>NZ_JAGQEE010000009.1 GCF_018304945.1 Collimonas humicola | reverse complement strand
TTTATAACGACAAACGCATGCACTCCGCGCTTGGTTATCAATCACCCAACCAGTTCGAGGCACAACACGCTCCGCAAGCGGCTTAGTTTCTAGTTCAACCTTGGTCCAGCCCGAGGGGTTCAGTCCAACCCAGGGTCAAGATTCAATCAGCACCAACACCTATGGATTACCTAACTCGGGGAGGCGCGGCGATAGGAGGGAGAAGAATTGGCGCTTACATTTAAACTCAAAATAGTTCATTTTGCTTCCGAGATCGGCAAATAGATGGAACATAGTGATTGAACCAATCAGAATCATAGCGCGACAACCATCTAAAAGATTTTGGCGCCGCACGGGAAAATCGACTTCTCGTCGCGCACCTATTTGTATCGAGAAATCTTAAACATATTTCTCGGTGACTATCTTGCTCGCTACCATTTATGCCACAGACACCATGAAGCGTGACATAGCGCGCAGTCTCTGTTCGAGGAAAGTTTTTTGTTCCTCGACTTTCCTCTCGATTTCCCATAACTTCATGCCAGGCGCAGTGCTCTTTGAACAACCGCCATGAGCCAAAAAGCCAATCAATCAGCAACAAATTATGGATCGCCGATCGATTGATGTTTTCCCGTTGCAGCTTCCGAAGAAGAATTTCGATACCTCGTGATGATACCGCATCGGAAAGCCCAGGAAATCGATGCAAAAAACTATAGCGCCTGGAAAACTCTGTAAAAAATGGTTCCCGACACATCAATTTCGATGACGTCAGCAAGCATTTCTCATTAAGTGCGTCGAATATCGCTGCTTGCGCGGTGCCTTGATCTATCGGTCGTTCCGTGTCGAACAAAATATCCATACCCAGTTTCGTCAAACGCAACAAGAGATCCTGGTTTTCCGCTGCAACAATTCCATGAAACCTATCAGTCAGCAGTGTATCCTGCGGAAGCAAAAAACAATTGTGGCGTACTTGAATTGGCGAAACACAGACACTGAGCGGTACACGATGAGCTGGACAAAAAAAGGCCGTCGGCAGATGATGTGATCGATGCCAAAAGGCTGTTCCAGCCAAGCTCATTTCTGATTCCAGGCATAGGGAGCATGCACGCCATGTATTGGTGTGGCCATTTGACAATGTCGACAATCCGTAACCAGCCGTAGCAAATGGCAAGCACAAACTGCCGCTGTGCCAAGGGTGACTGCCGATCCGGTTGAAGAATTCAGCAAGCGTCATTTCGTTCAAGACGTCTTGTGGGTTACCGTACTGCTCGCCGGTGACAGCGCAAAAATGCACGAGATCGACTGGGAAATCAGATACACGTGTATGCCTAAAATAACCGAACAGGCTCCGACAGGCATCGCGGTCATCTTTAGCGACATTCATCCAACGCGTTCTGGCTGCAATGCTATATAGTGTCTCATCAAGGCGCCGAATCGGTAAAGAGTTGATTTCCATAGAAAGTATACGCTTGATCGGCTCTCCAATCGCTGCGCATCGTCACGACATGCGCGGGACGTCTCCCGCGCGTCCACCGATCGGTCCACGACGATTCGTGCGGAGCCGATATGCCCTACCGGCGCGATAAAATGATCGCTCAGGACACGGCCCTTGCCAATCCATGCCAATACCACGCTCATCTAGGACCGCATTAATTACTTTAATGGAAGTTCCCCCGCAACGTGTCACATCGGAAAAATACTGCAGTATGGCTTTTGCCTTATAAACCTCCAGCCCCGACAAAATCACAATTTTGTGAACAGGTGTATAAGGATCATGAAGTGACTGCAACGTCCACAACATCCGCCGAGCGTAAAAACACCAGGTTGTCTCAGCGAACTTCTTGCTTGTGGCATTCGCCAATGGGAATCTGGCTTCCAATGGCCAATTCACGCCCTTTGGATTGAATTTCGCGGCTTTAATGAGCCTAGATCTCGTTATTCTTACCGGTCTTTGATCTTTCTGATAGAGCTCAGCGGATATCGTCGCGATTGCCTTAGCCCATTGCGCGTCCGAGCGCTGGTCGCGCTCCTTTATCTTCAACGTCGTACTAGCTCGGCGTTTCTTTTCCGCCGCAACTGCTCGCAAGCGTTCGTCAATCACGTCGCATGCATTAGGCAACAACTTTACGAGCCGTTTCATCACCCCAAAATGATAGTTCCAAAGTTGTTGCACGCCATAATTGTATCGCTGTGCATTTTCTACTAACTCATTAAGCAATTGGTCGACAGATTGTTTCGCCGCACCATGGCTGCTGTCCAAATTTCCCTCTCCCACACGCTCTGATTCTTCATCATGTATAACATCATATTTTCTTGAAGCCTCGATAACCATACGCGCACGACTCAGAAATAGCTTCGCATCGCGAAACAGGAAATAAGAAAAAATGAGGTGACGATTCAACGGCGTTTCGACGGCCATGGAGGGGCTAATGACGTGAAACCAGCCGCTGAGCTTCCCTGTCCGGTACGCAGGATCGATTTTGGACAGCAGCGAAGCGCCAAAAAAATCTTCGATCTGTTCAAAGAGTGCCTGACGCTTCAAGCATAACGTTCCTCTCCCATATCCTATTTCGGTTGCGCGTTCCTTATATACAGCTATCAACTGCGCCGAATTCAGTTGGCTGGACTCATCTATTAGCAGAGCTTGCGCAAAGCGCGCAAATTCGACTTCAAGCTCTGATGGCAATTCTTGAACAGTTTTCGCATGATCAGCGATCACGTATCCGCACGCACATCCGAGCCAGGCCGACAGAATTAATTGATTGGGCTGTGCAAATGGGCAACGACATGCTGGACAACAATCCAGCAGTTTTGTTGCATGCTTCCAACAAGCCGTGACACCTGGGATTTGATGGGAGCGATGCAGATAGGGTGTGCCATGATTTGCATCATCTTCAATAAGACACTCCGCGCACATATGCGTCAGCGTGCTGTCCCCGTTGATGCGTCGCGGCTGCTCGACAGAAACCATGTCATCGCCATTTTCTCCATGTTTAATAGCCGTCTGCGTCCCCGAGAATCGTTGGAATAGTGGTAAAAGCGTGCCCTCTCTCTGTAAATTCCAGAGATTTTGCATCGGTAGCCCTGGCAATTTTTCGGCCAGCTTGTCGAGATGACGCCGTATCAAGGTAGTCAGACTAAATGCGCCTCGTTCGAACAATTGCCGATAAGTCGAATGCGCGGTCGGTTGGCCTCTGAGAATGTGATATCGGCTAATGCGTGATCCAATCGTTTCATCGGGCAAGCCAGCTGGAAAGAACGGGAGAACGCTGATCGACGGTTTATCCGGATTGACAAGCATCGCTACACTCCTTATGGTTTGTGATTAGCTTCCAGATCGAGTTTTTCGTTAGTCTTCAACTGCTCCAACCCACTAATAAGATAATCTTGCAAGCCATCGCTCCGCATATCATTCGAATCAAGATTTTCACGAATGGCTGCTTCCGATGTCTTCTGATTTGCTTTGCGAGTCCGGTTACGTAGTGCAGTTTCACTTGCCTGCTGCGCCACAGACTTTCTAGCCTTCGCAGACGACGCAGTGTTACTAGTTGTCGGCGCCTGTTCGCCAGATTCACGGATTTTGGCTACTGGGTGCTGCGTAGGCGTGGGATAAAGTCCCCATCGCACAGCATAGCGTTGCCAAGGCACATCGTCGAATTGCTGGAGAAGAAGTGGATTCTTGTCTCGAAATCCCGCAATCAAATCCCTGTCCTTGACACTGAAATCAGGTCCGTTAAAGACTTCATCCATATGCTCCTCGGTAACGAATGGATCTCCCAAATCCAATGCCAAACGTTGAGAGCAGGCACGTATGCGCGCCCCATAATCGCGTATACCACCACAATATTTGAACAATATCGCACCTTCAGTGTCCACAATTGGCGAAGGTTCTGGCATCACGTTATAACGCCAAAGTGCTGGCGCCAAAACATCAGTAAAATCATAATCAGTTACTTCCATAGGATGCATTTCGATGTTTCCGCCGGAGCCTATACGACGCATGTCCTGAGAAAACGTGTCGAGCGCATCCATGCCAAGTGGATTCCCAATTAGCACCAAGGGAATGCCAAAATTGAGTAGCCGCAAAAAGAAAGTTGCAGCGAGACCACCCCGTGCGCCACCCGCGAAATTTCGACCCTGCAACTCATCAATCACAAGCACGCCGACGCCATGATTGTTAAGAATAATGCCTACATGCACTGCGAGTTTTTCATTACTAAGACCGGTCAGACTTCGCTCACCCGCGTAACCCGTCCCGATCGCAGCATCAAGTGCAGTGAGAATCTGAAGCAACAATCCACCAAGCGAGCCGTCGTGACTCATGGCAACGTAGAGCCATGTCGCTTGGGTCATATGGTTCCAATCAGCGCGTTGGGACCGCCCATGTACATACTTTTGCGGTAATTGCATGAGGGCGCGCCGAATTTCGTATGACTTCCCCAAGCCAGTAATACCACTGATGCGCATGCCTTTTGCGGAATTCGGAAACCATGGCAAGTCTTTCAACTCCTTCCCCGCGCAACGCGCAATCGACATCGCTCTTGCACGGGACGATACCAACACCGGATTACGCCCTATATAGCCACGACGGATCATGCGAAAGAGGCGGGTTGTCGTGTCAAGGGATGTGAAAGTGGGCTCAAACATTTGTTCCTGCATTCGATCCAGCAAGTCATGACGCGTTTGGGTATCCAGGTTCATCATGTCCAGACCGGATAACGGCCAACTTTGCAATCGCACCTCGAGATTGCTTGTCGACAAATATTCTTCAAGCGGCTCCAAAAATGGATTATCGGATACCCCTAGGAAAGACGTATCAACGGGAGCGTTCATCAAAGTTTCCTTTCCGCATTGAAGCGAGATAAGCGGTTTTTCATCAAATCTTGCATTCTTGTTGATATGGGCCGCTGCGGATGAAGCCGCACAGGCGTGGCCGATGGCTCCTGTACATGTTGCGAGCAAGAGTCGCCCCGACCGGCCTGCCGGGATATTTCATCGTCTAGTTGTGCACGTTTTTCGAATCGCTGAGCCGCGCGAACACTCGCACTCTTCGCACTCTTCTGTTTGTTTTGACCGGCTATGCTTTGTGCAATTTTTCTTTTTTCCTTCGCGTCCGCCTCAACTTCTTTTCTGAACGATTGTTGGTCAATAGCATCTTGATCTCTGGTTGACGCGGTTTCTACAGCGTGCAATTTTTCCACGTCATTTATCGCACATAGATCCGGAATGCCTCCTTCATGAATCAAAATCACATCGTCCTTAATGTTGGGAATGACGTGTGTTCCATTTTTATCAATAAAAATGATTTGGGATAGATCGTCTGGATCAGCACTGACCTCGATATGCTTGCTTCCTCGGGACAAAGCATCGCGAATGATGCCGGAATAGGCTAAGTACTCATGATTGAAACGGGCGCCATGAAGCAATTCGACCGCATTGCCGTTGTTTGGGCGATGTAAAATCAATCCACTGCGCTGAACACTGGCAGTAAATTTCGGAAGCAAATGAGCACGCAAATAAGTGGGGTCTACTGGTTTCCCGGACACATAGCCGTTTGCCTTTGCCCAACGATAAATTTCTATTCTGGTCCGCTCGGGCGTCTTTCCCCGAGCCGAAAATTCCCGTCGCATTTCTGTCGGCACCATATGCAGCGGCAGTGTTTGCTTGGTGTTCGCCCAGTGAATCCACAACAAGAGAAGACGCGTGTACTCATAGCGCGAGAGGAGCGCCTTTGTAATAGCAAGCGGCTCGCCACGCTTTGTCTGACGACCTTTCGTCGTTCCGGTGATATGGTGATCAAATTGACGATGCCGTGAATGATGTCCCGATTCGGAAGCGCTGTTCCGATCGGCACGTCCGCTAGCAATAAACTCTATACGAGATGTCAGCTCATCTACAATGGATTCAATACCATCGCAACTACGCAACTCACCATTATCCGAAAGATACTTCGAGAAAAAAAGCGCCGGAAAATCTTCAGGTGGCAAATCGAGGTTATAACGGGCAAGCAGTGAAGACTTATCGGTTGCTGCACGCAAAATCGCTAGCTTAGCGTCGTTGGTACCAAAGCCGCCAAGACCAATAGTCCAACCGAAATATAGACCAAGCCATGCATCACGCACGAAAAGACCTCGACCAACCCCGATGGGTTGAAGAGGATCTCCACATGCAACGAAATTGACATCTACCGGTGACGCATCCAGCGATCCTACCTGACCTATGGTTGGAATGCCATCGCGGACAGTCCCTAAAAGGGGCCGATAATTGCGTGCCCAATCACCCTCTCCCATCAGCCGGCGAGCTGCAGCGGTAGCATCTTCGGCCCGCGGTCCGTGATATCTAAATTCACTCTCCGTCGGCCGAAGATGGGCATCCAATAGATTGGGAATCAGATGGCCATGTTTCATGGTATGACCGCTGCAATAGAATGTACTGCTCATGGACAGAAATGCTTGTGTAACCGTTGTGCCAGGCCGCACAAACATCATGTAACCATCTCTGATATTTTGAACGTGTTCCTCGTCTAGAATTAGCCCGGCTAATTCAGTATTCCCTGCCTTGGCGGCTTCATTCTTGCGACCAAGCTTCACATTTTTCTTTGCTCGCCGAGGTTTTCCTGGTGCACCAGATCGTCCAATATTATTTGGCAATAGCGCATTCTTTATGCATCCGAACGCATAGTATCGATGTAATGCATCAAATAATTGCCCCACACTGACCCCGACTTCGGAAGCACGCTCACGGACCAGCGCATCAAGGCATGTGAGGTCGGGCGGGCGTGTTTTTCCAATCTCCGCCGTCACAGGTATAAGCGGCTCGATCAGCTTCCACTTGAAATTGCGTTTAATTTCCAGCGGGGATCTATGGCGATCCTCTATTGGGATACTTGGATCACTCTTCGGGGGTGAGAGTTCGCGTAGATCGATATCGCTGAGGTGCCAATGACTAGGCAGTTCAATCGTCGTTTTACTGAGCACATTTTTTTCGAGCCAACCCGTTAGGTGAGAAAACCTTTGCGACAAAAATCCACGAGCATAATAATTCGCCTGCTTTCTCCCTTCAGTCTTTCTCGGGCCGATAGGGATCGGGATCAACGTAACCTTATCAAACCGTCGAATTATTTCCAGAACACGATATGGCCCCTGAAGGGGAGATTCGCCTGTCGTCCCAATGAGTACATCACCAGGCTCAATTGTTGTATTGTTCATGGCCACGATTCTCCGAATAGACGACGGCGTAAGGCATGCTGCAACTGGCGGCCGCCCGGCCGAATTGGATATGACGTGAGAATGCGAACCGATGGATCGATGTCAATTATTTGTGTCCATGCGCAGTATCGAAACAACAACCATGCATCATCAATGGGGAGCGATACCGATTCACCAGCACGAATGACTGTTTCGTTAATAGGCAATTCCATATGCGTATTGATCTGTTCTGCGAATCCCTCCACATACGGCGAAAGATGAGGCGCGCAATGCAAAGTTGCACAATCAAGCCACCACTCCAGTTGTCCAGCCGTAAGCAATGGGATCAAGGCAGAACTCGATACAAAATAGGTTGCCCCGATGTCAAGTGAATAACGGCGTTCCAGCTCAAGTCGCTCAAGTGTCCGCCATTTGACTTCCTCAGTGGGTTCGCTGATCGGCTTTGAAGAAAATACGGCTAGTACTGGCCCCTCCGTCAGAGGGGCCGTGGCGACCAAATCGAGACTCGCCACGTATGGTTGTCGGGAGCCTATTTCATAGCCATGATTAATGCCGCATTCGTCAGCGATAGTCAGAAGTCCGCGCGACCAAGGGAGATTGAGGGAGGCCGCTCCCGGCGTCCCAACCAGCGGGTGGGGATGAGGAATCGGCCAAATGGGAAACTGTTCGCGCAAATCCTTGACGCCCAGCCAAAGCAAGAGTAGTGCGGTGTGATATTCCCCGCGAGAAAAATAATGGGCAGTACGTCCAAGCGGGGGCATCCACGAAACTACCTGATTCGAGCGTGGCGATGGGTTTTTCCGCCGCAACGTTAGCCAAGGCTTGTACCCACTGCCGTGGCCCATACCATAGCCCTGTCGGATGCGTTCATACAATTTCTTATATGTCATCCCTTTGGCACGACGCGGTTTCGGTACCGGTTCAGTCGGAAGCACATCGATATCGGATAGCGTTCCGAATCGTCGCACATCAGTCTGCACTGGAATGTTCCCGAACATGACCCCCACCTCTTTAGGCTAAAGTTTCCCGTTTGCACCACTACCCACAAAACACACAGATAGCCACGTAAAAACCATCAAATTTAGAGCTAAAAAGTTCTTATTATTGTTCTTTTATTTCAATAATGAAAATACCAAAAAAACTTTCTTATGCGTTGACCGCATCAAAACAGGTAGCAAATTCCACCCGTCCCTTAAAGTCAGCCATCTGCATTCTTTGTTCCTACGCCTCACCGGTCTCGTTCTTATTACGCCGGATTTTTCGCCTAGGCAATACCGTCGGCTTCGCCGCATTGGCCAATATCGATTCCGGCAAACGCAGCGCGACTTGCATAAGCTCAACTTGTGCTGGATGCAATTTGTCGAGCTGACGCCTCAATTCGTTGAACATCTTATAAAGCTCCTCAGATGCCTCACTTGGCAGCACTATTTTTCGGTGCGACACCTCCAAAGCGTCCAACAAACGGTTTTTCCATTCCTCATCCAATTCAAAGCGATGAATCAAGCGCGCTACAAAATCGACTGTGGGCGGACCTTTTGTCCCTAGCTCTATGGCTGAAATATAGCTTTGCTCGTAGCCCAATTGGGCAGCGAACTCGGCCTGACGTAGCCCGCTGAATATTCGCAATTCGCGAAATGTTATTGAGAATGGGCTCATATACCAATTTCAGACGTAAATAAATCAACTGATAGAACTATTATTGACATGATTCCTCCATTGTCAACCCAAAGTTGGATTGATTTTTGTAAGCAGCACAATTTGGGCCGCCAATGCTAAATTATCGACCGCTTCGAGCGGCGGTTCACTATTCAAGGTTTTATTAAATGGGGGTCACCTCACATTCAAGTTTCTATTGTTTCATTCAAGTTTTTATTCGCACGTAACACCCATCACACAAGTTGACACTCCGGGCATTGCCGCTTACATTACTGACTCTTAAGTCAGTTATTTGCAAAACCAAGGATTCATGAACTGCCCTTTCAGCTCCAAACCCCGTTGGGCGCGCCGTAAAGAGGCGCGTCCGCAGGAATTGCTGGCGGCCGCGCTGGATATATTCGTCGAGCGCGGCTTTGCCGCTACCCGGCTGGGCGACGTCGCGGCCAGGGCCGGTGTCTCGAAAGGGACGCTGTACCTGTATTTCGAGAACAAGGAAGAGCTGTTCAAGGCCGTGGTGCGCGAAAACATGCTGCCGATCCTGGATGAAGCCGAAGACATCATCGACGGCTACGGCGGCAGCAGCGCCGATCTGTTCCGCGAGCTGATCCTGGGCTGGTGGGAGCGTATCGGCGCCACCAAGGTAGCCGGAATCACCAAGCTGATGATGGCGGAATCGGCCAATTTTCCGGAACTGGCGACGTTTTACCGCGAAGAAGTCAGCGTGCGCGGCGACGCCATGATCGTGCGCATGCTGGAGCGCGGCGTCGAGCGCGGCGAGTTCCGCGCGATCGACGTGCGCCAGACCGCCAACGTGGTGATCGCGCCGGTGATCATGCTGATGATGTGGCAACAAGCTTTCAACCCCTGTCATGCGGAACCGCTGGATTCGGCAAGCTACCTGGAAAGTTTCATCGATCTGTGCCTGAACGGCTTGCAGAAGCCGCCGGACCTGGCTTCTGCCTGAGCATGGACCATGCCGGGGCGCCGTAAACCGTGGATTACCGTTGCACATCGGTGTTTTGCTAGGTTTGCCGCAGCCTGCGATAGGTTTTTGAGGGTGGCCTTTGATAGAATGAGCCCTTTATTTTTCATTACCGAGCCTTAACCATGAATATCGAACAAGCCCGCTTCAATATGATCGAACAGCAAATTCGCCCGTGGAACGTGCTGGATCTGGACGTTCTGGAATTGCTGACGGTCGTCCGCCGTGAGGATTTTGTGCCGGCCGCCTACAAAAGCCTGGCATTTTCCGATACCGAGATTCCGCTGCCGGGCGCCAACGGCGAAAGCATGCTGGCGCCGAAGATTGAAGCGCGCCTGCTGCAGGAAGCTGCCGTCAAGAAGCATGAACAGGTGCTGGAAATCGGCTCAGGCTCGGGCTACATGGCAGCGTTGCTGTGTTACAAGGCAAGGCATGTCACCACAGTGGAAATCGATCCGGAGCTGAAGGCGCTGGCCGCCGGCAACCTGGCTGCCTATGGCATCACCAACGTCGACGTAGTGCAAGGCAACGGCGCCCAGGGCTGGGACCAGAGCGAAACCAAGCGCTTCGACGTGATCGTCATCTCCGGCTCGCTGGCCGTGCTGCCGGATGCCTTCCTCAAGCAACTCAATGTCGGCGGCCGCATCATCGCCATCGTCGGCGACGCGCCTGTGATGTTTGCGCAGGTTATCACCCGCACTTCGGACACCAATTACAGCACGGTCAACCTGTTTGAAACCGACGTCAAGCCGCTGCGCGAAGCCGCCGTACATTCCCAGTTCAAGTTCTAAGCCAGCCTATGCAACATCTCACCGCCTCAGAACTGGCCGCCTGGATTGCCGATCCGCAGCGGCCGACGCCGTTGTTGCTGGATGTGCGCGAACCCTGGGAATACGAAACCTGCCACATCGCGGCAGCGCAGCTGATGCCGATGCAGACGGTGCCGGCGCACCTGAACGACCTGGAGGAAGAGCAGGCCATCGTCTGCATCTGCCACCACGGCGCGCGCAGCATGCAGGTCGCCGCCTTCCTTGAGCGCCACGGCTTTTCCGCGGTAAGCAACCTGACCGGCGGCGTCCATGCCTGGGCGCAGCAGGTTGATCCGGCCATGCCGACCTACTAAATAAACCTGCCGACATCGCTGCGGAGAGTGTAATGCGCAATACCCTGATTGCCTCCTTGATTGCGAGCGCGTTGCTGACCATGAACGCGCAAGCTGTCGACCTGGTGCAAACCTACCAGCAGGCGCTGGCCAACGACCCGGTCTACACCAGCGCGCGCTATGCACTCAGCGCCGGCAACGAAGCCAGCGTGCAGGGCCGCGCAGCACTGCTGCCGGTGGTCGGCTTCGGCGGCAACTACAGTCGCTCCGGACAATCCTGGAACACCATTACCAACAATTACAGCCTGCAGCTGACCCAGCCGCTGTTCCGGCCGGCCTACTGGCAGCAGTACCAGGAAAGCAAGCTGTCGGTGGCCGCCAGCGAAGTCAGGTTCGCCCAGGCGCAGCAGGACCTGATCCTGCGCGTCAGCCAGGCTTACTTCGATACGCTGACGGCGCAAGACGTGCTCGCTTTCCTGCAGGCGCAGAAAAGCGCGATTGCCGAGCAGCTGGCTTCCGCCAAGCGCAATTTCGAAGTCGGCACGGCGACCATCACCGATACCAACGAAGCGCAAGCCAGCTACGATCTGGTGATCGCGCAGGAAATCGCGGCGACCAACAACCTGGAAGTGGCGCGCAACGTGCTGCAGCAAATCATCGGCAAAGCGCCGGCGCCATTGGCGACCTTGCGCCCTGGAGTGCAGCTGAGCGCGCCGCAGCCGGCTGCGATAGAGACCTGGGTCAGCAGCGCCGAGGATCAGAATTTCGGCGTGATCGGCCAGCAGATCGCACTGGATACGGCCAAGTACGACATCAAGAAAGCCCGCGCCGGCCATCTGCCGACAGTCGACCTTATCGCCAGCCGCGCGCACGCCGATGTCAGCGGCAGCGACATCCCTTTCAACAATGTCTCGCAGACGGCCAACTCGATCGGCGTGCAGTGGACCATTCCGCTGTATGCCGGCGGCGCGGTCAACAGCAGCGTGCGCCAGGCTGTAGCGCTGGAAGACAAGGCTCGCTCCGATCTGGAAAATGCGCGCAGGACCGCGGCATTGAATGCGCGCCAGGCTTATCTCGGCGTCAGCAGCGGCCTGGCCCAGGTGAAGGCCTATGAGGCGGCGGAAATTTCGAGCCAGTCGTCGCTGGATTCCAACCGTTTGGGCTACCAGGTCGGGGTGCGCATCAATATCGATGTGTTGAATGCGCAACAGCAGTTGTTTTCCACGCGCAGGGACCTGGCCAAGGCGCGCTATGACACGCTGATGAACAGCCTCAAGCTGAAGTCGGCGGTGGGTACATTGAAGGAAGAAGATCTGCAGCAGATCAATGTCTTGCTGGCGCCGGCAGTCTATTAGGCTAGATACGCCTGGACCAACGGCGCCTGGCAAATTGGTCAGCTGGATTTTTTTTGCAGTGACGGCGCCGTTTTCAACATGTAAATAGTTAAATCCACCAGCCTTTCGGTATGCGCTCCCAGATCAAAGCTATCCGGTTTGAATAACCAGTTATCCAGGAATCCTGACAGCAACGCCTGCACCGATACCGCGCCCAACTCGGTGTCCAGGTTACGCGGCAGCTGGCCTTTGGCGACAGCGTAGCGCAGAATGCGCTGGATATTCATGCGGCCCTCTATGAAGCACTCCTGCTGACGCATATAAATGGGATCTTCGGGATCGACAAATTCGCATTTGTTTAAAATAATGTCGAAAATCTTGCGTGTCTGCGGATTGTGCACCGCCTCTTCCAGGGCAAACAGACACCAGCTGCGGAACTGCCCCAGTGGGTCCACTGCGCTCTCATCGGCGCTGTTGGTAATCAACGCTTCCATCGGCAAGCGAAACTGCTCGCACATAGCGTCGAATAAATCGCTCTTGTTCTTGAAGTGCCAATAGATAGCGCCGCGCGTGACGTCGGCTGCGCTGGCGACATCGGCCAGTGTAGTGCGGGCCACGCCGTGCCGGTGAAACACATCCGCCGCCGCATCGAGAATGCGGCCGCGCGTTTCCAGCGCTTCTTCTTTCGTACTTCTAGCCATGGCGAGCCAACCTCCAGTTTTTGGCAATATTTTTGTGCAATCGCAGCAAATAGTTAAACGGCAACATATACTTGGTTAGCACATTTATACAAGCCAAGTACATACATTCGTGCATGTATGTATAATAGCAGGATTCCGGCTGCTCGAACGCCTTCCGCCTGTTTCCAGTTAAACAGCCGCCGGTGCAGCAAAGCAATTATTTATATATCCTATGTCCTTTCCAGTAACACAGTCACCTGTCAGATTTGCAGTCTTTCCTCAATTACCGTGCGAGAATTTTATGAATTCAGTTAGCTCTATCAGTCGTCTCACGCGTATCACCCTGGCTGTCGCGGTATTGTCCGCGGTCGCTGCCTGCGGCAAAAAGCCGGACGCCCAAGGTGCGCCGCCCCCAGCCGGTGTTTCCATCATCACTATCGCACCGGAACGGCTGGCTCTCACAACCGAATTGCCTGGCCGCCTGGAAGCCACCCGCATCGCGCAGATCGGCGCCCGCGCCGCCGGCATCGTGCTCAAGCGCACTTTCCGCGAAGGCAGCGACGTCAAGGCCGGACAGACTCTGTACCTGATCGATCCGGCGCCGCTGCGCGCGACCTACGACAGTGCGCAGGCAACGCTGGCCAAGGCTGAAGCAAATCTGACCACCGCTACACTGAAAGCCCAGCGCTACAAGCCGCTGGTCGAAGTGAATGCCGTCAGCAA
Organism: Collimonas humicola; assembly: GCF_018304945.1. GTDB lineage: Bacteria > Pseudomonadota > Gammaproteobacteria > Burkholderiales > Burkholderiaceae_D > Collimonas > Collimonas humicola. Next base: position 154,589 of record NZ_JAGQEE010000009.1, on the reverse strand, counting down.
GCAGGATTACGACGATACCGTGGCGGCGCAGAAGCAAGCCGCGGCAGATGTCGCTGCTGCCAAGGCCGCACGCGAAACCGCCCGCCTGAACCTGGGCTACGCCACTGTCACCTCGCCGATTTCCGGCCGCATCGGCAAGGCGCTGGTGACCGAAGGCGCGCTGGTCGGCCAAGGCGAAGTCACCCAGCTGGCAACCGTGCAGCAGATCGATCCGATCTACGTCAACCTGACCCAGTCCAGCACCGACATCCTGAAACTGCAGGAAGCGATGCGCAACGGCCAGCTGCAAAGCGCGGGCCAAGGACAAGCCAAGGTCAGCCTGGAAACCGAGGACGGCCACGCCTACCCGCAAGCAGGCAAGCTGCTGTTTTCCGACCTGACGGTGGATCCGAATACCGGCTCCGTCACTTTGCGCGCCGAGTTCCCGAATCCGGACCACAGCCTGCTGCCAGGCATGTACGTGCGCGCCAAGCTGGAGCAGGCTGTCAATGGCGCTGCCCTGACCGTGCCGCAACAGGCGGTCCAGCGCGACCTCAACGGCGCTTCGGTGTTCCTGGTGGGTGCTGACAACAAGGTAGCAGTACAGCCGGTGAAAGCCGATACCGCACAAGGCGACAAATGGATCGTCACCGAAGGCTTGAAAGCTGGCGACAAGGTCATCGTCGATGGTTTGCAAAAGGTGAAACCGGGCGCAGTGGTCAATCCATCGCCTTGGAAACCGGCTGCCGCTGCAGCAAACGCAGCCGCATCCGCCGCTCCGCAAGCTGATTCAACCGCTAAATAAGGAGCCTACTGATGGGCAAGTTTTTCATCGACCGCCCCGTGTTTGCGTGGGTGCTCGCCGTATTCATCCTGCTCGGGGGTGCTCTGGCGATCACGCAATTACCGGTGGCCCAGTATCCTTCGATTGCACCGCCGACGATTGTCGTCAGCGCAGCCTATCCCGGCGCGACCGCGCAAACCATCGACGATAGCGTTACCAGCCTGATCGAACAGGAAATGAACGGCGCCGACGGCTTGCAGTACATCGAGTCGCAAAGCCAGGCCGACGGCTCGGTCGCGATCACCGTGACGTTTTCGCCGGAAACCAACGCCGACCTGGCCGCAGTGGATGTGCAGAACCGCCTGAAACGGGTGGAAGCACGGCTGCCTGCGGTAGTGACGCAGAACGGCGTGCAAGTCACCAAGTCGCGCAGCAACTTCCTGATGTTCATCGGTCTTTCGTCGACCGACGGCAAACTCGACCCGATCGCGCTGGGCGACTATCTGTCGCGTAACGTGCTCAATGAGATCAAGCGCGTGCCAGGCGTCGGCCAGGCCCAGCTGTTTGGCACCGAACGCGCCATGCGCATCTGGATCGACCCGGCCAAACTGGTTGGCCTGAACCTGACCCCGGCCGATGTCACCGCCGCCATCAGCGCGCAAAATGCGCTGGTCGCCGGCGGTACGCTGGGCGATCTGCCTAGCCCTGGCAGCCAGCAGATTTCTGCCACCGTGGTCGCCACCGGCCAGCTGAATACCGTCGAACAGTTCGGCAAGATCCAGCTGCGCGCCAATTCGGACGGCTCCATCGTCCGCCTGCGCGATGTTGCGCGTATCGAAATCGGCGGCCAGTCTTACGCCACCGCCGGTCGCCTCGACGGCAAGCCGACTTCTTTCGTCGGCGTGCAGCTGTCGCCTACCGCCAACGCCCTGGGCACAGCGACAGCAGTCAAAGCCAAGATGAAAGAGCTGTCCAAGTACTTCCCGGCCGGCGTCCAGTACGAGATCCCTTACGACACTTCGAAATTCGTCAAGATTTCGATTGAAGAAGTGGTCAAGACCCTGGTGGAAGCGATCATCCTGGTGTTCCTGGTGATGTACCTGTTCCTGCAAAACATCCGCTATACCCTGATTCCTACCGTCGTGGTTCCGGTGGCGCTGATGGGTACTTTTGCCACGCTGCTGCTGTTCGGCTTCTCGATCAACGTCCTCACCATGTTCGGCATGGTGCTGGCGATCGGTATCCTGATCGACGATGCGATCGTCGTGGTGGAAAACGTCGAGCGCATCATGAGCGAAGAAGGCTTGTCGCCGCGCGAAGCAACCCGCAAGGCCATGGGCCAGATTACCGGCGCGCTGATCGGTATCACCCTGGTGCTGATCGCGGTGTTCATCCCGATGGCATTCTTCAGCGGCGCGGTGGGCGCGATCTATCGCCAGTTCTCACTGTCGATGGTGGCTTCCATGGTGTTCTCGGTATTGATGGCATTTACGCTGACGCCGGCGCTGTGCGCCACCATCCTGAAACCGGTGGAAAAAGGCCATCATCACGAGAAAAAGGGCTTCTTCGGCTGGTTCAACCGCAAGTTCAACGCGACCACCAACCGCTATCAAGGCGTCGTCGCCGGTATGCTGAACAAGACCGTCCGCTACCTGCTGGTATATGGCGCCATCCTGATCTGCGTGGGGTTGCTGTACACGCGCCTGCCGGCATCTTTCCTGCCGGCCGAAGACCAGGGCTACATCATCACCAACGTGCAGTTGCCTGCCGGCGCCAGCAGCAACCGCACCCTGGAAGTGATCAAGCAGATCGAAGCGTATTACGCGAAACTACCTGCGGTGGCCAATGTGGTGGCGATTACCGGCTTCAGCTTCTCCGGCAACGGCCAGAATGCCGGCCTGGTGTTCACGCCGCTGAAAGACTGGAGCCTGCGCGGACCTGGCGAATCGGCCGATGCGATCGCCGGCAAGGCGTTCGGCGCGTTCTCGCAGATCAAGGACGCCATCGTCTATCCGCTGAATCCGCCGCCTATCCCGGAACTGGGCAACGCCACCGGCTTCACCTTCCGCCTGCAAGACCGTTCGGGACAAGGACATGCCGCGTTGACCGCGGCGCGTAACCAGATGCTCGGCATGGCAGCGCAAAGCAAGATCCTGGCCGGAGTACGTCCTGAAGGCCTGGAAGACTCGCCGCAGCTGCAGCTCAACATCGACCGTGACAAGGCCAATGCGCTGGGCGTTTCGTTCAGCGCCATCAACAGCACGCTGTCGACTGCGCTCGGTTCTTCCTACGTCAATGACTTCCCGAACCAGGGCCGCCAGCAACGCGTGATCGTGCAAGCCGATGCGAAGCAACGCCTGCAACCGGAAGACCTGGCCAGGCTGTATGTCAAGAACACCCAGGGCACCATGGTGCCGTTCTCGTCCTTCACCACCTCCGAATGGATCAAGGGTCCGGTGCAGCTGACGCGCTACAACGGCTATCCGGCGATGAAGATCTCCGGCGGCGCCTCGCCTGGCCATAGCACCGGCGAAGCGATGGATGAAATGGAAGCGCTGACCGCCAAGCTGCCGCCAGGCTTCGGCTTCGAATGGACCGGCCAGTCGCTGGAAGAAAAAACTTCCGGTTCGCAAGCGCCGATGCTGTACCTGCTGTCGCTGATCGCCGTATTCCTGGTGCTGGCGGCGTTGTATGAAAGCACGTCGATTCCGCTGGCGGTGATGCTGGTGGTGCCGCTGGGTATTCTCGGCGCGCTGCTGGGCGTCACCTTGCGCGGCATGCCGAACGACGTCTACTTCAAGGTCGGGATGATTACCGTGGTCGGCTTGTCGGCCAAGAACGCGATTCTGATCATCGAATTCGCCAAAGACCTGCAGGCTGAAGGCAAGGGCCTGATCGAAGCAACGCTGGAAGCAGTCCACCTGCGTTTCCGGCCGATCCTGATGACCTCGTTTGCGTTCATCCTCGGCGTGTTGCCGCTGGCAATCAAGACCGGCGCCGGTTCAGGCAGCCAGCGCGCTATCGGTACCGGCGTCATGGGCGGCATGATCACGGCGACTGTACTGGCGGTGTTCCTGGTGCCGGTGTTCTTCGTGGTGGTGCGCAGTTTCTTCAAAGGCAGCGAGCGCCAGCAAAGGCTGCACGATGCAAACAAAAAAATAGATGTGGAGAGTCAGCATGTTTAATATGACCATTGCTGCGTCATTGCCCAAGAACCTGACCGGCGCCCTGCTGCTGGCAGGCGTGCTCTCGGGTTGCACCATGGCGCCGACCTACGTGCGGCCGGAGGCGCCGGTCGCCGGCAGCTATCCGGCTGCGGCCGACGGCAAGGCGCAATACGATGCGGTGGAACTCGGCTGGCGCGAATTTTTCCCGGATCAGCGCCTGCAGGCGCTGATCGCATCCGCGCTGGAAAACAATCGTGACCTGCGTACCGCTGCCTTGAACATCGAGGAAGCACGGGCGCAGTACGACATCACTGCATCCGACGCCCTGCCTCACTTCAATGGCAACTTCAGCCGTACCCGTGGCCGCACAGCCGCGGATCAGCTGGTTCCCGGCCAGCCTGCGGTCGGCACCGCCTACCAGGTCGGCTTGAACATGACGGCTTTCGAGCTGGATTTCTTCGGCCGCATACGCAGCCTGAAAGATGCCGCCCTGGCGAGCTACCTGGCGACGGAAGAAGCACGGCAATCGGCGCAAATCAGCCTGATTTCGCAAGTCGCCCAGGCTTACCTGACGGAACAGTCGTTTGCCGAACAGCAGCAGCTGGCGCAGCAGACGTTGGACAGCCGCCTGGACGACTACAAGCTGGACAAGATGCGTTTCGATGTCGGCGCTTCATCGGCGCTCGACCTGCGCAACTCGGAAACGCTGGTGCAGTCAGCACGCATATCGCTGGCCACGCTGGCGCGTCAGCGCGGCCAGGCTACCAATGCCCTGGTGCTGCTGGTCGGCAAACCGCTAGGCGAACTGCCGGCGTCGCAATCGCTGTCGGATGAAAAGATCGTCAGCGAAATCCCCGCCGGGCTGCCGTCCGACTTGCTGAACCGCCGCCCGGATATCCGCCAGGCAGAGCAGCAGCTGCGCTCGGCCAACGCGAATATCGGCGCCGCCCGCGCCGCCTTCTTCCCGACCATTTCACTGACAGCCGGGATCGGCAATTCCAGCAGCTCGCTGGGCAGCCTGTTCTCGGCCGGCAGCCGTACCTGGTCGTTCGTGCCGCAATTGACGCTGCCGATCTTTGAAGGCGGACGCAACCGCGCCAACCTGTCGCTGAGCGAGATCCGCAAGAATCTGGCGATTGCCAGCTACGAAAAGACTATCCAGAGCGCATTCAGGGAAGTATCCGATGCGCTGGTCGCGCGCAGTACGCTGGATGAGCAGCTGGCAGCGCAGGATGCTTTCGTCAAGGCTCAGGAAGAGCGTGTGAAACTGACTGATCTGCGCTACAAGAACGGCATCGCCAGCTCCACCGACCGCCTCAATGCGCAGCGCGACCTGTTCTCGGCGCAGCAAGCCTTGATCCAGACGCGGCAACTGCGCTTGAACAATGCGATCGATCTGTATCGCTCGCTGGGTGGCGGCTTGAATGAAAATACCGTCGCGGCGGCGAAATCCTGACCTGGGTTGAGCCAACGCACTGATGTAAAAAAAACGCCGCACTTGTGCGGCGTTTTTACTGGGCGCTTCCGTTTCAATGCAGACGAACGGAAAAGAATACGGCGCCAGCGTCGGGAACGATTCTTAGCTGTTCGCGCTGTTCACTGCGGCAGCCAGGAAACCTTCTGCAAGGGCCATCTGCCTAAAATGGAATAAGGAAGATTCTGGCCAATATGGCGATGCAGCAACACGAATTCCTGCACCGTCCACTCTACCGCTGCCACCGCATGGCTGGGGACTCGCTCGGGCTCATACAGCAAGGTCACATGAGGCGTCATGCTTGCTGGAATCCCCTTAAAGCCGAAACGGCGCAGCCTGCCTGCCAGACGTTGATGCAGAGTCTCCAAACCGATAACGCCCTCGTCGCCGCAAAGAACAATGGGATAATTTCCTGACACGCTCGATTTGTTACGAAAGGTCTGGACATGGTCGAACCGGACTCTAAACGCCGTCTGCTCAATCTGTGAAGCGGCGCCAGCCGCGGCAGCGAGCAGATCATGCGGCAGTCCCAGATACTCGCCCAGGATCGCAAGGGTAATGTGCAACTGTCCTGCATGAATCGCGGCGCCGTGCAGGTCATGTTCAAGGCGCAAGGCATGAGTAAGCTGTTCAATGCGCGCAGCAGCGGGCTTCTCCGGTAAAACGGCAAAAAGCAAGCGGTCTGTCGGTTTTTGCGAGGAATCGAAACCGGCCAACGATGTCTTTCCGGTAGACATGCAATGGGTTTTCCTTCAAAAATCTGCTTCTTCACAGATTACCGGAAAACACGGTTTTGATCGCAGATGGACGCTTAATCCGCGTTGTCGGATTGATACCGATGCAGCCAACGCACATCAGCTGGCCGCCGCGACCTCGCCAGCTTGCTGTGACTGGCCTGAGCGGATCTTGAACCACAAGATCCCCAGCCACTCATGCAAGGCGTAATCGCTGCGATACATGCCTTTCCCGGACGGCAAGAAACTCCTGAGGGTAAGCCGCTCGTGGCTAAAAAATATGGTCGGCGCAATCACCACCTCGAGTCCAGCCTGCGCGAACATCATCTGCGCGCGCGGCATGTGTAAGGCGTCCGTAACCAGCAGGATTTTCCTGACGCCGGCCTGCTGCAGAATGACGGCAGAGAATTTCGCATTCTGGGCAGTATCGTCCGATGCTTCTTCTCGCCATTTTACCGGCACCGCAAAATCTTCCTGCAAGCTATTTGCCATCAGCACGGCTTCCGACACGCGCGAACCATCCGGCATGCCGCCGGATACCAATACAGGCAAACCGGTCTGGCGCTGCAACTTGGCGCCATAACGCAAGCGCGCAAGCGTCTGATAATTGGGTATATCCTCGCCGCCATATTCAGGGGCGTTGCTGATGCGGCCTCCCCCCAATACGACAATTGCCTGTGCGCCGCCGGTTGCGCCCGCTTCCAATGCCGGCACTCGCCGCTCGAGCGGTCCAGCCAGCAGCAAAGTCCCCACTTCCGTACTCAGCACGAAAAGCAATAGCAAAGAGGCGAAACTGACGACGATGCCAACGCTAGGATAGCTACGTCGCAATAACATGCCCACGACGCACAGCAAGATCAGGCTGGCAGGCAAAAGCAGCAAGCTGCTGATTACTTTGGTAGCAATGACAGTTGCGTTCATGTTCAGCCAACCTTGATAAATGGCGTCAGCAACGCCACGGTGCGCGCAGTAGCCCCGCGATGTTGCCGCGCGAAATGGACGGCATGCTCACCCATCGCTAGCCGTTGCGAGTCGTTCTGCAACAGATGAAAGGCTGCATCCAGCATATTGTCGACGTCGCTCACTCGTTGCGCGGCGCCGGCAGCGATCGCCTGTTCGGTGATATCGGAAAAATTGAAAGTATGCGGACCGATCAATACCGGTTTGCCGACCGCGAAAGCTTCGATCAGGTTCTGTCCGCCCATCGGCAGCAGGCTGCCGCCGATGAAAGCCGCATCGCACATGGCGTAATAGGCGAACATCTCACCCATCGAATCGCCTACCAATACCTTGACCCGGGCCGGCACCGGCTGCTTGTCCATGCTGCTGCGACGCCATGGCGACAAGCCTTTCGCCTCCGCCATGGCGGCCACTTCGTCAAAGCGCTGCGGATGGCGCGGCACGATCACTACCAGCAAATCGGCCGGCAGCAAACTGACGTTGGCGGGATTCTGCAAACGCCTGGACAATCCCTCCAGGATCAATTCTTCCTCACCCTCGCGGGTGCTGGCACACAGCAGCACCGCGCGGTGGCCGATCTGCTCCCGCAGCGCAGCGCCAAGCGCCAGCAAACCCGGCGACGGCGTGACGTCGAATTTCAGGTTGCCGGTAATCTGCACATTGCCACCGCCGAGCTGGCGTAAGCGTCCGGCGTCCGCATCGGTTTGCGCGCCAACGCAAGACATGCCGCCGGCTGCTTCTGTCATCAGCGTCGCAAAGCGCTTGCCGCGCCGCAGGGAGCGCTCTGAAAGGCGCGCGTTGACCAGCGCCACCGGCACCTTGTAGCGTCCGCACTGGACGATCAGGTTCGGCCACACTTCGGTTTCCATCAGCACGCACAGGCAAGGAGAAAAATGGCGCAGGAAGCGGCCCACCATCCAGCCGGTGTCATAAGGGAGAAAAGATTGCAGCACGCGCGGCGACCGCCCGAACAATTGCTTGCCGGTCTCGCGTCCGGTCGCCGTCATGTGCGTCAGCACAATCGCGTGCTCGGGATAGGCGTCGAGCAAAGCCTTGATCAAGGGTTCGGCCGCGCGCGTCTCGCCCACCGAGACGGCATGCACCCAGATAAATTTACCCGCGGCCAGCTGCGGCGCCAGCGGCGGGTAAAAACCGATACGCTCTGCCACATGCTGGCGGTAGCCCGGCTCCTTGCCGCCACGCCGCCACAAGCGCAGCAATACCATCGGCATCGCCAGCCACCACACTGCGGAATACAGCAAACGGATGCGCCAGGCCCGGCCTGCATCAAAACCCGATGCAGCCTTCATTCGGTCAGCACGCGGCCGGTCAGGCGGCGCAGGATCGCCAGCGGGCTGGCGCCCGGGTCGTATTGCTTGGCTGCCGGCAGATGCAAGGTTTGTTCCATCATGTACTGGCCGGCCATGACCGCGTGCGGCGTCTGGTCGGAAAAACACACCCACACCGATCCGGCGGCAAACGGCTGCGTCACTTGCGGACCGTTTTTCTGATAGTCCGGATCGGATTTCATGGCGTCGTGCAGCTGCAGCATCAGATGATCGTATTCGCTGCGCAAGGATTTGGTGATGTGCAGGGCATTCAGCGCCTGCGCCTGCCAGCGCGAATAGCTTTTTACGCGCGGCAGGAAACGCTGTGCGACATCTTCGAACGGTTCGCCGACACGCCAGACGCGCGGCACGCCATCCGGATTGACGTTGGCAAACACGCGCAGGATGCGCTCGCCGTAATTCGGGCGCGACGGGAAAGCATCGACATGCAGGCGACGGTCATCGGCGCGCCAGGACTGGGCGCGGGTTTCCACCTGCATCGGCCGGTAGCTGGTGGGCGCCATGCGCAACTCGCTGCGGCTATCGGCATAGGCCGGCAGCAAGGAATAAATCAGTTGCTGCGCCTGGCTGCGGAAACGTCCGATCATCTGGGCCAGCGCGGCCTGATCGGCGGCATCGCCCAGCGCCCCCTTGAGCTTGCCGTTGGCGTCGAGGCTGATATTGCGGCTTTTAGGGTCGCGGATTGCCGGCGTCAGGAAGCGCTGTTCGTCGGCAGTGAAGGCAAAGCTCAGATGGGGAAAGTACAGTACTTTTCCAGCCTCCAGTGCGGAAATCCAGGCTGAGTTGGGTGTGCTGATCTGCCAGTCGGCAATATCGATTTCGATGATTTGTTGTTCCATGGCCGTATTATGCCGCGTTGCAATGACGGCGTGAACCACAGCTTCTATCGACCTGCATTATAATTATCAAATAATTAATTTAAGGATATTTTATCAACTCGTATTGAACGCGTTGACGCTGCAGGGACGCTACATTTCGCTCTGTTGGCAAACAATAATCCATCCTATAATAAAACAGCATGTTCCGAACGTTGTGGCATTACTGCACAAAGAGAGGTCTACCCATGGTTCACATGTCGCGGCGCCAGTTCCTTAAAACGACTGGCGCTACCCTGGCAGGCTCGAGCCTGGCGCTCATGGGATTTTCGCCGGCGCCCGCGCTGGCCGAAGTCCGCAACTATAAGCTGGCGCGCAGTGTCGAAACCCGCAACACCTGCCCCTACTGCTCTGTCAGTTGCGGAATCCTGATGTACAGCCTCGGCGACGGCGCCAAGAATGCCAAAGCCAGCATCTTTCATATCGAAGGCGATCCGGACCATCCGGTCAACCGCGGCACGCTTTGCCCCAAGGGCGCCTCCCTGCTGGATTTCGTGCACAGTCCCAGCCGCCTGCAGTTCCCCGAATACCGGGCGCCGGGCTCGAAGGAATGGAAACGCATGTCGTGGGACGACGCGCTGAGCCGCATCGCCACCCTGATGAAACAGGACCGCGACGCCAATTTCGTGGAAAAGACGCCGGAAGGCCTGACTGTCAACCGCTGGCTGACCACAGGCATGCTGGCAGCGTCAGCCAGCAGCAATGAAGTCGGCTACCTGACCCACAAAACCATGCGCAGCCTCGGGCTGCTGGCGTTCGACAACCAGGCGCGTGTCTGACACGGTCCGACGGTGGCAGGTCTTGCCCCGACGTTTGGCCGTGGAGCGATGACGAATCATTGGGTCGATATCAAGAATGCGGATGTAATACTGATCATGGGCGGCAATGCGGCCGAGGCCCATCCATGCGGCTTCAAATGGGTGACCGAAGCGAAGGCGCATAACAAGGCGAAACTGATCGTGGTCGATCCGCGCTTTACGCGCTCGGCCTCGGTAGCGGATTTCTATGCGCCGATCCGCACCGGCACCGACATCATTTTCCTTGGCGGCGTCATCCGCTACCTGCTGGAAAAGGATCAAATCCAGCACGAATACGTCAAGAACTACACTGACTTCAGCTTCATCGTGCGCGAAGACTTTACCTTTGACGACGGGATTTTCTCGGGCTACAACGCGGACAAGCGCAACTACAGCAAGAACACCTGGGATTACGAGCTGGGCGAGGACGGTTTCGTCAAGACCGATCCGACTCTGGCGCATCCGCGCTGCGTGTTCAACCTGATGAAGCAACACTACGAGCGCTATACGCCGGAAATGGTGGAAAGCGTATGCGGCACGCCCAAGGATAAATTCCTGAAAGTGTGCGAGATGCTGGCCTCCACCGCTTCGCCGACGCGTGCCGGCACTATCCTGTACGCGCTCGGCTGGACCCAGCACTCGATCGGCTCGCAGATCATCCGCACCGGCGCCATGGTGCAGCTGCTGCTTGGCAATATCGGCATCGCCGGCGGCGGCATGAACGCCCTGCGCGGCCACTCGAATATCCAGGGGCTGACCGATCTGGGGCTGATGACCAACCTGCTGCCGGGCTATATGACCTTGCCGTCGGAATCCGAGCAGGATTTCGGCAAGTACATCGCCGCCCGCGCCAGCAAGCCGCTGCGTCCCAACCAGCTGAGCTATTGGCAGAATTACGGAAAATTCCACGTCAGCCTGATGAAATCCTGGTGGGGCGATGCCGCCACCGCGGACAACAACTGGGCCTACGACTACCTGCCCAAGCTGGACAAGCCTTACGACATGCTGCAAGTGTTCGAGCTGATGAAGCAAGGCAAGGTCAACGGCTATATCGCACAAGGCTTCAACCCGCTGGCGGCAGCCCCGGACAAGGGCAAGATCGGCGCCAGCCTGGCCAAGCTGAAGTTCCTGGTGGTGATGGATCCGCTCGCCACCGAGACTTCCGAGTTCTGGAAGAACTATGGCGCGTTCAACGACGTCGACCCAAGCCAGATACAGACCGAAGTCTTCCGCCTGCCGACCACCTGCTTCGCCGAGGAAGAAGGTTCCCTGGTCAATTCCGGCCGCTGGCTGCAATGGCACTGGAAAGGCGCGGAGCCTCCGGGCGAAGCGCGCAGCGACCTGGAAATCATGTCGACCCTGTTTCTGAAAATGCGCAAGATGTATGCAGCGGATGGCGGCAAGTACCCCGATCCCATCGTCAAGCTGTCCTGGCCCTATGCCAATCCGGAAAGTCCGACCGCGGAAGAGCTGGCCAAGGAATACAATGGCCGCGCACTGAGCGACCTGGCCGATCCCAAGGATGCAAGCAAGATCGTGCGTAAGAAAAACGAGCAGGTGGCCGGCTTTGCCGAGCTGCGCGACGACGGCAGCACCGCCTGCGGCTGCTGGATCTTCGCCGGCTGCTGGACCGAAGCCGGCAACCAGATGGCGCGCCGCGACAACTCGGATCCGACCGGCATCGGCCAGACCCTCAATTGGTCGTGGGCCTGGCCGGCCAACCGCCGTATCCTGTACAACCGCGCCTCGTGCGACCTCAACGGCAAGCCGTTCGACGCCAGGCGCAAGCTGATCGGCTGGAACGGCCAGAAATGGGGCGGCGTCGACGTTCCCGATTTCAAGGTGGATGAAGCCCCGGCCGGCGGCATGGGCCCGTTCATCATGAACCCGGAAGGCGTGGCGCGCTTCTTTGCCCGCGCCGGCATGGCGGAAGGACCGTTCCCGGTACACTACGAACCGTTTGAAACGCCGGTCGGCTACAACCCGCTGTTCCCGAAGAATGCGGCCGCGACCAGCAATCCGGGCGCGCGCGTATTCCCTGACGACCGCGCCATGTTCGGCAAGGCCGATGCCTTCCCGCACATCGGCACCACCTACCGGCTCACCGAGCATTTCCATTACTGGACCAAGCACGCCCGCCTCAACGCCATCATCCAGCCCGAGCAGTTTGTCGAAATCGGCGAGGACCTGGCGAAGGAAGTCGGCGTGGTGGCCGGCGAGCGGGTCAAGGTCAGCTCGAAGCGCGGCCACATTGTCGCCGTCGCCGTGGTGACCAAGCGCATCAAGAAAATGACGATCGAAGGCAAACCTGTGCATCACGTCGGCATCCCGATCCACTGGGGTTTCAAGGGCCTGACCAAGCCGGGCTATCTCGCCAACACGCTGACGCCGGGTGTGGGAGATGGCAATTCGCAAACGCCGGAATTCAAGTCGTTCCTGGTCAAGGTTGAGAAGGCATAGGAGAAACCATGGCCCTGCAATCCCTAGATATCAAGCGCGTCTCCGCCACCACCACGGCCCCGCCCGGCGTGCGCGAACCGGTGACCGGCACTGTCGCCAAGCTGATCGACGTCACCAAATGCATAGGCTGCAAAGCCTGCCAGACCGCCTGCATGGAGTGGAACGACCTGCGCGACGAGGTCGGCGTCAATGTCGGCGTGCTCGACAATCCGCCCGACATGACGGAACACTCGTGGACCGTGATGCGCTTTTCGGAGTACGAAAATCCCGACGGCAACCTGGAATGGCTGATCCGCAAGGACGGCTGCATGCACTGCGAAGATCCCGGCTGCCTCAAGGCATGCCCGTCACCCGGCGCGATCGTCCAGTACAACAACGGCATCGTCGATTTTCATGAAGAAAACTGCATCGGCTGCGGTTACTGCGTGACCGGTTGTCCGTTCGATGTGCCGCGCATTTCGAAGAAAGACAACAAGGCCTACAAGTGCACGCTGTGCTCGGACCGGGTCGCCGTCGGCCAGGAACCGGCCTGCGTCAAGACCTGCCCGACCGGCGCCATCGTCTTCGGCACCAAGGAAGACATGAAGGAGCACGCGGCGGAACGCATCGTCGACCTCAAGGAACGCGGCTTTGCCCAGGCCGGCTTGTACGATCCGCCGGGCGTGGGCGGCACCCATGTGATGTATGTGCTGCACCATGCCGACAAGCCGTCGCTGTATCACGGCTTGCCGGACAATCCGCGCATCAGCCCCTTGGTCTCGCTGTGGAAAGGCGCGGCCAAGCCATTGGCGCTGGCCGGTATCGCACTGACCGCGCTGGCCGGCTTCTTCCATTACATCAAGGTCGGCCCGAACGAAGTCACGGATGAAGACAAGGCCGTGGAAAAGGAAGAAACCGACGCCTCCAAGCGCGCCGCTCTGCTGACGTCGCCCGAGAACAATGCGAACGATCCCAACATCAACGCACAGGATCTGCCACCATGAACAAGCACCAGCGAGATGCAGACAAAGACAAGATCGTCCGTTACAACGCCGGCGAACGCATCAATCACTGGCTGGTCGCCATCACTTTCGTGGTGCTGGCGCTGTCGGGCCTGGCCCTGTTCCATCCGGCGATGTTCTGGCTCAATTTTGTGCTGGGCGGCGGCCCCTGGACCCGCATCCTGCATCCCTTCATCGGGCTGCTGATGTTTGTCTTCTTTACGCTGCTGGCGCTGCGTTTCTGGCGCCATAACCTGGTCGAGAAAAATGACATTACCTGGCTGAAAAACGTCGGCGACGTCATCAACAACCGCGAAGAAAACCTGCCGCCGGTGGGACGCTACAACGGTGGGCAGAAGCTGTTGTTCTGGGTAATGCTCGCCTGCATGGCTGGCTTGCTGCTGTCCGGCATCGTCATCTGGCGCGCCTGGTTCTCCTGGCTGTTCCCTATCTTTGTGATCAGGCTTGCGGTGGTGCTGCACGCGCTGTGCGGCTTTGTCCTGATCGCGGGCATCGTGGTGCATATCTATGCCGCCATCTGGGTCAAAGGAACAGTCGGCGCCATGACGCGCGGCACGGTCAGCCGAGCCTGGGCGCGCAAGCATCATGCGGACTGGTACAGAAAAATGACCGGGGAGTAAAATTAACCATGCGAATCTTGCAGGATAATTAAGCTACATTAGCAACTTGCGCATCAAAAGGTAATTCACGAAAATAAACAGCGGCATGCTTTTCCGCGATTTCCGCGGTTGCCGATTGCTGCGAAAAAAGGAACTACCTTGCAACGTATCCTTGAACCAGGCGAAATCGAAGCGCTGGATCACAACGCGATTCCGCGCATCCGGCTGCCGCAGCGCGCCAGTATTTTCAGCGACCGCGCGCGGCGCCTGAAACAGCTGGCGGCAGGCAATCCTATCGGCGACTACCTGAACCTGATGGCATCGCTGGCGCAGGCCCAGCAACAGGCATTGAACGACCTGAGCGGCGAACCGGACAGCCATGCCCGCGGCCAGGCGCGCCACAACCTGGCCCAAGCGCATCTGCTGCCGCTGATCCTGGCGACAGACCAGGTACGCAGCCCGCATTGGCAGACAGTGCTGGATCAGTTGCTGGAGCAGCTGGCAAAAGTCAGCGGCCTGCCGCCGACGCTGATGCAACTGATAGAGCGCATCCGGCAAACCGGCGCCAACCAGCGCGACAGCCAGGCCGAAGCCATCTTGCGGCGCAATAATGAAATCGTCGATCCGGCCAGCGCCCCGTTCTACGTCGCCGCCCTGCAGGTGATCTGCAGCGATCTGGTGACGCGTTTTGATGTCCGCGACGTGCCATTGCTGGACACGCCGGGCTTGTGTCCCTGCTGCGGTTCCATGCCGGTTGCCAGCGTGGTGCGGATGGATGGCCAGTCGCAAGGCCATCGTTACCTGCAATGCGGCATGTGCGCCGCCGAATGGCATATGGTGCGCATCAAATGCGCGTACTGCGATTCCACCAAAGGCATCGCTTATCAATCCATAGAAGACGAGCAGGCTGCCGGCGCGGCCGCCATCAAGGCGGAAACCTGCGATGAATGCCATAGCTGGCTGAAGATTTTTTACCAGGAAAAAGATCCTTACATAGAACCCGTTGCGGACGACCTGGCCAGCCTGACGCTGGATCTGCTGATGGGTGAAACCGTTTATGCGCGGCGTCAGGGCAATCCCTTGCTGTGGCAAGCGGCGGAGGACTGAATGCGCGCCACGAACCCGCTCAGCAGTCCGCCGCTGGCTTCAGCCAGCGGCATTCCCTCGGTGGACCGGGTTCTGAATCTGCCGCAGTTCAAGCCTTTGCTGGCGCAATATGGGCGCACCCAGGTAACCGCCGCGGTGCGCAAGCATCTGGATGGACTCAGGGCCCAAGCCGTGGCTGGCAAACTCGCAGTCATCGACATCGAGGACTTCCAGCTCTGCGCGTCGGTAGGGCAACAACTGACTGACGCCAGCCGCCTGCACCTGCGTGCGATGTTCAATCTCAGCGGCACCGTACTGCATACCAACCTGGGACGCGCGCTGCTGCCAGACGAAGCGGTGCAGGCCGTGGTCAGCGCCATGACCTCGCCCGGCAATCTCGAGTTCGACCTGGAGACCGGCGGCCGCGGCGACCGCGACAGCCTGGTGGAAGATATCTTGCGCGAACTCACCGGCGCGGAAGCCGTGACCGTCGTCAACAACAACGCCGCCGCAGTATTCCTGATGCTGAATGCGCTGGCGCAAAAGAAAGAAGTGATTGTCTCGCGCGGTGAACTGGTGGAAATCGGCGGCGCCTTCCGGGTGCCCGACATCATGCAGCGCGCCGGCGCAAAACTGGTCGAAGTCGGCAGTACCAACCGCACCCATCCTGCCGATTATGCCAACGCCATCAACTCCCGCAGCGCCATGCTGATGAAAGTCCATTGCAGCAATTACGCCATCAGCGGCTTCACCAGCAGCGTCGATGTCGCCGCGCTGGCGGAACTGGCGCGACCGCGCGGCGTAGCCGTGACGGTAGATCTTGGCAGCGGTACACTGCTTGACCTGACGCAATGGGGCTTGCCCAACGAAGCCACGGTGCGCGAAACCATCCGCCAGGGCGCCGACCTGGTGACCTTCAGCGGCGACAAGCTGCTGGGCGGGCCACAGTGCGGCATCATCGTCGGCCGCGCCGACCTGATAAGCCGCATCAAAAAAAATCCGCTGAAGCGTGCGCTGCGCGTCGGCAAGCTGACCCTGGCCGCACTGGAGCCGGTGCTGCGCCTGTATCTCGCGCCGGAATTCCTGGCCGAACGGCTTACCACCCTGCGCCTGCTGACCCGCCCGCAAGCGCAAATACGAGCACAGGCGGAACGCCTGTTGCCGGCGTTGCAGAAGGCGCTGGAAAACCGCTACACGGTGGCCGCTGAAGCCATGTTCAGCCAGATCGGCAGCGGCGCCTTGCCGGTCGACCAGCTGCCGAGCCACGGCTTGGTGCTGCGCGCCGACAATGCCGACGGCAAGCGCCACGGCCGCGCGCTCGACAGGCTGGAACGGGCGCTGCGGCAGCTGCCGCGGCCGGTGGTCGGACGCATCGCCAACGACGCCCTGTGGCTGGATTGCCGCTGCCTGGAACAACACGAGGAAGCCAGCTTCATCTCGCAACTGCAGGAATTGTCTCTATGATCGTCGGCACCGCCGGGCATATCGATCACGGCAAGACCACGCTGATCAAAGCGCTGACCGGCGTCAACACCGACCGTCTCAAGGAAGAACAGGAACGCGGCATATCGATTGAACTAGGCTACGCCTACACCGCGCTGCCGAATGGCGAGGTACTGGGGTTCATCGACGTTCCCGGCCACGAGCGCCTGGTGCACACCATGGTGGCCGGGGCCAGCGGCATCGATTTCGCACTGCTGGTGATCGCCGCCGACGACGGCGTCATGCCGCAGACACGTGAGCACCTGGAAATACTCCAGTGGCTGGGCGTCGATGCCGGCGCCGTTGCCCTGACCAAAATCGACCGTGTCGATGAGGCGCGCATTGCCGATGTCACCATTGAGATTGAAGCCCTGCTGGCGAGCAGCAGGCTGGCTGGCGTCCCGATATTCAACGTGGCGGCGCACCTGCCGCAAGATGCCGGAACCACGGCCCTGCAACAGCATCTGCATGCCGTAGCGCAAAGCATGCCGCCGCGCCGCGCCAATGGGCTGTTCCGGCTGGCGATAGACCGGGTGTTCACCCTGCCGGGACACGGCACGGTGGCTACCGGCACCGTTTTCTCCGGCCAGGTCCGCAGCGGCGATCATCTGACGCTGATGCCGGCCGGCGATACGGTGCGTGTGCGTAGCCTGCACGTACAAAACCGCCCCGCCGCCGCCGGCAGCGCCGGCCAGCGCTGCGCGCTCAACCTGAGCGGCATTGACAAGGACGCTATCAAACGCGGCGACTGGCTGGCGGATCCGCGCGCACTAACGCCGTCGACCCGGGTTGACGTCGCGTTGCAGCTGTCGGCCAGCGCCGGCCTGGTGCTGCGCAACCGTTCTCTCCTGCACGTCCATCTCGGCACCTCGCACCAGCTTGCACACGTCACCCTGCTGGAGGGGAATGCCCTGAACGCCGGCAATCGCTGCCGGGCGCAGCTGCAGTTTGAATCCGCCGTCTGCGCGACCCCAGGCGACCGTTTTATCGTCCGCAATGCGCAGGCCAACATGACAATCGGCGGCGGCCACGTACTCGATCCGACCGCGCCGGCCAGAAAGCGGCGCACACCGGAGCGGCAAGCCTGGCTTGATGCGATCGAGAAAATGCTGAGCGGCGCCGACCTCAAGGTATTGCTGCAAGCAACCTCGCCCGGCGGCTTGCGCCTGTCGACGCTGATGCAACTCAGCGGCTTGCCATCAGATGCCCTGCCTTTTCCGCCCGATGCGCAGACGATCGCGACCGGCTCACTGGAACAGGATAGATTTGTCATGCTGTCGACCCAATGGCAATCTCTGAAAGCATGTGCGGTCGACGCGCTCACGGATTTCCATGCGCGTTTTCCCGATGAGCAAGGCGTCGATGGCGGACGTCTGCGACGTATGGCGCAGCCGACGCTGGACACCGCGCTGTGGCTGGCGGTTCTGACATCTCTCATCGAGGACGGCACGATACGGCGTAGCGGTCCGTGGCTGCATCTGCCGCAGCATGCGGTAGCGCTGTCGGAAAGCGAACAGGCGCTGGCGACGCAACTGCTGGCCGCGCTTGCCGCCGCAGGTTTCGATCCGCCGTGGGTGCGCGACCTGGCACGGCTCCATTCCCTGCCTGAAGAACAAGTGCGCCAGTTGCTGCGCAAATTGCTGCGGCAAGGATCGGTTTATCAGATTGAGCGGGATCTGTTTTATCACCATGAACGCATGCGCGAACTGGCTGCGCTGATGGCCAGCCTGATTGCACAGCAAGAGACGGAGAGCAACGCTTCGGCTGCTGCCGGAGTGAGCGCTGCAAGCTGGCGCGACGCCACCGGCATCGGGCGCAAACGGGCGATACAGATCCTGGAATTTTTCGATCGCATAGGCTATACCCGCCGCCTGCGCGATGCGCACGTGTTGCGCGGCGGCGACCTGGACTGGTTCTGATGACGTAGAAATTGCGAATCAGGATAAGATAGCGCAGCAAGGAAGGCACACGTATCCGGTGATGCGGCCGGGCTTCAAACCCGGTGGGGGGTGCCAGTCACTCCCGGGTAGGTTCGACTCCTGCTGCCTTCCGCCAACGACCAGTGCCGCGTATTGTCGACGCCGCTCGTGCTTTGCCATCACGCATCGAATGTGCAGCTTTTCCAGTTCTCGCTGAAACTATGCAGAATTCATGTTGAGCGCCTTAGTCAGCACTTTGGCCACCTTGTCCTGTTGCGCCTCAGTGAGCCCGACCCATAGCGGCAAACGAATCAACTTTTCAGAAACCGAATCGGTAACAGAAAGATTCCCATGCGAGCGGCCATATTTTTGTCCGGCCGGAGAAGAATGCAGGGGCACATAGTGAAACACTGAAGATATATCGTTGCCCTTCAACTCCGCAAGGATAGCCAGCCGATCTACGTCCTCAGACAACAGAACATAGTACATATGCGCGTTGTGCTGGCACTCATTCGGCACTATTGGGCGACGCAAGAGGCCCTTGTCAGCCAGCGGCGCCATCAATGCGTGATAACGCTCCCAGCTGGCAAGGCGTTCTTGAGTAATGCGGTCCGCCTCCTCAAGTTGCGCCCACAAGAACGCTGCGACCAACTCGCCAGGCAAGAATGAAGAACCCACTTCCTTCCACGTATATTTATCCACTTCTCCGCGAAAGAATTGGCTACGATCGGTGCCCTTTTCTCGAATAATTTCGGCGCGCAACGCTAAATCCGCGTCATTCACAAGCAGACTGCCACCCTCACCGGAAATAACGTTCTTGGTTTCATGGAAACTATAAGCCCCCAGATCGCCGATGCTGCCCAGCGCGCGTCCTTTGTAGCTCGCCATTACACCTTGAGCCGCATCCTCCACCACTTTCAGGCCGTGGCGTCTGGCGATGTCCAAGATTGTATCCATTTCACAAGCCACTCCCGCGTAATGAACCGGCACGATCGCTCTCGTCCGAGAGGTGATCGCTGACTCTATGAGGCGCTCGTCAAGATTGAATGTGTCATCTCGGACATCCACAAACACCGGCACCGCGCCGCGCAATACAAAGGCATTTGCAGTCGATACAAAAGTAAATGACGGCATGATGACTTCGTCGCCCGGCTCAATATCCAACAACAGCGCCGCCATCTCAAGCGCTGCCGTGCATGAATGAGTCAACAGCACTTTAGCGCAACCACTGCGCTGTTCAAGCCATGCATGACAGCGTTTGGTGAAAGGTCCGTCTCCAGCCAGCCGCCCATTGAAATGGGATTCGGCGATATAGTAGAGTTCCTTGCCAGTCATGTGCGGCCAATTGAAGGGAATATGCTTTTCTGTCATTAGAGTAGTAATTATAAATTGACTGCTAGTGAATGAAGGTCAATCAACGGTCGATTGCCAAGCGGCTTGAATCGGAAGCACTGCTTCTAGAAGCTTAAGATGTCCATCAGGACTGCAAATCAAAGACTCGCAAATTGCCGCTTACAAATACGGCTCGATCAAGCAATTCTCTGGACCAGCCAGGCATATCCCCCGGTTGCAGGATATACCAGCGGACTCCAGCTTTCCGACCGAAGGCTGACAGGCCTTCAAAATTTGTAATATCGCTTAACCGTCGGTTTTCTGCGCTGCGAGATGCGGCAACCTTTGCCACATCTCCCCCTACTTTTTGAAACAACTGCTCCCGTGATACATATGCCTGCAAGCCCGTCAAAGCTACTCCGAGAGCGATGGGATCACCATTGGACATGAGCATTCTGTCCCCACTATGAGCATGCTCGCGCACGTAGCGGCTCATTTTGAACATGTCTCCTGAAATAACTGTAGCGCACGCGCTCGGGCCATCTCGCAGCGAACCCTCTTGCACCCTTTTCCCGTATTGCCACGGAACGATCATGCCAACACAAGAAATAACCAATGCCCCGACAACCTGCAGCCTCCAGAACTTTCTTCCACGAAGATATGCATCGCTAGCCATGGGCCACATCCATGTCACCATAAATATCAGAAGGACAGCATAGAGCAACACGAACGATCGGTGGCTCCATTCTGTAATATCCCCGTTGCTCGGCGTCGGTAACAAGAAAGTTATCGCACAATGCACAGCCAACAGCAAAAATGGAATGATATCCACTGCCCAGATTGC
Source organism: Collimonas humicola (assembly GCF_018304945.1). Taxonomy (GTDB): domain Bacteria; phylum Pseudomonadota; class Gammaproteobacteria; order Burkholderiales; family Burkholderiaceae_D; genus Collimonas; species Collimonas humicola. Next base: position 133,747 of record NZ_JAGQEE010000009.1, on the reverse strand, counting down.
CGTTGACGATCGTATTCTCAGGAAAATCAGCACTAATAGGGCTGGCAATATTGCTCCATACTGCGCCGGAAGTATCAAAGCATATCCAAGAATGCCTTTCCAGATGTCACCAGCACCTGCAGTCGCTTTTGCATAGAAGCCCTCGTATGCTGTCGGCGTAGCGGCATGCACTGCTTCGATATAAAGTAATCCATCTCTCTGGCCGGTCAGCAGATGCGGAGCGAACGTCACGCTCTCCATGAATACCATCGCGGCAATCCCGATTAACAGCATGGCAAGAATGGCGGCGGAGCGATGCCAGGACTTTACCGGCTGCCAGCACTGCAGAAGCAAACACGCGAACAACATGATCGCCGGAATCGCAATATGTACACGGAACGCAGCAGAGATTAGGGTCAGGAACGCCGCCACAAGCATCAGCTGGAAGCGTGAACTGGCAACTCCAAGTACATAAACGCCAAGGGCGATAAGCACAAGTGCGAGAGCATACCCGGCGCCAGGCGCGACCTGTATTAACCAATGAAATGCGAAATAACCGTTCTTAAACCAATACATGGACGCATCGGGCAGCATAAAAAGCGCCATGACGGCAATGCAGCCGGCTATTCGTCCCGCGAGGGCTGTACCAAGGCCATATGCTCCCAGTCCTAGCAAAATTAGGCCCGTTGGCATCCAGAAGTAAGTCGACGTTTCAAGCTCGGGATCCTTTGTCATCCATGAGTAAATCGCTGATAAGGCGTAACTCGCCCTGTGGTAAAGCGCTTGGTGGGTATCAGCTAAATAGATTGAATGCTTGGCAAAGGAAGGGTAGTCCTCAAGATATTTGATTTCTGCGGCCTGCAGCAAAAAATCGCTCCATACCCGAAATACGCCCGTCACCTCTGCGCTGCGGACCGATGCCAGAGCCTCCCTTGCCCATACAGTCACGAAAATCGAGATCATCAGTAAAACAGCGACATCGATCATCGTTGATCGAAATGCGTGGGCACTACGCTGAAACTGGCCGGCACATGATGATTTTTGTGGCGTTACCCTGCGTTCGACCATACCGCAAAAAACCAAAAGTATCATTGCATCAGCCAAAACGGCTACACCGGTACTCAGGTTCATAATAGCCGTGACTGAGAGGTGCAATAGACTCAATGCGGAAAATCCCACCACAATTTCAAATGCAGCCGCAAACCCGGATTTCCTGGGCAGTTGCAATATGAGTCCCAATGCCCGCCCGAAAAACACCGACGCTACAGATATAAGACAAACAGCCGCCATCCGCAACGGGGAGAGGCTACCCGCGCCCACCACGACCGGGATCAATAATGCCAATGCAAAACCAAAACAGAGCAGCAACGTCTCTGGCAAATCCCTGTTCGAAAATATCGTTTTTCCAATTACCTGATGCTGTATAGGCGCCTGGTGAGTTTGGTGATGCATGGTAGTCATAATTTTCTTGCCACAATCAAACGAGAACCACCTATCGGCAAATCGATGCCGGCACGGATCAGGGCCACTTCCGCACTCAGCATTGCTTCGAAAAGATAATTTAGCCAACTCGAAATTCTGAGTTCCGCAGTGGCATCCATCTTTTTCTCCGATTTTCGTTTTTGGAACATACGGGAAACAAACATTGCAAGAAGCAGGCTTGACACGAATGAGGTGCTACGCAGAATTTCAAAGCCAGCTGCATTGACTTTCAAGCGCAGTTCTTTAGCAGAGTAACGCCGCACATGACAAGCATAGTCATCAATCGGGCTCCACAGCCAGGCATGCTGCGGAACTGTAAGCAGCACGACTCCGCCTGGTTTCAAAGCATCATGCATCTGAGCCAGAACCTGCTCGTCTTCTTCGATGTGCTCCAATACATCAAAAGCACCTATCGCCTCAAATTCTTCAACAAACGGAATATTTCTTGCATCCATTTGCATGAAATCGATACCTGGTTGTCGCTCAGCAGCGAAAGCCAACCCAGTCGCAAATATTTCGCTGCCATGAAGCTGCGCACCAGCATGAGCCTTGGCGATACCTGACAATACATATCCGGTACCGCAGCCGACCTCAAGAAATGAGCGAAACCCAGGGCAATATTTTTCTAGCGCCCAAATGATTAAACGATTGCGGCCACGAAACCAGAAATGCCTGGCTTCGCGTCGAGCCAAGTCAGCGAAGTAAGCCGCCTTGAAGCCACCGCCTTCCTGAGCCAGAGCAGGTGCATACGCTGGAAAACCCGCATATGTGCCTGGGGTCCATCCGCAAGCCGGGCAACTGGAATTTGGCGCAGGAAAGCGGGTAGAACATGAGAGGCATTTTTTCATTCATGTCCCTCCTTGCAACTCTGTTTTTTTGAGAAAACGAAATATTTGAAGACCACGAAAAGAAAACCAGCCACCACAATAATCGCGACTGCCTGCACTTTTTGGTGAGAATATCCCAGCACATCGACGAACGTTAGTAAGATAAAAAAATTAATCATGTATCCAAACAAGTGCGCAATAACATATCGAGTACCGGCTTCCAATAGTGCGCCTTCGTGAGCAAAAGCCCAGCGTCGATTCCCAAAAAAACCTGCCGTGGCTCCGGCCGCATACAACAATGTCATTGCAATTTTTGGCTCAACACCAATGTATGTAATTAGTAAGAAAAGCAAATATCCAGCGAGATTGCTTGCAATGCCGACCACGCCATAGCGGAACAACTGCACCGCCGACTTATGTACCGCCATGGATTTATTCATTTTCCAGCACCGCAATACCAAATCCCGTTTTTCCGTTGCCGTTGCCGTTGTACAGCATCAAACGTTGTCCTTTGTGATCAAAAACAAAAGGGTATTCGATCATTTCGGAATCCCAGCCATCGGATGAAACATCGATCCCGACTTCGTCCAATCGGAGCTCCCAGGTTTCTCCATCGCGGCTATACGCATAACCGATCCGGTATTTTTCGCCCGAGCCGCTTCGGTACGAGAACCACATTTGATAACCGTCAGATCGGTTCCCAATAACGGATGGACGTGAAAATGCTTGAGCAATACCTAACCGATACGGAATGGCAAGACCACCACGCTGCCAATGATGCCCGTTATTCGAAGCAGCATGATTGATTACGTGCAGCATTTCACCGTTCCCGGCGTCCCAGGTCACTGTCGATCCATACCACATACGATAAACATCGCTTTCGTCGCGCATAACCCACGGATACGAAAGACTTACCGGATCAATTTCATCGATAGAGATGAACGGTTCATCGCTGTCGAGACGAAGAGAGAGGTCGGAGTCTAATATCAGGCGGCCAATATCTCCTCGCCAGTGGCCATCGGGAGGATATTGCCACCCCATGAATAAAATGTAGCGACACCCATCAACTTCATAGCAGTTGCCTATGCTAACGCCATGCGAGTAGAAGCTGCCTTGTGGTCCATGCTCGAATATAGGCTGATCGTGAATGTAGATGACCTCCCGCTTCACTACGTCCACATCCACATACCCTACCGACGAGCGATTTTGCATATCCCGACCGCTATAAAAAACACGGTACACATCACCATCCAAAAGGAGGGCCAACGGGTTGGCGGCATGACTTGCCAGTTTAGGGTGAGTCGCCTCAGGACAATAAAGTTGTCCATGTTTGATCCAGCGCATCAGTCTCCCCTTAAATTTTTCTCAGACGAGAACTTGGCACCTTGGAGCGTGCAGCAACTTCGGAGATATAAACCCCTTCTGGTTCTGCATCGGCCAACAACAGCGCCCCAGCACCAATCACGCATTTTTCACCAATTTTGATGTGATCACGCAATGTCGCATTAACGCCAATAAAACAGGATTCTCCGACTTCGACCCCGCCAGAAATCACCACATGAGATGCGATGAAGCAATGATCGTGAATAGTCGAATGATGCCCGATATGATTGCCGCTCCAGAGAGTCACGTTACTACCTATCGTGACGAAAGGCTGAATGGTGTTGTCTTCCAGGATAAAGCAATTGTCACCAATCACTCCATCATTGAGCACTGTGGCACGGGAACTCACATAACTGGCCAAGCGATAATTCAAGGCTTTCGCAGCAAGGTATTTTTCCTTGCGCAATTGATTGAGCTTGGAATAGCTCAATGCGATGAAGATCTCGTGATTGTCCGGCGAGAAGAAATTTCTCAGCTCGCCAAACGGCACTACGGGTAATCCACAAAATTCGGGCGAAACAAGGTACTCGGCATCTACCGTGAAGGCGACGACTTCATAGTCGGAGTCCGTCGAAAAATAGTAGTGAGCCAATTCGGCAATATCTCCAGATCCAAAAATGATCAGTTGCCTTTTCATAGGATTTTTCTCACCAATATAGTGAACTCATATAGTCCGTAGTCATGCAGCAACGCGACATTGCGAGAATAGCGTTGTTTGCATAAATCAAATAACTCACCAGGATTTGCGTAATATAAATAGTCCCGCATCTTATCGGGATCCGAATACGAAGTCAGACAATTAAAAGCAAACCCAAAACGACTGCTGCGGTCCAATATATCCAAAGTCGTCTCGAGATAGTCCCGCCACTCCTCATCGCTGCGTTCTAGCCGGACATTGAAAATACCGCTTGCTATAACGTAGTCCGTTACCTCAAGAGGTTCAGACGTGACCACGAAGCTGGCATTGGCGCTCTTTTCATAGCGTGCCTGCGCGGCTCGCACCATATCATTAGACACGTCGCAACCAATGTAAGTAAAGCTCTCATAATGCGGTACCAAATACTCGAACAAGGCGCCGTAACCACATCCAAGGTCTGCAAGTGAGAAACCTTTAGGCTGCGTAACCAGTTTGCACAACTGCTCAAAACGCAATATCTGGCTTGCCTCACCATTCCAGTCAACGCCAAGTGGCGTCTCGCCATGTGTCGCTAATTTGGCAGAGTAATAACCAGCCACATCCGACAAAAGCTCATTATTTTCTTTATTCACGCATATCCAATCTTTGACATCAACAACAAACAGGCGCTCTACTCAATTTTTAAGAGCGTAGGTTTTATTAGTGCTGCCATTTTCCCTACAACCAGTATCAAAAAAAGAGCGGTCGCTGACGCTCGGAATATCGAAGTATTATCCAATTTTCCACGCTTTTCCAAATACCACACAGTAATATCGGAAATATAAATAGTCGAGCGCACATTAACAAAATTGTTTACATCCATTTTTACTATTTTTCAGATAGCAATAAAATCACATATGCCAACATCAAAGGCCAGTCAATTCCCTTGATAAGAGAAAAGCTTCGATCGATTGAGGGACTTTGTATTTAAACCCGAGTAAATCTTTGACTTTAGCGTCGAAATCCATGTTACTCAGTATCGCAGGTATATCGATCTGCTGTTTCATCAAAGGAATCGTATAAACATGATTTACAGCACGCCTGTTTTTTTCTGATAAATTTCTGCCACCACGGTGAAAAGCCATGCAATCAATCAAGATGAAAGAACCTGCAGCGGCTTTCACCTGAACTTCATTTTTTATGATATATGCATCTGATGGAAATGATTCCTGCCTATGACTAGCAGGCAGAACATGAGTCGCCCCATTATTCAGATTGAACTCGTCGACACAAAACAACGCATTGATAGCCAATGGTGTCGATGACACAAAATGCTGATATGGAAGATCTCTATGCCATGCTCCCTGATTATAAATTTTTCCCGCAGGATTGATGATCCCATTTTGTTGATTCAAAATAAATTTTCCAACGATAAGTTTGCTAATAATTTCGATGACATTTGAATTGGCTGCCAGATCGAGGAAACAAGAATCAAACGCCAGAGGTAATCGGAGAGTGTTGTGTTCATCAATATTTTCTAGATAGCTTTCTCCAAACTTTTTTGCATATTCTAAGCGCAACAAATCGAATCTTTCGGAAATTATCTTTAGTTCAGCATCAGAAAATCCGGAAGGAACTACCGTAAATCCAAGGTTGCGTATCTCTTCGACGGCTTTCTCAATCATTGTGGCAGAGATATCTCTTTTCAATACTCCATAAAAAGGAATATCGCCAGATGGCGTTGTATTCATATTATCTCTCTAAGAGAATTTAACTAGCGACGTAATTCAATCTTCCATCATTTTTCTATTATAGATTTCTCGCACGATCGTATATGGTCGCCGCTTGGTCTCCGAAAATATCTTGGAGAGATAAATGCCAATGATGCCTATAAAAGAAATGATCAGTCCTCCCAATAACCAGATGGACGCCATAACCGAAGTCCAGCCGCTGAGGGGTTTGGCAAGAAATAACCAATAGATGAAAAGATAAACTGTATAAGCTCCCGCCAGTAAAAAAATGCTCACGCCAATGTAAAAAATACCGACTAGCGGTGCATTGCTGAAGGAAGTAATGGCATTTACCAAGACTGAAAGCTTATGCCTCAAAGTGTACGTAGTTTCACTTGTGCTATGTTTTTTGACAATCTGTGGTTGCTGGTCAAAACCGGTAATAAGCCAAAGGCCGGCAATCATAAGCTCTCTTTCTTCATGGAGCAGCAGAGCTTTAACATATCGGCGTGTCATTAGTCTTGCGGTGACAATATTTTCCGGCAGGGCAAGACCTGTCAACGCCTGAAATAAGCGGTAATACCATTGACCGCTCCATCGCTCCATAACATCGCCCTTGCGATACTCCTGCACACCGTAGACCACATCACACGGATCTCGGCCCATTTGCTTAGAGAAGCTGAGCAACCACTCCGGCTCCTCTTCAAGGTCGCTGTCGATGAGAAAAATGTGCTCGCCGCCGGCATGCGCCAATCCCGTCATCATCGCCTTGTGATGGCCAAAATTGCGAGATAGATCGACAACTACTATGTGCGAATTTGATTCACTGAGGCGGATTGCACACTCGAGGCTGCTGTCCGGCGAGCCATCATTGACCAGGAGAATCTCGTATTCGTCGCCAACAACTTGGCGCGCGGCAGCCTCTGCTCTGTTGCAAAACTCTTCAATATATTGCTCAGATTTATAAAGAGTGGAGACAATTGAAAGTTTCATGGCTTGATATATTTCATATAGAGTGGTGCATCCTTGCCGCAGTTAAACAGCAAATCGACTATGCTGACGCCGTGAGTAAATTCTCCCCACAACTGAGGGTGTTCTGGATACCCCTCATAATTGAACCAAGTAAGCTTTATGTTTCGTTCGGTAAAAAAATGCTCTTCGATATAGTCCTTTGCCGCCGGGCCGGAGACATACTCCGCCCCTCCGGCTTGCTCACAAAGATCAGCAAGACGTTCGCTTTTACCTTCGATCAAAGAGTAATCCCAAGAGTTACTGATTTTTGTAGCAATACCTAGGTACTGACAGATAATCTCGATTAACTCGCGGTTAAGGGCAGACAAACGCGTGTGCGTACGTCTTATGTATAAAGGCTCAAGCAAAGTAGCAATTTCTTCAAAATGCGGCGCATGGCGGTAATTCTGGGTGAGCGTTTTCCAGTGCCCTTCGGCCCATTCTGCATCATCAATTTCCGTTTCGCGTATTGACTGGTGATATTTACCCTTCACCTTGACCGGTACAGTGAGCCACTGTCGCCCTTGCGGTGTTTTTATCTGGTTACGGTTACGCCAATCGCGCCTCGTGTATTGCATGTCATCATAGAGGATGAATTCATCCACAGCAGCGATCATGTCAAAATACCCCTTCCACGGGATATAGTTGGACTGAACGATAGCGATTTTCTTCATTGCTTTTTTGTTTGTGTAGAAAATTGAAAATCCAAGTCCGGCGTAAAGATACTTGTAAAGATTACTTGAATCTGCGCTGCGGTTAGCTTAACAAAAACATCCTTTAGAAAGGCAGTCAACGGGTCGGCACTTCGGCATGTTTTTGATAGATCGATATACATTACCTGCTGACAGAATCTATGAGCATGGTCACGGCATCCTCGACCTGCTCCGCCGTCGGTGAGTACCCATGATCACCCAAATTGACGATTTTATCTGACCAATTACCCTCGGTTTTCCAGCGAGGTGAATCGCAGTACAACTCGACTGTCGGTCGATTGAATGCAGCAGCAATATGAGTCAAACCAGTGTCAACACCAATCACTAACTCCGCACGCTGCGCCAGCACCACAGCCTCCAACAGTGACAATTTAGGGAGCACCCACGCATTGCTCATTTGACTCGCCAGTTGCTCCGCAGTGTTTTTCTCAGCATCGCTCCCCCAAGGCAGCAACACGCGCAGCCCCCGTTCGGCAAGCAGCGCCGCAATGCGCACCCAGTTAATATTGGGCCACTGCTTGGCAGCACGCGCCGTGCCATGGAAAAAGACCGCGTATGGCGCATCCGACAGCCATGCGGGCCGCTCTGCGGGCGTCATGGCCGGCTGATGCAGATTGAAATCTGCAACGCCGTCGACGCTGTAGCCAAGCGCCTTTGCCGCTACTTCACGGGCACGCAATACAGCGTGCGTATGCAGGTCCACCTCGACGCTCTTGGAATGAAATACGCGTGACAGCGGCTCATAGCCTGAGCCCTCAGTTGCATTCGCCAATCCGACCCGTTGGCCGCCTTGCGCAAGCCGCGCCATCCACATTACTACACTGGTTTTCAGTAAGCCTTGTGTATCGAACACGAAATCGTAGGTATCCTGCTTGAGCTGCTGCCTGAAATTTGAAATTTCCGCCCTTGTGGCGGCAGACAACAGACTCTTGCGCCAACGGCGCAAGGCAATCGGAATGATGCGGCGCACGTCCGGATTCATGCGCACCAGGCCGGTATACCCTTCTTCCACGACCCAGTCGATATTCGCATCGGGATAATGACGCCGGATGTCCGATACCATCGGCATGTTATGCACCACGTCGCCCAAAGAGGAGACGCGGACGATCAGAATGTTCAAATCGCGGCCATTTCGACAGGTTGATCAGAAAGGCAGCGATGCGTCGGGCTTGGCAGCCAGGATCACGCGCTTGAATTCCGACTGGATCCGCGCCAGCGCCTGCTCCGACTCGGCCTCGAAGCGCATCACGACCACCGGCGTGGTGTTGGAAGAACGCGCCAGGCCGAAACCGTCGGCGTATTCAACCCGCAAGCCGTCGATCTTGATGATTTCTTCCGCCCCCGGGAAATGCGCCTCACCCTGCAATTTCTCGATCAGGGAGAAATTCTCGCCCTCTTCCAGTTTCAATTGCAGCTCAGGCGTACTGGACGATTGCGGCAAGGCATTCAGCAGCGCGGACGGATCGCTTTCGCGGCTCAGCAGTTCCAGCAGGCGCGCACCGGCATACAGGCCGTCATCGAAACCATACCAGCGATCCTTGAAGAAAACATGGCCGCTCATTTCACCGCCCAGCGGCGCGCCGGTTTCGCGCATCTTGGCCTTGACCAGCGAGTGGCCGGTCTTCCACATCAAGGGCTTGCCGCCGCGCCCGGTGATCCATGGCGCCAGGTGACGGGTGCATTTGACGTCATACAAAATCTCACGGCCGGGATGGCGCGTCAGCACGTCGGCGGCAAACAGCATCAGCTGCCGGTCCGGATAGATGATCTGGCCGTCTTTCGTGACGACGCCAAGACGGTCGCCGTCGCCATCGAACGCCAGGCCGATTTCCGCATCGGAGTTCTGCAAGGCGCGGATCACGTCCTGCAGGTTTTCCGGATGGGCCGGATCGGGATGATGGTTGGGGAAAGTGCCGTCCACTTCGCAGAACAGTTCCTGCGCCTCGCAGCCGAGGGCGCGATACAGCTCGCCGGCAAAGGCGCCGGCGACGCCGTTGCCGCAGTCGGCCACGATCTTCATCGGCCGCGCCAGCTTGATGTCGCCGACGATGCGCTGCAGGTAGGCATCCTTGATGTCGTGCCGCCGATAGCTGCCGTTGGGCGCTGCTACGGTAGCCCCGCTGCTGCCATTGGCGATGGCGTGATACAGCTGCTGGATGGTTTCGCCATAAATCGCTTCCCCGGCCAGCACCATCTTGAAGCCGTTGTAATCAGGCGGGTTATGGCTGCCGGTGACCATGATGCCGGACTGTGCGCCAAGCACATGCGTCGCGAAATACACCATCGGCGTCACCACTACACCCAGGTCGATCACATCCACGCCCGCGTCCTGCAAACCTGTGGCCAAGGCAGCGCTCAGCTCCGGTCCGGACAAACGGCCGTCGCGGCCGATGATTACCGTTTTTTCATCTTTAGCACGGGCAGCGACACCGAAAGCGTGACCAATCTGGCGCGCGATGCCCGCATCCAGCGTAATGTCGATTACACCTCGAATGTCATACGCTTTGAAGATGGAATTTGAGAGTGGAAGCATAAATTTATGTACGAAGAGTATAGCTGTCTGTGGCGTATGAAACTGAGGGGAACGTGCTACTCATACGCCATTTTCAATAAAGACTGGGCGCTAAGTGGAGCAAAGAACGCATCCTTCGACCTCAGCATGCGCCTTCGGCTCAAACATTTGCCATCAAATCATTGTCATTCACAAATAACAGAAACAATGAAATGGCTCCAATTGCTATACGCGTATCGTATCCAAGGAGTTGCCTGAAGCGACCCAATCCTGCACCCATTTAGGTTGACGGCCGCGACCGGTCCACTGCAGCAATGAATCCGATGGATGACGATAGCGGACCGCCACCTTGGCCTTCGAGGTTGTCGTTTTTCCACGCGACTGCGCGCCGAACAGGTCCTGCAGAGAGATTCCGGCACCTTGGGCAATAGCCAGAATTTGCTCGCGCGCCTTGACCTGTTCTTGATGCTCGCGATCTTTCAAGGCTTGCTTGACCTGATCTTGAAGTGTTCGTAATTCGGCTACTGTCAATCCTGATAAATCCATATTTCCCCCGATAAGTGAAATTCAACTAAATATTGTTTCGCCAGTTAGTGAAGAGTCGTATCATTGGCGTCCGACAACTGGCGTTTAGCACGCCATATGAAATCTTCGATGCCACATTGCGGCGAATATTCGGTGACTGTACGCAAGAGTAGTTCACGTACTTCTTCATAGGAAAACCTGACGCAAGCATCATCCAGTTTACTCAGCAGATCTTCCAGAATTGACCAAGGAATCTCCACTTCTTGTGCGCGCATGATCAGCGGATGCTCCGTTCCTTCGACATTCTCACCGATCAGGAGTTCTTCGTATAGTTTTTCACCGGGACGCAAGCCTACATGGTTGATTTCTATCGTACCGTCTGGTGTTAAATCGGACAGCACCTCCAGTCCGCTTAAATGGACCATCCTTGTCGCCAGGTCAATAATTTTTACCGGGTCCCCCATATCCAATACGAATACATCTCCTCCTTGTCCCATGGCCCCAGCCTGCAGCACCAATTGAGCAGCCTCAGGAATTGTCATGAAATAGCGGGTGATTTCCGGATGGGTTAAGGTGATTGGTCCACCTGCAATGATCTGCTTGCGAAACAGCGGCACGACCGAACCTGATGAGCCGAGTACATTTCCAAAACGCACCATGCAAAATCTGGTCTTTGAGGCCCCTTTGGCTTGCGTGCGCGAAAAAGCCTGCAAAATCAATTCCGCAAAACGCTTGGTCGAGCCCATCACATTGGTTGGACGAACCGCCTTGTCGGTCGAAATCAATACAAAAGATTTGACGCCAGCTTGCATTGCGGCCTTGGCTACACTCAGCGTGCCAAACACGTTGTTCCGAATACCTTCGATAGGATTATGCTCAACCAGCGGCACATGCTTGTACGCCGCCGCGTGATACACCGTTTCAACAAAAAACGTACGCATGATGCGCGTACATTTCTCGGTTTCCAGGACAGAGCCAAGAAAGGGCAGTAGTTCAATGCTGTAACCAAGACTACGCTGCAACTCACTCAACTCCTGCTCTATCGCATACAAGCCAAACTCTGACATTTCAAGCAAAATCAGCCGTGATGGCCGTTGCCGGATAATCTGACGACACAGCTCAGAGCCAATAGAGCCTCCTGCGCCGGTCACAAGTACGGATTTATTCACGATGCAAGCGGAAATCAATTCCGGATTGGGCTCAACCGGATCACGCCCCAGCAAATCTTCAATCTCGACCTCGCGAATATCCTGTACGCGCAGCTCACCGTTGATCAAGCTCTTGATTGGCGGCGTTACTTTGATTTTAACTTTGAGAGGCTCTAGCTGATCAAGGATATGCTTTTGCTGCAGCTTGCTTAAGGATGGCATTGCCAACAAAACCTCTTTGAGATTGTATCTGGCAATCAAGCTCGGCAAATCACTTGCCGCAAAGACTTTGATGCCAGCGATTGTTGCTCTATGGAGTTCTTTTTTATCATCAACAAACGCTACCGGCAAATATTCATGGCCCGCGCGAAGCGCACTCGCCAGTTGCGATCCAGCCTGACCTGCGCCGTAAATAACCACTGGCACGGCACCGGTTGCGCCACTCACATGGAGCAGATAGCCACGTGCCAAAAACCGGCTGGCCGCCACATACAGGATGGCGCTAACCCAATAGATGCCAAAAACCGCGCGAGAATAACCCGCTGTCTGCGTAAAAGTACCAAGCGCTCCTAAGGCAATCACTGACAACGTTACGCCGAGAACGACGACATACACTATCTTGTGATCTATGAAACGAACAACAGCTCGATACAACCCTAGCCTGATGAAGATCGGGATCGATATCAAGGGCGCGGCCACGATCAACAAACCGTATTGATGCAACAGCCAGGAGCTGAGTCCGTCGTGACGCAGCCATATGGCCAGGCAAAACGTCAGCGGCAGCATGAAAAGGTCCGCTGACGCAGCAATTATCTGCTTCTGAAGACGGGACAAATTTAAAAAAGAATTCATGTCGATAATTTAGTTAACTGCCAGCATAAGAAAATCACAACATTTTGAAAAAACTTTTGATTTATCATCTGTCATCAATGCGTAATGCCGTCTCTACGAACAACCTTCAAAAATGTTAGATAGATAATCTTAATATCCAGGAAAAACGATCGTTGCCGAAGATAGTCCACGTCTAGTTTAACTTTCTCAGGAATTGGCAGTTCATCTCGTCCATTGATTTGTGCCCATCCAGTCAGCCCCGGCAATAATTCGTCAACACCGTATTCTGTTCGCATCGCAATCAAGTCGTCCTGATTGAACAGCGCTGGACGAGGTCCGACAAAACTCATATCACCAACAATGATGCTCCACAGTTGCGGCAACTCATCAAGACTCGATTTGCGCAAAAAAGATCCTATAGGGGTCAGGAATTTCTTAGGATCCGGTAGTAAATGCGTTGCAACTGCCGGCGTGTCTGTACGCATCGTACGGAATTTTGGCATTTTAAAGATTTTATTGTGACGACCGACACGATCTGACCAATAAATAATCGGTCCCGTCGATGTAAATCTCACCAGAAAAGCAACTACAACTATTGGTGCAAATAATAATATTGACGCAATCAAGGCCAAAAATAAGTCAAAAGATCTTTTCATTCGTTATCTAATCTCTCAAGAAAATATTTCAGCTAGCCATCCACGCAAGCTATATTTTTCATAGATATTTTCGCCAATGGCAATAAAAGCAGTACGTATAAAATCATCGGGTATTACCGGTGCCAGCCTATCAATTACCAGAATATTATCGGGATTATAAAAATCGTAAATTTTCACATCCATATTTGTAGTAATTAACTTCTTTTTTGCCCCCAGGCATTCAATAGTGCGCATGGTCAATCCAGTTTGACCAGGATGGTGTACGTCCACCAGTATCTTACTACGTTCGATTAACTCCAGCGTATCTGCAAAATTCAATGAGTTCCATTTCACATCATGCCAGGGAATCGATCGAAATTGCGGGTCAAAAATTTTTCTTATTGCAAAAACCCACTTGCTTTGATAAAAAAAATGGGCATAAAGGCGAATATCTGGTGCGACTCTCTTTGCCGCACTCCATATTTTTTGTACAACCGGATAACGATCTGAATGTATTGACCCGAGAAACAATAGGTCAACTTCCGTTTCTCGGCCTGCTCTATCCACTTTCCCTAGCGCCTCGTAGGCACGTGAATAAAACAACGGAAGATGCTTAATATTTTTGTTATCAACGGAATCGAAACGGTCAAAGCTGTATACCTTATCGAAATACGGCAATTTCTCATGGCTATTTTTGAAATTTTTCAAAGAATCCCATGTGTAGTATAAAAATCTTGCATTTGGCAACGCAGCCTTTAAAGCTAAGATTTTCCCGACAGGGAGCGCCTCGCCCTTGATAACAAACACCACATCGTAGGCAATGCTAGTGGCACGGCTGACAATTTTCTCAAAGTAATCGTTAACTACCTTGTTTACCAGTTCAGGACGAAAGCGGATCATTGCTTTCATGAGCGATGTAGAAGAAGGCCTGTCATCATACCAGTCGACTTTACAACCAGCGGCCTCCAATTCGCCTTGAATTTCTTTCTCATAGCCAAAAAAACTGGGGGCAATAAACAGCACGCGCTGACCTGTCTGCATCATGTTGACGACACCTGCTTTACTATACGTGCCGGAATGCCAACGACAGTCGCACCGACCGGCACGTCATCAACAACAACGGCATTCGCGCCCACGCGCGCATTGCTTCCAACCATTACAGGGCCAAGAATTTTTGCGCCAGCACCTAAGATAACGTTGTCGCCGATACTTGGACGAGATGCGGTGGAATAATCAAGATCAATCTCGCGAGCCCCCAAAGTCACGTTGTGATAAATCGTGGCATTATCCCCAATTCTATTCGCACCAATAACTGTTCCCTGAGTATGCGGAAAATACAAACCAGGACCAATTTCGCATCGTGCTGCAATTTCAAGACCAAACAGGACGAAATTTACAAGGCTGAATATTTTGGCCACAGGGGACAGCTTGCATTGTAAAAACCAGTGAGACAACCGGAATAGAACCACCGGCATGAAGCGCGGGGAAAACGAGCTCTTCAAGAGTCGGAAAAAAGTTGCTTCCTTTTCCAACTGTCCAGCGACCTGATATTGGCGCTTCAAATCCGCAAATAAAATTGCTTTCAAACTCATGACATCATCTTGCGTTTTTTCAACTCTTCATTAGCTTTGTCCAAGCCATCTTCCGGCAAAGGCTGCGAAAGAACCCAGTTCGCAAACTCCTCTATTCCTTGCTTCAGGGATATCTGTGGCTCGAATTTCAATTTCGATCTAATCTCGCTCAAGTCCGCATAACAGTGGCGAATGTCACCCAAGCGATATTGGCCCGTCACTACCGGTCTTATTTTCCCCTCGAAGGCATCTACAAGCATATTGGCAATCTCCAATACAGAGGTAGGTTCACCGGCACCAACGTTGAAAGTGCCTCCGTTCGCTGCCTCATTTAAAAGTGCGAGCTCAATTGCACGGACAACGTCGCTGACATGGACAAAATCACGACTTTCCTGCCCATCCTCAAAGATTGGCAGTGACATACCACGACGTATCCGCGTGGAAAAAATTGATAAAATTCCCGTATAAGGATTATTGAGTGACTGGCCAGCGCCATAAACATTCTGAAACCGCAAGATTGCTGTTCCGATGCCAAGTGAATCCCCAGCAATACGGATAAGATCCTCTTGTGCATATTTTGTCGCAGCGTAAATGGATGCCGGACTTGGCCGGGCCGCCTCTGGTGTCGCTATCGATGTTATGGAATTACCACATTGCGGGCAAACAGGATCCCATTGATGATTCTTCAACTGTGCAGCGCTTCTGGCTGCGGGATAAACGGTCCCGTGATTCTTGCACTCGTATGCCCCCTCACCATAAATAGATCTTGATGATGCGAGAACGATCTTCTTCACTGAGTGTGGAGTATTCGCCAACAAATCCAACAATTGGGCAGTTGCCTGACTATTGACATTATTATAATGTGAAATCTGATACATCGACTGTGCAGTGCCTGTTTCTGCAGCCAAATGAACTACGGCGTCTATGCCATTCAACACCGTTTTCAAGGCAGCCTGATCACATACGTCCCCGCGCACTATTTCCACATTCGCAAGCCCGAGTATTCGAGCATCCACGGCAGGAATCACACCGTGAATTTGCGGGCTCAAATTATCCAATATCCGAACGTTGTGCTGATTTACTTTCTGAAGAGAAAGCGCAAGATTCGTCCCGATAAATCCCAATCCGCCAGTAATAAGTATGTTCATAATAAAATTATCAATAAAAATATAATATCAGTTTATACCGATACTAAAATTAGTTAAAATCTATTTTCTTTTATCGAAAATATCAGCCTGGTTTCTCAGAGAAGAAATATGCGCCAAATATCTCATAAGATTAAAATATTTTTCTGGTCCAACGACATATAAAGCAAAGCGAAACATTTTCAAGATTATTTTGATTTGCAGGCCATAGGATTTCATGTCATGAAAATTATGTCTTTTTGCCGGGACATTGCCGCGCACCAGCAGATTATTTTTCATGGCAAATTTCTTTACCGGACCATTTTCCTCAAAAGGATTCTTGATCTCGGAAAATCTCTCCAAATACAATGCAGCGTAGAATCGTCGCAGCGCAGGAGTGATATAAATACCGTCATCAAAATAATCGAAACCATATTTTTGCTTACTATATTTCTCTGATTCCGCGGAAATCAACTTAGCAGCATAGATTTTGGCCAGCGGTTCAAAATCCGGGCGGCTTCCTGGCGCGAATCTATCTTGTTTTTGCGCAATCATTTCTGGCTTAGAAGCATTGAATGAGCTGAAATGAATAAATCGCAATGGCACATGGTCATTTACCACCCACGCACCATCTTTCAATGAAAGAGTTCTTTCATGCAGATTCCAAAATGCCAGATTCAATCCGACATCGTGCAGGATTTTTAGATTTGGAAAATATGACGGTGCCAAACTGACCCATTTTTGATCAACCGCAAGTCCGACTTGCGGCTCATAAAAGCCATGCTCAAGACAGCGGGCCGACCACCAATCGAGAAATCCAAACGCCTCGTCGCATTGTGAAACGCCAACAAAACCCAGATTGAAAGTCCCAAACTTCAAAAGCTCCAGATCATCGGGCTTACATCCATCAAGAATGGGAGTATTGCAATGTGGGGTTACCACAATGGGAGCATGCTCAAGTCCATCAAAAACAGGGATCAGAGGTGAAAAAATTTCAATGTCGGGATCCAAATATAGTACGGCGCTATATTTTTTGAGCAGCATTTTCAAAGCTGTCGGTTTAACATTTGTATTAAATTCGATAACATCGAAAGTAAAGGCCTTTTGATGAAAATCAGGTATTCCTAAATCCTCTGCCCAAATAACAGATATTCCCTCGCGGTCAACTTTGAAATCCGCATTTTTTCTATCCACTATGACGACATAAAAATCATGATCCGGATGATGCAATCGATATGAATCAAAAAGGACCAAAGCCTTGGCAATATAATTAATTGAACAAATTGTTACTGACGCGATCTTCTGCATTGCATAACCTTAAAATTTAACGAAGTGAAAATTCTGCCTGCAAACTGATCAGTAGGCTACTTGGTTCGATGTACGAAATGATTTATTGAAAAACATGAAAAATGGGAGCCCCCAAGTAACAGCCAAAAATCTGGTGAAGAAAAATATGCATCTTCAAAAAACAAATACCCAATTATTTGGCTTGAACATGGCAATAAAAATATTATTCTAAGCTCAAATATCTCGGTTGATCCTGCCATAGCATAAATAGAAAAGTCCGAAGCAATCCACTGCAGCTCGAATCAGCCATGCGATGGCAGCCCCTTCTAACCCACCCATTTTAACTAATAAAAATAGCAACGGGATATAAACAATAAATTCGGTAATATGTAATATTCCAGTTGGCTTGGCATATCCGAGCGCATGCAACGCAGTATAAGGCATATAAGCAATGCCGTTCACCAACACGCCCAATGACAGTATTAAAACCAATACCCAGGATTTATCTGCAAAATCAGCAGAAAGAAAATGCTTCATTAAAGGGTAAGCCAGAAGTGCGGCTGCAAGGCATAATAAAAACATAATAATTGATGTTATTTTTACGCCGCCGTTGAATGTGGCTCTTGCTGTTTTTGAATCAATAGTGAAATCTCTTGCTAGCCTTGGTAATAACGTGGCGCCAATTGCACCCGGCAATATCAGCATGCGGACGAGAAATTCAAATGGAACCGTATAATACGCGACCATTGTCGCGCCCAATAAATATGAAATAATAAATCGATCCATATTCACCAATAATGGACTAATCAAATTACTCGCAGTCATCCATATTCCGAATGAAAATAGTTTCTTTCTCATTCCAATATCGACAGTGCCTTTAGCAATATTTCCACAAGGGAGTTTACTAACCAAATACCAATATAAGACACAGCTCAGCAATCTTGCAAGAATGAGGAAGCTAGTAACTGCCAACAGACTTTTCCCATAAAAAAACACGCCAATCACGGGAAAGAAAAATATCGATACACCAAGAAAAATCTTCGCGACATT
Source organism: Collimonas humicola (assembly GCF_018304945.1). Taxonomy (GTDB): domain Bacteria; phylum Pseudomonadota; class Gammaproteobacteria; order Burkholderiales; family Burkholderiaceae_D; genus Collimonas; species Collimonas humicola. The sequence goes on along the minus strand of NZ_JAGQEE010000009.1, from coordinate 115,323 downwards.
ACTTGCAAAAAAATGCTCATACGCTTCGAGCGCCCCGCGTAGTCCAGAGCTCACAGTGGCAAGCGGAATACCCAAGGCCGCAATCAACAAACTATAGAAAGTTTCTTGTTGCAACGAGACGGATACATTCAGGCCTTTATAGCCAAGCGGATAAGAAGCAATAACAAGTATGAGAGCACCGGCCAATCCGGTTAGGAAGGTGAATTTCACTCCCATCTTAATTAAGCCAGGTATCTCGCCTAATCTTCCAGCTCCTAATGACGCAGCCACCTGTTGCGTGATTGCCCGCCCCAATCCGAAATCAAAAAGACTAAAATAACCAATAATCGCCCATAAAAGAGTAAGTATCCCAAATCTCTCAATTCCTAATTTATTCATCAGAAATGGGATAGTTACAGCACCAACAACTAGTGGAAGTCCAGCTCCAGCCAAATTCCATATTGTATTTTTACTAAGCGACATTTAAAAGTCCATAATTTATTTCCAATTTCAATTAAACAAAGAAATAATAATACCTCTTTGAAAAATCATAAATCTTCAACAGCAAATAATTTAAAAGCTATTTCACATTTCCAAATAACCGGCATCTAACCGCTCACCCGCAAGATAATTTGCACAATGCCAATTTCTGAGAAACATAATCAAATATACGAAAATGAACCATCATATTATAAATGTCGGGTATATTTGACGTTCTCAAGATTGACATAATCGTAAAGAATTTTCCCAAGTTGGCAATTCGCAGAAAGTTGCGATTAATTTCTCGCACGAGATAACTGAATAGCTTGGGCGCTTTGCCGGCAACGGATATTCCTGCGTAGTAATAGCAGTTACGATGGGCTTTTTAGAGATAACAGCGTTTGCCAGTATCGCTTCCGTGAATCCCGCCCAAGTGGTCTGGCCTTGTGCGGTCAGATGATACAAACCGCTCTTCTCCTGCCACCAGACATGTGAATCCTGGGCACTCGATGCCTGAGCCACTATATGCGCAGTTGTGTCTGCAATTGTCCGGCACCAGGTTGGCGCCCCGTGCTGGTCGCCAACGATGCGCAACTCGCTGCGGTCTTGGGCTAGCCGTAGCACCGTCAGCAGAAAATTTTTCCCCCGTGCGCCGTAGACCCAGCTGGTCCTCAAAATCAAATGTGGAATGCCTGCAGCCTGAATTGCCTGTTCTCCGGCCAGCTTGCTGCGTCCGTACACGTTGATCGGACAGGTGGGATCATTTTCTGTATATGGACTCGTCTTGCTGCCATCGAATACATAGTCCGTAGAGTAATGGATTATCGCTGCGCCCAGCTTGCGGGCCTCTTCCGCCATGACTCCAGGCGCCTCGCCATTGACGCGCATGGCTAGCTCGGATTCCGTCTCGGCTTTGTCCACCGCCGTATAGGCGGCCGGATTGACGATCAGATTTGGCTTGATCTCACGAATGACGTCCCGGACCTGGGTCAAATCCGATAAATCCATCTGATTGCGATCAAGAGAGATGATCTCACCAAGGCCTTGCAAGCTGCGCTCTAACTCATAGCCGACTTGGCCGGTTTTACCTGTGACGAGAATTTTCATGCAAAAACCTCTGCGTCAGCCAGTAATTTCCCGATCTGGTCCTTGCCTGATAACAACGGCGCTCCCTGAATCGGCCAGTCAATGCCAATGGCAGGATCGTTCCATAAAATGCTGCGTTCGAATTCAGGCGCCCAGTAGTCCGTAGTCTTGTACAGGAACTCAGCCGATTCGCTGGTGACCACGAAACCATGTGCAAATCCTTCAGGAATCCATAACTGGCGCTTGTTTTCCGCCGATAACGTCACGCCGACCCAATGCCCGAAAGTGGGTGAACTCTTACGCACATCAACCGCAACGTCAAATACCTCGCCGGCGACGACGCGCACCAGCTTGCCTTGCGGCTGACGGATCTGGTAATGCAGTCCGCGCAAGACATTTTTGGCGGATTTGGAATGATTGTCTTGAACAAAATTAACGCTGAGACCGGTTAATTCATTAAAACCGCGTTCATTGAAACTTTCGTAGAAGAAGCCGCGATCATCACCAAAAACCTTTGGTTCAAAAATCAATACTTCAGGAATATTTGTGGTTTGTACTTGCATATTTAAAACACCTTGTCTTTTAATAAGCCCAGCAGATATTGGCCATATCCGTTTTTCTTTAACGGCTGTGCCAATTGCTCTAGTTTCTCAGCATCGATGTATCCCTTGCGATAGGCAATCTCTTCCGGACAGGCTATTTTCAGGCCTTGACGATTTTCAATAGTGGCAATAAATTGCCCCGCTTCCAGTAACGATTCATGCGTACCAGTATCCAGCCAAGCCATGCCTCGCCCCATCAACTCGACGTTCAGACGATGTTGCTCGAGGTAGACGCGATTGACATCGGTAATCTCAAGCTCGCCGCGCGGCGATGGCTTGATGCCGGCAGCGATATCGCACACTTCGTTGTCGTAGAAATAGAGTCCGGTAACCGCGTAGTGAGATTTAGGCTGGGCAGGCTTTTCTTCGATGCTCACCGCGCGCCGCTGATCGTCAAACTCAACCACGCCATAGCGTTCCGGATCATGAACATGGTAGGCAAAGACTGTAGAGCCCTCAGTGCGTGCAGATGCTGCACGCAACTGACTCTCGAAATCGTGGCCATAATAAATGTTGTCGCCCAAAATTAAGGCGGATGGCGAGTCGCCGACGAATTCACGGCCGATAATGAACGCCTGTGCCAAACCATCCGGCGTCGGCTGCACAGCATAGCTGAGTTCGATTCCCCATTGCCGTCCGTCGCCCAGCAACTCTTTGAAACGCGGCGTGTCCTGCGGCGTCGAAATGATCAGAATCTCGCGTATCCCTGCCAGCATCAGCGTAGTCAGCGGATAGTAGATCATCGGCTTGTCATACACTGGCAGCAGCTGTTTGGAGACCGCCATCGTCACTGGATACAGACGTGTGCCGGAACCGCCAGCGAGAATAATTCCTTTACGGCTTTGCGAAATCGGCTCGTTCATTGGACACCCCCCTACCGAACTCTGGCGCTGCTCGTAATTTTGCTCAACCCACTTCAGATAATCGCCAGACTGGACATTTTTGACCCACTCCTGATTGTCCAGATACCACCGGACCGTCTTGCGAATGCCCGTATCGAAGGTTTCGAGCGGCTTCCAGCCAAGTTCGCGTTCAATCTTTCGCGCATCGATGGCGTAACGCCGGTCATGGCCAGGACGATCGGTAACATAAGTTATCTGGTCACGATAACTGCCAGCCGGCTTGGGGTCCAACTGGTCCAGGATGTCGCACAAGGTGTGCACCACTTCCAGATTGGCCTTCTCATTCCAGCCGCCAACGTTATATACCTCGCCCGGCTTGCCGGCCTCCAGCACCCGGCGAATCGCCGCGCAATGATCGCTCACGTAGAGCCAGTCGCGCACCTGTTGTCCATCGCCATAAATAGGTAGTGCTTTGCCGGCGCGCGCATTGGTGATGATCAAAGGAATCAGCTTTTCGGGAAAATGGTAGGAGCCGTAATTGTTGGAACAATTGGTGGTCAGCGTAGGCAGGCCGTAAGTATGATGATAGGAGCGGACCAGATGATCCGATGCAGCCTTCGATGCAGAATAAGGGCTATTAGGCGCGTACTGAGTCGTTTCGGTAAACGGCGCATCATCCGGACCCAGGGTGCCGTACACTTCGTCGGTTGAAACGTGCAGAAAACGAAAGGCTGCTTTCTCAGCTTCCGGCAGAGCCCCCCAGTATGCGCGCGTTGCTTCAAGCAAGCCGAAGGTGCCGTTGACATTAGTCTCCACAAAAGCGGCTGGTCCATGGATGGAGCGATCAACGTGGCTTTCCGCCGCAAAATGCACAATTGCGCGCGGCTTATGCTTGGCTAGCAAAGCAGCCACCTGAGCCGTATCGCCAATATCTCCTTGTACAAAGATATGGCGCGGATCCTGACGCAAACTCACCAGATTATTGATATTTCCAGCGTAAGTCAGCTTATCGAAATTGATCACTGGCTCGTCATTCTGCGCCAGCCAGTCCAGTACGAAATTGGAACCGATAAAGCCGGCTCCTCCAGTGATAAAAATCATGAGGTCATCCTAAATGCAGTGCAAAAATTAAAAGCGATATTTTATATTGATTATATTTTTGCAATATAAAAATATCTGAACAGTTCGAGATTATCCCCCATTATCCGTAGAAATCCGACCTTTGCAGCACATTTCGGATTAGTTCGGCCGAAAAGTCGGTGCAATTTCTATGCATTCATGCAAGTATTTTCTATCTAAATAACTGGAAATGATCGCGATGGGCAATTAGGACCACCTTTGCGACGGAAAGTGCCAAAAATCAACTTATCTCAATTACATAACCCCCGTGTGGCCGGAAAACCTTCAAAACATCTATCTCTGCGCTGAAACCTGCTACCGATCTACAATGGCAACCGTCAACCCGCCAATTCATACTTCCATTTATGCCAATCGTTAGTCCTTTGACATACGCCATCGGCGACCTGCAAGGCTGTTACCAAAGCCTGATAACCCTGATAGACAAGATCGAGGCGGCAACCCCTGGCGCCACATTCATTTTTGCCGGCGACCTGGTCAATCGCGGCCCGCAGTCTCTACAAACGCTGCGCCTGATACGCTCCCTGGGCGAACGCGCGCAGGCCGTGCTTGGCAACCACGACCTGCATCTGCTGGCCGCCGCCCATGGCATCCGCAAACTCCATCGCAGCGATACCTTGGATGAAATCCTGAATGCACCTGACCGGGAAGAGTTGCTTGATTGGCTAAGACGCCAGCCTCTGGCCCTATACCAGCAAGATCATTTATTCGTACACGCCGGCGTGCTGCCGCAATGGTCGGCGACGAAAACGTTGGCATTGGCCCAAGAAGTAGGCGACGTGCTGCAAGGACCTGACTGGATAGGCTTCTTGCGCGAGATGTACGGCAATCATCCCTTGCACTGGAACGATGAACTCAAAGGCAACGAACGCCTGCGTTGCATCGTCAACGCCCTGACACGCCTGCGCTTTTGCGACAAAGACGGAACGATGGAACTGGCGGCGAAGGAAAGCACTGGAATTTCCCTGCCCGGCTACCTGCCGTGGTTCGATGCGCCGCGGCGCCAGACGGAGGACGTCACCGTGGTGTTCGGACACTGGTCGACGCTGGGATTGATACAAAGGCCCAATCTGATCGGGCTCGATACCGGCTGCGTCTGGGGCGGCAAACTGACTGCCGTGCGCCTGGCCGACCGGGCGCTGCTGCAAGTGAGCTGCCCGCAAGCGCAACGGCCCGGTCAGCCCTGAAGCGGAAATGGCATCATGCCGCAGCGCTGACCCGCTCGGCCTGAGGCTGTTCCAATGCATCGGCAATCAAGGCTTGCGCAGTAGCGGCCAGCTGCCGCCGGTGTACGCCTGCGGTTTCGATCGGGGCCAGCTGGATCAGCTCGGCTTTCATCGGCTCGCCCTGCAAGATCGCGATCATGCTCTGCGCAAAAGTCATGTCGCCGATAAAATCCGCCGCCGGATGCAGCGCTCCTTGCGCATCCAGGTAGCGCAGCGCATATGGCTGCACCGGCACCTTGGCATCCAGCGCGGCTTCAAACAGGTTGGCATGAAACGGCAGCAATGCTCCTTGCGCTGCGGTGGTGCCTTCCGGGAAAAAAGCAACACGCTCGCCGGCCTGGATGCTCGTGACCAGCCCCTGGAAAATGCGCCGCACGTCGCGCTGCTTGCCGCGCGCGATAAAGATGGTGCCACCCTTCTCGCATAGCCACCCAAGCAGCGGCCAGTCGCGGATATCCGATTTGCCGACGAAACTGCAGGTCTGGATCGAGTTGATGACGAAAATGTCGAGCCAGGATACGTGATTGGCGACAATCAGCGCCCGCACTGCGGCGACACTGTCGCCAGGATTGCGCAAGGCGACTTCTACCCGGCAGATAGCCAGCAGTTCGACCGACCATTGGCGGATGCGCCAGCGCCGGCCTGTGGCATCGGCAAACGGAAACACCACCGCACAGGTCCACAGGCCGATCACCAGATGCAGCAGCACGCGCGTCAGGCGCCAGGCAAATTGCAGCCGCTTCATACGCGTTCGAACGTGATGTGTCCGGCCACGATCGTGGTCTTGACGCGTCCACTGAGTTCATACCCGAGGAATGGCGTGTGCTTGCCCTGGCTGGCCAGTTCTTTGGCGGCGACGGTCCAGCGCACCGCCGGATCGAACAGGCAGATATCGGCGACGCTGCCGACGGCCAGTTGGCCGGCCGGCAAGCCAGCCACGCGCGCAGCGTCAGTGGTGATTTTTGCCAGCGCACGGGTGAGGCGCTGCGGTGCTGCGTCGACGCATTCCTCGGCCCATTTCAAGGCCAGCGACAGCAGCAGTTCCAACCCAGTGGCGCCGGGCGTCGCTTCGCCAAACGGCAGCAGTTTCTCATCGTCGTCGACTGGCGTGTGATCCGAGCAGATGGCATCGATGGTGCCGTCCAGCAGCGCCTGGCGGATCGCATCGCGGTCACGCTGCGAACGGAACGGCGGCGTCATGCGCGCATTGGAATCGAAAAAGCCGATGTCGACATCCGTCATATGGATGTGGTGGGCGCCGACGTCGCAGCTGATCGGCAGGCCTTCTTTCTTGGCATTGCGTATCAGTTCCAAGCCTTCGGCGGAAGAAATCCGGCACAGGTGCACACGTGCGCCGGTGGAGCGGACCAGCTCGAAAATGGTCTGCAGCCGTATGGTTTCGGCCATGGTCGGCACGCCGGACAGGCCGAGCCGCGACGCAATCGGGCCGCTGTGGGCGATGCCGCCGGCGCCGAGGTAAGGATCTTGCGGACGCAGCCAGACGGTGTACGAAAAGGTGCGCGCATATTGCAGCGCGCGCAGCAGCACCGTGGTATCCAGTACCGGCTCTTCGGCCTGGGCGAAGCCGATGCAGCCGGCGTCGGTCAGCTCGGCCATCTCGGTCAGTTCCTGCCCCTTCAGCCCGACAGTCAGCGCGCCGAGCGGATAGACATGCGCCTGGTTCAGGCTCTTGGCGCGGTGCTTCAGCATTTCCACCAGGCCCGGTTCATCCAGCACCGGATCGGTATCCGGCGGACAGACCAGGCTGGTGACGCCGCCCTGCATCGCTGCCTGCATTTCCGATTCCAGCGTCGCCTTGTACTCATAGCCCGGCTCGCGCAGGCGCGCGCTCAGGTCCACCAGGCCGGGCGTCACCACCAGGCCGCTGGCGTCGATGGTTTTGTTGGCGGTGAAATCGGCAGGAGCGTTGCCGATGCCGACTATCTTGCCGGCGGCAATAAACAGATCTTGCTGTGCATCGATATTGTTTGCGGGGTCGATCAGACGGCCGTTTTTGATGTGAAGTTTCATCTGTAAATGTTATGGCGATTCAATAAATAATTATCTGGATAAAAACACGTAAACCAGCGACACCTTGAGCGCGATCCCCAGAAACGCTGTCATCCCCGCGAACGCTGGGCTCCAACTTGCTGAGTAAAATGGATTCCCGCCTTCGCGGGAATGACGCGACGTGGTTTATAACGGCCTATTTTAATTCCCAGCCAAAATGCTCATGACCGCCATCCGCACCGCAATGCCAAAAGTCACCTGCGGCAGGATCACCGCTTGCGCGCCGTCGGCCACTGCCGAGTCGATCTCGACACCGCGGTTCATCGGCCCCGGATGCATCACGATCGCATCCGGCTTGGCCAGCGCCAGCCGTTCCGGGGTCAGGCCGTAGCTCTTGAAAAACTCCTGTGCTGACGGCAGCAGCGCGCCGCTCATGCGTTCATTCTGCAAGCGCAGCATGATGATGACGTCGACGCCTTTCAGGCCTTCATTCATGTCGGTGAATACCCGCACGCCCATTTGCTCCAGGCCGCTCGGCAGCAAGGTCCGCGGTCCGATGGCGCGCACTTCCGGCACGCCCAGCGTAGTCAGGCCGTGGATGTCGGAACGCGCCACCCGGCTGTGCAGGATGTCGCCGACAATCGCCACCGTCAGGTTGCTGAAATCCTTCTTGTAGTGACGGATGGTGTACATGTCCAGCAAGCCCTGAGTCGGATGGGCGTGGCGGCCGTCGCCGGCATTGACCACGTGTACGTGGTGCTGCTTGGTATCGGTCAGGTGCTTGGCGATCAGGTAGGGTGCGCCGGATTGCGAGTGGCGCACCACGAACATGTCGGCGTGCATGGCCGACAGGTTGTCGATGGTGTCCAGCAGCGATTCGCCCTTGCTGGCGCTGGAGGCGGAGATGTTCAGGTTGATGACGTCGGCCGACAAGCGTTTGGAAGCAATCTCAAACGTGGTGCGGGTGCGGGTCGAATTTTCAAAGAACAAGTTGAACACGCTTTTGCCGCGCATCAGCGGCACTTTCTTGACATCGCGGTCGCTGACACCGACAAAGGAGGAAGCCGTATCCAGGATGTGCGTGACAACAGAAGTCGGCAGGCCCTCGATCGTCAGCAGATGCTGCAGTTCGCCGTTTTTATTGAGTTGAGGATTAAGCATTGGGTTGGATGTCTAAAGTGAAGCTGCCGTCGTCGGCGCGTTGAAGTTGTAGGGACTGGCCAGGCTGCAAGGTGACTGCATCGGCGACAAAATCCGCCGCCACCGGCAAATCGCGCTCGCCGCGGTCGATCAGCGCCGCCAGCATGATCTTTGCCGGGCGGCCGTAGTCGAACAGCTCGTTGATGGCGGCGCGCGTGGTGCGGCCGGTGTAGAGCACGTCGTCCACCAGCAGGATGGTGGCGCCGTTGACATCGAATGGAATCTGGGTCGGCTTGATATCGGTGCGCAAGCCTTTTTCGGAAAAATCGTCGCGATAGAAGGAGACGTCGATAAAGCCGAGCCGCTGCGCCGGATTCAGGTGCAAGGCCGCCACCAGGCGTTCGGCAATCCAGGCGCCGCCGGAATAGATGCCGATGACCGCCACATTGTCGGTCTGCGCCAGCGCGGCTTTTACTTTTGCCTCAAGCACCAGGTACAGCGCTTCGGCATCGAATTGGGGGGTGATAGTAGTCATTGCGTCTTCATCACAAAATCGAACAGGATCATTCAGATAAATCGTCAAAATACTGCTGCAAGATAATCGCGGCGGCCTGGTCGTCGATCACTTCTCCGCGCTGCTGCTTGATCACCGCCGACGAGTAACGCTCATCCACCAGCACCGTGGCGACTGCATAGCGGCCGTGCAGCTGATTGGCAAAGCGCTGGCAGCGCACGCTCATTTCATGCTCTGCGCCATCCGGATGCAGCGGCAAGCCGACCACGCACAGCACCGGTTGCCACTCCTTGATCAGCAGCGCGATTTCGGCGAACTTGCCGTCATTGGTCGCAGCGCTGATGACTTGCAAGGGCTGCGCCTGCTTCAACAGAGTATTGCCGACAGCCACGCCGATGCGCTTCAGGCCGAAATCGAAACCAAGCACCGTGCCTGTCAAACCGCTCATGCCAGGCTCCCGCGCATATTGCCGTTCAACTCACGCACGCCCGGATTCCGACGTCAGCATATACGGAGAAATACCGAGCAGATTGACAGCGGCGGCAAAACGCTCGGCGACCGGCAGGTCGAAAATGATCGCAGGATCAGCAGCCACCGTCAGCCAGCCGTTATGCACGATTTCACTTTCCAGCTGGCCCGCGCTCCAGCCCGAACACCCCAGGCTGACCAGGATTCGCTGCGGTCCGCCACCTTGGGCAACCTCTTCCAGCACATCCTTGGAGGTCGTCATGGCGATCTGTTCCGTCACTTTCAGCGTCGATGAATAGCTCTTGCCCGGCGTATGCAGCACAAAACCGCGCTCAACCTGGACCGGGCCGCCGAACATCACCGGCCGCTCGCCGATTGGATCGTCAAAGCCCAGTTCCGGATTGATTTCCAGCTTCAGGTCAATGCGCTCGAACAGCAGCTGCATGGTCATATCGGTAGGTTTATTGATCACCACGCCGAGGGCGCCGTTGGCATTATGCTCACATAAATACACCACGGTTCCGCCAAAAACCGGATCCAGCATGGAGGGCATTGCAATAAGGAAATGATTTGTCAGATTCAAAGAGGGAGAATCCGGGTCGCCCGATGCCTTCGCAGCGCTCTTGCGCGCGGGAGAATCGTCCGGAGTTGTATCTAGCTTGGCCATGGGCCGCATTTTATCAGTTTTAAACCGGCGCAAGCCGCTTTGCATACTGTTGCTTCTCGGGTAAAGTCGCTCGCAAGCCCGCCTCGGCGCTACCTCACGCGATTTTTATATAGACCGCCTCCATGCCCCAGTTTGAAAAATCCCTGGTCTGGTTTCGCCGCGACTTGCGCGTATTCGACCACGCCGCCCTGCATCACGCCTTAAAAACCAGCAGGGCCGTGTTCTGCGCGTTCGTCTTCGACACCGACATCCTGCAGCCTTTGCTGGATGCCGGCCTGACGGCTGACCGCCGCGTCGAATTCATCCGCGACAGCATCGTCGAACTGGATCGGGAACTGCGCAAGCTGGGCGGCAGCCTGATCGTGCGCCACGGCGCCGCTGCCGATGAGGTCCCGGCGCTGGCTGCCCAACTTGGCGTCGATGCCGTGTTCAGCAACCACGATTACGAACCGCAGGCTCGGCAACGCGATGCCAAGATCGCAAGCATCCTGGCCGCTGCCGGCCGCAGTTGGCACAGCTTCAAGGACCAGGTGATTTTTGAACAAGACGAAATCCTTACCCTGTCAGGACGGCCGTTTTCAGTATTCACGCCTTACAAGAACGCCTGGATGAAAAGATTGGCTGCGGCAGATGGACCTTTTTTCCTGAAGCCCTACCCGATCGAAAAGTACGCGGCGCGGCTGGCGTCGCCCGCGCCGGAGCATGGCATGATCCCCGGCCTGGCCGAACTCGGCTTCCAGGAAACCAATCTGCACGCCTTGAAAATCACACCTGGCATGTCCGGCGCAGCCAGTCTGCTGGAAGACTTCCTGCAGCGTATCGGCCGATACGAAGACGCCCGCAATTTCCCCGCGGTCAAAGGACCATCCTATCTCTCGGTGCATCTGCGTTTCGGCACCATATCGATCCGCACCCTGGCCCGCGCCGCGTATCAAATCCTGCATCAGGGCGCCGCCGCCAGCGGCGCAGCGGTATGGCTGTCGGAACTGGTGTGGCGCGATTTTTACTTCATGATCCTGTACCACCATCCGCATGTCGCACAACGCGCATTCAAGCCGGACTACGACGCCATCCCCTGGGAAAGCGGGCAGCATGCGCAGGCGCTGTTCCTGGCCTGGTGCGCCGGCCGCACCGGTTATCCGCTGGTGGATGCGGCGATGCTGCAGCTCAAGCAGAGTGGTTACATGCATAACCGCCTGCGCATGCTGGTTGCGTCTTTCCTGATAAAAGACCTGGGCGTCGACTGGCGTTGGGGAGAGCGCTACTTTGCCGAGCAGCTCAATGATTTCGACCTGGCCGCCAACAATGGCGGCTGGCAGTGGGCGGCGTCATCCGGCTGCGATGCACAGCCTTATTTCCGCATCTTCAATCCCATCACCCAATCCGAGAAATTCGATGCGGAGGGCAAATTCATCCGCCTCTACCTGCCCCAGTTGGCCGCTCTCGGCAACAGGCATATCCATGCGCCATGGCTGGCGCCTGCAAAAGACTTGCAGGATGCCGGCATCCGCCTGGGAGAAAATTACCCCCTGCCGCTGGTGCAGCACGATGAGGCGCGCAAGCTGACCTTGCAGCGTTATGCGGCGGTGAGAAAAGTAACTGAAGAGTGAGAAGGAAGCAACGGGGAGGAATTCCAGGGGCCGGTGAAAATTGTTTTTCCACCAGCCCCCGTCATTTTATTGCAGGGTGTTTGTTTCTTTTTTGATGAACGACTTGATGTTGCTGATCAGCTCATCTTCCTGGTATGGCTTGCCCAGATACTCGTTGACGCCCAGCTCCATCGCATAGCTGCGATGCTTGCCCGCGGTACGCGAGGTGATCATGATGATCGGGATATGGCGGGTCCGATCGTCATTGCGGATATTGCGGGTCAAGTCGAAGCCGTCCATGCGCGGCATTTCGATGTCCACCAGCATCACGTCCGGAGTAATCGCCTGCAGCTGCTCCAGCGCATCGACGCCGTCTTTCGCCAGCACTACCTGGTAGCCTTCGCGCGACAGCAGACGCTGGGTCACCCGGCGCACGGTCAAGGAATCGTCGACCACCATCACCACGCTCTGGCTGCGCAAGCCCTGCACTGCCTGTGCCACCGGCGGCGCTGCCGATTCAGGATTGACGCTCATCTCGGCCACGGCGCCCATGGCGTCGTGGGTTGCCAGGTGCGACTGCCGCGGTGCGCGATGTTCGTGCGCCGAACGCTGCAGTTGCAGCTGCATCAAAGGCACCGGATTCAGGATCAGCACGATATCGCCGGAACCCAGCACCGTGGCGCCGGCAATCCCGATCATCCGCGACAATTGCGGACCGATATTCTTGACCACGACTTCTCGGTTGCCGACGATTTCGTCGACATGCAAGGCGACCCGGTCATTACCGCTGCGCAGAATGATGACCGGAGAATATTGCTGCGCCACCGGCGCCATCTCGGCATCGCCCAGCAACGTCGACAGATACTGCAAGGGCACCTTGTGTCCCTGCCACATCAGCGTGCCGTCGTTATAGGCGGCGGCCAAGGCCTTGGCCTTCAACTGCTGCACCTGTTCCACCAGCGCCGACGGCACGGCGTAGGTACTGCCGCCGGTGGTCAGCAGCACGACCTGGGTAACCGCCAGGGTCAGCGGCAAGTGAATCGTGAAATGCGTGCCATGGCCAGGATCGCTGGTCACCGCAACGCGGCCACCCAGCGATGCCGCTTCCGAGCGCACCACGTCCATGCCGACGCCGCGTCCGGCCAGCTCCGTGACATCCGCAGCGGTGGAAAATCCGGGACGGAAAATCAAGTCGGTGGTTTCCAGGTCAGAGAGCTGCTCATCGTTTTCCAGCAGACCGACGGAACGCGCCTTGTCGCGGATGCGCGGCAGGTTCAGGCCCTGGCCGTCATCCGACAGCTGAATCAAAATTTCATTACCGTCCTGACGGATTTCAATTTTCAGTTCGCCGGTTTCGTTCTTGCCTGCAGCACGCCGTGCTTCCCGCGATTCGATCCCGTGCACGATGGCGTTACGCAGCAAATGCTCGAACGGAGCGATCATCTTTTCCAGCACGCTACGGTCGATTTCCACATGGCTGCCGCGGATATCCAGGTTGACGCGCTTGTCCAGTTCCTTGGCGACCTGGCGTGTCAGCCGGTACAGACGCTCGCCGATACTGGCAAACTGCACCATCCGCACATGCATCAGATCCTGTTGCAGATCGCGCGTCAGCCGGCGTTGCGTCAGCAAGTCGACGTTGGCGCCTTCGACTGTGTTGGTCAGATTCTTCTGCAGCGAGGCAACGTCGTTGACGCTCTCCGCCATCATCCGTGTCAGTTCCTGCAGCCGCGTGAAGCGGTCGAATTCGAGCGGGTCGAATTCGCGCTCGCCGGCCAGGGTCATGCGCGAACTGATCTGCGCTTCAGCCTGGATTTCGATCTCACGCAGCTGGCCGCGCAAGCGGTCAACGTTTTCCGTCAATTCAGACAAAGACAGCTGCAAGGTGCCGATGCCGGATTCAAGCCGTGAACGGGTGATCGAAACTTCACCGGCCTGGTTCACCAGCCGGTCGAGAATATCCGCATTGACGCGCACCTGCGACACCAGGCCGCCGGTGCTGGCAAGCGCCGGCGCCACCACGCCGGCAGCCAGCGATGGCATCACGCTCGGCAGGTTGACCGGTGCATGCGCCTGGGCCGCCGCCTCTGCTGCGAGCGGCGCAGCAGGAGCGACAGGTTGCGCCGCTTGCGGATTGCGCAGATTATCAAACATCTGTACGCCGCGGTCATAGTGCGCCAGCAATTCGTCGACCGTGTGGCGTGACGAGCTGCCCGATTGCAGGATCACCTCGATATGGCTTTCCATCTCGTGCATGTGCTGGCCAAGCACCATCGCGCCGGCCATGCGGGCGCTGCCCTTGATAGTGTGCAGATGGCGCAGGATAGCCTGCGGCACCGGATGCGCGCTGGTCGTGCCGACCGGATTTTCCTGCCAGCTGCGCAAGGCGCTGCCGATCTGCGGCAGCATGTCGCCGCCCTCTTCCAGGAAGATCGGCAGCAAATCTGGATCCAGCTCATCGCGCACCGCCAGCAAAGGATCGATATCTTCCTTCGGCGCTTCAAACAGATGCGGCACTTCCGCCACTGCAGGCTGATGCGGCGCCACGGCGGCAATCGCGATCGGCTGCACGTGCAATGCCTCATCCCAGTTTTCGACAGGTTCGGTGACGGCCGCGATCGGGGCTACAGGAACTTCAGTCAGTTGCGGTGCGATTTCTGCAGCTATCGATTCAAGCTCGATAGCAGGCGCAACGATTTCCTGCGCCGGCGCTTCTTCGCTGCCTTCTATTTCCGGCAACTCTTCCACTTCATGCGCGCGCGACTCCTGCCGCTGCCACAAACTGTCCAGGCTGCTCACCAGCGCCGGCTCGTAATACGGCATGTCGCCTTGAGTGAACTGCTGCAGCATCCACTTGGCGCGCTCGACGCTCAATTGCAAGGTGTCATAATCGGCGCCGTGCAGGCTGCCTGGCTGCAACGCCATGCGCTGCAAAGCCATTTCCAGCGCATGCGCGACTTCCTGTAAAGGCTTGAAACCTACTGTGGCGGAACTGCCCGCCAGCGAATGGGCGGCGTGCACCGATTGCGTCATCACCGGCCGTTCAGGTTCATGCCGCCACTCGGCAAAATCATGCGCGAGGTGACGCACCAGCTGGTCGGTCTCGGCCAGATAGATGTTGTACAGCGGCAGGCTGATGGTCAGGTCGCCGATCTGCTTGGTGCTGTCGTCATGCCGGATTTCCTGCATGCCGGGAAAAGCGATAACTTCAGCACTGGCAGGCGCTTCCTGCAACGCGGCGACCGGCGCCGCTTCAGCCAGCGGCTGTTCATGCATTTCCGCTGCCGAGGTCAGTTCTTCTTCAATGCCGGCTTCGTGCGCCTTGCTGTGGATGGAGACGACGGTTTCCGTGTGCTCAGCGTGGGTGACGCCGAACAAGGCCAGGTCGTCGTCGCTCAGCTGGATTTCCTCGGCTTGCGCCGGCATCTCCGGCAAATCGCTGAGTTCCAGGATTTCGCTTGCGGCTTCGGCCAGCACCGGGGCGGCGACTGCCGGAGCGGCGAAAGCACCGCCTTCGCGCACAGTCTCGGCAATGCCAGCCAATGCATGCGGCGTCCGTTCCGAGTGTCCATCCAGCTGGATTTCCCTGACCCAGCCATCAAGCTCGGTCACGGCATGATCGAGCAGAGCGCTCAGGTCGGCGCTTACCGCGCGCGATTCCGACAGCCACAGGTTCAAGACCTGTTCGATGCTCCAGGCCGCTTCGCCGAAAGCATTCAAGCCGATCATGCGGCCGCTGCCTTTGAGTGTATGGAAAGCGCGGCGCAATACTGTCAGCGGCTCTTGCTTGTGCGGTGCGCCGTGCAATTGCAGAAGGGCTTGCCTGGCGTTAGTCAGGACCTCTTCTGCTTCGGACAAAAAAATCTCACGCAGTTCGGCGTCGGCCTCCTCGTCAGTCACCGTCGCCACCGCCGCTACAGGCGGCGCCGCTTCCGCTGCATGCAGCGGCACGATGGTGGTCACGATCTCCGCCAGCGATTGCTGTGAAGCGGAGAAATCCGGATGGTCGAGAATGTCGATCGCAGCCTGGGCGCGGTCGGTAGCTTCCGGATTGTCGCTCAGGGCAGCATCAACCCGCATCTGCACCAGCGATTCCTTCAGTCTTTCCTGCAGCTCCGGATCGTGCGGCTGCGCTGTCAGCGACAGCGCCAGCTCCGCCGATTGCTGCTGGTGCTGCAGCAGCTCGTCTTCCACAGTTGCCAGTTCAGGCAGCGATGGCAGGCTGTCGCCGCCGGCGCTTGCTGCCGCTGGATGATGCTCGCTGACTGTCGACGACACAACCGGATCGGGCTGCGGCGCGGCAACCATCGCGCGCCGCTCCAGCAGATTGATGCGGAATACGCCGGCCTCTTCATCGAAAGTGAAGTGGTTGTTTTGCGTATCCGACTGATGCTGCAGCGTTTCAATGAAAAAACTCAGCGCACCGATGTTTTGCGCAATCCGTTCAAACTCCTTTTGTTCCGGCGCTTCCGGCAACAGCTCGCCACCCTCGGCGGCAAAACGTTTCAAGGTGCTGCGCGTGTGTTCGACCACGCGGATAGCGTCGCTCTGGTCCTGGATCGCCAGCGCGCCCTGGATCTGGTGCAGCACTTGTTCGATCTGGGTCAGCACTTCCCGCCGCTCTGGCTCCCTGAAGAACTCATCCAGCATTTTTTCAACCTGGCGCAAGCTCGACAGCATTTCCGAAGCCAGCATCTTGACGGTCTGGCGCTGTTGCGCTTCGCGATAGATGTCGTCGATCCACTGTGCCGGCTTGTCCAAGGTCTCGCCCGAGACCACGGCCAGCAGGCGCGCAGTCATGGCATCGGCACGCTCGGAGAAATTCTGCGGCAGACGGCTGATGTGGTTCAGCGTGTTTTCGATAAACAACAGGCTGGTGGCGATTTCCATGCAGATCGCGTCACCTGGCCGCGAATGCGCGGCGTGGCGCGCGATGCCGTTCAGTTCGCGCAGCAGCTTGGACAAGGACGGCGCGTTGAGCTGGCTGCCGGCTTCGCTGAGGCCGTGCATTTCTTTTTCAAACGCAGCAGCCGGGCCGGCGTCGCCGCTGGCCAGACGGTCCCACATGTTCTTCGCTTGCCCCAGGCGTTCTTTGGCGGCGCCCAATGCGTCCAGGCTGATCTGGCCGTAGTGGCGGGTGCTGTAGTCGGTCGGCACCAAGCCATTGAGACGGTAGGCGGCGCGAATCTGGGTAGTCAGCTTGGAGGCGTTTTCAATCCCGGCGATAAAGAACAAGGCATCGCGCAACAGCCTCTCCGAAATGCTGGAAGAGCCTTGGCTGAGGCGACGCAGTTGCAGGTTGATGCGGGCGAACAACTGCTTGACGTACAGTTCGTTGGAAATCTGCGCCGTCGCAACCGCTTCAGAAAAGCCGTGCATGACCCACCAGAAAGCCCGCGCCTGCTGGTTGCGCTGGGTCTGTTCGACTTCGCCGACCACTACCTGCATGACGCCGGCGTTTTCCAGTTCAATCGCCTTGTCGGCGCTTTTCAGGAACGGCAGCAGCGCGCGCTCAAAGCGCTTGCGCAGGGGCAGATAGGCTTCGGCCTCGATCGCCACGGCATGATCTGCGGCCGGGAAATGCGGGCGGATTGTCAGGTCGGGGAAAAACAGGTCGGCCGGATGGATTCTTTCAGCGCCGCGGATTTCCAGCAGCGCCTGGTAATAAGGGAACAAGCGTACCGGCTGATGGCTGCCGCCGGCCAGCACTTCGTCCAGGTATTCGATCAATGCCTGATAGGCATTGCCGATAGTCTGCACATGCTGCGCGCTCAGTTCGGCCTGGCCGGATTCGGCGCGCTCGAGCAGGTCTTCAACGGTTTCTGTGATGATGATGACGCCGTCAATGTCGACCATTTGCAAGGCGCCGTGCGCCTGGTGCAGATAGGTCTTGGCATGACGGATGGCGGTGGAATGATCGTCGCCGGCCTGCTGCTTGTCGCTGATTTGCAACAAGGCATTGCCGGATTGGTTCAGCGCCTCGCGAATTTCGCTCATCACCCATGACAATGGTCCGGTATCAAGATGAGTCCGCGTTGAATCTTGCAAATGCGCCGCGGAACTGGAAAAATCGGTGGTCATGACTGCCTCATGGGTTCAGGGTGTGGTCAAACGAGTTGACCATGATGCATATCGGCCAAAACATCACCCATGATTGCGGCAGTAGCAGCGCAAACCCGGGCAAGCCTTGGCCGATACCGCGCTTGCAGACCTGACGGCAGGTCGGCAAGCGCAGGACTACACATTAATTGGTCACGCGGAAACGCGATACCGAACTCTTCAAATCTTCTGCCAGCTTCGACAGTTCGCGAATCGACAGCGCCGTCTGGCGTGTACCTTCCCGCGTCTTTTCCGTCACCGAAAGAATGTTTTGAATGTTGGTGGCCACGCCGTTTGCAGAATTAGCTTGCTGCTCGGTAGTGGAGGAAATGCTTTGAATCAGTTCCGCCAGACGGTTCGAAACGCGCCGGATGTCCGACAGCGCCGCACCGGCCGCATCTGACAGCTTGGCACCCTCGACCACCCCTTGCGTCGAACGTTCCATCGCCACCACCGCATCGTGGGTGTCGGTCTGAATGGTACGCACCAGCGCGCCAATCTGCTTGGTCGCCGCGCCGGAACGTTCCGCCAGGCGCTGAACTTCTTCCGCAACCACCGAGAATCCGCGTCCTGCTTCACCGGCGGAAGCGGCCTGGATCGCCGCATTCAGCGCCAGCACGTTGGTCTGTTCGGTAATGTCGGAAATCAGTTCGGTGATTTCACCAATTTCCTGGGACGATTCGCCCAGCCGCTTGATGCGCTTGGAGGTTTCCTGGATGTGTTCGCGGATTTCGTTCATACCCGAAATCGCATTTTCCACCGCCTTGGAACCTTCTTCCGCCGCGCTAACTGACTGCCGCGCCACTTCAGCTGATTCACTAGCCGATTTGGAAACGTCGGTAATCTGGGTCGCCATGTCAAGAACCGCTTGCGTGGTTTCCTGAATATCGCGCGACTGCCGTTGCGACGCCGCCAGCAGTTCGATCGAAATGCTTTGCGCCTGGTCCGACGCCACGGTAACCTGCTGCGCCGTTGCGGTAACCCGTCCGACCAGCCCGCGCAACTCTTCCACCGTATAGTTAACCGAGTCGGCGATCGCGCCGGTAATGTCTTCCGACACCGTTGCCTGCACTGTCAAGTCACCGTCCGCCACTTCCTGCAATTCATTCATCAGGCGCAAAATCGCGGCCTGGTTCTGGTCGTTGGCGTTACTTGCGTCTTCTTCCTGCTTGATCGCCTGCAGACGCTGTTCTTCCGCTTCCATCCGGCGTACGTCAGCTTCGTGGGTACGGTGACGACCGTCCTGCACCTGCACCCAGGCAATCGCGGCAGCCGCCAGCAGGGTCGCGAAGGCCGACAGCAGCATCAGCCAGAACCAGATGCTTTGCGTATCCTGCGCAGTACGATAGGTATCCTGCAGCGCACCCAGGCGTTGCTTGAGATTTTCGTTCTCGGTAAAGATCAATTGCTCGGACTGCTTGGCGGAAACGAAGTTCTGCATATTGCCCAGAATCGATGCAACCGACTCCTGGTATTCGGCAAAGCTCTTTTCCAGTTCGGTCAGCTTGCTGCGTTCTTCTTCGTTCTTGCTGGCCGGCAGGCGCAATACATCGCTGCCGTTCAGGAAACCGCTGACGATGTCGCGGAAAGTGTTGGTATCCTTGCCCAGCAAGAACGCCGTTTCCGGGTTCACACCCTCAGAAGTCAGGAATTCATTGGCGCTACGGCCCAGACGCTGGGTCAACATGACCAGCTGCGAGGACGCCGCGATTTCGCGCGGGGTGGCGCCGGTCTGGGTCTTCAGGGTCGCGATCTGTTCCGACAGGTCGAGCAGGTTAGGCGAGATGCCGTTCAGTTTTTGCAAGGTCACGCCGAAGCTGGTCAATTCCTTTTGCAGCTTCAGGATGGTGTCCGCGGCCTTGTCTGTATTCGACCAGATCTTGTTGACGTCGGTCAGCTTGGAATCCATGGCGGCGCTCGGGGCACTGATATCGTGTCCCTTGAAATCGCCGCCTTTCGACAGGATGCCCAAATCCTGGTTGAATTCCGTGCGGCTGTCGGCCAGTTGCTTGAACGCCTCGGCATTACCCTGAATCGCATTCGGCGTCGCCTTACCGATACGCTGCGAGTGCATCAGCGCGTCGCCGGCGATCTGGGTCTGGGTCGAGCTCATCGTGGAACTCTTGGCGTTCAGCCACAGGAACAAAATGGTCAGCAGCAAACCCGCGCCGAGCATGATCAGCAGCAGGCGGACCTGCTTTTGCTGCGGCAGTTTGCCGATCAGTGGCAACGGCCGTGCATCCGGGCTGGCGATTTCAACGGCAGCGCGGGTGAAAGCGGCAGCCGGCGCAGCCGTCACGGCAGCTTCCGGAACGGCCGCAAAGCTTGGCGCCGCTGTCGGCTCAGGCTTATAAACAGGGGCTGGCGCAGCAAGCGGCGCCACGACAGGCGCCGGCGGCGGCTCAGGAATGAAACGTTCTTCCATGACAGTCTGTTCAGGATCGTGCATCAGCGCGTCCTGCATGAAACGATCGCCAGCCTCGCCCTGCTCTTCCTTGGCCGCCTTGGATAAAGACGGTAGTTTGAATGCCATTACAGAATCTCCTAATTGCCAATTCGCTGCCACCGGACACCGCTGCTGTTGCAACGGCGCCTGGGACTCATAAACCTACTTGTAAAAAACGAGGGTCGTGCAAGATTTGGGCCATGCTCAGCTCGGTCCAGACCTGGGAATCGCTGTCCAGATAGCGCCGGGCGCCAGTCTGGTCCAGCGGATCAGGGGCTTGCAGCGTCATTTGAGCGACGTTGCGCAAGCCCATAACACGGGACACCAGCAAGCCGCTGTTGAAAGAAAATGTCGGTGCGAAAGCGACAATCCGACATTCCTTGTCAATTTGCGTCAATCCCTGTCCCTGAAAGCGTGCAAAATCGATCACGCTGATCAGCGTGCCGCGCACATTGCTCAGGCCCAGATACCAGTCGTGGGTCAATGGCACCCGCGAAATCTGGTCGACGGCGACGATTTCGCCGGCCTCTTGCAGATTCAACAACCACCGGCTCGATCCGATCAATAAGCCAAGCTGGCTTTCCTGCGCCTCGCTGCCGCTGCGGGCAGCCTGCATCCGCTCCAGCAAGTGCGACTGGAATTCGCGCAGCCGGCTGCGGCGCAAGTCGGCGTCAAGCGCAACCTTGTTGACAGGTTGCAGCGGTGACGATGGCGGCAAATCCGCCGTCAGAGGCGAGGTTGATTGGGTCATATTGATTGTGTACTGATGCCGTAGGTCAAACTTTAAATTCCAACTTCCGCACTCGATTAACCGAGCGCAGCGATTTTAGCGAGCAGTTCCTTCGGATCGATAGGTTTCACCAGGTAGTCGCGCGCGCCCTGGCGCAAGCCCCAGATACGGTCGGTTTCCAGGCCCTTGCTGCTGCAGATGATGATAGGAATATCCTTGGTGTCGTCGTCGCGCGTAATCGAGCGCGTTACCTGGAAGCCGTTCTGGCCAGGCATCACCACGTCCATCAGGATCAGTTGCGGCTTGTCAGCCTTGATCTTGTCGAGGATGCCTTCGCCGTTTTCGGAAGTCGACACGGAGTAGCCGGCCTTCGCCAGGATATCGGTCAGGAAATAACGCTCGGTTGGGGAGTCGTCGACTATGAGAATTTTTTGTATGGCCATTTTCAACCTTTATTTACTTCAGTTACGCAAACTACTTACGTCAATTATTTAATCGTTCAACCGCTGCGGCTCATGCCACAGCCGGTACTGCACCGTCCGCAGTCTGGGTATGCTGGCGCACCGCCTTCAGCAGACTGTCCTTGGTGAACGGCTTGGTGAGGTACTCGTCTGAACCAACCATGGCGCCGCGCGCGCGGTCAAACAGGCCGTCCTTGGACGACAGCATGACCACCGGCGTTGCATGGAATTTGGCGCTCTTTTTGATCAGGGCGCAGGTCTGATAGCCGTCCAGGCGAGGCATCAGGATGTCGCAAAAAATCAGTGCAGGCTTGTGATCGTTGACTTTCGCCAAGGCATCGAAGCCATCTTCGGCCAGTACTACCTGATAACCGGCCTGGCTCAGGAAAATCTCCGCAGAACGACGAATCGTGCTGCTATCGTCAATCACCATAACCTTCAGGTTGACGCCGCCAAGTGATGTAGTCATGAAATCGTCTCATTCAATCCAAATAAATCTACGGCGTCACTGTAACAAAGAAAGACATTCCTTAGGACAATGTTTTATGTACAGAAGCCGGTAAAGTTCAATTTATTTTGTAACTGAGAACGATAACTTAATCTTTCTACAATAAAAAAGAGGGGATTAGCTTAAATGGCAACCATTTCGAAATCTTCCTTGCGCGCGCCGCATTCCGGACAAGTCCAGTTCATCGGCACGTCGTCCCACAGGGTGCCCGGAGCGATGCCTTCTTCCGGCAAACCGGCCTCTTCGTCATAGACCCAGCCGCAAATCAGGCACATCCAGGTTTTGTATTCAGTCTTCGATGTTGCGTTGCTTTCGTTATTGCTCACGGCAGTGACCCTTCAATCAAGTAAAATGCAAAGTCGGATATCTTAATCTACCCGCCGTGCAAAACCAAACTTCTCCCCTTATATTGACCTTCGGCGTGGCCGACCCAGTCGGCGCCGCCGGCATCCAGGCAGACCTGGCCACTTTTTCAGCGATGGGCTGTCATGGCCTGTCTGTCATCACGTCGATACTGATCGGCGACACCGCCCGCATCGAAGACACCCAGCAGATCGATGCAGACTGGGTCGCCGACCAGGCCCGCGTGCTGCTCGAAGACATGCCGGTGGCCGCCTTCAAGGTCGGCGCCGTCGGCAGCATCGAGAGCGTGTCGGTGATCGCCGAGATTGTCTCAGACTATCCGGAAATCCCGCTGATTCTAGACCCTTTTCTATCGGCCATGCCGGATCAGGGACAAGACAGCGAAGACCTGCTGACCGCCATCCGTGAACTGCTGATTCCGCAAACCACCGTCATGGTGCTGTCGGCAGTGGAGCTGGCGCGGCTGGCGGAAACCTGGCGCGAGCAGTCGTCGGAAGACATGCTGAGCATCGACGCGATGCGCGTCATCGAACTCGGCTGCGAATATCTGTTCGTCACCGGCACCCCGACCCCAGCCGCCGAAATCGGCAACACCCTGTTCAGCGAAAACGGCGTGGTGCGGCAGGATACCTGGCCGCGCGTCTCCGGCTCTTTCAGCGGCGCCGGCACTACCTTGTCGGCGGCGATCGCAGCCATGCTTGCCAACGGCCTGGACGTGCCGGAGGCGGTTTCCGAAGCCCAGGAATTCACCTTGGCCGCAGTCACCGCAGCGCAACGGCTGGGGATGGGCCGGCTGATACCGGACCGCTATTTCTGGGCCCGCGAAGAGGGACTGGAGCGCGAAACAAAGGACGAGGACGGCGCCGGCGATTCCTGATTTTCAGCGCACGCAGAGCAGCATGCATTCATAGCAAACATCTTTCGTGAACCATTTTTCCGACACCAAGCAAATGATTTCCAATAACGATACCCTGTTCGCCCGCGCTCAACTGACCACTCCCGGCGGCGTCAATTCGCCGGTGCGCGCCTTCCGTTCGGTGGGCGGTACGCCGCGCTTCATCACGCACGCCGAAGGCCCTTATTTCTGGGACGCCGATGACCGCCGCTACATCGACTACATCGGCTCCTGGGGTCCGGCGATCGTCGGCCATGCCCACCCCGTGGTGATCAAGGCGGTGCAGGATGCGGCCGCGCGCGGCCTCAGCTTTGGCGCGCCGACCCAGGGCGAAATCGAGATCGCAGAAGAAATCTGCAAGCTGGTGCCGTCGATCGAACAAGTGCGCCTGGTGTCCAGCGGCACCGAAGCGACCATGAGCGCGCTGCGCCTGGCGCGCGGCGCCACCGGCCGCGACAAGATCGTCAAGTTCGAAGGCTGCTATCACGGTCACGCCGATTCGCTGCTGGTCAAGGCCGGCAGCGGCTTGCTGACCTTCGGCAATCCGACTTCGGCCGGTGTGCCGGAAGATTTCGTCAAGCACACGCTGGTGCTCGACTACAACAATTGCGAGCAGCTGGAACAGGCTTTCAAGGACATGGGCGACCAGATCGCCTGCGTCATCGTCGAGCCGGTGGCCGGCAACATGAACCTGGTGCGGGCGACGCCGGAATTCCTGCAAACCATGCGCCGCCTGTGCACGCAATACGGCACTGTGCTGATTTTCGATGAAGTGATGTGCGGCTTCCGCGTGGCGCTGGGCGGCGCGCAAGCGCTATACAGCATCAAGCCCGACATCACCGCGCTGGGCAAGGTCATCGGCGGCGGCTTGCCGGTGGCGGCCTTCGGCGGCCGCGCCGACCTGATGAAGCACATGGCGCCGCTCGGTTCGGTGTACCAGGCCGGTACGCTGTCCGGCAATCCGGTGGCGGTGGCGGCGGGCATGAGCACCCTCAAGCTGATCCAGGAACCGGATTTCTACACCAGGCTGACGGCGCAAACCGCCAAGCTGGTGCAAGGCTTGAGCGACGCTGCCAAGGAAGCCGGCGTCACCTTCAGCGGCGACGCCATCGGCGGCATGTTCGGCCTGTATTTTGCGGCAGAGGTGCCGGGCACTTACACCGCGGTGATGGCTTCCAACAAGGACCTGTTCAACAAATTCTTCCACGCCATGCTGGATGCCGGCGTCTACCTGGCGCCGTCGGCCTTTGAAGCCGGTTTCGTGTCGGCGCAGCATGACGACGCAGTGATCGGGGCAACCATCGCCGCAGCGCGCGGCGCATTTGCGCAACTGGCGTAAAGATCCGCCGCATACCGGTCTAGGTGTCCGCCTCGTCGGCCACGTCATTCCCGCGTTCGCGGGAATGACGGAGACGCAACCAGGGCCACCGAGGTGGGCGCGCCCATTCTGTTTTCAGTTCAGCCAGCCGCGCCGGCGGAAGTACCAGAACGGCGTGATCGCCGAACACACCATCAGCACCAGTGCCAGCGGATAGCCGAGATGCCACTCGAACTCGGGCATGAAACGGAAATTCATGCCGTAAATGCTGGCGATCAGGGTCGGCGGCAGGAACGCCACCGAGGCGACCGAGAAGATCTTGATGATCTTGTTCTGGTTGATGTTGATGAAGCCGACCGTCGCATCCATCAGGAAGTTGATCTTGTCGAACAGGAACGCGGTGTGGCCATCCAGCGATTCGATATCGCGCAGGATCTGGCGCGCATCTTCAAACTGATCCACGTTCAGCAAGCGTCCGCGCATCAGGAAACTGACGGCGCGGCGGGTATCCATCATGTTGCGCCGGATCCGTCCGTTCAAGTCTTCCTCATGCGCCATGGCGCTCAGCGCTTCGGCCGCAGCCTGGTCGGTCAGCTTCTTTTGCAGCACGCGCTGGCTGACCTCGTCCAGCTTCTTGTAGACGCCCTCCAGGGCGTCGGCGGAGTATTCGGCATCTGTCTGGTACAGGTCGAGCAACACGTCCTTGTAATCGCCGATAGAGCCCGGCCGCGAACGCGCGCGCATGCGCACCAGGCGAAACACCGGCAAGTCTTCGCCATGCACTGAAAACAGGATGTCGCGCGCCAGGATGAAAGCGACGGTGACGGTGGACGACGGGCCGTCGTCTTCTTCGAACAGGAAGTCGGTACGCAAGTGGAGGTCGCCGTTTTCCGCTTCGTAATAGCGGGCCGAGGCTTCAATATCCTTGACTTCGTCCTCGCCGGGCAAGGTAACGCCGTAGATGCTTTTGACCCAGGCACGCTCCTGGTCGTTCGGTTCGGTCAGGTCGACCCAGACCGGCTGGACCTGTTGCAAGTCGCTCTGACTCTCGATATTGACCTGGTTGAGCCGGCCGTTTTGCAATATGAATACATTGATCACGCTTACCTCGCAGACTGATTTTTCAGGGACGTTGCCATGCAGTTTTTTTCAGTCCGGCAATCCGAGCTTGCTGCAATTTAAACAACTTCCGTCAGGCCCGTATATTAAGGCAATTCAGCCGATCCCATGCGCCGCAAAATCAAACCGGTGCGCTGCGACAGATAAGCCGAGCCGCGATTCTTATCGTAGAACCGCGGCCGCGGCAGCATCACTGCAAGCCGCGCGGCCTGGCTGGCGCCGAGGTTGGTGGCGGAGGTTTTGTAGTAGTGCTGAGAGGCCGCCTCGGCGCCGAACACGCCGTTGCCCCACTCCACCACGTTCAGATAGATTTCGAATATGCGCTCCTTGTCCATCAGGAACTCCAGCATATAGGTGATGATCAGCTCCTGGCCTTTGCGCAGATAGCTGCGCTCGCCGGAGAGAAACAGGTTTTTCGCCAGCTGCTGGGTGATGGTGGAACCGCCGCGCACCACCTTGCCCTTCTTGGTGTTTTTCTCGTAAGCCTGTTGCAGCGCATCCCAGTCGACGCCGTCATGCTCGGAAAAATTGGCGTCTTCGGAAGCGATGATGGCGCGTTTCAGATTGTTCGAGATGCGCGCATACGGCACCCATTTGAATTGCAGCTGGGCGTCCGGTACGGTTTCCTGCAGCTCGGACAGGCGATGGCGCATGAAGCTGGTGGAGCTTGGATTGTGGTCGACCCACCACCAGATTTGTACGAAAAAATAAACCTGCAGCAGCAAGACTGCGGCGATCAGCAGCAAACATAAACGCAAAAAAATCTTGCCGACTGATTTCATTCTGATTTCCTGCAAATAAATAATCCGGGCAGCCAGTTGTGCGCGCTTAAAGCTGCGCATTTAAAGCTGAGAACGCAAGGCCGCAAATACAGCATCGGTATGCGGGCGCACGCCGCGCCAGACAAAGAACGCTTCGGCCGCCTGCTCCACCAGCATGCCAAGGCCATCGCGCACGCGCGCTCCGTGCGCTGCGGCGAACTGCATGAAGACGGTAGGCTGGCTGCCATACATCATGTCATAAGCCAGCGCCGCGGGGCCGAATACGCCGGCAGCCAGCGGCGGCAATTCGGCCTGCAAGCTGGCCGAAGTCGCGTTGATCACCAGGTCGAACCCCTGCGTCGCCTGCGCGAAACTGCAGGCGCTCAGGATGCCTGGCTGCTCGCTGTACTGCTGGAACTGCCGCACCAGTTCTTCCGCCTTGGCCACCGTGCGGTTGGCGATCACCAGCTGCGCCGGCCGCTCTTCCAGCAGCGGCAGCACCGCGCCGCGCGCCGCGCCGCCGGCGCCCAGCAACAGGATTTTCTTGTGCGCAAGGTCAAAGCCGGCATTGCGCACGATGTCGCTGACCAGGCCAACGCCATCGGTGTTATCGCCGAGGATGACGCCATTGTCGAATTTCAATGTATTCACTGCACCGGCCGCCTTGGCGCGGGTAGTCAGCTGGTCGGCCAATGCGTAGGCTTCCTGCTTGAACGGCACGGTGACATTGGCGCCGCGGCCGCCCTGGGCGATGAACTCCCGCACCGCGGCCGCAAAGCCGTCGAGCGGCGCCAGCAGGTGCGCATAGCGCATGTCCTGCGCGGTGTCGGCAGCAAAGCGGGCATGGATCGCCGGCGATTTGCTGTGGGCGATCGGATTGCCGATCACCACGTAGTCTGCAAAGCAAGCTGTAGATCCGGCGCCGCCTGTCATTGATTTACTCCGCTCATCAGTTGTGCTTCCAGCAGCCCTTCGCGGGTAAACTCGAAAGTGGAAATCACTTCCCACACATCGTCTTTGCCGCTGCTGCGCATATTCTCTGGGAAGCGTCCGAACGGCGCTGAGCGCTCAATGATTTTCAAGGTGGCGGCATCGAGGTCGCGATTGCCAGAACCGCGCTCGATACGGGCGCCGCCTTCTTTGGTGTACAAAGAGCCATCCTGGTAAATCGGAATATAGACCACCAGCTTGCCGTACAGGTTCTTGCCATTCTTTTTCGGGAAATTCAAGGTGCCCAGTTTTTCGACGCGGTCCTGGAACGCCTTGTAATAAGCCGCGTAGCCGACCGCGCGGGTGCTCGGCGTGATCTGGGTCTTTTTCGGCCGCTTGTTGTAGTCGTCGATATTCTTCGAGATTTCCGCTTCCCTGCGGGCGATCGCCTTGGCGCTTTCGACCAGGTCCCTGCCGCTAGGCTGCGGCGTGTTGTCGCTGGCCTTGTCCGACACATCCATGACAGGCATCTTCAAAGGCGTCTGCTTGTTCATCTGCGCCAGCATCTGCTGTTGCTGCTGCTCCAGCTGCTCGATGCGGCGCTGAGCGGCCTGGACATTGTCGCCATCTTCCGATTTGCGCATGTCAGGCAGCGGCGATTTGGCGCGGCCGGCGTCGGCATTGCCGCCGCCATCCAGGTTGGCTTGCGCCAGCGCTTCTGGCTTGACCGGCTTGGTGTTGTGCTTGGCGTTGACCAGGATCACTTCCAGCGCCGGATCGGTGGGTTTCAGCTTGAAGGCTTCAGGCGCAGCGAAACGCACCGCCAGCAGCGCCGCATGCGCCAATACCGATGCCGCGATGGCGCCGACCAGGATTCGATTTTGAAAAAAGGATTTCACGCGTGTGCCAAAGGTCGCTGTTAAAAGTGAAAAGAGAAGTTCGGAGAGGAATTCTACAAACGTAGAATTCTACAAGGGAAGCATTCTACGACAGAGAGATGCCCACAGGAAATTTACTGCAGGTCTCCGCTGCCTGATGCTTTCACTCCGTTGCCGGTTTGCTCTCCTGAGTTGCACACTCGTCATCAGCGGCCGGCGCCGCAGGTTCGCTCTCCAGCGCAGCTTCCAGCTCGGCTTCGGTGCTCTCGTGCGGCATGTCCATGGCGGCATCCAGTTCCGCAGCCATTTCCTCTTCCTCCTCCGGCTCGTCGAGCTGCTGGTCGTCCGGCGGCGCAGAGACTTCCAGCAAGCGCGCCTCAACCGTCAGGTCGACCTCGTCCCAGCGGATGATGTCCAGCTTGACCTGGGTGCCGCGCGCCAGTTGTTGCATGCCCGGCAATTTGATGACCAGCGGGATCTCGGCCAGCCGCAGGATTTCATCCTTCAGCACCGCGGCTTCTACCTGGCGCGCCTGTTCCTGGCCCAGCCAGCGCAAGCACCAGTAGCGCTCCATGTTCGACTGGAAGTCGCCGTAGCCGGAGTAAGCGGCGTCGAAGCCGGAGACGATCGCGAACAGATCGGCATCGCGCGGCTTGAACGGCGCCACCAGCGGCGCGGCGACGCCGCCTTCGACGCAAGCCAGGATCTGCCACTGGTTGACCAGGTCGGTATAGCGGCGCAGAGGCGAAGTGCTCCACGCATATTGATCGACGCCCAGGCCCTGGTGGGGCGCCGCGTGCGTCACCATGCGCACCTGCATCTTGGCAGCCCAGCCGCCGCTGCCGCCGCCCTGGGCACGATAGATGCCGGGCACGCCGTGGTCCGACATCAGCTTGCCCCAGCTGCTGTTGGCGAAGATCATCAGTTCCGCCACGATCTTGTCCAGCGGCGCACCGCGCTTGCGGCGCGCGATAGTGACGACATCGTCTTCGACATAGAAATTGAAATCGACGCGGTTGTTCTGCTCCGGCCGCAAGCCGAAGCCTTCGCGCTTGGCCATGCGGCCTTGCTCCAAAACCTGTATCCATTTCCACAGCACGGCAATATCGGCCTTGTGCGGATAGTCGCCGGCGTCGTTGGCCAGGTTCTCTTCCGTCACCAGTTCGTCCAGCGTGTTGTGGCGCAGGTTGGCGGAAATCGGCACCAGTTCGGCCTTGGTTTCGGTACTGATCAGGCTCCAGTCGGCCGGATTCAGGGTGGCGTACAGCGACAGTGCCGGACAGTTCTTGCCTTCTGCCAGGGTGAACGCTTCCACCAGTTCGTCCGGCAGCATGGTGATTTTGTCGCCCGGCATGTAGACGGTCGACATGCGCGCGCGCGCGATCGCGTCCAGAGGACCGCCGCGCTTGATGCCCAGGCCCGGTGCGGCGATATGAATGCCGATGCGGACATTGCCGTCAGCCAGGGTCTGCACCGACAAGGCATCGTCGATTTCCGTGGTGGTGACGTCGTCGATGGAGAATGCCTGCACCTGCGCCAGCGGCAGGTCGGCCACCGCCGGGATGGCGATCTTGGGAAAGCCCGCACCTTTGGGGAAAAATTCCAGCAAGAATTTGGACAGGTGCAGCTGCTTCGGCGAAGCAATACCGCCGACCGCCAGCATCAGGCGCTGCGGCGAAGTCTGCAATTCATTGCAGGCTGCCTCCAGCGCCTTGTATTCCAGGCTGTTCTTGTCCGGTTTGAACAGCAGCTGCAGCGCCAGCGGCTTCATCACTTCCGGCAACTGGCCGGCCTTGAGCTGGTCGACGTAGCCGGCCTGGACAAGGGCTTGCTGGCGTTTCTTTTCGATGCCGGCCTGGGCCGCTCTCAGCGATGCTTCCGGCGCGGCCTTGTAACGGCCCTTGCCCTTTTTATAAAAATAGATCGGCGCGGTGTGCAGGCTCAGCAGCAGGCCGGCGGCTTCCACCGGTTGCGGGGCGTGGCCGAAATACTCGGCGCCCAGTTCGGCAAAGCCGAATTCTTCCTGGCCCGCGACTTCCCACAGGAAGTCGAGCTCCATGCCTTGCGCGATCTGTTTGGCTTCGTCCAGCAGATCCTGCGGCGTCGGCGCAGTAAATTGCAGCAGCACGTCCTTGGCTTTCACCTTGCTGCGTTTGCCCGTTGGCAGTTCGACCTGATAGGCCTCGCCTTGCTGCGACAGTACGACACCTGCTTTAAAGTCGCCGGACTCTTCAAAAAATAGATTCATTGCATGCGCTTTACTTGTGAATTTCTGTGTGGATTTCTGATGATATCGCTGCTACCCGAGGCTAAACCTGTTTAGTAGCGGCAAATGAAAGTAATTGATGGGCCGGATGGATATGCCTGGATAGATCGGAGGAAATGGAAAACCCGGCGGACAACACCTTGATATCCGCCCGCGCTCGCCGCAATTCCTCGATCTCGGGGAAAAATACTTCTGTCACCAGCATGATGCCGGTCTTGCGCCGGAAAGCCGAACGCCTGGCCCACAGCGGGTATGCGAAAGCGTCGACGCCGCTGGCGGCGCACATGCGCCGCACCAGCGGATGGCCGCCATACAGGCGCGCATACTGCAACCGTCCGCGCGCCACCAGAGGATCGCCGAACAGGGTCGAGCCAAGTGAGCGCTCACCCAGGCTGCCGAAGAACGGCCATTCGGTGGTAGTCGCATCCAGCGCCAGCACCGTGTGGCCCAGCACCATGGGACGGCCGTCGCAACGCAGCAGCACATCGCGTTCCTGCACCTGCTGGCGGCGCGGCAAGCCGATCGCCTGCCACTCCTCGGCCAGCGGCAGCGCCCGCTGCTGGCGCAGGCGCTGCACCCGGAACTGCTGGCAGTGCGCCATCAGCTTGTAGGTCAGCGAGACGCGGTCAGTGAGCCAGTCGCGCATGGCGACGGACGGCGCTACGCCGTTGGCGTGGTCATGCCATTTGGCCTGGGTACGGGCATGCATCATCGGTTGCTCGATTCCGCCTCTATGCCGCAGAAAGCCAGCACTTCATCGGCGTAGTCGGCAAATTCGCTGATGCCGTGATCGCTGCCCTGGATCACTATTTGCCGGGCTTGCGGATAGTGGCCGACCATCTCGCGCCAGTCCAGCACTTCGTCGCCGGTGGCGGCGATCAGGAAATAGCGTTCTGGCTTGCTGATGACGTCAACCTGCAGGGCCTGCAATTCCGCCATGTATTCGCGCTTGAACTCAAACGGGTCGTCGGAGTGATATTGGGTGCTGACGCCGACATATTTCTCCAGGTCGCGCGGCGGCTTGACGGCTGGATTCAGCAGCACCGCGCTGCAGCCGCTCTGCTGCGCCAGCCAGGTGGCGTAGTAGCCGCCCAGCGAGGAGCCGATCAGCGTCAGCTGGGCCGGGTCGACCTCGCGCACCAGATCCTGCGCCAGGGCGATCGCAGCCGCGGGCGAGGCCGGCAGCTGCGGACACTGGTACTCATCGGCCCGACCCAGCAGCCGCATGCGTTCGGCCAGCAAGCGTGCCTTGAACGATTGCGGCGAAGAACGGAAACCGTGCAGATACAGGATCATTGGGCAGCCAGCGCCGTCAGCAGTTTCTGGTGGACGCCGCCGAAGCCGCCGTTGCTCATCACCAGCACCTGGTCGCCCGGCTGGGCAGCCTTGACGATCGCCGCCACCAACGGCTCCAGCTCGCTGTAAGTACTTGCTTTGCTGCCAAGCGGCTGCAGCGCTTCGGCCAGGTTCCAGTCGAGGGCGTCCTTGCCGCCGCCCTTGGCGCCGTAGCCGAACACCAGGTCGGCCTCGCCCAGGCTGCCCGGCAATGCATCTTTCATGGCCCCCAGCTTCATCGTATTGGAACGCGGCTCCAGCACCGCCAGGATGCGCGCCTTGCCGACTTTCTTGCGCAAACCGGCGACCGTGGTGGCGATCGCGGTCGGATGGTGGGCAAAATCGTCGTACACGGAAATATCCCTCACGACGCCGCGCAACTCCATGCGCCGCTTGACATTCTCGAAGCGCGCCAGGGCGGCGATTGCCTGCGCCGGCGGCACACCGACATGGCGCGCCGCGGCAATCGCCGCCAGTGCGTTCATGCGGTTATGCTCGCCGCTCAGCTCCCATTGCACGCAGCCTTGCAGCTCGCCATTGAAGCGCACCTC
This sequence comes from Collimonas humicola, assembly GCF_018304945.1. Taxonomy (GTDB): domain Bacteria; phylum Pseudomonadota; class Gammaproteobacteria; order Burkholderiales; family Burkholderiaceae_D; genus Collimonas; species Collimonas humicola. The sequence continues at coordinate 82,923 of NZ_JAGQEE010000009.1, read as the reverse complement.
GAAATGGCCGTTGTCCAGCGTCGCCAGCGACCAGCCTTGCTCCCCGTCGCCGCCGAACAATTCCTTTTCGCTCCAGCAGCCGCGCTCCAGCACCCGCTGCAAGGCAGGTTCACGGGCATTCACCAGCAGGCGGCCGACGCCAGGCACGGTGCGCACCAGATGGTGGAACTGGGTTTCTATGGCTGCCAGGTTGGGGAAAATATCGGCGTGATCGTATTCCAGGTTGTTCAGGATGGCCGTCTTGGCGTGGTAATGGACAAATTTGCTGCGCTTGTCGAAGAATGCCGTGTCGTACTCATCCGCCTCAATTACAAAGAATGGGGATGCTGCGGTGTGAGCGCCAACCTCGGCCTTGCCCGACAGGCGCGCCGAAATCCCGAAATTCATCGGTACGCCGCCGATCAGGAAGCCCGGATCGTAGCCGGCGTCTTCCAGGATCCAGGCCAGCATGGCCGATGTCGTGGTCTTGCCATGTGTGCCGGCCACTGCCAGCACCCATTTGTCGCGCAGGATATGCTCACCGATCCATTGCGGCCCGGAAATATAAGGCAGACCGCGGTTCAGGATTTCTTCCATCAGCGGATTGCCGCGCACCACCACGTTGCCGATCACATACAGATCCGGCTGCAAGCCGATCTGCTCGATGCCAAAACCCTGGATCAGGTCGATTCCCTGCGCCTCGAGCTGGGTGCTCATCGGCGGGTACACATTGGCATCGCAACCGGTGACTTTATGTCCTGCCTGTTTAGCCAAGACCGCCAAACCGCCCATAAAGGTGCCGCAGATGCCAAGGATATGAATGTGCATTCTTGAGTTTCACTATTCTGAAAAGAGGGAATACCGTGATTTTACCTGAGCGGCCGCTGCCGCCGTTAGCAGCGTGTTAAAAAGTGGGATCGCAGATTTGCGCGGTTCGCCTGCATGCACCTGCCGGAGCACCCGGCGCCCGGCAGGAGTAGCTACTATTAATAGGGGCTTAATAGGAGTTTGCACATTGAGATATCATGACGGTCATGGCATCCAATCTTTCCCCTGAACTAGAACAGCTGCGCGCAGAAATCGCGGCGGCGGCGGCACGCATGATCGCCGAGGACGGCGCCGACTATGGAACCGCAAAACGCAAGGCGCTGGAACTGTGCGTCGGCAGCAATCGCGGCCGTAGCGGCAGTTTCATGCCAGATAACGCCCAGATCGAAGACGAAGTACGTTTATACAACGAACTGTTCTTCGCCGACACGCAGCCGGCCCGGCTCTTGCACCTGCGCCGGCTGGCGGCGGAAATCATGGGCGAACTGGCGCAATTCAAGCCTTACCTGACCGGCGCGGCCCTGAATGGGACTGCCGGGGAACACTCCGATATTTACCTGCACTTGTTCGTAGATAGTCCGAAAGACGTAGAAATTTTTCTTTTTAACAAGAATGTGCAATTCGAACTGTCGTCCAGCCCCTCCCTTAAAAGCGGGGGTAATAACGATCCAGTGGAAACTGTGAGTTTCATGTATAAGAAAGAGGGTATCCATCTCACCCTATATGAAACTGACGATTTGCGCGGTAGTATCAGGGCCGCGTCCGGCAAACGGGCTGAACGCGCCGATCTGAACGCGGTGCTGGCGCTGATCAACAAAGAAGAAAATTAATGAAAAGAAATATTTTGATATTTGTGCCGATTGCGCTCTTATTTTGCGCGATCGGCGTGTATTTCGGCATACAGCGCAATACCCCGACCGCCCCGGAGAACGCTGCCGTGGCCGCGCTGTTTGCCCAGGAAATACCGGACGCCGGCGGCAAAGCCAGCTCCCTCGCGCAATGGAAAGGCAAACCGCTGATCGTCAATTTCTGGGCGACCTGGTGCGCACCCTGCGTGGAGGAAATGCCAGAACTGAATGCCTTGCAGGGCGAGATTGCAGCGAAAAATGTTCAAATTATCGGGATCGGCGTCGATTCTGCTGATAACATCGCGAAATTCGCCGAGAAATACAAAATCTCTTACCCTCTGTATGTGGCCGGCACCGGCGCCACCGCACTGCTGCGGCAGTTCGGCAACCAGTCCGGTGGCCTGCCCTTTACGGTCCTGATCGGACGCGATGGCGGGGTGAAGAAGATGTATCTTGGCAGCATTAAATTCGATGAGCTGCGGAAAGATTTATCCCTGCTGTAAGTGAGAAGCTTACCCAAAAAAACAATTAACAATGCCGCGCTGAAATTTCACAGAAACAAATTTTCCCTTGCCAGTCAGCGTCATTTGACGGCAAAATGCGCCATCGTCGTCAAACGGAGCATCATCTCCATGGCAAAAAATATACTTCTACTCAACGGACCCAACCTGAACCTGCTGGGAACAAGAGAGCCAGAAGTCTACGGTTCAACTTCGCTGAGCGACGTTGAACAAGCAGCTAGGGTCCAGGCTACCGCCGCTGGCGCCCGACTTGTGCACTTTCAGAGCAATCACGAAGGTGCACTGATAGACCGCATCCATGCGGCCAAGGTAGAAGGCATCGACGCTATTGTCATCAATCCCGGCGGGCTGACGCATACCAGCGTGGCCTTGCGCGATGCGCTGAGCGGCGTGGCGATTCGTTTTGTCGAAGTCCACATCTCGAATATCCACCAACGGGAAGCATTCCGGCATCACTCTTATTTATCCGATGTCGCTGTCGGTGTCATTTGCGGCCTGGGCGTGGATGGCTATCGCGCCGCAATTGATTTTGCCATTAAGAAACTCTAGTTGACCGCATTACAGTAAACTGACTGACGTCTTTGCAAAATCACTGCAACTGCGTTGATCTGCATGTTAAAAAACGAAAAATAGCTTTTCATAATTTATATATTCTGAAGGATTGCACATGGATTTGAGAAAACTCAAAACGCTGATCGACCTGGTCGCGGAGTCAGACATCGAAGAACTTGAAGTCACGGAAGGCGAAAGCAAGGTCCGTATCGTCAAGTCGTCTGCATCCCAGCAAAACCAAGTTGTCATGATGCAACCGCAACAGCAGCAGCACCCTGCACAGTATCAGGTCGCCGCACCTGCGCCCGTCGCGGTGGCAGCTCCGGTGGAAGCCGTAGCGGCCGTACCGGAAGGCCATATTGTCAAATCGCCTATGGTCGGCACCTTCTACCGCTCGTCGGCTCCCGGCTCGCCGGCATTCGTCGAAGTCGGTTCGGAAATCAAGGAAGGCGGCACCCTGTGCATTATCGAAGCCATGAAACTGCTGAATGAGATCGAAGCCGACGCTTCCGGCGTGGTCAAGAAGATCCTGGTTGAAAACGGCCAGCCGGTCGAATTCGGCCAGCCGTTGTTCATCATTGGATAATCCGGCAACCCCGAGTCATCCACAGTAAGTTACACGTAATCTGCACGGCGGCATCCGCTTCATCGGGGTTTCGCCGTTCTGGTTGCCAGCGCAGGGGCATCTGCCGCACTAGTCATCCGACGCTACGCGAGCCCCGCACCGGCAACCCAAAGTTTGATAACGCTGGACCCATAGCGACACATACCACCTATGTTTGAAAAAATCCTTATCGCCAATCGCGGCGAAATCGCCTTGCGCATCCAACGCGCCTGCCGTGAAATGGGCATCAAGACCGTGATGGTCCATTCCGAGGCTGACCGTGACGCCAAATATGTAAAACTGGCGGATGAATCGGTCTGTATCGGCCCGGCGCCGTCCAGCCTGAGCTACCTCAACATGCCGGCCATCATCAGCGCCGCTGAAGTGACCGACGCCGAAGCGATCCATCCCGGCTACGGCTTCTTGTCGGAAAACGCCGATTTTGCTGAACGCGTGGAGCAATCCGGCTTTGTCTTCATCGGCCCGCGGCCGGCGAACATCCGCCTGATGGGCGATAAAGTATCCGCCAAGCAAGCCATGATACGCGCCGGCGTGCCCTGCGTTCCCGGTTCGGAAGGCGCATTGCCGGACGACCCCAAGGAAATCGTCAAGATCGCCCGCAAGATCGGCTATCCGGTCATCATCAAGGCGGCCGGCGGCGGCGGCGGACGCGGCATGCGCGTGGTGCATACCGAGGCGGCCCTGGCCAATGCGGTCACCATGACCAAGACCGAAGCCGGCGCCGCTTTCGGCAATCCTGAAGTGTATATGGAGAAGTACCTGGAAAATCCGCGCCACGTGGAAATCCAGATCCTGGCCGACCAGTTCAAGAACGCCGTCTGGCTGGGCGAGCGCGACTGCTCGATGCAGCGCCGCCACCAGAAGGTGATCGAGGAAGCGCCGGCACCAGGCATCCCCCGCAAGATCATCGAGAAAATCGGCGACCGTTGCGCCGAAGCCTGCCGCAAGATGGACTACCGCGGCGCCGGCACGTTTGAGTTCCTGTATGAAAACGGCGAGTTCTATTTCATCGAAATGAACACCCGCGTCCAGGTGGAGCATCCGATCACCGAAATGATCACCGGCATCGACATCGTGCAGGAACAGATCCGCATCGCCGCCGGCGAAAAGCTGCGCTTCCGCCAGCGCGACATCCAGCTCACCGGCCACGCCATTGAATGCCGTATCAACGCTGAAGATCCGTTCAAGTTCACGCCATCGCCAGGCAAAATCCTGTCGTGGCATGCACCTGGCGGCCCCGGCATCCGTGTCGATTCGCACGCTTACGCCGGCTATTTCGTGCCGCCGCATTATGATTCGATGGTCGGCAAGGTCATTTCCTACGGCGCCAGCCGCGAACAGGCTATCAAACGGATGCAGATTGCGCTGTCGGAAATGGTGGTCGAAGGAATCCAGACCAACATCCAGCTGCACCGCGAACTGATGATCGATGCCCGCTTTATCGAAGGCGGCACCAACATCCATTATCTGGAGCACAAACTGGCCGAACGGCCGGTGGTGGCCAAGGAAACAGATAAAGCAGTAAAGAAATAAGGATTTTTCACCGCAGGCAATCCGGGCGGTGAAAAATCCATCACGCACTGTAAGGCATCTGATGAGCTGGACCGAAATTGTTATTGAAGTAGCACTGAGCGACGCCGAGACCCTGTCGGACGCGTTGATGGAAGCTGGCGCCCTGTCGGTCTCGGTCGAAGATGCCGACCTCGGCACGCCCGACGAGCAGCCCTTGTTCGGCGAACCCGGCATGGAGCCGAAAGAAGCGGCCTGGCAGCGCAGCCGCGTAGTGGCCCTGGCCGAGGTCGACGCCGACCATGCCGCCATCGTCAGCAACGCCGCCGCAGCCTGCGGCGTAGCGGTGCCGCCCTACTCTCTGCGTCCGGTGGCGGCGCAGGATTGGGTGCGCCTGACGCAATCGCAATTCGACCCTATCCATATCGGCAAGAACATCTGGGTAGTGCCAAGCTGGCACGATGCGCCCGACGCCAACGGACTGATCCTGGAGCTCGATCCCGGTCTCGCCTTCGGCACCGGCAGCCACCCGACCACCCGTTTGTGCATGGAGTGGCTGGAAACGAATATACCCAAGCTGCCGCCGCACAAGCCGCAAACGGTGCTGGACTACGGCTGCGGCTCCGGCATCCTGGCCATGGTCGCCAAGAAGCTCGGCGCCGCCACCGTGATCGGCGTCGACATCGACCCGCACGCCATCGATGCCGCGCGCTACAACAGCGAACGCAACCATTGCGAGGTCGCCTATTATCTGCCGGAAGATTTCAGCAGCCAGCAGGCTGCGCCGCAGGTCTACGACGTCGTGGTCGCCAACATTCTCTCCGGTCCGCTCAAGCTGATGGCGCCGATGCTGTGCAGCCGGGTTGCGGCCGGCGGCAGCCTGACGCTGTCGGGCGTGCTGGCCGAACAGGCCAACGACGTCATCGCCGCCTATGCGCAATGGCTGCCGCTGACGGTGTGGGCCGAGCAGGACGGCTGGGTCGCGCTGTCCGGCACCCGCAACGCTCGTCACTAAGCCGCACGCCATGGCGCTCGCGACCCAATGTCCGCATTGTCAAACCACCTTCCGGGTCGCCAATGACCAGCTGAAGCTGCGCGGCGGCCTGGTCCGCTGCGGCAGCTGCCGCGAAGTATTCAACGGCATCGAACACCTGGTGCGGCCGGAACTGGCTGCCCCCGTGGCAGCGCCGGACGCAGCATCTTCTCCAGAGCCGGAGCAAGCCGCAATTGCGCCAGCGGCCGCCGCGGCAGTCGCCGCCCAGCCCCCCGTCAGTCAGGCAGCAGTACAAACCCCGCAAGTCGTCAGCGAACCGGCTGCACCGGTTTACATGGAGCCTTTCGCTCCTGAACCAGCACCTGAGCCAGCGCCGGAACCGCGGCAGGAAACCAGCGCGGCGATTGCCATAGCGGCCGCTCATCCGCCGCCGGCCGCAAGCATCGCTGCGCCGGCCAGCGTCCCTGAAACGAAAACAGCTAGCCCGAGCAGCACCCGGGTCGAAGCCGCTATCGACGGCCTCGAAGAAGACCTGCGCATCGCCGAAGAGACCAGCCAGTCCGCTCCTGCCGACGTCCATCACACGCCGTTCGGCCTGATCAAACCGTCCGCCAGCGAAACCGGCGAGGAAAGTGCCGACGCGCCTGCGCCCAACGTCTGGCATCGCCATGCCGACGACGAGCCGGAAGAACAGATGGCGCGCATGACCTTGATGCATGTGGCCGGACAGGACGACTATACGCTGGCAGCCAAGGAAAAAAATGGCGGGACAGCGGCCAGCCAGGACGACGACGAACTCGACCGCATCATTGACGAGCTGCAGCGCAAGCCATGGCGTGGCGAAAAGAATGCCGCCGCATCGGCGTCTGGCGCCGCCGACGGTGCGGAAAGCAGCGGCAAGAAAAAAAATCGAGAGAAGGCGGTTGAAGCGGAAGAACCCCTGGCCGAGGAACCCGATTTCGTGCTCAGCGCGCGCCGCCAGCAACGCATCGGCGGCACCCTGCGCGGCGCCATGTGGGGCATCAGCGCGCTGCTGTTGGTGGGCCTGGCCGGCCAGGCTACCTATTTTTTCCGCGACCAGCTCGCCGCCCGCATGCCGCAACTGAAGCCGGCGCTGATCAGCGCCTGCGGAAAAATCGGCTGCAGCGTCGGCCTGCCGATGAAGATCGACAGCATTTCGTTTGAAGCCAATGAATTGCAGGCACTCGACCCGGCACGCAACCTGTTTTCGCTGAACCTGCTGCTGCGCAACCACAGCGACACCGTGCAAGCCTGGCCCAATATCGAGCTGACCCTCAACGATGCCAACGAAAAGCCTATCGCGCGGCGCGTGTTTGCGCCGCATGACTACCTGAATCCATCGGCCAATCTGGCGCAGGGCTTTGCCAGCGACCAGGAACAGCCGGTCAAGGTAACCTTTGAGCTGTTGCAGCTCAAGGCTTCCGGTTATCGTGTATACCTGTTTTATCCTTAATATTTGCGCGGGCTAACGCGCCAACCAGCAAGCTTCCTATTTAATATGACCTCTCTCATCTGCGGTTCATTGGCTTTCGACGTCATCATGCAATATCCGGGAAAATTCTCGGATGCGCTGCTGGCAGACCAGCTGCACAAAATCAGCGTCTCCTTCCTGGTGCCGACCATGCGCCGCGAATACGGCGGCTGCGCCGGCAATATCGCCTATAACCTCAAGCTGCTGGGCGGCTCGCCGCAAATCATGGCGACCATCGGCCACGATGGCGGCGACTATCTGCAGCGGCTGGATCGGCAAGGCATTACACGTAAATCGATACGCACCATCGAATCGATCTACACCGCGCAATGCTTCATCACGACCGACGCCGACAACAACCAGATCAACGCCTTCCACCCTGGCGCGATGACCTATTCGCACGAAAACAAAGTGGCTGACGCGGGTCCGGTGAAGCTGGCGATCGTCGCTCCGGACGGCCGCGACGGTATGCTGCAGCACTCGGAAGACTGCGTGGCGCAAGGCATTCCGCTGATCTTCGATCCGGGCCAGGGCATGCCGATGTTCAACGGCGACGAGCTGAAGCATTTCATCGAACTCGCCACCTATATCGCGATGAATGACTATGAAGCGGAGATGCTGGCTGCGCGCACTGGCCTGACGCTGGCGCAAATCGCCGAGCGCGTTTCAGCGCTGGTCGTCACGCGCGGCGAACTCGGGGCCGAGATCTATACCGACGGTAAAAAGATCGACATCCCTTGCGTCCAGGCTGAACGGATCCTGGATCCGACCGGCTGCGGCGACGCCTTCCGCGCCGGCATGCTGTACGGTCTCAGCAACGGCATGGACTGGGCCACTACCGGCCGCCTGTCGAGCTTGTTGGGCAGCATTAAGATTGCCCATCAGGGACCGCAAAACCATGCGCCCAGCCGTGCAGAAATCGATGAGCAGTTCCACCGGGTATTTGGTTACCGTTTGTAAAAGTAGCACATGATTTACCATGCCCCGCCGATATACTAGGCGGGGTATGTGAAAAAATTAACCAATCCAGCCTCTGTTTTACCTTCAATCGATACATACTCCCCTGTTCAGCCATTCTGGCGTGATACATGGCGCGCTTCCCACCCTGAACTTATCTGCTACCCTTAAATCGAACCTGCATTGGTTGCATGGACGGAGGGCATCATGAAAAAATTACTATTGGTAAGTGCGGCACTGGGAGCCAGCCTGCTGCTCGGCGGCTGCGTTGCCGTGCCTTATGGCGGCAATGGGTACTACGGCGGCGATTATTACGGCGGCGGCTATTACGCACCGGCGCCGGTGTATGTCGCACCTAGCGTCGATATCGGCTTCGGCTACTACCGAGGCTGGGGCGGTCGCGGCTGGGGCGGCCACGGTTGGGGCGGCAGAGGCTGGCGCTAATAGCAGCAACAGCCTGGAAGCTGTATTACTCGCTCGACATTCAAGATTGAACATGTGATTGGACAACTCTTGCAACTCGCAGCATGATGGTGCTTATCTTTAACCAGGAGTCACCATGAAACGACTGATTGCCACTCTATTGATCTGTAGTTCAGTTGCAGCACCGGCCTTTGCCGCCCTCAAGGCCGGTGACCGGGCGCCCGCATTCACCACCCAGGCTTCGCTGGGCGGCCAAGTGTTCAGCTACTCCCTGGCCGACGAGTTGAAAAAAGGGCCGGTAGTGCTCTATTTTTATCCTGCGGCATTCACTAAAGGCTGCACCATCGAAGCCCATATGTTTGCCGAGGCCGTCGACAAATACAAGGCGCTGGGCGCCAGCGTGATCGGTGTTTCCGCCGACAACATCGACACCCTCAACAAGTTTTCAGTGAGCGAATGCCGCAGCAAATTTGCGGTGGCCGCGGACACCGATCAAAAAATCATGAAATCCTATGACTCGGTGCTGCTTTCCAAAACCAGCTATGCCGACCGGGTTTCCTATGTGATCGCGCCGAACGGCAGCATCATCTATGAATACAGCAGCATGGACCCGGACAAGCATGTTGCCAATACCTTGCAGGCGCTGGAACAGTGGACTGCAAAACAGAAGAAATAATGACTTCGCCATAAAAAAAAAGCGCGCCGATAACAGCGCGCTTTTTTCATGGCCGTGACCCGTCCTGATCTGCCGTCAACCGGCCACCTTACGCCGGTGACCCTCAAGGTTCGGCAGGAACATCGCCAGCAAGCCGATCAGCGGCAGGAACGAACAGACCTGATAGACGAAGCTAATGCTCGTCATGTCGGCCAGTTTGCCGAGCGCTGCGGCGCCTATGCCGCCCATGCCGAAGGCAAAGCCGAAGAACAGGCCGGATACGGTACCGACCTTGCCCGGCACAAGTTCCTGGGCGAACACCAGGATCGCCGAGAAGGCCGACGCCAGGATCACGCCGATGACCACGGTCAGGACGCCGGTCCAGAACAGATTGGCATAGGGCAGCATCAGGGTGAACGGCGCCACGCCCAGGATCGACACCCATATCACCAGCTTGCGGCCGACCTTGTCGCCGATCGGACCGCCCAGCACGGTGCCGGCCGCCACCGCAAACAGGAATACGAACAGATGCAGCTGCGCCGCCTGCACCGGCAGCTGGAATTTATCGATCAGGTAAAACGTGAAGTAGCTGCTGAGGCTGGCCATGTAGAAATACTTCGAGAAAATCAGCAACAGCAGGATCCCGATCGAGAATATGACCTTCTTGCGCGGCAGCGCCACGTAGTGATGCTGCGCCTTGGCCGGCTTGCCCTTGGCTTCCAGGCGCTTGCGCTTGTACCAGTTGCCGATCTGCCGCAGCACCAGGATCGCCAGCAATGCCGCGCCGGAAAACCAGGCGATGCTGCCCTGGCCGTGCGGAATCACTACCCACGCCGCCAGCAAAGGCCCCATCGAGCTGCCGGCATTGCCGCCGACCTGGAAGATCGACTGCGCCAGGCCATGGCGGCCGCCCGAGGCCATGCGCGCCACGCGCGATGATTCAGGATGAAAGATGGAAGAGCCCGTACCCACCAGCGCCGCCGCCAGCAGCAGGATGCCGTAGCTCGGCGCGACCGACAGCAGCAGCAGCCCGACCAGCGTAAAGCCCATGCCCAGCGCCAGCGAATACGGTTTCGGATGCTTGTCGGTGTACAACCCCACCAGCGGCTGCAGGATCGATGCCGTGATCTGGTAAGTCAGGGTGATCAGGCCGATCTGCGCGAAGCTGAGATTGAAGTTCCCTTTCAGCAGCGGATAGATCGACAGGATCAGCGACTGGATCATGTCGTTGAGGAAGTGGGCGAAACTGATGGCGCCGAGTACGCGGAAACCGGTTTTCTCGGCATCCTGCGACCCTAGCGCGGGGGAAATCTGCTTGGCAACGGTTTGCATGGCGATGAACTGAATAGTTGGGAAGAGGCGCAAACAAAAAGGACAACAAAGCGGCCAGGCTGCAGCCGGACTACTGCTTATCATTCGCAAGACTGAAGTGTAAGCAAAAAGCGGAAGACTGTTTTAAGATAGGAAGACATAATTTGTCGCATTTCCGCCAATTTCATCTATCCCCATGCCAGCGAACATCCTGACCCACACCACGATAGGCTTGCTCGATGTAGTACCCGACGCCCGCCACCCGGTGCGCCTGCGCGCCCGTGACCTCGGCGCTGCCAAGCTGCTGCCTGCCCACTCCCACCCCTGGGGCCAGGTCACCTACGCGCCCGAGGGCGTGCTGCGCGTCACGGTCGGCAACAGCACCTGGATTGTGCCGCCGCTGCGAGCGATCTGGATTCCGCCGCAACTGGTGCATGAAATCGCCACCATAGAAAAATCGCAATTGCGCGCTTTGTACATCCACGCTGACGCCAACCCGTTTGCCGGCCAGGAATGCATCGTGCTGGAAGTCTCGACCCTGTTGCGCGAACTGATCGCCGCCCTGACCGAAGCCGACGTCGACAGCGTGCGCGAATCGCTGCTGGCGCAGTTGATCCTGGATGAACTGATGGCGGCCAGGACGCCGGGCATCCGGGTCGCCTTGCCTACCGAAAAACGCTTGCAGGCCATCTGCCAGGCCTTGATCGAAGCACCCGACTCCGGCATGACGCTGGCCGCCTGGGCGGACCAGGCCGGCGCTTCGGAAAGGACGCTGGCGCGCCTGTTCGAGAAGGATCTCGGCATGACCTTCGGCCAGTGGCGGCAGCAGGTGCGGCTGGCGCATGCTGCGCCGATGATCGCGCGCGGCATGCCGCTGTCGCTGGTCGCGGCCGAACTCGGCTATGCCAGCCAGTCGGCGTTTTCCGCCATGTTCAAGAAGACCTTCGGCCAGTCGCCGTCGACTTTCTTTGCGCCAAAAAAAGCAGGGCCTGCCGCTTAATCACACTACGCGAACTGCTGCAGCCGCGCGCGCAAGACTCGGCTTGCCTTGGTCATCGGCGCATGCAGCTCGTCGCTGAATGAGGAGCGTTCAGAGTCCGTTCAGAGGTGCGGGGGAGTTTGCCTGCGGGATAATTTGCCGAGAGCCAGCCGTTCCGTCGCCCATCTGACGGAACAGCGCGCTCCGGTCAGATGAGCTGCTGTTTTTTTGCTTTGACAACGCGGCACAGTGCCGCTGCGCTGGTGGCGGCAGCCTGGCATGTGGATGGAAAATTCTGCGCTGCCATTGTTAATGACTGTAATCTGAGACTGGCTTATTGCGGAACAGTGTCTTTGAACGACTGTCTTTCGGACAGTTTCTCGAACAGCTTGGCCAGGGTCGGATAGTCTTCGCGCCAGTTGATTTCCGGAAAGCGGAAGCTGAGCCAGCCCAGCGCGCAGCCCACCGCCACGTCAGCCAGCGAATAATGCGTGCCCGAGCAAAACGGCTTTTCCGCCAGGCCGGCAGACATGGCTTTGAGGCCGGCGTCGATCTTGCGCTGCTGGCGGTCGATCCATGCCTGGCTGCGCAATTCCTCCGGCCGTTGCGTGCCTTCCAGGCGAATCAGCACACCGGCTTCCAGCACGCCGTCGGCCAGCGCCTCCCAGCATTTGACTTCGGAACGCTCGCGACTGTTGATCGGGATCAGCTTGCCGACTGGCGTCAGGGTATCGAGATACTCGACGATCACGTGCGAATCAAACATGGCGCCGCCATCTTCCATCACCAGGCAAGGCACCTTGCCCAGCGGGTTGGAAGCCTGGATCTTGGTATCAGGCGCCCACACGTCCTCCAGCACAAAGTCGTAATCAAGCTTCTTCTCCGCCATCACGACACGGACTTTGCGAACAAAAGGACTACCCAGGGAACCGATCAGCTTCATATGTCACTTATGGTAAAAAATGTTGGCTGATTATAGCATTCGACATTGGCGACTTTGTTCATTGCCAACCGGGCCCGTGCGCAAAGCGGCATATTTACCACGGTGCAAATGGTAAAATTCGGTTTTGCTTGTTTTTGCCCGGCCTTGTTTCATTTTGCATTATGAAAACTATCGCCGCGCCAGCCTTATCTTGATCCACCCGTCATCCACTTCTATAGCCGTCACTATCATGTCTCTTACCACGCTTTCCGCCCTGTCCCCGCTGGATGGCCGCTACGCTGCCAAAACCGACAAGTTGCGCCCGATCCTGTCCGAGGCCGGCTTCATGCACCACCGGGTCAAGGTTGAAATTGCCTGGCTGCAAGCATTATCCAATGCCGGCTTTGCCGAAATCAAGCCCTTCTCGGCCAGCGCCGGCGCCCTGCTCGACAAACTGGCAAGCGATTTCAGCGAAGCCGATGCGGAGCGCATCAAGGCCATCGAAGCCGTCACCAACCACGACGTCAAGGCCGTGGAATACTGGCTCAAGGAACAGGTCAAGGACGTGCCTGAACTGGTGGCAGCGTCGGAATTCATCCACTTCGCCTGCACCTCGGAAGACATCAACAACACCTCGCACGGCATGATGCTGAAAGCGGCGCGCGATACCGTATTGTTGCCTGCCTTGCAGCAGCTGATCGCCAAGCTGACCGAACTGGCCCATGCCAACGCCGAACTGCCGATGATGTCGCGCACCCACGGCCAGCCTGCCAGCCCGACTACGCTCGGCAAGGAAATCGCCAACGTCGTGGCGCGCCTGCAACGCGCGGTCAAGCGTATCGGCGCAGTGGAAATCCTGGGCAAGATGAATGGCGCAGTCGGCAACTACAATGCCCACCTGTCTGCCTACCCGGATTTCGACTGGGAGAATTTCTCCAAGGATGTGATCGAGCAGCGCCTGGGCCTGACATTCAATCCCTACACCATCCAGATCGAGCCGCATGACTACATGGCCGAGCTGTTCGACGCCATCAGCCGCAGCAATACCATCCTGCTCGACTTGAACCGCGACATCTGGGGCTATATCTCGCTGGGTTATTTCAAGCAGCGCACCAAGGCCGGCGAAATCGGTTCGTCGACCATGCCGCACAAGGTCAACCCGATCGACTTTGAAAACTCCGAAGGCAACCTGGGCATGGCCAACGCCGTGCTCAAGCACATGTCGGAAAAGCTGCCGCTGTCGCGCTGGCAGCGCGACCTGACCGATTCCACCGTGCTGCGCAATATCGGCGTCGGCCTCGGTTACGCGATCCTGGCTTACGACAGCTGCCTGCGCGGCCTGAACAAGCTGGAAGTGAATCCGGCGCGCCTGGGCGAAGACCTGGACGCAACCTGGGAAGTCCTGGCTGAGCCGGTGCAGACCGTGATGCGCCGCTACGGCATCGAGAATCCCTACGAGCAGCTGAAAGAACTGACCCGCGGCAAGGGCATTTCCAAGGATGCGCTGCGCGAGTTCATCCTCAAGCTGGAAATCCCGCAGGAAGCCAAGGATCATCTGCTGGCGATGACACCGTCCAACTACATCGGACATGCCGCGCTGCTGGCGAAGAAGATCTGAGTCTCTTCTGAGTCGGAAATAAAAATGGCTGCCAGTCCGGCAGCCATTTTTCTCCACAAAAAAACCAGCCCGCAGGCTGGTTTTCTTATTACTGCGGACGCTTAGACCACCGCGCCGTCAACATCATCCTTTTCCTTGATCGGCTTGATCATGTCTTCCCGCTTGACGCCCAGCCACATGGCTACCGCTGCCGCCACGAACACCGAAGAGTAGATACCGAACAGAATACCGATGGTCAGCGCCAGTGCAAAATAGTGCAGCGCCGGACCGCCGAACACGAACATCGACAACACCATGATTTCAGTGCTGCCGTGGGTGATGATGGTGCGTGAAATGGTGCTGGTGATCGCATGGTTCATGACATCGGCCACCGCCAGCTTGCCGAAGCGGCGGTCGCGGAAAGTTTCACGCACGCGGTCGAACACCACCACCGATTCATTCACGGAGTAGCCCAGCACCGCCAGGATCGCCGCCAGCACCGTCAGCGAGAATTCCCACTGGAAGAAGGCGAAGAAGCCGAGAATGATCACCACGTCGTGCAAGTTGGCGATAATCGCCGCTACCGCGTACTTCCATTCGAAGCGGATGGCCAGGTAGATCATGATGCCGATCACCACGAACAGCAGCGCCATCAAGCCGTCGTGCGCCAGCTCGTCGCCCACCTGCGGACCGACGAACTCGGTGCGTTTCAGGGTCACGTCGGCGTCCTGCTTTTGCAAGGCAGTCAGCACCGTGGCGCTTTGCGCAGCCGAGTCTTCACCTTTCTTGGCCGGCAAGCGGATCATGACGTCTTGCGCTGTGCCGAAGTTGGTCACCTGATTATCGGTATAGCCGAGGCCTTCGACCGTCTTGCGGATGCTCTCGATATTGGCCGGCTTGGAATAGGCGACCTCGATCACCGTACCGCCGGTAAACTCGATCGACAGATGCAGGCCTTTCGAGAACAGGAAGAATACGGCGAATACAAACGTCAGCGCCGAAATTGCATTGAATATCAATGCATGGCGCATGAACGGAATATCTTTTTTGATACGGAAAAGTTCCATCACATTCCTTTTGGTTCACACCACTGGTTCTTGCTGTGCCGGCGCGCTGATGAAGCGCGCCGGCAGCGTTATTGAATATCTATCGCGGTCCTGATTCGGGACTGCAGTTCAAGCGGTCGGCTTCCAGATCTGGCCGATCGACAAGCTGGTCAGTTTCTTCTTGCGGCCGTACCACAAATTGGCGAAACCGCGCGAGACGAACACCGCCGAGAAAATCGAAGTCAGGATACCCAGGCAGTGCACGACGGCAAAGCCGCGGATCGCGCCGGAACCGAAAATCAGCAATGCCAGGCCGGCGATCAGGGTGGTGACGTTGGAGTCCAGGATGGTGGCCCAGGCGCGGTCGAAACCGATCGAGATCGCAGCCTGCGGCGAATTGCCGTTACGCAGTTCTTCGCGGATACGTTCGTTCACCAGCACGTTGGCGTCAATCGCAATACCCAGGGTCAGCGCAATCGCGGCGATACCTGGCAAGGTCAGGGTGGCCTGCAGAGTCGACAGTACGGCGATCAGCAGCAGCAGGTTGACCGACAAGGCCAGCACGCTGAAGAAACCGAACAGCATGTAATAGATGATCATGAACGCGGCGATCACGGCAAAACCGTACATGGTCGAGTCAAAACCCTTTTTGATGTTCTCGGCGCCCAGTTGCGGGCCGATGGTGCGTTCTTCGATGATGGTCATCGGCGCTGCCAGGGAACCGGCGCGCAGCAACAGCGCCAGGTCGGCCGCCGCTTCCGTCGAGCCCATGCCGGTGATCTGGAAGCGCGAACCGAGCTCGCTCTGGATCGTCGCCACGGTCAGGACTTCGCCCTTGCCTTTTTCAAACAGCACGATCGCCATTGCCTTGCCGACCTTGCCGCGGGTAGCGTCGCGCATCTTGCGGCCGCCGTCGCCGTTGAGGTCGAGGCTGACTGAAGGCTGCTGGTTCTGGTCATAGCTGACGGCGGCGCTGGAAATATAGTCGCCGGTCAGGACCGGGTCCTTGTACAGCACTACCGGCGCATTCTTGCCGACCTTGAACAGTTCGGAGCCGAACGGAATGGCGGCAGTCGCTTCGGTGCCGCGCGTGACCGATTCGTCCACCATGCGCACTTCCAGCGTCGCGGTACGGCCGATGATGTCCTTGGCGCGCGAAACGTCCTGCACCCCAGGCATCTGCACCACGATGCGGTCCGCGCCCTGGCGCTGGATGATCGGTTCGCTCACGCCCAGCTCATTGACCCGCTTCGACAGCGTGGTGATGTTTTGGGTAACGCCGTTGTCGACGATCTGCTTGAGCGCTTCCGGTTTCAGCGATGCGGTCAGCATCGGATCGGAACCGGCAACCGGAGGCGCTATCTGGATCGACATTTCCGTCAGTTGCGGCGTCAGGATATTGCGCGCCTTGTTGAGCGTATCCTGGTCGCGGAAACTGATTTCGATGGTGTCGCCATTGCGGTTGATGCCGCTGTAGCGGATATCCTTGTCGCGCAATTCGCTGCGGACGCTGGCTTGCAGACCCTGCAGGCGCTTGTTGATGACCGCCTTGGTGTCGACCTGCATCAGGAAGTGCACGCCGCCGCGCAAGTCCAGGCCCAGGTACATCGGGAACGCATGGATGGCTTGCAGCCAGTGCGGCGTATTCGGCACCAGGTTGAAGGCGACCACGTAGACCGGATCGGTCGGGTCGGTATTGAGGCTCTGTTCCAGCAGTGCCTTGGCCTTGAACTGGGTGTCGGTATCGTGGAAACGGGCGCGTACCGTGCCTTGGGCGCCGGCGTTCTCAAACGTGACGCTGTCCGTCGACAAATTGCCTTGCTGCAGCACTTGCGACACCCGATCGGCCAGCGAACTGTCGACCTTGAGGGTCGATTTGCCGCTGCTGACCTGTACCGCCGGCGATTCGCCAAAAAGATTCGGTATGGTGTACAGCACGCCGAACAGCAGCGCGATGACGATCAGAATATATTTCCAGAGAGGATAGCGATTCATATTGATTCAGCGTTCTGTGTGAGTCTCAGAGGGAGTCTCTTGCTTGCATGGTTGATGCAGCCGATGCCCTACGGCGATGTCTTGTAGCATTGCGCCGCCAGGCTCTTTTTTATTCCGGACTATACATTTGAAGAGAGCACCCATCCGGATGCTCTCGTTCCATCAGTCAGGCGCCTGCTTACAGTGCCGTCTTGATCGTGCCCTTTGGCAGCAATGTAGTAACCGAACCCTTTTGCACCACGACTTCAGTGCCGCTGGCGATTTCCAGGGTGACGTAACCGTCGGCAACCTTGGTGATCTTGCCCAGCATGCCGCCGGCCGTCACTACTTCATCGCCCTTGCCCAGGGCATCCATCATGGCTTTCTGTTCTTTCTGACGCTTCATTTGCGGACGAATCATCAGGAAGTACAGCACCACGAACATCAGGATGATCGGCAAAAAGCTGGTCAGGTTGCCGCTCAGGCCGAATGGGCCGGCAGCGGCGGTAGCCGCAGGTGCAGTTTGCGCGTAAGCGCTGGAAATAATTGACACGAGTTGCTCCAGGTAATAGTTTGAAAATAGCCCAGCATTCTAGCATTGGGTAACGGCATGCAACCGTCGAGTGTAGTGTTGCGCACATAATCACACTTAATAAACGGCGTCTTTTCACGCCATGCGTCGTTGCAAATCCTCGCGATAGCCCACTATCGCTCCGGTTTGCGTCTAGCCTGGCGCGAAAATACACCATTTCTTAAGCGCCATTACATGCGAAACACTACACTAGCCGCTCCCCGGCGCTACATATTGCCGGGAAATCGGCCAACCTGCTGCCACTATAGTTGGCGTCGGCAGATTGGACCAGTGTGCTTAGAGCCGTTTACGGGGGAATAGTTGCAAAATACATACTTCCCACCAGGCAATCCACTTTATACGCCGCGTGCCCGGTCCAGGTGGAACTGGGTCACAAATACGCTGAACTGCCCCACATCCAGCGCTGCCCGGATATTTTTCATCAGATCCAGGTAGTAATGCAGATTGTGTATCGTATTCAGGCGCGCGCCAAGGATTTCGCCGGTGCGATGCAAATGATGCAAGTAAGCACGCGAAAAATTGCGGCAGGCATAGCAGCCGCAGGTTTCGTCCAGCGGTTTTTCATCGTCCTTGTAGCGGGCATTCTTGATCTTCAGGTCGCCGAAGCGGGTAAACAGCCAGCCGTTGCGGGCGTTACGGGTAGGCATCACGCAATCGAACATGTCGACGCCGTTTTCGACGCCGGCCACCAGGTCTTCCGGCGTGCCTACGCCCATCAGATAGTGCGGCTTGTCGGCCGGCAGGCGCGGGCCGATGTGCTCCAGCACACGCATCATTTCTTCCTTCGGCTCGCCGACCGACAGGCCGCCGATGGCGATGCCATGGAAACCGACATCTTCGAGGCCGGCCAGCGATTCGTCGCGCAGGTTTTCAAACATGCCGCCCTGGACAATGCCGAACAGCGCGTTCGGATTTTCCAGCTGGTCGAACTCGTTCTTGGAACGCTTGGCCCAGCGCAGCGACATGCGCATCGATTGCGCCGCTTCCTCGCTGGTAGCGGGACGGCCGTCGATTTCGTAGGGCGTGCATTCATCGAACTGCATCACGATGTCGGAATTGAGCGATTTCTGGATCTGCATCGACACCTCGGGCGAGAGGAACAGCTTGTCGCCGTTGATCGGCGAAGAAAATTTCACGCCCTCTTCGGTAATCTTGCGCATCGCGCCCAGAGAAAACACCTGGAAGCCGCCGGAATCGGTCAGGACCGGCTTGTCCCAGCCCATGAACTTGTGCAGGCCGTTGAATTTATCGATCACCTCGGTGCCGGGCCGCAGCCATAGATGGAAGGTATTGCCCAGAATGATCTGCGCCTCGATCTCGACCAGCTCCAGCGGCGACATCGCCTTGACCGAGCCGTAAGTGCCGACCGGCATGAAAATCGGCGTTTCAACCGTGCCGTGGTTCAGTTTCAGACGGCCGCGGCGAGCTTTGCCTTCGGTTTTTATCAGGGTAAATTCAAGCATGGATGGTATTTTCAAGAATCAAAATTAAGCGGTATAAGTGAGCAGCATTGCGTCGCCGTAGCTAAAGAAGCGATAGCGCTGGGCGATGGCATGGGCATAGGCGGCACGTATGCGGTCATAGCCGGCAAAAGCCGAGACCAGCATCAGCAAGGTCGATTTCGGCAAATGGAAATTCGTGATCAGGCGGTCCACGGTCTTGAAGCGGTAACCGGGTGTGATGAACAAAGCGGTATCGGCGCTGCCGGCCTGCAAGGCGCCTGACTGCGAAGCCGACTCCAGCGCCCGCAGGCTGGTGGTGCCAACCGCGATCACCTTGCCGCCGGCCGCCTTGGTGCCGCGCACCGCATCCACCGTGGCCTGGCCGATGGTGTACCACTCGCTGTGCATCTTGTGTTCCGCCAGGTTTTCGCTGCGCACCGGCTGGAAGGTGCCGGCGCCTACGTGCAGCGTGACATAAGCGAAGACGATGCCCTTCTGGCGTAGTTGCTCCAGCAATGCCTGGTCAAAATGCAAGCCCGCAGTCGGCGCAGCCACGGCGCCGGCATGCTTGGCGTAGACGGTTTGATAACGGGTCTCATCGAAAGCGTCGGCATCGTGCTCGATATACGGCGGCAGCGGCAGCCGGCCATGGGCATCGATCAAGTCGAACACATTGGCGGGAAACTGCAGCGTATAGAATTCGCCGACCCGCTCGCCCACCGTGACGTCGAAAGCATCGGCCAGGCGGATCCTGGCGCCGGCCGGCGGCGATTTCGAGGCGCGCAGCTGGGCGTGCACGGTACGGTCGTCGACCACCCGCTCGACCAGCACCTCGACCTTGCCGCCGGTTTCCTTGATGCCGAAAAAGCGCGCCTTGAGCACCCGGGTATCGTTAAACACCAGCAGATCGCCGGCATTGAGCTGCTCGACAATGTCAGTGAATTGACGATCTATCAATTGTTCGCCGTCCAGGTGCAGCAGGCGCGAGGCGCTGCGTTCGGCCAAGGGCGTCTGCGCAATCAGTTCTGGCGGCAGGTCGAAATCGTAATCGGAAAGAGAATGCATGCTCGGATAAATAATGAAATAACGCTCGGGTTGCCATTGCAGCCATAGGCTTTACAATGGCAGACGCTGGAAATCCGGACAGGATACCGCGATTGACAAGCAAGCCCGTGAGCAAACCCGCTATTTTACGCCCTGCCGCCGTCCAGCCACCCATTAACAGTCCGATATGCCAGCTCCAAAGCGAAAACCTGCCGCAAAACCTGCCCCCGCCCCAGCCGCGAACACCCGCGCCAGCAAGCTGGAGAAGCTCGGCTTGCGCACCGACATGGACCTGGTTTTGCACCTGCCGCTGCGCTACGAAGACGAAACCGAGGTCGTCACCATCCGCCAGGCAGGCATGATGGGCGCCAGCATCGCCCAGGTAGAAGGGGTGGTCAGTTCTTGCGAGATCCAGTACCGGCCGCGGCGCCAGCTGATCGTCACGATCGCCGACGACAGCGGCCAGCTGGTGATGCGCTTCCTGAACTTCTACGGCAGCCAGACCAAACAGCTGGCGGTCGGCACCCGGGTTCGCGCGCGCGGTGAAATCCGCCATGGCTTTTTCGGCGCCGAGGTGGTCCATCCGAATTATAAGGTGGTGCTGGAAGGGGCGCCGCTGCCCGAGGTGCTGACGCCGGTGTATCCGGCTGGCGAGGGGCTGTCGCAGATATTCCTGCGCAAGGCGATCGCTGACGCCATGCAGCGCGTCGAATGGCGCGATACCTTGTCGCCGGCGCAGCTGGCGGCGCAGCAGCTCAGCCCGTTCGAAGACGCCGTGCGCCTGCTACACAACCCTCCGCCCGAAGTCGATGAACACGCGCTGGAAGACCGTTCGCATCCAGCCTGGGTCAGGATGAAGTTCGACGAGCTGCTGGCCCAGCAGCTGTCTTTGAAACGCGCCCAGGTTGCGCGCCGCGCCAAGAATGCGCGGGCCTTGCCGCTGGTCGGGCAATTGTCGGCGGCCTTCCTCGCTACCTTGCCGTTTACCTTGACCAAGGCGCAGCAACGGGTGGTGGCTGAGATCAGCGAAGACTTGCGCGCCTCGTTCCCGATGCAGCGCCTGCTGCAAGGCGATGTCGGCAGCGGCAAGACCGTGGTGGCGGCGCTGGCGGCGGCCCAGGCCATCGACAGCGGCTACCAGGCGGTGCTGATGGCGCCCACCGAAATCCTGGCCGACCAGCATTTCCGCAAGATCGCCGCCTGGATGGAGCCGCTCGGAGTGCAGGTCGCCTGGCTCACCGGCAGCCTGAAAAAGAAGGAAAAACTGGCGGCGCAAGCCATGATCGAATCCGGCGCGGCGCAGCTGGTGATCGGCACCCACGCCCTGATACAGGACAGCGTGCAGTTCGCCAAGCTGGGGCTGGTGATCGTCGATGAACAGCACCGCTTCGGCGTCGGCCAGCGGCTGGCGCTGCGCAACAAGACCACTTCCGAGAACGGCGGCGGCGAAGCAGCGGCGGCGGCGAAAACCGAGGCGACGGTGCCGCATCAGCTGATGATGAGCGCCACGCCGATTCCGCGCACTCTGGCGATGACTTATTACGCCGACCTGGAAATCTCTGTGATCGACGAATTGCCGCCCGGCCGCACGCCTATCGTCACCCGCGCGGTCGACCAGATAAGGCGCGACGAAGTGATCGCGCGCGTCCACGCCGCCGTGCTGGAAGGCCGCCAGGCTTACTGGGTCTGTCCGCTGATCGAAGAATCGGAAGCCTTGCAGCTGCAGACCGCGAGCGAGACCTATGCCATGCTGGCGGAAGCGCTGCCCGACCTGCGCGTCGGCCTGGTGCATGGCCGCCTCAAGCAGGCCGAGAAGCAGGAAGTGATGGATGCCTTCAGCGCCGGCGAATGCCATGTGCTGGTGGCCACCACCGTGATTGAAGTCGGGGTCGATGTGCCGAACGCTTCGCTGATGGTGATCGAGCATGCGGAACGCTTCGGCCTGTCGCAGCTGCACCAGCTGCGCGGCCGGGTTGGACGCGGTTCCGCAGCAAGCGTATGCTTACTTTTATATCAATCCCCGCTCGGCCAGATCGCCAAGCAGCGCTTGATGACCATGCGCGAAACCACCGACGGTTTTGAAATCGCCCGGCGCGACCTGGAAATCCGCGGTCCCGGCGAATTCCTTGGCGCACGGCAGTCGGGCCAGGCCATGCTGCGCTTCGCCGACCTGATGACCGACCAATGGCTGGTCGACCGTGCGCGCGAACTGGCGCATACGCTGCTGCAGGAACCGACGCCGGCCAACAACGCCACCGTCAGCGCCCACCTGGCGCGCTGGCTGGGCGAGCGGGAAGACTTTCTCAAGGTGTAGCGGAGGCTGCGTTTGCAGCAAGGATTACCAGAGTGCAGGAACGGCATTCAAACACGGAGATACATCCTCTCTTAAAAAATATGCGAAGATAACAACATGACTCTGACCGAACTCAAATATATCGTCGCGGTAGCGCGCGTAAAGCACTTTGGCCATGCCGCGGAAGCCTGCTTCGTCGCGCAACCGACTCTCTCCGTCGCGATCAAGAAGCTGGAAGACGAGCTGGGCGTGGTGATCTTCGAAAGAGGCGGCACCGAGATTTCGGTGACGCCGCTGGGCGCGCAGATCGTGGCGCAGGCGGAACGGGTGCTGGAGCAGACCGCCACCATCCGCGAAATCGCCAACCAGAACAAGGATCCGCTGGCCGGACCGCTGCGCCTCGGCATCATCTACACCGTCGGCCCCTACCTGCTGCCGCCGCTGGTGAAAACCATGATCGAGCAAGTGCCGCAGATGCCGCTGGTGCTGCAGGAAAATTTCACCGTGCGCCTGCTGGAGCTGCTGCGCCAAGGCGAACTGGACGCCGCCATCATCGCCCTGCCGTTTCCCGAGCACGGCCTGATGGTGCAGCCGCTGTACGACGAACCGTTCGTGGTAGCGCTGCCCAAGCACCATGCCTGGGCCGAGCGCGCCAGCATCAGCGCCCAGGACCTGAAATCGGAAACCATGCTGTTGCTGGGCAACGGCCATTGCTTCCGCGACCAGGTGCTGGAAGTATGTCCCGAAATGTCGCGCTTCTCGACCGCCGGCGACGGCATCGCCCGCACCTTTGAAGGCTCTTCGCTGGAAACCATACGCCACATGGTGGCTTCCGGCATCGGCATCACCGTGCTGCCGCAAGCGTCCGTGCCCGACCTCGACGCCAAGGACGGCATGCTGCGCTATGTGCCGTTTACCGCGCCGGGGCCGTCGCGCCGCGTCGTTATTGTCTGGCGCAAGAGCTTTACCCGCCACGCCGCCATCGAAGCAGTGCAGAAGGCCGTGCTGGCCTGCGGCCTGAAAGGCGTGAGCCTGCTGCATGACGCGCTAGCCGTCGAAGGCTGAACCGGCGCGCAAGCGCCGGCCGCCGTCTTCAGCGAGACCTTTTAGAGGTCTCTTTTTTTGTTTATCCAGTCCGCAACAGATCGCCATGAATCGCCTCAAACTCTATTTCCAGCTGGTCCGCCTGAACAAACCCATCGGCATCCTGCTGCTGCTGTGGCCCACCCTGGCCGCCCTGTGGCTTGCCGCCGGCGGCAAGCCGGCCTGGACGCTGGTGGCGATCTTCTGCGCCGGCACCGTGCTGATGCGTTCGGCCGGCTGCGCCATCAACGATTTCGCTGACCGCGACTTCGACAAGCATGTCAAACGCACCGCCGAACGGCCGCTCACCAGCGGCAAGATCGCCGCCTGGGAAGCCGTCATGGTGGCGGTGCTGCTGACCTTGGCGTCGCTGCTGCTGATCCTGCCGCTCAACGCGCTGACCAAGGAATTGTCGGTGATCGCGGTGATCGTCGCCGGCAGCTATCCCTACTTCAAGCGCTTCTTCGCGATTCCGCAGGCCTACCTCGGCATCGCCTTCGGCTTCGGCATCCCGATGGGCTTTGCAGCGGTACAGGGGATCGTGCCGGCGGCGGCGTGGCTGCTGCTGGTCGCCAATGTGTTCTGGGCGGTGGCTTACGATACCGAATACGCCATGGTCGACCGCGACGACGACCTCAAGATCGGCATCCGCACCTCAGCGATCACTTTCGGCCGCTACGACGTGCTGGCGATCATGCTTTGTTATGCGGCCAGTTTGGGTTTAGTATTTGCTGTAGGCTGGCAGTATGGCCTGCGCGGCTGGTTCAGCGCCGGCATGCTGCTGGCGGCCGCTTGCGCGCTTTATCACTACCGCCTGATCCGCAGCCGCGACCGGGACGGCTGCTTTGCCGCTTTCCGCCACAACAACTGGCTGGGGGCGGCGGTATTTGCCGGCATTGCGCTGGACTACGCCCTGCGCTGAGAACCCTGCGTCATTTTGTGTGATACATTAGGCAACATCTTTCCCCGCAATCCACATTGAAGAGGCAAACATGGCTACTACCGACAACGTAAAAGAGATGCGCGACAATCTGGCAGGCGAACTCAAATCGGTCATCAAGGACGCAGAAAACCTGCTCGACGACACCCAGGACCACGCTGAAACCAAGTACAACCAGGCGCGCGCAAAACTGAAAGCGGCGCTGGAAACAGCCAAATCGGAATTGCCGAAAGCAACCAAGAAAGCGGTGGAAAAGACCAGGCACGCTGCCCACGTGACCGACGAATATGTTGGCGACAATCCATGGAAGGCAGTCAGCGTGGCTGCTGTCATCGGCTTGCTGGCCGGCCTGGCGATCGGCCGCAACAGATAAGACCTGCAGCCGTCAGCAGTCCTCCCTAAAAAACAGGGCCCATCGTTTTACGATCGGCCCTGTTTTTTCAACCCTGGCGTTACTTGCAGATCAATCGCGCCCGAACTCGTCGCCCAGTTCCTGCCCGCGCGCCGCAGCCGCCTTGATGGCGTTGACGATGGCCTGCCTGACGCCGGCATTTTCCATGCTGGTCAGCGCGGCGTAGGTAGTGCCGCCTTTCGAGGTTACGCGCTCGCGCAGCAGGGCAACCGGCTCCGCCGATTGCGCCGCCAGCTGCGCCGCGCCGGTAAACGTCGCCTTGGCCAGCTCGATGCCCTGCTCTGCGGTCAGCCCCAGCTCCTGGGCCGCCTGCTGCATCGCTTCGATGAAATAGAACACATAGGCCGGGCCGCTGCCCGACACCGCCGTCACTGCATCGATCTTTGTTTCATCGTCCAGCCAGACCGTGGCGCCCACCGCCTGCATGATCAGGTCGGCGGTTTCGCGCTGCTGCGGCGATACGCCCGCGCCGGCGACCATGCCGGTAATGCCCTTGCCGATCAGCGCCGGCGTATTCGGCATGCAGCGCACGATGACGTCATGGCCGCCCAGCCAGCGCGACATGTCGGCAGCGCGGATGCCGGCGGCGATCGACAGCACCATTTGCGTAGTGAGATAGGGCCGCAGCTGGCCGATCACCTGTTTCATCTGCTGCGGCTTGACCGCCAGCACAATGACGTCGCTGACGCTGACCATGGCGTCAATCTCGCTGGCCGGCGTGACGCCGAAGCGCTGCGTCAAACCCTGCAAGGCCTCCAGGTTGGGATCGATGACATGGATATTGCCGCCGTCGGTGACCTTGCCTGCCAGGCCGCCGATCAGTGCGGCGGCCATATTGCCGCCGCCGATGAAACTGATGTTCAACTGTTTTTTCATGTTCATGATTGAATGGTCCGCTCACGTTGTCCAAAAATTGCACTGCCGACGCGCACGATGGTGGCGCCTTCTTCGATCGCCACCGCCATGTCGGCCGACATGCCCATCGATAAAGTATCCAGCTGCGCGGCATGCTCTGGCAGCCCGGCTTGCAATTGCAGCAGCAATTCGCGCGTCCGGCGGAATGCCGCATGCTGTCTCTGCAGGTCCTCGGTTGGCTCGGGAATGGCCATCAGGCCGCGCAATACCAGCCGCGGCAATCCGATGATAGCGCGCGCCGCGTCCAGCACCTGGTCCGGCGCCATGCCGCTCTTGCTGGCTTCCCCGCTGATATTCACCTGCAGGCAGATATTCAGCGGCGGCAGGTGCGGCGGCCGCTGCTCGGACAGGCGCTGGGCGATTTTTTCGCGCTCGACGGTATGGACCCAGGCAAAATTTTCCGCGATCGGGCGCGTCTTGTTGCTTTGGATCGGACCGATGAAGTGCCATTCCAGCAAGGTCTCGGCCGCGGAACCGCGCTCAGCCTGCAGCGCGAGATCGACTGCCGCCATCTTGGCCACGGCTTCCTGCAGATAGTTTTCGCCAAAGGCGCGCTGGCCGGCAGCGATTGCCTCCAGCACCATGTCGGCGCCAAAGGTCTTGGACACCGCCAGCAAGGCGACACTGTCAGGCCGGCGCGACACCGCAGCGGCGGCAGCCTGAATACTGGCATGGACGGCTTGCAACTTCTGGGACATTAAGGACATAATCGGAGACTTTGGAAATTGCCGCAAAGAACTACTAAGTTGTACCACCAAACGCTGGCAGTTGGCATGTTTGGAAACTTTTTTCAGGATTTTGCCGCTGGCGAGATCGGGAAGAAAGCGCTACAAGGTAGCATGCGGCTCCAAAGATGCCTTTCAACAAACAAAATTCAGCACAGGGATTATAAATGGACATTTCCGAACTTCTGGCATTTTCGGTGAAGAATAAGGCATCCGATTTGCATCTATCCGCAGGCTTGCCGCCGATGATCCGGGTTCATGGAGATGTGCGCCGCATCAACCTGCCGCCGCTCGAGCACAAAGACGTGCACTCGATGATCTATGACATCATGAACGACGGCCAGCGCAAGGCTTATGAAGAACACCTGGAATGCGATTTCTCGTTCGAAATCCCGGGCCTGGCGCGCTTCCGCGTCAACGCCTTCAACCAGGACCGCGGCGCCGCCGCCGTATTGCGGACCATTCCGTCCACCGTGCTGACGCTGGAACAGCTCAACGCGCCGCGCATCTTCGCCGAACTTGCACTCAAGCCGCGCGGCCTGGTGCTGGTCACCGGCCCGACCGGCTCCGGCAAATCGACCACGCTGGCGGCGATGGTGAACCACGTCAATGAAAACGAATACGCCCATATCCTGACCATCGAAGATCCGATCGAATTCGTCCATCAGTCCAACAAGTGCCTGATCAACCAGCGCGAAGTCGGTCCGCATACCCATTCGTTCAGCAATGCGCTGCGCTCCGCCTTGCGGGAAGATCCGGACGTGATCCTGGTCGGCGAGCTGCGCGACCTGGAGACCATCCGCCTGGCCATGACTGCCGCTGAAACCGGTCACCTGGTGTTCGGCACCTTGCACACTTCGTCCGCCGCCAAAACCATCGACCGTATCGTCGACGTCTTCCCGGCGGAAGAAAAAGAAATGGTGCGCGCCATGCTGTCGGAATCGCTGCAGGCGGTGATTTCGCAAAGCCTGCTGAAAACCAAGGATGGCTCCGGCCGCGTCGCCGCCCACGAAATCATGCTGGGCACGCCGGCGATCCGCAACCTGATCCGCGAAAGCAAGATCGCCCAGATGTATTCGGCGATCCAGACCGGCAGCAACATGGGCATGCAAACCCTGGACAGCAACCTGACCGATCTGGTCAAGCGCAACGTGATTTCGCTGGCGACAGCGCGCGCCGCGGCCAAGTCGCCCGATAATTTCCCGGGCTAAAAAAAAGCAGCGGCAAGCGGCGCTGGCCGTCCGTTGCAGCCGCCGCGCAATGTAACTGAAAAAGGCGGATGATGTGTCATGCAGTACGCGCCCATCCACCCGCCGCCCTAATACTGTTATTGTTTTACTAGGATAGACATGGAACGAGATCAAGCAACCAAATTCATGCACGACCTGTTGCGCCTGATGGTCAGCAAGCGCGGCTCCGATCTGTTCATCACCGCAGACTTCCCGCCGGCCTTCAAGATCGACGGCAAGATCACGCCGGTCTCGAACCAGGCGCTGACTGCTGTCCACACGCTGGAACTGGCGCGCGCCATCATGAGCGACAAACAGGCGGCGGATTTCGAAGAAACCAAGGAATGCAATTTCGCCATCAGCCCGGGCGGCCTCGGGCGTTTCCGCGCTTCCGCCTTCATCCAGCAGGGCCGGGTCGGCATGGTATTGCGGACCATCACCACCGACATCCCGAAATTCGAAGACCTGGGCCTGCCTCCTACGCTCAAGGAAGTGGCCATGACCAAGCGCGGCCTGGTGATCATGGTCGGCGCTACCGGCTCCGGCAAATCGACCACGCTGGCGGCGATGATCGGCTACCGCAATGAAAACAGCTACGGCCACATCATCACGATTGAAGATCCGGTGGAATACATCCACCCCCACAAGAACTGCATCGTGACCCAGCGCGAAGTCGGCGTCGATACGGAAAACTGGGGCGTGGCCCTGAAGAACACCTTGCGCCAGGCGCCGGACGTGATCCTGATCGGCGAAATCCGCGACCGCGAAACCATGGACTACGCCATCGCCTTCGCCGAAACCGGCCACCTGTGCCTGGCTACGCTGCATGCCAACAGCTCCAACCAGGCGCTCGACCGCATCATCAACTTCTTCCCGGAAGAACGCCGGCCGCAGCTGCTGATGGACTTGTCGCTCAACCTGAAAGGCATCGTCTCGCAGCGCCTGGTACCATTGAAAACGGTGAAGGGACGCGCGGTTGCGGTTGAGATCATGCTGAATTCGCCGCTGATTTCCGACTTGATCTTCAAGGGCGACGTCCATGAAATCAAGGAAATCATGAAGAAGTCGCGCGAGCTCGGCATGCAGACTTTCGACCAGGCCCTGTTCGATTTGTACGAAGACGATAAAATCAGCTATGAAGATGCTTTGCGCAATGCCGATTCGGTCAACGACCTGCGGCTTTCCATCAAACTGCGCGGCAAGGACGCAAAAGACCGCGACCTCTCTGCCGGCACTGAACATCTGGGGATAGTATGAGCAAGGACACTAGCGGCACGAAGATCTACGACTTTACCGTCAATCAGCTGGACGGCAAGCCCAGCTCGCTGGAGGCTTACCGCGGCAAGGTGCTGCTGATCGTGAACACCGCCAGCAACTGCGGCTTCACGCCGCAGTACAAGGGCCTGGAAGAGGTTTACCAGAAATACCATGCGCAAGGTTTTGAAGTGCTGGGATTTCCCTGCAATCAGTTTGGCGCACAGGAACCTGGGACTGCCGAAGAGATCGGCGCTTTTTGCGAGAAGAACTACGGCGTCACTTTTCCCTTGTTCGAGAAAATCGACGTCAACGGCGACCACGCCGCGCCGCTCTATCAGCATCTGAAAAGCGCTGCGCCCGGCTTGCTGGGCAGCGAAGGCATCAAGTGGAATTTCACCAAGTTCCTGGTGGACAAGGACGGCGCGATCGTCGACCGCTTTGCGCCGCAAACCAAACCGGAATCGCTGGCAGCCGATATAGAAAAACTGCTGGGATAAAAAAAAACAGCCTGGGCCAGAATTATCTGGCCCAGGCTGTTTTTTTACCGCATCCGTGCTTCCTCTTAGTGCGCCATCTGCAGGCCGTACACCAGCGCCGCCAGCACCCCGCCGCAAATCGAACCGACCACCGGCACCAGGGCATAACCCCAGTCGCTGTCGCGCTTGCCTGGAATCGGCAGCAGCGCATGCATCAGGCGCGGCCCCAGATCGCGGGCAGGATTGATCGCATAGCCGGTAGTGCCGCCCAGCGATACGCCGATGCTCATCACCAGCAAGGCCACCGGCAGCGCATCCAGCGCGCCCAGGCCCATCTTCGGCGACGCGATATTCAACACGCAGTACACCAGCACGAAGGTACCGACCACTTCCGAGACGACATTGCCGAATTTATTGCGGATCGCCGGCGCCGTGCAGAATGCCGCCAGCTTGAGATTGCCGTCAGTGGTTTCGGCGAAGTGATTGCGATACACCAGCCACACCAGGAAGGCGCCCATCATGCCGCCCAGCATTTGCGATGCGATATAGGCAGGCACGCTGCCCCAGGCAAACTTGCCGGCCACCGCCAGCGCCAGCGTCACCGCCGGATTCAGGTGGGCGCCGCTGGACGAAGCCGCGACGAACACGCCGACAAACACCGCCATCGCCCAGCCGACGGTGATCACGATCAGGCCGCTGCCGTGGCCGTGGGTTTTACTCAAGAGAACATTGGCAACCACACCGTTGCCAAGCAGGACAATCAGGGCGGTGCCCACGAATTCAGCCAAATAAGGAGTCATGACAAACTCTTTCGGAAATAGGATATAGGAAGAACCGGGAAGCAGATGCCGATCCGCTTCCCATGCATCGGCTCTGGGTCAGATCAGGAGTTCGCCCACACCGTGGCGGCGGCAATCGCCCGCTGCCAGCCCTTGATGTTGGCCTGCACTTCGGCGGCCGGCATGGCCGGCTTGAAGCGCTGGTCGAGCTGCCACTGTCCTTGCACGTCGTCGGTGCTGCTCCAGTATCCGACTGCCAGGCCGGCCAGGTAGGCTGCGCCGAGTGCGGTCGTTTCCGTGACCTTTGGACGGACCACGTCGACGCCGAGCATGTCCGACTGGAATTGCATCAGCAGGTTATTCGCCGTGGCGCCGCCATCGACGCGCAGTTCCGGAATCACGATACCGGCATCGGCTTCCATCGCCTTCAGCACATCCATGGTCTGGTAGGCGATGCTGTCGAGCGCTGCACGCGCGTAGTGCGCGGCAGTGGTGCCGCGGGTGACGCCGAAGACCGTGCCGCGCGCATGCGGATTCCAGTGCGGCGCGCCGAGACCGGCAAACGCAGGGACCAGATATACGCCGTCGGTGTTCTGGACGCTGCGCGCCAGCGCTTCGACTTCGTTGGAAGTCTTGATGATGCCGAGGCCGTCGCGCAGCCATTGCACCACCGCGCCGCCGATGAAGATGCTGCCTTCCAGCGCGTAGCTGACCTCGCCGCCGATCTTCCAGGCCACCGTGGTCAGCAGATTATTCTTCGAGATGATCGGCTTGGCGCCGGTATTCATCATCATGAAACAGCCGGTGCCATAGGTATTCTTGACCATGCCCGGTTGTGTGCACATCTGCCCGAACAGCGCCGCCTGCTGGTCGCCGGCGATCCCGGCAATGGGAATTTCCGAACCGAAACCGGAAATTTCTGTATGGCCGTAGGTCTCGCTCGAGGAGCATACTTCCGGCAGCATGCTGCGCGGGACACCCATGATATCGAGCAGTTCGTCATCCCATTGCATCGTATGGATATTGAACAGCATGGTGCGCGACGCATTCGAGACATCGGTCACATAACGCTTGCCGCGCGTCATGTTCCACACCAGCCAGGTATCCACGGTACCGAAGGCAAGGCGTCCCTGATTGGCAAGCTGGCGCGCGCCTTCGACGTTTTCCAGTATCCAGCGGATCTTGGTGGCGGAAAAATACGAATCCACCAGCAGGCCGGTCTTTTGACGGATGGTCTCCGCCAGGCCGCGTGTTTTAAGCTCATCGCAGAATGCAGCGGTGCGACGGTCCTGCCAGACGATGGCGTTGTAGATCGCCTTGCCGCTTTCACGGTCCCAGACGATGGTGGTTTCACGCTGGTTGGTAATGCCGATAGCCGCAACCGAGGTGCCGTTCAAACCGACCTTGGTCAACGCTTCGGCGGCGACGCCGGCCTGAGTCGACCAGATCTCCTGCGGATCATGCTCTACCCAGCCCGGCTGCGGATAAATCTGGCGGAATTCTTTCTGGGCGGAAGAAACGATATTGCCCTGGCGATCGAACAGGATGGCGCGCGAGCTGGTAGTCCCTTGATCCAGGGCTAAAATGTATTTATCTTTCAACTTGTCTACTCCAAGGTTGGGAAATCCGCGTATGCGGATCGGGCGACTTTGATCCGGCAAAGCCGCCGGATCCGTCTGTTTTATATGCCGGCTGCGCAAGCAGTACTGCTGCCTGCAGCGCCGGGGCAATACCGGGGTGAATCGTCAGGCTCGCATCGCGACAACCGGCGCCTGCATTTGCGCCTGCTCCTGCAGCCACGTACGCAGCCTGCCTACAGCTACAGCATCAAGGCGCAATCCCAGCTTGGAACGACGCCACAGAATATCTTCCACCGTCAAAGCCCATTCATTGCGCATCAGGTAGCGCACTTCCGCTTCATACAGATCGCCGCCGAACAGTTCGCCCAGCGCGGCGACGTCGTGGATGCCGTCCAGCAGGCGCGCCGCGCGGGTGCCGTAGGCGCGCGCATAGCGGGTCGCCAGCGAGGCTGGGAGCCAGGCATGGCGCTGCAGGAAAATCCGCAGGAACTCTGCAAAGTCGGCGTTGGCGATATCGCCGCCCGGCAGCGGTTCGTGCGCGGTCCAGTGCGATTTCATATAGCCGAACAGCGGCTGCAGATGTTCCATCGCTTCTTCCGCCAGACGGCGGTAAGTGGTGATCTTGCCGCCGAATACCGACAGCACCGGCGCCAGGCCGGGTTCGTTTCTCAGTTCCAGCTTGTAGTCGCGAGTGACGGCGGACGGATTGGCGACTTCTTCTTCCAGCAGAGGACGCACGCCCGCGTACGACCACACTACTTGCTGCGGCGTCACCGTCATTTCGAAATAGCGGTTCACGGATTCGCACAGATAGGCGGTTTCTTCCTCTGAAATCCCGACCTGGCTCGGATCGCCGCTGTATTCCACGTCGGTGGTGCCGATCAGCGTAAAGTCGTTTTCGTAGGGAATCGCAAAGACGATGCGCTTGTCCGGATTCTGCAAAATGTAGGCGTGGTCATGATCGAACAAGCGCTTGGTGACGATGTGGCTGCCCTTGACCAGGCGGACGTGATGCTGCGCAGGCGTATTCAGGGCGCCGTTCAAAAGGCTGCCTACCCATGGACCGGCGGCGTTGACGATGCAGCGCGCCCGCACCTCGCTGGTCTCGCCGGTCTCGGTCGACAACAGGGTGGCGTCCCAGTACTGGCTGCCTTGCCGTGCCTGGATCATGCGGGTCCGGGTGAGGATGGTGGCGCCGCGCTCCTTGGCGTCCATGGCGTTAAGCACCACTAGGCGCGCGTCCTGCACCCAGGCGTCGGAATAGACGAAGCCCTTGGTCAGGGATTTCTTGAGCGGCGCACCGGCCACGTGCTTGCGGAAATCGATAGTGCGTGAGCCCTCCAGCAATTCACGCTTGCTGAGGTTGTCGTATAAGAACAGGCCGGCGCGTATCATCCAGGCCGGCCGCAAGCTCGGCACATGCGGCATGACGAAGCGCAGCGGCCCGATGATATGCGGCGCCATGCGCAGCAGCTGCTCGCGTTCCTGCAGAGCCTTGCGCACCAGGCTGAATTCGTATTGTTCAAGGTAACGCAGGCCGCCGTGGATCAGCTTGGAGCTGGCGGAAGAAGTGTGCGAAGCCAGGTCGTCCTGTTCGCAAAGCAACACGCTGAGGCCGCGGCCGACCGCATCGCGCGCAATCCCGGCGCCGTTAACGCCGCCGCCCACTACCAGCAAATCTACAATTTCACCTGATGCCACAGCTATCTCCTTGTGTCGGTAACGCACTCATCGGACAAACACTTTATTGCCAATTGGCAAAGTCAGCATGTTTGCAATGTCACCGCACATCATAGAATATTTATATTCGAAAGTATATTGTTCGAATTCGAACATAGATAATCATTTATATTTATCAAAAGTAATTTTTTGATAGAGATAAACTTAAACAAGGATAGATAATTTCAATCTCGCCTACGGCGCTGCCGACGCGCAGAGATGTCAAACCGCGGAGCAAGGGCAAGCGGATCCAGACCGGCTGGCCCGCTGCATCGAGAATGGAAATAAAGGGAAGTCAGGGTGTCGCCGCCACGCAACGGCATGGGCGATGAGCAGGCTTGCCGCCAGGGCGTTTGACCAGGTCAGCTAGGAGGCGTTGCTGCCTGCCACGAATACATCGATTTTCGCATCGGCAAAGATGCTGCCCATTTCCTCCGGCACCGGCTGGTCGGTAAACAGGGCGTTGACCTTCGATATATCTCCCAGCCGCACCAGCGCCGGCCGGCGGAACTTGGAATGGTCGGCGACCAGGAAAACGGTGCGCGAATGTTCGATGATGGCTTCCGATACCCGCACTTCGCGATAGTCGAAATCGCGCAGGGTGCCGTCGGCTTCGATGCTGGAAATGCCGATGATGCCGAAATCGACCTTGAAGCGGCGGATGAAATCGATGGTTTCTTCGCCGGTGATGCCAAGGTCGCGCGCGCGCACCACGCCGCCGGTGATGATCACCTCGCAACCCGGATAGCCGCTCATGATCGCCGCCACGTTCAGGTTGTTGGTGATGACGCGCAGGTTGCGGCGCCGGCTGAGCGCCTTCGCCACTTCTTCATTGGTGGTGCCGAGATTGATGAACAGCGTAGCCTGGTCGGGAATATGCTCGACCACCAGCGCGGCGATGCGGCGCTTCTCTTCCGAATACAAACCCTGGCGCGCACCGTAAGCGATGTTCTCGGCGCTGGACGGCAGGCCGACGCCGCCGTGATAGCGCTGCAGCAGGTTCATCTCCGCCAGCAGGTTGATGTCGCGGCGGATGGTTTGCTGGGTAATCTGGAAACGCGTAGCCAAGTGCTCCACCGTCACGAAACCGTCGCGCTGCACATAGCTCAACAATTCTTGCTGACGGCCATTCAGCTTTAGCGTGGATATTTCTGGCATGAAACCTGTCCCGTGGGGTTTTTCAAAGATTTTTATTATGATTGGAATTCCCCTGCGCGGGGAAATCCAGCCTGGATTGTAGCGGACTAATCCGCCCCGGCGTCCTGATTTACATGATAACCGGCACAATGGTAACGGTATCATTTTCATTGATGTTAGAATTTCGCCATGGAAAAAGAAAACCTGATGGATGCAATCGTTGCCGACGTCACCGCGCGCCGCAAAGGCGGCCGCAAGACCGGCGGCTTTACCTTGCGCGACGTCGCCAAGCTGGCCGGCGTGGCGCCGATCACCGCTTCGCGCGCATTGAACACGCCGGATGCGGTTTCCGCCAAGGTGCTGCAAAAAGTCCAGGCCGCCGTACAGCAAACCGGCTACGTGCCGAACCTGCTGGCCGGCGCACTGGCGTCGCAGAAAAGCCGCCTGGTGGCGGCCGTGGTGCCGACCCTGTCCGGCCCGATGTTCCTGGAAACCGTCGAGTCGCTGACCGACACCCTGGCCGCGGCCGGCTACCAGGTCATGCTGGGCCAGAGCGGCTATGAAAATTCACGCGAGGATGCCTTGCTGGACGCTATCATCGGCCGCCGTCCCGACGGCATCGTGCTGACCGGCATCAACCGCTCCGCACAGGCACGCCGGCGTTTGCTGGCGAGCGGCATTCCAGTCGTCGAAACCTGGGACCTGACGCCGACGCCGGTCGACATGCTGGTCGGCTTTTCCCATGAAAAAATCGGCATCGCAGTGGCCCAATACCTGCACGCCGCCGGCCGCCGCCGGGTTGCCGCCATCGGCGCCAGCGACGACCGCAGCCGCCGCCGCGTCAACGCTTTTGCGCAGGAAGCGGTGCGGCTCGGCATGGCCCCGGCGCAGGCCGGCAACATTCCTTCCTGTGAAGTCGCCGCTCCCACCACGCTCGGCAACGGCCGCAGCGGACTGGCGCAACTGCTGGCGCGCGCCCCCGATATCGACGCCGTGTTCTGCAGCTCCGACATGCTGGCGCTGGGCGTCATGATCGAGGCGCAAGCCAGCAACATCTCCATCCCGCAGCAGCTGGCGGTGATCGGTCTGGGCGACCTTGCATTTTCACGCGACCTGCAGCCGCCGCTAACCACCGTGCGCATCGACGGCACGGTCATCGGCAGCACCGCCGCGCGCTTCATCATCGCCCGTTCCGAAGGCAAAACTGTTGCAGAACCGGTCTGCGACATCGGCTTCACCATCATAGAGCGCGCCAGCGTTTAAGTTTTTTTACAAAAATAAGCATTGACAGTCAAAAATGGGACCGCTACCATTTGAATTGGTAG
Source organism: Collimonas humicola (assembly GCF_018304945.1). Classification (GTDB taxonomy): domain Bacteria; phylum Pseudomonadota; class Gammaproteobacteria; order Burkholderiales; family Burkholderiaceae_D; genus Collimonas; species Collimonas humicola. Next base: position 46,763 of record NZ_JAGQEE010000009.1, on the reverse strand, counting down.
CGGTCCCATTTTGCAAAAAACACCGGATTGAAGGCAGCACAGTACATACACTGGAACACGACGCCGACGCGGGCGGCATCAGCCGATTCAACATTCATTCAGCCACAGGCAGCCACACATGACATCATCGAGCACGCAGGTCCCGGGCAGTCCCCTCATCGTCGACATGCGCGTAGTGCCGGTCGCCGGCCGCGACAGCATGCTGCTCAACCTGAGCGGCGCGCACGGCCCCTATTTCACCCGCAACATCGTGATCCTCACCGACAGCGCCGGCAATACCGGCGTCGGCGAAGTGCCGGGCGGCGAACGCATCCGGCAAACGCTGGAAGATGCGCGCCCGCTGCTGCTGGGCAAAGCGATCGGCCACTACCAGGCCATCCTCAACAGCGCCCGCAGCGCATTCAACGAACGCGACGCCGGCGGCCGCGGCTTGCAGACTTTCGACCTGCGCATCGCGATCCATGCCGTGACGGCGCTGGAAGCCGCCCTGCTCGACCTGCTGGGAAAATTCCTCGGCGTGCCGGTGGCGGCCCTGCTAGGCGAAGGCCAGCAGCGCGAGGCGGTAAAGATGCTGGGCTATCTGTTCTACATCGGCGACAGTACCGCCACCGACCTGCCCTACGCCAGCGAGCCGGATGCCGGCGACGACTGGCTGCGGCTGCGCCATCAGCCGGCGCTCGACGCGCAAGCAGTGGTGGCGCTGGCGCAAGCGGCCTATCAGCGTTACGGCTTCAACGATTTCAAGCTGAAGGGCGGCGTGCTGCGCGGCGAAGATGAAATGGAAGCCGTGACGGCGCTGGCGGAACGCTTTCCGGAAGCACGCATCACGCTCGATCCGAACGGCGGCTGGCTGCTCAAGGATGCCATCCGCCTGTGCCGCGACCAGCATGCGGTGCTGGCCTATGCTGAAGACCCCTGCGGCGCCGAGAACGGCTTTTCCGGACGCGAAGTCATGGCCGAATTCCGCCGCGCCACCGGCTTGCAGACCGCGACCAACATGATCGCCACCGACTGGCGCGAATTGGGGCACGCGATCCAGCTGCAATCGGTCGACATTCCGCTGGCCGATCCGCACTTCTGGACCATGCAAGGTTCTGTGCGGGTGGCGCAGATGTGCCATGAATGGGGCCTGACCTGGGGTTCGCATTCCAACAATCACTTCGATATCTCGCTGGCGATGTTCACGCATGTGGCGGCAGCCGCGCCCGGCAACATCACCGCCATCGATACCCATTGGATCTGGCAGGACGGCCAGCGCCTGACCCAAGAGCCCTTGCAGATCGCCGGCGGCATGGTCAAGGTGCCGAAAAAGCCGGGCCTCGGCATCGAGCTCGACCTGGCGCAGCTGGAAGCCGCGCATCAGCTATATCGCAACATGGGACTCGGCGCGCGCGACGATGCCGTCGCCATGCAATACCTGATCCCTGGCTGGAAATTCGACAACAAGAAACCTTGCCTGCTGCGTTAGCGGCGGCAACTGCGGCAGCCGGCGGCGACAATCATTCCGTAACAGCCGCATCATGCAAATCTGTATGCCCATCCATCGCACCACCAGCAATGAGGTAGCAACATGATCCAGCAATTTGATTATCCCGTCCGCGTGATCCGTGCCGAGAACGCCATCGTCGGCGAGTCGCCGGTGTGGTCGCAGCGCGAGCAGGTTTTGTACTGGGTGGATATCCTCAAGCCCGCACTGCACCGCTTTGATCCCGCTTCGGGACAACAGCGCAGCTGGCCGGCTCCTGCCGCCATCGGCTCGGTCAGTCTGGCGAAGAACGGCAAGATCGTCGCCGCCCTGCGCAATGGCTTCCACTGGTTTGATCCGGCCGACGCCAGCTGGACCTTGATCGCGCATCCTGAACCGCTTATTCCGCACAACCGCCTCAACGACGGCAAGACCGGACCGGACGGCGCCTTCTGGGCCGGCACCATGGACGACCGCGCCGACAAGCAAGCCTGCGCCTCGCTGTACCGGCTGGCGCCGGACGGCAGCGTCAGCGCCCACGGCAACGGCCTGGTGGTCTCGAACGGCCTGGCATGGAGTCCTGACGGCCGCACCATGTACCACTCCGATTCGCGCCGCGCGGTGATCTACCGCTATGATTTCGACCTCGCCGGCGGCACCCTCGGTCCGCGCCAGGTGTTCGTGCAGATGCAGCCGGAATGGGGGCGTCCCGACGGCAGCGCAGTCGACGCCGATGGCTGCTACTGGGGTTGCGGCATCACTGCCGGGCGCATCAACAAGTTCTCGCCGCAAGGGCAGCTGCTGGGATACCTGCCGCTGCCGGTGTCGCGTCCCACCATGTGCGCCTTCGGCGGCGCCGACCTGAAAACGCTGTACGTCACTTCGCTCACCGAAAACATGAGCGCCGATGAACTGGCGCGCGAGCCGCTGGCCGGCGCACTGTTCGCAGTGAGCATGCCGGTAGCCGGTACGCCTGTCGCGGAGTTCGGCTGATGGATGCCATCGTTACGGCTTGCGCCTCCAGAATCTAGGCGCAGATGGCCGCCGGCGCAAGCCGGCCGTCTCCCGAGGACCGTCACAGCCCGTATTTTCAACATCAAATGGAGCAACCGTTCCGGAATCACCAAGACGCCACCAAGGCGGTCATTTATAAAAACTAACCGAGACAACACATATGAAACGCATAAAGGGACTGCGCTGGTGGATTATCGCCCTCGTCTGTTTTGGCACCATCCTGAACTACATCTCGCGCAATTCGCTGGGCGTACTGGCGGACACGCTGAAACACGACCTGGCTTTCAGCACCAAGGAATATTCATACGTGGTGGCCGCCTTCCAGGTCGCCTACACCATCATGCAGCCGGTATGCGGCTATATCATCGACTTTCTCGGCCTGAAAGTCGGCTTTGCCTTGTTCGCCGCGGCCTGGTCGGCGGTGGGCATGCTGCACGGCTTCGCCACCGGCTGGATCTCGCTGGCGTTCTTCCGCAGCCTGCTCGGCCTGACCGAAGCGGCGGCGATACCGGCAGGCATCAAGGCGGTGTCGGAATGGTTTCCCAAACAGGAACGTTCGGTGGCGGTGGGCTATTTCAACGCCGGCACTTCCATGGGCGCGGTGATCGCGCCGGTGCTGGTGGCCTGGCTGCTGTACAAGCACAGCTGGCAAGCCGCCTTCATTGTCACCGGCGCAATGGGTTTCATCTTTGCCGGCCTGTGGTTTTTCTTCTACCGCGCCCCTAAGGACCACCCGAGCTTGTCCGATACGGAACGCGCCTACATTCTGTCCGGCCAGGAAAGCATCGCCGAAAGCCAGTCGCATGCCAAGCCATCCGTCAAAGCCATCGTCGGCACCCGCCGCTTCTGGGGGATTGCGATCACCCGTTTCCTGGCCGAACCGGCCTGGCAAACCTTCAATTTCTGGATTCCGCTGTACTTCATGTCCGCGCGCGGCATGAACCTGAAGGAGTTCGCCATCTTCGGCTGGATGCCCTTCTTCGCCGCCGACATGGGCGGCATCCTGGGCGGCTACCTGTCGCCGTTCCTGATGAAGCATTTCAAGTTCCGGCTGGTCCACTCGCGCATCGCCGGCATCGCCACCGGCGCGCTGCTGATGACCAGCGTCGGCTTCGTCGGCTACGTTGAGAGTCCTTATACAGCGATCGCCCTGTTCTGCATCGGCGGCTTCGCTCACCAGATGATTTCCGGCCTGGTCAACACCATGACCGCCGATGTCTTCAACACCCGAGAGGTCGGCACCGCCAACGGCCTGACCGGCATGATCAGCTGGATAGGCGGCCTCTCGTTTTCGCTGCTGATCGGACAGCTAGCCGAATCGGTCGGCTATACCCCGTTGTTTGCGGCCCTGGGCATGTTCGACGTGGTGGGCGTCACCATCCTGTTCCTGCTGTATCGCGGCTACCAGGACAACAGCGCCGCAGCGGCCAGAACCTGAACCAAGCACCTTGGAGATTTGCATGTCGGTTAACCATATTCCTCAATTCCATCTGGCAGAAAAGAACGGCGCGGCGCTGATGCTGAAAAGCACCGATGGCCATGTCGCCCATATCTTCGTGCTGGAGCAAGACATCATCCGCGTCATAGTGCTGCCGGACGCGCAGCTCCATTTTCCGCGCACCTGGGCGATTGCGCCAGGCGCCCGGGAGATCCCGCTGGAGGGACGCGAGCGCCTCTCGCTGGCAGGCTTTTCCCTGCCCGGTTACACCCTCGGGAACCTGCCCGGCGCCTTGCAGATACAAACCGAGAAGATCCGGCTGACGGTGCAGCTGAAAGGCTTGTCCTGCAGCTGGGAAACCCGTCCCGCCGGCGAATGGACGGAAATGGCGCGGGACCGCGGCACGCAAGCCGTCAATTTCGGCTACTGGGACGACAAGGTCTATCACTACCTGAAACGCGACGCCCAGGACGAGATGTACTTCGGCCTCGGCGAACGCAGCGGCGACACCAACCGCCATGGCCGCAGCTTTTCGCTCAAGACCATCGACGCCATGGGCTACAACGCCAGCAGCACCGACGCCCTGTACAAGCACATTCCCTTCTATATCACCTGGAACAAGCGCCAGCATGCCGCCTTCGGCCTGTTCTACGACACCCTGTCCGAAGGCAAGCTCGACATGGGCTGCGAGCTGGATAATTATCACGGCCACTACCGCTACTTCGTCGCCGACCATGGCGACCTGGATTACTACTTCATCGCCGGCGACAGCATGGAGCAGGTGGTGCGGCGCTACACATGGATGACCGGCAAGCCGGCGTTCACGCCAAAATGGGGACTAGGCTATTCCGGTTCCACCATGACATATACCGACGAACCGGACGCACAGGAAAAGATGAATGAATTCCTGGCCGGCTGCGAGCAGCACGACATGCTGTGCGAATCATTCCACCTGTCGTCCGGCTATACCTCTATCGGCAACAAGCGCTATGTCTTCAACTGGAACCGCGAGAAATTTCCCGATCCCAAAGCCTTTGCCGAACACTACCTGCAACATGGCGTGCGCCTGTGCGCCAACATCAAGCCTTGCCTGCTGCAGGATCATCCGCGCTTCAGCGAAGCCGAGAACCTCAACCTGTTCATCAAGAACCAGGACGGCAAGCCGGAAATGGTGCAATTCTGGGACGAAGTCGGCGCCTACCTGGATTTCACCAATCCGGACACCATCGCCTGGTGGAAACGGGCGGTGACCAAGTCCCTGCTCGAATACGGCATCACCAGCACCTGGAACGACAACAACGAATTCCAGGTCCTGAATCCGCAAGCCACCGCCAACGGCTTCGGCGAGCGTTTCAAGGCGGTCGAAGCCAAGGGCCTGCAAACGCTGCTGATGATGGCCGCGTCGCAGCAAGCGCAGACCGAATTCGCGCCGGACAAGCGGCCCTACCTGGTGTCGCGCTCGGGCGCCGCCGGCATGCAGCGCTATGTGCAGACCTGGTCGGGCGACAACTACACTTCGTGGCAGACGCTCAAGTACAACATCAAGATGGGACTGGGCCTGGCCATGTCCGGCATCTCCAACACCGGCCATGACGTCGGCGGTTTCAGCGGCCCGGCGCCGAGTCCGGAGCTGCTGTTGCGCTGGGTCCAGTTCGGCATTTTCATGCCGCGCTTTTCGATCCATTCCTGGAACGACGACAAGACCGTCAACGAGGCCTGGATGTATCCGGAAATCACCGGCGCGATCCGTAACCTGCTCAAGCTGCGCGCCTGCCTGACGCCGTATTTCTACGACCTGCTGTGGCGCTATCACCAGCACTACGAACCGATGATCAGGCCGACGTTCCTGGCTTTTCCTGATGATCCGAAGTGCTTTGCCGAAAACGACGACATGCTGGTCGGCCCCAGCCTGTTGCTGGCCGCGGTGGTCGAGCCAGGCCAGCGCAGCCGCCGCGTCTACCTTCCCGCCGGCGCCGGCTGGTACGACTTCTGGAGCGGCGCCCTTCACCAGGGCGGCCAGGAGATCGTATTGCCGGCGGCGGGCGAACAGCCGCCGCTGCTGGCGCGTGCCGGCAGCGCCATCGCCATCAACGTGGCCGAGCAGCACTTCAACCGGCCCGCGCACCAGCAAGGCTTCATGGTCTTTCCACATCAGCAAGACGGTGCTTTCGAAACAGAATTCTTTGACGATGACGGCGCCAGCAATGCCTACCTGGACGGCACAAGCAGCCTGTGGAAAATCCGCGTGCAAAGCGATGCGGAGACGTTGGACATCGATCTTGAATGCACAGGCGTCCAGCCGGCATCCGAACTGGTCACCCTGCTGCTGCCCCAGCATGAAACACGCCCGGCAGTACTGAGCGCCGCCGCCATCCTGGGCGACGCCATCGTCAATCAACGGCGTGAGATCCAGTTGAAAATCAGGCCGCAATCCGATCCCAAGCTATCCATCAAGCACAAGATCGTCAGCATTCTCAAACGATTCAATAAATAAAACCCAAGGGGGAGACATGAAAAACACAACGCTAAAATTAGTTCTTGCAACGACATCGCTCACCGGCGCTGCCTACACGCAGGCGCAAACCAGCGTCACGATCTACGGCACAGCCGATGCCGCGATCGTGCATTCCAGCAATCAGCGCGGCAATCCAAACACCTATATGAACAGCGGCAACCTGAATGCCAGCAAGCTGGGCTTCAGCGGCAGCGAAGACCTGAGCGGCGGCGGCAAGGCGATTTTCACGCTGGAGCAAGGCTTCAGCATCAACAACGGCGTCCAGAGCGATGCCAGCAAAGCCTTCAACCGCCAGGCCTTTGTCGGCCTGAGCGATGCCCGCTACGGCAGCTTCACCCTCGGCCGCCAGTACACGCCGTACTGGCGCTACGTCGGCGGACTCGGACCGACGGGAGTGCTGACCGGCGCCACCGGCGCCCATCCAGGCGATCTCGACGGCCTCGACACCACCATTCGGATCAACAACTCACTGGTATATTCATCACCGGTGATTGCCGGCTTCCAGGCCGGCGCCTTGTACGGCTTCGGCGAAAACGCCGGCGCCATCAGCGCCGGCAATTCTTTCAGCACAGCGCTGCGCTATGACTACAACGCCCTGAGCGTGGCGCTCGGTTACCTGAAACTGAACAACAACAATCTCAAAGGCTTTGCGCAGTGGGATCCGAACGTCACCTCGGGCAGCTACGCCCAGTCGCCGGTGAATGCCGGCTATGCTTCAGCCAGGTCAGTACAGATGATTGCCGCCGCGGCGCGCTATAACGTGTCGGACAGTCTGATGCTGGGCTTGAATTTTTCCAATGTGCAGATGGCGCCGGGAGCGGCTTCGCTGTTCGCCCATCAGGCCACCTTCAATACCGCCGGCCTGATTTCCACCTACAAGCTGACCAACGCGATCACCCTCGCGGCCGGCTATAGCTATACACGCGAATCGGCAGCAAACGGCATCAGCGATCCAGCGCATTACCAGCAACTGTCGTTCGAGCAGACTTATGATTTTTCCAAGCGGACGGCAATTTATTTTCTGGAAGCCTATCAGAAGGCCAGCGGCCAGACCCTGGGAGCGAACGGGGTGACGCCGGTCAACGCGGTCGCAGTGGTCGGCGATTCGCAAAACGGCTCGCCGTCTTCCAACGGCAAGCAATTTGTCGCAGTGGTCGGGATCCGCCATCAGTTTTAGCTGAAGGCGGGGTCGGGCGGCTGGTCAGGATGACAGCGCCTGGTCCAGCAGTTCTATCCAATGCCTGACGGGCGTCTCGGTGCCGGACTGCAGATGCGTCAGGCAGCCGATATTGGCCGAGACGATCATGTCCGGCCTGCATGCCTGCAGGTTCTCCAGCTTGTTGTCGCGCAGGCGGTACGACAGCTCCGGCTGCAGGACCGAGTAAGTACCAGCCGAGCCGCAGCACAGGTGGCTGTCGGCGCACAGCTGCACATCGACGCCGACGCCGCGCAGCAAGCCTTCCACCTTGCCGCGGATCTGCTGGCCATGCTGCAGGGTGCAGGGCGGATGATAGGCCACGCGCTGAGGAAATTTCCCGCTCAGCTTTTGCTGCAGCTCGATTTCAAACTCGGGCAGGATTTCGCACAAATCCTTGGTCAAGGCCGAGATGGCTTTTGCTTTGACAGCATACTGGGGATCGCCTGCCAGCAGGTGGCCATACTCCTTGACCGTCACGCCACAGCCAGAAGCCGTCATCACGATGGCTTCCACGCCCTGGCCATTGCTGCCGATCACATACGGCCACCAGGCATCGATATTGCGCCGCATGTCGTCCAGGCCGCCGCCCTGGTCGTTGAGGTGGTAGCGGATCGCGCCGCAGCAGCCGGCTTTCGGCGCCACCAGCAGCTGCACTTCCAGCGCATCCAGCACCCGCGCGGTGGCGCTGTTGATGTTGGGCGACATGGCCGGCTGCACGCAACCCTCCAGCAACAGCATCTTGCGCGCATGCTGGCGCTGCGGCCTGGTTCCGGCATCCTGCCTGGCGGGAACCTTGTTCTTCAGCTTGCGCGGCAACAGCGGCCGCAGCAATTGTCCGGCGGCCATGGCCGGCTTGAACAGCCATGGCCGCGGCAGGAATTCTTTCAGCACTGTGCGCGCCAGTTTCTCGCCGGATGGGCGGCCGACCTGGCGCTCCACTACCTTGCGGCCGATATCGAGCAAGCGCCCATATTCCACGCCGGATGGGCAAGTCGATTCGCAATTGCGGCAGGTAAGGCAGCGGTCCAGGTGCAATTGCGTCTTGACGCTGGCCGGCTTCCCTTCCAGTACTTGCTTGATCAGGTAGATGCGTCCGCGCGGCCCGTCCAGCTCGTCGCCCAGCAGCTGGTAAGTAGGACAGGTAGCGGTGCAGAATCCGCAATGCACGCAGGCGCGTAAGATGGCGTCGGCTTCCTTGCCGTCGCGCGTGTTCTTGATGAAATCGGCTAGATTGGTTTGCATGGATGCGTATTTTTCTGGTGCTAGAAATCCGGATACATACGGCCGCGATTGAAAATGCCCGCAGGATCAACACCGGCCTTCAAATGACGATGGATTTGCGCGACGGCAGGCGCCAGCGGCTGGAACACGCCAATGCTTTTATCGCCGCCTCGGAACAAGGTGGCGTGACCGCCGGCGGCGCTCGCCGCTACCCGGATTGTGCTGGCATCCATGGCCGCATTTTCATCGGCCAGCAGCCAGCGCTGCGCCCCGCCCCATTCGACCAGGGTCTCTCCTGCCAGCCCCAGCGGCTCCGCAACCGAGGGCAGCGACAAGCGCCACAACGCCTTGCCGGCAGCAATGCCGGAAAAGAAGGAATGGGTTTGTTCGCGCAGCGCCTGCCAGAATTGTTCGGCATCCGGTACGGCTTCGCCACCCAGCTTGTGTTCCGCCGCACGTACCGCTGCCTCCGCCCCAGCCAGCCTTATCGTCAGCATGCCATCGTGCCAGCAACTGCCGGAAAGCGGCAATGGCTGGCCGCCCCATTGGTTCAGGCTGCGGATCGCCTCGGCCTGGTTCATCGCAAAACGCCGGCTGCCGACGGCAACCGGGCGCGGCAGCACCTTGACCGACGCCTCCAATATCAAGCCCAGCGTGCCAAGCGAGCCCGCCAGCAAACGCGACACATCGTATCCCGCCACATTCTTCATGACCTGGCCGCCGAAGTGCAGCACCTCGCCCTTGCCATCCATCAGCACGGTGCCCAGGACAAAATCGCGCAAGGCGCCGACGGCCTGCCGCGACGGTCCCGACAGGCCGCCGGCGACCATCCCGCCCAAGGTAGCGCCGCTGCCGAAATGGGGAGGTTCGAAAGCCAGCATTTGCTGGTGCCGCGCCAGCAGTGCTTCAATTTCCGCCAGCGGCGTGCCGCAGCGGGCGGTGATCACCAGCTCGGTCGGCTCGTAGTCGATCACGCCGCTGTAGCCGCGCGTATCCAGCAGTTCGCCCTGCACTTCCTGGCCGTACCAGCGCTTGCTGCCGCTGCCGCGAATCTCCAGCGCGCGATGCTCTGCCGCCGCGCCGAGGATCTGCGCCCTTGCCTGCTCTTTGAAATCTTGTGGGTCCATGTTTAGCGTCGTGTCAGGTCTCAAAACCGGGGTAGATCGGGAAACTTCATGACGCCGCGCTGTATGTGCATCTTTCCGTACTCGGCGCAGCGCTGCAAAGTCGGAATCGCCTTGTCCGGATTCAGCAGGAATGCGGTGTCGAAGGCGCGCTTGACGCTGAAGAAGGCCTCGCGCTCCAGCGGCGAAAACTGCACGCACATCGAATTGATCTTTTCGATGCCGACGCCATGCTCGCCGGTGATGGTGCCGCCGACCGCCACGCACAGTTCCAGGATTTCAGCGCCGAACTCTTCGGCGCGATGGAATTCACCGGGAACATTGGCGTCGAACAGGATCAGCGGATGCAGATTACCGTCGCCGGCATGAAACACATTGGCGCAACGCAAGCCGTACTTGCTTTCCATCTGCGCTATGCCGAGCAGCACCTGCGCCAGGTTCTTGCGCGGGATGGTGCCGTCCATGCAGTAGTAGTCTGGCGAAATGCGGCCGGCGGCCGGGAAGGCATTCTTGCGGCCCGACCAGAAGCGCAGGCGCTCTGCTTCCGAAGTCGAGACTTCGATGCGGGTGGCGCCGCTGGCGCTCAGCACCGCGCTCATGCGCTCGATTTCTTCTTCCACTTCCTCGGTGGTGCCGTCCGATTCGCACAGCAGGATGGCGGCGGCATCGGTGTCGTAGCCTGCCTTGACGAAGGGCTCCACCATGCGCGAGCTGGTGCGGTCCATCATTTCCAGCCCGGCCGGGATGATGCCGGCGGCGATCACGTTGGCGACCGCATTGCCGCTGGTAACCACATCGTCGAAGGAGGCCATGATGACGCGCGCGGCCTGCGGCTTCGGGATCAGCTTGACCGTGACCTCGGTCACCACGCCAAGCATGCCTTCCGAGCCGATGAAGACCGCCAGCAGATCAAGGCCAGGCGCATCCAGCGCACCGCCGCCGAGTTCGACGATCTCGCCGTCGATGGTCACCATCCGCACCCGCAATACGTTATGCACCGTCAGGCCGTATTTGAGGCAATGGACGCCGCCGGAATTTTCGGCAACGTTGCCGCCTATGGTGCAGGCGATCTGCGAAGACGGATCCGGTGCGTAATACAAGTTGTGCGGCGCCGCCGCCTCGGAAATCGCCAGGTTGCGCACCCCGGGCTGCACCACCGCCGTCCGCGCATAGGGATCGAGCTTGACGATGCGGGTGAATTTGGCGGTGGACAGCACCACGCCGTCAGCGATCGGCAAGGCGCCGCCGGACAGGCCGGTACCGGCGCCGCGCGGCACGATGGGGACTTTCAAGTCGCGGCAGGTCTTGAGTATGGCCACCACCTGCGCCTCGCTTTCCGGCAAGGCCACCACCATCGGACTCTGGCGGTAAGCCGCCAGGCCATCGCATTCGTAGGGGCGGGTATCTTCGTCGCTGAACAGCAAGGCATGCGCCGGCAACAATGCGCGCAGCGCTGCCACCACTTGCTGCTGGCGGGCTGGGTTAAAGGTCGATTCAGCGGCGCCTGTGACTGGCGCCGTGGCTGGCACTGGGTCTGAAAACGTCATGCTGGCTTTCCGGCTGTGGTTCGGAGATTAACAAGTGTTTCACCGAGTATAAGGCCATTGCCGGGCCGGCAAAATGCTTTCCTGCCAATTCCTGCTGAAAAGCTTGCACGCCGGCGATGAAATGTTTTCAGGTCGGGTCGGGCCGCGCAGGTCGGGCCGGGCCGCGTAGGCCGCACAGGCCGGCCGACTTCCTCAGATGCTGCTGAAGGTGGCTTTCATCCAATCGATGAAGGTGATCACTTCCGGCCGCTCCTGCGGCTTTTGCTGGTACACCAGATAGTAGGCATGCGGCGGCGAGGTCAGGCTGATATCGAACAGCTGCACCAGCTTGCCTTGCTCGATCAGCTCGCGCGCAAAATGCTTGCGGGTCAAGCCGACGCCATGGCCGTGCCGCACCAGTTCCAGCAGCAAGCCCAGGTCGTCGGCGCGCAAACCCGAGGAAGGTTCAGGCCAGTCAAGGCCGGCCGCCTGGAACCAGGGTTGCCACGGCTCCAGCGCCGAACGCAGCAGGCTCGCCTTGCGCAGGTCGGCCGGCTTGTTGAGCGGGCCGATTTTCTTCAGGTATTCCGGGCTGGCGACGGCAAAGGTAGGCTCCTCGAACAGCTTCTCGGTAGTAGTGTTGGGATACTTGCCGGCGCCGAAACGGACTTCCAGGTCGCTCTCGGTCAGGCTCAGGTCGTACAGCGGCACCGACAGGAATATTTCCACCACGATCTCGGGATGCCGGCTGACAAAATCCTGCAGATGCGGGATCAGCAATTGCCGCGCAAACGTCGGCGGCGCGGTGATCTTGACGCGCGGCTGCACCTGGGCGTGGCGCTGCGGCAGCGGGAATTCGGTCAAGGTGCGCAAGGCGCTGCGCACCACTTCCAGGTAGCGGTGGCCGAACTCCGACAGGGCCACGGTACGGCCTTCGCGCGAGAACAGGCGCTCGCCGACAAAATCTTCCAGCAGGCGGATGCGGTGCGACAGCGCCGACGGCGTGATGCACAGCTCTTCCGCCGCCATGGCGAAGGAATGGTGGCGCGCCGCGGCTTCAAATGCGGACAAGGCATGCACCGGCGGCAGGCGATTGACCAGGGGGGCTTTATTCGACATGGCTGACTTATTAAGAATTTTATTAAACACGATAAAACCGGAAACCGATTTTTTCGTCGCGTTCAACATGCTTAGCTAACTGGGGTCGGAGTGAACTTTCTGCGCGCCTTTTGCAGAAAATTCACTCTGACCCCACTTAGCGGACTACGGAGTACATGCTGCGCCGCTGAAAAAATCACGTAGCACGTTCTGTCTTTCTCCGCATCCGTCATGTGGGGTCAGAGTCGACTTTCGCGATAAAGCGCCGCGAAAGTCGACTCCGACCCCAGATGACTCTGTCCATGAATGGTTGCGCAATTCACCACCGGATGATCTTGCCGGGATTCATGATGTTGCGAGGATCAAAAGCATGCTTCAACGCGCGCATGGTGGCAATCGCTTCGACGCCATGTTCTTCGATCAGGAAATTCATCTTGTGCAGGCCGACGCCATGCTCGCCGGTGCAGGTGCCGTCCATGGCGATGGCGCGGCTGACCATGCGCGCATTGACGCCTTCGGCGCGTGCGATGTCGGCGGCATTGCCAGGGTCGACCAGCATCTGCGTATGAAAATTGCCGTCGCCGACATGGCCGATGATCGAATACACCAGGCCATTGGCTTCGCAGTCGGCCTTGGTGTCGAGTATGCATTCCGCCAGGCGAGAGATCGGCACGCAGCAATCGGTGGAAATCGCCCGGCTGCCTGGACGCAGCTGCAGCAAGGCAAAATAGGCGTTGTGGCGCGCGGCCCACAGACGTGAACGGTCTTCCGGCCGCGTCGCCCATTCGAAGCCGGTGGCATGATGGTCGGCCACCAGCGCCTGCACTACTTCGGCCTGTTCCTTGACGCCGTTCTCGCTGCCATGGAATTCAAACAGCAGCAGCGGCTGCTCCGGCAACGCCAGTTTCGCGTGCGCGTTGATGGCGCGCACGCCGTTTTCATCCAGCAGCTCGACCCGCGCGACCGGCACGCCCAGTTGTATGGTCTGGATCACGGCATTGACGGCGTCGGCGATATTTTCAAACGAACATACCGCGGCGGAAATCGCTTCCGGCTGCGGATAGAGCTTGACCGTGATTTCGGTGATCACGCCAAGCGTGCCTTCGCTGCCGACAAAAATCCTGGTGAGATCGTAGCCGGCCGCCGATTTCCTGGCGCGGGTGCCGGTCTTGATGATGCGGCCGTCGGCCGTCACCACGGTCAGGGCCAGCGTATTCTCGCGCATGCTGCCGTAGCGCACCGCATTGGTGCCGGAGGCGCGGGTGGCCGCCATGCCGCCGATCGACGCATCGGCGCCGGGGTCGATCGGGAAAAACAGGCCGCTATCCTTGATCTCATGATTCAGCTGCTTGCGGGTGACGCCGGCCTGCACCGTCGCCGTCAGATCTTCGGCATGGATCGCCAGCAAGCGGTTCATGCGCGACAGATCGACCGAAATCCCGCCTTGCAGCGCCAGCACATGGCCCTCCAGCGAGGTGCCGCTGCCGAAAGGGATCAGCGGTATCTGGTGTTCATTGCACAGCTTGACCAGCGCCGCGACTTCTTCGGTGCTTTCAGCGAAGACAACGGCGTCAGGCGGCATCGGATCGTAAGAGGATTCATCGCGGCCATGCTGTTCGCGCATCGCCTGGGTAGTCGAGAAACGCTCGCCAAACAAGGTTTTGAGAGACGCCAGCAGGATTTCCGGCAGCGCTTTCTTCAATGCCGCGAGATCGGTGATGTGATTCATGGGAAGCTCTCCTTTTCCCTGGATTTTACTCTGCGGCAGGCAGTCGTGCCGATACGTAGCGCTATGCGCTGGTGTACAGTAGCAGCATCGCCATTCCACCTTGAGCATATTCAATCCCATGGGCAACCGACTTTCCAAGATCGCCACGCGCACCGGCGACAAAGGCAGCACCGGCCTCGGCGACGGCAGCCGGGTCGACAAAGACAGCCTGCGCATACAAGCCATCGGCGACGTCGACGAACTGAACTCGCAGCTCGGCTTGTTGCTATGCGATCCATTGGATCCGGCGCTGCGCGAGGTCTTGCTGTCGATACAGCACGACCTGTTCGACCTAGGCGGCGAACTGTGCATTCCCGGTTACACGCTGGTCAGCGATGCCCAGGTAGCGCGGCTTGACGAACTGCTGGAAAAATACAATGCCGGCCTGCCGCCCTTGAAGGATTTCATCCTGCCCGGCGGCAGCCACGCCGCGGCACTGGCGCACGTTTGCCGCACGGTGTGCCGGCGCGCCGAACGCAGTATCGTCAGCCTGGGCAAGAGCGAGGCGGTCAGCGAGCCGGTGCGGCAGTATGTGAACCGCCTGTCGGACCTGCTGTTCGTACTGTCGCGGGTGCTCAACCGCATGGATGGCGGCAGCGACGTGCTGTGGCAGAAGGACCGAGTGCGCGACACATGAAAAAGGGGCGCGGCGCTTTCGGCGCCACGCCCTTTTTTCGGTAAAGCTGCAATCTTACTTGCTGCGCTTGTCGTGCTCGATCAAGGCATACGCCGAGTGGTTGTGGATGGATTCGAAGTTCTCCGCTTCCAGCACATAGGCCAGCACGCGCGGCTCCTGGTTCAGGGCTACCGCCACGTCGCGCACCAGGTCTTCGACAAATTTCGGATTCTCGTAGGCGCGCTCGGTCACGTATTTTTCATCCGGACGCTTGAGCAGGCCGAACAGTTCGCAGGAAGCCTGGGCTTCGATGCGGGCGATCAACTCATCCACCTGGAGCTCGCCGTCCAGCACCGCATTGACGGTGATGTGCGAGCGCTGGTTATGCGCGCCGTAGGCTGAAATCTGCTTCGAGCATGGGCACAGGCTGGTCACCGGCACCATGACTTTCAGGGTGATTTCCAGTTCGCCGCGATTGATCTCGCCGGTCAGGCCGACCTCATAATCCATCAGGCTCTGGACGCCGGAAACCGGCGCGGTCTTGTTGATGAAATAGGGGAAGCTCAGTTCGATGCGGCCGCGCTCGGCGTCCAGCAGGGTCACCATCTTGCGCATCAGCGCGCCGAAGGAAGCCACATCCAGCGGCCCATCCAGGCCTTCCAGCAAGGCGATGAAACGCGACATGTGGGTGCCCTTCTGCTGTTCCGGCAGGTGCACATACATATTCCAGCTGCCGACCGTGGCTTGCGCCGTCGCCGCGGTACGCACGGTCAGCGGATAACGCACGCCTTTGACGCCGACGCGCTGGATCGCCAGGCGGCGAGTGTCGACGCTGCTTTGCACGTCTGGAATAGTCAGGTTGTTGTCACGGGTATTCATAGCTGCTTACCTTTGAATGAACGAATGAACGTAGAGCGGGCACAGCGTGCCCGCGCGGATGCGGACTGCGCGGCCCTTGCGCGGGCATGGCATGCCCGCCCTGCTCTGTTAGTTTTGATTGACGACCAGGCGCGGCTGATCCTTGCCAAAGCGCTGGCGTATCGAAGCGGCGATGCCTTCGGCATTCAGGCCGCACTGCGCCAGCAGCTGGGTGGCGTCGCCATGATCGATAAATCGGTCCGGCAAGCCCAGATTCAGGAGCGGCTTGACGCATCCTGCAGCAGCCAGCGCCTCCGCCACCGCGGCGCCGGCGCCGCCCATGATGCAGCCCTCTTCCACCGTGACCAGCGCGTCGTGGGTATTGGCCAATTCCAGCACCAGCTCCACGTCCAGCGGCTTGATGAAGCGCATGTTGACCACCGTGGCGTCCAGCAATTCGCCGGCGGCGACGCTAGGCGCCAGCAATGAGCCGAAGGCCAGGATCGCGACATTATGGCCTTTGCGCTTGATCTCGCCTTTACCCAGCGGCAGAACCGTCAGCGCCGGATCGATAGCAGCACCGGTGCCGGCGCCACGCGGATAGCGCACCGCGGCCGGACCGTTGTATTGATAAGCGGTGGTCAGCATCTGGCGGCATTCGTTTTCGTCGGAGGCCGCCATCACCACCATGTTCGGAATGCAGCGCAGGTAGGCCATATCGTAGTTGCCGGCGTGCGTGGCGCCATCGGCGCCGACCAGGCCGGAGCGGTCCAGCGCGAAAGTGACGTCGAGGTTTTGCAGGGCGACGTCATGGATCAGCTGGTCGTAGGCGCGCTGCAGGAAAGTCGAATAGATCGCCACCACCGGCTTCAAGCCTTCGCACGCCATGCCGGCGGCGAAAGTGACGGCATGCTGCTCGGCGATGCCGACGTCATAGAAGCGCTGCGGAAAGCGCTTGGCGAAGGTATCCAGGCCAGAGCCGCCTGACATCGCCGGCGTGATGCCGATCAGCTTGTCGTCTTGCGCCGCGGTGTCGCACAGCCAGTCGCCGAACACCTGGGTGTAGGTCATCTTGCTGACCGCAGCCGGCTTGATGCCTTCGGCCGGATTGAACTTGCCCGGGCCGTGGTACAGCACCGGATCGGCTTCCGCCAGCTTGTAACCCTGGCCCTTCTTGGTCACTACGTGCAGGAACTGCGGACCCTTCAGGTTCTTCAGGTTCTGCAAGGTCGGGATCAGCGATTCCAGGTCATGGCCGTCGATCGGGCCTATATAGTTGAAACCGAATTCCTCGAACATGGTGGCCGGCACCACCATGCCCTTGGCATGTTCTTCAAAGCGCTTGGCCAGCTGCCGCATCGGCGCCGGCAGGATCGACTTGCCGACATTCTTGGCCTGGGCATAGAACTGGCCCGACATCAGGCGCGCCAGGTAGCGATTCAAGGCGCCTACCGGCGGCGAGATCGACATGTCGTTGTCGTTGAGGATCACCAGCATGTTGATGTCGTCGTACACGCCGGCGTTGTTCATGGCCTCGAACACCATGCCGGCGGTCATGGCGCCGTCGCCGATCACGGCAATCGCGTGGCGCTCGGTCTCGCCCTTGGTCTTGGCGGCCAGCGCCATGCCCAGCGCGGCGGAAATCGACGTCGAGGAATGCGCGGTGCCGAAGGTGTCGTACTCGCTTTCGCAGCGGCGCGGGAAACCCGAGATGCCGTTCAGCTGGCGCAGCGTGTTCATGCGCTCGCGCCGGCCGGTGAGGATCTTGTGCGGATAGGTTTGATGGCCGACGTCCCACACCACGCGGTCCTCTGGCGTATTGAAGACATAATGCAAGGCAATCGTCAATTCCACCGTGCCCAGGTTGGACGACAGATGGCCGCCTGTCTGCGACACCGATTCGATGACAAATTCGCGCAGCTCGTCAGCCAGCGGTTTGAGTTGCGCCCGCGACAACTTGCGCAGGTCTGCCGGGCTGTCGATTGTGTTGAGTATTTCCATATGCCCTGAACCCTAAGCTTTCCGTTGCACGATCAAATCCGCCAGCTCGCGCAGGCGACGTGCCTTATTCCCAAACATCGCAAGCGCCCGGTGGGCATCGTTGCGTAATTTTTCTGCCAGCGCCTGCGATTCCGGCAAACCCAGAATCGAGACGTAGGTCGGCTTGTTGTCGGCGGCGTCCTTTCCCGCTGTCTTGCCCAGCGTGGCGGAATCGGCGGTGGCGTCGAGGATATCGTCGACCACCTGGAACGCCAGCCCGATCGCCGTCCCGTACGCTTCCAGCGCATCGATCTCGTCCTGCGCCAGGGCTTTGCCGCCCCATGCGCCCAGCAACACCGAAGCGCGCAGCAAGGCGCCGGTCTTCAGCTTATGCATCTGTTCCAGCTCGGCCAGCGACAGGCTCAGGCCGACGCTGGCCAGGTCGATGGCCTGGCCGCCGCACATGCCGAGCGAACCGGAAGCCTGGGCCAGCAAACGCAGCATGACAATCTGCCGCGCCGCATCGAAGCCAGCGGCATCGGTCTCGGCCAGCACCACGAAAGCCTGCGCCTGCAAGGCGTCGCCGACCAGCAAGGCGGTGGCTTCATCATACTGCACGTGCACGGTAGGCTTGCCGCGGCGCAAGGCGTCGTCGTCCATGCAGGGCATGTCGTCGTGCACCAGCGAATAGGCGTGGATCATTTCGACTGCCGCCGCCGCCCGCTGCACAACCGGCACCGGCGCGGAAAATAGTTCTCCGGCAGCAAATGCCAGCAAGGGCCGCACCCGCTTGCCGCCGTCCAGCACCGCGTAGCGCATGGCCTGATGCAGCCTGGCCGGTATAAGATTTTCTGACGGCAGGAATTTACCAAGCGCAGCCTCCATCTCGGACTGCACCTGGCGCATCCATTCGCCGAACGACTGTTCTGCAGCTGGCGTCGCGGCTGCTAACTGAGCGGCTGCCGTCATTCGCCGGCTCCGCTGTGATCGTTCAAGGCTTCGCCGGCGAAGGGCTTGAGCATATCGCCTTCCAGCACCTTGACCTGGCTATCGACCTTTTCCAGTTGCGCGGCGCAAAATTTGACCAGCTCGGATCCTCGCTTATAGGCGGCAACCGATGCTTCCAGCGGCAATTCGCCGGCTTCCATTTGGGCTACCAGTTGCTCCAGTTCGGCCATGGCTTGTTCAAACGAGGCCGGGCTGCTGGCGGAAATCGGATTCTTTGGCATAGTAGGTGTAATGTGATTAGACCGCTATTTTAGAGCAAACCTCTGTAAGCCGTTGAATTTAGACAGCAGTTTTGAAGCTTTGGCTCGATAAAATGCTTGAAACGACGCCAAATCCGGCATTTTTGTGGGATAATCCTTGGTTCTGTCCAAAATTTCCGTTTCATATTATTTGAACACAGGTTTTTGCGGATTCTTTCTCTCTTAGGTTGATACAACACATTTGGGGGTGGAGGGATGTCCGATCTGGCTTCTATTACCAAGCTCGCGCGCTCCGATGCGCAACTTCCGGTCAACGTCTACTTTGACGAAGCGCTGTTAAAGCGCGAAATCCAGCAACTCTTTCAGAATGGCCCGCGCTACGTCGGCCATGAGCTGATGGTGCCCAACGTCGGCGATTACGCCACGCTGGCTTCTGAAAACGAGGGCCGCATGCTGGTGCGCAATCCGCAGGGCGTCGAGCTCATTTCCAACGTCTGCCGCCATCGCCAGGCGAAGATGTTCGACGGCCGCGGCAATGCCCGCAATATCGTCTGTCCGCTGCACCGCTGGACTTACGATCTCAAGGGCGAACTGATAGGCGCGCCGCATTTCGGCGAGACGCCTTGCATGAACCTGTCCAAGACGCCTTTGCAAAACTGGAACGGCCTGCTGTTCGAGCAGAATGCTTTCCACGTGGGCGAAAAGCTGGCGCAGCTGGGCGTGGCCAAGGATCTCGATTTCAGCGGCTACCTGTTCGATCACGTCGAAGTGCACGAATGCGACTACAACTGGAAAACCTTCATCGAGGTTTACCTGGAGGATTACCACGTCGAGCCCTTCCATCCCGGCCTCGGCAGCTTTGTCAGCTGCGACGACCTGGAATGGCAATTTGGCAAGGATTACAGCGTACAGACCGTGGGCGTCAACCACGGCCTGGCGAAATCCGGTTCGCCGGCCTACAAGAAGTGGCAGGAACAGGTCCTCAAGTTCAACAACGGCCAGGCGCCCAAGTTCGGCGCGATCTGGCTGACGCTGTACCCGAACATCATGGTGGAGTGGTATCCGCATGTGCTGGTGGTGTCGACGCTGTGGCCGCGCGGCCCGCAGAAGACCACCAACGTGGTGGAATTCTACTATCCGGAAGAAATCGCCCTGTTTGAGCGCGAAATGGTCGAAGCGGAACGCGCCGCCTATATGGAAACCTGCGTCGAGGACGATGAAATCGCCCTGCGCATGGATGCCGGCCGGCGCATCCTGATGGAGCGCGGCGTCAGCGAAGTCGGACCTTACCAGTCGCCGATGGAGGATGGCATGCAGCATTTCCATGAGTGGTACCGCAGCCAGGCCGGTCTGGCCTAGGTCCCGCCAAATCCTATCCGGGCCGGAGCCGGTTCGCTGCTGGCAGCGGATCAGCTCCGGCCCTTTATTTTTTGCGGACACGCGTAACGGCGCCGGAATCAGTCAAAATGACTGCAACGTCGCTCCTTGCTGGATTTTTCCCATGCAATCACTCTGGATGCTCTTTGCCAGCCTCATGTTTTCCCTCATGGGGGTCTGCGTCAAGCTTGCTTCAGAACACTACTCAACTTCTGAAATCCTGTTCAGCCGCGGTGTGATCGGCATGCTGTTCATCGTCGCCCTGGTCGTCCTCAAGGGCGGCACGCTGAAAACCCCGTTGCCGCGCGAGCACATGCGGCGCGGCGTGATCGGCGTAATTTCCCTGGCCATGTGGTTCTATTCGTTCAGCCTGCTGCCGGTAGCCACCGCCACTACCCTCAACTACACCTCATCGATATGGCTGGCGGCCATCCTGTTCGGCGTGGCATGGTGGCGCAGCAATGCGCGCTTTGAATGGGGCATGGCAGCCACCATCCTGCTCAGCTTCGCCGGCGTCATGCTGCTGTTGCGGCCGTCGTTCGCGCCTGAACAGACCACGGCGGCGCTGATCGCCCTCGGCTCCGGGCTGATTTCCGCCATCGCCTACCTGCAGGTGCGACGCCTGGGCCAGCTGGGCGAGCCGGAATACCGGGTGGTGTTTTATTTTTCCGCCATCAGCGCCCTTGCCGGCCTGGCCGGCTGCCTGGGCTTGCCGGGCGGCGGCATTCCTTTCATGCACAGCCACAATCTGACGGGATTCGGTTTGCTGATTGCGCTCAGCATCACGGCGACCATCGGCCAGATCGCGATGACCCGCGCCTACCGCCTCGGCAATCCGTTGCTTACCGCCAACCTGCAATACACCGGCATCGTCTTTTCCAGCATCCTCGGCATTCTGATCTGGCAAGACCAGCTCGGCTGGCGCGGCTGGCTGGGGACAACGGTCATCCTTATCGGCGGTTTGCTGGCAACGTTTTATAATCAAAGAAAGGCGCGTCCGCTGACAGCGCTGCAGATAGAAAAATCGCTGGCTGACGACACTGCCTGAAATCGTTTCCTGTAGTGTCCTGATCAACTTACCCAGAAGGAATGCCATGTCTCAAGCACATCCCTACACCACGCTGATTTCTGCGGCGAACCTGCAGCAGAATGCGCAAAACCCGGGCTGGGTCATCATCGACTGCCGCCATGACCTGATGGACCCGGCGGCGGGAAGAAGCGCTTACGACGCCGGCCATATCGCCGGGGCACGCTTCGCCAACCTGGATCAAGACCTGTCCGGCGCCAAGCAGGCGGCGGACGGCAGTTTCAAGGGCCGTCATCCGCTGCCGGCGCAGGATGCGCTGATCGCCACATTGCGCCGCTGGGGCATCAGCGACGACACCCAGGTAGTTGCCTACGACGCCCAGGGCGGCATGTATGCCGCGCGCCTGTGGTGGCTGCTGCGCTCGATCGGCCACGCCTCGGTGGCGGTGCTGGATGGCGGCCTGGCGGCCTGGCAGGCGGCTGGACAAGGATTGACGACGGCAGAACCGGCGCCGGCGCCCGGCAGCATCAGCGCCAAGCCGCCGCTGACCGCCAGCGTCAATGCGCATGACATCCTGAGCAACCTGACCAACCTGCGCCGCACCATCGTCGATGCGCGCGCGCCGGATCGCTTCCGCGGCGAAAATGAAACCATCGACCCGGTCGGCGGCCATATTCCCGGCGCCAAGAACCGCTTCTTCAAGGACAACCTGCAAGCCGACGGCCGCTTCAAGCCGGGCCATCAGCTGCACGAAGAGTTCGGCGCGCTGATCAGCGAACCGCAAACCGCTGTCATGCAGTGCGGATCCGGCGTGACCGCCTGCCATAACCTGCTGGCGCTGGAAATCGCCGGCCTGCATGGCGCCGCGCTGTATCCGGGATCGTGGAGCGAATGGTGCGCCGACGCCTCGCGGCCGGTAGCCAGGGGCGCATAAGGAACCCGCCGCCCAGGAATCGAAACGGGGGAGCTGCGCTGCTGCGCACTCCCCCGTTTTTTCTATCCGATCTTTCCTTAGTGCTGATGAGCGTGCCGCGTCAGGAACAAGACAATGGCGACGCCGGCGCCGATCAGCAGGATCTGCGGAATGGTTTCGCGCAAGGTGGCGCGGCGCTGCATCTGCGGCATCAGGTCGCTGACGGCGATATAGATGAATCCGGACGAGGCAAACACCAGCACGTAAGGAATCCATTCCATGCCGCGCTCCAGCGTGAAGTAGCCGAGCAAGCCCCCCAGGACCGCCATCAGGCTGCAGATCAGGTTATACACATAGGCGCGGGTGCGCGAAAAACCGGCATTGAGCAGCACGATGAAATCGCCGATTTCCTGCGGAATCTCATGCACGATGATGGCCAGGCCGGTGATCAGGCCAAGGTGCGGATCGGCCAGGAAGGCGGCGGCAATCAGGATGCCGTCGGTAAAGTTGTGCAAGCCGTCGCCGACCAGGATCATCCAGCCGGCCTTGCCCGCCTCTTTCTTATCATGGCCATGATGATGGCCGTGACCGTCATCCTCGTGATGGTGCGAGTGACGCAGGATGGCAAATTTTTCCAGGACGAAAAAGGCCAGCAAGCCGCCCAGCAGGACGGCGAACAGCGTATGGCTGTCGGCCTGCGATTCGAAAGCTTCCGGCAGCGCGTGCAGCAAGGACGTGGCCAGCATGATGCCGACTGACAGGCTGACCATGCGCTCGACCATCTTGGACAGCAGCGCGAAGGAAAAAATGGCAGCGGCAGTAATGCTGAAAACGCCGGCGATAGTAGTCGCCAGGAGAATTGAAACGAGAGTGGAATTAATTTTTGGCCCCAGCTAACAAACGTTAAATGCAACAATGTTGCAAATTAAAGCACAGCTGCTGCATTTCGGCAAATTTAACTGTCATTTATCCCGTTTGAGGGGTGGGAATTTTGTATCCGGATGGCCGCATCCGGATACAAACGGCAAAGATACATGGCCCGGTTCAGCTCACGCCATGCTCCTTGAACCACGCCAGGGTGCGCTTCCAGCCGTCCTTGGCGTCGGCCTCGACATAGCTGGGACGATAGTCGGCATTGAAGGCGTGGCCGGAATTCGGGTAGACCACGATTTCCGACCTGCTGCCGCCCTTGGCCAGCGCCGCCTTCATCTGCGCCACATGATCCTGCGTAATGCCCTGGTCCTTGGCGCCGTACAAACCCAGCACCGGCACTTTCAGGGTCGGCGCGATATCCACCGGCTGCTTCGGCATCAATTCGTTCTTTTCGCCGACCAGGCTGCCATACCAGGCGGCAGCGGCCTTTACCTTGGGATTATGGGCGGCATACAGCCAGGTGACGCGGCCGCCCCAGCAGAAGCCGGTGATCGCCAGCTTGTCGATATTGCCGTTGTTTTCCTTGGCCCAGGCCACGCAGGCATCGACATCGCCCAGCACCTGGTCGTCCGGCACTTTGGAAATCACGTTCTTGTACAGCTCTGGAATGGTGGCGAAGGCAGCCGGGTCGCCCTGGCGCTTGAACAGATCCGGCGCGATCGCCAGGTAGCCCAGCTTGGCGAAGCGGCGCGCGATGTCGGCGATGTGCTCATGCACGCCGAAAATTTCCGAGATCACCAGCACCACCGGCAGATTGGTCTTGCCCTCAGGCTGAGCGCGGTAAATCGGCACGCTCAAGCCGTTGATCTGGATTTCCAGGGCGCCGGCGGTGAGGCCGGCGGCATCGGTCTTGATCACGGTCTGCGCGCATACCGGCAGCACTGCCGCGGCGAAACCGGTGCCCAGCGTGGTCTTCAAAAAAGTACGGCGGTCGACATTGTCGGACAAACTGGTTTTTGCCACCAGGCTATCGAAATCCTCTTTCAAATTCGCCATCAAGACTCTCCTTTATCGTTAACCATCTGCCATCGCGCATCAGTTCATCAATGCGCCTCGTCCCAGTTGTTGCCGACGCCGACTTCGGCAATCAGCGGCACCTTCAGTTCAGCCACTCCAGCCATCAGCTGCGGCAGCTTTTCCCGCACCAGGGCCAGCTCGTCCTGCGGCACTTCCAGCACCAGTTCATCGTGCACCTGCATGACCATCTTGGATTTTAACTGTTCTGTTTCAATCCAGTTTTGCACAGCGATCATCGACAGCTTGATCAGGTCGGCAGCCGTGCCTTGCATAGGCGCATTGATCGCCGCCCGCTCGGCGCCCTGGCGGCGCTGGCCGTTGGGTGAATTGATTTCCGGCAGCCACAAACGGCGTCCGAACACCGTCTCGACGTAGCCTTGCGACTTGGCCTGCACCCGGGTCATGTCCATGAACTGCTTGACGCCGGCGAAGCGCATGAAATATTTTTCGATATACATTTGCGCCGCGGCGCGCTCGATGCCGAGGTTGCCGGCCAGGCCGAATGCGCTCATGCCGTAGATCAGGCCGAAGTTGATGACCTTGGCGTAGCGGCGCTGCTCGCTGGTGACTTCCGCCGCGGCGGCGCCGAAGATTTCAGCGGCGGTGGCGCGGTGGATGTCGACGCCTTCGGCAAACGCGCGCAGCATGTTTTCATCGCCCGAGATGTGGGCCATGATGCGCAATTCGATTTGCGAATAGTCGGCCGAGACGATCACGCTGCCGGCCGGCGCCACGAATGCTTCGCGGATACGGCGGCCTTCGGCGGTGCGGATCGGGATGTTCTGCAGGTTCGGATCGTTCGACGCCAGGCGGCCGGTGACCGCCACCGCCTGCGCATAATTGGTGTGTACGCGGCCGGTGTCCGCATTGACCATCTTCGGCAGCTTGTCAGTGTAGGTGGATTTCAGCTTGGACAGGCTGCGGTAGTCGAGCAGCACCTTCGGCAAGGGATAGTCTTCCGCCAGCTTCTGCAGCACTTCTTCGTCGGTGGAAGGCGAGCCGGACGGGGTCTTCTTGACCACCGGCAGCTTGAGTTTTTCAAACAGGATCTCGCCCAGCTGCTTGGGCGAACTCAGGTTGAACGGCTGGCCGGCCAGGTCATAGGCTTGCTGCTCGATTTCCAGCATGCGCTTGCCCAGCTCGTTCGATTGCGTCGCCAGCAGGCTGGCGTCGATCAGCACGCCGTTGCGTTCGATCTTTTGCAGCACCACCGAGGTCGGCACTTCGATTTTTTCGTAGATGAAACGCAGCTTGGCGTCGTCGACGATATGCGGCCACATGGTCAGGTGCAGCTGCAAGGTGATGTCGGCATCTTCCGCCGCATATTCGGTGGCGCGGCCGATCTCGACTTCATCGAAGCCGATCTGCGATGCGCCCTTGCCGCACACTTCCTGGAAGGTGATGGTCTGATGGTTCAGATGGCGCAGCGCCAGGCTGTCCATGTCATGGCTGCGGTGCGATTCGAACACATACGACTCCAGCAAGGTGTCGTGGACAATGCCGCGCAGGTCCACGCCCTGGTTGGCGAAAATGTGGCTATCGTATTTGAGGTTCTGGCCGACCTTCGGCTTGCTGTCGTCTTCCAGCCACGGCTTCATCTTTTGCAGCACCAGTTCGCGCGGCAGCTGCGCCGGCGCGTCCTGGTAGCGATGGGCTACCGGAATATAAGCCGCCGTGCCGACTTCGCAGCACAGCGAGATGCCCACCAGCTGCGCGGTCATCGGCTCCAGCGAGGTGGTTTCGGTATCGACCGCGGTCAGGACCGCCTTGTCGATACGCTGCAACCAGGCATCGAGCTGGGCTTCCGTCAGCACGGTTTCATAGTGCCGCTCGACGGCGTCGAACAGGCTGCTTTGCGCCGGAGCCTCCGCCGCCGGGCCTGCGCCGGCAACAGCCGCGGTCGCGCCGTCAGGGGAAGCCGCGGCGGAACCGGCAGCAGCGGCAGGCGCGCTCAATTCGCGCAGCCAGGTCTTGAAGTTGTAGCGCGTGAACAGTTCGATCAGCGTGTCCTTGTCCTGCTCCGGCGCAATCAGCGATTCCGGGATCGACACCATATGCGCGCTGAGGTCGCAATCGGTCTTCACCGTCACCAGCTCCTTGGCCTTCGGCAGCCAGTCCAGCACCTGCCGCAGGTTCTCGCCGACCGCGCCGCCGATGCTGGCGGCGTTGGCGATCACGTTGTCGACCGTGTCGTACTGCGCCAGCCATTTGACCGCGGTTTTAGGGCCGACCTTGGAGACGCCGGGGATGTTGTCGACGGTGTCGCCGATCAGGGTCAGGTAGTCGACGATGCGCTCCGGCGGCACGCCGAATTTGGCGATCACGCCGGCGCGGTCGAGGGTCTCGTTGTTCATGGTGTTGATCAGCGTGACGTCGTCGTTGACCAGCTGCGCCAGGTCCTTGTCGCCGGTCGAGACCACTGCCTGCATGCCGTGCTGCACCGCCTGCACGGTCAGCGTGCCGATCACGTCGTCGGCCTCCACGCCCTCCACCATCAGGATCGGCCAGCCCATGGCGCGCACGGCGGCGTGAATAGGCGTAATCTGTTTAACCAGGTCCTCCGGCATGGAGGCGCGGGTGGCCTTGTAGTCGGCGTACATATCGTCGCGGAAAGTTTTACCTTTTGCATCGAACACACAGGCAAGGTAAGCTGCGGGGTAATCAATGCGTAAACGACGCAGCATATTGATGATGCCGTACAAGGCGCCGGTCGGCTCATTGGCGGCGTTGCGCATATCGGGCAAGGCATGGAAGGCGCGATACAGATAACTCGAACCATCAACTAACAGCAGGGTTTTTTGCATATGGAATTGAACGGAAAAAATGTGCCGCGTTTGCGGCAAGTGACGGATATCGAACGCGCAACATCGAAAAAGGCGCGCGAATCGTGGCATATGTTCACGATTATGGCAGAATTTATCGAGTCGACCGAACGCCTTTCCGAGTTGCATCCAGCGGTATCGATCTTCGGCTCGGCGCGGATCAAGGAAGACAATCCGTATTATCCCCTTTGCAAGGACATTGCACGGCGCTTTTCCGATGAAGGTTTTGCCGTGATTTCAGGCGGCGGACCGGGCTTGATGGAAGCCGCCAACAAGGGCGCTTTCGAAGGCAAGTCGCCTTCGGTCGGCCTGAACATTGAATTGCCGCATGAACAAAGCGGTAACAAATGGCAGGATATTTCCCTCAGCTTCCGCCATTTCTTTGCCCGCAAGGTCGCTTTCGTGCGCTATGCCGACGCTTACATCGTGCTGCCGGGCGGTTTCGGCACCATGGACGAGCTGACCGAGGTCCTGACCCTGATCCAGACCGGCAAATGCCGCCATATCCCGATCATCCTGGTCGGCAGCAAATTCTGGAGCGGTTTACTGGACTGGTTCCGCACCCAGCTGGTGGGCGACGGCATGATTGCCGCCAAGGACATGGACCTGATCCAGGTGCTGGACGATCCAGCCGAGATTCTTGCCGCCGTGGTGGAATTCTACGAGACCGGCGAAACCGTCATGGCCGAGTCCGACCGCCATACCGGCGTTTTGCTGTAAACACCGCGCTTGCCGGCCCCTTATCGCCTATGGGGGCTCGGAGCCTGTCAGACTTAAGGGGATCGGCTGCAAAAATAGCTGAGCGGTCCCTCCGGACCGGGTCATATTTCACCGGCTTCTTGGTCAATAGCTCGCTATTGACCAAGAAGCCGGCAAAATCTGTCCTCGCTCAGCTTTTTTTTCGCTTCACCCCCCTTAAGTCCAACAGGCTCCGAGCGGTTTGTTACAATGCAGGCATAGTCTTGTCCCACTCAAGGTAGCCAAATTCACATGAATAAATCCAAAGTCTGGCCATTGCTGGCAATTTGTCTTGCCTCTCTCGCAACACCCTTGTTGGCAAGCGCCCAGCAAGCGACGCCGCCCGCCAAGACCACTGCCCCGCCGCCGCCGGAGCTGCAAAAACTGGAAGAAGGCGAAGCGCCGCCTGTCACCATCCGCAAACCGGGTGAAGATAACGGCAACATCACGCAAACGCGCAAGCAGGGCCGGGTTGATGAAGTCAAGGTCACGAGCGGCGGCAGTACCTACTACGTGAAGACGCCATCGCAGGCCGGTACTTTGGGGCCGACCGATGCGCCGCCGCGTGGCGCGCAATGGCAGGTCAAGGAGTTCGACCTGGGCCAGAAAGCCCGCAAGCCGGGTGAAGCAGTGCAGTCCGACAGCGATGCAGGATTGCCGCCACCGGCGCTGCCCGCGACCAAGAACTAGTCCGGCACTCCCTTAAGCAGCCATGCGGCCAATGCGCGGAACCGCCGTGTATTAGCCGCATATTTATTCCGACGAACATTGTCTTCCCCGGTTTTTTCTCATGGCAGTATTTACCCCCGTCACGCTAGACGATCTCACCCAGTGGATCCCCCCGTTTTCCTTAGGCAAGGCACTCGCCATCAGGGGTATTTCATCCGGTATCGAAAACAGTAACTTCTTCATCGACACCGAGCGCGGCGAATATGTGCTGACGATCTTCGAGAATCTCAGTTTTGAACAGCTGCCGTTTTACCTGGAACTGATGCGCCACCTGGCGCGCCGCGGAGTGCTGGTGCCGGCGCCGATCGCCAATCAGCAGGACCAGATCATCAATCCGCTGCACGGCAAGCCGGCGGCGATCGTCACCAAGCTGGAAGGCGCTTGCCAGATGGCCCCGGCGCCAGTCCATTGCGCAGCGGTAGGCGCGATGCTGGCGAAAATGCATCTGGCGGCGCAAGACTTTCCAATCCGGCAACCGAATCTGCGCGGCCTGCCATGGTGGCGCGAAACCGCGCCGGTGGTGCTGCCCTACCTGCCGCCGGACGGACAACAGCTGCTGCGCGACGAAATGGCGTTCCAGGAGGCGTTTGCCGCCTCGGAAACCTATCGCCAGCTGCCCAACGGCCCGGTGCATGCCGACCTGTTCCGCAACAATGTGATGTTCAACGGCGACCAGCTGAGCGGATTTTTCGACTTCTACTTTGCCGGCTGCGACACCTGGCTGTTCGACCTGGCCGTCACCGTCAACGACTGGTGCATCGACCTGGCGACCGGACAGCTTGACATTGCCAGAGTACGCGCCATGCTGGATGCATACCATGCAGTGCGGCCCTTCAGCGCGGCGGAGCAAGCTGCCTGGCAGCCGATGCTGCGCGCCGGCGCCTTGCGCTTCTGGCTGTCGCGGCTGTATGACTTTTACTTGCCGCGTGCTGCGGAAATGCTCACGCCGCACGATCCCGGCCACTTCGAGCGGATCCTGCGGCAGCGCGTCGCCCACCCGGCACCGAACCTGTACTGATTAAATAAATAATGGAAAAACTGCCTGCCAAAACCGGATGGATATGGATCAAGGAGGGGTTTGCGCTGTTCCGCAAGCAGCCGGCCGAGCTCTCCACCTTATTCCTGGCCTATATGTTCTTGATGCTGGCGTTGAACCTGCTCCAGATCCCGGTGCTGGGCCAAATATTGCCGGTAGTCCTGGTGCCGGTGTTCGCCATGGCTTTCATGCAGGCTTGCGTGAATATCGAGCAAGGCAAGCGCGTCTACCCTAACCTGCTGCTGGTCGGCTTCCGCTCGCCGGCCCTGAAGAACCTGCTGTTACTGGGCGTGCTTTACGTGATAGCGGCGATCATCGCCATCGCCGCATCGAGCTTGGTGGATGGCGGCCTGTTCTGGCAAGCTGTCACCGGCCAGGGCACGCTCGAGCCGAAGGAAATACAAGATTCCAACATATCGCTGGCGATGATGTTTGCCGCAGCCGTCTACATTCCGGCGGCGATGGCGTTCTGGTATGCAGCGCCGTTGATCATGTGGCAAAGAATGGGGGTGATGAAAGCTATTTTCTACAGCTTCTTTGCGGTTTCGCGGGAAATGAAGGCATTCGCCGCATATGGGCTGGCATGGGCCGCCATCGGCGTGGTGCTGCCTGCCATCGTTAGCGTACTGATTGCGGCAGTGGTTGGCAATCAATCGGTGACAATCATGATCCTGTTACCGCTATCGATAGTGCTGACGGTAGTGATGTACTGCTCTTTCTACCCGACCTATACCCATGTCTTCGGCAAACCGGTAGAAGATTTGCCGCCTCAGGACGCTGAAGTCAAAGAGTAAGCAGCGGGCGGGCAAGCAGCCCGCCCGATTTTCCCTAGGCCACCTTCTCCAGCTTCGCCACGCTCAAATCCAGCAGTTTCATGCCATGCTTGCCGAAGTTGATGTGGGCGCGCGCATTGCCGCCGCTGCCTTCGATATTGACGATCACGCCTTCGCCAAACTTCAGGTGAGCGACGTTCTCGCCGATGCGCCAGCCGATATCGCGCCGGCCGAAATTCTTCGAGATATTGTTGGCAGCTTTCTCGGGCGCTTCATCCCAGGCTGACTTGGTATTGGCGAACCAGCTGTGCTGCTGCACCTTTGGCGACAGCCACTTCAGCGCGTCTTCCGGCAACTCGTCAAAGAAGCGCGAACGCATGTTGTAGCGGGTCTGGCCGTGCAGCATGCGGGTCTGCGAAAAGCTCATGTACAGGCGCTTCTTGGCGCGCGTGATAGCGACATACATCAAGCGCCGCTCTTCTTCCACGCCGGCATCTTCCTTCTGCGAATTCTCGTGCGGGAACAAACCCTCCTCCAGGCCGGTGATGAACACCGCATCGAACTCCAGGCCCTTGGCCGAGTGCACCGTCATCAGCTGCAAGGCTTCCTCGCCGGCCTGGGCCTGGTTGTTGCCGGCCTCCAGCGACGCGTGCGAGAGGAAGGCCGACAAGGGCGACATCACCGCGGCCAGCGGCGCATCGGCATCGAATACCTCGATGCCGTCGGCGGTCGTGATGGACGCACCCGATACCGCTTGCGCCTTGGGGCCGAGCAAGGCCGGCGCATCGATGCCGAATCCTTCTTCCGAGACAAACAAGGTCGCGGCGTTCACCAGCTGCTCCAGATTCTCGATGCGGTCGGCGCCTTCTTTTTCATTCTGGTAATGCTGCATCAGGCCGCTCAGGTCGAGCACTACCTGCACCATTTCCGGCAACGGCAGGTGCTGGGTTTCAAAGCGTCCGCCTTCGATCAGCTTGAGGAAGGAACCGAGCGTGGCGCCGGCCTTGCCGGCCACATACGGCACAGCCGCGTACAAGGAAATGCCATATTGTTTCGCCGCATCCTGCAACTGTTCCAGCGAGCGCGCGCCGATGCCGCGCGCCGGGAAATTCACCACGCGCAGGAAAGCCGAATCGTTGTGCGGATTATCCATCAGCTGCAGGTAGGCGATCGCGTGCTTGACTTCGGCCCGTTCGAAATAGCGCTGGCCGCCGTACACCCGATACGGGATGCCGGACGCCACCAAGGCATGTTCGATCACGCGCGACTGCGCATTCGAGCGGTACAGCACGGCGATTTCGCTGCGGCTGGCGCCGTCGTTGATCAGGCTCTTGGTTTCTTCGATGATCCACTGCGCTTCCTGCAGGTCGCTGGTGGCTTCGTAGATGCGCACCGGCTCGCCATGGCCGGCATCGGTGCGCAGGTTCTTGCCGAGACGCTTGCTGTTGTTGGCGATCAGGGTGTTGGCGCTGTCCAGGATGTGGCCGTGCGAACGGTAATTCTGCTCCAGCTTGATCAGGTTCTCGACCCGGAATTCGTGTTCGAAGGCGGTCATGTTGCCGACATTGGCGCCGCGGAAAGCATAGATGCTCTGGTCGTCGTCGCCCACCGCGAATACCGCGCCGCGCTGGCCGGCCATCAGCTTCAGCCATTTGTACTGCAAGTCGTTGGTATCCTGGAACTCGTCGACCAGGATGTGCTGGAAACGCGACTGGTAATGCTCGCGCAGCGGCTGGTTGCGGCTCAGCAGTTCATAGGTGCGCAGCAGCAGCTCGGCAAAATCGACCACGCCTTCGCGCTGGCATTGCTGGTCGTACAAGTCGTATAGCTCGACGAACTTGCGGTTGTAATCGTCATTGGCTTCGACTTCATTGGCGCGCAAACCCTGGTCCTTGGCGCCGTTGATGAAGTACATCAGGTTGCGCGGCGGATATTTCTCATCGTCGACATTCATCGCCTTCAGCAGGCGCTTGATGGCCGACAGCTGGTCTTGCGAATCCAGGATCTGGAAGGTCTGCGGCAGGGCGGCGTCGCGGTAATGCGCGCGCAGCAGGCGGTTGCACAGGCCATGGAAAGTCCCTATCCACATGCCGCGCGTATTGATCGGCAGCATCGCCGACAGGCGCGTCATCATTTCCTTCGAGGCTTTATTGGTGAAGGTCACCGCCAGCACGCCGGACGGCGATACCTGGCCGGTCTGGATCAGCCAGGCGATGCGGGTGGTCAGCACCCGCGTCTTGCCGGAACCGGCGCCGGCCAGGATGAGTGCGGACTGCGCAGGCAAGGTGACCGCCGCGAGCTGTTCTGGATTGAGGTTATGAAGAAGATTTTGCATCCCGACATTATAAGCTGCGGGCGCGGCTGCCTGAGGATCGCTCGCGATATCGGCTGAAACTTAGGCCGGATTGCCCGTGCCAGCAGCATCCGGGCTGGAAGGGTAAAATACCGCATTGCATCATCAGCAACGCCTCTGTACCCATCTCACCCCAACCAAGTCCCATCATGTCAGAAGAAGTCCGTCTCGGCCGCGCCAGCCTGCCGCTGTCCGAGAGCGCAGTAACATTCCACATTGTCTCCACAGCTTTCTTTACATTTATTTGCTACCTGGCAATAGGCATTCCGCTGGCGGTGCTGCCCGGCTATGTCCACGTCGATCTCGGTTACAGCTCGGTGCTGGCGGGCCTGGCGATCAGCATGCAGTACCTGGCTACCTTGCTGAGCCGGCCGCTGGCAGGCCGCATGGCCGACTCGGTCGGCCCCAAGACCGCGGTCCTGCGCGGCCTGATCGGCTGCAGCATCAGCGGCGCGTTCCTGCTGATCGCGGCGTTCTTCACCCATCTGCCGGCGCTGAGCCTGGCGATACTGCTGACCGGCCGCCTCGTGCTGGGCTGCGGCGAGAGCATGGTCGGCACCGGCGCCATTACCTGGGGCATAGGACGGGTCGGCGCACAGCACACGGCCCGCATGATTTCCTGGAATGGTATCGCTACCTACGGCGCGCTGGCCATCGGCGCACCGCTCGGCGTGCTGATCTCTCACGCCTGGGGCCTGGCGGCAGTGGGCGCCACGGTGACAGTGCTGTCGGTCGCCGGCTTCCTGCTGGCGCGCCTGAAAACGGCGACGGCGGTAGTGCGCGGCGAGCATTTGCCGTTCGGACGCGTATTGCGCAAGGTTTTCCCGCACGGCATGGGGCTGGCCCTCGGTTCGATTGGCTTCGGTTCCATCGCTACCTTCATCACCTTGTTCTATGCCAGCCATCAATGGCCCAACGCGGCTTTTGCGCTGACCTTGTTCGGCACCTTCTTCGTCGGCGCGCGGCTGCTGTTTGCCCATACCATCTCGCGCTTCGGCGGCTTTCGCGTGTCGATCGTCTGCTTCTCGATAGAAGCGATCGGACTGCTGCTGCTGTGGCAAGCCGGTTCGCCATTTTTTGCACTGGCCGGCGCGGCCCTGACCGGCTTCGGCTTCGCCCTGATATTTCCTGCGCTCGGCGTCGAAGCGGTGAACCTGGTGCCGGCCAACAATCGCGGCAGCGCGCTCGGCGCCTACTCGGTGTTCCTGGACCTGGCGCTGGGCGTCACCGGACCGCTGGCAGGCTTGATCGTGAGTAAATTCGGCTATCCCGACGTGTTCCTGTTTGCCGCCGTAGCGTCGCTCGCAGCGGTCACGCTGACCGTCGGCATGTATCGCCGCTTACAGGCCGCCGCCAGCTAAGGCCCCGTTAGGGAATGAGACTGCCGCGCCGGAAAATCCTCGGATTTCTTGGCCGGCGTCGAATTGACATAAAATCGTGGCGCAAGTTTCTCGTTCAACTGTCATCGTCAGAAGGAGCCGCACCATGGTAAAGAAGAACGTCGCAGTCATCGATATCGGCATCAGCGACAAGGATCGCAAGAAGATCGCCGACGGCCTCAGCAAACTGCTGGCCGACACCTACACCCTGTACCTGAAGACCCATAATTTCCACTGGAACGTGACCGGGCCGATGTTCAATACGCTGCACCTGATGTTCGAGGCCCAGTACAACGAACTGTGGCTGGCGGTGGACCAGATCGCGGAACGGATACGCGCCCTCGGCTATCCGGCGCCGGCCACCTACAAGGCGTTCGCCAAGCTGACCTCGATTTCGGAAGAAGAAGGCGTGCCGAATGCGGCCGCCATGATCCAGCAGCTGGTGCAAGGACAAGAGTCCGTGACGCGCACGGCCCGGTCGATCTTCCCGGTGGTAGACGCCGCGGCCGACGAACCGACCGCGGACTTGCTGACGCAACGCATGCAACTGCATGAAAAGAATGCCTGGATGCTGCGCAGCCTGTTGGAAACCTGAAACGGCTTATCGGCGGTTGAACAAGGCCGCGAAACTGCGCGCCGCGGCGACCGGATCTGCAGCCAGATAAACGCTGCTGATGGCCGCCACCATGTCGGCCCCGGCAGCGATCAGCGGTACCGCGTTCTCTTGCGTCATGCCGCCGATCACCACATTCGGCAAGGCGATTTCCGCATTCGAGCGGGTGATGATGTCGACCGGCGTGGTCACCGGATATTTCTTTACGCGCGAGGGATAAAAGCCGCCGAAGGCGACGTAGCTGGCGCCGGCGCGCTGCGCTGCGTGCGCCAGTTGCAGATCGCCGTAGCAGGAAGCGCCGACGATCTTGTCCGCGCCAACCCGCGCCCGCACTTCCGCCACGCTGGCGTCGGTGCCGCCGACGTGGATGCCGTCGGCATCCAGCGCCAGGCACAGCTCGACATAGTCGTTGACGATGAAAGGACGCTGGTAGCGCCGGCACAGCACCAGCAGGGCTTCTGCCTGCTCCTGGCGCAATGCGGCATCGGCGGTCTTGTGGCGGTACTGCAGCAAGGCAGCGCCGCCTTGCAAGGCTTGCTCGCTGACTTCCAGCAACCTTGCGGTGTCATCCCAGTCGGGCGTGACGATGTACAAACCTTTCATGGCTTCATCCTTTTATCTGTTCAGAAACGGCAGCGTACGACTCGGTATGCGCTGGCCGGCGGCGATGGAATACGATGCTGCCAGGGTCCGCTGGCAATAGGTTTGCGCGGCAGCGATCGCCGCTTCCATCCCGAGTCCTTGCGCCAGCAGCGCTGAGAGCGCCGCCGCCAGGGTGCAGCCGCTGCCGTGGAATTCGCCAGGCAGGCGCGGCCAGCGCCAGCTGCGCGATTGATCCCGGCTGGTCCAGCGGTTCAAGACCTGGTCCTGCTCCGGACCGTGGCCGCCTTTCAGCAATACGTTCCGGCAGCCGCGTTCCAGCAGCAGACGCGCCTGTTGCTCAGGATCGGTTTCGCTGCCGCACAAGCGGTCGGCCTCAAGCCGGTTCGGCGTGATGACCGTGGCCAATTCAAACAAGGGCGCAACGGCGGCGATCGGATCCTCGCTGGCCAGGCTGTCGCCATGGCCATTCGCCAGCACCGGATCGAACACCACCGGCAAGTCCGGCTGCCGATCACGCAGCAGGCGGATGATGGCGGCAATCGCTTCCGCATTGGCGCGATTGCCGACAATGCCCAGCTTGACCGCGGAAATATCGATGCGCTCGACCAGCGCCTGCGCCTGCTGCCGCACCAGTTCCGCCGCGACAGGATAAACGCCGAAGACGCGCTCATTGTCCTGCACCGTCAGCACCGTGACGACCGACAGCGGATGGGCGCCAAGCGCAGCGATCGCGGTAATGTCCGCTTGCATGCCGGCGCCGCCGCTCGGATCCGAGCCGGAAAACACCAGCACGCAAGGCGGCGCCACAGCGCCGCTGCCCATGTCGCCAGCGACAGTCACTTGACTCGTCCGGCCATTGGTGAAGACGGCGAGGCGGCGAAGCGCTTCGGAATCCTGCCTGCCAGGAAGGCTTCGCGTCCGGCTTCGATCGCCAGCCGCATGGCGCGCGCCATACGGATCGGATCCTGGGCGCCGGCAATCGCGGTATTCATCAGCACGCCGTCGCAGCCCAGTTCCATCGCAATCGCTGCATCCGATGCAGTGCCGACGCCGGCATCGACCAGCACCGGCACCTTGGCTTGCTCGATGATCAGCGACAGATTCCAGGGGTTCAGGATGCCCATGCCGGAACCGATCAGCGACGCCAGCGGCATCACCGCGACACAGCCGATCTCTTCCAGGATGCGGGCCTGGATCGGATCGTCGCTACAATACACCATGACGTCGAAACCATCCTTGACCAGCGCTTCCGCCGCTTTCAGCGTTTCCGGCATGTTCGGAAACAGCGTGCGCTCGTCGCCCAGCACTTCCAGCTTGGCCAGCTTGTGACCGTTCAGCAGTTCACGCCCGAGCTGCAGCGTATAAACCGCGTCAGCCGCCGTATAGCAACCCGCTGTATTGGGCAATATCGTGTAGCGCGACGGCGGCACAACATCCAGTAAATTCGGCGCGTTGGGATCCTGTCCGATATTGACGCGGCGGATCGCCACCGTGATGATTTCCGCGCCGCTGGCTTCGGTGGCGGCGCGGGTCTGTTCCAGGTCGCGGTACTTGCCGCTGCCGACCAGCAGCCGCGAGCTGTAGGTCTTGCCGGCAATAGTCAGGCCGGTGTCTGCTTGTCCCGTTTCGAGGGAAGAATTCAGATTCATGACAAATCCTTTAAAAGATTTCCTATGATTTCAAGTGCGCGTCCAAATGGCTTTGTGCCGCCTCCAGAAACCGTAGCCTCAGCTGCGCTGACAGGTCAAGGTCTGGGCGAGAAGCGCAGCCGTACGAAAGTACGGTGATCTTCGCAGTCCAGAGATTGAGTCGCGCAGCAGGTTTATGGAGGTGGATTACCCTCCGCCGATAGCGCGTACGACGTCAACCTTGTCTTCAGGCTGCAAGATGCGCTGCGGCCACAGGCGGGCCGGCACCACCTGCCGGTTGACCGCCACCGCCACCGCCTTGCCGGCCAGCTCCAGCGCCACGATCAGCTGCTGCAGGCTCTCGCCCTCAGTCAGCGGATGCGGCGCACCGTTGAGTACGATTTCCATCACAGCCTCACTGCTTGCTATAGATTTCCGCGCCGTTCTTGACGAACTCGATGGCTTTCACTTCCATCCCCTGCTTGAGCGCGGCGATCTCGGAAATGCCCTGCGCGGCAGCGTATTCGCGCACTTCCTGGGTGATCTTCATCGAGCAGAAATGCGGGCCGCACATCGAGCAGAAATGCGCCACCTTGGCCGAATCCTTGGGCAAGGTTTCGTCATGGAATTCACGCGCCTTGTCCGGATCGAGACCGATGTTGAACTGGTCTTCCCAGCGGAATTCAAAGCGCGCTTTCGACAATGCATTGTCGCGGATCTGCGCACCCGGATGCCCCTTGGCCAGATCGGCTGCGTGCGCCGCGATCTTGTAGGTGATGATGCCGTCCTTGACATCGACCTTGTTCGGCAAGCCCAGATGCTCCTTTGGCGTGACGTAGCACAGCATGGCCGTGCCGTACCAGCCGATGGTAGCGGCGCCGATGCCGGAAGTAATGTGGTCGTAGCCCGGCGCGATGTCGGTGGTCAGCGGTCCGAGCGTGTAGAACGGCGCTTCGTGGCACTGTTCCAGCTGCAGGTCCATGTTTTCCTTGATCAGGTGCATGGGCACGTGGCCCGGACCTTCGATCATCACTTGCACATCGTGCTTCCAGGCGATCTGGGTCAGTTCGCCCAGGGTCTTCAGTTCGCCCAGCTGCGCTTCGTCGTTGGCGTCATAGATCGAACCCGGACGCAAGCCGTCGCCGAGGCTGAAGCTGACGTCGTAGGCTTTCATGATTTCGCAGATGTCTTCGAAGTGGTCATACAGGAACGATTCACGGTGATGCGCCAGGCACCATTTGGCCATGATGGAACCGCCGCGGCTGACGATGCCGGTCAGGCGCTTGGCGGTCATCGGCACGTATTGCAGGCGCACGCCGGCGTGGATGGTGAAATAGTCGACGCCCTGCTCGGCTTGCTCAATCAAGGTATCGCGGAAGATTTCCCAGGTCAGGTCTTCGGCCTTGCCGTTGACCTTTTCCAGTGCCTGGTAGATCGGCACGGTGCCGATCGGCACCGGCGAATTGCGGATGATCCATTCGCGCGTTTCGTGGATGTGCTTGCCGGTCGACAGGTCCATGACGTTGTCGCCGCCCCAGCGGATCGCCCAGGTCATCTTTTCGACTTCTTCGCCGATCGACGAGGTCACCGCGGAATTGCCGATATTGGCGTTGATCTTGACCAGGAAATTGCGGCCGATGATCATCGGTTCGATTTCCGGGTGGTTGATGTTGGCGGGAATGATGGCGCGGCCGCGGGCGATTTCATCGCGCACGAATTCCGGCGTGATCTCCGCCGGCAGCGAGGCGCCGAACGACTGCCCCGGATGCTGGCGTCCCATCAGGTCGGCCAGCTTGTTGCCCATCGGACCGGAGGCTTTCAGCTCTTCCAGGTATTCCTTGCGGCGCATGTTTTCGCGGATCGCGACGAATTCCATTTCCGGCGTGACGATGCCTTGGCGCGCATAATGCATCTGCGAGACGTTCTTGCCGGCCTTGGCGCGGCGCGGCTTGCGGTGCAGGTTGAAGCGCAGTTCCGCCAGCTTCGGATCGTTCAGGCGTTCGATGCCGTATTCCGAGCTAGGGCCCGGCAATTCTTCGGTGTCGTCGCGTTCCATGATCCATGGCAGCCGCGGAGTCGCCAGGCCGGAGCGGATATCGATCTTGACGTCAGGATCGCTGTACGGTCCCGAGGTGTCATAGACGTAGATCGGCGGATTCTTTTCTGCGCCGAATGAAGCCGGCGTATCGGACTGGCTGATCTGGCGCATCGGCACGCGAATGTCGGGACGCGAGCCGGTGATATAGATCTTGCGCGAATTCGGCAGAGGATGGATGGCAGCTTCATCCACCGTAGCAGTGGCGGACAGGAATTTTGGGTTGGCGTTCATATTGGCTCCTTTGCTTGTATTTCATGGCTTGGAGCCAGCAAAGGAGTTTTCGAGCCTGACGGTGGGATCACAGCAAAAAGCGGTAAATCGGCCGACAACATTCTCGACAGCTTCCCTTCGCTGGCATTACCCAGATCAGGTTCGAGGGTATTTCTCACCCGATTGCATTGATATTTCAGCAATCAGGACCCCTAGCGTTGTGCCGCCCCGGCGTTTGATTCCAAGGACAGCGGAAAGGATTTTACACCCGCAAGCGGCTCGCGGTATATCGAAAATCCAGGTTTCCCTATCCCGGATCAAGTATAGGGACCGGCTTCCGTGGCAAATCCGTCCACACAATTGTCTCTACGTCAAAAAACCATGCCTCCCGGCCGTCAATGTTAGGAGCCATCCGGCTGCGTACTTTATAATCATCGTTTTAGATCGCTTTAGCAAAGAACCCCAATAAATCATGGAATTAGCCAAGTCTTTCGACCCTGCCGAGATTGAACAATTCTGGCGTACGGAATGGGAAAAGCGCGGGTACTACACCGCCACCACCGACGCCGACAAGCCATCCTTCAGTATTCAGTTGCCGCCGCCCAACGTGACCGGCACGCTACACATGGGGCACGCCTTCAACCAGACCATCATGGATGGCCTGACCCGTTATCATCGGATGCGCGGCTATAACACGGCATGGATTCCCGGCACCGATCACGCCGGCATCGCCACGCAAATCGTGGTCGAACGACAACTCGATGCGCAGAAGGTATCGCGCCACGACCTCGGCCGCGAGAAATTCGTCGAAAAGGTCTGGGAATGGAAGGAAAAATCCGGCTCCACCATTACCGGCCAGATGCGCCGCATGGGCGCTTCCACCGACTGGAGCCGCGAATACTTCACGATGGACGACAAGCTGTCCGGCACCGTGGTGGAAGTGTTTGTGCGCCTGTTCGAGCAAGGCCTGATCTATCGCGGCAAACGCCTGGTCAACTGGGATCCGGTGCTGGGCACCGCCATTTCGGAACTGGAAGTGGCGCAGGAAGAAGAAGACGGTTCGATGTGGCACATCCGTTATCCGTTCGCCGACGGCAGCGGCCATCTGACGGTTGCCACCACGCGTCCGGAAACCATGCTGGGCGACGTTGCCGTGGCGGTCGATCCGACTGACGAGCGTTATATCCACCTGGTCGGCAAGATGCTCAAGCTGCCGCTGACCGACCGCGAAATTCCGGTCATCGCCGACAGCTATGTCGACAAGGAATTCGGCACTGGTTGCGTAAAAATCACGCCGGCGCACGACTTCAACGACTATGCGGTGGGACAGCGGCACCAGCTGCCGCAAATCTCCATCCTGTCGCTGGATGCCAAGATCAATGAAAACGCGCCAGTCCAATACCAGGGCATGGATCGCTTCGTGGCGCGCAAACAGATGGTTGCCGACCTGGATGCCCAAGGTTTGCTGGAATCGGTCAAGCCGCACAAGCTGATGGTGCCGCGCGGCGATCGCACCGGCGTGGTGATCGAACCGATGCTGACCGACCAGTGGTTCGTGGCGATGAGCAAGCCGGCGCCGGAAGGCACGCACTTCCCGGGCAAATCGATTACCGAAGTGGCGCTGGAAAAAGTCGCCAACGGCGAAATCCAGATGATTCCGGAGAACTGGAACAACACTTACAACCAGTGGCTCAACAATATTCAGGACTGGTGCATTTCGCGCCAGCTGTGGTGGGGCCATCAGATCCCGGCCTGGTATGCCGACGACGGCAAGATCTATGTCGCCCGCAATGAAGCGGAAGCGCAGGCCAAGGCCGCCGCTGCCGGTTATACCGGCGCGCTGAGGCGCGACGACGACGTGCTCGATACCTGGTTCTCATCGGCGCTGGTGCCGTTCTCGACCCTGGGCTGGCCGGAGGAAACGCCGGACTACAAGATGTTCCTGCCGTCGTCGGTGCTGGTCACGGGTTTCGACATCATTTTCTTCTGGGTGGCGCGGATGGTGATCATGACCACCCACTTCACCGGCAAGGTGCCGTTCAAGACCGTCTATGTGCACGGCCTCGTGCGCGACGGCAACGGCCAGAAAATGTCCAAGTCCAAGGGCAATACGCTCGACCCTATCGACCTGATCGACGGCATCGCGCTCGAAGACCTGGTCGCCAAGCGTACCGTCGGCCTGATGAATCCCAAGCAGGCGGACAGCATCGCCAAGGCGACCCGCAAGGAATTCGCAGACGGCATTCCAGCCTTCGGCACCGATGCGCTGCGCTTCACCTTCGCTTCGCTGGCGACGCTCGGCCGCAACATCAACTTCGATCTCGGCCGCTGCGACGGCTACCGCAACTTCTGCAACAAGCTATGGAACGCCACCCGCTTCGTGCTGATGAATACCGAGGGCAAGGACTGCGGTTTCGAAGGCCATACGCCAGGCGTGTGCGACAAGGAAAACCTGCAATTCTCGCAAGCCGACCGCTGGATCGTTTCGCTCCTGCAGCGCACCGAAGCCGAAGTCGCCAAAGGTTTTGCCGACTACCGTTTCGACAATATCGCTTCGGCCATCTATAAATTCGTCTGGGATGAATACTGCGACTGGTACCTGGAAGTGGCCAAGGTGCAGATCCAGCAAGGCAACGAAGCACAGCAGCGCGCTACCCGCCGCACCTTGCTGCGCGTGCTGGAAGTAGTGCTGCGCCTGGCGCATCCGATCATCCCGTTCGTCACCGAGGCATTGTGGCAAAGCGTGGCGCCGCTGACCGGCAAGACGCTGGATCCGGCCGGCGATTCCATCATGCGCCAGCCTTATCCGGAAGCGAACCTGGAAAAAATCGATGAAAGCGCGGAAGCCTGGATGACCCAGCTGAAGTCGCTGACCGACGCATGCCGCAACCTGCGCGGCGAAATGCAATTGTCTCCTGCGCTGCGAGTGCCGCTGATCATTGCAGGCTCCGCTGAACAGCAGGCAACCTTGCTGTCGTTTGCACCGTATCTGCAGGCGCTGGCAAAATTATCAGAAGTGCAAGTAGTAGAGACTCTACCCGAATCGCCCGCGCCGGTCTCGATAGTCGGCGATGCTAAGCTGCTGCTCAAAGTAGAAATTGATGTTGCAGCTGAACGGGAACGTTTGGGTAAGGAAATCACTCGTATCGAGGGTGAGATGGCGAAAGCCGAGACTCAGCTGGGCAATGAAAGCTTTGTGGCAAGAGCACCGGCACAGGTGGTTGCACAGATGCGGGAACGCTTGGTAAATTTTTCGGGGACCCTCGAAAAATTGCGCGAACAGTTTGCAAAATTAAAAGTATCTTGATTTCTTAAAAATAGGATGACGCCGGCTGGCGCTACTGCGGCCGGCGCCGCAGACAACAGATACCAGGAGACGATGCATGAACAAACTTTTGATGCGCCTTGTAATGACTGCAATCGCCGGCAGCGCCTTGCTGGCCGGAGGCGCCTTT
Organism: Collimonas humicola; assembly: GCF_018304945.1. Taxonomy (GTDB): domain Bacteria; phylum Pseudomonadota; class Gammaproteobacteria; order Burkholderiales; family Burkholderiaceae_D; genus Collimonas; species Collimonas humicola. The sequence continues at coordinate 4,030 of NZ_JAGQEE010000009.1, read as the reverse complement.
GCCCAGGGCGCCAGTTCGGCGGTGGGCCTGTGGAAGAACATCGATGACCACACCGGCAAGCCAAAGGCACTGATACGCATCACCGAATCCAACGGCGTCCTCAGCGGGAAGATCGAAAAACTGCTGCGCGATCCAGACCAGGACCAGAATCCGAAGTGCGTCAAATGCGAAGGCGAGCTGAAGGATCAACCTATCCTCGGGATGACCATCATCACCGGCATGCAAAAGGATGGCGGCGAATACAACGGCGGCAAGATTCTCGATCCGGACAACGGCAAGGTCTACAAGAGCAAGATGACGCTGCAGGACAATGGCGCGAAACTGGACGTACGCGGCTATATCGGCGTGCCGATGCTGGGCCGTACGCAAACCTGGCTGCGTCAGGAATAAGTTCTGTTCGCATCATTTTGCGTCCCGCGACGCTGAAAAAAATGCCGTTCCAGCTTTACGCTGAACGGCATTTTTTATTTGCTGGCGTTGACGGATATTGACAGGTCGACAGGCTGATAGCGCTGCCAATGCAAATATCCAGACGGCGTCGCCTACACGAACGACACCGTCAGTCCCGGCAAGGCGATGCCGGAAAACGCCGTGACCCAGGTCTGGCCCGCCTGTACCGGATAAGCATCGGTCCAGGTGCCGGTGGTGATGATCTCGCCGGCATGCAAAGGCGTGAATTCAGGATGGGCGTTAAGCACCTGGTGCAGATGCCACAAGGCGTGCACCGGGCTGTCCAGCACATCGCTGCCGAACCCGGCGCCGCACAGGGTGACCGAATCCTCCGTACAGCAAGAAAGCGAAACGCTGGCGTTGGCCAGCATGCTGGCCAGGTTGCGCCGGGTCGCGCTCGACAATACATGCGGTTCGCCGACGATCAGAGTGCCATGCAGGCCGAATGCCGCAATGGCATCGACCGCTTCAAACTTCCAGTCAGGGAATGGGCAGACGACGATTTCGAAGGCGTGCGCCATCCACTCGATGCAATCGGCAATTTCTTCCAGGCTGGCGTCGGGCGCCGGCGTCCTGCCGAGGCTGAAAACCACTTCCGGCTCAATGCGCGGCTGCACCGCCCCTTCCAGGCTCTGGATGCCGCGATTGTCTTCAGCGTAGCGCACCGTGGTGTCGAATATATGCGCCCAGATCGGTGCGCTGATCGATTCGGCAATGCCGTATTTCTGCCAGATATTGCGGTTGCAGAATCCGAGCTTGCGTCCGACCGGATTGGAACCCTGGCCGATGCTGGCATCGAGGATCCGCTTGCCGATCTCATAGCCATCCATCACTGACAGGGCGTCGGCTTGGGACAACAGGGGCACCAGTTTGGCTTGCGCTCGCGCGTCCAAAAGCTGATGGGCATAACGGTTAGCTTTGGTAGACATAAGCATGGTTGACTTGCACACTATTAGTGAAGACTATCGTATTGTCTGTGACGTTTAATTTTTACACAAGCAGCGAAATATTGGCATTTCGACACCTGCATCGCGGGACGGCACGATGCCCGCGCATATGCGGCTATCAGCCGCGATTAGCAGCGATCATCGAATTTGCGATTTCTGCAAAAACTGATCAAGCTGTGATGCGAACAAATGGCGGTCGCCTTGACTGAAGGTCGTCGGACCGCCGGTTTCGACGCCGCTGCCGCGTAACTCCTCCATGAAATTACGCATCGTCAGGTGCTGCTGGATGTTGTCCTTGGTGTAAAACTCGCCCCGTGGATTCAGCGCTTTGCCGCCTTTTGCCAGGACATCGGCGGCCAGCGGAATATCCGCAGTGATGACCAGGTCTCCGGCCTGCAATAATCGAACAATTTCATTGTCGGCGACATCAAAGCCGGCAGGCACCTGCACGGCCTTGATGAAGCGCGAAGGCGGCACGCGCAATAATTTGTTGGCCACCAGCGTCACTGTAATCTGCAGGCGCTCAGCTGCCCGATACAGGATTTCCTTGATAACGTTCGGACAAGCATCGCCGTCAACCCAGATCTGCATGGCGGCGGGCGCCGGCGTTGCTCCATCGGTGACTGAGGAGACGTTAATTTTGCCCCCACAGCTCGCCGTTCGGCCCGGTTCTCGGCGCGCTGACGCCAAAATGCGCATAAGCCGCGGGTGTCGCAATGCGGCCGCGCGGCGTCCGTTGCAGATAACCCTGCTGGATCAGATACGGTTCCAGCACGTCTTCAATCGTGTCGCGTTCCTCGCCTATCGCCGCCGCCAGGTTGTCCAGGCCGACCGGGCCGCCGCCGAATTTGAACAGCACTGCCTCCAGCAGTTTCCTGTCCATGACATCGAAACCGACGGGATCGACATCCAGCATCACCAGTGCGGCGTCGGCCATCGCCTTGGTGATTTCACCGTTGCCTTTGACTTCCGCGTAATCGCGCACGCGGCGCAGCAGGCGGTTGGCGATGCGCGGCGTACCGCGGCTGCGCTTGGCGATCTCGAAAGCGCCGTCATCCATGATGGGCGCGCCCAGCAGAGAGGCGCTGCGGGTAACGATCTTGCCCAGTTGCTGCGGCGTATAGAATTCGAGACGGGCGACGATCCCGAAACGGTCGCGCAAGGGATTGGTCAGCATCCCGGCCCGCGTGGTCGCGCCTACCAGGGTGAAAGGCTGCAGGTCGAGGCGTACCGAGCGTGCGGCGGGACCTTCGCCGATCATGATATCTATCTGATAATCTTCCAGCGCCGGATACAGGATTTCTTCCACCACCGGCGACAAGCGATGAATCTCATCGATGAACAAGACGTCATTGGCTTCCAGGTTGGTCAGCAGCGCCGCCAGGTCGCCGGCGCGCTCCAGCACCGGACCGGAAGTCTGGCGCAGATTGACGCCCATTTCACGCGCGATGATGTGCGCCAGCGTAGTCTTGCCCAGACCCGGAGGACCAAACAACAAAGTGTGATCGAGCGCCTCGCGCCTTTGGCGCGCGGCGGTGATGAATATCTGCAGCTGATCGCGTATTTTTTCCTGGCCGACGTACTCGTCCAGCTGCTTCGGCCGCAAGGCGCGTTCGATCGCCTCTTCGTTCGGCGATGCCGGCGTGGCGGAAATGATGCGCTGTTCGGTGAAATCGTCGGTTTGGATACTCATGTTCGGATTGTAGCCAGTGTGCGGCGATTAAATATATAAAAAAACCACGCTACGCCAATAAAAGACAAATCATCCTGCATTGTGCCGCCCCCCTACAGCTTGGAGAGCGCTTTCAGTGCCAGTTTGATACCTTCCGACACGGTCGCATCAGGCGGCAGCTGCTTGAGCGCCAGCATGGCTTCCTTGTCCGAATAGCCGAGCGCGATCAGGGCATTAAGAATATCGCCGCTGGCATCGCTGCCATGAGGGCTGCCAACCGGCCCCAGATCCGCGCCCAGCTTGCCTTTCAACTCCAGCAGCAGGCGTTCCGCGGTTTTCTTGCCGATACCTGGCACTTTGGTCAGCCGTCCGGCTTCCTGCAAGGTGACGGCCTGGGCAAGATCCTGCACTGACATGCCGGACAAGATCGAAAGCGCTGTACGGGCACCGACGCCGCTGATCTTGATCAACTGCTTGAAGACATTCCGTTCTTCGGCTGTGCCAAAACCGTACAGCACGTGAGCATCTTCGCGTATTGCCAAATGCGTCAGCAAAGCGATTTTTTCGCCGAGTCCCGGCAGATTGTAGAAAGTGCTCATCGGCACCCCGACCTCGTAACCGACGCCGTTGCAGTCGATCAGCAGTTGGGGTGGATTTTTCTCGAGCAGAATGCCTGAAAGACGACCTATCATCGCAGTATGGCCTTAATGTGAATCAATGAATCATACAGGACAACTGGTTAAAAACACAGTAGTTTTCTTGCGGGAATGCCGAAATTGCAGAAGATGAGGGGAAGCACAGGATTTTTGCGCAAAGCAAAAACCCTCTAAGCGCTAAGCTTAGAGGGTTTTTTAATAAAAGCCTGACGATGACCTACTTTCACACTGGTTGCAGCACTATCATCGGCGCAAAGTCGTTTCACGGTCCTGTTCGGGATGGGAAGGGGTGGTACCAACTCGCT
>NZ_JAGQEE010000008.1 GCF_018304945.1 Collimonas humicola | reverse complement strand
CGGCGCGTGTCAGCCGGGTGGGGAAAGCAACTCGCCTTCGGCTCAAACATCTTTCCCCACAATTCCCGGCTGACACGCGCCGGATTTGGCAACGTCTCCATGCGGAATTCAAAAGCAACGTCAAAAGCAACCGCAACTTCAAAAGCAACCGCAACTTCAAAAGCAACTTCAACTTCAAAAGCAACTTCAACTTCAAAAGCAACTTCAACTTCAACAGCAATCGCTCTCCGATTTTTATTGGTTGCTTGAAGAGAATATTCACGGTTGCGGGGGGCTGGTCTTCAGCTACTTGATTGTCCTACCTTGCAAAGCGCGGCGATGGTAAACGCGAAGCGTTTCCAGGTGCTTTTTCGGGGGTGCTTCATTGCGGAAAGCAGGGTCGTTTGCCGGGTTGAGGATAACTACCCATGCACCCCCTAAATGGAGGGAATATACCCAGTAGCTTTTAAGACAAGCCGTAGTAATCTACAGAGCATAGGGGTCGGTCTCGCAGGGTCTTCTAAAAATTCAAGCACAGAAGAACCGTCGAAAAAAATACCATACGCCGGCCTAGGGAGAATAATAATGACGCGTCTCGCTGCCGCCTGTTTGGAGCATCCTGCGCCGGCCCCTAACCAACGGCGCGCAGGTTTCACGCTGCTTGAACTGCTCGTCGTCATCGTCATCATCGGCCTTCTCGCCGGGATGGTCGCTCCCCGCTATTTCGACCAGATCGGCAAATCCAATACCAAGATCGCGCGTGCCCAGATTGTGTCGCTGGAGAAGGCGCTCGATCAATACCGGCTTGACGTAGGGCATTACCCTACTACCGATGAAGGCCTCGACAGCCTTTTTGTAAAGCCTGGCAACGAAGAAAAATGGCAGGGGCCGTATCTTAAAAAGGCTGTGCCGATGGACCCATGGGGCCGTCCTTATATCTACAAATCGCCTGGCGATCACGGCGAGCTGGACTTGAGCACCCTGGGCGCAGACGGGCAACCCGGCGGCACAGGCGAGAACGCTGATGTCGGCAACTGGATGTCTAACTAGGGAGCCGCCATGAACACTGCGCCCGTCGCTCGCGTCACTGAATTCGACATTGTGGCCAAAGCCCAGGCTGGCGCGATGCGCTCGCTGCGCTTAGCCGCCGTCGATGCGGCGGCGGCAACCCGGCTCGCCGAAAGGGAAGGCCTGCGCGTCCTTTCCTGCACACCGCATCGCAACAGTTTTTCCTGGGGCGGCCGCGGCGCTGTCAGCGTTACCCGCACACGCCTGGACATCGCCCTGTTCGCGCACGAGCTGGCGTCGCTGCTGGATGCGGGGCTCGGAATCATCGACGCCCTTGAAACCCTGGCCGAAAAAGAGCGCCTTGCGGAAACCCGGCGCGTATTCGAAAAAATGGTGCAGGCGCTGAAGGAGGGCCGCAACTTCTCCGCGGTGATGGGCGAGCGGCCCGATGTCTTTCCGCAACTGCTGGTTGCCAGCATCTCCGCCAGCGAGCAGACCGGCGACATGGCGGCTGCATTGCGCCGTTATTCCGCCAATTTCGAAACCCTGCGCACGATCCGCTCCAAGGCGCTGGGGGCGGCAGTCTACCCATTGATGCTGCTGGGGGTAGGGTCGCTGGTGGTGTTGTTTCTGCTGGCTGTGGTGGTGCCGAAATTCTCTACCTTGATTGAGTCTACCCGGGGCGAGATCCCGTTTGCTTCGCAGATCCTGATCCAGCTCGGCAAAACCATCCATGCCCATCCGCAATTGGTCGCCGCCGTGTTTATCGGCGCCTTCCTGGCGCTGATCTGGGCGATCCGCCATGCTTCGCGTGCGGGCTGGAACCTGCCTGTCTTGCAGCGCCTGCCCATCGTCGGGCCGCTGATCAGGATGTTCCGCCACGCCCAGTTTTATCGTACCAGCGGCATGCTGATCGAGGGCGGCATTCCCGTCGTCCGCGCGTTCGACATGTGCGGCTCGCTGCTGACGCCGGAAGACAACCGCAAGCTGGTCCACGCGGTGGCGTCGATCCGGGAGGGGTGTGCTATCGGCCCGGCCCTGCAGCTGGTCGGCCTGGCCGATCCGGTGGCCTTGCGCATGCTGATGGTGGCGCAACGCACCGGCAAGCTGGCCGAGATCCTGGCGCGTATCGCCGCTTTTCAGGAGGCAACCCTGAGCCGCGCCATCGATGTGGCGACACGCTTGTTCGAGCCGGTGCTGATGCTGTGCATCGGCCTCGTTATCGGCGCCATCGTGGTGCTCATGTATTTGCCGATTTTCGACCTTGCATCCAGTATTCAGTGACTGCCATGGACAACGTCTACAGCCCCGCTTTCCGCCCCGCCAGGAACGCCTTGGATGCGGAGTCCATCCGCGAGATACAGGGGCAGACCGGCTCCACGCAGCAGACCATCGAACAGATTGCGGAGGGCTTCGGCGACGATGCCGCCGCCTATCTTGCGGAAGCCGCGGCTTACTTCAGGATGCGGCCGGTGACGATGGCGATGATGCGGCAGCTCAAGCCGGATTTTGAATTGCTGTCGTTCATCGAGGCCGGCAAGCGCCTGTGCGTGGCGTTTATCGAACCCGCGGGCGAATTGCTGCTGGTGACCACGGATCCTTTGGATGTGCGCACCCGCGCCTGGATCAACGCGCGTTTGCGCAGCCGCGCCGAGCAGCCGGTCAGCTGGGGCATCGCCACCGCCGGCGACGTGCGCTCTTATCTGGCCGTCATCGAGAAAACAGTGCGGGCGATGGATTCGGTAGGCATTGCCGATACCGTCAACGCGACTGACCACAGCGCATTGTCGATCTCGATCGAAGACATCAGCAGCACCGAGAGCACCATCGTGCGCCTGGTCAATTCGACCATCTATGACGCACTGCGCGCCGGCGCCAGCGATATCCACCTCGAAACCCAGCCGCAGGGCTTGAACATCAAGTACCGGCTGGATGGCGTCCTGAGCGTGATCAAGCGCCTGGACGGCAGCGATCTGGCGAACCAGGTGCTGTCGCGCATCAAGGTGATTTCCGAACTCGACATTGCGGAGCGCAGGATTCCTCAGGACGGCCGCTTCAAAGTGCTGGCCGAAGGGCGCGAAATCGACCTGCGCGTCTCGATCATGCCCAATCTGTTCGGCGAGGATGCCGTATTGCGGGTGCTGGACCGCTATCATTTGTCGGGCGAACTGCAAACCTTGAGCCTGGAAACCCTGGGCTTCGCCGAGCCGGCCAAGGAATTCGTGCGCCGGCTGTCGCAGCTTCCCTACGGCTTGCTGCTGGTGACTGGGCCTACCGGCAGCGGCAAGACCACCACCATCTATGCGGCAATCACGGAAATCAATACCGGCCTCGACAAGATCGTGACGATCGAGGATCCGGTCGAATACCAGCTGTCCGGCGTGCTGCAAATCCCGGTCAACGAGAAAAAAGGACTGACCTTTGCGCGCGGATTGCGTTCGATACTGCGCCACGATCCTGACAAAATCATGGTGGGTGAAATACGCGATCCGGAAACCGCGCAAATCGCGGTGCAGGCGGCGCTTACCGGCCATCAGGTGTTCACCACCGTGCATGCCAACAACGTGTTCGACGTCATCGGGCGCTTCACCAACATGGGCGTCGATTCCTACAGTTTCGTCTCCGCCCTCAACGGCATCCTGGCGCAACGGCTGGTGCGCATCAATTGTCCGATGTGCGTCGCCGACGATCACCCTGACAAGGAACTGATGCTGCGCTCGGGCCTGGGCACTTCCCCCATGGCGCTGGCCAGTTTCGATTTCAAGCACGGAGTAGGGTGCGCGCACTGCCGCGGCAGCGGATTCAAGGGCCGGCGCGCGATCGCGGAGACGCTTTCGCTGAACGACACGTTGCGCGATTTGATGGTGGAGCGCGCCGCCATTTCCAAGATCAAGCATGCCGCCCGCCAGAACGGCCTGAAAACGCTGCGCGAAGCGGCGGTTGCCCTGGTGGCGGCCGGCATGACCACTCTTGAGGAGATCAATCGTGTTACGCCTGTGGAATAAGCCGCTGCAAATCGTGGTCGAACCGCATCAAGTGACGGCGCCGATGCCAGAAGCCGGCCTGCGGCGGGACGGCATCGTCGTGCCGGTCGCCAGGCCTGACGGCGCGCCCGGCGCATACGATGGCATCGGCAAGGCGATTCGCGACATCTTGCCGCAGTTGCGCGGCAGATCGGAGCGCGCCGTGTATCAAGCCTCCAGGCTGAATGTCGAAGTGGCAGACACCCTGGTTCACTACGACGTACTGACTATCGATGCACGCCGCCTGCCGCCGGCCGAGCTGGATCGCCTGGCTGCGTTTGGCATGGCCGATACCTTGGGCCTCGATGCCGGTTCGCTGGAGATGCGCTGTTCGGTCCAGCTGGATGGCTTGAGCGCGGTGGTGTGCGGCATGCCGGCAGCCCTGACGGATGCGATCAGGCTGGCCTGCGACGATGCCGGATGCCGCCTGAACCGGCTGGAGCCGGGCTTCGCGGCGTTCTGGAACGGCTACTTTGCGCGCAACAAGAACGACAGCGCGCTATTGGCGCGTTTGCGCGGCAGCGCTTTGATGCTCGGCTGGCTGCGGGATGGCAAATGGCAAGCGCTTGCCGCCGAACGCTTATCGGAAAATGACTGGCCCGCCTTGAGCGACAGCTGCGAGGCATTTTGCCGCCGCCTGTGCGTGCCGGACTACGCTGGATTGCCGATCTATTTCGATGCCGACATAGGCGATATCCCGGCCGCGGCAAGCAGCCGCTGGCAGCGCCTGCCGTCGCGCCCGGAGACGGCGGCGGCTGCCGATGCAGCGCCCGGTTTGGCCTCGAATTTCGCCTAGGAGCCAAATGCCATGGCCTCTCTTCAAAAACTGGATCTGGATTTTTCCACCGAGCGTCGCAAGTTGCCGTCGATCGGTGTGGCGCTCCTGGTGGCGGGCGCCGTGGCAAGCGTCTATGCGGGCGTGCAGCTGTCGTCGGCTTACAGCGCGCGCAAGACCCAGCAGACCGTGTATGACGCCATGGTGCTGCGCCTCCATTCGGTCAAGAATGCCGACCAGGTTGGCGCCAAGGTCACGCCCGCCGAGTTGCAGAATTTTAAGAACGCGGCGCAGATCGCCGGCCAGTTGAACACGCCTTGGGATCGCCTGCTCAAAGTGCTCGAATCGGCGCCGATGGAGCATGTAGCCTTGCTGTCGGTGGAGCCGGTCGCTTCACGCCGGCAATTGCATCTGGTCGGCGAGGCGAAGGATCTTGCCACCATGCTGGATTACCTGTCCTATCTCCAGGACCAGCCGGGCCTGCAGCGCGTCATCCTGACTTCGCACCAGATACAAACCCAGCCCGGCTCGCCGGTCCGCTTTCAAATCCAGGCGCATTGGGAGGAGCGATGAACCGCATGAGCTCAATGGCGCTGGCGCTGCGTTATGCGCTTGCGCGCCGCATCGGCTGGCCCGGCGCAGCGGGCATCTTGATGCTGGCCCTCACTTTGATAATTGCTCTCGCGGTCGCGCCGCGCTGGGAAAAGAATGCCGGCGAGATCAAGCTGCAGACCGGCGCCGCGCTGGTCGATCTGAACCGGGCCCGGCTCGAACATCGGATCCAGCCGAAAACCAGCGAGCAGCTGCTGCGCTTTACCGCATGGTTTCCGACGATCGACCGCAATGCGGGCGATCTGCGGCGCCTGATGGAGCAAGCGCAGCTGGCCAAGCTCGATCTGGTCAAGGGCGAGTATCACATGTCGGATGCGCAGGGCGCGGCCTTCATCAGCTATGAGGTAGTGCTGCCGGTAAAAGCCAGCTACGACACCTTGCGCGGCTTTATTGCCGGCGTGCTCAATGCCATTCCCAATGCATCGCTGGCCGAACTGCATATCGAACGCGCCGCGGTGAACAGCACGATCCAGGATGCGCGGATCCATTTCACTTTTGTCTACCGCGGAGCCTGACATGCGCAACCGATTCTCACGGCGGCAAATAGGACTGGTGCTGGTTGCCGGTGCGCTGGTTTCCTATGGCGCCATGGTGTTTTCGGGCGGCTCTGCCGAATCCGGGGTGATTGAGCCGGTGACGCGAACCGCAGGCAATCATCAAGCGGGGAACAGCAAGCCGGGCGCAGCGGAGGCAGCTCTGCCAAAAACGATAGCACCGCCGGTGCGGGCCAGCCTGGATCAGAGCGCTGCAAGCAATTTATTTGCCGCCAACAGCTGGCTGCCGCCGCCGCCACCTCCGCCCAAGGAGTTGCCGCCGCCACCGCCGCCGCCGCCGACTGCGCCGCCCATGCCTTTCAATTTTGTCGGATTGCTGCAGGATCAGGCCAAGCCTACTGCGTTTTTGGCGAAGGACGACCAGTTATTGCTGGTGACCACGGGAGACACCGTGGAAGGAACCTATCGCATCGATTCCGTCAGCGCCAAGGAAATTGTCCTGACCTATCTTCCGCTCAACCAGCGGCAATCCATTTTGATTTCCGGGGGGCTGTAATGCGCCTTATCCAAACCATGTCAACAAGCTGGCGTCGTCCGGCTGCGCTGCTGCTGATCATAGGCGCGCTGGCCGGTTGCGCGGCACAGCAGCTGCACTCGGACGGCCAGCGCCAGATCAAGGAGGGCCATGTCGCCGAGGGACTCGCCAACATGCGCGAAGCTATGCGCCAGGATCCCGGCAACCTGCCGTACAAGCTCGATTACATCAACCGTCTTGACGAAGAAACGAAAAAATTGATACAGCAAGGCGATGAGCAGCGTTCGGCCGGCGATACCAAGGAAGCGCGCAATTCCTATCTGGAGGCGTTGCAGCTCGACGGTTCCAACGAGCGCGCCCGGCGCGGCGTGTCTGACATCGACATGGACGTGCGCCATAGGGATATCCTGGCCGAAGCCGAAAAAATGTACGCTGCCGGCAAACTGGATATGGCGCGCGAACGCACCATGGTGGTGATACTGGAGAATCCGGCCAACCCCAATGCGCAGCTGTTGCTGCGCAAGGTGAATACCGAGATCGATACCCAGCATCGCGCCAAAGAGGCATTGACCGCCTCGCAATCGGTGATGAAAAAGCCGGTCACGCTGCAGTTCCGCGACGCCAACCTGCGCATGGTGTTCGAGGCCTTGTCCCGCACCACCGGCCTCAACGTGATCTTCGACCGCGACGTGCGCCCCGATCTGAAAACCACCATCTTTGTGCATGAAGGCTCGGTCGAAGATACCGTCAATCTGATCCTGCTGCAGAACCAGCTCGAAAAGAAAGTGCTCAACGTCAATACGATGTTCATTTATCCGGCCACCGCGGCCAAGCAAAAGGAATATCAAGAGCTGAAAGTGCGCACCTTCCATATTTCGAACGGCGATGCGAAGTACATCCTGACAGTGCTCAAGTCGGTGCTGAAGATCAAGGATGCCCTGGTCGACGAACGCACCAACACGCTGGTCTTGCGCGATACGCCGGAGGCGCTGGATGTCGCCGCCAAGGTCATCGCGGCCCACGATCTGGCCGATGCCGAAGTGATGCTGGAAGTCGAAGTGCTGGAAATTTCCCGCGACCGCCTGACCGACCTTGGCATCACCTGGCCCAACAGCGCCACCATATCGACCCCGACCGGGGCCGCCGGCACGCTGACCCTTGGCGCCCTCGGCGATCTGACGCGCGGCCAGCTGCAGGTCACGCCGTTCTCGCTGGGCATAGGCTTCAAGCTCCAGGATACCGACGCCAACCTGCTGGCCAGTCCGCGCATCCGCGTGCGCGATCATGAAAAGGCGAAGATCCTGATCGGCGACAAGGTGCCTATCATCACCAATACCGTGACGCCGGTGCAAACCGGCGCCTCGGTGGTCACCGGCTCGATCCAGTATATCGACGTCGGCATCAAGCTTGAAGCCGAACCGCATGTCTATCCGGAAGGCGAGGTCGGCATCAAGCTGAACCTGGAGGTCAGCAACATCGTCAAGGAAATCTCAGGCCCTTCCGGCTCGCTCGCCTATCAGATCGGCACCCGCAGCGCCACCACCAGCCTGCGCCTGCGCGACGGCGAAACCCAGGTGCTGGGCGGCTTGATCAGCGATTCCGATCGCAATGCCGCCGCCAAGGTTCCTGGCCTCGGCCAGTTGCCGATCATCGGGCGCTTGTTCTCGGAACATAACGGCGATCACACCAAGACCGAGATCGTGCTGTCGATCACGCCCCGCATCTTGCGCGCGCAAGGCATTGCCGAAGACACGATGCGCGATGTCTGGTCCGGCACCGAAACCACGATTCACTCGGGCCAGTTCCGACTTGATCCGATCTCCAGCGTGTCGGGCTCCAGCAGCGGCGTAAGCAGTAACGCGCCGCGCGCCGACGCCGCACCGGCACCTGTGCCGGCTGCAGCAGTAACACCGCCGGCGCCGCCTGCCGCAGTATCCGCGCCAACGGTGCCGCCGGTCACGCCAGCCATCCTGAACGGCGTGTCGCCTAGCGCGCCGACACCGTCGGCGTCGCAGCCGCAAGGCGTCGAGAAAGTCCTCAATCCGCCGCCGCTGGATGGAGCCTACCCATCAACCGCACCTATGCCTGCGCCGCCGGCGGTTGCGCCTGTGCCCGCGCCTGTGCCGATACCGGAGCCTGTCACGCCGGCGTCGACCGATCAGTCAGCGGCCCTGCCTCCGGATAGTGTGCCGGCAGCTGCGGTGCCCGCGGTTGCGCCGGCGGCCGTGCCGGTCAGTTCGGCGGCCGCGGAGATACCCGCAGCAGCAAGCGCCGCTGCGCCGCCTGCAAACGCCGCACCGGTCATGGTTGCCGCCGGCATGCCGGCTGTTGCTGCAGCAGACAAAAGCGCTCAATCGGCAAGTCCGGCAGCAAGCCCGGCGCCAGGCAGCGGGGATAGCGGCGCCGACGGTAGCGCTAACAGTGCCGGCGGCAGGCCGCAGATCACCTGGAGCAAGCTTGACAGCGTCAAGGCGGGAGATCAGTTCAAGGTCACTTTGAACGCTTCAAGTTTCAATGGCGTTCATTCGCTGCCATTCTTTATCCTCTACGATCCGCGCGTGCTGTCCTTTGTCGGCGCCAGCCCTGGAGCGGTCAGCAGCCGGGTCGGCGTCAATAACATCGATCCGACCGTCAACGACGCCGCCGGCCGCGTCAACATGACGCTGGACGCCGACGCCGGCAAGTTCTTCGCCGGCTCGGGGGCGCTGATGAACCTGACCTTCGCCGCCAAGGTATCGAGCAGGCAGACAACGGTGGAGATGCAGCTGGCGCAGCTTGGCATGAGCGGCGGCGCTCTGCGCAACATCTCCCGGCCACAACCGCTGAAGCTGAAGATCGAGCCATGAAAACGCGCGGATTTACGCTCATAGAGCTGGTCATCACGCTGGCCTTGGTAGGCCTAGTGGCGCTGGTCGCGTTGCCGCTCTACGAAATTTCGGCGACCCGCCTGAAGGAAACCGAGCTGAAACTGGCCTTGCGCCAGATCCGCGTCGCCCTGGATAACTACAAGACCGCGGCCGACACCGGCCAGATTACGCTGGAGTCGGGCGATTCCGGCTATCCGCCCTCCTTGGAAATATTGGTGAACGGCGTCGAAAATGCCAAGGATGTGAATCACTCCCGCCTGGTATTCCTGCGCCATGTGCCGCGCGACCCGTTCTACCCGGATCCAACCCAGCCGGCGGAACAAACCTGGGCGTTGCGCAGCTATGGCAGTCCGCCTACCGACCCGGTGCCGGGGAACGACGTGTATGACGTGGCGTCGCTCTCGACCGGCAAGGGCTTGAACGGCATCGCCTACAAGGAGTGGTAGCCATGTTGCGAACGTTCCCACTCTTGCGCGGCAAGCATCCAGGACAAAAGGCCGGCGGCTGCCGGCATGGCTTCACGCTGATCGAAATGGTGATCGTCATGGCGCTGATCGGCCTGCTGCTGACGCTCGCCGTGCCGCGCTATTTCGTCGCACTTGATAACGGCAAGGTCAAGGTGCAGCAGCAAAACCTGGCAACCATGCGCGACGCGCTGGACAAATTCTTCGGCGATCAGGGCCGCTATCCGGAAACACTCGACGAACTGGTGCAGAAGCATTATTTGCGCAGCGTCCCGGTAGATCCGATGACAGAGAGCCCTAACTGGATTGCCATTGCTCCCATCGATCCCGCCCTGAGCGGGGTTTACGATGTGCGGAGCGCGGCAAAGACCGCGGGGAGCGAGAATGTTAGCGCAACCACGAATTAAGCTTCCCGCACGCGGCATCGTCTTGCTGGCGCTGCTGCTGACCCTGGCGCTGATGGCTGTGGCGCTGATGGGGGCGGTCGAAGTCTGGTCGTTCGAACGGCAGCGCGAGACCGAGGCGGAGTTGCTGTATGTCGGCGACCAGTACCGGCTGGCGATCGAACACTACTATTACGCCACGCCCGGGGCCGGCAAGACGCTGCCGACGAGCATTGACGACCTGGTTGAAGATCAGCGTTTCCCGGTGCCAGTACGGCATTTGCGGCGCGCCTATGCGGATCCGGTCACCGGCCAGCCATTTGAATTGCTGCGCAATGGCGAACAAATCAGCGGCGTAGTCAGCAGTTCTACAACGCCGACCATCAAACGCAGCGGTTTTTCTCGCGCCGATAGTGCATTTGAGGGATTTGAGACCTACAATCAATGGAGATTCCTGTTTAGTCCACCTGTATCGGGGAAAACCAGCCGCAAATTGCCGTCGCCATTGTCGCATCCACCCGTAGCCAGCGGAGGAAAGCCATGACCTACCGAATTCTGATAGTCGAGGACCACAATCTGCTACGGCACGGGCTGCGGTCAATGATCACGGCGTTGCCCAACTATGAGGTGGTGGGCGAAGCACGCGAAGGAAAAGAAGCCATCCGCGAGGCATTGTCGTTGCGTCCGGACATGATCCTCATGGACCTGTCCCTGCCTGGCATGAACGGCATCGAGGCTACGGCGCAGATCAAAAGGCGCGTGCCGGATATCCGCGTGCTTGTGCTGACGGTCTACAAGACCGACGAATATGTGACGGAAGCGCTGCGGGTGGGGGCGGACGGCTATGTCTTGAAAGATGCTTCGTACGATGAGTTCGTGATTGCGATCCAGACGGTCATCGGCGGCAAGAAATATATTTGCCCCGACGTCTCCATGCACTTGATCAACGATTTCCTGCATCGATGCGATGCGCCGAAGGCGGTGACGCCCTGGAACAAGCTCACCGCGCGCGAACGCAGCATCCTCAAGCTGGTGGCGGAGGGACGCACCAATCGCATGACCGGCGAATTTCTCAATATCAGCGCCAAGACCGTCGAAAAGCATCGCGCCAATCTGATGCACAAGCTCGGTCTGCACAATTCGGCTGAGCTGATCCTGATGGCCCTGGACATGGGCTTGATCGAGCATGTCAACCATTCCTCGCACAGCGCCAACGGAGCGGCCGGCAGTCCGGCGTTGTCGCCGGACCTGTCTTCCAAAAAGCCGCCTGACAGCTCGGCAATTTCGCTGGAATGAGCGGGACGCGTAGCCGCCGGCTGCTTGATCGAGCAGCTTGATCAAGCACATGGCCTGCAGATGCAGCGGCGCCGAATTGCAGCGCCGTTTTTGCCTGCTGTTTGACGACGGTTTGCTGCGATCCTTCAGCGGTGCGAGTATGCCATGCACCAGCCTTGGGGATTGACCGGGCCTTCCACGATTTTGCAGGTGCCGGTGCCTTGGTCCGACGACGGCGGCGGTGTGTACGCGGCGCAGTCGGCGCACATCCTTCCATCCTTGGGGCTATCCTGGTAATGCAGCATGCCTTTTTTCGTGGAGCCTGCATGGGCAGGCGGCGAGTGCGTCGCGAGAGGAGTCAGGATGATCGCTCCCAGCACAGCGCCGCTGCGGCATAGCATAATGCGGCGCGATGTTTTTTTCTCTTGGTTCATGGCGTTTCCTCTTCGAATAAAATGGGCCAGCCTGGATTGCCCGCATCTATCCGTTACGCCCGCACTACGGTTTGGAAAATACGCCTGGCGGCTGTCAGAACATGAGCCAGGCGTACAGGTAAAGCGTGTTGTTGTCCTTGGCATCTCTCAGGGTGCTGTCGTAATTCGTTTTACTGCCATTGAATTTCGTATAGCCGGTGTATTGCAGCCCGAAGCGGATGTTCGCCTGCGGGTCCCAGTTGAAAACGTAGTGCGGCCAGTAATTCAGTTCGACGATATAGCCCGCGGTGTCCGGCTTGCCATTGTTGGTGGGGAATCGCGCGAAGTCGGCATCGCCGGTGAGCTTGAACACAGCGCCCGTAATGCCGTAGGTACGGTCATATAGATAACTGAGCTTGGCGCGGGTGGAGCGCAGGTTCGAGCTCGGATTATCGTTGTTCCCGTTCGGGAAGCCGGCCCGCCAATCGGCTTTCTCGTGGATGGTGGAAGCCATGGCGGTGACAATATGGAGGTCGTCCTTGCTGAAGAACTGATAGGTGGCGTCGAATCCCAGGTCGGTGAAGCGGTCGCCCTGGGGAGTCATGTCCGGCGCCTTCATCGCCACCCGGGCGGCGGTGGCGCCGATGGTGAAATTCTGATGGTCGCTGCCGAAGGTGTAGGTCGCGCGCAAGTAAGGATTGCCGCCTGACAGCGATACTCTTTGCGCATCGGGCGTACCCGAGCGTAAAACCGAAAGCGGACCTTTGGCGGTTTGATACGAGGCTGCCTCCAGATAGAGCGCATCGAACAGGTAAGTGTAGGCGCCGATGCCCGCCACCCGCACGCCGGACTCAAGGAAGGTCGGCACGCCGCGGCCCGGGCCGGCGATGGTCGGGCTGTAGTATGGAAAGCTCCAGGCCGGCGTCGTATTCCAGATGTCTTGAACGGTAGGGTTGTTGTGCAAGGTCAGGCCGAAAAACGTCGGCTTTTCTTCCGTGCCGGTCATTTTCACCAGCCGCAGATCGGTATTGTCCAGCGCGCCGTGCCCGTAATATCTCTGGTTGTCGGTGGTGCTGATATTGTTGTAGGTCCATTGGACAAAGCCGCCGGCGTAATCGGTGAATTTCCCGCCGGTAAACAGGCTGGCTGCCTCGACCACCAATTCGCGGTTCTTCGCGAACAGCATGTCGCCGCTGGATTTGTCCGTATTATTGTTGATCGAGTTGCGCGAGACGATGGCCATGAAGGCCAGCGGAATCTTCTCGCGTTCCCCCAAGGTATATCCCCCCAGCTTGAATTTCCGGCCGAACGGCGTCAGCTCGGGATAGATGGTATGGCAGGACGAGCACTTCAGGCTGGTTTGCCTTGCAAAAAGAGGATTGGCGCCGGCGTTCGATATCAAGCCCAAAGGAATAATCAGCCACAAGGCAGCCGCAGCGCGTATCAGCAACGTGCATATATTCTTCATTATGAATCTCCCCTGATGATTGGATTGCCGGCGCAGCACAATGCACAATCGTATGAGTAGAAATTAGGCCTTCCGAAGCCGCATGTCAGTGGGGGGATTTACTACGATTGCTTCGTCATGCTCCCCCATAACGATGCGCAAGATCTGCGCTTCGTTTGACTCAAAATGCGTTTTCAGCAGCCAGGAGGGATCGGCGTTGCATGATCCTTGCGGGCTAGATTACATTGTTTCTCATGGGAAATAAATAGTGTCTTTGAATTTTCCCTGGCTGGCGGCAAGCCTGGGACGGCCGGAGCATGCCGAGGGGAGGGGCTGCAGTTTTTTTGGGCTGGCTATTGCCATCATTTGATGACTCATCATTTCTCATCCAGCCAAACTGTATTGACCCCGGATCCAGCGTCCGCAAGATTGTGCCTGCATCCGCTCGCTGCGAAAGTTGACAGGTGTTTATTTCGCTGGCCGCTTGCTACTCTGGATGAGCACCATCGCAGTGACGCGCATGTCGTGATCGCTGAAGTGTTTTAGTTCGTCACTTTATTCAACTCATCCTAGGAGTTTAAAAATGTCAACTCAAACTGCCGCCGTTTCATGGGGAACCAGCTCGCCGTCGATCCGTGTTTATACTTCCAATGGCTCTACAATCACTGAACGTTGCTACGACGGACCGAAGGGGTGGTACACAGGCGCTTTTAAGCAACCTGGTGAAAATGCCTCTGCAACCAGCTGGTTGAACGGAAGCACCATCCATATCCGCGTCTACGCAACCACTGGCAGCCAAACGACCGAGTGGTGCTGGGATGGTGAAGGCTGGTATAAGGGTGCCTACACAGGCTGATTTTGTGTCAATGAAGCGCGAAACGAATCAAATGCCACGCGCTTATCGACAATAGGCAAGGGGCGGGTCTTGCAATGAGGCCAATGCTGTTCGTTGCTGACCTTGTTTTTTGCCTACAAATAAAATCAGCTCCCTGGTCCGTAAACTGCCTTGGGCAAGGAACTGGTTCTTCACATGCTACTGAGTCGTGCGAACCTTGCAGAACCGGCTCTCGGCGCCAGTTCCGGCCTTCACGATTTGCTGTGGCAAATTCGTTGCACGTCATTTCCCAGAGATCGTTCTACTTTGCTTTGATTGAGCCAGCTGCGCTTGGCGCGATGCATTCGTTGCTCAAGGCCTGAAGGCTATGCGGCTTATCAAGCCTTCAGTGGATTGCCCAAAACAAGGGCGACAGGGAATTGAGAATTTCTATAAGGGGATCCGGCATCGGTGATCGAACGTCAGAGGACAAAGAAAAAGGCCCTCATTGCTGAGGGCCTTATCTGTACTGCTTATTCGTGGTAGGCCGTGCGGGATTCGAACCTGCGACCAACGGATTAAAAGTCCGCTGCTCTACCAGCTGAGCTAACGACCCGAAAGACCGCTATTATAGACAAAGCGCATATCAGGTGTCAAACCTATATGCGCTTTTATTTGCGAAATCCGCAAAATAATATTCGGCGCCTACTTCAGCGTGGCCAGGCGTTCTTTTGCCGTCTGCGCTGCCGGCGTGTTGGGATACTGCGACAGCAGTTGCTCCAGCGCGCGCTTCGCCTGCGGCTTGTTCTTCAGCTCGGTGTAGCTGCTGGAGATATTCAGCAATGCATCCGCGGCCTTGGGGTTGTCGGCATATTTGGTGACGACCACCTGTTGGGCTGCAATCGCATTCTTGTAGTCGCGCAGGGCATAGTAGGCATTGCCCAGCCAGTATTGTGCCGATGGCGCCAGGCCGGAGTCCGGGCTGCTGCGCACAAAGCTGGAGAAGGCTGCGGCTGCACCCTTGTAGTCGCCGGACTTGAAGGTCGCCAGCGCTGCGTCATAAGTTTTCTGGTCGTTGGCGCCGATGTTGACTTCCTGGCCGTCGACGCTGACCTTTTGCGGTTCCAGCTTGCGCAGGCGCGTATCCAGGTCGACGTAGAAATCTTTCTGGCGCTGCTGCGTGTTGGCCAGCTCATTGGTGAGCACTTCGATCTGTCCACGCAGCTTGGCCAGCTCCTGATTCAGGCGCTCATTCTGGTCCGACAGGCTGAGCGAACTGGTTTTGTCCGCCTTGGCGTCGACCCGTGCATTGACCGCGTCAATCTTGGCGCGTATGTCTAATATCGCCCGACGTGCTTCATCGTCGTCAAACAGCCCGGCGCGGGCGGTCGGAGCGGAAAAAACCGCGGCCAGCATGGCCGCGGTCATCGTAGCTTTGAAGAACGTCCGCATCATTATTGATAAACGATATCTGAACGGCGGTTTTCAGCGTAGGACGCTTCGTCGCTGCCGAGGGCCTTAGGTTTTTCCTTGCCCAGCGAGACTGCTTCGACCTGGGTGTCGGATACGCCTAACAATACCAGCGCCTTGCGAACCGCTTCAGCACGCTTTTGTCCCAGCGCCAGGTTGTACTCACGGCCGCCGCGGTCATCGGTATTGCCTTGGATGATGATCTTGCGGTTCTTGTGGCTGTTCAGGTACTGGGCGTGCGCTTCGACCACCGACTTGAACTCGTCCTTGACGATGTAGCTGTCGAAATCAAAGTAGATGCTGCGCTTGGAGAGGATGCCGCCTGGCTGGTTCAGCGGATCGCTGGAGCCGGCGTCAACCGTATTGACCGAACGTGCGTCCGCGCCGGTGGCGCCGCTATCGACTACCGGAACCGCCTTGTCGTCCAGCTTGACAGGGGATGAGCAGGCAGCCAGCAAGATGGCGCTGGCGACGATAAGGGCAAAGTTTCTGATATTTAGCATTTTTTAATTCTCCAGAGTGGGAAACGAACGTCGATTCAAAGTAAAACCTGATTATTTCATGAAAGGACCCCAAGTAGGCTCCCGTATATCGCCTGCCTGCATAGTTAAACGCTGTTTCACGCGGCCGTCAACCGAGACCACCGCCAGCGAACCGCGGCGTCCTGATTCCGTGGCGTACATGATGTATTTGCCATTGGGTGAAAAACTTGGGGATTCATCCTTGACCGTATCCGACAAACGCTGCTCCTGGTTGTTGGTCAGGTCCAGCGCATACAGCTGGAAGCGGCCGCCGCGCTGCGAAATATACGCTAATGTCTTGCCGTCCGGTGAAATCCGCGGGCTGATGTTGTAGCTGCCGCCGAAGGTCACGCGCTGGGCGTCGCCGCCGTTGGCGCTCATCTTGTAGATTTGCGGGCCGCCGCTGCGGTCGCTGGTGAAGTAGATGCTCTGGCCGTCAGCCGAAAATTGCGGTTCAGTGTCGATGCCGTTGGTCTGGGTCAGGCGGCGCAGGTTGCCGCCGTCGCTGTTGACCACGTAGACCTGGGTCAGGCCGTCGCGCGCCAGCGCAATCGCCAGCTTGCTGCCGTCCGGCGACCACGACGGCGCCGAGTTGCTGCCCTTGTAGTTGGCCACCACGATGCGCTGTTTGGTGATCAGGTTCTGCACATACACCACCGGCTTCTTCGCTTCAAACGAAACGTAGGCCACCTTGGTGCCGTCCGGCGACCAGGCCGGCGAGATGATCGGTTCGTTGGAGCGCAAGGCCACTTGCGTGCCTTCGCCGTCGGAGTCTGCCACTTCCAGCCGGTATTCCTTGCCGGCCTTGATGATGTAGGCGATGCGGGTAGCGAAAGCGCCGCGCGCGCCGATCAGTTTTTCGTAGATGTCATCGGCGATCTTGTGGGCGGTGACCCGCGTGTACTGCGGCGCGGCAGCCATCGCCAGGGCTGACAGCTGGGACGATTTGACGGTATCGAGCAAGCGGTAGCGCACATCGAAACGGCCGTCGGCCAGGCGCTGCACGCTGCCGACCACCAGTGCGTCGGCGCCGCGCGCTTTCCAGTCGGGCAGGTTGACCTGGCTGGCTTCGGAGATGACGTCGCCGGTATCGATGATCTTGAAGAAGCCGCTGCGCGCGAGGTCGGCCTTGATGATGGCGGTGACCTGTTGCGGCGCCAGGTTTTCATCGCTGAAGCCGGCGATGGCGATCGGGATCTGGCTGGCGCCGACGCCGGAGGTTTCGATGCGCAGCTGGGCGCTGGCCGGGACGCTGGCAACCAGCGCGCTCACTGCAAGTCCGAGGATTGCGAATATTTGATGCAATTTGTTTTTCATGGCTTACTGATCTTTCGGTCTATGAGTTCCGATAAAGCTGGATGGTACAGTACCGGTCTTGTCTTTCGGATAAGGCGCCGATTTCTCGATTGCGCGTTTCACCGCTTCGTCAAAGCCGGATACCCCGGAGGATTTCTTCAGTCGAATGCTGGCCACCGAGCCGTCGGGAAGCAATTGGACATCGAATTGCACGTCGGGGTTTCCGGCCAGGCTTTCAGGCACATTAAAGATGATGTTCGACTTGATCTTGGCGCCTACCTTTTGTCCATAGCCAGGATCGCCGCGCGGCCCTTGCGACTGGGCCGCAGTGCCGCTGCTGTTGGCGGCGCCGTTGCCGACCGCCTGGCCCAGCATGCGCTTCATTTCGTCGCTGCGGCGCTTGGTCTCAGCGGCGGCATCGGCAGCCTGTTTCTTCTTGGCGGCGTCGGCCTCCAGTTTCCTGGCGGCTTCCTGCTTCTGCTTTTCCTGGGCAGCGGCCTTGTCCTTGGCGGCTTTTTGCTCGGCTTCCGCTTTCAGCTTGTCCTTGCGCTCTTCTTCAGCTTGCTCTTTTTGCAATTGCCGTTGTTTTTCAAGTTCTTCCTGGCGTTGCTGGTCCTTGCGCTCCTGTTCTTTGCGCTTCTTTTCCCTTTCCAGGGCGATTTCAGGATCCGGCTGCGGCGGCGTCACCACCTTCGGCGGCGCGGTTTCCTGCACCACGGGTTCCGGTTTCGGCTCGGGCGTAGGCTGCGGCAGCGGGGTCGGTTCCGGCGCCGGCGGCGCGGCTTCCTTGATGTCGGGGCTCCAGACTTCGGCTTCCACGGCGATCGGCTGCTGGCTCTGCCAATGAATGCCGAACCACAGGAATGCAAACAGGGCGGCATGCACTGCCGCTGCAAGGATGATGGCGCGGATGCTGCCGGGTTCTTTCGGTACGGAATACGGGGAGTTGCCTGTCATAACCAGATCGTCACTTTGTCGCCAGTCCGACGCGGTTAATGCCAAGCATCTTGGCCTCGGAAATGACCTGGATCACTTCATCGTATTTGATGTCCTTGTCGGCCGAAATCATCACCGGCATGTCCGGCTTGTCGGCGTGCAGGGCTTGCAGCTTGCGTTTCAGGCCGTTGCGCGGCACGCTTTCAGCGGCGCTGGTGCCGCTCTTCTGGCCGTTGATGCGCACGCTGGTCTGCTGCTCCGGCTTCAGGGTGATCTCGATATATTCGGTCGGCGGCGTCGCCGATTTCGCCGCATTCGGCAAATTGATGACGCTCGGATTGGTGAGCGGCGCCGAGACCATGAAGATCACCAGCAGCACCATCATCACGTCGATATACGGGACGACGTTGATTTCCGCCTTGAACTTGCGGGGGCGGCCACCGCGCATGGAAGAGCCGGACATTAGCGGGCCTGACGTTGCAAGATGTTGGAGAATTCTTCGATGAAGCTTTCGAAGCGGATCGCCAGGCGGTCGACGTCGTGCGAGAAGCGGTTGTAGGCAACCACTGCAGGAATCGCCGCAAACAGGCCGATGGCGGTGGCGATCAGGGCTTCGGCGATACCCGGCGCGACGGCTGCCAGGGTAGCTTGCTGCACATTCGCCAGGCCGCGGAACGCATTCATGATGCCCCACACGGTGCCGAACAGGCCGACATAGGGCGACACCGAGCCGACCGAGGCGAGGAAGGCCAGGTGCGATTCCAGCGCATCCATCTCACGCTGGTAGGCCGCGCGCATCGCGCGCCGGGCGCCGTCCAGCAGGGCGGCCGAGTCGTTGCCGCCTTTGCTGCCGAGCGAGGCCTTGACCTTGTTGAACTCGTCCATGCCGGCTTCGAAGATGCGTTCCAGCGCGCCGGTCCGGCTCGCGCCTTTGCGGCGGTTGGAGGTAGCGTCCTGGTACAAGGTGGCCAGGTTGCCGCCCGACCAGAATGCACGTTCGAATTCTTCCGTCTGGCGGCGCGCGCTGCGGATGGCGAACATCTTGCGGAAAATATAAGTCCAGCTCATCACAGAGACCGCCAGCAGCAGCGCCATGACCAGCTGTACTAATACAGATGCGTTGGTAATAAGGGTGATAAACGAAAGATCTTGGGTGACAGTCATGGATAGCGGTCTTGAGGAATGGTCTTAGGTTTAAGTAAAAGACTTAAACAGTGAATTGTAAACGTAAAGTGCTTGCCGCAATATCTGCGGTGGGGCAGGCAATCTTGCCGGGCGCTATCGCTTTGCTCCAAGTTCGCTGCAACGAAGCTTCAGACCATGCTTGCCTGGAGAAGGTTCATTGCACTGCAAAAAATTGCTTTTTTGAACTATCGGCAGCGGACGCCCTGGCGCGGCTTTCATCTCATTGCCATAGCGAAAGGCGTGCCAGCGCTGGACTGGGTTAGGCTTTGACGGCGGCTTTGATGTTCTCCAGCACCTGCCTGGGAATGCCGCGCGGCCGAAACGTATCGGTGCCGACACACACCACGGTGATGCGGCCGGTGCACATCAGGACCGGTTCGCCATCGCCGATGCGCCAGGCTTGCTGGACGAAGTCCACGCCGGCCCGTCCGAGGCGTTCGACCACCACGGTCAGCTGCAGCTCGTCGTCCAGCTTGGCGGGGGCATGATAGTCGATGCTGGTGCTTTTGACGATGAAGATGGCGCCGTCGCTTTGTTCCAGCGCATGCTGGCCGATGCCTGCCGCGCGCAGCCATTCGGTGCGGGCGCGCTCAAAGAACTTCAGGTAGTTGGCATAGAAAACCACGCCGCCGGCGTCGGTGTCTTCATAGTACACGCGGATGCGCCAGCTGAAATCGGCATGCGGGTCGGAAAGGGGGAGGCTCATCGGTGCTGTTGCTTTAAGTTGTCTGGCGGAAATCTGAGGCAAGGCCTGGCAGGGTGGACACAAGTGTCCGCCCTGCGATCGTGCTTGATTAATTGCGTTTGATGCTCATGCCGGCGAAACCCTGGCAGGTCGGCATCATTTCAATGCGGTTGATGTTGATATGCGGCGGCAGGGTGGCGACCCAGAACGCGGTGTCGGCGATATCTGCCGGCGTCAGCGGCTGCGTGCCTTCATAGACCTTGGCAGCCGCTGCGTCGTCGCCGCGGTAGCGCACGTTGGAGAACTCGGTGCCGCCGCACAGGCCGGGCGCGATGTCGGTGGCGCGCACGCCGGTGCCCACCAGGTCGGCGCGCAGGTTCAGCGTGAACTGCTTGACGAAAGCCTTGGTGGCGCCGTACACATTGCCGCCCGGATACGGATATTCGCCGGCGATCGAACCGAGATTGATGACGGTGCCGCGGCCGCGCGCCACCATGCCTGGCAGCACCAGGCGGGTCATGGTCACCAGCCCTTTGCAGTTGGTCTCGATCATGGTTTCCCATTCTTCCAGCGAAGCCTGCTGCGCCGATTCCACGCCCAGCGCCAGGCCGGCGTTGTTGACCAGCACGTCGATTTCCTGCCATTCCGGCGGTAGCGCCGCCAGCGCGCTGCTGATGGAAGCCTTGTCGGTGACATCCATGACGATCGGCAGGACCGCCGCGCCCAGTTCGGCGGCCAGCTGGTCCAGCCGGTCCTTGCGGCGGCCGGTAGCGATGACCCGATGGCCGTTCTTGGTGAATTTACGTGCCATTTCGGCGCCGAAGCCAGCGGTTGCGCCGGTAATCAAGACAATCATGGTCAATGCTCCTGTCGTTGCGGTGTAGGTCTAGCCGGAAATTGTAGCCCAATTTGGCGGGCCGCCATTGCCTATCGCAGAACCGCGGCTCCGCATTTGCCTTGGTGCAGGGGCGCACCAGAACGTGGCACAGGAACCGGTGCCGGTTTTGGCCAGCCAAGATCGTTGCCGGTAGCGATGCCTGGTTTTGCCGGAAAGCGTGGCGTGGCATAAATATTGCAGATAAGCATTTTTCACTGCTGTCTACGATAAGGGCGATAAAACAATGAGACCTGCTTCCTCGAATCTGACCTGCGCGATTGCCGCGGCCGCGGCAACTTCCACCTTGCTGCTGGCGACAGCGACGGCAGCGGCGCAACAGCCGCCCGCCGGCGCCGATCCGGCCGCCGCGCCCGAGGTGAAAAAAACGGCGAAGCAGAGCGAGCAGATTGAAGCGGTGGTGGTGACGGCGCAAAAGCGCAAGGAAGACGCCAGCAAGGTGCCGCTCAGCATTTCGGTGATCAGCGGCGAGGAACTGCAGGCCGCCCACATCAACAACTTTGCCGACGTCACGCGGGCCATGCCGAATATCTCGTTCTCGGGCGCCAGCGGCGCCGGCGCCGGCCTGAGCAACATCGAAATCCGCGGCATCAGCTCGGCGGCCGGCTCGGCCACGGTGGGCGTCTACCTGGACGATGTCTCGATGACCACGCGCAATCTGTACAGCCTCGGCAGTTCCGAACCGAAATTCTTCGACATCGACCGCATCGAAGTGCTGCGCGGTCCGCAGGGCACCTTGTACGGCGCCAGTTCGATGGGCGGCACCATCAAGTTCATCAGCAACCAGCCGAACCTGAAGGAGCGCGAAGCCAGCGTCTATTCGGAAGTGTCGGGGACCGTCGGCGGCGGCGCCAACTACACCGTCAACGGCGTTGTCAACCAGCCCTTGATTCCGGGCGAACTGGCGCTGCGCGTCGGCGTCCAGAGCGGACACCAGAGCGGCTATATCGACCAGGTTTCGCCGGCCACCGGCAACGTCGTCGCCAGCGGCATCAACTCGCAGGATGCGAGCGTGGTCAAGCTGGCCATCAAGTGGGCGCCGACGCCGCAGCTCAGCCTGACGCCCTCGGTGTTCTACCAGGAAGTCAATTCCAAGGATATCGACGCCTCCTACCTGGCCCTGCCGAAGAACCAGACCGGCAAGCTGGTGCGCGAGCCGGGCAACGACCGTTTGCTGGTGCCCAGCCTGACTGTCAATTACGACATGGGCATGGCAGACCTGATTTCGGTCTCCAGTTTTTACCAGCGCACCTTCAACCGCACCCAGGACGGCACCACTGTCAACAACCTGGGATTTGCGGTGCCGGCTACGCCGCCAGGCCTGGCGGCCGCGGTCGGCGCCTTGCCGTCGGCGGTCTACCTGCAAAACCAGGTGCGGCAATTCTCGCAAGAGCTGCGCGTCACTTCCAAGCCGTATGACCAGAAGGTCTCGCCGTTCACCTGGCTGGGCGGGGTTTACTACGCCAACCTGCATACCAACGTCACCGACAACGAACCGATTTTCGGCCTCAACGCGACCTATGCGGCGTTCGGCGCCAATCCAGCCGACCCGGGCCAGCTCGGCATCGCTTTCCCCAACGATAATTCGTATTTCAGCGAGCGCCACTACCATACCGAGCAAGAGGCTGTCTTCGGCGAGCTGAACTACTATTTCATGCCTAGCCTGCACGCCACGATCGGCATGCGCTACCTGCAAGCCACCGACAGCCTGAGCCGCAACGGCGATTTTTACTGGAACGGCGGTCCGACCAGTTCCTCTGTCACCAGCAAGTCGTCGGCATTTACGCCGAAGTTCTCGCTGAGCTGGGAAGTCGACCCCAACAACACCGTGTACACCTCAGCCACCGAAGGCTTCCGCCTGGGCGGCAACGACCGTCCGATCCCGGCTTCGCTGTGCGCGGCGGATTTCAACAATCTCGGCATCACCGCGGCGCCGACCTCGTTCAAGTCGGACAAGCTGTGGAGCTACGAGCTGGGCAACAAGTCGCGCCTGCTGGGCAACCGCCTGCAGGTCAATGCCGCCTTGTTCTATATCAAATGGAATGGCTTGCAGCAGGATATCCAGCTGCCGGGCTGCGGTTTCGACTATGAAACCAATGTCGGCAACGCCAGCAGCTATGGCGCCGAGTTCGAGATCAAGGCCAAGCCGGCTTCCAATATCGTGCTTGGGCTATCGGGCGGCTATACCAATGCCACCTTGTCATCGGATGTGCCATCCCTGCATGCGCATGCAGGCGACCAGATCCAGGGCGTGCCTAAATACAACGCCACCCTGACCGGCCAGTACAATTTCAACCTGCCGGGCGATTACTACGGCTTTGCGCGTGCCGCCGCGCACTGGACCGGCAGCAGCCACGGCACCCTGGTGGCGACCGACCCGGATTACCAGCGGCCGGCCTACAGCACCTTCGACGCCAGCATCGGCGCCACCTTCGACCGCTGGGAGCTGACCTTGTTCGTCAAGAATGCCTTCAATAACGACAAGGTGATCCAGCGTCCGAACGTGCAGTCGGTATCGGAAGGCTACCGGCTCGATCCGCGTACCATAGGGATCAGCCTGGCGGGCAAGATATAACGGTCCATCGCCGTTGTGTTTTTAGTAACCTCTATGCAAAAGCCGCCTTCCGGGGCGGTTTTTTTGTCCGGCGCTGCAGCCCGGGCCAATCTTGCTCAAATCGAGTGCTTCGCTTACAATAAGCGCACCATTTCGTCTCACGTGACTGGCGAAAAAACCATACCGCCGCAGGTCCAAAAAATCGCGGCGGGCATTGGCAAAAGGTGGGCATCCACCGGGAAGCGTGAGATTTCATCCGCCGTGCGCCTGGGCAGCCCGAATGGAAAGTACGACTGAGGCTGCCGCATTCCCCTAATTTTTTGGCCCTCATTCGATTTAGGCTCACCCTTATCGATTGGAGTATTACATGTTCGAGAAAAACCATACCTTAGCCAATGTCGATCCGGAATTGTGGAGCGCCGTCCAGAAAGAAAACCATCGCCAGCAAGAACACATCGAGCTGATCGCGTCGGAAAACTACACCTCGCCGGCCGTCATGGAAGCGCAAGGCACGCAGCTGACCAACAAGTACGCTGAAGGCTATCCAGGCAAGCGCTACTACGGCGGCTGCGAATTCGTCGACATCGCCGAGCAGCTGGCGATCGACCGCGTCAAGCAGTTGTTCGGCGCCGAAGCCGCCAACGTGCAGCCGAATTCCGGTTCGCAAGCCAACCAGGGCGTATTCTTCGCCATGCTGAAACCTGGCGACACCATCATGGGCATGTCGCTGGCGGAAGGCGGCCACCTGACCCACGGCATGGCATTGAACATGTCCGGCAAATGGTTCAACGTGGTGTCCTACGGCTTGAACGAAAAAGAAGAAATCGACTACGAAGCATTCGAGCGCCTGGCGCACGAAAAGAAGCCGAAGCTGATCATCGCCGGCGCTTCCGCCTACGCCCTGCGCATCGACTTCGAGCGCATGTCCAAGGTCGCCAAGGCGGTCGGCGCTTACTTCATGGTCGACATGGCGCACTACGCCGGCCTGATCGCTGCCGGCGAGTATCCGAATCCGGTGCCGCATGCCGATTTCGTCACGTCGACTACCCACAAATCCCTGCGCGGTCCGCGCGGCGGCATCATCCTGATGAAGGCCGAGTTCGAGAAAGCCATCAATTCGGCGATCTTCCCAGGCATCCAGGGCGGTCCGCTGATGCACGTCATCGCCGGCAAGGCAGTGGCGTTCAAGGAAGCGCTGACGCCGGAATTCAAGGCTTACCAGCAGCAAGTGGTGAAGAATGCCGACGCCCTGGCGAAGACATTGATTGCACGCGGCTTGCGCATCGTTTCCGGCCGCACCGAATCGCACGTCATGCTGGTCGACCTGCGCGCCAAGAAGATCACCGGCAAGGAAGCCGAAGCGATCCTGGGTTCGGCGCACATGACTTGCAACAAGAACGCCATTCCTAACGATCCGGAAAAGCCGTTCGTCACTTCCGGCATCCGTGTCGGCAGCCCGGCGTTCACCACCCGCGGCTTCAAGGAAGCGGAAGCCGTCAAGGTCGGCAACCTGATCGCCGACGTGCTGGACAATCCGCATGACGCCGCGACCATCGAACGGGTCAAGGCTGAAGTCAAGAAGCTGACTGACGCCTTCCCGGTGTACGCAGCTTAATACCGTAGTCCGATGTACTGACCGGCATGCCGTTGCGGATGCCGGTCAGGGAAATCCTGGGCCCGTTGCAGTTTTAACACTGCACGGGCCCTAGTGCCAAGTAAGACCAAGCAAGACCAAGCAAGACCAAGCAAGCCTCAATGAAATACCGGTTCTCAGCGACCGGCGCGTGGCCCCGAATAGGAATAATGTAGAGATGTCGACCCAGTCAGCCGCAATCACCTTCGGATTACTGCCATCATGAAATGCCCATTCTGCCAGCATGAAGAAACCCAGGTGCTCGACACCCGCGTGTCGGAAGAGGGCGATTCGATTCGCCGCCGGCGCCGCTGCATGCATTGCGACAAGCGCTTCACCACCTTTGAACGGATCGAGCTGGCGATGCCGGTGATCGTCAAGAAAAACGGCAGCCGCACCGATTTCGATCCGCTCAAATTGCGCGCCAGCCTGATGCTGGCCTTGCGCAAGCGGCCGGTCTCGGTCGAGGCGCTGGACGAGGCTTTGCAGCGCATCAAGGACAAGCTGCTCTCCAGCGGCGAGCGCGAAGTATTGTCCGGCCACGTCGGCGAGCTGGTCATGCGCGAGCTGAAGCGGCTGGACAAGATCGCCTATATCCGCTTCGCCTCGGTCTACAAGAGTTTTGAAGACGTCGCCGAATTCCAGAACATGATCGAAGAATTCTCCGGACCGCCGAGCCGGAGGAAGTAAACGCTTAAATAAGCCAGCGCCGCGCCAAGCGGCGCTATTTTCTTGCCAGAATGCTTGTTTGAAATGAAATTTTTCAGATAAGCATGAGGCCGCCGATGTCCTTTCCTCGATCGCCTGAGCAGCTCTTGCCGCGGCAGGGCGGCATAACGCTGCTTGAAGCCTTGGCCGTGCTGGCGATCATGGGCATTTTGCTGGCCATGGCGCTGCCGTCGATGCGCGCGTTTGTGATCCAGAACCGGCTGGCGGCGGAAAGCCGCCTGCTGATCGCTGCACTTACCCTGGCGCGCAGCGAAGCCGTCAAGCGTGGCCGCGCGGTGAAGGTCTGCCGCAGCAGCACTGCCGATGCGGGCGGCGCGCGCTGCAGCGCCGCCGCCAGCGGCGATCGCGACGGCGCCGACTGGGCCGCGGGCTGGCTGGTGCTGGAGGCCGACAATGGCCAGATACTGCTGCGGCAAGGCGCGCTCGGCGCCGATACCCAGGCCCCAGCCAGCCGCGCCACGATTACCTATCACGCCGGCGGCGATGCCGGCTCCAGCTACACTAATGTGGAATTCAGCCACAAGGGTGAGTTTGCGCGCATGGTATGCGTCGCCGGTTCCGGCCGCATCAGATTGAAGAGCGATGGCAGCAAATGCTGAAGCCAGCAGTGCAGCCTGGCTTTTCACTGGTGGAATTGCTGGTGTCGACGGCGCTGGGTGCGGCGCTGCTATTGTTGAGCACAACCCTTTATCTCAGCAGCAAAGCCAGCTTCCGCCTGAGCGATGAAAAGCTGCGGCTGCAGCAGGATGGCAGCCATGCCATGGGTTTGATGGAGCGGAATCTGCGGCAGGCCGGTTTCGGCAACCTGGTGTCGGCGGGTATGCCGGCCATCACCGATTTTATTCAAGCGGACGGACGGCCGGCGCAAGGCTTGCGCGGTTGTGCGCATGGCTTTGCCACGCCGCTTGGTTCAGGCAAGAAGGATTTTTCCTGCGGCAGCGGGCCAGGAACGGCGGCTTTTGAAGTCGCTTACCGGACTGACGATTATGTGGATTCGGCCAGCGGCGCCGGGGTGGACTGCAACAGCTACAAAGTGGACCCGATGGCGGTGCCTGACGATCATCCGGCCTACCGCCTGAGCCCGCAGGTCCGCATCGCGCTCAATCGGTTCTTTGTCGCCAGCAGTCCCGACAGCTCCGTCAATACCTTGTATTGCCACGGCAATGGCAACAACAGCGCGCAGCCGCTGCTCAACAACGTCGAACAATTGCAGCTGATGTACGGCGTGGCGGCGGCGGGAGATGCGACGCCGGGCCAACTGCTGGACGCCAGCCAGGTTGCGGCGTTATCGGAGGATCAGCAGGCCAACTGGAAACGCGTGGTCAGCGTCCGGCTGTGTTTGCAGATCCGCGGCGAGCAGATGGTCGGCGCGGCGCCGCAACATTACCTCGATTGCGACGGCGCCGCCCGGGTAGCGGGCGACCGCAGCCTGCGCCAGGTATTCATGCGCACCGTCACGCTGCGCAACCAGGCCGCCGCCAGCCTGGCCCCGCCGCCGGCGCCATAACTGCCTGATCTCCATCTCCGATTTAAATTCGCTTGCGATACGGCATATTTTGTACAATCAATATATATCCCCCTTTCCGACGGTTTACCTATGATTTTCGTGCGCACCCCATGACCCAGGCTGAAATCTTCATGTCGCAAGCCTTGCAGCTTGCTGAAAACGGCCGCCTCTCCAGTTCGCCCAATCCCGCGATCGGCTGCGTGATCGTCAAGGATGGCCAGCTGATCGGCAGCGGCTTTACCCAGCCGCCGGGCGGCAACCATGCCGAAATCCAGGCCCTGCAGGATGCTGCCGCCAGGGGCCACGATGTGCGCGGCGCCACGGTGTACGTGACGCTGGAGCCGTGCAGTCATTTCGGCCGCACCCCGCCTTGCGCCGATGCGCTGGTGCGCGCCGGCGTCGGCAAGGTGGTGGCGGCGCTGGAAGATCCTAATCCGCTGGTGGCCGGGCAGGGCATGGCGCGCCTGCAGGCGGCCGGCATTGCCGTCGAGTCTGGCGTGCTGGCGGCGCCGGCGCGCGAAATGAATATCGGTTTCTTTACACGCATGCAGACCGGCAAGCCCTGGGTCCGGCTCAAGGTGGCCGCCAGCCTGGATGGCAAGACCGCGCTGCATAACGGCCAGAGCCAGTGGATTACTTCCCAGGCGGCGCGCGATGACGGCCATATGTGGCGCGCGCGCGCCGGCGCCATCCTGACCGGCATCGGCACCGTCAAGGAAGACAATCCCCAGCTCACGGTGCGCACCGTCAAGCTGGCGCGGCAGCCGCTGCGGGTAATTGTTGACAGCAAGCTAAGCATCAGTGCGGACGCCAAGATCCTGATCGGCGGCGGCAACCTGATCTTTACCGCGACTGTCGATGCCGCCAAGCAAGCCATCCTGGAGCAGCAGGGCGCCGAGGTAGTGGTGCTGCCGAATCCCGGCGGCAAAGTGGATTTGCCGCAAGTTATCCTGGAGCTGGGCAAGCGCGAGATCAATGAACTGCACGTGGAAGCCGGCTCCAAGCTGAACGCTTCCCTGATCCGCGAGCATTGCGTGGATGAGCTGCTGGTCTACCTGGCGCCGGTCATCCTGGGCGACGGCCGCGGCATGTTCGGCCTGCCCGCGCTGGAAAACCTGCAGGATAAAATTGCCCTGAAATTCCACCAAATCGAGCAAATCGGCGAGGATTTGCGTATCCTTGCACGATTCCATTAATTTTTTGATTGCTATCATGTTCACTGGTATCGTCGCCGCAGTCGGCAAAATCACTTCTGTTAAACCACTGGGCAGCAGCGCCGAAGACGGCGTCCGGCTGGTGGTTGATGCCGGCGGCCTGGCCCTGGCCGACGTCGCGCTGGGCGATTCGATTTCGCTCAACGGCGCCTGCATGACGGTGGTCGCCAAGACCGAAAACACCTTTGAAGTGGATGTCTCGCGCGAAAGCCTGAACCGCACTGTCGGCCTCGACGCCAGCGGCGAGATCAACCTGGAAAAGGCGCTGACCCTGGCCGACCGCCTCGGCGGCCACCTGGTGTCGGGCCACGTCGACGGCCTCGGCCGCGTCGAAAAATTCGAACCGGTGGGCGAGTCCTGGGAGCTGGTGATCAAGTCTGAACGCGATCTGGCCAAGTATTTCGCCTACAAGGGCTCGGTGGTGGTCAACGGCGTTTCGCTGACCGTCAACCGGGTCGACGACGTCGCCGACGGCTGCCTGTTTTCGATCAACCTGATTCCGCATACGATCGAAGTGACCGCGCTCAAGCATCTGCAGGTCGGCAAGCAGGTCAACCTGGAAGTCGACCTGATCGCCCGCTACGTGGAACGCATGCTGAGCCTCGATCAGGGCGTCGCTTGAATCCAGGCCCGGCTATGAATAAAAATACCGCCCTTGCGCCGCGCTTGCTGCTGCTCCTGATTGCCCTGATTGCATGGTTTGCCATCATTGCGCAATTCTCGATTTCGATTCCCTTGCTGCTGTCTCAAGGCATGACTTATGGCGAGGCGGTGTGGCGCATGTTCGGCTACCTGACGATCCTCACCAATATACTGGTCGCAGTGGCTTGCAGCGTGCTGCTGCTGAAACCGGACTCGCTGCCCGGCCAGTATTTCTCCCGGCCCGGGGTGCAGACGGCGGTGACCCTGTACATCATCTTCGTCGGCGTCGGCTACAACCTGCTGCTGCGCAACCATGCGCCGTTCACCGGCCTGCACCGCCTGTCCGACGAGGGCTTGCACACGGTCGTGCCGCTGCTGTGCTTGCTGTACTGGTCGCTGTATGTGCCGAAGCAGGGTTTGCAGGCGAAGGACAGCTTGCTGTGGCTGATCTATCCGCTGGCGTATTTCGTGATGGCGATGCTGCGCGGCGGTTCGTCCGGCTTCTATCCTTATCCTTTCCTGAATGTCGCCAATCTGGGTTATGCCCGGGTGATGGGCAACGCCGCCATGCTGCTGGCAGGGCTCTTCGTGATCGCATTGGGAATGGTCGCTGTCGCCAGGTTCAAGCGCAGCGAACTGGCGACCGATTAGCTCTCGGCTGTTCCTAAAACGCCACGGTTTGGCCATCGCGATACATGTTGTTACAGGCCTTACGACTTCTGCGTGGCGATGTGTCCGGAATTTAGGTTAAATATAGCTATGTTTAACCCAGATACATCGAGAGCTGCCATGAAAAAGACCATGCGCGTTACCTTGCTTGGATTGTTTGCCGCCGCCGGCCTGATGTTTTCGGCCGCGCCTGCCTTTGCCGGCGTCAACTGGTCGGTAAATGTCGGCGTGCCGGCTTATTATCCGCCGCCACCGGTCTATTTAGCGCCGCCGCCGGTCTACTATGCACCGCCGCCGCCAGTCTATGTGCGTCCGGCGCCAGTCGTAGTCTATGGCGCTCCGGGCTACTATCCTCCCGGCTATTATGGCTATGGCCGTCCGGCCTACTGGCGCGGACGCGGCTGGCACGATCACTGGCATGACCGCGGCGGCTGGCGTCGTTGATCTTGCCGCGCTGATCGGCAAGAGAAGCAATATAGTGCGGCGTGACTAAAAACAGACACGCCGCATTTTACTGTATGAATATACAGTAGTTGTGGTACAGTTCAATCTCCTTCAACGAGATTGGAATTGCTGCCATGACGAACTTGGATATTACCTCCGGCTCCCGCTTTGGTATGGAGTCTACCCCTTCCTCAATCATGATGCGTTTCGGCAAGCGCGAGCTGTTCATCTGCCGCGATTTCTACAAACGCCTGTATCGAAGCAATCCTGTCCTCGAGTGCAATGCCGGCATCCAGGCCGGCCACCTGGAAATCCTGCTGTTCCGCAAATGGCTGGTAGTGATGTCAAAAGCACACTGAATCCAGCAGATATCTTTCCGATCGGTTTATGTAATCGTTTTACGCAATTGAAACAATTGCTCTAGCTCACCACGTAGCGTGATTTTCCCGTAGCTGTTAAATTTGTTGCATCGGCCGGCTGAGCCTGCTGCACGCAATGCCTATAACAAGACGGGGAGACGCGACGTGGATGAAGAGTTCGACTTTGTGGTGGTCGGCGGCGGCTCTGGCGGCTGCGTGATGGCAGGGCGCCTGACGGAAGATCCGGCAGTGTCGGTATGTCTGCTGGAGGCCGGCGGCAGCGGCGACAGCTGGGCGGTGAAGATGCCGGTCGGCGCGCTCAGCATGGTGCCCACCAGGTTCAACAACTGGGCCTTCGAGACCGTGCCGCAAGCCGGTTTCAACGGCCGTCGCGGTTATCAGCCGCGCGGCAAGACGCTGGGCGGCTCCTCGGCGATCAATGCCATGGTCTATATCCGCGGCCATCGCACAGACTACGATCACTGGGCGCAGCTGGGCAACAGCGGCTGGTCCTTCGACGATGTGCTGCCTTATTTCAAGAAATCAGAACATAACGAACAGTTTTCCAACGCCTGGCACGGGCAGGACGGTCCTTTATGGGTCAGCGGCCTGCGCACCGACAATCCCATCCACCAGCACTATCTGGAAGCCGCGCGCCAGGCCGGCTACCCGCTCAGTTCCGATTTCAACGCCGAGCATCAAGAAGGGCTGGGCATATATCAGGTGACGCAAAAAAATGGCGAGCGCTGGAGTGCGGCGCGCGCCTATCTGCTGCCGCATATCGGGCAGCGCAGCAACCTGAGCGTGCAAACCGGCGCCTATACCGAGCGCCTGATCATGCGGCAAGGGCGGGCCGTCGGCGTCGAAGTGCGGCAGGGCGGCCAGCTGCGCACCGTGCGCGCGCGGCGCGAAGTGATCCTGTCGGCCGGCGCCTTCCAGTCGCCCCAGATCCTGATGCTGTCGGGCATAGGCGACGGCACCGAGCTGCGCAAGCTCGGCATCCAGGTGCAGCATCATTTACCCGGCGTCGGCAAGAATCTGCAGGACCATCCCGACTTCGTGTTTTGCCATAAGTCGGACAGCCTGGACACCTTCGGCATTTCCGCTAGCGGTTCGCTGCGCATGTTCAAGGAACTGCAGCGCTTTCGGCATGAGCGGCGCGGCATGCTCACCAGTAATTTCTCTGAATGCGGCGGTTTTCTGAAGACGCGTCCGGAGCTGGCGGCGCCGGATCTGCAGCTGCACTTTGTCATCGCCTGCGTCGAAAACCACGCTCGCAAACTGCATCTGGGACACGGCTTTTCCTGTCACGTCTGCCTGCTGCGCCCGCGCAGCAAAGGCGAGGTCAGGCTGCGCAACACCAATCCGCAGGATGCACCGCTGATCGACCCGAATTTTTTCGGTGATCCGCAAGACCTGGAAGATATGGTGGCCGGCTTCAAGATGACGCGCAAGCTGCTGGAGGCGCCGGCGCTGGCCGCCTACAGCAAACGCGACATACGCACCGCGGGAGTGGAGTCGGACGACCAGATCCGCGATGTGCTGCGGACTTATACGGATACGGTCTATCATCCGGTCGGCAGCTGCAAGATGGGCGCCGACCCGGCCGCGGTGGTCGATCCCACCTTGAAAGTGCATGGCGTACAGGGTTTGCGGGTGGTTGATGCATCGATCATGCCGACCTTGATTGGCGGCAACACCAACGCACCGACCATCATGATTGCCGAAAAGGCCGTGGATTTTATCCGGCAGGGACGGTGATGCTACCGCTACGCGAAATCGACCTGAGCAACAAGTTGTATCTGTCTGTGTGGGCGCAAAACAACGCTATGTTGCGGCGCATGATGACTGTTAAAGTTTTTTAGCTCAGTATCACTTTCACGCAAAAAAGAGTCCATCTCTCTAGAGGTGAGGAGACAGGGAAAGCCCGCATCGTTAAAGATAGCGGGCTTTTTATATGGGAAAACGGGAAAGCCGGCGCCGTGTTATTCACGGAACTGATAGTAGGCATCAGAAATAAGAATTGGCTATATGTGCAGCGTTTTTATATGCTGCAACGCATCAACACTGATTCTATTCTTTCGGAGCCCTATCATGACCTTTCTTCAAACTTTGCCGCTGCTGGCCGTTGTCGCTGCTTTCGCCCTGCGTTTCTACCTGTCCCGTAAAGCCGGCGGTTCGCAAGAGTAAATCGTTGCTGCGCCGGCAGTAATCCCGGGCGCAACAACAAAACCAGCGTTCAGCGCCGTTTTTACCCCGGCACTACATCGGTGCGCAGCACCGGGTACAGATTGAACCGTTCGTCCCAGGAAGAGTGCCTGCGCGCGAAGAACTCCAGCCGCGCTGCCGGATCCTTGGCGAATTCAGGATCGTCGGCCAGCTTCTTCTTGAACTCCGCCGCCAGCGCAGGATCCGCCGCCAGTTGCGCGCGCGCGACGTCTTCCGCTACATACGCTTCCATATATTCCTTCTTTTCGAAGGCATTGTTGAATCGGCCCCAGGCTGCCAGCGAATCCGGCGCCTGCGGCTCCAGCAAAGCCATCACCAGCCGCGCCTTGGCCTGGGCGATCGGTACGAACAAGGCGCCGGCGCCGAGCTCGCGGGTTTCGGCATGCCATGCGCCCTGCAGCGTCAGGCGCTGGTGACTCTCCAGCGATTTCGGATCGAGGCTGGTCTTGTCGGCGCGGAAGGCTTCCAGCTGCGCGTTAGCCTGGGCCGCCGGCAATACGCGGAAAGCGATCCCGTGCTGCTGCAGTTTCTGCCCGACCCAGGCGGCATGCGCTGCCGGCACCAGATAACCGGCCAGCGGCGCCTTGACGCTCAGGTCCGGCTGCAGGTCGTCGCGCAGCGTCACATTCCAGATCTGCGGTTTGCTTTCATCGTAATGCGTCATCAGCGCGCCGGAAATATCCGATGGCGTGCGGGTGTATTCGTAGCCGCGAAACGCCACCGGCCGGGTTTGCGCGCTGGCCTTGTAGCTTAAGGGCACCGCCTCGCCGCCCAGTTGCGCCGCGCGCAGGTCGGCCTGCTGCGCCGTCTTCAGCCAGTCGCTGCCATGCGCCGCGATCTGCGCCATGACGGCGACGATGGCGTTATGCGTGATGCGCACGCGGGTCGGATAATCTTTCCAGGAATGCGTTTCCACCAGCATGCCGAAGCGGTTGCGCAGATGGAAATAGCCGGTGGAAAAACGCGGCGGTGAAACGTCGTCGACAAAACCCGAGCTCGGATCGTCGTCGACATTGAAGGAGAGATAGAAAGCCTGCGGCAGCGAACCATGCTTGGCGAGATCGCCGATGACGTTGTCGCGCAGCGCCTGGCCATCCTTGCGCAAGGCCAGGTCGCTGGCATGCACCGGCTCGACCTGGATCGAGACGTCGTGTTCGAACTTGGCCCCGTCGGTGACGTGCAGGTCGATATAGGCCAGCGGATCCCATTGGTTGACCAGCTTCAGCATGGCCTGCATTTCCGGCGCATCGGCCTTGGCATAGTCGCGATTGAGATTGAAGTTCTGGCCGGTGGTGCGCCAGCCCATTTCTTCCGGACCGCGCTGGTTGGGACGGTTCCAGCGGCCGAAGCGCTCATGGCCGTCGATATTGAAGACCGGCACGAAGACCAGCACCTGCTTGCTGAGCGGGTTGTCGGCGGATGTATCCTGCAAGGCTTCGCGCAAAGCCAGGAAGCCGGCATCCTTGCCGTCGATTTCGCCGGCATGGATGCCGCCCTGCACCAGCAGCACCGGCAGGCCGCGCTTGTGCGCCTCTGCAGCACTGAGCGCACCGCTGCGCGAGACGATCAGCGCCAGCATCGGCCGTCCTTCCGGCGTGCGGCCGAATTCAGTGCAGCGTACCTGTTTCGGATAAGTTTTCTGGAAGGCGGCGCACAGCGCAATGACTTCTTCGTAGCGCCCGGTCTTCTGGAAACCGGAGCGCTCGGCGACGGTACTCAAGGAATCGTTGGCGGCGTTGACGAAGGGAGTGACGGTGAGGGTGAGCAAGGCGGACAGCACGGCAGAACGCAGCATGAATCGGGCTCCATAGTTTCGGATGACATGTAACGGAATGTAGCCGCGATTTTAGCGCGCCTGCCAGAATATTGCTGGGAGGAACTGATCAGGCTGCGCGCGTCAGGGAAATCGCTTTTTCCGGGCAGGCTGCCACGCACAAGCCGCAAGCCCGGCAGGCGTCGGCATTCGGCGCGTAAGCCACTTGCATGCCGTGCACCCGCAGCTTCAATTTATTCAGCGTCCCCAGCGGCTGGAAATCGGCGGCGTCGATGCGGCGGATTTCAAACACGTTTTCCGGACACACCGCCACGCAATCCGCCTTGCCTTCGCAGCGCTTGAAATTCACCAGCGGCACGATGACGCCGGGCGGCTGCTTGCAGTTTGCTGAAACCGGCTTACTCATGCCATCTACCGCGGCCGCGGAACATGCGCATGCCATCCTTGAATTTTTCTTTTTCCTCTTCCGTCATCTGTTCCCAGCGCCGGCGATGATGGCCGCCATGCCAGCCGCCGCGTCCGCGGAAGCCGCCGAACAGAATGCGGCACAGGACCAGCAGGCCGATGGCGCGCAGGTAGTCGATCTGGTGCACGCCGGCGAACAGCGACGGCAATAGCCAGTTCCATAGCGACATCACGATCCAGCCGAGGGCGGCGATGCCGAACAAGACCAGCAACGCGATTTTCAGGAGCTTTCCTCTTCTGTCGTCCATCTTCATTTCTCCTTCATATTACACATCGAATTCGTCGTAAATTTCCTGCAGGCGCTGGCGCAGATGCAGCACGGCATAGCGCTTGCGCGCCAGCAGCGTGTTGACGCTCTCGCCGCTCTCCGCCGCCAGTTCCTTGAAGCTGCGCCGTTCCAGTTCGTGGGCGATGAATACATCGCGCTGCTTGGGCGGCAATTCATCGAGCGCCTCATGCAGCGCCGCCAGCAATACGCTGCGCGCATAGGCGGCTTCCGGGCCGGCGTCGGCCTGCGGCAGCAGCTCGGCTATGCCGGCGTCCTCGTCGTCGAGCTGTTCCGTATCCGGCAGCTGCTGTTCCCTTTTCTTGCGGAAGCGGTCGACGATGCGGTTGCGCGCCACCCGGAACAGCCATGCTCCCACCTGTTCTATCGGCTCAGGCAGCCGGCTGGCTTCGACCAGTTCATGGAACACCTCCTGCAGCACGTCTTCCGCCTCGTTGGCATCGGACATGCGCTGGCGGATGAAATTGCGCAGCCGCGCCGTTTCGCGCAAGACGGTATCGGTGATTTGCTTGTCGGATGCGGCCATCAGGTCAGGGGTCAGCGTCGTTGCCATGCTGTGAAGACGTATCACAGGCGGAAATATTGTATTGGCCGGGAATTTAAATGCCGGCAGCCGGAGGCTGGCCCGGGGGAATCGATTTTTCAGTCATGGCATCTCCGCGCTGAGCATGTGATGGGGAAAGAGGGGACGGGATAGGCGACTCGGAATGCGCTGTAAAATGATCTGCGTCTCAGTCTAGTCACGGCAGCTTCATCATATAACCTTCAAACTGAAAACAACATGAATGATCACAACGCTCCTTATCACGCCCATATCTACTACCAGCTCGATAAGCGCGCAGCCGCCGAAGCCTTGCATCGGCGCCTGAGCGGACTTGCGCCGATTCTTTTTGTCGGGCAGCTGCGGGACCGCAAGGTCGGCCCGCATCCGATTCCCCAGTTTGAAATCCATTTCGTAAAAGCGGACCTGGGAGCAATTGTTCCCATCATCGAATCCTCGGGGCTGACAGCGCTGGTGCATCCGCTCACCGACGACGACCTCGCCGATCACACCAGTCTGGCGCATTGGATAGGCGAGCCCATCGAACTTGATCTTGCGCCGCTCGATCCTCCCGGCATGAACAAGGGTGTCGCCCGTTTTGGGAAAACGGATTTCTGACGCCTGGCTGTAAGGTGCAAGCGTGATGGCGTCTCTCTTCCAGCCTGCTTGCCTTGTGCGCCGACGGTGATCGCTTTACAGGACGGCAGGCGACTCCTGCAGGAAGGCGGATCGGTGGGAGCTAGCGGGGCTATTGTTTTCGCAAACGCGGTCACGTCCGCCGGATTTCGCCGCGTATAGGGCCTTGTCCGCCGCCTGTATCAGCTCTAGCGGATTATCCAGATCCCGGATCGGAACGAACGCGTCGACGCCAGCGCTGACTGTGACCACGCCGGCTGAATTCCCCGTATGCTCAATGCCCAGGTTGTGGATCTCCAGACGGATTTTTTCGGCAATCGCCATCGCGCCGCGCACATCGGTGCCGGGAAGCAGCACACCAAGCTCCTCGCCGCCATAGCGGGCGGCGACGTCGCCGGGACGGCTTTGGCAGGTCTTTACAACCTCGCTGATCTTCCGCAGGCACTCATCTCCTGCCGCGTGGCCGTAGATGTCGTTATATTGCTTGAAGCAGTCGACATCAATCATCACCAGGGCCAGTGAACTTGCCTCCCGCACCGCGCGGCTAAACTCCTTGTCCAGCGCAAGGTCGAAATGGCGGCGGTTCGCAAGGCCGGTGAGGCCGTCTTGCAGCGCCAGCCTTTCAAGGGTCTGGTTGAGCGTTTCCAATGCATCCCGTGCCCGGACCAGTTCTGCTTCGGCATTCAAGCGCAGTTTGATCTGAGCGACCAGATGAAATCCCAGCATGCTCAATACGATGAGCAGTATCCCCACGCCTGCGGAATGCAAATAAGTATCTGTGAGCCAATCGGCAAGGATTTCATCTTCCGACAGCGCCGTGGCGACGAACAAGGGATATTGGTCCAAGTGTCGGAAGCTGTTCAGGCGCCTTACCCCGTCCAGCGCGGAAACGATGAAGATCGTGCCTGTGGCTCTCTTGGCAACGTAGTCGCGGAACAGAGGAGTATTGGCTATGCTTTTCCCATTGGTATCCTCTAACAGCGGCCGACGGGTCAGCATGATGCCATTGTTCAGTCCAAGCACGACGGCGCCGTGGTGGCCGATATCGAAGCTTTCGTAAAATTTATTGAAGTAATCCATGTCGATGGTGGCCAGCGCAACGCCGGCGAAGCTACCGTCGGCATGGTTGATTCTGCGCGAGACGGTGATGATCCATTTGCCTGTCGACCGGCTGCGTATGGGCAGTCCGATGTAAGGCTTTGGTTCGAAGTGGGTACTGTGATAGATGAAATAATCCCGGTCTGAATTATTGACGTTGGATGGCATCGCCGGCAACGCATTGGCGAGCCAATTCCCTTTTTCGTCATAGATGAACAAACCTTGGAGCTGAGGCAGTTCGCGAACCCGCTGGACCAGTAGCCGATGCAGTCGCTGCAAAGCTTCAGGACCGGTGCCGTCAGCTTGCACCCGCTCGACGAGACCGACCAGGGTGGTGTCGGCTGCCTTAATCGTATCGTCCGCATGTTGCGCTATGGCGCGCGTCATATTGGAGGTGGAAACCCTCATTTCCTGCAGCTGGATATTACGGGCTGTCCAGCTTCGCCAGCCATCGATGAATACCAAAGACAGGCATACAAGAATCACGAAAATCATGGCCAGCGACGTAATCGATATACGTTTGGTCGCTAATCCTGCTTGCCGTGCCAATCTGTCTCGGAGACCGTTCATGGTTTTTTATTGTGGGAAGTGATTGCAAAATTGAAAGTCGGCGTGTCTCTTTTCTATCGTAAAAGGGCGTACGGAAATATATCAAAATGTTCTTCTGTGGAAACTATTATTCATCATAGGCTGCCACAGATCAATACAATAGTTATTTATTAATCTCATTGTGAGAATCTGCTGTTTCGATAGCGGGTTCCGCTGCTTAACGGCTTGCATGCCAGAAAATTCTCAACATCGCCGAGAGGGAGCAATCGTTTCCAACGATTGAAAAGGTGTAGAATAAATTCCAGGTGGAAACATTTTAGCTGCTTGTTGTCGGATATTTCAATTGACGCCAATCACCCGCCATTGTTACCTGGAGAGTGACGACTTCGACTCTGCATCCCCCCTTTCAGGAGGTTTTATGGACTCAATTCCATTCGAAAAAGTCTCGGTTTCGGAAGCAAAGGCTGTACTTGACGCGGAGCTGAAGAGCAGGCAAGAACAGAACTGGGAAAAATTGCGCCGCTTGCATGGGCCCGCCGATTTGAAGTTGCAGGAGCGGACATACAATTGGTTGCTGTCCCTGCCTACAGAAATCTGGCCTTTATGGCTCATCAAACATTATCCGCGTATCGCCAATCAATTCGCCGAAGTTTGGCCGCAGCGTCCTGCTGGTGAAAAACTGTTTGCCGAACTCTTGCTGGATCAACGAGGAACCCGCAAAGGTTTTCCTGCGGATGTCTCGCGCGAGATCATGGCTTTGAAGCTTTATTTCGACACCGGAGCTGCCCCGGTTGCCAAGCAGCCGATACAGCTGGAGAAGGCAAGTAGTACCTGATCATGCCGGGTAGAATTCCATCCACCTCTTGAACGGGAGGTGGATTTATCTATTCGGTCTGCCCGGTCTGCCGATATTCGCCTTAGAGCATTCTTACCTGCTCCCAGTCGGTCAAGCCTTGAAATATCTTGTCGATTCCGTCTTGCTTCAAGGTCCGCATGCCTTCTCCAACAGCGGTTTTCAATATTTCCGGCACATTCGCTTTCGCATGGATTTGTTTCCTGATGGCTGGAGCGTTAATCAGTAATTCGTGTACGCCTAATCTGCCTTTGTAGCCGCTCTTGTCGCATTTGTCGCAGCCTACGGCCTTGTATAGCGTCGGCGCTGCACTGCCGTTGCCATATTGTTTTTGCCATTGCGCTACCACTTCGTCTTCCTGGAGGCCGGTTTCCAGGCAATATTCGTAAGCGAGCATCTTGATTTGCTCGGCAGTGGCGGAGTAACGTTGACGGCAGGCTGTACACAATTTTCGCGTGAGCCGTTGACCGACTACGCCTAATAGCGCATCGGCAAAATTAAAAGGGTCCAGGCCGAGATCCAGCAACCTGACGACGCTTTCGACTGCGCTGTTGGTATGCAAGGTGGAAAATACCAGATGCCCGGTGAGTGAAGCTTCGATGACGGTCCTGGCCGTTTCCGGATCCCTTGTTTCTCCGACCATGATGACATCGGGATCTGCCCGCAAAAAGCTGCGCAATACCGCAGCGAATGTCAGGTCGATTTTTGCGTGGACCTGTACTTGCCGCAGACCCTTCTGGGTAATTTCTATAGGATCTTCGACCGTCCATATTTTCCGTTCGCTGGTGTTGATATAACTAAGCA
This sequence comes from Collimonas humicola, assembly GCF_018304945.1. GTDB lineage: Bacteria > Pseudomonadota > Gammaproteobacteria > Burkholderiales > Burkholderiaceae_D > Collimonas > Collimonas humicola. The sequence continues at coordinate 279,190 of NZ_JAGQEE010000008.1, read as the reverse complement.
GAGAATGCAAAGTCGTCGTTTTTCCCGACCCGGTCGGACCGCAGACAAACAACAGCCCATGGGGTTTCAGGGCGAGTTTTTTGAGTCCTTCCAGCACCGAGGCAGACAGGCCTAGCGCGTCCAGGGATAAGGCCTTTGGCGCGGCAAGTATGCGCATCACGATATCTTCCAGGCCTTCCGTGGTCGGCATGGTGACGACTCGAAGCTCAATGTTGGCAGGGCCGAACTGCTCGAAATTCAGCTTCCCGTCCTGGGAGCGGCGCTTCTCGGAAATATCGAGGCGGCTCATGATCTTGAGACGGGACACCAGGGCATTGCGATAGTTTGCCGGAATGTTCGAATAATCGACCATGATGCCGTCTTTGCGAAAGCGGACCCGGGTGGGTTCATTGCCTTTCATGACTTCGATATGGATGTCGGAGGCGCCTTGTTCGAAGGCGTCGAGGATGATCTTGTTGACCAGGCGAACCATGGTGTTGTCGGATTCAGTAATGACCTCATTGGCAGCCGGGCTCAGTTCGGCGCCGATGCCATCGTCCATCTTAGAAACAAATTCAGAGATATCCTGCCGTTCTCCCTGCCGGCCATAGAATCTTGAAATGACTTCCACCAGATCAGTTTCCGACGCCATGACGGGGTCGATCGTCAGCTTGGCGCAGAACGCCAGCGCCTTCAACGCTTCTGACGACAGTGGATCTTCCATTGCCACCACCATGCGTGACTGGGTTCGGTAGAGCGGCATCACAATGTATTTCCGCGCCAGGTCGGCAGGCACGATCTTGGTCAGATTCAAGTCGAACTGGAACTGGGGCAGGGTAACGAAGGGAATGCCAAGCTTTTGCGCCAATATTCTTTTAATGCTTTCCTTGGTGACGAAACCCATGCCGACCAGAATTTCGCCCAGGTGCAGCTTTCTGTCTTCATTCTGCTTCTTTAGCGCCTGCGCCAGCTGCTCAATGGTGATCAGTTTTTCCTGGATTAATGCCTCCCCCAGCTTAAGATGAGGCATCGACCGCTGCTTTTGCAATGCCATTTCTACCTGCACTTCCGTGACCAGGCTCTCCAGCTGCAGATATTCACCCAGCTTGGATTCCCTTAGCTGGCTTTGCTTCTTCAAGCCGGCATCGACATCGTCCGCTGACGCCATTCTCGTATCTATCAGCATCTGGCCGAGTTTCTCGCCAATTTGATAGCTGGCAATTGCCTCCGTCGGAATAAACCAGCGCACAACGCTGTTGCCGACGCCAACAAGAAAGAGAAAAATCCCGCTTTCACGCGGAACGTAACCTACCGTTTCGGAGAGCAAATGTTCCCCGTCCTTGAACGAAATCATGCATTTCTGCCGCATTGGGATGGTTAAACCTCCTTGTGTTTCAACCGTTAAAGGCAATTCCATTTTCTTTAACTCTATCGGCAACGTTAAGCGGATGCTTTTGAGATTGGCAAAGCCGATACGCAGGTTGCCGCTGGCGCGTTCCGGGTGGAACTCTATCGACGAGGTTTCCAGGTCAAAGCTCAGCAGATTGCCGACTTTCCGGTTACCGTCGGGCATGGCAACGATGCACGGCACTTTGCCGTCGCTGGCTGCTGAGGATGCAGAGATTGATTCGAAGTGCGGTGGCAGTGGCCAGTCGAAATCGGTATTCATAAACTTCTCCGTGTTGATTCAAAAACCGCTGCATTTCAAGAAAAATTTTCGTTCGGCGTACCGCGATTCCTCATTTCAGAGCAGGTGCATTGGGTTTGAATTCCTGCACCGGATTCTTAGGCTTTGTGCGTGCTTCGTAGCGACGAAACGACTCTCCGACATGCCGCCGCAGCAGCCGGTCGTCCCACGGCTTTGTCAGGAATTTATAAACGGTTGTCTCATTGATTTCGCCAGTCGCCAGCTGTATTTCGGAATAGCCGGAAAGCATGATGCGGACGATATTCGGATAAAGTCCCTTGACGCGGCTTAAGGGATCGACGACGGATATTTCCGGCTTGCCCAGGTCGGATACGATGACGCCGACAGGATGGATCGCCAGCAGTTCCAACGCTTCAAGCGGACTGCTTGTGCTGAAGATTTGATAGCCGTCGGGAAGTAAAAGACGATTGAGGGAGGCCAGTATTTCTTCATCGTTGCAGACCAGCAGCAGAGTGCGCTTGAGCGGATCGCTGGGGCGGTTGTCGCTCGGCAGATGCGTTCCTGCGCCAAGCAGCGCATCCATTTCGTCTATCGGCAATGGGCGGCTGAAATAGTAGCCTTGCATGGTGTCGCAGCGATTATTGCTCAAAAATCCCAATTGACCTTCCGTCTCGACTCCTTCGGCAACGGTCGTCATATGAAGAGATTCGGCCATGGCAATGATAGATTTGGTGAGCGAAGCGCCATCGACGCTATTCGTCACGTCGGAGATGAACGATTTGTCTATCTTCACTACGTCGAAGGGAAATTCCTTGAGATAGGAGAGGCTCGAATATCCGGTGCCGAAATCGTCCAGCGTTAGAACCACGCCTATCTCTTTGAGGCTGCGCAGGGTTTTCACCGCAGTCTCTCGATCACGCATGAGCACGCTTTCTGTCAGCTCCAGTTCCAGGTATTCGGCCGCAAGGCCGCTGTCAAGCAGAGCGCTGCGGACCAGTTCTATAACATTTTGCTGCCGGAATTGGCGCGCTGACACGTTCACGGCCATGCTTAACTCAAGATGCCCGGCGGCTTGCCAGGCTTTGGCCTGGACGCAAGCCGTTCTCAATACCCATTCGCCTATCGGTACAATCAATCCCGTTTCTTCTGCCAACGGAATGAAGCTATCCGGAGGGATCAAGCCAACTCCTGGACGGCGCCAGCGCAGCAGCGCTTCAACGCCATTGACACGGCGGCTTTTGAGGTCGACCTTGGGTTGATAGTGGAGCTCGAATTCATGCTGCAGGACAGCCAGGCGCAGTGCATTTTCGAGCTCCGCCTGTTCCTCTACCTGGACGCCCATCTCGCGGGTATAGAGCTGGGAGCAATTCCTGCCCTTTTCTTTCGCGCTGTATAAGGCGGCATCGGCCGTTTTAAGCAAGGTCTCGCTATTGCCGCCGTCCTCCGGATAAATGCTCACCCCGATGCTGGTCGTGATATGCAGTTCGTGATCGCCGACAGAGAAGGGCGCGGAAAATGCCTCTAGTACTCTTCGTACCGCAGTCTCCGTATTATCGGGAGTGCTGAAAGCCGGCAGCATGATGACGAACTCATCTCCTCCCAGCCGCGCTACGGTATCCTCTTCGCGCGTCGCCGCTTTCAGCCTGGTCGCAACGGCTTTCAGCAAGCTGTCTCCCGCGGGGTGGCCGAAATTGTCATTAATGAATTTGAATCGATCCAGATCGAGAAACATCACAGCCATATGCTGGCCGTTACGATTCGCATGAGCGATTGACTGTGTAATGCGGTCGCTTAACAAGTTGCGGTTGGGCAGGTCGGTAAGCGCGTCATGGTTGGCCAGGTACTCGATCCTTGCTTCGTGCATCTTCCGTTCGGTGATGTCCTGCAAAGTGCCTCGCAGCGCCAGGATCCGGCCTTGCTCGCGCAACGCTTCCGCCTGCTGGAGAACAATTCGCTGGTCCCCGTCGGGGCGCGTGATGCGGTGCTCCAGGCTATAGCTGATGCCCTCGGTACGTAGATTCATGAAGCAATAAATCAATTTGGGTTGCTCATCGTTGGGCGCCGCTTGCAGCAGCGATTCGAAACGGGGCGGCGTGTTATTTTCGTCGAGCCCCAGAATTCGATAGATTTCAGGAGACCAGTAACCGTCAGCGCTTTCCGGGTCATATTCCCAGTTTCCCACGTGGGCCAATCCCTGAGCATATGTGAGACTGGCCTCGCTGCGCGCCAGGTCCTGCAATGCTTCGCTTGCCCTCAGCAAGTAGCGCACCCGATGCGGAAGCAGTTTCCAGCGCATGGGCTTGGAAAGAAAATCAGTAGCGCCGGCTTTAAATGCCTGCGTAATCGATTCGTCATCGTCGTTTCCGGTGAGGACGACAATCGGTATCCGCTTTCCCTCAGGTAATTCACGTATGCGCTTGCAGCACTCGAATCCGTCCATCTCAGGCATGCTGACGTCTAACAGCATGATGTCAGGCTGGAGCCGCCGGAACATCTCGATGCCTTCGATGCCGCTGGCTGCTTCCGCCACCGTGAAACCCTCCGGCTCGAGCGCCTCGACGACAAGCATACGGGTCATCGCATCGTCATCCACGACAAGCACCAGGGTAAGGCTGTTGGTTTCTTGGCTCATGCGGCAACCCTTTCCAATGCAAGTGCTGCAAGGACGCGATCAAGTTCTCCCACCGCGCCATCCAATGGTGCGGCGGCGGCTGCAACATTCGCGGATCGCGCCAATTGTTCGATTTCACGGCAGTTCGCGGCGAGCGCCACGGCGCCGACATTCGCACTTGTCGATTTCAGCGTATGCGCCGCATGCCGCAAAGCCTCAGCATCATTTTCCGCGACGGCCTTGCGCATTGCGGCAAGCAAGCGGGGCGCGTCAAGAATAAACAGATCGACAACCCGGGTCAGCACGTCAGGACGCCCGGGTCTTTGCAGCGAGCGCAGTGCCTGCAGCGCTTTAGGGTCGATGATGACAGCTTCCATCGCGGATGACGTGGTCAGCGCCTCGTCTGCAATTGATACGGGGCTCGGCGCGATTTTTGCGGCTTGTGTCCAGTGCGCCAGCGTCTTCAACAGTATGTCGCGACGAAACGGCTTCGATATATAGTCGTCCATGCCGGCTTCCAGGCAGCGTTCTCTGTCGCCGCCAATTGCATTCGCGGTAAGCGCGATGACGGGTATGCGCGGGCAGCCGGTGAGGTGTTCCTGGCGCCGCAGCACGCGCGTGGCCTGGAAGCCGTCCATTTCCGGCATTTGGCAATCCATCAATACAACATCGAAATCGCCCGCAGCAAGCATGGACAGCACCGCATGACCGTTTTCAGCGATGGTGACGTGGTACTCGGTATCCTCAAGCATTGCTGCAGCGATTTCTTGATTGATTGTGTTGTCCTCCGCCAGTAAAACTTTGACCGTCATAGGAGAACGGGAAGCTGAACTGTCGGCCGGAGCGCATGCCGGAGTGATCGCCGTCAGCGTGGGCCGCGCGGCATTTGGCGCATTTCCTGCCATTGCAGTGACGATGCCGTCGTAGAGATCGGTTCCACGCACAGGCTTATTGAAGCAGTATTCGACCCCCAGCTTGCGGGCAAGATTGATGTCGTCGACGGTGTCGAACGAAGTCAGCATGATGATCTTCAGTTGAGCCAGGGAAGCATCGGCTTTGACCGCTTTTACGAGAGCAGCGCCATCCATGACCGGCATGCAGACGTCGATGATGGCGACATCAAAGCGGGCGTCATTGGCCACGGCGGCGCGCAACTGTTGCAACGCCTCTGCGCCGCTCGAGGCGCTTGCGGCATCCATCTTCCATTCACCCGCATGCTCCAGAAGGATGCTGCGGTCGGTCGCATTGTCGTCGACGATCAGTATTTTCACCCCGGCTAGCGATGCCCGCATGGCAGAAGCATGGGTGGCGGCCGCCTCAGCTAGCCGCTCAAAGTGCAAGGTGAACGAAAAAATCGACCCCTGACCTGGCGAACTCTTCAATTCGATTGTCCCGCCCATCATTTCGACGAGCTGCTTGGTGATGACCAAGCCCAGTCCGGTCCCGCCATATTTACGTGAAATTGAACTGTCCGCTTGCTGGAAAGGCTGGAACAGATTCGCTGCGACCCCCGGCGCTATTCCTATGCCCGTATCGGATACCGTAAAACAGACACGGTCCTGGTCCTCGCAGCGCACGTCCAGCACTACTTGTCCGTGGTCGGTGAACTTGATCGCATTGTTGATCAGATTCGTGATGACTTGTCGCAGGCGCACCGAATCGCCTTGGACATTCTGAGGCAAATTGTCTGCCATATGGCAAATGAGATCGAGGTCCTTGCGATGCGCGCTGTGAGCAAGCAAGACAATGACATCGTCAATCGTCTGCCGCAAATTGAATTCGTTTTGTTCCAATGTCAGCCTGCCGGCTTCGATCTTTGAAAAATCCAGGATGTCGTCAATCACTGTCAGAAGAGATTCGCCGGAGCGGTACACCGAGTTGACGAAACGTTGTTGCTTGGCGCTGAGATCGGTGCGCAGCAATAATTCGGTCATGCCCAGCACGCCGTTCATGGGGGTGCGGATTTCGTGGCTCATCTTGGCAAGAAATTCCGACTTCGCGCGGCTTCCGGCCTGCGCTTCCGCAGTCGCGAGCTTGAGCTGGGTATCGCGCTGGTCGATATTCTCGAGCATGCTGTTAAAGCCGTTGATCAGTATGCCGATTTCGTCCGAGCCGTGTTCGAGCACCCGCAAAGAGAGATCCTTGCCGCCTCGTATGCGTTCGATAGTGGTGGATAAACGGGAAAGCGGACGAACGATCGAGGCTCCGATTTTCGTATTGACGGCGATGCCGCAGAAACCCAGCAATAATGTCGCGACCATGATGACGATAAACGATGCATTGACCGAACCTTGAACATTCGATACCACGCCTTGCTGCTGCTCGCCGATTTTTTCCACTTGCAAGTCGCTGTAAGCCATTCTTCCCTGCGAGACGACATTCACCTGCTCGACGATTTCGCGCAGCGCAACGTCGCTTACAAGCACGCGCGCCTTTGCCGTGATGATTCTTTCAGATCCCTCAATGAGTACCCGGATAAGCCGGCTGATGGCATTTGCATCGGTAATGTATTTTTTTTTCCGCGTTTCCAGCAGCTCCTTTCTGAATAAGGAATCGCTCTCCTGCAACTCTTTGGCTTCGGTCCTTGCAACGGCCACGCTGGTTTTGAATTGGCTCTCCGATTCGCTCAGGATCACGCCTGCAATTGCGCTATTGAGCTCGTTGACATCGACGGTGATGGCGTTTCCAGCGTCTTTCACGCGTGTCGCTTGCTGCAGGAAAGCATTGGCAGCTTCGAGCTCGTGGCGGTCGCGGACGAGCTGCATTTCAATCGGATCGATGGCCTCGGATATCTTTGCGTCAACGGACTCCAATTCCTGGATGATGTTTTTCTTTTCCGAAAAATAATCGGCCTCTGCGCTGATGTTCGCAAATACTTTGGCGCGCAAGGCAATCAATCCGCTTTTGTTGTTGAGAACGCGCTCAATCAATGCAGAAACGGAATCGCCTATTTCCTTGATTTTTGTCGTGTCATCCTGGGTGTAAGAAATATTCTTTATCGCATTTTCCGCAGCTTTCATGCGCTCCACCAGGGGGGTGAGCCGATAGCGGTTCTTTACGGTTTCAAGCTCGCCCACGATGATGATCAAGTCTTTCACGTGCAGCCTGATGCTGCTGAATTCTTTGATGATCTGGTTCGATGAAAGATTTTCTTGCTGTGCCGCGGCGACCACTTTTTCTGCCTGGATATTCAGCGAGTCAATACTAGTCTTAACGGTGCTTATCGATTGCTCTATATTTGTTAACGTGCCTTTAACGTTGCGAGCCTCGTCTCTGAATATTTCGGTATCGCTTAAGCGGTCGCTGACCGCCAAGTTCATCTTGTTCTGCATGTCCCTGTACAAGGCAGGATTGATCTCCATGCCTTGCCTGTCCAGCTTCTGGATATCGCGCGTGATGGTCTCGAGCGATTTGATATTGCCATTGATCGCCGCAGACGATTGCGCTTGTTGCTGACGATCAGTGGACATGCCGAGCGTGAAAAAATTGGCTGACATTTTTTCGATTGTCCGCTGCAGTTCGCTTGTCTTCAATTGCAAGGGCAGTGCTTCGTCGGTCAGCCTGTATACGCTTGAAGAAACAGCGGTTAAAGCGATGAGACTTGTCACGGAGATCGCCATCACCCCCAGTAACAGCAATCCGGTGCTCGCCATCAGTTTCGTTTTTATTTTCACGAAGACCTCGTTTTTTAACGCCTAACTTCTCTGTCAGGTTGGACATCGCATCTGCTATTTTGGAATGGTCTCAACCGAGGTTATTTTTCCTTGCGATATTCTGGTCAAAAAAACTGAGTTCGAGGCCTGATGATTGTCCGGCCCGAGGTTAAGCTGCATGCCGCCGATATCCAATCCCTTGATCGATTCGAGAGCGCGGATGAGTCCCAGCCGCGTCAATCCCGAGCCGCTTCTTTCCAGGGCGATTGCCATGGCCCTGGCGGCAATGCATCCTTCGAAATTAACAAATCCGAGCTTTTCCCCTGGGGCGTATTTTTCGATCAAGGTTGCACATTCTCTAGCGAGCGGCAAGCCGCGATTTTCTGGAAAAGGGACTACTTGCGATATGACGACGCCGTCGCCGTCGACTCCCAATAGCTTCACCAGATTGTCTGTTCCGACGAAGGACACGGTCGCCAGATTGGCATTCAATCCCTCTCTCTTCGCATCTTTGATAAATGCCGACAGAGGCGTATAGGGACCGGCCATGATCACCACGTCAGGCCTGCTCTCGATCAGGGTGGCGAGCCCGGCCTGGATGGCAATCGTGCCGCGCTGGAAAGTCGCTTTGGCGACAACGTCGATGTTGCGCCGTTTTAATGCCTGTTCTGTTCCGGCCAGCACCGCCAGGCCGAATCCGTCGTCTTGATAAAAGACTGCAAAGCGTTTGGCGCCTTTATCCTTGATGAAATGATCGACCAGGATTTCCGTTTCATCTCCGTAGCTGGCGCGCAGATTGAACACTTCCGGAATGACTGGCTTTCGTAAAAACATCGCTCCGCTGAATATCCCCACGAGAGGTATTTTCGTGTCCTTGATAATAGGCAGGACAGCGTTTGCGGTTGGCGTTCCTACATACCCGAACAAAGCAAAGACATTCATTTCCTCCGTCATTTTCAATGTTGCATCGATTGCCTTGTTGGGATCGTAGGCATCGTCGTCCACCAGCAAATTTATCTGCCGTCCGTGAATCCCGCCGTTGCCGTTGATATCGTTGAAAACCGCCATGGCGCCAACCCGCATGCCTTGGCCCAGCCCGGCGGCGGCCCCGGATTGCGCGTTAACCATGCCCAGGCGTACTTCGGTGTCGGAAATTCCCGGATCCGCAGCATGCAGCTGGCCTGCAAGCATCGTGCTGAATACGAAAAAGATAAGCGATTTTCTCACCATGGGTTGCCTCCTGATATGCGGCCAGCCGGCTTGCGCTGCATGCCGCCATATTGCAAGCCGGAGATGCCGCCGCCAGGATGAGCGGTGCGCCGCCAGTCGTGATGCTGTTGACCGTGCAGTCGCCGTTGATAGCGATCTGCCGGTTGATGCAGACGCGGCCAATGGCGTCATAGGCGGATTGCATCGCCTGGCAGGCAGGCCGGCGCGTTGCAATTCCAGGTGGAGCCTACGGCATGGCGATGACCATGGCTGGTTTTCCCCTAGTGAATAGCAGGTTGCGTCCGATGGCAGGGCAGTTCAATAACCATTAACCGCTTATTAACATTAATGCATTAGATCTCAGAAAAATAGCTGTCAATATTGATAGGTGGCAATATTTGAAGAAAACGGCAACATTGGGCATCCAGTACTCAAGACCGGATCGTTGTCAGAGCGACTTGATTTGATTATTTGCTTTGCGATTTGCTAAGAGAAGGCTACAATTAATTTCCGTATGGCAATATTTCTCCGGCACTGGCGCCCGCGAGAATGTCCGACGTGCATCGACGTACCGCAGCAATCTTCCCGCCATCAAGAAGGGATTTGATATGGGTGCTGATAATTTTCCGGTGTATGGCGATATGCCGGGTAAGAATTGGGAGCGGCCTTCCGCGTCGCCCATGGTAGTAGCCGATCTGCTGGTGGCCTATCTGGAGCAGATGGAAATCGAATGCGTCTTCGGTGTTCCTGGCGGCGCCATCGAGCCTTTTTTCAATGCCCTTGCCAGAAGCGGCCGCAGGGGCGGAGTGCGTCACGTCTTGGCGCGGCACGAAGCCGGGGCTGCCTACATGGCCGACGGCTATGCCCGTGAAACCGGCAAAATCGGCGTCTGCTGCGCCACCTCCGGCCCCGGCTCCACCAATTTGATTACCGGGGTGGCTTGCGCCTACGATAACAATATCCCCATGCTGGTGATCACGGCGCAACCAGCCTTGCCGACTTTCGGCAAACATCCTCTGCAAGAGTCGACTTGCACCGGCGTCGATACGCTGAGCATGCTGCAGCACTGCACCCACTACAACTCTCTGATATCCCATCCGCAGCAGTTCGAAAACAAGCTCATGACTGCTTTGCAGCGGTCCATCCGCACGCCTGTCGGACCGGTGCACTTAAGCATACCTGTCGATGTGTTTCGCAGTCCGAATACGCAATTAGTCCCTTCCTACAATTTGCAGGCGCTTTTGCAGCCATCATCGTCGGTTGACGACGAAGCGCTGGCAACGCTGCTTCTGATGCTCTCCAAAGCGGAAAATATCGTCTTACTGGTAGGCGTGGGCTGCTGCGAAGCGATTGGCTCAATACTGGAATTTGCCGACCTGAGCGGCGCTGCGGTGATCACTACGCCAGACGGCAAGGGCCTGGTGAATCCGCGTCATCCGCTTTTTCGCGGCGTATTCGGTTTCGCCGGCCACGCTTCCGCCGAGACGGCCTTACGCGACAAGTCGGTGGATTTGATCATGGCGATAGGCACCGGCTTGGGGGAGTGGAGCAGCGGCGGCTGGAGCGACGGCTTGCTCAACTCGCGGCTGGTGCATATTGATGACACCGAGGAGCATCTCAGCCAGAGCCCAATGGCGCGTTTTCACATGCGGGGACGGATCCTGTCGATCTTCAATCGCTTGATCAAGCACATGCAGGATGTTCGCCGCTCCGGCAATTTCGAGTATGAACAGAGACGCTTCGCCCGCAAGCAGCATAGCGACCATTGGGAGCCTGAGACGATGCTGATTGCTCCCAAAAAATACGAGAGCAGCGTCATACCGATCCTTCCGCAGCGGCTGATGCGTGAGCTCAGCAGGTTATTTCCGCCGACCACGCGTTTCCTTGCCGATACCGGCAATAGCGCCGCCTGGGCGATTCATTATCTGCAACCCCGGGACAGGCGCATATCCGAAAGGCGCCAGGGCGGGGGAGGCAGCACGCGCGCACCGGGGCGACGCAAGACCTATGGCGGCTGGCTGCGCGTCATCATGAATTTTGCGCCGATGGGCTGGGCTATCGGCGGCGCGATCGGCACCGCCATCGGCAATCCGAAAATGCCAGTGGTGTGCATTACCGGTGACGGCAGTTTCCTGATGAACGGTCAGGAAATATCGGTAGCCGTCGCCGAAAAGCTATCCGTCATTTTCGTCGTACTCAACGACCAGGCCTTGGGAATGGTCAAGCATGGCCAGCGGCTGGCGGAAGCAGAGCATATCGGCTGCGATCTGCCGCCTACCGATTTCGCTGCCATGGCGCGCGCCATGGGCGCTGCAGCTTATACCATTCGCGCGCCTGAAGATCTGGTCAAGCTGGATATCGCTGCGATGTGCGCGCGGCCGGGGCCGACGCTGCTGGACGTGCTGATAGACCGCGACGAGGTGCCTCCGATCAATCTTCGCATGCGGGTTCTGGCCGGAAATCTATAAGGAGCAGACATGGGCAAACTGAACGGCAAGACTGTACTCATCACAGGCGGTTCCAGCGGGATCGGCTTGGCAAGCGCCAAGCTTTTCCTGGAGCATGGCGCCCGCCTGGCGATTACCGGACGCGATCCGGACGGCTTGGCGCGCGCCCGGGATGAGTTAGGCGGCGATGTCCTGGCGATCCGCAGCGATACCGGAAATCTGGCCGAAATCGAATCCTTGATGCAGCAGGTAGAACGCCGCTTCACGCACCTGGACGTGCTGTTCGTCAATGCCGCCGTTGCCGCGGCAGCGCCTATGGAGCTGGTCTCGGAAACCCTGTTTGACGACATCATGAGGACCAATTTCAAAGGCGCATTCTTCACTATCCAGAAAGCGTTGCCGCTGTTCAGCGCCGCGGCGTCCATCATTGTCACCACCTCGATTGCCAACCAGCTGGGATCGCCGAATTTCAGCGTCTACGGCGCCAGCAAAGCCGCCTTGCGCTCCCTGGTGCAGTCATTGGGACTGGAACTGGTCAGTCGCGGGATCCGGATCAATGCGATCAGTCCTGGTCCCATCGCCACCCCGATCTTCGATCGATTCGGCCTGCCGCCCGACGTCGCCGACAGCATAAAAGCCGAGATTGCGCAAAAGTCCCCGAGCAAGCGTTTCGGCCATCCTTCAGAAGTAGCCAAGGTCGCCTTGTTCCTGGCTTCGGACGACGCTGCCTATGTGCTCGGCGAGGAAATCGTGGTCGATGGCGGCATGAGCCTGCTTTAACAGTTTTCTTCGGACAGGGGATCAGATGAGCGATAAAGAAAGCCGGCACAGCATTCGCAGCAGCGTCTGGCAAGAAGAAGCTGAAGCGGACAATCCATTCGCCGCCGCAGCCTGCTATTGCCGAGGTTACGATGTCTATGGCGATTTGCTCGGCAAGATCACTTATGTCGAATATCTGTACCTTCTGTTCAAAGGCGAACGCCCGGAACCGGCTGTGACCGCAGTCCTGGAAATGCTGGCCGTAGCGTTGGCCAATCCCGGCCCGCGCGATCCTTCCGTGCACGCGGCGATGGCAGCCGGAGTCGGCGGCTCAACCGCTGCCTCCGTGCTCATGGCCGCGCTGGCGGTCGGCGCTGGTTCACATGGCGGCGCAAGAGAAATCTTCCTGGCGCTGGAGGCATGGAAGAATAATGGAACCGAACTTGCAAACTGGCGCTTCGCTCTTGCCAGCCCGGCCGCGCCGACCCGCCTGCAAGTATGGCCGGAGCCGGAGCATCCCCCTGGCTTCGATCCCTATGGAAAACGCTGCGCCAATCCGGTGCGCCAGACCCTCTCGCATCTGGCTGCGATGATGCCTGCGGGGCGCCTGGCTTGGTTGTCGCAAGAAAGAGAGGCGCTGGAAACGATAGCCGGCCATCCGCTGGCAATGACCGGCGTGGCCGCCGCTGCGCTTGCCGATATGGATTTTTCCGCAAGCGAAGGCGAGATGCTGGCCTTGCTGCTGCGCCTCCCGGGAGCCGCCATCCACGCCCTGGAACAAGGCAGGCAGGGTTTCCGTCAGTTTCCCTTCTTTGAACTGGATCTGGAAAACGATCCCGGTCCCGCTTTCCGCGAGGAGCAAGCATGAGCAACGTCTTGCTGGACTATGAAGGCCCTTTGCGCACCAGGATGGGCGCCTGTTTTCCTGGAGAGCGCGCGGTATTCCGCGGACACGATCTGCATGCGGATCTGAAAGACATGGATTGGATCGCACTGTATACCTTCGGTATTACCGGCCGCCGATACTCGCAGGAGCAAATAGCCGTCCTGCATGCTCTCTGGACTTATACCAGTTACCCGGATCCGCGATTGTGGAACAACCGTGTTGCCGCCCTGGCGGGGAGTGCCCGCAGTACCGGCGCGCTCGGCGTCGCCGCCGCCATCGCGGTCTCGGAAGCCAGCATCTATGGATGGCAACCGGAATTCGCCGCGGCAGATTTCCTGGTCCGGGCCCATGGCCGCATCAATGGAGGCGAGTCGCTGGAAGCAGTCCTGCAGCAAGAGTTGCTGCAGCATCGGCGCATCCTGGGATATGGCCGCCCTGTGGCGACATTGCAGGTGGATGAACGCATTCCGGCGATTCTGGCGCGCATAGAAGGCGAAAAAATACCGCAGGGGCCGCATCTTCGACTGGCCTTTGACATAGAACGGCAGCTGTTGCAGATGGGACGGCGGCTACCGATCAACTATGCAGCCGTAGTCGTGGCCATTCCGCTGGATATGGGCTTCTCGCCGCGAGAGTGCTACTTGTTCCTGCTGCCATCGTTTATGGCCGGCATGCCTCCTTGCTATCTGGAAGCCAGCGAACGCCCTGCAGGAGCGACATTTCCGCTGCGTTGTTCACAGCTGCGTTATGAAGGACCCGGACGGCGGCTCTGGCAGCAAGAATAAGGTAGTCGATAGGAGGAGGCGAGGGATGGTGAGGCGACATCTTCTGACGATATTTGAGTTCCATTAAATGGAGCAACAATGAAAAACCGCTGGCAATCTCGAATTCCATGTGCTGCCATCCTGTTTCTGAGCGCCGCTGCGGCTGCGGCACAGCAAAATGCAGATGAAGACGATCTGGTGCTTTCTTACGGGAACAAAGCGTTCGTCAGCATAGCCACCGGCAGTCAGCAGGATATTTCCCGGGCGCCGGCGGTGGCCTCGGTGATAACCGCCCAGGATATCCAGGCCATGGGGGCGACCAATATGAACCAGGCGCTGGAAAGCGTGCCGGGCTTGCATGTGTCTTACTCCGGCCTCTACAACGATCCGATCTATTCCTTCCGCGGCATCACTACGCAATACAACCCGCAGACATTGATGCTGGTGAACGGCATCCCCATCAACAATGCTTTTCTCGGCAACCGCGACTTCGCCTGGGGCGGCGTGCCAGTCCAGAATATCGCCCGCATCGAAATTATCCGCGGCCCTGGATCCGCGCTGTATGGCGCCGATGCTTTCGCCGGGGTGATCAATGTCATTACCAAGACTGCGGCCGATATCAATGGCACCGCGTATGGCGCACGGGCTGGATCATTCGATACGCATGAGGCCTGGTTTCAGCACGGCGGGAAAATGGGGCCGCTGGATGTCGCTTTCTACCTTGGCGCGGGCCACACCGGCGGCGCGAATAAAACGATAGACGCGGACGCGCAAACCGGCCTCGACAAAATCTTCGGCACGCGCGCTTCGCTGGCCCCTGGACACGAGCAGCTCATGCGCAACAGCCTGGATATGCAGGTCGACATCGCCTATGAGCTATGGCGTTTGCGCGCCGGCTACCAGGATCAGGAAACCGGCACCGGCGCCGGGCTGGCCAACAGCCTCGATCCCGGCGCGCGGGTGCGGGCGCAACGCTGGAATGCAGACCTGACCTACTCCAACCCCAATTTTTTCCGCAATTGGGATGTCACGGCGCAAGCGTCGGTGAAAGACGTCAACGAGCTGCCGGCGTCGCCGCCAACTGTGCTGTTCCCGCCAGGCGCTTTCGCTGGCGCTTTCCCGAACGGGGTGATCGGCAATCCGGGGCATGCTGAACGCGACAGTCAATTCAGCGTGTCCGGTTTCTATACCGGGTTCGACAAGCATCGGATCCGGCTCGGCGCCGGCTATCGGATTGAAAACCTGTACCAGACCAGCGAAAGCAAGAACTTCAAGATCGTGGCGGTTCCCGGGGTTGGGGTCGAATTCGTTCCGCTTGCGAGCGTCGTCGATGTCAGCGGCACCAGCGACGTATACCTGACTCCCCACAAGCGCACCATCAGTTATGTGTTCGCGCAGGACGAGTGGACTCTGGCGAAAGACTGGACGCTGACTTCCGGAGTGCGAGAGGATCGCTATTCCGATTTCGGCAACACCGTCAATCCGCGCCTGGCATTGGTTTGGGACGCTGCTTACAATTTTTCGATCAAGGCCTTGTATGGCAGCGCCTTCCGCGCACCGTCGTTCACCGAGCAGTACAGCATCAACAATCCGGTCACCATCGGCAATCCCAGCCTCAGGCCGGAAACCATTGCTACCCGCGAACTGGCGTTCTCGTGGCAGCCTACCCAGACGCTTCAAACCAACCTGAGCCTGTTTTACTACCGCATGCACAACATCATCCAGTTTGTGCCGAACGCCGACCCTTCGAGCGGCTCGACTGCGCAAAACACGGGCGATCAAACCGGACGCGGCCTGGAAATGGAAGCCACCTGGGACGCGACGCGCAATCTGCGCTTGTCCGGCAGCTATTCGTTGCAGCATTCCACAGACCAGACCACCGGCCAGGATGCCGGCCTGGCGCCTCGTCAGCGCTGGTTCGGCCGCGCCGACTGGCGTTTCGCACCGCTATGGCAATTCGGCAGCACGATCAATCGCGTCACTGACCGCAAGCGGCAGCCGGGCGATACCCGTCCCCAGCTGCCCGACTACACCACTCTGGATTTGAATGTGCGCAAGGAAAAATTGATTGGCAACTGGAGTGCCAGCGTGATGGTGTTGAACGTGTTTAATCGAGATGCCAGGGAGCCCAGCTTCGCCCCAGGCAACATTCCATTCGATTTCCCGTTGCCAGGCCGTACTTTCTATGTGCAGTTTCAGCACAAACTGTGAGTCGTCCGTGCTGATGCAGCGGTGCAGGATATCCTGCACCGCTGTATTGCGGATCGCAGCCGGCCTGCTTCTTTCGCTGGCATGCACGTTCGGCCTCGCCGCCCAGGGAAGCGCCGGCCAGGATCCTGGCGGTCGCGCCGGCGCGGTCGTCAACCGCTTGCCCGACTGGCGTGAAAATACCGCCGAGGCGCAGGTGGTGCGCCGCGAGCTCCAGCCGCTGATCATCGCCACCATGGCCACGCTGGACGCGCCACGGCGACAGGATGTATTGGACGGCAAAGGCGCGATCGCTGTCATTTATCCGGATATCGGCGAGCCGTATCGCAGCATCTTTTCCAAGATAATCGAAGGCATTCAGGAGCAAGCCAAGGTACAGATAAGCATTTATCCCGTCGGGCCAAACAGCAATGCCGGCGATCTCAGCGCGCAATTGACGCGCGGCGGCGTCAGGGTGGTGATTGCACTAGGGCGTCAAGGATTGAAGGCTGTATCCGGGCTGACGCCGGACATCGCGGTGGTGGTCGGCGGGGTGCTGTCGGTGCCGGAAAGCGAAAGCCGCAATCTGACCGGCATCAGCCTGACGCCGGATCCGGCCCTGCTGTTCGCACTATTGAAAAGGCTGCTGCCCGGCATAAAAAGGGTGACCGTGATCTACGACCCGCAGCATAACGACTGGCTGATCAAGCTGGCGCGCGAGGCAGCCAAGGCGCAGGGGCTGGAACTGGTCACGCGTGAAGCGCATGACCTGGCCTCGGCGGCGCACCTCTACGACGCTGCCTTCGCCGTCGCCGACAGTCGGCAGGACGCCATCTGGCTGCCCCAGGATGCCACCACGGTAGATGATGAAACCATCCTGCCGCTGGTCCTGAAAGAATCCTGGAGCAGAGGCTTGCCTGTGTTTTCCAGCAGCTTCCTGCATGTCAAGAAAGGCGTCATGTTCGCCTTGTATCCTAATAACCTGGGACTAGGGCGCGACCTGGCCAGTTCCGCCTTGAGCGTGCTTTCGGGAGAGTCGCGCAAGCGCGGGGTGTCGCCGTTGCGCGAGGTGCTGACGGCGGTCAATCTGCGCACCGCCAGCCACATCGGATTGAATCTCGATTATCAGCAGCAACGCAGTTTTGATTTTGTCTTTCCAGAGCCTTAGTTGACGAAATTGCTCATGCAATGCAGATGCAATCCGCGCGGCCAGCCAGTATGTGATGCCTTTTTTCCCTCATCTTGACGAGTTCATCATGTTGCAAGCCTATTTACGCCGCACCGGATTTCGCCGTCAATTGATGGCGATTGTCACCATCTCGATCTTGGGCCTGGCATTGTTTTCCTCCCTGATGAATTCCTGGCAAACCAACCGCAGCGTGCGGGGCTATCTGATCGAGCAAGGGCTGCATATTGCAGAGAATCTGGCGCGCCAGAGCACCTTGGCCTTGCTTTACCATTCCGCGGACAATGTCCGTGAAGAGGTCGCCACCACGCTCGCGTTTCCTGACGTGATCCAGGTAGAGATTACTGACACTGCGCACAAAGTCTTGTTGTTGGAAACCAAGGCAGGGCGGACAGTCAAGCCGACCGAAAATCTGCGCTCTGGCGTCGTCCTGAGCAGGGCCACGCTGGAACAGGAAAACGATAAGGAATGGCGCTTCGGCGCGCCGGTCTACCAAGGCCATGAAGCGGCATCGCCGTTCGAGTTGCAGGAGAACAAGCCGCAACTCCTAGGGTATGTCTATATCGTGCTCGGCAAGGGAACCATGAATCGGCTGGTGTTCTCCTTACTGATGGTCAACCTGGCCATTACGCTTTCCTTTGCTCTCATCTTGCTGGGAATCATGCGCCTTTTGGCGCGCAATCTGCTCCGGCCTTTGAATGCCTTGTCAGAGCTGATGGGGCGCGCCGAGGCAGGCGAGTCCGGCATGCGTGCAATGCGCGAGGGGCCGCGCGACATCATCGACATGGCCCAGGCTTTCAACAAGATGATGGCGGTGCTGGAGGAGCGCGAACTCGAATTGAAGCAGTCGCGCGACCAGGCATTGCACGCGGCAATGATGAAGGCGCAATTTGCGGCCACCGTCAGCCATGAAGTGCGCACGCCCTTGAGCGGCGTGGTGGGAATGCTGGACATGCTCAGGGAGATGCGGCTCAGCAAGCCGCAGATGGAATGCGTCGAGGTGGCCTGGAGTTCGGCCCATACGCTCATCGATCTGATCAACGACGTCCTTGATTTTTCCAAGATGGAGGCTAACAAGCTGGTTTTGGAAGAGATCGATTTCAACTTGCGCAAACTGGTGGAAGAAGTCCTCGAGCTGCTGGCCAGGCAAGCCCAGGAAAAAGGGCTGGATCTTGGTTATCTGCTGGCCACCGATGTCGCAGACCGGATCAAAGGCGACTCGATGCGCTTGCGGCAGGTCCTGATCAACCTGGTCGGAAACGCTTTGAAATTCACCGGGACCGGCCAGGTGGCGGTCCGCATCTCCCGCAATCCGGATAGCGGCGAACGCTTCGGCCTGAGGATCGAAGTGAGCGATACCGGCATCGGCATGGACCAGGAAGCGATTCGCCATGTATTCGATTCGTTTGCCCAGGCCGACAGCGCCACCGCGCGCCAATACGGCGGCACCGGCCTCGGCCTGGCGATTTGCAAGCAGCTGGTGGAACTCATGGGAGGCGAGATCGGCGTGATCAGTGCGCCGGGCCAAGGCTCCACATTCTGGTTCACGATTGTCTGCCAGCCAGGCGAAAATCCAGTCATGGCCGCGCCGGAGCCGGACTTGCATGGGATGCGGGTCCTGATTTCGGCCAAAAGCGAGATCGTTCGCAGCTTCCTGGAGCAGAGCCTGGCCAGTCGCGGAATCCATTGCCGCATGGCCGGCAGTGCTGCGGAAGTGCGGGAAGAACTGGCGCGGGCGGCGCCAGCGCCATATACGCAACTTATCATTGAAGGCAGCCAGGCAGACGAGCAGGACGGGGACTTGCCAAGGTATATCCGCTCCATACCGACGCTGTCGGCGACACGCCTGCTGCTGTTGCAGCACCATGGCGCATCGAAAGGCGTGCAGTTCAAGGAGGTCGATGCCTACCTGGACAAACCGTTGCGCCTGCAGCGCCTGCTGGAAGCGATCCGGCAGCCGCGGGCAGATCGACAGACAGATGCCGCCGCGGTCCTGGGCGCACATTTGCCGGACGCGCTGCCTGCCAAGACAAAAAAATACAGCGTGCTGGTGGTCGACGACAATCGCACCAATCAAGTGGTGGCTACCGGCATGCTTGTCATGAGCGATTGTCTCTGTGAATGTGTCGACAATGGCTGGGAGGCGATCGATACGGTTCAGCGCAACCGCTTTGATCTGATTCTCATGGATTGCAACATGCCTGAGATGGACGGCTATGAGGTCACCGCGCGCATTCGCAAGATTGAAGAGCTTGAAGGACTGCATACGCCAATCGTTGCCATGACTGCCAATACCCAGAGCGGCGACGTGGAAAAATGCATGGCGGCAGGCATGGATGATTACCTGGCAAAGCCAATCACCCTGATTGAGCTGCGGCGCAAGCTGGAGCGCTGGCTGATTCAAGCTGCCGGAAGCAAGGCCGGGGAACCTGAAGCGGCATTGGCGGCGGCGAGCCTTGCCGAGAGCGAAGGGCGTCCGCTGGATCGCTCGGTATTCGACAAGCTGCGGGAGATATTGGGGCCGAGCTTGCAGCATGCAATAACGCCCTACCTGGAAGATACGCCGCTTAATCTTGATCAGCTGGAGAAGGCGATCGAACAGAAGGATGCGGAGGCCGTGCGGTCTTTGGCCCATACCATCAAGGGCAGCAGCGGCAACCTGGGGGCAACCAACATGACCATGCTGGCCAAGAAAGTGGAGGAGCTGGAGCAGGCCGGGCATATCGACGAAATCCACCCTCTGCTGTCGCAACTGCGTTCAGCATTCGATGATGTGGCTGCCCTGCTGTACAGCGAGGTGACAAGCGAAAACTATTTCAGCACCAAGCCGACGGAAGGCAGCGCCCTGGTGCTGGTGGTCGATGACGACCGCAGCACCCGCAGCGCCCTGCGCTACACCTTGTTAAGAGACGGCTTCCGGGTGGCGGAGGCGGAAAATGGCGCCCAGGCGTTGCGTGTCCTTAAGCGTATCAAGCCGGACGTCATCCTGATGGATGCCGTGATGCCGGTGATGGACGGCTTTACCGCCTGCGCCCGCATGCAAGAGCTGCCCGGCCGCCAGCATATCCCCGTGCTGATCATCACCGGCCTGGAAGACAACCTGTCGGTAGAGCGCGCGTTCGCAGCCGGAGCCAGCGACTATATCCCCAAGCCGATCCACTTCGCGGTCCTGCCGCAACGGGTGCGCCGCATCGTCGAAGCCAATCGCGCGGAGAAGCGGGTGCGCAACCTGGCCTTCAACGATTCGTTGACGGGCCTGCCGAACCGGGCCATGTTTTTCGATCAGCTGAAGCGCTGCATCGAGCAGGCGCGGCAAAGCGGAAACGGCGCGGCGGTGCTGTTCCTTGACCTGGATCGCTTCAAGTACGTGAACGACACCCTTGGCCACGATATCGGGGATCAATTGCTGATTGCCGTGGCGCGTCGAATCCAGCGCAGCGTACGCGTCGTCGACTGCGTGGCCCGTCTGGGCGGGGATGAGTTCACTGTCGTGCTGGCCGATGTGACGACATCGAATACGGCCAGTGTCGTGGCCCAGAAGATTTGCCAGTCCTTATCCAAGCCTTTTCTGATTGCAAACCATGGCATCGTCGTCAGCGCCAGCATCGGTATTTCGCTCTATCCTCAGGACGGCGCCGACGTGGGCACCTTGCTGCAGCATGCCGATACCGCAATGTACCGCGCCAAGAAGGCCAGTTCCGGTTTCATGTTTTTCGAAGCCTCCATGGAGCATTCCATATCGGAACGCATGCGCTTGGAAAGCGACTTGCGCGAAGCATTGCATCGGAAGGAATTGGATGTGTTTTATCAGCCGCAAGTCCAATTCGACACAGGTCGCATCGTTGGCATGGAAGCGCTGATACGTTGGCATCATCCGACCCGGGGCATGCTGGCTCCCAAGGAGTTCATCCCGCTTGCAGAAGAAACCGAGCTGATCAACATCATTGGCGCCTGGGTCATGCGCACCGCGTGTTTTCAATTGCAGAGCTGGATCAAAGCGGGCATGCCGGCCATGAGGATGGCTGTGAATTTTTCTGTTAGGCAGCTAAGATCCGATTTCACTGCCGCTGTGGAGCAGGTCCTGGTAGAAACCGGTTTGCCGCCGCACCTGCTGGAGCTGGAGATCACCGAGAGTACGCTCATGGAAAACGCCGAAGATAATTTACAGGCCCTGCATCGGCTGCATACCCTCGGAGTGCGCCTGACTATCGACGATTTCGGTACCGGTTATTCCTCGCTTGCTTACCTCAAGCGCTTTCCTGTCGATATCATCAAGATAGATCAGTCTTTCGTGCGCGACATCCCCCATGACCAGGACGACGCCGCCATCGTTAAAAGCATTATTGCGCTGGCGCATAGCTTACGTCTGGAAGTTGTTGCCGAGGGGGTGGAAAACGAATCCCAGCTTGATTTCTTGAGAGAAAATTCATGCGACATGATGCAAGGCTATTACTTTGGAAAACCCATGCCGGCGGAACAGTTCATTGAGTTTGTCATGGGACAAGACAGTCTTCAACGGACGGAACTCATTGATTCGGAAACAGGGCCCTCATGAAAACTTGCTGCAACTACCGGTCGTTTCTCAATCTCGCCTGCGCTTGCGTCTGGATCGCTAACTGTAACCAGGCCTGGCGTGATAAAGAGATCGAGGCGCATTTGGCAATCGTGAGCCAAGAATATGTTGCTCTTATGGCAGGTGGGGAAAATGATGATTTTGAGAGGAAGCGCGCTGCGAGTCGCTGGATTAAATGCAAAAAAGCCCATCATTTGGATGGGCTTCGTTGTTAAATCGCGGTTTTCGTTGGAAATTCCACGATATGAAAATCAAGCAATCGTATAACTGTTTGATTTTATTGAATTAGTTGGGGTGGCTGACGGGACTCGAACCCGCGACAACAGGAATCACAATCCTGGACTCTACCAACTGAGCTACAGCCACCATTGCATTACTTCTGCAACACCTCACCGCTTGTTCAGCAGTAAGGCAGCTGGCTATTATACAAACTAACCTGCGGCCTGGCAAATCAAATAATGCAGAATTACGATATTCCTTCCGGCAGGGCAATCGTTGCCACTTGCGACACCGGCGGATACAGCTGCAACAGGCTGGCAAATGTTGTTTTGATCATCGACAGGCTGCCGGTGGCAAAGGCGGCGACGCTTCCGGGACGTGCCTGCGTTTGCAGCAGGCCGTTTTCGTTCAAGACCCTGGCCAGCTGGCGGCAGACGGCGTCGCCGGTATCGATGATGGTCACTGCACCGCTGCCCAGTTCCTGCACTACGTCTTCGATCAGCGGGCGGATGAAAGGATAGTGGGTGCAGCCCAGCACCAGGGTGTCCGCACCCTGTTCCAGCAGCGGCGCCACATAGCGGCGCACCAGCAAGGCGGTCTGGGGCGAGCGCAGTTCGCCTTTTTCGATCTGGTCGACCAGGCCGACGCAGGGCTGGAGGATAAAGCGGACCCCGCTGGCGGCGCAGATCTGTTCCTGCAGCGTCAGCAGGCGGGCGCTGGACAAGGTGGCCTTGGTCGCCAGCACACCGACGATCTTGCTGCGGGTTTGCGCCGAGGCCGGTTTGAGGCCGGGCTCGATGCCGATCACCGGCAGCGCCGGGTAGGCTGCGCGCACTGCCTTGATGGCGGCGGTGGTCGCGGTGTTGCAGGCCACCACCAGCGCCTTGGCGCCGCTTTGCAGCAGGAATTCCGTCACCGCCAGCGTGCGCACCGAAATGGCCGCTTCCGACTTGTCGCCATAAGGCGCGTAGGCGGAATCGGCGAAATATAAAAGGTCTTCGTGCGGCAGGTTCTGGTGGATGTGGCGCAGCACCGACAAGCCCCCGATGCCGGAATCGAAAATGCCGATGGGCGCGCTGGGCGCCATCGGCATGGAGTTACTGCTTGCTGTCATGGATTTGACTGGTCAGATGGTGGTCACGGGGATTTTCGACAGCGCTGCATGCGCGATCTTTTCCTGCCATTCCTTCGGCCCGGTGTTGTGCACCGAGATGCCGTTGGAATCGACCGCTACCGTCACCGGCATGTCCTTGACGTCGAACTCGTAGATCGCTTCCATGCCGAGGTCGGCAAAGCCCAGCACCTGCGCCGACTTGATCGCCTTCGACACCAGGTAAGCGGCGCCGCCGACGGCCATCAGGTAAGCCGACTTGTGCTTCTTGATCGATTCGATGGCGGTCGGGCCGCGTTCCGACTTGCCGATCATCGAGATCAGGCCGGTCTGTTCCAGCATCATGTCGGTGAACTTGTCCATGCGGGTTGCAGTAGTCGGGCCGGCCGGGCCAACCACTTCATCGCGCACCGGATCGACCGGACCGACGTAATAGATCACGCGGTTGGTGAAATCGACCGGCAGCTTCTCGCCCTTGGCCAGCATCTCCTGGATACGCTTGTGGGCGGCATCGCGGCCGGTCAGCATCTTGCCGTTCAACAGCAGGGTCTGGCCAGGCTTCCACGATGCGACTTCTTCCTTCGTCAATGTATTGAGATCGACGCGTTTTGATTTCTCGGTGTCCGGCACCCAGTGCACTTCCGGCCATTCCGACAGCGATGGCGGCTCCATATAGGCCGGGCCGGAGCCGTCCAGCACGAAATGGCCGTGGCGGGTCGCCGCGCAGTTCGGGATCATCGCCACCGGCTTGGAGGCCGCGTGGGTCGGGTGCATCATGATCTTGACGTCCAGCACGGTGGTCAGGCCGCCCAGTCCTTGCGCGCCGATGCCCAGCGAGTTCACTTTCTGGAACAGTTCGATGCGCAGTTCTTCCGTCTTGTTTTGCGGGCCGCGCTTGAGCAGGTCGTACATGTCGATATCTTCCATCAACACCTGCTTGGCCATCAGCATCGCCCGTTCGGCGGTGCCGCCGATGCCGATGCCGAGCATGCCTGGCGGGCACCAGCCGGCGCCCATGGTCGGCACGGTCTTCATGACCCAGTCGACCAGCGAATCGGAAGGATTGAGCATCACGAACTTGGTCTTGTTTTCCGAACCGCCGCCCTTGGCCGCGATCTGCACGTCCACGGTATTGCCGGGCACCAGTTCCATGTGCACCACGGCCGGCGTGTTGTCCTTGGTGTTCTTGCGCTCGAACTGCGGGTCCGCCACGATCGAGGCGCGCAGCATGTTGTCCGGGTTCAGGTAACCGCGCCGCACGCCTTCGTTGACGGCGTCGGTGATCGATCCCTTGAAGCCTTCGAAGCGCACGTCCATGCCGATCTTCAGGAACACGTTGACGATGCCGGTGTCCTGGCAGATCGGCCGCTTGCCTTCGGCGCACATGCGCGAGTTGGTCAGGATCTGCGCGATCGCGTCCTTGGCGGCAGGATTCTGTTCCTGCTCGTAGGCGCGCGCCAGGTGCTGGATGTAGTCGACGGGATGGTAGTAGCTGATGTACTGGAGCGCAGCGGCTACCGACTCGATGAGGTCTTCTTGCTTGATCGTGGTCAGGGTGGCTAGAGTGGTCATGGCGTATCTCTTTAAGATGCTCTGTCAGAAAATGGGTGAAGCGATTAGTGATCCTGGTTGGCCTGGTTCTGGGTCGCCGTCATGATGCGGTCGCACCAGGCGATCGCCAGCGCCGACAGCAGGAATGTGATGTGGATGCCGGTCTGGGCGATCAGCGTCTTGACGTCATAGGCGTTGGCGTTGATGAAAGTCTTCAGCAGGTGGATGGAGGAAATGCCGATGATCGCCATCGCCAGCTTGACCTTCAGCACGGAAGCATTCACGTGCGACAGCCACTCCGGCTGGTCGGGATGGCTCTCCAGGTTCATGCGCGAGACAAAGGTTTCATAGCCGCCGACGATCACCATGATCAGCAGGTTGGAGATCATGACGACGTCGATCAGTCCCAGCACCACCAGCATGATGGTGGCTTCGGTCAGCTTGGTCGGACGCACTGCGCCCTCGATGGTGACCACATCGAGGATGTGGTCCAGCGAGGCTGCATTGCCGAACACCGCGCCGATCAGGTCGGTCAGCTCGACCCAGAAATGAAAGACATACACGCACTGCGCCAGGATCAGGCCCAGGTACAGTGGCAGCTGCAGCCAGCGGCTCATGAAAATCAGGTTCGGCAGGACGCCTATGGCTTTTTTGACCGGGGAAATTTGAATGTTGCTCATTGGTATTGTCTGGTGTGGCGGTGATGATATTGATGTTGTAACAACGGTAGCAACAACGAATTGCAATAACGCGCTGCCATTACGATGTGATAAAGGCGTAGTAGCCGAAGCGCGCTATTTTACACTTCTTGCACCGCTTTCACGGACTGCGGCCAGCTGGCTATCGCAATTCCGGTCAGCACCAGCACCAGCGCCGCGAAGTGCGCCCAGCCCAGGCTCTCGTGCAGGAACACCACGCCGATGAAGGCTGCCGCCAGCGGCATCAGGGCGGTGAAGATGCCCGCCACGTTGGCTTGCACATGCTTGGTGCCGGTCAGCCACAGCCAGAACACGATCACGCTGGCCGCCACCGCATACCAGATGATCAGCAGCCACATGCTGGCAGTGACCACGCTGAAGTCGAAAGACAGGGCGGCGCCCAGCCCGATGGGCAGCATCAGCAGCAGGCCAAACAGATGGCTGTAAGCGGTGATCCGCAACGGCGACAGGGTTTGCGTCAGGCGCTTGGACAGCACCACATAGGTTGCCTCGCACAGCACTGCGGCGATGATGAACAGGTTGCCCACCAGCGGGGTGTTGCCGCTGTCGCCGCTATCGCCCTTGCTCAGGTTGAGCACGGCGATGCCGGCGATCGCCAGCATGACTGAGGCCAGCGTGCGCGCCTGCAGCTTTTCCTTGAGGATCAGGCGCGACAGGATTGCCACCGCCGCCGGCAGTGTGCTGGTGATCACGCCCGCAGCCGTGGCGGTAGTGTGCTGGACGCCGTACAGCATGCACAATGTAAACAAGAAGGTGCCGAAGAAAGCCTGGCCGAACAAGGTCAGCCATTCATGGCGCGCCAGCCGCGGCGCGGCCTTGAAGAACTGCGGCGCCATCACGATCACGGCAATGACGAAGCGCAGCAGGGCGAACGTCAGCACCGGCACGACGGCGATGACGGCCTTGCCGAAACCAATGTTGGCGCCTACCAGCATCATGGCCAATGCCAGGTAAACGTAGGATTTTGTGTGACGCATGGGCTGTAGGAATAAGCTGAATGTGCGATGATATCCGATTGTGGTGCTTTGATAGCGCTAGCATTGCCCTGCATAAGGAACGTAAAGGGCACGTAAGGCTTGAGTAAGTGTAAAAGTTTATGTTTGGCTTTAACTATTAAAGGCAGGAGACAGCATGGCGAACATTGAAACCTTTGGCCAGGAAACCCGCATTTTTCCGGCCCCGGCAGAATTTTCCAAGACTGCGGCAATTTCCGGCATGGACGCCTACCGCGCCCTGGCCGCCGAAGCCGAGCAGGATGAACAGGGCTTCTGGGGCCGCCTGGCCCGTGAAAACCTGCAATGGCACAAGCCATTCACCAAGGTGCTGGATGAGTCCAATGCGCCGTTCTACAAATGGTTCGACGACGGCCAGCTGAACGTCTCCTACAACTGCCTCGACGTCCATCTGCACAACGGCAACGCCGACAAGGTCGCGGTCATCTTTGAAACCGACGGCGGCGATGTCAGCAAGGTCACCTATCGCGAGCTGCACCAGAAAGTCTGCCAGTTCGCCAACGGCCTGAAATCGCTCGGAATCAAAAAAGGCGACCGTGTCGTCATCTACATGCCGATGTCGGTCGAAGGCGTGGTGGCGATGCAAGCCTGCGCCCGCATCGGCGCAACCCATTCGGTAGTGTTCGGCGGCTTCTCCGCCAAGTCGCTGCAGGAACGCATCATCGATGCCGGCGCAGTCGCCGTGCTGACCGCCGACGAACAGGCGCGCGGCGGCAAGCGCCTGCCGCTCAAATCGATCGTCGACGAAGCATTGGCGCTGGGCGGTTGCGACACCATCAAAAATGTAGTGGTCTACAAGCGCACCGGCGGCGACATCAACTTTGTCGCCGGGCGCGATCTCTGGCTGCACGAACTGGTAGCATCGCAAGCCGATGTGTGCGAACCGGAATGGGTCGATGCCGAACATCCGCTGTTCATCCTGTACACCTCCGGCTCGACCGGCACGCCGAAGGGCGTGCAGCACTCCTCCGGCGGCTATCTGCTGTGGGCGGCGCTGACCATGAAATGGGTGTTCGACGTCAAACCCGACGATGTCTACTGGTGCACCGCCGACATTGGCTGGATTACCGGCCACACCTATATCGCATACGGCCCGACCGCGGTCGGCGCCACCCAGATCATCTTTGAAGGCGTGCCGACCTTCCCCAACGCCGGGCGTTTCTGGGATATGGTGCAACGGCACAAGGCCACCATTTTCTACACCGCGCCGACCGCGATCCGTTCCCTGATCAAGGCCGCCGATGCAGACAAGAACATCCATCCTTCCCAATACGATCTGTCGTCGCTGCGCCTGCTGGGCTCAGTCGGCGAGCCGATCAATCCGGAAGCCTGGATGTGGTACCACAAGAACATCGGCCGCGAGCGCTGCCCCATCGTCGATACCTTCTGGCAAACCGAAACCGGCGGCCACATGATCTCGCCGCTGCCGGGCGCCACACCGCTGGTGCCGGGTTCCTGCACCTTGCCGCTGCCCGGCATCCAGGCTGTGATCGTCGACGAAGCAGGGCACGAACTGCCGGATGGCCACGGCGGCATCCTCGTGGTCAAGCGTCCATGGCCTTCGATGATCCGTGCCATCTGGAACAATCCTGAGCGCTACAAGAGCGCCTACTTCCCGCCTGAATTCGGCGGCAAGCTGTACCTCGCCGGCGATGGCGCCATCCGCAACAAGGACACCGGCTACTTCACCATCACCGGCCGCATCGACGATGTGCTGAACGTCTCCGGCCACCGCATGGGCACCATGGAAATCGAATCGGCGCTGGTCGCCAATCCGATCGTGGCTGAAGCCGCGGTAGTCGGCAAGCCGGACGAAACCACAGGCGAAGCCATCTGCGCTTTCGTGGTCCTCAAGCGCAGCCGCCCCACCGGCGACGAAGCCAAGCAGATCGCCAAGGAGCTGCGCGACTGGGTCGCCAAGGAAATCGGCCCGATCGCCAAGCCAAGGGAAATCCGCTTCGGCGACAACCTGCCGAAAACCCGCTCCGGCAAGATCATGCGGCGTTTGCTGCGGGTATTGGCGAAAGGAGAGGAAATCACCCAGGATGTTTCCACTTTGGAAAATCCGGCGATCCTGGAGCAACTCAAGGAAGCGCAATAGTTGCCGGGTTTGATAAGTTGGGCGAAGTTGCCGGATGAAGCTGTGGCTTTGCGGACAAATCTACAAAAATGGACGGCTTGAAACAGAAATCTCTACTTCTGCTCGATTTGTTGCTATAATACGCGGCTTCGTGAAATTCAAATTTTACGAAATGCTGTAATGCAGGAGAGATGGATGAGTGGTTGAAGTCGCACGCCTGGAAAGCGTGTATAGGTTCATAGCCTATCCGGGGTTCGAATCCCCGTCTCTCCGCCAAGTATACAAGTCATTAAAACTAAATGACTTTTCAAGAAAAGCCGCCTTTATTATTGGGCGGCTTTTTCTTTTGGGGTTAACTCAGGGATAGTTTTCCCTAGGGACTCTTCAATTTTATCCATTTCACGGTCATCGTCAGTGTCGTTGATCCAGTCCGCATAGACCTCAAAAAACATGTGTAACGAGTGTCCGAGTTGTTTCGCGAGAAACGCTGGCCTGGCGCCGCTCATGAGCCCGATTGTTGCAGAGGTGTGTCGCACGTTGTATGGCCGTCGACTTCGTATGCCCACCCGCTTCAGCGTTATATCCCAATGTCCCCGAACGTCAGTGACGCGCCGGTAGCCACAAGGCTTATTTGTTTTTGGATCGTGGAAAATGAAATCGCTCGCCAGGAAGGTGTGAGCCTTTTACCTCTTGAGCACCTCCAACGACAAGCTGTTCAATTTGACCTTGCGGGATACCCATTGAATTTAAATTGATGATTCGCCCATTTTTCCTCGCTTTCATTTTTGAACTTTAAATTTCAGCGCCTGCACTGGGGATTTGCATATTGCCTTTGCGGCCGGTTGCGCGACAGGCGTCAGTAGCGCAAACCAATGGCGACTGATATTTGTTCCGCGGACGTGGACTGATTCAAATTACCGGTTGGACTAACTATACGGCGCTGATGATGGCGCTCGGCATTGATTGTGTTGAGCATCCCGAGCTGATCGCACAGTCTGCCGGCGTCTGCCGGTCTGCTGGCTGGTTCTGGCAAACCGATGGTCTGAATAGATGGGCGGATGCCGGCGATTTCGACGGCGTCTGCGACCTGGTCAATCTCGAACGGAAGACGCCGACGGTCGGCGATTCGAACGGCTACGCGGATCGCCTTGCGCTGTATGAGAGTTCGCGGAAGATGCTGCTATGACGCTGATATTGGCTGAGGTGTGGCGAACGTACGGGCTGGCTATGGGAGCTGTTATTAGGGTGCCTTGCGGCGGCCGCGCTGGTCTTTGTCGGCGACCAGCACGGCGCCGGCCGCGCGCACCGAGTGGGCGGCGGAGACGGAGCAGAAAATCGAAGCTGACGAAGCAGACAGCGCAACCAGTTGTCGCGCCTGCCGAGAGTTGGCGTTAGGTCTGCGCGAATATTATGCACATCTACAAGCGGCCACAAATGTGGCCAACTGGTTTTGGTGGCAGGCAGATACAAGCTAACTATCGTGATGACTAACTACTAGATTGAGCAAGAGGCGAAGAGGTGTGCCAGGAGCTGATAGTACACTCACCCAGCTACTGCGTTGTTACCGGCAGCGCCTATATCGCCTCAAGTAGCTGGTCAAAATATTTTTTGAATAGTAATTGAGCCAGCAATAATACGTTGGCTTCCCAGATTGTCGACGTAGTAATTGGTATCTCTTTGGTCGACGTGGTTTAATGTCAATCTTGGTGTGATGTTCCAATTGCTGCTCGGTGAATAGCGCAATTCTAAGCCACCCTCGTACGAATTGTAGGAAGATAAATGTTGATAAGCATTGGTTTTTCCTGCTGCGATGAATGGCACCAAAGTAATTTGCGGTGACGTTTGCCACATCAAGTATGCGCCATAGCCGGTGCTGTCCGGGCCACTCTGCACCTTTGTATAGTGTGCAGAAAGCGCGATCTTGATGGTCTGCGAAAACGTATGCAGAAAATCCAGTTCGCCGAGCATGTTTCCTCTGGAGCCACTGTGATGCAAAAATGAGCCTCTGAACAGTACTTCGTCCGTTGCGTCGGCGCTTTTAAATAAGCGATATTTCACGCCGAAGGTGGCATCGGTAAAGCCATCCGAGTTAAATATAAAATTCTGCCCGTTGTTATATTTCGTCTCGCTATAGTTGCGAAGAACATAGGGAAGACTGGCAAACAGTTCGAGTCCGTAACCAAGTCCCACATTTGCGTCGACCGATGCCGCGCTGGAGTAAATTCTAGATGTTCCAGAAAATTTTGGTTGGCCGTTTACTGTTAAGCCAGTGCGGTCAATTTGAGATCCGGTATTTTTTTGTGTCGACAGATCACCATCCACCGCAAAGCGTCCTTGATCTAAAACGGAGAATCGAGAAATGATGTCTTCGGCATGGACGGTAGAGACGGATAAGGCACTGATCAGTGCGGTAGTGATGGATAGTTTGCGCATGTCTTTTCTATTATTGGCTGGAATTTTATTGCGAATCTTCAAACGTCAAATTGACGGCGCATTATATTTGTCATCAGCAAATAAACAATCTCATTTACATTTTTGGCTCGTTCCTCATAAATGCGTTGTGCATAAGCGACATTAATTTCAGTCATCACAAAATAGCCGCAATGGCGCTCATAGAGCAATTGCCCCATACGCCTGTCCTGAAGGTGAAATGGATTATTTTTAACGCGGTTCGAAAAATGCCAAGCTTTTCTACTGCTTTCGGTTTAGGGGAAATTGTCTTAACGGATTGGCGCACCACAACGCATTTGCCTGGTGTTTTGGGGCGAGGTAAATTTGTTTTTGCAATTCTGTGACATTTTCAAAATAGAATTGTTGCAACAGCACAACCACTCCCGATATGGTTCCTTTGAAAAGTGTAACTATTTGAAACAATGACGATGATAACAATTATTAACATTGAAATACTAACTAAAATCACCTCCTCATAGGACGTGCGTAGAAAGCAATAAAAATGATGGGGCGTATCGTGTCTGGCGAAGGGGAAGGGCAACTGCCGGGCAGTGCGCTGGACAGCGGTATTGCTGCGCTGATGGTGGTGGCGCAGCTATCGGGTGTCGCGGCGAGTGTAGAACGCCTCAAACACTTGTCAGGCAGCTCGGATCGCGTCGATGCGATCACCTTGGTACGCTTGGCGCGACAGATCGCGCTCAAGGCCAGGCTCGTCAATAGCCAGCCTCATCGGCTTGCGCAGACGCCGTTACCGGCCATTGCTGAGCTCAAGGACGGTAGTTTTATCGTTCTCGCCAAATGCGCCAACGGCGTGTTGTTGCACGACGAGGTCCAGAAGCGCACCTTTCAACTCCCTCTGGCTGAATTCGAGCAGCTGTGGTCCGGCCGCCTGATCCTGATCACATCGCGCGCCATCCTGTCCCAGGGCGGCGGCAAGTTCGATGTGTCCTGGTTCATCCCCTCGATCGTCAAATATCGCAAGCAATTGCTGGAAGTACTGGCCGGCTCCTTCTTCCTGCAACTGTTCGGCCTGGTCTCGCCCCTGTTTATGCAGGTGGTGATCGACAAGGTGCTGGTGCATAAGTCAATGTCGACGCTGGATGTGTTGGTGTTCGGCCTGGTCACGATTTCCGTGTTCGAGGCATTACTGGGTGGTCTGCGCACTTATGTCTTCAGCCATACTACCAACCGCATGGATGTCGAGCTGGGTAGCCGCCTGTTCAATCATCTTCTCAACCTGCCGCTGGCGTATTTCCAGGCGCGGCGCGTCGGCGACAGCGTGGCACGTGTCCGCGAGCTGGAAAACATCCGCAATTTCCTGACCGGTAACGCCTTGACGGTTGTCATGGATTTACTGTTCACGCTGGTGTTCTTTGCGGTGATGCTGTCCTACTCGGGCATCTTGACGCTGGTGGTGTTCATCTCGCTGCCGTGCTACATCGCCTTGTCGGTGCTGGTAACGCCGGCACTGAAATCCCGCCTCAACGAAAAATTCCGCCGTTCCGCAGAAAACCAGTCTTTCCTGGTGGAGTCGGTGACCGGCGTGGAAACCATCAAATCGATGGCGGTCGAGCCGCTGATGCAGCGCCGCTGGGAAACGCAGCTGGCCGGCTACGTGTCGATCGCCTTCAAAGCCTCTAATCTCTCCAATGCCGCCAATCAGGTGGCATCCCTCATCAGCAAGCTGACCACGGCAGCATTGCTATGGTACGGCGCCAAGCTGGCCATCGACGGCACGCTCTCGGTCGGTGAGCTCATTGCTTTCAATATGCTGGCCGGTCGTGTCAGCGCGCCGGTGCTGCGTCTGGCGCAGCTTTGGCAGGATTTCCAGCAGGTGCGATTGTCGATGGATCGCTTGGGCGACATCCTCGACAACAAGGCCGAGTCGAATACCTCCAGCGGGCAAACCTCGATGCCGCCAGTCAAAGGCGAAGTCGTGTTCGATAAAGTGGTGTTCCGCTACCGCCATGATGGTCCGGAGATCTTGCGCGGCCTGTCATTGACGGTCAAGCCAGGTAGCGTCACCGGCATCGTCGGCCCTTCCGGGTCCGGCAAAAGTACTTTGACCAAGCTGGTGCAACGTCTCTATTCTCCGGAGCGGGGGCGGGTACTGATTGACGGCATGGACCTGGCGGTACTCGATCCGGCATCGCTGCGCCGGCAGATCGGGACTGTACTGCAAGAGAACATGCTGTTCAAAGGGACGGTGCGCGACAACATCGCGTTCGCCTCGCCTGGTATGGCCTTCGACAAAGTGGTCGAAGCGGCGACGCTGGCCGGCGCCCACGAGTTCGTGCTGGAACTGCCGCAAGGCTATGACACGGAGTTGGGCGAGCGCGGCACTGGCCTCTCTGGTGGACAGCGGCAACGCATTGCGATTGCCCGGGCGTTGGCGACGGATCCCAAGATCCTGATCTTCGATGAGGCGACCTCGGCGTTGGATGCGGAATCCGAAGCCATCATCCAGGGCAATATGCGGCAGATTTGCGCAGGCCGCACCGTCTTTATCATTGCGCACCGCCTGTCGGCAGTGCGCATTGCTGAGCGCATCATTACGGTAGAGAAGGGCGAGATTGTCGAGGAAGGCACGCACGACGAATTGATCCAGCGACGCGGTGGTCGCTACGCCTCCTTGTGGCAGCATCAGACAGGGTATCTCCATGTTGCTTGATACCTTGCGCCATTACTGGGACATCGCCCGCGCCTCATTGGCCGAAGAAAAGGCGCAGGGCGCGCCGGCCAGGCGGCAGCGCGATGAAGTCGAGTTCCTGCCGGCGGCACTGGAGGTGCTGGAAACGCCCGCTTCTCCGGTTGGACGCAGTCTGATGTGGGCCTTGATGATCTTGTTCGCGATCGCGTTGATCTGGTCGATCATCGGCAAGGTCGATGTTGTCGCCGTGGCGCAAGGCAAGATCGTACCCAACGGGAACAGCAAAGTGATTCAGCCGCTGGAGGCGGGTATCGTCAAGGCGATCCTGGTGAGTAACGGCCAGCATGTGACTGCCGGACAGCCATTGATTGAACTTGATCCGACTGAGGCGACTGCCGATGTCGGCAAATCGCGCACCGCACGGATTGATGCGATGCTGACAGCCAAGCGCGCACAGGCGCTGCTGGACGCACAACGTGACAACAAACCGCCACAAGTCCCAGCTATACACGATGCCACGCCAGAGCGACAGCATGACGTACAGCGCCTGGCCGAAGGCACCTTCGTCGAATATCGCAGTAAGCTGACCTCGCTACGTACGGAACTGCAAAAGCGTGAGCATGAACTGCAGACTGCACGCCAAAAGATCGCGGGACTGCAGCAGACCTTGCCGATCGCGCGTGCCGAGGAAGCCGACTATCAATCCTTGCTGGGCCAGAACTACGTACCACGCCATGCTGCTTTGGAAAAGCAGCAGACTCGCATTCAGGCAGAGCAGGAGTTGGCCTCGCAACAAAGCTACGCACGTGAACTTACGGACGGCATTGCTGAGCAGCGGCAGGACATCGAAACCGCAATGGCGCAATTCCGGCGAGAGCAACTGGACGCTCTCAATCAGGCGCAACAGCAATTGGCGCAGGTGCAGGGCGATGAAGCGAAATCTGAGCAGAAGCAAACGCAAACGCACCTCAATGCACCGGTTGCTGGCACGGTGCAGCAACTGGCGATTCATACGGTTGGTGGCGTTGTGACGCCGGCGCAAGAATTACTGGTCTTGGTGCCGGATGATGCCGGCTTAGAGATTGAAGTGCAGATTCTGAATCAGGACATTGGCTTTGTGCGGCCTGGTCAGGAGGCGGCCGTCAAGCTCGATGCTTTCCCGTACACCCATTACGGCACGTTACCAGGTAAGGTGACATCAATTTCGCAGGACGCTGTTAAGGACGACAAGCTCGGGCTGATTTATCCGGCGCGGATCAAGCTACTGAAGATCACCATCATGGCCGATGGCAAGAACGAACCGTTGACGCCGGGCATGGCGACCTCAGTCGAGATCAAGACGGAGCAGCGACGGATCATTGAGTATTTGCTGACGCCGTTGTTGAAGTATCGGAGTGAAGCGTTAAGAGAGCGCTAAACAGTATGAAGGGTCTGTTATATGCAATTTCAAAAATTTCAAGAGAGGTAACACGATGCAGATGAAATGGTTAAACGGGTTTCGTATTATGACAACAAGCGGATGTTTATTGGCGACTCTAACGCTGGGATGCGTCTTGTTTTCGATGCAGACATTCGGACAGAATATTAGTGCTTCCACTGACAAACTCAAAGACTCAGAGGATCAAACGACGGACTTATCTAGTCGCCTTGCGAGTCTTCGATCGATTCAAGAGGCGACCGTTAGTTTGGCGCCTTCATCTTGGTTATTTTACGGGCGTTTAGATGAAAATAAACTGCGAAAATTAGGGTGTAGTTATAGTACGAGAGATCCATCCATGATTGCCCATCTTCAAAATATCCTGAAGAAAAACGAAGTGAAAGCCACCATAAATAAGGAGTCGCAATTCGACGCTCGCAATGGAATATTTCTGATTTTAGCGGATGGGACAATTATCAAGATTTTGTTTGGACAGCAATTTTCTGGGCTAAACACAGTTCAAGGGACGTTTAACCATTCTTCAACGAATGTGAATCTCTCCGTTGCCGCGATAGATTCGCTACCTCAGGATTTAGTCAACTGGGCAGTTGAGACCGGCGCTCCGAGTGCAAAAAATTTTGAAACAAGATTAAATTGTTTGCGAACAATTCATCAGTAATTAAGTGCCGTAACTAATTGCAAGCATTGAACGACAAAAATTATTTGTATTCATTTCCCTCAGGATCTTCATATGAACTGGAGGAAATTAAATGATAGATAGGAAAAAAATGGCCTACACAGCAGCTAACTTCAATATCTCCACCAACGCCAGTGCACAAGATATTGCGAATTTAAATCAAACTTTGGCCTACCTGGATGGTAGCCCTACTGCACGTACGATGCTGGATGCTTTGGTCGCCAAAGGCACATCAATAAGTATTGTTCATGACGATAGTGATAATTTTTCTACCCAATCCGGCGTCATGAGTTGGGACCCTACCGCGGCACATGCAATATCAAGTAATGGCGTATTGAGTGTGCAATCTGCGGCAATTGCCTTCATACATGAGGCCGCCCATGCATTGGATCCCAATGCTGCCACTGATGCTCACGTATTAGATGCACAATACACAACTGTGGCGGAGAAGGTTGCGGTGCAACAGGAAACCTTGGTTGCAAATGAGTTGGGTGAGCCAACACGCAACAATTACGACGTGTTTGGCACGATTAGGGAGTTTAATCCGACGGAGCATGCCGAGACCATTAATGGCACTAATATATGGCAACAGCTCGAAAATGACGGCACAAAGACATCTAATGGATCAGTACTAAACTTTAGCTCAACGTCGGTGCCGACCCAAGCACCTGTCATCGGTGGTGTTGTCACAGTTGATAACGCGACCTTCACGGTCGCTAGCGGTGCACAGGCAACTATCAACGGCAACGGCAATACGGTGAGCGCGTTAGGAACTGACAATATCTGGTTTACCGGTATTAACAATATTGTTACAGGGAACGGGAATACATTTAATGTTGGCAATGGAAGCTCCCTTGCCGTTACGGGTACTGGCAACGCCAACACTGTAAATGCTGGCACAGCGGACCTCATCAAAATTTCTGCAAATACCGATATAAATTTCAACAGTACCCAAGGTGGCAATGTTGTCGAAGGCACTGCTGCGGGAGCTGTGATTAATGATATCAGCGCGGGCAACAACACTATCAAGATGGATACCGCTGGCGAGACGGTTGGCGTGAACGTCAAAGGCACGGAAACGGTCAATGCCAGTACGCAGGATACAACCTTCGTGGGTGGAACATCGTTTGTCAATTTCGGCAGCACGCAAGGTAGCAATACCGTGTACGGTACTGCCGCGGGCGCGACCATCAATGACGTGAGCGCGGGTAACAATACGATTACTTTGCAAGCAGCAGGCGAAACCGTTGGTGTGAATGTAAATGGCAAGGAAACGGTCAACGCCTTCACGCAGGACACGATCCAGGTGGGTGGCACGTCCTACCTCAACTTCGAGAGTACCCAAGGTGGCAACAGCGTGGCCGGTGTTGCTGCCGGTGCGACGATCAATGATGTGAGCGCCGGCAATAATACGATCACTCTGGATACGGCTGGCGAGACAGTTGGCTTGAATGTGAACGGCAAGGAAACGGTCAACGCCTTCATGCAGGACACGATTCAGGTGGGCGGAACCACGTACCTCAACTTCGGGAGCACGCAAGGCGGCAATAGCGTGACTGGTGTTGCATCGGGCGCGACCATCAATGATGTGAGTGCGGGCAATAACACGCTCACTTTGGATACGGCTGGCGAGACAGTTGGCTTGAATGTGAACGGCAAGGAAACGGTCAACGCCTTCACGCAAGATACGATTCAGGTGGGCGGTACCACGTACCTCAACTTCGGGAGCACGCAAGGCGGCAATAGCGTAACCGGTGTTGCAGCGGGCGCGATCATTAATGACGTGAGTGCTGGAAATAATACGATCACTATGGATACGGCTGGCGAAACGGTCGGCGTGAATGTGAATGGTAAGGAAACAGTCAACGCCAGTACGCAGGACACGACCTATGTAGGCGGAACCTCGTACGTCAATTTCGGAAGTACGCAAGGCGGTAACATCGTAGACGGCGTTGCAACGGGCGCAATTATCAATGACGTCAGTACCGGGAATAACACCGTCAATCTGGGAACTGCGGGCGAGACAGTTGGGTTGAATGACAAAGGCAAGGAAACGATTAATTCCGCTGCGCCGGATACGATTTATGTAGCACCGAACGAAAGCGCCATTGTCAATGGTAATGACGCTATCTATGGTCAGGCTGGTGCCACGGTTACAGAAAATCTCACCAATGGCTCCATCGTCGATAACTGGAGCAGCAGCGGAGCGGAATCGTCCGTTGACTATACTGCAAGTGGCAAGAATGTAGGAACCTCGTCCGATCCGACACAAGCGGAAACGTACATCGATAACAGTGGATCAAGCTCGACAACACCTCCCGCAACAACACCTCCAGCGACAGAGCCTGTTTGTATGACTACCCATCAGGAATTGATGGGGTATCAGGAAGAACAAATTGGAACTGATCCGAACACTGGAGAGGCTATTTACGGAGAAGTGGCTCAATACGAAACGGTGTCTGATCCTATTATTCTTAATTTGCAAGGTAACAAAGTACAAACGACGTCGCTCAGCGGGTCAAACACCTATTTCGACATGCAGAATAATGGTCAGAAGGTGCAAACCGGTTGGGCCACTGCGGGCGAAGGCATGTTGGTCTATGACCCGAATAACACGGGGACTGTCACGGACGATGCCAATCTGGTTGCTGGCTTTGGCGCGCTGTCAACGTTGGCAAACCAAACTGGTGGCGTACTGGATGCCAGCAATCCCTTGTGGAGCGAGCTGAAGGTGTGGGTCGATCCGACCGGCAAGGGCAACTTCCAGCAGGGCCAATTGGAAACCTTGGGCCAGTTGGGCATTACGTCGATCAATCTCAGCTCCACCGCTGAAAACGTCAATAGCAACGGCAATACGATTCTCAACGACAGCACCTTTACCTGGCAAAACGGAACGACCGGCGATATTGCTGGCGTCAACCTGGCATTTAACCCGAACGCGGTGGCGAGTTCTACAGTCGCAGGCAGCACTCCAAGCACGACGCTATCTGGTTCGTTGAATCATTTGATTCAGTCCATGGCTGCGTTCACAGATGGTAGTACGGGTATTGATCCGACCTTCTCATCGGCGAGTGCCAATGCTGATACGTTCCAAGTGGCAGCAGCTCATGCTGTTCAGCACGCCTAACGGATGTCTGTTCCCGTTAGTGAAATAGGTGTTGATGCCACCAGTTCAAGCCAATCATGCTGAAGACGATGATTGGCCGGACCGGTGGTTTCTTATCCGGTGGCGCTCGCCGAATATGGCGAACGCCACCGCGACACCATGCCAATAAATGGGCATTGCTTGGTTTCCTTGCAAGCGCCCAGCCCTGTTTCGGATTCGAGCTGGCGCCACATGATCCACTGTTTCAACTTGGCAGCGTGCCGGCAAGCCCTGCCAGTACGATGATGGCCTCATCGGTCGCATCTCATGGGTGCACGGAAGGACCGGAAGCGACCTATACGCTGCTCGATGTTGTTGAAAATGCGCTATGCCACAATCCAAAGACCAGGGCGGCCTGGGCCAATGTGAAGGCGCAAGCGGCGCAGGTTGGTGTTGCCAAGGCGGCCTATCTGCCGACCTTGAGCGGTTCAGTGCAAGCGATAAAAGATAAGTCTACGAGTCAGGGCGCCAATGTTGTGCCGTTCTATGTGGCGTCCGATAGCACCTATCACAATGACACCCTGACGCTCAATTGGGTACTGTACGATTTCGGCTTGCGTTCGGCGACGGTAGACAATGCCGAAAAGATGCTGACGTCGGCCATGGCAAGTCAGGACAACGTGTTGCAGACGGTATTTGCAACGGCCGTCAAAGATTATTATGCGGCGCTCGTCGCGCAAAAGAACATTCAGGCAACGACCGATATTGAAGAGGACGCCAAACACGTTCTAGAAGCCGCGGCAGTGCGTGTGCAGAAAGGTGTTGCTGCGATCAGCGATCAGTTGCAAGCCAAGACTGCATACTCACAGGCGGTATTCAATCGCAACAAAGCGGAGGGGGATTGGCAGTCTGCCCTGGGCACACTCGCCATCGATATGGGGCAGCGCCCGGATGGTTCTGTCATCTTGATCGAATCGGACAATCCGGCGATGCGGGAGTCGGAAATGGTGCAGTCGGTCGGTGAGTTGCTGCAGTCGGCCCAGAAAGCCCATCCATCGCTGATTGCAGCGCGGGCGGATATGGAGGCGGCACAGGCCAACGAGCAAATGGTGCGGGCACAGGGACGGCCTTCGATTAGCCTGGTTGGTCGCTACAACGCGAATAACCAGTCGCAAAGCTCGGGAGTCGGGCAGCCCTATATTGGTGCGAATGGGCGCGATCGGTATGTCGGGGTGCAGGTCGATATTCCCTTCTTCGAGGGATTTAGCCGAACCTACAAAATCCGTACTGCGCAAGCACAAGTCGAAGGAAAAGAAGCCAATCTGGCCGATGCTGAGCTGCAAGTGGCGGTGACTGTCTGGACCAGCTATCAAAGCCTGAAAGTCAGTGCGGAGAATTTACGTACCTCGCAAGACATCCTGGATAGCGCGCATGACGCCTTCAAGGCCGCCGCGAGCCGCTATCAAAAAGGTGTCGCGAATATTCTCGAAGTGTTGACGACTCAGACGGCACTGGCGAATGCGCAGCAGCAGCGCATTCAGGCCATGGCCAGCTGGCAGAATGCACGGATTCAACTTGCCGCGAGCGTTGGGACGCTGAATTTGTCGGCTATTCGTTGATTTGGAGACAGAAGTATCACAGTGTCGAAGGAATGTGATTCTACGCAGTCGTGGCTGGCATTGCTCGACATTTTTCAAGAGAAAATTTTGAGTGAAATTTATGATGAATAAAAAAGAAATAAAAAACAAAGTTTCAGATCTTCTTTCGTCAGATGCCAGCAAGACTGATGTATTCAACAAACTATCCGGTCAAGGTGTAAAAGATAGTGATCTCGCCTATTTGATAGCGTCGTACGCTGATCCACATAGATGTGGTGCAAACAAGATATATGTCCGAATTTTGCTGGTGATTACATATCTACAAGTTTGCCTAGGTTTCCTTGTCGGGTTTTCCATCGGCATGCAAATTGGACGCACGGCAAGCTGGGTCATCGGCGCTCTCATTGCATTCTTCATGCTCTGGTTTGCTTGGGGGTTTCATAAAAACAAAGTCGCGTTCTATAACGCCACAATCCTTTTGACGATTGCCCAATTTGGGAATCAAGTTAGCGGATTCGCCAAAGCGCCGATTGAGACACTAATTGCTATCGCCATAGGCATTGGACTGTGTGCCTACACGTGGTATGTTCGCCAGAAAATATTTCCCGATTTTGCTTTCATGAATGCGAAGAAAGTCAATGGTGCGTATTTCTTCACCGATTAGATATTTTTGCGGTTTTATTTGAGCAGCAGTTGACAGCCCTTCAGTTCTGATCGGAGATTAAATTATGCGTCGTGTTTTTTTATGTCTGTTCTGTCTTTTTTATTTTTCGGTTACTTTGACATGGGCTGATCAAGAGCCGTCTAATTTACAGACTCCATCGAAAGAGGAGGCTCAGCAGTTTCAGTTGCTGAGTGATGGCGTCGCATTACTAAAAGGTGGGAATCCTCACGCGGCGATAGATGGGTATTTCGATAAAATTATCGACTATTATCAAACGAAATTCAAAGGCACCGAACAAAAGCTATTTAGTGCTCGCACACTTCAGGAAAGTCTTATGTATCTTGGGGAGGGGATAAATAAACATGCCAACACCCTGGTGATTCCGTCTACTACTTGGGCAACGGCGTATTATACGAAGGCATATGCGCTAGGTGAATTAGGTCGTATTTCTGAAGCGAAAGAGGTTCTGGAGCACGCGCTTGCGCTTTCACCGCGCAATTCTCAATATCTCTCTGAATTAGGCAACATATACCAACGACAAAAGAACTGGTCGATGGCCATTCAAACTTTCCAGCTTGCTGAAGCAGCTGCTCGTGAATTTTCACCTGCGGACCTCAAAAATATAGAACTTTCGAGAGCATGGCGAGGTTTAGGTTATGCGTATGTAGAGCAGAATCGACTGGATGACGCTGAAAAAATATACCAGCAATGTGTGGACCTTGATCAAAATGACTCAAAGGCTAAGGCGGAGCTGCGCTATATAGAGCAGTTACGTTCAAAACAACCTATTGCGCCTCCAGGCGCACAGAATTCTGGCTCATCTTCTCTCAAAGCGCCAAGTCAAACAGCGCCTACTGCTGTGTTTCTTTTCGGGCGCGCGAACTACTTTCGAGCAATTGTAAAAGTGCGCAAATGCGATTTTTTTGACGCGGGCGCATTTGCTGCGATTAATCAGCGATTTGAAAATGCTCGCTTGCAATTGGCAGCGCGATATGGGGTGACTCTGTTCCCGGCCGATAAACCTTCAGGGCAAGTTCGCGAGGGAGAATGCGATCGTGTCACTTTGGACTCCTACAGCAATCATGTGGCTGAAATTGAACAATTTTTGAAGTCTCAGAGTTGAGCCAACTGAGATTTAAATTGTATGGCAAGGCGAGAAAATGAAGGTGAACTATCACAGCATATTGTGAGCCTGTTCACCAACTGAAATTATTTAATTTTTCGATTGCTGGTCCAGGGACAAGTCATTAACCGCCAAGTTAGCCGCCAAGTTTAATCGTCGAACCTCTGTCAGTCGCCGTTCACATCGCTGGCGGTATTTGCTTTTCAGATCAAATTACGATTTATAAAAATAATGACTATATTTTTGAAACTTGCCGGCACTATATCTTTTTTACTTCTTTCGTCATCGACATTCTGCCAAACTGCCGAGGCCGACCATAGTGATATGGATGTAAAAAACGCCGTTTCTTCAATTGGGCAAAGAATCAAATCCAATATTACATATGACGTACCGTCGGATTTGGAAGGAAATGATCCGGTGGTGTATTCAGTGACGCTATTTCCTGACGGGAAAATCCGCACCGCAACCTTACTTAAATCATCTGGTTTGGTAGATTTTGACAAGGCGGTTAGTCAAGCAATTG
The DNA here is from genome assembly GCF_018304945.1 of Collimonas humicola. GTDB lineage: Bacteria > Pseudomonadota > Gammaproteobacteria > Burkholderiales > Burkholderiaceae_D > Collimonas > Collimonas humicola. The sequence goes on along the minus strand of NZ_JAGQEE010000008.1, from coordinate 236,387 downwards.
AGAAATCACAACCTTTCGAGCTTCCGCCGAATGACACAAAACATACTCCGTTAGCCTTCATGTTAAAGTCCAGGCCAAAACCATAGTGGTACCCTCGCTACAGGTTCATAGTCTGTCCGGTGTTCGGGGAAGAATCGGGGGACGAACTAGGGGATTTCGGGGGCATGATCGGGGTCCCGTCCTAGACAAATGAATCCCACAGTACTCCCATCTACTTGGTTCGAGTCCAACGACTTCGATGTGAATCATGCTCATAAAACTGCGATATTGATAAATCAAAAATCAACCAAATCAATGGGTTACACAGATTGAAAATTAAATCTAATATCGCAGGTGAATTTACGGAACTGCGTGATCTGTAAGGGAAATGTGACGGGGGAATGTGTAGCTTCGTAGCCTATCGGGTGTTCGAATCCCCCCTCTCCCGCCAAGTATTTAAAAGGCCTCCCGAGCGGGAGGCCTTTTCATTTGCACTACAAAACCCGGCCGTACTGTGCTTTTGCTTGCGAAATTGACTCTGTCTTGTTGATCCAATCGCTACTGTCGAGCAAAGGCCGCGCCCTAGTCGTACAACCCTTCAAAACCCAACGCACATAGATCAGCATGCATCTGTTTTAGGTTGCGGCGCTGCTTCAGTGATTTGGTCACTTCGGTTTTAAGCCAGGATGAGAGCTTAAAGGTGTACTGATCAAGGACACTCGGAGTGCGCAGATCCGGATACGCTGGCTCTATGGCATCAGAGCGCAGGTAACGCCTGACAGTGTTTCTGGAGATGCCAAAACGTCTGGCGATCTCCGTCAACGAGACCTGGTTGCAGCCAGTGTGCTACCAGGCAGTAAAGTGTGTTCACTTGTTGCGGAGCGGGACAGAAAGGCAAAAAATCTTTCCGTGCAAGTGCACATCGAATCCAACGTGAGTGATGCCGCCACCCGTATGCGCGATCGCACCAGATGGCAAGGTAGTGTCATTTTTTCGGTCGCTGAGCCTTAGCAAAAACTGAAGAAAACGCGCCTTAAAAAAATAAGCCAGAGTCTAATTCATACCCGATATTTTCAAATACGCATCTTATCTATAGTAGTCACCTGCATCAGGGAGTCGTGGATGAGATTTTTTCGATCCTACGACATTGTCTGAAAGTGAAAACTGATAAGAAAGTCCATCCGTGTTTGGCCTAAACCACTTTAGAAAACGCCCAATAAAACAACGGTTTTCACATTTCATTCTGGTAGGCACAGCGTTATCTGGATTGTCGTATTCGATGATGTTGCCGGCACACGCTTCACTGGATTTAGAGTCGTCCGTAGTGATCGTCAACCAAAAAGATGGTGAAGGGAGTATTGGACTACGTAACACTTCAAGTGAACCATTATTGCTGCATTCCGAAATAATCGATATACCTGAGGATATCAGCGATGTTTTATTTGTGGCGCCATCGATTACGCGTGTGGAACCCGGTGATACCCAAATAGTTCGCTTCATTCTTAAAGATGATGCAAACCTGAAGGTGGAGCGTCTCAAACGTGTTTCTTTTGAAGGCATCCCCTACGCCGAGCCCAATGTAGTGCGGGTTACGATTCGCCAGAATATTCCGCTCATCATACGTCCGGCTCAATTGCCGCCTAATAGCGAGCCGTGGAAGCTTTTGAAATGGGAAAACGCGGCCGGGCAGATCGCTGTTGAAAATACCGGTCCATATGTCGTACGCATGGGGGCAGAAATTCAAGTACAGCCGTCCGGGGATGGCATATTCCTTCCAAGAAATTATATTTTGCCTGGTGAGAGAGTGGTTCTTCGCAGCCAGCAGTTTTATCCCGAGATCAGAAAAATATTATTCAGGCCAGCATCGGTTAACGGTTATTTGCTGGATAACCAGGAAGCGCTTGTCGTAGAAGGGCAGGTTGCAGGACGTTAAGTTCATTGAGGCAGTTCATGGACGTCACCACCCGTAGTAGATTTTATAACCCGTATTTATCTTTCTAAAGGAGTAGAGATGAAATCATGCGTTTTGTTATTGGCCGGTTTAGGATTGACAACGGTAGCGGGCTTAGCTGCCGGGCAAACGACCCAAGTCATGAAGGTCACAGGGACTCTTACTTCGCCAGCCTGCAAAGTTTCGTTGAGCGATGGCGGAGAAGTGAAGTTTGGTTCCTTCTCTCGAGCCATCCTCAGTCCAACTCTAACAACAGCGATCGGCTCACGTACGATTGATGCCAATGTCGAATGTACAGCAGCTACGGTGATTGCTATCAAGATTGCCGACAATCGTGCTACGGATAAACCAGCAGGAAATATGAATGTCAAATTTGATCAGATTGCACCTGGCCCGGCTTTGCAGGTGGCCGCCGATAACCTTTTCGGACTAGGAAAAGCTGATAACGGCAAAGCAATTGGAGCTTATGCGATACGTTTTGGAACTCCACAAGTAGATGGTAAAGGGGTTTCTTTTCTCGCCAATAATGTAAGTACAGCAGCGGCTGGTTGGGCTAATCTGGCATTTCCTGCCGCTTTGTTTGCGCACAGCCGGCCTTATATAGCGGCCTCAACTTCCGCCTCTCCATCTGCAGCATCTGCTGCAATTGGTTCGCAGTTTAAGTTTCCCATGGATATAGCGCCATCCCTGGATGTCAGCACAAACATTCCCGGAGCGGGGGACGTCCGCTTCGATGGCAACGCTACGATAGAAGTGCTTTATCTATAAGGAATACGTTCAGTAAATCGTGACAATGCAATCATATTATCGCGAAGCCTTTTATTTTTTGGTATGTCATGAGACTAAAGCTGCTTGCTGGCATGGCAATTCTGCTGTTTTTTCCATCGGTATTGGTCATTGCTGCAAATAACGTGAAACCTAATGACAAATCATTTGATCGTGAAACGTTGAAGGCGAGGGGATTCTCGCCTGATATTGCCTTCTTTTTTAAGGATGAAAAGCGCTTTAATCAGGGTGGCAATTATGTCACCCTGTTCGTTAACGGTATCAAGGTTGGCCGGGCTCATGGGCAATTTGATGAGCAAGGAAAATTATGTGCTGATGCGGATTTTCTTGGACGTGCCGATATTATCGTTCCTCCTCGGGATCATCTTGCGTCATGTATTGATCTACACAAGCTGTATCCGCAAACTATCGTACGCTTACATCCGAGCCGAGAAGAAGTAGAGTTAATTGTGCCGCAAAACGCTTTGCGTGTTTCCACCGGATTGAATGTCGATCGGTTTATTAGAGGTGGTACGGCCGGTCTGTTGAATTACGAACTGGCCTATATGAAAGACGCTTCAAAGAGCGGCAATACAACAATCCTGGCCAATACCGAGACAGGATTGAATGTGTTTGATTGGATGTTGCGTAGCCGGCAAACGTATTCCCGTTCACGAAGAGGGAAATCGATTTCTCATCTGGGTACGCATGTGCAAAAAACAGTGCCTGGCTACAAATCCGTTTTTCAGGCGGGACAAATCAATGTCGCCGACACGCAATTTAATATGCCATCTTTGCTCGGCATGCAATTTTTCCCTGAAGGGGCCTTGCTGGAGCAAGCTGGCAACAGCACTTCTGTCGATGGTATTGCGCAAACAGTAGCACGTGTGGAAGTACGGCAAAGCGGCGCATTGATTTATTCAACTGTTGTGCCGCCAGGGCCGTTTTCGCTGACCAGTTTGATGCTCAATAATGCGAGCGAACATCTGGAAGTGAGCGTGATTGAAGAAGACGGTCGGAAGCGCAGTTTCATCGTTCCTGTAGCTGCATTGGCCTTCAACTATGTTCCTCGCGAAAGAAATTTTTCGATTGCACTCGGCCGACCAATACGCTACGGGGACGAAAGTAATTATGCAGCTGGCAATAACTGGTTAGTAACTGCCAGGGCGAATCTACCTTTTGACAATCGATCCAGTATTGCAGCCAGCGCATTGCTGGCGCCACGATACTATTCGCTTGGCGCACAGTATATTGCCTCGATCAAACGGGGAGTAGTGGCCGATCTTAACCATTTGCTTGCCTATTCTGCCGGCACCATGGAGTTGGGGATGCAAGCCACGCTCAATGTTAGCGTTCAACTTAGCGAGCGGTTGTCTGCAAGTGGTTCGTATAGTTATCGCACAAAAAAATTTCGTACTTTTTCAGATACATGGGTAAGTCCATATGATGCGCCAATAATCGGCGGCGTCGAGCAGGTCGATTCGCGTGAGTTCGGATATAAGCAAATGAATTTTATTGCGAACTATCAGCACTCCGCCATAGGTAGTGTGGCGCTCAACTACTCACAATTTGGCGGCGGTCAGAGCGTAGGGATACGTCAGTTTGGGTTGCGCTGGGGGCGAAATTTCAAGAAGAAAAATGTGTCTGTCAGCATTGATCGCAGCACCGGTGTGAACCGAGATTTAATGGTATACGCAGGGCTTAGTATTCCTTTCGGATCGGGTAGTCTAAATAGTGCGGTCAGTCGCAATAACCGGCGTCAAGCAGTCACTTTTGATTACAGTGATCGTATCAATGAGTATGCAAGTTATCGCCTGTCAGCAGACGGCGGCAGTACAAATCGATCTATCTCCAACAGTGCTGGGTTGTCAATTTTGCCGAAGTATGCGCAGGCCAGCGTTAATGTGGGGAGCTACGGAGCGGGTGGCATTTCCTACAGTGGACAAATTTCAGGAGGCTTGGTTGCCCATGGGGATGGCATTACTTTGTCGCCGTATCGTGTGCAGGATACCTTTGCACTGATGACAGTGCCGGGTCTTTCCGATGTGAAAATTCAGACGCCGCAAGGACCAGTATGGACTGATCTCAGCGGCAGGGCGGTTGCTCCTTACATGCCTCCCTATCAAGAAGCTCGACTTGAATTGGTGACGAAAAGTCTGCCGAAAAATACCGACGTCAAGAATGGTGTGCGTATGGCAGGACTGGCTCGAGGTGCGGTCAGCAATATGACCTTCGGTGTTGTAAGCACACGTCGCGTGCTGCTCAAGATCGTTGATCACCATGGCAAGCCTGCCGACAAAGGCGCGTCGATCTTCGATGAGAATGGGGCATGGATTGCGTCAATCGGCACTGGGGGTACAACCCTTTTGACGGCAGAACAACTGAAGCAGTCGTTACGCGTGACCAATATTGCTGGTTCAGCTTGTTTCATTGATGTTGAATTGCCGGAGTACGCAGCTGTTGATTCTTTTTATGAGCGTACAGAGACGGTTTGTCGCCAGGCGATATAAGCATCGCTTGGCCAGAGGTCATTTGAGGAATATCAATGAAAGCGGAAAACCCTTGGTGCAGGCGATGCATTGTAGTGTGGCTGTGTCTGGCTTGCACAGCGAGCATGTCGCAAGCTCAAGAAAACAGCTCGTCTCCTCCATGTAAATTGATACTGAGTCGCTCGCAGCTGGAGCTTGGCCGTATCAGCCTAGGGAGTCTGAATGTGATGCGCCGCACGCAAGGTCAAATTTCGTTAGGCAAGCAGACGTTGATGCTTAATGTTTTTTGCGCTGTACCGACGCGTTTCTCGATTCAATTGCGAGGTGATTCTGGCGCCGGGGTAGACAATGTTCATCGTTTAAGCGCAGCGAATGACGCGACGTGGCTAAAACTGAAATTGCAAGAGGCGCTGGCGGATGGCAAGGCCGCCACATGGACATCCCAGCGCGATGTTTTTCGCAATGGACAAACGATTGTACTGGCGCCAGGCGACAGCGTCAGCCCTCAGATCGCAGGGCAGAGCACACCCATCATGCAGTTAGGTGTGGTGGCAGAGGTAGAGATATTGCATGACGCTGCCCGCACGAAATTTTCATCGGATCAAGACTTGAGCGGGCAGTTTTCTTTTGAAATTAAATCTTTTTGAAATGCGATATTCATCCTCCTCAGCCATCTTGACGCATTTGATAGCTGGCGCTTTTTTTGCTCAGGCGGGGCTCGGCTATCGTTTTGAATGATGAGAAATCTCATCGATCAACAGTGCCGGATGATCGCAGTCTGGTCGATCTGATCCAACGCACAACGGACCAACCAATCTTGAGCCGGCGATTGCACCGATATTTCAGTCTGGAAAATCTTGAGGTTCAATTTGCAATGTGTAGAACTCATATCCCCCTTGATATATTGGAATGTAAATATGAATAAATTTCGTTATGCTGCTGATTGCATTTTGATCGTCGTGATCGTGCTGTTATTTAATTATTTTGAGTTGTCGCCATGGCGTTGGCTTTCGTCTTGGTTCCGTGACCTGGCGTGAATATTTTGAATTCTCAACTCATTCTTAAACTGTTTTTTGACATACTCAACCGATGAGCAGCTTCTGTTATCGGTAAGCCTTGGCCTAATTCTAATTCCAATTTCACCGCTTCCATTTTGTATTCGCCGCCATAGTTCCTTGGCGTTTCCATTCACACTGCCTTGATGATGGCTTATCAAGCGGTGAGCCCATTTTTTTCCATCGCATCAAGGTGATGAAACTTCGCGAATGCGAAGCCTGTGCATTTCTTAAATCCATTTTTCAATTGGCAGGTAGGGTTGCTGTAGATGTTAAGGAGTGAAATACTGGCATTCATATTTTCCTGGAGTAAATCACCATTGACATTGCTCAATTTTTGTAGGGCTGGTTTCGAAGAGTTTTTTATGCGAAAACCGATTTTGTGCATTTTTTTTCTAGCCATTTTTACTTCGCCTGAAACTGCTTCAACTGAAGCCGATCAAGGCGTGCGTTTCAGTGAAAAAGAAAGACAATGGATTGCAGCAAATCCAATACTGCGGGTTGGTATCGATAGAAATAGCGTTCTGAGTGAACGCATACAGAACGGTGAATATAAAGGCCTGGCTTCCGGCTATCTTGCATTTATCTCGCGTGTCACTGGACTGAGCCTCCAAATGGTGCCATACGCCGATTCCTTTACGATTCAAAAAGAGATTGAAGCAGGAAACATCGATTTGAATCCGCTTGTTGTCAAGCTTGGCGACGATGCGCCGACGAACGATGCCGTTGCCCATACAGTGTCTTACTATCGTACTTTGACAACTGCGATAACCCTGCCCGCCGCGCGACACATATACAGATGGCAGGACCTGGCCGGCAAAACCATTGCTCTCAAATCTGATAGTGCATACACATCCTTTTTCCGCGAAAAAGATCCATCGATTCGGATTGTTCTTGTCGACAATATGCGCGATGCGCTAGAGGCAGTAGCGGATGGCCGGGCCGATGCCACTTTGGGAGAAGGCGCTTTGAGTCTGGACGTGATGTCGTTTCGGACGCTGAGCAATGAGTTTGCCGAGAAACTGAGTATTGCTGGAAGAATTGACATGGGGCCTCTCAATGTCAGCATGTCGGTACGGAGGGACGCCCCCATCCTCGCGTCAATCATCGACAAAGCTCTGTATTCCATGACTGCAAGGGAAAACGAACAATTGGCGCGCGAGTGGGAAGCCGGAATCGGCTTTCGTCATCGTACTTTATCGAATTTGCTTGTCGACTATGCTGTTGAAATAGCGCTCTGCCTGTTAGGTTTTATTCTGACGGTCATTTTTGCTTGTCGAGAGCGCATCGCACGACGTCGGGCGATACGCAGCGAACAGGAAAAGTCGATGTTCCTGGCCGTCATGAGCCACGAAATACGTTCGCCGATGAATGCCATCGTTGCCTCCATCGAGCTGTTGCAGCAATCCGATACGGGAAAACAGTTTCAGAAAACGTTGAAAGTAGCGGACGCTGCGTCGGAGACGCTGCTTGGCTTGCTAAGCAATATTCTTGATTTCTCCAAGCTGGAGGCCAAGAGCCTGGCATTGACTGCCGTCCCCTGCGACATCGGCAGCCTGGTGCAGGAAACGGTCGATATGATGTCCGCCAAGATACAGACCAGGAGAGTGCCAATTCATGTCATGGTCGATGTTCCGCCAGACATCCTGATCGTTGTCGACACCATGCGGCTGCGTCAGGTTTTGCTCAATCTGCTATCGAACGCCAGCAAATTTACCGAGCATGGCACGATAGAGGTGGTTGCTACAGTACATGCGGCGTCGGCCGGGCAAGATCAAGGACAAGATCGCGGACAAGATCAAGGGCAACTCACCGTGGACGTTATCGACAGCGGCATCGGTATATCAAAACAAAATCAAAAGCATCTGTTCCGGCCCTTTTTCCAGGTTGATGCGTCGATTTCCAGCCGGCATGTTGGTTTTGGATTGGGCCTTATGATCTGCCGCGAGCTGATTGCGTTGATGGCCGGCCGGATAACACTGCACAGCGACCAAGGCAAAGGGACTACCGTCAGCTTCACCATACCTTGTCAATGCATCTCGCGCGAAATGGCAGGAGGTGAAGCAAGTGCAAAAATGCTTTCCGACGCGGCTCCTGTACAGCAGGCTGTGACGATGCAAGCGCTATCCCCGCTCATCTTGGTGGTCGAAGATCAATGGGCCAATCAATATACGATTGAGCGGCAACTGGAGGTGCTGGGCTGCACTGCCCTGATTGCGGGAAGCGGTGCGGATGCATTGCAGATTCTGAAAGAGGAACAGAAAAATCCATCCGGGGGAAAGCAGATATCCCTGGTGCTCATGGATTGCTACATGCAAGACATGGACGGTTATGCCACCGCCAAAGCCATCCGCGACAACATCCGCAACAGAGCACAATACTTGCCCATCATCGCAGTCTCCGCGGCCACTGATGCGGTGCATCGCAAAAAATGCCTGAGTAGCGGGATGGACGACATTCTCGAAAAGCCGTTGAGGCTCGATGATCTGAGGCGGCTCCTGCAAGTTTGGCTGCCGGATGCGTCCCTCGCCGACGGAGCCGGGTTCTTTCAGCCCATGCAGGGAGAAGAGCTATACGCTCTGTTCGTTCACTCGATATGCAGCGATGTCGGCAGGATGCGGCAAGCCTGTGCTGACCGCGATATCACATTGCTGCAGCATCTCAGCCATCGGATCAAAGGAAGCGCCCCTATGTTTGATGCATGGGAGGCAGGGGAGCTGGCGGATTCGCTGGAGTCGGGACTGAATGTTCCGGACGGTATCGATTGGGATATCGTGCGAGATGCCGTTGACGCCTTGGCTGACATAGTCATGCAGCTCGACAACAAGCTGACAGTCGATGATGGTTAGCCGATGCCTTCAAATGCACCAAACCATATTAATATTTCCATTCCGATATTTATCAGTCAACCAAGGAAGAGCATGCCAAATCCGACTCGTATTTCCCTTTTGGACGATCATCATGTCACTCTGCAGGGCCTCGCCGGCTTGCTGGCGAACCAGGCTGATTTTCAGGTGGTCGGGCTGTATTCGCGCAGCCAGGAATTATTTGCTGGCTTACGCGGGAATCCGGCAGATGTCCTGGTGATTGATTATGCGCTCGGCCCGAATGAAATTGATGGCGTGGCCATGATCAAGTCCTTGCGATCGCAATTTCCCGCAAGTCAAATCCTGGTTGTTTCCGCCTGCTGCAACCTCAGCAGGGTATCGCTGGTGCTTCGGGCCGGAGGTCTTGGTTATGTCAGCAAGACGCAAAATCCGGAGGATATAGTGAGCGCGATACGGATGGTCGCTGCAGGGAAGTGCTATGTGCCGTCATTGGTAATAAGGGATTTTTCGGAAACAGTCAGTCGAAAGAAGAACGACATCGCGGAGCCTGAAATATCATCATCCGATAATGAATTTTTGATACTCAGCACATCGTTGACCGTTCGGGAAAAGGAAGTACTGCGCTGCTTTCTGGAAGGCATGAGCATCAAGGAGATTGCCGAAAAATTTTCACGCAGTCCAAAAACCATCAGCACGCAAAAGTGTTTTGCATTCAAGAAACTAGGCATTCGTAATGACAGCGATTTTTTTCTTATGCGAAAACAAATGGGGCATGTAGTCTGAACCCGGTTGATGGTCATCCCTCCGTTTTTGGCAAAAGTTGAAAGCAGAGGGCAAGCCGCAGCGAGCAAGGCATATCTGAAACCTCAAACGTACTAGAGGTATTGTTTTTATGTAATGAAATCGACTTATTCTGACTAGTCCTATTATTGTTTGGTTAAATTTCGGACCCATCCAATATCTAAGAAAAACCTGAATCTCCATACTCGCTCCTATCGAAATTTCATCTTGATAGGAGTTGACAATGAACAAAATCCATCGCGTGCTGTGGAACGAAGCCACCGGCACTTTCACTGCGGTTGCAGAAACCACCAAGAGCAAAGGCAAGCGCTCAAGCAGCGCCCGCAAGTTGCTGGCCACGGCAGCGATGGGGCTGACCTTGTCCGGCGCGGTATTGGCAACCGATGCAGCCACCAGCCCTGACAGCGGCTACCAGAGCGGCCATATCGTCGTCGACACCGGCAGCCTGACCGACCTGGTGACAGAAGGCAGCGCCGATACCAGCGTGGCCGACGCGTTTGCGGCTGTTGCTGCGAAACCAGCTGCTTCGGGCGTTGCCGGCATGGCGCGCTCAATCGGTGCGCTGGATAGCGACATTACGATCCCGGCCAACTGGGATACCGGCAATAACCATCAGGTCGGCGCCACCATTATCAACGACGGCAGCACCGTCAACCTGACAGGAAACAGCATCCGCTTTGCGACGCAAGGCAGCGGCACTTACCTGAGCCTGGCCGATGCCATGGCGCAAGGCTACGTAGACACCGGCGCCCACGGCGACCTGAGCCAGTACCAGCAGCTGGTGGTGGGCGCCAAGGCCAGCACGATCTCGGTCCCTGACCCGATCACCGGCAACATGATCGTTGTGCCGGTGTACAACGATGCATCGTTTGGACAGGGCCAGATGGGTACGGCCTTTCCCAACGATGGTTCTGCCAACCAGGTCCTCGTGTTCGGCAATGGCATTTCTGCGTCTCCGTATCTCGATGCCCGTCTGGCCACGGTCAGCAATGGCACGGTCAACGTCAATCTGGCGGATACCAGCATCAACATGGGCGCGGCCAAACAGACCGCGCTGGTGCTGGCTGACGGCACCCAAGGAACCAGGGCCGAAGCGGTCTGGACGTCCGGCAACTACGTGAACATGGGGCAGGCTGCTGCAATTGCCCCTACGCCTGCACAGGTTGCAGATCGTCCCCTGACCTATCAAGCCGTGAACTACGTTGGCAACTTCTCGGTGACCGATAGCCATGGCACCACCACGAATCATACGGTCACCAATCTGGCATCGTTGCAGCAATACAATAATTGGCTGGTACAGCAGATGCAGGCCGGCAATCTTGCCGCGTCCACTTACGATGCCAACGTGAAAATGGCTTACGCAACGACGCCTGTAACGGTCGACTTCAATCCGGTCGGTCAAGGCAATACGCCGGATCCCTCACTGATTGCTCCACTCGGCTACCAGGCGCTGTTGCAGGCTGACGGCGCCAACGCGATTGCGCGCGTTGCCAATCCGGCAGGCACCACCATCCAGCAGGCCTACGGTACCACGTTGCTGGCCACCAATGGCGGCACTGTCATCAATGATGGTCGTATTGGTACAGCCTCCGATGGTGGCCAGCCATTTAATGTGCGGTGGGGCGGCCAGGGCATCAACAATGGCGTGCTGACGCTTGGCTACGTCTCGACGGCAGCGGATGCGGCACCAAGCTCCAACATTCTCGCTCCCGGTGGTTACAATGTGGTCAGCGGCTCCGGCTCTGTCTTGACCAACAATGGCATCATCAATCTCGGGACACAAACGCAGCGTGTATGGAACGGCAATGTGTATACCGTCAACGCTGATACTAACGGCACGTTCGTCAATAACGGTGCGATGAATCTCGGCGTGATCAATTCGGTTGCGACGTCGCTCAGTCCGGTGAATGGTCCAGTGGCGCTGAGCGGCGGCACGGTGATCAACGGCGCCGACGGTGTGATTTATCTTGGCCGTGGCGCCAGTGGTGACATCTCCGGCGGCAGTCTGGCCGCAGGCGGTGCGGATACGACCATTGATGCTGGCGGCAACGGCATGTGGGTTGGCGACAACGGCGGTGGCGGTAATGTCGACAACCAGGGCCTGATCGTCATCGGCAGCGGCATGCAGAATGCGAACGGCATTCGGGTCGGACCGCTGGGCACTAGCGCGGCGAGCGCAATCAATCACGGCACCATCGACGTCAACGGCGCGCGCAGCGGTTCACCGCTGGCTAACACTGGTATCCAGGCCGCCGGCGTGAGCAGCAATGCTGTCATCGATAACGCCGGCATCATCAATCTCAACGGCGTCAACGGTATTGGTGTTCAGGCGGTTGGTGGCGGTAAAGCCACCAGTTCCGGCACGATCAACGTCTCGGCGCCGGTTGGCGCAGACCCGACGCTGCCGAACTACGGCCTGTGGGCCGATGGCGCGGGCAGCTCAGTTGGTCTCTCTGGCACGGTCAACCTGACCGGCGACCACGCCATCGGCGTGCATGCGCGTAACGGCGGCAACGTCGCCATCAGCGGCAACGGCGCAGTCAACTTCACATCGGGCAGCAACCAGATCGGCTACTTTGTCTACGGCCCGACTGCGACCATCACCAACACCGGCACCGGTACGCAGGATGTCTCGAGCGAAGGCTCGACCCTGTTCCGCATGGCGGCAGGCGCCGGCTTCACCGGCGGCGCCGGTGCGGCTTCACAGCTTACCGCTTCGGGTAAAGATTCTGTTGCCGTGGTCGTCACTGGTAAAGATGCCGCCAGCGGCAACGCCAGCCATTTCAACTCCGGCGGCATGACCATCAACCTGACCGGCGACGGCGCCACCGGCGTGCTGGTCGAAGGCGGCGCGCAGGGCACGATTGCCAATACGGCCACCATCAACCTGAACCAGGCCAACGCCACCGCGGCGGTGGTCGACGGCCAGGGACATGACCTGGCGGGCAACGCCAGCGGCGCGATCGACACGACCACCAGCCTGACGGCGGGTGCGACCCTCAATTCGTCCCTGGACGGCGTGACCGGCTATATCGCCAAGAACGGCGCCTCGCTGACCAACTCCGGCAACATCGTCTTCACCGGCGCCAACGCCACCGGCATCGCGGTGGATGAAGGTTCGACCGGCGCCAACACCGGCAATATCACGATGAACAACGGCGGCATCGGCCTGGTAGCCAGTTCCACCAGCGCAGCGACCACGCTGAACAATTCGGGCAACCTGATCCTGGCAGGCGGCAGCAACGCCAATCGCACCACAGGCATTTCGGCCGACGGTTCGGCGGTGACGGTCAACATGACGGCCGGCGAGATCGACATGCAGGGCCAGGGCGCCATCGGCGTCGAAGCGGCCAATGGCGCAACGGTCAACCTGTCCGGCACGGCGGTGCCGAAATTCGCCGCCGCCGGCAGCGGCGTGACCGACCAGATCGCCTTCCGCCTCAATGGCGCGGGTTCCTCGGTCAACGCCAATGTGGCGCCAGGCACGGTGCTGGACGCCAGCGGCGCCAATTCGACCCTGTTCCGCCTGGACAATGGCGCGAGCCTGGGCGGCGTGACGAACTTGCGTACCTCCGGCATCGGCGCCAAAGGGATTGCCGCGTCCGGCGCCGGCACCACGGTGGACGTGGCCAGCGGCAGCCAGTTCGATGTGGCCGGCCAGAATGCCAGCGCGGTCGCGGTCTCCGGCGGCGCGCACGCCACCTTGCAGGCAGGCGTGAACATCAGCCTGACCGGCAACGGTGCGGTTGCCGGCGTGGTTGACGGCAACGAATACGATCTGGCCGGCAACGTGATTGCCACCGATACCGATGCCCAGCTGATCAACAACGCCACCCTGACTTCGGGCCTGTCCGGCGCCACTGCGCTGGTCAGCCAGAACGCCGGCAAGCTGGTCAACAACGGCAATATCACGATGACCGCCGGCAGCGGCAACACCGGCATCAAGGTGCTGGGCGGCCAGCTGCAAAATCAAGGCAATATCTCGGTGGACGGCGTCGCTGTCTATGTGGAAGGAGCCAATTCGGTCATCAACAATACCGGCGGCAGCATTGTCGCGACCGGCGGCGAAGCGGCGATCAAGCTGGGCCAGGATGCGTCCTTGAACCTGGTCGGTTCGGGCGTGGCGACGGTCACCGCCCAGGGCACGGCGCACGGTGTGCTGATCGGCGCCGGCGCAGCCGGCCTGACGGCCGACGGCGCCACCATCAACGTCACCGGTTCCGGCAACGGCATCGAGAACCAGGCGGAAATCGCCGGCATGCAGTTGAACAACGTGAACTTCACGGTGGCCAACGGCGCCGGCATCCGTACCGGCAACACGCTGGCGCAGACCAACAGCGGCGCCATCACGGTCAACGGCAGCGGCGCGGGTATCGCTTTCATGCATGCCGACGGCTCGATGACCGACAAGGACCTGGATATGTCCGATTCGGCGGCGCTGGTCATCACAGCCAATGCAGCCGGCGGTCACGGTATCGTCACCAACACCAGCGGCACCGTCAACAGCGGCGCCAGCGTCAACATCGCCAACGCGGCCGGTGGCGAAGCGCTGGTGATCGGCGGCACCACGGCGGCGGTCACGCAGTCCGGCGTGCTCACTTCCCAGAGCACGACCGCGGCGGTGGTCAATACCGGCGCGGCGACCAGCTTCACCAACACCGGTACGATCCAGGCAGTCGATGCGGCGCATGACGCGTTCACCTTCGGCAGCAACAGCATGGCGCTGACGAATGCGGCGGGGGCGACTATTCGCGGCGCGGTCGCCCTGAACGGCGCCAACAACACCGTCACCAACAGCGGCGTCCTCGACGGCGCGATCAGCGCCGGCAATGGCAATAACACGCTGACAGTAGCGACTGGCGGCCAGCTCAACGGCACGATGACGGCTGGTAACGGCAACAACGCTGTGACAGTAGCGGACGGCGCTCAGGTGAGCGGTGCGATCGTCCTGGGCAACGGCAGCAACACGGTCGAACTCGATGGCACTGCCAGCGTGACGACTGTGGCGGCCGGTTCGGGCTCCAACACGTTCACCCTGAAGGGCAACGGCCAGACGTTCACTTCGCTGGACGGCGGCCTCGGCGCAGGTACTGACGCATTGAACTTCGATGGCCATAGCCATACGCTGAGCGATGCCAGCGTGTTCCAGAACTTCGAGCAGATGAACCTCAAGAACGGCTCCAGCCTGACCTTGGATACCGCACTCAAGCTGGGCGACAACGGCAGCGATGTCGGTACGTTGTCAATCGACGGCAGCAGCACGCTGAACGTCAACCTGGGCGCGCTCAACAACACCCTGGCCGGTATCGGCGTGGTGAACGTCAACGCCGGCGGCAACGCGTTCGATTTCACTGGCAATGTCGGTAATGCGTTTGCCGGCAAGGTCAACCTGAGCGACAGCACCTTTAACCTGGCAGCCGACAACACCGCCGCGCTGACCCATGCCACGCTGAACCTGGGCGCTGGCAGCACCACGACTGTAGGCAATGGCGCCCAGCAGATCGGCGGGCTGGCCTTCAATGGCGGCACGGCGGTCTTCGATGTGACGATCCCGTCCGACAATGTCGCGGCAGGCACGGTCGCCACTTCCGGCAACCTCAATGTGATGGACGCCGGCACGGTGCAGATCAAGCTGCCGGACGGCGGCCTGGACAACGACGCGCCTATCGTCGACACCACCCTCAACCTGCTGGCGCAGGACGACCAGGAAGTCATGGTGCAGCTGGTCAAGAGCAACGGCACGGTCACTGGCACCGCCGGCAGCATTGCGCTGGTCGACCAGCACGGCAATGTGATCTCGGACGCCCAGCAGGTCGATATCACCCAGGGCGGCAGCAAGGTGGCGGAAGCAACCTACGACTATCGCCTGATGACCGGCACGGCGCAAGACGGCTTGTACGTCGGCTACGGCTTGAAGCAGCTCGACCTGCAAGGTACGGGCAGCGACGCCTTGATCCTGGCGAACAGGGAAGGCGCCAGCGGCGCCGCCGGCGACCTCAGCGCCAAGCTGACCGGCAGCGGCGACCTGGCGATCGACACCGGCGCGGGCAACACCGTGTCGCTGTCGAACGGCAGCAACGACTACACCGGCGCTACCGATGTGCGTTCGGGCACGCTGCTGCTGGCCAATAACAATGCGCTGGGCCAGACCTCGGCATTGCATATCGCTAACGCCGCAACAGTCGACATGGCTGGTCACAGCCAGGCCATCGGCGCCTTGACCGGCGCCGCAGGTTCCACGCTGGACCTCAACGGCGGCGCGCTCACCATCGCCAACGGCGGTGTCAGCGACGGCGCCCTGAAGGGCGCCGGCCAGTTGAACCTGGCAGGCGGCACTTTGACGGTAGACGGCGCTAACGCCGGCCTGTCGGCAGCGACCTCCATCGCTGCTGCTGCGAGCGCGGTGTTGAACGATGTGCAAGGCCTGGGCAGCGGCGCTATCGCCAACGACGGCAGCTTGCAATTGAACGGTGCAACCGGCGTCTTCGGCAATGCGCTGTCGGGTAACGGCTCGGTGCATCTGGATACAGCGACCTCGATTGCTGCATTGGGCAACAACAGTGCTTTCAGCGGCGCCTTCGATATCGACGCCGGCGCCACCCTGACCGTGGCCGACGCCGCCAATCTGGGTAGCGCCAGCGTCAGCAACGGCGGTGACCTGGTGGTCAACACCGCTACAGACTGGAGCATTGCCAACGCCGTCACCGGCGCCGGCAATTTCACCAAGGCCGGCAACGGCACGCTGACGGCGGGCGACAACCTGGCTTACTCCGGCACGACCAGCATCGACGCCGGCACCCTGATCGCCAACGGCACGCTCGGCGCGCCGGGCGCAGGCGATGTCGCGGTCGCCAATGGCGCGACGCTGGCCGGCCTCGGCACCGTCAGCGGCCACGTCAGCAACGCCGGCACGATCAGCGCATTGAACGCGCTGGCCGGCCATGCCAGCGACGCTGCTGGCACCTTCACGCTGGCCAACGGCCTGAGCAACAGCGGCACGATCAACCTGGCCGGCGGCCAGGTGGGCAACCAGCTGGTGGTCAAGGGCGACTACGTCGGCAACAATGGCACGGTCGTCATCAACACCGAGTTCGGCGGCGATAACTCGGCCACCGACAAGCTGGTGATCGACGGCGGCCACGCTTCCGGCGATACCGGCCTGATCGTCAAGCAAGCCGGCGGCGCCGGCGAGCAGACCAACGTCGGCATCCAGGTGGTGCAGACCGCCAACGGCGGCACCACCAACGCGGATGCGTTCAAGCTCGATGCGCATTCGACCGGCTACCGCAGCGGCGTCGGCACGCTGTCGGCGGGCGGCTACGATTACAGCCTCAAGCGCGGCGGCAATGGCGGCGTGGCGGATGACTGGTATCTGGTCTCGGCTATCAAGCCTGTCGATCCGGTTACCCAGCCAAATCCGGGCGACGGTGGCGGTGACGGCGGTGGAGATCCTGGCGAGAAGCCTGTGCTGCCGTCGCCGGAAACCGATGTCATTTCGCCGGAAGTCGGCGCCTACTTCGGCGCCCGTACCGCGGCCACGTCGATGTTCACGCATACCTTGCATGATCGTCAGGGCCAGGGCGCAGGTGCGACCGCGCAAACCGGCGTTCCAGCGGTTGACGGCAACGCCTGGGTGCGTGTCGAAGGCAGCCAGAACCGCGGCGACGGCGTCGGCGGCCTGCGCATCGAGAACTCAGGCAGCCTGATCCATGGCGGCGCCGATGTGTTCCGTTTCTCGGACGGCGGCGAAGGCAGCGTGCGGATTGGCGCCATGGCCGGCTACGGCAGCAACACCACCCGCTCCACCGGCCGCATCCTGGGCCAGGACGTCACCGCCAGCGGCAAGGTCGAAGGCTACGGCGTCGGCCTGTACGGCACCTGGTACGGCAATCGCGATACCAGCACCGGCCCGTATGCGGATGCCTGGATCAACTACGGCGCCTTCAGCAACACGGTCGGCGGCGCAGGCACCCAGAGCGACAGCTACCGTTCGCACGTCATGAGCGCTTCGCTGGAAGGCGGTTATGCCTTCTCGTTGTTCGACAATGGCCAGAGCAAGGTTTCCATCGTGCCGCAAGCACAGGTGATCTACTCCAACTACCGCGCCCCGGATCACACTGCCAACGGCACCATGATCTCGGGCCTGTCCGGCAACAGCGTCATGACCCGTCTTGGCGTACGCCTCAACGGCAGCTTCAACATCGGCAGCGATCACCAGATCAATCCGTTTATCGAAGAGAACTGGAAGCATGGCCCGGCGACGCAAAACGTAATGATGAACAACAATACGTTCAACGACAAGCAACCGTCCGACCGTCTGGAAACCAAGATAGGCCTGCAGGGGCAACTGAGCAAGAACGTCTCGGCCTGGGGTTCCTTGAGCGTCGAAACCGGTGCGGGCAATTACCGCTCGGTAGGGGGGCAAGTGGGGGTGAAATACACCTGGAAGTAATGGCCGGTTATCTCAACCTTAACGTACTGAGGTAGTAGGGTAGTAATCCATAGCGGGGCGCTCGATGATTCGGGCGCCTCGTTTTTTTTGATATCGCATACGCTGAAGCGCGCCTGATCGGGTTGGAAGTCTGGCGCGTGCAAGTCATTGTGTTTCTCCACAACGGAATCTGTTTTCCAAGGCAGACGCAATTTTTTTTATAGATTGTTTAATCCCTGCCTTATATAAAAGCACAGGTCGGATCAACATAATTTCTCCTTGGTAAATGCAAAGGAGCGATGAATGAATACCGTCTTTAGAACTATCTGGAGCCAGACTTTGGCGGCCTGGATTGCAGTATCTGAACTGGTCAGAGGCTGCAAAAAGAAAGCAAGTGTCAATCGCAGGGGCAGGCAATGTTCACATGCGCTGATGGCGGCGGCATTGCTGAGCACCGGCTTTAGCGCCGCAAATAGCGCATATGCGACAGTCGATAATTTCGCTGATAGTGCTGCTTCCGTGGCAGGCATTCCTATTTTTATAGAAGGACTCCCGGTCGTCTGGCAGGACGTTGTCCTCGGCGGAGCGGATATCTTTATTCTCGATGGCGGCATCATGGAACTGTACGGTACCGCGGGCGGCGGCACCGACATAGAAAATACGACCATAGAAACCGGCGGTCAGCAGATGGTGTATTCGGGTAGCCGTGTCACAGATACCGTCATCGACGGCGGTATCCAGATGATTGACGACACGGTCACCTGGATGGGCGATCCTGGCGGTGGTCCAGCGGTGGCGACGGACACGGTTGTCAACGCCGGCGGCATGCAAGATGTCGTTTCTGGCTCTGCAATCAATACCACGCTCAACGGCGGCGCCCAGGTAGTGCGAGGCCGCGGCAGCACGGCCAACTATACGACGATCAACGCCGGAGCTGATCAAGTGGTGGATACGGGCGGCACGGCCAATCATGCAAAGATCAACAGCGGCGGCATGCAGAACGTATATTCCGGTCAGGCCAATAACACGATTGTCAATAACGGCGGTACACAGAATATCTATAAGAGTGGCATCGCGAACGATGTCTCGGTCAATGGCGGTGTGCAGAACGTCTACGATGGCGCAACCTCGAAGCGCACCCTGGTCAATAACGGCGGCAGCGTCAATCTGCATGGCGGCGCCAGGGCTAGCCAGCTCAATGCCGACAATGGCGGCACCGTCAACGTCATGGAGAACGGTGTCCAGGCCATCGATAAACTGGAATTGAGCAATGGTGGCAGCTTGAACTTTGTTTCCGACGGTATTTTCAAGACCCTGACCGTCAACAATCTTGTCGGCAACAACGGGAAAATGATCATTAACACGATTTGGGGGGACGATAGCGCAGCCACTGACAAGCTGATCATCGATGGCGCCTGCCCTGGCGGCGGTTCTGGCCTTGTCGCCCCGCATGACGCGTGCAGCCCAGGCGGCAGCGGCCATGTATCGGGCGATACCGGCGTGGTGGTCAAGCATGCCGGCGGCGACGGTGCGCAGACCAATATCGGTATCCGGATCGTCGAGACCTTGAATGGCGCCACGACCAATCCCGATGCATTTGTATTGGACCCGGCTTCGGACGGCTATCGCAGCGGCAAGAACACGATTTCGGCCGGCGGTTACGACTATCGCCTCAAGCGCGGCGGCATTGGCGGCGTGGCGGACGACTGGTACCTGGTGTCGCCTGTGGTTCCTGTAGATCCGGATAAACCCATTGAACCTCCACCGGTGCCGGTGGATCCTGTGATTTCTGTGATCAGCCCGGAAGTCGGCGCCTATTTCGGCAACCGCCAGGCAGCGTCCACAATGGCGGTGCATACGCTGCACCAGCGCCAGGGCCAGGCGCCGGGCATGAGCGCGGAAGATGCCGCTGGCGGCATCGACGGCGCGGCGTGGGCGTGGGTGGAAGGCCAGGACATTTCGCGCAAGAGCGCAGGCGGCAGCCTGGATATCGAAGCGAAGCAACGCCTGATCCATGTCGGCGCGGATGTGCTGCGCTTCAAGGATGGCGGCGACGGCAGTTTCCGCGTTGGGGTGATGGGCATGTACGGCACTGCCACGACCTGGTCGAACAACGATACCCGGTTGTGGTCGGGCGATACGCTGGGCACGGCACGCGGGACGGTGGATGGCTACAACCTCGGCCTGTACGGCACCTGGTACGGCAACCATGACATCTTGTCCGGTCCGTATGTGGATACCTGGCTGACGGCAGGCCGTTACAACAATACGGTGGGCGGCGCCGGCCTGGCGACCGAGCAGTACCGTTCGCGCACGCTGACCGCGTCGATCGAAGGGGGTTATTCCTTCCCGATCTACGATCAGGACAAGACCAAGCTGTACCTGGAGCCGCAGGCGCAGATCGTCTACGGACGTTATCGCGCCGGCGATTTCACGGAGGCCGGCGGGACGACGGTCGGCGGCCAGAACGGCAGCAACCTGCTGACGCGTCTGGGCGTGCGCCTGCATGGTTCCTCGGCGGATGGTCCCGGTCCGGACATGCGTCCCTACGGCGAGCTGAACTGGTGGCATGGCAGCCAGTCGGCGCCGTCGATGACGATGGACGGCAACGTCTTCCGCGACAACCTGCCGCGCGACCGGGCGGAAGTCAAGGTCGGCCTGCAGGGACAGGTCACGAAGGCGATCGCGGTATCGGCGCTGCTGGGGGTGGAGACCGACCTGGGGAGCTACTACGCAGTCAAGGGTCAGGTGGGCATGAAATACAGCTGGAAGTAATTGTCGTAAATCGTCCTAAGCGGACTTGGACGGCAAGAAAAGGCGGGGCGCGCGATTTTTTCGGGTGTCCCGCTCTTTTTTTGCGGGATTGGGTACGGCCTGGCGAGCTTGTATTGCTCTAGAAATTTCTGGCGCGTAACGAAGATTTTGCCTTTATCGAAATTTATCAATGTTTCGTATTTGTCTGATTGTTTGAATGTCCATTTCCATACTCGTCAAATATCCACCGACGGACTAAATCCACATAATCGCTCCTGTCAAATTTTACAGTTGTCAAGGAACGAAAAATGAACAAGGTATTTCGCATTATCTGGAGCCAGATACTGGGCGCATGGGTGCCCGTTTCCGAACTCACGAAAACACGCGGCAAGAGCGCCGCAAGCACGGTGGCCACGGTGGGCCTGGGCGCTGTCGCCCTGGCTTTATGCGCGGCGCCGCTGGTGGCGTCGGCGCAGGCGAATGTGGTGATCGATACCGATCAGAGCACGCCATATGTGCTGACCAGCAGCAGCCCTACGGGAAATTTGGCAGTCATCAACGACGGTGTGAATCTTAGTTCGTCGGTGAACGCCAACAACCCTTCCGGCGCTGCCTTGGTCGGCGCCGCCGGTTTTGTGTGGGACATCGTTAACCGCGGCACGGTCACCGGCACGAATTCCAATTCCGGCATGGATATTTCCGGCATCGGCAGCAGCATCACCAATTACGGCAGCATTGTCGGCAGGCTGGTCGATGGCACTGCCTTCTTTCGTCCTTATGGCATTCGCGGCGACGGCCTGACCATCAATAATTTTGGCAATATCTCTGCCGATCGCGTGGCTATCACCAACGGCGCCGGGGGAGCAGCTTCTTATCTAAACATCCTCAATCAGCAAGGTGCAGTCATTCGGGCTGAAGACAGTCTCACCAATCCCCAAAGTAGTATGGCAATTCTTGTTTCCAATGCGCCGTTAGCCTTGCGCAATGAGGGCACTGTATCGGGACAGGATGCTGGTGTCTTTGTCAGCGGCGGTACGGCTGATATTGTCAATAGCGGCTTGATCGAGAGCCGGAGTGCCAACTTCGGGATTGCGCTGTTCGGCCAGGATGCGACTATGACGTCTAGCATAGTGAATCAATCGGGTGGGCAGATCGTTGCAAGCTCGCCGACATCGCAAACCGGCCGCGGTATTTACGCTACGGGCGGGACGCTGATCGTCAATGAAGCCGGCGCCAGCATCCAGGGTTCCAATGCGGCGATCTATGGCGAACAAACGGCAGCTATTGCTGTCGATAACGCCGGTACTATCGATGCCGGCGCCACCGGCGCCGGCATCTTCGTGCAGAACGACGCGAGCATTGTCAATCGCGCCGGCGCAGCTATTACCGGCAATGCCGGCGTGTCGTCGTGGTTTGGCGGCAAGCTCAATCTGGTCAACGAGGGGCAGGTTACCGGCAATCATGGCGGCACAGCCTTTTTGCCGGCAAATAACGGACGTGGAAATGGTGTCTATGTCATAAGAGGGGATGCAGATATTACCAATGCGGCATCCGGACAGATTATCGGCCAGGGCGGAACAAATTATGACGAAGGCAATGGCATCTTTGTGGCAGGGAATGGGGCTTCGCGTTCTAAGATCAGCAATGCTGGCAGCATCCAGGGGCAAGTCGGTATCTACTTCGACAATACCAATGCCGATGTCTACAATGCAGGCACCATTACTGGCAATGATGCGGCCGCCATTATATTCAGTTCAAACAACGACGGTGGCACCAACAACCTGACGCTGGATACCGGTTCGGTGCTCAATGGCATGGTCTATGGTGGCATCGGTGCGCAAAACAATCTGATCCTCGAAGGAACAGGCAGCGAAGACTTCGACAAATTCAGTGATTTCCAGACCCTGGCCATGAACGGCCAGGACTGGACCCTCAACGGCACTGGCCAGTTCGACACCCGTGCCGACATCAACAGCGGCACCTTGCATGTCGAAGGTACGTTGCAGGCGCCGATCACCGCAGTCAACAGCGGCGGCACACTGGCTGGCTATGGCCGGGTTATCGGCGACGTCAATAATGCCGGCATCATCGCTCCGGGCAGTGCCGGCGCCGGCAATAGCACCTTCGGTGCGCTGACGATCCAGGGCAATTACGTCGGCAATGGCGGCAAGCTGCTGGTCAATACCTTCTGGGGCGACGACAGCTCTGGTACCGACAAGCTGGTCATCGACGGCTGCCAGCCTGCCATCCCCGGCGGTGGCGGCGGGCCGCTCAGTATCGCCGCCAGTGCTTGCAGCAACCCGGGCAGCGTCAATGTGTCGGGCGATACCGGTGTGATCGTCAAGCATGCCGGCGGCAGCGGTGCGCAGACCAATGTCGGCATCCAGATCGTCGAGACCCTGAATGGCGCCACGACCAATCCCGATGCATTTGTATTGGACCCGGCTTCAGACGGCTATCGCAGCGGCAAGAACACGATTGCAGCCGGCGGTTACGACTATCGTCTCAAGCGCGGCGGCAATGGCGGCGTGGCGGACGACTGGTACCTGGTGTCGGCTGCCGCTCCTGTGGAACCGCCGCCGGAGCCGTGTGCCGCCGGCGCCAGGTGCGAGCCGGAACCACCGCCTCCAGAGCCGTGCACCGACGATACAAAGTGCAAGCCGGAACCACCGCCTCCAGAGCCGTGCACCGATGATACAAAGTGCAAGCCGGAACCACCGCCTCCAGAGCCGTGCACCGATGATACAAAGTGCAAGCCGGAGCCGCCTCCACCGTTGCCGGTGGATCCCGTGATCAGCCCGGAAGTCGGCGCTTATTTCGGCAACCGTCAGGCAGCGTCCACAATGGCGGTGCATACGCTGCACCAGCGCCAGGGCCAGGCGCCGGGCATGACGGCGGAAGACGCCGCTGGCGGCATCGACGGCGCCGCGTGGGCGCGGGTGGAAGGCCAGGATATCTCTCGCGAGAGCGCAGGCGGCAGCCTGGATATCGAAGCGAAGCAGCGCCTGATCCATGTCGGCGCGGATGTATTGCGCTTCAAGGATGGCGGCGACGGCAGTTTCCGCGTCGGCGTGATGGGCATGTACGGCACGGCCACGACCTGGTCAACCAACCGCACCCAGTTGTGGTCGGGCGATACGCTGGGCACGGCACGCGGGACGGTGGATGGCTACAACGTCGGCCTGTACGGCACCTGGTACGGCAACCATGACATCCTGTCCGGTCCGTATGTGGATACCTGGCTGACGGCAGGCCGTTACAACAATACGGTGGGCGGCGCCGGCCTGGCGACCGAGCAGTACCGGTCGCGCACGCTGACCGCGTCGATCGAGGGCGGCTATTCCTTCCCGATCTACGATCAGGACAAGACCAAGCTGTACCTGGAGCCGCAGGCGCAGATCGTCTACGGACGTTATCGCGCCGGCGATTTCACGGAGGTCGGCGGGACAGCGGTCGGCGGCCAGAACGGCAGCAACGTGCTGACGCGTCTGGGCGTGCGCCTGCATGGTTCCTCGGCGGTTGGTCCCGGTCCGGACATGCGCCCCTACGGCGAGCTGAACTGGTGGCATGGCAGCCAGTCGGCGCCGTCGATGACGATGGACGGCAACGTCTTCCGCGACAACCTGCCGCGCGACCGGGCGGAAGTCAAGGTCGGTTTGCAGGGACAGGTCACGAAGGCGATCGCGGTATCGGCGCTGCTGGGGGTTGAGACCGACCTGGGGAACTACTACGCTGTCAAGGGACAGGTGGGCATGAAATACAGCTGGAAGTAATTGTCGTAAATTGTCCTAAGCGGACTTGGACGGCAAGAAAGGGCGGGGCGCGCGATTTTTTCGGGTGTCCCGCTTTTTTTTGCGGGCTTGGGTACGGCCTGGCGAGCTTGTATCGTTCCAGAAATTTCTGGAGCGCGATGGAAATTTTGTTCTTCCGAAATTTCATCAGTATTTTCTGATTTTTCCTATCGTTTTTAAATTATTTTCTTACTGGTCCAATATCTGAGCAAGGGCTAAATCCCTATGCTTGCTCCTGTCAATCTTAACAGTTGCCAGGGGGTGGGTTATATGAACAAGGTATTTCGCATTGTCTGGAGCCAGTTACTGGGTGCGTGGGTGCCCGTTTCCGAACTCACGAAAACACGTGGCAAGAGCAAACCGGGCGCAGTGGCGCTAAGCGCGGCTGCGCTGGCTATATGCGCGGCGCCGCTGGCGGCGTCGGCACAAGTTGGCGTAGTCATCGACCCCGATCAGACTGATGTTGTGATTCGCAATCCGGCAGGCGGCATCATCCAAGGCAGCGACTACGGCATTCAGCGCCTGGCTGGCGCCGATCCTAGTCAAATCGCAGATGTGTCGATCAATAATGCAGGAACCATTGAAGGCGATGTCGGCATCGCGCTTGAGTCCGCCAACAGTCGTATCTACAACGCCGGCACCATTACCGGTACCGGCGGCTACGCGATTGTGTTTGAAGACAGTGGATTCCCAACGCATAACCAACTGACGCTGGATACCGGATCGATACTGAACGGTATCGTGTTCGGCAGCCGCCACGGCACAAATGATTTAATCCTGGAGGGCACAGGCAGCGAAGACTTCGACAAATTCGAAGGTTTCCAGACCCTGGCCATGAACGGCCAGGATTGGACCCTCAACGGCATAGGCCGGTTCGACACCCGTGCCGACATCAACAACGGCACCTTGCATGTCGAAGGTACGTTGCAGGCGCCGATCACCGCAGTCAACAGCGGCGGCACACTGGCCGGCTATGGCCGGATTATCGGCGACGTCAATAATGCCGGCATAATCGCTCCGGGCAGTGCCGGCGCCGGCAATAGCACTTTCGGTGCGCTGACCATTCAAGGCAATTACGTCGGCAACGGCGGCAAGCTGCTGGTCAATACCTTCTGGGGCGACGACAGCTCTGGTACCGACAAGCTGGTCATCGACGGCTGCCAGCCTGCCACCCCCGGCGGTGGCGGCGGGCCGCTCAGTATCGCCGCCAGTTCTTGCAGCAACCCGGGCAGCGTCAATGTATCGGGCGATACCGGCGTGATCGTGAAGCATGCCGGCGGCAGCGGTGCGCAGACCAATGTCGGCATCCAGATCGTCGAGACCCTGAATGGCGCCACGACCAATCCCGATGCATTTGTATTGGATCCGGCTTCGGACGGCTATCGCAGCGGCAAGAACACGATTGCAGCCGGCGGTTACGACTATCGTCTCAAGCGCGGCGGCAATGGCGGCGTGGCGGACGACTGGTACCTGGTGTCGGCCGCTGCTCCTGATGAAAAGCCTGTCGATCCTCCAACGCCTGTCGATCCGGACAAACCAATTGAACCTCCACCGTTGCCGGTGGATCCTGTGATTCCCGTGATCAGCCCGGAAGTCGGCGCCTATTTCGGCAACCGCCAGGCAGCGTCCACAATGGCGGTGCATACGCTGCACCAGCGCCAGGGCCAGGCGCCGGGCATGACGGCGGAAGACGCTGCTGGCGGCATCGATGGCGCCGCGTGGGCGCGGGTGGAAGGCCAGGATATCTCTCGCGAGAGCGCAGGCGGCAGCCTGGACATCGAAGCGAAGCAACGCCTGATCCATGTCGGCGCGGATGTATTGCGCTTCAAGGACGGCGGCGACGGCAGTTTCCGCGTCGGCGTGATGGGCATGTACGGCACTGCCACGACCTGGTCAACCAGCCGCACCCAGTTGTGGTCGGGCGATACGCTGGGCACGGCACGCGGGACGGTGGATGGCTACAACGTCGGCCTGTACGGCACCTGGTACGGCAACCATGACATCCTGTCCGGTCCGTATGTGGATACCTGGCTGACGGCAGGCCGTTACAACAATACGGTGGGCGGCGCCGGCCTGGCGACCGAGCAGTACCGGTCGCGCACGCTGACCGCGTCGATCGAGGGCGGCTATTCCTTCCCGATCTACGATCAGGACAAGACCAAGCTGTACCTGGAGCCGCAGGCGCAGATCGTCTACGGACGTTATCGCGCCGGCGATTTCACGGAGGTCGGCGGGACAGCGGTCGGCGGCCAGAACGGCAGCAACGTGCTGACGCGTCTGGGCGTGCGCCTGCATGGTTCCTCGGCGGTTGGTCCCGGTCCGGACATGCGTCCCTACGGCGAGCTGAACTGGTGGCATGGCAGCCAATCGGCGCCGTCGATGACGATGGACGGCAATGTCTTCCGCGACGACCTGCCGCGCGACCGGGCGGAAGTCAAGGTCGGCCTGCAGGGACAGGTCACGAAGGCGATCGCGGTATCGGCGCTGCTGGGGGTGGAGACCGACCTGGGGAGCTACTACGCAGTCAAGGGACAGGTGGGCATGAAATACAGCTGGAATTAGGCTGTCATGTTGCGCATGGCTACAAAATAAATGAGGGGGGGGCGCTCGATGATCGGGTGCCTCGTTTTGCATGATCGCACGCATGATGCGAATGCCTGCGAAAAGATAAGGAAGTATAGAGTGATGAAACTTAGCGATGCTCAATGGGAAAAACTGGAACCTGTTTTGCTTGGCAGGATGGGAGATGCCGGTGCAAAAGGCAAGAACAATCGACTGTTTATCGAAGCGATGATTTTGATTTCTGAGCAAGACGTCAAGTGGGCATTGCTTCCTCAGGAATTCGGTAAATGGAGTACGGCATATATGCGATTCAGGCGGTGGAATGAAATCTCCCTATGGCAGCAACTGCCCGAAGTTGCTGGAGACGATTCCGATTTGCGGAAAATGATGGAACGGATAGCGGTATTTAGCAGCGCATATACGAAGCGAGTCGAGGAAAAAATACGCAGGCAAAAGAGCCGGACCGAATATCGCGATCAATTCCGGGCGTTGATGGCATCAGTTGCAGCGACGCCTGCCGAATCTGAGGAGTTAACTGAGGTAGTGGCCGGCTCAGAATGGGTTCAATTGATGAATCGCTATACACCCTGCATTCTTCCGACTCGATAGCTGTTGGATATGTTGAATATGTTGAATAAGCTATCAATGCTTGAGCTCCTCCCATAAGAGTTTGGGGAGGCGGAGCCGGCTAAATTCCGGCTTGTTGAACTCTCCGTTTATGGCAAGTTACCGGAATGCTTTCAATACAGTTCAAGGCGGTATGGCGGATGAAGATATCAGGCCTACCTCAATGGCGTATTTGAATAAATCGGCATCGCGCTCGATCCCCAGTTTTTTCATGGCGTTGATTTTCTGGGCACTGACGGTCTGTTTGCTGCGATGGAGCTGTTCAGCGACTTCGTTGACGGTTAATCCGGAAACGAGCAGGCGCACAACTTCCAGCTCTCGCTTGGTGAGGTCGATCGCAGACTTTTTCCCGCGTGTGACGGTCTGCATGATCGCACGCATGGTTGGTGAAAAATACTCGCCTCCAGAGTGGGCGATATGGATGGCAGGAAGCAGGTAGCTGGAATCGTCGGACTTGCTGAGGACGCAGTGGATTTTGCTGGAGATCAAGGTGCGTAGTACCGCAGGATTATCCAGCATTGTCATGACAATAATATTTATGTTTGGATAACGCCGTTGAATAAATTTAAACAGCGCCAGTCCGTCGCCGTATTCGCCGCCAGGCATTGCATAATCAGTCACCAGGACATCACACGGATGCTTATCAAGCAAATTAATCAATTCCGTGGAATTACCGGCCGTGCCTACCAAATCGACGGTCTTGGCCTCAGCGAGTTCTTGCTGGATGCCCTTGATGATTGCAGGATGGTCGTCGGCGACAACGACGCGTATCGAGAGTGGTGTCATATCCTTGCTGACTGGTAATATTTTTTGATAAGTCTATGCTAAAGATGCTGACTTTTGTTGTCTTTATTGATGACTGGCTGGCCTTCTTGCTCCCAGCATTCTTTCATTTGTCGTTTGCGGACAGACGAAGCGAAAATAAACTGATTCATGACATTAGTGAAATGCCGGGCCTCATCATCGGAGAGACTTGCATAACCGAGCAGAAGTCGCGCAATTTTTTTTGTTTGTTCCTGTTTCAATTTGTCCTACCTAGTTTTGAATATTTCCCACCCTTGGAACGATCTCCATGATGAGCCACTGTATCGGGGATTGCTGCTGACAACAATGAGACAGGTATGAAATTATTTAAATAAATAATAGGTCTGGTCTCATAAATTAAAAATGTGAATTTGCAGCGAAAAAATATCCGCAGTCCCGGTTTGTAAAGTTAGACTCTGAGCAATATTGAAAAATTCGCAGGCTTCAGGGAGGGCAGCCATATGGCATTTTCGACAAATTCCGACGCTTTTTCCAAAGGAAGAAATAAGGTTGCCGCATCGATGAAAAAGCTCAGCGAGCTAGGACTGCTCGGCCGTTATCAGCGCGGACTGCTCTGGGGAGGCGGTATGGCTTTAACCGTCATGATCTTGATCGCTTGCGCGTTGGCGACGTGGTCCTCCATAAAGGATTACATTGCAGATGGCCGTTACGTCTACCTTACCCACAAGGCTTTGTTCCTGCAGGAAATCGAAGTGAGGCAGGCGACGTTGCGCCGTGGCTTGATTAACGCGGAATTGATATGGGCGGATCAACGCAAACCTCCTGAAAAATTGTTGAGCGATTTTTCTGCAAAAGGCGGCCGTCTGGTAGTCCAAGCCAACAAAAATCTGGATCCACAGCTTGTGCTGGCACAGATAGGGCCGCAGCTTCCAGCGAGCACGTATGCGGAATACCTATCGTTTGTCGAACAGCAGGCGTATCCCGCGACAGCCGCTGCTCGCCAGCGGAACGTCAATTTTCATGGATATGTATTTAATCCGGAACATAGCTTTATTTCTTTCACGCCGCCACCGGCATCAGGCGATCCGATCAAGGCTATCGGCGCCAGGGATACAAGCGATCTGATTCGCAGAATTGCGCCTGATATCGGCGACCTGAGCGATCCTGAAGTTGCCAGGCAATTGCGCGAATCAAGAAAAATCACGTGGTTGCCGGCCACTCGCGATCCATTGACCAATGAAGAAGCCTTCAAGCTGGTAGAGCCTGCCTTTGACGAAAACGGTCGTGTTTTCATTGTATTTGTCAGTGATCAGCCAATGAAATTATTGAAGAATAGTCTTAGCCAGACGCCTTTCGACGGGAATTTCATTGTTCTTGACACCAACGGAAAACTTATGCTGGATGCCTGGCATGGCAACTCAGCCGACCCCGGCCTGACTCAGCGTGTCGTCGATTCCAAAAGTTGGAAAGAAAAGCTCTATACCTCTGAGCCTTTCTATGAAAACGGCACATTCACCATCAGCGAACCGTTGTCGGATACCGGCTGGATACTGGCCTACGCGTATTCCTGGCGCACCATACTGGCAGCGCGATGGCCGCTGCTATTGGCGTACGTGATCGGAACGACGGTCGTACTCAGTTCACTCTGGATTTTTTTGATTCTTTTTGACCGCAAAGTGTTCATGCCGATATATCGGCGTTCGCAACGCGTGTTTGAAAGCGAAAACCTGAATCGCACAATCATCGGCATCGCGCCGGTGGGCTTAAGTCTTTTGTCGATAAGCACTGGCGAAACCTTGATGCAAAATGACGTGATGCGGTCGTATGACAATGAGACGCGGCCCCTGCGAAGAAAATTTCTTGATTTGTATTGGGATGGGCTGACGAAGCTCGGCAATCTCCAGGGCAAGCAGCTGATGCATCATGATTTGGCGATTACCGCGCCGGACGGTACGACGTCGCATTTACTGACCAATTTGATCGGGACTAAATACCAGGGCGTAGATGTCCTGCTGTGCAGCATTTCCGATATTACGGTGCGCAAGCTCATTGAACAGAAGCTGGAAGAAGCGCGTATCGCTGCAGACACCGCCAACCAGGCAAAGTCCGCATTCCTGGCGACCATGAGTCACGAGATACGCACACCTTTGAATGCGATTCTTGGCAATCTGGAATTACTTGGCCGCTCGCAATTAAGCGAAATGCAGGCCGACCGCCTGCGCACCGTGAATTCTTCGTCACGGGCTTTGCTTGCAATTATCAATGACATCCTGGATTTTTCAAAAGTCGAATCCGGCCAAATGACGCTTGAAAACATACGTTTCGACGTGATCGATACTGTCGAACAAGTGGTCACCATCTTTTCTCCGCTGGCCGATGCTAAAGGGCTAAATCTGTTCTATACGGTCACGCCAGATCAGTCGCGTTTCTATTTCGGAGATCCTGCCCGCTTGCGCCAGATCTTGCTGAACTTGCTCAGCAATGCGATCAAGTTTACTGACAGCGGCAAGATCAGCGTCGTCGTCAACGGCCATGCCCTCAGCACGGACGGCAAGTCGCCGCTATTGGCCGTCAGCGTATGCGATACCGGTATCGGCATCACAGCAGCACGACGGGCCGCACTGTTTGAACCGTTCGTACAAGGCGATGTTTCGATTAACCGGCGCTTCGGCGGCAGCGGACTGGGGCTTGCGCTATGCAAGCGCCTGGCGGAGCTGATGGGCGGCATTGTTACGCTTGATCGCCGCAGCGCTGCCGGCAGCACATTTACCGTCAGCCTGCCATTGCAGGTTGATGCCAATGCTGCGGCATGGTGGGCGCCGTTTGCCGGCATGCCGGACATGGTCATGCTTTGTTCTGCCCCTGAGCGGCAGGCTTCTGTCGGCGACCAGCTCAGGCATTGGGGGATCAACGTCCAAATGATTGCCGATCCGGCAGAGATGCACATGACAGCAGTGCCGTTGCTTATTTTCGGCAATCCGCGCGACTGGACCTTCGCCGACGAAGATATTGCCTGCGAAAAGGCATCGTGGACGATCGACGCCACCGAGGATGGCCCCAGGACGGTTGTGACCAAAGGAAAACGCAGCATGGTGTCCTGCTATTCCCTTGACGGCCTGTATAAGGCAATCGCACATGCGTTTGCGCCGAACGGGGCCGTTGATGCAGTCGTGGAGAGCGAGGCGGCAGCAGAAGCCATGCCGGCCGGGCGGCATGCCCGGATACTTGTGGTGGAGGATCATGAGGTCAACCTGGCATTGATTCGCGATCAATTCGATACGCTCGGTTACCAGGCGGACCTGAGCAATAACGGAAGCGATGCGCTGACGCTTTTTGAAAAAAATGCCTATGACATGGTGTTCACCGATCTAAGCATGCCGGGCATGGATGGCTATACCCTGGCGACGTTTTTGCGCCGCCGGGGAACGCAATTGCCAATCATCGCCATCACCGCCCATGCTTCCGCCGAAGAACACAGCCGATGCAAACAAGTTGGCATTAGCGATGTGCTGTTGAAGCCGATGTCGTTGGACGACATCGATCAAATGGTGCGAAAGTATATGAAGGGCGGCGTTCGGCCGGTGTCATTGAGCGCACTCGATCAAAAAAAACCTGTCCTGAGCGAAGATTTGTTGCAGACTTTGCGCGCAAGCAGCGCCAAATCGATCGCTGTGATTCATCGCGCGCTGGCAACGGGAGATATCAAGGAAGTACAGGAGCAGCTGCATTCGATAAAGGGGGCATTTTCAATGATTCGCGAACAGGCCGTCGTTGCCGCGTGCGTACGCCTGGAACATCTCGCCAGGGTGGTCAATCTGCCCGAGTTGACCAGCTCATTCCCCAAGTTTGAAGCACTGATGAACGTTGTGCTTGCCGGACTGGAGCGTGAGGAAACGTAAGCTTTCCTGTTCGTATGAGGAGGCAGGAAGGTTTCAGCCTGGGGATGGTGAGTGTCGGAATTGGTGTGAAGCATACTGAAATTGCTTGTTCCATCCGCGACTGCCGATGCTTATTGCTTCCTGATCTTGCGCCAAAGGGTGGTCCGGCTAATGCCGAGATGCCTGGCTGCGGCTTCGCGGTTGCCGCCGAAACGGGCCAGCACCTGCGCGATGCTTTCCGCGGCCGGCAGCGCGGCGCCTGCGGTTGCGGCGGCAGGCGCCTGGCCGAATTCCGGTGCGATGCTGAGCAAGAAGGCGGGCGACAATGCCTGCAGCGGTTCGGCTGCCAGGAACAGCGCCACTCTTTCCATCAGGTTGCGTACTTCGCGCGCGTTGCCGGGCCAAGCATAGGCGCTGAGCAGGGGCCGGCAAGCGACGATTTCAGCATGCAGGTTCGGATGCGGGCGGGCGCCCAGCGCGGCCAGGGATTTCTTGAGGCACCATTCGGCCAGCGCGATCAAGTCCTGCGGGCGCTCGCGCAAGGGCGTCAGCGTCAAGCGCAGCACGGCCAGGCGATAGAACAGGTCGGCGCGGAAACGGCCTTCGCGCACGCGCTGCTCCAGGTCGCAGTGGGTGGCGCTGATGATGCGCACATCGACCGCAATCGGCCGGGTGCCGCCGACGCGCACCACTTCGCGTTCTTCCAGCACGCGCAGCAAACGGGTCTGCAGCGCCAGCGGCATTTCGCCGATTTCATCCAGGAACAGCGTGCCGCGGTGCGCCGCTTCGAACAGGCCGGCGTGGCCGCCGCGGCGCGAGCCCGTGAATGCGCCTTCTTCATAGCCGAACAGTTCCGACTCCAGCAGCGATTCCGCAATCGCGCCGCAATTGACCGCGACAAACGGCTTGTTGCCGATCAGCGCGCGCGGATTTTCACGGTGGATCGCTTGCGCGACCAGTTCCTTGCCGCTGCCGGTTTCGCCCTGGATCAGCACCGTGGCTTGCGACTTGGCATACAGCACGATGGATTGGCGCAGGGTTTCCATCGCCGCCGACTCGCCGAGCAAATCGTTGAGGCCATGCTTGGCGCGCAGCGTGTCGGCCAGCGGGGTACTGCGGCCGTGACTACGGCCCGCTTCCAGCTGCGTCAGGCGGGCGATTTCCAGCGCATCGTCGAAGGCCTGGCGGATCGATGCCGCAGAGTAGACCAGCACCGCGGCCAGCCCGGCTTCTTCGGCCAGGTCGGTGATCAGGCCTGCGCCGACGATGGCCTTGACGCCGCTGGCCTTGAGTTCATGGATCTGCGCCCGCGCATCTTCTTCGGTGGCGTAGTCGCGCTGCTGGATATTGAAGCCGAAGGCGTTCTGGAATTCCTTCAACGCCGGCATCGTCGACTGGTAAGTGATGATGCCGATGTCCGGCGTGATCTGGCGTGCGCGCGACAAGGCTTGCAGCACGTCGAAACCGCTGGCCTTGGCGATCACCACCGGCACTGACAGCCGGCTTTTCAGATAGGCGCCGTTGGAACCGGCGGCGATCACAGCGTCGCAGCGCTCCGTTTCCATTCGTTCGCGGATGTGGCGCGCGGCCTCGTCGAATCCCAGGTAGATGGGTTCGATCGTCGCGCGGTCGTCGTATTCCAGTGTAATGTCGCGGAACAGGTCGGACAGGCGCGAGACCGAGACGGTCCAGATCACCGGTTTTTGACTGCGTTCGCCGGCGTCGCCGGACTCACGCCGGGCAGGGGGCTGAGGGGAAGGGGGCATGTTTCATCGTGTGTTGCACGTATGTTTCAATGCATGTGAATGTAACATGAAATGAAACAATTCGATGGTCTTATCCGGCCGTAATAAAATTGATTTATTGCCATCTTATTTTGTAGGCGATTGATTTGATTAAATTATTTTATTGCCCTGCCATGCGTGCAGATATTGCAGCTTGCTTGGCATGACGATTGCTCTATAACGATAAAACCCCAGTGCAGATATCTGCATGAAACAGTGCACCCAGCGTGCAATCTATCAGGAGAACCCATGAGTCAGTATTCCGCAGGCGCCGTCTTCCGCAAGGCGGTGCAAGAAGAATCGCCGCTGCAGGTGATCGGCGCGATCAACGCCAATCACGCCTTGCTGGCCAAGCGCGCCGGCTTCAAGGCGATTTACCTGTCCGGCGGCGGCGTCGCCGCCGGTTCGCTCGGCTTGCCCGACCTCGGCATCTCCAATCTGGACGACGTGCTGACCGATGTGCGCCGCATCACCGATGTCTGCGACCTGCCTTTGCTGGTCGACGTGGATACCGGCTTCGGCGCCAGCGCCTTCAACGTGGCGCGTACCGTCAAATCGATGATCAAGTTCGGCGCCGCGGCGATCCATATCGAGGACCAGGTCGGCGCCAAGCGCTGCGGCCATCGTCCCAACAAGGAAATCGTCAGCAAGCAGGAAATGGTCGACCGCATCAAGGCTGCGGTCGATGCCCGCACCGACGACAATTTCGTCATCATGGCGCGTACCGACGCGCTCGCCGTGGAAGGGCTGGAATCCGCGCTGGAGCGGGCAATCGCCTGCGTTGAAGCCGGCGCCGATATGGTCTTCCCGGAAGCAATTACAGAGCTGGCGATGTATAAGCAGTTTGCCGCAGCCGTCAAGGTGCCGGTATTGGCCAATATCACCGAGTTCGGCTCCACGCCATTGTTTACCGTAGAAGAGTTGAAGTCAGCCGATGTCGGCCTGGTGCTGTATCCGCTGTCGGCCTTCCGCGCCATGAACAAGGCGGCAGAAAACGTGTACAACGCCATCCGCCGCGACGGCACGCAAAAGAACGTGGTCGACACCATGCAGACCCGCATGGAATTGTATGAGAGGATCAACTATCACGATTTCGAGCAGCATCTGGACGCACTTTTTGCAGCCCAGAAAAAATAATTCCCCCTAATTCAAGGCACACCGATTCCTTTCCGTCCGGAGACTAAAAAATGAGCGAAGCACCAGCAACCGCATTCAAACCAAAAAAATCCGTCGCGCTGTCCGGCGTCACCGCAGGCAACACCGCACTATGCTCGGTTGGCAAGACCGGCAACGACCTGCATTACCGCGGCTATGACATCCTGGATATCGCCGACACGTGCGAATTCGAGGAAATCGCCTATCTGCTGGTGCACGGCAAGTTGCCGACCAGCGCCGAACTGAAGGGTTACAAGAGCAAGCTGAAATCCTTGCGCGGCCTGCCGGCCAGCGTCAAGGCCGCGCTGGAAGCGCTGCCTGCGGCTTCCCATCCGATGGACGTGATGCGCACCGGCGCCTCGGTGCTGGGCTGCACGCTGCCAGAGAAAGAAGACCACAATGCGCCCGGCGCGCGCGACATCGCCGACCGCCTGATGGCGTCGTTCGGCTCCATGCTGCTGTACTGGTATCACTTCAGCCACAACGGCAAGCGCATCGAAGTCGAAACCGACGACGAATCGATAGGCGGCCATTTCCTGCACCTGCTGCACGGCGTGAAACCATCCGCCGCGTGGGAAAAGGCGATGCACGTCTCGCTGATCCTGTACGCGGAACACGAATTCAATGCATCGACCTTCACCAGCCGGGTGATTGCCGGCACCGGTTCCGATTTCTACTCGGCGATCACCGGTGCGATCGGCGCCCTGCGCGGCCCGAAACACGGCGGCGCCAATGAAGTCGCACTGGAAATCCAGAAGCGCTACGACAATCCGGATGAAGCGGAAGCCGATATCCGCAGCCGCGTCGAGAACAAGGAAGTGGTGATCGGTTTCGGCCATCCGGTGTACACCGTCTCCGATCCGCGCAACAAGGTCATCAAGGAAGTCGCGCGCAAGCTGTCGGCAGACGCCGGCTCGACGGCGATGTTCGATATCGCCGAGCGCCTGGAAAGCGTGATGTGGGAAGTCAAGAAAATGTTCCCGAACCTGGACTGGTTCTCGGCCGTGTCCTACCACATGATGGGCGTGCCGACCGCGATGTTCACGCCGCTGTTCGTGATTTCCCGTACTTCCGGCTGGGCCGCGCACGTGATCGAGCAGCGCATCGACAACAAGATCATCCGCCCGTCGGCCAACTATGTCGGTCCTGACAACCTGGAGTTTGTGCCGATCGCCAAGCGCTAGCGCTATAAACTCCGTCACCCGCGCGCGCGGGGATCCGTTTTCCCTGCCGTCGCCAGCAATGTGGATTCCCGCGTCCGCGGGAATGACGTGACCGACGAGGCGGGGGCGCCTAGACGCAATCTGATGATACTTCCTTTTCCGACTGAGCCATGAACACAGCAAACCGCAAACCTCTGCCCGGCACCCAGCTGGATTTTTTCGACACGCGGGCCGCGGTCGACGCCATCCAGCCAGGCGCCTACGACAAACTGCCGTACACCTCGCGTGTGCTGGCCGAAAACCTGGTGCGCCGCTGCGATCCGGCCACCCTGGCCGCCTCCCTCAAGCAGTTCATCGAACGCAAGCGCGACCTCGATTTCCCGTGGTTCCCGGCGCGCGTGGTGTGCCATGACATCCTGGGCCAGACCGCGCTGGTCGACCTCGCCGGCCTGCGCGACGCCATTGCCCTGCAAGGCGGCGACCCGGCGCAAGTCAACCCGGTGGTGCCGACCCAGCTGGTGGTGGACCACTCGCTGGCGGTCGAGTGCGGCGGCTTCGATGCAGATGCCTTCGACAAGAACCGCGCCATCGAAGACCGCCGTAACGAAGACCGCTTCGATTTCATCAACTGGACCAAGAAGGCGTTCAAGAACGTCGACGTCATCCCGCCAGGCAACGGCATCCTGCACCAGATCAACCTCGAGCGCATGTCGCCGGTGATCCAGGTGAAGGACGGCGTCGCCTTCCCGGACACGCTGGTCGGCACCGACAGCCACACGCCGATGGTCGATGCGCTGGGCGTGATCGCCATCGGCGTCGGCGGCCTGGAAGCGGAAAGCGTGATGCTGGGCCGCGCTTCCTGGATGCGCCTGCCGGACATCATCGGCGTCGAGCTGAGCGGCAAGCCGCAGCCAGGCATTACTGCGACGGACATCGTGCTGGCGCTGACAGAGTTCCTCCGTGCGCAAAAGGTCGTGTCTTCCTATCTCGAGTTCTACGGCGAGGGCGCTTCCCACCTGACGCTGGGCGACCGCGCGACCATTTCCAACATGGCTCCCGAGTTCGGCTCCACCGCCGCGATGTTCTACATCGACGAGCAGACCATCAAATACCTCAAGCTCACCGGCCGCGACGATGCGCAGGTCAAGCTGGTGGAAATCTATGCCAGGGAAACCGGCCTCTGGGCCGACAGCCTGAAGCACGCAGAGTACGAGCGCGTCATCCGCTTCGATCTGTCCTCCGTGGTGCGGAACATTGCCGGTCCGTCCAATCCGCACAACCGCGTGCCGACCTCCGAACTGGCGGCGCGCGGCATCAGCGGCACGGTAGAGAACGAACCAGGCCTGATGCCGGACGGCGCCGTCATCATCGCCGCCATCACCAGCTGCACCAACACCAACAACCCGCGCAACATGATCGCCGCCGGCCTGCTGGCGCGCAATGCGAATGCCCGCGGCCTGCTGCGCAAGCCATGGGTAAAGAGCTCGCTGGCGCCCGGTTCCAAGACGGTCGCGCTGTACCTGGAAGCCGCCGGCCTGCTGCCTGAGCTGGAGACCCTGGGCTTCGGCGTCGTCGCGTTTGCCTGCACCACCTGCAACGGCATGAGCGGCGCGCTTGATCCGGTCATCCAGAAGGAAGTGGTGGAGCGCGACCTGTACGCTACTGCCGTCCTCTCCGGCAACCGTAATTTCGACGGCCGTATTCACCCCTACGCCAAGCAGGCCTTCCTGGCTTCGCCGCCGCTGGTGGTGGCTTACGCCATTGCCGGCACCATCCGTTTCGATATCGAAAAAGATATCCTCGGCATCGACGCTGCCGGCCATCCGGTGACGCTGAAAGACATCTGGCCGTCGGATGAAGAAATCGACGCCATCGTCGCCTCCAGCGTCAAGCCGGAACTGTTCCGCAAGGTCTACGAACCGATGTTTGCCGCGGTCGCCGATGACGGCGAGAAAGTCAGCCCGCTATACGACTGGCGTCCGCAGACCACCTACATCCGCCGTCCGCCATACTGGGAAGGCGCTTTGGCCGGCGCCCGCACGATGAAAGGGATGCGGCCGCTGGCGGTGCTGGGCGATAACATCACCACCGATCACCTGTCGCCGTCGAACGCCATCATGCTCGATAGTGCAGCGGGTGCGTACCTGGCCAAGATGGGCCTGCCTGAAGAAGACTTCAATTCCTACGCCACCCACCGCGGCGATCACCTCACCGCCCAGCGCGCTACCTTCGCCAATCCGACCCTGAAGAATGAGATGGTGCGCGAGAAGGACGAGATGAGCGGTGAAATGAGCGGCAAGGTCAAAGCCGGCTCGCTGACCCGCGTCGAACCGGAAGGCACGATCACCCGCATGTGGGAAGCCATCGAGATCTACATGGAACGCAAGCAGCCGCTGATCGTGATCGCCGGCGCCGACTACGGCCAGGGTTCCTCGCGCGACTGGGCCGCCAAAGGCGTGCGCCTGGCTGGCGTGGAAGCCATCGTAGCGGAAGGCTTCGAGCGCATCCACCGCACCAACCTGGTCGGCATGGGCGTGCTGCCGCTGGAGTTCAAGCCCGGCGTCAACCGCATCACCTTGAACATCGACGGTACCGAAACCTTCGACGTGCTGGGTGAACGTACGCCGCGCACGACGCTGACGCTGGTGATCAACCGCAAGAACGGCGAGCGCGTGGAAGTGCCCGTAACCTGTCGCCTCGATACGGCAGAGGAAGTGTCGATTTACGAAGCGGGCGGCGTGCTGCAGCGTTTCGCCCAGGACTTCCTCGAATCGTCGACAGCTGCCTGACAAGGCGCCAGCCCCCGGTTTTCGTCGCGCTTAAGCTACGCAGCTAACTGGGGTCGGAGTGAACTTTCTGCGCGCTTTTTGCAGAAACTTCACTCCGACCCCACTTAGCGGGCTACGGAGTACATACTTTGTCGCTAGAAAAGAAAAATCATGAATGCGCTTTTCTTTCTCCGAATCCGTCATGTGGGGTCAGAGTCGATTTTCGCGATAAAGCGCCGCGAAAGTCGACTCTGACCCCAGATGACTCTGACAAGGCGCCAGCCCCTGTTTTTTGTCGCGCTTAAGCTGCGCAGCTAACTGGGGGCGGAGTGAACTTTCTGCGCGCTTTTTGCAGAAACTTCACTCCGCCCCCACTTAGCGGGCTACGGAGCACATACTTTGTCGCTAGAAAAGAAAAACCATGAATGCACTTTTTCTTTCTCCGAATGCGTCATGTGGGGTCAGAGTCGATTTTCGCGATAAAGCGCCGCGAAAGTCGACTCTGACCCCAGATGACTCTGACAAGGCGCCGGCCCCCGGTTTTCGTCGCGCTTAAGCTGCGCAGCTAACTGGGGTCGGAGTGAACTTTCTGCGCGCTTTTTGCAGAAACTTCACTCCGACCCCACTTAGCGGGCTACGGAGTACATACTTTGTCGCTAGAAAAGAAAAACCATGAACGCGCTTTTCTTTCTCCGAATCCGTCATGTGGGGTCAGAGTCGATTTTCGCGATAAAGCACCGCGAAAGTCGACTCTGACCCCAGATGACTCTGCCCATTAATAGGAAAGCATGAAATGACCCACGCACCCCAGATCAAGATCGCCGCCACCTATATGCGTGGCGGCACCAGCAAAGGCGTATTCTTCCGCCTGCAGGACCTGCCCGCAGCGGCACAGAAACCCGGCCCCGCGCGCGATGCGCTGCTGCTGCGCGTCATCGGCAGCCCCGACCCTTACGGCAAGCAGATCGACGGCATGGGCGGGGCGACCTCAAGCACCAGCAAGACGGTCATCCTGTCCAGGAGCAGCAGACCGGATCACGATGTCGATTACCTGTTCGGCCAGGTCGCCATCGACAAGGCGTTTGTCGACTGGAGCGGCAACTGCGGCAACCTGTCCGCCGCGGTCGGCTCCTTCGCGATCGCCAGCGGCCTGGTGGACGCCAGCCGCATTCCGCAAAACGGCATGGCAACCATACGCATCTGGCAGGAAAACATCGCCAAGACCATCATTGCGCACGTGCCCGTCACTAATGGCGCGGTGCAGGAAACCGGCGACTTCGAGCTCGACGGCGTCACCTTTCCCGCAGCGGAAGTGCAGCTTGAATTCATGGATCCGGCCGCTGACGAAGACGGCGCTGGCGGATCCATGTTCCCGACCGGGAACCTGGTCGACGATCTCGAAGTGCCGGGAGTCGGCACGCTCAAGGTCACCATGATCAATGCCGGCATCCCAACTATCTTCCTCAATGCCGAAGCGCTCGGCTACACCGGCGCCGAGCTGCAGGAAGCCATCAACGGCGATGCCGCGGCGCTGAAAAAATTCGAGACCATACGCGCGCATGGCGCGCTGCGCATGGGCCTCATCCAGCAGCTCGATGAAGCCGCCAACCGCCAGCACACCCCGAAGGTGGCCTTCGTCGCCAAGCCGGCCGGCTACGTTTCCTCCAGCGGCAAGCAGGTCGCCGCCGGCGATATCGACTTGCTGGTGCGTGCGCTGTCGATGGGCAAGCTGCATCACGCCATGATGGGTACCGCAGCCGTCGCCATCGGCGCCGCCGCGGCGATACCGGGCACCTTGGTCAACCTCGCTGCCGGCGGCGGCGCGCGTAATGCGGTGCGCTTCGGGCACCCTTCCGGCACGTTGCGGGTGGGCGCGGAAGCCAGCCAGGTCAATGGCGAATGGAGCGTGACCAAAGCCATCATGAGCCGCAGCGCCCGGGTGCTGATGGAGGGATGGGTGCGCGTGCCCGGCGATGCGTTCTGAATGAATCCTGCGGCACCAGCAGCACTGCATGGAACGCGCTCGAAGGGCGTTGCAGGCCCAGGCCTGTAACGCCGGCTGTGCGTCTGCATCTCCGGCATATTGTCAGCGGGCGCTGGGAAGCGCCGCAAGGCAGTCACGCCGCATTCACACAGAGTCATAAGATTTTCTTTTGTCTCGTCAAAATTATTCTCGCTTGTTCGTTGTCCGCCGAGATGCGATATTGACGCCTTCGCAACGTTTCTGAGTTTCTCGCCGCCTGTTGCGGTGGCTTCCGAAGTCTTGGCCTGCAGTTTTATGATCGATAGAGCCTATCCCGTTTTTCCTGAAAACGACTTCTGGAAGCGCATGCTCAGATTTGGCGGTCAAACTGCGAAGCATTAGAAATTTTGATTAATCGAGTCTTATGAGGAGCCTCCGTGAAAACCAGTCGCTCTATCCTTGTCCTGCTGGCGGCCATCCTGGCCATGCATTCTGTGGCGGCCGCCGACAAGGCGCCTGATGCAAAAGAGACGCAAGTCTTGCAAAGAATCGGCCTCGAGGGCCGCGATCGCCAGATGGGCATGGGGATTGCCGTATTCCCTCCCAATGCCGCAAAGCCCCGCCACATGGCTACCGGACCCGAACTCGCCTACGTCCTTGAAGGCGAGTTGATCGTCCAGGTGGATGGCAAGCCGGACCAGGTGCTCCATGCGGGCGGCAGCTATCAGATGGCGGCCAACGTGGTGCATGTCACCAAAGCCGGGCCGGCTGGCGCGAAAGTCATTGCGAGCTGGGTGCTGACGCCCGGCAAGCCATTTAATATCCTGGTTCCGAAGTGATCGTGCTTTGCACGGTCCAGGCCATGCGCCGCACCACAGGTCCGCTTGCGGAAAATCTCTTCAATCACATTCAGAGAGGCATCTAATCATGCATAGAAAAGTTACGGGCATGCTGAAGGCAATAGCCGTTTCAAGTTGTTTTATCGCCGCCGGCAGCCACGCTGCCGCCGATCTCGACCAGTCCAGGGTCAAGGAAATCGTCGATAGCGCCGTGCAGCCGCTGATGCAGAAGTACGCTATCCCGGGCATGGCAATCGCCGTCGCCGTCGACGGCAAGAATTATTTCTACAACTATGGCGTGGCGTCCAAGGAAACCGGGCAGCCGGTGACCAACGAGACGCTGTTTGAGATCGGTTCCGTAAGCAAAACATTTACGGCGACATTGGCCTCATACGCTCAGGTCAATGGCCAGCTTTCGTTGACCGGCGACGTCAGTCAATATTTGCCTGCCTTGCGCGGCAGCAGCTTCGACCATGTCAGCCTGCTCAACCTGGGCACGCATACGGCCGGCGGTTTCCCGCTGCAGGTTCCGGATAGCGTCCACGACAACGATCAGCTCATGGATTATTTCAAGCACTGGCAGCCTGCGTATGCCGCCGGCACCGCCAGGACTTACGCAAATCCAAGCATCGGCCTGCTCGGCATGATTGTGGCCAAGAGCATGAATGCATCTTACGAGGATGTGATTGAAAAAAAATTATTTCCTGAATTGGGCATGAAGCACAGCTACATCAATGTGCCGGCGAGCCAGATGAAAAATTACGCGCAGGGCTACAACAAGACGGATGCGCCGGTCAGGCTGAATCCCGGCGTGCTGGCCGCCGAAGCCTATGGGGTGAAGACCAATACCGCCGATTTGATACGCTTCATTGACGCCAACATGCAGGTGCTCAAGCTGGATGAAAAATTGCAGCGCGCGATAAGCGACACGCACACAGGATATTTCAAGGCAGGCGAAATGACACAGGGCTTGATTTGGGAAATGTATCCCGATTCGGCAAGCCTTGCCCAGGTGCTGGCAGGGAATTCCGATGCGATGGTATATCAGACTAATAAGGTCGCAAAGCTGAGCCCGCCGCTGCCGCCCCGTGCCGACGTGCTGATCAACAAGACGGGCGCCACCGGCGGCTTTGGGGCATACGCTGCCTTTATTCCGGCCCGCAAGATGGGTATTGTGATGCTGGTCAATAAATCTTCTCCCGCTGAGCCGCGCGTGACT
Source organism: Collimonas humicola (assembly GCF_018304945.1). GTDB lineage: Bacteria > Pseudomonadota > Gammaproteobacteria > Burkholderiales > Burkholderiaceae_D > Collimonas > Collimonas humicola. Next base: position 192,820 of record NZ_JAGQEE010000008.1, on the reverse strand, counting down.
GCCGCCTATCAGATATTGAAGCAGCTGCAGGCAAGCCCTTTTTGATCGCTCCCGGTAGTCATCAGATGAAACAACACTGTGTTTCAATTCGACACACTTGATACACAATCAAGCTGGGTTGGCGGCCGATACGTTTGTAGAATCAAATCACTGTCAACGTCGAAGGAGAATCAAATGGAAGCCAGCCAGACAACCAGCCGTCTGCACCCCTTGGTAGCGGGCGCCGCCGGATCCCTTATCCTGGTGAGCTTGCTTGGTGTCGCAGCGATGACCGGCTTTCTTCCGAGCTCGCACGGCAATGCGGTTGGCGCGCAGGCTCCGGAGGCAAGCCCTGCCATGCAGCAGCCGGCGGCAAATGCCGCCGCGCCGATGACGCCGGCAGGCGCATCGCCGGTATTGGTGCAGACCGCGAACGGCTATCAATACATGCAGCCGCTGGCAACGCCGCCAGTCGCCGGCTACCAGGTTGAACCGGCTCGTCCGGCGCCCAGGCAAAAAACGATAGTGCATCATGTCTATCGCAGCCAGGGCGCAAGCTATGCGCAAAACGAAGCTGCGCCGCAATACCAGGCTCCGGTCGAGCAAGCCCGCCCGGCAGCGTCGGTAAGCCCGCTGGGGATAGCTACCGGCGCGGTCATCGGCGGCTTGCTGGGACATCAGGTGGGCGGCGGCAACGGCCGTACCCTGGCGACGGTAGCGGGCGTGGTTGGCGGCGGATACCTGGGGAATACGGTCGCTAAAAATTACGGCTATTGATTACTGTTATTTACTGTTATTTACTGCTATTAATTACGGCTATTAGTTAAGGCTATTAGTTAAGGCTATTCACGCTGCCATGGACGCGAACGAAAGTTTGCCAAGTGGCCAAGGGCTGGGTTCTGTATTGCACAGGACTCAGCCCTTTTTGGTTTCAGCCTGATGCAGTCGTGACGATGGCTTTGCCGCGCTGCCTGCCGGCATGCTGCCGCTAGAAAGGATAGTCGGCCAGCCGCTTGATTTCATCGAGCGGGGTCGTCACGATCCAATGGCAGTACTGGTTGATTTTGCTCCGGTCTAATGTCTGTGGATCGATATGCGCGTATTTTCCGGCGCGATAATGGTGCTTGGAAAAATAATCGTCGGTATGGATCCCGTGGATATGGAAAGTCATCTGGTCGATGTCGCCGACGCTGTAGCTGGGCACGTCCAGGATCTGCGTCTTGCCGTGCTCAAGAAACGCGCCATAGTGATGGTTCGCCACGATCTCCGCTGCGTACATGGTGGTCACGCCGCGGAACCAGCCCGGCCACTGGCCGGTGTTGCTGCCGAAATCCCGCAAGACCAGTTCGGACACCCGGGTCTGTTCCCTGATGAAGAACAGAACGTGGCCGCTGGGCGCCAGCAGCGAATGGCCGCAGCCGAATACGCGGTGATGCTGAAAGCCGTGGCGCTGGCAGAAATCCAGCATCTTGTCCCACGCTTCCTGCGTCGTATACAGGTACTGGCCGTTGCCGTGAACCGGCGTGTTGGGCCGCAATCGGCATAGATGCTCGGTCAGGAAGACGTCGGCATCGGTCCTCAGCAGCCATTTGTAGCGCTGCTGCAGATCGTCGGTGTGCGGACCGCTCAGGCAAGCGATGGAATTGATGAAGGGATAGCCCTGCCAGATGCTGCCTTCGACTGCGACCGGCTCAAATGGAATCTTGATGACGCCGGGATCGTCGCCGGGCAGTTTGTCCAGGACTTTTGGATTGCATACCGCGACCAGGTCGGAGCTGCGCCAGTTGCCGCTATAGATCCAGCTTTTGTAGATCCAGCTGAAATCCTCCAGCATGTTGGGATGGTCGTCGATATACATCAGTATCCCGAGCGTTTTCAGCTTGTCGTCGTTGTTCATTGCTTTATTTTTCCTGGATCATTTTTTCTCGCGGCTGCGAATGCTGCGTCGGATAAGGTCAGCGCGGGCCGAACAGGGCGCCGATGCGCTGCGTATACGCGGCAATATTTGCCTCCGCCGTGGCGTCGACGGTATGCAGGAATGCCTGCGCCCTGGCCGCGTAAGCGGCGCTGTTTTCATCGTGCGACAAGGCTGCTTCGGCCAAAGCCCTGGCGCCATCGGCGACATCGAAATCGCGGTAGTAATAGCCCGCCTCGCGCAGGAACGGCGAATTGTGCACCAGCGGATAGCCGCCATACAGCGCGTCATAGAACAGATAGTTGAGGCCGTTTTCCCATTGATGGGAAATCACGATATCGGTGTGCTCGGCAGCGAAGGCGCAGAACGGAAAGCGGTGATCGGCCGTGGCCTTGCCGTCCTTGACTATCTCCAGGCCCAGGGCGAGGTGCTTGAACGCACTGTTTTCCTTGAGCTGGAAAGTATTCGTCATGAACACATGCGCCAGCAGCCCGGGGTGTTCGATATAAAACTGGTTGGCTGCCAGCATCGGTATCAGGGTGCTCTTGACGACATTGATGTTCGGCTCGAAAATCGCCACCCGCTTGGCGGCTCCGTGGTTGCGGTAGCCCCATTTCTGCCGCAGTTCGGGATTTGCCGCCAGCGCAGCTTCGATGAAATAGGGCGCCCAGATATGCGGCAGCACGAATACCGGCGCCTTGTAGACGCTTTCCCAATAACTCTTGCAGGTGTGGACATGCTGGGGATTGGTCCACAGCTCGTCGAATGTTATCCGATGGGGGTTGGGCTGCCATTGGTCGCGTCCGAAGGTGATGGTCTCGACGGCGATCACGTAGTCGTTGCCAAAGCGGAACGATACTGCCTTGCCCTTGCGCCGGCGCACCCGTTCGACCTGTTCCGGCGACACGAAGCCGTTCATCTCGACCAGCAGGTCGGTTTTGTCCAGCACGCTCGAAATGGGCCGCAGCGCGCGCTGCAGGTCTCCCATCAGCAGGCCGGCAGGGTAATTCTTGATGCCGTCGCTGTGCACCAGCCAGACATGGTCTACCAGCGGCGACTTCCGCAGCAGCTGGTAGAGGAAAAAGCAGTTCTGGTTAGCGCCGTTGTACCAGATCGATTGCTGCGGATCGTCACTGATGTTCAGGGTGATGGCGACGTTTATCTTCATGATGGTGGATTTGAGTGGGCGGAATGCTTGATGACAAACTTACCATGAGCCTGCATTTTTCTGAAGAAAAATTAATCAGACATGGAAATATCGAAATTTCAAGGGCACGGCCATCATGTGCGAAACACCACGCTAAATCGACCGACCTGGCATGCATGCTAATATCACGCCACGATCACAATGGAGAGCGAAATGGCCTTTAAAGAAACCAAAGGAAACAAGACGGTCGAAGCGCGGGTTGCTCCAGCACCGGGAGGCATGTTCAAGGGCGTGATCCAGGTATCGACGCAGCGCGGCGATCAGGTTTTCGTGCAAACCACAGGCAAAGGCTGCGGACGGCCGGTAAAAACCGAACAGGCAGCGCTGGAACTGGCCGAGCGCGAGGCGCGCCGCGTTATCGGCGCGTGATCCCAACGGGCGATCTCTTGCATTTTTGCAGGATCGTCCCTGCCGAGCGTGAGCATTTCACCCCGGCACATCAATCTGCAGCCGCCTACCATTTGCAGCCCCCGTCTTTTTTTGACGTCACTGCATCGGCAATCAGGAAGAGCGGCGCCAGCAACCCCGTTGAACTTTGACTTTGCAGGCAATCGGCGCGTGCGCCGCGCTGTATGTCTTGCGCCAGGCGGCTATCGGGATTGACCGCTTCCAGCGGGTGGCTTTTCAACTGGGCGACTGCCCTGTCGTCGCGCATGCTGTTTGGATCCCTGGCGATCTTCCCGGCCATTTTCACGGCAGCATCCAGATCCAGTCGAGGCCGCGGTTCGGACGGAGCCGGCAGCTCTTTTTCCTCTGCGTGAATTGCCTGATTGACGATCGGCGATGCAGCCAAGGGCAGCGTCACGTTTTTCTTGCTGCCATCGGACGCCGGCCGACGGGATTTGCCTGGCGCTGCCTGCGCCGCGGCAGGTTCCAGGCGCTGCACCTGTGCTGGCGGCAGCCTCGGCTGCGGCGTCGGCAGCAGCAACAGCGTCATGTCCGAGAATGAACTGCGGACCGCTGCGGGCGGCGCCGGCTGGCGCTGCAAAAACATTTGCAGCAACACGGCGTGCAACAGCAGCGAGGCGAGGATGCCCCAGTGCATGGCGCGCGAATATGGTGCTGAAGGCCAGCGGCTTGCGTCAGGCATATTATCTTCACACTTTGATTGACCGGTTGCGGCAACCGGCCCGGCAGGTTTATTCTGCGCCGGCGTCAGGCATGGCGTTGTCCGGCTCGTAGCTCAGCAGGTCGCCCGGCTGGCAGTCAAGGTAGCGGCAGATCGCTTCCAGGGTTTCCAGCCGCACCCCTTTCACCTTGCCTTGTTTTAACAGCGACAAATTCTGTTCGGTAATGCCGATGGCGGCCGCCAGGTCTTTCGATTTCGCCTTGCGTTTGGCCAGCATGACGTCCAGCGTGATCACGATACTCATCTGCTTCCTCAGACGAACTGCCGGTTTTCAGCGTCGACTTCGCTGGCGCGCTGCAGGATGCGGGCAATCACGGTGATGGAGGCGGCCATGAACAGGGAAACCACTTCGCTGCTGCCAAAGCCGACATTGACCAGGCGATGGCCGACCGGTCGCAGGATGGTCAGCCAGACGCTGGACAGCGGCTGGCAGAGAACTCCCAGCACGACCCACCAGGCCAGGCTTTGGCCGACCCTGCCCAGGTGTATGGCTGCCGCTGCGGAGAAATATTCACCGCGTGCATAGCGCTGGAACAGGGCGCGCAGCTGGTACAAGCCGTAGCCCAGCGCCAGCAAAGGGATATTGGTGATAACGATGGCGCCCAGCAGTTGCCAGAGCGGCAGGCTGGCTGGGTCGATGCCGAGCTGTATGGCGGCGTTGGTCTAATCGCAGAAATGGGTGAACTCCTGCGGAAACAGCCAGCCGCCGATGCTGAAAACCAGCATGGCGATCAGCAGCAGCATGGTGACGCTCGCCATGCGCTGGCTGGCCTGTGCAATGCGATCCTGTTGCAGGTCCGGTGTTTTAGGCGCTGTCATTGTGGATAATTCAGATGAATGAAAATATGGAAATTGAAAGCGTTGCCCAGGCTCGCCATGGCGCGGTCGGCCGTGGCGGCCTGGAAACTCATTTTTACGGAGCCGTGGACGCCAAGATGCGGCATGAGCTTGAAGCCGAGGTAGAGCGCCATGATGGCGATGGCCAGCCACGAGCAAAGTGTCGTCAGGCAACGGCGAGCGAGGGTAATGAAATCCAGCTTCACGGCGCTTCCTTGTTGATAGGATTGCCGTATTCTAGTCTAAAATTATCGTAAAACAATAATAAATTGTGATTTTATGGTGATTTATTATTGATTTTTATTTCCGAGGAAAGCTTTTGCTCAACCGTCAGGCCGGCTTTGCGTTTTCCGCCGAACAGGTTTTCCAGCTTGCCGCTGGCCAGGGCTGTCCCCAGCAGTACCACGGCGCAGCCGGCCAGCATGGCCGGCGTGACCTTTTCGCCGAGAAAGAGCGCACCCCATATCAGTCCGAAAACCGGGATCAGGAACGTTACCGATGCCGCATACGCCGCACCCACGCGCTCGATCAGGCGGAAATACAGGATGTAGGCAAGGCCGGTGCAGACCACGCCTAGCGCCGCCACGCACATCCAGGTCGAGGCGGCGATAGCCTGCCGCGGCCAGAACGGCAAGGCGGCCGGCAGCAGCACGATGGCGGCAAAGAACTGGCTGCCGAAAGCGACCACCAGCGGCTGTATGCCGGCCAGGCGGCGTTTGGAATAATTCACTGCAAAGCCGTAGCAGGCGGTGGCCAGCAGCGCGGCGGCGATTGCCAGCGGCACGCCGGGAATGCCTGCGCCCAAGGTATCCCACGCCAGCAGCACCACGCCGGCCAACCCCAGCAGCAGGCCGGCGACCTGCCGGCGGCCGAGGCTGGCGTGGAACCAGGCGGCGGCGATGAGCGCGGTCCAGATCGGCGTGGTGGCGTTCAGGATGGAATCCAGTCCGGCATCGAGATACAGCGTGGAATAGGCAAACAGGCCGAACGGAAGCGCCGAATTGGTGATGCCGACCACCAGCAGCGGCCAGGCCTTGGCGCGCAACTGGCGGCGCGCCGGCGCGGAGCGCAGCACCGGCGCCAGCACCAGGGCGGCAATGCCGACGCGCAGGGCGATCAGGGCCAGCGGGCCGAACTCCGGCGCGGCAATGCGCAGGAACAGGAAGGAGGCGCCCCAGATCGCCGCCAGCAGGCACAGTTCAATCAGGTTCATGGCGGGTATCTTTCAAGTTGAGCGGCAGGCGCCGCGAACTTCAAAGATACTGCTTGTCCTGTGCGGAGGAACTCTGGTTCTTGCGGTCGAACTCGGCAATCCGGCGCTCCGCGGTCCCCAGTTTATTGCAGGGCCATGCCGAAACGTTCTGCGCGCGGCATCCAGTTGCCCTTGATGTCGGCCGACACCAGGATCCGTTCGGCCCGTCCGATCAGCAGCTCGCGCGGCACAAAGCCGAAGTGGCGGTAGTCGCCGCTGTTGTCGCGGTTATCGCCCAGCATCAGGTAGTGATCCTGCGGCACCGTGATCGGGCCGAAACTGCGGTTGGCGTTGACTTGCGGCAGGACCTGGATGCGGTGCTGCTCGCTGCCCATCTTTTCGCTGAGGCGCAGGGCGACGATGCTGCCGCGGTCCATCGGTTCAGGCGCGCTGTCCAATACCGCATAGCTGGCTTCCTTGCCGTTGATGATCATCTTTTCATTGCGCATTTCCACAGTGTCGCCGGGCAGGGCGATGACGCGCTTGATCAGCCGGGTGTCGTCCAGCGGCGAAAAGAAGGTGACGATATCGCCGCGCTTGGGCTCGCCCAGATGGCCCAGCACGATATTGGTCAGCGGGATTTTCAGGTTGAACGCCAGGCGGTTGACGAACACCACGTCGCCTTCCAGCAGGTTGGGACGCATGGAGCCGGACGGGATCGGATTCCAGTCAGCCACGGCGGTACGGAAAATCCCGAAGAGAAACAGGAACAGTAAAAATCCCTTGTTGAGCCGGATCCAGTTTTTCATTTTCATTCCGCCTTTGAGTGATTGCCGATGCATTCCTGGAGCAGCCATGTCTTGCGTGGCGCCCCTTCTCTCTTTAAAGCCGTATTAAAGCTATATCATGGCGCATATTTGCTCCCGGATCTGCACAGTATGCCACTGAATTCACCGACCATTCTTGACTCCGCGCGGCCGGCTAGTCCTTCGGCGTCTGCGGCAGCAAGTCGAAATGGTCAGCCTGGTACTGGAACAGCAGGCAGTCTTCGCCTTTATTGCAGCCGCTGTAATGCGGAAGCCTGGCCGGCAGGTTATAGAAGGAACCGGCTGGATATTCCATGCGCTTGCCGTCGATCACCGCATAAAACGTTCCCTTCAGCACCACCGTCGGCAAATTCTGCGAATGCGTGTGGAAGGGATTGTCTTTACCCGCGGGGAAAATCACGAACGCTTCGTAAGGCCCCTTGCCGCTCAGGTTGCCATGGACGTTGGCGTACTTGATGCCGCCGCTGCCGGGGATGCCGGTCCACTGCAAATCCGCCGCCGGCAGGGATATCAGCGCGCCGGCATGTTTTGCATGGCTGTCGCCTTCTGCTGCAAGCAGCTGGCTGGAGAGCAGGAGCGAGCCGAGGGCCAGCAAGATCTTTGATGAATTTTTCATATGATGCTTTCGTTTTTTTGTTAAGCCAGCGGCAGTTGCAGAATCTGTTCGGTGCTCATCAGCGCGCCGAAGGTATCGGCGATGGAAGCCAGCGCTGCGCGATGCAGCACGGCGTGCGGCAGCAGGCTGCCGTCGGCGCTGTCGAGATCGCGCGTGGCGCAGGCGTCGTCCGCCACCACGACTTCATAGCCGAGCGGCACGGCGTCGCGCGCTGCTCCGGCGACGCAGGCATGCGTCATCAGGCCGCTGATGATCAGTGTCTTGATGCCGGCCGCCTTGAGGCGCTGGTCGATATCGGTAGTCGGAAACACGCTGACGGAGGTTTTTTGCAGCACGCTGTGATGCGCCGCAGGCTGCAGCTCGCTGTGAAACTGCGCGTTAAGGCTGTCGGCGGCAAACACCGGCGCGCCGGCCGGGCTCAGATGCTGGACATGGAACACCGGCATGCCGGCCTGGTCCGCCAGGGCGACCAGGCGGCTGGCGTTGCGCAGTGCGCGCATGCCGTCCGGGATCGGCATCTTGCCGCTGAAGTATTCGTTCTGGAAATCGATCGCCAGCAAGGCGGTGCTGGCGGCTTCGAGCTTGGCTGGCGCTGCTGCGCCAGCCATGGTGCGGATGGTTGGATGGTTCATTGCGATACTCCCGGTCGGTTTCGGCGCGATGAACGCCTATCGCTCATCGCTGCCTTGCCGCCGCCCTTGCTTGCTGCGCGGGCGGCGGAACAGGACGAAGTATCGGCGGCTGGCGGCAAGGGCGAAAGTGTCCCGATAGACATAATGTGATAGGATCGGGCCATGTCAATTTCCCTCCTCGATTCCGGGCAAGCGCACACCGTCGCGGTGGTCGCCTTTGACGGCATCAGTCCGTTCCACCTGTCCGTGCCCTGCATGGTGTTTGGCGACGACCTGGCGCGGCTGGGCGTGCCGCGCTACCGTTTGCTGATCTGCGGCGCGCAGACCGGCATGGTGGCGACCATGTCGGGATTCAATATCGAAGTGGAGCATGATTTGTCCGCGTTGGAACAGGCCGATACCGTGATCGTGCCGGCCTGGCGCGATCCCGATGAACGGCCGCCGGAGATGCTGCTGCAAGCCCTGCGTGCAGCACATGCGCGCGGCGCCCGCATCGCCGGCCTGTGCCTGGGCGCCTTCGTGCTGGCCGAAGCCGGCCTGTTGGATGGCCGCGCCGCTTCCACCCACTGGGTCTGGAGCGAAGATTTTGCGCGCAAGTATCCCAAGGTCAAGCTGGACCAGAAAGTCTTGTACGTGGACGACGGCGACATCCTGACCTCGGCCGGCACCGCCGCCGCCATCGACTGCTGCCTGCACCTGCTGCGGCGCGACCATGGCGCCGATGTCGCCAACCGTATCGCCCGCCGCATGGTGGTGGCGCCGCACCGCCATGGCGGCCAGGCGCAATACATCGAACAGCCATTGCCGGCTAGCGGCGGCAACGATGCGCTGACCGTGACGCTGGACTGGGCCATCGAGCACCTGGAGCAGCCGCTGTGCCTGGATGTGCTGGCGGCCAGGGCGGCCATGAGCCGGCGCAATTTCACCCGCCGCTTCAAGCAGAAGACCGGCGCCACCGTCTCGCAATGGCTACTCAATCACCGCCTGGCGTCGGCGCAGCGACTGCTGGAAACGTCCGACAAGGCGATAGACCGGATTGCCGAGCTGGCCGGATTCGGTTCCACGGTGTCGCTGCGCCAGCATTTCACCGCTGCCTTCGCCATGTCGCCCGCCGCCTACCGCAAGCAATACCGGCGCGCATGAGCGTTTGCGGCCGGTGCTATACAATGCGTCTTTCCGCATTTTTTGCCGCTTCCTGAACTTTCCGACGCAATGACAGACCACTCCGCAGCATCCCCCGAAGAATTCGCCGATACCGACGATCACAAGACCCAGGAACCGCGCCTGTGGCAAGACGACGGCTGGACCGCGCGCATCATCAAGAACGACGACGATGACGGCTGGGCGGTGGCAATGATCAAGGATGGCGAACCGGAGCCGGCCCTGGTCGGCCCCTGGACCATGGGCCGCGACAAGAAGAATCCCAAGCCGCTGGACGCTTCCGCCTTCATCACCCTAGTCAAGACCGCCTCCGAATTCGTGCGCCGCCATGAGCAGCAGCTGCATGCGATGCTGCATAAGACGATTGCCGTCAGCGACGGCGCCGCAACCGTCAACGTTACGCTCGACATCGTTCCCGACGATGATTTTCCCTACGCGCTGCTGACCGCCCACGATGAGGACCGCGAGCAACTGGCGCAGGTGCGCGTCGCCGCCAGCTTCAAGCTCAGTCCAAGCAGCGCCAGCGCCTGGGTGGACAGCGGATTCCGCAAACCTGCCTGACATTGCCCCGTTTTTTTATCGCCGGCGCGACATGGCCGGGGTATTTCCTATGCTTGGGATTGGTCTCGTGCGATGGCTTGGGCGTCTTTTTCCCGCGGGCCGGAACGTAAAACGTAGCCGGTTGGAGTAAATAATCCATATCGCTGCCCATTGCAAAAAATGACAGGTATGATTGCCGGCGAAATTAAGGTTTTGGCAAAGCAATGCCAACAAAACGACGCTAACTACACCGGGGACATCATGCATCTGAAAACTCTGCGTAACACTCTGCTCGCGCTGGCCGCCTGCGCCGCGCTGCACGCGCCAACCCAGGCTGCCGACGGCAGCAAGGAAGTCAGCCAGGGCGCGGTCAGCATGGCGGCATCGCCATTGGGCTCGATCGAGGGCGGCCCGATCGCCGCCAGCACCTATTTCGTGGTCGGCGCCTCCTTCGTCGTGGTCGGCATCGGCACGATCGTCGGCGATGCAATGGAAGTCATCATCCAGAACACGGTGGACGGCAGCAAGGCCGTGGTGCGGGGATCGGCAGCGGTAGCGCGCCAGGTCGGACTCTCGGTCGGCAACGGTATCAAGGTGGTGGCCGAATCGACCGGGTATGCGCTGGTCGCCTCAGGCAAGATCCTGGCCTTCGTGCCCAACGCGGTCGGCAAGGAATTGTTGTACCAGTCGAAGTTGTCGCAATGATGCGGGCGCGTCGCATTAGGTGCGCCGTTGCGTGCGCCATGGCGCTCGGAGTCGCTGTGCACGGCGCGGCGATCGCCGGGCAGACCTGTTCCGAGACGCCGCCGCGTCCGGATTCGGTGCGCATGGCGTTCAGCAGCGCCAGCGCGCTTTCCGCAGCGCTGGATCAGGCCCGGCCTGAGGTCGCGCTGGTGGCGCGGGTCGGCCAGGATCTCTCGAAGTACGGCTTGCGCTATTCGCATATCGCCTTTGTGCTGAAAGACCCGGCCAGCGGACAATGGCGCACCATGCATCTGCTGAACGCCTGCGGCACGGCCGATTCAGCGATCTGGAGAGAGGGCCTGGCCAATTTTTTCCTCGACGACCTGTTCAGCTATGAATCGCTGCTGATCGTCCCGTCGCCGGAGGCGCAGAATAAAATCCTGGCCCGGCTGTCCGACCGTTCCCAGTATCTGGCGCTGTTCACGCCGCACTACAATATGCTGGCTTATCCCTTCTCCACCCGCTACGAAAACTCCAATCAATGGGTGCTGGAGCTGCTCGCCAAGGCCTATGCCGACAATAATATCCAGATCGACAGCCGCGACAAATCGCAGCAATGGCTGAAGTTGATGGGCTACGAGCCGACCACGCTCAATCTGGGTCCCGTGACCCGCCTGGGCGGCCGCATGTTCCGCGCCAATATCGCCTTCGACGATCATCCCAACGAGCGGCGCTTTGCCGACAAGATCGATACCGTGACGGTCGTTTCAATGACGCAGTCCCTGAAGAAAATCGATCCTGCCACAACGCTGACGGTGGTGCCGGAACCGAAGCTGAATGCCTTGCCCAACTAAGCGGCGGGCTGAGTAGGATAGGAAATCACATAGGCTTGATAAAGTAATCCGCTTGCATGCGAAGATCTGCACAAGCATGCAAGCGGCTCTAAAAAACACTTGAAATTCGGATAGTGCTTGGTGCGATTTAAGTTAAACCTTATACTGGGTATTTATACAGTTTTGGTGAACAATGCCGCACAAGTTTCGTCGTTTTCTAGTTGTTGGCTTATTGCTGACATCTTCCGCCTTTGCTACAGATTGCCCCTCCCATTACGCCGCCGGCCAGGCCCCCAGGATTCTCAATGACAAGCTGGCGCGCCAGACGCAAGAGTTGTGCTTCCAGGCTTTTGTCGTCATGCATTCCGGCGTCACGCGCACGCCTTTGTGGTCGGCCGAACACCTGACGCGCGACAACGTCGACGCCGCGCGCACGCTGTCGCGCGAAAACTCCTTCCATCCCGAGCCGGGTTTGCTGATCAGCGGCCGCGCCGAGCTGAAAGACTATTCCCGTTCCGGTTTCGACCGCGGCCACATGAGCCCGAACGGCGACATGGCCAACCGCACCTCGCAGTATGAAAGTTTCAGCCTGGCCAACATGATTCCGCAGAATCCGCAGAACAATCGCCACATCTGGGCCGAGATCGAGAGCGCGGTGCGGCGCCTGGCGGTGAAGGAGGGCGAGCTGTACGTGATCACCGGGCCGGCTTTCCTCGGCCAGGACCTGCAAAAAATCGGCAATGTGCTGGTGCCTACCTATATCTATAAAGTCGTTTATAGTCCCAAGAGACAGCAGGCCGCCGCCTATTTCATCAAGAACGCGGATACTTCGCACTACCAGACCTTGTCGCTGTCGCAACTGGAAAATACCTTGCGCATCGATCTGCTGCCCGGCGTGCCGAAGCGCGTCAAGGATGTGGCGATGACCTTGCCGGCAGCAGGCGGGCGCGGCAGCGGCAGCGAACGCTATGCTGCAGACAAGGGCGCGGCCGATCGCGGCCCGGCCGATCGCGGTGCTGCGGAAAGAAGCGCCGAGCCGGCCGCCCAGATCAAAAAAATAGAAAAGGACTTGCTGTCAAAATTGTTGGATGATGTGCTCAAGATGCTGGTCAATTTCGTTACGAACCTGATAAACAAAGGATGGTCGCATGTCTAAATTTGTACCGTTTGCCGATGAAAGCGCAACCCTCGCCATCGGCAAGATGAATGTGGAAAACCGGCTGGACCGGGTCAGCCTGTTCGGCGACCTTGACCTGACCTTGGATCAGGTTGGGCTGGAGCAGGCAAAGGCTCTGCAGTCGCTGGTCAATAGCGTGGTCGAGGCGCTTGAATCGAGAACCTTGCCGGACAAGCTGGCGATAGCGCCGGTAGTCAAGGTCAGCAATCCGTTTTGAATGCAGGATTGAAAACAAGAGGCAGAGAGATGGACGAAGCAGCAGGCAGCGATACCGGCTTGAGCGATGTCGGCATGCTCGGCAATGGTGCGCCGCAGAGCCTGGCGCTGGAGCAGGTGGCCATGCGCAAGCACGGCGTCGACGGCTGGGAGCCATTTCATTACGAGAAGATTTCCGAGACGGAGTACGAGGTCAGCGGCGGCGTGCCGGCGCTGATCGGCGGCGTCAAGAAATGGCCCGGCCCGCACAGCGCGGTGGTGGTGACGCAGGCCGAACTGGAACTGGCAAGCACGCCCGCGGAAATCGCTCCTGTTCAGCCGCAAGCCGCGGCGCCGTCGATGCCATCCTTGCCGCTGCAGAACGCTGACGGCAGCGCGGCGCCGAATTTCCTCACGGTGGTTTTGCAGCTGCCGGCCGATGAAGCTGGCCGCAAGCGCATTTGCAATGCGTTCAACCTGGATGCAAGCTTCTTCGGCGCCACGGTGACGGCCACTTCGCTGGCCGACGAAATCGCCGTCAACCAGCTGCTGGAATTGCGTTGCGACCCGACCGACGTCAAGGATGCGCGCGAACGCGCCGCCAGCCGCAAGCCGCCGTCCTTATAGGGAAGTGCGCAGGGAAAACAGTTCCGGAAACAGCACCACGTCCAGCATCATCTTCAGATAGCTGGCCCCCTCGGTGCCGCCGGTGCCTTTCTTGAAGCCGATGATGCGCTCCACCGTAGTCAGGTGGCGGAAGCGCCAGTAGCGGAACGAGGTTTCCAGGTCGACCAGCTTTTCCGCCAGTTCATACAGTTCCCAATGCGTGTCCGGCGCCTTGTACACCGTCAGCCAGGCGGCCTCCACCGATGCATCGGCGGCTGTCGCCTTGCTCCAGTCGGCGTTCAGGCGCGCCGGATCCAGCACCAGGCCGGCGCGCGCCATCAGCATCACCGCTTCATCGTAGATCGACGGCTGCAGCAGCGCGTCTTGCAGGCGTGCATAGGATTCCGGCGAATGCTGGTGCACCTGCAGCAGGGCGGCGTTCTTGTTCCCGAGCAGGAATTCGATTTCCCGGTACTGATACGACTGGAAGCCGGACGAATGGCCCAGGTAAGGCCGGATCGCGGTGTATTCGGGCGGCGTCATGGTCGCCAGCACATCCCAGGCATGCACCAGCTGGTCCATGATGCGCGCTACCCGCGCCATCATCTTGAAGGCCGGCGCCAGTTCGTTGGCGCGCAGCTGCTGGCGCACCGCGTGCAGCTCATGGAGCATCAGCTTCATCCACAGTTCGCTGGTCTGGTGCTGGATGATGAACAGCATTTCATTGTGGTTGGGCGAGAGCGGCCGCTGCGCCGACAATACCTGGTCCAGCGCCAGGTAATCGCCATAGCTCATGTCTTCCTTGAACTCCATCTGCGCGCCATGCCAGCTGTCGTTCGGCTTGTAAGGGCATTCCATCTCTCGTCTCCTAGGTGACAGCTTCTTGCTGCGCGTTGATTTGATATTCTTTGTTCGCCAGGATCTGGCGCAAGGTCTCGACAGCGTCCCAGACGTCGGTGAAGCCGGTGTACAGCGGCGTGAAACCGAAGCGCATCACTTGCGGTTCGCGGTAGTCGCCGATGACGCCGCGCGCGATCAGCTCGCGCATGATGCCGTAGCCGTGCGCGTGGGCGAAGCTGACGTGGCTGCCGCGCTCGGCATGTGCGCGCGGGGTCGCCAGCGTCAGGTCGAGGCCGGCGCAGCGGCTCTCCACCAGGCCGATGAACAGATCGGTCAGCGCCAGCGATTTTTTGCGTAGCGCTGGCATGTCGGTTTGTGCGAATACGTCCAGGCCGCATTCCACCAGCGCCAGCGAAACGATAGGCTGGGTGCCGCACAGTGCGCGCCGGATGCCATCCACCGGGGCGAATCCGGGCTGCATGGTGAAGGGTGCGCGATGGCTCCACCAGCCCGATAACGGCTGGCGGAACTGCGCATGGTGGCGCGGCGCGATCCAGGCGAAGGCGGGCGCGCCCGGGCCGCCGTTGATGTACTTGTAGGTGCAGCCGACGGCAAAATCGGCATTGGCTGCATGCAGGTCGATCGGCACGGCGCCGGCCGAATGCGCCAGGTCCCACAGCACCAATGCGCCTTGTTCCTGCGCAGCGGCGGTGACTGCCTGCATGTCGTGCAGGTGGCCGCTGCGGTAATTGACATGGGTCAGCATCAGCACAGCGGTTTCAGCGTTGACCGCGCTGGCCAGTTCCTGCGGCGAGTCGATCAGATGGATGCGGTAGCCGCGCTCCAGCCATTCCGTCAGGCCTTGCGCCATGTAGATATCGGTCGGGAAATTATCGCGTTCGGTGACGATCACCTTGCGCGTCGCGGCATCCGCTTTGGCCGCCTGCAGCTGCAGGGCGCCGGCCAATAGCTTGAACAGGTTGATCGAGGTGGAATCGGTGATCACCACTTCGTTATCCCGGGCGCCGATCAGCGGCGCCAGCTTGTTGCCGAGGCGGCCCGGCAGCTCGAACCAGCCAGCCTTGTTCCAGCTGCGGATCAGGTCGACGCCCCATTCCCGTTCGATCACTTGCTGCGCCCGCTGCAGCGAAGCGCGGGGGCGGGCGCCGAGCGAATTGCCGTCGAGGTAGATGACGCCGGGCGGCAAATCGAACTGTGCGCGCAGCGGCGCCAGCGGGTCGTTGGCGTCCAGCGCCTGGCAGGCGGCGCGGCTGTCGATGGTGTTTGTCATGAATGGATTCCTGATGATGAAGAGGGCGCAGGATGGCGCAAGATGGCACGTACGGGGCTGGCGTCCATGCCGGCCAGGCGCAAGGGCAGGGCGATCAGTTCGTAGTCGCCGGCGGCGATCGCATCAAGGACGATGCCTTCGAGGATGGCCATGCCGTGCTGCCTGACTGCGTGATGGGCCGCCATGGTTTTGGATTCCTGCGGATCGAGCGAGGGCGTATCGATGCCGACCAGGCGCACGCCGTGCCGCGCCAGCAGGGCGATGGTTTCCGGCGCGACGGCGGCAAATGCCGGATCCCATTCTTGCTGCGGGGCCTTGGCGTAGGTGCGCAACAGTACGCGCGGCGGCGTATCGGCCAATGCGTGCGCGATATCCTCCGGCCTGACAGGCGCAGCGCCGATGCAATGGATCACGCGGCAGGGGCCGATATAGGCGTCCAGCGGCACCTGGTCTATCGCCGCGCCTTGGGCATCGTAATGGCTGGGGGCATCGCAGTGGGCGCCGGTATGGGTGGAAAGCGTGATGCGGCTGACGTGCACCGGGCAGCCGTCGGCGATTTCCCAGGTGGCCTGGGCGCTGAAGGGCGTGTCGCCGGGCCAGACCGGGATGCTGGCGGCAAGCAGTGGGCTGATGTCCCAGATTTGTTGTGCGGTAGCGATGGCTTTCTCCTGTGGCCAGACTGAATCGGTGGAATTATTTTAGGCGAGCTTATTGGAATTTTTATACGAAATTACTATACAATTTCAATTAATTTTAGAATTAATCTAGATATTTACTATAAATATTGAAAGATAATTTCAATGCAGCTTGATGCCATCGATTTGAACATCCTGACGCTGTTGCAGCAGAATGGCCGCATCAGCAACCAGGATCTGGCGGAGCAGGTGTTCCTCTCGCCTTCGTCCTGTTTGCGGCGGGTGCGGATCCTGGAAGAGGAGGGCATCATCAGCCGCTACAGCGCCTTGCTGAGTCCGGAGAAGTTGGGCCTGGAACTGGATGTGTTCGTGCAAGTGACGATGCGGCGGGATGTGGAAAGCTGGCATGAGAATTTCATGCAGGCTTTGCAGAATTATCCGGAGGTGGTGGGCTCCTATATCATTACGGGCGACGCCAATTACCTGTTGCGGGTGAAGGCGCGCAACCTGAAGCATTATTCGGCGTTCGTGCTGGAGAAGCTGTACAAGATCCCGGGCGTGCAGGATATCCGTTCAAATATCGTGCTGCAGGCGATCAAGGAAACCTATGAATTGCCGCGTGAATTATTGCGCGATGCTTGAAGATTTAACTGGAACTGTAAAAGCAGATTGAGAATATGGCAAAGACGATAGACGAAATTCGTGACAGGCAAAAGGACGGGGCGCAGTTTGTGTTGTCTGCGGCGATGCTGGGGCTGGAGGTGGAGGAGTTTGACACTGTCGCGCGGATCTGGGTGGCCGAGGGTGGTCCGGGATTCAAGGTGGCCGGCGTGCCGCACCGGAAATGCATAGACGGCGAATTTTTCATCGACCGCGTAACCGTCACCAAAACACCACTGCTGTAGTCAATTGGGGTCAGAGTTTTTTTTCGCGGTTTTTGCGAAAATTACTCTGACCCCAATTGACGGGCTACGGAGTGGGCGTGGTGGCAAGCTCAGAGCAGTTAGTGCGTAATTAAAACAGTAGCTACTCCGTGGAAGCTTGCCGGGGGTAGCCCGGCAGCTAGTCACTTTTTCTTGCTTCGCCAAGAAAAAGTAACCAAAAAGAAGGCGACCGCAAAGCCGTTGCCCTTCCTTCGGTCGGGTCCCCAAATCCGGCGCGCGCCAGCCGGGTGAGGGGCAAAACTCGCCTTCGGCTCAAACATGCCCCTCACAATTCCCGGCTGACACGCGCCGGATTTGGCAACGTCTCAATGCGGGGGTACGTCAAAAGCAACGGCAACGTCAAAAACAACCCCAACGTCAAAACCGGAGCCGCTCTAGTCAATTGGGGTCAGAGTTTTTTTTCGCGTTCTTTGCGAAAATTACTCTGACCCCAATTGACGGACTACGGAGTACGTATCGTTGCGTGGCTATCAGTTATCTTTCTCGCAGTTGATCATCCAAGGCGTGCCGAACTGGTCGGTCAGCATGCCGAAGCGGATTGCCCAGAAGGTTTTTTCCAGGGGCATCTTGATGGTGCCGTTTTCTTTCAGGGCGTTGAACACGCGCTCGGCCTCGGGGATGTTGTCGACGTTGAGCGAGAGTACGGTGCCTTGGGCTTTTTCGAAATGCTCAGGCGGGCAGTCTGAACCCAGCAGCACAATGCTGCCGGATTCCAGCCGTACGTGGGCGATCTGGTCTTGCAAAGCTGGAGCGATATTCTCGGCCATCGGAGTTTCGCCGAAGCGCAGATTGAGGGTGATTTTCCCGCCCAGGACTTTTTCATAGAACTTGAACGCGGCGTCGCAGGTACCGTTGAAATTGAGGTAGGGATGCAATTGCATGACATGCTCCTGTGATGGATGATGAATGATGGAAATGCGGAAGGGGTAATCGTCGCTTATTTTTCGGCAACGCTTTTCAGGTTGGCAAGGCCGCTTTCAAAATCCTTGCCGATCATGCTATCCATGCTGAAAAAGATGCCCATCACCTTGGCGACATAGGGTGACGGTCCATACATGGCCCAGGTGACCTTGCTGCTGTCGCCCTGGGTGTCGATGCTGAATTCGGCCGTGTTATGGCCTTCCAGCGGTTTCGTGAAATCCAGCTTAATGAGGATCTTGCCAGGCGGCGTGGATTCTTTGATCTCCATGCTGCCGGCGCCGGCCTTGCCTGTGCTGTCCCAGGCATAGGCCGCGCCCTTGCCGCTGGCGGGGCCGCTGAAAGTGCGCTTCATGCCCGGATCCAGTTTTTCGAAAGGCGACCAGCTGCTCCATGCGTGGAAGTCGTCGATCAGCGCGAAGATTTTTTCCGGTGGCGCCTTGATCGTGACGGAGCGCTGGACGCGGAAATCATCTGGCCGGAACGTGGCATAACCCAGTATCAGGGCAATGGCGACGACGATAACGATGGCGATGGTCTTGAGCATGGTTTCCTCAATAGTCAGTGGATAGGATAGGGGCAACGGGCGATCAAGGCTTGCTGTTGTCGATGGCCTGACGGCGCTGGCGCTCTTCGGTCTCGCGCAGTTCCGGCGTCAGCTCGTCGCCGAAATCTTCCGCTTCGAACACCTGGCGCAGCTCCAGCTCGACGCCGCCGCCGGCATCGAGCGGCGGCCAGCGCTTGACCCATTCGAGCGCTTCCTGTTTCGACTTGACCTGGATCATGGTGAAGCCGGCGATCAGTTCCTTGGTTTCAGCGAAAGGGCCGTCGAGCACAGTCGGCTTGCCGCCGGCGAACTTGATGCGCGCGCCCTTGGCGCTCGGCTGCAAGCCTTCGCCGGCCAGCATGACGCCGGCCTGTATCATTTCTTCGTTGTACTTAATCATTGCTGTCAGCAATTCTTCGCTGGGCATTTCGCCTGCTTCGGTAGCTTTGTCAGCCTTGCGTATGATCATGAATCGCATCTTGATATCTCCATGGGATAGTGGTTGCCGGCCTGGCCGGTGAATTCCTGAATCTGCTAACTAGTCGAAGGACGCAAGCTTGAATCGACAGCCGGCGAATATTTTTTAATTATATTTGCTGACGATGAAATGCTTGTTAAATAATTATATTTCTTGCCTTGACGGCGGATGCAGGGCAGCGGTGCGCAAATCGATGGCGAGCACTGGTGCAGGCGCTCACTCACAGCTTAGTCAAGCCTGTCCGGCCATTCAAATTGATCGATCGCTCAAATCGCTGGGATTGCCTGAAGGTGCGAATTGCAGCAGCGTTGCTGCTGTTTTTTTCAGCACTTTATCGAATATCGCGCACAACATTAAGCACGCGTGAAAAATCCATATAGATCAACTACATAGAAGATGTGGACGAGGGTTATCAACAGGACTATCCACAGATTCTGTGAATAACTTTGGATGAATGAGAATTCAATCCGGAATGTTCAGTCAATCACGACCGCCATGAAGACGGTGGAGAGGCTGAGCAGGGTGAGGCCGAAGATGAAGGCGATGTCGGCGTATTGTTCGAGCCGTATGCTCTGGCGCGAGCGCATTGATGCATAGGAGAGCACGCCGCTGGTAAGGAACACCAGGCTGTTCAGTGCCAGCAGGTGGCTGAGCCAGATCGCCAGGCCGCTGAATCTTGCGAGTTTGATAATCGACAGCGCAGTGATGCAGACGCCGATCATGGTGGCGGAAGAGGGCAGGATGTGCTGCGATAAATTATTGCCCGTTATCGGCTTGATCATCTCTGCCCCGCTTTCCGCAATGTGGCGAGCCTTAGCCCAGGTTCAATGGAACGAAGATCTTGTCCTTGTCACGCTGCACCAGCAGCGCGACATTCTTGCCCGCCTTGCTGACCAGCTGGCGCAACTGCTCGACGCTGCTGACCGGCTTGCCGTTGAACGACAGTATCACGTCGCCGCGCTGGATGCCGGCCAGCGCCGACGGCCCGTTGGCGTCCATCACCACCAGCCCGCCGCGGATGCCGACCTGCTGCTGCTCGTCCGGGCTGAGTTCGCGCAACGCCAGGCCCAGCCGTCCCTGCGAATCGCCGCCATTGTCCTTGCCGGCGACCTTCAGCGGCGTCGCTTCGGTCAGCTTGACGGTCAGCGTCTTGCTCTGGCCGCCGCGCATCACTTCGATGCTGCTCGAAGTGCCAGGAGCGGTATCGGCCACCAGGCTCGGCAGGTCCGAGGAATGATTGATGGCCTGGCCGTTGAAACGCAGAATGACATCGCCGGGCTGCATGCCGCCTTGGTCCGCCGGGCTGCCTTTGTCGACCGAGCTGACCAGGGCGCCGGCGGCGTTCTTCAGGCCGAACGATTCTGCCAGGGCCTGGTTCACTTCCTGCACGCTGACGCCGAGATGGCTGCGGGTGACCTTGCCGTGCGCCACCAGCTGCTGTTCGACCTTGGTGGCGACATCGATAGGAATCGCAAACGACAAGCCTTGGTAGCCGCCGGTCTGGCTATAGATTTGCGAATTGATGCCGATTACTTCGCCCTTGATGTTGAACAGCGGACCGCCCGAGTTGCCGGGATTGACGGCGACGTCGGTCTGGATGAACGGCACATAGGTGTCGTCCGGCAGCGAGCGCGACTTGGCGCTGACGATGCCGGCGGTGGCGGTGTTTTCAAAGCCGTAAGGCGAGCCTATCGCCAGCACCGGTTCGCCGACGCGGGTCAGGGCCGGATTGCCGATCTGCACCGTCGGCAGGTTCTTGGCGTCGATGCGTATCACGGCGATATCGCTTTGCTTGTCGGAGCCCAGCACCTTGGCCTTGAACTCGCGGCGGTCGGTCAGCTTGACGGTCACTTCCGAGGCGCCCTCGACCACGTGGGCATTGGTCAGGATCAGGCCGTCGGCGCTGATGATGAAACCAGAACCTTCGCCGCGCATGATCTGCGGATGGCGCGGGATCTGCAGCTGCGGGCCGAAGCGCTTGAAGAACTGCGAGAACGGATCGTTGGGATCCAGCCCGGAATCGTCATCCTGGTCGGAGACGGCGCTCTGCTTGGCCTTGCCGGTGACGCTGATGTTCACCACCGCCGGTCCGGCGCGCTCGACGATGCTGGAAAAGTCGGTAGCTACGGCGACAGCGGGCGCCGCATTGCCGGGCGGCGCCGGATTGCTGACTGGCGCCGTCACGGCAGCCGGCACCGCGGCGTTGGCATTTTCGACACCGATGTCCTTATTCCTGGAATGCAGGTATGCACCGCCGGCCACTACCAGAACGGCGACGGCAATGGTGCTGCGGGTAAAGGTCAGACGGTTCATGTATTGCTCCTTTGCTGATGGAATGACACACAGCATAGAGAGCCAGAATTAAAGCAAACTTAAAAAATCCAAAGTATTTTGCCGCCGCCTGGCGCCATGCCCGCCAGGCGGCGGCACCGGCGTTTCAAGCCGGAAAGCGCACGCTGGCGAGCAAGCCGTGGCCGGTATTGCGCAGGCTGACCCTAGCCCGGTGGGCATCGGCGATCTGCTTGACGATCGCCAGGCCGAGGCCGCTGCCGACCGCTTGCGACTGGCTGCCGGCGGCGCGGTAGAAACGGTCGAACACCCGTTCTAAATCCGCCTCCGGGATGCCGGGGCCATGGTCTTCCACCGCCAGCGTCACGCCGTCGGCGCCGCTGGCCAGCGAGACATCGATGCTGCTGCCGGCTGGGCTGTAGCGCAGCGCATTGTCGATCAGGTTGTTGAGCAGGATGCGCAGCGCGTCGCCATTGCCGCTGACGCTGGCCGGCGTCTCGGCGCTGATGCCAAGGTCGACCTGGCGGTCGTTGGCGGCCAGTGCAAAATCGCTGACCGCGCTGTGCATCAGCGCGCCCAGGTCGACCTTGACATGGGTTTGTTCGAAGGCGCCGGGCTCCTGCCGCGCCAGCGTCAGCAGCTGTTGCAACAGATGGGTAGCGCGCTCCAGTCCATGCTTGAGGTCGCTGAAAGCAGCCTGCCGTTCGGTATCGTCGCTGGCGCGCTCCGCCAGCTGCACCTGCAGCCGCAGGGCGGTCAGCGGCGTGCGCAGCTCGTGCGCGGCGTCGGCCACGAAGGCGCGCTGGGCATTGATCGATTGTCCCAGGCGCGCCAGCAAGTCGTTCAAGGCTTGCGTCAGCGGCTGGATTTCCTGCGGCAGGGTGGCGTCGGGGATCGCCGACAGCGCGTGCATGTCGCGCGCCTGCACTTCCGCGGCGGCGCGCTTGATCGGCGCCAGGCCGCGGCCGACGGCGATCCAGATCAGGATGCCGAGCAAGGGAAACAGCAGCAGCAGCGGCGACACGGTCTTGACCGCCATTTGCGCGGCGATCTGGTTGCGGGCGCTTTGCGGCTGCGCGATCTGCACCACGGTGTTGCCGATCTGCGCACTGTAGACCCGCCACAGGCCGCTGTTCAGCCGTACGTTGGCGAAGCCCAGTTCCGCCTGCAGCGGCAGGAAATCCTGGGCATGCGAGTGATAGATGACGACGCCGGTATTGTCCCAGATCTGGATCATGATCTGGTCGTCCAGCCGCGGACCGGTGACGCTGCCGTCGATGATCGGCGGAAACGCCTGGCGCGGCAGCGAGGCGACGATCTGCCGCATCTGGTAATCGAACAGTTCATTGGCTTCGCCGCGCGCCTGGAAATACAGAGCCAGCCCGGCCAGCAGGATGCCGCCGCCGAGGCCGACGGCGAGCCAGCGCAGCAAGCTCTTGCGGATCGATGGCAGCGACGCTGTTGTCCTCATTTGGCCACCATGTAGCCGATGCCGCGCACATTCTTGATGAAATTGCTGCCCAGCTTTTTGCGCAAGGCGTGGATGTAAACCTCGACCGCGTTGCTTTCTATGCTGTCGTCCCAGCCGTACATTTTTTCTTCCAGCTGGGCGCGCGACAGCACCACGCCGGGACGATCCAGAAAAGCCCGCAACAAGGCAAATTCGCGCGCCGACAGATTGACCTGCTGGCCATCCAGCGTGACTTCGTGGGTGGCCGGATTGAGGATCAGTCCGCCCAGTTCCACCAGCGGCTCGGCGCGTCCCGACTGCCGCCGCAGCAGCGCGCGGATGCGTGCCGCCAGTTCTTCCAGGTCGAAAGGCTTGACCAGGTAATCGTCGGCGCCGGCGTCGAGGCCGGCTACCCGGTCCGAAACTGCATCGCGCGCGGTCAGGATCAGCACCGGAAGCTGGTTGCCGCCGGCGCGCAGCGACTTCAGCACTTCCAGGCCGTTCTTGCGCGGCAGGCCGAGATCGAGCAGCAGCAGCTGATAATCTTCCTGCCCCAGCGCGCTCAGTGCGGCGACGCCGTCCTGCACCCAGTCGAGCGCAAAGCCATCCTGGCGCAGTCCCTTGCGCACGGCTTCACCCACCATCAGGTCGTCTTCCACCAACAGCAAACGCATAGCTACAGCTCCCTAGAAAAAACCGCGGGCGCTGATTTCCGCGAAATCGAATCATGCCGCCGCCAATTGCAGCAGTTTAGCCGGATTGAATTAAATGATTCTTAAACAAATGCCGGCGCAGCCGGAAGCGGCTTGCGCCTGAATCTGAGCATGGCTAAAAAACCTATACAGATCAGTGATTTAGCTAAATCGCACGGTAGTTATCAACAGGACTGTCCACAAAATTTGTGGGTAAGTATACAGAGTGAAACTGAGCAGCAACAAAAATCCCTTATAAATCAATGGTTTAATTAAATTGCCCGGTAGTTATCAACAATGCTGTCCACAAAATCTGTGGGTAAGTCCCGATACAGCAACTGAGGCAGCAACTGAGCAGTGAGAAAAATCTTATATAAATCAAGCATGTAGCTAAGTTGTAGCAGGGTTATCAACAATCCTGTCCACAAATTCTGTGGGTAAGTATTTGATAAAACGGGAATTAGAGGCAAAAATCTAATGGCTGATATTGTCAATTTTTAATTGTTGCCACGTGCCAATATTCGCCCGGGCAGCCTTTGCTGCCGTCTTGCGACCGCCAATTGCGCTCGCGGCCGGCGACAGCGTCCCGTTTCGTTGCCGGCGCCGGCATTGCCGCTTGCGCCGGACCTTCCAGTGATCCAAAGATAGCAAGACAAAACAAGGAATCCAGCAATGAAAACTCTGTTTGTATTTTGTGCTTTGTGTTCGAATATGGCGATGGCGCAAGTTGCCGCCGATGTGAAACCCGATCCCGCCTACACGCATCATCTATCCTCCTCCGGTCCGCTTTCCAAGGAGCAGCTGTTGAAGCAGAAGCCGGCCCGCAAGCCGGCTGCGCGCAGCCTGGCCGCCGGCGCCGCGGTGGCCAACGCCGCCAGCACCAGCACTTACACTTATCTGCGCTGCTGGTACCGCACCGGCAACGATGCAAGCAGGCCGACCACCACCTATGCCTGGGGCCTGGATCCTTCCAGCGGCGACTACTATCGCATCAACGGCTACTGGTGGGCAGGCGGCTTGCTGAACTGGGAAAACATGTTCTACAGCGACGTGGCGCAAAGCACGCTGCAGTCGGTATGCCAGAGCACGCTCGCCGCCAAGGGCATCAGCCAGCCGGTGGCGATGGTCGCCGCCGCGGACAATGCGCTGTCATTCAACTACACGGTCTGGACCAATGACAGCGTGGCGCAGAACGGCATCAACAAGATCGTCGCCTTTGGCGACAGCCTGTCCGACACCCAGAACATCTTCAACGCTTCGCAATGGACCTTGCCGAATTCAAGCAGCTGGTTCCTCGGCCGCTTCAGCAACGGCAACAACTGGGTGGAGTATTTCGCCAACAACCTGCAGCTGCCCTTGTATAACTGGGCCATCGGCGGCGCTGGCGTCGACACGCAAAAACTGGTGATTCCAGGCGTGATCCAGCAAGTGCAGTCGTATGTCAGCTACATGCAGAAGGCGCAGAACTACCAGCCGCAAAATACCTTGTTCACCATGCTGATCGGCGGCAACGACCTGGTCAATTACAACAGCACGGTGGACCAGGTGATCAGCGGTGAAACCCAGGCCCTGCAAAGCCTGATCCAGTCCGGCGCCCGCAATATCCTGCTGCTGAAGCTGCCGGACGTTTCCAAGGCGCCGGTATTCGGCATCAAGACCACCGGGCCGACGGTGGCAGCGCAGGTGATCGACCTCAACAACCGCCTGACCGCGCTGGTCGGCGCGCTGCAATCGCAATACGGCAGCAGCCTCAATATCCAGCTGTACGATACCTATGCCTTGTTCAACGACCTGCTGGCCAACCCCGCCAAATACCAAGTCAGCAACACCACACAGTCGTGCCTGAACATCAATACCGATTCCAGCACGAACTACCTGAGCAAGCAGAGTGCGCGCGCACAATGCAGCAATCCGGATAGTTTCGTGTTCTGGGACACTCTGCATCCGACCACGCATACGCACAAATTGCTGGCCGATGCGGTGACTGCCTTTGTCAGCGCCAGTTTCGGCAACCTGAGCAGTCCGGCCAACTAGTGCCGGGCGGCTGCGGCAGCTGTCTTACCTGTGGCGAGACAAGACAGGCTTGCTGATTCAGACGCAGAGATCCACGCTGGTGCCCGCCGCCAGCGTGGATTTTTTTTGCGCGCCGCGTACCCGCCCTTCACTCCAGATTCGGCTGTTACAGCCGGCTAGGCATCAGAGGAAAGCATCTTTAGTTGTTTTGCCTAATTACTAATTCATTTCATTGTGACAATATCTTTGTGGCTGCATTCATGGTGTCGTTTTGTTACTTATATGTCCCGATGCCGCAGATTCGTCGATGCCGCCTTTCCTGCATCGGCAACCGTCTGTTTGCAGGCCGCCGGCGGTATTCCTTCCGTATAACTTGTCTTTAGCAGTAACTACAACAAGGAAACCTGCAATGAAAACGCTTTTCGTACTTTGTATCCTGTGTTCCGGCATGGTTTGGGCACAGGTCTCTCCAGAAGTAAAACCCGATCCTCGTTTCACTCATCATCTGTCGTCTTCCGGTCCGCTGTCCAAGGACCAACTGCTCAAGGAACAACGCGGGGAACAAACCCAAAAACCTGGCGCAGCAGGCTTGCCTGTCGATGTTGTCGCCGGCACTGCCAGCACCAGTAGCAACACCTACACCTATTTGCGTTGCTTCTATCGCACCGACAGCAATCCGACCAAGCCGACCACGACCTATGTCTGGGGCCTGGATCCATCCAGCGGCGGTTACTATCGGATCAACGGCTACTGGCGGGCAGGCGGCCTGCTGGACTGGCAAAACATGTTCTATAGCGATGTCACGCAAAACACCTTGCAGTCGGTTTGCCAGAGCACGCTGGCCGGCAAGGGCATCAAGCAGCAGGTGGCGATGGCGGCGGCGGCTGACAATGCGCTGTCGTTCAACTACACGGTCTGGACCACCGACAGCGTCACCCAGACCGGCATCAACAAGATCGTCAACTTTGGCGACAGCCTGTCCGATGACCAGAACATCTACAACGCTTCGAACTGGAATATCCCGAACTCCAACAGCTGGTTCCTGGGCCGGTTCAGCAACGGGAAGAGCTGGGTGGAATATCTGGCCGCCAATCTGCAACTGCCGTTGTACAACTGGGCCGTCGGTGGGGCAGGTGTGAACACCGAACATCTGGTGATTCCCGGTCTAATCCAGCAGGTGCAGTCGTATGCGGCGTACATGCAGAAGGCGCAGAATTATCGGCCTCAAAACACCTTGTTTACGCTGCTGATCGGCGCCAACGACCTGATCAATTACAACCGCACGGTCGACCAGGTGATCCGCGGCGAAACACAGGCCTTGCAAAATCTGATCCAGTCCGGCGCCCGCAACATCCTGTTGCTCACGCTGCCGGATCTTTCCAGGGCGCCATCGTTCAACTTCAAAGCCAATGGCGCGGCGGTGGCGGTGCAGGTAAAGGACCTGAACAACCGCCTGGTTGCGTTGGTGGCTTCGCTGCAGTCGCAGTATGGCAGCAGCCTGAATATCCAGTTGTACGACACCTATGCGCTGTTCAACGATTTGCTGAATAATCCAGCCAAATACAAGATCAGCAACACCACCCAATCGTGCCTGGACATCAATACTGATTCCTTCACCAACTACCTGAAAACGCAAACAACGCGTTCCCAATGCAGTAATCCCGATACCTTCGTGTTCTGGGATGGATCGCATCCGACCACGCAAACGCATAAGCTGCTGGCTGACGCGGTGACTGCCTTTGTCCGCGCCAGTTTCGGCAACCTGAGCAGGCCGGCCGAGTAGTGCCGGGCGGTTGCCGCATGGTCGGACGCGGCAGCCGCCTTACTTGTGGCGAGACAAGGCAGGCTTTCTGAACAAATTGCTTTTGCAGCGCCGCGATTTGCAACGCAATGCCGGCTGTGAAGTGATCCGCGCTGCGCGCAGTAATGGTTTTTGAAATCGTGACCTTCCTTTGAAGATTGCTGTCATTCAACTAACGACAAAATTCCCGAAAACTGCAATTCTTTACTTAAGCCGCAGGCGTTTGCCGGCGCCAGCGCTCACAAGTGCCGGCCTGGCCGTAAAATGACTGCTTGAATGTTGATCGAGAAGCACATGACACAAAACACACATACTCATCTGCATGGCGTCACGCTGGAAGCGATGCTGACTGAACTGGTCGAGCATTACGGCTGGGAAGGCCTGGGCCAGCGCATCGACATCCGCTGTTTCAGGAGCGACCCCAGCATCAAGTCCAGCCTGACGTTTCTGCGCAAAACGCCATGGGCGCGGGAGAAAGTGGAAGCCTTGTACGTCGGCATGCGGCGGGCGATGAAATCAGTTTCATAGGCCAACAGGTCCTAAATAAGGTAAAGTTTTGTCGCAGCCGCATGCATCGCCGGCGGCAAGGAATTGCTTGTTGCGCCATTTGCAGGAAATCCGGATAGTCCATGGCGCTTGTTGACCTGATGCTTCGCCCATCGCCTGAAGGAAGAACCAGCATGCGCAATGTGATTTATAAGACCGTGGTCCTGAAGGCGTCGGTGGAAGCGCTGTTCGACATGTATCTCGATCCGCAGCTGCACCAGGCCATCACCGGCTTGCCGGCCGCCATAGGCGCCGAGGCCGGCGACCAGTTCCAGGCCTTCGACGGCGCCCTCAGCGGCGTCATGCTGCAGGTGGTCAAGCCGCGGCTGATCGTGCAGACCTGGCGCTCGCCGGCGTTTGCCGCCGGCGATCCGGACTCTATCCTGTTCCTGTCCTTTCATCCGCAGGGCGAGCACGGCCGCATCGACCTGGTCCACCTGGACGTGCCCGAGCAGGACTACGAGGAAGTCAAGAAAGGCTGGCGCGAAAAGTATTTCGAGCCCTGGCGCGAGTTCCTGGCCAATGAATGGTCGGCCGCGCGCTAGCGCATCGCCGCCGATCGCTCAAAACAGCGCCACCGTCGCCTGCAAGCCCTTCATCTGCGCGGCATGGTCGATCGCCGCTTCCAGTGCGGAAAACGCAAAGGTTTTCAATTCCACCGCTTCCAGCGGCAGCAGGCCTGCCCGCACCAGCGACAGCAACGCCAGATAGTCGGCCGAGCTGTACATGAAGTGGCCGATCAGTTCCCAGTTATTCAGCAGCATTTCGCCATACGGCAGCGGCAGGTCTACCTGCATGCTGCCCATCAGCACCAGCCGGCCGCCGCGCTGCAGGCTGTGCAGCAGCGCCAGGGTGCTGCCGGCATCGGCGGCCTGGCCGACCATGTCGAATCCCAGCGCAACGCCGCCGCCGGCAGCGGCTCGGATGGCCGCTGCGTCGCCGCCGAGGTCGCCGGTCAGCGGCACTGCCAGCACCCGTCCTTTGCCCAGTTCGACCAGTTGCTGCAAGGCTTGTGCATTGCGGCCGAGGGCGATTACCCGGGCGGCGCCCAGCGCCAGCGCAGCCAGCACGGCGGCGGAACCGAAGTAGCCGCCGGCGCCGTTGATCGCCACCGTTTCGCCGGCGCTGAGGCGGCCGCGGCGCAGGCCGCCGAAAGGAATGATGAATTTCGCCAGCAGCGCCAGCCGCTCTGCCGCCACATGCTCAAGCCCGTCCAGCGGCAGCAGCGTGGCAGCGGGAAAATCGGCGACTTCGCGCCAGCAGCCATGCGGGAATTCAGCCAGCATGGGGGCGCTGTCGGCACTGATGCCGGTCAGGCCGATCAGTACCTGCGGCGGCTCCGCCACGGCTTCATCGGCTATCCAGTAAGGATTGACGGCAACCCGCTGTCCCGGCCGCAGCGACTGCACGCCGGCGCCGACTGCGACGATGCGGCCGATGCCGTTGGTGCCCGGGGTAAAAGGGCTGGGCGGGTAGGCATAGGGCAGCTTGCCTTGCAGGTAGTCGCGCGTGTAGCTCAGCAAGGGCACCGCCTCCATGCGCACCAGCGCGGCGCCGGCGCGCAGTTCGGGTTGCGCCGTATCCTGCAGCGCCAGTGTCAGTTCGTTACGGTTGAACATCCATGCTTTCATGCCGCTCTCCTGTGTGGTTGTGATGACGATGGTTGTACTCTAAGGCGCGCCGACGTATATTTGAAATCAATTAATGGCATAGGACCTATCAAAGTGATTGATCTTCGCGGGATAGACTTGAATTTGCTGGTGTCGCTCGACGCATTGCTGGAGGAGTGCAATGTGACCAGGGCGGCGGCGCGGTTGCACCTGACCCAGCCGGCGGTGTCGACCCAGCTGGCGCGCTTGCGCAAGGTGTTCGATGATCCCTTGCTGATACCGGCCGACAGTGGCCGCGGCATGACCCCCAGTGCACGTGGACTGGGATTGATTGCGCCGCTGCACGCCGCGCTCAGCGATCTGCAGACGGTAGTCAGGCAACGTCCCGCCTTCGATCCCTGGCAGGACAGCCGCCGTTTTGTCATTGCCGCCAACGACAATGCCACCGCCGTGCTCGGCTTGCGCCTGATGGAGCAGTTGCCGCAGCTGGCTGGGAGCGGCGTCAGGGTCGCGTTCGTCAGCGCCGATCAGCGCCAGGTGGCGAGCCAGCTGGAGCGCTCCGAGATCGATCTGCTGCTGGGCTCGGAGCGCATGGTGCCGGCGTCCATGAAGGCCCGCAAAATCTATGACGAGCACTTTGTCATGGCGCAGCGCAAGGGCCATCCGCGCGGCGCCGGCGCGCTCGACCTGGATCAGTACTGCGCGCTGCAGCACGTGCTGGTGTCCACCAGCGGCGGCAGCTTTCACGGTTTCATGGACGAGCACCTGGAATTGCTGGGACGGCAACGCGAGGTCATGCTGTCCGTGCAGAATTTCACGCTGGTGCCGGACCTGTTGTGCAACAGCGACTATGTGGCCACGCTGCCCAGCCGTTTTTTGCAGCGCTGCCGCGAGCGGCTGGATGGCTTCGACCTGCCGTTCCCGGCGCGCGGATTTTCCCTGTTCGCCTCCTGGCACCCGCGCAACCACAACGATCCCGCCTTGCTGTGGCTGCGTGAAGCCATTGCCGCGCTGGCGTGACGGACCGGATGGCAGCGTCCAGGGAGTTGTCGGATAGGAAATTAATTGCAGGTTTTTGGATTTGTAAACCTGTCAAATGTGACAGGTGTGGCGGGGCTTGATTCTTACTAGAATGAGTTGTCTATCGGAGCCTATCCTCTCCTATGTTGATATTTAGCCCGCTGCCGCAAGGTGGTGGGCTTTTTTTATCTGCAGCTTTTCCCTGCCTCTTTATGCGGCGCCTGCAAAGATTGCGCACGCTTTTGCTTCCGCTTAAGATCTGCCATTGCTCCATGCCATTGCTGCAACGCGAGCCACTAACAGGAAAATGCATGCAAAAAATCAGGACCGCCTTATCTGCCTTGTTGCTTTTGGGCTGCGCGCTGCTGGCCGGCTGCGCTTCCTTGTCGACCTCGATTTCGCAGTTTGAAAAAGGCGATTACATCGCCAGTGTCAAATCGACAATTGCCTATCTTGATGAGAAATACAAGAAAGCCGGCTACGACGACAGCGATGAGCGCAATGGCATCCGCGAACGTTTCCGCATCATTGAATCGAGCTACGAATCAACCCTCCAGCATGTCGCCGATCGCGAGTACGACAAGAAGATCGCGGCCTATTCTGCCTTGCTGGAGATCCGCACCTTGCTGGCGGGCAGAAGCTATTACGCAAAATATACCGATTTGCCAGATCGCTACCCCGAACGGGGGCTGCGCGAAAATCTGGCCGGCCAGTACTATCTGAAAGCTACCGCCGCGGCGGCGGTCAAGGATAACCGCCAGGCAGCCATCGGCTTCGCCGCCGCCGCCGGCACGTTTCAAATGTATGGCCCCTACAAGGACGCCGCCAAGCTGGCCGACAAATACAAGTTCGCCGCCGACAACCAGGACGCGGGCGAATTCTACAAGCAGGGCCAGGACCTGGTGGCGCGCAACCAGCAGCGCAGCCGCGCCATGTACCGCGACGCCGGCCAGGCTTTCTACAATGCCTACACGGTCTACCGCGACCATGGCGCCTACAAGGACGCGCAAACGCTGGCCGACAAATACCGCACCATGGGCACGGTGGTGCTGCAGATCAGCAGCAACGAGCCCGCCAGCGACATCACCCGCAGCGTGCTGGCGCTGTTCGATCTCGGCTTCACCCGCTTCCAGTACCAGAGCGGCGGTGCGGCCGACCTTGGCATGTACCTGAACACGTCCTACCTCTACTATCCGCCCAAGGTCCGGCAATACGTGGAAGCCGTCAGCGAGAATGTCGACATCAAGAACCAGGACGGCACGACAGCGGTGCGCACCTATCGTTTCAACCGCCGGGTGGTGGTGGAAGAAAACTCAATGCAGATCGTGCTCGATCTCTCGGTGACCCGGGTGCCTAACCTGGACCTGCGCTATAACGAGGTGGCGGAAAGCCGGCGCACCACCATCAGCTACTACGGCGACGTGCCCGGCAACGGCAGGTACGGCTATCGCACCGAAGGTTACCTGATGGACCGCGACCAGCTGTGGCAGGCCGCACAGGCACAGCTGATCAACCGCCTCAACAGCGACAACCGGATCCGCATGATCCAGGACGATATCCGCAATTTCTGAGTGCGGCACGGTCATGGCCGGGGAAAAGCCGCAGGCAAAAATTCCCGGCGCATCCTGCTAAACTAGCGGATTCAGCCAGCTCTTCTTTCTGCTTATTTTTCTATGACTCCGATCCGCGGCCCATCCTTCCAGCTAGTCGACCAGATCGACGCCGAACAGCTCCAGCGCGACGGCGGCTTCGGCGCTCGTACCCGGCCGTTGCTGGTGAAAGGCGCATTGCGCAACTGGCCGGCGCAGCACAACTGGTCGTTCGAACAGATGGCGGCGCTGCGCTACAAGGACGGCGGCGAGCCGCAGGTGAAATTCCAGAACGGCCTGGTGGAGCAGGGCCAGACCCGGCACCGGCCGGTGATGCCGGTCGGCCCTTATCTGCAGGAGCTGGCGCAGCTGGCCAGGGAGCCGCTCGCGGACGACGTCGGCCTGCTGCCGGACCGCCGGCGCCATCTGTTGTCTGCGGGAGAGAAATTCTTTCTCGACTGGTCGCACATGCAGTCGTTCCAGCCGGATCGCATGTACCTGGCGCAGTGGAATATCCTCGACGAATTCCCGGCGCTGCGCCACGATTTCTCGATCAAGGATCTGTGGCCGGGCTGGCGCTGGACCTGGGAGTACGTGTTCATGGGGCCGGCCAACACGGTCACCGGCCTGCACTACGACTTCCCGCACAACTGGTTTTGCCAGGTGCGCGGCAGCAAGGAATTCATCCTGTTCCCGCCCGAGAATACGCCGCACATGTGCATCTCCCAGAAGTTCGACTGGGGCGCGATCCTGAGCGACATCAATATCTCGCGCCTGGACCAGCAGCCGGAACAGCTCAAGGAATTTGAGAAGACCCAGGGTTTGTATGCAAGGGTGGAGGCGGGCGATGCCTTGTTCATTCCCAAGCGCACCTGGCATGCCGTGGTGGCGCTGGAGCCGTCGATCAGCCTCGGGGTGTTCGGCCTGACTGCGCCGGAAATCTTGTTCGGCGGCGTGCCGAACGAGATCAAGCACATCTTCCACAAAATGCATCTGTACCGCTGGGGCAATTGCACCTGCCACAAATTCTGATCGGCTGTTACAGTCCACCGACGTGCTTTCCTGCGAGGACGGCAACACTGATGAATCAGCAACACTCGCATCTGTTTCTCTGGCGCGGCCGTTCCCTCGTGATCGGCCCCGGCATCGATTCGAAGTTCCACGCGCATTTCGCCACCCAGCTGACCTGGGGCCTGGATGCGCCGTTCCAGGCGCGCCTGTCGCCCGACCTGCCGTGGACCACCACGCGCGCCGCTATTTTCTCGTCCAACCAGCCGCACCAGATCCATTGCGAGTCCACGCTGCTGGCGCACCTGTTCATCGAATTGCCGCAACGCTCGCCGGCGGCGCAAAGCATTCTGCTGGCCGACTATGGAAATGCCGAGGGTTTCGCGCCGGTGCGCGACGGCCTGGCTGTAGCGCGCAATGGCGGCCTCGACCTGCCAGGCGCCGAACAGCTGACCCAGGACTGGCTGGCCTGCAGCGCGCTGCACGAGCACGCACAGCCTGGTTTCGACCAGCGCATCAGCCAGGCGCTGGCCGCCATCGCCGCCCATCGGCGTGATACGCTCAATGGCGCTGCATTGGCTGCCGCCGTGCATTTGTCGGCCAGCCGCTTTACCCACCTGTTCCGCCAGCAGACCGGCCTGTCGCTGTCGCGCTATCTGCTGTGGTCGCGCTTGTTGGCTGCGGTGGAGGCGGTGGCGCGCGGCGATAATATGACGCACGCCGCGTACGCCGCCGGGTTTGCCGACCTGGCGCACATGAGCCGCACCTTCCGCAATACCTTCGGCGTGGTCCCCTCGGAGCTGCAAAAGATGGCGATTGCGTTCAAGCGCGAGGAAAAATGATGGTCTAAGATGGACGTATGCCAAGACAAGAATGGAGACCGTCATGAACCAGACCTCACAAGCGCAATCGGGGCGAGCCATCGACAGCCTGCTCGCCAAATATTCCGAAAGCCACCTGAACCCGGTGAATGAAGTGATCCACTTCATCTGCGTGCCGGTGATCGTCTTCACGCTGCTGGGTTTGCTGTGGGCGATCCATCCCTGGGTAGCGCTGGCCGGCGCGCTGGCCGCCATGCTGTACTACTTTTCGCTGTCGGTGCCGTTCGCCCTCGGCATGCTGCTGATGTCGGGGACGATGCTGGCGCTGCTCTACGTGCTGCCGGCGCAGTGGGTGCTGCCGCTGTCGATCACGGTGTTCGTGCTGGCCTGGATCGGGCAGTTCGTCGGTCACAAGATCGAGGGCAAGAAGCCTTCGTTTTTCGATGACCTGCGCTTCCTGCTGATCGGTCCCTTGTTCGTACTCGGTTTCCTGTATCGCCGCTTGCACATCGCATATTGATGGCCAGGATCGCAGTGTTCGGCGCCGGCTCGATCGGCGTCTATATCGGCGCCTCGCTGCATGCTGCCGGCGCCGACGTGGTCATGATAGGCCGGGCCCGCATGCGCCAGCAGATCGCCAGCCAGGGCGTGCTGCTGAGCGATCTCGACGGCCGCCGGCAGCAGCTGGCCGCGGCCGGCTTTCCCTACCAGGAGAATCCGTTTGCGCTGACTGATGCGCAGCTGATCCTGGTCACAGTCAAGAGCGCCGACAGCGCTGCCGCCGCCGCGACTATCGCGCAGCACGCCAGGCCGTCGGCGCTGGTCGTCAGCCTGCAGAACGGCGTCGGCAATGCAGCCGTGTTGCGCAGCGCCTTGCCGGGCTGGCAGGTATTGGCGGGCATGGTGCCGTTCAACGTGGTGCAGATGGAGGGCAGCCGCTTTCATCGCGGCAGCGGCGGCCAGCTGATGGTCGAAGCCAGCGCCGCGCTGGAGCCATGGCAAGCCGTCTTCAGCCAGGCTCATCTGCCGATTCAGCTGTGCGCCGGCTTCGACGCCGTCCAGTGGGGCAAGCTGCTGCTGAACCTGAATAATGCCGTGAATGCGCTGTCCGACCTGCCGCTCAAAACCGAGCTGTCGCAACGCGCCTACCGGCGCTGCCTGGCCTTGCTGATCGAGGAAGCGCTGCGGCTGCTGCGCGCGGCCGGCATTCGTCCGGAAAAAATCGCCCGGGTCGCGCCGCAATGGCTGCCGCTGCTGTTGCGCTTGCCCGACGCGCTGTTCAGGCGGGTAGCCGCAGCCATGCTCGAAATCGATCCGGAAGCGCGTTCCTCGATGTGGGAAGACTTGCGGGCAGGGCGCCTGACGGAAGTCGACTACCTGAATGGAGCGATTGTCGGCCTGGCGCGGTCGCTCGGCAAGGATGCCCCGGCCAATCGCCGCATCACGGCGCTGATCCATGCCGCCGAGGGGACTGCCTTGCAGTCCTGGCGTGGCGATGCGCTGTATCAGGCCTTATGCGCTCAATCTCAATAAGAAGCCATTGGAGAACGGAACGTATCGGCTTGGATAAGACTCGAATCCAGGCCGTTGAATCGATGATCCGGTATCAGAAATTCCTTTGTTGATGAATTCATTACGAAAGGTCCGATATATGAAGAAGCTATTGAGCATGCTGGCGCTGTTGCTGGCGATTGCCCCTGCGGCGCATGCGCAGGATGCGCCCATGCGGCCGCAGCCTGGCATGGGGCTGGAAGGCCATCCGGACGCCAGGAACGACCGTCGCCAGGAATCTTTTTACGACGGCAGTCGCCGCATAAATACGCACAGCGTCATGCGTTGCAAGGATGGCGCCATGCGCAAGGCGCGCGCGGACGCCTGCCGCGGCCATAACGAATCGCGCAAATGACAAGAGATATATAGATATAAAATATCTGTTATCAAGAAAATAAAGCAGACACGCATGCTGCGTTGCCATATAGTTGTACCTGTCTCCTCCAACACCTCCTAAGGTTTGGATTCAGCCCGCAACCGCAAGGTGAGCGGGCTTTTTTTTGCCTTTTGCAAATATAGGTCGCGCATCGGCGAACCGAAACGCAAGCGAGTTATAAGCGGCGCCATGTGATCCGGTCGTATGCAGTTGCTGAAATTCCATATAGATCAATCACTTGGATTGTCCGCGGCAAGGTTATCAACAGGCTTGCGCACAATTTCTGTGGGTAACTCGACGCCTCCGCTTTTATTGCGGGCAATAAAAAGCCCCGCAGGCGGCAGGGCTGGTTGGCACAGCGGGCGCTCTGTATCAGAAGCGCAGGAAAGAGCCGCCCATTCTTTTGTAAGGCGCGCTCCAAATTGCCAGGATCTTGTCGATCAGACCTGGTTCTTGCTGAACGGCGCTTTTATTGCTGAACTTGCGTGCATCCAGGCGCGCTTGTGCTTGCATTGCGTGTGCAATCGAACGTGCCGACATCGGCAGTGGAGGAGAGATCATCATTTGTCCTTTCATTTCGTCTTCTATGTTGCATTGCAGTATAGAGATGTTGAAATGACTAATCCAATTTCGGTTTCACATACGAGTCATTCTGTTTATGAATATCATCGTATGATGGCGCTGCCAAGCGATTCTTATACCGACGCCGCATATGCATATAGCTAATATATTGGCAGCCAACAATTTTCGTGCTGTAATGCAGCAAGCCTTACTGCATTCGGTCAGGCGGTCTAACCCAACTGTTGGAAACGGAGAAAACCATGAAAAAAATGTCAGCTCTGGCACTGCTCGCTTGCTGCTTTATCTTTAATCCAGCATTTGCCGCAAATTCGCAGCAAAGCAAGATGGCAACCTGCAACAAGGACGCCGCCGGCAAAGCGGGCGATGACCGCAAGGCTTTCATGAAAGATTGCCTGAGCACAAAGCCGGCAGCCGCCGCGCCCATGACACAGCAGGAAAAAATGAAGTCATGCAATGTCGACGCCAGCGGTAAAAAGGGCGACGACCGCAAGGCATTCATGAAGCAATGCCTGTCGAAACCTAAGGGCTAAGCCGGCTCCGAGCAGCAAATCAGCGCTGCTGACAAAAAGCCCCGCCGCGTGCGGGGTTTTTTGATTTTCATTTTGTTACCAATTCGCCGCCTCACGGCGGGAATTAATGTTTACTATGCGAAGTCGAACCTTGCACGCACCTTATAAGGAAAACCACATGAAGAAATTAGCGCTCACCCTGACTCTCGGCCTCGCTTGTGTAGCGGCCAACGCCGCCGACTGGCAATCCGTCGGTTCCAGCGATACTTCCGAACTGAAGCTGGACCAGGCATCGATCAAGGAAACCAAGGGTATCCGCGAAGTATGGTCCATGTGGAATTTCAAGGAACCACGCAAGAACGACGGCGACCCCAAGGCGCTGGCGACTTTCCAGTCCTACCAGGATTTCACCCAGTACGACTGCAAGGCCAAGACCCTGCGCCTGAGCAAGGAAATCTTGTTTGCTGAACTCGACGGCGGCGGCGCCAAGGTCGATCACAGCGACGCCCTGAAAAACTCCACCTATGTCAAACCGGCTCCCGGATCCGTCGCCGAAGTGATGATGAATTTCGTCTGCGCCTTCCCGCTGGATGGCAAACCGGCTCCTGCCAAGTAATAAACCGTAGCGTGGGCATCTGTGCCCACGCGTACCATGCGTGCGCATCGCGATAACGCATGGGCAAAATTTGCCCGTCCCGCAGCATGCCAGCCCTTGCGCTAAACGCGAAAGGGCTCCAGCGACTCCTCGAACACACAATACTCATTCTTTCCCGCCCGCTTGGCCTGATACATGGCGATATCGGCCTGTGACATCAGCTGCGAAGTGGAAATCCCAGCCTCCACATGCAAGGCAATGCCGATCGAAGCGCTCAGTTCGAACAGCTGGCCGTCGATATTGAATGGGATGCCGATCGCTTCCAGCAATTGCAGGGCGACGCTGATCGCGCCCTCGCGCGCATCGCTGAGATCGCTCAGCAAGACGACAAATTCATCGCCGCCCAGGCGCGCCACGGTATCGGTGCTGCGGCGTTCGTCCAGCAGGCGCGCCGCCACCTGGCGCAGGATGGCGTCGCCGGCCTCGTGGCCGAAGACATCGTTGATTGGCTTGAAATCATCGAGATCGCAAAACAGCAAGGCAAAATGCGAGCCGTCGCGCTGCGCGCGTGCCATCGCCTGCTGCAGGCGGTCTTCCAGCATGGCCCGGTTGCACAGGCCGGTCAGCGCATCGTGGTGCGCCATGAACGCCATGCGCGCTTCGCTTGCCCTGAGCGCCGCTTCCTTGTCGCGCAGCCGTTCCACCAGATAATTAAAACCGAGCACCAGGCCGCCGACCTCGTCGTGCCGCTGCACCGGCAGCGGCGCCAGCTGGCGCTTGCCGTCGGCCATCTCGCGCATCGCCTGTGCGGCATCGGTCAGCGGCCGCAAGGTGCGCGGCAACAGCAGCAGCATGATGATGATCATGCCGGCGACGATCGCCAGCGTGTTGCGCACATAGAAGCCGAGCATGGCGTTAATCGGATGGAATACCTCCGCGGTCGGGATGCGTGCTACCACGAACCAGCCGGTGCCGGGCACCGTCACCATCGCTGACAGTTCTTCCACACCCTTGGCGTTGACGGTGATGCCGGTGCCGCGGTAACCGGTCATGGCACGATCGTGCAGCAGGTTGATGCCGGCCGGCGGAGTCGGCGTCAGCACCATCGCCGGATCGCTGGCGCCGACGAACAGCTTGTCGGCGGGCGACACCAGCAGGAAGCCGCCGCTGACGCCGAGCTTGGTTTCCTGCAGGCGGTCGAGAAAGCCGGGCGTGTTCAGCACCACCACGCCGGCCAGCACCGCCACTACCTGATGCGCCTCATTGTGCACCGGCGCCGCCATCACCAGGATCGGTTCGCCATTGGCGCGCCCGCGCTTCGGCCGGCCCATCACGGGGGCATCGGCCTGTAGCGCGGCGCGGAACCAGTCGCTGTCGGAAAAGACCAGGCCCTCGCGCCCGGGCACGGTCGGGTACTGCGCCAGCACGCCTTTGCCGTCCGGCGGCACCACCAGCAAGCCGCTGTTGAACAAGGGATTGATGCGCTGCCGCTCGCGCAGCCAGGCCGTCAGCTGCTGCGGCTGCGACAGCAGCGCCGGCGGCAGCACCGAACTCAGTTCGGCGAGCAGCGCACGGCGTGCCTGGATGCTATGGCCGATGTCGCGCGCCACATACGACGCCACTGACAATTGCTGGGCCGCCACCTCGTCGCGCAGCAAGCCTTGGGCAAAGGGCAGCGCAAAAAACAGGCGCAAGCCGATGCCGGCCACGATAATCAGGATACCGAGGCCTATCAGGCGGAATTTGATGCTTTGGAACATTTGCATGGGGGAATGATACAGAAATCGGCTGTTCCCCAGTGCCACGGCGAGACGCCATCATGCCGGATGTGGTTTTAAAGCCGCAGCCGCCATGGCCGGCAGCGATTGCGGCGGGCGCTTGTTGTCGCTCGCGCTCCTGACGATTGCTGCTTGAAATTATGATCGTTCTTGACGATAGAGCAAGCGTGCCCGTTCGTGGTCTATGGCGCCGCTATGCGGCAGCTCCAGGAAATAGGCCAGCTGCCAGGCCTGGGTTTTTTGCGCCTGCCGGTTCGCAGCCCGGTCCCAAGGCGGGTAGACGCGCATGGCGCGCTTGCCGCCGACGCCGTTTTCAGAAACCACATCCTGCGCGCGCAACAACGATTTTGGAAAAACGAATTGTCCGAAAAACTCCTCCGTGCGCGTGCAGACGATAAAAAAATCGACTGCATCCGCCATGTCGTACGGCTGGATCGGACCTTTGCCGGCGCGCTTCCACAGGGTCACGAATTGTCCGGTTTTGGTGGGCGTGATTTTGGCAGTGCGAAAGCGCATGGCCAGGCCATTCAGCTCGAAGGCATAGGCGCCGTACTCGGCGCTTTCCGCTTCCATCCGCGGTTCTGTGCAGGCGAATTGGCAAGGATCGTATAGCCGATCCTTGCTGGCTAGCAGATCGCGGTGGATAGTGTCGACGCCGTCCCAGGCATTGAGGGAATGAGGCAGCTTGTGGTTATGCACTGGGCTTGATCCGAAATGAACGTGCGATTACGCGCCCGGATTGTTGCGCCGGAAGCGGTTTTCACGCAAAGGAACGAAGTATGCCGTGAATCGAGACGGTAGTGTGCACGACTGGCAGGCGCAGGAATACGATTCAAAAAGCGCGTGGTGCCGGAGAGAGGAAATTGATTCTGTTTAAAATCAATGAGTTAATTATCTATCTCGTAAAAAATGGGGATGACGTAAATAGTTTTGAAAAATGGCGTGAGACGCGCTGAAAAGTTGTCGCTATTTCGAAACAAATTCATACTACAGTTAAATAGAGCAATGCGGATTTAATTGTCTCGTTAGTTCAAGGGGATACTCCTCGCGCGCCTAGTGGCTCCACGACGCACTAGTATCAATCCTGTATCAATCACTTAACCCGCAAGCCCAAAATCGATAGCCTGAGAAACGTTTTAATGCATTCTCGGTTGCTTGCAAATAG
Source organism: Collimonas humicola (assembly GCF_018304945.1). GTDB lineage: Bacteria > Pseudomonadota > Gammaproteobacteria > Burkholderiales > Burkholderiaceae_D > Collimonas > Collimonas humicola. The sequence continues at coordinate 152,242 of NZ_JAGQEE010000008.1, read as the reverse complement.
AGCGGGTCTTTTCTTTTACTCCAGCTGGCAGAGGCGAGTTTGCCAAGCATCAGTAGCACTCGATATTGCATCGTTTGTGCGGCAAATATCTGGCGCTGTTAGCTTACGCTCATGAAAATAAAGTACCACTCGGGGAAACGGTAACATTGGTAATATTTTTGGAAATCGCTCGGAAACCCTCGTCAAGTAAGGCTTTGAGGGGTTCGATAAAAGGTAACTTCGAGGTAATCTGGTTACCATAGTGGTAGGTAATATAGCTAAAAAATAATAGTTATAGATATCAAAAGCTTAGAGATAAATAACCTGTTGAGTTACCAAAGATTACCTTTCAAAGGTAACCAGCTATTCCTCTATAAATCAGGCACTTACATGCCACAAGCGGGACAGGTTACCAAGGTTACCTTTTCCCCGAGGCCTGTCCAAAAATCAGCTTTTCGTCGCTGGTACATATAGCGCAGTTTCACTTGCCCACACTGCCGCTGCAACATAAGCCTGTCGCAGATATTTAATATTTCACACCGATATTTCTCCCTCTTTCTCGACGAAAAAACGTAGAGACATTGCAAAGTGTTGTTATTTGAATGCCTATGAATGTGCAGTGCAATAAAAAGAGATTTTTGGATTGCTGGAATTGCTTTCGCGTAATACATTTGCGTTGCCGTATGTAACTTAATGTGCGGTGAGCATGATTGAGTCTGAGAAAATCTGGGCCAGCTCAAAGAAAGAGGATCTTGTTCCGCGATCTGATACCGCTTCTTAGTTGCGTAAAAGAAAATTGCTCATTAGAGGCGTGATGACAGCGTGGCACGGGAGTTTAGTTTCGGGCGCATAAAGGGATGGAAATGACGGAAGTGAAAAGTATTGAAACGCTGTCAAGGCGATTGAGTACGACTAAACCAGTTAATGCAGTAATGAACAATAGTTCCACGCCCATTGGTCAGAATGTTGTCATGCTGAGGCATCTATTCCGCCGGATATTTGTCAGCCTAATCATTGGGCTAACGATGATCAGTACCCAGAAATTTGCACAAGCATCCAGTTGGAAATTCGATCAATCCCCAACACCCGCTGCAAATTGTGCCTATTGGGGGTGGTCTAGTTTTCCAGGAAGTCACGGAGGCTACTGGGGAGCTATGGCTGGTCAAAAATATGGTGTGTGCTATTCAATGAATGGTATTGCCCAGAGAGGTATTCCTGATCCCACAGGCAGTTGTGATTTGCCTGACGCTGTTAATCCTGTGACGTTTGCTTGCGGCGCTCCCCCTGCAGCCGATCCGTCGTGCAAGCCAGAAGCAGAGAATCAGAACAGTTGTAATTACAATCCTGGTGCAGCGCCAAACGACGAAAATACGGGGCTTGCTTGCAAACTGGAACATGGCAACCCGATCAACCATGGCAACGGCAACAAGCGGCAGCTGGAATCGGACTATCTGAATGCCGTAGGCAATGGTGTGCAATTGCAGCGCACCTATAATGGCAATAGCACACGTAACGGTCGTTATGGTGCGCGCTGGAGCAGCAACTATGAGCGCATGGTCCAGACGAACAGTGCTTACCCTAACAATGCTGGCGTCCAACGCAACGATGGCAAGATTCTGACATTCACCCTAACGGGTGGCGCATATCACCCAGATGCTGATGTTACCGATAGCCTGACGCGCCAAGCCGACAGTGCAGGTAACACCACTGGTTGGCAATACCGTATCGCCGCAGATCAATCGCTGGAAAATTATGATGCCAATGGCAAATTGGTTAGTATTACCAGCCGCGAAGGCTTGGTACAAACGCTGAGTTATTCGGATGCAACGACGATGGCGCCTCAAGCCGAACTGTTGTTACGCATCACCGATCAGTTTGGTCGTCAGCTCAATTTCACCTACGACAGCAGTAGCCGAGTGAGTCAGATGACGGACCCGGCCGGCAAGACGATCAGCTATAGCTACGACAGCAATAACAATCTCGTCAGCGTGACCTATCAGGACGGCAAGACCCGTACCTATGTCTATAACGAGCCGGCCTATACGGCCGGTGCAAACTTGCCGACTGCACTGACCGGTATCGTTGACGAAAACAATGTGCGCTTTGCCACCTTCAATTACGACAGCAGTGGCCGAGGAATTTCGACCGAGCATGCCGGCGGCGTCGAGAAATACAGCATCGGCTACACGCAGCCTGGCAGCCAAAGCACCGTCACCGATCCCCTGGGGACGGTTCGCACTTATGCATTTCAAACCTTCCTCAACACAATCAAGAGCACCGGCCAAAGCCAACCCGGCGGCGCCGGTTGCGGTGCTGCATCGTCGGCCGTCACGTATGACGCCAACGGCAATGTCGCAACGCGTACCGGTTTCAACGGCACCGTTACCACCTACAGCTACGATCTGACGCGGAACCTAGAAACCAGCCGCGTGGAAGCGTCCGGCACGCCGCAAGCACGCACGATCATGACGGCTTGGCATGCTACCTACAGCTTGCCATTGCAGATCGCCGAACCGAAGCTGTTGACGACCTACGCCTACGACAACTCCGGCAATCTGCTCAGCAAGACGGTGCAAGCCACTAGCGATGCGAGTGGTGCGCAAGGCTTGTCGCCGACATTGATTGGCACAGCACGCACCTGGAGCTACACCTACAACACGGTCGGCCAGGTATTGACGGCCACTGGCCCTAGGACCGATGTGGCCGACAAGACCACCTATACCTACGACCCCTCGAGCAACCTGAGCACAATCACCAACGCCGTCGGTCAAGTCACGACTCTGTCGAACTACGACGCCAACGGCCGGGTAGGACTGATCACCGATGCCAATGGCGCGACTACGGCACTGACCTATAGTCCACGCGGCTGGCCGACCGGCAAGACGGTGACCTCTGGCGGTACGGTTGAAACCACCACCTATGGCTACGACGGCGTCGGCCAGTTGATCCTGGTCACGCTGCCCAATACCTCCACGGTCAGCTATACCTACGACCCCGCCCATCGCCTGACCAATATCGCCGACAGCCTCGGCAACAGCATCGCCTATACCCTGGACAACATGGGTAACCGTGTTAGTGAGCAAGTCAAGGATCCAAGTGGCGCCTTAGCTCGTCAAATCAGTCGGGTGGTGGATGCTTTAAATCGCGTGCAACAAATCACAGGAAATGGTCTATGAGTGGTTATCTGAGGAATTCGGTAGGGCAGATCCACCAAAAACATAATCGCGTATACCGATCTGTAATTCAAGACACCGTGTATCGTAAAGTGAAACAAGATGGATATTCAATCGTTTATCAAATTGCCGTTTTGTGCGCCCTATTGCTGGCGGTAATATCGGTTGCGCATGCGCGTACAAGTACTTTTCCAGCTAAGAGCAATTTTGTAGGTACGCTGGAGTATTCCGATTGTGGTAATCCAGGTGCCTACAATGAAAAAACATCCTATTCTGATCTGGAAACTGCTGGAGCATATTACGCAAGCAAGCGAGTTAGTGCGATAAATTGCGCAGCAGGACAAATATGGCATTACAACTATGCGTATTCAGTTTTGTCCAGCTATCCCGTTTGGCAAATGATTGGCAAAAGTCAATATAACGGTGATGAGGGTGTGCTAGGTAATCAGCAGCAGGTTCCTTTTTGCCCCGAGGGGAGTCAAGCCACAAACGATCCCCAAGTGTGCGCTTGTCCTGCTGGACAGATTCACCTGCAAGGTCAGTGCCAAGGTAGTAAGGACAACGGCCCGCCGGCTCAATGCCCAATCCCAGTCGGCACCAAACAACCGATTCACGCCGGCACTGGGAACAAATATTGGTCGGACATCGACTACATAGCGGCTGCGTCCAGCCATATGCTTTTTCGACGCCAATATAATAGTCAAAACGGAAGCGCTGTTACCACGCTGGGGAATGCGTGGCGTCACGACTATGACCGTTTTATCGAGGTCGGCGTCACTCTCGACAATACTGCGGTTGTTGTCATCGGCCGTCCGAACGGTACTGCCAATAGCTTTACTGTCAACGGCAATGTTTATATCGCACAAGATGCGGATGTCATGGACAAGCTGACTCAATTTACTGACACGAACGGGGTCCTGACCGGTTGGAAATATCAAGTTGCAATTAACGACTCAACTGAAATCTATGATGCCAATGGCAGGCTGATATCGCTTCAGGATCGTGAGGGCCTTATCCAGAACCTAACGTATAGCGATAGCAGCACTCCGCCTACCATTGCCCCCAAAGCTGGTTTGCTGCTTCGCGTGGCCGATACGTTTGGGCGTCAGTTGAATTTTACCTATGACCGTAGAAATCGTATTGTTACGATGATCGATCCAGCCGGTGAACTGTATCAATACAACTACGATGCGAATAACAACTTGATTTCTATTGCCTACCCTAACGGCAAGAGCAGAGTTTATTTATACAACGAGCAGGCATACACCGACGGCACTAATCAACCGCACGCACTGACAGGGATGGTTGATGAGAATGGTAACCGCTTTGCCAGCTATTTTTATAATGCTCAGGGTAAAGCCTATTCGGAGCAGCACGCCGGTGGCGTCGATCAATATCAGTTGACCTATAGTTCCGATGGTAGCAGTACTACTATCACTGATCCGTTGGGTACTGCACGTACCACTAGCTTTACTAGCGTCTTGGGCTCCATTAGAGCGACCGGCCAATCGCAGCCTGGAGGAGCTGGCTGTGCCGCGGCTTCATCCAAAGTTGTCTACGATATCAACGGTAACGTTGCATCGCGCACTGACTTCAATGGCACTCCTACTACGTATAGCTACGACTTGACGCGTAACCTGGAAGCCAGCAGGGTTGAAGGATCTGGTACGCCACTAGCTAGAACTATTACGAGCACGTGGCACACTACATATCGTTTGCCATTGCAGATTGCTGAGCCGAAGCTGTTGACGACCTATGCCTACGACACCTCCGGCAACTTGCTGAGCAAGACGATGCAGGCCACGAGTGATGTAACTGGTGCGCAAGGCTTGTCGCCAACATTGGTTGGCACAGCGCGTATCTGGAGCTACACCTACAACAGTGTGGGGCAGGTATTGACCGCCACCGGTCCCAGAACCGATGTGGCAGACAAGACCATCTATACCTACGACAGCAGCGGCAACCTGAGCACGATCACCAACGCCGTTGGTCAAGTCACGACCCTGTCGAACTACGACGCCAATGGTCGGGTGGGGTTGATCACCGATGCCAATGGCGCGACCACGGCACTGATCTACAGCCCACGCGGCTGGCTGACCGGCAAGACAGCGACGTCTGGCGGTACGGTAGAAGCCACGACCTATGGTTACGACGGCGTCGGTCAGCTGATCCTGGTCACGCTGCCCAATACCTCCACGGTCAGCTACACCTACGACCCAGCCCACCGCCTGACCAACATCGCCGATAGCCTTGGCAACAGCATTGTCTATACCCTGGACAACATGGGTAACCGGATCGGTGAGCAAATCAAAGATCCAAGCGGTGCCTTGGCGCGTCAGACCAGTCGCGTCGTAGATGCCTTAAATCGCATACAACAAATCACGGGAGCAGTGCAGTGAGGAGAGCCGATGGAAATGAAATTGAGATAACTAATGACCAATGGAATTTAAAAAAATTGATTCAATCGCACCAAATTAAACTGACTTTGCTCGGATTAATGTCGCTTATCAGCATGTCCGTGGTTCATGCTCGCGATACAAATCCACATATGTTTTATATAAATGCTTGGTGGACCGATGCGGACAAACAAGGAAAATACGATACGCCGGAAGAAGCATTTGAAATAAACAAAGCAAATTTTATGGCGAGATATCCTGGCACAACAGTTTTGGATTTGTACGCTCCCCCCAATCAAAGCGCATGGTACAACGGCGTGCCGCTAACTTTCAATATGCACTATGTGACTGCAGGTGACCCAACTATCTATGAGGCGAATGCAGTCCTCACGAGCTACGAATGCAGCAAAGATACAGGAGTTAACGGTGATGGCGCGCCCCACTATACGATAACTTGCACCCCCAATCCCAATACACAAAAACCAGAAACACAGGGTTGCCTTGCATTGGGGAAACCAATCTATCCGTCCACAGGAATAGAAAAGCTTACCGAAACGGACTATGCCGGCAGTGGTGCCAACGCTTTGCGATTTTCTCGTACTTACCGCAGTGATCGAAACACTTGGGTAAATAATTACCAGGTGGCTGGCGTCGATTTTACTGCTCCCCAACAGGTGCTAAATGCCAATTCTATTTATTCGGGATGCTATCCAGGGACTGGTAATCAAACGGGAAGACCATACTGCTTCGCGTATGCGCCAACCGGACTAGCCAACGATTTTGCTGTCCAACGCGGCAATGGCCGGATGCTCGCGTTCGGTACGACAAGCAACCTCAGCCCCGCTGCCGATATAAACGATCGCGTTACTAAAACCGATGATGGTACTAGTTGGAAGGTCTATAACGCAGACAATGATTCGACAGAAATTTACGACTTAACGGGTCGTTTGCAGACTAGCACTGCACGGGATGGGCAGGTACAGACATGGACTTATTCCGATGTCAGTACGCCAGTTAATATTGCCCCAAAATCTGGCCTGCTCATCCGTGTTACGGATCATTTTGGCGCGCAGTTGAATTTCACCTACGATGCTGCCGCACGCATGGTCAAGATGACCGATCCTGCCGGCGGCATTTATAGCTATGCCTATGATGAAGCTAGCTCTACCATGCTGGCCGGTAGTTCGCCTGCCAACAACTTAACTTCCGTTACCTACCCCGATGGCAAGAAACGCACCTACTGGTACAACGAGCAAGATAAAACTGCCAACACGAATTTGCAGGTTGCATTGACAGGGATAACCGATGAAAACTCAGCTCGCTATGCCATCATCACGTACAACAGCGCTGGCAAAGCAGTTTCCACAGAGCTCGCCGGGGGAGTGCAGAAATTTGCAGTGAGTTATCCGAACCTTTTTACTCAAAGCAGCGTCACCGATCCGCTTGGTACCACGCGTACCTATAATTTTCAAACAGTCCTCGGCGTTGTGAAAAGCACTGGCCAAAGTCAGCCTAGTGGTGCCGGTTGCAGTGCAGCTTCGAATTCGACTGCCTACGATGCCAATGGTAATGTCGCCACCAGTACCGACTTCAACGGCAATGTCACTACCTACAATTACGACCTGGCGCGAAATCTGGAAATCAGCCGCGTGGAAGGCTCGGGTACTTCACAAGCCAGGACGATCACGACCGCCTGGCACGCGATGTATCGCTTGCCATTGCAGATCGCTGAACCGAAGCTGTTGACGACCTATGCTTACGATACGTCCGGCAACCTGCTCAGTAAGACGGTGCAGGCGACCAGCGATGCGACCGGTGCCCAAGGTTTGTCACCCACATTGGTTGGTACTGCGCGCACCTGGAGCTACACCTACAACACGGTCGGCCAAGTATTGACGGCAATCGGTCCCAGAACCGATGTGGCGGACAAGACTATCTATACCTACGACAGCAGCGGCAACCTGAGCACAATCACCAACGCCGTCGGTCAAGTCACGACCTTATCGAACTACGACGCCAACGGCCGGGTAGGTCTGATCACCGATGCCAATGGCGCGACTACGGCACTGACCTACAGCCCACGCGGCTGGCTGACCGGCAAGACGGTGACGTCTGGCGGTACGGTTGAAACCACCGCCTATGGCTACGACGGCGTCGGTCAGTTGACCCTGGTCACGCTACCCAATACGTCCACGGTCAGCTACACCTACGACCCCGCCCATCGCCTGACCAATATTGCTGACAACCTCGGCAACAGCATCGCCTATACCCTCGACAACATGGGCAACCGGATCAGTGAACAAGTCAAAGATCCAAGTGGTGCTTTGGCGCGTCAGACCAGTCGCGTAGTAGATGCCTTGAATCGCTTACAACAAATCACGGGAGAAATGCATTGAACTATTATCGGCACCAAAAGGAGCAATCTAGAAGTGTCGGCTTGACTATTTGCGCGGTGACGTTATTCGCAAGTATTGCTGCTCATGCCGGTTTTATAAAGGATGACACTGCCGGTGGCACATGTGTTCCAACGATTACTGCAATGTGTGCGGCCAGAGTTGGCGTCGGGGGCAGTTCCACCTACAGCGCGATTACTTCTTCGATCCCAGCCTCCGGTTCCTCGTGCATTGAGAGTGTCACCAATCTCCATGACGGCAGTGTGTATTCCTGGGTGCAGCCATTTTCTTCCTGCAGTGCACCAACGCTGTCCCCTAAAACACCAGGTGCCCCTCCTGCGGGCTCGTGTGAGGCAAAATTTGGGAATCCCCTTACATGCCATAATGGCAATAAAGTTCAAGTGGAAACGGATATTACGAGCGAAGGCAAATTTCCTCTTTTATTCCAACGTACCTATAACAGCACGCCAAGCTGGAGTTTTTATAGGTTTTATCCAAGTGATTACAATTGGTCTCACGAATATGACCGTTCTATCCTTGCGAACGTAACGGTTCAACCTGCCACAGCCGTAATTACACGTCCTGATGGAAAGGCATTCACATTTTTATTGTTGAATAACGCATGGACCGCTGATGCCGATGTGATGGACAAACTGGTTTCAGTTAAGGATGTAAATGGCGGACTAGTCGGATGGAAATATACGGTTGCAAACGACGATTCGACTGAGTCCTACGATTCCGCAGGCAGACTATTGATGGTGACACATCGTAACGGGCAAAGTCACGTATTAACGTATAGCGACGCCAGTACACCGAGCAATATTGCCCCCAAAGCGGGCTTACTCATCAAGGTAACAGATGCGTTTGGTCGTCAGCTAAATCTCACCTACGATGGAAACAGTCGAATTCAGACCCTGACATCACCGGCCGGCGATGTGTATACCTATGGCTACAATAATAATTTACTGTCTTCGATAACTTATCCTGACGGCAAAAAGCGCAGTTATTTGTACAACGAGCCTGCATATACTAACGGCTCTACTAGAAGCGTGCTATTGACGGGAATTGTCGACGAAAATAACAATCGCTTCGCGACCTGGAGCTACGATGTACATGGCTATGCCATTTCATCTGAGCATGCTGGCGGCGTAGAAAAATATGGCGTGGTGTACACGTTGGATAGCACCGAAAATATTGTTTCTGCGATCATAACTAATCCTCTCGGGACACAACAAAATTTTGATTTTGCAAATTTATTAGATCGTAATCACCTTACAAATCTAAGTCAGCCTGGCGGTCAGAACGGCGGAGTGAGTAATTTGAATAAGACTTACGACGCGAATGGTAATGTCGCAACTCGTACCGATTTCAACGGCGCCGTCACCACGTATAGCTACGACCTGACGCGCAACCTAGAAACCAGCCGTGTGGAAGCATCCGGCACGTCGCAGGCCAGAACGATCACAACGGCTTGGCATGCCACCTACAGTTTGCCATTGCAGATCGCTGAGCCGAAACTGTTGACGACCTACGCCTACGATACGTCCGGTAATCTGCTGAGCAAGACGGTGCAAGCCACAAGTGATGCGACTGGTGCGCAAGGCTTGTCGCCAACGTTGGTCGGTACCGCACGCACCTGGAGCTACACCTACAACACGGTCGGCCAAGTCTTGACCGCCACAGGTCCAAGAACCGATGTGGCGGACAAGACGATTTATACCTACGACAGCAGCGGCAACCTGAGCACGATCACCAACGCCGTCGGCCAAGTCACTACCTTGTCGAACTACGACGCCAACGGCCGGGTAGGCCTGATTACCGATGCCAATGGCGCGACGACTGCCTTGACCTACAGTCCACGCGGCTGGCTGACCGGCAAGACGGTGACGTCTGGCGGTACGGTCGAGACCACCACCTATGGCTACGACGGCGTCGGTCAGTTGACTCTGGTCACACTGCCCAATACCTCCACGGTCAGCTACACCTACGATCCCGCCCATCGCCTGACCAACATCGCCGACAGCCTCGGCAACAGCATCGCCTATACCCTGGACAACATGGGTAACCGGATCAGTGAACAAGTCAAAGACCCAAGCGGCGCCTTGGCGCGTCAGACCAGTCGTGTAATAGATGCCTTAAATCGTATACAACAAATCACGGGAGCAGTGCAATGAGAGGGCGTTTCATGGGGAAACAATCAAGTATCAAGACTCTGGCCAGTGCGGTCCTGTTCACGCTGGCCTACAGCCCGCTGCTGGGTAGCGTGAATGGCACGGCAGCACAGGCGCAAGCGGTCCAGAATACGACCACCAGCTATGAATACGATGCCATGGGCAATCGAACCAAGACCACCGATCCCCTGGGGAACATCACCACCCAAAGCTACGATCCGCTGGGACGCCTGATCCAGCAAGTCCAACCGGTTCCGGCTGCAGGCGGCGCCAGCCCCACCGTCAGTTTTACCTATGACGGCCAGGACCAGCTCAGCACCGTCACCGATCCGAGAAATCTGGTAACCAGCTATACCGTCGATGGCCTGGGTAACCAGAACGCGCTCACCAGTCCCGATACCGGCAGCACCAGTAAAACCTATGATGCCGCCGGCAACCTGAAGACCCGTACCGATGCCCGTGGCAAGACCACCAGCTATAGCTACGACGCCCTCAACCGCCTGACCCAGATCAGCTATGCCAGCGGTACTCCCACCCAGTTTGAATACGATGGGGGATCAACAGGCGCCCCGAACGCTATCGGCCACCTGACCCGGATGATCGACGGCTCCGGTCAGACCACCTATGCCTATGACGGCTTCGGCCGCTTGCTGACCAAGGTGCAGACGCTCAGCAGCACTGGCGCCAGCAGCACGCTCAGCTACGCCTATGGCAGCAGCGGCACTACCACCGGTAAATTGATCAGCACCACTTACCCCAGCGGCAACCGGATCAACTACGGCTATGACGCGGCAGGGCGGATCAATAGTCTGACCCTGAATCCGACCAATACCACCGGTGGTGGCACCAATACCGGCAGCACCATCCCTTTATTGACCGGTATCGGCTATCAAGCCTTCGGTCCTGTGAATGCCTGGACCTGGGGCAATAGCAGCAGTACCAGCACGAACACCTATGCCAGGGGCATTGACCTGGATGGTCGTGTCACCAGCTACCCGCTGGGAAATGCTTTAAGCAACGGCACCAACCGGACGATCAGCTACGATGCGGCCAGCCGGATCACTGCGACTAGCCACAGCGGCACGGGCACTGGCAATAGCGCACCGGCCAACTTCAACCAAAGCTACGGCTATGACAACCTGGACCGGCTTAACTCCGTCACGGGCAGCAGCAGTACCAATACCCAGAGCTTTCAATATGACCAGAACGGCAATCGTACCCAGGCCACCTTCGGTGCTGGCAGCTACACCAACACGATTGCTGCGAACAGCAATCAGCTGACGGCCACGACGGGGCCGACACCGGCGAAGAGCAACACCTACGATGCGGTGGGCAATCTGACCAACGACGGCACCATTAGCTATACCTATAATGATCGCGGCCGGATGGTGACTGCCTCAGCTGCCGGTATTACAATCAATTACACACACAACGGTATAGATCAGCGGGTTCAAAAAAGCGGACAAAATTCCATTATTCCAACTGGCAGCAATAGCTACATATATGACGAGCAAAGTCATCTGATTGGCGAGTACGATTCTAATCAGCAGGCAATTGAGGAGACGGTGTATTTGGGCGACTTGCCTGTCGCAGTACTGAAACAAACGACCACGGGAACAGGAACAAGCCAAGTCACCGCAACCAACATCTATTATGTCTATGCGGACCACATCAATACGCCACGGGTGATTACGCAGGCAACCGACAATCAGATGGTTTGGCGCTGGGACAACGCGGATCCGTTTGGACTACAACCCCCAGATCAGAACCCGAGCAGCCTAGGAACTTTCACCTACAACCAACGCTTTCCGGGGCAGTTGTATGATAAAGAGACCAACAACTTCTACAATATCAATCGCGATTACGATCCACAGTTGGGACGGTATGTTCAGTCGGATCCGATTGGATTAAATGGGGGTATGAATACATATAGCTATGTTGATGGAAATCCTGTGAAGTATTTTGATCAATCTGGTAATAGTAAAGTTCAGGGCCAATCTAGTATTGGCGGTAGTGATTCCGCGGTAGCGGGAATTACGAAAAATAGTACAAAAGCTGAAGTATCCGCAGCCGTCCAACGTGCTGAAGATATTCTCAAGGATCCGAGCGCATCGCCAGTACGGAAGAGATTTCTAAAAGGTTGGATTAAAGTGGCCAAGCGGGGCTTTACTAAATCTTTTTGCCCACCATTTCTTGAAGAAGTTACCATGGCAGTCGTAAGAGTCCAATGTCTGGCGGGGGATATGATGGCATGTAAGGCGTTCGAAGACCTTGGCGGAGAAATAATTGATCCAAATGCGGGGTCATTCTAAATGGAATTTGACCGCATTAGTAAGCTTGAAGAAGCGAAAATGGCAGCGCTGTCTGGTGACTATGAAGCGGCGCTGAGAATTGTTGACTTAATTTTAAATCAGTTTCCTGACGACATAGATGCTCTGAGATTAAAGGGTAATACTATTGAATTGTGGATTTCGGCAGAATTTGACGAAATCCCAACAACACAAAGTAATATTCAATTAAGTTTGGCAAGAGCGTGCTACGAAAAAATTCTCTCAATAGATTCGAAAAATACTTTAGCGCTAAAAGATCTTGCCGATCACTTGAAAGATCGCGGAGAAAAAAAGGAAGCTCTAATTTTATATGAAGAGCTAATTAGTATTCTTCGCATAGATGGTGCAAATGGACGCGATGTAATAGATGAACTTAGAGAAGCGCTCGACGAATATGATGTATTGCTAACTTCTAGGTAATCTCGTCGTGAGCTAGCGATTGCCAGTAGATTTCTCGGGGGGGGGGGGAGAGAATTCGAAGGCATAAAAATTGGGGTGAGGGGCGAATGTCGTGCCTCCCAAATTCGGAGTTACATTTGACTGCCATGGATGCCAATGCGTCCCAGTAATGTGTGGATGATGCGATCAACAGGTTTTCAGTGATCTGGAACCCGTTTCTGTCTGGAAGGGAGGCTTAGATAAGCATCGAGATAATGTTTGGCTTAGTGAGGCAAATTTGCTGGCACAATAAACTGCCAATCCCGATACGACGTTTTCCCCGTAAAATCGGCAAACTCTGATTCAAAATTGGCGATCTTGATTGGGGTGGCTTCAGACAAGCTGAACACCCCAATAATGCTGCTATTCTCTGGGGATTCTACGACGCCCCATTCGCTTTTCCCGGTCAATGGATCCACATACAATTGCCGTAGATACCGACGTATCCCCGGATAGCGCGGATCCTTCAATAGCTCATCCAATGAGCGAGGACCATGCGACTGTCCAGGTGGGGTCGCGTTGCTGTACGCGATCAAGGCGTTCTGAAATGCGCTGCCGATCCGCAGCAATTCTTCTTCGGCCGCACGGCGTTGCAGCAACGAGCCGATTTGCAGGGACGCCACGGAGGCGATACCCAGAATCGCTACCATGATCAACACGCCCAGATAGGTAAATCCAGCATGCCGGCAGCGTGGCGTTCGTGTGTGTCTGGTGCGAAGTGCTGTCATGATCTACAAGCTAGAGAACGGTTTGCCAGCGCGATTATTGCCCGGCGCGCTGCTTCTGATGCTGTAGACATTCCCCTTGGCAGTGTCGTCCGGCGGCACAATCACCCAGGCGGTGCTGCTGGCCAGGATCGGATCCAGCGGCAGGGCGCGTAAATACTTCTTTTGCACCAGTTCATTGAGCGAGTCCGGATAGCGTCCGGTGTCGCCATAGAATTTGTCGATGGTATCGCGCGTGAGCCGCAGGTTTTCTTGAAGGATGGCTTCTTTGGCCGTATCGATGCTTTGAAAGTAACGCGGCAAGGCGATCGTCGCCAGCAAGGCCACAATCGCCAGGACCACCAATAATTCAATCAGCGTGAAACCGCGATGGCGTAGTGTGGCTTTGCCTGATGACGAGGCCAGCTTCTTGTGCGATGTCGATGGAAAGTGAACTATCACGGCATCACCATTTTCTGTAGGGCACGCCGTTCAGGCCGACCTTGGACGAGGTTGAATAGACGTCATAGACATCGTCCCCCTCTTTGGGATCATTGGCTTCGCTGGCGTAACTGCGCTTGCCCCAGGACGCTGCCGGGTCATCCGGGTTGTCCGTATTCATCGGGTCCGATGGAATCCGACGCAGAAAGAAGATTTTGGAACGCTTCGGATCGCGTTGATCCGGCTGTCCCTCTACTAGTATCGCCAGCGTACTCGGATAACCACTGGCGCCGACCGCTTTGGGGATGCGTCCTTCGTCGCTGGCGCGCTTGTAGGCATCGATGCCACCTCGGATTTCCCATAAGGCGCGGCGCAGCTCCTGTTCCTGATGGCGCTGCATCGCCACTTGCGCCAGCGGCACGGCGACACCAGCCAGGACCGCGAGGATGGCAAGCGTGATCAATAACTCGATCAGCGTGAAACCACGGGCGCGCAGGCTGGCCATCATGGCTGGACTTGCACCTGATACGCCTTTGGTAGAGGCACGTTCACCTGGCTTCCCTTGGCGCCCACGGCGGCCAGGGTCAGCAGCTGCACCTGGGCGGCATCGGCAGTCGTCAGCGCTTTAAAATTGATGGTCGCAATCGTGCCGAGTGCGGTGGAGCCGCCGTCCCCGGAACGCGTGCCCGTCATCAGGATCTTGCCGCCATTGTCGACCTTGCTATTAAAACTGGTTTGCGCGCCGCCTTGTTTTAAAAAATCCCCTTCGGTGATATTCACCACTTGCAGCACCTGCGGATCAAAGTTGACCGCCATCGGCAAGCTGGTGACCGGCTGATCCGACTGCATCATCAGCTGCACCGCAAACAAGCCGCCGGCCTTGACCTGCGCCGGACCTTGCCATTGCAACTGGGAGCCAGTCAATGCCGCGCCAGGAACACCACCCGCGCCGGCCGCCGCTGGCGTGCTGCCGGGGATCTGCGGCACCGCAGGCAAGCCGCTGACTCCTGCTGCTGGCATGCCATTCGTTGCATCGCCTGCCGCCGGGCCGCTGATTACTGCCGGGGCCGTACCGCCGCCTTCCGGACGTACCCGGAAGCTGGTGTCCGTGCCCGACCGGAATTCCGACAGCGAGGTATCCGGCCGCTGGATATTGCGAATCAGATGCGGCGTGATCGACAGCACGATTTCCGTCTTTTGCTTGTTGTCGGACGAGGTGCCGAACAGGCGTCCCAGAATCGGGATCTCCCCGATCCCTGGCAGCTTGTTGCCGCCGCGCCGGTCTTCATCATTGATCAAGCCCGCCAATACCTGGGTTTCGCCGTCCTTGAGGCTCAGGACCGTGCTGGCGGTGCGGGTACCGATCTGATAGGCAGTGGATCCCCCTTTGGTGGTGATCTGGCTGATGATGTTGCTGACCTCCATGGAGACCTTGATGGCGACATCGTTGTCCAGGTAAATGGTCGGTTCGACATTCAGGGTCAGCCCGACATCGACATAGTTGATCGACTCGGACACAAAGCCGGTCGAGGTCGCGGTCGTCGTAATATTCGGCACACGCTGGCCGATCAGGATCTTGGCTTTTTCGTGGTTGCGGGTGCGGATGCGGGGATTGGCCAGCAGATTGGCGTCCGAATCGGTCACGTTGGCATTGACCACGGCGTTGGGGTTGCCGACGCTGACCGTGCCGGAATTCTGATGCCCCAGATCGCGCATGGTCAGGGCATTGGAAGCATTGCCGCTCAGCGACAGCGGGGTCAGCGTCAAACTGCTGGGCCATTGAATCCCCAGCTGCTGCAGCCGCGTACGGGTAACTTCCAGGATCTCGACTTCCAGCATGACTTCCGGTTCTGCTACGTCATGCAAGGCGACCAGCTTTTCTGCGAGCTTGATAACCTCGGGCGAGTCGCGCATGATCAGCATGTTGAGCTTTTCGTCGATGACGACATCTTTGGTCTTGAGGATGGCTTTCAGGGTCGCAGCGACTGTTTTGGCGTCGGCATTGGTCAGGAAGAATGTTTTGACTACCATCTCCTGGTAGTCTTTCTGCTTTGCCGAGGTGTTTGGGTAAATCAGGATCGTATTGGCATCCAGCACCTGCTGCTCCAGCTGGTTGGTGAGCAGCATGAAGTGCACGGCCGATTCGATGGTGCTGTTCTTCAAGTAGATTGAGGTCTTTTGATCGCTTTTGACATCCTTGTCGAACAGGAAATTCAAGCCCGATGTACGAGCAATCACCTCGAACACCTGTTTCAAGGCCGCGTCCTTGAATTCAATGGAAATCTTCTTTTTATACGCGGCCGATAAGGTCGACTCCAGCGGCGGATTGACCAGCGCCTCCGACATCATGCGGCGAAACGCTTGGGCGCCGGCATCGTCCGGATTTTCATTCAAGATGGTGCGCAGCTTGAATTGCGCGGACTCACTGTCTTTCTTCGCCCAGGCGGCCTGCGCTTCCTTCAGCAGCACAGCATGGCGGTCCGACATCGAGAGCTTGCGCAGGCCATCCTGTGCCCGCTCGCTACTGGCGTCCAGCGCTAGTACTCGCTGATACAGTTTTTCTGCATCGGCGCGCTTGCCGGCCGACGCTAAGCGATCCGCCTGGCTCAAGTAACCGGAGACGGCGCGTTCGCGCGTTTGCAGGTAGGCGACGCGATACTCGAAATTCTGCGGATCCTGGGTGCTGGCTTCCTGGAATTTGGCCAGGCCTTCCTCGATCTTGTCGTGGGCAATGAATTCCTTGCCGTCGCGATAGCTCATTTGGGCAGCACACCCAGACAGCAAGACACCGGTCAGCAGGCACAAGGCCGCAGCAGCGAACGGGGTCAGCCGTGCCGGCACGACACCGCGTAGCGATGCTGGAGAACTAAACAATAAAAAAAACGGACGACCTGCCATCAGTCGAATCCTTCAAGAGTAAGTGTTTGAACCTGCTTCAATGGCAGATAGGTCAGTGATATCACGGGGGGCTTGATCGCGTCGACGCGGTATAGGCCGCCAATGATCTCTTTTTCGCGGGCAATCACGGTTTGTTCACCCTGCGCCAGGTAGATTTCCCAATGGTTGCCTTCCAGCTTTTTGCCGATATAGGTGAACGGCAATGCCGGCGCCATGGGCGGTGGCGGCGGAGGCGGTTTGACGGGCGCTACTACCGGAGGCGGTGGCGTCCAGGTCTGGTTGCCAAACAGGGTGTTGTCTGCCGCGATGTCGGCGCGATCCAGCAGCACGCTGCGTGGCACCAGCGCGAGTATCGTGCGCTGGCTATCCTTATCGGATTTATCCGTTGCCTCCTCAGTTGTGGCTACAACGGCAGAGCGTGCCGGCACCGGCCGCGCCACCGGCTCGGCAATCGAGGTCGCTGGCGTCTTGTCGCCAAAGACGACCAGGCAGCCGGAGCCGATCAGTCCGGCTACCATGAGCAGGTGACGTCGCTTCATCGCGCCACCTCCTGCTTCGCCGCAGACGCTTGACTGGATTCAGGCTTATTTGCCAGGTACAGCGTGATGCGCAATTTGGCGTCGAGTTTCGCGCTATTGATGGTATCCCGCTTGAAATTGATTTCGTCTAATGATGCAAACGGCATTTCCCGCAACAGCTGTTCACAGAACTGGCGTATCGCTGCATACGATCCGGACAAGGGAAATTGCAGTTGATAGCTCCGATAATGGCCATCCGGATTCGCGGCCATCTTGTAGTCGGTCAGATTCAGTTGCAAATGCTGATGATCCGCGATGGCGAAGAGCGTTTTAATGTGCTGCTCAGCATCTGCCGTTGGCGCCAGGGCTGCATAGAATGCCTGAAGACGACTTTCTGCAGCAGATTGTGGCGGCACGGCAGCAGCTGCCGGGGGAGCGGCCAAGGTACTCTTTGCGCGCACCAGCGCCACTTGCTGCGCATCGGCATCGGCGCGCAGCTGTGGGATCACCCACAACCATCCAATGAGACCAAGCAGCAGGGCGCAGCCGATGAAACTATGCACCAGACCGATGCGCATGAGCGCCAGGCGCAGTCGGCACCCGAGTTGTAACAGTGAAACGGAACTCATGGCCGGTTCCCCCATTGCGCCTGGAACTGGAAGCGGAGCGGCCGATTGACGTCCTTGTCGTTCATTTCATGGCGATTCAAAACCACGTCCGTGAACAGCTTCTGCTGCTTCAGCTGGGCGATATAGTCCACCATGTCGTCGCTATTCTTGGCTTCGGCCAGTCCCCTGATCACTTGCCGCTTGGCGTCCGGTTCCAGCGAGAGCAGGGCGATCGATGTCGGCGTGGCACCCTCGATGGCCTCAAACAGGTCACGCCACGGCAAATTCAGTTGCCGGATGGCGGTATTGACGGCAGTGGCTTGTCCCTCTGACACCACGAGCTTGGGCGCGGCCGGTTGCGCAGCCGTGCGCTGCTTCGTTTGCGCCAGCACGCTGTCAATGCGCGCTTGCTGGCGTTGTTGCTGTTGCGTCAGACGCACCGTCATGGCAATAGCACTCAGGCACAGTGCCAATGCCAACGCGCCGCAGAGCCAACTGCGCCAACCGGTGCGGGAGATGGTGCGCGCCAGCGAACGCGGTGCAAAATCGATCCGAATCGTTTTCATCATCGGCGCACCCCGGTGTGGGCCAGGATCACCTGGGTGGAAGGCGATGGATGGCCTGCATGCACGGGCTGCGTCCCCAGCCATCTGACGGCCAGGTCATCGCTGGCAGAACTGCTCCATGAAGTGGATCGATGTCCGCAGAGTTGTATCGCCGATGGTGCCGGGAGTTGCAGGCGCAACGCTTCACGGGTGAGCTGTTCCTGCAACCAGCCATGCCGTTCCCTGTCGCGCAACTGACGGGTGACCGAACGCATCGTGCAAAGCTGTCCTTTGTCCATCGCTGCAAACGTAATGGTGTCGTCATGCGTTACCCCAAACCATACTCCCGCCTGCAGCGCCGAGCGCCAGCGGTTCCAGCCGATGATGAATTGCGGCGCCACTTCGATTAAACGTAGCCGATATGCCGACGTCACTTGCAGCAAAGGGGAGAGGAGGGTGTCGGGGATGGCGCACGCCAGGAAGGGTGCATCGATCTGCCAGTCCGCCGCCATCTGCCAGCCGGTAAGGGGCGCGTCAAACAAGGCCTGGAAACGCAACTGGGCCGCTGCCTGGCAATCGGACAAACGTACCGCATTGACCGGCGGCGTCACGGTCCAGAACCGTGCCCAATCGTTCGATAACACGACCGATGTCGGCAGGCGCGGGCATTGGATATTTGCCAGCACCTGGCGGACTTCATCGAGTAATTGTTCCGGCGAGGCCGCGACATCGGTGGCAAAGGCGTGGTCGGCGAGCACGGTGGTGCTTGGGCGGCGGCCGCCCTTGGCATGCAATACCGCGATGCCCTGGCGCGACAGGCCGATATGGAGGCGATCCGTGAACCAGTCAAGCATGGAGCGTCACGCGTTTGATTTCATCGAGCGTGGTGTCGCCGCTGCGTACCAGAGATAATGCCGCTTCCCGCAGGCTGCGGGTGCCGTTGCGGCGCGCCGCTTCCTTGATCTGCCGGATCGGGCTTTTTTCAATCACCATTTCACGTATTTCATCACTCAAGGTCAATATTTCTGCAATCGCCTTGCGGCCTTTGTAACCAGTGCCTCGGCAATCGCCACAGCCTGTGCCTTGCTTGAACTGATAGTCTTTGACCTGGGCGCTGGTCAGGTGCACGCGCGCCAGTTCGGCATCCGACGGTGAATAGGGCACGGCGCAATGCGGACAATTCAGGCGGATCAGGCGTTGCGCCCAGATGCCGTTCAGGGCCGAGACGAAGGCATAGGGATCGATGCCCATGTGCGTAAAACGGCCAAAGACGTCAAACACGTTATTGGCGTGCACGGTGGTCAGCACCAGGTGGCCGGTCAAGGCGGATTGCACGGCGATCTCCGCCGTTTCCTTGTCCCGGATTTCACCGACCATGATCTTGTCTGGATCGTGGCGCAGGATCGAGCGCAGGCCCTTGGCAAAGGTGAGTCCCTTTTTTTCGTTCACGGGGATTTGCAGGATGCCGGGCAACTGGTACTCGACGGGATCTTCAATCGTGATGATCTTGTCGCGGCCGTTGTGGATTTCAGTCAGCGCTGCATACAGCGTGGTGGTCTTACCGGAACCGGTGGGACCCGTCACCAGCAGCATGCCATAAGCTTCTTCCGCCAGCATGCGCAAGGTCACCAAGGATGGCGCATCGAAGCCCAGCGCTTCCAGCGTCAAGGCCCCATAGGCTTCGATCATGGCCCGCTTGTCCAGGATACGGATCACGGCGTCTTCGCCATGGATGCTGGGCATGATGGAAATCCGCAGATCGATCTCCCGTCCAGCAGCCTCCACCCGGAAGCTGCCATCCTGTGGCACGCGGCGCTCGGCAATGTCAAGTTCCGCCAGCACTTTGAGGCGGGAAATCACCTGCTCGGAGACTTCCACATCGTTGAGGGAGGTGGCGTGGTCTAGCACACCGTCAATCCGGTATTTCACTGCCAGGCCGCTGGCGGTACTTTCCATGTGAATATCCGAGGCGCCGACCTTCAAGGCATCGTACAGCGTCGAATTGACTAGCCTTACAGCAGGACTGGCGACCGCGCTGACGGAGGCAAACGACAGGGAGGCAGCGGTCTTATTGTCGCGCCGGCTGTCGGTGGAAGTAGGCACCAGGTTGTCCACCGCCCGGGCCGACTCTTCCTGCTTGGATAAACAGGCCTGGATATCGGCTTGCAAGGCCAGGCGATAGTCGACATGACCCTTGGCGTGCACATCGAGCCAGGTCTGGATATCGGTATCGAAGGGGTCGGGGATGACCCCAATCAAGGTGTTGTCCGGGCCGCGCAGCAGGATGCAGCGCCGGTGCATCGCTTTGGACAGCGGCAGCAGGTCGAAGGCAGGTGTCATCGCCAGCATGTCGGCCGTCTCGATCATCGGCATGTGGAATTGCAGCGCAATCGCTGCCACCAGCGAGCGCGGTTCCGAACCGGTCAGGGATGCCAGCTCCACGATGAACGAGCGTTGCGACAGCACGGCACGCTTGCGCGCATCCTGCACTAGGGCGACATCGATGGCGGGCAGGGTGGGTAATGGAACGGCAGCGTTCATGACAAACTCCCTGCCAGATCAAAGATCGGCATATACAGCAACACCACGATGCCGCCGACAATGATGCCGATGATGGCCATCAGGATTGGTTCGAAGGTGCGGGTAAAACGGTCGATCCAGCGACTGATCTCGCCATCGTAGAACGCCGCCGACTGGGTCAGCATTTGCCCCAGCTCGCCGGAGCGTTCGCCGACGCGCAGCATGCGCAGCGAAATCGGCGTCGTCAGCTGGTTGGCCTCAAAAGCGGCCGACAGCGAGCCGCCGGACTGGATCGCTTCGCGGGCGTGCGACAGGCCTGTGCGGATCTGTAGCGACACCATGTCGTGCACCGTGTTCATGGCCGAGACGATGGGAATGCCGCCTTCCAGCAGCATGCCTAAGGTCAGATACAGGCGCGATAGTTCATAGATGCGGGCGCGCTCGCCGATGCCAGGCAGGCGATGCATCAGCTTGCTGACGCCGCCGCGGGCCAGGAAGTGGCGCAGCGTCAAAAACAATACCGGCAAGGCAATCAGGGCGCCAATGACGAGCGTCTGGGTGTGCGTGGCCGCGAACTGTCCCCAATCAAGCAGCAGTTGCGACAGCCAGGGCAATTTACGGCCGGTGCCTTGATAGACCTCCGCAAAGCGGGGCACCACATAGCCGATCAGAAAGGCCGATACGCCACCGCCCACGATCATCAAAATCAGCGGATAAATCGCCGCGCTGATGATCTTGTTACGTACGCTGTCGATCCGTTGCTGATAGTCGATAAAGCGCGTCAACGAGCGCGGCAGGTCACTGGTGCCCTCGGCGGCTTTGACGATGCCGATGTACAGCGGGGGAAATAAATCGCTTTGTTCCGCCAGCACCTGCGAGAAGCGCTTGCCTTCGCGCAGTCCGTTCAACAAGCGGTTCAAGACGCCCTGGGTGTTGGCATTGGTTTCCTTTTCCAGCAAGGCGTCCAGGCTTTCGACAATGCTGAGTCCTGCGGTCAACAGCGCCAGCAATTCCTGGCTGAACAGCACCAGCGAGAAACGGGCGGCGCCCGGACCCCGCGGCATCAACCAGCTGATGCCGGATGCGCGTAGCGGACTGATGGTGGCCGTAAACAAGCCGCGCGCGTCGACCTGACGGCGCGCATCCGCTTCGTCATTGGCGTCCACGGTGAGTTGCACCATCACGTGGTCGGCAGAGAGGGCCCGTACGTCATACCGCATAGAAAGCTCGTGATGGAAAGGGCTGCACTGAAGGGAAAGACAAATAAATCGGATTAATTGGTGATGTCGGCGTTCTCGTCGGTACCGCCCGGCTGGCCATCCTTGCCATACGAGACCACCTCGAAATCGCGCTTGCTGCCAGGGGAGCGGTAGAGGTAAGCATGTCCCCACGGATCCAGCGGCACTTCCTTCTTGAGATAGGGGCCG
Organism: Collimonas humicola; assembly: GCF_018304945.1. Classification (GTDB taxonomy): domain Bacteria; phylum Pseudomonadota; class Gammaproteobacteria; order Burkholderiales; family Burkholderiaceae_D; genus Collimonas; species Collimonas humicola. Next base: position 129,701 of record NZ_JAGQEE010000008.1, on the reverse strand, counting down.
TTCCAGTTGGCGGCCGTCGCCGGTTTTACCAATAACGCCGCCAATCCCTCTTCCGTCGTCGGATAGCGGCCGACGTCGAGCCGGTAGGTATCCAGGGCTTTATCGAATGCCTCGATTTGCGCCTTGGTGATTGTCACTTCGGATTTGCCCAGCTGGGAAAAGTACTTAGGGCCGACGTAGGCAGCCAGCAAGCCAATGATGACGATGACCACCAGCAGTTCCAGCAAGGTAAAGCCGGGTTGGCGGTGCAGACGATGGGCTGGTTGGATGGAGGTAGAGCGGCGGGCGTTGCTGGCAACAGGCAATGGGAAATTAATCATTGGGGTAAGGCATTCTGAGCGGTTTGCATGGAAGAGAGAACGGCAGGGACGTACAGCATGGTTTCCCGGTAGGGCGGAATGCGCCGGCCATAGCGGGCAACGGTCCCTTCGCCGGCGTTGTAGGACGCCAGCGCCAATGCGACATTGCCATGGTGCTGCGACAGCAAATCCTTCAAATAGCGTACGCCGGCGTTGAGGTTTTGTGCGACATCGGCACGGTCGGTGACGCCGTAGCGCAGGGCGGTGGCCGGCATCAACTGCATCGGACCGACGGCGCCTTTGCTGGAAACCGCTGAAGTATTGAAGCGGGATTCGACGTCGATGACGGCGCGGATCAGGGCGGCATCGACGGTGTGTTTCTGCGCCATCTCCTGGATCAGCGGCTCAAGGTTCAGCGCTTGTTGGGTAACGGGGCGTGCCTGTTTACCGGCAGCACGAGCCGGGGTGTCCTTAAAAATCAGGGTAAAGCTCGGATCGAGGGCTTGGGTGGCGTAGCGGACAGCGCCGTTGGCATCGGTGGACTTGTAGATGTCGGCGGCATGTGCAGAACCCCAGAACGCCATGCTCAAGCAGCTTATTTCGACGATCAGGTACCGGATGTTGCGCATGTGAATGGGGGAGTTTTCTGTGGGGAAATCTTGCTTTACTGCCGCATTTTAATGGAGGAGGGCAATAAATAGGGAGGAGATGTAACGGAGTGTTGTTATTTGATTGTCCATGAATGTGCAGTGTGGCAATAAATTGCTTTCTGGATTGCAAATATTTCTTGAGCATAATACATTCGCACGGCCACATGTAACTTAATGTAAGTTCGTATTGCTTGCGACAAGAAAACAAAGTGGATTGTAAGCTGTGAATCTGCTCCAAATAGGGCTCTGTTTCTTGGCCAGATAAAAATACCAAAGAGACAAAACCCGATGGCAACGCTGTGCTGGGAAGACTTACGAGTGAATAAACGGGATGGTCGTGATGGAATTGGAAAGTACGAAAACCCTATCGGCATTATCGGCAGCGGTGGTGGAGCGTATTGAAATGACTACGAACATTGATTTTATGTTGGACACCTCGAATTATCTGTCGAATTTGAAAACTACGCATAGGTGGATGTTCGTGTGCATGTGCTGCGTGATCATGATGATCACCGCACCAACGAACAAATCAAGGATCCCAGCGGTTCCCTGGCACGTCAAACCACCCGCGTCTATAACGCCTTGAATCGCTTACAACAAATCACAGGAAATGGACTATGAGCGAATGTTTTACAAATAAACACGACTTGATCTATGCGAGGTCCACTGTCACTCTGGCAATCTCGGCTACGTATTCCAGCAGTCAGTTAGATAACGGCAATAAGCTTGCGCTTTGCTCAAATGACCGAACGGGGAACGCGTAAATGCCAGCATTGATATCTTCATGCGATAAGCGCCATGACCAAGACCTAAGCGTCTTCTCAGGCGTACGGGTGCAATATATTTTGAGTTTAATTAATCAACGTCATCTGACGAGTTGGGTGCTTGCGATCTTTATCTTCGCTGTGCCATTTCTGACGCAAGCACAGATCGCTCCTTCAAATAAGATCGCCTATGATTCCAACGGTTATAAAGGGGATACACCTTATGCCGCATGCATGGGATTTGGTGTAGCGGATGCCGGCTATATCTGCGATGCATCTCCAAAATCCGTCTACAGTGTAAATCCGGTTGCAACTCCAAATTCAACAAGCGATGGAATTTGCAATACAACATTTCTTTGCGGTTCATATAAGCCAGGCCCCTATGCATGGGGATATAACGCCGTGCAAAGATTATATTGCCCGCCAGGTTTTCCTCAATCCGGAGCCTCATGCGGTGTCGCTAGTCCGACGACCCCGGATCCCAATCTAAACAAAGGGCGATGCCCGGTTTGCGAAGGCAATCCGATCAATCCTCTGGTGGGTAACAAATATCAAATAGAACTTGATTACAAAGGCGATGGCGCATTCCCAATCGTATTGGAGAGGGTCTATAACAGTTTTGGCATGGCACCTGGTTCACCTGTTGGGTCGGCAGCAGCGAACTCCGGCAGCACTGTATGGACGGTTTTCGTTCCTCCAAGTTCAAGCGGAAGCGCTGCAGCGGCACCGACAGTGGATGGCATGTACACCAAGTCACCTGTGGATTTCGGATGGAGGCATAGTTATGACAGGACGCTCGTGGCGGTTTCCGGGGCGACAATCACAGCAACGCTATACCGGGGTGACAGCAAGACGCGCACCTTCACAAAAACCAATGGTGTGTGGGCCTCCGATCTGGGGCAATTGGTGACGACACTAACCCAGCAAATCAATATCAATGGCGGCGGCAACACCATAGGCTGGACCTATATAAACGAAAACGACGAAGTAGAACGTTATGATTCGATCGGAAACTTAGTCTCCATTACCAATCACGCAGGACTGGTGCAGACCCTGCAATACAAGTACAACAATAGCCAATTCAAGCTATCAAGTGTCACCGATGGCTTCGGACGTCAACTCACATTTACTTATAATATTGCGGGCAATTTATCGGCGATTGGCACCCCTGATGGCGGTAATATTTCCTATGGCTATACAAACGATGGCAATAGCAATTTATCGACCGTCACTTACTCGGACGGCCACTCTCGCCAATACGTATACGAAAACACTGCCTTTGTCGGCGCCTTGACCGGCATTATCGATGAAAACGGCAATCGTTTCGCCACCTGGTCGTATGACAGTCAAGGTAATGCCATTACTTCTGAACATGCGGTTGGTATAGAGAAAGTAACGCTCAGCTATCCCTCGTTGACCACGAGCATCGCCACCGATGCGGGCGGAGCCAGTCGCACGTATTCATCACAGATCGTCAACGGTATTGCCAAAGCCGGCATGATCTCCGAAACGTGCGGATCTAATTGCAGTCGGTCGCGATCGATGACCTATGACGCCAATGGCAACGTTGCGACCCGTACCGATTTCAACGGCACCGTCGCCAACTTCAACTACGATCTGACGCGTAACCTGGAAACCAGCCGGGTGGAAGCATCAGGGACAACGCAGGCCAGAACGATCACGACCGCTTGGCATGCCACCTACAGCTTGCCATTACAGATCGCAGAGCCAAAACTGCTGACCACCTATACCTACGACACATCCGGTAATCTTCTGAGCAAGACAGTGCAAGCCACTAGCGATGCGACCGGCGCGCAAGGCTTGTCGCCAACATTGGTCGGCATTGCACGCACCTGGAGCTATACCTATAACAGCGTCGGCCAGATACTAACGGCTACCGGGCCCAGAACTGATGTCGTCGATAAAACGACTTATAGCTACGATACCTCCGGCAACCTGAGCACGATTACCAATGCAGTTGGTCAAGTGACGACCTTGTCGAACTACGACGCCAACGGTCGGGTAGGGCTGATCACGGATGCCAATGGTGCGACTACAGCGCTGACCTACAGCCCACGCGGCTGGCTGACTGGCAAGACGGTGACGTCTGGCGGTACGGTAGAAACCACCACCTATGGTTACGACGGCGTCGGTCAGCTGACCCTGGTCACGCTACCGAACGCATCGACCGTCAGCTATACCTACGACCCTGCCCATCGCCTGACCAACATCGCCGACAGTCTCGGCAACAGTATCGCCTATACCCTGGACAACATGGGTAACCGGATCAGTGAGCAAGTCAAAGATCCAAGCGGCGCCCTGGCACGTCAGACCAGTCGTGTCGTAGATGCCTTAAATCGAATACAACAGATCACGGGAGCAGTGCAATGAGAGGGCGTTTAACAGTGAAGCAACCTGGCATCAAGAGTGCACCAATGGAACGAAGGTGGGATGTGGATATAGGAAGCGAATGCAAACAATTTATTGTCGTTTTGCTGTTCTTCACCGGCACGTATGCACAAGCCATTGCACCAGTCGCGACATGGACGAATAGCACCTTTGGAGGGCAGTACTCAACTCCAAGTGCTGCTTGTTCTCCCGTAGATGGTTACTATTCTTGCTATTACAATGAACCCTCAGCTAAATTTCATTTCGCAGGGGTGGTTCAGCGTTTCCCCAATGTGAATGTTTATAGCTGTAGTGTGACTTGTACTCTTTCAGATGGAACTGTTTATAACAACTTCATTACAGCTCCTGAACTAAAATTACAGTGCCCTCCTGGCAGCGTTCCAAATTACGCTACCACCACTTGCGACGCGTCACCAGCAACCACAGACCCAAATTTGAACAAAGGCCAATGCCCAATCTGTGAAGGCAATCCGATCAACCCGCTATTCGGTAATAAATATCAAATAGAACGTGACTACGCTGGCACAGGCGCATTTCCGATTCTGGTCGATCGGATCTATAACAGTTTTGGTGCAAATCCCGGTTCTTCATTGGGGTCTGCAGCAGTCAGCTCCGGCAATACTACGTGGACTCCACTTGCAATGAGCGCGCCACCAACCATCGTCGGTGCCTATTCCAGCGTGACAATCGACTCTAGTTGGCGCTTGGGCTATGACAGATCACTAATGATTGTGACCGGAGCCAACTCCCCCCTTGTCTCAACGTTATACCGCCCTGATGGCAAGGCACGCACTTTCAAATTCACCAATGGTGCATGGGTGGCTGATGTGGGCCAAGCTGTTACATCCTTGACTCAGCAAATCGACAGCAACAATAACATCACAGGTTATACGTACCTCAACGAAAACGACGAAGCCGAGAAATACGATACAGCCGGTAAATTGATCTCCATTACCAATCGTGAAGGACTGACGCAAACCCTGCAATACAACAACGTGTATGGGATGCCTACTAGTGTTAGCGATGCATTCGGTCGACAATTGACCTTTACTTACAGCAGTAAGGGCATCTTACTTGGGATGATAGACCCTGCCGGAGGCAACTACACCTACACCTACGATAGCAACGGCAACTTGTCAGCGGTGACATACCCCGACACACGCACTCGTCAGTATTTGTATGAAGACTCACGCTTTCCTCATGCTTTGACCGGCATCGTCGATGAGAACAGCAGCCGTTTTGCTACTTGGTCGTATGACAATCAGGGCAATGCAATCAGCTCGGAGCATGCAGTTGGTATTGAAAAAGTCACACTGACTTACCCAACATTGACGAGCTCTACGGCAACCGACGCAGGCGGCGCGACACGCGCTTATTCGTCTCAGGTCGTCAACGGCATTGCCAAGGTTGGCTTGGTCAGTGAAACGGGCGGAAATCTCACGCGCACACGCTCGATGTCATACGATACACATGGCAATATTGCCAGCAAAACGGATTTCAACGGCACCGTCACGACCTACAGCTACGACTTAACGCGTGACCTGGAGACCAGTCGGGTTGAGGGTGCCGGTACGCCACAAGCCAGAACGATAACGACGACTTGGCATGCGACCTATCGTTTGCCATTGCAGATCGCCGAACCGAAGCTGTTGACGACCTATGCCTACGGCACCTCCGGCAATCTGCTGAGCAAGACGGTGCAAGCCACCAGCGATGTGACCGGTGCGCAAGGCCTGTCGCCAACATTGGTCGGCATTGCACGCACCTGGAGCTATACCTATAACAGCGTCGGCCAGATACTAACGGCTACCGGCCCCAGAACCGATGTGGCTGACAAGACCTCCTATACCTACGACAGTAGCGGCAACCTGAGCACGATCACCAATGCGGTCGGTCAGGTCTCGACTCTGTCGAACTACGACGCCAACGGCCGGGTAGGACTGATCACCGATGCCAATGGTGCCACGACTGCACTGACTTATAGCCCACGCGGCTGGCTGACCGGCAAGACGGTGACGTCTGGCGGTACGGTAGAAACCACCACGTATGGCTACGACGGCGTCGGCCAATTGACCCTGGTCACGCTGCCCAATACCTCCACGGTCAGCTACACCTATGACCCCGCCCATCGCCTGACCAACATCGCCGACAGTCTCGGCAACAGCATCGCCTATACCCTGGACAACATGGGTAACCGGATCAGTGAACAAGTCAAAGATCCAAGTGGCGCTTTGGCACGTCAGACCAGTCGTGTAGTAGATGCCTTAAATCGAATACAACAAATCACGGGAGCAGTGCAATGAGAGGGCGTTTAATGGGGAAACAAGCGAGTATCAAGACTCTGGTCAGCGCGGTACTGTTCACGCTGGCCTATAGTCCGCTGATGGGCAGTGTGAATGGCACGGCAGCCCTGGCGCAAGCGGTCCAGAACACGACCACCAGCTATGAATACGATGCCATGGGCAATCGAACCAAGATCACCGATCCCCTGGGGAACATCACCACCCAAAGCTACGATCCGCTGGGACGCCTGATCCAGTAGGTGCAACCGGTTCCGGCTGCAGGCGGCACCAGCCCCACCGTCAGTTTTACCTATGATGGCCAGGACCAGCTCAGCACCGTCACCGATCCGAGAAATCTGGTGACCAGCTATGCCGTGGATGGCCTGGGCAACCAGAACGCGCTCACCAGCCCCGATACCGGCAGCACGAGTAAAACCTATGATGCCGCCGGCAACCTGAAGACCCGTACCGATGCCCGTGGCAAGACCACCACCTATAGCTACGATGCCCTCAACCGCCTGACCCAGATCAGCTATGCCAGCGGTACTGCCACCCAGTTTGAATACGACGGTGGTACCAGCGGCGCCCCGAACGCCAAGGGTCACCTGACTCGGATGGTCGACGGCTCCGGCCAGACCACCTATGCCTATGACGGCTTCGGCCGCTTGCTGACCAAGGTGCAGACGCTCAGCAGCACTGGCGCCAGCAGCACGCTCAGCTACGGCTATGGCAGCAGCGGCACTACCACCGGCAAATTGATCAGCACGACTTACCCCAGCGGTAACCGGATCAACTACGGTTATGACGCTGCAGGGCGGATCAATAGTCTGACCCTGAATCCGACCAATACCACCGGTGGTGACACCAATACCGGCAGCACCATCCCTTTATTGACCGGTATCGGTTATCAAGCCTTTGGTCCTGTGAATGCCTGGACCTGGGGCAATAGCAGCAGTACCAGCACGAACACCTATGCCAGGGGCATTGACCTGGATGGTCGTGTGATCAGCTACCCGCTGGGCAATGCCTTGAGTAACGGCACCAACCGGACGATCAGCTACGATGCGGCCAGCCGTATCACAGCGACTAGCCACAGCGGCACGGGCACCGGCAATAGCGCACCTGCCAACTTCAACCAAAGCTACGGCTATGACAACCTGGACCGGCTTAACTCCGTCACCGGTAGCAGCAGTACCAGCAACCAGAGCTTCCAGTACGATCAGAACGGCAACCGCACCCAGGCGACTTTCGGCAGCGGCAGCTACGCCAATACGATTGCGGCGAACAGCAATCAGCTGACGGCCACGACAGGACCGACGCCGGCCAAGAGCAACACCTATGATGCAGCAGGGAATCTGAGCAGCGACAGCACCATCAGCTATACCTATAGCGATCGGGGAAGGATGGTCAGTGCAACGAACGCTGGAAACACCGTCACCTACATCCACAACGGTATTGACCAGCGGGTGCAAAAGCAAGGTCCGACCAGCATCATTGCCACGGGCAGCAACAGCTACATGTATGACAGCGCAAGCCATCTGATCGGCGAATACGACGCTAATCAACAAGTGATCGAAGAGACGGTGTATCTGGGTAGCCTGCCGGTCGCAGTATTGAAACAAGCGACCACAGGCACAGGATCAAGTCAGAGCACAGCGACGAACATCTACTATGTCTACGCAGATCACATCAACACGCCACGGGTGATCACACAGGCAACCGACAACCAGATGGTATGGCGTTGGGACAATGCCGATCCGTTTGGATTGCAACCGCCGGATGAGAATCCGAGCAGTTTGGGAGCATTCGCGTACAACCAGCGTTTTCCAGGGCAGCTGTATGATAAAGAGACGAATAATTTCTACAATATCAACCGGGATTATGATCCGCAGCAGGGGCGATATGTACAGTCTGATCCGATTGGGCTAGGCGGCGGCGTTAATACATACGCATATACAAACGCAAATCCAATGAGCAATACGGACGCTACTGGTTTGTCCGCGACAACATATCCGGAGCCTGAAGTTTCTCTACCGAGCTTATCAGGGTTGTTAGCCCAGCTTCGGATGCTAGGTACTTTGGGAGCTACGATATCTCTTGCGGGTGACACTCGTATTGGTGATTGTGAATGCAAAACTTTTATTGTGTATCGAGGTGATAGAGCTAGCCAACCGCCAAATATAGTTTTTAATTCTGGATTTAGTCCTAAGGGGAATAACATGGATTTGCTTAAACATGCGCAAGGATCGCCAGACAGTGGTTATGTTCCGACATCTCGTTCACAAGGAATTGCAGAAGCTTTTTCGGGGAAAAATGGTTATGTTTACAAGATCTGCTCCCCAAGAGGTGTTGACGTAAATAGGGCGCTTGGTGCGAAATCTCCTTATCCAGAGCAGCAAGAAATGGCAATGCCTGGTGGAATTTCAGGAGGAGAAGTAATGGGTGCGTATCCCCAGATAAAGGGGATACCATCCAATACTTATGTCCCGAATCCTAATTGTGGTTGCGAATAGGTGGTGCGAAAAATGGAACAATTTCGGAAAAATATTCTCATTCTGTATGCGAACGGTTTGAAAGAACTGGTGGAGGTGGTCGGATTTGAAGAAGAGCTTGAGAATGGGGATAGCGTTGCCCGACTGATGCTTAGCATTCCAGATTGCACATTAAATGAATCCTCAGAAAGGGGATTTTTTGATGCGCTGCGAAGAATACGATTGATATTGGAGAAGCGCAATATTCTTGTTTGTTGTTTCGGTGGAAGTGAAAATGTTTATCCTTCACCGATGCAGGAGTCGATGGGCTTGGCTTTACTCGCATATCGTAACCAACATGGTCGTCAAGCGCTCTCTACTGACATTGTCAATATATTTGATACAGATGACAGCATTAAACCAACAACTGTGAAATATCAGGAAGATTTTCACAGACGGTGGCTATCAAGCTTGTAAGTTCACACAAAGCCAAGCCGTTTGGAAATTCGTGTCCGTACGTTATGTTGCTGGAATGGGCGAGGCGGCTTACAAACGTATGGTCTGACTAGATGCCATCTAATTAATTTGAGACCGAGTCGGTATAAACGGCCGTTTGAGTCTTGCCGCTCTCCGAACTTAATTGTGGGGCTCAGTCCAAAAGTGCGTCATTTTGCGTCGCGCTGATACAGTCAGTTTCCTCGCGAACTTCGCGTAGCTTTAGGGCTTGGGGGTTTTGCGAACTGCGTTAAAAGCGGCGCATTTAACGAAGCCCACAGGCGTGGGGGGGACTGCAATTGAAAGGCTCTAGCTGAAGTCTTTTTCATACCAAGGCAACAATTCAGGACGATAAAAGGGCCGCACTAAGCGGCCCAGATCGACGCAGGCGCGGCGATGAGGCATGGATGGGGCGGTTGGGGCCGTCAGCTCGTTGAGTTTGACGTCGCCGAAGACGGCTTTTCCAACGACGGCTTTGGTCATTCCGGAAAGGCGTAAGGCTTCCCATCGAAAACCACGCTTAGTACGCGAAACCTCTTTTTCGTATCGCTCGAAGGCATCGCGGCAGGTTTTGCCAATGACCATCCCAGTTGCTGCTTCGGTGCGAATCTCGGTTTCGCGCATAGCAGCCCATGCTTGTGCCTGGGCTTTGGTCGCGTAGGTTCCAGACTTACGTTTCCCTTTTATTGCAATTTGAACCCGCCAGCCACCTGCACACTTTACGATTGATGCCATATATCCTATTTCCCCTAAAAAACGGTGCCAATTACATCACGAAATTGGGGAGTCGTTGGGTAAATTCTGGGGAATCGATATCAGTAATTAGTGGTTATTGGTGGTTTTTTGTAGATTGGGACAGGAATGAAAAAAACGCCGCAGAACCAAGTATTTACCTGGTTTGCGGCGCTTCATGGCGATTTCCTAAAATGTCTCGTGGTGCCGGAGAGAGGAGTCGAACCCCCGACCTCTTCATTACGAATGAATTGCTCTACCAACTGAGCTACACCGGCACTGCTCTCGCAAGTTACCCAGCAAAAGCTGACAATGATTTTATCAGCAATTAATCAAAAGTGAAGCCAGTTAATGCGCCGCTTGATCTAGATCACCGGAGCGTTGTGGGCGGCAGCGGTAAATCTCCCTATAAGCCTCCAGCCGCGGCTGCAAAGCGGCATGGCGCAGCGGGTTGGGCGTGAATGCTTCGCGCTGCGGCGGCTTGGCGCAAATGACGGCTTCCTTGTCGGATTGATCATTGGCCGCCAGCCAGGCCAGCCGTGCAGCGCCGAGCGCGCCGCCGGTTTCGCTGCCGATGTGGGTCACCATCCGCACCTTCAGCGTATCGGCGATCAGTTGCGCCCAGTAGGGGCTGCGTGAGCCGCCGCCTACCAGCGATAATTCGCTCACTTCGGTTCCTGCCGTATGCAGGGCATGCAGGCCGTCGGCCATGCCGAAGCTGACGCCTTCGATCACGGCGTAGCCCAGGGCGGCGCGGCCGTGGGCGTGCGACAGGCCGTGGAAGACGCCTTGGGCGTAGGGGTCGTTGTGGGGTGTGCGTTCGCCGGACAGGTAGGGCAGGAACAGCGGTGCGTTTTCCAGTTCGGCCGGGCTTAGCGCGGCGATTTCGTTGAGCAGGGTGGTTTCGTCGACGCTGACCAGGCGGCAGAACCAGCGCAGGCAGCTGGCGGCGGAGAGCATCACGCTCATCTGGTGCCAGCGGCCGGGCAGGGCGTGGCAGAAGGCGTGCACTGCCTGGGCGGGATTGGGGCGGAAGCGGTCGTTGACGACGAACAGCACGCCGGAGGTGCCTAGCGAGATGAAGCCGTCGCCGGGATTGACCGCGCCGATGCCGACCGCGCTGGCGGCGCCGTCGCCGCCGCCGCCGGCGACCATGACCGCGGGCGACAAGCCCCAGGCCTTGGCGACTTCAGGCAGCAGCGTGCCGGAGGATTCGCCGCCTTCCACCAGGCGCGGCATGTGCGCGCGCCGCATGCCGGTGGCGGCCAGCAGCTGGTCGGACCAGTCGCGCTTGGCGACATCCAGCCATAGCGTGCCGGCGGCGTCGGAGGGTTCGGAGACTTTGTTGCCGGTGAGTTTCAGGCGCAGCCAGTCCTTGGGCAGCAGCACGGTCGCCATGGCGTCGAATATTTCAGGTTCATGGCGCGCCAGCCAGAGCAGCTTGGGAGCGGTGAAGCCGGGCATGGCGAGGTTGCCGGCGATCTGATGCAGCTGTGGCGCGCGCGCGGTAAGTTCTGCGCATTCGCTGATGCTGCGCAAATCGTTCCACAGTATCGCCGGGCGCAATACCTGGTCTTTGGCATCGAGCACGACCGCGCCATGCATCTGGCCGGACAGGCCGATGGCGCGCACCTCGCCGAACTGCTGCGGCGCCTTGGCGCGCAGCTTGGCGATGGTGTCGCCGGTGGCTTGCCACCACTGCTCGGGATCCTGCTCCGACCAGCGCGGCTGCGGCCGCGAGACAGTGAGTGCGGAGCCGGCGTCGGCCAGCAGATTGCCGGCGTGGTCCATCAGGACTACCTTGACTTCCGAGGTGCCCAGGTCGATGCCCAGATACATTTTGCAATTCCTCTTTGCGTGTGGCGTTTTGCTGCGGGCAGGGTGATCCGGCGTCAGCCGGTTCAATCCCGGCCTGCGCCATCGGTCACGTTATTCGCGTCGAATCAGTGCTGCTGCGCCAGCCAGTCCTGGACCCTGATGACCGCCTCGCGCAGCGGCAATTCCAGCTGCGCGCTGCCGGCTAGTTTGCCCCATAAGGCCGTATCGGCGCAATAGGCGCGCAGCGGGTCGGCGCTGGCCAGCATGGCGCGGGTGGCCGTCGCGTCGAACACGCCGTCCTGGTAGGCGTAGGGCAGCTCGCCGCCGGCCCAGCGCTGCAGGAACAGGAAGAACAGCGCCGGCAGCATCAGCGTGGCATGCGGCACCACGCCGCGCGCCAGGCATTCCTGCAGGGTCGGCGCGATGAAGCCCGGGATCTTGGAGAAGCCGTCGGCGGCGACGCGCTGGTTGCTGTCCTGGATGTTGGGATTGCTGAAACGCTCCAGCACGGTGTCGCGGTAGTTTTCCAGGTTGAGCGGGCTGGGCGTCAGGCAGGGGATGACATCTTGGGTCACATAGTCGAAGGCCATTTTGCGGATATCCGGGCGCGCGCAATCCTGGTCGATATAGGTAAGCCCCACCAGCGTGCCGGCCCAGGCGATGCAGCTGTGGGTGGCGTTGAGTATGCGGATCTTGGCTTCTTCGTAGGGCAGCACCGATTTCACCATTTCGACGCCGACTTTTTCCAGCGCCGGACGGCCGGCGGCAAAGTCATCCTCGATCACCCACTGGATGAACGATTCGGCCATGATCGCACATGGATCGGGCTCGCCGCATGCCTGCGCCACGCGCGCCCGCACTTCATCGGTAGGGCGCGGTGTGATGCGGTCGACCATGGAATTGGGGCTGCGAGTATGTTCCTTTACCCATCGCTGCAAGGCGGTCTCGCCGCGCAGTGCAAGAAACTGCAGCAAGCCGTCATGGAAGCGTTCGCCGTTATGGCGCAGGTTGTCGCAGTTGAGCAGGGTCACCGGGCCGCCGTTGGCTGCGGCGCGGGCGCGCAGGATGGCGGTCATGGCGCCGTAGATGGTGTTCAGTTCGCCTTGCAGGTCGGCGGCCAGGTCCGGGTTGGCGGTGTCGAGGCGATGCTGGTGATCGAGATAGTAGCCGCCTTCGGTGACGGTGAAGGAAATCACCTTGGTGCTGCTGCGGGCGCCGATGGCGGTCAGTTCCAGCAGCGCGGCGTCCCACGGCACGATGGTCTTGATCGAGCGTATCACTTCATAGCTGCGGACGCCGCCGGGCGTCACGGTTTCCAGCGTATAGGCGCCGTCCTGCCGTTCCAGCGCATCCAGCAGCGGCGTCATGTCGTCGCGGATGTTGGCCAGCGCCAGCGACCAGCTGCGATCGCCGCTCTCCATCAGGTGGTGAAGATAGACCGCCTGGTGCGCGCGGTGGAAAGAGCCTGCGCCTATGTGCAGCCAGATCTGCTCGGATCCATTGGCAGCGGAGGAAGTGACTTGCATGACGAGTCCTGGTGAATATTGATAAAAGCGAATGACAAAAGCGAATCACAAAAAAGCGTGGTTCTCGATAGTTGTCCGGTTGGCGACGGTTTTATGCCACCTGTGCGGCTGCGCGGCCCTGGTCCGCCGCTGCGGCGTTGTCAGGAGCGTTCAGCCGGGGCAGGGCGCGGCCGCTCTGGTCGAACAGATGGCAGCGCTGCGGGTCGGCGGAGACGCCGATTTCACTGCCGCGCAGCATGCTGACGGTATCGGCCACGCGCAGCACCAGCGGTTCCTCGGATGCTGTCGAATCGGCGTACAGATAGGAGAAATCGCCGAGCGCTTCCAGCACCGTGAATCTGGCTTTAAGCATTGGCGTCCGCGCATCCAGCATCAGGTGTTCGGCGCGCACGCCGATGCTGACCGCGGCGCCGATCTGCAGGCTGCCGCCATCCACCGCGACCGACTGGCGGCCGCCGCTGGCCAGTTCCACCAGCACGCCGTTGGCGCCGATAGCGACCACTTTGCCATCGATGAAATTCATCTTTGGCGAGCCGATGAAGCCGGCTACGAAACGGTTGGCCGGATGATGGTAGAGCTGCTGCGGCGAGCCGACCTGCTCGATGCGGCCGGCCGACAGCACCACGATCTTGTCGGCCAGGGTCATGGCTTCGATCTGGTCGTGGGTGACATAGATCATGGTGGTCTTGAGCTGGTCGTGCAGCCGTGAAAACTCCAGGCGCATCTTGACCCGCAGCGCCGAATCCAGGTTGGACAGCGGTTCGTCGAACAGGAACACGCTGGGTTCGCGCGTGATGGCGCGGCCGATGGCGACGCGCTGGCGCTGGCCGCCGGACAGGGCCTTGGGCTTGCGGTCCAGCAGATGGTCGATATGCAGGGTCTTGGCGGCCTTCTGCACGGCGGCGTCGATCTCGGCTTTCGATTTGCCTGCGATCTTCAGGCCGAAAGCCATGTTGTCGTACAGCGTCATGTGCGGATACAGCGCATAGGACTGGAACACCATGGCGATGCCGCGCTTGGCCGGCGGCACGTCGTTCATGCGGGTGTCGCCGATGAACAGGTCGCCGCTGCTGATGTCTTCCAGGCCGGCGATCATGCGCAGCAGGGTGGATTTGCCGCAGCCGCTGGGGCCGACAAAGACCACGAATTCGCCATCGTCGATATCCAGGTTGATGTCGCGCATGACTTCATTGTCGTCGTAGCTCTTGATGAGGTTCCTGATTTTTACGCCTGCCATGATGGTCTCCTTCTGTTTTATTCTCGAATCGCCTTGCCGCTCGGCGCCAAGGCGATGGCTGAAATCGTGCAGCTAAGCCGCCAGCAGGCCGGGTAGCTGCTGCATGTCCTCGAATACCTGCTCGGCGCCCGCCGCCAGCAGGCGTGCGGCGGCTTGGCCGCGGTCGTGCGCAACGCCGGTAAAGCCGAACACGCGGATGCCGGCGGCGACTGCGGAACGGACGCCGGTGACGCTGTCGTCGATGGCGATGCAGTGCCGCGGCGCGACCTGGAAGCCGGCGGCGGCGGCCAGGTAAACATCCGGCGCCGGCTTGGGCGTGCCCATGTCGTGGCCGCTGTGGATATGGCCGTCGAACAGTTCCAGCAGTCCGCAGCGGCGCAAGCCGGCGGCGATGCGCAGCAGGCTGCTGTTGCTGGCGACGGCCTTGGGCAAGGGGATCGCCGCCAGCACGTCGATGACGCCCGGCACCGCCGTGACTTCTTCGCTGCAGGCGCGGCTGACGGCCAGGTTGATGGCGGAGTAGTCGGGCGTCAGCAAGCCGAGGCTGAACTGGGCGTTGAGCTCATCGAGCAGCTGGTCGGTCATCATGCCCAGCCGTTCCGCTATCGCGCCGTGCAGTGCCGACTCGAGCGCCAGTTCGGCCTGGCCGTCGCCTCGCACCAGGCTGCGCGGCAAGTAGCTGCTCAGCTGCCGGTGGAGGACGGCGAGGGCGATGCTTTCGCTGTCCAGCAGGACGCCGTCGCAGTCGCAGATCAGGTGAGTGATATGTTGGTTCATTGCGGTATGGGTCATCGGCGTCATTTCACCGCGCCAAAGGTCAGGCCGCGCACCAGCTGCTTTTGCGCCAGCCAGCCAAGCACCATGATCGGCGCGATCGCCAGCAAGGATGCCGCCGACAGCTTGGCCCAGAACAGGCCTTCCGGATTCGAATAGGAAGCGATGAAGACGGTCAGCGGCGCGCCGCTGACGCTGGTCAGGTTGATGCTCCAGAATGCTTCGTTCCAGGAGAGGATGATCAGCAGCAGCGCGGTCGAGACCAGTCCTGGCATCGACGTCGGCAACAGCAGGTAGAGCATTTCCTGCCAGGCGTTGGCGCCGTCTATGCGTGCCGCTTCCAGGATTTCCTTGGGCACGTCGTTGAAATAGGTGAACGCCATCCACACCGCGATCGGCAGGTTGATCAGGGTATAGATGATGGTCAGGCCGGTCACGGTATCGAGCAGGCCGGTGTTCTTGGCGAGCAGGTAGATCGGGATCAGCACGCCGACCGCCGGCATCATCTTGGTCGACAGCATCCACAGCAGCAGTTTCTGGGTCTTGGCGGTCGGGAAGAACGCCATCGAGTAGGCTGCCGGCACCGCGATCAGCAGCGCCAGCACGGTGGAGCCGAGCGAGACGATCAGCGAGTGGCTGACGAAGTTCATGTAGCTGCTGCGCGCCAGCACTTCGTGGAAGCTTTCCAGCGTCGGCCAGAAAATCAGGCTCGGCACATAAGCCTGGTGCTCGGTCTTGAAGGCGGTGATCGCCACCCAGAAGATGGGGAAGAACAGGACGATGGCGCAGGCCCATGCCAGCACGCCCAGCCACAGGCGATTGGTGTTTTTAGCTTTCATTTTTCGTTCGCTCCTTTCAGGTTCTTGGCCATCATCCGCACCAGGAAGAACGACACAATGTTAGCCAGCACCACGGCGATGATGCCGCCGGCCGAGGCGATGCCGATATCGAACTGCTGCAGGCCGATCGAATACACCAGGTAAGCCAGGTTGGTGGTCGCCGTGCCGGGGCCGCCGGCGGTAGTGGTGAATATTTCGGCGAAGATCGACAGCAGGAAAATGGTTTCGATCATGATGACGACCGTGATGGCGCGCTTGAGATGCGGCAGCACCACATACCAGAACACCCGCACCGGTCCGGCGCCGTCCAGCTGCGCCGCTTCTTTCTGTTCCATGTCCAGCGACTGCAGCGCGGTCAGCAGGATCAGGAAGGCAAACGGAATCCATTGCCAGGCGACGATCATGATCACCGACAGCATCGGGTATTCAGCCAGCCAGTCGACCGGCTCCAGGCCGACCAGACGCATAGCCCATGCCAGCAGGCCGTAGACCGGATGCAGGATCATGTTTTTCCAGATCAGGGCGGCCACGGTCGGCATCACGAAGAAGGGGCCGATCACCAGCAGGCGGGCGATGCCGCGGCCGAAGAAGGGCTGGTCGAACAGCACTGCCAGCAAGGTGCCGCCGACCACGCTGATGACCAGCACCGAGCCGATCAGCACCAGCGTATTGAGGATCGACGGCCAGAACGCCGGATCGCTGAGCAGGAAGGCGTAGTTGTCCAGGCCGACAAAGCCGGTGGCGTCGGGCATCATCAGGTTGTAGCGGATGACCGAGAAATACAGCGTCATCGCCAGCGGCACGATCATCCACAGCAGCAGCAACAGCACTGAAGGCGTTTGCAGCAGCCGTACCGGCTTGAACTTGCCGGCGCTGGGCCGTGCCGGCAGGGCTGCGTTGGCGGCCTGGGCGAAAGGAGTCGACATGATTTACCTCTTACGTTTTTTTTGCGCTGCGAATGATGGACCGGAAAAGGCTGGGTCCGATCAGACCCGGCAGCGGCAAGGGAAGGCAAGCGGACGTCGGCGTCCGCTTGCGGGCCTGCTGTTTTTATTGATGGCTGCTTACACGATTGCCTGCTTATTTACTTGCTTATTTACTTGCTTACTTATTTGATATAGCGCCCTTGACGCATCACCCGGTCCGCTTGCGCCTGCGATGTCTGCAGCGCGACGTCGACGGTCGACTTGCCTGCCAGCGCGCCGGCAATCGCCTGTCCGACTACCGTCCCGAGCGACTGGAACTCAGGAATCGTCGCAAACTGGATGCCGGTGTAAGGCACTTTCTGCAAGGTGGGGTCCTTGGTGTCGGCGGTCTGGATGGCGCTCAGGACGAAGTCGGAATACGGCGCCGCCTTCTTGTAGTCAGGCGACGCGTAGGTCGACATGCGAGTGCCGGGAGGCACCAGGCCCCAGCCTTTTTCCTTGGCGACCAGCTGGATGTATTCCTTGGAAGTGGCCCAGGCGGCGAATTTCTTGGCGGCGTCCTGCGATTTCGACGATTTCGGAATCGCCAGCGACCAGATCCACAGCCAGTGCGCGCCCTTCGGCGTAACGGCGACCGGAGACGGCGCAAATGCGACTTTGCCGACAACCTTCGATTCCTTGCTGCTGTAGATCATGCCGGCTGCCACCGTGGCGTCTATCCACATGCCGCATTTGCCGCTGGAGAACAGCACCAGGTTTTCGTTGAAACCGTTGGAGGTGGCGCCTTGCGGACCGTATTTGCGCAGCAGGTCGACATAGGTGGTGACAGCGTTTTTCCATTCCGGCGTATTGAGCTGCGGCTGCCATTTCTCATCGAACCAGCGGGCGCCGAAGGTATTGACCATGGTCCCGACCAGCGCCATGTTTTCGCCCCAGCCTGCACGGCCGCGCAGGCAGATGCCGGCGATGCCGTTCTGCTTGTCGGTGAGTTTTTCGGCGAAGCCGGCGATGTCCGTGTAGGTCGGGTGCTCAGGCATTTTCAAACCCTTTTCCGCAAACAGGTCCTTGCGGTAGTAGGTCATCGAGCTTTCGGCGTAGAACGGCAGCGCGTACAGCTTGCCGCCTTCCGTCAGGCCGTCGCGCACGCTCTTGATCAGGTCGCCTTCATCGTAATTGGCGGGCAAGCCTTCCATAGGCGCCAGCCAGCCTTTCTTGGCCCAGATCGGCGCTTCATATGCGCCTATGGTCATCAGGTCGAACTGGCCGCTGCCGGTGGCGATGTCGGTAGTGACGCGCTGGCGCAGGACGTTTTCTTCCAGCACCACCCAGCGCAGCTTGATGTCGGGATTGGCGGCTTCGAAATTGGCGGAAAGCTTTTGCAGTTCGATCATGTCCGGATTGTTGATCGTTGCGATGTTGACGGTAACCGGGGCGGCCCAGGCGCTGCTGCAGAGCATTGCCATGGAAAGGGGGGCCAGGATGGCTGCGAACGGGCTGCTGCCGATGCTGCGACGTTTCATGTTTGTCTCCGTGGTAGGAATCATCAATTAGCCATGCCGACTTGCGCGGCTTCGCTTTGTCGCTTCCGTCGGCATGCCGCGCTTGCGCTGGCCGCCCGAAAGCTGCTGTAACGCCGTCCCTTGTTCCGCATTTTCGTACGCTTCAGTGAAAATATTGAGCAAAAGACTTCTCGTTGAGCAAATAATCATTCATGATCCAAGTCATGTCAAGATTTTTTTGCCGAATAAATCCCTGCCGAATGCTTATGTTGCGGTGCGCTATCTGGGACAATTCGTGATCGCATGCCGTACGCAGGCCGCGCTTTTAGTGCACTGCAATAAGACCTCAGCGTTGCCGCGCGCCGACGAAAAAAGGACATCAAATGGCATCAAGAAATGAAAAACTGGATCTCGCAGCCCGGGCGGCGTGGATGTATTACGTGGTTGGCAATACCCAGAACGAGATCGCCGACCACCTGGGTATTTCGCGGCAGATGGCGCAGCGGCTGGTGGCTTATGCGCGCGAATCGGGGCTGGTCAAGGTGAGGGTCGAGCATCCGGTGTCGGAATGCCTGGAGCTGGCGGCAGCCTTGCAGCAGCGCTATGGCCTGGAGCAATGCCATGTCGTGCCGAGCGTGGGAGCGGCTGGCAGCATGGTGGACGATGCCGGCGTGCAGCAGATGCTGGCGGTGGTGGGCGCCGAGATTGTCGAGCGTTACCTGCAGCAGGAAAATCCGCTGGTGGTGAATGTCGGTTCCGGGCGGACCTTGAAGGCGGTGCTGGAGGCAGTGAGTGAAATGGACAGGCCGCAGCACCGGATTGTATCGATGGTGGGAGCGATTGCGGCGGACGGTTCGTCGAACCGCTATGACGTGGCGCTGACGGTGGCCGATAAAACGCAGGGGCGCTTCTTTTTGCTGCCGGCGCCGCTGGTGGCGGACAGCGCCGAGGATATGCGGCAGTGGTGCCAGCACCGGGTGTACCGCATCGTTGCGGACCTGGCGCAGCAGGCGGATGTGACGTTTATCGGGGTCGGCACGATTGCGCCTGGCTGTCCGATGCACGAGGATGGTTTCCTTACCGCGGCGGAGGTGGCGCAGCTGCAGGCGCATGGGGCGGTGGGGGAGATGATCGGGCATGCGATTGCGGGGGATGGGCGGCTGGTTGCTTCGCCTATCGAGGATCGGGTGACGAGTTTGCCGCTGGCTTCGCCGCCGTCGAAGCCGGTGATCGGGATGGCGGGCGGGGCGAAGAAGGCGGAGGCGATCCGGGCGGTGTTGCGGGGCGGGTGGTGGTCGGGGTTGATTACCGACGAGTATTGTGCGCGATTTGCCTTGCAGGACGACTAGCCAATCGCAAATGCAGTCAAATGGGGTCAGAGTTTTTTTACGACAGTTTTATCGTCGTAAATTACTCTGACCCCATTTGACGTTCTACGGAGTGCAGGTCTTGGCAAGCTAAGAACGGTCTGAGGGTTGCTAAAACGGTTGCTGCTCCGTGGATGCTTGCCGGGAGCGGCCCGGCAGCCGCTCACTTTCTTTTGCTTCGCCAAAAGAAAGTAAGCAAAGAAAAGGCGACCGCAAAGCCGTTGCCCTCCCTTCGGTCGGGTTCCCAAATCCGGCGCGCGCCAGCCGGGTGAGGGGCAAAACTCGCCTTCGGCTCAAACATGCCCCTCACAATTCCCGGCTGACACGCGCCGGATTTGGCAACGTCTCAATGCGGGGTACGTCAAAAGCAACGGCAACAGCAACTTCAAAAACAACCCCAACGTCAAAACCGGAGCCGCTCTAGTCAATTGGGGTCAGAGTTTTTTTTCGCGTTCTTTGCGAAAATTACTCTGACCCCAATTGACGGGCCACGGAGCGCATGCGATTTTTCGCAGCTGTTGGTTCACTTTATTCGCTAGGACGTTCGCGGAATTTGAGCGGTTGTTCTTCTACTGTCTGGGCGCTTGTAGCGCAGCCGGTGGAGCATGAACCACACCCGCTGCCGCAGCCGCCTGCCGCTGCTGTCGGTTGCAGTTGTCCGCCGAGTTTGCGCAGCAGGGCTGGGCGCGCCGGCTGGCTTAGCGCATTGGCCAGGTTTGCCTGCACGCGCTGGCTGGTGGCTGGCATCAGGCGGCGGCAGGCGTAGATCAGGCTGGCGATGACCGCCAGGCTGATGACGATGGCTTGGATGATCAGGAACGGGGTCATGTCAGCAGCCTTGTGATTTGATAAGTCAGGAACGCGGCCAGGTAGGCCAGGCCGAACAGGTAGGCAGTGGCGGCTGCGACTACTTTCCAGGAGTTGGTTTCGCGCCGCATCACCGCCAGCGTCGACATGCATTGCGGGGCGAATACGTACCAGGCCAAGAGCGCCAGCGCGGTCGCCAGCGACCATTGGTGGGCGATCACCGGGCCCAGCTGCGACGTGATCGCCTCTTCGCTGCCGGACATGGCGTACACCGTGCCGAGCGCCGATACAGCGACTTCACGTGCCGCCATGCCTGGCACCAGCGCGATGCAGATCTGCCAGTTGAAGCCGATCGGCGCAAATACGTATTCCAGCAGGTGCCCGATGCGGCCGGCCAGGCTGTAGTCGATGGCCGGCAGGGTGGCGCCTGCGGGCGGGCCGGGGAAGGTCGACAGGAACCACAGCAAGACGGTGAGGGCGAGGATGATGGTGGTGACGCGGCGCAGGAAGATCAGCGCCCGTTCCCACAGGCCGATGGCGATATTGCGGGCGCCGGGCAGGCGGTAGGAGGGCAGCTCCATCAGCAGCGCATGCTCGCTCTTGTCCTTGCGCACGCGCTTGATGACCCAGGACACCGCCAGGGCGCTGGCGATGCCGGCAACGTACAGCCCGAACAGCACCATGCCTTGCATGTTGAACAGGTCCCACACGCTGGTGTTGGGAATGAAGGCGGCGATCAGCAGCGTATACACCGGCAGGCGCGCCGAGCAGGTCATCAGCGGGGCCACCAGGATGGTGGTCAGGCGGTCGCGCGGATCCTGGATGCTGCGCGTGGCCATGATGCCGGGAATCGCGCAGGCAAAGCTCGACAGCAGCGGGATGAAGGAGCGGCCGGTGAGTCCGGCGCTGAACATCATGCGGTCCAGCAGGAAGGCGGCGCGCGGCAGGTAGCCGGATTCTTCCAGCGTCAGGATGAAGAAAAACAGGATCAGGATCTGCGGCAGGAACACCAGCACGGTGCCGAGGCCGCCGAAGATGCCGTCGCTGATCAGGCTGCGCAGCAGGCTTTCCGGCATCGCCGCGGCGACCCAGGCGCCGACGGCGCTGACGCCGGCCTGAATTGCCGCCATCAGCGGCTGCGCCCAGGAAAATACTGCCTGGAAAATGAAGAACATGATGGCAGCCAGCAGCGCCAGTCCTATCACCGGATGCAGCACCCAGCGGTCGATGGCGTCGTCGATCATCGACGTATTGCGCGGCATGGCGACAGCCGCGGCCAGCATCGCGCGCACCTGTGCGTGCAAGTCTTCGTCGCTGGTTCCGGCCGCCGTGGCCGCCGAGGCCGGCGCGCCGGCCTGGTCCAGGTGCTGGATCAGCGCGCGGGCGCCGCCGCTGCGCACCGCCACCGTCTCGATCACCGGAATGCCGAGGCGGCGTTCCAGTTCTTCGCGGTTGATGACTATGCCGCGTTTGCGGGCGGCGTCCATCATGTTCAGCGCCAGCACCATCGGCCGGCCCAGCCGTTTCACTTCCAGCACGAAACGCAGATGCAGGCGCAGATTGGTGGCATCGGCCACGCACACCACCAGATCGGGCAGCGCCTCGCCCGGCATCTGGCCGAGGCAGACCTTGCGCGTGATCATTTCATCCGGACTGGTCGCCTCCAGGCTGTAGGCGCCAGGCAAGTCCAGCAGCTGGAACACGCGGCCGGACGGCGCGGTGAAGCGGCCTTCCTTGCGTTCGACCGTGACGCCTGCATAGTTGGCGACCTTCTGGCGGCTGCCGGTCAGCTGGTTGAAAAGGGCGGTCTTGCCGCAATTGGGATTGCCGACCAGGGCGATGCGCAGGGAGGTAGTGCTGGACATGGTGCTTGATTCAGGAAGCCAGGTTGACATGCACCCGGTGCGCTTCGGCGCGACGCAGGGCAAAACGGGTGAAGCCGATTTGTATCATCAGCGGATCGGCGCCGACCGGGCCGCGCGCCACCACGCTGACCGCTTCGCCGTTGACGAATCCCAGCTCGCGCAAGCGCTTCGCAATCGGGTCTGCAGTCAGCACATCTTCTACCTGTTCGATGACTGCAGGTGTAAACGGGGTCAAGTCGCAAAGTCTCATACAAACGCCATTACTAATAATGATTCTCATTATAACCATTGAAGGTCGCCCGCATGCGCTTCGGTTACAAAACAAAGGGATTGCAGCCGGTGATTGACATAAAAATGCCAAATGGAAATAAATTGAGTTGTTCGTGTTTTCTTGCCAAGCGCCGCGCATCAAGGATTCGTCCCACGCTGCGCTCCCGGCGCGATGACCCTGGCGGGCAGGAAGTGCGCGGCGCTCCCCCCGCCGCCGGTTTTATGATTTTTGCCCGGCCAGCAGCGTCGGCTGCACGAAATCCTTTCGCACTTCATGCGCCAGTTCATCCGGCGGCAGCAAGCCCTGGCTGACGACAAAATCGTTGAAGGCCTTGCGGTTGAAGCGTGGCCCCATGGCGATCTGGGCTTCGGCGCGCAATTGCATCAGCCTTGCATAACCGTAAAAGTAAGAAGTCGCCTGACCGGGGCTCTGGAATGTATAGCGGTCCAGTTCTTCCTGCGCCAGCGCTTCGGAGGCGCAGACGTCGTGCACCAGGATGTCGTGCGCGCGCTCGGGCGTGATCAATCCCAGGTTCAGCATCGGGTCCAGGAATGCGCGAGCGGCGCGCAGCAGGCGGGCGTCGAGCGCCGCCAGCTGGGCTTCCTGCGGCTCGTACGGCAGCATTTCCGCTTCCGAGTAAAGCGCCCAGCCTTCCACGTTGACGCTGTTGAAGGAAAACACGCTGCGCGCCAGCGAGACGCCGCCTTCCAGCATGCCGGCAAACTGCAATTCATGTCCCGGACGTCCTTCATGCGCGGTCAGCGACCAGGCCGCGGCCTTATAGGTGAAGTCGTCGAACCTGGCGTTGGCGACCCCGGTGCTGGCTGGCACCCCAAGAGAAAGAATGAATTCCCCGGACTCGCCCTGATTGTTGACCAGCGGCGGCGGCTGCATGTGCGGCGCCGGCACCTGCGCGCTCTCGGCGTCGGAAGCGGTGCGCATCACCATAGGCCGTTGCGGCAGGGTGATGATGTTTTCGCGGCGGATGATCTCTTCGATCCTGCCGATGATGGCGTGATAGTGCGGTTCGATAGACTGCTTGTCTAGCTGCTGCTTTTTGAGCACATTGACGACATCGCGATAGTCGCTGGCATTGATGCCCTGGCTCTTGGCGACCATTGGCGCGATCAGCTGCATGGCCGCCTGGGTCTCCATGAACTCCAGCTGTGCTTCGCGCATCAGCTGCGCTGGCGGGATATCCACTCCTATCTGTTTCAGCTGGAAGGCATACAGTTCCGGCGGCAGCTTGAAGTCGCTGCGCGCACGCGGCATGACCACGCTTTTGGTCCACGCCGAGTAATCATCGAGCTGCTGTTGCAAGGCGCTCAATGCTGCCTCCGCGCCGGCGATCTTGTACTTGGCGTACAGCTGCCGGATGCCATCCACGTATTCGCCGGTATTGCCCAGCGCCTGCTCGATCTCCTTGCTGTAAGGACCGAGCAGCCTAGCGTTGCCGTGCAGCGCTTCGAAGCGCGCCTGAGCCAGCTTGATCAGCGGCGTGTAGCCGGCTTCCAGGCCAAGATAGCGTTTTAGCCGGACCAGCGCCTGAGCACGGCGGGCCGGGGCGACCTGGTCTTGTAGCAGGGCGAACTGGCCGCTGAAAATATCCTGGCCGACGTCCTCGTACAGCAGCATGTAGCGTTCATTGAGGTCATGCCCTTCATTGGCCAGCTCGGCGGCGCGGATCATGATGCGCAAATCCTGCTGCACCTTGAGATCGTTCTCCTGTTCCAGCTGGCTGCGCAGTTGCCGGATCGCTGCCAGCGTGGCTGCGCGTTCGCGCGCTTCAAGATCCGGTTTCAGGTCGATGACCTTATCGTCGTATTCGGCCATCCCTTGTTGCGATGCATTTTCCGGGTTGAACTCGGCTTGCGTCTTCAAGAGCATCTGGGCGGCGGCGTTGCTTTTTTCTATCCAGGCCGGGGATGGCGTCGCCGCCGTGGCGTAGTTCGACGCAGCCAGCGTGGCGGCGCTCAGCAGCATGGGAACGGTAAATCGATTCATGGACTTCTCCGTATTCGCAGTGACGAGGCGGCTGCGACAAGTGAAAGGGATAGGCTGACCGGAACAGAGTAGGGCGCGGTCCGCGCAATGTGGCCACATCATATTGGTAATGTTGCGAAGTGGCAATTTCATGCGGGCGGCAGCGCTTGCTTACGCTATTCCCTTTGAAATATAGCGAGAGCTGTTTCTCTGTTTTTTAGCCACGAATATGCTTCGCTTGCTTGACAGCGTTACCTGCTTTGCGTTTTACTTAGCGAAATTTTCTGCACTGCAACAAACCGCGCGCTCGTTTTTGCTATTGCCTGCGCGCTGATTCAGGTTGCAGCGTGCAGGCAAATCGGCTTTGTCCTCGCCCGATCCCGCGCTCATTTCGCATTGCCAAGTAAGCATCCGGCCCGCACGATTGCGGGCGTCGTTTTACGCGGTTTTTCGGTAGCGCTAACATCGGCTGGCCTTGCAGTCTCCATCAACTCAATTCCTGTGAAGGATCGGATCCCCATGCGCTTCAACAACATATTTGTCCTCTCATCGCTGCTGCTGACAGCCGCCATCTGCCAGGCCGAAACCGGCGTCACCGCCAGCACCATCACCTTGGGACAGTCGGCAGCGTTTTCCGGTCCGGCCAAAGAACTGGGCAAGGGCATGCACGACGGCGCCCAGGCTTATTTCGATCAGGTCAACGCCAGCGGCGGCGTGTTCGGCCGCAAGATCATCCTGAAGACCCTGGATGACGGCTACGAGCCGGACCGCGCCGCCGCGAATACCAAGCAGTTCATCGAACAGGATGAGGTGCTGGCCTTGTTCGGCTATGTCGGCACGCCGACCTCGAACGCCTCGATTCCTGCGGTAAGCAAAGCCAAGGTGCCGTTCTTCGCGCCGTTCAGCGGCGCTCAATCGCTGCGTGAACCGTTCAACCGCAATGTCTTCAATATCCGCGCCAGCTACTTCGTCGAGACCGAGAAGATCGTGCAGCAGATCTCGACCTTGTCGCTGAAGCGGATCGCGGTGTTTTACCAGAATGACGCCTATGGCAAGGCTGGCCTGGAAGGCGTCACGCGGGCCTTGAAGAAGCGCGGCATCGAAGTGGCCGCGCTCGGCACGGTGGAGCGCAACAGCGTCGAGGTCAGCGACGCCGTCGCCAAGATCCGCGCCGGCAAGCCGCAGACGGTGATCATGGTATCGGCCTACAATTCCAGCGCCGCCTTCATCAAGGCTATGATCGTTGCCGGCAGCCCGCCCTCGTTCTGGAATATCTCCTTCGTCGGCAGCCAGCAGCTGGTGACCGCGCTCGGCAAGGATGCCAGCGGCGTGCAGATCTCCCAGGTCATGCCGGCGCCGTGGGACGAAACCCGCGCCATCGTCAAGGAATACCGCAAATATTATCTGCAGGACGGCAAGAAACAATGGGACTACGTCAGCATGGAAGGCTTCATCGCCGCCAAAGTGTTTGTCGAAGGCCTGCGCCGCGCCGGCAGCAACCTGTCGCGCGATAGCCTGATCCGGGCGCTGGAAACCGTCAGTCATTACGATGCCGGCGGCTATTTCATTACCTTCAGTCCAAGCAGCCACAATGGTTCGGAGTTCGTCGACCTGACCATGGTGGCAAAATCGGGCAGGTTCCTGCACTGATATGCAACATTGCCTTGCCGCCCGTCTGAGTATCTGATCTCGGCGGGCGGCAAGCTGTGTGCTGACGCGCTATCGGTGCCGCAGAGCGTCATTTTTTGGCTGGCGAGGCGGACAAGATAAGGTGAATCGTTAACTTTGAATTATCCAATTGTGAAACATCGCCATGGTTTTTTTTGAAAAGCCGATGGCCAAAAAATGTTATCCAAAAGAAATAGTTAAATCATTTAGTTTTCTTACGGAAATAATGAATGTGCATCTGACCTCATTTTAGGGTTAAATATCGTTAATTTATGTGAACTATAGTTAAAAATCCAATTTTTCAGTGGTTTCATTAGGCTCTTGCTTTTACTCTTTGTATGTATGCAGCCACCAAACTTAACAAACCGGTGAGCGCATAGCGACAGGGGTAACCGATTGGATATGATCTGGCGATTTTCAAAAGAAAAAGATTTGCCGAGAGGCAAATCGAGTTGCCTGATCCAAGTTCAACAATTAAAGAGTAGATAGATGCAGAAAATTAACCGCGTTCTTCGAGATGATCAGTGGGAGAAACTGGAGCCTTTGCTGGTAGGGCGGCCAGGGGATTCCGGCATGTGCGGCCGCGACAATCGTCTGTTCATGGAGGCAGTGCTGTGGGTGGCGCTGAAAACCGGCACATGGAGCAACCTGGCGCCGGAATTCGGCCGCTGGAGAACCAGCTACATGCGCTTTAGGCGCTGGACCAAGGCCGATGTCTGGCGGCGCGTGGCCGAAAGCCTGGCCGACCACCATGAATTACAAGCGATCTTGCAGGCCATCATCGTGCTGGGCGACGAGCACACCCGTCTGAATACGGAAAGGTCGATCAGGCGCGCCAATGTGAAAACCTATGGCCGCGCCCTCGCTTCGGCCAGCGGCGCCGGCGCCAAGCCGGCACGCGGCGACGAACTGTCGTCATCGTGGGTATGGCTGGTGAGCAACGACGTCCAGGCCAACTGATCGCGCAGAAGACAATCATCCGCAACGGGCCTTAAGCCTGCCGGCGCCAAGTGGTATCTCCCTTGCGCCGGCGGCAGCCTGCACATATTGGCCAATGATATTGTTCGTTGCGCCGCGCCATTCTCCTTCCGCCTCAGCAATTCCAGCGTGTTTTTTGCCTATGGATCCGGCAAGAAATTAGCGTATCTGCAAGCTCTTCCATAATAGGGGCTACTCTCTAAAGCCCTTCCTCATTTGACTACCCCCGCGCCGTATCAGGTATCATCGCCCAAGGGGAATGTTTGGCAGGAAACTTCTTGGCGTATGGCAGCTCCTGCATTTTTTCCCCGCGATAAAAAAGAATGGCCTCGAGTACGAGGCTGAGACAGGTCTGAAGCGGCGCGATGGCAGGCAGTAAGTGGTCAAGGCAATGATTCGGACGATTAACATTCGATTAAAAGTACGATTTTGATGAATTTCATTCTGTATTCGGATATTGGCGAAAATACAATCAACAAAAGCCTTGGTTTGCCAGAGTACAGCTACTACTTTGTCTTGAAAGCTTTTCGCACCGTCTTGCAGGAGCTCGGCACGGTGACCGTGGTGCGGCAGCCGGAGACCGAAGTCGATCCACTGTTCGACGCCTGCCGCGAGCGCGGCGAAGAATGCGTTTTCCTTTCCTTTTCCCCTCCCAACAAAACCCTGATCGACCTGCGCTGCCCGACCGTATCGGTGTTCGCCTGGGAATACAGCAATATTCCTGACGAGCAGTGGGATGAGGATGTGCGCAACGACTGGCGCAACGTGTTTGGCCGCCACGGCAGAGCGATCACCTTGTCCAGCTATACCGCGCGCATCGTCCGGGAAGCGATGGGGCCGACCTTCCCGGTGCTGGCGGTGCCGGCGCCGTTGTGGGAACAGTTCGCCGCTCCGCGGGCGCGCTTCGGATCCAGCCTGCCGCCCGCTCAAAGCCAGCTGCAGGTGCGCGGCATCGTGATCGATAGCCATGTCCTGGGTTTGTCTGCCGACGGCCTGATCGCACATGTCACCTTCCCGCAGGCGTCGGACGAGCTCGATGAGCCCGATGAGGCGCCGCTGCTGCCGCCAGTCCAGCCGGAACCCGCGCCAGAACCGGTCGCGCCGCCGCTCCAGCCTGAGCCCGTGGCGCCGGCCAAGAACCTGCGCTACCGGCTGGCGGTGACCAAGCGCCATCTGCTGACCTGGTACCGGGAAGCGGTGCGCGACTTGCTGCCTTTATGGCTGGCCCGCGCGGTGGCGCTTGGCGGACGCGGCGGCAATACCGTTGCACGCGCCATCATGGGCTACGAAAGCCGCGCGCATGCGCCGGTGCAGCAGCCCTTGCCGGCAGAGCCGCAGCAGCAAGCGGCGCCGGCCGCGCCGCCAGCGGCAGTCACCGTTGCGCCGGAACCGCCGCAAGAGCCCGCGGTGGGCGTCAATCTGGAAGGGGTGGTCTATACCTCCATCCTCAGTCCCAAGGATGGCCGCAAGAACTGGTTCGACATGGTGACCGCATTCTGCTGGACCTTCCGCGACGTCGAGGATGCGACGCTGGTGCTGAAGATGAATGAGCGCGATCTGTCGCTGTATCACAACACCTTGCTGACTTTGCTGTCGCAGCTGGCGCCATTCAAGTGCCGGGTCCTGACCTTGCATGCCTATCTCGATGACGCCACCTATGAAGAGCTGATAGGCGCCACCAGTTTTTACGTCAATACCTCCTTGTGCGAAGGACTGTGCCTGCCGCTGATGGAATTCATGAGCTGCGGCAGGCCGGTCATCGCGCCGCGGCATACGGCGATGGAAGATTACATCGACGACGGCGCCGCCTTCATCGTCAAGTCCAGCCTTGAGCACAATGTCTGGCCGCATGATCCGCGCGACCTGTTCCGCACCCTGCGTTACCGCCTGGATTGGGAATCGATCTGCAACGGCTATGCGGAGAGCTATCAGATAGCGAAGCAGCATCCGGAAAAATACCTGGCGATGGGCCAACACGCAATCGCGCGCATGCAAGCGTACAGCGCGGGCGCGGTCGTCAAGGAACAACTGCGCGATTTTTTCCAGCAAGAAGCGGTGGAGGAGCCGGCATGACGCTGTCCTCCCCACGCTGCGTCAGCGGCTCCGTTCATCCTCGCTCTTACCTGACATCCGGCGCCTGATGATTATCATTATTTATTCCGAAACCAACTCCGGTTCGATTGCCTCGAACCTCGGCTTGCCTGAGTACAGCTACTACTTCGTGCTGAAGGAATTTCGCCCGGTGCTGGAGCAGCTCGGCATCGTGGTGACCGTCAGCGATCCCGCGCGCGAAGTCGACGACATCTACCGCAGCGCCGCCGCGCACGGTCAATCCTGCGTATTCCTGTCGTTCTCGCCGCCGCATAAAACGGTGGTCGGCCTGGCTTGTCCGACCATTCCTGTGTTCGCATGGGAGTTCAGCACGCTGCCGAACGAGGTCTGGTTTGGCGAGCCGCGCCATGACTGGCGCTATGTCTTCGACAAGATCGGCAGCGCCATCACGCATTCGGTATTCACCGCGGATTCGGTGCGGCGCGCGATGACGCCGGAGTTTCCGGTGGTCTCGATACCGGCGCCGGTATGGGACCGCTTTTCCGCATTGCGCGAAAAGCTGTCGATCGCCAATCATCCCGATGGCGTCGACCTGCATGTTGCCGGCACCGTGGTCGATAGCCGCACGGTCGATCTTTCCCCCTACAGCGTGCCGCTGCGGCGCTTCCCCAAGCCGAACCTGGTGCGGCCGCCGGCGCTGGCGCGGCGCGAGCCGGTCAAGGTGCATATCGACGGCGTGGTCTATACCTCGGTCTTCAACCCCTATGACGGCCGCAAGAACTGGTACGACATGATCAGCGCCTTTTGCTGGGCATTCCGCGATACCGAAGATGCCACGCTGGTGTTGAAGCTGACTCACCACGACGTCCGCATCGGCATCGACAATCTGCTGGAGAACGTCTACAAGCTGACGCCGTTCAAGTGCCGCGTGCTGCTGATCCACGGCTATCTGAGCGACGCCGACTACGAAAAACTGGTGTCCGCCACTACCTATGTACTGAATACCTCGCACGGCGAAGGCCAGTGCCTGCCGTTGATGGAATTCATGTCTTGCGGCAAGCCGGCGATCGCACCGGTCAATACCGCAATGGCTGACTATATCGATCGCGACAACGCTTTCGTGCTGGACTCCAGCACAGAACCGAGCCACTGGCCGCACGACCCGCGCCAGGCCTACAGGACTTTGCGCTACCGCATAGACTGGGGTACGCTGCTGGCCGCCTACAAGGATAGTTATCGCGTCGCCCGGCAAGATCCGCAAAGATACTGGCAAATGGCGGAGCACGCGGTGCAGAGCCTGCAGCAGCATTGCTCGCGCGCCGTGGTGAAGCAGCGCCTGGACGCCTTTCTTTCAGAGCGCCTCGCCAGGCACGCGCGCGATACCGGCAAGACCGCGGAAAAGGCCATGGCATGATGAAATTTCTTACCGGTTGGCTGCGTCCGCCGAAAGCCGAGGCTGTTGAGCCGGAAAATGAGCAACAAGCCGAGCCAGAAGCGCTGCCGGCGCCGGTGTCGCCGGAAGGCGTGGTCGATTCGCGCGTCTGCGGTTTTATCGACACCGTGCAAAGCGGCTGGTTTCAATCGGACAGCGGCGAGCTGCTGAAAGGATTTCCGATCGCGCCTGCGGATGTCGTGCTCGATGTCGGCTGCGGCGAGGGCGGGGCGACCTTGTTCGCCGCGCGCTGCGGCGCGCATGTGATTTTTTCCGATACCGATGCCGATCAGGTGGCGCGGCTGGCCGCCAATGTGGCGAACAGCCCGGCGCGCGGCTATCAGGCCCTGGTCGGCGACACCAATCCGCTGCCGCTGGTCGATGGCAGCGTCAGCCGCATCGTCGCCATGGAAATGCTGGAGCATGTCGACGACCCGGCGCAAGTGCTGGCCGAACTGGTGCGCGTCGGGCAGCCCGGAGCGCTGTATCTGCTGACGGTGCCGGATCCGGTCGGCGAAGGTCTGCAGAAGCAGCTGGCGCCGCCGTCGCATTTCCAGAAGCCTAACCATATCCATGTTTTCGAACGCGATGCGTTCGCCGCGCTGGTGACCGACGCCGGCCTGGAAATCGAACAGCGGCATGCTTCCGGCTTTTTCTGGTCGATCTGGATGTGCTTGTATTGGGCCGATTACTGGGCCGACAAATCCGGCGCCGATGGCGCCGAAGGTGCAACCCGCGACAATATCAAGCCGCCTCATTCGCCGTTGCTCAATGAATGGGCAAGCACCTGGTATCAATTGATTTCTTTGCCCGAGGGCGCCAGGATCAAGCAGGTATTGGATAGCGTCATGCCCAAGAGCCAGGCGATCATCGCCCGCAAGCCGCACCGTCGGTAACTATCGGAGCTGATGGCACATGAATCATCGAATCAAGGATATCGAGCTGCTGCGCGGAATTGCGGTGCTTTTCGTTTTGTTCGAGCATACGCGCTTCAATCTGTTCGGGCAGCCAAGCGAGATTCTTGCATTCATCTATACCCATTTCGGATTCTGGAATGGCGTCGATCTGTTCTTTGCGATTTCCGGCTTCGTGATCGCCCGGGACCTGATCCCGCGCCTTGACCGCAGCGACGGCCGGGCTTCTTTCTTCTCCGTTGCCGCCAAGTTCTGGGTCCGGCGCGCCTGGCGCCTGTGGCCTACCGCATGGCTTTGGCTGGCGCTGCTGCTGCTGGCGACAGTGGCGTTCAAGAAGTCGGGCATATTCAGTTCCCTGCAGGTGAACCTGGAAGGCAGCCTGGCAGGATTGCTGAACTATATGAATTTCCGCGTGATGCTGAAATTCGGCCACGATGAGCTTGGTCCCACCACGCCGTACTGGAGCCTGTCGCTGGAAGAGCAGTTTTATCTGTTGCTGCCGCTGGCCGTGTTCCTCTGCCGCCGCTGGCTGTCCGGCGTGCTGATTGTCCTGGTCGTGCTGCAGTTTTTTGCCAATCGCCACCAGTCGCTGTTTTTGATGCTGGTGCGCTCCGACGCCTTGCTGCTGGGAGTGCTGCTGGCAATCTGGAGCAAGCGCGGCAGTTACCGCAGGCTGGAACCGGTATTCTTGAAAAGCTGGAAATGGGCGCGTTGGCTTCCGCTCTTGATCCTGGCGGCTTGCCTGGCAAAGATCGGATCGCCGCAATATCAGCAATTCCGTTTCTGGGTCGGAAGCGTCGCGCTGATTTCGATTGTACTGGTCTGGCTCGCTTCTTATGACGCGGACTACCTGATGCCGGACAATCCCCTGAAGCGTCTCTTGCTGTGGGTCGGCAGCCGTTCCTACGCGCTGTACCTGACGCACATGCCGGCCTATCTCATGAGCCGTCAGATCTGGTACTGGATTGCTCCTACCGATACCATTTTCGACCATACCTACAACACCAGGCTGGCGTTGACGGCTGCAGTGCTGGTGGTGGCGTTCAGCGAGCTGAATTACCGCTTTATCGAGACCCCTTTACGCGCGCGCGGCAAACGAATTGCCGACGCGATGGGGCAGTCCCGGCTCCAGTTGCAGACTTAGATCATAACGATGGAAGCAAAAAAATAGCATGCGAGACTTGATCAAAAGGCTTTTCGGCAGCGTTAAACCAGATGCCGCCGTTCAGGTAATGCCGGTAGCCGAGGCTGCGCCGCCCGCGCCTGCGCCAGCCGCGGCTGTCGATTCCTTTCATATCGGATTGCGCGATGCCCTGGCGAGCGGCTGGTATCTCCAGGAAAGCGACGAACTGTATCGCGGCTTTGCCATCAATGCAGAGGATGTGGTGCTGGATGCCGGTTGCGGCGACGGCGGCAATTCATTGTTTTGCGGCCATCGCGGCGCCCATGTGATCGTGGCCGACATCGATGCCGGCAAAGTCGAATTCACCAAGCAACGCCTGACCGAAACCCGGGCCAGGATAGTGCAAGGACTGGTGGGCGACGCCAATCCCTTTTTGCTGGAAGACGGCATCGCCAGCAAGGTGATCTGCATGGAGGTGCTTGAGCACGTCGACGATACGGCGCAGTTCCTGGGCGAACTGGTGCGGGTTGGCAAAGCCGGCGCGCATTACCTGTTGTCAGTACCGGATCCTGTGCAGGAGCACATACAGAAGAAGGTGGCGCCGGCGTCGCATTTTGAAAAACCGAACCACATCCGCATCATCGAGCGCGAGCAGTTTGAAAAGATGGTGACGGACGCCGGCCTGATCGTCGAACGCCACGATTACTACGGTTTCTACTGGTCGGTCTGGTGGCTGCTTTTCTGGGTCTGCAAGGTGGACCTGAGCAATGCGCATCATCCCTTGCTGGACAGCTGGGCGAGAACCTGGGAACTGCTGATGGACAGCCCGAACGGGGAACAGGTGCGCAAGGCCTTGAATGATTTCATGCCGAAGAGCCAGATCATTATTGCGCGCAAGCCGGGATGAAATGTGCGCGATGGCTTTAACCGAACAACCGCAGGAAAGGAGCGAGTGCTTATGAAACGGCTATTTATCACCGGACAGTCAGGCTTTGTCGGCCTTGCCTTTGAACGTCTGCGCGAACACGCCGTCGCCGCCCATGGCTGGCAGTTGGTAACTGCCGACAGCGCCTACGATCTGCTGGAACCGGCGGCGCTGGACCAGGTGCTGCAGCAGGCGCGGCCGGACGCCGTGATCCATCTCGCGGGTCAGACCTTTATCCCGGAAGCTTTCCGCGACCCTGCGCACACCCTGGACGTCAACCTGAAGGGCACGCTCAACCTGCTGCAGGCTTTGCAGCGCAACGGCTTCAGCGGCACTTTTCTCTACGTCAGTTCGGGCGACGTCTACGGGCGGGTCGATCCGGAACTGCTGCCGATCAGCGAGCAGCAGCCGGCGCGTCCGCAAAATCCGTACGCGGTCAGCAAGGCGGCGGCGGAACTGCTTTGCTATCAGTGGAGCTGCAATCTGCCGTGGCGCATCCTGGTGGCCCGGCCGTTCAATCATATCGGCCCTGGGCAGCGCGAAGATTTCGTGATCTCCAGCGTCGCCCGCCAGCTGGCGCGCATCCGCCTGAAGCTGCAAGAGCCGCGGATACTGGTCGGCGATGTCGACGTCAGCCGCGATTTCCTGGACGTGGAAGATGTCATTTCCGCCTATCTGGCTCTGCTCGAAAGCGGCCAGAACGGCGAAATCTACAATGTCTGCTCGGGCAAGGAATATCTGGTCCGCGACATGATCGCCAGCATGCTGTACCTGACCGAGACCGATGCAGCGATCGAGCAGGATCCGGCGCGTTTGCGGCCTTCGGACTTGCGACGGGTAAAAGGCAGCAACCGGAAAATCACACAGGCCACGGCATGGCAGCCCGCCATTCCCATGCAGCAGACTTTATTGAACGTCCTGGCGGACTGGGATGCCAGGGTAGCCGCGGAAAGCGCAGCGCAAACGCGGTCGTGACTTAAGAACAGATAAAAAACAGATATTTGGAGATACAGGCTATGACAAAGACAGCATTAATTACCGGCGTCACCGGGCAAGACGGCGCTTACCTGGCCAAGCTGCTGCTTGACAAGGATTACAAGGTGTACGGCCTGCTGGCAAGGCGCAGCAGCGATACCTTATGGCGCCTGCGCGAGCTGGGAATCCTGGAGCGGCTGCAATTCATAGAAGGCGACCTGGCGGACGCTACTTCCGCCATACGCGCCGTGTGCCAGGCGCGTCCTGACGAAATCTATAACCTGGGTGCGCAAAGCTTTGTCGGCACTTCCTGGAACCAGCCGGTGGTGACCGGGATGGTGGATGGCCTGGGCGTCACCCATATGCTGGAAGCGATTCGCCAGTTCTGCCCGGCGGCGCGCTTCTACCAGGCATCCACCAGCGAAATGTTCGGGCTGATCCAGGCGCAGCACCAGGATGAAAACACGCCGTTCTACCCGCGCAGCCCGTATGGCGTCGCCAAGCTTTACGGCCACTGGATCACCGTCAATTATCGTGAAAGTTTCGGCCTGCACGCGTCCAGCGGCATCTTGTTCAATCATGAATCGCCGTTGCGCGGCATCGAATTCGTCACGCGCAAGGTGACCGACGCCGCGGCGCGCATCAAGCTCGGCAAGCAGCGCGAACTGCGGCTGGGCAATATCGACGCCAAGCGCGACTGGGGATTTGCCGGCGATTACGTGGAAGCTATGTGGCTGATGCTGCAGCAGGAGCAGGCTGAGGACTACGTGATCGCCACCGGCGTCACCACCAGCGTGCGCGAGATGTGCCGGATTGCCTTCGCTCATCTCGATCTGGATTATGAAGAGCACCTGGTGATCGACCCGCAGCTGTTCCGCCCGGCTGAAGTAGACGTCTTGCTCGGCAATCCGGCCAAGGCGCAGCGCAAGCTGGGCTGGAAGCCGAAGACCGGACTGGAACAATTGATACAGCAAATGGTTGACGCCGATATGCGCCGCCTGACCTTAGCTAAAGAATAAAGGGAGACCAAGATGCGTACGCCAGAACCCGGTATTCCATTGACAGCGACGGCGGTGATCGTGCCGGTGGTCCTTTCCGGCGGCGCCGGCACGCGCTTGTGGCCGGTGTCGCGGGAAGGGCATCCGAAGCCCTTCATCAAGCTCCCGGACGGCAAAAGCTTGCTGCAGAAAACCTATCAGCGGGTGGCGCAGTTAGGCATCCGCGGCGATATCCTGAGCGTGACGAATCGCGATTATTATTTCCAGAGCAAGGATGAATTCATCTCGGCCGACCTGGGAATCCATCATCGCCCGCATTTCATGCTGGAACCCGCCGGCCGCAATACGGCGCCGGCGATCGCGGCGGCGGCAGTGTCCCTGCGCGCCTTGCATGGCGATAACACCATCATGGTAGTGATGCCGGCCGATCACCTGATCAAGGACGTTGAGTGCTTCGCCGAAGCGGTGCGGCATGCCGTGGAAATCGCCAAGCAGGGCTACCTGGTGACCTTCGGCGTGCGGCCGCTGACGCCGGAAACCGGCTTTGGCTATATCGAGTGCGGCGACGAGATCGACAGCGCCGGCGCTGCGCAGGTAAAGCGTTTCATCGAAAAGCCGGATGCCGAGCGCGCCGCCGGCTTTGTCGGCAGCGGCAAGCATCTGTGGAATGCCGGCATTTTCTGTTTCTCGGTGTCGGCCTTTTTGAGCGAGCTGGAAAAGCATGCGCCTGAGATCCTGGCGGCGGCTACCGCTTGCATCGAAGCCAGCCCGGCCGGTTCTTCGGCCGGCGTCCTGCTGCAGGAACTGGACAGCGCAAGCTTCATGGCGATGCAAGACATCTCGATCGATTATGCGGTGCTGGAACGCTCCGACAAGGTGGCGGTGATACCGGCCGGCTTCGACTGGAACGATATCGGTTCCTGGGGCGCCTTGCGGCAGCTGGTGGAGCCGGACGAACAGGAAAACCGGGTGCTGGGCGAGGCGGTGCTGATCGACAGCAAGAACAATTACATCTATTCGGAACAGCGCCTGGTGGCCACTGTCGGGGTCAACAACCTGATCGTGGTGGACACGCCCGACGCCTTGCTGATCGCCCATCCGGATCACGTGCAGAACGTGAAGAAGGTGGTGCAGCAGCTCAAGAGCAGCGAGCACGATACCTATAAGCTGCATCGCACCGTGTTCCGTCCGTGGGGCAGCTATACCTTGCTGGAGCAAGGCCCCAACTTCAAGATCAAGCGCATCGTGGTCAAGCAGGGCGCATCGCTGTCGCTGCAGATGCATCATCACCGCAGCGAGCACTGGGTGGTGGTGCACGGCATGGCCAAGGTGGTCAACGGCGACCGCGAAATCTACGTCAACACCAACGAATCGACCTACATCCCCGCCGGCACCAGGCATCGCCTTGAAAACCCTGGCTTGCTGGAGCTGGTCATGATCGAAGTGCAGAGCGGCGCTTATCTGGGCGAAGACGATATCGTACGCTTTGACGACAAATACGGCAGGTGCAAATAGTGCTGAAAGTGCTGACCATCATGCAGAAGAGCAAGGCGCAAACCTTGCTGCGTTCGATCTGGCACTATCGCGGCTTCATCGTCGGCAGCGTCAGGCGCGAGTTCCAGTCGCGCTATCGCAATTCAATGCTGGGCGCCGCCTGGATGGTGCTCAATCCGCTGGCCATGATCGTGGTCTATACGGTGATTTTTTCGCAGCTCATGCATGCGCGCCTGCCGAATGCCGCGAGCCAGTTCGCCTACGGGATTTATCTTTGCGCAGGCTTGCTGACGTGGGGATTCTTTACAGAGACGGTATCGCGCATGCAGAACGTGTTTCTGGAAAATGGCAACATGATCAAGAAGCTCAATTTTCCGCGCATCTGCCTGCCTATCATTACAGTGCTGAACGCGGGCTTGAATTTCTCCATCATCTTCGCCCTGTTCCTTGGCTTCTTGCTGGTCTCGGGCAATTTCCCGGGCTGGGTCTTCTTGGCGATGCTGCCGCTGCTGCTGATACAGGTGCTGTTTTCGGTCGGACTGGGCATTGTGCTCGGCGTGCTGAATGTCTTCTTCCGCGATATCGGCCAGCTGTTCGGCATCGTGCTGCAGTTCTGGTTCTGGTTTACGCCGATTGTCTATACCGTGTCGACCCTGCCTGCCGGCGTGCAGACCCTGCTCAAATTTAATCCGATGAGCGCACTGATTGTCGCCTACCAGGGTATTTTCATCAGCGCTGCATGGCCGCATTGGAGCGACCTGTGGGCGGTCGCCTTGCTGAGCGTTGTCTTGTGCATTTTCGGGATGTTGCTGTTTCGCCGGCATGCGGGTGAAATGGTGGATGAACTCTGATGGGTAAAGTGACGGTTAAAGGGCTCGGCAAGGCCTACAAGACATATGACGGCCGCTGGGCTCGCCTGGCTGAATGGATTTCGCCGTTTTCCAGGGTGCGGCATCAATTGCACTGGGTCTTGCAGGACATCGATTTCCAGCTGGCGGCCGGCGAAGCGGTCGGCATTGTCGGCATCAACGGCGCCGGCAAAAGCACTTTGCTGAAGCTGATTGCCGGTACTACCCAGGCTAGCGCGGGCACTATCGATATCCAGGGACGGGTGGCGGCGCTGCTGGAGCTCGGCATGGGCTTCCATCCCGATTTTACCGGCAGGCAGAACGCGATCATGGCCGGCCAGCTGCAAGGCTTGCGGAACGACGAAATAACGGCCTTGATGCCGGCGATAGAGGCATTCGCCGAGATTGGCGAATACATCGACCAGCCGGTGCGCACCTATTCGAGCGGCATGCAGATGCGGCTGGCGTTCAGCGTCGCCACGGCCAGCCGGCCGGACGTGCTGATCGTCGATGAAGCCTTGTCCGTCGGCGACGCTTATTTCCAGCACAAGAGCTTCGAGCGGATCCGCGAGTTCCGGCGCGCCGGCACCACCTTGCTGATCGTCTCGCATGACCGTTATGCGATCCAGACCATTTGCGACCGCGCCATCCTGCTTAATCGCGGCCGCCTGGAAATGCAGGGCGATCCGGTGGACGTCATGGATTTTTACAATGCCATGCTGGCGGAGCGCGAACAGCAGACCGTGCGCCAGGAACGTCTCGAAGACGGCAGGTTAAGAACGATTTCCGGCACCGGCGAAGCCAGCATCGCGTCGGTGAATTTGCTGGATGACGCAGGCAAGCGGCTCGATGTGGTGGAAGTCGGCGCCTACGCCACGCTGGAAGTTCAGGTTGCGATCAATGCTGAAGTGCCGCGCCTGGTGATGGGCTACATGATCAAGGACAAGCTCGGGCAGTCGATCTTCGGCATCAACACGCACCGGCTCGAGATGCCGCAGACCGACTTGCAGCCCGGCGAAAACGTCATATACCGCTGCCGTTTCCCGATGAACCTGGGCAAGGGCAGCTATTCGATCGCCATTTCCTTGTCGCGGCTGGACTCCCATCTCGACACCAACTACGAATGGCGCGACTACAGCGTGATTTTTCATGTGATCAATACCCGCCATCCCGATTTTGTCGGCTGCGCATTCCTGGACGCGGAGATCGCGGTTGAACGGTCGTCTGGAACCATGCGCCCGGATGGAGTGGCGGCATGAGCAGACTGCTGATCGAATGTACCTATGTGTTCCATCATCCCGAAATGAATTCCGGGATACAGCGCGTGGTGCGCAATATCATCAATCATCTGCCGGCAGTGCAAGATGAAGCGGTGTGCATTCCCGTCATCTTCAAGCAGGGGAAAATACTTGAAGTCACGCAGCTGACGCCCACGCATTCCGACGAGTGGCGCGGCCGCGTGCAGAAAAAACTGGAGAAAGCGGCGCAGAAGCTGGTGCAGGTGCGCAACCGTTACTGGCTGATTCACTCGCGCTTGCTGCGCTTCTGGCCATGGCGGGCATCGCATAACGTAAAGCGGGTGACCTACGTGCTATGCCGCTTGTTAAGTTTTTCATTCATGCTGCCGCTGTATCTGACCGAGAAGGTCCTGGAAAACATCGAGCTGCAGCCGCGCGCCTTTGAAATGGCGTGCCGCGCCGACGATGTCCTGGTGCTGCTCGACTCCTCCTGGCATGCCGATTTTTTCCCGGTGGCGGAAAAACTGCAGCGGCAGGGCGTCTCCATCGTATCGGTCATCTACGATCTGATTCCCTTGACCCACCCGCAATTTTGCGATGGTCCGCTGGTGCAGGTATTCGACCGCTGGTTTGAATGGATCGCCAACACCGCCAACGGCTTCATCGCAATATCCGGCACCATTCGCGACGAAGTGCATGCCGAGGTGCGGCGGCGGCTGGGAAGCGGGCAGGCCCGCAGCCGCTGGTTCGATTTTTTCCACCTGGGTTCTGAGCTCGACCAGGTTGACGCCGGCAAAGCGGTGCGTCCCGCGGTGCAAAAGCTGTTCTCGTCCGGCCGCTCTGTCTACCTGATGGTCAGCACCATTGAACCGCGCAAGAACCACGCCTATTTGCTGGATGCCTTTGAGCAGCTGTGGGAAGAGGGCAGCGACGCGGTCCTGTGTTTTATCGGGCGCATCGGCTGGAAAAATGAACGCCTGATCGAACGCGTAAGGAAGCATCCGGAGTTGAAGCGGCGGCTGTACATGTTCAACGATCTTGGCGACGCCGAGCTGGAGCATGCCTATAGCCATGCGAAAGCGCTGGTCTTTCCATCGTTCGTGGAAGGTTTCGGTTTGCCCTTGGTGGAAGCCATGCAGCGCGGTTTGCCGGTGATGGCCAGCGACATTCCTGTTTTCCACGAGATCGGCGGCGACTTCATCAGTTATTTCGATTTGGACCAGCCGCAATCGCTGGGCCGGCAAGTCGCACAATTTGAGGACAGCGGCGTCTTTCCGGCATTGCAGGAAATGAAAGACTGGTCCTGGCTCAGCTGGGAAGGTTCGGCGCGTCAGCTGGTGCAGCGCGTTCTGCAGCAGGTGAAAGCCCAAAAGCATGCGCAAAGCGCCTGTGATGAAACTGACCATTGCCCTGAATAGCAAGGTGCTGCTGGCGCCTCGCACCGGCATCGGCAACTATGTTGCCGAGCTGGCGCAGGCCTTGCAGCGGCACCCCGAGCTGGACATGCAATATTTTTACGGCGCCGGCTGGCGGCCTGCGCTGGCCGCCGCAGCCATGCCTGGATATGCGCGCTGGACCGGCGCCGCCAAGCGGCTGCTGCCGGCTGCCTACCGGATGCGGCGGCTGCTTGAACAGCGCTGCTTCGACCGCGGCGCACGCAAGATCCGTCCGCATGTCTATCATGAGCCGACCCTGTGGCCGCTGGATTTTTCCGGGCCGACCGTGATGACCGTGCACGATCTGACGCATGTTCATTATCCGCAAACCCAGCCGCAAGACCGCTTGAAGGAAATTGAAAGGCGCCTGCCGTCTGCCGTGGCGCAGGCCAGCCGGATACTGGTTGATTCCGCCTATATCGGCGCAGAGCTCAGGCAGCAGTTCAGCCTGCCGCCAGAGAAGGTGGTGCTGGCGCCGCTGGCCTGTTCTGACATTTTCCAGCCG
The DNA here is from genome assembly GCF_018304945.1 of Collimonas humicola. Taxonomy (GTDB): domain Bacteria; phylum Pseudomonadota; class Gammaproteobacteria; order Burkholderiales; family Burkholderiaceae_D; genus Collimonas; species Collimonas humicola. The sequence goes on along the minus strand of NZ_JAGQEE010000008.1, from coordinate 88,101 downwards.
CGCGATGAACGCGAACTGCTGCCGCGCCTGAAAGCCATGGGCCTGACTTATCGCCGCTTCATTCTTTCTGTCGGGACGCTGGAGCCGCGCAAGAACCTGCTGTTGACGCTCAAGGCGCATGCGCGCCTGCCGCCGTCGCTGCGCGCGCGTTTTCCTCTGTTGGTAGTCGGCATGGCGGGCTGGCAGGCGGATGAGTTGAAGGGGGCGCTGGCGCAGGCGGTGAGGGCCGGCCATGTACGCTTTGCAGGTTATCTGGATCAGGCCGATCTGGCTTGCGTCACGGCAGCCGCCAGGATCATGGTGTTCCCTTCGCTGTACGAGGGCTTCGGCCTGCCCTTGCTGGAAGCGATGGCCAGCGGTACGCCGGTGATCGCATCGGATTGCGCCAGCCTGCCCGAGGTTGCGGCCGCGGCCGGCACCTATGTCCATCCCCAGGATGACATCGCCCTGACTGAACAGATGCAGCGCTTGATGGAGGATGAGTTGCTCTGGACTGAGCGGCGCGGCGCTGGCCTGCTGCGCTCGCAGGCGTTTTCCTGGGCAAGATGCGCAACGATCACCGCTGAGGTTTATCGGCAAGCAGCGCGCAGTTAAATAACATTTGTAGATATTAAATAACATTAAAAGATATAGACTGGCGCAGAGACCGGCAGTCGACGTCAACGGAAAATAGCCTTCTCGTCGCAACGGGTGATGCGGCAGAATTAAAAGAGGATGCAATGCGAGTTCTTCATTTTTACAAGACTTATCAATCTGAGTCGTACGGCGGCATCGAGCAGACCATATTCCAGTTGTGTAAATGCTCGCCTGCCAGCGGCGTTGAAAGCGAGGTGCTGACCCTGAGCGAAGCGCCGGATCCGGCCGAATTGCAATTTCACGGACACACGGTGCATCGGGTCAAGCTGGACTTGCAGATTGCCTCGACTGGATTTTCCCTGTCCGCCATCAGGCGCTTCGCGCAGTTGGCAGAGGATTTCGATCTGGTGCACTATCATTTCCCCTGGCCCTTCATGGACCTGGCCCATTTTGTCACGCGCATGAACAAGCCGAGCGTGGTCACCTATCATTCCGATATCGTGCGCTACAAAGTGCTGCTGCAGCTTTACCGCCCCTTGATGCATCGCTTCCTGAGCAGCGTCGATGCTGTCGTGGCGACTTCGCCCAACTACCTGCAGACCAGTTCGGTGCTGGCCGGCTACAGGGAAAAAACCCAGGTCATTCCTATCGGCCTCGATAAAAACAGCTATCCGACGCCGTCGGACTCCGTGATGGAGCAATGGCAACAGCGCATAGGCGGCCGTTTCTTCCTGTTCGTCGGCGCCATCCGTTACTACAAAGGCTTGCACATCCTGCTGGATGCCGCGCACGGCACCGATTATCCGATCGTGATCGTCGGCGCCGGTCCGATCGAGCAGGAACTCAAGCAGCGCGCTGCTGAGCAGGGCTTGAACAATGTGATATTCCTGGGCATCGTCAGCGATGAGGACAAGGTTGCGCTGCTGCAGCAATGCTACGCACTGGTCTTTCCATCGCACCTGCGCTCGGAAGCCTTCGGCATCTCCCTGCTGGAAGGAGCGATGTATGGCAAGCCGATGATTTCCAGCGAGATCGGTACCGGCACCAGTTATATCAACAACCACGGCGAAACCGGCATCGTGGTTCCACCCAGCGACCCTGGCGCCTTCAGGGCGGCCATGCAGCGCTTATGGGACAACCCGGACCAGGCGCAGGCGATGGGAACGCGTGCGCAGGCACGCTACCAGAAATTGTTTACCGCAAGGGTGATGGGTGAAAGTTATGCCTCGCTGTATCGCGATGTGCTGGCAATGCGCGGAGTGACGGAGCAGCCGGCCAGCCTGGGCGCCTGAGCCCTCGGCCGGATCCCATCTTGGGATTTTAGCGTTTTGTGATACGATCATTTAATAGATAAGCTATTGATTATATTTTTCAAATAGCGTTTAACTATTAAAAACTTTGGATTACATTCACACCGGATTTTGGCGGGTGCGGGTGTTATTTCGTATGCCGCTAAATCGCTTATTCGGGGTCATCTCCCTGCTGCTGATGTCGCTGTTCCTGGCCCTCGCCGGCAAAATTGTCGACAGCGAGTGGACTGTGTATGAGCGCAGTACGAAAAGCATTCCGGTCATCAGAAAACTGCATCTGGCGCTGCAGGTGGAAGAAAAGCTGGTCATCGAGCGCGGGGCCACCACTCTGTTGCTCCAGCAAGATTTGCAGGACGGAGAAGCAGTACGCGCCAGGCTGCTGCCGGCGCGTGCCGCCAGCGATCATGCGCTACGCAATCTGCGGCAGGTTTTGCGGGAGCAGGCCAGCCCCTGGCTGGCGCCGGTGACGGCGAACGTGCAGCTGACAGAACAGTCGCTCGCCGCCGCGCGCCAGGATGTCGACTTGCTGGCGGCCGAGCCGAAAGCGCAGCGCGATCCGGGAACGGTCGCTGCCGCTACCGGCATGATCATGAACACGATGGATGCTTTTGCGCCGGCCATTGCCGCTCTTTCCAGCGCCGCCATTCAGTCGGACCGGCAACTCGATGACGGCGTGGCCAGCGCGCAGCTGGCTTCGAGCCTGCGCGATGTCGCCGGCCAGATGGTCTCGACCCTGGCCGCGCCGATTGTCGCCCGCCGGCCGCTGACGGCGCAGGAAAGGTATGCCTTCGTTAAGCTCTCCGGGCAGGCCGACCAGCTGTATGCCGTGATTGAACTGCAGCTGCGCGGCTACAGCCACAAGCCGGATTTCAAGGCGGCGCTGCAGATCATCCGCGATCATTCCCTGGGCGAGGGGCTGGATCTCCTGACGAACCTGTTCGTCACCGGACGCAGCTCGGGAAACTACGGCCTGAGTCCGGATGAAATGGTCGCCAGCTACGTACCGAAGATGGCGGCGATTCCCGGCCTGCGCGATCTGATCGTCGCCGACATGATCCGCGAAGCCGAACAGCGCAACCTGCGGGCGCGTAATTTCTTGCTGGCGACAGTCGGCCTGGTGTTTCTGGCCCTGGGCATTTTCGTGCTGCTGCTGCGCGTGATACGGCGGCGCGTCTTGAGGCCGATTGTCGACGCCACCGATTTATTCGTTTCCCTGGCCAACGAACGCCTGGCTACTGCCATCCCGACGCCGCGCTACGACGACGAAATCGGCGACATGATGCGCGCGATCCATGTATTGAATGCGCATAGCCAGGAAAGAAGCTGCCTGGAAAAAGAGCGCGAAGAGCTGATCGCTCAGCTGCAGGCCGCCTCCGATACCGATTTCCTGACCGGCCTGTTGAACCGGCGCGCTTTTTTTGCCCACGGAGGACACCAGTTCGGCATCGCCCAGCGTTACCGGCGACAGCTGAGCCTGATCCTGATGGATGTCGATCACTTCAAGGCCGTCAACGACCAGCATGGCCATCATGCCGGCGATCAGGTGCTGTGCAAGGTGGCGGAGCTGAGCGGGCGCTGGCGGCGCAAGGTTGACTTGCTGGCGCGTTACGGCGGCGAAGAGTTCTTGCTGATGCTGCCTGAAATCGACCTGGAGCACGGGCGCGCCGTTGCAGAGAAACTGCGCGGTGAAATCGAAGCCTGCCATTTCCAGCTGGAGGAGGGCGTGTCCATCAAGATCACCGCCAGTTTCGGCGTGGTCGCTTTTGATCATGACGACACCCTGGAAAACCTGATCGTGCGGGCCGACCAGGCCTTGTACAAAGCCAAGGATGGCGGCCGCAACATGGTCATGGCCTTGCCGCGCGAGCCTGGGCAGGGCGTTCGCGGCAGCGCCCAGGATGGCAGTGACTGGTGCCGCGCGGGCGCGCAAAGGAAAGGTGTTGAGGATTTCCATTGAGAAATGAATCCGGCTAGAATGATGGGCTAATCTCCGGAGACATGCATGCATAAAATCGTTTTTGTCCTTGCTCTTTTACTGGCGCCGTTCAGCAACGCGGCGACCTCTGCTCAACAGCTCAACACACTATTCGACAGCGATTGGCAATGGAGCCTGCGCAATGCGCCGGAGATGGCGACCGCGGTCGGCGACAACCGCTACAACGACCGCCTGTCGGACGCGTCGCCGGCCGCCAGCCTGGCCGCCAATGCGCATCAGGAACAGATGCTGGCGCAAGCCAGGCGCATCGACCGCAGCAAGCTGAGCGGCCAGGACCTGCTTTCCTATGATTTGTTTGTCTATGAGAAGCAAAAGAATATCCGGGCCGCCGGATTCTATCCCTACGACCCGTCGCCGCTGACGCAGCTGAGCGGCATCCAGTTCGCTTTCCCGCAGCTGGTGGCGCAGACGCCGTTCAACAACGCCAAGGATTACCGCGACTACCTGGCGCGTCTGCGGGCGCTGCCTAAGTACGTCGACGGCGTGATCGCGCAATTGCAGCAAGGCGTCAAATCCGGCTGGGTAGCTCCCAAGGCGACCATGGGCGTGGTGCCCGGGCAGTTGCAGGAATTCGTCGCCAAGCTGGATAGCAGTCCGCTGGCGGCGCCGTTCAAGGACATGCCGCCGTCGATTCCGGCGGTGCAGCGCGCGCAGCTGGCGCGCCAGGGGCAGTTGCTGTTGCAGCAGGGTGTCGCGCCGGCTTTCCGCAAGCTCGATGCCTATGTGAGCAACACCTATCTGCCGGCCTGCCGCGACAGCATTGCCGCCTCCAGCCTCCCCGGCGGCGCCGCTTACTATGCCTACAAGGTCAAGGAAAACACCACCACCGGCATGACGCCGCAGGAAATCCACCAGGTCGGCCTGCAGGAAGTGGCGCGCATCCAGGCGGAGATGAAGCTGGTGATGCAGCAGACCGGATTTACCGGCACGTTCGCGGAATTCATCACCTTCCTCAATACCGACCCGCGTTTTTACTTCACCAAGCGGGAAGACCTGCTGAACGGCTACAAGGACATCATCAAGCAATCCTCGGCGCAGCTGCCGCGCTTCTTTGCCGATATTCCCAAGGCGCCGGTCGATGTCAAGCCTGTGCCTGACGTCGGCGCCGAAAACCAGGCCGGCGCCTATTACGAACCGGGCACGCCTGACGGTTCGCGCCCGGGTTATTTTTTCGCTAACCTGTCGAAGCTGGAGACGCGGCCGAAATGGGAAATGGAAACCCTGACCTTGCACGAATCGATACCAGGCCATCATCTGCAGACAGCGCGGGCGCAGGAAATCAAAGGCTTGCCGGCGTTTCGCCGCTTCGGCTGGTATGTCGCTTTCGGCGAGGGCTGGGCGCTGTACGCGGAAAGCCTGGGCGGCGAAATGGGCTTCTATACCGATCCCTATTCGAAATTCGGCCATCTCAATGACGAGCTGTTCCGGGCTGCGCGGCTGGTGGTGGATACCGGCATGCATGCGCTGGGCTGGACGCGCCAGCAGGCGATCGACTACATGAACGTGAACACCGCCAATCCGCCGCACGACAACCAGGTTGAAATCGACCGCTACATCGTCGATCCGGGCCAGGCCCTGGGATACAAGATCGGCCAGCTGAAGATCAAGGCGCTGCGAGAAAAGGCGCAGGCAGCATTGGGCGACAGATTCGATTTGCGGCGCTTCAATAATGCCGTGATCGACAACGGCGCCTTGCCGCTGGAGATGCTGGAGACCCAAATCGACGGCTGGATCGCGCAGCAAGCCAAAGCCGGATAGTTTTTCGGATCGCCCGGCCGCAAGGCGTCCCGGCCGGCGCTGCTTTATGCGTAACGGGCCGCCAGCAGTTTGGCGATCCAGTCGACAAACACCCGCACCCGCGGCGACAGATGCCGGTTGTGGGCGTACACCACCGATACCGGCAGCGGCGCCGGCTTGAAATCCGGCAGCACTTCTTCAATCTCGCCGCTCGCCAGCGATGCTTCCAGGCCGAACCGCGGCGCCTGTATCAATCCCAGCCCGGCGCTGCAGCTGGCCAGGTAGGCATCGGAACTGGCCACTGAAATCAGGCCAGGCAGTTTCAGGAAACGCGCTTCGCCATCCACCATGTACTCCCAGCCCAGGTCGCGCCCGGTGCGGCTGGAAAAATAATTCACCACCATGTGATGCTGCAGATCGTTCAGGGTTTGCGGCCTGCCGTGGCGCTCCAGATACGACCTGGCGCCGCAGTTGATCTGCTCCATGCTGCCGATGCGCCTGGCGATCAGGCTGGAATCGCTGAGCGCGCCGACCCGCACCACGCAATCGACCGCTTCGCCGACCAGGTCGACAAAGCGGTCGGTGGCGCTCAGCTTCAAGCGCAGCTGCGGATAGAGCGCGAAAAATTCCGGCAGCGCCGGGATCACCACCATGTGCGCCAGGCGCTCCGGCAGGTCGACCCGTATGACGCCGCGCGGCTGCAACTGGTCATGCTGGAACAAGGCGTCGACATCTTCGAATTCCGTTAATAATTGCGTGCAACGATCGAGGTAGGTGATGCCCTCGTCGGTCAGCGTCACCTTGCGCGTGGTCCGGTGCAGCAGCCGCACGCCCAGGTGCTTCTCCAGCGCCTGCACCGCATTGGTGACAGTCGCGGCAGGCAGGTTCAGCTGTTCCGCCGTGCGGCTGAAGCTGCCCAGTTCCGCCACTCTTGCAAAGACTTCCATGGTCTGGATGCGGTCCATCGTGCTCTCTCCCATATCAAGGGAATTATTGGTGATTTTCGAATAAAGAAATCATTTTATGCCCATTTATTCGCTGGCGGTGATGATCAATAATGGTTTCGAGGCAGCCGGACCCGGCCTTGCCTGTTCGCTGCATCTGGATAAACCAACCAAGGATTCAATATGAAAACCCGACAACTGGGCCGTACCGGCCCGCAATCTTCGATCATCGGCCTGGGCTGCATGGGCATGTCCGATTTGTACGGACCTGCCGACGAAAACGAAAGCATCGCCACCCTGCACGCCGCTATCGACGCCGGCATCACCTTGCTGGACACCGGCGACTTCTACGGCATGGGCCACAACGAAATGCTGATCCGGGAAGCGCTGCGCAGCCGCAAGCGCGAGCAGGTTCTGCTGAGCGTTAAATTCGGCGCCATGCGCGATCCCGCCGGCGCCTGGGGCGGCATCGACGGCCGCCCTGAGGCGGTGAAGAATTTCCTGACTTACAGCCTGCGGCGGCTGGGCACCGACCACATCGATATCTACCGTCCGGCGCGCCTCGATCCGAACGTGCCGATCGAGGAAACCGTGGGCGCCATCGCCGACCTGGTGAAGGCTGGCTATGTGCGCCATATCGGCTTGTCCGAGGTAGGCGCGCAAACCATACGGCGGGCGCAGACTGTGCATCCGATTTCCGACCTGCAGATTGAATATTCGCTGGTCTCGCGCGGCATCGAAGCCGAAATCCTTCCTGTGTGCCGCGAACTGGGGATCGGCGTGACCGCCTACGGCGTGCTGTCGCGCGGCTTGATCAGCGGCCACTGGAACCAGGACAAGACGCTGACGCCAGGCGATTTCCGCAGCCGCAGCCCGCGCTTCAGCGGCGACAACCTGGCGCACAACCTGTCTCTTCTGGATGCTTTGCGCGCTATCGCCGACAGCAAGCAGGCTACCGTGGCGCAGATTGCCATCGCCTGGGTGATGTCGCGCGGCAGCGATATCGTGCCGCTGGTCGGCGCCCGCCGTCGCGATCGTCTGGCCGAATCGCTGGGGGCAAGCAATGTGCAGTTGAGCGCCGACGACCTGGGGCGCATAGAAACCGCGCTGCCGGCGGATGCCATCGCCGGCGAACGCTATGCGCCGGTGATGATGGCGCACCTCGATAGCGAGCAGTCGCACTCGAAATGAGCATCGGCTGCCGGCCAGCCTTGAAGCGCTGGGCCGGCCTCGATCTCACAGTTTCAATTGCAGGAAATCGAGGAAGCAGCTGATGCGCCGCGCCAGCTGGGTATTGCGGTAATACACCGCGTGAATCTGCTGGCGGTAGCCATTGTTATAGGGCGCCAGGATATCGACCAGAGCGCCGCGAGCGATATCTTCGCGCACCATGAAAGCCGACAGGCAGGCGATCCCCAGCCCGTGCAGCGCCAGCTGGCGGATGGTTTCGCCGCCGGAGGCCAGCAGCGTCGGGCTGATGCTGATGTTTTCATCTTGCTGGTGACGCAAGGGCCAGGTATTCAAGGAATCGGGCTGGGTAAAGCCGAGCAGCTGATGCTGCCCGAGCTGTGTGGCGTCGGCCGGCGTGCCGTGCAGGCGCAGGTAGCCGGGGCTGGCGACGATGTGCTGCTGGCTCGCTCCCAGCCGGCGTGCGTGCAGCATCGAATCTTGCAAGGCGCCGTGGCGGATGGCGATATCGGTGCGTTGCTCCAGCAAGTCGATATTCTGGTCGTTGCTGGTCAGTTCCAGCGTGATGTCGGGATAGTTGCGGCGGAATTCGGCAATGTGCGGCACTATGCAGTGCAGCATGAAGGGCGGCGAGGCATCTACCCGCAAACGCCCCGACGGGCGCTGGTGGCGCACCTGGATCGCTTCTTCCGCCTCTTCCATTGCCGTGATGATGGCGCGCGCCTTTTCCAGGAACAGATGGCCTTCTTCGGTCAGCTCCATGCGGCGCGTGGTGCGCGTCAGCAGCGAGGTGGCCAGCTTCTGCTCCAGCCGCGACAGGGCGCGGCTCAGGCCCGAGGTGGTCTGCCCCAGCTGTTCGGCGGCGGCGCTCAGCGTGCCGCAGTCAACCACGGCGATGAAGATCCGCAGATCGTCGGAGTGAATATTCATCTGGCTTGGCTTAATGGACGCCGCCGCCATGGCTGCCGAGATTGGCCGGCGCTTCATCGTCCATGCTGGCCAGGCCCTGCAGGATGCCGCAATCCTTGGCCGCCTGGGTTTTCTGGCATTGCTTGCGCAATTGCTTCAGCTGCGTCTGCAGCGCCTTCAATTCCGTGATCCTGGCGGCGACGTGATCGATATGGTGGTCCAGCAGAGTGTTCACTTCCGCGCAATTATCTTCAGGCAAGTCGCGGAACTGCAACAGCCGGCGCACTTCATCCAGCGTCATGTCGAGCGAGCGGCAGTGGCGGATGAACTGCAGGCGCTCGATATGCGCCTGCCCATACAGGCGGTAGTTGCTTTGCGAGCGTGCCGCCAGCGGCAGCAGGCCTTCGCGCTCGTAGTAGCGGATGGTTTCCACCGGGCAGCCGGCATGCGCTGCCAGTTCGCCGATCTTGAGTGCAGTTGCAGCCATGTACCTGCTCCTTTCCTGATTATTTCAAGTAAATCCTTGACCTTATAGTAGCTACAGGGTTTTAAATATGCAAGGAGTATGCAATCTGCATTGCTAAAACCTGCATCGAGGAGGGCCTATGGCCGCTTGCAAGCACGATCACAACGATCATGACGATCATCATGATCATCACGACCACCAGCATGGCCATGAGCATAGCCATGAGCATAGCCACGGACATGGCCAAAGCCGGCGCCACGAGCACGCGCAGGCCGATGCCGGCGCCAGCCGCCCGATCCTGGCAGCCGGCGCGCAAGAGGCGGTGTTCCTGATCCAGAAGATGGATTGCCCGACGGAAGAAAAGCTGATCCGCGACAGATTCAGGCAGATGGCCGGCATCGAGGCCATGCAGTTCAACCTGATCCAGCGCGAGCTGACGGTCCAGCATCGCCTGCCGTCGCTGGATTCCATCGTCGCTACCCTCAAGGCGCTGGACATGGAGCCGGCGCTGAAGTCGGACACACTGACCGGCGCCGTCGGCCTCACTGAAGGCCTGGGCGACGGCGCGTTCAAGATATCGCGCAAGAAATGGCTGCTGATGGCGATCTCGGGGATCACCGCGGTCGGCGCCGAGGTAGTGGCCTGGAGCAGCGGCCAGGACAGCTCGTGGCTGGTGATCGGCCTGGCGCTGGCCGCCATCCTGGCTGGCGGCCTCGATACCCTGAAGAAGGGCTGGATCGCGCTGCGCAATTTCTCGCTCAACATGAATTTCCTGATGTCGCTGGCGGTGATCGGCGCGGCCATCATCGGCCAGTGGCCGGAAGCGGCGGTGGTGATTTTCCTGTTTGCGCTGGCGGAAATGATCGAAGCGCTGTCGCTGGACCGCGCCCGCAATGCCATCAAGGGTTTGATGGCCATGGCGCCGGACCTGGCGACGGTGCAAGGCGCCGATGGCGAATGGCATGAGGTGGCCACCGGCGAGGTCAAGCTGGCGGCGCTGATCCGCGTCAGGCCGGGCGCGCGCGTGCCGCTCGACGGCGCGGTGACGGAAGGGCAGACCACCATCAACCAGGCGGCCATCACCGGCGAAAGCATGCCGGTCGCCAAGCAGGCCGGCGACCAGGTATTTGCCGGCACCATCAACGAACGCGGCTCGTTCGTCTACCGGGTCACCGCGCTGCAAGCCAATTCGACGCTGGCCCGCATCATCAAGAGCGTGCAGCAGGCGCAGGGCGAGCGCGCCCCGACCCAGCGCTTCGTCGACCAGTTCGCCCGCTACTACATTCCGGTCGTGGTGCTGGCAGCGTTGCTGGTGGCGACCTTGCCGCCGCTGCTGATGGGCGCGGCTTTCTATCCATGGCTGTACAAGGCGCTGGTGCTGCTGGTGATTGCCTGTCCCTGCGCATTGGTGATTTCGACGCCGGTGACGGTGGTCAGCGGTTTGGCGGCCGCGGCCAGGCACGGGATACTGATCAAGGGCGGGGTCTATCTGGAAATGGGACGCAAGATCAAGGCGCTGGCGATGGACAAGACCGGCACCCTGACCCTGGGCAAGCCGCGCGTGACGGATGTGCAGCTGGTGCAGCCCGCGGTTGACGCCGATGGCGGCTTGCTGCGCCAGCTGCTGCATCAGGCGGCCAGCCTGGCCGGCCGTTCCGACCATCCGGTATCGACGGCGGTGGCGGCGCATTGGCAAGCGGCCGAGAGCCTGCTTGAGGTCAGCGCCTTTGAAGCGCTGACCGGGCGCGGCGTGCAGGGCATGATAGGCAACCAGCAGCTTTACCTCGGCAATCACCGCCTGGTGCATGAAATGAACATCTGCAGCCCCGCGCTGGAGGCGCGCTTGTCGGCGCTGGAGAGCGAAGGCAAGACCACGGTGGTGCTGTGCTCGGCCTCGCAGCCTCTGCTGATACTGGCGGTGGCCGACACGGTGCGTGATACTGCGCCGCAAGCGGTGGCGGCGTTGCGCGCGATCGGCGTGGAAGCGGTGATGCTGACCGGCGACAATGCGCACACCGCGCAAGCCATCGCGGCCCAGGTCGGCATCGGCGATGCCCGTGGCGACCAGCTGCCGCAGGACAAGCTGGAAGCGATCAACGATTTGCGCGCGCGCTTCGCCTGTGTCGGCATGGTGGGCGACGGCATCAACGATGCGCCGGCGCTGGCGCAAGCCGATATCGGCTTTGCCATGGGCGCAGCCGGCAGCGACACGGCGCTGGAAACCGCCGATGTGGCGCTGATGGACGACGATCTGCGCAAGATCCCGGACTTCATCCGCCTGAGCAAAAAGACTTACGCCGTGCTGATGCAAAACATCACGCTGGCGCTCGGCATCAAGGCCATTTTCCTGGTGCTGGCGCTGAGCGGCGAAGCGACGCTGTGGATGGCGGTGTTTGCCGACATGGGTGCCAGCTTGCTGGTGGTGTTCAACGGCTTGCGGCTGCTGCGGGCGCTGCGCTGAGATTGCGTCTGCATGCGCACCGGCGGAACAATGCCGGCGCTATGGATGTTCTTTGGAGGCAGAGGATTGGGTGAGCCACTCCCGGCCTTTCAGCATCAGCGTCCAGTAGACCCAGGGCAGCACGGTGGTTTTCAGGAGCCAGTTGCTGCGGCGGGCAATGGTCGGATCGAGCGGGAAGGTCGGCAGCAGTTTGCCGCCATAGCCGAATTCGGCCAGTATCGCCTTGCCTTTTTCCACCGTAAGCGGGCAGGCGCCATAGCCGTCATAGTGTGCGCTCAGCGGCTCTCCAGCGCAGGCCGACAGCAGGTTGGCGGCGACCACCACGGCTTGCTTGCGGACGGCGGCCACTGTCTTTGCATTGCTGGTGGAGCTGATGTCGCCGAGCGCAAAGACGTTGCGGTAACGGACATGGCGCAGCGTTGCCGGATCGACTTCGCACCAGCCGTCGAGATTGGCTAGCGGACTGTTGCGGACCGCGTCGGGCGCCACCTGCGGCGGCACCACATGCAGCATGTCGAAGGATTTTTCCTGGCGCACGATATTGCCGGCGCGGTCCTTGACATCGAACCAGGCCAGCTTGCGATCGCCGTCGACCTTGACCAGATTCGACTCGAATGCCAGCTGCGCCTGGTATTTTTTGACGTAGGACATCAGCGGCGGCACAAACGCAGGAACGCCGAACAAGGCGACGCCGGCGATATTGAATTCAACCGCAATCTTGTCCAGCACGCCTCTGCGCAGCCAGTGGTCGCATGACAGGTACATGGCTTTTTGCGGGGCGCCGGCGCACTTGATCGGCATGGCCGGCTGGCAGAACAGCGCCTTGCCTTGTTTTAACTGCGACACCAGCTGCCAGGTATACGGCGCCAGTTCGTAGCGGTAGTTGGAGGTGACGCCGTTGCGGCCCAGGGTCTGCTCCAGGCCCTCTATTTTTTCCCAGGCCAGGCGCAGGCCAGGGCAGACGATCAGTTGCTGGTAGGCGATCAGGCTGCCGTCGTCGAGCCGGACGCGGTTATGGTCCGGCAGGAATTCCACCGCCGACCGCTGCAGCCATTGCACCCGCTCCGGGATCACCGAGGCCATTGGCCGTACCGTCTTTTTCTGCGCATAGGCGCCGCCGCCGACCAGGGTCCAGGCCGGCTGGTAGTAGTGCCGGCTGGCCGGGTCGATCATGACGATCTGCATATTCGGTGCGCGCCGCAACAGGCTGGCGGCGACGGCGATGCCGGCAGCGCCTGCGCCGACGATCACGACTTCAAATTGCCTGGGCCTGTCGTCCGCCGGCCCTGCCTGCGATGCGGGAGCGGCTGTCTCGGCTGCATTCGCCAGGCGGAAGATGTTGGTGGAACGGTTGCCGGTGCGGCAAAAAGCCAGGATAGGGGGCGGCATGCTGACCAGCAGCCGGCGCAAGGCGGCGCCATGTTCCTTGCTGAGATGGGTGGCGTCCGCCGGCAGATAGCTGAAGGCCAGCCCGAGTCTTTCGCAGGCGGCTGCCAGCTCGCCGCTGGAGACATGACGGCCGCCGTCTTCGGCATCGGGCCGATTGCAGATCACCGACCGGTAGCCGGCCGCTGCGATCTCGCTCAAGTCTTCCATGCCGATTTGACCGGCAGTCGAAAATAATTCGCTATGCTTGATGATATTAAGATTCATAGGCGCTGCTTCCATCGTGACGGGTGAATGGCGCTGCTTCTCTGCCCGTTGTTTGGCCGGCCGGCTTCTTTACACGCGCGGCCAGCGGATCAGGTATCGATATGCACCAGTATCGCCACAGGTCGCAAATGTTTAAGATGGCGGGACAAACGTGCACAGATGAACGACCGGGGCTAGACATGCTCTTCGGTTTACCAATGCGTTTAACAATTTGCGATCATTTTGCGACTGGTCGCGTTATATCGGATGCTTCAATGAAACGCTGTGTTAAATGTTAGATTGTCAGATTACTACTTATTTAATTGTTAATAATATAAAGGCGGATTAAGTATTTGTCAATGTTATATATTTTTATATATAGTTACCTATTGTTAAGTTTAAGGATGTGATTCGATGCCTAGTCCTCAGGTAGAAGTGATTTTTGATCAGAGTACCGCCACGTTTACTTATGTTGTGTACGAGAAGGCGGGCAGCGAATGCGCGATCGTCGATTCCGTGCTTGGTTACGATCCGGTGGCTGGCCATACCTCGACCGCGGCTGCCGATCGCGTGATTGAATTCGTGCGCGCCAAGAATCTGAAAGTGCAGTGGCTGCTGGAAACCCATGCCCACGCCGACCACATTTCCGCGGCGCCCTATCTGCGCCGGCAACTGGGCGGCGCCATCGCCATCGGCGACCAGATCCGGGTGGTGCAGGGGGTATTCAAGAAGGTCTTCAACCTGCAATCGGAATTCCTGCTGGACGGCGCCCAGTTCGATCGCCTGTTTGCGGCCGATGAGATTTTCCATATCGGCAATTTGCGCGCACAGGCGCTGCATGTGCCCGGCCATACGCCGGCCGACATGGCTTATCTGGTGGAGCAGGAGGTGGCGTTTGTCGGCGATACCTTGTTCATGCCGGATCTCGGTTCGGCGCGCTGCGATTTCCCCGGCGGCAGCGCCAGCAGCCTGTATCGCTCAGTCGGCAAGCTGTTGCAGCTGCCGCCGGCGACCCGGCTGTTCGTCTGCCACGACTATCCGCCGGAGGGGCGGGCGCCGGCCTGCGAGGCCACGGTCGCCGAGCAGCGTGCAAAGAATATCCACGTCAGGGACGGCATCAGCGAAAGCGAATTCATCGCCATGCGCACCAGGCGCGATGCCAGCCTGGGTTTGCCGACCCTGATGCTGCCCTCGATCCAGCTGAATATCTGTGCCGGGGTATTGCCGGCGCCGGAAGAGAACGGCGTCAGCTATCTGAAAATTCCCTTGAATATCGCCCTGTAAGGCGCCGAGCAGGCTGTTGCAGCCGGCTAGAAAGAGGATCCAGGCTGTTGCAGGAATGCCAGTTCCTGCGCAGTCGATGGCCGCTGCAGGATGCGGTTGCGATGCGGGAAGCGGCCGAAGCGGGCGATGATGTCGCGGTGCCGGACCGCAAACGAGAGGTAGCCGGCAAAGCATTCCTTATGACTGGCGGGGACTTGCTCGACCAGTGCGGCGGCAAGCGCCACCGCCTGCTCCTGGTCGGCCAGCAGTTCCGAATGGGTCAGCGGCAAATGCAGGAAACTGCGTTCGATCGGGCGCAAGGCGTCATAGAAGCCGGGCTGCAGGCCTAGCCGGCAAAAGCCGCGCGCCTGCTCATCGAAAGCAAACGAGCGCGGCGTCTCGCGGTACATATTGCGCGGGAACTGATCGTTCAGGATCACCAGCGCGAGTACGCCATGCGGTGTTGTTTCCCAGTCGGACAGCTGCTTGCTGTCAGCCGCCAGCAACACGCTTTCAAAGCGCTCTCTGATCTGCAGGTCGATGGCCGGGTTCTTGCTCCACCACAGGGCCGATTGCTGGCTGGCGACGGCTGCGTCATCCGGATTGTCGCCAAACCAGAATTGCCTGATCGTCAGAATATCTTCTGCCATTTCGTCTCCCCCTCGATACTTCGCGCTTGCTCGTCTTGCCGGGTTTTGTCGGTCAGTTTGCCGCGCGCCGCGGCAGCACGTAGATCAGAAGATCGCCGATGGTGACCTTTTGGCCAGCCACGATCTTGCAGGTCTTGCGCAGCTCGACCTTGCCATCGACCGACACCACGCCGCTGGCAACCAGCGCCTTGCCTGCGCCGCCGCTGTCGCAGACGCCGGTCAGCTTGAGCAATTGATTGAGTTCGACGTAATCGCTGTTGAGGCGTAATTCCAGTTGTTGCATAGTATTCCGATGATGGTGGGGATGAAAAAATTAAAGGCTGGCGCTCTTTTGCAGCGCCAGCTGCGCCTGATCGAGCCAGGCGCCCAGATGATCGAGCAGGTCTTGCTGGCTGTACGAACAGCTTTCTTCCGAGAACAGGCTTGCGGCTTCCAGCCGGCCGAGGAAATTTTCAGCCACCTCGGTAAAACGCGGCGGCAGCGCCGACAGCAGAGCAGTCTGCGCGCGCCAGGTCTGGGCCAGGGCGGTGATTCCCGGGGGAGTGCTTGGCTTCGCAGCGAGGGCGGTGCGCAGTAATTGAATGGTTTCTTGATGTGACATGCTTGATGAGTCGCGATGAATGTTTGAGGACGCGCTTGGCCTCAGGGCTTAGCGGCAGGTTCCGGCCAGCCCATCCGGCTTTGGCGGCTTGCCGCCCTGTCTTGAACGGTTGCATTGCGGAGCGCTTGCGCAAGCCCGGCAAGCTGCGCAGGCCGGCTTGCCATGTGTCGTCGATTAAAGCGTCTTTACTTCAAAGGTATTGCAGGATTTGACTTCGCCGCTGCTGACGCCTTGCTTGAACCAGCGCACCCGTTGCGCCGAGGTGCCATGGGTGAACGAGTCCGGCACGACGTAACCCTGTTCCTGTTTTTGCAGGGCATCGTCACCGATGGCGGTGGCCGCGTTCAGCGCGCCTTCGACATCGCCTTGTTCCAGGATGCTGCGCGCCTGGTTGGCATGGAAGGCCCAGACCCCAGCCAGGCAATCGGCTTGCAGCTCCAGCCGTACCGACATGGCGTTGGCCTGGGCCTTCGACATCTGCCGTTCGGCGCTGTTGACCTTGTCCATGATGCCCATCAGGTTCTGTACATGGTGGCCGACTTCGTGGGCGATCACGTAAGCCTGGGCGAATTCGCCCGACACGTGGAAGCGCTGCTGCATCAGCTGGTAGAAGCTGAGGTCGATATAGACCTTGCGGTCGCCCGGGCAGTAGAACGGTCCGGAGGCGGTCTGGCCGGTGCCGCACGCAGTCTGGGTGGCGCCCGAAAACAAGACCAGTTTTGGCGGCGGATAAGTCTTGCCGTTGGCGCGGAAAATCTGGGTCCAGACATCTTCGGTGTCGGCCAGCACGGTCCGCACGAATTTCTTCTTTTGATCTTCCGGCTGATTGTTGCGGTTGGGTGCGGGCGCTTGCTGCGATTGCGGCTGGCTGACCGGGCCGCCGCCGCTCAACAGGCTGAGGACGGTGCTAGGGCTGATGCCGAAAAAATACGAGGCGACCAGGGCAATCGCTATGGTGCCGAGGCCTATCGAGCGGCCGCCGAATCCGCCGCCGCCACCGCCGCCGTCATCGCCGCGACGGTCTTCGACGTTGTCACTTTCCCGATTGCCTTCCCATTTCATGGTCGTTACCCCTGTTGATTTTGTTGTCCGCGAGGAGCCAATTCTAACGGAAAGCGGCGCTGATTAGGGGCAAGCGATGAATGCAAAAGATATGTGCGGCCTGACGGCGAAGACTATTTAAAGTCCCATTTCATCTGTTCTGCTATCGGGATATGCCTTGCCGACTCGACGCACAGCGGGATGTAGTCGGTAAACAGCGGCGCCGGGCGGATGCCTTCTGCCAGCAGGTTGCTGTTGTCGAATACGTAATTCAGGCCGGCGAAGGCGCCATACAGCTTGAGCGCGCGCAGCAGCAGGCGGTCATTGCATTCCGGCACGCATTCGCGCATGCGCGGCAGCAGGGTGGCAATGGCGTCCGGCGTGATCTGCTTGTAGGTAGCGCCGATCGGTTCGATGCCGCGCGCCGCCGCTAGTGCCAGGTCGATCTCGCGGAACGAGACGCTGGAACCGGTGCCGGCCGAGATATGGAATACATTGTGCGTCAGGGTTTCCTTTTGCGCCAGGTCGATGATCGCTTGCGCGCACCAGTCCACCGGCACCACATCCACTTTTTCATCGAGGGCGGTGGTCAGCGCGCCCAGCAGCTGCCACACCATGAAGACCCAGAAAATGCTTTGCGAGGGTGCGCAGCCGAGCACAGTGTGGCCGACGATGATCGATGGCCGCACGTAGATCACCGGCAGGTCGGGATAGGTGTCGCGCAGTTTCTTTTCACCCATGGCCTTGGAGCGGGTATACGCCACCAGGTGTTCGTCGCCCAGCGGCAGGTCGATTCTTTCCTTGACCACGGCATTGATGCCGGCGCCTTCGCCGCAGGCCATGGCGGTGCCGATGTACATGAAGCGTTTCAGGGCAGGGCGCCGGTGCATCAGCTTGCCCAGCGCCAGCGTGCCGTCGACGTTGATTTTTTCCAGCGAGGGATGATTCGAGAAAGTTGCCAGCGCCGCCGAATGGACTACCACCGATACCTGGTCCAGGCGCGGATCGCCGGCGACGCTGTCGAGCTCCGACAAGTCCGAACAGAGGATTTGTTCGACGCCGATCTGTGCGATGTCGGCCGCGCTGGCGCCCAGCAATTGCAGGTTCTTGATCACCCGGGCGTGCGCTGCCTCAGGGGTGTCCGCGCGTGCCAGCAACAACAGATTTTTGCCTAGCCCACGGTGAATTGCCTCGACAGCGTTTGCGCCACCCAGAAAGCCGGTCGCGCCGGTCATCAAAATTAAATTATTCATTAAAGGCTAAATGCTCTTGTAACTGGTCTGATACGGTTTGGAGACTCGCCTGCGGGCGGGCTGGCTACGAGGTACACATAGGCAATATGGGCCGAGCGCTCAGGCTAGGAATTGGTTTTACTAGGTTTTCCCATAGCAATGCGTAACTATACGAAGGTCTAACGCGCGATTGTATAGTATGGTTGACAAATGGATACAAAGATTTACAAAGGGTTGCATGTTGCTGATTCCATATCTTTTTAATTGTTCCCTCAAGCGCTGCATAGAATAAGCTAACTTGTTGTTGTTTAACATTTAAATTTGCTGTCCGTGAACTTTTCGTGTCCAAAAAGTGACCAAAGGATAAAGAATTACCTTATTTCTTTAACTGGGCCATGGTTTTCCGGGCAATGCTTTTATGTGCCCATTATGTGCTCATCTACATTCAGTCACATTCTGTCTTCCTGATCGCGTCCGCCTGGCGGCGCGCATGTCAAGACTCGCCGCACGAACAACAGTCAAATTTGGGAGCAAGCATGTTCTATTGGATCGCAGCGCTGCTTATCGGCGCTTTGGCATTGATGCAGTTGCGCCTCGGCGCCTGGGTTTGGCTGGGCGCCATGCTGCTGTGGATAGCCGGCGGTTTCCGGCTGGCCGGCATCGGCGCGCTGGCGGCCATATTGCTGTTGCTGCTGCTGGCGATCCCGACCTTGATCGTAGCCATCCGGCCGCTGCGTTACCGTCTGTTGAGCGGGCCGGTGCTGCAGATGTTCCGGCGCATCCTGCCGCGCATGTCGCAGACCGAACGCGACGCCATCGAGGCCGGCACCACCTGGTGGGATGCCGAACTGTTTTCCGGCAAGCCGGCGTGGGACAAATTGCTGCAGCTGGCGCCGCCCGCGCTGACAGCGGAGGAGCAGGATTTTCTCGATCATGAAGTCGAGCAGCTGTGCGGCTTGGTCAGCGACTGGGACAGCACCGAAATATGGCAGGACCTGTCGCCGCAGGCCTGGCAATTCGTCAAGGACAAAGGTTTTCTCGGCATGATCATTCCGAAGCAGTACGGCGGCAAGGAGTTCTCCGCCTACATGCATTCGCAGGTGATCATGAAGCTGTCCTCGCACTGTTCCGCGGCGGCGATTTCTGTGATGGTGCCCAATTCGCTGGGGCCGGCCGAGCTGCTGCTGCAATATGGCACTGAGGCGCAAAAGGATTATTTCCTGCCGCGCCTTGCCGCCGGCGAGGAGATACCGTGCTTCGCGCTGACCAGCCCTTACGCCGGTTCCGATGCGGCCGCGATTCCGGACGTCGGCATCGTCTGCGTGGGCGAATACGACGGCCAGGAAATGCTGGGCTTCCGCCTTACCTGGGACAAGCGCTACATCACCCTGGGTCCGGTGGCGACCGTGCTGGGGCTGGCGTTCCAGGTGCAGGATCCGGATCATCTGCTGGCCGCGGGAGACAGTAGCGCGGCAGTCGATCTTGGCATCACCTGCGCCTTGATTCCCACCAGCCATCCCGGCGTTGTCACCGGCCGGCGCCACTGGCCGCTGAACGCGGTGTTCCAGAACGGCCCGACTTCCGGCAAGGACGTGTTCATTCCGCTGGACTGGGTGATCGGCGGCCGCGAACGGATCGGCAAGGGCTGGCGCATGCTGATGGAATGCCTGGCTGCCGGCCGCGCCATTTCCTTGCCGTCCTCCACAGTCGGTTTTTCCAAGCTGGCGGTGCGCGGCACCAGCGCTTACGCAGCGAT
This sequence comes from Collimonas humicola, assembly GCF_018304945.1. Lineage (GTDB taxonomy): Bacteria > Pseudomonadota > Gammaproteobacteria > Burkholderiales > Burkholderiaceae_D > Collimonas > Collimonas humicola. The sequence goes on along the minus strand of NZ_JAGQEE010000008.1, from coordinate 68,339 downwards.
GCGCCATCAGTTCAGGATCCCGATCGGCAAGTTCGAAGGCATCCATGAAATGCTGGCGCGCATGGGCGGCAACCTGTATCTGATGGACGCGGTGCGGCGGCTGTCGGCGCTGGCGGTGGATGCCGGTGAAAAGCCATCGGTGATTTCCGCGATCTCGAAATACCACGTCACCGAACGCGGCCGCATCCTGGTCAATGCCGGCATGGATGTATTGGGCGGCAAGGGCATCTGCATGGGGCCGAACAATTTCCTGGCGCGCAGCTACCAGCAGATGCCGATCGCCATCACGGTCGAGGGCGCCAACATCCTGACGCGTTGCCTGATCATCTTCGGCCAGGGGGCGATCCGCTGCCATCCTTATGTGCTGAAGGAAATGGCGGCGGCGGGCGAGGCCGACCAGAAAAAGGCGCTGGCCGATTTCGACCAGGCATTCTTCGGCCATATCGGTTTTGTCTTCGCCAATTTTTCGCGGACCCTGGTGGCCGGCCTGTCGGGCGGCAGTTTCCCGGCGGCGCCGAGCGCGGCGCCGGCCGAGCTGCGCCATTTTTACCGCGCAGTCAACCGCATGTCGGCCGCGTTCGCCCTGCTGAGCGACAAGTCGATGTTCGTTTTCGGCGGCTCGCTCAAGTTCCGCGAACGGATTTCCGGGCGCCTGGGCGATATCCTGTCGCAGCTCTATTTGGTTTCCAGCGTCCTCAAACGTTATGAGGACGATGGCCGTCCGCAGGAAGATCTGCCGTATGTGCACTGGGCGATCCAGGATGCCTTGCACCAGGCGCAGGAAGCTTATCTAGGCGTGCTCGACAATTTCCCGAACCGGCTGCTGGCGGTTTTGCTGCGGGCCATCGTGTTTCCTTTCGGCCGGCCTTACGACAAGCCCTCCGATGCGCTCGACAGCGCCGTGGCGAAAGCCATGCAAACCAACGGCGCCAGCCGCGACCGCCTGGTCGGAGGAATCTTCATGCCGAGCGCCGAACAATCGCCGCAAGCTTTTGGCGAACTGGCGTTCCAGCTGATTCCACAAGTGAATGCCATCGAAGCGCGGCTCAAGCTATCGTTCAAGGCCGGCAGCCTGGCGCCGATGCCGCAAAGCCTGATCGAAATGCCAGGCTGGATCGCGGCGGTGGCGGCCACTGGCGCGATCACCGAAGAAGAACAGCAGGTGCTGCAGGATTTTGCCCGTTATGGCGACATCAGCGTGCAGGTGGACGACTTCCCGCAAGACTTCAGCCGGCTTGAGTCGATGCAGGCAGGCAGCAATCATTCAAGCCATCGATAACGATAATATTTTCAACAAAAAACAAACAAACTAACAAACAAGAAAGACGTTTTATGACTACCCTCGTGCAACCGGGCCTTAAACTGCGCCCATTGGAACGCAACGATCTGCACTTTGTGCACCAGCTCGACAATAATAGCCACATCATGCGCTACTGGTTCGAAGAGCCGTACGAAGCCTATGTTGAGCTGACGCAGCTATATGACCAGCACGTACACGACCAGAGCGAGCGCCGCTTCATCCTTGAAAGCGATAACGGCGAGATGGTGGGACTGGTCGAACTGGTCGAGATCACCCATATCCACCGCCGCGCCGAATTCCAGATCATCGTGGCGCCGAGCGCCCAGGGCCGGGGCTATGCGGAACGCGCCACGCGGCTGGCGATCGAGTACGCCTTTTGCGTGCTCAACCTGTACAAGCTGTATCTGTATGTGGACAAGGAAAACCACAAGGCGATCCATATCTACCAGAAGTGCGGATTTGAGCTGGAAAGCGAATTGAAGAGCGAGTTTTTTATCAACGGCGTGTATCGCGATGCGATCCGCATGTGCATGTTCCAGCCCGAATACCTGGCCAAGCGCCCGCGCTGATGTTGTTTTGCCGATTTGCCGGCCAGGGCTTGAACGGATTCGCAAAAACATGACTCAATCTCGGCTTAGTACTTTCTAAGCAAGCGGGGCCAGGATGGTTTTCGTGCAGCTGATCGAAAACCATCCTGGCCCCGCTTGGTTGCTGTGGTCCTGGCGTGCGCCGCGGCCAGCGCGCTTATTCCCGCGCCGGCGCAATCATCTCGGCGTAGTCATACAGTGCGCCGAGGACTTCCTCGCCGCGCTCGTCCGCTGTCTCTGACAGCTTGTCGATCTCTTCAAACAGCATGTCGATCGTGCGCGCCTTGCCTTCGCCGTCGAACAGGCGCGCCGCGCGATGCTCTTCCCAGCGTTCCTGCTCCGCCGGGAGCAGGGTGTCGGGAAAATTGCGGGCGCGGTAGCGGAAGGTCAGTTCTTCCAGCCGCTGGTCGTCGAAACTGATATGCGCCGCCGCCAGTTTTTGCGGCGTCATGGCGCGCAGCTCGTTCAGCTTGCGCCTGTCGTTGTTGCCGACAAAGCCGCCGTACAAATCCTCGTCGACATCGCTTGCGCCTTCGTCCGGACGCTGGAACACCTGGCGCCACAAGCCGCTCAGATCGGGCGCCTGCGCCGCGATTTCCGCATGTTTCAGAGCCAGTGGAATATTGATGCCCCAATGCGCCGCCATGTCGCCCGACAGGGTTTGCAGCTTGTTGATCACCATCGGCGATTTATTCAGATGCACCGATTTCAAGGGCAGCCGCGTCACGCCTTCCGGCAGGTCGGCCGACTTGCTGAACAGGCGGGTGCGTACGGTGTCGGCATCGAGCGCAAACAGCTCGCTCGGATCGTAGGCCAGGTCCCAGGCCAGTATTTCATTCTTGTTGGTCGGATGCACGCCGAGCGGCCACATGACGGCTAGGCAGCCTTGCTCGGCCGGGAACATGCCGGAAATATGCAGGAAGGGACGCGGCGTCGGCAGGCCGATTTCGGCGCCGGCGCGGTCTTTCTTGTGCAGCGCCAGGCAGAAGTCGAACAGCTTCGGCTGGTGCTGCCGGATCAGGCGCGCCAGGGCGATTGTCGCCCGTACGTCGGACAGCGCGTCATGCGCCGCTTCGTGGCTGAGGCCGTTGGCCTTGGTCAGCAGTTCGAGGCGGAAACTGGGCCGTCCTTCGTCATTGATGGGCCACTGGATGCCGTCCGGCCGCAGCGCATAGGCGGTGCGCACCACATCCAGGATGTCCCAGCGGCCGCATTGGTTTTGCCATTCGCGCGCATAGGGATCGATCAGGTTGCGCCAGAACAGGAAGCGCGTGACTTCGTCGTCGAAGCGGATGGTGTTGTAGCCGACGCCGATGGTGCCGGGTTCGGAAAACGCCTTTTCAATCCGGGCGGCGAACTGGTGCTCTGGAATGCCATGCTGCAGGCAATGCTGCGGCGTGATGCCAGTGATCAGGCAAGACTGCGGATCCGGCAAGAAGTCATTTGCTGGTTGGCAATACAGCATGATCGGTTCGCCGATTTCGTTCAGCTCGGCGTCGGTGCGGATCGCCGCAAACTGGGCCGGGCGATCGCGGCGCGGCTGCACGCCGAAGGTTTCGTAGTCGTGCCAGAGGAAGGTGTGGTTAGACATCGGGGCTAGGCTGGTAAGGAAGGTGCTGCAGTTTACAGGCATCTTTCCATGCCTGTATAGCAGTTTTACAACACATCAAGACAAATCCCGGGAGTGCTCGGAAAACCGCATTTAGCCCCTTAAATTCACAAAACTGATAACTGCTATTGGCAATCGAAATTGGATAATTAATGGGGAAACGCTATTCTGGTTGTGCGACGCAACAATTGGCTTGCGGTGAACGCAAAACGAAAGAGGAATTCATCATGTCTACAATGACAATCAGCAACAGTTCTAGTATTGCCCGTCCAGCCCCAGCAGCTCGTCCTGCTGCCGTGAGCCGTCCAGCGGCGCCTGCTGTGCAAAGCGCCGGCTCCCTGAGCAAGGTCGCCGCATTCTTCAAGCGTCTCGGTACCGCCTACGAGCGTTCGGAAGCTGCGCGCAAGGAAGCCTATCTGGCAGAAGCCGTCGACCTGTACGACCTGGAATACCGCATGCAACGCCTGGACCGTGAAAGCGCCCAGACTGCAGCATGGATCAAGAGTTTCTAAGACTGCTTCATGGTCTGAAATCTTGTTTGGGCGGAATTGCCGGAGTTGCCGGCAATTGAAGGTCCGCAGCAGTTGTTTGCAGTAAGTAGTACAGTTTTAGCAGTAGTTTCAACATCTCGTAGTACATCGTCGCTGCGTAGCAGTCGGGCATCCCGCCGGCATTGGCCGTCTGAACGGGTTGCCCTGCTGCTCACACAGTGCACGTCTTCTTACTCCCCCGCCCTGCAATCAATGCGATTCTGTCAAGAGCGTAAAGTGCTCGACGGTTGGTGCGACGGCGAAAAACGGTCCTACCAGCGCCCGCCAGTCGGTAAATGCCGGCGATTCGCGGAAATCCACGGTGTGGTTTTCCAGGGTTTGCCAGAGGATGGTCAGGACATAGCGCTCCGGCGATTCAATTCCCTTGTGCACCTTGTAACCGGCAAAGCCCTTGGCCTTGCTGATGATTTGCTCGACTCCGCGCTGGATCGCGGCGTCGAATTCCTGTTGCTTGCCCGGCTGGATACGGATATCGGCTAATTCGAGGATCATGGGGTTTCCATCGTGATTGGTTAACTGAATGGCGATTGTCGCATTTTTCATTGTTTCGGGTTGTTCACGGCGCAAGGCGCCAATCAGACTTTGTGGATTCGACCTCGATTGACTATGCTGAAGGCATAACCAGTCATAGGAGACCATCATGTTGGGCAGACAAAGGCTTTACTTCATGTTGCCGGATGTTCCCAGTGCGCGCGGTATGCTGGACGAATTATTGCTGGCGCGGGTAGGGATCCGGCATATCCACTTCTGGGCGGCCGACGGCAAGTTGCCGGCCGATATGCCGGAAGCCAATGTGTTGCATAAGACCGATCTGGCCAACGGCGCGGAAGTCGGCTTGCTGGCCGGCGGCGTGATCGGCCTGCTGCTGGGCATGTGGCTGGTGTATTTCCCGCCCGAGTGGGTGCACCTGAACTGGCTGGCGCTGGTCGCGCTGACCCTGGCCGGCGCGGTGCTGGGCAGCTGGATGTCGGGCATGGCGGCGGCGGCCTTGCCGAATTCCCGCCTGAAAGCCTTCCATGCCGGCATCGAGGAAGGCAAGATCCTGCTGCTGGTGGACGTGCCGTTCAAGCGCGTGCCGGAAATCGAGGAGCTGCTTGAAAAACGCCATCCGGAAGCCTCCTTTGCCGGGGTTGAAAAGCATATTCCGGTTTTCCCGTAGCATCGTTGAACCGGCGATGAAAAAGCACCGAGCCGCCGGCCGGTGCTTTTTTTGTGTCCGTTGCGTCGATTTCTCCCGATTTTGTCCCGATCTCGATTGTTATTTCATGGCTGCCTTCGTACACTAGCCTCCGGTTAAAAACAAAATCAATCACACGATTCAGCCATCTTCCTGCGGTCCGCGGGCGGCAGGAAGATGGCTGATCGGCATACAGGGAGGAACACATGGCAGGATCTTATTTTCCCACGTGGCGTTTGCGCGCCGGCACGGCGGACGGGCAGGGCCAGGTCATCGCCGCCGACGAGCGCCTGCCTTGGCCGCAGACTTTTGCGATGGGCGTGCAGCACGTGGTGGCGATGTTCGGTTCGACCGTGCTGGCGCCGCTGCTGATGGGTTTCGATCCGAACCTGGCGATTTTCATGTCAGGCATCGGCACCTTGCTGTTCTTCGTGCTGGTGGGCGGCCGTGTACCAAGCTACCTCGGTTCCAGTTTTTCCTTCATCGGCCTGGTGATCGCCGTCAGCGCGTATGGCGGACACGGCTTGAACGCCAATCTCGGCGTGGCGCTGGGCGGCATCATTGCCTGCGGCGTGCTGTATGCGCTGATCGGCTTGCTGGTGATGGCGATCGGCACGCGCTGGATCGAAACCCTGATGCCGCCGGTGGTCACCGGCGCCGTGGTGGCGGTGATCGGTCTGAACCTGGCGCCGATCGCGGTCAAGGGCGTCAGCGGCAACAATTTCGATGCCTGGATGGCCCTCGGCACGGTGCTGTGCGTCGGCGTGGTCGCCGTATTTGCGCGCGGCATGCTGCAGCGCCTGCTGATCCTGGTCGGCCTGATGCTGGCTTATGTCGTCTATGCCGTGCTGACCAACGGCGCCGGCCTTGGCAAGCCGATCGACTTTGCGATTGTCGCCAACGCCGCCTGGTTCGGCATCCCGCATTTCTCGGCGCCGGTATTCAAGGCCGACGCCATGGCCTTGCTGGCGCCTATCGCCATCATCCTGGTGGCGGAAAATCTCGGCCATATCAAGGCGGTGGCCGCCATGACAGGGCAGAACCTGGACAAATACATGGGCCGCGCCTTCGTCGGCGACGGCCTGGCGACCATCGTCTCAGGCAGCGTCGGCGGCACCGGCGTTACCACTTATGCGGAAAACATCGGTGTGATGGCGGTCACCAAAATCTATTCGACGCTGGTGTTCGTGGTGGCGGCCTGCCTGGCGATCATCCTGGGCTTCTCGCCGAAATTCGGCGCCGTGATCCAGACCATTCCCGGTGCGGTGCTGGGCGGCGTCTCGATCGTGGTGTTTGGCCTGATCGCGGTGTCGGGCGCGCGGATCTGGGTGGAGAACAAGGTGGATTTTTCCGATAACCGCAACCTGATCGTGGCGGCCGTGACGCTGGTGCTGGGCGCCGGCGACTTTACCCTGAAGCTGGGCCAGTTCTCGCTGGGCGGCATCGGCACCGCGACTTTTGGGGCGATCATCTTGCACGCTCTGTTGCGGAAGAAGTCCTGAGACGGAAGTCCGGTTTGATTCGCTTGAAAAAAAGCTGCGCATTGCGCAGCTTTTTTTTCGGCCGGATTTTGGCTATGTTTGCCTGAATGTCTTTGCCATGGCTTTGGGAGCAACCACGGGTTTGAATTCCATCCGCAAGCTCTTCAGCAGGCACACCATATACAGCACCAGAACCAGAGAAAACGGCAGGGAAGCAAGCACGATGGTGGTCTGGATGGAGCTGATGTTATCCGCGAACATCAGGCCGGCGGTCACCGCCATGATCAGCGCCGACCAGAATATGCGCAGCCAGTGCGGTGCATCGCCTTCGCCGCCATTGCTGCTGTCGCGGATCGACAAATTGGCCAGCATCACGGCGCCGGAATCGGCCGGCGTCAGGAACAGCACGAAGCCGACGAAGATCGCCACGCCTGACATGGCCGTGCCGAACGGGTAGTGGGCCAGCAATTTGTACATGGTCATGGCCGGCTGTTGCAGCGCGCTCTGGCTCAGTTCGGTGGCGCCGTGGTTGATCAGCAGGTCAAGCGCGCTGTTGCCGAACACGGACAGCCACACCAGCGTGAACGCCAGCGGCAGCAGCAGCACGCCGGTCACCACTTCGCGGATGGTGCGGCCGCGCGAGATGCGAGCAATGAACAGGCCGACGAATGGCGCCCAGGAAATCCACCAGGCCCAGTAGAACAGGGTCCATTTTCCGAGCCAGTCGCTGGGGCGGTCGTAGGCGTACAGGTCGAAAGTCTTGCCGACGACATTGCTGAGGTAGTCGCCCAGGTTCTGGATCAGGGCGTTCAACAGGTGCAGGGTCGGGCCCATGGCCAAGGCGAAGATCAGCAGGCTGGCAAACAGCACCACGTTCAGATTCGACAGGCGGCGTATCCCTGTCTCGATCCCGGAGACGGCGGCCAGCGTGGCGACGATCGTCATCACGATGATGACCGCCAGCAGCGTGCCATGGCCGTTTTGCAGGCCGAACAGGTGTTCCAGGCCGGCGCTGATCTGCAGCGAGCCGATGCCGAGGTTGCTGACCAGGCCCAGCACCGTCACCACGATGCCGAAGCAATCCACCGCATGGCCGGCGACGCCATGCACGCGTTCGCCCAGCAAGGGATACAGGGCGGAGCGCAAAGCCAGTGGTTGCTGGTGGCGATACGCAAAATATCCCAGCGCCACCGCGATCAGCGCGTAGATGGCCCAGCCGTGCAGGCCCCAGTGGAGGAAGGTCAGCGTCATCGCCTGGCCGGCGGCTGCCGGTGTCGCCGCTGCCCCCTGCGGCGGATGCAGGTAATGCGTAATAGGCTCCGAAGCGCCGAAATAGAGCAGCGAAATCCCGATCCCCGAAGAAAACAGCATGCCGGCCCAGGCGCCGTAACTGAAAGCCGGCTGCTCATCGTCCGCGCCCAGTTTTATCTTGCCGTAAGGCGAGGCCGCCAGCCAGACGATGAAGCCGAGGTAGGCGGCCACTATCAGCATGTAGTACCAGCCGAAACTGCTGGCCAGCATGACCTGGGCTTGCGACAGCCAGGTGGTCGAGGCCTGAGGGAAAGCGATGATGACGATGGTGAAGGCGATGATCAGCAGCGCCGATGAAAAGAATACCGGGCGGTTGAGCCCGATCTTGGCCGGCAGGCTGCCGGCGATGATGGTCGCCGCGCTCATTGGGTTTGCCCGCGGCGTGCCGGCATGGCCGATTGGTGTCTCGTGTTTGCCTGTTGTTGCATTTGAATAAACCTCATTCCGATTCTGTTGCCGGGTATGGATATTGTTGTCGAAAGAAAAATATGATGTTGTCACTGACATCACGATGAGAGCCTAATCTTAAATTGATTGAACGTCCAATCAATTTAAATTATACTGATTTCATGCAGCGGATTGGCGGACCGCTTTCCGCGAACGCAATGGGAGAGTGAGTTGAGGAAAAGAAACGAGATGCTGCCGCTGCGCCGCAAGCAGCTGATCCAGGCAACGCTGGAAGTGATCGACCGGGCCGGCCTGGCGGACGCCACCATTGCCCTGATCGCCCGCCAGGCAGGACTGTCGACCGGCATCATCAGCCACTATTTCGGCGACAAAAGCGGTCTGCTGGAAGCCACCATGCGCCAGATCCTGCACGATTTAAGCGCCGATACCCGGCGCCGCCGCAACGAACTCAGCACCGACAGCGCCGCCGCGCACCTGCGCGCCATCGTCGACGCCAATTTCAACGACAGCCAGGTGAGCGGTCCCGTGATGAAAACCTGGCTGGCGTTCTGGTCTTCCAGCATGCACCAGGAATCGCTGCGCCGGCTGCAGCACGTCAACGACCAGCGCCTGCGCTCCAACCTGTGCTGCCAATTTCAGCGCGAACTGCCGCTGCTGCAGGCACGCCAGGCTGCGCGCGGGCTGGCCGCCATGATCGACGGACTATGGCTGCGCGGATCCTTGTCCGGCAAGGCTTTCGATGCCGATGCGGCCCGGCAGATGGCCTATGAATATCTGGACTACCAATTGGCAAAGAAGAGCGGCGCAGCCACTGCAGCGGCCTGATCTTTGACCTATCTGACAGCAACCCATTGAGGAGAATCTGCATGCCTGTTTTCAAGCAACAACAACTTTACATCGGCGGCCGCCGTGTCGACGCCAGCGGCAGCGATACCTTCCAGACCATCAATCCCGCCAACGGCGAAGTGCTGGCCGAAGTCCAGCGCGCCACCAAGGAAGACGTCGACCGCGCTGTCGCCAGCGCCAGGCAGGGCCAGCGCGTCTGGGCCGCGCAAACCGCCATGCAGCGTTCGCGCGTGCTGCGCCGTGCAGTAGCCATCCTGCGCGAGCGCAATGACGAACTGGCAGAGCTGGAAACCCTGGATACCGGCAAGGCGCTGTCGGAAACCCGTGCGGTCGATATCGTCACCGGCGCCGACGTCCTTGAATATTACGCCGGCCTGGTGCCGTCCATCGAAGGCACGCAAATCCCTTTGCGCGAAAGCTCGTTTGTCTACACCCGACGCGAACCGCTGGGCGTGGTGGCCGGCATCGGCGCCTGGAATTATCCGATCCAGATCGCCCTGTGGAAGTCGGCGCCGGCGCTGGCGGCAGGCAATGCCATGATTTTCAAGCCGAGCGAAGTGACGCCGCTGAGCACGCTCAAGCTGGCCGAAATCTACACTGAGGCAGGCCTGCCGGACGGCGTCTTCAACGTCCTCACCGGCAGCGGCCGCGAAGTCGGCACCTGGCTGACCGAGCATGCCGGCATCGAGAAAATCTCCTTCACCGGCGGCACCGCTACCGGCAAGAAAGTGATGGCCAGCGCTTCCAGCTCGACCCTGAAGGAAGTGACCATGGAACTGGGCGGCAAGTCGCCGCTGATCGTGTTTGCCGACGCCGACCTGGAGCGTGCCGCCGACGTCGCCGTCATGGCCAATTTCTACAGCTCCGGCCAGGTCTGCACCAACGGCACGCGGGTCTTCGTGCACAGTGCGATCAAGCAGGCGTTCGAAGCCAAGGTGCTGGAGCGGGTGGCGCGCATCCGTCTCGGCATGCCGCTCGACGCCAGCACCAACTTCGGCCCGCTGGTCAGTTTTCCGCACATGGATAGCGTGCTGTCCTACATCGAATCCGGCATCGCCCAAGGCGCGCGTCTGCTGACCGGCGGCAAGCGCGAAGTCGGCGGCGCTTTTGCCCAGGGCGCATTCGTGCAGCCGACGGTGTTCACCGACTGCCGCGACGAGATGAAGATCGTGCGCGAAGAAATCTTCGGCCCGGTCATGTGCATCCTCGGCTTCGAGGAAGAAGATGAAGTGATACGCCGCGCCAACGATACGGAATATGGCCTGGCGGCCGGCCTGATGACAGAAAACCTGAGCCGCGCCCATCGCGTGATCCATCAGCTGGAAGCCGGCATCTGCTGGATCAATACCTGGGGCGAGTCGGCGGCGGAAATGCCGGTGGGCGGCTACAAGCAGTCCGGCGTCGGCCGCGAAAACGGGCTCACCACGCTGGAACACTACACGCGCATCAAATCGATTCAGGTGGAGCTGGGCGCCTATACCTCGGTGTTTTAAAAAAAACGTCGCGTTTCATCACCCTGCCGCGCGAGCGGCAGCGGCAAGCAAGGAGCATCATGCAACACGCAAAAGAATACGACTACATCATCATCGGCGCCGGTTCGGCCGGCAATGTGCTGGCGACCCGCCTGACGGAAGATGCCGGCACCACCGTCCTGCTGCTGGAAGCCGGCGGTCCCGATTACCGCTTCGATTTCCGCACCCAGATGCCGGCGGCGCTGGCCTTTCCGCTGCAAGGGCGGCGCTATAACTGGGCCTACGAAACCGATCCGGAACCGCACATGAACGGCCGCCGCATGGAGTGCGGCCGCGGCAAGGGCCTGGGCGGTTCGTCGCTGATCAACGGCATGTGCTATATCCGCGGCAATGCGCTCGACTACGATCACTGGGCCAGGCGCGAGGGCCTGGAAAACTGGTCTTACCTGGATTGCCTGCCTTACTTCAAGAAGGCTGAAACGCGCGATATCGGCGGCAACGATTATCACGGCGGCGACGGTCCGGTCAGCGTCACCACGCCGAAGAGCGGCAACAATGTGCTCTACCATGCGATGGTGGAAGCCGGCGTCCAGGCGGGCTATCCGCGCACCGACGACCTCAACGGCTACCAGCAGGAAGGCTTCGGGCCGATGGACCGCACCACCACGCCGCATGGACGGCGCGCCAGCACCGCGCGCGGCTATCTGGACCAGGCGCGTGCGCGGCCCAACCTGACCATCGTCACCCACGCCTTGACCGACCGCATCCTCTTCTCCGGCAAGCGCGCAGTCGGCGTCGCCTGGCTGCACAACGAACAGCCGCAAACGGCGCAGGCAAGGCGCGAAGTGCTGCTGTGCTCCGGCGCGATTGCCTCGCCGCAGATCCTGCAGCGTTCCGGCGTCGGTCCGGCGGCGCTGCTGCGCCAGCACGACATTCCGGTGGTGCTGGATTTGCCTGGCGTCGGCGCCAACCTGCAGGACCATCTGGAAATCTATCAGCAATACGAATGCAAGCAGCCGGTATCGCTGGCGCCAGCGCTCAAGCCGTGGAACCAGCCGCAGATCGGCGCTGAGTGGCTGCTGATGGGAAGCGGCATCGGCGCCAGCAACCAGTTCGAAGCCGGCGGCTTCATCCGCAGCGACGACAGCTTCGAGTGGCCGAACATCCAGTATCACTTCCTGCCGGTGGCGATCAATTACAACGGCAGCAATCCGATCAAGGTGCATAGCTTCCAGGCGCACATGGGCTCGATGCGCTCGCCCAGCCGCGGCCGCATCCATCTGCGTTCGAAGGATCCGCGCCAGCATCCGAGCATCCTGTTCAACTACATGTCGACCGAACAGGACTGGCAGGAATTCCGCAACGGCATCCGCATCACGCGCGAGATCATCGGCCAGCAGGCCTTGTCGGCCTATGCCGGCCGCGAAATTTCCCCGGGCGTGCAAGTGCAGAGCGATGCCGAGCTGGACGCCTTTGTGCGCCAGCATGCGGAAACCGCTTTCCATCCATCCTGTTCCAACGCCATGGGCTACGACGAGATGGCCGTGGTGGATAACCAGGGGCGGGTGCACGGCCTGGATGGCTTGCGCGTGGTGGATGCTTCCATCATGCCGCTGATCACGACCGGCAACCTGAATGCGCCGACCATCATGATCGCCGAAAAAATCGCTGACCAGATCCGAGGCCGCAATCCCTTGCCGCGGGTGGAAGTGCCGTATTACGTCGCCGGCAGCGATCCGGCCAGGAAGTAAGCGCTCGGCGCAAGCAACAGCGCGATGCCGGCCGGATTGCGCCTTAATGTTTTTGCAGCGCGCCAATCACCAAGGTCGTCGTCGCGTAAGCAATGCCCAGCAGGCAGACCGCGGTCCAGCCGCCATTGACCCAGGCCAGCGCGGCGCTGGCTGCGCCGAGGGCGCCGCCGACGAAAAAAATCCCGACAAACAAGCCATTCAACCTGCCGCGCGCTTCCGGCTGCAGCAGGTTGATGGCGCGCCGGCCCAGCGTCTGGTCGGTGGTGACGCCGGCATCCAGGCCGATCGCTGCCAGCACCAGCATGGCAATCGCCGCCAGCGGATGCGCGGCCGCTGTAAAGCCGCCCCAGCCGGAGCCGGCGACCCCGGCCAGCACCAAAGCTGCGATCATCGTCAGGTGCGCCGCATGACTGGCAGGGCGGCTCCAGCCGCGGTCGCCGATGCGGCCGGCGAGCGGCGCGGCGATAGCGCCGGCGGCGCCGGCCAGCGCGAACAGGGCGATATGGCGCTGGTCCAGATGGAACGGCGCTTGCGTCAGCAGCAGCGCGACGGCGGTCCAGAACAGGCTGAAGGTGGCCATTGCCAATGCCGCGGTCAGGGCGCGTCGGCGCAGCACCGGCTGGCTCAGCAGCAGATGCCACAGGGATTTGATCAGGGTCAGGTACGACAGTCCTGCCAGCGGCTGCCGCCTCGGCAGCGTGCGGCTCAGAGTGGCTGCCACCAACGCCACCGACATCGTCAGCACCAGATACAGCAAGCGCCAGCCGCCGAGGTCGACCAGCAGGCTGGCCAGCGGCCGCGACAGCAGGATCCCGAGCATCAGGCCGCTCATCACATTGCCGACCACACGACCGCGGTGCGCTTCCGGCGCCATCAGGGCGGCCAGAGGCACCATGATCTGGATCGCGCTGGAAGCGCTGCCGGCCAGAAAGATCGCTAGCAGGAACAGCCAGCCGGAAGTCGACACCGTAGCCGTCGCCAGGGCCAGTGTGCAGCAGGCCAGCAGGCGCACGATCAGGCGGCGGTTTTCCAGCAGGTCGGCCAGTGGCACCAGCAGGATCAGGCCGGCAGCGTAGCCCAGCTGGGGCAGCATGGCGACCATGCCGCTCAGGCGGGGATCCAGGCCCAGCGCCGCTGCGATAGTCGCGATCAGGGTCTGGGTGGCGAACAGGTTGATCACGGTGACGCCGACCGCGGTGGCAAACAGCATCTGCAGCGCGGAGGAGATGCCGCCGCTGGCGGCGGGCAGGGCGACGGAGTGTGTGGCGGGACAGGCGGCATTGGGAGGCAAGGGGGCATTCATGGCATTTTCACGTGGCAAGCTGGCAGCGGGGGCGGCGGAGTCCGTTCCCTGGCAAGCATTTTTCAATGCAGCGATTGTGCATCCGCGATCTTTATGCTACAAGTGAATTATTATCATAACTATTATGCGAGTTTGTTATGAATACCCATGACATCGAAGCCTTTGTCGCCGTGGTCGAGACCGGTTCGATCATTGCCGCCGCCGCCCGCCTGCATCTGACCCAGCCTGGCATCAGCCGGCGCGTCCAAAGCCTGGAGGACAGGCTGGGGGTGGCGCTGCTGGAGCGGCAGTCGAAGCCGCTCAAGCCTACCGCGGCAGGCAGGGAAGTCTATGAGCGCGGGCGCCGCGTGCTGGGTTCGGTCGCCGATCTGCTGGCCGGGGTGGAACCGGGTTCGCAGGCGAGCGGCGAATTCCGTCTGGGGGTGGCGCCATTCCTGGCGGAGCTGGCGCTGACCCATCCGATTGATTGCCTGCGCAGCGAGTTCACCAAGCTGACTTTGCGCATTACCACCGGCTGGTCGCCAGCCTTGCTGACTCTGCTGGAAAGCAATGCGATCGATGCGGCGGCAGTAGTCTTGCCGGACGATGTCATGCCGCCCAATACTCTCACGGCCCATTTGCTCGGGCATCAAATACCCTTGATCGTCGCCAGCCAGGCTTCCTCTTTGTGCAGCAATGGCAGCGTCTCTTTGGCGCAACTGGCAAGCCATGCCTGGGTGCTGAACCAGGATGGCTGCGGCATACGTCGTTCCATCCGGCACACGCTGGATGCGGCGCGTTTGCCGGTCGATGTGGCGGTCGAAACCTTCGGCACCGAGTTGCAGCTGTCGCTGGTGGCGCGCGGCATCGGCATCGGCATGATCATGCCTGGGGCGTGGGCGCGCAGCGCTTTCCGCGATCAGCTGCAGGTGCTGGACGTGCCTGAGTTCAAGGGCGGCGTGAACACCTGGCTGGTGCATGCCAGGACTCCCGGCCGGCTGGCGGCGCCGATCGAGCGCTTGCGGCTGGACATGAGTGCGATGCTGGAGGAAGAGCTGCACCTGCTGTCTTGAGTTGTGAAATGCCGTGACGGCAGACGGCCATGAAAAAAGCGGCCCTAGGCCGCTTTTCAAATCAACAGGAAAATCCCGTCAGACTTAGTAAGCGCCCATGAAGTCGCGCTTGCCGATTTCCACGCCGTTGTGGCGCAGGATGTCGTAGGCAGTGGTGACGTGGAAAAAGAATTGCGGCAGGCCGTAGCCCAGCAGGTAAGTCTGGCCGTTCAGTTTTTTCTCTTTCGGCGTGCCAGGACGCAAGACGATTTCCAGCGCTTCGCTGCCATCGATCTTTTCCGCCGGCAAGCCGTCGATGAATGCCAGCGTCTTCTTGATGCGGGCATGCAGGTCGGCAAAGCTTTGTTCGCTATCTTCATAGGAAGGAACTTCGGCGCCGGCCAGGCGTGCCGGCACGCTCTTGGCGAAGTCGGCGGCGATCTGCACCTGGCGCACCAGCGGGAACATGTCAGGGAACAGGCGTGCCTGCAGCAGCGCGTTCGGATCGATCTTCTTTTCAGCGACGTGCGCTTCGGCTTTTGCCAGGACGTCGCTAAGGGCGTTCAGCATTTGCTTGAAGACGGGAATGGAAGTGCTGTACATGGAGATGGTCATGAGTATTCCTTGGTTGGTGGTCGCGCGATGCGGGAGGAAAGGTGCATGATTATAGTGCTTGCGTGGCCAGTCCGCTGAGCGCGGCGCAAACGGCTAAAGACCCAGCAGTTTGCGCTTGGCGGCGACCCATTCGGCACGTGAAATCAATCCTTGCTTGTACTGTTCCGCCACCCGGTCTAGCGCATCGAAATCGACCGGCGGGCGTTCTGCAGGAATTATCGGGGCAGCAATTGCAGGTGCAATGATTGCAGGAGCAGCCATCTCGGGCGTGGTTGTCTCGGATGCAGTTATTTCAGGTGCAGTTGCTTCGGTTGCTGTGATCTCTGGCGCTGGCAACAGCAGCATCGGCGCAGGCTGGTTGGCCGCGATCTTTTTTTCAACAGCGGTTTTCAGCAGCGTGAAGCGGGACAGTTGGCGGCCGCTGAATAAGACGGTGTTGCCATCGCTGGCGGCGCGGATCAGGCTGGCGTCCGCTGCTTCGCCGTTGACCAGGAAAAAGCGGATGTAGCCGTTGCTGAGGAGGTTGGGCAACTGGATGCGGACCCCGCTCAGCTCAGTGAGCAGGATATCCTTGTCGCTATTGCGGGCCTGCGTCAGGCGGGCCATGGCGCCCGCGCGCTTGATCTGAATCCGGTCACTGAGCAGCGTTACCTGGCCGTTAACGCCCCGTACTTGCATCTCTACCTGTATAACCGCTAGCCCCACGTCCGCTTACCCTGTATTTACTTTTACTGCCTATTTGGCGTCATATCAGCGCATAACGCTGATGCTTATAGTCAGTTAATGTAACACCGGCTGCAAAATGAATAAAGACGCCGGACCGAATTTGCGGTGTGGCGTCTTTTTTATTGCTGCATGGGAAAAATGAGGCAGGCTGTTACTTGCTCCAGCTATCCTTCAAGGTGACAGTCCGGTTGAACACCGGCTTGCCAGGCACTGAGTCAACGCGATCGGCGATGAAATAGCCATGCCGTTCGAACTGATAGCGCTCTTCCGGCTTGGCATCCTTGAGGCCCGGTTCGAGATAGGCGGTGATTACTTCCTTGGCGTTCGGATTCAAGGCTGCCTTGAAGTCCTTGCCGCCGGCATCCGGATGCGGATCGGTGAACAGGCGGTCGTACAGCCGCACTTCGGCTTCCAGCGCATGGGCCACGCTGATCCAGTGAATATTGCCCTTGACCTTGTAGTTGGCGCTGCCTTCCGTGCCGCTCTTGCTGTCAGGAAAGTACGTGCAGTGCACGGCAGTAACCTTGCCATCGGCATCCTTGTCGAAACCGGTGCACTCGACCACGAAACCGTGACGCAGGCGGACCCGGCTGCCCGGCTTGTCGGCAGTCGGCGGGAACAGGCGGAAATAGCCTTTGACAGGCGTTTCCATGAAGTCTTCCTGCTCGATCCACAGCGTGTTGCTGATCGGAAAATGACGCAGTGCGGTAGCGTGTTCCGGATGCGCCGGCGGATAGACCGGTGCGTGGCAGGCCACGGTTTCGCCTTCCGGGAAATTATCGATAATCAGTTTCAGCGGCCGCAGCACCGCCGACGCGCGCGGCGCCTTCGGGTCGAGGTCTTCGCGCAGCGCGCCTTCCAGCGAACTCATGTCGATCCAGCCGTCCGACTTGGTGACGCCGGTGCGGTCGCAAAACAGTTGCAACGATTCGGGCGTGAAGCCGCGGCGGCGGATGCCGACCAGGGTGGGCATGCGCGGATCGTCCCAGCCGTCGACGATGCCTTCGTCGACCAGCTGGCGCAGCTTGCGCTTGCTGGTGATCACATAGGTGACGTTGAGGCGCGAGAATTCGTACTGGTGCGGCACCGGCTTTTGCAGGAAACCGGCGCTGCTCAGGTGTTCCAGGATCCAGTCGTAGAACGGCCGGTGATCCTGGAATTCCAGGGTGCAGACCGAGTGCGAAATGTTTTCCAGCGCATCGGAAATCGGATGCGTGTAGTCGTACATCGGGTAGATGCACCACTTGTCGCCGGTACGGTGATGGTGAGCGTGGCGGATGCGGTAGATGGCCGGATCGCGCAGGTTCATATTGGGCGAGGCCATGTCGATCTTGGCGCGCACGATGTGTTCGCCGTCCTTGAATTCCCCCGCTTTCATGCGGCGGAACAAGTCCAGCGATTCGGCCGCGGGACGGTTGCGGAACGGCGAATCCTTGCCCGCCTCGCCGAAATTGCCGCGGCTGGCGGCCATTTCCTCAGCGCTCTGGCTGTCGACATAGGCCAGGCCGGCAGTGATCAGGTATTCCGCCATTTCATACAGCTTGTCGAAGTAGTTGCTGGCGAAATAAAGATGCTCGCCTGTGCTGTCCTTCCAGTCGAAGCCGAGCCAGCGCACGCTGTCGATGATGGTGTCGACGTATTCCTGTTCCTCTTTTTCCGGATTGGTGTCGTCGAAGCGCAAATGGCAACGGCCGGCGTAATCGCGCGCCAGGCCGAAGTTGACGCAGATCGACTTGGCGTGACCGATATGCAGGTAGCCGTTAGGCTCCGGCGGAAAGCGCGTGACCACTTGCGGCAATGGCTGACCCTGGCTGTCCTGGCGGCCGGCATAGGCGCCAGCCGTCAAATCGGTTTCGATGATGCCGCGCAGGAAATTGGACGTGGCAGGGGCAGGTGGGGTGTGGCCGTTGGTGTGATCTGTGCTCATGGAGGATTTATTTATACGCTTTGCAGAATGAGGTGATGGCTCATTTTACCGTAGCGTGACGCTTTGCAGGCAGCCTGCCAGGGATTTTGTTGCACTGCGATTCAGCAATCGCCAAAAGGGTCATGGGGGACGCGGATTTGTTGTCAAAAACAATATCCCGGCTGCCATCCATCCCGTGCAAGGCGCCGGCCCCTACATTTGCTTGAAAAGATGCGCAAATACCCGGCTGACCGCCAGGCTTTCGCCGCGGCCGCGCAGCTTCAGGGAGAGCTTGCCGTTTTCGTCGCGTATCGCCATCTGGATGCACTGGTGGTTGACGATGGTGCCGCGGTGCACCTGCCAGAACTGGCGGCTGTCGATCTGCGGCAGCAATTCCTTGAGGCTGGTGCGTATCAGCGATTCGCTGTCGGCGGTGACGACGTTGATGTATTTGTCGCTGGCTTCGAAATAGATCACCTCGTTGATCGGGATCATGCGGATCTGGTTGCCGACCGCGGCACGTATCACGGTCAGCGGCTCGATGCTGGTGCGGGGTTGCATATTGTGCAACTGGTCGATCAGGCGGTCGAGCGCGGCATTGCCGTCGCCGTTTTGCTGCAGGCGCTGCTGCAGGCGGGCGATGGTCTTGCCCAGGCGGGCATCGCTGATCGGCTTCAGCACGTAATCGGCGGCGGCATGTTCGAAGGCGGAGATCGCATATTCGTCGTAGGCGGTGACAAACACGATCAGCGGAAACGCTTCATTCTCCGGCCATTCCTCAGCCAGTTCCTGGGCCGCTTCCAGGCCGCTTTTGCCGGGCATCTTGATATCCAGGAAGAGGATGTCGGGACGTTGTTTCAAGGTTTGCTCTACCACCGCCTGGCCGTTGTCGACGCTTGCGACGATCTGCAGTTCCGGCCACAGGCGCTGCAAGGCCTGCAGCAGCGCCGCCGCCAAAATCGGTTCGTCTTCGGCTATCAGGGCGCGCAGATTGGATGAGGTAGTCATGACAGGACAGGTAGTTGGAGTTGGGCGATGACGCCATGCGGCAGATTAGGCTTGACGCTCAGGCTGGCCTGAGCGCCGTACAGCGCCTGCAGGCGTTCGTGGATATTGCTGAGGCCGATGTGGCTGCCGTGGCTGGCAGGCGTCTGCAGCGGTTCGGCCGCAAGCCCGAGGCCGGTATCGCTGACGTCGAGCAGCAGCAGCTGGCCCTGGCGGCTGGCGCTGACCTCGATGCGGCCGCCTTCGATCTTGGGTTCCAGGCCATGCTTGATGGCGTTTTCCACCAGCGGCTGCAGCAGCATCGGCGCAATCACGGTATCGCGCAGCGCCGCCGGCAACTGCAGCTCGAAGCTGAGGCGGCTGCCCATGCGCAGCGACATCAGTTCCAGGTAGGCTTCCATCAGGCTGAATTCCTGCGCCAGCGTGGTTTGCTCTATGCGCGAGGAGGATAGCGAAGCGCGCAGGAACTGGATCAGCTGGTCCAGCATCTGCTGCGCCCGCGGCGCATCCAGCGCAATCAGGCTTTGCAAGGTGGCCAGCGTATTGAACAGCATATGCGGTTCGATCTGCGCCTGCAGCATCTGCAGCTGCGCCTGCAAGGCTTGTTTCTCGACGGCGGCGGCGCGCGCCCTTTCGGTGGCGGCCTGGTTGCGCAATTCAGCCAGCGTGCTGAGGTTCCAGAAAAACAAGGTGGCGCCGACGCAGACCGAGACTGTCAGGATAATCAGGCCGAGGCCGCTAACATTCATATACATGGAAGAAAAATTGTCTGTGGGCAGTCCGAGCAGCAGGTCGGCCAGGCGGATGCCGATAAATTGGGCGATGCCTGCCGCCACCAGTATGTAAGCGAGGAAATGCACTTTGGGCGGCGTAGCGTTGCGCCAGACCAGAGAGCGGCCGGCTTCGATCAGCACCATCGCCGTCAGGCCGATGCACAGCGAAAACACCAGGTTAGGCAGGAACTGGTCGCTGAGGCGCATTACGTAAGTCACAATCACAGCGCACATGACGTCGATGCCGAGATTGATGTACAGGGTGCGCAGCAGACGCCGCGCCAGCGGTTCGGCGGTGGGCGGCAATGCGTCTGGCGGCAATGTAGTGCTTGGCTTCATGTTGGCGGAGTACGGTGATGTTTTTGTAATTCTCGTTCTATCATGCGCTGCTTCCACTGCGCGCCCGGGTCTCTGAGGAACACCGCCAGGCCGTGGAACAGCAGGCCGATGCCCCAGCCAAGGACCGGTCCCAGCACCCAAGGCTGACCGGGATTATGCAAGAAATTCAACAGCAACAGGCCGCTGTTTATAATCAAATAGACCGCCAGGTGCAGATAAAAGCCTATTTTCCGTTCGACTTGGCGGCGAGCGTCCTGCAAATTCTGGTTGGCGTCGTTCATGGCAGTCCTTGAAGTAGTGGGAATGAGGCTATTCTGGGCCGGCTCGCTATCGCCAAAAAGCGGAATGCGACGAAAGCGGGATTGCATGGCGCGAATCGCCGCCGGCAGTCGCAGATTGCCAAAATACCTAAATCCATTAAGAATGAGGTTAGCGACGGCCTGCCGGCAGCAGACACTGCCCGCAATACACGCCTGTCATTCTTGCAATTTCGATAGAAAGAGAAGATTCATGTGGCCTTATCCCAAAATAGTCGCGCATCGCGGCGGCGGTACGCTGGCTCCGGAAAATACCATTGCGGCCATGCGCTGCGGCCTGGAGCACGGTTTCCACGCGGTCGAGTTCGACGTCATGCTGTCGCGCGACGGCGTGCCGATCCTGATGCATGATCCGGTGTTCGGCCGCACCGTGCGCGGCGTCGGCAAAGTCGCCGATTTCAACGCCGACCAGCTGACGTCCATGGACGCCGGCAGCTGGCTGGGGCCGCAATTTGCCGGCGAGCGCATCTGCACTTATCGCCAGGTGCTGGACTTCTGCCGCCAGAACGCGATCTGGATGAACGTCGAAATCAAGCCGGCCGAGGGGTTTGAAATCGAGACCGGACGCGTGGTGGCGCAGCTGACCGAGGAAGTCTTCGAAGCCGAACTGGCGGCCCACACCGCAGCGGGCCAGGGCACTTGGCCGGATCCGGCCTTGCCCTTGTTTTCTTCATTTTCCTTTGATGCGCTGCGCGCCGCCCAGGTCGCGGCGCCGGACATCCCGCGCGGTTTCCTGAGCGACGCTATCGAGGACGACTGGCAGCAGCGGCTGGAAGAACTGGATGCGGTGGCCCTGCATACCAATCACAAATACCTGTCGCCGATGCAGGCCCAGGCTGTCAAGCAGGCCGGCTACGGCTTGTTTTGCTATACCGTGAATACGCCGGCGCGGGCGACCGAGATACTGGGCTGGGGCGTGGACGGTTTCTGTACCGACCGGATCGATCTGATTGCAGCGGACTTTGCCTGAGGACCAGCGCCTGCACTTAGCTTTACGATTCGTTACACGGCTTACAAATTCTTGGTCGGCGTACGGTCATGGCTGGCGTTTAAGGTCACATGAGCAAGCTGCTCATCAGCCCAACCAGCCACACCGAAAGGACCACCATGAAAACCACAAAATCGATTTCCTTCCTGCTGACCGCGCTCGTGACCACCTTGTTGGCAGCGCCGGTCTTCGCCCAGACCGCCGCCAGCGAAACCCAGCGCGACATCAACCAGCAGAACCGGATCGAAAGCGGTCTCAAGTCCGGCCAGCTGACCACGCGCGAAGCCGGCCAGCTGGAGCATCAGGAAGCCCGGATCGACCGCACCGAAGCCAATGCCCTCAAGAACGGCAATCTGAGCCCGGCGGAAAAAGCCCGGATCCAGGGCATGCAGAACAAGGTCAGCCAGAATATCAATGCAGACAAGCATAACGGCGCGGTCGGCAATCCGAACTCGGTCTCCAGCCAGCGCATGCAGGCCGATGTGCAGCGCAACGCCAATCAGGAGCAGCGGATCGAAAACGGCATCAAGTCCGGCAGCCTGGACAAGCGCCAGGTCGGCAATCTTCAGCGCGGCGAAGCGCATGTCGACCGCACAGAGGCCCGTGTCGCCCGCAACGGTCATGTCAACGCAAATGAACAGGCCCGCGTTAATCGAGTGCAGAACCGAGTTTCAGGCCGTATTCATCGTGACAAGACGAATGGCTGATCCTGTGTTATCTTTAGTGCAATAAATTCACTTGTTTTTATTTAACTGAAAAGGATGTCCAAATGAAGATCAATAAATTGCTGGCTGCCGTAGTCGTCGCTGCTTTCGCTCTGCCAGTCATGGCGCAAACCGCTGCTCCAGCCCCGGCTCCAGCTCCAGCGCCTGCCGCACCGATGGCCGCTCCTGCTGCCGCTGCTCCGGATGCGGCTCCAGCCAAGGTCATGAAAAAGCACAAGAAGCATCACCACAAGAGCCACAAGATCACCGCGACACCAGTGAACAAAGGCGCTTAATAGCGCGCAGTACGGCTGCGCAGTGCAGCGGATACCGGGGCGGATTCAGGCCGGATTTATCTGAATTCCTTACCTGATATCATTGAAAGCCCGCCGGGAGCGATCCCGCCGGGCTTTTTTCATGCGCTTCCTGCTGAATCGCCCTGCAGGTATCACGTATAATCGAAGGTTTGCAAAAGTACCTATTTGGCAACGCCCGCTGGACCGGCCCCCGGTTTCTTCGCGCTGCCGAATGTCGATTGCCTTTATTCCGTTTCATTTTTTGCCCAAGAACATGAACTCAGCCGAAATCCGCGAAAAGTTTCTCCAATTCTTTGAATCCAAAGGGCACACTATCGTGCGCTCGTCGAGCCTGGTCCCCGGCAACGATCCGACACTGCTGTTTACCAACTCCGGTATGGTGCAGTTCAAGGACGTGTTCCTGGGCACCGAAAAGCGCAACTATGTGCGCGCCACCTCGGTGCAGCGCTGCCTGCGCGCCGGCGGCAAGCACAACGACCTGGAAAACGTCGGCTATACCGCGCGCCACCACACTTTTTTCGAAATGCTGGGCAACTGGTCGTTCGGCGACTACTTCAAGCACGATTCGCTGGTCTGGGCCTGGGAGCTGCTGACCAAGGTGTACGGCCTGCCGGCCGATAAACTGTGGGCCACGGTGTATGAAACCGACGACGAAGCCTACGATATCTGGCACAAGGTCATCGGCCTGCCGAAAGAACGCATCGTGCGCATCGGCGACAACAAGGGTGCGCCTTACGCGTCGGACAATTTCTGGCAGATGGCCGACACCGGTCCGTGCGGCCCTTGTTCCGAGATTTTCTACGACCACGGTCCTGACGTCTGGGGCGGTCCTCCGGGCAGCCCGGAGCAGGACGGCGACCGCTACATCGAAATCTGGAACAACGTGTTCATGCAGTTCGACCGCCAGATCGATCCGAAAACCGGCGTCGCCACCCTGACGCCGCTGCCTAAGCAATGCGTCGACACCGGCATGGGCCTGGAACGCCTGGCCGCAGTGCTGCAGCACGTGCACAGCAACTATGAGATCGACCTGTTCCAGCGCCTGATCAAGGCCGCTGCGCGTGAAACCAATAGCACGGACCTGGAAAACAATTCGCTGAAAGTGATCGCCGATCACATCCGCGCCTGTTCCTTCCTGGTGGTCGACGGCGTAATTCCCGGCAATGAAGGCCGAGGCTACGTGCTGCGCCGTATCATCCGCCGCGCGTTGCGCCACGGCCACAAGCTGGGCCAGACCAAGCCGTTCTTCTACAAGCTGGTCAAGGACCTGGTGCTGGAAATGGGCGCTGCCTATCCCGAATTGCCTGCCGCCGCCGAGCGTGTCGAGCAGATCCTGAAGCAGGAAGAAGAGCGCTTCGGCGAAACCCTGGAACACGGCATGAAGATTCTGGAGGCCGAACTGCTCAAGAATCCGAAGAAACTGAGCGGCGCCACCGCATTTACTTTGTATGACACGTTTGGCTTCCCGCTGGATTTGACGGCGGATATCTGCCGCGAGCGCGAAATCGAACTGGACGAAGCCGGGTTTGCGGAAGCCATGGAACGCCAGAAAACGGCGGCGCGCGAGGGCGGTAAATTTAAAATGACAGCAGCTGTGGAATACAGCGGCGACAAGACCCGTTTCGTCGGCTATGACGAGCTGGCGCATGAAGCCAAGGTGCTGGCCCTGTATGTGGACGGCAGCGCGGTGCAGAAAATCGAGGCCGGCCAGGACGCCATCGTGGTGCTTGACACCACGCCGTTCTATGCCGAATCAGGCGGCCAGGTAGGCGACTGCGGCGTGCTGGAAGCCGCCGGTGCGCTGTTCGCGGTGACCGATACGCTGAAAATCCAGGCCGAAGTATTTGGTCATCACGGCAATCTGCGCAGCGGTTCGCTGGCGGTCGGCGACAAGCTCAACGCCAAGGTCGATATCGCAGTGCGCGGCCGCACTATCCGCAATCACTCGGCCACTCACCTGATGCACAAGGCATTGCGTGAAGTGCTGGGCGCGCATGTGGCGCAAAAGGGTTCGCTGGTCGACGCCGACAAGACCCGTTTCGACTTCAGCCACAACGCGCCGGTCAGCGCCGATGAAATCCGCCGCATCGAAGAAATCGTCAACCGCGAAATCCTCGCCAACGTCGCCACCGAAGCTAAATTGATGTCGTTCGACGATGCCGTCGGCGCCGGCGCCATGGCCTTGTTCGGCGAAAAATACGGCGATGAAGTGCGGGTCCTGGCTATCGGCACTTCGCGCGAATTGTGCGGCGGCACCCATGTCAGCCGCACCGGCGATATCGGCCTGTTCAAGATCGTCGGCGAAGGCGGCGTTGCCGCCGGCATCCGCCGCATCGAAGCGGTCACCGGCGAAGCCGGCCTGGCGCTGGTGCAAAGCCTGAGCAACCGCGTCAACGAAGCTGCCGCTGCATTGAAAACGCAGCCGGAAGAGCTGACCCAGCGCATCGCGCAGGTGCAGGATCACGTCAAGGCGCTGGAAAAAGAACTGGCCGGCCTGAAATCGAAGCTGGCGGCGAACCAGGGCGACGAGCTGGTGCTGCAGGCGGTCGACGTCAACGGCATCAAGGTGCTGGCGGCGACGCTGGAAGGCGCCGACAGCGCCACCTTGCGCGAAACCATGGACAAGCTGAAAGACAAGTTGAAAACCGCGGCCATCGTGCTGGCGGCGGTCAAGGATGGCAAGGTCAGCCTGATCGCCGGCGTCACCGCCGACGCCACTGCCAAGGTCAAGGCCGGCGAGCTGGTCAACTTCGTCGCCCAGCAGGTCGGCGGCAAGGGCGGCGGCCGTCCTGACATGGCGCAGGCCGGCGGCACCGATCCGAGCGGCCTGGCGGCAGCCTTGCAAGGGGTTGCTGCCTGGGTCGGCGAGCGCGCATAAAGCGGGTATAAAACAGCGGTCCCGAAAGCGGGGACGGCAAAGCGGGAAGCATCAAATCGCAGTAGTATCGCGGATTGGTTCTTCCCGCTTTTTTATTCTGTCTGCAGTCAACAAAAACCATCATGAGCGAATTCAAATTCTGTCCGGTCTGCGCCGCATCGCTGATTCAGCGCGCCGATGAAGACGAAGGCGGCAAATTGCGGCTGGCTTGTCCGGAGGGGCACTGGACGCACTGGGACAATCCGCTGCCGGTGCTGGCCGCGATCGTCGAGATCGACGGCAAGATCCTGCTGGCGCGCAATGCGGCATGGCAGGAGGGCATGTTTGCGCTGATCACCGGATTCATGGAGCGCGATGAAACGCCGGAGCAGGGCGTTGCGCGTGAACTGAAAGAGGAAACCAACCTCGACGCCCAGCAGATCAGCCTGGTCGGCGTGTATGAATTCATCCGCAAGAATGAGCTGATCATCGCCTATCACGTCAAGGCCACCGGCACTGTCCGCCTGTCGCCCGAACTGCTGGAATACCGCCTGCTGGAACCAGCGGCATTGCGGCCATGGCGCGCCGGCACCGGCCATGCCGTGGCTGACTGGATGCGAACGCAGGGCCTGGCGGTCGAATACATCGAGCGGCCGCTGTTGCAGCCGGCGCAGCCCGAACCGGCCTTGAAGGCGTGAGGCTGGATATCCGGCCAGGCCGGAAGAAAGCCGATGCGTAAAAAATAACGGTGCCGGGTGGCAATGACTGGGTAAAATCACGCTATCGAAAATTCTGACCTGCTCCTGAGCCGCCATGCTGATCATCCCGGTAGACCGTAAGCCAGACTGGAGGCGCCCGCCGCTGGTCACGATCCTGCTGGTGCTGCTCAACCTGCTGATCTACTTCGGCATCCAATGGGGCGAACGCAGCCATATGGAGCCGGCCGCCGAGTATTACCTGGTCGAGTCGCGCCTGCCGGAATTCGAATTCCTGGCCTATGCCCGTTTCCTGGAAAACCAGAACAAGCCGGAGGCGGGCGCCGCCATGCGCAAAGGACTGGAACGCTGGCGCCAGATACGGACGCGGGCCGAGCTGGCCGCTGCACGAGACGGCAGGCAGGCTTCCCTGAAAGACTACCAGTCGCTGATCGAGCGCTGGCATGTGCTTGATGCCGACGGCAAATTCGGCGCCTTGATGCAGCAGGCCAAGCCGCCGCTGCTGGGCACCGTCGATGCCGACGACCTGGCAGAGTGGAAAGAGCAGCGCGAACACTACCTGGCCATCCGCAGCCGCAGCTTTACCGAGCGCTATGCGCTGATCCCTGCGCAGGCCGGCGAGCGGCCGTTCACCTTGCTCACCCATATGTTCCTGCATGCCAGCGTCGAGCATGTGCTGGGCAACATGGTGTTCCTGGCGATGGTCGGCTACGCGGTGGAAATCCTGCTGGGCGGCGGCTGGTACTTGCTGTTTTACCTGCTCTCCGGCTTGCTGTCGGCGGCGTTCTACCTGCTGTTCGAAGGCGACAGCATGGTGCTCTCGCTGGGCGCCTCAGGCGCCATTTCCGGCGTCATGGGCATGTACACGGTGCTGTACGGCTTGCGCAAGATCCGCTTTTTTTATTGGTTTCTGTTTTATTTCGATTTCTTCAAGGCGCCGGCGCTGATCATGCTGCCGATCTGGGTCGGCAAGGAAGCTTTCGACCTGCTGTTTGGCGGCCCCTCGAACACCAATTACTACGCCCATATCGGCGGCCTGCTGGGCGGCGCTCTGCTGGCTTTGATCTTTCGGCTGCTGGCGCGCGGCAAGCTGGCGCAGGCGCATGCCAGCTATGTCTCCAACGGGGACGACGACAAGCTGTTGCGGAGCTTGCAGCAGAGCGCCTATGCCGCCCTGGCCCGGCTCGACTTCGAGCGTGCCCGGCGCGACTTCAGCAGCCTGGTCAGCAAGACGCTGGCGCAGCACAAGACGCCGCAGCCGGACTGGCTGCTGCAGCTGTTCAATCTATCGAAGGGGGCGCCGTCCTCGGCGGCTTTCCACAAAAGCGCCGAGATGCTGCTGAGCCTGCCGAAAGACCGCTTCGACGAAGAGAAAATCCATCAGGTTTATCTCGACTATGTCGCCAGCGCGGAGCCGCGGCCGCTGCTCAGCAACGACCAGTCGCTGGCGGTGGCCCGGCGTTTCGCCATGAACGGCCAGCCGCAGACCGCCGCCGCCATCCTGCAGATCCTGCTGGTGACCGCGCGCCAGCACCAGCAACTGCCGCAGTTGATACAGTTTGTCGCCCGCGGCTTCATGACGGCGGGCAGGAGGGACAAGGCGCAGCACTATCAGCAGTTGCTGCAGCGGCAGTTCCCCTTGAGTGAAGAAAGCCGCTGGGTTTCCAGTCCCGGCAACCGCTATTAAACCTGCGTCAGGCAGGTTCAGAAGTCTGGCTCAAGCCCTCGATCACCGTTTTATATTGCTGCGCATCGGCGGCTGCCGGGCTGCCAGGCCATTGTGCAATCACGTGGTTGAACAGCGTCAGGGCACGCGCATCCTGGCGCAGGTGGTCGGAGAGCAGTTTGCCGGCCAGCACCAGCACCGCCGCTACATCCTTGTGGCGCGGCGCGCGTTTGTGGAAGCCGGAGACAATTTCAAGCGCGATCTGATATTCGCGCACGCCGGCGGCAGCGGCGGCGATTTCCAATACATGGTCAGGATTCTCGATCTTGAATTCAGGATCGAGCCGGCGCGCCTGTTGCCAGGCTTCGCCTATGCGGCCGGCTTTTCCCGCGCGCGCCAGGGCAAACAGGTGGCGCGGCGCATATTCGAGCTGCTTGGCCTTGTCGCCCTTTAACAGCAGCAGCTTGGCGTAGTGGGCCGACAGTTGCGGATTGAGCTGATCGTAGCGCAGTTCTTCCCAGATCATTTCCATCGCCAGATCGATATTGCCGTCGCGAATCAGCGCGCCGACCTGCTGCGCGAGGATGTCGTCGTCGCTCAAGGGACGGTTATTGCGGCTGCCGGCAAGCGCGTTGATTTCAAAATTGCGGTCCGGCGAATAACCGATCTCCTGATGGTATTGGTACATCGTATATCCCATCAGATTGAAGCCGACCAGAGTGAAATATGCGCACGCGAAAATAGCCAGTGCGATCAGCACGGCGAGCGGCAATTTACCGGCAAACAGCATGATGACAATCGGCGCGCATTGGCCTAGTATGAAACTAAAGGCCCACAGCGCCAGATAGGGCCAGCCGCAGGCCTTGATCATCTTGAAGACCCTGAGCGGATTGATGGCGTCGCAGAAGCTGTGGGTGTAGCCGAGCACCATAAGGCTGGCCGGCAGCATCAGGTTGGCGACGGCGCTTGCCAGCAGGCCCAGCATGGGATGGACGGAAGCCAGGATGCCGATGAAAAAGCCTTGCACCATCATGATCAGCAACAGCTTATACGGGGACATCTTGTGGACGTCGTCAGCCTCGTCAAAATCGGCGCAGCGCAAATTGCCAAGTGAGGTTTGTTCCAGGATGCGAAACGCTAGGCGCGTCAGGTCGATGGCAAAGCCGATGCCGACCAGGATCGCAATGATAAGAATGAAGGGGGAGAAGCTGCCCTCTTCGTGATCGCTGCCGAGCAGCCACAAGCCGGTGCCGATCAGGGCGTAGACTGCGGGGTGCCAGATCAACTGGCCCTGCAGAGGGTAGAGGAAAAATTGAGGCAAGCGCTGCCAGAACGGTGTGATGTTGCTGAAGGGCTTTTCGCTATGGCTGTCCCGCATGCTCGTTTCCTCGGAATTTGTCACTAGACGGGAGCTGGGAAGCCCGGCGACTGTGCTTGTTATTGTGTTTGTTACAGTGCGATACTTGTCAGTTGAATATTAGCATGTAGATGTGCAGAAAGATTGTATTAAAGACATATTTGCTATTCGCCATGCTGTTGTAAAAATGATTGATGGCATGTTGCGATGCGTCAAACGCAGCATCGTTTGGAGTAGAATCAGTAAATAGCAGCAAATGTTAAAAATCTTTACATTACGAAGTGGTTATGGAATTTAATAAAGAACTCGACGCCCGCGGTTTGCACTGCCCACTGCCGATTTTGAAAACGAAGAAGGCGTTGGCGGACATGCTGAGTGGAGAAGTACTGCGTGTGCTGGCTACCGACTCCGGTTCAGTGCGCGATTTCCAGGCATTCGCAAAGCAGACTGGCAATGATTTGCTGGAACAGAGTGAAGAAAACCGGGAGTTCATTTTCTTCATGAAGCGCAAGTAAGCAGCCAGCTGCTTGAACCGGCGCTTGTCTTTTCCTTGCTCATCGCGTCATTGTTGTGAACGATTACCGCACGGCCTGCGTTCTGTAGGCCGTACCTTGCTTGAACTGTTGCCTGCTTTTCCCTCCTCTGCCTTCCCTTTTCATCGCCTGCATCCCAGGCCGGCAACCATATTCCCAAGCTGAACATTGCCTTGAACGTGTCTTGTTTTACAAGATCCGGGTGCGATTAGGTAATTTGCTCTAAGATTTAATAGAACGATCGTGCTAAATTTCAGCGTCGAACCGAATTCTCTCTTATAATTCCCAATTGAGATTTACGTAAACGTTAACCTTGCGTCACCGCGACTATCCGCGTCTATTCAGGTTCCAGATTTTTTTATTTCCATAAAAAGGCATAACGATGAAAGTATTAGTACCAGTCAAGCGTGTCGTCGACTACAACGTCAAGGTGCGGGTCAAGTCGGACGGCAGCGGTGTAGATATTGCCAACGTCAAGATGTCGATGAATCCGTTTGACGAAATCGCGGTGGAAGAAGCCACGCGCCTGAAAGAAGGCGGCAAGGTCACTGAAGTAATCGCGATTTCCTGCGGCGTTACGCAATGCCAGGAAACCCTGCGCACCGCGATGGCGATCGGCGCCGACCGCGGCATCCTGGTCGATACCGCCGACACCGACCTGCAGCCGCTGGCAGTGGCGAAACTGCTGAAGGCCGTGGCCGACAAGGAACAGCCGCAGCTGATCATCCTCGGCAAGCAGGCGATCGACGACGATTGCAATCAGACTGGCCAGATGCTGGCCGCGCTGCTGGGCTGGCCGCAAGCGACTTTCGCTTCCAAGGTGGTGCTGGAAGACGGCAAGGTGACTGTGACGCGTGAAGTCGACGGTGGCCTGGAAACCATCGCCCTGACGCTGCCGGCGATCATCACCACCGACTTGCGCCTGAACGAGCCGCGCTATGTGACGCTGCCGAACATCATGAAAGCCAAGAAGAAAACCCTGGACGTGTTCAAGCCGGCCGATCTCGGCGTCGATGTCGCACCGCGCCTGAAGACGCTGAAAGTAGTGGAGCCTGCCAAGCGCAGCGCCGGCATCAAGGTGCCTGACGTCGCCACGCTGGTCGCCAAGCTGAAGAACGAAGCCAAGGTACTGTAAGCGCGGCAGACGCACTTACCGGACACTCATCAAGAACCAGGCGCAGCGCCGCAAGATTGCAGGCGCGCGTCAATAAAACCAGGAGCCCACATGACAGCCTTAGTCATCGCTGAACACGATAATGCCTCGTTAAAAGGCAGCACTCTCAATACCGTTACCGCCGCCAGCCAATGCGGCGGCGAAGTCCACGTGCTGGTCGCCGGCAGCAGCTGCGGCGCAGCCGCGCAAGCCGCCGCCCAACTGGCGGGCGTCAGCAAAGTATTGGTCGCCGATGCCGCTTATTTCGCCGACGGCCTGGCGGAAAATGTCGCCGCGCAAGTATTGGCCCTGGCTGCGGCCTACAGCCACATTCTGGCGCCGGCTACCGCCTACGGCAAAAATATCCTGCCGCGGGTTGCCGCCAAGCTGGATGTCGGCCAGATTTCCGAAATCACCAAGGTCGACAGCCCTGACACTTTCGAGCGTCCAATCTATGCCGGCAATGCGATCGCCACCGTGCAATCGAGCGATGCGGTGAAAGTCATCACTGTCCGCACCACCGGTTTCGACGCCGCTGCCGGCGGCGGTTCCGCTGCCGTGGAAAACATTGCCGCAGCAGCCGACTTCGGCAAATCGGCTTTCGTTTCGCGTGAACTGGCCAAGTCGGACCGTCCTGAGCTGACCGCCGCCAAGATCATCGTTTCCGGCGGCCGCGGCATGGGTTCGGCGGAAAATTTCAAGATCCTGGAACCGCTGGCCGACAAGCTCAACGCGGCGATGGGCGCCTCGCGCGCCGCGGTCGATGCCGGTTTCGTGCCGAACGACTGGCAGGTCGGCCAGACCGGCAAGATCGTCGCGCCGCAGCTGTACATCGCCGTCGGTATTTCCGGCGCGATCCAGCATCTGGCCGGGATGAAGGATTCCAAGGTCATCGTCGCCATCAACAAGGACGAAGAAGCGCCGATTTTCTCGGTGGCGGACTATGGCATTGTCGGCGACCTGTTCGAGATCGTGCCGCAGCTGGTGGCCGAACTGGGCTAAGCCGCTTTCAGCCGACGGGCGTTTGACGGGGGCCGCCAGCCGGTGTCCCGTTGAAAATCGAATGCATAGGGGTGGCAATGCGAACGCCGGCGACGCCGGCTTCTCTTGCCACCCCGATTTTTAGGAGTAGCACATCATGAGTTATGTCGCCCCGTTGAAGGACATGCTGTTCGTACTGAACGAACTGGCTGGCCTGGAGCAGGTCAGCACGCTGCCCGGTTGCGAAGACGCGACCCCGGAAACCGTGGAAGCAGTGTTGCAAGAGAACGCCAAGTTTTGCAGTGAAGTGGTGGCGCCGCTGAATCGTAGCGGCGATCAGGAGCCAAGCTATTGGCACGATGGCGAAGTCACCACCAGCAAGGGTTTCAAGGAGGCCTTCAAGGCGTTTGCCGAAGCTGGCTGGCAAGGTGTGCAGCATCCGGTCGAATTCGGCGGCCAGGGTTTGCCGAAGCTGGTGGCGACGCCTTGCATCGAAATGCTGAACGCCGCCAATCTTTCCTTCGCCCTGTGCCCGCTGCTGAGCGATGGCGCGATCGAAGCGCTGCTGACCGCCGGCAGCGACGAGCAAAAACGCATCTACTTGGAAAACCTGGTGTCCGGCAAATGGACCGGCACCATGAATCTGACCGAGCCGCAGGCCGGCTCCGACCTGGCGCTGGTGCGCACCCGCGCCGTGCCGCAGGACGATGGCACCTACAAGATTTCCGGCACCAAGATTTTCATCACCTACGGTGAACACGATATGGCGGAAAATATCGTGCACCTGGTGCTGGCGCGTACGCCGAATGCGCCGGAAGGGGTGAAAGGCATTTCGCTGTTCATCGTGCCGAAATTCATGGTCAACGCCGACGGTACGCCGGGCGCGCGCAACGACGTCCATTGCGTCTCGCTGGAACACAAGCTGGGCATCAAGGCCAGCCCGACCGCGGTGCTGCAGTTCGGCGACCATGGCGGCGCGATCGGTACCCTGGTCGGCCAGGAAAACCGCGGCCTGGAATACATGTTCATCATGATGAACGCGGCGCGTTTTGCGGTCGGCCTGCAAGGCATCAGCGTGGCAGAGCGTGCTTATCAAAAGGCCGTGGCATATGCCAAGGACCGGGTGCAGTCGCGCGACCTGGCCGGCTCGGCAGGCGCCGTGACCATCATCCATCAGCCGGATGTGCGGCGGATGCTGATGAGCATGCGCTCGCAGATCGAAGCGGCGCGGGCGCTGGCCTATGTCACCGCGGCGGCGCACGACGCAGCCCATCATCATGCTGACGAAGCGGTCCGCAAGGCCAACCAGGCGTTCTATGAATACATGGTGCCGGTGGTCAAGGGCTGGTCGACCGAGATCTCGATCGATGTGGCCTCGACCGGCGTGCAGGTCCACGGCGGCATGGGCTTTATCGAAGAAACCGGCGCCGCGCAGTTCTATCGCGATGCGCGGATCCTGACGATTTACGAAGGCACCACGGCGATCCAGGCCAACGACCTGATCGGCCGCAAGACCGTACGCGACGGCGGCGCTGTCGCCAAGGCGATCATCGCCCAGGTGCGCGCTACCCAGGCGGAACTGGCGGGCAGCGGCGCCGCCGAACTGGTGGCGATCGGCAAGCAGCTGGCCAGCGGCGCCGATGCGCTGGAGCAGGTGGTCAGCTATGTCGTCGACAACCTGAAAAGCGATATCAAGGGTGTGTTTGCAGGCAGCGTGCCGTACCTGAAGCTGGCCGGCGTCGTGCTGGGCGGCTGGCAGCTCGGCCGCGCTGCGCTGGCGGCAAAGCGCAAGCTGGCCGAGGGCGCCGGCGACAGCGGCTTCTACCAGGCCAAGATCGGCACGGCGCGTTTCTTTGCCGAGCATATCCTGTCCCAGGCTGAGGCTTACCGCATCTCGGTAATCGAAGGCAGCAGCGGCGTGATGGCGCTGACGGAAGATCAGTTCTGAGATCGCTTCAAGCGTAAAAAAAGCAGCCTCGGCTGTAATGCCGTTCAGTTAAGACTGAACGGCATTTTTGTTTTTAAGTGTTGTAAACGCAATTGGAGGCTGTTAACCTGCGTGCATGCTTGATGACGCGATCCATTTTATGGCTGAAACTCAGGAGGCACCCAACTGGGAGCGCCTGGGGCAACATTTACCATATGAGTGGATAGAGAAGGCAATCAATTACACTGGCAAGGCGAGCATCCGGCACCGTCGGCTCCCAGCCGAGCAGGTGGTCTGGTTGGTAGTTGCCTTGGCGCTGTATCGGCATCAATCCATCAGCGAAGTCATCGACGATTTGGATCTGGCCCTGCCAGATGTCCAAGCTCCGTTCGTCAGCAAAAGTGCGGTCGCGCAAGCACGCCAGCGACTTGGGGCGGCGCCGTTGCAAGCGCTGTTTGAGTTATCCGCCCGCGCGTGGTGCGATCAGGACAACAAACACTACCAATTCAAGGGCTTGAGGTTGTTCGCCATGGACGGCACAACCTTAAAAGCGGTTGATACGCCAGAACACCGTCAGCATTTCGGCGCCCAACGCTACGCCTGTGCCGTGTCGAGCTATCCTCAGATACGCGGGGTCACGCTAACGGATGTCTCGACGCACCTGATTCGTAGTGCTGCCTTTGGTCCCTACGGTACGCACGAAATGCAGTATGCCAAAGCACTGGTGTCCTCTATTCCCGACGATTCCCTCACGGCCTTTGACAAAGGCTTTTTGTCGGCGGAAATCTTATGCAACTTAACTGGCCGGGGCAACAATCGCCACTTCATCATTCCAGCCAAAGCCAACACGAAATGGGAAGTGCTAGAGGAAAGCACTGGCGACGCATTAATCCAGATGCGCATATCGCCGCAGGCGCGTCGCAAATGTCCTGAACTGCCCGAATTCTGGCAGGTACGAGCCATTACCGTAATCGATCCATCTGCGCGCAAACAGATTCTGCTTACATCATTGTTCGATCGTAAGCGTTACAAAGCCGTCGACATTACTGCGTGCTATGAACGACGTTGGCAAATTGAAACGAGCTATCGGGAATTGAAGCAGACTATGTTGGGCAAGACTCTTACGCTGCGCAGCAAAACGGTAGAAGGCGTCTACCAGGAAATATGGGGAACACTGACCGCGTACAACTTAATCAGACTGGAAATGGCAAAAACGGCGCTAGCCGTGAAATGTGAACCGACTGAAATTAGCTTCGTGCGTGCCTTTCACGTCATCCAGTACGAACTGCACTGGGCCGCAGTAACTCGCTCATATGGCAAGTTGCCGGCTCTGTTGCAACGCTTGCGGCAACGATTAATCGCCCTGCTGAACGAAGACCGACCCGGTCGACATTGCGACCGGGTCGTCAAAGCGCTACCTCAACGTTACTCCGTTCGGGTCCTGAAAAGAGACCTTAACTGAACGGCATTACAGCCTCGGCTGCTTTTTTTACGGCTCATGGGCATGTCAACCGTAGGCGCCGCCGGTGTACATCAGGTCGAAGGTGCGGGCAATCGCACCGATCAGGCCGATCGCGCCTACGCCCAGGGTCAGCACAACCAGCAGGACCACAAACCAGCTGGAGTCCGATTGCCGGCCGGAATTGGCATTGTATTTGGCGTCCCATTTTTCATCCGGGGTCAGGCCAATGACCAGTGATTCCAGAAAGGCAATCAATCCGGAAACAATCAATGGTCCGAACAGGAATGCGGCCTGCTGATCCTTGCACCATAGCCAGTAAGCCAGCAGCGAAACTGGCAAGGAAGCAAAATGCAGCCAGCCCCAGATATCGCTGAATCCCTTTAGGTAAAACCGATGCAGGCCGATGCTGCCGAATACAGTAGCGAGGAAAGTGGTGAGTGTCTTGTTCTTGTGGGACGATGTCATTGGCGGGGAGTTGAGTGGTTTATCTGGTCCATGCGGCAAAAAAACAAGGCAAAAGTGCACAATTTGCCTCAAATACGGAAATTGCTAATATACTAGCGCCGTTATCGCTACTGATGTTGCCAACACGCATCGTAAGCATCGGACAGCGAATTGAGGGCTCAGTGTACAGCCTGTATCAATTGACTGTCACTGATAGCACCCACCCAGAGCGCTTGCTACTTGCTCACAGAGCAGTACGGCGATTTTTACAGCCTGCACACCTTTTGACGTAGTGACGCCACACCGATGACCAGCTTTGGTTGCGGGGTAGGCATAATTTGCGTTATAATTTGCGGCTTTTTCCGTGTTCGAACACTTTTTGGAAACATTATGGTCGTTATTCGTTTATCCCGTGGTGGCGCAAAGAAGCGTCCTTTTTACAACATCGTAGCTACTGATTCGCGCAATCGCCGTGACGGTCGCTTCATCGAGCGCATCGGTTTTTACAATCCGGTAGCGTCTGGTGCTGAAGAGACTTTCCGTATTGCTCAGGACCGCCTGACGCATTGGCAAGGTGTTGGCGCGCAGATGTCGCCGACAGTTGCACGCCTGGTTGCTGACGCTGCCAAGAAAACTGCAGCTTAATTTTGCAACTGAGTCTGCAGCCTGAACCGTTGAGCGCGTTAGCAGAAATGTCGACCACAGCACAAACCGGGGCAGCAATACCTTCGGATCTGGTCGTGGTCGGTTATATCACCGGCGCTTACGGTATCAATGGCTGGGTGCGGATCAAACCGTATTCGGCGGATGCAGACGCGTTGTTGCATGCCAAGACATGGTGGCTGGGCCGGCAGAGTTCGCCGGAACTGCGCGATGTCGACATGCTGCAGGCGAAAAACCACAGTGGCGACATTGTGGCGCGCCTGATGGGCGTGGCAGGGCGCGATGCAGCCGAAGCGATGAAGGGCACCGTGGTGCACATCCCGCGCAGCCATTTCCCGGCGCTTGCTGACGATGAATTCTATTGGGTCGATCTGATCGGCTCGGTGGTTGATAATCTGCAGGGCGAGCATCTGGGCGTGGTGGCTGACCTGATGGACAACGGCGCGCATCCGATTCTTCGGATTACCGTGCCGGCAGTCGCGGGGCAGGACAAGGCAGCACCGGAATTATTGATCCCCTTCGTTGAGCAGTTCGTCAAGACGGTGGATCAGGCTGCAAAGAAAATTACGGTTGACTGGGGCCTGGATTATTGAATCCGGACTACGCTCCAGGCAACTGAAGCAGCAAACAAGATCGCAAGCGAAACATGAAGGTGAGCGGTATGCAATTTGATGTCGTCACTCTGTTTCCCGAAATGTTTGCTGCGTTGACGCAGTCGGGCGTGACCCGGCGGGCGTTTGAACAGAAAAGATGTGAGCTGGCGTTGTGGAATCCGCGTGATTTCACTACCGACAATCATCGTACCGTGGACGACCGGCCTTATGGCGGCGGGCCAGGCATGGTGATGATGGCAAAGCCGCTGGAAGCTGCGCTGGAGGCCGCCAAGGCGCGTCAGCTGCAGCAAAGCCTTCCTGCACCAAGGGTCATCTATCTGTCGCCGCAAGGCCGGCCATTGACGCATCAGCGCGTCATGGAATTGCGTAGCGAGCCGGGTCTGGTATTGCTGTGCGGTCGTTACGAAGCGGTCGATCAGCGCTTGCTGGACCGTTGCGTGGATGAAGAAATCAGCCTTGGCGATTTCGTTCTGTCCGGCGGCGAACTGCCTGCGATGGCCTTGATGGATGCGGTAATCCGGCAGCTGCCGGGCGTATTGAATGATGGCGCTTCGGCGGTCGAGGACAGTTTTGTCAATGGCTTGCTGGATTGCCCGCATTACACCCGGCCGGAACAGTATGAAGGCGTGCCGGTGCCGCCGGTGCTGATGGGCGGCCATCATGCCGAGATTGAAAAATGGCGGCGTCAGCAAATGCTGTCGGCAACCGCAAGGAAG
This sequence comes from Collimonas humicola, assembly GCF_018304945.1. GTDB lineage: Bacteria > Pseudomonadota > Gammaproteobacteria > Burkholderiales > Burkholderiaceae_D > Collimonas > Collimonas humicola. The sequence continues at coordinate 30,733 of NZ_JAGQEE010000008.1, read as the reverse complement.
CGCCCGGATCTGATTCAAAAGATACGCGCAGCAGGCTTGCTCAGCGCCGCAGATGAAAAGTTTTTACGGAATATGGGCTGAGCGCGCGAGCGTGCGGCCATATCGAAGTAGCAAGCAGCAGTAAAAGCAGTACCAAGGGGAGGCCAGCCGGCCACCTGTGTTTAACCCCATCCTCTACTGAGCAGCCTCGGCCAGCGGCCAAGGCAAAAAACGGCGTCAGCAAGATGGTATATGGAGCTAAAAATGGACTTGATCCAACAACTTGAGCAAGAAGAAATTGCCCGCCTCGGCAAGAATATCCCTGAATTCGCACCAGGCGATACAGTCGTGGTCAGCGTCAACGTAGTCGAAGGCACACGCAAGCGCGCCCAGGCTTACGAAGGCGTCGTGATTTCGCGTCGTAACCGTGGTTTGAACTCCAACTTCATCGTCCGCAAGATTTCTTCCGGCGAAGGCGTTGAGCGTACATTCCAACTGTACTCGCCATTGATCGCTTCGATCGAAGTCAAGCGTCGCGGCGATGTCCGTCGCGCCAAACTGTACTACCTGCGTGAGCGTTCCGGTAAGTCGGCGCGTATCAAGGAAAAACTGCCGCAACGTCGCAACACTGCAAAGGCTGCGCCAGCAGCTGAGTAAGTTGTGCCGAAGCAGGCATAGGTATTGCATGAGAAGGGGCGCCGTCAGGCGCCCCTTTTTTTATCTGTCATTTTTTGCCGATTGCAGATCGGGCCGCAGATCTAGTTGCTTCAAAGTAAAATATCGTAAATTGTTATTATCTGTGAATGTGGTAGGTCATTCTTCGCTGTCGCGGTAAAGTACAGAATAGTTGTTATAGGAATTTTCTTGGTTAAATTGACTTTCGATCCCTTGATGCTGCCGGTCGATGCCGTTGCCGGCGAGTCTGCGCTGGCGCCGGAAAGGATGAGTGCGGCATGGTTGCGCAAGCGCTTTGCGCACCAGCCGGAATGGCATCCCGAGAACATGGGCAGCCAGGCCATCCTGCGCATGTCGCCGGGCAAGCCGGTGACGCCCGCCTCGGTGCTGATTCCCATCGTCATGCATGAAGAGCAGCCGACCCTGCTGTTCACCCAGCGCTCCGCGCACCTGACCGATCACGCCGGCCAGGTGAGTTTTCCGGGCGGACGGATGGAGCAGAGCGATGCCTCGCCGATAGAGACAGCCTTGCGCGAAGCGGAAGAAGAGATCGGCCTGGCGCGCAGCCAGGTCGAGGTGATCGGCAGCTTGCCGGAATATTTTACCGGCACCGGCTACCGCGTCACGCCGGTGGTGTGCCTGGTCAATCCGCCGGTGAACTTGCGCGCCGATCCCAATGAAGTGGCGGAAATTTTCGAGGTGCCGCTGGCCTTCCTGATGGATGGCTTGAATCATCAATTGCGCAGCATCGATCTGCCCGACGGTTATCGCCGGACTTTCTATGCAATGCCTTACGAACGCTTCTTCATCTGGGGCGCAACCGCTGCCATGCTGAGAAACCTGTTTCATTTTTTGCGCGCCTAGGGCAGCAAAATGGCCGGCGGAAAATATGAAATGGCAGCAAACAAGATCGATACAAGTTTGATTCTGCGTCTGTGCTGCGTTATCGTATGGGCTATTGCAATTGTTAGACGTTATGGCAAGGCCAGCGCACTGCACATTTGTGTTCTATAGCGTTGCGGGCGGGTTATGCATATCTTGCAGCAGCGTGCTGCGCTGTTGGTTGACTTATAAGGCTGGTTGATGACATTTCTCTCTATTCTGTTTGCATTGCTGATCGAGCAACTCAAGCCGCTTCGTGCGGACAATCCCGTGTACGCGTGGGTGAAGCATTTCGCAAGCAGGATAGAAGCTTCGTTCAATGCCGGCCAGGCGCGCCAGGGCCGGCTGGGCTGGTTCTGCGTGATCCTGGCGCTGACCGTGCCGACCGCGCTGATCTATTGGCTATGCGTGCATATCGGCGCCTGGGCGGCGCTGCTGTGGAATATCCTGATGGTCTATCTGACCCTCGGTTTCCGCCACTACAGCCATTATTTCAGCTCGATCCAGCTGGCGCTCAACAGCGGCGACGAAGCCACCGCGCGCACCTTGCTGGCGGAGTGGGCCAAGATCGACACCACCGACATGGACGTCAGCGAGATCTCGCGCATCGCCGTGGAGAAGGCGCTGATCACCACCCACCGCCACGTGTTCGGCGTGTTTTTCTGGTTCCTGATGCCGGTCGGTCCCGCCTGCGCCGTCATGTATCGCATCGCGGAATACCTGGCGCGCGGCTGGAACGAGCCCGACCATATGCGCAATGAAGCCTTCGGCCGTTTTGCGGCCCAGGCTTTTTACTGGATAGACTGGATCCCGGCGCGCCTGACGGCGGCGGCGTTTGCCGTGGTTGGCAATTTCGAAGATGCAATTTACGCCTGGCGCAATTTCGCCGGGCGTTGGAAAAACGAAACCGACGGCATCATCCTTTCCACTGGCGGCGGCGCCATGGGCGTGCTGCTCGGCACGCCGCTGGAAACCGCCGCGGTGATCCTGCCGGCGGACGCATCGACCGTCGATTCGACCGCCATGGACGGCGACAGCCCGCCAGGCGACCTGCCTACGCCGCGCGCGCTGCAAAGCACGGTCGGCCTGGTGTGGCGCGCCTTGCTGCTGTGGATGTTCTTGTTGCTATTGTTGTCAGTTGCGGTCTGGCTGGGGTAATCGGCGGGCAGCACGGAGGCTGGGTATTCGGGATGGTGTCCTAGTCTTCTATAAGATATAATACGTAAGAATAATCCTGGCGCAGGTCGCCATGGGTTCTGACCACGTAATCGAGTTGCTTGAAAATTGTAGCTTGCCAGCGGTACGAGGCAAGCAAATCTCTGTAGCAAGCGTTATAGAAGAAACGAGCTGTACGCATGGCTGATACCATTCCATCTCCTGACGCGCCCGCCAAAGAATTTTTCATCCAAGGCATCACCAGCGATGGCCGGCAGTTCCGTCCCAGCGACTGGGCAGAGCGCCTGTGCGGCGTCATGTCCTGTTTTCGCCCGGAAGGCGCGGGCGGACGCAACGCGCATCTGCAATATTCCCCCTATGTCCGGCCGGTGCTGCTGAATGGCGTACGCTCAGTGGTCGTCAACGAAGATCTGCGTCAGATCGAGCCCCTGGCCTATCATTTTGTGGTCAATTTTGCCAAGGACAACGATCTGCAAATCTTGCAGGGCTGCTTGCTGCCTGATGCCGATGCGCCGAAATCCACCTGATTTTTCGCCAGCGTTTATGTCAGCATGATCGTCGATTCTTGCGTTGCGGCTTTTAGTTGATTTTGTGCACTAAAAAGAAATCGACACGCGGCGTTATCAGGTAACAAGTCCGTGTAATATTTCGCCTATTGTTCGCAATGGAGTAGAAATGTTTCGTCGTGGTTCGTCAATTTTCATACCCATTGCCTCTTTGTCCAGTTTGATATTGGGTCTGGCCATTACGCTCGGCTTGTTTGTCTCGGTACGCCATCTCGAATACGAGAAAATGGATGCTGAATTCCGGCGTCTGGGCAGCAGCCACCTCAAGGCCGTGGTCGACGGCCTCGATGGCCTGGTGCATGAGCTGGAAACGGTGAACCGCCTGTTTGTCACGATGGACGGCGTCAGCCGTGAACAATTCCACAATTTCACGGCGCCGATGCTGCGCCGCGCTCCCTATATCAAATCACTCGGTTTCCAGCGTCTCGTGTCAGCCGCGCAACGGCCGGCCTATGAAGCGGAAATCCGCAAGCACATCCCCAATTTCACGATTCGCCAGCTTAGCGACGGCAAGCCTGAGCCGGCAGCCGGCCATGAGCAATACCGGGTAGTGGAATATATCGAGCCGATGGCGGGCAACGAAGCGGCATTCGCCCTGGACGTCTCGCCCAGCACGATCCAGGCGGATGCGATGGAGCGCGCGCGCGACACCGGCCAGGCGGCTTCCACCGATTTGTTCGAGCTGAAGGCGAGCAAGGACGGCGGCAAGCTGGGCATGCTGGTGTTGATGCCGGTCTACCAGCATGGCGCGGTGCTGGAGAGCGTCGACGACCGGCGCCGTGCCTTGGTCGGTTTTACCAGCGCGGCGCTGCGGGCTGATGCTTTTGTCAATAACGTGCTGGCGCGCGACGGCGTGCAGGCGCGCGAAGATTTCTATCTGCGCGTGTATGCCAGCGCCGCGCCGGAAGCGGGCACGCTGGTGTATCGCCAGGGCAGCCCGGCAGGGCCGTCCAGCGCCAGCCGCTGGCTGCCGGCCTGGCTGCTGTACGATGCGCCGCAAGACATGTCGCAAACCTTCGAACTGGCCGGCAAGTCCTGGTACATCGAAGCCTCGGCGCCGCCGCGCGTGTTCACCAAGAAAAACGCCGGCTCGATCCTGGTGCTGGTACTGGGCAGCCTGCTCAGCTGGATGGGCGCAACTTACCTGTATTTCCTGTCGACGCGTTCCAAGCGGATCGAACAGCTGGTCGACGCCCGCACCCAGCAGGTGCGGCTGGCGACGCAGATGATGAAAGAGGATATCGTCGCCCGCAAGCGCGCCGAGGATGCCTTGCAGCTGCGCGAACGCGCCATCGAATCGAGCGCCAATGCAATCATCATCTCCAGCGCCAAGCTGCCAGACTATCTGGTGGAATACGTCAATCCGGCGTTCGAGCGGATCACCGGCTACAGCGCCAGCGACATGATCGGCCGCAACCTGGAAGTCTTGCAGGGCGACGACCACGACCAGATCGGCCTGGAAGAAATCCGTTCCGCCCTGCGCGAGAAACGCAGCGCCAATGCGGTGTTCCGCAGCTACCGCAAGGACGGCACCTTGTTCTGGAATGAGCTGTACGTGGCGCCGGTGAAAGACAGCTCCGGCCGGGTCAGCCACTTCGTCACCTCCCTGTACGACATTACCGAGATGAAGAGTTACGAGGCGGAGCTGGAGCACCAGGCGCGCCACGACACCTTGACCGGCCTGGCCAACCGCAACGTGCTGAGCGACCGCCTGAGCCAGGCGATCGTCTACGGCGAGCTGTACGGCCACCGGGTATGGGTGCTGTTCGTCGACCTCGACCGCTTCAAGTTCGTCAACGATACGCTCGGCCACAATGCCGGCGACCTGCTGCTGAAGGAAGTCGCCAGCCGGCTTAAATCCTTCACGCGCGAGGCCGACACCATCGCCCGTCTCGGCAGCGACGAATTTGTCCTGATCCTGCCGGAACGTCTCGACGAAGAACTCAGCGTCGGCCTGATCCAGGGCATGATGGACGCCATCGCGCGGCCGCTGCAGATCGAGGGCTACGACTTTTTCCTGAGCTGCAGCATCGGCGTTGCGGTCTATCCGAACGACGGCGCCGATCCGGAAAGCCTGCTCAAGCACGCTGACATCGCCATGTACCGCGCCAAGGAAATGGGCAACAACAATTACCAGTTCTATACCGCGGCGATGAACGAGCGTGCGCTGGAGCGCCTGCGCATCGAGGGCGACCTGCGCAATGCGCTGGAGCGCAAGGAACTGCTGCTGTATTACCAGCCGCAGGTCGACCTGCGCACCGGCCGCATGGTCGGCATGGAAGCCCTGATCCGCTGGAAGCATCCGCAGCTCGGCATGATTTCGCCGACCCGCTTCATCAACCTGGCGGAAGAAACCGGCCTGATCGTGCAGATGGGAGCATGGGTCATGCACACCGCCTGCGAACAGAACAAGACCTGGCAGCGCATGGGACTGGGCTACCTGCGCATGTCGGTCAACCTGTCGACCCGCCAGTTCTTCCAGCAGAACCTGGTGCAGCAGGTGGCCAAGGTGCTGGAAGATACCGGACTGGCGCCGCATTATCTCGAAATCGAGCTGACCGAGAGCCTGGTGATGACCGACGTCGAACTGGCGGTCGGCATCCTCAACGACTTGAAATCGATAGGCGTGCAATTGTCGATCGACGATTTCGGCACCGGTTATTCCAGCCTGGCTTACCTCAAGAGTTTCCCTATCGACGCGCTCAAGATCGACCAGTCGTTCGTGCGCGATATCACGGTCGACCAGGACGATGCAGCGATCGTGGCGTCCATCATTTCTCTGGCCCACAACTTGCGCCTGCAGGTGATCGCGGAGGGCGTGGAAACCCAGGAACAGCTGTCATACCTGCAACGCCATCGCTGCGATGAAATGCAAGGTTTCTATTTCAGCGAACCGGTCTCAGCAGCCGACATCGAAGTCCTCCTGCGCGAGGGAAAAGTATTACCATAGGGTTTTGACGCCATGCCTGCCTGATCTCATTGCGTGCAGCGTCGTCCTCTATGGAGCTCAAATGACCACCACCAGAACCGAACGCGACACCTTTGGCAAGATCGAAGTCCCGGACGACAAGCTATGGGGCGCGCAGACGCAGCGCAGCCTGCATCATTTCCATATTTCCAGCGAACGCATGCCGGCTGAACTGATCGTCGCGCTGGCGGCGGTCAAGCAGGCCTGCGCGCAGGTCAACCTGGATCTCGGCAAGCTGCAGAAGGGCCAGGCCGGCGCCATCATCCAGGCGGCGCAGGAAGTGATCGCTGGCAAGCATCCGGATGAATTCCCCCTGTCGATCTGGCAGACCGGCTCCGGCACCCAGAGCAATATGAACATGAACGAAGTGCTGGCCAACCGCGCTTCCGAAATACTCGGCGGCGTGCGCGGGGAAGAGCGCCTGGTGCATCCCAACGATGCCGTCAACATGAGCCAGTCGTCCAACGATATCTTCCCGACCGCGATGCACGTGGCCGCTGCGCTGGCGGTCGCCAGCAAGCTGCTGCCGGCGCTGCAAAAACTGCGCGCCACCTTGCAGCGCAAATCCACTGAATTCGACGACATCGTCAAGATCGGCCGCACCCATCTGCAGGACGCCACGCCGCTGACCCTGGGCCAGGAATTTTCCGGCTACGTCGCCCAGCTGGACCTGGCGGAAAAGATCATCAAGGCCGCGCTGGAGCCGCTGTGCGACCTGGCCGCCGGCGGCACCGCGGTCGGCACCGGCCTCAACGCGCCCAAGGATTTCGGCAGCCGCGTGGCGGCTCAGCTGGCCAAGACCGAAGGCCTGCCATTCCGCAGCGCCGACAATAAATTCGCCGCGCTGGCGGCGCACGACGGCCTGGTGGCCGCCCACGGCGCCTTGAAAACCCTGGCGGCGGCCCTGATGAAGATCGCCAACGATGTGCGCTGGCTGGCTTCCGGGCCGCGCTCGGGCCTGGGCGAGATCAGCATCCCGGAGAACGAGCCGGGCAGCTCGATCATGCCGGGCAAAGTCAATCCGACCCAGTGCGAAGCGCTGACCATGCTGTGCTGCCAGGTTTTCGGCAACGATGTGGTGATCAATTTCGGCGGCGCTTCCGGCAACTTTGAGCTGAATGTTTTCAAACCGCTGATCGCGCATAATTTCCTGCAGAGCGTGCGTCTGCTGGCGGACGGCATGAGCAGCTTTGAAGAGCATTGCGCCGATGGCATCGCCGCCAACCGCGACCGCATCGCCGAGCTGATGGAGCGCTCGCTGATGCTGGTGACAGCGCTGGCGCCGCACATCGGTTACGACCGCGCGGCGCAGATCGCCAAGCATGCGCATCATGACGGCAGCACCCTGAAACAGGCGGCATTGGCGCTTGGCTATGTGACCGAACAAGAGTTCGCGGAATGGGTGCAGCCGCAGAACATGACGCATCCGGGGTAAATTATCGGCCGACGGCAAGCGAAAGCACTTGCCGTCTGGCGCCGACATGACGTTAAATCATGTTACATCTGGCTATACGCAGCCGGGATCCCCTACAATAGCGTTTGGGAGCAATGTCGTTTTCGCAAGATAAAAATAATATTTGTTAGAATGACCTTCCGTCTTTGTTGCTCTTGCCTATGTACCTACCGTTTCTCTCGAAGACAAAAACCATGCCGCTGCCCGTTACAGGCAGTTGCGCATGATGCATCGTTTTGGCGGGCGCTTGACGCCAGCCGTCCATCGCACGGTTTTCGCTCTGCTCGTCATGGCCGGCGGCTTTGCCGCGTCCGCTGCTCACGCTGCATACAGGGTGGAGATCGACGCCCCCGGCGACTTGAAAGCGCTGCTGGAGCAGCATCTGGATTTGTCGCGCTATAAGGATCGCGAAGATTTGAGCGAGGACCAGTTGAAATTCCTGATCGATACGGTGGACGAGCAAGTCACGCAGCTGACTTCGACGGAAGGTTATTTTTCGCCGAAGACCAAGGTGACCGTGGAGCCTGGCGAGACAAAGACGATTCACCTGGCAGTCGATCCGCAGCAGCGCACCATGGTGTCCGCCGCCGCCGTCGATGTCGTCGACAAAGCCGCCAGCGAAGCACCTGAGCGCGTCAGCCAGATCAAGCAGAACTGGGGGCTGCCGGTCGGCCAGCCGTTCCGCCAGGCCGACTGGGCCAAGGCCAAGGAGGATGGCTTGCAGGTATTGCTCAAGAAGCGCTATCCGGCGGCCAAGGTGGCGCAGTCGGAAGCGCGCATCACGCCGGAAGACAACGATGCGCAACTGAGCGTGCAATATGACAGCGGCCCCGGCTTTACCCTTGGCCCCTTGCGCATCACCGGCACCAAGCGTTATCCGAACAGCATCATCGAGAACGTCAATCCCCTGCAGGTGGGGGAGGAGTACAGCGTCGAACGCTTGCTGCTGCTGCAAAGGCAGATCCAGAACACGCCTTACTTCGGCAACGTCATCGTCAGCATCGACGACGATCCTCTGCATGCGCAGGAAACGCCGGTGAATGTGCAGGTTACCGAATTCCAGACCCAGCGCATACGCACCGGCGTCGGCTATGCTTCGGATACCGGCGCCCAGGTGCAAGGCCGTTACACCAACTACAACGTGTTCGGCAAGGCCTGGGTGTTCGATGCCCAGACCAAGATCGAGCAGCGGCGCCAGTATGGCGCGCTGGATCTGTCGATGCCGCCGGACAGCCGCAGCTTCATCAACGGCGTCAACGGCTCGTATGACCGGACCACCTTGCAAGGCGTCGATTTGCGCAGCATGAAGATCGGCCTGAAGCGCGCCCGTTCGCTGGAAAACTACGATACCGCATTGACCCTGGACTATTATCGCGACCGCCTGCAGCAGACCGACGGCGCCGTGCTGCCGCCGAACACCGTGATCCAGCCGGGCCAGCACCAGGCCCTGGTGCCCGGTTTCGCCTGGGTCAGGCGCGGAGTGGACAACCCGATTTTCCCGCGCAGCGGCCATATTTTTTCGATCCAGACCGGCTTCGCCCTGAAAGGTCTCCTGACCGACCAGACCTTTTTCCGCGCCGATGGCCGCTATAAGCATTATTTCCCGGTGGCCAAGCGCGACGTTGTGATCTTGCGCACCGAGCTGGGCGGCGTGTTTACCACCGGCTCCAGCGCCGCCGTGCCGGCTTCCTTGCTGTTTCGCGCCGGCGGCAACGAATCGGTGCGCGGCTACAGCTACGAAAGCATAGGCAATTCGCAAAACGGCACGGTGTATCCGACCAAGTACATGGTGACCGCCAGCGCCGAATACCAGCACTGGATCAGCGAGCAGTGGGGCGGCGCCCTGTTCTACGATGCCGGCACCGCCACCGATAGCTGGGCCAGGCGCAGCATCAAGGTCGGGGTCGGCCCCGGCGTGCGCTATCGCAGTCCGGTCGGCACCGTCAACCTCGATCTTGCCTATGGCGTCCAGGCCAAGCAGTTCCGGCCGCATATTTCGCTAGGCATCGCCTTTTGATTTATCCCTTTCCAAGATTGAACGCATGACCGAAGCCACCACCAGCCCAGCCGAACCAGCCGCAGTGCCGCCAAATCCTGGTGCTGCTCCCGGCCGCCTGCGCTGGCTGTGGCGCTTGCTGGCGGCTTTCCCGTTGGTGCTGATCCTGCTGGCGGGGGGCTTGTTCTATGGCCTGCGCACGGAGTCTGGCGCGCGCGCACTGTGGCAACTGAGTACCTGGGCGCTGCACGGCAACCTGTCGGGCCAGCTGGCCGGCGGTACGTTGGCGGACGGCTTGCGGCTGCGTGACCTGGTGTATCGCGACGCTACCCAGCAATACAAGATCGACCGCATCGATGCCAAGTGGCAGCTTAGTTTCTCGCCCTTGAAACTGCAGGTTGCTTACCTGCATGTCGGCGATGTCGACGCTCGCCTGGAGCCGACGCCGCCGACACCGACGGTGATGCCGGCCAGCCTGAAGCTGCCGCTGCAGCTGCTGCTCAACGATATCTCGCTGAACAAGCTGTCCTTGCACCAGGGGTTGAGCACGACTGAATTGAGCCATCTGCAATTGCATGGCGAATCGGACGGCGTGCAGCACAATCTGGTGGTGGAACGGCTAGTTACACCCTACGGCAAGGCCAGCGCCAAGCTCAGCCTGAACGGCGTGTCGCCATTTGCGCTGAGCGGCGGCGCCGAGCTCGGCGGCGAATATGAAAAGGAAAAATATCAGCTGGACGCGGTACTGTCCGGCAGCCTGGCGGCGCTGGGAGTAGACCTCACCGCGCGCGGCGACAAACTGAGCGGCAGCGCCAAGGTCGCCGCCACGCCGTTCGCGGCGATCCCGTTCCAGACGCTGGACCTGCATGTCGCCCACGTCAATCCGAAACTGTTCAGCAGCGGTGCGCCGCAGGCCGACCTGAGCCTGCAGGCGACCCTCAAGCCGGTGGCGCCGCCGGCAACGGCGGCTGGCGCCAGCGTCGATTTGTCTACCCTGGCAGTAAGCGGTCCGGTGCGCATTGTCAATGCCATGGCTGGCGCCCTGGACCAGGACCGCTTGCCGCTGACCAGCGCCAGCGCCGAGCTGCGGCTCGATACCCAGACCCAGCGACTCTCGCAACTGCAGCTGAAGCTGGTGAAAGACGCCAGCATCAGCGGCCAGGGTGAATATCATAGCGACGGCAAGAACAAGCACAGCGGCGAATTCAACTTCAATGTCGCCGGCCTGGATCTGCAAGCCTTGCATGGCAAGCTGAAGCCCACGCAGCTGCGCGGCCCTCTCAACCTCAAGCTGACGCCGGACAACCAGCAGATCAGCCTGGATCTGGCGGATGCCACCTACAAGGCAAAGCTGGAAGCGGTGATCGACGCCAAGCAGGTCCTCCTGAAAACCGCTCAGCTGGCCGCCGGCGCCGCGCGCCTCGACGCCAGCGGCAGCCTCGGCTTCGATAGCGGCATGGCATATGCGGTAAAGGGGACTTTGCGCGACTTCAATCCCTTCCTCTGGATTAACAGCAGCGCGCCGGTCAAGGCGACTGCGCATGCGGGCAAGCGGCCGGCCCCGGTTCCGGCGCCCGCCGCGCGCGCGGTTGCCGCCAATATCAACATGGATATCGATGCCGCCGGCAACCTGACGCCGGAACTCAAGCTGAAACTGAAATTCGCAGTCCGCGACAGCAGCTACGACCAGTTGCCGATGAGCGGCAGCGGCTTGCTCAATCTGGCGGGCATGCGCCTGCTGCCAAGCGAACTGGCATTGTCGGTGGCTGGCAATGAGGTGCACGCCAAAGGCAGCTTTGGCGCTGCCGGCGACCGTCTCAACCTGAAGGTGGATGCGCCGGAATTGCAGCGGCTGGGATTCGGCATTGCGGGCGCCGTGCACCTGGACGGGCAACTCAGCGGCACCATGCAGAAACCGAATGTGCAGGCCACCTACCATGCAGAGAAGCTGGCCTTTGGCGAGCATAGTCTGGACAGCCTGTCGGGCCAGGCCGATGTGCAGGCGGACCTGAACGCCAGTCTCAATTCCAGCAGCAACCGCCTGGCGCTGAGCATAGACGGGCGCGGCCTGCATAGCGCCGACGTGGCGCTGGATAAGCTCAACCTGAACCTGGCCGGCACCTATGCAGCGCACACCTTGAAACTGGAGAGCAGCGGCACCCTGCACGGCAAGCCTTTGCACCTGACCATGGCGGCGCAGGGGAAACTGAGCGAAAGCAAGGCAGGCTACGGCTGGCAAGGGCAGATCAGCGAACTGCAAAACCAGGGCGTGCCGCGCATCAGCATGGCGAGCCCGTTGTCGGTGACTGCCGAAGCAGGCCGCGTATTGCTCGGCGCCACGCGCCTGAATGTGGCGGACGCCCAGATCGACCTGAAGAATTTCAGTTTCGATCACGGCAAGCTGCAGTCCGCCGGCGCCATCAATGCTCTTAACGTGGCCACCATCCTGAGCCTGGCGCACGAGTTTGGCGCCGCGGAATTGCCGGTCAAGACAGACCTGGTGCTCGATAGCAGCTGGGATTTCACGCTGGCGGACAGCATGAGCGGTTTCCTGCAGATCGCCCGCCGCAGCGGCGACCTGCGCGTCAATCCGGGACGCGGCGATGTCAGCCTGGGTTTGTCGGAACTGAAATTGCGCGCGGATCTGCAGGCCAGCCATATCAAGCTGGATACGCAAGTGGCGGCCGCCAGGATCGGCACGCTGGCGGCGCAAGTGCAACTGGCTTTGCAGAAGACCGACGGCGTCTGGGGTTTCAGCGACAGTTCGGCCTTGTCCGGACAGGCGGTTCTGCGGGTGCCGCAGCTGAAATCGATAGGCGCGCTGATCGGGCCGCAAGTGGCGCTTGACGGCAGCATCGGCATGGATTTGAACCTGGGCGGCGAGCTGGGCAAGCCTAAGCTGTCGGGCAAGGTCAACGGCGACCAGCTGGCCGTCACTTTGTTTGACCAGGGGATCAAGTTAAAGGACGGCACTGCGCGCCTGAGCCTGGCGGACAACGTGGTCGATCTGCAGCAGCTGGAATTCCACGGCGGCGACGGCAATGTGCGCGCCACCGGCAGGCTGCAGCTGGGCCACGACAATCCCGACCTCACCGCCAGCGTGATCGCCGATCGCCTTCAATTGTTTGCCAGCCCGGATCGCCAGCTGATGCTGTCCGGCCAGGCCAAGATCGCCAACGTCAAAGAGCAGCTGCATGTCGATGGCAAGTTCAAGATCGACAAGGCGCTGTTCGACCTGCCGAAGAGCAGCGCGCCGACGCTGGGCGACGATGTCGTCATCGTGCGCAAGGACGTGAAGACGGCGCGGGCGACACCGCTCACGGAACAGGAAAAGCTGGCCAAGACGGCGCAGAAGCCGGCCGGCGCCGCCACGCCGGTGATGAATGTGGAAGTCGATTTCGGCGACGATTTCCGTTTCCGCGGCAGCGGCGCCGATCTGCTGCTGCGCGGCGCCATGCAGGTGCGCAGCGAGCCTTACCAGCCCTTGCGCGCGACCGGCACCATCCGTGTCGCCAACGGCACCTATGAGGTATTCGGCCGCAAGCTGGCGATCGAACGCGGGCTGATCAATTTCCAGGGGCCGATCGACAATCCGAACATCAATATCCTGGCCATGAAGCGCAACCAGGAAATCGAGGCCGGCGCCGAAATCACCGGCAACCCATCCAACCTGCGGGTCAAGCTGGTGTCCGAGCCGAACGTGTCGGATGAAGAAAAACTTTCCTGGCTGATGTTCGGCCATGGCAGCGACAGTTCGGCGCTGGGCCAGCGCCAGGCGGCCGGACAGGCGCTGGCGCTGCTGGGAAATTACGGCGGCAAGAAGATCGCACAGGGCATAGGCTTCGACGAATTCTCGATCGGTTCCAGCGATTCCGGCATCGACAACGAGCAAGTGGTGAACCTGGGCAAGGCGATTACCGAGAAGATCAATCTCGGCTATGAACAGAGCCTGACCAGCGCCGCCAGCATCCTGAAGCTGACCTGGCAATTTTCACGGCGCTGGTCGATGGTGATGCGCGGCGGCACCATCAACGGCCTTGAAGTCACGTATAACCTGCGCTTCGATTAAACGCAGGTAGTGGGTTCAACCAGCCCTGCGACCCGACATTTCGGCGCCGGCGTCCGGCTGCAGCTTCAAGGCAAACGGCAGCGAAGCCATGGCGATCAGGGCGATCGCCAAAAAGGCGGGCCAGAAGTCGGCGCTGACGATGGCGGCATGGCCCTGGACCTGGTTCGAGACCTGCAACGCAAAGCCGCCAACTGTCACGCCCAGGCCGATAGCCAGTTGCTGGGCGACGCTGGTCAGGCTGGTGGCCTGGCTCATTTGCCGCTGGTCGATTTCCGCATAGGCAATGGCATTCAGGCTGGTGAACTGCATGGACCGCACGCAACCGCCCAGCAACAGCAAAAGAATAATGAAGACATGCGAGGTGTCCGCCTTGAGTACGCCGAAAGCGGCCATCGACAAGGCGCCGAGCAAGGTGTTGTACACCAGCACGCTCCTGAAGCCGAACCGTTTCAACACCTTGGTGGTCATGGTCTTGACGAAGATCGCGCCGGCCGCAGAAGCGCAGGTCAGCAGGCCCGACTGGAACGGCGTCAGGCCGAAGCCCAGCTGGAACAGCAGCGGCAGCAGGAAAGGCAGGGCGCCGACGCCGATGCGGAACAGCGAGCCGCCGTAGACATTCATGCGAAGCGTCGGGATTTTCAGCAAGCGCAGATTGATCAGCGGATGCGGTGTGCGCAATGCGTGCCATACATAGGCCAGCAAGCTGAGGCTGCCGACCGCCACGCAGATCAGCGAAACATCGCCGGCCACTAGGTGGCGGCCGGCGCTGGCCAGCCCGAACATCAGGGTCGAACAGCCGACGGCAGATAGCAGGAAGCCGGGCAGGTCCAGCGGCACGGTGTCGTCGCTGCGCAGGTTTTCGATATAGCGCGTGGCCAGGTAGATGCCGAGTATGCTGATCGGGACGTTGATGAAGAAAATCCAGCGCCAGTGGAAATAGGTGGTGATGAAGCCGCCCAGCGGCGGGCCGATGACCGGTCCCAACAAGGCCGGGATGGTCAGGTAGCTGAGGGCGCGCACCAGCTCCGCCTTGGAGGTAGTGCGCAGGATCACGAGGCGGCCCACCGGCACCATCATGGCGCCGCCTATCCCTTGCAGGAAGCGGGCGGCGACGAATTGCGCCAGCGTACCCGACATGCCGCACAGGATGGAGCCCAGCATGAAGACGCCGATGGCGCTGCGGAATACGGTGCGGGCGCCGAAGCGGTCGGCCATCCAGCCGCTAATCGGGATGAACACCGCCAGGCTTACCAGGTACGAGGTCATCGCCAGCTTGAGCGCGATCGGGCTTTCTCCCATGTCTTGCGCCATCATCGGCAATGAAGTGGCGATCACGGTGGAGTCCATGTTTTCCATGAACAGAGCGCAAGCCACGATCAGTGGCGTGAGAAAGACGCGGGATATAGCCATCGGGGATAGGTGAGGAGTGCTGTTCAAGACGCAAACTATCTCGCCGCGGCAAGCATCTGGCCGGGGTGGATCCGCTGCGCTTACAAAGAGCATAATTATAACGTTTTAACCATTTCGCTTCTGATCGGGTAGCATGCAGGCTGTCGCATCAGCCGCCCGTGGCACCTTCGCAAAAAATCATGATCAATACGCCTCGCTCACCGACCGAATGTTTCGCATTGCTGGATGACCGCACTGCGGCCGTGCCGGACTCTCCCTCATCGCGCCTGTACACCGGCCATGTGCGCAGCTTGCAATGTTTTGCCGCCGGCCAGCTGCCGCTGTTGATCGCCCAGATGCAACAGGCTTTGCGCGAGGGGTTGCACGCGGTCGGCCTGTTCACTTATGAACTCGGGCTGGGCTTGCAGGGGATTTCCCAAGCCGCGCCATCGCCGCCGCCAATGCTGGCGCAGATTCTATTGTTTTCGCAATGTCGGCATTTGAGCGACAGCGAGGTCGACCAATGGCTGGAACAGCGCCAGGCCGCCGAAGGCGACGCCGGCGGCAGCGCCGGCATCGCCAATCTGCAGCCGAATGTCAGCGCAACGCAGTTTGCCGAGGCCATTGCCAGGATCCACGCCTACATCGAGGCGGGCGACACCTACCAGGTCAATTACACTTATCGCCTGCGTTTCGATGTCTACGGCAGTCCGCTCACGCTGTTCCGCCAGCTCAGAAGCCGGCAGCCGGTGCCCTATGGCGGCTTGATCCAGCTGGCTGACGGCGCGACTGTGCTGTCGCTGTCGCCGGAACTGTTTGTGCGGCATGCCGATGGCTGGCTGACGGCGCGGCCGATGAAGGGCACCGCCGCCGCCAGCGGCGACGCCGGATTGGATCTCCAGGCGGCGCAAGCGCTCGCGGCCGATCCCAAGAACCTGGCGGAGAACCTGATGATCGTCGATTTGCTGCGCAACGACCTGGGGCGCATCGCGGTGCCCGGCTCGGTGCAGGTGCCGCATCTGTTCGAGGTGACGCAGTTCAATACCGTGCTGCAGATGACATCCACGGTGCAGGCCCAGGTGCGCGACGATGTCAGCCTCAGCGCCGTCATACAGGCGCTGTATCCCTGCGGTTCGATCACCGGCGCGCCCAAGCATCGCACCATGCAGATCATCCAGGAACTGGAACCGGAGCCGCGCGGCCTGTATACCGGCGCGATAGGCTGGTTCGATGCAGAACCGGCCGGCCGCCAGTTCGGCGACTTCTGCCTGTCGGTGCCGATCCGCACGCTGTGGCTGCAGCCGGCGGCGCAGCAAGGGCAGGATGGCGCCGCTATACGGCGCGGTGAAATGGGCGTCGGCGCCGGCATCGTGCATGACGGCGTGGCGGCGGAAGAATATGCGGAATGCGCTTTGAAGGCGAAATTCCTGACCGGCTTGCCGCCTGATTTTTCCTTGTTTGAAACCATGTATGCGACCAAGGCCGACGGTTGCCGTCACCTGGACCTGCATTTGCGGCGCCTGCAGGGATCCGCCGCCTATTTCGGCTTTCCCTGCGATGCTGCGGCCCTGCGCGGCGCGGTGCAGGCGCATTGCGCCGCCTTGCCGGCTGCCGGCGCCATGCGCTTGCGGCTCAGCTTGTCCGCCGATGGCGGTTGCAGCCTGCAGAGCGCTGAGCTGACGGCATTGGCGACACCGGTCAGCTTGCTGATCGCGCCGGCGCCGACGCAATCGGACGATTTGTTCCTGCGCCATAAAACCACGGTGCGGCAGCGTTACGACCAGGCCTGGCAGCAGGCACAGCAGCTGGGCGCTTTCGACATGCTGTTCTTTAACCAGCGGGGAGAATTGACCGAAGGCGGCCGCAGCAGCGTCTTCCTCAAGCTGGAAGGCCGCTGGTATACGCCGCCGCTGGGCGCGGGACTGCTGCCGGGCGTGATGCGTAGCGTGGTGTTGAACGATCCGGCATGGGATGCCGCCGAGCGCAGCCTCGGCATGGATGATTTACTGGCGGCGGAAGAAATCATGGTGTGCAACGCCTTGCGCGGCGCCATGCCGGCGACGCTGCTGCACCTCGCTTAGCATGTTCCTTAGAACGCGATAATCACGACCGAGCCGGCCACGATCAGTGAGCCGCCGATGGCCACCGGCCAGGTCAGCTGTTCGCCGGCAAACAGCAGGCCCAGCACGATGGCGAAGGCGACGCTCAGCTTGTCGATAGGCGCTACTTTTGAAATCGGACCGATTTGCAGCGCGTGGTAATAGCACAGCCAGGACAGGCCGGTGGCGATCGCCGACAGCACCAGGAACAGCCAGTTGGAGGCGCCGACCAGCGCCGGCTTCTGCCATTCGTCGCGCAAGGTGACGATGCCGGCGATCACGAACAGGATCACCACGGTGCGGATGAAGGTGGCGAAATTGGAGTTCATGCCGACCACGCCGAATTTACCGAAGATCGCTGTCAGGCCGGCGAAAAATGCCGAGCCCAGCGCAAACAATTGCCAGCTGGAGCTGAATTTCATGATTCCCCCGTTTATCTCATTCTTGTCCCGAACTACGCCGCCGGCTGCGGCCATACGGCTACTTCGCGGCCGGCTTGCCGCTGGCGAGTGTGGCGTCGCGGTCGTTCAATACCTTGTTGGCCGGCAGTTCAGCCTGGTCCCAGCCGCCGCCCAGGGCCTTGATCAGCAACACGCTGGCAGACAGGCGCCGGTTCTGGATATCCAGCGCTGAGCGCTCTGCGCTGAGCGCAGTTGCCTGCACCGTCGCCACGCTAGTGTAATTCACCAGGCCAGACTTGTATTGATTGAGGATCAGTTCCACCGCCAGCCGCGCCGACTTGACTGTTTCATCCTGCACCGCCGCTTCCTGTTCCAGGATGCGCAAGGCCGCCAGGTTGTCTTCCACCTCCTGGAAGCCGGTCAGCACGGTCTGCTTGTAGGCGGCGACGCTGGCGTCGAAGCCGGCGATCGCCTGGTCGCTCTGGGCGCGCCGTGCACCGCCGTCAAACAGGGTTGCCGCCAGCGCCGGGCCGAGCGACCAGATACGGTTCGGCACGGTCAGCCAGTTGGCGAAGCTGTTGCTCTGGAAGCCGCCGGAAGCAGACAGGGTCAGGTTCGGAAAATAAGCCGCCTTGGCGACGCCGATCTGGGCATTGGCTGCCGCCGCGCGGCGCTCGGCGGCGCTGATGTCGGGACGCCGTTCCAGCAAGGTGGACGGGACGCCGACCGGAATCGCCGGCAGCATCGCCACCATGGCGGCCGGCGCAATTGAGAAAGTCGAGGCCGGCTGCCCGGTCAGCATGGCGATGGCATGTTCCAATTGGGCGCGCAGCACGCCGTTGTCCAGCGCCTGCGCCTGGGCGCCCTTGAGCTGGGTCTGGGCCTGGATCACGTCGGCCTTGGACACCACCCCGACCGCATACTGGTTCTGTGTCAGCTGGTACGATCTCTGGTAGGCGGCAACGGTATCGTCGAACAGGGTTTGCTGCGCGTCGAGCACCCGCAATTGCAGGTAGTTTTGCGCCAGCGTGGCTTGCGCGCTCAGCCTGGTTGCCTGCAGATCCGCGGCGCTGGCCTGGGCCGTGGCCTGGTTGGCTTCCACCGTGCGGCTGATGCGGCCCCACAGGTCCGGTTCCCAGCTCACGCTTGGACCGAGCGAGAAGCTGTTCGACACCGAGCCGCCGCCGTTGTTGCTGCTGTTGCTGCCGGTGCGTCCGCCGCCCGAGCGGGTAGCGGAAACGCTGGCCGATACCGTCGGCAGGTAAGCTGCCCGCGCCGACTGCACCAGCGCCGCGGCCTGGCGAAACTGTGCTTCGGCCTGCACCAGATTCTGATTGGAGATATTGACTTGTTCGATCAAACCGTTGAGCTGTGGATCCTGATAGATTTCCCACCAGTTGCCGCGTAGTTCCTGGTCTTTCGGCGTGGCGGTTTTCCAGTCCTTGTTTTCCTTGAATGCGGTTGGCGCTTCGGTGGCCGGCCGCACATAATCAGGGCCGACCGCGCAGGCGCTCAGCAACAGCGCCGCGGCAGCCGCCGCCAGCAGGGTTTTATGCATAGGTGCTTGCAAGTGTTTCATATCAGATCCGTTGATTGTCTTTCGGTCGTGCTTGCGGCGTCTCTAGCTTACACCGCTTCAGCTGCATCCGGCGCGGGCCTGCCGCTGCGCCGTTCCCATTTATCCTTGCTCCACAGGCGGAACCTGTCCATGTACAGATACACCACCGGGGTCGTGTACAAGGTCAGCAGCTGGCTCATGATCAGGCCGCCGACAATCGCGATCCCCAGCGGCCGCCGCAGTTCGGCGCCGTCGCCGGCGCCCAGCGCCAGCGGCACTGCGCCCAGCATGGCGGCCATGGTGGTCATCATGATCGGCCGGAAACGCAGGCGGCAGGCTTCGAAGATGGAATCGCGCGGCGACAGCCCCTGTTCGCGTTCCACATGCAGGGCGAAGTCGATCATCATGATCGCATTCTTCTTGACGATGCCGATCAGCAGGATCACGCCGATCAGGGCGATCAGGCTGAAATCGGTGCCGGTCGCCAGCAATGCCAGCAGGGCGCCGACGCCGGCCGAAGGCAGGGTCGAGATGATGGTGACCGGGTGCACATAGCTCTCATACAGGACGCCGAGCACGATATAGACCGCCAGCAGCGCCGTCAGGATCAGCACCGGCTGGCTGTTCAGGGATGACTGGAACACATTGGCGGTGCCCTGGAAGCTGCCATGCACCGAGGTCGGCACGCCGATCCGGGCCAGCGCATCGTTGATCGCCAGCGTCGCTTCCGACAGCGAGACGCCGGCCGGCAGGTTGAAGGAGATGGTTGAGGCGATGAACTGGCTCTGGTGATTGACGCCGAGCGAGGTATTGGTCGGCTGGAAGCTGGAGAACGCCGCCAGCGGCATCTGCTTTTCTGCCGCGGTCGACAAGGTCAGCGCCAGCGACGAGTTGGAAGCCAGCTTGCCGTTGGCCGTCAACGCCGGCGGCGTGCCGAGGGCAGAGGTGGTGGGCGACAGGTTGGCGGTGCTGGCGGGAATGCTGACATAGGTGTCATGCAGCACTTGCGGGCTTTGCCAGTACTGCGGCGCCGCTTCCATTACGACGTGATACTGGTTCATGCCGCTGTAGATGGTCGATACCTGGCGCTGGCCGAACAGATCGTTCAGGGTGGAGTCGATCAGCTGCGGCGTGACGCCATTGCGGATCGCCGTCTCGCGGTCGATGGTCAGGGTGGTCTGCAAGCCCTTGTCCTGCTGGTCGGTATTGACGTCGGCCAGTTGGGGCAGGGCGCTGAAGGCTTCGCGGATCTTCGGTTCCCAGGTGCGCAGCTCGTTCAGGTCGTCCGACTGCAGGGTGTACTGGTACTGGGCGTCGCTGGAGCGGCCGCCGACGCGGATATCCTGCACCGATTGCATGAACAGGTTGGCGCCCGGCACATGGCTGAGCTTGCCGCGCAGGCGGGCGATCACCTGGTCCGCGGTGAGCTTGCGCACGGTCAGCGGCTTGAGCGTAATGAACATATTGCCGCGGTTGCTCTGGCCGCCGCCGGTGAAGGCGATCACGCTCTGCACATCGGGGTCGTTGCGGACGATGCCGACGAATTCATTGAGCTTGCTCTTCATCGACTGGAAAGAAATCGACTGGTCGCCCTGGATGCCGCCTATCACCAGGCCGGTATCCTGCTGCGGGAAAAAGCCCTTGGGAATCACGGTGTACAGATAGACATTCAGCACGATGGTGGCGAACAGGATGATCATCATCAGGGGCGAAAAGCGCAGCGCCCATGCCAGCGAACGTTCATAGCCGCGCAGCATGGCGTTGAAGGCGCGTTCGGTGGCGTTGAAAAAACGTCCCTGCTTGCGCTGCGGTTCGTGTTTCAGGAGGCGCGCGCACATCATCGGCGTGGTGGTCAGCGAGACCAGCAGCGAGACCAGGATCGCTACCGACAGGGTGACCGCAAATTCGCGGAACAGGCGGCCGACGATGCCGCCCATCAAGAGGATGGGGATAAACACCGCGATCAGCGAGATACTCATCGACAGCACCGTGAAGCCGACTTCCTTGGCCCCCAGCATGGCCGCGGCAAACGGCTTCTTGCCTTGTTCGATATGACGCGAGACGTTTTCCAGCACCACGATCGCATCATCCACCACGAAGCCGGTGGCAATCGTCAGCGCCATCAGCGACAGGTTGTCGAGGCTGTAGCCGAGCAGGTACATGACGCCGAAAGTGCCGATCAGCGAAACCGGCACCGCCACCGCCGGAATCAGCGTGGCGCGGCCGTTGCGCAGGAACAGGAACACCACCATGATCACCAGGCCGATCGACATCAGCAGGGTGCGTTCTGTTTCGCGCAGGGAAGCGCGGATGGTCGGCGTGCGGTCCAGCACGACGTCGAGGTTGATGGCGGCCGGAATCGAGGCGCGCAGCTGCGGCAGCAGGGCGCGTACTTCGTCGACGGTCTCGATGATGTTGGCGCCCGGCTGGCGGTTCAGGATGACCAGGACGGAAGGCTTGCCGTTGGCGGAACCGGCGTTGCGCACGTTGGCGACCGAATCGACCACCGTGGCGACATCGCTGACCCGTACTGCCGCGCCGTTGCGATAGGCGACGATCAGCGGCATATACTCGGCGGCGGTCTTGGCCTGGTCGTTAGCGTAGATCTGCCAGTTCTTGTCGCCGTCTTCCAGCACGCCCTTGGGGCGGTTGGCGTTGGTGGCGGCAATCGCGGTGCGCACATCGGCGCTGCCGATGCCGTACTTGTTGAGCGCGGTCGGATTCAGCTCGACCCGTACCGCCGGCTGCGAGCTGCCGCCGACGCTGACCTGGCCGATGCCGCTCACCTGCGACAGTTTCTGCGCCAGGATGGTGTCGGCGGCGTCGTACATCTGGCCTTGCGTCATGCTGTCCGAGGTCAGCGACAGGATCATGATCGGCGCATCGGCCGGGTTCACCTTGCGATAGCTCGGATTGCTGGGCAGGCCGGTCGGCAGCAGGTTGCGGGCAGCGTTGAGCGCCGCCTGGACATCGCGCGCGGCGCCGTCGATGTCGCGGCTGAGATCGAACTGCATGGTGATGCGGGTCGAACTGAGCGAGCTTGAGGAAGTCATTTCGGTGACGCCGGCAATCGAGCCGAGCGCGCGCTCCAGCGGCGTCGCTACAGTGGCTGCCATGGTTTCCGGACTGGCGCCAGGCAAGCCGGCCGAGATCGAGATGGTTGGGAAATCGACCTGCGGCAAGGGCGACACCGGCAACAGCCGGAACGCCACCATGCCGGCCAGCGCCACGCCGATGGTCAGCAGGGTGGTGGCGATCGGCCGCTGGATAAAGGGACGCGATATATTCATGCTGTCATCACGGCTTGACCGGCTCCGCTGTGGTGCCGTCGTCCTCGTCATTATGCTGGTCCTCGTCGCTGCCGGCGTCCTTGTTGCCGAAGCGTTCGCGCATGCGGCGCGCCAGGTTGTCGAAGGCCAGGTAGATGACCGGCGTGGTGAACAAGGTCAGCACCTGCGATACCAGCAGGCCGCCGACCATGGTGATCCCCAGCGGCTGCCGCAGTTCCGAGCCGACGCCGCTGCCCAGCATCAGCGGCAGGGCGCCCAGCAGCGCCGCCATGGTGGTCATCAGGATAGGACGGAAGCGCAGCAGGCAAGCCTGGTAGATCGCCTCGCGCGGGCTCTTGCCTTCGTTGCGCTCGGCATCCAGGGCGAAGTCGATCATCATGATGGCGTTTTTCTTGACGATGCCGATCAGCAGGATAATCCCGATGATGCCGATGATGCCGAGATCGCTGCCGGCGATCATCAGCGACAGCAAGGCGCCGACGCCGGCCGACGGCAGCGTCGACAGGATGGTGATCGGGTGGATATAGCTTTCATACAGCACGCCGAGCACGATATACATGGTGATGATCGCCGCCAGGATCAGGATCAGGGTATTGCTGAGCGAGGCTTGGAACGCCAGCGCCGCGCCCTGGAAATTGGTCTGGATACTGTCCGGCAAGCCGATTTCCAGTTCCGCCGCATGGATCGCCTTGACCGCGTCGCCCAGCGAGGCTCCCGCCGCCAGGTTGAAGGAAATCGTGGTGGCGGGGAACTGGCCGATATGATTGATCACCAGCGGCGAGGTGCGTTCTTCGATGGTGGCGATGCTGGACAAAGGCACCTGGTTGCCATTGCCCGACACCAGGTAGATGCTGTTCAGCGCCGCCGGACCTTTCTGGAATTCCGGCTTCACTTCCATCACCACCCGGTACTGGTTCGACTGGGTATAAATAGTCGAGATCAGGCGCTGGCCGAAGGCGTTGTACAAGGCATTGTCGATCGCGGCGGTGGTGATGCCGAGGCGCGAAGCGGCATCGCGATCGATGGCGATATAAGCTTGCAGGCCGAGATCCTGCTGGTTGCTGGCGATATCGGCCAGCTGTGGAATCTGGCGCAGGCGTTCGATCAGCTTGGGCACCCAGATGCTGAGTTCGTCGGGATTGGCATCCTCGACGCTGAACTGATACTGGGTACGGCTGACGCTGTCCTCGATGGTCAAGTCTTGCACCGGCTGCATGTACAGCGTGATGCCGCCGACCTGGCGGTCCAGTTCCGGCTGCAGGCGGCGGATGATGTCGCTGGCGCTCATGTTGCGCTGGTCGCGCGGCTTCAGGTTGATCAGCATGCGGCCGCTGTTGAGCGTGGCGTTGGTGCCGTCGATGCCGATGAAGGAAGACAGGCTTTCGACTGCCGGATCCTTCAGCACCACTGCCGCCAGCGCCTGCTGCCGTTCCGCCATGGCGGAGAAGGAAACCGATTGGCTGGCTTCCGAAATGCCCTGGATGACGCCGGTGTCCTGCACCGGGAAAAAGCCTTTCGGTATGAAAATGTACAGCACCGCGGTCAGCACCAGCGTGCCGATGGCGACGATCAGGGTGGAGAACTGATGGCGCAGCACCCATTCCAGGGCGACGCCGTAGCGGGCGATGATCTTGTCGAGGAAATCGCCGCTCTTGCGGTAGAACCAGCTTTGCTTTTCTTCCGGAATGTGATGCAGCAGCCTGGCGCACATCATCGGCGTCAGCGTCAGCGAAATCACGGCCGAGATGAGGATCGCCACCGCCAGCGTGATGGCGAATTCGCGGAACAGGCGTCCTACCACGTCGCCCATGAACAGCAGCGGAATCAGCACCGCAATCAAGGAAAACGTCAGGGAAATAATAGTGAAACCGATCTGCTCGGCGCCTTTCAAGGCCGCCTGCAGCGGCTTCATGCCTTCTTCGATATAGCGCGAGATATTCTCGATCATTACGATCGCGTCGTCGACCACGAAGCCGGTGGCGATGGTGAGCGCCATCAGGGTCAGGTTGTTGACTGAAAATCCGGTCAGGTACATGACGCCGAAGGTGCCGATCAGCGACAGCGGCACCGCCACGCTGGGAATGATGGTGGCGGGGACGCTGCGCAGGAACAGGAAAATCACCATCACCACCAGCGCGATCGACAGCAGCAGTTCGAACTGCACATCTGACACCGAAGCGCGGATGGTGGTAGTGCGGTCGGTCAGGATCTGGACATCGATGGCGCCGGGCAGGGTGTCCTGCAGTTTCGGCAGGATCTTCTTGATGCTGTCGACCACGCCGATGACGTTGGCGCCCGGTTGCCGCTGGATGTTCAGGATGATCGCCGGCGACTGGTTGGCCCAGGCAGCCAGCCGCACGTTTTCGGCATCGTCGACGACATCGGCGATATCGGAGACGCGGATCGGCGCGCCGCTCTTGTAGGCAATGATCAGGTTGCGGTATTCGTCGGCTGAGCGCAGCTGGTCGTTGGCGTCGATGGTCGAGGCGCGCGAGGGGCCGTCGAAACTGCCCTTGGCCTGGTTGACGTTGGCATTGCCGATGGCGGTGCGGACATCGTCAAGATTCAGGCCCAGCGCGGCTATCGCGCGCGGATTCAGCTGCAGCCGCACGGCAGGCCGCTGGCCGCCCGACAGGCTGACCAGGCCCACGCCCGGCACTTGCGAAATCTTTTGCGCCAGGCGGGTGTCGATCAGATCCTGGACCTTCGGCAGCGGCAGGGTCTTAGAGGTGATCGCCAGCGACAGGATAGGGGTGTCGGCCGGATTGACCTTGTTGTAGATCGGCGGCGTCGGCAGGTCGGACGGCAGCAGGTTGCCGCCGGCGTTGATGGCCGCCTGCACTTCCTGTTCGGCGATATCAAGGCTCAGGTCCAGGCTGAACTGCAGCGTGATGACCGAAGCGCCGCCGGAACTGGTCGACGACATCTGGTTAAGGCCCGGCATCTGGCCGAACTGCCGCTCCAGCGGCGCCGTCACCGACGATGTCATGACGTCAGGGCTGGCGCCGGGATACAGCGTCACCACCTGGATGGTCGGGTAGTCCACTTCCGGCAGGGCCGAAAGCGGTAGCTGCTTGTAGGCGACGATACCGGCCAGGAAAATCGCCAGCATCAACAGGGATGTGGCGACCGGCCGGAGAATAAACTGGCGTGAGGGATTCATGCGTTCCGTTCTTTACGGCCGGTTATTGGCTGTTGCTCTTGTTGGCTGCGGCGGGCGCGGCAGGCGCATCGCCAGCGGCGTCCTGGCGACGGCGGTGGCCGCCCTTGTGCGCGCCAGCGCTGGAGCCGTCGGCAGAGGCTGTCGCCGCGGCCGGACCGCCGCGCACCACAGGTTCCACTTTGGCGCCTTCCTTGAGTTTGTCGATGCCGTCGATGACCACGGTTTCGCCGATGGAGATGCCTTGCTCGATGGCGGTCGATTCGCCTTCGGTCGGACCGGCCGTTACCTGGCGGATGGTGACGCTATGGTCGGGCTTGACGACATACACGAAAGTACCTTTGGCGCCGCGCTGGATGGCGGCGTTCGGAATCACGATGGCGTCCTTGCGGGTATCGAGCAGCATGCGGGCATTGACGAACTGGCTGGGAAACAGGGCGTAGTCGGCGTTCGGCGTTTCCGCCTTGAGCTTGACGGTGCCGGTCGTGCTGTCGACCTGGTTGTCGATGGTCAGCAGGTGGCCGCTGTCGAGCTTGTTCTTCTGGTCGCGGTCCCAGACGTCGGTCGGCAGTTTCTTGCCGGCCTGGATCTGCTTCATGACGCTGGGAATATTATCTTCCGGGATGCTGAACACGGTCGTGATCGGCTGCAGCTGGGTGATGATGACGATGCCGTTGGCGTCGCTGGAGTGCACCACGTTGCCAAGGTCGACCTGGCGCAGGCCGAGGCGGCCGCCGATCGGCGCGGTGACGCGCGAGTAGGTCAGCTGCAGGCGGGCGCTTTCGAGTGAACCCTGGTCCGACTTGACCGTGCCTTCATACTGCTTGACCAGCGCCGCCTGGGTGTCGACCTGCTGGCTGGCGATAGAATCCTGGGCCAGCAAGGTGCGGTAGCGCTGCAGGTCGATTTGCGCTGCCTTCAGCAAGGCGGTGTCCTTGGCCAGCTGGCCTTCGGCCTGCATCACGGCCACCTGGTAAGGGCGCGGATCCAGTTCGGCCAGCAAGGCGCCGGCTTTCACCACCTGGCCCTCCTGGAAATGCAATTTCATCAATTGGCCGTCGACCCGGCTCTTGACCACGGCCGTGGCTTCGGGAGTGACGCTGCCCAGTCCCGAAATATAGATATTGATATCGCCGCTCTTGGCGGCCGCAACGCCGACCGGTAATGGTCCGCCGGCGCCGGCGAAGGCGCCGCGCTTGCCGCCCTTGCCGCCGCCTTTGGCGCCGCCGTTTGCGGCCTGCCCCGCCTGGTCCTGTTTTCCTGCGGCGGCGTCTGCGGCCGGATGGGTACGGCCCCAGATCAGGTAGGCTGCCACGGCCAGCACCGCGACAGCAACCAGCCACAGCCAGCTGCGCTGAAATCCGCCCTGGCGCTGGTTGGGAAGCCGGGCAGGCCGGAGCTGGCTAGGTTGGTCGATTTTTGGAGTCGGTGTAGTAGTCATCGCAGGCAGGAGGTCGGTCAGAGTGTGGTCGGATGCAATGCATGGATCCGCTGGAACCAGAAATCAGGAATCAGCAGATTGTTGAAGTGTAATTACATGAGTTTAGCGAGTAAATTTTACCGCCGTGTGTATTTATTAGAAATTGTTTCAATTTAATGAACGGCTTCTGGCAGTGTATCGGCATGCAATGCCAACGGCAATTGGCGCTGCCGCGCGCCAATTGCAGGGCAGTAAATGATGAAGCCGCAGGGTTGCGCGCTTGTGATGCGCGCAACGTCTACGGCTTCGCCATATGCCCGGCAGGCGGGGTCCGGCTCACGCGTTATGGGCGGCCTTCCGGAGCGCTGTCAGGGCCGCCGCGGTGGGAGCCGTGATGGCCGAAGCGGCGTTTTTCCAGCTGCTTGAAGTGCTCGTCAAAGACCTTTTGCTGCACCGGCGTCAGGACGGCATAGAATTCCTTGACTGCGGCGGTATGCTCGGCCAGGCGGGTTTCAGCACGTTTCAGGAATTCCATCCGGTGGTCCAGGCGTTCCGGCGCTGTCAGTTTGTCCCACTCCTCCTTGCTTGGACGCTTTGGCGGCTCGGCCGGCCTGACCGGCTTGATCTTGCCGATGAAGGTTTGCCAGGCGGATTCCTGCGCTGCGGTGATCTTCAGGTCGTCATGCCATTTGGCCTGCATTTTTGCCATGTGGTCGGCAAATTTGGCTTGCTGTTCCGGTGTCGGCGGGCCCTTCCTGGCGCCGTCGGTCTGGGCGTGGGCGCTCAGGCCCATGGCGGCGATGCTCAATGCGGTCACGCCGATCAGTAATTGTTTGCGAAGCTTGAACATGGTGGAGTCCTTCTATGAATGTGAGTGCAATCTGCACAGTTCGCATTGGAACGCGCTGGTGTGTCGCCGGTTTTTCATAGAGTCCAAGCTTTGTATCTGCTTGTATGGCCTCAAGTTTGCTTTGTATCCTAAAGTGTCGGGATGCGAGGCGGATATGCCAATATACAAATTACTATCGTCTTTCTTGCGCCGGCTTGCCATAATCCTGAAAACGGCAAATACTTGTTGTCGATTTGCAGTCGTTATGTATCGGTTATAGTTTGTCTTGCCAGCATCGTTATCAACGGCGATGGCCGGCATGGATAGCCTGAATTTTGGATTGGCCGTACTTCCGGTCTTACTGCAGCTACTAGGATAATCAAGCATATGGAAACCGCTGCTCATATATTGGTGGTCGACGACGACCACGAAATCCGGACTTTGCTGGCCGAATACCTGGATGCCAACGGCTTCCGCACCCTGATGGCGACCAACGGCAGCGACATGCGCAAAGTGCTGGCGGAAACACGGGTCGACCTGGTGGTGCTGGATCTCACCTTGCCCGGCGAAGACGGCCTGACGCTGTGCCGCAACCTGCGCGCCGATTCGAATATCCCGGTGATCATGCTGACCGCGCGCGGCGAGCCGCTGGACCGCATCCTGGGCCTGGAAATGGGCGCCGACGACTATCTGTCGAAGCCGTTCGAGCCGCGCGAACTGTTTGCCCGCATCCGCAGCGTGTTGCGCCGCACTCAAGCCTTGCCGCCGAATATGGTGTCGCCGGAAGCCCAGCAGATCCAGTTCGGCCACTGGACGCTGGACCTGATCGCGCGTCATCTGGTCAACCATGACGGCCTGGTGGTGGCTCTGTCGGGCGCGGAATATCGCATTCTCAAGGTGTTCCTCGATCATCCGAACCGGGTGCTGAACCGCGACCAGCTGCTGGAGCTGACCCAGGGCCGCGAATCCGATCCTTTCGACCGTTCGGTCGACATCCAGATCAGCCGCCTGCGCCAGAAGCTGGGCGACGATGCCCGCACGCCGGTGATCATCAAGACCGTGCGCAACGAAGGCTATGTGCTGGCCACCGCCGTGACAGTAGAGTCGTGATGCGGCTGCATGATCCAATCGCGACGGCCGCGTGGTAGAAAAAGGACTACTGTCAGTGAGAAATTTCTTTGGCTCGGTGGCGAACCGGGTATTCCTGATTCTGCTGGCTGGGATCCTGGTTGCGGTCGGCAGCACCGGCTGGCTGGCGGATAGCGAGCGGCGCAAGAACTTCAAGGAATGGTACGAATCGCGGATTGCCGACCGCATCGAACAGATCGTCATTTCAATCGACAATGTCGGTCCCGATACGCGCAGCATCGTGCTGCAGACCAGTGAAAAATTCGGCCTCGAATCGAGCCTGGTCAACGAAACCGAACCGACGGTCAACGACAACCCTTCGCTGACGAGCGCGATAAAATCCAAGCTGGGCAGCGAACGCCGCGTGACCGTCGTCAAGCAGAAGGATTGCAAGCTGCGTGAACGCAGGGGCCAGGATCCACGGCATTTCGATGAATGCCAGGCGGTGTATGTCGCCCTCAAGGACGGCGCCGTGCTGAAGGTCAAGCTGCGCGTGATGCGCGAGCCCGGCGCGCCCGGCGGCCGTCCACCCGGCATGCCCTTTCCTTCGCTGTATTTTGCCTTGTTCATGGTGCTGATCGCGGTGCTGGCGTTTATCGTCGCCAAGATGACGGCGCGGCCGATCCAGCTGCTGGCGAATGCCGCCGGCGAACTGGGCAGCGATATCGACCGGCCGCCGCTGGATGAAAGCGGGCCTACCGAAGTGCGGCAGG
This sequence comes from Collimonas humicola, assembly GCF_018304945.1. Classification (GTDB taxonomy): domain Bacteria; phylum Pseudomonadota; class Gammaproteobacteria; order Burkholderiales; family Burkholderiaceae_D; genus Collimonas; species Collimonas humicola. The sequence continues at coordinate 982 of NZ_JAGQEE010000008.1, read as the reverse complement.
CTGCGACCGCTTTCAATGCCATGCAGGCGCGCATCAAGCGGCAGATCCAGCATCGCACTCACATGCTGGCAGCGATCACGCATGATTTGCAGACGCCTTTGACGCGTTTGCGCCTGCGCCTGGAAAAAGTGGGCGACGGCGAGTTGCGCCAGAAATTGCTGGAGGACCTGGCGGTCATGCAGAGCATGGTGCGCGAGGGGCTGGATCTGGCGCGCAGCATGGATTCGGCGGAGGCGATGCAGAAGCTGGATATCGATTCCCTGCTTGACAGCGTCTGTGCCGATGCGGTGGATGCGCGGCAGGATGTCACGCTGGAGGGGCGCACCCGGGCTTCGATCGTGGCGCAGCCTAATGCTTTGCGGCGTTGCCTGACTAACCTGGTGGATAACGCGACCAAGTACGGGCGTTATGCGCGTTTGCAGCTGGGGCGGGAGGGGGCGGATATCGTGATCCGGATTCGGGATGGCGGGGCGGGGATTCCTGCGGAATTGCTGGAGACGGTGTTTGATCCGTTCTTCCGGCTGGAGACTTCGCGGTCGCGGGATACTGGCGGCACCGGGCTTGGGCTGACGATTGCGCGCAATATCGCGGAGAATCACCGCGCTACTTTGCAGTTGCGAAACCACCCTGCGGGCGGCCTGGAAGTGACCTTGCGTTTGCCTGCCTTAAGCTAAATTCACCCGCGACGCAGTCAAATGGGGTCAGAGTTTTTTTTTCGCGGTTTTTGCGAAAATTACTCTGACCCCATTTGACGTTCTACGGAGTGCAGGTCTTGGCAAGCTAAGAACGGTCTGAGGGTTGCTAAAACGGTTGCTGCTCCGTGGATGCAAGCCGGGGGCGGCCCGGCAGCCGCTCACTTTCTTTTGCTTCGCCAAAAGAAAGTAAGCAAAGAAAAGGCGACCGCAAAGCCGTTGCCCTCCCTTCGGTCGGGTCCCCAAATCCGGCGCGCGCCAGCCGGGTGAGGGGCAAAACTCGCCTTCGG
>NZ_JAGQEE010000007.1 GCF_018304945.1 Collimonas humicola | reverse complement strand
CCAGTTACCCGGCTCGCGTCGCTGTCAAATCGTTTTGTTTGTCAGCAGCAGAGAGATGAGATTATGTAGCGTTTCAAGTTTTTCGTCAACTACTTTTTTACTTCTTACCGAAAAACTTTTTACTCACTACATCCACTTCAACCCGCTTTTTTCCCGCAAACTTCGCGCCCAATTCAGCACCAATTCCTTGCTGCTGTTTCGTTTCTTTCGCGTCGTTCTCAACGGGAGGCGAACTATAGCAAGCCCTCCCGCCGGCGGCAAGCATTTTGTTAAATATTTTTAAAAACAGGCAGACGCTTGCCCAGGAACGCTTGCATGCCTTCCTTCTGGTCTTCTGTAGCGAAGGTGCTGTGGAACAGGCGGCGCTCGTAGTTGATGCCCTCCGCCAGCGTAGTTTCATAGGCGCGGTTGACCGATTCCTTGATCATCATCACTGCCGGCAGCGACATCGAGGAAATCACGATCGCCGCCTCCAAGGCTTCCTGCAGCAGCCGTTCCAGCGGCACCACGCGCGACACCAGGCCGGCGCGCTCTGCTTCGGCGGCATCCATCATGCGAGCGGTCAGGCACATGTCCATCGCCTTCGACTTCGATATGGCGCGCGGCAAGCGCTGTGTACCGCCGGCGCCGGGGATGATGCCCAGCTTGATTTCCGGCTGGCCGAACTTGGCATTGTCGGCAGCGATGATGAAATCGCACATCATCGCCAGTTCGCAGCCCCCGCCCAGTGCAAACCCCGCCACGGCGGCGATCACCGGCTTGCGCACACTGCGGATCTGTTCCCAGTTGCGGGTGATGTAATCGCCTTTGAAGACATCCATATAGCTCAGCTCCGCCATGCCGCCGATGTCGGCGCCGGCGGCGAAAGCCTTGTCGCTACCGGTCAGTACGATGCAACCGATATCCGGATCGGCATCGAACTTGAGCAAAGCCTGGCCCAGCTCGGTCATCAGCTGGTCGTTCAGGGCGTTCAGCGCCTTCGGGCGATTCAGATGGATCAGACCAACTTTTCCTTGGGTCTCAACCAGAATGTTTTCGTATGTCATTACAGATCCTATCTTTATGTATGTTGATTACGTATGTTGAATCGGCTTAATTGTAGCGCCGCTAAGTTAGATAAGGTTTAGGATGGCTATATTGCAAATCCACAGCGGCCGCCCGAGGAATCTTTCAATTTGTGCATTGTCTATATATATGCAGGAAGTAACTATATTACCGACGAGATCGCCAGTTTTTGACCGACACCCCTTTTACTGGAAGGAGGCAAGCCATGTTCAAAACCATTCTTGTACCCACCGACGGCTCTCATTTGTCGGAAAAGGCCATTAATACAGCGATTGAATTTGCAAAATTCAGCGGCGGCAGGATCCTCGCCCTCTCCGTTGCCGAACCTTATCCATTCTCGCCAATGGCGGAAAGCAGCATGGCGACCGACCCCGGCACGTATGAAGAAAACATGCTGGCGCTGGCCAAGCTGAATGTACAGAAAGTCGCCGACGCCGCCAAGATCGCCGGCGTATCCTGCGAAATGTTGACGGCGCAGGCCTTCAATCCCGACGAGGAAATCATCAGCGCCGCCGAAAAACACCATTGCGATGCGATTTTCATGGCTTCGCACGGGCGTAGCGGCCTTAGCCGGCTATTTCTGGGAAGCAAGACCCAACGAGTGCTGGCACATTCGACCATTCCAGTGCTGGTACTGCGCTAAACACCTGTCCGAACCACAGCGAAAACCGGTTGATGACACAACCAGGACCGACTTGATCCATATCGCTGCAAGTCCGGTCCGTCATTCATGCTCTATATAGAGAGCAACTCAGCGCGCCGGCGCCCCCTTAGGCAGCAGCAGCCACATCATGCCGCGCTGCTTCATCCGGCCGGCCTTTTCGCCCGCTTCGTTGCCAAAGCCCCAGAAGAAGTCGGCCCGCACCGCTCCCTTGATCGCGCCGCCAGTATCCTGCGCAATCACCAGCTGTTGCAATGGCGCGCTGCTGTTCGGCTGGGTGGTCGCCAGGAACACCGGCGTTCCCAGCGGCACAAACTGCTGGTCGACCGCGATCGAACGCAGCGGCGTCAGCGGCACGCCTTGCGCGCCTTTCGGTCCCTGGCTAGCATCCAGCACTTTTTCCTCTTTGAAGAAGACATAGCTCGGATTGGCGTTCAGCAGTTCCTGCTGACGGCCCGGATTGGCTGCCAGCCAGCCTTTGATCCCCTGCGCCGAAGCCTGGGCCAGCGTCAATTCGCCTTTATCCACCAGGTAGCGGCCGATCGAGCGGTAGGGATAACCGTTCTGGTCAGAATAAGCGACCCGCACAATGCTGCTGCCGTCATTCATCTGCACCCGGCCGGAACCCTGCACCTGCAGGAAGAATGCATCGATGGGATCGTCCACCCACAGGATTTCCTTGCCGGCCAGGGCGCCGGACTTATCCAGCTCTGCCCGGCTTGGATAAGGCACCACTTTATTGCCGACCAGTCGGCCGCGCAAGCGCAAGCCTTTCAATTCCGAATAAATGCTGGCCAGGTCGACCGTGATCAGATCGTCCGGCGCGCGGTAGATCGGCGTCTGATAAGGACCGCCGCGCTTGCGCGAGCCCTTCAGCAGCGGCTCGTAATAGCCGGTGACCAGGCCGTTGTCGCTGCCATCGGCATTGATAACCTGATAAGGCGTGAAGAACGATTGGAAGAAGATGCGGATGGCTTTTTCATTGCCGGCATCCAGCCCGGCCGCGATGGCGCAAGGCTCTTTCCAATCGGCTTTACGGGCTTGCGTGGTGCATGAAGTCAGGAAAGCCGGCAGCGCCTGGCGCAAATCGTCGCTGTCCCAGCCCGGCAGGGCTGCGAAGGTAGTAGCGCGCAGGTTGGCGCCAGGGGCGACCGAAGGCACGGTGGGAGCCACACCCGGACGCGGCGTTTCCTGTGGAGGAGGAGTAAGGGGAGTCGTGGTGCAGGCAGCTAAACTGAATCCGATAATCAAGACAGAAACGGGTAAACTGAGACGTTTAAATAGCATTTAGGATTCTTTATGTGGTTAGTGGCTCTCGAAGCTTGCTTCGCCTTCTTTGTATTCGCATTCATTGTCTGGTGGACCATGTTTTCCGGCCGCAAGCCGGATCAGAAACCGCCGCGCAAATCGCTACCGCCAAAAGACGACAAAAAGGACCAATAGTTCAAAGCTCAATGCATCAATGCAGGGTGCGCGGCAGAGACAGGATGAATTCCGGGATGCGCGCCTCGAACTGTTCGCCGTCTTCAGCCACGCAGAAATACTCGCCCAGCATCGAGCCCTGCGGCGTCGCCAGCGAGGTGCCGCTGGTGTATTCGAACTGCTCGCCCGGCTGCAGCAGCGGCTGATGGCCGACCACGCCCAGGCCGCGTACTTCTTCCACGTGATTGTTGGCGTCGGTGATGACCCAGTGCCGCGAAATCAGCTGCGCGGCGACCTGGCCGGTGTTCTTGATGGTGATCGCATAGGCGAAGACATAGTGCGAACTGTCAGGCTGTGATTGCTCTTCCAGGTACTGGGTTCTGACAGTGACGGTGAATTCATAGGCGGCCATGCTGGTTTCCTCGGTTGATGCTTATATATAAGATTTAGATATAGCGGACGGCCCATTGCACACGAATTTCTGCCCTGACGCAAGCTGCAAGGGCACCTGATGCGGGGCTAAAGGGTAAAATAGCGGTCTTTTGCGCCTTTCCCTGGACCGCCCTCATGCCAACCTATCGTATCGCTCCAAGTATCCTCTCCGCCGACTTCGCCCGCCTGGGCGAGGAAGTACGCAACGTTGTCCGCGACGGCGCCGACATCATCCACTTCGACGTCATGGACAACCATTACGTACCGAACCTGACGATAGGCCCGCTGGTGTGCGAAGCCATCCGCCCGCATGTGCAGGTGCCGATCGACGTCCACCTGATGGTCAAGCCGGTAGACCGCATCATTCCCGACTTCGCCAGGGCCGGCGCCAACATCATCACTTTCCATCCGGAAGGTTCGGAACACATCGACCGTTCGCTGCAGCTGATCCGCGACCACGGCTGCAAGGCCGGTCTGGTGTTCAATCCCGCCACGTCGCTGGAATACCTGGACTATGTAATGGACAAGATCGACATCATCCTGATCATGTCGGTCAACCCCGGTTTCGGCGGCCAGTCCTTCATTCCGCAAGCGCTCAAGAAAATCGCCGAGGCGCGCCGCCGCATCGACGAATCGGGGCGCGACATCATGCTGGAAGTCGACGGCGGCATCAAGATCGACAACATCGCAGCGGCCGCCAAGGCTGGCGCGGATACTTTCGTGGCCGGCTCCGCCATCTTCGGCAAACCCGACTACAAGGCCGTCATCGACGACATGCGCGCGCAACTGGCAACCGTATGAACGCAGCCGCGACTGCCCCGACTGCGCTGAGCGGCATCGCCGCCGCCATCATCGACTTGGACGGCACCATGCTGGACACGGCGCCGGATTTCCACGCCGCCGTCAATCGCATGCGCGCCGAGCTGGACCTGGCGCCGCTGCCGCAGCAAACCATTGTCGACTTCGTCGGCAAAGGCAGCGAGAACCTGATCCGTCGCGTGCTCGGCGTCGATTACCCTGCCGCCCAGGTCGAACAGCATTTCGAAGCAGCGCTGGACTCCTATCAGCGCCACTACGCCGTGGTCAACGGCAACCTGGCCACGGTCTATCCGGGCGTGGTGGAAGGTTTGCAAGCCATGCGCCAGCAAGGCTTGCGGCTGGCCTGCGTCACCAACAAACCCCTGGAATTTGCCGTCGCCCTGCTGCAAAAAGCCGGCTTGCGCGATTATTTCGACGTGGTTTACGGCGGCGATTCTTTTCCGAAAAAGAAGCCGGACCCGATGCCGCTGCTGGCGGTATGCGCCGATTTCCAGCTGCAACCGGCGCAGGTGCTGGCCATCGGCGATTCCAGCAATGACGCCCAGGCTGCCCGCGCGGCCGGTTGCCCGGTGTTTAACGTGCCTTATGGCTACAATCACGGCGAGTCTATACAAAATGTCGATTCCGATGGTATAGTCACCTCGCTGCTTGTTGCAGCACAAAATATCAGCAACTAAATCGACTGAATTACAGTTTATTTTAAGACCGCCCAATCTCTCATGTTTTTCAACAAAAAACTTCATGTCCTCTTAGCCGCCCCCGGGGCCTGGCTATGGCGACGCTGGCAATCCTGGGCTAACTGAACCCACCGATAGCTGCTGCCTGAGTACTTGCGGACAAAGTAATTCGCCACACTGTGACGACACACTCTCCTCTCGATATTTAAAATTCAGGCAACGTTTTTTGTAGTGAACCACCGCTGTTCTACAATAGCGGCCTGGAGAGAAACATGACCGAACTCGAATTCAAATCGCTGGCCACCCAAGGCTACAACCGCATCCCGCTGATCGCCGAAGCCTTTGCCGATCTCGAAACCCCGTTGACGCTGTACCTGAAGCTGGCGCAGACCCAGCAGACCGGCAAGAACACCTTCCTGCTGGAATCGGTAGTCGGCGGCGAGCGTTTCGGCCGCTATTCGTTCATCGGCCTGCCGGCGACCACGCTGCTGCGCAGCTACGGCACGCGCATCGAAGTGCTCCAGCATGACAAGGTCATCGAAACCCGCGAAGGCAATCCGCTCGATTTCATCGCCGAATTCCAGGCACGCTATAAAGTGGCGCTGCGTCCTGGCCTGCCGCGTTTCTGCGGGGGCCTGGCCGGCTACTTCGGCTACGACACGGTGCGCCATATCGAAAAGCGGCTGGCCCATTCGACGCCGAAAGACGATCTCGGCCTGCCCGATATCCAATTGCTGCTGACCGAAGAACTGGCCGTGATCGACAACCTGTCCGGCAAGCTGTACCTGATCGTGTATGCCGATCCGACCCAGCCGGAAGCCTTCTCCAAAGGCCGCCAGCGCCTGAAAGACTTGCGCAACATGCTGCGCCGCCCGGCCGATGCGCCGGTGACGTCGGCTTCGGTACGCACCGAAACCATCCGCGAATTCAAGCGCGAAGATTATTTGAAAGCCGTCGCCAAAGCCAAGGAATACGTGATGGCCGGCGACCTGATGCAGGTCCAGATCGGCCAGCGCATCAAGAAACCTTACGTCGACTCGCCGCTGATGCTGTACCGCGCCTTGCGCTCGCTGAATCCGTCGCCGTATATGTACTTCTATAATTTCGGCGACATGCAGATTGTCGGCGCCTCGCCGGAAATCCTGGTCCGCAACGAACAAACTTCAGCGCCAAAAGCCAACGGCGAAGCCAAGCGCACCGTGACCATCCGCCCATTGGCCGGCACCCGCCCGCGCGGCAGCACGCCGGAACAGGATGCGCAACTGGCCACCGAACTGCTGGCCGACCCCAAGGAAATCGCTGAACACGTGATGCTGATCGACCTGGCGCGCAACGACATCGGCCGCATCGCCGAAACTGGCAGCGTCAAGGTGACCGACCAAATGGTGATCGAAAAATATTCGCATGTGCAGCATATCGTTTCGAATGTCGAAGGCGAGCTGAAATCCGGCCTTTCCAACCTGGATGTGCTGAAAGCGACTTTCCCGGCCGGCACCCTGTCCGGTGCGCCGAAAGTGCGCGCCATGGAAATCATCGACGAACTGGAACTGACCAAGCGCGGCATCTACGGCGGCGCCTGCGGCTACCTGTCGTTCGGCGGTGAAATGGATGTCGCCATCGCGATCCGCACCGGCGTCATCAAGGATGGCATGCTGTACGTGCAGGCTGCGGCCGGCATCGTCGCCGACTCGGTGCCCGAGATGGAGTGGCAGGAAACCGAAAACAAGGCGCGCGCAGTGCTGCGCGCGGCGGAACAGGTGCAAGACGGCCTGGATGGAGAAATCTGATGCTGGCCATGTCCTTATGGCCAGCGCAAGAAGCCAGGCGTTGATGCCGCAACCGTCAGATCTTTAGCGGCGGCGTGCCTTCCTTGAATAGCTGTCCGAGCTGGCTACGCAATTCGGGGGTGTCCTGGTGACCGTGAACGCTGACCGCATGCTGGACTGCCGCTGCCAGCAATTCTTCATCGTTATCGGCAGCGATCGCCACGGAACACTTGGTATCGCTAGGATATTCGCGGCAATCGATGTATTTGCGTGACATGGTGAGCTCCTTCATTGCAGCAATATGATTGCAGCACACAAACGGCCTGCTGCGAGCACGCTTGAGAATAAATCTTAGGAATCAAAGAGGCCTTTGTCAACGCAGCGCCGGCGTAAATCTTGAGGTCGCCGGAAGCCGCCGGAAAGCTGATTTTCCGGCATGCTTTCCCGGCAAGAACTTTGTCGGCAGCAGGTTTTCCTGTCGCCAATATTGAGGATTGACAAGCACTGCGACCCGGCGCCATCGGATGCGCCATCTGATCAAAATCGAAGCAGTTCCGATAATTCCGTTTGAGACTATGATGACTATGATTATTGCCACACTTTGCCGCCGCGACAGGACAACCTGCCAAGCTGCCGCCCTGCAGGCAGAATTCCCAACAAAATCAATGGGTTAAAACTATTATGCTGCTAATGATCGACAACTACGATTCCTTCACCTATAACCTGGTGCAATACTTCGGTGAACTTGGCGAGGATGTCCGTACTTTCCGCAACGACGAAATTACACTCGATGAAATCAATGCCCTGAAACCTGACCGCATCTGCCTGTCGCCAGGCCCCTGCAGTCCGAAGGAAGCAGGGATCTGCGTCGACTTGCTGCAGCAGTTCGCCGGCCAGCTGCCCATCCTCGGCGTCTGCCTCGGCCACCAGGCCATCGGCGAAGCATTCGGCGGCAAAGTGATCCGGGCCCAGCAAGTCATGCACGGCAAGACCTCGCCGATCAGCCATACCGGCGTCGGCGTTTTCAAGGATTTGCCCAATCCGTTTACCGTGATCCGCTATCACTCGCTGGCGATTGAGCGCGCTTCGATTCCGGCCTGCCTGGAAATCACGGCCTGGACCGAAGACGGCGAAATCATGGGGGTGCGCCACAAGGATTACGATATCGAGGGTGTGCAGTTCCACCCGGAATCGATCTTGTCGGAACATGGCCACGCGCTGCTGCGCAACTTCGTCCAGCGCACTGCCTGAAGCGGCGCCAGCCGTTCGCCGGCGCCTGCGGAGGCGGCGCCGCCTTTCTCATTCCCGGTAAGGACATCATGCCAATCACCGACCAAGAAGCGCTCCTGCGCTGCATCGAACACCGCGAAATCTTCCACGACGAAATGCTGTCGCTGTTCCGCCGCATCATGAAGGGCGAAATGTCGCCGCTGATGATTGCGGCGCTGACCATGGGCTTGCGCGTCAAGAAGGAAACCATCGGCGAAATCGCCGCCGCCGCGCAGGTCATGCGCGAGTTCGCCACGCCCGTACCCTGCCGCGACACCAGCAACCTGGTCGATATCGTCGGCACCGGCGGCGATGGCGCCCAGACCTTCAATATTTCGACCGCCTCCATGTTCGTGGCCGCCGCTGCCGGCGCGCGCGTCGCCAAGCATGGCGGGCGCAGCGTCTCATCTTCCTCCGGCAGCGCCGACGTTCTGGAATCGTTCGGCGCCAATATCAACCTGACGCCGGCCCAGGTGGCCGAGTCGATAGAACAGACCGGCATCGGCTTCATGTTCGCGCCCAACCACCATGCTGCGATGAAGCATGCAGCACCGGTGCGCAAGGAACTGGGCGTGCGCACCATTTTCAATATCCTGGGGCCGCTGACCAATCCGGCCGGCGCGCCGAATATCCTGATGGGCGTATTCCATGCCGACCTGGTCGGTATCCAGGTGCGCGTCTTGCAGCGCCTGGGCGCGCAGCACGCGATCGTCGTCTGGGGCCGCGACAACATGGATGAAGTCTCGCTCGGCGCCGGCACCATGGTGGGCGAGCTGGTCAACGGCGAGATCCGCGAATATGAAATCCATCCGGAGGATTTTGGCCTGCAGATGACCGCCAGCCGGAACTTGAAAGTCTCCAACGCGGTCGAATCGAAGGAAAAAGTGCTGGAAGCGCTGCTGGACCAGCCGGGCGCGGCGCGCGATATCGTCGCCATCAATGCCGGCACCGCCTTGTATGCGGCCGGCGTCGCCAGTTCTATCGGCGATGGGCTGGACAAGGCCCGCGCGGCAATCGCTTCCGGCGCAGCCAAAGCAAAACTCGATCAGTTCGTGCACGCCACGCAAACCATCGCCGCCGCCGGCTGAACACCATCATCAATACCGTAGCAAAGGATAACGCCATGTCTGATATTTTGAACAAAATCCTGGCCGTCAAAGCGGATGAAGTCGCTGCGGCAAAAAAGCAGCAAGATTTCGCTGGCCTGCGGCGCGAAGTGGAATCCGATGCCGAGGCGCGCGCCGCCCTGCGCGACTACGAAGCCGCGCTGCGCGCAAAAATCGCGGCGGGACACGCCGGCGTGATCGCCGAAGTCAAGAAGGCCTCGCCATCCAAGGGTGTGATCCGCGCCGACTTCCGTCCGGCCGAGATTGCCGTCGACTACGTTGCCCATGGCGCGGCCTGCTTGTCAGTGCTGACCGACATCCAGTTTTTCCAGGGTGCGCCGGCTTACCTGCAGCAAGCGCGCGCCGCCTGCAGCCTGCCGGCGCTGCGCAAGGATTTCATGATCGATCCGTACCAGGTGTACCAGGCGCGCTCCTGGGGCGCCGACGCCATCCTGCTGATTGTGGCTGCGCTGGACCATGGCCTGATGGCGGAGATGGAAGCGGTCGCGCATGAGCTGGGCATGAGCGTGCTGGTGGAAGTCCACAACGCCGAAGAGCTGGACGCGGCCTTGAAACTGAAAACCAATCTGCTCGGCATCAACAACCGCAACCTGCGCACGTTTGAAACCTCGCTGCAGACCACGCTGGACCTGCTGCCGCACATTACGCCGGACAAGCTGGTGGTCACCGAATCCGGCATCCACAGCAAAGACGACGTCAAGCGCATGCGCGACGCCAATGTCCATGCCTTCCTGGTGGGCGAAGCCTTCATGCGGGCGGAACACCCGGGCGTCGAACTGGCCCGTCTGTTCGATCACTGAAGCTGCAAGACCTGCACTTAGAACGCCGGAATCAAGGATCCCTTGAATTCGGCTTCGATGAATTTGCGCACTTCTTCCGACGAATAAGCCTTGACCAGTTTTTTCACCCAAGGCTTGTCCTTGTCTTCCGCCCGCGTGACGTTCAGCTTGGCATACGGCCCCTTGGCATCCCCCACCGCAATCGCATCGCGCTGCAATGACAATCCCGCCTTCACCGCATAGTCGTTGTTGACCGAAGCCGCCGCCAGATCGTCCAGCGAACGCGGCAGCTGCGCCGCATCCGGTTCCACCAGCTTGAGTTTCTTCGTCCAGGTCGCCGGCTGCCAGCGCTTCGTTCGGCTGCAGATAGCCTTCACACATCCGCGGGCCGTCGCTACGGAACGATTTCGCATGTTGGTATATCTCAGCAATCGATTGATGAATACCCATTCCTGTTTGCGGCATATAATAATTTTGCCAGTCAATCACGCCGGCTCAGGCCTACAGGCCTGAACGCCGGCTACGACCGACGTACTTTTGGAGGTTTTCGATGCGCGCAATATATAAAGTGGTTACCGCAACCTGCTTCAGTTTGTCCATCATAGGCGGAGGAGCAATGGCCGCCGACCCGCCCAAGCAATATTCCGTGCGCGATTTCTTCAGGAATCCCGAGCAAGCCGGTTTCCAGCTCTCCCCTAACGGCAAATACATCAGCTTCATGCAGCCTTGGGAAGGCCGCATGAATATCTTTATCCGGACCGTCGGCTCGGATGCGCCGCCGCTGCGCGTCACCTCCGAAAAAGACCGCGATATCAGCGGCTATTTCTGGAAGGGCGACGATCGCATCCTGTTTGCCAAAGACTTCGGCGGCGACGAGAATTTCCACGTGGTGTCGGTCGGACGCGACGGCAAGGACCTCAAGGACCTGACGCCCTACCCCAAGGTCCGCGCCCAGATCGTCGACGACCTGGAAGACATTCCGGATGAAATCCTGGTCAGCCACAACAAGCGCAATGCCGAAATCTTCGACGTCTACCGCATCAACGTCAAGACCGGCGCCGAAAAGCTGGTAGCCAAGAATCCCGGCACCATCCAGGCCTGGATCACCGACCACGACGGCAAGGTGCGCGCCGCCACGACTTCAGACGGCGTCAACACCAGCCTGCTGTACCGCGCCAGCGAAAGCGCGCCGTTCAAGACTATCCTGACCACCTCATTCAAGGATTCGGTCAGCCCGCTGTTTTTCACCTTCGACAACAAGAAGCTGTACGTCTCCTCGAACCTGGGCCGCGACAAGCAGGCCATCGTGATCTTCAATCCGGAAACCGCCAAGGAAGAAGAACTGCTGTATGAAAATCCGGAAGTCGATGTCGACGGCCTGTCCTTTTCGAAGAAGCGCAAGGTGCTGACGGAAATCAGCTACACCACCTGGAAGCCCGAGCAGAAATTCCTCGATGCGCAAAGCGAAGCCTTGCACAAGACCCTGCAGGAAAAACTGCCTGGCTACGAAGTCATCACGCAGTCGCACACCAAGGATGAATCGAAGTGGATAGTGGCCGCCTACAACGACCGCACCCAGGGCAGCCGCTATCTGTTCGACAGCAAGAGCGGCAGCCTGACCAAGCTGGCCGACATCAATCCGGCCATCGCGGAAAAAGACATGGCGGAAATGAAAGCGGTGCAGTACAAGGCGCGCGACGGCTTGCTGATCAACGGCTACCTGACCCTGCCGCAGGGCAAGGATCCAAAGAACCTGCCGGTGATCATCAACCCGCACGGGGGCCCTTGGGCGCGCGATGTGTGGGGCTACAACCCGGAGGTGCAGCTGCTCGCCAACCGCGGCTATGCGGTATTGCAGGTCAACTACCGCGGCTCCACCGGCTACGGCCGCAAGTTCTGGGAAGCCTCGTTCAAGCAATGGGGCAAGACCATGCAGGATGACCTTAGCGATGGCGTGCAATGGCTGGTCACGCAAGGCATCGCCGATCCCAAGCGGGTGGCGATCTACGGCGGCTCCTACGGCGGCTATGCGACGCTGGCCGGCGTCACCTTTACGCCGGAACTGTATGCGGCAGCGGTCGACTATGTCGGCGTCTCCAACCTGTTCACCTTCATGAACACCATCCCGCCCTACTGGAAGCCGTTCCTCGACCAGATGCATGAGATGGTCGGCGATCCGGAGAAAGACAAAGCCTTGCTGAGTTCGGCCTCGCCGGCATTGCATACCGACCGCATCAAGACGCCGCTGTTCGTTGCGCAAGGCGCCAACGATCCACGCGTCAACAAGGCCGAATCGGACCAGATCGTGGAGAGCCTGCGCAAGCGCGGCGTGCCGGTGGAATACATGGTGAAGGACAATGAAGGCCACGGCTTCCACAACGAAGAAAACCGCTTCGACTTTTATACAGCGATGGAAGGCTTCCTGGCCAAGCATCTGACGCCGCAATAAACGTCAACGCATTGCTTTACTGGATATGGAAAGCGCGGGCGCCGGCAACGGCGGCCCGCTTTTTTTTCGCCGCCAAAGGTAACAATCAAAGCGCGGCAACATCCCCGGCAAGAATCGATGCCTCGACAGTCTTTAGATGCTGTTTAGATACAGTTTCTTCACATATGCCTATTCACAGGCTGAGGAATGACGAAGGTTTAGTAAGTTTACTAAACAAATAAAACTCATAAATGTAAAATAAATCCTTATATATCAGCTAGTTATACTATTTTATTTTAAGAAATATTTGTAAATTTCATTTTTTTACTATACATTGATACTCACAAAACACCCTTGAGTTCCGGCGGCATCAGGCGCGACAGCACCGCGGCCGGATCTCAGGCAAATGCAGGCGCCGCAGCGGCAGCCGGCAAACAAGGAGGAGAGAATGCGAGCAACGATCCGCGATATCGCGCTGGCTGCCAATGTATCCATCGGCACCGTGTCGCGCGCCCTGAAAAAACAATCTGGCCTGACCGAGCAGACCCGCATCCATGTACAAAGGATCGCGTCCCAGCTTGGCTACAACGAAGCCAACCTGCGTCAGGGAAAAATCCGCCGCCTGACTTTCCTGCTGCATCGCCAGCACAATAATTTCGTCGCCAGCCCGTTTTTTTCGCATGTGCTGCATGGCGTGGAAACTGCTTGCCGCGAGCGCAGCATCGTGCCGACCGTATTGTCGATAGGCCCGGCCGACAATGTGATGGAACAGATCCGCCTGCACGAACCCGATGCGCTGGCGGTGGCCGGCTTCATGGAGCCGGAAGTGCTGGAATCGCTGACCAAGACCGGCAAGCCGGTAGTGCTGATCGATTTGTGGGCGCCCGGCTTCCGCTCCGTGAACATCGACAATCTCGGCGGCGCCCTGGCGGCGACCCGCCATCTGATGGAGCTCGGCCGCCAGCGGCTGGCTTTCGTTTCCGGGCCGCTGTCGCACTATAGTATTGCGCAACGCGCGCTGGGCTACCGCCAGGCGCTGTTCGAAGCCGGCCGCTTGTTCGATCCGCGCCTGGAAATCACTTTGCAGCCGGGCCAGGAACTGCAGCAGCAAGCCGCCGCCGCGATACACACCCTGCTGCAATCGGGACCGCCGCCGGACGCCATATTCTGCTACAACGACGCCACCGCGCTGGCCGTCATGAATGCGTGCCAGGCGCGCGGCCTGCGGATTCCGGAAGATATCGCGCTGGTCGGCTTCGACAATATCGATGGCGCCGCCAGCGCCGCGCCGCCGCTCACTACGCTGGCGGTCGACAAGGAAGCACTGGGGCGGATGGGCATGCAGCTATTGCTGGACGATGCGCCGGCGCAAACCGAAGTGGTGCTGCCGGTGGAGCTGATCCAGCGCGCCAGCACGCTGGGCAGCGGGACGCTCGCATGAACATGCTCGAACCGACCGCCATGCCCAAGGACGAATTCCGCCATCCAGCCTTCCTGCTGCAGCACGTGCGCGACACCATGCGCTTCTATCATCCGCGCGCCATCGATGCCACGGGCGGCTTCTATCATTTCTTCAAGGATGACGGCAGCATCTACGACAGCGAAACCCGGCACCTGGTCAGCAGCACGCGCTTCATCTTCAACTATGCGATGGCTTACCGCCAGTTCGGCGACCCCGCCTATCTGGATGCGGTCCGGCATGGCGTGGCCTTCCTGCGCGATGTGCACTGGGATGCGCAATTGCAAGGCTACGACTGGACCTTGTCCTGGAAAGACGGCCGCAAGCAAGTGCTTGATCCGACCCGCCATTGCTACGGCCTGGCGTTCGTCCTGCTGGCTTACGCCCACGCCATGATGGCGGGCGTGGCCAGCGCCGAAGAATGGCTGTACCAAACCTACGACCTGCTGGAACAGCGTTTCTGGGAACCGCACGCCGGCCTGTATGCCGACGAAGCCAGCGCCGGCTGGCAGCTGCAAGCCTATCGCGGCCAGAACGCCAACATGCACATGACCGAGGCGCTGCTGGCGGCCTATGAAGCCAGCGGCGACACGCGGTTCCTGGACCGCGCCGATATGGTGGCGCGCCATATCACGGTGCGCCAGGCAGCCCTGAGCAATGGCTTGATCTGGGAACACTACCATCCAGACTGGACGGTCGATTGGGATTACAACAAGGAAGACAGCAGCAATATCTTCCGTCCCTGGGGTTTCCAGCCCGGCCATCATGCCGAATGGGCCAAGCTGCTGCTGATACTGGAACGGCACCGGCCGCAGGAATGGCTGCTGCCGCGCGCGATCGAACTGTTCGATGCCGGCATGGATGCGGCCTGGGACATGGAGTGCGGCGGCATCTACTACGGCTTCGCGCCGGACGGCGTGATCTGCGACCAGGACAAGTATTTCTGGGTGCAGGCAGAGAGTTTCGCCGCTGCAGCCCTGCTGGCCCAGCGCACCGGCAAGCATCGCTTCTGGGACTGGTACGACCATATCTGGCAATACAGCTGGCGGCATTTCATCGATCACCAACATGGCGCCTGGTTCCGCATCCTGACTCGCGACAACCGCAAGTACAGCGATGAAAAGAGCCCGGCCGGCAAGACCGACTACCACACCATGGGCGCCTGTTATGAAGTGCTCGGCGTCTTGCAACAAAAAGGATGACGATGCGGTTCCGGCCGAACATGTCTCCTGAAGGCTTGTACTGAATATCTCTTGACCCGCGGCGCCGTCACGGCCCGCCCTGTCGCCAGCCGGCTTCCCCGACCTGGCCACACCAGCAAATACTGAAATGCGAATTGAATTCGTAGTGGGTAGGTGTTTCCGATTACTTTGCATCAGCAAGTAACGACAATAAGGAGGAACGATGAATAAACAGACATGCAGGAAACTTGCAGCGAGTGCACTCGCGGTCATACTGTTCGGTTGCGGCGACGGTTCAAATGGCATCGATGGAAAGACCGGCAGCGCCGGAGCGGCCGGCGTCAATGGCGTTCCCGGCCAGCCGGGAGCTACGGGAGCTACGGGAGCGGCCGGTGCAGCCGGTCAGCCGGGACCCGCGGGAAGCAGTGCTGCCACACCAGTGGCCGACGCCGACAATGCGCTCAAGCCGCTGCCCGAACTGGCGCTGACCAAGTACATCAATCCCTTCCTCGGCACCAGACAACAACCCGGCGGCACCCATCCCGGCAACACCAGTCCGGCGGCAACCCTGCCGTTCGGCATGGTCTCCTTCGGCCCCGACACCGACATCGATCACCAGTATTATTCCAGCGGGTCGGGCTACAACTACGACAGCAACATGATCAACTACTTCAGCATGACCCGCATCAGCGGGCCGGGCTGCCGCAGCGGCGGCACCTTGCCGATCATGCCGACCATGCTGACCAGCCAGCTCGCCAGCAACAGCAACCTGGTCATGCGCCAGGCCGGCAACACCTTCGATCACAAAGACGAAACTGCCGCGCCCGGCTACTACAAGGTGAAGACCAAGGACGGCATCGTCACCGAGCTGACCGCAACCGCCCGCAGCGGCTTCGCGCGCTTCACCTATCCCGATAAAACCAAGGCCATCCTGGTGATCGATGCGACCCAGAACAATTCGATGACCGGCGTCAGCGCCCAGATCTGGCAAGACCCGGCCGACGCCAGCGGCTTTTACGGCAAGACCTCCAACAAATTCAACTGCGGCGGCGCCTACGACGTGTATTTCTACATACAGTCCGGTTCCGCCTACGCCACGGCGCCGCGCTTCATCAACAATAGCGGCACCGTGATCCTGAATTTCGACCTGTCCAAGTCGGCCGGCAGCAGCGCGGCAGTCAAGATCGGCCTGTCGTATGTCAGCCCCGCCAATGCCTTGCGCAACCTGAAAAAGGAAAACGCCGGCTTCGATTTCGACAAGACCAAAAGCCAGGCCGACGCCACATGGAACACCCGGCTCAACACCATCCAGGTGGATGCGGCCGGCGCCAGCGGCGATTCCCTGACGCAGTTCTATACAGCCTTCTACCACGCCATGTCCGGCCCGACCTTGTTCAGCGATGTCGACGGCAGCTACATCGGCCTGGACAAGCAGCGCCACCAGACCGATGCCTACAAGGACAAGAACGGCGTCCTGGTGCGCCGCAGCCACTACACCACCTTTTCCATCTGGGACACCTACCGCTCGCTCGGCGCCATGCATGCCTGGCTGTTCCGCGACGAAGCGGCCGACATGGCGCAATCGCTGGTGAACGACGCCGTCCAGTGCGGCGCCTTCCCGCACTGGGCTGACGCCAACGTCGACGACGTGCCGATGGAAGGCGACCATGCGCCGATGCTGCTGGCCAGCCTGCAAGCCTTCGGCGCCACCCGCTTCGACAGCGCCACCGCCCTGACCTACATGAAGCGCGCCGCCTTCGGTCCCAGCACGGACTGGCCGCAATGGCCCGCCTGCAACGGCAATCCGGCTTTCGGCAGGAACGTGGCGGGCACCGCGCAAGGCAATATGCCGGATTACCTCAAGCTGGGCTATGTCGCCGAGGGCGGCGACGCCAGCGGCATCCATACCGGCTCGCTGACGATAGAAGGCGCCAACCGCGATTTCGCCATCGGACGTTTCATCAGCAACCTGAATCCGGGCGACGTCTCCGCCGAAGACAAGAAGAGTGCCGCCGCCCTGCTTCTGCGCGGCGAGAACTGGAAAAACATTTTTAATCCGACCACCAAGGTGCTGGCGGTCAAGGACCTGGCCGGCAGCTGGGCTTCGCCCTCGCAGGACGACGGCTATCACGAAGGCACGGCTGCCCAGTACCTGTGGGCGATCCCGCATGACCTGAGCAAAATCGTCACCGCCCTCGGCGGCAACGCAGCCGCCATCCAGCGCCTCGACACATTGTTTTCCGTCAGCGCCAAAGCCGGGACGCCGTCCGGGCTGACGCTGGACAGCAGCCGGCTCAACGGCGGCGAAAATTCGGATGACTTCTACATGGGCAACGAACCCGGCTTCGCTTCGCCATGGGCCTATAACTGGACCGGCACGCCTTCGCGCGCGCAGTTCGTGCTGCCGCAGATCATGGCCGCCACCTTCTCCAGCAAACCCGAGGGCTTGCCGGGCAACGACGATGTCGGCGCCACTTCGGGCTGGTATGTGTGGGCTGCGCTGGGCTTGTACCCGATGATTCCCGGCGTGCCCGGACTGACCATGGCGACACCGCAATTCTCCAGCATCACGATCCAGCTGGCGGACGGCAAACGCTTGCTCATCAAGCGCGACAAGAATGCCGCCTTTGTCA
Source organism: Collimonas humicola (assembly GCF_018304945.1). GTDB lineage: Bacteria > Pseudomonadota > Gammaproteobacteria > Burkholderiales > Burkholderiaceae_D > Collimonas > Collimonas humicola. The sequence continues at coordinate 323,864 of NZ_JAGQEE010000007.1, read as the reverse complement.
AAACCCTGAAAGTGAATGGCCAGGACTGGCCCAGCACCTGGCTGCCGCTGAGCAAAGTGCAGGCCGGCGGCACGCTGGATTTCAGCGTCTCCGACAAGCCGACTTCGTGGGGCCAGGCCAGCGCGCCGCCGTCCGGCGCCGCCGGCAATTTTTCCCAGTCTCCCTGACGCAATTCAAAGGATGCGGATCGGCCATGCGGCCGGTTCGCCGGCGTTCGCCTGCCGTTGGCGCGGGCTGCGTTCGCCGTTATGCAAGCACGCCAGCTTCATCCAGAAATTTGGACTTTCAAAAATAATGCTATTGGAGGAACAATGAATCTGCATTCGAACAAAGATCTCAGACATAAGCTGGCCATCGGCATTGCCGCCGCAGCGCTGTTCGGCTGCGGCGGCGGCTCGGACCAGCCATCCGCCGGAAGCACTGGCGCCTCTGCCGCGGCCAACAGCCTGGTTAAAGATGCTGCGCCGGCAAACGCCGGCACGCTGCAATCAAACAGCGATGGCTTCACCAAAGTCGCGCTGACGCAGTACGTCAATCCCTTCGTCGGCACCGCGGATTCATCGGCGCCGGCCACCGATCCTGTGCCTGCGGGCGCCAGGGGCGGCACCTTCCCCGGCGCGACGACGCCGTTCGGCATGGTGCAATGGACGCCCATGACTCCCAGCAACGGCGGCCAGGACCATCCGGTAGGCTACATCTACAAGGAAAAGACCATCACCGGCTTTCCGCTGACGCAGATGAGCGGCTCCGGTTGCGACGGCAATGAAGGCGAACTGCCGATCATGCCGACCTTCGACACCAGCGCAGTCGGCGTCAACGCCAAGGAAAATTTCGATCACAAGAATGAAACGGCGCGGCCCGGTTATTACCAGGTGACTTTGAACGACGGCATCAACACCGAGCTGACGGCGACCACCAGAAGCGGTTTCGGCCGCTTCACCTTCCCGGCCAGGTCAGCCGTCGCCAGCGCCAGCAAGACCCCTTACCTAGTGTTCGACGCCACCCGCAGCAACACCATCTCGCCGACCACCGGCGTCATCAGGACCGAGGGCAAGGATGGCTTGTCCGGCTCCACCGTCGGCGGAAAATTTTGCGGAGCGAGGACTTACACCCTGTACTTCTACGCCAAGTTCGACCGCAACATCACCGCCGCCATCAGCAACGGCAAGGCTAACGTGACCTTCGACGCCGGCAGCAAGCCGGCGGTGCTGATGAAGATCGGCCTGTCCTATGTCAGCAGCGACAATGCCCGCAAGAACCTGGAACAGGAAAACCCGAACTGGGATTTCAACGCCGTGCGCGATGCCGCCGCCGATGCCTGGAACAGTCGTCTCAACACGATCCAGGTCACTGGCGGCAGCGAGACCGAAAAACGCAAGTTCTACACCGCGCTATATCACTCGCTGCTGTCGCCCAACACCAATAGCGACGTCACCGGCGACTATCTCGGCTTCGACCAGAAGATCCACAAGGTGCAGGACGGCCGCACCCAGTATGTCAACTACTCCAACTGGGATGTGTACCGCAGCCTGATCCCCTTGAACAGCATGCTGTTTCCCAAGGAAACCAGCGACATGATGCAATCGCTGGTCAACGACGCCGACCAGTGCGGCGCCATTCCGCGCTGGGCGCCGATCAATGTCGATGCCGGCATCATGCCGGGCGACTCCGGCGTGCCTGCCATCATGGGCGGCTATGCCTTCGGCGCCACCAACTTCGACGCCAAGAAAGCCTTGGACTACATGACCCTGGTCGGCAACAAGGCCGATGTGCAATGCACTGGCGACCACGTGCGGGACAGCGTCGACCGCATGAACGACTACCTGGTGCATGGCTACGCCGCCATGGACAACGGCTGGTGGGCCGGCTCGCTGACGTTTGAATTCGGCACCGCGGATTTCGCCACCGCGCAGCTGGCCAAGGCCCTGGGCGACAACATGAACTACCAGCTGTTCCTGAGCCGTTCCGCCAACTGGAAAAACCAATTCAACCCGACGCAAAAGCAACTCCTGCCGCGCTATCGCAACGGCAGCTGGCTGCTGAACCCGCAGCCGAACGCCGACATGGTGGAAGGCAACGCCGAGCAATATACCTGGATGTCGGCCTACGACGCGCGCGGCCTGTTCAACCTGGCAGGCGGCAATGCAGCCGCCATCAAGCGCCTTGACGCCTTCTTCCAGAATCTCAATGCCGGCATGAACCTGCCCAACTTCTACATGGGCAATGAACCGAGCTTCGCCACGCCCTGGCTGTACAACTGGAGCGGTGCGCGACGTGGTCAACACGGTGTTCTCGGACGATCCGGGCGGCTTGCCGGGCAATGACGACCTCGGTGCGGTCTCGTCCTGGTACGTGTGGGCGGCAATCGGTTTGTATCCGGAAATCCAGGCGGTCAGCGGCTTGACTGTCGGCAGCCCGATGTTCGACAAGGTGGTGATCCGCTGGGCCGACGGCAGCAAGAAACTGGCGATCAACGCAAAAGGCGCCGCCAGCAACTCGCCGTATATCCAGACCCTGGCGCTGAATGGCCAGGCGCTCGACATGCCTTGGCTATGGCTGAAAGACTTGAAGGACAGCGCCACGCTGGACTTCACGCTGGCTGCCAGCCAGTCGCAATGGGGCCAGGATTCCGCAGCCAGGATGCCTTCGTTCGGCCTCGACAGCTTTACCAGCCTGGCCGACGCCCTGAACAATCACGGCATCGGCAGCGATGGCCAGAAAACCACGCGCGGGCTGGAGGGCTATACCTACGACATGGGCGGCTGGAGCTATTCCTCGCAAGCGCTGGCGGCAGCCGGGGCGACTGCGGGCGGCGGCGTCAGCTTCAACGGCATCCGGTTCACCTGGCCGGACGGCAAGTCAGGACTGGATAATATGGTCAGCCAGGGCCAGACCATAACCCTGGCCAAGCCGCGGGCAGCGACGACGCTGGCGATCCTGGGCAGTTCGACCAATGCCTCAAGCGCACCGACCGGCAAGCTGACCGTCACCTATGCCGACAATACCCAGGCCAGTTTTGACCTGCGCTTCGACGACTGGACGCTGGGCGGCGGCTCGGCCAAGGTCGGCAGCTACAACCAGGTTGCCCTGACCAGCGCTCATCGGGTCGACCAGAACGGCAATACCGACAGCACCAAGGCCTATGTCTATTATTGGGACGCCAAGCTGGACCAGCAACGCCAGGTCAAGAGCATCACGCTGCCGTACCAGACCGACAATGGCGCAGTGATGCATGTGTTTGCGATGGAGCTGAAGTAAGGTGAAAGGCGCTTACGGCTTGCGCAAACCGTGCCGTAAGCGCAAGCCGCTCCCTGCGATGCGCCTAGAATTCCGCGTGCAGCCGCAGGGAGCCCACCGTCACCGGCCCGCGGTCGGCGTTGTAGGCGGGATTGTAGAAGCGCTGCACATCCGCCGTCAGCGCAACGGCTTTCGACAGGCTGTAGCTGTAATAGGCTTCCAGGATGCGTTCCGGCCGGTAGTTCAGCTGGCCGTCGCCGATGAACACGCCCAGCCCGCCGGCCGCCAGGTATTCCTGATGCGCCTTGCTCAAGCCGTTCTGTATCAGGGCGAAACCGAAGGTGTCATTGGCGCGATGCCAGCTGCTGCCCTTCACCGAAACACCCGCGCTGACCGAGCGTTCGATTTCCGAGAATGAATAGGTTTCGGTCTTGCCGTCGTTGCGGCTGACACGTGCAAAGACGCCGACATCGCTGCCCAGGCTCTGCTCGATATTGATCCCGTAGCCATACTTGATCTGGCTCTTGCGTACCTGCGCCACATCGGGTGTGCCGCCGTTGAGCGCGGCATACGCCAGCGCATCGGAAAAGCCGCCCATGAATTCCTTGTTGCGGAAAGCCAGCAGGCGCAGCTTGCCGGGCTGGCCGGCTATCACGTGATCGTGCTCGAGCTCGATCTGGTCGCTGTGATATTTGGCGATGCGGGTGTCCAGGCGCTGGCCGTTCGACTCCAGCGGCACCATGAAACGGCCGAAACGGAAAGCCCAGTCGTCGTAATAATATTCGGCCGCCCCGCCCCAGGTATAGCTGCGGGTATCTCCGGAATAATCATAGGGGCCATAAGTCGACAAGGCCCAGTTCAGGAATTGCGTGCGGCCGTCATGAGCATAGGCATTGTTGTCGAAGATATCGATGATGCTCAGGTTACCCAGCGTGAACACCAGGCGCCGCTTGTCGACCATGCCGGCCAGCTGGTTGGGCGCCGACTCGACCGCCTGTTTGTCGCCGCCGAAACCCCAGGTCTGGCGCAGGAACAGGCGCGCCCGGTAAAAGGTGGGGCTCGAACTGCTGCCCTTCTGCTGCTCCGAGTCCATCATCCCGCCCAGGCCGGTCAGGCCCGACATCGGCACGGCTTGCACCACCTCCGGATTGAAGTACAGCTCGCCGCCGCTCCAGGTGCGCAGGCCAAGGAACAAGGTGCCGGAGAAGGAATAGCCTTTTTCGGCCGCAGTGCTCAAACTGTTGGTTCCTGAATACGCGGCGTCAAACGAAGGCTTCTTTTGCCACACATAGGTGGCCTGTCCGTGCACGCCCCAGGTTTCTTCCTCGATATCGTCCGCATGCGCGGCGAGCGGCGCGGCGGCCGCGGCCGCCAGCATCAGACCCAGCCAAACCCGGTTGTCCGGGCTGAAGGTGAAACGATCGTTGAATATGCGCACTAGTTGTTTACGTAACATGGATTTTCAACACAGGCGCAATGCTGTGCAGGCGGGCTTGATGGAATGACGGAATGATGGGGATATTACAGCATCGTCGCAACGAATCCCTGGTTTAACGCTTGGCTTTGCCGGCCTCGACCAGCGCCGCCATGGCCAGCGACTCATCGTCGGCCAGCGCGCTCAACCCGGCAATCACGGTTGCCTGGTTCTGCGCCGGCTGGTTCTGGCTGACCTTCCACTTGCCGCACAAACGGGTAATCACGATTTCGATGCCGACGATGGCGCCCATCAGCTTTTCCGTGTAATCCTGCGGCGCGTCGGACAACTGCCAGGGCCGCGCGAAAGCGGCTTCGTTGTGCGCGGTCAGCGCCGCCAGGTGCGCCGGCAGCCAGCTGGCGTCGTCGATGATGCGCAGCGTGCCGTAGGCATGCGCCACGGCGTAGTTCCAGGTCGGCACCACCTTGCCGGTCTCGGCCTTGGTCGCATACCAGGACGGCGTGATGTACGCCTCCGGGCCATGGAAAATCGCCAGCACTTCCACCTCCTTGCGGAAATCCTGCCAGAGCGGATTGGCGCGCGCCACATGTCCGTGCAAGGTGCCGAAAGGGCCGTCTTGCGCAGACAGCAGCAAGGGGATGTGGTTGGCGTTGAGCCCGTCCGAGGACAGCGTCACCAGAGTGGACAGGGGACGTGCGCGTATCAGCTCGTGCAGGACTTCGATGCGCGGTTCGTCAAAGTGCTTGGGGATATACATGATGTGCTCGTGTGAAGTATCTGGCCGGCCAAGGATTACCGAAAAATTCAGCGCCGGTTGGCATAGGCTTCCGGCACAAAGCGCTCCATCAGCGTCTGCGGCCGGGCGGGCACCGTGAAACCGAACTTGGCGTACAGCCCGTGCGCGGTGCTGGTCGCCAGCATGAAACGCCGCAGCCCCTGCAGCCTTGGATGCGCCATGATCGCCGCCATCAGCTCGGCGCTGTAGCCTTTGCCGCGGTGTTCGGCCAGCACGAAGACATCGACCAGGTAAGCAAACGTCGCATAGTCGGTAATGACCCGCGCATAGGCCACTTGCCCGCTACCGGCAAACAAGCCGAAATTCAGCGAATGGCGGATCGATTCTTCCACCATCGACAGAGGAATGCCGCGAGCCCATGCCGATTCTTCAGACAGGAAACGATGAATCAGCGGAACGTCCAGTTCAGCCGCTTCGGTGGTGATGCGCAATTCGTCCATCGGGGGATGCTTTCAGGTTATTTACAGAAAACCGCAGGCCTGTAAATTAGCATACTCCCGAATGAAAAACAGCGCCCTGGCGGCGCTGTATCTCAAATGCTACTTCTCAGTTTTCTCACGCATCGCTTGCCAGGGCCTTGCGGCCGGCATCTTCATCCAGCTCGCCTTCCCACTTGGCGATCACCGAGGTCGCAATGCCGTTGCCGATCACGTTGGTGGCGGTACGGCCCATGTCGAGGAACTGGTCGATGCCGATGATCAGCAGGATGCCGGCTTCCGGCAGATGGAACATCGGCAGGATGGCGGCCACCACCACCAGCGAACCGCGCGGCACGCCAGCCATGCCCTTGCTGCTCACCATCAGCACCAGCAGCATGGTGAGCTGCTGGGCAAACGACATTTCGATGTTGTAAGCCTGGGCCACGAACAAGGCGGCGAACGCCTGGTACATCATGGAGCCGTCGAGATTGAAGGAATAACCGAGCGGCAGCACAAAGCCGGTGATCTTGTTGTTGACGCCGAATTTCTCCAGCTGCTCCATGGTCTTCGGATAGGCTGCTTCGCTGCTGGCGGTGGAAAACGCCAGCATGATCGGTTCTTTCAGCAGGCGCAGCAAGGTGAAGATCCCGCCGCGCAGGAAAAGATAGCCCATCCCGATCAGCAAGGCCCACAGCGTAGCCAGGCCGACATAGAAACCGCCGAGGAACTTGGCGTAAGTTGTCAGCACGCCAAAACCCTGCACCGTGATCACGGCGGCGATGGAGGCAAACACACCAAGCGGGGCGAAGCGCATCACGTAGTCCGTGACCTTCAGCATGACTTGCACCAGGCCATCGATCGCCGTGGTCACCACCTTTGCCGACTCGCCCTTGACCGAAGCCAGGCCGAACCCGAAAAACAGCGAGAACACCAGGATCTGCAAGATTTCATTCTTGGCCATGGCGTCGACGAAACTGCTCGGGAACACGTGGGAAACAAAATCCTTCAGGTTGAAGCCGCTGGTATTGAGCTTGGTGTCGGCGCCCAAGGCCGGCAGCGGCAGGTTGAGCGCGTGGCCGACCTGGAGCACGTTGACGAACAACATGCCCAGCGCCAAAGACAACAGGGAGGCGATCACGAACCAGCCCAGTGCCCGGATGCCGATACGGCCGACCGAGCTGCTGTCCTTCATGCCGGCAATGCCGGACACCAGCGTGCCGAACACCAGGGGCGCGATGATCATCTTGATCAGCCGCAAGAACACATCGGTGATGATAGAGAAATAGGCGGCGATTTCCTTCGCCGCCGCTTCGTCCGGCGCCAGGCTGTGGCAGATGTACCCGACCACTATGCCAAGGACCATGCCGAGCATGATCCAAGTCGTTGCTTTAATTCTTTTCATTTACGTATCCTGCCGTTAGACATATAAAAAATACAAAAGCTGTCGACCCGGACTGTGCCGGCATCGCGAAGAAACCTTTATTTCCACAATGAAATATACTTTGCGAAAATATCAACGTTCCACTGGAAAAATAAAAAAGCCCTCATTGCTGAAGGCTTGATGAACCTGGTGTCGGCGGCAAGACCTTGCCCCTGATGGCAAGCCTGCGCCAAAGCTCGAACGGACCAGCATGGTACATTAGAAAACCGCCTCCAATCAATAAAAAGAGGCTTGGAGCCTGCATGCGCGCGGGTGACGACAACGGTTTTATACCAACGGAGACCTTCACATGACTGTCATTGAAAATCTGTTGTTCCCCATCTTGCTCTATGCAGCGCTCGCTTGCGGGTTATTGGGCGGACTGTTCTTCGCATTTTCCAATTTCGTGATGAACGCCCTGTCCCGCATCTCGCCGGCCAGCGGGATCGCCGCCATGCAGTCCATCAACGTCACGGTGCTCAATCCGCTGTTCCTGCTCCTGTTCCTTGGCGCCGCCCTGCTCTGCGCGGCCTTGGCCGTCTTTGCCGTTTTGCGCTGGCAGCAGCCTTATGCCGGCTGGCTCCTGGCGGGCAGCCTGTTCTATCTTGCCGGCGGTTTTCTGGTGACGATGGGATGCAACGTTCCGCTCAATGACGCGCTGGCTGCGGTAGATCCGTCCCTGCCGGAATCATCGCGGGTCTGGCAGAACTACCTCAGCGCATGGACCAGCTGGAACCACGTCCGGACCATATGCTGCCTGCTCTCTTCCGCACTGTTCATCGTCGCCGCTGCGCGACAAGCCTGGCTGACGCAGATCTCAAATTAAGACGACAAGCTTATATTTTTACTGGAAGCTCTGAAAATACCGAGTTTTTCATCTCCTTGATGTATATTTCCCAAAAGAAATTAATAGGCAGCAATTAAATCTAGGAGATGGTGATGCAAAACCGCAGTACATATGGCTTCATTTTTTGTCTGGCAGCATTAGGATTCAGCGCAAGCGCACAGGCCGAACTGCCGCCCATCAAGATCGGCGTCATCGGCCCGATCACCGGCCCCTCGGAAGACATGGGGCAAAGCATGATAGGCGGCGCCAGGGTCTTCCTGGCTGACATCAACCAGGTCGGCGGTGTGCTCGGCCGCAAGATCGAGCTGGTCGAGCGCGACGATCGCGCCAAGCCCGATATCGGTTCCGCCATGGCCAAGGAAATGATCGAGAAGGACGGCGTCGTCGCCGTGGTCGGCTTCGGCAATACCGGCGTCGCCCTGCCAGCGGCGAAACTGTTCCAGGAAGCCAAGATCCCGCTGATCGTCACGGGCGCCACCGGCGCCACCATCACCAAATCCTTCATGCCGCCGGCCTATCCGGTCAGCTATATCTTCCGCACATCCGCCAGCGATGCGCTGCAGCCGATCGTGATCCTCAACGATGTGATCGACCGCCGCAAGATCGACAAGATCGCGCTGCTGCATGATGACAGCCCCTACGGCCAGTTCGGCAAGCAAAGCATGCTGACCGAGCTGGGACGGCGCAACATCAAACCGGTCCTGGTGGAAAGTTTCAAGGTCGGCGACCAGGACATGACGACGCAGCTGCAGCACGCCCGCGACAACGGCGCGCAAGCTGTCGTGATGTACTGCCTGGCTCCCGAGGGCGCAATGGTGGTGAGAAGCGCGGAAAAGCTGAAACTGCGCCTGCCGATCGTCGGACCTTGGGGCATGTCGCAGCAAACCTTTATCGACAAGGCCGGCCAGGGAGCGGAAGGCGTGCGCAGCTCGGTGACCTTCATCGAAAACGAACTGAGCTCGGTCAGCAACCAGTTCTCGCTGACCTATCGCAATGTGAACAAGACCAACCACATTCCTTCCGCCGTGGCCGCGGCGCAGACCTATGACGCCTTGCGCCTGATTACGCTGGCGATATTCCAGGCCAACTCGGTGGACGGCGGCAAGGTCAAGGATGCGCTGGAGAACCTGCAGGTGCACACCACCTCTACCGTGGTTTCGCGCTATTTCAAGCCGTTCTCGCCGACCGACCACGAAGCCATCGACCTGAACATGATCGTCATGGGTGAAATCCGCAACGGCAAGGTAGCGTACGCATACAAGGAAGATGCCAGCAGCGGATCGATTACGCGCACCAAGAAGGCCAGCAACTGATATCGCCGGCGCCGGGCAGTTAGCGTTACCAGCCCGATGCCTGAATCCCGAGGCAGCTGAAAAGCTCCGGGCCAGCTGGCCCGGGATTATATGGATCGCGTTCCCGGGAAATTAGGCAGCGCTGAATCCGCTACTGCGTAGCGCAACTGAAACTCGCAGCCAGGTTGATATCGCCCGCGCCCTTGTATTTCGGCCATGCCGGAAATTCGCACAACGGCCTGGTGCGGCCCGGGACGCCAGCCGTATCCGAGACGACCTGCGCTGCCGGGGCGCTGCCCTGCTCCACCCAGCTCTCCAGCGCCGTCAGCGAATCCCATGCGGCATTGAAGACCGTCGACAAGGAATGGCCATAGCCGGGGATTTCGTAGTAGCGGACGAAGCTGTCAACCGCAGTGCTGCCCATGGTGGACTGCAGGCGCCGGAAATAATCCTCACTGGAGCGGGTGCTGACCAAGGCATCCGACATGCCGTGCGCCATCAGGATTTTTCCGCCCTTGGCCATGAATGCCGACAAATCGGTCTTGTTGATATCTTGCATGAGCGTGAGCTGATCGATGCGCGCCTGCCATGCGCCCGCATGCTGCGGATCTAGCGACAGGGAATCAAATGCCGGATCACGCGTGATGAAATGCTTCGCCCATTGATCCCAGAACGTCGCCCAGTATGGCGCATCGGCCGGCATGGGTTGCGCCGGCTGGCTGTCGCCCATGGCCAGCAATCTTACCGTCTTCTGCGCCGCCGAGTCGCCGGCCAGGCCGAGATCGGCGCCCCATACATTAAAGCCGGGAAATTGCGTTTCGCCGCTGCCGAGCGGGCGGTCAAACGTGATTGCGGTGCTATAGATCTTCAACGCAGCAATCTGCGCATCGGAGAGGCAATTGTCGCCCGTATCTGCGCCGCCGGCACAGCGCAAGGGCGCGCCGTTGAGCATCGCGCTGGCGGGATCGAAGCGGCTGTTGCATGCCTGCATGTTGCTGATCAAGCCGTCCTTGACGCCATCCAGCGCGTCGCAGGCTTCCATCGCCGCGTCGTACAGCGTCTTGCGCTTTGCCAGGTTCAAATAGGCATTCGGCATGGCAAAGGCGCGCGTGATGCGGCCGAACTGCAGGTCCAGGCTGGCCGCGGCCCAGGCCGGATAAAGCGCGATCACGCCATCCCAGTCCTGCGGCCAGCGCTGCGCCACCGCCAATGCTTCGCGGCCGCCGGTCGAACCGCCGGCGAAGTAGGATTTTTGCGGCAGGCCGCTGGCGTAATACCGCCCGATCAGATGGATCGCCACATCGCGTGTTTTCTTGAGCGCGTCGCCGGCAAAATTCTGCAAGGCTTCGTCGTTCCGTCCGAACGAACCGTCGCGGCTGCCCGTCTGGTTGGCCTGGTGCCCCGAATCGCTGGCAAAGGTTGCGTAGCCGCGCGCCAGCGGCTTGGCCTGATCCAGCGGGCCGGCAGGGACATTGCCACTGACATCGGGAACAGTGCCGTTATACCCGCCGCCGCCGAACATCAGCGCCTTGTGGTTCCAGGCGGTCGGCAGATCGAGCTGGAATTTGATTTTCGGCGCCGCCGGATCGACCGGATCGATCTCGCCCTTCACCAGGCAATACTCACCCGTCGCCGCCACGCCGGCGCCGGCAGCCGGTACGCTGTGCGCATCGGTCACGATTGCGCCCGTGGTCGGCAAGCCGATGGCCTGGGCGGAGATCGCCATGCCGTTTAGCTGAGGACAGCTGAGTGGTCCGGCGCCGGCTTGCAACTCGCTGCTGCATCCGGCGGACAGCAGAGCCATTCCCAGCAAGAGCGGGAATGCATACAAGCGGTAAAGCCGCGCATTGATGCCGTATGTTTTACTGCCAGAGCCCGGGGCTTCAAACGTTCTCAGAAATGTTCCTCGATTCATCATGAGTGCAGCTCCTCCAGTAAGTGTTGGTCGTGGCTATCTATTCAACTCACGTAACAATAAACCAGTCTGGCGGAATTCATCGGGACGGCAAAATTAAGAGGCCCTAGTTACCGGGCAATGCAGTTCATTTAAGCGAGCACGGCGGACGACAGGCGGCGCTTTCCCTGCGCGCTGAAAACGAGAAGAGTGCGGCCGCCGCAGGCCGCAATCCTCAAATACCCACTTCGCCGCATGCCGTGCTGCTTGCTATTGCGCGCTTATTTTTTGCACGGCACGGTCATCGTCGCTTTGGAGAAATTCCTTCAGCAGATTGAAATACGCATCCGTTTCCTCCACCCATGGCCGGTGTCCGCTGCGTTCAAAGACCATCATCCTGCTGCTGGCGGCAGGCAGCGCTGCCTTGATTTCGCTGGCGATCTTCGGCGTGCCGACGCGGTCGTAACGTCCTGCGGCGACCAGGGTCGGGACTGTGAAAGATTGCATGCGCGCACGCGGATCGTAGTGCTTCATGGTGCCGCCCACCTGCCACTCGGGATCCTGGCCGATGAAGCTGAGGTAGACATCGGAATTGGCGGCGTCGGCCGGGTCGCCGGAGCTATACAGCTTGCTTTCCATATCCGGATCGCGCCAGTAGATGTCCAGCTCGGTCTCTCCATACAGCTTCCCATATTCCGGCGCGCTCGATTTGACGCCGTGCGCGCGCAGCTGCATCAGTTGCTGCCATATCTCGGGAAACTGGTTGCGCGCGGTGAAATTGACGCTGTCGATATTCTGCTGCCAGCTGTGCGCATTGAGCATCGTGCTGGACAGCACAAGCTTGGAGACATGCTGCGGGTACTTCAGCGCATATGCGAGCGCAGGCATGCCGCCGTACGAATGGCCGAGCACCGAGATGCGCTCATAGCCCAGCGCGATGCGCAAGGCTTCGATGTCCTCGGCGTCGCGTTGAACTGTATATTCCGAGGCGCGCTTCGAATCCAGCCTGTCCGAACGGCCTCTGCCGATATTATCCAGATAGACGACGGTATGTTCCGCGGCGAGCCGGGAGAACCACGGATGGAACGACGCGTGGCTTGAGCCCGGGCCGCCGGCGATCAGGAAGACCGGCGACCCGGAGCCCTCGGTTTCATAATAGATTTTGCCGTACCGCGAAGGAGCAAACTGCCCTTTGCCATGCATCTCTATGCCTGTCTTGGCAGGCGCCTCGGGACTGGCCTGCGTCTGCGCGCTGGCGGGAAGCCCGGCAAACATTGCGGCGGTCAATGCAAATGCAGCGATTTTTTTAATACCGAACTGGCTGGATCTGGCTTTCATTTTCTTCTCTCTTTTATCAGAATTTGTCGAAGCGATATTGGTTCATCACGCGCAACCTGCCGTTCGTGGCAGGCAGCATGAAGGCAATTACCTTGTCAGCGTTGCGCGAGTCTCGATGAAGCTGGTGACGCGGCTGGCGATCTCCGCCGAGTCTTCTTCCAGTGCGAAGTGGCCGCTATCGAGAAGGTGCAGCTCGGCGTTCTTGATATCCTGCAGATAAGCCTTGGCGCCGGCTTCGATGAACAAGGGGTCGTTCTTGCCCCAGACGATCAGCGTCGGCGGCTGGCTCTTGCGGAAATAAGCATGCCAGGCGGGATATTGTTCTACGTTGGTATGGTAGTCGACCAGCAGCCCCATCTGGATCTTGCGATTCAGCACGCTCTGCAAGCCGTCCTGGTCATGCATCCATGCATCGGGACTCAACTGCTCGGGATTGCGGGCGCCGGTCTTGTACATGAATTGCACGCCTTGCGGACTGAGCACCTGCGACATGGCTTGCTCGGTCTCGGCATTGATGCCGACGCTGAGCTGCTTGATGTCGCTTGCCAGCTGGGCGGACAAGCCTTCCTTGTAGGCATTGGCGTTCTGGATGACCAGGGCGGAAATCCACTCAGGGTGCTTAGCCGCGATGCGGAAGCCGACCGGCCCGCCGAAATCCTGGACATACAGCGCAAATTTCGTGAGCCCCTTCTTTTCCAAGAAACGCGTCATGACATCGGCCAGGCCGTCAAACGTCGGCGTGAACGGCACGCCTTCCGGCACCTCGCTGTAGCCGCTGCCCGGATAGTCGGGCGCAATCACGTGGAATTTCCCCATCAGCGCAGGAATCAGATCCCGGTACATATGCGATGACGATGGAAAGCCATGCAGCAGCAGAATGGTCGGATTGGCCGGATTGCCTGCCTCGCGGTAGAAAATCTTGATGCCGTCCACGTCCTGAGTGCGGTAAGCCACTTGCGTCGCGGCCTGCGCCTCCAGCGAGGAAAACAACGCGATGCATAGTCCGATGAATGTCGATTTCATGAATCTCTCCTGAGGGGGAATAGGTGCGAGCCGGTAGTTTTTGACTTCTTTTAAATATTCCATGGGAGAAATATACCTGTATCCACTAGCATTGATAAGATGGATAATTACTAAAACAATGTCCATCATTAATGGACAATAAACAGGCGCCCAATATGGCAAATCTTTCCTCAGTCAATCTCAATCGCCTGCTGGTCTTTGTCACGGTGGTGGAAGCCGGTTCTCTCACTGCCGCGGCCAATCGGCTGGGCCTGACCAAGACCATGGTCAGCACCCACATGCAGCGCCTGGAGAGCGAAATCGGCGCCAGCCTGCTGGTGCGCACCACGCGCCGCCTTAACCTGACCGACGCCGGCGAAGCCTTTTACGAAGCCAGCCGACGCATCGTCAGCGATGCTGAGACTGCGATCTCCGCCGCCGGACACGACACGGAGGAGCCGCGCGGCACCCTGCGCATCACCGCGCCGATCGACTATGGCGCGACGGTAGTCGCGCCGGTGGCTGTCGCCCTGCAGCTGCACTACCCGCGCCTCAAAATAGAATTGCTGGCCGGCGACCGTTTCTTCGACCTGGTCGCGGACGGCATCGACGTAGCGATACGCATAGGACGGCTGGCCGACTCCGGCCACCAGGCCGTCCGCATCGGCAGCTTCGAGCACTGGCTGGTGGCGAGCCCGCAGTTTCTTGAACGGGTTGGCATGCCGCGGACGCTGGATGATCTGAAAGATTTGCCGTTTGTAGCGCTATCGGTATTGCCGCAGCCGCTGACCTGGACCTTCAAGACCCAAGGCAAGACCGAACAAACCGTACGCTTCAATTCGACGTTTTCCGCGAACACCGCTTATGCCGCCGGCATCACCGCGCTGGCGGGGGCCGGGCTGGCGGTCTTGACGGATTTTGCAGTGGCCGAGCATGTTGCCGCTGGTCGCCTGCTGCGCGTGCTGCCGGAGTGGGAATTACCGGATGGCGGGATTCATGCGGTGTTTCCGGCGGCGCGGCATCGGCCGAAGAAGACGCGGGTGTTCATCGATGAGCTAAGAAATCATGTCAACAAATCGGAAGGAGCAGCCGTCAGCCTCGGCCCAAACCGGACGGTGCCTGAATGCAACTAGATTGATCGGATCGAAATGACGGGTGGCTAAATTGACCAGTAAACCTACAATGAAAAGGTTTTACAGGAGTGAATCAAGATCTTTGGCTGGGAAGTCATTCAAATCTCTAAGGAGACAATCGTGCGGATGCTATTGAACGTCAAATTTCCTAATACCGAATTCAACGCAGCTATCAGGGACGGCTCGGCCAGCAAGAAAATGGGCCAGATTCTGGATGAGTTAAAACCGGAGGCAGCCTATTTCACCGAACAGCACGGGCAGCGAACAGCCCTCCTGATCGTCAGCCTCGATGACCCTTCGAAAATCCCCATGCTTGCCGAGCCATGGTTCCTGACTTTCAATGCCAATGTGGAGCTAAGAGTGGTCATGACGCCAGAGGACTTGAAGAGGGCCGGGCTTGAAGAGCTTGGCAGAAAATGGGCATTTTAGGACGCCCTAAAGCGACAGCACAACGCAATCGCTGAGCTGCATTAGGCGCCGTAATGACAAGTCGCGGCGCAAAAGAAAAAGGCCCTCATTTCTGAGGGCCTTTTAAATTCTGGTGCTGGCTGCAGGACTTGAACCCGCCACCCCCCTGATTACAAGTCCAACGGGAAATTGATTCCTTTCAATTACTTACCGAGTTTTCAGTTCCGCAATTCGATAATTTCGATATCCCTCTTGGGAATTGACGCGCTGTGCCTGGTGATTTATGTCCAGCGGGATAGCCTGACCGCTGCCAAGGAACGTGCCGAGACCGCCAAACAGATCACAGGCGATCGCGACGGCACCATCAAGACCTTGACCGACGCGGCGGCCAAGGACAAGAAGGCCGCCGCCAAGCTGCAAGCCGCCACCGGCGCCGACGCTGACAGTCACCCCCTGTCCAGCGATCATGCGCTGCAAACTGCCGGCGACGGCGTCCAGAACTAACGGCGCGTTGTTGCTTGCCCTGGAGCGCGCAGAAGCTGCGCGGGGCATTTGTGCGGCCCAGATGGGCGCCGTTGCTGATTGTCAGGAGGACGCCGAACGTGTACAAGCCAAAAAGCCTTAGTGCACATCTGACAGCCGCCAGCGCTGAATTGCAGCAGAACCCCGACAAGCTGCTGGTCTTTGCGGAGGGTGGCAACACGGTGGCGACCGGCACCGCTTCCCTGTCGTTTGAATATCGCTATAAGCTGAACATCATCATCACCGACTACGCTAGCAGCGAGGATGCCATCATGGTCCCGTTGCTGGCCTGGGTGCAGGTGCGCCAGCGCGACCTGCTGGACAATGTCGAGCTGCGCAAGACCGGCATCGGCTTTGATGTGGATTACAACAACCACGCGTCGGTAGACCTGCCGATCACACTGGCGCTGACCGAGCGGGTGATAGTGAAACCAGCCGGCGCCGGTCGGCTGGAAGTGTTGCACCTGGCCGAGCCGCAACCCACACCAGCAAATACCGCTGATTTCTGGCAAGCCTATGCAGGCGCTGGACGGCGCGCCCTATGCGGCGCGCAAGCAGCGCAAGAATCCACGGGGTAAGAAAGGGAGAATCAAACGGCAGAAAGCCGCCATGTTTGAGAAGACCGCACGCTAAAAAATCTCAAAATCGAGCAGGACGAAAATCAGCTTTCAGTCGGCTTCCTTGGGCGCGTTGCGCGGATTGCCCGCGTGCATCAGGAGGGATTGACCGACAAGGTTGCAAAAAAAAGGCGACATATCACTACCCGACTCGAGCACTACTTGAATTTAATGTGACTGACCACGCAGTGATTCGGCATTCTTTACTCAAACATCTGAATAGTCCTTTTTAAGAAAATTTCATCGCCAGGTCAAATTCTTAGTTCGTAGGTCATTGCCGATAAGCGTGACGACAATCGACGTTTCATCCAGTTTCGCGATATCTGGCGTAAATATTCATGAAATCTTAATAAATAAATACAAATCTCACAAAAAGAGTGGCACTTTTCTCATTTCTAATTGGCAACACATATGAGCAGTCATGCTCGATCTTTGATCCATAAATTGCAGAACAGGCGAAGCCGCAAATATCGACCTCGGTACTGTTGCGATAAGTCTTTAACTAACAGAAAAGGATTGTGTGAACCATTTAGCTAAATGTCCTTTTGGACGCAGGATAATATTCTCTTTAATAATTAGCTTATTTTATGGAAGCTCAGCCAGTGCAATTGATACCGTCATCATTACTGCGCCTAGACCCGACCGCCCATCAGGCCCATATTATGGCGACCCTGATGGCCCTTCTGCAGGGGGTGGAGATGGAGGAGGTGGAACTCCAGGCAGTCCGTCCGACCTAATTGCCGAGCAAAAAAAGCAAAGCAAGAATAGTGACATACGATGCAATCCAGATTTGCCCCAAGAAATGAGAAATGTAACGTCAAGATCAAGCCAAGATGAGCGATGGGCTGTCGCCAATCAACTCAAAGCAATGTGGAATGTAAAAGAAGGTCCTGCAGCGAGAATTGGCAGCGCCCTATTTGGGTATTTCAATCCAAAAAGGCAATACGTGTTTAAGGTCGCCTATGCAGATGGTGGCTGGGAATGGTGGACGGCAAATCCAGCAATAGGCAGCATTTCCGTTATACCGGGTTCCAATACGGGATTCTATGGCGGCGATGGAGTCGCTAAACCGAGTCCGGATTGTCCCAATTACGGTTAATTAGAGGTTATATGAAAAATTCGATTAAGATCAAAGCGCTGATTTTTCTGGTCATTGGCATTTCTATCGCCGGTTATGCATGGCATTTCACAAAGGGTCAAGATGCGGCAGATGGGCAACAGTCAATACAGAATCAAAGCGTGGCTGTAGGACGCTCAGTGGAAGATGGGGCAAGATTAGAAAATACGGTTTTAGCTGGCCAAACAGGTAAATCAAACGAAAAGCCCACCGTCGCAATGGCAAAAGCTTTTTATGCCAGCACTGATCTACACGCCTTCGCGGAGTCGGCAAAAAATCATCCAGAAGCAGGAGGCATCGGCTATGCAATAAGTGCGCTCAATTTATGCAGAGAATTGCGTAATTTGCCAGAACCAGGGAATGATGGAAAAGAAGATTCGATTAATTACGGAAAAAGACTTGCAAGTTATAACCGTATAAAAATCCGATGCCAAGGATTTTCTGATAATGATTTTTCTACAGATACTATTAGTGAACTGGTCAGGAGAGAGAGGGACGATAAAGATATCTTACGTACAGTAGATATTTCTTTTGCTCTTATCCTTGGAAACGCTGGCCCGGATCGCAACATTTCGTCGGAATCCAGAAAGCAATTTTTTAAAGAGATCAGTAATTTGCAAGATCCCGGCGTAATAAGTGTTTTCGGTCGAGAAATCGTAACGTATCAAACTCCGGAAGGTGGCGTTGGTTATTGGTTGGATGGTCATTTTTATCCACAAAACTCCGCAAATTCACCGCTGACTGATGCTTGGGAATTGGCCTCATGCTCGTTTGGAATGGTATGCGATCAAACAAATTCAATCATTGAACTTCAATGCGTCACAAAAGGTCAGTGTTTTGATAATTTGTCCGATTTTTATAAAAACACTACGTATGCCAACAACGCTTCTTCTTTTCAGGATTTGTTGAAATATAGAGATCGAATTATGACGGCGATCCAAAGCAAAAGCGTGGATGCTTTTCTAAAGCCAAATTAGATTTGCGAATGTGAATCGATCGAGCGATTTACGGATTTTCTGCATTGAGTTTTACACAGCGCAAGTATGATTGCCTTCGCCTGATCTGCACTAGACTCGTAGGTTTGGTCTTGTCTACAGCCTCATCAGCTGGTACGGCGACGCGGATAGTGTACAAACACTCCTCGCGTCGCCGCGTTCTTTTTTCCAGACCGACACTGTAGTACGCCACCTCGCAACAAAACATTCCTTGGCAGTTGGCAACGTGGATATCAACCCGCTATCAGGTGCATGCCAAGCTATACAGTTTCACCGGTCCAGATCCGACCGTTGTGCTGGGTGACGCGAACAAGCGTATGCAGCAGTACGCCAAGGAGGCGCATCAGCTGGGGCGCGTACCCAATGAACGCGACCACGTTGCGCAGCTTATTTACACGCGCCAGGGAAGTCGCCATCAATACCCACCCCGAACTAGCAACCGGAATAAAGGAATTCCAATTCCGTGATTTACGGGCGAAAGCGGGAACCGATAAAGAAGAAATTGACGGTATTTCTGCCGCACAGGACCAGCTAGGGCACGCAACCGCGACAATGACTGCACACTATGTTCGACACCGCAGGGTAAGCTAGTCAAGCCTACAAAATGATTTTTGCGGAACAAAAGAAAAAGGCCCACCAGACGGTGGGCCTTTTAGATATTGGTGCTGGCTGCAGGACTTGAACCCGCCACCCCCTGATTACAAGTCAGGTGCTCTACCAGATGAGCTAAGCCAGCTAAACTGCGAAGACCGCAATTATACCTATTTAATTCGCGTTAGGGTAGGTCTTCCACCTTTTTTTGGTGGTTCCGGATCTTTTTCGGGGTCTGTTTCAGGCGAATTCTGTTTGGCATCGCTGCTTGGCGACGGTACGGAAGTCAAAATCGGCGTCACCGTGGCTGACGGCTCGGTGCTGAGCTCAGGTTCGGGCGCGGCGCCGCTGAGATCGGACTCGGCCGGGGCCGATGGTTCGAAGGCCATGCCTTGGCCGTTTTCGCGGGCATAGATGGCGATCACATTGTCGACCGGCACGGAGATGTCGCGCGATACGCCGCCGAAACGGGCGCTGAAATTGACGAACTCGTTATCCATCTTCAAGCCGCTGGTGGCTTCGAAACTGATGTTCAATACAATCTCGCCATTCTTGACGAATTGCATCGGCACGCGCGTGTGCGCATCTACCCTGGCCGCCAGATAGGGGGTGTAGCCATTGTCGGTGCACCATTCATAAATGGCGCGCAACAGATACGGTTTGGTAGAGGTTTCGGACATGGCAGCTACTTGGTTCGGTACAAATGATTGAGAAACAACTGAGCAAGGGCTGTCCCGCATCGCCAGCGGCGATACCGGACAGCGAACAGCAACATCTTAACGACGCATGACTTTTTCCGACGGCGTCAGCGCTTCAATGTAGGCCGGGCGCGAGAAGATACGCTCAGCATACTTCATCAGCGGCGCAGCCGTCTTCGACAGTTCGATGCCGTAGTGATCCAGACGCCACAGCAATGGCGCAATCGCCACGTCCAGCATCGAGAACTCGTCGCCCAGCATGTATTTGTTCTTCAGGAACAAAGGCGCCAGCGTGGTCAGACGGTCGCGGATTTCCGAGCGTGCCTTGTCGTGGCTCTTCTCTGCTGCTTTGGTTTTCTCGTTTTCCAGCGTGTGCACGTGGATAAACAATTCTTTCTCAAAGTTGAACAGCATCAAACGCGCACGGGCGCGCATCAGCGGATCGGCCGGCATCAGCTGCGGATGCGGGAAACGTTCGTCGATGTACTCATTGATGATATTGGACTCGTACAGAATCAGGTCGCGCTCGACCAGGATCGGCACTTGACCATAAGGGTTCATGGTCGAGATGTCTTCCGGCTTGTTGAACAAGTCGACATCGCGAATTTCAAAGTCCATGCCTTTCTCGAACAGAACGAGACGGCAGCGTTGTGAAAATGGGCAGGTTGTACCCGAATAGAGAACCATCATTTTTATAGTTCCTTAGAAACAAAAGGGTGAGACCCATACGGCTCACCCCAAAACGCATATCCGCAAAATCGCGGATATGAACTACTTAACGTCTTTCCAGTATGACGCGTTGAGGCGCCATGCCAGAACAAAGAACATGCCGAGGAACAGCAGTACCCAGACGCCCAGGCGCTTGCGGGTATTCTGAGCAGGCTCGCCCATCCATTCAAGATAGGAAACCAGGTCGGCGACTGCAACGTCGTATTCGACCTTGTTCATCTTGCCTGGCTTGAGCTGCTCGAAACCGACAAACTTGTGCTCCATCTTGCCTTCTTCATGAGGATCTTTTACGTCTTCGTATTTGGCAGTACGAATGCCTTCCAGTTCCCACAGCACGTGCGGCATGCCGACGTTAGGGAAAACCATGTTGTTCCAGCCGCTGGGACGGCTGTCATCCTTGTAGAACGTACGCAGATAAGTGTACAGCCAGTCCGGGCCGCTGCCGGCGCCGGATGCCTTGGCGCGGGCGATCACCGACAAATCGGGCGGCGCGGCGCCGAACCATTCCTTGCCGTCTTTCGGCGCCATGGCGATGGTCATCAGGCCGCCGACCTTGTCGCTGGTGAACAGGAGGTTGTCCTTGATCTGCTCTTCTGTCAGGCCGATATCGCGCAGGCGGTTGTAGCGCATGGACGAAGCGGAGTGACAGTTGAGGCAGTAATTCACAAACAGCTTGGCGCCGTTCTGCAGCGCCGACAGGTTGTTGCCCTGCGGTGGAGCGGTATCCAGCGGATAACCGCCCTCTTCACTGGCAAAGGCAAGCGCCGGCAGCAGCACTAGAGTCGCCATTAATTTTTTTATCAATGCGCTTTTAAGCAATGTCATGTTCTTATCCTCTGGCTTAGTGCGGGTGATAAACAACACGGTCCGGCACCGGCTTGAAGGTACCGGCGGCGCTCCACCATGGCATCAGCAGGAAGAAGCCGAAGTAGATGAAAGTGCAGACCTTCGATACATAGCCGCCGATTGCCGATGGCGGCTGCACGCCAAGGTAACCGAGCACCACGAAGGTGATCGCAAACAGGATGTAGACATATTTGTGCCAGCTCGGACGATAGCGGATCGACTTGACCTTGGAATGATCCAGCCAAGGCAGGCCGGCTAGGATCACGACCGAAACGCCCATCAGGACGACGCCGAAGAACTTGGCGTCGAAGATGAACATGGCGCCGATGATCGCCACGCCGACGGCGGTGGCGGCAATCTTGATCATGCTGCTCAGCGTTGACTTGAACCACAGCAGCGCGATGAAGGCGGCAACGCCGGCTTGCAGATAAATGATGAAGTCCGAAGTCACTGCCCGCAGGATCGAATAGTAAGGCGTGAAATACCAGACCGGTGCGATATGCGGCGGCGTCTTCAGCGAATCAGCCGGGACAAAGTTGTTGTACTCGAGGAAGTAGCCGCCCATTTCCGGGCCGAAGAACACCACGGCGCTGAAGACGATCAGGAACACCGCAACCGCCATCACGTCATGCACCGAGTAGTAAGGGTGGAAAGGCACGCCATCCAGCGGCACGCCCTTGGCATCCAGCTTTTCCTTGATCTCGACGCCGTCGGGATTGTTCGAGCCGACTTCGTGCAGGGCGATGATGTGGGCCACCACCAGGCCGATCAGCACCAGCGGAATCGCGATCACGTGGAACGAGAAGAAGCGGTTCAGGGTAGCATCCGACACCACGTAGTCGCCGCGTATCCACAGCGACAGGTCAGGGCCGATGAAAGGAATCGCACCGAACAGGTTGACGATCACCTGCGCGCCCCAATACGACATCTGGCCCCATGGCAGCAGATAGCCCATGAAGGCTTCGCCCATCAGGCACAGGAAAATGCCGACGCCGAACAGCCATACCAGTTCGCGCGGTTTGCGGTACGAGCCGTACAGCAGGCCGCGCACCATGTGCAGGTAGACCACGATGAAGAAGGCCGAAGCGCCGGTCGAGTGCATGTAGCGCACCAGCCAGCCCCAAGGGACGTCGCGCATGATGTATTCGACCGAGGCGAAAGCCAGGGTGGCGTCCGGCTTGTAATGCATCACCAGGAAGATTCCGGTGACGATCTGGATCACCAGCACCAGCAGCGCCAGCGAACCGAAGGCGTACCAGAAATTGAAGTTCTTTGGCGCGTAGTATTCCGACAGATGCGCCTTCCAGGTGGAAGTCACGGGGAAACGCGCATCGACCCAGTTCAAGGCTTTTTCGGCGATGGGAGCATCGGCCGGCAGCTGCTTTTCGTGGAATGCCATGGTTTAAGCCTCACCTTTCTCGTCTTTACCAATGACGATCTTGGTATCGGACAGGTACATGTAGCGTGGCACATCGAGATTGTTTGGCGCTGGCTTGTTCTTGAAGACACGGCCGGCCAGGTCGAAGGTGGAACCATGGCAAGGGCAGAGGAAGCCGCCTTGCCAGTCGTCCGGCAGCGAAGCCTGTGCGCCCGGCGCGAATTTCGAGGATGGGGAGCAGCCCAGGTGCGGGCAGATACCGACCAGCACCAGGGTTTCCTCGTGGCCGACGTGGCCGCGGTTGTTCGACTTGTTCTTGCAGTAGTCGGGCAAGTCCATGGTGTAGGGCTTGAGCGACTCGGGATCGGCAACTTCAGAGGCCGTATGTTCCAGCCCTTTCATTTGCTCGGGGGTGCGTTTCATGATCCAGACGGGCTTACCGCGCCACTCGAACACTTGCATCTCGCCTGGTTTAATGCCGGAAATATCCACTTCCACTGGCGCTCCTGCTGCTTTCGCGCGCTCGGACGGCTGGAACGTGGACACAAAAGCCCCCGCCGTGGCCAGACCGGCCACGCCACCCGCCGCGCATGTAGCGACGAGCAAACCACGCCGACCGGAATCGACCTGCTTTTCGATACTCATACCAACCCCAATCAGTCAAAATACGAAAATTGCACGGAACTTCTAGCAACCCTAGATTATATCGAAGCCGGAGACTGTTTTAAAGGAAATACGTACAGTCAAGTACAAAATCAGCTAATTGTGTGGAATCTGCCGTTAAATCTGGCACAATTCCCGTCAGCGCCTCACTCTTGCACCGCAGCAAGTCTAAGCGATGGGGAAAAGATGCTGGAAAATAACAAGAATTGACAATTTTGTCCTTTTAATCCGGTCGCGATCGCAGTATCTTCCCGACTGTCAACATTAGTATGGAGAAATAGCGATATGAGCATGATGCAAGAATTCAAGACCTTTGCACTCAAAGGCAATGTGATGGATCTGGCGGTCGGCGTCATCATCGGCGGCGCCTTCGGCAAGATCGTCGATTCATTGGTGCAGGACATCATCATGCCGGTGGTCGGCAAGATTTTCGGCGGCCTCGACTTCGCCAACCACTACTTCCCGCTGAACGGCCAAAGCGCCGACCTGACCCTGGCCGAAGCGAAGAAGGCCGGCGCGGTGCTAGCCTATGGCAACTTCCTCACTATCGCCCTGAATTTCATCATCCTGGCATTCGTGATCTTCCAGATGGTGCGCATCATCAACAAGTTGCGCGGCGAAGTGCCGCCCGCACCGGCGGCCGATCCGGAAAATACCGTGCTGCTGCGCGAGATCCGCGATTCCCTGAAAAAATAACGCCGCCCTGCAGCTAGCGGCACAGCCGCAGCCGACAGCCCGCCTTCAGACAGCGGGCTTTTTTACGGCCGCCGCCTAAACCAATTGAGCAAGAGACAAGGCGATCGCCGCTTGCCGGTTGCGCCACAAGTTGCCATGCGCTAATCTGCAGATTGAGATGCTTGGTTGCGCAACAACAAAACCAGGCCCCGCCGGTAATGCGAACGCAGTCCACATCAAAAGGAAGTCGAATTGCCTTCTACAGACCTGCATCCGGAACAATTGAAAATCTGGCTTGCAGCCGTCGTGCGCAAGGACGCCGCCGCTTTCCGCGCTCTGTATGAGGCGACTTCTCCGAAACTGTTTGGCTTCGCGCTGCGTATACTAGTTAAGCGCGAATGGGCGGAAGAGGTCCTGCAGGAAAGCTTCATCAGCATCTGGAACAACGCCGACAGCTACCAGGCCAGCCTGGCGGCGCCGTTGACCTGGATGACCACCATCGTGCGCAACAAGGCCTTCGACTTCCTGCGCCGTGCCGACCGCGCCGTCGAGATCGATGCCGACACATTTGACAAGGAAGTCATGAACGCAATGGAAAGCGCCGATCCGACACCGTTGGAAGCGCTGCAGCTCACCGACGATGCAAAGGCGCTGGCGACATGCCTTGGGCGTCTGGAGGGATTGCATCGGCAAGCCATTGCCCTGTCCTTCTATCATGACCTGTCGCATAGCGAAGTGGCAGAGCAAATGAAGCTGCCGATCGGCACCGTCAAAACATGGATACGGCGCGGCCTGGAGCGCCTCAAAGCCTGCCTCGGCAAGCTGGGGAGCGTCTGATGGACATCCAGACCAAGCCTGCCCTGATAGACAAGCTGGCAGCCGAATATGTATTGGGCACGCTCAAGGGCGGCGCACGGCGCCGTTTCGAGAGCTTGCTGCGGCGTCACGACGTATTGCGCCTGGCGGTAGCCGAATGGCAGGACCGGCTGCATCCAATGGCCGAGTTGGCGCCGGCAGTGCCGCCGCCGGCAGCGCTCTGGCCGGCCATCGAAGCCAAGCTGGGCCTGTCCGCCAAGCCGCAGCACAAGCGTCCCTTCTGGTTCGAGCTGCGCGAAGACCTCAGCTTCTGGCGCGGACTGGGCATGTTCTCGACCGCCGCGGCCCTGATCCTGACCTCGCTGCTATTGACCAAGCAATTGCAGCCGGTGCCGGCGCCTGCGGCAAGCTCGTATATCGCGATGCTGAGCAACGATCAGGCGCAACCGATTGCCGTTGTGACCGGAGATGCGCCAGGCGGCCGCCTGACAGTCAAGGTGGTGGCGCCGCAGGCGATCGCCGCCGACAAGAGCCTGGAACTGTGGGCTGTGCCGAAAGAAGGTCCGCCGCGTTCGCTCGGCCTGCTGGCCGCCGACGGCAGCGTCAGCCTGGCCTTGCCTGCCAACGCTACGCCGCAGTCGGTCCCGCTGCTGGCGGTGACACTGGAACCGAAGGGCGGATCGCCGAATCCCAACGGTCCGACCGGGCCCATCGTCTTCAAGGGCGCCTGGGTGCAGATC
This sequence comes from Collimonas humicola, assembly GCF_018304945.1. Lineage (GTDB taxonomy): Bacteria > Pseudomonadota > Gammaproteobacteria > Burkholderiales > Burkholderiaceae_D > Collimonas > Collimonas humicola. Next base: position 298,256 of record NZ_JAGQEE010000007.1, on the reverse strand, counting down.
TAGCCGCTGACGGTTGCTTCCGATACGGGCCGCTGCAGATGATGCCGCGGCCCGAGTCATTTTCCCCTGCTCTATCAGACCCGCTCAAGCAGCCTTCATTCGCGGTTGCCGGCAGCAATTACCCGCATCAGCAAGCGATACAGAAAAAAAGCCGCGCCGTGCCAGGCGCGCGCCCGCCACGACAGATTGTCAAAGGCGTCGGCCGCAACGGCATCGCCGTCGGCAATGCCGGCTTCTATCTGCCGCCGCAGTGTGCGCGAAAAATCGGCATCCTTGATCACTACGTTGGCCTCCTGGTTCACCAGCAGGCTCAAGCCGTCGAAATTACTGGAGCCGACCGTGGCCCAATCGTCGTCGATGACCGCGACTTTGGCGTGCAAGGTCGTTTTGCGATACTCGACAATCCTGACCCCTGCCTTCATCAATTTCGGATAATAGGACTGGCTGACCGCGTCCTGCAGACGATAATGGCCGACCCCCAGCAGCAAGGTGACCTGGACGCCGCGCCGCGCTGCCTCCTCCAGGCCGCGCCGCAATTTCCTGCCTGGCGCGAAATAAGGGCTGGTCAGCAAGGCGCTCTGGCGCGCATGCCCCAATGCCTGCAGGTAGGCGCGCTGGATGGTGCGGCGGTTGCGCAGGTTATCGCGCAGCACCAGGCCGGCCAGCGCCGGTCCGTGCGCGCTGCCCGGGCGGCGCACGCGGCTGCGCTTGAACTGCTGCAAGCGCGCCAGCAGTTTCATTTCGCCCAGCCGCATCCATTGCGCTTCCAGTTCAAGATGGATGGTAGCCACCAGCGGGCCCCTGATGCTCACCGCGAAATCCCAGCGCGGCGCTGGCAAGGGCAGGCGCAGGTCGTCGTCGGACACCATGTCGTCGATGATGTTCAAGCCGCCGATAAAGCTGATGTCGCGATCGACCACGCATATCTTTCGATGCATTCTTGCCACGCCGCGCTGGAACCAGGGATTGAAGGCGCGATACATGACGCCGCCAGCCTCGAACTCCTGCTGCAGCGAAAGCGAGCGCTGGTGGCCGCTGCCGAGCCAGTCAGCAATCACACGTACGGTGACGCCGCGCCGCGCCGCGCGCGTCAGCGCCTGCTGCACCGAGGACGCGGTAGCGTCGGCGGCGAAGATATAGGTTTCCAGGTAGATTTCGGCGCGGGCGGCGTCGATGGCGGCAATCAATGCCGGAAAAAAGGCAGCGCCGTTGTGCAACAGCGTGATGTGGTTGTCTGCGCTGAAGCTTACCGCGCGCATGCGACGAACAGGAGGAGAAACGGCATCCGGACGGTCTTTCTGAAATCATGGTTGAGGCTGGCGCCGCCAGCCGCTTTTATCGCAATCTGAGCGTGGCCACGATAGGCGCATGATCCGACAATTTTGCCCATTCCGCGCCATGCAGGACTTCCGCCGATTCTACCGTAAAGCCGCGCAGATAAATCCGGTCCAGGCGCAGCCAGGGAAAGGCGGCGGGAAAAGTCCGCGCCGGCTTCAGCTTGGGCGTGCGCCCTATCAGTTGCTGCAGGTAGGAACCGACGCCCTGCATCATGCCGGTCGTGGCGATGCGTTCGTCGAAGATCTCGGCCACATCCAGCCGCACCCTGAGAAAATCGCTCAGGCGATTGCCCCAGTCGTTGAAATCGCCGGCGATGATCAGCGGCGCATCCGGCGGCGAGGAACTGCGCACCGCTTCGATCAGGGCCGCGGTCTGGCGGCGGCGGCCGCCGCCGAACAAGCCCAGGTGCACCACATAGCAGTGGACATCGGCGGTCGGGGTCTTCAGGACGCAGTGCAGGATGCCGCGCGCCTCGTAAGCATGGTCGGATACATCCTGGTTGCTTTGCGAGGCGATTTCGAAGCGGCTCAGCAAGGCGTTGCCATGATGGCCATGGTCATAGACGGCGTTCATGCCGTAGGCTGCGTGATGCGAATCGCCGGCCAGGAAATCGTGCTGCGGCTGGTCCGGCCAATGCGCCGCGTGGCGCGCCGCCAGCAAGTCGTGCCGCCCCTGCACTTCCTGCAGGAAGAAGACGTCTGCCTGCATCCGCGCCAGCGCCTGCTTCAGGGCATGCACGCGCGGCCGGCTGCCGAGCGAGGAAACGCCCTTGTGTATGTTGTAGGTGGCAATGCGCAGTTTCATGGAGGGTACGGCTTACTGTCGTTTAAAGTGGTGCGGCAACTGCAGGATCGCCTCGGCATTCGACGGCGAAAAACAGGCATCGGCAGCCTCGCGGTAAGGCAGCCACTTGTATTGCAAATGCTCGCGCGGCGCCAGCGTGACCGGCACGCCGGCCGGCACCAGCAGGCCGAACACGTGCTCGGTGTTCTTTGTAATCCCCGGCGCATAGCGATGGCGCCATACCGGATAAATCTCGTAGACGTTAGCCACCCGCCAGTCGTTCAGATTGGAGGGCGGCACGCTGCCATCCTCAGCGGCGACCACAATGCCGGTTTCCTCTTGCACCTCACGTATCGCCGTTATTTCCAGCGCTTCATCAGGGAAGTCCTTGGAACCTGTCACCGATTGCCAGTAGTCGCGTTTATCGGCGCGCTCCATCAACAACACCTGCAAGTCTTCCGTGTAAATAACCACCAATACCGATTCGGGAATTTTATACATGCAAATAAGCAAAAAATGAGGTTGCGTCAGCGTAATCCGGCGAGCGCAAGATCAGGTAAACCATGCTACACCATCAGCGGCCGGAACCGAGCGGGCAGCCGCACAGCCCGCCGGGCGAGATTGCGCCGTACCGTGCCCGACTACGCAAAGCACTACTATAAACCGGTTTCGACGGGCGTAAAAAAAGCGCGGAAAACCGCGCTTTTCGATTGCTGCTTTTTATCTGAAATCAGACGACTTTCGCTTCCGGCATGCGCAGGCGGATATGCAATTCTTTCAATTGCTTTTCGTCGACTTCCGACGGCGCCTGCGTCAGCAGACATTGCGCGCGCTGGGTCTTCGGGAAGGCGATGACGTCGCGGATCGACTCGGCGCCGCACATCATGGTGACGATGCGATCCAGGCCGAAAGCCAGGCCGCCGTGCGGAGGCGCGCCGTATTGCAGGGCGTCGAGCAGGAAGCCGAATTTCAGCTGCGCTTCTTCGGCATCGATCTTCAGAGCACGGAACACCTTGCTCTGCACGTCTGCGCGGTGGATACGGATCGAACCGCCGCCCAGTTCCCAGCCGTTCAAGACCATGTCGTAGGCCTTGGCAATTGCCTTGCCTGGATCGGTTTCGATAAAGTCTTCGTGGCCGTCTTTCGGCGATGTGAACGGATGGTGCAAGGCGTTCCAGCGGTCGCTGTCTTCGTCGTATTCGAACATCGGGAAGTCGACCACCCACAATGGACGCCATGTGTCGTCGAACAAGCCGGCCTTCTTGCCGAATTCGCTGTGGCCGATCTTGACGCGCAGGGCGCCGATGGCATCGTTGACCACCTTGGCCTTGTCGGCGCCGAAGAAAATCAGGTCGCCGTCTTGCGCGCCGGTCAGTTCCAGGATCTGCGCCAGCGCTGCATCGTGCAGGTTCTTGACGATAGGCGATTGCAAACCGTCGCGGCCGCTGGCCTTTTCGTTGACCTTGATGTAAGCCAGGCCCTTGGCGCCGTAGATGGCGACAAACTGCGTGTAGGCATCGATTTCCGAGCGCGGCATGGCGGCGCCGCCCGGCACGCGCAGGCCGACCACGCGGCCGTTGTCCATGTTGGCGGCGCCGGCGAAGACCTTGAAGTCGACGTCTTTCATGACCGCGGTCAGGTCGGTGAACGCCAGCTTGACGCGCATGTCCGGCTTGTCCGAACCGTACAGGGCCATCGCGGTGGCAAAGTCCATGACCGGGAACGGGTTAGGCAGGTCGATGTCCAGCGCGTTCTTGAACACCAGGCGGATCATGCCTTCGAACATGTCGCGGATTTCCTGTTCCGACATGAAGGAAGTTTCGCAGTCGATCTGGGTGAATTCCGGCTGGCGGTCGGCGCGCAGGTCTTCGTCGCGGAAGCATTTGGTGATCTGGTAGTAACGGTCGAAGTTGGCCACCATCAGCAGCTGCTTGAACAATTGCGGCGATTGCGGCAGCGCGAAGAAATGGCCGGCGTTGACGCGCGACGGCACCAGGTAGTCGCGCGCGCCTTCCGGAGTCGACTTGGTCAGCATCGGCGTTTCGATATCGATGAAGCCGTTGGCGTCCAGGAACTTGCGCACTTCCATCGTCACCTTGTAGCGCAGGCGCAGGTTGTTTTGCATCTGCGGACGGCGCAGGTCCAGCACGCGATGCGTCAGGCGGGTGGTTTCCGACAGGTTGTCGTCGTCCAGCTGGAACGGCGGCGTGATCGACGGGTTCAGCACTTCCAGGTCGTGCGCCAGCACTTCGATCTTGCCGGACTTCAGGTTGCTGTTGCCGGTGCCGTCAGGGCGCAGGCGCACCACGCCGGTGATGCGCAGGCAGAATTCATTGCGCACCGCCTCTGCATTCTTGAATACTTCGGCGCGGTCCGGATCGCACACCACCTGCACCAGGCCTTCGCGGTCGCGCAGGTCGATGAAGATGACGCCGCCATGATCACGACGACGATGCACCCAGCCGCACAGGCTGACGGTTTGGCCGAGAAGGACCTCAGTAGTGAGGCCGCAGTATTGGGTTCGCATGGACATATTCAGTTTTTCGCAGTTCAGATGTTGTACGGATGTTTTAAATTAATGTTGCTTCATGCGCCGGATTCATTGGCGCTGCCCGGCGGCGTATCGATGGCCAGCTTCTTGCCGGCCAGCTGCTCCGGCGCCACCACGCCCATTGAAACAATATACTTCAGCGCCTCGTCGACGCTCATGTCGAGTTCGATGGTGTCTTCGCGCGGCAGCATCAGGAAAAAGCCCGAAGTCGGATTCGGCGTCGTCGGCACATAGACGCTGACGTAGTCGCCGGGCAGGTGATTCTTGACGTCGCCGCCCGGAATCCCGGTCAGGAACGCGATGGTCCACGATCCCTGGCGCGGATACTGCACCAGCAAGGCTTTGCGGAAGGCATTGCCGGAGGATGAGAACAGGGTGTCCGAGACCTGCTTGACGCTGGAATAGATCGAACTGACCACTGGAATCCGCGTCAGCACCGCTTCCCACATCGAGACGATCTGGCGGCCGATGAAGTTGCGCGTCGCCAGGCCGGTCAGGAAGATCACCAGCAAGGTCAGGATGGTGCCGAGGCCGGGAATGTCGTGCCCCAGCAAAGCCTTGGGCCGCCATTGCTCAGGCAGCAGCAGCAGCGACTGATCCATCGTGCCAATGATCAGATTCAGCACCCATAGCGTGATTGCCAGGGGCACTAAAACCAGTAGACCGGTGATGAAATATTTACGCATGGCTTTCTTTGTCGGACGTCAGCTGCCGTGCAGCTGCGCCGGGTTCAACTCGTTGACTAAGCGACGACCTTAGCTTGCCGCTGCCGTGCCGCCCGCGCTGGCGGCTGCCGGCGCCGGGCTGCTGGCGGGCGCTGCAGGCGTCGCCGGAGCAGTGACTACGGTACCAGCGGGCGCCGCCGCTTCCGCTGCGCCTGCCGGCGGCACGGTCGCTCCTGCGCCGCCACGGAAATCGGTGACATACCAGCCGCTTCCTTTCAGCTGGAAACCGGCTGCGGTAACCTGCTTCTTGAACGAGGCTGTGCTGCAGGACGGGCAAACCGTCAGCGGCTCATCGGACATCTTTTGCAGCACATCTTTGGCAAAACCACAGGCTTCGCAGCGATACGCATAAATCGGCATGGTGAAACTCCGCAAATATCTTACAAAACCCTGAATTATAAAGGTTTTTTCCAGCATATACGGACCTGGCCGGCGGCTTGTGGCGGCGGCGCCATGATTTGGCGCAATTATTGCCAATTTCACATCAAGAAACTCAGCGCGCGCGGATCTCGGTCCAGATGCGGTTGACGGCGCGCCGCTGCTTGCTGTTCAGGTCTTTCAGCATTTCCAGCTTGGCGAAGCCGGCCTTGTCCGGAAAAATCGCCTGGTTGTTGGCGATCTCCGGCTTGATGTACTTGGCGGCGTCGGCGTTAGGATTGCCGGAACCGATCAAGTTGCTCAGCTCAGCGGCATTCTTGCCATCCAGCATGAAATTGATGAACTTCTGCGCCAGGTCAGGCCGCGGCGCCGCCTTGTGGATCACCATGCTGTCCAGCGCCAGAACCGCGCCCTCTTTCGGCATGCCGTGGCGGATGCGGAATTTGCGGCCGGCTTTCTGGGCATCGACATCCGCCTGGAAAATGTCATTCGAATAACCTTGCACCAGCCAGATATTACCTACAGTCAATTCCTTGATGTAGCTGCTGCCATTGAACGCCGCCCAGTACGGTTTGGCTTTGAGAATGACGTCCTTGGCTTCCTGCCAATGCTTCTCATCAGTGTCGTTGGCGGAATAGCCCAGGTATTTCAAGGCGGCGCCCATTAACTCGTTGGCCGAATCCAGCACAGTAACCTTGCCCTTGATCTTGGCCAGGATCTTCGGATCGAAAATCGCCGCCCAGCTATCCACCGGAATTCCCAGTTCCTTCATCTTCTGGTCGTTATAGCCCATCAAGGTGACCGTATAGGCGTAAGGCACGGAATACTTGTTGCCCTTGTCGAAATCCGTATTCAGGTAGGCCGGGTTGATGTTCTTCAGGTTCGGCAACTGCGCCTTGTCGAGCGGCAGCAAGGCCTGCTGCTTGATCAGGGCATCCAGCGCATTACCGGTCGGTACGATGATGTCATAACCCTTGGCGCCGGCCGCCAGCTTGGCCAGCATTTCCTCGTTGTCGCCGTAGTAAGTCTGCACCACCTTGCATTTGCAGAAAGCCTCGAAGCGCTCCACCGTCTCCGGCGCAATGTAATTGTTCCAGTTGTACAGGTGCAGTTCGTCGGCGGCTTGGGCAGAGACGCTGGCAAACAGAAGTGAAGCAATGGCGAGCAGTTTTTTCATGGCTGTCCTGATAGGCGATTAGGAAGAACGTAAGGCGTTGGGCGCAAGCTTGGACGCGATGATTATAAGCAGCAAGGTCAGGCCCATCAACAAGGTCGAGACCGCATTTACTTCCGGCGTGACGGCAATCTTAATCATTGAATAGATCTGCAGCGGCAAGGTGGAAGCGTTGGCGCCGGCGGTGAAGAAGGTGATCACGAAATCGTCGATCGAGAGGGTGAACGCCATCAAGGCTCCCGCCACCACACCTGGCATGATCAGCGGCAGGGTCACCAGCCGGAATGCCTGCATGGGCGTGGCGCCGCAGTCGCGCGCCGCTTCGGTCAGGCTTTCATCCATGCCGGACAGGCGCGAGCGCACCACGATGGCGACAAAGCCGATGCAGAACGCGATGTGCGCCAAGGTGATCGACAGCAGTCCCAGCGTGATGTTCAGCATGACGAAGAAAATCAGCAGGGATACGCCGACCAGGATTTCCGGAATCGCAATCGGCGTCAGCACCAGCAAGGGCAGCAGCTTGAGCTTGTAGCGATGCATGGCGAAACCGGCCATGGTGCCCAGCAAGGTGGACGCGGCGCTGGCCACCAGCGCGATCATCAGCGAATTGCCGGCGGCGCGCAGCATCTCATCGTTATTGAACAGCTTGCGATACCAGTCCAGCGTAAAGCCGACCCACTCGGCATTGAGCTGCGAGTCGTTGAAGGAATACACCACCACGATAATCAGCGGCACGTACAAAAACGCATACACGAACAGCGCCACCAGCCACAGGCCGAGCGGACGCCGCATCCGGTTCAGGTTAACCATGGGCTTCTCTCCTTGGCCTTGCCACCAGCACGGCAATGCCGGCGGCGATCAGCGCCGCTACCGTGAGGACGATAGACAGTACGCTGCCGAACGGCCAGTCGCGGGTTTCCAGGAATTGCTGCTTGATGACGTTGCCGATCATATCGCTGCCGGTGCCGCCCAGGATGTCGGAGACCGCGAAAATCCCCAGCGCCGGAATGAATACCAGCGCCGCGCCGGCATACACGCCGGGCAAGGACAGCGGAAAAGTGATGCGCCAGAAGCGCTGCCAGGCCGATGCGCCCAGGTCCTGGGCGGCGTCGACCAGCGCCGGGTCATGCTTTTCCAGATTGGCGTAGAGCGGCAGCACCATGAACGGCAAGTGCACGTAGACCAGGCCGACAATCACCGAGAACGCGGTAAACAACAGGCGCACCGGCTCGATGCCGGCCAGTCCCAGCACGTAATTGACCGCCTGCGTCAGGCCGGATTGCGGGCCGAGGATGATCATCCAGGCATACACGCGTATCAGGAAATTGCTCCAGAACGGCAGGATCACCAGCAGGATCAGCAGGTCGCGGTATTTCTTCGGGCTGCGCGCAATCAGCAGCGCCAGCGGATAGGCCATCAGCAGGCAGCAGCAAGTGGTGATCACCGCATACATCAGCGATTTCAGGAAGATCGCGGTATAGATGAAATCGGAGGCGAAGCGCTGGAAATTTTCCAGCGTCAGGTCCAGCTTGCCGGCCTCGTCGAACACCGGCGCCAGGCCGCCGTAGTCGCCAGCATAGCGCACTGAGGCGAACACCATGATCAGGCTGGGGATGGCGAAGAACAGCAGCAGGTAGAACAGCGGCGGCCCGCTGATCAGCCAGCGCGCCAGCCGGCCGCGTTTGGCTGCGTCGTTTTTTGCCATCTTACTCATACAAGAAATGTCCTGCGTCGAATTGCCAGGCGATGTCGACCATGTCGCCGACCTCGAAGAATTTGGCGCGGCCGGCGGCCGAATTGGCCAGCAAGGCTTCGATCGTGGTGCCGCCTTCGGTCTGCACGATGTACACGGTGACATCGCCCAGATACAGCAGCTCCTTGACGAAGCCCTTGAAATGGTTTTCCGCGGTGTCGGTGCTGATCTCGGCGCTGATATGGATCTTTTCCGGCCGCAGCGCCAGCGTGCCTTTCAGGCCGGCGGCCGCATTCGGCGGCACGGCGCTTTTCACCAGGCCGAGGCCGGGCACGTCCAGCTGCATGGAGGCGCCGTCGATGCTGGCGATAGCGCCGTCCAGCAAGTTGCAGGTGCCGATGAAATCGGCGACAAAACGGGTGCGCGGATAGCTGTAGATGCGCGACGGTTCGTCCAGCTGTTCGACGTTGCCGCGGTTCATGACCGCGATCCGGTGCGACAGCGCCAGCGCCTCGCCCTGGTCGTGGGTGACGTAGACGAAGGTGATGTCGACTTCTTTTTGCAGATTGATCAGCTCGATCTGCATCTGCTCGCGCAGCTTGGCGTCCAGCGCCGACAAGGGCTCGTCCAGCAGCAGCAGCTTGGGACGCGACACCAGCGCCCGCGCCACCGCGACACGTTGCCGTTGACCGCCTGACAACTCATGCGGAAAGCGTGCGGCGAAGCCGGTCAGGCGCACGTCTTCCAGCGCTTCCTCGACCCGGCTGCGGATCTGCTCCGCCGGCACCTTGGCCATCTTCAGGGGGAAAGCGATGTTGGCCGCCACCGTCATGTGCGGAAACAGCGCGTAGTTCTGGAACACGGTGCATACCGGCCGGTGCTCGGGCGGACTGCCCACCAGGTCGACGCCATCCAGCAGGATCTGGCCGGAATCGGGCAGATCGAAACCGGCGATCATGCGCAGCAAGGTGGTTTTGCCGCAGCCGGAAGGGCCCAGCAGGGTAAAGAATTCGCCGGCTTCAATTGACAGGCTGATATTGTCAACTGCGGCAAAGTCGCCAAAACGACGACTGACGTTACGGATTTCTAGCAGCGCCATATTTAGTCATTTCCAGAAGGGCGAAAAACCGCCAATTGTAGCAAGTTGACTGCAAATTATGTGAAAAAAGCCAGTGCATGTACCGTCGGACACACACTGGCTCGTATTTTGACGACTCTGGCGCCGAGACTACCTGTCAGCCTCGGCGGCGCCATTCCATCCAGCGCTCTTTGCCTGCAAATACGGCGATGGAATCGGTCACATCCTGCTCATCGGCCAGTTCGAAATCGACATGCAATAAGCGTTCCAGTTCAGCCCGGCTAATGCCGAACGGCGGCCCTTTGGGCGAGTCGTCGAAAAAAAAGAAGCCGGCCAGCGTGGCGCCGGCCGGCAACAGCTCTGCCCAACGGCGGACGATATCGGCACGCCGTGCGGGCGGCAAAGCGCACAGGAAGGCGCGCTCATAGATAAAGCCGAGCGGTTGCTGCGCCTCATAGGTAAAGAAATCGGCCTGCAGCACGCGCCCGTACCACTTTCCCAGTACAGCCTGCGCGGCGCTCACCGCGGCGCCGGAAAAATCGATGGCGGTCACATCCCAGCCGGCCTCGGCCAGATAGGCTACCTCGTAGCCGGTGCCGCAACCGGGAATCAGGGTCGATGCCGGTCTGCTGCGGTTCACGTACTGTTGCAGCGCCAGCGGCACGCCGCCGGTATCCCATGGCTTGAAATCCTGCTCGAAGCGCTCGCTCCAGAAATCGGGGTGCGAGGGATCGCGGCTGGCAAACTTGGGAGGAACATCGGGAGTCGCCATGGCTACCACCAGATTCTGTGCGCGAAGCGAAGATAAAGCAGCGTCAGCAACACACCCGCGATGACGCCGCCGCCGAGATAGACCACGATGCCCAGGAAGTGGTTGGTCTTGCGTTGCTCGGCAATCAGCTGCCACATCAGTTCATTACTGTGTTCGCCGCGCGGCTCGATGGCCTTGGTCATTACCTGATGCGCCAGCCGCGGCAGTTGCGGCAGCAGCTTGCTGTAACGCGGCACTTCGATTTTCAGATGCTGCAGCAGGCCGCGCCAGCCCATCTGCTCGCTCATCCAGCGCTCCAGGTGCGGCTTGGCGGTCTTCCACAGGTCCAGGTCCGGATCGAGCTGGCGGCCCAGGCCTTCGACATTGAGCAAGGTCTTTTGCAGGAGCACCAGCTGCGGCTGCACTTCGACATTGAAGCGGCGCGAGGTCTGGAACAGGCGCAGCAGCACCTGGCCGAAGGAAATATCTTTCAGCGGCCGGTCGAAGATCGGCTCGCAGCAGGCACGCACTGCCGACTCCAGTTCGTCGACCCGGGTTTCCTTGGGCGCCCAGCCGGATTCGATATGCGCTTCCGCCACGCGCTTGTAATCGCGCTGGAAAAACGCCAGGAAATTCTGCGACAGATAATCCTTGTCGAAATCGTTGAGGGTGCCGACGATGCCGAAGTCAAGTGCGATGTAGCGGCCGAAAGTGGCCGGCGCTACCGACACCAGGATATTCCCGGGATGCATGTCGGCATGGAAAAAGCCGTCACGGAACACCTGGGTGAAGAAAATCTCGACGCCGTCGCGCGACAGCTTGCCGAGATCGACGCCGGCGTCTCGCAGGCGGTCCAGCTGCGAAATCGGGATGCCGTGCATGCGTTCCATCACGATCACCGAAGGCGAGCAGTATTCCCAGTACATCTCGGGCACCACCAGCAAATCCGAATCGGCGAAATTGCGGCGCAGCTGGCTGCCGTTGGCGGCTTCGCGCATCAGGTCCAGCTCATCGTGCAGATACTTGTCGAATTCGCCCACCACTTCACGCGCCTTCAGGCGGCGGCCGTCGGCCCACAATCTCTCGACCAGGCCGGCGGCGATATGCATCAGCGCCACGTCTTCATCGATGGATTTCTTCATGCCGGGACGCAGCACCTTGACCGCTACTTCCTTGCCGTTTCTCAGTGTCGCAAAGTGTACCTGCGCAATCGAGGCCGAGGCCACCGGCTCGCGCTCGAAGCTGGCGAACAACTCATCCGGATGGGCCTTCAATGATTTTTCGATCTGTGCAATCGCCAGGTCCGAGCTGAAGGGCGGCACCCGATCCTGCAGGCGCGCCAACTCGTCGACCATGTCGCCCGGCACCAAATCGCGACGGGTCGACAGCACTTGTCCGAACTTGACGAAAATCGGCCCCAGCTCTTCCAGCGCCATGCGCAAACGCTCGCCGCGCGGCGCCGAAATATCGCGCCAGAAAATCAGGGTATCGATCAGCTTGGAGATGCGCGGCGTATCAAAACCCGACATGGCAATATCGTCCAGGCCGTAACGCACCGCAACGCGGACGATCTTAAGAACTCGCAAAAATTTCAGAATCATGGGGTTTTCAATTTGTTGATGCGTTTCGCCAGGCGCTCCAGATCGTCGCGCAGCCTGGTGACATCATTCGTAAAGTCGGACACAGCCCGCGGCCGCACCAGCATCGGCTGTTCTTCCAGAAAATATTCGGCCAGGTTTTCCGCCAGCTTTTTATGCGTCGAGAGAACGCCTGCGATCAGCGCGTTGCCGCCGGAAACGATGCGCACGGCGGCGATATCGCCGACCAGCTTGCTCAGATCGTGTTCGGCATCCCAGCGCAAACCCTGGCTGACTTGGGAAATCGCATTGGCAAAATCGGCGTCGCCCTCGATCTTCACGTAGGAGAAAGCACGCTCGCGGTTCTGTGCGATCAGCGGCAAATCCGCCAGATTGACGCGGATGGTGACGTTGGGGAGGTTCACCACCTTTTCATCCGTATCCGTGGGCGGCGCCTGCAGCAAGCCGTCGACGCCGACCTGCCAGCTCAGCTTGACGGCGCCGCCGTCGAAACAGGCGACCTTGCCGGCGTGCGACGCCAGGATACGCTGCGCCCACGGTTCTTGCGCCAACAGGTGATTGACAGACGCGGTAATCGGCTTGAAGTTTAGTGGTGAAGTCATCGTCATAAAATAAAACCGCCCATGATTATTCATGGGCGGTCCAAGTTTATCAGTTTGTCAGGCCCAGAGCCTGTTTATGCTCTGGCGCGCGGCAAGACAGGGCCTTATGCCGCCACTTGCTGAATTCCCGCCAGAACCCAGCCGCCCTGCCCCGACAAGGGCTTGGACAGGTTCCAGACTTCAGTGAACGGCTCGGCCGAGGCTTCCGGCACTTCCTTGATCAGGCCGGTGAACTTGACGCTGGCCAGGTAATCGTTGCCGACGGTTTCGATGCCCATCAGTTCGCCATCCAGCTGCACGACGTCGGTGTTATTCGGCGAAGCGCCGCGTTCCTGCAATTGCAGGCGCAGTTCGCCAAACATTTCCGGCGTGGTGAATTCGCGGATATCGTTGATGTCGGCCTTGTCCCAGGCGGCCTGCAGGCGAATGAAGTAAGTCTTGGCGCTGCGGACGAAGCCGGGCACGTCGAAATCCGCCGGAATCCCCCAAGGAGCGCTGTTAGCCGCGGCGGCCGGAGCGGCTGAGGCTTGGAACGATGAAGCGGAATTGACGCGAGAACCGATTTCAGGCGTGAAACTGGACGAATTGCTATCGAAATTGGCGGCGGGAAGATTGCCGCCCAGGTTAGGCGCCGAGCCTGGACCGGAATATGCCGCCGGCGCTGGGCTGTTCTTGCGCATTACCAATCGCACAACAAAAATCACCGCGACCGCCAGCAAGGCCATCATCAGGAACGAGCCGAAAGCGCCGCCCAGGCCGAAATGCGACATCAGGGCGCCCAGGCCGAGACCCAGCAAGGCGCCGCCGAGGATGCCCTTCCATGGGCTGGCCGGTTTAGGCGGAACCGCAGACGGCGTGGCGGCAGGCGCCGCCGGCCTGGCCTGGTTGGCGCTGCCGAAATTCTGCGACGGCGCGCTTGGCGCCTGGCGCGAAATGCCGGACGACTGCTTGCCGAACGAACCGCCGCCGCCGAGACGACGGGCGTCGGCATTCGATATTGTCATCGACAGGGTGGTTGCGACCATCAGCAACATCAGCAAAAACTTCTTCATGCGAGCTCCTACAGTTTTATGCCGGTATGCAAGGCCGCCACACCGGCAGTTAAATTGAAATACTCAACCCGCGCCAGGCCCGCATCCGTCATCATCTGTTTCAGGGTGTCCTGATCGGGATGCATGCGGATCGACTCCGCCAGGTAGCGATAGCTTTCAGAATCATTGGCAATCTGCTTGCCCAGCCACGGCAATACGGAAAACGAGTAGACGTCGTAGGGCTTTTTCAAAGGCTCCCACACTTTCGAAAACTCCAGCACCAACAACTTGCCGCCCGGCTTCAGCACACGGCGCATTTCCGCCAGTGCGGCATCCTTGTGCGTCATGTTGCGCAAACCGAAGGCCACCGAGACGCGGTCGAAATAATTGTCCGGGAACGGCAATTTCTCGGCGTCGCATAGCAAGGTGGGGGTGGACAAGCCATTATTCAAGAGACGATCACGGCCGACGCGCAGCATCGACTCGTTGATGTCGGTCAGCCAGACCTCGCCGGTAGGCCCGGCGCGCTTGGCGAACGCCTTGGCCAGGTCGCCGGTGCCGCCGGCGATATCCAGCACCTTGAAACCGGGACGGATGGCTGCCTGGGCGATGGTGAAAATCTTCCAGACGCGATGCAGGCCGGCCGACATCAGATCGTTCATGACGTCGTATTTAGGCGCAACCGAGTGGAAAACTTCGGCGACTTTGTGGACTTTATCGTCCTCGGAGACGGTTTTATAACCGAAATGCGTGGTGTTGGTCATGGTGGCAAGCTTGTTTTGGCAGTCTTACATTATACAAGTCCGGCCAGCAGATGCTTGGCTTGCCAAATAATCTATGGAAATCTGCTTTTCTGTTGCCGGCTATGGGATAGCCGCCAGGCTTTTGCCGGCGGGATAGCCGCTTGGCGGCGGCGCGGTGGGATAGTTGGCCGGCCAGGCCTGCGAAACCAGATCGCAGCTGCGCTTCTCGATACCGGGGAACTGCTCCGCCTCCTTCGCCGGATACGACAATGGCTGCGCGGCGGCGGCATGGATCGATTCATTCTCTCCCGTCAGTCAGGGGCATCAGATTTTTGCCATTTTCCCAGTTGGTGCCAAGCGGATTGGCTACGTTGTTTTCACTCGTTGAAAAATCGCCGTGCTGTTGCGGGATTTTGCCGTCGACCGGCACGATTGCGCGTTGCGTGAACCTATGCCTTGCGTTATCGAATTCCAGCACATGGTAGGCGCTGGTGTTATTCCAGTCCGCGGAAGGAAAGGCGATGAAGTGCACCGTGTATTTTTCTGCGCCGAAACTGCCATCGACAACATAACTGCCATAGTGCTCCTCGCCTGGCGAAATGATCTTATACAGACCGTTATCGTAATAAAACAAGATGGCGTCATGAAACGGCTTTTTTTCATACAGTTTTCTGTAATAAAGCCGCTGCATGTATGTCGGTTTCCCAAACTGCACACTCAGCGCAGCAGCCGCGCCGCCTTCCGCGGCAACAACGCTGGCGCTGCTCATGAACCCCGGAATGGCAAAAAACAAAGCAGCAACGCGCGAAATGGCAGATCTCATCTCTATCCTCGCAAACATCATGTTGGAAATCAGTTAGCTCAGATCATAGCGATAACGCATGGGATGAGATGAAACTTAATTAAAAACTAAGCAATGTCTTACGTTAAGCTTTGTCAGCCTTGCCGGCCGCGTTGGCCAGCTTGCTCAGCATCTGGTCCAGCAGCCACGGTTTGCGATCGTGGTCTTCCGCCAGTTCCTTGCGGCGGATGGCGTTGCGCACCAGCAGCGAGCCGAGATAACGCACCGGCTCCGGCGGAAACTGTCCGCGCGGGCCGGTCGCCAGCGGGCTGCGGCTCCAGTCGTTGTCCAGTCCGAGCACCAGCGATGACAGCAGTTGCCCGCCCATGTAGCTGGGGCCGACACCGTTGCCGGAATAGCCGAAACCGTAGAACACATTCGGCATATCGTTCAGCCGTCCGAAGAACGGGAAACCGGTGACCGAACGGTCTGACGGTCCGTTCCAGCTGGCGGTAATCGGCACGCCGGCCAGCGCCGGGAAGAATTCGTGCAGGCTGCGCTGGAGTTGCTGCTCATAGGGGGAACGCTGGTCGAATACCGGCAGGATGCGGCCGCGCCAGGCGAAGGTGTTGCCGCCCTTGCCCAGCATCAGGCGGCCGTCTTCTGTGCTGCGGTAATAGAACACGAAGGTGCGCGAGTCGAGCACCGATACGCCGTCTGTCAGGCCTATCCGCTGCAGCAGCTCGGGACATTTTTCCGTGATCACCATGTCGCTGGACACTACCGCCAGCGTGCGTTCGAACTGCGGGAAACGGCTGGCCATCCAGGCATTGATCGCCAGCACCATCTTGCCGGCCTGCAGGCTGCCGGCGGGCGTTTGCAAGACAACGCTGGCGCCGGGCGTGAAGGACAGCATCGGCGTTCGTTCATAAATCCGCCCCCCCATCTGCAAGGCGACGCGGCGCAATCCGCGCACCAGCTTGCCCGGATGGACGGTCGCCGCCATCGGTGAAAATATGCCGGAGAGATTGCGCGTCGAACCGGAACGGCGCTGCACTTCAGCATCCGGCAAGGAATGATAGGAACTGATGCCCTGGCGCTGCAATTCGGCCAGCACCGGATCCAGCACGCCCAGCTGGGCTTTGGTGGTGGCGGTGTAAAGCGTGCCGTCCTGGCGGAATTCGGCGTTGATCCTGTGTTCGCGGCAGAAATCGCCGATATGCTCGACCGCCGCTTCCGAAGCCTTCACCAGCCTGACCGCTTCGGCCTCGCCGAACAGACGCCGCAAAGTGAGAAACTTGGTCGACCAGGTCAGCAGGCAGCCGCCATTGCGGCCGCTGGCGCCGGCGCCGCACAGGTCGCTCTCGATGATGGCGATGTCCAGCGCCGGATCCTGCTGCTTCAGCTGGATCGCAGTCCACAGGCCGGTAAAGCCGCCGCCGACAATCGCCACGTCGGCTTTTTGCCGGCCTTGCAGCGCGGGAGCCAGCTCGCCGTCGGCGAATAGAGCATCTTCCAGCCAGAATGGGCGCATGAGGGATCGATCCTAGATGAGCAACGATTAAAGAGTAACTAAGAGGTCAAAGCACAGGCCGACATCAGCCTGGCGAAATGCTGCAGATCTGGCGTCTGCATTCCTGCCACCTTGGCCTGATCGTCCCAAAGGCGCAGGCTGACGGCATCGGCAGCGTAGGGCCGGGCAACGAACTGCGCAGCGTCGGCCGCGGAAAATACGCCGCCCTGCAATTCCAGGCTGCGCTTGGAATCTTCGGAAAGACGTCCCCAATAGGCGGTGTCGGTCGCGCATAGATAGCGCTTGGCGTCCACGTGCAGACGGATCGGCTCCAGCACCGCCGCGCTGAACAAGCCGCGCAGATAAGGGATGGCAAAATATTGATGGGTGTCGTCGACGCCGCGCGCCGACGGCGTCTCGCCTTGCGGATTGAGCAGATGGCCGAGGTCGTGCAGCAAGGCGGCGCACACCAGTTCGTCCGTGGCGCCGGCCTGCGCGGCCAGGGTCGCCGATTGCAGAGCATGCTGCAGCTGGTTGACCGGTTCGCCGCTGTACATTTCATGGCCGCCTTGTTCAAACAGATCGCAGATTTGCGCAATAGTGAGCATGTTTTCTTCCCGCTCAGTTCCAGGGCAAGGAATAGGTTTTGGTATTGCAGAAGCTCTTCATCGCTTCTTGCACGCCTTCCTTGTAGCCGAGGCCGGAATCCTTGATGCCGCCGAACGGCGTCAGCTCCAGGCGATAGCCCGGGACTTCACGGACATTGATGCTGCCGACTTCCAGCTCGCGCACGAAGCGCGTGATGTAATCGAGCCGGTTGGTGCAGACCGAGGACGACAAGCCGTAAGGCGTCGAGTTCGAGATGCGGATCGCATCGGCGATATCGGTGCAGCGGATCACCGGCGATACCGGTCCGAAAGTCTCTTCCGCCACCAGCTGGCAATCGGCCGGAACGTGGTCCAGCACAGTGGGCGAATACACGGCACCGTCGCGCTGATTGCCGAACAACAGCTTGGCGCCGCGCTGGCAGGCGTCGTTCACCTTGGCTTCGAAGGCGCTGGCGGAACGGGCGTCGATCACGGTGCCCATGTCGTTCTGCAGATCCATAGGATTGCCGTACTTGACAGCCTTGGTCTTGCGCACCAGCAGATCGACGAATTCGTCAGCCACGGCCTGGTGCACGATCATGCGCTTGATGGCGGTGCAGCGCTGGCCGGAATTCTTGTAGGAGCCGGATACCGCCAGCGTTGCCGCCTCTTCCAGGTCGGCGTCTTCCATCACGATGATCGGATCGTTGCCGCCCAGCTCCAGCACCTGGCGCTTGTACACGGCTTTGCCGGCGATGTATTTACCGATCGGCACGCCGCCGGTAAACGTCACCAGGTCGACATCCGGATTGATCAGCATCTCGTCGGCGATTTCGGCCGGATCGCCGGTCACCACCGAGAACATTTCCGGCGGCAAGCCGGCTTCGTACAGGATATCGGCCAGCAGCAAGGCCGACAGCGGCGTCTTCTCCGTCGGCTTCAGTACCATGCGGTTGTTGGTGGCAATCGATGGCGCGACCTTGTGGGCGACCTGGTTGAGCGGATGATTGAATGGCGTGATGGCCGAGATCGCGCCCAGCAGCGGCTCCTTCAGCGTATAGACCTTGCGCTGCTTGCCATGCGGCGTCAGGTCGCAGGAAAACACCTGGCCGTCGTCCACCAGCGCCTGGTTGGCGGCAAACACGAAGACGTCGCAGGCACGGCCGACTTCGTACAGGCTGTCCTTCTTGCACAGGCCGGCTTCCGCCGTGATCAGGTCCGAGATGGCGTCGGTATTGGCGCGCAGCAGTTCGGCGGCGCGCAGCATGATGCGCGAACGCTCGAAGCGCGTCAGCGGCGAGCGGAACGCCCGCGCCGCCTTGAACGCATGGCGGATGTCGTCCGCCGTGGCTTTCGGCACCGAACCGACCAGCGCGCCGTTGAAGGGATTGCGGATTTCTATGCGGCGCGGGTTGCCGACCAGCTTGCCGGCAATCCGCATGTCTTGATGTAAAGGTTCGTCCTGCTTGAGCTTGCTCAGTTCGGTCAGCATCATGTCCTCGAATCAATCGATGGTTGTAGTTTCTTGCTTACTGCGCATGCTTATTGCGCGTGCTTATCGAGCATGATTCATGGCCAGGTAGAACACGTCGAAATTGCGCAGCCGGTGATCGGCTGGAATCGCGCTCAGCTTGCGGTTGAACATCAGCGGCACTCTTTGTTCCGAGATGCCGCCGTGCGAGCGCAGCGGCAGCTTCAGCTCGGACAGGTCGTGGCGGCTGGCAGCGGTGCCGATCACGGTCAGGCGCTCGCTCACCACCACCAGGTCGCCGATGCGGTCAGGCGGCAATTCAAAGCGCTCGGCGGCCTGTGCACGCGTCAGCACCAGTTCGATGCCGGGAACGGCGCGGATCATGTCAGCGATTTCAGCAGCATCGGCGGCAGCCGGCAGATACACCGTGGCGTAGGAACCGAGCGCGCCGTGGTGCACCACATAAGGATCGGTGATCGGCAGGATGACGCGGGTCTTTTCGACGCCGGCCTTGGCATCGAGCACGTCTTGCAGATAGATCACGTTCGGCTTGCCGGCGCTGTCGGTCTTGGCGTTCATGCCATGGTCGGCGGTCAGGCCGATCACCGCACCCAAGGCATCGAGCTGGGTCAGGTAATGATCCATCATGGCGTAGAAGGCATTGGCGCCCGGCGTGCCCGGCGCGTACTTGTGCTGGATGTAATCGGTGGTCGACAGGTACATGATGTCAGGCCGCTCGCTCGCCAGCAGCTTGACGCCGGCGGCAAACACGAACTCCGACAAGTCGGCGCTGTACACCGACGGCAGCGGCATGCCGACCCGCTCCAGGAGATTGTCGATGCCGTTCTGTTCGAGCGTGGCCTGGTCGGCCTTTTCCGCCGAGAAGCAGATGCCGCGCATCTTGTGGCCCAGCAGGCCGCGCAGCTTGTCCTTGGCGGTGATCACCGCCACCTTGGCGCCGGCATCGGCGAAGGTGGCCAGGATGGTGGCGGCGCGCAGGTACTTGGCGTCGTTCATCATCACTTCCTGCCTGGTTTCCAGGTCGTAGAAGTAGTTGCCGCAGATGCCGTGCACCGCTGGCGGCACGCCGGTCACGATCGACAGGTTGTTGGGATTGGTGAAGCTGGGCACCACGCAATCGGCGCTCAGCACCGTGCCCTGCTCCACCATTTTTTTCATGAAGGGCGCAACGCCGGCCTGGATCGCCTGGTTGATGTATTCCTGCTCGCAGCCGTCGACACAGACCACCACCAGCGGTTGCTGCATCGCTTGATAACTACGGCCATTGATGTTGAAAGAGCCGCTGAGGGCTGTGGTATTGGACATGTGCTTGCCTTCGTCGTGAGTCTGAGGGAGCTGCTACTTCAAGGTGATCTGTTCGGCTGCCGCTGCAGCGGCCATCTTTTCCTGCGCCTTATGCATGCGCTGGCGGCCGGCTTCGGCGTGTTCGCGCATGATGGCGCCGGCGGCCTGCGCATCGCCGGCGGCGATGGCGTCGACGATCTGGTGATGTTCGGTAGTGGAAGTCGGCAAGCTGCCCTTTTGCGCCAGCGCCGAACGGCGGAACAGATTGAGTTCGTTGACCAGGCGGCGGTAGGTATGCAGCAGCTTCCTGTTGGCGGTGAACTGCACCAAGGCATCGTGGAAGGCCAGGTTCAGCTTCAGGTAGCCGTCGACATCGCCCAGGGCGACCATGCCATCCATGCGCTCCAGCAGCGTGCGCAGTTCCTGCACCTGCGCCGGCTTGATGGCGGCTGCCAGCTTGCGGCCGATCAGCTCATCCAGCGCTGCCCGCACTTCATAGATCTCGTCGGCTTCCTCGACCGAGATCTGGCGCACGAAGACGCCGCAATTCTTTTCCTGCTGCACCAGGCCAGCTTCTTCCAGCGCGCGGAACGCTTCGCGCACCGGGCCGCGCGAGACGCCCAGCATTTCCGCCAGCGACACTTCATTGAGCTTGTCGCCGGCGACCAGGTCGCCGGCCAGGATCATGCGCTCAAGCTCCTTCTGCACCAATGAAGGCAGCGAATTTTTCTGGACCAGGGCGATGGTGCTCATTGTGCGGTTGATTGTCATGGCGTTTCTTTTTTTCGGTTTGATGATTGCACTTTAATTCAACAGCGTGTAGATTGTCAACAAAATACATAAGACATGATGCAATGAAAAGCATGGCGAAGGCAATGAAACGCCGATCCTGCTGCCGTCTGCATGTTGCACGCCTGTCACGCGGTGTTGCTGACGAGGACGCAGCTGGCGCCAGACCGGAACATATTCAAACGACAAACGACAACCGACATCCGCACCAGACCAAAGGAAATATCATGAGCCTGCAAAGCCGCGACCCGATTCTGCTGACCCCCGGACCATTGACCACCTCGCTCGCCACCAAGAGCGCCATGCTGCAGGATTGGGGTTCATGGGATGCCTCCTTCAATGCAATCACCACCAAGGTGCGCCGGCAACTGCTGGATATCGTCAATGCACACGAATCCCATGCGTGCGTGCCGATGCAGGGCAGCGGCACGTTTTCGATAGAAGCGGCGATCAACACCCTGCTGCCGCGCAATGGCCACATGCTGGTGCTGATCAACGGCGCCTACGGCAAGCGCATGGCCAAGATCGTGGAAATGATGGGGCGCCAGGTATCGGTGTTTGAAACCGCCGATGATGTGCCGACCACAGGCGCCGACGTCGAACGCGTGCTGAGCAACGACCGCAGCATCACCCATGTCGGCGTGATCCATTGCGAAACCAGCACCGGCATCCTCAATCCGCTGGCGGATATCGCTGAGGTGGTGGCGACGCACAAGAAGAGCCTGATCATCGACGCCATGAGTTCCTTCGGCGCGCTGGCCATCGATGCAGCCAACATCCCGTTCGACGCATTGATCGCCGCCAGCGGCAAGTGCATCGAAGGTCCTCCGGGCATGGGTTTTGTCATCGTGCGCAAGTGCGTACTGGAAAAAACCGTAGGCAACTCGCGCTCGCTGTCGCTGGACCTGCACGATCAATGGGCCTACATGGAAAAGACCACGCAATGGCGCTTCACCCCGCCGACGCATATCGTGGTGGGTTTCCATCAGGCGCTCAATCAATTCTTTGAGGAAGGCGGACAGCCGGCGCGGCTGGCGCGCTACACAAAAAACTACGAGACCCTGATGGCGGGCATGCGCGAGCTGGGACTGGTGCAGTTTCTGCCGGCAAAAATCCAGGCGCCGATCATCGTGACAATGCACGCGCCGAACAGCGCCAACTATGAATTCAAGGATTTCTACAAGCGGGTGCGCGACAAGGGATTCATTCTTTACCCGGGCAAGCTGACCCAGGCCGAGACTTTCCGCGTCGGTTGCATAGGCGCGATCGGCCCGGAAGAAATGCGGCAGGCCGTGCATGCGATCGGCGATGCGCTGCGGGAGATGGGAATCAAGACCAGGAATGCGGTCAGTTCCTGATGGATTCGGCGTGGCGCCTTGCGCTTCGCTCCGTCATTCCCGCGAACGCGGGAATGACATGACCGACGAGGTGGCGATGCCTGGATTGCTAACTCTTTCAGGCGCAGCCGTGGCCGCCCGCGGTCTTGCTGGTCATCGGCAGGTCGCGCCCGGCTTCGCGGCCATGACCGGCGGCATCCAGACGCTGCAGGTAATCCTCCCACATCGCTTCCTGATCGCGACCCAGCTTGTACAGATAGGCCCAGGTAAAGATACCGCTGACGTGGCCATCGGAAAAGGTCGGCTTGACGGCGTAATTGCCGACCGGATCGAGCGCCGCCATTTCGACATTGCGCTTGCCGGTCTGCAGCACTTCCTGCCCGGGGCCATGGCCGCTGACTTCGGCCGAAGGCGAATATACGCGCATCAGTTCAAACGGCAGCAGAAACACCGCGCCGTCATCGAAGGCGACTTCCAGCCTGCACGACTGCTTGTGTACGACGAATGACACCGGCGCGGGCGCCGGGGCTGATTGCTTGGAACCGGTCATGTGGATTGCCTGTAGAGAGGATTAAAACTGCTCGGAGATGGCGGAACGCAATGCGCCGAGCAATGCCTGCCGCTGCGCCAGGGTGTATGGCAACGGCTGCCGTTGCGCCTCGGCCCATACCGGGCTGGGAAAATGCGCATCGTCCGCATAGCGCGGAATCACGTGCCAATGCAGGTGCGGCGTCATGTTGCCGAGGCTGGCCAGGTTGATCTTCTCCGGCTGCATGACGGCGCGCACTATCGATTCCACCTTGCAGACCGCGGCCATCAAGATGCTGCGATCGGCCGCCGGCAGGTCGGTCATTTCCTTGACGTGATCATTCCAGATGACACGGCAGAAACCTGGATAAGAGGCGTCATCGACCAGCACCACGCGGAATTGCCTGGCGTAATGGAGTACTTCGCCCCCGTCGCCGTTGCACAGTTCGCAATCAGCTGAATGCATATTCATGGTCACACCAGGATCCGTTCGATGCCGCCGTTGTTGGCGCGCGCAACGTAGTCAGGCAACCAGTTCTCGCCCAGCAGATGGCGCGCCATCTCCACCACGATGTAATCCGCAGTGGTGCCGGCATCGTCGTTGTAGCGCGACAAACCCTGCAGGCAGGACGGGCAGGAAGTGAGGATCTTGACGTCGCCGCCAAAACCGTCGGCGCGCAACTTGTCCGCGCCCTTGTTCATTTCCTCTTCCTTGCGGAAGCGCACCTGGGTCGAGACATCCGGACGGCTGACGCCGAAGGTGCCAGACTCGCCGCAGCAGCGCTCGTTCTTTTCGATCTTGGCGCCGTTGTCGGTGGTGATCAGGGCATTCACCGTCTTCATCGGATCCTGCAGCTTCATCGGGCTGTGGCAAGGGTCGTGGTACATATAGCGCGTGCCGCTGACACCTTCCAGCTTGAGGTTTTTCTCCAGCAGGTATTCGTGGATATCGATGATGCGGCAGCCCGGGAAAATCTTGTCGAACTGGTAGCCCTGCAGCTGATCGTAGCAAGTGCCGCAGGAAACGATCACGGTCTTGATGTCGAGGTAGTTCAGGGTATTGGCCATGCGATGGAACAGCACGCGGTTGTCCGTGATGATCTTCTCGGCCTTGTCAAAGTCGCCCGAGCCGCGCTGCGGATAACCGCAGCACAGGTAGCCCGGCGGCAGCACGGTTTGCACGCCGACCTGCCACAGCATGGCTTGCGTCGCCAGGCCGACCTGCGAGAACAGCCGCTCGGAGCCGCAGCCCGGGAAATAAAACACGGCTTCGGTGTCGGCGGTGGTGCTCTTCGGGTCGCGGATGATCGGCACGATCTTGTCGTCTTCGATATCCAGCAAGGCGCGCGCGGTCTTCTTCGGCAGGTTGCCCGGCATCTTCTTGTTGATGAAGTGGATCACCTGCTCCTTGATCGGCGCTTTGCCGACAGTCGCAGGCGGCTTCCTGGTCTGCTTCTTGGCGAATTTCTTCAGCATGTCGTTGCCGAAGCGCTGCGCCTTGAAACCCCAGTCCGTCATGACCTTGCGCGTCATGTTGATGGTGGCCGGATCGGTCGCGTTGAGGAAGAACATCGCAGCCGTGGTGCCGGGATTGAACGATTTCTTGTTCATCTTGCGCAGCAGATTGCGCATGTTCATCGAGACGTTGCCGAAATCGATATCGACCGGGCATGGCGTCACGCACTTGTGGCAGACGGTGCAATGGTCGGCCACGTCTTCGAATTCTTCCCAGTGCTTGATCGAGATGCCGCGCCGGGTCTGCTCTTCGTACAGGAAGGCTTCCACCAGCAGCGAAGTGGCCAGGATCTTGTTGCGCGGCGAGTACAGCAGGTTGGCGCGCGGCACATGGGTGGCGCACACCGGCTTGCATTTGCCGCAGCGCAGGCAGTCCTTGACGCTGTTGGCGATGTCGCCGATATCGCTTTGCTGCATGATCAGCGATTCGTGCCCCATCAGGCCGAACGATGGCGTATAGGCATTGCTGAGGTCGGCCTCGAAGCCGGGCAGGTTCAGCAGCTTGCCCTTGTTGAAGCGGCCTTCCGGATCGACGCGCAGCTTGTAGCTGCGGAAATCCTTGATCTCGTCTTCGGTCAGGAATTCCAGCTTGGTGATGCCGATCCCGTGCTCGCCCGAAATCACGCCGTCCAGCGAACGCGCCAGGGTCATGATGCGGGCCACCGCGGCGTGCGCATCCTGCAGCATTTCGTAATGGTCGGAATTGACCGGCAGGTTGGTATGGACGTTGCCGTCGCCCGCATGCATGTGCAAGGCGACGAACACGCGGCCGCGCAAGACGCGCTTGTGCACCGCGCTGCACTCGTCGAGGATCAGCTTGAAGGAAGCGCCGTTGAAGATCTGCCGCAGCAAAGCGCGCACTTCCTGTTTCCAGGAAACGCGGATAGTGCGGTCCTGCACCACGTCGAACACCGTGGCATCCGGCTGCTGCAGCAGGCGCTGCTCGAACACGAGGTCGAGCTTTTCCAGGCCAAGCGCGAACAACTGCGGCCTGGCCTCCTGCAGCGGCGTATCCAGGTGCTCCAGCAAATAGGTCCAGCGCGCCTGCACGTTGTCGAGCAGCTGCTCGGCCTGGTGCACGCGGTCTTCCAGGATTTCGGCGGCGGGAATATCGTCGCCGTCGGCATCGTCGCCCTTGCCCAGCGGCAGATTGCCCTTGAGCAGGAATTCGCGCAGCTCGTCCAGCAGCTGCAGCTTGTTCTTGGCCGACAGTTCGATATTGATGCGCTCGATGCCGTCAGTGTATTCGCCCATGCGGTTAAGCGGAATCACCACGTCTTCATTGATCTTGAAGGCGTTGGTGTGCTTGGCGATGGCGGCCGTGCGGGCACGGTCCAGCCAGAATTTCTTGCGCGCTTCCGGGCTCACCGCGACAAAACCTTCGCCAACCCGGTTGTTGGCCATGCGCACCACTTCCGAGGCCGCCTGCGCCACCGCGTTTTCATCGTCGCCGACGATATCGCCGAAGAGGGCCATCTTGGGCAGCACGCCGCGCTTCGACTTGGTGGTGTAGCCGACTGCGCGCAGATAGCGCTCGTCCAGATGCTCCAGGCCGGCCAGGATCGCCCCGCCCTTCAGGGTTTCGGCATCGAGGAAATCCTTGATCTCGACGATCGATGGAATCGCATCGCGCGCCTGGCCGAAGAATTCCAGGCAGACGGTGCGCGTGTGCTTCGGCATCTTGTGCAAAATCCAGCGCCCGGAGGTAATCAATCCGTCGCAGCCTTCTTTTTGAATGCCAGGCAAACCCGCCAGGAATTTATCGGTGACGTCCTTGCCCAGGCCTTCCTTGCGGAACACGCGCCCGGCGATTTCCAGGATTTCTGTCTTGAACGGCTTTTCGCTTGGCCGGCCTTTTTCAGCCGGGTGGCGCCATTCCAGCTGGAAGCGCGCCAGCGGCGTGTCGTGGATCTTGCCGAGGTTGTGGTCGAGACGGGTAACGTCCAGCCAGTCGCCGTTCGGGTCGACCATGCGCCAGCTTGCCAGGTTGTCAAGCGCGGTGCCCCACAGAACGGCTTTCTTGCCGCCGGCGTTCATGGCGATATTGCCGCCGACGCAGGACGCTTCGGCCGAAGTCGGGTCGACCGCGAACACGAAGCCGGCCTTTTCGGCGGCGTCGGAAACGCGCTTGGTGACCACGCCTGCGCCCGAATAAATCGTGGCGTACTCTTTATCCAGCCCTGGCAGGACCGCCATTTCGACCGCGCCCAGCTGCTCCAGTTTTTCAGTGTTGATGACTGCCGATAAAGGCGTCAGCGGAATCGCGCCGCCGGTATAACCGGTGCCGCCGCCGCGCGGGATGATGGTCAGGCCGAGCTCGATACAGCCCTTGACCAGGCCGGCCATCTCGTCTTCGCCATCCGGGGTCAGCACCACGAACGGATACTCGACGCGCCAGTCGGTGGCGTCGGTCACGTGCGAAACGCGCGACAGGCCGTCGAACTTGATGTTGTCCTTGGCGGTATAGCGGCCCAGGATCTTGTTGGCGCGCTTGCGCAAGTCGTAGGTCTGGCGGAATTCGTCGGCAAAAGCGGCAATCGCCTTGCGCGCGGCAGCCAGCAGCGCTTCGACATTTTCGCTGCGCTTCCTGGCTTCTTCATCGTTGACGGCGTCGCCGCTGTCGGCCTGGTCGGTGACGATGCGCCGCTTGTCCACTTCGCTGAGACGATGATGCAGCGCGTCAATCAGGGCCTGGCGACGCTTAGGATTGTCCAGCATGTCGTCCTGCAGATACGGATTGCGGCGCACCACCCAGATATCGCCCAGCACTTCATACAGCATGCGGGCGGAGCGGCCGGTCTGGCGTTTGCCGCGCAATTCGTCGAGCAGGCGCCAGGACGCTTCGCCTAGCAGGCGGATCACGATCTCGCGATCGGAAAACGAGGTGTAGTTATAGGGAATCTCGCGCAATCGCGTAGGGGTGGCGCCTTGTGGCGCATCTGACAATAATGCCTGGATTTTGACTGGGGCGTTCATTGGTCTTGAGAAGTTGGCTACTGCTGCTGAATCAGCATTTTAGCCGATTGCGCCCATTCGCGACGGCAAGCAGTGGATTTGTGCAGTGCAAGATACAGACTACAACATTCGGTTGACTTATAGCCTATTCATATGAAATTAATTAATTTAATCAATTTCTATAATTTAATAGTTTATAACTACAATCAATGCATCCCCGTCACTTTCAGGAGTCCCCCATGTTCAGCCAGATCATCAGCGAAATATTGGAAAGCATTTCCCTCACACTGGCCGACTATGGCCAATGCAAAGGCTGATCAATTACCTCGCCAGGAGCCTTGCCATGACACCCGTCTCTTTATCCAAAAGAAATCCTTACTTCGGCCTGTCCTATCTGCTGCGCAACCGCGCGTGGCCCTTGCGCATGCTGCCTTACGCGATCCTGCTGCTGATTGCGCCGGCGATGTTCTGGGCGGGCCTGTCCGCCATCTGATCCGGACGACTCAGATTTGCGGCTCGGTCATCGCGGTATGGACGGCGATGGCGACCGGCCATGCCGGCTAATCAGGCATGGCGTTCTCTCCCCGGAGGTTTTCGATTTCAAAGAAGCATGCAAACCAGTGCTGATGCAGGAAAAAGGAAAGCACATCGTAGTGCGCTGCAAAATCCACGGTTTATTTTCAGCTCACGCCAGCCAGCTCGCGACTTCGCGCCAGAAGCCGTCCGGCACATTCAGCAGCAGCCAGACCACCAGGATGTAGCGCAGGAATTTGCCGATCGCCATATACATGAGCGAGGGCCAGAACGGCAGCTTGAGCCAGCCGCCCAGAGTGCAGATCGGGTCCCCGACGCCCGGCACCCAGGCCAGGAGCATGGTTTTCGCGCCATAGCGTTCCAGCCAGCCGAACCAGCTGCTGCCGCGTTCGCGCGCGAACGCCTGCTTGGCGCCGTAGCCCATCCAGTAATCGACCGCCCCGCCCAATGTGTTGCCCAGCGTGGCGACGAAGATCACCGGCCAGAACAGCGCGCCATTGGCCTTGACCACGGCGAACACCGCCGGCTCGGAGCCCAGCGGCAGCAAGGTGGCGGCGACGAAGCTGATGATAAAGACGGAAGTCAGGCCGACGCTGGGCACAGCCAGCGTCTTGAGCAGCCATAAAACGGCGGATTCGATCATAAAAGCAATTCATAAAGACGGCAGACCGGCCGCGCATGACGGCTCGAAATGAGACGGATTGCGATGCGGCCGAGAAAACCTGGTGGCGCAGAAAAAGCCCTCCATTATAATGACCGGCTGTTTCCCCCTGCTCAGGGCCTGTTGCCGGCCACGTTCCATCCACTACTGACTAACGACATGACCACAGATTATTTGCAAAAAATCCTCACCGCCCGCGTCTATGACGTCGCGGTCGAAACCCCGCTTGAACTGGCGACAACGCTCTCGCAGCGCATTGAAAACCAGATTTATTTCAAGCGCGAGGATATGCAAAGCGTGTTCAGCTTCAAATTGCGCGGCGCCTACAACAAGGCCGCCAGCCTGACGCCGGCGCAGCTCAAGCGCGGCGTCATTTGCGCGTCGGCCGGCAACCACGCCCAGGGCCTGGCGCAGTCCGCAGCCAAGCTCGGCTGCCGCGCAGTCATCGTGATGCCGAAGACCACGCCGCAGATCAAGATCGACGGCGTCAAGGCGCGCGGCGGCGAAGTGGTGCTGTTTGGCGACTCTTATACCGATGCGTATAACCATGCACTGACGCTGGAAAAAAAGCACAAGCTGACCTTCGTCCATCCTTTCGACGATCCTTACGTCATCGCCGGCCAGGGCACCATCGGCATGGAAATCCTGCGCCAGCACTCCGGCCCCATCCATGCGATCTTCGTGCCGATCGGCGGCGGCGGCCTGATCGCCGGCATCGCCGCCTATGTCAAGGCGGTGCGCCCCGAGATCAAGATCATCGGCGTGCAAACCACCGATTCCGACGGCATGGCGCGCAGCCTGAAGGCCGGCCGCCGCGTGACGCTGCCGGATGTCGGCCTGTTTGCCGACGGCACCGCGGTCAAGCTGGTGGGCGAAGAAACCTTCCGCCTGGCGCGCCTGTATGTCGATGAAGTGATCCTGGTCGATACCGATGCCGTCTGCACCGCGATCAAGGATGTGTTCCAGGACACCCGCAGCATTCTGGAACCTTCCGGCGCACTGGCGGTGGCCGGCGCCAAAGCCTATGTCGAACGGGTCAAGGGCACGCGCAAGGCCATCAAGAACCAGACCCTGGTCACCATCGCCTCCGGCGCCAACATGAATTTCGACCGCTTGCGCTTTGTCGCGGAAATGGCTGATATCGGCCAGCTGCGCGAAGCGGTGTTCGCCGTCACCATCCCGGAACAGCGCGGCAGTTTCCGCCGTTTCTGCGAGCTGGTCGGACCGCGCAACGTCACCGAATTCAACTACCGCATCAGCGATGAAAAAACCGCCCACGTGTTTGTCGGCGTGCAGACTTCGAGCCGCGACGAAGCCAGCCAGATCGCCAGGAATTTCGAGAAGCACGGCTTCGATACGCTCGACCTGACCCATGACGAACTGGCCAAGGTCCACGTACGCCACCTGGTGGGCGGCAAGAGCGCACTGGCGCGGGACGAATTGCTGTACCGCTTTGAATTCCCCGAGCGGCCGGGCGCGCTGATGCGCTTTTTGGATTCGATGGCGCCCAACTGGAACATCAGCCTGTTCCATTACCGCAGCCAGGGCGGCGATGTCGGCCGTATCCTGGTCGGCTTGCAGGTGCCGAAAAAGGAAATGAAAGCGTTCCGTACTTTCCTTTCCAGCCTCGGCTATCGTTATTGGGACGAGAGCAGCAATCCGGTCTACAAACTGTTCCTCGGCTAAGTTGCCCGACTCGCTTGCGGCGCCCGGGCCGCAAGCAAATAACTGGTTCCTGATAAGCGCAAATAAGCGCATTTGAGCGACACATATCAGGAACATCATGCTTATCTGGCAAAATACTGCTTTTAAGCACGAGCAAAAATCATGACCATGTCAAATACGCCCGACGCCTCGCCGCTCGGCAAACCCGCCGCCTACCAGACGCAGTACCAGCCTTCGCTGCTATTTCCGATCGCCCGGCAGGGCAAGCGCGACGAAATCGGCGTCAGCGGCACCTTGCCCTTTTTCGGCGTCGACATCTGGAATGCGTATGAAGTGTCCTGGCTTAACGCACGCGGCAAACCCCAGGTTGCCATCGCCACGTTTACCGTGCCTGCCGATTCCCCGAATATTGTCGAATCGAAGTCGTTCAAGCTGTACCTGAACTCCTTCAATCAAACCAAGCTGGCCGATGCCGATGCCTTGCTGCAGTTGTTGCGCAACGATTTGTCAGCCGGCTTCGGCGCGCCGGTGCACGTCACGCTGACCACGGCCGATGCCTTCGCCAGCCAAAAAATACAGGAACCGCAGGGTTTGCTGCTGGACCGGCTGGATATCGAAGTCGACGAATACCAGCCCAATCCTTCGCTGCTGAAGACGGATCCGAACAAGGTTGTCATTGAAGAAACGCTGGTCTCGCATCTGCTGAAATCAAATTGCCTGGTGACCGGCCAGCCGGATTGGGGCAGCGTGCAGATCCACTATGTCGGCGCAGCCATCGACCAGGAAAGCCTGCTGCGCTACCTGATCAGCTTCCGCGACCATAACGAATTCCATGAACAATGCGTGGAACGCATTTTTATGGACATCATGCGCAACTGTGCGCCGCAAAAATTGTCTGTATATGCCCGCTATACCCGCCGCGGCGGCCTGGACATCAACCCCTGGCGCAGTAATTTCTCCACCGGGCAGCCCCCTTCGAATTGGCGTCAGGCAAGGCAGTAACACACAATTCGTTACATTTGTAGCAAAAAGACAGCACTTAAGCACATAAATGCGCATTAAATTGGCGGGGATATTGACGCGTTGTCACTACACGTCTAACGTACCACCTCGCTGTAAAGGACTCTATATTTCATGACAATTTTTTCTCGCTTCACCGCCGTCAAAAGGACAGCAATATTCTCCGGCATGACTGCCATCGCCGCCGTGTGCGCCCCGGCCCACGCTCAGGACACCCCCGACACCACCGGCTGGTTCAGCAAAACCCTCACCCAGACCCAGGACAGGCTGAGCAACATCGCCAACAATGGCGATATGGAAGTGTATCTGTCAGGCTACGCCTACCACGGCCGCCATACCTATACCGAAGAAAAGATCCGGGAATTGAATGAAAAGGCCTGGGGCCTGGGCGGCGGCCGCACCATCCGCAATGCCGACGGCAACGACGAATCCCTGTATCTGTTTGCCATTCGCGATTCCCACTACAAGCCGCAGATCATGGCCGGCTATGCCTATGAGTGGATCTGGAACGTGCCCAAGACCCCGGTCGAAGTCGGCGCCGGCTATACCGCCATGCTGATGAGCCGCCAGGATTACTTCGGCGGCGTCCCGTTTCCGATTGCCTTGCCGGTCCTGTCGCTGGGCGTCAAAGGCGCCAAGCTGATGGGCTCTTACGTGCCGCGCCTGTCCCAGAACAAGGGCAATGGCGACGTCTGGCTGGTATTCGCGCGCTTCGAAGTTAAGTAAAACACCAGGCTTGTCAGCGATGGGCATCATTGCAAGTTGATGTTGTTGGCCGGAATCAAGTCTATAATTCGGGTTAGGTGTCGCCAATAGAAACGATATCGGCGCCGTAGCCCGGGCCATGCCGGCTTGGGCCAGACCGGGGGAAGCGTGGTGTAAAATCTGCGCTCACGTAACAGGGAGCCGCGGCCTATCCCCCGAACCTGGCATGTTTTCGACATGCTGCGGCAGGTTTTTAGCGATGGCGGCTCTGCTAAGTAAGACAAACCATCCATACTGGACCGCATACCAATTTGTATTATGACTAATCTTGCAAAAATCCTGCCCGCACAAAATGTGGCGCTGGATCTGGAAGTCTCCAGTAAAAAACGCGCTTTCGAACAAGCCGGTTTACTCTTCGAAAACAACTGCGGCATTGCCCGCTCTACCGTCTCCGATAACCTGTTTGCGCGCGAACGCCTCGGCTCCACCGGACTGGGCCACGGCGTTGCCGTGCCGCATGGCCGGGTCAAGGGCTTGAAAGCGCCATTGGCGGCATTTGTCCGCCTGGCCGAACCGATTCCGTTTGAATCGCCGGACGGCGAACCGGTCAGCCTGCTGGTTTTCCTGCTGATTCCAGACAACGTCACCCAGCAGCACCTGGAAATCCTGTCGGAAATCGCCGAAATGTTTTCCAGCGACGCCTTCCGCCAGATCCTCGCCAGCGACCCCGATCCGGCCTCGGTACATGCCCACATTGTCTCTTGGCAGCCCATGGGCACGGAAAATGCGACATAATTGACAGGAGGGCAACCGCCCGCCCAATTACCATGTCAGATGCCAATCATGCCCGCTTCCACGCCCCTCTCGATCCAGCAACTGTATGACGAAAACCGCGAGTCGCTGCAACTAGGCTGGTTTGCCGGCTTCCCCGGCGGCGAGCGCCTGATTTCCGGCGATGCCGCTTCAGCGGCCGACCAGGTCGGTCACTTGAACCTGATCCATCCGGGCCGGATCCAGGTCTTCGGCCATCAGGAGACCGAGTACTACCAGCGCCTGTCGGCTACTTCGCGGGTCTACCAGACCGCTGAACTGGTGGCGGGCGCGCCGCCGGCATTCATCATTGCGCAGGGGCTGGCGACGCCGCCCGACATCCTTGAAATCTGCGACGAAAAGAATATCCCGCTGTTCTCCACGCCGCTGCCCGCGGCCCAGGTGATCGATTACCTGCGCGTGTACCTGTCGAAGAAACTGGCGCAGCGCATCACCATGCACGGCGTGTTCATGGACGTGCTGGGCGTCGGCGTCCTGATCACCGGCGAATCCGGCCTCGGCAAAAGCGAGCTGGGGCTGGAACTGATTTCGCGCAGCCACGGCCTGGTGGCCGACGATGCGGTCGAATTCGCGCGCATCGCGCCCAACATGATCGAAGGACGCTGTCCGCATCTGCTGCAGAACCTGCTGGAAGTGCGCGGCCTCGGCCTGCTTGACATCAAGACCATCTTTGGCGAAACCGCGGTGCGCCGCAAGATGCGGCTCAAACTGATCGTTCATCTGGTGCGCCGGGCGACGCTGGAAGAAAACTACGAACGGCTGCCGCTCGACGCCCATACCCAGGAAGTGCTGGGACTGGCGATCCGCAAGGTCATCATCCCGGTGGCCGCCGGCCGCAACATCGCGGTGCTGCTGGAAGCCGCGGTGCGCAATACCATACTGCAGCTGCGCGGCATCGACACGCTCAAGGATTTCATCGCGCGGCAACGTATTGCGATGGACAGCGATAGCGATCTCTGATCCCCAGACAGGAAGCCCGTAGCGATACAAAACCGCAGGCGCAGCCGGCACTGGATCCTGCCCGTCACATATAAAATGCGGAGTTGCAGATTCGGCGGCATACGATCCTTGCCCCTTTCAATCCGGACACTTCCTGTAAAACCCGCGACTTACGGTATCATTCGCCAATGCGCATTATTCTTATCACCGGCATCTCCGGTTCCGGCAAATCAGTCGCTCTTCGAGTGCTCGAAGACGCGGGTTATTTTTGCGTCGACAATCTGCCGCCGGTCTTGCTGCGCGAGCTGGTCGCCGCGCGCCAGCATGAAGGCGCGCAGATGCTGGCGGTAGCCACCGACGCCCGCAGCGCCGATTCGCTGGCCGGCCTGCCGAGCGATATCCAGCAACTGCGGGCCGAAGGGCACGACGTCAAGGTATTCTTCCTGACGGCGCAGACCGAATCGCTGATCGCGCGTTTTTCCGAGACCCGCCGCAGCCATCCGCTGTCGCACCGGCTGCGCCCCGGCCAGAATCCGAGCGACCGCCTGACGCTGACCGAATGCATCCAGATCGAACGCGAGATGCTGGTCGAGATCGAGAGCATCGGCCATACCATCGACACTTCCGACATGAGCGCCAACCGCTTGCGCAGCTGGATCAAGGAGCTGGTCGATACCGAACCGGCGCCGCTGACCCTGCTGTTCGAATCGTTCGCCTTCAAGCGCGGCGTGCCGCTGGACGCCGACCTGGTGTTCGATGTCCGCATGCTGCCGAACCCGCATTACGACGTCAAGCTGCGGCCGCTGACCGGACGCGACCAGCCTGTGATCGCTTTCCTGGAAGGCTTGCCCAAAGTGAGCGACCTGCTGGGCGACATCCGCAATTTTGTCGAAAAATGGCTGCCTGAATTCAAGGACGACAACCGCAGTTACCTGACGGTGGCGATCGGCTGCACAGGCGGCCAGCACCGCTCCGTATATATGGTGGAACAGCTGGCAGAGTATTTCCAGGTGTCGGAACGCGTAGTGCGACGCCATCGCGAACTGGCCAAGCACGCCGGCGACCGCTAATCAAAGCCGCAGTTCATCCTCTTAGCCGTTCATTTCTTTTTCCATGTCCGAAAACAATTCCTGGATTCCGTTATTTCCCCTGAATGCCGTCCTGTTCCCCGGCGGCGTCCTGCCGCTCAAGGTCTTTGAAACACGCTACCTGGACATGCTGCGCGCCTGCATGAAAAGCGGGCAGCAGTTCGGCGTGGTGCTGATCAAATCCGGACAGGAGGTGGGGCTGGCGGCGGAGCCCGAAAACGTCGGTTGCCTGACCCGCATCACCGAATGGGACATGCAAGACCTGGGCGTGATGATGCTGCGCACTGAGGGCAGCCAGCGCTTCCGCATCCTGCAGCAGCGGGTATTGCCGGATCAGCGCCTGGAAGCGCAGGTAGCGTTGATCGACGACGATCCGGCGACCACGCCGGATGAAGTTCACCTGCAATGCGCCGGCACATTGAAGCTGGTGATCGACGACATCAACAAGAAGGGGCGCGCCACGCACGGCGCGGATTACGCCAGTCCGTTTTCATTGCCGGGGCAATTCGACAATGCCGGCTGGGTCGCCAACCGCTGGTGCGAAATCCTGCCGATTCCTTTGAAAGCCCGGCAGAAACTGCTGGAGCTGGCCGACGGCCGCGAGCGGCTCGGCATCGTTCACCAGTATCTCCTGCAGCACAACATCATCTAGATCCGCGCCGGCAAGCGGCCGGCGCCTCTGCCCTCAGGCAAACAGGTCGGCCTCGCGGAAAACCTCCAGCAACAGTTTCTTGACCGGCGCCGGCAGCGGCGCGTCCGCCAGCCTGTCGGCCGGGTACCAGACGTGACCGGACTCGGCAATGCCGTCCAGCCGCTGCGCCAGCGTAACCTGGAACGGCGCGATATGCAGCTTGAAATGGGTGAATACGTGGGTGAAGCCTGACAGCGCTTCATACGAGGCAATGCTGCCGAAGGCTGCCGTGGCGCGCTCCAGCGCTGTCGCGACGTCGCCTTCCGGCGCAACTTCCGGCAGCGACAGCAAGCCGCCCCAGATGCCGCTGTCGGGGCGCTGTTCCAGCAAGACCTGGCCCTGGTCGACGATGACCAGCATGCCGGTATGCTTTTCCGGGATGGCTTTCTTCGGCTTGCGCACCGGCAGTTCCGCGGTGCGGCCGCTGGCCAGCGCGACGCAGCGTTGCGCCAGCGGGCAAGTCTGGCAAGACGGCTTGCTGCGCGTGCACAGGGTCGCGCCCAGATCCATCAAGCCTTGCGTATATGATTCCACGCCCTGCTGCGGCAGCAGCGCTACCGCGCGCTGCCACATCGCATCTTCCACCGGCTTGGCGCCGGGGTAGCCTTCAATCCCGAATACCCGCGCAAACACGCGCTTGACATTGCCGTCCAGGATGGCGGCCTGCACGCCATAGGAAAAGGCGGCGATGGCGGCGGCAGTGGAACGGCCGATGCCCGGCAAGTCCTGCAGCAACGCCGGATCGCGCGGGAAGATGCCGCCATGCTCAGCCACTACGCGCTGCGCACAGCGGTGCAGATTGCGGGCGCGGGTGTAATAGCCCAGCCCGCTCCAGTGCGCCATCACTGCTTCGCTCGGTGCGGCTGCCAGCGCCTGCACATCGGGAAAGCTGGCCAGGAATTTCTGATAATAAGGAATCACCGCGGCCACCTGCGTCTGCTGCAGCATGATTTCGGAGAGCCAGACGCGATAGGCGTCGCGCGTCTGCTGCCACGGCAAGGCGTGGCGGCCATGCTGCTTCTGCCAGCCAATCACGGCCGCCGAAAAAGAGGGATCGGCGTATTGGGCGGCAGTTTGTTGCGAAGAGATGCTGCTGTTACTGACTACACGTTTCATTTATACCGCAACTTTCATCGGCGCCAGCTCGCTGCCCAGCGCGTTTCTTAAATCGTTCTCCAGCGCCATCAAGGTGTTCCTTTGCGCAGTCAATTCATTCTGCAGCATTTCCACCGACTGGATTTTTTCTTCCAGGCTGTCGATCGCCACATGCACTCGTTCTATCGAATCGGTGCGCTGCTTGAGCTGCGATTTGTGGGCGCGGATCTGTTCTTCCAGCGGCGCCATCACCACCTTGAGCCAGGCGTCGACATCGCGGTTGGCTTGCAGGTAGCTTTGCTTGACGCGCGAAGCGATCGAATCGAAGAATTTCTGCATCAGCACCACCTGGCTGGTCTTCACCAGCGTCACTGTGCCGAACTGGCGATGATAGGCGGTTTCGATCACGCTGATTTCCTTGCGATACTTGTCCAGCGAAAACGGCATCGGCGTCGACAGCGCCAGCCCGTGTTCGGTCGAAAACTTGCGGTACATGATGGTCATCATTTCCGAGATTTCATCGGTCTTCTGCCCCGACAGCATCAGGTTTTCCTGCGCGTTGTCGAAGAATTCCTTCACCGCGTGGCGGAAGCCGGCGGTAAACATGCTGCCTTCCATGGTTTCGCGCGTCTTGCGGATTTCTTCTTTCAGCAAGCCCATGCCCAGTGTCGTGAAGACGCCTGCCGAAAGGCGCGCAAACACCGTGCGCGTCCCCTGCAACTTGAGCAAGCTCTCGTCGAACTCCTTTTTCTCGATATCGATGCGTTTCATCATGTGACTGATGATGGAAGTATTCTTGCCGCGCAGGCTCTTCAGCTCCAGCAACTGCTCCACCACGCTGCGGATATGCGCCGACATCAGGGCTTGCTTGGTGACAGTCAGGTCATGGATGTCGGCGATCAGCTGCGAACGGATGATGTCGCGCTTGGCCGGGATCAGCTCGCGCGACAGGGCGTTCTCCAGCGTCGGTAGGCGGCTCCGGCGCAACAGGCCGGGCTCGCCGTTGATCTTGCCGACCAGCCCTTTCTGCGCAGAGACCGGATAGACCTGCGCCTCCGACAGGCCCAGAGTATGGGCCACGTTGGAAACCTGCTTGCTGATCTGCTGCTCGACCTCGAACGGCGAGCGCAGCTCGTCCCACATGCTGTCGATCTTGTTGAGCACCACCATGCGGCCGGCGCCGCTGCCGATATGATGGCGCCAGACATCGATATCGCTCTTGGTGACGCCGGTATCGGCGGCCAGGATGAACAATACCGCGTGGGCGTTGGGAATCAGGTTGAGCGTCAGTTCCGGCTCGGTGCCGATGGCGTTCAGGCCCGGCGTGTCGATAATCACCAGGCCTTCCTTCAGCAAGGGATGCGGGAAGTTGACGATGGCGTGGCGCCATTGCGAAATCTCGACCCGGCCGAGGACGTCGACGGCGACCGCGGCGTCGGGATCGTCTTCATCGTACAAGCCATACAGCTTGGCCTCTTCCACCGGCACCCATTTGGTCAGGCTGACCTGCTTGAAGGCTTCCAGCATGCCGTCGGTCGACGAGATGTCCAGCGGCAGTACGGTCCAGACGTGGTGCGCGCCCTTGTAATCGCTGGTCGACTGCGATTCGGCGCGGGTTTCAATCGGCAGCAGCCGGATGCAGGACGGGAACGAGGGGTCGTACAGCAGCTCGGTCGGGCACATGGTGGTGCGGCCGGCGGCCGACGGCAAGATGCGCTGGCCGTAGTCGGCGAAGAAGATCGCGTTGATCAGCTCTGATTTCCCGCGCGAGAATTCGGCCACGAAGGCGATCGACAGTTTATCGTCGGTCAGCCGCGCCAGCGCTCGCTCTATGCGCTGTTCGCTGGCGATATCCGACAATTTCGATGCGCTCGCCCAAGTCTGGTAACGCCGCAGTGCGCCCGCCACGCCGGTACGCCACTCACTGTATTCCTGGAATTTCTGAACTAGATTACTCACTGTCGCTCTCGCCTATCGTTTCTGATATTTTCTTGATGATTATTTCTGGAATTCATTTCTGGCACGTCTTGCAATAAAACGTCGACCGCTGCCCCTGCTTGATCTGCGAAATCAGCGCTCCGCAATTTCTGCACGGCAACCCAGCACGATCATAGACGAAATAACTCTGTTGGAAGTAGCCGGATTGGCCATCGGCGCCAATAAAATCGCGCAAAGTGCTTCCGCCCTTCTCAATCGCCGCCGCTAAAATTATCCGAATGGCATCAACCAGCCACTCATAGCGCGCCAGGCTGATGCGGTGCGCCGGGGTTTTCGGATTGATGCCGGCGCGGAACAGGCTCTCGGAAGCATAGATATTGCCGACCCCGACCACGATATCACCCGCCAGCAGCACTTGCTTGATCGGCGCGCTGCGCTTACGCGTCTCCTTATACAGGATCTGCGCCGAAAAAACCTGCTCCAGCGGCTCCAGCCCGAGCCCAGCCAGCAGCAGGTGCTGCTCCAGCGGACCGTCGGCGTCGGCATGCCATAGCACGGCGCCGAAGCGGCGCGGATCGGTCAGGCGCAACAGCTGCTGGCCGACCACCAGGTCGAAATGATCATGCTTTTGCGGCGCCGTACCGAGCTCCAGGATGCGCAGATGGCCGGACATCCCCAGGTGGATCAGCAGCGTGCCGTGATCGAAACGCAGCAGCAGGTATTTGCCGCGGCGCTCGACCCGCAGCACGGGACGTCCCACCAGCAGCGCCGGCAAGTCTTGCGGAAACGGCCAGCGCAAACCGCTGTGACGAAAAACGACAGCGGTGACCACACGGCCATCCAGATGCGGCGCAACGCCGCGGCGGGTCACTTCTACTTCAGGAAGTTCTGGCATAAGTCTTTAATTCCGGAGACAGGCTTGAGCAGCAACTGACAAAATCTGTCGCGAACCCTCCCGCTCCGGGCTGATCGTATAAATAGTTAAAAAGCAGATAAAACAGCAGATGAATAAGATCTGCAATTACAAAAGACAGCAATTGCATGGCGCCGCCCGATACATTTTTTGAAACAAAACTCCCGCCCGCCGCTGCGCATTGCCCTCTGGTTGGGCGTAAAATCAAGATTACCTCTGAAATTCAGAATTCACCGCTGACAAGCTAGGATATGTCCCTTGAAAAAAGCTCTTGCCATTGTAACGCTCTCTACCCTGCTGTCGGCTTGCGCCTCTGTAACGCCAAGCAACAACGATGCCACAAGCGCTGATGTCCAGCCTGCCGCAAGCCCGGCAGCAAGCGCGGCGGCCAGTCCGGAGCAACTCAAGGCGCGCAAGCTGGCGACCCGCGCCATGCCGGTCAAACCGCCTGAGGAACATTTGCCGGCCGTGCCGCTGACCAAGGAAATCCTGTTCAAGGTGCTCAGTTCGGAAATCGCTTTCCAGCGCGGCAACTGGCAATCCGCCTATGTGACCCTGCTGGGCGCCGCACAGCAGACGCGCGACCCGCGCCTGGCGCGCCGCGCGGCCGAGATGGCGCTGGGCGCCAAGCAGGCTGCCGAAGCGCTGGTGGCGATCCGCCTGTGGCGCGAGCTGGCGCCCGATTCGGAAGAAGCGACCCAGTACTATCTTGGCTTCATCATGCTCAGCAATAACCTGGCCGAAGCCAAGCCGATCCTGGAAAAACGCCTGCTGGACGCACCGCCCCAGGCGCGCGGCGTCATGATGCTGCAAATCCAGCGCCTGCTGATGCGGGCGCAGGACAAGCCCGGCGCCTTCGCTCTGCTGGAACAGCTGGTGGCGCCTTACACGGCGATGGCGGAAGCCCACCTGGCGCTGGCGCAGGAAGCCTTCAGCATCGGCAACGCCACGCGCGCCAAGGAAGAAGCGCAAATCGCCCTGAACCTGAAACCGGATTCAGAACTGGCGATCCTGACCAGCGCGCAAGTAGCGGCGGACAGCAAGGACGTCGAACGCATCCTGACCGATTTCCTGAAAAAATATCCCGGCTCGCGTGAAGTGCGGGTGGCTTATGCGCGCACCCTGATCGACCAGAAGCAGTACGAGAAGGCCCGCAGCCAGTTCGAGATCCTGCTGAAAAGCGACAAGCAGGACGCCACCACCTTGCTGGCGCTCGGCTTGCTGAACGCGCAGATCGGCGACACCCTGGCGGCCGAGCGCTACCTGACAAGCTATCTCGACCAGCTCGCCAAGCATCCTGACGAGGCGCGCGACAGCACCCAGGCCTTGCTGATCCTGGCGCAGATCGCAGCCGACCGCAACGACACCGACACCGCCCTCAAATGGCTGTCGCAGGTCGAACCGGGCGATGCTTACCTGGATGCGCAGCTGCGCCGAGCCCAGCTGCTGTCGAAGCGCGGCGACCTCGACGGCGCGCGCCGGGTGCTGGCTGAAATCGACACCAACGGCGAGCGTGAAAAAACCCAGGTGACCCAGGTCGAAGCTCAATTGCTGCGCGAATCGAACCGTCCGCAGGAAGCGTTCAAGGTGCTGGAAACCGCGCTCAAGGCGCAACCGGAAAATACCGACCTGCTATACGACTACGCGATGATGGCGGAGAAGCTCGACAATCTCGGCACCATGGAAACAGCACTGCGCAAGCTGATCGCGATCGCGCCGGAAAACCAGCAGGCCTACAACGCGCTCGGCTATTCGCTGGCGGAACGCAATATCCGTTTGCCGGAAGCGCTGGTCCTGATCCAGAAGGCGCTGGCCCTGGCGCCGCAAGATCCTTTCATCGTCGACAGCATGGGCTGGGTGCAATACCGCCTTGGCAACCTGGACGAAGCCGAGACACGGCTGCGCACTGCCTACGGCTTGCTGCCCGATCCTGAAATCGCCGTGCACCTGGGTGAAGTGCTGTGGGTCAAGGGACAAAAGACCGATGCGCAAAAGCTGTGGCGCGAAGTGCGGCAGAAGGATCCACAGAACGACGCCCTGAAGAACACCCTGGCACGACTGCGCGCGAACATATGATGCGCGCCGTCCGCAACACCACCAAGCCGTCGGCGCTGCGCCGTGCCGGCCTGGGCGCGCTGATGCTGGCCGCCATTGCATTGAGCGGCTGCAGCACCCTGCCGTCTTCAGGCGACACTGCGGCGGCCAGCAGCGGCAGCAACGGCAGCGCCGCCGCGCGCCAGTATCGCCAGGCCATCGATGTCAGCGGCCGGCTGTCCCTGCGTTATCAGCAGGACGGCAAGCAGCAGGCCATGTACGGCAGCTTCACCTGGTCGCAAAGCAAGCAGGAAACCGCCATCACACTGCTTTCGCCGCTGGGGCAAACGCTCGCCACCATCAATATCGGCGCCGGCCAGGCCACCCTCAAACAAGCCGGCCAGCCGCCGCGCATCGCCAGCGACGTCGACGCCTTGACGGTGCAGGCGCTGGGCTGGCCGCTGCCGATCGCCGGCTTGCGCGACTGGCTGCAAGGCTTCGGCGAAGATGCCGGCGGCCAGCGCTTTACGGCGACCCCGAACGCCGACGACAGCTTCAGCGTCACCACCGCCGACAAGTGGCTGATCCAGTACAGCAACTGGCAAGACAGCGGCGCCGAGAGCTATCCGAAGCGGATAGACCTGGCGCGCAATACCGCGCAGGCTGGCGAAGTGGCTATCCGCATCGCCATCAGCAGCCGCCAATCGCATTGAACCTCGTACACTGAACTTCGCAATGACACGCACGCTGAACAACTGCCCCGCGCCAGCCAAGCTGAATTTATTCCTGCACGTCACCGGCCGCCGGCCGGATGGCTATCATCTGCTCCAAACCGTGTTTCAGCTGGTCGACTTCAACGACCTGCTGCACTTCGAATTGCGCGACGACGACCAGATCCGGCGCAGCACCGATATTCCCGGCGTGCCCGAGGAAAGCGATCTGATTGTGCGCGCCGCCGTGCTGCTGCAAAGCGCGCTCCGGCGTAAGGCCGCGCTTGCCGGCGCGGCGCCGGCGCCATTGGGCGCGAATATCGGCATCGAAAAAAAACTGCCGATGGGCGGCGGCCTTGGCGGCGGCTCTTCCGACGCCGCCACCACGCTGATGGCGCTCAATCACCTCTGGCAAGGCGGCCTGTCGCGCCAGGAATTGATGGCTTTAGGCCTGCAATTGGGAGCCGATGTGCCGTTTTTCCTGTTCGGGCGAAACGCATTTGCAGAAGGCATCGGAGAATCGCTGCAAAAGCTTGACACCCCGGGGCTATGGTTCGTTATAATTCAGCCCGGCGTAACAATTCCGACAGAAATAATTTTTTCATCTTCGGAATTGACAAGGAATACGAAACCCGTCAAAATGACGGAC
The DNA here is from genome assembly GCF_018304945.1 of Collimonas humicola. Classification (GTDB taxonomy): domain Bacteria; phylum Pseudomonadota; class Gammaproteobacteria; order Burkholderiales; family Burkholderiaceae_D; genus Collimonas; species Collimonas humicola. Next base: position 255,557 of record NZ_JAGQEE010000007.1, on the reverse strand, counting down.
TTTTCGATAGGTACTAAAAAACTTTTCGGAAAAAACGATCTGGAAGCCGTGGCGGTAAGCAAGTTCCCGGAAGTTGCAGCAGCCATCAAATGGCTAGGCAATTACGGCGACGCCAGGATGACCGGCTCAGGTGCTTGTGTTTTTTGTGCTTTTACCGAAGAACACGACGCTGACGAGGTGCTGAAATCAGTGCCGCTTCAGTGGAAAGCATGGAAAGCCAAGGCGATGCAGGAACATCCTCTCGCCGGATTGTTGGATAATTAGTTGAGTTGCACAGAATTCGGTTTAACATCAGATTCAAGCGCGGCAGACAGTGCCGGCGCGGATTTATGGTAGACAACAAGTTGCGTAGGGGAATCGCCAAGCTGGTTAAGGCACTGGATTTTGATTCCAGCATTCCAAGGTTCGAATCCTTGTTCCCCTGCCATTAAATACGGACAATAATGTCCAGCAGCAATTAGCCTTATAGCGGCAGCAAGATACGCCGCATCAGAAATACAACACTGCACACAGCGAACACATAAGCCGCCAACGCAAGACTGGAACAGTCTGGCATTGTCGGCTTTTCAACTTTTTAACGACAGTATCCAGGGAACTCCATGGCAAACGAAAACCTGATGGTTTTTACCGGCAACGCAAACCCGGAACTAGCTATTGGAGTTGTCAAGCAACTCGGTATTCCGCTAGGCAAGGCCAACGTTACTAAATTCTCCGACGGCGAAGTCATGGTCGAGATCAATGAGAACGTACGTGGCAAGGATGTCTTCGTGCTGCAATCGACTTGCGCACCGACCAACGACAACCTGATGGAAATCATGCTGATGGTCGATGCCCTCAAGCGCGCATCCGCCGGCCGTATCACCGCTGCGATTCCTTACTATGGCTATGCGCGGCAAGACCGCCGCCCGCGTTCGGCGCGGGTTGCGATTTCCGCCAAGGTGGTGGCCAACATGCTGCAGGAAGCCGGCGTCGAACGGGTCCTGATCATGGACTTGCACGCTGACCAGATTCAAGGTTTCTTCGATATTCCGGTAGATAACATCTACGCGTCGCCGATTCTGCTGGGCGACCTGGTAAGCAAGAACTACGACGACCTGCTGGTCGTATCGCCGGACGTCGGCGGCGTGGTGCGCGCCCGCGCTTTGGCAAAACGCCTGAACTGCGACCTGGCGATCATCGACAAGCGCCGGCCGAAGGCGAATGTCTCCGAAGTCATGAACATCATCGGTGAAGTCGAAGGCCGCAACTGCGTGATCATGGATGACATGGTCGATACCGCCGGCACCCTGACCAAGGCAGCCGAAGTATTGAAAGAGCGCGGCGCCAAGAAAGTGGTTGCTTACTGTACGCACCCGGTCCTGTCCGGCCCCGCCCTTGAGCGCATCGTCAATTCGCCGCTGGATGAGCTGGTCGTCGTCGACACCATCCCGCTGTCGGCGGAAGCCAAGGCCTGCGGCAAAATCCGCCAGCTGACATGCGCCAGCTTGCTGGCTGAAACCTTCAAGCGTATTACCAAGGGCGATTCGGTGATGTCGCTGTTTGCAGAATAAGTTTTAATAGATTTTATCGTCCTTGCATCTGGCGACAGATGCAAGGACGACCTTAAATCCCCTGGTCGCGGGGGATTTCTACCGCCGGACAATCATAAATAGTCCGGCACACAATGGAGCTTCAAAATGAAAGTAATCGCATTTGTACGCAAAGAGCAGGGGACCGGAGCGAGCCGCCGCCTGCGCAATGCTGGCCAGACACCAGGTATCGTTTATGGTGGTTCCGACGCGCCGGTCAATATCTCGCTGGACCACAACGCGCTGTACCACGCGCTGAAAAAAGAAACTTTCCACTCCTCGATCCTCGACCTCGAAATCGACGGCAAGGTACAGAAAGTCCTGCTGCGCGACTTCCAAGTCCACGCATACAAGCAACTGGTCCTGCACGCTGACTTCCAGCGCGTCGATGCCAAACAGGCAATCCACGTCAAAGTGCCGCTGCACTTCATCAATGCAGAAGTTGCTCCTGCAGTGAAACTGTCCGGCGCCATCATCAGCCACGTGCTGACTGAACTGGAAATCACTTGCCTGCCAGCAGACCTGCCAGAGTTCGTTGAAGTCGACCTGACCAGCATCGAAGTCGGTCACTCGATCCACTTGGCTGACCTGAAGCTGCCTAAGGGCGTTTCGGCTGTGTCGCAAGAAAACCTGACTGTCGCTACTGCATCGATCCCAGCCGGCAAAGTTGAAGCTGAAGCCGAAGCTGCTGCTCCAGCCGCTCCTGCTGCCGACGCTGCCGACAAGAAATAACAGTCGCTGCATTTACCAGAAGGCTTTTGCTCTGGTCGAAAAACCCGCCTTCGTGGCGGGTTTTTTATTGTTGGCCCCTGCTTCTTCTATAATCTGCGCTAGCCCTCATACGAAAATCACGCAAACATGTCCATCCGTCTCATCGTCGGCCTCGGCAATCCCGGTCCGGAATACGAACAAACGCGTCACAACGCCGGTTTCTGGCTGGTCGATAACCTGGCAAACGATCTCGGCTGCCGGCTGGCCCGGGAAGCGCGCTTCAACGCATTCGTCGCCAAGACCAGCATCGCCGGCCAGGAAGTCTGGCTGCTGGAACCGCAGACCTTCATGAACCGCTCCGGCCAGTCGGTGGGCGGCATCGCGCGCTTCTACAAGATCGCGCCGGAAGAAATCCTGGTGGTGCACGATGAGCTGGACCTGCCCCCCGGCAGCGCCAAGCTGAAAAAAGGCGGCTCCTCGGGCGGCCATAATGGCTTGAAAGACATCACAGCGGCGCTCGGCACCCAGGATTACTGGCGCCTGCGGCTGGGCATAGGCCATCCGCGCACGCTCAACCTGCAGCAGGTAGTCGCCGATTTCGTGCTGCACCGGCCGCGCAAGGATGAGCAGGCGCCGATCGAAGAGGCGATTGCCGACAGCCTGAGGATCATTCCGCTGCTGTGCGAAGGCAAATTCGAGGCGGCAACCATGCAGCTGCATACCGCCAGATAAAATCGCCGCTGCCGCCAATGCGATTGCTTACGGTTTAAAGGCCTTGGCAGCGGCTTCCGGTAAAATAGCGGGTTAATTCAATACTTCACTCTGTAAAGTCCAAATCATGAGTCTCAAATGCGGCATCGTCGGCCTACCCAACGTCGGCAAATCCACCCTCTTCAATGCCCTGACCAAAGCGGGCATTCCGGCGGAAAATTACCCCTTCTGCACCATCGAGCCGAACGTCGGCATGGTTGAGGTGCCGGATCCGCGCCTGAAGGCGCTGGCCGAGATCGTCAAGCCGGAACGCATCCTGCCTGCGACCGTCGAGTTCGTCGATATCGCCGGCCTGGTGGCCGGTGCATCCAAGGGCGAAGGCCTGGGCAACCAGTTCCTGGCGCACATCCGCGAAACCGACGCCATCGTCAACGTCGTGCGCTGCTTTGAAGACGACAACGTGATCCACGTCGCCGGCAAGATCAATCCGCTGGACGATATCGACGTCATCCAGACCGAGCTGGCGCTGGCCGACATGGGCACGGTGGAAAAGGCCATCCATCGCGAAAACAAGAAAGCCCGCTCCGGCGACAAGGATGCCGCCAAGCTGGTGGCCCTGCTGGAGCGCCTGATGCCGGAACTGGACCAGGCCAAGCCGGTGCGCGCCTGCGGCCTCGACGCCGAAGAAATGGCCCTGATCAAGCCGCTGTGCCTGATCACCGCCAAGCCCGCCATGTACGTCGCCAACGTTTCTGACCACGGCTTCACCAACAACCCGCTGCTGGACCAGCTGACTGCCTACGCAGCCTCGCAAAACGCGCCCATCGTGGCCATTTGCGCAGCGATCGAATCGGAAATCGCCGACCTGGACGAAGCCGACAAACACGAATTCCTGGCCGACATGGGCATGGAAGAACCCGGCCTGGACCGCCTGATCCGCGGCGCCTTCAAGCTGCTCGGCCTGCAGACCTACTTCACCGCCGGCGTCAAGGAAGTACGCGCCTGGACCATCCATGTCGGCGACACCGGCCCGCAGGCAGCCGGCGTGATCCACACCGACTTCGAACGCGGCTTCATCCGCGCCCAGACCATCGCCTACGAAGATTTCATCAGCCACAAGGGCGAGCAAGGCGCCAAGGAAGCCGGCAAGATGCGCGCCGAAGGCAAGGAATATGTGGTCAAGGACGGCGACGTGCTCAATTTCCTGTTTAATGTTTAAGCCTTCGTTTGGCACATCGGGGTATTGACTGCACGCATTGAATTTTGGTGCATGTCAAACAGACATCCCGCAAACTCAAAACGCGGCGAAGCCCGGCCCTCTCCCTGCAAATTGGGGATGGGCGCCGGGCTTTTTCTCTATTAAACGCGGATGAACAAAACCACGCGCCATGCACTCTAATGGGATGTGATCCAACACTCACGCCTTGCCTTCTCGCCACCTCGATTTCAGGAGGAGCCATGAACCCCAAATTGCTTATCCCGGCCATTGCTGCGGCCACGTTATGCGCCGGATGTTCATTACCGCCTAGGATCGATCTGCTAGGCGATCCGGCGGTAGTGACGGCCGCCACACGCACCATCGTTATCACTCCGGACACCAGCTACGTCAATGTAACCGGCGGCGAAATCATCAAATTCGTTGTGGGCGACAAATCTTTTGCCTGGAATTTTGACGGCGCCGATTATCTTGAAAAATTCGATTTAAATCAGACCGCGCCGCCAGGAATGCTTGATCACCGGGTCATCGCCTATGTCGCCGCCAATCCCCTATATTCCGGCGGTGGCGATGGCCGCCATCACGGCGACGGTCACGGCGGCGGTCATGGGGGCGACTTTACCAGCGGTGGCGGTCATGGCGGCGGCCATAAGTAGCTAGCGCGGAAGGACCTGCCCGGTTTGCTAACAAAAGTCAAAATCAAGCGCATTGTGCAATAAATTCCATACAAACCGTCGAGGATTCACTAGACTGTCCAACATCCGTATAGCAAAGAGCGACGATGGACAGAGTAGAAACCATGCAGGTATTCGTGCGCGTGGCCGAAACCGGCAGCTTCACCAAGGCCGCCGATGGCCTGGGGCTGCCGCGCGCCACTGTTTCCGCCGCTATCCAGCAGCTGGAAGCCAGCCTGGGCGCGCGCCTGCTACAGCGCACCACGCGCCGTGTGCACCTGACGCAGGACGGCAGCGCCCTGCTGGAACGCTGCTATCAGCTGCTGTCCGACTTTGAAGAGATCTCGGGGTTGTTCAGGCAAACCCCGGCGCAGGCCAGCGGCAAGCTCAAGGTGGACGTGCCGAGCCGTCTCGCCAGGCTGGTGATAGCGCCGGTCCTGCCGGAATTCTTCAAACTGTATCCCGATATCGAACTGGAACTGCGCTGCACCGACCGCTCCATCAACCTGATCCAGGAAGGCGTCGATTGCGTGATCCGCGTCGGCCAGCTGGAAAACAGCAGCCTGGTGGCGCGTCCGCTGGGTCAGTTTGAACTCATGAATTGCGCCAGCCCGGCGTATCTGCGGCAATATGGCAAGCCTGCCACGCCGGCCGAACTGGAACAGCACTGGGCCGTCAACTATCTGTCGCCCACCAGCGGCCGCAGCGCGCCGTGGGAATACGTGGAAGACGGCCTGCTTAAGATCGTGGAAATGCGCAGCCGCGTGGCGGTGAACAATGCGGAAACCTACATCGCCTGCTGCCTGGCCGGTCTCGGCTTGATCCAGATACCGGCCTATGACGTGCGCAACCACATACGCGCGGGCGAACTGCAGGAAATCATGCCGCAGGCGCGCGCCAGCGCCATGCCCGTCTACGCGCTCTACCCGCACCGGCGGCATTTATCGCGCCGGGTGCAGGTGTTTATCGACTGGGTCGAAATCCTGCTGCAGCGGCACCATTAACGCGCCGCAATCCTGTTCTATTTCGCGGCCTGCTTGACCGGATCACCGGGACAAGGTCCGCCGGCATCAGCCCAGGCCTGCAGTTTCTGCACGAACTCTTCATGTGAAATCACCGGCGTGGTGCGGCCGGCGCCCGGGTTCCAGGCCCACAGCACCAGCGGATCGGTCTTCATGTGGTCGATCACTTCATCCATGGTCTTGCGGTTGCCGTTCTTGCCCGGATCTTTCATCGCCTGGCAGATCAGCACCTTGCTCAGCGATTGCCAGGCCATGCTGAGCGGCGGCATTTTCCAGTGCGGCGCGCCCGGCACCTTGCCGTCGGCGCTATTGCTTGCCTGGTGGCAGGCAGCGCACTGCAAGGTGGCGACGCCGCTATCGTGCGGGCCGCGCATCACTAGTTGCGCATGCTCGATGCCGATATCCTTTTGATGCGGCGCCTGCACCTGGTGGCAATTCAGGCAGCGCGGTCCCATCACCACGCTGGCGATGGGCTCGAACAATTGCTGCCCGGTCGGCGCCGGCGCTTGCTGGGAAAGCGCCGGAACACAGATCAGGGCCAGCAGCAAGGCTGGCAGGACGCCGAATATTTTCAGATATTTCATCACGCCACCCTATGCGATCTGGAACTGGTGATTCTTGAGAGGCAGCGAACGTATGCGCTCGCCGGTCGCAAAAAATATGGCGTTCGCCAAGGCCGGGGCGACGCAAGCCACGGCCGGTTCGCCGACGCCGCCGGGATGCTCGCTGCTCGGCACCAGCACTACTTCTATCTTCGGCGTCTGGTACATGCGCAGCACCGGGTAGTCGTCGAAATTGCTCTGCTCGACCACGCCGTTTTTAAGAGTGATCTCGCCGAACAAGGCAGACGACAAGCCGAACACCACGCTCGATTCCATCTGCGCCCGCACCAGGTCGGCGTTGACCACCACGCCGCAATCGATGGCGCACCAGACCTTGTGCACGATGAGCTTGCGGTTCTTGTCGACGCTGGCCTCGACCGCCATGGCGACAAAACTGCCGTAGGAATCGTGCACCACGATGCCTCTATGCGCGCCGTTTGCAGCCGGCTGCGGCCAGGCACAGGCTTTTGCCACCGCGTCCAGCACGCCCAGGTGGCGCGGCTTGTTTTTCAGCAGCTCGCGCCGGAACTGATAGACATCCTTGCCTGCCGCATGCGCCAGTTCATCGATGAAGGTTTCAACCGCATAGGCGTTGAACGAGTGCCCTACCGAGCGCATCCACAGCACCGGGACCTGGTAGTGCGTGGTGTGCAGGTCCACCAACACGTTCGGGATCGCGTAGGGAATGTCCTGGGCGCCTTCGGTCGACAAGGAATCGATGCCATCTTTGACGATGAACGGTTCCATGATGCTGCCGCCGCCGATCGACTGCACCGCGATGCGGTCGGTCCAGGAGCTCACCTGGCCTTGCTCATCCAGGGTAGCGCTCAGGCGGCAATAGGAGGCCGGACGGTAATACCCTCCCTTGATGTCCTGGTCGCGGGTCCACACCACTTTCACCGGCTGCTTCAGGTCCTGCGCCACCACCTTGGCCACATGCGCGGCGTCGACCACCACGTCGAAACCGAGGCTGGAACGGCGGCCGAAGCCGCCGCCGGTAAACATCGTGTTCAGCTTGACCTGCTCCGGCTTGAGTCCTAGCACGCCGGCGATCGCCAGCTGGTCGCCGCCCGGCCATTGGGTGCCCAGCCACACTTCACAGCCGTTTGCGCGGACATCGAACACCGCATGCAAAGGCTCCATGGCGGCGTGGGTCAGATAAGGAAACTGGTAGTCCGCGCTCAAATGTTGCTTTGCGCTTTTCTGCGCGGCGGCCACATTGCCGTCATTGCGCGCCACCGTGCCAGCGACATCCATCAGCTGCCGGTACACGATGCCTTGCATATCCGAGGACACACGCTCGCCGGCCACCGCATCCCATTCGATCACCAAGGCATCGCGCCCCAGCTTGGCGGCCCAGAAATCCTTGGCCACCACCACGATGCCGGCCGGCACCTGGTACACGCCCAGCACGCCGGCAACCTGGCGCGCCTTGCCGGCGTCGAAGCTGCGCACCTTGCCCTTGAAAATCGGCGGCCGCGCAATCAATGCGGTAAGCATGCCCGGCAACATGACATCCATGCCGAATTTCGCGCTGCCGTCCGATTTTGTCTTGCCGTCCAGGCGCCGCACCGGACGGCCGATGATTTTGAAATTGCGCGGATCTTTCAGCGCCACATTGTCCGGCACCGCCAGTCCCGCCGCCTCCGAGGCCAGCTCGCCATAGCTGGCGCTGCGGCCGCTGGCCGCATGCAGCACCCTGCTCTTGTCGGTATGCAGGCTGCCGCTATCGACATTCCAGCGCTTGGCCGCGGCCGCCAGCAATATGGCGCGCACCGCGGCGCCCGCCCTGCGCTGCGGCTCATACTGCGCCATGGTGGTAATGCTGCCGCCGGTGAGCTGGGTATGCATGATCGGATGGGCGTAGGCCGGCGCCGTCGGCGACTGCTCCCAGCGCACCAGGTTCCAGTCGGCGTCCAGCTCTTCCGCCACCAGCATCGGCAAGGCGGTAGACACGCCCTGGCCCATTTCGGTATGGCCGACGATCACGGTGACCAGGTTATCCGGGGTGATGCGGACAAAGGCATTCGGCTGCAATGCTGCGCCCGCGGCCGGCGCGGCCGCCATGGCGCCGCGCATCGTTGCGCTGATGTGCCAGCCGACCAGCAAGCCGCCGCCGACCAGGGCGCCGACCTGCAAAAATCCACGGCGCGAAATGGTAACGGAATCGGCAGCGGAATCAGAGGGAGGATTAGTCACGCTCATTTTTTCGCTCCACTGTCGGCGACGCTGTGCACGGCGGCGCGGATGCGCGGATACATGCCGCAGCGGCAGATATTGCCCGACATGGCCTGGTCGATATCAGCGTCGCTTGGCTTCGGTATGCTGGTCAGCAAGGCTACCGCCGCCATCACCTGGCCCGACTGACAGTAGCCGCATTGCGGCACGTTCAATTCTTCCCAGGCTTGCTGTACTTTCCTGCCGATCGGATGCGCGCCTATGGCTTCGATGGTCGTGATCTGCCTGCCTTCCAGCGCCGCCGCCGGCGTCACGCAAGAGCGCACCGGCAAGCCATCCACATGCACGGTGCAAGCGCCGCACAGCGCCGCGCCGCAGCCGAATTTGGTGCCGGTCATGGCCAGCTCGTCGCGCAAGACCCACAGCAGCGGCTTTTGATTCGATGCATCTACCTGGTGTGCCTTGCCGTTGATATGAAGTGTAGTCATCACGCTCCCCGTTGATCGTGCACTGTGAATAAGCCTGGACGGCCAATCTTTTGCGAGCCGCCTGCCTTGCTGCGGTGCGTAAATTTTAAGTTAATCAAAAGCAAAAAATAGACACAATTCCTGAATGCAGTATTCACAAAATCCACTCAATACCCATGTCCTCGCCTCTGGTTTTCTCTTAAACCCAAGAAACAAGTACAGATATAATTAAAAATGTAACTGTGCTTTAAATCTACCGTGCCGACTGTATATGCCAGGGTAGAAAACCGCCAATTACACTCCACCCTATCCTGCGCATTTTGCGCAACCGGCATCGCGTGGCTTCGGCAGCGTCACAAGGAATAACATTGAGCAACGAGAAGATCGAGCAGTACAACCACCCGGCCGGCGGCTGGGGCGCCCTGAAATATGTGGCCTTGCACTTGCTCAAGGAAAAAGTACCGGGCGGCGGCATACGTACACTGTTGAAGCAAAACCAGCCGGACGGTTTCGACTGCCCCGGCTGCGCCTGGCCGGACCGCGATCACGCTTCAACCTTTGAATTCTGCGAAAACGGCGTCAAGGCGGTAGCGGCGGAAGCCACTTCCAAGCGCGTCACGGCCGCCTTCTTTGCCCAGCACAGCGTTGCTGAACTGCTGCAGCAATCGGACTACGAACTGGAAGAACATGGCCGCCTGACCGAGCCGATGGCCTACCACGCCGCCAGCGACAAATACCAGCCGATCTCGTGGCCGGACGCCTTCGCGCTGATGGCCGGCCATCTCAATGCGCTGGAGGACCCGAACCAGGCTTCGTTCTACACCTCCGGCCGCACCAGCAACGAAGCGGCGTTTCTCTATCAATTGTTCGTGCGCGCATACGGCACCAACAATTTCCCCGACTGCTCCAACATGTGCCACGAGCCGACCAGCGTCGGCCTGCCGGAAACCGTCGGCGTCGGCAAAGGCACGGTGACGCTGGACGACTTCGATCTCGCCGACACCTTGCTGATCTTCGGCCAGAACCCGGCCACCAACCATCCGCGCATGATGGGCGAGCTGCGCGAATGCGCCAAGCGCGGCGCCACCATCGTTTCCATCAATCCCTTGCGCGAACGCGGCCTGGAGCGCTTCTCCAGCCCGCAGCATCCGTCCGACATGCTGTCGCGCGCCGGCACTACGATCAGCAACATGTTCATTCGCCCGACCCTGTGCGGCGACCTGGCGCTGGTCAAGGGCGTCATCAAGCGCGTGCTGGAGCTGGACGACCTGGCGCTGCAAAACAATGAAGAGCGCATCATCGATGTGCAGTTCATCACTGAACACACCGCCTACTTCGACGAGTTCGCCGCCGATATCCGCGCCGAGAACTGGGACGATATCGTCACCGAATCCGGCGTCGGCCGGGACGATATCGAAAGGCTGACGCAAGTGTACGTGCGCGGCAAGAACGTCATCGCTACCTGGGGCATGGGCCTGACCCAGCACAAGCACGGCGTCGACACCATCCAGATGGTGTCCAACCTGATGCTCTTGCGCGGCAACATCGGCCGCCCGGGCGCCGGCCTGTGTCCGGTGCGCGGCCATTCCAATGTGCAAGGCGACCGCACCGTCGGCATCGATGAAAAGCCGACCGCCGCTTTCCTCGACCGCATCGAAAAGGTGTACGGCTTCAAGCCGCCGCGCGAACACGGCCTGGACGTGGTCGGCACCATCGAAGCCATGCTGCAAGGCCGGGTCAAGGTTTTCATCGGCCTCGGCGGCAACTTCGCCATGGCGACGCCGGATACGCCGCGCACCTGGCAGGCGCTGCAATCCTGCGCGCTGACGGTGCACATCACCACCAAACTCAACCGCAGCCACCTGATCCACGGCAAGGATGCGCTGATCCTGCCGACCATGGGCCGCACCGAGATCGACATGCAGGAAAGCGGCGCGCAAGGCGTGACGGTGGAAGACTCGATGAGCATGGTGCACGTTTCATACGGCATCAACAAGCCGGTGGCCAAGACTTGTTTGTCCGAAGTCGACATCGTCGCGCGCCTGGCGCACGCGACGCTCAAGGACAGCCGCATCCAGTGGCTGGAGTATGTCAAGAACTACGCCATGATCCGCGACGACATCGAAAAAGTGTACGACGCTTTCAAGGACTACAACGCGCGCATCGCCCAGCCCGGCGGCTTCCACCTGGGTGTCGCTTCGCGCGAACGGGTCTGGAAGACCGCCAGCGGCCGCGCCCAGTTCAAGACACTGGCGATTCCCAAGGACACGCCGATCCACCAGGCGCGCCGCAAGTACGGCCCTGAGTTGATGACGTTGATGACGACCCGTTCGCACGACCAGTACAACACCACCATCTATGGCATGGACGACCGTTATCGCGGCGTGTTCGGCCAGCGCCGCGTAGTGTTTGCCAACCTGCTGGATATCCAGATGCTGGGCTTTGCGCCAGGCGACTGGGTCGACCTGGTCGGTGTCTGGGACGACGGCATCGAACGCCGCGCCGACCGTTTCCTGCTGGTTGAATTCGACATCCCGCGCGGCTGCATCAGCAGCTACTATCCGGAGACCAATCCGCTGGTGCCGCTCAACAGCTTCGCCGACAAGGCGCGCACGCCGACTTCCAAATCGATTCCGGTGCTGCTGCGCCGTTCCTTGCAGCAGGCGGCGTGATCCGATGCTGATACTGGAAAATGAAATCGACGACGCCGTGCTGCTGATCTTGTCAGCGCTGCATGCAGACGCCAGCGATCAGGACAGCCATCGCGGCGAACCAGGCCTGTCGCTGGCCAGGCTCAGCAAGCGCACCGAACTGCGCATGAGCACGCTGCGGCGTCACCTGAGCGCGCTGGAAGATGCGGAAATTGTCAGCGTCGCCGTCAACGAAGACGGCACCGGGCGTGCGGCCTTGACTCCCTACGGTATGGCGATTTTCGATGCGCTGGATGAAACCACCGGCGTGGATTATTGAGAATTTCGTCGTGCTTAACCCATGCAGCTAACTGGGGTCGGCAGCTAATTGGGGTCAGAGTGAACTTTCTGCGCGCTTTTTGCAGAAACTTCACTCTGACCCCAATTAGCGGGCCACGGAGTACATACTTTGTCGCTAGAAAAGAAAAACCATGAATGCGCTTTTTCTTTCTCCGAATCCGTCATGTGGGGTCAGAGTCGATTTTCGCGATAAAGCGCCGCGAAAGTCGACTCTGACCCCAGATGACTCCCTGACCCCAGATGACTCCTGACACCAGATGACTCTGACGGCATAGCGCCACAAAACGCCGGCCTGGCGAGATGCCAGGGTAGATCAATCCAGCATGTCTGCCGCCAGCTCGCTCAGCCGGCGCAAAGCCTGCTCGATCTGCGGCGTCCAGCTGTAACTGTAGTTCAGGCGGATGAAACTGCGGTAGGCATCCGAAGTGGAAAACAAACGCCCCGGCGCAATCGTAATCCCCTCCGCTAGCGCTTGCCGGTACAGCACCATGGAATCGATCGCCGGCGGCAGCTCCACCCACAGCACGTAACCGCCGCTGGGCCGCGTGATGCGGGTGCCGGCCGGGAAGAAGCGGCCGACAAAAGCGCTCATGATGTCGCAGCGCTGCTGCAAGGTGCGACGCACCCGGCGCAGGTGGCGGTCGTAGCCGCCAGCGGTCAGATAGGCCGCAATCGCCCGTTGCGGCAGAGTTGATGTGCTGAGCGTATTGAGGAATTTCAGCTTTTCCACCTGCTCCCGATAACGTCCCGGCAGGGTCCAGCCAATCCGATAGGCGGAGGTCAGGCTCTTGGAAAACGACGAGCAATACAGCACCATCCCGCGTTTGTCGTAGGCCTTCAGCACGCTCGGATGGGCAGCGCCAAAGTAGAGCTCGTTGTAGACGCCGTTCTCGATGATCGGCATGTTGTAGAGTGCGCCAAGTTCGACCAGTTGGCGCTTGTTTTCCTCGGGCATTTCAAAACCCAGCGGATTCTGGAAATTCGGCATCACCATGCAAGCAGCAATCGGCTGCGTCTGCATGATGGTTTTCAATGCGCCGATATCCATTCCCTGCCGCGGATCGGTCGGTATTTCGATGGCGCGCATGCCGAGCCGTTCGATCGCATGCAGCATCGCATAGAAAGTCGGCGATTCCACGGCAATCGTATCGCCGGCTTTCGCGACGGCCTGCAGGCACAGGTTGATGGCTTCGGTAGCGCCGACCGTCACCACCACATCGCCGGGATCGATGCTCAGCCCGGTTTCCAGATGTCGCCTGACAATCTGCCGGATCAAATCCGGATGGCCGGGCGGCAAATCGTCCAGTACGCCGAGCGGGCCGCCGCTGCGCAGGATCGCGCCGTTGTACTGGCTGATGCGGCGGGCCGGGAACAGGGCCGGATCGGGATACGGTGAGCCGAGCGGAATCGCATCGTTCTGATGTATCGATTTGAGCGTCGCCAGCACATGTCGGCTGACATCCACTTCAGCCGACACTGGCAACGGCTCCGAACGCCCGGGTTCCGCCGGAGAAGCCTGCCAGGACAGCGACGCCGACGCCGGTGCTGCACCGGCACCGATACCGATACGGCCAAACTGCGGCCGCACAAAATAACCCGATTGAGGATGACTTTCGATGACTCCGCTGCTCTCCAGCAACTCATAGGCGCGCACCACGGTCGTGATGCTCAGCCCATGTTGCTGGCTAGCCTGCCGCACCGAACTGACACGATCGCCGGGCCGCAATACGCCGCTGTGCACGGAAGCAGTCACCTGCTCGGCCAGGCGTTGGTATAGCGGTTGGCGGCGGGAAATTTTCAAGCGGAGCGCTCGCAGGGATCGATGACCGCCTCATTATAATGACAATCAATCCCGGCGAGCGCCCCATCGGCAATGCGGCTGACCTGCCGCAGCGGAAGAGTAAGTTTCAGCCCCAGGCCCGACCGGAAAATGCAGCACGGACACTCTCAGATAGAAAAAGACGCTCTCTTTATTGATCCATGCGCCGAGCCAAAAGCAGAAAATCAGAAACGATAACCGACAGTCAACAGCGTAACGATTGGATCCAGCGTCAGCTTGGTCGTGCTGTACACCGGACCAGCAGGGGTTTGCGTAGTCAGGTCGGCCGCAGTTTTCAATTTCACGTATGACACTGAAAAATTCGCAGACCAGTTTTTGTCGAAATTGTAAGCGAGACCAATATTGGCGACCGGCGCCAGCGAATTGCTCAGACTCACGCTGGTAGGGCTGCTCGTATTACCGGCCGTCATCCCGCTGAGAGTCTGGACGAATTTATCCGTGGTCCTGATATCGGAGTACCAGACGTAGGCGGCCCCGACTCCGACGAAGGGCCGGAATTTGCTCTGGGCATCGCCGAAATAATACTTGGCCAGCAAAGCCGGGCTCCACAGCTTGGCTGTGCCGATTTGCCCGACTCTCTCCAACGCCCCTTCGCCGGCAAGCTTGAATGTCGGCGGCATTCCCATATCGGCCGTGATGGCGAAATGATCGGTCAGGAAATGTGTGATTTGCAAAGCCAGGGTATCGGCGTTGGCGACACCGGCGCCGGAGTCGTGGATTGCGTTGCCGCTGATTTTCAGCGGCTCGCTGGAATCTTGCGGTGAAATATGCGCCCATCCGGCACTAACGATCGTATCGCCGGCTTGCTGCGCCATCACAGGAGCCGCCAATGCTGCAATGACGGAAAAGGTTATCAATTTTGGAAATGTGGCAATGCGTTCTCTCATTTTCTGCTCCTAAGGTGGTTTTTATTTATGAACATCCGCACAGCCTGCGGGTGCAGTGCGAATCTTTTTTGTGGCGCCTTGTAATCCCGGCTGGATCGGAAGCGCTCTGCTATATGACTAAAATGCTAAGAGATAGCCGCGGGAGCGTATATGAGCCGAATCTGAAATTGAGATAGCTTATTTCTGCTTTTCATATCAAAATATTCTTCCTGCGGACGACCCCGTCTGCCCGGCAGTTCAAGTACGAAACGACCTCGCCCGACTACCCCGGAGAAGCCATGGCGACTCTCATTTTTACCCCCCAGCTGGCGCGTTTTACCGACGTGCCGGAGATTCACACCGATGCCGCCACCCTGCGTGCCGGACTGGAGAATGCGTTCTCGGCCAATCCGCGCCTGCGCAGCTATGTGCTCGATGACCAGGGCCGGCTGCGCCCGAATGTCGCCGTTTTCATCGACGGCCATACCGTGCGTGACCGTATCCACCTTGACGTCCCGCTCGGGACCGGAAGTACGGTTCACGTTCTGCAAGCACTTTCTGGAGGTTGATCATGAGTGACCGCGCCTGGATTGCCACTCGCAAGGGATTGTTCGAACTGGTGCGCCGCGCAGGAAAATGGGACTTCGCGGCCACTGCGTTTCTCGGCGAGCCGGTCACGATGATGTTGCCGGATCCGCGCGACGGATCGCTTTACGCAGCACTCAATCTCGGGCACTTCGGCGTGAAACTGCATCGCCGCGATGCCGGTTCCGAGCAGTGGACGGAAATTGCCGCTCCCAGCTATCCCATCAAGCCGGCAGACAGTGCGGACCCGGTTGACTGGACGCTCAGGTTCATCTGGTCGCTGGCTTGCGGCGGCGCCGACGAGCCTGGCGTGCTCTGGGCAGGCACCCTGCCGGGCGGCTTGTTCCGCTCGCCCGACCGTGGCGCTTCATGGACTTTGGTGCAATCTTTGTGGGAGGCTCCCGAGCGCAGCGAATGGTTCGGCGGCGGCTACGACGTGCCGGGCCTGCACAGCATCTGCGTCGATCCGCGCGACAGCCGCCATATCCTGGTCGGCATTTCCTGCGGCGGCGCCTGGGTCACGCACGACGGTGGCGCCAGCTGGTCGCCCAGCGCCAAAGGCATGCGCGCCACTTACATGCCGCCCGAACGGGCCGACGACCAGCGGATCCAGGACCCGCATCGGATTGCGCGGGCCGCAGGCGCACCGGATAAATTGTGGTGCCAGCATCATAACGGCATCTGGCGCTCGACCAATGCCGGCGCCGACTGGCAGGAAATCACCGAAGTGCCATTATCGAATTTCGGCTTCGCGGTAGCGGTCCATCCGAACGATGGCGACACCGCCTGGTTCGTCCCTGCCGTGGCCGATCAGACGCGCATCCCGGTCGATGCGGCACTGGCGGTCACGCGCACTGTCGACGGCGGAAAGTCGTTCAGCGTGCTGCGCACCGGCCTGCCTCAGCAGCATTGCTACGACCTGATATACCGGCACGGGCTGGCGGTGGCGGACGATGGCCGCACCCTGCTGATGGCGTCCACCACCGGCGGCGTCTGGCTATCCGAAAATGGCGGCGATACCTGGCAAGCGCTAAGCAGCAACCTGCCGCCGGCTTATGCGGTCTGCTTCGGTTAATGCTTTTAAAAATTATCAATAAGGTACCTCGATAAGCGGCCCAGGTACGGCATGATTTCGCCGCCTCCGATTCAGACGAGATCCTGATTTGTGCGAACACAACGGCTCACCTCGCTTGATTATTTTTTTCTGCTTCTTCTTTGTAGCTGTCTTTGGCTTTTTTATAGGTGTTGTCAAAGGGTTTTAATTTAAGTGCATTTGCTTTTTCCGCATATGCACCAATAGCCCCTATAGCAAGCCCTGATGTCAATCCTAAATACATCCATATTTCTGTCAAAAATTGATATGACAGATACATTATGAACAGACCACCAAATGCGAGAAAAATTCTAAACCAAGGAGAAAAATTCCCATCTCTTATTAATTTCATTTTTTCCCTGTATTGTTCATTGTGTTTTGCAGATTGTTCGCCGGAGTCGTATTTTTTATTACCTCGCCAAATTCAGTAAAAGCTGGGCTAAGTAACGGAAATTTATTTCCCAAGGAGCCAGTAAATAAATCAACCCCGCCACCAACCCAAACCTGCCCCAAATTAGGCCGCAACAATTGTTCCAATGCACCAGCTCCCAATCCAACTACAGTCGCCGAACTAGCAATGGCAAACTGTGTTGCAGCCCCAGCAGCAGCCACGGGATTGGGACTAGTCGCCAGAATAGTGCCGTAGGCCGTCGTGCCTGCCATGATCCATTTTCCATCACCAAGATTCGTGCCAATAATGACATCTGGCTTTCCTGCTTCCGTTTTACCATTGGTTGTCATGGACATGCCGCGCATTTGATCTTCGACCTGTTCCACCGTGTATTTTCCGTTACTGTTTTGCGCCAGCGTCTTGGCAAGCTCTTTCTCACTCGGATGCAACTGCCGATTATTCCGATCCGCAACCAACCCAATATTCGCCCCAGCCGCAGCACTCTGCACACTTCCGCCAGCCAGCATCCCCGAGGCCGCACCCACCAGCGTCGCGCCCAGGTTCATCATGTCGTTGAAAGCTTGCGTGCCAGGCTGATAGCCCTGACTGACCAGATACTCGCTCATCGCCGGCACCATCGCTTCGTAGCCCATGCCGGCCGCCAGACCGCCGGCGGTGCTGCTGCCGCCGATCTTCGCTTCGATCACGCCGACCATGCCGTGCAGGGCTATTTTCTCAAGGGAGCCATCTGGCCAGTTGTTGTTCTTGGCGACGTCTCCCACGATATTGGTCAAGACCGAACCGACCAATCCGGCGGCTTGTTGGTTTTCTTGGGCCTGTTGTTGCCGCGCTTGCAGATCCTGCGCTTGTTGCAGCGTCAGTGTGTTGGCCAGCGCTTCGTTCGCCGTCGCCGCGTCGCGGCTGGTGAGCGTGTCTGCGGTGGCCTGGCTTTGGGCATCCTTCTCTTTATCGCCGGTGCCGGTGATGACGATCTTGGCCGGGCTGATGACGCTGCTGGTGCTGCTGCTTTGGTCGCCATTCTCTGGCATGCCGAGGCCGCTGTTCAGGTTACCCAGCGCATTGCCCGTAATATTGCTGACGATGCTGCCAGTCGAGGCGCCGGCACTGACGCTGGACGAACTGGTGTGCTGGCTGTTGGCCAGATCGCTGCTGGTCAAGCTGGCCGTTTGCAGGTTGTTCTTGTCTTTGTCTGCCGTACTGGTAATGGCTGCACCCACCAGGTCGGTGTTGCCTTTGACCTTGATATCGAAGCCGCCACTGCCGGCAGCGATACCGCTTTGGCCGACCGCACTTTGATAGTTGTGATCGACCGTTTGATTGGTATAGCTAACGCTGCCGCTGACCATCTGGCCTGTGCAGATAGGCGGTACGCAAATGCTCAAGCTGAAACCACCGCTTTCCTGCTTGCCGTCAAAGTTGCTTTTATCTTGCAGGGTCCAGACGTTCAGATTGCCGCCGATATCGGCCGTCACCTGGTTGCCGGCCAGTTGCGCACCCATCATGTTGAGATCGCCACCGCTCTTGACGCTCAATTGGTTGCTGGCGCTGATCTGCGTATTATCGTAGGTCGTCTCGCTGCCGTTGGCGTGGCCCTTGGCGACCGAAGCGCCGACCTGGAAACTCAGGCCGGTCTGCTGACCGTTGGAGCCTAGCGTGGCGCCAATACCAGCGCTGCTGCCGCTGTTGCTTGATTGCAGATCAGCGGTGTTTTTTGCGGCAATCAGATTGATATTTCTGGCAGCGTCGAGACTGATATCCCGTGCCTGCAGCTTGGCGCCTTCCATGTTGATATCACCCTCTCTGGCGGTGATGTCAATACTGCCGGCTTGCGCTGTCGTGCCGCGCGCCTGACTAGCGCTATTCTGGCTATCCTGCCGGCTTTGGCTGGCGCCGAGGTTGACGCTGATGCCGAAACCGGCGCCGCCGGTGCCGGGTGGGGCATCAGAGTTCGGTCCGGCAAGGGCGTTCTGCGTGGCTGAGATACTGTCCTTGGCTGCAACGACGGCGCCGGGCAGTGCGCCGGCCAGCTTGTAAGTATCGTAACCGGCTTTGAGCGCCAGCGCGCCCTGGAGCCTGTCATTACTGGTATTTTGCGAAGCCGTCATTCTATCGCCGATGCCGGTCACGGCTCCACCAACGGTGCCGGTCAGGCTACTGCCTAAGGTGACGCTGCGGCTGTTGGCATGGAACTGGTTCGCGCTGCTGTCCTGAATCGCCTGCAAATCAACGGCGTTACCGCCGATGCTGAGCCGGTCACGCGCAAGCAGTTCCGCACCTTGCGTGGTGACATTGCCTTGGCCTGTGCCTTTATATTGGCTGTCCAGTCCGGCCTGCATGCTCAGATTGCCGCCATTGGCCGAGATCAGGCTGGTGCTTTGCACCATGCTGTTGCCACTACCGCTCTGTGTAGCCGAGGTTTGACTGAAATTGGTGAAACGGCCATTCAAACCGCCCATGATGCCGATACTGGTGCCACTGCTGTGACTGTCGTTCTGCACGCTTTGCGTATTGGCCGCCGCCAGGACGTTGATATCGCGTCCGGCGTAGATGACGACATCTTTATCGGCCGTGATGGTGCTGGCGGTGATGGTGGTATCGCGCCCGCTGTTGGTACGCACATTGGCACCGCTGATGTCACTGC
Organism: Collimonas humicola; assembly: GCF_018304945.1. Taxonomy (GTDB): domain Bacteria; phylum Pseudomonadota; class Gammaproteobacteria; order Burkholderiales; family Burkholderiaceae_D; genus Collimonas; species Collimonas humicola. The sequence goes on along the minus strand of NZ_JAGQEE010000007.1, from coordinate 235,981 downwards.
CGATCTGACTGACGCTCTTGCCGTTCTGGCGCATGTCTTGCGTGCTCTTACCGTAGCTGACGCCAGTCATCACGCTGCCCGAGAAACCGGATTTCTTTTCTTCAACGGAGAAACTGTTCTGACTGGTTTGCTGGGCGCTGACGATGTTCAGATCACGTCCCGCATTCAGACTCATATCACCCTGGGCAATGACTTGACTGCCCTGCACCGTGGTGTCGCGCCCGGATTGGATAGCGATGCCATTGCCGGTGAAGCTGCTGCCGATTGCCTGCGTCACATTGTCGTTGCGCTGCGAGCGGCTGGAGGACGACGACATCATACCTTTGGAGGTCGTGTAGATTGCCTGATCGACGCTGCTGGTTTGCTCTGCCGTGCCGATATGGACATCGCGGCCGGCAACAGCCGTCAACTGGCCGCCGGCATTGGCATAAGCCGCCGCCGCATTGATATCCTGGCCGGCGGCCAAGGTCAGGTTACCGCCGCTTTGGATCTGCGTGCCGTTGACCTGCGTCCGGTTCTCATAGAGATGATTGTCGGCATTGTAGGTGACGTTGTAGCCGTTCTGCGTCTTGACTGTCGTCAGGCTCAGATCACGTCCGGCTGTCAGGCTGGCATCTGCCGTGGTGTTGATATCGGCGGCGGCCAGGTTCATGTCGCGCCCGGCCAGCATCGACAACTGATCGGCGTTGACACTGGCGATCTGGTTCAGGCCAATATTGGTGCCGTTTTTACTGGTCGCAGAGCTGGTGGTGCTGGCGAGGTCGATGTCGCGCCCGGCCAGGATGCCGACCCGGTTGCCGCTGATGCTGCCGCTGCTGCGCACGTCGTTTTGCGCAGCGAGGATGACGGTGCCGTCCTTGGCCGTGCTTTGCAGGCGGCCGCTGTTGCTGATGTCGCCGCTGGCATTGACGATCAGGTTGCTGCCGGCCTGCAGCGTGCCGCCGTTGGCCAGTGAGCCGTTGATGCTCAGATCGATGTTCTGGCCGGCAATCAGGGCGCCGTCGGCGCGCACGTCGCCGGCATTGGTCCGCGCCAGGTACAGGACCGGCGCCAGCACTTCCGTGCTGCTGCCGTCGGGCAGCGTCACCGTCTGCGTCACCAGCCAGACGATATCGGACGTCAGCGCTGCCATTTGCGCATCGTTCAGGGCGACGCCGGGCGTCAGCTGGAACTGCTGGGCAGTGGCCACGCCGGCATCCATCAATGCGCGGTAGGCGTCTTCGTTGCTGTTGTAGCCGTCCAGGTAGCGCCGTCCCGTCAGTTGCGCGACCTGGTTGGTGATCAGCTGTTGTTCGTAATAGCCGTCGCCCAGGCGCTTATGCACTGCTTGCGGATCGATGCCGAGCCGGCCCAGCAGGTAGTCGCTGCTGAGAAACTGCTGATAGCTGGTAAAGGCGGGGTCGGTCACGATCAGGTACGGCTGGCCCGGCAGCGGGTGCAGTTGATAGAGCTGGCTGGTCGGCAATTGCAGATTGGGCAGCTGGCCGTCAGGGCCGGCGACGCTTTGCTGAGTGCCGCTCATGCCCGGACCGCCTTGATTGCTGCCGAGGCTGCCGCCTGTGGCGCCGGGCAGCTGGCTCGGACCGACCTGCTGGCCCGTGGCCGGGTTGTCGCCATGGCCGGGATTTGTGTTCTCCTGCAGCGACCAGACCGGCAGCGCAATGTCCGTCGCCGGCAGCGCAACATCATAGGCCTGGCCGTTGTTGTCGTAGGTGTAGTGGTTGTCGTGCGAACTGCCGCTGACCCAGTGATAGTAGTTCTCCCCGGCGGTCATGTACTGCACCGGGTTGACGGTGCCGGTGGCGCCGATGTTGGCGATGTGGCCGGTCTGGCCCGAGATCGTGCCGCCGGCGATGATGGTGCTTTTATCGTTGGCGACGTTGCCGGACAGGAGCAGGTTGCCGCCAACGCTGATCTTGCCGGGATCGCTGTTCTTGACCACGGTCTGGGACACGGTCAGGGTGTAGTCGCGCTTGTAGAATTTCTCGAAACGACTCCCGTCCGGCAGCACCAGTACGATGCCGCCGTCGCCGCTGTCGCTCCAGCTGACCTGATCGGCGCGGTACCAGGTATCGCTGTTCCAGGAACGGTATTCGGTGACGCGCACAGTCTTGGTCGGATCGATCTGTTCTTCGGTGCTGAAATGCGCATTCTGGTTGAGCAGACTGGCGCTGTGCAGCGACAGATTGCCTCCGGCATCGATAGTAGCGGAACTGTTCGTGATCGTGGCGGCCTGTCCGGTGGCTTGCTGATTGGCATCGAGCGCGCCGCCGATGGCCATGTCGCCTAAACTGGCGAGCAGTGCATGCTCGCGATTGACGATGGTAGCGGCACCGATGTGGAGGGTGTTGCGGGAAGCGATAACGGCGTCGGCATCGTTGGTCAGCGTCGCTGCCGACAGGGCGATGCCATCGCCATAGATGCGGCCCTGGTTCAGCAGATTCTGCTGCGCCAGCAAGACGGTGGCGCCGCTGTTGATGAGCGCACTTTGGGCGTTGATGATGTTGCCTGCGGTGAGCGTGAGGCCATCCGCGGCTTGCAAGGTGCCGTTGTTGGTCAATGCGCCGGTGGCGTTCAGTTGCAGGTTGCGGTTGGCCGTGATGCGATTGGCAGCGCTATGGATGTAGTCGCCTTGCAGGCTGAGTTCGGCGTCGTGCCCTGCTATCACCGTGCCATCGCCGGTGAGGGTGCCGGCGGCAAGATCCAGGTCCGTAGCGGCAGCGATCTGGCCGGCGTGGTTGGCGATCACGCCGCTTTGCTGCAGATCGATATTGCCGCTGCCGGTCACGATGCTGCCGCTGCTGTTGTCGAGACTGGCGCTGTGCAGAACGATATTGCCGTCCGCGCTGATGCTGCCGTTGCTGTTGTCGATGACGGCGCCGGCTTGATCGAACGCCAGCGACCGGCCGGCGTACAACTTGCCGGCACTGTTGTTGAGCATATTGCTGATATGGAGGGCAAGGTTGCCGCTTGCAATGACCTGGCCTTGCCGGCTGTTGTCCAAAGCGTTGGCCGTGAGCGTGACGTCGCCGTTGCCGCCGAGGACGCCGCCGGCGTTGCTGATATGTGCGCTGCGCATCGACGTCGTCCCGGTACCGGCGTTGGCGATGCGCCCGGCGCTATTGTCGAGCGTGCCTGCCGCGAGCGACAGGGATGCCGTGCTGCCGTTGGTTTCGATGCGGCCGCCCTGGTTGCTGAGGGCGCCGCCGGCCTGGAGGCTGGCATCGGCATCGCTTTGGATGGCGCCGCCGTCATTGTTGAATTCGCCGGCGCTGGCCAGGCTGACGCCTCCAGCGCCGTAGATCGCGCCGCCGGCATTATCGATACTGCCGGCGCGCAAGGTGAGTGCCGCGCTGCTGCCGATGAAGCCGCCGCTGCGGTTGCTCAGGTTGCCGTTGTTGTCGAGCGCGAGGTTGCCGCCCAGGCTTTGCAAGGTGCCGCCATCGTTGACTAAGTCAGTTCCGCTCACTGTGAGGTCACCGGCGCTGCTCTCGACCGTACCGCCCTGGTTATTGATCGTGGCGCTCGCCAGATGCAAGCTGGCGGCGCCAACATAGCCGCCGCTGTTATTGAGGTTGCCGCTCCGAATCTCTGCCTGCCGCGCTGCGAATAGCTTGCCTGACTGGTTGTTGACGGCGGCCATCGCCACCTTCAGTTGACCGTTGCCGCCAATGCTGCCGCCCTGGTTGGAGAGGCTGCCGATGGCGCCGCTACCGATGGTCAGCATACCCTTGCCGGCATGGGCAATGGTCCCGCTGTCGTTGAGCAGTGTTTGCGGTGTCAGGGTCAGATCGTCGCCGTTGGTCTGCAACATGCCGCCGTTGCGATTGTCGAGCGTGTCGGCAACGTCAACGCTGCCGCCAGCCGCGCCGGTCTGGATCAGCCGGCCCTGCCGGTTGTCCAGATTGGCGGCATGGATGTTCAGCTGATTGGCATTGATCTCGCCTTGCCTGTTATTAAGCGCGCCAGCGGCGCTGACATTGCTGCCGTCGCCGGCAAGCAGGCTGGCGCCGGCATGATCGATATCCCCGGCCGTGGCTGTCAGGTCGACATTGCCGCCGGCAGTGGTGCGCGCTCCCGCCAGATTGAGACTGGCGCCCTGGATGCCGATGTGACCGGTTGCAGTGTTCTGTCCCACAGCGGCAACCGCGCCGTCGGCGACCAGGGCGAGACTGCCGGGCTGGCTGGCCAGCCCGTTGGCATCGATCCCGGCCCCAAGCGTTCCGCTCGAATCGATACTGCCGGCACGCAGGTTGACATCCGCTCCGGCGGCGATGGTGCCGCTGTTGCGCATTTGTCCGGCATTCCCGATATGGATCGCCTGCCTAGCGTACAAGGTGCCGTCATTGCTGACATCGGCATCGCTGCGCAACACGATGTTGCCGCTGGCATTGGTGGCGCCGCTGAGTTTCACCAGACCGGCGCTGTCGATGGTCACGTCGCCTGCGGATGCAGCGATATTGCCGGCGCTGACCACGCCGACGCCTTGCTCGGTTCCCTTGAGCATGATCTTGCCGGCATACATGCCGCCCAACGCCGCCACATCGATACCGACCGACGGCACAACGCCTTCACCCTGGATCACTTGCACGCCCAGATCGCCGTAGTTGACTTGATTCGCGCCAGTGACAACATGGAGGCTATTGGCCCACAGCTGGCCGTTGACCTGGACGCTGCGGGCGATCAGGTCGGTCTGGTCCGTATTACCGGCGTTCATGCCGTTGATTTGAATATCGCCGCGCGTGACGCGCAAGGCGCCCAGGCTGCCATCGCCGCCAAACACCGGCGTACCGGTAGTCAGTACGCCACGGCTGGTATTGATGAAGCCGCAGCCGGAGCAGGTGATGCCGTTCGGATTGGCGATGATCACCTCGGCGCGCTGTCCGGCCACTTCTGTGTAGCCGTTCAATTGGCTGCGGCCGCTGCCCATGACTTCATTGAGGACGATTCTGGCGCTGCCGCCCGCCAGATTCGGATTGCCGTCGATATAGCCGCCCAGCTGGGTCTGCGTGGCGGTGCGGGTGTTGTTGAGAATCACGCCGTTGCTGTCAACGTTGTACTGATCGTAGCGATTGTGGCTCACGCCTGCCGCATTGGGCGTGACAATCTGCACCAGCGGACGGCCATTGGCGCTCTGATCGATGGTGGGGCGCGGACCGCCATTCTTGTAGGCCACCATTTGCGCCTGCACTACCGTGACGTGGCCGAACAACGCCGCCACCATCAAGCCTAGTGGTGCAAAACGCATCAGCGGCAACGCGCTGATACGCGCATCGCTATCGCCTGCTGCGCCTTTGCCCTGCCGCGACGCATTTTCTGCAACGACCATCAACATCCCGCGGGCTCTATTGAAAATGACACGGTAGGCTTGCTTGTTCATGCTTACTCCAAATCGGATACGGTGAATCGGCGGTTAAATGGCGGACGGTCAGGTCTCGCCGTCAGTATTGAAAGGTCAGGCTGAAGCCGATCGCGGGCGCCGCCGTTTTAAATTCCGCGGGTTTGTACAGCGACCAGCTGGAAAAGATGTCGTAAGTTAAGCCGGGCAGGCCGCCGCGCACGCCAACTGCGGCGCCGGCCAGCTTGTTGCCGATCAGGTATTGCACGCTCGGGCCATACACTTGGCCGTAATCGATGCCGACATAAGCCGATTGGCCGCTTTGAGCCAGCGGGATGTCGAGTTCATTGCGCACAAAGAACCCGCGTTCTGCGGCCAGCGTCAGTTCGCCGTCGAAACCGCGCACCGTGTAGCGATTGCCGATGCTCAATTGATCGGTCAGGTACAACGGCGAACGGGTATTCTGGCCGCGCAGGGTGCCGATGTAAGTCAACGGCTGGCCCGCGACCCTGAATGGCAGGCTCAAGGCGGCATCGATGGTTTGCAGGGTGTAGCGAAAGGTGGGCGAACCGGGTTCGCGATTGTCTGGATCCGCTTGGCCGTTGAACCAGGAGACGCCCCAGCGGTTGGCCAAGGTCAGATCAAGCTGGGCATCGCCGAAATAATGCTTATGCACCCAGCCCAGTTCAGCGACGGTGGTGTTGCGCTGCTGGACGGCGATTTCCGTATCGTCAATATAGGCATGGCTCCAGCGCTTGCCGATCTTGAATTGCCAGCTGTTCTTTTGTACTTGATCGCGCTGGAATAATTGCGCAACCTTGAATTCCAGATTGCGCGACTTGCCGCTGGAGACGAAATCTTCGTTGCTGCCGGCGATTTTCTGGTGATAATCGTAGGTGCTTCCGGATATCGAATAATTCCAGTAGCCGGCCGGGATCGCGTAATAGACATTGTTGCCGCTGGTGCCGCGCTGATCGGCCTTGCGGTCGGCATCGCTACTCATGCCAATGTTGAACATGTCGGACAAGCCGAGCGGATTGTCGATGGCCAGATTGAGGCCGGCTTGCAGCTTGCCGGTACCCTTGGCGCCGCTGTCGTCGAGCGTGCCGGTCAGCTTCCACGGCGTGCTGCGTTCAGCGTCGATCACCACGTCGCTCTCCCCCGGAACTTCACCGGGTACGATTTGCATGTCGACGTCTTGACTGGGTACGCGCTTCATCTGCTCCAGCCCCTGTTCCAGGTCGCGCAGGTTGAGTAGCGCGCCGGCACTTGTCGGGAATGCGTTGCGCCAGCTGCCGTAGAGGCTGGGATCGGCAAAGCGGATCGCCCGGATCACACCTGGCACCAACGCCAGTTTCAACGTACCGCTGGCCAGGTCCTGTTCGGGAATGCCCACGCGCGTGGTGCTGTAGCCTTTGCCGAGGATCTGCTGAGTCAGCCGCTTGACGATCAGATTCAGGCCCTCCTTGCCGATGCAGGCCCCCGCATAGCTATGCAGATAGTCCTGAGCAAATCGGAAGGGAGCGTGCGGCAGATCGCTGGCGCCGGCCAGCCGGATTTCCGGCGGCAACTGGCCAGGTACGTCGAGAACGAATTGCTGGATCGTGAAGCAGGGAGATTCGGCCGGCAGCGTCAGCGTGTCCGCGGCTTCTGCCGGGACTGCGCCTTGCAGATTCACATTCGGCGCCTGCTGCTGCCGCTGGCGCTCTTGCGCTTCCGCCTGGCTGCGGCGGCGCTGCTCTTCACTTGCGGGAGTTTGAATCACTTCCGCGGAGCGGGGGAGGCGCCATGCTTCATCGCCCGGCACAGGCCCAGCCTGTGCGTACGCCTCCTGAATAGTCGCAGCAAGCAGCAGTGCCGCTCCCATTCCCTTTATGACGCCGGACAGGTTTTGATCTGGGGTATTTGCCCTCATGGGTTGCTCGAATTACAAAATGAAAATTTTATAAACAAGCAAGCCAAGGAGATATGGGATAAATCTGAAATGCTTCGGGACTGGCCATCTTTATCGATGTTGTTGCCATTTAGCGTCGCATTTTCTGCCCACGGCATAGGTGCTGCAGGCGGTGCAACCGCTGCCATCGAAAAAATCCGGCAGGAATCGATACTGATGCATTGCCGCCGTCGCGTGGCAGCGGTGTTGCCCGACAACGCCGTCGACGCCACGGCGATTCAACCTGCTGCGCACCGGCCAGCCTCAGCAGTATTGCTGCGATCTGATATACCAACACGGGCTGGCGGCATATGCCGTGTGCTTCGGATGACGAGATTGTTCATCGACAAGGCAGTTATCAATAGAACAATCAGGCATATAGATAGTGCAAAAAAATATTGGACGCGGCCCAAGCAAGCCCGGATACTCCGGGCTTGCCCGGCGGGCTTGCTTGGTTTACGCGCCTGCCGCAGGCCTGCCATACTCTCGCCATTCGCGTTGCAGCAAGACGCTCCTTATCTCTCGATTACTCTATGAATATTTTTTCTCTCTGGTTCCGCATTCCCTTTTGGCAGCGCGTGCTGGGCGGCTTCGTGCTTGGCGCGCTGGCCGGCTGGCTGGTAGGGGCGCCGGCCGAAACCTGGTTCGGCCCGCTCGGCAAGCTGTACGTCACGCTGATCAAGATGATCGCCGTGCCGCTGGTGTTCTTTGCTGTGACCAACAGCATCTCCAGCCTGCATGGCATGAAGAGCGTGGCGGCGCTGGGCGGCAAGACCTTCCTCTGGTTTGCCGTCACCGCCGTGCTGGCGGTCGGCGTCGGCCTGGCGGTCGCCAGCTTTACCAATCCCGGCCAGAACCTTGGCCAGCTGGCTATCGCTGCCGATTACACGGTGCGCGAAGTGCCGACGCCGATCCAGGTGCTGCTGGACGTGGTGCCGTCGAATCCGTTCAAGGCGCTGTCCGAAGGCAAGATCCTGCAGGTGATCTTCTTTGCCGCGCTATTGGGCATGGCGCTGGTCAAGCTGGGCGACAAGGTCAAGCAAGTGCGCGAATTGATGGGCGAAGCCAGCAGCGCCATGATCCAGATCACCCGCTTCGTGCTGGAAATGACGCCGCTCGGCACCTTCGGCCTGATCGCCGCGCTGGTCGGTTCCTACGGCTTCGAACGCCTGCTGCCGCTGGGGAATTTCGTCTTCACCCTGTACCTGGCTTGCGCGCTGCATATCGTGGTGGTGTACGGCGGCCTGCTGCTGACCCATCGCCTGAATCCGGTCCGCTTTTTCCGCGGCGCTTTCCCGGCCATGCAAGTGGCGTTCACCAGCTCCTCCAGCTTTGCTTCCATGCCGATCGCCTTGCGCAGCGTGGTGCATAACCTCGGCGTCAAGCAGGAATATGCGGCGTTCGCGGTGCCGCTCGGGGCCAGCATCAAGATGGACGGCTGCGGCGCCATCTATCCGGCGATCGCTTCGATTTTCGTGGCCCAGTACTTCGGCCTGCACCTCGACATGTCGCAGTATTTCATCATCATGCTGGCGTCCGTGCTCGGCTCCTTCGGCACCGCCGGCGTGCCCGGCACGGCGATCGTGATGGTGACCCTGGTGCTGAGTTCGGCCGGCCTGCCGCTGGAAGGGATCGGCTACCTGGTGGCAATCGACCGCATCCTCGACATGATGCGCACCATGACCAACGTCACCGGGCAGATGCTGGTGCCGGTGCTGGTGGCCAAGGAAGAAGGCTTGCTGGACCTGGAAATCTACAATGCGGCCAACAGCGATGTCGGCCTGGACCAGAACAGCAACGCGGCTGCCTGATCCATCCAGCCTTATTTTTCAAGGCTCGCCATCCCAATAGTCCAGGTCGTTTTCAGCGCGCTGGATCACATCGAAGACCCGTTCGCCGCCGGCGGACGCGGTCGCCAGGAACTTGCCGGAATCGGGGTATTCGCATACCTCGGGCTGCTCCCTGGTGCTCACCGAGAGATACTTCAGAGGCTGGTCAGAGGTATTCACTATCTGGTGCGGATACTCCGGGCCGGGCGGAATGAAGACGATGTCGCCGCTGACCAGCGCCAGCATTTCTCCCGCGACCCTGAGCGAACCGCTGCCCTCAAGGATGATGAACATTTCCTCTTGCGCGTAATGGAAGTGATACGGGCAGGAGATTTTTCCGGGGGCGACCGTATCTATGCTGGCGCCCAGCTTCTGCGCCGCCGTGCCGGTCGCCAGGCGCGCGCAGAGCGAATCGTATAAAGGCTCGCGCACGTCGTGCGCGGTGGGGACGGTATTGAAGTTGCGGATCAGGCGCTGACGCAAGCCCTCTACGTTTTCACTCATTCTCTTCTCCGAAATAGTATGTGCGCTTACTGCGCCCTATGAGGCGCGTGGCAAGAAGAATACACGCAAGCAGCTGTCTCTGCGCTGTCATCGCCATACGGTCTGTCAGCTGTCAATATTGCCTCTTTTCTTCCGCTGCTTGAAGGCGCACCATTGCAGACAGGTGCGATGCAAAAATGGTGCAAAGCCGCATTCCTGCAACGCCCGCGAGCCGTCTCTGCACCACATGTGCGCAGATTCGATGCCACAAAATACACATCTTAAAAAAGAAAATAAATTTCCTTTACTTGCAGAGAAAATGAAAATATATTTACACAAAATATAAAAATCATTCACTGGGGATAGTCAATGCAGCACGCCGCAGTCACAGCATGGCAACGCGAAAGCGCGGTTGCCGCACGTATAGGCAAAGCCTATCCGGCGCTCTCGAAAGCGCACCGCAAGGCGGCTGACTACGTCCTTGCGAACGTGTTTCGCGCCGCCACCATGACTATCGACGAACTGGCCGACGTGGTCGGCATCTCGCTGGCGACCGCCAACCGTTTCGCCCATGCGCTCTCGTTCGACGGCTATCCCGCATTCCGCGCCGCGCTGGTGCTGGACTTTGCATCTTCGCTGGCGCCGGTGGAAAAACTGCGCGACCAGGTGCAGCGCCCTGCCAGCAGCGCTGAAATCGTCGCCGCCGCCCTCGGCGCCGACATGCAGAACCTGGAAGCCACCCGCCGCGCCCTCGCGCCTCAGCAGTGCGACCAGGCGGTCAGCATGATCCTCAATGCCGAACGGATTTTCATACTGGGCTTCGGCGCCAGCGCTTTCCTGGCCGGCATCATGGCGCATGCGCTGGAACCGTATTGCCGCACGGTGCAGTCGGTAGCCGGCCCCGGCGGTCCTTCGCAAGCCGGCCGCCAGTTCTTCAAGCTGGACCAGCGCGACCTGGTGATCGCACTTGCTTTCCCGCGCTATGTCACCGATACCGTGACGCTGACCACGCGCGCCAAGGAGCGCGCCGCGCAAGTGCTGGCATTTACCGACAACCCGACCTCGCCGCTGGTGCCGCTGGCGGACGTCACCCTGTACGCGCAAACCGAACGCCAGTTGTCGCCGACCTCCGACGCCGCTGCCTTGTCCTTGATCCAGGCAGTGTGCGACGCGGTCGCGCATCGCGCCAACCGCTCGGTGCATGCGGCGTCCAAAATGACCGAGGCGGTGCTGCCCTGGCTCTATCACGCGGATGGCGTCAACCCGTCCAAGATGAAGAACAAGAGCGGCAGAACAGCGACCACCACAGCAACCATCAAATCAGCAGCGAAAGCAAAATAACGTGACCACCTCAAACAACATCGCCACCATCGCCATCCACGGCGGCGCCGGCACCATCTTGCGCAGCGCCATGAACACTGAGCAGGAGCAGGCTTATCACGACGCCCTGGCAGAAATCCTGACCGCCGGCCAGAGCATCCTGGCGGCCGGCGGCAGCGCGCTGGACGCGGTCGCCAAGGCCGTCAGCATGCTGGAAGACTGCCCGCTGTTCAACGCCGGCAAGGGCGCGGTCTACACCCATGCCGGCACGCATGAGCTGGACGCCGCGATCATGGACGGCGCCACGCTAGGCGCCGGCGCGATTGCCAACGTCGCCCGCGTGCGCAACCCGATACTGGCCGCGCGCGCGGTCATGGAACACAGCGAACACATCTTGCTGGTCGGCGCCGGCGCCGAAGAGTTTGTCGCCCAGCACGGCGCCGAGCTGGTGGCGCCCGAATACTTTCATACCGAAGCGCGCCACGCTCAATGGCTGCGCGCGCGCAAGCAGGAAGGCATGCTGCTGCTCGACCACGACGCCGCCAGCCAGGCGGCAACGGAGATCGCCCCGATCGACCCGGACGACAAGTTCGGCACGGTCGGCGCGGTCGCCCTCGACCTGCATGGCAACCTGGCCGCGGCTACCTCCACCGGCGGCATCACCAACAAGCGCGTCGGCCGCGTCGGCGATTCTCCGCTGATCGGCGCCGGCTGCTACGCCAACAACCGCACCGCCGCGATTTCGGCGACCGGCACCGGCGAAGCGTTCATGCGCACGGTGGCGGCCTACGACATTTCGGCAAGAATGGAATACGCCGGCGCCTCGCTGCAGGATGCGGCGCAGCAGGTGGTGATGGAGCTGCTGCCGCGCTACCAGGGGCGCGGCGGCCTGATCGCCATCGACGCCAAGGGCAATGTGGCGCTGCCGTTCAATACGGAAGGCATGTACCGCGGCTACGCCAAGGTCGGCGCTGCCCCGGTAACGGCGATTTACAAATAATCACTCAAGAAACATGGCAACCCCAGGAAGCGATCATATGAACATGCAAACAGGCCGCCGGGTGCTGACGGTAGAGCAGATGAGCGTCGGCTTCACTACCTCCGAACGCAAGGTGGAGGCGGTGCGCAACCTGTCTTTCCATATCGATGCCGGAGAAACCCTGGCCATCGTTGGCGAATCGGGCTCCGGCAAGTCGGTGTCGTCGCAGGCCATCATGCGCCTGATCGACTACGGCGGCGGCCGGATCAGCGGTGCGAGCATGAACTTCCAGCGGCGCGACGGCAGCATCATCGATCTCGCCACGGCCGGCCAGGGCACCATGCGGCATATCCGCGGTTCGGAAATCGCCATGATTTTCCAGGAGCCGATGACCTCGCTCAACCCCGTCTTCACCGTGGGCGAACAGATCGCCGAATCGATCCGCCTGCATCAAGGCAAGAGCATGGCGGAAGCCCGCGCCGAAGCCCTGCGCATGCTGGAAATCGTCCGCATCCCGGAAGCGCGCCGGTTGCTGGACCGTCATCCGCACCAGCTGTCCGGCGGCATGCGCCAGCGTGTGATGATCGCCATGGCGCTGTCCTGCAAACCGTCGCTGCTGATCGCCGACGAACCGACCACTGCACTCGACGTGACGATACAGGCGCAGATCCTGCAACTGATCCGTACATTGCAGGATGAAATGCAGATGGCGGTGATCTTCATCACGCATGACATGGGCGTGGTGGCGGAAATCGCCGACCGCGTGGTGGTCATGTGCCGCGGCGAGAAGGTCGAAGAAAACAATGTGCACGCCATCTTTGCAGCGCCACAGCATCCTTATACCCAGGCGTTGCTGGCGGCGGTGCCGCGGCTGGGCGCCATGCACGGCACCGACCGGCCGGAGCGGATCGCCATCGCCGGCGCCGCCGTCACGCCGGAAATGGCAGCCGAGGCAAAAATCATCCGCAGCATTCCGGGCGCCGATCCGCAGCAGCAGCCCTTGCTGAAAGTGCGCAAGCTGACCACCCGCTTCGACGTCAAGAGCGGCGTCTTCAGCCGCGTCAAGCAGCGCGTGCACGCGGTCGAGCAAATCAGTTTCGATCTTTATCCGGGCGAAACGCTGGCGCTGGTGGGCGAATCCGGCTGCGGCAAATCGACCACCGGCCGTTCGCTGTTGCGGCTGGTCGACATCACCAGCGGCAGCGTCGAGTTCGGCGGGCGCGACCTGGCCACGCTGCCGCGTTCCGAACTGCGCTCGCTGCGGCGCGAAATCCAGTTCATTTTCCAGGACCCGTTCGCCTCGCTCGATCCGCGCCTGACGGTCGGCTACTCCATCATGGAACCTTTGCTGGTGCACGGCATGGCCGAAGGCGCACAGGAAAAAGTCGCCGCGTTGCTGGAACGGGTCGGCTTGCTGCCGGAACATGCGCAACGCTATCCCCACGAATTCTCCGGCGGCCAGCGCCAGCGCATCTGCATCGCCCGCGCCCTGGCATTGAATCCGAAAATCGTGATCGCCGATGAGTCGGTATCAGCGCTGGATGTCTCGATCCAGGCGCAGATCGTCAACCTGATGCTGGACCTGCAGCGCGAGCTGGGCATTTCCTTCATCTTCATCTCGCACGACATGGCGGTGGTGGAGCGCATCAGCCACCGCGTCGCCGTGATGTACCTGGGGCAGATCGTCGAAATCGGTCCGCGCCGCGCCATCTTTGAAAATCCACAGCATCCGTATACCAGGAAGCTGATGGCGGCAGTGCCGGTGGCCGATCCCGAGCAGCGCCATCGCCAGCGCGAAGTGCTGGCGGGCGAAATTCCAAGCCCGATCCGCAATGTCGGCGACCTGCCGCTGGTGGAGCCGCTGCAGCAGGTCGGACCGGGGCACTTCGTGGCGATGCACCGGATTTCCAGCGCTTACTAGAGTTAGAGTTTATTTGCTTTATCCGTTTGTTTGTCTTCAATGACTTTTTGAACCAGGGGAGTAACACATGCGCACGATTCATAACTTCGATCACTTCAGCAAGATCCTCGCCAGCACCGCGGTTGCACTGACCGCCCAGTTCGCCGCCGGCCACGCTTTCGCCGCCAAGGACGTCACGCTGGCGGTCGCTTCGACCTTCACCACGCTCGATCCTTACGACAGCAACGATACCTTGTCGCAAGCGGCGATCAAGTCCTTCTACCAAGGCTTGTTCGGTTTCGACAAAGACTTGAAACTGGTCAACGTGCTGGCCGACGGCTATGAAGTCAGCAAGGACGGCCTGGTGTACACCATCCGCCTGCGCAAGGGCGTCAAGTTCCAGGACGGCACCGATTTCAAGGCAGACGCCGTCAAGGTCAACCTGGAACGCGTCATCAATCCGGACAACAAGCTCAAGCGCTTCAACCTGTTCAACCGCATTGCCAAGATCGACGCGGTCAACGACTACGAAGTCAAGATCACCCTGAAAGAGCCGTTCTCGCCCTTCATCAACACGCTGGCGCACTCTTCCGCCGCGATGATTTCGCCAACGGCGCTGAAACAGTACGGCAACAAGGACATCGGCTTCCATCCGGTCGGCACCGGCCCGTTCAAGTTCGTCGAATGGAAGCAGACCGACTACATGAAAGTCGTGAAATTCGACGGCTACTGGAAAAAGGGCTATCCGAAGGTCGACAGCATCACCTGGAAACCGGTGGTCGACAACAATACCCGCAGCGCCGTGATGCAAACCGGCGAAGCGCAGTTCGCCTTCCCGCTGCCTTACGAGCAGGCCGAACTGCTGAAAAGCAAGCCGAACCTGGACCTGATCTCATCGCCATCCATCATCCAGCGCTACCTCTCGATGAATATGCTGCAGAAGCCTTTCGACAATCCGAAAGTGCGGCAAGCGATCAACTACGCGATCAACAAGGAAGCGCTGGTCAAGGTTGCCTTCAGCGGCTACGCCATGCCACAGGATGGCGTGCTGCCGCAAGGCGTCGACTATGCCCTGAAGACCGGACCATGGCCTTATGATCCGAAGAAAGCCAAGCAGTTGCTGACCGAGGCCGGCTATCCGAACGGCTTTGAAACCGAATTGTGGTCGGCCTATAACAATACCACCGCACAGAAAGTCATCCAGTTCGTGCAGCAGCAGCTGGCGCAAGTCGGCATCAAGGCCAAAGTGACGGCGCTGGAAGCAGGCCAACGCGTGGAGAAGGTGGAAAGCGCGCCGGTTCCCGCCAACGCACCGGTACGCATCTACTATACCGGCTGGTCGTCCTCGACCGGTGAAGCCGATTGGGGCCTGCGTCCTCTGCTGGCGTCGGAATCGTTCCCGCCCAAGCTGTTCAACACGGCTTACTACAAGAACGAGAAAGTCGACGCCGGCATCGCCAAGGCACTGACCACGACCGACCGCGCGGAAAAGACCACGCTCTACAAGGATGCGCAGACCGAAATCTGGAAAGACGCGCCTTGGGCTTTCCTGGTCACGGAAAAACTGCTGTATGCGCGCAACAAGAACCTGAAGGGCGTGTATGTGATGCCGGACGGTTCGTTTAATTTCGATGAAATCGAATTGAAGTAATCATCCGTATCACCATCATTCCCGCATACGCGGGAATGATGGGGCCGCCTAGGTGGGGCCGCCCAGACGCAGCAGAGAATGCCAGCAAACAGATACTATCGCCGCAATTTGGCCAACTACCCGAGTACCCCATGTTTCCTTACGTACTAAAACGCCTGACGGGCCTGATACCAACCCTGCTGATTGTCGCGGTAATGGTGTTCTTATTCGTCCATCTGCTGCCGGGCGATCCGGCCCGGCTGGTGGCCGGTCCCGAGGCCGACTCGCAAACGGTGGAACTGATCCGCAAGGACCTGGGCCTGGACCGGCCGCTCCCCGAGCAGTTCGTCAACTATTTCAGCAAGGCCCTGCGCGGCGATTTCGGCATATCCCTGCGCAGCAAGCGCCCGGTCAGCGCTGAAATTGCCGAACGCTTCTGGCCCACCTTCTGGCTCACCGTCACCAGCATGGTGTGGGCGGTGCTGTTCGGCCTGATCATCGGCATTGCCTCCGCCGTCTGGCGCAACCAGTGGCCTGACCGGCTTGGCATGACACTGGCGGTATCCGGCATTTCCTTTCCCTCGTTTGCACTGGGGATGCTGCTGATGGAACTGTTTTCGGTCCAGCTGGGCTGGCTGCCGACCATCGGCGCCGACAGCTGGCGCCACTACATCCTGCCGTCGCTGGCGCTGGGCGCCGCGGTGGCCGCCGTGATGGCGCGCTTTACCCGTTCTTCCTTCATTGAAATCCTGCATGAAGATTTCGTCCGCACCGCGCGCGCCAAAGGCTTGTCGGAAACCGTGGTGGTGCTCAAGCACTGCCTGCGCAATTCGCTGATTCCGGTGGTGACCATGATGGGCTTGCAGTTCGGCTTCCTGCTGGGCGGCTCCATCCTGGTGGAAAAGGTGTTCAACTGGCCCGGCATGGGCCGCTTGCTGATCGACGCCGTCGAAATGCGCGACTACCCGATCATCCAGGCCGAGATCCTGCTGTTCTCGCTGGAATTCATTTTCATCAACCTGGTGGTTGACGTGCTGTACGCCGTCATCAACCCTAGCATCCGTTACAAGTGAGGCCGCCCGTGTCGACGCCATCCAATCCTGCGCATTCAGCCACAACTGCCATCGCTGCCGCGCCCCTGCCGAGCAGCGTCCGTACGCCCTGGAGCGAATTCTGGCGCAAGTTCAAGAAACAGCACCTGGCGGTCGCCGCCGGCTGCTTCGTGCTGTTCCTGATCGTGGTGGCGATCGCCGCGCCCTGGATAGTCCCTTACGACGCCGAGAATTATTTCGACTATGACGCCTTGAACGCCGGACCGTCGCTGGCGCACTGGTTCGGCGTCGACTCGCTGGGCCGCGACATTTTCAGCCGCATCCTGATGGGCACGCGGATTTCTCTGACCGCCGGCTTTCTCTCGGTGGCGGTAGGCGCCGTCGTCGGCACCCTTGCCGGCCTGATCGCCGGCTATTACGAAGGCTGGGCTGACCGCATCATCATGCGCATCTGCGATGTGCTGTTCGCCTTTCCCGGCATCTTGCTGGCGATCGGCATCGTGGCGATCCTCGGCAGCGGCATGAGCAACGTGATCTTTGCCGTGGCGATTTTCAGCATCCCGACTTTCGCCCGCCTGGTGCGCGGCAATACGCTGGCGCTGAAGCACCTGACCTTCATCGAAGCGGTGCGCAGCATAGGCGCGAACGATTTCACGATCATCCTGCGCCATATCTTCCCTGGCACGATATCGGGCGTGGTGGTGTATTTCACCATGCGCATCGGCACTTCCATCATCACTGCCGCCGGCCTGTCCTTCCTCGGCATGGGCGCGCAGCCGCCTATGCCTGAATGGGGCGCGATGCTGAATGAAGCACGGTCCGACATGATGACGGCGCCGCATATCGCGATTTTCCCCAGCCTGGCGATTTTCCTGACGGTGCTGGCTTTCAATCTCCTCGGCGACGGCTTGCGCGACGCCCTGGATCCCAAGATCGACCGCCGCTGATGCTAGCCCTTCCCCACATCGGCAGATTGCCGTCCGGCCCGCTCAACGCCATCAGCGATGTCGCTGGCGTCACTGTCGGCCATGCTACCCTGGCGCAAGGCGCCATCCAGACCGGCGTGACGGTGATCCGGCCGCACGGCGGCGATCTCTTCCGCGACAAGCTGCCTGCCGCAGCGACAGTATTCAACGGCTTCGGCAAAAGCATCGGCCTGCTGCAGGTGCAGGAACTGGGCGTGCTGGAGACGCCGATCGCGCTCACCAACACGCTCTCCGTCGGCACCGTAGCGATGGCGCAGATCCGTTGCGCCATCAACAGCAATCCCGAGATCGGCCGCAGCGATCCCACCGTCAACCCGCTGGTGTTCGAATGCAACGACGGCTACCTGAACGACATCCAGGCGATGGTCGTCGCACCAGAGCATTACCAGCAGGCGCTGGCCGCCGCCGCCGCCGAATTTGCGCAAGGCGCGGTCGGCGCCGGCCGCGGCATGTCCAGCTTCGATCTCAAAGGCGGCATCGGTTCCGCCTCGCGCTGCGCCGAGATCGGCGGCAATCAGTATTGCGTGGGCGCGCTGGTGCTGTCCAACTTCGGCAAGCTGCCAGCCCTGACCCTGGCCGGCCGGCACCTTGGCGCGCAACTGCTGGCGCTGCGCACGGCTACCGGGGACGCGCCGGAAATGGGTTCCATCATCATGATCGTCGCCACCGATGCGCCGCTGGACGCGCGCCAGCTGGGACGGCTGGCGACCCGCTGCGGCATCGGCCTGGGCCGTACCGGCTCGATCTACGGCCATGGCAGCGGCGACCTGGCGCTGGCGTTTTCCACCGCCCAGACCGTGCCTTATCGCCCGCACGACGCCATCCGCCAGAGCGCATGCCTGCACGACAGCTTGCTCGATCCGCTGTTTGAAGCGGTAGCCGACAGCACCGAGCAAGCCATCGTCAACGCCCTGTTTGCCGCAAAAACCGTCAACGGCCGAGACGGCCATCAGCGGCTTTCCCTATCCGACCTGGCAGCCAGGCTGCCGACCTAAACAAAAAAAAACTATGAAGATACTGATTTCCGTTGATATCGAAGGCGTTGCAGGCGTTTTCAACATAGAACAAACCCGCGCCGGCAATCCCGAATACGAACGCGCGCGGCGCCTGATGACGGCCGAAGCCAACGCCGTGATCGAAGGCGCGCTGGCCGGCGGCGCCAGCGAGATCGTGGTCAACGATTCGCACGGCGGTTTCCGCAACCTGCTGCCCGACCTGCTGCATCCGGCCGCCAGCCAGATCCTCGGCAAGCCGCGCCTGCTGGGCATGATGAGCGGCGTCGACAGCGGCGTCGATGGCGTGATGATGGTCGGCTACCACGGCCGCGCCCAAAGCCGCGGCATCCTGGCGCACACCATCAACGGCTTTTCCTTTGCCCGCATCTGGCTCAACGGCCAGGAACTGGGCGAAGCCGGCATCTACGGCGCGCTGGCAGGCGAGTTCGGGGTACCGGTGATTTTCGGCAGCGGCGACAATGTCTTCACGGCCGAAAACCAGCCGCTGTTCCCGCAAGCCACCCTGGTCAGCGTCAAGACCGCGGACGGCGCCGCCAGCGGCACTTCGCTGTCGCCGCAAAGCGCCCTGGCGCTGCTGGGTGAAGGCGCCAAGGCCGCAGTCAACAAGCTCGCCGACTGCCGCCCCTTTATCCTGCAGCCGACCATCACCTGCCAGCTGCAAACCAACAGCCCGGCGCTGGCCGACCTGTTCTGCCTGCTGCCGATCGTGGAAAGAGTCGACGGCGTCAACCTGACGTTCTCGGCACCGTCGGTGCAATATGCAGTGCGAGTCCTGAACAGCATGTCGGCCATGTCCTTCATGCTGCGCTGACTTTCGAAGTTGGGGTTGCTTTTGAAGTTGGGGTTGCCGTTGCCTTTGACGTGCTCCGCATTGAGACGTTGCCAAATCCGGCGCGTGTCAGCCGGGAATTGTGAGGGGCATGTTTGAGCCGAAGGCGAGTTTTGCCCCTCACCCGGCTGGCGCGCGCCGGATTTGGGGACCCGACCGAAGGGAGGGCGACGGCTTTGCGGTCGCCTTTTCTTTGCTTACTTTCTTTTGGCGAAGCAAAAGAAAGTAAGCGGCTGCCGGGCCGCCCCCGGCAAGCATCCACGGAGCAGAAAACGTTTTAGCAACCCGCAGACCGTTCTTAGCATGCCACCGCACTCACTCCGTAGAACGTCAAATGGGGTCAGAGTAATTTTCGCAAAAAACCGCGAAAAAAAACTCTGACCCCATTTGACTGCTTTGGCTATGAATTTGGGTGCAGCAGCGAGCGTTTCCGCGCGTAGCCGAAATAAACCACGAATCCGATCGCCAGCCAGCACAGGAACGCAATCCAGGTCACCGCCTGCAGATGAAACATCAGGAACACGCAAAACCCGATCGCCGCCAACGGCACGAACGGCACCCCAGGACAACGGAACGCCCGCGGCAATTCCGGCCGCGTCCGCCGCAACGCCAGCACCGCCACAGCAATCAATGAAAACGCCATCAACGTCCCGATATTGATCAGCTCCGCCAGGATATTCAAAGGAATCAAAGCCGCAATAAACGCAAACACGACCCCCACCAGCCAGGTAGTAAAGAAAGGCGTCGCAAAACGCGGATGAATGCTAGACAGCTTCTTAGGCAGCAAGCCATCGCGCGACATCGCAAACAGAATCCGCGTCTGCCCGTAAGTCATCACCAGGATCACCGTAGTCATGCCGATGATCGCCCCCAGGTCGACAAAACCCGCCACCCAGTTCTCCCCCGCATACTGCAAAGCCAGCGACACCGGATGATCGACGCCGGCAAATTTCTGGAACGGCACGATACCCGTCATGACCCCAGCCACCACCACATACAGCAAGGCGCAAATTCCCAGCGAAGCGATAATCCCCACCGGCAAATCGCGCGCCGGATTCTTGACTTCCTCGGCAGCCGAAGTCACCGCATCGAAACCGATGAAAGCAAAGAACACGATCGCCGCGGCATTGAACACGCCGTTATAGCCGAACGGCAGGTACGGCTGCCAGTTGGCCGGCTGCACATGGCTGACGCCGACCACGATGAACAGCAGCACCACCGCGATCTTGATGAACACCATGATGTTGTTGGCGCGCGCCGATTCGCGGATGCCAAGCGACAGCAAGCCGCTGATCACCAGCAGGATGCAGAAAGCCGGCAGGTTGAACCAGGTGGTCACGCCAGGCACGGCGCCCGGCGCCGCCGTCAGCACGGTCGGCAAGCCGATGCCGAAACCGGACAGCAGCGATTGCATATAGCCCGACCAGCCCACCGACACCGCCGACGTCGCCAGTCCGTATTCCAGCATCAGGTCCCAGCCGATGATCCAGGCCACGATTTCACCCATGGTCGCGTAGCTATAGGTATAGATCGAACCGGACACCGGCACGGTGGAAGAAAACTCCGCGTAGCACAGAGCCGCGAAACCGCAAGCGATGGCGGCCAATATGAATGACAGCGACAGCCCCGGTCCGGCCAGCAAGGCGCCGCTGCCGGTCAGCACGAAAATACCGGTGCCGACAATCGCGCCGACGCCCAGCAAAGTCAGGTCCATGGACCCCAGCGTGCGCTGCAAGCCGGTATCGGTGCGACTGGAATGGATCATCTTATCCAGATCTTTGGTACGAAATAAACTCATGCAACAACTTCCTTTGAAAACGACGACATCGCCCCAAGCCAGCGCTTGAGTGGCGGGCGCTTCTCCGCGACAAACCGGGAAAATAATGAAAAAGGCAAGAATTATACTTGCTGCCGCCTTGCAACCCCAAAACGACAATTTCCGCCAGCGCGCAGGTTCCCCGGCGGGCACAGCTGCCTGGCAAGAAAGACAGCTGTCCGGCAACGGATTTCGTGCGCATTTGAACGCCGAAAACTTCGCCGGAAACTTCGATGAAAATGCACATTCCCGCTTTGCCGCACAAAAATGCGACCAGTCCACTTATCAAAAAAACAGTCTGGGCAATATTCATATAAATCAATATAAACAATGCATTAGCTATAGCTTGATGGCACCAGAACGAGACCACAAATTTATTAAAGCAATACCAGTTAGATACAGATTGACAGCCACTTTCGAGGCTCTTACAGTGCGCTTAATTCGATATTTCCATATGGAAATACCGAAGATGAACAAGATATCGTCCGTTGCCTGCACATACGCGCACAGGCAAGGTGCACGACGGCGGCAATTGCTACAGCTTGGGTTTTAATTCACATCGCATAGCAAGTCTGGACATGCCTTCCGGCAGCTGGCCTCCCACGCTGCCCGACCAACCTTCTCAGGAGAGAAAATTGAAACGGAAACTCATACAGGGCCTCATGCTTACGCTTGCATGCAGCGCCATCATGGCCGGCGGCGCCGAGGCCAGCCCCTTGATGGCGGCAAGCGCGCAGGCAGCAACGACAGTAGCTTGTTATACGGCATGGGACGCCAGCACGGCGTATACCGGCGGCGCCACCGTCAGCTACAACGGCGTCAACTACAAGGCCAACTGGTGGACCCAAGGGAACAATCCTTCGACCAGCAATGGCGG
This sequence comes from Collimonas humicola, assembly GCF_018304945.1. Classification (GTDB taxonomy): domain Bacteria; phylum Pseudomonadota; class Gammaproteobacteria; order Burkholderiales; family Burkholderiaceae_D; genus Collimonas; species Collimonas humicola. The sequence goes on along the minus strand of NZ_JAGQEE010000007.1, from coordinate 213,993 downwards.
CTCGGGCAGCGGCCAGCCATGGACCATCGTCCAGGCCTGCGGCGTCGTGACGCCGCCGCCTCCTCCTCCGCCACCACCACCTCCGCCACCTCCACCACCGCCCCCTCCGGGCGGCGGCACCACACCGGCCGGCTTCGTGTTCAGTCCGTACAAGGATGGCAACATCAACCTGAACTGGAATACCTATGCCATGAGCACCGCGGTCAACGGCAGCACTCAGACCGTATTGAGCGCGATGCCCGCCAAGCTCGGCACCCTGACCTGGGCCTTTGCCACCGGCGCCTGCGGTAGCGAAAACTGGGGCGGCGTATCGGCATCGGCCTTCGCCGCGGCCAACGTGCAAGCCTTCGTCAACGCCGGCAAGAAGTACATTGTCTCCACCGGCGGCGCGGCAGGTTCCTTCACTTGCACCAACGATGCCGACTTCAAGAAATTCATCCAGACCTATTACTCGGCCAACCTGGTCGGCATCGATTTCGATATTGAAGCCGGCCAGACCACTGCCGATATCAACAACCTGGTGCTGCGTGTGAAAAACGCGCAGGCGGCCTATCCCAACCTGCGCTTCAGCTTCACGGTGGCGACCCTGGGCGGCAATGTCTCGCCTAGCCTCGGCTACTATGGCGTGCAAGTGATGCAGTCGATCCAGGCTTACGGCCTGACCAACTACACCATCAACCTGATGGCCATGGACTATGGCAGCCCGGCCGGCGGCAACTGCATGCTCAACAGCAGCGGCGGCTGCGACATGGGGGCGTCAGCGGTGCAATCGGCCATCAATCTGCACAACCAGAACGGCGTGCCGTACAAGCAGATCGAAGTGACGCCTATGATAGGCGGCAACGACTCGGCAAATGAAACCTTCTCCATCGCCGATGTCGCAACGCTGGTCAACTTCGCACAGCAGAACGGCCTGGCCGGCATCCACTTCTGGTCCTTCGATCGCGACCGCGATTGCGCGCCGGGCTCGGCTTCGCCGACCTGCAATACCTATGGCACGGCGGGCACGCTGGGCTTCACCAACGCCTTCATCTCGAAGCTAGGCCTGTAAGCCAAGCACGCAGCATGAAGCTAGAGCCGGCTCTGCGGAGCCGGCTTTTTTTTTGCCTGATGCGATGCGGATGTTACTATTTGCTCAACAGCTACCGTTTCACGTCGTCCCCAAAGAGCCTAAATGAAAGTTTCGCATCCCGCAGTCGCCATCCTCGCCGCCGCCGTCTTGTCAGGCTGCGCCTCCACCTGGGTCCATCCGAGCAAGCCCTCCACCGAGCTGTATCCCGACGAATTCGCTTGCAAGCAGGAAGCCATGCGCATCTATCCGATCGTGGTGGTGAACCAGTTCAATCCTGGCATGCAAACGCCGGGCAATACCTATTGCAAGAAAAACGACAATGGCGACACCAGGTGCACGACCTACCCTGGCATGTACACGCCGCCCAGCTATTCGCAATACGATATCAATGACCGCGAACGCGACGAGATGGTGAAATCCTGCCTGTACGCGCGCGGCTGGCATCTGGAATAAGCAAGAGGAGTATCTTGCCCGGGCGGGCAAGGCAGATTATTTCGGCGGCAGCAGGCCGGCCGCCACTTTGTCCAGCAAGACTGCATTGCGGTCGGCCGACAATTGCCAGAACATGGCGCCGCCCAATCCCATCTGCTTCAGGTAGCTGATCTTGTACTCCAGCGATTCGGGATCGTCATAGCTGACGAATTCGCCGGTATCGGGATTGAACAGATATGGCACCTTGGCCGCGTCGTTCCAGTAGCGCGTGAAGCCATTGCGGTTCACCAGCGTGGCGGCGATGTCGCTGTAGTCGAGTTCGCCCTCCTCCGTACTGCCGCGCCCCTTGCCGTCGCAATCCTGGTGCTGGCCGTGCAGGCCGGCGCCACACTTTTTCCAGCTATAGCCATAGAAAGGCATGCCCAGCACCAGCTTGGCGGCCGGGATGCCGTCCTGCAAAGCCATCTCCACCGTGCTGCTGACATTGAACCTGGGGTTGGCTTCCGGCCGCGCCAGCGCCGGGTCGTTGTACAAGGGCGCGACATGGCCGGCAAACTTGTTCCATGTGCCGCTGAAGTCGTAGGTCATGATGTTGACCCAGTCCAGGATCGCCGCCACCTTGGCCATTTCGGTATTCTGGAAAAACGCCTGGTTGTTGCCGACCGCCGCGGTCAGCAGATAGCTGCGGTGCTCCTGCCTGCCTGCGCTGTCGAGCTTGTCGCGCAAGGCTTGCAGCAGCAGCGTGTAGTTCTGCTTGTCCTCCGGCCGCATGGCGTTGCCGGCATCGCCGCCGGCCACCGGAAATTCCCAGTCGATGTCGACGCCGTCAAAGCCGTTCTTGCGGATGAAAGCCAGCGCGCTGGCGGCAAACTTGCGGCGCGCCTGCGGCGTCAGCGCGACATTGGAAAAATCCTTCGAGCCGGCCCAGCCGCCGACCGAGATCAGGGTTTTCAGGGCCGGGTTGCGCTGCTTCAGGGCGCGCAGCACGACAAAATCGCGCTGTCCCTGCTCGGCGCTGATGGCCTGGTCGGCCGCCACCTCGCCATCCTTGATGACGGCGAAGGCGTAATTCAGATGCGTGATTTTGCCGGGATCGATATCCGCAACCGAGTATGGACGTTGCGAAGGCAAGTAGTAGGCAACGACTTTGTACGCCGGCAGGCTGCCTGCAGCCGCACTGGCCAGCAACGGCAGCATGGCCGCCATCGACATCGACAATCTCATCAGTTTCATCAGGCGCTCGCTCAGTAAAATCAGAAATCGCAGTTCGACGCCAGGGCCGGCGTCATCGCGGGTACGGTATCGATCCGGTGGGTGTCGGCCTTGCGATAGGCGCCGACGGCAGCGTCCACCTGCGCCGGCGACAGCAGCCTATCCTTGGCGTGCAGCACCCAGGCCACATCCTGCTGGTAGCTGCGTTGCTCCTTGCTGTCGGCCAGCACGCCGCTAGGCGAGAACCACAGGTTGAAATTGATCGACATCGGCTGCGCCGGGTAATTGCGGCCGCCGTGCTCGTCGAGCTGCGCGCCATCGAGGAAATAGCGGATCTTGCCGGCCGCAACCTGCATCAGCACCGTGTGCCAGCCGCCCAGCGCGCGCTGTTCTTCGTGCACCTGGTTGAAAGCATTCCAGGGCTCCATCTGCACCGTCTGCCAGGACACGCTGTACAGGCGGCTGCGTGGATTGCCCCAGCCGCCGTTGGGCAGGTACTCCCAGTCCAGTTCGCTGTATTGCGGATCGAAATCATGCTTGAGCGGACTGGAGGTATAGAAGGACTCGACCACCAGGTCGCCGCCGGGTCCCGCCAGCGGCGCATCGCTGAAACGTATGCGGGCGGCGTAGGTGCCTTCGAAATACTTGCGCTGATGGCAGAGCTGGGCCTGGAAGGTGCCTTGCGGCGTGCCGTCGGTGCGCGCATTGAGGCGCAGCAGGCGCGCGCCGCCGGTTTGCGGATCGTCTACCAGGCTGACGGTGTCCGGCCCCCACTGCCCGTGCTCGATGCCGGGATGGCCCTGCTGGTCGCGGATCTTCCAGCCGCCGGCCGCCAGCGCCTTGGTGTCGGCGTAGTGGAAATCGTCAAAGAAAATTGAATCGGCAGCAGCCATGACGCCGCCCGCCGCCAGCGCCAAGGTCAACGCCAATGCGCCATATCGAAAATGCCGCATCGCTAGCTTGCCGCCTGCGCCGCATCGCCGCCGGCCTTTTCATGACGCCCGATCGGCACGATGCGCGACAGCAGCAGCACCGGTATCGCCGACACCAGCACCCACAGGAAAAAATGCTGGTAGCCGAGCGCCGCCTGCACCGAGCCGCTGACGATCTTGAACAGTACATAGCCCAGCTGCATGATGCCGGTGCCCAGCGCGTAGTGCGCCATCTGGTACTTGCCGACCGCGACTTCCTGCATGATGAACAGGATCAGCCCGACGAAGCCGAAGCCGTAGCCGAACATCTCCAGGCTCAGGGCGGCGCCGATCACGCCCAGGTTGGCGGGCATGGCGGTGCTCAGGAAAAAGTAAGCCAGGTTCGGCAGGTTCATCGCCAGGATCAGGAAGAACATGCTGCGCTTCAAGCCGCGCCAGGCGGTGAAATAGCCGCCCAGCAGGCTGCCTCCGATGAAGGCGACCGTGGCCAGCGTGCCGTACACGGCGCCGACTTCCGCTGTCGCCAGCCCGAGGCCGCCCTCAGCGCGCGCCGCCCGCAGGAACAGCGGGCCGATGGTGGTGATCTGGCCTTCGCCGGCGCGGAACAGGATGATGAACAGGATCGCCAGCCAGATGCCCGGCTTCTGGAAGAAATCGATGATCACTTCGCGCAAGGTCAGCCAGACCCCCTTCATCCCGCCGGCAGGACGGGCCGGATTGCGGCCAGCCGGCAAGGCCCACAGATGATAGGCCGCCAGCAGCAGCATGCTCAACCCCAGCATGCCGAAGATCAGGCTCCAGGCTTGCGCCACCGCCATGTGCTTCTCGAAATAGCCGGCCAGCACCACCAGCCCGCCCAGCGAAAAGAAACGCGCCACATTGTAGAAGCCGCCCTGCCAGCCGGCATAGGTGGCCTGCTGGGTCGAACTCAGGCTGGCGATGTACAAGCCGTCGGCCGCGATATCGTGCGTGGCGGAAGAAATCGCCACCAGTCCCAGCAAGGCAATGCTGACGGCAAAATAGTTCGGCAAATGCAGCGCCAGCGCCACCAGCCCGAGGCTGGCGCCGCCGAAAAACTGGAACAGCAGGACGATAGCCTTCTTGCTGCGCGCCGCTTCCAGGAACGGACTCCAGAGCGGCTTGAAGACCCAGACGAAACCCAGCATGCCGGTCCATAGCGCAATCTGGTCGTTGCCCATGCCCATGCTCTTGTACATCAGGCCGGCAATGGTCGCCACCACGAAATACGGCAAGCCCTCGGCAAAGTACAGTGTCGGCACCCAGAGCGCCGGGTGGTGTTCGGGCTTTTCTTCTATGCGCATGTCGACAGCCGCCGTGGGTAGGATGATCGATTCCTGATTGCCGAGTTGGTAAGCCATTCTGGTTCCTGAGGTTTATTGCGGGCCGCTGGCCATGGATGCCAGCGGAATCCTGCCTGCGGCTGGTTGCTTGCCGGCCAGCCAGTCGGCCACGGCTTCCAGCGCCGCATCGGCGAAGCCGTAGCTGATCAGCGCGGGCGCGGCGATGTCCAGGGTCTGGAACGGATTCCACAGCGCCAGGTGCAGATCGGGACGCCACTCCTTGCGCGCCCGTTCGCCGTAGCGCAGACGCGTGGTGGAGGCCAGGATCACGGTCCGGCCGTCGTCCGGCAGCGAGCGCCAGTCGACGCTGTCGTCATCGTCGAAAGTGACCAGTTCGACATCGTAGCGGCGCGCCAGCAAGGCTGCCACCGCGCTGGCCGGCAAGCCGGCTTCGGAAACGCCGTCGCCGGCGGCATCGGCGCAGGCCAGCAGGCGCACTTTGGCGCCGTCGGCCAGCGGTTGCGGATTGCCGGTCACGGTCAGGCCGCGGCGCCAGGCTGCCGCCATCAGGCGCCGGTCTTCGGCTTCCGTGAGATAGCTGCCGGCGGCGCATGGGTAGGCAGCCGCCAGCGCGTCGAGACGGGCCAGGCGGGCATCGATGCCGGCGCGGTCAAGGTTGCCGCCCTCCTCGGCTGCGGACAGCGCCGCCGTCAGGGCCGCCAGCGTTTCTTCCTGCGTGCTGCGGTTGCCGAGCGCCATGACCATGTCGGCGCCGGCCGACAAGGCCTGCACCGCGGCATTGCCGACGCCGTAGCGGCCGGCGATGGCATGCATGTCCATGCCGTCGGTGATGATGACGCCGCGATAATCCCATTCGGTGCGCAACAGATCGGTTAGGATCTTGCGCGACAAGGTGGCCGGATGTTCGGCGTCCAGTGCCGGATAGACGATGTGCGCGCTCATCATGGCCGGCGCCCGGTGCGCTGCCTTGAACGGCGCCAGCTCCAGCGCATCGAGCGCGCTGCGCGGCTTGTCGACGGTGGGCAGGTCGCGATGCGAATCGACGTGGGTGTCGCCATGGCCGGGGAAGTGCTTGACGCAGCAAGCCACGCCTTCCGCCAGGCTGCCCTCCATCCACGCCAGCGCCAGCTCGGTGGCGCGCTGGGGATCGGAGCCGAAGGAGCGTTCGCCGATCACCGGGTTGGCCGGATTGTTGTTGAGGTCCAGCACCGGCGCGAAATTCCAGTTGAAGCCGAGCGAACGGATGCCGCGCGCCACCGCCGCCCCGACCGCCTGCGCCAGCGCCAGGTCGTTGCCGGCGCCCAGCGACATCGCCGCCGGCGGCGCCGGCAGCCAGGTAGCGCGCACCACCGCGCCGCCTTCCTGGTCGATGCCGATCAGGGCGTTCGGTCCCATCGCGGCGCGCAGGTCGGCGGTCAGCTTGCTCAGCTGCGCGGCATCGACCATGTTCTGGCGGAACAGGCAGACTGCCCGGATATGGTTGTCGCGCAAGAACTGCGCGGTATCGTCGTCCAGCACCGTGCCAGGAAAACGGATCATGATCAGTTGCCCGGCGCTTTCACGCGCGCTGCGGCCGGGCTTGCTGGCTGTGTTACTCATGTTGCATCTCCATCGCGCAGGCGCAGCGCCGGCGCAAACTTGTTGCGTTGACTGGCTCAATTAGTCTTGGTGACCTTGCTCAGATGGCGCGGACGGTCCGGATCAAGGCCGCGCGCGATCGACAGCTTGGCCGCCATCACATAGAAAGCCTGGATGGCCGCGATCGGATCCAGGTCCGGCGTCGGCCCCAGCGGCAAGGTCAGGTCGCGTTCCTTGATGTCGGCCGGCGCCGCCAGCAATACGCGCGCGCCGCGGCCGCGCATTTCTTCCGCCAGCTTGAGCAGGCTGGCCTGGGTCGGTCCGCGCGTGGCGAAAATCAGCAAAGGGTAGCCTTCGTCGATCAAGGCCATCGGGCCATGCTTGATCTCGGCGCCGCTGAATGCTTCGGCTTGCAGCACCGAGGTTTCCTTGAACTTCAGCGCCGCTTCCAGCGCCACCGGGAAACTGGCGCCGCGGCCGACCACCATGATCCTGGAAGCCGGCGCCAGCACTTCGATCGCTGGCGACCAGTCGACTTCTGTCGCCTTTTGCAAGGCTTCCGGCAAGGCCTCGATCTGCGCCAGGAATTCGGCATCGCCCTGCCAGTGCCCCACCAGCCGCGCCGCCGCCGCCAGGCTGGTGATGAAGCTCTTGGTCGCCGCCACGCTCAGCTCGGGACCGGCGTGCAGCGGCAGCGTCCATTCGGCGCTGGCGGCCAGCGGCGAGCCGGCATCGTTCACCAGCGCGACAGTCGTGGCGCCGCCTTCGCGGAAATAGCGGATCGGTTCGATCACGTCCGGACTCTGGCCGGATTGCGACACCGCGATCGCCAGCGCATCGCGCGCCAGCAGCGGCGATTTGTACAGCGTCACCAGCGACATCGGCAACGAGGCGACGATGCGGCCCAGGCGCGCCATGATCAGGTAGGCGCAGTAATTGGCGGCGTGGTCGGAACTGCCGCGCGCCACTGTCAGCACGCTGGCCGGCTGCGCCTGGCGCAGGCGAGCGGCCAGCGCGGCGTAGCTGTCGCCGTCGCGCGCCAGCTGTAAAGCCACGTGGTCGGCGGCCGAACACGCTTCCTGCAACATCTGTGAACTAAACATCTGTGAGACCAATCTGCTCTCCCTCTACATATACCTTGGTTAAATTGAGTTTCCGGTCCAGTACCACCAGATCGGCATGACAACCGCTTGCCAGGCGGCCGCGTTCCGGCAAGCCGAGATGGTCGGCGGCATAGGTCGAAACGCGGCGCGAGGCATCGGCCAGGTCGAGGCCGAGGCCAACCAGGTTGCGCAGCGCCTGGTCCATGGTCAGCGTGCTGCCGGCCAGGGTGCCGTCGGCCAGCCTGACGCCGCCCATGCATTTGTGTACCTGCTGGCGCCCCAGCATGTAGTCGCCGTCCGGCATGCCGGTGGCGGCGGTCGAATCGGTCACGCAGTACAAACGCGGAATCGCGCGCAGGGCGGCCTTGATCGCCCCTGGATGCACGTGCAGCAGGTCGGGAATCAGTTCCGAGTAGCGCGCATGCGCCAGCGCGGCGCCGACCATGCCCGGCGCGCGCGCCTGGAAGGCGGTCATGGCGTTGAACAGATGGGTGAAGCCGGAAGCGCCGTGCGCCAGCGCCTGGACGCCGTCTTCATAGCTGCCCAGGGTATGGCCGATCTGCACCCGCATGCCCGAATCGCTGAGCATCCGCACCACCTCCAGGTGGCCGGCGATTTCCGGCGCCACCGTAATCAGCTTGACCGGCGCCAGCGCGCTCAGCCGCGTCACTTCCTGCAAGCTCGCCGGCTGCGCGAAATCGGGCTGGGCGCCGAGCTTGCCCGGGTTGATGTACGGCCCTTCCAGATGCACGCCCAGCACCCGCGCAGTGCCGGGACGGCGCGCGCGGCAGGCGTGGCCGCAGGCTTCCAGTGCGTTTTCGAGATCGCTGAGCGGCGACGTCATGGTGGTGGCCAGCATGCTGGTGGTGCCATGCCGCGCGTGGATGGCGGCGATGACATCGACGGCGTCGCCGCCATCCATGATGTCCTTGCCGCCGCCGCCATGCACATGCAAATCGATGAAGCCGGGCAGGATGTAGGGATCGAGGTTGTCGGCAGGATCGGCCGGCATGCCGTCGATCGCAGCGATGCGGCCGTCGAAATGCAGGCTGCCGCTGACCCAGCCCTGCGGCGTCAGGATATTGCCCCTCAGCGTCACGCCGGACAGATCATTGCCGTGGCTCGATGCGCCGCCTGGGTGGCGGCCATCGGTCATCGCCGCAGCTCCGCAACGAAGTCGTAGTAGTCGCTCCGGCAATAGGAATGCGACAGCTCGATCGCCGCGCCGTTTTCCAGATAGCCGACGCGGGTGATATGCAGCATCGCGGCGCCGGTCTTGATGTCGGCCAGCTTGGCCTGGTCGGCGCTGGCGTTGATGGCGCGGATATGCTGCAGGGCGCGCACCGGCGCCACGCCGAGCGTCTCCAGGTGCACATACAGCGAATCGGTCACGGCTTTCGGATCCGGCAGGTACAAGGCGGGGATGGTGGTCGTTTCGATCGCCATCACCACGTCGTCGGCGGTACGCAGGCGCTTCAGGCGCGACACCACGGTGTTCGGCGACAGGCCCAGCGCCAGGATTTCTTCGGCGACGGCGATGCCGGTCTCGCGCAACAGCCATTGCGAACCCGGCCGGAAACCGCGCTGCCGCAGTTCTTCGCTGAAGTTGGTCAGGCGCGACAAAGGCTGTTCCAGCTTGGGCGTGATATAGGTGCCGGAACCGCGCTTGCGGATCAGCATGCCGCGCTCGCACAAGACATCGATGGCTTTGCGCGCGGTCACCCGCGAGATTTCCAGCGATTCCGCCAGGATCCTTTCGGAAGGCAGCGCTTCATCCGGCTGCCAGACGCCGCCGTTGATCTGCTCCGACAGCCGGTTGACCAGTTGCAGGTACAAAGGCGTGTCGCTGGCGCCGTCCGGCTTGAGTTTTTCTATCTGAGCTAGCATGTTTGCTTCCCTTTTAATCTTTGGTCGATTAAGCGTAATGCGCCCGCTGCGGCATCTGCATGCGGCTTGACTACCAGCGCCAGCAGCGGCTCCGGCAGGTACGGCTGTAAATGCGCGGCGAGGCCGCCGCACAGTGCAATCGGCAGTTGTCCATCCGGATCCAGGGAAGCGGCGATGCGCGCCACTTCCTGGCCGGCCGCCAGCATCAGCTGGCGGGCCGCGGCGTCGCTGGCGGCATGCTCGATCACCAGCGGCGCCAGTTGCGCATAGCTGGTCTGGCTGGCGCCTGCCAGCCAGGCGAACATGCTGTCGCGATGGCTGTCGAAGCGGGCGCCGCGGGCTTGGTTGCTGCGGTCGCAAAAGTGGATCAGCGCGCGGGCAAAATCGCTGCCGGCAGCGCGGCCGTCCAGCACATGCTGGGCGTGGGTAATGGCGCGCATGCCGAGCCAGGCGCCGCCGGCTTCGTCGCTGGCGGGAAAGCCCCAGCCGCCGACTTCGCGCCGCTTGCCCTCGGCAGTCAGCACTTCGCCGACGCTGCCGGTGCCGATGGCGATGATCACCCCGGGCCGGCCCTGATGCGCGCCTACCAATGTCGTGAAGGCATCGGTTTCGATCACGGTATCGCGGAAGCCTGGATTGCTGGCGGAAAATTCGGCTGCCCATTGCTTGTTGTTGACGCCGGCCAGGCCGAGGCCGATGGCCATCCTGTCGAGCGCCGGCCGCACCAGGCCTGCGCTTGAAAATGCGCCCTGCAGCGCCTCCAGCACCGCCGACCAGGCGGCTTCGACGCCGTGCATCAGCCCGGAAGGACCGCCGCTGCCCGTCGCCAGCAGCACAGCAGCGCCGCCATCGTTGCGCGCCAGGCGCACGCGGGTGCCGGTGCCACCGCCATCGACGCCAATCAGGTATTCAATCATGTTGTTGCATCCATCGCTTTCATCTGCCACTGGCATTGTTCTTATTCGCGGAAACAAACTGGATTCACTTTATGGGGACCGAAAGCGGCTGTCAACCGGCCTTTAAGTGGTATTAAAAATTAGACCGAAATACCACTTGAAGGCCGTGTTTTCTGATTAAAAAAATACTATTTGCTACTCCATGAACTGCTCGTTGCCGACGATGCCGATCTTGGTGACGCCCAAGCGCTGCGCCGACGCCATCACGGCAGCGACCGACTTGTACTCCACCAGCTTGTTCGGACGCAGATGCACTTCATCGATATTGCCGCCGGCGACCACCGTTTTCAGGCGGTCTTCCAGCTCTGCACGGCTGGCCATCGGCGTACCGTTCCACATCACCGTGCCGCTCGGATCGATATCCACCGTGTCGACCACTGGCAAAGCCAGCGGCGGCGGCGGATTACCGGTCGGCATGTTCAGCTTGATCGCATGATTCTGGATCGGAATCGTGATGATCAGCATGATGATCAGCACCAGCATGACGTCAATCAGCGGCGTCATGTTCATTTCCATCATCGGTTCCGGATCATTGGCGCTGCCGCCGGATGAGCCCACATTCATACCCATTTGATGCTCCTAATATTTGAGACTTCCTGCGCAGTCAGTTGGAGCAGAGTCACGCGGCCCCTTTCGGCGCCTCTTGAACCCTGCTCCGACAGATCAGTTGCGTGCAGGCGGTTCGGTAATGAACCCGATCTTGGCGATCCCTGCCCGCTGCGCAGTCAGGATCACCTTGCCGATGTATTCATACTTGGTTTGCTGATCGCCGCGGATATGCAGTTCCGGTTGCGGCACTTCTACCGCCACTTCCTTCAGTTTCGACAGCAAAGTCGCGGTATTCGGCACCAGTTGCTCGTTCCAGAACATGTCGCCTTGCTTATTCACCGCCAGGTTGATGTTCTCCGGCTTGGTCTTATAAGGTTCGTCGAATTCGTTCGGCAGCTTCACTGGAATCGTATGTGTCACCACCGGGATCGTGATCAGGAAGATGATCAGCAAGACCAGCATGACGTCGACCAGCGGCGTCGTGTTGATCGTGCCGATCACTTCGTCTTCATCCCCATCGGGGGAGCCGAGTGACATCGCCATGATTAGCCAACCTTTTTGTTGATGTGAGCAACCTGGCTAGCCGAGCTCGAAGACATCACGCCGCTCAGCAGGACCGAGTGCAGGTCGGCGCTGAACGAACGGATTTCTTCCATCGCGCTCTTGTTGCGGCGAACCAGCCAGTTGTAGCCCAGCACCGCAGGCACCGCCACTGCCAGACCGATCGCAGTCATGATCAGCGCTTCACCGACCGGACCGGCAACCTTGTCGATCGACGCTTGGCCGGCGATACCGATTGCTGTCAGCGCATGGTAAATACCCCAGACGGTACCGAACAGACCGACGAACGGTGCGGTCGAACCGACAGTTGCCAGGAAAGCCAGGCCGTCTTGCAGGCGGCTCTGGACTTTTTCAACCGAACGCTGGATCGACATCGTCACCCAGGTGTTCAGGTCGATCTGTTCCAGCAAGGCGCCGTCGTGGTGCACGGTGGATTTCTCGCCATTCTCGGCGATAAAGCGATAAGCACTGTTCGGCTTCAAGCCCGCCACGCCGGCGGCGACCGTGCCGGCTTTCCAGAAGGTCTTCTTGGCGTTTTGCGCCTGGCCCATCAGTTTCACTTGTTCGATCAGCTTGGTGATGATGATGTACCAGCTGCCCATCGACATCAGCACCAGGATGATCAGGGTGCCGCGGGCAACGAAGTCGCCGCCTTTCCACAGGGCGTCCAGGCCGTATGGATTGTCGACGGTTTCCTTGGCTGCAGGAGCCGGCGGCGGGGTTGGGGTGTCGGCCAGCGATGCTGCGGCAGTAGCAGCCGGAGCGGGGGCAGCAACAGCCGCCGCGGATGCAGCCGGGGCCGAAGCCGCGGTTTGCGCAACGGCCAGCGGCGCCGACAGCGCCGCGGCTGAAATCATCAGGGCTGTGGCCAGGGCGGATAAGCGATTACGTGTGATAGACATGCTGTTGCTCCAAATTTTAGAAAGTAGATTGCCGCAATCGCGACGTGGTGTAAGGCTTGCGCCGTTCGATGTTGAGCCTACTCAAGCTTCCAGACATACTGCATTTTTGTCGAAGACTGCACGGGCTTGCCGTCGGCCATGGCCGGCGTGAAATGGCACAGGCTCCAGGCTTTCACCGTGGCCCGGTCCAGATCCTTGAAACCACTGCTCTTTTCAACCGAGGAATCGAGCACGTTGCCGTCGGCGCCGATAGTCAGCTTGACCGTGACCATGCCCTCTTCTTCGTTGCGCAAGGAAGTCCGCGGGTATTCCGGCTTCTCGCAATTTCCGGCAATCTTGGCGCTGGTGTGCGCCGGGCCGGCCTCGCCGTTAGTGGCCGGTTGCGCCACGGATGTCGGCAAATCGTTGCTCGGCGGTTTGACATTGGTGACCGCGGCAATCACATTGTCCGCTGGCGGCGGCGTGACCTTGACCTCGGGTGGAGGAACGAATGGCGGCGGCGGCGCGACCGTTTTTGGCGGCGGCGGCACTGGTTTGTCCGGCGGCGGCGGGGGCGGCGGCTTGATCTCTTCGATGATCTTGGTTTCGACCGGTTGCTGGATCACTTCCACAACCTTGCGCGCCAATCCTGTAAGAAGTCCATAAATCAGAAGAACATGCAGAGCAACAACCACACTGATGCCGACTACATTCTTGGAGGGATTTTTCCCATCCTGCGCGAAATCCATACAACGACTCCTGTTTGTTTGCCTGACTGCGGGCAATCTCGGTATTGACAACGACATCGGCGCGGCATGTCGTCTGTCGGCGTCCTGAACTTGTACTGGTTTGCTGGTATTTACATCGAACCGTATCCGACCTGAGCGGTAAAAAGACCGGAGAGCGTTTTCATCAAAGCCAAGCTGCAGAAAAATCCGGTCATCAGCGCTCTCCCGGCAAAATCAACGTCAACTCTTACTTCAACCGCACACAACTTCAGTTGCTGCCGGCATGCCGCAAGCTACACGGCAGGCCTGCAGTTTGCTACAGCTCACTAAAACTTCAGATGGGCATTCAGGTAGAACTGGCGGCCGTTCTTGTAGAACGCACGTGGCTGGTCTTCGCTCAGCGCGTAGTACTTGAGGGTCGGGTTGTTCAGGTTCTGCGCATCCAGCGTGAAGGCCAGCTGCTCGCTGTACTTGTAGCCGAGAGACATGGCCAGGGTGCCGACGCCGGCTTGATAGAACGCTGTGCTGCGATCCAGGCCGCTGTAGAAGGCGCTGCGGTAGTTATACGAGATGCGCGCGTTGAAGCGTTCATCTTCGTAATACGCCGTCAGGTTGGCGGTACGCTTCGAGGCGCCGACCAGAGGACCGTTGCTGGCGTCATAGGCGTTGATGAAAGTGGCGTTGGTGGCGAAACCGAAGTTTTTCCCCAACGGCATTTCATAGGCGAGTTCGATGCCGTTGACCGTGCCGCTGGTATTGGTTGGCACCGTCAGTACATAATCCGCCATGTAATTGGCAGGATGGTCAGGCGTGCTGGTGACATAACTTCTGGTGACGCTGCCCAGGCCGACATAGCTGGTCAGGTTCATGTTGAAGATACTTGCCGACACCAGCGAGCGCGGAGCAAAGTACCACTCCACCGAAGCATCGAAGTTGTTCGAAGTAATAGGCTTCAGGTCTGGATTGCCGCCGCTGCCGGAACCGATAGAACCGAATTGCGCCGGCGGCGTCAGCGTTACCTGGCCGGCCAGCGCAGAGTAGTCTGGACGGGTCATGGTCTTGGATGCGGCAAAACGGGCGACCACATCCTTGCTCAGGTCGAACTTCAGGTTCATGCTCGGCAACACGTCGGTGTAGGTATTGTCGTCGTGCTGCTTGACGAACGGACCGAAAGCGGACGTCGTGATCGCACCTGGCGCGCTAGCTGGCGCGAGCACGTTGGAGATGACGCTCTCTTTGGTCTGGACGAGACGCAAGCCGATATTGCCGCTCCAGTGATCGCCTTCGAGATTGCCTTGCAGGTAACCGGCTGTATTTTTTTCCTTGACCGAAAACTCGGAATTCCAATCTTCACGCGTCACCGGATCGCGATTGGTGAAGGCGTTATACGCTGCCAGCTGGCCTGGCGTGTAATACCAGACATTGGTCGGGAAGCCGCTGCCCAGGCCGCTGCCGAAATTGGACGGGAAATTTTGGAAGCCCTGCGGGAAATTGGCTGGATTGCTGGCGCCGGCCGCCGGACCCTGACCAATCACGCCATCGGAACTGCGCTTGTGGTCGTTATAACGCAAGCCAAACTGAACGGTCCTCAACGCTCCCAGGCCGGCGGAATATTCGCCATCAACCTGCGCCCAGTTTTCCTTGTCCTTGACGTCGATGTTCTGGTCGCCGAAGATCCAGCCGAACGCTGTAGTGCCGGTGTTGGGGCTGGCGTTGTTGGTAGCACCCAGGTTCCAGTTGGCGGCGGTGCCGATGCCGTTCAACTGGTAACCGGCGCCGGCGCCAACGCCGACATTCCATTCAGCGACGTTCTGAGTTGGCGTCTTGCCTTCGCCGGCAGAGGTGCCCAGCTTGGTGGTGAAGTTCAGCGAATCAGTTGCGCGCCACTTGGTGCCGAGCTCGATGAAATTTGAGCTGGCGCTTTCGTCCGGACGTGAAATCTGGTCGTAAACCCCGTAGTTGGTGCCCGCTACCGGAGCAAAAGTCGCCGATGTCAGCGTATTGTTTTTCACCGTGTAGCCAGGATTCGGCGATTGGCCGGCGCCGGCGTTGATGACCTGCGCGCCCCAGAATTCATAGCTCCGGTTATAGTTGGCAGCCTTCATTTCTGAAGTGAAGCCGTTGATGTCGAAAGAGAAATCGTTGCTGACCTTGAACTGGGCATCGATCAAGCCGCCGGTGCGCTTGCGCTGCTGCTCGAACAGGGCCGAGTTGATCAGGTTAGGCGCATACACGCCGGCCAGGTCGGGATGCGCGGTAGCGATGGCGCTGCCCGGAGCGATCTTGGTATAACCGAGGATTTCCTGCCCTTGCCGTTGCAGATGGCGCTCTTCCGAAAACGCCTGCACCAGGATGCCGAAGGTGTTCGCGTCGTTTTTCCAGTTCACCAATGCGCTCATCTGCGGATCGGTCTTGCCCGGCAGATCGGCATACACGGCGCCGAGGGTGGCTTCAGCAGTAAATTGCTTTTTGAACTCCAGCGGCTTGCGGGTGATGATGTCGACCGAACCGGCGACCCCGCCTTCCACCAGGCTGGCTTCAGAGCTCTTGTGGACCACCACTGAGCCGACCAGTTCGGAAGGCAGCATCGTATAGCTGACGCTGCGGCCGACCTGGCCGGACTGGTCCAGCACGAACCAGTCGCCGGAGGCGACGTTGTGGCCGTTGATGAGCGTCTGCGTCAGGCTCGGGCTGGTGCCGCGCATGCTGACACGGTCGGCTTCGTCGAAACCGCCTTCAGTGGCGCCGGCGTTGCCGATGGTGACGCCGGGCACGCGCGACAGCGAATCGGCAACGTTCTTGTCCGGCATCTTGCCGATGTCTTCGGCCGTGATGACTTCCACATGCGAATCGGCATTGCGTTTTTGAGTGATGGATTTTTGCAGCGAACCGCGAATGCCGCTGATGGTGACCTGCTCGATCTGGCCGCCCTTGTCGGTAGCCTTGCTGTCAGCTTTTGCAGCTGCATCATCGGCTTGCTGCGCATACGCCGGCATGGCTGCCGCCATGACCAGCAGTGCAACGGCAGATGCTATTGGTGTCAAATTCTTATTCACTTACTGTTCTCCCCATCGATTGCGGCCCAGCCTATCTGACGCAGGCCATTTTTCATTTACTTCTCCTCGATGCGGTTTGACGTTGCTTCAAGCCGGCAAAGGGAGAACCTTTTTTCGATACAGTCGCCAATACAACAAGACCTACCCAACAAGACGCCGCATGTCACCGCGGGTGCTTCGGCTTCACCGCCAGCTCCTTCTCCAAAGACCTGGCGGCGAAGATGTTGTGCGTACTCTGCCCCGCACATCACCCCAACCTGCCTTGCGCCCAAGCTCCAAAATTCCATTTAGAAACGTTGCGCTGGGGACACTCTATGGACCGAAAAAGTGGCTGTCAATAGGCATTCAACTGGTATTACATAAATAAATTATTGGTATCAAAAAACACAATTCGTATAACTATATATACCGTTGTTTACATTCATTATTTCGCAAACTACATGTGTGTTGTTTAGTCGACTGGACTGGTCGCTTTTTTTGAAAAGCAGGCCTGGAAAAAATGTATTTTTCTAGAAAATAAAAATTATCGGATTTTTTGTTGAACTTCTTCCACATGGATGCAGCAGCGCTTCAACTGACATCCACGCAGGCTTGAAATTTCGATTTTTTACTATGAAAACATAGGCTTACATTGATCACGGGAATCACTCCCCCATGATGCAAAAAAGGTATTTGATTAAATTAAAAGCAATAAATAATGTTTTTCCCAATATATTTTTGATAAAAATATATAAGCCGTTACCTGAATCAAGCGGCCTTATCCAAGGCGCTAAACAACGCTGCGTTGCAGCATCATTCAAACCATTGAATAAATGATCAAGACCAGTTTGTATTGGTAGTTTTTTTGTAATACCACTTTGGTGCATCAATACCCAAAATGGTGAATATGTTTTATCGCGGATATCGTCACGACACTGCGGTCGAAACGACAAATTGAGCAGGATGAAAGGCAGGATGCCGGGCCTCTCCGGCAGCGAGGCACGGCCTCGAATCGCCGGCGGCCATCGCTGGCCGACGACATTGGAGGGATCAGTTTGGTGCGCCGCAAAATGATCACGCGGCCGATGACCGGCAACAATCTTATGTTGGCTTGATTTAGTTGCCTAAAGCACTTATATTGAAGCCTTAAGCAACTTATTGAGGTCACATGACTATCGAACAACTGGACGATCGCGCCAGCATAGTCCGGCGCTTCAACCGCTTTTACACCGACAAGATAGGCGTGCTGCACGAGCACTTGCTCGATAGCGCATTTTCGCTCACAGAGCTGCGCATCCTGTATGAACTGGCACACCGGTCTGCGTTGACGGCGGCGGATCTGGCGCGTGAGCTGAGCCTTAATCCCGGCTACCTGAGCCGCGTGATCTCCGGCTTCGAGAAAAAAGGCCTGCTCGAACGCGTGCGCTCGGAAACCGACGGCAGGATTGCGCAGCTGCGCCTGACGGAGCTCGGGCACGCTACTTTCGCGCCGCTGAATGATGCGTCTCAGCGCGAAGTCGCCGCCATGCTGGGGACATTATCGGTGCCGGAACAGCATCAGCTGGTCGACGCCATGCAGCAGATAGAAGGCCTGCTGGGCCAGCGCACCTCTTCCTATCTGCTGCGCGATCCGCGGCCGGGCGACATGGGCTGGGTGGTGCACCGCCACGGCGTGCTCTACGCGCAGGACTATGGCTGGAATTCGGATTTCGAAGCGCTGGTGGCCGACATCGTCGCCAAGTACATGCGCGATTTCGACACTGCTTCCGAGCGCTGCTGGATCGCCGAGAAGGACGGCAAGGTGGCCGGCTCCGTATTCGTCGTGCGCCATGACGAAACCACGGCCAAGCTGCGGATGCTATACGTCGAGCCAAGCGCGCGCGGCATGGGAATAGGCCGGCGGCTGGTCGAGGAATGCCTGCATTTCGCGAAATTCGCGGGTTACAAGAAGATGCAGCTGTGGACCAACAGCATCCTGGTGGGCGCCCGCGATATCTACACGAAAGCCGGTTTTGAAAAGATCGCGGAGGAATCCCATCACAGCTTCGGCAAGGATCTGGTTGGCGAGACCTGGGCGCGCGATCTGTGAGCGCGATCGATTCAGCTTTGCACGGCGGTCAGCGCTTAAGGCCGCGGCACCGCGTCGATGCCGACGATACTGGCATCTGCAGCGCCATGTCCTGCTGAAATGAGCTGGTCCATCCTGGCCGCGACCGCAGGCAATGCCGCCATCGGCCGCTTGCCTGTCGTCTCCAGCATCAGCCGCACATCCTTGCGCGCCATCGCCAATTCAAAACTCGGGGTGAAATTGCCTTTGGCCATGTTCACGCCCCGGCTCGCCACCATGCCGTTCAAATCCAGCAGCCCGAGCAGCTTGATGGCGTCCTCGCCGTTGACGCCGCTCGCCTGCGCCAGGGTCAGCACGTCGGCCATCACCGCGGAGAGGCCGATGATCATGGCGTTGCCAAACAGCTTGTTGGCCGCGGCAAGGTCGGCGCGTTCGCCCATGTATTCGAGACGCCCGGTCATTTTGGCGAGATCCGCCTGGACCGATTCAAACAGCGCCTTCGGCCCTGCGGCCATCATCGAGCCTTGAGCATTGCGGGCAGCAGCAGGCCCCATGAAGACTGGGCAGTGCAAATACTTCACTCCGGCAGCATGCAAGCGTGCGGCACGTTCGGCCGTGAGCGCAGGTAATGTCGTAGTGTGATCAATCAGGACCGTGTCGGGAGACAGTTCACCGCGGATCGCCGCAATAACTTCCTCCACCACCGCGTCGTCCTTGAGCACGATATGCACTCTTGCGGCAGTCCGCACCGCTTCGGCAGGCGTCGCTGCCGCCTTCACGCCGAACTGGGAAAGAGCTTGTGCTTTGTCGATGGAGCGATTCCATGCGGTGACGGAATCGCCTCGTTTTGCGGCGGCCTCCGCGAATGCGCTTCCGAGCAAGCCGGTGCCGAGAAAAGCGATATTTGCCATGATCGTATTCCTTTTAAATTGAGCCCGAACAACAGAGTGTCGAAATATAACACCGGATCAATTTAACGGTTTGCGACCGACGGTTTTGCGATGGCTTGATGTCTGATGCTTGATGCTTGATGCTTGATGCTTGATGCTTGATGCTTGATGCGTGCGAACTGCACGATTCCATAGCAGACGATAGCTACGGCTATTCGCCCAGTTCAACAGTCATCAGCGTCGCCGCATACTCGATGGTTTTCTTATAGTCGGGCATGCTGGGATGCGTGCTGTTTGCCAGTGCCGTCAGACTGTTCTGGAACACTCGCTGGTTGAACGCCGGATCTCCTGCCTTGACGTTAATCAGATAGTCGCGAACGTCGCGGATTGCGAGAAGCACCGAAAAGCGGATGTCCTCGCCGTAAAGCGCGAGCGTCGCGCATCCCAGGATCTTTTCGATACTCTTGTTGAGATATGTATCGTTGATGAGCGCTTCCATTTCAAATCCCCTAAAAAACACTGCTCAGCAAAATCATCGTGGAAACCACGCTGCGCTGTCCAATGATAAATAAGAGATTTCACAATCATTTTCAAATCTGTTAAATCGAGAGAAATATATAATGACTGGCGGCATTTTTCAGCACCCTGTCCTGCCCATAAATAGCCAGTTCCAGGAATTTCAAGCTATCACTAATGACAGCATATTTCCACGAAGCAACTTGATTTAATGGCCGCTCATATCCGAGGGATATGCGCCGGGCATGGCTAACGGAAAAGCTTTCAATAATTAAGCCAGTCACCGTTTTTGCATCTGTTGGCTAATGCCTCCCTTTCAGAAGCACGCTTAAAACCATGGATGGATTAATCATGAAATCTAATGTCGTCTACACCGATTCGAAAATCTCCAAAGAAAAGGCTTCCTTTGCGCCAGCAGCCGGTTATGACTCAGGCTGGGTAGACGCCAACAACCAGACCAACCACAACATGGCGTTTACCCATGGACTTGGCAGGTCGCCGACGCAAGTCACAGTGCTGTTCTCGCCTGATCAGGAAACCTCCTATCCCTTGCAATGGTCGTGGAATCCGGAGAATTCCGGCAGTCCGGTAACAATCTGGTTCAACGATCATACGGTGCAGTGTTCCATTTGGAATGGATCGTCATTGCATGGCGCCTGGAACGGAGCAACCGGCCAGTGGACCAACTGGAGCAGCGGATATTTGCGAGTCTTTGCTTCCTGATCCAAGCAACAGGTAAGGCTTAGCCGATTGCACTTGCGCCCGTCAAGGCGGAGGCAATTGGCTGCTGCTGTACGAACCGATCAAGGATGAACGGCAACCAGAATGCTGGACTTAACCCTCTCGATCAGCAATGCATCCATGGAACCGCGCCACCAGCGCATCGCAAGCGCCTTACGGCGTGGATGGCCGACAATAATAAGATCGATCCCCAATGCATCCGCGAGCGCACCAATGACCTCGACCGGCTCGCCCATCTGAAAATGAGGCACCACATCGAGTCCGGCGTCGGCCATCAGCGCCCGCCCCCGCTCCAGCTCTTGCTCCATCATCTGGCTATTGGTGGTGAATGCCAGCTCGGGAGCATAGCCTCCCGCCATGCCATACGGACAAAGCTGAATTACCGCCAGCAAATGGATTTCAGTCGACGGCGGCGGGTTGATGCGAATGCATTCGTGCAGCGCGGACTGACTCTCCGGAGTGCCGTTGTAGGCAACCAAAATTTTCTTGTACATGACATCCTCCTGTCACCACGGGTCCGTCGCATGCGAATAGATAGAGCTATTGTGCGCCCTTTGCATTTCAGCGCACGAAATTTCCTGGCGCTGCGCATGAACGGATAATCTTCGGCCCGATTTTTTCGCCTGGCAGCGCGTAAGACGCATGTCAGGCGCAGGATCTCAGGCATGGTCCATGGAAAATTGATCGGCAAGAAAAGCCGGGCCTCTTGGATCAATATATCGTATTGTGATATATTAATCACCCCCATAGAACCCCGCCACTCCAAAGAACCGAGCATGCCATCCCCGTCCTTGACCAAGCAAGACTTTGAAGCTCTGTCGACATTTCGTTACCAACTCCGGAAATTCCTGCGCTTCAGCGAAGAAGCGGCGCAGAGCGAAGGCGTCACGCCGCAACAATATTTGCTGTTGCTGCATGTAAAAGGAACGCCCGGCCGCGACTGGGCCAGCGTCGGCGAGCTGGCCGAGCGCTTGCAATCGCAGCATCACAGCGTGGTGGCGCTGATCTCGCGTTGCGAAAAACTGAAGCTGGTGCAGCGCCGCGGCAGCGACGTCGACCGCCGCCAGGTCAATATCCACCTGCTGCCGGACGGCGAGCGCTGCCTGGCCAAGCTGGCGGAACTGCACCGTACCGAGCTGACTACCCTGACCGATATTTTCCGCGTCCCCACCATCAACATCTGAGAACTTCATCATGTCTTCGAACCACCACTCGCACAAACGCGATTTCGCGGCCGATACGCGCCTGCTCAGGATTTCATTGATCGCGGTGATCATCGGCGGTTGCGGCACCCTGGCGGCCTATGCCCTGCTGAACCTGATCCGGCTATTCACCAATCTGTTCTTTTATCAGTCGCTGTCCTTCGCCGTGCGTTCGCCAGCCGGCAACCATCTGGGCTTGTGGGTAATTTTGCTGCCGGTGCTCGGCGGCTTGATTGTCGGCCTGATCGCGCGTTTCGGCTCCGAGAAAATCCGCGGCCATGGGATTCCTGAAGCAATCGAAGCAATCCTGTTCGGCAAAAGCAAGATGTCGGCCAAGGTGGCCATACTCAAGCCGCTGTCGTCCGGCATCGTGATCGGCAGCGGCGGCCCGTTTGGCGCGGAAGGTCCGATCATCATGACCGGCGGCGCCATCGGTTCGCTGATCGCCCAGCATTTCCACCTGACGGGAGCCGAACGCAAGACCCTGCTGGTGGCCGGCGCCGCAGCCGGCATGACTGCCGTATTCGGCACGCCGGTGGCGGCAGTGCTGCTGGCGGTGGAATTGCTGCTGTTCGAATTGCGGCCGCGCAGCCTGCTGCCGGTGATCGTCGCCTGCGCGGTAGCCGGATTCACCCGCCCGCTGCTGCTGGACGCCGGTCCGCTGTTTCCATTGCAGACGCCGGAAATCGGCCCCAGCGCGCTGTTCTCCTGCGTCGTCGCCGGCATCCTCGGCGGCGCCTTGTCGGCATTGATGTCGACCGCCTTGTACCGGGTCGAGGATCTGTTCAGCAAATTGCCGATCCACTGGATGTGGTGGCCCGCGCTGGGCGGCATCGCAGTAGGCATAGGCGGCTATTTCGAGCCGCGTGCGCTGGGCGTCGGCTACGATGTCATCGGCGATCTGCTGAACGGCAACCTGCTCATGCAAGTCGCCTTGAGCCTGCTGCTGGTGAAAGCGGTGATCTGGGTCATCGCGCTCGGCTCCGGCACCTCCGGCGGCGTATTGGCGCCGCTGCTGATTATCGGCGCCGGCCTCGGCACAGTGCTGGGGCCATGGCTGCCGGGCGGCGACGCCCATCTGTGGCCGCTGGTGTGCATGGCCGCGGTCCTGGCCGGCGTGCTCGGCGCACCGCTTACCGCAGCGGTCTTCGCCTTCGGCCTGACCCACGACACCAACGCCCTGCTGCCGCTGCTACTGACCACCGGCGTCGCCTACGGCTTCACCGTCCTCACCATGCGGCGCTCGATCATGACCGAGAAGATCGCCCGCCGCGGCTACCACATCTACCGCGAATACGGCGTCGATCCGCTGGAACGCCAGCACGTGGATGAGGTCATGACGCATGCGACAGTGGCAATCCCCGCCAGCCTCACCATCGCGGAAACCCTGGAGCGCTATTTCGGCGCGCAGCAAATGCATCGCTGCTACCCGGTGGTCGATATCGAGTACGGTTTGCTGGGAATGATCGAACGCAGCAGCTTCGGCCCGCAAGCCGATGGCAGCAACCCACTGACGACCTTGTTCAATCCGGGATATCTGGAGCAATCCGCCGCCCTGGTCGCGCTGCCGTCCGAGACCTGCCGCATCGCGGCGGCACGCATGGCGACGCATCACCTGGAGCGGTTGCCGGTAGTCACCGATCTGCAAAGCCGCCGCCTGATCGGCATCATCAGCCGCAGCGACCTGATCAAGCCGTCGCGGCTGTTTTTCGATGAAGAGCAAAAACGCGAGCGGCTGTTAAGCTGAACCGGAGGAAGTCCATGGACCCAGCGATGTATTGGCTGGAAGGATTTGCACGCGAAACGGCGGCGGCCAGTCAACCTGGATGCCTAAGAGCTTGCTGCGTGCGATGATCGGGATCTTGTTGAGCGGCCTGATTGCTGTAGATATGGCTTCCAATGCAGCAGCGGAATGCAGGGCAGCCTACTCAAAAAGGAGGCCGATCTTAAGCGTTGGCGCGCAAGAAGCTCTTGACCGCGTCGGCAAATTCATCGGGCAACTCGTCATGGATAGTATGGCCGGCGGCAAACTCCAGATAGCTGCAATTGGGATGATTAGCCAGCATCCACTGGCCATCTTCCGTTCGCATGTCCCTGCTGCGCATACCGTGCAACAGCAGCGTAGGGCATTGCAGTTGCAACCAGTCGCCTGACCAGTCACCAGTCACGGCATGCTGGGAGCGGGCTATCCAATGCGGGTCGAACCGAAAGCCCCAGCCATCGTCATATTCGCAAGCGCTATCCAGGAAATATCGGTCACCGCTTAGCCCCTTGTCCGCCAGCAGTTCCAGCAAATCGGACAAGCTGGCGTAACGATGCGGCCAGTCGACCGCGAACCCGACCATGGGGGAGACATGCACGCCGATATCTTCCACCACCAATGCACTAACCATATCGGGATGCTGAGCTGCGAATTGGTAGGCATTTACGCCGCCAAGCGAGTGCCCCAGCAAAAACAGCGGGCGTTCCGGGCTTAGATGCCTGACCAGGTTGCGTATGTCCTTGACATAGGCGCCCCTGGAGCAATCTTCAGGATGCTGACTCCAGCCATGGCCGCGCTGGTCCAAGGCCACCACGCGATAGTCCTGCGCCAGCGCCTGTGTCAAAGGCGAAAAATTGCGGGCGCAGCCAAAGTGCCCATGCATTGCCAGCAATAACGGCGCATCGATGCCGGAATCGAGGTAAGACAGGCGGACGCCATCGCTATCAAAAGTAAATCTTTTCATGCTCAAATATTTTCAGGGCATTAAACCGTTTTGAGTCTACATTATTTTTTGAATTATCAATCTCCGCTGACATCCCCATATAAAAAGCCGCTCATTGGCAGCTTGAATCGATGCTGGGGCTACCGTCATGCCGCGGGCGAGCTGGGGCAGCCGTCAGCGCCCGGCATGCCCAAGCGCGTCAACCAGCGGCAGTGGGTTCGATTCCCGCCGCTTCCACCATTAAAAACCGCCCCAGACCACCATGACCTTGTACATATCAGGGCTGAAAAAACTGCGAGGTCTGACGATGGCTGAAAAGGTCTCCATTTTCGCCCACGCCTTGGAACAGGCCGTCCCTTTTTTGATTTTCAGTCGTCATACAAAATAGACAAGCGCCATTTGCTGCGATGTCAATGTCAAAGTCAATGAGACAGAGAGGGAAGCTCACACCTCATCTATTTGTCAGATACTCAACAAAAATATAGAATGCGCCAGCTCATCGCGAATGCGAGAAGCACTCAAGGAGGTTGCCCGATGCGGGCTCCAAAAATAATACTAAGAAAGGCAGCAAATAAATGAAATTATGTAATAGCGCATTACGAGGCGTCACAGGTATTGTCATATCGATCGCTTTCCTATCCGGCTGCGCGATCAATATGAAAGTGCCCATTAAAGATCCGGTTTCGTCCACCGGGACGTATGACAAAACAAACTCGGTCCCCGAGACGACTTTATTATTTAAGGATGACCAATCGGAGTCTGACAAGGCGCAGATTCTAAGCGGCACGATTCCAATGCAAATGGTTTACCAGGACAAACCATTTGATGCGGTCCCCTGGATTGCCAAGCAGACAGTCAAGGAAATGAATGCCCGCAACCTGCCGGTTAAACTGGCAGCAAATGGAGAAAATGGTACTGGCATTCTGATCAAGCGCATTCATATCGAAAATCATCGCGTCAGCGGATTTTCGCCCTTCGTGACATTCACATCTTTGCGCGCCGACGTCGAGACCGCTGACGGACCGCAGCGTGTTACGGCTTATATCAAGCGCGCCAAAGTGCCGGTATGGAGCTTCGACGAAATAATCGATCCAACCTATAACGATTCGCTGTCGCTCCTGATCAAGGAACTGGCCGCCAAGATCAACCAAAAACTGTTCCATCAGATGGCAAGCAATGAAACAGTCACAGCATTAATCGACAAAATCAACAAAGAGGGAGCAGCGCAGAGCGACTCCTATCTGGACGTCTATCAGCTTGGTTTTAGCAACAATCCGATTGCCGTACCAGAACTGGTCAAACTGAGTTCAAACGCAAATGAATATGTTCGACTTGCAGCCCTTTCGTCGCTGGGCATTCTAAAGGCAACCGATCAACTGAAATTTCTTACTGACCGTTACGAATCAACTGCCGGCATATGGCAAGACCGTGCTATGGCGCTGAAAGCGATTGGCGATCTGGGAACACCGGAAAGTCAGGCCTATCTGCAAAAACAGCGGGAAAATTTCAAGAATAAGACTGACAAGGAAGCGCGCTGGACAAACGATATCATCGCGTTATACATGTAATTAGTCATTCGGCTTTCGGTATTCTCGACATGATCTACTTTGATATTGTCGACAGCGATTTGATTGATCGTTGTTTGTATTGATGAAAAAACCTCTGGGAATTTTTGTTCTCAGAGGTGTGTTTGACAAAGAAATGCCAGCGGACCTATCTGGCGCGCTGCAAGACAACAGGCAAGCGGCTCATGCTATTTTTGGCGGTATCTCCGTCTTCGGAAAAAGGCAAATCGAACTGCAAGGCGATGAAGTCTGCGCCAAAATGAAAACGGACCAGCTACTAAGCAAGTAGCTGGTCCGTCTTTTTATTGGTTGCGAGGGTAGGATTCGTCCGTTATATACCGATACGACTTAAATGATGACTGTGCTCACTGCGATGCTGCCACAGTTATTGATTTGCGCGCAAACCGTTCAAATTACAAGGACACTTGCAAAAGGTGTCGGGGCCATGCATGCATTCAAAATTTCTCAGCTCGTAGGCCAATAGCTCGTAAACTTTAGTATTTTGCGCCCTCACAACCCGTCGTCGCTATTTCAAAAAATGAAGCCGTTCTTAAAGTGACAATTTTTGACCGCCGACGAACATTTATTTGTAGTATCTGTTTTTGACTTTGTAAGCGCAACGGTGCTTTCTGGTCGTGGCACAAATGTTGCCTTAAGGAATTTTTTATTTTCGACGGACACGAGCAATGCCTTTCTCCCCTCTTCTAACTAAGCGTCATTCACTGGCTGCCGCCGCCCTCTCATTGCTGTTGTCCGCCTGCGGCGGCGGCGACGGCGCCAATAGTTCCAGCACGTCCAGCACAGCCGTGGCTCCCAACCCGGGAACGTCGACCGTACCGACACCCCCCGGCACTGCAACGACACCGACTCCGCCGGCTGCGCCACCCGGCACTGCGACCACGCCGACTCCGCCAGTTGCGCCACCTGGTACAGCGACGACGCCGACCACGCCCGTTGCTAGCGGTACGCTGTCACTGAACAGCATTGAATTGGCCCAAACGCATGTCATTCCCCCAGCGGGCCGTACGATCAATACCGCCAATGGCAAAAGCCGGACCTTGAATTTGCTCGCCAACCGAGCCGCGTTGCTGATGGTCGAGCCGACCACGGCAGGCGGCAGCATTCAAGTCGAGATAGCAGGCGGCAACCTCGGCAGCCTCGTTCTGAATACGCCTGACAAATTGCCGGCAACGGATAACGGCATGCCCAGCTATTCATCCAGCAAATACAGCGTGCTGTTGCCTAAAGAGTGGATACAACCGGGAACCACGTTGAAGATCACCCGCGGTAATGAGGTGAGCACAGTGCCATTGACCGTAACCGCCGGCGTCAATCTGAAAGTGAGAACCGTACCGGTCTTTTTCTTCGGCGCTACTCGCGCTATGACAGACGCAAATCACGAACAATTAGGGATGGATGGGAGCAGCATCGCCCTGGACTATGCCCAGGAAATTCCTGCGGCAACAGTGGAAGGCGTAACTTCAGGGGATCTGCCGTTCATGGATTTCGTCCTGCCTCCCACCGGCACTGCGGCTGCGCAAGCCTATTCTTCTTTCGCGGCGGCGAGGAGTTCTCCTGGCGCGGACGGTTATGTGCTGATGGGGCAGATGCTCAGCGTCCTTCCCGAATTGCGCAGCGTGACTGCAAACAATGACGGCAATCTGAATGTCGCCTATTGGGCGCCAATGGTGCTGGAAGATCCTCTCACCGGAAAACTCATCGGCATGGGCGGCGGCCTGACCAGCGTGGGCGCCGGAAATGCCGATGGCGATTCCGACAATTATGGCGGCATCTTCGTCCATGAGATGGGCCATGGCTACGGCATGTCGCACGCAGGCGACATGTACAACAGCGGCACGTTTCCCTATCCTGGCGGCAGTTTGTCGGGATCAAGCTGGGGTTATGACGCAATTCGCAATCAGCTGCTGTCTCCAGTGCTGCCGGCCTTGCCATGCAAATCCAGCGGCCGCCAGCTGGATGCTGCGGGACACTGTTATCGGCAAGACCCGATGCAAGGCGGCAGCGGCGACCATCCAGCGGGCTATCGCTGGAGCATGTTTGCCGATTACAGTAGTGCGCTGATACAGGGATGGATGAGCAGTCGTATCGTTTATGATCCGGCCGCGGCTAGCGGTGCATTCCGCTTTAGCAGCTGGTCGGCAGCCCAAGGCGCATACGTCGACGCCAGCTCCACAGTAAGTCAGTTGCAACGAGATATGCTAGGCAACCAACAGGTAGTCACCGTGATGGGCAACATCTCCAAAACCGACGCCACTCTGAATCGCCTGGCGGTAAGCACGGCAGGCCAGGGAAATATACCTCACACCTTTGATCCGACCAGCCAGTCTGATTGGGATCAAATGAAGTTGAAGTACGCGAACTACTGCCAAAATACAGGATGCGACTATACGCTGCGCGCGACGTTTGCCGATGGAAGCACGCAAAATGTATTGCTGCCAAAGGGCTATCATCAAAACAACAGCAATACCGTGAATCCGAATTCGGGCAACCCGCTTAACGGCGCAAGTTTCATCCGATTCGCCGTCAACTTCAGCGCTGCCAAAAGCCTGGCGCGACTGGATTTGTATGTGACGGAGTTTGGCGCCAAACCTGCCTTTAGTGCAGTCAATGCGGCCAATCTGGTCAATCCGATTGCCAGCTGGGTCACGCATTGATAGGAGGGTGGTATGGATTCGAACTGATCTATCCAAGGCGTCACAATAAGCGCGCTCGTATCTGACGTGAGGCACAACGCGCGCAACAACAAGCAGCTTGAGTCTTTACTTCCCAGGTCCAGTCGCAGGGATTCACTTCAAGGCAAACAAGCGCTTTCATTCAACCAAGAAAGGCTGGCACAGTTGGGGGAAGAAATAAAACGAATGGTGGAAGCAATTGCACCCGCTGGCATCTCACCGGCCCTCGCATCTCGCCTAAAGCTAGCTGAAAAAGAGCGCGTCGCGGTTCAGCAATCCATTGAAACTGATGCTAAAGGTCAAAAAGCACTGGCACCGGATATTGCTCGCCTGTTCAATGAAATGCTAATGGACCTATCTAGCGCGCTACAAGACAACGGGCTAGCCGCCCATGTTATTTTGCGGAGCATCTTCGGAAAAATGCAAATCGAACTGCGAGGCGATGAAATCTGCGCCAAAATGAAAACGGACCAACTACTAAGCAAGTAGCTGGTCCGTCTTTTTTTGGTTGCGGGAGCGGGATTTGTACGTTATCTACCTATCCGGCTAAAGTAACGCGCTGCCCTACGGGCGCAGTGGCATTCGAATTCCAAAATTTTAATTTTCTATCTTCTATTTCACCACCACCTTTCCTCTCATCGTCGGATGGAAAGAGCAAACGTAAGGGAACACACCTCTCTCAGTCGCCTTGAATTTCCAAGAGCGACCGGAAGCAATTTCCTTCGAATCGAAACTGTGATTTTCCGCCGTCACCGTATGAGGAAAGGCATCTTTGTTGGTCCATGCAACCGTGTCGCCTACATTGACTTCGATGACCTCCGGCGAGAATTTCATGCCCTCGATGACGATAGCATGGTGCACGGGTTGGGCCCCGGCATCTGCCCCCAAAACCGCGCCGGCGCATGCGCAAAGCAGCAACGCTAAAGCAATCCGCCGGCCTCGTCCGCCGGCGCAATTTGAGAAGATAGACATATCGAGCCTCTATTTCATATACGCTTGAATTTCTTTAGCGTGCTGCAAATGGGCATCGATTGCCGGCCGGACTTTCGTGATCAGATCTTTCAGCTCGGCATTCTGGGCGCTGGGCAGGAGAGTCTTGTCAATCGCATCCAGGACCGCCTGGTGATAAGTAACTTCATTGTCGACATAGGCCTTGTCGAACGCTTTTCCGCTTAGCGTACCGAGATGCTTCAGGTTCGCCACGCCGCCGTCTTTCAAGCTCTTGCTGGTCGCGCTCTCTTCCGGCGTGACATGCAGCTTGGTGACCAAAGCCGTGGCTTGCTTATTGACACCGGTATGATCGGTGATCATGCGCTGCGCAAATTCTTTGACTTCCTTGTCATGCGATTTCGATTTGGCCACCATGCCGGCATTGATGTCCACTGTATTGGCCGCCACCACGATCCCGGCAATCTGCGCATCGTTCGGCGCCGCCGACTGCGCTATGGCTACCGCAGCTCCCAACGTCAATATGCTTGCGACCAAGGCGTTCATTATTGTGTTCATTTGAAACCTCATCGTCAGGTTAAAACTTCAGAATAGCTATATTAAACACTTTGTAAAGCCTTTTATGTTTTAAGTAGGTCTGGCATAATAAAGATGAGTTTCGCGGATGCAAGTTGAAGGACGCAAATGATTGACATGATAGGAGTGCGGCACAGGGAGTTCCTTGAGCTGCTGATCAAAAACAAAGCGGGCCTGACGGTTGATAATTTATCCAAGGCGCTGGGCATCACGCGCACAGCGGTCAGGCAGCACCTGGCCACGCTGGAAGCAAGCACGCTTGTAGCGAAGAGCACTACCCGGCCTTCGGGAGGACGTCCGGAGCAGCTGTATGTGCTGACCGACAAGGGAAATAGCTCTTTTCCTCGCCAATATTCCTGGTTTGCGCAATTACTGATCGGCATGCTGGAACAGGAAATCGGCGAAAAAATGGTCGGCGAACGCCTGGCCGCGATGGGTGGGAAAGTTGCGGAACAATTGCGCGCCAACCACGCAGAAGGAGAAAACCTGTCCGCCAAAGTGCAGAATCTGGCTGCGATCATGGAAGAGCTTGGTTACAGGGTCAATCGCAATGCCCAGGCCAATATAAAAGGCATTCCGATTATCGAAGCCGACAATTGCGTGTTCCACGATCTGGCAAGCAAACACCCTCAAGTGTGCCGGTTTGACCTCGCCCTGCTCTCCACCTTTACCGACAGCAAAGTCGTGCATGAAACATGTATGGTGAAGGGCGCGAATGCTTGCCGCTTCAGATTTGATAAGGACACACCAGAGCAGATGCCGACGGATTTTTCTGAGTAACGCTCTCAGAGAGCGCCCCAAATCCCTTGGTCGGCAAACATTGATTTTCACTTTGTTAGGCAGATAGCCTTGCAATTAGCTAAAACTGGCTCTCAATTTCAACTAATGATTCACGCTGTCTGAGGTCGGCGGGCTAGTGGCACCAGATATTGCCCGCCTGTTCAATGAAATGCTAATGGACCTATCTAGCGCGCTACAAGACAACAGGCCAGCCGCCCATGTTATTTTGCGGAGTACCTTCGGGAAAATGCAAATTGAACTGCGAGGCGATGAAGTCTGGGCCAAAATGAAAACGGACCAACTACTAAGCAAGTAGCTGGTCCGTCTTTTTTTGGTTGCGGGGGCAGGATTTGAACCTACGACCTTCGGGTTATGAGCCCGACGAGCTGCCAGACTGCTCCACCCCGCGTCTGAATATAAAAAGCCTTAAGCGTATTCCACTTAAGGCTTCATGCGTAAGAATGGCTTTGACTGCTTGCCTTCTTACTGTAACTGGTTGCGGGGGCAGGATTTGAACCTACGACCTTCGGGTTATGAGCCCGACGAGCTGCCAGACTGCTCCACCCCGCGTCTGAAGAATGAAAGTATATAACGTATTGCACTGCAATGCAACAGATACCGACAATTGCATTAAGAAAGCATATGGGGATTGGCCGATGCTAAACTCCTCAACTACCCTGTTATGCTAGACATTATTCCCAATCAACCCGATCAGGAACCCGCTTCCCGACCGTTCAAACTAATTACCGGTGTCTATGAAATTCTGTTCCGAATGCGCGCATCCCGTCAGCCTGCAAATCCCGCCGGACGACAACCGCATGCGTTATGTCTGCGGCAATTGCGGCGCCATTCATTATCAAAACCCGAAAATGGTGATCGGCTCGATTCCGGTCTGGGAACGGAATGGCGAATTGCGCGTGCTGCTGTGCAAACGCGCGATCGAACCGCAATACGGTTTCTGGACCTTGCCCGCCGGCTTCATGGAAAACGGCGAGACCACCGGCGCCGCGGCGCAGCGCGAAACCGAGGAGGAAGCCGGTGCGCGCATTCAGCTGCACGAACTGTTCTCCCTGCTGAACGTGCCGCATGTGCACCAGGTGCACCTGTTCTACCGCGCCACTTTGCTCGATACCGATTACGCCGCCGGCACCGAAAGCCTGGAAGTCGCCCTGTTCACGGAAGCTGAAATCCCGTGGGACGATATCGCCTTTCCGACCGTCGAGATCACCTTGCGCGCCTTCTTCGCCGACCTCAAAAAAATCCGCCAGGAAGGCGGTCATTTCAGCTTGCATACGCAGGATATTTTCAAACCCATGCGCCCAGGCCTGGCGCCGAAATAACGCATACTGCTGGAGCCGCCATGATCCCCTGGCTTGAGCTGGACAGCCCATTTCCCGACGTCAGCACTGCCCTCACCGAGGAGGACGGCGCCAGCGGCTTGCTGGCGGCGGGCGGCGACCTGTCGCCACGGCGCCTGCTGGATGCCTATCGCCATGGCATTTTCCCCTGGTTCTCGGAAAACCAGCCGATTCTCTGGTGGAGCACCGATCCGCGCATGGTGCTGTGGACCGAACGCTTCGCCATCTCCGCCAGCCTGCACAAGACCTTGCGCAAGGTGCATCGCAGCATGCACTCTCCCCATGGCGACCGCCGCTGGCAAGTGCGTTTCGACTTTGCCTTCGAGCAGGTGATGCGCGCCTGCGCAGCGCCGCGGCGCGACGGCGCCGGCACCTGGATTTCGGAAGATATCGTGACCGGCTACCGCGGCTTGCACAAACTCGGCTACGCCCACTCCTCGGAAGTGTGGCTGGACGGCAAACTGGTCGGCGGTGCTTACGGCGTCAGCATCGGCCGCATGTTCTACGGGGAATCGATGTTTACCCGGGTCAGCGACGCCTCCAAGATCGCCCTCGCCTATCTGGTGCATTTCCTGCGCCGGCATGAAGTCGGCATGATCGATTGCCAGCAGGAGACCGGCCACCTGGCGTCGCTAGGCGCGCTGCCGATCCCGCGCAGCGAGTTTCTGCAGCACTTGCGGCAGGCCACCAACCATCCGCAAATCCACCACTGGCAGCCGCTGCCGCTGTTTCACGATTAATCAATTGCAAGTCCTTATGCAAACTGGAATTACGGTGTAAATTACTAGTGTCAGTACCGCAATGAAAGTGCTACTTTACGTTTATCCAGCGAGACATCCAAACGAGATGAACACTAAAGATTCAGATCAGCCGGAATGCATATGACGCACTTAAAAGATCTGCCATTTTCAACGCTGCAGTTTTACGCCACAGCGCCCTATCCGTGCAGCTACCTGGAGCACCGCCAGGCGCGCTCGCAGGTGGCGACGCCGTCGCACCTGATCAACGCCGATGTCTATTCCGAATTGGTGAAGAACGGTTTCCGCCGCAGCGGCATTTTCACCTACCGCCCCTATTGCGACGGCTGCCAGGCGTGCACGCCGGTGCGCACGCTGGTGGCCTCGTTCCAGCCCAACCGCAGCCAGCGCCGCGCCTGGGAGCGCCACAGCAACCTGACCACGCTGGTCACCAACCTGGCCTACGTCAACGAACACTACGACCTCTACCTGCGCTACCAGACCGCACGCCACAGCGGCGGGGGCATGGACCAGGACAGCCGCGACCAGTACGCGCAGTTTCTGCTGCAAAGCAAGGTAAACACCCGGCTGGTGGAATTCCGCGAAGCCGACGGCACCTTGCGCATGGTCAGCATCATCGATGTCCTGAATGACGGCCTGTCATCGGTTTATACCTTTTACGATCCCGACGTCCCCGGCGCTTCCTACGGCACCTACAACGTCTTGTGGCAGATCGGCCAGGCAAAACAGCTGGGCATGCCCTATGTCTACCTCGGCTACTGGATAGAGGAAAGCCCGAAAATGGCCTACAAGGTCAACTTCCAGCCGCTGGAAGCGCTACAGCAAGGGCAATGGAGTGCGTTAGAATAGCCGCCGCGGATCGCGGCGCGCGCAAGCTTGGCTTGCGGCGCTGTCTTTTCGCTAATTTCCCCTCAATCCGCACCCTTTTTTACAGCTGCCCCTATCGTGCCCGCCAAACTCCTGTACGCCTTTGCCCGCCCCGCCCTGTTCTCCCTCGATCCGGAAGCCGCCCATAATCTGACCTTGCCGGCCCTGCGCCGCGCTGCCGCGCTGGGGCTGACCTCGCTGCTGGGCAAGCCCGCGGCCGATCCGCGCACCGTGATGGGGGTCACCTTCCCCAATCCGGTCGGACTGGCGGCTGGGCTGGACAAGGATGGCGCCTACATCGACGGCCTGGCGGCGCTCGGCTTCGGCTCGATTGAAATCGGCACGGTGACGCCGCGCGCCCAGCCCGGCAATCCGAAGCCGCGCATGTTCCGCCTGCCTGCCGCCAACGCCATCATCAACCGCATGGGTTTCAACAATGGCGGCGTCGACGCCTTCATCGCCAATGTCCAGGCCTCGCGCTTTTACCAGGAACGCCAGGGCGTGCTCGGGCTGAACATCGGCAAGAATGCCGACACGCCGATCGAACGGGCCGCGGAAGACTATCTGTATTGCCTGGCAAAGGTCTATCCCTACGCCAGCTACGTGACGGTGAACATTTCCTCGCCCAACACCAAGAACCTGCGCCAGCTGCAAGGCGCATCCGAACTCGATGCCCTGCTGGCGCAGCTGAAGGAAACCCAGCAACGGCTGGCGGACCTGCACAAGCGCTACGTGCCGATCGCGCTGAAGATCGCGCCGGATATCGATGCCGAGCAGATCAAGACCATTGCCGACGCCTTGCTGCGGCATAAGATCGACGGCGTCATCGCCACCAACACCACCATCAGCCGCGACGCCGTGCGCGGCCTGCAGCACGAAAACGAAGCCGGCGGCCTGTCCGGCGCGCCGGTGCTGGCCCTGTCCACCAGCGTGGTGCGGCAGCTGCACGGCGAACTGGGCGACGCCCTGCCTATCATCGGCGTCGGCGGGATTTTCAGCGGCGACGATGCCCAGGCCAAGATCGCTGCGGGAGCATCGCTGGTGCAACTGTATAGCGGCTTGATCTATCGCGGCCCTGCACTGGTGCGCGAATGCGCGGCGGCGCTGCGCCAGAAAAGCTGACGCCAGCGAGGTAGCGCTCTGAGCGCTACCGGAGAAACATAAAATCGCCGCCGTCCCTCATCAGGCATCGTCCGGCTTCACTTCCGATTTACGCGGGCGGCGGCTGCGCGCGGCGGGCTTGCGGGGCGCTTTTACCGGCTTGACCGGTGTTTCCTCCGGTGGCTGAAGCGGCGCTTCGACAGCTGCCGGCGCCTCCGGCGCAATATTGAGATCCTGCGCGACGATTTGCGGCACAGCCGCTGCGATTTTCTTTTCAGCTGGCTTGCGGCCTCCGCGTCCCTTGCGGCGGGCTTCCGGTTTGGCGCCGTTCTCTTCAGCTTCAACCGCAGCCGCTGTCGCCACGACTGCTGTGGCTTCAGGCATTGTGGGTTGCGGCGCTTCCGCCGGCTGTTCCGCCGCGACTTCGCCGGCAATCGTGGCGCCGCTATTGCTGCCACCATTGCTGCTACTGCCGCCACTACTCCGATACACGTAAGTCCCTGATTTCTCATCACGGCCGAATTCGAGCAGACCGCGTGCCTGCGCTTCTTCCAGCAAATTGCCGAAGGCGCGGAAGCCGTAGTATGACTCGCTGAAATCGGGCTTGCGCCGCTTGATCGCCTCTTTCAGCACGGAAGCCCAGATCTTGCCGCTGTCGCCGCGCTCGGATACCAAGGCATCGAAAGTCTCGACCGCCATGTCGATCGCCTGGTTCTTGCGCGCCTCCAGCTCTGCCTTGCGGCGCTTTTCTTCATCTGGCGAACGCTTGGCTGCCGGCTGCGTTTCCCGTGTACCGCGCCTGGCGGCTGTGCGCCGGCTTTCACGGACCAGGTCGTCATAAAAAATGAATTCATCGCAATTGGCGACCAGCAGGTCGGAAGTCGATTGCTTGACGCCGACGCCGATCACTTGCTTGGCGTTCTCCCGCAGCTTGGAGACCAGCGGCGAGAAATCGGAATCGCCGCTGATGATGACGAAGGTATTGACGTGCGACTTCATGTAGCAAAGATCGAGTGCGTCCACCACCAGGCGAATATCGGCTGAATTCTTGCCTGACTGGCGCACATGCGGGATTTCGATCAGCTCGAAATTGGCCTCGTGCATGGTGGCCTTGAATTCCTTGTAGCGCTCCCAGTCGCAATAAGCCTTCTTGACGACGATGCTGCCCTTGAGCAGGAGCCGTTCCAGCACCGGCTTGATGTCGAATTTTTCGTATTTTGCATCGCGCACGCCGAGCGCGACGTTTTCGAAGTCGCAGAACACTGCCATGCTGAGGTTTTCCGGGGATGAGGCCATAAATTTATTGTTTTCCAATGAGGGGCGGGCTTGAGGGGCTGGGCTTGACGGGCTGGGCTTGAGGGTTGGCTTGATCATCATGCGCTACAGCGGACATCCAAGCCATCGATTATAGCCAACAATGCAGGGCAGATGAGCTGCGGCAGGCGGCAGGCGCCCTGTACGAGTTACCCACAGAAATTGTGAACATGCCTGTGGATAACTCCATCGCCTGACGATCAAGTCATTGATCTATATGAGTTTTCTGCCGCTGGTACGGAAACACGCAAAAAAAAGCCCGCCAGGCCTTGCGGCAGCGGGCTGAATCCGAACCTAGAGAGGGATTCGGAGGAGACAGACGAATCGTAGCGCCCCAATATGACGGCAGCGTGACCTGGGCGCCGCCGGCCGTTGTTTAGAGCAGGTTCTCGGATCAGGCGATCTTCAGGACGCGCTCTTCAAAATCCACCTTGTGCACGCTGCTGCCGGCGCCGTGCGGCTCCGCATGCAGCGCTTCGATGATGTCCTCGCGCTTCAGCTGCGGCGCAAACTGCAAGATGAAATCGTAGGTATACGACCGCAGGTAGGCGCCGCGCCGCACTGCCAGCCGCGTCACGTTGGAGGCCAGCAGATGCGATACATCGATCGTGCGCAAGCCGTTCTGGCTGCTGTGCTCGGTCGCCATCGACGCCACCAGGCCGATCCCCAGCCCCAGGGCCACATACTGCTGGATGACGTCGGAATCCATCGCCGTCAGGACGATGTCCGGCGTGATGCCTGCGGTGCGGAAGGCATCGTCGATATGGCCGCGGCCGGTGAAACCGACGTCATAGGTGATCAAGGGGTAGGCAGCGAGGTCCGCCAGGCTGATCGGCCCTTCGACCGCCAGCAGCTGATGGCCTTCCGGCACCACCAGCACGTGGCTCCATTCATAGCAAGGGAAGGAAATCAGCTCCTTGAACTGGGTCAGCCCCTCGGTGGCGATGCCGACATCGGCCTTGCCCGAGATGACCCAGTCGGCGATATGTTCCGGCGAGCTTTGCTGCAAGGCGATGCGGACATCCGGGAAACTGGCGCGGAAGCCCTGCACCACGCGCGGCAAGGCGTAGCGCGCCTGGGTATGGGTGGCGGCGATGGTCAGGGTGCCGCTGGTTTCGCCGGAATATTCCTGGCTGGCCTGGCGCAGGTTTTCTGCTTCCTGCAGCAGCCGTTCGACGATCTTCAGGATGCCCTTGCCGGGATCGGTCAGGCCGATCAGGCGCTTGCCGTTGCGGATGAAGATATCGACGCCGAGCTCTTCTTCCAGTTCGCGGATCTGGCGGCTGACGCCGGGTTGCGAAGTAAACAAGACATTCGCCACTTCAGTCAGGTTGAAGCCGCAACGGGCGGCTTCGCGGATCGAGCGTAATTGCTGGAAATTCATTCTATTCTCCTTAGCGGATGGAAGGCTGATCGACGAACACCTGCAGGCGGCGCGGACGCACCAGCAGGGTTTCGCCATCTTTCAAATTGAGTTGCTGGAAGCGTTCGCTGGAAATCACGGCTTCGATCAGGCCGGCGTCGCCGTTGTCGCTGCGATCGCGGCGCTGCAGTTCCAGCTGCGCCAGCGGACCGATGGCGTGGGCGCGCTTGAGCTGCACCACGATGCCCTCGCCGCCTGCGCTGTAGCGGTCGATCTCCAGGTCATGCGGGCGCACATAGCCGATGCCTTGCGCATCGTCTGCCTCGGCATGGTCGGGCGCGGCGAAACGCATGCCGCCGCTGTCCAGCACGCCCTGGTGCACACGGCCGTGAAACAGGTTGACGTTGCCCAGGAATCCATACACGAAAGGCGAAGCCGGATTGTCGTAGACCTGCTGCGGCGCCCCTGTCTGCTCCACATTGCCCTTGTTCATCAGCACGATCCGGTCCGCCACTTCCAGCGCTTCTTCCTGATCGTGGGTGACGAAGATGCTGGTGACATGCAGCTCGTCATGCAAGCGGCGCAGCCAGCGCCGCAGTTCCTTGCGCACCTTGGCGTCGAGCGCGCCGAACGGCTCGTCCAGCAGCAGCACGCGCGGCTCCACCGCCAGCGCGCGCGCCAGGGCGATGCGCTGGCGCTGGCCGCCGGACAGCTGCGGCGGATAGCGGTCGGCCAGCCAGTCCAGCTGTACCAGTTCCAGCAGGCGCGTCACCTTGTCGCGGATCGCGCTTTCGCTAGGGCGCTGGGGGCGCGGCTTGACGCGCAGGCCGAAGGCGATGTTTTCAAAGACGGTCATGTGCTTGAACAAGGCGTAATGCTGGAACACAAAGCCGACCTGGCGCTCGCGTACATGGCGCGAGGAAGCGTCTTCGCCCTCCAGCAAGACCTGGCCGCTGTCCTGCGCTTCGAGGCCGGCGATAATCCGCAGCAAAGTGGTCTTGCCGCAGCCGGACGGCCCCAGCAGCGCGGTCAGTTCGCCGGTCGGGAACTCCAGCGACACATTGTTGAGCGCGACAAATTCGCCGAAACGCTTGTTGATATTGCTTACCTGGATGCTCATGCCTGCTCCTGTCCTGATTGTTGTGCCGGCTGATGCAGCGGCTGATGCAACAACGGCACCGTTTCCCGCAAACGCCATTCGATGAACGATTTCAGCGCCAGCGTCAGCAGCGCCAGGAACGCCAGCAATGAAGCCACCGCAAAGGCGGCCTGGAAGTTGTATTCGTTGTAAAGGATCTCGACCTGCAAAGGAATAGTGTTGGTCTCGCCTCGGATATGGCCGGACACCACCGACACCGCGCCGAACTCGCCCATGGCGCGCGCATTGCACAGGATCACGCCGTACAGCAGGCCCCACTTAATATTAGGCAAGGTCACATGGCGGAAGGTCTTCCAGCCGGATGCACCCAGCACCAGCGCAGCCTCTTCCTCTTCGCTGCCCTGCGCCTGCATCAGCGGAATCAGTTCGCGGGCGACAAACGGAAAGGTCACGAACACGGTGGCCAGCACGATGCCCGGCACGGCAAACAGGATCTTGATGTCATGCTCGCGCAGCCATGGGCCGAACCAGCCTTGGGCGCCGAACAGCAAGACATAGATCAGGCCGGAAATCACCGGCGATACCGAGAACGGCAGATCGATCAGGGTCAGCAGAATGTTCTTGCCGCGGAATTCGAACTTGGCGATGGTCCAGGAAGCGGCGATGCCGAACACCAGGTTGAGCGGCACGGCAATCGCCGCCGTCAGCAAGGTCAGCTTGATGGCGCTGACCGCGTCCGGCTCGACGATCGCCGCCAGATACGCTTCCCAGCCCTTCTTGAAGGCCTCGGCAAATACCGACAGCAGCGGCACCACCAGGAACAGGGTGAGGAACAGCAGCGCCACGCTCATCAGCAGCGCGCGCACCCACAGCGGTTCCAGCGTTGCGTTCGGCACATGAACAGGTTCGCCGCGCGGCTGCAGCCTGGCGCTCGGCGCTGCCTGCGCATTGACGACGGTAGCGGCGGCTGGATTGAAATTGCTGGCGCTTGCGCTCATGTCAAGCTCCTATGCTTGCGCAGACTGGCCGCGCTTGCGGGTCCAGGCTTGCAAGACATTGATCGCCAGCAGCAGCAGGAACGACACTGTCAGCATGACAACGGCGATCGCGGTGGCGCCGGCGTAATCGTACTGCTCCAGCTTGGTAACGATGAACAAGGGGGTAATCTCCGACACCATCGGCATGTTGCCGGCGATGAAAATCACTGAGCCGTATTCGCCGGTGGCGCGAGCGAAAGACAGGGCGAAGCCGGTCAGCAAGGCCGGAAAGATCGTTGGAAAAATCACCCGGGTAAAAGTCTGCCAATGATTGGCGCCGAGGCTGGCGGCCGCTTCTTCCAGCTCTTTCTCGGCATCTTCCAGCACCGGCTGAACGGTACGCACCACGAACGGCAAACCGATGAAGGTCAGCGCTACCAGCACCCCGAGCGGGGTAAACGCGACCTTGATGCCGAGCGGTTCCAGATACCGGCCGATCCAGCCGTTGCTGGAGTACAGCGCGGTCAGGGCGATGCCGGCCACCGCCGTCGGCAAGGCAAACGGCAGGTCGACCAGGGCGTCGATCAGCTTCTTGCCGGGGAATTCATAGCGCACCAGCACCCAGGCCACGATGCCGCCGAAGAATGCATTCAGCAGCGCTGCCAATAAAGAGGCGCCGAAAGTCAGGCGATAGGAAGCCATCACCCGCGGCGAAGTGACCGCGGAGATAAAACCATCCCAGCTCAGGGTGAAGGTTTTGAGGAATACGGCCGACAAGGGGATCAAGACGATCAGGGCCAGGTAGAACAGCGTAAACCCGAGCGACAGGCGAAACCCGGGCATCACGCGAAACGGCGCGGCGGGCCTGGCAAGGTTGTTAACTGGAAAAGCGGCGGCGGTCATGCATCGTCCTCTTATTACAAATACGGCTAAAGAACGATGATATTCGCATCGGATTGTTATAAAGAGAACGAACTTTTTTGCATGTACATAGAATCAATTTGCATAAGAGAAATACCGGATATCGCAGTTCAGCACATATTTCATTGCTTTTGAGGCAATTCAAAATCGCCCGAATTTTCCCGCAAAACCGCCTTTTGCGGGGCTAGCCGCCCCTCAGGCTGCCAAAAGCGCGAAAAACCCGATGCAGCCCAGTCCCGCTTTTTTGTATTCTGTCCCGCATTTCCTGCAACTTGTCGCAAGCAGCTGGCGACTTGTCCTGCCCCTCCCTAAAGTGACGACATGCAACAACGTCAGCCACCTAAACAAGTCATCAAGTCACTTAACGGAGAATACAAATGAACACAGCAAACAAAGCCCTGATCGCCGCCCTGTCCATCGCTACCCTGGCTTTCGGCGTCAGCTCGGCACAGGCGGCACCGCAGCAAGCGGAAGTCTCGACACTGCCAACCATCACCATCGTCGGCAAGCGTCCAGTCCACAGCGACCTGCTGGCAACCGTGACCATCGTCGGCAAGCGCCTGACAGTGCAAGAAAAGCTGGCCCTGGCGCAACAGGACGACTGCCTGCCAACCGTCACCATCATCGGCAAACGCCTGAACCGCGAACCGAAAGTCATGGCGCAGCAAGAAGGCAATCGCAAGAAAGCGGTCATCTAAGACCTTTATCCGCCACTTAAGCATCGTTTAGTCGCAGATCCATCCCCGGAGAATGCAAATGAACACATCATCTAGATTGCTGGCCGCCGCCGCCCTGTTAGCGACCCTTGGCATGAGCGCAGCACCAGCCATGGCCGCCGGAGCAGCCAGGCAAGGCGCCGTTAAATCGGACGACATCCCGCTGCTGATGCCGCCCATCGTCATCATCGGCAAGCGCCTGACGCCGGAAGAAAAAGCCATGTACGCGGCGCAGGACCGCGCGCAGAACATGAAAAAAATAGCACGCAAGAAAAACGCGACCACCGCGACAGCAGCGCTCAGCGCGCTTTGACACCTAATTCCGTATAGCAAAACGACCAGACTGCCGTGTCGGTTCCGTTTAAAATGACGGCAACTTTGAAAGTTGCCGCACAACCTGGCTTGCCACCCTATGACTCCTGAATCGCTAGACTCACTGAAGAAAAATGCTTCCACTGCCACAGTCTATCTGTCGCAGACCTTCGACAAGATAGCGGGCTGGGTTACACAACTCTCATGGTGGAAGTTTTTCCTGTTTGCGATACTGGTCATGATCGGCGCCAGCATTCTGCAGGAAACGCTGTTCTCTTCGAATGAAAACGTGGTGATCATCGACCGCGTCAGCCGGCACGACAGCAAGGCCAACAAAGCGGCCAAGGCCGGCAAGGGCAATGCCGACATCCGCATCGACGGCAGCGGCGTCCATATCAAGGCCTATACCTACGACGACA
The DNA here is from genome assembly GCF_018304945.1 of Collimonas humicola. Lineage (GTDB taxonomy): Bacteria > Pseudomonadota > Gammaproteobacteria > Burkholderiales > Burkholderiaceae_D > Collimonas > Collimonas humicola. The sequence goes on along the minus strand of NZ_JAGQEE010000007.1, from coordinate 171,856 downwards.
GTAACGACGCCGCCAGCACACCGGCCTCGGCTGCAACAGCCGCCAGCGCCGCATCCGACGAAAACGGCAACGCCGGCAGCAAGGTGGCGCCGCCGGCAGCGCCGCTGGCTTCCGACTCCATGCCGGAACCCAAGGAACCGCCTGCGCCGCCGGCCGCGCCAGCCGCACCTGCGCCGGCCACTCCCAACGCCGCCAGCCTGGACCTGAAACTGCCGCCGGACGCCGCCCAGGATGTGAACCAGGCAATCAACGACGCCGTGGCCGCGATCCATGAAGCCGCCGCCGAAAAAGCAGAGCAGCAGGTCGCCCGCTACCAGAAGAAATCATCGGAATGGTTTGTGAATTTTGTGCTGCTGCTGTTGATCGGCCTGTTCGGCACCAAGGCTCTGATGGGCGGCAAGAAGCGCGCCGAAGCGCGCGCCCAGGCGGCCAACGCCGCCGCCGAGCACGCCAACCTGCAGCGCGAAGTATCGGAAGCCAAGATGCAGATGATCCAGGCCCAGGTGGAACCGCATTTCCTGTTCAACACCCTGGCCTCGGTCGACTACCTGATCGAAACCGATCCGCCGCGCGCCTCGGCCATGCAAAAACGCCTGATCCAGTACCTGCGGGCTGTGCTGCCGCAAATGCGGGAAACCGCCACCGTCACCTCGCTCGGCCGCGAAGTCGACATCGTGCGGGCTTACCTGGACTTGCTGAAGATGCGCATGGAAGAACGCCTGGTCGTCGACATCCAGGTTTCCGACGGGCTGCGCAGCGCCGCCTTCCCGCCGATGATGCTGCAGTCGCTGGCGGAAAACGCCATCAAGCACGGGCTGGAAAGCAAGACTGACGGCGGCACCTTGCGCATCAAGGCCGAAGTGGCCGACAATAAGCTGCGCGTCAGCGTGACGGATGACGGCCTCGGTTTCGGCGCCGTCACCAGCAACGGCACCGGCCTGGGATTGCAAAGTATCCGCGATCGCCTCAAACTGCTGCACGGCAACGCCGCACAGCTGGAGATTGCACCCAACACGCCGAGCGGCGTATGTTCGACGATTGAAGTGCCTTACCAGGTCGTCGGCAACGGCAAGAAAGCCTAAGCCCACAGCTCAAATTCGCCACAGAAGTAACAGGAGCACATATGAAAGCGCCATCACGTTTTGCCCTCTTTTTTGCGCTGGCCGCCGCCGCAATGATTCCATTGCTCGGCTACAGCTCCAGCGCGGCTGCGGACGTGACCAGGACGGAACGCCAGGTAGGCAGTTTCCAGCAGGTCGAAATCATGGACGCAGTGAACGTCTACCTGACCCAGGGGCCGGCCAAGCCAGCCGTGATCGAAGCAGAAAACGGGCTCGCTTCGCGGGTCCGGCTCGATGTCAGCGGTTCGGTGCTGAAAGTGATTTTCAGCGGCAGCAGCCACCACGACATCAACGTCTACCTCACCGCCCCTGACGTCAACGGCCTCAGCATCTTTGGCTCTGGCGATCTCAAGGTGGTCGGCAAGCTGAGCGCAAAGGACGTCGTCAAGATCTCGATCGCCGGTTCCGGCTCCGTCAGCGGCGAACTCAATTCGCCCAACGTCAATGCCTCCATCGCCGGCGCCGGCGATATCAAGGTCAAGGGCAAGACCCGCGACCTGCGCGTCTCGATCGCCGGCAGCGGCGACTACGACGGCTTCGACCTGATGGCGGAAAACACCCATGTGTCGATCGTCGGCAGCGGCGACGCCCATGTTTATGCCAGCAAGCAGCTGTCGGTTTCCACCGCCGGCTCGGGCGATGTATCCTATCTCGGCGACCCGCAGGTGCGTTCCAGCATCATGGGTTCCGGCTCCGTCAAGAAACGCTAATTACTTGTTAAAATCCGCCCATGCCTACTGCAATCATTGCCGATGACGAGCGCCTGATGCGCGACCAGATCCGCCTGCGCCTGAGCCAGGCATGGCCGGAACTGGAGATCGTCGGCGAAGCCAAGAATGGCGATGAAGCCATCGAACTGGTCGACCAGCTGGAACCCGACTTCACCTTCCTCGACATCCGCATGCCCGGCAAGACCGGCTTGCAGGCAGCGCAGGAAATCGGCGGAAAAAGCCATATCGTTTTCATCACGGCATACGACGAATACGCCATCGAAGCCTTCGAACACGGCGCCGTCGACTACATCCTGAAACCGGCCGAAGCGGAACGCCTGGGGTTGACAGTAACGCGCCTCAAGGCACGCCTGAGCACGAGTACGGCGCCGACCGACATGAGCTCGATGCTGACCCAGCTGGCCAAGCAGATGGGAATCGCCGCCAAGCCGGTCTACCTGCAATGGATACAGGCCAGCATCGGCCAGCAGCTGCGCCTGATTCCGGTGCAGGAAATCCTGTTTTTCCGTTCCGACGAAAAATACACCAGCGTCCAGACCGCCACCTACGAAGCACTGATCCGCAAGCCGGTGCGCGACCTGGCGGAGGAACTCGATCCCGACCTGTTCTGGCAGATCCACCGCGCCACGCTGGTGAACGTCAACGCCATCGACGGCATCACGCGCGACATGCGCGGCCGCCATCAGGTGCTGGTCAAGGGACATACGGAAAAGCTGGAAGTGAGCCGCAGCTTCATCCATCTGTTCAAGCAGATGTAGTCCGCAGCCTCTCAGGCCAGCAGCGCTTTCACGAAATCTTTCTTGTTGCCCTGAGGCGGAATTTCGAATTGCAGCGCGGATTCGACATGGTGCAAGTGATGCATCATCAGCTCAACCGCCCTTTCGGTATCGCCGGTTTTCGCCGCCTCGATGAATTCGGCGTGCTCGTTGGATGAGCAGGTGGCATCGCGGGTGGATTGATACAGCATCGTGATCAGCGAACTGCGTCCGGCCAGCTTGGTCAGCACCTCGGTCAGCACCTGATTGCCGACGATCTGCGCCAGCAGGATGTGGAAATCGCTCAGCAGGCGCGAGCGGATTTGCGGGTTTTCCTTGGACAGCGCCTCGCGCTCCTGCTGAAGGTGCTGCTCCAGCGTCGCATAATCGGCAGCGCTCGCCTTGGCGACGAATTCGCGCACCAGCGCGGCTTCCAGCACGCGCCGCACGAAAAATATCTGGCGCGCTTCTTCTTCGGTCGGGCGGCTGACGAAGGCGCCCTTGTCGGGCACCAGGTCGATCAGCTTGTCCTTGGCCAGCATCACCAGCGCTGCCCGGATCTTGGTGCGGCTGACGGAGTACAGGCGCGCCAGCGCTTCTTCCCGCAGCTTGGTGCCCGGCGGCAGGCGCTGCTCGGCAATCGCGGTCGTGATGTCGGCGGCGATATCGTCAGAACTGTCGGCGCCGGGTGGGCTGGAAGACAGGCTCATGTTCTCGATTTCCTTGAAGCGTGGTTCTAAAGTCCAAAATTGTACTATGCGACACCTCATATTATAAAAATATGAATCCGATGCGGCCGGCGGCAAGCGCCGCCGGCCGTCCCGCTTTCCTGTCATGCCGGCCGGCTGTCGCCCGCCACATGCAGCGTTGCCGGCAGGTCGTCTTCCAGCGGCGGCCGTGCGCCATTGAGCACCGCATGGGCGCGGGCGCGGTCGATATCCTTTTCCCATACCGCCACCACCACGGTGGCGACGCAGTTGCCGAGCAGGTTACCGAGCGCACGGGCAATCCCCATGAACCAGTCGATCGACAGCACCAGCACCAGCCCGACCACCGGAATCGCCGGGATCGCCGACAAGGTCGCCGCCAGGATCACAATGGCCGAACCCGGTACGCCATGCGCCCCCTTGGAGGTGATCAGGGCGACGGCCAGGATCGCCAGCAGATCGGTGATCGAGAGCGGCGTATTGGTGGCCTGCGCAATAAATACGGCTGCCAGGGTCAGGTAGATCGAAAAGGCGTCCAGGTTGAACGAGTAGCCGGTCGGAATCACCAGGCCGACGGTGGAACCCTTGATGCCCATGTACTCCAGCTTGCGCATGATCTGCGGCAGCACGCTGTCGGAAGAGGCCGTCGCCAGCACCACCAGCAATTCCGCGCGCAAGTACTTGATTAACTTGAAGATGCTGAAACCGGCCAGGCGCAAGATCGTGCCGAGTATGGCAAACACGAAAACCACTACCGCGAAGAAATAAAGCAGCACCAGGAAGCCCAGCTGCTGCAGCGAACCGACGCCGTACTTGCCGACAGTGAAAGCAATCGCGCCGAACACGCCCAGCGGCGCCAGCCGGATGATGAAGGACATGCACTTGAAGAAGGCTTCCGACATGCTGTGCACGACGGTGACGATCGGCGCCGCCTTCTCGCCGATGAGCGACAGGGCGGAACCGAAAATGACGGAAAACAGCAGCACTTGCAGCACATCGCCGGATGTAAACGCGCTCACCACGGTATTCGGGATGATTTTCATGACAAAGTCGGCGAAACCCATGCCCTTGACCTGCTTGGCGGTCTCGACATAGCCTGACAAGGCATTCGCGTCGAGCGTATCGGGATTGATGTTCATGCCGACCCCGGGATGGAAGACAAACGCCAGCAGCAGCCCCAGCACCAGGGCCACGGTAGTGACCACTTCAAAATAGATCAGGGCCTTGAGGCCGACCCGCCCTACCTTCTTCAGCTCGCCCGCGCCGTAGATGCCATGCACCACGACGCAGAACACGATCATCGGGATGATCATCTTGACCAGCTTGATAAAGCCATCCCCCAACGGTTTCAGGCTTTCTCCGAATTTGGGGAACAGCACCCCAACCGCAATACCGATCACAAGTGCTATCAGCACCTGGCCAAACAGTGATTTATAAAAGCGCCGCACGTCTGTCTCCTGATTGTTTTGTTTGGTTTATACCAATTTTGGTCTGTCAGGCCTGGATGAAATAGCCTGCATCCCGGATTCAATATAATGCATTCACTTATTGTATGCAATAATTGAATTCAACTTAATTTGAGCGTATGATCGCAAAAAAACCAATAACAGCGGGCTGATCGGCAGTAAAAAAACAATCACTTAGCAAGGAGACAACCATGCAAGAACCCTGGAACGGCTGCGGCGAGCAAATCATGGCCTGGGCCGACGCACTGGCGCAGCACAGCGAAGCGCCCGGCATGCTCACCCGCACCTATCTCACCGCGGCGCACCACGCGGCTGCAGCGCAGCTGGCGGAATGGATGTGCGCCGCCGGCATGAGCGTGCGGCGCGACATGGCCGGCAATGTCATCGGCCGCTACGAAGGCTTGGCGCCCGACGCTCCGGCGCTGGTCACCGGCTCGCATTTCGACTCGGTGCGCAACGGCGGCAAATACGACGGCAACCTTGGCATCCTGCTGCCGATCGCCTGCATCGGGCAATGGCATGCGGCCGGCAAGCGCTTCCCGTTCGCGCTCGAAGTGATCGGCTTTGCCGAGGAAGAAGGAGTGCGCTTCAAAGCCACCCTGCTCGGCAGCCGCGCCGCCGCCGGCACCTTCGACCTCAGCGTGCTGGACAACCTGGACGACAGCGGCCAGAGCATGCGCGACGTCATGGCAGCTTCCGGCTTCCACGCCAGCGGACTGGGCAAGGCGGCCTATGCGCCGGCAGCCGTGCTGGCCTTTGTCGAAGTGCATATCGAACAAGGCCCGGTGCTGCTCAATAACGATTTGCCGCTGGGCGTGGTGAGCGCCATTTCCGGCGCCTCGCGCTTCATGGTGGAAGTGGAAGGCCTGGCCGGCCATGCCGGCACGGTGCCGATGGAAATGCGGCGCGATGCCGCCATGGCGGCGGCCGAAATCGGCTTGTATATAGAACAGCGCTGCGGCGGCACGCGCGGACTGGTCGGCACCGTCGGCCAGTTCAATGTGCCGAACGGCGCCGCCAACGTCGTACCCGGAAAAGCCGTCTTCTCTATCGATATCCGTGCCGAACAGGACCCGATACGCCAGGCAGCGGTAAGCGATGTGCTGGCGCGGATCGAACAGGTCGCCGCGCGCCGCCATGTCGCGATCCAGGCCCGCAAGACCCACGAGGCCGCCAGCGTACCCTGCGCGCCCCGGCTGCAACAGCAGCTGGCAAGCGCCATTGAAGAGTGCGGGTTAGCGCTGCGCCACCTGCCTTCGGGGGCCGGCCATGACGCCATGGCGATGGCCGCCATCACCGACGTCGCCATGCTGTTCGTCCGCTGCGGCAATGGCGGCATCAGCCACCATCCGGATGAAATCATGAGCGCCGCCGACGCCGCGCTCGGCGCCCGCGTCTTCAGCCGTTTCGTTGAAAATTTTAAACACTGACTAGCATTGGATCTGCACATGACTACCAACACCATCACCATCGACGGCTTCAACCTGAGCGCCCAGCAAGTGATAGCCGTCGCCCGCGCGCCGCACCTGGCGGTTACCCTGGCCGACTCCTCGCGCGCTGCGCTGAAGGAGAGCCGCGACTACATCGAATCGACCTGGATGCACGACGAAGCGCCGATGATGTACAGCTTCAACACCGGCGTCGGCCTGCTGAAAGACACCCGCATCAAGGTCGAGCACATCGAGCTGTTCCAGACCCAGCTGATCAAGGCCCATTGCGCCGGCATCGGCGAGCCGTTCTCGGAAGAAGTCAGCCGCGCCACCATGCTGTTGCGCGCCAACGCCTTCGCCAGCAATTATTCCGCGCCGCGGGTGGAAGTGGTGGACCGCCTGCTGGCTTTCCTGAACGCCGGCATCCATCCGATCATGCCGCAAAAAGGCTCGGTCGGCGCTTCCGGCGACCTCGCACCTCTGTCCTATCTGGCGGCGGCAATCGCCGGCTTCGACGAAGCCGAAGTGATGTACCAGGGCCAGCGCATGAGCGCGCCGGAGGCGATCGCCAAGTCCGGCGTCGGTCCGGTCAAGTTCGACCTCAAGGCGAAAGATGCATCGGCCCTGATCAACGGCTGTACCGCTTCGCTGGCGGTGGCGGTGCTGGTGGCGCACGATGCGCGCAACCTGCTGAGCGACGCCTGCCTGTCGCTGGGCCTGACGCTGGAAGCGATGCGCGCCGAAATGGCGGCGTTCGACCACCGCATCCAGCAAGCCCGTCCGCATGCCGGCCAGATCAAGACCGCCGCCATCATCCGCAAGCTGCTGTCGGGTTCGACCCGCACCACGCATGAAGCGCGTTCGGTGCAGTTTCCGGAAGAGTCGCGCCGCACCGACATCCCTTACAGCTCGCGCATCCAAGACGTCTACTCGCTACGCTGCGCGCCGCAAGTCTACGGCCCGGTGTTCGATGCGCTGGACTATATCGACAATATCGTCGACAAGGAAATCAATTCGGCGACCGACAACCCGCTGATTTTCGACAAGGAGGGCGGCGGCTTCGAGATCATCTCCGGCGGTAATTTCCACGGCCAGTACCTGGCGCAGGCGATGGATTTGCTGGCGATGGCGATCACCGATCTGGGCAGCATCTGCGAACGCCGCATCGCCCGCCTGATCGACCCGACCCTGTCGTGGGGCTTGCCGCGCAACCTGATGAGCGGCGTGCGCGGCGTCAATACCGGCTATCCGGTGGTGCAATGCTCGATGAGTTCGCTGGTGATGGAAAACCGCACGCTGTGCATGCCGGGCAGCGTCGACAGCATCCCGGCCAAGGGCAACAGCGAAGACCACGTCTCGAACTCGACCTGGTGCGCGCGCAAGGCGGCCACGGTGGTGGCCAACACGCAGTACATCATCGGCGTCGAGATGCTGCTGGCGGCGCAGGCGCTGACCATGACGGAAGACCTGCTGCCGGGCTTTGTACTGGGCACAGGTACGCAGGCGGCCTACCAGGAAATCCGCCGCCAGATTCCGGCTTGCCTGGAAGGCGACCGCTGGTTCCACAACGATATCGCGGCGGCGCAGTCGTTTGTGGTGAGCGGTTCGGTGCGCAATGCGGTGGTCAAGCAGATCGGCGCATTTGCCTGATCTTCCGGCTTTTCTGATCGCGCCTGACATATGCAGCTAACTGGGGTCGGAGTGCATGCCGCATCGCTAGAAAAACCATGCAGTGCGTTCTATCTCTCTCCGAATCCGTCATGTGGGGGAGTCGAATTTCGCGAAAAAGCACCGCGAAATTCGACTCTGACCCAGATAATTTATCCAGTTTCTGCAGATTAGCGGGTAGCGATGGGAAGCGCTTCACGCGCTTGCCGTTGCGGCTCGCTGGACAAGGCCACCAGTCGTTGCAATAAGGACTGGCCGTAGAGCCAGTCGCCCAGGTTGGATTCGGCGTTGATATGTCCCAGCGCGCCGGCATCGACATAGTCTGCGCCCCAGGTCCGGGCCCAATGGCGGGCGCGGCCGCTTTCCATCCACGGGTCGTTGAGGCTGCCGACCACGATCGCCGGCACCGGCAGCCGGCCATTGACTTCTGCGCTGACATCGAACTTGTCGGGATCGGCCGGCGCCACCAGCAGCGCGCCGGCCAGGTTCGGCACATCGTGCAAGGCGCTGTGGATGGTCGTCAGGCAGCCGAAGCTGTGGGCGATCGCCAGGGTCGGCTGGTCCGTGCCGCGCAACTGCTGCTGCAAGCGCTGCGACCAGACTTCCAGCACCGGTGCATCCCAGTGCGCCTGCTCGACCCGCTCGAAGTTCGGATACAGCCGCTGCCAGCGCGATTGCCAATGCTGCGGGCCGCTGTTATACAGCCCGGGCACCACCAGCACACGAAATGAAGACAACGTCGCCATGGTCAAGCACCTCCAAGGTCCGCACCTGCCGTCGAAAAGCCATTCGGCGGCGTTTCGGCGGATACAGCGAAAGCACGCAACGCAGCCTGCGGCAGGTCCCACAGGAATCCCTGCGCCTGCAAAGGCAGCGCGGCGATCCTTGCCAGTTGCTGCAGCACCTCCAGGTCGCGCGCCTTTTCCAGGCGCTTGAAAATCACCTGGATGCCGCGCGCCGCGCATTGCTCCAGCAGGCGCGTGGTTTGTTCGTCATGGGTGACGCCGCGCGCATCGATCTTGATCACGTCCGGCCTCACCTTCTCCAGCAAAGCGGCGGCCTGGGTTACATCATCGGCATTCACCGCCAGGCGGAAGTGGTTGCGCCGGTAATTGTCCAGCACATAGTTCAGCAGCCAGCCCTGGTTTTCCGTAATGGTCGGCAGCTGCAGCACGATTTTTTCATGCGGCAGCTGCAGCAGGTTCAGGATACGCCGAAACGCCATGCCATGGTTGCTGTCGACCGCCGCCAGCAAGCGCGCATGCACGCTCAGGTACAGATCGCCCGCCGCGGCCTCGGGCTGCCGATAGAAATTGATCGAATGCAGCATGCGGCACAGCCGGTCCAGCTCTATCGATTCGTCGTCGCTGGCGGCATGGTCCAGCAGCTTCCACAGATACAGGCCGTTGTCGCTGGCGGAATAGCTGTGGGCAAAGCCTTCATGGCCGATGATGGCGCCCTTGCCCGCCAGCGCATCGATCTGCCGCACAGGCTGGAACACGCTGGTCAGCGTGGTGTTGAAATACCGGCCCTGGGCCCGGCCGTCGGCATCCAGCCAGACCCGGCAATCGCTGCGGACTTCCTCGTGCGCGCCGCCGTGATTGACGCTATGCAGGCGGGCGAGATATTGCTCCAGGGCGGGAAAGGTCATGGCATCTCCGTGGTCAAGACAGGGACATCAGATCTTGGCGATCGAAACTTCGGTCGCCTTCACCAGCGCGACGACCTCGGTGCCGATCACCAGCCCCAGGTCCTTGACCGAACGGGTGGTGATCACCGACGTGACGATGCCGGCCGGCGTTTCGACATCGACTTCCGACACCACGGTGCCCTCGATGATGGCTTTGATCTTGCCCTTGAACTGGTTGCGTACATTGATGGCCTGGATAGTCATGATATTTTCCTGAAAAGGTGAAATGAAATAAACGGATACTGCCGGCGAACGGTGAAAATCAGAGTTTGGCGATCGACACTTCGGTGGCTTTCACCAGCGCCACCACTTCCGACCCGACCACCAGCCCGAGATCGCGCACCGAGCGCGTGGTGATCACCGACGACACGATGCCGGACGGGGTTTCAATATCGAGCAGGGACAAAACCTCATCCTCGGTGATGGTGTGGATCTTGCCGCGGAACTGGTTGCGGACGTTAATTGCCTGGATGCTCATGGTTTCTCCTTTGGTCATGCGGTTACGTCAAAAAAATCTAAACAGCCCAGCCGACCTGGCTGAAAGTACGTTGCAAGGACAGGTCGCCGAGCACCGAATCGGGCTGCGCCGCTGGATGTTTCAGCACGCGCGCCAGGATCCGCTCCTCCAGCTGCGCGAAAGCCAGGTTGCCGCGCGCCCGCGGACGCGCCAGGCTGATCCGTTCATCCAGCGTGATCTCGCCATCCTCGATCAGCAGCACGCGGTCGGCCAGCGCAATCGCTTCCTGCACGTCATGCGTCACCAGCACCGCGGTAAAGCCACGGCTCTTCCACAGCGATTCGATCAGCTGCTGCATCTCGATGCGGGTCAAGGCATCCAGTGCGCCCAGCGGTTCATCCAGCAGCAGCAATTCCGGTTCATGCACCAGCGCCCGCGCCAGCGCCACCCGCTGCCTCTGGCCGCCGGACAGGACCGCGGGCCATTCGCGGGCGCGCTCTTCCAGGCCAACCTGCGCCAAGGCCTTGACCGAAGCCTGCGAGGCGCGCGGCAAACCCAGGCCGACATTGTCCAGCACGCGTTTCCACGGCAGCAGCCGCGAATCCTGGAACATGATGCGGATCTCCGGTGCCACGTCGTGCTGTCCGCTGCGCTGCCCGGCGCGTTCAAAACCGATGCGGCCCTGGCTGACTGCTTCCAGCCCGGCGACCAGGCGCAGCAAAGTGCTCTTGCCGCAGCCGCTGCGGCCGACTATGGCGACGAATTCGCCTGCCGCGATGTCGACATCCAGGCTCTTCAGTACTTCGCGCTCGCCATACGCTTTGGAGACGGCGCGTACCTGGATGGCTATGCCGCGCGTGCCATTCCGGGCAGCGCTTGCTACTTCCGCACGTTCCACAAGATCAATTTGCATGTTGGCGTCCACCCTAGACAAGATTCGTTCGTAATACATGGTGCTGGCTGCAAGCTGCTTATCGATAGCCGGGATGCCAGCGCAGCCAGTAACGCTCCAGGCCGCGCGCCAGCATGTCGGCCAGCTTGCCCAGCAAGGCATACAGCAGGATGCCGACCAGCACCACGTCGGTTTGCAGGAATTCGCGCGCATTCATGGTCATGTAGCCGATGCCGGCCTGCGCTGAAATAGTTTCGGCGACGATCAGCAAGACCCACACCAGTCCCAGCGCAAAACGCACGCCCACCAGGATCGACGGCAAGGCGCCCGGCAAGATGACATCGCGGTACAAGGGCCAGCCGGACAGGCCGTAACTCCTGGCCATCTCGATCAACCCCTTGTCGACCGAACGGATGCCGTGGAAGGTATTCAGGTACACCGGGAAAAACACGCCGATCGACACCAGGAACAGCTTGGAAGACTCGTCGATGCCGAACCACAGGATCACCAGCGGAATCAGCGCCAGCGCCGGAATATTGCGAATCATCTGGATACTGGTGTCGAGCAGGGTTTCCGCCCGCTTGAAAGTCCCGGTCAGCAAACCCAGCAGCAAACCCAGGCCGCCGCCCACCGCAAAGCCGGACATCGCCCGCCAGGCGCTGATGCGGACATGGGTCCACAACTCGCCGGAAACCGTCAGCGACCAGGCCGCGCGCGCCACCGCCCATGGCTCAGGCAAGATCCGGCTCGACAGCCAGCCGGCCTTGGCGGCAAACTCCCAGCCCAGGATCAGGAGCAAGGGCAGCAGCCATGGCAGCAGCCGTTCTTTCCAGATGTGCAGCGCGCTGCCCTTGCGGGCGCCGCCGGCTTGTGGCTTTTTCGTCAGCGCGGGTGTGGCCGCCGTGTTATGAATGACTGCGCTCATACGGCCTCCTCAACTTTGCGATGCTTTCGGCAGCAAGCCGTTGGCGATGACTTCGCCGAACGGCCCGGTCAGGGCTTGCTCGCCGGTCGCTGCCCGGCCCTTGCCCAGCAGCGGAAACACCAGTTCGGCGAAGCGATAGGATTCCTCCAGGTGCGGATAGCCGGACAGGATGAAAGTATCGATGCCCAGGTCGGCATATTCCTGCATGCGCGCCGCCACGGTTTCCGCATCACCCACCAGCGCAGTGCCGGCGCCGCCGCGCACCAGACCGACCCCGGCCCACAGGTTGGGCGAGACTTCCAGCTTGTCGCGGCGGCCGCCGTGCAGCGCCGCCATGCGCCGCTGGCCCTCGGAATCCATCTTGGAAAATGCCGCCTGCGCACGAGCGATGACATCGTCATCGACATGGCTGATCAAGTCTTCGGCAGCCGCCCAGGCAGCCTGGCTGGTCTCGCGCACGATCACGTGCAGGCGGATGCCGAAGCGCACCGTACGGCCGTGCCTGGCGGCGCGGGCGCGGATGTCGGCAATCTTTTCAGCGACGGCTGCCGGCGGCTCGCCCCAGGTCAGGTAGACATCGACCTGCTCTGCCGCCAGCGCATGCGCCGGTTCCGAAGAACCGCCGAAATACAAGGGCGGATAGGGTTTCTGTACCGGCGGGTACAAGGTCTTCGCGCCCTTTACCTTGATATGCTTGCCGATGAAGTTGTAGCCACCCTCGCCGCCTTCGCCGGACAAGGCGCCGCGCCAGACCTTGAGGAATTCCGAGGAAATCTCGTAGCGCTCGGCATGCTCGGCAAACAGACCGTCAGCTTCCAGTTCCGCCTGGTCGCCGCCGGTGACGACGTTGATCAGCAGACGGCCGTTGGAGAGGCGGTCGAAGGTCGACGCCATGCGGATCGCCAGGCCCGGCGTACTCAGGCCGGGACGGATCGCCACCAGGAATTTCAGGCGCTGGGTAAAGCCCAGCAGGCTGGAGGCCACCACCCAGGCATCCTCGCAGGAGCGGCCGGTCGGCAGCAGCACGCCGTCGTAGCCGAGGGTGTCGGCCGCCACCGCGATCTGCTTCATGTAATCGAAATTGACAGGACGCGCGCCCTGCGAGGTGCCCAGGTAACGGCTGTCGCCGTGAGTCGGGATAAACCAGAAAACGTTCATGACTGCTTCCATGTGTGGATGAATGGGCGGATCTACTGCCTGGCGACCGCTGTGGCCTTCGGCTGCCAGACGATGTCGGAAACCTTGATGGCGCGCGGAATAAGGCCGATTTCCTTGAAGCTGTCGGCCACGCGCTGCTGGTCCGCCACCATGACGGCGTCGATCACGGTGGCCGGCGAGGGACTGGCGCGGCGGCTCAGGAACAGCTGTACGGTAACCGGATCAAGGCCGCTGACAGCGGCGATCAGCTGGGTCGCTTCCTTGCGGTTCTGCTGTACATAACGATCGGCCCCGGCCAGTTCATCCAGCAGCGTCAGGATAGTGGCCGGGTGGTTCTCGGCAAAGGCGCGCGAGGCCAGATAGAAAGAATTATTGTTCGACAGGCCGCGTCCGGTGCTCAGCACGTGTGGCTTGAAACCCAGTTCGGCGGCGCTGTAATACGGATCCCAGATGGCCCAGGCATCGACGCTGCCGCGCTCAAATGCGGCGCGGGCATCGGCCGGCGCCAGGTAGACAGGCTGGATATCGCTCCACGCCAGGCCGCCCTTCTTCACTGCCTGCAGCAGCAGGAAATGGGTGCTGGAGCCTTTTTGCACGGCGATCCGCTTGCCCTTCAGGCCGGCCAGCGTCTTGATCGATGACGCCGCCTGCACCAGGATGGCGGAGCTTTCCGGCTTCGGCGGCTCCGCGCCGACGTACAGCAAATCCTTGCTGGCGGCTTGAGCAAACACCGGCGGGCTGTCGCCGGTCAGGCCGAAATCCAGGCTGCCGGCCGACAGCGCTTCCAGCAGCTGCGGCCCGGCGGGAAATTCCAGCCAGACGATCTTGCTGTTCTTGAAGCGCTGCTCCAGCGTGCTGCGCTGTTTCAGCACCACCAGGTTGACTGCACTTTTCTGGAAACCTATGCGTATCTGTTCCGGTTCCTTCTTGTCCGCTGCCGGCTGGGCATGCACAAGGCGGGCCGGCGCAGCAAGGGCAACGGCCAGCAACAACGCCAGGTGGAGTTTTTGCAGGAACCGGCGACGGAAAATCAATCTGCTTGTCATGATGCGCTGCCTCAGGTCTTGTTGGACAGCACGGCGTCGTGCGTCGAGATTTTCTTTGGAATCAGCTTCAGCTCATAGAAGGTGTCGGCGATCTTTTGCTGCTCGTCCAGCACCTTGCTGTCGACCGGCTTGTAGATGTGGGCATAATGCCGCAGGCCGGTTTCGATCACTTCCGGATCCAGTCCCTGGATAGGCGCCAGCTGTGCCGCCGCTTCCTTGTAGTTGGCGCGTATCCATTGCCCTTCCTTGCCGACCTCTTCCAGGATCGCATTCACCACCGCCTGGTTTTTCTCGGCGTACTTGCGCGCGCTCAGGAAAAACTGGTGATGATTCACCACGCCGCTGCCGCTGGCCAGCACGCGGGCATCGATCTGCCTGATCGCCGCGGACTGGAACGGATCCCAGATCGCCCAGCCGTCCACCGCGCCGCGTTCAAATGCGGCGCGCGCATCGGCCGGGGCCAGATAGATGGGTTGGAATTCGCTGTAGCCGACGCCGCCCTTCTGCAACAGGCTGATCACAAGCCAATGCACGTCCGAGCCCTTGTTGAAAGCGATCTTCTTGCCCTTCAATTCCGCCAGCGATGTGATGGCGGAATGTTTCGGCACCAGGATGCTTTCCGCTTCCGGCGTCGGGATCTCGTAGGCACTGTAGACAAAATCGGCGCCGGCCGCCTGGGCGACGATAGGCGGCGCTTCGCCGACATAGCCGAAATCGACCGAGCCGACATTCAAGGCTTCCAGCAATTGCGGACCAGCTGCAAACTCGGCCCATTTCACTTCAATGCCTTGCGCCGCCAGCCGCTTTTCCAGGGTGCCGTGGGCCTTCAGCAGCACCAGCGTGCTGGCAGCCTTCTGATAGCCGATGCGCAGCTGCTGCCTGCTTTCAGCTCGCGCCAGCTGCGGCGCGCCTGCCACTAGTGCGCCAGCCGCGACTGCGGAGAGCATGGCGAGCACGTGGCGCCTGGTGTGTCTGTTCTTGATCGTATCGGTCATTGCTGGCTTTCTGATGGATAGCTGTTCTTTGGGCAAAGCGCTCCCCCTCCGCTGGCTAAAGCGGATTTCAATCAAGCGGGAGCGGGATCTAAACCAGCCGGATGCGCTACACGCTACATCGCAGCTGTGAAAATGGAATCGGGTTGAACTCATGGGCGCCGGCCTTTTGCAACACCAGCAAGCTGTCCGACAACTGTTGCACGCCCTCGTCTATGCGCTGAAAAACATCCTGGTCCAGGCTCAAGCCTTCCTGCTCCGACCACTGCACCTGCGCCTCGGTGGCGTAAATGCTGGGCAGGACATGGCGCGCCGCCAGCGACGACAATACCGGCCGCAAGGCGTAGTCCAGCGCCAGCATGTGCGACTGGCTGCCGCCGGTGGCCAGCGGCAGCACCAGCTTATCGGTCAGGCCAAACTGCGGCAGCACATCGAGAAACGCTTTCAGCGCGCCGCTGTAGGCTGCCTTGTAGACCGGCGTCGCCACCACTACCGCGCGGGCTTGCGCTACCTGGGCCAGCGCCGCCTGGATCGCCGGGTGGGCGAAATCGGCGCGCAGCAAGGCGTCGCCCGGCAGGTCACGCACGTCCAGCTTGCTGTAGCGGTGTCCCAGCAGCGCCAGCTTTTCGCCGGTGTAATGCAACAGCCTGGTGGAACGCGATGGTGCCGACGGGCTACCGGCCAACAACAGAATAGTCATTTGATGCAATCTTGAAGCCAGCTCCGCCGCGCAGAGCCGTCAGGTGAATACGGTCTGGCGACTTATTTCGCGCCAGGCTGGTAAATCTTGTCGAACACGCCGCCGTCGCTGAAGTGAGTCTTCTGTGCATTCTTCCAGCCGCCGAATGTATCGTCGATGGTGAACAGGCTCAGCTTGGGAAACTTGGTGGCGTATTTGGCGGCGACTTTGGGATCGATAGGACGGTAGTAGTTGTGGGCGGCGATTTCCTGCCCTTCCGGCGAATACAGATACTCCAGGTAAGCCTGCGCCACCTTGCGCGTGCCGCGCTTGTCGACTACCTTGTCGACCACTGCCACCGGCGGTTCCGCCAGGATGCTCAGGGACGGGAACACGGTGTCGAACTTGCCCTTGCCGAATTCCGCTTCCACCAGATAGGCCTCGTTTTCCCACGACAGCAAGACATCGCCGACGCCGCGCTCGGCAAAGGTCACGGTCGAACCGCGGGCGCCGGAATCGAGCACCGGCACGTTCTTGTACAGCCGCGTGATGAAATCGCGCGCCTTGGCGTCGTCGTTATTGTTCTTCTTCAGCGCATAGCCGTAGGCAGCCAGATAGGCCCAGCGCGCGCCGCCGGAAGTCTTGGGATTGGCCACCACCACCGAGACGCCAGGCTTGACCAGGTCGTCCCAGTCCTTGATGCCCTTGGGATTGCCCTTGCGCACCAGCAGCACGATGGTCGAGGTGTAGGGCGTGCTGTTATGCGGCAGACGCTTTTGCCAGTCGGCCGGCAACAATTTGGCTTTTTCGGAAATCTCGTCGATATCGTAAGCCAGCGCCAGAGTCACCACGTCGGCTTCGAGGCCGTCGATCACCGAGCGGCCCTGCTTGCCCGAGCCGCCATGCGATGCCTTGAGCGTGACGTTGTCGCCGCTCTTTTCCTTCCAGTACTTGGCAAAGGCCTTGTTGTACTCCTGGTACAGCTCGCGCGTTGGATCATATGAAACGTTCAGCAGCGACACATCCGCTGCGTGCGCCAGTTGCGCGCCCTGGGCCAGCAGGGCGATGGCGATGACCGATCTGACGATTTTCTTCAACATATTCCTCTTCCCTTGTGAACGTTTTTTGTTTTGAGGAATACAGATTAATGAGGCGGCCTGGAAAACAGAACGAATACTTTCTTCTCTCCTTATGCAGAAAACAGATATGCATGGACCTGGCCGAGGAATAAGGAGACGGGATATTCCAGCCGATTTGGCATAAAGCAGGAACCCTGACTGTAAGGAATCACTATCTGGGCCGACTAGAAATGACAAGCACGCTTGAACAGATCCCTATCGGAGACCTCATGAAAAAAATCCTAGCCTATCTCGCCTCGCATTTGCTCGCGCTCGCCATCGGCTTTGGCGCCGGCGTGTACTTCCTGCCGATACTCACCGCCGGCGACGGCCCGAGCGCGGCAGAGCTGGCGCAAGCGGCCGGCAAAGCCAGATACACAGCAGTGTTCAAGAAGGATTTGCCGGGCAGCGACTTCCTGCATTGGGCGCAAGGAACGGTGGCCGTCAGCGAAGACACAATCGCATTCGAGGGCAAAATCGCGCCCGGTCCGGACTACAAGGTGTACCTGACTTCCGGCTACGTCGGCACCAAGGAAGAATTCCTGAAGATCAAGGAACGGGCCCTGCGCGTGGGCGAGGTAAAGACGTTCGAGCGCTTCATCATCGACATGTCGCAGCAGCCGGTCGACCTGTCACGCTACAACACCGTGGTGATCTGGTGCGAGACTTACTCGCAGTTCATCAGTGCGGCGCAGTTTCGTTAGCTCGGCCGGCGGCGCCCAGGCGGGCGCTGGCCGCCACCAGCAGCAAGGCGCAGCCGAGCCCGGCGAAAGCGCTGTTCAGGCTGCTGGCATGCGCCACGAAGCCGATCAAGGCCGGACCGGCCAGGATGCCGGCATAGCCGATGGTGGTGATGGCCGCAATCGCCAGGCTGGCCGGCATCGCGACCTGCTTGCCGGCGGCGCTGAACAGGATAGGCACGATATTGGAAGCGCCCAGGCCGATCAGCACGAAGCCGGCAAGCGCCACTGCGGCATTCGGCGCCGCGACGGCGACAAAGAAGCCGCCGGCGGCGCACAGGCCTCCCAGCAGAAGTACGCGCTTGCCGCCGAAACGGCGCACGATGCGGTCGCCGGTCAGGCGGCCGCAGGTCATGGCGATGGCGAAAGCGGCATAGCCGAGGCCGCCCTGGCTGGCAGCCAGCCCGCGCGTGGCGGTCAGGAACAAGGCGCTCCAGTCCAGGACCGCCCCCTCCACCAGGAACACGATAAAGCACAGCACGCCGATAAAGATCACCGCGCCATGCGGCAGCACGAACAGCGCACCGCGTCCGGCCGCTTCCGGCTCGCGCAGCAAGTGCGGAGCGGCCGCGGCCAGTGCCGCGGCGACTGCCAGCGCCGTCACGGCACTGGCCGCCAGCGGATTCAAGCCCAGCCATAGCAGCAGCGCCATGCCGCCGGCGCCGACAAAACCGCCGACGCTGAACAAGCCATGGAAACCGGACATGAGTGCGCCGCCGCTGGCTTTTTCCACCATTACCGCCTGCACGTTCATGGCGACATCCAGCGTACCGATGGCGGCGCCGAAAAAGAACAGGCCTATGCCGAGTTGCAACGGACTGGCCGCGAGCGCCAGGCCTGGAAGGATCAGGCAGGCCAGCGCACCAGCGCTCAGGATCACGCGGCGGCAACCGAGGCACGCCGCCAGCATGCCGGTCACCGGCATGGACAGCAGCGAACCGACGCCGAGGCAAAGCAACAGCAGTCCGAGTTCGGCTTCGCCGACCCCCAGGCGCGCCTTCACATACGGCACCAGCGGCGCCCAGGCCGACATCGCCAGACCGGCGCAGAGAAACGCGAGGCGGGTAGCGTAGCGCTGTTTCGGACCGACAGGATTCATGGCATGGCTTTCAGGATCGTTCATCACGCGGCGGCGGCGTAAAGCAGCTGCACGCCTTGGCGGTCGAATTGCGCCGCCTGCTTGCTGTCGGCGTCATGCTCCAGCACCAGATGCGTCAGGTGGGCGGCGGGCAGCACCGCAAACGGCGCCGCCGTGCCGAATTTTTCCCGGGTGGCGGCTACCAGCACCGCCTTGCTGGCAGCGGCCAGGCTGCGCTTGAATTCGGCCTCTTCGTAGTTGAAGCAGCTGAGTCCCGCCTCCGCGTCGACGCCGCAAGCGCCGAGGAAGAAAATGTCCGGCCGCATCCGTTCGGCATCGCGCAGTGCCGCGGCGCCGAGGTTGGCGCCGCTGCGCGCATCGACCCGGCCGCCGACCATGATCAGCGCGATCTCCGGCCGCTCCAGCAAAGCCAGCGCGACCGCCGCGGCGTTGGTCGCCACCGTCAGCGGCAAGCACGGCAACGCCTCCGCAATCGCCAGGTTGGTTGAACCGGCATCGATGAACAGCACGTCGCCGGCGCTCACCAGCGTCACCGCCGCCTGCGCCAGCCGCGCCTTGCGGAACGGCGCCTGCATGCGCCGTTCCGCAAGCGGTGCGGCCGCGGGCGACGGCGGCAAGGCGCCGCCATAAACCCTGGTGCAAAGGCCGGCCGCGGCCAGGTCGCGCAAGTCGCGCCGGATGGTGTCTTCGGAAACGTTCAGTTGCTGCGCCAGATCCAGCGCCAGCACCCGGCCGTCAGCCAGCAGCCGCTGCCGGATGAGGGCGTGACGTTCCTTGAGCAGCAGATTCGCGGTATTCATATGCGTCCACATCATGCATAAACACGTATAAATATACACAAACGTGCAAACATGGGCAAGCGTATCGCGGGCATTCGCTGCCGGGACTGTTTTCCGGCAGCGGCCTTGCGCTTGGGACTACTTCGGGATTACATCAGGACGGGGTAAAGAATCACGGCCCAGGTAGCAACCGCCAGCACGCACGTCAGCAGCACTGCGGCGCTGCCGAAATCCTTGGCGTTCTTGGAAAGAGGGTTGCGCTCCAGCGACACCCGGTCGACCACTGCTTCGATCGCCGAATTGATCAGTTCGATGATGATGATCCAGATCAGCACCGCGATCAGCATCAGCTTTTGCAGCGCCGACACCGGCAGCAGCAGCGCAACGATAATGCCGGGAACGACGATCAGCAGCTCCTGGCGGAATGCATGCTCGTTCTTCCAGGCGGAACGGAAACCTTCGGCGGAATAAAAGAAAGCCGAGAAAATTCTCTTGAAGCCGCTGGTGCTCTTGAATTCGCTAATCGGTTGCGGCTGGGATTCCTGCGCCGGCGACTGCGTGGATTGCGGTTTTTCGCTCATGCTGTGCTGATCTTGAAGGCAAGGCTGGCTTGCGATGACGGAAATGCAGATTGCTTGCACTTTAATCCTTGCATTTTAACAGCCTTGCTGCACTGCACGCTTGCGCTTTCACCGCTCTTTTTATACCGTTTATCAACGATATGCGATTGTGGCAGCGCTCTAATCGATGACAATAGCAATGCACGGCTTTTCACATTATGATATAAACGTTCCATTGCAATGCACCATTAAATCAATGAAAACAGCTACTCCCGACGACGCCGACAAGATTTCGATCCAGGTTATCGAACGCATGATCTCGCTGCTCGATACGCTGGCGCTCTATCCCGATCCGGTCAGCCTGAAAGAGCTGTCGGCGGTGACCGGCTTGCATCCGTCGACGGCGCACCGGATACTCAACGATCTGGTGGTCAAGCGCTTTGTCGACCGTTCCGAGCCCGGCAGCTACCGGCTCGGCATGCGCCTGCTGGAACTGGGCAATGTGGTGAAAAGCCGGCTCAACGTGCGTGAAGCCGCGCTGGATTTCATGCGCGGCCTGCATCGCAAGACCAACCAGACCGTCAATCTCTCGGTGCGCCAGAGCGATGAAATCGTCTACATCGACCGCGCGTTTTCCGAGCGCTCCGGCATGCAGGTGGTGCGCGCCATCGGCGGCCGCGCGCCCTTGCACCTGACCTCGACCGGCAAGCTGTTCCTCTCCATCGACGACCCCAAGATGGTCCGCGCCTACGCCACGCGCACCGGCCTGGCAGGACATAACAAGAATTCCATCACCGATCTCGGCAAGCTGGAACGCGAGCTGAGCCTGGTGCGCGCACTAGGCTATGCGCGCGACAATGAAGAACTGGAACTGGGCGTGCGCTGCATGGCGGCCGGCATCCGCGACGATTCCGGCAAGATGATCGCCGGCCTGTCGATCTCGGCGCCGGCGGACCGTTTGCAAGAGGAATGGGTGGAGGATCTGATCAGCACCGCGAACCAGATTTCCGCGGTGCTGGGATACGCGTCGCAGCAGCAATAGCGGCGCGCCAATCCTCAGGCGGCAGCACATAAAAAAAGAGTTTATTCAGCAATGAATAAACTCTTTTTCAATTTCAGGTGCCGGCTGGCGCCGGCGAACAATCAGATTCAGCTTTGGCCGTCGGCGATCTTCACCCGCGTCAAAGTAGCAGGGTGCGAATCGGCCAGCCATTTGCGGACGCGGTCAGCGTCGGCCTGGCGCGAATACTTGCCGCGCGAATCGAGGAACACCATGACGATCTGGCGGCCTTCGATGGTGGTCTGCATGACCATGCAGCGCCCTGCTTCATTGATGTAGCCGGTCTTTTGCAAACCGATCTGCCACTCGGGATTTTCGACCAGATGATTGGATGTGGAATATTGCAGCGGACGGCCGCCCGGCTCCACCACGTATTTCGAATCGGTTGAATATTGGCGGATGATCGGATGCTGGTAGGCTGCCATCACCAGGCGCGACAGATCGCGCGCGCTGGCGACGTTCAGGTGCGACAGGCCGGTTGAATCGACATAATGGGTTTCAGTCATGCCGAGCGCCTTGGCCTTGGCGTTCATGGCCGCCACAAAGGCTGGCAGGCCGCCCGGATAGTTGCGGCCCAGCGCGGATGCGGCGCGGTTCTCGGAACTCATCAGGGCGATGTGCAGCATGTCGGACCGGCTCAACTGCGAACCGACACGCAGGCGCGAGCCGCTGTGCTTTTCGCGGTCGATATCGTCATCGGTGACCGCCAGCACTTCGTTCATGTCTTGTTTCGATTCGACCACCACCATGCTGGTCATCAGCTTGGTCAGCGAGGCGATCGGCAATGCCACCTGCGAATTCTTGTCCAGCAGCACTTCCGAGCTATTCTGGTCCAGCACCAGCGCCACGCTGGATTTCAGTTCCAGCGGATCGCGCGTCAGGTTGAGGCCGGCTTGTTCGCCAGCCGACAACACCGGCGGCAAGGCCGGCACCACCGGCGCAAACGCCACGCGCTGGTAAGTCACTTTGCGGCGGCCATGCACCATCACCACTTTTTTCACCAGCTTTTCGTTCTTGTTGAGCGAAGCCACGGTGCTGCTGCGCCCGCGGGCGGCAATCACGGTGTGTTTTCTGGAACCGGCCTTGGCGACCGCTTTCTTATGGGAGGAAGTAGCTTTGGCAGCTGCAGCCTTGCCAGCCGCGGCTTTTTTCGCGGATTTCTTTGCAGTGGACTGACTGGTTTGGGCAGAAGCAGGAGCAGCGGGCGCAATCGCGAGCACGAGGAAAAACGACAAAAAAACAATTAACGCGGATTTGCCCATTTGCGGCTCCAATATGCGACGATCTATAACTTTGTGGCAGTGTAGGCAAATACCAGAAAAATCGCAAGAGAATTAGATAGTTAGCGCACTAAATTAAACGACTTTCGATGTCTGGGCGACGATTTGCGAGCTAGATTTTACCGCAACTCGACGGCCAGACATTTTCTTTAGCATAGGACTATTTGTAACATTCGATAAGGGCTGCATCGATATTAAATGAATAATCCTGCCGCAGGTCGAAGTAAGCCGACACTTCCGACGGCGCGCTGCCCCACAAGGACTTGATCGCAGCCACCCGCTCCGGCGGAGTGCGCATGCGGGCGACCCAGGCATCGAACTGCAACGGCAGCTTCCAGCTCTGGCCGGCTGCCGGCCGCAGACCGGCGTCGGCCAGCAGCTGACGCCAGGCCGGGACGCTGCGGTTACGCACGTGCGAAGCGTCACGCAGCAGCTCTATCGACTGCAAATAGGTATCGCTCAGGATATCTTCCGGCGACACCGTATCGATCACGATGCATTTGCCGCCCGGCTTCAATACCCGCGCCATCTCGGCCAGCGCCCGCGGCAAGTCTTTCCAGTGATGCGCGCTGTAGCGGGTGCAGACCAGCTCGAAAGAAGCGTCGGCAAATGGCAGCTGGTCTGCGCTGCCCTGCTGCACATGCAGGTTGCCCAGGCCGCGCTCGGCGGCAGCGCCCTGCACCACCTCCAGCATTTCCGCCGCCAGGTCGTAGGCGATCACGGTGCCGATATGCGGCGCCATGGCGAACGCCGCGTGCCCGGCGCCGCAGCCGACGTCCAGCGCCTTGCCCTGGTGGAACTGCTTGGCGTAAGCCGCCAGCTGCTGCAGATCGGCGCCCTGGGCGTGGACGGTGCTGCTCAGGTAGGCGGCGGCAGTGCTGCCGAATTGTTCCGACACCACCTTGTCGTGATTACGTACAGTGCTCATAAGCTTCTCCTCAGAAATGGGTAACGGGCGTTCATACAAACCCGAGCCCTGGCCGCAGCTTGGATTCTGCGGCCAGGACTGTAGGCGAGCCATCAGTGTAATTATTCCGTATCCTGTTACAAGTCTAGTGCTTATACTATTACCTCCACCAACAGGATAAGCCGCGCCATGGATGAAGCAGGCAAACGCAAGGCAATGGGCGAATTCATCAAGACCCAGCGCACCCAGCTCTCGGCAGCCGAACTGCGGCTGGGCGGCAGCACCCGCCGCCGCACGCCCGGCCTGCGGCGCGAAGAAGTCGCGCAGCTGTGCGATATCAGCGTCACCTGGTACACCTGGATCGAACAGGGGCGCACCGTCTCGGTTTCGGCAGCCGCATTGGCAAGGATCGCTGAAGCCTTGCACTTGTCGCGCGCCAAGCGTGCTTATCTGTTTGAACTGTCCGGCAAAAAAGATCCGCAGGCGCAGGATCCGCAGGCCGCGGACATTCCCGATGAAATCCTGGCCGTCACCGGCAGCATCAAGACGCCGGCCTATCTGCTTGACCGCCACTGGAACGCGGTCGCCTGGAACCGCGCCGCCAAGACCTTGTTCGTCGGCTGGCTGGACCAGAAAGACAGCTGCAGGAACCTGCTCGAATATACCTACTGCGCACCGCAGGCGGCACTCCTGATCAGCGATTGGGAGCAGCGCGCCAGCCGCCTGGCGGCGGAGTTCCGCGCCGATTGCGGCATGTATCTGGACGACCCGGAAATTGCCCGGCTGGTGGCGCGCCTGAGCAGCGCCAGCGCGGCGTTCCAGCGCGCCTGGAATCTGCACGATGTGGTGGAAAAGGAAGGCGGCGAGCGCCGCTTCACCCATCCGACGCTAGGCCGGCTGGCTTACCGCCAGGTCAACCTGCGGGTCGCCACCCGGCCTGAACTGAAGCTGGTGATGCTGCTGCCGGTCTGACGGCCGCGCTTATTTTTTCATGACAAAGACCACGCCCAGTATCGCCACTACCATGCCGGCGATGCCCAGCAGGTTGAAGACTTCGCCGAACATCAGCCAGGCCATCAGCGCCGTGGTGGGCGGCGTCAGGTAGAGCAAGCTGGTGACGCTGGTGGCCGCGCTTTTGCGTATCAGGGCGAACAGCAGGAAGATGGCGCCGATCGACAAGGCGAAGATCGACCACAGCAAGGCGCCGATGAAGCGCGGCGTCCATTGCACCGTATCCAGCGCCGGCGTCAGGTGCTCATAGAACATGGCAAATGGCAGCAGCACCGCGACCGAGGCGGCAAACTGGATGACGGTGCCGCTGCGCAGATCGAAATGCGGACAGTGGCGCTTCTGGTACAGGGTGCCGGCCGTCATCGACAGCAGCGCCATCAGGCATAAGCCGATGCTGGTCCAGGACAGGCCGACCAGGGTGATCTTGGCGGCCACCACCAACCCTACTCCGCAAATCCCCAGCACCAGGCCCAGCCATTGGCGCGGCCTGACCGATTCGCCGATCAAAGGCGCGGCGAACGCCGTCAGGATCGGCTGCATGCCGACGATCAGCGCCGACAGGCCAGCCGGCATGCCCAGCTTGATGGCGCACCAGACGCCCGCCAGGTAGCCGCCCTGCAGCAAGATCCCCGCGAACGCGATATGCGCAATTTTTCCACGCGGCCAGGGAGCCCGCATCAACAGCACCAAAGGCAGCAGCACCAGCAGCACACCGCCGAAGCGCAGCAGCAAGAACGTCAGCGGCGGCGCATACGGCAAGCCGAACTTGGCGACGATGAAACCGGTGCTCCACAGCACCACGAACACCATCGGCATGGCCGCGAGCAAAGGATGGGCGACAGGCGCCGCCGGCGAGGAACTGGCTGAAGACATGGAATTATCCGGGTTGGGTGAGCGGCGCCGCAGCCGGGCGCTGCAGAGCGAAGTCTTTGGCAAAGCTTGCCGCCAGTGCGATAGTTTGCAGGTGTACCGCTACCGTGTCTTGTATATTCTTGCCGTAGCCTCCGGCCATGCTGATCGCCACCGGTATCGACAGACGGCCGGCGGTCTCCAGCACCATGGCGTCGCGCCGGGCCAGGCCATCGAAGCTGAGCTTCAGCCGGCCCAGCCGGTCGCCCTCGTGCGGATCGGCGCCCGCCAGGAAAATGATCAGCTGCGGCGAAAAGCGCGCCAGCATGGTTGCCAGCGCGCCCTGCAAGGCATCCAGGTAGGCCTCGTCGCCGGTGCCATCCTCCAGCGCGACATCGAGATCGCTCTGCTCCTTGCTGAACGGATAGTTGCGGGCGCCATGCAGCGACAAGGTAAAGATGGAGTCGTCGCGCGCCAGGATGGACGCTGTGCCGTTGCCCTGATGGACGTCCAGGTCGACGATAGCGACCCGCTGTACCCGCCGCTCCGCCTGCATCAGCCTGGCAGCGACGGCGGCATCGTTGAAGACGCAGAAGCCGGCGCCCTGGTCGGCAAAGGCGTGATGGGTGCCGCCCGCCAGGTTGACCGCGACCGGTTCCGGCCCGGCCAGCGCTGCGCGGCAGGCGGCGATGGTGGCGCCGGCGGAACGCCTGGAACGCTCCACCATCTGGGGCGTCCAGGGAAAACCGATGGCTTTCTGCACGCTGTCCGCCAGCGTGCCGCTGCTGACCTCGGCGATATAGCGCGGATGATGCGCCAGCGCCAGCACGCCGTCGCTGGCGCTGGGCGCTTCGTGAAAGTCGATGCCGGCGACGGTCGCCAGCGCGCCTTCGTGGATCAGCCGGTATTTCTGCATGGGGAAGCGATGGCCGGCCGGCAGGGGCAGGACGAAATGATCGCTGTAGAAGGCTTTCAAGGCAGGCCTGACGAGGTGCAATAAAACAACAGTCTAACACTGGTAAATGTGACAGGCATTACTGGTAAATTTGACAGTCGACATGACAAATAAATAAGCAAAAACGGCTTAAACAAGCGCTTTTCATAAGCTTAGTCTTAAATAATCTCACATTTATATTGCAGCGCACAAAAATTCGCTTGACACGGTTTCAGAATAATTTACAATCAAATTGTTGCGTCGCACAATGCGTATTGAATGTACTGGCAGACGTAATCAACGGCTAGCGATTAGCCACCCTTAGTTGCCCTACCAATTTCGTTTTTTTACCGTATCGAATCCTAGGAGAAGCCATGTCTACCGTTGCAGAACAATTTTCAGCCGCTACCAAAGCCAATTTCGAAGCTAATCTGGCGCTGTTCACCGATTTCACTAACAAGGCATTTGCCGGCGTGGAAAAACTGATCGACCTCAACCTGAACGCCGCCAAGGCTTCGCTGGAAGATTCGAACGCTACTACCCAGAAACTGTTTGCGGCTAAAGACCCACAGGAATTCTTCTCGCTGAGCGCAGCGCTGGCCCAGCCAAACACTGAAAAAGCCATCGCTTACGGCCGTCATTTCGCCAGCATCGCTTCCAGCACCCAAGCCGAACTGGCCAAGGCTGCTGAAGCCCAGGTTGCGGAAACCAAGCGTAAAGTCATCGAATTCGTTGACCAGGCGTCGAAATCGGTTCCTCCTGGCGCAGAAGGCGCAGTTGCTTTCGTCAAATCGGCAATCGGCAGCGCCAACGCCGGTTACGAACAGTTTGCCAAGAGCACCAAGCAAGCTGTCGAAACACTGGAAACCAACGTCAACAACGCAGTCGACCAACTGTCGCAAGCTGCTACCAAGAGCGTTGCCCGTACTACCGCCAAGAAGTAATTCTTCTTTGCCGGCGCGCTAGCGCGTGCCGGCTTCTGGTCTCCTCGGTACCTGCAACGCTGGTATCGTTACTTACCCCGGATCGCCGGGGTATTTTTTTGCCCGGACGCATTGTGCGATCCGGGCCGGCATCACGCTTTGGCCAGGGCGACCAGTTTCAGCAGGCGCAGCAGCGCGGCGTCGTCCATCAAAGCCGGCAAGTCGCAGATATGCAACAGCTGCTGTTCGATATTTTTCGCGGCGCCGCCGGCCTTGAGCGACGCTTGCAAGACTTCCACCTGCAACTGCAGGCGCTCGCGCGACAGCGCTGGCGGGCTGTCGCTGCCGGCCATGATTTCGGCGCGCAGCAGCTCCTGTTGCAGCAGCGGACGGCCGGCTTCCAGCCTGGCAGCATAGCCGCTGTCGTTTTGCATGGCACGTTCAAAGCGGGCAGCGAGGATTTTTTCAAATGCCGGAACCAGCGCCGGCAGCGCTTGCCACTCGCCGCGCCAGTCGGACTCGCCAGGGCTTTCACTGGCGCCGCTGCCGGCGATTGCCGTTTCAATTTTCTGGCACAGGGCCAGTTTGCCGCGCAAGGCATCGGCTTGCGCCAGTGCTGCCTGGCGCCGGTTCTGTTCGAGTATCGCCTGCGCTGCCGCTACGGCGGCCTGGAAGCGTGCATCGATTTGCGCCTCGGCCGCACGCGGCACCTGGCCGCCGCGGTTCCAGTCTTGCTGGGCCTGCTGCACTATTTTCGCCAATCCGGCCGCGGGCTCGGCCACGGCGGCTTCCAGCGCTGCGCATTGCTCTTCACGCAGCCGCAGATTGTCGCGCCGCTCGGCATCGGCGCTGGAGGCCGCTTCCTTGCGCTGGGCAAAGATGGCGTCGCAGGCGCTGCGGAAACGCAGCCACAGTTCCTGCTCTTCCTGGCGCGGCAAGGGCAAGGCCTTGGCCTGCTCCTGCCAGCGCGCCTGCAATTCCTTTACGCGATCCGCTGTGTCGCGCTGGTTGGCCGGCAACTGCGCGGCTTCGGTGATCAGTTTTTCCCGGCGGCCGACTTCGATCCCTTGCTGTTCCGCCAGCGGCCCCTGCAAGCTTTGCAGCGCGGCGGCAAAAGCGCCGTCCAGCGATTTTTTCTCGCTGCGGTTGATCGGCCCCAGGGTTTTCCAGGCCTGCTGCTTTTGCTGGCAGAACTGGGCAATGATTTTCCAGTCCGGCGCTGCGCCTGCCGCATCGGTCGCCAGCGCGCTTTGCGCATACTGCCGGACCTCGTCGATCAAGGCGCGGGCGTTGACCTGGTTGGCCTGGCGCTGTTCAGCCTGCTGCTGGAAATGCGCAGCCACCGGCGCATAGGCTGCGGTGCAGGCAGCGTCGAAACCTTCCCACAAGGCCTTGGGCGCCGAACCGGAGCTGACATCCAGCGATTTCCAGCGCGCCCGCAAGCTGCCGATCTTCTTTGCCAGTTCCGCCGGCGCCAGTTCCTGCGCCGGCAGCTCCAGCGCTGCCTTGGTCAACTCTTCGCGCGAAACGTTGCCGCCCCAGCGCGCCCAGCCTTGCAAGCGAGTCAGTTCGCCACGGGCCTGCGCCAGGCGGCTAGCCTGGGCGGCGCTTGGCTTGTGCTGCTTGAAATCCATCGCCCGCAGGGCCTTGTCAAAATCCACTGCCTGCTGCAGCGCGCCGTCTTCCAGTGCTTTTTCCAGGCCATCCAGCGCTTCTGCGATTTGCGGACGCTCGCCAGCCTCGGCAACTTTAGCTTCGGACTGAATCTTTTGCGGCTTGTGCACGACCACCGGAGCATGCTGTTTCAGCAATACCTGGTAACGTTGCTCCAGGCCATCGTCCAGCAAGGCCGCCGGCAATTTTGGCAAGGCGGACCATGCGCTTTTCAACGCTTCCGGCTGCAGTGCGTCGGTCGCGGCTTCCCAGTTGGATAGCAGTTCATTGCGCGCCTGCAGCGCCGCCTGATGTTGCTGCAGATCCTGCAGCAGCTTGCGCAGGGCCTGCGCTTCCTGGGCAAAATCGCTTGCCAGGTGACGCGGCAAGGTCAAAGCCTCGGAATGACTGATGCAACTTGCCATCTGCGCCTCCAGTGCATCCAGCGCCGCCGGGGCTGCATCGGTCAGGCCGGCCTTGGCTTGCAGATGCATGGCGCGCACCTGGCTCAGCAAACCGAGGGCATCGTGCTGCAACACCGCTTGCGCGCTCAGCCGCTCGGCCAGCGCGGCCCGCAACTGCGTAAATTGCTGCAACAAATCGGGCGGCACATCCTTGCCTTCCCAGCTGCGGTCCAGCTCCGCCACCTGGTTCGGCATCAGTTGCCGCTCTTGCTGCAAATGCTGGGCCTGAACGATGCAGGCAGCCGCCTTGCCGGCGATAGCTTGCTGCTGGCGCACGCTGTCCAGCCGCGCCTGCATCAATTTGGCGACACGGCGGTCGGTGTTGCGGCAGGCTTGCAGCACTTGCTCCAGCGCCGGCGGCGACTGCACCAGCTGCGCCGCCGCCAGGCGGGCGTCGGCAAACGTCGATTGCAAGATGAAGGCCACTGCGGCTGCCTCATCGCTCAAGGCTTGCGCCTGCTGCAGCGCTTGCTGCCGGGCCTGATCCGAAACCTGCTTGGCTTCCGCGCGCAGCGCGGTTTGAGGAGCAACTGCGGGCTGGGGCGCGGCACGCTCTGTGCGCTTGAAAAGAAATCCGAACATGTGATTTTCAATCAGATGGGTGCAGATCGCCGTTAATCGCTAACGGCTTTACACAGTGGTTTAGGTGAAGGAATTGGAGGAATTATTTACCGGGCAACTTAAGCGGGACGGTATTCGGCTTTCAACTGGTCGAGTCCGGCCAGCATCTTGGCGAACGCCGCCGCGCTCTGCACCGGCTCGCCCTTGACGCCGAGATCGATGTGGCGGCGCACGCCGCCCTCGCCCACATGCGGCAGGCTGAATACTTTCACCAGGGGAAACTCCGCTTCAATCGCTTCCATCAGCGGCGTCAGCGTCGACTCCATGGCTTCGAACACGAGCACCGATTGTTCCAGCTGCGGATTCTTATGGAACTGGTCGGCGTAATAGGTATCCAGCACCCATTCGAACATCGGCCAGGCCATGACCGGAAAGCCCGGGGCGAAATGATGCGCACCGGCGCCCTGGTGGCGGATAGTAAAACCCGGGATTTTGTTGAAAGGATTAGGAATGATGTCGGCGCCCTGCGGGAATTCACCCATCTTCAGCCGGTGCAGGTTGTCGGGCGTATCGTAATCCAGCGTGACGCCGGCATCGCGCGCGGTGTCGGCGATGCGCTCGCGGATTTTTTCGCGTGCTTCAGGATGCAATACCAGCGGCACGCCCAGCGCGGCGGCGGCGCATTGGCGGGTGTGGTCGTCCGGCGTGGCGCCGATGCCGCCGGTGCAAAATACGATGTCGTCGCTGTCCAGCGTGCGTTTCAGGGTGGCGGTGATGCGCGCCGGATCGTCCCCTATGTATTCGGCCCAGCTCAGCGTCAAACCGCGCGCCGTGAGCATTTCCAGTATTTTCGGAAAGTGTTTATCGACTCGCCTGCCTGACAGGATTTCGTCGCCGATGATGATAAGTCCGATTGCCATGGGGATCCCTGAGGATGAATGAAATTATGACAAAAACCTTTAACGCTGCGAAGTATCGGACAGTTGATGAATCGCCTGCCCGTCATCGCGCTTAGCCATAATGATAGCAGCCTCGGACGCTGCCCGATATTTCGCCAGTGCGGCCAGGCAATAATACTCAAACCAGAGGCCGGTGAATACGAATACCAGCACATACAGCCAGATCGAGCCGGCCGCCAGCAAGGGGAACACCACCAGCCACAGTGCACCGCCCAGCCACAGCATGGTAGGCGCGGCGCCAAGCGCGCCGGTGATGACGCCGATCAGCAGCAAGGGCCAGCGGTGGATCTTCAGGATCGCCCGCAGCTCATCCTTGTCGGCATGCGCGGCCAGCGCTTCATAGGCGAACACGCGGTAAGTCAGCCAGCCCCACAGCACCAGCGGGATCAGGAAGGCGAACGGCGGGATCAGCCACAAGGGCAAGGTCAGCAGCCACAGCACGCAGAAAATGACGAAGGCCGACAAGGAGATCCAGATGCTGCCGAGCAGCGAACCGCCCTTGCGCATTTCAAGAGCGGCGAAGTGGCGGCGGCCGATGTGGCGCGCGGTCGCCGGCAAGGCGAAGGCGCCGACGAACAGCAAGGCGGTCAAGATCATCAGCGGCAGCAAGGCCCACAGCGCCAGCCAGGGAATGATGACCGTCTTGAGCACGCCCAGGCCAAGCCAGGCCGGGATATAGCTGGCGATGCCGAGGCCGTCGTTGCCGGCAAAATAGTTCTTTTGCAGCCAATCGATCATCGGCTGCAAACCCCACCACAGCGCCAACCCCCACAGCAGCACCGACAACACGAACGGCAACAAGGTCAGCATCAGCATGCGGTAGTGCAGCTGCGACAGCAGCGCCCGGCCGAAGGCAACCAGTACCGGGCGCATCAGCGTGACCCCTTTCTGGAAAATTCAACCATGCGCTTCAAGCCCAGCCATTGCTGCGACCAGAAACCGTTGCCGTAGTCGCGCGCCGGCCTGCCGGCCGTCGCAAGCTGGTCGCGGATGCCGGTATGCTCGAAGCTCTTGCCGAAATGGGCGCTGCGAAACAAGATATCCCAGAATGAAAAAAGCACGCCGAAATTATGGCCGCCCAGCGTTCCCTTGCCCTTGCTTTCGTGGCCGATGCCGATGGCATGGTGCCAGCGGTGAAAGCGCGGCGACACCAGCAGCGCATCGCCCAGCCGGCCGAAATGGATACGCACGTTGGCATGCTGCAGGCTTTGCAGCATGCGCGTGACCGACACCAGCAATACGTATTGCGCCGGTTCGACGCCGATGGCCAGCGCCACCAGCGCCATGACGACGTCATGGATCACGCCGTCGAGCAGGTGATTGCGGTCGTCGCTCCACAGGTTCAAGTCCTGCTGGCTGTGATGCAGGCTGTGCAAGCCCCACAGCCAGCCGAAGCTGTGCTGCGCGCGGTGGTACCAGTATTCGCACAGGTCCAGCACCAGCAGATAGAGCAGGAAAGTGATCAGCGGCTTGTCGCTGATCCCGGGCAGCAGGTTTTCCAGGTTGATGGGATTGATCCCTTCCAGGTGCAGCAGCTCGGTGGCCTTGGCCATCAAAGGATCGATCAGGAAAAACACCAGCACCGAAAAGGCGCCGAGGCGGTACAGCACGGTATAGAGGAAATCGATCCAGCGCGCGCGCCTGTCGTTGAAGGCATGCACCGGGATCCAGGCTTCCAGCGGCCGCAGGATGAGGAACAGGAGGATCAGCTCGCAGACGCCGATCAGGAACCATTCGGTGCCATCGAAGGCATCTTCCAGGTATTCGCTGAGGCCGGCATGGAACATCAGCGGCTGCACCACGGTCTCGAACAGCCAGGCCTGGACGGCGGCAAACCAGTTTATCAAGGTATCGGTCATGATTTGTCGCTAGCCTTTGCCGTTCAGTCCGCGCCGATGCAGCTTGTCCGCCTGTCCCTGCAGGTACTCCGGGTTGTCGCGCAGGGTGGCGAAACAAAAGCCTTTTTTCTCCAGGCCGCTGATCAAGGGTTCCAGCACCGCCGGCGCCCACGGATCCTTGCGCGACCAGATCCCCAGATGGGCCATGACGATATCGCCGTCGCGCAGGTTCTTCAGCGCGCGTTCCAGCAGCATCTGGTTCGGCCATTTGTCGCTGGGCAGTTCGTCGCCGGAAAAACCGGCGTCGGCCCAGGCCACATGCTTGTAGCCGCAAGCCCCTCCTGCCGCCAGCGTATGCGGCGTGGTGTGGCCGCCCGGGGTGCGCCAGAAATGGTCGACATGGCTACCGGTCAGTTCGTAGAAACGCTGGTCGACGCGCTTGATCTCGTCGCAGTATTGCTGAGGGCTCCAGGCCGCCAGCTTGCCGGCATTGGCGCCGAATTGCGGCTTCACTTCGATCTTGCCTTCAGGCAGGTCGCGCTTGGCGTAGACGTGGTCGAAGGTATGGCTGCCGAATGCGTGGCCGTCGGCCACCAGCGATTTCCAGAACGGCGCCCAGGACGGATCCAGTGTGTAATCGCCGTTCACGGTCTTTTCATTGGCCATGAAAAACGTGGCCTTGATATGATGCCGGCGCAAGGTCTGGGCAATGTACTGGGCTTGCGACTGGCTGCCGGTGTCGAAGGTCAGGTAGATGGTGCCGGCGCCGCAGGCCTGCTGTGGCGTCGCCGGCTGCGCCGGTGCCAGGCCGGCCGCCAGCGCCGCCGCGGCGGCCAGGCCAGGTTTGACCAGAGACAGGAAACGCATCACAGTTCCGAAGCGCGGTTGTTGAAATAGATGCCGTGCGGCGAACGGCCCACCGGAATCGACTTGATCACCTTGCGCGTCGCCAGGTCCACCACCGACACCTTCTTGACCCAGCGCTGGGTGACCCACATGGTCTTGCCGTCAGCCGTGATTTCCATGCAGTCCGGACCGCCCGGGACACTGATGCTGCCGACGTTTTCCAGCGTGCTCAAATCCAGCACATTGATAGTGCCGGCGACGCGGTTGGAAACGAAAATATGGCGGTTGTCGCCCTGCGGACGGAAATTGTGGGCGCCGTCGCCGGTCTTGATCTTCTTGACGATCTTCTGGGTGCGCCAGTCGATCACGGCGACATAGTCGCTGCCCATCACGCCCACCAGCAGGTATTTGTTATCTGGCGTCATGTAGACGCCGGCCGGCTGCTTGCCGACCGGCATGGTCCATTTGACTTTTTGCGTGGCGAGGTCGACCGCCGCCAGTTCATCGCTGCCCTGCAGGCTGATGAAGGCCAGCGAACTGTCCGCCGTGAACGCCATATGGCTGGGCATGGACGGCAGCGGCAGGCGTTTTGCGATCTTCAGGTTTTTGCCGTCGTAACCGTAGATATCGATGCGGTCGAGGCGCAGGCCGTTGGCGATGAACCATTTCTGGTTGGGCGAAAAGCCGATCTGGTAAGGATCGACGATGTCTTTGACCTGGCTCTGGATCTGGCCGCTTTTCGGGTCCAGGAACAGCAGCGAATTGCCTGTGGCCGCAGCCACGATCAGCGATTTGTTGTCCGGCGTCGGCATCAGGTGGTGCGGCTCCTTGCCAACCGGGAAAGTACCGATTTCCTTGTAGGTCGCCTGGTCCAGCAAAGTGATGGTAGCGTCGCGCGAATTCAGGATGACCACTGTATTGCCGGCGGCCGATGCTTGCGGCGCAGCGGCCGGCGGTGTTGCCGCGAAAGTGGAAAATGCTGTCAACAAACCGCAAGCGGCGACCATGGAACGACGTACAAAAACGGACATGACTAAACTCTGAGAAGCAAAAGGAAGCATTTTACCGCGCATGAATGACACCTATAGATTTAAATGACTTTACCGCCATAGCGAGGCATCCCACTAGATTGCCTGCGGACACCGCTTGCCGGCCGGATTTTCGTTTACACTGCACTACCTGACGAACCACAGGCGCTTCGATTGCGCCCGGTTGCTTTTTGCGGATAAAGCAATCCGCAAAATTTAATCATTTTACAACTTTACCTCATTTGAAAAGGATTCCCATGTCGACCACCACTACCGTTTCCGGCCTGCAGTACGAGGAAATCACCGTTGGCGACGGCGCTGAAGCAAAAGCCGGCAATCATGTGACCGTGCATTACACCGGCTGGCTGCAGAATCCGGACGGCAGCGCCGGCAAGAAATTCGACTCCAGCAAGGACCGCGGCGACCCGTTCGAGTTTCCGCTGGGCGCCGGCCATGTCATCAAGGGCTGGGACGAAGGCGTGCAAGGCATGAAAATCGGCGGCGTGCGCAAGCTGATCATTCCGGCCGCGCTGGGCTACGGCGCGCGCGGCGCCGGCGGCGTGATTCCGCCAAACGCCACATTGATTTTTGAAGTCGAACTGCTGGGCGTATAAGCCTGGCCAGAACCTGACCTTGCTGCCCGATGAAACATTTCAATTCACCTGACCTCGCCCCGATGGCGCGCTGGATTGCAGCGCTGCTGCTGGCCGCGCCCCTGCTGGGCGGCTGCACCGTGGTGAGCGTGGCCGGCAGCGTGGTTAGCGCCGGTGTCAGCGTCGGCAGCGCAGCTGTCAGCGTTGCCTCTACCGTGGTGGAAGGCGGCGTCAAAGCCGGCTCCGCCGTGGTCGACGCCGTCACTCCCGACTGATCCGATTTTCTCCCTTCATCCCGACGAGATTCTTATGACACTCCAAGCTCAATTCGCACAAGCCCAGGCCGACTCCAAGACACTCAGCGAGCGTCCTGACAACATGACCATGCTGAAGATGTACGCGCTGTTCAAGCAAGGCAGCAGCGGCGACGTGCAAGGCGAACGCCCTGGCATGACCGACTTTGTCGGCCGCGCCAAATGGGATGCCTGGAACGAACTGAAAGGCACTAGCCAGGAAGCGGCGCAGCAGCAGTACGTCGACCTGGTCGAAGGCTTGAAAGACTAAGTCCTGCTCCGCAAAAAGCACGAAAGGCGCGAAACAGATTTCTGTTTCGCGCCTTTTTTGCTTTGAAGGACTTTATGGCTTCGCCAGCGTTACCTTGCCCAGCACTTCGGGATTGAGCAGGTTGGGCGGATACATCCTATCCTTATCCGGCAGCAAGGCCGCCAGCAGGTTGTCTGCCGCGCAATCAGCCATGGCGCGCCGCGTCGGCTCCGAAGCGCTGGCGATATGCGGCGTCAGCACCACATTCGACAGGCCCAGGAAGTCCGGATGCAATGCCGGTTCGTTCTCGAACACGTCGAGTCCGGCGGCGGCAATCCTCTTGTCGCGCAAGGCGGCGATCAGCGCCAGGTCGTCGACAATGCCGCCGCGCGCCAGGTTGACCAGGGTCGCGCCCGGTTTCATCATGGCCAGTTCGGCGCTGCCGATGGTGTGGTGCGACTCTTTGGAATACGGCAGCACCAGGATCACGTGGTCGGCGGCGCCCAGCAATTCCTCCTTGCTGACGTAGCGCGCCTGGTTGGCGCGCGCTTCCAGCTCAGGCGCCAGGCGCGAACGGTTGTGGTACAGCACCTGCATGTCGAAACCCATCGAACGCCGCGCAATCGCCTGGCCGATGCGGCCCATGCCGATGATGCCCAGCGTTGCACCATGCACGTCCGCGCCCAGGAAGCTGTCGTAGCGCCATTGCTTCCAGTGGCCGGCGCGCAGCCAGTGCTCGGCTTCGGTGACGCGGCGCGCAGTCGCCATCAGCAGCGCCCAGCCGAAGTCGGCCGTGGTTTCGTTGAGGACGTCCGGCGTGTTGGTGACCATCACCCCTGCCTTGGTGGCTGCAGCCACGTCGATATTGTTGTAGCCGACGGCTTGATTGCAGACCGCCTTCAGGCGCGGGCTGGACTGCAGCAGTTCGGCCGATATGCCTTCGCTGGCGGTGGCGATGACGCCATCCTTGTCCCGCAGCTTTTCAGCCAGTTCGGCGGCGCTGAAGATGCGGTCTTCCTGGTTGCTCTCCACCTCGAAGTACTGCGCCAATCTGTCGATCACTTCCGGGAACACTGCCCGCGCCATCAATATCTTTGGTTTCATTTGCAATCCGACGTCAGTTCGGTTCAACGGAAAAATATCAGTGTCATCACCGCGAACAGCGGCAGCAGCACCACGCACGCCCAGGCCATGTAGCCGAAGAAGGATGGCATCTTGATGCCGCGCTCCTCCGCAATCGCCTTGACCATCAGGTTAGGCGCATTGCCGATATAGCTGTTGGCGCCCATGAATACCGCGCCGCAGGAAATCGCCGCCAGCGTCGCCGCCAGCTTGGTCATCAGCTCGGCCGCATCGCCGGAAGCCGTATTGAAGAACACCAGGTAGGTAGGCGCATTGTCGAGGAACGACGACAAGACGCCGGTAGCCCAGAAATACATGGCGTTGTTGGGTTGGCCATCGGCGCCGGTGACCGCGCGCACCACCATGCCGAAAGCACCGAGCTCGCCGGCCCGCAGCATGGCGATCACCGGCGCGATGGTAACAAAAATGCCGGCGAACAGCTTGGCCACTTCAAGGATCGGCCCCCAGGTGAAGTCATTGCCTTCGCGGGCGATCTTCGGCGTCAGCCACAGCGACAGCAGGATCACCACCAGCAGCAGGCCGTCGCGCAGCAGGTTCTGCAGCTCGACCACGGTGCCGTAGATGTCATAGCTGACGCCCGGCTTCCAGAAGCCGCTCATCAGCACCAGCCCCACCACTACCGCCAGCAGGACAAAATTGAACTTGCCTTCGAAATGCAGCCTGACGCCGGGCGTGGACGGGTCCGGCTTGGGCGGCAGCTGCTCGCCCTTGGTGCGGAAATAGTAATTGTCCAGCAGGTAAAAAATCACCAGCAGCGTGCCCCACATGAACATGGTCTGGCCGAAGATGTTCTTGAAGGTCCAGGAAAAATCCACGCCCTTGAGGAAGCCCAGGAACAGCGGCGGATCGCCCAGCGGCGTCAGCGCGCCGCCGGCATTGGCCACCAGGAAAATGAAGAAGACGACGATGTGCACCGTGTGCTTGCGGTCTTCATTGGCGTTGATCACCGGCCGGATCAGCAGCATGGCGGCGCCGGTGGTGCCCATCAGGCTGGCCAGCACGGTGCCCAGCGCCAGAAGGCCGGTATTCATGGCGGGCGTGCCGCGCAAATGGCCGCGCAGGCAGATGCCGCCGGCCACCACGAACAAGGCGGTCAGCAGGATGATGAAGGGGAAATATTCCGCCAGGAAAGCATGCACCACGCCGGCGGCGGCGGTCGGCACGCCGAAGCCGAGCGCGCAGGGAACCAGGAAAGCCAGCGACCAGGCCACTGCAATCTTGCCGAAATGATCGTGCCAGAACGCCGGCGCCAGCAAGGGGCCAAGCGCAATCGACAGCAGCAGGCCCATGAACGGCACGCCCCACCAGGCGGACAGCTGGGCGCCGTCGAGTTCCGCGGCTTGCGCCGCGACGGGAAGGCAAGCGATCAGGACGGCAAGTATTTTTTTATGCAATGTAGTCTTCCGGATGAGGTGAACGGACAAAAAACGCAGGCCATTTTAATCGGAAACCGATGTTGAATAAATAACAAACGAACACTATTGGCCGGCCGCCTTGAGCGGCTCCGCGATCTCGAAAACCTGGCGCAGGTAGTTCAGGTAAGGCTGGTCGTCGCACATGTTCTTGGACGGCGTATCGGACAGCTTGGCCACCGGCTGGCCATTGCACCGTACCATCTTCATGACGATTTGCAAGGGTGTATAGCCCAGATCGTTGGTCAGGTTGGTGCCGACCCCGAAAGCGACCCGGGTGCGATCCTTGAAACGCAGGTACAGCTCGTTGACCTTGGCGAAATCCAGGCTGTCGGAAAACACCAGTGTCTTGGTCGAGGGATCGACCCGGTTGTCCTGGTAATGCTTGATCAGGCGCTCGCCCCATTCGAAGGGGTCGCCGGAATCGTGGCGGGCGCCGTCGAACAGCTTGCAGAAATACAGGTCGAAGTCGCGCAGGAAGGCGCCCATGCCGTAGACGTCGGACAAGGCGATGCCGAGATCGCCGCGGTATTCCTTGGCCCACATTTCAAAGCCGTAGATCTGCGAATCGCGCAGCCGCGGGCCGAGCGACTGGCAGGCCTGCAGGTATTCATGGGCCATGGTGCCGAGCGGCGTCATGCCGTATTTCATGGCGAAATAAACATTGGAGGTGCCGACCAGGTGCCGGGAAAAATCGCGTTGCAGTGTCTGCACCACTTCTTCGTGCCAGCTGCGTGAAAAACGCCGGCGTGTGCCGTAGTCTGCCACCTTGCAGCCGGCCATGGCAGGATCGTCGCGGATCAGCGCCATCTTGCTTTGCAGGCGGCGCCGCCCTTCCGCATGGTCCGGCGCGGCCTGGGTAGCGCGGAAATACACTTCGTTGACGATCGCCAGCACCGGCACTTCAAACAGGATGGTATGCAGCCAGGGGCCTTTGACCGTGATGTCGATCTCGCCGTTGTCGGCCGCCGACGGCTGCACGCTGATGTATTTCTGCTGCAGATGGAACAGGCTGAGGAAATCGATGAAGTCGTTCTTGATGAAGCGCATGCTGCTGAGGTAGGCCAGCTCCTGCTCCTGGAAGCGCAAACGGCACAGGCCCGCGATTTCGTCGCGGATTTCATCGACATAGGGCCGCAGGTCGACGCCCTGGTTGCGGCATTTATAGCGATACTCCACTTCCGCCGCCGGGAAATGATGCAAGACCACCTGCATCATCGTGAATTTATACAGATCGGTGTCGAGCAGCGAAGTAATGATCATGGTGTCTGGATACAAGGCGGTGATGAAAGGTGGCCAGTGCACGCAAGGCGCGGCCTGCGCCGATTCCGCATCTTACAGCAGCGGCCTTATTTATTGCATTCGCCGTGATAGCGCGCCCCCAGCTTGCCGCGCTCGCGCACATTTTTCATATGCCTGACGCCGCGTCCGGCGCCGGCAGCGCGTGATCAGGTTCGAAGAAGCACCAATGCACCTGCGGCCAGCGCTGCTGGATGCCGGCTTCGATACGGTTGATGGCGTCCACCAGCGCCACGTCGGACGGCTGCGGCCGCATCACGGCCTGCACCGCGATCATGACTTGCTCACCCCACTGCATGGAAATCAGGTTGCGCACGCCGGCGACATCGGCATCGGCTTCGATGTACGCCTTGATGGCGGCATGCACCTCGGGCGCTGCAGACTCGCCGGTGACCATGGCTTTCACTTCGCGGATCACCAGCACCGCGACGATCATCAGCAAGACGCCCACCGCAATCGTGCCGCAGGCATCCCATAGCGGATTGCCGGTGATCACGGTCAGGGAAACCGCGACAAAGGCCAGCGCCAGCCCGGCCAGCGCGGCAATATCCTCCCCTGCCACCACCATCAGTTCCGACTGCCGGGTTTCGCGGAACCATTGCATGAACGGCTTGCCCTGCGCAATCTTGCGGATTTCCACCAGCGCGCCGCGCAGGGAGAAAGCCTCCAGCACCACCGACACGCCCAGCACGCCGAGCGCGATCCAGGGAGTGCTGATCGGCTGCGGATGCTTCAGGTGCTCGATCCCTTCCATCACTGAAAATGCGCCGCCGACAAAAAACAGCAGCAGGGCCACCATCATCGCCCAAAAATACACGACCCGCGCGTAGCCCATGGGATGGGCGGCATTGGCGGGCCGCCTGGCTTCCTTCAGGCCGATCAGCAGGAACACCTGGTTGGTGCAGTCAGCCAGCGAATGGATCGCCTCCGCCAGCATCGCCCCCGAACCGGTGTAGACGGCCGCGGCGAATTTCGCCAGCGCGATGCCGCCATTGGCGCCCAAGGCATAAAAGATGGCCTTGGTGGAGCCTTCATGGGAAGATGACATAATTAATCCGTAGCAACAAAGGCAGTAACGATAGCCAGTTTGGCAAGTTCATGCAAGCAATCCGTCCTCGCTGGAAAGCCATTGCGCCGGATATGGTAAAACTACGGAATCGGGAGATTTTCCGCTAATGTGAATTTCACATTTGCTTATATGGATTCTATATAACAGCAGTTTGTGAGAAAACCCGAATTACCTTAAAATACAAGGCTTTGCGACTGGGTAAATATATAGCAGGGCAAGCATGGCCCCACACTATCCAGACGCCGCCTCAAGACCCGCATCAAGACCATTATTTACAGATAGGACTGTTGTTATGACCCACGTTGTGACCGAATCTTGCATTCGCTGCCGCTATACCGACTGCGTGGATGTATGCCCGGTTGATTGCTTCCGCCAAGGCCCGAATTTCCTGTCGATCGACCCTGACGAGTGCATCGACTGCGCGGTATGCGTCGCCGAGTGTCCGGTCAACGCTATCTATGCTGAAGAAGATGTGCCGGCGGACCAGCAGCATTTCATCAAGCTCAATGAAGACCTGTCGCGCCACTGGCCGTCGATCACCAAGACCATCGCCCCTCTGGCCGAAGCCGAGGAATGGAAGGATGTCAAAGATAAATTGGAATTTTTGCAACGTTAAGCCAGCCTTGGGCCGCCCTCGGCGGCCAGGACGCCGGCAGCGCAAATTCTTCAATAAAGCCAGGCCATTGCCCCCAGCCACAGCGCAGCACCTATCGCCCCAGATACAACAACGCGAAACTTTCATCCAATCGCCGTCGCAGCCATCGCAAGCACTCCGGCCACGGCGTTTTGGGGGACTCAACTGAAACAGGAATCAGATCGTCGTATGGATACCACCGTCAAACTTGCACCCGCACCCGCCTCTGCCAACAGCGTGATCGAAACCGATGCCGTCATCGTCGGCGCCGGTCCGGTCGGCCTGTTCCAGGTCTTTGAACTCGGCCTGCTGGAAATCAAGGCCCACGTCATCGACTCGCTGCCGGTCGTCGGCGGTCAGTGCGTGGAGCTGTATCCGGACAAGCCGATCTACGACATTCCCGCAGTGCCGGTCTGCACCGGCCAGGAGCTGACCGACAACCTGCTCAAGCAGATCGAGCCGTTCGAGCCGACTTTCCACTTGAACCAGGAAGTCACGCTGGTGGCGCGCCGTGAAGACAACCGCTTCGACCTGGAAACCTCGGCCGGCGCCCGCTTCATCACCAAGACCATCTTCATCGCCGCCGGCGTCGGCTCGTTCCAGCCGCGCACCATCAAGGTCGACGGCATCGACCAGTATGACAATACGCAGCTGTTCTACCGCGTCAAGGATCCGGCCCAGTTCCACGGCAAGAACCTGGTGATCTGCGGCGGCGGCGACTCCGCGCTGGACTGGGCGCTGGATCTGGTCGGCAAGGCTGAATCGGTAGTGCTGCTGCACCGTCGCGAAGAATTCCGCGCGGCGCCTGCTTCGGTGGCCAAGATGAAGGCGCTGTGCGAGGCCTATGAAATGCAATTCCTGGTCGGCCAGGTCACCGGCCATGAAGC
Organism: Collimonas humicola; assembly: GCF_018304945.1. Taxonomy (GTDB): domain Bacteria; phylum Pseudomonadota; class Gammaproteobacteria; order Burkholderiales; family Burkholderiaceae_D; genus Collimonas; species Collimonas humicola. The sequence continues at coordinate 129,950 of NZ_JAGQEE010000007.1, read as the reverse complement.
CAAGGACGGCAAGCTGAGCGAAATCAAGGTCACCGGCCCGGACGGCGTCACCCGCCGCCTGCCGCTGGACACGCTGCTGGTGTTCTTCGGCCTGTCGCCAAAACTCGGCCCGATCGCCGAATGGGGCCTGGATATCGAGCGCAAGCAACTGCGCGTGGTCGACACCGAGAAGTTTGAAACCAATGTGCCGGGCATCTTTGCCGTGGGCGACATCAACACTTACCCAGGCAAGAAGAAGCTGATCCTGTCTGGCTTCCATGAAGCCGCGCTGGCCGCCTTCGGCGCCGCGCCTTACATCTTCCCGGACAAGAAGATCCACATGCAGTACACCACCACATCGCCGAAGCTGCACAAGATCCTTGGCGTGGAATCGCCGGTGTTCGATTAAAAACCTGCCTCAATAAAATAAAAAGCCGTCCGAGAAGTGATTCTCGGGCGGCTTTTTTATCGCCTCGCTGCTGGGGCTGGGTAAACGTAAAAACGCCCGGGATGCATCAGCATCCCGGGCGTTTTTCATGCAGCTAGATTATTACTGCGCTGCAGCCGGAGCAGCTTCGCCGCCTTCGTCAGACTGGGCAGCCTTCATCGACAGCTTCAGACGGCCGCGGTCATCGGTCTCGAGAACCTTGACGCGCACTTGCTGGCCTTCTTTCAGGTAGTCGGCGACAGCATTGACGCGCTCATTGGCGATCTGGCTGATGTGCAGCAGACCGTCTTTGCCCGGCAACACTTGCACGATTGCGCCGAAGTCCAGCAGCTTCAGGACAGTGCCTTCGTAGACCTTGCCGACTTCAACCGAAGCCGTCAGTTCTTCGATGCGACGCTTGGCTTCCTGGCCTGCAGCTGCATCCACCGAAGCGATAGTCACGACGCCTTCGTCGCTGATATCGATCTGGGTGCCGGTTTCTTCGGTCAACGCGCGGATGACAGCGCCGCCCTTGCCGATCACGTCACGGATTTTTTCCGGATTGATCTTGATGGTGATCAGGCGTGGAGCAAAATCGGACAGCTCGGTCTTACCGTGCGGTACCGCTTCCTGCATCTTGCCCAGGATATGGATACGGCCTTCCTTGGCTTGCGCCAGAGCGACCTGCATGATTTCCTTGGTGATGCCCTGGATCTTGATATCCATCTGCAACGCAGTGATACCGTTGGCGGTGCCGGCTACCTTAAAGTCCATGTCGCCGAGGTGATCTTCATCGCCCAGGATGTCGGTCAGGACGGCGAACTTGCTGCCTTCCTTGATCAGGCCCATGGCGATGCCGGCAACGTGCGCCTGCATCGGCACGCCTGCGTCCATCAGCGCCAGGCAGCCGCCGCAGACAGAAGCCATCGACGACGAACCGTTGGATTCGGTGATTTCCGATACCAGGCGCACCGAGTAGCTGAAATCTTCCGGTGCCGGCAGCGCCGCTTGCAGAGCACGCTTGGCCAGACGGCCGTGGCCGATTTCGCGGCGCTTTGGCGTACCGACGCGGCCGGTTTCGCCGGTTGCGAACGGTGGCATGTTGTAATGCAGCATGAAGCGGTCCGAGTACTCGCCCATCAGCGCGTCGATCTTTTGTTCGTCGCGTGCGGTGCCCAGCGTGGCGACTACCAGCGCTTGGGTTTCGCCACGGGTGAACAATGCCGAACCGTGGGTACGCGGCAGGACGCCGGTACGGATCGTGATCGGACGCACGGTACGTGTGTCGCGGCCGTCGATACGCGGCTCGCCTTCGAGGATCTGCGAACGGACGATCTTGGCTTCCAGGTCGAACAGGATGCCGCTGACTTCCGAAGAATCAGGTGCGGCAGCGCCAATCGATGCAGCTTCAGCAGCCAGTGCTGTGTTGACTTCAGCAAAAGCGTCTTTCAACTTGGTGGTGCGGGCTTGCTTGTCTTTGGTCTGGTAAGCTTCGCGCAGCTTGGCTTCGCCGAAATGCGCAACGCGCGCGATCAAGGCGTCGTTCTTCGGCGCCGGGCTCCATTCGACTTCAGGCTTGCCGCCGTCGCGCACCAGTTCATGGATCGCATCGATCACTGCCTTCGATTGCTCATGGCCGAAGACAACCGCGCCCAGCATGATTTCTTCCGACAGTTGCTTGGCTTCCGATTCCACCATCAGCACGGCGGTTTCAGTACCGGCAACCACCAGGTCCATGGCCGACTTGGTCAGTTGCGAAGTGGTTGGGTTCAAGACGTACTGGCCGTCGATATAACCGACGCGTGCAGCGCCGACCGGGCCGGCGAAAGGAATGCCGGCAACCGACAGGGCAGCCGAAGCGCCGATCATTGCAGCGATATCGGGATCGATTTCAGGATTGACCGACAACACGTGAATGATGACTTGCACTTCATTCAGGTAACCTTCTGGGAACAGCGGGCGGATCGGACGATCGATCAGGCGCGATGTCAGGGTTTCTTTTTCGGAAGGACGGCCTTCGCGCTTGAAGAAACCGCCTGGGATACGGCCAGCTGCGTATGTCTTTTCAACGTAATCAACGGTCAAAGGGAAAAAATCCTGACCTGGCTTGGCATCTTTGCGTGCCACCACGGTAGCCAGCACAACGGTATCTTCGATCGATACCAGCACTGCGCCGGAGGCTTGGCGAGCGATCTCGCCTGTTTCCAGCGTGACTTGATGTTGTCCGTACTGGAATGTCTTCGTAACTTTATTAAACACAATATATCCCTCTCATCAGTTGGGGGCAGAGCAATTCGCCGCAAGCTGACGCTTGCGACTCTTAAAACTCTTTCCCGCAATTGTTTATTTGCCGACAGATTTTCAGGCGCTGTCGTTCACCTCACCACAGACGACTCATCGCAGGCTCTTGCCAATGAATTGCCGTCTCCTTGCGTAGAACTAACTTCTTGATACTTGCGCAGATAAGCTGCACAAAAGCTGCTGCCAAAAGCAAAAATGCCCGCATCAGAGACTGATACAGGCATTTTTTCAACTTATCGACGGACCAAGGACATCGTCACGAAATATCGAAACAGGATGTCGCAGAAAATAACGTCGGCCGACGATGAGTCGCGCACTTACTATTACTTACGCAAGCCGAGTTTTTCGATCAGCGAGCGGTAACGGTTCAGGTCCTTACCTTTGAGGTAGGACAGCAGGCTTTTACGACGGTTAACCATCATGATCAGGCCGCGGCGGGAATGGTGATCCTTGGCGTGGGCTTTGAAGTGACCGTTCAGGTCGTTGATACGGGCTGTCAGCAGCGCAACTTGCACTTCCGGGGAGCCGGTGTCGTTTTGACCGCGCGCATTATCAGTGATAATAGCGGCCTTGGCTGTTTTTTCGATAGTCATGCTTTACCTTTCACAAGCGGTGTACAGAGTACGCAACCCTATGCACCGTGAACAAACAATTAAAAAATCCGGTCAAACTTGACCAGACGCGCAGTATATAGCAAAAAACCTGCGGATTCAAATACTTAGCGTCGGACCAACAATAATCTATTTCGGAGCATAGCCATGAAGCAACTCTACCCCGCCCTGTTAGCCGGCCTGCTGCTCAGCCTGGGCGGCTGCGCCTCGCTGCTGGCGCCGCCGGTCAATCCGGGCGAGCCGGAAGCGCAGGTGCTGGCGCGCCTGGGCAAGCCGACGGGGTCTTATCAAGACGGCAATGACGTACTATTGGAATACGCGCGCGGTCCGTTCGGCCAGGCAACATACATGGCAAAAATCGGCCCTGACCATAAATTGATTTCTTATGAGCAAGTTCTGACCCTGGAGAAATTCGCCACCATCAAGGTCGGCCAGTTCAGCCAGGCCGATGTGCTGCGCACCATAGGCAAGCCTTTCGAAACCGTCTACTACGACCGGGTCAAGCTGAACGGCTGGAACTATGCCTACAAGGAATCGGGCGTCTGGAACTCGGAAATGACGGTGTATTTCGACGACAGCGGCATTGTGCGCAAGCTGGAAAACGGCCCCGATCCGCGCTTTGAGCATACCCGCTTCGGCATGTAGAGCTACAGGCATCCTTGAACGAATGGTTCAAGCGGCGCTCCTGCAGCAAAGGCGCGGCGCTGGCCTTCTACACGCTGTTCTCGATGGCGCCGATGCTGATCCCGGTGATCGCGATCGCCGGCGCGGTCTTCGGCGCCCAGTTCACGCGCCAGTACGCGCCGTTTTTCGGCAGCCTGCAAAACAAAGAAGCCGGCAATCTGGCGACGCCGGCTTCCTGATTCCTCCGCTTAACAAGCCCTAGTCCTGATACGGCTCCAGCCCACGGTCCGACAGGTGCAGGATGCGGCCGCAGCGGCGCGCCAGTTCGATGTCGTGGGTGACGATAACGAAAGCGGTGCCGAGCGTCTGCGACAATTCCAGCATCAGATCGAAAGTCATTTGCGCGGTGGCGCGGTCCAGGTTGCCGGTCGGCTCATCGGCCAGCACGCAGGCCGGCCTGGTCACCAGCGCCCGCGCCAGCGCCACCCGCTGGCGTTCGCCGCCGGACAGCTCGCCCGGCACGTGGATCACGCGCTCGCCCAGGCCGACCCGCGTCAGGATTTCGCGCGCCTGCTGCTGCGCATCGCTGCGCTTGAGGCGGCGGATCATGAGCGGCATGGCGACGTTGTCCAGCGCCGAAAATTCCGGCAGCAGATGATGGAACTGGTAGACGAAACCGAGCGCGTTGTTGCGCAGGTCGCCGCGGGTCTTTTCGCCCAGCGTGGTGAAGTCCTTGCCGAGCAAGCTGACATTGCCGGCGGTCGGCGCATCCAGGCCGCCCAGCAAATGCAGCAGGGTTGACTTGCCGGAACCGGAAGCGCCGACGATGGCAACCTGCTCGCCCTTGACGACATCGATATCGATGCCGTTCAAGACCTTGACCGAATAACTGCCCTGGGTAAAGGTCTTGCCCAGGCCGCGGCAGGAAAGCACCACCGGATTATTGTTTTGATTATTTGTATTGATTGTATTACTCATAACGCAATGCCTCGGCAGGTTTCACCCGGGCGGCCCACCAGCTCGGGTACAGGGTCGCCAGGAAGGCCAGCACCACGGCGACGCTGCCGATGGTCCAGACGTCCGGCCAGCGCAGGTCTGACGGCAATTCGGTGATCACGTACACGCTCTTCGGCAGGAACTGCACATGCAGCATGTTTTCGATGAACGGCACGATGACATCGATATTCAAGGCGATCAGCACGCCGCCGCCGACGCCAATGGCGGTGCCGATCAAGCCCACCAGCGCACCCTGGATCATGAAAATCTTCATGATCGAACCGGGCGATGCGCCCAGGGTGCGCAGGATCGCGATGTCAGCCTGCTTATCGGTCACCGTCATCACCAGCGTCGACACCAGGTTGAACGCCGCCACCGCGATGATCAGGGTGAGGATGATGAACATCATGCGTTTCTCGGTCTTGACCGCGGCGAACCAGTTGCTGTTCTGCTGGGTCCAGTCGCGCAGGTACAGGTTCGGCGGCAGCGTGGTCGCCAGCTGCCGCACGATCTGCGGCGCTTCCAGCATGTCGGTCACCTTCAGGCGCACGCCGGACGGCGAATCCTGGCGGAACATCTTTTCCGCATCGTCCAGGTGGATGAAGGCCAGGGTCGAATCGTATTCAAAATGGCCGGCCTCGAAAATCCCGGCCACGGTAAATTGCCGCAAGCGCGGAATCACGCCGGCCGGCGTCACCTGTCCCTGCGCCGCCATCAGCGTCACCTTGTCGCCGATGCCGACGCTCAAGGCATGCGCCAGTTCGATCCCCAGCACGATATTGAATTCGCCCGCCTTCAAGTCGCTGAAACTGCCTTGCTTGACCTTCTTGGCGACGTCCGACACCTTCGGCTCCTCGGCCGGCAAGACGCCGCGCACCGCCACGCCGCGCAGGACACTGTCGCGCACCAGCATGGCTTGCGCATCGACATAGGGGGCAGCGCCGATCACTTCCTTGTTCTTGAAGGCCTGCTTGGCCACTTCTTCCCAGTTCTGCATGGAGCCGGAAGCGTCGAACACTTCGATATGCGCCAGCACCGACAGCATGCGGTCGCGCACATCCTTCTGGAAGCCGTTCATCACCGACAGCACTACGATCAGCGCGGCGACGCCAAGGGCTATGCCGGCCATCGAAATCAGGGAAATGAAGGAAATGAAGCTGTTGCGGCCGCTGCGCTTGCCCGCACGGGTGTAGCGGATGCCGACCAGCCACTCAAATGGTAAGTTTTTTATGATGCTCAATGCGAGGCTCCCAAAATCAGCCCGCAGTTTGCCATAATTTGACAGACTCACGGGGCTTTCCAGCTAAATGCGCTTACTCTGATCCTAAGCAGGTGCTATCGTTCAATATCGAATGACACCAAAAACCGGAATGGCGCCATCAATTGCCAAAACGAAATATACTCTCAGATACACAACCGCATTCGTAAGCATCCGTCCGCTGGCGGATGCCTATCCAAACCATTCGGAACTATTGAGGACCGCATCATGAAAAAATTCTTTGCACTGTGCCTGGGTTTGCTGCTGGCGCAGGCAGTGTCGGCGGCCAACCTGCCCTACGACGAAAAAGCCGACGCCAAGGCCGACGTCAGCCAGGCCCTGAGCCAGGCGCAGGCCAGCCAGAAGCAGGTGATCCTGGTGTTCGGCGCCAACTGGTGCACCGATTGCCGCGAGCTGGACAAGGCCCTGCACGGCAAGAGCGCGGCCCTGATCGACGGCAAATTCATTCTGGTGAAGGTCGATGTCGGCAATTTCGACAAGAATCTCGACGTTGCCCAGTCTTACGGCAACCCGATCAAAAAAGGCATTCCGGCGGCAGTGCTGCTCAGCCCGGACAACAAGATCATCTACTCGACCAAGGCTGGCGAGCTGGCCGATGCGCGCCGCATGGGCGAGAACGGCATCTATGATTTCTTCAACAAGGAAATTGTAAAACGCTAGGAATTGCAGGCCGGACCAGCTTTGGCTGATCCGGCCCGCTTCAGGCAATCACTTCGGCGCCAAGCGGATGCCGCCGTCCAGGCGGATCACTTCGCCGTTCAGGTAAACCGTCTCCAGGATGGTCTTCACCAAAGCCGAGAATTCCGCCGGCTTGCCCAGCCGCGGCGGGAACGGCACCATTTTCCCCAGCGCTTCCTGCACTTCCGCCGGCATCCCCAGCAGCATCGGCGTCTCCATGATGCCCGGCGCAATCGTCATCACGCGGATGCCGTGGCGCGACAGCTCGCGCGCCGCCGGCAGGGTCAGCGCCACCACGCCGCCCTTGGACGAAGCATAGGCCGCCTGGCCGATCTGGCCGTCGAAGGCCGCCACCGAAGCGGTATTGATGACCACGCCGCGCTCGCCGTCCGCATTCGGCTCGCCCTTGCTCATCGCATCAGCCGCCAGGCGCATCATGTTGAAGGTACCGATCAGGTTGATCTGCACCACCCGCGTAAAGTCTTCCAGCCCATGCGGGCCTTCCTTGCCGACGATGCGCTTGGCAGGGGCCACGCCGGCGCAGCTGATCAGGCCGTGCAGGCCGCCGAATACCTTGACTGCAGTGTCCACGGCTGCCTGCGCGCTGCTTTCGCTGCAGACGTCGGTCGCGACAAAGCGGGCATTGCTGCCCAGCTGCGCCGCCAGCGCGGCGCCGGCCTCCTGGTTGATGTCGGCGATCACCACCTTGGCGCCGCCTTGCACCAGCATGGCGGCAGTGGCAGCGCCGAGGCCGGAACCGCCGCCGGAAATCAGGAATACATTGTTTTCGATTTGCATATTTTCTCTTCTTTACGATTTTCTACAGTTTAGCTTTAGCGATTTCCTGGTTGCGCAAGATGAAGCGCTGCAGTTTGCCGCTAGGGGTTTTGGGTAATTCTGTCAAAAATTCGATTTCGCGCGGATAGGAATGCGCGGCCAGGCGGCGCTTGACGTATTGCTGCAGCTCCTCCGTCAGCGCGGCGCTCGGCGCGTAATCCTTGCCGAGGACCACGAAGGCCTTGACCAGTTCCGTGCGTTCCGGGTCCGGCTTGCCGACCACAGCCGCCTCGACCACCGCCGGATGCTCCAGCAGCGCGCTTTCCACGTCGAACGGACCGATGCGGTAGCCGGAAGAAGTAATGATGTCGTCGCCGCGGCCGATAAAGCTGATGCTGCCATCCTGGTTCAGCTCCACCGTATCGCCAGTGACGTAATAGTCGCTGGCGTCGCGGCTGCTGTCCTGCTGCCAGTAGCCCTGAAACCAGTAGATGGGTGAACGCGGACGGTCCACCGCCAGCACGCCCGGCTCGCCGACGCCCAGTTCCTTCTCATCGTCGTCGAGCACCGCCAGCCGGTAGCCCGGCATGGCAAGGCCGGCCGAACCCATGTGCACCTCGTGCTGCAAGCCATGGTGATTGCACAGCACCATGCCGGTTTCGGTCTGGCCGTAGTGATCGTTGATCAGCGTGTCCAGATGTTCGCGGAACCAGCGTATCACTTCCGGGTTGAGCGGTTCGCCGGCGCTGCTGACCGCGCGCAGCTGACCTTTGACCGGCGCCGCGGCCTCCGCGCCGGCGGCGATCAGCATGCGGTAGGCGGTCGGCGATCCGGTCAGGTTGGTGATGCCGTATTTCTTGATGATGCGGTAGGTGCTTTCTACGGTGAAGGAACCTTCGTAAAAAGTAATCGCGTGGCCCATCATCAGCGGCCCGGTCACGCAGTAATACAGACCGTAGGCCCAGCCCGGATCGGCGATGTTCCAGAAGGCATCCTCGGGCCGCAGGTCGACCGCATAGCGCGTATAGACATAGAACGACAGCAGCGCCTTCAGCGGCACCGATACGCCCTTGGCCGGGCCGGTGGTGCCGGAGGTGAACAACATGATGAAGGCGTCTTCGGCCTTGCGCATCACCGGCGCAAATTCGGTCGAGTGCTTGCCCATCTCATCCCAGAAACCGAAGTCGCCGGCGGCCAGCGCGCTGGCGCCGTTGACGGTCATGACCGGCGGGCATTGCGGCACTTCGTCCAGCTTGTGGCGATTGTCGGCATCGGTGACGATCAGCCTGGCCTCGCTGGCGGCAACCCGGTACTCGATCGATTTCGAACCGAAGGCGGTAAACAGCGGCTGGTACACAGCGCCGGCGCGCCAGGTGCCGAGGATCGCCACCAACAGTTCCGGCGTGCGCGGCAACAGACCGGCGACGCGGTCGCCCGGCTGCACGCCCTGCGCCCTCAGGAAATTAGCAAAACGACCAGACAACTCCTGCAGCTGGGCGAAGGTATAGCTGGCGCTGCGGCCATCCTTGCCTTCCCAGTTCAGGGCGATGCGGCCAGGCGTAGCGTGGCGGTCGCAGCATTCGACGCTGGCATTGACGCCCGTCTCCAGGTTGCCGGCCAGTTCGGCGGCCACGCTGTCGAGCTTGAAATCGGCATAGAACTGCGCATAGTCCGGTATGGCATGGGCCGTGGCTGCGCTTGGGAAACCAGATGACATGAATGTTCTCCTCTAACCTAAAATGACTGGCTTGGCCAGTTCTTGTTTTGTTGTCATGAGAAATCGAGCTGCTGCGGCTAAGTCTAGGATATTTAGTGACTTGGGGCCATGTTAAAAGCGATCATTACGGCTGAGCGGAATTGCAATGACTAATTTGGGGCTTATGGAAGACTGGGAGAAAGGGACGATCGCCATTGGCCTCGTCGGCGAAGCGCTGCACTGCATGCGCCTGCGCGGCATGGATGCCGATGCGCTGCTGCTGCAGGCGGGAATTTCGCCGCGCCTGCTGGCGTCGTCGCACGCGCGGGTGGCGGCGGCCAATTACGGCCGCCTGTGGTATCTGATCTCGCAAGCGACCGACGACGAATTCTTCGGCATGGACAGCCATCCGATGCGGGTCGGCAGCTTCAACCTGCTGTGCCGCAGCGCCCTGCACAGCGCCAACCTGGGCAAGGCCTTGTCGCGCATGCTGGATTTCCTGCGACTGGTGCTGGATGACATTTCGGCGAGCCTGTCGCAACAAGATGGCGTGGCCTGCATCGTCATCAATGAAAGCGGCAGCCCGCGCCGCATGTTCACCTACGCCACCTTCCTGATGTTCGTGCATGGCGTCGGCAGCTGGCTGATCGGCCGCCGCATCCAGCTGCTGTCAGCCGATTTCCGCTGCGACGAACCGCCCGCCAGCCTCGACTACAAGATCCGCTTCTGCGACCAGGCGCGCTTCGGCCAGGCGCGCACCAGCATCACCTTCGACGCCGCCTGCCTGGCGCTGCCGATCGTGCAGAACCAGCGTACGCTGCCCGCCTTCCTGCGCGAAGCGCCCGGCAACCTGCTGGTGAAATACAGCAACCACGACAGCCTGGCAGCCACCATCCGCCGCCACCTGCGCCAGCTGCCGATGAATGAATGGTCGGATTTCGACAGCTTGGCGCGGCAGCTGCAAACGCCAGCCTCGACGCTGCGCCGCAAGCTCAGCCAGGAAGGACAATCGTACCAGGCGATCAAGGACAATTTGCGGCGCGACCTGGCGATCAACTACCTGAGCGGCTCGGCCCGGAGCATCGAAGAAATCGCCATCAGCCTCGGCTTTGCCGATCCCAGCGCCTTCCATCGCGCCTTCAAGAAATGGACCGGAAGCAGTCCGGGAGAACACAGGCGGGCCTTGTCAATCTCATAGCAGATCGCGATGGCTGTCACCTGCGCCTGGCCTGGGTAAACACCCGGCCATGGATGGCAGACAGGATCGCCTCCACCGCCGGATGCTTGATCTTGCGTTCATTCGAGACCGCGTAAAACTGTTCATGCACCTGCTCCAGCTGGCCGATCAGCACTGCGCCGAACTGTTCCTCGACATCCGCCGCCAGCGCGGACGGCGCCGGGAACAGGCCGAGGCCGCTGCGGCCGAAAGTGTTCAGCAAGGCATTGTCGTCGAATTCGCCCACCACATCCGGCCTTAATTCGCGAGTTTCGAACCAGTGATCGATACGGCCGCGAATCACGTTGTTGCGGGTCGGCAGCAGCACAGGCGCACCGCGCAGGCTGGCCGGGAATTTGGGGCGATAGCGCTTGGCCAGCTCCTTGCTGCCGAACAGCGCGATATCGCTTTCGCCCAGCAAATGGCTGAACACCCGCAGCGCCGTACTGGACGGCGCCGGCCGGTCGGTCAGCACCACGTCCAGCTTGTGCAGCGTGAGGTCGCCCAGCAGCGCTTCGAACTTGTCTTCAAAACACACCAGCTTGACACGCTGCGGCAGCCGCAGGGCGGCTTCCAGAAGACGTGCAGAAATCAGTTTCGGCAGTGAATCTGAAATTCCCACCGCCAGCCGCATGGTAGGTTCATCGTCGGCCGCCGCCAGCGCCTCCTGCATCTGCTCGCCCAGCAGGAAAATCTGGTCGGCGTAGCCGAGCGCCAGGCGCCCTGCCTCGGTCAGCACCAGCCGCCGCCCTTGCGGCGCCAGCAGCGCCTTGCCGACCTCTTGTTCCAGCAGCGACAGCTGGGCACTGACGGTTTGCACCGCCAGCCCCAGCCGTTCGGCGGCGCGCGTGACGCTGCCTTCCTTGGCCACCACCCAGAAATAGTGAAGATGCCGAAAGTTCAGCGACGATGGTTTCATTGTTCTGTTTTTCCGAAGTAATTCTTCGATTATCTTCGCTTTTTTAATTCATGTCGCGGCCATATGATGATTGCTCCTCAAACGAACTGGAGTCTTTGATGAAACCGACCATCGCGATCATCGCTACCAAAGGTGTAAAACTCAGCCGCAGACTGCGCGAGTATGTGAGCAACCGGCTCAGCCTCGCGCTGGACCGCAAGCACTACAACATCCAGGCAATGAAGGTGCGCATCAGCGACCAGAACGGTCCGCGCGGCGGCATCGACAAGCAATGCCAGATCCAGCTGACCCTGAACGGCTTGCCGACCGTGGTGATCACGGAGAAAGGCAGCGATATTGCAGCCATGGTCGACCAGGCTGCGCATCGCGCCGCCCAGGCGACCGCACGCCTGCTGGCGCGCACCAGATCGATTTCCCACACCAAGTACCTGGCGCCGGCGCTTGAGCCGGCGGTTATCTAATTAACGAAAGAACATCATGAACAACCGCTACGACACCCTGCGCAACCGCGGCGCCAGCTATGCCGCCACCACGGTGATGGACGGCGCCGCGCGCCAGGTCTTGCGCAACACCTACCTGCTGCTGTCGCTGTGCCTGGGCTTCAGCGCCATCGTCGCCGCTGCCGCGCTGGCGCTGAACCTGCCAGGGCCTGGCATCGTCATCACCCTGGCCGGCTATTTCGGCCTGCTGTTCCTGGTCACCAAATACCGCGACCGCGGCCTCGGCGTCGGCCTGGTGTTCGCGCTGACCGGCTTCATGGGCTACACCCTGGGACCGATCCTCGGCAAGTACCTGAGCATGGCCAACGGCGGCTTGACCGTGACGATGGCGCTGGCCGGCACCGCCATCATTTTCCTGGGGATGTCAGCCTATGCGCGGGTCACCAAGCGCGACCTGTCCTTCATGGGCGGCATGCTGACAGTGGGCGTGCTGGTGGCTTTCGTGGCGGGACTGGCGGCGCTGTTCTTCAGCATCCCGGCCTTGTCGCTGACCGTATCGTCAGTGTTCGTGCTGCTGATGTCCGGCATGATTTTGTTTGAAACCAACAATATCGTGCGCGGCGGCGAGACCAATTACGTAATGGCGACGGTCAGCCTGTTCGTTTCGATTTTCAGCCTGTTTACCAGCCTGCTGCAGCTGCTCGGCTTCGTCAGCAAAGAGTAAACCCCGGGCCGGGCGTACGCCGTCCGGCCCGATCGACTTTCAGGATAATGGAGAACGTTTATGTATTGCCCGGTATGTAAAGACAAGGAGCTGGTGATGAGCGAGCGCCTGAGCATTGAAATCGATTATTGTCCCGGCTGCCGCGGGGTCTGGCTGGACCGCGGCGAACTGGACAAGATCATCCAGCAATCGACGCAGGAAACAGCCGCACAGCCGGAGCTCCGCGCGCCGCAGCATGGCTCGCATTACAACGACTACCGCCGTCCCAAGAAAAAGGAAAGCTTCTGGCAAGAGCTGTTCGATTGACGGCTCCGCAGCGACAGCACCGGCTCACGCAACCTGCCACCATGCCGGCAGCAGCAGCCTGATTTCCGGCCGCGCAAAGCGATCGTCGATCAGGTACACCACGCCGCGGTCCTGCTGGGTGCGGATCACGCGGCCGGCAGCCTGCACCACTTTTTGCATGCCGGGATAGAGATAGGTGTAGTCGTAGCCGTTGCCGAAGGTTTCCCCCATGCGGCGCATGATCTGTTCATTGACCGGATTGATCTGCGGCAGCCCCAGTGTGGCGATGAAAGCGCCGATCAAGCGCGCGCCAGGCAGGTCGATACCCTCGGCGAACGAGCCGCCCAGCACCGCAAAGCCTATCCCTTGCGAGGTGTCGGTAAAGCGCGCCAGGAAATCTTCCCTTTCCCGTTCATCCATGCGGCGCGCCTGCAGCCATAGCGGAATCTCCGGATACTGCTCGGCGAACAGCGCGGCGACCTTTTCCAGATAATCGTAGCTGCTGAAAAACATCAGGTAATTGCCGGCCTGCTGCCGGTACTGGCGCGCGATCAGTTCGACGATAGGCGCCAGCGAACGATCGCGGTGCTGGAAACGGGTCGAGATGGCGGTCACCAGCTGCACCTGCAGCTGGTCCGCGGTGAATGGCGACGGGACATCGATCCAGGCAGTGTCAGCCGGCATGCCCAGCGTATCGCTGTAAAAATGCCAGGGGCTCAAGGTGGCGGAAAACAGCACCGTGCTGCGCGCTGCGGCGAAACGTGGCGTCAGGAAAGGCGCGGGCACGATATTGCGGATGCAAAGGGTGCTGCCCTGCCCGTTTTGGCGTGTGATGTCGAACAAGGAATGCGAGCCGAACAGCTCGGCCATGCGGGTAAAGTGCAAAGCGTCGAAATAAAATTGCTGCAGATGGCTGTCCATGGCGGCCGGATGCTCCACCATATAGTCGGTGATATCCGCCACCGCCTGCAGCAGCGCGCCGACAAACGCCTCAGGGATTTCCGCATAATGCAGGTAGTCGCCTTCCTGCTCCTTGCCCAGGCCGTTCCACTGCCGGCTGACCCGGTCCAGCCCGCGCTTGAGCGCCGGCGGCGCGTTGCGGCGCAGGGCTTTCAGCTGGCTGTATTCCATTTCCGCGGAATACATCTTGCGCGCCCGGTCTATCATATTGTGCGCCTCGTCCACCAGCACTCCCACCCGCCACTGGTTGACGCTGGCCATGCCATACAGCATGGCGCTGATGTCGAAATAGTAGTTGTAGTCGCCGACGATCACATCCGACCAGCTCGCCATTTCCTGGCTCAGGTAATAGGGACAGACACGATGTTCGGCAGCCACCCGGCGCAAGCCATCGCGGTCCAGCGCACCGGCGTCGAACGCCGCACTGCGCGCCTGCGGCAAGCGGTCGTAGAAGCCTTGCGCCAAGGGGCAGGATTCGCCGTGGCAGGCTTTGTCCGGATGTTCGCACGCCTTGTCTCGCGCCACCAGTTCCAGCACGCGCAAGGACAAGGCCGGCGCACTTTGCCTGATGCGCGCCACGGCTTCCAGCGTCAGCGCCCTTCCGGAAGTCTTGGCCGCCAGGAAAAAGATCTTGTCCAAGGCCTGGCCCGGACTCGCCTTCAGCATCGGAAACAGGCTGCCGACGGTCTTGCCGATACCGGTCGGCGCCTGCGCCAGCAGGCAGCGGCCGCTGACGGCGCTTTTGTAGACAGCTTCGGCCATGATGCGCTGGCCGGGACGGAAATCCGCATGCGGAAACTGCAGCGCCGTCAGCTGCACGTCGCGCGCAGTGCGATGGGCCATTTCCTGTTCGGCCCAGGCCAGGAAGCGCTGGCAATGATCTTCGAAGAATTGCCGCAATAGTGCCGCGGTCAGGTGCTCGGTCAGCAAGGTTTCCTTCTGGCTGGCGATATCGTAGTAGACCAGCGCCAGCTGCAGCTCGTCCAGGCCGCGGCTCTGGCACAGCAGGTGGCCGTAGATCCTGACCTGCGCCCAGTGCAGATGGCGATGGTTGTCCGGCATGCGGCCGAGGTCGCCGCGATAAGTCTTGACTTCCTCCAGCCGGTTGAGGCGCGGATCGTAGCCGTCGGCGCGGCCGCGCACCAGCAAGGGACCAAAGCTGCCGCTCAGGCTGACTTCCGCCTCATAACCTGGGGAACGGCGCGCCGCCACCACCGCATGGCCGGTGATGCCTTCCTGCGCCGTCGGCGACGGTGTGAAGCGCAGGTCGAGATCGCCCTGCTTGGCCGTGAATTCGCACAGCGCGCGCACGGCGACCACGTATTGCGCAGGGGCCGTCGCCATCACGCGCTCTCCCCGGTCCATTGCACGTAATACACAGCAACCGGGATGTCATGCCGGGCGAAATAATCCAGCCAGCGGATCTGGTTGTCTTGCAGGCGGTCGCCCGGGCCCTTGACCTCGATCATCCGGTAGCGCTGCTCCGCCGGCCAGAACTGGATCAGATCAGGCAGGCCGGAACGGTTGCTCTTGATGTCTTGCAGGATGCGTTCGAAACATAGCTGCAGGTGCTGGGGCGGCAGGCAATCCAGCGCCATAGCCAGCAATGGCGCATCGATCGCGCCCCAGAACACGAACGGCGACTGGGTATTTTCCTTGATGCGGAAATTGTGCAGGATGGCCTGCCGGTAGCCGCCGCTACGCAGCAGTGCAAAGCCGGCCTCGAACTGCAGCGCCCGGCGCAAACGGAAATCAGGACCGTGCAAATCGGCCGGTCCGCTCTGGAACGGATGGAAGAAAGCGCCAGGCACCGGCGTGAACACGGCATCCCAGAACAACAGGCCGAACAGCGAATTGATCAGGGCGTTTTCGACATACAGCGCCGGCGCATCGGCACAGGCCAGGTGCCGGCTGAGCGCCTGCTCGACCGAGATGCCCGGAGCAGGCCGCGGCAAGGCGATTTCGTGCTGTGCGATGCTGACGGCAGCGGACGGCGTCAATCTGGGATGGCCAAGCGCGCGCCGCAGACGCGGCATGACGCGCAGCAGTTGCTGCTGTTCGGCTTCACTCTCGGCCTGCTGTTCTGCCTGCTGCGCCAATGCAAATGCTGCTTCAGGCTGGCCGCAGCGCTCCAGCACCCGGATCGCCCGCAGGCGCGCGCCGGGCCGGCTGCTGCCGGCATACAGGCGCAGCGCCGGCGCCAGCTCGCCATTGCGTTCATAGTGCTGGGCGACCTGGAACAGCAGCTTGCCGCGGCGCTCTTCCAACCATGGGTTCGGATAGGGCTGGGCGGATATATCCGCCGCTACCGCCTGCGGCTCCTCGCCGCCGAGAAAGCGTTCGCGGCAGGCATGCAGATGCAGGTAGTCATCGATATCCTGGCGGCTGCTGAAGCCTTGCGCGGCGGGCGACAGATCGACCTGCTCATATTTGAAGATGCCCAGTTCGGACAGCACGAATTCCGACCAGTCCTGGTACAGGTTACCGAAAAACATCAGGCGCAGGCGGTCGCACAGCGCAGCCACCGGTTCGCATAGCTGCAGCAGGCTGTCGGCGGCGCCGGGCCACCATTCCTCCAGGCTGCGCACGCCCGCCGCACCGCCTCCTGCCTGCCGCAGGAAATCCAGCTGCTCGCTCTTGCGCGCCACCTGCCGCAGCTGCGGGAAAGCGGCGGCGATCTCGGCCTTGTTCAGTACCCGGAACAGCTGGCCGATATCCAGCAGCGGCCGCGGCTCGACCCAGCCCGCTGCAATCAGCGCCGCCGCCGCGCTGGCGGCGCAGCCGATTTCATCGTAACGCAGCTTGCTGAGCCGGAACAGCTCGCCCTTGCGCATCACCATCCGCACCAGCAATGCCGCCGAGGCTTGCGGCAGATTGCCGAAACCATCGACGAAGGCCTGCTCTTCCAGGCTCAGCAAATGACGATAGCGGGCGCGCACCGAGTCCACAACGGTGACGAAGTTGTCCAGGTAGTAGAAACGGTTTTCCAGCGTTTTGTTCATGTTCCGGGTGCAGGGGCTCAGTGCCGCAATAAGCGTCGCTTTTGCGTATATTAGCACTGTATGAACGTACAGCTGTTTTGCAATATATAGAAATGCGGAACCGTCGAGGACGGCGCTGTTGAACCAGGACAGCGGCCGCGGCATGTTCGCCGGACGCAGCCCGGCGACTTTCCTCAGCCATCCATGCATAAAAAATCCCCGGCGCTACAGATGTCGCGCCGGGGATTTTTTACAGGTCTGAGATATTAAGCGATCACACTAAGCGATCACACTTTCTGCTTCGCTGAAATCGCATTCGCCACCACCAGCGCTGTCATGTTGACGACGCGGCGCACCGTGGCCGACGGGTTCAGGATGTGCACCGGGGCAGCAGCGCCCAGCAGCACCGGCCCCACCGTCACGCCCTGGCCACCGGTCATCTTCAGCACGTTGAACAGGATGTTGGCAGCATCCAGGTTCGGCGTGATCAGCACATTGGCATCGCCCGACAAGGTCGATTTCGGCAGGTATTGGGCGCGCAATTCCGCGCTCAAGGCGGCATCGCCGTGCATCTCGCCATCGGCCTCGACATCCGGCATGCGCTTGACGAACAGGTCGCGCGCAGCGCGCATCTTCTTGGCCGAAGGCCGGTTGCTGGAGCCGAACATCGAATGCGACAGGAAAGCCACCTTGGGCGGCACGCCGAAACGGCGCACTTCTTCCACCGCCATGGCAGCAATGTCGGCCAGCTGTTCTGCGCTCGGATCGTCGTTGACGAAGGTGTCGGCGATGAACAAAGTGTGCTTGTCCAGCACCAGGCCGTTCATGGCGGCGAAGCCTTTGGCGCCCTCGCGCAGGCCGATGATGTCGCTGACATGCTCCAAGTGGCTGTCGAAGCGCCCCACCAGGCCACACAGCATGCCGTCGGCGCCGCCCAGCTCGACCAGCATCGACGCAATGGTCGTGTTCGAACGGCGCAAGGTCGATTTCGCCATCTCCGGCGTCACGCCGTCGCGCGCCTTGATCTCGTGATAGGCCTCCCAGTACTGGCGGAAACGGACGTCGTCTTCCGGATTGATCAGCTCGAAATCGCGTCCCGCCTGCAAGCGCAGGCCGGCGCGCTTGATACGCGCTTCGATCACGGCCGGACGGCCGATCAGGATAGGCCGCACCAGCTTTTCTTCCAGTGCGATCTGCACCGCGCGCAGCACGCGCTCGTCTTCGCCCTCTGCATAGACGATGCGCTGCGGCTCGCCGCGCGCAGCCAGGAATACCGGGCGCATGAACATGCCGGTGTGGCTGACGAAACGCATCAGCGACTGGCGATAGGCATCCATGTCCTTGATCGGACGCGTCGCCACGCCCGACTCTTCGGCGGCGCGCGCCACCGCAGGCGCGATGCGCAGGATCAGGCGCGAATCGAAAGGCTTTGGAATGATGTATTCCGGGCCGAACTGCAATTCCTGTCCGGCATAGGCCGACGCCACTTCTTCGCTGATCTCGGCCTTGGTCAGGTCGGCGATCTCGCGCACGCAGGCCACTTTCATGGCTTCGGTGATGCTGGTGGCGCCGCAATCGAGCGCGCCGCGGAAAATGTAAGGGAAGCACAGCACGTTGTTGACCTGGTTCGGATAATCCGAACGGCCGGTGGCGATGATGCAATCCGGCCGCGCTTCCAGCGCCAGCTCCGGACGGATTTCCGGTTCCGGATTGGCCAGCGCCAGGATGATAGGCTGGCTGCCCATGGCCTTGACCATATCCTGCGACAGCACGCCAGGCGCCGAACAGCCGAGGAAGACGTCGGCGCCGACGATCGCATCGGCCAAGGTGCGCGCGTCGGTGCTTTGCTGGTAGCGCTGCTTGGAAACATCCAGCTTGTCTTCACGCTTGTCGTGGATCACGCCGCGCGAATCGCAGACGAAAATGTTTTCGCGCTTGACGCCGAGTTCAACCATCAGGTCGAGGCAGGCAATCGCCGCGGCGCCGGCGCCTGATGCTACCAGCTTGACTTCGCCGATCTTCTTGTTGACCAGTTCCAGGCCGTTCAGCAGCGCAGCCGATGAAATGATGGCGGTGCCGTGCTGATCGTCATGGAAGACCGGGATCTTCATGCGTTCGCGCAGCTTCTTCTCGATGTAGAAACATTCCGGCGCCTTGATATCTTCCAGGTTGATGCCGCCCAGGGTCGGCTCCAGCGCCGCGATGATCTCGACCAGCTTGTCCGGATCGCGTTCGGCCAATTCGATATCGAACACATCGATGCCGGCGAAATTATGGAACAGGCAGCCCTTGCCTTCCATCACCGGCTTGCCGGCCAGCGGGCCGATATCGCCCAGGCCCAGCACGGCGGTGCCGTTGGTGACCACGCCGACCAGGTTGGCGCGCGAAGTGTATTCCACCGCCATCTCAGGATCTTCATGGATCGCCAGGCAGGCGTAGGCCACGCCCGGAGAATATGCCAGCGACAGGTCGCGCTGGTTCGACAAAGGCTTGGTCGGCACCACGGCGATCTTGCCGCGCGTCGGGCTGCGGTGATATTCCAGCGCAGCATCGCGCAGGGCCTGCTCGGCCGCCGAAAGAATGGTGGGGGTGCTCATTGATGGTCTCCTGGATACGCTAACGAAAATTCTGTGGCAGCGACATTAGCACAATGCCTATCGATTCGGTTTCTCGACGACCGATATCTCTGCTGTTGAAGATGCTTTTGGGAAAGGAAAATATTCTGTGGAGTTATGGTTTGAATTGTGCGGCTCATGGCAAATGGTAGACGAATCTGATCAAATTTGCAGCGTTCCCGTTAAAAAAACAAACCAGCCCATCGAGCGTCGCCTGCAGCGATTTCTGCAAAATATCCAGAGAGCAATTTTTGTGCGGCGCATCATGTCATTTACTGCGAACTCTGACAGCTGTACTGAGAAATTCATTGCGGTATAAAGGCCGTGGATTTGAAGAATTTTCCTTGACGATCGACAGATTCAAGCCTTTTACCGACAGACTCAATTCATCGCAAGCTCGCGACTGTTTTCATTGAATGTGCATATTTTTGATTTTCTGCTGCGCGAGCACGATAAAAATAAAATATAAAGGAATAGCACATGTTTGATTCTGCATTAGCCCAAAACACGGACGTTCAAATCGCGCAAAAATCTGGAGACGCTGAGGAGACAGATCCGGTAAAGATGGGATGGATGATCGGCTCACCTCCCCCTCCCGATAAAATAATCAGATTCTCGGATGGCGGCTCTTCCACGTTCCCCAAAACTCGCTGGTCGTTTTCCAATTCCCGCCAATTTATTCCCAGCACTGTCGTAGCGCGAGGCAGCGGACCGGTCAGCCTGTTACCGGCAGACAAGCGCGCAGACGCGGATATAGACAATGTATCGTTCCAACCGTTAGTAGGCGTTGCCCCAATGACCTGGAAGCAGTCGCTGGCCGCCAACTACACGGACGGAATTGTCGTGCTTCACGACGGGAAAATCGTCTATGAACGCTATTTCGGCGTGCTCACCCCTGAAAAACAGCATGTCGTGATGTCAGTCACCAAATCATTTTTTGGCACCATCGGCGCCATGCTGGTTGCAGAGGGCTTGATAGATGAGACCGCAGCGGTGTCCGAATATGTAGAAGAACTTGAAGGGACCGGTTTTGGCGACGCAACCATACGTCAAGTGCTGGATATGCTTACCGGCATCAAATACTCTGAGGACTATACCTGCCAGGACGCAGAAATTTACAAACATATGCTTGCCGGCAGCATGATTCCACGTCCGCCTGATTACGGCGACGACAAGCCGCAAACGTTTTATGAGTATCTTGAAACAGTAGAAAAAGAAGGCGATCACGGTAAAGTCTTTGCCTACAAGACCGTTAACACCGATGTGCTTGGCTGGGTGATTCGCCGCGTAACAAAAAAATCAGTGGGAGAAAATTTACAAGAAATGATCTGGAGCAAACTGGGAACAGAGCAAGATGCCTACTTCTCGGTTGACACCATTGGCAATGAATTTGCCGGCGGCGGTTTGAATTTGTGCCTGCGGGACATGGCGCGCTTTGGCGAAACAATGCGGCTCGACGGTTTTTTCAATGGCCAGCAAATTGTGCCTAAAGCCGTTGTGGCAGATATCCGCAATGGCGGCGACAGGGGGTTCTTTGCCGCCGCCGGCTATCGAACCCTGCCGGGATGGAGCTATCGCAACATGTGGTGGGTATCGCATAACAAGCACGGCGCGTATATGGCGCGCGGCGTTCATGGGCAAGCGATCTATATCGATCCCGCAGCAAAAATGGTCATCGCCCGCTTGGCTTCAAACAAGACGGCGGCCAATGCACCGGACATAGATAACGCTTCCTTGCCAGCCTACCATGCGCTTGCTGAATATCTGATGACGCGATAGACCCGTAGTTGCAGCCCCACACCGCTACGAGGACCGCTATTATCCGGTGGTCCTGCCCGCTCAAGCGACAACACTGCTTTCCAAGGGCTGCAAGACAAGCAGGGTTTCATAACTCCAGCGCGTCCAGCTTGAGGCTACGCCCAGGCGGGCGGTGTTGGGACGGATCTTCGGTTTGTGGATCGCCACCCGTATTTCATCGAGCATGGGGAATTGGCGGAAGGACAGGCTGGCCACTTCCGAGGCCAGCGTTTCCAGCAGGCGCGTATGCGGCTTGGCTTGCAGAAAGGCGGTGACCACGCTGCAATAATGATCGTAGTCGATCACCGCGGCGGCGTCGACGTCGCCTGCGCCGCTGCCGCC
The DNA here is from genome assembly GCF_018304945.1 of Collimonas humicola. GTDB lineage: Bacteria > Pseudomonadota > Gammaproteobacteria > Burkholderiales > Burkholderiaceae_D > Collimonas > Collimonas humicola. Next base: position 108,303 of record NZ_JAGQEE010000007.1, on the reverse strand, counting down.
GGTCTTGTACGACAGTTCGATGTCCAGTTCGACCGCCTGCGGCTTTTCATGCTCGTGCGGATGCAGGCCCACACTGGTCATCGCCGACAAGCCCTCGACGAAAATCTGCCAGCGCACGCCGCTGGCGATGTTCTCGCTTTTCATCAAAAATACTCCTGACAGGCGTCAAGCAGGATCCGGCCGAAATAGTCGGCAAAGCTGCGGCGGATGATCAGTTCATAGGCGCCGTCGTCCAAAGGACGAAGCAGGACGCCGGCCTTGAAGTAATGGCTCTGCGCACACTGGCCAGGCTTGAATACGCCGGCATGGAAATCCAGCGGGCAGCCCTTCTGCAAGACTGCGCGCGCCTTTGTGCCGCTGAGCACCAGGCTGGTGCTGCCGCTGCTGACATCCACCACCGAGGCGAACTCTCCCGCCAGCGCGCCGGCCAGGTCGGCGCACAGCGCAGGCAGGCGCGGCTGCCTGGACTGGATCAGCCATTCATTCGGCGCCAGCCAGTAGATGACGAACTGTTCGCTTTCGGCGATCGTATTCGGCTGCACCGGCAATGCGACGCCGGTGCGATCCTTGACTGCCCGCAGGAAGCTTGCTGATCCAGCCTCGCCCTTGATATTGATCAGTTCCAGGAAAGGCTTCTCTTCCAGCCGGACCGGCTGGTCGGCGCCTGCCGTGAGCGGCGCCAGCAACTGTCCCAGTTCCGCCAACGGCGATTCCTGCTGTACCTGAAAAAGCTGGGTTTCATTCAACATGTTGACGGACTCCTTCTGCATCGTAGAACACCAGGCTGCTGATCTTTGCGGCAATATTGCGGCCGTTCTCCAGCGATATGCTGACTTCCTGCCCCATCTTGCCGAGGCCGCCCTTGACCAGCGCGAAAGCGATCGAGCGCTGCAGGATCGGACTGAAGTAGCTGGACGTCACATGCCCTATCATGCTGGCGGTCGGCTCGTTGCTGGGCTCGGCCAGGATCTGGCTGCCTTCCGGCAGCACGAAATCCTTGTCTTCGCTGAGCAGGCCCACCAGCTGCTTGCGGTTCTCGCCGGCGGTATCCGAGCGCGACAGCGAGCGCTTGCCGAGGAAATCCTTGGATTTGGCCACCAGGCCGCCCATCCCCAGGTCGAACGGCGTGACCGAGCCGTCGGTATCCTGGCCGACGATGATGTAGCCCTTCTCGGCGCGCAGCACGTGCATGGTTTCGGTGCCGTAAGGCGTGATGTCGAATTCCTTGCCTGCTTCGATGATGGCGTCCCAGATCGCCCGCCCCATGTTGGCCGGCACGTTCACCTCATACGACAGTTCGCCGGAAAAGCTGATGCGCATGATGCGGGTGAAGACGCTGTTGATGCTGCCTTCGCGGAAAGACATGAAGGGAAATTTCTCGTTGGAGAAATCGATATCCTTGCAGACTTTCTGCAGCACGCGGCGGGCGTTCGGCCCCACTACTGCAAAGGTGGCGAAATGATCGGTCACGGAAGTCAGGTTGACCTTCAGGTGCGGCCATTCAGTCTGCAGCCAGCGCTCCATCCAGTCCAGCACGCGCGCCGCGCCGCCGGTGGTGGTGCTCATCAGGAAATGCTGCTCGCCCAGGCGCACCGTGACACCGTCGTCGAACACCATGCCGTTCTCGTCCAGCATCAGGCCGTAGCGGCACTTGCCGACCTCCAGCTTGTTCCAGGGATTGGTATACATCCAGTTCAGCAGCGTGACGGCATCCGGTCCCTGCACATCGATCTTGCCCAGGGTGGAGGCATCGAGAATGCCGACGCTGTTGCGCGCCGCCAGGCATTCGCGCGACACCGCCGCATGCAGGTCTTCCTGTCCGCGCGGGTAGTACCAGGGACGCTTCCAGTTGCCGACATCTTCAAACAAGGCGCCCTGCTCCAGATGCCAGGGATGGATGCAGGTCTTGCGGATAGGCGCCAGGAACTCGCCCAGTTCGCGGCCGGCCACCGTGCCGAAGCTCACCGGCGTATAGTTCGGGCGGAAAGTCGTGGTGCCGGTTTGCGGGATGCTCTGGCCCAGCACTTCCGCCAGGATCGCCATGCCGTTGATATTGCCGAGCTTGCCCTGGTCGGTGCCGAAACCGAGCGCGGTGTAGCGCTTGACGTGTTCGACCGAATGATAGCCCTCGCGCGCGGCCAGATAGATATCGGCGGCGGAGACATCGTTCTGGTAATCGACAAACTGCTTGGGGCCGCGCCCGACGCGTTTTCGGTCGCCCACCAGCCACAGCGGCATGAGCGGCGCTTCCGACAGTTCCGCCACTTTCCAATTCGGCAGCGCCGCCGCTTTCAAGCCAACCGATTCGACAGCCTGCTGCGCGGCCAGTGCGCCGTCGCGCAAAGCGCCGGCCAGGCTGAAATCGCCATTGGCGGCGCCGGCGCTGGTTTCCTTTTGCATCGCCGAGCCCGGCACAAAGCAGGCTTTTTCATTGTTCCAGTGCGCCTTGCCGCCGGACTGGGCGAACAGATGTATGACTGGATTCCAACCGCCGGAGACGCCCAGCAAGTCGCAGGCAAGCGACGTGATGAACTGCCCCGGCACGCCATCGCTATGCGCGGCGACTTCCACCTTCTTGACGTGGCGGCGGCCATGCGCAGTCACCACCACGGCGTCGTTGATGATGTTCACGCCCTGCCGCTTGGCGGCGGCCGGCAGGCTGCTGCCGCTGCTGTTACTGTTGCTGTTGCCAGTCGGACGCGGATCGACCACGGTCACTTCGGCGCCGTTGCTCTTCAAATCAAGCGCGGTCTGGTAGGCATCGTCATTGTTGGCGAAGATCACCGCCTTGCGTCCAGGCAGCACGCCATAGCGATGGATATAGGTCGACACCGCCGAGGCCAGCATGATGCCGGGCAGATCGTTATTGCCGAACACGATAGGCCGCTCATGGGCGCCGGTCGCCAATATCACGTGCTTGGCGCGCACCTTCCACAGGCGCTCGCGCACTTTGCCGCCCCGCTGCGCCAGCGGCAAATGCTCGCTCAGGCGCTGGGTCACCGTCACCAGGTTGTGATCCTGGTAGCCGAATGCCGTGCTGCGCGACAGGATCGTCACTTCCGGCGAGGCCTGCAATTCCGCGCTGATTTTCGCTACCCACGCGGCGGCCGGCAAGCCGTCGATCTGCGCCCGGCCGGACAGCAGGCTGCCGCCCAGTTCCGACTGGTCGTCGACCAGCACTACCCGCGCGCCGGATTGCGCCGCCACCCACGCCGCCGCCAGGCCGGCCGGGCCGGCACCGGCCACCAGCACGTCGCAATGGGCATAGGTTTTTTCATAGCGGTCCGGATCGCGCTCGGCGGGCGCCTTGCCGAAGCCTGCGGCTTCGCGTATCACTTCTTCATACTTGCCCCACCAGCTGCGCGGCCACTTGAAGGTCTTGTAGTAGAAGCCGGCCGGGATGAAGCGGGCGAACAGCTGGTTGATCGCCATGCGGTCGTTTTCGATGCTGGGGCTGGCGTTGACGCTGGTCGCGCTCAAGCCCTGGTATAGCTCGATTTCCGTGGCGCGGGCGTTTGGCACGGTGAAGGCGCCGCTTTCCAGCTGCACCAGCGCATTCGGCTCTTCCACGCCGGCCGTGACGATGCCGCGCGGGCGGTGGTATTTCCAGCTGCGCGCGACGAAATGCACGCCGTTGGCCAGCAGCGCCGAAGCCAGGGTATCGCCTTGGTAGCCCTGGTAGCTTTTGCCGTTGAAGGTAAAAGTGAGGGGAACGGCGCGGTCGAGGCGGCCGCCGCTCGCCAGTCTGTGTGTCTGGTTCATCGGTTGGCCCATCTTAGGCTCCTGCGCCGTCGGCGGCAGGCTTGGTTTCGAACTTGCTGTAGCTGAGGAATTCGTAAGTGACGGTATCGCGCTCGGCCATGAACCAGCGCCTGCAGCCCTGGTTATGCACCCACTGCTCGCGGTGCACGCCGCGCGGATTCGTGCGCATGAACAGGTAGTCGCCCCAGGCTTCGTCGCTCAGTTTTTCGGTTTCCAGCGGACGGGCGATACCGGCTTCGCCGCCGCAATGGAACTCACTCTCGGCGCGCGGCCCGCACCAAGGGCAGGTGATCAGTAACATGGTGGTTCTCCAGACAGATGGCGGATTGAATCAGGATGCGAAAGGCAGGATCAGTGGGCGACGGCGGCGGCGCCGTGCTCGTCGATCAGGTGGCCGCTGTAGAAACGGTCCAGCGCAAACGGCGCGTTCAGCGGGTGCGGATTGTCGTTGGCGATGGTGTGGGCGAAGACCCAGCCCGAACCCGGCGTCGCCTTGAAGCCGCCGGTGCCCCAGCCGCAGTTGAAGTACAAACCCTTTACCGGCGTCTTTGAAATGATCGGGCAGGCGTCTGGCGAAACGTCGACGATCCCGCCCCACTGGCGGTTCATGCGGACCCGGCTGAACACCGGGAACATTTCGACGATCGCCTGCAAGGCGCCTTCGATCACCTGATAGCTGCCGCGCTGGCCGTAGCCGGCGTACTGGTCGACGCCGGCGCCGATCACCAGGTCGCCCTTGTCGGACTGGCTGATGTAGGCATGCACCGCGTTCGACATCACCACCGTATCGAGCACCGGTTTGATCGGCTCCGACACCAGCGCCTGCAGCGGATGGCTTTCCAGCGGCAGGCGGATGCCCGCCATCGCCGCCAGCACGCTGGAATGGCCGGCAGCGACCACGGCCACTTTCTTGGCCTTGATAAAACCCTTGACGGTGTCGACCCCGGTCACCGCGCCGTTCTCGCGGCGGATGCCGGTGACGCCGCAATTCTGCAGAATATCGACGCCGCGCTCGTCGGCGCCGCGGGCAAAGCCCCAGGCCACCGCGTCGTGCCGCGCTACCCCGCCGCGGCGCTGGAACGAAGCGCCCAGCACCGGATAGTGGCTGTTGAGATTGATGATAGGAACGATTTCCTTGACCTGCGCCGGCGTCAGCCATTCGGCATCGACGCCGTTGAGGCGGTTGGCGTTGATGCGGCGCTCGGTGTCGCGCACATCCTGCAAGGTATGCGCCAGGTTCATCACGCCGCGCTGGCTGAACATGACGTTGTAGTTGAGATCCTGCGACAGGCCTTCCCACAGCTGCATGGCCTTTTCATACAGCATCGCAGATTCGTCCCACAGGTAGTTGGAACGCACGATGGTGGTGTTGCGGGCGGTGTTGCCGCCGCCTATCCAGCCCTTTTCGATGACGGCGATGTTGCGCAAGCCGTGCACCTTGGCCAGGTAGTAGGCGGTAGCCAGGCCATGGCCGCCGCCGCCGACGATGACGATGTCGTATTCCTTTTTCGGTTCCGGGCTTTTCCAGGCCCGCTGCCAGTTTTCATGGTAGGAGAGGCTGTTGCGGATCAAGCTGAATATCGAATAATTGCTCATAAACCCCTCAAAATTCCGGAACCGTTTCGTCAACATTGAATGCCGAAAGCTACTCAGCACTCAATGACATTTACCGCCAAACCGCCGCGTGATGTTTCCTTGTACTTGGTCTTCATGTCGGCGCCGGTCTGCATCATGGTCTTGATGACCTTGTCCAGCGACACATAGTGCTTGCCGTTACCGCGCAGGGCCATGCGGGCGGCGTTGATCGCCTTCACCGCGCCCATCGCATTGCGCTCGATGCAGGGAATCTGCACCAAGCCGCCGACCGGATCGCAAGTCATGCCGAGATTGTGTTCCATGCCGATTTCGGCGGCGTTCTCGATCTGCTCGGTGCTGCCGCCCAGCACAGCCGCCAGCGCGCCTGCCGCCATCGAACATGCCACCCCGACCTCGCCCTGGCAGCCGACTTCAGCGCCCGAGATCGATGCATTTTCCTTGTAGATCAGGCCGATCGCCGCCGCCGTCAGCATGAAGGTCATGACGCCGTCCTTGTTCGAGCCCGGAATGAACTTGGTGTAGTAATGCAGCACCGCCGGCAGCACTCCTGCCGCGCCGTTGGTCGGCGCCGTGACGATGCGGCCGCCGGCGGCGTTTTCTTCATTGACCGCCATCGCATACAGGTTGACCCAGTCCAGCATAGCCAAAGGATCGGTGAACGATTCCTCGGAACGATCCTTCAGCTGCCGGTACAGTTCGGCAGCGCGCCGCTTGACCTTCATCGGGCCCGGCAGTTCGCCATCGATGGAACAGCCGCGCTTGACCGCCGCCGCCATCACATCCCAGATTCCCAGCAGCTTGGCGCGCACTTCTTCCTCCGAGCGCCAGTGCTTTTCGTTTTCCATCATCAGGGCAGCGATGGTCAAACCGCTTTCCGCCGACATGCGCAGCAGGTCGTCGCCGCAGTGGAAGGGATAAGGCAGCTCGCCTTCCGGCTGCACGCTGCCGGCCTGCACCAGGTTGACGCGCTGACCTTCCTTGCTGACCACGAAACCGCCGCCGACCGAGTAATATTCTTTCTCCGCTATCGCGCTGCCAGCCGCATCCAGGGCGACGAAGCGCATGCCGTTCGGATGCTGCGGCAAAGCCTCGCGCCGGAAAAACAGCATATGCTCCTTTTCCACGCAGCCGATCGGATGGGTGCCGTTCAGCAGCAGCTTCTTGCTGCTGCGGATTTCCGCCAGCCGCGGCTCGACGTGGTCAGGGTCGATGGTGTCCGGCAGGTTGGCTTCCAGCCCCAGCAATACCGCCTTGTCGCTGCCGTGGCCCTTGCCCGTGGCGCCGAGCGAACCGTACAGCTCGACGCGCACCGCGTGCACCGCATCGAGCAGATTTGCGTCGTGCAAATACGCAGCGAACCGGTTGGCGGCAATCATCGGTCCCACCGTGTGCGAACTGGATGGGCCGATGCCGACCTTGAATAAATCGAATGTGCTGATGTTCATAGACAACCCGATTTCATACTCTGGCAAAATTCTGTAAAACCGTTCATGACAACTCCTGGGTGGGTTGAAGTATTTTTCTCGGCAAACATCACCGGCCGCGCAAGACGCCACAACGCAAGAGTACAGTGCAACAGTGCTGATCGATGCTGCCTTCAGCGATAACCGCAGTGCTATTCCTTGACATCATTTTGTCCTTGCAGCGGCTGGTCTATTTTCCGTAGCTGACAAGTGTTTGTCCTTTTCCGACAAGCACGACATTTTAATTTTACGACCAAGTGGCAACCTCAATGCGATGACATTTCCTTGTAGGGGATAAGTTAAGCGCACAAACCTTGCCAATTAGGCATTTTCGGCCAGGGCGGCAAGCTTTTCCCCTGCAAACGAGAAATGGCTTTCGCGGCGGCAATGCCAAATCGCGGTAGGATAGCAAGCTTCCTTTCCCCGACCTAGCCAAAAACACCTCAGCCACCAGATATGTCTAACGCCAATCTACGCAATCAATGCCATACCTTCTTTTCTGCATCCGCACCGCGCTCCGCCGCCCAGGATTTTGCCGCGATGGCGGCCTGGTGCGAGGAGCATGATATCCAGCACGACAGCTATGGCGAAGGCAAGCTGATCCAGGATTTCGAGAACAAGGTAGCGGGATTGCTGGGTTTCGAGGCGGCCCGCTTCATGATCACCGGCACCATGGCGCAAACAGTAGCATTGCGCATTGCCTGCCAGGACAAGAACAAGCGGCTGGTGGCGCTCCATCCGACGGCGCATATCTTGCGCCACGAAAGCAGCAACTATCAGCTGCTCGACCATTTCACCGTACTCAATGTCGGCGGCCCGTTCCGGCCCTGGACGGCGGATGACCTGAAAGCCTTGCCGGACCGACTGGGAGCAGCGCTGTATGAGCTGCCCATGCGTGAAATCGGCGGCCAGCTGCCGGCTTGGGAACAGCTGGAAGCAGTCAAGCAATACTGCAGTGAAAAGAATATTCATTTGCACCTGGACGGCGCGCGCCTGTGGGAAGCCGCCGCCGGCTACGACCAGCCGCCGGCCAGCGTGGCAGCCGGCTTTAACAGCGCCTATGTCTCCCTCTACAAAGGTATCGACGGTCTGGGCGGCGCCATGCTGCTGGGCACACGGGATTTCATCGGCCGCGCATCCGAATGGATGAAACGCATGGGCGGCAACGTCTATCAGCGCTCACCTTATGTGGTGGCAGCGGCAATGCGTCTGGATGAAAAGCTGGCGCGCATGCCGGCCTACCTGCAGCGCACGCGCGAACTGTATCAATTGCTGACGCGCTACCCGCGCTGGCAAGTCAACCCGCGCCAACCGCATTGCAATATGCTGCATCTCTACCTGCCGGTCGAGCGCGAGGCAGCGAACGCCGCGCGCGACCAGCTGGCCAGGGAACACGGCGTCTGGCTGTTTGGCCGCGCCAGCGACGCGGCCTTGCCGCAGCAGTGCTATATCGAGTGGTATGTGGGAGAGGCGCTGCTGTCGCTGTCCGACCAGCAGGTTGTTACGGCGCTGGATCAGTTCCAGGCGCTGCTGGCGCCTGCCTGACAAATACGGCCGCCGCGCCAAACGGCCGGCGGCCCTACTCCATCAAGCCGCTTTTTTCAGCAAATGATGCGGATCGATGACAAACTTCTTCGGCGCCCCGGCATCGAACTGCTGATAGCCGGCCGGCGCCTGGTCCAGGGTAATGACCTCAACGCCGACGATATCGGCAATCTTGATGCGGTCCCACAGGATGGCCTGCATCAGCTGGCGGTTGTACTTCATCACCGGCGTCTGGCCGGTATGGAAACTATGCGACTTGGCCCAGCCGAGGCCGAGGCGGATGCTCAGGCTGCCGCGCTTGGCGGCGCTGTCGACGGCGCCCGGATCGTCCGTCACGTACAAGCCGGGGATGCCGATCTTGCCTGCTACCCGCGTCACTTCCATCAGCGAATTGAGCACGGTGGCAGGCGCTTCCGCCTGCGCCCCGGCATGGCCGTGGCCGCGCGCTTCAAAGCCGACGCAGTCAATCGCGCAATCGACCTCGGGCACGCCCAGTATCTGCGCGATCTGATCGCTGAGCGAAGCATCGGTGGACAAGTCCACCGTTTCAAAGCCGACGCTGCGCGCATGGATCAGGCGCAAAGGATTGACGTCGCCGACAATCACCACCGCCGCCCCCAGCAAACGCGCGGAAGCAGCCGCCGCCAGTCCGACCGGACCGGCGCCGGCGACATACACGGTAGCGCCGGGACCGACGCCGGCGGTGACCGCGCCGTGGTAGCCGGTCGGCAGGATATCCGACAGGCAGGTCAGGTCGCGGATCTTGGCCATCGCCTGTGCTTTGTCCGGGAAGCGCAGCAGGTTGAAATCGGCATAAGGCACCATCACGTACTCGGCCTGGCCGCCGATCCAGCCGCCCATGTCGACATAGCCGTAGGCGCCGCCGGCGCGCGCCGGATTGACGGTCTCGCAGACGCCGGTGTGCTGTTCCTTGCAGGTGCGGCAGCGGCCGCAGGCGACGTTGAACGGCACCGACACCAGGTCGCCCTTCCTGATGGTTTCGACATCGGCGCCGGTCTCGATCACTTCGCCGGTAATTTCATGGCCCAGCACCAGCCCCGCCTGGGCCGTGGTGCGGCCGCGCACCATGTGCTGGTCGGATCCGCAGATATTGGTGGACACCACTTTCAGGATCACGCCATGCTCGATTTTCCGGCCTTGCGGATTATCCAGCTTGGGGAATGGGATGGACTGTATTTCTACCTTGCCCTGTTCGATATAAACCACGCCGCGATTTTCCGACATTGTGTCTCCTCCAGTCAGGATGTTATGAAATCTGAAATTTGCCGTCTGGGCGATCCTGCCTCGCCGGGGACGACGCCCCCGATTGTTTGCTCCGTTACAATCCGAGTGAAGTCTTCACCGCCGGCAAACCGTCCTTGCCGTCGAAGGTCTTGACGCCGGCCAGCAGTTTTTCCAGGGCCTGCGGATTCTTCTTCAGCCATTCCTTGGCCGCGGTCTTCGGATCTTCCTTGTCCATGATGCGTCCCATCAGCTGGTTTTCGATGCCGGTGGAAAATTGCAGGTTGGCCGCCAGCTTGTCGGCATTCGGGCAACGTGCTGCGTAGTCAGTCGCGGTCACGGTGTAGACCTTGGCTTCGCCGTAGTTGGGGCCGAACACCTCATCGCCGCCGCTCAGGTAGCTGATCTTTTGCTGCACATTCATCGGATGCGGCTCCCAGCCCAGGATCACGATCCATTTCTTTTGCTTGACCGCCCGGCCCAGCTCGATCAGCATGCCGGCCTCGCTGGATTCCACCATCTTGAAGTTCTTCAGGTTGAACTGGTTCTTGCTGATCATGCCCTGGATCAGCGCATTGCCGTCGTTGCCGGGCTCGATGCCGTAGATCTTGCCGTCCAGCTCCTTGGAAAATTTAGCGATGTCGGCAAAGGTCTTGAGGCCGGCATCGTAAGCATAGGTCGGCACCGCCAGCGTATATTTGGCGCCGGTCAGGTTAGGCGTGGCCAGCACCTTCACCGAACTGTCCTTGACGAACGGCGCGATGATCGGATCCATGGTCGGCGCCCAGTAACCGAGGAACAGGTCGATCTGCTTGTTCTTGACGCCGGCAAAGGTGATCGGCACCGAAGCGATGGTCTTGCTGGTGTGATAGCCCAGCCCCTCATAAACAGCAGATGCGAGGCCGGTGGTGGCGGCGATATCGGTCCAGCCGACATCGGCGAAACGCACGTTCTTGCACGATTGCGGCTCCTGCGCCTGCGCGGAACCCGGCATCAGCATAAAACAGGCCGAGGCCATGCCCATGCCGGCCAGCGCCAGCTTGAATGATTTCATTGCATTTTCTCCTGTGGCAAAGACGAAAGTCCGACGCTCCCGGTTGCACTGCATCGGCATCAATTAAACGCTTAGCTTCGCACTTCGACGCAAGGCCCGCGCTCAGCGGGAACCATGCGTGCTCGTACAAGCCAGAAATTACTCGCATGCGCGCAAGGGCTTAGACCGATTGCGACATGCTATTGCCTGCCTGCGTCAAACAGCTCGTCCGGCGCCAGCGGCAGCGGCGGCAACGGCGGCAATTCGTCGACCGCGGCCAGGTAAGGATGGCGCAGGTGCCGCTCGCTGCTGGGCGAACGTCCGAACTGGTTGCGGTAAGCCTTGCTGAAATGGCAGGACGACTGGAAACCGCAAGCCACGGTCACGCTCATGATCGACATTGTGGTCTGCAGCAGCAGTTCGCGGGCGCGCCGCAAACGCAGCTGCAGGTAGTAATGGGTAGGCGTGACATCAAGGTAATACTTGAACATGCGCTGCAGCTGACGCTGCGACAAGCCCACCAGCCTGGCGATCTCCTCAAACGACAGGGTTTCCTCGATGTGGGTTTCCATCAGCCGCGCCACCTCGATCAGCTCCTTGCGGCTGAAGCCGAGCCGCGCTGCAATCGGAATGTGCTGCTGGTAGGCGCCGTCGCGTATCCGTTCCAGGATGAACTGTTCGGAAATTTCCGCCGCCAGCGTCTTGCCGTAGCGGTTGGCGGTCAGGTTCAGCATCAGGTCGATCGGTGCGGTGCCGCCGGAACAGGTGAGGCGGTCGCGGTCTACTGCAAACAGCCCCTCGGTGAACAGCACCCGTGGAAAATCCTCACGCAGGGCCGAGATGTTTTCCCAGTGGATGGCGCACTGGTAGCCGTTCATCAGGCCGGCTTTGACCAGTGCATAGCTGCCGGTGCAGATCCCGCCCAGCATGACATTGCGCCGCGCCAGCTGGGTCAGCATGGCGTTCAGCTTATCGTTGACCGCCTCGTGGATCTTGACGCCGCCGCAGACGAACAGGATGTCGGGCGTGCCGGCCTGTTCCAGCGTCAGCGTCGGCGTGATCGGCAAGCCGTTGCTGGCCTGCGCCGGCAAGCCGTCGACGCTGATCACCGACCAGCGGTACAAGGTCTGGCGGCTGATGTAGTTGGCCATGCGCAGGACTTCGATGGCGCTGGCGAAGGCGATCATCGAAAAATTCGGCAAGGTCAGGAAACCGAAATGGACCACCGCCGCTGGCGCCGCGCTGTGCGGTGAAACCGGTTTTGAAGCTAGCTGCTGCGAAGACATCCTGCCTCCATCTTTGGCTACCGGCGCTGGACTTCCAGCGCGCGGATCACGTTGCTGCAATCTTGCTCAAGTTGCGCATGCTCCTGCCGGCCTGCTAGCCGGCGGCCAGCGCCGGACTCTTGCGAAACCATTTGCGCAGCCGGAAAAATCGCTGCACCTTGCCGGCTTCCGGCGTGCGGCCGAAACTTTCGGTAATGCGGTCCAGGACGATCGCCAGCAGCACCACGCTCAGGCCGCTCTCGAAACCAAGCCCGATATCGAGCCGCTGGATGCTGGCCAGCACATCGTTGCCGAGGCCGCCGGCGCCCACCATGGAGGCGATGATCACCATCGACAAGGCCATCATGATGGTCTGGTTGATGCCCGCCATGATGGAAGGCAAGGCGTTCGGGAACTGCACCTTGTACAGCAGCTGCCAGCTGGTGCAGCCGAAGGCCTGGCCGGCTTCGACGATTTCATTGTTGACCTGGCGGATGCCGAGCGCGGTCAGGCGCACCGCCGGCGGCATCGCAAAAATCACGGTGGAAATAATGCCCGGCACCCGGCCCAGGCCGAACATCATGGCGGCCGGGATCAGGTAGACGAAGGCCGGCATGGTCTGCATCAGGTCGAGGATGGGCCGCACGATCATCGCCACCCGCTTGCTCTTGGCGGCCCAGACGCCGACCGGAATCCCCAGCGCCAGGCTGATCAGGGTGGAGGAAATGGTCAGCCCCAGGGTGACGATGGTCTGGTCCCAGAAACCGGTGTTGTAGATCACGAAAAACGACACCGCGGTGAACAGCGCAAACTTGAAACCGACGCGCCAGACGCCCAGCGCGATGAAGAAGCCCATCAGCAGCCACAGCGGCAATGCTTGCAAGCCGTGCTCTATGGATTCGGCAAACCAGCTGATGGCGTTGCCGAAACTGTCGAAACTGTTGCCGTGCTTGTCGAGGATGTAATGGACGAACTGGTCGACCCAGCGTCCCAGCGGAAGGTGCTCAGACATGCGAACCTCGGGATGTTGACAAAGCTTTCAATACCATGGCCTGGCTGATCGCGCCGCAATAGCAGCCGTCGCCGTCCACCACCGGCAAGGGCGAGCGGCTCACTATCAGCTTGTCCATCACGTCTTCCAGGCTGCTGCGGTGATGGATCGCCTCGATCCGGTCCATGCCGCTGGCCTGGGGATTGCCGCTGGCGTCGGCATGGCGGCGGGTGGCGACGATGCCCTGCACCTTGCGCGCGCCGTCCACCACGAAGGCGTAGTCGGAGCGGCTTCTGGCGTACAGCTCGCCATTGGCATGCACTTCGCTGGCAGAGGCCACCAGCGGCACGGCGTTGGCTTGCATCAGGTCGCCGGCGGTCAGGTAGCGCTTGGTGTCGACGCCGTCGAAGAAGGCGCGCACATATTCTTCCGCCGGGTTGTCGATGATTTCCTGGGCGGTGCCGACCTGCACCAGGCGGCCGCCTTCCATGATGGCGATGCGGCTGCCGATGCGCAGCGCTTCTTCCAGGTCGTGCGAAACAAAGATGATGGTGCGACGCTGCTCCTTTTGCAGATCCAGCAACACGTCCTGCATTTCCTTGCGCTTGAGCGGATCGAGCGCAGAGAAGGCTTCGTCCATGATCATCAGCGACGGATTGACCGCCAGCGCCCGCGCCAGGCCGACGCGCTGCTGCATGCCGCCCGACAGTTCGCACGGCAGCTTGTTGGCGAACGGCGCCAGGCCGACCTGTTCCAGTACCGCCATGGTGCGCCGTTCGCGCTCTTTTTTCCCGGCGCCGGCCACTTCCAGGCCGAAGGCCGCATTCGAGAGCACGGTGCGGTGCGGCATCAGCGCGAACGACTGGAACACCATGCTCATGTCGCGCCGGCGCAGCTTGATCAATTGCGAATTCGTCATCTGCGCCACGTTCTGGCCATCCACCAGGACATTGCCGGCGCTCGGATCGACCAGGCGGTTGATGAGGCGGATCAGGGTCGACTTGCCGGAGCCGGACAGCCCCATCAAGACGAAGATCTCGCCCTCCTGCACCTCGAAGGAAACGTTGTGGACGCCGACCACCTGCCCGGTTTCGGCGAATATCTTGTCCTTGGAGTGCCCTTTTTCGAGCATGCTCAAGGCCAGTTGCGGATTGTTGCCGAAGACCTTGTACAAACGGTCGACCACTACTTTTGCAGACTTCATTACCTGTCTCCTGATAATGCATGCGATCAGTTGCTGCCGGGACAATGCCTTGCTGCAACGTATCGCTAGCGTGCGGGTCTAGCCTGACGGTCATTGCCCGCTTGTTTGAAATCCACTGCCGCAGAGTGTATGTGCAGCACAGCAGGAAAGACAAGCAGCAGCGGCATCGGCCCGACCGTCACGATCGCGGGAAATCCACGGAAAACTTCGTCCAGCGTTAATGACATAGTCGCGACAAAGGTCTTTGATCGAATGACGATTTACGACAAGCGCTTAATCAAAAACGACGAAGCACGTGTCGTGCCATGACTGGTGGCGGCCGGCACGCAGGCGGTATGTCGCAATTCCATCATTTTTAGTCGCAATTGCGGGGAGTTGCGTTTGGACGCCGGGACAATAATTATCCGCAGGTAATCGCCCCACACATCAACCTGGCGCGCGTTGCCGCACCGGCACGGCAGCGATTCGACTGCCGCCGCATCCATGCAGTCTCGTTTTCTGTTTGCAGCAATCGCCGGCAATCGTCATCAAATGCGGTCGATGTCAAAATGGAAACGCATTCAAAGGGAGCAGCAGACATGTTTCAGAAATTCAACAGAATCAGGATAACTCCGTGGCTGGCGGCGCTGATGGCCTGCGCCTTGCACCTGCCTGCACTGGCCCAGACCAGCGACGGCGGCGGCGCTGCTGCTGCGCCGGCTGCGGCGCCCGCCGTCGCTCCGGCATCGCCGTTCACCGCCAACGTCACGATCGCATCGCAATATGTCTCGCGCGGTTTCCGCCAGACCTGGGGCAAGCCGGCGATACAGGGCGGCGTCGACTATGCCCATCCGAGCGGCCTGTTTGCCGGCACCTGGATGTCGAGCGTGAGCGATCATTTCATCGAGAACGGCTCGGTCGAGTGGGACTTGTATGGCGGCTATACCGGCAGCGCCGGCGACCTGACTTACACCGGGCAGATCTACTACTACGTCTACCCGGGCGCGGAAGTATCGTTTGCCCGCACCAAGTACAACTATGGCGAAGCGGTCGCCTCGCTCACCTATAAATGGTTCAACGTCAAGTACTGGCTGACCTACACGCCGGACTATTTCGGCTACAACAGCGCCACGCTGGGCATAGGCAGCGGCCAGCACAGCCGCGGCTCCGGCTATCTCGACCTGAACGGCACTTTCGATCTCGGCAGCGGCTACAGCCTGCTGCTGCATTACGGTAACGAACGGGTAAGGAATTTTTCCGCCTACAGCTTCCAGGACGGCAAAGCGGCGCTGAGCAAGTCCTTCGACGGCGGCTGGTCGGTCACCGGCGCGGTCACCAAGGGCTGGGGCAAGAACGGCGTCTACGATCATTACACTACCGGCGTCCTGAATTCAGCCGGCGTGGCGGCAGTCTCCAATCCGCTGGCCACAACGCTGGTGCTGTCGCTGACCAAAACCTTCTGACAAACCGGGGCCGCCTGACGGTTTTCGGGTCAGGCGGAATGCAGGCGGAAATCGAGCGCCGACGGCCGGCCCGGCAAGCTCAGGGTGGCTTGCGCCGCCGGCGACTGGCTGATCACCTTGCCGCGCCGGATCACATAGCGCCTGCCGGCGCGCAGCCTGATCGCCTCCACCGTGCAGCCGGCGTCCAGCACCACCAGGTCGGCATTGCAGCCCGGCGCCAGGCCGTAGCCGCCAAGGCCGAGTATGCGCGCCGGCGTTTCCGTCACCGCCATGAAGCAGGCGTGCATCGCTTCCTGCCCGGTCATCTGCGCCACATGCAAGCCCATGTGCGCCACCTCCAGCATATCGCCCGATCCCAGGCTGTACCAGGGATCCATCACGCAATCATGGCCGAAGGCGACCTCGATCCCGGCTGCCAGCATTTCCGGCACGCGGGTCATGCCGCGCCGTTTCGGGTAAGTGTCGTGGCGGCCCTGCAAGGTGATGTTGATGAGCGGATTGGCGATCGCCGCCACGCCCGCTTCGCGGATCAGCGGCAGCAGCTTGCTGACGTAATAGTTGTCCATCGAATGCATCGAGGTCAGGTGCGATCCCGCCACCAGGCCGTGCAATCCCAGCCGCCGCGCATGGAAGGCCAGGGTTTCGATATGGCGCGACATGGGGTCGTCCGATTCGTCGCAATGCATGTCGACGCGCAGCCCTTTTTCGGCGGCGAACTCGCACAGCAGCTTGATCGACTCGGCGCCCTCGGCCATGGTGCGCTCGAAATGCGGAATGCCGCCGACCACGTCAACGCCCATGGCGATGGCCCGCTTCAGGTTGGCGAACGCATTCGGACTGCGCAGCAAGCCATCCTGCGGAAACGCCACCAGCTGCAAATCGAGATAAGGCGCGACCCGGCGCTTGACATGCAGCAGCGCCTCCACCGCCAGCAGGCGGTCGTCGCAGATATCGACATGCGAGCGGATCGCCAGCAAGCCGCGCGCCACCGCCCAGTCGCAATACTGCATGGCGCGCGCCACCAGCGCTTCCTGCGTCAGCATGGGCTTCAGTTCGCCCCACAGCGCAATCCCCTCCAGCAGCGTGCCGGAGCTGTTGACGCGCGGCAGGCCGTAGCTGAGGGTGGCATCCATGTGGAAATGGGCATCGACAAACGGCGGCGTCACCAGGTTGCCGCCGGCATCGATTTCCTGCGCGGCGTCGACCGCCAGCGCCACGCCCACTGCATTGATGCGGCCGCCGGCAATAGCAATATCGACCCCGGTCCTGCCGTTCGGCAGCGAGGCATTTCGAATAAGCAGATCCATAAGCATCCTCTTTAATGAGATACGCGAAAGCCGGTACGTTGCCAGCGCGGCGTGAACCCATAGTAACGGCAAAGGAAACGCGCTGACAACCGCCGGCTTGCACTCGTTGCAAGGGAACTTATGCGCCGGCGCGGCTTCTGATGCACAGCCATGCGCGATGCGCTAGCCGCATTCGGACCATGGCAAGGACCCGGATGCTAAGATCCAACACGTGTCATTTTCTCTACTCATTATTTCATCATGGCATAGTGAATGGCAGAACATGGCGATCCGGCAATCCGTGGACTCCCATCATGCGTTTATTGAAAAACAGACCCCTGACCTACATTGTTTCCGCAGGGCTACTTTTACTGATTGCCTTCGGTCTCTACCGACATTTCTTTTCCGCTGGCAAAGAACCGCAATATCTCACCGCGCCGGTCACCACCGGCGACATCCAGGACACCGTGCTGGCTAGCGGTTCGCTGGAAGCCTTGCAGCAGGTGAATGTCGGCGCCCAGGTATCCGGCCAGCTGAAATCGCTGAAGGTGGTGCTGGGCCAGGAGGTAAAGAAAGGCCAGCTGGTGGCGGAGATCGATTCGCTGACGCAGCAGAACGCGCTGCAAAACGCGCAGGCGGGGCTGAACCAGGTGCGCGCCCAGCTGCGTTCCAAACAGGCCAGCCTGGCGCAGGCGCGCCTGAATTTTGCGCGCCAGCAGCGCTTGCTGGCGGGCGATGCCGGTTCGCGCGAGAACTATGAAAGCGCGCAAGCCACGCTGCAATCGACCCTGGCCGATATCGATGCGCTCAACGCCCAGATCGAACAGGCCAAGATCACTGTCAGCACCGCCATGCTGAACCTCGGCTACACCAAGATCACCGCACCGATGGATGGCAAGGTAGTGTCTATCGTCACCAAGGAAGGGCAAACCGTCAATTCCGCACAACTGGCGCCGACCATCATCATCCTGGCCGAACTGAAAACCATGACCGTGAAAGCGCTGGTGTCGGAAGCCGACGTCATCCGCGTCAAGCCGCAGCAGCCGGCCTTCTTCACCATCCTGGGCGATCCCGACCACCGCTACCACGGCACCTTGCGCAGCGTCGATCCGGCGCCGGATTCGATCAGCAGCGACGGCACAGATAAAAGCAAGACCAATGCAACCGCAGCGCCGGTGTACTACAACGCCCTGTTCGACGTCCCCAATCCCGACAACAAGCTGCGCATTTCGATGACTGCGCAGGTCTCCATCGTCCTGAACGAAGCCAAGGGCGCACTGATGATTCCCTCGACCGCGCTGGGCGAACGCGGCAAGGATGGACGCTATCTGGTCAAGGTGCTGCGGGAAAAGGAAGGCAAGCATATAGTCGATAGCCGCCAGGTGCGGATCGGCATCAACAATGTCCAGGCGCAGGTGCTCGATGGCCTGAAGGCCGGGGAAAAGGTTGTCATCGGTGAAGCCGACGGCGCCCCCGCGGCCGAACAAAGCGCCATGATCGCGGGCTGAGCATGGAACCCGCACTGCTAGAACTGAGCGGACTGTACCGGCGCTTTCCATCCGGCGAAGAAACCGTCACCGTCCTCAACAATATCAACCTGAAGATCGCCGCCGGCGAAATGGTGGCGCTGGTCGGCCCATCCGGTTCTGGCAAGTCGACGCTGATGAATATCCTCGGCTGCCTCGACCGGCCCAGCAGCGGCAGCTACCACGTCGCCGGCCAGGCTACCGGCGAGATGCAGCCGGATGCGCTGGCGCAGCTGCGGCGCGAGCATTTCGGCTTCATCTTCCAGCGCTATCATCTGCTGCCGGACCTGGATGCCGCGAGCAATGTCGAAATCCCGGCGATCTATGCCGGCAAGCCGGCGGCGGCGCGCAGGCAGCGTGCACATGAGCTGCTGGCGCGCCTGGGCCTGGCCAACCGCAGCCACCACCGGCCCAGCCAGCTGTCCGGCGGCCAGCAGCAGCGCGTCAGCATCGCCCGCTCGCTGATGAACGGCGGTCAGGTGATACTGGCGGACGAACCGACCGGCGCCCTCGACAGCCACAGCGGCCAGGAAGTCATCAAGATCCTGCAGGAACTGCATGCCGAAGGCCATACCGTGATCATCGTCACGCACGACATGCACGTGGCCGAATATGCGCAACGCATCATCGAGATCAGCGACGGCGAAATCATCGCCGACCGTCCTAGCAAAAGCGGCGGCAGCATCGTGTCAGCTCCAGCGCCGGCTGCCGCAGCAAACGTCAGCCGGCCGCAGATCGGCCTGCAGCAGGAGTCGTCCTGGCGCGCCACCGGCGCCAGCCTGGTCGAAGCCTGCCGCATGGCTTTGCTGGCCATGCGTTCGCACCGGCTGCGCAGCTTCCTCACCATGCTGGGGATCATCATCGGCATCGCCTCGGTGGTGTCGGTGGTGGCGCTGGGCGAAGGCTCGCGCCGCCAGATCCTGAAGGACATCAGCTTCCTCGGCACCAACAACATCACGATCTATCCCGGCAAGGACTGGGGCGACGAAAAGGCCTCCGCGCTGCGCACCCTGGTGTCGGCCGATGCCGATGTGCTGGCCCAGCAGCCGTATGCCGACAGCGCCACGCCCGGCGTCACCACGGCGGCCACGGTGCGCTACCGGAACATCTCGGTGAGCGCCTCGCTGCAAGGCGTCGGCGACCAGCATTTCCGCGTGTACGGGATCGAGATGGCGGAAGGGAGATCCTTTACGCCGGACAGCATCCGCCATCAGCTGCAGGAAGTGGTGATCGACCACAACACGCGCCAGAAACTGTTCGGCAGCGGCGGCGATCCTGTCGGACAGGTGCTGATGCTGGGAAATGTCCCGAGCCGCATCATCGGCGTCGCCAAGAAGGAAAAAAGCTCCTTTAGCGGCGGCGGCAGCAGCCTGACCTTGTGGGTGCCCTACACCACTGCACAGAAGCGCATCGTCGGCCAGTCTTCCCTGCAGTCGATCGCGGTGCGCATCAACGATGCCGCCTCGCCTGCCGCTGCCGAGCAGAGCATCGTCAAACTGCTCACCCAGCGCCACGGCAGCAAGGATTTCTACATCCTGAACAGCGACAGCATCCGCAAGACGATCGAATCGACCACCCGCACCATGACCCTGCTGGTGTCGATGATCGCGCTGATCTCGCTGGCGGTCGGCGGCATCGGCGTGATGAACATCATGCTGGTCTCGGTCACCGAACGGATCCAGGAAATCGGCGTGCGCATGGCGGTCGGCGCGCGCCAGGGCGACATCATGCGGCAGTTCCTGATCGAAGCGGTGCTGGTGTGCCTGCTGGGCGGCGTGCTCGGCATCGGCCTGGCGCTCGGCATCGGCGTGCTGTTCGCCAGTTTCGGCGGCAGTTTCCAGATGCATTATTCGCTCACCTCGATCGTGGTCGCCTGCACCTGCTCCACCCTGATCGGCATCATCTTCGGATTTCTGCCCGCCCGCAACGCGGCCCGCCTGGATCCGGTCGAGGCCTTGGCACGAGAATGAAACCTATCCCCATGCGCAATTTCAAGATGACTCTCGGCGTTGCCGCCATCAGCCTGCTGGCTGGCTGCGGCAGCTTGCACACACCCTACCAGCCGCAAGCGCTCAGCATGCCGACCGCCTGGCAGAACCAGCCGATCCCGACTGCCGGCGCCGCTACCCAGCGCGACCGCTGGTGGCGCAACTTCAACGATCCGCAGCTGGATCAGCTGATCGAGCTGGCGCTGGCGCGCAACAACGACCTGGCTGCGGCTGCCATCCTCGTACGGCGGGCGCAGCTGCAAGCCGGCCTCGCCGCCACCAATCCAACCGTCTCGCTAGGCCTGAGCACCAGCAACAGCCGCAACCTGGGTGGTTCATCCAATAATCCGCCAGGCCTTTCCGGTGCGCCGGCCAGCAGCCGCAGCCAGTCGCTGAGCGCAAGCGTCGCCTATGAAGTCGACCTGTGGGGAAAACTGGCCAGCCAGCGCGACGCCGCCCAATGGGAGGCGCTGGCGACGGCGGAAGACCGCGACAGCGCGGCCTTGTCGTTGATCGGCACCACTGCCGGTCTCTACTGGAAAATCGCCAACCTGCAGCAGCGCATCGCCCTTAGCGAGCAAAGCATCGCCTATGTCGCCAGGATCCTGCAGCTGGTGCGCGTGCAATACGACGCCGGCGCCGTGTCCTCCCTGGAAGTGCTGGAAGCCGAACGCTCGCTGGCGTCGCAGCAGGCCGGCCATACGCAGCTGCTGCAAGACATGGTTGAAACCCGCAGCGCGCTGGCGATCCTGTTCGACGGCCCGCCGGAAACCGAGGGCAGCGAACATTACCGGCTGGCCGCCGAGACCCTGCCGGCTGTCGACGCCGGCCTGCCTGCCGAGCTGCTGGCGCGGCGCCCGGATTTGCGCGCGGCGGAACTGCGCCTGCGCAAGACGCTGTCCAGCGCCGACGCCATTCGCACCAGCTACTACCCGACCTTCAGCCTGACCGGCAGCCTCGGCAGCGCCAGCACCAGCCTGCAAAACCTGCTGCAGAACCCGGTAGGCACGCTGGCCTCCAGCCTGACTTTTCCATTCCTGCAGTGGAACCAGATGCAGCTGAACATCGCCGTCTCCAAGATCGATTATGAAAAGGCCTCGGTCGACTTCCGCCAGACTTTCTACAAGGCCTTGCGCGACGTCGAAATCGCGCTGTCCGCACGCAGCCAGTTCCAGGCCCAAGGCCTCAAGCTGGCACAGTCGCTGGCGGCGGCCCGGCACGTCGAAAGCCTGTACCAGGAGCGCTACCGCGCCGGTTCGGTGGCGCTGAAGATCTGGCTCGACGCACAGGAAACCTTGCGCTCCGCTGAGATTGCCATGGCGGACAACAATCTCAACCTGCTCAACAGCCAGGTCAAGCTGTATCAGGCGCTCGGCGGCGACATGAAAATAGCCGCCGCCAGCCCACCGGCTGCGGAGCGGCCGCCCTTACCCTACAACGAGAAATAGGCAGGCCGTTGCGGCTGCCTTATTTTTGCAGCCACTCGCGGACGCGCTGCGGATGCGCATCCAGCCATTGCCTGGCCGCCGCTTCCGGCTTGGCGCCGTTTTCCACCGCCAGCATGACGCTGTCGATCTCGCCCGGCTTCCATGAAAAATTCTTCAGCAAGTCATTGACCGGCTTGGCCTTCGCCGCCAGGCCGGGATTGGCGATATTGTCGACATGTTCGGCTTCGCCGTAGACCTTCTTCGGATCGTCGAGGAACTTGAGTTTCCACTTGGCGAACATCCAGTGCGGCACCCATCCCGTCACCGCGATCGCCTTGTTGTTCCTGATCGAGCGTTCCAGCTCAGCGGCCATGCCGCTGCCCGAGCTTGGCAGCAGCTTGTAGTCCAGGCCGTACTCCTTGATCGCCAGTTCAGTCTTGGTCATGACGCCGGCGCCGGCATCGATGCCGACGATGCGTCCCTCGAAAGCAGCTTTCTGCGCCGGCAAGTCCGCAATGCTGCTGGCATTGACATAAGCAGGCACAATCAGCCCTATCCTGGCGCCAGGATAATTGACGCCCAGATTGACCACCTTGCCCTTCAGCTTTTCATAGTAGGCACCCTGGGTAGCCGGCAGCCACGCCGACATGGTCGCGTCCAGGTCGCCGCGCGCCACGCCCTGCCACATCAGGCCGGCGGAAACCGGAATCAGTTTGACTTCATAGCCGAGATCCTGCCTGATGATTTGCGCCGCGACATAGGTCGTCGCCACGCTGTCGGACCAGCCTTCCACATAGCCGATCCTGATGACCGGCTTAGGTTCAGCATTCACCGCGCCCGTGCTTGCGAGGCATGTCAGTGCGAGGACAAGGCAGCATAGTTTTCGTAGTGGATTCATGGCAGGACTCTTTCAATGTTATTGCAATCAATTGGGGTCAGAGTCGAATTGATTTTCTTCGACTTACTGCTGCTCGTGCTCCGTAACCAGCTAATTGAATTAATTGGGATCGGAGTCGAATTTATTTGCATCGGCTTGCTACGGCTGGCGCTCCGTGGGCCGTCAATTGGGGTCAGAGTAATTTACGACGATGAAACTGTCGTAAAAAAACTCTGACCCCAATTGACTGCGTTTCCGGTGCGCCTTCTTATTTGTCTACTACGAATTAATTGGGGTCGGAGTCGAATTTATTTACATCGGTTTGCTACGACTGGTGCTCTTTGGGCCGTCAATCGGGGTCAGAGTAATTTACGACGATGAAACTGTCGTAAAAAAACTCTGACCCCGATTGACTGCGTGATTGACTGCGTTTCTGCTGCCTTTTCTATTTGTCTACTACGAGGTTGCTTAGCGGTTTGCTGCAGCACAGGAGCACCATGCCTTGGTCGATTTCGCGCTGGCGGATGCCGCCTTTGTGCTGCATGTCGACGCTGCCGGAAACCAGCTTGACTTTGCAGGTGCCGCACATCCCTTGGGCGCAGGACGATGCCAGCCGCACGCCGGCATTGCGGGCGGCTTCCAGCACATGCTGCTGCGGGCCGCAGACGATCTGACGGTTGCTTTTCTGGAAGTTGATTTCGAAACCGGCCAGCGCCGCTGGCTCGCTGCTTGCCGGTGTTGCGCCGCTTTCTGCTCCGCCGATTGCTCCGTTTTCCGCGCTTGCCTGTCCGGCCTCCAGCTGCAAAGTCTCGAAGGAAAAGCTTTCTTCGTGATAGCGCGCGCGGTCGAAGCCTGCTTCATCCAGCATGCTGCGCACCGCCTTCATGTAGGGCGCGGGGCCGCAGACGAAGACTTCGCGCTCCATGAAATCGGGCGCCATCAGTTTCAGCGCCGCCAGCGACAGCATGCCGGTCGGTCCCGGCCAGTCGCGCCGCTGTCCCAGCCGTTCACAGATGAAACGGGTCTTGAAATTCTGCTGGCTGGCGGCGATCAGGCCCAGCTCGCGCTCGAAGATGATGTCGTCCGGCGTGCGCGCGCTGTGCATGAAAACGATGTCGCGGTCGTCGCACAGGTCGTGATGGGCGCGCGTCATCGACATCAATGGCGTGATGCCCGAACCGGCCGACAGGAACAGGTATTTCTCCGCCGGATGGAGCGCGCAGGTGAAATCGCCGGCCGGCCGCAGCACCTTGACCTTGTCGCCTGCTTTCAGGTTATCGTGCAGCCAGTTCGACACCGGCCCGCCCGGCACACGCTTGACCGTGATCGAGATGGCATGCGGCCGTGCCGGCGACGAAGAAACGGTGTAGCAGCGGTTGACGGCTTCGCCATCGATTTCCAGCTCCAGCGTGATGAACTGGCCGGGCTGGAAGATGAAGGCGCTGCCGTCGGGCGTGGCGAAGAAAAAACTCTTGACGTCATGCGTCTCCGTCCGCACCTGGCAACATACCAAGGTATCCTCGCTCTCGCTGTTCCACGGCGGCGGCATGGCGTCCCAGAAATTCCGGCGATTCAGTTTATTTGTTTCCATGACCGGTCCCGGCAGCATTTCGGCTTTCAATCCATTCTCCGCAGCAGGCTCACTGAAGCAGCCTCGGGCGCGGCCAAGCCTGCCTGCAGACGGCCGATGTACCAGGTGCAGAATTTTTCCACCAGGCCTTCCGTAAACGGCGAATAAGGGCCGGGCTGATAGGCGCTGCTGCGCGCCCCCTGCTGCGACAGCTCGACCAGCCGCTTGTCCTGGTCGTTGGTGGCGTTCCACACCGCCGTCAGGTTATCCAGCTGATAGTCGATGCCTTCGCGCGCATCCTTGTGCACCAGCCATTTGGTGCGCACCAGCGTGCGTTCCGCCGACAAGGGCAGGACCGAAAAACTGACAATATGATCGCTCATGAAGTGATGCCAGGAATTCGGCTGGGTCCAGAACGACAGGCCGCCCAGGTCGGCGCGTTTGAACTGCCCCAGCAGCATCCCGCAGGCGACCTTGCCATCGAGCGTCTGCGATTCGCCAGCGCGGTCCAATGGCAGGCGCTGCGTGCGGAAACCGCTCACCAGCTCGTCCAGGCGCTCGATCTCGGCCGACGGCAGGCCGCCGCGCTCCCATTCGGCGCAACGCTCCGCGGCCAGGCGATTGAACTCGCCGATCTGCTCGGCGTTGCCGGGCGCGGTCTGGTAGCCGAAGCCGAATTCAAACAAGGACGCCGTCAGTTCCGGATGGTTGGTCGCGCAGTGGTAGCACTCGCGATTGTTTTCCATGGTCAGCTTCCAGTTGCCCTCTTCGATCAGGTCGACCTGCTTGGCGATCTTGCAATCCTGCAGGCCGTGCGGCAGCAGATACGGCGCCATGGCTGCGCGCATCACCGAAAAATCTTCAGGCGGATGTTCCGCCAGGCAGATGAAGATCAGCCCTGCCAGGTTTTCCACGTGCACCGGCTTGAGACTGTGCTTGCAGCGGTCGAATTTCTCGCCCATGTGTTCGGCATAGATCAGCTCGCCACCCAGGTTGTAAGTCCATTGATGATAGGGACAGACCAGGTTGCCGACCGAACCCTTGTGCTCGGAACACAGGCGCGCGCCGCGGTGGCGGCAGACGTTGTGATAGGCGCGCACCGCCATGTCGTCGTCGCGCACCACCACGATGGAATTGAGGCCGATCTCGACCGTCACGTAGTCGCCCGGCTCGGGAATATCCGGATCGACCGCGACATGGATCCAGTGCTTGCCGAAAATCTCCCGGACATCCATCTCGAAAATTTCCGGGCTCAGGTAAAACGGCGCATCCAGGCTATGGCCCGGCAGGCGTTCGGCGATCAGTGCTTGGATCTCTTTGGATACTTTCAATTTTTTCTCCATGTGGTGCATGTATGGAACCGCCGCAATTGCAAACGTATTTGCAAACGCATCTGCAAACTAATAATCGACCAGGCGATGCTCGCGCAAATAAGCCAGCACCGCCTGCGCCTTGTCAGCCGCACTGCCCTCCTGCAGCACCTTGCCGCCTCGGCTTTCGGCCACGGTGGCCGCCTGCATGCGCGCATGGCCGGAACGCTTCTCGGGCGCCGCCAGCTTGCGCGGCAAGGCTTTGGCGGCTTCGACCTGCCATTCCTCGCCGGCATCGCTCGTCTCCCCAGGAAAAACCTGGCTGCTGATGCGGCCGGCACGCAGCCTGGCATAGGCATAACGCAAGCGGGACGGCGCCAGCGGATGCACCGTCAGCAAAGCCGGCAGCGGCAAGGCGACCTCGCGCCGCCGTCCTTTCGGCAAGAACTGCTGGGCGACGATGGCATCGCTGCCCGGCGTCACCGCAATCACCCCGGCCAGCAAAGGCAGGTTCAGCCGCGCGGCCAGCCGATAAGGCAGCATGCCGCTGGCTTCGCCGCTCTCGGCGCGGCTGCCGCACAGCACCAGGTCGTAGGCTTGCAATTGCTCCTGCAAGGCCGGCAATACGTCCTGCGCCGCAGCCGTTTCGATCACGCTGATCCTGGCCGCGCCCAGCGCCAGATACTCGGGCAGCGCAGGATTGCCGGCCTGGCCGGCATGGATCACATCGATGCTGGCATCGGCCGCTTGCTGCGCCAGTTCGCTCGCCAGTCCGAGCGCGGCGGCGTCGTTGCGGCTGTAGCGCGGCACGCCGCTGACCGGGTGCCGGCCTATCGATACCAGTACGGCAATCCGCTTGATAGCCTGCTGCCTCATGGTGCTGCCTCCACCGCGCGGGCTTGCCTGACCTGTTGCAGCAAAGCTGACATCAGTTCCTGCGCGTCGCCGATGATGCTGAGATCGGCGCGCTTGATCATGGGGGCGCTGGCGTCCAGGTTGACCGCGATCACATGGCGGCAATCCTTGATGCCCTGCAGGTGCTGGACCGCGCCTGAAATACCGAAGGCCAGGTAAGCGCTGGCGCTGACCGTCTTGCCGGTGGCGCCGATCTGCTTGTCGCGTTCGAACTTACCGTCGTCGACCGCAACCCGGCTGGCGCCCACCGCGGCGTCCAGCACCTGCGCCAGCGAGTTGAACAGTGCGACATCGCCGACGCCATTGCCTGCCGAAACGATGAAATCGGCTTCATCCAGCGCCATTTGCGAAGCCGCCATGGTTTTGACGCCGAGGTCGGTAAATGCTCCTGCTGGAGCGTTGCTGGCCGCGACGCCGAGCGTAGCGGCGAGCTGCTCGTCCCGCTGCCCGCGCCCAAGGAAGGGCAAGCGCGCATCCACGGCATCGGCTTCCAGCAGCACGATTGCCGTCAGTTCGCGGCGCGCCATCAGGCTGCCTTGCTGCCTATAGACCGCCAACCCTTCTTGCTTGATCTCCACCACGTGCGTGGCGATGCTGGCCACGCTCATGGCCGCCCCCAGGCGCCGTCCCAGGTCGCTGTCGGCGACGCCGTTATCCGGCATGAACACATGCGCTGGCTGCAATTCTTTGAACAAGGCGGCCAGGGCCGCCAGCTCCGCTTCCGGCGCAAACAGATGACTGCCGTATTGCGGCAGGACGATGCAGCGGTCGGCGCCGAGGGCGGCCGCATCGTCGTTCAGCTCGCCGAACACCAGCAGCACCACTTCCGTGACGCCATCCGCCAGCAGGGCAGCAGCGGCCACTGCCTGCCGCGCATGTTCGTCAAGGCTGCCGCGGTCGCTGTGCACCACCGCCAGCAGGTATTTTGCCAGCCGAGCATCGGCTGCCAGGCGCTGCGGCTTGATCGGATGCTGCGCCGGCGCGGGCGGAAGCGCTTGCAGATCAAGGCCTGCAGCGCCCGTCTGTCCCAGCACGATGCGCTTCAAGCCGTCGGCATTGAGCGTGAACGGACGACGCGGATCTATCCGCCTGATGCCTGCTGTTGCCATGGTGGTTGCCATCTTCAATGCTCCAATGCAGCGGCCAGCAGTTCGGCGATATCGCGCACCTCGGGGCGCGGTCCCACGACGCCTTCCAGCATCGCGGTGCAGTTCGGACAAGCCACCACCACCGTATCGGCGCCTACCGTGCGCGCATCGTGGATGCGGATGTCGGGAATGCGCTGCTTGCCGGGGATATCGGTGAGCGGCGCGCCGCCGCCACCGCCGCAGCAGCGGCCGCGCATGCCGTGACGCTCCATTTCGTGCAGCGGCAGGCCCAGCAGTTTCAACAGTTCGCGCGGCGCTTCGGTTTCGCCGTTATAGCGGCCCAGGTAGCAGGGATCGTGATAGGTGAAACGCTGATCGCTGTCGGCGGCTGCGCGCGGCTTGAGCTTGCCTTCGCTGACCAGCGATGCCATGAAGCCGGTGTGATGCAGCACCTCGTAGCGCCCGCCCAGCGCCGGATATTCGTTGCGCAAGCAGTGCATGACATGCGGATCGGCCGTCACAATCCGCCTGAAGGTGAACGCCGACAGCTGCGCAATCATCTGCTGCGCCAGGTTCTGGAAGGTGGCTTCATCGCCAAGGCGGCGGGCGACATCGCCGCAATCGCTTTCCAGCGAACCAAGCACGGCGAAATCGACCTGCGCGGCTTGCAGCACCTTGACCAGTGCGCGCAGGCTGCGCTGGTAACGCATGTCGAAGCCGCCTTCGCCCACCAGCAGCAGCACGTCGACCGGCTGGCCGGCGCTGATCCGCCGGACATCCAGGTCGAGCGCCCAGTTGTAGCGCGCCCCAAGGTCGTAGCCGCCGGCGCTGCCGGTTTCACGCAAATTGGCCAGCACTTCCGGTCCTTTGCCCGGCACGGCACCGAACTGCAAGGTTTGATGGCGGCGCAGATCGACGATGGCGTCCACATGCTCGATCAGCATCGGACACTCCTGCACGCAGGCGCGGCAGGTGGTGCAGGACCACAGCGTGTCGCTGGAAATCAGGCCGGGTACGATCGCCTCCAGCGGGCTGCCTTGATGGCCGCCGAGCGGGATGCCGGGATAAGGACTGCCGGCGAAACCGGCGTCGCTGCCGCCTGCCATGCCGGTCACCATGTCCTGGATCAGCTTCTTAGGATTCAAGGGCTGGCCGGCGGCAAACGCCGGGCAGGCGGCTTCGCACTTGCCGCACTGGACGCAGGCATCAAAGCTCAGCAACTGGTTCCAGCGGAACTCGATCGGTTTGCCGACGCCCAGCTCGCCCTGTTCCAGCTGCAAGGACTTGAGCGCGGTAGTCGGGGCGCCGCCGGCGGTTTTATTGAAGCGTTCCGGACGTGGATGAAAGGCCAGGTGCAGCAAGCCGGCCAGCGCGTGCTTCATCGGACCGCCGCGGGCAGCGCCGACAGTCAGGGTCCAGGCGCCCAGGCCCAGCAAGACCACGGTCGCCAGCGCGCTGGCACCGGAGACAAATTGCAGTGGGACAAAGCCCAGCGCCAGCATGCCCAGCGCAAACGCGGACAGCATCCATGGCAGCCGCATCCAGGCGCCGCGCGACAGCCGCGCCGGCGGCGTGCGGCGGCGATGCCAGACGAACAGCACGCCCACCAGCATCAGCAGCGCGAACAAGCCGATTGCGGTATTCAGGGCTGGCGCATACAGCATCAAGCCGTAGTTGACCGCCACCAGCGCCATGGCGGCGATGGCGCCGCCGGCGGTGGCCACGTGGGTGCGGGCAATGTACGGATCGCGCGCCACCACATGGTGCAGGTCAACGAAATAGCGCTTGGGGATGGCCAGCAAGCCTGGCCAGGCCACCGGCGCTGCACGGCCTGCGCGCCACAGGGCAGCCCGCCGCGCCATGCCCGCCGCCAGCCCCGCCAGCGAAAGCCAGAACAGGACCGTGATGAACAGATTGAGAGAAGAAGCCGCCGCGCTCATGGTCAGAAGTCTTTGCACAGGCGCAGCGAATCGTAGATCGCGGCGTGGATGTTATGCATGGAGATGCAGTCGCCGACCCGGAACAGCAGGAAACGGCCGTCGCCCAGCGTTTCCGACAGAGCCGGCTGCGGCTCGGCGGCGAACAGCTTGTGGACGTCGGTCTGGCCGCGGTTGAGCGATTGCGGCTTGAGCGACCAGTACAGCTGGTCGTTGGGCAGGATGCCGTTTTCAATCACCACCTGGTCCACCACCCGCTCCTCCTGCAGCTCGGTGTACTCGTTGCGCAGCACTGCCACCTTCTTGCCGCCTTCGGCATAGACCCGGTCCAGCCAGTAGTTCGGCGTCGGAATCACGCCCTGGGCATACAGGCGGCGATAAAAAATCGGGAAGGTGGTGCCGCCGGTGTCGTCGGCGATCTTGACGTCGGGCGTGACGATTTCCACCAGGCTGCCGCGGCTGGCCAGGAAATCGGCGACGCCGAAGCCGGCGTGGGTGCTGATGCCGTCATACACCAGCACGTTCTTGCCCGGTGCGACCCGCCCTTGCAAAATGTCCCAGGAGCTGACCGACAAACCCTCGGCGATGCCCCATGCCGCAACCTGGCCGGTGTAGTTGCTGCCGCCGGTGGCCAGCACCACGATATCGGGCTGTTCAGCCATGATCATGGCTTCATCGGCATTGACGCCCAGCCGGCGGTCGACGCCGAGACGCCTGGTTTCCATGTCAAACCAGCGCACAATGCCGGCCATCTGTTCGCGCTGCGGCGCCTTGGCGGCCAGGTTGATCTGGCCGCCGACCGCTTCGCTGCGCTCGAACAGAACCACCTCATGGCCGCGCTCGCGCGCCACGCGCGCCGCTTCCAGCCCGGCCGGACCGGCGCCGACCACCACCACCTTGCGCTTAGGTCCGCGGCTGCTGGCAATCTGGTGCGGCATGCTCTGTTCGCGCGAGGTGGCGGCATTCTGCACGCACAATACATCGAGGCCGTTGTACTGGCGGTCGATGCAATAATTGGCGCCGACGCACTGCTTGATTTCGTCTTCGCGGCCGTCGCGGATCTTGATCACCATGTACGGATCGGCGATCTGCCCGCGCGTCATGCCGACCAGGTCCACCATGCCGGTCGACAGTATGCGTTCCGCCTGGCCGGCGTCGCGTATGCTTTGCGCGTGCATCACCGGCACGCTGGACACTGCCTTGATGCCGGCCGCCAGGTGCACGAAAGGTTCCGGCGGCAAGGCCATGGGCGGCATGCAATTGGCCAGCGTGTTGTGGGTATCGGCGCCGGAGCCGACCACGCTCAGGAAATCGATCAGGCCGCTGGCAGACATCGCCTGCGCAATCTGCTTGGCGGTTTCGTGATCGACGCCATCCTCATGGAATTCATCGCCGCACATGCGCAGGCCGACGCAAAAATCCTTGCCGACCGCTTCCCGCACCGCCGTCAACACTTCGATGCCGAAGCGCATGCGGTTTTCCAGGCTGCCGCCGTACTCATCGCTGCGCTGGTTGACGCGCGGGCTCCAGAACTGGTCGATCAGCTGCTGGTGGGCGGCGGAAATCTCGATGCCGTCCATGCCGGCTTGCTGGACTCTCTTGGCGGCGGCGGCGAAGTCGGCGACGATGCGGCGGATTTCTTCGATCTCGATGATCTTGGCGTTGCCGCGATGGACCGGCTCGCGGATTCCCGACGGGCTGACCAGGTGCGGCCAGTTCTCGCCATGCCATGCCGTGCGGCGCCCCATGTGGGTGGCCTGGATCATGATCTTGGCGCCGTGCCGGTGCATCGCTTCCGCCAGCCGCGACAAAGGCTCGATCACTTTGTCGGTAGTCAGGTTGACCGATTTCCACCAGCCTTGCGGGCTGTCGATGGACACCGTGCTGGAGCCGCCGCAGATCGCCAGGCCGAGGCCGCCCTTGGCTTTTTCCTC
This sequence comes from Collimonas humicola, assembly GCF_018304945.1. GTDB lineage: Bacteria > Pseudomonadota > Gammaproteobacteria > Burkholderiales > Burkholderiaceae_D > Collimonas > Collimonas humicola. The sequence goes on along the minus strand of NZ_JAGQEE010000007.1, from coordinate 76,902 downwards.
GTAGTAGCGGATATAGCGTTCGCCGGGCAAACCGCCTGCTTCCGCATAGACTTCGGCATGTGCGGTGCTGACTACGCGGTTGCGCAGGGTTACCTGGTTCAGGGTCAGCGGCGAAAACAAAGTGGGATAGCGCATGATCGGTTTTGGCCCTAGGCGGAAAGCGGTGTAACCGTGAAGACGCAATGCGCGTGTCCTTCGCCGCCGCACTGGGTTTCGCTGCACGCCGCGCGGCGCGGATTGCCGGTGGTGTCGGACACCCAGTCCATGGCGCCGGCGAACCAGCCGGCGAACATGTAGCACAGCTTGCCTTGCGCTTCGGGCTGCTGCAGCACGAACGATGAATTGGCCAGCCTGATGCTGGCGCTGGCATTGGCGGCATCGACCTCGGTAAAGGAGAACAGGCCCCAGCCGCGTTGCGACAGGCGTTTCAGGTAGTGCTTGTAGACGTCGAGGCCGGACATGCCATGCTGCCGGGCCTCCTTTTCGCACCAGTAATAGGCGGACTTGTGGCCGGCGTCGTACAGGATCTGGGCATATTTTTCGCGCCCGAGCGCCGCTTCCACCGCGGTATGGTTATTGGTGAAAAAATGGCGCGGCACGTACAGCATCGGCAGCTTGTCGGTAGTCCAGACGCCGGTCTCGGCATCGACTTCAATCGGCAATTGTGGTTGCATCGCTACTCCTCGGTATTTAGGTAGAGCTGTCAGGCGGCCCAGACTTCGCCGAACACCCGCAGCCAGTTTTCGCCCAGCACCTTGCGTATGCGACTTTCCTTCCAGCCGGCGCGTTCCATGGCCGTGGTCAGGTTGGGGAAATCGCCGATGGTGCGGAAGCCTTCCGGGTTGATCACCGTGCCGAAATCGGTCAGGCGGCGATGGCGTCCCTTGTCGTGCGTCAGCCATTCGAAGAAAGGCTTGCCGTAGCCTTGCGTGAAATCGGTGCCGATGCCGACGCAGTCGTCGCCGACCAGCTTGATGATGTAATCGAAGGCTTCCACATAGTCGTCGACATTGGCGCTGCTGCCGCGCTTGAGGAAAGGCGGGAACATGGTGACGCCGATGAAGCCGCCGTGGTCGGCGATGAACTTCAGCTGCTCGTCGCTCTTGTTGCGCGGATGCTGCTTCAGGCCGGACGGCAGGCAATGCGAATAGCACACCGGCTTGTTCGACGCCAGGATCGCTTCGGTGGAGGTATTGCCGCCGACATGCGACAGATCCACCATGATGCCGACCCGGTTCATCTCGGCGATCACTTCGCGGCCGAAGCCGGACAGACCGCCGTCGCGCTCGTAGCAGCCGGTGCCGATCAGGTTCTGCGTGTTGTAGCAAAGCTGCACCACCCGCACGCCCAGCTCTGCGAACACTTCGATATAGCCGAGATTGTCTTCAAACGCATGGGCGTTCTGGAAACCGAGGATGACGCCGGTGCGCCCTTCCTGCTTGGCGCGCTTGATGTCGTCGACGCCGCGCACCAGGGTCAACAGGTCGGCGTTGTCGCGGATAAGGTTCTTCATGTCGACCACGTTGCCGACCGTGCCCTGGAAGTTCTCCCACACCGAGATGGTGCAGTTGACGGCGCTCAGGCCGCCTTTCTTCATGTCTTCGAATACCGGCCGCTCCCACTTGGAGATGTTCAGGCCGTCGATGACCAGGCTTTGCTGATGGAGGTTGCTCATGCTTGCTCCTTTACCTTAATAGATAGGGAAACGCTTGCACAGCGCCTGTACTTCAGCCAGCACCTTTTGCTCGACCTCGGCATCGCCTTCCGGCTTGCGCGCCAGGGCGTCGAAGATCTCTACCGTCAGGCGGCCTATGGTGCGGAACTCATCGACGCCGAAGCCGCGCGCGGTGCCGGCCGGCGTGCCGAGACGGATGCCGGAAGTGACGGTCGGCTTTTCGGTATCGAAGGGAATGCCGTTCTTGTTGCAGGTGATGCCGGCGCGCTCCAGCGCATGCTCCACCTGCGTACCCTTCAAGCCCTTGGGACGCAAATCGACCAGCAGCAGATGGTTTTCGGTGCCGCCGGTGACCAGGTCGACGCCGCCGGCCAGCAGCACCTCGCCCAGCGCCTTGGCGTTGGCGACCACCTTGCCGATGTATTCCTTGAACTCCGATTCCAGCGCCTCGCCGAAGGCCACCGCCTTGCCTGCGATCACGTGCATCAGCGGGCCACCCTGCAAGCCCGGGAATACGGCCGAATTGATTTTCTTGGCGATGTCTTCGTCGTTGGTCAGCACGAAGCCGCCGCGCGGGCCGCGCAAGGTTTTGTGGGTCGTCGAAGTGACGACATGCGCATGCGGCACCGGGCTCGGATGATGGCCGGTCGCCACCAGGCCGGCGATATGCGCCATGTCGACCATCAGCAGCGCATCGACGCTGTCGGCGATGGCGCGGAAGCGGGCGAAATCGAGCTGGCGCGGATAGGCCGAGTAGCCGGCGATGATCAGGCGCGGCCTGTGCAGCCTGGCCAGCGCTTCGACTTCCTCATAGTCGATCAGATAGGTGTCGCGGCTGACGCCGTACTGCACCGCGTTGAACCACTTGCCCGACATAGCCGGCCGCGCGCCGTGCGTCAGATGGCCGCCGGCGTCCAGCGACATGCCAAGCACCGTCTCGCCCGGCTTGACCAGCGCCAGCATGACGGCGCCGTTGGCCTGGGCGCCGGAATGCGGCTGCACGTTGGCGAACCTGGCGCCGAACAGCTGCTTGACGCGCTCCAGCGCCAGGGTTTCCACCTGATCGGCGAATTCGCAGCCGCCGTAGTAGCGCTTGCCCGGATAACCTTCGGCGTACTTGTTGGTCAGCACCGAGCCCTGCGCTTCCAGCACCGCGCGCGAGACGATGTTTTCCGAGGCGATCATTTCGATCTGGTTTTGCTGGCGCTGCAGTTCGAGGTCGATAGCGCGCTTAATCGGCGCGTCGCGTTCCGCCAGCGACTGGGAAAATGCGGGAAGTGTCATTACGAGATCCTGGAAAGGGAGATGCGTCAATCGGGCTAACTCTTGACATCATTCTTCTCCCAAGCCTTTGGCCGCTATTGACTTGATCTGACGGGAACCTTTCAATTTGCGACATTGCTGTCACTTTTAGCCAAGCGCCGTTTTCGACGCCTGCTGACGCCGCTTGCGCCGAAATGGATCGCGTGCACAAAAAGCGGGATCGCCACGTGGCCGTTTGTATATTTATTGCTATCGATCGCACGCAGATGATCACGCATTGCCCGCTATCCGAAACGCCGGGCAGCATAGTCCTGCGCCGCGCGAATCCAGGCGGCAATTGGTCCTGCGGCGGATGGCGAGGCGGCGTCCGTTCGGCTTGGCATGCTTATTGCGACGCACAACCGAAAGCGTTTGTTAGTTCGGCCATTTCAACGTTACATTGTCCATCGCTGATGTTTGCCAACGGAGCAGGTCATGTCTCAAAGCACTTCCAATTCCTTCACCCACTTTGCTTTCATGCCGCTCAATAGCTTTACGATGCTGGCATTTTCAAATGCCATCGAAGTATTGCGCATGGCGAATTACCTGGAAGGAAAGCCGCTCTACCGCTGGTCCATCATCAGCCCCGAAGGCGGCCCCGTGAGCGCCAGCAACGGCCTCGCCGTCACCACCATGCGCGCCGACCAATGCCCGGCTGCCGATGCCGTCTTCGTCTGCGGCGGCACCCAAATCGCCAGCGCCATCAACAGCGCCACCTTGGACTTGCTGAGAAACCTGGCGCAACAAGGGATAACCTTGGGCAGCCTGTGCACGGGCGCTTTCGCGCTGGCCGAAGCCGGACTGCTGGACGGTTATACCTGCGCCACGCACTGGGAAAACCTGTCGTCGATGAAGCGCTCTTATCCCGCGGTTGCGTTCGCCCCTGACCTGTTTGTGGTGGACCGCGACCGCATCACCTGCACCGGCGGCATTGCGCCGCTGGACATGATGCTGAACCTGATTTCCGGACAAGTCGGGAAAACCACGATTGCCGCGATTGCCGACCAGTTCATCCTGGAACATGTGCGCGACCACAAGGACCAGCAGCGGGTGCCGCTGACGGTGCGCATGACCTCGGCCCGGCCGGCCATGGTGGAAGTGGTGTCGCTGATGGAAGCCAATATCGAAGAACCCTTGTCGCTGGATGAACTGGCGCAGCTGTCAAACTCGTCGCCGCGCCAGCTGCAGCGCATGTTCAAGGAACACATGGGCATGTCGCCCACGCATTACTATCTGACGCTGCGCCTGCGCAAGGCCAGGGAACTGCTGCGCCAGACCGACATGTCCATCCTCAGCATCACCGTCGCCTGCGGCTTCCAGTCCGCCTGTCACTTCAGCAAGACCTACCGCGAAGTATTCAGCGTTGCGCCCAGCACCGAACGCCGCCAGCAAGCAACAGTCCCGGCAGCACTTCTCGCAGCCCAAAACCGGCACCCCGCCGCATTCGTATAGCACAAATTAAATTGGGGTCAGAGTCGAATTTTTGTTCTTCAAAAAATTCGACTCTGACCCCAATTTAACGGACCACGGAGCCGTGGCCGTTGCGCACACAAGAAACTGGCTTACCCTTGGGAAGACTTCTCCCACAAATTAATCCCGCCATCCTGCGCCTGCACATCAATCGCCGCCAGCTCTTCCTTGGAAAAATCCAGCCGCGCCAGGGCCGCTACGTTTTCCCGGATCTGCGCCGGGCTGCTGGCGCCGATCAAGGTCGTCGTCACGCGCGGATCGCGCAGCACCCAGGCCAGCGCCATCTGCGCCAGGCTTTGCCCGCGCGCCTTGGCGATCTCATTCAAGGCCCGCACCCGCGCCAGGTTCTCAGGACTCAGATGCGCCTGCTGCAGGGAACCGCCGCCTTCGCGGTTGATGCGCGCATCCTGCGGAATCCCGTTCAGGTATTTATCGCTCAATAAACCCTGCGCCAGCGCGGTAAAGGTGATGCAGCCCATGCCTTCCTGCTGCAGCGTATCCAGCAAACCCTGCTCGATCCAGCGGTTCAGCATGTTGTAGGAAGGCTGGTGGATCAGGCAAGGCACTTTCCAGTCGCGCAGCAGCTGCGCCGCTTCCGCCGTCTTGGCCGGCGAGTAGGAAGAGACGCCGACATACAGCGCCTTGCCCTGCTGCACGGCGGTCGCCAGCGCGCCCATGGTTTCTTCCAGCGGCGTCTCCGGATCGAAGCGGTGCGAGTAAAAGATATCGACGTAGTCCAGCCCCAGGCGCTGCAGGCTCTGGTCGAGGCTGGCCAGCACGTATTTGCGCGAACCGCCGCCCTGGCCGTACGGCCCCGGCCACATGTCCCAGCCGGCCTTGGACGAGATGATCAGCTCGTCGCGGTAAGGCCGCAAGTCTTCCTTCAGGATGCGGCCGAAATTGGTTTCGGCGCTGCCGTACGGCGGCCCGTAGTTGTTGGCCAGGTCGAAATGGGTGATGCCGAGGTCGAAGGCGGTATGCACCATCTCGCGCTGGCGCGCCAGCGAGGTGGTGTCGCCGAAATTGTGCCAGAGCCCCATCGACAACAACGGCAGCTTGAGGCCGCTGCGGCCGCAAAAACGGTACTGCATGTCGTCGTAGCGCTTGCTTGATGCGTGATAACTCATGACTGATTGTTCCTTTAAACGATGGTCTCTTTGAAAATCCTGCTTTACCGGCAGGACGATTCTACAGAGCTATTTCCCGCCCTGCCGAGAGCGCCCCGCCGGCATTCGTCCCAGTCTCCGAAAACAAAACGAGGCATTTTTCAAAAGCTTTTAAGAAATTACATAACTATAATTGCGAATGATTATCATTTATATATAATGACGGCTATTACAAAAATAAAATTAACTATAAGCAACTCGGTGAGGATAAGGTTTTGAAAAAACGATTAGTAGGAATATGTTCGCTCGTGCTGACGCACGGCGCGATGGCAGCGGATCTGCCGACACAGTCAAACAACAACGCCGCGGCAGCCGAAAACGTGCTGCCCACGGTCTCTGTCAAAGCCAGCCGGGATGGCGGTAATCCGGCCGAAAACGGCTACCAGGCGAAACGCGCTTCCGTCGCCAGCCGCAGCGACGCTGCCCTGATCGACGTGCCGCAGGCGGTCAGTGTTGTCACCTCCCAGTTCCTGCAGGACCGCCAGCCGAGCAGCCTGGCGGAATCGCTGGATACGGTCTCCGGCATCCGCATGGGCAATACGCTGGGCGGCACGCTGGACGCCATCATCAAGCGCGGCTTCGGCGACAACCGCGACAACTCCATGCTGCGCGACGGCATGCTGTCGGTCCAGCCGCGCAATTTCACCCCGACCACTGAGCGCATCGAAGTGCTGAAAGGGCCCTCCTCCATGCTCTATGGCAGCATGGATCCGGGCGGCGTGATCAATGTCATCAGCAAGAAGCCGCTGCTGGAAAACCAGCGTTCCGTCATGCTCAGCGGCTCCAGCTACGGCGGCATCAGCGAACAGATCGACCTGACCGGACCGATCGGCGATTCCGGACTGGCTTACCGGCTGATCGCCGACCATCAGCGCAACAACTATTGGCGCAATTTCGGCGAAACCACGCAGTCGGTGGTGGCGCCGTCGCTGGCCTGGTATGGCCGCGACACCACGCTGTCGTTCGCCTACGAGCACATGAATTATTCGGTGCCGATCGACCGCGGCACCATCATCGATCCGCGCACCGGCAATCCGGTGGCAACGCCCAAGGAACGCCGCTTCGACGAAGCCTACAACGTCTCGGCCGGCCGTTCCGACGCCGTCAACCTGCGCTTCGACCACAAGCTCAACGCCGACTGGACCCTGCACGGCGGCTACGGCTTCAGCCGCAGCTATTACAACGACTGGCAGGCGCGCGTGCTGTCAGTCAACTATGCCACCGGCGCCGCCACCCGGCGCGTCGACGCCACCCAGAACGGCGTGCAGTCGGCGCACACACTGACCTTGAACCTGGAAGGAAAATTCAACTGGGGCGATGTGCGCCACGACATCGTCGGCGGCGTCGACTACATGCGCAACTACCGCGTACTGGGCGATCTTTATCGCGGCCCGAGCAACACCCAGTTCAACATCTACAACCCGGTCTACGGCCAGCTGACGCCTGCCGGCAGCAAGATCAGCCCGGCCGACAGCGACCAGACCGACAAGCTGATCTCGCGCGGCGTATTCCTGCAGGACTCGATCCACCTGGATGAACGCTGGATCCTGCTGGCCGGCGCCCGCTACGAATATTTCAACGAACTGACCGGCAAAGGCCGTCCCTTCATCGTCGGCAGCAAGGTCGCCGCCGGACGGGCGACGCCGCGCGCCGGCGTGGTCTACAAGCTGGCGCCGGACTGGTCGATGTACGCCAGCTACAGCGAATCGTTCAAGCCGAATACTTCGATCGCCACGCCGATCGGCGAGCTGCCGCCGGAACTGGCCAAGGGCTATGAGATCGGCTCCAAGCTGGAAACCGAAAACCTGACGGCGACGCTGGCGGTATTCGATATCCAGAAGCGCAACATCCAGACCACCGAAACCATCAACGGCATCAACTACACCCGCAATGCCGGCAAGGCGCGCTCGCGCGGCCTGGAGTTCGACGCCACCGGCCGCATCAGCAAGAACCTGAGCCTGGTCGGCAGCTATGCCTACACCGAAGCGCGCTACGCCGACGACCCCAAGCTGGCCGGCAATCCCTTGCCGAACACGCCGAAGCATACGGCTTCGCTGTACCTGACGCGCGATTTCGGCATCTCGCGTCTTGGCCCGGTCGAAGGCCGCGTCCGCGCGGGCGCCGGCGCCCGCGTGTTCAGCAGCCTGCCGGTGGGCGACGGCAGCGGCAAGGTCTACCACCTGCCTTACGGCCGCGTGATGGATGCGTTCGTGTCGTGGAACACTTTGATCGAAGGCCAATCGGTAGACTGGCAGTTCAACGTCAAGAATCTTTTCGATTCGACTTATTACACCGCCAGCTGCTGCAGCGGCACGCCCTTCGTCAATATCGGCGCCGGCCGCGAGTTGGCGCTCAGCGCCAAGCTCAATTTCTGAGGATGACAGCCATGTCTGTGTATTCAAGAACGCTGCTGGCTGCCGCGCTGTCATGCTGCGCCGGCGCGGCGATGGCGGAGCTGGATCCCGGCCTGCCTGAGTATCAGGCGCGCAGCGTGCAACTGCCGGCCCAGGCCAGCTACCTGGATGAGCAAGGCGCCATCCGCATCGGCGGCGCCGAGCACGCGCAGTTCGTGATCGACCGCTTCAATGCCTTGTTCGCCAGCAGCCATCCAGGCCTGCGCTTTGCCGGCCACATCAAAGGCACCACCGCCACCATGCCGCTGCTGACATACGGGCGCATGCTGTTCGGTCCGATGGGACGCGGCGCCAATGCGGCCGAGCTGGAAGCCTATGAAAAAGCCGTCGGCGCACCGCCGCTGGAAATCCGCATCGCCCATACCTCCGACGACGCGCAGCAGGAGATGTCGTACTCGATCGGCATCTACGTCAACCGCGTCAATCCGGTCGAACGCCTGAGCGCACGCCAGGTGGCGCGCATCTTCAGCAACGGCAATCCGGAAGGCGACCTTTCCCACTGGGGCCAGCTGGGCGCCGGCGGCGACTGGAAGGAACGCGCCATCCACCCTTTCGGCACACCCGAATACACCGGCATGGGCACCTACATGCAGGCCGGGCCGCTGCAAGGACGCACTTTCACGCCGGCCTACGAACAATGGGGCAGCACCGAAACCATCCTGAAACGGCTGGAACAGGATCCGGCCGGCATTGCGTTTGCCGCCATCGGCCATGAAAACGCCGCACTCAGGCAGCTCGCCATTGTCTCCGAAGACGGGCGCAGCGAAACGCGCGGCAGCCGTCAGGAAGTCGCCGCCGGCAGCTATCCATACGGCCGCTATGTGTATTTCTATCTGCGGCGCGAACCCGGCAAAGCGCTCGACCCGGTCGCAAAGGAGTACCTGCGCCTGGTGCTCTCGCGCCAGGGCCAGGAAATCATCGCCAGCCAGGCCGGCGGGTATATTCCCTTGTCGGCGGCGGAAGTCCTTGCTGAATTGCGCAAGCTGGATTGACGCTTGCCATGTCCCATTTCTTTCGGTATTCCATGAACATCAGCTCACGCATGCGCACATCGGTGCCGCAGGCAGTATCCGTCGTTTTTTCACTATGTCTTTTAGCGTTAGCGGCAAGCTCCGCTGCCATGTCGGCTCCCGAGCCAGACAAGCTGAGCGCGGCAGCCGCCTCAAACCAGCCGCAACGCGATGCAGTACGCTTGACCCTGGCCGGCGCCGAGGGCACGTCGGATCTGTTCACACAGATCAACGCCATGTTCGCCGGTACGCAACCGGCGGTGCGCATCGACATGGCGCTCAAGGGATCCGTCACCGGCTTGCCGGCGCTGACCGCTGGCGCCGCCTCCATCGTCGTAGTCACCCATGAAGCAAGCGCCGCCGAAATCGCCGCCTTCCGGCAAGTCTGGGGCTACGCGCCGTTCCTGCTGCGCATCGGCTACGCCGGCTACGGCCAGAACGCGCCCGCGGTCTATGTCAACCGGCGCAATCCCCTGCCCGGCCTGAGCATGCAACAACTGGCCCGGGTATTCACCGCGGGCGCCGCCGCCGGCAACATCAATTTCTGGTCGCAACTGGGATTGAAAGATAGCTGGCAACAGCGCCGCATCCATCTGTACGGCCTGCGCGACGACGGCGGCAGCGCCACGGTGTTGCGCACCGGGCATCTCGGCAAGCACTCGTACGCTTCGCACTACGAGGCGCTGGACAGCCGGCAAGCGGTATTGGCCGCAGTCGCGGATGATCCTTACGGGATTGCCTTGCTCGCTCCGGGCGACACCGCTGCGCTGCCGGAATTGCTGCGCATATTGCCCTTGTCGGCGGCTGATGGCACGGCTGCCGTCACGCCGTCTCGCGACAATGTAGCCTCGGGAAAATATCCGCCGGCGGTGTATGTGCAGCTGTATCTGAACCGGCCTCCGGCTCAGCCGCTGGACGAACAGTACAGGAATTACCTGAAGCTGATCCTGTCGCCCGCCGGGCAAAACCTGATGGCCGGCGCCGCCGGCAGCAAGACTGGATACCTGCCTTTGTCGGCGGACGATTTGAAGAAGGAAATCAAGAAGCTGGACTAATACAGCAGCCGACGGCTACGACGTCTGCAACTGGCCGGCAGACGCACGCTCCGGCCGATGCATAAACACCGTGAGCGTATCGCGCTGCGGCGGCACACCGATCTGCGCAAGGATACGGCCGACCGCGCCGCGATGGTAATTGCCATGCGTGAGCACATGCATCAGCATTTCGGCACGCGACATCCGCCCCGGCGAGCCGTCGACGAAAATGAAGTCGACGGTTTCATCAAGCTCCGCTTCGCTCAGGCCGCCCGCATACGCCAGCAGCCAGCCATCGGTCTCGCGCACCGCCGCGCGCAGATCGGCAAGCGCAGGAGTAGCCGGCGTATTCAAGCCCTTGTAGTCGTGCGGCAGGCGCTGCAGATTGGCTTCAAATATGCGGTCCACCACGTAGGCATGATTCAGGATGCGCGTCGCGTCATGCTTTTCGCGCTCGTGCGCATCCTGCGGCAAAGCGCTGACGGCGGCAAACAAGGTGTCGTTGGCCCAGGCTTTGTATTCAAACAGGGTAGTAAACAGGTTTTTTGCGTTCATGATGGCTGGCGTCGTCTGGCGATGAAAGATTGGGGAAATTCTATCGGGTTTTCTCCATCCTTACATTTTCTCCCCGATCACGATCCGACGGGCCAAATCCCGCCAAATTCGCCGCCTCCCCGCCGGATGCCCTACAATCTCGCCATGAGTCATTTAACTATCCTATTGCCATTCGGCCTGCCTCCACCGGAACTGGCGCGCGATTTATTGCGCGAATTGAAGCTGCCCGCCCTTGCCACGCTGATGGCGCGCGCAAAAAATCAGCATTCCCGTCGAGAGTTCGACGATTTTGCACGCGCCCTGCCGCATGAAATGTGGCTAAGCTCGCAATTTCCCCTGCCGCCGTTTTCTCCTGCGAGTCCCGAGCAAGGACATGACGCACATAACAGCCCTGCCCTGGCCTGCGCCGCCATGCGCGCGCTGGGCCTGCCGGCGGAGCAAGGCGCGTGGTTCATGCTGCACCCGGCACACATCCATATCGCCCGCGATCACCTGGTGCTGACCGATATCCGCCAGATCGGCCTGTCCGAGTCGGATTCGCGTGAACTGTTCGATGCCGCGGCGCCGCTGTTTGCCGAAGTTGACCGCGAACTGGTCTACGGCAGCGCCAACACTTGGTTCATGCGCGCCGACGACTGGCAGGGGCTGCTTACCTCGACGCCGGACGCCGCTTGCGGCCATAACATCGACATCTGGATGCCGCAAGGCGAAGGCGCCCGCGCCTGGCGCAAGCTGCAGAATGAAGTGCAGATGCTATGGTTCGCCCATCCCCTGAACGAACGCCGCCAGATGCAAGGCCGTCAGGCAGTCAACTCCCTGTGGCTATGGGGCGGCTCGCCGGCTGCAGCGTCAAGCGCCGGCCAGCGCGAGGTATTCAATCTGCCGGACGGCTTCAACGGTCTCGGCCAGTATGCCAAGGCTGCCCGCACCAATGCCGGCGCAGCCGATGTCATCGCCGCCAAGCCTGAAAAAGGCCTGCTGACGCTGGACCCGCTGATCCAGCCGGCCCTCACCGGCGAATGGTCGAGCTGGCTGGAACAGCTGAAAGCCATGGAAAGCGCCTGGTTCGCACCCTTGCTGCAAGCCATGCAACAGGGGCGTCTGGATAGCCTGTCCCTCGTCATTACCGACAGCAGCCACGTGCTTGAACTGAGCACCAGCCGCTTCGCGTTAAAAAAATTCTGGCTCAAGCCAACCCTCGACAGATTGCTGCCATGACCCGTATCGCCACCCGCCCCTATTCCTTCCGCGACTCCGAACGGCTGCACCAGAGCGGCGTCCATCCGGTGCTGGCCCGCGTCTACAGCGCGCGCGGCCTGCTTGACGTCAAGGAGCTGGAAAGCGAACTGACGGCGCTGATCCCGCCCGCCGGCCTGCTGCACATCGACGCCGCCGCCAGCTTCCTGGCCGACGCCATTGCCGCGCAAAAGAAAATGGTGATCGTCGCCGACTACGATTGCGACGGCGCCACCGCCTGCGCAGTCGGCCTGCGCGGCTTGCGGCTGCTGGGCGCCAACATCGATTTCATCGTGCCGAACCGCTTCGAATACGGCTACGGCCTGACGCCGGAGATCGTCGAACTGACCGCGCGCGAGAAATCACCCGACATCATCGTCACGGTCGACAACGGCATCGCCAGCATCGACGGCGTGGAAGAAGCCAACCGGCGCGGCATCGAGGTGGTGGTCACCGACCATCACTTACCGGCCGACACCTTGCCGGCGGCGCGCGTCATCGTCAATCCCAACCAGCCGGAATGCGGCTTTCCCAGCAAAAACCTGGCGGGCGTCGGCGTCATGTTCTATGTCTTGCTGGCGCTGCGCGCAGAAATGCGCAAGCGCGGCGTGTTCGACGCCAAGAGCCAGCCGAAACTGGACGTGCTGCTGGACCTGGTGGCGCTCGGCACCGTGGCCGACGTCGTCAAGCTGGACGCCAACAACCGCATCCTGGTGGCGCAAGGCTTGAAGCGCATGCGCGCCGGCCGCATGCATGCCGGCATTGCCGCCCTGTTCCGCGCCGCCGGGCGCGAGGCGCGCCGCGCCACGCCTTTCGACCTGGGCTTTGCACTGGGACCGCGCCTGAATGCGGCCGGCCGCCTGGCCGACATGGCGCTCGGCATCGAATGCCTGACCACTGACGACGAAGGCCGCGCCTGGGCCATCGCTCAGCAGCTCGATGCCATCAACCGCGAGCGGCGCGACATCGAAGCCGGCATGCAGGATACCGCGCTGGCCTTGCTGGATGATTTCAAGCCGCAAGACAGCACCACCATCAGCGTGTTCGACGCCTCATGGCATCAGGGCGTGATCGGCATCGTGGCGTCACGCCTGAAGGACAAGTTCTATCGGCCGACGATTACCTTTGCGCCGGGCGGCGAAGGCTTGATCAAGGGCTCGGGACGCTCGATTCCCGGCTTTCATCTGCGCGATGCGCTGGACCTGGTGTCCAAGCACGCACCCAGCCTGATCCAGAAATTCGGCGGCCATGCAATGGCTGCCGGACTGACTATCCGCGCCGACGCGTTTGAAGCCTTTGCCGAGGCCTTTGAAAAAGTCGGGCGCGAGTGGCTGGGCAAGAGCCAGCTGGAACGCGTGGTGGAAACCGACGGCCCGCTGGAAGATGCCTACTACACCACGCAGTTCATCGAGCTGATGGATGGCCAGGTGTGGGGTCAGGGCTTTGCGCCGCCGCTGTTTTGCGATGAGTTCCGAGTGGTCAGCCAGCGCATCCTGAAGGAGAAGCACCTGAAGCTGCTGCTGGAGCGCAATGGCACACGCTATGACGCGATCTGGTTCGGCCATACCGATGAGCTGGGCAGCAAGGCTAAGGTGGCGTTCCGGTTGGATGCGAACGAATATAACGGCGTGACCAAGGTGCAGCTGATGGTGGAGCACGCGGAACCGATGTAGGTTGGCGGATGCAAATATTTGTACTCCGTAGTCCGCTAAATGGGGTCAGAGTCGAATTTTTGTTCTTCAAAAAATTCGACTCTGACCCCATTTAACTACTGAGCTGGCGTTGCTGGCTGGGTGGGAAATTTTCGAATTTGCTCCATACGCGTCTTAGCTGGCGGGTTGAATTGAAGCCGGCCTGCTGCGCTACCTGCTCCATGTCGAGCTTGGATTGCGTCAGCAGTTCGCGCACCAGGGCGACGCGGATGCGCTGGATGTAGTCGACCAGGCTGCAGCCGGTATGTTCGCGGAACAGCCTGGTGAGGTGGCGTTCGCTGGTGCAGGCGATGTCGGCCAGCTGCTGCAGGTCCCAGTCGCGGGCGGGGTCGCCGATGACGGCGTCCTGCACCCGGTGCACCGCGGGGTGCAAGTGATTGCGGCAAGCCTGCCATGGCGACAGCTGCGGATCGCTGCCGGCGCGGCGCATGTAGATCACCAGCGAGCGCGCAATCGAAGCGCTGCGGGCATGGCCGGCGATTTGCGCAACCACGTGCAGCGTCAGGTCGATGCCGGTGGTGACGCCGGCGCTGGTGTAGATATTGCGGTCTTCAACGAAGATGCGGTTTTCCAGTACATGGGCGCGCGGCGCGATGCGGCGCAAGTCGTCGCAATGGCTGTGATGCGTGGTGCACTGGCGGCCGTCCAGCAAACCTGCGTAGCCGGCCAGCAAGGCGCCGGTGCAGCTGCACAGCAGGCGATGGCTATCCCGCCATTGGGCGCGCAGCCAGGCGACGGCGCGCTGGTCGTTGGCGCTGCTGAAATCGTCGTCGCTGCCGACGCAGCCGTGCAGCACCACCATGGCGTTGTGCGGCAGGCTGTCCGGCAAAGGACCGAATCCGGTCAGGCCGAGCCCGAGCGAGGTGCTGATGCGCTCGGCCGCGCTGACATAACGCAGGTCGAAAAAATCGGCGCGGCCTTCGCGCTCGGCGATCCGGTTGGCGTAGCGCAGCACCTCCGCCGGACCCATCAGGTCAAGCGTCATGGTGGCGTCGCGCAGGAGGAAATAGACCGGGATCGTGGTCCCGGCCCGGCGCGAATTGTCAGCTATTGCAGCCATCGGTACTCCATCTGTCTGGCGGTGGCGTCGGCCAGCGGACGTCCAGCCAAGCGCTCGACCAGGTGCAAGCTCATGTCGATGCCCGCCGATATGCCGCCGGAGGTCACTACTTTACCGCAATCTATCCAGGCTGCGCCGCTCTTCACGTTCAGGCTCGGAAAACCCTCTTGCAATTGCTCCAGGTCTTCCCAATGCGTCGTCACATCCAGCCCGTTCAGGAGGCCGGCCTTGGCCAGCAGGAAGGCGCCGGTACAGACCGAAGCCATGATCGCCGTGCTGTCAGACTGGGCGGCAATCCACGCGATTACCGCGTCATTGTTGAGGATAGCCGCCACGTCGCCACCCGGCACCAGCAGCACGTCGAGATCGGAAGACGGCGTCAGCACGCAATCCGGCAACACTTTCATTCCTCCTCTTGCACGCACCGGCCGCATGGCGGGCGCGACCAGGAAGCACTTGAACAGATTCGCCGCGGCGCCGTTGCCATTGCTCCGGCCATGGACCCGCGCGGCAGTTGAAAACACTTCATAGGGTCCGGAAAAATCCAGGATCTCCACATCGTCAAATACCAGTATTCCCACGCTCAGCATCTCTTGACCTCATCCGATATACGCGCTGCCCGGGGACCGGACTGTCATCGCTGGAGATCATGTTAAGTCTGCTGCCAATATCTAAAAATGCCCTGCGTAGACATAATGCGGACAAAACCGGACATAACGACTCTAAATATTCAGAGGAGGTGGGAAATGCGCAAATCCGACAGCTACCCCAATGTGTGGGACCCGATTGCCAATGCGGCTGAACAAGCCGCCAACCTGCATACACGTTCTGAACTGCTGGAGAAAATCAGCGAAATCGTGCGGCAGAGCGGATGGACGGAAAGCGACGCAGCCCGCCATTGCCGCATCAGCCAGCCTCGCATGGACGATCTGCTGTGCGGCCGCGTGGCGCACTTTTCCCTCGATGCCCTGGTCAATATCGCGACGGCGCTCGGCCTGCGCGTGCACGTGGAACTGGCGCCAGCCTGAAGCTATCCCTGCCTTAGCGCACCGGCAGGAATTGCAGGAAAGTTCCGCCGACCAGGTTCTGCAGGTAGCTGATGCCGGCGCGGCGGTACTTCTCGGTGGTCATCTCGGCCAGCAGGTCGATACGGGCGATGATCTTGCCGAACTCTCTTTCAAAACTGATGTTGTGCTCGCTCTCGCTCATGTCGTTGGATAACAGCAAGGGCTGGCCTGCCGTGTTCTTGCGGTTGCTGAGTATCCATGCGGCAATTTCCATATTGCGCGCGGCGTTGTACAGGTATTGGGCGTCGAAGCCGTCGATCAGGTAGAAGCTGGTCTTGCCACCGTGGGCGACGATGATCATGTCGGCCGCGCCATAGATGAAGGCCGCCGCGCGGTCGCCGCTGAAATCGGGCGTCAGCGCCAGCGACAGCGCCTGGATGTCATGCTTGCCCTGCAGCTCGGGCCATGGCTGGCGCGCTTCGATCGCATCGCGCACCCGCTTGATGGCCAGTTCGCGGCTGCTTGCGGTCTTTTTCCATTCGGCCGGATTGCGCCGGTACAACTTATCCAGCAAGCGATACAGGCTGTCCAGGTTGTCGCGCATGCCCAGCGTGGCGATGCGGTTGACGTCGGACTGCGCCAGTTCCGCCCCGCTGGTGGAGGCGCCCTGCACTTCGCCATGCGGCGCCGGCGTCGGCGCCAGCATGCTGCAACCGCCCATCATCAAGCACAACGGCAGCGCCAGCGATGATAAAACGGCATCACATCGTAGTTTAAGAAGCATGGGCGGCAGGGCCAGGCTGAAGAGTTATCAAGCGTATTCCATTGTAATGAGCTTGCCGCTTCGATAGCTGCCATCTCGCAATGGTTCACATTGCTTCCGATTTGAGACAAAACATTGCAGAATCCGTGTCAATCGGGAAACACCCGCGCCATCCGGCATGCTGCTGGCGTATAATTTAGGGTTTGATTGCAAAAGAGCCAAAAATGGAAGCCGAACGCTTAAATTCCCTGCAAAACCTGCTTGCCGACCTGACCAGTCGCGAAGCCGAACTTCGGAGGTATCTTTGACTTCGATACGAAGTTAGAGAAACTCGACCAGGTCAATGGCGAGCTGGAAGATCCGGAAGTCTGGAACGACCAGAAGCGCGCCCAGGACCTGGGTAAAGAAAAGAAATCGCTGGAAGCCATCGTGCTGACGCTGACCAAGATCGAAGCCGATCTGCGCGACACGACCGATCTGTTCCTGATGGCCCGCGAAGAACAGGATGAAGAAACGGTAGAAGCGGTGGAAGCCGATACCGAGGAATTGCGCAAGCTGGTGGAAGGCATGGAATTCCGCCGCATGTTCAGCAATCCGATGGACCCGAACAACTGCTTCATCGATATCCAGGCCGGCGCCGGCGGCACCGAGGCGCAGGACTGGGCTTCGATGCTGCTGCGCCAGTATCTGCGCTATTGCGAGCGCAAGGGTTTCAAGGTCGAGATCCTGGAACAGTCCGACGGAGAAGTCGCCGGCATCAAGACCGCGACCCTGAAAGTCGAAGGCGACTACGCCTATGGCTTCCTGCGCACCGAAACCGGCGTCCACCGCCTGGTGCGCAAATCGCCATTCGATTCCGCCAACGGCCGCCACACCTCGTTCTCCAGCTTGTTCGTGTATCCGGAAGTGGATGATTCGATCGATATCGACGTCAATCCCGCCGATGTGCGCGTCGATACTTACCGCGCCTCCGGCGCCGGCGGCCAGCACATCAACAAGACCGACTCGGCGGTGCGCCTGACGCACATGCCGTCCGGGATTGTGGTGCAATGCCAGAACGACCGCAGCCAGCACCGCAACCGCGCCGAAGCGTGGGACATGCTGAAAGCCAAGCTGTATGAGCTGGAACTGCGCAAGCGCATGAGCGAGCAGCAGAAACTGGAAGACTCCAAGACCGACGTCGGCTGGGGCCATCAGATCCGCTCCTACGTGCTGGACCAGTCGCGCATCAAGGATTTGCGCACCAACTTCGAAAGCGGCAACACCAAGGCCATCCTCGACGGCGACCTTGACGACTTCATCGCAGCCTCGCTCAAGCAAGGCGTGTAATTGCAGACTCGGCAGCACCACGCGCCACGGACCATCGCCGTGGCGCGGTCTTCCCCGCCGCACCACAGACGTTTCACCGCATCATTTAAAAAGACACTGACATGACGACAGACAATCAGCAGCAACCTGTCCCGCAAGACGAAAACAAGATCATCGCGGAACGCCGCAACAAGCTCGGCGCCTTGCGCAGCCAGGGCGTGGCCTTCCCTAACGATTTCCGCCCGACGCACAAGGCGGACGCGGTGCAGGCGGAGTATGCCGGCCAGGACGGCGAAACGCTGGACGCCGCCGCCGTCAAGGTGGTGGTAGCGGGCCGCATGATGCTCAAGCGCGTGATGGGCAAGGCTTCCTTCGCGACCTTGCAGGACGCCTCGGGCAGCAAGGCCGACGGCCGCATCCAGCTGTTCATCACCAAGGAAAACATCGGTGAAGACAACTACGACAGCTTCAAGCACTACGACCTCGGCGACATCCTCGGCGCCGAAGGCACGCTGTTCAAGACCAAGACCGGCGAACTGTCGGTCAAGGTGACCACGCTGCGCCTGCTGACCAAGTCGCTGCGTCCGCTGCCGGACAAGTTCCACGGCCTGGCCGACCAGGAAACCAAGTACCGCCAGCGCTACGTCGACCTGATCATGAACGAAGAAACGCGCCGCACCTTCAAGGCGCGCACTGCCGCCATGTCGTCGATCCGCCGCTTCATGGAAAAGAACGACTTCATGGAAGTCGAGACGCCGATGCTGCACGCCATCCCCGGAGGCGCCGCGGCCAAGCCGTTCATCACGCACCACAATGCGCTGGACATGCAGATGTTCATGCGTATCGCCCCTGAGCTGTACCTGAAGCGGCTGGTGGTCGGCGGCTTTGAGCGCGTGTTTGAAGTCAATCGCAACTTCCGTAACGAAGGCGTATCGCCGCGCCACAATCCGGAATTCACGATGATGGAGTTCTACGCAGCCTACGTCGATTACCAATGGCTGATGACCTTCACCGAACAGGTGATCCGCCAGGCGGCGGTCGATGCCCACGGCACCGCCACCCTGACCTACCAGGGCCGCGAACTGGACCTGAGCAAGCCGTTCCAGCGCCTGACCATCGTCGGCGCCATCAACAAGTACGCGCCGCAATACCAGGACGCGCAATTGCAGGATGCGGAATTCATCAAGGCCGAGCTGAAGAAATTCGGCGTCAAGCCGCATGCGCACTCCGGCCTCGGCGCGCTGCAGTTGGCGCTGTTTGAGGAAACCGCCGAAGCGCAGCTGTGGGATCCGACCTACATCGTCGACTATCCGGTGGAAGTATCGCCGCTGGCGCGCGCTTCCGACACCGTGCCCGGCATCACCGAACGCTTCGAACTGTTCATCACCGGCCGCGAAATCGCCAACGGCTTCTCCGAGCTGAACGATGCCGAAGACCAGGCCGCGCGCTTCCAGGCCCAGGTCGCCGCCAAGGACGCCGGCGACGAAGAAGCCATGTACTACGACGCAGACTACATCCGCGCGCTGGAATACGGCATGCCTCCGACCGGCGGCTGCGGCATCGGCATCGACCGCCTGATGATGCTGATCACCGACTCGCCGAACATCCGCGACGTCATCCTGTTCCCGCACCTGCGCCGCGAGGACTGATATATCCGGAAGCGCTGGTTTTTCCAAAAACCAGCGCAGACGCAGTCAAATGGGGTCAGAGTTTTTTTCGCGGCTTTTTGCGAAAATTACTCTGACCCCATTTGACGTCCCAAGCAGTACAAATACAGGCAGTCGCCAAAATAAATCGACTCTGACCCCAATTAAGTATTAAAACCTGGATCGGGCCTCTGGCTAAAACTCCTGCCCGAGCGCGCGGATAATCATTTCGCTGACATCGATGTGATCGGGCTGGTCCAGTATCCACATCACCGCGCGCGCGACGTCATCTGCTTCCATCATGGCGTCTGGACGCTCGGCCCACAGCGGGGTATCTACATGACCCGGGGAAATGACGGAGACACGCACCCCGCTTCCCACCACTTGCTGGCGCAGGCTTTCCGCCAGGCCGGTGACAGCCCATTTGGTTGCGGTATAGAGATTGCCCGGATAAACCTTGCGGCCGGCGGTGCTGCCGGTGAACAGGAAATAGCCGCGTGCCGTGGTAAGCGCCGGCAAGGTGGCCTTTATCAGCAGCGCTGCGCCCAGCACATTCGTCATCAGCATCTCGCGCCATTTCTCCGGATCGCCGCTGGCCAGATCGCCACGTGCGGAAAATCCGGCATTGGCGAAAGCCACATCCAGCCTGCCCCAACGCTGCAGGCATGCCTGCACCGCAGACTCGGTCTGCTCCCAGGAACCGGCATCGACCACCTCGCCGAAAATGCGAGAACGCTGTTCGCCTTGAAAGGAATCCAGGAAAGCCTGCAGTCGCGGCTCGCTGCGGCCGGTGACGAATACATTGTGGCCGGCAGCAATCGCATGGCGTGCCGTGGCCGCGCCGATGCCACTGGTGCCGCCGGTAATAAAAATGTTTTTCATGGCTTTTCTTTCAAACAATAAAAAATTAGGATCGGAAAAATTAGGGGTAGAGTGGAATGCCTACATTCCACGCTGGCGATAATCGGTCAATATCTGCTCTGCACCCTTTTCCGCCACCATCATCACCGCCGCATGGATATTCCCCGAAGTGATGTTGGGGAAAACCGAGGCGTCGATCACGCGCAGGCCTTTGACGCCATGCACTTTCAGCGTGCTGGAGACCACCGACTTTTGCTGGTCCGGGCCCATCGCGCAAGAGCCGCACAGGTGGTAGATCGAACCCGCTTGCTCGCGGAAGAATTGCAGCATGCTGGCATCGTCGCTCACCGCCGCGGCAGGCGACATCTCTTCCACGATAATCTTCTTGAAAGCCGGCGCCTGGATCAGCTTGCGTATCAGGGCGCCGCCCTGGATTGCTTCGTCCTGATCCTTTTGCGTGCTCAGGTAGTTCGGCATGATCCTGGCCGGCACGACGACATCCTTGCTGGCGATTTCAATTGCGCCGCGGCTGCTGGGACGGCACGAATTGAAGAACAGCAGGAAACCGGAATAAGGATCCGGTTTCAGCTTTGCCAGCGGATTCTTGGGAATCTGGTAAGACAGCGGATTGAAGTACAGCTGCAGGTTGGGATGCGGCTCCTCAGCGCTGCCCTTGAAGAAACCGCCGGCCTGGTTGACGCTCATCGCCAGCGGGCCGCTGCGCCTGAACAAGTATTGGATGCCAGCCCTGGCCTGGCCCAGCAACGAACCCAGCTCGTCGTTGAGCGTCTTCTTGTTGGCCTTGAAATAGAACGACACGCACAGATGATCCTGCAGGTTCTTACCCACTCCCGGCAGATGCTGCACCAGCGGGATGCCGTGCGCGGCCAGCAGTTCTGCATCGGCCACGCCCGACAACTGCAGCAGCTTGGGCGAGTCCACCGCGCCAGCGGCCAGGATCACCTCCTTGTTGGCCTTGAACACACGGCGCAAGCCGTTCTGCATGACCGCAACGCCGGCCGCGCGCTTGTCCGGATCGAACAGGATCTGCTCGGCCTGGGCATGGCACTCCAGCGTCAGGTTGGGCCGCTTCAGCGCCGGATGCAGATAGGCGTAGCTGCTGGAATCGCGCTTGCCCTTGCGGATATTCGCTTCGTAGATGCCGGCGCCTTCGAAGCTGGCGCCGTTGAAATCATCGTTCAGCGGATAACCGAGCTCCCTGCACGCCTGCAGATAATCCTGGCAGATCGGATGGGCGCCGTGCTTCATCTGGGTAACGCCGATCAGGCCCTTGCTGTTGTGATAACTGGTGTCGCCGAGCGGATGGGCTTCCAGCTTCTTGAAGTAAGGCAGCACATCCCGATAGCCCCAGCCCGGGTTGCCCGCCGCTTCCCAGTCGTCGAAATCGCTGGCCTGGCCGCGCACGTAGATCATGGCGTTGATGTTGCCTGAGCCGCCCACCACCTTGCCGCGCGGCGCATACAGCCGGCGCCCGGCCATCTGCGCTTCCGGCTCGCTGTAGTACATCCAGTTGTAGTCGGGATTGTAGTAAGTGCGGGCGAAACCGACCGGTATCTTCAGCCACCAGGAATCGTCCCTGCCGCCGGCTTCCAGCAGCAGCACGCTGTACTTGCCGCATTCGCTCAGCCGGTTGGCCAGGATGCAGCCGGCCGAGCCGGCGCCGACGATGATGAAATCAAAAGCCATTATTTACTCTCTGCGCGCCAACGGTTTTTCCAGCTGTCCGAGGATTGATGCTTGACGTCGAACGGCTTGGGGTCCATGGAAATGTGCAGCTTGTCGCCGGTATACGGTGAGTTGGCCGCCACCACCTCCATGTTCAACTCTACCCCAAGGCCGGGTTCGGTCGACGGGATGATGAAGCCGTCCTCCCAGGCGATCGGCTTCTTCAGGATTTCGGAATGGAAGCCGTCCCAGTTGCGGATGCTTTCCTGGATCAGGAAATTCGGCGTGGCGGTCGCCAGCTGGATGCTGGCGGCGGCGCCGATCGGGCCGTTGTACAGATGCGGCGCGATCTGCGCGTAATACACTTCGGCGATGGCGGCAATTTTCTTGGCTTCCAGGATGCCGCCGACGCGGCCCAGGTTCATCTGCAGGATCGAAGCGCCGCCACGGTTCAGCAGGTCGAAGAACTCGTACTTGGTGGTGAGGCGTTCACCGGTGGCGATCGGAATGCTGGTCTTGCCCGCCACCACCGCCATGGCGTCGGACTGGCCCGGCGGCACCGGCTCTTCAAACCACAGCGGGTCGTATTTTTCCAGGCGCTTGGCCAGCCGCACGGCGGAAGCGGTCGACATCTGGCCGTGAGTGCCGAACAACAGATCGCATTTGCTGCCGACCGCGTCGCGGATCTTGCGGCAGAATTCTTCCGACTTGTCCATCACTTCCAGCGACAGATGGTGGCCGGAATAAGCACTGTATGGACCCGCGGGATCGAACTTCACCGCGGTAAAGCCCTGCTTCATCATGTCCACCGCGCATTCCGCCGCCAGGTCGACGTCGTCATAGTCGTACTCGCCCTTGCTGTTCTTCGGATACAGGTAGGTATAGGAACGCAGCCGTTCGTGCACGCGGCCGCCGATCAGTTCATAGACTGGCTTGTTGGCCGCCTTGCCGATGATGTCCCAGCAGGCCATTTCCAGGCCGCTGACGATGCCCATCATGGTCAGGTCGGGACGCTGGGTGAAACCGCTCGAATAGGCCGAACGGAAAAAACGCTCGATGTGGTGCGGATCATGGTCCAGCAGATGGCGTTCGAAAACATCGGCGATGGCCGGCACCATGACCTTGGGATGAAAGGTCGAGGCATATATCTCGCCGACGCCTTCAATGCCGCAGTCCGTCTTCAGCGTCACGAAAATCCAGTACATGCCGCCGAAATACGGCGGCGGCACGGCGACAATATGGGATTGCATTGATACTATTTTCATGGCTGCGCCCTTTCCTTCTTGGTAGATTTTTTAAAATAGAACACGCCGGCGGCGCCTAGCACGCCGCACAGGACGATATAGCCGTAATACACTTTGAAGCCGCCCAATCCCGGATACATGCCCAACAGTGCGGCATTGATCTTCGGCAGGAAGATATCCGGCAGGTAGCCGATCATGGACACCACGCCGATCGCCAAGCCAACCACAGATGCCGGCACCTGGCATTTGTCCAGCAGCGCCCAGTAGAGGCCACGTATGGTGTAAGTCATGGTGCCGATCAGCATCACGAGCGCAAGCAGCGCATAGGTATTGGCATGCTGCGGCAAGATCATCAGGCCGATCAGTCCTGCCGTTGCCAGCAGCATGGCGACTGCCAGCACGTTTTCATTGGAAAACCGGTTGCCCAGGAAGCCGCCGCCGATACCGCCTATCGGCCGCATCCATAATTTGATGACGGTGATGGTGCCGGCCGCCATGGCATCCATGCCGTGTCCCTGACGCAGGAAGGAGGAAAAAGAATAAGTTACCCAGAAAAGCTGATAGCCGGTAAAGATGACGAAGGCCATCAGCCACAACTGGGGAATGCCGAGCAGGATGCGCAGGCCGGCAAACAACCCGACTTTATCTTGCCTGGCGGCGCTCTCATCCGCAGCCTGGCCGCGCTTTTCCAGGAAAACAAAGATCAGCACCGCAATCAGCAGGCAGCCGGTCGAATACAGGCGAACGATAGGTTGCATCGCCTCCCGGCTGGAAGCCGACTGATGCGTCATGTAGGCAAAAATGCTGAGCGCTGCGGTGGCCAGCAAGGCTTCGATCAAACCACGGCCGCCATCGAGGATGCCGAAGAAGCGTCCCTGTTCCTCACGCTTTGCCAGCATCTTGACGCTCTTGATCAGCGCTGCCCAGAAGGTCAGTCCGGCGCCTATGCCCCAACCAGCGAAGATCAGCGGCAGGAACTGCCTGTCGGGAAAAGTGGCGAACCATAATCCCAGCACGCCGACCAGCGTCAGCGAAAACGGAATCAGGATGCGCACCGATATCTTGTCGGCCAGCCAGCCGCTGGGGGCGTAGGAAATCACATAGATCAAGCCCAGCATGGCATAGCTGTTTTCCAGTTCTTCCTTGCTGATGCGAAAGGCATCGAGAATGGTCAGTTCGTAATTCTGCCGCAGATACAGCATCGGATAGATGGTGCCTGCGGCGAGCAGCAACAACGCAAACTGAAAATAGCGCTTCAAGTCTTGCTTCTTCTGCAGCACGGGCGTACCTGCTGCTATTGCAAAGGTATCTATCATGTCTCCTCCGGTAGACCGGCGCGTTTCTGCGAACGCTGTGCCGGCAAAACTCAATACTTCACTACCACCAGGCGGGTCTGGGTGAACTCCAGCATGCCGTGCTTGCCGTCGTCGCCGCCGAGGCCGGAACGCTTCCAGCCGGCGTGATAGCCCTGGTAAGGATCGGCCGGAATCCGGTTGATGTAGAGCTCGCCGGCTTCGATGTTGTTGGCGACCTGCATCGCGGTCCGATAATCGGCGGTGTAGATGATCGAGGACAAGCCGAACTGATGATCGTTGGCCAGCTCCAGCGCCTGCTCGACGCTGTCGTACTCGATCACGCACAGCACAGGGCCGAACACTTCTTCCTGCACGATCTCCATCTCCTGGCGGCAGTTGCTAAGCAAAGTCGGCGGATAGAAAAAGCCCTTGCCGGCCGGGATTGCGCCGCCGGTTTCCAGCGTGGCGCCGGCGGCGATTGCCCGCTCCACCATGCCATGCGTATTGCTGCGCGCCGCCGCATTGATCAGCGGCCCCATGTGCGACGGCTGCTCGGCCCGGTTGCCGCATTGCCGCTTGCTGAATTTTTCCCTGAGCAACGCAATCAGCTTTGCCGCCACCTTGCGATTCACATACACGCGCTCCACCGCCGTGCAAAGCTGCCCGCAGTTGGTGGTCTTGGAAGCAGTGATTTCATTCGCCGCCAATTCCAGGTCGGCATCCGCTTCGACAATCACCGGCGTTTTCCCGCCCAGCTCCAGCGAAGACTTGGCGATATTCGCCTTGGAATATTCCAGCACCTGGCGGCCGGCGGCTACGCTGCCGGTCAGCGTGATCATGCCCACCTTGGGATGGGTGCAGACGCTGGCCGCCACCTCGTGCTGCATGCTGAGGATGTTGATCACGCCCGGCGGCAAGCCGGCATCCAGCACTGCCTGCGCAATTTCAAAAGCCGAGCACGGCGTGTTGTTGCTGGGACGGACCACCACCGTATTCCCCGCGATCAAGGCAGGAGCAACCTTGCGCAGCAAGGTGTAGACCGGATAGTTGAATGGAATCAGGCAAGCCACCACGCCGATCGGCTCACGCATCAGCAGCAGGTTTTCCGATGGCGAGTCGCTGGGAATGATTTCTCCCTCGATCCGGCGCGCCCATTCGGCGTGATAGCGAGTGATCTCGGCAGCGTAGATGGCTTCATTGCTGGCGTCCTCCAGGCTCTTGCCGGATTCGGCGGCCAGCGCCTGGCCGATCTCGCCGGCGCGCGCCACCAAAGCATCGGCCAGCTTGTGCAGATGCCTGGCGCGTTCCACGGCCGGCAATTTGCGCCATGATTTTTGGGCGACGGCGGCGGCATCGACCGCCGTCCGCGCCTGCTCCGGCGTGGCGGCGGCGACCTGGCCCACCAGTTGTTCGGTGGCAGGATCGCGCACGA
Source organism: Collimonas humicola (assembly GCF_018304945.1). Lineage (GTDB taxonomy): Bacteria > Pseudomonadota > Gammaproteobacteria > Burkholderiales > Burkholderiaceae_D > Collimonas > Collimonas humicola. The sequence goes on along the minus strand of NZ_JAGQEE010000007.1, from coordinate 51,026 downwards.
CGATGACTTCATCGCTGACTGCGTCCACAAACCGGTTGCCGACGAAATTCTTATAGGTGCGCATGACAGACTCTCTGAAAATGAAGGGACCGGCCCAAGATAGCAGCTTCTCGGACTGGTCCCTGGAACGCTATCTTTTCGGCGTATAGAAGGGATTGGAAATGCTGCCCAGCGCATCCGCCAGTTCCTTGCGGCTGGGCCAGCCCCTGGCCAGCGCCCGCTGCGCCGCCAGGTAGGCAGCTTCGCAATTGTTGGCATACACCTGGTCGGCGTCGTCGGCCAGCGGGTTGACCCACACTGCCGCCACGGCGATCCATTCGTCTTCCGCTTCCGGCGGCAGCACGCCGTCCAGCAGGGCCTTGGTGACGCCGTGGGCGACGCCGGCCTGGGCCGGGCCCCAGGTCATGTTTTCATGGTTCGGCGTGGTCAGCACGGCCTTGCCGATGAAAACGGTGGTGGGCTTGACCGGCATGTTGGGCTTGAGCACCGCCTGGAACGGGATATGTCCCGGCCCCGGGCTGCTGGCTGCGGTCACGGCAGCGGTTCCCATGGGACCGTTTTTCGGGCCGAGGAAGAGATTGATGTGTGCCGCATTCGGGCCGCTGCCGCAAAAACCTTCGCCAATCTTGATCATCTGGATTCCTTGTCTCGTTAAGTTGTTATGTATTCAGGATTTGTAACTGCGTGGACGACGTACTTCGTTGTAATCGTTGATCATGTCGCGCGGCCGGTAGGCCTGCTCCAGGTACTGGCGTTCCTCGGCGCTGAGCACGATTTCGCCGGCCTCCACCGCCAGGCGCAGCTGCTCCGGACTGTCGGCGCCGATGATGGGCACGGTCGAATTGCTGTTCTGCGCCACCCAGGCCATGGCGACCTGCCCGGGCTGCACTGCCCGGTCGGCGGCGATCTTGACCACGCGGTTGGCGATCTCGACGTCGATCTCGTCGCCGAAGAACTGCGACAGGAAGGGATCGTGCTCGGTGCGCGCGCTCTTTTGCACGCCGGTCAGGTAGCCGCGCGCCAGCGGGCTGAAAGTCGACACCGCGATGCCCTTGTCCTGGCAGTAAGGCATCATCTCGCGCTCTTCTTCCCGATACAGCAAGCTGTACTGGCATTGCATGTTGACGAATTCAGTCCAGTTGTTTTCACGCGCAATCGCATTCATCTCGGCGAATTGCCAGGCATACATGGTGCAGGCGCCGATATAGCGCGCCTTGCCGGACTTGACGATGTCGTGCAAGGCTTCCATGGTCTCGGCCAGCGGCGTGTGCGGATCGAAGGCGTGCAGCAGGTAAAGGTCGATGTAGTCGGTGCCGATGCGGCGCAGCGAACGGTCGATCGAGGCCATCAGGTGCTTGCGCGACGAGCCCTGGTCGTTGGCATCCTCGCTCATGGCGTAGAAGGCCTTGGTGGCCAGCACCAGGCTGTCGCGCTGCTTCAGCTTGAGCAGCGTGCGGCCGACCACTTCTTCGTTGGCGCCGTTGGAATACCAGTCGGCCATGTCGAAAAAATTGATGCCGAGATCGAGCGCGCTCTTCAGGATAGGCGCGGTCTTGTCTTCATCCAGCACCCAGCCCTTCCACTTCGATGAACCCATCGACATGGTGCCAAGGCAGAAACGCGAGACTTTGAGGCCGGTGCGGCCGAAGCGGACAGTTTGCATGAGAAGTGTTTTGAAATGGGTGGATGAGCAGCCATCGTAGGAGCAGGCAGCGGCTGCCGACAAACATCAAATACAGATTGCGTCATCTAAAAAACGCATAACAGTCCGCAGGCCCGGAACCGGCAAAACCCAGGCTGCGTTCACTGTCCGCTGCCTGGGCGCAAGCCATATCTTGCGCAACCGGCCATGCATCACAAATTTCGATAGCACCATCTAATTATTGTGCTGGGCGGGATTGTCCTTTGCGTCGAATATATGCACAGACCAAACGCTTTCCAGGAATCTTATGCAATTGCAAAATCCCCAGCTTCTCCGGCAACAGGCCCTGATCGGCAACGAATGGCAGGATGCAGACAGCCAGGCCCGCTTCGATGTCGCCAACCCCGCCAGCGGCGCAGTCATCGCCAGCGTGCCGGACATGGGCGCCGCCGAAACCCGGCGCGCCATCGCTGCCGCCGACGCTGCCTGGCCTGCCTGGCGCCAGCGTACCGCCAAGGAACGCAGCAACATCTTGCGCAAATGGTACGAACTGGTGATGTCCAGCCAGGAAGACCTGGCCCAGCTGATGACAGCCGAACAAGGCAAGCCGCTGGCCGAAGCCCGCGGCGAGGTCGCCTATGCCGCCTCCTTCATCGAATGGTTTGCCGAAGAAGCGCGGCGCAGCTATGGCGACGTGGTGCCGTCACCGGCCAATGACCGCCGCATCGTGGTGATCAAGCAGCCAGTCGGCGTGACCGCCGCCATCACGCCGTGGAATTTCCCGCTGGCGATGGTCACCCGCAAGGCCGCTCCGGCGCTGGCGGCGGGTTGCACCATGATTCTCAAGCCGGCCGAGCAAACTCCCTTGTCTGCCTTGGCGCTGGCCTACTTGGCGCAGCAGGCGGGCGTACCTGCCGGCGTGTTGAACGTGATCACCGGCGACGCCGTGCAGATCGGCGGTGTCCTGACTGCCAGCGACGTGGTGCGCAAGCTGTCGTTCACCGGCTCGACCGCGGTCGGCCGCCTGCTGGCGCGGCAATCGGCCGATACCCTGAAGAAACTATCGCTGGAGCTGGGCGGCAATGCGCCATTTATCGTGTTCGACGACGCCGACCTGGATGCCGCCGCCGATGGCGCGATGGCATCGAAATTCCGCAATACCGGGCAGACTTGCGTATGCGCCAACCGCATCCTGGTGCAAGCCGGCGTGTACGACGCCTTCGCCGCCGAGCTGACGGCGCGCGTGGCGGCCTTGAAAGTGGCTCCCGGCACTACGGACGGCGCCACCCAGGGGCCTTTGATCGACAGCGATGCCCTGCGCAAAGTGGAGGAACACGTAGGCGACGCCCTGGCCAAGGGCGCCCGGCTGGCCATCGGCGGCGCCCGCCATGCGCTCGGCGGCACCTTTTACCAGCCGACCGTGCTGCTGGACGCCACGCCAGAGATGCAGCTGGCGCAGGAAGAAACCTTCGGTCCGGTGGCCGGCCTGTTCCGTTTCGACAGCGAAGCAGAAGCGATCGCGCTGGCCAACGCTAGCGAGTTCGGCCTGTCCGCCTACTTCTACAGCCGCGACATGGCGCGCGTATGGCGCGTGGCCGAAGCGCTGGAAGTCGGCATGGTCGGCATCAACACCGGCGTCATCTCGCATGCGGAAGCGCCGTTCGGCGGCGTCAAGCAATCCGGGCTGGGCCGCGAAGGCGGCAAATACGGTATCGACGAATACCTGGAATTGAAGTACCTGTGCATGGGGGGTTTGTAAGACCATGCAAGCGCTGAAGCCAAAGCGCAGTCCAGCGCTTTGGCCAGGCAGCAACAACCAAGTCCACGGCTGGCGACAGATACAGTGGATATGATAAAAAACCAAAGGAGAACACTTTGCAAAACATCATCAACAAATGCGCCGGCGCCCTGCTGCTGACGCTGGCAGCCGGCGCGGCGCAAGCCACCGCCACTCCGCAATGGTGCACAGAAGGCAAGCCGGTCAAGTTCGCCGGCGTCACCTGGGAGAGCGCGCAGTTCTTCACCGAAATCGCCAATTTCATCGTCGCCAACGGTTACGGCTGCAAGACCGAGAGCGTCACCGGCAGCACCGCGGTGACCGAGACCGCGCTGGTGTCGAACGATTTGCAGGTCTGGGTCGAGCAATGGGACCGCACCAACGTCATCAAGAAGGGCCGTAGCGACGGCAAGATCGAACTGGTCGGCAATATCCTGGCCGGCGGCACCCGCGAAGGCTGGTTCGTGCCGGACTACGTAGTCAACGGCGATCCCAAGCGCGGCATCAAGGCGGTCGCTCCTGGCTTGAAATCGGTGGCCGACCTGCCGAAATACAAAGACCTGTTCAGCGACGATGAAGATCCGGCCAAGGGCCGCTTCCTCAACTGCCCTGCCGGCTGGGATTGCGAGCGCATCAACAACCAGAAATTCAAGGCGTACAAGCTGGCCGCCAGCTACACCAACTTCCGTCCCGGCACCGGCGGCGCGCTGGACGCCACCATTTCCTCGGCTTACGAGCGCGGCAAGCCTATCCTTTTCTACTACTGGTCGCCGGCCGGCCTGATGGGCAAGTATAAATTTGTCCAGCTGCAGGAGCCGGAATTCACGGAGAAATGCTGGAAGACCGTGCAGAACAGCACCACCGACGATGTCTGCGGCACCGGCACGCCGTCCTTCAAGCTGACCATCGGCGTCTCTACCCCGTTCATCAAGGGCGCGCCGGACATCATCGCCTTCTTCAGCAAGCTCTCGGTGCCGGCCGACATCGTCAACCATGCGATCACCGAAATGGGCGAGCGTAAGGTCGGCGGTTCCGTGCTGGCCAAGGAGTTTCTGCAAAAGAACAAAGCGCTGTGGACGCAGTGGGTGCCGGCCGACGTCGCGCAAAAAGTCGAAACCAAGCTGTAAGCAACTCCCCCTCAGGCCTGCTGCTGCGCTATGCTGGCAGCGGGCTTGATCCCGCCTCTGGCCATCTCATCGTATTCGCCGCACCCGCTCGCCATCGGCTTGCAACATCGTGCTTTCAGAAGGAATCAGCATGTCTGTCGAATTCTTTATCCCGATTTCATTTTCCGAAGTCTTAAATTCCGGTATCAGCAGCATCGTCCAGAAGTACGGCGACGGCCTGCATGACATTTCCACCTTCATGCTGCGCTACCTGATGGTGCCGCTGGAAAGTTTCCTGCAATCGATACCGCCCTGGCTGGTGCTGGCGGCGGTCGGCCTGATTAGCTATCACGCCCTGCGCCGGGTGCGCCTGAGCCTGGCTTTCGTGCTGGCGTTGTATTTCATCGGCTGCCTGGGCTTGTGGGAAAAGACCATACAGACGCTCAGCATCATGCTGGTCTCCATCATCATTTCGCTGGTCATCGGCATCCCCATCGGCATCATGATGGCGCGCAGCAAGCTGCTCTCGCGCCTGCTGCTGCCGCTGCTGGATGTGATGCAGACCTTTCCCATGTTCGTCTACATGCTGCCGGCGGTGATGCTGTTCAGCATCGGCAAGGTGCCTGCAGTGCTGGCCACCGTGATCTACGCGCTGCCGCCGCTGATACGCCTGACCGAGCTGGGCATCCGCCAGGTCGACCAGGAAACCCGCGACGCCGCCTGGTCCTTCGGCACCACCAAGTTCCAGCTGCTGATGTGGGTACAGCTGCCGCTGGCGCGCCCCAGCATCATGGCAGGCATCAACCAGACCACCATGCTGGCGCTGGCCATGGTGGTGGTGGCTTCGATGATCGGCGCGCGCGGCCTGGGCGAGGATATCCTGCAAGGGCTGACCAATCTCGATTTCGGCAAGGGCGCCCACGCCGGCGTAGCCGTCGTCATCCTGGCGATCGTGATCGACCGCATCACCCAGGCCTACGGCATGAACCGCCGCCAGCGCTCGCAACTGACCAAGCCGGAATAAATCATGAATCAAGCACACACGACTCCAAGCAAGATTTCAGTACGCAACATCTACAAAGTGTTTGGCGCAGATTGCGCAACCGCGCTGGACCTGCTGCGGCAGGACAAGAGCAAGGCGGAAGTCCTGCAGCAGACCGGCTGCAATGTCGGCCTGCGCGATATTTCACTGGAGATTCCGGAAGCGAAGATCTCCGTCATCATGGGCCTTTCCGGGTCCGGCAAGTCGACCCTGGTGCGGCATTTCAACCGCCTGATCGATCCGACCCGGGGCGAAATCCTGATCGACGGCGAAAACATCCTGACGCTCGATGCCGACGGCTTGCGCCAGCTGCGCCGCAACAAGATCAGCATGGTGTTCCAGAGTTTCGGCCTGCTGCCGCACTGGTCGGTGCTGGACAATACCGCCTTTGCCCTGCTGACGCGCGGCGTGAAAAAGAAAGAGGCGCATGAACGGGCCCAGGAGTGGCTGGAACGGGTCGGCCTGAAGGGCTATTCCAAGGCCTATCCGGACCAGCTGTCGGGCGGCATGCGCCAGCGGGTCGGCCTGGCGCGGGCGCTGGCGGCCGATACCGACATCATCCTGATGGACGAAGCCTTCAGCGCGCTCGATCCGCTGATACGCGCGGAAATGCAGGACCAGCTGCTGGTGCTGCAGGAGCGCTTCAACAAGACCATCGTCTTCATCACCCACGACCTGGATGAAGCGATCCATATCGGCGCCCAGATCGCCATCTTGCGCGACGGCGTATTGGTGCAGGTCGGCAGCGCCGACGACATTCTCAACCGCCCTGCCGACGATTACGTCAGGCGCTTCGTCGAACGGCGCTCCAGCGGCGGCAGCCAGCCGGCCTAGGCCTGCGCCGCGGCGGCAGGCAGGCCGGTGCGCCGCACCAGGTGCTGCAGCTCCAGCGAAGAATTGGCGAAGCGCTGGATCATCCAGGAGCGGAACGAGGCAATCGTTTCGTCCAGCAGATCGTCGGAATGGGTCAGCAGGTAGTAGCCGTAGCCGTCGTCGACCCAGGCGTCGAACGGCTGCACCAGCGCGCCGCTGCACAGCTCGTCCTGGAACAGCAAGGGATCGAGCAAGGCGATGCCGGTGCCGCTCATCGCATACTGCGCCGCCAGGTTGGCGGTCTCGAACACCAGGCCGCGATCTACCGATACCTTGGGCAATTCCGCCTGCCGCACGAAACGGTCCCACAGGCGATGCCGCGGCTGCCCTTCCAGGATCACGTGCACGATCTCGTTGCCGGCCACGAAGTCCGCCAGGCTGGCGGCGTTGGCCGCCTGCAGCAGGCAGGGATGGCATAGCGGCGTCAGCCGCACATGCCAGAGCAGGTCGGCGATCAGGTCGTTGACTTCAGGCTTGGAATACACCACCGCGATATCGCTGTTGATATCCGGCATGCCGACCTTGTTGGGGATCACCAGGTCCAGCATCACGTCCGGAAAGATATTCCTGAATTCGCGCAGGATCGGCACCGCCAGGTTATGCGCAAAGGTCGACGGCATCTGGATGTGCAGCACGCGGCGCGACTCGGCGCCGTCCTTGAGAATGTCTTTCAGCACATGCTCGATGCGGTCGAAGGACTTGTTCACCACCGGCAGCAGCGCCCGCCCTGCTTCAGTGAGCTCCAGGTGCTGGTGCTTGCGTTCAAACAGCTTCACGCCGAGCAAGGCTTCCAGCGTCAGGATATGGCGGCTGACGGCGCTCTGCGAGACGAACAGGCTGTTGGCCGCGGCGGTCACGCTCAGGTGCTTGCCGGCCGCCTCGAAAGCGCGCAATGCATTTAATGGCAGGCAGCGACGGTCCATGGGTATCTCCTGTGATGTAGTTATCTTGGCAGCGCGTTGTCTGTATTTCATGCACTGCTGTGCCTGACATTCTACTGGCAAATCCCTCCGGAATTCCTTTCTCTGCACACGCTGTGGACGGCGCGCCGCCGCCATCCGGCCGCTTGCCCATGCGCCTGTAGGACTTATCTGAATATGCGATGGGCCCATCTAATAATTGCGTTGGGAAACATCCGCGTTATCACAGAAGATAAGCCGGCTCGCAGCGTGCGCGCTCAAAAAACCTATAACGACACGGAGACAAAACATGATAAATCTGAATCGCGCCGGCAGCCGGCACATGCACTGCCGCGCGCTCACATTGGGACTTGTCCTGCTCGCGGCGGCGGCATCGCCGGCGCAGGCGCAAACCAGCGTGACCATGTATGGCAACCTGGATGTATCGATCGGCAAGGAAAGCGGCGGCGCTGTCGTCATGGGACGCGGCTACAACAACTGGCTGGGCTTCAAGGGCCAGGAAGACCTGGGAGACGGCCTGGCCGCCATTTTCAATCTGCAAACCCGCTTCATACCGGGCACCGGCGCCCAGGAACGCCCCACTACCTTCTTCCAGGGTGAAAGCACGGTCGGCCTCAAAAGCAGCGCCGGCAGCCTGCGCATCGGCCGCGCGGTGACGCCCTTGTGGAACAACATCTGGCTGTTCGAGCCCTGGTACAACAGCGGCTTCAACGGCTCGCTGGCCAGCTACCAGACCGGCAGCTACAGCAGCGACGGCATCAGCGACGCCGCCCTCGGCTACGCCAATTTCGCCCGCATCAGCAACGGCGTGTTCTACGATTCACCGGATTTTTCCGGCTTCCGCTTTGCAGTGGCCGGCGAGGTTGAAAGAAATCCGCTGGCTAAAACGCGCAATCTCGGCATTTCGCTCAACTACGGCAAAGGCGCGGCAGGCGCCATGGTGTCCTATGAGCGCAATGACAATAACGACAATATCTACTTCCTGGGCGGCTCCTACGGTTTCGGCGGGCTGGTGATCATGGGCTCCTATGCCCGCACCAAGCTGGTCGGGGTCAACGCGGCAGCAGCCGGCAGGAGCAGCGAACGGCTGACGGTGCTGGCGGCCACCTACGCCGTCGGCGCCGACACCATCAAGGCCGGCTACGGGCGCAACCAGGACAGCGGCAGCCACAAGGTCAGCGTGGGCTATAGTCATCCGCTGTCCAAGCGCACCAGTTTATACAGCGATCTGTACCGCGAAAAAATCAAGGCCAATGTCACCGGCTATGCGGTCGGCATGAGTCATACCTTCTAATCTCGCCTGGCGTTCCAGCCCGGGCCGGCACAGCCTGGCCCGTGGTTAAAACGCCGCATATGCCGATTTCCATCCGGCAACCCCATTTCCCCCAGTAAAATGTTTCCTTCAGGCGTAAAATCGTTACATAAGGATACATCTGACACATTATCAACCTAGTGTTCAGCCTGTGAAGCTTTGATAATGACATTACTCAACAAACAAAAGATTTTCTGGAGGTAATAATGGACAACCCGAAACCAAACAACCGCATTCACCCGCTGGTCGCTACCGCGGCCGTGGCAGTAACGCTGGCCAGCCTGGTTGGCGTGGCCGCGATGACCGGCTTGTTCCCTAGCTCGCAGTCGACGCCGGCCTCTGTCGCCGCGCTGGCGCCAGGCTCTGCCGACTACAACCAGCAGCAACAACAAGCGCAACAACAAGCGCAACAACAGCCTCAGCAGCAGCAGCAGCAGCAGCAGCCGATGAACAACGGCATGCAGCAAGGCGGCCAGAACGGCAATTACGCGCAGCCGCCGATGCAAGCCCAGCAGCCGCAACAGCAGCCCGTCCAGCGTCCTGAATATGCACAGGCGCCGCGCCAGTCCGCGCCGTCGCAGCCAGCCATCTGCCATAGCTGCGGCCAGGTTGAATCGATCCAGGCGATCCAGCACGCAGCCCCGCCTAGCGGCCTGGGCATTGCAGCCGGCGCGGTATTGGGCGGTGTGCTAGGCCACCAGGTCGGCCACGGCAACGGCAACACGCTGGCAACTGTCGCCGGTGCTGTCGGCGGCGGCTTTGCCGGCAACGAAGTGGAAAAACGCACCCGCACCAACACCACCTATCAGGTCGTGGTGCGCATGGAAGACGGCAAGGTCCGTACTTTCCCGCAATCCAGCCAGGGCTGGCGCGTCGGTGATCCGGTCCGGGTGGTCAACGGCCATCTGGAAGGCCGCGGCTAAAACCGCTGCCCCAAATAAAAACCCGCTGTCGCTATTGATGTAGCGACAGCGGGTTTTTTATCGGGCCGGCGTTTATCGGGCTTCTTCTATCCAGGCTGCTTGTATCGCTTCCAGGATTTTCTCGCCGGTATGCTTGGGATCATCGTCGAAATCGTCCAGCTCCAGCACCCAGTTGTGCAAATCGGTGAAGCGGATCTTTTCCGGATCGACGTCCGGGAATTTGTCGTACAGGGCTTCCGCAATCTGTTGCGAGTCTATCCATTTCATGGCGCTGCTCCCGCTTAGTGGTTTTCGCTGGCGTGGTTGATCGTGTACTTGGGAATCTCGACCACTAGGTCTTCCTCGCCGAGGATGGCCTGGCAGGACAGGCGCGAAGTCGCTTCCAGTCCCCATGCCATGTCCAGCAAGTCTTCTTCCTTGTCCTCCAGCTCGCCGAGCGAGGCAAAGCCTTCGCGCACCACGACGTGGCAGGTAGTGCAGGCGCAGGATTTTTCGCAGGCGTGCTCGATCTCGATGTCATGGTCGAGCAAGGCATCGCAGACCGACTGTCCGCGCGGGGCTTCAATCACAACGCCCTCTGGGCAATAGGTAGGATGGGGCAATACGACGATTTGGGGCACTTGGTTTACCTCGGGAATAAGTTGGGTCTGCTATCTGAAATTATTCTGCAATTATTTACGACACCTGGTCCAGCGTCTTGCCGGTCAATGCATCGTGGACGCTGCGGTCCATGCGGCGCGCGGCGAATTCCTCGGTGCCGTGCGCCAGCGCATCGACCGCCGCCTTGATGGCCACGTGGTCGCTGCCTTGCGCTTGTTCGCGGACAGCCGCGATCAAGGCTGCAATTGCGTCCTGCTCTGCCGCCGACAACAGCGCGGCATCGCTCTGCAAGGCCGATTCCGTGGCCAGCACGATGCGTTCGGCTTCCACCTGTTCTTCTTTCAAGGCGCGCACCTGCATGTCGACATCGGCTGAGGCAAACGACTCTTGCAGCATGCGGGCGATGTCGTCGTCAGCCAGGCCGTAAGACGGCTTGACGCTGATCGATGCTTCCACGCCGGAGCGCAGTTCGCGCGCCGATACCGACAGCAAGCCATCGGCGTCGACCTGGTAAGTCACCCGAATGCGTGCGGCGCCGGCCGCCATCGGCGGAATCCCGCGCAGCTCGAACTTGGCCAGCGAACGGCAATCGCTGACCAGCTCGCGTTCGCCTTGCAGGACCTGGATCGCCATTGCGGTCTGGCCATCCTTGAAAGTGGTGAATTCCTGGGCGCGGGCGCAGGGAATGGTCGAGTTGCGCGGAATGACCTTCTCCACCAGGCCGCCCATGGTTTCTATGCCCAGCGACAAAGGAATCACATCCAGCAGCAGCCAGTCGTCGCCGGGAGCGCGGTTGCCGGCCAGCAGATTGGCCTGGATCGCCGCGCCCAGCGCGACCACTTTGTCAGGATCGATATTCGCCAGCGGCGTAGTCTGGAAATAATCGCCGACTGCCTTGCGGATGCTGGGCATGCGCGTGGCGCCACCGACCAGCACGACGCCATCGACATCATCGACGCTCAGTTCGGCATCGCGCAACGCCTTGCGGGTTGGCGTCAAAGTCTTGACCACCAGATGCTGGGTGATCTCGTCGAATGTTTCAGAGGTCAGCACCAGGTGCACGCGCTCGCCGGAATTCAGGACGGCGTCGATGGTCACCTCGGCCTTGGTCGACAGCAGCTCCTTGGCTTCGCGCGCCTTGACCATCAGTATCCGGGTATCCTCATCGGACAAGGGCGCCAGCGCGGCTTCCTTGCTGATCCAGCAAATCAGCCTGTGGTCGAAATCATCGCCGCCCAGCGCCGAATCGCCGCCGGTGGCCAGCACTTCAAACACGCCCTTGGTGAGCTTCAGGATAGAGATATCGAAAGTGCCGCCGCCGAGGTCGTAGACCACGTAGACGCCTTCCGAGGCGTTGTCCAGGCCGTAGGCGATCGCCGCCGCCGTCGGTTCGTTCAGCAGGCGCAGCACGTTCAGGCCGGCCAGCTTGGCTGCGTCCTTGGTGGCCTGCCGCTGTGCATCGTCGAAATACGCCGGCACGGTGATCACGGCGCCGACCAGGTCGTCGCCCAGCGCGTCTTCCGCCTGCTGGCGCAGGGTCGCCAGGATTTCCGCCGAGATTTCCACCGGGCTCTTGACCCCTGCCACTGTCTTGAGCTGCACCATGCCAGGCACATCGAGGAAATCGTAAGGCAGGTTTTCGGCGTAGGCGATGTCCTTCAGGCCGCGTCCCATGAAACGCTTGACCGACAGGATGGTGTTCTTGGGATCGGTGGTCTGGGCTGCCTGCGCCTTGTAGCCGATGTGGGCATTGCCGTTCGGCAGATAGCGCACGATCGACGGCAGCAAAGGCCGGCCGGCTTCGTCGTTGAGCACTTCGGGAATGCTGTTGCGGACCGTCGCCACCAGCGAATTGGTGGTGCCCAAGTCTATCCCCACCGCCAGCCGATGCTGATGCGGTGCGGTGGACATGCCAGGTTCTGAGATTTGCAAAAGTGCCATAGGGGGTGTCTTGCTTTTCGTTGATTGCTGTTGATTGCTGTCGATTGCTGGCGATTGCTTATTGCGGCAAAGCGATGCGTATGCCGAGTCCGATAAACGCACCGCCCGCCAAACGGTTCATGATGGCCGCGGCCGATTTCTTGCGCTGGAAGAACGCGCCGACCATGCCGGAAAACAGAGCGACCACGCTAAAAATGGCCAGCGCCTGCAGGATGAATATTGCCGCCAGCAGCAGCATCTGCGCCGGAATATGGCCGGCGCCTGCATTCACGAACTGCGGCAGGAAGGCGATGAAGAACAGCGTGACTTTCGGATTCAGGATATTGGCGATCACGCTTTGCCAATAGATGCGCGACAGCTTCATCGGCGCCGCAGCAGCGCCGCTGTTGAGCTGGATGGCCGAGTGCGAACGCAGGGTGCGCACGCCGATATAGATCAGGTAGCCGGCGCCGGCATAGCGCAGCAGCGAATACGCCAGCGGCGAAGCCTTGATCAGCGCGGCGAAACCCAGCACCGCCAGCATGGTATGGAAAATCAGGCCCGAGCTGAAGCCCAGCGCCGACACCAGCCCGGCCTTGCGGCCCTGGGCGATGCCGCGCGTCAGCACATAGATATTGTCCGGCCCAGGCGCCAGGGTCAGTGTCATTGCAGCGATCAGGAACAACCAGATTTCGGGCATGCTATTACTCGGCGAAGGATGAAATTGAAATAAACGGATTAATCAGGATTCAAGGATGGCGAAGGCATTGCCGATTTCGTTGCCGAACTTGTCCAGGAACATCAGCTGCCGCACCAGTTGCGCCGCCTTCTCGAAATCGCCGGCATCCAGCAGTTTGCCGATCTCCAGCAGATCGGCCCTGCGGGCGGCGCGCAATTCGCGGTCCAGCTGCTCCAGCGCTGCCACGTTCTTGACGGCGCGCGCATCGTCCAGCGTTTCGCGCCACTCCATCTGCTGCATCAGGAAAGCCGCCGGCATGGCCGTGTTCGACTCCGCCTGCAGCGCGACGCCGTTCAGCTCGCACAGGTAGGCGGCGCGCTTGAACGGGCTTTTCAGGACCTGGTAGGCTTCATTGGCGCGCGTGGTCCATTGCATCGCCACGCGCTTTTCGGCGGCAGTGGCGTTGACGAAGCGGTCCGGATGCGTCTGGTTCTGCACCTCGTGGTAGGCCTGGTCCAGCGCCGTCATGTCCAGCGTGAAGTGTTGCGGCAGTTGGAACAGTTCGAAGTGATTTTGCATGGTTTTCAAGTAGCCTGGGCTGGCGTCGCCTGGCCCGAAGTGGCCGGCCATCTGCATGGGTCCGGCTATAAAACAAAAGCCTGTCGTACATCAACAGGCTTGGTCGTCCATCTAATCCAGCGTGATGCAACCCGGCGGCTAGTGCGCCGGCGTCAGATACGGAAACTCTCGCCGCAGCCGCACTCGTCCTTGACGTTCGGGTTATAGAACTTGAAGCCTTCGTTCAAGCCTTCGCGGGCAAAGTCGAGCTCGGTACCGTCGATATACGGCAAGCTCTTGGGATCGACAAACACCTGGATCCCGTGCGATTCGAACACGGCGTCTTCATCCGTCTTCTCATCCACGTATTCCAGCTTGTAAGCCAGCCCCGAGCAGCCGGTGGTGCGCACGCCGAAACGCAGGCCGATGCCCTTGCCGCGCCGCTCGATATAGCGGTTGATATGCTTCGCCGCTTTTTCCGTAAGTGTGATTGCCATATGCCGTCGATCTCTTTTCTGGTGTTCACTCGTTCCCTCGGCTGTCCTGTTCGGGACAGCCGAGGGAACGATAACAGCTGGTAATTACGCCGCTTGCTTCTGCTCGCCGTGCTTGGCCTTGTAATCATCGACCGCGGCCTTGATTGCATCTTCCGCCAGGATCGAGCAGTGGATCTTGACCGGCGGCAGCGCCAGTTCTTCGGCGATCTGGGTGTTCTTGATCGACATGGCTTGATCCAAGGTCTTGCCCTTGACCCATTCGGTCACCAGCGACGACGAAGCAATCGCCGAGCCGCAGCCGTAGGTCTTGAACTTGGCGTCCTGGATGATGCCGTCGGCTCCGACCTTGATCTGCAATTTCATGACGTCGCCGCAAGCAGGCGCACCGACCATGCCGGTGCCTACAGTCTCGTCGCCTTTTTCAAAGGCGCCGACATTGCGTGGATTCTCGTAGTGGTCCAAAACTTTTGCTGAGTAAGACATTTTGTTGCTCCTTGTATGATGCTGCGGCGCTGAAGACTCAACCAGCCGCAGAGAAATAGCTTAGTGCGCCGCCCATTGGATCGTACTGATATCGATCCCGTCTTTATACATATCCCACAGCGGCGACAGCTCACGCAGTTTCGCAACCTTGGTCTTGATCAGTTCAATCGTGAAATCGATGTCTTCTTCGGTCGTGAAACGGCCGATGGTGAAGCGGATCGAGCTGTGCGCCAATTCGTCGCTGCGGCCCAGCGCGCGCAATACGTACGACGGCTCCAGGCTGGCCGAGGTGCAGGCCGAGCCGGACGAGACCGCGATGTCCTTGATCGCCATGATCAGCGATTCGCCTTCAACATAGTTGAAGCTGACATTCAGGTTGTGCGGCACGCGGTGCGCCATGTCGCCGTTGACATACACTTCTTCGATCGTTTGCAGGCCGGCCGCCAGGCGGTCGCGCAGCGCCTTGATGCGGACGATTTCTTCATCCATTTCTTCACGGGCGATTTCAAAGGCCGCGCCCATGCCGACGATCTGGTGGGTAGGCAAAGTGCCCGAACGCAGGCCGCGCTCGTGGCCGCCGCCGTGCATCTGCGCTTCCAGGCGCACGCGCGGCTTGCGCCGCACATACAGGGCGCCGACGCCCTTCGGACCGTAAGTCTTGTGCGCTGTGAAAGTCATCAGGTCGACTTTCCATTTTTCCAGGTCGATCACGACCTTGCCGGTGGCTTGCGCCGCGTCGCAATGGAAAATGATGCCCTTCTGGCGGCACAGTTCGCCGATTTCTTCTATAGGCTGGATCACGCCGATTTCATTGTTCACCAACATGACCGAGATCAGGATGGTGTCCGGGCGGATCGCCGCTTCCAGCTGTTCCAGCGTGATCAGGCCGTTGTCCTGCGGTTGCAGGTAAGTCGCCTCGAAACCCTGGCGCTCCAGTTCGCGCACCACGTCCAGCACCGCCTTGTGTTCGGTCTTGACGGTGATGATGTGCTTGCCCTTGGTCTTGTAGAAATTGGCCGCGCCCTTGATCGCCAGGTTGTTGCCTTCGGTGGCGCCGGAAGTCCAGATGATCTCGCGCGAATCGGCGTTGACCAGCTTGGCGACCTGCTCGCGCGCGTCTTCGACGGCTTTTTCAGCGGACCAGCCATACATGTGGCTGCGCGAAGCCGGATTGCCGAACTGCTCGCGCAGGTAGGGAATCATCTTGTCGGCAACACGTGGATCGATCGGCGTGGTTGCCGAATAATCCATGTAAATCGGGAAGTGAGGCGCCTTCAATGTGTCTATCAGGCTTTTTTCCAAGGGTGCGTTCATACTATTTTGAGCTCCAATCAAGCAACCAGGTGGGACCGGTGCATCACCACCACATTTTGTTCCAGGGTCTTCTTTTGCTGCGCGTGCTGCTGCGCATGTTGTTGATCCACCAAATCCTTCAGCGACACCGAATCCAGATATTCGACCATCTTGGCGTTCAGGGTCGACCACAGATCGTGCGTCATGCAGCGGCTGCCGCCTTCGTGGTCCGGGCTATGGCAATTTTCCTTGCCGCCGCACTGGGTCGCATCCAGCGGCTCGTCGACCGCGATGATGATATCGGCCACAGTGACGTCTTCCGCCTTGCGCGCCAGGTTGTATCCGCCGCCTGGCCCACGTACGGATTCGACAATCTGGTGACGGCGCAACTTACCGAACAATTGTTCCAGATACGATAGGGAAATCTCTTGCCGCTCGCTGATGGCGGACAAGGTCACAGGACCCTTGCCCTGGCGCAATGCCAAATCGATCATCGCAGTTACCGCAAACCGGCCTTTTGTCGTCAGACGCATGTAATCTCCGCTCTTAAACCTATCTATCCGCGCCTTCCGTTCAGGAAAAGCGAAGTGTGACGACAGTATACCAAACTTGAGTGAATCCGTCAGGTATTACCCGATTCCCGGAATCCCGCGCCAGCCATGGCTTTCAAGGCGATTGCCATTTAATCAACCACGGAAATGCGGGGTATGCCGAAAAGCCCTGATTTCAGGGAAAAATGAGGCATTTCTTATAGAGCGGCAGCAGGGAAAAATCGTTTCCTGCAAAAAATTTATGCAAGGAAGCGACGCTTAAACCTATAATGTCGACCCTCCCGCACAGTACTCTTTCGACACGCTTAGCATGGCCATCCGCAAATCCAAGACACCGCAATCACCGACCCAGAGAGCCGACCAGAAGCGCGTCGACATCCTGAAGTCCGCCGGCAAGTGTTTCCGCAAGAACGGCTTCCACCAGACCTCGATGCAGGAAATCTGTACCGAAGTAGGCCTGGGACCAGGCGCGGTGTATCGCTATTTCACCAGCAAGGATGCCATCATCGCGGCCATGGCGGAGGATGAGCGGCGCCAGGCGCGCACCATGCTGTCGGAATTCCACGACACCGACGACCTGCCGCAAGCCTTGTCCGCCATCACCCGCGCTTTCGCCCAGCGTTACGCGGCGGTCAGCGACGCCGGCCTGATGACGGAAATCTATGCCGAAGGCTTGCGCAGCAAGCGCGTCGGCGCGGTGATCAAGAAGGCGGAGACGGAATGGGTGGACGGCCTGGCAGACATGCTGCGCACCGCCCAGGAACGCGGCCAGATCGACACTGCGCTCGATGCCCAGCAGGCGGCGCTGCTGCTGACCGCGATGTGGGACGGCATCGTGATTCGCCAGGCTTATACCCAGGAAGTGCCGGAAGGAATGCTGGCGCTGTTCGACGACATGCTCAAGCGCTGGCTGTCCACTGCCGCGGTGGGCAGCAAGCGGGTCAAGCCGGCGCCCGCCCCTGCACCGAAAAAGGCGCCTGCCGCTCCGCAGTTCGACTTTGCGCCGGAACCGGAAGCGGAGCCAGAGGCGGACAAGACCGCTGCCCAGGCCGAAACCGACCTGCGCCAGATGAGCCTGATTTAATTTAATTATTTAATGATTTAAGCCTGGGCCAGCCCGGGCTAGCATCGTGAAGCGCGCCTACTGCGCGCGCTTCAGCAACCGCATCGGCCCGAACAGGGCTTGCATGCCGACGTTGCCGATAAAGCTGAGATTGTAGGGATGCTCGGCGACCGCCTTCGGGAACTGCGCGGTGACCGCATAGGCATTCAGCTGCTCGGCGATTTTCCCCCACAGCACCAGCGTCGGCAGCGCCGCGCCACGACCTTCGGCAGCGGCCGCCAGACCCTGCAGCACCGCCTGCATGAAGGGCTGCCAGGCCTTGGCATCCTTCACCGGCGGCACGTCGGAGCGGAACACCAGCGACGCATTCAGCAACAGGAATCCTTGCCCCACCATGTTGTCCTGCAAGTCCGCCAGCAGCTGGATCGCCGGCGAGCCGGGCAGTTGCGCCTGCTGCGCCACGCCGGACATCGCATCCCCGGTGGTGCTTTCGATGGCCAGCTGGCCATCGGCCACCAGCAGCATCTTCATGAAATTGCGCAGCGAGGTAGCGCGGTTCACCTGCTTGGACAAACCCTTGTCGGACCACAGGGAGCCGACCGCGCCGTCCATGAAGCAGACGCCGGTGGCGCTGGCGGCGCGCGGATAGGGACCCTCGCCTACCAGCACATAACGGACCGCCTGCAGCGGCTGGGTGAAGGCGGCAAACATGCGGCCTTCGGTCGGCAGGTAGTCGGCCGCGGCCAGATCCTGCAAGTACGTCGGACTCGCTTGCGCCACGGCGCGCAGGCCGGTTTCCAGGATCGCGAGCCAGGAGGGATGCACGCCATTCAAGGCGGCGCGGATTGAAGCGGGTAGAAAATCAGTCATAAGCCATTAAAAAAATACAGTTTAAACACACAAAGCAACAAGTTGCTCCGCATGCGCGGGGCGACGCACCAACTCACTCAACAGCGCTGGCGTTACAGCGCAATATTGTCCGCGCCGGGCGCACCGAACAGTTGCTGCTTCAGCACATGCAGCTGGTCGCGCACCTGCGCGGCTTTTTCGAACTCCAGGTTCTTGGCGTGATCGACCATCTGCTTTTCCAGGCGCTTGATTTCCTTGCTCACCTGCTTCTCGCTCATCGCCTCGTACTTGGCCTGCTCCTGCGCCGCATTCAGCTCTTCGCGCGCTTCCTGCGGGCTGTAGACGCCATCGATCAATTCCTTGATCTGCTTGCTGATGCCGATCGGCGTGATGCCGTTGGCGGTATTGAAGGCAATCTGCTTGTTGCGGCGGCGCTCGGTTTCATCGATCGCGCGGCGCATCGAATCGGTCATGCGATCCGCATACAAGATAGCGGTGCCGTTGAGGTTACGGGCGGCACGGCCGATGGTCTGGATCAGGCTGCGCTCGGAACGCAGGAAGCCTTCCTTGTCGGCATCCAGGATCGCCACCAGCGACACTTCAGGAATATCCAGGCCTTCGCGCAGCAGGTTGATCCCCACCAGCACGTCGAACGTTCCAAGACGCAGATCGCGGATGATTTCGACCCGCTCCACGGTTTCGATATCGCTGTGCAGATAGCGCACCTTGATGCCGTTATCGCTCAGGAATTCGGTGAGCTGTTCGGCCATGCGCTTGGTCAGCGTCGTGACCAATATCCGTTCGTTCTTCTTGATGCGCGCATTGGCCTCGTTCATCAGGTCGTCCACCTGGCTGAGGGCCGGCCGCACTTCGATGGCAGGATCGATCAGGCCGGTCGGCCGCACCACCTGCTCCACCACCTGGTCGGCATGCTGGTTTTCATAGTCGGCAGGCGTAGCCGACACGAAAATCGTCTGCCGCATCTTGCCTTCGAATTCATCGAAACGCAGCGGCCGGTTGTCCAGCGCCGACGGCAGCCGGAAACCGTAGTCCACCAGGTTGGTCTTGCGCGAGCGGTCGCCGTTGTACATCGCGTTCAACTGGCCGATCAGCACGTGCGACTCATCCAGGAACATCAGCGCATCCGGCGGCAGGTAGTCGACCAGGGTCGGCGGCGGTTCGCCCGGCAAGGCGCCGCTCAGGTGCCGCGAATAGTTTTCGATGCCTTTGGTGAAGCCGATTTCCTGCATCATTTCCAGGTCGAAGCGAGTGCGCTGCTCGATGCGCTGCTCTTCGATCAACTTATTTTCCTTACGGAAAAACTCCAGGCGGTCGCGCAGCTCTTCCTTGATAGTGTCGATGGCGCGCAGCACGGTGGCGCGCGGCGTCACGTAGTGCGAGCCGGGATAAACCGTGAAGCGCGGAATCTTCTGGCGCACGCGGCCAGTCAGCGGATCGAACAGCTGCAGGTTGTCGATTTCATCGTCGAACATTTCGATGCGTACAGCCAGCTCGGCATGCTCCGCAGGAAACACATCGATGGTGTCGCCGCGCACGCGGAAGGTGCCGCGGCCGAAATCGATTTCATTGCGCGTGTACTGCATCTGGATCAAGCGCGCGATCACATCGCGCTGGCTGACCTTGTCCTTGGCGCGCAAGGTCAGGATCATCTGATGGTATTCGTTGGGATTACCGATACCGTAGATGGCCGACACCGTTGCCACAATGACCACATCGCGCCGTTCCATCAGCGATTTGGTGCACGACAGGCGCATCTGCTCGATATGCTCGTTGATCGAGGAATCTTTCTCGATGAACAAGTCGCGCTGCGGTACATACGCCTCCGGCTGGTAGTAATCGTAGTAGCTGACGAAATACTCCACCGCGTTGTGCGGGAAAAACTCGCGGAACTCGCTGTACAGCTGCGCCGCCAGCGTCTTGTTGGGCGCGAAGACGATGGCCGGCCGCCCCATGCGGGCGATCACGTTAGCCATCGTATAAGTCTTGCCAGAGCCGGTCACCCCCAGCAAAGTCTGGTAAAACAAGCCATCTCCCACGCCTTCGGCCAGCTTCTCGATGGCCGCAGGCTGGTCGCCGGCCGGCTGGAAGGGCTGGAACAATTTATAAGGCGAATTGGGAAAAGTGACGATCTTGGACTCGTCGACGGTACTGGGAACCTGTGATATGTCAGCCATGGGCCTCGACCTTTGGTAAAATAGACGGCAGTAAATCCGCGCCGATCAGCGATGTATTCGTGACCCGGCACAGCATTCAACCCGGCTACAAGAAACGCTTTGCAGCCAACTTTTTATGTTATCACGATGAACGCACCTCTTTCAGCCTCCCTCTTCACCGCCATCGAAATGGCGCCGCGCGATCCCATCCTCGGCATTACCGAAGGTTTCAATGCGGATCAGAATCCAGGCAAAACCAACCTCGGCGTCGGCGTCTACTACGATGATAACGGCAAGGTGCCGCTGCTGGAGTGCGTGCAAAAAGCGGAAGCGCAGCTGATCGAAAAACTGTCGCCGCGCACCTACCTGCCGATCGAAGGCCTGGCCGCTTACGACAAGGCTGTGCAAGAACTGGTATTCGGCGCCGACAGCGCCGTCGTGCAAGAGAAACGTGCTATCACCGTGCAGGCCATCGGCGGCACCGGCGCATTGAAACTGGGCGCCGATTTCCTCAAGCGCTTCGCCGCCGCCGACGCGCAAGTCTGGATCAGCGACCCAAGCTGGGAAAACCACCGCGCCCTGTTTGAATCGGCCGGCTTCACCGTCAACAACTATCCTTACTACGATCCAAGCACACGCGGCGTCAACTTCAGCGGCATGCTGGACGCGCTGAAGACCATGCCGAGCGGCTCGGTCGTCGTGCTGCACGCCTGCTGCCACAATCCGACCGGCGCCGATCTGAGCGACGCCGAGTGGACCCAGGTCATCGAAGTCGTCACCCAGCGCGGCCTGATTCCCTTCCTCGACATGGCCTACCAAGGCTTTGGCGACGGCATCGAAGCCGACGGCCAGGTAGTGCGCCGCTTCACCGAAGCCGGCGGCCCGCTGTTCGTCTCCAACTCGTTCTCGAAATCGTTCTCGCTGTATGGCGAACGCGTAGGCGCCCTGAGCATCGTCGCCGCCAGCAAGGAAGAAGCCGGCCGCGTGCTGTCGCAGCTCAAGCGCGTGGTGCGCACCAACTACTCCAATCCGCCTATCCACGGCGGCCAGGTAGTCGCCACCGCCCTGTCGTCGCCGGAGCTGCGCAAGCTGTGGGAAGAAGAACTGGCCGGCATGCGCGTCCGCATCCGCGAAATGCGCCACCTGCTGGTCAAGAAACTGAAAGAACAGGCCCCAGGCCACGACTTCGATTTCGTGACCAAGCAACGCGGCATGTTTTCCTACTCCGGCCTGACCAAGGCCCAGGTCGAACGCCTGCGCGACGAATTCTCGATCTACGCTGTCGACACAGGCCGTATCTGCGTCGCCGCGCTGAATTCAAAAAATATTGACAATGTTGTCGCCGCAATCGCAAAAGTCCTGTAATATTCGGGTCCCGAAGCAGTTGTAACAAACGCTTCGGGAGATGTAGAAAAGTTTAGAAAAAGCTTTGACAACGCAGCCGATTCAAGACTATAATTCTGCTTCTTTCAATTCCCTGATAGCTCAGTCGGTAGAGCGACGGACTGTTAATCCGCAGGTCCCTGGTTCGAGTCCAGGTCGGGGAGCCAAGATTCTAAGGGGCCACATGCAAATGTGGCCCCTTTTCTTTTGTCCCGAAAATCTGCAATTCCTCACGACAACGCTGACCCCAATCCGGCGGCCAACAGCAGCCAAGTCCGCCTCAGCTCCGCCCCGATATTCAAGGCTACACGCCAGCTGTCATGCAGCTCAAAATCGAGCACAAAATATCAAAACCCCGGATTTGAATCCTTTTATCATTGGTTCACTAAGGAGAACCAATGAACTACCTCGATCAAATCCAACGCGGCGTCGACTACATCGAAGCCAATCTTGAGCAGCCGATTTCCATCAGTGCCGTAGCAAGTGGAGCCGGGCTGAGCCAATGGCATTTCCAACGCATCTTTAAAGGATTGACAGGTGATACTGTCAAGGACTACATCCGCTCGCGAAGGCTGGGGAAAGCACTTGAGCAGTTGTTGAACAGCGACAAAAAAATCATCGACATCGCATTGGAAGCGGATTTTGAAAGCCAGGAAAGCTTTACACGGGCGTTCAAGTCCGCGTTTGACACGACGCCGGCCGAATATCGCAAAGCAGGAAAGAAACGCCCTTTCCCACAAAAGGTAAAGTTCGATCAAGACTACCTGGAACATATCAACAAGAGGATGAATACCGTCCCCGAGATTTACAAGCAAAAGGAAATGCACCTTGTCGGGTTAAGGACCAGCTTCTTTGGCACCGATTCAGAGAAAAACAATATCGGTGAAAAGCTCCCGCCTCTGTGGCAGCAATTCATTGCACGGCTATCTGAAATCAAACACACAGTTGGCGGCACTTGCTACGGCGTCGTCAGGCAGATCACAGAGAACAGCGATGAACTGGAATATTTTTGCGCGATTGAAGTGACCGCGCTCACAGATATTCCGGACGGGATGCTGGCGATCAAAATCCCCGTGTGCACCTATGCCAAATTCATGCACAACGGCGCCGTCAATTTGATCGACAACACCATCAACTATATTTACTCGACCTGGCTGCCGCGCAGCGGAAAAAGACATGCCAATACGACCGATCTGGAGTTCTATGGCGCGGACTACAACCCCAGCTCCGACGCGTCAGTCATGCACTACGCCATCCCGATAAATTGATCACGACAGGAACAACGGATATGAATGCAGATCTTGAGAAGACCTGGGAAAAATATACTTCTGCCTGGAAAATGACAAGCAAGGCGGAAAGACTGGCGACATTTTCAGAGGTGCTTGCCGACAACGCCGTTTATACGGACCCGCTGGTGCGCGCGACATCGTGGGATGAACTGATCAGCTACATGGAGAACTTGCATCAGCAGATTCCCTGCGCCCATTTTGTCACGACCTGTTTTATGTCGCACCATCAAAAAAGCGTCGCCAACTGGGAAATGAAAACGCAGGAGAATATAACGATCGGTACCGGGATCAGCTATGGCGAGTATGACGATCAAGGTCGGCTTGTCAGCATGAACGGATTTTTTGAGAGTAATTCTTGATCTTTAAATAGAGCTCTTTGCCGCTGCGAAGGTAGGCATCAAACTCAAATTCGGTAAAGGACCAGATTCTGCGCCGCCCAATTTTTACGAGATCATCGAGCTCCACTATGCTCAGCAGGCTTGCCGATTAACTGGATCTCGGGTCCGCCCATGACGGAAATAAGAAAATAATTTCCCCCTCCCGTTTCCTCCGGTATTCCGTTGGACCATTGATCGTCAGTACTATTTTTCGACTTGATGCGGTTCTCAAACGGCAACAGCATCTCTCGTGCATCGCTGATTTTACTCATGAGCCATATTCCAGCTCAAATGAGCCAAAATTTGGCACAAATAATTTAATAGAGTAGCGGACTCTTAATCCGGCGGCCGCTTGCAGGAGCCATCTACTAACAAATCGCAAATTGAAGTGCGTCATGTGTCATTGCAAGACTTGACCCAAGCCGTTGCAAGTTTTTTTGCGCTGTGCCACTAACGAAGGTGATCGCAAAACGCTTGCAGAGACTTAAATGGCGCAGCGGCGCGAACCCCTTTAGCTTTAAGCTGACTCTGTGCATATTCGGTGCACTTCGCTGCAAAGCCATCGCCAGTGACAAAGTAGTCGCAGTACGCCAACCCGAGTGTGCAGTGCATCAGGTCTGCTGCATCACCCCGATTTGGTTTTCTCGTAGAGTCCTGTCTTCGTTTATCCGCCATTGCACTTTCAGCCAATAGCGCAGGTGATGATCGATATAGCTTCTCTCGGTTCTGGTAACAATACCGCCCCATGTTGAGCCAGTCTTTAGGGACGATTGAGGTTCCGTCCGGCCATTGTTTTGGGAAAAGGGTGTTAAGGTGAGTGATGAAAATGGTTTCATCTAGTTCTTTCAGCCTTCGTCGATCCGCCTTCTGTAGCGTAGTCAGAACATTAACCAAATCGCTTTTAGCTTTTTCTATGCTCGCAAGGTCACCTAATTTCGCGGTTTGCATATAGTCCATCATCGAATAGTCGTCACGGACACGAATGTTGAAATCATCGAGTAGGATCGACGAAAACCTGACTTTAAAGGGAATGAACGGGAACATCCCCGCCCGAAAAAAATACAACCAGAGAAAGCTTCTCAACTCGTATCTTTGCAAAGTTTGCATCTCATGGATGTATATCGGCGTTAAGGACAAAATGAATTCTATTCGCCGAACCTTTTGTTCACGATCTTCGCCTTGCTCAATTTCAATCATATTCCAGCCAGAGATAACCAAGCGTATGTCGTGATTAGCAACGATTCCACGCAAGTTTTCCCAGTTGTCCTCATGAGTCAGGACATTGTGATCAATATAGAGAGTTTTCATCAGTTGCATCGTAGCTCAAGTTTTCTTGTCAGCGGTACACCCATAGTGGTGGAAGCATTCGCGTTAGTCGACATGACCCCGACTGCCGCAACAGCCAACAAAGCCACGACTGTCTTTTTCATTGCGATAGTCCTTCTGCTCTGAGATTGACTTCAACAAGTTGCCGCCCGTCAAAATATTACTGCAATTGCCGGCCATACAACCCGACATGCGAGCGAATCTGAAACGGATAGCCATCATTTGTTACGCGGCAAGGCAACAAGGACTTCAGGCACAACCAGCACATGGTCCATACTAATGGCGTCATGAATACCGTGCAGAGCAAGCACGGCATCCACCTCTATCACCACCTCCGTCTTACCAGGTCGTGATGGGAGGTGGCAAAGTCATTCATGGCTGCCAGTCCAGGTCGGCGAAACAACATCGTCCGCGTCAACAGTGATCGGCTCCTCTCAGTCGACCAGAATGGCGCAGCCGATCTTGGCGACCAGCACCGCCAGTTGCAACCTAAACTCGAACATTGACAGCTCAGCCGTGCAGGTGTATCAGTCAAAATTTAGGCGATTTTCCTTGTTGCCTGGGTCCGGGTTGGCCTTTTAGGCTCATGCACTAAACGCCATCTTGCATGGCAAGTTAATTGCCGAAAAAACTTATTCTGCGCGCCTCGGCAACGCGTAGTCTCCCCCAGCCGACTAGGAGACTCATCATGGCAACTTACATCGTTCTCTCGAATTTCACAGACCAGGGAATTCGCACCGTGAAAGACACCACTAAGCGAGCTGCTGCTGTCCGCGAAATGGCAAAGAAGTGCGGTATTGAAATGAAAGACATTTACTGGACGCTGGGGAATCACGATTTAGTGGTGACCTTCGACGCGCCCGACGACGCCACCTTCACTGCATTCGGGCTGTCCCTCGGTGCTGCTGGAAATGTCCGGACGCAAACACTTCGCGCATTTTCCGCAGACGAGATGAACGGGATTCTCAGCAAGATGCCGTGAAGAGTTCGACGGGACGTCCGCCCCTGCCGTCGGCTGCGTCGTGCCAATTCATGATGGCTCAAGCGGCTGCTTGCCTGGCTAGGCAAGAGTCGTCGTGAGGGCGCCTGATGCGATCAGCAACGGCTTGCTGGCCATGGTCTAGTTGCAGCGAAAGCCTGGGCGCACGGAGAACCGGAAAATTGAACCTGATATTGCCGGGTTGGCAGCAGGTACGTACCGCGTTGTACCCGCTTGGGGGTGCGTGCCGAACTACGTACCGAATGCAAACCAACCCGCCGATCCTCAGGCACAACCAGCACGGTGCAGGAACGATCATTGACGGACGTAGCAGCTTGACTGTGGTCGAGCTGCTTTTGCCCGACAAGGCGTTTTAGCTGTTCCTGTTCCTGGTCAAGGAACCTTACGGCATCGCAGGCGGTGTGTCAGCCGCAGGATCTTGCAGGCGATAGCGCATGCCTCCGGCATGAAGCATTGCCGCGCTCCGGAGCGGCGTGACATTGAGACATTCATCAAGCTAAGCCCTGGCATATGCTGTCGATGGGCAATTCGGCTGATAGAATCAAGGCTTGCACGCTTGCGCGGCGGCAGGAAAATTAGCCCGGGCAATTGGAGCCGTGAGCCAAAAGAAAGTCGAACTGTTAGCCGCGCGCATAAACTTGAACACGGTCTCTCCCCTTTTGGGAGTATAAAAAATCTAAAAGAAGATACATGAACATGCTTTCAGCCGATGCATTGGCCGCCTATTGGTCGGGCCCGGAAATAACCGCGAACGCCCTGATTTTTTGCAACCTGTTGGGCGCCCTGTTTTTAGGGATGCTGATCGGCTACGAGCGCGCCTATCACGGACGAGCTGCCGGCATGCGCACCTACGGCCTGGTGTGCATGGCATCGACGGCGCTCACCGTGTTCGTCGGTTATCCGGCGCTCTGGTATGGCGGCCATGCCGGCATGCCTCTCAATCCGGATCCGACCCGGGTAGTGCAAGGGGTAGTCACCGGCATCGGCTTTCTTGGCGCCGGCGTGATCATGAAAGAAGGCTTGAATATTCGTGGACTGACGACGGCAGCATCGATCTGGGCATCGGCGGCGGTTGGGGTCCTGGTCGGCGTCGGATTCTACATCGCCGCCATATCGCTCACGGTTCTATCCGCCGGCTGCATGGTCTGGGTGGCCAAGCTTGAATACTGGCTGCCTTCGCGTGCCGGCGTGGCCATCACGGTTGAGTTCGAAAAGGGCTTTGTCCCGCATGAGGATGCGTTGCACAAGATCGCCTCGGAGCACGGCTATGAGATCTCCAAGGATTCGTTGACCATCAGCTCCCGCGACAGGCATGCGAAATGGCACTTCATCGCCAACGCGATCGACAGCAAGAAAGGAACTTCCATGTCCGAACTGGCGCACATGATGAACTCCTACGAGGGTGTCGAACACTTTGAATTGACGCATTGCCGCAACTGAGCCGCCGGCCCGGTTCATTGCGCGCCTTGGCTGGCAATTGGTCCGGCGGCGTCAGGTCTTCGTCAGGGCGACGTGAACCGCATGCGGCGTAGGAACATATTCAGTGCATTGATAACCGAGTTTGGGCAGGTCGATATCGGCCAGAAGATGCTCTCCTGAACCAAGCAGTACCGGCGAGATCGCGAGGTGCAGCTCATCGACCAGCCCGGCGCGAAGATATTGCCGGATCGTGGCGACGCCGCCGCCGAGCCGGATGTCGCGGCTACCGGCAGCTTCGGCGGCTCGCTGGAGAGCGGCGTGGATGCCCTCTGTAACGAAATGGAAGGTCGTGCCGCCTTCCATCGCGAGCGACGGCCGGTGGTGATTGGTCAGCACAAAGACCTCGGTATGGTAAGGCGGATTGTCGCCCCACCAGCCCTTCCAGCTATCGTCGGGCCAGGCGCCCCGGACCGGGCCGAACATGTTGCGCCCCAGGATCCACGCGCCGATGTTGTCGAAGCCGCGCGCGGCAAAGTCGTCATCCACGCCCGTCGTGCCAACCTCTCTTCCAAACATCTGCTGAAAGGTCCGCGTGGCGAAGAACCATTCGTGCAGCGCCATGCCGCCGACACCCAGCGGGTGTTCGAGAGTCTGACCGGGGCCCGCGCCGTAGCCGTCGAGCGATATGGAGAAAGCGTGAACACGGAGCTTGGACATGGCTGGCAATCCTTTCCATTGGCGCCGATAGCCAGCACGGATCGGACCGGACCGGACAATGGCATTGACAACTGCTGCGAACTTTCAAAGTAATAATATATCACCGTACCACCATACACATATGCCGCTGCAAAACCTGTTCACAGCCTGGCCATGAACGAAAAAAAAGCACTTCGGTTTCCCGCAAGTGCTTTTCATCCTGCCATTAAAAAAGCTTACTGGCTGACTACAAACGTAGCCGGTCCCGCCAGTTTGGTATAACCCCCATTGTAAAAATACCAGGCCGTATAGGCGCCAGGCGCAAGCGACGCTGTGCTGAACGATGTCACGCCGCCTTCCGCCCCCACGTATTGCCACATCGTAGAGCTATTGGCGCCCGGGCTGTTGCCAGGCGCGTAGATGCCGACCCAGTTGGACGAATTGGCATTCGCCGGCGTGGTGCTGAAGTTGAAGGCGATGTTTTCCCCTTGCTGCACATTCGGCATGGCCGCGCTGAACGAAGAAGCCGCGGCCTTTGCGTTCGGCGTGAAAGCATCGTTGATCGGCTGGGCATAAGTATCGTTGGCGGTCAGCGGGCTGATTCCGAGCGCGCTTTCAATGGTGCGGCCGGCGCTGTAATGGTTATAGCTCGCCGTGCTGATGGCGCCGCTGCCGACCAGCCCCTGCGAACCGTAGGCGATGGCGCCGACATGGTTGGCGGCGCTGCCCGAGGATTCGTCCCATGTCAGTATCAGCAGCGAGCGCTCATTGGTCCATGCAGGCGATGCGAATATCGGCTGCAAGGTTTGCTTGAGCCACGCGTCCTGCACCTGCAGGCTGTTGGCGGAGCCGTTGCCTGATGCTTCGCCATCGGCGTTGTCGTCGGCGGCTATCCAGGAAAAATTCGGCGTGGTGGCTGCCGACTGCAGGTCGGTGCTGAGCTGGGTAGTATCGAACAGATGCGCCGCGCAGCGGGCCGGGTTGCCGGAGATGTTGGTGTAGTTGATGAACGGCGCATCGTCCGGCTGGTAATAGCTGTCGACATTGTTCTTGGTATTGCACGGGGTGCCCATGCCTTGTTCATAGGCTTTCCAGGTTTTGCCTATCGCTTCAAGGCGGTCGCCGATGTGGCTGGCGCCGACCTTGATGTTCGGAAAGTAGATGGCGCCGGTGACGAAGGTGTCGCCGCCCGAGACCGCCAGGTAGTTCTCATCGCTGGGATGGTAGACGCCGCTGTAATTGGTCAGCAAGGTGCCGCCTTGCGCCAGCGAGTTGATGAACGGGGCGTTGTTGGCGTCGCCTATCACTTGCGAGTAATCGGTGTTTTCCATCATCACGAAAAACACATGGTCGAAGGCCGGCACCGTTGATGCCGGTGCCGCCAGGGCAGGCGCAGGCACGGGAGTCGACAAGGTGAGCGACAGATTGTCGGCGTAGCCGACGTTGTAGGAACCGGAGGTGTTGATGAATTGCAGCTGCACCGCAATCGAGCGCGTGCCGGCCGGCACCGTCCCGCTGTTCGACTTGGCGATGAAGGCATTGGCATTGCCGCGCGCGCTGGCGGTGACGCCGGACAGTTCGCCCGGATTGCCCAGCACCTTGCCGGCAGCGTCGAGGAAGCTTGCGGTAACTACCGCCTGCCCCGCATACACGGTATATCCGCCCAGCCAGCCCGACAGGGAGTAAGTCACCGTGCCGGTATCGATCGCGCTGCTGGCGGAAGACACGTTGATGGTCTGCATCAGTGCGGAGTCGCCATAAGGACCGTCGGCGATGAAAGCATTGCCGGCGGCTGGCGAGGATGGCGTGGTGAAGCTTGCCGCCGAATAGCATACCAGCGTCGGATTGCCCAGCAACACCTGCCAGCCCGGCACGGTTTTAACCGCTTTCCAGTCGGTCGCGCAGACGCCGGTTTCGCCGCCGCCGTTGACGATCAGGTTGCCGCTGCCTGCGGCATGGACTGCGCCGGCAGAAGCCAGCAGCGCCACGCCGGCCGCACAGCCCAGCGCCGTTTTCAGGACGCGTACGGCAAACTGCGTCGAAAAACCAATTTTCTTCAAGCTCATCATATTCTCCAGTGATTGATCGCCCTTGCGCGCAGCCGGCAAAAAGCCCGTCCCTCGCCGCCATGGCAGGCAAGGAACGGGCAATCTACAGCCAGGCTTTGCGCGCCGTCCTGATCGGTCGCTCCCATGGCGGGATTCGGCCGATCAAGCTAGCTGGCGCTATGCCGTTATCAGATTTTTGAAGCAGTCGCGGTCACGGCGGTTTTGCTGGTCGTGCCGGAAGTTGGCTGACCTGTCGCCGGATCGAGGATCAGCGTCGATGTGTTCGGTGCGGCGCTCAGGTTCAGCATGTTGTTGAGCGTACCTGCAATCGCGTCATAGGAACCGGCGATGCGCTGGCCGGACAGCCAGTTGTCTTCGATGAAACGCAGGATCGAGGTCTGGTCGGTCAGCGTGTGGTCGACGTAGTTGGTCTTGGCATACGGCGAGATTACCAGCAGCGGCAGGCGCGGACCGTAGCCGCAGCGGCCTTGTGCGCCAGTCCTGCCGGAGACGCCGGACAGCGCAGTCGCAGTGCCTTGCAGCGAACCCGGACCATTGGTTTTGCATACGCCCGGACCGTTCAGCATGTCCGCCACGCCTGGCGCGGTCAAGCCGTTGCTGCTGAAAGCGGCGGCGGCCGTGGTGTTGGACGACGGATTCAGGATCGGGCTGGCCTGGTGATCGTAAAAGCCGTCCGAATCGTCATAGGCAATCACCACCAGCGTGTTGCTCCAGCCCGGTTGCTGCTGCAGGAAGTTGATGACCTTGGTGACGAAGGCTTGCTCGTCGATCGGATCGGAGTAGCCGGCGTGGCCGTCCTGGTAACCCGGTGCTTTCAGGAAGCTGACCGCAGGATAATTGCCGGCCGATACTGC
This sequence comes from Collimonas humicola, assembly GCF_018304945.1. Taxonomy (GTDB): domain Bacteria; phylum Pseudomonadota; class Gammaproteobacteria; order Burkholderiales; family Burkholderiaceae_D; genus Collimonas; species Collimonas humicola. Next base: position 20,351 of record NZ_JAGQEE010000007.1, on the reverse strand, counting down.
ATCGAAAAAGTCGTGGATGTCGTATTGGTGGTTGGCCGGATCCAGCGTCTTGCCGTCTGCCTGGAAGGTATTGCCGATGGCCGCTACGGCGCTGGGACGGGCATGCTTCAGGTTCTGCGTGCTGGCATAGTACTGGAACGGCTGGTGATGCGGGATGTAATCCTTCTTGGTGACGCCGGTAATTGCCGATGTGGTGGTGCGGTTGCAGCCGGTCGAGCCGTCCGCATTGGTCACGGTCAGGTCAAAGCCGCCCTGGAAAAAACCCCAGCTGACGTTCGCCGCGTTGAGCAGGTCGCCGACGTTCTTGCCGCTCAGCTGCGCTGCATCGCGCGTCATGCAGGCATCGTTCAAAGGCTGGGCATCGCCCGCCAGGTTGATGCCGCCCGCGCCGTCGTTCGACAGCTCGCCGTAGTAGCCGCCGCCGGCAGCATAATTATCAACCTGGCTGGCTGCCAGGTTGGTGGCGATGACGCCGTTGGTCTGGCCGGAAATCAGGTTGATCGCGCCCGGCGCCGACGGCCCGAACGTAGTGCCGAAGGAGTTATCGTTGAGCGCATAGTGCTGCGCATAATTCCACAGCGCCGTCACGGTATTGCCGTCGAAGTAGCCCATGGTCAGGCCGTTGGTGTTGAGCGGCGGCGTCAGCACTTGCGGCGCAGCCGAGTTGCCGGCGCCCAGCGAGGCCGGGAACAGGTCCATGGCGCCGCCGTTGAAGCCCATCTGCTCAGCCTGGTAATCGTGATCCTGATCGGCGATGACGACTTGCGAGCGGTCGAGGCGGAAAGGATTGATCGCGTTGACGCCGTTGCCGGCGTTCAGCGTGGTCGGGTTGGCTGTCAGCAGGCTCGGCACTCTGAGCGCCGCGAAACTCTTGGTGACATCCAGCGGCGTTTGCAGGTTATTCACGACCGGGGTATTGGCAGCGGCAGTGAATGCCGGCTCGCCGGCCGGATTGGCGGCGTTTGGATAAGTGCCGAAATAGTGGTCGAAGGAGACGTTTTCCTGGAAGATCACAACCACATGCTTGATAGGCGTGGCGGTTTTCGATGTCGCCGACGATACCGTGACGCCGGACGACGAGTCGCCGGAGTTGCAGCCGCCCAGCAGGCCGGCGGTGATAGCCAGCGCGAGCGCCGGCTTCGCGAAGCGATGCTCCGCAAGTGTTGAGTGCAGTTTCATTAAGGCTCCTGATGTAGTTTTTTGTGATGAATACGGTTGCGTTCGACTGGCATCCAGCGGCAGCAAGGTCGTCAGCCAATAACCCTGTTCCCTGGCGCAGGCAGCACGCCCCGCATTACTCTTTATTGATGATCAATTGCGATAGTCCGATAGTCCATCAGCGCGCTATGCAGCTTTCTCTCGCGCCGATATTTGTTGAAACGCCGCTTGCCGGATGCTGCCCGGCAGTCGAGAAATGACACAGTGTCAATTCCACTGAGAAACATTCGGAGCTGGATTGTAGGGTCGGCTTGTTACCGCATGATGACGTGCAGGTTTCCTCACCTGATGCATCGGCTCTAATGACAAAGCCCGCGATTTCATCAAGTTGAAATATTTCAGCGCTATTGTGTCGGGTTATTGTTTTCATCCAGATGCTCAGCCTGCGCTCGCAGGCACTGCCGGCTGCGCTGGAAATTTCACCGTTGCACATCCTTGAGCCTTTATGAAAATCCGGTTTCAGCCGCACCCTGCTCTCGCTGCCTCGGCGTCGCCACGCGCAGCCATCCTCGCGTTCGCAACGCTGGCGTTTCTCCTAAGCGCCTGTGACCGCCAGGACAAGGTCAGCGCTGCCGTTGCGCCCGCAGCGGCAGCAACACCGGCGCCGGCAACGGCTGCCCAGGCAGCACTGGCGCGCCTGAATGCCCCGGCGGCGCCGTTAAGCGCCGTGGCGGAGGTCGGACGAAAAATCTTCAACGATCAATCCCTGTCGGCATCCGGCAAGCTGTCCTGCGCGTCCTGCCACAACCCGGACAATGCCCATGCGCCGGCCAACGGCCTGGCGGTGCAGCTGGGCGGCATGCATCTGCAAGCCCAGGGGGGACGCGCGGTGCCGTCGCTGCGTTATCACGAGCACGCGCCGGCATTCTCCATCGGCCCGGACACCAAGCCCGATGAAGATGATAAAGGCGCCGTCCTGCAGGCAGCCGAGGCCAAGGCCGGTACAGCATCGCCCGCTCGGACGGTGGCGAAAGCAACGCTGCAGCCGGCGGCAGCCATGCAGGAAGTGGTGCCGCAAGGCGGCTTCGACTGGGACGGGCGGGCCACCAACCTGACTGACCAGGCCGGCGGCCCCTTGCTGGCGGCGAATGAAATGGCCAACAAGAGCGCCGCGCAACTGCTGGCAAAGCTCAAGGCCGCGCCCTATGCCAAGGACATGCTGCAATTGTTCGGTCCGGCTGTCTTCACCTCGTCCAGCCTGGCGCTGGGCGAAGCCTATTACGCGCTGGCGCTCTACCAGAAAGAGGATCGCAGCTTCCATCCTTACGACAGCAAGTACGACTACTACCTGGCAGAGCAGGTGCAGCTGAGCGAGCAGGAAATGCGCGGACTCAAGCTGTTCAAAGATCCGAAGAAAGGAAACTGCGCCACCTGCCACATCGAAAAACCCTCGCGCGACGGCCACTTCCCGCCGGTATTCACCGACTATCAGTTTGAAGCGCTGGCGGCGCCGCGCAACAAAGCCATCCTGGCCAACCGCGATCCCAAATATTTCGACCTCGGCATGTGCGGTCCGTGGCGCAAGGATGCGGCCAAGCAGCTGAACTACTGCGGTTACTTCAAGACGCCCACCTTGCGCAACGCCGCCACCCGCCAGGTGTATTTCCACAATGGCGTGTTCCATTCGCTGGAAGAGGTCGTGCATTTTTACGTCGAGCGCGAAACCAAGCCGGAAAAATGGTACCCGCGCGGCAAGGACGGCAAGCTGAACAAGTACGACGATCTGCCTGCGGCGTATCACGCCAATGTCGATGTGACCGATGCGCCGTTCGACAACAAGGCCGGTGCGCCGCCGGCGCTGACGGATGATGAGATCAAGGATGTGGTGGCGTTCCTGAAGACGCTGAATGACGGTTATCGGCCAGAGGGCAAGACAATCGTCGGCAAATGAGGCGCCCTAACGGCGACGCTCCTCGGGAATAAATGCCACGACCTGCAATTCGATGGCAAAGCCATGGTGCAGCGCGGGGACCGGCACGATGGCGCGCGCAGGCGTGTGCGCGCCAAAAGCGCGGCTATATACTTCGTTAAACGCAGGCCAGTTTTCCACGCCCACCATGTAAGCGGTGACCTGAACCACGTCCGCATAAGTGCCGCCCGCAGCTTCTATGACCTTTTGGCATTGATCAAGAACCGCTTGGGCCTGTGCCTTGAAATCATGTTTTTCGGGATCGATCAGATCGCGCGCGGGTAGCATTCCGGACAGGAAAACAAAGCCGCTCTGCTCTACCGCTTGCGCATAGTGGCCAAGCGGCGCTGGTGATTCGGCGGTGTGAATGATTTTCATGGATGTCTCCATACAAAACTTTGAATAGCCGGTCGACCTGTGCCTGGCCGAGACTCGGTGCTAATACAGATAACTGATCAGGCGATAAATTTGGCAAAGGACTGCAAGTCCACATTGCCGCCGCTAACGATGATCCCCACCTTTTTTCCTGCAATCGGATAGACGCGCTGAAGCGCCGCCGCAGCCGCCAGGCATCCGGTCGGCTCAACCACGATCTTCATCCTTTCGGCAAAGAATTTCATGGTCTCGATCAGTTGTGCATCAGAGACGGTAACGATGTCGTGTACATGACGCCGTATCACATCGAAATTATGATTGCCGATGTGGGTCACCTTGGCGCCGTCCGCAATGGTGTCCGGCACTTCGATGTGTACTATTTCGCCCTTGCGGAACGACTGCTGGCCATCATTCCCAGCTTCCGGCTCAACGCCAATGACCCGGCAATTCTTGCTCATGCCCGACGCTGCCAGCGCAGATCCTGCCAGCAGGCCGCCGCCGCCGAGACAGACCAGGAGCACATCCAGCTCGCCCACATCCTCGAACAATTCCAAAGCAGCGGTCCCTTGCCCGCAAATCACGTCTGGATGATCATAGGGAGGAATCAGCGTCATGCTTCTTTCTTGCGCAAGCTTGCGGCCGATCTCTTCACGGTTTTCGGTATACCGGTTATAAGTCAAGACTTCTGCGCCATAGCCCTTGGTTGCCTGGATCTTCAACTCTGGCGCATCCTCTGGCATGATGATGACCGCGCGGATGTTGAGAAGGCTGGCGGCCAGGGCAATTGCCTGGGCGTGATTGCCCGAGGAATAGGACAGCACGCCATGGCGGCGCTGCTGTTCGGAGAATTGGGACAAGGCGTTGTATGCGCCGCGAAACTTGAAAGCGCCGACGCGCTGCAGGTTTTCGCATTTGAAGAACAGTTCGGCGCCAGCGATCTGGTTGGCTGTGCGCGACGTCAGGACAGGCGTGCGATGGGCGACATGCTTGATCCGTTGCGCTGCCTGTTGCACGTCGCTGGCGTATAGTTGGCTGGTTTCCATCATGTCGTGCTCTCTTCCGTCGATATAAACAAGATGTGCAAAGTGTAAGACCAAACATCCAATGTCTGTTGCAACACCATGTTGCAGAAAATCACATCAGGAGCCGGTAAATGCAAGGCAGAACGCTATGGGAACTCAAGGTATTCTGTGCCGTCGTCGAAAAGCACAGTTTCGTTACGGCGGCGCGCGTCATGGGCATCTCCCCCAGCTCCGCTACGAGAACCGTGCAGGCGCTGGAGACGCAACTCGGCGTGCAATTGCTGCAACGCTCGCACAAGCTGCTCAGCCTGTCTGCCGCCGGCGAGCTTTACTACGAATCTGCGAAAAAAATGCTGGAAGTGCAAGCTGAAGCAGAAAATGAAATCGCCGGCCTGCAATCGGGCGCGACCGGATCAATCCGGTTTTCGGCGCCCGAAATCTTCAGCCGCTTTTTCCTGCCGGAGCAGATCGCCACGCTTGCGCAGGATTTTCCTGATATCCGCATCGATGTCCTCTATACCGACATCATGGTCGACCCGATCCAGGAAAACCTGGATTTCTCAATCCGCGGCGCCTATCCGCTATCCAGCGAACTGATCGGCTATCCCCTGTGGGACTATGACCGGATTCTGTGCGCCAGCCCGGCATATATCGCAAAGCACGGCGCACCGGATGAACCGGAGGATCTGAGCAGGCACGCCATCGTGCTGCATACCGCACCGCGCATCTTGAAAGACTGGTACTTCAAGTCGGCTGCGCGCACCTTACGGATGCATATGCCGGCGACCCACCGCGTCAGCAGCGGCACCGGCTTGTACGGGTTGATCCGTGCGGGAATGGGAATAGGACGGCTGGCGGCCTGGGTAGCAAAACCGGCAATCGAAAGCGGCGAACTGGTGCATCTTTGCCCTGCCTATCGCATGGTTTCGTCGTCAGGGAAAAATCCGCAAATGCACGCGGTATATGGCGCCAAGGGATTGCCGCGCCGCGCCAAGATGCTGTTGGAAGTACTTCGGACGAAAGGGCTTGAGCTGGGGTTTGAGACGATGATGAAGTAAACCTTCCATCCATTACGCTTTGTGTTGCGACTCTTCAAGCAAGATATCGGGATGACGCAAGGCGATATTCAGCAATGTTCTTGCGGCGCCGGATGGGCTTCTGCTGCCTTGCTCTCATTTCTGCAGCGTACGAACAAATACACCTATCAGCGCCGCAAACCGGGATTGCGATAGACCGGATTGACTCCGGACCTTGGCAATAGGCGACACGACAACTGCCATGGAACGCGCCGCCTTGCCGGCTTTCATCTCTTCCACCGATTTGAGAAAGTCCGCTTGGAGTTGCTCCAGCCCGCTATCCATGATCAATCTCCTCTTTCATAAAAAACCCATCCCTACGAGCCAGAATCCTTATGTCGTAATTACTTCTTTGTATCCAATCACCGCAGTCGCACCCGCCTGAATCAAGTTCCTCTATTTGGATAAAAGCTGTCGATTCTTTGATATTTATCAAGGAATGACAACCGCACTCCGTACTACGCTCATCGATCATTCATTCCACTAGAAAAATCAATGGCAATCGAGCTCTTCAATAACGGCCAGCATGTCTGCGTCATGTTTTCCGACCTGGTCGAAGAAGATGAAGGAGAAGTCGTCCAGACCAACCAGTTCTTCATCTACGACCACGGCCAGGGCGCCCTGATCGATCCTGGCGGCCAGATGACCTACAACGAGCTGTTCATCGCGCTGAGCCGCTTCTTCCCGCCGAAGGAACTGAAATACATCCTGGCCTCGCATGCCGATCCGGACATCGTCGCCTCGGTCGGCCGCTGGCTGACCGGTTCGGAATGCCAGGTGGTCATCTCCAAGCTCTGGTCGCGTTTCATTCCGCACTTTTGCCCGGCGGGGAAAACCGCCGGCCGCATCATTTCCATCCCGGACGACGGCTTCCGGATCCAGATCGGCCGGAGCGAGGTGCTGGCGCTGCCGGCGCACTTCCTGCACTCGGAAGGAAATTTCCAGTTCTACGATCCGGTCAGCAAGATCCTGTTCTCGGGCGACCTGGGGGCATCGATGGTCAGCAATATCGATGCGGCCCAGCCGGTGACCGACTTTCCAGCCCACTTGCGCAGCATGCAATCGTTCCATCGCCGTTATATGAGCGGCAACCGCGCCTGCCGCCTATGGGCGGCGATGGTGAGGCAGCTGGATATCCAGTGCATCGTGCCGCAGCACGGCTGCATGTTCCAGGGGCCGGAGATGGTGGCCCGCTTCATCGACTGGGTCGAACATCTGGAATGCGGCATCGACCTGCTGGGCGAGCAGCACTACAGCTTGCCCAGGAACTGGCTGTTGCCAGAGTAAGGCCGGGTCCGGTATTTCCTTTTCCAGGCAGGCCAGCCTTGCCTTACGTCTGACCAGAAAAATTCGCTGCGGCGACGCTCAAGGCGATGATTTTGGCAGTTCGACAGCGTTGTCCGTTGCGAGCGGCCGCACATAGGTCAGCAAGCTCAGCAGCATCTTCCCGGGCTCTTCGAACTGCACCAGATGCGAGGAGTGCTCGAACCAGATTCCCTTCTTGTAAGGCGCATCCACTTTCTTCAGCCACTCCTCGGTTGGCTGGGATGGCGTGGTGTAGTCGTGCCGCCCCATGAACATGATGACCGGTATCGGGAATTTGACTACCGGCTTGAGATCGACTTCGAGAAACTCGGGCAGCACGGCCCCCAGCGTCAGCATATTGCCCTGGTCAATGGCCGCGGTCGCTTTCTGGTCGTACTCCGGCGACAGCAGCGGTGCATTGAAGTAGTAGCCGAAGTCGCTCCGGTAAGCCGCCAGGCCGCCGTAGTGCTGCGCCCATTTACGCGCAATGATGATGCGTTCGCGGGTGATCGGCTGGGTGCCGGGATAGGGAGCGATGGCTTCCATTTCCTTCACGGCAGCCTGGTTGCCCTCTTTCCGCGCCTGCGCCAGGCCGAATTCGAAGCTGATGCGCTCGTTCTCGCGCACGTTGATCGCCTGGCCGATGCCGACATAGGCGTAGAACAGGTCGGGCCGCGCCAGTGCGGCTTTCATGCCGACGATGGTGCCCCAGCTGTGGCCGGCCAGGATCACCTTTTTCTTTCCATATTTTTTGCTGACATATTGGGCGATGTCGATGGCGTCATTCACATACTGGTCGATGTGCAGGCTGCCGCGCACAGCGTCTGGATCGGCTTCGAGGAAGGATTTTCCGGAAGCGCGCTGGTCGTAGTTGACGACGGTGAAGTATTCCTCGATCGGGCGCTGGTACATCCACATCGTAGGCGCGCTGGGCGATGCCGGACCGCCGTGGATGAAAAGGATGATGGGATTGTCGCGGTCCTGCCCCCGCACAAACAGCCATTGATCGACGCCGCCGATCTTCACTTTGTAGTTCTCTTGCACGCCCTGGGGATTGACGATCTTTCCCAGGTCGGCGACGATTTCACGGCCTTCTGGTTCTTTGCCCATGCTGCCGGCGGCGGCTGTCGCCAGAATCAGAAACGGTATCAATAATTTTGCGATTTTTTTCCCAAACATGTTCATAGTCCCTGTCGCTCCAGATTGGTGGTCAATGGTATTTTTTTCGGGTCATGTCGTTTGCGCGGTGCCCGCAGCACCGCTAACAGACTAAGCGGCATGGTAAATAAGGGATCAGGGACAGTCAATCGGCGCTATTCCGGCCTGCTGTTTTCCATGGATGAACTGCTTGGGGAGGCGACGGATTGCATTTTTTAGGCGCGCGAAAGCGATCTCGGCGGGGAGGATCAAACAAGGTATTCCTGACGGCCCCAGCGCATCAGGCTGCAATAAGGCCGGATATAGAACTGCAACCCATCCTGTTCATCGGCACATACGAAAACCTTGCAAATCGGAGGTGTTCATATGGACGCGGCATGTACTTCGTGGCCCGCTAACTTGGTGTGTTAAGCGCGACGAAAAACAGGGTTACGGCTTTGACAATCCTATAGCCAGCCTCTCACCGCCTATTCGCTATCCGGCTTCGCCAAAGTTTCCAGCAAGCGCGTCGTGAGATAAAGCCGTGGCGCCACGCTGTCGAGGTCAGCCCATTCATCGGACGAGTGGATACGGTCGCCGACAATGCCCATGCCATCCAGCACCACCGGCTTGCCGCTCTTGGGGTTGTAGGCGAAGCCGGCATCGGTGCCATACCGCATGCCGACCGGGACGATGGTCTTGCCCAGCTCTCGATAAATGCGATCGGCGACGGCGGCCAAGCGATCGCTGGCCGGATTCTTGCTGAACGGCGGCCGGCCGTATTCGACCTTGACGCTGACCTCGGTGCCGGGGATGAGTTTCTTCTGCACGATCTTGTCGGCATCGGCTTGTACCCGGGCGATTTCGCTCAGGTCGGACATGCGCATGTCGGCGATGGCGCTGGCCTTGTCGGGAATGATGTTGGCCCTGTCGCCGGCCTGTATGACGGTCCAGCTGACGGTGGTGCCCTTCGCTGCATCGCCCAGGTCTTTCAATTGCACGATCTGGTTGGAGATTTCAACCGCGGCGTTGCGGCCTTTTTCCGGCGCCGAGCCGGCGTGCGAGGCCAGGCCTTTGACGCTCAGGTTGACGTGGGCGATGCCGTTGGTGGAGACGGTCACGCGCTCGGCTTCAGGCGGTTCATAGATCAGCACGTAGTCCTGGTCGGCAGACAGCTTGCGTATCATTTCCCGAGAACCCGCGGAACCCTTTTCTTCATCCGGATTGAACAGCACGGTGAGGGTCTTGTAGCCATCGATGCCGCGCTCGCGCGCCAGGTCGACCGCATACAGCACGATCAGGGCGCCGCCCTTGGCGTCGGCAACGCCGGGACCAAAGGCCTTGCTGCCCTCGACCCTGAACGGCCGCTTGGCGGCTTCGCCCACGCCGAACACGGTGTCAAAGTGAATCATCAGCATGATGTTTTTCGTGCCCTTGCCTTGCAGGACGCCGAGCACCATTTTGCCGGCCGAGGGCGGCGCGGCGACAATCTCGACCTTGGCGCCGAGATCCTTGAGGCGCTGTGCAAGGAAAGTCTCGACCTGTCCCAGGCCCTTGGCGTCGTCGGTGCCGGAATCGATGTTCACCAGGGTGGCGAGGTCGCGCACGAAATCCGGCTTCTTCTTGTTGGCGGCGGCCATCAGTGCATTGTCTGTTTGCGCGAAGCCGGTCGTGCAGATGAAGCATGACGCTGCCGCCAGCAATGTAAGCATGGCATTTTTTCTCATGGTGTCTCCAATATTATTTTATTGACGTGACCGAAAGTGCGATAGCTTGTCCGGCGGAAGGCCGCGCCAGTCGCTGGCGCACAGAGGCGCTAACCCATGCCGCGCCCGCCGTCCTTGGCCGTGGCCATCTCGAACAGGTCGAATACGTCTTCGTAGAGGAAGGACTTTTTTACTGGCGGGGCATACTCCGCCGGACTGCCGTAGGCGAGGATTTTTTGTTCGCAGTCGTGTTTGGTCCTGGCAATGATGGCGTCGGTCTTGTCGCCTTCCAGGTTTGCGGCTACCCAATATGTCAGCTTCATAGTCTCCCCTGCTTCGGTTCAAATTTCGCCGTGCTGCCGACGCGTCGCCAATTCACGGCGGCACGCAGACATGAAATCGCGCTTGCGCCTTACAGTGACATATTTTCCCGGATTTGTCTTTGATGCTTCTTGTCCGAACCCGGAATTCCCGGCTGCTCACTGCACCTCGTAAGCCTTCATGCTTTCCGACCAGCGCAAGGTCTGGCGCCACTTGCCGCGCTGTTCGCGCAACTGGAGATCATGGAAGCCATCGCTCATGCCTGGCAGGACACTGAGTGAGTTGCTGCCGTAATAAATGTCGTGGCTGCGGGTGCCGTCCTTATGCCAGTCGCCGGCGATCATCTTGTTGAACAGCATAGGTTGGGCAAACACAACCCGCAGCGACTTGCCGTCGATGTGGAACAGGTACAAGGCTTCGAACGAAGCCCCGCCGCCGGCATAGCCTTCGAACCATCCGGCCCGCACACCGAAGGCGTAGTCGCCCTCGCGCAGCAAGTAGGGAGCGAGATCGAAGCGCTGCCAGTTGTCCGGCAGGCCGGTTGCCGGCCCCTTGCCGTCTTCCGAACCAATCGCTTGCGGGGTGTCGATATTGGTCGACCCCCAGTCGGTAGGCACTGCGACGGCTTCCTCAGTCCTGGCGATAAGACGCGGTTCCGCCTCGCCACTGCGCTCGAAGACGCCAAACCGGATTTCATTGTCCTGGCCGTCGCGGAAACCGTCGCAGGACGATGCCTGATACTGCAGGGCCTGCGCCGCTTGTGCGGGTGAAGCCGCCAGGCATACCACCGCCACATACCAGCCCGGCCGCTGCGGCCACGGCTTGGCGCCGGCCAGCACCACACGCGCCGGGTCGCTCCCAGGCGCCAGTTGCGCTGCCAACAAGCTCTTGCTGAAACCCGGCGGCAACCGGACCCCGAAACCGTCCGGCGCCGGCGCACCGCTCATTTCGCGGTCGAAGGCGGCGCGCGCATCGCGGTTCTTGATCGCACCGCGCACCTGATCGATGGACCGCACTGTAGTATCGGCATTCGCATGCGCGAGCGGCAGCAAAGAAACGGCGGCACATAGCAACAGGTGTTTGAAATGGGAATTCATAGGTATGAGATATCGGCTCCAATAGTGACGAGCGTCATTCTATCAGTTCAATAATTGGCCAAATGCAGGCAGCATCCTGCGGCAAGCCAGGCGTCCTCCTCGCCTGGAGCTCGTGTTTATACCGCCTGCCGCCGCAACGTCAGCAACAGTGAAGCAAAGCCAATGAAAGCGGCGCCGACGAAGCGGCTGAGCCATTTGGCGAACAAGGGCTTGACCAGCATGCCGCGAGCGCGCGAAGCGATGAAAGCGTAGCTCAGGTGGGTGCTGTAGGAGATCGTCATGAAGATCGTCATCAGGATCAGGAACTGCGGCAGCAAGGCGGTCTTGGCGCTGATGAATTGGGGGAACAGCGCGGTGAAGAACAGCACGGCCTTGGGATTGGTGGCCGCTGTCAGGAATGCTTCGCCATACAGCTGGCGGCGCTTCGGCGGGACTTCTTCCTTGCCCGCTTCAGCTTCGACGGCCAGCACGGCGCCGCGGCCGAACAAATGGCGCACGCCGATATAGAACAGGTAGCCGGCGCCGATCAGCTTGACCACGCCGAACACCAGCGCGGACGACTTGAGCAGGACGCCAAGGCCGAGTATCGCCGCGGTCGACAGGCAAAACACACCGGAGATATTGCCCAGGCCGGACCACATCACCGAGCGCGGGCCGTAGGTCGCGCCGTTGCGCAGGCTGAGCAGGATGGACGGTCCGGGGCTCAGGATGGACAGGGCCGCCATCGCGGTGAAGGTAAGGATAGTCTGGGTATTCATCGCACGGGCTTTCGGGTTCGGAATAGTCGACAATTCGTAGGCCGATCCGGCCCGGTTCAATGAAGAACCGCGCACCTCGCATCGACATGGAAGCCTATCACGATCTCATCCGGTGCGTCAGGAGCTGCTCCAGCCTCCTCCCATCACCTTGTAGAGATTGATCCGGTTGTTCTGTTCCAGCAGGCGCAAGGAAATCAGGCTTTGCCGTGCGCCATACCAGCTACGTTCCGCCACCAGCGAATTCAGATAGCTGTCGATGCCGCTGCGGTAGCGCGCCTCCGACAGGCGATAGCTCCTGGCCGAAGCGTCGGCCAGGCGTTGCTGAGCGCCCAGGCGCTGAGACAGCGTGGCACGCTCGGCCAGCGCGTCGGCGACCTCCCTGAAGGCGACCTGGATCGCCTTTTCATAATTGGCGATCTCGATTTCCTTGCTCACCTTTGCGGCATCAAGGCTGGCGCGATTGCGGCCGGCATTGAAAATCGGAATATTGATCGACGGCAGGAAGCTCCAGGCGCCGCTGCCCGGCTTGAACAAGCCGGCCAGGCTGCTGCTGGCGGCGCCGCCGCCGGCCGTCAGCGTAATGCTGGGGAAAAATGCCGCGCGCGCCGCGCCGATGTCGGCGTTGGCGGCAATCAGGCTTTGTTCGGCCGCCAGCACATCAGGTCTTTGCAGCAGCAGGTCCGACGATAGCTCCGCAGGCGTCGCCAGCAGCTCTGCCGACGCTTGCGGGACACTGTCCGGCAGCAAGTGCGCCGGCACGGCGGTGCCGGCCAGCAGGTTGAGCGCATTCAAATCCTGCTGCACGCGACTGGTGAATTCACCCAGATCCACCTGCGCTGCTTCGACGCTGGCTTGCGCCGTCGACAAGTCCAGGCCGGAAGTAGAACCGATTGCGTGGCTGCGCTGGCTCAGGTCGTAAGAAATCTGCTGGCTCTTCAAGGTATCCCTGGCCAGCAGCAGGCGTTCATTGTCAGCCGCCAGCGTCAGCCAGGCGCCGGCGACTTCCGCCACCAGGCTGATCTGCACGCTGCGCTGCATTTCCACATTGAACTGATAGGACGCCTGCGCAGCTGTGCTGAGGTTTTTCAGCCGCCCGAAAAAATCCAGCTCGTAGGAACTGAAGCCCAGCTGCACGTTCTGGTTGCGCGAGATAGTCGCGGCGCTGCCGCTGGCACGGTCGGCCGGCGTGCGTGCGATGTTGCTGCCGGCTGCGACGCCGAGCGACGGATATCTGGATGCATCCTGGATCCGGTATCGGGCGCGCGCTTTTTCGATGCTCAGGACAGCGACCCGCAAGTCGCGGTTGTTCGCCAGCGCCAGCGCGATGACTTCACGCAGGCGGGCATCCATGATGAAGCTGCGCCAGTCAAGCGCATCGGCGGCGTCCTGCGTCGTCCCTTGGCTTGCATGATGCGACCATGCGGACGGCACCGGCGCGGCCGGCCGCGCATAGTCGGGCGCCAGGTTGACGCAACCGCCGAGCAGGATCGCAAGGCCAGCTATCCATGTAGTATTGCGCATCACTCACCTGCCTTTTGCGGCTCTGCCGCTGCTACTGCGCCGCGGCGCTGTTGCACCAGGCGGCAGATCAGATAGTAAAACAAGGGGGTAAAGAAAATTCCCAGCAGCGTCGCCGAAATCGTCCCGCCCAGGACACCGGTGCCGATAGCCCGCCGGCTGGCCGATCCGGCGCCGCTGGCGAGCGCCAGCGGCAGCACGCCGAACATGAATGCCAGCGAAGTCATCAGGATAGGCCGCAGGCGCAGAAGCACCGCTTCCAGCGTCGCCTCCAGCAGCGACTTGCCAGACTCGTGCAACTGCTTGGCGAATTCAACGATCAGGATCGCGTTCTTGCAAGACAGGCCGACCGTGGCCAGCAGACCGACCTGGAAATAGACATCGTTGGACAAGCCGCTGGCCGAGGTCAGCAGCACGGTGCCGATGATCCCCAGCGGCACGATCAGGATCACCGCGAACGGCACCGACCAGCTTTCGTACAACGCCGCCAGGCACAGGAATACGAACAGGATGGAAGCTGCATACAGGAGCGGCGCCTGCGAGCCTGAAAGGCGTTCCTGGTAGGACTGGCCAGTCCATTCATAGCCTATCCCGGGCGGCATCTGCGCCATGATGCGCTCCACTTCCTGCATCGCCGCGCCGGAACTGACGCCTGGCGCCGGCTCGCCGACGATCTCGAAGGAAGAAACGCCGTTGTAACGTTCCAGCAAGGAAGGTCCATAGCTCCAGCTGGCGCTGGTAAAAGCGGAAAACGGCACCATCTGGTTGGCGGAATTGCGCACATGCCATAGCCCGAGGTCATCCGTCTGCATCCGGAACGGCGCATCGCCCTGCACATAGACGCGTTTGACGCGGCCGTTGTTGAGGAAATCGTTGACGTAGGCGCCGCCCATCGCGGTCGACATGGTGGAATTGATGTCCGCCGTGCTCAAGCTCAGCGCGCCGGCTTTGCTGTCGTCGATATCGACGCGGAACTGCGGCCCGTCGTCGAGGCCTGTGGTGCGCACATTGGCCAGCTTGTCGCTCTTGCGGGCCAAGGCGACAAACTCGTCGCGCGCCTGCATCAGCGCCTCATGACCGACGCCGCCGACATCCTTCATCTGCACATCGAAACCGGAACTCTGGCCGAGGCCGCGCACCGCCGGCGGCAGGGTCACGAAAATCCTGGCGTCGCGTATCTTTGCCAGATCCCGGTTGGCGCGGCGCGCAATCTCGGCCGCGCCCTGGGATTTTTCCTTGCGCTGCCCCCAATCCTGCAGCTTGATGAAGGCGCGGCCGACGTTCTGGTTATTGCCGCCCGAGCCGGAACCGGTAATCGAGAGCAAGGCGTCGATTACCTCCGGCTGCTTCAGGAAATACTGCTGCACGGTGCGCATGACCTGCGTGGTCTGCCCCTCGGTGGCGCCCGCCGGCAGCTGGACCTGGGCATTCAGCACACCTTGGTCTTCATCCGGCAGGAAAGAGGTCGGCAGGCGCATCAGGCACACCGCCATCGCTGCCACAATCAGCGCATAGGTCAGCAGGCTGCGGCGGCCGCGCCCCAGCACGCCAGCGACGCCGGACTGGTAACGCCTTGCATTGCGTTCAAACGTGCGATTGAACCAGCCGAAGAAGCCTTTCCGCGCAGCCTGGCCGTGGACATGCGGCTTGAGCATGGTGGCGCACAGCGCCGGCGTCAGGGTCAAGGCGACCAGCACCGACAAGCTCATGGCGGAAACTATGGTGACGGAAAACTGGCGATAGATCACGCCGGTCGAGCCGCCAAAGAACGCCATCGGAATGAATACTCCGGACAGCACCAGCGCGATGCCGACCAGCGCGCCGCTGACCTCGGACATCGCTTTACGGGTCGCTTCCTTCGCGCTCAGCGCCTGCTCCGCCATCAGCCGTTCGACGTTTTCCACCACTACGATAGCGTCATCCACAAGCAGCCCGATCGCCAGCACCATGCCGAACATGGTCAGGGTATTGATCGAGTAGCCGAACAGCGACAGCACGCCGAAGGTGCCGAGCAAGACCACCGGCACCGTGATCGCCGGGATGAAGGTGGCCCGCAGATTCTGCAGGAACAGGTACATGATCAGCACCACCAGCACGATCGCCTCCAGCAAGGTCTTGACCACTTCCTTGATGGAGACCCGCACGAACGGCGTGGTGTCGTAACCGACGGTGCTGCTCAGTTTCAACGCCGGCGGAAAATACGGCTCCAGCTCCTGCATCTTGGCCAGCACAGCCTTGGAAGTCTCCAGGGCGTTGGCGCCGGACGCCAGCTGCACCGCCAGCGCCGCGGAATGCCTGCCGTTCTGCTGGGCCTTGACATCGTAGCTTTCGGCGCCGATTTCCACCCGCGCCACGTCCTGCAACCGCACCACCGCGCCGTCGCTGGCGGATTTCACCACGATCTGGCGAAACTGCTCCGGCGTGCTCAGCTTGCTGCGGGCGGTAATGGTGGCGTTCAGCTGCTGGCTCTGGATGGCTGGCAATCCGCCCAGCTGGCCGGCCGAGATTTCCGCATTCTGCGCTTCCAGCGCACGGCTGACATCGGACGGCATCAGCGCGTATTTATACAGCTTGGCGGGATCGAGCCAGATGCGCATCGCGTAGTTGGTGCCGTAAGCCGTGACGTCGCCGACGCCCTCCACCCGGCTGATCTGGTCAATCAGCGTGCTGCTGATGAAGTCGCCGATATCCACTCCCGTGACCTTGGGATCGTCCGAGACCAGCGATACGATCATCAGGGTGTCGCTGGCGGCCTTGGTCACCGTCACGCCGGTGCTCTGGACTGCCTGCGGCAGCCGGGAGCTGGCTTGCTGCAGCTTGTTCTGCACCTGCATCTGCGCCACATCCGGATTGGTGCCGGCCTTGAAATTCAGGGTGATGTTGCTCCTGCCGGCAGAACTGCTGGAGGCCGCCATGTATTCCAGGTTGTCCAGGCCTTTCATTTGCTGCTCGATCACCTGCGTGACAGAATCTTCCAGCGTCTTGGCCGATGCGCCGGCATAGTTGGCGCGGATGTTGACCTTAGGCGGAGCGATGTCGGGATACTGTTCCAGCGACAGCGAGACGATAGAGATCACGCCGGCCAGCATGATGACAATGGCCAGGACCCATGCAAAGATGGGCCGGTTGATGAAGAAGTGCGCCATGATCCTCCCTTAACGCGCGCTGATCCGCGGCGTCTGCTGCATCTGCGGCGGCGCGCTCATATCGACGGCGCGTACGCTATCGCCAATCCTGATTTTTTGCAGGCCGTCGACGATCACCCTGTCGCCCGCCTGCAAGCCATCGCTCACCCACCAGCGGTTGCCGATGGCGCGCCCCACCGTCAGTGCGCGCCGCTCGACTTTGCCGGCATCGTTCAGGATCAGGGCCGTGGCTGCGCCCAAGGGGTCGCGCGTGACGGCCTTCTGCGGCACCAAGATGGCGGCCTGGTCGACCGCTTCCTCCAGCTGAGCCCGCACATACATGCCCGGCAGCAGCATGCCGTCCGGATTCGGGAATTCGGCGCGCAAAGTGATCATGCCGGTGCCGGTGTTGACGCTCAGGCCGCTGAACTTGAGCTTGCCCGGCTGCGCATAGACGCTGCCGTCTTCCAGCACCAGCCGCACCGGCGCTTCGTCGCGGCCGACTGCCTTGATGTTGCCGCTGGCCAGTTCGCGCCGCAAGCGCAGGACGTCGACGCTAGCCTGCGTCACATCGACATAGATCGGATCGATTTTTTGTATGGTGGTCAAGGCGACGCTCTGTTGCGCCACCACCAGCGCCCCCGGCGTGACTGTCGAGGTTTCGATGCGGCCCGAGATCGGCGCCGCGATGCGGGTGAACTCAAGATTGATGGCCGCCGTCTTCAGCGCCGCGCGCGCCACTTCCAGCGCGGCCTGATTTTCGCTCAGCACGCTTTGCGCATCGTCGTTATCCTGCTTGCTGACCGCATCTATCTTGTTCAGCTCCATGTAACGCTGCGCTCTCAGTTTCGAGGCGCGCAATGTCGCTTCTGCTTTCGACAGCGAAGCCCTGGCGCTGTCAAAAGCAGCCTGGTAGGCGGCTGGATCGATCTGGTACAAGGCTTGCCCTTGCTTGACATCCGCCCCTTCGGTAAACAAGCGACGCTGGATAATGCCGCTGATCTGCGGCCGTATATCTGCGCTCAGATAGGCGACAGTGCGTCCAGGCAACTCGATCGACACCGACTGCGGCTCCGGCTGCACGGTTACAGTGCCGACTTCGGCCGCGGCTTTCGGCGCCGGCACGTCGATGGATTTTGAGCAGGCGCCCAGCACGGCAGCGGCCAGCAACGGCGACAGCATCAGCTTCAACAGGGATTTTCCAGGTAGCATGGCGGGGTCGCAGCCGCCCACTCAACTTGCGCCGAGGCATGGCTACGATCTAAGAATTCATCGGATCTGCCATGGTAAGGACAAAATGTGGAGAAATATTGAGGAAGCAGATAGTCCTGAAAATCTTCCCAAGACTTCACTTCCTTGCTACCCTAAGCCGCAAATCGACCAGCCGCCAAGGACCCTGCCGTGCGCCTCATCCTGCCCGGAACCAGCATCCGACTAAAACTTTTCTACGCCATGCTGGCCATGGCGGTAGCTGTGATTGTCGCCATGAGCGTGGTGGCGCGCCTCAGTTTCACCCATGATTTCCTGGGCTACCTGAATGAGCAGGCGCAAGAGCGGATGGAAGAACTGACGCCGCACCTTGAGCAGTCATACCGTGAACACGGCAGCTGGCAATTCATGAGGGACAATCCCGGCGCCTGGCATTACCTGTTGCGCACCACTCGCCCTGAGCTCGATTCCGATACGCCGTCATCCCGCTTTGCACCATCCGGTTCCGACCTGACCGGCGCCCATCTGCGTTTTACGCTGCTCGACGCGGACCGCAAGTTCGTGGCCGGCTTTCGCGACATGCAGGCAGATGCCTTGCCGCGCCCCCTGATGCGCGACGGCGCCATCATCGGCTGGGTGGCGCTGACGCCGTTCGAGAGCGTGATCACGGCAATCGACCAGCGCTTCCAGCACAAGCAGCTGCTGGCGCACCTGCTGATCGGCCTGGTGTCGATTTTATTTACCGGTTTCATTGCCATCAAGATCGCCAGCGTCTTGCTGTCGCCGCTGACCCGCCTGGCCAAGGCCACGCACCGGCTGGCCGGCGGCGACTACAGCACCCGGGTTGAAGTGGCGACGCAAGATGAAATCGGCCGCCTGTCCGCCGATTTCAACCAGCTGGCGCTGACGCTGGAACGCAATGAAAAAATGCGGCGCGACTTCATGGCCGACGTCTCGCATGAACTGCGCACGCCCCTGGGCATACTGAACGGCCAGCTGGAAGCGATGGAGGACGGCTTGCTGGACACCAGCATGGAAACTGTCAAGTCCTTGCAATCGGAAGTGGCCGCGCTCAACAAACTTGTCAACGATCTATATGAATTATCGCTGGCCGATGCCGGCGCGCTGACTTATCGCAAGGCCGATATCGATATCGGCGCGCTGCTGCGTGCCAGCTTGCAGTCTTACGAAGACATCTATCGCGAACATCGCCTGGCTGTCGCCATCGACCTGCCGGAGCAGCCGATGCTGGTGCATGCCGACGCTGGCCGCCTGCAGCAATTATTCAAGAATATCCTGGAAAATACCCTGCGTTATACCGACGGTGGCGGCCGCCTGAACATTACAGGCAAGCGCGAACAGCAGCGCTGGCTGCTGCAGTTCGACGACAGCGCGCCCGGCACCACGGCGGCAACGCTGCCACGCTTGTTCGAACGCTTCTTCCGCGCCGACGCCTCGCGCAACCGGGCCCATGGCGGCGCCGGGCTCGGACTGGCGATCTGCCAGCACATCGTCGAAGCGCATGAAGGCAGCATCAACGCCGACGCTTCCGCGCTCGGCGGCCTGCACCTGAGCATACGGCTGCCCGCCAGCCTGGCCTGAATATTCACCATGCCGACAGATCACTTCACGTTTTCCGCCCCGCTTTCCGCCGATATCCTGATCGTCGAGGATGAGCCGAAAATGGCTGGACTGCTGCAAACCTACCTGACCGCCGCCGGCTATACCTCGCGCTGGATCAGCGACGGCCGCGAGGCCCTGCCGCAGGTGCGCGGCAGGATGCCGGACCTGATCCTGCTCGATATCATGCTGCCGGGCTGCGACGGCTGGCAGATCTGCCGCCAACTGCGGGAATTCAGCGATGTTCCTATCCTGATGCTGAGCGCCAGGATCGGCGAGGAAGACCGGCTGCAAGGCCTGGAACTGGGCGCCGACGACTACATCTGCAAGACGCCTTTCAGTCCGCGCGAGATCGTGGCGCGGGTCAAGGCGATGCTGCGCCGCCGTCGCCGCGACACCCCTGCCGCGCCCTCAGCCTTGCACATCGACGCGGAGTTGCATAGCGCCAGCATCAATGGCGTCACGCTCAGCCTGACGCCGCAGGAATACCGGCTGCTGAAAGCGTTGGCAGCGACGCCGGGAAGGGTATTCTCGCGCGACCAGCTGCTGGACAAGCTGCATGACGACTACCGTCCGGTGACCGACCGCGCAGTCGACAGCCATATCAAGAACCTGCGCCGCAAGCTGGAGCCCTTTTTCGACGGCCGCAATGTCATCCACGCCATCTACGGCGTGGGTTACAAGTTTGAAATCGTCGAAAGCCATTGAGAATTTCGTAAAGCGCAACAAAACCGTAACCTGGTTTTCGTCGCGCCTAACACGCGTAGCTAACTGGGGTCAGAGTGAACTTTCTGCGTGCTTTTTGCAGAAACTTCACTCTGACCCCACTTAGCGGGCTACGGAGTACATGCCGCCTCGTTAGAAAACAAATCCATGTAGCGCGTTCTATCTTTCTCCGAATCCGTCATGTGGGGTCAGAGTCGACTTTCGCGAAAAAGCATCGCGAAAGTCGACT
>NZ_JAGQEE010000006.1 GCF_018304945.1 Collimonas humicola | reverse complement strand
CGACTTTCGCGAAAAAGCATCGCGAAAGTCGACTCTGACCCCAGATGACTCCGTCCATTTTCTGTGACGATGCCATGAACTTTGAAACTCTCAGCGGCTGGAACGGGTGCTGACATCCACCCACACCGCCAGCATCAGGATGCCGCCCTTGACGATCATCTGCCAGTAGGTGTCGACGTCCAGCATCGACATGCCATTGTCCAGGCTGGCCATCACCAGCGCGCCGATCAGCGCGCCGTACACCGTGCCGTAGCCGCCGCGCATGGAAGTGCCGCCGATGAAGCAGGCAGCGATGGCGTCCAGCTCGCCCATGTTGCCGGCGGAAGGCGAACCGGCTGCCAGCCGCGCGGTGTTGACCAAGCCGGCCAGCGCGCACATCACGCCCATGATGCCGAACACCCACAGCTTGACTGCCTGCACATTCACGCCCGACAAGCGGGTTGCTTCCATATTGCTGCCGACCGAATAGATGCGGCGGCCGAACACGGTTTGCGTGGTGATGTAGCTGAACAGGCCGAGCAAGGCCAGCAGCAGCAATACCGGCACCGGAATGCCGTCGTACGTGTTGAGGATACGTACGAAAGCCAGCAGCACCGCGCCGATCAGCGACACGCGCACGGCATCGCGCCACAAGGGCGGCACCGGCAAGCCGTGCAGCCGGCGGCTGCGGCGCTGCCGCCAGCTGAGCATCAGCGCCAGCGCAAACAGGCCGATCCCGAGCGCGATGCCGAATTGCGGCGGCAGATAGCCTTGTCCCAGGTACACAAGGTCGCTGGAGACCGGAGCGATGGTGAGGCCGCCGGTGACGCCCAGCAGGATCCCGCGGAACGCCAGCATGCCGCCCAGGCCGACGATGAACGAAGGAATCCGCATATAGGCGGTGAGATAGCCGTTGAACAAACCCAGCGCCAGGCCCATCAGCAGCACCAGCAGCAGGTTGAGCGGCAGCGGCATGTGATGCGTGACGTTCAGCACGGCGGCGACGCCGCCCAGCAAGCCGAGCATGGAGCCGACCGAGAGATCGATCTCGCCGGCGATGATCACCAGCACCATGCCGCAGGCAAGGACGCCGGTGATCGACATCTGGCGCAGCAGGTTGGAGAGGTTGCGCGGCGTGACGAAGCCGCCTTCTGTCTTCCAGCTGAAGAAAGCCCAGATCAGGGCGATGGCGATCAGCAAGGCCATGATCTTGTACTGCCGGAACAATTGCTTGAGGTTGATGCTGCTCATAGTGATTCCCGAAGATTGCCGGCAGCTGCGGCCGGCTGTGATATCGGCGGTCCTGTCCGCTGTGATGCCAGAGACTGCGGCGATTGGTCGATGGCCGCGGCCAGCACGGTTTCCTGGCTCAGGTCCTGGTTGATGAAATTGCCGCGCAGCTTGCCTTCGCCGATCACCAGCACGCGGTCGGAGACGCCCAGCACTTCGGCCAGCTCGGACGACACCATGATGATCGCCACGCCCTGCCGCGCCAGGTCGGCCATCAGCCGGTAGATCTCGGCCTTGGCGCCGACGTCGACGCCGCGCGTCGGCTCGTCCAGGATCAGCACCTTGGGCCGCGCCAGCAGCATTTTCGCCAGCACTGCTTTTTGCTGATTGCCGCCGGACAGGCTGGTGATGGGCAGGAAGGGGCTGGCTGTCTTGAGCTGCAGGCGGGCGATTTCACCCTGGACGGTTTTCAGCTCTGCTTCGGCGTCGATGCGGCTGCGGCGGGAAAAGTCCTTGAGCACGGTCAGCGTGATGTTCTGGCCGACGTTCAGGTCCGGCACGATGCCATGCTGCTTGCGGTCTTCCGGCACCATGCACAGGCCCATCCGTATCGAATTCAGCGGCGTGCAACTATCTACCCTGACCTTGACGCCGTCCAGCCAGATCTCGCCTTCACTACGGCCGGGATAGGCGCCGAACAGCGCCGACACCAGCTCGGTGCGGCCGGCGCCGACCAGTCCGGCAATGCCGAGGATTTCACCGCGCCGCAGGGTGAAGGAAATATCGTCCACTCTTTTGCGCGCGGGATTGTCGGCGTCGTAGCAGGTGACGTTGCGCGCTTCAAACATCACTTCGCCGATGTCATGCTCCTGGTCCGGAAACATGGCGGTGATTTCACGCCCCACCATCTGGGTGATGATCTGGTCGACATCCATTTCCCGCATAGGAGTGGTGGCGATGTGCTTGCCGTCGCGGATGACCGCCACGGTATCGCACACGGCGGCTACTTCATCCAGCTTGTGCGAGATGTAGACGCAGGCTACGCCCTTGGCCTTGAGATCGCGGATGATATCCAGCAGCACGGCAATCTCGGACGCCGTCAGCGACGAAGACGGTTCGTCCAGGATCAGCAGCCTGGCCTGCTTGTTGAGCGCCTTGGCGATTTCCACCAGCTGTTGGTGGCCGCCGCCGTATTGCATGACCGGCAGCGCCACATTGATGTCCGGCATTTTCAGTTCGCGCATCAGCTCGGCAGCGCGCCGGTACATGGCCGGATAATTCATGCGGCCGCCCGGCAGCGTGATCTCATGGCCCATGAAGATGTTTTCCGCCACCGACAGCTGCTGCACCAGCATCAGTTCCTGGTGGATGATGATGATGCCGGCCGCTTCCGTGTCGCGCATCGATTGCGACTGCAAAGGCTGGCCCTGCCACAGGATTTCCCCCTGCCAGCTGCCGCGCGGATAGACGCCGGACAGGACTTTCATCAACGTCGATTTGCCGGCGCCGTTTTCACCGCACAGGCCAAGGCACTCGCCGGCCCTGACCTTGATGTCTATGCCGTCGAGTGCGCGGACGCCGCCGAAATCCTTGACGATGCCCTGCATTTCCAGCAGATAGTCGGACATGTTCGTTCCCGCAGTAGTTGCGCAGTGATTGCGTGGGCGGCCGGCGCACGATGCAGCGCCGGCCGCGGTGTCATTGCATGCGTCTGCGTGGCGCTATTTGCTGCTGATCTGCGCTGCGGTGTAGAAGCCGTCGTTCACCAGGATATTGACGTTGGCGCTGGTGAGCGTGGTCGGCTTGAGCAGGATCGTGTCGACCTTCTTGGCGCCGTTCTCATACTGGGCGTTGTAGGCCGGCTTTTCATTGCGCGCCAGCTGCACCGACAGCTTGGCCGCTTCGGCGGCGATCAGCTTGAGCGGCTTGTACACCGTCATGGCCTGGGTGCCGGCGATCACCCGCTTGACGGCCGCAAGGTCGGCGTCCTGCCCCGAGACCGGCACCTTGCCCGCCATCTTTTGCGAAGCCAGCGCCTGGATGGCGCCGCCGGCGGTGCCGTCGTTGGAGGCAACGATGGCGTCGATCTTGTTATTGTTGGCGGTCAGCGCGTTCTCCACGATAGACAGCGCTTCCGTTGCGCTCCAGTCCTTGACCCATTGCTGGCCGACGATCTTGATGTCGCCCTTGTCGATGGACGGCTTGAGCACCTTCATCTGCCCTTCGCGCAGCATCTTGGCGTTGTTGTCGGTAGGCGAACCGCCCAGCAGATAGTAATTGCCCTTGGGCTGGGCCTTGAGCACGCCTTCGGCCTGCATCTCGCCGACTTTTTCATTATCGAAGGAGATGTAGGCGTCGATGTCGGCATTCAAGATCAGGCGGTCATAGGACACCACCTTGATGCCGGCCTTCCTGGCTTCCTTGATGGTGTTGCTGAGCACCGTGGCGTTGAACGGCACGATCACGATGACGTCGACGCCGCGTGAAATCAGGTTTTCGATCTGGGAAATCTGGCGCTGTTCGCTGGCGTCGGCCGATTGCACGAACACCTTGGCGCCCAGCTTGTCGGCGGCGGCGATGAAGAAATCGCGGTCGCGCGCCCAGCGTTCTACCCGCAGGTCATCGATGGAAAAGCCGATCTTCGGGTTCTTGGCATCAGCCATCGCGCTCGAACTGACGAGCGAAAATGCCGCCACGGACATCATCGCCAACAGGCTTTTTTTCAGGATCTGGTTCATTGCTTGGTCTCCTATCAATCGTTTTAGTTAACTTCGTATGACGACACTTGATAATTCATGGTGCTGAGAACACGGGTAATAACTGCTGGTACAACAACGCGAATTTCTTGCGGCGCTGCGCATGCTGCGCGTGCCGCTTGGCATCAGGCCGATAGGCAGCGATCAGCGGCGGCACCGGACAGATTTCGCTCAGGGATGCCTGGTCGCCGCTGCCGGCGGCGACGCCGATGCGAGCCAGCCGCGCCGCGCCCAAAGCCGGCCCGACATCGCCGCCCTGCCGCCGCGCAAGCTGGCGGCCGCTGATATCGGCCAGCATCTGCGCCCAGAAGGCGCTGCGCGAACCGCCGCCGATAAGGGTGATTTCGTCGGCGCCGATGCCGCAGCTGTCGACGGCGTCCATGCCATCGCACAGGCCGAAGCCGACACCTTCCAGGGCCGCCAGCGCCAGGTCGGCGCGAGTGGTTCCGGCGCGCATGCCGAAAAACACGCCTTGCGCATCGGGATTGTTGTGCGGCGTGCGCTCGCCGTTGAGGTAAGGCAGGAACAGCGGCGCGTCGGCGGCAATGCCTGCCGTGCCATGCCGTTCCGCATCAGCCAGCAGCGCGGCGACATCGGCATAGCCGCATAGCTGCGCCGTGAAATCCAGGCAGGATGCCGCCGACAGCATCACTGACATCAGGTGCCAGGTAGCAGGCAAGGCATGGCAGAAACTGTGCACGGCGCGCTCCGGATTGGCATGAAAGCCCTCGCTGGCGGCGAAGTACACGCCGGAAGTCCCGAGCGACAGCATGGCTTGCCCGGGGCGGACGATGCCGACCCCGATCGCGCCGGCGGCGTTGTCGCCGGCGCCGGCCACGACCGGTATCTGCTTCAGCCCCCAGCGCTGCGCCAGCCCGGCCTTCAGCGTGCCGGCGACGTGCGTACCTTCGTGCAGGAGCGGCATGTGCGCACGACTCAGGCCCGTGGCCTGCAGCAGTTCATCGTTCCAGTCGCGCCTGGCGACATCCAGCCACATGGTGCCGGCGGCGTCCGACATGTCGCTGGCGTAGTCGCCGGTAAGCTGATAGCGCAGCCAGTCCTTGGGCAGCAGCACCGTGGCGATCTGCGCGAATACTTCAGGCTCATGGCGCGCCAGCCACAGCAGCTTGGGCGCGGTGAAGCCGGGCATCATCAGGTTGCCGGTAATTTGCCGCGAGGCCGGCACACGCTTTTCCAGTTCAGTGCATTCGGCAAACGAACGGCCGTCGTTCCACAGGATGGCCGGCCGCAATACCCGGCCCTTGTCATCCAGCACGGTGGCGCCGTGCATCTGGCCGGTGAGGCCGATGGCTTCGATGGCACCGCCGGCGATGCCCATCTCCCTGGCCGCCTGCAGCAAATCCGCCAGCGCCTGTTCACAGGCGCGCCACCAGTCGGCGGGATCCTGCTCGCGCCACAGCGCGTTGTGCGAGGCCTGCGGCAGCAGCGGCAGCGGCTGGCTGGCGCTGGCCAGCACCTGGTCGCGGCGGTCCAGCAGGATCGCCTTGACGCCGGAGGTGCCCAGATCTATGCCGATGAACATGGCGTCAGCCGAAGATGGCGCGGTTGACCAGGTTTTCCAGCATCTCCTGGCGGCCGCTGACGGCCTGCGGATCGAGCTGCCTGGCAAACGCGTGTTCGGCGATCTCGCTCAGGCTCAGCTTGCCGGCCAGCATGTCCTGGCCGATGCCGCTGTCCCAGCCTGCGTAACGCTGGTTCTTGAACTGCGCCAGCAGATCGTTTTCGATCATGCCGGCGGCGCGCTCCAGCGACAGCGCCAGCACATCCATGGCGCCGACGTGGCCATGGAACAGGTCGACTTCATCCAGGCTCTGGCGGCGCACCTTGGAATCGAAGTTGAAGCCGCCGGTGCTGAAGCCGCCGGCTTTCAAGACTTCATAGGTGACCAGCGTCATTTCCTCAACGCTGTTGGGAAACTGGTCGGTATCCCAGCCGTTCTGCGGATCGCCGCGGTTGGCGTCGATGCTGCCGAGGATGCCGAGCGAAGCGGCGGTGGCGATTTCGTGATGGAAGCTGTGGCCGGCCAGGGTCGCATGGTTGGCTTCGATATTCACCTTGATCTCTTGCTCCAGGCCGTAATCCTTGAGAAAGCCGTAGACGGTGGCGCTGTCGTAATCGTACTGGTGCTTGGTCGGTTCCTGCGGTTTCGGTTCGATCAGCAGCGTACCCTTGAAGCCGATCTTGTGCTTGTGCTCCACCACCAGCCGCATGAAGCGGCCGAGCTGTTCGCGTTCACGCTTGAGGTCGGTATTGAGCAGGGTTTCATAACCTTCGCGGCCGCCCCACAGCACGTAGTTGGCGCCGCCCAGGCGCTGGGTCGCGTTCATGGCGGTGAACACTTGCGCCGCGGCGTAAGCGAACAATTCGGGATTGGGGTTGCTGGCGGCGCCGGCGGCGAAGCGCGGATTGCTGAAGCAGTTGGCGGTGCCCCACAGCAGGCGCACGCCGTTCTGTTCCTGCTTGCGTTCGAGCACGTCCAGCATCTGCGCGAAGTTGTTGCGGTATTCGGCCAGGCTGGCGCCCTCAGGTGCGACGTCGGTGTCGTGGAAGGTGTAATAGTCGACGCCCAGCTTGCTGAAGAACTCGAAGGCAGCGTCGGCTTTCTTGTGCGCCATCTCCATAGGGTCGCCGGCGCCGTGCCAGGGGCGGCGGAAGGTGCCGGCGCCGAAGACGTCGGAACCGGGCCAGACGAAGCTGTGCCAGTAGCATGCCGCCATGCGCAGATGCTCGCGCATAGTCTTGCCCAGCACCAGCCTGTCGGCGTCGTAATGCCGGAAAGCCAACGGCGACTGCGCCTGCTTGCCCTCGAAAAGAATGGGTGCAACGGAAGGGAAATAGCTCATCGATGGTCTCCGGTCGGGTGATGCTGCAGGCTGTGCAGGTGTGGCGCCATACTAGCAACCGGGGATAGCGCTTCACAATTACGAAATCCGCCAGACGCGCTACTGATTCTTTCTATTGCACTTGCACAAAACGGCATTTGGCCTGACGCCGGCAGCGCCGCTGGGTACAATCAGGCAAGGCTGGAATAACCGCGGTAATCGGTGACATATCGACAAGCCGGCCCAGACTCCCTGCAGGGAGCATGCTTGCAACAATCCAGGAGAGCGCAGGATGACAAAGGTACCGGCGGTGCACCGCATCGCCCTGCTATTCAACGGCAACAAGATCTTCGACCGCGACATCATCGCCGGCATCGGCGAGTACCTGAGCAGCACGCGCGCCGCCTGGGACCTGTTCCTGGAAGAAGATTTCCGCTGCCGCCTGCAAGGCATAGAGCGCTGGCAGGGCCACGGCATCATCGCCGACTTCGACGATCCGGCCGCTTGCGAAGCGCTGGCCCGGGTCAGCCTGCCGGTGGTGGCGGTGGGCGGTTCGTATGCCGAAGAGAGCGGCTATCCCGCCGACACGCCCTATGTCGCCACCGACAATTTCAAGCTGGTCAAGCTGGCCTACGATCATCTGATCGAAGCCGGCCTGCGCCGCTTTGCCTGTTTCAGCCTGCCGGAGGCGGCGGTCAACCGCTGGGCCCAGGAACGCGAGAAGGCGTTTGCCACGCTGATGCAGCGCGACGGCATGCAGGGCGAGATCTATCGCGGCGTCGGCACCAGCGCGCCGTCCTGGGATACCGCGGTGGAACAGCAGATCGCCTGGCTGCAGACGCTGCCCAAGCCGATCGGCATCATCGCCGTCAGCGACGCCCGCGCGCGCCAGCTGCTGCAGGCTTGCCTGTGCGCCGGCATCGCGGTGCCGGAACAGGTGGCGCTGATCGGCATCGACAACGATCCGCTGGCGCGCATCCTGACCCGGGTGCCGCTCAGCTCGGTGATCCAGGGCACGCGCGAGATGGGCCGCACCGCCGCCCACCTGCTGCACCAGATGCTGCATGGCGCGCGCCTGGCCGGCACCCGCATCCTGGTGCCGCCGGCCGGCATCAACGTGCTGGCGTCGAGTCGCCACGAAGCGCTCAACCATCCGCACGTGATGCAAGCCAGGCACTTCATCCGCCAGTACGCCTGCCAGGGCATCAAGACCGAACAAGTGGCCGATTACGTCGGCGTCTCGCGCTCGTCGCTGGAGTGGTACTTCCGGCGCGAACTGGGGCGCAGCGTGCATGACGAAATCCTGCGCTTCAAGCTGGACGCCGCCAAGAGCATGCTGGAGAAACAGCATGAAGAAACCCGCAGCATCGCCGAGATTGCCGTCAGCTGCGGCTTCACCTCGGTGCAGTACATGCACGCCGTCTTCAAGCGCGAACTGGCCTGCACGCCGCGCGAATACCAGGACCGGATGGCGGCCGCCGCCAGCCGCAACAACCAGACAGAAAAGCAATCCAGCCTATGAGCCAAGCCACCATCACCAGCACCAGCGCCGACCATGGCGTCACTCTCTACACGCTGCGCAATGCGCACGACATGCGGATCACCGTCAGCGACCGCGGCGCCACCCTGGTTTCCTGGTGGGCGCCGGACCGCTATGGCCGCGTGGCCGACATCCTGCTCGGCTATCCCGATTGCGATGGCTATCAAAGCAACCCACCCTACTTCGGCGGCCTGATTGGGCGCTGGGGCAACCGCATCGCCAACGGCCGCTTTACGCTGGACGGCGCCGACTACCTGGTCGACCGCAACGAAGGCAGCAACCACTTGCACGGCGGCGACAGCGGCTTCCACCTGGCGCAGTGGCAGGTCGAGGCCGGGCCGGATGCCTTGCGGCTGACGCTGGAGTCGGCGGAAGGCGACGCCGGCTATCCCGGCAACCTGCGGGTCAGCGTGCTGTACAGCCTGGACGACGAGGGCTGCCTGAGCATAGACTACAGCGCCGGCAGCGACGCGCCGACGCCGCTCAACCTGACTTCGCACGGCTACTTCAACCTGAACGGCGGCAGCGCTGATATCTACGACCATATCCTGGCCATCGCCGCCGACCGGTATCTGCAGATCGACGGCCAGCTGATTCCAACCGAGGCCGCCGACGTCGCCGGCAGCGCCTTCGATTTCCGCCAGCCGGCGCCGATCGGTCCGCGCCTGGCATGGCCGGATTCCCAGCTCAAGCTAGCCGGCGGTTTCGACCATTGCTATTGCCTGCGGCCCCAGCATTCCGGCCAGCAGGCGCCGGGCCAGGGCCGCAACGCCCAGCCGCTGCGCGAAGTGGCGACCGTCTACGATCCCGGTTCCGGCCGCCAGCTGTCGGTGGCGACCACCGAAAACGGCTTGCAGTTCTATAGCGGCAATTTCCTGGCGGGGATCCAGGGACGCGGCGCCGGCCCCTATGCCAGGCACGATGGCTTCTGCCTGGAAGCGCAGGCTTATCCCAACCAGATCAACGGCCCCGATGCGGAAGCCGTCATCCTGCGGCCAGGCCAGGTCTATCGCCAGACCACGACTTACCGGCTGACGGTGCGATAATCATCGTGCCGCCACTGAACCAACCGTGGCAGCCTGTGTCTGACCTGCGCTGAACTGGCGCGCTGGAAGCGGCCGGCACGCGCTACACCATTTTGGAGCATATCAGATTGACAATCCATACGAATTTCAAGGACCGGCGCTTTGATGCCCGCCTTTACAAAACGCAGGCACGCCGACCAGTATCATCCATGCAACGCCTCTTGCGACAAGTTTTTGCCTCCGTCATTATCGCCGCCGCCAGCCACGCGGCCCTGGCCCAAGCCCCCAAGACCGTATTCCTCGAAGAACTGACCTGGACCGAGCTGCGCGACCAGATCCAGGCTGGCAAGAGCACCATCATCATTCCCATCGGCGGCACCGAGCAGAGCGGACCGGATGTTGCGCTCGGCAAGCACAATGCGCGCGTCAAGATACTGTCGCAACGCATCGCCGAAGGACTGGGCGATGCGCTGGTGGCGCCGGTGATCGCCTACGTGCCTGAGGGAGGCTACGCGCCGCCAACCTCGCACATGCGTTTTCCCGGCACCATCACGGTGAGCGACGATGCCTTTGAAAAGATCCTGGTTTCCGCCGCCAACAGCTTCAAGGTGCACGGCTTCAAGAAAGTGGTCTTCCTGGGCGATCATGGCGGCTACCTGAACGATGTGCGGCAGGTGGTGGCGCAGCTGAACAAGGCCTGGGCAGGTTCTGCGGCGCGTGCCGTGATGCCGCCGGAATACTATGACGCCAGCTCCGACGGCTACGCCGCGATCCTGCGCCAGCGCGGCTTCCGCGACGACGAAATCGGCACCCATGCCGGCTTGGCCGACACCTCGCTGCAGCTGGCGGTAGCGCCGCAGATGGTGCGCCAGGAGCGCTTGCGCAACGCCCCCAAACTCGGCCTGGCGGACGGCGTGTATGGCGGCGATCCGCGCCGCTCCACGGCTGAACTGGGCCAGCTCGGCATCGACGCGATCATCGCGCGCACCGTCGCCGCGCTCAAGAAAGATACTGCCGCGCGCTGATGCGCCGCCCCCTATTTATTACGCTTCATTCGATCTAAGGAACTGTCATGCAATTCTTGTCTTATCGTTTAACGCAACTGGCCGCCGGCATCGCCGCTGTGTGCCTGGCCGCGACGGCATCCGCCGCACCCGCTGCGCCCGTCGCTGCGGCCGCAACCACCGTGGCTGGCATGCCGCCTGTGGTCAATCCTGCCAACCTGTACAGCGAAGCCGCCGCCGGCCGCTTCAGCCCGGCCGTGGCGGGCGCCCTGCCGCGCGTGTACGTGCCGAACCTGCGCTCGAACGAAGTCTATGTAATCGATCCGGCCACGCTCAAGGTGGTCGACAAATTCAAGGTCGGCTACAGCCCGCAGCACGTGGTGCCGGCCTGGGACCTGAAAACGCTGTGGGTGGCCAACAATGCCGAAGGCCGTTCCGACGGCAGCCTGACGCCTATCGATCCCAAGACCGGCAAGCCAGGCAAGGAAGTGATGGTGGACGATCCCTACAATATGTACTTCACGCCGGACGGCAAGGAGGCCATCGTGGTGGTCGAAGCGCATGCCCGCCTGGATTTCCGCGATGCGCACACCATGAAGCTGACATCGAGCATCGAGGCGCCGCAATGCAAGGGCATCAACCACGCCGACTTCTCGATAGACGGCAAGTATGCGCTGTTCACCTGCGAATTCGAAGGCAGCCTGGCCAAGATCGACCTGGTGAACCGCAAGGTGGCCGGCTATCTGCAACTGGCCAAGAAAGGTATGCCGCAGGATATCCGCATCTCGCCGGACGGCAAAGTGTTTTATGTGGCCGACATGATGGCCGACGGCGTGTACGTGGTGGATGGCGAAAGCTTCACCAAGATCGACTTCATAAAGACCGGCATCGGTACCCATGGACTGTATCCTAGCCGCGACGGCAGCAAGCTGTACGTGGCCAATCGCGGCTCCAACAAGGTGCACGGCTCGCGCAAGGGCAAGGGCAGCGTGTCGGTGATCGATTTCGCCACCCGCAAGGTGCTCAACACCTGGCCGATTCCCGGCGGCGGCAGCCCTGACATGGGCAACGTCAGCGCGGACGGCAAGATGCTGTGGCTGTCCGGCCGCTTCGACGACGTGGTGTACGCCATCGACACCAGCAGCGGCGAAGTCAAGTCTATCCCGGTCGGCATGGAGCCGCACGGCCTGACCGTGTGGCCGCAGCCGGGCCGCTATTCGCTGGGCCATACCGGCAACATGCGCTGAACGCCGGCAACCCCGGCTAGCCCTTGTCAGGCTGGTGCGCCGTGTAGGTGCGCCAGCTTCGCCCCTCCCCGCTCTCCCCTTTTGCGACTCCAGGATTCGGTTTGGCCCCTGGCCGGTCAACCCTTTGGCGCCGTTCCGCGTTTATTCAGATTGCAGCCGGGGATTTATCCCTGGCGACGTCGAATTTTAAAAAACAGCGGAAAACACATCCTATGGATCTTCAGAAAGCACGCGACTGGACCGACTTTCTCCTCAAATCCTTCGCCATCGCTGCCATTATCGCCAGCGGCCTGTGGGCCGCTTTTGAGTTTTCGGCAACAGGCAGGTCCGACACCAATATCCAGGTCCTGGTATCGGCCGAAAGCAGGTCCTACACCGACACGCAGAGCTTGCTGATCATCCACGTCAAACCGAAGAACATCGGCAAGGTAGTGGTGAGGCCGGGCGAGGATGGCTTGCTGGTCACGGTCAGGAAGATTCCCGGCGACGCCAAGGACGGCATCATGCGGCTGGACGCCTTGCCGCTGCTGTACAGCACCGACCTGCTGAAGCGCTACCTGGACGGCTATGAAATCGAGCCGGGCGCGGAATACGATGAAATCCTGACGATCGTGGTGCCCAAGGGTTCGCTGTACGCGGTCAGGGCCGAGCTCGATATCGGCAACGAAGATGAAGTCGACCATACCACCATCGTGCGCGCCGAAGCAGCCGACAGCATGGCTAAATAAAGGCCTCAGCTAAAGTCGATGCGATAGAAATCCGTCATCGCATGCTTGGGATTGGGTCCCAGCCAATACCAGCCGTGCCGGTCGTAGGCCTTGAGCGCAGGCAGGTTGGTTTTGCTGGCGGTCAGCACGGCGCCGCTGCAGCCGGCCATGATCAGCTGGTCTTCGACAAAGCGGTGCAGCTGGTCGAATACGCCGATGCCGCGGTATTCCGGGATCAGGTAGAACAGGTGCACATAGCCCAGCTTGTCCCACTCGGAGAAACTGCGGAATTCCAGCTGGCCGATGATGCGGCCCGCATGCCACACATGGTAGTAGCACCATGCGGCATCGTCCTTGCGCTGTTCAATCTTATTGCGGTAGATGCAGCCTTCCGCGCCGGCCTCCTTCCAGAACTCCTCATCCGAACCGAAGCTGCAGATGAAAGAATCCAGCCTGAATGTCAGCATCCGGTTGAAATTGTTGTTCAGGTCTATCTTTTTATACTGGATGTCCATGGGTCGGTCTTTCCAAGGCCGGCGACACCCGCCGGATTTCCGGGCAAGCCATGGCTACACATTACCCCTGGCCGCGCAATTGGTAAAGAGCTGCTGCGGCGCTTAGAAAAAAGGATCGGGAATATGGCCGGTGGCGTGGTAAGCGTGCCGCATCTGGCCCGGGGTCAGCGCTTCATCGATCAGCACCCTGACCAGCACAAAATCCTGCCAGCGCCCCAGCGCCACATAATGGATATCGTCCAGGCGCCGGAACGCCAGGCCCAGGATTTCCTTGAAGCCGTCGGCCTTGCGGATTTCTGCGGAGGCAGGCACCAGCCTCGACGCCAGGTGCGCATGCATGGCGGCAGCGCTAGCGCCGCGCAGGTAAGCGACCCTGGCCATGGTTTGCGCGACCTTGCCATGGAAAGCCAGATTGCCGTTCGCCGGCGAGAACAAGCCTTTGACAAAAAACTTCGCCGACAGCTGCAAGGCTTCACCGCGGGCCTGCGCGAAGGCCTCGGTGAAATCGCACTTGAGCGAGGAGCCGCAGAAAAAGACATCCTGGTCGATCGAACTGAGCACCGCCAGCACAAAGGGCAAACGATCATCCGTGGTGTAGTAGGCAATGTAGTAGCCGTTGTCCAGATGCTCTGTCTCATCGAGCCGCACCAGCGGCCGGCCGGAGTACCACATCGAAAGCAATATGTGCTGTTCAAGCAGTTCAAGGCTGGCGTGTTCGATAGCCATCCCGATATTCCGGTGCAGCCCGAGGCCGTTGGTGCTGGCCACGGCAGCGGCGCCGGCCTCCTTTTCCCCCAGCAGCAGCTGGCGGGCGAAGTAAGGGCCGGCCTGGCCGGCGCGGAACAGGTAGCGGCCCCGCAAGCCGGCGGCAGACTGCTTATGGCTGAACAGCGCAAGCGAGGCCAGCATTTTCTGGAGTATCTCGCAGCATGAGCCGGACATTGCGGCCTCCAGATCCTGGTGCGAGGCATGTCCGAAATAGGCGTGTTCATCGCAGCCGCGGCTGGTGAACCGGACAGTGCTTTCGACGCAGTGCAGGCTGGCGTCGAGGGGATGGGTAAACCAGGTGCTGTGCACTGGCACGCCGAAGAACTCATGCTGCAGAACTTCAAGGCGGGATTCAATCAACTCAGGCAACATGCTATTCATGGCTCGCAAATCGTTCAGCAATTTCCGGACAACCTGCGCTGGATGGATGCAAGTTGTCTTTCCGTACATTTTGTGTGGAACGGCTCCAGAGTAGCAGCGCGACTATGACGCAACAACTGGCAAATTTGATAGTTGCGCTGCGTGGCAGGCATGAAAACATGTGCCAGACATGTGCCAAAACAACATTGAAAAAAAAAGGGCCTGCGTTGCACAGGCCCTTCCTGGTACGGCTCGCTGCCGCCATCCGCCCGAAGCACTGGCGCAGCGACGCTCCCTGACGGGGCCTTAGCTGGTCAATGCCATTGCCGGATCGCTGACGCTGTGGGCGCCGGTCTCCATGCGGCCGGCAAAGCGCCGGGTGAAGCCGCCGACCGGCACGGTGGCCGTGAAGTCATACCAGTTGCCCTGGCTGCCGACCGGCCAGTGCTGGTCCAGCTGCATGCCGGCGGGGACATGGAAGGTCCACGGTCCCGCCTTGCGGTAGGCGTTGAGCTTGACGGTGACGACGCAGGATTTCTCGCCGCGGTTCATCATCGTCAAACAAATCCGCTTGCTGAAGACGTCGTAGCTCAGCTTGACTTCCGGCACTGCGCCATCGTCCGCATCCAACGTCGACAGATTGCCCTGGAAGGCGCGATGGAAGCCGTTCGGGCCCAGCACCCACAGATCGTAGGCGCCGCGGTCGGCGTTCAGGTCCCAGCTGTCTTGCCATTCCTTGCCGGCTTCCAGCGCATAGCGGCGCGGCACCCGGTCCAGGTGCAGGCGATCGTAGACGTGGAATACCGCAGCGGCCCTGCCGGTATTGCGGAAGGTCAGCACGATATCGTTGCGCCGCACGTGGGTGCGGGCGTGAACGTGCAATTCATAGGGCAAGGCGCGCGACGGCCGGATGCCGGCGCTCTGCATCGGCCACACCTGGCTGCCTTCGGACGGCAGCGCCACTTGCTTCAGCTTCTCTTGCTGGGCGCGCACCGCATCGGCTTCGGCGCGGCTGCGCTTGGGCAGCGTCGGCAGCACCTCATCGTTCGGATGGGCAAAGTTGAAGGCCGACAGCAGATCGCCGCAGACCGCCTTGCGGTAGGGACTGATGTTTTCTTCCTTGACGTGGAAGCGGGCTTCCAGGAAGCGCAGCACCGAAGTATGGTCGAACACTTGCGAGTTGACCCAGCCGCCGCGGCTCCATGGCGACACCACATACATCGGTACCCGCGGGCCGGGGCCGTAAGGATGCTTTTCGTAAGCGGCTGAAGCCTTGCTGGAAAAATACTCGCCATCGGTCGAGATGCTGGAATAGCCGGCCAGCTCGCCATCCTGGTAGCCTGGCGCGCAAGGCGGCGGCACGTGGTCGAAAAAGCCGTCGTTCTCGTCGAAATTGATCAGCAATACGGTCTTGCTCCACACCGCCGGATTGGCAGTCAGCGCGTTCAGCACTTCCTGCACATACCAGGCGCCCTGCACCGGGCTGGACGGGCCCGGGTGTTCGCTGTAGGTGGCTGGCGCCACGATCCAGGAAACCTGCGGCAAGGCGCCGGCGCCGATGTCTTCTTTCAGCGCAGCCAGGAAGCCGCCGTCCGGCATGGTGTTGCCGACGCCCTTGAACAGCGGATTGCCGGCGTCGTCGCTGGGTTGCCAGGCTGGATAAGGGGCGCCGCCATTGTCGCCGCCGGCGACGTTGCCGCGCAGTTCATTGGACTGGCGATAGGCGACGAAGCCGGCCAGCGGATTGTCGGTGAAATTGTCCGGCATGTTTTGGTAAACCTTCCACGACACGCCCTGTTTTTGCAGGCGCTCTGGATAGGTCTTCCAGCTGTAGCTGGTCGGCGAGGTGGAGACTTCCAGATGATCTTGCGAGTTGTCGATGGCCGGGCCGCCCTTGTCGCCTGCCGGATTGTTGGTGCCGGTCCAGTGGTACAGGCGGTTGGTATTGGTGCCGCCATGGAAGGAGCAATGATAAGCGTCGCATACCGTGAAAGCGTTCGCCAGCGCAAACTGGAAATCCAGTTCCACCGCGGTGTAGTAACCCATCGACTGCGTCTGCTTGTAGGTCGGCCAGCTGTTCATCCGCCCCAGGTCCCAGGCTTCCTGCGCATTGTCATAGGTATGCGGGGTGCCGTTGACGCGCTGGGCGTTGCCGATCCTGCTGTCCAGATGGTAAGGCAGGATCACGCGCGACTGCTTGCTGCTGTTGATGTAAGTCTGCTGCATGACGTTGCGGTTGCCGGCCAGCGGAATCGGGAAACGGTCGGCGAAGCCGCGCACGCCGTGCAGGGTGCCGAAGTAGTGGTCGAAGGAACGGTTTTCCTGCATCAGGATGACCACGTGTTCAACGTCGCGGATGGTGCCGGTCTTGTTGTTGGCGGGGATCGCCAGCGCCCTGCGGATGGCTTCCGGAAAGGCCGCATTGGCGTTCATGGAATAAGCGGTGGCGGCAACGGCGGCGCCTGCGGTGCGCAAGAAATGGCGGCGGTTCTTTGGAGTCATGGTCCTGTTCTTTCCTGGAGTGGGTGACGCTGGGAAGGGGGATCTATTGCGCGTGGATAGCGGTGCATCGTCGACAGGTTCGTGATTTCAACCATGCTTTACCGTCAGGGCAATTTTTGGATGGACGCAGTATCAAGCGCAAATGTTTCAGGCGTATGAAGGCTGTGTGACCGTTTTGTCACGATGAACGCACGCTTGACGCTGAAACCGCCGTTGCGCCGATGCGACAAGTGCTTGAATTGATATCGCTACCGCCGGACGGCGCTGCCGAAAAACCTCGGATAGCAATTCGGCAATTCCCCGGCAAGCCAATCAACACGGGCCTCAGCGCCGGATTGGCGGAGGTGCGGAAGGGACGGCGGATTCCATACCTGAGATACCGGATCACAGGATTTTTTGTCGTCTTATATAAGCAGCTGCTTATGTATAGGATTCACTCTCCCGGCTCGGCGGCCGCATGCCGGCCGGCACGCGGAGTGCTCCAGGCGGCGTCCGGAGGTCTCTCCTTCCTGCTCAGTTAATTCACTTAAAACAATTAAAAGAAGTTATCCATGACACCTACAATCATGCCGATCAATATCGGCAATACGGCATTCATGCTGCTCTGTTCCAGCCTGGTGATGCTGATGACGCCCGGGCTGGCGTTCTTCTATGGCGGCCTGGTGGGACGCAAGAACGTGCTGGCGATCATGATGCAGAGTTTCATCTCGCTCGGCTGGACCACAGTGCTGTGGTTCGCCTTCGGCTACTCGATGTGCTTCGGCCCGTCGTGGCACGGCATCATCGGCGACCCGACCTACTACGCCTTCCTGCATGGCATCACGCTCTCCAGCATGTACACCGGCAACGATGCCGGCATACCGCTCATCGTCCACGTCGCCTACCAGATGATGTTCGCGATCATCACGCCGGCGCTGATCACCGGCGCCTTCGCCAACCGCGTCACCTTCAAGGCCTATTTCCTGTTCCTGACCGGCTGGCTGGTGTTTGTCTACTTCCCGTTCGTGCACATGGTGTGGAGTCCCGACGGCTTGTTCGCGAAATGGGGCGTGCTCGACTATGCCGGCGGCATCGTGGTGCATAACACCGCCGGCTTCGCCGCCCTGGCTTCGGTGCTGTATGTCGGCCGCCGCCAGAAGGTCGAGCTGAAACCGCACAATGTACCGCTGATCGCGCTCGGTTCCGGCTTGCTGTGGTTCGGCTGGTACGGCTTCAATGCCGGTTCGGAATTCCGCGTCGATGCCGTCACCGCGTCGGCCTTCCTGAATACCGACGTCGCCGCCTCGTTCGGCGCCATCACCTGGCTGTTCATCGAATGGTTCTATCACAAGAAGCCGAAATTCATCGGCTTGCTGACCGGCGGCGTCGCCGGGCTGGCGACGATCACGCCGGCCGCCGGCTACGTCTCGCTTGGCACGGCCGCCATCATCGGCATCTGCGCCGGCCTGATCTGCTTCTACGCGGTGGCGCTGAAGAACCGGCTGGGCTGGGACGATGCGCTCGACGTCTGGGGCGTGCACGGTGTCGGCGGCATGGCCGGCACCATCCTGCTTGGCGTGTTTGCGTCCAAGGCATGGAACGCCAATGGCGCCGACGGTTTGTTGCTGGGCAATACGTCGTTCTTCCTGGCGCAGTGCGGCGCGGTGATCGTTTCCGGCATCTGGGCCTTTGCCTTCACCTACGGCATGCTGTGGCTTATCAACCTGTTCACGCCGGTCAAGGTCGGCGCCGCAACGCAGGACCGCATGGATGAAGACCTGCACGGCGAGGACGCCTACCTGCACGCCTGAGTTACGGCGCTTCCAATGCAAAAAGCGGCATCCAGGGTTTCCCGGATGCCGCTTTTTCTTGTGGCGCGATGCTTGCCGATATCTGCTTGCGCGCTGCTATATGCCGGTCTCCAGCGCGATCAGTTCAGCCACCGTCTGGCGGCGCCGGATCAGCCGATGCCCGCCCTGCTCCATCAATACTTCCGCCAGCAACGGCCGGCTATTGTAGTTGGACGACATGGAAGCGCCGTAGGCGCCGGTGTCGTGGAACACCAGATAGTCGCCCACCTGCGCTTGCGGCAGCAGGCGCGGCGCCACGATGCCGCCGTCATGCTGGGTAAACACGTCGCCGGATTCGCACAGCGGACCGGCGACAACCGTCGGCCGCTGCGCCGCCGCGCCCGCTTCGGCGGACTGATGCAGCACCGAGATGGCATGGTAGCTGCCGTACATCGCAGGCCGCATCAGATCGTTGAAGCCGGCATCGGCCAGTACGAAATGATTGTTGCCGCTATCCTTGACCGCGCGCACTTCGGACAGCAGCGCGCCGGCTTCCGCGACCAGGAAGCGGCCTGGCTCGATTTCAAGCCGGACCGGATGTCCCAGGTGCGCCTCGATTTCCTTGCGCGCGGCATCCCAGATGGCGAAGTAATGATCGCCATCGATCTGCTGGTCGCCTTCCTTATACGGAATGGACAGGCCGCCTCCGGCGGAGATGGCCTCGAGCTCGCAGCCCAGCCGCTTGACGGTGTCGACCATGGCGCCGCATACCTGCTTCAAGTGGTTGTAATCGACGCCGGAGCCGATGTGCATGTGCAACCCGACAAGTTGCAGACCGTATTGCCGGATCACCTGCAAGGCGCGCTCCAGGTCGGTGTGCCAGATGCCGTGCTTGCTGTTTTCGCCGCCGGTGTTGGTTTTGGCGCTATGACCGTGGCCGAAGCCCGGATTGATGCGCAGCCAGACCCGGTGGCCAGGCTTGACGGCGCCGATCTGTTCCAGCATGTCGATCGAACCGGCATTGACCTCGATATCGCTTTGCGTCACGCGCGCCAGGGTGGCCTGATCCAGCAGGTCGGCGGTAAATACCAGTCCCGCAGGCGATCCTTGCGGACTGTAGCCGGCTTGCAAGGCGCGCTCGATCTCTCCCAATGAAACTGCATCGACCATCACGCCCTGCTCGCGCATCAGTTTCAGGATGTGGATATTCGAACAAGCTTTCTGGGCGAAGCGGATGACGTCGAAGGCCTTGAGCTGTCCGATCCGCTCGACGATGGTGGCGGCGTCGTAGATCCAGAGCGGCGTGCCGTAGTGGCGGGCGAGCTCAGGAAACGTATCAAGCAGGGCGGTATTCATGCAAATTCTCCAAGACAATTGTCGATATGGGACATATGATCCCTTAAATACCTCATTCAATAAAATATCAATTATTCTCATATCTATTCATATACGATATAGGATAGCCAATCCCAAGGCAGATAAAAATGTCCATCACACTCAGGCACATCGAAGTATTCCGCGCCGTCATGACGGCCGGCAGCGTCACCGGCGCCGCCGCATTGCTGCGCACCTCGCAGCCGACCGTGAGCCGCGAGCTGGCGCGTTTCGAATCGCTGGTGCGGATGAAACTGTTCGAGCGCGTACGCGGCCGCCTGCAGGCGACTACGCATGCCTTGGCGCTGTACGAAGAAGTGCGGCGCTCCTATGTGGGACTGGAGCGCATCGTCAGCATGGCAGGCTCGATACGGCAGTTCGAACATGGTCAGTTGTCCGTGATCTGCCTGCCGACCTTCGCCCAGACGTTGCTGCCGGCCGCATGCCGCCGTTTCCTCGACGACTACCCGACCGTGGGCCTGAGCATCACGCCGCAGGAATCGCCCTTGCTGGAAGAATGGCTGAGCGCACAGCGCCACGACATCGGCATCACGGAAACGCTCGCCGCGCCGGCCGCCACCAGGCAGTCGCTCTTGTTTTCGGGCGACATGGTCTGCGTGCTGCCGGACGGCCATCCATTGCTGGCCAGGCAAAAGCTGACGCCCAGGGATTTCTCGGGACAGCGCTTCATCAACCTGTCGGTGTTCGACACCTATCGGCAGCAGCTGGATGAAATTTTCGAACAGCATGGCGTCGAGCGCCTGATGGCGATTGAAACCGCCAGCGCGGCGTCGGTCTGCGCCATGGTGCGGCAAGGCCTGGGCATCGCCATTGTCAATCCCCTGACCGCCATGGATGAAGCCGGCAACGGTCTGCATATGCGCCGCTTCTCGCTATCGGTGCCGTTCCATGTCAGCCTGGTGCGGCCGCAGCATCGGCCGGCATCGGTGCTGGCGGATGCTTTTGCAAGTGTCTTGCACAAGCACTGCCTGTTCCTGATTGCATCACTCAAGACGGCATTGCGGAAATTAAGCTGAATCGCACTTTGTTTTCACCCAGTTAATGTTGTATAACTTTACCATTCTCGATATGCGGAGCCTCGCCGCTGATGGCTCGCGGCGCCCGCGTGGCGTAGCAGAGAAGAACAAAGAAGCCGGTAAAGGGCTTCATATCAAGATCAAAATATTTCAGGGAGAAATGCATGTTCTGTCCGCAATGCGCATCCGCCAACGATGCTGCCGCTAAATTCTGCTCAAGCTGCGGGACCTCCGTATCAACGCCGGCGCAAGCCGTCCCTGTCACAGGCACGGAGACGCAGGGATACTATGAGGCGCAAATCGGCCCCAAGAACCAGGACTATTATTTGTCTAGATTTTCCAGTTTCGACGATGCCGGCAAGAGCAGTCCGTCCTGGCATTGGCCGGCACTGTTCGTGCCCTTCTACTGGTTCTTGTACAGGAAGATGTGGCGCAACGCCCTTATCTATCTTGCCGCGCCCTACTTCGTTACTATCTTCCTGCTGGTGACCGGCGCCGCCAGCGGCAAGTCCGACGGCATGTTCCTGGGCATAGGTTTCATCGTGCTCGCCTTGGCTTGCAGGCTGATCCCGGCCATCTTTGCAAACGCTTTGTACTATGCGCATTGCAAGAAAAAAATTGCCCAAATCAAGGCAACAAGGCATAGCGTAGAGCGGCAGCTTGGCGAACTCTCCGGCAAGGGCGGCACCAGCGGTGTCTTTCTGTTTGTCCTGCTGATCGGGATTTTCATCGCCGTCGTTGGCATTCTGGCGGCGATCGCGATTCCGGCCTATCAAGACTATACGACCCGTGCCCGCGTCGCCGCAGCAACTGAGTTCGGGCTGAAAGTGACGCAGTCAGTTTCCAACTACTATATCGAGCACAAGCAGATTCCGACAGATCTGGCGCAAGCAGGTTTTGTCGACGCCTTGCCGCGATCTGTGAAGGAAATCAATATCAACGGCAGCAATGGAGTCATTTCAGTCGTCATGGCGATCGTACCGATTGCAGGCAAGACGCTAAGCCTGGTGCCGTCGCTTGACGCCGGCAATCACATCACCTGGCGCTGCATGAGCCTGAGCATCAATGACAAATATCTGCCGAGTCAGTGCAAGCAGCAAAAATAGCGTTTACCGCGGCGCCAGAAAACCATGAGCTCTGTGATTTTTACTAATCGTTGATACCATGAAAATTTCATTGCTGTCAGACCTGCACCTGTCCGTCCATCCCATGGCGCCGCCGCAGACCGGCGCCGACGTGGTGGTGCTGGCCGGCGACATCTGGAGGCCTGCGGAGGCCATCGAGTGGGCCAGGCAGTTCACCGTGCCTACGCTTTTCGTGGCCGGCAATCATGAATTCTATGGGCGCGACCTGGAAGGCGCCGTGGCTGAATTGCGGGTTGCGGCTGAAGGCAGTAATGTGCACGTGCTGCACAAGCAAAGCATCGCTCTGGACGGCATACGCTTCCTGGGTTGTACCTTATGGACCGATTTCAGGTTCTTCAAGAGCGAAGAACAGCGTCAGCTCGGCCTGCAGCAGGCAGTGGAACTGGTCAGGGATTTTTCACGGATACGGATAAGCCCCGGCTCTTCTCAGCTCTTTACGCCGGCGCACTCGCAATTGCTGTTCGACGACAGCGTAGCCTGGCTGGAACAGCAGTTTGCGCAGCCGTACGATGGCCCCACCGTGGTCATCAGCCATCACGCGCCGAGCGCGCAAAGCGTGCATCCGAGATTTGCAGGTTCGCCGCTGAATGCCTGCTTTATTTCTGAACTGGAAGACCGCATCCTGCAATGGCAGCCGGCGCTCTGGCTGCACGGCCATCTGCACGACAGCTTCGACTATCGCATAGGCGCAACCCGGGTGGTCTGCAATCCGCGCGGCTATGCGCGCGCGGGCAAACAGGAAAACCCGCTGTTCGATCCTTGCCTGTCGATCACTGTCTGAGCACGCGCCGCCTATTGACAGATCGCCACGAAGTACCCCTGCCACAATTGCCAGTAGCTAAATTTGCCCATACC
This sequence comes from Collimonas humicola, assembly GCF_018304945.1. Lineage (GTDB taxonomy): Bacteria > Pseudomonadota > Gammaproteobacteria > Burkholderiales > Burkholderiaceae_D > Collimonas > Collimonas humicola. The sequence continues at coordinate 346,206 of NZ_JAGQEE010000006.1, read as the reverse complement.
AGTAGAGTCGATGACAGCCGGGTGCGGCACTTTCTCGGCCATTCAATCAACCTACTTTTGGAGCATAAAATGGCAGATGTTCTTCGATATGGCGACAAGGTGCACCTCCTGAACGGCTACGCCAACTGGGATGGCGGTTATCTGGACAGCTACGGTCATGCCGACCTTCCAGGCGCCAAATACGGCGTGCTCACGTCCATTTCGCCGAATCGCGGCGAAGGCACCGGCACATGGCGGATCGAATCGGCGGAGGGAAAAGCAATCGGCAGCGAAGTCCTCAGCTGCGACTCTATCTACCTGTTCAATCTTTACCTCGGCGATGGCGGTTATCTCGGCACCTACGGCCATGCCGCGACCCCCGAGCAATACGGCGTGGTCACCGCCAACAAGGCGGACCGTCCCGACGACGTGCTGACCTGGCGCGTATTTGCCGACTCTACCGACTCGTATGACGGCAAGGTCAGAGTGGGCGACGTGGTGCATTTCCTTAATGACTACAACCGCACCCATGGCGGCTTTCTCGACACCTGCAACAATGCCGGAAAACCCGACACCAAATACGGCGTTTTCACCTCGCGCCTGTTGAACCGCGGCCTGAGCAGCGGCCCCACAGCGGCCACCGGCGCCTGGAAATTCTCCAAGGCCTAGGCTTGATTTGCCGGCGCCCGGCAACCTGACGATGGCAAGGCGCGTCAGCCGCTTGATCTGTTGCTGACACAAGCAGGCGTAAACAGCCCGGATGGTGATGCCATCGGCTCATCATTCCGGTTGTCCGTGCGAACGTCACTGCTGATTTTTTGTGCGACTTCAATCACTATCTTGCCGAAATGCCTTATCTGCTCCACATGGCAATAAGCTTCATATGCTTGCTGGAAAGGGAAAGCGCGCTCCACCACTATATCTGTTTGCAATAAAAGCAATATTCTGCAAAGATGACTTATTGGCAATTCAATAGTCATTTTCAGAGGAGACAGAGACGCATGGCATCGAGAGCAATTATTCGGCAAGGCGACCCGACCTCCCACGGCGGCGTTGTACTGGAAGGCCACCCAACCTCAACCATCGACGGAATACCAATGTCTGGCGTGGGACACATGACTCACTGTCCCAAATGCAAGGGAATGTTTCCCATCATTGAAGGCGCCCCAATTTTTACAATCTTCGGTAGGCCAACTGCTGTAGAGGGCATGAAAACCGCCTGTGGCGCTTCTCTGATCGCCACTCAACACATCGACACAATCGATATTGGTCCCGGCGGTTCATCTAGCACCTCAGCGTCATCGTCGAATGGCGCTACCGCCGCGACAGCGAACGATCTTTCAAAAATCTTTGATGATAAATTTGTCCTGCGGGATTCCGACGGACAACCGCTAGCCGAGGTTGCTTATGCCATTGAGCGTGCAACTGGCGAGTTGGAACATGGTGAAACTGACGGTAACGGACATACTCACTTACTATCGTCCGTTGTGTCGGCAGAAAATATCAACGTTTATCTGGCAGGATAATATGCCACAACCAATAAACATCGTACGTGACGGGGTGAAGTATCGATGGGTCGCCACGAAGACGACTACACCAAAGACCGACGCAGATGCAAAGGAAATTCGTATAGAAACAGCAAGCGTGGAAGTGATTGTGAGTGACTCCAGAGTGATTAGCCCAGGTTCGCAGTTTGGTCATGTCGCCATCGTCGTGAACGATGTCGCTTATTCTCGCGCCCACGGCGGCTATGATTCAAAAAAATCATACTCGCAATATGTTCAAATTCAAGAAACATTCCGGGATTCGGCCGGCTATATACTGCGAGTATCACCGGACGAAAAGCAAGAAATTGAAAAGGAATTGAAGCGCCGTGTGTCCGTTACCAACCGTGATCCAGAGAGCCACGAATATAGCCTGCTGGATAACAGTTGCTCATCAAATATAGCGGACGTGCTTAATCTGGTGGGAATTGTCGCTTACGATCCAAGATGGTCAGCATTTGGCATGATTAGTCCTGAGGATATCGCAGTCGGCCTATCCCATTCCAAGCGCGTCAAAGAAAAGCGTTTTTATCCGAAGGATGGATCGTGAGATTTCTTTTAACAGTGGCGCTCGTAGCGGGTATTCTGATGACTGCATGTTCAAAGAAAACTGAATTATGGGTGGCGAAGAAAAGTACGTCTGTATATGCAACAGAGCATGACGCAGAAGATGATTTGCATAACAAAATTCAGTTCACGCTATCGGTAGGCGAGGTCTGCACTCCTATTCGAGAAGTGATGAAACAGGTTTATCTTCATACAGAAATTCAATGCAAAAGCGGCCGTGGCTGGGTGATTGACAAACAAAATTTTGACATAAAATCTGCAAACTGACCTTTGCACCGTGCTTACCGTAAATCGGCATAGACGACGCCCCTCTGCCATACTGCCCGGTATGCGGATCCGCACATGGCGGTTGGAACGATTGAGGTCGCCACGCCTATACCCAGAAATTTTCAAACAAGTTGACGCTTAACCATTTTGGTTCAAGCTGCAGCGGCCGCCGGCGAAAACCCCCGCCGCTTGAACCAGCTTACCGCCCCAGCACGCCGAACTGCCAGGCAAAGAAAACCAGCAGCCCGACCATGATGGTCAGCAGCTGGCGGCGGGTCGCGGCGCACACCAGCACCGCGGCACACGCCGCTATCAGCTGCGGATTGCGCCAGCTCAGTTCGATGCCCTGGCCGTGCGGCGCCAGCACCATCGGCACGATGATCGCCGTCAGCACCGTGACCGGAACGAAGGCCAGCGCCTCTTTCAGCCAGACCGGAAAGGCAGCGCGCTCGCCAAGCATGAAAATCGCCGCTTTGATAAAGGCCGTGATCAGCGCCATGCCGACGATCATCAATGTATACATCATGCCTTGCCCCTTGCCGCGCGGCTGCGCGCTTGCCAGTGCGAGATCCCCAGCCCAACGCCGACACCGGCCAGTATCGCCGCCAGCAGACCCAGCTTGTAGGGCAGGTCACGCAGGAACCAGGCGAACGCGCCGGCAGCGATCGCCGCCGCCAGTTGCGGAAAGCGGAACAGCTGCGGCACCACAATCGCGATGAAGGTCGCCACCATGGCGAAATCCAGGCCCAAGGTCTGCAATTGCGGAAATGCCTGACCGAACAGCAATCCGATCAGCGTCCACAACTGCCAGTTGCCATACATGGCCAGGCCCGAGCCGAGGAAGTACCAATGTCCCAGCGGGGTATGCCCGTGCTTGTGATAGTAGGCGTTGGCGACGGCGAAGGTTTCGTCGGTCAGCAAGAAGCCCAGCAGGCCGCGCCAGCGCGCCGGCAAATGACTGACGTACGGCAGCAAGGTCGCCGCATACAGCATGTGGCGCAGGTTGACGATGAAGGTCGCCATCCAGATCACCAGGATGCCTGTCTGCGCTGCAGCCAGGCCTACCGCGATGAACTGGCTGGAGCCGGCAAACACGCTCAGCGACATGAACTGGCCCTGCCATGACACCAGCGGACCGGCGGCTATCAGGGCGCCGAAAATCACGCCGAACGGCGCCGCGCCCACCAGCATGGGCAGGCTGTCGCGGGCGCCGGCGGCAAAACTTGAAGAAGGGGTGGGATGCGGCATGGACGATTCCTGTAAGATGTCCGCATCTTAATGTCATGCGCCACTTTGCGCTAGTATGTAATTGCTACGTGCCGGCTACGCGCGTCACATCATTCTCGGGGAGTTTTTTTGAAGATCATCGGCCTTATCGGCGGCATGAGCTGGGAATCCACCGTGCCCTACTACCAGCAAATCAATGAAACCGTCAAACAGCAGCTGGGCGGCTTGCATTCGGCGAAAATCATCCTCTACAGCGTCGATTTCCACGAGATCGAACGGCTGCAGCAAGATGGCGACTGGCGGACGGCGGGCGCCATGCTGGCTGATGCCGCGCGCGCCTTGGAAAGAGCCGGGGCGGATTTCCTGGTACTGTGCACCAACACCATGCACAAGGTCGCATCCGAGATCGAAACCGCTGTGGGCATTCCCTTGTTCCATATCTCCGATCCGACGGCGCAAGAAATCACGCAGGCCGGTTTTTCGAAAGTAGGTTTGCTTGGCACCCGTTTCACCATGGAGCAGGATTTTTACAAGGAGCGGCTGCATGCACGCCATGGCTTGCAGGTATTGATCCCGGCGCCGGCAGATCGCGAGGTGGTGCATCGGATCATTTATGAAGAGCTGTGCCTGGGCAAGGTATGCGAGGAATCGCGGGAGGAATATCGCCGTGTCATGGCGCAGCTGGTTGACCAAGGCGCACAGGCGATCATTCTCGGCTGCACTGAAATTTCGCTGCTGGTGGGAGCGCAGGATTCATCGGTGCGCCTGTTTGACACCACAGCCATTCACGCGCGCCAAGCCGCGATGCGGGCGCTTGCGGCGGCCTCCTGAACGCCATGGCCAGCCCGGTCATGCCTGGGCTGGCCGCAACGCATGACTACTGTGAAGCAGCATCCTTAGACATCGCCTTGTCGCGCCTGGCTTTTGCTTCTGCCTTCTGCTCTTTCATGTCGACTTTCGCTTCAGCTTTTTCCACCTTCATTTCCGTGTTTGCCAATTTCTTGCGCACCTTGTATTCCGCGTTGGCATCGCTGTCGGCCTGGCGCTTTTGCACCAGCGGGTCGGACGAAGCTGCCGGGTTGGTGCCGGGGACAGGCACCATCATGACTTGCCCGCTGTTAGTGCTGCCATCGCTGGCGGCCTGGGCTTGAGCGGCGCCGGCTGCCGCCAATGCCGAAGCGGCGAAGATGAGTGCTGAGATATTTTTCATGATAAGTCCTTTTAAGTGGGAATGACGAGGCGGATGCTCACGAATCGCTGTCGAAACAATCCCGATCCGCAAGTCGCTCATGTGTCATTCATGAATCAAATACGGATCGCAAAATCGGCTTTCCGTGTCAACACAGCTCAAGGTTAATGGCAATCAGAGATCGGTTTTGTGCGCTAAGCCGCTTAACGGAAGCATTTGAAAAATTGCAACGCAACCACGCTGCATAAGGCTTTGCAGGCGACGGAACGCGAGCGCACGGTAGTTTTACGAGGTCGAAACATGCGATTGCAACTTTACATCTGCACTTTTTTGAACAAGAATAAAAACGTCGGCAATTCACTTTTTTTATTTTTTGACGATGGCGGTCTTGACACGCCGCTGCTGTCGGATGGAGAAAACATGCAATTCAGACACACCCTGATGGTTACAGCACTTGCAATGATCGCGGTCGCCGGATGTAAAAAGGCCGATGACCAGAATGCGCCTGCCACGCAGCAAGCCGCACCTCCTGCCATGGCGCCGGCGCCAGCTCCTGCGCCGGCTCCGGCGCCCTCCACACCAGACGCCAGCACGCCTGCAGCCAGCAGCACCGGCAGCTAGGCAATCAGACAAGATGGCCGCCTGACAGGCGGCCATCGCCTCATTCGGCGTCGATGCAACATACCGGCCGGCAATCATTGTGCTTATGGCATGGCTGGACCGCACACCCGATCGGCAAGCCCTTACTGCATGCCCATGGGCGTGTCAGTGAAGTCCTACAACAGAAGAGGTGATCCGCCGATTCCTCGAAATCCATGCAGCTGCGACTATCAATGCACAGAAGTACCACCCCTCGAAGGAGACGGCGATGGCTTACGTATTGAACGGTTGCAGCAACAGCAGTGCGAAAAACACAGCAAACAAGAAGGCCGTGGTATTGGCCGCCATGCGTAGCGAAGGCAAGGGAAATTTCATCCGGCCCGGCACGCAAAACCTGACCTCGCTCCGCATTGCAGGACTGTACGGCCACAACCCGCTGCAAAACCATATCCTTGCATCCCTGCCAGGCGACGATTTCAAGCGCCTGCAGCCGCATCTCGAATTTGTCGCCATGCCGTTCGGCATGACTATCTGCGAAGCGGACAGCCAGATAAAGCATATCTATTTCCTCACCAGCAGCATTGTCTCTCTGCTGCATGACATGAAAGACGGCAGCTCTGCGGAAACAGCAGTCATCGGTAACGAAGGCGTGCTCGGCGTCACCCTGTTCATGGGCGGCGGCAAGAGCCTCAACCGGGCAACGGTGAAAAGCGCCGGCTACGGTTTTCGCCTCAAGGCCGGCATCCTGCTGGAGGAGTTTGCGCGCGGCGGCGCCCTGCAGCAACTGCTGCTGGGCTATACACAGGAATTGATTACGCAGATGTCGCAAACCGCCGTGTGCAACCGCCATCACAGCGTGCCGCAGCAACTGTGCCGCAGCCTGCTGCTGACGCTGGACCGCCTGCCGGACAATGAAATCAGCGTTACCCAAAGTTCGATTGCCGCCATGCTGGGCGTGCGCCGCGAATCGGTGGCGGAAGCGGCCGGCAAGCTGCAGGAAGAAGGCGTGATCCAATATGCACGCGGGCATCTGACGGTGCTGGACCGCAGCGGCCTGGAAGCCAGGACTTGCGAGTGCTATCACGATCTCAGGCATGAATGCCACGCCATGCCGGCTGAAAAAAAGGCATCGTGAAATAGTCGTACCCAACGGCAGCGGCTATGTATTTCTGCGCATGGCTGGCCGCGTGCCGGCCGCGCTTGCGGCATCTGATGAGCCGGCGTGAAGGAAGAGCAAATCGCGTCGAAACCGTGACCTCGCGCAACGGGTATGTCAGATTGAAAAAAGTCAGATTGAAAAAAAATCCAGCGACCCCGGCAGCCGGCTAGATTTTTTTATTGGCGGCCAGCGCCCGATTAATTTGCCGCGGGCTTTGCCGGCTCGCCGGCAACCGCAGCGCCATCCGGCGCAACATGCATGCCCAGCACCCTGGTCAGGAATCCCCAGCGGTCAGCCACCTCTTCGATCTGCTTCGAGGTCGGCTTGCCGGCGCCATGCCCGGCCTTGGTATCGATGCGTATCAGCACCGGCGCCGCGCCGGCCTGATCGGCCTGCTCGGTCGCCACAAACTTGAAGCTGTGCGCCGGCACCACGCGATCGTCGTGATCGGCAGTGGTCACCAAAGTGGCCGGATAGCAGGTTCCCGGCTTCAGGTTGTGCAAGGGCGAATAAGCATACAAGGCCTTGAATTCATCGGCATTGTCGGAAGAACCGTAGTCGGAAGTCCAGCCCCAGCCGATGGTGAATTTATGGAAGCGCAGCATGTCCATCACGCCGACTTGCGGAATCGCCGCCGCAAACAGATCCGGCCGCTGCACCATGGTGGCGCCGACCAGCAGGCCGCCATTGCTGCCGCCGCCGATCGCCAGCTTTTGCGGCGAGGTATATTTATTGGCGACCAGCCACTGCGCCGCGCCGATGAAGTCATCGAACACATTCTGCTTGTGCAGCTTGGTGCCGGCCTCATGCCAGGCTTTGCCGTATTCGCCGCCGCCGCGCAGGTTAGGCAAGGCGTAGACGCCGCCCATTTCCATCCAGGCCAGGTTGGCCACCGAGAACGCAGGCGTCAGTGAAATATTGAAGCCGCCGTAGCCGTACAGATAGGTCGGATTGCTGCCGTCCAGCTTGATGCCCTTTTTCGAGACGATGAACATCGGCACCCTGGTGCCATCCTTGCTGCTGTAGAACACCTGGCGTGTTTCGAAGGCGCTTGGATCGAAATCGACTTTCGGTTGCTTGTACAGGCTGCTCTTGCCGCTTGCCAGGTCGTAGCGATAGATGGCGGCCGGCGTGGTGAAGCCGGTAAACGAATAGAAGGTTTCCTTGTCGCTGCGCTTGCCGCCGAAGCCGCTGGCGGAGCCAATGCCAGGCAAGGCTACCTCGCGCACCAGCTTGCCGTCCAGCGTAAACACCTTGATCTGGCTGCGCGCGTCTTTCAGATAGTCGAGCACCAGGCGCTGGTCGACCACATTGGCACCCTGCAAGGTCTGCTCGGCTTCCGATACTACCACCTTCCACTTGGCGGCTTGCGGCTGGCGCGTATCGATTGCAATGACGCTGCCTTTTGGCGCATCCTTGTTCGAGTTGAAGTAGAACACCGGGCCATCGTTATCGATGAAATCGTAGGATGCATCGAAATCGTCCAGCAGCGGCTGCACGGCTGCGTTCTTCTTGCTCAGGTCTTTGTAGTAGACGCGGTTCTTCTGTTCGGTGCCTTGCGAAATGCTGACGATCAGGTACTTGCCGTCGTCGGTGACATGGCCGGCGAAGCCCCATTCTTTCTGGTCCGGGCGGTCGTAGACCAGGACATCGTCCGACTGCGGCGTGCCCATTTTATGGAAGTACAGTTTCTGGAAATAATTGACGTCGGCCAGCTTGGTCGCCTCTTTCGGCGCATCGTAACGACTGTAGAAAAATCCGGAGCTGTCGTGGGCCCAGGACGCGCCCGAGAATTTCACCCATTGCAAATGATCGGCGGTGTCCTTGCCGCTTTCGATGTCGCGCACTTTCCATTCGTTCCAGTCTGAACCGGAAGCCGCGGTGCCATAGGCCAAATACTTGCCGTCCGGGCTGACGGCGATGCCCGCCAGCGCCACCGTGCCGTCAGCCGCCAAGGTATTGGGATCGAGCAGCAGGCGCGGCTCATCGTCGATATGCTTGACCGTGTACAGCACCGCCTGGTTTTGCAGGCCGTCGTTACGGCTGTAGAAATAGCGGCCGCCTTCCTTGAACGGCACGCTGAAACGTTCATAGTTCCACAGCTTGGTGAGCCTGTCGCGGATCGCCGAACGCGCGGGAATCGTCTCCAGATAGCCCTGCGTCAGCTTGTTCTGCGCCTCGATCCAAGCCTTGGTGTCGTCGCCGTTGGCATTTTCCAGCCAGCGGTAGGGGTCGGCCACCTTGACGCCGTGGTAGTCGTCGGTCTGGTCGATTTTCTTGCTGGCCGGGTAACTCAGGGTCTGGCTGGCCGCAGGGCATTGCTGGGCGATGCTGGCGCCGCTGGCGAGGATGGCGGATAAGGCAAGTGCGTGTTTTAGATACATGGTTTGTCCGTTGTGATTTGGGGTGAAATCAGGTCTGCAAAGAGTCATGCTGTCATCAGGCGCCCACGGATAAGCGGGCGATGATTTTTTTGCGTTACGTCAACTTTTTTAAAAGCAACTATGCTATCTTGCAGTTCTAGTATGTAACATACTGTAGCGCGTGTCGATCCGTATTCAACGGACATCCATACCCAACTTTTAGAGACAAAAAAAACGTCATGAAAACTCTACTGATTTGCGCCTTTGCCCTGCCCTTGATTTCCGCCTGCGCTTCATCTTCCAGCGAGCCCGACGGCGCGTCTTACGTTCCGCAGGAAGCCGTCTACACGACGGGCAGCAATCTGCCGACCAAGCAAGCCAAATCATCGAGCGTGCAAACTTTGTCGCCTGAACAAGCCAGGGACATGGTGTTCCCGGTTGCGCCCCGTGGCCCTAATAATTAAGTGCCTGCTTTAAATAGTGGTCAGAAATAAAAAAAGAGCTGTTGCAAACCTTGCAAACAGCTCTTTTTTTGTATCGACATGCGGTGCGCTTAATTCACCGGATGATTTACCTGCATGATCCACAAGCGCGCCAGGTCGGCAACGCCGTCCGTCCCCTGGACAGTCTTGAAAGCCTGGATCGCCTTTTCCTTCTGCCCAGCAGCTTGGTAAGCAACGCCCAGATGCAATTTAGCGTCTTCGCTACGCTTCAGGCCGCTCTTTTTCAAACCGTCTTCCATCAGCGCCAGTCCCTTGTCGAACTGACCGGCAGTCACCAATGCATAGCCTAGATTGATCTGCCCTGTGCCTTCCTTCGAACTGGATACTGAAGCCTCGCTTTGCGCCATGGTTTTCAGGTCGTCGGCGGCAGCCTTGTTAGCCTGGTCGCGCAGACGCTTCTGTTTGGCGGCATCCGGACCGCTTCCCAGCAAACCGGCCTGGTAACCCTGGTCCATGACTTTCTTGGCTTCCGCAGGGAAACCGGCAAGCAGGGCCAGCTGAGCCATGTCGGTGAATTCAGTGCTGGTTTGCAGTTGGATAGTGGCCGCTTTCAGGCGATAAACGTCGAGCACCAGGCGGTCGGAGAAGCCCGGCTTGGACTGCACCTTGTTGAGCAAGTCAGCCCAGTATTCCTTCTTCGGATAATAGGTGTTCAGCTTCTCCAGGACGGCCAGATAAGCGACCTTGTCGTTACTCTTCAATGCGCAGCTGATCAACAGCTTCAGGTTGATTTCGCTCGGTGCTCGGCTCGCGGCTTCATCGGCGGCGATCACTGCCTGCAGCTCGCTGGTGGCGCGGGGAATGTCGTTACCCAGATAATAAGACTGGATCAGCAATGTATGCGTTGCCGGATCGTTGTCGCCCTCTTTCCGGGAACGCGACAGCCATTCAATCGCCTTCGGATAATTCTGTGCTTCGTAATACAGGTTGCCCAGCGCCTTGACGATCTTGGCTTGGTCAGCAGGGGCCAGGCGCCCCGAAGCAATCACGGCCTGGAATGACTTGGCAGCCAGATCGGCATCGCCTGCACTTGCCGCGGCAGCGCCGCGCATGCGGTCGATGGTATAGGTTTCATAGGCCGTCTTGTCGCCGACAGCGTCTGTTTCCGCTATTTTTGCCAGCGCTTCCTTGTACTTCTGCTCTTTCATCAAGGCCTGTGCAGCCTGCAGCGGCGTACCGATTTCCGGACGTACGGTCTCGGCTTTCGCCTTGTCTGCATCGTCGGCGGCATAGGCGCTTTGAGTAAGGCCTACAACAGGAAGCGTCGCATTGAGGCCGACCGCGGCCAGCAACACGAACATGGGAGCGAAGCGTAATTTGGACATAGCTATTCTTTCAATCGAAAACGAAAATAGGCAGGTTCCAGGGCGTGACCCTAAACCTGCCTATTGCCTGGTGCGAAAAACCAAACCTATTTGTTACTCCATGAACTGCTCGTTGCCGACGATGCCGATCTTGGTGACTCCCAAGCGCTGCGCCGACGCCATCACGGCAGCGACCGACTTGTACTCCACCAGCTTGTTCGGACGCAGATGCACTTCATCGATATTGCCGCCGGCGACCACCGTTTTCAGGCGGTCTTCCAGCTCTGCACGGCTGGCCATCGGCGTACCGTTCCACATCACCGTGCCGCTCGGATCGATATCCACCGTGTCGACCACTGGCAGAGCCAGCGGCGGCGGCGGATTACCGGTCGGCATGTTCAGCTTGATCGCATGATTCTGGATCGGAATCGTGATGATCAGCATGATGATCAGCACCAGCATGACGTCAATCAGCGGCGTCATGTTCATTTCCATCATCGGTTCCGGATCATTGGCGCTGCCGCCGGATGAGCCCACATTCATACCCATTTGATGCTCCTAATATTTGAGACTTCCTGCGCAGTCAGTTGGAGCAGAGTCACGCGGCCCCTTTCGGCGCCTCCTGAACTCTGTTCCGACAGATCAGTTGCGTGCAGGCGGTTCGGTAATGAACCCGATCTTGGCGATCCCTGCCCGCTGCGCAGTCAGGATCACCTTGCCGATGTATTCATACTTGGTTTGCTGATCGCCGCGGATATGCAGTTCCGGTTGTGGCACTTCCACCGCCACTTCCTTCAGTTTCGACAGCAAAGTCGCGGTATTCGGCACCAGTTGCTCGTTCCAGAACATGTCGCCTTGCTTATTCACCGCCAGGTTGATGTTCTCCGGCTTGGTCTTATAAGGTTCGTCGAATTCGTTCGGCAGCTTCACTGGAATCGTATGTGTCACCACCGGGATCGTGATCAGGAAGATGATCAGCAAGACCAGCATGACGTCGACCAGCGGCGTCGTGTTGATCGTGCCGATCACTTCGTCTTCATCCCCATCGGGGGAGCCGAGTGACATCGCCATGATTAGCCAACCTTTTTGTTGATGTGAGCAACCTGGCTAGCCGAGCTCGAAGACATCACGCCGCTCAGCAGGACTGAGTGCAGGTCGGCGCTGAACGAACGGATTTCTTCCATCGCGCTCTTGTTGCGGCGAACCAGCCAGTTGTAGCCCAGCACCGCAGGCACCGCCACTGCCAGACCGATCGCGGTCATGATCAGCGCTTCACCGACCGGACCGGCAACCTTGTCGATCGATGCCTGGCCGGCGATACCGATTGCTGTCAGCGCGTGGTAAATACCCCAGACGGTACCGAACAGACCGACGAACGGTGCGGTCGAACCGACGGTTGCCAGGAAAGCCAGGCCGTCTTGCAGGCGGCTCTGGACTTTTTCAACCGAACGCTGGATCGACATCGTCACCCAGGTGTTCAGGTCGATCTGTTCCAGCAAGGCGCCGTCGTGGTGCAGAGTCGATGTGCTGCCGTTTTGTGCGATGAAGCGGTAAGCGCTGTTTGGCTTGAGGCCGGCGATGCCAGCTTCAACCGTTGCGGCTTTCCAGAAAGTCTTCTTGGCGTTTTGCGCCTGGCCCATCAGTTTCACTTGTTCGATCAGCTTGGTGATGATGATGTACCAGCTGCCCATCGACATCAGCACCAGGATGATCAGGGTGCCGCGGGCAACGAAGTCGCCGCCTTTCCACAGGGCGTCCAGGCCGTATGGATTGTCGACGGTTTCCTTGGCTGCAGGAGCCGGCGGCGGGGTTGGGGTGTCGGCCAGCGACGCTGCTGCGGTATCGGCAGCTTTAGGCGCGTCGGCTGCAGCCGGTGCGGAAGCGGTAGCCGAAGCAGATGCTGCGGCTGGTGTCTGGGCGATTGCGGCCAGCGGCGAGATCGTCACAGCGGAGATCATCAGAGCGGCAGCCAGGGCGGATAAGCGATTACGAGTGATAGACATACTAATACTCCAAATTTGATAAATTAGATTGCTAGGATAACGGACAAAGTAGTGGTTCTACACGTCGATTATTCGAGCTTCCAGACATACTGCATTTTTGTCGTTGACTGCACGGGTTTACCGTCGGCCATGGCCGGCGTGAAATGGCACAGGCTCCAGGCTTTCACCGTGGCTCTGTCCAGATCCTTGAAACCACTGCCCTTTTCAACAGAAGAATCAATCACGTTGCCATCAGCGCCAATCGTCAGTCTGACAGTCACAGTACCCTCTTCTTCATTACGCAAGGAAGTTCTTGGATACTCCGGCTTTTCGCAATTCCCGGCGATTTTGGCGCTGGTATGGGCGGGTGGGCCTGACTCGCCGGTAGTCGACGGTTGAGCTACAGACGTCGGCAAATCGTTGGTCGGCGGTTTGACGTTGGTGACGGCAGCAATCACATTTTCCTGTGGCGGCGGCGTTACCTTTACCTCGGGTGGAGGTACGAACGGTGGCGGCGGCGCAACCGATTTTGGCGGCGGCGGTACCGGCTTGTCCGGTGGTGGCGGCGGTGGTGGCGGCTTGATCTCCTCGATGATCTTGGTTTCGACCGGCTGCTGAATCACTTCAACAACTTTGCGGGCGAGCCCGGTAACCAGCGCATAAACTAGAGCTACATGCAGAAGAACCACCACGCTGATGCCAACTACATTCTTGGAAGGGTTTCTCCCATCCTGCGTGAAATCCATGCCTCTTTCCTCCGATACTACATTATTCAATTGCCAGAACTGCCTGCAATCTGATGAGTGAACTACTGCCCAAATACGATAGCGCAAAAACCATACCAGCCATGGTGAGCTATTCCGGCATTTTCATTGCAAATTCTACAAAATACCGACCTACCATCACCGAATTTAAGCGCATCTATAAATACTACATCAATGATTCCCAAAAACAGCAGAAAGATGCCACTTAACTTACGTATTCGGAAAAGCCAAAACCACCTGGAAACTTCCCAGGTGGTCTGCTTACGAATAGTACTTAAGCCAATCGCTTCCCGCTATCAGAAGAATTGATAGTTGGCGCGGACGAAGAACGCACGGCCAATTGGGTCACCGTAACGCGCATCGTAACCATATTGGAAGTTATCGGTGACGTTAGACGATGGCGGGTCGGTGTTCAACAGATTCTTGATACCGGCAGTCAAGGTCAGGTTCTTGAAGCCAGTGTAGGAAGCTGACACGTTGTAACGTGTATAGGAGCCGACTTCGTGAGTGTTGTGCTGCTTGTCGATCAGGCCGCCGTTTTGATCGCGGTAACCAGTCGAGTACACCTGTTGCAACATTGCATTCCAAGGACCTTTGGCCCAGTTCAATGTTGCAGTATGGCGCCAGCGGAAAATCGGACCGCCGTTGGCATACACTGCCAGATTGTTCTGGTAAGCGCCGCCAGCTTCAGTCTGATAGTCATACTGGGTGATGTAAGTACCATCCAGCGACAGACCGAAATCGCCCCATGCAGTCTTCGGCAGACGCCATCCGAAGCCCAGGTCGAAACCGGAGGTGTGGATATTGCCCAGATTGACGTTGGTGTCAACGATGTATTTCAGGGAACCATCGGCATTGCGGACGAAGTTCGCTGCGTACTTGACTGGGTCAGCAAAAATATCTTGTTCCGAGATCACGGAGATCTGGTTCTTGATCTTGATGTTGAAATAGTCGATCGATGTCGTAACGTTCGGCAGCGGCTCAGCCACCATACCCAGCGTGAACGAAGTCGATTTTTCCGGCTGCAGCTTGGTGTTGCCACCGATGAAACGGAAGAACTGCTGGTTACAATCGCGCGAAGCATTGCCACCTGCACCTACGTTGCCGCCTGGGCACAAAACTGGGTCGTTGTAAGCGCTTTGTGTATAGGTCGTCGAGTTCGGATCATGCAGTTCGTACAGGCTCGGAGCGCGGAAACCGGTGCTGTAGGTGGTGCGGAACATCAGCTGCTTGGCTGGCTGCCAGCGCAAGGAAGCCTTAGGATTCAGCGTGCCGCCTACATCGCTGTAGTTGTCGTAGCGAGCAGCGACGTTCGCCTCGAGGGTCTTGAAGATAGGCACGTTCAATTCGGTAAACACCGCCTTGACATTACGGCTGCCCGACGAAGACTGGGCTGTCGAAGAACCGGTACTTTGCGACAGATCGGCCACGCTGTGGTCGACGTTGAAGTTTGCCTTTTCCTTACGCAGTTCGCCGCCGAAAGCGAAACCAACGCCGCCTGCAGGCAATTGGAACAATTCACGGCTGGCAGTGAAGTCCAGAGTCGTGACTGTCGTCTTCGCATCTTCATAAACACCCTTTACCTGGGCATTGTTCAGATAGGCCTGGCCAGCTGCATCCTGCGCACCAAACGGATTGATGACGCCGCTCAACATACCGGCTTTAACCAGGTCGTTGTTCAGGTAACCGCGAATCAGATTGTCGTTAGCCTTGCTCATGGCATAAGCCAGACCGGTCTTGTAGTCCCAGCCGGCGACTGTGCCATCCAAGCTCAGCAACAGACGATCGGTAGTGTTTTTGGACTCTGTGACGCGAGCGCCGGTAGCTTGGGAGCGCCAGTTCAGGGCCAATGGACCACCGCTGGCTGTGCCTGGCGTGATGCCATTGCCTGGATAGTAACGGCTGTTCGGATTGATCACGTAGTCGCCGCTGCCGCCGTCATAATTCGCGCTGGAAAAGACGTCAGGAGCAACGTAAGTCCTGATCTTGCTTTCTGAGTGCAGGTATTCGACCGATGCGGTATTGTCCGCGTTCAGCTTGAAACTGCCCTTGCCCAGGACAGCAATTTCTTCTGTCTTTGGCACGATGCCGATAGCGGCCTGGGTGTTGTAACGGCAGATGCCGCCTTTAGCGTTATAGGCATAAGGAGGATTGCTGCAGTTTGGCGTCCCGGCGTACGGATTGGTAAATGTGCCGGTGTTGATATCGGTGTAGTTGCCTGGCATCGCATTCGCGCTGCCGGTATTGAGGCCGATGCCAGGATTCTGGCCGCCTGGGGCCGAGAAGCTGCGGTCAGCTGCCTTGACGGCATTCTGTGTGTGGTAGTCGATCACGCCAAAGAAGTTGTAGCCGTCTTTGTCCAGATCGCCCATGCCGCCCGACAAGTTGAAACGTTTTTCAGCAGCGCCGGCTTGTTGCGGCAGGATGCCTTCGGCGCTCAGGTTGAGGCCGGTGTACGAACGCTTGGTGATGAAGTTGATTACGCCGCCGATAGCATCGGTACCGTAAATCGCAGATGCGCCGTCGCGCAGAACTTCGACGCGGTCCAGCGCTGCAATTGGTATCACATTCAGGTCGACTGCGGAGCCGTCAAACGCGGCATTCGCCAGGCGACGGCCATTCAGCAGCACCAATGTCTTGTTGGAGCCCAGACCACGCAAGTCGGCGGAAGAACCTACGGTCTTGCCGGCGCCGACGTTGGAAGAGGCTGTGAATTGTGTTTGATTGCCTGAGATACTGGACAAGACTTCAGCGGCAGTAGTAGCGCCAGTCTTGACAAAATCGTCGGCTTTAATCGTTGTGATTGGCGAAGCGCCTTCGGAGGCAACACGCTTAATCGACGAGCCTGTAATTTCGACTCGTTGTATTTGTTGCGGTGAATCGTCCGTCTTCGTCTCCTGCGCCTGCACCGAATGGGCCAACAGACCTAGCCCAACAGCGACGCCGCCCGAGAACATCAATCGCAGCGAACGTGGCAATCCCCGTTCCTTCATCATAACCAAACTCCCTATGGGTAAAAGTTAGAGTTGAAATTTAAGTTTTTGTAGTGAATCTAAGTACGATTTGTTAATCGCCTTCTGAGCGATGCGTCAAAAATCTTTTGCACAACAACGACCAAAAAGCAGATTTCTTTCGCGAGTAAAACAGTGCTACATGGTCATCCTTCTGGTACCAATTTGTGATTGTTTGCCAGAAACATTTCCACTAAAGACTACAAGCAAAAAATATGCCACAAGTTTTAATGCAGCTAAAATAGTGTATCCTAAAAAAAATAAAAACAGCATTTAATTTGGACAACGCCTGCGAACTGTTGCTTATATACGCCAAATAACAAATACGCATATAAGTATAAGTAAAGTCACATAGGTCGATTTAATGGCGAAACTACGCCATTTCGCGGGCGATTTAGGCCTAGAATGCGGAACATTTAACTGCCCTGTGGCAAGAAAATAGAGACTGGATTATGTGGAACTTTAAGCAAATTACGCAATCGTGCATTGCACCAATAATGCTCATTTCGTGCATCGCAGGTGCAGCATTTCCTGCTCAAGCTGGCAACAATCCGGCGGATCCGTCCAAAGTGGTGCGCGTTGCATTGCAGGCTGCGGATGACGGTTTCGACCTGGTACATACCTACAACGCCTATTCCGCATGGATAGGCGAGGCCATTTTTGAACGCTTGCTGACCTACGACTATCTGGCGCGGCCATCCAAACTGATCCCAGGAACGGCGGAAGCCATGCCGGAAGTGAGCGATGGCGGCAAGACCTACGTTTTCCACATCAAGAAGGGGATTTACTTTGCCCCCGACCCTGCTTTCAAGGGCGTACGCCGCGAACTGACTGCCGCGGACTATGCGTATACCTTCAAGCGCTTCCTCGATCCGAAGAACCGCTCTCCCTCTGCCAACGTATTGCAAGGCAAGATCGCCGGCATGGACGAACTGATCGCCTCGGCGAAGAAAACCGGCAAATTCGACTACGACGCGCCGCTCAGCGGCCTGCAAACGCCCGATCGTTACACCCTGCGGATAACGCTCAACGCCCCGGACTACAACTTCCTGTACATCATGGCGTTCGTCGGCCTGGGCGCACAGGCGCGCGAAGCGGTGGATACCTATGGCGACCGGACTCCCGCCCATCCGGTCGGCACCGGCCCCTACATGCTGGAACAATACGTACCGCGCAGCAAAATCGTATTGGTCGCCAATCCTGAATACCGCGGCTACACCTGGGACTTCAAATCGTCCGGCTCGGCCTGGGACGACCAGTTGGTGCGCGACATGAAGGGCAAGAAAATGCCCCAGGTCGGCCGCGTCGAGGTCAACATCATCGAAGAAGAACAATCGCGCTGGCTGGCGTTCCAGGGCAAGCAGATCGACTTCGACTACCTGCCCCAGGCAGCCGCCCCTACCGTCCTCGACGGCAAAAAACTGAAGCAATCGTTCATCGACGAAGGCATCCGCCTCGACACCATCACGGAAGCAGGCGTGGTCTACACTTTCCTGAACTTCAAAGACCCGCTGATCGGCGGCAGCAGCCTGGAAAAGAACGCCCTGCGGCGCGCCATCGCGATGGCTTACAACATCAACGATGAAATAAGCCAGGCGCGCCTGGGCCTGGCGGTGAAAGCGGAAATGGCGATACCCGAAGGCGTGCTCGGCCATGACCCCAGCTATCGCAACAGCATTGCCTACGATCCGGCACTGGCAAACAAATTGCTTGACCACTTTGGCTACAAACGCGGCGCCGACGGTTATCGCACCCTGCCCGACGGCAAGCCGCTGACCTTGAAAATTGCCACGGAAGCCAGCGCGATCAGCACGGTATTCTCGGAAATATGGAAGCGCGGGCTAGATAAAATCGGCATCCGGGTCGAATTCAAGGTCAGCAATTTTGCCGACAACCTGAAGGCGGCGACCGAATGCAAACTGATGATGTGGAACGGCTCGTGGACTGCTGACTACCCTGAAGGCGACAATTTCATGCAGCTGCTGTACGGTCCGAATGTGGGGCAAGGCAATAACGGCTGCTATAGCTCGCCTGCCTTCGACGCCCTGTATGTCAAGGCCAAGGCGCTACCGCCTGGGCCGGAACGCAACCAGCTGTATATCGAGATGAGCCGGCAGATGGAAGCCGATACCGCCTGGGTGCTGACAACGTCGCGTTTGCGCAACTGGATGATACGGCCGTGGGTCAAGGGCTTCAAGCGCCACCCCATCCTGCAGGCCGACTGGGAGTACCTCGATGTTGAAAAACACTGAGCGCCTATCTATCTTTTTGCGCGGGATTCTGTAGTATGCCGCCTTAACCTGGAACGTACGGCCGTCATCGGCCCCACAACTAAACAAAACAGGAGACAACCCACATGAACAGGTTTCAACTAAGCAGAGCAGGCGCACACTATTTCATCTTGATGGATTGCTAAGTAAAAACAGTACCAGTCGCGCATTCGCTACCCGCCATAGTGCGCGATGTCATTGGAAATGACACTATTTTGGCTAAAGATAAGCAATCTTAGGCACAAGAGAATAATCACCTGCTCAAAAGGCAATGAAAAATGCATCGTAAATTATCGAATCTGCTTGGCTTTAAAAAAGTATTGATAGGGCAAATGCTGGTTGTCGCGGCGTTTGCGGGCGGCGCCAACAGCGTCCATGCCGGCACCAATCCAGCCGATCCCACCAAGGTCATACGCAATGCCTTCGAAGCAGCGGACGACGGCTTCGACATGGTACGCACCCAGAACTTCTATTCGGGCTGGGTCAGCGAGGTCATCTTTGAACCCTTGCTTACCTACGACTATCTGGCGCGTCCCGCCAAACTGACACCAGCTGCCGCTGAAGCGATGCCGGAAATCAGCGAAGACGGCAAGACTTACACCTTCCATATCAAGAAGGGCATCTACTTCTCTCCCGATCCAGCCTTCAAGGGCGTACGCCGGGAATTGACCGCCGAAGACTACATTTACACCTTCAAGCGCGTCCTGGATCCTAAAAATCGGTCGCCGTCCGCAAATTTCGTGGCGGGCAAGATTGTCGGGCTGGACGAATTGGCCGCCCAGGCGCAAAAAACCGGTCATTTCGACTATCAGACACCGATCGCCGGCCTGCAAGCGCCCGACCGTTACACCTTGAAAGTGGTCCTGAACGCCAAGGATTACAATTTCCTGAACGTGGTCGCCTACTCTGCATTTGGCGCCATGGCGCACGAGGTGGTCGATGCCTACGGCCAGCAAAGCGGCCAGCATCCGGTCGGCACAGGCCCTTACATGCTGGAAAAATACGTCCCGCGCAGCAAAATCATCCTGGTCGCCAATCCCGAGTACCGCGGTTTCACCTGGGATTTCAAGCCATCCGGCGACGCCATCGATAAGAAGATCGTCAAAGACATGCAAGGCAAGCGCATGCCCCAGGTCGGCCGGGTCGAGATCAGCATCATCGAAGAAAACCAGTCGCGCTGGCTCGCGTTCCAAGGCAAGCAGATCGATTACGACAAGATCCCTGAAGTAGCCGCATTCAGCGCGCTGGATGGCGACAAGCTCAAGCCTGACTATGCCGACCAAGGCATACAGCTGCAGCGCGTGATCGACGCCGGCATTACCTATACCGTCCTGAACATGAAAGACCCGGTCATTGGCGGTTACACCAATGACAAGATTGCATTGCGCCGTGCAATTGCAATGGCATATAACAACAAGGAAGAAGCAACCCTGCTGCGCAGCGGCCAGGCCACCAAGCTGGAAATGATCATTGCACCTGGCGTCGGCGGTTACGATCCTAAATATCGCAACAGCATCGACTACAACCCGGCGCTGGCCAACAAGCTGCTCGACCACTTTGGCTACAAGCGCGGCGCCGATGGCTACCGCACCATGCCGGACGGCTCCCCTCTGCTGTTGAAATCCACCAGCAACCAGGGCGGCATCAACCAGGAGTTATCCGAACTGTGGAAACGCGGGCTGGATCTGATCGGCATCAGGACCAAATTCATCGTCAGCAATTTTGCCGACAACCTGAAAGCCGCTACGTCCTGTGAATTGATGATGTGGGGTGCGGCCTGGAATGCCGACTATCCTGAAGCAGAAAATTTCCTGCAATTGCTGTACGGCCCGAACTCGGGCCACGGCAACCACGGCTGCTATCAATCTCCCGCCTATGACGCTCTCTACGTGAAAGCGATGGCGCTGCCGCTCGGTCCCGAGCGCGATCAGATCTATCAGCAAATGAATCGGCAAGTCGAAGCGGATACTGCCTGGGTTTTGAATACGGTAAGGATTCGCAACTGGATGGTGCGTCCATGGGTCAAGGGCTTCAAGAAGCACCCGATCCTGCACGCCGAATGGCAGTACATCGACGTCGACAAGCATTAAGCCGCCTATTCAGCAATTGACAAGACACCCTGCTCCGGCAAGCCTATCAGCCTGCCGCAGTCCGAATTTAGCTAGAGATTTATGAAGGAGACAAATGGTATGAACTCGCTTTGGTTACGCGGGATATTGGTTGCGTGTTTAGCGTGTGCCCTGCCGATGCATGCATCGGCCGCGGCGGCGCCGATTTCACCAGCTGATCCCGACAAGGTATTGCGCTTCGTCTTCGTGGCGCCGGAAACCGGTTTCGATCCGGCCGTGACGCGCGACCTCTATTCGCAGCTGGTGAATCAATCGGTGTTTGAAACGCTGTTCGCCTACGAGTACCTGGCCCGTCCAGCCAAGCTGATGCCTTCGGCGGCTGCGGCCCTGCCGGAAGTCAGCACCGACGGCATGACTTATACCATCCACCTGAAAAAAGGCATCTACTTTGCCGATGATCCGGTGTTCAACGGCAAGAAGCGCGAACTGACCATGGCCGATTTCGTCTACGCGTGGAAACGCCTGTTCGATCCGCAGCTGGCTTCGCCGCAAACCTGGCTGCTGGAAGGCAAAGTGGTCGGCCTCGACGAAGTCGCCGCGCAAGCCAAGAAAACCGGCCATTTCGACTACGACGCCAGCGTCCCCGGCTTTGAACTGCTGGATCGCTACACCCTGCGCATCCACCTGAAACAACCCGACTTCAACCTCGGCATGATCCTGGCGCACCAGCCGACCAGCGCCGTGGCGCGTGAAGTCATCGAGAAATACCGCGACGCCCAGGGCACCGTGATGGGGCATCCGGTAGGCACCGGCCCTTACATCCTGAGCGAGTGGGTACGCGGCTCGCGCATGGTGTTGACCGCCAACCCAGACTACCGCGGCTACACCTGGGATTTCCAGCCCAGCACCGACCCTGGCGACGCCGCCATCGTGGCCAAGATGAAGGGCAAGCGCATGCCGCAAATCGGCCGCGTTGAAATCAGCGTGATGGTGGAAGACCAGTCGCGCCTGCTGGCCTTCGAAGGCGATGAAGTCGACATCACTGAATTGCAAGGTCCGCTGGCGCCGCAGGTCATGTCCGGCGGCAAGCTGAAACCGGAATTCGTCAAGCGCGGCGTGCAGCTGTCGCGCATCGTCGACCCTGAAATCAGCTATTTCTATTGGAATATGCAGGATCCGGTAGTGGGCGGCATGAGCAAGGAAAAAATCGCCCTGCGCCGCGCCATTTCCATGGCGCACAATGTGCGCGAAGAAATCAAGGTAGTCTGGAACGACGAAGCCATTCCGCTGGAATACCCGATCCCGCCAGGCGTGGTCGGCTACGACCCGGATTACAAGAGCAGCATCCAGTACGAACCGGAAGTCGCCAATGCCCTGCTCGACAAATTCGGCTACAAGATCGGCAAGGATGGCTACCGCACCCTGCCGGACGGCAAACCGCTGACGATACGCTACTCGGCTCGCGCCGACTCCAACGGCCAGCAGCAGTCGGAAATGTGGAAAAAAACCTACGACACCATCCACATCCGCATGGTCGGCGACCTCAAGACCTTCCCCGACCTGCTCAAGGCGGAAAAAGAGTGCCAGATACAAACGCGCACCTCGCCGTGGATTGCCGACTATCCCGACGGCGACAACTTCATGCAATTGTTCTACGGGCCTAACGTCGGCCAGAATAACAATGGCTGCAACAAGATCCCCGAATACGACGTGCTCTACGCCGCTTCCCAGAAGCTGCCGGCCGGCCCGGAACGCGACCTGCTGTATCACAAGATGGCGCGCATCCTGGAAGTCGA
Organism: Collimonas humicola; assembly: GCF_018304945.1. Taxonomy (GTDB): domain Bacteria; phylum Pseudomonadota; class Gammaproteobacteria; order Burkholderiales; family Burkholderiaceae_D; genus Collimonas; species Collimonas humicola. The sequence goes on along the minus strand of NZ_JAGQEE010000006.1, from coordinate 323,612 downwards.
TGCGCCGTCCCGCATCGGTTATGCCCGCTACCGCAACATGATCGCGCAGCCGCGCGTGATCGGCTACAAGAAGCATCCGGTCATGCCTACCGAATGGATGTATTTCGACATCGAAAAACGACCTAAATAAAACACCGCGGAGCGGGACGGCCAAGCGTCAGCTGCCTCCCGCCTGCTTTCCAAACACTGTTCATTTTCACTCGGCCCATATTTGAGGTAATGCATGAAAACATCGTCACTTTTCTTGCCGGTCACCACAGCGTTCTTCACGCTGATGATGAACCAGGCAGTCGCCCAAGGCGCACAGCGGCCCTTGATACCGCTGTTGCAGGCGGATCAGATCCCCACACTCTGCAGCAACACGCTGGACGGCCTGCGCAAGCGCGTCGCCACGCTGGAGAAACTGCCGCCGGCCCGCGCCAGGGACAGCAAGAAAGTGCTGACCGAATGGAACGACCTGCAAATCGCACTGGAAGACCTGCAAGGCCCGGTCGACATCCTCAACAACGTTTCGCCTGACGCAAAAGTCCGCAGCACCACCGAAGCCTGCCTGATCGAAACCAACAAGTTCGCCACCGACCTGCTGCAAAGCGAGAAGCTGTACGCCCGCTTCAAGGCCATCCAGCCGACCGACCCGGTCGAACAGAAACTGCGCCAGGACATCCTGTACAGCTTCGACGACACCGGCGTTTCCCTGCCGCCTGCAAAGCGCGCCCGCATGAAGGAAATCCTCGACAAGCTGGGCGAGCTGAGCCAGGAATTCGCGCGCAACATCCGCGACAACAACCAGAAACTGACTTTCACGCCGGCCGAACTGCAAGGCATGCCTGCCGCCTACCTGGCCCGCGCCAAGCGCGACGACAAGGGCAACTACCTGCTCGGTTTCGAATACCCGGACTACAAGCCGTTCATGGAATCGGCGGATAACAGCGATGCGCGCCGCCGCTACCAGATTGCCTTCGCCAACCACGGCACGCCGAAGAACCTGGAGATCCTGAAACAGGCCATGGACCTGCGCCATGAAATGGCCGGCCTGTTCGGGCTGTCCAGCTATGCCGACCTGGTGACACGCCGCCGCATGGTCAAGAATCCGCAAACCGTGGAAAAATTCCTGAGCGAAGTACAGACTGCGGTCACCCAGCTGGAAATCAAGGAAATCGAAGAACTGCGCGTATTCAAGTCGGAAACCCTGAAGACGCCGCTGGCCGACACCAAGCTGGAGCGCTGGGATTCGGATTACTGGCAGCAGAAGATCAAGCAGGCGCGCTACAACGTCGACCAGGAAGCCCTGCGCAAGTACTTCCCTAGCGAAGCTGCCGTGCCTTGGATCCTGCATGTCTCCGGCGCCCTGTACGGCGTCGAATTCAAACGCGTGGAAGTGCCGGTCTGGGATCCTGAAGTCCAGTACTACGACGTCATCGACAGCAAGAGCAAAGAACGCATCGCCGGCATCTATCTCGACCTCTATCCGCGTGAAGGCAAATACGGCCATGCCGCCGCCTGGGGTACGCGCGGCGTCAGCACGCTGGCCCACCGCACCCCGGTCTCGACCCTGGTCACCAACCTCGACCGCAACGGCTTGAACAGCGACGAACTGGAAACCCTGGTGCATGAATTCGGCCACGTCCTGCACGGCGTGCTGTCGCACACCAAATACGTGGCGCAAGCCGGTACCAATGTCGAACTCGACTTCGTCGAAGCGCCTTCACAGATGTATGAAGAGTGGGCCCGCCGCAAAGAATCGCTGACCCTGCTGGCCGGCTTCTGCAAGACCGCCTGCCCGACCATCGACGACGCCCTGCTGGCACGTCTGACCGCGGCCCACAACTACGGCCGCGGCATACGCTATGCGCGCCAGCTGCTGTACGCGAGCTACGACATGACCGTCCACAACAACAAGGCGGACAAAGAACAGCCGCTGGCAGTCTGGCAGCAGATGGAGGGCGCGACGCCGCTGGGCTATGTCCCCGGCACCGAATTCCCGGGCCAGTTCGGCCACCTGATGGGCGGCTACGCGGCAGGCTATTATGGCTACATGTGGTCGGAAGTGCTGGCGCTGGACATGCTGTCGCGCTACAACGGCAAGCTGATGAACCCGGAAGTCGGCCATCTGTACCGCCAGGACATCCTCTCGCGCGGCGCTGAAAAGCCGGCCGGCGAGATGGTCAGCAGCTTCCTCGGCCGCGAGCCGAACAGCAAGTCATTCTTTGACGAAATTTCAGGCCAGCGCCTGCATTAAGCCTGACTAAGGAACCATCATGACCGCTTATATCCTGCGCCGACTCTGGCAAATGCTGCCGACCATGCTCGGCGTTATCGTACTGGTATTTTTCCTGTTCAACTGGGTCGGGGGCGACCCGGCCTACATCCTGGCAGGGAAGATGTCGAACCCGCAACAGATCGCCAACATCCGCACCCAGCTCGGCATCGACCAGCCTTACTACATCCAGCTGTGGATCTTCATCAAGCAGATCGTCACCTTCAACTTCGGCACCAGCTGGAGCACCGGTGAATCTGTCGCCAACGTGATCCTGACCCGCCTCGGCCCGTCCATGACCGTGCTGATCCCGCTGACCATCCTGGAAACCCTGATCGCCGTGGCGCTGGCGCTGGCCGTGGCCTTCGTGCGCGGCTCCAAGACCGACCGCATGGTGATGGTGGCTTGCACCGTCGGCATGTCGATCAGTATCCTGGTCTACATCATCCTGTTCCAGTACTGGTTCGCCTACAAGCTGGGCATGTTCCCGGTGCAAGGCTGGGGCAACAGCTTCGCGGAAAACCTGTTCCATTATTCGGCCCTGCCGATCCTGATCATGCTGGCGGTCAGCATCGCCCCCAGCTTGCGCCTGTACCGCACTTTCGTGCTTGACGAAGTCAACCAGGATTACGTCCGCACCGCGCGCGCCAAAGGCGTCAAGGAACGTCGCATCCTGTGGGTGCACGTGTTGCGCAACGCCGCTATCCCGATCATCACCAACGTCATGTCGAACCTGCCGGCCCTGCTGATCGGCGCCTTCCTGATCGAGCGCTTCTTCTCGATTCCAGGCATCGGCCGCGAAGTGATCCTGGCGGTTGAACGCAGCGATTTCCCGGTGATCAAGGCGATCACGATCTATGTCGCCGCCGCCACCATGATATTCAACCTGTTGACTGACTTGCTGTACCAAGCCGTCGACCCACGCGTTCAACTGAAGTAGGAGCCGCCATGACTCAAAGTATCCATTCGGCCCCTACCCAAGCGGCGCCGGCAAGCACAGTAGCTCTCAATGCTGCTCCCCAGACTCACTCACCAGGCCTGTGGGCCCTGGCCTGGCGCCGCCTACGCGCCGACCGCGTGGCGATGGCGGCAATGGCCGTGGTCGGCCTTTACCTGGTCATGCTGGCGCTGTCCGCCAGCGGCCTGATCGCCGGCGACTGGTCGAAGGAAGTCGGCGTCAATTACGCGCCGCCGACTTTCCTGGGCGCGCAAACCGACGCCGAACGCGGCTTCGCCGACAACGACGCGGCGGCGGAAGCGCCGCCGCCGGAAAACCCGGTCGATCCGCTGCGCGACATCCTGCGCGACCTGCGCAAGAGCGGCACGGCGGCAGCGCCGCCGCCGGTGATCGCCAACGACTACGGCATCGCCGACCCGCTCGCTGCCGAAATGGCTGAAATCCGCGCCGAGCTGGCCAAGAAAGGCAGCAGCGCCACCCTGATCCGCAAGCAGACGCTGCCGTTCGGCGCCGACAAGTGGGGTCACGACATCATCAAGAAAACCGTCAAGGGCGCGGAAACCTCGATCATCGTCGGCCTGGTCGCAGCCTTGCTGGCGGTCGCCCTCGGCACCATTTTCGGCGCCGTCTCCGGCTACTTCGGCGGCTGGATCGATGATGCGTTCAACTGGTTCTACAGCATCTTCACCTCCATCCCTTACCTGCTGCTGATCCTGGCAGTGGCCGCGGTGCTGCAGCAAAAGGGCGTGACGGCGATCGTGCTGATCCTCGGCCTGACCGGCTGGACCGGCACCTACCGCCTGATCCGTGCCGAATACATGAAGCACAAGTCGCGCGAGTACGTGATGGCGGCGGACGCCATCGGCGCCAGCCACTGGAGCAAGATGTTCGGCCATATCTTCCCTAACGTCAGCCACGTGTCGCTGGTGCAGCTGTCGATCTCGGTGGTCGGCTTCATCAAGTCGGAAGTGATCTTGAGCTTCCTCGGTTTCGGCGTGCCGGTCGGCGTCGTTTCCTGGGGCAGCATGCTGAACGAAGCGCAAAACGAATTAATTCTGGGTAAGTGGTGGCAGCTGGCGGCTGCGAGTATCGCCATGGCGATCCTGGTGACAGCGTTCTCGCTGTTCACTGACGCGCTGCGCGACGCCCTCGATCCGAAGCTGAAATAGGAGACATCATGGATTCCAGTAACCACAACAAACAAGACAGCGCGCATCCACTTTTGCGCGTGCGCGACCTGCGCGTGAGTTTCCGCAGCGATAAAAAGACCATGGTGGAAACCGTCAAGGGCGTCTCCTTCGACATTCCGCACAACACCACCGTGGCCCTGGTCGGCGAATCGGGCAGCGGCAAATCGGTCAGCTCGCTGGCCGTGATGGGCCTGCTGCCGAAGGATAACTCCAGCATCGCTCCCACCAGCGTGCTCGAGTTCGAAGGCCGCAACCTGCTGGCGATGTCGCCGGATGAGCGGCGCGACATGTGCGGCAAGGAAATCTCGATGATTTTCCAGGAGCCGATGACCTCGCTCAATCCGGTCTTCACGGTCGGCTTCCAGATCGGCGAAGTGCTGCAGCTGCATATGGGCATGAACGCCAAGCAGGCGCGCGCCCGCGCCATCGCTCTGCTGGAAGAAGTCGGGATTCCCTCGCCTGCCACCAAGATCGACGCCTATCCGAGCCAGATGTCGGGCGGCCAGCAGCAGCGCGTGATGATCGCCATGGCGATCGCCTGCGAACCGAAACTGCTGATTGCCGACGAACCGACCACCGCGCTGGACGTCACCATCCAGAAGCAGATCATCGACCTCATCGAAGCGCTGCGCAAGCGCCACAAGATGTCGGTGCTGTTCATTACCCATGACCTGGCGCTGGTCGGCGAAATCGCTGACGAAGTGATCGTCATGCGGCATGGCGAAGTACGGGAAAAAGGCGATGTCCGCCAAATCTTTGAAGCGCCGCAGGATCCCTACACCAAGGCGCTGCTGATGTGCCGCCCTTCGCTCGATACCCGTCCATGGCGTTTGCCGGTGATCAGCGACTATATGAACAACGGCGTGAACGGCGGCAACGGCAGCGGCGCCGAGCTCGATCTGCGCGAACGCTCGCGCGGCTGCAGCGGCCAGGAAGACACCTTGCTGGACGTGCGCAACCTGGGCAAGAGCTTCTATTTCCGCGAGGGCCTGTTCGGCCGCAAGGAATTCAAGGCGGTGCAGGATGTTTCCTTCAAGCTGGCGCGCGGCAAGACCCTCGGCGTGGTGGGCGAATCCGGTTCCGGCAAGACCACGGTCGGCCTGACCCTGATGCGCCTGCACCAGGCGACGTCCGGCCAGGCGCTGTTCGAAGGCAAGGACATCATCGGCATGTCCAACAAGGATTTCATGGCCTACAAGCGCCGTATCCAGATCATCTTCCAGAACCCGTACGCCTCGCTCAATCCGCGTTTCACCATCGGCCAGATCCTGCTGGAGCCGATGCGCATCCACCAGATCGGCAGCGACGACAGCGAGCGCACCGAAATGGCGATGCAGCTGCTGCAAAAGGTCGGCTTGCCGCAGCAGGCCTATCACCGCTATCCGCACGAATTCTCGGGCGGCCAGCGGCAGCGGATCGCGATTGCGCGTTGCCTGACCCTGCGTCCGGAAATCCTGGTGTGCGACGAGTCGGTGTCGGCGCTGGACGTCTCGGTGCAGGCGCAGGTGCTGAACCTGCTGCAAGACTTGCAGGAAGAATTCGGCATGAGCTACATCTTCATCTCGCACGATCTGTCGGTAGTCAAATACCTGGCCGACCAGGTGATGGTGATGCATCAGGGTAAAGTGGTGGAACTGGCCAACTCGGACGAGCTCTATCACAACCCGACGCATGCCTACACGCGCCAGTTGCTGAGCGCGATTCCGCGCGGCCTGCAGAACTAAGCCGGCCAGTCTCTCGCGAACGCAGAGACCTTAAACGGGGTGCAAGCAGCGCTGCAAGGCGCGGTTTGCACCCCGTTCCCGTTTACATACGGTACGCACATGGAGTAATTGACGCGCCGATTTTTTCGTTATAGCGTGCCAGCACTAACGAAGGGAACGGCTCCATGTACAAAATCAAGCTCAAGACAGAAACCATCGTTGTGGCCGCCGATCTGATCGGCACCCTGGTGTTTGCCATCGAAGGCGCGCTGAGCGCAATGCGCGGCGGCCTCGATCTGCTCGGCGTGATGGTGATCTCGTTCGTGGCCGCCCTGGGCGGCGGCGTCATCCGCGACCTGCTGATAGGTTCGACGCCGCCGAATGCGATCCGCGACTGGCGCTATCCGGTGCTGACTTTCCTGGCCGGCTTCTTCACCTTTGTCTTTCATTCGACGGTACAGGCATTCCCGCCGGAATGGATGCTGGTGCTGGACGCCGCCGGCCTGGCCCTGTTCGCCGTGGCCGGCGTCGAGAAAGCCATCCTGTTCGGCATCCGGCCGTTTATCGCCATGCTGATGGGAACCGTCACCGCGGTCGGCGGCGGCGTGGTGCGAGACATCCTGCTGTCGCGCGTGCCGGCGGTGCTGCAGGTGGATATCTACGCCACCGCAGCCTTCTTTGGCGCGTTCGTGTTGCTGGCCACGCGCCGCCTCGGCCTGCCGCCCGGCGCTGCCGCGTTCGCTGGCGGCCTGGCTTGCTTTACGCTGCGCATGGTGGCGGTATCGCGCGGCTGGCATTTGCCGCGCGCCTAGGGCGCGAACCGGTGTCTTCCCGATAAAGGCGACCGTCAGCTTTCTGGCGCTGATGTTTTGGAGACTGGCTTTACCTTGCCTCGAGCGGCGTCTCCCTGAATAGCCAGATGGCGACCAGCACGATCCAGATGGCTTGCACCAGAATAATCAAGCCGAATCCATGTGCATTCATCTGGATGTGCCCGCCCAGCACCGCAATCAGCCCGCACAGTCCGACAATGCCGCCGGCGATGCCCAGGACTCTTGTGCTTCTTCCTGAATATGCCAGCGCTATCGACCACAGGATAAATGCACATGATGAGCCGGCAACATACACCTTCGCCAGCGCCTGGTTCAGCTGAAAATTGTAGTGCAGCGCCATCATCAGCAATTGCCGCTGGCTGTCGTCGACGTTGATTGCTTCCTGGGCCAGGCTGGAACCGATCAGGCCGTCAGCCACCGCCGCCAGCATGACGGCCATCGACGCAAAACAATAGACAATGAACGCGCTTAGCCCGCTGATGTGGTTCCAGCCGATGCGGCTGGATATTCCAAAAGCTCCCAGCAAAGTGACCGGAATGCTTGCCAGGCCGAGTATATGCGTCACGGTATTGATGTGATTGACACGCGTGATGGATTCTGCCGAAGCATGCAGATCGAAGCTGGTCGGGTGAATCGCCATGGTAAGGATGCCGGCCAGCATGCCGATCATCAGGGCTGCGGCATGGATTCGTTGATTCGTCATATTTGCCTTTCCAGTTGAACAAAAGAGAGGATGGGGTTGCTTTGCGATAACATAGGAGCCACGAGTATTTCGCCAACGCCGCCCGACATCAATGGACAAGTCCAAATTTATGTCTGATATCGAACAAAAATCTGCTTCTGTTCAGGAGCGCGTGGATTTGCGCTCACGGCGCAGCCGCCACGATATCAATGCCGCCCTGGCCACGCTCTTGCTGCGCCGTTCGTACGACGCTATCCGCGTCAGCGATATTGCAAAAAAGGCAGCCGTCGGCAGAGGCACCTTCTACGCCCATTTCGACAGCAAGGACGAACTGCTCCGAACCCAGCTGGAAGGCGTTCTGGAGCGCCACATTGTGGTATCGACGGAGCTGCCGGGACTACTCGATGCAAGCAGGCTGTTCGCTCATCTGCGCGAGGCGCCGCAAATGTACTCGGCACTGATGAACGGCGCATGCGGTCTGGCGGTATCGCGCATGGCGCAGGAAATACTGGAACGAAGGCTGAGCGCCATCCTGGATGCCCGCGAGGATTTGCCGGCCGGCCTGCACGGACGTTTCATTTCAGCGGCCTTGTTCACGGTATTGGCATGGTGGAATGAGAACGGGATGCAGCAGGCGCCGTCGGAAATGCAGTCTATTTTTGCCGAGCTGTGCACCACCGCTTTTGCCAAAAAGCCCCTGTGAACCGCCCCTGTTTTTACGATAGCCGCATCGAGGATATGCACATGACCCAGCACCTGTTTTTCCTGTTCGCCTCGGCAGCGCCGCCCGGACCCGAAATCGGCGCCCCGCTGCCGCGTTCCATTGGCGGCGGCTTGCGCAGCAGCTTGCCGCTGGCGACGCGCTGACAGACGGGCGGCACAGACCATGGGCTCGCAAGAAAACCAGGCCATTTATGCAAGGCGCATGCACAAGGTGCAGGAGCATATCGACCAGCACCTGGACCAGGTCCTGGAACTGAGCATGCTGGCCGAAGTTGCACACTTCTCCGCATTTCATTTCCACCGCCTGTTCGCCGCCTGGATGGGCGAAACCTTTGGCGACTACCTGCGCCGGCGCCGGCTTGAGGTAGCCGCATTGCGGCTGATCGCCCAGCCGGGGGTGCCGGTGCTGGATATTGCCCTGTCGGTAGGTTTCGGCTCGGCGGAAGCGTTTGCGCGGGCATTCAAGGGCCGCTTCGGCTGCACCGCCACCGAATGGCGCCAGGGGCAGGCGGACCGCTGGGCCAGCCAGCTTGAAGCGATGCGCAGCCAGGATGAGGCGCAAAAAAGCAATCCTGGTCAGCTGCTTCGCAAGCAGGATCAGGAAAACGACGACGGCATGGCCGATCATGAGAACTCCCGACAACCTGTTATGGAGATTCCCATGAAAGTCCAAGTGATTCAACGGCCCGAAGTCAAGATCGCCTACCTGCGCTACATCGGCCCCTACGGCCAGCCAATCTCGGAATTCTGGGGCAAGGTGGTCAGCCCCTGGATGGCAACCAACAACCTGTTCGGCAAGCCGCGCTACGGCATCAGCCACGATGATCCGGGCATCACCAGCGCCGACAAATGCCGCTACGATGCCTGTGTCGAAGTGCCAGCCGATTTTGTCGCCAGCGGCCCCTGCTTCACTACCGTCATCCCCGGCGGCAGTTACGCCATGACGCGCTACCGCGGCACCGGCCGCGATATCGGCGGCAGCTGGACCGGCCTGCTGCGCGACTGGCTGCCGGCCAGCGGCATGCAGCTCGATGCCCGCCCCTGCTTCGAGTACTACCCGACGGACGCCGCTTACGACGCGGCAACCTGCACCTTCGAATGCGATATCTGCATTCCCGTGGTGCCGCTATGAACCAGCTATGAGCCAGCTCTGAACCAGCGCTGGGCCGGCTGCACGTTTCGTCATATGACGAAGCATGCAGCCGGCTTTCGGGCCTATACTGCTATCCTGGCAATTCGCAATTGCTGCAAACCTGCGCAGGAGGTCCGCCCGTGTCACCGCAACCGAATATCTCGTCCGTCGCCTTCCTGATCGCCGAGCCGGCGCGCGCCGCCATGCTGCTGGCCTTGTGCGACGGCAGCGCACTGCCGGCCGGCGAGCTGGCGCATGCAGCGGGCATAACCGCGCAAACCGCCAGCGCTCACCTGGCCAAACTGCTGTACGGCGGCCTGCTCAGTTGCGAGCAGCAAGGCCGCCATCGCTACTACCGCCTGAGCGATCCACATGTCGCCGCCGCGATTGAACATCTTGCCGCCATCAGTTCGGCCGATGTCGTCAGGCGCAGACCATTGAACCGCGCGACGCAAGATCTGCGCTTTGCCCGCTGCTGCTACGACCACCTGGCAGGACAGCTGGGCGTGGCCGTGACGCAAGCCCTGCAGCGGCGTCGCTTTATCGCAGCCGGCGCGGACAAGCAGTTCGAGCTGTCGGCCGCCGGCAGGGCCTGGTTTACCGCAATCGGCGTCGATGTCGGCGCGCTCAAGCCGACCCGCAACGGTCTTGCGCGGCAATGCCTGGACTGGACCGAACGCAGCCATCATCTGGCAGGGCCGCTGGGCGTGCAGCTGATGAGCGCCTTGTGCGACGCGGGCTGGCTGCGGCGCACAAAATCATCGCGCGCGGTCCAGGTCACGCCGAAGGGATGGGCCGGCCTGAAGGCGCAGCTCGATATCGACGAACGTATGCTGGCGGCGGCCACCAACGCCAGATAGACGCACAGTAGAAAGCAAAGCATATGCACAGGAAATACCATATCCGCCCGGCGCTTGAAACCGACGCCGCCATTCTATGCGCCGCAGAGCAGCGGATTGCCGAGACGCCGGGGCGGCTGGCTTCGCATCCGGATGAATTGAAAGCAAGCGCCTACGCCGAGAAAATCCGCGCATTGGCCGATGCCGGCTGCTATCTGGTGGCGGAAAAAGACGGCGTGATAGTCGGCCATGCGGTGCTCGAACCGGTCGCGCCGCGCGTATCGCTGGCGCATGTCTTCACGCTTGGCAGCATGGTGGTGCATAGCGGTTCGGACCGGCAGGGAGTCGGCAGCGCACTCATGCAAGCGTTGCTGCAATGGGCGCAACAGCGGCCGCACGTAGAAAGAATCGAACTGCGGGTGCGCGAACAAAACACGGCGGCGCGGCGCCTGTATGAAAAATTCGGCTTCGTGCTCGAAGGACGTTTTGAAAAACGCATCAAGCTGGCGGACGGCAGCTATCTGACTGACCTCATGATGGCCTGGTTTGCGCCGGCGCCGCCAGCGGGCAGCACTACGCCGCGGCGACCCGCTTGACCGCTTCCTGCACCGCCTGCAGCAGCAATTCCTCCAGGCGGTTCACCGCCGGCCCCGCGATCGTCTGCGCGCGATAGAGCGACAAACCTATCGACGGCAAGCGCGGCAGGCCGGCCTCCTGCGGATCGAGGATGCGCAAGCTGGCCGGCATGCCGATCGGGGTCCGCACGGTAAGCCCGAGCCCGGCCGCCGAAGCCGCCCACAGGGCCGACAGGCTGGCGCTGGTGAAGGCGTGGCGCCAGCTGATCCCGGCGGCATCCAACGCATTCGACGCCATATCGCGCAGCAGGCAAGGCGCATCCAGCAGCACCAGTGAAACCGGCGCGCCGGCCGCGGCGGCCAGCTCCTGCTCCTCGGCCGGCAGATTCCAGCTGGCGCTGGGGTGCGCCGGACCGATCCAGCACAAGGGCAGGTCGGCGACCCGCTCGCCATTCAAAGCCGGCGCTGCGCTCTCCCATAGCAAGGCGAGGTCGATGCGACCCATCGTCACGCGCTCGCGCAAGTCGCTGCTGCGGGCGACGCAGACCTCGATCCTGACCTTGGGATGCGCGCGCATGAAGCGCCCCAGCACCGACGACAGCAGCGCCTCGCCGAAGTCTTCCTGCAAGCCCAGCCTGACCTCGCCTTCCAGCTCGACCCCGCGCACCGCGCTGGCGGTTTCGTCATTCAGTTCCAGCAGGCGCCGCGCATAGCCGAGCAAGGTCTGGCCGGCCTCGGTCAGCGCCAGGCCGCGCCCGGCCTTGCGGAAAATCGGCGCGCCGGCCTGCTCTTCCAGCTTTTTCAGCTGCGCGCTCACCGCCGAGGTGGAACGTCCCAGCCGGTCGGCCGCCTTGGCGAAACTGCCGAGGTCGATGCCGGTGGTGAAGGTGCGCAGCACATCGAGGTCAAAGCTGATTTGTCGCATGTTAATCGTCCTGTTTTTCAAAACAATCGATTCAAAACTATCTGATATTCAAAAGTATCGCGCAAAGCGATACTTGCTGCAAGCAGTGAAAACAAGTGCGTTTCTTACCAGCTCTTGATCCTTGCCAGCCTATATCTCACAGGAGAATTTCGATGTCCCACTCTGCAGATTTCACCAATAACCGCCGCCATCGCTGGAAAGTGCTGGGCGTCGGCGTGGCAGCCAACGCCAGTTTCTCAGCCGCTTTCAGCGGCATTCCGATTACCGCCGTGCTGATACGTTCAAGTTACCATTTAAGCAATTCAGAGCTAGGCCTGGTGCTCGGGCTGATGGGCCTGGGCATCGCAATCAGTGAATTGCCCTGGGGCCTGCTGACCGACCGCTGGGGCGATCGCCCGGTGCTGCTGACCGGCCTCGCCGCTACCGCCGCCGCGCTGGCGCTGATGGCCTTGTTCGTTGCGCCTGTCGCCGGACACATACCCGCCCTGCCGCTGCTGGCCGCCGGGTTGTTGCTGGTCGGCTTGCTGGGCGGCAGCGTCAACGGCTCCAGCGGCCGCGCAGTGATGACCTGGTTCGGCGAAAGCGAACGCGGCATGGCCATGAGCATACGGCAGACTGCCGTACCGCTAGGCGGCGCCGCCGGCGCCCTGATCCTGCCGGTGCTGGCCGCCCATCTCGGCTTTGCCGCCGTGTACGGCGTACTCGCCCTGTTCTGCCTCGTCACCTTGTTCTTCACCTGGCTGTGGCTGCACGAACCTGCCGCCGCGCCGGCAGACAAAGCATCAGGCCAGGCTGCCAAGGCAGCGGCCGCCGGGCCGGCGCCGTTAAAGGACCGTCAATTGTGGAGCATCGTCGCCGCCATCGGCATCCTGTGCGCACCGCAGTTTGCGATACTGTCTTTCGGCACGGTCTTCCTGCACGATTTCGGCCACGCCGGCATCGCTGCCATCACTGCCGCCATGGCGGCACTGCAAGGCGGCGCCATGATCATGCGGATCTGGAGCGGCCGCTGGACCGACCGCAACCGCAATCGCCGCGAGTACCTGCGCTGCTGCACCATCTCGGTTGCAGTCGCTTTTGCAGCACTTGCCGCGCTGGTGACGCTTGCCGGCCAGCTGCCTGCCGTTACACCGTTGATGGGGACGCTGCTGCTCGTGACGCTGGTGATTACCGGCATCAGCGTATCGGCCTGGCACGGCGTCGCCTACACCGAACTGGCGACCATCGCCGGCGCCCGCAATGCAGGCACCGCGCTGGGCATGGCGAACACCAGCGTGTTCGTGATGTGCTTCCTGACGCCGCTGGCGCTGCCGCATATCCTGACGCTGGCCAGCTGGTCAGGCGTATGGCTGCTGGGAAGTGTGCTGGCCCTGATTGCGCTGCCGTTCTTTCCTAAGCCAGTACAAGCGGCGATGGTTTGCCAGGCAGCTTGAGATGCTATGCCGATGCTTTAATCGGCGCTGTATTTTTCAAACGGCACGGGCGGCTTACCCTTGCCGCTTTCAAGCCACCGGTTTCCCGGAATCAGTGCGCCAGCGTTCGGATCCTTGCTGTTGTTCATGACCCAGGTTTCGCTGATGCGCTTGTGGAAAATCCAGTCATGCATTTTCGGCTCGTAGCGGAAAGTGATGTAATCGGTCCAATGGGAGCCACAGGCGACCCCGTTTTGTACGGTGAAGTAATGATTCTTGATCGCCAGCCCCTCCTCGCCGTCTTCGAACGGATCGCACTGGCCGCCTTCGTCAACCGCAAAAATCACGTGATCGTTGCGTTTGGCCAAGGTATAGCTGCCGTCGGCATTCTGGACAAACAGCAGGAGCGGACGGCGCGGGGCCTTGCCGGTTTTTTCGGCAATATCCTTTTCATCGGCTTTGCGTACGGCGACCAGGAAGTCTTCCAGCTTGTCGTCGTTCAGTTGTCCGCTCTTGTAGGAAAGTACCTCGTAGCCGGCGGGGATTTGGCCAATGATATTTTTTGGCAGAGAAGCAGCCTGGGCGCTGGCGAAGACGCCGCATAGCAGCGTAAAAAGAAAAGCGTTTTTCCTCATGGCGTCCATTCTTCGATCTAGCAAGCTGGCGGCGAGGCCGGTTTACAACAGCAGTGCGCCCACCAGGCCGCTGACCACTCCCACCAGCACCGTCAGCAAACCCACCACCACCAGCACCCTGCCGTCGAAGTCCTTGCGCAGCATCAGCAGCGAAGGCAGGCTGACGCTCGGCAGCGTCATCAAGAGCGCCACTGCGGGCGCCATGCCCATGCCGAGCGACAGCATGGTCTGCACGATGGGAATCTCTGCAGCGGTTGGGATCATGAACAGCATGCCGACAGTCGCCATCGGCAGCAGCCACAGCAAACTGTTGCCCATGGCGCCGTCGACGTGCGGGAATAGCCAGACCCGCGCCGCGCCCAGCACCAGTACTGCCAGCACGTACACCGGGATGGTGCTCCAGAACAGCTGCCACAGGCTGCGCGCCCAGCGCGCCATGAAATTTTTCTGCTCAGGAGCGCTGGCTTCAGCCACCGCTGCCAGCGTTGCCTCAGGCATCTGCTGCGGCCGCGAAATGCGCTGGGCGATCATTGCAACGCCTAGCACCAGGGCGATGCCGGCTACCAGGCGCAAGGCGACGAAGCCCCAGCCCAGCACGAAACCCATGAATACCAGCGTTGCTGGATTCAATACCGGATTGGCGATCCAGAAGGCCAGCGCCGCGCCCACCGAAACCTGCTGGCGGCGCATGCCCGCTACCACCGGCGCGGCGCAGCAGGTGCACATCATGCCCGGCAAGGCAAACAGGCCGCCGCGCAGGGCCGAGCCGAAACTGCTGCCGCCGAACATGCGCAACAGCCAGTCGCGCGGAATCAGCACTTGCAGCAAGGAACCCAGGATCACGCCCAGCACCGCCGCTTTCCAGATGGCCAGGAAATACACTTTGGCGTAGCTCAAGGCCGCGCTCATCGGCTCGCCCGGGCTGTCGTTGAGAATCGAGGTGCCGATGCTGTGCTTGTCGGCGGCGACGAAAGATTTCAGGTAGTAAGGCGACCATTTGACGTAGTACAGGCCGATCACGGCCACCAGCACAAACAAGGCTGGCTTCCACCAGAATGACAGGCCTCTTGCGGGCGACGGGGGAGAAAGAGTGTTCATGGCGACGTAATTGGTAGTTGGCGGTGACAAAGCATCATAACTCAGCGTAACTCCCAAGCCCACTAGGGCCTGTTAACAATTAATTTGGGAGTGCGAACGCGCGGCAGGCGTTACAGGCCTAGGCGCGACGACGCGACGTAGCGGTGCTACGGCAAGGAGGAGTAACGACGGCATGTGACGCCTGCAGCCGTTCCCGGAGGGTTCAAGCCAAAACGTGCGCTGGCGGCGTTGCATGGCTTGCTGGGGCTTCAGCCCCAGCTACGCCACGCGCCTTGCCAGCACACGTTTTGGCTTGAACGCATCTCCCAAATTAATTGTTAACAGGCCCTAGGCAACCGGCGACTATTGCCGCGGCCTGACCGGCCGACAACGGGGTGCAGCAGACACAAGGCCAGAGCAGCGGTTATCTCCGGGACTATCGATGAATTACATATTGCCAAGGCAAAAAAAAACCCGCCTGACCTTGCGGTAGCGGGTTGAATCCAAACCTTAGGAGGTGTTGGAGGAGACAGGTGTAACTATATGGCAGTGCAGCATTCATGTCTGCTTTATTATTTGTATAACAGTTATAGATAAATCACATATCTCCCGGGCCGCTCAAATCGGGCCGCGATCGATGCGCTTGCTCAGGATGATGGAAGTCGAAGTGTGGCGCACGCCTTCCATGGCGCCGATCTGGTCCAGCAGGCGGTCCAGCTCGTCGGTCGACTGGCAGCGCAAGGTCAGCATATAGTCGATCACGCCGCTGACCGCGCAAAGCGTCTCGACCTGTGACATTTTTTGCAACTGCTGCACCAAAAGTGGTGCATTGCGGGAATCAATCGAAATGCCGACATAGGCGCGCACCGCCGGCTGGTACAGCTCAAGGTCCAGCCGCACGCCGTAACCGGCGATCACGCCTTTCTTTTCCATCGCCGCCAGGCGCGCTATCGCAGTGGTGCGGGCGATGCCGACGCGCTTGGCGACGGTGGCCATGGAAAGCCGGGCGTCATCCATCAGCAAGGCCAGGATTTTGTGGTCGACTTCGTCGAGTTTCTCTCTCATCGCGACAATCCATCTCTAATGTTCGTCAAATTGTATCGTTATTATACATTTTGACGACTATTTACACTCTATTATCTGACTTTGCTTGAATTTAGAATGGTGCCAGCAGAACAGCAGCATTGACCATAACTACATAACCAAGAGTGAGCGACGACATGACTACCAAACTGATCCTACTAGGCGCCGGCAAAATCGGCGACGCTATCCTCAACCTGTTGTCGCACACAGGCGACTATATCCTGACCGTGGCCGACCGCGATCCGCAACGCCTGGAATACGTCAAGCAAGCGGGCTTTCCGAACGTCACGACGATCCTGGCGGACATTTCGCACGCCCCTACCGTGACCAAGCTGATCAGCGGCCATGACGTCACTCTGTCGGCCTGCCCTTACTTCCTGACCCCGGTCATCGCGGCAGCGGCCAAGGCCGCCCACTCGCACTACTTCGACCTGACCGAAGATGTCGAGAGCACCCGTTTCGTCAAATCGATCGCGCAGGATTCGACCACCGCCTTCGTGCCGCAATGCGGCCTGGCGCCCGGCTTCATTTCGATCGTCGCCAACGATGTCGCCAACCGTTTTGAGACCCTGCACGACGTCAAGATGCGCGTGGGCGCGCTGCCAACCTTCCCGAGCAACGCACTCAAATACAACCTGACCTGGAGCACCGACGGCCTGATCAACGAGTACTGCAATCCTTGCGAAGCGATTGTCGACGGCACCCTGCGCGAAACTTCGCCGCTGGAAGAGCTGGAGCATTTCTCGCTGGACGGCATCGACTACGAAGCCTTCAACACCTCGGGCGGCCTCGGCACCCTGTGCGAAAGCTGGCAAGGCCGGATCCAGAACCTGGATTACAAGACCGTGCGCTACCCTGGCCATCGCGACATCATCAAGATCCTGGTGCGCGACCTGCAACTGGGCAAGCTGGAACGCCGTCCGATCCTGAAGGAAGTGCTGGAAACCTCGATCCCGATCACCAAGCAAGACGTGGTGCTGACTTTCGTCAGCGTCAGCGGCATGCGCGACGGCCGCCTTGAGCAAGAAACCTATGCCAAGAAGATCTACAGCCAGCACGTCAACGGCCAGCTGCTGTCGGCGATCCAGCTGACTACCGCGGCAGGCATTTGCGCGATGGTCGACCTGGTGGTGACCGGCGTGCTGCCGCAAAGCGGCTTCGTGCGCCAGGAACAAGCGACTTTGTCCGACTTCCTGGGCAACCGCTTCGGCCAGTTCTACGCCAGCCACGCGCCTGCCCACGGCGGCTTTGCACCGGCCAGCAATACCGATTTCAACAAATTGAAAGCGGTTGCCTAAGCTGGTTACATAAGCTGGTTACATAAGCTGATCGCAAACACACGAACAAAGCGTAGTTGGTAAAACGGCCGGTATAGCTCTCGCGAGTCATACCGGCCGTTTTTTATTGTCCCGGTGCGCCGAGATCAAAACGAGATGAGTTCAGCCATCATCAGAAAGACATGCGGGCACCCACCGAGAACACATTGTTGACCACGCCGCCCTTGCCGAACTGCGCATCGTAATTGCCGTACCAGCTCCACTTGCGGCTGACCGCGGTGGTGATGCCGATGCCAGCCCAGCCGCTGTTGCGCGGCAGGCCGATGCCCTGCACGGTAAAGCCTGCAACCGGCGCGCCCACGAAGGCCGCGTTGAAATCCAGCTTGCCGCCGTTAAAGCCGTGCTGCCAGGCGCCATAGGCTTGCAGGTTGCTGCTGCCGGCAAACCAGTCCAGCTTGGTGTCGCCGCGCAAACCCAATACGCTTGCAGTCTGCTGATAAGTGCTGCTGCCGGCGGTCAGGCCGAACGCGCTGCCGGTTTCGCTGAAGCCGCCGCGCTTGAGACGGTCGTAGCTGATGCCGGCAAACGGTGTCAGCGTCGCTGTCGGCGACAGCTGGCGCACGTAGCCGGTTTCGGCATAGGCTGAAAGCATGCTGTCGTGATGCTTGGCGGACAGGCTGTCGACTTCGCTGCCGAGTATCGCGGTGCGGTTGATCTTGCTGCTGACGCTGGCGACGCCGGCGCGGCCGGAGACATACACGCCGTCCTTGCTGAGCGCATAGCGACCGTACAGGGACAGGCTGGCGTCCTGGCTGTTGGAGGCGCCGCCGAAGCGGTCGAAGCTGGCCTTGCTTTCCGAGTACGACAGCGCGGCGCCGACGATCGCCTGGTCGTTCAGATGGGTATCGAAACCGAACTGGCCGCCCCAGGTCGAGGTATCAGCCGAAGAGTAGCCCGACTGGCCGAGCTTGCCGGTGGCGCCGATCACGCTGGCCCACAATCCGGCCTTGGCCTGCGACGGCATCGGGCTGCCCAGCAGCGCCAGGCGATTCGACAAATCGCGGTTGATGGCTTGCGACTGCTGGAAAGTCAGCGCTTGCGAGGAGGCGTAGATCTGCCCGGACAAGCTGTCCAGCACCTGGCCCGCGGCGGCAATATCCGCCGTGCGCTGGATCGCCGCGGCGCTGCTCAGGAAAGCCGCATTGCTGCCGCCGGTGTTGCCGCTGGCGACCATGGCGTCGGCCGCTTTCAGCCCTTGCTCGACGTTGGCGGCGCTGTTGTTGCGGGTAGGATCGGCGGCAAACGCTTGTGCCGCAACCGCCTGCACACTGTTGCGGGCGATGGTGAGGTCGACCTCGTTTGGCGTATAGCCCAGCGTCGCGCTCAGGAAAGTGCCCGGATTGAAAGCGGTGCCGTCATGCTCGAACGAGACATCCTGGAACTGGCCGTTAACGCCGCTGGCGGCGGTCAGCACCTTGCCTTTGACGCCGACCTGCTGCGCCACGTAGCCGGACGGATCGCTGCTGCCGGCCGGCGTGGTAGCGACCAGGTGCGAATTGCCGAGCGCCGCGCTGCCGCCCACCGTCAAGGTCGAATTGAACTGATTGGCCAGCACGGCGCTGGCGCTGGCTGTGTAATTGCCGTTGATGGTCATGCCGCTGCCGGTATTGCTGAGGCGGCCGTAGTTGAACACGCTGCCGCCGACCTTGCCGCCGGCGCCGGAGAGGACGCCTGCGCTGTCAATCGTGACCGCGGTCGCTACCGCGCCGGTGACATTGAGCGTGCCCTTGAGCACTTCGGTAGCGCCGCTGTAAGTGTTATTGCCGGCCAGGGTCAGCGTGCCGCTGCCATCCTTGAGCAAGCCGGCATTGCCGCCGATGTCGTTGCCGAAGGTCGAGCTGACTGCATCGAATTTAGCGACGAAATTGCCGCCCAGCGTCAGCCGCGTATCGAACAATGCCGGCCCGCTGGCGGCCTTGCCGGCATTCAGCAAACCCCAGCCGTAGGTGGCGGTGTCGCCCATGCTGGTGGCGGTCGACAGGATGGTCTGGCGGATCTGGTCGGCGCTCATCCAGGGAAAGGCTTGCTGCACCAGGGCCGCGGCGCCAGTGACCGCAGGCGTCGCAAACGAGGTGCCGTAGACGCGGCCGTTGGCCGTCGCCGAGATGAAATCGCCGGGCGCCGCCAGGCACCAGTTGGCGGCTTCGCCGCAGCGGTTGGAATAGCTGGACAGCACGCCCGGCGTGGTATCGCTGCTGCTGTAGCCTTGCGCGCCGCCGGCGGCGTTCACCGCCACCACGGCCAGCCAGCCCTTTTGCAGGTCCGGATAGAGGGCAGGCAAACCGGCCGTCAGGCTGGGATGGGCGCTACTGTCATTGCCGGCAGCCCAGATGAACAGGCTGCCCTGGCTGACGAACGGCTGATAGATATTGTAGAAGGTGGGGCCATTGCCGGCCGGCGCGGCGATCGAGCCGAAGGCGTTCGACTGGTTGAAGATGCGCGCGCCCTTGTTGAACAAATCCTGGTACACCGGAGTGTTAAAAGAAACGTTGTCGCCGCCGGTGCCGACCGCTGCCCCCAGCATGCTCACCGACGGCGCGACGCCATAGCTGCTGCCGCCCAGGGCTTCCGCCACTTCGCTGCCGTGCGGATTGCCGGCGCCGCCGCTGGCATACACGGTCTTGACCAGGCGTCCGGCAAACTCGGGATCGGAGACGTTGAAATCGGTATCGACTACCGCCACCGTCACGCCGGCGCCGGTGATGCCGCGCGCATGGGCCGCATTGGCATTGCTCGGATCGCTGGTATTGAGGATCGGCGCTGCCGCTGCCGGCGCCGCTGTGGTCGGCGCCGGATTGGTGGAGACCGGCTGCTGGGCGCCATCGGGACTGCTGGAACCGCCGCCTCCGCCGCCGCAGGCTGCAAGCGAGCTCATGACGGCGATGGATACTACTGACAAGGGAAAACGACTGATGTGTTTGCGATTCATGGCCTACTCGATTGAATAACTTGCGGCAAACACAGTCTGAAAACAATTGTCCTCCCAGTGCTTTACGCCAAATTACGTGGTGAAAATTTGCTTGCAAAGATACCGTCGCGCAAGAATCGATACAATACAAAGCTGTCACTAAATGCTAAAAAAATGAGCAGTTTTTGTGAATTGTTGTGAAATCACAGCATGCAAGATCGTCATCTTTACTGAAAAATAGCAAGTAATTACCAATAAATAACCACTAATTAACAACTAAATAGCAAATTGAAAACAGTTTGTCGCAAAGTCTTTTTTTAGCATTGAGACAACGGATCGGGACGAAAAAAAAGCCTGCCTCGCGGCAGACTTCACATAGAAAAACATCGGACGCTGGGGGCCAGCATCACCCCTGCAAAGCTGCTTTCCAGGCTTCCGCCTGGCCCAGGAAGCGTCCGGCATCCAGCGTTTGCAGTTTCTCTCCGCGCTGCAGGACGAAAGTAGGAAAGCCCTGTCCGCCAACCTTGTTCAGCAGCGCGCGGCTGGCAGCGATATGCGCCTGCGTGGCAGCGCCTTGCTGGGCCGCAAATGCGCTGTCGAACTGCGCCGCATCAAGGCCGAGCTCCAGCGCCAGCCTGCGCAGCACCGCCGCATCGGCCACCCGCAAGCCTTGCACATAGTGCGCAGTCTGGATCCGCGCCAGCATGGCCAGCCCGCTGCCGCTGCCGGCTTCGGCAGCCAGCACCGCGCTGATCGGCGGTTCCGAGTCCAGTATCGCCGTGGTGTCCAGCAGCAGGCCGTTGAAGTAGTCCTCGCCAAACGGCTGGCCGCTCATCGCCGCGATCCGGTGATCGTGCTGCATCACGTAGCTGCGCAGCTGCGTACTGACCTGCCGGCGATTGCTGCCGGTCATCATGCCGCCGCCATGCAGCACGATGGCGAGGCCATCGATCTCACGGGCTGCCGTCAGCAAGGGGGCGGCGCCGTAGCACCAGCCGCACAGCGGATCGTAGATATAGTGCAGCACCGTGCCGCTGGCGGCTGCCGGCGCTGCTGCTTCGGCATTGGCTGCGGCGTCGGGAAGCTCGCAGCCGCCGTCGCTGCAATGATCGCGCTCTACCATTTCATTTCACCTTTGCTGACCTTGGCGCCAAGCTCCAGGGAAGAAACGCCGTCCAGGTTCGGATAGTGCTTCTTCATTGCTTCGATCAGCGCTGCGGAGTCCTTGGCCTTGACGGTTTCGGCTTCATAGGTTTTCAGGTAATCCTTGGTGAAGCGCACCGATTCGATGTTCTGCGGCGCGCCGGCGCTGAAATGGCCGGGCACCACGACTTTCGGATGCAGGGCGCTGATCTTGTCGAGCATCTTGATCCATTGCTGGCGCGAGGCCAGGGTCTGGGTGTCGGCCGTCCACACATGTTCATTGCCGACCACCAGCACGCCGCCCACCACGGCTTTCAGCGATGGAATCCAGACGAAGCTGCGGTCCGGGCTGGCGCCGTCGAGGCCGATGACTTCCAGCTTGCGGCCTTCCAGGGTCAGCGTGTTGCCTTCCAGCGCTTCCGGCACGATCAGCTGCTTAGGCGCGTTGGTGCCGAGCTTGGGGCCCCAGAACGCCAGCTTGCCTTCCATGGTGGCCTTGATGTGGGCGACTACCGGCGCCGGCGCCACGATCCTGGCGTCCGGATAGGCGGCTTTCAGCACTTCCAGGCCGAAATAGTAATCAGGATCGCCGTGGCTGATGTAGATGGTAGTCAGCTTCTTGCCGCTGTCCTGCACTTTTTTCAGCAGCTGTTCAGCGCTGGCGCGGTCGAACTGGGCGTCGACGACAATGGCGTCGGTGTTGCCGGTAATCAGCTCGGACGACACCGGGAAAATGCCATTGGCGCCCGGATTATAGACTTCCAGCTTGAGCGGCTGCGGTGCAGACGTGGCGGAAGCGGCGATCATCAGGCTGGCGCCAGCTGCCAGCAGCGAACGGAATACTGTGCGTTTGAACATCGATATCTCCAGAGTGAAGTGAAAGAACCATCATCATAGTTGCCAAAAACGATGCAAAAAACCCCATAATAGCGATCAGTTTGTTGCATAAATCGATCAAATCAATCAAATTGATCACCTAGACAGGAATAACCATGGACAGACTGATCGCAATGCAAGTCTTTGTGGAGGTTGCCGACCAAGGCAGCCTGACCGCCGCCGCCGACAAGCTGGACATGTCGCGCGCCATGGTCTCGCGCTACCTGGCAGAGCTGGAGCAATGGGTGGGCGCGCGCCTGCTGCACCGGACTACCCGCAAGCTCAGCCTGACCTCGGCCGGCAGCGACACCTTGCCGCGCTGCCGGCAGATGCTGGACATGGCCGGCGATATCCAGTCCTCTGCCGCCGCGCCGGAAAACACGCCGCGCGGAACGCTGCGCCTGACCTTCAGCATGTCGATGGGGCAAACCTATCTGGTGCCGCTGCTGACCCGCTTCCTCAAGCGCTATCCCGGCACCGCGATCGACATGCTGATGGTAGACCGCACCGTCAACCTGATCGAAGAACGGGTCGACCTGGCGATCCGCATCACCAATGCGCTCGATCCCAACCTGATTGCACGCAAGCTGGCGGTTTGCCATTCGGTAGTGGTGGCGGCGCCGTCCTATCTGGCGGAGCACGGTACGCCGAAAACCGTGGAAGACCTGGCCTTGCACAACTGCCTGACCTATTCCTATTTCGGCAAAAGCCTGTGGGAATTCGAGAAGGACGGCGCGCCGATCGCGGTGCCGGTTGGCGGCAACATGAGCGCCAACGAATCGTCGGTGCTGCTGGAAGCGGCGGTGTGCGGAGCAGGGATTGCCTTGCAGCCGCTGCACGCCGCCTCAGGATTGCTGCATGATGGTAGACTACGGGCGCTGCTCGGCGAATATCGCCCGCGCGAATTGAGTATTTACGGCGTCTATGCTTCGCGCCGTCAGATGCCTGCCATCCTGCGCGCCATGCTCGATTTCCTGGTCGAGGAATTTAGCGCAGACTCCGGCTGGGAAGCGCCGGTCAATTGAATTAACCAATTTCTTCAGGCGATTTCGCCAGACAACTTCGTCCGTTGACGTTGAGGCATGCGCGGCTTTGCCGCCGCAGCCCGGTCAACACCCTGTACCCAATCGCCAACCGGCCAGCCCGGCGCGATGCCCGATCCCTGGCTGTATAGCTTCACCGTCTTTACCAAGCGAATCAAACAATGCAAAAAATTTCCACGCTTACCCGCAGCACCCTGATGTTTCCGCTGGCCCTGGTCCTGTTCGAATTCTCAGTGTACATCGCCAACGACATGATCCAGCCGGGCATGCTGACAGTGACCCGCGAATTCGGCGCCAGCGCGGCCTGGATGGCGTCTGCCATGACCGCCTTCCTGGTCGGCGGCGCGATCTTCCAATGGCTGTTCGGGCCGCTCTCGGATCGCATCGGGCGCCGTCCTGTGATGCTGGGCGGCACTCTGTTTTTCATCATCGCCTGCCTGGCGACGCTGTTTTCGCGCAGCATCGAAAGTTTCATCGTCTTGCGCGTGCTGCAAGGCATGGGCTTGTGCTTCATTTCTTCGGTCGGCTATG
This sequence comes from Collimonas humicola, assembly GCF_018304945.1. Classification (GTDB taxonomy): domain Bacteria; phylum Pseudomonadota; class Gammaproteobacteria; order Burkholderiales; family Burkholderiaceae_D; genus Collimonas; species Collimonas humicola. Next base: position 299,750 of record NZ_JAGQEE010000006.1, on the reverse strand, counting down.
CCGTGGTGCAGGAGGCCTTCGAAGAAAAGGCGGCGATCCGGGTCACCGCGCTGATGGCCAATGTGGCGCTGATCGCGCCGCTGATCGGCCCGGTCGCAGGCGCCTTCATGATTGAAGTGCTGCCGTGGCGCATGGTGTTCGTGTTCATCGCCGCGATCGCCACGCTCGCCTTGGTCGGCCTGGCGCGGCACATGCCTGAAACCGTCAAGCCGCGCAAGGAAAAACTGCCGCTGGCGCAGATCTGGCACGACTACCGTGAAGTGGTCGGCAACCTGCACTTCCTCAAGGCGGCGATGTGCATGCCCCTGCTGGCGATTCCGCTGATCGGCTGGATCGCCATGTCGCCGGAAATCCTGGTGGCCGACGGTCATCTGAGCGTGATCGAATACGGCTACTGGCAGATTCCGGTATTCGCCTGCCTGATCGCCGGCAACCTGGTGCTGGCGCGCCAGGTCGACCGCTGGCGCCTGGGCAGTTCGATCAAGATCGCGCTCTATCCGATCGCGCTCGGCATCCTGATCATGCTGTTCGGCGCGACTTTCCTCGACAAGCCCTACTTCCTGGTGGCCGCGATCAGCGCGATCGCTTTCGGCGAAGGCCTGTCGGCGGCGGTGATGATCCGCTTCACCCTGACCGAAAGCCCGGTCTCGAAAGCCACCGTGGCCGCCACCATGGGCATGATCAACATGACCCTGTACGGCGTCGGCATCGAACTGTACAAGGTGTTTTACCTGTACGCGGGAATGATGGGCTTTGCGCTGTTCTCGACCGCTGTCATCGCGCTGTACTGGTACCTGTCGCGCAGCGTGGTGGCGCGCGCCATGCAGGCGCGGGTGACCGGCCATGAAGAGAAAGAAACGGGACCGTTGATTTGAGGAGATTGAGGAGAATTGAGGAGGAATGCAGGGAGCGCATGCGGCTCCCTGCACCGACGCCGGACGGCGCCGGCAGCCGGCAATGGCAGCAGGTTTACTCGTTGCGCTTCTGGCTGATGATGCTCATGAATTCGCGCCGCGTCGACGGATCGTCGCGGAACGCGCCCAGCATGCGGCTGGTCACCAGGCTGGTGCCCGGCTTGTGGATGCCGCGCGTGGTCATGCAGCCGTGCGATGCCTCGATCACTACCGCCACGCCCTTCGGCAGCAAGACCTGCTGCAGGGTATCGGCGATCTGCACTGTCATTTTTTCCTGGATCTGCAAGCGCTTGGCGTAGATATCCACCAGGCGCGCCAGTTTCGAGATTCCCACCACGCGCCGGTCCGGCAGATAGGCCACGTGCGCCTTGCCGATGATGGGCGCCATATGATGCTCGCAATGGCTTTCAAAACGGATGTTGGTCAACACCACCATCTCGTCATAGCCCTCCACTTCGGAAAACGTGGTCGATAAAATCTCGACCGGGTCCTTGCTGTAGCCGGCAAAGAATTCTTCATAGGCGCGCGCCACGCGCGCCGGCGTGTCCAGCAAGCCTTCGCGGTCGGGATCGTCGCCCGCCCAGCGCAGCAGGGTGCGAATCGCCGACTCCGCCTCGGCCCGGCTCGGACGTTCCGGCAAGGTGCTAGCCGCCGTCGCCGGCAATGAATCGTTTGAGGCCATCTGGTTACCTTTTCTAAAAAAAATTTTTACTTGCCGCTGCGCAGCCGCACACATATGCTGAACTAGACAAACAAGCGCCGCGGCCAATGCCGACAGTGTAATTCAGCTATTGCATTAGTGCATTCGATTAGTCAAAAGCTGCCATTTGCGCGATGCAACATCGAAACATGCAACGGTAATAACCCGTTATTACCTGCACAAGATTTCACGGTCCCATACTCGACCTTCCCTGCCCCACCAACCTCACTGAGAGATCCATCATGAGCGCAAAGAAAATCCTGATCCTGGCCGGCGACTACGTTGAAGACTATGAATTGATGGTGCCGTTCCAGGCCCTGCAGATGGTCGGCCACCAGGTCGACGTGGTGTGTCCGGACAAAGCTGCCGGCGCCCGGATCCGCACCGCCATCCATGACTTTGAAGGCGACCAGACCTATAGCGAAAAGCCGGGCCACAACTTCACCCTGAATGCAGCGTTCAGCGATGTCGACGTCAGCCGCTACGACGCCTTGCTGATCCCCGGCGGCCGCGCCCCTGAATACCTGCGCCTGAATCCGCGCGTGATCGAAATCGTCCAGCAGTTCCATGCCGCCGACAAGCCGATCGCTGCGGTCTGCCATGGCCCGCAGCTGCTGGCCGCGGCCGGCGTGCTGGAAGGGAAAACCTGCTCGGCCTATCCTGCCTGCGCTCCGGAAGTCAAACTGGCCGGCGGCAAGTATGCGGAAATCGATGTCACGGCGGCGCACCGCGACGGCAATCTGGTGACCGCGCCGGCGTGGCCGGCCCATCCGGCCTGGCTGGCCTTGTTCCTGGCCGCATTGGGGACTCGCATCGAGTTATGATGGGCGCCGTGCAGCCGGCGCGCCGGCTGCACTTTCCCAGCTATTGGCAACAACCAGAAACGAGGCGTCCGATGTGCCAGATTTATGCCCAGGCCGATCCCATATTGTATGAATCGCGCGCCCGCTCGGTGCGCATCATGGGCGTCATCACCACCATCAAGCTGGAAAACCTGTTCTGGCAAACGCTGGCGGAACTGGCGGCGGACAACGATCTGACCACCAACCAGCTGATCGCCAAACTGCACGAAGAAGTCACCACCCACCTGGGTGAAGCCAGCAATTTCGCCTCATTCCTGCGCGTCACCTGCCTGCGCTACCAGACCTTGAAGAGTCACGCCGGATTAGAAACCGCAGCGGCTACCGCTGCTACCAAGATCGGCGCCTCCGCCTAGGGCCTGCTAACTCAGCTTGCCGTCGACAGCTTCAGGCCGATCAGCCCCAGCACGATCAGGCTGACGCTGGCGATGCGCGCCAGGCTGGCCGCCTCCCCCAGCAGCACGATGCCGGCAATGAAGGATCCCACCGCGCCGATCCCGGTCCAAACCGCATAGGCAGTACCAAGCGGCAGCGTACGCATGGCGATCGCCAGCAGCCAGATGCTGACGGCCATGCCGGCGCAAGTAATGATCGACGGCCATGTGCGCGTAAAACCTTCGGAATATTTGAGGCCGACAGCCCAGATGACTTCCGCTATGCCGGCAAGTAAGAGAATGATCCAGGCCATGCGACCTCCATAAAAGATGGGGTCGTCCCCGGTTGAAATACAATGTGCGGCAGCGCCAGGTCGTCCCGGCGCCGGAATGGAATGCGGCAATGCCGCCCATTATATTTTTTTCCCGCCATGCCCGCATGCGCGGCAATTTTCCAAACCTGAGCTCGCCAATCCTGCCATGACGAAAACCTTTGCCCTGTTCCTCCTGACCGCCGTCGCCGAATTGCTGGGCTGCTACCTGCCGATGCTGTGGCTGAACGGCAAAGGTGCGGCGTGGCTGCTGCTGCCGGCGGCCATCAGCCTGCTGGCCTTCGTCTGGCTGCTGACCTTGCATCCCGCCGCCAGCGGCCGCGTATACGCAGCCTATGGCGCGGTGTATATCGCCACCGCGATTTTCTGGCTGTGGAGCGTCGACGGCATTGCGCCGCGCTGGACCGATCTGCTGGGAGCGGGACTGGCGCTGTCAGGCGCGGCGGTGATCGCCTTGGGCGCGCGCGCCTGACAACAAGGCGATCACGCTGATCAGTGCACGCCTATCCATCCCAGGCCGGCGGCAAACACCACGTACAGCAGACCGAACAGCGCCAGGATGCCGCCGTTCAGCATGCCCTTGCGCAGCAGTGCATACAAACCGAACATCGAGATCATGGTCACGGCGGCGGCCCAGATCAATGCGGGGCTGAGCATCCACGGCGTAAAGATCAGCACCAGCGCGGTCGGGATGGTGGCCTGGATCATCATCGCGCCGCTGATATTGCTGAGCGCCAGCGTCTGCTTGCCCTGCCGGACCCAGATCACCGCATTCAGGATTTCCGGCAGCTCGGTGGCGATCGGGCTCAGCAGCAAGGCAGTCAATTGCGGCGAGATGCCAAGCCATGGCGAAATTTCGCCAAGCTGATGCACGAACAGCTGCGAGCTCAGGAAAATCACCACCAGCGCCACCAGCGTCTGCAGCAGCGCCCAGCCCAGCAGCGGTTGCGGATCGTGCGGACGGAACTTGAGCGGCTCCAGCTCATGGATCTCGGCGTCGGCGTCTTCTTCCTTGCGCATTTCGCCCCAGATGTACACGCCGTAAGCCAGCAGGAAAAGCGCGCCCAGCCAAGGCTTGATGGCAAACGCCACCAGCCCGAGGCCGACCTTGACCACGAAAATCCCGATGAACCAGGCTTGATCGCGGCTCAGGCGCGCAGCGGCGCTGGCCGACAGCAGGATATTGCCGAGCTTTTTACGGTTCAGGATGAACATCAGGCCCACCACCGCATAAGCAATGGTGGCCAGCACCAGCGGCCCGCCAAGAGCGGCGCCGACGCCGATTTCACGGTGCGCCGCATCGCGTCCGAACACCACGGCAACAAAGGTCACGACGCTTTCCGGCAGCGCCGTGCCGAACGCCGCCAGCACCGTACCTACCGCGCTCTGGGCAATGCCGAGCCGGCGGCCGACCCATTCGATGCTGTTGACGAAATACTCACACGACAAATAGATGACGACGGCTGAGCCCAGCAACAAGGCGATCGCAAGCATCATGCGCGCACCTGTGACGGCAATGCGAACGATAAAGAAAATGGCGCAGCTGGGAAGAAGGGCCGCTTGTATGAGCTGGCTGCAGCAGCGCGCCGGCGCTGCCATTGGCGGTAATTAAGCATGAGACATCCTGAGGGCCGGGCACTGACGAATGGCGCAACGCCTTCGCCCGGCCGGGTAAAGGACATGCACCATAGGTCTTGCCAAACCGTGCGGTCGCGCATGCCATGGCGTAAATTGGATACAGCGCCAAGTATGTTGACATGCGCTCTTCGAAAGATTCGAAGGCGGCTACTCCCCTAAGGAGGCGCAATTTTATCATCGAAACATTCACGGCGGCAATCACGGCGCCGCTGGCTTAGATATTACCCTTCGCAATAGATCAGGGTAACAAACGGCTTGAATAACGGATAACAAGCGCAAAAGAGATAAAATGGCGGCTTATTTGTAACGGAGCGCATTTTCATGAAATGGGCAGTAGTCAGTATTTTTATTTTATCGGTGTTGTACGTGCACTTCCGCGGCAAGGCCCGCCTGCCCTTCTTCCGGCAGATATTCGACCATTCGTCGATCATGGCGCCGCTCAACATCTTCATGTACATGTTCTCGAAAGTGCCGACCAACACGCCTTATCTGCCGACCAGCACTTTCGCCGACCTCAAGATCCTGGAAGACAACTGGGAAACCATCCGCGATGAAGCGCAGGGCTTGATCGGCCTGGAAAAAATCCGCGCGGCGGAAAAGAATGACGACGCCGGCTTCAATTCCTTCTTCAAGGCCGGCTGGAAGCGCTTCTACCTGAAATGGTATGACGCCAGCCATCCGTCGGCCGAGCAATTCTGTCCGAAAACCGTGGAGCTGCTGCGCCGCACGCCGAGCGTCAAGGCAGCCATGTTTGCCGAGCTGGCGCCTGGCGGCACCCTCAATCCGCACCGCGATCCGTTCGCCGGTTCGCTGCGCTATCACCTGGGCCTGGTGACGCCGAACGACGACCGCTGCTTCATTGAAGTCAACCAGCAGCGCTACAGCTGGCGCGACGGCCAGGGCGTGGTGTTCGACGAAACCTATATCCACTGGGCGCAGAACGGCTGCGACAGCAACCGCATCATCATCTTTTGCGACATCGAGCGGCCGATGCGCTACCGCTGGGCGCAAGCCATCAACCGCTGGCTCGGCCGCCACATGATGAGCGCCGCGGCGTCGCCCAACGAAACCGGCGACGAGACCGGCGGCATCAACAAGCTGTTCCGCTTTGTCTGGGCCGCCGGCCAATACCGGCGCCGCCTGAAAAAATTCAGCAAGCCGCTGTACATGTGCGTCAAATTCGGTTTGATCATCGGCGTCGTGCTGGCCATCGTCTACCTCTGACCGCCGCGTAAAACGCGTTTCAGCAAGCCGCCTGCAGGCGGCTTTTTTACGCCTGCCAGACAGGTCTTTATATTGCACCGCGACAACATAAATCGGTTTTCACGGGTAGACTACGGCTTCTATTTGCCATAAGGAAAACCCATGATGACTCGCTCGCTTATTTCCGCAGCTTTCCTGTCGCTTGCTGCCTGCTCCTCCGTGCCTTCGCTGGCGCAGGACCGGGGCAGCGACGGACTCGCCGAATCCAATGCCCAGAACCGTCCGGTCAAGGTCATGATCATCACCATGTTCGGCCCCGAAGGCCAGGCTTGGCTGGATCGCATCGGTCCCTGGAAAACCGTCTCTGTCCCGGGCCTGTCGCCGGACTATCCGGACGTGCATTGCAACCGGCAGGACGTCTGCGTGGTCACCACCGGCATGGGCTACGCCAATGCTTCGGCCTCGATCATGGCCCTGACCTTCTCATCGCGCTTCGACCTGCGCCATACCTACTTCCTGATCTCCGGGATTGCCGGCGTCGATCCTGGCCGCGCCACCGTCGGCTCGGCTGCATGGGCCAAGTATCTGGTCGACTTCGGCATCCAGTGGGAACTCGATGCGCGCGAAATTCCGGCCGGCTGGAATACCGGCTATCTCGGCATCAACACCAAGAGCCCGAGCGACAAACCGCCGCTCGACTATCGCAACGAAGTATTCCAGCTGAATTCGAAACTGGCCGATGCGGCATACGCGCTGTCGCGCAACGTGGTGCTGGCTGACAGCCCGCAGGCGCAGGTAGCGCGCTCCAAGTTCAGCTATGCGCCGGCCAACCAGCCGCCGACCGTAGTCCAATGCGATATCGCCTCCGGCAATACCTGGTGGTCAGGCACGCTGCTGGGCGAACGCGCAAGGCAGTGGACCAAGATCCTGACCGACAACAAGGGCGTGTATTGCATGACGGCGCAGGAAGACAATGCCACCTTCGAAGCCTTGAAACGCGCATCCAGCACCAAGCGGGTTGATTTGAGCCGGGTAGCTGCATTGCGCACCGGATCGGATTTCGACCGTCCGTATCAAGGACAAACCAGCGCCGACAACCTGCTCAACTATGCCGACCAGGGCGGCTTCGTGCCGGCCACCGAGAATCTGTACCGCGCGGGGAATCCGCTGGTGCAGGACATCGTGACGCATTGGGGCGAATGGCGCGACGGCGTGCCGCGCCGATGACTCGATGACACAAGGATGAGGTCACGTTTGACTGCGTGACCCGGATGTGAAGCAGTGCTTGCTTCGCCTTAAGCCGCATTCGCGGCTTTTTTTGCGCCCATTCTTTGCGGCCCCAGTCATCGTGGATAGATGGCACCACCTGTAACCCACTCATTTTTTGAGATTTTTACCACTACTGCCGCGATTTGTTCTTCATCACAATTGATCGCCCAAGACCTCCGGATGCGTCCCATTACCAATCTCCAAACAACAAGCAATACATAAAAATACACAATCAATACTTGTTTTGTGTATTTTTGTGTAAAATAAAGATGAACAGCTCAGACCTTATCAAGCAACTGAAAGCAGCCGGATGGAGGCACATCTCCACCCGCGGCAGCCACCATAAATACCGCCATCCTGTCAGCGGAAAATCTGTAATTGTTCCACATCCGTAGAAAGACCTGCCGCTTGACACGGCCGAGAGCATCTTGAAACAGGCCGGATTGAAATGAGGACGAAAATGTTATATCCGCTGTATGTATGGAAGGATAAAAATAGCGCTTACGGCGCCAGCTTTCCGGATCTTCCCGGCGTCTTTACCGCGGCTGACGATTTGAACGACCTGCCGGCAAAAGCCCAGGAAGCAGCAGAGGTCATGTACGAAGGCGAAGCGCATATGCCTGAAGCGAGTTCCATCGAAAAATGGAAAGACGCGGCAGGCTATGCCGATGGCTACTGGATGCTAGTCAATATCGACCGCTCCAAAATCAATACCAAGCCTGTGCGGCTCAACATTTCATTGCCGGAAAATCTCTTGCGCGAGATTGACGCCTTCGCCAAAGCGCATCAATTGACGCGTTCCGGCTTCCTGGCTCAGGCTGCGCTGAAAGCGATGGCCCGGTAAAAATCGTGACCGGAGACCAGGTCGCCAACGTGGCGCAAGCCTCAAACGAAGAGATTTATAAAGCTGGCTCTACCCTAGCTGGTTCTACTCTATAGAGATGAGCAATTCTCTCGAATTGCTCATCACCGGCACATCTATTCCATCACCCCCGCGCCGGCAATATCTTGCCGCTGACCACCCCAAACCCGACGCGATAGCCATCGCCCTGGCACCAGCCGGTCATCGCCACTTCATCGCCGTCCTGGATAAAGCTGCGCTGGCTGCCGTCCGCCAGGCTGAGCGGATTCTTGCCGTTCCAGGTCAGCTCCAGCAGGCTGCCGAACGATTCCGGCGTGCTGCCGCTGATGGTGCCGGAGCCCATCAGGTCGCCGATGCGGGTATTGCAGCCGGAGACGGTGTGGTGCGCCAGCTGCTGCACCATGGTCCAGTACATGGCCTTGAAATTGGTGCGGCAGATGGTTTGCGGCTGGGCGGCGGCGCCCGGCTGCAGCGCTACTTCCAGCGTAATGTCGTAGCCGTTCTTGCCGCTCTGCCGCAGATACGGCAGCGGTTGCGGCTGCTGCGCCGGGCTGGCGACGCGGAACGGCTCCAGCGCATCCATCGTCACCACCCAAGGCGAAATCGAGGTAGCGAAGGATTTGCTGTTGAACGGACCCAGCGGCACGTATTCCCATTGCTGCAGATCGCGCGCGCTCCAGTCGTTCAGCAGCACCATGCCGAAGATATGCTGCTCGGCGCTGGCGATATCGATAGGCTCGCCCAGGGCATTCGGCTGGCCGATGATGAAGCCGGTTTCCAGCTCGAAATCCAGCTTGCGGCAGGCGCCGAACACCGGCGCGTCGGCGTCCGGCAGTTTCAGCTGGCCCATCGGACGCTGCAGCGGCGTGCCGCTGACGACCACCGAGCTGGCGCGGCCGTTGTAGCCGATCGGGATATGCAGCCAGTTCGGCAGCAGCGCATTGGCCGGATCGCGGAACATCGAGCCGACATTGGTCGCATGCTCTTTCGAGGAATAGAAATCGGTATAGCCCGGAATCTCCAGCGGCAGATGCATCGTTGCCTGGTCCTGCGCGACGAACACTTTCTCGCGCAGCGCCTGGTTGTCGCGCAGCTGAATATTGTCGTGGCGCAGCAGCTCGCTGATGCTGGCGCGGGTGCTGCGCCATGTCTGGCGGCCCAGCGCGATGAAGGCATTGAGGGTCGGCTGGCGGAACACTTCAGGGCTCAGTGTCAGCAAGCCGGAGTCAGCCAAAGCAGCCAGGTCCAGCACCTGGCCGCCGATGGCGACGCCGACGCGCGGCGCCGGATCGGCGGCATTGCTGAACACGCCGAAAGGCAGGTTCTGGATAGGAAAATGCGACTCCGGCGGAGTCGGGATAAAGGATTTCAATGTCGGATCGTTGGCTTGCATGATGTCTTTTCTCTTAGGGTTGACCGTTGAAGTTCTTTTTCAAACCGTGCCAGCATTGCAGGTAGTCCTTCTGCAGCAGCGGCGTCGCCAACGCATAGGGCGTCGGATGAATCAGGTAGCGGCTTTCAAACATGAAGGCCATTGTATTGTCGATACGGTGCGGCGCCAATTCGGCACTGGACGCTTTCTCGAAAGTGGCGGCATCCGGACCGTGGCCGCTCATGCAATTGTGCAGGCTGCCGCCGCCCGGCGTAAAGCCGTCGGCCTTGGCGTCGTAGGCGCCATGGATCAGGCCCATGTATTCGCTCATGACGTTGCGGTGGAACCATGGCGGCCGGAAGGTATGCTCGGCCACCATCCAGCGCGGCGGAAAAATCACGAAATCGACATTCGCGGTGCCATGCGTATCCGAAGGCGAGGTCAGCACCGTGAAGATGGAGGGATCGGGATGATCGTAGCTGACCGTGTTGATGGTGTTGAACAAGCTCAGGTCGTATTTGTACGGCGTGTAGTTGCCGTGCCAGGCCACCACGTCCAGCGGTGAATGATCGATGCGCGCAGCCCACAGCTTGCCGCCGAATTTCGCCAGCAGCTGGAACTCGCCCTCGCGCTCTTCATAGGCCGCCACCGGCGCCTGGAAGTCGCGCGCATTGGCCAGGCCGTTGGAACCGATCGGTCCCAGCTCCGGCAGCTGGAAGGCGGCGCCGTAGTTTTCGCAGACATAGCCGCGCGCCGCGCCGTCCGGCAGCTCGATGCGGAAGCGCACGCCGCGCGGGATGACCACGATTTCACCGGGCTTGACTTCCAGCACGCCCATTTCCGTCCTGGCCAGCAGACGTCCCTGCTGCGGCACGATCAGCAATTCGCCGTCGGCATTATAGAAAAAGCGGTCGTGCATGGAGCGGTTCGCCACGTACAGATGGATGGCGATCCCGGTCTGTGTCGCAGCGTCGCCGTTGCCGGCGAAGGTGACCATGCCGTCGATGAAATCGGCGGACTGGCCATCGGCCGGCATAGGCAGCGGATTCCAGCGCAGCTGGTTAGGCGGCGTGTCGACCTGGGTAAAGGGACCGCTGGCCAGCAGCGGTTGCGGCAGCTTTTCAAATGCGTGGTGCATCGCGCCCGGCCGGATGCGGTACAGCCACGAGCGCCGGTTATGCGCGCGCGGTGCGGTGAACGCGGTGCCGGACAGCTGTTCCGCATAGAGGCCGTATGGCGCTTTCTGAGGCGAGTTCTGCGCTGCGGGCAAGGCGCCGGGCAAGGCTTCGCTGGCGAAGTCATTGCAGAATCCCGACTGGTAGCGAAGCATGTTTGTGTTTTCCATGGATTTCATCCTTGAAGGTCTGATCTTAATGCGCAATCACAGCCTGCGCATTGTTGCGATTTGAAGTGTCCTGCATCAGCATCAGCATCACCGCCGATACCAGGGCCGGTACGGCCAGCAGCAGGAAGATGCTGCTGTTCGGCCAGTTCAGACGGATCAGCTCGCCGCCCAGCACCGGCCCGACGATAGAACCGATGCGGCCGACGCCCAGGCTCCAGCCGATGCCGGTGGAGCGCAAGGTGGTCGGGTAGTAAGTCCCTGCCAGCGCATTCACCGCCGGCTGGCCGCCGACGATGCAGAAGCCGGCGACGAAGATGCTGGCAAACAGGAACAGCAGAGATATTTCCGGCCGGCCGATCAGCGCCACCGCCATGCCGGCGGTCAGGAACACCGGAATCAGTACGCGGCGGAAGCTGGAACGGTCGATCAACTGCCCCATGATCAAGGTTCCCAGCGTACCGCCGATCTGCAAGGTGGTGCCGGCCATGACCGCGGTGGCGGTCGACAGGCCGGCGTCCTTGGCAATGGTCGGCAGCCAGTTGGAAAGGAAATACAGGTTCACCAGGTTCATGAAATTGATGATCCACAGCAGGATCGTCACCTTGGCCCGGCCCTGCTGGAACAGCTGCATCATCGGCGCGCCCTTGCCGGCTTTTTCGTTGACCACGTAACGCGTGTCCCGGTCAACCGCGACGGAGGGATCGATGCGGCGCAACCACTTGCCGACCTGCTCCAGACGCTTGCCGCGCAATACCAGGAACTGCATCGACTCCGGCAGCCAGAAGATCATCAGCACGCCGATCACCAGCGGCACCACACCGCCGACATGGAATACCGACTGCCAGCCGAAGCGCGGAATCAGGGCCGCCGACAACAGGCCGCCCAGCACGGCCCCCAGCGTAAAGCCGCAGGACACCAGCATCATCAGAGTCACGCGCTTGCGCAGCGGGCTGTATTCGCCGGCCAGCGCCATGGCGTTGGGCATGATGGCGCCCAGCCCGAGGCCGGTGACGAAACGCAGCCCAATCAGTTGCTCGACCGTGCCGGCCAGCGGCGTCAGCAGCATGCAGGCGGCAAAGAACAGGGTGGCGGCGATCAGCACCGGACGGCGGCCGATGCGGTCGGCCAGGATGCTGAAAGTGAGCGAGCCGAGCAGCATGCCGAACAGGCCGGCACCGAACACCGGGCCGAGGTTGGCCTTGTCTATTCCCCACTGCTGGATGATGGCAGGCGCCACATAGCCCATGGCCTGGACGTCGAAACCGTCGATAATCAGGCAGATGGCGCACAGGGTCAGCATGACGATCTGGAAGCCGCCGATGCGGCTGCGGTCGATCAGGGCGGGAATGTCGATCGGGCTGCTGTTAGAGCTATGCGTCGCAATGGCCATGCGTGTCTCCGGGAAGATGTTGGCGCCGTATCAATACATTCCATACGATCTGTTTTTTGCCATTATCATCCTTTTTAATAATCAGAAAAATAGGCAATAATTAAAATCATTTTTTAAATTACTTAAACAATATAAAATCGTCATCATGGACAGGCTGGAATCGTTGCGGGTATTTTGCCAGGTGGTGGAACTGAACAGCTTCAGCCGCGCGGCTGAACAGCTGGAGATGTCGAACGCCACCATCACCAACCATATCGCCGCCCTGGAGCGGCATTTCGGCGTGCGCCTGCTGAACCGCACCACCCGCAAGATTTCCCTGACCGACGACGGCCACAGCTGTTACCAGCGGGCCCAGCGCCTGCTCGGCGACATGAGCGAACTGGAAGACGGGCTGCAGAGGCGGCGCGTGACGCCGCAGGGAATATTGCGGGTCGACGTGCCGACCGTGATCGCCCGCATCTACCTGGCGCCGGCGCTGGCGCGCTTCAGCGCGCTGTATCCTGACTTGTCGATCCGGCTCAATGTCGGCGACCGCATGGTCGACATGGTGGAGGGCCGCGGCGACGTCTGGATCCGCATCGGCGAGCTGAAGGATTCCAGCATGGTGGCGCGCCGCATCTACCAGACCCGCAACCTGTGCTGCGCCGCCCCCGATTTCCTGGCGCGGCATGGAACTCCGCGCACGCCGCAGGAACTAAGCAGCTTCCGTTGCCTCGCTTTCATCCACCCCAACAGCGGCCAGAACGTGCCGTGGACCTTCAGCAAGGGCAAGCAGGAGTTCAGCTGGGCGCCGCCCGGCAACATCGCCATCAATCACGCCGAAACCCTGATCCACGCAGCCGCCAGCGGCGCCGGCATCGTCCAGCTGCTGACGCTCTCGCTCAACCCGCAGATCCGAGCCGGCCTGCTGGCGCCGGTGCTGGCCGACTGGGCCACGCCGGGGCCGCCGGTGTCGGTGGTGTACCACCAGAGCCATCAGTTGTCGGCCAAGGTACGCGTATTTGTCGATTTCGTTACAGAGCTGTTCGCCGCGATCGATTAGAGTTTCGCTGTTTCCACGTTTTATCTACGTTTCATCAGCCAGGAGAAGTCATGCATTGGGTCTATCTATTGATCGCCATCGTCGCCGAAGTGATTGCCACCAGCGCCCTCAAGGCCAGCGCCGAATTTACCCGGCTGGTGCCGTCGGTGGTGGTGGTGGCGGGTTACCTGACCGCCTTCTATTTCCTGTCGCTGACCTTGCGCACCTTGCCGGTGGCGATCGTGTATGCGATGTGGTCGGGTATCGGCATTGCGCTGATCGCGCTGGTCGGCTGGCTGTTCCTGAAGCAGAGCCTGGATGCCGCGGCTTTGGTCGGCATCGGACTGATCGTCTCCGGCGTGCTGGTGCTGAACGTGTTCTCCAAGACCGTGGCGCACTAGGCGCCAGTCAAGCCAGCCTCAGTTTTGCCACAACGGCGGCTCGTCCATCAGCGCGATCTGCTCGCGCAGTTCCAGCACCCTATCCTGCCAGTAGCGCTGGGTATTGAACCAGGGGAAGGCCACGGCGAACGCCGGATCGTCCCAGCGCCGCGCTATCCACGCCGCGTAGTGGATCAGGCGCAAGGTGCGCAATGCCTCGATCAGGTACAGCTCACGGGTATCGAAATCGCAAAAGTCCTCATAGCCGGCCAGCAGTGAACCCATCTGCCGCACCATGTCCCTGCGCTCGCCGGACAGCAGCATCCACAGGTCCTGTACCGCCGGCCCCATGCGGCTGTCGTCAAAATCGACGAAGTGCGGTCCGGCATCGGTCCACAGCACGTTGCTGCCGTGGCAATCGCCGTGCAGGCGCAGCGCGCCGACCGTGCCGGCGCGGTCGAAGCAGCGGCGCACGCCGTCCAGGGCCAGTTCGACGGTGCTGCGATAGGCTTCCAGCAGATCCTCCGGCACAAAGCCGTTGGCCAGCAGGAAAGCGCTGGGTTCTTCGCCGAAACTGGCGATGTCCAGCGTCGGCCTGTGCTGGTAGTTGCTGAGTGCGCCCACGGCATGGATGCGGCCGAGGAAGCGGCCCAGCCATTCCAGCGTGGCGCTGTCTTCCAATTCTGGCGCGCGGCCGCCGTGGCGTGGAAACACGGCAAAACGGAAGCCCTCAAACTGATGCAAGGTGCGGCCGTCCGCCGCCGCCCATGCGGCAACCACCGGGATCTCGCGCTCCACCAGTTCCTGCACGAAGCCATGCTCTTCCAGGATGGCTGCATCGCTCCAGCGTTGCGGCCGGTAGAATTTGGCCACCAGCGGCGGCCCCTCCTCCATGCCGATCTGGTACACGCGGTTTTCATAGCTGTTGAGCGCCAGAAGGCGGCCGTCGCCATGCAGGCCGATGCTATCGAGCGCATCCAGTACGGTGTCTGGAGCGAGGGTAGAGAATGAGGCTGGGCTTGAAGTAGTCATGCCGGCTATTGTAAGCGCCGGCGGCCTGCTTATCGCGTCGATGACACGAATAGTCTCGCCGCCGTCGCGCCGGCTGCCCTGTCGGCTAGCGTTTCCCCCGCATTGCACTGCGCGGCCTCGCCGGGAACGGGACAGGACTGCATTTCACCCGCACAACCCGCATATAAGCTAAATATCGAATCGCAGCTTTAGCACTTCTGCGCAGCCAGCGACGGCCAACATCGCTTTACGATACAGGCTTCATGTCTGACAGCCGAACCCCATGTCCACGCCATCATCTGTTCCGCCATGCATTGCCAGGCAGTTGAGCGCCCTGCTGCTTGGCATCCTTCTGTGCTTGCCTGCCGCTGCCCTGTCCGCAACGCCGGCGCCGCCGTTAATGCTGGCAAACCTCTATCATCCCGGCATCAACCTGGCGGATTATTGGGTCAGCGAAAAACTGGACGGCGTGCGCGGCTACTGGGATGGGGAAAAATTGCTGACGCGCGGCGGCCAACGCATCAACGCCCCGCCCTGGTTCACCGCCAACTGGCCGAAAACAGCGCTGGACGGCGAGCTGTGGGCCGGCCGCCGGCAGTTCAGCCACGCGGTTTCAACCGTACGCCGCGAAACGCCGGACGATGCGGCCTGGCGTCGCATGCGCTTCATGGTGTTCGACCTGCCCGCATATCCCGGCACGTTCGACCGGCGTCTGCCGGCGTTGCAAAGTACGCTCGCCAAACTTGCAGTCCCTTGGGTGCTGCCGGTGGAACAGATCAAGCTGAGCGACCATTCGGCCTTGCAACGCCTGCTGCAGCAGACCGTCAGGCAAGGCGGCGAAGGCTTGATGCTGCACCGGGGCGCATCGCTTTACCGCGCCCAGCGCAGCGACGACCTGCTGAAAATCAAAACCCATGAGGATGCCGAAGCCAAAGTCATCGGCCATTTGCCCGGCAAAGGAAAATACCAGGGCATGCTGGGAGCGCTATTGGTGGAAACGCCGGACGGCCTGCGCTTCAAGCTGGGCAGCGGCTTCAGCGACGCGCAGCGGCACCAGCCGCCGGCCTTGGGCAGCGTCGTGACTTACCGCTTCCGCGGCTTGAATGACAGCGGCATACCCAGGTTCGCCAGCTTCATGCGGGTGTACGAACAATAGTTCCGGCGGCATCAAGATACAGGGCCATGCGCTCTTCGTCATGAAACCGGCCGTCTATGCACAGGGCGCGGTAGTCGATGCCGCAGGAGGCAAACCCCAGTTTGGCGTACACCGCCCTGGCGCGGGGATTGACGGTGTTGACTTTCAAGTCCAGCTGGACCAGCTCCGGGATATTCCTTGCGTAAGCGATCACCGCCTCGAACATGCCTTGCACCGCGCCGGCGGAACGCGCATTGGGCGTGACGTAGACGCCGACAATGGTGGCGCGGTGATAAATCTTGGAGCGGGAATCGCGCACCAGGCCGACGGTGCCGACCAGGACCTCGCCTTGAAATGCGCCATAAGTCACCTGGAAAGGGCTTGCTTTCAAACGCGCCGCCATCTGTTCCTCGGGCAGCGCGCTTTCTTCCTCATGCGTGGGCACGAATGAAGACGGCGAATCCAGGATGGATTCCAGCCTCAGCCGGCGATAGGATGCAAGGTCTGACGGGGTCAGTGCTCTGATTTTCATATAAGATGACTCGATCTGTATGGACTTATCACAGGATAAATGATTGTTGGCAGGCAAGCAGCCCGAATATTTTGCAGCGCGCGGCCATTTCAATCGTAAAATCCGTATCCTCATTTCCATCGTATATTAAGCGGCTATCACCATGAACCTCGACGAACCCCTCTCAGACAAAGAATTTGACGAACTGGACGATTTTCTCTTGTCCGATCGTTGCGCTGAAGACAGCATGACCATGGATACCCTGCACGGCTACCTGACGGCGCTGGTGATCGGGCCGGAACAGGTGCTGCTGGGCGAATGGCTGCCGCATGTGTGGGGGCCGTCGCTGAAGGATGCGCCGAAATTCAAGTCCGACAAGGAATACGAGAAGATCGTCGGCTTGATCGCTCGCTACATGAATGAAATCGCGGTCACGCTGGAAGTGGCGCCGAAAGAATACGAACCGCTGTTTTGCGAACATGAGCACGAAGGCAAGGCCTTGCTCGACGGCGAAGCCTGGACCTGGGGCTTCTGGGAAGGCATCAACCTGCGCGCCAAGGCCTGGGAACCGATCTGGCACTCCAACCTGGCGACGGTAGTGCGGCCGATCTACCTGCTGGGCGCGGAAGAGCTGGAAGAAGAGGAAATGGCGCTGCGCGAAGATCCGGTGCAACGCCACAAGCTGGCGGTGGAAGTGGAGGCAGCGATACCGGAAATCTATCGCTACTGGCTGCCGCACCGCAAATCCGCGGTCAAGACCATCCAGCGCGAAGCGCCGAAAGTCGGCCGCAATGACGATTGCAGCTGCGGCAGCGGCAAGAAATTCAAGAAATGCTGCGGATTGAACAATACTGAAAACAAGAATGAAGATTAAGCGCTGACGCGCTTGCCGCTATCGCCGGCCGGGTGCGCATAGCGCAACCCGGCCTGTTTTTTTATTCCTTGATGAAATGCTCGCGGTAGTAGCGCAGCTCTTCAATCGATTCCAGGATATCGGCCAGCGCGGTGTGCTTCTGATGTTTCTTGAAGCCGCTCGCCAGTTCCGGCTTCCAGCGGCGGCACAGTTCCTTCAAGGTCGATACGTCCAGGTTGCGATAGTGGAAAAACGCTTCCAGCTTCGGCATGCCGCGCGCCATGAAGCGGCGGTCCTGGCAAATCGTATTGCCGCACATCGGCGACTTGCCGTTCGGTACATATTTCTTCAGGAATTCGATCAGCGCCAGTTCAGCGTCGCTTTCCGTCACGGTCGAGGTCTTGACCCGCTCGATCAGGCCGGAACGGCCGTGCGTGCCCTTGTTCCAGGCATCCATGCCGTCCATGATCTCGTCGGCCTGGTGGATCGCAAATACCGGGCCTTCCGCCAGGATGTTCAGCTGCGGATCGGTCACCACCACCGCGACTTCAATGATGCGGTCGCTATCGGGGTTAAGCCCCGTCATTTCCATGTCAACCCAGATCAGGTTGAATTCGTTCGGCCGCAGCGGCGCAGCGGGAGCGGGTGTAGCAGTTGGAGTAGCTGAGATATCGGCAGCTTGTGACATAATTGTTCTCTTGGTTATATAAGCAGTATTGCGGCATTTCAATTGAAACTGGCCGTAAAGCGCCTCTGAGAACCGTAGCGAGCGGCCCAAGGTCTGGTCGAGAAGCGCAGCTGTACTTCAGTACAGCGAGCATCGCAGACCAGAGATTGGGCCGCGCAGTAGGTTATCAGAGGCGCCCATTGCAGGTATTTTCTCACATAGGGACGGCATGTCTTCATTTGCATTTTCAGTTTTGTTTGTAGTTTTCCTGGCAATCACCCTCATCGTGCGCTTCTGGCTGGGTTCGCGCCAGATTCGCCATGTGCTGGCGCACCGTAGCGCGGTGCCGGCCGAATTCGCCGAAAAGATTCCCCTGGCGGCGCATCAGCGGGCTGCCGACTACACCGTCGCCAAGACCAAGTTCAGCATGTTTTCGATGCTGCTGAGCGCAGCCGTGCTGATCGGCTTCACTTTGTTGGGCGGCTTGCAGTTACTTTCCAACATCATATTCAACTGGGCCGGTCCCGGCATGGTGTATCAATTGGGCCTGCTGGTGGCCTTCGGCGCGATTTCCGGCCTGATCGACCTGCCGCTGGATTATTACAAGCAGTTCGTGCTGGAGGCGCGTTTCGGTTTTAACAAGATGAGCGTCAAGCTGTTCTTCATGGATATGCTGAAAAACACCTTGATCGGCGCCGCCATCGGCTTGCCGCTGGTCTGGGTAGTGCTGCAGCTGATGGCCAAATCCGGTGATCTCTGGTGGTTTTACGCCTGGCTGGTGTTCAGCGGCTTCCAGCTGCTGATGCTGGTGCTGTACCCGACCGTGATCGCGCCGCTCTTCAACAAATTCACGCCGCTCGCCGACGACACCCTGCGCGACCGCATCGAAGGCCTGATGAAGCGCGTCGGCTTTGCCTCCAAGGGCCTGTTCGTGATGGACGGCTCCAAGCGCAGCGCCCACGGCAACGCCTATTTCTCCGGTTTTGGCGCCGGCAAGCGCATCGTCTTTTTCGACACCCTGCTGGCGCGCCTGGCGCCGCATGAAATCGAAGCAGTACTGGCGCACGAACTCGGCCATTTCAAGCTGAAGCACATCGTCAAGCGGATCGTCGTCATGTTCGTCATCTCGCTGGCTTTCCTGGCGCTGCTGGGTTACCTGAAGCAGCAGCTGTGGTTCTATACCGGCCTCGGCGTCAATCCGCTGCTGCTGGCCGACCTCAGCAACAACGATGCGATGGCGCTGATCCTGTTCATGCTGGCCTTGCCGATCTTTACCTTCCTGCTGTCGCCGCTGTCCTCGATCAGCTCGCGCAAGCATGAATTCGAAGCCGATGCATTTGCCGTCAAGCACACCAATGGCAACGATCTGGTGACGGCGCTGGTCAAGCTGTATGAAGACAATGCTTCTACCCTGACTCCGGATCCGCTGCATTCGGCATTCTACGATTCGCATCCGCCAGCGACCGTGCGCATCAACCGACTGCTGGCCGCACATGGTTGACCATACCCGGCAACACGGAAAACAGCACAGCAACCAGGCCGGCAGCGGCCTGGTGATCGCCGCCCACGGCCGCCATTACCTGGTGCAAGCCAGGATCGGCGGCGAATCAATGAAGCTGCAATGCGTCACCCGCGGCAAGAAAAGCGATGTGGCGGTCGGCGACCGGGTCCAGCTGAAGACCACCTCGCCCAACCAGGGCGTGATCGAAGCCATCGACGAGCGCAACAGCCTGCTGTACCGCTCAGACCAATACAAATCCAAGCTGCTGGCGGCCAACGTCACGCAGCTGTTCATCGTGGTGGCGACCGAGCCGGGCTTTGCCGACGACCTGATCTCGCGCGCGCTGGTGGCGGCGGAGGCCGCGGGCGTCAAGGCCCATATCGTGCTCAACAAGACCGATATCGTCGAGGCGCTGGAAAAGACCCGGCAACGGCTGCAGATGTATGCCAGCCTCGGCTATCCGGTGCATGAAGTGTCGGCGCGCGCTTTTCCTGAGGAAACCTGCGCCACCCTGCGGCCATTGCTGAAAGGCCAGTCAACCATCCTGATCGGCCAGTCGGGCATGGGCAAATCGTCGCTGATCAACCTGATCGTGCCGGATGCCGACATCGCCGTGCGCGAAATTTCCGCCGCCCTGGATACCGGCAAGCACACCACTACCTTCACCCGTTTGTACGAGATGGATGCCGACGACACCGCGCTGGACGGCAAGCCGGCCAACATCATCGATTCGCCGGGATTCCAGGAATTCGGCCTGTACCAGTTGAGCGAAGGCATGCTGGAACGCGCTTTCGTCGAGTTCACGCCCTATCTGGGGAAATGCAAGTTCTACAACTGCCATCACCTGATCGAGCCGAGCTGCGCGGTGCTGGAAGCCGTCAAGGAAAACAAGATTGCGCCCATGCGGCACCAGCTTTACGTGCAGTTGCTGCACGAATCGTCGCAGAAACTGTATTAAGCGAGGGTGGCGGCACGGCTGCCGACGGGAAATGCCGTGCCATCTTATTAATGCCAGATAAGCAATCTTTTGACGGGTATCTTTTCTATTGAAATCCCTTATAATTGAAGCACTTATTTCATTTCTAAGCCAATCGCGGGGCCTTCATTCAAGCCCGCGCACAACATCTTCGACGGCCTGCAAAACCAGCGGTTGATTTAAAAATGGAATTCCAACTTTCGGCGGCAGTCGCCACAGCGGCCGCCGTTTTCATTTATGGCAATCAAACACTACCTGCAGTTTTCTGACTTTTCGCTCGACGAATACGAGTACGTGATTGAGCGTAGCCGTCTCATCAAACGCAAATTCAAGAATTACGAACCGCACTACACGCTGCTCGACCGCACGCTGGTGATGGTGTTCGAGAAGAACTCGACCCGCACCCGCCTCTCGTTTGAAGCCGGCATGCACCAGCTGGGCGGCGCCGCCATCTACCTCAACACGCGCGACAGCCAGCTGGGCCGCGGCGAGCCGGTGGAAGACGCGGCGCAGGTGATGTCGCGCATGTGCGACGTCATCATGATTCGCACCTTCGGCCAGGACATCATCGAACGCTTCGCCGCGCACTCGCGGGTGCCGGTGATCAACGGCCTGACCAACGAGCAGCATCCCTGCCAGGTATTGGCCGACGTCTTCACCTACATCGAGCACCGCGGTTCCATCGCCGGCAAGAAAGTCGCGTGGATCGGCGATGCCAACAACATGCTGTATTCCTGGCTGCAGGCGGCGCAGGTATTCGGTTTCCACGTCAATGTCTCGACCCCCAAGGGCTACGACATCGACCCGAGCCAGGTCGCCGCCGACAACCAGCGCTATACCTTCTTCGCCAACCCGTCCGACGCTTGCGAAGGGGTCGACCTGGTCACCACCGATGTCTGGACCAGCATGGGTTACGAGGATGAAAACACAGCGCGCCTGAAAGCCTTCGACGGCTGGATCGTCGACCAGCCCAAGATGCAGCGCGCCAATCCGGACGCCTTGTTCATGCACTGCCTGCCGGCGCATCGCGGCGAAGAAGTATCCGCCGAAGTCATCGACGGCCCGCAATCGGTGGTCTGGGATGAAGCCGAGAACCGCCTGCACGTGCAAAAGGCGCTGCTCGAATACCTGGTGCTGGGCAAGGTTGCGGAGTAAACCATGATCGACCATACCGGCGTTACCGTCAGCGACTACCAGAAGAGCAAGGCGTTCTACAGCGCCGTCCTCGGTGCGATCGGCTATGAGCTGCTGCTGGAGTTTCCGGCAGCGGTGGCCGGCACCGACGTCGCCGGTTTCGGCGAAGCGCCCAAACCCGATTTCTGGATCTATAAAGCGACCGCGGAAAAGCCGGCGCACCAGCAAGCCATTCATTTCGCTTTCCGGGTCGCCAGCCGGGCCCAGGTCGACGCCTTTTATCAAGCAGGACTCAAAGCGGGCGGCGCCGACAACGGCGCGCCTGGTCCACGGCCGCACTATCACCAAAATTATTATGGTGCGTTCGTGAAAGACCCCGACGGCCACAACATCGAAGCCGTTTGCCACGATCCTCAGTAACCATTTCAACCTACTTAGAAATATCATGTCCAATATCCTGCAATCCGTTCCGGTCAACGAAAAAGTCGGCATCGCCTTCTCAGGCGGCCTCGATACCAGCGCCGCGCTGCACTGGATGCGCCAGAAAGGCGCCATTCCTTACGCCTATACCGCCAACCTGGGCCAGCCTGACGAACCGGACTACGACGCCATCCCGCAAAAGGCCAAGGCCTACGGCGCCGAGCTGGCGCGCCTGGTCGATTGCCGCGAACAACTGGTGGCCGAAGGCATCGCCGCGCTGCAAAGCGGCGCCTTCCACATCTCCACCGCCGGCGTCACCTACTTCAACACCACACCGCTCGGACGCGCCGTCACCGGCACCATGCTGGTGGCTGCGATGCGCGAAGACAAGGTCGACATCTGGGGCGACGGCAGCACCTTCAAGGGCAACGACATCGAGCGTTTCTACCGCTACGGCCTGCTGGTCAACCCCAATCTGCGCATCTACAAGCCATGGCTCGACGACAAGTTCATCCAGGAGCTGGGCGGCCGCAAGGAAATGTCGGAATTCATGATCGCGTCCGGCTTCGATTACAAGATGTCGGTGGAAAAAGCCTACTCGACCGATTCCAACATGCTCGGCGCCACGCATGAAGCGAAAGACCTGGAGTTCCTGAACTCCGGCATGAAGATCGTCGAACCGATCATGGGCGTCGCCTTCTGGCGCGACGACGTCGAAGTCAAGCGCGAAGAAGTCACCGTGCGCTTTGAAGAAGGCCGTCCGGTCGCCCTCAACGGCGTCGTGTTTGCCAACCAGGTCGACCTGATGATGGAAGCCAACCGCATCGGCGGACGCCACGGCCTGGGCATGAGCGACCAGATCGAAAACCGCATCATCGAAGCCAAGAGCCGCGGCATCTATGAAGCGCCGGGCCTGGCCCTGCTGTTCATCGCCTACGAGCGCCTGGTCACCGGCATCCATAACGAAGACACCATCGAGCAGTACCGCGAAAGCGGCCGCCGCCTGGGCCGCCTGCTGTACCAAGGCCGCTGGTTCGACTCGCAGGCGATCATGCTGCGCGAGACGGCGCAACGCTGGGTGGCGCGCGCCATCACCGGCGAGGTCACGATCGAACTGCGCCGCGGCAACGATTATTCGATCCTCAACACCGAGTCGGCCAACCTGACCTACCATCCTGACCGCCTGACCATGGAAAAGGGCGCAGGAGCCTTCACGCCGCAGGACCGCATCGGCCAGCTGACCATGCGCAACCTCGACATCAGCGATACACGCCAGAAGCTGGCGATCTATCAAAGCACCGGCCTGCTCGCATCCAGCAATGCCGTATCGCTGCCGCTGCTCGACAAAGACGCGGAGTAAGTAAGCGCAAGCCGGCGGCAAGAACTCGCCTCACCATATGCAGAACCGGCTCACGCCGGTTCTTTTTTGTCAAAAATCCTGCAAGGAATCCTCATGAGCACACAATTCGACCATGTATCAGTCTTAAAGCAAGGCAATGTCTATTTCGACGGCAAATGCGTTTCCCATACCGTGATCTTCGCCAATGGCAGCAAGAAAACATTGGGCGTCATCCTGCCGTCCTCGCTGACCTTCAGCACCGGCGTTGCCGAAGTGATGGACGTCACCAGCGGAATCTGCCGGGTGCGCCTGCAAGGCCAGCAACTGTGGACCCGCTACGGCAGCGGCGACCGCTTTGAAATCGCGGCGAATTCCAGTTTCGATATCGAGACCCTGGAAACGCTCAACTACGTTTGCCACTACGCTTAAAAAAAAGAGCCCGTGATGCGATGCATGACGGGCTTAAAAATCCATTACTTTAGGGAGTGTTGGATATGAGACAGGTGGAAGCATAATCGCGCATTGTGACTTGATAGTGACAAAACGCGCCGGCAAAATGCCGTCATTCTCCTGTCGCAAATATGCGACGTTTCCCTAGATGAAAATCGGCTCGGGCTCCAGCGCCACACCGAACCTGGCCAGCACATCGGCCTGCACCGCCTGCGCCAGACGCGCCACATCCTGGCCAGTGGCGCCACCGCGGTTGACTAGCACCAGCGCCTGCTTTTCATAGACGCCGGCAGCTCCCAGGTTTTTCCCTTTCCAGCCGCACTGGTCGATCAGCCAACCCGCTGCCAGCTTATAAGCGCCGTCCGGCTGCACGTAGCTCACCAGTTGCGGATGCCGCTCCAGCAGCGCATTGCGTTGCTGTTCCGGCACTATCGGATTCTTGAAGAAGCTGCCGGCATTGCCGATCACGGCCGGATCCGGCAACTTGCGGGTGCGGATCGCTATCACGGCGTCGCTGACGTCGCGCGCAGTGGGCTGTGACAATTTGCGCGCATCCAGCTCCTGCGCCACGTCGGCATAGCGCAGATCCGGCTGCCAGCGCTTGGGCAAGGCCAGCGTGACGTCCAGCACTATCGCGCGGTCGCGCAGGCGCTGCTTGAAAACGCTGTCGCGATAGGCGAAGGCGCAGGCCTTGCGATCCAGCGTCAGGATCTCGCCGCTCTCCATGTCGATGGCCGTCAGGCTATGGAAGCGGTCCTGCAGTTCGACGCCATAGGCGCCGATGTTCTGGATGGGCGCGGCGCCGGCGCTGCCGGGAATCAGCGACAGGTTCTCCAGCCCGCCCAGGCCCTGCTCCAGCGTCCACAGCACCAGCGCATGCCAGTTTTCGCCGGCCGCTGCCCGTACATAAACCGCATCTTCATCCGCGCCGATGATGTCCCGGCCGCGGCTGCACATATGCAGCACCAGCCCGGGAAAATCCTGCGTCAGCACCAGGTTGCTGCCGCCGCCCAGCACCAGGCGCGGCAAGGCGGAAGACACGGCATCCGACCTGAGCGCATGCAAGGTTTCTACGGAAGTCACCGGTAAATAGGCCTGCGCCTTGGCATCAATACCGAAAGTATTATGCTGGCGTAGTGAAAAATCGAACTGAAGCGGAAGCTGGGAGATAGTCATAGCACCGGGATTATAAACGCAAGCAGGCCATGCCACGGCAGGCAGTACGTCCGGGAATATGGCCGGTCCGGCAAGAAAATAGACCAGGCAGCCCACACCGCGGGTTTTTTGTCCGATAGAATGCGCATAGCCTGATGGCCGCGCACTCCAGAACTGGAGCCGGCCCGTTTTATTTGAACATACTGAAGGAATAACACCATGCCATCATTCGATACCGTATCGGAAGCCAATCTGGTCGAAGTAAAAAATGCCAACGATCAAGCCAACAAAGAGATCTCGACCCGTTTCGACTTCAAGGGCAGCGACGCCCGCATCGAGCTGAAAGAGCGCGACCTGACCGCTTACGCCGATTCGGAGTTCCAGCTCAGCCAGGTGCGCGACGTGCTGACCGCAAAACTGGTCAAGCGCAATGTCGACACCCGCTTCCTGGATATCGGCAAGATCGAGAAGATCGGCGGCGACAAGGTCAAGCAAGTGATCAAGATCAAGAACGGCATCGAATCGGAAGCCGCCAAGAAGATCGTGCGCATCGTCAAAGACAGCAAGATGAAGGTCCAGGCCAGCATCCAGGGCGACGCCGTGCGCATCACCGGCGCCAAGCGCGACGACCTGCAGGCAGCGATGGCGATGCTGCGCAAGGAAGTAGCGGATCTGCCGCTGGAATTCAATAATTTCCGCGACTAAATAGTGGCTTTTTAGTGGCTTTTGGCAACAGACAGAGTTACCATCACCTGCTGTTGCCAGCCGTTCAACACGCCCGAACGGCCTGCGGCGCTACCTCAACCCTTGTCAGGAAAGCCGGACTTCCATGCGCCCGTTCGTTTTGATCACCAGCCTGTTGTTATCAGCCTCTTTCTCCAACGCGGTACAAGCTTCCGATATCGGCGTGGTCGGCCTGTTTCCGGGCAAGGCCGTATTGGTCATCGACGGTTCATCGCCAAAGACCTATTCGGTCGGCAGCAAAGTCGCCGACGACGTCAAGCTGGTGGAAGCCAATGGCAATACCGCAACGCTGGAGGTCAAGGGCAAACGGCAGGTGATCGGCATCGGCGAATACGTCAGCCGCAGTGCGCCGGGCGCTTCTTCCAGCGTGACCCTGAAGGTCAATCCGCAAGGCCATTTCGTCGCCGACGCCCAAATCAACGGCGCCATGATGACCATGCTGGTCGACACCGGCGCCACCATGATTGCGTTGCCGGCATCGGATGCGATGCGGATGGGCGTCAACTACAAACAGGGTCAGATGGTGATGGTCAATACCGCCAACGGCCCCGCGCCGGCCTACCGGGTCAAGCTCAATACAGTCAAGATCGGCGACATTGAAATGAACCAGGTCGATGCCCTGGTGCAGGAAAGCGGCCTGCCGTTCGCCCTGCTCGGCATGTCTTTCCTGAACCGCACCGAGATGCGGCGCGAAGGCGAGATGATGGTGCTGACCAAGCGCTTCTGATACCGCAGTCAGATCGGGGCCGGCGCAGCCTGCCCCGATCTCCCCCTGCACTGCTCAGGCCGGGCTGGCGTTCAGCAAGCGACGCTGCCGGACTGACGCCGCCAGGTCTTCCAGCACCGCGACGCTTTCTTCCCAGTTGATGCAACCGTCGGTCACCGACTGGCCGTACACCAGCTCCTTGCCCGGCACCAGGTCCTGGCGGCCCGCGATCAAGTGCGACTCCACCATGACGCCGACAATACGGCCGTCGCCGGCTGCAATCTGACGGCCGATATCGGCGCAGACCGGGATCTGGTTTTCCGGCTTCTTCGAACTGTTTGCATGCGAAGCGTCGATCATCAGGCGCGACGCCAGGCCGCTGCCGGCGATATCCTTGCAAGCCGCCTCGACGCTGGCCGCATCGTAATTGGGCGCCTTGCCGCCGCGCAGGATGATATGGCAGTCTTCATTGCCGTTGGTCGAAACGATGGCCGAATGCCCGCCCTTGGTCACAGACAGGAAATGGTGCGGCTGCGAAGCCGCCTTGATGGCGTCCACGGCGATCTTGATGTTGCCGTCGGTGCCGTTCTTGAAACCGACCGGGCACGACAGGCCGGACGCCAGTTCACGATGCACCTGCGATTCGGTGGTGCGGGCGCCGATCGCACCCCAGCTGATCAGGTCGGCGATGTATTGCGGGCTGATCACATCGAGGAATTCGGTGCCGGCCGGCAGGCCCAGTTCATTGATGTTCAACAGCAGCTCGCGCGCCATGCGCAAGCCGTCGTTGATGCGGAAGCTGTTGTCCATGTATGGATCGTTGATCAGGCCCTTCCAGCCCACCGTTGTGCGCGGCTTCTCGAAGTACACACGCATGACGATTTCCAGCTCGCCCTTGAAACGCTCGCGCTCGCCGACCAGGCGGCCGGCGTATTCCATTGCCGCCTTGGTATCGTGGATCGAGCAAGGTCCGATCACCACCATCAGGCGGTCATCCTGTCCGTGCAAGATGCGATGCAAGGCAATCCGGGAATTGGCGGCGGTTTCCGCCACTTTCTCGGAGCAGCCGAATTCGCGGATCAAATGCGAAGGTGGAACTAATTCTTTCATTTCTCGGATGCGCAGATCGTCGGTGCGTAGCATGTTTTTCTCCTGGCTCAAAAAGTGACTGGGTATAAAAAAACCGCCATCGCTGGCGGTTTTTTAGAAATTTCGGTTTGCTCTTTACTTACGAACGCTTACCGCTTTTCACCGCCGTGGGGCTGGAATAGCTAAAGTAAAAAAAGAAGTAAGCGCGTGCGAAAGACATGGTGTTCAGTAAAGGCTTATTAAAATCAAGCCCAATAGTGCAGTAATTCTAGAAATTTGGCAAGGCCAGGATTACCACATTATCTATATGCAAAAAAACAATGCCGACGCTTGAAATCACGACTTCAAGAGTTAATGCATGGCGACCGCATGGCCCGACCCAACGATAGGCGCAATCCCGTCACGCCGGTCCAGCCGCCCCGCCAGCGAAGTCAGTCCCAGCGCGCCCAGCACCACGATCGCGCCTATCCACGGCGTCGCCATCAAGCCCAGATGGCTGACGATCAGGCCGCCGCCCCAGGCGCCGAATGCAATGCCGACGTTGAAAGCGGCGATATTCAGGCCGGAAGCCACGTCCACTGCCCGCGGCGCATGCCGTTCAGCCTGTTGCACGACATACACCTGCAAGCCAGGCACATTGCCGAAGGCAAAAGCGCCCCAGGCCAGCACCGTCAGCACCGCCAGCCACGGATTGGCTGCCGTGAAGGTCAGCGCAAACAGGACGGCCGCCAGCGAAGCGAAGACGAGCTGCAAGGCGCGTACCGGCCCCCTCCTGTCAGCCAGCTTGCCGCCCCAGATATTGCCGAAGGCTACCGAAACGCCATATACCAGCATTACCAGGCTGACGGTCGAAGCGGAAAATCCTGATATCTCCTGCAAGATCGGCGCAAGATAGGTAAAAGCGATGAAGGAGCCGCCATAACCCAGCGCCGTGATCGCGTACACCAGCAGCAGGCGCGGCTTCTTCAGCACGGCGGCCTGGGTCAGCAGCGAGGCCGGCTTGCTGCCCGCAATATCATCCGGCACCAGCATCCAGCTGCCGGCAAAGGCGATCACGCCCAGCAGCGACACGGCCAGGAAAGTCGACTGCCAGCCCCAGGTCTGGCCGATCCAGGTCCCCAGCGGCACGCCGGTCACCAGCGCCACGGTCAGGCCGGTGAACATGATGGCGATCGCGCTGGCCGCCTTTTCCTTGGGCACCAGGCTGGTAGCGATGGTCGAGCCGATGGAAAAAAACACGCCGTGCGCCAGGCCTGTCAGGACGCGCGCCGCCATCAGGGCTTCATAACCCGGCGCCATCCACGCCACCAGGTTGCCGATGGTGAACAGCGCCATCAAACCCAGCAGCAAATGCTTGCGCGGCACGCGGCCGGTCAGCGCGGTGAGCACCGGTGCGCCGACCGCGACGCCAAGCGCGTAGAGGCTGACGAGCAGGCCGGCGGAAGGTACGGAGACGCCAAGGCTGGCGGCAATGGTGGGAATCAGTCCGACAATCACGAATTCGGTGGTTCCTATGGCAAAAGCGCTGAGTGTGAGCGCCCAGAGTGCAAGTGGCATGATGGTTTCCTGTTGTCATTTAACGCCATGCAGTTTGAGCGCTGCAAAGGCAAAGAAAAACCACCGTGCCGGCAATACATATTTGACCTTAAATCAAATATATAGAGAATTTAATGATTATCCCGCAGTAATTTCATAAAGCCGTTGCATCTCCGAATTTGACCGCAAGAGTCGGGGTGCGGCGCGCCGGACCGCCTGCCTATACTGGCTGCAATCGAACCGATACGGAGAAATGATGAATACATTGCGCGCGGCGGCTGGCAGCCATGCCTCAATCGCAGAACGGATCGGCGGCGCAGACTGGGACGCCATTGCACTCGACCTGGACAGTTACGGCAGCGCTCTGCTGAAGCAGCTGCTGACACCGCAGGAATGCCAGGCGCTGATTGCGCTTTACGCCCGCAAGGATCTGTTCCGCAGCCGTATCGTGATGGAACGCCACGGCTTCGGCCGCGGCGAATATCAGTATTTCAACTATCCGCTGCCAGACCTGGTCGGCGACCTGCGCAGCATGCTGTATCCGCAGGTGGTGGCGATTGCCAACCGCTGGCACGCCGCCATGAATATCGATGTCCGCTTCCCTCGGCAGCATGCCGATTTCATCGCCCGCTGCCATGCCGCAGGCCAGCTGCGGCCGACGCCGCTGATGCTGCAGTATGGCGCGGGCGACTACAACTGCCTGCACCAGGATTTGTATGGCGAACATGTATTCCCCTTGCAGGCGGCGATACTGCTGTCGCAGCCGGGGCAGGATTTCAGCGGCGGCGAGTTCGTGATGACCGAACAGCGGCCGCGCATGCAGTCGCGCGCGGAAGTCGTTCCGCTCGCCCGGGGCGATGCGGTGATCTTCGCGGTCAACAATCGGCCGCTGCAAGGCCAGCGCGGCGCATATAGGGTAAATTTACGGCATGGCGTCAGCCGCATCCGTTCCGGGACACGGCACACCTTAGGCGTGATTTTTCACGATGCTCAATGAAAAGACAGCATGACTCTCGATTTATTTGATTCGCTGGAACCGACCGAACAGCGCCAGGAACAACTGGCCGCAGGCGCCTTCGTCCTGCGCGCCTTCGCCCTGCCTTACGTGCAACAGTTGCTGCCGGCGCTGGCGCTGATCGAACGCGCATCGCCGTTCCGCCACCTGGTGACGCCGGGCGGTTTCCGCATGTCGGTCGCCATGACCTGCTGCGGCGCCCTCGGCTGGACCAGCGACCGCCGCGGCTATCGCTACAGCCCCATCGATCCGGACAACGGCAAGCACTGGCCGGCGATGCCAGCCAGCTTCCTGCAGCTGGCGCAAAGCGCCGCCGCCCAAGCCGGCTACGATGGCTTCGTTCCCGAAGCTTGCCTGGTCAACCGCTATGCGCCGGGAACCAGGCTGACGCTGCATCAAGACAAGGATGAGCTCGACTATGGCGCGCCTATCGTCTCGGTATCGCTGGGCATTCCGGCGATGTTCCTGTTCGGCGGCAATGCGCGCAGCGACAAGGCTGCCAGGGTGCCGCTGTTCCACGGCGATGTCGTGGTGTGGGGAGGCCCCGACCGCTTGCGCTTTCACGGCATACTGCCGCTGAAGGAAGCCGAGCATCCCTTGCTGGGCCGGCAGCGCATCAACCTCACTTTTCGCAAGGTAGCCTAGTGAAGATTGCCGCAGATATTTCGGAAGCCGCTTATCGCCGCGCAGAGACTTTCCTGTCAGCGCTGGACCAGGACTGGGCGCGCCACATTGCCAGCATCGGTCCCTGCCGTCACGCCGCCAAGCCGGCGCGCGAACCGTACCAGGCGCTGGTGCGCGCGATCGCCTATCAGCAGTTGCATGTGCGCGCCGGCGACGCCATCCTTGGCCGCATGCTGGCGCTGTATGGCGACCAGGGCGAAGCTAATTTCCCGACGGCGCAGCAGCTGCTGGCTACCGACGTCGCGACACTGCGCAGCTGCGGATTTTCCGCCGGCAAGATCGCCACCATCCATGGCATCGCGCAAGCCGCGCTGGATGGCGTGGTTCCTGTGCGCAAGGAAGCCCTGAAGATGAGCGACGAGGCCTTGATCGAAAGGCTGCTGCCGCTGCGCGGCGTTGGCCGCTGGACCGTCGAGATGCTGCTGATTTATACGTTGGAGCGCTCGGACATCTTGCCGGCCGACGATTTCGGCGTGCGCGAAGGCTACCGCCGCCTGAAAAACCTGGCGCAGACGCCGACTAAAAAACAGATCAGCGAAATCGGCCTGGCCTGGAGCCCTTATCGCACCGTAGCGTCCTGGTACTTGTGGCGTCTGCCGAAAGCTCCCGCCGCTGAATAGATTACGTGAATTTGAAAGCAAGACCCGGAGTGCAGGCAGCCAGCCGCTTGGCTAAAGTAGAGCTACACCAATCCAACCGGAAGCCGATATGCGAACCCTGACGTCACACCAGTACACCGCCAAGCAAGCCGCCGAGCGCGATCCGCGCTGGAACGCGGTGCTGGCCAGAGATCCCGCTGCAGACAAATTGTTTGTGTACGCTGTCAAAACCACCGGCGTGTACTGCCGTCCGAGCAGCCCGACCCGCTTGCCGCGTCCCGAAAACGTGGAATTCTTCGACACGCCGGCGGCCGCCGAAGCGGCCGGCTACCGGCCCAGCAAACGCGGCGCCGACCAGACCTCTGTCGCAGCCCAGCACGCCGAACTGGTCGCCGCCGCCTGCCGCAGCATCGAGACCGCGCTGGAACTGCCCAGCCTGGAAATGCTCGCGGCCGATGCAGGCCTTAGCGTGTATCACTTCCACCGCGTATTCAAAGCTGTCACCGGTTTGACGCCGAAAGGGTATGCCGACGCCAACCGCGCCAGGAAGGTGCGCGACCATCTGAGCCGTAGCCATTCCGTCACCGAGGCCATCTACGACGCCGGCTTCAACTCGAATAGCCGCTTCTACGAAGCCTCTGGAAAAGTGCTGGGCATGAAGCCGACCGACTACCGCGCCGGCGGCGCCAACACCGAGATCCGCTTCGCCATCGGCGAATGTTCGCTGGGCGCCATCCTGGTGGCGCAAAGCGCTCGCGGCGTCTGCGCGATCCTGCTGGGCGACGATCCGAACGCGCTGGCCCATGACCTGCAGGATAAATTCCCGCGCGCCCATCTGATCGGCGCCGACCATGATTTCGAGCAGCTGGTGGCGCAAGTGGTCGGCTTTATCGAAGCGCCGGCACTCGGCCTCGATCTGCCGCTGGATGTGCGCGGCACGGCGTTCCAGCAACGGGTATGGCAGGCCTTGCGCGAAATCCCCGCCGGCAGCACAGCGAGTTACGCTGAAATCGCCGCCCGCATCGGCTCGCCCAAAGCCGTCCGCGCGGTTGCGCAAGCCTGTGCCGCCAACTCCCTGGCGGTGGCGATTCCCTGCCATCGCGTGATACGCAGCGACGGCAGCGGTTCCGGCTACCGCTGGGGCGTGGAGCGCAAGCGCGCCCTGCTGGAACGGGAAGCCGCGATTGAGAACTAAAACTGGCAACGCCGTCCGGACCTGGCATCTGACAGGTCCGGACGGCCAGAGCTATGACAGCGCGCAGGCGGGCAGCCTGGGCGGCCATCGCCGCAGCCGCATCTATGGCCGCCTCGACTGCCGCGCGGCGCTGCAGGCGATCGCCAGAGGCGGATATGTCAAGCAGCGGGTGTTCTTCCTGGACAAGGCCGACGCTGAAGCAGCCGGCTACCGGCCTTGCGCCGTTTGCCTGCCGCGGGATTATGCGGCCTGGAAGGCAAAAAAAATCTGATCGATGCTACGCAAGAAAGCGTAGCTCACGTCAATCATACGGGCCGCAGCTGCTCAGCCAGCGAACGTGTTTTCTCGCTCACCACATCGCCGGTATGGAGCGTCGACTTCCGCTCGATCAGCATGAGGTGGCACTCTTCCTCGGCGACAGGATTATGCCGCACGCCTTTAGGCACGACAAACATCTCGCCCTCGGAAAGCTCGACCGAACCCTGTTCCATTTCAATCCGCAAATGCCCCTTGAGGATGAGGAACAATTCATCTTCATTGTCGTGGCTGTGCCAGGCCAGGGAGCCTTTGACCTTGGCCACCTTGATATACGCATCGTCGACTTCCGCCACGACGCGCGGCGACCAGTGTTCCGTCAGCGAGGCGGCGATTTCCTTGGGTGAGGTAATGTTTGTCATGTTGCATCCATTGATGTTGATTCGTTTCAGCCAATGCAGCCATCTGTCATTGACTGGCAAAGCAAGCCCTAGCCTTTCAGCTTGTTCGCCAGGTAATTCCTCACCTGCTGCTCTTGCTCAGCCGACATGTTTCCCAGGATCCCATGCCGGTGCGGCGGGATATGGGCGGCAACATCGTCGTTCTCGTCAAACACGTAGTGGTTGAAGACGGCGGCCCAGGCCTGGCGGTAGGCGGGCGCCCGGCGTTTCAGGTTGAGCAGCGCCAGCATCAGGCTGTCAAAGCCTGAATGGATAGAATCCGCCGTGCCGACCGCGCCGCCCCACCAGTAATTGACGAGGATATTGCAAGCCTGCAGCGACTCGACGTGATGCCACCACAGCGGCGGTATGTAGAGCGCATCGCCCGCTTCCAGCTCGGCCACTTGCGCCGCCGCCAGCGCATCCCTGAACTTGGGATGCTTGCCGAAGTCCGGCGCGTTCAGCGACACCATGCTGATCGGCGCGCCGGTCGGTGCAAAATCCACCGGCCCGATATACAGGTTGCCGATCTGCTCCGGCGGAAACAAGGTAAAGCGGCGCTTGCCGCTGACCACGCAGGCGATATTGTGGGCGTCGTCGAAATGCGCGGGGGTGGTCACCGCATTGCCTATCCATATCCGCGGGATCACCTCGGGACCAAGCAGCGACAATTGATTCTCGTCCAGGAAGCCCGGCAGGCAATTGGCGATCAGCGCACTTTGCGCGGCGACCGCCGGCGGATTGGGGAAGGAGCGATAACGCTGCAGCTGGTCGAGAATCGCCGATACCGGCAGGCGGTTGCGCAGATAATTGAAACCGTTCATGGCTTCGTCGTAGAAGATGCGGCCCTTGACCTCCGGCCGCGTCATGATGGCGTCGACGTCGCTGCCGTTATCCAGTTTCTTCAAATAAGCGCAGATTGCTTCGTCCGAGGTCCGCGCCAACTGCACCGCCGGCCAGTTTCTTACGTAACCGCGCAAAACCACAGGCTTGTATTGCGCAGCGATCTCTTCCATGAACGTTCTGTCGTCGACATTGAAGCGTTCGGGAATGGATGGCAACTTATGGCTCATTCAGCATCCTTATGATTACGTTGCCGCAAGGGCAGCCGGCGGCGCAATCATGTGGATGTGCGCAATGCCGTCTTCGTCGTACAGCTCGCCGACCGCTGCGAAGCCAAAACGGCCATAAAAGCGCTGCAGGTGCGCTTGCGCTCCGATCTTGACGTCCTGCCCGGGGAACAGCTTTGCGGTCTGCGCCATCGCCTGCTGCATCAGCTCATGGCCTGCGCTCTTGCCGCGCAGTTCCGGCGCAGTGACTACCCGCCCTATCGACGGCAGGTGAAAGGCTTTACCCGGCGGCACGATGCGCGCATACGCGCCCAGCCCGCCGTCCGGCAGATATCCCAGGCCATGCCAGGCTTCCTGGTCGAGACCATCGGCATCGAGGAATACGCAGGTTTGCTCCACCACGAACACACGCTGGCGCAATTGCATCGCCGCATACAATTGCGCGGCGCTCAAGTCCTGGAACGGCAGCCAGCGCCATTGCATCAATGCTGGTTGCGCCATCTTGTCAGGCCGTCCCGCCGACGGTCACGCCATCGATGCGCAGGGTCGGCTGGCCGACGCCTACCGGCACGCTCTGGCCTTCCTTGCCGCACACGCCGACGCCCGGATCGAGCTGCATGTCGCTGCCGATCATGGAGACCCGGTTCAAGACGTCAGGACCGTTGCCGATCAGGGTTGCGCCCTTGACCGGATAGGTGACCTTGCCGTTTTCGATCATGTAGGCTTCGCTGGCCGAGAACACGAACTTGCCGTTGGTGATGTCGACCTGGCCGCCGCCGAAATTGACCGCGTACAAGCCGTTTTTCACCGATGCGAGGATCTCCGCCGGATCCTTGTCGCCGGCCAGCATGTAGGTATTGGTCATGCGCGGCATCGGCAGATGGGCGAACGACTCGCGGCGCGCATTGCCGGTGACCGGCATCTTCATCAGGCGGGCGTTCATGGTGTCCTGGATATAGCCCTTCAGAATGCCGTCTTCAATCAGGGTGGTGCACTGGCTGGGATTGCCTTCGTCGTCGATGTTCAGCGAACCGCGGCGGTCGGCGATGGTGCCGTCGTCGACCACGGTGACGCCCTTGGCGGCGACGCGCTCGCCGATGCGGCCGGAGAAGGTGCTTGAGCCTTTGCGGTTAAAGTCGCCTTCAAGGCCGTGGCCGATTGCTTCGTGCAGCAGGATGCCGGGCCAGCCAGGGCCGAGCACTACTGTCATCGGACCTGCCGGTGCCGGACGCGCGTCCAGGTTGACCAGTGCGGAAGAAACCGCATCCTCGGCATATTGCCCGATCAGGGCGTCGCTGAAATAGTCGTAGCTATAGCGGCCGCCGCCGCCGCTGCTGCCGGTTTCGCGGCGGCCGTTCTGTTCGACGATGACCGTCACCGACAGCCGCACCAATGGCCGGATATCGGCGGCGATGACGCCGTCGCTGCGCGCCACCAGCACCACATCGTATTCCGCCGCCAGGCCGGCCATGACCTGCACCACGCGCGGATCCTTGGCGCGCGCCATGCGTTCCACCCGCTCCAGCAACTTGACTTTCTCGGTGGCGTCCATCGACACCAGCGGGTCGTGCGGCAGATACAGCGAACGGCCGCCGCTTTGCTGCATGCCGGCGGCGATCTTGATCTTGCCTGCGCCTTGGCGCGCGATGGTGCGCGTCGCCACTGCGGCGTCGTGCAGCGCACGCTCGGAAATTTCATCGGAATAGGAAAACGCCGTCTTGTCGCCGGAAATCGCCCGTACGCCGACGCCCTGGTCGATAGAGAAACTGCCGGTCTTGACGATGCCCTCTTCCAGGCTCCAGCCCTCGCTCTTGGTGAACTGGAAGTACAGGTCGGCGTAATCGACCTTATGGGTGAACATAGTCCCCAGCGCTTTCAGCAAGCTCGACTCGTCCAGCCCGAACGGCGTCAGTAAAATATCGCGAGCGATGGCTAAAGTGCCCAGGTTTGGTTCAAATGGTTTCATGGTATTCCGGCTATATAGGGTGGAGTTAATGCGGGTGGCCTTAGTGCGGATTGTAGAGCATCCGGCCGCGCATGGTGCATTGGCGGCCCCTTGGGGCGTCTCGGCAGCCCGGCGAAAGATAGCGAATCGCCAACAATGACTATAACTTACGGTGCAGCAATGCAGGCAGGCTCTCTCGCACTCCCTTAAGGAAATGGGGGTCGATGCTGCCGCTGACAAGTCCTTCTCCCTCGGCCAGCACCGATTTAACTTCGCCCCATGGGTCGATCAGCATGCTGTGGCCCCAGGTGCGGCGGCCGTTGGGATGTATGCCGCCTTGCGCCGCGGCCAGCACATAGCACTGGTTTTCAATGGCGCGTGCGCGCAGCAATGTTTCCCAGTGGGCATTGCCGGTGGTATAGGTAAAGGCCGCCGGCACCACGATCAGCGTGCAGTCGCCCAGCGCGCGGTACAACTCGGGGAAACGCAGGTCGTAGCAGACCGACAAGCCGACCTTGCCGAACGGCGCCTGGAAACTAACGACATCGTCGCCGTACACGATGGTGCGCGCTTCATCATACGATTCCGCGCCTTTGGTGAAACTGAACAGATGGATCTTGTCGTAGCGGCTGACGCGCTGGCCTTGCGGGCCATACACCAACGTGGTGTTGAGCACCTTGCCGGCTTCGTTGGCGATCATCGGCAAGGTGCCGCCGATCAGCCAGATGCCGTGCTGCTCCGCCAGCTGGGCCATCAGGTTCTGGATCGGACCCTGGCCGAGCGCTTCGGCACAGGTCAGCTTATCGGTTTCATGCATGCCCATGATCGGCCAGTATTCCGGCAGCAGCACCAGCTGCGCGCCCTGGCCGGCGGCCTCGGCCACCAGGCGGCGCGCAGTATTGAAATTTTCTTCCAGCACCGGCGTCGACACCATCTGGACGGCGGCGACCTGGAATCCGCTTGAACGGTCTGGCGGCGAATTGGCTTGATTATTGGCTTGATTATCGGCTTGACTCATGGCTCTGCACTCCTGCTCTGAAGCGGCAAACGATACGGGACGGCTGCCCGGCATTAGCGACCGGACGACAGTTCCGGCGTGGCCGCCGGGGCGTCTGCCTTGTGGTCGATCTTAGTCACCACGGGATCGGTCCAGCCGCCGGTAATATTATATTCAAAGGTAAAAGCTCTCATCAGCGGGTCGCGCAGGAACAGCTGCGCCAGGAAAGTGCCGATACCGATCACCGGATTGATCGCCAGCGCCACCACCGAAGCGGTGCCGGCATTGATTTCCGGCAGCACCGCCACGTGCAGGTCCTGGGTTTCCCTTGCAATATCGGCGACGCCGTCCATCAATACGGTGGCGCTGACGCCGCGCATCTTGAAGTTGTCGGTATGCGCCTTGCCCTGCGCAATCGTGGCGGTCCCAACCACGCTGTCGAAGGCGAAGCCCTCGGAAAAGATGTCGCGGAAATCCAGGGTCAGCCGGCGCGGCAGGGATTGCAGGCTCAGCACGCCCAGCAGCTTGGCGGCGCCGGGATCGACTTTCAGGAACTGGCCGGAAGCCATGTCCAGGTTGACCTGGCCCGAGAGCGACGGGATATCCATGGTAAACGGTAACCCCTTCCAGCTGACCTCGCCATCCATGCGTCCCTTGGCGGCGCGCAGCACGTGGGCGAATCCGAAACGATCCAGCAGCTTGCCGGCGTCGGTGATATCCATGGCATAGGTCAGGCTGGTAGTGTTGTCGCCGTCGACCGTGGTCCATTTGCCGTCGGCCTTCAATTCAGCGTCCGGATTCTTGATCGACAGTTTATGGATGCGCCATTCGCTGCCGACATTGGCGCGCACATTGTTGGCGCTCAGCTCCAGCCGTCCGAGCTTCTTGCCGAGCAGCTGGAAATCGTCGGCGACAATGTCCAGCCCCGGAATCTGAGTAGAGCCTCCCTTGCCCTCCAGCACCTCGCCGACATCCGATTCGCCGCCCTGCGGAATGATCAGCGAGGACAGGCGCGCAGTCACCTTGCCGAGACCGCGGCCGCTGGGCGATGCGCTCCAGGTGACATAGCCGGAAGCTTGTTTGGAATCGATATTGACCTGCCAGGCATTCTTCTGGTGCGAGGCGCCCACCACCACGTTGTCCAGCGTCTTGCCCAGCAACACCAGCTGGTTGGCGCGCACCGACACCAGGCTCGGTTCCGCATATTGCGCCACGCCGGCCAAGGCCGATTCCTCGCCCGCCTTCGCGGCGCTGCTCTCGTTCAAGGCGCTGGCCAGGTTGTTCCAGGCATCCAGGTTGAGCGTCTTGGCATTGAGGTTGATCGCCAGCCCGCTGTCCGGTTCCGGCGCCGGCGTATTGATGCCGATGCCGCCGCGCACCACCTTCCAGTCGGCCGCCTTGCTCACCGGAGCGGCAACGCCATTCTCAGCCTTGGCCACCGGCTTTTGCCGCTGATAACGCGCGACAATGCCGGAGCCCAGCGCCAGCCGGAGCTCATCGCGGGCTGTTGCGGCATCGTCGGAGGCGACGCCCAGCCACTCGAATTTCAGCGGCATGGCATCGTTGACGCTCTTGCGCAGCGGTTCCGGGAAATCCAGGGCGATGCCCTGCAGGCTGGATTCGATCAGCAGTTCCGGATGATGGTCGCGGACCGCGACGGTCGCGCTGTAGCGGCTGTTGCCGCTGGCATGGGACAGCAGCTTTTGCATCGCCGGATAGGGATACATCGCGCGCAAACCGTCGATCCCGCCAGTGCCTTCGATCTTGATCACGGTCTGGCGATCCGGCTGGGTGCCGCCGCTGGCCTGCACCGGGCCGCCCAGCAGGTTGCCCTTGATGCCGTTCAGGTTGAAGCCCTTTTCATTGAATTCAAGCTTGCCGCTGGCATTGGCGATAGGCGGAATGATCTTTTGCAAGACTACGTCATTGTTGAGGAACTGCAGGACGCCGGTAACCTTGGTGTCGATCGCATGCGCCAGCGGTATTTGCAGGTTCAGCTGCAGCTTGGCGTTGCCCTTGCCTTGCGATTCGCTGGTAAAGCCATCGATCCAGTGCAGCACCGGACTATTGTTAGTGAATTGCAGGAAGTCCTGCAAGGCGCCGGCGGCATTGCCGTCGATTATCAGCATCTCGTCGTGCGACGACAGGTCCGGCACCGTGGCGGTGACCTCGCTCACGCCGACCGCCGAGGTCTGGGCGCTGGCTGCCTTGATCTGCAGGCGCGTACGCTCCAGGGAAAAGGTGCCGTCTATTTTTTCCAGCAAGGGCCACAGCGGTTGCTTGCCATCCTGGCCGAAATGGCCGGGCTCATATTCCAGCGTGCCGTTTTCTATTTTGCCGGCGACGCTGAACTCGCCCTTCGGCTTGGCGTTCGGCGTATCCGTGCGGAATGGAAAATCAGCCAGGTCGCCCTTGATCTTGATCGCCACGTCCTTGGCACTGCCTTCCTTCAGCGCGCCGACCAGCCAGTTATGCAGGTGTTCCGGCGTATGGATAGGCAGATAGCGGCCGATTTTCTTGAGGTCGAATCCGCTCAGGGTGGCGCTCATGTCGATCATCCCCAGCGCGACGCCGTGCCGGTCCTGCATAGGCAGCAGATGGCTGCCCGACAGGGAACCCACCACGCCATCCTGGACGAAATCCATGCTGTCGATCTTCAGCAGCACATTCTTTTGCTGGAAGGCCCAGCTGGCTTTCATATCCAGTTTGTCGAACGGCAGCAAGGGATCCTCAAAAAATCCGGGCAGATTCAACTGCATTTTTTCCGACGCCAGGTTCAGGCTGCCGCCATCCTGGTTGGCATTGATGCTGCCGCTCAGGTTATCGACCCCGGGAATGCCAGGCACCGCAGCCTGCGCCGGCTGGCTGGCGGTCTTCGGCTGGGCCGCGCGCGGCGGCTGCGGGTTGATGGTCAGGCCCTCGAAGCGGCCCTTTGCGCTGTAGGCGGTAATGGCCGGATAAGCACCCTGCCATTGCGCGGAAAAATCGCGCAGCTGGCCGCGCGGCGCAAAGTCGTCGATCATCTTGATCTGCGGCGCCGTCAGCGGCAGGCGCTGGGCAAAGCTGGCCAGGGTCTGCAGATCCAATGCCTTGGCCTGCAAGGTATATTTCTCCCCCGCCTTGCCCTGCGCCGGCGCATAGGTTTCGCTGATGCTGGTGCGCGGCAGCGTCAGGCCATCCGCCGTCTTCAGGGAAAAATCGGTGAGCTCGATGGCATGGCCGTTGGCGCCGAAAGCCGCGGCATCGTCCTGCAGCAACGGCTGCTGCCCCAGCATTTCACGGGCGGATACGCGGCCGCTGACATTTTCCAGCGCCAGCGGCTGCAAATCGCGCCGCAGCCGCATCGACAAATCGGTCAGTTGCAGATCGGCGGTAAAGTTGCTCACCTTGGCATGGTCGAGATCGAGCCAGGCTTGCAGCGAGCCCCTGCCCTGCGTCAATTCCAGCGGGTAATCGAAATAGTCTTTCCAGACCGCCAGATCGGTATCGTGCAGATTGGCATACAGCGTACCGGTCCAGCGTTTGACGTCGGCGGTTTTCTGCGCGAATACCGGATGGACGAAATTGGCGCGCACATCGAGCGGCGCGGCAAATGCGGCCGGCGGCGTCGCCCGCACCGACAACTGATGGCGGCGCCAGCGGTTCTGCAAAACCAGATCAATATTGGTAAGCGTCAGTTCAGGCGCCTTGCGCAGATCGTCGCGCCAGCGCAGCTGGCCATTGCGGATGACAATCCGGTGCTGCGCCAG
The DNA here is from genome assembly GCF_018304945.1 of Collimonas humicola. GTDB lineage: Bacteria > Pseudomonadota > Gammaproteobacteria > Burkholderiales > Burkholderiaceae_D > Collimonas > Collimonas humicola. Next base: position 258,914 of record NZ_JAGQEE010000006.1, on the reverse strand, counting down.
CAGCCATTCGGCGCCCGCGCCGTCGTTCTTTTCCTTGGAATTGACCAGGATGCCGCCGACGAACAGATTGCCCTGCGTATCGCGCTCGATCTGCAGATCCGGGCTGTTGATTTCCAGCGCCGCCAGCCTGACCCCGCCCACCAGCAGCGAGCGCCACGAAATGGTCGCCGCCACCTGCGGCAAGGTCAGCGCTGCCTGGCCGCCTTTATCGTGGATGACCACGTTGTCCAAGGTCAGGTGCGGCTGCAAACCGTGCCAGGATGCTTGCAAGGCGCCGATCGAAATCGGGTTGCCGGCAGCCTTGCTGGCGATTTGCTCGACTTCCGCCTTGTAGTAGCCGATATTCGGCAGCACCACGTAGCGCAAACCGAGGAACAGCCCGCAAAACAGGAAATACGCCACGATCAGCAGCTTCAGCAAGGCGCCCAGCAAGTGGTGCGTTACCAGGTTCAGGTGCTTGTAGGTGGCAATTCCGGCGCGCCAGCAGATTGCAAGTCGGCTAGCTGGCGGTAAATTTGGTTGTTGTTCCAACATCAATCAGAATCGGTAAAATAGAGAGCTCAAGATAGAATAAGATGACAGCATCTGATTGATTCCAGTGCGGCAAGCTGCGCCTGTTGCTGTTCAGGTTCGACAAGCTGCCAGCCCGTATGTTCGCATGGATCAGTGCCGATATCGCTAAAAAAGCCCGAGATAGCTAAAAAAACAAAAAGGCCGGCGCTGGGCGCCCATTTTCCTTTCAATTCGCTTCATTTACCGTTCAGACCCGTGACTCCATCCCTCATCAGCAGCACCGCCGCCTCCCGCTTCTATACGCGCTGGATCAATGCCGAAACAGGACGCGCCGAGCGGGTCGCCCAGCTGGCGGCCTCAGCCGCAAGGTTAACCCTCAGCCCGGCGCTGCTAAAGCAGTTGTTACAAAAAGAAACAGATTCCGGCATGCCGTTACCGCGCGCCATGCGCCGCCTGCGCAACCTGCTGGTGTGCACCCTGATCGAGCGCGATTTGCGCGGCCTCGCCGACCTGAATGAAGTGGTCAGCGCAGTCACGCATTTCGCCGAGTTCGCGGTGCAGACCCACCTGGCTGCGCTGACCGCCGACATGGTGGCGCTGCATGGCGTGCCGCAGGGCGAAGAATCGGGCCAGCCGCAGGAGCTGATCGTGCTCGGCATGGGCAAGCTGGGCGGCTGCGAACTCAACGTCTCTTCCGATATCGACCTGATTTTCGCCTATCCGGAAGATGGCGACACCCAGCCTGCCGGCGCCGACCAGCGCAGCTTGTCGAATCACGAATTCTTCACCCGGCTGGGCAAGAAGCTGATCGGCGCCCTGTCCGAAATCACTGAAGACGGCTTTACCTTCCGGGTCGACATGGCGCTGCGCCCTAACGGCGCCTCGGGGCCGCTGGTGGCCAGTTTCAATATGGTGGAAACCTATCTGGTGACCCAGGGCCGCGAATGGGAGCGCTATGCCTGGTGCAAGGCGCGCGCCCTCACCGGCCGCGCTGAAGATATCGCCACGCTGGCCAACATCAGCCGCCCTTTCGTCTTCCGCCGTTACCTGGACTACGGTTCGATCGACGCCATGCGCTCCATGCATGCGCAGATCCATACCGAGGTCAAGCGCCTGGAAGCACTGCATCCGGAACGCAGCAACAACGTCAAGCTCGGCCGCGGCGGCATCCGCGAAATCGAATTCCTGGCGCAGGTGTTCCAGCTGATCCGGGGCGGCCGCGACGCCGAGCTGCGCGACCGTTCCACCCGCGCCACCTTGCGCACCCTGGCCTGCAAGAACCTGCTCGACGCCGAGGTGGTCGACAAGCTGCTGGCAGCCTACGACTTCCTGCGCAACCTGGAACACCGCCTGCAATACCTGGACGATGCGCAAACCCATACCTTCCCGACCAATGACGCGGATTGCCTGATCATCGCCCAGGCCATGGGCTTTGCCGACGTGCCGGCATTGATGCAGGTGCTCGACCAGCACCGCACGCTGGTCGATGCCCAGTTCGCCGACATCTTCAACGACAAGCAACAGGAGCGCAATCCGCAGAAAGACTGGGACGACGCCGACAATGTGCTGCATACCCTGAGCGAAAGCGACAATCACGAAACCATCACCATCGTCCTCACCCATTGCGGCTTTTCCGACGCCTCGGCGGCGGCGCAGCGGCTGGCGTCCACCTGGCAATCGACGCGCGTGCAAAACCTGCCCGTCAGCAGCCGCGGCCGCCTGCTGGCGCTGGTCAATGCGGCGCTGCCGGTAGTGGCGGCGATCCCCGAGCCTGAGCGCCACCTGCCGACCTTGAACCGGCTGCTGGATTTTCTCGAGGCGATCGCGCGCCGCGCCGCCTACCTGGCGCTGCTGACCGAATATCCGGCCACCCTGCACCGCGTGATCCGCATGATCAGCGCCAGCGACTGGGCTGCCAAATACCTGACCCAGCATCCGATCCTGCTGGACGAACTGCTCGATCCGCGCAGCCTCAACGCAGCGCCGGACTGGCCGGCGTTTGCCCTGGAATGCCGGCGCCAGCTGGAAACGGCGCCCGGCGATACCGAACGCCAGATGGACCTGCTGCGCGAGATGCATCATGCCCAGCAGTTCCGCTTGCTGGCGCAGGACCTGGAAGGCATGCTCAGCATCGAGGCGCTGGCCGACCATCTGTCGAGCCTGGCGGATGCCCTGGTGGCGGCCACGGTGCAGGCGATCTGGAACATGATGCCGGCGCGCCACCGCGAAATCCCGCTGTTCACCGTGATCGCCTACGGCAAGCTGGGCGGCAAGGAACTCGGCTACGTCTCCGACCTGGATGTGGTGTTCCTGTACGACGACGAGGACCAGGACGGCCCCGGCCTGTACGCCAAGCTGGCGCAACGCTTCATCACCTGGATGACCAGCCACACCTCGGCCGGCATCCTGTTCGACATCGACATCGCGCTGCGCCCCGACGGCGCCAGCGGCTTGCTGGTGTCATCGTTCGGCAAGTTCGAAAAATACCAGCGCGAATCGGCCTGGCTGTGGGAGCACCAGGCGCTGACGCGGGCGCGCTTCTGCGCCGGCGACGCCGCCATCGGCGAGCGTTTCGAGACCCTGCGTGTGGAGGTCTTGCGCCAGGTGCGCGACGCCGCCCGCCTGCAGGCCGAAGTACTGGAAATGCGCCAGAAAATGCGCGATGCGCATCCGAACCGCAGCGAGCGTTTCGATCTCAAGCACGACGCCGGCGGCATGATCGACATCGAATTCCTGGTGCAATTCCTGATCTTGCGCCACGCCGCCGACTATCCTCAGCTGACCGCCGACATCGGCAATATTGCGCTGCTGAAACTGTGCGGCGAACTGGGCTTGATCGATGCGGTGCTGGCCGGCGCGGTGGCCGACGCCTACCGGACCTTCCGCAAATTGCAGCATCAGGGGCGCTTGCAGGGAGAAGAAAGGGCGCGCGTGGCGGCAAGCCGCATAGCTACGGAGGTTTCGGTAGTAAAGCAATTGTGGGCCGAGACTTTCAAGACCGCCGGATCATGAATAACTGGATTCAAACGATACCCAGCAATTTCATGAACATGACGGCGAGGGCGCGGCCTCTGCGCCTGTCCGGCGGCGCAGCGCGCTCTTCGCCGATGACCTCATCGCCCAGCGCCAGCTGCCCGCTCTCGAAAACCGCCAGGACCTGCCTGGCGGCTGCCGCGTCCTCGCAGGCCACCTGCAGGCGCGCCCCGCCGGTGGCGACCGCCAGCAGCGAATACACCTGATTGATGCCGCCATCGAGGACAAACGCCGGTATCCTTTCAGATTCCAGCAAGGCCCTCATGACCTCCAGGTCGGAAGGCGTCATCGAGCGGGCAATCGTTTCGAAATCGCCTTGGCTATCTGCGCTGACTGTCATGCAGGCTCCCGGATCAGGTTAGGTTATTCGCAACACAACCTACTATAGCGCATTGCCGCCCAAAGAAAAACGCCCCGATCAACGGGGCGTTTTCATCATGCAGGCAAAACCAGGGTCTTACTTGGCGTTCACCAGTGCAACCGTGGTGTCCAGCATGCGGTTCGAGAAACCCCACTCATTGTCGTACCAGCTCGATACCTTCACCAGGCGGCCGGAAACCTTGGTCAGCGTGGCGTCGAAGTTGGAGGAGGCCGGATTGTGGTTGAAATCGACCGATACCAGCGGCTCGACGTTGTAAGTCAACAAGCCCTTCAGTGCGCCGTTTTCCGATGCATCTTTCATGATCGCGTTGACTTCGTCGACCGTGGTGTCGCGGGCGGCGACGAACGACAGGTCGACCAGCGAAACGTTGATGGTCGGCACGCGGATCGCGAAGCCGTCCAGCTTGCCGTTCAGTTCAGGCAGCACCAGGCCGACCGCTGCGGCAGCGCCGGTCTTGGCCGGGATCATGCTCATGGTGGCGGAACGGGCGCGGCGCAAGTCTTCGTGGTAGACGTCAGTCAGCACCTGGTCGTTGGTGTAGGAGTGAACGGTAGTCATCAGGCCGTTCAGCACGCCGATCTTGTCGTTCAGCGGCTTGACCAGCGGCGCCAGGCAGTTGGTGGTGCAGGAAGCGTTGGAGATCACAGTGTCGCTGGCTTTCAGCACGCCGTGGTTGACGCCGAACACGACAGTCGCGTCGACATCCTTGCCGCCCGGTGCGGAGATGATGACTTTCTTGGCGCCGCCCTTGATATGCGCGCTGGCCTTTTCCTTGGTGGTGAAGAAGCCGGTGCATTCCAGCACGACGTCGACGCCCAGCTCGCCCCATGGCAGTTCTGCCGGGTTACGCTGCGCCAATACCTTGATGCGGTCGCCGTTGACCACGATGAAATCGCCGTCGACCGTGACGGTGCCAGGGAACTTGCCGTGGGCAGTATCGTACTGGGTCAGGTGGGCATTGGTTTTCGAGTCGCCGAGGTCGTTGATGGCGACGATCTCGATGTCATGCTTTTTGCCGCCTTCGTAATGGGCGCGAAGGATGTTGCGGCCGATACGGCCATAGCCGTTGATGGCGACGCGGATAGTCATGGTTTTCTCCTAAGGTATTAACAATAACAATAAATTTGCTGCAACTTCATCACTAACGTTTCAACTGACCCTGATGGTGCGCCAGCCATAGCCGGCTTCCTGCAATTCCAATCCATCCCAGCTGAACGGCTGCTCGGCCAGCAGTTCGGCGCCGAGCATTTCGTAAAACTGGCGCGCCGGACGATTGTCCGCCAGCACCCATACCAGCATGTTGTCGGCGCCGGCGCTGGCCAGGGCTGCGGCCACGTGCGCCACCAGCTTGCGGCCGATGCCGGCGCGCTGCACCGACGGCTCCAGGTAGATCGCCGACAGCTCGGAGTCGAAGCCGAGCTTGGATTCAGCCAGCGTCATGCCGGCCGCGAAGCCCAGCACCTCGCCGTCGACCTCGGCCACGAAGACATTGGCGGCGTTCGAAGTCGCCGACAGGATGCGGCTCCAGATGGCCGTGCTTTCCTCGATCTTCATGCCGTCCAGATAGTCGTCCGGAATGATGCCGCGGTAAGTAGTGCGCCAGCTATCGATACGCACCGCCGCGATCACCCCCGCATCGGCGACGGTGGCGCGGCGGATGACGACATCGCCGACGATGTTGGCGATGTCCATCTTGCCGATCGCTCGTGCAGCTCTCAGATTCATGCCAGTACCAGCTTGGTCTTGGCCACGACGTTTTCAACGGTGAAGCCGAAGTGCTTGAACAGCACAGGCGCCGGAGCCGATTCGCCGAAGGTGTCGATGCCGACCACCGCGCCTTCCAGGCCGACATACTTGTGCCAGAACGCCGTCACGCCGGCTTCGATCGCCACGCGCGGCAAGCCGTGCTGCAGCACGCTGGCCTTGTAAGCGCCTTCCTGGCGGTCGAAGACGTCGGCGCAAGGCATCGACACCACGCGTACCGCGATGCCTTCCTGCGCCAGCGCTGCCGCCGATTGCATCGCCAGTTCGACTTCGGAACCGGTGGCGATCAGGATTGCCTTGGCGTCCGGCGCATCTTTCAGGATATAGGCGCCGCGCTGGATATTGGCGATCTGCGCCGCGTCGCGTTCCTGGTATTGCAGGTTCTGGCGCGAGAAAATCAGGGTGCTCGGGCCATGCTTGCGCTGCACCGCCTGCTGCCATGCCACGGCCGATTCAACCGTGTCGCATGGACGCCAGTTGTCCAGTTGCGGGATCAGGCGCAGGCTGGAAACATGTTCCACCGACTGGTGGGTCGGACCATCTTCGCCGAGGCCGATGGAGTCGTGGGTGAACACGAAGATCGAACGGATCTTCATCAGCGCCGCCATGCGCAGGGCATTGCGGCTGTAGTCGGAGAAGGTCAGGAAAGTGGCGCCGAACGGAATGTAGCCGCCATGCAAGGCCATGCCGTTCATCATCGCGCTCATGCCGAATTCGCGCACGCCGTAGTTGATGTGGTTGCCCGGCTGGTCAGCGCGCACTGCCACGCTTTCTTTCCAGTTGGTCAGGTTGGAACCGGTCAGGTCGGCCGAACCGCCGAGGAATTCAGGCAGCACCGGCGCCAGCGCCTGGATCGCGTTCTGGCTGGCCTTGCGGGTGGCGATGGTTTCTTTTTTCTCGACGCAGGTGGCAATGTATGCGCTCACTGTCTGTTCGAAATTGCCCGGCAGCTCGCCCTTCATGCGGCGGGTGAATTCGCTGGCTTGCTGCGGATGCGCGGCGGCATAGGCAGCAAACATGGCGTTCCAGTCGCCCTCGAATTGCTGGCCTTGCGGCTTGGCGTCCCATGCTGCGTAGACGTCAGCAGGGATTTCAAACGGCGCATAATTCCAGCCCAGCGCTTCGCGCACGGCGGCGATTTCCTTGTCGCCCAATGCCGCGCCGTGCACCTTGTCGGTGCCGGCCAGGTTAGGCGAACCCTTGCCGATCACGGTCTTGCAGCAGATCAGGGTCGGCTTGTCGGACAGCTTGGCTTGATGGATGGCGGCGCTGACGGCTTCCACATTGTGGCCGTCGACGGCGCGGATCACGTTCCAGCCGTAGGCTTCGAAACGCTTCGGGGTGTCGTCCTTGAACCAGCCTTCGACATGGCCATCGATCGAGATACCGTTATCATCGTACAGCGCGATCAGCTTCGACAGGCGCAGCGTGCCGGCCAGCGAGCAGGCTTCGTGCGAGATGCCCTCCATCAGGCAGCCGTCGCCGACAAAGGTGTAAGTGTGGTGATCGACGATCGCCAGTTCGCCGCGGTTGAATTCCGCCGCCAGCAGCTTTTCCGCCAGCGCCATGCCGACCGCATTGGTCAAACCCTGGCCCAGCGGGCCGGTAGTGGTTTCAATCCCCGGCGTGACATCGACTTCAGGATGGCCAGGCGTCTTTGAATGCATCTGACGGAAATTGCGCAGCTCGTCCATCGGCAGATCGTAGCCGGTGAGGTGCAGCAAGGCATATTGCAGCATCGATCCATGGCCGTTCGACAAGACAAAACGGTCGCGGTTGAACCAGTGCGGATTGCTTGGGTTGTGACGGTAGTGCTTGGCCCACAAGGCGACTGCGATTTCCGCCATGCCCATCGGCATGCCGGGATGGCCCGAATTAGCTTTTTGTACAGCGTCCATTGCCAGTGCGCGGATTGCATTGGCCATCTTGGTAGTCGGGAGAGTGGAAGTCATGGTGTGAGCGGGTAGGCAATGGTTGAAAATTGGTTGGCGGGCAAAATTCGGTCATCCGGGGCAGCGGGTGTCGGCACCGGCTGCCAGAACAGCCACAAAGGCCGATATTTTACCAAAATGCGGTCGATACCGGTTCAAATCCGCGCATTTCTCCCCTTCCGAGGCAGTAAAATGCTGCCGCAACGCCGTGGGCAAGCAAGCGCATCCGATGCGGATTGGACGACTGAATTATCAATCCGATATCGATTTTATCCCTCCAGGCCTCCTTTTTTACTGAACAGACCATGCAAGGTTTACATCTGACGGCAGATTGCTACGACTGCCGCTGCGCTCCGGGCTTGCTGCTCGATCCGGCGCTATTGCGGGAATTTGTGCTGGCGCAGACCCGGCGCTCCGGCCTCACCATCGTCGGTGAAAAATTTCATCCCTTCCAGGCCGCCGACGGCAGCGCCGCAGGCGTCACCTGCGCCCTGCTGCTGGCCGAGTCGCACCTGGCGGTGCATACCTGGCCGGAACGCCAGGCGGTGACGCTGGATGTATATGTCTGCAATTTCACGGAAGACAACAGCGCCAAGGCCAGCGCCTTGCTGGAAGCGCTGATCGCCGGCTTCGCCGCGACGCAGCGGCAAACCCAGCGCCTGCAGCGCGGCAACGGCGCCAGCGGCCAGACCCTGGCGCTGGAACAGCTGACGCCGCATACCGCCTACGGCACCAGCCTGGCGCCGCCGCTGGCGCAAACCCGATCGCCGTTCCAACGCATTGAGATCGCCGACTCCGCCGAATTCGGCAAGGTGATGCGGCTGGACGGCGCTTTCATGACCTCCGAGCGCGACGAGTTCTTCTACCATGAATGCCTGGTGCATCCGGCCGCGCTCAGCCATCCGCATCCGCGGCGCGCGCTGATTGTCGGCGGCGGCGACGGCGGCAGCAGCGAGGAGCTGCTCAAGCACCCGTCGATCGAACACATCACGCTCTGCGAAATCGATCCGCTAGTGATTCAGCTGGCGCGCACGCATCTGCAGCAGATCCATCATGGCGCCCTGGACGATCCGCGGGTACAGCATGTCGCGCTGGATGGCTTCGCTTTTGTCAAAGAAGCGGCGCAAGCGCAAGTCGCCGATCAGCTCTATGACTTGATCCTGCTGGACCTGACCGATCCGCAGGCAGCCGACGGCAGCACGCTGGCGGCAGACTGCTATACCCGGGAATTCCTGCAAGCCTGCCGCGCTGTGCTTGCTCCCGGCGGCGCGTTGGTGATGCATCTCGGCAGTCCCTTCCATCATCCACAACGCTTCAGCCAGTTGCGCCAGCGTCTCGGCGATGTCTTCCGGCATGTCAGCCCTTACACCGTCTATGTGCCGCTGTACGGCGCACTATGGGGCATGGCGGTGGCCAGCGATACGCTCGATCCGCGGCAACTGGAGAGCCAGGAAATCGCCATCCGCCTGCAAGACAGGGCGCTGGCCGATCTGCAGTATTACAACGAAAATGTCCACCAAGCACTATTCGCCCTGCCCAATTTCGTGCAAAATCTGGGCGCTTAGCTTGTTGCTGGATTTTCATCGTTGTCTTTATGGGGAACGTCTTGCCTACCATCGGTCTTATGAAGCAAACCCTGGAAACCGCCGCGCTGTCGTCCAGAAAGAGCCGCGCCGTACCGCTGGTGCTGGCGGCGTCGACCTTGCTGGCAGGCTGCGGTCCGCGCCAGGCGCGCGATGAATATGCCAGCCAGGAAGACTGCAAAAAGGACTGGGGACGGCCCGAGCTGTGCCAGCCGGCGCCCGGCGGCAGCTCCAGCGGCGGCCATGGCGGCGCTTACTTCGGCCGCTATTACGGTCCCAGCTACGATGAAGGCGAACGCGCCAGCGCGCAACGCAGCGCCCGCAGCGGCGGCAACAGTTTCGGCCTGGCCGGCGGCAGCGGCGAGAGCAACCACTCGGTGGCCCGCAGCGTGTCGCGCGGCGGCTTTGGCGGCGTCCACATTTCCTCGGCCGGCGGTTAAGTATGATCCGCGAAAGCCTGACGCCGCGCGCCAACTGGCAGGAGCAGTTCGAAGCGCTAGGCTTCACCTACCATTCGATCGACGATCTGTATTGGGATGAGCGCTATGCCTACCGCTTTACCGCTGCGCAGATCGATACCCTGGAAGACGCCACCAGCGAATTGCACCAGATGGCGCTGCAGGCCGTGGAACACGTGATCGCCAAGGAACGCCTGGAGCAGTTCGCCATTCCGCAACCGTTCTGGGCGCTGGTGGAAGAAAGCTGGCGCGACAAAGAGTTCTCGCTGTACGGCCGCTTCGATCTTTCCTGGAATGGCCAGGGCGCGCCGAAGATGCTGGAATATAACGCCGATACGCCGACCGGCCTGGTGGAGTCCAGCGTAGCGCAGTGGTACTGGCTGCAGGACGTGCTGCCGCAGGCAGACCAGTTCAACTCGCTGCACGAAAAACTGATCGCCCAGTGGCAAACCCTGGCCAGCCGCCATCAATGCAAAGGCCTGCTGCACTTCGCCTGCATCGGCGGCCATGAAGAAGACGAAGGCAACCTGGCCTATCTGCGCGATACCGCGATCCAGGCCGGCTTCGCCACCAAGCAGCTGGCGATAGAAAACATCGGCTGGGACGAGCGGCACGCAGAATTCGTCGACGACCACGACATCAAGATCGACAACCTGTTCAAGCTGTACCCCTGGGAATGGCTGTGCCGCGAAGCGTTTGCCGAGCATCTGCTGGCGCGGCCGCTGCGCCTGGTGGAGCCGGCCTGGAAGATGGTGCTGTCGAACAAGGCCATCCTGCCGGTGCTGTGGGAACTGTTTCCCGGCCATCCCAACCTGCTGCCGGCGTTTTTCGATGCCTGGCGCATCAGCGGCGATTTCGTCAAGAAGCCGCTGTATTCGCGCGAAGGCGAAAACATCACGATCTATGCCGGCGGCGAAGTCCACCATCAGCCCGGACAGTACGGCGCCGAAGGCTATGTCTACCAGGCGTTCGCGCCGCAGCCGAAATTCGACGACGGCATTACGCCGGCCTATGCCTCGATCGGATCGTGGGTGGTGGGAGACGCGCCGGCCGGCATCGGCATCCGTGAAGACGTCTCGCTGATCACCAAGGACACCAGCCGCTTCATCCCGCACTATTTTGTTGATTGAACGCCAGACCAAGCACCAATCTGCCTTCAGAGTCATACAGCGCAGCCAACCTCGTTACAAGGAGCATCGATCCCATGAGCCTCGCCTTCCTCCCCGCCGGCCTGCCGGCCTTCCTGTCCCACTTCGGCCTGGCGCTGCTGCTGGTCGGCGTGTTCTTCGTGGTGTATATTTTCATGACGCCCTATCATGAACTGGCCCTGATCCGCGCCGGCAACAACGCGGCTGCGGCCAGCCTGGCAGGCGCCCTGCTCGGCTATATCGCGGCCCTGGCTTCGGCCATTTCAAACAGCGTCAGCCTGCTCGACATGCTGGTGTGGGGCGTGGTGGCGATGGTGGTGCAGCTGCTGGCGTTCCTGATCGTCAGGCTGCTGCTGCCGACGCTGGTGGCGGATATTCCTGAAAACAAGATCGCATCCGGCCTCTTTCTTGGTACAGTCAGCCTGGGGCTGGGCATGCTGAATGCCGCCTGCATGACCTATTAACCAAAAATCCATTTCCTACATGCCTCGTTTCTACGTCTCAAGTCCACTCGAAATCGGCCAGGTGCTGGCCCTGCCCGACGCCGTCGCCCATCACCTGCTGGTGCTGCGCCTCGGGCAGGCTGCGCCTATCACGCTGTTCAACGGCGAAGGCGGCGAGTACACCGCAACCATCAGCAGCATCGAAAAAAAGCGCGTCAGCGCTGAAATCAAGACTTTCTCGCCGCGCGAAGTGGAACTGCCTTATGCAATTACGCTGGCGCAGGCGCTGCCGGAATCGTCGAAGCTGGACTGGATCATCGAAAAGGCGGTCGAACTGGGCGTCGCGGCGATCCAGCCGCTGGCGGCACAGCGTTGCGTGGTCCGGCTGAACAGCGAACGAGCCGAGAAAAAGCAAAGCCACTGGCAGGCCGTGATTGTCGCCGCCGCCGAGCAGAGCGGGCGCAACCGCATGCCCAGCCTGGCCACCCTCAGCCCGTTCAACGACTGGGTCCAGCAGCAGGATCTGCACAAGCGCATCCTGCTCTCGCCCCGCGGCGAACAATCGCTGTCCGACTGGGCGCGCCACCAGCCGCCGCAGGCGCTGGCGCTGCTGATCGGTCCGGAAGGCGGTTTTACCGAAGCGGAAGAGAACCTGGCCTGCAGCCAGGGCGCGCTGATGTTGTCGATGGGACCACGGATCCTGCGTACTGAAACGGCCGGGCTGGCGGCGCTGGCGGCGATCAATGCGATCTGGGGTGAAATGTAGGGCGCGCCATCACAGCTTTCCTATGGTTGCTGCAAATTGATCTAAGCAAAAATGGAAACTCTGGCTAGAATGAGAGCGGATGCCAAGACACAATCGTTTTCAGTTGTGCAACTACTCAAACTGCCTGCCTCGTTGTAGTATCGGTCTGCTTATTTGCTTTGTAGCTAGCTTGCGTTTTCCGCAAGATAGAAATCAGCCTTGATGGCTTATCGCATTATTTACTCTGGAGAATATTATGGGACTATTGGATTCGTTAGGCGGCATTCTCGGTGGCGGCCAGCAGCAATCGAATGATCCGAAAGCCATGTTGATCGCGGCTGCAGTGCCACTGCTGCTCAAAGCGCTGCAAAGCGGCGGTGCGGGCACGGGCCAGGCTGGCGGCGCTGGCGGCGGCCTCCTCAGCGCATTCGAAGGCGCGGGCCTGGGCTCGGTCGTGCAGTCATGGATCGGCAACGGCCAGAACCAGGCGATTTCGCCGGACCAGGTGCAACAGGCGCTGGGCGGCGGGCACCTGCAGGAACTGGCGGCGGCAGCCGGCATTTCCCCAAGCGAAGCAGCCGGCCACCTGTCGGAAATCCTGCCTGGCCTGGTCGACAAGCTGACGCCGAACGGCCAGGCTCCGGCAGCCGGCGGCAGCCTGGACCTGGGTGGCTTGCTGGGTGGACTGCTGGGCGGCAACAAGCAGGCCTGATCTGGCCGAAAGCTTGGCCGCTTGATAAAAATCGCTCTTCGGGGCGATTTTTTTATGGGCCGCTAGAATGTAAGCTTGCGGCTTATCGCGGCGCCAAACAGCCAGCGATGAAAAAAGTAGGTTTTTAGCAATTTTAATTCGCGCAATCGGACCAAGATCATCTTCCTGGCAGGGGCTAGGCCCCGAAAGCATTTATAATCCAAGGTTTTGCAACAAATATTCCGGTCACTTCAATGAAGGTATTTCGCGGACTTCCCAACGCCGAATCGCGCGCGCCTTGCGCGCTCACTATCGGCAACTTCGATGGCGTTCATCGCGGCCATCAAGTGCTGCTCGCGCACGTCCGCAAGGCGGCCACCGAACTGGGGCTGGATGCGGCGGTAATGACGTTCGAGCCGCACCCGCGCGAATTCTTTGCGCAGCGCACCGGCCAGCCGGGCAATATGCCGACCCGCGTCGCCAACCTGCGCGACAAGCTGCAATCGCTGTCGCAGGCCGGCATCGACCGCGTGATCGTGGAGCATTTCAATGCCAGCTTCGCCGCCATGTCGCCGCAGGACTTTATCGAAAAAGTACTGGTCGAAGGCTTGCACGTGAAATGGCTGATGGTGGGTGAAGATTTCTGCTTTGGATCGCGCCGCGCCGGCAATATCGCTACCCTGGTGGAAGCCGGCAAGAAATACGGTTTCCATGTCGAGACCTTGCCGACCGTGATGAACCAGGGCGCGCGGGTCTCTTCATCCGCGGTGCGCGCCGCGCTGGCAGCCGGCGATTTCAGCCACGCGCGGGCGCTGCTGGGCCATCCATATGCAATTTCGGGTCACGTGGTGCATGGCAAGAAGCTCGGCCGCAGCATCGGCTTCCCTACCCTGAACCTGCGCGTCAGCCACAAGCTGCCGGCGCTGTCGGGGATTTTCGTGGTGAAAGTGCATGGCCTGGCAGAACAGCCTTTGCCGGCCGTCGCCAGCATCGGCGTGCGGCCTACCGTGGACGACAGCGGCCGGGTGCTGCTGGAGAGCTATCTGCTCGACTTCAGCGGCGATTGCTACGGCAAGCTGATCCAGGTCGAATTCCTGCAGAAGCTGCGCGATGAAGAAAAATACGTCGACCTGCTCACCCTGACGGCGGCGATCGAGCGCGACGTCGACAATGCGCGGGCGTATTTCCGCCAGCACGACAGCGTGCCTTCGCGTGCGCCGACCGCGGCTACCGATCGAATTTGACGCTGTTGCTTTCACTGCTTGCGTTATGCCTGCCGACAGCAGGCTCCACTGAATTCCATTAAAGAAAATTATGTCCGATCAGACCAGCAAACCAGAAAACACCATGGCGGCCAAGCCAGTCAAGCAGACTAAGCCGCAAAGCAAATACCCCGTCAACATGACCGAGACGCCATTCCCCATGCGCGGCGATCTCGCCAAGCGCGAGCCGCAATGGGTCAAGCAATGGCAGGAAAAGAAAGTCTACGAACGGATCCGCAAGGCTTCCAAGGGCCGCCCGAAATTCATCCTGCATGACGGTCCGCCTTATGCCAACGGCGAGATCCACCTGGGCCACGCCGTCAACAAGATCCTCAAGGACATGATCGTCAAGGCCCGCAACATGGCCGGTTTCGACGCGCCTTATGTGCCGGGCTGGGATTGCCATGGCATGCCGATCGAAATCCAGATCGAAAAGAAGTACGGCAAGAACTTGCCGGTGGCGGAAGTACAGTCGAAGGCGCGCGCCTATGCCAACGAACAGATCGACCTGCAGCGCAAAGACTTCATCCGTCTCGGCGTGCTGGGCGAATGGGACAACCCGTACCTGACCATGGCCTACGGCAATGAAGCTGATGAATTGCGCGCGCTCGGCGCCATCCTGGAAAAAGGCTATGTGTACCGCGGCCTGAAGCCGGTCAACTGGTGCTTCGACTGCGGCTCTGCCCTGGCGGAAGCGGAAGTGGAATACCAGGACAAGCGCGATCCCTCTATCGATGTCGGCTTCCCGTTCGCCGAGCCGGAAAAACTGGCTGCCGCCTTCGGCCTGCCGGCGCTGCCGACCGATAAAGGCTATGTGGTGATCTGGACCACGACGCCATGGACCATCCCGTCCAACCAGGCGCTCAACGTCCATCCGGAAGTCGACTACGCGCTGGTGCAGACCGCGCGCAACGGCGAGCCGCTGCTGCTGATCCTGGCGCAAGACCTGGCGGCGGATTCGCTGCAGCGTTTCGGCCTCGAAGGCAGCGTGATCGCCAGCTGCAAGGGCGAGGCCCTGTCGCTGATCAATTTCAAGCACCCGCTGGCCGCCGCCGATCCAGGCTACGACCGCCTGTCGCCGGTCTACCTGGGCGACTACGTGACGACCGACAGCGGCACCGGCATCGTGCACTCGGCGCCGGCCTACGGCATCGAAGACTTTATCTCCTGCAAAGCGCACGGCATGAAGGACGACGACATCATCAGCCCCGTCATGGCCGATGGCAAGTTTGCGTCCTGGCTGCCGTTCTTTGCCGGCATGACCATCTGGGAAGCGTCGAAGCCGATCTGCAACAAGCTGGAAGAAGCCGGCGCGCTGTTCAAGCTGGTCATGTTCGATCACAGCTACATGCATTGCTGGCGTCACAAGTCGCCGATCATCTATCGCGCAACTTCGCAGTGGTTCGCCAGCATGGACAACCTGCCGAAGGATGGCCACGGCAGCCTGCGCGCCACCGCGCTGCAAGCGATCGACGAAACCGCATTCTTCCCGAGCTGGGGCAAGGCGCGCCTGCACGGCATGATCGCCAACCGGCCCGACTGGACCTTGTCGCGCCAGCGCCAGTGGGGCGTGCCGATGGCATTCTTCGTGCACAAGGAAAGCGGCCAGCTGCATCCGCGCACGCCGGAACTGCTGGAGCAGATCGCCCAGCGCATCGAACAGCACGGCATCGAAGCATGGCAGGCGCTGGATCCCAAGGAATTGCTGGGCGACGACGCCGACAATTACGTCAAGAACAAGGACACGCTGGACGTCTGGTTCGACTCCGGTTCGACCCACCAGACCGTGCTGCGCGGCTCGCACGCCAGCCAGCTGCAGTTCCCGGCCGACCTCTACCTGGAAGGTTCGGACCAGCATCGCGGCTGGTTCCATTCGTCCTTGCTCACTTCAGCCATGCTGAACGGCCGCGCACCCTACAACGCCTTGCTGACGCACGGCTTCGTGGTCGATGGCGAAGGCCGCAAGATGTCGAAATCGCTGAAGAACGGCGTCGAGCCGCAAAAGGTGGCCGACTCGCTGGGTGCGGAAATCCTGCGCCTGTGGGTAGCCTCCAGCGATTATTCCGGCGAAATCACCATCTCCGAAGAGATCTTGAAGCGCGTGACGGAATCGTATCGCCGCATCCGCAACACCCTGCGCTTCCTGTTGGCGAACACCTCGGACTTCAATCCGGCGACCGACGCCGTGCCGATCGCCGAGCTGCTGGAAATCGACCGCTACGCAATCGCCAGCATGGCCCAACTGCAGGCCGACATCCTGAATCATTACGAGACCTACGAATTCCATCCGGTGATCTCCAAGCTGCAGATGTACTGCTCGGAAGACCTGGGCGGCTTCTACCTGGATATCCTGAAGGACCGCCTGTACACCAGCGGCGTCAGCTCGACGGCAAGGCGTTCGGCGCAAACCGCGATCTGGCATATCACCCAGGCGCTGTTGCGGGTGATGGCGCCGACGCTGTCGTTCACCGCGGAAGAAGCCTGGTCCTTCTTCGCCAGTCAGGAAGCGTTTGCCGCCAGCGATGAAACCATTTTCACGCAGACTTATTACACGCTGCCGGAAATCGATGGCGCCGCGGCCCTGATCGAAAAATTCAATGCCGTGCGCGCGGTGCGTGCCGACGTCACCAAGCAGCTGGAAGAAGTGCGGGTCGCCGGCGGCATCGGTTCTTCCTTGCAGGCGGAAGTCGAGATCAAGGCCGCGGCGGCCAAGTACGCGCTGCTGGACAGCCTCGGCGACGATCTCAAGTTTGTGCTGATCACTTCCAGCGCCAGCGTGTCGGAAGTGGCGAGCGAAGCGGAAGAAGCGATCCTGGTGACGCCGTCGACCCAGCAGAAATGCGAACGTTGCTGGCACTACCGGGCCGATGTCGGCAGCCACCCGGAACACGCGGGCCTGTGCGGACGCTGCGTCGCCAATCTGTTTGACAAGGGCGAGCAGCGGCATGTTGCCTGAGCCATTGATTGGCTAGCCGATTGAATCAATCCTGCGCGGCTCGCTGCGATCGCCCTGCGATCCTGTGAGCTGCGCATCTTACCGCCACACTGCTGAGAACTGACAAATCCCCTATGGCCACCAAAAAGCGCTCTTCCCCTATCTCTACCACCTCCTCGAAATACGGCCTGGCGCCATGGCTGGCGATCGCCGCGCTGGTGCTGGTGCTCGATCAGCTGACCAAGATCACCATCGTACGCCTGTTCAGCTATGGCGAATCGCTGCCCGTCACGTCCTTCTTCAACCTGGTGCTGGTGTATAACAAGGGCGCCGCCTTCAGTTTCCTGTCGACCGAATCCGGCTGGCAGCGCTACCTGTTCACCGCGCTCGGCATCGCAGCGGCATTGTTCATCACTTTCTTGCTGAAACGGCATGCCGGCCAGCGCATGTTCTGCACCGCGCTGGCGCTGATCCTGGGCGGCGCTATCGGCAATGTGATCGATCGCATCGCTTACGGCCACGTGATCGATTTTCTCGACATCTACGTGCGTAACTGGCACTGGCCGGCTTTCAATATCGCCGATAGCGCGATCTGCGTCGGTGCGGTATTGTTCGTCATTGACGAATTGCGCCGCGTAAACAAATAAGCGAGCAAGTAAATAAGCAAATAAATAAGCAAGTAAGCAGATAATTGACGCATTACTCCAGGAGCTGACATGGATCTCGCTGGCAAAAAAATCGTGCTGGGACTTACCGGCGGCATCGCCTGCTACAAGGCGGCGGAATTCACGCGGGCGCTGATCAAGGCCGGCGCCTCGGTGCAAGTAGTGATGACAGCGGCGGCAACGCACTTCATCACCCCCGTCACCATGCAGGGCCTGTCCGGCAAGACGGTGTTTACCGATCAGTGGGATGCCCGCATCGGCAACAACATGCCGCATATCGACTTGACCCGCGACGCCGACGCCATCGTCATCGCGCCCTGCTCCGCCGATTTCATTTTCAAGCTGGCGCACGGCGCTTGCGACGACCTGTTGTCGACTTTGTGCGTCGCCCGTCCCGCCACCGTACCGCTGCTGGCGGCGCCGGCCATGAACGTTGAAATGTGGCAGAACCCGGCCACCCAGCGCAACCTGACGCAACTGCAGGCGGACGGCATTCAGCTGCTCGGTCCCGACGCCGGTGAACAGGCTTGCGGCGAAGTCGGCATGGGCCGCATGCTGGAAGCCGATCAATTGCTGGAAGAAGTGATCGCCTCATTCCAACCGAAGCTGCTCAAAGGCAAGCGCGTGCTGGTCACCGCCGGTCCGACTTTCGAGCCGATCGATCCGGTGCGCGGCATCACCAACCTGTCCTCCGGAAAAATGGGTTATGCGGTAGCGCGCGCGGCTTACGAGGCCGGCGCCGAAGTAACCCTGGTGTCCGGTCCGACCGCGCTGACGACGCCGTATGGCGTACGCCGCATCAGCATCCAGACCGCGCAGCAGATGCACGATATCGTGATGGCGCAAATGGCGGCGCATGGCGGCACCGATATTTTCGTCGCCGTGGCGGCGGTGGCGGACTGGCGCGTAGCCAATGCCAGCAGCCAGAAACTGAAGAAGAATGCCGACGGCAGCGCCCCGCAACTGGTGTTCGAGCAAAACCCCGATATTCTGGCAACAGTTGCGGCGCTGCCAAAAGCGCCGTACTGTGTCGGTTTTGCCGCCGAATCGGAGAACCTGCTGCAATATGGCGAAGCCAAGCGCATTCGCAAAAATGTGCCGCTGCTGGTCGGGAATATCGGCCATGACACATTTGGCAAGGACGATAATCAACTAGTATTGTTTGACGCCGGCGGCCACACCGAGTTAGCGCGCGCCGGCAAGCAGGAACTGGCGCGCCAGCTGATCGCCGCCATCGCCGCCCGTCTCGGCAAATAGAATTGCCAGGCAACTTTAGCATCCGTGCGGCGCCGCCCGTTTGACCATCGGCGCCGCGCATCGAAAACCAGAATCGGCTTCACATGCAGACACCTGACGGGAATGTTCCTGTCCTGCATTTCCATTTGTTTAGCTTATCGTTTCATTTTCACCTTACAGATTGTTACCAAATTCAATGAACATCATCGACGTCAAAATTCTCGACCCACGCATGCAAGATCAGCTGCCGGCCTACGCTACCGAAGGCAGCGCGGGCCTTGACCTGCGCGCCTGCCTGGACGCCCCGCTGACGATCAAGCCCGGCGAGACCCATCTGATTCCGACCGGCCTGGCGATTCACATCGGCGATCCTGCCTATGCCGCCATGATCCTGCCGCGCAGCGGCCTCGGCCACAAACATGGCATCGTGCTGGGGAACCTGGTGGGCTTGATCGACTCTGATTACCAGGGTCAGCTGATGGTATCCACCTGGAACCGCGGACAGACCGAATTTACCCTTAATCCCATGGAACGGCTGGCGCAGCTGGTGATTGTGCCGGTAGCACGTGCCCGTTTTAATGTCGTAGCAGATTTCGAGAGCAGCGAACGCGGCGCAGGCGGCTTCGGCAGCACTGGAAAACATTGATGGAGAAATTAATGAGATTGACGAACGCTCCCGCATGGCATGGCCTCAAGCGCTATGCCGCGGTGACCTTGCCGCTGGTGTTGCTGGCGGCCTGCGCCACTACCGATACCACTCCTCCGGGGACAGTAAAGCCGGTAACGCCGGTGGCCCCCCAGCCGGTTGCAGTCACCGTGCCGCCGCAACAGGCTGAGCTGAAAACCCTGATCGGCCTGCAGGACCGCCTGTATGACGTCGCCGCTCCCCTGCTGGTGAATAACGCCATGCTGTGCCGGAACAACGCGCGCAACCTGCTGGGCTTCACTGCAAAAACCAAATACTCCTTTACCGCGGAATTCATCGCCGCCGCCGCTTCCCTCGGCTTGACCGATCAATTGCAGATCACCGGCGTGCTGGCCGGCAGCGGCGCCGCCAAGGTCGGCCTGCAGCGCGGCGACCTGCTGGTGTCAATCCAGGACAAGCCGGTGCCGGCAGGCGCCGATGCGGAACGCCAGACTGCGCTGATGCTCGGCCCGCTGGTCAACGGCCGCAACACCATCAAGGTCACCGTCGCCCGCAACGGCAGCAACCAGACCATGAACGTGCCGCTGACCCGCGCCTGCGCCTTCGGCATCGAGCTCGGCAACACCGATAATGTGATCAGCTATGCCGACGGCCGCCGCGTGCTGGTCAGCGCCGGCATGATGAAATTCACGCAAAGCGATGATGAACTGGCGCTGGTGATCGCCAAGGAAATGGCGCACAACTCGCTGACCCATCCTTCGCGCCAGCGCAACACGGCGACCATGACCGGCGTGATCGACAACCTGATCCGCCTGCGGCCCGACACTACCTCGCTGAGCGGCGCGGCCGGCGTCAAGCCTTATCCGCAGCAGCTCGATGCGGCGGCCGACAAACTGTCGCTCTACATGGCGGCGCGCGCCGGCTACAAGGTCGACAACGCGTCGTCCTTCTGGCAACGGCTGGCGACGCAGTATCCAGCCACGGTCCTGAACGGCTATACCGCGATCCACCCCGCCACGGACTATCGCATCAGCGCCATCCAGCAAACCGTCTCGGATATCCAGGCAAAGCAGGCAGCGGGCAGCGCCATACAGCCGTAAGCGAGACTGCGGCCCGGCGATAAAAAAGCCTGGATCACATAAGTGATCCAGGCTTTTTGCTTTTACCGAAGCTAACGCTGGCGTCAGCTCACCGCAGATTTTTACTCCACTTCCACCGTTTCCTCGGGAGCAGGCGGCGTCGAAGCATCTTTCTCGGCAAAGTCGAGGCTGATCTGCTCCTTGTCGTCGAGATCCACAGTCACGCGCCCGCCGGTCACCAGCTTGCCGAACAACAGTTCATCCGCCAGCGCCTTGCGTATCATGTCCTGAATCAGACGCGACATCGGCCGCGCGCCCATCAACGGATCGAAGCCCTTCTTGGCCAGGAATTTCCGCAAGTTCTCGGTGAAGACCGCCTCCACTTTTTTCTCGTGCAGCTGCTCTTCCAGCTGCATCAGGAATTTGTCGACCACGCGAAGGATGACTTCTTCATCGAGCGCATGGAAGCTGATGATGGAATCGATGCGGTTGCGGAACTCAGGCGTGAACATGCGCTTGATATCCGCCATCTCGTCGCCGGCTTCCTTCTTGTCGGTAAAGCCGATCGAACGTTTCTGCAGGCTCTCCGCGCCGGCATTGGTGGTCATGATAATGATCACATTGCGGAAGTCCGCCTTGCGTCCATTGTTGTCGGTCAAGGCGCCGTGATCCATCACCTGCAGCAGGATATTGAAAATGTCCGGATGGGCTTTTTCGATTTCGTCCAGCAGCAGCACCGCATGCGGCTTCTTGGTCACGGCCTCTGTAAGCAGACCGCCCTGGTCGAACCCGACATATCCCGGAGGCGCGCCGATCAGGCGGCTTACCGCATGGCGCTCCATATATTCGGACATGTCGAAACGGATCAGGTCGATGCCGAGGATGAACGCCAGCTGCTTGGCGACTTCGGTCTTGCCGACGCCGGTCGGACCTGAGAACAGGAAAGAACCAATCGGACGGTCGGTCTTGCCCAAACCGGCGCGCGCCATCTTGATCGCCGACGCCAAGGCATCGATGGCCGGATCCTGTCCAAACACCACATTGCGCAAATCGCGGTCTATGGTCTGCAGCTTGCTGCGGTCGTCCTGGTTGACCGATTGCGGCGGAATCCGCGCAATCTTGGCGATGATGTCTTCAATCTCGCCTTTGCCAATCGTCTTTTTCTGCTTCGACTTCGGCAGGATACGTTGCGCCGCACCGGCTTCGTCGATCACGTCGATGGCCTTGTCCGGCAGATGGCGATCGTTGATGAAACGCGCCGCAAGTTCAGCTGCGCTGGTGAGCGCGGATGCCGAATACTTGACGCCGTGATGTTCTTCAAAGCGCGACTTCAGGCCGCGCAGGATCTGCACGGTTTGCTCGACGGTCGGTTCATTGACGTCGATCTTCTGGAAGCGCCGCGACAGCGCGTGGTCTTTCTCGAACACGCCGCGGAATTCGGTATAGGTGGTGGCGCCGATGCACTTCAGCTGGCCGCTCGACAAAGCCGGCTTCAGCAGGTTGGATGCATCCAGCGTGCCGCCGGAAGCCGAGCCGGCGCCGATGATGGTGTGGATCTCGTCGATGAACAGGATGCCGTGCGGGCTATCCTTGAGCTGCTTGAGCACCGCTTTCAGGCGCTGTTCGAAATCGCCGCGGTACTTGGTGCCGGCCAGCAGCGAACCCATATCGAGCGAGTAGACGATCGCATTCTGCAAGATCTCAGGGACTTCGCCCTGGGTGATGCGCCATGCCAGCCCCTCGGCGATTGCTGTCTTGCCGACGCCGGCTTCGCCGACCAGCAAGGGATTGTTCTTGCGGCGGCGGCACAAGGTCTGGATCACGCGCTCGACCTCATACTCGCGGCCGATCAGCGGATCGATCTTGCCTTCGGTCGCCAGCTTGTTCAGGTTTTGCGTGAACTGGTCGAGCGGGCTTTCCTTGGCCTGGCCCTCGGCCTGCACTTCTTCAGCGCCTTCCGAAGACTTCTGCGCATCGGCTTGCTGGTCCTTGCGCACGCCGTGCGAAATGAAGTTGACGACGTCGAGACGGGTCACGCCTTGCTGGTGCAGGTAATACACCGCATGCGAATCCTTCTCGCCGAAGATGGCCACCAGCACATTGGCGCCGGTGACTTCCTTCTTGCCGTTGGAAGCCGATTGCACATGCATGATGGCGCGCTGGATGACGCGCTGGAAACCCAGGGTCGGCTGGGTATCCACCTCATTCGAACCCGGCACCGTCGGTGTGTTGTCGCCAATAAAGATAGTCAGCGTCTTTCGCATATCATCGATATTGACGGCGCACGCGCGCAGCACCTCTGCCGCGGACGGGTTGTCGAGCAAGGCCAGCAGCAGATGTTCCACGGTGATGAACTCGTGCCTTGCTTGTCGTGCCTCGACAAACGCCATGTGCAAACTTACTTCCAGTTCCTGCGCAATCATGCTTCCTCCATCATGCATTGCAGGGGATGCCCCGCTTTGCGTGCGTGCGTTAATACCAGTTCAACTTTTGTGGATGCGATATCTTTAGGATATACGCCACACATGCCTTTGCCATCGCGATGCACTTTCAACATAATCTGTGTCGCGGCTTCACGATCCTTGTTGAAGTATTCCTGCAAGATTGCGACCACGAACTCCATTGGAGTGTAGTCGTCATTCAGTAAAAATACCTGATACATGGGCGGCGGCTTGAGCTTTTGCTCTTGTCGCGTCGCTACTGTCCCGTCTTCGTGCTTGGTTACCATGCGCCTATTCTAAAACCTTCCTGCAAATGCGCAACGCGCCAGACTGAATAAAATAACGTTTATATCGATATTACGCGTTTTCCGATTGCTATGCAGATGACGTTGGAACAGATTAAATCAAGAGCAAAAAACACATCGTTTCCTGAAATTTAATTGCACATAGGAAATTACTTGACTTTTTTATTTTTTGCGCAAAGAATGACATTCATTGGTGAGCATGTTTCCGCTTATTAATAGAAGTGAGCAAGTTCTAGAAGGGGCAGCGTTACGCGAAGCTTCTTGCTTTTACGGCTCGTGTGATTGTTATTATTTGAAAGACGCTATTTTATGGCAACAGGTACAGTCAAGTGGTTCAACGATTCTAAGGGCTTCGGCTTTATCACTCCGGATGACGGCGGTGAAGATTTGTTTGCACACTTTTCCGCAATCCAGATGAACGGCTTCAAGACCCTCAAAGAAGGTCAAAAAGTCCAGTTCGAAGTCACGCAAGGCCCTAAAGGCAAGCAAGCTTCTAACATCCAAGCTCCGTAATATCGTTTTTGCGATATTCAGCAGTTTTTGTGAAAAACCTCACCGCGGTGAGGTTTTTTTATGGCCTCCTGTTAGCGCTAACCGGAAGGCCGGCGCAAAAAAAAGCCAGAACAAGTTCTGGCTTTTTTGTTTGGCTTGCAGGCTTACATGTTTTCGATCAGGACGTCGCCGAAACCTGAGCAGGAAACTTGGGTCGCACCTTCCATCAGGCGTGCAAAGTCGTAAGTGACCTTTTTCGAGGCGATCGAGTTTTGCATCGCGGCGATGATCAGGTCGGCCGCTTCCAGCCATCCCATGTGGCGCAACATCATTTCCGCCGACAGGATCAGCGAACCCGGGTTCACATAATCCTTGCCGGCGTATTTCGGCGCCGTGCCGTGGGTTGCCTCAAACATGGCAACCGAATCCGACAGGTTGGCGCCCGGCGCGATGCCGATGCCGCCGACCTGCGCCGCCAGCGCGTCGGAAATATAGTCGCCGTTCAGGTTGAGCGTGGCAATCACGCTGTATTCATTCGGACGCAGCAAGATCTGTTGCAAAAATGCGTCAGCGATCGAATCCTTGACGATGATGTCGCGGCCGGTCTTCGGGTTCTTGAATTTCGCCCACGGACCGCCATCGATCAGCTCAGCGCCGAATTCCTTTTGCGCCAGGGCGTAGGCCCAGTCGCGGAAGCCGCCTTCGGTGAACTTCATGATATTGCCCTTGTGGACAATGGTCACGGATGGCTTGTCGTTGTCGATCGCATACTGGATTGCCTTGCGCACCAGGCGCTCGGTGCCTTCGCGCGAGACCGGCTTGATGCCGATGCCGGAAGTATTGGGAAAACGGATTTTCTTGACGCCCATTTCCTTGACCAGGAATTCGATCAGCTTCTTGGCGCCGTCGCTGCCTTCCTGCCATTCGATGCCGGCGTAGATATCTTCCGAGTTTTCGCGGAAGATCACCATATCGGTTTTTTCCGGCTCACGCACCGGCGAAGGCACGCCCTTGAAGTAACGCACCGGACGCAGGCAAACGTAGAGGTCCAGTTCCTGGCGCAGCGCCACGTTGAGCGAACGGATGCCGCCGCCGACCGGAGTCGTCAACGGGCCTTTGATCGACACCACGTAATCCCTGACCGCTGCCAGGGTTTCTTCCGGCAGCCAGACGTCGGGACCGTACACCTTGGTCGATTTTTCACCGGCGTACACTTCCATCCAGCTGATCTTGCGCTTGCCGCCGTAGGCCTTGGCGACAGCAGCATCCACCACCTTGATCATGACCGGGCTGATATCGACACCGGTGCCATCGCCTTCGATGAAAGGAATGATCGGATTGTCGGGGACGTTGATCGAATAGTCAGCGTTAACAGTGATTTTTTTGCCTTCAGCAGGCACTTGGATATGTTGAGACATCAGTATCTCCGGAGTTGGGAGGTGAAATGCTACTAGACGGGTGTTGAATCATGGATGGTCTTATATAAGACATAAGACAAGCATTTCGTATTATGCACTAGTATTTTACTAGCCGCTATGTTTTTGCGACACTAGCGCCATGCCTCTAATCCTATTCAATAAACCGTTCCAAGTCATGTGCCAGTTCTCGGCGCATCCCAGCCGCCCCACCCTCGCCGACTATATCGATATTCCCGATATTTATCCTGCGGGGCGCCTTGATGCAGACAGCGAGGGGCTGCTGCTGCTCACCGACGACGGCCAGCTGCAACATAATATTAGTCACCCGGCGCTGAAACAGCCGAAGACTTATCTGGCGCAGGTCGAGGGAATAGCTGATCCGGCGCAGCTGGCGCGCCTGCGCGGCGGCATCGATCTCGGCGATTTTATTACCCTGCCGTGCCAGGCGCGCTTGGTGGAAGCACCGGACTGGCTGTGGCCGCGCGATCCGCCGATCCGCGCGCGCCATGACAAGCCTACCAGCTGGCTGGCGCTGACCCTGACCGAAGGAAAAAACCGCCAGGTGCGGCGCATGACCGCGGCGGTCGGCCTGCCGACCTTGCGGCTGGTGCGGGTCGCGATCGGACAGGTATCGCTGCAAAGCCATCCGCTGTGGCCAGGTGAGGCTATGGAAATCGATCCAGGCGAATTGAGCGGCTTGAAAAAATAAGTGAGAGAGATTGCGGATACGCCGTTGATACAATTTGATACAGATATCTGCGTAATTAAAAAAAACCTGTCAACCATCTACTTCCGAGCGTCGTTATTCGCAGTGATTCAAGTGAATCATGATTGATTAACTCGCTAAAGAATGGATACCAAAATGAACAAACTGATCGCTGCTCTGGTTGCTGGCCTGTTCGCTACTTCCGTATTCGCTGCCGATGCAGCCCCAGCTGCTCCTGCAGCACCTGCTGCCGCCGCTGCAGAAGCATCGGCTCCAGCTGCCAAGAAGACTACACACAAAGTCAAGAAGGCTAAGAAAGCTGCTAAAGCAAAGGCTGAAAAAGCTGAAGCTCCAGCTGCTGACGCTCCTGCCAAGTAATTCCGGCATCAGCTTTACGAGAAAGGCAGGCCAGTCCTGCCTTTTTTTACGTCCTGAAACACACATACCCAGCGCCGCCGCCCCTCCGCCGATTTAGCTCTCTGTATAATCTCCCTATCCCAAAGGAGCTTTACCGACATGAAAAAAATCCGCACCGTTTCCCTCGCAGCAGTCACCACAGCAGTTACCGCAAGCTTTGCCCTTATCGCCGCCCTGCCGGCCGCAGCGCAGGAAAGCCAGCAGCAACTCCCCACCACGCCGCTGAACATCGGCATCCACGTCATCAAGGCGGAAGTTGCGCGCAGCGAAGACCAGCGCGAACAAGGTCTGATGTTCCGCAAGCGGATGGGCAACAACGAAGGCATGGTATTCGTGTTCGACGCGCCGGCCGGCATCTGCATGTGGATGAAGAACACGCTGATCCCGCTGTCGGTGGCCTTCATTGATAAAAAAGGTGCGATCCTGAACGTCGAGGAAATGAAAGCGCAGACGCTGGATTCGCATTGCGCCCAGGGAGCGGCATCCTATGCGCTGGAAATGAACAAAGGCTGGTTCAAGGAAAAGAACATCAAGCCGGGCACTGTGATCGAAGGCTTGCCACAGTAAGCAAGCGGGCCAGGCCGCAGTCCGGCCGCCTGGCCGGGCCGGAGGAATCGAAAAAATCAAACAGAAAAACCCTGCATAAGATGACTTATGCAGGGTTTTTCTTGATCCAGCAACAAGCTAGTAAAATCCGCCGGCAGGCCGGCGGTTAATTACTAATTAAGCAGCCAGCGCTTTCAGAGCAGCGTTCAGACGGCTCTTATGGCGTGCAGCCTTGTTCTTGTGGATGATCTTCTTGTCCGCGATACGGTCGATGACCGATACGGATTTTTGCAGAACCAGCGCTGCTGCAGCTTTGTCGCCGCCGGCTTCGATTGCCTTGCGGGCAGCTTTGATCGCTGTACGCAGGGTCGAACGCTGACTGGAGTTGTGCAGGTTTTGCTGAACTGCTTGACGAGCACGCTTACGTGCTTGTGCGGTATTTGCCATTTATATTTCCTAAAACGAGGTCGGGAATGCTTACGCGGCAAACCTGACCGCGGCGCAGAATTCTGTAAAGCCACGGATTATAACCAGTTTTTACAGAACAGGCAAATACCTCTTGCATCCAAAGCAATTCTGTCGCAAGAAAGCACACATGGCAGAATGACCATCCTGCATCAAGCCTGCGGCGGGAACATTCCGGAGCGCAGCTTATCACAGCTGGCATCCCTCCACTGCATACCTCCCCCACAGAATGATGATCAAAACAACAACGTATCCGATCCCCGAGAAAGCTGCGGCAGTCGATGCGCTCCAGCTATAATGCCGCTCCATGAACTTGCATAAAACGCTTGCCACCGTCTCTGGCATGACCATGGTGTCGCGTGTGACAGGCCTGATTCGCGAAATTCTCTACGCGCGCGCCTTCGGCGCCGACGGCTATACCGACGCCTTCGCCATCGCTTTCCGTATCCCCAACCTGTTGCGCCGGCTGTTTGCCGAAGGGGCTTTTTCACAAGCCTTCGTGCCTATCCTGGGCGAATACAAGAACCAGAAAGGCGAAGTCGCCACCAAGCAGCTGGTCGACCACGTCGCCACTGTGCTGACCTGGGCCATGCTGCTCACCTGCATCATCGGCATCCTCGCTACGCCGGCGCTGGTGTATTTCATTGCCCCCGGCCTGGGCGACAACAAGGATGTGCTGGGCGCCTCGATCTTCATGACGCGGGTCATGTTTCCCTACATCGGCTTCATGTCCTTCGTGGCGCTGGCCGGCGGCGTGCTCAATACCTGGCATGAATTCAAGATCCCGGCCTTCACTTCGGTCCTGCTGAACCTGGCCTTCATTGTCGCTTCGCTGTTCGTTGCGCCCTATATGCAGCATCCGATTTACGCCATGGCGTTCGCGGTGCTGGTCGGCGGCATATTGCAGGTAGCGATCCAGCTGCCGGCGCTGATCAAGGTCGGCATGCTGCCGCGGCTGGCGATGAATCCCATGACCGGCTTGCGCGACCTTGGCGTGCAACGGGTGCTGAAAAAAATGGGGCCGGCGGTATTTGCCGTCTCGGCGGCGCAGATCAGCCTGCTGATCAACACCAATATCGCCTCGCGCCTGGGCCACGGCAGCGTGTCGCTGCTGACCTATGGCGATCGCCTGATGGAATTCCCGACCGCCCTGCTGGGCGTCGCGCTGGGCACCATCTTGCTGCCCAGCCTGTCGAAAGCGAATGCCGACAAAGACCTCACCGAATATTCATCGCTGCTGGATTGGGGCCTGCGCCTGACCTTCCTGCTGGCGCTACCGTCCGCGGTCGGACTGGCTACCTTGTCAGTGCCGCTGACCTCTACCCTGTTCCAGCACGGTAAATTCGACGCCGCTTCGGTTGCCGTCACCAGCCAGGTGTTGATCGCCTACGGCGTCGGCCTGATCGGCCTGATCGTGGTGAAAATCCTGGCGCCGGGCTTTTATGCCAAGCAGGATATCCGGACCCCGGTCAAGATTGCCGTCGGCGTCCTCATCGCCACCCAGCTGATGAACTACGTGTTCGTGCCAATCTTCGCGGTGGCCGGGCTGGCGCTGTCGATCAGCATCGGCGCTTGCCTGAACGCCGGTTTCCTGCTGTGGAGCCTGATGCGGCGCGGCATCTACAAGCCGGACGCCGGCTGGATCCGCTACTTCCTGCGCCTGCTCGGCGCCCTGTTCCTGATGGCTGGCGTCGCCCTCTGGAGCTCGCAGCAATTTGACTGGACCGGACCGCACACCAGTTCGCTGATGCGGATCGGCGCTCTGTTTGCCGTGATGGCGGCCTGCGGAGCGACTTACTTTGGGGCGCTGCTGGCCATGGGATTCCGTTTCCAGGATTTCAAACGGATTGCACGCTAGGACGTCAGCGTCAGAGAAAATAGTTTGCCGGTGGACTGTTACAATCGAATCGAGAGCGAAGGGCGCGTACACGGCACGCGCTCTTGATTTGGCTGTAACAGTCCACTAGGATAGGGGTCATGACGATCACATCTCTGGAATACTTTACCTCGCTGGTGCAGCCCGCCAGCGATGTTCCCTTGTTCGAGGCAGCGCTGGCGATTGCCCAGGATGTCTATCCCCAGCTGGATTTCGACGCTCCGCAAAACGAGATGGACCGGCTGGCCAACACCTTGCGCCAGCGCCTGGCGGCAGATACCACCGCTATCCAGAAACTACGTTCGCTAAATCACTTTTTCTACCAGGAGCTGGGATTCGCGATCAACGTCAATCATTATTACGATACCGACAACAGCTACCTGCACCGGGTCATCGCCAAGCGGCGCGGCATTCCGATCTCGCTAGCGCTGATCTATATCGAACTGGCGCAGCAGGTTGGACTGCCGGTGCAAGGAGTCTCGTTCCCTGGCCATTTCCTGATGAAACTGACAGTGCCGTCGGGCGACATCATGATCGACCCTGCCAACGGCGCCAGCTTGTCGCGCGAGGAGCTGGAAGAACGGCTGGAGCCTTATCTGCCGACCAGCAACGATGAAGAAAGAGCGGCCAGCAGGCTGTCCCTGATCAGCTATCTGCAGGCAGCCCATCCGCATGACATCCTGGTGCGCGTACTGCGCAACCTGAAAGCGATTTATCAACAAGGCAATCACTGGCGAAGGCTGCTGGAAGTGCAGCAACGGCTCCTGATCCTGCTGCCGGACGACGCTGTCGAACGGCGCGACCGCGGGCAGGCCTTTGCGCAACTGGATTGTCCGCAAGCCGCTTTGGAAGATCTGGAATACTATCTGGCGCAGCGGCCGCATGCAGCTGATGCGGCGCTCTTGCGGCAGCAGGTCATCGACTTGCGCGAAGCCAGCCGGCGCCTGAATTAGCTGGACGTCGTTTAACTCGGTTTAAATCATGCAGCGACCGCCGCCGGCCACTCGCTGCGCAGCAGCGACAACTGCAGCATGTCGTGATACTGGCCGCGCCAGTACCCTGCCTGGCGCAAACATCCTTCATCGACAAAGCCAAGCTGGCGCAACAGTTTGAGCGACGCCAGGTTATCGGGGTGGACCATGGCCTCGATGCGGTTCAGCGCCATGTGCTGAAAGCCCCAGCTCATCACGGCGGACAACGTTTCCCGCATATAGCCCTGCCCCTGCGCGTGCGCCGCCAGCTCATAACCGATCATGCATTTGCGCCATGCCGGGTTCCATCTGAACAAGCCGCAGGTGCCAAGCAAGCCAGGCTGCCGGCGGGACTGGATCGCCCAGCGCGTGCCCGGATTCTCATCCAGGCGCCAGCTGGCGAATTTCCTGATCAAGCCTTGCGCCGCAGCCAGGTCAGGCAGCGGATCGGTGCCGAACCAGCGCATCAGATCGGGGTTGCCGTGAATCGCAAAGATAGCTTCAGCGTCTTGTTCGACCGTCTCGCGCAACAACAGGCGCTCGGTGTGAATCACCGGAAACACATATTCTCCACTCATCGTCGCCGCCCCCTCTTGCTGCGTCAATCCTTGCTGCATCAGCCCTTGCTGCGCGCCTCGATCACTTCCCACTTTTCCAGGCTCTCCAGCAGCAAGCCGTCGATTTCCGCAAAACGCTCGTTGAGGCGCTTCACTTCTTCCGGCTTCTGCTTGTACAGATCGGGATCTTCCAGCTGGCCGGTAATCGTCTTTTGTTCTGCTTCCAGCTTGGCGATCAGTACAGGCAGCTCTTCCAGTTCGCGCTGTTCCTTGTAGCTCAGCTTTTTCTGCTTGGCTACCGGCGCGGCCGGCTCGGCTGGCTTCACTTCGGCTTTCGCTTCGCTCTTGGCCTTGGCGATCACCGCCGACTGGCTGGGACGCACGCGTTCCCAATCCGTATAGCCGCCGACATATTCGCGCCACATGCCATCGCCTTCGGCAGCAATCACCTGCGTCACCACGTTATCGAGGAAGGTGCGGTCATGGCTGACCAGGAATACGGTGCCGTTGTAGTCTTCCAGCAGTTCTTCCAGCAGTTCCAGCGTATCGATATCCAGATCGTTGGTCGGTTCATCCAGCACCAGCACGTTTGCCGGCTTGGCGAAAAGACGCGCCAGCAGCAGGCGGTTGCGCTCGCCGCCGGAAAGCGATTTGACCGGCGAGCGCGCACGTTCCGGCGCGAACAGGAAATCGTTCAGGTAAGTCATCACATGCTTGCGCTGGCCGTTGATCTCGACCCAGTCGCTGCCCGGCGCGATGGTGTCGGCCAGGCTGGCGTCTTCATTCAGCTGCGCGCGCATCTGGTCGAAATACGCGATCTGCAATTTGGTGCCCTGCTTGACCGTGCCGCTGTCCGGCTGGTCTTCGCCCAGGATCAGTTTCAGCAAAGTGGTCTTGCCGGCGCCGTTCTGGCCGATCAGGCCGACCTTGTCGCCGCGCAGGATGGTGGCGGTGAAATTATTCACGATCACCTTGCTGCCGTATGCCTTGTTGATGTCGGTCAGCTCGGCGACGATCTTGCCGGAGCGTTCGCCGGAGGAGACATCCAGCTTGACCTGGCCTTGCTGCTCGCGCCGTGCGCTGCGCGCCAGGCGCAAGGCTTCCAGCCGGCGTACTCGGCCTTCGTCGCGGGTGCGGCGCGCTTGCACGCCTTTGCGGATCCAGATTTCTTCCTGCGCCAGGAATTTGTCGAACTTGGCGTTCTCGACTTCTTCGTTTTCCAGCTGCTCGGCCTTGCGCACCTGGTAGGCAGTGAAATTGCCGGGGAAGGACAAGATGCGGCCGCGATCCAGTTCGATGATGCGGGTGGCGACGTTATCCAGGAAACTGCGGTCATGGGTGATGAACAGCACGCTGCCCTTGTAGTCGCGCAGCAGACCTTCCAGCCACATGATCGAGCTGAAATCCAGATGGTTGGTCGGCTCGTCCAGCAGCAGGACGTCCGGCGTGCTGACCAGGGCGCAAGCCAACGCCACGCGCTTTTGCATACCGCCGGAAAGCTGGCCCATCAGCAGGCTCTTGTCGAGGTTGAGGCGGTCCAGCGTGGTTTCGACCTTGTTGGTCAGGCTCCAGGCGTCGGCGGCATCGAGCTTGCTCTGGATCTCGTGCATGCGCTCCATGATGGCGTCGTCGTTGTCGCCGCCGAACTGGCCGGTGAGCGCATCGTATTCGTTCAGCAGGGCCTGCATCTCGCCCATGCCAGCGGCGACGGCGTCGAATACCGACATGTCCGATTCAAAATGCGGTTCCTGATCGACGTAGGCGATCTTGATCCCCTGCTGCATCACCATCAAGCCGTCGTCCAGCTTGGAGACGCCGGCGATGGTTTTCAGCAGCGACGATTTGCCGGTGCCGTTACGGCCGATCAGGCCGACCCGCTCCCCTGCTTCCAGAGAAAATTCCGCGCGGTCCAGCAACGCGACATGACCAAATGCGAGTTGCGCATTGGAGATAGAAATGACAGCCATAATTTGGATGAGACCAGAAAAAGAAAGACCTGCCGTCTACCGGGATCCGGCAACACGCAGTCAATTGGATGAATGAACCGCACATTGTACCCATACTGGCGCGCCCGGTTATACATTTGTCGCTTTCATCCCTTTCCACCGCCTGTATTCCAACAGAAAAAACAGAAAAACACAGAGCGGGCCCCTGTCGCCGGCCTCTGTCCGGCTGCGGCTCCTGCCCAACAATACGTTACCAAATTATTTCCCCGCACATATTGTCAGCGAGAAACTTAAGCCCTATATTATTTCTACGTGGAAATATATATCCGGGTAGAGATATAGGCCACGGCGCAGTACGCATTACTTAAATTAAAAACAATATAGCTGCAAAAACAATGGCAAGAGATGCAGCCATGCGCCGCTTGCCGCTCATGTTCAAACAGGGAGAAAACCATGGATCCATTGCTAGGCCAGTTGTTGACGCCCAGGTATGACGCTGCGCTAGTGCTGCTGTCGTACCTGATTTCATTCTGGGGCGCGTTACTGGCTCTGCAATGCGCCAAATCCATGTTCCGCAAAGACGGCACGCTGGACCTG
Source organism: Collimonas humicola (assembly GCF_018304945.1). Classification (GTDB taxonomy): domain Bacteria; phylum Pseudomonadota; class Gammaproteobacteria; order Burkholderiales; family Burkholderiaceae_D; genus Collimonas; species Collimonas humicola. The sequence continues at coordinate 225,663 of NZ_JAGQEE010000006.1, read as the reverse complement.
GGCATGACTGTCTGCGCCGCCGCCTCGCTGGGCGGCATCGGCATCTGGTCCATGCATTTCCTTGCCATGCAGGCTTATCGCCTGTCCGTCCCGATTGCCTACGACGTCTGGCTCACCTTGGCATCGCTGCTGGCCGCCATCCTGATTTCCGGCATTGCGCTGTATCTGGCAGGCAGCCACGGCAAGTTCAAGATCGGCGGCTGGCTGGCCGGCAGCCTGCTGGCAGGCGTGGGCGTTTGCGTCATGCACTACATGGGCATGTATGCAATGAACCTGCGCGCCACCATGTCATTGAATCTCACCACAGTCGCGATCTCCATGGTGATCGCCATCGTCGCCGCCAGCGCCGCGCTGTGGCTGGCCTTTAACCTGCACCAGCTATTGCACAGGATAGCGGCGGCGCTGGTGATGGCGCTCGCGGTGTGCAGCATGCACTATGTCGGCATGTACGCCGCCAACATGATCTGCACCACCGACGCTCCGTTGATCCCGCTGAAAATCGGCGGCAACTATCTCGATGTCTCTGTCTATGCCGTCGCCGGCATGCTCTCCCTGTGCATCTTCTGGGTGGTGCTGGGACGCAGCATGGATGACAACAAGCTGGCCGAACCCTTGCACTGAGGATCAGAAAAGCAGCCTCAGAGATCAAAGCGTTTCATGACGCCGACTGTCATCAGGTCGGCGTCGTTTTTATTCCTGAAGGTAACCGCGCGCCCGAAACTGGCAAAGCCTTTCAGGTTGCTGCCAAGATCGCGCCCAAGCTGCAAGGTGATCAGGCCGTTGACTCGCCAATCGCCGCCATCCCTTTTATTGGCCGCCAGATAAGGGCCGGCGCCGGCGCTGATATCCCAATGCTCGGCAATCGGCTGCACATACCAGCCTTGCATCGCCACGCCCTTGCGGTCCACTCTTACCCCGTCGTCGCCTTCCTCTATGCCGGAAACCGAGGCAGCCCATTGCCCGTAATATTTTTTTGCTTCAAGCGCGTAACTGAAACGTTTCCCCGGTCCCGATTGATTGGTCTGCGCAAAACCTCCCAGCGCCGCCAGCCACAACGAATGGTCGGCGGCTGCATCAGGCGCGCTCACATGCGCGGCGCCGAGCTCCTTGCCGATGCCCAGCAGCAAGGCATCCGAGGAAGGCGCTCCGGGTGTGAGCACATGGTTATACGCCAGCCGTATGCTCAAGCCGGGCGAATATTGGTCCAGTCGGCCAAGCAGCGCCACAGACAGCAAAGCTCCCAGGCGCGCGTCATCGTGCTCGGCGCCGTTGACCGTGGTTCTGTTCATGCTGAAATAGGGACCGGCGCCAAGTTCCAGGCCGAAATGCGGCTGCAGGTTTTTCCGGTACACCGCCTGCAAGGCATAGCCGTCGCGATGGTTATTGTCGGGATGGCCTTCGTTGTAATACACATAATCGAGCCGCATCGTATCGCCTGCCGGCATGCGCCCGAAGAAATCGACATCCTGTCCGAACCTGATTTCCGCCGCGCGCCAGCGCATGGGCTTCTGGCCATCCATGCCGACGCCGTAGAGGATGCCGTTGCCGAGCGCGACCGAGGCATAGCTGCCGTTGCGGTCCGGCGTCCCCTCGGTTGCGGCGGAGGTTTCTGCCGCGTAGATAAAAGGAGGCAGGCAAAGCAGCGTACACGCCAGTGCAAGCTTCTGAAATTTTCTGTTTTTATCAGACATGTGGCTTCCTCATATGAAGAACATCCTTCTGTGACGATCAAATTAAGCGACCCGATGATGCAGGTCTATCTATATGAGTCAATCAAGCCGAATTTGTTTCATGTCGTTTTTACATTCCAATTTCAATAATGCATGTTGAAACAACATGGCCTGGATGAAAAACAGGGACGTCAAGCGCCCCTGTTTTTCATTGCCGCGATATTGCTTCAGGGTTGCACTGCGGGCTTGCCCGGTCCGATATAGGTTTCCAGCCAGCGGTTCGATTCGGCCAGCATCTGCATGATCGATTCGCGTGCGCGATAGGCATGCGCTTCGTTCGGCAGCATGACCAGACGCGCTGTCCCGCCCAGGCCCTTGATGGCCGCATACATGCGCTCGCTCTGCACCGGGAAGGTGCCGGGATTATTGTCCTGCTCGCCGTGAATCATCAGCAAGGCATCCTTGATCCGGTCGGCATAATTGAACGGCGACATGGCTTGGTAGACGTCCCTGGCTTGCCAGTAATTGCGTTCCTCGGCCTGGAAACCGAACGGCGTCAGCGTACGGTTGTAGGCGCCGCTGCGGGCGATGCCGGCCTTGAACAAACGCGTATGCGCCAGCAGATTGGCCGTCATGAAGGCGCCGTAGGAATGGCCGCCGACCGCAATGCGGTCGCGGTCGGCGACGCCCAGCCGCACAACTTCATCCACCGCCGCCTCGGCGCTGGCGACCAGCTGCGCCACGTAAGTGTCGTTCGGTTCCTTGCTGCCTTCGCCGACGATCGGCACCGAAAACTCATCGAACACGGCGTAGCCCATGGCCAGGAAAGCCTGGGGCCGCCAGAAACCGATGCGATTGAAACGATACGGTGAATCGGTCGTCTGGCTGGCCGCTTCGGCCGATTTGTATTCGGCCGGATAAGCCCACATCAGCATCGGCAGCGGACCATCGCGCTTGGCATCGTAATTGGGCGGCAAGAACAAGGTGCCGGTCAGCTCCACGCCATCCTTGCGCTTATAGCGGATCAGCTGCTTGCTGACGCCTTGCAGCTGCGGCGTCGGATGCGGGAAATGCGTCAGCGCGCGCGGCGCCGACTGCACATCCGCACCGAGCTCGCGCACGAAAAAATTGCCGGGCTCGGTGGGCGACTCGCGCGCTGTCAGCAGCCGCCGGCCGCTATCGTCCAGCAGCACCTGCGGCGCTTCGTAGTACGGCGCTTGTGAATGGAACAGACGCGTGGCCTGCAGCGTTTGCAAGCTGACCTTGTCGAGGAAAGGCCGGTCGCCTTCCGGCGATGCGCCGCTGCCGATACGGAAGATGCTGTCGCCGTCGGCGCTCACCAGCAGGCGCGTTTCGCCATGCTCGTCGCGCACCGTGACCGGCCTGCCGGGATCCTTGTAGCGGTCTTCCGACGAACCTTCGCGTATCAGTTGCGGCGCCCGCTCTGGATGGTCCGGCGCGATACGCCATTCCTTGACCTGCCGGCTCTTCCACCAGTACTCGTTCAGCAGCGCCAGCTCGCCATTGCCCCAGTGGATACCGGCATAGCGCGAATTCAGACGCGCCAGCGTCTGCGGCGCCTGCTCGAACGGCGCCGCCTGCATCAGCACCAGGTCGCGAACCTCAGCCTGGCGCGCCGGATCGCCGCCATCCTGCGCCTCTGCCCAGACCAGGGTGGCCGGCGCATCGTTGCGCCAGTCTATCCTGCGCACACCGGTAGGCACGGCGTCGTTGCCGGTCGGCAGGCCTTCCACCAGCGGCAGGCTGGCGATTTGCTTGACCAGCTTGCCGCTGCGGTCCAGCACCTCGATCCGGCGCGGAAAACTGGTAACCGGCACCTGGTAGGAAAACGGCCGCTCGATGCGCTGGCGCAGCACATAACGGCTGTCCGGCGACGGCTCCAACGCCAGCGTCAACGCCGGCTCTCCCAGCTTGACGACCTTGCCGTCCAGGTCGATCAGCGCCGCCTGCGCGCACAAATAATGCTCAAGCGTGAGCGCATCGTCCTCGTTCTTCAACAGATCCTGATAGGTAGGATTGCTCTTGACGCCGGCACCCGCCAGCGTCATCTGCGTATTCGGGCCGCGCGGAATGCCGTCCGACAGCGGCGCCGCACCTTCCACCCGCAGTTGCACCAGCAGCTGCCGGCTGTCCGGCATCCAGCGATAGCCGTTTCCCGCGACCGTATTCAAGGACAGCTTGGTCAAGCGATGCGCGCGGCGCGCGGCGACATCGACCAGCCATAGCTCATTGGCGCCGGCCTTGGCATCGACCTGATTGAAAGCGATATAGCGCTGGTCCGGCGACCAGCTTGAACTGGCGATAGCCAGCGGCTGCGGCAAACCCTGCAGACGGATTTCCTTGCCGCTGGCGATATCCAGCAACTGCAGATCGCTGCCAAAGGAAAAGCGGCTTTGCGCATAGGTGCGCGGGTTGATGCGCAAGCCCGCCAGCTTCAGCTCGGGCTGGGCGACGGCGTCGATGCCGGGCAAGGACGGCGTCTGCGTCAATGCCAGCAGGTCGCGCCGCGGACTCACCGACAACTGCGGCGGCAGCGGCGCATCCACCACGGCTTGCAGAGGCAGCGGCGGCAGCTCATAGCCGCCTGCTGTTTTGGCCGCAGTTTGCGCCATGATCGCTGGCGGCTGCGCCACCAGCAGGGAACCGATGAGGGCGAGACCTTTGGAAGACAATTTCATATCGATGGCTATGTGGGTTAATACGATGAATGAATGTAATAGACCGGATCAAGTGCGATGTGACGCTAGCGCCGGACTAGCGGCCGGCAAAACGCCGGGGCGTCCATTATGACCGAACTTTTCCGGATGACAACAGTGGCGCTTCGTCTGCCAGAAAGGCATTGGCGTGCCGAACGCCCGTTCCGGTGAAAAGCTTCAATCTGGGTATACTGCCTTTTCAAAAATCCACATCGGGAAAATACCGTGCTCCTCAAGACCTGGCTGCTATTCGTCACTACCGTATTCTTCATTTCAGCCACGCCGGGGCCCAACATGCTGCTGGCGATGACCCATGGCATCCACCATGGCGTGCGGCGCACGGTTGCAACCTGCCTCGGACTGATGTGCGGGCTGGGGTTGATCATGATCTGCTCGGTCGCCGGCCTGGGCGTCCTGCTGGCGACTTCGGAAAAACTATTCTCGATCGTGAAATATGCCGGCGCCGCCTACCTGGTCTACCTGGGCATCAAAACCTGGCGCACCATGCCGCAGCAATTGCAAGAAAACCCCGAAGGCGGCGGCAAGCACAAGCCCTGGACAATGTTCCGCACCGGCTTCTGGGTGGCATTGAGCAATCCGAAGGCGTTCATTTTCTTCGCCGCCTTGTTTCCTCAATTCATAGATGCCAAGCTGTCCCAAGGCCCTCAGCTCGCCATCCTGTCAGCGACGTTTTTCGTGATTGAAGCGTGCTGGCAGTTCGCCTATGCCAGCGGCGGCGCCCGGCTGTCAGGCTGGCTCAGCAGCGCGCGGCGCCTGAAGCTGGTCAATCAGGTATCGGGGGGCGCTTTCGTTGGGGCTGGCGTGCTGCTGTCGGCGATTTCCCGTTCTTGAGCAGTCGCGAGAGCAACAAAATCCCGATGTACCGACCAATAAGAGAGCAAGCATCGCTTGGACTGATCCAACGCAACTCAGTAGCTTTTGGGCTTTCATGAAACGCAATAAACGCTTGATTTACTCAATATTTCAATTATTATTGAAATATGAAAACAAATTCAGCTGTTGCCGCCCTAGCGGCGCTTGCTCAAGATTCGCGCCTGGCGATCTTTCGTGCATTGGTACAAGCCGGGCCTAACGGCCTGCCCGCTGGCAAGATCAGCGAAGCCATCGGCATATCCCCATCGTCGCTATCGTTCCACATGAAAGAGCTGACGCACGCCGATATGGTGACGTCTCGTCATGAAGGACGATTCGTGATCTACTCCGCGAACTTTGCAACCATGAGCGGCCTGCTCGCATTTTTGACCGATAACTGCTGCGGGGGCAATCCCTGCACGCCTACTCGCAATTTTGCCTGCCTCACTCCGGAAGACGCGGCGTCATGAAGCCCGCGCCTGTCTCCGCCGCCGCAGACGACCGGGCAGATGCCAACCGGCGTACTGCGGGCGGTTCCATGAATTTTTTTGAGCGATATCTGACCGTTTGGGTGGCGCTTTGCATCGTTGCCGGCATCTTGCTTGGGCAGCTCTTTCCTGTTGGGGTGCAAACGATAGGCTCGCTAGAAATTGCAAAGGTAAATCTGCCGGTCGGCGGCCTGATCTGGGTGATGATTATTCCCATGCTGCTGAAGATCGATTTCTCCGCCTGGAACCAGGTCAAAGGACATGTCCGCGGCATCGGCGTTACCTTGTTCATCAACTGGGCTGTCAAACCATTTTCGATGGCATTGCTTGCCTGGATATTTATCCGCCATTGGTTTGCGCCATATCTGCCCGCTGATCAACTCGATTCCTACGTAGCCGGCCTGATCCTTCTGGCGGCGGCGCCATGCACAGCCATGGTGTTTGTATGGAGCCGGCTCACAGGCGGCGATCCGTACTTCACGCTGTCGCAGGTTGCGATGAACGATCTGATCATGGTGTTCGCATTTGCGCCGCTGGTCGCTCTGCTGCTGGGCGTGTCCAGCATTTCCGTGCCATGGGCAACGCTTCTGACCTCGGTGATGCTGTATATCGTGGCGCCCGTAATCATCGCGCAACTCTGGCGCAAATCTCTCCTGCGCGGTGGCCAGGCCAATTTTGACAAGCTGATGGAACGCATCCAGCCCTGGTCGATTGCGGCGCTGTTGCTGACCCTGGTTCTGCTGTTTGCCTTCCAGGGCAATGCGATCATCGACCAGCCGCTGGTCATTGCATTGCTGGCGATTCCTATCTTGATACAGGTCTTCTTCAATTCCGCGCTGGCTTACTGGCTCAATAAAATCGTCGGCGAAAAGCATGCGATTGCTTGCCCCTCTGCGTTGATCGGCGCCTCTAATTTCTTCGAGCTGGCCGTGGCAGCAGCGATCAGCCTGTTTGGCTTCAAATCCGGCGCTGCGCTCGCTACCGTAGTTGGGGTATTGATCGAGGTGCCCGTCATGCTGCTGATTGTCGGCATCGTGAACCGCACCCAAGGCTGGTACGAAGGACGTTGATACATGACCGGCTGACTAGCCGCCGGCCTTACGGAAAGCTGAACCATGAAAATGACGATTTATCACAACCCCGAATGCGGCACATCTCGCAATACATTGGCGTTGATACGCAATACCGGTGTCGAGCCTGAAGTGATCGAATACTTGAAGCAACCGCCATCACTGGAAACACTCGCCAGGCTGATCGCCGACAGCAGCCTGACGGTACGCGAGGCCATTCGGCAAAAGGGCACACCCTATGCTGAACTTGGGCTGGATGCGCCAGACCTGACGGATAGGCAATTGCTGGACGCCATGCTGGCGCATCCGATCCTGATCAACCGGCCATTCGTCGTCACGCCGAACGGCACCCGCCTATGCCGCCCGTCCGAGCTGGTGCTGGATATCCTTCCATTGCCACAAAAGGCTGCGTTTGCCAAAGAAGACGGCGAAGTGGTGATCAACGCGGAGGGGCAGCGCGTTAAGTAATCTGCCTGATCTATCCATCGGTGCGGTGCAGCCGATGCAAGGTGAAACACTGGCGGCAATCCTGCCACGCCAAAATTAGCTAAGCAATACCAACTGAAGCGTCTGGTCGAATGACTGGATAGCCCTGCACCTGCTTGCATGCAAGGCACGGCCCCGCCAGAACCCAGGCGCGATCGTGCCTTTATCAACTCAACGGCGTGAAGCCAGCGCCGGCTTGTCGGCGGCGCCCGGCGCCGACCAGAGCTGATTGATCTGCGCAGGAATGGTCTGGTCCGTCGGCGGCACGCCGCTGTTGCATGGATAGATCGCGACCGTTGACGACGGCGTCAGCCGGCCGTAAGAGATATCCAGGCATTGCGTGTTGCCGATGACCGGATACGATGCCGCCGCTCCGCTGGCCGGCTTGGCGTTGACCAGCATGCCATTGAGGTAATAAGTGAAATCCTGGCCTTGGTTGCTCAGGTCACGCGCTTTCAGCACCGCCTGCCCTCTGTCCGCCGTCAGGCAGGAGGCTTGCCCGGACAGGCAGACGCGGTTATTTTTCAAGTCCCGTTGCCATAACTGCTGAGCTCCGCCGTTGCAGCTTTCAATCGTCAGCGAGCTGCCGTCGGCATGCCCGGCCAGGCAAAGACCTGTCGCCTCGTTAACGAAAATCGGCCCGGTCGGCGCGATGTCAACCGGCGCCTGGCTGGCGGCCACGGAAATCCGGTACATGGCATTGCCGTGGGCCGGCAGCGCCGGCACCTTGAAAGTATTGGCCGCCGAAACGGTGCTGGTTCCCGACCAGAGGTCGGTGATGGTCACTGTCGTGCCGGCGGCTGCGGAAGCGGGATAGCCAAGGGTGGCCAGGCTGAACGTGGTGGCCGCAGATGCGCTTGCGCCTTTGTTCAGGACCACGACCGCGGTATCGTGGTTGGCGAGAGGCTTGACCACGATGTCCATGCCGCTATCGGCCGCCGCGGTCGATTGCCAGGCGATGTAGCCGCCGGCGCCAAGCGGGTCTTGATCGACCTTGATGATCGCCGCATTGGAAAGAGTCTTGAGGGCCGAGCGGAAGTGATCGTCCAGATGCTCGTTGGCGTTGTACATGGGCACGTGGCCGATCTCGCTCAGGTTGGCGGCCGTGAGCTTGCGGATGTCGGTGCTCAGGATCAAGGGCGCCCCCAGGATGGACCACAGCGCGAACTGGCTGCGTTCTTCATCGGCGGTCTGGCCATTGTCGCCGATCAGCAGCTGGTCGGGGTCGTTCCAGCGTGCAGGAGCGACATAGCGGGCAAGGTTCGCCGCCTGCCGGAAGCTGGGATAAATGCCGGCGTCATAGCCGCCCGAGGTGGTCCATGGGTCTACTGCGTAACCGGTGGTCGGGTCGACTGAATAATTGGCTATGTCGCCGCTAACGCGCCACATTTGCCCGTAGCCGCGCACGAAATCCATCACATCGTAGAACTGCGCGCTTTGCTGACCAAACGCCGCCGGCAATGAAATATCGAAAAGAATCTTCGGGCTGCTGCCGCTGCCTGATTGTGCGGCCAGTGCGGCAGCCATCTTCTGCACATTGGTTTTGGTGCCGCCGCCCCCTGCGCCACAGTTGTCATACTTCAGAAAATCTATGCGCCACTTTGCAAATGCGGCAGCGTCATTCGTTTCATTGCCGCCTGAGGCCGGATAGACCTGGCAGGTTGTCTGGCCGGAGCTGCTATACAGGCCGACTTTCATGCCCAGGCCATGTATATAGCTCACGTAATTTGTCAGGTCACTGTCAAATCCGGGCTGGTTGTTTTTCAGGAAATTGCTGTAATTGTTGGTGGCGGACTGCGGCTGAGACGGATCGTTCAGGGTCCACCAGTTGCCGTACACCCAGGCCCGCCCGCCCTGGAGCGCAGCAGGATTGCCGCGCTCTTCCTTATCCATCCAGCAGTCGTCGACGTTGAGCTGGGTATAGCCCTTATCCCTCAACCCTGTATCGACCAGGGCCTGCGCCTGGTCAAGCATGAAGTGTTGAAACGAATAATGCGATTTCCTGGGGTTGCCCAGGTCCTGGTTCAAGGGCGCATTCGCCGGCAACGGCGTGGCAGACGGCAAAGCCGTCTGCGCGTTGCACAAGAAACGCGCCCAGGTGGTGAAACCCATGGGCGGGGTTCCGGCGAATGTCGCCTGTCCCTGCGCAACGGTTGCCAGCGATTGCGCGCCAGCCGGTATGGCAAAAGCAGCATTACCGGCCAAGGCAGACTGGCCGCACAGCGCCAGCATCAATGCCGCAAGCAGCGCTGCAAGCATGCGCCAGTCGAATGCGGCGATTTGCCGAAGCAGTCGCTGTGGCCGGCTGACATCGAGGGGGTTACCGCTTTTCAAATGCTCAGTTTTCATTTGCTTTCCTCTTTGATGATCAGCCGGCACTCTGACAGCTGACGATGTGGAGCCTCCTCGGAGAGAGGCTAAGTCATAAGTCATGCTTGATTTACCAGGTTCAACAGTGGCTGCTGACAGCTATTTCACGAAACTGCGTCCGTCGGCGGCGAACAGATGGCATTGATCGGCCATCAGGTCTACCGCGATTTTTTCATGCAGGCGGACCGTGGAATTACCTGCGACCTTGATCACCAGCGGCAGCGCCAAGCCGATGTTCAGGTGGATATAGGTTTCGCTGCCGAGCCGCTCGATCACCTCGATTTCGCCCTCGATTGCACCATTTTTGGAGAGCGTCACGTGCTCCGGCCGGATGCCAAGGGTGACGGCCTCGCCTTGCCCGGGCAGGCCGGCGCGCGGCGGCTGGACTTTCACCTGACGCTGGTTCGCCAGCAGGATGGCGGAAGCGTCCGCCGTCGTCTGTGCTTCGATGAAGTTCATCTTGGGCGAGCCGATGAAGCCGGCGACAAAGCGGTTGGCCGGCTGCGCGTAGAGTTCCAGCGGCGAACCGACCTGCTGGACGATGCCGCCATCCAGCACGACAATCTTGTCGGCCAGCGTCATGGCTTCTACCTGGTCATGCGTCACGTAGATCATCGTGGTACCCAGCTGCTCATGCAGGCGCGCCAGCTCGATCCGCATCCTGGCCCGCAGTTCCGCATCCAGGTTGGACAGCGGCTCATCGAACAGGAAGACTTTCGGGTCACGCGCAATGGCACGGCCGATCGCAACCCGCTGGCGCTGCCCGCCTGACAGCGCTTTCGGCTTGCGGCCAAGCAGGTGCTCGAGCTGGAGTATCGTTGCCACCTCCAGCACCCGTTGCGTAATCTCGGCCTTCGACTTGCCCGCCAGGCGCAGCCCGAAACCCATGTTTTCTGCCACAGTCATGTGCGGGTACAGCGCATACGACTGGAACACCATCGCCAGTCCGCGTTTGGCTGGCGCTATATCGTTGGCGAGCTGGCCATCGATCCATAGCTCGCCGCTGGAAATCGATTCGAGGCCGGCGATCATTCTCAGCAAGGTGGATTTGCCGCAGCCGGAGGGGCCGACAAACACGCAGAATTCGCCCTCCTGGATATCCAGCTCAATGCCTTTCAGCACCTCGACGTGTTCATATGTTTTCCGTATGTCTTTCAATACTACCGAAACCATCTTTTTCTCCACGGTTGCTTTATATTTAGCGCCTCGCCGGTCGGCGAGATGTCCCAGTTGCAGCTATTTCACGCCGCCCATGGTCATGCCGCCGATCATTCGTTCCGACAAGAACAGATACAGGACGACGGTGGGAACCGTCACGATGGTGACGCCGGCGAACAGCGCGGCCCAATCGCCGCCGGAGTACTGCATGGAATTGATGAGCGAATAGAGCCCGAGCGACAAAGTCCTGTTTTCCGGACTGTTGATCAATACCAGCGACAACTGGTATTCGTTCCATAGCCAGACGAAATTCAGCAAGGCCACCGTCGCCACGCCGGGCATGGCCAGCGGCAGCATCACATGCCAGAAAACCTGCCAGTCGCGGCAACCGTCCAGGATCGCCGCGTCTTCCAGTTCATGCGGCAGCGAGGAAAAGAAACTGGTCAGCACAAACACGGTAAACGGGATCGACAAGGCAATATAGACAAGGATCAGGCCGCTCAGCGTATCGGCCAGGTGGATGTAGGACAGGGTTACGAACAGCGGCACGAACAGCAAGGGCACGGGAATTCCCATGCCGACGATGAAAAAATTCGTAATCCCCTCACGCCCGCGGAAGCGCGCCCGCGACAAGACGTATGCCGCCGGCGTTGCGACGATGAGCAAGATGAGCACAGACAGGCACACCACCACGATGCTGTTGGAAAAGTAGGCGCCGAACTGGTTGGTGGTCCAGACCTTGACGAAATTGTCGATGCTCCACGCTTCCGGCAGGCGCCATGGAAACTTGAAGAGGTCGCGGTTTTTCTTGAAAGACGCCAGCACCACCCAGCCAAAGAAAAACACAGTGAACAGGCTGGACAAGGTGAGCAGCAAGTAAGAGACGGCTTGCATGGCGTTGAATCTGCCCGCAAGACGCGAGATTCTCGACCGCGCGGTCTCGGCCGCGCCGCCGGGTTGGGATATAGGCGCCATGTCAATACTCCAGCCGTTCGTGCCGCATCAGGCGGCGGCATGCCAGCGTGATGGCAGTGGTGACCAGCAGCATCACGACGCCGATCGCGGTGGCGTAGCCCAGCGCGTAGATCGGTTGGCGCTGGCCGAAGCCCTGTACATACAGGTAGATCGCCATGGTGTACAAGTTGCTGTCGATATTGGGGCCGCCAAATGCGTAGGGGAACTCCATCGTTTTCAACGCCTGGATCAGCCACAGTACATAGGTAATCGCCAGCACATCCCAGATCATCGGCAAAGTGATGTGCAGGAAGGCCTGGACATGGCCGGCGCCGTCCAGCCGCGCGGCCTCATAGATATCGGCAGGGATCTTGTCTGCCCCCGCCATGATCAGGATCATGAAGAATCCTGAAGAGAGCCAGACCAGCCCCAGCAGCATCGACCAGAACACGTTTTCCGGCGCAGTCCAGGCGATGCCGGCCAGCGTGTCGAGCTGAAGATGCTTCAACAGGCTGAACAGCAAGCCGTAACGCGGCATGAACAGGAAAGACCAGAAACTGGTGATGGCGACGACAGCGACAATATTGGGCATGAAAATCGCCGCGCGAAACAGCTTGCGCCAGCGGATGCCGGAATTGATCATCATGGTGTAGCCGAATGCCAGCAGGAACACCGCGATGCCTCCGACCACCATGATCAGCAGCGTATTGACGCCCGCCTTCCAGAACACCTCGTCGCTCAGCAGCTTGGCGTAATTCCCCAGGCCGACGAAGCGCCTGGCGTCGCTGAAGCCGGAGGTATCAAAGAAACTTAGCACGATGGCCTGGATTGCCGGAGCGATCACCAGCCCTATATAGAAAACCAGCGCAGGCAACAGGAATGATCCAATCATCCGCTTGCGCATCATTTGGCGGCGCTCCGCTGGTTTTGTGCAATCGGCTGCCCGGCCGCATGGGCGTTCCAGTACTCCCTGGTCTTGGCCTGCAGCGTCTTGACGAAACTTTCCGGCGTGATCTGGCCGAGGAACATCTGGTTGTGCAGCGGTTCAAAGATGGTGGCGTAGAAATCCGGCAGTTTCGTCTGCATGCCGCCGACCAGCGGCGTCAGCGCGGTCGCCTTGCTGGCCTGGAGATAAGCTGAGGCCAGCGCTCCCGGCCATTTGACGCCCTGCCTTGTCACGCCGACGTTGCCGGCTTCCGCGATGGTTTTTTGTGAAGCTTCGCTCAGCACGAATTTCAGGAAATCGATGGCCTGGGTAGTGTTTTTTGAATTTTTCAGCACCACGAAGCTCAGCAGCGCCGCCTGCAGATCGGTAGATTTGCCGGCGCCGCCTTTGACCGTCGGGAAAGGAAAACTACCCCACGCGAAATCCTTGCCGGCGGAATCCGCCAGTTCGGTCGGCAGCCAGGAGCCGACCAGCTCTGCGACAGTCTCGCCCATGGCGATGGTTTGCTGTCCTTGGGGATATTGAAAGCCGCGCGCATCGGCGCTGATGCACTTCTTGTCCCATAGTTCGCGCTCCATGCCGGCTGCGGCAAGCACCGCCGGATCGGCCCAGGCTGCCCCGGACTTGTCGTCGAGGATTTTGGAAATGGCGCCGGATCCCTGCAGTCTTTCCAGCAGATAGGAAAAATACAGGGCGTTATACGAAGCGACGTTGCTTTCGATCGCCAGGCCGTCGAGCTTCTTTGCCTGCGCCTTTTGGCACATCAGCAGCAAGTCCTCCCATGACTGCGGCACGGCTGCGCCGATTTGCGTCAAGGCCTCTTTGTTGTACCAGAAATTGACGGTGTTATAAATGTAGGGAGCCTGGTAAAACTTGCCGTCCTTGGCAAACAGCTCGGCCGTCCCCGGCATCAGGATAGTCCGCAGCGGCGCGGCGTCGCCCGGGGCCTTGCCGTCAAACAAGGCATTCAGCGGGAAAGCCTGGCCTTCCCTCACCAGGCCCGCGGCAATCTGGTCGGCATCCTGGTCGACCAGGTCGATCTGCGAACCTGCGGCAATCGCGCCGCGCACCTTGGTCTGGTTCTGGCGGCCATTCCACACCACCTGGAAGGTCACTCCCGGATTAGCTTTTTCATAACGACCGATAATCGTCTTCAGCGCTTTCGCTTGCGGCTCGGCCTCGTTCCACATCGACCAGTACACCAGCCTGGTCGCGGCAAATGCGGGTTGCGCCGCCAGGCATACCAGCAATGCGCCCACGGCCCGTGCAGCCATTCTTCGATTCAGCATCAACATCGGTTTGTCTCCCCCTGGATTGCACTCGCCTGGGGATATCCCATGCCGTAAGCGCATCGTTATGAAAATACTGCATCCCTGCAGAGGCGCTGGAAACTACCCTTCCTGCCGCCCAGTGCCCGCAAGGCCTTAACCAGCCAAATACCGACTACATATTTGAATATCAAATAACTCAGAACGTTTACAACATACTCGACAGAATCGTAAATTATTTACATAAATAGTCAAATTAAAATTTGTAACCGACCAAAATATTGGTAATTCATCGATATTACGACACTTTTTGCGCCATTTATATTTTTGTTGACCGCTTTAAAGTAAATAATTTACACTCAAAATCATTCAAAAATCAACCATGCCGCGTTGTTTCAAGAGAGAATCAAGTAGCCTTGCCGAGGCCGCGCAAGCCCGCCTGGATCAAGATGACGACCTACGAGAGGTAAGCCAATGATTGTTGTGCACGAAAAGACCATCCTGATTACCGGTGCCGCCGGCGGCATCGGCCAGGCGCTTTGCCAGCTCTTTGGCGCTGAAGGCAACCGCATCATCGCGCTTGACCATAATCGGGAAGCGGTAGAAACGCTGTGTGCAGCGCTACGCGCAAGCGGCATCTCCGCTGCCAGCGTAGTGGCCGACATTACCGTCATGGCCTGCATCGCGGATGCGCTGGCGCCGGCCATCCGCGAGCTCGGCCCTGTCGACATCCTGATCAACAATGCCGGCGGCCTGACCGGCCTGCCGAACGGCGAATCTCTCAGCCTCGGCAAGATGACGCCCGAAGTCTGGAGCAAAGACGTCGCGCTGAACCTGAATGGCGCCTTCCATTGTGTGGAAGCGGTGCGCCAAGGCATGATCGCGCAGGGCGGCGGCGTCATCGTCAATATCGGCTCGGTCAATTCGTTGTTGACCTTCGGCTGTCCGGCTTACAGCGCGGCCAAGGCCGGCCTGGCCAGCTATACGCGCGCGCTTGCCACCGAGTTCGGGCAATACAACATCCGCGCCAACACCATCCTGCCCGGCACCGTCCGCACCGAAGCCTGGGAAACCATGGAAAAAAACAACCCGCGCGTATTTGAACAGCTGTTGAAGTGGTATCCGCTGCGCCGCATCTGCACCCCTGCAGACGTCGCCCAGGCCGCCTACTTCCTGGCATCCGATGCGGCCCAGGCCATCACCGGCGCCGAGCTGGCGCTGGACGCCGGGCTGACCGCCGGCAACGGCGTCATGGCGGCGGAGATCACCTCCGCTGCATTCTGAACACCTCATCCGCCAATGGCAATCGCGCGCCTTGGTCAACCTCGGCAATGACGTCGTTTCCGCTATCCGGACCATTTAAACCATGACATTTTCCGACACCTCATCCGACCTGTTCAACCTGATCCGCTCGCGCCTGCCGGAACTGGCGGATGCCCAGCAGCGGGTGGCTACCACCATCCTCAACGATCCCGAATGGGCCATGCAGGCGCATGTGTCGGAGATCGCGCGGCGCTCTGAAGTGAGCGATCCGACCATCGTGCGCTTCTGCCAGGCGCTGGGCTTCCGCGGCCTGCGCGACTTCAAGCTGCGCATTGCGCAGCAAGTCGCGCTGGGCAGTTCGGCGCTGCACCGCACCGTCACGGCAGACGATTCAGCGGCAGAACTGATCGGCAAAGTCTTGCATAGTTCGGCTGACATCCTGCTCGATGTCGAGCGCCAGCTGTCCCCTGCCCTGGTCGAACAGGCCATCGCAACGCTGGCGAATGCGACAAGGGTGGATTGCTACGGCGCCGGCACTACCTCTGGCTATATAGCATCTGATACGCAAGGCCGGCTGTTCCGGCTAGGACTGAATGCCCATGCCTATACCGACGCCAACATGCAACTGTTTTCGGCAGCAACGCTCGGCGCCGGCGATGTGGTGATCGCTGTGTCGCATTTCGGACGCATGCCTTCCTTGCTGGAAGCGGTCGCGGTCGCGCGCGAACAAGGTGCTACGGTGATCGCCATCACCCAGCCCGACACACTGCTGGCAAACGCCTGCGACCTGGCGCTGACATTTTCCCTGCCGCCGTCGGTCAATGTGTATGTCGGCAGCGATTCTTGCGTCGCCCACCTGTCGATTCTCGACGTACTCATCGTCGGTGTGGCGTTTCGCCGCGGGGCTGCCGGTGTCGGCCAGCTCAAGCGGCTGCAAGACATCCTTTCCCCGCACGGGCTGGAGGTTTTCCCGCCGCGCAAGACCCAGAAAAAAACATCACCATGAATACACCGACCTCCGTCAACGCCAGCCAGCACCTGCTGATCAAGGGCGGCAGCATCATCGACGGCAGCGGCAAGCCACGCTATCAGGCCGATATCAGGGTACAGGGAGACCGCATTGCTGAAATCGGCGTGAACCTGCCAAGCGACGGTGCCACCGTCTACCAGGCAAGCGGCCAGGCCGTCTCGCCCGGTTTCATCGACGCCCACACACACGACGACCAGGCGCTGTTGTCGGCGCCCGAGATGCTGCCGAAGATCAGCCAGGGCGTGACCACAGTTGTCATCGGCAACTGCGGCATCAGCCTGGCGCCGCTGGTCCATGCCAATGTGCCATCGCCGCTGAACCTGCTGGGCGGCACCGACAAGCACGTCTATCCGACCATGCGCGCCTATGTCGCAGCGCTCAAAAAGGCTGCCCCCGCCGTCAATGTCGCCGCGCTGGTCGGGCATTCGACACTGCGGGTCGCGGCCATGGCGAATCCCTACGGCGAGACCAGCGGCGCGGAACTGCTGGCCATGTGCGCCCTGCTGGAAGAAGCCATGGCAGCCGGCGCCACAGGCTTCAGCACCGGCCTTTACTATCCGACCAATTCAGCGGCAACCATCGATGAAGTGGTCATCCTGGCGACGATTGCCGCCAAGGCCGGCGGCATTTATGCGACCCACATGCGCAGCGAGTTCGAAGATATCCTGGACGCCATGGAGGAAGCATTCGTCACCGGACGCCGGGCGGATATTCCTGTCATCTTGTCGCATCACAAATGCGCCGGCCATGCCAACTGGGGCCGCACCGTCGAGACGCTGGCAAAAATCGACGACGCCCGGCGCGGGCAGCAAGTGGCCCTGGATGCCTACCCCTATATCGCCGGCTCGACCGTCCTCGACAGCAATTACGTCGACGGCATCACCGACATCATGGTGACCTGGTCGGAACCGCATCCTGAGATGACCGGGCGCTATCTGGGGGCGATTGCGGCTGAATGGCGCTGTACCCAGAAGCAAGCCTGCGACCAGCTGCAGCCGGGCGGCGGGTGTTATTTCCAGATGTGCGAAGAAGACGTCCAGCGCGTGCTCGCCTATCCGCATACGATGATCGGCTCCGATGGCTTGCCGCACGATCAGCATCCCCATCCGCGCCTGTGGGGCACGTTCCCGCGCGTGCTGGGCCACTATGCGCGCGACCTGAAGCTGTTTTCGCTGGAAGAAGCGGTACGGCGCATGACCGGCCTGCCGGCCGCCGAGTTCCGCCTGCGCGACCGCGGGCTTATCGCACCAGGGAAATTCGCCGATCTCGTGATATACGATCCGGCCCGCATCCAGGACAGGGCGACCTTCGAAGCGCCGCTGCAGACAGCGGACGGCATCGCGCTGGTGATGGTGAATGGACAGCTATCCTATGAGGCAAGCACAGGCGTCGCCGCGCAGCGCGCCGGCCGCTTCCTAAGCCGCGACGGCTGCGCTGATTGAGTACACCAGGCCAGGCCTTTTCCGGCTTCAGGGATAGTCTTGTGCGAGAAAGTCGCGCCGATTTTCTCCAGCGCCCTGCACGAGCGATGAGTCGGCACCTGATCGGACAGGAGTAGCCGCTTCCCTTCCCATTCCTTACCGCGTTTGGTAGGCGACACTTCCTTTTCGTAGCGGCGGAATGCGTCTTCACAGGTCTTTCCTTTTACGAGACCGCTTGCCTTGTCCGTGCGCAGTTCAGTGTCGCGCATTGCCGCCCACGCTGTCGCTTGGGCCTTGGTGGCGAACGTACCTGAATCTCGCTGCCCCTGGATCTCGAGGGAAGTCCAGCCATCATGCAAATTTCACAGCGAAATGTAACAATCAACATTGAATAGTCAATAAAATATCTACGATGTAAATTTGGTTGTCGATGATTGCAAAAATCGCATGATTTTTGGGGTTACTGAAATGCATAATTCATCGGGTACACTTGCCGATATAGATCCTGTCTCCGCCGGGTTCGATATAGACCGGGATGGTTTTGTTTCTTACAAGAACTCACTGCTTTTTTTGCCACCCAAGGAGCGCGGGGCTTTCCGTTTATTGTTAAACGCTTGGCCGAAAGTCGTTTCCAAGGAAGTCTTTTCAAAAGATGTCTGGGCTGGGCGTATGTCAGATGAAAGTCTGGCCCGATGCATCACGCAGCTGCGCCGAGCTCTCTCCAGTCTTGGCGTCGTGGAGATTGACGCCCTTTATGGCCAAGGTTATCGTCTGGCGGTCTTGTCGGATAAGGTACGGCGATTGGCAGCTGTGCCGGCGATGGTCAATTCCCGCAAATCTGATGCGGCAAAACCCCATGCCGCGTTAATTGAGGCTTGCATTCACGCCCGACAATTACTTGAACCTCGTTCGCTGGATGCCTTTTCCCAAGCTGAATCAATACTCAAAAATGTCATCGCCAAGGCCCCCGACTATATGGTGGCCAAGCTGTTGTTGGCACAATACATAGCCGAGAGGGCATTTTTCGATGGGAATATACAGCGTTCACAAATCGATGATGCTCTTGATCAATTAAAAATCGTTCAAGATGCCGAGCCATATTTGCAAGGCCTGCAATCACAGAGAGGTTACCTTCTTGATTGCAAGTGGCATTTCGATGAGGCAAGGGTTGCGCACCAACAAGCGTTGCAAATGTTTCCCGACGATGATGTCGTCTATTATCGTTATGGTTGGCATCTAATATATACCGCATCGTCCGCGGCCGTCGACGCTATGCGCTCTGCCGCTCAACTCAATCCATTCTCGCCGAATATCGCCATTGGACTAGTACGTGCCTGCGCTTGCGCAAACATGGATCCAGCCGAAGTACTCGCGCAAGCACGAAGCGCATATTTATCCCATCCAGATAGTCCTTCGGCTTATGTGGCCCTACTCTACACGCTAGCCTGGGTGGATCCGCAACCGGAAATCGCTCATGCCGCACGTCATTTCGTACAAAAAAATCGCTATGCGCACTCCCTCACCTCCAGGGCCGTAGCATACATACTGGCGCGTTGCGGTGATCATGCAGGGGCGCTAGAAGTCATTGAAAAACATAGCAGTGCCCATGGGATACATCTGGCGGCATTAATTGCCATGGGAATGCTTGACGAGGCGATGATAAAAGTGAAGGCTGCTGCTGAAACCGGATTTGGCGTCTTGCCTTTTTCACTCAACGTTCCAGAATGTACGGCGTTGAAACAACATCCTGACTATCCTTGGGTGCATGAGAAAGTATTTTCCCGAATGCCCAAAAAATAAATTTAGCGGCAAGCCGAATATGACGTTTCTCGTGATGCAATTAATACTGATCTAAAGTTCTGAATCCTCCAGGCGTTTCATCAATCAAGAAAACTAGGGCCTGTTAACATTTAATTTGGGAATGCGAACGCGCGGCAGGTGTTGCGTGCCTAGGTGCGGCGACGCGACGTAGCGATGCTACCGCAAGAAGCCGCAACAGCGGCATGCGATGCCTGCAGCCGTTCCCGGAGGGTGCAAGGATCAGGTTCCTATGAAACTTCGGCGGCTGTCGTGCAGTTTGATTTATTCAATGTATTTTCCAGTTGTCCACTCTCACTGTTGACAGGTTGAGATGCATGTCCAATGCATGCTACCGTCGCTCACCGTCGACGATTTCAACGCAGTCACTTGAGGCTTCAACGGTATCCGCAGATCGACAACGGCTCTGGAAACACTGGTCGCCGCTCTGCGGTTTTGTTGTTTCAGCTGCACATCAATTTTTGGTCTTTTTGGCGCACCCTCGTTGCTATTCCCACTCACAACTGAAAAAGGAATTCACATGACCAGCCCACTTACACTGATGATGCCCGTCATCCCGGGAACCAGCCTGATGACGATTGCCGCCGCCCTGGAAGGCAATAGTAAAAAAATCGACGATGCCCTCAACGGCATCGGTACCGTCCACTTTGCCCGCTTTCTGCTGCTGGATCGCTCTCAAGCCAATCTGCAGCCCACCAGTGCGCCCTCCAACTCCTTGCTGATCGGCGTCGTCACCGAGTACGACGGCAATTTCAATGCCTATATCAGCGATTTCGTCGCCCAACTGGGTCCCGTGTTCGATCAACTGCTGTCACTTGTCGTCGGCGGCGCCGCGCTGATCCCGGTCGCCAATAATGTCGCCGCATTCCAGGCTTTCATTACCGCCAACGATGCTTCGCAACACGCGCCAAATGTCTCGCTGTATTCCGCTTATCCGCAAACCGTGCAACAGATCCTCGCCGCCTTCTGATTTTTGCCATTTTCATACTGCTCGCATGAGAGATGAGATCCGGCCTGACGGCCGTTCTCATGCGTCACCCAACCTGACTTCAACGCCGGGAGCGATAGCATGGCCGATCCTGTAATCGATTACGACGACGTACAAGGCACCATCCTGCGCGGCTATCGCGTCGATCTGGCGCGCCATTTCGTCCTGTCCATCACCAATCCGCAGGCCGCAGGGAAATTGATAGGCGCGCTGGTGGACGGCAGCGGCGGCCTGCCAAAAATCACCACGGCCAGACACATCCAGCCCAAGCCGCCGTGCTTTCTCAACATCAGCTTCACCTGCCCGGGTCTGGCCAAACTCGGCCTCAACGCCGAGCAACTCGCCACATTTGATGCGTCCTTCCAGCTTGGCGCGACCAGTTCGGTCAGCGCACAGGCAGTCGGCGACGTCGGCTCCAGTGCGCCGCAAAATTGGATAAGCGGATTGCAGGACGGCGCCAAGGTGCACATACTGTTGAGCTTGTGGGTGACGGAATCCGCGTCGGTATTGGAATCGGTATCGGTCACGTTGCGCGCCGCATTTAAAGGCTGCATGGCTGAGCTGTACGCGCAGGATGCGCATGCCCTGCCAGACAACAAAGTCCATTTCGGCTATCGCGACAGCATTGCCCAGCCGACCGTGATTGGCGCTCCGGCGACCAAGCGCGAGGCGCCAGACGATCAGCCGGCGGTCAAGACCGGAGAATTTCTGCTTGGCTACCAGAACGAACTGGGAGGCGTCTACAAGGTATCGCCGCCCGAGTTGTCAATCAACAGCAGCTACGCGGCGTTTCGCATCCTGGAGCAGGACGTCGCCGGGTTCGATGCCATGCTCGCCGAGCATGCCGAGGAAACCGGACTTGACACGGAAATGCTGGCTGCCAAGATATGCGGGCGCTGGCGTAACGGCAACCCTCTGGAGCTGACGCCAGACGCGCCGGGCGAACTCCTGCCGCCATCGAAATTGAACAATTTCAACTACGTCACCGGCGTAGCGCCGAGCGATGACACCCTGGGCCTGATTTGCCCGATAGGTTCGCATATCCGCCGCAACAACCCGCGCAACGGCGCAGTGAACGGAACCGACAGCACCCACCATCGGATTGTACGGCGCGCCATGCCCTACGGGCCGTCTTACGATCCACTGCAACCCGTCGACGCGCAGCGCGGCCTGACCGGCTACTTTATCAACGCCAGCATCCACAACCAGTTCGAATTTCTCACCAGCGAATGGAATCTGACACACCTGTTCGTGAAAGCGGCCACCGGGCCAGGCGGCTCAAATGACGGCAACGCGGTCTATAACATCAGCGGCGAGGACGTGTTCCTGGGCGTAAATGATCCCGCGAACAGTTCGTTCACCCTGGCCGAGGTAGGCCCGCGCGGTTCCAACAACAAATTGATGAAAAACTTTCCCCGCACGATTACCACGCGCGGCGGCGTCTACTGCTTCTTCCCCAGCATCACCGGCCTGCGTTATTTGGCGCAGTTGCCTTCCACAAGGTAAGCATGTGGGCGATGGTTTGTGTTTTCCGCCAACAAAGGCGTCGATAAGGGGAGAGATGTAAATAGATAATGAAAGACGGTATAAAACAAAAAAACCGCATCAGCACTAGGGCCTGTTAACAATTAATTCGGGAGATGCGTTCAAGCCAAAAGTGTGCTGGCAAGGCGCGTGACGTAGCTGGGGCTGAAGCCCCAGCAAGCCATGCAACGCGGCCAGCACACTTTTTGTGCTTGAACCCTCCGGGAACGGCTGCAGGCATCGCACGTCGTTGTTGCGGCTTCTTGCCGTAGCACCGCTACCTCGCGTCGCCGCGCCTAGGCACGCAACGTCTGCCGCGCGTTCGCATTCCCAAATTAATTGTTAACAGGCTCTAGATAAGCAAATGAATAACTACAAGTACAACTCAGTCGATTACGCCACAGGTGTCCTGCGAGAAATCTATCGTAGCGAGGCAGTTGCGCCGACGGACTTTGGCACCGGCAATCTGTGGCGAGCAAAGAAGGACAGGTCTTGGCCACAAGTTGAAGTGGAGGTACTCGAATCACGCTGACCTTGGACGTAGAGCTGAACACGCCAAACGTTCCCATATTTTTAAATGATGCCATTTCGCAATATTTTCGAAAATGGTAACAGCAAAACGCGGGATATTACGGGTTTTCGTGGGGATAGCGAAAGGGGAAGAATCGCCGAAAAGCCTTTAAATACGTGGCTTACGGCTGACTATTGGAGATTTCGAAAAAGGGACTTGGTCCCGCCAACAGGAATCGGACCTGTATCTAGCGCTTAGGAGGCACTCGTTCTATCCATTGAACTATGGCGAGATTGGATATATTTCCATTGATATTTTAGCTATTCCTCCTATGAAGCACTCATTCGATATAATCGTGTATCAGACTGTCAGTGATACAAAGTGATATAGAGAGTGATACATGGCAAGCATAGTAAAAATCGGCGTTTCTTGGCGTGCGCTTATACGTCGCAAAGGTCATAAAGGATTGTGCAAGACATTCCAGACCAAAGCCCAAGCCGAAGCATGGGCACGACAACGCGAAGCCGAGATCGACCGCGGCGAAATTGTAGCAGAGCCTGGGGTACTTCGTGTTAATGAAGTGATACAAGCGTATCGAGAGCTCCGGGATCAGTCCCGCCCTATCGCGGACACCGCCAACGAACATTACATGCTGCGACGCCTGGCAGATGGCCTGGGCGACAAGCGCGCAGGAGCGCTTTCCACCCAGGATCTGGTTTCATATTGCCAAATGAGAAAGGAAGAAGGTGCAGGCCCATACACGATCAATATGGAACTAAGCAAACTTGGCACTGTGATGCGCTATGCCGGGTCGTTCCTCAAAATAGCACTCCCTGACGTCACTGGCCAGGCTCGCCCCCTTCTCAACCACCTGGGGCTAATTGGTGGTGGCGGCAAGCGGGAACGCCGACCAACGGAGGATGAAATAATTGGCCTACTGGATCAACTTAAGCAGCCATACAGCGACCTCGTCAGATTTGCGATCGCTACCGCAATGCGGCGGGGCGAAATTGTCAAATTGTGCTGGACAGATCTGGACTCAGAAAAGAAGTTGATCTTGGTGCGTGATAGGAAAGATCCGCGCAAGAAACAAGGAAATGATCAATGGGTGCCGCTTCTTGGCGATGCATGGAATATTGTGCAACGGCAGTCACGGGATAACGACCGTATATTCCCTGTGCACGAACAGACCGTATCCAAATATTTCAAGGAAGCTTGCGAAGATCTCGGCATTCCAGATCTGCATTTCCATGACCTGCGGCATGAAGGCACGTCGCGACTGTTTGAAGAAGGCTACGAAATACAACAGGTATCGCTGGTAACAGGCCATAAAGACTGGCGTCATCTACGGCGGTACACCAATCTCAAGCCAGTGGATCTCCACCGAGAAAAGAAGGTCCCCGAATAAACGGCTTCCCTCAGAATTCTTCATCCGAAAAAAAGCCGCGAAGAAAATATCGCGGCTTTTTCGTTCTTCATCCGGCTAAATTCCGAGCACTCGTCCAAGTGCTCGGCAACATCCCGGTAATCGGCCCAGCGCTTGCCGCCGTCTATATAGGTTTTTACTGGGCACGTTCCGGCGCTCAACTGGTTATAAAGCGCTCCTTTCGTTATACCCAAAAGCCCCGCCAATTGTTCGACATTTAGCCGCAGGCCAAACCGCTCAACGATAAATGCTTGAGTAATTAGACTCATGCTTGATTCCCTTGCTTGTCGTTTTGAAATACCCAGCACATCATTGATTTACTCCCCAAGGGGTTGTCTCGGGCACGGATCTGGCTATTGACCACCCGCACCTCCATGAACTTGCGCCGGCGGCTGGTGCGCAGCACCTTCTTGAGATCACCGATCACCGGGATCTGCTGGCGGCGCTCGGCGGCAATCTGCACAAAGTGGTTCAGGTTGACCGCGATCAGCTGGGACGACTACAAACTGTTTGCCAGCCGCCCTTCGGCGACCGGCCGGTCTGGATCGGCTACGACCCGTCACTGACCAGCGACAGCGCCGGCTGCGTGGTGATTGCGCCGCCCCTGGTCGCCGGCGGCAAATTCCGCATTCTGGAACGCTTCCAGTGGCGCGGCATCGACTTCGAGGCACAGGCCAAGGCCATCAAGGAGATGACGGCCCGCTACAACGTCGCCTATATCGGCATCGACACCACCGGCATGGGCGTCGGTGTGTATCCGCTAGTCAAGCAGTTCTTTCCGCTGGTGACGGCGATCAATTATTCGGCGGAAGTCAAAACCCGCATGGTGCTGAAGGCGCAAAACATCGTCAACAAGGCGCGGCTGGAGTTCGACGCCGGCTGGACCGACATTGCGCAGTCCTTCATGACCATCCGCAAAACCCTGACTACCAGCGGGCGGCAGGTGACCTATGATGCCGGCCGCACCGATGAAACCGGCCACGCCGACCTGGCGTGGGCCTGCATGCATGCCCTCGATCACGAACCATTCGAGGGCGCCAACGAGAACACCCAATCCTTTATGGAGTTGTACACATCATGACCAGAAAGCAGCAACGGCGCGCCGTGCAACGTGCCGCGACATACACGGCGCCGGCAGAACCTGTACCGGCGCCAAGCGCCGGCAGCGGCATGCAGGCATTTACCTTTGGCGAACCGACGCCGGTACTCGATCAGAGCGAGGTGCTTGATTGCTTCGAGTGCTGGCTCAATGGCAAGTGGTACGAGCCGCCGATCAGCCTGGCAGGTCTCTCGAAATCGTTTCACGCCAGCGTCCATCACAGCAGCGCCATTTATTTCAAGATCAACATCCTGGCCTCGACCTTCATTCCGCACAAATTTCTGTCCCGGGACGCCTTTAAACGCTTTGCGCTGGATTTCCTGACCTTCGGCAACGGCTATCTGGAAAAGCGCGCCAGCCGCAGCGGCCTGCCCCTGCAGCTGAAACACTCCCTGGCGAAGTACATGCGGCGCGGCAAGGATCTGGACACCTACTATTTTGTGTCGGGATGGCAGCAGGAATATGCCTTCGACAAGGGATCCGTTTTCCATTTGATGGACCCGGATCTGAACCAGGAGGTCTACGGCGTGCCGCAATATTTAAGCGCACTGCAGTCGGCCTGGCTGAACGAGGCCGCCACCCTGTTCCGGCGCAGGTATTACAAGAACGGCTCCCACGCCGGCTTCGTGTTCTACATGACCGACGCCGCGGCCAATATCAAGGATGTCGACAACCTGCGTGAAGCCATGCGCAACAGCAAGGGACCGGGCAATTTCCGCAATCTGTTCATGTACGCGCCGAACGGCCATAAGGACGGGATCCAGATCCTGCCGGTGTCGGATGTCGCCGCTAAGGATGAGTTTTTTAATATCAAGAGCGTCACCCGCGACGACGTGCTGGCCGGCCACCGCGTACCGCCCCAGCTGATGGGAATCATGCCAAACAATGCAGGTGGCTTCGGCGCGATTGAACCTGCGGCCCGGGTATTTGCCCGCAACGAGCTGGTGCCGCTGCAGTCACAGTTCATGGCGCTCAACGATTGGCTAGGCGTCGAGGTAGTGAAATTTAATGAATACGAATTACTGACAGGAGAGGGAAACAAGCAATGAGCGACATCGCAGACCGTGCCATCTGGCGCATTGAGAAAGACGTGCATAACGCCATGGCACATGTCAGAAGGCAGCCTATGCTGGAAAGTGACGGCCGTTGCCATTTTTGTGATGAAGCCATCGCGCACGCGCTGCTATTTTGCAATGTGGGTTGCCGCGATGACTATCAGAAAGAGCAGGCTGCGCTAAGGCGTGCCGGACGTTGATTTCGTCACTTCGCTAGCTTTCCTCTTTGCTTCAAGGCGAGAGGACAACTTCCGCGCACACCTTACTCGCCAAAACATCTGCCAGGAAAGCCAAGAAAATATCAAGAGAAACGCACCAATCGCTCCCATGCCCCAACGCTGTTGAGACAGCAAGGAATTGAATGCTTTTTCTTGATCTTGTTTTGGTGCTTTAAGTACGTCGCATGCTAATTTCACATCCTCCTTAGACCATTTCGAGAGTTTGATAATCTTCGTCTCGTTGGCATCACAATCGTCTAGGTTGAACCGAACCTTATTGGAAATCGGCTCTATCACGGCGTCCGCATGATAATAAAACCAACGCTGACCGCCCTCATTAAATTGCAATAAAACTTTGCCAGCGCAGGCGAGCACAATAGCAAAAAGGGCCGTATAGCCAAGAACCGCAAATAAAATTGCTCTCCAAGCCGTTCCCCATTCAGACGGCAATATTTTCTTGTCGATAGTCAGAGTTTTCGGGTCAAAATAGTGATCGCATGCCGATATTTCCCCTATCTCAACATCTTGCTGATCAGCCCATACCGTTACGCTTTTAACAATTGGCAAGGTACGCAAAGGCATGCCTGTCAAAAACCTGAATCGCATAAGCGAATCTCTTCTTTCAAAAAAATCATTCAATTCTTTATCAAGAAATTGACGTTTTCCATGCAGTAGTAACCAAAGCCGCGCATACAAAAAATGACTCGATCTGGCTCGATAACAGGCAAAAATCAGCAGCGCTATAGGTAAAAGACATGAAATCACTACGGTGCCTGATAGTCCCAACTGACTAAATAACCCTGTAATCCAAGTAAATACACCTTGAAACTCCATTACCTAACCCTCCGGTTGCTTTTCATTTGTTTTGAAATGTGGATTGCCGCGATAACTATCAGAAAGAACAGGCCGCATTACGGCGTGCTGGACGATAGCAGCGCTAATCCGTTCTGCTCCCGGTGATTGTTGCGGACCTGCCCTCAGGATCGACAACAACATGCAAGCGATGACTTTGCATTTCACACACTGTCATCGCGTCATCCGTCATGATGGTCAGTCTGCCGCCACCATCGAAATGCAACGTTCTAATCGTTAGATCACCAGCTCACCACTGCTCATCACCGACAATGACGGCAGTATCAGAAAAAATAAGCTCACAGCCCGCCGTCATAGTCACTTCCTGCACGCCGTCCGGAGTCGTCTCCAGGCTAAATCCGTCTGCAGCTTCTAGCAGCACCCCAGCAGGACCGTGACTCACCAGATAACCTGTAGTTGTTTGATACAAATTTGTCTCACCGTTCTCAGGAGGCAGCGCAGGGTCCAGATCGTTCAAAAACAACTTCTTGCTAAATTCAGTCATGCGGTGAAACCTTAGATAGAAGAAATGAGCGTCGCCCCGCAGGCGGTCAGATCGTCGTGATAGGCAAGCCACTTACCGGCATGCCGCTTTCCGCTACCAGTGGGCAAAATCTCAAAATCACCTTTGCACTGCGGACAATGCGTCATGCAGGTTTCACCAGCCACCGGAATACCCAGAGCCTTGGAACCGTCCAGGGCGGTGATGACAACGCCGCCGTGGCTGGTTTTATCGCCCAGCCTGATGACGCCGTGATTTTGCGAATTTTTCATGCTTTCCCTGGTTACGCGTAGTTCTGCTTCGGCGCATTTGCCATTGCGTTGAGTCGCGTATCGCTACCGCGATACACGCCCCGATAACGTAAATAACCCTCACCTTCAACGATGCCACGCATCAGTTCGCCACCCAATTTTTCGATGAATGCGGCATAGGAATCGTGCACATAAGCGTCATAGAACCCGCCGACAGCTGGAGGTAAATCCTTTTTGACGATTATTCGATAGATCTCATTGGCGTGTCGGTTATAGCCGGCACGCGCGCCTTTCTCTTCCGCGCTTGGAAACACACGTGGAATTAACTCAATCTGTTTAGCAAACACCTCTTGCCCTCGCTTATAGTATGTCAAGCCGTGAGCATCAACGGTACTCGCATATTTCACACTAGTGAGTTGTTGAAAGTAATTTGCCTTATTCACCTGGTAGCGCCAGGTCAGATACAACAAACCATGCTGACGCAATTGCGCATCAACTGTGAGATCGTTTCCGATGCCGCAACTAGCAAAATAACTTTCGACAGAAGAACGAACTTGCGGATCTAGAGCAAACTGCGCAATCAATGGATTCTGGTCATCTTTACCCTGCGGGGTTACCTCCAGCCAAGCTTGACCGAGGGAATGAAATTCACAGGTCTTTCTAGCAGCCAGATACATATCGTTGAGTGGCAGTTGCGCGAGCTTCTTACTATCGTCCGCGGTCGGCGTCACAGTTCCAGAACCGCCTGCCGCGTAATTGATTTGCACGGCCTTGCCTTGACATCCTGGCGGATATCCACCACCAACATCACTATGCGCGCCCGGGTAATAATGCTCATGACAATTGGGAGGTAAGGTATTGTCACGGCAAATGCTATCCGACGGGAACACAGTGCGGAATTCATGTAGCGCCACATAATGGACACAGTTCTTAACAGCTGGATGGATCTGCAAATTCTCCGGCGTAGCCCAACTCCAATGACCCTCGCCGTTGTTGGCATTAGTTATCCCAACCGATGCAACTGTATCCATCAGCCCCAGCATACGAACGAAAGAGGGAATACCGAACAACTTGCCGTCGATCAGAAAATACTCGTGCAACCAATTGGTAAAAACCCGCGCCTGTGCAGAGCCCCTAGAAAATCCAAATATATCTATATAGACGCCAGCTACACGGGGCAAGGTTTCTGGCGTCTTGAGCTGCCGACTGAGCTTGTTAGCACATTCTTTTAAAAATGTACTTCTGTTTTTTTCGTGATCCACCAGACCAGATTGCAGGCCCAATGCCTCGAGTATTTCATCTTCTTTCGGTGTACTCGGACGTGGCCACTCATTAGGATCTTCTGGCTTCACCCACCGGTCGGTACAAAGAACTTGCATTTGCTTATCATCGAACATCGTTCTATTGTGATTCACAAAACGATGGACCGAATTCAATACCTGCAACAATCCCCATATGATGCGCGGCTCCCCTCCCTTGCCTGCCGCAGACTCGCGAGGATCCCCACCAGATGTACCGAATTTTCCAGGTGATGGTGTGCCGACACCCTCAATGTAATGCGCGAAAAAACCTTCTGCCCATTCATCTTTATAGGCGCCAAACAATCGAGCGACATTGCTCTGGGAAAGAGACGGTGCGTCACGCTCCATATTGTTATCGGTGCCGTCAAAAAAAATACCGATGTTTAAATTAAAATCGCAATGTGATCCACATTCAAGTGGCAAGGCCGGCGGACAAGTTACCTGAGCTGGCTCCAGACAAGATTTTGCATTGGTCATTTTTATTTTCCCTGCACAGGTGCTGGCGCTTCGTCAGCAAGTGGAACATAGTCAGGAGCTGGTGCGACCGGATATGCAGGCCCAGGATAGTTAGGACTTCCGGTCCCTTCACGGGCGTACCACACTTCAACACGATGCCCGGGCATAAAGTGAACTTTCAAGCCATCACCGTCTCCTGGGGGAACCGCAAAATGGACAGGAACGGTAGCCTCATGCCAGCGCTCTTCCTTGAATGTGGTGCGATAGGTTTTCCATCTCACGGTTACCGTCATCGACGGCTTACCCGATGTCCATGGGATGTTCATGCAGCATGATTCACCACTACTTCCCCAGCCTGAATATTGATGTCCGCTCATTCTGCCATTTACGTAAAACTCAGAAATGCCAATTCCTTTTCCATAGTGGGCCACCGCAGATATCGATACTGGAATTTGGCCTTCAGGCGCCAATCCATCGGACCCAGCACTAGCACAAGCGCTCAACTGCAAGGCTAGCAGTGCTGGTAACAGCCAGCGGAATAAAACGGATCTAAGATTACTTTTCTTCACTATGCATTCCTTGAGTTAAGAATTCACAACATCTTGCGGCGTCGCACGTGTCAGAAACGATACCCAGTCCCGCTTCTGCAATGCCCGACCGTTTGAACTAAATATTTTCTTTGCGAACTGCAACAACACTTCGCGGTTTCTTGAACCGCTTTGCCGCCATGTGCTCACGCAGTTTTGAGCCAAATTCCAATCATCATATAGATGATTTTTTGTCTCCCGCGGGCCGTTCTTGATCAGGTCAAGTAGCATATCTGGTTCGGCTGCATCGATCAGGACCTCCAACTGCTCACTACTCAACTTAAATTGCTTGTTCTCGGGCACCAGGCTTTCCCGGCCATCCGGAAGCGCCAGAACGACCTCCTCACCACGCCGATCAAGAAACACCCACCGACCTACCAGGCTAGTCATTTCGCCCCACTGCTGCGGCGTTAGAACCCTTGGCAAATACGCCAATATCCGTGTGTCCGCAAAACGGAAACCGAGTAACAGAAAATTTTCATCATAGAAGCAAGTGAAGCGTTGCAGATGCTTCGCCAGGGCGATGAGGTCGGAGCCGCTTTGGAGCGCGGAACAATGCAGCTTTCCAGGGAAGGCCTTCATCATCTCAGCAACAGCGGATTGCGCTGCAGCGCCTGCAGCATCGAGCAAAGCCATATCGATCAGTATGGGACCAGCCAGCCGGCGCTCCTCTCCTGGCATCAGACATGCGTACCAGCTCGCGGCTGTATCAACAAAGACAGAATGTGCGCACAGCGTCTCGTATACCAGCGCCCCGTCGATCAAGAAATAATCTCGCATCATGTTTACAGCCTTGTGACAGGGCTAGCCTGTTTAGCCGCTTTCAACATGCACGGAATACATTCGCTGGTGGGGAATGTTGGCATGTCGACAGATTTGCTTTGCGGCCCGAACGTGTCATGGTTGGCCGCATGATGCTCAACAACGCCTGGCGTGAACCAGCGGTGACCGTCTGGTGTGATGGTGTACTCGGAGCCGCCCACGTTGAAGCTAACGCCCTTTTTAGCTTTGAATCTCAGCCAATCCTCGGTGCTAATCATCTCGATGACTTTTTGCGCGATGATATCGATGTTGTTGTGCTGGGATTCGATGCGAATTTTGCCGGTAGCCGTCGCCAGTACCAGATCCAGTTTATGGACGAAGATGTAGCACTTTTCCAGAATGCTGGCGAACAGCGATTTGCCGGTCGCAATCGATAGATGTTCACCGGCCGTCAATGCAATGTGTTCGCCGCTGGCGACGTGCGTGCTGGCTACTGCAGTCGTAGCGATGCCAGCAGCACTGGCAACGACCAGGTGCGGCTCAGACAGCTCCGGGAAGCCATTGCCCCCAGACGTGCCTTTAATTGCGTCATTTTGTGCTTTTAAGACCTTGCTAACATCGCTTTGATCCTGCCCCTTGTCTTGCACGCCTTGCTGCTGGGCGAGGTCTGCCACGGTTTCCTGCGTATCGCGTGCCTTTGTCAAGCGCTGGACCGTTTCAGACATGTCCTTTGCGTGGCCTTTCGCCCCCGGCCTGGCCTCCGTGGTGAGCAACATGCCCATGCCAGATCTCACCACTCCGTGCGCGTCAGTACGTAAATCGAACCCTTCACCCCGTTCGTCCTTACGCCCTGCATTGTCTTCGATGCGCGTAATGTAGCCGAGAGAAAGCGTCGAATTTTGGTGATCGCTCCTTACCTGCGTTTGTATCTTACCGTTGGAGTCGTCAAAAACCACATGCCCACTACGCCCCCCTGGCGAGTTGCCACCATTCGGCGCCAGTTCCCGGCTGCGCATGCCACTCAGCGCCTGTTGTGTCGGCAATGCCCAGGCCGGCATGTTGACCTGGTTGACCACTGATCCAGTAATGATCGGACGGTCGCAATTGCCGTCGAGTTTCTGCACAATCACGGACTGACCAATGCGCGGTATGGCGACGAAGCCTTGTTGCGCGCCCGACCAGCCGCTTGCAACGCGAATCCAGGCAGAACAATTTTCGTCATTTTTCCCGACCCGGTCCCAATGGAACATCACCTTCACGCGTCCATATTGATCCACATGCAGGTTTTCATTTTTCGGGCCAACGACCGTGGCGGTCTGAATACTGAAGTCTTTGGTGTCTTGGCTGTTGTAGCCGCGGCCTGGCCGCCATGGAGTTTTTTTGCGAATGCACACCAAGGTGTTGCTATAGTCGGCAATCACGTCTGCGTCTTGTAGATAGTTATTGGTCGCATGATGCGTCACGCTGACGATCAAGAATTCGTGATCCTGTTCATCGCCACTGCCCGACTGATTTTCCGAAAAATGGCCTGTCAGACGGAACCAGCGTCCTGGCATGGCAAAACGATTATTGCCACTGCCCTCGAAGTATTTGCCAGGGACCTCGATTTCCTCCATGCGTATCTTGCTGATGCGCTCACCATCCTGCTGATCGACAAAGCCATAGGCGCCGGCGTATTCGTAGGATTCCACCGGCGGCACCGTGTCCTGCTTGTTGACGGTGGGAGTGCTGGCTTCTTTCGTGCGCGGGTCCTTGAAATCGTAGCCAGTCAGCGTGGCAGTCGACGCGATGAATTGCCGAACCGGCGACCAATTGCCGATAGCGTCTTCTTCAATCGCGCCGGCATGGCGTTGAAATGGAATTTCTGGCCGGCCGTCAATCGGCGCGGCATCGGTGGATCGGTCTGACAGCACCAGCTGGTGACCCTTGTCGCTGTGTTCGTACCAATAGTGCCAGCCCAAGTATTCCCAGCGACGGTGCAGATAGTTATGCTGCGACTCGTTGCAAAGAAACGCATCGGTCATCACCGGGTCGGTGTCGCGCAACTTGGAATCCCATACGGCGAGAGCCCCATAGCCTGAAAATATCTGCTCCGCCTGATCGTGCAGCGATTTATTGTGGAAAATGTAGTTATCTTTGCGCGCCGTCAGGAAATGGAGCCACGGCCCCAGCGTCGCTTCATAGAAGGCGATGCTGCCATCTGTACGTTTGAGCCGCACCGTATGGATGTAGCCCGTGAAGCAGCGCATTGTCCCGTCACCGCGTACTAACTCCACACACAGCAATTTCCCGTGCAGTTCCTTGAGGGGTATCAGCGCGTCGTCTGACAGCAATTCGATCTTATAAGAAAAGTCCCGGCTTAAACCTTCGACCGCTTCAAGCTTATTAATTAGCAGCTCAGCCCGCGGACCGTCGTTGTTGACGAAGGATACCCGCAAGATACGTTTGTTTTGTCTGCCATCAATCAGGCTCTGCAGTGTTCGAATTGCATTGGCCATGCATGCTTCCTGTAATGTGTAACGTTTCGTCGTGAAGTGAGTGGCATGGCTTTGCCATGCCCATACTGGGGCGCTGCTTGTCTGTTGCCGAGGGAACAGTTGCCTAGCGTTCAATCCTACATCTATAGCTCATGAGCAACTGCAAACGATTGTGTCAACATTGATATTCAACAACATTGCCTCATAGATAATATATTACCATTGTTTTGAGGCCCGACGCGCAGTCATCCCTCTGCCACGCCTGCCCGCTAAATTGGATGGTTTTGACTCAAATTTTTGGAAGTGACGCACATAGGGGGAACCTTCCGTCTGAGGACCATAGTGCGCCGAAAAAAAGCGACGCAAAATGACGCACCTGGAATGGGAGGAAATGAGATTTTGTATGCTCGAAAGCACACGCCCCTAAATTTATTGTCGCGGCGACTAAGCAGTAGGTTTTATGACAGGCTCGGAATCAGTCTTTTTTTGGATTGTAATTTTTCCCAAATATCATCAGCTACTTTTGCGTTTTCTTCTATTTGTTCATAGGACGCCATATCACTGTCGATTTCGTCGCGCGTGCTACATTCGACCAACAACAATGTAATATCGGTAATGCCACGTCTGCAAATTACAGACGTTAGGCTAATCATTTTCTGTATTTTTTCCCTGACCTCTGGACTACGCTTAATGCTTAAAGCGTCAGCCATCGCTTTGGCTCCTTGCAATGCTTCTGAGATTTCTGAGAACCTCAGCACCACCCCATGATCAGGTAATTCAAAAAGAGGAATTGAACTCAGCAGCATCTTTGCTTCTTTCAAGCGCTCTGCCTGCATCCACCACGCTATATTTTCTTCATGGACCTTGCTGGCGCAGTCGTCGACAATTTGACCAATTGCCGTGAATATCGCCATAAGCGTATTCAAACGCACTCGACGTTCTATACGTTTCGCTTCAAGCGCGAGGCGAGCTTGCTGTCTGTGCTGATACTGGACAACCCCAACTGCCGCAAGAATTGCACCGATAGAACCTATCGCTTGCACCCATGCAGCCCAATCAGATTTACTTAAGTTATATCGAATTCCGACAGCTATTCCCACAGTTAGCAATATTAAAATAAAAGCAAATGCTAAAAAACCAAGTGAAAGGAGCCGTTTGTTCATTGGTAGGGATTGGAGTCAAATATTCAATTAATACAACGAAAGATACCATTGCCTCAGAAGGCACATACAAAACGGTCCAGCTTCAAACTCTGTTTCAATGAGTACCGAGTATGCAACCAGGCAGGAAGATATTGGGCGCAATAGAAAGTGATTTTTGGTGTGCCCTCGGGGAAAGCATAACCTTTATAACCTAGCGATTTTATGCTCAGCAAGTCATTGATTTATATAGACTTAGGTGGTTATGGTTGAACTATAACTTTTGATAACCTCAGACATAACCAGACTTTAAGTCATTGATTTATATAGTTATTTATTTTTATAGAAATTATCTTTAACTTTATAACCTAGTTATGCCAAGGTTATAGTTTTCTGAATCTTACAAAGCCTTATACCGTAAGGGTTTTTAGCCGTTTTCCAAAAAAAATTATAAAGGTTATGGTTTTCCCGAGGGGGTACTTTATTTTAGTGACAGTCAGCAAAAGCCATGAATTTATTGTCTTATAGATAATTTTAAATAGCTCGCTCACTTACATTGCTGTAGGCGCGGATTGCAGATTGGCCACTACACCATGGCGCAGTGCCCGTAGGTATCCGGCGATTTCAAAGCGACCTGACTGCACGTATGACCTGCGCGCCTAATTGGCGGGTGTTCAAGTCGTTTCCCCGTCCGTTCTGCTGCCCCAAGTTCAACTTCAGCGCCAAATCTCTCAACACTGGTTTAACGGGCTGGACCGGCACGCCGTGCCACTCTATCTCTATGGTTCCATTTTCGCGCTGCCGAATGACATGCTCGCCATACGATACCTCGTCAACCACCTCCGTCGTCGGTAAGTAGTTAACCGTCGCCCCCTCAGGCATGAGGCTAATGATGTTGCCGATCGCCGCTAGCGTCCGCAGTCCCCATTGCGTACTGAACGCATAGGTTTTTCCGTCGACATGGAAGAGATCTTGACCTGCTGTGAAATAGCGGGTCAACGACTTTCCTCCACACGCGACTTGAAACTCTTGCTCGTCCAATTGCCCGTCCGACGAGACGAACATCGTGCCTTCCTTCCACGGCACCGCTGCGACAATCTGGCTGGGCGAAACGCCACGCCGCAGCGCCTCTGCCACAATCTCGTAGATCAGGCGGCGCTTGGGTAGGTTCGTTAGGGCTAGATCTCCGATGGACAGGTCGTAACGCGTCCGGTCACGCTCTGTGGCGCGTTCTGCGGCCTGTTCCATCGACTTCTCGCGAACTGCAACCTGATACTGCTCTGCCTCGGGGAGCGGGATGACTTGTTGAATATCGACCAAAATGCGTTGGTCAACAAGGTGCGGCCGCATCTGTACACACCGGAGATCCAAGCCTTGTTTGTTGAGCCACAAAACAGCAGTGGTTAGCTCTTGCGGGAAATCGGATGCTGCCAACACGATCCGTACCGTCTCCGACAAAGCCACTGGCCCTTCCTCCCGCTCCAGGAACTCCCGGACCACCTGCTCCGGGTTCTCCATCGACCCAATGGATTTCAGATATTTACGATGTGCCTCCACAGCTTGCTCGAACCGCATCGTGGAAACCATCGCGGCATACCGCAAGGCCTGCAACTCCATGTGGGCGCCGTCCTCGCGCTTGAGCTCAACGACTACCAACCGGGCTTCTTCGTCTAGGCAGAGCAGGTCGATTCTCCTGTTGGCGCCGACCCAGTCGCCAAACTCCTCTGCCAGAACCATTGTCTTCACTCCCGGCGTGATGGCGGCGATATGCGTGCGCACTGCCTTTTGGATGTTGGCGCGTTCCTGCAGCCCCAATTCCGTGAACGTTCTTTGAGTGATTGGTATAAGGCTCTCCCCCGCAATCTCATAAAGCGCCATATGTTTTCCCCTGATTGTGCGAAAGTTAGAAACAGCATAGCAGTGAAACCTTCGCTGGTCGCAAAAGCCCCCCACCTTCCGCTGCCTAAAGACCTTTACGTATCCGATCTTGGTTATCGTTTTTGTCGGCCGCAACGAGTGAAAAGCCAGCTGTTTTTACAAGCAACGAAGAAGCGTCAAAGCACTTCTCATACTGTTGATTTTGGGCTAATCGAGGAGTGGTTGATACAGGATTGATACGAGCGGCTCGCAGAGCCAGTGATTACGTGGGGAATGTCCCCTTGAACTATGGCGAGACGGGGAAAATCAATGGGGGGAATAAGTCTTTGTTTTCATTGAAAACACTCAATAAATTCAATAACTTAGGATCGTTTTACAGCCTCTCCCTTATCATTCCCGTTAACGCAAAATCAGGCAAGTTAACGTTCTGATTGCTACAGATTTGCTCCCCCCCCCCGAAGACAAAACAGCGGAGATTACGTGGCATCCATGCTAGCAATCGGCAAACGTTGGCGCGCTCAAGTTCGCATTAAAGTCAGAAGCCGAGAGATCGGCGCGCGCTACCGAATTGACGTCGAGTCCGGGAACCCCAGCGTCCTGAAAACGGACCTTGCAACGCTCATTGCCGATTATCAAACCGTCCGCGAAAAATCCGCTCGCCCTGCAGCTCCAATGTCGAACGAGCATTGCATGATGAAGCGGCTAATCCCAAAACCGGGCGACAAGGTCGCCGCCGAACTGACAGCGCAAGATATCGTGAATTACGCCCAGGCGCGCCGGACGGAAGACGGCGTCGGGGGATATTCCCAAGAGGAATACCAGGCTCTTGGTGATTGCTTCCATAGGCCGATCCGAGTTCCGCGGCTGTCGATGGTCACTTCCTCCAGTCCCCCATCACCTGTTGACCGATCTTGGTATGCAGCTGACTTGCTACTGTATGTCATCAATATCGGGAGCCCAACCTGATGCATTCGAGATCGTTAGCGTGTTATTTCCATTTTGGAATACACCCGTTACCTGCACGGTTCCCACACTTGACCATCCGCCGGTGGGAGGAAACGACACGATTGCCGGTGCTGCGCCGTTAAAGCTGACTTGCGCCGAACGCGGCCCCGGATCGCCGTTAGCGTAGCCGATGGTGACGGTATAGCTGCCTGCGGACGATGTTGCAATGCCATTGAAGGTGAGCGTTCCGCCGTTGCCGATATAGCCCACATCCTTGCCGCCCGAGCACGGCTGGCAATTGGCCACGACGGCGCCGCCGCTCAAGGTATTGTTTGCCGCCTCCGCCTCGTACTTCGCATGGAGCTGCTGAGACGCCATGGCAATACCGTCGATGTCGGGAGCCCAGCCTGACGGATTGGAAATCGTCAGTGTGTTATTGCCGCTTTGGAGTACGCCAGTAACTTGTAACGTTCCGACACTTGACCATCCCCCGGTTGACGGGAACGACACGGTTACCGGCGCCGCGCCATTGAAGCTGACTTGTGCCGAACGTGGTCCCGCATCGCCGTTAACGTAGCCGATCGTGATGGTGTAACTTGCCGTGGATGGCGCCGCAACGCCGTTGAAGACGAGCGTTCCGCCGTTGCCGATATAGCCCACATCCCTGCCGCCCGAGCACGGCTGGCAATTCGCCACTACGGCGCCGCCGCTCAAGGTATTGTTTGCAGCTTCGGCTTCATACGTTGCATGGAAAGGCTGGAGCGCTATCGGACCGGCAACGGTCGCGATGCCGCTGATGTCCGGCGCGGCTGTTGCACTATCCACGCTGGACAGCGTAATCGTGTTTTGCCCAGCTTGCAGCAAGGCGTAAGCCGTTACCGTGCCAACGCTGCCGTTGCTGCCGCTTGGCGGGAATGCGAGCGTGCTTGCCAGTCCGCCATTCACACTCAGTTTCGCCTTGAGCGTTTGCGTGCCGCTGTTGACGTAGGCAATCTGGACAAAGCCGCCTGCGTTAGCCGACGTAACGCCGCTGAACACGACTGAGCCAAGGCTGGTCACCTTGCTCCCGCTGGCACAAGAGGCGCACGATGCATAGACCGCACCGCCCGACAGTGAACTCGGCTGATAACTCGTTGCCGACGTGTCCGTGCCGCCGATCCTGAGCATGACTACGCCGCCTGCCGGCACCACGGGGGCGGTGTAGGAGCTGGCATAGCTGCCGAGATCTTTCTGCGCCAATACATCGCGTACGCTGGCCGACGATGGCAGCAAGCCGAGCTGATTCCATGTCACCGTCATGGCAGCATCGGCCGCCGTGTTATTGAACAGAACTACCGCACGCTGCCCAGCGCCGGCCAGCAACCTGGACCAGACTTGCTGCGCGCCGGACTGCGCAACCAGCAGGCCTTGCACTCCCAGCGCATCCTGATCGATCGCAATCACTTCCGGGTTCGTGATCAAGCCGATGGTGGCAGTCGAAACAGGCTTGGCCAGATCGTTGCCTAGGATGAGCGGCGCACCGGAAAGCGCCCATAGGCTGACGTGTGCCTGATCATGTACGGCTGACATTCCCATACCCGCAATCATCATGTCTGGATCATTGTAGTAACCGGTATGCTGTGCCTCGGGATGGTAGTTGCCGGCGAGATTGCCAGTGACAGCGCCAAAATTCGGCACGCCGCTATTGGGACCATAAATATCGCCGGTAGTCCGCCACGATACGGCCAGGCCAGGGGCCCATGCCCACGGTCCCTGCTGATAATCAGGGTAGGCGCTGTTACTGCCGATGGTGCCCCAGTCGCAGATGTTCAGCGCCAGCAAGTGCCCGGTTTGCGCATAGGCGTTCTGGACTGCGGCGGCAACCGCCGTGTAGGCATTCTGCGGATCGTAAGAGGCGCTGCTGCCGCCACAGAAATCAACTTTGACGAAATCGTATCCCCACTGGGCAAACTGTAAGAAGTCATGCGTGTAGTGCGCGTAGTCGCTGCCGACAAAATGTGTCCCGTTTGCCCTAGTGCCGCAACCGACCGGACCGGCATCGATATAAATACCTGCCTTCAGGCCCTTGCTGTGAATGTATTGCGCCATGGCTTGCATGCCGCCTGGCCATTGCGTGGCATCGACAATGAAATTGCCGCTGGCATCCCGCTGGCCGGAAGTCCACCAGCCCTCATCGATATTCACGTATTGATATTTGGGACCGGACGCGATATTGGCGTTCAATGCCGCCAGGCCGTCGGCCTCGGCCTTGATGGTGTTGTAGCTGACGTTTTCTTCCAGGCTATTCCATGACGACCAGCCCATAGGCGGCGATGCAACCGGAATCTGCGGCATGGGAGGGGATGGCGTGTTGCTGGCCAAGGCGGCCACGCTGGCCTTGGCTGCGCTGGCGCCGCCGGTACCACTGTCGCTGCTGCCGCCGCCGCATCCGTACAAGCTCAAGCCAATACTGAAACACAGCGCGGTGATACCCCGCTTGCTATTCAACCAAGTCATGTATGTCTCCTTGAGGAATGATTTGCTGTTTTAGATTGCCGTGCTTTCACAGTATGGGAACTATGGCAATATTCATCCAATGAATTATTGTCCTTAGGCAATATCAAAATTGATATGGTGTCAAGACTGGGGAGTGACTGGTACAGAATTGATGCGAGTTGCTCGCAGAGCCAGCAATTGCGCAGGAAATGCCCCCTTGAACTATGGCGGGACAACGCGCAGCCTGGATCGGCTGCGGTGAAATTGTGTCAGAGCCTGGCCTACTTGGTGTCAATCAAGTGATACAAAGCCGGCAGCGGCGGTTTCCCCGGCCTGGGCCGGTATTGCCGCAAGCCAGTTCCGCACCTGTTCAGCGACCCAATCCCCAGCGTCCAGCGTCAGGTCGTGACCGGCCGCAGCCTGCACCGCCAGCGGCGCCTGCCACAGATGCGCAAGGTTGAGCGAACAGCGCGGATCGATCAGGCGGTCGGCGCCGCCGGCCAGGATCAGCAGCGGCATCGACGGCGCATGTTGCGGCGCGCGGTAACGCATCGCGGCGTACAGCTGGCGCCAGGCATTGCTGTAGCTGACCGGGTGGTCGCGCTGATAGCCGATCCAGGCTGTCAGCACGTCCGCTTGCGTAGCGCAGCGATTGCTGGTCAGCTGCAGCAGCAGGCTTTCCTGTCTGGCGAAATTGCGCTGACGCAGTCCCGGCATGGCGAGGGTCAGCAGTGTCGGATAGTTGCGCGGCCTGAGGCGCTGGTAGAACGGACTGACCGGCCGCAGGCTGGTATTGAGCAGCACGCAGCCCGCCACTTCCTGTGGATAGCGCGCGGCCCAGTCGATGGCGACCATGGCGCCGAGCGACAAGGCAAACAAATGATAAGGCGGCAAAATGCCCTGGCTCACAAGCTGGCGGCGGCAGGCTTCGGTCATGTCTTCCACGCGCGCCGGGCTCCGCTCCTTATGCAGGCGGCCGTTGCCCGGCAGATCGAGCAGTG
This sequence comes from Collimonas humicola, assembly GCF_018304945.1. Classification (GTDB taxonomy): domain Bacteria; phylum Pseudomonadota; class Gammaproteobacteria; order Burkholderiales; family Burkholderiaceae_D; genus Collimonas; species Collimonas humicola. Next base: position 184,684 of record NZ_JAGQEE010000006.1, on the reverse strand, counting down.
TGATGTCAGCCTCCGGCACTGTTGTCCGAAACAGCTCTGGAAATTCGCCCCAGTGCCGCGCCTCCCGCATCAGCCCGCGCAGGAACACCCACTTACTCATGGCAGGCAGCGCTTTGCGCAGCACTCGCGGAACTGGCCGGCATCCAGTTCTTGTGGGCGCTGGCGGCATGGGTCAGGAATTCAAACCAGATCAGATGGCTGCGCAGCACCCGATGCAGCCGGCTCGGCGATCTGGGATTGAATATCCCCTGCCGGGAAAACAGCTGGCGCGGATTTTCCTTTACCCAGAGCCAGGATCCCATCTCCAGCGTGAGCGGTAAAAATACCTGTTCGCCACCGGGTGGCATCTGCAAGTACAGGTAATCCCACAGGTCGCCGTGGGTCAGATACTGAGAATTTTGAGCCTCGAACAGATAATTGTGTTCCCGATAGGTCTGGTTGAATAAATCGGCAAGGGCGAGAATTTCGGGCAAATGACGAATCGGCGTGCGGCTGTGCGCGTAAGGAAACCAGATGCGGTCTTTGGCGCCGAAGCCGGAATGGCAGTCCAGGGCGATGCTGAACTCGCGGCTCATCAGTTCCTCCCGCACCACGCTGCAAAGCGCCTGGGCTTCTGCTTCCATCGGCGCATCGCTGACGCCGCGATACCATGGCAAGCGTGCGCTGATGCGTTGCCCACCCAGCAGGAAATGCACCTTCTCGCTGGCATCGACCGGGGCATTGCGCATCAGGTCGACGCCGCGCGGATTGCAGCGGGTGCTGTCCCACATGCCGGCGGGATTGACCAGCGGCATGAAAACCAGGCGTACCGAGGCCAGCTGGTGATGCAGCACCGCGTCCCATTTCATACGCGACAGTAAGCTGCGCAAGAAGGCCAGCAATACCCGGGTGCCGATCTTTTCGAGGCCGTGCACGCCGCCGAAGAAGCCGACCGCGGGCGCAGCCGGATCCTTGCTGCCGATGCCGAGGACATAGACCGGGAAGCGATGGCCCTTCAGTTCGATGTCGCACACAATCCTGCTGTCCAGGTAAGGCTGGCCTTCCTGGATGATGCGTTCCAGCTCGATCAATTCGGGTAAATTGAAGTCCATTTTTTGGAGCCTCCGCTGACCGATGAACGATGGATCGGCACAAGGTAAACTTTTGCGCCATGTCGCCGATATTGTCAAGGAAATAGCTGAAAACCGCATACTCGGTGCGGTAGGATAGCGCTTTCGCCCTTGCGCAAGAATCGCGTGCAGATGCAGTGCGTGCAGCTTTTTCAACTCATTTTTCAACTCACTACAGAACCACAGGACATCCATGAGCACTTACGCCTTCCGGCTCCTCAACGTTTTCGCGGAATCCACTTTCGGCGGCAACCAGCTGTGCGTATTTGAAGATGCGCGCGGCATGGACGACGCCACCATGCGGGCGCTGGCGCTGCAGTTCAATCTCTCGGAAACCACCTTCATCCTGCCTTCGGAACGGGCCGATGCAAAGGTGCGCATCTTCACGCCCGACTATGAAATGCGCTTTGCCGGCCATCCGACGCTGGGCACGGCCCAGGTGGTGCGGGAGCTGGCCGGCACTGGCGATGCGCTGACGCTGGAATTCAAGGCCGGCGTGGTGCCGGTGCGCGCGGAAGGTAATGTCTGGACCTTGACCGCACCGCAGCCGGACGGCTTGAAGACCGCGCCGGAGAACATGACAAGCGCCGCTATGGCAGCATTGCTCAGCTTGCATCCGGATGATGTGCTGGATGCGCCTTTATGGGTGGATACCGGCAGCGACCAGCTGCTGGTGGCGTTGCGCAGCGTCGATGCGGTACAGCGCGCCTGTCCCGACAGCGGGCGGCTCGATGCCTGGCCGGTCAGCAGCCTCGAACGCAAGACAGTCTATGTGTTTGCTTTCGATCCTGAGCGTCCTGGCCGGGTCGTATCGCGTTATTTCTTCGCCAAGGCAGGCGGCGGCGTGGTCGAAGATCCCGGCACCGGCTCGGCCTGCGCCAATCTCGGCGGCTGGCTGATCGCCAAGGGCCATGCGCTGCCGCTGCAATATCAGATTGAACAGGGCGCGGCGGTTAAGCGCCCTTGCCTGCTGCGCCTGCAAGTAACGGCCGACGCCGCGATCCAGGTGGGCGGCAATGTCATCGAACTGGGTCGCGGCACCATTACCTTATAAGCGCATTCACGCCTCAGGCGCGCGCCTGCGACCAGCGCCGGTAGCGCCGCGTCAGCCGCCGCGTACGCAACTGGTCGACAATCAGGCTCAGCAACGGTGAATGATTGCCGCTCGTGCTGCGGCTGGCGCCCAGCAAGCGCAAGCGGCGCTTGACCAGGGCCATGCGCGCCAATGCCGCCATGACCTGGTCTTTCCAGTCGACTTGCGGACTTTGCGCAGCCTGGTCGCCGCCTGCCCGCCATTGCGCCGGCAGAGCAGGCGCCAGCGCCAGTGCGGTGGCCATGCCGGCCACGGCTACTCCGCCGGCCAGCACCTGCTCGGCAACTGCCTTGCGCCGGATGCCGCCGGTGGTCATCAGCGGCATCCGAGCGACGCCGGCCAGCTCTTTAGCGAACTCAAGAAAATAGGCTTCGCGCGCCAGGCTGCGGCCATCGGCGGCCTGGCCTTGCATGGCCGGGCTTTCATAGCTGCCGCCAGACAGCTCGACCAGGTCCACGGAGAGTTCGTTCAGCCATAGAATCACTTGCCGCGCATCGTCTTCGGTAAAGCCGCCGCGCTGGAAGTCGGCGGAGTTCAGCTTCACCGCCACGCAAAACCCGTCCGAGACGGTTGCTCTTACCGCGCGCACCACATCGAGCAACAGACGCGCCCGGTTGGCCAGGCTGCCGCCCCAGTCATCCCGGCGCTGGTTGCTGAGCGGCGACAGGAACTGCGATATCAGGTAGCCATGCGCAGCGTGGATCTCGACGCCGTTGAAACCGGCCCGCTCGGCGGCGGCGGCAGTGGCGGCGAAACGGCCGACGACTTCCTCGATCTCGGCGGCGCTCATGGCTTTCGGCTGCACAAACAGCTTGCTGTGCTTGCCCATGTCGAGCGCCACTGCCGAAGGCGCCCAGGCGCGGCCGCCCATGGCCGCCATCACCTGGCGGCCGGGATGGTTGATCTGCATCCACACTTGCGCGCCCTTGTGCTTGGCGGCGTCGGCCCATTGCCTGAAAGGCTCCAGCGGGGTATCGGCTTCCAGCACGATGCCGCCGGGACCGGTCAGCGCCGCGCCATCGATCATGACGTTGCCGGTAATGATCAACCCGGCGCCGCCCTCGGCCCAGGCCTGGTACAGACGCCGTATCGCCGGACCGGGCAGCTGTCCCGCGTCAGCCATGTTTTCTTCCATGGCGGCCTTGGCCAGGCGGTTGGGCAGCACGCTGCCATTCGGTAGTTGCAAGCTTGAAAACAGGGCTGATTGCATGGCGGATCCGTCAAAGAAAGGTGGAAATACTGTATCCTAAGTTTAAAGTCAACTTGAAGGTCAAGCATTATGAAGATCGGGGAACTGGCGGAAAAAACCGGCGTGGCGCCCTCCGCCATCCGCTACTACGAACAAAGCGGCCTGCTGCCCAGGGCGGAACGCGGCGCCAACGGCTATCGCGAATATGCCGATGCAGCGGTGGAACGTCTGCGGCGGATCCAGATGGCACAGGGGCTGGGCTTTTCGCTGGATGCGATACGCAGCGTGTTTGCCAGCCATGAAGACCTGGCCAAAGATGAATTGCTGAGCAAACTGGATGGCCGGCTGCGAGAAATCGAACAGCTCATGGGTACCTTGCGCCAGCAGCAGCAACACTTGCTGGCCCTGCGCGTTGCGCTGCGTGAAAGCTGGGCCGAAGGCGAGTGCCTGAATGCAGACGCCTTGGCGCAAGACAAACTTGCCAAGCCGGCCCGCCCGCATCGCCCTAAAGCCAGCGCCCACGGCTGAGCGGCGGTACAAGGAGCGCGCCAGCCCCGCCTGCGGGAGCGTCAGGGATTTTTGTATTCGTGGTATTTGCGCGGATCGCCGCGCACTTGATCGGCCGGATACTTGGCGCGGTTAAGCACCATTTTTTCCGCCACTGCCGCGTTGAGATCGATATCCAGCTTGTCGGCCAGGCGAATCAGATAAACCAGCACATCGGCCATTTCGTGCCCGACCTGTTGCAGCTTGTCGGGACCGAGCTCTTCGCTGCTGCCGGTTTGCAGCCATTGAAAATGTTCCAGCAACTCGGCCGCCTCGACACACAGCGCGGACGACAGGTTTTTCGGGGTATGGAACTGATCCCAGTCGCGCTCGTCGACGAAAACGCGTATTTCCTCGCGCAGTTTGGCGAATTCGCCCCCGTATTCCCCCTTGCCTGGCTGATCACTCATGCTGAAACTCCCTGTTGAATTTCCCAACATCATATATGCAGCCTGGACAAAAATACGACCCTGCCCTGACTGTTAAAAATAACAGATTAACAATCGATCCCACACAAAACCCTATCGAAACAGGGAAATGTTTGTTACCTTGCGTATAGGAACATATTCTTACAGACATTTTGTGAACTGCCGTGCCGCCGTTATCTGACGGAATTATCATCTGGACCAAGGATGCATATGGACATGAGCGCAAAAATCGCCGAACGGCCTGAAACCATTCGCCGGGTTACCAAAATCTATGCCGCTTTCCTGATCGCCGGTTTCGCCCTGTCGCCGGCCTTTCTGATCGCCTACCTGTATTTTTTCCAGGACCCTGCGCTCAAATTCGAGAACCACCTGTTCCATGAAATCGCGATTGCCAGCGCCACCATTGAAGGCCTGTTCGTTACCTATGTCAGCTGGCGCTGCTATCTGTCGTCGGGAGAACCGCTGCTGCGCTGGCTGACCCTGGGTTTCCTCGGCTTCACCCTGATCTATGTGCTGCACGGCGCGTTCACTGGCATGGCGCACCACAATATCTGGCTGTTCCTGCTGTATGGCCCGGCTTCGCGGCTGGCGATGGCGATCCTGCTGCTGATCGGCCTGCTGTCTTTCAACCAGGAACCCGACACGCCGGCACAACGGGTCAATCCGCGCTCATGGCTGGCCTGGATAGCGGCGTTCCTGGCGATTAACGTGGCGGTGGCGATTGCGGCCAATTCGCCGATCGCAGGCAGCCCGTCGCTGCGGCTGGCGATGGAGGGCGGCGCGTTGATGTTTGCGGCGATCAACCTCTCCGTCATGCTGGTGGGACGGATCCGCTCGCCGATGATGACGATTTTCGGGATTTCCATCGCCTTGTTTGGCTTGTCCTCGCTAGCCTTCATTCTCGGCAAGCCGTGGAACCATATGTGGTGGCTGGCGCACGCGATCTTTGCCGGCGGTTTCTTCATGCTCAGCTACGGCATCGTCAAGGCGTTTCACACCACGCGTTCGTTCGCCAATATCTATAATCAGGAAGAGATGGTGAACCGCCTGGCGATGGCCATGGTGAGAACCGAAAACGCCCTGCAGGAACTGCAGCGCAGCAACCAGATGCTGGAGCACCTGGCATCGACCGATCCGCTCACCGGCGCCGCCAACCGCCGTCACTTCATCGAACGGGTCGATGCCGAGATCGCCCGCGCCAAGCGCGATAATCTGTCATTCGCGTTGCTGGCGCTGGACCTGGATAATTTCAAGGCAATCAACGACCGTTACGGTCATCAGGTGGGGGACCAGGTGCTGCAGGGCTTCGTGCAGAAATGCACGGAACAGATCCGTCCCTACGATAGCGTGGCGCGCATGGGCGGCGAGGAATTCATGGTATTGCTGCCGCAGGCGACGCAGGAACTGGCGGTGACGATAGGGGAGCGGATCCGTTCGGCGACCGAAAACGCCGTATTCGAAAGCATCCTGGTTCCCAAGCTGACGCTGACGGTGAGTATCGGCGTGTCCCAGTTCGGGCTCGACGGCACCACGATCGACACCGTATTCCGGGCCGCGGATGAACGCCTTTACCGCGCCAAGGACCAGGGCCGCAACTGCGTGATTACGGCGTAAGGCCGGCGCCAAGCGCTGCTGGCTTAACCGGCGCCGGTATTCCGGTATCTGCCGATGCCGATGCCGAAGATGCTGGTCTGATGGGTTTTGCTTTTCACCACGCGCAGCTTCTTGCTCGGGTCCAGCAAGGTGAAGCGCTCCCTGATATCGGCTTCGCTGGGCAAGGAATTGGCACGCCAGCGGATGATGTCGATGCCGGCCTTTTTCAGCGCCTTGTACTTTATTTCATCTTCCTTGCTGACGATCTTGGAGCTGTAGTTTTTAGTATCGATTTCGATCACCGCAACCACGTCGCTGGCTTTATCGCACACCACAAAATCGAGATTCTTCGAGGTCATGGAATCCAGGCCGCCGCTATCCTTGGTGCCCAGGCAGCGGCCCAGGCTGACTTGCGCCAGCACCATATGGTCCGGCAAGGCGCCGACCAGCCGCCAGTACAGGACTTGCTCGTGGTTCGACAGAGGTTTTTTCTTGATGTACTCGCGGCGCTTCTGCTGCGCCGCCTGTTTCTCTCTGGTGAGCACGGTAATAACCGCCAAGATGATGAGCGTCAGCACCGTCAGTACGATGATTGCTTTCATTATTCTGTTCCCCTGGTTGAATGCAGCGGCCATTATATTTCCATATAGAAATATAATGAAGACAAAAATGTAAAGCTAGAGGGATAGTACGAGAGGATGCGGGAGGGATGGCAGCGGGAGCAGGAACGGGGGAAGAAGCAGGCGCCGATGGGCAAGTTGCCGTTGCCGCCATGAAGCTGCCGGCGCGCCGCGCTGACAGCTTCGATAAAGCGATAAAACTATGCCGATAATTATGCAGTTAAGCGCTTAAACCGAAAATCGCGTCGTAGCCGTTCTTGACCCGGTCGATTTCCTTGAGCTCATTGCTCAGCTCCAGGTCTTCCAGCTCTTCCACCGCGTTGTTGAACTGCTTGCGGTCGGCGGCGCCGATAACACGGTAAATCTCTTGCTTCGCATTGAGGACAGCAATCAGCATCTGTTCTTGCCGCACCAGCTTCTCTTCTGCGATGGTGATCAGCAGGTTGGTCATGATGTCTTTGTCGAACTCGGGGATGCTCTTATCTCCGACTAGTGCAGTTTTCAATCTTTTCCTCTTATTTCTATCAATGTGTGTTGCGGTAAAGCGTTTGCTGCAAAGCGCCTGCTGCCAGTGCGGGATTCTACAACGCCTGGCATTTCACTGCCGCGCAGGCGCAGGGTCTTCTACTGTGACCCGGTCCCGCGCAGAGGGTTCCCTTACTCCTGGTGATAGCGCGTCACCAGCTCCACTTCGCTCTTGGAGCCGAGGAACACAGGCACGCGCTGGTGCAGCTTCTCCGGCTGGATATCCAGGATCGCTTGCTTGCCGTCGGTAGCGGCGCCGCCGGCCTGTTCGACGATGAAGGCCATCGGATTGGCTTCATACATCAGGCGCAGCTTGCCTGGCTTGTCCGGTTCACGCGCATCGGCCGGATACATGAAGATGCCGCCGCGGTTCAGGATGCGATGGACGTCCGCCACCATCGAGGCGATCCAGCGCATGTTGAAATCCTTCTGGCGCGGACCGGTGCTGCCGGCCAGCATTTCGTTGACGTAGCGCGTCACCGGCGGATGCCAGTGACGGGCATTGGAAGCGTTGATGGCGAATTCCTTGGTCTCGGCCGGGATTTGCATGTCGCGCTGGGTCAGCACCCATGAACCCATTTCGCGGTCCAGGGTGAAGCAATGGACGCCATTGCCGGTGGTCAGCACCAGCATGGTTTGCGGACCGTAGACAGCGTAGCCGGCGGCAACCTGCTTGCGGCCGGATTGCATGAAGTCTTGCTCGGTCGGCGTTGTCATGCCGTCCGGCGCCTTCAGCACCGAGAAAATGGTGCCGATGGAAACATTGACATCGATGTTGCTGGAGCCGTCGAGCGGATCGAACAGCAGCATGTATTCGCCTTGCGGATAACGGTTGGGAATCGGATGGATGGATTCCATTTCTTCCGACGCCATCGCCGCCAGGTGGCCGCCCCACTCATTGGCTTCCAGCAGGATTTCATTGGAAATGATATCCAGCTTTTTCTGCACTTCGCCCTGCACGTTTTCGCTGTCGGCGCTGCCCAGGACCTCGCCCAGCGCGCCCTTGCCCACCGCGTGGCTGATGGTTTTGCAGGCACGGCCCACTACTTCGATCAACAGGCGCAGTTCAGCCGGGATGCTGTTATGCAAACGCTGTTGCTCGATCAGGTGCTGCGTAAGACTGACACGTTTCATATTGCTCTTTCTTCGTTGTAGCTGTCCGCCGCCGAGCTGGCATGCCAAGGCGGCGAAGCGGCCAAAATCAATTGGCTAATGCCTTGCCAATCACTTCCAGTACATCCTTCGATAAATTGGGCGCTGCCGCCACCCGTTGCAGGGCGCTGCGCATTTTTTCCTGCAGCGCAGGCGCGTATTTGCGCCAGCGGTCCATGCTGCGCGCCAGCCGCGAAGCCACTTGCGGATTGACGCCGTTGAGCGCGATCACCTGGTCTGCCCAGAATTCGTAGCCGCTGCCGTCGGCCGCATGGAAATTGGCTGGATTGCCGCTGCAGAAACTGAAAATCAGGCTGCGCGCGCGGTTCGGGTTTTTCAGCGTGAAGGCCGGATGCTCGGCCAGGGCGCGGATAGCGGCGACGTCGGCGGTATAGGCCATGGCTTGCAGGGCAAACCACTTGTCGATCACCAGCGCTTCCTGTTCGAAGTCCGTATAGAATTTTTCCAGGGCTGCTGCCTTGCCCGGCGCGCTGCTGTTGGTCAGCGCCACCAGCGCGGCCAGGCGGTCGGTCATGTTGTTGGCGTTGTCGTACTGCTGCTGCGCCAGCGCATGGGCGGCGGCATCGTCGGCCTGGATCAGGTACGACAGGGCGACGTTCTTCAAGGCGCGCTTGCCGGCGGCTTCGGCGTCCGGGCTGTAGTCGCCAGGCGTCTGGCTGGCGTGATACGCGGCCAGCAGATCGTCCTTCAGCGCTGCGCCCAGCTTGCCGCGCAGGTATTGGCGCGAGGTGTGGATCGCTTGCGGATCGATCACTTCGGTCTGTTCGGCCAGCAGCGCTTCCGATGGCAGTGTCAACGCTAGCTCGCGGAACGCGGCATCCAGCGTGCCGTCATTCAGGATCAGGCCGAGCGCCTGGCCCAGCGCCGCGCTGTTGGAAGCGGCGCTGTTCATGACTTCTTCCAGCGCGACTACATGACCGGCCTGCGCTGCCTGCTGCACCGCTGTGGTGAGTGCCAGCAGGCTGCGGGTCGCCAGGCGCTGGCCCGCTTCCCAGCGGTTGAACGCATCGCTGTCGTGCGCCAGCAGGAAAGCCAGTTCGGCATCGCTGTATTCGACGTCCAGCACCACCGGCGCGGAGAAATTGCGCAGGATGGACGGCACCGGCGCCTCAGCGACATCGACAAACCGGAAAGTCTGCTGCGCCTTGGTCAGCTCCAGCACGCGGGTCGTTTCGTTGCCGGCCTTGCCTTTGCCGTCGGTGCTCAAGCACAGCGCCATGTCCTTGCCGCTGCTGTCGAGCAGGCCGACCGCGACCGGAATGTGGAACGGCAGTTTCTTGCTTTGTCCTGGCGTCGGCGCGCAAGTCTGCGACAGCGTCAATTCGTAAATCTTCTTGGCGGCGTCGTACTTGCCCTGCGCCTGCACCCGCGGCGTGCCGGCCTGGCTGTACCAGCGCTCGAACTGGCTCAGGTCGCGGCCGTTGGCGTCGACCATGGCGGCGCGGAAATCGTCGCACTCGACAGCCTGGCCGTCGTGGCGTTCGAAATACAGGTCCATGCCTTTGCGGAAGCCGTCGCGGCCGAACAAGGTCTGGTACATGCGCACTACTTCGGCGCCCTTTTCGTAGATCGTGACGGTATAGAAGTTATTGATTTCGACGTAGGAATCAGGACGCACCGAGTGCGCCATCGGACCTGCATCTTCCGGGAACTGCGCCTGGCGCAGGACGCGCACGTCGTCGATGCGCTTGACGGCGCGGCCGCTGTCGGTGCCGACCATGTCGGCCGAGAATTCCTGGTCGCGGAACACCGTCAGGCCTTCCTTCAGGGACAGCTGGAACCAGTCGCGGCAGGTAACGCGGTTGCCGGTCCAGTTGTGGAAGTATTCGTGGCCGACCACCGCCTCGATATTGGCGTAGTCGACATCGGTGGCGATGCGCGAATTGGCCAGCACGAACTTGGTGTTGAAAATGTTCAGGCCCTTGTTTTCCATCGCGCCCATGTTGAAGTCGCCGACGGCGACGATCATGAAGCGGTCCAGGTCCAGCTCCAGCCCGAAGCGCTCTTCATCCCAGCGGATGCTGTTGATGAGCGAATCCATGGCGTGCTGGGTCTTGTCGAGATTGCCGTCTTCCACCCACACCTGCAGCAAGACTTCGCGGCCGGACTTGAGCGTGTATTTTTCCTCCTGGCACACCAGGTTGCCGGCCACCAGCGCGAACAGGTAGGACGGCTTTTTGAACGGGTCTTCCCACTTGGCGTAGTGACGGCCGTCAGGCAGGTCGCCCTCTTCGATCAGGTTGCCGTTCGACAGCAACACCGGATACTGCTTCTTGTCGGCGCGCAGCATGACGGTGTACTTGGCCATCACATCCGGACGGTCCGGGAAGTAAGTGATCTTGCGGAAGCCTTCGGCCTCGCACTGGGTGAAGAAATTGCCATTGGAAACGTACAAACCCATCAGCGAGGTATTTTTTTCAGGGCTCGTCAGGGTTTCAATTTCCAGCACCACCTTGGCGGGCGCGGACGGAATCCGCAGCTTGCCGCCTTCGAGCTGGTACTGGCTGGCCTTCAGCTGCTTGCCGTTGAGGCGCAACTGCACCAGTTGCAGCTCTTCGCCGAACAGCACGATTTCCTTGCTGGCGCTGGCCGGATTGCAGCGCATCGTGATGCGGGTGGCAATGCGGGTAGCCGCCGGATCGAGATCGAAGCCCATGTCGACGCTGTCGACCAAGAAGGCGGGAACGGTGTAATCCTTACGATGGATGGTTGGAGGCGTGACGGAAGTATCGGTGCGCATAGGAGATGGTCGCTAAGGTAACGTAACGGGTTAATGGTGATAACTTCGGTTGACAACTATGGTTGGTAACGACAGTCGGCAACTAAGCGGTCTGCCTGAGCGATAGCCCAGTGACTTGCTTAATGACGTGCTGGTCAATCTTAATCAGTGTTAATAATTCGGGCAGAGAGTGATTCTACCAATCAAAGCGCAATGCATCATCCAATTTGAGGGAGATATACGCTGCATCGCCAAACAATAAATATCAATTAAGCAACATAACAATAGGTAATAGAAGTTGCCATATGGGATGGATTGCCGGTGCAAGTTACAGATCGTGACAATGCGATAGAGCGGCGCTATCAAGACTTGGCTAAAATGCTGTTATCAAGCTGCTCTTTCAGCCTCTAGCCAGAAGACCGCTCGTCCCATGTGTCAGCTGCCGCTCTTGCCTACCAGGCAAGCTTTGGAATTGCGCCGCACATCCCCCCACGAAGAGGAATCGCAATGAAACGCATCATCAGTCTCTGTTTTGCCTCGCTGTTATTGCTGCTAGGCGGCTGCGCCACCGTCGTCAGCAGCAATGTCACCGCATTTAACGAATGGCCGGCGGACTTGCCGAACAAATCCTTCGTGTTCGAGCATACGGATGCGCAGAACAATGACCTGGAATATCGCAACTACGAAGGTCTGGTGCGGACCGAATTGCAACGCCTGGGATTTGTGCAGCAGGATAACGCCGCCGCTGCGCAACTGAAGGTAGCCCTGAAATACGACATCGCCGCGCGCGATGTCCATGTCGTCGAACCGGTGGTGGCCGATCCGATGTGGTACGGCCCCTACGGTCCTTACGGCTGGGGGCGCTTCGGTCCGCGCTATTTCGATCCTTTCTACGATCCGCTCTGGTACGGACCGCAAGTGGTCGGCCAGCGTGAATATAACTATCAGCTGTTTCTGCGTCGCCTCAATGTCACGATCACGCGCGCCGCCGGCGGCCAGAAACTGTATGACGTCAGCGTCAGCAGCGAAGGAAAAATGAGCTCGCTGCCCGCTGTGATGCCATACCTGGTGCGCAGCGCCTTTACCGATTTCCCGGGCAAGAGCGGCGTGCCGCATGTGGTCAAGATAAAGGTGGAAGACCAGCAGTAAACACCGGCCATGAAAAAAAACGGCCTGTGCTCCCGCACCAGCGGGGTCACAGGCCGTTTTCTTATGCAGCGGCGTCAGCTATAAAGCCATTCGCTGGCAAAGGTGATGAAACCGATCAGTATCACCACCAGCACCAGCACGATCAACAGTCGGCCGAATTTGGGCGAACCATCGCTGCCGGTCGGTTGTTCTTCCGGATGCTGCATCGGATTTTCCAGCCCATCCTGCGGCTGGTCTTTCATTGGGTCATTCATTCATGCCTCAGTGGGTGCTCAGGGAACCAGGATGGTGGAACCGGTGGTCTTGCGCCCCTCCAGGTCCGCATGCGCCTGCGCCACGTCTTTCAGGGCATAGCGCTGGTTGATTTCAATCGTGATCTTTTTGCTCTCCACCATCTGGAACAGATCCGCTGCGGCGGCGTCCAGGTCGGCGCGCGTCGAGATATAGCTGGGCAGCGAAGGCCGCGTGATGGTCAGCGAACCGCGCGACGCCAGTTCGTTCAGGCTGAACGGCGGCACCGCACCGGAGGCATTGCCGAAGCTGACCATGGTGCCCAGCGGCGCCAGGCAATCCAGCGAGCCGATGAAGGTATCCTTGCCGATCGAGTCGTACACTACCGGCACGCCCTTGCCGCCGGTGATTTCACGCACCCGTTCGACAAAATTTTCGGTCTTGTAGTTGATGACATGGGTACAGCCGGCCGCCGTCGCCAGCGCTGCTTTTTCAGCCGAGCTGACGGTGCCGATCATGGTCACCCCGAGCGCCCGCGCCCATTGGCTGGCGATCAGGCCGACGCCGCCGGCGGCCGCGTGGAACAGGATGGTTTCGCCGCCGCGCAAAGGGAAAGTACGGCGGAACAAGTACTGTGCGGTCAAACCTTGCAAGGTCATGGCTGCCGCGGTATCGAAACTGATGGCATCGGGTAATTTGATCAGGAACGCGGCTGGCATCACGCGCGCCTCGGAATAGGCGCCGTTGGGCCGGGTCGCATAGGACACGCGGTCGCCGACTTTCACGTGCGTCACGCCCGAGCCGACTGCCTCGATCACGCCGGCGGCCTCCTGGCCAAGGCCACCCGGCAAGGGCTGCGGATACAAACCGGTGCGGAAATAGACGTCGATAAAATTCAAGCCGCAGGCGGCGTGCCGGATCCGGACCTCTCCCGGGCCGGGGTCGCCAACTTCAACGTCGACATACTCCATGACTTCGGGACCGCCGGTTTTCGATATCCTGATTGCTTTTACCATGATTGCTTTCACCTCCTAATGATTCTCTTGTGCTATTGCTTAACATCGCATGAAACTGCAAAAATCATTATCTGACTGGGCTTTTACGCCTTCTTCTTTGAGATCAGATAAATCCCCACCAACACCAGACCGGTGCCTGTCAGCTGAATCACCGTAATCGGCTCTCCCAAGATCAGCGCACCCAAAAACAAGGTTGAAACCGGCCCCACCATGCCTGCCTGCGCCGCCGTCGCGGGGCCGATGCGCGCCACCGCGATCATCGTCAGGAACACCGGCAGCACCGTGCAAAACACCGCATTAATCAACGACAAGCCATACACTTGCGGAAGCTGCTGCAACAACATCGGCCAAGGCCGCAGCAGCAGGAACTGCACGATGCAGGCGGCGCACGAAACGCACATCGCATACGCCACCAGCCGCATCGCTCCGACCCGGCTCACCAGCTCGCCCGACAGCATCAGGTAGAGCGCGTAGCTGATCGCCGCTCCCAGCACCAGCATGCTTCCCAGGCCGACACTGGCGCCGCCCAGGCGCACGTCATGCAAAAACACCAGCACCGTTCCCAGATAGGAAATCAGCAATGCCGCCCATTCCAGCCAGCTCACCCGGCGCTGATAAAAAAAGAAAGACATCAGCAGCACAAAGGACGGCGTCAAAAACAGTATCAAACGTTCCAGCCCGGCCGAAATATACTGCAAGCCGAGGAAATCCAGAAAACTCGACAGGTAATAGCCGATCAATCCCAGCACCACTATCCGCACCCGGTCCGGATTCGACAGCGGCGTTTCGCTGCGCGCCTTCCACACCGCCACCGCAGCAAACAAAGGCAAGGCGAACAGCATGCGAAAAGTGATCAGCAACACCGCATCGACCGGATAGCGATAAATCAGCTTGGCCACAATCGCCTTGGCTGAAAACAGAATCGCGCCGGCGACGGCAATTGCCAGGCCGCCAAGAAAAAGCTGGCGATCGACCGCCGGTAACTTGCTGCTCATCGAATGCTCATGGGGGAATTGTAATGGGTATGTGAAGATCGCGTTGTTAAGGGATTGGATAGGAAAAAATGGCGATGCCATTTTTCCCGTTCGCGCGATCACGGATTGCCTGCAAAGCGCAGGGGAGGTTTACTTTTTCTTCAGCAAGGAGCCCAGCACGCCGCGTATCAGTTCGCGGCCGACTTGCGAACCGACGGTGCGCGCAGCCGATTTCACCACCGCCTGCACCACGCTATCCTTGCGGCCGGAACCGCCGCCGAGCAAGCCGCCCAGTGCGCTGCCCCAGGAACTGACGGTAGCGCCTATCGATGAATCCGCGCCGGCTTCAGCGCCGTCTTTGGCCGTTGGCGTAGCGCCGCCGCGGCCTTTGAGTTTTTCGTAAGCGGACTCGCGGTCGACCGCGTTTTCATAAACGCCGGCAACGATGGATGTCGCCATCAGCTGCTTGCGTTCCTCATCGCTGATCGGTCCGATCTGTGAAGCCGGCGGCAGGATGAACGCACGTTCGACAATGGTCGGACGGCCCTTCTCGTCGAGGAAAGATACCAGCGCTTCGCCGACCCCGAGTTCGCCGATCACCTCCGCGGTATTCAAGGCTGGATTGGCACGGAAGGTGTCGGCGGCAGCCTGCACCGCCTTTTGATCGCGCGGGGTATAAGCGCGCAGCGCATGCTGCACGCGGTTGCCGAGCTGGCCCAGCACGGTGTCGGGAATGTCGAGCGGATTCTGGGTGACGAAGAAGACGCCGACGCCCTTGGAACGTATCAGGCGCACCACCTGCTCGATTTTTTGCAGCAAGGGTTTGGGCGCCTCGCTGAACAGCAGATGCGCTTCGTCAAAGAAAAACACCAGCTTCGGCTGGTCGAGATCGCCCACTTCCGGCAAATGTTCAAACAGCTCCGACAGCATCCACAGCAAAAAGGTGGAGTACAGGCGCGGCGCGTTCATCAGCTTGTCGGCGGCCAGGATATTCACCACGCCTTTGCCGTTGCCATCAGTCTGGATCAGATCGTCGATATTCAGCATCGGTTCGCCGAAGAATTGCTCGCCGCCCTGCTCGCCGATGCCGATCAGGCCGCGCTGGATGGCGCCGATGCTGGCCGCCGAAATATTGCCGTATTCGGTCTGGAAGCTGGCGGCATTGTCGCCGACGTGCTGCAGCATCGCCCGCAAGTCCTTCAGGTCCAGCAGCAGCAAGCCGTTGTCGTCGGCGATCTTGAACACCAGCTGCAGCACACCCTGCTGGGTATCGTTCAGGTTCAGCATGCGCGCCAGCAGCAGCGGACCCAAGTCAGAAATGGTGGCGCGCACCGGATGGCCTTGCACACCGTAGACGTCCCAGAAAGTGACCGGCGTGGCCTTCCACTGCGGCTCCTCGATGCCGAGCGTCTCCAGGCGCTGCTTCATCTTGCTGGAAGCGGCGCCGGCCTTGGCCATGCCGGACAGGTCGCCCTTGACGTCCGCCATGAACACCGGCACGCCACGCTCCGACAAGGCCTGGGCGATCACCTGCAAGGTCACGGTCTTGCCGGTGCCGGTGGCGCCGGTAATGCAGCCGTGGCGGTTCACCAATGCCGGCAGGAGCATCAGGTCTTGCTTGGCATTCTTGGCTATCAGGAGAGGGTTTGACATGTTTTCGCGAGCTCAGAAGTGGATTTCAAGAAAGGCCAATATGGTAAAATTGCGCTTTGATTATAGCTAACTAGAGCAAGAAAGAACCATCATGGCTGGACACAGCAAATGGGCCAATATTAAGCACAAGAAGGCCGCCACCGATGCCAAGCGCGGCAAAATCTGGACCCGCTTGATCAAGGAAATTACCGTTGCGGCCCGCATGGGCGGCGGCGACATCGACGCCAACCCGCGTTTGCGGCTGGCGGTCGACAAGGCGTCTGACGCCAATATGCCCAAGGATAACGTCACCCGCGCGATCCAGCGCGGCAGCGGCAGCCTGGACGGCGTCAGCTATGAAGAAGTACGCTACGAAGGCTATGGCATCAACGGCGCGGCGATCATCGTCGATTGCATGACTGACAACAGAATCCGCACGGTGGCCGAAGTGCGCCACGCTTTTTCCAAGTTCGGCGGCAACATGGGCACCGAAGGTTCGGTGGCATTCATGTTCAAGCATTGCGGCCAGCTGCTGTTCGCGCCCGGCACCAATGAGGATGCCTTGATGGAAGCGGCGCTGGAAGCCGGCGCCGAAGATGTCATCACCGACGAAGAAGGCGGCATCGAGGTCATTTCCGGCCCGCACGACTTTGCGGCGCTCAAGCAAGCCCTGGAAAAGGCCGGCTTCAAGGCTGAAATGGCGGAAATCATCATGAAACCGGCGACCGAAACCGTGTTTACCGGCGACGACGCGGTCAAGATGCAAAAGCTGCTGGATGCGCTGGAAAACCTGGACGACGTACAAGAAATTTATAGCAACGCAGTCATTGCAGACTGATACTGAAGACAGATACACGGACTCATATGAAAATTCTGGTAGTGGGCTCTGGCGGCCGCGAGCATGCCCTGGCGTGGAAAATCGCCCAATCCCCGCGCATTCAAACGGTCTTCGTCGCGCCTGGCAACGGCGGCACGGCGCTCGACCAGCGCCTGGAAAACATCAACATCACCGATCCGGCCGCCCTGGCCGATTTCGTCGAGAGCGAACATGTGGCGCTGACCGTGGTCGGCCCGGAAACGCCGCTGGCGGCCGGCATCGTGAATATTTTCCGTGCCCGCGGCCTGAAGATCTTCGGCCCGACGCGGGAAGCGGCGCAGCTGGAAAGCTCGAAGGATTTCGCCAAGTCGTTCATGCAGCGGCACCACATCCCTACTGCGGAATACCAGACCTTCTCCGACGTCGCCGCGGCGCATCGGTATATCGATCAAAAAGGCGCACCGATCGTCATCAAGGCCGACGGCCTGGCCGCCGGCAAGGGCGTGGTCGTGGCCATGACCCTGGAAGAGGCGCATGGCGCGGTCGACATGATGCTGTCCGATAATCGCCTGGGCGATGCCGGCGCGCGCGTCGTGATCGAAGAATTCCTGGCCGGCGAAGAAGCCAGCTTCATCGTCATGGTGGATGGCAAGAACATCCTGCCGCTGGCGACCAGCCAGGACCACAAACGCCTCAAGGACGATGACCTGGGACCGAATACCGGCGGCATGGGCGCGTATTCGCCGGCGCCTATCGTCACGCCGGCGCTGCATGCGCGCGTGATGCGTGAAATCATCACGCCGACCGTGCAAGGCATGGCCAAGGACGGCATTCCGTTCAGCGGCTTCCTGTACGCCGGCCTGATGATCGACGACAAAGGCAATCCGAAGACGCTGGAATTCAATTGCCGCATGGGCGATCCGGAAACCCAGCCAATCATGGCGCGCCTCAAGACCGATCTGCTGGTGGTGATGGAACATGCCGTCAACGGCACGCTCGACACGATTGAGCTGGAGTGGGACCGCCGCACCGCGCTGGGCGTGGTGATGGCAGCCGCCGGCTACCCGGACGCACCGCGCAAGGATGACCTGATTTCCGGCATTCCGCCGGAGAACGCCGATACCGTGACATTCCATGCCGGCACCACACTGAACGGCGAACGCCTGACCACTTCCGGCGGCCGCGTGCTGTGCGTGGTGGGTTTGGGCGACAGCGTCAAGATGGCGCAGAAACAAGCCTACGGCGTGGTCGACCTGATTCATTTCAGCGGCTCGCAGTTCCGCCGCGATATCGGCTGGCGCGCGCTGAAAAAGCACGGCTGAGCAGCTTAGCCGCTGGCGGCGGCTGCAGCAAAACAAGTTGGGGTCAGGAGTTTCGTCACGCACGGCGAAATATCCTGACCCCAATTTAACTAAACGGTTTATGCTTTTGACGTTGGCAAACCAGCATATTTATAGGCACCACCGATTCGCACGATGACTTCAAACATCTCTCCCGGCAGTCCGGCCAGCGCCGTCAAATCCTATCTGCTCGACCTGCAGGCGCGCATTGTCGCGGCCCTGGAACAGATTGACGGCAAGCCCTTCGGCAGCGATCAATGGCAACGTGCCGAAGGCGGCGGCGGCAATTCTCGCATCATCGAAGAAGGCAATGTGCTGGAACGCGGCGGCGTCGGCTTCTCGCACGTGATGGGCAGCAGCCTGCCGCCCTCCGCAGCAGCCAACCGCCCGGAACTGGCTGGCCGCACCTGGGAAGCCATGGGCGTCTCGCTGGTCATGCATCCGCGCAATCCGTTCGCGCCCACCGTGCACATGAATGTGCGCTTCTTCATCGCCAGCGCGGAAGGCCAGGAGCCGGTCTGGTGGTTTGGCGGCGGCATCGATCTCACGCCCTACTACGGTTTCAGCGAAGATGTGGAACATTTCCACCGCACCTGCCGCGACGCGCTGACGCCCTTTGACACCGCTGGCGGCCAGGGCCCGGGACTGTATCCGCGCTTCAAGCAATGGTGCGACGACTATTTCTACCTGAAGCACCGCAAGGAACCGCGCGGCGTCGGCGGCATTTTCTTCGACGATTTCAATGCTCTGGGCTTTGAACAAAGCTTCGCCATGATGCAAAGCGTGGGCAATGCGTTCATCCCGGCGTACACGCCGATCCTGGCGCGCCGCAAGGACACGCCGTATGGCGAAACCGAGCGCGATTTCCAGGCATATCGTCGCGGACGCTATGTTGAATTCAATTTAGTGTATGATCGCGGCACTTTGTTCGGTCTGCAATCCGGGGGACGCACCGAGTCTATCCTGATGTCGATGCCGCCCGTGGTCAAGTGGCGCTACGACTGGCAGCCAGCGGCAGGAAGCCCGGAAGCCCGTTTATATTCCGATTTCCTGATCCATCGCGAGTGGGTTTGATAAGCAAGTCCGCAATGACATCCAATCATTCTCCACGATCCAGGCAGTGCGTAGCAGTTCTCGGCGGTAGTTTCGATCCGGTCCACAATGGTCATGTGGCGCTGGCGAAATATTTTGTCACCTTGCTGGCGCCAGACGAGCTGCGGGTAATTCCTGCCGGCAACCCTTGGCAAAAACACGGGCTGGAAGCCAGTCCGGAGCAACGGGTCGAGATGGTGAAGCGCGCCTTCAGCCAGCAAAGCGTGCCGCTGGTCATCGATAGCCAGGAAATCGAGCGCAAGACGGCAACGTATACCATTGATACATTGCAATCATTGCGGGCCGAGCTCGGCCCGCAGGCATCTATCGTTTTCCTGATGGGTGCGGACCAGTTGCAGCACTTGAATACCTGGCAAGGCTGGGATCGCCTGTTTGACTACGCCCATCTGGGCGTGGCTTCGCGGCCCGGTTTTGCCATGGATGCATCGCAGGTTCCAGCCGAGGTCACGCGCGAATTCACACGCCGCGCCGCCACCCCGGAACAGATACGCCAGAGCGCGCACGGCTTGACCTACCTGGCAAGGAACCTGGCTGTAGATATTTCGGCAACAGAAATTCGTGCCGCACTGCACAACGCAAAACGACCCGACACGCTGGTCCCGGCGACAGTACTGGACTATATTGAACAACATCATCTCTATAAGAATTAAATGGATATCAAAAAACTACAAAGTCTCGTCATCGATGCCCTCGAAGACGTCAAAGCCCAAGACATTCGCGTCTACGACACGGTCCACCTGACCGGCCTGTTCGACCGCATCGCGA
The DNA here is from genome assembly GCF_018304945.1 of Collimonas humicola. Classification (GTDB taxonomy): domain Bacteria; phylum Pseudomonadota; class Gammaproteobacteria; order Burkholderiales; family Burkholderiaceae_D; genus Collimonas; species Collimonas humicola. The sequence goes on along the minus strand of NZ_JAGQEE010000006.1, from coordinate 164,652 downwards.
TTGCTTCCGGTACTTCCAACCGCCAGACCAAGGCGCTGGCCGCTTCGGTGCGCGACAAGGTCAAGGAAAACGGCGGCAACATTCTCAGCGTTGAAGGTGAAGACACTGGCGAGTGGGTGCTGGTCGACATGGGCGACATGGTGGTGCACATCATGCAGCCGGCGATCCGCGCCTACTACCGCCTGGAAGAAATCTGGGGCGACAAGGAAGTCAAGTTCGGCGCCGCCAAGCGCGTTTCGACCCGCACGGCAGCCGAAGAAGAAGCGCCGAAGAAGATCTCGCGCCACCTGACCACTTCGCAAGCCTTGAAGCCGGAAGACGACACCCCGAAGAAAGCGCCGGCGCGCAAGAAGCCGGTCAAGACCGACGGCGTCAAGAAGGCGGTCGGCAAGACCATCAAGGTAGCGCCATCGAAGAGCTCGATTCCGCCTAAGAAGACTGCCGCGCCGAAGAAGGCACCGGCCAAGAAGCCGGCCGTCAAGCGCGCTCCGGCAAAAACCAAGGCAGCTGAATAAGCTGCTGCAGGAACAGCTCCAGCAATGCAGCTCATCATCGCTGCGGTCGGCCACAAAATGCCGGCATGGATAGAGACCGGCTTCGGCGAGTATGCGAAACGCATGCCGCCGGACTGCCGCATCGTCCTCAAGGAAATCAAACCCGTCGAACGCTCCGGCAGCAACACGGCCGCTTCCGCCATGGCGCTGGAGCGCAGCCGGATTGAAGCCGTCCTGCCGAAAGGCGTGCGCATCGTCGCCCTCGACGAGCGCGGCAAAGACCTCACCAGCGTCCAGCTGTCGCAGCAACTGACGCAATGGCAGCGCGATGGCCGCGACGTCGCCTTCATCATCGGCGGCGCCGATGGCCTCGATCCTGAGTTCAAGGCCAAGGCCGACAGCCTGCTGCGCATTTCCAGCCTGACGCTGCCGCACGGCATGGTGCGGGTGCTGCTGGCGGAACAGCTTTACCGCGCCTGGTCGATTACCCAGAACCACCCTTATCATCGCGTGTAAACAGCACCTGGGGCGCGGTAAAACACCCCCGTCGAGCGCGTAACTCTGTAATAATCGCTGGAAACATCCGACGCCGCATCTGCCGTAAAGCCAGCAATGAAAAATCCTTACCAGAAAATCTATCTTGCTTCGAAAAGCCCGCGCCGCCGCGAGCTGCTGCGCCAGATCGGCGTGGTCTTCGAATTGCTGCTGCTGCGCGACCAGACGCCGCGCGGCCCCGACGTCAGCGAGGATGTCCTGCCGGATGAATTGCCGCAGCACTATGTCGCCCGGGTCACCATGGAAAAAGCCCGCGCCGCGCATCAGATGATGGTGTGGCGCAGCCTGCCGGCACGGCCGATACTGGCTGCCGACACCACGGTCACGATCGACGGCCTGATTCTCGGCAAACCTGCAAACAGGCGCGAAGCGGTCGAGATGCTGCAAATGCTGTCCGGCCGTACGCATCAGGTGCTCACCAGCGTCGCCGTTATCCATCAGGAACAATCGTGGCAACTCACGCAGGTTTCCGATGTCATATTCCAAAGCTTGAGCGCTGCCATGATCGATGCCTACTGCGATACCAGCGAGCCTTATGACAAAGCGGGAGGCTATGGCATCCAGGGGCCGGCAGCGATCTTCATCGAAAGCATACGCGGCAGCCATTCCGGCATCATGGGACTGCCGCTTTTCGAAACCGCACAATTACTTCAACAGGCAGGCATCCGCATTTTATGAGCGAAGACATCCTCGTCAACATCACGCCGCAGGAAACCCGCGTCGCCCTGATTTTCCAGGGCGCGGTGCAAGAGCTGCACATCGAACGCACCTTGTCGCGCGGCCTGGCCGGCAATATCTACCTGGGCAAGGTGGTGCGCGTGCTGCCCGGCATGCAATCGGCATTCATCGATATCGGCCTGGAACGCGCCGCCTTCCTGCACGTCGCCGACATCTGGGAAACCCGCGCCCACGATGGCCAGGCGGCGCAGCAGACGCCGATCGAAAAACTCTTGTTCGACGGCCAGTCGCTGACCGTGCAAGTGGTCAAGGACCCTATCGGCACCAAGGGCGCCCGCCTGTCGACCCAGATTTCCATCGCCGGCCGCATGCTGGTGTATCTGCCGCAAGACCGCCATATCGGCATTTCGCAGCGCATCGAAAACGAAGCGGAACGCGAGCTGCTGAAAAACAAGGTGCAGAAGCTGCTGCCGCCGGAAGAAAAAGGCGGCTTCATCATCCGCACCATGGCCGAGGATGCGCCGGAAGCGGACCTGCAGATGGACATCGAATACCTGCGCAAGACCTGGTCCTCGATCACGCTGCTGACCAAGACCAAGCCGGCGCCGACCTTGCTGCACCAGGACCTGAGCCTGGCGCAGCGGGTACTGCGCGATTTCGTCAATGACGAGACCACCACCATCCAGGTCGACTCGCGCGAAAATTTCCAGAAGCTGCAGGAATTCGCTGCCAGCTATACGCCGTCGGTGACCGAGCGGCTGATGCACTACACCGGCGAACGTCCCTTGTTCGATCTCTACGGCGTGGAGGAAGAAATCCTGGAAGCCCTGAGCCGCCGCGTGCCGCTCAAGTCCGGCGGCTACCTGATCGTCGACCAGACCGAGGCCATGACCACCATCGACGTCAACACCGGCAGCTTCGTCAATGGCCGCAATTTCGACGACACGATCTTCAAGACCAACCTGGAAGCGGCGCACGCGATCGCACGCCAGCTGCGCTTGCGCAACCTGGGCGGCATCATCATTCTCGATTTCATCGACATGGAAAACGGCGAGCACAAGAGCGCCGTGCTGGCCGAGCTGCACAAGGCCTTGCTGCGCGACCGCACCAAGAAATCGGTATCGGAATTTTCCGCGCTGGGCCTGGTGGAAATGACGCGCAAGCGCACCCGCGAATCGCTGGCGCACATCCTGTGCGAGCCCTGCCCTGCCTGCAACGGCAAGGGCCAGGTCAAGACCGCGCGCACCATCTGCTACGAAATCCTGCGCGAAGTGCTGCGCGAAGCCAAGCAGTTCAACCCGCGCGAATTCCGCATCCTGGCGTCGCAAGTGGTGGTCGACATGTTCCTCGAAGAAGAATCCCAGCATCTGGCAATGCTGGGCGACTTCATCCATAAGCCGATTTCGCTGCAGGTGGAAACGGTTTATCCGCAGGAACAGTACGACATCATTCTTATGTAAGGTTTGCATGAACAATTCTTTACCGCTTTCTTCGGCTGACACTGTAGTGGACGATTCCTTCCACGTCGCCTTCTGCGTCGACGACCACTACTGCCGCAGCATGGGCGCGACCATCGCCTCCATCATCGCCAACAGCCCGGGCGTGAAATTCACCTTTCATGTGTTCGCCTTCAAGCTTTCCGACGACAATCGGACCCGCTTCAAGCAGCTGGAAGCAATGTATGGGCTCAAGACGCACATCCACATCATCGATCCGGATGTATTCAAGCCGTTCGCCCACATCTCGCAATTTTCCTACTACTCGCCAACCATCTTCACCCGCTTACTGATCCCCTCGACCTTGCGTGGGCTGTGCAACAAGGTGCTGTACCTGGACGCCGACATCCTGTGCGTCGGCAGCATGGCCGAGTTGCTCGGCATGGAGTTCGGCGACAGCGCCGCGATTGTAGTGCCGGATGCCGACGAAACTACCAGAAGGCGCTGCGCCGCCCTGCAGCTGGCATCGGGGAAGTATTTCAATTCCGGCGTGATGTACATGCATGTCGAAAACTGGATGGCGCAGGAAATCACTGAGAAAACCATCCACGCCATCCTGGAGAATGGAAAGGAGTATCGTTTCCCCGACCAGGATGCGCTGAACGTGGTGCTGGAAGGGAAAATCCAGTACATCCCGCGCAAATGGAATTTCCTGTATGACCTGATCCATGACCTGGAAAAGGACAAGCGCCAGATGCGCGATATCGGCGCGGTCGTCTTCATCCACTTTGCAGGCGCCGTCAAGCCGTGGAACGACTGGTGCCTGCATGCCTCCAGGGACTTGTTCGTCAAATACCAGGCGCTCTCTCCATGGGCCGACCTGGCGCTGGATAAAGCGCCCAGGAACTACAAAGAGATGAGGATGTATTCGCGCTTCCTGATGAAACGCGGGCAGATGCTGGCCAGCTTCAAGTGGTATATGAAATATCTGGCGGCCAGATAAGTGCCGCTTGTGGGATCACCTTACCCAGCTTTTTTGCAAATCGATTTGACCATGGCAATTTCGCATATCTTGATTTGTCGCACCGATAACATCGGCGACGTCGTCCTCACGCTCCCTCTTACCGCGTATATCAAGCAGCACTTCCCTGAAATAAAAATCAGCTTCCTGTGCCGTGCTTACGCAGCGTCGGTGGTGCGCTACTGCACGACGGTGGATGCCGTGATAGAGATGGAAAGCCTGAGCGATCCGGCTGCCTTTTTTGCGCAATCGGATATCGATACCGTCATCTTTGCGCAGCTCGACAAGCGCCTGGCAGCCGCTGCCTGCAAGGCCCGCGTGCCTGTGCGCATCGGCAATGCCTATCGCACCTGGTTCAACTGGTGGTATTGCAATCGCCCGGTGCACTTTACGCGCGGCGGTTCCGACAGTCACGAAGCGCAACTTAACTTCAAGTACCTGCGTCCGCTCGGCATCAGGCATGTGCCGAAACTGGCTGAGATTCCAGCCATGTATCACTTCAAGATCCCGCACGAGGCGGCACTGGACCAGATGCTGCAGCCGCATCGCTTCAACCTGATCTTCCACCCGAAATCGAATGGGCACGGGCGCGAATGGCCGAGCGACTATTTTGTGCAACTGGCCAGATCCCTGGAGCGGCAGCCTGACGTACATGTGTGGGTGACCGGCAGCGCCGCTGAAGGCCAGTGGCTGGCCGAGCATGCGCCGGAACTGCTGCGGTTGCCGAATGTAAGCAATGTCTGCGGTCAGCTCACGCTGGCGCAGCTGGCTTGTTTCATCCAGGCCGCCGACGGCCTGATCGCCAGCGGCACCGGTCCGCTGCACATGTCGGCGGCATTCGGCCAGCGCACCATCGGCCTGTTTCCTACCGCGCGCTCGATGCATCCCGGCCGCTGGGGCGCGCTGGGACGCCGCGCGCAGTCCCTGTCGCAAACGGTGAACTGCGCCGGCTGCAAAATCAAGCACGCCATGACTTGCGAATGCATGCGCGCCATCACGCCAGAGCAGGTTGAAACGATCGTGCTGGAGTGGCTGGATCAAAAACGCCGTGAGCAGCAGATCTCCGCCAATGCCTGAGACGCCTACCTGGAAGTAAATTTGTTCAGCACGAACCTAGCGTACCAGAGCCAGCCTTGCAGCTGGCGGCCTGACTTGCGCAGGCCCTGCGAATACATGCGGATTTCCTTGTAGTTTTTCGGCGGATGCAAAACAGCGTCTGCCCATGGCGAGATTGCCTTGTACTTGAGAAACAGCTGGTTTTCCGGATTGCAGCACCAGTTGTGCCACGGCTTCAGACGGCCGACAAAATGAACGAACAGCGCCTCTTTCGCAATCTTCTTGCCTGAGGAGGTTTCGCCAAACAAGTCGTACATCCAGTTGAACTTCGGCGGCAGGATCTTGGCGCGGCCATCCAGCACAATGTTCAGGGCATCCTGGTCAGGGAAGGAAAATTTCTTGCTGGTTCCCAGGATCGCCTTCACCGCGCCGTGCCAGACATCGCTGGCCATCCACTTGTCGACGTTGATATACAGGACACCAGAGTTGAAATACCGCTGGTGCGACAGCTGCAAGGTTGCGATCTGCTTTTCCGCGATACTGCCGACGTCGCCGACCGCGGCCACCACAACGTCATCGATATCCATCGCCATCAGCTCCGCCACGCTGCCCTGGCAGACGACGTCCGCATCCAGGTAAAGCACCTTGTCGGCGACGCCCTGCAGCGTACCGGCGATCAGCAGCCGGCTGAAGATCGCCGCCGAATACTGGCTGAAGCTGGGGAAAACGGCGAACTCGTCGAAGATCGACGGATCGATAATGTGCACCTTGATTTCGGTCCCGTAGCGCACCTCGAGCTGGCGCAGCCTGGCGGCATTTTCGTCGGAAATCGACGGCGTCAAGACATGAAAAATCAACGGCTGGCCGCGATTATTTTCCAGCACCGATACCATGGCGACGCCCATGCCGAGAAAATAATTGGCATCTACGCCAAAAGCAATATGCAAGGGCTCTGAAGCATCTGCTGCGCTATTCATATTCATCGCAGATGTCACCTTCCCAAGACCTCGGTTACCTGGGCAACGGTAATCGCTTTCACCCAGTCACGCCGGCTGGCGGTGGCAATCACCACGCTGCGCTCCTGGTCGATTGGCGCCCATTCTGGATTCTTTTGCCGCATCAGGGCCACTACCGGCACGTGCACGGCGTTAGCCAGATGCATCACGGCGGTTTCAACCGATACGATCAGATCGCATTCACTCAGTATCGCCGGCAACTGGAAAAAATTTTCCTGGGCGCTGAACAAGCGCACCCGCTGCCCGGCATGCTGGGCAAAGAACTGCTGCGCATGCGCCATCTCTTCCGGCACCACGTTGACGATGAAATGCGCGCCGCGCCATGCGTCCATCTGATTCAGGGCAGCCACCAGTTCGACCACGCGCTCCAGCGGCCAGCAGCGCTTGTTGTTCTTAGCGTACGGATTGATAAACAGCAGCTTGCCGGTCGCCGGTTGCGCCTGATATTTGAACCCCCATTCCCGCAGCTGGTTTTGGGCATAGCTTTGCCATTGCTCCGGAATCTGCACAAAGGGATAACGTTCGGCGCCGGCGGCAGGCATGCCGAACAATTGCTGAAACCAGCCGGCGTAGACCTCGCTGATATGCATGCCGGAGCGCACGCCATGGTCCGGATCGAGCGCGGCATCCAGCTTGCGATATGCCAGGCGCTTGTGCACGGCGAGCATTCCAAAGGGTTTTTTCATCCCTGCGACAAAGCCGCGCGGGCTGATCTGGCGCGCCAGCGTGGCGTACATCGGCGGACGCAAGGTCGATAGTGACACCACCAGCGGATAATCTTGCCGCTGCGCTTCGGCGATCGATTGCTCGAACAAGGCGGGGCTGTAGGTTTGCTGATAAATCCGTTCAACGAAGGGGCATTCAGCCAGCCAGTCGTACAAGGCATACTTCTTCAGGAACGGCCACGCTTCAGCTTTGCCGGTGCGGCGCACTTCGTCCACCCAGATGTGGATCTTGATATGGGGGAAGGCCTTTGCAAACGCCTGGAAACAGTTTTGCAGGTAGGTAAAGTCACCGAGAGCAAGGTGGGCGATGAACAGGATCTTGTCTGTTTTTTTTAGAATTTCGTCTGGAACGAGTTGTGCTGTCATGAGGTTTCTTTTCTTATTGACGATATTTCCAGATGAAGGCTGGCTGCAGTCTCAAGCATGACGCTCAAGACCGCCGGCATTACATCTCTACATGCATCGCGTCCTTGGAAAACTGGAGGCGATATAGGTTGGCGTATGCCCCTTGCCTGCTCAACAATTCGTCATGCGTGCCGATTTCAACAATGCTGCCGTTCGCCAGCACAGCGATGCGGCTGGCACGCTCAATGGTGGACAATCTGTGGGCAATGACGAAAGTGGTGCGGCCCTGCATCAGCTGATCCAGCGCAGCCTGTACCGCCCGCTCCGATTCGCTGTCTAGCGCCGATGTCGCTTCGTCCAGGATCAGGATCGGTGCATCCTTGTAGATGGCGCGCGCCATCGCCAGCCGTTGCCGCTGGCCGCCCGACAGGCGCGAACCATTATCGCCGACCTGGGTTTCATATCCCTCGGGTAGAGCAGCGATCATTTCCTCCAGGTGCGCTGCCTTGGCTGCCGCTTCGATGCGCGCACGGTCAGGCGCACTGTCGCCATAAGCAATATTGGCGGCGATCGTGTCGTTGAACAGCACGACGTTCTGGCTCACCATGGCGATCTGGGACCGCAAGCTATGCAGCGAAATATCCTCGATAGGCAGATCATCCAGCAGGATGCGCCCTTCGGTGACGGAATAAAATCCGGGAATCAGGTTCACCAGAGTCGACTTCCCGCCTCCCGACATACCCACAAAAGCGATGGTTTCGCCGGGTTCGACGCTCAGGTTGATGCCTTTCAGCGCAAGCTTGTCCTGCCCTGGATAGGAAAACCCGACATTGGAAAATTCGATTTTTCCCATTGCCCGCCGATCCAGCTCTATGCCGCCGGTGCGTTCCACCGGACTGTCGATCAGCTTGAAGACCGCTTCCGCCGCGGCCATCCCTCGCTGCAACGGGCCATTCACTTCAGCCAGCTGCTTCAACGGTACCTGCAGGGCGATCATGGCAGCCAAGAAGGAAACGAAATCGCCGGCAGTAAGCTGGGAGTGGCTCGCCTGCACCAAGCCCATCGTGATCATCACCGACATTGCGCAAGCCATCATGATTTGCGTAACTGGCACGGTAGCGGCAAAAGTGCTGGTCATGCGCATGCTGTAGTGGCGGATATGCTCGGCCGACTCCTCGAAGCGCCGCTTTTCATAGGCTTCGCCGCCGAACACCTTGATGACCTGCTGGGCGCGCGTGGTTTCTTCGATGACCTGGGTCAGCTGAGCATTGACGTCCAGCGAATCCTTGTTCAGCCTTTTCAAGCGCTTGGCCGTGGTGCGCACCACCAGGATCATCAGCGGCATCAGCACCAAGGCAACAATCGTGAGTTTCCAGCTGATAAACAACATATAGCCCAGCAAACCCGCCACAGTCAGGACGCAACGCACGATCGACGTAAACAGCTTGCTGATCATTTCGATGATCTGCTGCACTTCAAACATGATCGAATTGATCACGCGCCCTACCGTATGGGTGGCATGAAAATCGATCGAGACGTTCAGGATGCGGTTGAACATTTGCTGGCGCAGAGTATTCAACACCCGGGTCGAAACCCAGTTGGTCATGTAGGTTGTCAGGAAAGTCGAAGCGCCGCGGGCGACGAATGCGCCAATCACCGCCACCGGCACCAGCCACAGTGGAAAGGTAGGCTTTTCAACAAAACCGTGGTCCAGCAGCACCTTGAAAATATACGCTACCAGCGGCTCCGTCGCCGCCGTCACCACCATCCCGAGCAGCCCAAAGACCAGGCGCTTTTTATAAGGCCGGTGCAGAACTGCGAGACGTTTGAAATAAGTCAAATAGGAAGATGAGCTCATCGGTCAGGCTGCTTTCAATTCTTTTTTACGCTTTATGATGCAAGCAAAAAATGCCGCGACGCTCATGCTATACACACCGCCCAATACGCTCCAGAAAAACATCATGTCGGTCAGGCCGAAGACGAAAAAGCCCAAGCAAAGAACCAGGCCCATACCGGCAGCTGTTCTTACTATGCTGTCCGGATTCCGCAGTTCCCTGGCGAAGTAATAGCCAGGCACCAGGTAAATCGACAGGATCGCCAACAAGCCGAACACGCCCAGGATCGCCATATTGAACAGGATTTCATTGTGCGAGTGCGAAAAGGAAGTGGCCAGCGGCGTAATGACGTTGCGCGCTGCCAGAGACTCCAAGCCATCGCTGAAATTCTCTCGGCCTACACCTACAACCGGGTTTTCTTTGAACAGCTCCCATGATGCCCGCCAAAGTTGCAGGCGAACACCCAATGAAGTGTCGGTGTTTTCCTGGTCGGCATACTGAGTCATATCTGACTTGGCGGCGGCGATTCTGGTTTTAACCACGTCGCTGCAGGTAAATACTGTTCCCAGCGCTACCAGCGTAATCACAAGAATCGTCAGTCTGTAGCGAATACGTATATTCCTAAGCAACATAAGGGCGGTCACAGCGAAAACCGGGATCGCAAGCCAGCTGCCTCTGGTCTGGGACAAAATCGTGACATATATGCCGGCACCACAAGCTACAACTTTCAGCAGTAAGGCCAGTTTTTCGTCAAGATTGTTCCAGCCTATCGAAACCAAAGCGATGACGCCAAACAGCAACGCCATGTCAGAAAATGGAATGGTCGCCAAAAAACCTATATTCTGAGGGCGCATAGTCCCCCCTGTTGTCAGAAGATGGATCTTGATCACAGCAAGAACTGCTCCCAACACAAACGCCCACTGTATCTTTTTCAAATAGTTCAACGGTAGTGCCAGCACAATCCACAATACCGGTGCGAACAAGCCGATTCTGAGCGCCGTATCGTAATACTTTACAGCGAATTTTCCTGTCAAAAGCTGGTTCAGGAATACCGCAATAACCAAAGAAGCCATCGCGAGATGTAGCGGCCAATAGTCTTTCAGCAATTGACTGAATTCTATGTCCATCGGTTTATATCGGCACACTCCGGCAACAATCGCTAGTAATAACAACGAGAACAAACATGCGTTTCCGACATTGTGTAACGAGATTGATAAGGCTGGAAACAGCACAATGGCTAAGAACACTGGCCATTTGAAATAAGACGACAAATTTTTCTCCAAAATTAGTGCAAAGTGCTTTTTACTCATAAGTTGTTGTCGGCAATATTTGGCAACATCTGGTTAGTATTCAATCGCTACCGACTCCTTGCCCAATTTTTCCACCAGCGATCCCTGCAACTCATCGTTGGGCGCGACTCGCCAGTCATCGCCCAGCATGATTTCACAGGCGACGCCGTTGCCGGCATAGCGCAAGGTCAGCGGCAGGCCGTTGTCCGTACGATGCGGCGCCAGCACGCTCTTCAGCAGCGCGGCATCCATCGCCTGCTCGCCGGAGACCAGCGACAACACGAACTGGCGGCCATAATGAATCCGCGCAGTGGCAATATCCATCACCTTTTCAGCAGAAACCCGCAAACCGCCGTTGAAACGGTCTTCCGAGACCTTGCCCTGCACCACCAGGAATTCGTCTTCCTTGAAAAACGCCTTGTTCGGTTCGAACTGCTCGTTGTACACAGTGACGTCAAGCGTCGCGCTGCCGTCATCCAAGGTGACGATCATCATTTTTCCGCGCTGGGTCATCTGCGTCCGCAAGCCGGAAATGATGCCTGCCAGTGTGCGCGGTTCGCGCGACGGTTCCAGGCTGCCGAGCGGCGTGCGCGCAAAACGGCGCGCTTCGGCGGCGTAGGCATGGAACAGGTGTCCCGACAGATAGAAGCCGAGCGCGCTCTTCTCTTCCGTCAGTTTCTGTTTATCGGTCCATGGCGTCGCCTGCACATATTCGATGGGCGCTTCCAGATCGCTGTCGTCGCCGCCGAACAGGCTCACCTGATTGGCAGACGCCAGCTTCTGGTCGGCCGCTTCCATCGCACGCGGCACTGAAGCCAGCAGGATCCCGCGGTCGACCTTGAAACAGTCGAAAGCGCCGGCGCGTATCAGCGACTCAATGGTGCGGCGATTGATCTGGCGCTTGTCCACGCGCAGGCAGAAATCGAAGAGGTCGACAAAGGGCTTTTCCTGGCGGGCGGCGATGATGGCTTCAATCGCATTCTGTCCCGAACCTTTGACGGCGCCGAGGCCGTAGCGGATGAAAGTCGCCTTCTTGCCGGGTTCGCCTTCCGGCGTGAAACGGTAGTCCGACAGATTGATGTCCGGCGGCAGCAGGGTCAGCTTGCAGATGACCAGCGAATCTTCCACCAGGATCTTGATCTTTTCCGTGTCGTCCATCGCCAGCGACAAGTTGGCGGCCATGAACGCGGCGGGGTGATGTGCCTTGAGGTAGGCGGTATGGTAAGACAGCAATGCGTAAGCGGCAGCGTGCGACTTGTTGAAGCCGTAGCCCGCAAACTTTTCCATCAAGTCGAAAATCTCGTCGGCCTTGGCTTCGCTCAGGCCGTCCTTGGCCGCGCCGTCGCGGAAAATCTGGCGATGCTCGGCCATCTCTTCCGCTTTTTTCTTACCCATCGCCCGCCGCAGCAAATCGGCGCCGCCGAGCGAGTAGCCGCCGACCACCTGCGCCATCTGCATCACCTGCTCCTGATACACCATGATGCCGTAGGTTTCGGACAAGATGCCCTCGGTGCGCGGATCCGGATAGTCGAAGCGCTCGCCGTGCTTGCGCTTGCAGAAATCGGGAATCAGGTCCATCGGACCCGGCCGGTACAAGGCCACCAGCGCGATAATGTCTTCAAAGCGATCCGGCCGCGCATCTTTCAGCATGCCTTGCATGCCGCGGCTTTCCAGCTGGAACACGGCGACTGTTTTGGCAGCGGTCAGCAGCTCATAGGAGGCACGGTCGTTGAGCGGCAGTTTCTCCAGGCTGAAATCGGCCATGGCGGGATCGAGCTGCTTGATGTAGCGCACCGCCCGATCGAGGATCGTCAAGGTGGTCAGACCCAAGAAGTCGAACTTCACCAGGCCGACCGCTTCGACATCGTCCTTGTCGTATTGCGAGACCACGCCGGCATCGCCGCCCTGCGTATAGAGGGGGCAGAAATCGGTGAGCTTGCCCGGCGCGATCAGGACGCCGCCAGCGTGCATGCCGATGTTGCGGGCGATGCCTTCGACCTGCTGGGCCAGGTTGAGCAGCTGCTTGACCTCTTCCTCGTTTTCGAGGCGCTCGGCCAGCATCGGCTCTTCCTGGATCGCGTCGGCGATCGTCACGTGCTTGCCGGGCTTGAAAGGGATCAGCTTGGAAATGCCGTCGCAAAAGTTGTAGCCGAAGTCGAGCACGCGGCCGACGTCGCGGATCGCACCCTTGGCAGCCATGGTGCCGAAGGTGGCGATCTGCGATACCGCATCCTTGCCGTACAAATCCTTGACGTGCTGGATGACGCGGTCGCGCCCCTCCTGGCAAAAGTCGATATCGAAGTCGGGCATCGATACCCGTTCCGGGTTGAGGAAACGCTCGAACAGCAGATTGTATTTGAGTGGATCCAGATCGGTGATCTGCAGTGAATAGGCGACCAGCGAGCCGGCGCCGGAACCCCGTCCCGGCCCGACCGGCACGCCATTCTGCTTGGCCCAGCGGATAAACTCGGCAACGATCAGGAAGTAGCCGGGGAAACCCATCTTGATGATGGTGTCGGTTTCAAACTTGAGGCGGTCCTGGTAGCGCTGGCGTTGCTGCTCACGCTTGGCTTCGTCCGGGAACAGATGTACCAGGCGCAGCTCCAGGCCTTCCTGCGATTGCTGTATCAGGAATTCGCCAATCGTCATGCCGTCTGGCGTCGGAAAATCCGGCAGTTGCGGCTTGCCCAGCTGCAGGGTCAGGTTGCAGCGTTTGGCGATTTCAATCGAATTCTGCAGGGCCGCCGGCATGTCCGCAAACAGCTCAGCCATCTCGGCCTGCGACTTGAACGATTGCTGGACATTGAAGCGGCGCACGCGGCGCGCATTCGCCAGCATCTCGCCTTCGGCGATACAGGTGCGCGCTTCATGCGCGATAAATTCTTCCTTGTCCAGGAACTGGGTTGGATGGGTGGCGACCACCGGCACGCCGAACTTCGCCGCCAGCGCCACCGCCTGGCGCACATGCGCTTCCATGTTCGGCTGTTCGGCGCGCTGCACCTCTACATAAAAATTGTCCGGGAAAATATTCTGCCAGCGCTGGATGCAGCGCTCGGCCGCTTCCAGGTTGCCGTTGTCGATGGCCATACCGATATCGCCGAAGTGGGCGCCAGACAAGGCAATCAGGCCGTTGCCGCCATTTCCGTGATCCTTGAGACCTGCCAGCCATTCGGTGCGGATTTCAGCGCGGCCGCGGTGCAGGTTTTCCAGCCAGGCGCGCGACAACAGTTCGCACAGCTGCAGATAGCCGCTGCGATTCTTGACCAGCAGCAGCAAGCGCGACGGCTTGTCGCGTTCGTCGTCATTGGTGATCCAGACATCGCAGCCGATAATCGGCTTGATGCCCTTGCCGCGCGCAGCTTTGTAGAACTTGACCATGCCGAACAGGTTAGCCAGGTCGGAGATGCCGAGCGCGGCCTGGCCGTCGCTGGCTGCTGCTTTCACTACGTCGTCGATGCGCACCAGGCCATCGACGATGGAATACTCAGAGTGGAGGCGGAGATGAATAAATTGCGGTGTCGTCATGGGCGGTATTTTACCCCGAGGCCTGACAGACTTTGAGCAAAATTGGGCAAACCCATGGCCGCCGTTTATAATACTGATAAATCAACGACTTACCGAGAAATTTCCCATGCAGTCCAGTCACTCTTTTGTCAATATTGCGGCCTATAAATTCGTCACTTTCATAGACACAGAGCAGAAACGCCCTGAATTTCTTGCAATTTGTAAGCAATTGCAACTAAAAGGCACGATCTTGCTTACTCCGGAAGGAATCAACCTGTTCCTGGCCGGCCAGCGTGAGCAAATCGACCAGTTTCTGGCGTGGCTGCGTGCCGACGAGCGCTTTGCGGATATCGAAGTCAAGGAAAGCTACTCGGAAAAGCAGCCGTTCACGCGCATGCTGGTCAAGCTGAAAGCGGAAATCATCACCATGAAGCATCCGCTGATCAAGCCGGAACTGGGCCGCGCGCCTGCGGTGCAGGCGCAGACGCTGAAACGCTGGCTGGACCAGGGTGTCGACGACAATGGCAGGCCGGTCGTCATGATGGATACCCGCAATGCCTTTGAGGTCGATGTCGGCACGTTTGAAAACACCATTGACTACCGCATCGAAAAATTCAGCGAATTTCCGGCGGTGGTCGCCGAGCACAAGGACGAACTGGCCGGCAAGACCGTCGTCACCTTCTGCACCGGCGGCATCCGTTGCGAAAAAGCAGCGATTCACATGCAGGATATCGGCTACGACAGCGTGTATCAGCTGGAAGGCGGCATTCTCAAGTATTTCGAGGAATGCGGCGGCGCCCATTACGACGGCGATTGCTTCGTCTTCGACTATCGCACCGCGCTCAATCCGCAACTGCAGGAAACCGCAACGGTGCAATGCTATGCCTGCCGCGCCGTGGTGACGCCGCGCCAGCAACTGTCGCCGCATTATGTTGCCGGCAAATCCTGCCCGCATTGCCTGCCTGAGGCGCCTCCATCCGAAGCCGCTGCAGCCCCGTCGGAAATCAGCGCTGCGCATTAAGCCCCGGCAGTCGCGCCCCCATGAAAAAGCCCGCTTGCAGACAAGCGGGCTTTTCGTTTTCTGAATGCGAGGGGTTGCTTTAGCCCCCTCCCTTTCAGGTTAATTACTTCTTGAACTTCTGCGCCGTCTCGGCAACACGCTGGCCGAACTGGCTGGCGGTTTCCAGATCGCCTGCCGCCGGACCTTCCTGCGGCGACGAGTCGGATGGGCTTTGCGCCAGCGCGCCGGAGAAGCCCCCTACGAAATTGACATCATTGCGTTGCGCCGCCTTGCTGTTGGCAGGCATCAGGCCAGTGCCGACCCACACCATGCTGTGCTGCATCGCGAAGGTGATCAGGTAGCTCATGGTGCTGCCCTTGTCGCCATTCATGGTTGCCGAATTGGTGAAGCCGGCAGCAACCTTGTCCTTCCATTTCTGGCCGAACCATTGCTTCGACGAGGTATCGGCAAATTTCTTGAATTGCCAGGACGCCATGCCCATGTAGGTCGGCGTGCCAAAGATGATGGCGTCAGCGGCTTCCAGCGAGGCCCAGGCGGCGTCGCTCAGGTTGCCTTCAGCATCGATGGCGATCAGCTCAGGCGTCGCGCCCTGCGCACGCAATACGCCGGCGTGTACTGCCTCAGCCTGGTTTTTGGTATGGCCGTAGCCTGAGTGGTAAACGATTGCAACTTTGGTCATGACAATACCCTTTTGATGTAAAACTCAGTTAACAAAGCAAACCAACGGGAAATAACAACGAAAATCGATGGCGGCCGCCGTGCCTGAAAAACTCCGGCGCCGGCGAACCAAAGACAGCATCAGCAGTCAGTTAAGCATGACCTGCCGGAATACAAGCCCGCTCATGATATATGCGAAAAATAATCTCACTATAGAAACAGCGCATAGCTATCCATCGCATTACTTGGCACTATAGACGCAAGAAATAGCTTAGGACAGTGGCAAAATTTCGATATATCATTCAATTTATCTGAATGAAATTTTAACAATAATTGCATGCCATGAGCCCGGCATGACTGTCATCTGATTTTTACTCTTCAAGCAATAATGAAACTGACGCTGGAAGCTTTGCAGATTCTTGACACGATAGATCGCAAAGGCAGCTTTGCCGCCGCCGCTGTCGAGCTGGACCGGGTGCCGTCGGCGCTGACCTACAGCGTGCGCAAACTGGAAGAAGACCTGGACGTATTGCTGTTCGATCGCCGCGGCCATCGCGCCAAACTGACCGTTGCCGGACTCGAACTGCTGACCGAAGGCCGCCATCTGCTGCTGGCGGCGCAAGAACTTGAACGGCGCGTCAAGCGTGCCGCCACCGGCTGGGAAGTCGAACTGCGCATCGTCCTCGACAGCATCATCCCCTTCGATAGCTTGCTGCCGCTGATCGATGCCTTCGATCGCGAAAATGCCGGCACGCGCCTGCGCATTTCGCACGAGGCCTTGTCCGGCGTGTGGGAAGCTTTGTTGTTCGACCGCGCCGACCTGGTGATAGGAGCTCCTCACAGCGGCCCCGACAGCATCCGCATGAGCGGCGGCTTCCAGACCCGCCAGCTGGGCACGATCGACTGGGCCTTTGCGGTAGCGCCGGGACATCCCCTGGAAAATGCCCCCGAACCGCTGACCGCCAGCCTGGTGCAGCAATATCGGGCAATCGCCGTCGGCGACACCGGCCGCACCCTGCCCAGCATCAACTCCGGCTTGCTGAATGGCCAGGATATCCTGACCGTGCCATCCATCCCGGCAAAATTGCAGGCCCAGCTGAGCGGTCTCGGCTGCGGCCATCTGCCGCGCTGGATGGCGGCCCCCCATTTCGCCTCCGGCGCGCTGATCGAAAAACAGACCACCGAGGCCAAGCCTAGCGACAAGACGCAGATCGCCTGGCGCACGCCAGCCGTGGGAAAATCTCTCAAATGGTTCATCGCCCAGCTCAGCGAACCGGCAACGCAGCGCGCCTTGCTCGGATCGCCAGCGCCGTCGGCACCTCACCATGAATCGACCAACAATGCCTAATCAAGCAAACTATATCGGCCGCTTCGCTCCGTCACCCACCGGTCCCTTGCATGCGGGTTCGCTGGTGGCGGCGATGGCCAGCTACCTGGATGCCAAGGCCAATCATGGCCGCTGGCTGCTGCGCATGGAAGACGTGGATGAAGCCCGGACTGCAGCGGGCGCGGCAGACTCGATCATGGCGGACCTGGACGCGCTCGGCATGCATTGGGATGGCGACGTCATGTTTCAAAGCCGGCGCGGCGCGGCTTATGAAGCGGCATTTGACCGGCTCGGACGGCTGGCCTATCCCTGCGGCTGCACGCGGCGCGAAATCGTCGATTCCCGCATCTGCGTCGCCGCCGACGGCGCGGCCGTCTATCCCGGCACCTGCCGCGGCGGCCTGCCGGTCGGCAAGCCGGCCCGCGCCTATCGCCTGCGGGTGCCGGATCCGGGACATATCGATGAACTGATCATCTTTGACGATCGCTGGCTGGGCCGCGTACAGCAGCACCTGGCGATCGAAGTGGGGGATTTTGTATTGAAACGCGCCGACGGCTTCTGGGCCTATCAGCTGGCCGTGGTGGTCGACGATGCCGAACAGGGCGTGACCCACGTGGTGCGCGGCGCCGACCTGCTGGATTCGACCGGCCGCCAGATTTACCTGCAACGCCAGCTGCTGCTGGCGACGCCGCAATACTTGCACGTACCGGTAATCACCAATGCCGACGGCGAAAAGCTATCCAAGCAGAATGGCGCGCAGGCGATCGACATGACGCAGCCGCTGCAAGCGCTCAACAAGGCAGCATGGTTCCTCGGACTGGATATCGGGCAAGTGGAGAATATCGCCGCATTCTGGCCCCTGGCCACCGCGGCGTGGGCGAATCTGGAAGCGACTCGCCCGGGCTGAAGCAATCAGCGCTTAGGCACGCCGCCCAGCAGCGCCGCCAGCTTGACCTTCGGCGATTTGATGGAGCCGCCGACAGGCGCCGCAGCGGCCGGTTGCACATCCGCCGAAAGCGTCGGCTCGTAAGGCTTGAGGAACCACGGATCGATTTTTTCCCGGCGTCCGGTCGGCGTCGAGGTATAGGCGCTGCGCGTATGCTGCTGGCTGCGGCTGGAGGAAGCACTGCTGCTGTCGCCACGGCCTTCGCTGCGCTCAGCACGCCCAGCACGATCGCCTCTGCCGTCAACGCCGTCACGACGGCCCGAGCGCTCAGAGCTCGACGGCTTGGCGACAAACCCGGTCAGTTCAGCGCGCACGAACTTATGCTTGATCATCTTTTCGATATCGACCAGCAAGCGCTCGTCCTTATCGACATACAGGGAAATCGCATCGCCGGAAGCGCCGGCGCGGCCGGTACGGCCAATCCGGTGCACATAGTCTTCGGCGTTGTACGGCAGGTCAAAATTGATCACGCATGGCAGTTCGGCGATATCCAGGCCGCGCGCCGCGACGTCGGTCGCCACCAGCACTTCGATCTCGCCCTGCTTGAAGGCTTCCAAAGCGGCCATGCGCTCATTCTGGGTCTTGTCGCCGTGGATCGCCGAAGCCTTGACGCCTTCGTTCTCCAGGTGACGCGCCAGTTTCGAGGCGCCGATCTTGGTGTTGGAAAAAACGATCACCTGCTTCAGCTTGCGTTCACGGATGATGAACGAGACCGCCTCGGCCTTGGTCTGATCTTCAACCCGGTACATGGTTTGCGTGACGTTGTCGGCGGTGGCATTGCTGCGCGCGACTTCGATGGTGACCGGATTTTTGAGGAAAGTCGCTGCCAGCTTCTTGATTTCACCGGAGAAGGTCGCCGAGAACATCAGGTTCTGGCGCTCTTTCGGCAACAGGTTGATGATGCGCTGCAAATCCGGCAGGAAGCCCATGTCGAGCATGCGGTCGGCTTCATCCATCACCAGGATCTGCGTCTGCGACAGGTTCAACGTCTTTTGCTGGACGTGATCCAGCAAGCGGCCAGGAGTGGCAATCACGATCTCGATGCCGGAACGCAGGGCCGCGGTTTGCGGCCCGATGTCGACGCCGCCGAACACCACCGTCGAGCGCAAGGAAGTATGGCGGCAATAGGCCTTGACGTTGTCCGCCACCTGATCGGCCAGTTCGCGCGTCGGCGTCAGGATCAACGCTCGTACCGGATGCCGCGCCGGCGAGGCGCTGGTGTTGGCGTGCGCCAGCAGCAACTGGATGATCGGCAGGGAAAAACCGGCGGTCTTGCCGGTTCCTGTTTGCGCCGCACCCATGACGTCGCGTCCTTGCAGCACGATAGGGATGGCTTCGGCCTGGATCGGCGTCGGATGCACATACCCTTGATCGCTCAGCGCGCGCAGGATATCTGGAGACAGCCCGAAGTCGGCGAAACGGACGGAGGGTGTGGTTGGCACTGCTGTTTCAGCTTGAATCTCGGACTGTGTGTCTGACATGGTAGTTGGCGGCCTCCGGTGCAAGTTGCACTCAAACAACGAATCCAGGGGCCGATTGGGTCCTGTGTTCGTAAAAAGGCACTAATGCTTTCAATTGAATTCGTGAATTTCGTGTCAGCTCATTAAGGTGAGCCAAATGATTGTGGAAGCGCCTTCAGCAGCGCCGCAAACCAAGTTGTCATTTAAGCATCTACCCGGCGCGTTTTGTACCACAGTCGCGCATTATACGCCTAGCCGGGATTTTGCTAATACTCAGATGCCAAGTTCGTTCAACGGCCAGCGCGGCCGCACATTGAAGGCATAGTTGCGCTGCGCCGCTTCCGGATTGATTTGCAAACGCATGGCGCCGGCAAAGGCGATCATCGCGCCGTTATCGGTGCAAAACTCCAGTTCCGGGTAGTACACGCGAAAGCGCCGCTTGGCAGCCGCGGCATCGAGCGCGCTGCGCAATTGCTGGTTAGCGCCCACGCCGCCTGCGATCACCAGGCGCTTGAGGCCGGTCTGCTTCAATGCGGCCAGGCATTTCGCCAGCAGCACTTCTACCAGCGCATCGACAAAGGCGCGCGCGATGTTAGCTTTGTCTTGCTCGCAAATATTCGCGGGACGATTCTTGACCAGCGTGAGCACTGCGGTCTTGAGGCCGGAGAAACTAAAATCCAGGTTTTTCGAATGCAGCATCGGCCGCGGCAACTGATAAGCCGACGAATCGCCGAACTCGGCCAGGCGTGAAATCGCCGGGCCGCCCGGATAGCCGAGGCCAAGCAGCTTAGCCGACTTGTCGAATGCTTCGCCGGCGGCGTCATCCAGCGTTTCACCCAACAAGCTGTATTGCCCGACGCCGTCGACGCGCATCAACTGGGTGTGGCCGCCCGACACCAGCAAAGCCACAAAGGGAAAGGTCGGCGGCTCGCTGGCCAATAGCGGCGACAGCAGATGACCTTCCAGATGGTGTACGCCCAGCATCGGCTTGTCCAGCGCCATGCCAAGACCGCAGGCAATCGATGCGCCTACCAGCAGCGCACCTGCCAGGCCGGGACCCTGAGTATAGGCAATGGCGTCGATCTCCTGGCGTTCGATGCCGCTTTCGGCAAGCACCTGCTGCAACAGCGGGATAGCGCGCCGGATATGGTCGCGCGACGCCAGTTCCGGCACTACGCCGCCATACTGTTCATGCATCGCGACCTGCGAGTACAAGGCGTGCGCCAGCAAGCCGCGCTTTGTGTCATAAAGCGCAAGACCGGTTTCGTCACAGGAGGATTCAACGCCGAGAACAATCATGGATGGGACAATTCATATGCAATGCCGCATTGTAAAGGAAAGCGGCGCCGCCACTCTACACCGGCGCGATTAATCCTTGCCAAGCCGCTGCATCGCCTGCCGTATGAATGCAAGCTGCTGCGAAAACCGTGTGCAGGCGGTACAGGTCCACAAATGAATGCGCACCCGCGCCCTGGTTAACAGCGACAGCTTGCTATCCTGCGCCTGCGACAAGAGTTGCTGGGTATCTTTGCAATGAGGAATCAGGCGTTTATAGGGCATAAAAGGAAATAAAAGGCTGGGCAAGCACCGCGTCGAGATTGATTGGTCGCGCCATGCGGCAAATGCTTACAATTAATATGGGTGCTCCCTTGGATCTTGCAAGAAGCCCGCGCATCAAGCCTGGACGCCGAACCACGTCAGCTGCAGGCACTCCTTGAGCCGGGTGCGCGCCCGATGCAACAGCACCCACGCATTTGCGGCGGTGATGTCGAGTTCCTTGCATATCGCATCGGTATCCAGTTCCAGCCATTCCCGCATCATGAAAATGCGTCCGGTCTTGGCGGGCAGCTTGTCTATGCATAACTGCAAGATATCGAAAAACTCCTTGCGCTCCAGAGTCTCGTCCGGGTTGCCCCAGCTAGGCGCGGCCTCCAGCGCATGCCCGGCGGGCGTGAACAGAGCATCCATCATGTCGGCGTCGCTGCGGTCGCCGTCTTCGTCGCTGCTCAACTGCACCTCGCGCTTGCCGCGCCGTAGCTGGTCCAGCAGCTTGTGCTTGAGGATGCCGATGACGTAGGTCTTGAACGAAGACTGTTCCTGGAAACGATCGGGATGCTCCAACACCGCCAGCATCGTTTCCGACACGGCATCTTCGGCCAGGGCGTCGTTGCGCAACTGCAGCGCCGCAAAGCGCACCAGCTGTGGCCGCAATATTTCAAGCTGGCGAGGATCGAATGCCATATAAACCCGGATAAGAGATAGATACTGCACAAGAGCAGCGCACAGGATGCGCGGCCAGAGACAAAGAACCGTTTTGAGCGACGATTCTACCCGATGGACCTCTATTCCGGTGGGTAAAGTAAAATCCTTAGCAATATCCTCGCTCTGCTCAAACACGACCAATCACATTGCCTTACCATCCATGACAAATATTCCCACAGCCGAACCGTTCGCCGCCGCCCGCTTCATCAAGGAAATCGGGCGCGGCAAGGATGGCGCGCGCAGCCTGGCGCGCCACGACGCGCATGACCTGTATGCGGCCATGCTGGACGGCCGGGTCTCCGATCTGGAGCTGGGCGGGATCCTGCTGGCGATGCGCATCAAAGGGGAATCGGTAGAGGAAATCGCCGGCTTCCTGGAGGCGGCCGAAGCCTCGTTTACGCGGATAGCACTGCCCCAACTGCCAGGCGTGGCGCGACGTTACGCGCCTGTGGTCATCCCGAGCTACAACGGCGCCCGCCATATGGCCAACCTGACGCCTTTGCTGGCGCTGCTGCTGGCGCGGGAAGGCGTGCCGGTGTTGATACATGGCGTGCGGACCGATCCGGGGCGCGTCACCAGCGCAGAAATTTTCCAGGCGCTGGGCCAGCCGCTTTGCAGCAGCATCGGCCAGGTGCAAGCGTGTTTTGCGCAACGCTTGCCAGCCTTCATGACTATCGACGCGCTGGCGCCAAAGATGGCGCGCCTGTTGGCCATGCGCAGGGTTCTGGGAGTCCGCAACTCGACCCATACCCTGGTCAAGATCATTCAGCCGTTTGTGGTTCCCGCCCTGCGCCTCAGTTCGTATACCCATCCGGAATACTTGACCATGCTTACCTCATACTTCATGACTACCGCGGCGGCTGAGCGGGGAGACGTGTTTTTGATGCGCGGCACGGAGGGCGAAACGGTAGCGAACGCCAGGAAAGCGCAAAAAATCGACTGGTTTCATGCTGCCACGCAGACCACGCTGATCGAAAAGCAGGAAATCGCAAACGAAATCCCGGCTCTCCCCGCACAACGCGACGCGCTCAGCACGGCCAGCTGGATACAGCAGGCGTTGCTGCAGCCGGAGCTGATTCCTAAGGCGATTGCAGCACAGGTTGAACAATGCCTGATGGCTTGCCGCAATCTATATATGCGAGAAGACTCGGCAAGTTTCGGCGGAAAGGGAAAGGCGCCTCAGGAAACAGGCTCAATTTCCCAAGGGAACTAATTTTTGCACAAAAGAACAAACCACACTGATTCGCGACGCCAAAGCGGATACATGTACTATCTGGCAGTCGATATGGCAAAAATTGCCAATAAGCATTATCACAACAGGGATTTCTTAGGCTGCACCTTAAACCGGTGGAATCGCGCAATGGCAATATAATCAAGACAAGGAGCGCGCGCGTAATAGGACTCATGAAGACGCACGAAGACGCAAGGCATGCATTTCAGCATACCCCATTCATCTGCCCATACGGCATCTTGTCCAGCGTAGCATTGACGCTGCAAGACTAACTTTCTGGAGGATCCATGGATTGGACTCTTCCGCCCTTTGCGCTAGCACAGCCCATTCAATGGAATGCGCTGTTATTGTTCGGCAGCTTGCTGCTGTCCGGGCTAGTGGGCGGCTATATCGTCACGAAGAACCCCTGGTTTCCACGCATTACCGGCTACCTGATCGTCGGCTTCCTGCTCGGCGTCGGCGGCTTCAACCTGCTGTCCGGCGACGTGTTGAAGCTGGCCAACATTTTTGCCGACATGGCGATGGCGCTGGTCGTCTACCAGCTTGGACGCTATGTCGACATCGGCTGGCTGCGCCGCGAAAAATGGCTGCTGGCGACAGTCATGCTGAGCGCCGTGCTGTGCTTCGCTTTCGTCAGCGGCGCCCTGATCTGGTTTGGCACCTCGCGCGTGCTGGCCCTGCTGGGCGGCGTGCTGGCCATCGCCACGGCGCCGGCGGTAGTGATGGTGGTGGTGCGCGATCTTAAGGCTGAGGGCCAGGTGACGCGCCGCCTGGCCGCCATGACCGCGCTGAATAATTTTGTGGCCCTGCTGGCCGCCTATGCGCTGCTGCCTGTCGTAGCGCACGAAAGCGCCACCCCCTTCGGCACCTTGCTGGCGCATACCATGTACTCGCTGTGCGGCTCCCTGGTGCTGGCTTACCTGACTTATCGCCTGATGATTCCGCTGGCGCGCTTACTGGGCCGCCAGCCGAGCCGGCAGTTCGTGCTGGTGATCGCGGTCATCACGCTGACGATAGGCGCCGCCCACGCGCTGCAGCTGCCGATCTTGCTGACCATGCTGATCTTCGCCATCATGTCGAAAAACCTGGATCACCAGTACGACTTGATGGAGCTTGAATTCGGGGTCGCCAACGAATTGTTCATCGTCATGCTGTTTATCACGATCGGCGCTTCGATCCGCCTGTCGGACCTGTCGATGGTGGGCGCCTCGGTGGCCGTGCTGATCGCTGCGCGTTTCATCGCCATGGCTTGCGGGGTATTCACGTTTGCGCATTTCGCCAAGATGAAATGGAAGCAGGCGGCGCTCATCACACTGGGCACGCTACCCATGACCGAAGCCGGCCTCGGGCTGATGCAAACCACCGCTTACCTCTACCCCAACACCACCGCCGACGTCTTGCCCTTGCTGGCCGGCTGCCTGATCGTCCTGGAGCTGCTGGGGCCGATCGCCACCCAGTTTGCCTTGATCAAATCGGGTGAAAGCGGACGCGAATGAAAGGTGAACCCATGACCGACAATACACAAGGCGGCGCTGCCAACGCGGAACAAACGCCAGCCGAGATTCTGCCCTTCACCAGTTCCACGCCATTTACGATGGGGATCGAGCTGGAACTGCAGCTGGTGAATCGCCGCAACTACAATCTCGCCAGCGACGCCGTCGATCTGCTGACCTGGATCGAACCGCGCGATCTGCAAAAGCAGATCAAGCTGGAAATGACGCAGGGCATGATTGAACTCAATTCCGATGTGCATACCCGGGTAGACCATCTGATCGAGGAACTGAAAGGTTTGCGCGCTGCCTTGAACCGCGGTGCGCACTATCTCAACATCGACGTCTCCGGCGGCGGCGCGCATCCTTTCCAGCACTGGAACGAACAACGGATTACCCCGAGCGAACGCTTTCATCACCTGCACGAAAAATACGGTTACCTGGCCAAGACATTCACTGTGTTCGGCCAGCACATCCATGTCGGCGTGCCGAACGGCGATGACGCGCTATATCTGACCCACGCGTTTTCGCGCTTTGTGCCGCATTTCATCGCGCTCTCGGCCGCCTCGCCGTTTTACCAGGGTGCGGATACCCAGTTCGAATCCTCGCGCAGCAACGTGGTGCGCGCCTTTCCCTTGTCGGGCACGGCACCGACGCTCACCCGCTGGTCCGATTTCGAGTCTTACTACGATGAATTGCTGCGCGTCGGCATCATCGGCAGCATGAAGGATTTTTACTGGGATATCCGCCCTAAACCGGAATACGGCACGGTTGAAATACGGGTGTGCGACACCCCCCTGACAATTGAACACGCAGCGCACCTGGGCTGTTATGCGCAATTGCTGGCGCGCTGGATCCTGACCGAACGGCCGTTCGTGATCACCAACGACTTCTATCTGTTGTATCAATACAACCGTTTCGAAGCCAGCCGCTATGGCCTTGCCGGCTCTATGGCCATACACAGCAACAACCCGGCCGACTCATCCAAACTGCCGATCTACGAACATCTTCTGGGCCATCTGCAAGACTTACAGCGGTATACTCAGAACGACGCGGAACAACTGACCCTGAATCGTCTGCGCCATATGGCAGAAGGACGCCTGAGCGATGCCGGCTGGCTGCGGCAGACATTTGCCCAGCGCGGCTCGCTGAATGACATGATGCGTTTGTCGTCTGAGCTGTGGATGGGGCAGGAGCCGCCACCGTACTACCAATAACACCAATAAATAATAATAAATACTTAATTTAGATCGATGCAAAAACAATTTGATGTCGCCGTAATCGGCGCCGGAGCGGCGGGCATGATGTGCGCCTCGGTTGCCGGACAGCGTGGAAAAAAGGTTGTTGTGATCGATCACGCCGCCAAGCTGGCGGAAAAAATCCGCATCTCGGGCGGCGGCCGCTGCAATTTCACCAATATCAATGCGGGGCCGCAGAATTTCCTGTCGCAGAATCCGCATTTCTGCAAAAGCGCCCTGTCGCGCTATACCCCGCAAGACTTCATCAGCCTGGTCAAGCGCTACCGGATCGGCTATCACGAAAAACACAAAGGGCAGCTGTTTTGCGATGACTCCTCGGAACAAATCATCGCCATGCTCAAAGCCGAGTGCGACCTGGGCAACGTCAGCTGGCGCATGCCTTGCAGTGTCGCCAATATCGGCAAGAACGGCGAGCTGTTCCGGATCGACAGCAGTGCTGGAGAGATACTTGCAAGCAATGTCGTCATCGCTACCGGCGGCTTGTCCATCCCCAAGATCGGCGCCACCGATTTTGCCTATCGCATCGCCCGCCAATTCGATCTGCGCGTGATCGAAACACAGCCGGGACTGGTGCCGCTGACCTTCGATTCCGCTGCATGGCAGCCTTTTTTGCCCTTGGCCGGGATTGCCCTGCCGGCGGAAGTCGCTGCCGGCGAGAAAAAAAGCCGCGGCGAATTCAAGGAAGACTTGCTGTTTACTCATCGCGGCCTGTCCGGCCCGGCGATCCTGCAGATCTCCAGCTTCTGGAAGAGCGGGACGCCGCTGCTGCTCAATCTTTTACCGGAAATTGATATTGCCAAGACCCTAATCGAGGGAAAATCCTCGATTAAAAAAAATCTGGGGAATGTCTTCGCGCAATGGCTGCCGACGCGACTTGCCCAAGGCATCATCGAAGCAAATAAACTTGACCCGGCGGCCCGCCTGGCCGACACTCCCGACCGCCTGTTGCGGGATTTGGGAGAAGCCGTCAACCGCTGGGCTATCCGGCCAAGCGGCTCCGAAGGCTACCGCAAGGCGGAAGTGACTCTCGGCGGCATCGACACCAGGGAACTATCGCAGCAGAGCATGATGTCCAAGCAGGTAGCAGGTTTATATTTTGTCGGCGAGGCGGTCGATGTCACGGGCTGGCTCGGCGGCTATAATTTCCAGTGGGCCTGGGCGTCTGCTGCCGCTGCAGGGCTGGCAATTTAAATTCCGAACTACCGCCCATTGAATTTTTGCTACTGTAAAATAATATCTAATAATTAATACCAATAATAAAATTCATCAAACTGACTCAATAATCAACTCCATGCCAAATAATTCCCCAAACAACAACAATTCCAGCCAAATCGAAGATGCGGAACTCATTGATCTCGCCGCGATATGGATCAGCATCAAACGTCGGTGGGTGTCGATATTGGTATGCGTTGTCGTCGCGACCGCCGTGGCGGGCGGACTCTGGAGCATCACCCCCGCGCAATGGAGAGCCTCGGCAACCCTGCAAATTGGTCAGTTGCCAGTTACCCCCACCACACTGATCGAATCGACGGCACAAGCAGCAGAACGCTTTAATCAGCGCCAATTGCAAGATCAGGCCCTGGTCTCGGCAGGCCTGCCGCTGGATGAATCCGTAGATAACCGCACACGCCTCCTGCGTAAAACACTTAAAGCGACACCTGGGAAAAACACCAATTTCGTGGACGTTACAGTTGCAGCTTTTTCCCAGGAAAACGCGAAAAGCTACTTGAACGCGGCAATACTTGCCTTGATTAAAACGCATGACGAACGCCTGGCGCCGCTCATGAAAAATCTCGATGACAGACTTGCCGTCAATAGCCGCCAGATGACAGAAGCCGCGGCGGAAAAAATACGCCTTGAGGCCGTCCTGAAAAGTGCCGCTGCGTCAGCAAATGGGATTAAATTCGAACCAAACGTCCTCGCAAGCAATCTTGCATCAAAGCAAGAAGATTTAATTCGCGGCCTGACAGCTGAACGCGCGGCATTGGTAGATCTGCATACCAAAACCAACACTTTCCCGACCATGGTAGTCGATGCCATCTACGCCCCCGCAGCCCCCGCCTCGCCGAAATTGCCGATATTCCTCGTCATCGGCTTGACACTCGGAGCTCTGGCCGGCGTCGTACTAGCTTTGTTTCTGGATCGCAATCGCCCTAAGACATCACGCTAAGCAGAGCTGCTGTTGCAAATAAACGGCAGTATGCAGACAGGCCGGGATAAGACTTCCATTTATTCATTTTCCCGGCTATAATCTCGCTCTTCCCTACACAAACTTGGTTTGAATTTACATGACCACAATTCGTCTTAAAGAAAACGAGCCCTTCGAAGTTGCGATGCGTCGCTTCAAGCGCACTATTGAAAAAACAGGTCTGCTGACTGAGTTGCGTGCACGTGAATTTTACGAAAAGCCAACAGCTGAGCGCAAGCGCAAGCTGGCAGCTGCTGTGAAACGTCATTACAAGCGCATTCGCAGCCAGCAATTGCCGAAGAAACTGTACTAATATTTGCATTAATTCTTCACCGCACTCAGCGCGGTTGATTGAATTGCGTTACAAACCCGCTCCGGTGTTGCTCCGCAGCGGGTTTTGCCGTTTTTCACTTCGTGATTGGCAGCGATAACAATAGTATTGCGCCGCGCAACCGGCATAACAATCCAGCAATTTTGTTTTTCCCGTCTACAATGGAAAACACCACCGAATGGAGAGCTGCATGGGCTTGAAAGAACAGATTACCGAAGACATGAAGGCCGCGATGCGCGCCAAGGAAACTGCAAAGCTGGGCGCCATCCGCCTGATCACCGCAGCCATCAAGCAGAAAGAAGTCGATGAGCGTATCGAACTGGGCGATGCCCATGTGCTGGCGATCATCGAAAAAATGATCAAGCAGCGCAAGGACTCGATCAGCCAGTTTGAAGCCGGCGGCCGCCAGGACTTGGCCGATATCGAAAAAGCCGAATTGGCGATTCTTTCCACCTATATGCCCGCAGGTCTGTCCGAAGCGGAAATCCAGGCTGAAGTTGCCGCCGCCATCAGCGCCAGCGGCGCAGCGGGCCCGCAGGATATGGGCAAAGTCATGGCCATAGTGAAACCGAAGCTTGCCGGCCGCGCCGACATGGGAGCGGTTTCGGCACTGATAAAAGCCGCACTCGCCCAAGCCTGAACGCCTGACATTCCCGCCATGGCGCTGCCTGCCGTCGAATCCAAGTGATCCCGCAATCGTTTATCCAGGACCTGCTCAACCGCGTCGATATTGTCGACGTGGTGGGCAAGTACGTGCAGCTGAAAAAAGGCGGCGCCAACCTGATGGGCCTGTGCCCTTTCCACAACGAAAAATCTCCCAGCTTCACAGTCAGTCCTACCAAGCAGTTCTATCACTGCTTTGGCTGCGGCGCTCACGGTACGGCGATCGGTTTCCTGATCGAATATTCCGGCCTCGGCTTTGTCGAAGCCGTGAAAGACCTGGCGCAAGGCGTTGGCATGGTAGTACCGGACAACGATGACAAGATTCCGCCTGCGCAACGAGCGGAATACCAGGCAAAAAGCCTGGCCCTGTCAGACGCCATGAGCGCAGCCTGCGATTTTTACCGGCAGCAGCTGCGCAATGCACCGAATGCTGTCGACTACCTGAAGAGGCGCGGCCTGACCGGCGAAGTGGCGGCCAAATTCGGCCTGGGGTATTCTCCCGACAACTGGGACAGCTTGCGCCAGGTATTTCCCGACTACGAAGTCACCGCACTGGTCGAAGCCGGCTTGGTGATCGACCGCACCGATGAAGAAGGCAATAACCGCAAGCGCTACGACCGCTTCCGCGACCGCATCATGTTCCCTATTCGCAATACCAAGGGACAGGTGATCGGCTTTGGCGGGCGTGTACTGGACAGCGGTGAACCGAAGTACTTGAATTCGCCGGAAACACCCTTATTTCAAAAGGGTAGCGAGCTGTACGGCTTGTTCGAGGCCCGCCAGGCAATCCGAGACGCCGGTTATGTGCTGGTGACCGAAGGCTATATGGACGTAGTGGCGTTGGCGCAACTGGGATTCCCCCAGGCAGTAGCCACCTTGGGAACTGCCTGCACGCCGACCCATGTGCATAAGCTCTTGCGCCAGACCGACCACGTCGTATTCAGTTTCGACGGCGACCGCGCCGGCCGCAAGGCTGCGCGGCGCGCGCTGGATGCGTGCCTGCCGCACGCCACCGACAACAAGATCATCAAGTTCCTGTTTCTGCCGCAGGAACACGATCCCGACAGCTTTGTACGGGAAATGGGAGCGGAAGCGTTCGAGCGCCAGATCCATGACGCCATGCCCTTATCGCAGTTTTTACTGAACGAAGTAAGCAGTGAAACCGATTTGAGCACATCCGAAGGACGTGCACGGACACAGTACGATGCCAAGCCGCTGCTGCAGCTGATGCCGCCCTCCTCGCTGCGATTGCAAATCGTGCGTGGCCTGGCCCAGCTGACGCAATCGACGCCCAGCGAAATCGAATCGCTGTTTGAGCTGAGCAAACCGATCGCCGCCGCGCGCCGCGCGCCGCCGCGCAGCAACCGCCAGGCGCCGATAGGGCTGGAACGGCAGATTATCCGCCTGCTGGTGGCGCATCCGGCTTTCGCCTCGGAACTGGACGATGCTGCGCTGGACGCAGTCGCCAATTTTGCCCCGGACCGCGCAGAAATGCTGGCGCGCCTGATCACCGCCAGCCACGAAATGGGCGACCAGGCAAATTTTGCAACATTGGCTGAACATTTGCGTGAAGGTGGGGAAGATTTTGAATCGCTGATCGCGGAAATCGCGGCGGAATCGGAATCGGAAACGGAAGCCGCGCGATTAGAACTGGCGGGCGCGATTCGCCAGACTAAAATGAAGATATTGAAGGATGAGCTTGATCAGCTGGCAGCGACCGGACTGGGCTCGGAAGAAGCCCGCAATCGCTATCGGGAGTTGATGCAAAAGCAAGAACAGCTGCGCCGGGAGGCTGAGAGCGAAATGAATTTGCGTTGAAAATGCTTAAAATACAAGCACATCGGATCGGAAAACGAAAATCCGGCGGCGTCGCAAGGCCGCTTGCATTGGAGGATGTCACCTCCATATGCTATAATTAAAGGCTTTAGATTCAAAGCCTTAGAGCTTGCCAAGTTGAGCGCGATTTTGGCGTTCGATTGATAGTAGCACCAGATTGATTTAGATGGATAGGAAGGTAGTGAGGAAAGTAGTAAGAACCGGTGCTCAGAGGATTCTGTCAGCGATTTAAGCTTCTCGACAACGGACAGAGTACAGGCAGCGGCACCCATAGCGCAAATCAGTGTAACCAGATTGGTATTTGATTCCATGGCGAATGCAATGAAGAGACCCGCAAAACCCCTGACATCTCCCGTTAAGAACACGAAGCCGGCTACGGCCAGGCCAAGCGCCTCCTCCTCGACACCGAAGTCTCCCGTAAAAAAAACGGCCGCTTCATCCAAAACATCGCCGCCTGTCAGTAAGCCTGTTAGCAAGAAAGTAGTTTCTAAAGCAACTGCAACGACCACGAAAGCGTCAAGAACTGTTGCAAAACCAGTATCTGTGAAATCGAAAGCCCCTGTGACAAACAAGAAACCACAACTCAAAGTCGTCAAATCAGCCAAAAATGTAGCGGCGGCTCCTGTTAAAGCCGACGTCAGCGTGATGATTGGATCAGGCGTAAGTCAAACCACGGATGCCGCAACCCTGGCGGCGATCGATACCTCCGGCTACATCCTGCCGTCGGTTAAGGTACCTGGACGTCGTGGTCGCAAGCCAAAAGAATTCCAGCCTGAGAACGATGAAGTCGCGGCGCTCAACGCGGTCGAACGCGCTGAACTGAAAGCCGTCGACAAGGCCAAGGCCAAGGATCGCAAAGCCAAGGAAAAGGCTTTGCTGAAAGACGCCTTCTCGTCCGACACCGAAGCCAGCGAAGAAGAACTCGAAGCGCGCCGTCAAAAGCTCAAGACCCTGATCAAGATGGGCAAGGAGCGCGGCTTCCTGACTTTCTCCGAAATCAACGATCACCTGCCTGAAAACATTATCGATCCGGAAGCCATCGAAGGCATCATCGGTACTTTCAGCGACATGGGGATCGCCGTCTACGAGCAGGCGCCTGATGCGGAAACACTGCTGCTGTCGGACAACGTGGCGACCGTCGCCAGCGACGACGACGCAGAAGCCGCGGCAGAAGCCGCGCTGTCGACCGTCGATTCCGACTTCGGCCGCACTACTGACCCGGTCCGCATGTACATGCGCGAGATGGGTTCGGTCGAGCTGCTGACGCGCGAAGGCGAAATCGAAATCGCCAAGCGTATCGAAGACGGCCTGAAGGACATGATCCAGGCAATCTCCGCTTGCCCGACCACCATCGCCGAAATTCTTCTGGCCGCTGAAAAAATCAGCAAGGATGAAATCAAGATCGATGAAATCGTCGACGGCCTGGTGGACCCCAACCAGACCGACGAAGCGCTAGCCGCCAGCGCCGCCGCGCCTGCTGCCGACGAAGACAGCGAAGAAGACGAGGAAGAGGAAGAAGAAGACGAAGAAGAAGATGACGCCAGTTCGACATCCGGCGCTGCGGGCTTCTCGGCGGAACAGCTTGAACAGCTGAAGCGCGATGCGCTGATCAAGTTTGAAACCATCTCGACCCAGTTCGACAAGATGCGCAAAGCGTTTGAGAAGGAAGGCTACAACTCGAAGCCTTACGTCAAGGCGCAGGAAATCATTTCCAACGAATTGCTGGGCATCCGCTTTACTGCCAAGGTCGTCGAAAAGCTGTGCGACACCCTGCGCGGCCAGGTCGATGAAGTGCGCCAGATCGAACGCCAGATCCTCGACGTCGCGGTCAACAAGTGCGGCATGCCGCGTCCGCATTTCATCAAGGTTTTCCCAGGCAACGAAACCAATCTCGACTGGGTCGACGGCGAAGTCAACGGCAACCATGCCTACAGCACTGTGCTCAGCCGTAACGTACCTGCGGTCAAGGAACTGCAGCAGCGCCTGATCGATCTGCAGGCGCGCGTCGTGCTGCCTTTGCCTGACCTGCGCGGCATCAACAAGAAGATGGGCGCCGGCGAAAAGAAAGCACGCATGGCCAAGCGCGAGATGACCGAAGCCAACTTGCGCCTGGTGATTTCGATCGCGAAGAAGTACACCAACCGCGGCCTGCAATTCCTGGACCTGATCCAGGAAGGCAATATCGGTTTGATGAAAGCGGTCGACAAATTCGAATATCGCCGCGGCTATAAATTCTCGACCTATGCGACATGGTGGATCCGCCAAGCCATCACCCGTTCGATCGCCGATCAGGCGCGCACCATTCGGATTCCGGTGCACATGATCGAAACGATCAACAAGATGAACCGCATCTCGCGTCAGATCCTGCAGGAAACCGGCGCCGAACCGGATCCCGCAACGCTGGCGATCAAGATGGAAATGCCGGAAGATAAGATCCGCAAGATCATGAAAATCGCCAAGGAACCGATTTCGATGGAAACACCGATCGGCGACGACGACGATTCCCATCTGGGCGATTTCATCGAGGACAACAACACGCTGGCGCCAGCCGATGCGGCATTGCATGCATCGATGCGCGGCGTTGTGAAGGACATCCTGGATTCGCTGACCCCGCGCGAAGCCAAGGTATTGCGCATGCGTTTCGGCATCGAGATGTCGACCGACCACACGCTGGAAGAAGTCGGCAAGCAATTCGACGTGACACGCGAACGGATCCGTCAAATAGAAGCTAAAGCGCTGCGCAAGCTGCGCCACCCTTCCCGTTCCGACAAGTTGAAGAGCTTCCTCGAAGGTAATTGAGATTTGCGATGAGTCGCCAAGCAATTTTTAGGTGATTCATTGCAATTCGGCTACCCTTAGCTGCGGTATTTTTCTATAATACGAAATTAGTTTTGAGATGCTGTTGTGTTTGTTTGGTTAGGCAGTGCCTACACCGTCAGCACACATGGCAGCGCCCTGAGGAATTGGGCCCCTAGCTCATGCTTGGTTAGAGCAGCGGACTCATAATCCGTTGGTGCCCAGTTCGACTCTGGGGGGGCCCACCAAATAAATAGAAGGGTTACAGGCAACTGCGCTTGTAACCCTTTTTGCTTTCCTGCCCTTGAAATCTTGAAATCCAGCATAGTACCTGCCAAGGTCTTGCAAATTTAAATTCCCGTCTCTGGCTGTCGCCTACCTCTCATCCCGGTATCGCCCCGGCTTGCCGCATCCATTTCCCTCCCCCCAAACCAGCAAACCGCACTCGCGCCATGCACGAGTCCAACATCACGCATGCCGCTATACGGACTTCTCAGCCAAGTCAATCGCGGATAGCCAACACGTCGGAAAACAATACTTTACGGCAAGTATCTTTCGCACCTACAATCTCGCTCGCCATTCCTATAAAGCAATATTTCGCCGCGAAGCCGCTGGCGGCCCCTTTCCTCTTTTAATCAAACCATCAAGTTCTCGATAGCTCAAAGGCAGTGCTTCAACATGCAAAATCAAAGAATTATTCTCGCTTTAGCGTTGCTCGGCATGACGCTGAGCCATTCCGGTTGCGGTGGCGGCGGCGGATCAAGCGACAACACGGCATCTAAGCCAAACTCGATTTCCGCCCCGACCCCAGCTGCTGCCGTGAGTATTGCAGCAGTGTCGGCCCCTAGCACGTCCGCCGGCGCAATCATTACTGTCACCGGCAGCGGCTTTCAAAAAGTGACGGCGGTCAGCATCGGCGGCGTTGCAGTCACCTTTTCCATCGTCAGCGACAGCCAGATTGCGATTACTATCCCGACCGCCTCCGTGAGCGGCGCGATCACCGTATCCGGCCCGGGATTCTCGGTGCAATCGTCAACCACCTTTGTTTCCAGCCTGCCGGCGCCGCTGGTCACCAGCGTCTCCTCCGGCAGCGTGGCGGTCGGCGCCAACTTCACGATCCAGGGCAAGAACCTGAATCTGGCCAGCGCTTATCAGATTGCCGGCGCCAATCTGGCGATAGTCAGCAGCTCCAGCAGCGCTGTAACGCTGACCATGCCGGCGCAGCCGATTTCCGGTGTGCTGACGCTGATCGTCAACGGTGCTCCGGTCAATACTTCCTATCAACTCCACAGCTATCGTCCGGCGTCGATTGTTGCCGTGCTGCCGCAGCTCGGCATCGTCGGCAGCAGCGTGACAATCAATGGCAGCGGCCTGGCGGCAGCGACGAATATCCGCTTTGCAAATGGCACGGTGGCCTCGGTAACGACAGCCTCCAGCAGCGCCGTCACCTTCGTCGTGCCGCCGGGCGCGGCATCGGGCCCGTTGACCGTGATAGATCCCAATCAGGAAGTGGTCAGCGCCAGCGCGTTTACCGTCGTGCCGACAGTCACCGCAACCGCCCTGCAAACCGCCAGCAGCGGCGGCACAGTGGTACTGACCGTAACAGGAACCAATCTGGGCAGCGTCACCGCGGCCACCGTAGGCAATGTCACCGCCACCATCGTCAGCAGCAGCAACACGCAACTGGTGTTGAGCGTTGCCTTGGGAAGCAGCGGCACGCTGACATTGAATGCTCCCGGCCAGGCAGCCATCAACGCCGGCACGATCGACAGCACCGGCAACGTCGGATTGTGGATCAGCGGCGTCGACTTTGTGCATGTATTCGATAAAAGCGCCAGCGACCTGACGCTGCGCCTCACTCCGGGCCGCCCTGCCCTGGTGCGGGCAACCGTACTGGCGCCGGCCGCAGGCGCCAAGAGCCCGCTGGTGAACCTGTCAGCCACCAGCAAGGCAGGCGTAGCGCTTGGCACGCTGGCGATGAACGGCCCGGCCAACCTGCCTACCGCAAAAGACGACTACAACCTGAACAGCACTTTCAATGCTGTCATGCCTGCCGCCTGGGTACAGCCTGGCGTCAAGGTGAGCATCAAGGTAGCGGCAGGCGCCAGCACCAGCCCGGCCAGCCAGGATGCATCGCCGGTAGTCGGCGCGCCGACCAGCATGCGCGTGGTGCTGGTGCCGCTGACAGTGGGCGGCGCTACCGGTGTCCTGCCGCCCTCGCTGTCGGATGTGCAAAAAGCCTTGGCGCGGGTCTATCCGTACGCCAATGGCAATATCGTCGTGCAGAGCCACGCGCCGTTGACAATCAGCGGCGCAAGCAGCACCACGTCGATGGATTGGTCGTCCGCACTGAGCCAGCTGGAAAGCACGCGTGAAACGGAAGACAAGAATGCCTTTTACTATGGCTTGGTGCCGATGTACACGCCGATCCCCGGTTCATTCGTTGCCGGCCTGGGTTATGTAGGCAACCGTGCCAACGGCGGCAATTCCGCGGTCGCGGCGATTGGCCTGGACTGGAGCAGCAGCGCCGGCCAGGGCGATCCGTTCAACAATAACTGGCCGCAATGGCAGGCCATCATGGTCCACGAGATGGGACACAACCATTCCCTGAGCCACGCCCCCTGCGGCGGCGCTGCGAGTCCGGATCCGGCCTTTCCCAACACTAACGCCGACCTGAGTTCGCTGCCGGTCTACAACAGTCTGTATGACAGCGACACGCAGATTGGTACGCTGAGCGCACCGCTCACGCCAAGCAACACGCAGATGAAAGATGTCATGGGTTACTGCGGTGGCACCTGGTTCTCCGATTTCAGCTACGTCCGGGCGCAGCAATTCGCCGAGTCGCGCACCACTGCGATTCCACAGCCGCTGGTGCTCGGCTCCACCGCCAGCATGGCCACCGCGCCGGACGGTTACCTGACCATCGCCGGCGAGATCACTGCGCAAGGCGTGCTGCTGCATCCGGCATCGGCCTCGGCGACCAAATTGCGCCTCGATACCGCGACCGCCAAATCGGCCTATGCGCTGCGCGTGCTGACCGTATCGGGCCAGACCTACACCTTGCCGTTTGAACCGGTCAGCGTCGCCGACACCACCGACAAAACCAGCCATTTCTGGGTCAGCTTGCCGAACCCGGGCGAGATCGCCACTGTCGACGTGCTGTACAACGGTCAACCGCAAACCATGCGCCAGCCTGGCCAGGTGCAACGCGCGAAAGCGTCCAGCGCTACCGCCGGCAATGCCCAGGCAATGGCGTCTTCAGTTGGCTGGAATGTCCAGAACGGCCAATTGAGCGTCACCTGGAATGCTGTTTTGGAACCATTCCTGTCGCTGATGTATATCGCGCCGAACGGCGCTAAAACCGTGCTCGGCAACGGCCTGCAAAACGGCAGCGCAACGTTTGACATCAAGGCCTTGCCAAGCGGCGGCCGCTTTGACCTGAGCTTGTCGTCGGCAATACAGGCACGCCTGGTGAGCTTCCCGCACTGACCGAACCGCCTAATGGCTGGATCATGCACGTGATCCGGCCGATCTCCTCGCAGCAGCAAGCCGGTTCAAGGCTGCTGCGAATCGGGCCTGTCGCTGAAACAACGAAACAGCAGTCAAAAAAAAAACGCCAGGGAGAGGAATCTCCCTGGCGTTTTTATTGTTCCAATCAATTGGCGGCTGCTCTTAGAAGGTGTAGCGAGCACCCACTGTGAAGTAACGCCCCACCGCGCCGGACTGATGCAGCGACGGGTTGTAGTTGATGCGGCCGTAGGTTTGCACGTCCAGCGGCGCCAGGCGGTCAAACAGGTTGGCGACCGCCGCCGTGACTTGCCATTGCTTGCTCACATCCCAGCGGCCGAACAAGTCGACCGTCGTGAATGACGCTACGCGGCAATTCAGCAACGGCTTGTTTGTGACAGGATCCAGGTCCAGGCATGGGCCGCCGGCCTGATTCTTGTCTTCGATGCCGCTGACATAGTTAACCGAGGTGGTGACGTTGAACGGGCCACGATCCCAGGCAACGGAAGCGGAGGCGCGCGTGCGCGGCGTGCCGCCGTTGCCGGACAGGCTAGTGTCGCCGTGCGTGCCGACAAAGTTTTTCGTCTCGCCGTTGGTGGTGCGTTTGAACTCGAACATTTGCGAGACGGTCAGGCCGGTGGTAAGGCGGCCGTAGCTGCTCAGATCGAAGCGGCTGCGCAGATCGATATCGATGCCGCTGGTACGGGTCTGGCCGGCATTGATATACGGCGCCTTGACCAGCAGGATAGGACCGGCCAGGTTAGGAAAATCCGCAGTCGGTTCGCCGCGGACCACTGAGCCGTTGGGGAAACTCGACGGATTATCGATCAACGAGACGGTGTCGGCGCCGGTGATTTCATTTTTTCGGACAATGCGCCAGTAGTCTACCGAAATGCTGGTGTTCTTGATCGGCTCCAGGATAAAGCCCAGGCTGTAACTCTGGGATTTTTCCGGCTTCAGGCTATTGTTGCTGAGCGTCGCGACGTTGATGCTCTTGGTATCGCTGCAATCGGCAGAAAGATTGGTGACAGGGCAGCGAACCGGATCACGCGAGTAGGTGCTGAACGCGGAAACAGCACTGTCGCCGCTCTCGGCCGGTCCCGGAGCGCGGAAACCTTCGGCATAGGTGCCGCGGAAAGCCAGTTGCTGGATAGGCGTAAACTTGAAGCCGATCTTAGGCGTGGTGGAATTTCCAACGTCGGAGTATTGGTCGGTGCGCAAGGCGAGCTGGAACTCCAGCTGCTTGATGACGGGCAGCGCCAACTCGGTGTAAAGCGAGCTGATGTTGCGCGAACCGCGTGCAGAAGCATAACCCAGGCCGACGATATCGTTTGTCTTGGTGAACGGAGTCGCCTCGCTATCCGTCGATTCGTGGCGGAACTCGCCGCCGACCGCTATGCCGATAGGCCCTCCCGGCAAATGGCCGAATTCGCGCGTGCCTTTGAAGTCCCATAAAGCGAGTTTGGTGGTCGCCGAGTTCTTCAGTTCCGGCGATACAAGGCCTATGGTTTGTGCGGAATTCAGCGCGCCAGCCTGACCGATGCGGAAAGAGCCGTCGGCTAGCGCCGTCCTCAATGCACTGGTGCGATAGTAGCCGTTCAAGGTACGCTCGGTTTTGCTTTGCGCATACAGGATGCCGCTGTCATAGTCCCAGCCGAAAGCGCTGCCCTTGACGCCGGTCAGCAAGCGCGTCACCGTCGTATCGAGGTCGCTCCTGCGCGGCCGGTTTGGATCCACCCAGCGCGGACGAGCGCGGTTGTTGGCAAACGGATTGTCCGGATGGCCGATCGGCAGCAGCAGCTGATCGGGGCCGCTGAGGGTGTTGTTGACGCGATTCCCGGCCAGGTCCAGGCCGGTGCCGGTCAGCGCCGACGGCGTGGTCAGCGTCTTGGCGCTCGAATTGAACAAGCCGACTTCTGCGTAGGCCTGGGTATCGCTGCTGAGTTTCAGGGTGCCGCGGCCGTAGATATTGATATTCTGCGTTTCCGGCTGTACGGTCTGGTAACCGTCCTGGATCGAATCGAACAGGCAACCGCCGCCGGAATTGATCGACGTGCCGGTGTCGATATTGGCGCAGCCCGGCAGGTTCTGCACGCCGCGGCCAGGAATGGTGCCGCCGCTTGCACTGACCGGGCGTACCGTCCCAACCAGGCTGTTGCCGCCGCCGCCGCTGCTGGTGGTGGCGCCGGAGCGCTGGTCGCGTCCGCCCCATGGACGGGCATCAGCCTGGCCCAGGTATTCCGGACGGTCCTTCTGCCAGATGGCATTGCTCTGCTTGGCGTCGATGCTGAAGAAATAGTTGTACTTGTCGGTTTCCAGATTGCCGAAACCGAAGGTGCCCGATACGCTGCGCAAGGTCCCGTCGCCGTGGCCTGAAGTGCCCAGCGAACCGGAGATGGTCTTGCCTTCAAAAGTTTCGCGCAGAATGATGTTGACCACGCCGGCGATCGCATCCGAACCGTAGATCGCTGACGCCCCGTCCTTCAGTACCTCGATGCGGTCCACAGCGCCGAGCGGAATTGAATTCAGGTCGACGAAACTGCGCTGGCCGTCATCGCCCAAACCGTAAGGCGCGGTGCGGCGGCCGTTGATCAGCACCAGCGTTGAATTGACCGACAAGCCACGCAAGGAAATGCCGGAAGCGCTGCCCGCAAAACCATTGGTCGATGATGAACTGATGGAACCGTTGTTATCGGCGGACAGACTGCGTACGACATCGGCTACCGATGTCTTGCCCGATTGCTGGATATCCTTGCGCGTCAGGATTTGCGTCGATGCCGGTCCTTCCTGCTGCGTCCGTTTGATGTTCGAACCCGTGATTTCAACCCGTCCCATCGGTTTGTCGTCATTTGTCTCCTGCGCATGCACGGCCGGCGCCATCATGCCGACCCCCATTGCCACGCCACCGGTAAAAAATGCAAGCCGCAGCGACTGTGACAATTTTCTTTCCTTGATCATAAGCAAAACCCCCTATCGTTTTTAGAGTTAATTAGAGTTAAGAATTTAATTATTTGTGTAATCAAACCAGGCTGATCAGATCGCCTTGTAGACGATGCAATTTGCGGTTTGACATCCCTGCTAAGCACTTGCGGAGAGGTAAACCGAATACTTCACCAGAAGGTCTTCCTCATCATCTGGTCTTCCCCGGACTTGCCATCAGCTGCATGGCTTGGCTTTTGTACAACTAATGACAATGCGGTGCATTGACGCAACTAATTGCCGCGCACCAAGACACCGCATGTTTAATCTATACTAAAAATGATACCTTTTGTTACAAATAATTTTGTATAGTTACAAATAGAAATGTTTAGTTACATGTATGAGACAGCGAGTTGTTGAAAAACATCGATGCTGTCGTAAAAAGACAAGTTGACGTTTAGATGAATGTGCTTGCGATCGCTATTTGTCAGCGATGCCGATGTTTGCAGACAGCTATTGCGCTTTGCAGCAGTAATCCGCATTGATGACGATGCAATTTTCGTTACATTTCTATTTATGTAAAAACAAGTTATTGGCAAGCAACCCGGAGGGAAACAGCGACTGGTTTTTCGGTTAATATCACCTACTTTGATTTCAGGTCGTCAGACAAACCTCTGTCAGGTCACCCTTGCCAAGCGGCAGCGGCGCGGCCTGCGATATCGCAACATGATTTGCGCAAGCCACACGCTTTCCGGACCTTGATTTTTCGTTGAATTTGAGTATGCATATAGCAGTTTTCAGTTGGTTCGGATGGTCCTTGCTTTGGCTGGCTCCCATGCTGGTTCGTGTACTGAAGGCGCGCCGCTCGGGCGCGAGCGCGCTGCGCGGCCCCGGCTCGATCCGCCTGTGGCTGGGGACCCTGTTGATACTGTGCGGCAGCAGCGCGCTGGAAGCCGTCTTGCGTACCGGCGAATCCGGCCCTCCCGATGGCGACCACGCCGGTTACGCGATTGCCCAGGGACTGATGAACGTGCTTGGCAGCGTCGGCGGTGTGCTGGCGATGCTGGCCGTCAGCGTCCTCGCCCTGTCATGGCTGTTTGGCAGCACATGGCTGACCTCTATCGGCAACATCCATCCTGCGCTGCGGCGTTTTTTCCCTGGCAAGACAGAGCCAGCCGATACGCCACGCGAAACACGGGTTGCCGCGACGACGGCCCCACCTCACCCGTCTCATTCGTCTCACTCCACTGTGCGGCAAGCGCGCGCACGTGAAAGCATTGCGGCGCCGCCGCGCAGCAGAAAATCCTGGCAGCTGCCATCCAGTTCCGATCTGCCGGAAGTCCCGGGCAAACGATCGAGCGTCCCGGCCAAACGTGCCGAGATGCCCGCTTCCGCCAGAAGCATGGCCGAGTGGGCGACGGTGGAGCGCATCATTCCGACGCCGGCCATGCTGGCGCGCGAAAAGATGGCGCAGCAGGCAAGAGCCGCCAGCGCCGCGCGGAAGGATGCGATGCATATCCGTCAAACCGAGCGCAGCCTGAATCGGCCGGCGTCGCCAACCAGGATCATCAGCACCCGCCCGCTTTCTCCAGCAGCTGCAGCCAGCGCGATTCCCGCAGCATCGCGGCCGCTGGCAGACGATACCGCGATGACGCCTGCACATGCGGCCGATGCAGCGCCATTTGCATCCATATCGGGATTTTCAGAAAAGCCGGATGCCGCAACCCTGCCTGAGGCGGCAATTGCCCTAACGGACACACTCGCCGCCGATAGCTTCGCCGCCCTGCCCGAAAACCCGATAGACAAACCGCAAGCGGCATTGCAGATGCGGCCCGCACCGTTTGAAACTGCGCCTGCCCATCCTGCCGCCGCCATCGCGCAAACCGCCTATATGGCGCCGCCGCCCGCTCCGGCCCAAACGCCCGCTGCCGTCATCGATGATGGCGAAGCCGATTTCTCCTTCCATCCCTTGCACGAACTACGGATCGATTTGCCCGGTCTCGACTTGCTGGACCCGGCAGTCAACGAATTGATCGACATCCCGGTAGAACGCCTGGCGGAAACCGGCTTGCTGATCGAGCAGCGGCTGAAAGAATTCAAGGTGCCGGTGACCGTGCTGGGCGCCGACGCCGGCCCAGTGATCACACGCTTCGAAGTAGAGCCGGCGCTGGGCGTGCGCGGCAGCCAGATTGTCGGCTTGATGAAGGACTTGTCGCGCGCGCTGGGGCTGACTTCGATTCGCGTGGTGGAAACCATCCCCGGCAAAACCTGCATGGGACTGGAGCTGCCCAATCCGCAGCGGCAAATGATCCGCTTGTCCGAGATACTGGAGTCGCCCGCTTACCAGGATTCGGCATCGCACCTGACGCTGGCGCTGGGCAAGGACATCACTGGCAAGCCGATTGTCGCCGACCTGGCGCGGGCGCCGCACATGCTGGTGGCCGGCACCACCGGCTCCGGCAAATCGGTAGCGATCAATGCCATGATCCTGTCGCTGCTCTATAAAGCCACGCCGGAAGAAGTGCGGCTGATCATGATCGATCCCAAGATGCTGGAACTGTCGGTCTATGAAGGCATTCCGCATCTGCTGGCGCCGGTCGTCACCGACATGAAACTGGCCTCCAACGCGCTCACCTGGTGCGTCGCCGAGATGGACAAGCGCTACCGGCTGATGTCGGCGCTGGGGGTGCGCAACCTGGCAGGCTTCAACCAGAAGATCCGCGACGGCAACCTGCGCGGCAAAAAAGTCAGCAATCCGTTCTCGCTCACTCCCGATGCGCCGGAGCCGCTTTCCACCCTGCCCTTGATCGTGGTGATCATCGACGAGCTGGCGGACCTGATGATGGTGACCGGCAAAAAGATCGAAGAACTGATCGCCCGCCTGGCGCAAAAAGCCCGCGCCGCCGGCATCCATCTGATCCTGGCGACGCAACGGCCTTCGGTCGACGTCATCACCGGGCTGATCAAAGCCAATATCCCGACCCGCGTGGCGTTCCAGGTATCGTCCAAGATCGACTCCAGGACCATCCTCGACCAGATGGGCGCGGAAGCCTTGCTCGGCCACGGCGACATGCTGTTCCTGCCGCCGGGATCCGGTTATCCGCAACGGGTGCACGGCGCTTTCGTCTCGGATGCGGAAGTGCACCGGGTGGTCGAACATCTGAAACAGTTTGGCGAGCCGGAATATGAAGAAGCCATCCTCGCCGGCGTACCCGCCGAGGGCGCCAGCACCGACCTACTTGGCGATAGCCAGGATGTGGAAGCGGATCCGCTGTATGACGAAGCAGTTGCTTTCGTCGTCCGCACCCGGCGCGCATCGATTTCTTCGGTGCAGCGCCAGTTCCGTGTCGGCTACAACCGCGCAGCGCGGCTGGTGGAGCAGATGGAAGCCGCCGGCATCGTTT
Organism: Collimonas humicola; assembly: GCF_018304945.1. Lineage (GTDB taxonomy): Bacteria > Pseudomonadota > Gammaproteobacteria > Burkholderiales > Burkholderiaceae_D > Collimonas > Collimonas humicola. Next base: position 121,401 of record NZ_JAGQEE010000006.1, on the reverse strand, counting down.
CTTCAGTGGCGACCAATGGCAGCCGCGAGGTATTGACGCCGGCGCAGGCCGAATAAGCGGCCGCATCTCCTGCGGCGACGGCTGTCGCTGATGCTCGCCGCATGCCGGTCCAGCTTGCAGCGCAAACCCGGCGCTTGGGCATTGTTGCGCAAGTCTCCGCCTAGGAAAACGCCGCAGCCCCGGCCTGGGTCTTCATCAAAAATTAATCGAATTGCAGTCGTGTCCGGCTGCCCGAAATGTATACTCTAGGCTCCCCGACTTTTACGCCTGACGAGCAGCCCATGAAATATTCGACATATGTGTTCTTGGCCATGATGGCGTTTTCGGCGGCGCCGGCAATGGCGTTCGATAGCCAGCAATATGACGAATGCGTGCTGCAGTATCTGCGGAACGCCAAGTCCGGCCAGGCCTCGGACATGATTGTCAACGCCTGCCGCAAACTATACAAAGAAGGCGCCTTCCTGCAGAGCGCTGAAAAAACCTATCAAGCTTGCCTGCTGCAAAACCTGCCCGGCGTGGAAAACGACCAGGCCGCCCAATACATCGCAGCAGCCTGCCAAAGACGCAGTCAGCAGTAACGCAATTTCAGCGTATAAGCCTTATTTGCGCCACAGGGCGAATGACCTCCGTCATTCGCCCTTTCTTGTTACACCAGGGTCAGGGTAACGTCGATATTGCCGCGGGTGGCGTTGGAGTAAGGGCATACCTTGTGCGCCTTGTTCACCAGGTCCTCCGCCGCGCCGGCTTCCATGCCTGGCAAGGAAATCTGCAGTTCGACTTCAATGCCGAAGCCCCCTGGAATCTGGCCGATGCCGACCAGGCCCGTGATCGCCACGTCGGCTGGCAGATGGATCTTCTCTTGCGAAGCGACGAATTTCATGGCGCCGATGAAGCAAGCCGAATAGCCCGCTGCAAACAGTTGTTCAGGATTGGTGCCCACGCCGCCGGCGCCGCCCAGTTCCTTCGGGGTGGTCAATTTGACGTCCAGCACGTTATCGGATGAAACAGCGCGGCCGTCGCGGCCTCCGGTTGCTGTGGCTTGGGCGCGATACAGAACTTTTTCGACTGACATGATGATTTCCTTTATTGGCCGTTTGAAAAATCCTTTGGACCAGACCAGTCGGCCGTACTGACGATCCGGATAAAAAAGTACAACACTTAGATGACGCAAGAATGAAAATTCTAAAACAATGATACAGATTACGCAATTATATTGCTAACAATGTATTTCATAAAATAACATACTTTGACCATGCGACTACTCGATATTACCCGCCATTGCCGCGCGCAGGCGTTGCAATTCCCTGGTCAGCATTTTTACTTCATCCAGTGAGCAACCTACGCTGCAACTCACGTGCTGCGGTATCGCCTGCGCTTCATTGCGCAGGTCTCTACCGGCCGCAGTCAGGCTGACAATGACCTGGCGCTCATCATGCACCGCCCGCTGGCGGCGCAAAAAACCGCTGCCTTCCAGGCGCTTGAGCAAAGGCGTCAAGGTGCCGGAATCCAGGAACAGCCGTTCGCCCAGAGTCGACACGGTGACCTCATCGCGCTCCCACAGGGTCAGCAGCACCAGATACTGCGGATAGGTCAGGCCCATTTTTTGCAGCAGCGGCTTGTAAATCTTGGTCATGGTCAGCGATGCCGAATACAGGGCAAAGCATAGCTGGTTGTCCAGCAGCAGACTTTCCGGACCGAGTAGCTCGGGCGGGAGGCTTGCAATCGGCGAATAATGTTTACTGGTTTCCATGGCTTGAATAATATAGCGCTCGAAATTAAATTGCAAGCAATCTAAATTACATTTAAAACTATCGATGCGATTGCTATTAGCTATGCGCCGCCAACAAGCCATACGTCGATGCAGAATATATTACACGCCGCGCCGTGCAATCCGCAGTCCAATGTTCATTTAAAAAACCGGACAAACTTCTGCTATTCCCTGCGTGCTGCCGCATATGAAATCTTGGATAATTGGACTTGTATTATTGCAATACATGATCCCCGCATCGCGCCGATGCCTCAATAAATATAAGCCGTTATAAAAGGTCGCAGCGTGGCACAACAAGGTTTTCTCTTAACCAGACACTGGCGCGACACCCCCACTGGCACGGAAGTCGAGTTCTGGCTGGCGACCGACGACGGTCCGCAGCACATCCGCCTGTCCGCGCAGGAATCGGTGGCATTCATTCCAGCTGAGCAGCAGCAGCTGGCGGACAGCGTGCTGCGCAACGAACGCCGCTACGAGCTGCGCCAGCTGCAGTTGACTGACTTCCATTGCCGCCCCGTGCTGGGCCTGTATTTGCAGCAGCACCGCCAGTTGATCAAGCTGGAAAAACTGTTGAGGGAAGCTGGCGTCGATGTCTACGAAGCGGATATTCGTCCGCCGGAACGCTATCTGATGGAGCGCTTCATTACGGCGCCGGTGTGGTTCGACGGCGAAGCGAATGCCCACGGCCCCATGCTCAACAGCTTTATGAAACCGGCGGCCGGCTATCGTCCGCAGTTGAAGCTGGTGTCGCTCGACATTGAAACCACCGCGCACGGCGACCTGTATTCGATCGCACTTGAAGGCTGCGGCCAGCGCCAGGTGTACATGCTGGGCCCGCCCAACGGCAACGCCAGCGGCATCGGCTTCGATCTCGAATACTGCGACAGCCGCCCGCTCCTCCTGGAAAAGCTGAACCAATGGCTGGAGCGGCACGACCCCGACGCCATCATCGGCTGGAACCTGGTGCAGTTCGACCTGCGCGTGCTGCAAAAGCATGCCGAGCAATACAAGATACCGTTGCGCATCGGCCGCGGCGGCAGCCAGATGGAGTGGCGCGAGCATGGTTTCAAGCCGAACCATCATTTCGCCTCCGCCGCAGGGCGCCTGCTCATCGACGGCATCGAGGCGCTGAAATCGGCGATGTGGAATTTCCCCTCCTTCAGCCTGGAGTATGTCGCCCAGGCCTTGCTGGGCGAAGGCAAGTCCATCACCAATCCCTACCAGCGCATGGCGGAAATCGACCGCCGTTTCGCCGAGGACAAGCCGGCGCTGGCGACCTACAACCTGAAAGACTGCGAGCTGGTGACGCGCATCTTCGCCAAGACCGAGCTGCTGCCCTTCCTGCTGGAGCGCGCAGCCGTGACCGGCTTGCCAGCCGACCGCAGCGGCGGTTCAGTGGCCGCCTTCGGCCATCTGTATCTGCCGCATATGCACCGCCAAGGCTATGTCGCGCCCAACCTGGGCGAGGTCGCGGACGCATCCAGCCCCGGCGGCTTTGTGATGGATTCGCAATCGGGACTGTACGATTCGGTCGTGGTGCTGGATTACAAAAGTCTGTACCCCTCGATCATCCGCACCTTCCTGATCGATCCGGTCGGTCTGATCGAAGGCATGCGCCATCCTGCTGGCCAGGATTCCGTGCCGGGCTTCCGCGGCGCCCGCTTCTCGCGCAGCAAGCACAGCCTGCCGGCGATTGTCAGCCAGATCTGGCAAGGGCGCGAAGCGGCAAAGCGCCAGCATAACCAGCCCCTGTCGCAAGCCCTGAAGATCATCATGAATGCCTTCTGCGGCGTGCTGGGATCGACCGGCTGCCGCTTCTTCGATCCGCGCCTGGCGTCGTCGATCACCATGCGCGGCCATGAAATCATGCACAAGACGCGCGAGCTGATCGAAGCCAAGGGCTACCAGGTGATCTACGGCGATACCGACTCCACCTTCGTCTGGCTGAAACAACCACATACCGAACAGCAAGCGACGCAGATCGGCAATGCACTGGCGCAAGAAGTCAACAACTGGTGGCGCCAGCATTTGCAGCAAACCCTGGGTCTGGAATCCGCACTGGAACTGGAGTTCGACACCCACTACCACCGCTTCCTGATGCCGACCATCCGCGGCACCGAACTGGGCAGCAAGAAGCGCTACGCCGGCCTGATCGTCAATGCCGACGGCGCGGAAGAGATGGTATACAAGGGACTGGAGACGGTGCGCTCCGACTGGACGCCGCTCGCCAAGCAGTTCCAGCAGCAGCTTTACCAGCACATCTTCAAGCGCGAACCTTACCAGGCTTATGTGCGCGACTACGTCAGTCGCACGCTGACCGGCGAGTTCGACGACTTGCTGGTCTATCGCAAGCGGCTAAGGCGTCCGCTGGAAGCCTACCAACGCAACGTGCCGCCGCATGTACGCGCCGCCCGCATGGCCGACGAATTCAACCGCGCGCAAGGCAGGCCGCTGCAATACCAGAACGGCGGCTGGATCAACTACGTAATGACAACGGCCGGCCCGGAGCCGCTGGAAACGCAGCGCTCGGCGATTGATTACGACCACTACCTGACCCGGCAGCTGCAACCGCTGGCGGATGCGATATTGCCGTTTCTGGATGATAATTTTGCGACGCTGGTGGGTGGGCAGAAGGAATTGTTTTAAAGTCGCAAATTGTCAGCGGCAATCCGCTGTCGGAAATCGGATGGTCTCGGCGCTGATTCACCGGCTGTTTCAAATTTTCCCCGGCCACCGCGTTTCGACGGAACGCCAACAAGCTCCACGCAAAATCCACTCTTCGTCCGCATTGAAACGAACGGCGGCTTGATTGAACAGAGCAGCCGTCGATGGAAATTTTTCAACGAGAGGCTGGTTATCTATAGTCTGGCTGGCAGATTAGGTGAAGGGGACGTTATTAAGGGCATCTTGTTTTGTGAAACGAAATACGTATGTTTGATTTGATAAAGCAATCTCATCGGACTTGGAATAACCTGCCCTGTCGTGCCCAAAACCGTACTCCATGTTGATAGCACCTATCAAAAGATTGGCCGTGGTGCAAATTGATCGCGCTGACTCCGTTCTGGCTTCTACTACCGTAATCAAGACATAAGACGGCGAAGTAGATGAGTTATGGATTACAGCTTCGTAGCTCGCTCGGGATTGTACAGATTGGCCTCCGCTAAAGCCCCCCCGCCGCGAAAACTGGTGTCACGACGAGTCCCAACAAGAGGGGCGATAATTTCATGGTGCAAAATCCTAATGGGGATGATGTTTACGTAAGCAATCCGAAGCGCCACCAGTTAGCAGGCACTTTCGACCGTCCCGTATTGACCGATAGCGGGAGTTAACTGCCCGACTTCAAAGAAATTAGACTCATACAATCTAAAACCAATTATCTATTTTTTTGTCACTCGACAATTCGATCAGCCGGGTAGGATCGGTCCTGGTGACAGAGTTGCGGCGTCTGAAAAATCGAATCAAAAAATAACGATAGTTGACTATGCGTGATAACCCATAACAAACGCCACCAAGACAGCCAATAATGGTCATGGCCATAGAAACTGAATAGAGTATTGGTCGTGCTTCCCATGTAATGATGGCATGATGGTATCTGCCAATAGCTATAGGAGCCAAGTGGATCCAAGTATCGAACATGTAGCAAGGATAACCAACCCCAAAAATAATCATTACTAGGCCAGCTATCGGGCCGTCTTTTTTTTGGTCCATATCCAACTCGGTGGAAAACTTGTTTTTTCGTGTGGCCATTGCGAATCCAAATTAGGAATACTCAACACCATTTTCTTTGGCCCATCTGGAATAAGCGGAACTGCCCATAGCATCAAGATTTGGCCATTCGCCAACTCTGACTGTCTGAAAGAAGGATAGGCAGTGTCGCCAGTCAGAGTTATCTGGGTTCTCTTCAAGCCAGCACGTATAGCCTAGACCTTTCCAGTCCAACATATCGTCGCCGTTTGACTTGCGAAGGAGTGCCTCAGCTACTATTTCTGCCCAAGCTTTAGCTTCGTCAGTAGATTTTGCATCAACAAAGATACCCGTCGATGACTCACAATCTTCTACGATACCCTGTTGAAAAAGCGCCCATGTTTCCGGCTCGTGGTACAGCATTCCTATGAGATAGGTAGTCATGTGGGAACGTTTAAGTGAGGGCTAAAATTGAAACGTATGCAACGGCCCTATGGATTAATCGGAATCGCCATCAGTTTAACGGGCCCATTCGACCATCCGCATTTGGCCGTGGATTGCGGCCGTTCAAGTTGAATGACTTTATCAGAGATATTTGAGTTTTCTCGAATGCCACAATGCTGGCCCAATCATCCACCCAATATTTAACACTACGTGACATTTATTGTGTAGCACTTCGACCACACACCAGCATTTCGCCATGCGACAACTGGTATATCAGCACACCCCAGAAAATAATGGATAGCTGCTATCGTCCGTTGTCGCCTTCGCGCGAAAATCCGCAATCATCGAACGGTGCTCTACAAACTGCTTGGCCTTACAAGCGGTGTCGCCGGCGACATCCACTGCGCTCACAAGGATAGAACCGGCTAGGGCATCGTTCTGGAACGTCTCACTCTTGCGGCATAGCGCTAATATCTAAAGGCCTACCACGCGGCCACGTTTACCTTCGCCCTGCGCACCATCTACCCGCCGCTCCCATAGGGTCGAGTAATGACCTCAAGGAGATGACCGTCAGGATCCTCAAAATACACCCCGCGGCCACCATCGTTCCGATTGATTTCTCCAGTCCGGTGCTTGCTTGGGTCGGCCCAATACTGCAGGCCTCGATCGTGAATGCGGGCAAAAGTTTGATCGAAATCGTCTTCACCTATCAAAAAGGCATAATGCTGAGACGAAATCTCGCCATCGCTCTCGTAGAAGTCGAGTGAAACGTTATTGTTGAGTTGAACGACCAGCATTGGTCCGAATCGGGTGGCGAATTGCAGGCCCAGCACTTCCGTGAAGAATGTTGCTGATTTCTGCTTGTCACGGCACCAGACGATAGTATGGTTTAGCTGCACGCTCACGTTGCGCCCTCCTTATTACAATATCCGCGATCGGCTAAATCTGGCCTGACGCATCAGGCTGTGGCCAACCCTAAAGGGACGGTCTGGTTGCCTAAAAATGGCCGTCAGACACCTCGCTCGAATCTTCCCGATCGCCGTGCAGTGCCTCATGGATAGCGGCAGTGATAGCCACAACGTCATCACGCGCCGGAGAGGCATTCCAAACCAATAGCCACCCGAACAGCCCGCCCAATGTCATCCAGAACAACAGAAACACAACGAGTTGCGATGCTTGGCTCAGATTTGATGCGCGCGCGAAAACTGTATGAAGTCCGCCGATCAACCCGCCGCACGACACGAGGCCCAGAACCCCCAAGGCAGTCGCCATACTTAAGCGACAGTAGGCGGAAGACTCGAAGACTCCAACCAATGACGACTGCTCCCCATTTACTTGCAAATGTCCTTGGAATCTCGTGCCATTGTTACGCCTGAAGGTATGCGAGATCCGTAATTCGACCTCCTCTGAACCCACTACCCCCACGATATCGGGCTTTCCAGGACGCCATTTGGTAAGTCCTTGCAATTGAGCAAGTGCCTGAGCCTTAGTGAGAGAACTCGGAAAATCAGCTGGCATTCCCTTGAATGCGCTTGAAAACATTCGCACGAACTTACTTGTGATCATTTGCATTTTGATTTTCATCTGGATTCGCTGGAGCGGCTGCTCCTGGCCGTGTTGAGCCAGTCGCGACAGGTCAAACTCGACCCCAAGTTGCCCTTCGCGTTTCTACAAAGCGGGCATTCGGAATTCGTGACGTGCTCAGCAAATTGGTAGCGGCATCTGCGATTGTCAGAGAATATCCTTAGATATTCAAACCAACTATGAGATAAAACGGTCATTTCGGGGAGGTCGGTCCGTAGCCTCGCTTCCAAATAACAACTGCTTGGTTGCCAAACCGTATTTCATTCACCCCTGAAAGAACTGGTATCTCGTAAGTAAAATTGCCAGACAATCCCTTTTTGACAGGAACCAAATGAACGAAGATAGAAAGAGATTCGTTTTCTAGTTTACTTGTCATCTCGCTTACCGCCAACGAACTATGAAAAGCAAGTCCCGATATTTCAAGTATAGGGGACGATGAAGAGACGGCCTCAACCATTTTAAAAAATTGCACGTCTTTAGACTCTAAAATCATCTCGCTACCCTGCGCGCAAGCCGCCATAAAAAATGTAATCAATGAAAAAAGAATATTTTTCAATTACACTCCGATCAATGTAGAGCGTTAAGAAATTTTAGTTAATGGTTGTTGATTAGCTGCGGTTAGCACCGAACACAGGAAGTCCAGCTGCTGAGAATTCGCCGCTCCAAATCTGTCGGCAGAGTCAATAACCTTGAAACAAATTTCGGTGGAGTTCGTATTTTGATGTGAATTTCAATTGTCCGCTCCTGGCCGTTTACTGTCATTGAAATTCCTAATCAAATCAAACACGGGCGGTCATTTCTGAATTACCGTCAATCACAAAAATTCGAGGCTGATAAGACATTGCAAGATGAGCAGGCCCAATAAACAACTTGCACAAAATCATTCCCCGAAAATCCTTCATTATTTGAATAACTATTATTCCCAATTGACGCCACCACCGGAATTTCGTGCCCACAAATTACACAATCCTTCCTATGTGCGCTTGAAAAGTGCAGATAAGGAACACCTCCGAACTGATGCGTTGGTACCGATAGTTGATTGGCGCGTGTATCATTAAACTTAAAATTAGGCTCGCAATCCACCTCATTCAATTTAAGAATTATGGACTGATCTTCTTTTTCAATCCGCTGCAAACTTAATCGAACCTGCTCGAAAAAGGGAGGGTAATTTTCGTAAGGGAAATCATCGTAATCATCTGTTCCTTTGCAAAATTCCACAATCTCTATCTCACCATTTACGTACCTGTAGCTAAAATCACCTTCGTGAATCTTGCATTTCCAGCTGTACAAAAAATGCATCTCCGGCAAAGTCCAACCAGGAACTAAAAAACCTCCTGGCCCTAGGCTAATGCGCGCAAATTGAGTAAGTGCTAAACCGGTATTCGGGGAAACGGCCCCTCTCAATGAAGTACGTCCCCCGATCATTAATGCCCCACTCTCGGAAGGCGGACCGGCAAAATATCCATTCCCTAGTAGAAATCCCATTGACTTACCTTATTGAGATGTATTGGTAAATGACTGCATCTGGCCGATTACGGCCAATTAATCACTGATATTAGCTGTTGATGCCATCACCTGGATCTGCACGTTTTCAGAATATGCAGTCGTCAAGGTGAACATCATTTTCTTTGCGACTTGGGGTAAAGACCATACATAGGAAATGGTATGCGTTTTGCCGTTAGCTGTGGCCGATTGCGGACTCAATAGTGACATCAATCCAAGTTCGGATTACCGGCACCGTAGATGGCAGTGTAGAGCGTTATATTGGGCTCAGCACGCATTGGCCATCGTCTTGCCATCATTAGCGACACTTTTCTTACGCGACGCCGCACGCAGAGCCGCAAGGGCATCTTCGCTTCCGAGTGGCATCGGGGAACCAACCATTTCACCGATATCCTCATTGAATACTTGAATCGAACTAAGACTTCGCCAACGCACTGCAGGAACAGCAATCTTCACCTGCCGCAAATACTCACATTTCGTTCCGAAAAATCCGAATTCATGTCGTACTTCAATGTGTAGCACTCCGTTCTTCTGAATGTCTTCTGATATATAAGGAGTGTCTAATTCGCCACTTCGATAGAACCAGCTCCTAATCGTCAAATGCAATTCATCGCCTTCTAGGGCTCCTCGAACAAAGGGGGACGTTTGGTCACTTGCATCGAGTGGGGCACTGACGGATATCACCTTCACCCGAGATTCCGCAGACAGATCTTTACGGCCCGTTTGCGTGATGCCAATTAGTCCGCCAGCAAGAATAGCAGCCACAGCAGCACGGGTGACATAAGAGCGTTTGCGCATGTAATAAACCTACATTTTTATTGAGTGCCGTTTTACTAATTACCGACATCGGCTAGGCCATAAGGCCAAGACTTGAATTTGAGTAGGAGAGTTTTTCTGCCTAGGTTTGCGATTCACGCATTGTACATTCAGACAGGATTAAATCTTTGTTAAAAACAACAAATTAGGACTTGTGGCAGCTGCATACTGCCTAGGCAGCCGCAGTGCCCTTCTCGCACTTGGCTGACTAGTTTCGTGTAAATCCAAGAATGCCCGCACTTGGCCGTTTTGAGCCAGTAGCGAAAGGCTCAATTCGACCAAAACGGCACGTCGTAAGCCGCTAGTACCTAGGTAAAAAATGAGGAAACTGCCCTGGGAAATTCGAGTGGAGTATCTGACAGGCGAACTTCTTGGTCAAATCCCTGTAACAAAATCCGTCATGAACAAGTCGAAATGTTGCCACTCTGCTCCCCCGGCTCGGGTAATGCACGTCGATCGCGAGAATCAAAATTATCCCAATAGTTCGAATTGGAACTTACCATGCGCATCTCGAACGAAGTATGCACCCCACTCAGTATTGGCGATGGTGGCAAAGTAGTGTAGCTCAACCTCGGATCGAGAGATTCTTATGTAGGCTAGATGTTCATCATAATCAAAGTTCGTAGGGACCGACCTTGCGGCAGAATCCATCTCGACGATTTGGTATAAGACGTCCTTGGCGACTTCCACCAGCTCTGGATATACGCTCCCCTTCGACGACTCAAGTTCAATGTCAAAATCCACGTCACCAGCCCTAATTTTGTATATGCCGTGTTCTTCTTGCGTGGGTAAATGTATTGTGCCATTCCCTGCCTCTGGCGCCGCGACGAATACGCCATTCTCCAATCTGTAAGAGCCGCCTTTGCGATATGGCAGGATCTCAATTTCTTCTTCCTTGAACATGGCGCGATAATCGGACGACGTGTATGGGAAATTTGATAGGCGAAATGTGTTCATGTCGTGAATAGAATACTGAAGGGGAATTGATAATTTGCCAAAGCCCTAGGTTGGGACAAGGCCCGGCCATCAGTTCGAGATAGTGAAGTGCTCTGCTGCGATTGATCGGCACACGCACTTCCAAATCAGGATACCTTTACATCGTGAAGCAAACTTCCGCTTTGCGGAAGTTTTCCCTAAGACCGCTAATGGCCGAGTGCGGTCAAGCAAGTGATTTAGCGAAACCACGCAAAAAATTTGTTTTGGTTAATCTTATAGTTGATAATTGTAGCCATGAACGATATCCAAAACCGCCCCCCACTTCCTGATCGACTCTCAGTCGATCCTCGTAGCCCTTTCTATAATGCCGCCATATTTGAACATGATGTTGGTATTAAACTTAACGATAAAGAGCGCTTCGAAGTTGAGGAATATTGCATCAGCGAGGGATGGATTAAAATCCCGGCCGGAAAGGCGTTAGATCGGAAGGGCAACCCCTTAATGACTAAAGTAAAAGGCACGGTCGAACCTTTCTATCGGTAGGCGCTGTTCTTTGATTAGCATTTCTTAATTTCTTTGATTATCTGCAAGGCCGTGTGCGCCAGCATTTTTTTCGATGGCGATTACACGTCTGCTTTTGGCCTGTTCGCGTCTACGGCTACGCCTCAGGTTCTTGGCAAACCACTTCGATGTTGTGCCCGTCGGGACCAATGACAAAAGCTGCATAGTAGTTCGCGTTATAGCGCGGGCGCAGACCAGGCGTACCATTGTCTTTGCCTCCTGCCTCCAGGGCTGCGCGATAGAAAGCGTCCACTTGCAGGCGATTCTTGGCGGTGAACGCCAAGTGAAGATGTGCCGGTTTCTCGTCGGTTTGGTACAGACACAACGAAGCCTTACTCGTTGGGCCGATAAGCTCGACACCGCAGGTCTGCGGCCAGTCCGTGTCAATCACGACACCAAGCGGTTCGAGAGCCTTGAGGAAGAATGCTTTGCTTGCTGCATAGTCACTGACTCCGAATTTAACGTGGTCAAACATAATTTCTCCAGAAATGTGTAGGGCTAACGCAATTAAAAATCCCGTCATGCAAATTCTAGCCACTGAATATCAGATGCCTGAAAGCGGAAGTTTGAATCTGACGTCGTATGCTGCCACACAAAAATTGCCAAAACAACGTTAGGCGAGAGCGCGGCGCGAATAGCCGGAGTTGGCGAAAACGGACCTTCAATAACGTCACCTAGGCTACATGGTCGATAAATTGAACGATCGAGATCGCGATTCCATACCAACGCGGCGCTAGCGGCCTGAATAAACGACGTTGTCAGGCGTCAGCCGTATCGTCATTGTTTTGTAAGCCGTGAGGTTGCCGCGCGCCTGCCCGGCGGCAGCGATGTAATTGGAAAAGCTGTAGACACCGATCGCATCGTTATGGCGTTTCGGCAGCGGTACGTTGACGATCATCGCCGGCGCGGCCTGCAGCGATACGACTTCGATGCCGGCCGTCAGTCCATTAATCAATGCGGCTTTCTTGTCGAACCAGTCAGGTCCGGTTTTCGGTAGCAGCCCTGCGGAAGTGGCGTCGTACACGAACACGATGTCGAGCGCGGTCGTGGTGTTCTGGTTAGCGCCACTTTCGGCAACGACCTGGATGCTATCGATTGCCGTTTTCGAAGGCGTGCTGCAGCCGACGAGTGTCGACAGCAATACAAATAGTGGAATCAGATAAGCGCGCATGATCGACTTAGTAAAAGAACCGTATTGTTCTACCGCGAACCACTGTCATCGCCCCTAAGCGGACGCGCAAGAAGGTGGAGTTGCGGCGCCTGCACGGCTTTTCGCGCAGGTCGCATGGAATGCAAGGTCATGCCTCGCCTTCGGCCAGCCACTGCGGATTCCATACAACCTCCCAGAGATGCTGGTCGGGATCTTGGAAGTAGCCTCCATAGCCGCCCCAAAAGGTGTCGTGAGCCGGTTTGACAATTACCGCCCCGGCCTTGCGCGCCTGATCCATGACGACGTCTACTTCTTTCTTGGAGGTGACGTTGTGGCCGATGGAGAGTTCGGTTGCGCTGGGCTGCCCGAGTGGAAGTGTGGAGTCGAGAGAAAGGCTCTTGCGCGGATAGAGAGCAAGCTTCAGACCTCCCTCCAGCTCGATAAACACAACTGCACCGTACTCGAACTCGGTTCCGACGATGCCCTCTGTTTTTAACCCCAGGCCATCACGATAGAAGCGGAGCGATCTTTCGAGGTCATCGACGCCGAGGGTAAGGACGGTAATGCGTGGTTTCATGACTGGCCTCCTTTTGTGCGCGATTTCAGAAGATTTCTTGAGTGGCCGATTGTGACCGATTTCCGCCGCCGGCTACGCTCCCAGCGAGCCGCCCTAGCGTTCTATGCGCACGACATTTGGGCTTTGCGCGTCCATAAACATGAAGCATACCGGCACAGATGGTCGCTCTGGTATCGAACGCTGGGGGATGAACGGCATCAGCGCCCCCAGCCATGACTCGCAACCCTAACTGGCTGTAGCCGCCGCAACGGCTCTGGCCTTATGCAATTTCTTGTAGCTATCGATCAGGCGCTGGTGCCTGTCGAGACCCTCCAGCTTCATGCTCGTTGGGGTTAACCCGAAGAAGCGCACGCTGCCGTCCACTGAGCCCATTACCGCATCCATCCGGGCGTTGCCAAACATCCGGCGGAAATTGACCACGTAATCGTCCAGTTCCAGGTCGTCATCCAGCAGCACTTCTAGCACCACACTCAGGGCCTGATAAAACAATCCGCGCTCGACCGTATTGTCGTTGTACTGCAGGAAGGCTCCCACCAGCTCGTGCGCCTCCTCAAATTGCTGCAAGGCGAGATGAATCAGCAGCTTCAACTCGAGAACTGTCAGTTGCCCCCAGTCCGTATTCTCGTCAAATTCGATTCCGATCAATGTCGCGATGTCAGAATGTTCATCGAGCTCATTGTTATCCAAACGCTCAAGCAGCGCTTCCAGGCTGGCATCGTCCAGGCGATGCAGATTCAAGATATCGGCGCGGAACAACAGCGCCTTGTTGGTGTTATCCCAGACCAAATCTTCTATCGGGTATATTTCCGAATAACCGGGCACCAGAATCCGGCAGGCTACGGCGCCCAAATTGTCATACGCCGCCACATACACCTGCTTGCCCATGTCTTCGAGAATACCGAACAGGGTTGCGGCTTCCTCGGCATTAGAGTTTTCACCCTGGCCGGAAAAATCCCATTCAACAAAATCGAAATCCGCTTTGGCACTGAAAAAGCGCCATGACACGATACCGCTGGAATCGATGAAGTGTTCGACAAAGTTGTTTGGCTCAGTCACGGCTTCACTGGTGAAGGTGGGCCGCGGCAATTCGTTCAGGCCTTCAAAACTGCGGCCCTGTAGCAATTCCGTCAGACTGCGCTCCAGCGCCACCTCCAGGCTCGGGTGCGCGCCGAACGAAGCAAACACGCCACCTGTCCGCGGGTTCATCAAGGTGACGCACATCACCGGGTACACCCCTCCCAGCGACGCATCCTTCACCAGCACCGGAAAGCCCTGCTCTTCCAAGCCCTGAATGCCGGCCAGAATGCCAGGGTATTTCGCCAGCACTTCCTGCGGCACATCAGGCAAGGTGATTTCACCTTCCAGGATTTCGCGTTTTACCGCCCGTTCGAAAATTTCCGACAGACATTGCACCTGCGCCTCAGCCAGCGTATTGCCGGCACTCATGCCATTGCTGACGTAGAGGTTTTCGACCAGGTTGGATGGAAAGTACACCACCTCGCCGTCCGACTGTCGCACATACGGCAGCGAACAGATGCCGCGCTGCGCATTGCCGGAGTTGGTATCGATCAGATGCGAGCCAAATAAGTCGCCGTCGGGATTGTAAATTCGCAGACAATACGCATCCAGAATTTCAGCTGGCAGCTTATCTTTAGGGCCTGGCTTAAACCAGCGCTCGTTCGGGTAATGTACAAACGCCGCGCTGGCGATGTCTTCGCCCCAAAAACTGCCGGCGTAGAAATGGTTGTTATTCAGTCGCTCGATATACTCTCCCAAGGCCGACGCCAACGCGCTTTCTTTGCTCGCTCCCTTGCCATTGGTAAAACACATCGGCGAGTGCGCATCGCGGATATGCAGCGACCATACATTGGGAACAAGATTGCGCCACGAAGCGATTTCAATCTTGATGCCCAAGTTCGCCAAAACGCCCGACATATTGGCGATGGTTTGCTCCAGCGGCAGGTCCTTGCCGACAATATAGGTGCTGACGTCCGAAGACGGCTTCAATGTCAGCAAGGCCTGGGCATCTGCATCCAGGTTCTCTACCTCTTCAATGACAAACTCGGGTCCGGCTTGCACTACTTTTTTCACCGTGCAACGCTCGATGGAACGCAAAATTCCCTGGCGGTCTTTGGCAGAGATATCCGCCGGCAATTCAACCTGAATCTTGAAAATCTGCTGGTAGCGGTTTTCCGGATCGACAATATTATTCTGCGACAGGCGGATATTTTCGGTAGGAATATTGCGAGTTACGCAATATAACTTCACAAAGTAAGCCGCACACAAGGCCGATGAAGCCAAAAAATAGTCGAAAGGGCCGGGCGCCGAGCCATCGCCCTTATAGCGGATAGGCTGGTCGGCCACTACCGTGAAGTCATCGAACTTGGCTTCAAGACGCAGCTTATCGAGAAAGTTGACCTTAATTTCCATGGGGGAACTCTAAAATTGATGTAGCCGCTATTATCCGCCGCCACGCCGGTGCCGTGCAAAATGTATCGCTGGTTTCCTCAATCGCTGCGCCCACCGCTTGAATCCACACTCGGAAGCCGCCAATCACCGGTAAATATTATCGGCCGCTAACGTCTCCGAACCAAGCTCCGCAATCGGCAAGCATCTCGTTACAGACCATGGCCATGGCCCCAGCGCGGCGCTATGCCAATGCTTGCTTGAGCATCAGCGCCAGGCGCATCGCATCCTTCTCATCGATAACATTGGCAAAGCCCAGCAACAATCCCTGCCGCGGCTTTGCATCAATGTACCAGGGCGATAAAGGATGCAGGGCCAGGCCGGCAGTTCGTGCGCGGCCCGCCAGCATGACATCGTCTTCGCGCTCAGCCAGTTTCGCCAGTATGTGCAAGCCGCCCGGTTGCAAATCGATCCGTATGCGATCGCCCAATATTTCCTGGAAAACGCGCGACGTCACCGCGCGACGTTCTGCGTACAACTGGCGCATTTTTTTCAGATGCCTTGAGAAATGACCTTCGGCGATAAAATCGGCAACGCCTGCCTGGAACAGGTATGGGCAGCCTGCGTTCAGGTTGTAGGAAGCTGCCTGAAAGCGTGCAACCGCACTGACCGGTGCGACGGCATAGGCCAGCCTAAGCCCCGGAAACATCGCCTTGCTGAAAGTGCCGCTGTAAATGACGCGATCATTGCGATCCAGGCTTTTCAGCGCCGGCAGCGGCCGTCCCTGATAGCGAAATTCACTGTCGTAGTCGTCTTCGATAATCCAGCTGCCGGCTTTGCTGGCCCATTCCAGAAGCGCCAGCCGGCGTTCCAGCGATAACGTCGCCCCAAGCGGACTTTGGTGCGACGGCGTGACCATCGCGAATTTTGCATGCGGACTGCGCCGCTTGCCTTCTTCCACCATCAATCCATTGTCATCGACCGGCACCGGTACGATCTTGACTGCGGCATTTTGCAGAAACAGGCGCGCAAAAATATAGCCGGGATCTTCGAACCAGAATGCATCGCCGACAGCCGCAAGGCTGCTTAGCGTCAGTTCAAGCGTATTGCGCAAGCCGGTCGTGATGAACACCTGCTCCGGCAGACAGGTCACACCGCGCGAGACGCCCAGATACGTTGCTATTTTTTCACGCAAACGGTCATAACCGGCAGGATCGGGATAGGCCAGCCGCGCCGGTTCGCTGCTGCGCAGGCGATGGCCGACCAGCCGGTTCCACACCTTGCGCGGAAATGCGTCGAGCGCAGGCAAACCCATCTGCAGCGGCTTCGGCGCCTTGCCGTCGTGATCGACGTTTGCTGCATGCGCTTGTCCGGCCATGACTACCTGCGGTTTGAGGACTGCCGGCGGCGGCAAAGACGGCGAAACCACTGTGCCGGCCGCGCCCCTGATCTGCAGATATCCCTCGTCCGCCAGGATGCGATAAGCCATTTCCACCGTACCGCGCGCCAGATTCAGTCCTGCCGCCAGCGCCCGGACCGCAGGCACGCGATCCCCCGCGTGCAGGTTTCCCTGCTCGATCGCCGTCTTGAAACGTTGGCAGATCTGCTGGTACATGGGTAATTCCAGCGCGCGATCGATGTGCAGATCCAGTTCGGGGGATTTCATGGACTAGTCCTTTTGTTATTTCTTGGCCCTTCTAATACGGCCATGATTTTCGCATACTACGCCTCAAGCAATGCCCGCTCGTTCACTTCGATTTACCTAGCCAAGGAGCTTCAAATGCAAACCCGCCTCGATTTCTTCAATACCGACAAAGACGCCATCAAGGCACTGATGGGTGTTGAAAGCCACATCAACAAAGGCACGCTGGACATCCTGCTGAAGGAACTTGTCCGCCTGCGCACATCGCAAATCAACGGCTGCGCATTCTGCCTCGACATGCATGTGGCCGATGCCCGCAAAGCCGGCGAATCCGAACGCCGCATGGCTACCGTCGCTGCATGGCGCGAAACCCCGTTCTTCAGCGAACGCGAGCGCGCCGCACTGGAATGGACCGAATCGCTGACGCTGGTCTCGCAAAACCACGTGCCGGATGCAGTGTGGGAAACAGTCCGCCCGCATTTCACCGATGCCGAACTGGTTGAACTGACATTGCTCGTCACGTCGATCAACAGCTGGAATCGCTTTGCCATCGCATTCCGCAAGATGCCGTCGTAATTGCCGGCTTCGGCAATTGAGTCTGCAAATCCATCGTCCATTTTTTTGGAGAAATGCATGCAGTCCCAGGTAGAGATAAAACATATAGAGAGCGACGCCGATCTGGACGCGTCGTTCCCGGTCATGAAGGAGTTGCGGCCGCATCTGAACGATCGCGCAGCATACAAAGAACAGGTAGCGCGGCAACGCGCACAGGGATACCGTTTGCTTGGGGCCTGGCGCGATGGCGCAATCGTCGGGCTTGCCGGCTATCGATTGCAAGACAATTTGCTATACGGCCGTTTCGTTTACGTCGACGACCTGGTGGTAAGCGCTGCGCTGCATCGCTCGGGCTTCGGCGAACGTCTGCTGCAAGCCGCGCGGCAACAGGCCGCTGCCTTGAACTGCAGGCATCTTGTGCTGGATACAGGCTTGCACATGGCGTTGGCGCAGCGCTTTTACTTCCGCCAAGGGCTGCTTGCAAAAGGCATGCATTTCGTCGAACCACTGATACAGGAATCAAGCACATGACACGCATTTTGCTATTGAACAGCGGCCCGCACAGCGATGCAAGCCACGGTTACCGCCTCGCGAGGGAAGCGATTGCCACGTCCGGCATCGACAATCCACAGATCACCGAACGAGACCTGGTGAAGTCGCCAATTCCCCCCATCGGCCGCGGCTATGCAATGGCGGTCACCGCGCAAGCGGCTCCTGATGTAAAAGAATTCGATTGGTCGGAACGCCTGATCGTCGAGCTGGAACAACACGACATGCTGTTCGTCGTCACGCCGATGCACAACTTTACCGTACCGGCTGCCCTCAAATTGTGGATCGATCACGTGATCCGGATCAATCGCAGTTTCCAGGCGACGCCGCACGGCAAGGTCGGACTGATGAAGGACCGTCCGACCTTTGTACTGGTCAGTTCCGGCGGCTTTTTTGCGGGTGAACGAGCAAAGCAGGCTGATTTCCTGACGCCCTACTTGCGTTATGCGCTGGCATCGATCGGCATCAGCGATGTGCATTTTTTCCCGCTGCAAGGACTGGTCTTCGGCCCCGAAGCAGTGGCGCAGGCAATGCATGAAGCACGCCGGCAATTGTCTGAGAAATTGTCCCTGGCCAGAGCGGGCAAGGGCATCATGCGGCGAGGTTCGACGCCTGCGATCCGTTCGTCAACCGGCGAAACTCAGCCGACGGCTTAAGCCGCCGGCGCCAGGAAGACTTGCCGATAGTTTCCTAAACACTCATATTGCCCAGCGTGCTGGCCCGGTAAGCCGCAACAAAGGTATCAAAATCGCCAGTCTGGCTGCGTTCCAGGCTCTCCTGCTCGGCCAGGGACGTCGCCGCCAGCGTTTCGTAATAATTGCGCTCTTCCGAGCTGGGCGGATTTGCCTGGAAATAAGCTGCATGCTCTTTGCTCAGGCGCAGGGCGAAGCTGCCGAACGATTCCTGATTGTCGCGCAAGATCGCCAGCACGCGCGCCGACGGCGTCAATTCAACTTGATCCAGCTTGAGGCTTTGCTTTGCCAGCGATGCCGCATGGGCGCCGTCGCTGCGCTGGGCGTCGAGCAAATCCGCCGCTGCGCCGATCTGCTCCAGCAGTTCCTTGCCCCAGGCCTGCAGGCTGACCGGCTTGCCGTCGCGCCGCAGTTGCAGGCCGGGACGGCGTCCTTCCTTCACCGCGCGCGCAAAGTTCTCAGTGTTTTCCAGGCTTTCTTCATCGCTGGTCAGCGGACTGTCGTCGAGCGCGCAGAACAGCAGGAAAGCATCGAGGAAGCGCGAGGTTTCCAGGTTGATGCCCATCGGCTCGAAAGGGTCGATGTCCATGCAGCGCACTTCTATATATTGCACGCCGCGTGCCGACAGCGCCTGGATCGGCCGTTCGCCGGAATTGATCACGCGTTTCGGCCGGATGGTCGAGTAGTACTCGTTTTCGATTTGCAGGATGTTGGTGTTGATCTGCACCCATTCGCCGTTGCGGTGGGTGCCGATCTCGGCATACGGCGGATACGGCTGGCTGACCGCGCGCGCCAGGCTCTTGATGTAGCTGTCGAGACTGTTGAACTGCGGCGTCAGGCGTGCCTGGGCTTCGCTGGTGTAGCCAAGGTCGCTCATGCGCAGGCTGGTGGCATACGGCAGGTAGAGGGTGTCTTTGTCCAGCTCTTCAAGGCGATGGTCGCGGCCGTCCAGGAAGCACTTGGACAGCGCCGGCGAGGCGCCGAACAGGTACATCAGCAGCCAGCTGTAGCGGCGGAAGTTGCGCACCAGCGCGATATAGCTTTCCGACTGGAAGTGCATGGCCGTGCCGCTGGCGCCTTCGGCCTGTTGCAAGGTTTGCCACACGCCTTCGGCCAGCGAATAGTTGTAATGGATGCCGGCGATGCACTGCATGCGCTTGCCGTAGCGCAGCGCCAGGCCGCGCCGGTAGACATGCTTCAAGGTCCCCATGTGCGACGTGCCGTACCAGGCAATCGGGATCAGTTCTTCCGCCGGCAGGTGGGCCGGCATCGACTGGCTCCACAGCAGTTCGTCGCCCAGCTTGCTGTAGACGAAGCGATGGATAGTGTCGAGCTCGCTCAGGGCCGTCGCAATATCATGCTCGGCCGGGGTGATGAACTCCAGCAGCGACTCCGAATAGTCGGTCGTGATCTGCGGCTGGGTCAGCGCCGAACCTAGCGCGCGCGGGTGCGGCGTCAGGGCCAGGCGGCCATCGGCGTCGACGCGCAAGGTTTCTCTTTCGATGCCGCGCAGGCCCTGGCCTAGCAGGCCGCGGTGCTGCTCTTGCCCTAGCAGCGCCAGCCGGCGAGTGTAATGATCGGTCAATTCAGCATCCCTCTTTTTAAATTTATCAGCTCCGGCCGTGGATTTGCTGCTTGCATGATGACAGCCGCAGTCGGTGGCATACAGATATCGTAGAAGGCGAGAATAGCCGAAAATGAAAGAACGCGTTGGATGCCGGCCAGACCGCAATTTACGATCGGCCAGCTGCTCGAAAAATGCATTTGGCCGCGCCTTATTTTATCAAAGGCACAATTTCCGATGGATTTACGGGAATCGGCGAGAATTAATTCGCAAGAATCGATAAGTTTCCGCAAAGTAACACGCTGCAGACGCAGTCTTCAGCGCGCACACCCCTTATAATCCTGCTTTGCTTTCAATTTTCAATAGCCCTCACTATGCCAGCCCAACTGATCGACGGAAACCTCCTCTCCCAACAACTCCGCGCCGACGTCGCCAGGCGCGCCGCCGCGCTGACGGCCCAGGGCAAGCAGCCTGGACTGGCCGTGATCCTGGTCGGTGACAGCCCGGCCTCGCAGGTGTATGTGCGCAACAAGGTCAAGGCTTGCGAAGACAACGGCTTGCATTCGGTGCTGGAAAAGTATGACGCCGAGCTGACGGAAGCGGCCCTGCTGGCGCGCATCGACGCCCTCAACGCGGATCCCAAGATCAACGGCATCCTGGTGCAGCTGCCGCTGCCGGCGCATATCGACGCCCACAAGGTGATCGAAGCCATCGCTCCGGAAAAAGATGTCGACGGCTTCCATATCAGTAATGCCGGCCTGCTGATGACCGGCCAGCCGCTGTTCCGTCCTTGCACGCCGTATGGCGTGATGAAGATGCTCGAATCGGTGAATTTCCCGGTGCGCGGCGCCCATGCCGTCATCGTCGGCGCCTCCAACATCGTCGGCAAGCCGCAAGCCATGCTGCTGCTGCAAGCCGGCGCCACGGTTACCATCTGCAATTCCAAGACCCGCGACCTCGGCCTGCATACGCGCATGGCCGACATCCTGGTGGTCGCCACCGGCAAGCGCAATATCGTCACCGCCGACATGGTCAAGCCTGGCGCGGCCGTGATCGATGTGGGCATGAACCGCGACGATAACGGCAAGCTGTGCGGCGATGTCGACTTTGCCAACGCCAAGGAAGTCGCGGGCTACATCACCCCGGTGCCGGGCGGCGTCGGGCCGATGACCATCACCATGTTGCTGGTCAATACCATTGAAGCCGCAGAAAGAATGTAATTGCAATGACCTCTACCGCCATCAACGCCAGCAATCCGCTGCTCGACTTTAGCGGCCTTGCCAAGTTCGACCAGATCACGCCGGCCCACATCACGCCGGCGATCGCAGCGCTGCTGCAGCAAGCGCAGACCGTGGTCAGCCTGCTGGAAGCAGCCACCGATGCCGCCACCTGGGACAACTTCGTCCTGCCGCTGGAGCACGTGACGGAAAAGCTCGGTCGCGCCTGGGGCATCGTCAGCCATTTGAATGCGGTGGCGGACACACCGGAACTGCGCGCCGCCTATAACGAAAACCAGCCCAAGCTGATCGAATTCTGGACCGCGCTGGCGCAGAACCTGGCGCTGTTCAGCAAATACAAGGCGATCAAGAACAATATCGATTTCGCCGAGCTGTCGGCGGCGCGCCGCAAGATCGTCAACAACGCCCTGCGCGATTTCCGCCTGGGCGGCGCCGAACTGACGGCCGCCAAGAAAGCCCGTTTTGCCGAAATCCAGGAAAAGCACGCTGCGCTGACCACCCGCTTCTCGGAAAACATCCTGGACGCCACCAACGCCTACGGTTTGTTCATCACCGACGAAGCCGAGCTGGCCGGCTTGCCGGAAGACGTGCGCCAGGCCGCGCGCGCCGCCGCCGAACAGGATGGCAAGCCAGGCTATAAATTTACGCTGCACTTCCCTTCCTATTTTCCTATCCTGCAATACGCCGACAACCGCGCCCTGCGCGAAAAAATGTATCGCGCCAACGCCACCAAGGCTTCCGAGCTGGGAGAAAAGCCGGAATGGGACAACAGCGCCAACATCGTCGAGATCCTGCGCCTGCGCAATGAAGAAGCCAAGCTGCTGGATTTCAAGAACTACGCCGAACTGTCGCTGGTGCGGAAGATGGCCGACACGCCGCAAGAGGTGATCAAGTTTCTGGAAGACCTGGGCCGGCGCGCCCGGCCGTTTGCCGAGCAGGATCTGCTGGAACTGCGCGCCTTCGCCGCCGGGCAGCTCGGCCTGGCGACGCTGGAAGCCTGGGACCTGGCGTACGCCGCGGAAAAGCTGCGCGAGCAGCGCTATGCTTTTTCCGAGCAGGAAGTGAAACAGTATTTCCCTGAGCCGACCGTGGTCGAGGGTCTGTTCCAGCTGGTGCAGAAGCTGTTCTCGGTCGACATCAGCGCCGACCAGGCCGCGGTCTGGCATCCGGACGTCAAATTTTTCCGGATCGAAAAAGACGGCAAGCTGATCGGCCAGTTCTATCTCGATCTGTACGCGCGCAACGGCAAGCGCGGCGGCGCCTGGATGGACGACGCGCGGGCGCGGCGCCGCCTCGGCAATGATGTGCAAACCCCGATCGCTTACCTGACCTGCAATTTCACCGCGCCGGCCGTGGCCGATGGCGTCAGCAAGCCGGCCCTGTTCACGCACGACGAAGTGATCACCCTGTTCCACGAGTTCGGCCACGGCTTGCACCACATGCTGACCCAGGTCGACGAGATCGGCGTCTCCGGCATTTCCGGGGTGGAATGGGATGCGGTCGAACTGCCTTCACAGTTCATGGAGAATTTCTGCTGGGAGTGGGATGTCCTGCAGCACATGACTGCGGAAGCCGCTTCTGGCGAGCCGCTGCCGCGCGAGCTGTTCGACAAGATGATCGCCGCCAAGAATTTCCAGTCCGGCCTGCAAGCCTTGCGCCAGGTCGAATTCTCTCTGTTCGACATGCACCTGCACGACGATTACGATCCCTACGGCAGCCAGAGCGTGCAAGATGTGATCGACCAGGTGCGCGGCCAGGTCGCGGTCATCGCCCCGCCGGCTTTCAACCGCTTCCAGCATTCCTTCGGCCATATCTTCGCCGGCGGCTATGCAGCCGGCTACTACAGCTACAAATGGGCCGAGGTGTTGTCGGCCGATGCGTATAGCGCCTTTGAAGAAGCAGCGGTGGGCGGCAATGTGGTGTCGGCGGAAACCGGCCGCAAATTCCGCGACGAAATCCTGGCGGTCGGCGGTTCGCGCCCGGCGCTGGAATCGTTCAAGGCATTCCGCGGCCGCGAACCGAATATCGACGCCCTGCTGCGGCACAGCGGCATGGCCGCCTGAACCGAAGAACACAGTACAAGTCAATGGCAACTATACAAACCAGGCTCTTAAATCAAACAAGGGGAAAAGGTATGACGATAGGTATCACGACAGGGATCAGAAGCGCTGCAACGTTTTTTCTGCTGATGCTGGCGGCCAGTGCGCAGGCCCAGCTGTACAAGTCGACCGGTCCGGACGGCAAGGTCACTTATAGCGATACGCCGCCCGCCAGCGGCAATGTGGTGCAGAAGAAGATCGCCGGCGGCGCAGGCGACGACACCGACGGCCTGCCGTATGAACTGGCGCAGGCGGTCAAGAACCATGCTGTCACGCTATATAGTTCAGACAAATGCATTCCCTGCGACGACGGCCGCAAGATGCTGAAGGAGCGCGGCATTCCGTTCAGCGAAAAAACCGTGAAAACCAACGAGGATATCGCAGCGCTGCGCAAGGTCGCCAACGACAACCAGCTGCCGGTGCTGATGATCGGGCGCGACAAGCAAAGCGGCTTTTCCGGCGCCAGCTGGGGCGCTGCGCTGACTGCGGCCGGCTATCCGGAAACCAGCCGCCTGCCAGCAACGTATCGCAATGCGGCGCCGGTTGCAGCAGCGCCGAGCGCCGGCCCGGCCGGCAAAACCACTGCGCCTGCCGCCGCTTCCAACAACGGCGACGTAGCGCCGGCAGCCGGCAATGCGCCGCCCGGGTTCCGCTTTTAAGCGCGGCCTGACCAACCTGCCTATATCAATGACGCAAATCGACTTTCACACCAATATTTCGGACAAATTTCTGTACACCTGCCGACTGGTGCGCAAAGCCCGAACAGCACAACGCCAGATCGTCATCCTGACCGCCAGCGGCGACGAGCTGGCGACGCTGGACCGCACGCTGTGGACGTTTTCGGAACATGACTTCCTGCCACACGTGCGCGCCGGCGACCCGCTCGCCGCGCAAACCCCGGTGATCCTGGCCGCCGACGAGGAGACTGAGTGGCCGCATCACCAGATGCTGATCAACCTGTCCGGCAAGACGCCGCAGCATTTCGCCCGCTTTGAAAGAATGTTTGAAATCGTTTCCCTGGCAGAGGATGACAAGGCCGCCGGCCGCGAGCGCTATCGCTTTTACCAGCAACGCGGTTATCCGCTGACGCACTTTGTCGCTGAAAATGTTTAAACCTGAATCCAGGTTAAGGAACTTGCAATGAACACCGGAAAACTTGACGCCAATATCCCTTTGTTGACCGAGGTCATTATTCCGTTGCCGACCTTGACCGATATTATCGACATGCCAAAGGCGGCCGCAGCACCCGCGGCCGTCGCCGTGCCGGACGATCCAGAGAATTTTGAACTGCCTGTGCCGCAACGCGAAGCCGTCCTCAGCCAGCACGACTGGGAACGGCTGGAGGCGGAGGTCAGGGAAAAAGTGCTGCAGCAACTGCAGGACCGCATCGATTTCGTCATCGAGCAGCGTGTGCGCGACGGTTTGGCCGATGTCTTGCAGACCGCGGTGGAAGGCATGGCGGCGCAAATCCGCGAGGGCTTGCACCAGACCCTGGACGAAGTCATTTCCCGGGCCGTGACGCTGGAATTAGTCAAATTGAAAAAAACAAACATTTAGCGCAAATTTTTTGTTTTTCAGTCACAAATACTTAAACGGTAGCCAAAAGTAAAAATTTTCAGCCTCATTTTGATCGCCTAAAAAATCCCGGTTTTCTTACAATAGCGCTATTGAAAAGGCTGTTCTTGCAATGCGCAGCTGGTTAAAAAACGGTGGTTTTTGGAGATGAGATGAAAGTAATTGTATTGGGCGCTGGCGTAATCGGAACCTCTTCGGCTTGGTTCCTGAACAAGGAAGGTCACGATGTCACTGTGATCGAGCGCCAGCCTGGCGCCGCCCAGGAAACCAGTTTTGCCAACGGCTGCCAGATTTCGGTATCGCATGCCGAGCCTTGGGCCAACCCGCAGGCGCCGCTGAAGGTATTGAAATGGCTGGGGCAGGAAGACGCTCCGTTGCTGTACCGCTTCCGTCCGGAATGGCTGCAATGGAAATGGGCGCTCAACTTCCTGCGCGAATGCACTCCGGCGCGCACCAATGACAATATCCGCCAGATCGTCGCTATCTGCGAATACAGCCGCCAGACCTTGCAGGCAGTGCGCGCCGACACCGGCGTCGATTACGATTGCCTGACGCGCGGCATCCTGCACTTCTATACCGATCAAAAGGAATTCGACATCTCGCTGCCGGCTGCCCAGCTGATGCGCGACCTCGGCTGCCCGCGCGATTCGATCAGCGCCGATGAAGTGGTCAAGATCGAACCGGCGCTGGCGCGCATCCGCGACAAGATCGTCGGCGGCGACTTTACCGCGACCGACGAATCGGGCGACGTCTATAAATTCACTTCGGGCCTGGCCGCCAAGGCTGCCGAAGCCGGCGTCAATTTCCAGTACAACACCAGCGTCACCCGCCTGATCACCGAAGGCAGCGGCGCCGGCGCCAAGATCACCGGCGTCGAAATCATCAATGCCGACGGCCGTCACGAAGTGCTGCACGCCGACGCTTTCGTGGTCGCCATGGGCAGTTTCTCGACACCGCTGCTGAAGCCGCTCGGCATCGACCTGATGATCTATCCGGGCAAGGGCTATTCGGCCACTTACCAGATCACCAATCCGGAGGCGGCGCCCAGCGTATCGCTGACGGACGACGGCTACAAGCTGGTGGTGTCGCGCCTGGGCGACCGCCTGCGCGTGGCCGGCACCTGCGAGCTGAACGGCTACACGCGGGAGCTCAACACTACCCGCTGCGAAGCGATCACGCGCCGCACGCGCGAGCTGTTCCCGGACGGCTGCGACTACGACAATCCGGTCTACTGGACCGGCCTGCGGCCGATGACGCCGTCCAACGTGCCCTACATCGGCAAGAGCAAGATCAGCAACCTGTTCCTCAATACCGGCCATGGCACGCTCGGCTGGACCATGGGCTGCGGCTCCGGCCGCGCCATCGCCGAGATCGTCTCGGGCCGTCGGCCGGAAGTCGATTTCGCGTTTACCGGCATGCCGCGGCAAGCGCCGCAGCCGCTGATCCTGCCGCGTCCGGTACAAGCCTGAAGCGCTTGACCGATCGCTTGACTGCCGCCGCGGCAATGGCCGCCACGGCAATGCCATGAAAAAGACCGATGCTGTCGCCAGCATCGGTCTTTTTTTTTCGCCGTTCGCAGGCGGCAGCCGCTCGCCAGAGACTTGGCGCGGTTTTTGCTCAACTGTATTCAGGGAGCGGTCGGCGCACTGTTGCAGTGCGTCACCTGGCGGCGCGCACTTCCACCGTCGCCGGTTTTTCGTCGAAGGCAACCCGGGTCACGAACTTGGCGCGCTTCATCGGAAAACGCGACTGGAAATGGCGGACATTGCCGGAGCCTGAAATGACCCGGCGCACGAACTGGTAATAGGCATCCATGTCGATCACGTGCACCACCAGGAAGTAGTCGTAGTCGCCGGAAACGAAATAGCATTGCATGACTTCGGCTTCCTTGTTCATGCGCAGTTCGAATTCCTGCATGTGCTCGTCGGACTGGTGGTTGAGCGAGATTTCGAGGAAGGCCAGCATGCCGTAGCCGAGTGCGAAGGGATCGACCAGCGAGACGTCGGCGCTGATGATGCCCGCCTCGCGCAGGTCGCGCAGGCGGCGCAGGCAGGTGGGCTGGGAAATGTGCGCTTTGTCGGCCAGGGTACGGGTCGGCATTTGATTGTCGCGTTGCAACAAATTGAGCAGTTTGCGGTCGACTTTGTCTAGGGTGTGATGTTTGCTCATGCCGGGGGATCAAGGGCTGTAGCTGCCGTTTTAAGAATTCGCAAAAACCGCTATGCGAAGCGTTTTTTATGTTGTAACGTTGCTCTATTCGGACAAGTCTGGGGAAATTTTCAGACTAATTCGAGTAGATAATAAATAAGCAGCGGACGGTGAAACTGTAACTAGATTGTTTTATTTTAAATCCTCAGGAGGATATTCATGCAGAACAAGATCAAAATGATTCCGTTGGCTGGCGCAATTGCAATGGCTTTCGCCTTTGCAGGTCCGGTTTCGGCACAAGAAGTCGTCACCATCGGCCAGGTCAGCCCGCTCACGGGTCCTAACGCCCACATCGGCAAGGACAATGAAAACGGCGCCACCATGGCGATCGAGGAACTGAATGCCAAGGGCACCAAGATCGGCGGCAAGCTGGTGAAGTTCGTACTGGCTTCCGAGGATGACGCTTCCGATCCGAAGCAAGGAACCGCCGCTGCCCAGAAACTGGTGGACGCCAAGGTCAAGGGCATTATTGGCCACATGAACTCCGGCACTACCATTCCAGCATCGAAAATCTATCACGATGCCGGCATCCCGCAAATCTCGCCTTCCGCCACCAATCCTAAGTACACCCAGCAAGGCTTCGACACTGCGTTCCGCGTAGTGGCCAACGACGGCCAGCTGGGCGGCACCCTGGGACGCTACGCCATCAATACGCTGAAAGCCAAGAACATTGCGGTCATCGATGACCGTACTGCTTACGGCCAAGGTGTGGCTGAAGAGTTCACCAAGAGCGCCAAGAAAGCCGGCGGCACCATCGTTGCAACGCAGTTCACCAACGACAAGGCTACCGATTTCAACGCGATTCTGACCTCGATCAAATCCAAGAATCCCGACCTGATTTTCTTCGGCGGCATGGATGCAGTCGGCGGACCGATGCTGCGCCAGATGGACCAGCTGGGCATCAAGGCCAAGTTCATGGGCGGCGACGGCCTGTGCACGACTGAGCTGGCCAAGCTGGCCGGCGCAGGCCTGAAAGACGACCAGGTGGTTTGCGCTGAAGCCGGCGGTGTGCCGGATGCAGGCAAGGCAGCGCTGGAAGCCTTCAAGGCTGCTTACCAAAAACGCTTCAACCAGGAAGTCGTGATCTACGCACCGTACGAATACGACGCGCTGATGACCATGGTGGCAGCGATGGAAAAAGCCGGCTCCTCGGATCCTAAGAAATACCTGCCTGAACTGGCCAAGATCCACTACAAGGGCGTGACCGGCGAAATCTCCTTTGATCCTAAGGGCGACATCAAGGACGGTTCGCTGACTTTGTACACCTACAAAGACGGCAAACGCACTCTGCTGACCGTGACAAAATAATCGTCGCACACAGCTCATGAAAAGCGCTCCGGTTTCCGGAGCGCTTTTTTTATTCCTCTTCATATTTCGTTTGCGCCGTCACCGCCCCCTCCGTCACCGCCTGTGCATGCCGCCTCCCGGCCCAATCCGGCTGGGCGCGAGACGCCGCAATTTCCTCATGGCATACAAGGATATTGTCTAAAAGTCTTTGAGAAGATTTTTTTCTGTTGTAATGTTTACATGCTCCGCGCTGTGAGGCCGGAAAATCTTTCATTGACCTTATCAAATCCTTAGGAGGAAACACGTGCAGATGAAGAACAAGATGTTGCCGTTGGTTGCAGCAATCGCATTGGCCTTGAGCGCCGCCGGCGCAGCCCATGCAGAAGAACAAGTCGTCAAGATCGGCCACGTCGGCCCGGTGACGGGCCCGTCGGCCCACCTCGGCAAGGACATGGAAAACGGCGCCAAGATGGCGGTCGAAGAATTGAACGCCAAGGGCGTCACCATGGGCGGCAAGAAAGTCAAGTTCGTGCTGCTGGCGGAAGACGATGCGTCCGATCCGAAGCAAGGCACGGCGGCAGCGCAAAAACTGGTCGACGCCAAGATCGACGGCGTCATCGGCCACCTGAATTCCGGCACCACCATCCCGGCATCGAAGATTTACTACGATGCTGGCATCCCGCAGATTTCGCCGGCTGCCACCAGCCCGAAATACACGCAGCAAGGCTTCAACAGCGTGTTCCGGGTAGTCGCCAACGACGGCCAGCTGGGCGGCACCCTGGGACGCTATGCCGCGACTGCGCTGCATGCCAAGAATATCGCGGTCATCGATGACCGCACTGCCTACGGCCAAGGGGTAGCGCAGGAATTCGCCAAGGGCGCCAAGGCGGCCGGCGTCAACATCGTGGCGACCCAGTTCACCAACGACAAGGCAACCGATTTCAACGCCATCCTGACCTCGATCAAGGCCAAGAATCCGGACGTGATCTTCTTCGGCGGCATGGATGCGGTAGCCGGTCCGATGCTGCGCCAGATGAAGGCGCTCGGCATCAAGGCCAAGTTCATGGGCGGCGACGGCATGTGCACGGCAGAGCTGGGCAAGCTGGCCGGCGATGGCCTGGTCAATGACCAGGTGGTGTGCGCCGAAGCCGGCGGCGTCGAGGAATCGGGCAAGAAGGGCCTGGACGATTTCAAGGCAGCCTTCCTGAAGAAGTACGGCACCGAAGTAAAACTGTACGCGCCCTACTCCTACGACTCGGTGATGACCATGGTGGAAGCCATGCAGAAAGCCAACTCCGCCGATCCGAAAAAATATCTGCCGGAACTGGCGAAGATCCATCACAAAGGCGTGACCGGCATGATCGCCTTCGACGCCAAGGGTGACATCAAGGACGGCACGCTGACCCTGTACACCTACAAGGATGGCAAGCGGACCTTGCTGACCGTGACCAAATAAACCATCGCAGCATCTTTGCAGAAGCGCCCCGCCCGCAAGGCCGGGGCGCTTTTTTCATGATTTTTGTTTCCGTCGGGCCAGCACCTTACGCATATCATTCTGCCGAATTGATAAAAAAGCATAGAAATGCCCTTTGCGCCGGCTACGGATTGTTGTAACGTTTAACTCCCTCAAGACAGTCCGAACTCGCGGCGCAAGCCGGCTGTCTAAAAACTGCTTTTTTAATAATATCGTCGACAATCCTTAGGAGAAACCCTGGTGCACACTACTAAAATGATGCCGCTGGCTGCCGCCATCGCCCTGTCCCTGGCCGCTTCGGCGCATGCGCAAGAGCAAGTGGTCAAGATCGCCCACGTCGGACCGATCACCGGCCCTATCGCCCATATCGGCAAGGACAATGAAAACGGCGCCCGCATGGCGATCGAAGCATTGAATACGCAGGGCATCGTACTGGACGGCAAGAAGACCCGCTTCGTACTGGTGGCGGAAGACGACGCATCCGATCCGAAACAGGCTACCGCCGTGGCGCAGAAGCTGGTCGACGCCAAGGTCGCCGGCGTCATCGGCCACGTCAACTCCGGCACTTCGATTCCTGCCTCGAAGATTTATTTCGATGCCGGCATTCCGCAGATTTCGCCTTCGACCACCAGCGCAAAATATACCCAGCAAGGCTTCAACACCACTTTCCGCGTAGTAGCCAACGACAGCCAGCTGGGCGGCGCCCTCGGCCGCTATGCGGCCAACACGCTGCATGCCAAGAC
Source organism: Collimonas humicola (assembly GCF_018304945.1). Lineage (GTDB taxonomy): Bacteria > Pseudomonadota > Gammaproteobacteria > Burkholderiales > Burkholderiaceae_D > Collimonas > Collimonas humicola. Next base: position 90,346 of record NZ_JAGQEE010000006.1, on the reverse strand, counting down.
CGCGGCGGTGATCGACGACCGCACCGCCTACGGCCAAGGCCTGGCGGAAGAGTTCAGCAAGGCGGCAAAAGCGGCCGGCATGACCATCGTCGCCACTCAGTACACCAACGACAAGGCCACCGATTTCAACGCCATCCTGACCTCATTCAAGGCGAAAAAGCCTGACGTCGTGTTCTTCGGCGGCCTGGACGCCGGCGCCGGCCCGATGCTGCGCCAGATGAAGCAGCTCGGCATCAAGGCCAAGTTCATGGGCGGCGATGCCATCTGCACCTCCGACCTGCCGAAACTGGCGGGCGACGGCATCAGCAACGACCAGGTGATCTGCGCGGAGGCAGGCGGAGTTGAAGAGTCGGCCCGGAAAGGCCTGGATGCGTACAGGACCGCATACAAGATCAAGTACGGCAAGGATGTCGTGATCTACGCGCCGTATACCTACGATGCCCTGATGACCATGGCCGATGCGATGCAAAAAGCCAAATCGGCCGATCCGAAGAAATACCTGCCCGAACTGGCGAAGATCCATCACCAGGGCGTGACCGGCATGATCGCGTTTGATCCGAAAGGCGATATCAAGGACGGCACCATCACTTTGTACACTTACCGCGGCGCACTGCGCAGCCAGCTGGCTGTGACCAAATAAGGCGTTTCCGCCCATCCTGAAAAGCGTCCTGCGGGACGCTTTTTTATTGCCGCCGCCAATGTCAATGGCCGTAAAAAAAGCGCTCCTGTGAGCGCTTTATCTCGGCATCGGGTTGCCGGATCATGCTTTTTCCGCCGGCTTACTTGAGCGACAGAATCCATTTCACCAGCGTATGCGCTTCGGCATCGCTGACTTGCGGATTGGCCGGCATCGGGATGGCGCCCCAGGTGCCGGTGCTGCCCTTCAAGACCTTTTGCACCAGCATGTCTTCGGCGCCTTTCTGGCCGGCGAATTTCGCCGCAACATCTTTGTAGGCCGGTCCGACAACCTTGTTTTGCACCGCATGGCACGCCAGGCAGTTCTTCGACTTCGCCAGATCCAGACCGGCGTCAGCCAGTGCAGAACCCGATGCTATTGCACCCAGCAACGCGCAGATCAACAAACGTTTCATTCTTATCTCCGTCAAAAAAATGTGACACCATTTTACCTGCCCGTGCGCATTGTCTCATATCCCGCAATCACCTACCTGCATCAGGAATCCGACATATCAGAGCGACATCCGTTGACCACGGACATCTTTCGCCCTATCCTTTCCGCAAAGAAAAGGGAATGCCATGCCACTGATTATCATTATCGTTTCATTAATAGCGTTAAAATACTTCGAAATCGGTTCGTTTTTCACCAATATGTCCTGGTGGTGGATCGCTGGCCTGATGGCGGTAGCTTTCATCTGGTTCGAATTTCTCGAACGCATGCTCGGCCTTGACAAGCGCAAGGCCCATGAAGAGCTCGAAAAAATCAAGAAGGAACGCGTCAAGAAAACCTTCGACAAGCATAAACGCCCCGGCCGCTGAGACTGTGCGGCAGTCGCGTAATGAAAAACAAAAAGCCGGCTTCTCTCCGGCTTTTTTATTGGATGGCGATAAATGAACATAGAGCTGCGGCAACTGCGCTATTTCGTGGCGGTAGCGGAAGAAAGGCATTTCGGCCGCGCCGCGCTGCGGCTGCATATGACGCAACCGCCTTTGTCGCAGACCATACAGGCGCTCGAAGCCAGTCTCGGCGCCGCCCTGTTCGCGCGCACCAAGCGCAGTGTCGCGCTGACTCCAGCCGGTCAGGCGCTGCTGCCGGAAGCGCAGCGCCTGCTGCAGCAGGCCGCGGCCCTGCCCGACCTGGTCAGGCGTGCCGCTTCCGGTGAATCCGGACTGCTTGCGCTATCCTTCGTGTCCACTGCCGACTACAGCATCCTGCCGCCTTTGCTGCGCTCTTTCCGCGAAGCCTATCCGCAAGTGCGGATCGACCTGCAGGAAGCCACCAGCGACCTGCAGCTGGCGCAGCTGATGGAAGGCCGCATCGACGCCGGTCTGCTGATTCCACCCTTGCCGGACAAGGCCAGGCTGGTGCTGGACTACCAGCCGGTGCTGTCCGAACCGCTGATGCTGGCGGCGCCCAGCGGCCTCAAGGCGCTGCGCGGTAAAGGCAGGATTGCGCTGAGCAGCCTGGCAGACATGCCCCTGATTATTTTCCCGCGCCGCATCTCGCCCGGCTTGCATGACACCATCCTGGGCTGTTTCCGCGCCGCCGGCGTCGCCCCGCACATCGGCCAGGAAGCGATCCAGATGCAAACCATCGTCGGCCTGGTGTCGGCTGGCATGGGGATCGCGCTTGTGCCACAATCGGTGTCGAACCTGCAACGCCCGGGGGTCGATTATCACGAATTGCAAGACCAGACGCCGCTGGTAGAGACCGGGCTGGCCTGGCGCCGCGATAATGCTTCACCTGTATTGCAAGCCTTTTTCGAATTATTAAGAAAGAAATAGAACATGCTGATTCATCCCTTACCCAATACGATAGCCTTCTCCCTGGGCCCGCTGCACGTGCGCTGGTACGGACTGATGTATCTGCTGGCCTTCATCCAGTTCATCTGGGTCGGCCGCATCCGCATCAAACAGCCGCATATCGCGGCGGTCGGCTGGAAGAAGGAAGATATCGACGACATGCTGTTCTACGGCGTACTGGGGGTAGTGATCGGCGGCCGCCTGGGCCAGGTGTTCTTTTACGATCCGTCCTACTATTTTTCGCACCCGGCGGAAATCATTGCGGTATGGAAGGGCGGCATGTCTTTCCACGGCGGCTTTATCGGCGTCCTGATCGCCATGGCATTGTGGGGCCGCAAGGCTGGCCGCAACCTGATGGATATCATGGATTTCATCGCGCCCATGGTGCCGCTGGGCTATGCTGCCGGCCGCCTCGGCAATTTCATCAACGGCGAACTGCCGGGCCGCGTGGTCTCCGACCCGTCGCTGCCGTGGGCCATGATCTGGCCCAACGTGGACAACCTGCCGCGCCACCCGTCGCCGATCTACCAGATGCTGGTCGACGGCATCCTGCTGTTCGTCATCCTCTGGCTGTTCTCGCGCAAGCCGCGGCCGCGCATGGCGGTGGCCGGCATGTTCTCGCTGCTGTACGGCTGCGCCCGCTTCTTCACCGAATACTTCCGCGTGCCGGACTACAACGTCAGCTTCGGCGGCATCACGATTTCCGCCGGACAGATGCTGTCGGTGCCGATGATCGTGCTCGGGATCGTCTTGCTGTTCATCGCATACCGCCATCCGCGCAAGTATGCCGGCGCGGCCGATGCGCCGCCGGCCAAGGCCGCCAACCCTGCCTCGACCTGACACACGACGCTGCCGGCTGTTCCCGCTTGCCGGGACAGCGCCGGCGGCGTTTGCCGAACGTCTTTTTCCTGCCCCGCCATGACCGCCAATCTCTACGCCCTGTTCTCCTCGCATTTCCCTGCCGACAAAACCGCTTGCTGCATCGAAACCCATGACGGCCAGTACTACACCTGGGGCGATGTCGAGCGCGCCTCCGCCCGCATCGCCAACCTGTTCGGCAGCCTGGGCCTGCAAAGCGGCGCGCGGATTGCAGTGCAGGTCGAGAAGTCGCCGGAAGCCTTGATACTGTACCTGGCCACGCTGCGCGCCGGTTTTGTCTACCTGCCGCTGAATACTGCCTACCGCAGTGCGGAGATCGAATATTTCATCGGCGATGCCGAACCGGCCGTATTCGTCTGCTCGCCGAAGAATTTCGGCTGGGTAGCGCAGATCGCCTTCAAGGCCGGCACCCGGCACTTGTTTACGCTGGATGAAATCAGCAGCGGCAACCAAGGCCGCAATTCCGGCTCGCTGCTGGCGCGCGCCATGCACTTCCCGGATCGCTTCGATACCGTGGAAAAGCAGGCCGACGACCTCGCCGTCATTTTGTACACCTCCGGGACCACCGGCCGCAGCAAGGGCGCCATGCTTTCGCACGGCAATATCGCCTCCAACGCCAAGGTGCTGCAGCAGTACTGGCATTGGCAAGCCGGCGATGTCCTGCTGCATGCCTTGCCGCTGTTCCATATCCACGGCTTGCTGGTCGCTGCCAATGGCGCCTTGCTGAATGGCAGCAAGATGATCTTCCTGCCGAAATTCGACGCCGCCGAAGTCTGCCGCCAGCTGCCGCGCAGCACCATCTTCATGGGCGTGCCGACCTACTATGTGCGCCTGCTGGCCGACAAGGAATTCGAGCGCCACGCCTGCCGCAATATCCGCCTGTTCATTTCAGGTTCGGCGCCTTTGCTGGCAGACACCTTTGCCGAATTCGCCGCGCGCACCGGCCACACCATACTGGAACGCTACGGCATGAGCGAGACCGCCATGCTGACGTCCAACCCCTATGAACGGGAGCGGCGCGGCGGCACCGTCGGCCAGCCCTTGCCGGGCGTCTCGCTGCGCCTGGCCGTCACCGGCAGCGACGGCAGCAGCAAGCTGTGCGGCGCCGGCGAGATCGGCGATATCCAGGTAAAAGGTCCGAATGTGTTCCAGGGCTACTGGCGCATGCCTGAAAAGACTGCGGAGGAGTTCACCGACGACGGCTATTTCAAGACCGGTGACGTCGGCAAGTTCGATAGCGAAGGCTATCTGGCGATCGTCGGTCGCAGCAAGGACCTGATCATTTCCGGCGGCTATAACGTCTATCCGAAGGAAATCGAAAGCGTGCTCGATGAAATCGACGGTGTGCTGGAATCAGCGGTCATCGGTATTCCGCACGCCGATTTCGGCGAAGCCGTGACAGCCGTCATCGTCAAACGGCCGGACGCCACGCTGACCACCGCTGGCGTCATCGAACTGATGAAAACCAGCATCGCCAACTTCAAGGTGCCGAAACAAGTGTTCTTCGCCGATGAACTGCCGCGCAACACCATGGGCAAGGTGCAGAAGAACCTGCTGCGCGAACACTACGCCAGGCAGGCCGCCGTCATGCCTTGAGCAGCTTGCCGATGTGGCGCCATTCGGCGGCGCTGACCGGAGTGATGGAAAGCCGGTTGCCGCGCCGCAGGATCTGCATTTCGGCCAGGGCTTCCTGCTCGCGCAGTTCGGCCAGCGGAATCAGCCGGGTTTTCTTGAGCGCCTTGACGTCGACCAGCATCCAGCGCGGGTTTTCACGTTCGGCCTTGGGATCGAAGTATTTACTCTTGGGATCGAATTGCGTGTCGTCCGGATAGGGCGTGCTCGCCACCTCGGCCAGGCCGGCGATGCCAGGCACTGCGCAGCCGGAGTGGTAGAACAACACGCCGTCGCCGACCTTCATCAGGTCGCGCATGAAATTGCGCGCTTGATAATTGCGCACGCCATACCAGGCGATCTTCTGTCCGTCCATGCCCAGCACATCGTCGATGCTGGCGTCGTCCGGCTCGGATTTCATTAGCCAATAATTCATTTGATCTCTTCCCACTCCTGGAAAAACGCAAAAAGAAGGCCACAAAAGAAGTCCGCAAACGAAAAAAGCGGCTGCATGTATATGCAACCGCTTCAGAATCCAGTCCCGCCTGTGCCGCTTTGTCGGCATCCTGAACCAAAGCGATTCAAGTTGGCCGCAGTTAGTTCAACTTCGGGCTCATCGGACTAGCGACGCTCACACCTGTCGAACAATATTCCGCAGCCGGTGCGTATAAATGGTTCAAGGATTTTATGACAATCGCGAACACGGCAGGAGTGAGTAGTCTACTCCAAACAACTCCCAAGTCAAACCCTTAGTCGCAAGTTTTTTTCTTGGATCGGCGCGCCTCAGAACAAGTCTTCCTGTGCCGCCAGGGCTTCATCCAGCACCGTGTGCATCGCCGCAATATTCTGCTTCACTTCCGACACGGTCAGCTCCGACAAAGGTCCCGAAGGCGCTTTGCTGCTCAATAATTCAGCAGCAATGCCGAGCGCCGCGATCACTGCGATACGGTCATTGCCGCGAATCTTGCCGGCGTCGCGGATCGCTGTCATTTTGCCGTCGAGGTAAGTCACCGCTTCCTGCAGGGCGTTTTCTTCGCCTTCCTTGCAGGACAGGGTATAGGGCTGGCCCATGATGTTGACGCTTAACTGGCTCATGCAAGCTCCTTATCCTGCGGCGATGACGGCAATGCCGGAAATTTCTCGAGTAAGGCGGCGACCCGCCGGTGCGCTTCGTCTATCCGCTGTTGCAATTCTGCGTTCTGGCGCTTCAAGTCCTCGCTCTCGCTCTGCAAATCCTTGGCGCGCAGGCGCAGTTCGACGTTTTCGCGGCGCAAAGCGTGCGTCAGCTCGGCCAGCTGGCCTATTTTTTCTGATAATTGGTGGAATTCTGAAATCATTTTGTCACTATAGTGTTGCTGAGGAAATTACGTCAATAGATTCGGCCGATCAATCTCGCGCTTTACGATCAGGTCTTCACCGGCGCCAGTCGTTTCAGCAGAAAGCCATACGCCAATGATTGCAATAATGCCACGGTGCTGCCGGCGATCACCTCGCCGACGCGCAATAGCGCATATTCGAGTTCCTGGTGCAGCCCCTTGCCGCCGATCGCCGCCGACATCAGGATCACCACCGTCGCCGGCCCCAGGCGCCAGTTGGCAGGATAGTTTTGCAGCAGCATGGCAACCAGCACCGATACCGCCAGCGCAATCAGCAAGGACAGGAAGCCCGGACCGAACAGCACCAGCGCCAGGCAAGCCACCACGCAGCCGTTCAGGGTATTGATCAGGCGTGCCTTGAAGCTGGCCTTGGCCAGATTGATGTCCGGCTCGGTCACGATGATCAGCGATATCATGGCCCAGTACGGCTCTTGCAAGCCCAGGGCGCGCAAGCCATACCAGGTGATCAGGGCGCCGGTCAGGATCTTGACCAGATAAACCAGCGCGTTCTTTTTGGGACTGATGAACTGAAATTCCATTGATCCTTGTCCGTCGGTTTACATACAGCGCGAGCGCCATTCTAGCCGAGAACCGGGATCGTCCGAAATTTTACGTTACCTGACAAGCCCCGACAGACTGTTCCGGGCGCCGCGGCGGCCGTATTTACGGATTGCCATCCTGGCTAGAAAACCCTATATTCGTTCATCGAAATAATCCGCCGAAGCGCCCCTCCACTGCGCCAGGTTATCAAGGAAAATATGCCGACTCCGTTATCCGTTTCCCGTCTGTCCCGCCGGCTGACGCTCTCCATCGCCCTCACTACCCTATTCGCCATGACCAGCCTGCCGCTCAGGGCCGCAACGCCCGCCTCTCCCAGTCAGTTCGCCTACGTCGGAACGTATAACCCTAATGGCGAAGGGGTATATCTGTTCAAGGTCGATAGCCAATCCGGCGCGCTAAGCCGGGTCGGGGTCGCCAGCAGCCAGCCCAATTCGGCGCAGCTGGCCGCGGGCGCGGACGGCAAGACCTTGTACGTGGCGAGCGAGATTGCCAACTACAAGGATGGCAAGCACGGTAGCGTGGCGGCCTATGCCGTCAACCGCGCCGATGGCACGCTGAGCAAGCTGAATGAACAGGATTCGCAAGGCGCGACGCCGGCCTTCGTGACGCTCTCAGCGCAGGGGAAGCACCTGTTCGCCGCCAACTACGGCGGCGGCTCCGTGGCGGTGTTCCCGATAGGCGGAGACGGCAGCCTGCAGCCGGCCTCCTCGGTACAGCAAAGCAGCGGCACACCGGGCGCGCCCAAACCGGAAGCGGCAGTCATCGGCAGCTTTGCCGCCAGCGACCACAACGGCCCGCATGCGCACATGATCGCAAGCGATCCCAGCGGCCAGTTCGCGTTCTCTACCGACCTGGGGCTGGACCGCATCTACCAGTGGCGCTTCGACCAGGCCAGCGGCCGCCTGAGCCCGAATGCGCCGGCCTTCATCAAGGCCTCCTCGGCCGGCGCCGGACCGCGCCACTTCGTCTTCCATCCCAACGGCAAGTATGCATATGTCATCAACGAAGAATCGTCGACGCTGACGCTGTATCGCTTCGACCAGGCCAAGGGCACCCTGCAGGAGCAGGATACGGTCTCGACCTTGCCGGAGAACTACCACGGCACCAGTTTCGCCTCGGGACTGATCGTGAGCCCTGACGGCCGCTTCGTGTATGTGGCCAATCGCTTGCGCAACAGCATTGCGCAGTTTGCGGTCGGCGCCGAAGGCAAGCTGACATGGGTAGAAGATACCTGGACCCGCGGCGACTATCCGCGCAGCATCGTGATCGGACCGCAAGGGCGCTTCATGTATGCACTGAACCAGCGCAGCGACAACATCACCCAGTTCGCCATCGACAAGGACAGCGGCAAGCTGGAATTCATCGACCGCTATACCGGGCTGGGCAGCCCGTCGCAGATGGTGTTCCTGCCGTAATTTATTTGAGGGCGGCAGCGTGCAGGCGGATGGCTTCCTGCACGATCGGCATCAGCTCGGCGCCGCCCTGCTGGTCGACATAGGCCAGCAGCTCGCGCCGCATGCGCGGCTCCCAGCTGCGTTTCAGGTGGGCGATCAGGTCCGTCATGGCTTGCGGACGGTCCGGCATGGTGTCAAAAAAAGCGCCGATCTGATTCGCCATTTTGACCAGATGTTCCAGATTCATTGCGTCTACCTTTTCTGCTGCAAGACTGCGTTTAAAAACTAAGCGGGCGCCAGGCGCTGCGGATGCGCATACACCACGTGCCCCGGCTGCCGCACGAAACCCAGCAAGGTGACGCCGGCCTGTTCCGCCAGCCGGATCGCCAGCGCCGTCGGCGCCGATACCGCGACGATAAAGCCGCAACCCATGCTGGCCGCCTTCTGCACCATTTCGTAGCTGGCGCGGCTGGTGATCAGCACTGCGCCGCTGGAAAAATCCTGCTTCGCTTCCAATTGCATCAAGCCGCCGATCAATTTATCGAGCGCGTTATGGCGGCCGACGTCTTCGCGCACCAGTGCAATTTTTCCATCCGCTTGCAACCAGGCCGCGGCGTGCGTCGCTCCCGTGACCTGCTGCAAATGCTGCCGTTTCTGCATCTCCGCCATCGCTGCGTAAATCGCCGCCGCGGAAAAACGTGCATGCGACACCACCGGCGCCGGCTTGCGCACCGCCTGCTGCAAGGTTTCAGCGCCGCACAGGCCGCAGCCGGTACGGCCGGTCAGGTTGCGCCGTTTTTCCTTGAGCATCACAAAGCGTTCCGTGGCGATCTGCATCTGCACCTGGATCCCGTCCGCGGCACTGACGATCTCGCAATCGAACAATTCGCTACGGTCCTGCAAGATGCCTTCAGTCAGGGAAAAGCCCAGGGCAAAATCTTCCAGGTCGGCCGGCGAGGCCATCATCACCGCGTGCGAAATGCCGTTGTACTCCAGCGCCACCGGCACTTCTTCCGCCACCGTGTCGCGGCTGCTGCTGACGCCGCCGTTACGCCACCGCTCCACGGCTACCTCGGTGCTGCTGGCGTATTCTGGTAAGACCATATGCTTTCCTCTGTCCTGTTATTTGGTAACGGCCGCCTCCGTCCCATGATCCGGCTGCCCCTGCAGCAGTTTCAACTGCTGCTCGGTAAAGCGGCTGAATTGCTTCTGCCATGCGGACGGCTGGCTGACCGGCAGCACCTGTACCGCGGTCACCTTGTATTCCGGGCAATTGGTGGCCCAGTCCGAATTATCGGTGGTGATCACGTTGGCGCCCGATTCCGGAAAGTGGAAGGTAGTGTAAACCACACCCGGTTGCACCCGCTCGGTCACCGTCGCCCGCAGCACGGTCTGGCCGGCGCGCGATTCGATGCCGACCCAGTCGTCGTCCTTGATGCCGCGGTCTTCGGCGTCATGCGGATGGATTTCCAGCCGGTCTTCGCTGTGCCACTCGACGTTGTCGGTGCGGCGGGTCTGGGCGCCGACATTATATTGCGACAGGATGCGGCCGGTAGTGAGGATCAGCGGGAATTTCAGCGTCACCTTTTCATCGGTGGCGAAGTACTGGGTATTGATGAATTTTCCCTTGCCGCGCACGAACTGGCCGATATGCATGATCGGCGTGCCTTGCGGCGCTTCATCGTTGCACGGCCATTGCAGGCTGCCGGCCTGTTCCAGCTTGGCGTAACTGACGCCGCGGAAGGTCGGCGTCAGGGCCGCGATCTCGTCCATGATCTGCGACGGATGCGTGTAGTTCATCGGATAGCCCAGCGCATTGGACAGCGCCACGGTCACTTCCCAGTCCGATTTCCCGGCCTTGGCCGGCATCACCTTGCGTACCCGCGAGATGCGGCGCTCAGCGTTGGTGAAAGTGCCATCCTTTTCCAGGAAAGAGGAACCGGGCAGGAACACATGCGCGTATTTGGCTGTCTCGTTGAGGAACAGATCCTGCACCACGATGCATTCCATCGCCGCCATGGCGGCGGTAACGTGCTGGGTATTCGGATCCGACTGCACGATGTCTTCGCCCTCGCAGTACAGTCCCATGAAACTGCCGTCGAGCGCGGCATCGAACATGTTCGGAATGCGCAGGCCCGGCTCCGGGCTGAGCGTGACGCCCCAAACCTGTTCAAACTCGCCGCGCACGGTGCTGTCGGACACATGGCGATAACCCGGCAATTCGTGCGGGAAGGAACCCATGTCGCAGGAGCCCTGCACATTGTTCTGGCCGCGCAGCGGATTGACGCCGACGCCTTCGCGGCCGACATTGCCGGTCGCCATCGCGAGGTTGGCGATGCCGATCACCATGGTCGAGCCTTGCGCATGTTCGGTCACGCCGAGGCCGTAGTAGATGGCGCCGTTGGCGGCGCTGGCGTACAGGCGCGCGGCCCCGCGCAGCTGCTCCGCCGGCACGCCGGTGACTTCCGCCATGGCTTCCGGCGAATTTTCCGGCCGCAGCACGAATTCCTTCCAGTCGGCATACGATTTCTGGTCGCAACGCTCGGCGACGTAGTCCGGCTTTTCCAGGCCTTCCGACAGGATCACATGCGCCAGCGCGGTGATCAGGGCGACATTGGTGCCAGGACGCAGCTTGAGGTGATAAGCCGCCTGCACATGCGGCGACTTGACCATCTCGGTAGTGCGCGGATCGACCACGATCAGCTGCGCGCCCTGGCGCAGGCGGCGTTTCATCTGCGAGGCGAATACCGGATGGGCGGCGACCGGATTGGCGCCGATGACCATGATCACATCGGCCTGCATGACCGAATCGAAGGTCTGGGTGCCGGCCGACTCGCCCAGCGTCTGCTTGAGGCCGTAGCCGGTAGGCGAATGGCAAACCCGGGCGCAGGTATCGACGTTATTGTTGCCGAACGCTGCCCGCACCAGCTTTTGCACCAGATAGGTTTCTTCGTTGGTGCAGCGTGAGGAAGTAATGCCGCCTATCGAATCCTTGCCGTACTTGGCCTGGATGCGGCGAAATTCGCTGGCGGCATAAGCGAGCGCTTCATCCCACGAAACTTCGCGCCAAGGATCGGTGATCTTGCTGCGTATCATAGGCTTGGTGATGCGGTCCTTGTGCGTCGCATAACCCCAGGCGAACCGGCCCTTCACGCAGGAATGGCCATGGTTGGCCTGGCCATCCTTGTGCGGCACCATGCGCACCACCTGGTTGCCTTTCATCTCTGCCTTGAAGGAGCAGCCGACTCCGCAATAGGCGCAGGTGGTGATCGCGCTGTGTTCAGCCTGGCCCAGCATGATCACGGTCTTTTCGGTCAGGGTGGCGGTCGGGCAGGCTTGCACGCAGGCGCCGCAGGAGACGCATTCGGAATCCATGAAATCCTGCATCTGGCCGGCCGACACGCGCGATTCGAACCCGCGCCCATCTATGGTCAGCGCGAAGGTGCCCTGGGTTTCCTCGCAGGCGCGCACGCAGCGGTTGCAGACGATGCACTTGGAGGGATCGTAAGTGAAGTAAGGATTCGATTCATCCTTCTTCATCTTCAGGTGGTTCTCGCCGTCATAGCCGTAGCGCACTTCGCGCAGGCCGGTGACGCCAGCCATGTCCTGCAGTTCGCAATTGCCGTTGGTCGGGCAGGTCAGGCAGTCGAGCGGATGGTCGGAGATGTAGAGTTCCATGACGCCGCGTCGGATATCGGCCAGCTTCGGCGTCTGCGTGCGCACCTTCATGCCGGGCTCGCACGGCGTGGTGCAGGAAGCCGGGTAGCCTTTCCTGCCGTCGATTTCAACCAGGCACAGGCGGCAGGAACCGAACGGTTCCAGGCTGTCGGTGGCGCACAGCTTGGGGACGTTGATGCCGGCTTCGGCCGCGGCCCGCATGACCGAAGTGCCGGCCGCGACTTCGACATTGACGCCGTCGATTTCGAGGGTTACCAGCTGCTTGGCCGTTTTGGCGGGAGTGCCGTAGTCGAGTTCGTTAAGCTGATTCATCACATGCTCCTGGTTCCATCGGAACGTGGGTTAGTCGTGTTCATGCAACTGATTGCGAAATACCTCAGGCGGCCTGGCCGAGTTCGCCCTTGCCGAAATCTTCCGGGAAATGATCGAGCGCCGACAGCACCGGCAGCGGCGTCATGCTGCCCATGGCGCACAGGGAGCCGTTGACCATGGTGTCGCACAGGTCGCGCAGCAGTTTGATCTGCTGCACGGCGACATGAGATTCCCCGCCGACGATCTTGTCGATCACCTCTACCCCGCGGGTGGAGCCGATGCGGCAAGGCGTGCATTTGCCGCAGGATTCGATCGCGCAGAATTCCATCGCATATCGGGCTTGCTTCGCCATGTCGACGCTGTCGTCAAACACCACAATGCCGCCATGCCCCAGCATGCCGCCGACCGCCGCCATGGCTTCGTAGTCGAGCTTGGTGTCGAACAGCGACGGCGGCAGGTAGGGGCCCAGCGGGCCGCCGACCTGCACCGCGCGGATAGGCTTGCCGCTGGCGGTGCCGCCGCCAAAATCTTGCAGCAGCTCGCGCAGGGTTACGCCGAAGGCTTTTTCCACCAACCCGCCGCGGCGGATGTTGCCGGCCAGCTGCATCGGCAGCGTGCCCAGCGAACGGCCCATGCCATAGTTCTTGTAGAAGGCGGCGCCGCGCGCCAGGATGATAGGCACAGAAGCCAGCGAGATCACATTGTTGATCACGGTCGGCTGGCCGAACAGACCCTCGATGGCGGGCAGCGGCGGCTTGGCGCGCACCACGCCGCGCTTGCCTTCCAGGCTTTCCAGCAAGGCGGTTTCTTCGCCGCAGATGTAGGCGCCGGCGCCCTTGCGCACTTCCAGATGGAAGCTGCTGGCCGAGCCGAGGATGTTGTCGCCGAGATAGTTGGCGCCGGTCGCCGTGGCGATGGCCTGGTTCAGTGCCGCGATGGCATGCGGATATTCCGAGCGGACGTAAATATATCCACGCGTGGCGCCCACTGCCAGCGCGGCAATCGTCATGCCCTCGATCAGCATGAAGGGATCGTCTTCCATCACCATGCGATCCGAGAACGTGCCGGAATCGCCTTCATCGGCATTGCAGACGACGTATTTTTGCGTAGCGGCGGTTGCAGCTACCGTCTTCCATTTGATCCCGGTGGGAAAAGCGGCGCCGCCGCGGCCGCGCAAGCCGGAATCCAGCACTTCCTGCACTAGCGCCGCCCCCGGCATGGTGAGGGCGCGCCGCAGCCCGGCATAGCCTTCATGCCCCAGGTAGTCTGGCAGCGAGAGCGGATCGGTAATGCCGACCCGGGCAAAGGTCAGGCGCTCCTGCTTTTTCAGATAAGGTATTTCTTCCACCAGCCCCAGGGCGGAACTGTGCTGGGCGCCGCTGAGGAAACCGGCGTCGAACAGCCCGGCGACATCGTCGGATTCGACCGGACCGTAACCGATGCGCCCGGCCGCAGTCGCCACCTCGACCAGCGGCTCCAGCCAGAACATGCCGCGCGAGCCGTTGCGCACCAGATTGATGCTGATGCCGCGCTGCGCCGCCTGCTGCGCGATGGCCGCGGCGACCTGGTCGGCGCCGAGCGCCAGCGCGGTTGAATCGCGCGGGACATAAATGGTGACCGGGGCGTTCAGGGCGCTCATTGCACACCTCGCTTGGCGCGCAGCGCGCGATTGAATTTGTCGTTGCTGACGCGGGCATGCAGATCGTCATCGATCTGCATGTTCGGGCCGCAGGCGCATTGGCCCAGGCAATACACCGGCTCCAGCGTGAACTGGCCATCGCTGCTGGTGCCGTGGAAGTCGCAGCCTAGGGCCGCCTTGGCGTGCGCCGCCAGCGCATCGGCGCCGACTGCCTGGCAGGCTTCGGCGCGGCAGATCTGGACGATGTGGCGGCCTGCCGGCTGCTGGCGGAAATGGTGATAGAAGCTGATCACGCCGTGCACTTCGGCACGCGAGAGATTCAGCTCGTCGGCGATCAGCGGCACCGCCGACGGCGGCACATGGCCGAGCGCGTCCTGGATCGCATGCAGCACAGGCAGCATGGCGCCAGGCAGCGTCTTGAATTCTTGAATGATGGATCTGACGCTATCCAGATCACCGGTTGGTTGCAACGCTTCTGCGGGAACCTGCGTATGGTTTTGCATGTTGATGACAGTCTCCTCTCGGTTGTACTTCTTCAATACAACATCACGACGGCTAACTTATAGTACTTGTTTTCTTGTCATAAGCAGGCTGCGGCAAACCATGGCCGCAGCCTACAAATTCCTGCAGAGCCGGGAAAATAACTCGGCGGCTCGACTATCTTGATGCCGCGTCCAGGTCAAGCAATCCTTGCCCGTACAAATCGCTATTTGCGTAGACGCCTGTTCGGTTGGCTGTCTGCAGCAGGCGATCGCGCAACTGTTGCGTAGTCATCTCTGGAAACCTGCTTTTCAGCGCCGCCAGCGCACCCGCAACCATCGCTACAGCCGCCGATGTCGCTGTCGCTTCCGAATAAGCACCGTCTCTATCTGTCGTCAACAGACCATTGCCCTTTCCTCCATCGCCGCCCGGTGCCGCAATGCACCAGTTGCGGGCGATGCCACATGCATTTGCTTTATCGGTAATTTTGCTGCCATCGTTTCTTACGGCGGTGACCGCCAGCCAGCCTTTTTCAATGCCCTCCACAAGATAAGGCAATCCAGCCTCCATCAAGGGCTCGCGGCGTATTTCATTTCCGGTAGGGAAGACAAATACAACATCCTTGCCGGTCAAATCCTTGGCCACAGCCAGTGAATCCGGCATCAACTGCCGGTAATGCGATTCACTCAACAAGTGCGCATCAAGTGCATTGCTCCACGAATTGCTCAGAATACGCACACCTTGCGCATAGGAATCCGTCCATGCGCGAGCAATCTGATCGTCTGACTCAAAAGGCTCCGTCCGTCTATCACACCGATCCTTACAACTGGCGCCGAATTGCATCGGCAAAATCTTCGCATCGTAGGCGACGCCATGCATCCCCCGATAATCCCTGTTCGCGGCAATCAAGCCAGCCATCTTGGTGCCGTGATTCAAGGGATCGTCCACCACGCGCGCTACATCTTCGATATAGTTGTAACCCGGTCCGGCGAGACGATTTGCAAATTCCTGATGACTCGGCATCAGTCCCGAATCGATCACCGCTACCGTCACCCCGGCCCCCGTCCCGCCACGTTCGTACAACGCTGCCGCCTTGACCACTGCAAGGCCAGGCTGCGCCAGATATTCGGGTGTCGCGAAAGAACGGTCCGCCGGCTCGCGTGCTGTGGAACAAGACAGCACTCCAAAAATACATGTAAAAACAATGACGCTCTTCATGACCACTCCTCATTTTTAGAAACCGCACTCGTCCAGGCTGTTGTCGGACGATGCAGATGGCAAATGCCTCGTCCGCCGCTTGTTCAAAATCTTGCTGGAACAATAGAACGAGTTGCCACATACGGGGAAAGATCCCGCACTTCCAAAAACATAAGAATGTACCTAGGTCACTGCTTGCATGGCGTACTGCGACATACGCCATGCTATCGCTTGTCCTTCCTTATTTGAACAATATTGCCGATTTTTGCAACGTAATCGAAATCCCCCAGACCAGCGGAATGATGACCGCGGCCCACGACAGCCACAACAGCGCAGGACTGCCGCCGCTGCCGATGCGCGCCATCACTTCCGGCGGCAGCACTGCCTCGCCCTTGGCCGAAGCCTGCTCGTGCGCCAGCTGCTTTTCGCGCGCCAGTTCTTCCGGCGTCATGAAATGCTTGGCTGCGATCGGACGGATCATCAGGTTGCACAGCAAGCCCAGCACCAGCATCCCCGCCAGGATGTACATGGTGGTGTTGTAAACCGATTCACGCGGCATGCCCAGGCCGAGCTGGTACTCGCGCATGTAGTTCACCACTACCGGTCCGAGAATCCCGGCGGTCGCCCAGGCAGTCAGCAGACGGCCGTGGATCGCGCCCACCATCTGGGTGCCGAACAAGTCCGCCAGATAAGCCGGCACGGTAGCAAACCCGCCGCCGTACATCGACAGGATCAGGCACACCGCCGCCACGAACAAAGCCACGCTGCCAGTCGTGCCGGACCAAGGCAGGCTTACATACAGCACAAAGCCAAGTACAAAGAACACCACATACGTCATCTTGCGCCCGATGTAATCCGAGCAGCTGGCCCAGACGAAGCGGCCGCCGATATTGAACAGGCTGATCAGGCCGGTAAAGCCCGCGGCAATCGCCGCAATCGCCTTCACCTGGTCGCCCGACAATTCGGAAAACTTCGTGGCGACGCCGAGCAGGTGGCCGCCGAACATCTCCTGCAGCATCGGCGACGCCATGCCGATCACGCCGATGCCTGCCGATACGTTCAGGCACAGCACCAGCCATACCAGCCAGAACTGCGGAATGCCCCAGACTTTGCTGGCATGCACGTGGTTCTGCGTGATCATGGCGTTGCTGCTGGCCGCCGGCGGGGTCCAGCCGGCCGGTTTCCAGCCGCTGGGCGGAATCCGGTAGCCGAAAGCGCCTGCCATCATGAACACCAGGTAAATCAAAGCCATCACCACAAACGTCTGCCACACGCCGACCGAGGCATCGGTCGCGAAATGCTTCATCAGCTTGTCCGCCAGCGGGCTGCCGATCAGCGCGCCGCCGCCGAAACCCATGATCGCCATGCCGGTCGCCATGCCGCGGCGGTCCGGAAACCATTTGATCAGGGTCGACACCGGCGAGATATATCCCAGGCCAAGGCCGACGCCGCCGATCAGGCCGGAGCCCAGCCAGATCAGCCAGATCTGATGCTCATAAACGCCCAGCGCCGAAATCAGCAGGCCGCCGCACCAGCACAGCGCGGCTACGAATCCAGCCTTGCGCGGACCCACGTGTTCCAGCCAGCCGCCCCAGATTGCCGCCGAGGTTCCCAGCAAGACGAAGAACATGGTGAAAATCCAGCCGAGCATCGAAATCTTCCAGTCGCAATTGCTGGCGAATATTTCGGCAAAAAAACTCATGTCCTTGGCACAGACCACCGACTCCTTGATGCCGATCGCCTTCGACAGCGGCAGCCAGAACACCGAAAAACCATAAGCCATGCCAATACACAGATGTATCGCCAACGCCGCCGGCGGCACCAGCCAGCGGTTGAAGCCCGGACCTGCAATGGTCCGTTGTTTGTCTAAAAACCCCATCAAATTCCCCCCGGAAATGAAAAAGTATTATATGTACCATAGGTAATTGCTTACATATAGTTTTATGCGCGAAATATTTTCATTTCCCTTGCACCATCAAAAAATATCACTAGCAGCGCGCATACTCAATAGGCTATATTTTGCATAATGTTTAAAGTCAAAATCAAACCGCACTGGGAAATCTCGCGCGACGCCGAGCAGCCGCTGGATACCGCCGTGCTGCTGGCGTTGCTGACGGCGATCCAGGAAACCGGCTCGATCGCCAATGCCGCCAAGCAGATCGGCAGTTCCTACCGGCACGCCTGGGGCTTGCTGCGGGAAGCGGAAACGATGTTCGGCCACCCCTTGATACAAACCGGCCGCGGGCGGGGCAGCGAATTGCTGCCGCTGGCGGAAAAACTGATCTGGGCCGATCGCCGCATCGCGGCGCGGCTGTCGCCGACGCTGGAAAGCCTGGCGTCGGAACTGGAAGGCGAATTGAGCAAGGCGGTCAGCGTCCAGCCGCAGGTGATCCGGCTCAACGCCAGCCATGGCTTTGCCGTGGCGGCGCTGCTCAACCAGTTGAACGAACAGCATTTGCCGGTGGAACTGCGCTATCGCAACAGCGCCGATGCGGTGGCGGCGCTGGCGCGCGAGGAATGCGACCTGGCCGGCTTTCACGTGCCGCTGGGAGAATTTGAAGAAGCCGCGGTGGCCGGCTACAGCCATTGGCTGGACAAGCACAAGCATTGCCTGATCCACCTGGCGGTGCGCAACCAGGGCTTGATGGTCGCGCCCGGCAATCCGAAGCATATAGTCAGCCTGGCCGACCTCAGCCGCGACGGCGTGCTGTTCGTCAATCGCCAGCCGGGTTCAGGCACCCGCATGCTGCTGGAGCTGATGCTGTCGCGGCAAGGCTTGTCGCCGACCGCCATCGACGGTTTCGAGACCGCGGAATTCACGCACTCGGCAATTGCCGCCTTCATCGCCAGCGGCATGGCCGATGTCGGCTTCGGGGTCCAGACCGCCGCCGAACGCTTCGGCCTGGACTTCATCCCCCTGATCCGCGAACGCTACTTCTTTGCGGTGCCGATCAGCACCATGAAAGATCCTTTGATGCAGCAGGTCATCGACATCCTGCAATCAGCCTCGTTCCGCGCCATCGTCAACCAGCTGCACGGCTACGACGGCAACGCCACCGGCGAGATCCTGCCACTTGCCAAGGCCTTCAAGAGCCTGCGCTAAGGGCACTAAGGGCCTGCATACGCGCCAGGCCCGTGGCAATCGGCCGCTGCAGACAGCCCGGCAATTCCTGGCTGGACCGGGCGCTGGCCGCCAGGCTGGGTTCCAGCGTCGGGGTCAAGCTGCGAGACATCTATTTATTTCCGTGCCGCATGAACCGCAGGGGGCTTTTATGCGCAATGATTTATATAAATCATTGTGAAATGCAAAGATGAATCTAAAATAGCGGATTATTTCTAGCAATATTGCCAAAACAATAATTTCATACCGGGGCAGCGTGCCATGGCCGGCAACTGTTCCCGGGAAACCATTTCGTTGTTGATATAAATCGAACCAATCGAACGAATTTAACGAATCGAACGAATTGAACACTTTACCGATATTTACAGGAGATATTCAATGAAACGAATTTTCAATCTGAGTCTGTGCGTGCTGTCCGCCGCGCTATTGCTGGCTGCCTGCGGCAAGCAAGAGCCGAAAACCGCGGCCGTGGCCGAACCCAAGGAATACCTGGTCGGCGCCGAAGCGACTTTTGCGCCGTTTGAATACCAGAATGAACAGAAGGAAATCGTCGGCTTCGATGTCGACGTCATGAACGCCATCGCCGACAAGGGCGGTTTCAAGATCAAGTTCGTCAACACGCCGTTTGAAGGCATCTTCAACTTCCTGGCGCAGGGCGACCGCGACCTGCTGGCGTCAGCCATCACCATCACCGACGAACGCAAGCAGACGGTCGACTTTTCCGAACCTTACTTTGAAGCGAATCAGCTGATCGTGGTGCCGAAGGATTCCAAGGTCACCAAATTCACCGACCTCAAGAGCATGAAGGTAGGCGTGCAAAGCGCCACCACCGGCGATGAAATCGTGCAAAAGGAACTGGGCAAGAGCAATCCGAACATCAAGCGCCTGGAATCGGCGACGCTGGTGATGAAGGAGTTGGAAGGCGGCGGCGTCGAGGCTGTGGTTTCCGACAATGGCGTGATCAAGAATTACATCAAGAACAACCCGTCCGAAGGTTTCCGCTTCATCTCCGATCCGGCCTTCCCTAAAGAGTATTACGGCATCGCCGTCAAGAAAGGCAATGCGGAACTGCTGGCCAAGGTCAACAAGGGACTGACGGCAATCAAGGCCGACGGCACCTACGACAAGATCTACGCCAAGTATTTCGCCGATACAGCCAAATAAGCCGGGAGCTAAAATGAAACAACGATATCTTCCCGCGCTGGCGCTGCTGTGTTCGCTGGCTGTGCTGACTGCCTGCGGCAAAAAAGAAGCATCCTCGGCCACGGCTGCGGCCGCCACTGAATACGTGGTCGGCGCAGACGGCGCTTATGCCCCCTTCGCATCCGAGAATGAACAAAAGGAACTGGTCGGCTTCGATGTCGAGATCATGAAAGCGGTGGCCGACAAGGCCGGCATCAAGGTCAAGATCGTCAATACGCCGTTCGACGGCCTGTTCAATGCGCTGGCCCAGGGCGACCGCGACATCCTGATTTCCACCATCACGATCAACGACCAGCGCAAGCAAAGCATGGATTTCTCCGAGCCCTACTTCGTGGCCAAGCAGCTGATCGTGCTGCCGGCCAGTTCCAAGGTCGCCAAGTTCGAAGACCTGAAAGCCCAGAAAATCGGCGTCCAGAGCGGCACCACCGCGGATGAAGCGGCGCAGAACCTGGTCGGCAAGAACAGCCCTAGCGTCAAGCGCTTCGAATCGATGCCGCTGGCGTTCCAGGAGCTGGAAGGCGGCGGCGTCGATGCCGTGGTCGGCGACAATGGCGTGGTCACCAATTTCGTCAAGAACAATCCGGGCAAGAATTTCCGCATCGTCAACGATCCGGCTTTCCCCAAAGAGTACTACGGCATCGCGGTCAAGAAGGGCAACAGCGAACTGCTGGCCAAGCTCAACCACGGCCTGGAACTGATCAAGGCAGACGGCACGCAGGACCGGATCTACAAGAAATATTTCGCGGACGAGAAACTGTAGACCGGCTCGGCGCCCCAGCTACGCGCCCCGGCCACGTCATTCCCGCGAACGCGGGAATGACGGAATGTCGAGAGATTGCTTGTAATACCAACGCTGAATCCGACCTTAGTCGACTTATTTTTGCGAGTACACCATGAAAAAATTGTTAAGCCGCTATCTGCCGCTGTGCGCCCTGAGCTTGAGCCTGCTCGCCCTCGGTGCCTGCGGAAAAAAGGAAGAGGCGCCGGTCGCGGCAGCCAAGCAAACCCTGTTTGTCGTCGGGGTGGAATCGGCTTACGCACCGTTTTCCGCGGAAAACGAAAAGAAGGAAGTGGTCGGTTTCGACATCGACCTGATGAAGGCGATCGCGGCCAAAATCGGCATCGAGGTGAAATTCATCCCGACGCCGTTTGAAGGGATCTTCAATTTCCTGGCGCAGGGCGACCGCGACCTGCTGATTTCAGCCATCACCATTACCGATGAACGCAAGCAGACGGTGGACTTTTCGACGCCTTATTTCGAAGCCAGCCAGTTGATCGCCGTCCCCCAAGGCAATGCCTCGGTCAAGCAGTTCAGCGACCTGAAGAGCCTGAAGATCGGCGTGCAAAGCGCCACCACCGGCGACGAAGTGGTGCAGAACCTGGTCGGCAAGAACAACCCCAGCATCAAGCGTTTCGATTCCACCACGCTGGCCTTGAAGGAACTCGAAAGCGGCGGTGTCGATGCCGTGGTGGCCGACGATCCGGTGGTGCGGAATTACATTACCAACAATCCGTCCGCCAGCTTCCGCGTGGTGACCGACGCCAGCTTCCCGAAAGAGTATTACGGCATCGCGGTACGCAAAGGCAATACCGAACTGCTGGAGAAAATCAACAAGGGGCTGGCCGACGTCAAGGCGGATGGCAGCTTCGACAAGATCAACCAGAAATATTTTGGCAATGCCAAGTAATTGC
This sequence comes from Collimonas humicola, assembly GCF_018304945.1. Lineage (GTDB taxonomy): Bacteria > Pseudomonadota > Gammaproteobacteria > Burkholderiales > Burkholderiaceae_D > Collimonas > Collimonas humicola. Next base: position 68,725 of record NZ_JAGQEE010000006.1, on the reverse strand, counting down.
GCTGCCAGCCCGCAGACTGCCGTTTTTTGGCGGTCTGCGGCAACTACGGTATAATTTTCCGCTAATTTTTTAATATCCTTATGCGCAGCCTGGCGAATGCCGGTCCCGGCTTGCGTGTCCGTCTTCATCCTCGCATCATTTCTTCTCAATAATTTATGGATTTCCGCTGGAGCATCATACAAGGCTACGCGCCGCTATTCGTCAAAGGCTTCTTCATGACGCTGCAGGTCGCCGTGATCAGTATCATCATCGGCACCATCCTCGGATTATTTCTAGGCATGCTGCGCCTGGCTGAAGTCAAGCAGGGGCCATGGAAGTGGCCCTTCCGCGTGCTCAAGGGCCTGGCCAGCTTCTACGTGGCCTTCTTCCGCGGCACGCCGCTGTTCGTGCAGATCCTGCTGATCCACTTCGCCGTGATGCCGGTGCTGATTCATCAGGACAACGGCTTGTTGATTTCCGGCGAACTGGCGCGCACCATCAAGCAAGACTACGGCGCTTTCATCTCCGGCGTGGTGGCCTTGTCGCTGAACGCCGGCGCCTATATTTCCGAGATTTTCCGCGCCGGCATCCAGTCCATCGACCGCGGCCAGAGCTATGCCGCATCCAGCCTCGGCATGGGCTATAAGCTGACCATGCGCTACGTGGTGCTGCCGCAGGCGTTCCGCCGCATGCTGCCGCCGCTCGGCAATGAAGCCATCACCCTGCTCAAGGATTCCTCGCTGGTGTCCGCCATCGGCCTGGCCGAACTGGCTTATGCGGCGCGCACCGTGGCCGGCGCCTATTCGCGTTACTGGGAGCCGTACATCACCATTTCCGTGGTGTATTTCGCCATGACGATGATACTGGCGACGCTGGTGGGCCGGCTGGAAAAGAAATACGCGGCGCCGCATCATCGCTGATCGCCTCCTGTCCTGAATTGAAAAAGCCCTTATTTCCTGTCATGAAATAAGGGCTTTTTTGTCGCTAGTCGATTTCCCACAAGCGCCCGTCCACCGTCAGCAGCGCTGTACGCAGGCGCCTGTCGGCAAACACGGGCTGGGCCGCCTGCCGGTAGCTGCGCAGCTGGGCGGTATAGGCCGCCCGTTCGTTGTCGAGCAGATTGCGCTTGTAGTCCAAGATCCAGACCTCGTTCTCGAACACCACCACGCGGTCGAAACGCAGCACGGCGTCATCGGCGATGATTTCCATTTCATTGCGCGCATGCAGGTGCAGGGCCGGATTGAAGAAATGTTCCAGCTCGCTTTGCCCCAGGATGGTCTGCGCCTGCAACCGGACCTGCCTTGCCAGCATCAGCGGACATGGCAGCCAGCGCGCGATCGTCTCGGCGGACGGCAGCACTACCGGCCATTGCCCGTGCTGGGTGACTCTTTCCAGCAAGCCGTGCAAGGCAATTCCTTCGGCGATCGCCTGGCTGTCGAAAGTGGCGGCGACAGCAGCCGGCGGCGGCGGCAGCTGAGGCGGGTCGAAGATCTCTTGCTGAAAGCGCTGGACGTCGCTGGCGGCCTCGGCATGTTCCGCAATGGCATCGATGGCTGTCTCCGGCACCTGCTCCAGCCGCGCATACCAGCTGTCTTCGGTGACGCCGCCGCTTCTGCCGGCAACGCCGCTGATGATCAGCAGTTGCTTGGCGCGGGTGGTGGCGACGTACAGCAAGTTCCAGTCTTCCTGTGTCTTGAAGCCCTCTTCCGCCGCGAACAGCGGATCGCGCGCAGCGCCGCGTTCGGCACTGCTGCCGAAGGCCGAAAAATGCCGGGGCGCTTCCGCATCCTGCGGCCAGTCGCACAGGATGCCGTAGTCGTCGCGCGCGGGCTTGCTGTGATTGGCGTCAAGCAGCGCCACCACCGGCGCTTCCAGACCCTTGGCGCTGTGCACGGTGAGGATGCGTACGGCGTCGGTGGCGGCAGCTATGCTGGCTTCATCGGGCGCATCGCCGCCAGCGGCATTTTGCAGGGCGCGCAAGGCGTCGATGAATTTCGGCAGGCTGGGATAGCGGCCGGCATCCATGTTCAGGGCCAGCTCGACAAAGGTTTCGATATTGCCGATGGCCTGGCTGCGCGACAGCGGCGCCGCCGCCTGGGCGTAACGCGCCAGCAGCTGGCCTTGGTGCAGGATCTGGTCGAGCAGGTCATGCACCGGCAAACGCGGTGCCGCCAGCAGCCATTGCTCCAGCAAGGCGGCAGCGCGTTGCAGCGCCGGCGCCGCCGCTTCAGCCGCTACCGCGGCGCGCAGGCGCGCCCACCAGCCGCGCTCGCCGCGCTGCGCCAGGGCGATCAGGTCGTCGTCGCCGGCGCCGAAGATCGGCGATTTCAGCACGTGGCCGAGCGCGCGCGCATCGTCCGGCGTAATCAGGAAAGTCAGCAGAGCGATGAGGTCGGAAATTTCCAGCGACTCCAGCAAGCCGCCGCGCTTGTCGGACATGAACGGGATGCCGGCTGCGCGCAAGGCGCTTTCGTAGGCGCCCAGATGGCTGCGCTTCTTCACCAGCAGCATCACATCCGACCAGCGCAAGCCGCGGCTGCCGTTTTCCTGGCGCACGCTCAGTACTTGCCGGGCATGCCACAAGGCTTGCGCCAGTTGCGCTCCTTCGTCGCGGCGGCGCGCATCTTCCGATTCTTCTCGTGCAGTGGTCAGGGGATTGCGCAAGCCTGGCGCGGCTGCGTCATCTGTCGCATCGTCCGATGCTTGCTGGATCAGCGGCAAACGCCACACCGCGCCACCGGCTTCACCCAGTGTGGTTTGCGCTGAAAACAAGGGATTGGCGCGGAAACTGGCGTTCAGCACCTCGACGATGGCGCTGGCATTGCGGCGGGTCTGGTTGGCTTGCAATACCGTGGCGCCCTGCTCCTGCAATAAACTGCGGGCGGCTTCAAACACACGCGGCTCGGCGCGGCGGAAGCGGTAGATCGATTGCTTGGGGTCGCCCACCACAAACACGCTGGGCTGGCCGGCGTCTTCGCCATAGGCGCTGAGCCAGGCGCGCACGATGCTCCATTGCAGCGGGTTGGTGTCCTGGAATTCATCCAGCAGGATATGTTTGTAGCGCGTATCGAGCCGGCTCTGCAGATACGCTGCGCTCTCCGGATTGGTCAACAAGCGGTAAGCCTGCCATTCCAGGTCGGCGAAATCGAACACGCGCTGCTCGGCCTTGAGCGCCTGGTAGCATTCCAGATAGGCATTGCCGACGCTGAACAGATGCTGGTTCATGCTCAGCACCGTGCGCTCGTGGCTGCGCTTGCGCAATAATTGGAGCGCCGCGCCGGTGGCGCCGAACTGCTCGTCGAAGGCATCGAGGGCATCGCTGCCCAGGTTGTTTTCCAGCGCCTTGAGGAAATCCTTGGCCTTGCCGTTGCTGCGCGGCTTGCCGTTATCATCGAAAAACTGATGGCACAAGGCGTCGAAATTCTCCACCGAGGCGCCGGCCGTCAGCGCCATCTCGATCGCGGTTGCGCGTTTCTGGTTGGTGGCCGAACCCTGGCCCAGCAGCCAGGCAATCTGCTTCACTTGCGATGACAATTTCTCGTCTTCCCACAACGACAGGCGGGCGTCGACCTCGGCATCCTCGCCGCACAGTTCGCGCAGCCATTCCAGCGGCACATCGGCACCCTGCCGTATCACGGCCCACCACTCTGCCCGCTTATCGATAAACGCATTGAGCAGCTTCCTGGTGCTGAAATCGCCGGTCAGCTGATACATGGCCAGCAAATCGTCCTTGATTGCGCTGTTCTCTTCATCGTTCAGCGATTGCATGAAACGCAGATAGGCATCGGCCAGCAGTTCGCCGGTTTTTTCGGTCAGGGAGTAACCGTGCGGCACGCCTGAGGCCAGCGGCGCGATCTGCAGCAGCCGCGCAAACCAGCTGTGGAAGGTATCGATCGACAGGCTTTGCGGACTGGCCAGCACACGTTCATACAGACTGCGCGCCGCAGGCAACACCTGCGTCAGCTCTTGCGGCGCGATGCCGCGTTCCAGCAGCAGGCTGCGTACTTTGGCTTCCGGCTGCAGCGCCAGGTCGTGCAGCAGCTCCAGCAGCCGCTCGCGCATTTCCTGCGCCGCCTTGCGGGTAAAGGTAATCGCCAGCAATTCAGACGGCGCTGCGCCGGCCAGCAGCAGGCGCAGCATGCGCGCCACCAGCAGCCAGGTCTTGCCGCTGCCGGCGCAGGCTTCCACTACCACCGAATGCTGGGGATCGCAGGCGGCATTGGTGAAATCCTGGGCTTCGACTACGTTGCCATTCAAGCGGTAGGCGCTCGGTAGAGAAATCGGCGCGCTCATCACCACGCTCCCTTGCGGCACAAGCCGCGCACATCGCAATACTGGCAGACCGACGCGACGCCGTTGGCGGGCAAGCCGACGCCGCCGGCAATCGCCTCGACGTTGATTTTTATCTGCGCCGCCAGCGCGCCTTGCGCCTGCTCATAGTCGGGCGCGCTGACGTCGCCGACCTTGTCCTTGGTCGTCTCCAGCGCAACGTAATGCGCCGAAGACACCGGCCGGTCGGACAGCAAACCGTAGAACGCCAGCTGGTGGTCTTCGTGGTCTTTCAGTTTTTTGTTGAGCGCCAGCAGGTTGTTGGTCTTGTAGTCGAGCACGGCGCGTTCCCCGGCGTCGTTTTCGTCGATGCGGTCGATACGGCCGTGCAAGGTCAGGTCGCGATCCGCCAGCGGCAACAGCTTTTCATAAGCCTGTTCGCCAAACACAAAGCGCCATCCTGCGGCCTCGTGTTCATTCGCCCAGGCCACATACGGCGCGATCACTTTTTGCCAACGCGCGTAATAACCCAGCGCAGCCGCATTCTTGCTGATGACGGCATCGAACAGCTTTTTTGATATGGCCGCCAGCAAGGCTTCGCGCTGCGGCAGCGGCAACGGCTGGTCCCGCAGGGCTTCGTGGTAGGTCTCCAGGATCTCATGCAGCCAGCCGCCGTAATCGCGCTTCTCCGGCAGGTCCGATAGTTCGTCAAGCGAGGCCAGGCCCAGCATGCGGCGTGCAAAGAACTGATAAGGACATGCGATGAAACTGTTGTAGGCGCTGGCGGTCAGCCGGCCTGGCGTCAATTGCGCGGCGGCCGGCGCCGGCATGCGCGATGGCGCCGGCTGCAAATTTTGCACGGCAATCGCCGCCCGCAGCTCTGGCAATGCCGGCGCCGCAACCCGCGCCAGCGCCAACTGCAGGCGCTGGATCCAGGGACTGACCGGGTTCGGTTCGCCATCCTTGTGCGCCTGCCAGGACAGGACCACTTGCGGATTCATGGCCAGCAGTTCGACCACGTCGCGCAGTTGCTGGCGCTGCCGGCTCTCGCGTGTCGCCAGGCCCAGTTCGCGCCGTACGGTGTTGGCGAAGAACAGTGTTTCCTGCGGCTGCGACGGCAGGTGATCGGCGTCCGCGCCGACCATCAGCACGGCATCGAAACTGCGCAGGCGCGCGCCGTTCAGCGGCAACATCACCACCCGACGGTCGTTGATGGCGCTGATGAAGCTGGTGTCGTCGAGTTGCAGGTTGACCAGCGCGCGCCATTCGGGAAAGGAAAACAGCGCCGCATAATCTTGACCCGGATCATTGCCCGGCGGCGCGATGTTCTGCAGCAGTTGCAGGATCTGCTGGCCTGCCGAATCAGCGTTCAAAGCAGCGCTGATGCCCAGCGTATCCAGCGCCGCAGTAGTGGTGGCGATCCAGTCGCGCAGATTCTTGCGGCCGCTGAACAAGCCGGCCTGCTGCGCCAGCAAGGCCACCGCCTTCTGTTCGGCCGGCGCCGCGCTGAGCGCGCCGGTTACCGCACGCCATTCTCCGAGCACGTTGGCGCGCCGCAGCAGCAGTTCTATCTTCATCACCAGCGCCGATTTGTTGGCAATGCTGTCCTGCTCATCCTGTTCGCCGTGCAGCAGATCGGTGGGCGCTGCCTTCAAAACGAACGGCGACTTCAGCAAATCGAGCAAGGCAGTGGTTTCGCCGCGCGCGGCAATCACGTCGAACCAGGCCGAGATGGCTGAGGCGGCGCGGGTGGTCGACAGCTTCCAGCCGGTTTCATCGGCCACATGGATCTGCGCCCGCTCCAGCAAGGCGCGGATGCGCCGCGCCACAACCCGGTCCTGCGCCACGATCGCCAGATTGCTCTTGCCGGCCTGCAGCCAGTCGATCACCATTTGCGCACCCTGCACTGCCTCATCTTCGACGCTCTGCGCTGCGCACAATGCGAGTTCAGTGGAGAGCGCATAATCATGCGTCGCATGTTCCCCCGGCCCGGCCGCGGCTTCCACCATCTCCGGCCAAGCCAGCGCATAAACCGGCAATAAGGCCGGAGCGCGCCAGTCGAGCGTGATCGTCAATACTTGCTGTCGCCGCGCATAGGCATCGAGGAAGGCTTGCTCCAACGGTTCCGGCGCCACCGAACTGATCCAGACCATGGGCTGGCTGGCGCTCTCGGCCAGCTGCAACATTTGGCTGAAGCGGGCGGCGATCGCATCGTCGGCATCCAGCTGGCTTTTCCAGATCGACCACACCAGCTGGGTTTCATCCGACAGCAGCTTGCGCGCATCTGGCGACAATTGTTCCAACGCATGCTGCCAGCGTTGCGCGATCTCGTCGCCATCGCTGCCATCGACTCCATCGCCGCCCGCGTGCAGCGACGGCAGCATAGCCTGCGTCAATTCATCTGATAGCGCTAACAAGGTTTGAGCCAAGGGCAGCAGATCGGTATTGCGACGTGCGGTAAATAATTTTTTCAGCCAGCCGTGCTGGCGCAATTCTGCGTACAGCCGCATCAGGCGCTCGCTGGCCGGCAATACATTCGGCAACGGCGGCATGGTCATCAGCAAACCGGACAGCGTAAAGAATTGCGGCGGCAGGAAAGTCCCGCCCAGCTGCGCGCTCAGTGCGGCTTTCAGCTGCTGGGCATGGGCAAAGGTCGGCAGGATGACGCGCCAATGCGAAAAATCGCGCATGCCATCGTCGCCCGCACGGCAGCTCGCCAGCAGGGCGCTCGCTGCAGCAGGCCAGAAGTTGGCGGAAGGCGCGATGAATATTGACTTTAAGGACATGAGGCTCACTGAAGTGTTGCGGCGATGCGGGCAGCCCCGAAAACTGGCGCACTGGTGCGGGGCCCTTTTTTGCAACAATTACCTGTCATTTTATGCGAGCCCCTCAAAAAATCGCTGCAAAATAAAATCATGCGTCACACTTTTTATTAAAATCGGTTATTATTTAGTGAATATCCCGCCGCAATACCTCTTACCACACCCACAGAAACTTGAATTCGCGCACGGCATCCCCACTTATTCACTAGAATAGGGAACGCCGCAGGCAGCCACCAAGCAGGAATGGTAAGTCGTCTTGGCACACATTGATTATTTTTCCCTCACACTGAGGAAACCATGAGCGAACATATTAAACACACATCCGACGCAGCTTTTGAAGCAGACGTACTCAAATCCGACAAACCGGTCCTGGTCGATTTCTGGGCCGAGTGGTGCGGTCCATGCAAGATGATCGCCCCTATCCTGGAAGAAGTAGCCAAGGAATACGGCGACAAGCTGCAGATCGTCAAGCTGGATGTGGATTCCAACCAGGCAGTCCCGGCCAAGCACGGCATCCGCGGTATCCCGACACTGATCCTGTTCAAGAACGGCGTTCCTGCCGCGCAAAAAGTCGGCGCATTGGCCAAGGGCCAGCTGACTGCATTCATTGATTCGAACATATAACAAGAACCGCGGCGATGCGCCCGCATCGCCGCTTGTGTTTTACTGACTACACCACGCAGTTCCCTCCCCCACCCAATATTTCCCATCCCGGGACACTCATACCTATGCATTTATCTGAATTGAAGGCGTTACACGTCTCCGCCCTGCTAGAAATGGCAATCGGCCTGGACATCGATAACGCAGCGCGTTTGCGCAAACAAGAACTGATGTTCGCGATCCTGAAAAAGCGCGCGAAATCAGGAGAACAGATTTTCGGCGATGGCGCCCTCGAAGTCCTGCCCGACGGCTTTGGCTTCCTGCGCTCGCCCGACGCCAGCTACATGGCGTCCACCGACGACATTTATATCTCGCCTTCGCAAATCCGCCGCTTCAACCTGCATACCGGCGATTCGATCGAAGGTGAAGTGCGCACGCCGAAAGACGGCGAACGCTATTTCGCACTGGTCAAGGTCGACAAGGTCAACGGCGAATCGCCGGAAGCGTCGAAGCACCGCATCCTGTTTGAAAACCTGACGCCGCTGCACCCGAACAAGCCGCTGCCGCTGGAACGCGACATGCGCGGCGAAGAAAACATCACCGGCCGCATCATCGACATGATCGCACCTATCGGCAAAGGCCAGCGCGGCCTGCTGGTGGCGTCGCCGAAATCCGGTAAATCGGTCATGCTGCAGCACATTGCGCATGCGATCACCACCAACCATCCCGACACCGTGATGATCGTCCTGCTGATCGACGAACGTCCGGAAGAAGTGACCGAAATGCAGCGCTCGGTGCGCGGCGAAGTGGTTGCATCCACTTTCGACGAACCGGCCACACGTCACGTACAAGTCGCCGAAATGGTGCTGGAAAAAGCCAAGCGCTTGGTGGAAATGAAAAAAGACGTGGTGATCCTGCTGGACTCGATCACCCGCCTGGCGCGCGCCTACAACACCGTGATCCCTGCCTCCGGCAAGGTGCTGACAGGTGGTGTCGACGCCAACGCGCTGCAACGTCCGAAACGTTTCTTCGGCGCCGCCCGCAACATCGAAGAAGGCGGTTCGCTGACCATCATCGCTACCGCCCTGATCGAAACCGGCAGCCGCATGGATGACGTGATCTACGAAGAATTCAAGGGTACCGGCAACATGGAAGTGCACCTGGAACGCCGCCTCGCCGAGAAACGCGTTTACCCATCGATCAACCTGAACAAGTCCGGCACCCGCCGCGAAGAATTGCTGATCAAGCCTGACCAGCTGCAAAAAATCTGGGTGCTGCGCAAGCTGCTGTACAGCATGGATGAAATCGAAGCGATGGAGTTCATCCTCGACAAGATGAAGTCAACCAAGAACAACGCCGAATTCTTCGACATGATGCGACGCGGCGGCTGATCGAGGCTGAATGTTCCGGTTGCAGCCAGCTGTAACCGGAAGCCCGAAAAATCTGGCCTGCGCAAGCACGCCGGATTTTTTTTCGCGTTGCGAAACGGCGGCAGCGCACTCTTCCTCTGAAGCGGCAGTCAATCGATGCAAATAGTGTTTTTAAGCAACAGATACCTACAGAATCATCCTACATAGTCAAAACAAGCCTTCCGGTTAAATGCTATCCTTGCGAACCTCCTTTTTTCGCAAGCACATCATGGCGACTACACAATCCAGCCAATCGAAATTCGGCACAGTTCTGCGGGTTACCAGCGGTAACTTCATGGAGATGTTCGATTTCTTCCTGTTCGGTTTTTACGCGACCTACATCTCCAAGACATTTTTCCCGGCCGGCGACGAGTTTGCCTCGCTGATGCTGACCTTCATGACCTTCGGCGCCGGTTTCCTGATGCGGCCGCTGGGCGCGATCATCCTCGGCGCTTATGTCGACCGGGTGGGCCGCCGCAAAGGCTTGATCACGACGCTGGCGCTGATGGCGCTCGGCACCATGCTGATTGCTTTCGTGCCGGGCTACGCCACCATCGGCTATGCGGCGCCGTTCCTGGTCTTGATCGGGCGCCTGCTGCAAGGCTTTTCGGCCGGAGTGGAACTGGGCGGCGTCTCGGTCTATCTGTCGGAAATGGCGACGCCGGGCAACAAGGGTTTCTATGTCAGCTGGCAGTCCGCCAGCCAGCAGGTGGCGATCATCGTCGCCGCGGCGCTCGGCTTCGGCCTGCAAGTGTGGCTGCAGCCGGCGCAGATCGCGGACTGGGGCTGGCGCGTGCCGTTCTTCATCGGCTGCCTGATCGTGCCGGTGCTGTTCGTGATTCGCCGCTCGCTGCAGGAGACCGAGGAATTCATGGCGCGCAAGCACAAACCGCCGGTACGCGAAATCCTGCGTTCGATGGTGGATAACTGGGGCCTGGTGATTGCCGGCATGATGCTGGTCTCGATGACGACCGTGTCTTTCTACCTGATTACCGTCTACACGCCGACCTTCGGCAAGAGCGTGCTGCACCTGAGCACCACCGATGCCTTGCTGGTGACCTTTTGCATCGGCATTTCAAACTTCATCTGGCTGCCGGTGATGGGCGCGCTGTCCGACCGCATCGGCCGCAAGCCGCTGCTGATCCTGTTTACCGTCCTCACCATCCTGACCGCTTATCCGGCCATGTCGTGGCTGGTGGCCGATCCGACTTTCCAGAAGATGCTGATGGTCGAGCTGTGGCTGTCCTTCCTGTACGCCAGCTATAACGGCGCGATGGTAGTGGCCCTGACTGAAATCATGCCGGTCGAAGTGCGCACCGTCGGCTTTTCGCTGGCGTATAGCCTGGCGACGGCCATTTTCGGCGGTTTCACCCCGGCCATCGCTACCGGCCTGATCGAATACACCGGCGACAAGGGCGCGCCGGGCATGTGGATGACCGCAGCGGCAATATGTGGCTTGATTGCAACATTGTATTTGTATCGTAAAAGCGGCAATCAAACGCCTGTCGCGGTCAAAGCCTAGGTCTGACGAGGGTGGACGCTTTGTCCGCCCGGGGTTCCCACAGCACGGGAAGCGAAGGAAGCGCTGCTGTTTTACATGCCCAAGGCACTGATTTCATTCATTTTTTCCAAATCCCGGCGGGATTTATTGTATAATTTGCGGTTTTCCACCCCCGGCAAGTGATCGACAATCGGGTCAAGAAGCAAGACGACCGACGAAGTGATTGATTGGCTACCACTCAATTGAGGCAATTATGAAAGACGGCATTCACCCAAATTACCGCGAAGTTCTGTTCCACGACGTGTCGAACGATTTCAAGTTCATCACACGTTCGACCATCCAGACTCGCGAAAACATCACCCACGAAGGTAAAGAATACCCTCTGGTGAAGATTGAAGTTTCCTCGGAATCGCATCCGTTCTACACCGGTCAGCACAAGATCGTCGACACCGCCGGCCGCGTTGACAAGTTCCGCAAGAAATTCGGTACTGTCGGTTCCAAAACAGCGATCGCGAATCAATAATTCGACCGTTTGTTCAAAAAGGCAGCTGCGGCTGCCTTTTTTTATTTATCAGGATTCGCGACGGCTGTCCCCTGCAACAGCTAACGCTTTGATAAATAGTAAATAATTGTATGTACGCTTGAGAACATCAAGAACAAAAATTACTCTCAGCAATAGCGAAGTACCCTGCTATCCGGCACAATACCCAGCAATTCAACATTGATCAAACACCATTGTGATGAAGCCCGTCCGCCTCCCTGCTTCCGCCACCAGCGCACTGCCGCGCTGGGGGCTGTGGGCACTGGGATTGTTGTATATCCTGCCGGGCCTGATCGGGCGCGATCCCTGGAAAAATGAAGATGCTTCCAGTTTCGGCATCGCCTGGACCATGGCCCACGGCGGCCTGGCCGATTGGCTCGCGCCGAACATCGTCGGCTTGCCGATGCCGGCTGAAAGCCCGCTGACCTACTGGATAGGCGCGCTGTTCATCAAACTGTTCGGCTGGCTGCTCAGCGATCCGCTGGCGGCCCGCCTCTCCACCGTGACGTTTTTTCTGGTCGGGTCGCTCTCGGTCTGGTACGCCACCTACCTGCTGGGCCGGCGCACCGAAGCGCAGCCGCTGCGGCTGGCCTTTGGCGGCCAGCCTGAACCGCTCGACTTCGGCCGGACCCTGGCCGACGGCGCTTTCCTGATCTACCTGGGCTGCCTGGGCCTGCTATCGCATAGCCACGAAGCCACCGCCAAGAGCCTGCAGGTTTCGCTGGTAGCGTTTTCCATCTATATCGCGGTGCGCCTGTTTGAAGCGCGCAATATCCGTAGCGCCGCCTTGCTCGGCCTGGCCTTCGGCTTGCTGATCCTGACGCGCGGCTGGGTGCTGCCGCTTGCCCTGCTGTGCGGACTGCTGACGCTGGCCCTGATACGGGAAAAAGCGATCATCAAAGACTTGCTGCTGGTGACCTTGCCGGTGACGCTGCTCGTCGGCGGCATCTGGCTGGCGGCAAGCTGCGCCCTGCTGCCGCACGGCGTCGACCGCAGCGTCGCCTGGGAAGCGTTCAATCTGCAGCAACTGAGCTGGCCGACCTGGACCGCCCTGTCGTATTACTTTAAATACGGCATCTGGTTTGCCTGGCCGGCCTGGCCGTTCGCCGGCTGGGCCGTATACGCCTGGCGCGAACAGCGTTCGACGCTGCATATCGCCTTGCCGCTGGCATTTTTCATCAGCCTGACGATAGTGCTGCTGCTCAATCCGCATCCGGAAGAAGGCATCTTGCTGCCCTTGCTGCCGGCACTGGTGATCCTGGCCGCCTTCGGCCTGCCGACCATGAAGCGCGGCGCCATCAATGCTGTCGACTGGTTCTCGGTGATGACCCTGACCGCCTGCGCCGCCTTCATCTGGCTGGCCTGGATCGCCAAGGAAAGCGGCTGGCCGGCGCAGCTCGCCAAGAACGTCTACAAGCTGGCGCCCGGCTTCAAGCCTGAGTTCAACCTGATAGCGCTGGCGATCGCCATCCTCGGTTCGGTATTCTGGATTTTGCTGGTGAACTGGCGCCTGTCGCGCCGCCCCTCGGTACTGTGGCGCGCCGTGGTGCTGTCGTCCGGCGGCGTGATCCTGTGCTGGCTGCTGCTCACTACATTGTGGCTACCGTGGATCAATTACAGCAAGAGCTATGCCGGCGTCGCCGCGCAGATCGACCAGCATCTGCCGACCGTCAAGCAGTGCGTCGACACCAACGTCGGCCCGGCGCAGCGCGCATCGTTCGCCTATTTCGGCGACATCCCATTCGGCGAATACGGTCAGCCGCACTGCGATTTCCTGCTCTACCAGGACAATATCTCGGTCAAGTCCGACGATGCGATCTGGCGCGAGTTCAAGGGCAACTGGAAACTGCTGTGGACCGGCCGCCGGCCCTCCGACAGGGATGAACGTTTCCGCCTCTACCAGCGCACCGCCAATTAAGGCCTGTTGCCAAGGGAATATCGGCGGTAGGCGGGATATTCCGGGGACAACAGGTTCATATACAAAGGCTATTGATCGCACCGCGGAATTAAGTCATAATAGCGGACGCGTTGCCGAGATGGCGGAATAGGTAGACGCACGGGACTCAAAATCCCGCGCTGGAGACAGCGTGCCGGTTCGATTCCGGCTCTCGGCACCAATGAATATAAGGCTCTCAGACTTGAGGGCCTTTTTTCATTGTTCCGGCAATCTGGTATTTTCCCCTGCAAGAAAATTAGTTGCCCAATTCCCTGATAGCTCAGTTGGTAGAGCGACGGACTGTTAATCCGCAGGTCCCTGGTTCGAGTCCAGGTCGGGGAGCCAGGATACATAAGGGTCAGCTACATGCTGGCCCTTTTCTATTTGCGCCCTCATCCCGTTTTTTCCCACAGGATCTGCTCGAAACCAGGCTCGACGGCCGCACTTGCATCGTCATGATTTTGTCATGTGCTTAGGCTACTATCGGTTGCTAGCCGTTCCCTACCATCTTGAAGAGACGACACATGCACACTCGCCTGGCTCCGCCGCTTGTCACAAAACTCCTTGCCCGCTTTACCCTACTCGGATGCGGCCTGCTAGTGGGCGCTTGCAGCAATATGAACGGGAGTTTCCCTGGCGCCGGGTCGGCCGCATCTGCTTCGTTCAAAACCCTTGACGGTGCGCCCCCCTTGGTTATCGGGCATCGCGGCCTGCCGGGACTGTATCCGGAAGAAACCCGGGCTTCTTACGAGAATGCAGCCGATGCTGGCGCAGATTCGCTCGAACTGGATCTGCACATGACCAAAGACTGCGTATTGGTGGCGCGCCACAACCCCTGGTTGAGCGACAACACCAACATCAGCGAAGTCGCAAAGACGAATGCCAATGTTGCAAGCCGTAAGCGCACTGTTCCAGGCGTATTGATCAATGCCGGATATCCGGCCACAACAGAAAATGGTCCAGCACAGTACCTGAGTGACTTGACCGATCCCAACGATCCAAAATCGGTATTGAAATCATTGGTCGTTGATGGCGAAGACCATACCAACGACTGGTCAATCAGCGATTTCACAATGGCCGAACTGAGGCAATGGATAGGCGGCACCACTTACGATGCCCGCGACCAGCGCCCAACCGAGCTTAACGGCAAGTTGCCGATTCTGAGCTTTCAGGAAGTGATCGACATTGCAAGAGCAAAAAGCGCGGCTACTGGCCGCGTCATTACGACCTATCCAGAAAGCAAAAATCCGATCTGGAATAATGCCCAGGCCATTGCAAACGGTTGCGGCGCACCGGGCAGCCATCCGTTTGAGGAGGCTTTCCTCAAAGCCCTCAAAGACAACGATCTCAATCGCAAGGATGCCCCGGTCTTTGTGCAAAGCTTTGACCCGGCCAGCTTGAAATACCTGCGCTCTATCGGCCTGAAATCCAAAGCGGTTCAGCTAGTCGATGGAAACGGCATGAACTTCAAGACCGGCGAAACCATTTTCATCACTGACAAACCCAACACGTTCGTCAGCGGCCGCCCATATAGCTGGACCGTAGCGGGCGACCCGCGCTCCTTCGGTGCGATGCTTACGCCGGCAGGATTGGCGGAGGTCAAAACCTACGCCGACGGCATCGGTCCGTGGAAGCCGCAGGCAATGTCGCTCACCGCTGCTCCAGCCCAGGATTCGTCGTCCAAAGCCAGCTTGGCCGAGGTCGACACCATCAAGCCAACCAGCCTGATCAGCGACGCTCATAAAGCCGGTTTGTTCGTTCATATATTCACCTTCCGCAACGAAGCGAAATACCTGGCAGGCGCTTATAAGGGGGATCCAACGGCAGAATACCTGGCATTTTACCGAGCCGGCGTTGACGGCGTATTTACCGATTTCACGCCCACCGCATTTGCTGCCCGCAATACCTATCTTAAGGAAGTAGCGCGCTAAGCAATTGAATCTATGCTCATCTGCTTCGTTCCTTAGCGAGAGGGTTGTCGTTGCTGGATAGAGATGCTGCCTGATACCGTATCCGTCGCGGGATTTTATATGCCAGTGCCAAAGGTACTGAAGTACCAGAATGCAGAAGTAAGCCACAGTCCCAGGAGAATGGAGAACAGCGCACTTCCCGCGAGTGGCAGCACCCAGCCACGAAAGCCGTTTGAGCGGACTATGAGAACCTTGGCGAGAACGGTCCCGTAGAGAAATGATCCCAGTAATGAGTGAATGTAGGCGCGGGTATCGTATGTCCCGAAGCCGAGCAGGAAGATGCAGTGATAGGCCACAGGCAGCGTCAGCAGGATGGCCGTACGCCCAGACCAGCGATGCACCACATGGTAGAAGCGCCCCTTCGGCGGGAAGCGCAGCACTTCATAGATACGCGACGCCGTCAGCAACTGGCCCAATGCCAGCAACAGCGACGCTGTTATCAGCCATGCCTTCATATGCAGGGTATCGCTGAAGAAGAGGTGAAAAAAGGGAGTTTCGTAGGGTTGCCTGACGGTCTTGCTTGCCACAAAACCGACGGTGATTGCGACGAATGCGACGAGCGCCAGTGGTAGCACAATACGTACTCGACTGAGAACGGTCTGCCTGGCGGGAGAAGGATTGTCGCCCAGTGTTCTATTAAACATGATGTCGACTCAGTTCTTGTCGCTGAACCCGATCGACGCATGCGTGCCGTCGCAGAAAGGCTTGTTCTGCGACGCACCACAGCGGCACAAGGTCACGCGGTTGCGTACTTCGTATTCGAAACCATCGCCCCCGATCAATTGCACTCCGCCGCGCAGCCATAGCGGCCCGGAGCACCCCTTGGCAGGGTCTTCGATCAGGCATATGGATGGCTCATACATCGGCTCGATCGGTTTGCCGGTCTGCTTGTCCCAAGCCACCAGACGCCCCGAAGGGCAGTCGCAAGCCTGGCTGACGAACTGCTTACTCGCTGCAGGGTCGTCCGTTGCGCTGACGAGATTCCACACCCCGCCATGCGGATCGCAAAAGCGCGCGAACGCGCACAAGCTCTCGACGTCAGTCAATGACATCGTCGGGCCTTGCATTACTTTGGCCTGCTTGAGATACGGCTGGCGGCTCGCGGTTTCGGTGCCGTCAAATCCAGCTTTCGCATGCGAGCCGTCGCAAAACGGCTTGTTCGCGCTATGGCCGCAGCGGCACAGCGCGTACTGCCCCTGAGATGGATATTTCTGTTCCTGCTCCCACTTTACCGACTCGCCATCTTCGTTTGCGCCGATGATCTCCTTACTGAGAGGCACATCGCCCGAGACGATATACGGGCCGTTCGTCGAAATTTGGACTTTCGCGCCTGCGCGTTTCTGCTGGTTCATCTGGGGCCTCCGATCAAGACAGAAAATGTATCAATCTATTACGGTTATTTTTCCACTCATTTCCTCATGGCCGCTGCCACAGAAATTGTCGCATAAAAAATCGTATTCACCGGCCTTGTCAGGTGTCAGCCTGACTTGAGTGACCTTGCCTGGCGGCAGGTCGGCGCGGATATTCATGTCCGGTATCTTGAATCCATGCACGAAATCCACGGAGGTGAACTCAAGCACGACTGGCTCGCCCTTTTTCAGGATAATCTGGTTCGGCGTGTAGACGAATTTCTTGGCCTGGATTTTGACTACCCTTTCTTTCGCAGCCGTCTTTGCCTGCCCCCGCGCGTTGATGGCCGCCCCCGATAGAAGCGCCCCGATGCCGTAGGCGGCACTTAAACATATCTGCCTTCTTGAATGATTCATGGCTTATGTCCTTGTCACAGGCAATTCAACGATCTTGTATTCACTATCCTTGCGTTCAGCTTCCACCTCGCGAAAACCGAGTCCTTTATTCGGCGCAGCGGCATCCCACGGCAAGGGGGTACGCTTATCTTGCGAGCCTGGCGCAGGCAACGGGAAAATGAGCGACTTGGCGGCGTGGTGCGCGATCTGCCCCGTCATGTGGTGATGCTCCTGGTGAATGTGGCCATAGAACACCGTGACATTGCTGTATGGCGTCAGTAACGCAATTGCTTTATCGCCATCGCGGGTGGACCAATCCCATTTAGGTACCAGATCGAACAGGGGCCGATGTGTGAAGACGACAATCCGCGCATCTTTCGCTTGTTTGGCAAGATCGTTTTTAAGCCAGTCCAGTTGGGCATCTCCAATGCTTGCGCCGGGATCGGAAACGTTATCCAAAGCGATGAAATGCACTCCCTTATGATCGAACACGTAATTCGACGGGCCAAAATTTTCCTTGAAGGCCGCGCCGTTATCGAGCGAAGCGTCATGCTCTCCCGGGATAAAACGCACCGTTTTCACCTTTAATCCGGCAGCAATCTCTTTGAACTCGGCCATGCGTTTCCGACGTTCCTTCGGATCATCCGTCGTGTGGGTCAGATCCCCGGTAAAGATAATAAAGTCTGGTTGCACTTCAAGTGCATTGACAGTTGCCACCGTTTTCTTGAATGTATTGAGCGCATCTGGATTGGCTGCGCCGCTATACCCCCAATGAACGTCGGACAACTGAACGAAATAGAAATCGTCGTAAGCGGATGCCGCCTTGTCGGTGGCTGCAGCTTGCACCTGGCCATATAGCCCGGAAATAAATACCGCGCCGCCGCCGACAGCGGTCAGTTTCATGAAACTTCTGCGATCAATCATGATGTTCTCCTTCAAATGGTTGGAATAGCTGCATGGCAGGCTGTTGCGGAACAAGTGTTCAACAGGCCGGTCGAGTGCTCAGGGCTTCTCTTCTCGTCCCGCCTCCTTCTTCAAATAGGCAATCAAGTCAGCGCGATCTTTTGCGGCCGGCACCATGAAACCCATTTTTTGCCCGGGAATCAGTTTCTCGGGATTTGACAGCCATTTATCCAGCGTCTTGTCGGTCCAGACAATGCTCGATGCCTTCACAGCTGGCGAATAAAGGTAATCAGCGTGACTGCCGGCCTTCCTGCCAAACAGGCCCTTGTGTGCCGGGCCAACGCCGTTATAGTCAATCGAGTGACAAGACATGCACATGGCTTGGTAGAGCTCCTGGCCGCGTATCGCATCGCCGGCAGCGGTTGCGGGGCCGCTGAAGCCCATCAGCATGGCTAGGCCCAGGCCAAGGAATAAGCGATTTTGTTTCATGTTGAAGTCCTTTCGATTTTCAAGTTTGCTGGCGTCCGATCAATGCAATCCGTTCTTGTAAACGGTATAACTCGGAATGAGAGGAAAATATTCCCGTCAGTCTCGATTTATTCCCGCAACGGGTTTTCGTCGTGATCTTCCTCTGCCTGCATCGCTTGCTCGAACGCGCGCAGGTGGGTAGATTGGGCATCGGTGATGGCCCAGTAAGTCATGCCGTTGCGCTGCCAGTGAGCCATCGCATAGCCGTCCGAGGCCCGTGCGGCGGAAGCAGGCATACCGCCGGCATCGGGAAATACGTACAGGTCGATGGGGTGCTTCTGGTAGCGATAGATCAGCACCGCGACGGTGCGATGACCCACATAATCGGTTCGTCCGCCGACAAGCGGAAAACCTTGCGCGGCGAGATCGACGACCGGCGGCGTATAGTCGAGCTTGCCATTGAACCACGGCTTGACAGTGTGCTGATCGGTCGACACAACGTCGATCGGGTGCTGCGACAACAACGCGCGCACGTGGCTCGACACAATCTCCTGGCCGATTGAGCCGGTTGGCGTTGGCCGCTGGATCAAGGTGGCCGCACTCAACGCCAGCGCACAGACCGCGATCCCGGTAACACCCCCGTTCAGCCACGCCCGCACGCCATCCGTCGTGAAGCCGCTCCATGCAAAGACAGTCCGGCGGGTAGACTCGCGCGGCAGCTCGGCGAGCACGCGCGCGCGCAGATGAGGTGGCGCGCGATGATAGAGCGATCCGTCGCGCAGCACACTGCCCAGCGAACTTAAGGTTTCTTTCTTGTCCATTACTTCACTCCTTTTTGTGAACCCGGCGCAGGCATCCTGAGCAGGTTGCCGTCTGTCTTGCCGTGCACGGGCGCAAGCTCCGAAGGCATCGCCCCCTGCGCCTTGCGCACTGCCGCACAAAGCAGGCCCCGGCCACGCGCCAGCCGCGACATCACGGTGCCGATCGGCACGCCGGCGACAGTCGCAATGTCGCGGTAGCTCATGTCTTCCAACTCGCGCAGGACCAGCACCTCGCGATATTCGACCGGCAATGCGCCGAGCGCACGATGAATCAAGTCCACATCGTCGCGCCGCACGGCGAGCGCTTCGGGATCGCTGCCGATCTCGTCGACCCATCCCGGGAGTCGCTCGTCGTCGTGCAGTGCGTCGTCATAGGGTGCGTCGTCAGCTGCCTCGCTCCGCCTGCGCCATTCGGTAAACCAGGTGTTCCGAACGATCGCAAGCAGCCAGGCGCGCGCATTGTCGCCGTGGAAACTATCGAAGAACCGGAAGGCGCGCAGGTAAGCATCCTGCACGACGTCGTCGGCATCGCTGGCGCTGCCGGTCAGCCAGCGTGCCAGGTTGTAGGCCGCGTCCAGATGCGGCAACGCCAGCTCTTCGAACCGGCGCGACTTGTCGGCCGCGATCACGATGATCTCCCGCTTTCCCTGAATTGCGCCTTGTCTCTTTGGCGACAGCTGCGCCAATCATATGGGGGGGTCTTGCGTTCGTTTTTCATGAGTTCCTCCATTGCCCGTCCGGTCGGGAGATGCTTGCAGCATCCGAGCGGCGCAAATGCCGACGCTCACATACCCATAACCGTCAGCGACCCGGATTTATTCCCGCGATATTTTTCAATTGCCGCGACAAATCCGGGAATAAAACGGAGAGTTCGGCGGTATACGCGGAGATCCTCACGCCGCTTGGCTTGCGGCAGCGCACCAATGCAGCAGCGGCGACGGGCACGCTGCCGGCGCTCAAGCATTGACCGTACTTCATGGCGCGGATGGGGCCCATGGTTTGCCTCCGACGAATAATCATATGAATGGGATCACGGCTGTCAGGAAAAATAACCGGGCAGCCGTCCTCGGACCGTGCCAACGGACTGTTGCAGCTCGCGTCACTGTCCGGAGTAAATGTTGCCCTGATCTGCCGCCATGCCAGGGGCCGTATTCATGGGATCCATCTGTGCGCATCCGGCAGCGGCAAGAGTGAGGAGCGTGACGCCAATGGCGAGAATGGTTTTTGCGAATTTCATGATGCTCTCCTATAAGGTCGCAATACATGACAAACCGGGAATAGCCTTGGTTTGCCTATCAAATGAACGCCAGGGTGTTATCTGGCGCTAACTGGGGCGGCACTGCACCGTTGCATCTCTTTTGCGCTGTGGGGGCTATCTACGTTTCCTGTTCTGGAAACAGTGGTGCGTGTCGTCACTTGTATAACTGCTTGTGGCCGGAAATTATTCTCACTATATTTTTCTGCCAGCGCCTCATGGCAGGGAATAAAACGAAGCGCGCGCATGTATACCGGCGAAACAAGGAAGCAGGCCGAGAAGCCGTTACGCGATGAACTGGGAGATACAACAGAATGGATATATTGCCGCTGGCGACAGAACGGCTTCTGCTAAGAAGCGTCACCCGGGACGATGCGCCGGTGTCTACCAGCTATCGCAACCAGCCGGAGGTGGCGCGTTATCAAAGCCTGGCCCGCCATTCGGCGGCAGACGCCGCAGCTTTCCTCGAACAGCAGCGCAAGCTGGCGTTCAATATTGACGACACATGGCTCCAGATTGCGACCAAACACAAGGAAGATACGGCGCTGGCGGGCGACGTGGCGGTAGCTTGAAAAATAGGGATTCCGGCGCGAGGCGCACTTTCGGAGATGGACGCCGCATCATATTGATCAACAGGTTTGCCGCACCGCTTCCTCAACATTCAGTATCTGCGCGCAGATACCAGTCGGCGCGCGGCTCGCCTTCCTGAGAGATCCCCTGCATTCCTTGCGGCTGGCGCACGGCAAGCAGACTGAACTGCCAGCAGTGCATGGCGGCATCCTGGAACTTGACGGCCTGGCCTGCCGCCACAGAGATATCGTTTTTCAAGCCGGTGATCCTGACGCCGCCGCCGGCAGCTCCACGCAGACGGATGCCGGGCAGCAGCCCCCAGTTCAATCCACCGTTGGCCACCAGCGTCAGCCATGGCTCCTTGCCTTCCGCTGCACGCAACAGCATCGACTGAACCGGACCGGCCGGATGCGCAATTTGCCTCAGCGTGACGTACTGCGCCTGCAGCTGCCCGGGCAAGGCGCGTGGCCAGGGCGAGATGGTCACCTGCCCTTGCGGGCCAAGATCGAGCGTCAGCCGGCCGGCCGGACTCACCGCGGCATGTTCCAGCAGTGTTTCCGTACTCTCCGGCGGCATGCCATCGAACCGCAGGCGATCGCTGGCCACGCTCTGGCAGGCGCAAGCCGCCAGAGCCGCAGCCGATAGCAGCAGGCCGAAGTGATGCATGGCGATCGTTATTTTCATGCTGCTTATTTCAGGCTGGTGAGTTCTTTCAGCAAATGCACGGATGGCGGCTGCTCCAGGGCGATCATGCCACGTTTCCTGAGTTCGTCCAGGCGCACGCCCGCCTTGGCTTCCACGCCTGCCGTGGCGACTTGATGAGGATTGGCCGCCAGGACCAGCTTGCTCCAGTCGTCATTGTCCCGCATCACAGTCCGGCCGTTGATGTAGTCATAGGCATAGCTCGCCGGATCCTGCATGCCGTTCAGGTTCCAGTCCAGATAGGCGCCATTCACGCTGCCGCGGCCGATGTTATCGGCTTCCAGCAGGTTGGCTTCATCCAGGCTCTTGCCCGAGCCGTTGGAATAGTCAATCTTGAACACCGCATTGCAAGGCCCTTCAGGAAGATCGCAGAGCCTGTAGGAGCCTGCCGTGGCATGGCCCGGGACCGATGAATTGAAATCGTTGTTGAAGGTGTAGTAGTAGCGTTGCAGCGGGTTGCCGCCGCTCGCATTGGCCGGCAGGCCGTTGAGCTGGTACATGTAGTTCATGATGCTGAAATAGTTCGGCTTGTAGTTCTGGTCCTCGAAGCCGCCGTGATGCAATCCCAGGGTGTGGCCGAATTCATGCATGATGGTGCCGCCCTGGAAATTGACCAGGATGGTCTGCAGCCTGGCGTTATTCGGCGCAAAGCCGGAGCCGCCCAGCGTCACCAGGAATTTATTTCCAGGCAGCTCGGCGATGCCGGACGAGCCGCCGGCGCCGCTGGCAAGCTGCGAGCTGGCCATCTGCATGAAGCGGTACACCGGCTTGCGGCGGACATCGAACGATCCGCTCGAATACTTGTAGATGCTGGAACAGCCGGCATCGGGCGTGAAGTCGGAATTGGACGTGGCGGTCGAAGAAAGGATCTGCGTGCACTTCTCAAAGGCGACTTTATGGCTGACGTCTCCCGACAGATTAAAGCTGGCCGGAGAAACCGAGCTGCTGAACAGATTGCCGACATCGAAGTGAATCTTGATGTTATGCGTACTGAACGCATCGACCACCATTTGCAAGGCATTCTTCTGCGGCGTCACCGCAATGTCGGTAGCGCTGCTCATGTAGTTGACGTGAATGAAAATATCGCGCTGGCCCTTGCGCGCGCCGAGGCTGTACAAATCCATGCCGCCGAATGTCCCGCCCTGGACTTTGGCGGAATCGGGGATGCCATCCTTGTCGCTGTCGATCGCATTGGCCGGCACGTCATTCGGTCCGCCCGGCGTCGAAAACGCCACCCTGCTCCAGTCGCTCTTGCTGCCGCTGGCCGTGAAACTGCTGCTCAGCCGTACGATCGAACCATCGTAACTGTCCAGCGGATCGGGCGTGGCTACCGTCACGTAATCGGGCTTGGCGGGAAACGCCGCTACATTGGCGCCGCTCCATGCCGATGTGGTCTGCGGGGTTACCGCAGAAGTGCCAAAGCGGACGAAATCCGCTGTCTTGTCGTCGCTGGCTGTCAGCAGTTCGACAAAGCCTTCCGTATCGCTCCAGTAAGGCAGATAGGTCTTGCTGCTGCCGTTGGCGACGACAGTCGTGGAGACATAGGCCGACTTATCCGTATTCGTCAGGAACGGCATGAATTTCCCGGCGATGACGAAATAGCCGCCGGCGGGAATATCCACCTTCGGCAAATCGAAATTCATCGGCGTCGTACTGATATCTTGCGTGGCGATATTCCAGCCGGTGGCGCGCAGGCGATAGTCGCTCAGATGGATCGCTTGCGGCGAATTATTGAAAACTTCCATCCAGCTGACGCCATCCGTGCGACGGTAGTTGGCCGCTACTTCGCTGATATACAGACCGGGCTTGGCGGCGGCGGGAGACGCGGTAACTGCGGGCGTTGTCGTGGTTGGCGGGATTGGCGTCGTAGCGACAGGCGTTGTAACTGCCGGGATCGGCGCTATCGGCCTTGCAGCCGCTGGGGTTGTAGTTGCCGGCGTCGCGGCCGGCTGCGCAGCGACCGTGGTTGAGGGCGTAATGGTCGACGGCCTGGCTTGCGGCTGCAGTGCCGCGGCCGAAGAAACCGCGCCCTGCAAGCCCGGACCGCCGTCGCTGCAAGCAAGCAGCAGCGTGCCGGAAATGACGATTGCCAAATTCGATGCGGCTTTCTTTAGCCGACGTGTTCGTAACGCATTCTTATCAAGCACAGGCGCCTCCAGGTCAAAGTGTAAAACGCGTCGAACAACGCATTGCCTGATGCGTTGTTTTCAACACGGCCTTACCTAGATGCCCGTCCAAACGAAAAAAGGGGCCATTTTTAATTATCCCCGGGGCGCGCGACGACATCGGCGCCATGAGCAACGCCGTACCTGCAATCGGCATGGAGCTATACGCGAGAGCGAAGGAGTGCCCGCTTTGCCTGCATCATCAGGCTGTGAATTTATACAGTTGACGCAAGCGGCGCGATGAATGTAAAGTAAACCTACCTCTTGAAAGGTAACAGTCGGAATGGGTTATGTCCAAAACGGGACATAGCCCATTTCTTTTTTGGGGTCTTGCATATATAACATCCCAGGCTTGCCGTGCGTATGCATCTGGATGGCTGCAAAGCGCCGCCTCGCGCCATGCGCGCCTTGTTTCCGTCGGCTTGCGCCAGGACGGCAGGCGAAATTTCATTTCACAATTCGGCAGGAAATTGTGCAATCGAACGCTGCTCGATCGGCGCCGACATGACAATCGAAGTCCGCGTTTCACCATAATGGTTGATGCTGCCGACGAAACGCTCAAGATGGCGGATATCCTTGGCGGCCACGCGCAGCAGAAACGAATCCTGCCCTGTCACATGCAGGCATTCGAGCACTTCCGGCATGGACTGCAGCTGCGCGATCAGGCGTGCCTTGTCCGGCTGCGCGGTGGTGATGCCGATCACCGCCATGACACCGTAGCCGACCGCTTCCGCATTGACCACGGCGCGATAGCCGCTAACGATCCCTGCTTCCTCCAGCCGTTTGAGCCGCTCCGATGTAGCCGGCAGCGACAGGCCGCAATGGTCGGCAAGCGCTTTCAGCGAAATGCGGCCGTCGCGCTGGATCGCGGCCAGGATTTTCCAGCCTTTGGCGTCAATTTCCATAATTAAGGAGAAAGGTAGGTTTGGCGAGAATAATAAAGGCAATATAGCAGCTCCGCCTGATTTTGCTTATTCAGCGGCAATGACGATCTTGAGATAATTTCCCTTCCGGAGTCCCTCTTGCAAAGGATCGAAAGTGGATATTGGCTTATTTTTGAAGGCGGCCCTGATCGGCCTGTCGATTGCCGCCCCGGTGGGACCGGTCGGCCTGCTGTGCATCCAGCGCACCATCGCGCACGGACCGCGCATCGGTTTCGCCAGCGGCCTGGGCGCGGCCACTGCAGATGCCGCCTATGGCGCTATCGGCGCCTTCGGACTGGCCACAGTGACCAATTATTTCGTCACACTGACGACACCGCTGGCGCTTTTCGGCGCCTTGTTTCTCGGCTGGATGGGAATCAAGCTTCTGCGCGCCGCGCCGCCTGCCGGCGCCGCCAGCGCAAGCAACGGCATCTTCGCCGGCAAAGCCTTCGTTTCAGTGTTCATACTGACCTTGGCCAACCCCATGACCATCCTCTCCTTCATCGCAGTATTCGCCGCCATCGCCGGCCCCGCGGCAAACGCGCCAAGCGCGGCGGCGATCATGGTGCTCGGGGTATTTTGCGGATCGGCGTTCTGGTGGCTGCTGCTGGCCTGCGGCGTGGCCACGGTGCGTCACAAGATAGAGCCGGGCGCCATGGCCTTGATCAACCGGATTGGCGGCTGCATCCTGCTCGGCTTTGCCGGATGGCAGCTGGTACGCATCGCCGGATGAGCCGCGGTGCAACGCCTGGGATGAGCAATCGCCGCATTTAAGGCCTGCTGCAGGCAAAAAAAATCGGAACACGTCAATTTACGCGTCCCGATTCATTTGCAAGCCGGCGCCAGGAACAATCGCCTGGCGCGAAATTCAAGCCATCACGTCTTACTTGCTGACGGCCTTATCGCTGCTGAAGCCGCTGTTATCCATGACGGTCTGCTGCGATTCCAGCACACGGATACGGTTTTGCAAGGCGCGCAATTCGTTGCGCGCGGCCTGCTGTTTGCTGCTCAGCACTTGCGTTTGCTGGCGCGCCTGTTCCTGTTGCGCATTCACATTCTGTTCCTGCTGCTGCTGCACGACCAGATCGTTCTGCAGCGCGCCGAGGCGCGTTTCCTGGCTGGCGATCTGTTGTTCGGTGTATTGTTTCTCGGCTTCCAGCTGGATCCGGCGGATGTCTATCGCCGCCAGCTTTTCGGTCTGGCCGACGAAGCTCTTGTAGATCTGCTCAGCCTGGATGTCGGAGGTGGTCTTGACCACGCGCCAGAAATTTTTCTGCTGGAACAAGGCGATGTAATAAGTACGGTTGTCAGGCTTGAACAGCAGGCTGGAACCGTAATTGCCGTTGTAGGTGGTACGCAATTCGCTCACGCCCTGGCTTTGCATCAGCTGCTGCAGTTCAGAGATGGTGCTGTTGCCGCTTGGAGCCGCTTTAGCGCTGGCGGCCGGAGTAGGAGCAACAGTTGCCGGCGCCGGGCTGACTGTAGCAGAGGGTTGCGCCAATGCGTTAAGCGACAAGCCGGCAAAGAACAATCCCAGTCCTAAACCGCGAACCGCATTGCGTACAGTTACTTTCATCCCCTGATTCCTTCGCTAACATTAAGTTTTATTGTCGACATGAGCATGCACCATGCAGTCAATTTTATCTGCAATTTTATTGTTGCTGGGCATTGTTTTTACGTAAAACACTATTGTTGCCTATTTTACCATCAGCATCAGGCGCATTGCCCCATGGACAAAGTTCAAAATAGCGTCCAAACAAAGAAAAGCCGGCGCTCGACTCGCCGTCGCGGCCGGTCTGCCTCCCGCTCCCCTATTCAGCCTCGCCGATCGCCTCGGTATCGGCGATCTGGAACTTGCGCATTTTTTCCCACAGCACCTTGCGGCTGATGCCGAGCGCGTGCGCGGTGTCCTGGCGGCGCCAGCCGTTGGCGTCCAGCACCGACAGGATACGGCTGCGTTCCGCCATATCCCATTTCTTGCGGACCGCGCTCAGGTCATTGCCCTCCACCAGCCGCTCCATCGTGCCCAGCGTATCGAACACACGGTCGATGCGTGCCCGGTCCCATACGCCCAGCTGGCGATAGATAATGCCGACCCGCTCGGCGACATTGCGCAGCTCGCGCACATTGCCGGCGAATTTTGCCGCGGCGACCAGCTCCAGCAGCCATTCAGGCGGCTGCGGAATGTCTTCATAGGTCTGCGCCAGCAAGGTGTTGAAAATCGCGATCTTGTCGGCGCTGCCGCGCTCTTCCAGATTCGGCACCCGCAGCTCGATCACCGCCAGCCGGTAATACAGGTCGGCGCGGAACATGTCCTGCTGCACCTGCTCGCGCAGGTTGCGATTGGTCGCCGCCACCAGCCGGAAATCCAGCTTGACCTCGGTTTGCGAACCCAGCCGGGTCACGGTGCTCTGCTCCAGCACGCGCAGCAGCTTGACCTGCTGATACAGGGGCAAGTCGCCGATTTCATCGAGGAACAGGGTGCCGCCGTCGGCCTGTTCAAAGTAACCTTTGTGGGCCAGCAAGGCGCCGGTGAACGCGCCTTTGGCATGGCCGAAAAACAGCGACTCGAACAAGCCGTCCGGAATGGCGCCGCAGTTGACCGCGACGAACGGCCCGTGCCGGTAGCGCCCATGGCGCTGATGCAGCAACTGGGCGATGCGCTCCTTGCCGACGCCGGTCTCGCCCATGATCAGCACGCTTGATTCGCAATCGGCAAACGCTTCGGCTTCCGCCACCAGCGTCTTCATCGATTCCGATTGCGCGATCAGCGGCTGCGGCATCCGATCCGCATCGGCGTTGGCATGCAGCTCGGAGGCCAGGCGGAACACCAGCTTGCGCAATTCGGCGCAAGTGAAATCCAGCATCAGGATATGCGAATACTCGACCGGATAGACGCGCGGATTGGCCGCCCGCCCCACCTCCGCCACCCAGATCACCGGCATGCCATGCGATTTCTGCCAGGCGTCGGCGGAAAACTCGGATTGCTCGATCACGGTCACCGAAATCACGGCTATCGAAGGCCGCGACGACACCTGGTCGCGCGTTACCGGCATGCCGTCGGCACGGATCACCTCGATATCGAAACTCGCCAGGCACAGCGAGATGCGATCGGCAATATCCGAATTGCCTTCCCATATGTAGATATCGAGGCTTTCTTGCAAAGGCTTGTTTTGCATGGTCATATCTTTCAGTCACCGTCGCGCAGTGCCGGCTGGATCACCGCCGGCGTTTGTGTCTGGCGCGCCATCAGGTCGCGGATTTCAACCAGTCGTTCGTAAATATTGAATGCCAGGATCCAGAGTTCGCTGACCAGGCGCCAGATCAACAGGGACAACAGCAATGCAAACAGGGTCAGCAGCATGCGGCCAATACCTTCGCCGCTGGCATTGACGAAACCGGTGGCGCCTGCGATCAGGATCAGCGCCAGCCCGACCCAGTAGATGAGTTTGATCAGGACAGGTGCGATGAGGCGCTCGAATCCCAGCAAATAAAACAGCCTGGCCGCTCCGCGATACTTGTTCGTCATAGTGAAATTATTTTGCATATCCATTTGATTAATAAACCAGCTTGACGCTGGCGCCGCCGCAATTCAAATCTATCAGTTTGACGTCGACCGTACCCAGCTGGACGCCGACGATATTGTTCAAAAGCGTCGCCAGGGCGCTGCCTAAGGTATTCAAGATGGGCTGCAGCAGATTGACCACGATACCCAGCAGCGAGACAAGCGCATTTGACACACTGGTGCCGCCGCTATTCTGGCTTCCTGCCAATTGCGTTGACAAGATGCATTGGCTGTTTCCAAGGCATAGAAGGCCGCTGACAAGTTGCCCGACGCTGGAAAGTACATTGCCGACCAATCCTCCCAAACTGTTAACAAGACCGGCAACCGGATTGGCGGCAAGTGTATTCAGCGCAGTCAAACCGCTGGTGACCGTGCTCTGCGCCACGGCCAAATTTTGGTTCGTGATCGACAATAGATTGCTCGCCAGATTGGTATTATTGACAGTAGCGCCGGTGCTCTGGTTTCCCAGCAAACTGTTGGTTAAAGCCCCGACCAGAGCATTGAACACATTGCTCAGGGTAGTGCCAATTGCTAAATTATTAGCGCCATATGTCACTGTCTGCCCTTTGACCATCGGCTGCCCAGGACTCGAATTCGGCAAACCGTCGATGGCAATTGGAGTATTAATCAAATGCATGCCAAGCACGGTGACCATATTCGGATAAGCGGTCAGATTCTTGCTGCAGGCCCCATTCGTTGAAAAAGCGGTACTGCCATCGACAGTCCCATTGAACTGGCCCGCGCATACGCTCAGTATCGGCGCATTCACTGAAATGACAGCTCTGTCATTGCCACTGGGATCTCTGTCAGCGATATTGCACATTCTCTCTATCTTGCCCAGGCCATTGACAACGTCAACGATGAGAGGCAAATCAATACTGAGCAGCGGCTGTAAATTAGCCTGGATACGGGTATAGAGCCGGACCTGGGAAGTAAAAGCGGTAGTGCCGACGCCTCCAATGCCGATCGATGGCGGCTCCACGATGCCAATCCGGGTATTCAATACGTTGGGCACAGAGACTGTTCCGGATACGGCGTGATAACCGTTGCCGACGGCGATAGCGGTGCTGACAATATCGAGTGCGCTGAGATTCAGATTCAAGGCCGATTGGCCATCCGCGGCGTTAATCATGGTAAACAGTCCGCCCTGCCCGCCGGTGCCGTCCGGGTTGGGGGGAATCGACAGCAGGCGCACAGGCAAACTGAGTTGCCCGGCGGTCAGGCCAAGTGCGCTGATCAGGTTTTGCTGGCTTCCCACAACGGATACGGCGCCAAGCAGCGCCTGCAGCGTGCATACGCCATTGCTGCAACCTGAGGTATTCGCATTCAGTAGTGTCGTAATGGTGCCGACGCTTGCATGCAGGGGGATTTGAAAGCCCAGCGCCTGCAATAAGCCATTCGGTGTCATCGAGACGTTGGCCAAACCGTTATAGGTGACTAGCGATGTCCCTGAAAGATTGAGCCCCAGCGCCGACAGAAAGACTGGCACCGCCCCGCTACTGTTCACTGTCAGCAGATTCGACCCGATCGAAAATGCCGCATAGGGATCGCTGGACGATGCAATTGCCTGGGCATTCAGTGTGCGTGATCCCAATCCAAAAAACGCCGGGACATTCTGCGTCAGAGCGACCTGGACAGCATTCAAGCTCGCCCCCGCGGCCGGCGCGGAAAAAAAGCTGGGCGCCAAGGATGCATTGGCCGCAGGATCCCATCTTCCGCAGGTCACAGTAATTGCATTTGCCATCGGATTCGGCGCTATCGTCGAAAAGCCGTTGATCTGAGCATTGCCGATCGCAGCCAGTACGGGCGCATCGGTCGCACTACAAGTCGTCGGACTGCCGGCCAGCGGCGTACTGACCAATTGCTGGGCTCCTGCCAGCGCAGCCAGGTCAGCGGCCTTTTGCAAATCCCGCTTCATGTAAAACATGTAACCGATGTCAATCGAAGACAGCAATATCACCACGAGCGACAGGAAAATTGCTGCCATCACCGCGACTGATCCACGAGCGCGGCGCCCGCCGTCCCGCCGCCAGGATGGAGCAGGAATCTGCGCTGCAGCGTCGCTCAGGAATAGGGACATGATAGGTTGGCCCGGTTTAGTGTCGCTTGTCGCAGTCCGTATTGATTAGTTTGATGTGCTCTTCGATACCGTATTTTCAAAACGCTCTGGCAATGAGTGCTTGAAACTATCCAGGTAACGCTGCCAGCTGAGGTCGGCGGTTGCGCCTAGCATGGGCAAACGAGGACCGGCGACACGACCGTCGGCTTGCGCCTGCAATAAAGTGCGCGTGACATCGCCGACGCGTATCCTGGACTCGCGCTCCACGGGCGTCTGATGGGCCTGCGGCTGCGCCGCAGCCTGGGTATTCGCTGCCGCCACTTGAACGGCTGTCGATGCAGCGGCCCCAGCAGGCGTCGCCGACGGCACGGATGGACTCGGCGTCGCAGCCACGGGCTCTTGCAGCAACTTGCCGGTAAGCGGTGTCATGCTCTGCGCAGACGCCTCGGAAATACTGCTTGCCATCAGCAGCAATGCGCCAATAAGCAAGATATGCTGCCGGAAAATTGCTCGCACTTCCATGATCTGCCTCGTCAACGATAATTAAATTGCATGGAAAAACCGTCTGGCGCCTAGCCGCCGTTGCCGAACCGGTCCAGCATCGACTGGAATGGCGTCGCGGGCAGCGATACCTGGCCTTTGTTTTTGCCGGCGGGGACGACTGCGCTATTCATCCCCGGCTTAGCCGCCTCGCCGGCTTGCAGCGCAACTACCGCTGGCTGCCGCTGGCCGATTTCCGCCGCCAGGCTATACACCTTGGCCCGGATGTCTGCCGACAAGGCGCCCTTGTCCATGACGGCGCGCGCTTTTTCCGGATCTCCCGAGACCAGCAGGAACAGCGCCAGGTTGCCTATCATCTTGCGATTGTCCGGCGCCAGTTCCGCCGCCTGCGCCAAGGGCACCCGGGCGCCGGCGATATCGCCGCTGCGCAGCAAGGCATAGCCAAGATCGCCCAGCATCACAGGGTTGGTCGGCTCGCGTTTCGCTGCTTCCCGCATTGCGGTGACGGCAGCCGGATAATCCCCGCTTTGGGCCGCCAGCAAACCCAGGCCGTGCCAGGCTGCAGCCGCTTCCGCGGATCCCAGCAGCTTGCGGTAGCTCGCATCCGCGGCTGCGGTCTGCCGGGTTTCACGCAATGCATCGGCGCGCAGGCGTTGTACATCAGGGCTGCTGCCATTTTGCTGTTCATAGGCATCGATATGGGCCAGCGACGCAAAGTACATGCCCTGCTCCTGCATTTGCCGGATCAAACCCAGGTACATGCCTTTGTTGTCAGGCGTCGGCGCTTTTTCCTCGGCTTGCTGGCGCAACTGCGCCGCTTCGTTTTGCTGCGCATAGACCTTTGCCGAATTGCTGGCGCATCCGGCCAGAACTGTCGCGGCAAGCAGCAAAGCCAACGGCAAAAGCCATGCCGTCCTGGTGCATTGCCACTGTCCGCGTGTTCCCGCATCCGGCAGCATCTCAAAACTCATCATGTTCCCGCTCCCATTCTCGACAAGGCGCGGATCACAGCCAGGAAACCCACGCCGCCAGTAATCACCAACAGGCCCGGTAACAAGGTCAGCACCATGACCCCTGTCATCTTGACCGTCAATTTCCCTACTTTCTCCCGCATGTCCAATTTTCGCTGCTCGCGAATCCGTTCGCTGAACTGCTTGAGCGGTTCCTGCACCGCGCCGCCATGATGTTCCACCTGCACCAGAAGACGCGAAACCGCATGCAAATCCTCGTTGTCGAACACCGTGGAAAAGCGCCGCATCGATTGCTCCCGGCTGCGCCCGGTGCTGTATTGACGGCCAGCTATGGCCAACTCTTCACCCAGCACTTGCAAGACGCTTCTGAATTCGTTTTCAATGACATGCAGGCTCTGATCGACCGACAATCCAACGCCCTGCAGCAGGCGCAGCAAATCAATCAGCAAAGGCAGCTCCTCCGCCGCCTGGCGCTGGCGCTTGCGGGCCACTCTCAACATTATCCATTTAGGCAGCATGTAGCCGAGGGCGATGCCGAAAAAAAGCGTCACCACCAGCCGCACCAGCCCTCCCCGATCTATCAATATGACGCCAAGCAGCGGCAAGATGGTCGCCAGCACCACCCGCGCAGCAAAAAACAGCGATTTACCTCGTACATCATTGACGTTGCACTGGTCCAGCAAATGCCGGTCTTCCTCCGCCACCAATTGCCGCCCTATTGGCGTTTCCAGCCAACTGGCGCTGATCGCAACCAGACGATCGCGCCAGCCAGACGGCGCACCGCGGACATCCACCGCCGCAGCAGGCCGCTCGCGAGAGGAGATTTTCTCGTCGATCGTGTCCTGATTACGCTGCAGCCGCCAGGCTCTTGCCAGCAGCGCCACACCAACGAGCAGCAAGGCAGCTGCCAGCAATATGACTGCCAGGATAATCAAGGTATGCTGAGTGGTATCCACGTTATTCCAGTCTGGGTCGCATCGCCGTCAATTGTTTCACTACACCGTTTTCGCCAACCGATACAAGCTATAGCCGCCAATTGCTTCAAGCACGACCGCAACGATCAGCATTTTTTTCCCCACCGGATCGTGCCACATGCCGGCGAACATATTATTGTTGAAAATGATCAGGAAAATCCCGATCGCTATCGGCAAGATACCCATGATCCATGCCGACAGGCGAATTTCGGCAGATAACGAAACCAACTCGTTCTGCGCATGTTCCAGGTCGCGCATGAAGGCGGCCATGCGCTCCAGAACCAGATCGGAACGGCCGCCAAAGCGTGCAGAAACACCGATTACCGCTCCCACCAGGTCCAGTTCCTTGAAGCGATAAATCACCGCCTGCTGACGCAATGCGTGTTCCAGGTCGACGCCGGCTTGCACCTGCCGGTTGGCTCGATCCAGGACTACCCGCAACGGTCCTTCCGTACTGAGTATGCCGGTTTGAAAAGCGGCGCCGATACTGTTGCCTATCGTGACCAGGCGCACCAGCGTGTCCAGAAATCCTGGCAGCTGCCGCAACATGGTGCTCTTCTGTTTCGAAGTCCTCAGCCAGAAATAAAAAACCACCAGCATGCAGTACAGCAGCAGCGTGCCCAACGCCGACAACCAGCCTCCCAATATCAATGCCAGCAATGTCAGAGCTATTCCAGGCCCAATCAATTGGGCATATAGCCTGCCGCTGGGATGCTGGATTCCAGCGCGCAGGAAGAAATTGCGCATGGTTTCTATCGACAGCTGCAGCTGCGGCGCGGCTTCGTCTTGCTTCTGCTCCGGCTGCTGGACCTGCTGCATGCCCAGAATCTGCCGATTCACGAACGCGGCGCTGACATCCTGCTGGCTGCGCTGCTGCGCACGCTGCCACAGCCATAGCCCGCTGCCGGTCAGCAGCAGGGCGGCAGCAAGCAGCCAGAGCACGATATGCATGGCTAGCGCCTCCCTGAAAGGCCGCCGCTGCTGTTGCCGGGGCCGCCGGTATTCGGACTGCCGCTGCTTTGCTGCCCGAGCTGGCGTTGCCGCTGCAGCTTGGGCGCATGCGGGAAGATTCCCAGCGACACCCAGCGATCGGCTTCTTCGCCATCCGGGCCGATGAAACTTTCGTGCCGATACAGTTCTTGCAAGGTGATGATGTTGTCCCCCATGCCGGTCACTTCGGTAATCGAGACGATGCGGCGGCGGCCGTTGGAGAGCCGGCCGATTTGCACGATGAAATCAAGCGCGCCGGCGATCTGCCGCCTGAGGCTGCTTTCGCTGCCTTGAAAGCCGGCAAATCCGGCCAGCATTTCAATCCGGTACAGACACTCGCGCGGCGTATTTGCGTGGATCGTGCCCATCGAACCGTCGTGGCCGGTATTCATTGCCTGCAGCATTTCCAGCACTTCGGCGCCGCGTACTTCACCGACGATGATGCGGTCGGGACGCATGCGCAGGCTGTTGCGGATCAGATCGCGGATGCTGACCGCGCCGGCGCCCTCAAAGCCGCCAAGACGCGACTCCAATCGCACCACATGCGGATGGTTGAGCGACAGTTCAGCAGTATCTTCCACCGTGACGACGCGCTCCTTTTCCGGAATGAAAAAGGCCAGCGCATTGAGCAGGGATGTCTTTCCGGAGCTGGTGCCGCCCGACACCAGGATATTGCAGCGCGCCTTGACCGCGTTATCCAGCAAAGAATAAATCTCGTCATTCATGGTGCCCAGATTGAGCAGATCGGTAGGCTTGAGCGGCTCCTTGCGGAATTTTCGGATCGACACCATCGGACCATCCACCGACAGCGGCTCGATCACCACGTTCAGGCGGCCGCCGTCCGGCAGGCGCGCATCAACCATCGGATTCGATTCGTCCAGACGGCGCCCCAGCGGCGCCAGGATCCGCCTGACGATGCGCAGCAAGTGCGCATTATCGGTAAACCGCAAGGTCTCGCGCTGCAAGACGCCGTGGCGCGATACAAACACATCGTTGTAGCCGTTGATCAGGATATCTTCAACCGTCATATCCGCCAGCAAGTCCTCCAGCGGCCCCAGTCCCGCCAACTCCTTGGTCAGGGCATCGGCGATCTGCCGCACTTCCGATTCATTCAGAGGGATGCGCTGCAGGCGCACGAAGCCGTCGACATCCAGATTGACGAATTGCTGGATCGCGCTGCGCGACCAGCGGCCGAACTCCGCCCCAAGTTCCTCGATCCGCGTCAGCAGATGATCGTAAGCCGCCGTCTTGATATCCTGGAATTCCTGGGTATTCGAGAAGGTCTGGTCGTCGTCCGCAAATTCAATCTGGTTGCTCACGTTTATATCTCCCGTCTTTCATCAGGGGCCGCTGTTTCCCTATCCTGTTGCCTTAACAGGTTTTCAAACACCGGCGCAGATCGGTCTAAATCACGCTTGAATCAATTCAAATTACCTGTCTATTTCCGCAAAAGGATTTTCGGCAGCCAGCGCCCGACTCCCAGCTTGTGCGGCACAGTCTCGGCATGGTTAAGCAGGCCGTCTATCAAGCCGTCAACCGCACGCACATAAGAATCGTGAGGGGCGACTTCATGCAACAGCTTGCCGCGATTGGCGCTGGCGGTCAGCTTCAGCGTGCGCTCAGGCAAAGTGGCGAGCAAGGGCAGCTTGAAGCGTTCTGCAATCTGACTGGCGCCCATGCCGAAGCGGTCGTCGTAGCGGTTCACCACCAGATGCCGCTTGCCGTCATCGGGATGGCGGCCATTCAATTCTTGCAAGGTGCCCGCCAGCGACACCAGCGCGCCGACGCTCTGATCGGTCACCAGCCAGACCTGATCGGCGGCGCCGGTCAGGTTGGCGATGAATTCGTGGTTGGTGAAGCCGCCCAGGTCGGCGATCAGCACATCGAAATACAGGCGCAGGCGATCCAGCAAGGCCAGCGCATCGTGATGCGATACGGTGCGCATCTCGCTCAGGCTATGCGGCAGTGAAATCACGGTAACGCCGCCGGGACTGCGCGGCAACGCGGTATGCACCAGTGTTTCGTCGAAACGACGCAGGTTGCGTACGGCTTCGGCGAAATCGAAATTGCCGCTGGCGCTCAGGTACAGCTTGCCGTCGCCGGCAGGCAAGCCAAGATCGAGCAGCGCCACCCGGCTATCGGCGGCGCCCCGCTTACCGCCACGATCGCCATTGCGTTGCTGGATCATGTCCGCCAGATGCGCCGCCAGGGTGCTGGTGCCTATGCCGGATCGAACGCCGAGCAAGGTCACCAGCTGGCCGCGCTTTACCGGCGCCGGGTTGCGAGCCGCCGCCTTTGCCAGCACGCGCTGCACCACTTCCCTGGCTTCGTCCTCGGAAGCGCTGACGTCAATGAAATCGCTGACGCCGGCGCGCAATGCTGCCACCGCACCTTCAGGAAACGCCAAGGAACCGACAGCCACCAGCGGCAAGGCCGGAAGGGTTTTATTGAACGCCCGCGCAAGTTCAATCGCGTGCGCAATGCCGCCCAGCGAATCGAGCGAAAGCACTCCTCCATGTTCATGCGCATGTTCGACGCCGGAAAAGTCCAGCAGGACCAGCAAAGGATTGAGCTCGGCTATGCGCGACAGCAACTCGGCCACATCGGCCTTTTCCTGCAACAAGGAGCCCCATTTCCCGAGGGCCCCGCTCAGCCATTCCGCCTGCGCGCTGTTGCGCGAGCAGAAGACAAAGCGGCTCAGCGACGTCAGTTCATTCAATGCTTTGTTACGAGCGTTCATCATGTAATCCAAAAATGGCTGTCGTCTATTTCGAAAACCCCGGCAACTCGTCCCGGCTTGCTCCGCCTAATAAATAACTTCCCCACGCAGTGCCGGCCGTGTTGCGGCGTTCGTTATCACCCGGCAACGGCAACGGCACACCTTTCGCGATCGGCCGCACCACGTGAGGGGTGACGATGATCACCAATTCCTTGTCGGCCTGGGAGTAGCTCATATTGCGGAAGAAACTGCCGATAATCGGCAAGTCTCCCAGCAGCGGTATTTTGTTGACGTTGGACTGCGTGGTGCGCGACACCAGGCCGCCGATAATGAAACTTTCGCCGTCGCCCAGCTCCACGGTGGTGTCTGCCCGCCTGGTAGTAATGGCAGGCACCGATACGCCGTCGGCCGTAACAGTTTTACTGTAATCGACGTCGCTGGCTTCTGGCGCTACTTTCAAGGCGATCCTGCCCTTTTCCAGTATGGTCGGAGACACCGTCAGGCCAATGCCGAAAGGCTTGTAGGCTATGGTGGTGGTGCCGAGCCCGCCGGACTGCGGAATCGGCAATTCCCCACCGGCCAGGAAACTCGCGCTCTGGCCGGACAGAGCGGTCAACGACGGCTCGGCCAGCACGCGCGCCATGCCGTTGCCTTCAATCAGGCGCAGATTGTTGGTCAGGCTATAGCTGCCGCGGCTAAACCTGGTGAGCAGGTTAAATGCCGACGAGGTCGTCGATAGCCCATTGGACGCTAGATTGCTGCTTAGGTTAAAGCTGAAATTGCCGCGGTTGACGAGAAGTCCGAAGTCAAAACCGATTTCCTTCAGTACCGATTTACTGAACTCAACAATCTTGACATCTATCTGCACCACGTTGCCACTGTCAATAGTAGAAATATCCAGGACCTTGCCTTTGCCCGCAGCGTCTGCCGCGACCGCACTGCTGCTGACATGCGCCAGCAGCGACGGCGCCTGGCCGCTGATCACGGCCGTGGCGCCGCGTACCTGGACATCGGCGCCGGGCTGGCCCGCCAGCGTCGCCTGCAAATCGCCCTGCACCTGCACCTTCCATGTCTTGGCAGGCAACCCTTTGGCCCATGCCGTCACGGTGGTGCTACCCGCCTTTTTCCCCACTAGAATGACGCTGCCGCTCCTACCGCTGGAACCGCGCACCATCATCACATCGGCCACTTCCGGATCGGCAATGGCGATGCGTTCCAGCATACCGGCTACCGGCAGGTTTTGCTGTTCATGCATGCCCAGCGAAATATCGGTAGCCGCGGTAATTGCCATGGCTGGCATGGCAGTCGTACTCAAGAACAAGGGTAGAAGTAAGTCTTGAATTTTCATGAGTTGCAGGTTATCCAGTTATTGATATTAGCCAGTCATTGAAAACCGTCGCGATGTCAGAAAGCCACCGACTCTCGCTGCGTACCGCGAATCACCTCGACCGTGCCGGCGCCACGCGCCGGCTCTCCGACTGGCGGCCTGGCGGCCATGACATTATTTGTCGGCGGCTTGCGGCTTGGAGACTTAGCATCTCCGGCCAGTCCAGTCATTTCCATGCCGGCGAAAGCCAGATTGTCAGGCTGCTTCAGCGCATCCTGTTGATCGCGCGTCAGCTCTCTTTTCCCCGTCAGTACAGCGGGAGGTTGCGGGAACAGGGCCACATCGGAAATTGTTTCATCGCTGGGATTGCGCAAGGCCAGCGTCAGCTTGCCATTTTGGGTTGCAAGCAGCAGCCGGTTTACATCAGCTACCGGGGTCGCCAATACGGCAGTACGGGGAGCTTGCTGCGCTTGCGGCTGCACGGTCGCAACTTGCCCCGCCTGCTGCGCCTGCTGACTTGGCGCCGCTCCCGCGCTGCCTCCGCCGGTAGCAGTGCCAATCACGGCGGCGCCGTATGACAGTACATGTACACGCGACAGCAACAGGCGCGACTGTGTCGTGGCTATGTCTTGGGCTTGCTTGAGGCTAAAGAAGACATCCACGTAGTCGCCTGCCTGAACCCGGTTTCCAGCCCCGACAATTTCATCGACGGGAATCGCCACTGCCCGCTCGCCATCCGCCAGTTTTATAGACAGGCCGCTAGCCAGGCCGCTCTCCGTGATGGGCGTGCCGATCCCTATGTCGATCAGCGGCACCTTGCCGACCACTGAACTGGCCTGGTCGTATGCGCCGGCCGGATTGATCGGCAAGGTCACCAGGCTGATATCGCTGGTGGTGATTGCCTTGCCGGCCTCCAGTGCGCGAGCGGCGACTATCACCTCGTACTGTTTCGATGACTTGGCGGCTACCGCCGGCGCAGCGACAATAGTCGGCGGCGGCCGGCTACCCAGCCACCATGCCACAAACGCCAGCCCGAGCGCCGCCACAACCAATATCGCTGCAACAATTTTTGTCAGGTTATTCATAGCGCGTACCCGATGCCTATCCGAACGAAGATATTGTTCAAGTGGTTTCCAAGTCAAATTCCAAACAACCAGGGTTAAGCCATTGGCTCAATGATTCGCGGTCGATAAATATGCAGATGCTCTCGAAAAACTCAGACGCATGGAGCCGCTGCTCAATTTATTTGAACCGTGGCTGAACTCGCTAATGTGGTAGGCACCGCAACACTCATTAACGATCCCAGCAATAACGGCACTAACGGCTGCGTACCATACGGATAAGAGACTTTGACAGTGATGCACTGTGCTGTGGTGCCAGCAGGAAGAGCGCAGGTAACCGGTCCGGTCGGCGTGCAAGTTGCAAGCGGGGCACCGCCGGTGCCGCTGCCCAGCCAGCTAACCAGTTGGGTCGCGGTAGAGCACGCGATTGTGCCGCGATCCGCCGTTGTATAACGCAACGCAGCCCGCGCACCTTCTTCTGCCGCCAGCGCCAGAGATTGTTGAGCAAGGAAGATCAAGACATATGTAATGATCCCGTACATCAGCATGAAAAATACCGGGAACACCAGTGCAAATTCTATGGCTGCCACGCCCCGCTGCGCGTGGGTCCAGGCTCCTTTTCCGATATCCGGACGGGCCTTGTATTTATATTTCTTATACATCCCTGCTCCCGATCTTTACAGTCAAGCAAAACCGATCAGCACATCACCGCCACTTGTCACGCCGGCATGCGTGAAGCATTCAAGTAAAACCCGGCACCGCTCCAGAGTTGCGAATACAGATCAGTGCCGCTGCCAAAGCCAGATACGCCGCATAAGGAATGCCGACACGATTGCCGCGCTTTCCCAGTATCCGTTGATACCACGCCCGGCGCGCCATGCGCATTGCAACCAGCTGTAAGCCAGGCGCTAGTCCCATACGCGAGGCATACAATAACAACGCGTGCAGAAATGCCATCCCCGACGCAATCAAGAAGACTGGCAGCAATGCCTGAGGTCCGCTCAACAAGCCGAGTACTGCAAAAAACTTAACGTCTCCGGCTGCCATCGCGCGCAGTACATACAAGGGCAGAAAAAAAACCAAGCCAGCTGCAAAGCCCGATAGAGCAGATAACCATCCTGTCCCGTTTAGTCCGCTATCCAGCACCAGCAGGCAGCACAACTGCAAAGCGATAGCAATTAATAAAAATACGTTTGGAACTCGCCGGAATAAATAGTCGTACGAAAATATCGCGCCGCAAAACAGCAGGAACAGGATCAACAGGAAAAAATTCGTGCTCAGCATTTTCCATTCCGTTCAACTATCCTTTGAGAACAACTGAACGGTCCGTCGCACTGAATCTGCATGCAGTCGTCTTAGGTGCCAATCTTGGTGCCGAGGTTTGTTAGTTTGGTGCCGAGGTCAGTGAATATGCTACCCAACCCGTTAGTCATTGCGCCGACCGCAACAACTAGTGCTACAGCCACCAGCCCGGCAATCAGGCCATATTCAATAGCCGTAACGCCATCTTCATCGCGAAGAAATTTCATTAATTTGACGTTCATTGTGATCTCCCAAAGAAACACTCATCGCATCAAAGAAGTAGCCTGCTGTATCGCAATCTGCAGGGAAATAGACTCACGTTCTACCCCCAAATCGCGAGACCTGATTTCGGACTACGCGGTATCAGCATAGCCCTGATTAAAAATTACCTCAAGATAAATTTTTCCCTTAAGAAACATATTAATAGAGTTATTCCTCTAGTGAAATTTTCATAGGTAAACTGCGATTTTGTTTTGAAATATTGTTTTACATTATGAAAAAAATGCTTGCATCTAAGCAAGTAAAAATTTCCCATAAGTAACTCGAAAATGACTATCGGCGCGTACTTTCCATAGCTTTAATTGGGATAAAAACGCAGAGCGATCCCCGGTCCTTCAATCGATTGAAAGGGATGCAACAAACGCTTCGAAGCCGCAGATTTGCTAGTGTTTGCGTAACAGTTGCTGGACATTCATTTGCACGGAAAGGGAGTCATCCAATGACTCATGGCAACTAAAAATCTGCATGACGGGTCCCGGTCAGGAAGCGGTCATGCCCTCATGCATCGGCATTCAATCCATCTGATACGAATAAGCCGCATTGATACGCGGCGACCGTGAACTGGAGTTGACAGGAATATCGGCCACCGGCTTGGCTATCGACAGGTCCAGAGTGTAGTAATGACCATCTGAAAAACGTACCCCCAGCGCAACAGAGCCTAAAGTGTCATGACTCAAAGGACCTGCATTGGAATACACTCGCGAATGGTCCACCAGAAAATACGGTTGCACTGTTTTCAGGTAGGTGTAACCCATGGGAAACAGACGATTGATTTCCGCCGATACCCCCCAGCCTTTATCGCCGGCCAACTCACCCGCCGGATAAGCCAGGCCGAATAATTTCCCGCCAAAACCAATCTGCTCCGATGTCGGCAGGATGTTGCTGCTGTACTGGGTGCTGGCAGCTACCGCGACGCCGAAGCCGCCGGGCAGCTGGTTTGACTGTGCCGCTTGCAGGGTGACTTTGGTAAAGCCCAGATCGACATTGCTCTTCTCGCTTCTGGTACCGAGCGAGCTTAAGGCCTTATAGACACCGACATTCAACTGACGCGTCTGCTGTAACTTGTCCGGTCCTGTCTTGACATCGGTCCACGACGCTTCCGCGCTCAATACCCGCACCTGCGAACTCAGTTCCAAGGTCATCGGCGTCGCCGGCACCGAACGGGTAAACACCTGGCTGTTTTCGGCCGAGTAAGCGCCGCCGGCAACGGTCAAGCTATGCGTGTTATCCAGGATCACCGGATAGCTGAGAGACGCACCAACGCGCGTGGTCTTGGTTTGATATTGATTCAGGTAATCGACCGATGACAAGGCGGCATTTTGTGGCTGCGCACGATAGTCAGACCAGTTCGCTTTGGCCAGCAAGCCGTCAGTGCCGACCGGCTGGACATAATTCAAGGCATAGTATTTCTCATGCTGTTCGCCGCTCGGCTGCAGCGTGCTCACCGTCACCTGCTCGCCCAGCGGCGTCAGGCCGTTGCTGCTGGCGGTCAGCAGGCCGCGTATCCCGGGCTGCCGGTAATCGGCGCCGACGCCCACGGTTACCGGATTCCGCTTCACCGTCAGCACCATGTCGGCGGCGCCGTCGGTGGTGGTCGGCGGCGCCACGTTGGCGACAATCTTGACCCCTGGCTGCAAACTGAGAATGCCGGCAACGCGTTCGAAAGTGGCGCGCCGCAAGGGCCGGTCCTGCTGCAGCTGTTCGGCGATCAGTTTCAGGCGCTCTTCGCCGCCGCCCGGATTGCCTTCGACCTTGACGTTGCTGACATAGCCTTCCACCACCGTGACCACGACCACATTATTTTCGAAAGTCTGGGCCGGGATGAAGGCGAAGGAAAGCGGGTAGCCGCGATCCTGGTACATCTGCGTGACCTTGTTGGCAGCCGCCAGCAATTCCGCCACGGTGGTGTCGCGATTGGCCATTGGCGCGAACAGCGCGGCGATTTCTTCGAACGGCAAGGTCTTGATCCCGGCGATCTGGAAACGCGATGGCGTCAGATGACTTGCCAGCAGTTTCTGCATGGCCGGATCAACCGGCTGGGTCTGCACATTGATGGTCACTGTCGGGCTGGGTGGGGCTTCGGCCTTGGGCAAGGTGTCGGTCGGATTACCTTGCAGCGGACTGCGCGAGTCGGCATGTACAGGCAAAACAGTCATCGTCATCAGCCAATAGGCGCTGCCGGTCAGGATCAGTCCGGCGCGGCGGGAGCACTTCGATTTAAATAGTTGCATGCGGCTACGGCTCTCGTTCGTTATCGAAGGCAAACCTGTCTATTCATCGCAGTCGGTAAGGCACGACCTGAAGTCACTGTTAAAGTACGGCAATAATTCACTGGGTGCAACTATTTTATTCAGCAGCGCACCGCCGCCTCGTTCCAACAGGACTTGACGGCCTGGCCTCTCCAGCAAACAAAAAGCCTTGGTAAAAACCAAGGCTTTTTGCGTATCGCTACCGGCATTTATTTTTTGCCTGTGACGCCCAGCAAGCCACCCACTACGCCGCCGGCCTGGGCGCTGCCGCCAGTGCCGCCGGTGCCTGCTGCCACCCCGCCGGTCAAGCCGGCAACCAGATTAAGCACCGGGGCCAATGGGCTTGCTGCGCTGCCGCCCGCACTGCCACCGGCGCCCGCGGAAACCGTACCGCCCAAACCGCTCAATAAACCGGTCACAGGAGCCAGAGGACCGCTGCCTCCACCGCTACCGGCTGCACCGCTCACGCCGCCCAGCAA
Organism: Collimonas humicola; assembly: GCF_018304945.1. Lineage (GTDB taxonomy): Bacteria > Pseudomonadota > Gammaproteobacteria > Burkholderiales > Burkholderiaceae_D > Collimonas > Collimonas humicola. The sequence goes on along the minus strand of NZ_JAGQEE010000006.1, from coordinate 25,670 downwards.
ACTTGTAACCGGAGCCAGAGGACCACTCCCACCGGAGCTGCCGACTGCGCCGGTCAAACCGCCCAGCAAGCCGGTGACCGGCGCCAACGGACCACTGCCGCCGGAGCTGCCGACTGCGCCGGTCAAGCCACCCAGCAAGCCTGTAACCGGAGCCAGCGGACCGCTGCCGCCGGAGCTGCCGACTGCGCCGGTCAAGCCACCCAGCAGGCCTGTAACTGGAGCCAGCGGACTGCCGGCGCCGGCTGCGCCGCTAAGGCTGCCGGTCAGGTTGTTCACGACGCCGACAACCGGCGCCAGCGGACCGACGAGAGCGCTCATCGCTGCGTTGTCAGCAGGTTGCAGGATGCCGCCGGTTTTGTTTCCCAGCAGCGGCTGGCCGGTGCCGGTAATGCCGTTGGTCGACAGGCCGCCCACCAGATTGCCGGTATTGGTCAGCACAGGACCGAGGTTGCTGACGACCGGGACGCCGGAACCGGTCAGGCCGCCGCCGACGCTGGCGACGGTATTGCCGACCACGCCCAGCAACAAATTAGCCGGCTGGTTGAGCGCCGTCGCGTTGCCGGTTGTTTGCAGCAAGGTGGCGGCAGTGCTGGTCAGCGGCACAATCGCCGTGCTGGCCGTCTGCGTCAACTGCTGCACCGGGCCGGTAGTCAATGCAGTGGTGACGATAGGCGCGACGGTGCCGGAAACGGTGTTGCCGACAGTGCTGATCAGCCCTCCCACCGGCGTAGTGACCGGCGCCAGGACGCTAAGCGGTCCGCTGCTGCCGAGACTGGAGACGGCCTGGCCGGCACTGTTCACGGTAGCGCCGACCTGGGCGACGACGCCGCCAGTGCTGCCGACAGTGATGCCAACCGGATCTTGTGCCGTGCCGATCTGACCCAGGCCGTTGGCCAAGCCGCCGCCGAGTACGGTAACGATGCCGCTGGCATTATCGACCACGCCGCTCAATGCCGCCTTGGTGGAGGGGCTTACCAGCGGCAGCTGGCTGATTACGGTATTGCCCGCGCCATCAACCGCTGTGCCTACGGATGACACGGTGGTGCCGAGATTCGACACCAGGTTGGCGGCGCTGGCAGTCGGTGTGACTGGCGTGACTGGCGTGACCGGCGTCACTGGTGTGGTTGGCGCGGTTGGTGTAGTTGGGGCGGTCGGCGTGGTGCCGCTGATGCCGGTGCTTGCAGTGGTACCTTTACCGCCGCCCAGCTGCAGACCGCCGCTGCCGCCGCATCCCGTGAGCAGTACCGTCAGTAACAAGGATGCCGTGAGCAATCCGGTTTGTTTCGATGCTTTCATGATCTATCTCCCTTTTTGATGACTCAGATAACAGCTATGCCTACCGTCTTTCCGCAAAGAACGTGCCAGCCGGAAAGTTGCTCAATCAGGCTGGTGCCGCAGGTCATCAAAAATCTTTGAAAAATAGAAAAAATCCTTAAAAATCAATGACTCACACAAATATAAAAACTTTCCAAAATATTCATTCCGGGGAACTCTTCCCCTTCCGCGATACGTAACATGTAACGTAACGCCCGGGAACATCGATCCCGCCGCCAACGGAAAAAATGGCAAAAACGCCACTTGCCCGGCGCCTGCGGGAACGCAGCCACCTCAGCCTATAATGAGCGCTGTCGATATTCACCTGAAGACCGCCCATCCATGCCTCAATCCCTGGAAAATTTACTGGTAGTGGGAATTTCATCCCGCGCACTGTTCGACCTGGAAATCGAGGAAGCCATCTTCCGCCAGGAAGGATTGGAAGCCTATCGCCGTCACCAGCTGCTCAATGAAAACCAGGTTCTCAAGCCGGGAGCCGGTTTTGCCCTGGTAAAAGCTTTGTTGAAACTGAACCAGCTGACCGGCCAGCGTTTCGTCGAAGTGGTCGTGATGTCGCGCAATTCCAGCGAAACCTCGATGCGCATCTTCAATTCGATCAAACACTACCAGCTCGACATCACGCGTGCGGTGCTGTCCGGCGGCGCTTCGCTGGCGCCCTATCTGCAGGCCTTCAATGTCAGCCTGTTCCTGTCGCTCCATGAGGACGACGTGCAGGCTGCAGTCAACTCAGGCACGGCAGCCGCGCTGCTGTACCAGATGCCTGACAATGCCATGGAGGAGCTGGACCAGATCCGGATCGCCTTCGATGGCGACGCCGTGATTTTTTCAGATGAATCGGAAAAGATTTACCAGAGCGAAGGAATCGAGGCATTTGAAAGGCATGAGCGGGAAAACGCCCTGCTGCCCTTGCCGCAAGGGCCGTTTGCGCGGCTGCTGCTGGCGCTGTCCTATATCCAGAACAATTTCAAGAATCCGGATGGCCACGCGGCGCCGATCCGCACAGCGCTGGTCACCGCGCGTTCCTCGCCGGCCCACGAACGGGTGATCCGCACCCTGCGCGCCTGGGACGTGGCGATCGATGAAACCTTCTTCATGGGCGGCATCGTCAAATCGGATGTGCTGGCGGCGTTCAGGCCGCATATGTTTTTCGACGACCATCCGGATCATTGCGGCCGCGCCGCCATCAAGGTACAGACCGCACGCGTGCCATGGAAGCAGCCAAACGAGTTTGAATAAGCACGCCTGGACGGCAGGCCCGCGGCTCAGGCGGTCGGCAAGGTATAAGCCTTGAACTGCTCGCGCAGCTTGTTTTTCAACAGCTTGCCGGTGGCGCCGATCGGCAAGGCCTCGACAAAGGCGACGTCATCCGGGGTCCACCATTTGGCGATCTTGCCTTCGAAAAATGCCAGCAGCTCGGCGCCGCTGACTTCCATGCCGGGCTTGCGCACCACCACCAGCAAGGGCCGTTCATCCCACTTCGGATGAAAGATCCCGATGCAAGCCGCCATCTGTACCGCCGGATGCGCCATCGCGATGTTTTCCAAGGCGATGCTGCTGATCCATTCGCCGCCGGACTTGATCACGTCCTTGCTGCGGTCGGTGATCTGCATGTAGCCGTCGCCGTCGATGGTGGCGACGTCGCCGGTGGGAAACCAGCCGTCCTGCAGCACCTCGCCGCCCTCGTTCTTGAAATAGCCGGCGACGATCCACGGGCCTTTGACCAGCAGATTGCCGTAAGTGACGCCATTCCAGGGCAGTTCCTTGCCCAGGTCGTCGACAATTTTCATGTCGACGCCGTAGATGGCGTGGCCCTGCTTTTGCAGCAACAGTTCCTGCTGCTCCAGCGGCAAGGAAAGATGTTTTGTCTGCAGGCAGCCGGTGGTGCCCAGCGGCGACATCTCGGTCATGCCCCAGGCATGCACCACCTCCACGCCGTAGCGATGGCGCAAGCTTTTCATCATCGCCGGCGGACAGGCGGAACCGCCGATGATGGTGCGCCTGAAGCTGGAGAAGCGCAGCTGGTTTTGCTCCATATGGTTGAGCAGGCCGAGCCAGACTGTCGGCACGCCGGCGGAAATGGTGACCTGCTCCTGCTCGAACAATTCATACAGGGATTTGCCGTCCAGCCCCGGTCCGGGAAACACCATCTTGGCGCCGGTCAGCGGCACCGCGTACGGCAAGCCCCAGGCGTTCACATGAAACATCGGCACGATCGGCAGCACGGCGTCGCGGCCGGAAATGTTCATGGTGTCCGGCATAACCGATGCCAGGGAATGCAGCACCGTCGAACGATGCGAATACAAGGCGCCTTTGGGATTGCCGGTGGTGCCGGAGGTGTAGCACAGACTGGAAGCGGAATTTTCATCGAACTGCGGCCACTGATAATCGTCCGAGCTGGCAGCCAGCAGCTCTTCGTAGCACAGCAAATTGGGCAGCTTGCTGTCCTGCGGCATGTGCTCGCGGGCGCACAGCGCGACATAACCTTTGATGGTTTTGCTGAGCGGCGCCACCGCTTCCACCAGCGGCAGGAAGCAGGTATCGAAGAACAGGTACTGGTCTTCCGCATGGTTAGCGATATAGCCGATCAGATCCGGATGCAGGCGCGGATTGATGGTATGCAGCACCGCACCGGCGCCGGAGACGGCGTAATAGGTTTCCATGTGGCGGTAGCCGTTCCAGGCCAGCGTGGCGACCCGCTCGCCCATCCTGACGCCGAGGCCGGCGAGGGCATTGGCGAGCCGGCGCGCGCGGCCGTGGCAATCACTATAGGTATAGCGATGCAGGTCTCCTTCCACCCGCCGCGAAACGATTTCATTGGCGCCGAAATGGCGGTCGGCGTGCTGGATAATGCTGGAGATGAGCAAGGGCTGGCTCATCATCTGCCCCATCAGCGGGCTTTGCTGAAAATCGGTCATCGCGTCTCCTGATAATGATCGTGCAGCCGTTTTCGCTACGTTACACGTTTTTACCCGCTCTGTGATGAACAAGAAAAAAGCACGCCATGGCTGCCGCGATAAAAAAAAGCCCCGTTTTTCCGCCGATGATCCGGCGGTAAAACGGGGCCTTTCGTTTCTTGCTGCTGATTCGGATCTTAACGCACCGAGATCGCATCCACCACGCACAAGGCGGTCATGTTGACGATGCGGCGTACGGTCGCCGACGGCGTCAGGATGTGCACCGGCTTGGCGCAGCCCAGCAGGATCGGGCCGACCGCGACACCGTTGCCGCAGGTGTTCTTGAGCAGGTTGTAAGCGATATTGGCGGCATCGATATTCGGCATCACCAGCAGGTTGGCGTCACCCGTCAAGGTCGAGTCCGGCATCAATTGACGCCGCAGCTCGATGTTAAGCGCGGTGTCGCCATGCATTTCGCCGTCGACTTCCAGCTCTGGCGCCAGTTCCTTGATGATCGCCAGCGCATTGCGCATCTTCTGCGCCGAAGCACTGTTGCTGGAACCGAAGTTGGAATGAGACAGCAGGGCCGCGCGCGGCTTGATGCCGAAACGCAGCATCTCTTCCGCGGCCAGGATCGTGATCTCGGCCAGCTGTTCGGCCGTCGGTTCTTCATTGACGTGGGTATCGACCAGCACCAATTGGCGGTCCGCCAGGATCAGGGCATTCATCGCCGCGTAAACATTGACGCCTTCGCGCCGGCCGAGGACTTTGTCGATGTAGTTCAGATGCAGGCTGGTGGTGCCATAGGTACCGCAGATCATGCCGTCGGCGTGGCCCTTGTGGATCGCCATCGAACCGATCAGCGTGTGGCGGCGGCGCATTTCCAGCTTGGCGTACTGCTCGGTCACGCCCTGGCGCTTGGTCATGGCCAGGAAGGTCTGCCAGTAATCGCGGTAGCGTTCGTCGAAATCCGGGTTGATCACTTCAAAATCGACATCCGCTTTCAGGCGCAGGCCGAAACGTTCGATGCGCTGCTGCAGCACCGCCGGACGTCCGACCAGGATCGGACGCGCCAGGTTTTCGTCGACCACCACCTGCACCGCGCGCAGGACGCGTTCTTCTTCGCCTTCGGCGTAGACGATGCGTTTCTTCTCGGCCGGGGTCTTCTTGGCGATCTGGAACAATGGCCGCATGAAGGTGCCGCTGCGATAGACGAATTGCTGCAGCTTGTCGATGTAGGCTTCCATGTCCTGGATCGGCCGGCTGGCGACACCCGAGGCCACTGCAGCCTTGGCCACTGCCGGCGCGATCTTGATCATCAGGCGCGGATCGAACGGCTTCGGAATGATGTATTCGGGGCCGAACGACAGGTTGGTGATGCCGTAAGTGGTGGCGACGATGTCCGACTGCTCGGCTTGCGCCAGTTCAGCGATCGCGTGCACCACAGCGATTTCCATCTCGCGCGTGATGGTGGTGGCGCCGCAATCGAGGGCGCCGCGGAAAATGTAAGGGAAGCACAGCACGTTGTTGACCTGGTTCGGATAATCCGAACGGCCGGTCGCCATGACGGCGTCGTCGCGCACTGCCTTGACTTCTTCCGGCAGGATTTCCGGGGTCGGATTGGCCAGCGCCAGCACCAGCGGCCGCGGCCCCATCGCCTTCACCATGTCTTGCTTGAGCACGCCGCCGGCTGACAGGCCGAGGAAAATGTCGGCGCCTGGAATCAGCTCGGCCAGGGTGCGGGCATCGGTCTCGCGCGCAAAGCGTTCCTTGTCCGGATCCATCAGTTCAACCCGGCCCTTGTAGACCACGCCGGCCAGGTCGGTGACGAAAATGTTTTCAATCGGGAAGCCGAGATCGACGATCAGGTCCAGGCAGGCCAGCGCTGCAGCGCCGGCGCCGGAGACAACCAGCTTGCAGTTCTTGATATCCTTGCCGACCACTTTCAGGCCGTTCAGGATCGCCGCGCCGACGATGATGGCGGTGCCGTGCTGGTCATCGTGGAAGACCGGGATCTTCATGCGGTCGCGCAGCTTGCGCTCGATCTCGAAGCATTCAGGGGCCTTGATGTCTTCCAGGTTGATGCCGCCGAAAGTCGGTTCCAGCGAGGCGATGATGTCGCACAGCTTTTCCGGATCGTGTTCGTTGATCTCGATATCGAAGACGTCGATGCCGGCGAATTTCTTGAACAGCACGCCCTTGCCTTCCATCACCGGCTTGGATGCCAGCGGCCCGATATTGCCCAGGCCCAGCACGGCAGTGCCGTTGGTGATGACCGCCACCAGGTTGCCGCGCGCTGTGTAGCGGAAGGCATTGGCCGGATCGGCCACGATTTCTTCACAGGCCGCGGCCACGCCCGGCGAGTAGGCCAGCGCCAGATCGCGCTGGTTGGTAAGCAATTTGGTAGGAGTTACGCTGATTTTCCCGGGGGTCGGAAACTCGTGATATTCAAGCGCCGCTTGGCGTAATTGTTGGCGGAGCTCTTCTTTTTTATCGATCATCGAATCCATATGCCTCTGTCCCCAAGTGTAACAAGTGAAAGTCCTTGATTTTATCAGACTGCCCGCAACCAGCTATGCGAATTTCGCATGGTGAATAGCAATTTCACATAGATGCATGCCCATAAAAATCGCTCGATATCAAAACGACACAATCTATCATAGCTATTAAGATATTCAATTTCCAATTTCAATAAATAAAATCTATCATCTGTCTCACGGTAATCAACAAAACACCCTTCCCGGAACAACTGAGAGAGAGCACACCATGGCAAACCAAGACAGCAACAAATCAGTCACTATCGAAAATCTGGAAGCCGCCTTTGCCGGTGAATCCATGGCCCATATAAAATACCGCTATTTCGCCAAGCTGGCGCGCGAAGCCGGCGCCGATGACGTCGCCAGGATTTTTGAAGATACAGCGGACCAGGAAGTCATGCACGCCTTCGGCCATCTCGACCTGCTGTATCCGAAAGCACAGCTGACGCCGGCCAAATCGCTGGAAATCGCGATTGAAGGCGAGACTTACGAATACACTGAGATGTATCCGAAATTCCGCCACCTGGCGGTTGAAGAAGGCAACCAGGCCGCGGTCGCCGAATACGACGAGCAGATTGCCGAATCGAAAGAGCATGCAGAGAATTTCAAGCGCACCCTGGAAAAGGCGGCCAAGCGTTTCGCCGCCCTGGCCAAGGTGGAAGAGCGCCATGCCAATCATTACCAGCAAGCGCTGGATGCATTGAACGCTGCGTAACTCCGCGTAACCCATATAAGCAGCCTGGCGGCGGGGCAAAACGCCGCCGGGACGGAAAACCGACACAACACACACAAATAGGAAACAACATGAAAACTTACCAATGCATCGTTTGCGGCCTGATCTATGACGAAGCGGCCGGCTGGCCGGAAGACGGCATCGCCGCCGGCACCAAGTGGGAAGACGTGCCGGCGACCTGGGAATGCCCGGATTGCGGCGTCGCCAAGGCCGACTTTGAAATGGTTGAAATCTAAGCATATGTTGTAGAATCAGCGGCCGCAGCGCAAGCGTCTGCGGCCGCCGGCAAGACACCCTCAACCACATTCCACCGCTGAATCTTCACCGCTATCATTCCCAGGACATCCATGAAACCCATTATCATCATCGGCGCCGGCATGGCTGCTTATACGCTGGCACGTGAAGTGCGCAAGCTGAACAAGACTGCCGCCCTGCTCATCATCACTGCCGACGATGGCGGTTTCTATTCCAAGCCGATGCTGTCGAATGCTTTCGCGCAAAAGAAACTGGCGGCCCAGCTGATCTCGCACAGCGCGGTAGCCATGGCGGAACAGGTCGGCGCCAATATCATGACCAAGACCCGGGTCAAGCATATCGATACGATAGCCAAGGTGGTGGACACCAGCAGCGGCGCTTTCGAATACGAGCAGCTGGTGATCGCGGTCGGCGCGCAAGCGATCCGGCTGGGCATCGCCGGCGACGCCGCCGAGCGCGTGCTGTCGGTCAACCATATCGACGATTACGCCACCTTCCGCGAGAAGCTGCTGCCGGACGTGCAGGCATCGGCGCGCGTGGTCATCCTCGGCGCCGGCCTGATCGGCTGTGAATTCGCCGACGACCTCGCCGCCCACGGCCACCAGGTGATGCTGATCGATCCCAACAGCCTGCCTTTGGCAGCCCTGGCTGCGCCGCCGCTGTCGCAAGGCTTGCACGCCGCCCTCACCGCGCGCGGCATCGACCTGCGCCTGGGCACCACGGCCAGCAGCATCGACCACGCCGACGGCGCGCTCAAAGTCACGCTGGCCAATGGCGATAGCGTAGTGGCCGATGTGGTCCTGTCGGCCGTCGGCCTGCGCCCGGACCTGACGCTGGCGCAAGCCGCAAACCTGGCCAGCGGCCGCGGCATCCTGGTCGATTCCCATGGCCGCACCAGCGCGCCGGATGTCTATGCGCTCGGCGACTGCGCCGAATACCGCATCGACGGCGAAGGCCGCACCAGCCCGCTGCCGTATATCGCCCCGATCCTGACCGCGGCGCGGGCGATCGCCAAGACCTTGAATGGCGAAGACACCGAAATCGATCTCAAGCATTCGCCGGTGATCGTCAAGACTCCGAGCTATCCGCTGGCGCTGGTGCCACCGCCTGCGCATGCGGTGGCAACCGGCCGCTGGGAAACCGAAGTCGATGGCGGCACCACCATTTGCCGCTTCTTCGATGCGCAAGGCGTGATGCTTGGTTTCGGCGTGGCGCCGCAGGAAGCGAAGATCAGGCAAGCCTTGATGGCGGCCCTGGGGACCAAGCCTTAAGCAACTCACTTGCTTCCCGGCAGATGAAAAAAATCCACGAATATTGTCGTGGATTTTTTTTTGCGCCGCCCCGGCAATGACCGCTCGCCGTACTACGCGAATTCCGCAATCAGCTCGACTATCTCTGCGCCATAGGTTTCCAGCTTCTTCTCGCCGACGCCGCTGACGCCGCGCAGATCGTCCAGCGAAGCCGGCTGCGCCTTGGCGATTTCGCGCATGGTGGCGTCGTGGAAAATCACATAGGCCGGCACATTGTGCTTGCGCGCGGTTTCCACCCGCCACCAGCGCAGCTTCTCGAAGATGGCCTGCTCCTGCGCCGACAGATCGGTTTCGACATAGCCCTTGGATTTGCCGCTGCTGCGCTTCTGCTTGACCGGCTTCTGGTATTGCCGCAGCTGCACCGGGTGCTCGCCCTTCAGCACCGGCCGCGCGGCGTCGGTCAGCTTGAGCGCGCTGTAGGCTTCGTGGTCGACCGTGATCAGGCCGAGCGCAATCGACTGCCGCAGAATGGCGCGCCATTCCGCTTCGCTGCGGTCACTGCCGATACCGAAGGTGGAGAGCTGATCGTGGCGCCACTGCTTGATCTTATCGGAATCGATGCCGCGCAACACATCCATCACGTGCATGGCGCCGAAACGCTGGTCAACCCGGTAGATGGTCGACAGCAGCTTTTGCACCACCACCGTAGCATCGAAGGAAACCGGCGGATTCATACAGGTATCGCAGTTGCCGCAGCGTTCGGAACTCTGGCCGAAATAGTCCAGCAGCCGCACGCGCCGGCAATGCAGGGTTTCGCAGAGGCCGAGCATGGCGTCCAGCTTGATGCCGAGCACGCGCTTGAAAGTCTCGCCGGCTTCCGATTCATCGATCATGCGGCGCTGCTGCACCACATCCTGCAGACCATACGCCATCCAGGCATTGGCCGGGCCGCCATCGCGGCCGGCGCGGCCGGTTTCCTGGTAATAGCCCTCGATGCTTTTCGGCAGGTCCAGGTGGGCGACGAAGCGCACGTCCGGCTTGTCGATGCCCATGCCGAAAGCGATGGTGGCGCACATCACGATGCCGTCTTCGCGCAGGAAACGCCCCTGGTTCTTGGTGCGCTGCGCGTAGTCCATGCCGGCGTGATACGGCAAGGCGGTGATCCCCTGCTGCACCAGGAATTCCGCGGTTTCTTCCACCTTCTTGCGCGACAGGCAATACACGATGCCGGCGTCGCCGACATGCTCGCTTTCGATGAAATCAAGCAGCTGCTTGCGGCCGTTGCCTTTTTCTACTATCTGGTAGCGGATGTTGGGGCGGTCGAAGGAAGAAACAAAACGCGCCCCGTCTTCCAGCTGCAGGCGCAGCGCGATTTCTTCGCGGGTCTGCTGGTCGGCGGTGGCCGTCAGCGCAATCCTCGGCACTTGCGGAAAGCGCTCGTGCAAGATCGACAGCTTGATGTATTCCGGCCGGAAATCATGCCCCCATTGGGATACGCAATGCGCTTCGTCGATGGCGAACAGGGCGATCTTCGACGACTCCAGCAGCTCCAGGCAGCGCGGCGTCAGCAGGCGCTCCGGCGCTACGTAGACGAGGTCGAGGTCGCCGTTGCGCACGCGGCGCTCGATCTGCGCCGCTTCTTCGTAGGTCTGGGTTGAATTGAGGAAGGCTGCGCGCACACCAACTTCCGCCAGCGCATCGACCTGGTCCTGCATCAGCGCGATCAGCGGCGACACCACCACGCCGACGCCGTCGCGCAACAGGGCCGGGATCTGATAGCACAGCGACTTGCCGCCGCCGGTCGGCATCAGCACCAGCGCATCCCCGCCGCTGGCTACATGGCTGACGATTTCAGCCTGCTGGCCACGAAACGAGGGATAGCCGAAGACCGTTTGCAGTATATGCAATGCTTGCGGATCGGCCGATGCTGCTTGTGCTGAATTTGGCATTAAATACGTTGACTTTGCTTTACTTGATTTAACTTAGGAAACCGTTGTTGACCGCCAGCAGCAGGAAAATCCCGAGGGCGATGCGATAGACGATGAACGGCCAGGTAGAGAATTTTTCCAGGAATTTCATCAAACCCCAGATCGCGCCGAAGGCGGAAACGCTGGCCACCAGCAGGCCGAAAATCAGCAGCATCCAGGTTTCCAGCGGCATGTGCAGATGGAACAGCACCAGCAGCTCTTTCAAGCCGGCCAGGGCAATCGCCGGCAAGCCGAGCAGGAAGGAGAAGCGCGCTGCTTCCTCGCGCTTGAAATTCAGGAACAGGGCAGCTGTCAGGGTCGAACCGGAGCGCGACACGCCTGGAATCAGGGCGCCGACTTGCGCCAGGCCGACGATAATCGCATCGCGCAAGCGCATTTCGCCGACGGTGCGGCGATGCTTGCAGCTGACTTCCGCCAGCGCCAGCAGCACGCCCATGGCGATACAGGCATAGCCGATCACGCTCAGGCTGCGCAGCGGCGAACCGCAAGCGTTCAGCACGTGCGACAGCGCCAGGCCGGCAATCCCGATCGGGATGGTGGCCAGGATGATCGCCACGCCGAGACGGAACGACGGACTGCTGAAATCGCGCTGGCGCACCGCATTGATGCTGCCCATTGTGACTTCGCGCACATCGCGCCAGAAATAGCTCACCACCGCCGCCAGCGCCGCCAGCTGCATCGCCGCCGAGAACGCCGAGCCCGGATCATGCCAGCCCAGCACTGCCGGCACGATGCGCATATGCGCGGTGGAAGAAATCGGCAATAACTCAGAGATGCCCTGAATCACGCCCAGAATCGCGACCTGTAAATAGTCTAGCGATGCAAACCCGATATCGGTACCAGCGGAACATACACTTGCCACAACATTCTCCTGTTCAGGATTGGATGATTACAATTTTTTACTGTACTAAAAACCGGTTCAGCACTGCCTTCCCGGATGGCGTCAATGCACCCAGCTGACCCAGCCGGTATAACCCGTCACGATCACCACCAGGCCGAAGACGATGCGATACCACGCAAACGCGGTGAAATCATGGCTGCTGATATAACGCAGCAGCCAGCGCACGCACAGGAAAGCGGAAACGAAGGCCGCCGCGGTGCCGATCGAAAACAGCGGGATATCGCTCGCCGACAGCAGCGCGCGGTCTTTATACAGGGAATAGATGGTGGCGGCAAACAGGGTCGGGATCGCCAGGAAGAAGGAAAATTCGGTGGCGGCCTTGCGCGACAGCCCAAACATCATGCCGCCGATAATCGTAGCGCCGGAGCGGCTGGTGCCGGGGATCAGCGCGAAAGCCTGGGCGAAGCCGATCTTCAAGGCGTCCAGCGCCGTCATGTCGTCGACCGAATCCACCCGCGCGACGCTGCTGCCGGCCTTGCCGAGGGCGTTGTTGCGGCGCTCGACCCAGAGAATCACGAAGCCGCCGACGATCAGCGCAATCGCCACCGGCAGCGGCGCAAACAGCTTTTCCTTGATCATCTTGCTGAACAGCAGGCCCAGGATCGCAGCAGGCATGAACGCAATGATCAGGTTGAGCACCAGCTTGCGCGCCTTGGGATCGCTGGACAAGCCGCGCAGCACGGCGGCAATGCGCGCGCGGTATTCCCAGCAGACCGCGAAAATGGCGCCGGCCTGGATGGCGATTTCGAATACTTCAGCTTTCTCGCGGCCGATATCGGCGGTAAAGTCCAGCAGGCTGCCGGCCAGGATCAGGTGACCGGTGGACGAGATCGGCAGGAACTCGGTAAAGCCCTCGACCAGGCCCATGATCAGGACTTTTAACGCGAGAAATATATCCATGTAGTGTGGGAATGATAAGAAAGTAATAAGAGAGTAAGAAAATAGCGCGGCAGGACGAATGATACCGTTGCGGCCGTAAGCCTGTAACGAACGTTTTCTTAAAGAAAGCGCACTATTTTACCGGTTCGAAGGTAACCACCAGGTTTTCCGGCCTGGTGGCGATGCGGGTCGGCATGAACGCCACGCCGGCATAGCGCAGGTCTTCCGGCTTGAAAGTATACAGCGGCAGGCTGGCCAGCAGCTGGCGCGCCAGCAGATTGCCGACCTGCGTGACCTGTGCGGCATAGCTGCCGTCCAGGCCATTCAATGCCAGGCTGTCCAGTTTCGGTTCGGCCAGGGTTACCGCATTGTGCGGGTTGTCCAGGGTCAGGATGCCGGAGATGGCCATCGTACCGCTCCACGACTTGCCCAGCAGCGGCAGCGCCACCGTGACGTCAGTATTCATGGCCAGGCGGTTCTGCTCAGGCGGCAGGGCGAGCACGGCCCTGCTGGCGGTAATCTCGAAAATGCCCAGGTAGCGCTGCGAAAACGGCAGGCGCTTGTCCACCGATTGCTGCAGTTTGGCCAGCGGGAAAGCGACATCGCGCGGTCCTATCAAGGCGGCGCAGGACGCCAGCAGCAGTGCGGCAGACAAGGCCAGCAGCAGGGAAACAGCCCTGCCAGACATAGACCGGTTTGATTTCATTCAGATTTCCTTGTTTTCGGGCAATAGGCAAATGCGGCAGCGAGATGCAACCGCGTCGATTCTACCCCGCTGTCAATTGCTCAAGCGTTGCCAGGTAATGCATCGCTTGCTCGCGCGAGCTGCCGCACATGTCCGGAGCAGGCTGCAAACTGGCGCACACCGCAGGCCGTTCCGGGCTGCCGAAAATCCGGCACAGGTTGGCCGGATCCAGCTGAATGCAGCGCACGCCTGCCGGTTTGCCATTCGGCATGCCGGGAATGGCCGAGGAGATCGACGGCGCCGTGCAACAGGCGCCGCAATCGGGACGGCAGCTCAAGCCCGGCGCGCTCATGCGGAGGCCTCGGCGGTCAGTGTGAATTTAACAAACATGGGAAGGTGTGCAGCCGGCAGCAACGCAGATTGAAGCAAAGGCTGGATTCTACTTGCATTCGCGTTTTGCATCACCCTTTGCACAATAGCGGAATGCTGCTGCGCTCATGCCGACCTGCCAACTGTGACAGTGACGCCGAAACGAAAGAAGCAGTGTAATGACCGTTCTCAACTCAAAAAGGAGTCGGTATGAAAATTCGTCACATCGCTTGCGGACTGGCTTTTCAGGCGCTTTGCCTGGGCGCGCACGCCGAGGCCAGGCATGGCGCGGTGGAATTTCCCATTGCACGGCAACTGAACTGCTACAAGGCCCAGGATTTCAACTGGCCGGCAGACGGCTCGGGCATCAAGAATCCTGCCTGCAGGGCTGCTTATCAGGAAGTGTATAAAAAACACGACAACAATCAGAGTCAGGCCACAATCCAGTTCAATCAATGGAACGAATACGCCAAGAACATTCCGAATTACAACGATTTTGAGGAAGTCAAAAAAGCCATCCCTGATCATCAGTTGTGCTCCGCCGGCAACAGCGTTCCCGGCAACGACAAATCCGGGATGGACCTGCCCTCGCCTGACTGGCATACCAGCACCGTCACCAAGGACCAGAACCAGGCGATGCGCCTGAAATTCAAGGCCACCATGGCGCATGATCCCAGTTTCTGGGTGATTTATCTTTCCAAGCCGGGCTACGACCCGACCAAGGCCAGCCTTACCTGGAACGACCTGGAAGAAGTCGGCCGCTTCGACGACGTCAAGCCGGTGGCCGGTTACTACGAGATGAATGTGGATCTCAAGGACACGCTGGGCAAACGCGTTCTGTATACCCGTTGGCAGCGCGTTGACTCGGCCGGAGAGGGATTCTACAACTGCAGCGATGTCAATATCGTTGCCAGCGCCGCGAAAAAGTAAGGCGGCGAATCCGCACAGGCGGCTGGCCGGAATCCACGGCCTCAGGCATTCCCGCCGGCAGCCATGAAAATCCTCGCAGCACAATCCAACCTGACGGAGAACAAGCATGTCTGATTTTGTACAGGTAACCAATGAAGATCGCCGCCACGAGGCCTTGCAGAAGGGCTTCAATCTGCGCTTCCCTGCCGCTCCCGATGCGGGCGCCGGCAGCATTTACGTGTGCAAGACCTGGCAGGAAACCTTGCAGGCTGCCAATGCTGCGCTCAAAAACGGCAATCGCATCACGGTGCGCAGCGGCGGCCATTGCTACGAGGGCTTCGTCTCCAACAAATTATCCGCAGGCGAAAAACTAGCCATCATCGACGTCGGCCTGATGACCGGCATGGATTACTCCCGCAACGAAGACCTGGCGTCCCAGGTCCTGCCGGCCAATCCGGCCCGGTACAAATTCAGGGTGTCCGCCGGCAATCAAAACTGGGACGCTTATGTCGACCTGTACAAGCGCACCGGCAAGACGCTGCCGGGCGGCACCTGCTATTCGGTCGGTTCCGGCGGCCACATCGTCGGCGGCGGCTACGGCTTGCTGTCGCGCCTGCATGGCCTGACCGTCGACTGGCTCGCGGGCGTGGATATCCTGGTGCCCGACAGCACAGGCACAGGGCTGACAGCGAGGCACGTGAACCTGGCCTCCGACGGCGTCGAGCGCGACCTGTTCATTGCCTGCCGCGGCGCCGGCGGCGGCAACTTCGGCATCATCCTGAACTATTACTTCAAGGATTTGCCGGAAGCGCCGAAAGAAGCTTACTTCCTCGCCTTGAGCTATGCCTGGGACGACCTCCAGCAAGCCGGCGGCGCCAGCGCGCTGAAACGCTTGCTGGATACTTATGGCGAATGGTTCGCGCGGCACGACAGCGAGTGGAATGCGCCGCACAACGGCAACGGCGGCCTGTTCACCCTGTTCAAGCTGAATGCGCGGGCAGCCGGCAATATCGGCCTGGTGATCCAGTACACCGACGTCGACGGCAATGTCGGCAACGGCAAGGACGGTCCGTTCATCGATTTTGTCAACGCCATGACCCATATCCCCGGACTGCCCGCGCGCCTCAACGATGCCTTCATGGAACCGAATATCGCGCCGAAACGCCACAAGAATGCAGGCATGGATATGCGCGTCCAGGATGCCATCAGCAATGCGCGCCGCATGGACTGGATTGCGCTGACGCAGATGTTCAACGGCTCCGGCGACAACCGCCGCGGCAAGTACAAATCGAGCTATCAGGTCAAGCCGACGCTGGCGGCGCCGGTCGCCGGCAGCGACCAGCTGTGGGAAGTGCTGTACGTCTACGGCAACGATCCGCGGCTCAACGCCTCGCTGGTGCAGATCGACTCGTATGGCGGCGCCGTCAATGCATTCATGGGCAGCCATGAAACCTGCGTACCGCAGCGGGAGTCGATCTTGAAAAGCCAGTTCCAGACCTACTGGACCGATGCCGCCGACGATGAATTCCACATGGCCTGGCTAAGCCGCCTGTACCATGCCTACATCCTGGCTTATACGCCCGAAGCCGGCTCCGGCAAGCCCTACCCTTCGCGCGACTGGCAAGGCTGCTACATCAATTATCCCGATATCGACATGAAATACAGCGACCCGGCACACACCAGGGTCGATCCGCAATGGCCTGCCCTGTACTACATGGACAAGGCGCAGTTCCTGGTTGCGCTGAAACAGAAAATCGATCCGGGCAATCTGTTCCGCCACGAAATGTCGATTCCCCTGCAAATGCCTTGACGGCCGGCGCGTTCAAGCTGCGGCAGGCAAAGGCCGGATTCACCGCAATCCGGTCATCCGGTCTTCGCTACCAGCCCCAGCGGCAGCGCCGTGGTGGATTTGATCTGTTCCATCGAGAATGCCGATGACACGCTATGCAACTGCGTGATCTTGATCAATTTTTTGTAAATGGCGTCATACCCCTGGATGTCCGTCGTGACGACTTTCAATAAATAATCGACATCGCCGCTCATACGGTGGAATTCCTGGACTTCCGGCAAGGCCATCACCGCCGCCGCGAACTTCGACAGCCATTTCTCGTCGTGCTGGCCGGTGCGCACGCTGACGAACACTGTCACCGGCAAACCGATCTTCTCGCGGTTGACGATGGCGACGCGGCGCTCGATATAGCCCTCTTCTTCCAGCCGTTTCAGGCGTTTCCAGCATGGCGTGCTGGACAGGTCGATCTTTTCGCTGAGTGCGGCGACGGACAGGCTGCCATCGATCTGCAGCGCCGCCAGAATGGCGTGATCAAACTTATCAAGTGTGTTCATGCTGTTTTGTAATATATATAGGTATAAATATTCTCCATTTTAGCAAAATTCCGGTATTTTTAGAATGTCTTCATTCATCGGAAACAGTAGACTATTGACAAGCTTACTGTCCGATGAAAAACGATGACTGAAATATATCTCGATGCCAACGCCACCACAGCAGTCCTGCCCGCCGCGATTGACGCAGCCGCCCGGGCGATGAAAGAATGCTTTGGCAACCCAAGCAGCAGCCATGCCACCGGCATCCGGGCCAAGACCCTGATGAGCCAGGTGCGCCAGCGCGCCGCGCGCCTGCTCGGCGCCGGCGACGGCCGCCTGATGTTCAACAGCGGCGCTACCGAGGGCATCCAGACCGCGGTGCTGTCCGCGCTGTGCGCCTTGCGTGAACGGCAGTCGGCCGGCCAGCGCATCGGCAAGTTTTTGCTCTACGGCGCCACGGAGCACAAGGCCGTGCCGGAAAGCCTGATGCACTGGAATCGTTTGCTGGGATTGAACCTGGAATTGAAGAAACTGCCGGTCGACCAGGATGGCCAGCATGACCTCGAAGCCCTGCGCCTGCTGGCCGGCGATGCTGCGCTGGTATGCACCATGGCTGCCAACAATGAAACCGGTGTCATCTCCGAGCTGGCCCAGATCGAAGCCATATTGCAGCAAAGCGGCAGCGACGCTTACTGGCTGGTCGACTGTGTCCAGGCGCTGGGCAAGATGCAGCTGGACTTGGCGGCGACACGCATCGACTATGCGACGTTTTCCGGACACAAGCTGTATGCGCCAAAAGGCGTAGGCATGCTGTACGTCCGGCCGGGAGCGCCTTTCACGCCATTGATCATGGGCGGAGGCCAGGAATCCGGACAACGCTCCGGCACCGAAAACATGGCTGGCATCGCCGCCCTCGGTGCGGTCCTGGGCGCCCTGGAAGACGGCGTCACCTTCCGCAGCCACCAGCAGCTGCATGGCTTCCGTGCACGCCTGATCGCCAGCCTGCGGCTTGCCTTTCCCGACATCGTGTTCAATCAGCCGCTGGAAAAGACCCTGCCGACCACGCTCAACTTCTCCGTGCCGGGGCTGGCCAGCAAGGAATTGCTGGACCTGTTCGACGCCGCCCAGCTGCGGGTCAGCTCGGGCAGCGCCTGCTCCGCCGCCAAGAGCGCCCCCAGCTATGTGCTGGACGCGATGCAGCTGCCGCTCTGGCGCAGCAGTTCCGCGATCCGCATGTCGTTCGGACCGCTTGCCGACGATGCCTTCATCAGCGCTGCCTGCGCGCGCATCGAACATTGCGGCCTCGCCTGGCGCCAGGGCGCTGCCGCCGCGCCATCGGCTGCCGCCGACCCGGTAGTCCGCTTCAACCTGGACGGCGCCAATGCCTGGCTGGTGGCGGATGACGCCAGCCGCAGCTGCGTCATCATCGATCCGTCGGCATTGCTGGCGCCGCGGCTGACCGCTTATGTGCGCAACCACGGTTATCAGCTGCGCGCCATTCTCAGCACCAAGGCACTGCCAATGCAGGACAGCGCCCGCTGCGAACTGGCCCGGGCCCTGGGCAGCGATGCCGGACCTGGCGCTGGCAACGATGCCTTTGGCTGGCCGGCACCGGGCAGTTCCGAGCTGAGACTGGGTGAACGGAAATTCCTGTGCAAGAGGCAGGGTGAGCACCAGGCCTATTTGCTGGGAAGCGCCGGAGAAGAACCGTTTGCGCCGCATTTTGCCTTCATCG
The DNA here is from genome assembly GCF_018304945.1 of Collimonas humicola. GTDB lineage: Bacteria > Pseudomonadota > Gammaproteobacteria > Burkholderiales > Burkholderiaceae_D > Collimonas > Collimonas humicola. Next base: position 6,878 of record NZ_JAGQEE010000006.1, on the reverse strand, counting down.
GCGAATTGCCGGCGGCGGCGATCGAGTCCACGCTGATCGAGCCGGACACGCTGTTATGCCCGGCGCGCGATGAAACCGGCCGGCTGTGCACCAGCCTGCGCGCGGAGCAAAACCCTGCGCATGAAGAAAGCGCCAGCGGCATGCACCTGGAAGCTGCCGCACTTGCGCAATTCCTTGCCGCCCATCCGGGGGCACTGCTGGTTGACGTGCGCGAAGCTTATGAACATGCGGCAGGAATGACTTCGGCGCCCGGCCAAACGGTCCTGCATGTGCCGCTCAGCCGCCTTGCCTCTCATCTGAGTCTATGGCTGCGTGGCGCTCCCGTGCCTCTGGTGTTTTTCTGCCGCAGCGGCAACCGCAGCGACAAAGCCGTCGCTTGCCTGCGCCGGCTCGGCTACCGGAACGCCTGGCACGTCAGCGGCGGCCTTGCCCTGGGCAATCCGGTGCTGAGGCTGGACTATCCCAAGGCAGCCTGAAAACAGCCGTTTTACACTGCCTGCGGCCTTTGCTTCAAAGACCGCGGGCGGCTTCCTTGCCCCGCCCCAAAATTCCCTCCCATTATTTCGTCAGAATAAAGTCTTGAATGAGATCTCAACCAAAACAAGGACTTACAATTCTAAATAAGACAAACGATATAACATTGGGCCTTGAACATGATGAGAAGCCCGCCGGTTCTGCTAATGCCAAAATAATATAATTCCAAACAGGTTTCGGGTCATAGCAACGTTTCTATGTTAACAACTTCCGAGCGGGGCTGCCATTTTCCTGAATTCAAACTAGATAGTCGCCCCGGGGGATTACCCCGTCATGCTCCAGGCCGACGGGCACGTCGGAATGCTGACAGGAACGTTGGCTCGGTCAGTTTGTTTTTAAGACCTGCGGAAAAATATGGTGGCAATAGGGCGGAGCGCGATTCCCGATCTGTACCCGTAGCGAGTAAGACTCTTTCAATCATCGAAAAATTGCTCGTCACATCTACGGTGTCATCTTGACCTGTGGAGCGGGCCTCATTGCTTAGCATTTGTTCTCTGTCCAAGTTTTCGAATTATATATTAGGTGAACCATTATCCAACTGAGAGGATGATGTACTCAACTGAGAGGATGATGTACTCAACTGAGAGGATGATGTGCTAAACTGAGAGGGTGAATTTTCACTATCCTCAATGAGGGCATAGTCATCCAAATCAATCTCCCCACTTTCATCATTCAAAAGATCGGAAAGGGAGCCTTGAGTGGTGGTGTTCATCATGTCATCTTCACTCTCCTCAATGAGAGTATATTCATCCAGGTCAATCTCCACACTTTCATCCCCCAATGGTTCATGTGTGGCGGATGGTATTCTAATAAGCGTTACAATTGGAGTGCTGGACAACAACTTATACGGTGGACCACTACTAATGTCGTAGGTGCGTCTCTGTCCGCGGACCGCATATTTACCCGGCGCAAGTCCAGTACGAGTGCTACCAGGAAATGCCCGAAGATAATTGGATCGACAGAAATTAGCAGTAAATGTGGTGGGGGGATTAGGGAGTGTCTTCAGTGTCTTAATTACGCTTTCAAAAGTCGGTTCGTTTACTTCGCTATACCAGCGATTTCTGATCGTTACGATATCGTATTTCGTCACGCCCGGTGCTCCTTGCCCAACCAGCGTTCGATTATGAGTTAAAGCCCCTGCAATACCAGCCTCAGTGTCATTCTCGTAATGCATCAATTTATAATTCCGAACTCGTCCTTGTTGGGAGGTCCCCCGCGCATTATATTCAGTTACAGGTGGAGGGTGTGAGCTACCAGGGGACCTAGGATTTGAGCGTTGATTCCAATCTATGCGAGTGGATCGCGCCGTCACGACTGAATGTGGCCTTGCACCAGTATTTGGCACGCCGACACCAGCATCGATTAACTCATCGCCATGAGGGGCCCGAAATTCTATGGTTTCTCCCTGACGTACTCGCATTGTATTCGTATGAGGGTAAAATCCGCCATGAGCGCTCACCTCGACCTTTCCAGCCGGGTCCCCTTTAACGGAGTACACTATGACATCCCTACCGACATACTTCCTGGTGACTTCCTGTTTTACGCCCGAATAAGTTGTCCGCGTATGAATAATTTGTTCTGTCCCATCTCTGAGAATTGGATTAGTTCCCAACCTTCTAGGATGCTGATGATTAGCGTTAAGCAAACCTCTAGTGTGTGATCCTCCACTTCTCCCTTGGCCTTCCGTACCCCCGGACATCGTTCCACGTGCGCCTTCCCACGGCTCTTCCGTTACTCGCGGTATTTCTTTAATTGGCATATCCTCGGGCATCGTTCCACCCGCACCTGGCCATGGACCTGTTTTACTCCCATCCGATCGAGGTTTTGAAAGCGGATTATCCTGACCGTAGAGATCACGTCCGAGAGTACCCCGAATGGGTTTGCCGCGCATATCACCCAGTGGTATACGCGATCCTGCCCAACTCCTCCCTCCCCCTAGCCCACTGGGCTCCTTCCTTATAAAGCCCTGGTTTGTATGTATTATTTCTGGGCCAGTATGAGATGGCTGGCCAGGTACTCGAACTCTTAACGTTCTGCCTCCATGCCTTGCGTCCAGTTCGAAAATTCCATCGTTCCTTCTAAGATATATTTTTCCGTCTTTTGTAAATAAATTTTTCGGGGCATTGACAGAATTATAACCAAATGGCTGATAGCGTTGTGCGTCGGATAGGTCGACATTAACACTGTTTTGAGGCCTGAATGGCGTATTACTCAGAATGGATTGGCTCCCCTCAGCCATACTCTGAAGCCCATTGATATTACCAGTTCTCGTGAATGCGCGTCGTGTATACCCGACACCCGCACGAGCCGCTCTGACCAAATCCAGTGGAGGAAACGCTTCACTGGCTAGCTGTGTTGCCATTCCCTTTAGCGCTTCACGAAGCCCAGGCGCAGCGGCCTGTGCGCCCCGACCAATCATTGCCTGCATGGCTCGCGCACTAGCGGGCCTGCCGTTACGAAGTACGCCTGACGTTGCCCTGCCAGCTCTTGCTAGGCCAGTACGGCCCGCAGCACCAACAGAGAATAATCCAAATAAACTCATTAAATCGTTATACGAATCTTCATCGCTGTGTTTATAAGTCGGATCTTTAGAGGAGCGGCTCCAGCGCTTATAAAAAGGGATTATCGCATCACGAAATTTTTCCCAACTATTCAGCTTAAAATTCTGTTCCCTATGTTGAGCTACTGTGCTGCGAAGGTAGGCTGAGTTCAAAGTATCTAGCTTTGTTTTTAAATTACCATTACTTTCAATTGTTGCACTGAAATTATACTTACCTCGGCTTGATTCACCAGGTCTCTTAGTTTTATTAAATGATTCATATCCACCTTGAGTGCTGACATCATCCAGTGAGATTTCTTCACGGAACAGGCTCTCCAGTTTTATCCCCGATTGGGGATCAATTGTCCCATTTAGCATGTTCTCCAATTCAGTTTCAGTAAAGGTATCCTTCACTTCTTTCAGGAATACCGATCCGCCTACTGAACTGTAGATAAAATAACGTCCGCTATCGGTCTTAAATAAATGAATATCACCAGTCGCAGGGTGATTCCTTTCTACTCTCTCGTAGCTATAAGAGGATTTGTTTTCGACATAAACCGGCACCTTCATATTTATTTTCACACTTTTACTGACCGAGCGATTCATATCAAAGCTATTGATACCAGATTGACTTCCCAGCAGCTGGGACGTCCTTTTAGCCACATCATCAAGATTATTTTTAATGTAATCAGCATACTGCTTGAAATATTTTTCATCCGTTCCAGATTCTTCGCGAGATTTAAAGTTATCGGTGATTGAATCTGCGTTACCGAATATATGTTTCGAGACTGCGGTCTCATAATCCGTAATCACTTCCTCGCGGAGTGCGAATAAATCAAGAGTCGTTCCCGTCGTCAGGGTAGAAATCTGGTTTTGAAAACTGGAGTCCGTTGCAAGCTTCCAATTCAATGCAGTAGCGAAAACAAAATCATTTTGTTGCTCAATAGTCATATTTTTATAAATGGAATTCACTGCCTCCAGTAATTGATGCTGGTCGGTTGTAGTTGATGAAATGCCAGTTCCCCCCGCCAGATTCGGGTATTTATTCAAGAAATAACGAAGGGCATCTGTTTTAGCTTTGGCAAAAGAGGTATCCTCTGCAGGCGAACCCGCCGACAATGGCTTGCTGGTTCTAAATGTAACAATATCATTAATAAAATTTTTCTCTTCATCAATCCACAACTCATTATTAAGCATCTGCTGGGTCGAAAGATCAGGGCTTCTTAATTCTGTTTCTATTTGTGAAATTTCTCCAGGCCGGTCGTTATCGCTCATTGTTAGCAATCTATTTATTTCAGCACGATCCAATGCAGTGTATGGATGATGCTTTCCATAAGCAAAAAACGCTCGAGTTTCTGCAGGATTTTTGTGGATCCGACTCAGGAGTTGATGACGCTGTTGTAATTGCAAGTTTTTATCAAGGGTCTCTACAGGAACCAGGGCATACTTGACGACATAATTCTCATCATCCACCCAGAAAATATTATCCTCGACGTAATTCGAGGGGACAATCTTTCCCTGAGACAGTTCACCAACCCGAAGATGACTGGCACGCTTATTAATTTCGTCACCCAATTTCTCTCCATCTGGGTCTTGAATAGCTGGGACCTCCAGCCTCTCAATTAATGTACCGCTATTTTTATCTTCAACCCAAACAACCAGTCGCTCATCAGAGTATGGCGGGCGCGGAAAAGCCAATCTGGATGGAGTTGTCGCCCCGGTGCCACTGGCTGGAACTCGCCATTGCACGTTATTCCGTGCTGGCAGAGCCGCAGCTGTTCCTCCTTTGACGACTTGCCATTCCGCAACTTCACCGTTCGTGGTCCACAAATAGTTACCACCAGCAGTTTTCAGGCCAATGGGCGCTGTCGGATTCTGACTATCAATATCCCCTACCCGAGCGCGTTCCATGACGCTGTTTATTTTTGAGGCAACATAAGTCGGCCATTTACTCTTATCGAGATTCTCAGCAGGAATGGTAATTTCCGTATACTCCACAAGGCCCTGTCCATCTGTAACTGATACCAGTATTTTTTCACCAGCAACCAGATCTCTTTCTCCTTGTAAGGAAAATGTCTGCTGATTATCAGACTCCCAGATTTTTGTCCCCTGAATATGCGTTTTTTCTACCACTTTTTTACCAGACCCGTCCGGGGAACTCACTTGCGGCGCCTGCTGCTGAGCACCTCCTTCAGCACCCGATGCATCCTCGCCAAGCGCTTCATTTCTTACCGGAGCTGTTATAGTGTTATCAGTTGCATTCACGAACTCAAAATTTGCAGTTGAAACCAGGCTATTTTGTCCGGCGACAAATATATTACGACCATTCTTAGGTATGGCACCTGATTCAATAACAGGCTGAGTACTATTATAACTACTTGTTATATGAGAAATGCTAATACGTTTATCCTCCGGAAGGGTATTCATATCAGCTTCTATTTGTTCAAGAATATTTTTATGCCACACCCCGTCGCTGTTGATATCATTGCCACTTCCTTGTGGGAAATATGTTTTAGAAAATAAAACATTCCCTTGTTTATCCTTAAGGGTGAATAAAAATCCCTTTCCTGATGGAAAATCAGCCGGCGACCTGGGGTCACGAAGCAGACCCACCACTCTATTGTCTCTCTGAAAATTAACGGGCCATTTCTTAAAATCGCTCACCCACTTAAAATAATCAGATCCTGAAATCATTTCATCATAAATAAAATATTGTTCAGCAAGATAAATTTTAAGATCTGTGTCAAAATCATTTGCAAAGCTACGCGAGGAAAACCATTGACCTCTTGAATACCGAGTGAGGCCGGCAAGCCATCCGACCAATTCATCACGCGATGCACCGGATATTTTATTACCATCAAAGGTGGTCCAGTTGGCGGCACTTGCCCTGGTCGGCGGCTCGGAAGATATTTTCTTGGCAGGAGCAGAGGGTCTACTCCGGGCAGAGGCAGTGTTTTTAAAGCTTGTGGTTCCCGACGAGGGGCCTGAAATGAGGTATAATTTCCCCTCTTCCCTTTCGTCTGCTGTAGCCAGTGGTGTACCCATTACCTTATCGGTCAATCCCATTGCCCGGGTCAGGGCAGTCTCGTGCTCCGTGGTAAGACCCAGTATCAGACAAATGGCCTCCATCACCAGCGACAACAGACTCCTGCCTTCTGTATCTATGGCGCTCAGATGGTCGATGAAGTCGCTGTTGCCGGAGTACAGCCCGGCCACGAACTCATCCATGTCTTTCAGGTAATACAAAGTATTTTTATCAGTACCCTTATAAGCGTCCTTTGCTTTCTTGCGCAGGGTATCGAGCTGCGCGACCTGTTGCCCCAGCTCTGACGACGGGTTCTTCAGTCCGTACCGCAATTTATGTGCGGTCAGACTGTGGGTCATTTCGTGCATCTTTTCCCAGTCCGACGCATCAGCGCTCAGTTTTATCCAGCGGCCGGACAGGTCATAAAAGCTACGGTCGTTGAGATTCGACTGCCACAGCCGAATATCCTCAACGCCAGGCTGTCTCAGCAAGCGCGCAGCGAGTGCCCGAAGCTTCGGGTCAGAAGAGTCGGCCGCCATACGCGACAGCTCCTCTCTGGCATTCAACGGTCTGAGCGTTTCTCCGTGTGTCGCTGTAGGGCCCTCGTCACTGACTGACGTAGCAGCTTCCTCTCCCTTTTCTTCCAGCGCGGCATCGAGCGATGCACTGACATACGCTTTCATTGCCTCTCTGCTGCCTGCACCCAGTGCGAGCCAGGGAGCCTCCCCCACAATCTCCTTCGCTATTTTTTCCGCCGCACCAATCAGCCCTCCCTCGTAA
>NZ_JAGQEE010000005.1 GCF_018304945.1 Collimonas humicola | reverse complement strand
GCTTGCGCAGGCGGACCGGGCTTTTGCTTGCTACGGAGGCGAAGCAACTTCAGCCGTCCATCAAGACCAGCTCGACGCCAGCGCGGCGTTCTTGAGAATTTCCGCGGCGTTGCCCGCCACCGAACGGTTATAGCGCGACAAATGCGGCGCCAGCGTGGTAAGCGCCAGGCAGGCCGCTTCCACCGCCCTGCCCTGCACCAGGTAGGTGAGCGCCAGCGTGGCGCGGGTTTCGTCGTACAAGGCCTTGCCGTAGGCTGGCTCGTCATAGCGCCGCAGCTGGACGCTGACCAGGCTTTCGCTTTCCTCCAGCCGCCCGAGCAAACGCAAAGTGCTGGCAAGCTGTATCGATGCCCGCGCCTGGCGGTATGGATCCAGCCGTCCGCTGGCCAGCGCTGCCCGGTACAACGGCTCCGCCTCCGCTTCCAGGCCGGCGGTGTCGCGCGCGCAAGCGCGCTCGAACAGCCCCAGAGCGTCGTCCGCCGGCCGCTCGGCAGCCAGCGCGTCGGCTTGCGCCACCAGTTGTTCCGGCGTGATGGCATCGAGCTGCCGCCACAACGCTGCTACCCGCGCCTCCCAGTCTTGCAAGGTCTCGCTCATGCTTGCATCGCGCTAAAGGCGTTTTGCAAATCCTTCTTCAGGTCGGCAACATTCTCGACTCCGACCGACAGCCGGACCAGCGAATCGGTAATTCCCAGCGTCGCCCGATGGGCCGCCGGAATCGTCGCATGCGTCATGATGGCAGGATGCTCGATCAGGCTTTCGACGCCGCCCAGGCTTTCCGCCAGGGCGAAAATTTCGCAACGCTCCAGGAAGCGCCGGGCACCGGCCAGGTCGGTTTTCAGGTCGACCGAGATGATGCCGCCGTAGCCTTGCATCTGGCGCTTCGCCAGCTCATGCTGGGGATGCGAGCGCAAGCCCGGATAATGGACACGCGCCACCTCGGGCAGGCTTTCCAGCCAGCCGGCCAGCTCCAGTCCGTTCTGGCAATGGCGCTCGACCCGCAGCGCCAGCGTCTTGATGCCGCGCAGCGCCAGGAAACTGTCGAACGGGCCGGCGATGGCGCCCACTGCGTTCTGCAGGAACCCCAGCCGTTCCAGCCATTCCGCCTGGCGCGCTTCGCGGCCGACCACGGCGATGCCGCCGATGATATCGGAGTGGCCGTTCAGGTATTTGGTAGTGGAATGCAGCACGACATCGAAGCCCAGGGTCAGCGGCTGCTGCACCATCGGGCTGGCGAAGGTATTGTCGGCGACGGCGATGATGCCGCGTTCGCGGCAGATCTTGGCGATCGCTTCCAGGTCAGCCAGCTTCAGCATCGGATTGGTCGGCGTTTCCACCCATACCATCTTGGTTTCCGGCCGGATGGCGTCCAGCAGGTTTTGCGGATCGACCAGGTTGACATAGCTGAACGAGAGGCCGGCGCTGCGCCGCCGCACCTTGTCGAACAGGCGGTAGGTGCCGCCGTACAGATCGTCGCCGGCGATCACATGGGCGCCGGCGTCCAGCAGCTCCAGCACATTGGCGGCGGCGGCCATGCCGGAAGCGAAGGCGAAGCCTTGCGCGCCCTGTTCCAGGTCGGCGACGCAGCGCTCCAGCGCCCAGCGCGTCGGATTGTGGGAACGGCCGTAATCCAGGCCCTTGTTCACGCCCGGGCTTTGCTGCACGAAGGTGGAGGTGGCGTAGATCGGCGGCATGATGGCGCCGGTAGACGGATCGGGCGCCTGGCCGGCGTGAATCACGCGCGTGGCGAAATGCATGCCGGCGGTGTGGCCGCCCTCTTTATCGTTGTTCATAACAGACTCCTTCGAAGATGATTGAGTAGATCGAAACGGGTGATCAGGCCATGGAATTGCTGGTCGTCGGCAATGATGGCGACCAGGCCGCGCGCCAGCGTGCTGCGCAAGGCCGGCAAGCCGGCGTCGGGCGCCAGCGTTTCTATGGCGCTGGTCATGGTGCTGCTGACCGGGTCGCTGAAATGGGCAGGATCGGCCGCCACCTTGAGCAGCAGGTCGGATTCATCGATGATCCCGACCACCTGCCTGCCCTGCTGCGCCAGCACCGGCAGCTGCGAGACGTCGGCGCTGCGCATGCGGTTGAAGGCGGTCATCAGGGTATCGTCGGCGGCGACGCTGACGACGCCGCCGTCGGTGTAGCGGCGGCCGATGATGTCGCGCAGGTCGCCCAGTATTTCGCGCTTGAGCAAGCCTTGGTCGCGCATCCAGTTGTCGTTGTACACCTTCGACAGGTAGCGGGTGCCGGTATCGCAGACGATGGTGACCACGCGCTTGGGCACCGTCTGCTCGCGGCAATAGCGCAAGGCCGCCGCCAGCAAGGTGCCGGTGGACGAACCGCCAAGGATGCCTTCGGCCCGCACCAGCTCGCGCGCGCTGCGGAAGCTTTCTTCGTCGCTGATGGTATAGGTATGTTTCACGGCCGACAGGTCGGCAATCGACGGGATGAAGTCTTCGCCGATGCCTTCGACCGCCCAGGAGCCCGGCGTCGATGTTATCTCGCCGGTATTCACGTATTCTGCCAGGATCGAACCTTGCGGATCGGCCAGCACGAACTCCAGTTGCGGCTGCACGCCGCGGAAGAAGCGCGTCAGGCCGGTCAGCGTACCGGCGGAACCGACGCCGCAGACAACCGCATCCAGCCGCTGTCCGCATTGCCGCCAGATCTCGGGGCCGGTGCTTTGCTCGTGTGCCAGCGGGTTGTGCGGATTGTTGAACTGGTCGGCAAAGAAAGCACCCGGCGTCTCGCGCGCCAGGCGCGCGGCGACGTCCTGGTAATACTCGGGATGGCCTTTGCCGACATCGGAACGGGTGATATGGACTTGCGCACCCAGCGCTTTCAGATGCTGGATTTTCTCCACCGACATCTTGTCCGGCACCACCAGGATCACGCGATAGCCTTTGGCGCAGGCCACCAGCGCCAGGCCCAGGCCGGTGTTGCCGGCGGTCGCTTCGATGACGGTGCCGCCGGGTTGCAGGCGGCCGTCCTTCTCGGCCGCATCGATCATCGAGAGCCCGATGCGGTCTTTGATGGAGCCGCCGGGATTTTGCGATTCCAGCTTCAGGAACAGCTGGCAGCAGCCGGTATCGAGCCGCGTGACTTCTATCAACGGGGTATTGCCAATCAAGTCCAGCACCGCTGGACGGCTAGCTAAGTTCATGGGCAGATCTTCCTGTCAGAAAGGCGGCAGCCGTCACGCTGCCAGTTTCACATCAGACGATCGGCCTATCTTATCAGTTCTTTACTGAAACATTTTGCTGCCGAAAATCCAAGGCCTGAATTCGGGCGGCTTTTGCAGCAGGCATAAAAAAGCCGGACGCAAACTTCGCGTCCGGCCAGTTCAGCAACGCCAGCTTAAAAAGAAAGCCGGCGGCCGCCTATGGTTAGAACTTGTAAGTACCTGTGAGGTAGAACTGACGTCCCAGCGGATCGGTGTAACGTGCATCGTAACCAACCTGGTTGCCGCCGCCGGCAGTGACCAGCGAAAGTGGCGGAGTGCGGGCAAACAGATTCTTGATGCCGGCCGTGAATTCCAGGCCCTTTTTCACCGTCAGCTTGGTCTGCCAGTCAAACGTGGTGTACGACGCCACGTTATGGTTAGGCATGGCCACGAACGCACCGTAGGAACCGTCAGGATTGACGATACGCACAGTGGCGTCGTCGGCGGTATAGGTTTGATCGTGGTAACCGGAACGATAGTTGGCCGCCAGCGTGTGGGTCCACATATCCGACTGCTTCCAGGAACCGGCCAGGCGGGAAATGACGCGGAACACCACGTTCTGGTCCGCGCCATACTTGCCCAGGCTGCTTTGGGTGCCGCTGCCTGGGAAGTCCTGCTCGGCTTTCAGCATGTAGGTGCCGGTCCATTGCAGGCTCATGTCGCCGATCGGCGTTTTGGTCCGGAAACTATGATCCCAGTCGATGCCCTGATACTTGGCGCTGGCCAGGTTGACCGGTGTCTGCAGGAAGGCGATGGTTTGCGAACCCTGGATCGGATCGTTGAACAGCTTGAACAGGTTGGAATACAGTACCGGATTGCCGAAGGCCAGGTTTTCCTGCAAGACGCTGATCTGGTCCTTGATGCGCACCGTCCACAGATCGAAGCCGATCGAGACATTGCGGATCGGCTCAAGACGGAAGCCGATAGTGCTTTGTTTCGATGTTTCCGGCTTCAGGCCGCTTGAACCGCTGAGCTGGTTACCGCCTTGCAGCAAATCGTACTGGGTCGTACCCTGGCATCCGGCTGCCCGTGGATCAGGCGCCGAGACCGGGCACGGGTGCTGTTGCGCGGTATTTCCGACAAAGGTTACCGGCGAAGTGATCTGCGCCAATGTCGGGGCCTTGAAGCCGGTGCCGTAAGAACCGCGCAGCAGGAATGATTCGACCGGTTGCCAGCGCGCAGAAATCTTATACGTGGCTTTGCTGGCGGAGTTGCCTTGCGTCGCCGAGCCGATAGGATTGCCCGCCAGGTCGAAGTTAGAGTCATTTTTTGCCGCGTCGTAGCTGTCGTAGCGCAATGCACCTGTCAGATCAAAGGTCTTGGTCACAGGCACCAGCATTTCAGCGAACGTACCGTAGTTCATCCGGCTTGCCGAGAACGGCAGCGAACCGGAGCCGCCGCCAAGAATGGCGTCGGTGTAGTTCGGCTGCAGCGCGTTGGTGCTTTGCAGGATCGCACTCGGGCTATCGGAGTGCTGTTCCTTGGTCGCTTCCACGCCGATGCCGATCTGGGACATGCCGCCTGGAGCCTTGAACAGGTCGTGGGACACGTGCATGTTAAGGATATCGAGCTTCGAGATGGACTGGTCGAGCGTTTGATGCAGCACGGCCGGCGCCAATATGGCTACTGACGATCCTGCTGGCTGGAAGGGATCGAAAGCGCCTGAAGCGACAATGTTTGAAAACGCATTGTTGCTGGCATAGCCGCCCAGGGCCTTGTCGTAGAAATGATTCTGCGAATGGGTGTAGGACGCGTTGTAGTCCCAGCCCAAGAGGTTGCCGTCGATGCCGAAGGCTACGTGGATGGCGTCGGTCTGGTAATTGTCGCGACGGCCGCCTGTGTCAAACAAGCGCAAGCCCATCACCGCGCTGGCGACATTGGCAGGATCTACGCCCAGCTGGCTCAGGTAAGGCGTCACGTACTTGGCGTACAGCGGACTGCTCAGCGACAGGGCCAGCGGTTGCGCCGGCGGCGCATATTGCGGCTTGATCTGGTAGCGCGATGCAACGGCTTCGCCGAACAGCGTAGTGTCGCTGTTGAGCTTCCAGTTGCCGGACACGACGAAGCTGTCGCGGGTCGACTCCGGGATCAGCTCCACGGTGGAGGCATAGTCGAACTTGCAATACTGCCCTGACTGAAAAGTATTTGGACCGCACTTGCCGTTCTTTAGCAGGTCTGGCGAAAACTGCACTGTGGAACCGTCGTTGTTGCGCAAGGTCACGCCGGCAGGAGCCGTGTTGCTGCTCAACTGGTAAAGCGCATATCGTTGCCCGTCGACAGTGAACGGCACCACGCCTGTGTCGGCAAAGCCGCGCTGGCCGGCAACCAGGTTTTTCTGTTCGTCATGGCTGTATGCCAGCAGCACGTTGTAGCCGTCTTTATCCAGATCGCCAAAGCCTTTTGACAGCCCTACGTTAAAGCTCTTGCCGCCCGCTTTGGTCGGCGCATTGTAGGTGGCGGTGATAGTGGCTTCGGTCGAGTTTTTCTTGAGGATGAAGTTGACGACGCCGGCAATCGCATCCGATCCATACAGCGCGGAGGCGCCGTCCGTGAGAATTTCAACCCGCTCAACCGCGGCCAGTGGAATGCTTGCCAGGTTGACCGCATAATCGTTGTTGGCAATCGCCGATTTGGCGATGCGCCGTCCGTTCAGCAGCACCAGGGTATAGCCGGAACCGATGCCGTGAATCGACGCTGTTTCTACGCCGGCGCCGCCGCCGTTGACTGAACTCGATGCGGGAATGAACCCTTGCATCGCAGGCAATGCCTGGATCAGGTCGGCAACGCTGTTAGCGCCGCTCTTCGCAATATCGTCCTGGGTCAGCGTCTGCACTGGCAGCGCGCCTTCCTTGGTGATACGTTTGATGGATGAACCGGTGATCTCAACCCTTTGCATCTGCTGCGGTGAATCGTCCGTCTTTGTCTCCTGTGCCTGCACGGAATGCGCCAGCAATCCCAGCCCTACCACCGCTACGCTGCCTGAAAACATCAGTCGCAGCGCGTGAGGCAACTTTCTTTCTTTTATCATTACAAACTCCCTATGGGTAAGTTTCAGAGTAGAAATTTTAAGTTTTGTAAAAATCAAACAGATTTGTTAATCGCCTTGTGGGCGATGCAGCGGAAACCGTGCTCTAACAACCAAGAAGCAGGTTTCTTTTGCAGCAATGTCATTTCTTACGAAGGTCTTTTCTCGCGCTACAGATTGCGTATTACGACAAAATATTTCCGTACAAACACAAGCAAAGCAACATACGTGCCACAAAACTTTCAACACTGAGACCATGCCTGTCCGCCCGATTCACCAGCTGCAGTGCACCATGCGGATGAGCGATCGCTCGACATTTAAATTACCGTAAAGAAATCGGTTTTGGAAACTGAAGTGGGCTGGCGTAATCGGCATACAACAACTCAACGCTCTAAAAAGTAACAAGCGTAAAAGTTGTACCAATTGGGAACCAATTAGTGCATATTATTGTCCCCGGCCGGCAACGCTCGGATTGAAATTATTGTTTATACAATAAACGGCAGTTCATGCCGCCAGCCCGGACCGGCAAGGGTTTACGGAGGAATTTGCTGCGCCGCCAAAGCGTTTAAGTGAGCCTTAAGCGGGCAGTTTTGAAGGCGTGCCCAAAATTGGGAAGGGGAAATGCACCGAAAAGATCGTGCCGCCGGTGACGCCGGGCTCCACCGTGATCCTGGCGCCATGATCCTTGGCGATATCGCGCACGATGGCCAGGCCGAGGCCGTTGCCGGCGACGCTGTCGTCCAGCCGGTGCGAACGCTTGAAAATCGACTCCTGTTCCGAAGGGGCGATGCCCGGACCGGAATCTTCCACCGAAAAAATCCCGCCATCCTTGCCTTGCAGGGTGCTGACGGTCACCGTGCCATTGCGCGGCGAGTAGCGGATGGCGTTGTCAATCAGGTTATCGATCAGGTCGCGCAGCAGGAAATGGTCGCCCATCACCCGCGTCGGCTGCAGGTTGAAGCCGAGATCGATATTCTTCTTGTGCGCTTCCTCGACAAAATGCTGGACCGAGCCCTCGACCAGCTTGTTCATTTCCACCACCCGCAGCCGCTCCTTTTCAAACTTGGCCGGCTCGGCGCGCGCCAGCGTCAGCAGCTGGTTGGTCTGGCGGATCATGCGTTCGGTGGATGAGGTCATCAGCACGATCGAATGGGCGCTCTCGGGTTCATCCGCATATTTGTGCAGCAGCCATTCCAGCTGCGTCCTGAAGCCGGCCAGCGGCGTACGCAACTGATGCGCCACGTTTGCCAGGAAATTCTGCTGTGCCTTGGCGTCCATCTGCACCCGCTCCAGCAAGCCGTTGATGGCCTTGACCAGCGGACTGAGCTCGGACGGCACCGGCTTCTCATCCAGCGCCGACAGATCGTCCCGGCTGCGCGCATTGAGCTCCGCCTTCATTTTCTTCAGCGGCAGCAAACCCTGGCTGATCGCTAGCCATATCACGGCAATCAGCACCAGCGCCAATACCCCTTCCAGCAGCAGCAGCGCCAGGAATATCACGGAACGGATATGGGTGCGCTTGCGCAGGGTTTCGGCGACGCCGATATGCACCGGCTGCTTGCCTATCATGGTTTTCAAGGCCACGATGCGCACCGGTTCGCCGCGCATGAAACCGTCGTAAGGAGTCGGCTCGTTCAGCTCTTCGCGTTCCGGCAGCAGCGGAAAATCGGCATCCCCCGCCAGCAGCTTGCCCTGCTGGTCGCGCACCACCAGGAAGATGGCGTCGAAGTGATCGACCCGCAGCACCTGCTCGGCCTGCTTCGACAAATCGATCTCGACTTGCGCGCCATTCTCATGCAGGCGCGGAATCATGGCCCAGCCGGCGTCCGCCAGGCTCTGGTCGAACGCAATCTGGGCCGGGACCCAGGCCAGCCAGTAAGTCACGCCGGCGCCGATGATATTCACGGTCAGCAGCGGCACGACCAGCCACTTGAGCAGGCTGACGCGGATGCTGGGCATCTTCATGGATCGGTTTTTTCCAGCATGTAGCCAAAGCCGCGTATGGTGCGGATTTCAATCCCCGCATCGGCAATCTTCAAACGGATGCGCGAGATGTATACTTCGACGGCGTTCAAGGTCAGTTCCGCGCCCCACGGCAGGATGGCATCGATGATCTGCTGCCGCGACACCACCCGCGAAGCCTGCTGCAGCAGGTACTCCAGCACCGCCCACTCGCGCACCGACAGGTCGATCGTCTTGCCGTTGATCTTGGCCCGGCGCGACGAAGTATTCAGCGACAGCCCGCCCAGATGCATCTCCAGCGGCTGCGGCGCGCTGCGGCGCAAGAGCGCGCGCACCCGCGCCACCAGCTCCTGGGTCGCGAACGGCTTGACCAGATAGTCGTCGGCGCCCAGTTCCAGTCCGTAGACCCGGTCCTGCACCGAATCGCGCGCCGTCAGCAACAGCACCGGCACATGGCTGCCGCGCGCCCGCAGGCGCCGGATCACCTCAAAACCGTCGATCCCGGGCAAGCCGATATCGAGCACCACCACGGAGATTTCCGTGCGCTGCAGCAGCGCATCGGCGTCGTTACCGTTCTGCACCACGTCGACCACCATGCCGTGGCCCTTGAAGATGCGCAGGATGCCGTCCGCCAGCACCGAATCGTCTTCTACCAAAAGAATATGCATTGAATCCTTTACCGCTTCCACACTCGCACCTGGCCAGGACCAGGCGGCGGAACATTATTGTTATTGCAAGCCTTGATAACCCGGTGTCAATTTTAATCGGTCGGCATGCATTTGCGTTGATCGGCAGACTGCCGCAGCCGGCAAACTGCTGTGATAATAGTGCTTGACCTAGAGTACACTCTAACTTCTACACTTTATCCCATGGCCACTTCCATCACGATCCAACAGACAGCAGCAGCAACCGGACTCAGCGTCCATACTTTGCGCTATTACGAAAAGATAGGCTTGATAGACCCTGTCCCGAGGCAAAGCAGCCGGCATCGCCGGTACCGCCAGGAAGACCTGCGCTGGATTGAATTCCTGCTCAGGCTGCGCGCTACCGGCATGTCGATACAGCAGATGCTGCGTTATGCGAAGCTGCGCAGGCTGGGGGAGCGCCTTGGAAGTGTGTCAGAACGCAAGGCATTGCTGGAACAGCATGCCGCAACGCTGGAAGCCGATCTTTTGGTGCTGCAAGACACCCTGGCCATGTTGCGCGGAAAAATCGCCATCTACGCCAGCCAGGAAGAACAGCTGAAAGCCCTCGTCGACACATAATCATTGGGAGCATCACATGCAACAAAGCACATACGAAAAAGGTCTGCAACGCTTGAAGGAAGTGGACGACATCGCCGGCGAAAAGGTCATCGACAGCCTGGCCGATATCTCACCAGACCTGGGACGCTATGTCATCGAATTCGGTTTCGGCGAAATTTACTCGCGTCCCGGACTGACCCTGCAACAGCGCGAGCTGGCGACGGTAGCGGCGCTGACCGCGATGGGGACGGCGCAGCCGCAGCTGAAGGTGCATCTGGCGGCGGCCCTGAATGTCGGCCTGTCGCGCCTGGAAATCACTGAAACCATCATGCAGATGGCCTTGTATGCCGGCTTTCCGGCGGCATTGAACGGCATGTTTGCGGCCAAGGAGGTATTTGCCGAGCATGATCGCCTTGCCCAGTCCGAGACCAGCCAGCACTAATCGGCTACCGGCTCGCTCCGCTTGATCAGGGCGGAGCCGCAGCACAGATTCCCGGGATGCCAGCAAACAGTACGGCGCATGCGGTTTTCAAAGCATTCTCGGAAGGATGGTCCGGGAAAAATCTGCCTTATGGATACTCGGTAAAGCATCCGGCTGACAGACGATGCGGCCATGGTGGCGGCCCTCGCAGCACGCGTTTGACTCTGCTGTGACTGAAGTCTAAGGGAGCACGGCCGCGGACAGGAAATACCGATTCTGGATATGGGTATAAGGAAAAACGATAGCCAGTTTCCTGCCGGCCAAACCCTACGCTTCAGGCCGCGCCAGGATCCGTGCATGCAGCCATGCGCCGCTGCGGCACAATTCGTCGGTCACATCCAGCACCAGCCGCTCGACTGCCGCCGCCGCGGTGGTCAGCGGAATATTCCTGGAAGCGCACAGCGCCAGCGTGCGCGACATTTTTTCGCCGCTGATCGAATAGGCGGTCATCTCGCCGCGCTTGATCTCCGGCAGCAAGGGCGCCACCGGCAGGATGGTGGCGCCGATATCGGCCAGGATGGCTGATTTCATGATCGTCACCGAACTGATCTCGATCACGTTTTCCAGCGCTATCCCCGCCGCCCGGGCGACGCTTTCTATGCGCGGGCGCACGCCGTGCTGCATGCCCGGCAGGATCAGCTTGGCCTTGGCCGCGCGGGCAAAAGTCACCGAGCGGCGCGCCGTCGCATATTGCGAACCGCTGCGCGTGATGAACATCATTTCCTCTTCCGCCAGCGGCGTGACGGCAAACGAACCCAGCTGGCCGTCGTCGAACAGCACCGCCAGGTTGATGCGGCCGGTCTTCAGCTGCTCGATCAGGTTGCCGGTCAGCTCTTCCGTCAGCTGCAGCGAAATATCCGGATAGCGGGCGCGCATCGCCGTCAGCAAAGGCAGGGCCAGGATGCCGGAAACGCTTTGCGGTATGCCCAGCGCAACCGTGCCAGTCGGCTTGTCGGTCGACTGCGCAACAGCCGACCTGGCGTCGATCACCTGCTTGAGGATGGCTTGCGCATGCTCATAGAAAATCTTGCCGGCGTCGGTGGCGATCACGCCCTGCGCCGAGCGATGCAAGAGCTGCGCCGACAGCTCGTCTTCCAGCTGCTTGATCTGCTGGGTCAGCGCCGGCTGGGCGATGTGCAGGACGCGGGCGGCGCGCGACAGCGATCCGTGATCGACGATGGCGACAAAATAGCGCAGTTGACGCAACTCCATAAAACGCGGACCCCGGTGAAGTATGTTGATAGGCTGAACAGCCACGAATAGTGTAAACGAGTTCGCCCTCGCCGCCCTGAAATCGCCGCATAGCCATGACACGACACTGGGCTCCGGCTACAATGCATCTCACAAAATCATCGCCAAGCTGAAATTCCAACGTCGCTTCTTATAACTATAAGGCAGAGAGACATGTCCGAACCTTCAAGCCCAGCCAACGCTGCCGCCGGCAGCGCCTTCGAAGCCGCCACCTACGCCAAGGTCACCTGGCGCCTGCTGCCGATGCTGTTCCTCTGTTACGTCGCCTCCTATCTCGATCGCGTCAACGTCGGCTTCGCCAAGCTGCAGATGCTCAACGACCTCAAGTTCAGCGAAACCGTCTACGGCCTTGGCGCCGGGATTTTCTTCCTCGGCTACTTCATCTTTGAAATCCCCAGCAACATGATGCTGCACCGGGTCGGCGCCCGGCTCTGGATCGCCCGCATCATGATCACCTGGGGCATCATCTCCGGCGCCATGATCTTCGTCGACAGCCCGACCAGCTTCTACGCCATGCGTTTCCTGCTGGGCGTGGCCGAAGCCGGCTTCTTCCCCGGCGTCATCCTCTACCTGACCTACTGGTACCCGGCGCACCGGCGCGGCAAGATGACGGCGCTGTTCATGACCGGAGTGCCGGTCTCCGGCGTCATCGGCGGCCCGCTGTCGGGCTGGATCATGAAGGCCTTGCCTGGCGTGCATGGGCTGGCGGGCTGGCAATGGATGTTCATCCTGGAGGCGATTCCATCCCTGCTGCTGGGCGTCGTGGTGATCTTTTACCTGCAGGACCGGATCCGCGGCGCCGCCTGGCTGAGCGAGCAGGAAAAGCAGTTGCTGGAGTCGCAGATCCAGGCTGAAACCAGCCACAAGCAAGAAGTGTCGCTAGGCCGGATGTTCGCCAATCCGCGCGTCTGGCTGATGGCGCTGATCTATTTCTGCTTCGTCATGGGTTTGTACGGCGTCAGCTTCTGGCTGCCGACCATCATCAAGACCACCGGCGTCACCGATACCTTCGACATCGGCTTGCTGACCGCGATTCCCTACGCCACGGCGGCGATCGCCATGATCCTGATCGGCCACAGCGCCGACAAGCGGCGCGAGCGGCGCTGGCATGTGGCAATTCCGGCGGCGCTGGGCTGCATCGGCCTGATTTTCAGCACCGTGTATGACCACAATACCCTGCTGGCGATGTCGGCGCTGACGCTGGCCACGGTCGGCATCATTACGGTGCTGCCGCTGTTCTGGAGCTTGCCGACCGCGTTTCTCGGCGGCGTCGCAGCCGCGGCCGGGATTGCCCTGATCAACTCGCTCGGCAACCTGGCCGGCTTCGTCAGTCCCTACCTGGTTGGCTGGCTGAAAGACCAGACCCACAGCACCAACAGCGGCATGTACGTGCTGGCAGCGTCGCTGCTGCTGGGCGCGGTGCTGACGCTGTCGGTGCCGAAACATCTGGTGAACAAATAGAAAAGGAAAAGCATGGCAGCGGAAATACAGCTCGAATTCAGGCCGGCAACCAGCGCCGACCTGCCGTTCCTGACAGCCTTGCGCCATGCCACCATGAGCGAGCACCTGGCGCGCGTGAATGCAGCGCGCGACGACGCCGCACAGCTGGCGCGCATCCTGTTCCGGTTTGAGCACGCTCAGATCGTCTCCATTGCGGGCAAGCCGGTCGGGCTGCTGAAAGCGTATCGCGAGCCCGGTCAGTGGCATATTGCCCAGATCCAGATTGCACCCGAGTTCCAGGGGCAAGGACTGGGCCGCATCCTGGTCGACAAAGTGCTAGCCCAGGCCCGCCGCGAGCAGTTGCCGACGACCTTAAGCGTATTGGACGGCAACCCGGCGAAAAAACTGTACGAAGCGGCTGGCTTCAAAGAGGTCGGCCGGGACGGCGTGGCATGGCTGATGTCCTGTCCCGCTGCCTAGGCGTCCTTGCCTCGGCCGCGGCACCGCACTTCATCCCTCATGAAAAAAATCGCAAAGTGCTTGCATTCGAGCCTGCCTTGGATAATAATTTAAATGAGAATCATTACTATTTAAAGTCAAGCGACCAAGGAGTATTTGATGACTAGTACGCGCGATGCAGCAGACGGCCCGGCCGACAACTATCGTACCCCGCCAGAGCTCCTGATATCAGCGGTCTTGCACTTGATATCGCAATACAATATGCATAACCTGGCGACCGGCGCCTGCGTGCAGTCGGCGCGCACCATTGAACGGCACCTGCGCACCCTGTCCGACTGGCCGGAACTGGCGCCGGTGCTGCGCGCCACTTGCCAGCAGCTGTCGGAGCAATGGACCGCAATGATTGAACGAGCGTTGCCTAAACAGAAAAACGAGCGCTCGGCCTTTATCACCCGCCTGATTTCAGGCACCAGGGCGCTGTAAATGATCAAAGAGCCTGAGGCTCTGCCTGAACCAAGCGCGGCGGCGACCACCGCAGCGCTAATGTATTCCCCGGGAAGGGAGTAAATCCGTCTCCTGCCCGCTCTGAAATGGTTAGCGCCGACGACCTGCCCGTTGCTGACGCCGACCGCCAAGTTTCAATGCGTGCAATTGACGGTGTGTGTGTCCTTATCGGCATTAGCCAACACCGTGGCGGTTTCTCCTCCTGCCACGGTGGTCAGCCAAGCCGTTTTTTTGCCGTCTTCCATGCCTTCCTACAGCCGATGGCGGCCTTCTCCTACATTGGAAAGGCGGCCGGCGACGTATCATCGAGTCAGATGCCGCTGCGCGGCTCGAAAAAGGAATGCATATGATTACCGCCCTGCACTTGACCCCTGTCGTTTCGCTGATCGCCGGCGTGCTGATCCTGGCAATCCCGCGGCTGCTGAACTACATCATCGCGCTGTACCTGATCGTCATCGGCCTGATTGGCCTGTTCGGCACCCGCTGAATGCCTTGCGGCACGAGCATCGTGTCATGTCTCATCCGCCAAAATGCAATATTTGCGGGAACGGCGTCGCGAACAGTGCTGATTCCCGGCTATTTTTGGCCGGATGCCAAGTCACGCTTGACAAGCCCCGACTTTATCTCATACATTAAGCCCATGTCTTCCCCACGCATCCAATCCCGCTCCCTACTACAGCATCCTGGCTTACTGCCGGCAATGCTGCTAGTGCCGCTACTAGCGCTATCGCTACTACGCGCACTATGATCTCGACCCCGTTCTGACGGGGGGCATCCTGGCAGCAGCACCGCCAAACCAAGAAATCACAGTAGTAAAACTGAAATTCCGACCAGGCGTTTCAATTTTAAAGAGCCCGATTCCATGTACCGCACTCAGCGCCACCCTTCGCTCTCCAGCATCGCCAGCACATTTGCCGCCACCGCTGCGGCATGCATCTGCGCACTATCGCTATCCCTGCTAAAGCTACCGATCGGTTGCCTGGCCTCGCGTTGATTTTTTCGAGTGGCAGCCAGGCAACCGCGCCGCCACCGACCTGTCCGTTTCCCTGTTTCGTCGGCACACGTATCTAGCAAACGTATCCAGCACACTTAACCAGCTCCCAGAGAGGCTTCCCATGATGTTGCAAAACCCCGCTGTCAAATACCGCCCATTTCCGCCCATCCCGCTGAGCGATCGCACATGGCCCAATCAAGTCATCAGCGCGCCGCCAATCTGGATGAGCACCGATCTGCGCGACGGCAACCAGGCGTTGATCGAGCCGATGGACGCCGAGCGCAAGCTGCGTTTCTTCAAGCTGCTGGTGAAAATCGGCCTCAAGGAAATCGAAGTCGGTTTTCCATCCGGTTCACAGACCGACTTCGATTTTGTCCGCAAGCTGATCGAGGAAAAGCATATTCCCGACGACGTCACCATCATCGTCTTGACCCAGTCGCGCGAAGACTTGATCCGCCGCACGGTCGACTCGCTCAAAGATGCGAAACAAGCCATCGTCCACCTGTACAACCCTATCGCCCCGGCCTGGCGCCGTATCGTATTCGACAAGAGCCGCGATGAAGTCAAGGAAATCGCCGTCTCCGGCACGCGCCTGATCAAGGAACTGACCGACGCCCGTCCGGAAACCCAGTGGCGCTATGAATATTCGCCGGAAACCTTCAGCATGGCGGAACTGGATTTTTCCAAGGAAGTCTGCGATGCCGTGGTCGACGCCTGGCAAGCCACGCCGGCCCGCAAAGTCATCCTCAACCTGCCGACCACGGTCGAGTGCAGCACGCCGAACGTGTTCGCCGACCAGATCGAATGGATGCACCGCAACCTGGCGCGCCGCGACGCTGCCATCATCAGCGTCCATCCGCACAATGACCGCGGCACCGGCGTCGCCGCCGCCGAACTGGCCGTGATGGCCGGCGCCGACCGCGTCGAAGGCTGCCTGTTCGGCAACGGCGAGCGCACCGGCAATGTCGACCTGGTAACCCTGGCCTTGAACTTGTACACCCAGGGGGTCAATCCCGGCCTGGACTTCTCCGACATCGACGAAGTGCGCCAATGCGTCGAGGATTGCAACCAGATTCCGGTCCATCCGCGCCACCCGTATGTCGGCGACCTGGTGTTTACCGCCTTCTCCGGCTCGCACCAGGATGCGATCAAAAAAGGTTTCGCCGCACAGAAGGCCGACGCCATCTGGGAAATTCCCTACTTGCCGATCGACCCGGCCGATCTCGGCCGCAGCTACGATGCCGTGATCCGCGTCAACAGCCAGTCCGGCAAGGGCGGCATGGCTTACCTGCTGGAACAGGAATACGGCCTGGCGATGCCGCGCCGCCTGCAGATCGAATTCAGCCGCGCGATCCAGAAAGCCGCGGACGCGAGCGGCAAGGAAATCGCCGCCAGCGACATCTACAGCATCTTCAAGCAGGAATACCTGGACAAGCAAACGCCGTATGTGTATCGCGGCCACCGCATGAGCGAGGATTCAAGCCAGGCGCAGCCGGTCAGGATTGAAATCGACATCGTCCGCGACGGCCAGGCGCACACCAGCAGCGGCCACGGCAATGGTCCGATCGATGCTTTCGTCAATGCATTGGGACTGGACATCAAGCTGATGGATTTCCATGAGCATGCGATCAGCGCCGGCGCCGACGCCCAGGCCGCCAGCTATATCGAGCTGCGCCTGAACGACGCCCCTACCGGCTTCGGCGTCGGCATCGACGCCAATACCCTGACCGCCTCGTTCAAGGCGATCCTGAGTGCGGTCAACCGACAGATTGAAATCGCCGGCCAGGCCGCCAACCAGGAGATCGGCAGCAGCGCCGCTGCGGCGTAAAGAGCCGTTTTTATCCGCTTGCCGCGGCGATCACGCGGCAGGCTGGCATCGTGCAGGCTGGGTATTACCGTACTACATGCTTTCATCAGCGCGGCCGGGCGTCAGTTACCAGTGACGACCCGCCGCGCTATTACTTCTTTTACGCGGAATAAAAGCAGTCGACGTAAAAAAACCGCTACGGATAGCGGTTTTTTTATTTCACCCCTGTCGATCAGGCCATCGCCACTGCGCTGGTCAGATCATTGATGCGCGCGCGGGCTGTCGCAAAGCCGGCTTCTTTCGCTTCAGGACTGTAGGCCAGGCCGTCGGCGCGGACCACGTCGATATCGGTAATCCCGAGGAAGCCGAACACCAGCTTCAAGTAGTCTTCATGCGCCACGCCAGTAGGGCCGCCTGCATGCTTGCCGCCGGAAGTCGACACGATCACCACGCGCTTGCCTTTGGCCAGGCCTTCCGGGCCTTTTTCGGTATAGCGGAAAGTAACGCCGGCGACGCTGATCTGGTCGATCCATGCCTTGAGCTGGGTCGGCACGCTGAAGTTGTACATCGGCGCGCCAACCACGATCACGTCCGCTGCCAGGAATTCATTGAGGATGGCTTCGTTCAGTTCCACTTCCAGTTTTTGCGCCAGGTTGCGCTTTTCAGCAGGCGTACCCTTGGCGGCAAAGGTGGCGCCGGACAGATGGGCGGTCACATCTTTGCTCAGGTCGCGATAGCTCAGGTCGATATCGCTGTCGGCGGCCATCAGGGTGGCCACTACTTCGCGTGTGAGTTGGCGCGAAGCCGAAGCGTCGCCGAGAATGCTGGAGTCGATTTGCAAGAGTTTCATGATGTATTCCGTTCTATCAAATGATGAGTGGATCAAAATCCATAGCAATCCGGAGAACACATTTCTCGATGCCAGAGAGTTTGATTGGCTGGTTGTTGAACCATTGGGGACATCCTACCTTTGCATCAACAATAGAACTAGTCATCAAAAATAAGATATATTGTTCTATATACAGAACAGTGGATGACAATCATGCAAGACTTGAATGACCTCTATTTCTTTGCCAACGTGGTGCAGGAAGGCGGTTTCACGGCCGCCGGCCGCAGCCTGGGCATCCCGAAATCGCGCTTGTCGCGCCGGATTTCCGAGCTGGAAACCCGTCTGGGCGCACGCCTGCTACAGCGCAACACCCGCGGCATCGCCCTCACCGATCTCGGCAACCGCTACTATCAGCACTGCCAGGTGGTGATTGCCGCCGCCGACGCGGCCGAACTGGCCGTCACCAGTTCGCTGGCGGAACCGAGCGGCACGGTGCGGGTCAGCTGCGTGGTGGCGATTGCGCAGACAGAAGTGGCGTTTGCGCTGCCGGCTTTCCTGGAGCGCTACCCGAAGGTGAATATCGACCTGATGTTCACCAACCGCCGCATCAACCTGCTGGAGGAAGGGGTGGATGTCGCAGTGCGGGTGCGCGCTACCGATGATGAAGATCCCAACCTTGCTACGCGGCGTTTGCGTTCCGCCTCCGGCGTGCTGGTGGCGACGCCGGAGCTGCTGGCCAGATATGGTGCGCTTAGCCACCCGCGCGAACTGGCAAAACTGCCCTTCCTCGGCGCGGTTGAACGTGATCGCCGCATCCACCAGCTGCTCGACGGCCCGGGCGATGAACGTTACGAGCTGGTGACGGAAGCGCGCCTGGCGGTAGAGGATTTTCCCTTGCGCAAGCGGGCGGCGCTGCGGCACCTCGGCCTGACCATGCTCCCTACCGAGTATTGCAGCGAAGAGCTGGCGCAAGGCCGGCTGATCCATGTGCTGCCCGGCTGGACCACGCCGGCCGGACATGTGCAAGTGGTGTATCCGACCCAGAGAGGCTTGCTGCCGGCGGTGCGGGTGTTCGTCGATTTCCTGATCGAACATCTCAGCAAGATGCAATTCCCTATCGACCGCTGCCCGAAATGACGCGCCAAAAAAAATTCAGGAACGCGCCAGCCGGATGCCGCTCAATTGCCAGCGCGCGGTGGCTGGAAAGAAGTTGCGGTAGCTCAGGCGCGCATGGCCATGCGGCGTCGCCGCCGAAGAACCGCGCAACACGTACTGGTTGACCATGAACTTGCCGTTGTACTCGCCGACGGCGCCGGGCAAGGCGACGTAGCCGGGATATGGCGCATAGCTGCTGGTGGTCCACTGCCAGGCGACGCCGAAATAATCCTCGCCTTGCGCCGCGGCGGCGGTCTCCCATTCCGCTTCGGTCGGCAAACGGGCGCCGGCCCAGCGCGCATAGGCTTCCGCTTCGAAAAAGGACAGATGGGTGACCGCCTCGTGCATGGCCAGCGGCTGCAAGCCGTGCAGGGTGAATTCGCGCCAGGCTGAATCGAATTGCGCCTGCGCCTGTTGCCAGTACAGCGGCCGCGTGATTTTCTGCTGCACCACCCATTCCCAGCCGGCAGCCAGCCACAGCAAGGGATTGCTGTAGCCGCCATCCTCAACGAACGCCAGGTACTCGCCATTGCTGACCAGCCGCGAAGCCATGCAGAACGGCTCGACAAACTGGCGGTGCCGCGGCGTTTCATTATCGAAGAAAAATCCCGGCCCGTCGTGCCCGACTTCCACGATGCCGGCTGCAAACGGCTGCCACTGCATCGCACGCGCGCCGGCCTGCCCTTGTCCCGCATCGGCCATGGCATCAGACCCAAGGTAGGGCGGCAGCAAGGGATTCATCGACAGCAAATGCTTGATATCGGTGAGCAGCAGTTCCTGATGCTGCTGCTCGTGCTGCAAACCCAGTTCGACCAGCATCGCCAGTTCGCCGGCAATGTCCGGCGCCTGTACTTGCGCCAGCAGCGCCTGCAGGCGCTGATCGACGTTCTGCCGGTAGGCCAGCACTTCCGCCAGCGCCGGCCGCGTCATCAGGCCGCGCTGGGCGCGCGGATGCTGTTCGCCGACGCCTTCGTAATAGGAATTGAAGAGCACCCGGAAGGCCGGATGGAACGGCTGGAAACAGGCTTCGAACCGTTCCAGGATGAAGGTCTCGAAAAACCAGGTGGTGTGCGCCAGATGCCATTTGGCGGGGCTGGCGTCCGGCATCGATTGCACGCAGCAATCTTCCGCCGACAGGGG
Source organism: Collimonas humicola (assembly GCF_018304945.1). Taxonomy (GTDB): domain Bacteria; phylum Pseudomonadota; class Gammaproteobacteria; order Burkholderiales; family Burkholderiaceae_D; genus Collimonas; species Collimonas humicola. Next base: position 366,446 of record NZ_JAGQEE010000005.1, on the reverse strand, counting down.
CTGCACCAGCTGGCAGCTCCGTGCGCGCACGCGTGCGAAGGCTTCGGCCAAGTGATGCATCGCCTGGCCGGCAGGCGCGGGAGCCAGCCTCTGTCTTGTCGCCGTATCCATGGTAGTCCCGTTCAGTAGTTCGTTTTCTTGTGACGCTCAAGCGATGCGGGCGTGGCACACCATGAACCAGTTGCGCTCATCGCTCCAGGTCTGGACCTTGCCGAAACCGGCTTGCTGCAGCAGGTCGATAAATCCCTGCTCGGTGTATTTGTAGCTGCTCTCGGTATGGATGCTTTCGCCTTGGGAGAAGCGCCGCATGCCGCCGTCCTGCCAGTGGACGGTGAGATCCCGACGCGCTTCCAGATGCATTTCTATGCGATGCAGGCCCTCATTGTAAAAGGCCCGATGGCGCCATTGCTGCGGCTGGAAATCCGCCGCCAGCAAACGATTCACATGATTCAGCAGGTTCAGGTTGAAGGCCGCGGTGACGCCCAGCGCATCGTCGTAGGCCGCATCCAGGATCGGCTTGTCCTTGACCAGGTCGACGCCGATCAGCAGGCCGCCGTCGCTGCCGTTGATGGCCTTGCGGATATCGTGCAAGAACTTAAGGGACTCCAGCGGCGCAAAATTGCCAATCGACGAACCTGGATAGAAAAACTGGCGGCGCTGCGCTCCCAGCGTAGCCGGCAGCTCCAGCTCGGAGGAAAAATCCATGCCCAGGCAAGTCATCTTAATTTTCGGGAACTGCTGCTGCAATGCGGCCACCGCTTCCCGCAGGAATTTTTCCGAGATATCGATCGCTATATACTGCTTCGGCCGCAAGCTGGGAAACAGGCGCGCCGCCTTGCTGCAATTGCCGGCGCCGAGGTCGATCAGCGTCGCATCGGCGCCGAGCGCTGCCGCGATCGCGCCGGCGTGCTGTTCGAAGATCGCCGCTTCGGTACGGGTCGGATAGTATTCTGGCAGTTCGCAGATCGCGGCAAACAGGCGCGAGCCGAGCACATCGTATAGATATTTGGGAGAGACGTGGGCATGGGGCGCCAGCAGGCCGGCTACCAGCTGATCTTGAACCTCGTCTTGCGCTACGCAGTTTTCCGGATGCGCCGGTTGCTGCAGTTGAGCCAAAGGATTCTCCTGAGGTAGCTATCAGTGGATATCAGTGGAACGACACATTTAGTTGCTTGTTCAGCTACAAAAAATCACGTCCTTCGCAGCGAGATCCTGCGCTATCGCGCAACATCCACTACACTAGCAAACTGCCAGGCAATGCAGTAAGTATATCGATAATCCGCAATTGGTTGAAGTTCCCTTTGAATAGATGGCATAGCGCGTTCGCTCTCTTAACGGATGGCAATATGAATCCACGACGCGCCCTGCCATTGCAGCTTAATGCAGAGCAAACCGCAGGGCCAGGTCCAACGGCGCCCACACAGAATCCAACATGACAACCATCACTTCCAAAGAACCTCAAAAACGCAGTCTGGGCACACTCGTCGGCTTATTCCCTTTCCTGGCTCCCTATAAACGCCAGTTTGCCATGGCCAGCATCGCGCTGCTGGTGGCGGCCGGCGCTACCTTGGCGATTCCGTATGCGTTCCGGCAGATGATCGACCTCGGCTTCAGCACCGGCGGCATCCAGGGCGCTAACCACATCGACCTGTACTTCCTGGCGCTGTTCGGCGTCGCCTGCGTGCTGGGCGTGGCGACGGCTGCGCGCTTCTACATGGTGTCCTGGCTTGGCGAGAGAGTCACGGCCGACCTGCGCAGCGCGGTGTATTCGCATGTGGTGACGCAGAGCCCGCAGTTCTTTGAAACCACCAAGACCGGCGAGGTGCTGTCGCGCATCACCACCGACACCACCCTGATCCAGGCGCTGGTCGGCACCAGCATCTCGATGGCGCTGCGCAATGCCTTGCTGTTTGCCGGCGGCATGGTCATGCTGTTCATTACCAGCGTCAAGCTGAGCGCGATCATCCTGGTCATGCTGGCGCTGGTGGTGCTGCCCATCGTCTGGTACGGCCGGCGCGTGCGCAAGCTGTCGCGCGATTCGCAGGACCGCGTCGCCGATGCCTCGGCCATGGCCGGCGAAATCCTCAACGCCATGCCGACCGTGCAAGCCTTCACCCATGAAACCATCGAAGCGCAGCGCTTCGACATCTCGATCGAGAATGCCTTCAGCACTGCAATGGAACGGATACGCGCGCGTTCGCTGCTGACCATGATGGCGATCCTGCTGGTGTTCGGCGCCATCGTGTTCGTGCTGTGGCTGGGCGCGCACGCCGTGGTCCAGGGCCGCATGACAGGCGGCGAACTGGGCCAGTTCATCCTGTATGCGGCCCTGCTGGCCGGTTCCATCGGCGCCCTGGCGGAAGTAATGGGCGACGCCCAGCGCGCCGCCGGCGCCACCGAACGCCTGCTGGAACTGCTGGCGGCGCAATCGCCGGTGCAATCGGTGCTGCTGCCCGATTCGCTGCCGCCGCGCACCGCGCAGGGCGCAGCGCTGACGCTGGAAAACATCGGCTTCCGCTATCCCTCGCGGCCTGAGAGCGCAGCCCTGCACGGCTTGTCGCTGGATATCCGCCCGGGTGAAACGGTGGCCGTGGTCGGCCCTTCCGGCGCCGGCAAGACCACCCTGTTCCAGCTGCTGCTGCGCTTCTACGATCCGCAGCAAGGCAGCATCAAGCTCGATGGCGTCGACATCAAATATCTCGACCTGCATACCTTGCGCAACGCCATCGGCATCGTGCCGCAGGACACCATCATCTTCTCCGCCAACGCGATGGACAACATCCGCTACGGTCGCGTCGGCGCCAGCGATGCCGAAGTGATCGCCGCTGCCAAGATGGCGGCCGCCCACGAATTCATCGAACGCCTGCCGGAAGGCTATCAATCCTTCCTCGGCGAGCGCGGCGTACGCCTGTCCGGCGGCCAGCGCCAGCGCATCGCGATTGCCCGCGCCCTGCTGAAGAATCCGCCGCTGCTGCTGCTGGACGAAGCCACCAGCGCGCTCGACGCCGAATCCGAACGCGCCGTGCAAGGTGCGCTGGAAGCAGCGATGGTCGGCCGCACCACGTTGGTGATCGCGCACCGCCTGGCGACCGTGCAGCGGGCCGATCGCATCATCGTGCTGGAACACGGCCACGTGGTCGAAACCGGCAGCCATGCCGAACTGGTGGCGCACAACGGCTTGTACGCAAGCCTGGCAGCGCTGCAGTTCAATATCGTGAGCGAGGCCTGAGGCGGGCGACAGCAGGCCGTGCGGAATTTACTATGACCAACCGACAGGAAAAGATATGAGCATCTTGTTTTCACCATTGAAGCTGCGCGGCGTAACGCTGGCCAACCGCATTGCGGTGGCGCCCATGTGCCAGTACTCGGCCGAAGACGGCTTCGCCAACGATTGGCACCTGGTGCACCTGGGCAGCCGCGCAGTCGGCGGCGCCGGCCTGATCATCTTCGAAGCCAGCGCGGTGCTGCCGCAAGGCCGCATCTCGCCTCAGGACCTGGGGATCTGGAAAGACGAGCATATCGCGCCGCTGAGCCGCATCACCCGCTTTATCGAACAACAGGGCGTGGTGGCCGGCATCCAACTGGCGCACGCTGGACGTAAAGCCAGCGTCTGGCGTCCGTGGGAAGAACAGCAAGGCCGGGTGGAGCCGGAACAAGGCGGCTGGCGCACCGACGCGCCGTCGGCGCTTGCCTTCGACCCTAGCTACACCACGCCGAGCACGCTAAGCATCGAAGGCATCAGGGACGTGATCCAGGCCTTTGCCGATGCGGCGGTGCGCGCCCGCAAGGCCGGTTTCAAGCTGGTGGAAATCCACGCCGCGCACGGCTATCTGCTGCATCAGTTCCTGTCGCCGATCAGCAATCAACGTACCGACCAGTATGGCGGCGCGTTTGAAAACCGCGTGCGGCTGGTGCTGGAAGTAGTGGCCGCGGTGCGCCAGGTCTGGCCGCAGGATTTGCCGCTGCTGGTGCGGCTGTCAGCCACCGACTGGATCGAAGGCGGCTGGAACGCCGATGAAACCGTGGCTTTGAGCCGCCTGTTGCGCGAGGCTGAGGTCGACCTCGTGGACGTCTCCAGCGGCGGCAACATCGCCAGCGCCAGCATTCCGGTCGGCCCGGGCTACCAGACCAAGTTTGCGGCGCGGGTCAAGCACGAAGCCGGCATCGCCAGCGGCACGGTCGGCATGATTACCGATCCTGGCCAGGCCGAACATATCCTGCGCACCGAGCAGGCCGACCTGGTGCTGATGGCGCGCGAACTGCTGCGCGACCCTTACTGGCCGCTGCATGCGGCCGATGCCCTGCACGATGTTACTTCGTGGGCGCCGCAATACATGCGCGCGACTTCACGCAAATCGCCGCAGCGGCCGAATGTGGATTACAGCGAAAAGTAAAGCAGGAACTGTGTGAAAAAAGGTGCGGCGGATGATTACGGGGTCTGCTGCACCGGCTGCCTGGCCGGCGCCTTGCCGAGCCCGGCCGCCACTTCGGCGATCAGGCGCCGCAGCCAGACCACGTCCGGCGCAACATGCGAACGCGCATGCCACAGCATGTAGAAACGCATCTTCGGCATGTCGAACGGCAGGGTGAACATGCCGATCGGCCAGTCTTCGATGATGTGCTCGGCGAACTGGCGGCCGGTGGTGAAGATCAGGTCGGATTTCGACAGCACGTGCGGCACCAGCGCGAAATACGGAATCGTCACCTGCACGTTGCGCTTCAAGCCTTGCTCGGCCAGCGCGGCGTCGATGCCGCTGCGGTGCCCTTCTATGTATGGCGTCGGCGCCAGGTGCGGCATCTCCAGGTAATATTTCAGGGTCAGGCCCTTTTTCGCCACCGGATGGTCGCGGTGCATCATGCACACCACATCGTCGTCGAACAGTTGCGCCAGGTGCAGATGCTCGGGCGGGTCCGGCCAGTTGCCGATCACCATGTCGAAACGGCCGGTTTCCAGCGCGCTGGCGTAATCCAGGTTGGCGTCCAGCGCGTGCACCATCAGGCTGGCGCCCGGCGCGCGTTTGCGCAGCTGCTCGATGATCGATGGGATCAGCAGCATGTTCAGGTAATCCGGCGTGCCGATGTGGAACACGCGCGAGGTGCTGTCCGCTTCAAAGGCCGCTACCGGCGCGGCGATTTTTTCAATCACTTCCAGGCCCTGCTTGGCCAGCGCCAGCAGCTCCTGCCCGCGTTCGGTCGGCACCATGCCGGTCTTGCCGCGCACCAGGATCGCATCGCCGGTCAGCTCGCGCAAACGCTTGAGCGTATTGCTGATCGTCGGCTGCGACTGCCCCAGCTTGATGGCAGTGCGCGAGACACTTTTTTCCACCAGCAAGGTGTGCAGCACACGCAGCAGGTAGGTATCAAGATGGTGGTTGGTACGGGATGTCATGGGCGCCGCTAAAAAAGGTGGGGAACTGTCAACTTTCGGATAGATATGAAAATTGCATAATCAACCCCACCAGCATAACGGATATGCGTAAACATGAATAGTCGCCGGTAAAGCATGACTGGATAACGCTAAAGTATCGAATCAACCTGATTCTGTCGAAATTTGATTAAAAATTGTCAGTTTCGGCTCAATTAGACGACCGGTCTAATTTTGATGTAGAATCGATCCATCATGCGAACCACTTACGACACCACCAAGCGCCACATCCTCGACGCAGGACAGAAAATCATCGCAGTCAAAGGCTTCTCCGGAGTCGGGCTGAGCGAGATCCTGAGCGCGGCGGCGATACCCAAGGGCTCCTTCTATCACTACTTCGGCTCGAAAGAGCAGTACGGCCGGGCGCTGATGGAACAATACGTGGAAGACTACCTGCAGGCGCTCGACCAGGTCTTGCAGATCGGCGCCCGCCCACCTGCCGCCGAACCGGCGCGCGAGCGCTTGCTGCGCTACTGGAGCAACTGGCGCGAGACCCAGGCCGGCGGCGAAGCCATGGACAAGTGCCTGGTGGTCAAGCTCAGCGCTGAAGTGGCCGATCTGTCGGACGATATGCGGCTGGCCTTGTGCGCAGGCACCCAGCAGGTGATGGCGCGGCTGGCCGACTGCATCGCAGAAGGCATCGCCGACGGTTCCTTGCAGGTCGGCCTGGAGCCGCAGAAAACCGCGCAGATGCTCTATCAGCTTTGGCTGGGCGCAAGCCTGCTGGCCAAACTCCAGCGCGACCGCAGCCCGCTCGAAAACGCTATGGAAATCACCTTGAGCGTCCTGGCCTCGCCCTGATCAAACCGCACATCGCTACGCGCGCTTGCTTATTTCCTGTTACTTGCAAGCGCATTTATTTTTTTGCCGCTCGGCTGGTTGAGCGGCCTACTTGCCAAAGGAAATCCCCATGCTGAATTTTGAATTCTACAACCCCACCAAAATCGTCTTCGGCCGCGACACCATCGCCAAGCTGTCCCAGCTGGTGCCGGCGAAGGCCCGCGTGCTGGTCCTGTACGGCGGTTCCAGCGCCCAGAAAACCGGCACCCTGGCCGAAGTCAAGGCAGCGCTCGGCGAGCGCGAAGTCTATGAATTCGCCGGCATCGAACCGAATCCGAGTTATGAAACGCTGATGCAGGCAGTTGAGCAGGTGCGCGCGCAAAAGATCGATTTCCTGCTGGCGGTAGGCGGCGGCTCGGTCATCGACGGCACCAAGTTTGTCGCCGCCGCTGCGCATTTCGAAGGCGAAGCCTGGGATATCGCCGTCAAGCGCGGCGCCAACATCACCAGCGCCCTGCCCTTCGGCAGCGTGCTGACCTTGCCGGCCACCGGGTCGGAAATGAACAACGGCGGCGTTGTCACCCGCAAATCGATACAGGCCAAGCTGGCCTTCCACAGCCCATTGGTGTTTCCGCAATTCTCGATCCTCGATCCGAGCAAAACCTTCACCCTGCCGCCGCGGCAGATCGCCAACGGCGTGGTCGACGCTTTCGTGCACACCATCGAGCAGTACCTGACCTATCCGGTGCAAGGTCAGGTGCAAGACCGTTTCGCCGAAGGCTTGCTGCTGAGCCTGATCGAAACCGGCCCCAAAGTACTGGCCGAACCGGACGACTACGATGCCCGCGCCAACCTGATGTGGGTGGCGACACTGGCGCTCAACGGCCTGATCGGCGCCGGCGTGCCGCAAGACTGGGCTACCCATATGCTCGGCCATGAACTGACCGCGCAATACGATATCGACCATGCGCGCACCCTGGCCATCGTCCTGCCTTCCCTGCTGACGGTGCGCCGTCACAGCAAGCATGCCAAACTGCTGCAATACGCCGAACGCGTCTGGCAGATTACCGAAGGCAGCGAAGATGCCCGCATCGACCTCGCCATCGAACGCACCCGCGATTTCTTTGAAAGCATCGGCATCAAGACCCGCTTGTCGGACTATGAGCTGGGCCAGGCTGCGGTCGAAACAGTGCTGCTGCAACTCGAACAGCACGGCATGACCAGGCTCGGCGAACACCAGGACCACACCCTCGCAGTCAGCCGCAAGATCCTCGAAGCGGCGTTGTGAGATCGACGCTTAACTGATTCTGCACGCGCCGGCAAAACAGTGCCGGCATTCATTCCACTCAAGGAGTAGCGAACATGTCACAAAGCAAAACCATCAACCGCCGCATTCTGCTGGCCTCGCGTCCGCACGGCGCGCCGACGGCCGCAAATTTCAAGCTCGACCAAAGCCCGCTGCCCGCGCCTGCTGCCGGCCAGGTCTTGCTGCGCACGGTTTATCTCTCGCTTGATCCGTACATGCGCGGCCGCATGAGCGATGCACCTTCTTATGCGGCGCCGGTCGAAGTCGGCGAAGTCATGGTCGGCGGCACGGTAGCGCGGGTTGAGGCGTCGGAAAATACCGCTTTCAATGTCGGCGACCTGGTGCTGAGCTACAGCGGTTGGCAAGACTATGCGCTATCCAACGGCAAAGATTTGACCAAACTGGATCCGAAACTGGGCAAGCCATCCTTTGCACTGGGCCTGCTCGGCATGCCCGGCTTCACGGCCTATATGGGCTTGCTCGACATCGGCCAGCCGCAAGCCGGCGAAACCGTGGTGGTGGCTGCCGCCACCGGCGCGGTCGGTTCGCTGGTCGGACAAATCGCCAAGCTCAAGGGCTGCCGCGTAGTCGGCATTGCCGGCGGCGCCGACAAATGCAAATACGCAGTGGAAGAGCTGGGCTTCGACGCCTGCATCGACCATCGCGCCGCCGACTTCCCGCAGCAGCTGGCGGCCGCCTGCGGCAAGGGCATCGACGTCTATTTTGAAAATGTCGGCGGGGCCGTATTCGACGCCGTGCTGCCCCTACTGAACCTGCACGCCCGGGTGCCGGTATGCGGCCTGATCGCCAACTATAACGCCACCGGAAAGCCGCAAGGACCGGACCATCTGCCTGCACTAATGAGCAGCCTGCTGGTACGCCGCATCAAGATGCAAGGCTTCATCATCTTTGACTACCAGCCGCGCTACATGGAATTTTTCAAAGAGATGGGCGGCTGGGTCGCCGCCGGCAAGATCAAGTACCGGGAAGATATCGTTGAAGGGCTGGAGAACGCGCCACAAGCCTTCATAGGTCTGCTGGAAGGCAAGAACTTCGGCAAGCTGGTGATACGCGCCGGCGACGAATAAGCATCCCGGCCGACACCGCACAAAAGGAATTCATATGAACATATTAATGGTACTGACCTCGCACGACAAACTGGGCGACACAGGCAAGAAGACCGGCTTCTGGCTGGAAGAATTCGCCGCCCCCTACTACGCTTTCCTGGACGCCGGCGCCAAGCTGACCCTGGCCTCGCCGCATGGCGGCCAGCCGCCGCTGGATCCGAAAAGCGACGAACCGGACGCGCAGACCGAAGCCACCGAGCGCTTCCGCAAAGACAGCGCCGCGCAAGCCGCACTGGCCTCGACCATCAAGCTGTCTTCGGCTCAGGCGAAAGATTATGACGCCGTGTTTTATCCGGGCGGTCACGGTCCTCTGTGGGACCTGGCGGAAGACAAGGACTCGATCGCACTGATCGAAACCATGCATGCCGCCGGCAAGCCGGTCTCCGCGGTTTGCCACGCCCCCGGCGTACTGCGCCACGTCCGCGCTGCAGACGGCACGCCGCTGGTCAAGGGTAAGAAGGTCACCGGCTTTTCAGACAGTGAAGAAGCCGCAGTGCAGCTGACCGATATCGTGCCCTTCCTGGTGGAAGCCGAACTGAAACGCCTCGGCGGCAACTACAGCAAGGGAGAGGACTGGGGTAGTTATGCGGTAGCCGACGGCAACCTGGTTACCGGACAGAATCCTGCTTCTTCGGTTGCGGTGGCGGAGCTGGTGCTGAAAATGCTGGCTTAAGGTTGTAGCTGGTAAGGCATCGATCACGGCCTGATGTACTCCGTGGTCCGTTAAATGGGGGCAGAGTAATTTTCGCAAAAGGCCGCGAAAAAAAACTCTGCCCCCATTTGACTGCTACGGCTTATTTGGTGCCGAATATGCGGTCGCCGGCATCGCCCAGGCCCGGCACGATGTAGGCATGCGCATCCAGGTGCGAATCCAGGCTCGCCACATACAGCTTGACGCCAGGATGCGCATCCTGGAACACCTGCACCCCCTCAGGCGCAGCCACCAGCGCCAGGAAGATAATCTGGTCATCGCTGACGCCGCGCTTCTTCAGCACATCCACCGCATGCACCGCCGAATTGCCGGTCGCCACCATCGGATCGCAGACGATGAAGATGCGCTCCGCCAGATCCGGCAAACGCACCAGATACTCCACCGGCTGATGCGTATCCGGATCGCGGTACACCCCGATATGCCCCACCCGCGCCGATGGCACCAGGTCCAGCAAACCGTCGCTCATGCCTATGCCCGCCCGCAGCACCGGCACCACCGCCAGCTTGCGCCCGGCAATCACCGGCGCCTCCATGCTCTGCATCGGCGTCTCGATCAGCTGGGTTGTCAGAGGCAGGTCGCGCGTGATTTCATAACCCATCAACAAGGTAATTTCCCGCAGCAGCTGGCGGAAAGTGCGGGTTGAGGTTTCCTTGCTGCGCATATGCGTCAGCTTGTGCTGGATCAGCGGATGGTTGAGGATGAGAAGATTGGGGAAACGTGGGTCGCTGAGCATGATAGATAACGTAGACGAATAAAGAAAAAATAAGGCCCGGCCGTATATAAAAAAAGGAGAGATTTCTCTCCCCTCTGTGTTCAGTAGTTATTCTACGGCTGGCTCGGTTTTAGGTATCAGCAGTTCAAGTATCTGCTCAAGCTCGTGGCGCACCTCGACCAGATTCACCTCGTTCTGCTTGGCTTCAACAGCCTGCTCGGCTTCCGCGGCGGCGCCCAGGCGGCCGTCAAGCTTGTTGCGCGCGCCGCTGATGGTGAAGCCATGTTCGTACAGCAGCTCGCGGATGCGACGGATCAACAACACTTCGTGATGCTGGTAATAACGGCGGTTGCCGCGCCGCTTGACCGGCTTCAGCTGGGTGAATTCCTGTTCCCAATAGCGCAGCACATGCGGCTTGACGCCGCACAGGTCGCTGACTTCGCCTATGGTGAAATAACGCTTGGCCGGAATCGGCGGCAATACGACAAGCTCGGATTTACTAATGCGATCGTTCATGAATTAGCTGGGAGAGCGGCGGCAAACTGTTGGATAGGCTGGATGGGTTGCAGGCTTGCGGCTTCAACCATGCCCTTGAGTTTCTGACTGGCGTGGAAAGTCACCACGCGACGGGCAGTGATGGGAATCTCTTCCCCGGTTTTCGGATTGCGGCCCGGACGCTGCGGCTTGTCGCGCAGCTGGAAATTGCCGAAGCCGGACAACTTCACCGACTCGCCACGCTCCAGGGCATCGCGGATTTCATCGAAAAATGTTTCCACCATGTCTTTGGCTTCACGCTTGTTGAGGCCAACCTGTTCAAACAAAAGTTCAGCCAGCTCCGCCTTGGTCAGTGTCGGCAAATTCTTTTCTGCCTGCGAGCGGGCTTGCGCTTCACGCATCGCCCGGTTCAGATCGGCGTCCAGAACGGATTCAAATTCTACTGTCTGCATATTGTTCATTCTGTTGTTACGCCCCTGTCTTCTGGATTGCTGCCGCCGGCGCCACGCGTGCTTCTACAAACGCGTGCATCCGGCTTTTTTTGCTGCAGGTTTTATCATTAGATTACGCTGTCCGAGGGCAAATCAGGCGCGTAATCTTGCTGTTGGCACCTTGTTGACAGCAGCGATCAAAGCAGCCATGGCGGCTTCTACGGTGTCATCTTGGAGGGTGTTTTCAGTATCTTGCAAGGTAAAACGGAAAGCAAGACTTTTTTCGTCATTTTCCAACCCTTTGCCATGATATTCATCAAATAAAACAATGGCTTGCAGAATCCGGCATGCTGGATTTCCTTGCTGCTCAGCAGCAAAAACGTCCAGTAAATCCTGCGCATAAACCGCTTGTTTCACCACCACTGCAAGATCGCGCACCACCGCCGGGAATTTCGAAATTTCGACGTAAGCCGGCACTTGCCTTTGCTGCAACGCCAAGCCGTCGACTTCGAACACAACCGGCGCCAAAGGCAGCTCATATTTCTGTTGCAGGCGCGGGTGCAGCTCGCCGATGAAACCGACGACTTTATCGCCCAGCAGCACTTGCGCCGAACGGCCGGGATGCAGCGCCGGATGTTCAAGTTTAGCGAAACGCAAAACCACCGGCGCAAACAGGGCTTCCAGATCAGCCTTGACGTCGAAGAAATCGACGGTGCGGCTGGCCTGGCCCCACTGTTCGTCTGCTTGCGGGCCGTAGGCCAGGGCAGCGACCCGCTTCGGCTGCGCGTAGCCGGCTACCGACAGCGGACCGTTCTCGACTTGCTGGTCGCGCATGTAGACCGCGCCGGTTTCAAAAATCCGCACCCGGTTCAGCTTGCGGTTCAGATTGTATTTGACGTTGGCGATCAGGCTTCCGATCAGGGTCGAGCGCATCACGCCCATCTGGCTGGCGATCGGATTGAGCACCTTGATCGGCGCCAGGTTGCCGGCGAAATCGGCTTCCCATGCGGCTTCGACGAAGCTGAAGTTGATCACCTCCTGGTAATCCAGGTCCGCCAGCTGCCGTCGCGTGGTAAACAGCGAGCGCTGATTCTCCGGCGCGATGTACATGGCGTTCGGCGCTACCGGCGGCAAGGCCGGGATATTTTCAAAGCCGTAGACGCGGGCGATTTCCTCGATCAGGTCTTCCTCGATCTCGATATCGAAACGGTAGGACGGCGGCGTCACCGAGAACACGCCGTTCTCTTGCGTGAACGCCAGGCCCAGGCGCGTGAAGATATCGGCGATCTGGCTATCCGACAAAGGCACGCCGATGACGCGGATCGCGCGCGAAGTGCGCACCTTGACAGGATCGCGCTTCGGCAGATTGACGCTTTGATCGTCGATCGGGCCGATCTGGGTCGCAGGCGTACCGCAGATTTCGACCAGCAAGGCGGTAATCCGCTCGATATGTTCCACGGTGGAGGCGAAATCGACGCCGCGCTCGAAGCGATGGCCGGCATCGGTCGAGAAATTGAAGCGGCGGGCGCGGCCCTGGATCGCTTGCGGCCACCAGAAGGCGGCTTCCAGGTAGATGTTTTGCGTTTCCAGCGAAACTGCCGTGGCGTCGCCGCCCATGATGCCGGCCAGCGATTCGATCTGCCGGTCGTCGGCGATCACGCCGATCCATTCGTCAACGCTGACGGTATTGCCGTTCAACAGCTTGAGCGATTCGCCGGCCTTGCCCCAGCGGACATCGAGGCCGCCGTGGATCTTGTCGAGGTCGAACACGTGGCTAGGGCGGCCCAGCTCCAGCATTACGTAGTTGGAAATGTCCACCAGCGCCGAGATCGGGCGCTGGCCGCTGCGCTCCAGGCGCTGCTTCATCCATTGCGGCGTCGGCGCCTTGGCGTTGAGGCCGCGGATCACGCGGCCGGAGAAACGGCCGCACAGATCGGGCGCCGAAATCTTGACCGGCAGCGTTTCAGTAATGTTGGCGCTGACAGCCTTGAACACCGGCTGCTTCAGCGGGGTGCCGGTCAAGGCTGACACTTCGCGCGCCACGCCCAGCACCGACAGGCAATCCGCCTTGTTCGGCGTCAGCTTGATGGTGAACTTGAGGTCGTTCAGTTCGAAGTAATCGCGGAAATTCTGGCCGACCGGCGCATCGTCCGGCAGTTCCAGCAAGCCGCCGTGGTCTTCCGACAGCTTCAGTTCGCGCGCCGAACACAGCATGCCTTGCGACTCGACGCCGCGCAGCTGGCCCAGCTTGATCTCGAACGGCTTGCCGTCCGCGCCCGGCGGCAGGATGGCGCCGACCATGGCGCAAGGCACCTTGAGGCCAGGGCGCACATTAGGCGCGCCGCACACGATATTGAGCATGGCGCCGGCGCCGACATCGACCTGGCAGACATTCAGGCGATCGGCATTCGGATGCTTGGCGGTCTCGACCACCAGGCCCACCACGATATTGGTAAAGGGCGGCGCGACCGGCTCGACCTCTTCCACTTCGAGACCGGACATGGTCAGCAGATGGGACAATTCGTCCGAAGTCATCTTCGGATCGACCATGGAACGCAGCCAGCTTTCAGAGAATTGCATAGGTAAAACCTTCAAAAACCTGTATCAGGATTTTAGGTGACTATTCGGCGCCTGCAGAAAATCACCCTTGGCGTCATTCCCGCGAACGCGGGAATCCATTTTGCTCGTAACCTGGATCCCTGCGTTCGCGGGGATGACGGTGTAGTGTTCGTGCCAGCACCAAAGCTCGCCAGTTTAATTAAATTGTTTCAGGAAACGCAGATCGCCTTCGTAGAACAGGCGCAGATCGTTGATGCCGTAACGGAGCATGGTCAGGCGTTCGATGCCGGAGCCGAACGCAAAACCGATGAACTGTTCCGGATCCAGGCCCATGTTGCGCACCACGTTAGGATGCACCTGGCCTGCGCCCGACACTTCCAGCCAGCGCCCTTTCAGCGGACCGCTGCCGAAGGCAATGTCGATCTCGGCCGAAGGCTCGGTGAACGGGAAATAGGACGGGCGGAAACGCACTTGCAGATCGTCGGTTTCAAAGAAGGCCTTGACGAAATTCAGGTAGACGCCCTTGAGGTCGGCAAAGCTGATGTCTTCGGCAATCCACAAGCCTTCGACCTGATGGAACATCGGCGAATGGGTGGCGTCGCTGTCGACGCGATAGGTGCGGCCCGGAGCGATGACCTTGATCGGCGGCTTGTTCATGCGCGCGTAACGCACCTGCATCGGGCTGGTGTGGGTGCGCAGCAGCAGCGGCTTGCCTTCAGTGTCGTTGCCTTCGATGTAGAAGGTATCCTGCATCGAACGCGCCGGATGGTTTTCCGGGCTGTTCAGGGCGGTAAAGTTGGTCCAGTCGGTTTCGATTTCGGGGCCGTCGGCCACATCGAAACCGATCGAACGGAAAATTTCTTCGATGCGCTGCCAGGAACGCATCACAGGATGGATGCCGCCGACGCCGCGGCCGCGGCCCGGCAAGGTGACGTCGATTGCTTCCGCGTTCAGGCGCTCTTGCATCTGCGCATTGGCCAAGCCATCGCGGCGTGCGGTCAGCGCGGCTTCGATCTGCTCTTTGGCGTTATTGATGACTGCGCCCTGGACTTTACGCTCGTCCGGCGCCAGCTTGCCCAGCCCCTTCATCTGCTCGGTGATCTGGCCGGTCTTGCCGAGATATTTGGCTTTCGCGTTTTCCAGCGCGGCGGCGTCGACGGCGGCGATGAAATCAGCCTGGGCTTGCGTTACTAGTTGTTCTAGGGAGTTCATGCAGTTTTCCTGCTCCATTGAAGCCGAAATACATCCATCTATCCAGTCAGGGACAGAGCAATGCGCCACGGGACAGGCCAGGCGCCTCTTGAACTCTTCCGCAAACACGAAAAGTGGCGGTTAAAAACACAAACGGGGCACAAGGTGTTGACCTCTGCCCCGCTCGGGATTGCCACGCCGCAGAACTGCGCGGCATTGGCAAAACTACATAAGAAACTTACGCAGCGATGTTGGCTTTGACTTGATTGACAATCGCAGCAAACGCTGGCTTGTCCATCACTGCCATATCAGCCAGAACCTTGCGGTCCAGTTCGATCGAAGCACGCTTCAGACCGTTCATGAATACGCTGTATGTCATGCCATGCTCACGGGAAGCGGCGTTGATACGGGCGATCCACAATGCACGGAATACGCGCTTCTTGTTGCGGCGGTCACGGTATGCGTATTGACCAGCGCGCATGACTGCTTGCTTGGCTACACGGTAGACTCTGCTGCGGCGACCGCGGTAACCCTTGGCAAGGTTGAGAACTTTTTTATGACGGGCACGAGCTGTAACCCCACGTTTTACTCTAGGCATAATAACTCCTTAGTATGAGGTTAAGCGGTTGGCATCATGCGGGTAACGGAAGCCATGTTTGTATCATGGACACCGACGGAACCGCGCAATTGACGTTTGTTCTTGGTGGTTTTCTTGGTCAGGATGTGACGTTTGAACGCTTGGCCGCGTTTAACGGTACCACCTGGACGGACGCGGAAGCGCTTTTTGGCGCTGCTCTTCGTTTTCATTTTAGGCATGACACTATCTGTCCTCTAGGGACAGCTCCTTTTTTAACATGATTGCAGGTGGCAACAATATCGTTACGCTTGGATGCCTGCTCTCACTTGTTTAAACCCAGCTGCACGACTGCCACAGCTGGATTTCGCAGCAGGATCTCGCCTGCTGCTTTTGGGCGATCTGGACAATTGCTCATCCAAGTCGCCTAAACCCAAATTACTTTTTCTTCTTCGGGCCAATGATCATGATCATCTGGCGCCCTTCCATCTTCGGCCACTGCTCGACCTGTCCGTACGGCTCCAGGTCTGCTTTCAGACGTTCCAGCATGCGCATACCGATGTCCTGGTGAGCCATTTCACGACCGCGGAAACGCAGCGTGATCTTGACCTTGTCGCCGTCTTCGTCCAGGAAGCGGGTCAGGTTGCGCAGTTTGATGTTGTAATCACCATCATCGGTACCCGGGCGGAATTTGACTTCCTTCACCAGGATGACCTTCTGCTTCAACTTGGCCTCGTGCGCCTTCTTCTGTTCCTGGTACTTGAACTTGCCGTAGTCCATCAAACGGGCTACCGGCGGCTGGGCTGTCGGTGCGATTTCCACCAGATCAACGTTTGCCTCTTCCGCCAGGCGGAAAGCCTCAGCCAGACTGACGATACCGAGTGCTTCGTTCTCGACACCGGATAAGCGCAATTCTGGCGCCGTAATTTCGCCGTTGATGCGATGTGACTTGTCCGTAGCTATTGCAGTTTCCTTTAAAAATCAAATAATTAAGCCGTGCTCTTGCGCTTGGGTCATCCCGTTCAGGCTTTGGTCTCGACCTCGTTCCTGAGGCGCTCCACCAGTACGTCGATAGGCATCACACCCAGATCGACATTGCCCCGCGCTCGCACGGCCACTGTGTTTGCATCCCGCTCTTTATCACCGACAACCAGTATATAAGGCGGCTTCTGCAAAGAATGCTGCCGTATTTTATAGGTAATCTTCTCATTACGCAAATCCGTCTCTACCCTAAACCCTTGTTTTTTCAGCGTTTGTGCAACATTTTGGACATATTCCGACTGGGCGTCGGAGATATTCAAAACAACAACTTGCACTGGCGCAAGCCACAAGGGCATGGCGCCGGCGTGATTTTCGATCAGCATCCCGATAAAACGCTCCAGCGAGCCGACAATAGCACGATGCAGCATGACCGGTACTTTGCGGCCATTATCTTCAGTGACATATTCCGAACCGAGGCGGCCCGGCATGGAAAAATCGACCTGCATGGTGCCGCACTGCCAGGAACGGCCGATCGAATCCTTCAGGTGGTACTCGATCTTCGGGCCATAGAAGGCGCCCTCGCCCGGCAATTCTTCCCACTCGGCGCCGGAAGCACGGATGGCTTCGCGCAAGGCGCTTTCCGCCTTGTCCCAGACCTCTTCCTCGCCGACCCGCTTTTCAGGACGCAGGGCCAGCTTGACCGCCACTTCACTAAAGCCGAAATCGAGATAGACCTTGCGCACCAGCTTGTCGAAGACGGCAACCTCTTCCTGTATCTGCTCTTCTGTACAGAAAATATGGCCGTCATCCTGGGTAAAGCCGCGCACCCGCATCATGCCGTGCAAGGCGCCGGACGGCTCGTTGCGATGGCACTGGCCGAATTCGCCGAAACGCAAAGGCAGGTCGCGATAGCTGTGCAGGCTGGAATTGAAAATCTGGATATGGCCAGGGCAGTTCATCGGCTTCAGCGCATAGCTGCGGTTTTCCGATTCGGTGGTGAACATGCTTTCGCGATAATTTTCCCAGTGGCCGGTCCTTTCCCACAAGGAACGGTCGAGGATCTGCGGCGCCTTGACTTCCTGATAACCATTGTCGTTATAGACACGGCGCATGAACTGTTCGACCTGCTGCCAGATCGTCCAGCCCTTGGCGTGCCAGAAAATCAGGCCCGGCGCTTCGTCCTGGAAGTGGAACAGGTCGAGTGCGCGGCCCAGCTTGCGGTGATCGCGCTTTTCCGCCTCTTCCAGCATGTGCAGATAGGCTTCCTGCTCATCCTTCTTGGCCCAGGCAGTGCCGTACACCCGCTGCAGCATTTCATTCTTGGCGTCGCCGCGCCAGTATGCGCCGGCCAGCTTCATCAGCTTGAATACCTTCAGCTTGCCGGTCGACGGCACGTGCGGGCCGCGGCACAGGTCGGTGAACTTGCCTTCTGTGTAGAGCGAGACTTCCTGGTCTTGCGGGATCGAGCCGATCAGCTCCGCCTTGTAAGCTTCGCCGATCGATTCAAAATAGGCAATCGCTTCATCGCGCGCCACCACCTTGCGCGTGACGGGCTCATCCTTCTTGGCCAGCTCGGCCATCTTCTTTTCGATTTCCAGCAAGTCTTCCGGCGTAAACGGACGCTTGTAGGCGAAATCGTAGTAAAAGCCGTTTTCGATCACCGGTCCGATCGTCACCTGCGCGTCAGGAAACAGCTCCTTGACCGCGTAGGCCAGCAAATGCGCTGTCGAATGGCGTATCACTTCCAGGCCGTCGGCATCCTTGTCGGTCACGATCGCCAGCTCGACATCGCGCTCGATCAGGAAAGAAGTGTCGACCAGCTTGCCGTCGACCTTGCCGGCCAAAGCCGCCTTGGCCAGGCCGGCGCCGATGCTGGCGGCGACCTGCGCCACAGTCAGCGGCGCTTCGAATTGACGCTGTGAACCATCGGGAAGTTTGACTGCTATCATTTTGGGCCTCATATCGGCGCTCACTTGGAACGACGCCGGATTGAATTAAGTTGAACGGTTGCTTTACAAAAACGCGGACGAAAAAAAACGCGGACCAGCCGCGCTTTTTTCATCTTGCAGGTAGAAAAAGGCCTCGACTAGCGTCGCTCACAGATTGTGGTGGTAGTTCGCGGTGTCATAACCGGGATGCCTTTCTCGCTCTTACAGATGTTGAATTCATTACAGCTGCGCCGCCGGGAATGACGACAACAGGATGCTTCCGATCATACCAGAAAATTTATGCTGCATGGCAAGCGCGCAACATGCGCTGTTGCTAATCTGCCTAAAGCGCCGCCCAATTTCCGGCTGAACGGCGCATTTACCGCGCTGTTGCGGCCGCCAACGGCTCGCCGCGATTCCACCAGCCCCCGCCCAGCGCCTGGAACAGCGCCGCCGTATCGGCAAAGCGCGCCGCCTGCGCCTGCGCCAGGCTGATTACCGCCTGCTGATAGGTTTGCTGCGCCGTCAGCAAGGTCTGCGGCGTGGCCGCGCCAAGCTGCACCGATTTGCGCGAAATCTCCAGGCTGCGCGCAGCAGCGCGCTCGGCCAGATACTGCGCCTGCAGGGCGTCGGCATCGTACTGCAAGGCGCGCAGGCTGTCGGCGACGTTCTGGAAGGCGTGTATCACCGTGCTTTGATACTGTGCCGCGGCTTGTTCCAGCAAGGCTTCCGAGGCACGCTTCTTGTGCAGCAATGCGCCGCCGGCGAACAGGGGCTGGGTCAGGCCGCCGACCAGGCTCCACAGGCCGGTGCCCGAGGTGAACAAATCCCCCATCTGCGCGGCGGCGCTGCCGATATTGGCGCTCAGGGTAATCTGCGGCAGCATATTGGCGGTAGCCACACCGACAGCGGCGCTGGCGGCATGCAGCTGCGCTTCCGCCGAACGGATGTCAGGGCGCTGCTGCACCAGGCTTGAAGGCAGGCTGAGCGGCAGTTGCTGCGGCAGGCTGAGGCTGGCCAGATCGAATTTCTGCTCCAGCTCTTCGCTCGGGAAACGCCCTGCCAATACCGTCAGCAGGTCGCGCTGCAGCGCCAGCGATTTCAGCAGAGGCGGCAGGCTGGCCTGGGTCTGCGCCAGGGCCGCCTGCTGCGCCAGGACGTCGGCCTGGGCCACATCGCCCAGCTGGTACTGGCGCTGCAGCAGCGTCAGCAATTCGCCCTGCACCTTGAGCACTTCCTGTGTCGCCGCGATCTGCGCCCGCAGTGCGGCTTCCTGCACGGCGGCCGCGACCACGTTCGAGGTCAGCGTCAGGTAAGCCGCTTCCAGCAGGTATTTCTGCTGCTCGGCCTGGGCTTGCAAAGCTTCCACCTGGCGGCGGTTGCCGCCGAACGCGTCCAGCGTGTAGGAAACGCTGACCTGGGCGGTGTGCAGGTTGAACGGCGATGTGCCCTGTCCCGCCGACACCGGCTGCTTCTGCCGGGTCGGCGCCAGGCTGGCGTTGACGCTCGGCAGGAACGCGCCCTGCTGCGCCGACACCTGTTCCTGGGCGGCACGCAGCGCCGCCTGCGCCGATTGCAGATCCGGATTGGCCTTGAGCGCCTGTTCGATGACGGCATTCAATGCCGGCGAATTGAACAGAGTCCACCACTGGGCGGGAATATCCATGCCTTCGACGAACTGCTGGGCAGCGCCGCCGACGGTCTCTGCGGACGAGGTTCTTGTCTGCAGCGGCTCTTTCGTGTACCCCTTGACCTGTGGCGCATCCGGCTGCTTGAAATCCGGTCCGGCGGCGCAACCGGCCAGCGCCAGCGCTACTGCCATCACGGAGATTCTCAGCGGCCGATTGAAATGCAATTTCGTTGTATTCATATTTTTACCTGCTCGTTTTTTATCCCGCGCCTTAGCGTCCGTCACGCTCTTTACTGATGCCGCGGCGGCGTTCAATCCAGTTTTCCAGCGAATAATAGAAAGCGGGAAGGATGAACAGGGTCAGCATGGTGGCGACCACCAGCCCGCCCACCACCACCGTCGCCAAGCCGCGCTGGACGTCGGTGCCGACCCCGGTCGCCAACGCCGCCGGCAGCATGCCGACCGAAGCGACCGTAGCCGTCATCAGCACCGGCCGGAATCGCTCGAACGCCCCTGCCAGCACGGCATCCCGCAAGGCCATGCCCTGGCGCCGCACGCGGTTGATGTTGGAAACCATGATAATGCCGTTCTGCACCGCCACCCCGAACAAGGCGATGAAACCGACCCCGGTGGCGACGTTGATGGTGCCGTTGGTGACACGCAGCGCAATCAGGCCGCCCAGCGCCGCCAGCGGCACCACGCCCAGTATCAGCAGCGCTTGCCGCAACTTGCCGAAGCCGGCGTACAGGATCACCGCCATCAGGCCCAGCACCAGGCCGAACACCAGGATCAGGCGCGACTGCGCGCGCTCCTGGTTCTCGAACTGACCGGCCCATTCGAGGCGATAGCTGGCTTTGTCGAAATTCACTTTCTGCGCCACCTGGACCTGCGCTTCCTGGTAATAGGAAAGCAGGTCGCGATCGGCGTAATCCAGGCGCACGGTCAGCTGGCGGTGCGTGTTTTCATGGGCGATCGTGCTCTCGCCGGTGGTGGTGCGGATATGGGTCACCTGCGACAGCGGAATACGCGCGCCACTGGCCGTGGTCAGCAACAGGTTGCCGAGCGCCTCCGGACTATTGCGGCTGTTCTTGGCGAAGCGCACCGTGACGTTGTGCACCCGGTCCGCCACATACAGCTGCGTGACCGGAGCGCCGCCGATGCCGGTCTGGATCAGGGCGGCGATATCGGCGACATTGATCCCCAGCCGCGCGGCGGCGGCGCGATCGATATCGATCGCCACCTGCGGCACCGGCGGCTCCTGGAAGATGGCTACGTCGGCCGTGCCCCTGACCTGCTTGAGCACCGTGACGATCTGTTCGCCGATGCGGCGCAATTCCTTGAAATCGTCGCCGTACACGCGGATCACCAGCGGACTGTGGGCGCCGCCGACTGCATCGTTGACGCCGTCGCTGATCGGCTGGCTGATGCCGATCGAAAAGCCTGGAAGTTGAGACAGGCGCTGGTTCAACTTGTGCACGAACTGTTCCTTGGTCTCGCCGTTGGCCCATGTACTGTACGGCTTCAGCCCGACCGGCACTTCCATGTGCGAAGGGGTCCAGGGATCGGTGCCGTCGTCGCTGCGGCCGAGCTGGGTCACGGCATACGACACCTCCGGGAATTCCAGCAAGGTGCGGCGCAGCTCGCTGGCCATCTCGCTGCCCTTTTCCAGCGACAGGCCGGACGGCATCTGCACTTGCAGCCACAGGGTGCCTTCATCCATGTTCGGCATGAACTCCCTGCCGGTAGCCGCGCCCAGGACGATCACGCCGGCCAGCGCCAGCGCGCCGAGGCCGTATGACACCGCGGGATTGGCCAGCAGCCGCCCCAGGGTCTTGCGATAGCCGGCGCTGAGCCACTCCAGCGGCTTGTTATGGAAAATCCGGCGCGGTTTGTGCAAGGCCATGTAAGCCAGGCCGGGTACCAGCACGATGCTGCACACCAGCGCGCCGATCAGCGCGTAGCTGACGGTAAACGCCATCGGCGACAGCAGCTTGCCTTCGGCGCGCTCGAAAGCGAACAGCGGCAGATAGGCGACGATGATGATCAGGGTGGCGAAGAAAATCGGCCGTATCACCTCGGTGGTGGCGTCGCGCACATCGGTCTCGCTCAGCTCCGCCTCAGGCTTGGCTTCGCGCCGCCGCAGGACCGCTTCGGTGACCACGATGGCGCCGTCGACAATGATGCCGAAGTCGATCGCGCCCAGCGAGAACAGGTTGGCCGGCATCTTGGTCAGGTACATCATGATGAACACCGCCACCAACGCCAGCGGAATCGTCACCGCCGCCACCAGCGCGCTGCGCGGGCTGCCGAGAAAGAGGATAAGGACGATGCACACCAGGCCGATGCCTTCGAGCACGGTATGGCCGACCTTGTGGATGGTCAGCTCAATCAGGTCGTCGCGGTCGATGTAGGGCACGATCTTGACGCCCATCGGCGCCAGCTGCTTTTGCAGCTGCGCGACCTTGGCGTGCACGTCCTTGATCACTTCCGAAGCGTTCTGGTATTTCAGCAGCTTGACGATGCCTTCGATGGTGTCGGGATTGCGGTCCTTGCCCAGGATGCCCTGCCGCTCCTGGTGGCTGTACTGCAGCTTGCCGAGATCGCGCACCAGCACCGGCACGCCGCCGGACTGCTTGACCACCACGTTGCCGAGATCGGTCAGGCTGCGCATCAGGCCGATGCCGCGCACCACATAGCCCTGCTCGCCGCGGGTAATGCGGCTGCCACCGGCGTTGGCGTTATTGCTGTTGATCGCGGTGGTGACATCTGACAGCGAAACGCCGAAGCGCTGCAGCTGCTGCTGGTCTACTTCCAGCTGGTATTCCATGGTCAGGCCGCCGAAATTGCCGACTTCGGCAATGCCCGGAACCTGCTGCAATTCCGGGATCACGATCCAGCGCTGGATCTCGGACAGCTCCATCAGGTTCTTGCTGTCGGATTCCAGGGTATAGCGGTAAATTTCTCCGGCGGCGCTGGTCACCGAATCCAGGCTGGGCGTGATGCCGGCCGGCAGCGCGGCCTGGGTCATGCGTTCGGTGACGCGCTGGCGCTCCCAGTAATCCTCGGCGCCATCCTTGAACGTCAAGGTAATCAGCGACAAGCCGAAAGTGCTGGACGAGCGCATGTGCACCAGGCCAGGCGTACCGCTCAGCTGGCGCTCCAGAGGGATGGTGATCTGCTGCTCCACTTCTTCGGCTGCGAGGCCGGGCGCCTGGGTCGTGACCTGGGCGGTGACGTCGGACAGTTCAGGATAGGCTTCCACCGCCATCCGCGTCCACGAGTAATAGCCGAACAGGGTCACCATCAGCACCACCAGGATCACCGCATAACGCTTTTGCAGGCAATAACGAACGATCTTGTTAATCATTGAGCAGCACTCCGCCCTTGATCACTACGCGATCGCCGACCAGCAGACCCTTCTGGATCCGCACGCTGCCGTCTTCCTGGTTGCCGGTTTCGATGGTGCGCCGTTCGAAGGTCCATGGCGCCACCTCGACGAACACCGTGGTGTTTTCATTATTCATCAGCAAGGCCGATGGCGGCACCACCGGCGCCGCGGACTGCGCCACCGCAAACGAGGCGTTGGCGAACATATTGGGCTTGAACTTGCCGTCGCCGTTCGGCACGCTGATGCGCACCAGCGCCCGCCGCGTATCCGGCTGCAGTACATCGCTGACAAACGACACGTTGCCGCGGAACTTCTCACCCGGATAGGCTGGCAGGCTGATGTTCACCGCCTGTCCCTTCTTGACTGCGGACAGCATGTTTTCCGGCACGCTGGCGGTGATCCAGACATTGTCCAGGTTGGCGATGGTCATCAGGACCGCATTCGGATCGTTGGCCGACTGCCCGGCGCCTATCGACAGCACCGTGATGCTGCCGGAGCTTGGCGCTACCAGGTTGAGACGCTGGCCGCCGCTGTCGGCGGCGCTGGCGCCGCTGGCGCTGAGCGATTTGAGACGGGTATCGGCGCGGGCGAATTCAGCCTGCGCCTGCACATAGGTGCTTTCCGATTGCTCCAGGTCCTTGGCGGCCCCGGCCCCGGCCTGCTGCACGCCACGCTGGCGGTCCAGCACGCGTTTGGTGAGCTGCAGCGTATCGCGTGCCTTTTGCAGGTCGGACGTAGCCTGGGCAAAATCCCCCGAGGTCATCACCAGCAGCAACTGCCCTTTGCGCACATGATCGCCCAGGCCGACCTTCAGTTCCAGCACCTTGCCGGCCACCGGCGGCAGGATATTGATGGTGCGGCCAGGATCGGCTTCCACCTGCGCCGGCAGTTCCAGCGCATGGGTGGCATCCAGCGAGGCGACGGTTTGCACGGCCACGCGCGAGCGCAGCGGCGAATGTTCCGGAATCGTGATGCGCGCGCCCTGCCTGATGAAATTAGGGTCGGCGGCAGCGCCGGCTTCAGCGGCAGCGGCCTTGCCCTGATGGCCGAAGGCGACGAAAGCGATGGCGCCGGCAATCAGCGTGGCGACGGCAACGATCGCAAGGGGCTGGCGTTGCAAGAGATTATTTTTCATGATGATGCTCGTATTGGAAGATCGGTTTTCACGTCATCCCGCAAGCTGAGCTTTTGCAAAGGCGGGATACTATTTATTGGCAACGGATGCGGCCAGCGCTGGCGGATCCGGCTTAATCCGGCGCGGCAGGCAAACCGCGCCGGCAACATGTACAGCGCGCAGTGCCGGCGTTCCGGACCGGGAATATCAGGGACTGGGATCTGCGGGAGTCTTGACCAAAGAGAATTTCGGCACGTCAGCGCAGCCGCTCTTTTCAAGCAGGCCAAGCAGATGCGCCGCAAGCTGCCCGGCCAGCGGCGCCGACAGCATTGAAAGCACAGGGGCCTGGCGCCTTAGCAATAGAGAATTTTTAAACATCGAAGCAGCGCCAGTGAATACCCGTTGATCTCAATCAGCCGCCAACCAGCAGTTCGCGGAAAACCTGACACATGCGAACGCCTTTTACCGCGCTCTGCACGTGGCCCCAAACTGGGACTGCTACAGGCTACAGAGCTATCCTGTCAAAAGCCTGAATGGAAGCTGACAAAATCCTGACAGGCCAGGAATACCCTCAGACTGACATGTGAAGCGACGCTTTGCCGTATGAATAAATTATTATCATTACAACAAAACAAGGAATATACACGGGGAAAATTACACAGGGATGACACTTGCGGGAGGACCAAGCCGGCGCACCCCGGCTGGCGTCTGGATATACGCCGTCAGGCGAGGCGCCATGCCTGGACCGATAAGGTTCACGGAAAACACTCCGTGGAAAGCGTTCAGCGCCAGCATGTTGCTGAGCTGCTCCGCATCGGCAGGCGCCAGGTCGGCCTCCAGGCCCAGCAAGGAACAACCCAGGTCAGGCAGCCTGCTGGCCGGATGCGGCTGGGCTTGCCATTCGATCAGCGTCGGGGCGATGCCCTGCATCGGCAGGCTGCCGTCGTCAGGAATCGTGATCAGCCAATGCAGCTGGCCGCGCGTCATCGGCACAATCGGCCCCAGCGCGACGGCGGATGCAGCGGATGCGGCAGCAATGTCGCTGGTGCGCGCGACCCAGGTCGCCAGGCGCGGCCGGGCTTCGGGCGTGATCCGGTCAAGCTGGAACCAGCGCGGCCGCGCCGGCGGCGGCGCCTCCGGGTTCACCGCAATCACTTCCAGAAACAGCCCTTCGCCCAGCCGCAGCAGAGCATTATGGGTGCCCATGCGCGGATGTTCGCCGCCGGCCTGAAGCGCGACGCCGAGCACCTGCTGTACGTATGCAGTTCCTTCCGCCAATGAAGGCGCGGTGATCACAAGGTGGTCAATGCAGCTATGCAGCATGGCGGTCTTTCGTATGAGCGCAGTGGCGCAAACGATGCTGGAGCCGGCTGCCAGAGCGAAACGATCCGGCGCAGACCAGCAGCGCTGCGGCAGGCAGGGAGCTGCCGGCGCCGACCATGTTACCCAGATAGGCCAGGCGCGCCAAGCCTTTTGCGCCCGGCGCCAGGCATCGACAGATGCGCCATCGGAACAGACTTGAATGTAATTAATTGCATCATTACTTGGCGCTTAAACAATCCCAGGTATAGTGACCCTCGATCGAACAATACGGGAAAATGACTATGAAACGTATTCTCTGCGCACTCGCGCTAGCCGCGGTCGGCGCGGCCGCTCTGCTGCCGGCCCAGGCAATGGCGCAAATCGGCGTCAACATCATCATCGGCACGCCGCCACCGCCGCCGCGCTATGAGCGCGTGCCGCCGCCGCGCGTCGGCTACCTGTGGGCGCCAGGCTATTGGAACTGGGATGGCCGGCGCCATGTCTGGGCTGGCGGACACTGGGAAAGGGCGCGCAACGGCTATCGCTACGACCGGCCGCAATGGCAGCACGGCCGCAACGGCTGGGAACTGCATCGCGGCGGCTGGCAGCACGGCGGCGGTCATCATGGCAGACGCCATGACCAGCGGCGCGATCATCGGCGCGGCAACGATCACCGCCATCGCTGATTTTTTCCGGCAACCCGGCAAGGCTGACGCACCAGGCCGGCTGCCCTTCAATTTCAATATATACAGGACTCAAGGACAGACATGACAATTAAAAAATCCTTCGCCATCGCCATGCTGCTGGCTTCAGCCGGCCTTTCCGTCGCCCATGCCCAGGATAACGGTGCGCGCGCCTCGCTGGACAATGCAAAACCCGGCGCCAGCGAAGAATGCCGGCGCTTGCAAGAACGCGTGCAGGAACTCGACCGCATGGATGACGAACGGGTGGCGCGCAAAGGCCATGCCGGCTTGCAGCAAAGCCCGGTGCAGACCAAGGAATGGATAGACAAGGAACGCAAGGATGCAAAGACCAAGATGTTCTTTGCGAAATGCTGACGTTCTAAGCGGTTTCGTCGGGCCGCGCCTGCTGCCCGACATCGACGCCTTCCCAGTACGCAATCACGGCTGACTTGCGATAGCCTTCTCCCATCAGCTTCACGTCCACCCGCCCGGTCTCGGGAAATACCGCTACATCGCCCGCATGAGAATTGCCGAACACCAGGTAGCGGCATGGCGCCGGGCTGCGATTGATCATGGCATGGCCGACTTTCTGGCCGGCGGGGAAACAAACGTAATGCCCGGCAGAGAGTTCATAAACCTGGGCGCCCAGTTCTAGCGTCAAACTGCCCTCCAGGACGAAGACATGCTCCTCTTCCAGCAAATGGTAGTGCGACTGGTTGGCTTGCCTGCCAGGTTCCAGCACCTCCATCGAAACGCCAATCTGCGAGGCGCCGCCAAACGAGCTGAGGTGCTTGTAACGCAGGCCGAAGCGCTCGCCGCGTGAGAATTCCACCCAGGGCACGCGGCTGACATGGAAGGGTTCGAATACGCCCTCGGCATTCTTTGACGTCGGTTTTTCGCTCAACTCAGCACTCCTCTCGGTTTAGTTCGGCAATGAGCATGATGCAGGGATCAGAGGCCGCTCACAATCGCAACGCCATGGCGCGGAATCCGGGCGGCAGCGTTCTGCTGCTTTCCGCCGGCAGGAATCCCAGGGCCGCATAGAAGGCCACGGCATTGGGGGCCGAGTTGAGGCGGATCGCAGGCCGTTCGCTCAAGGCGCGGCATTGCTGGATCGCCGCCAGCGTCAATGCGCGGCCTATGCCCTGGCGTTGCAGCTCGGGCGTGACGAACAAGCTACACAGATTCCAGAAATTCTTGACCAGCACCACGGCGACTATCCGGCCGTCGCGGGTGTATTTGAGATGGCAGCAATGCTCTTGGTTCGCCAGCCACCAGTCGAGGTTCTGATGGACGTTATGGATCAGCTCCGCTTGCAGGACGGGATCGCTGGCGAGCTTCTCGGCGACGATGATGCTTTCCGTGAACTGGCGCAGCTGCTCAAGGTCATGGGATTCAACTGATTGTATGGCGTCGATCATTGCGGCGGATCCAAAGCTGGGCACGGCAGCCGGTTAAAGAATTCAGGTCGAATTTACCATGAATCCGCCGTCGCAAATCAACTCAGATGCCGCACCCTTCGCGCCGCGGCGGCCGAATACAGGAGCGACGGCGCCCGCAGGTTTTCGCAGTAGCAGGTGTACACGGTCTTGATGTCATGATCGTCATCGGATGACAGCGCCAGCCTGAACAGCTGCGGCCAGGGATCGGCGCCGTCCGCCAGGGCATGGCCCTTGCCCTCTGCAAGCGGCGGCGCCCCGATCGATACATAGGCGGCGCAGAAGGCCTGCCACAAGTCCGGCAGCAGACCCTCTGCGAGCTGTTCCGGCAAATGGCTGAAAACGCGGCGTACCGCGTGCAGGCCGGTCACCATATGCATGGCGGTGAAATTATTTGTTTGCCAATACAACTGGATCGCCACGCGCGCCATATCGTCCAGCAGCATGGTGCTGAGCGGCGTCAGCCTGGGCGGCGCCGGCAGCGCCGAGCGGAACAGCGGATCCAGCGCCACCGCGCGCAGGCGGGCGGTAATCATGTCGCCTTTGAATACGGCGCCCTGCAAGGCTGCCGACAGGCTGGCAAGGCCGGCGCCGACGGAGGCTGCCACGCGATGCTCGTCAACGGCGATCTCGATCGGCAGATTGCCGCTGACCAGCGCGGCCAGGCCGGCAGCGATTTCACCGTCGTGCATCGCTTCCAATCCATAGGCAAGCCGGATTACCGCGTGAAATGCGCCGCTGGCCGGCGCAAACGGCAGCCGGCTGAAAACCTGCCCGATCACCGCATCCGGCCCTTCTTCCATCATCCACTCCTGGAAACACAGGCGCAAGGCGGCGAACGCGTCAGCCTGGCTGATATATGCCGGCCACGATTCGCGTGCGATGCGCAAGCCGGACGGCGCCTCCGGCAGCGCAAAACGACGCTCCCACTGCTCGAAGAATTCATGCAGGCGCGCCGGCGGCGCCCCCATGGCGGCAAGCGCGCATAGCGCCATCGGGCAATGATTGGTGGTGCCTTTGCCGTTCAGCGCAAAACGGCCGTTGGCGTCGAGCAGCTGCTGGAGTGCAAGGTCTTGGATCAGTTCGCTCATTGCGTAGCCTCGAAATTAATATGACGACCCGATTATCAAAGTTAAAGTAAACTTGAAGTCAACATGAATTTCGAGGGACATCATGAGCGATCAATTGATCACCATCGGCGAGCTGGCCAAGCGCTCCGGCGTCGCCGCCAGCGCACTGCGTTTCTATGAAGAGCAGGGCCTGATCGGCAGCAAGCGCGAAGCAGGCAGGCAACGGCAGTTCGCGCGCGACGTGCTGCGCCGGGTCGCCTTCATCCGCGTCGCGCAAACGGTAGGGCTAAGCCTGGACGAAATCAGGCTGGCCTTGTCTGCCCTGCCATTGCAGCGCACCCCGACCAAGCAGGACTGGGAACGCCTGTCGCGCTCGTGGCAACCGTTGCTGCAGCAGCGCATCGACACATTGACCGCGCTGCGCGACCAGCTCACCTCGTGCATAGGCTGCGGCTGCCTGTCGCTCAAGAAGTGCGCACTCTACAATCCTGAGGATACGGCGCAACGGCGCGGCAGCGGCCCGCGCTACCTGCTGGGCGACCGCTCCGAGGCGGGCCTCGCCGAATCAGGCGTTGTCAAACCGGCTTGATGCCACCGATGCGCGCGTACACCCAGAAATCCCGAGGTTGGCCACGCACCATCCTGAAGTTGCGCAGCAGGCCCTCGCGCTGGAAGCTGCATTTTTCCAGGACCCTCACCGTGCGAATATTGGAGTCAAGCGCGGTGGCCTGGATCCGCACCACGTCAAGATGGTTGAAAGCCCAATCCACCATCGCCGCGCAGGCAGACGGCGCAATGCCCATGCCCCAGACGCCGGGCGCCAGGTCATAGGCAATCTCCGCAGTCTTGTTCAGCGGCGACAGGCTGTGAAAACCGATGGTGCCAACCAGTTTGCCGGAACTGCGCAGCACGATGGCAAAACGCAGTTCCGAAGCCGGATCCGAAGACTCCAGGGCGTCGAATTTTTGCAGCAGATCGTCGATGGAAAGCAGCTGCCAGCTGGTGTGTTCGAGCACATGCGGCATGGTCAGATAGGCATGCCAGGCGGGTGCGTCGGCGCGGTTTAGCGGGCGCAGACGAACAAGATCGTTCTGCAGTTCTGGCGGATTGATGTGTTGCATGGCTAACCGGAATGAAGTGGGTGGACCGCTTCATCATAGCGCAAAGAAACATGACGCCAGCTCCGCCCGCCACGATGCCGGTCAGCGTTCATGCTGCCATCCAGCGGCCTTCTTCATCGACCTTGATAGCCTTAAATTTCCCGGCAGGCACTTCGATCGTTTCAAATCCGACTACGGTGAATTTGTTATTCCATTGTTCGAACCGGTGCATCTTGTTCGGATGCTGTTCCGTATATTGCACTTCGCAGGTTTTTCCGGCGGCCCAGGGGAAGGAAAGCGGCTTGTTAACCACCGTCTCTTTACCGTTGATGTCGCGGCTGCGGCTCCAGTCGGTATGCGTCACCAAAACAATCCGCACCGAAACATTTGGAAACAACTTTGTTTCCAAATAGAAAAAATGTCAATTTATACTCCTCAACGCAAATTGGAATCTCCTATATAACTAACAACAATGAGGCAAATGCATGCGTCCCTATATTCGGTCAACGCTGGTACTCGCACTAATTTCAATATTGACGGCGTGCGGCGGCGGCGGTGATTCAGGTGGTACGGCGGCGCCCGCCAACACAACGACTACCGCGGCGACCACGCCGGCAGTCGTGCCAAATGGCAGCACCGTGACCATGACGCAATACAATTCCGTACTGGTGCCGGCGGGTACTACCGTGACTTCGCCCAACGGCAGTGTCGTCACTATCAATGGCACATCCAATACCATCTACACCCAAGTTGGCGCGACGGTCAGTGTGCCGGCCAATGCTGCCGGCCCGGCTAACAATCTTGTATCGACCGGGCAAGCACCTAGCGGTGCGGTTGCCACGTCTGCCATTACGGTCACCGCGATTGCAGGTTCGGCGACCACCAATCAGACTCCGGTCGACGGTGTCGGCGCTGCAGCTGTTTTTTGGGGCGGTGGTCATATAGCGCTAGCTCCCAGCGGAAACATCATCGTTTCGGATCGCAACGTAGTACGCACTGTAACCCAAGCCGGCGCCGTAACAACCCTTGCTCCGACTGGTCAACCCGCCAACTGGGAGGGAATCGCGGTCGATGGCAACGGAAACGTCTTCGGGGACGGCAGTTCAGGAATATTGTCGATGCAACCAGCTACATGGGGATCATCGATCAATGAATTAAGCACGACAGGGGTCGTCAAAAGCTTCGCGGAAAATTGGAATGTCACCACAAATTTCAATGCAATTTCTATTGGAGGACTGGCAATTGACGGCAGCGGAAATCTGTATCTGGCTGACGGACCAAATAATCGCATAGTGAAATTCACGGCTAACGGTGTCATGTCGATACTTGCCGGTAACGGCAGCAGTGGAAATAGTGACGGCACGGGTACGGCCGCAACGCTGAATAATCCGTTGGACCTGGCGATCGATACCAACGGCAATCTCTATTTTATCGACTCATCATCCAATCCGCAAAAATCGACCATTCGAAAAATCACGGCGAACGGCGCAGTCAGCACCATAGCTACTTTGGGAACGCTGGGCACCGCGATTGCCGTCAGCCCATCCGGAAACATTTATACCACTGACGGCGTCTCAAACATAATCCGCCTGGACGCCAAGGGTAATGTCACGACATTTACCACCGGCATAAGCTCTGGATTTATAACCTCGATGGTCGCTGACAGTAGTGGAAATCTATTTGTTGATACCCGTGGCACCGGCGCGCAGATTCTGAAAATCTCGTTCTGATTTTCAGGCAGTGGTTTTATAGATCCGGTTCGCCCGACAGGTCGAACCGGTCACCTAAGAAGCGTGGAACATGCCCTGATGTCAAAGCCGGCTAAGCCAAGGTAATTGCAATCCCCATCTTGCGATAAGGCGCAACCAGGGCTTCCTCCACCCCGGCATTGACCACAATGTCGCTGACCTGGCTCAGCGGCGCGATCTGGAATGGCGAGGCTGTGTCCAGTTTCTCCGGCGAGGCCAGCACCACCGTCCTGGCCGCCGCATCGCTGAGTGCGCGCTTGACGCCGGCCTCTTCAAAATCGCCCGTGCTGATGCCGGCCTGCGGATGCAAGCTGCACACTCCCATGAAATACAGGTCGGCGCGAATCCGCCCTATCGCTTCCAGCGCAGCCGCCCCTACCCCCACGATCGAATGCTTGAACAGGCGGCCGCCTATCATGATCACTTCGATATGCGGATGCGACACCAGTTCGATGGCGATGGACGGACTATGCGTCACCACTGTCGCCCGCAAGGTCAGGGCCAGTTGCCGCACCAATTGCAGCGCAGTCGTGCCGCCGTCGACGAACACGATCTGGCCGGGCTGGATCATGGCTGCGGCGGCGCGGCCGATGGCGGGCTTGGCGTCGGCCGAAATCTGCTGGCGTTCGGCAAAACCGGCCAGCGCCGGCGATGCCGGCAAGGCGCCGCCGTGCACGCGTTGCAGCAGGCCTTCTTGCGCCAGCTGGCGCAGGTCGCGCCGGATGGTGTCCTCTGACAGGCCCAGTTGTTCGCTCAGCGCTTTGGCGACGATCTGGCCGTCGCGCTCCAGGATTTCCAGCAAATGCTGTTTGCGTTGCAGGGTTAGCATAATTTGATTTGCACGTTTTTTCTTGATATTTCACGATATTGCATGATAAATTTCATTGGCGCAAGTCCACGACGTAAGTTCACGACGTAAGTCCATCCAAACATTATCGGGAGCACCGCATGCACGACGACAGAGTCAAGATCCGCAAGGTTGAAG
The DNA here is from genome assembly GCF_018304945.1 of Collimonas humicola. Taxonomy (GTDB): domain Bacteria; phylum Pseudomonadota; class Gammaproteobacteria; order Burkholderiales; family Burkholderiaceae_D; genus Collimonas; species Collimonas humicola. The sequence continues at coordinate 333,766 of NZ_JAGQEE010000005.1, read as the reverse complement.
TATTGTCGGACGACTGGTATCTGCTGAAAAAAACCACCTTCGACTATCGCCGCGGCGACGGCAGCTGGCAAACCCTGACGCGCGAAACCTACGACCGCGGCAACGGCGCCACCATCCTGCTCTACAACCGCGAACGCTGCAGCGTCATCCTGATCCGCCAGTTCCGCTTTCCCACTTTCGGCAATGGCCATGACGGCTTCCTGATCGAGACCGCCGCCGGCTTGCTCGACCACGCCAGCCCGGAGCAGCGCATCCGAGCGGAAGTCGAAGAAGAAACCGGCTACAGCGTCAGCGAGGTGCGCAAGGTGTTCGAAGCCTTCATGAGCCCGGGATCGGTGACGGAAAAACTTTATTTCTTCGTCGCTGAATACGCGCCGGATGCGCGCATCGGCGACGGCGGCGGCCTGCAGGCCGAAGGCGAGGATATCCAGGTGCTGGAACTGACGCTGGAACGCGCCATGCAGATGGTCGCCAGCGGCGAAATCGCCGACGGCAAAACCATCATGCTGCTGCAGTACGCGCAGCTGCATCTGCTGCCGGCCGCTACCGGCGTGAATTAGTCCGGGTGAGAAAAAAGCGCATTTCTGCCTGCAGCCGTGCGCGAATAAAAAGTAGAATCTGCCCTATCAGGAACCCACCAGAAAATCCGATGACGCTTCATGTCGACCGTAACTTCAGAATAGATTTACTCAGAGGGATTTCAATCTGCCTGGTCCTGCTGCTGCATTATCAGCTGTCCTATTCGCTGACCGACAGCCCGCTGCGCTATCTGCTCTCCAAGGAAGCCATCCGCGCGCTGACGCTCAACGGCAACTACGGCGTCACCATGTTCTTCGCGATTTCCGGCTACCTGATCACCGCCACCACCATCCAGCGCTACGGCGGCCTGGCCCAGGTCGATATTGCGCGCTTCTATGTCTTCCGCATGGCGCGCATCTTCCCCTGCCTGCTGGCGGTGCTGGCCATCATCGCCATACTCGGCCTGCTCGGCCTGCCGGCATTCATGAACGTCGCCAAGCCAGGCTGGCCGGCCGTCGGCATGCCGCTGGCGGTGCTGTCGGTGCTGACCTTCTGGCACAACGTTTTGATGCAGCATGCCTGGTATTTCAATTACGCGATGAATATCTACTGGTCGCTGTCAGTGGAAGAGGTTTTTTACCTGCTGTTTCCCTTGCTCTGCTTCGGCCTGAAGCGCGAGTGGGCCATCGCCGCAGTGTGGGTCGTGGCGATTGCCGTGGGGCCGATTTACCGCAGTTTCCATACCGCTGACGAAATCTATTTCATGTACGGCTACGCCGCCTGTTTCGATGCGGTCGCCTTCGGCTGCCTTGCCGCGCTGTTTGCCGGCAAGGTGCGCCTGCGGGGCTGGCTCTGGCGCCTGGCCCAGGTCGCCGCCGCGTGCCTGGTGGCGAGCATTTACCTTCGCGGCATCGATGGCCATGAGATCTTCGGCTTCAGCCTGATCGCCGCCGGCACCTCGGTGCTGCTGCTGGGCGCGCGTAATGAAAAGGTGCCGGCCTGGCTGCAAGGCAGCCGCCTGCTGGCCGCAATCCGTTGGTTGGGACGGCACAGCTATGAGCTGTACCTGTTCCATATCGTCATCCTCGGACTGATGCGCAGCGTGGTGCCGAAAGGCGCCATGCCCTATGCCTGGAAGCTGCCGGTGCTGGCATTGTTCCTGTTGGTCTCCGCCCTGGCTGCCGGCCTGATCGCACGCTTCTATTCGGAGCCGGTGAACGCCTGGCTCAGGCAGGCTTTGCTGCGTCCGCGGCCAGCGGCGGCGTCGCTTGGCCAGCGCGGCTGATCTGCGCCTGCATCCATAGCACTTCGGGAGTCGATTCCGCTTCGACCTCGGCAAACCCGAGCCCGGCGTAAATCGCGCGCGCCGCAGGATTGTCGCGGTATACACGCAAGGTCGCGGCGTTGACGCTATAGGCTCGAACCGCTTCTTCCAGCAGCAAGCTGCACAAGATCTTGCCCAGGCCTCTGCCGCGCGCTTGCGGCGCAATGACGATGCGGCACAGATGAGCAACGCCAGGCTGGCGCAGGCGGTACTGGCCAAAACCGAGGATGTCGGCATCTCCCTGGCGCAGCACGTAGCTGGCGCCAGCCTGCACCTGCAGCAGCCGCGGCAGCTGTGCCGGGTCGAAGGGATAGGCCAGCTGCGGACCGGCCCAGCGGGCACAGGCTGCCGCATCGGCAATCCACCCTGCGATTACGGCGTAATCCGCAGCCACCGGCAACCTTAATGAAACCGTCATACACTCTCTCTCGCAGGTAAGTTAAAGCAGCCGCAAGCGGCCATGGCATGTTGCCACGGGCGAATTGGCAAAGCAACATCAGCTCAAGCGATACACGGAAACGTAACAGATCGTCCGTAAGGAAATCTCCCCGCTGCCGACCAAGTACCAGTGCTGCCTTACTTATCACAACCAAGAGGATGACCATCATGGACAAATTGCCAACAAAGACAAAACCAGCGGGCGCCGCCTTGCCCTGGACCGGAGGCGTGCTGGCCGCCTGCGCGCTCGGCGCGGCATTGCTGTTTAGCCAGAATCTCGCCTTTTCGTCAGAATCCGCAAAGATGGTTCCCGCCCCTGTCAGCGACGAAGCGGTCGTCGCGACTGAACATTCGGAGACAGCAGTGTTTGCCGGCGGCTGCTTCTGGGGCGTGCAAGGCGTGTTCCAGCACGTGCGCGGCGTCAGCAATGTGGTCTCGGGCTACGCCGGAGGCAACCGCGACACCGCCCAGTACAACCGGGTCAGCGAAGGCGATACCGGCCACGCGGAATCGGTGCAGATCACCTATGACCCGACCCAGGTCACCTACGGCAAGCTGCTGCAGATATTTTTCTCGGTGGCGCACGATCCCACCGAGCTGAATCGGCAGGGGCCGGATACCGGCAGCCAATACCGCTCCGCGGTGTTCCCGGCCAACGACATGCAGCGCAAGGTTGCGCAAGCTTATGTGGCGCAGATCGACCACGCCAAAGTGTTCAGCAATGCGCTGGCCACCAAGGTGGAAGCGCTGCGCGGCTTCTATCCCGCCGAGTCTTACCACCAGAACTTCCTGACGCGCAATCCGAGCTATCCCTACATTGTCGTCAACGATTTACCCAAGATCGACGATCTCAAGCGCCTGTTCCCCGACATGTACCGGGCCCAGCCGGTGCTGGCCAAGGCCGACAGCCGCTGACGCCTGGCGGCCCCAGCCGGGCGGTTCCCGGCTTTTTAACGCATTCTCTGTCATCCGCGCTGTCCGGTGACAGAGAGCGGCAGTTACCGGCGTGCATACTCTATGTGATAAATTCAGGGCTGAGATTTTTCCACCCCTCTTATCACTATAAGCTCCCGGATTAAAGCAATGACCAAACCAAAGCCGTTTTCGATGATACGCGAGTTCCATCTCGCCGACTGGTTCACCCTGAGCAACGCATTTTGCGGCGTCGGCTCCCTGTTTTCCGTCATGACCTATCTGCAGACGCGCGAAGTACTGCATCTGCTCATCGCCTGCGCCCTGATTCCGGCGGCGCTGGTATTCGATATTCTCGACGGCCGCATCGCCCGCTGGCGCGCGCAAAGCTCTGCCATGGGGCGCGAACTGGATTCGCTGGCCGACGTGATTTCATTTGGCGTGGCGCCGGCGATCATCGCCTACGGCTGCGGCATGCAGGGACTGGTGGATCGCATCATCCTGGTATTTTTCGTCGCCTGCGGGGTATCGCGCCTGGCGCGCTACAACGTCACCTCGGAAAAGCTGTCCGACGGCGAGGGCAAGGTGAAATATTTCGAAGGCACACCGATCCCGACTTCCATGCTGCTGGTGCTGGTGCTGGCCGCTGCCGCCTGGAATGACGCTCTCGGCGCACAGCTGTGGCTGGGCGTGGTGTATGTCGGCGGCTTCCAGTTTCATCCCATGGCGCTGATGTTTGCGGTGTCGGGCGCCTTGATGGTGAGCCGCATCCGCATCCCCAAGCTGTAGGGCGCCAGCCGGGCAGCGGATAAAAATCATGAAAAAAAATCGGCATAAAATTCTCCCGGGCCGCCACTAGCGGCCACAATAGGTCTACACTCAAAGTTCAAGCAGTGCAGATCGGGAGAGGCATCATGACCGAGATTGATCCGAAAAGCAGTTTTCGCGGGCTGCCGTTGACGCCAGAGCAAGATGCGGAAATCCGCCATTACATCAACGTCAAGAAGCGCCATGGCGAGCCGTGGGATACGCCGGAACTGAACGCCATGCTGAGGGACATGCTGGAACCGCCCGGCGAAGATGAGGAAGAATCAGCCCTCAACCTGGATTCGGCAAAGTGCGCAGCCGAACGCGCCGCCACCTTTGTCGATGACGCGATGGAGCCGATTGAAGCCAGCGAAGAACGCAACGCCGCCATGGAATTCGAGGCGATGAAAGCGCAGGGATTCTAAAACGCTGGCTTGCGGCCCACCCTGCCGCAAGCCAGCCTTCGCGTTGATATCAAACTGGCATGCCTCGTATTTATCACGGGAACTAATCCTTGCTGGATCCGCCATACATAGCATGTCCCTATCAAACCATGCTTACGACTTTAGCGTCGATGCGCTGTTCCTGGACTTCGACAATACCCTGGTCGATCTTGCTCCCCGCCCGGAGAGCGTATTGGTGCCGCCAAGCCTGATAACAAGCTTGCAACGGCTGCAACGAGCGGCCCACGGCGCCCTTGCCATCGTCAGCGGCCGTCCGCTGGAACAGATCGATTACTTCCTCGCGCCCTTGCGTTTGCCTGCGGCCGGCGTCCACGGCGTCGAGCGGCGCAGCGCCGATGGCCGCATGACGCAGCTTCCGGTGCCCTCGATCGAGCGCCTGCTGGCGCATCTCAATCCACTGGTGGCGCAGCACGCCGGCCTGCTGCTGGAAGTCAAGCGCGGCGCCCTGGCGCTGCACTACCGCCGCGCGCCGGAACTTGAACAGGCCTGCGTGAAGGCAATGACGGCGGCGCTGCGCCATGAAGCCGGATTTGCTCTGCTGCGCGGCAAGATGGTGGTGGAAGCCAAGGCTGCGGATGCCGACAAAGGCAGCGCGATTGCGGCCTTCATGCAGGAGCCGCCGTTCATCGGCAGGCGCCCGGTTTTCATCGGCGACGACATCACCGACGAGGCCGGCTTCGCCTGGGTGCAGTCAGGCGGCGGCCTCGGCATCAAGGTCGGCCCCGGCGACAGCCTGGCGCACGCGCGCATCGCCAGCGCCGCCGCGGTGCGCGCCATGCTGGCCCGGGTTCTGCAATAACCAATGTGAAGGAAGAAACCATGACCACGCTCCCCACGGAAACGTCGGCCGCCGCCTCGGTTGTCGCCGATGCGGCCATTCCCTCCACCTCGTCGCTCGATCTTGGCGTTATCGGCAATTGTTCCTTCAACGCGCTGATCGACAAACTGGGGCGCATCGTGTGGTGCTGCCTGCCTCGCTTCGATGGCGATCCGGTGTTCAACGCCCTGCTCGATCCCAACGACAGCGGCAGCCTGTGGAGTTTCCAGCTAGAGAATTTTTCGCATAGCGAGCAGTGGTATGAAGCCAATACCGCGGTACTGCATACACGCTTGCACGATACCTTGGGCCAGAGTGTGGAAATCACCGATTTCGCGCCGCGCTTTGCCAGCCGCGGGCGCTTCTTCCGGCCGCTGACGATCGTCCGCCGCATCCAGCCGCTGAGCGGCGCGCCACGCCTGCGCGTCATGCTGCGTCCGCGTTTCGACTGGGGCCGCGAGGCGCCGGCGATCAGCCGCGGCAGCAATCACATCCGCTATATCGGCGCAGCGCAAACCTTGCGCCTCAATACCGACGCTCCGCTCAGCTATCTGCTGGCCGAGACGTCGTTCGTCGTCAGCCGCCCCCTGAATTTCATCCTGGGGCCGGACGAGACCATGAGCGAAGGCATCGGCGATACCGCGCGTCGCCTGGAACAGGAAACGCTGGCCTACTGGCGCGGCTGGAGCCGGGCCCTGGCGACGCCGCTGGAATGGCAGGCGGCGGTGATCCGCGCCGCCATCACGCTCAAGCTGTCGCTGTATGAAGACACCGGCGCGATCATCGCCGCCATGACCACCAGCGTGCCGGAAGCGCCCGGCAGCGCGCGCAACTGGGACTATCGCTATTGCTGGCTGCGCGACGCCTTTTTCGTGGTGCGCGCGCTCAACAGCCTGTCGGAACTTGGCACCATGGAAGACTATCTGCGCTGGCTCGGCAATGTCGTGGTGCGCAGCGCCGGCGGCCATGTGCAGCCCTTGTACGGCATCGGCCTGGAAGAAGCCTTGCCGGAACTGACCCTCGACCACTTGCCCGGCTACCGCCATCATGCGCCGGTCCGGGTCGGCAACCAGGCTTACGAGCATTTCCAGCACGATGTCTACGGCAATATCATCCTCGGCGCGGCGCAATCGTTTCACGACGAACGCCTGCTGCATCGCTCCGGCGTCGAGCAGTTCCGGCATCTGGAAGCGGTGGGTGAACGCGCGTTCGCGCTGTATGACCAGCCGGACGCCGGCATGTGGGAGCTGCGCACCCGTTCGCGCATCCATACTTCGTCGGCGCTGATGAGCTGGGCCGCCTGCGACCGCCTGGCCAAGATCGCCGGCAAACTGGAACTGAGCGAACGCGCCGGCTACTGGCATGAGCGCGCAACAGTCATCGGACAGCGCATCCTGAGCGAATCATGGAATGAAGAACGGCAAGCCTATGCTGAAAGTTTCGGCGGCCGCGATCTCGACGCCAGCGTCTTGCTGATGGTGGAAGTCGGCCTCGTGGCGCCGACCGACGAGCGCTTTATCGCTACCGTCGATACGCTCGAAAAATACCTGTGCGACGGTCCCTACATGCGGCGCTACGAAGCGCCTGACGATTTCGGCCGGCCGGAAACCGCTTTCAATATCTGCACCTTCTGGCGCATCGACGCGCTGGCGCGCATCGGCCGCAAACAACAGGCACGCGAGATCTTCGAAGCCATGCTGGCGGCCCGCAACCATGTCGGCCTGCTGTCGGAAGACACCCATCCGGTCACCGGCGAAATGTGGGGAAATTTCCCGCAGACCTATTCCATGGTCGGCATCATCAACTGTGCGATGCGCTTGTCGGCCGCCTGGGAGAGCGCCATCTGAATCCCGACCGCAGCTCCTTCCATCCCATGTATTAAACCAAGAAAGGAAGCGCCCATGTCACGCCTGGTAGTCGTATCCAACCGACTTGCCGATCCGCGCAAACCGGCGGCGGGAGGTCTGGCGGTAGCGCTCGGCGAAACCCTGAAAAACACCGGCGGACTGTGGTTCGGCTGGAGCGGCACGACAGTCAAGGACGGCGCTCCCGGAGAGGGTGAACTGCACGTGCATCAGGCCGGGCCGGTGACGCTGGCCGAAATAGATCTGAGCCAGGAAGACCATGATGCCTATTACCGCGGTTACGCCAACGGCGTGCTGTGGCCGGTATTCCATTACCGGCTCGACCTGGCCAACCTGGAGTCCGGCTACCTGAGCGGCTATCGGCGCGTCAACCATCTGTTCGCGCGCAAGCTGATGCCGCTGCTCAAGCCGGACGACATGATCTGGATCCACGATTACCACCTGATTCCGCTGGCTGCGGAATTGCGCGCCATGGGCTGCGACAACCGCATCGGTTTCTTCCTCCACATCCCGCTGCCCCCGCAGCAGATACTGGCGGCGATTCCATCGCACGAATGGCTGATGCGCGCCCTCTTCGCTTACGACCTGGTGGGCTTCCAGAGCGAAGCCGACCTGCTGAATTTCTCGCATTACGTGAAAGCCGAAGCCACCGCCGAAACCATAGGCGCCGGCCAGTTCCGCGCCTTCAACAGCACCGTGCAAGCCGGCGCCTTCCCGATCGGCATAGACGTAGACGAATTCCAGCTGCTGGGGCGCGCGCGCGAAGCAATCGACACCTACGAGAGCACGCGCACTGAATATTCACGGCGGCGCTTGCTGGTCGGCGTCGACCGCCTGGATTATTCGAAAGGCTTGCCGCAGCGCATACGCGCCTTTAACGAACTGCTGCGCGAATATCCGGAGAACCAGCACAGCGCCACCCTGCTGCAGGTAGCCTCGCCCAGCCGCGAAGACGTCGACGCCTATGCCGACATCCAGCACGAACTGGAAAGCCTGTGCGGCGCCATCAACGGCAACTACGGCGATTTCGACTGGATGCCGATCCGCTACATCCACCGCACTGTGGCGCGCAAACGGCTGCCCGGCCTGTACCGGGCTTGCGACGTGGCCCTGGTGACACCGCTGCGCGACGGCATGAACCTGGTCGCCAAAGAATTTATTGCGGCGCAAGATGAAGCCGATCCGGGCGTGCTGGTGCTGTCCCGCTTCGCAGGCGCCGCCGAACAGCTCAAGCAAGCGCTGCTGGTCAATCCCTATGACATCCCAGGCACCGCGCAGGCAATCCAGCGCGCCTTGCAAATGCCGCTGGCCGAACGCCAGGCGCGCCATGCGGCGCTGCTGGCGAATGTTCGCAAATACGATGTGCATTGGTGGTGCAGGCAGTTTCTGCAGACGCTGACGGCGGTCCGCTGACAGTGAACAAGATGACAAAATAGAGGATTGGCACGAAAACAACACTGCCCATGCATATTCGCTATTGACGAACCGTCTTAAGTTGGTTAGCGTACAGAAGCGACCTCTTGGCACCATTAGTCTGAGTGCGTGGCCACACTTCAAAGTTTGATCGTGTGTAAATTAGTTAGTGAAAAGCCAAGCGCTTTAGCACTAATACGATGTGTAATTAATTGAGAGATTATCATGGCAACAGGTACTGTTAAGTGGTTCAATGATTCCAAGGGTTTCGGCTTCATTACCCCGGACGATGGCGGCGAAGATTTGTTTGCGCACTTTTCCGCAATTACCATGGATGGCTTCAAGACACTCAAAGAAGGTCAAAAAGTGCAATTTGATGTCACCCAGGGCCCTAAGGGCAAGCAAGCATCCAATATCAAAGCTCCTTGATGTGAAATAGCGAACGGAGAAAACTGGAAATTCTTCGTCCGTCAGGCAGGAAAACCAGCTTATTCAAAGACTCGCCAGGACCTTGAGTCTGTTGCCATTGCCAGTCCTGTCCGGAGGGCATTGTCGCAAGCGATCTAAGAATCAAAAAATGGGAGCCGCACTGTGCTCCCATTTTCTTTTCAGTCTTTTCAGCGGACCGCGGCAAGGCCGCCGTTCTTGAAATTCCCCTTGCCTTGAATCCCGGCTCCCTTCTTCAGCAAATTCCTGCTCTCGGGCAATCTCCGCTTGCTTTCAATGATAGACTTTGAAACCGCGCAGCCGCATCGGGCGCGCAAGTTGAATCGTGGAGACAAGCTCATGACGCTGGGATTTTTGCTGACCACCTTGATCATCGTCGCCTCGCCCGGCACCGGCGTCATCTATACGCTTTCCGCCGGCTTGTCGCGCGGCACCAAAGCCAGCGTACTGGCGGCCTTCAGCTGTACCCTTGGGATCCTGCCGCATCTTGCCGCCGCAATGCTGGGGCTGGCGGCGGTACTGCATTCGAGCGCCATAGCCTTCAATGCCATCAAATATGCCGGCATCGCCTACCTGCTGTTCATGGCCTGGAATTCGCTCCGCGAAAAAGGCGCGTTGCGCGTGGAGGGCGCCGTCGACCAGCGCTCCGACCTGCGCGTGATCATCGACGGCATCCTCATCAACATCCTCAATCCCAAGCTGTCCATCTTCTTTGTCGCCTTCCTGCCGCAATTCGTCAGCCCGCAAGAAAGCCATCCGCTATTCCGCATGCTCGAGCTGTCCGGCGCCTTCATGCTTGCCACGTTCGTGATTTTTTCCCTCTACGGCATCTTTGCCGCCGTCATGCGCGACCATGTGATAACGCGGCCAAGCGTGATGACATGGATGCGCCGCAGCTTTGCAACCGCGTTCGGCGCGCTGGCGGTGAAGCTGGCGCTGACCGAGAGATAAAATCGGGAATAATGGCCGGTTAGCGCAGTACCGACCTGGCCTGGGCAAGAATCCGAAAATCTCCGATTCCCGCATTTCAGCCACTGATTTCCTCAATTCAGCCCAAGGCATGCCGCAAATGCTGCGTTCTGGTAGACAATCAGGCATCGGAGATTTGACAAGGACCGAGCATGCGTCGTCGCATCTGGCTACTCTATCTGGCTGCCTGGTTGCCCGTTTTTCTATTTTATTTTCTTGCGACCCAGGGCGAAGGCCTGTTCAACGGCAATATCCGGGTTGGACAAGGCCTGCTTTCGGCAGCATGCTGCCTTGGTCCGGCGATCCCTCTTCTGTTCCTGGTATGGCCGTTGACCGGGTACCTCAAGCGCAGCAATCGCAGTACGGCTGCGTCGGCCGCAATTCACATCGGATCGGCCCTGTTCCTCACCGTGCTGTGCATGTCTCTGGCAGCCATCTTTGTTTTCTACTATGGCAACCCGGAGGCTTCCAAATCAGATGTAGAGCAATGGCTCATATGGCAATCCTGGGGCTATCTCATGATGTATGCGGTCAGCGCAGGCATTTTCCACGCCATCCGCGCCATCGAGACCACCCGCTTGCAGTCTATCGCGATTGCGCAGGCCGAAGCCTTGCTGGCAAAGTCGGAATTGACGGCGCTGCGCAATAAATTGAATCCTCACTTCCTGTTCAACACGCTGCATTCCATCATCGCCCTCACCCGCAAGGAATCAAGCGCAGCCGAGGCTGCGCTGCTTAAATTCTCGGACATGCTGCGCTATATTCTCGATACCGAAAAAAGCGGAGACACCATGGTGACGCTGGATGAGGAACTCAAGTTTGTGCGCGACTATCTTGCCCTCGAAGCGCTGCGCCTGGGCAGCCGCCTGCACGTTGAATGGGATATCGACGATGCCGCCCGCTACCATCTGCTGCCGGCGCTGACCGTGCAGCCGCTGGTGGAAAACAGCATCAAGCATGCTTTCAATCCGCACAGCCGGCCGGGAAAACTGGCTATCAGCGCCCGTATCAATACCGCCAGCAAAGGCATCGACATCACGGTCAGCGACGACGGCCCCGGCTGCGACGCGCTCGCCATGAAGGAATCAGCCGGGCTAGGCGTAAAGACGGTCGCCCGGCGCCTGCAGCTGGAATACGGCCGGCGCGGCAATCTGGAGATCAGGACGGCGCCAGGCGCCGGCTGCGCCATACACCTGTCGATTCCGCTCGAAGCTGCCTGAACTGCCCGTCCCCCGGGCGCCATCTCACCAACCTCATAAAGAGCCATGAAAACGAAAACCGTCTTTATTGCAGAAGATGAACCGCTCGCCCGGGAAACCTTGCGCGACTGGATCCAGGCGCATCCGCAGCTGCGCCTGATCGGCGAAGCCGCCGATGGCGCCAGCGCCCTGAAACAGATCGACAAGCTGGCGCCCGATGCCGTGTTCATGGATATTCAAATGCCGGAAATGACCGGCCTGGAAGTGCTGCAGCGCCTGACCCACGCGCCGGACTTCATCTTTACCACCGCCTATGACCAGTATGCGGTCATCGCGTTCGAGCTGAACGCGATCGACTATCTCCTCAAGCCGTTCTCGCGCGAGCGCTTTGATGCCGCTGTCGAACGATTGCTGGAGGTTGCCGTGCCATCCAAGGATCTGCTGCAATTGGCGCTGAAGCAGGCAGCCGAGCAGGAAACCGCCATGCTGAAGCGGATCCTGGTACGCGACCGCGGCCATATTTTCCCGCTGGCGACGGATGAGATCGAATATCTGAAATCGGAAGAAAAATACACCGTGATCGCAGCCAGGAAAAAAACCTTCCTGGTGCGCATCGGACTATCGGAACTGAGTACGCGGCTCGACCCGGGAAAATTCATCCGCATCCACCGCTCAACCTTGATCAACCTGGATTTTGTCGAATCGATGAGGGCGGATGACCAGTCTCAGCTGCAAATCCAGATGCGCGACGGCACCCTGCTGGTCGCCAACCGGGAAGCGTCGAAGATGTTGCGCAGCATGTCGATCTAAAAAAAACCCGCCTGCCTTGCGGCGGCGGGTTAAATCCAAAACTTAGGGAGAGTTGGAGGAGACTTTACCGATATTGCGTCGCCAACCGTATTTTCAAGCCCCCTTTAGCGAAATTATTCCAGAAACGCGAAAGTCCCCGGAACCGCAAAGCACCGGCACTTTTGCTGCCCAGTCGCCATGCCCTGCTGCCGGCCGTCGCCTACCTGCAAACTCTGACAGCTATTTACCCCATTCCAGGCGAGGTACTTTATCCGACCGGCGGCCATTGACCTCCTCCGGCGAGGTACCCCGCCGTAATCCACATGAGGACGATAAATAGATGAAAATTCCAAAGAATATATTGCTGCTGGCGGGATTGATGGCGCTCAGCCTGCAGTCCTACGCCGCCGGCGCTCCGGCCGCCGCGCCGGAACCAGCGCTGGCGACCCAGGCGCCGATGCCGCACGCCCGGCAAACCCTGCCGCCATCGCCGGAACAGTCGCGATTCAACCTGTCTCCCAGCAAAAAGCCAAGGACCGACCTGCTGCCGCCGCAGAACCGGCCAGCCGCCGGCAACCGCAGCAAAAGCACGGCCACCGCGCCGGATTGCCGGGATATGGATGTATTGACGGGATATGACGGCAATGCCCTGGCCGACTATATCGTCAACCTGCCTGACTACGAATGCCATTACGGCTTGTTCTCGCTGACCGCCGCCCAGGCTGCCAAAGCATACTCGCCCGGCAACTTCAGCGCCGTCGCCAACCGCTTCGCGCAGGAGGCCCGTATCTACAACGCCAGCAACCGCGCCCTGGTCAATCTGCTGATCTACCTGCGCGCCGGCTATTATCTTGCCAGCGGCAACGTCATTTCCGCTCCTTCCTCGTCGCTGCTTGCCGTCCTGCGTCCGCCAATCCGGCAACTGGTCGACGGCGATCTTCTGTTCAGGGAAAACGCCGTGGCGCCGACCAGCGCCAGCGAAACGCTGAAGCTGATCACCAACATGGGGGACGAACCATACTATCTGGCCAGCATGAAGAACCTGGTGCTGCGCTACACCAACACCGTCAGCAACCCGAATGCCGCGCAGGCACTGCGCCAGCCGAGCGCAGCCGGCGGCTTTACCGGCGCGCTGACGGTGATTTTCTATGCCCACGGCAGAGCCGAAGGCAAGTTGCTGCTGCAGAACGATGCGACGTATGCCGCCGCGCTGAACAATTTTGTCGTCAGCAACAAGAGCGCCCTGCTGCCCACCGAAACCGCCTACCAGCTTACCGACGCCGCCAACGAAGCTTTCCGCTTCTTCCAGTATCCGGCCCAGAAAAACGCCATCAAGGCAATGATCCAGGCGCTCCTGGCCGACACCAGCATGACCGGGGCTAGCAGCGATCTATGGCTGGCTGCGGCGATGTCAGTTAAATATAACGACAACGCCAATTGCGCCGAATACGGCACCTGCAATTTCGAAACCAGGCTGGCCGACGCCGTCTTGCAAAACAAATACATCTGCAGTCCATCCATCAGCATCCGCGCCCAGGAGATGAACCCGGCGCAGATGCAGGCTTCCTGTGCACTGCTGAAGACGGAAGAAGCGTATTTCCACGACATGCTGCAAACCGGCGGCAAGCCGGTCGCCAATGACCACAATACATCGCTGGAAGTCGTGGTGTTCGACGACTACACCAATTACAGCAAATATGCGGCGGCGATCTACGGCATCAGCACCAACAACGGCGGCATGTATCTGGAAGGCAGTCCTGACGTCGCCGGCAACCAGGCCCGCTTCATTGCCCACGAGGCGTCCTGGATGCGTCCCGTATTCAAGATATGGAATCTGGAACATGAATATATCCACTACCTTGACGGCCGTTTCGACATGTATGGCGATTTCAGCGCCAGCACCGCCAAGCCGACCGTCTGGTGGATTGAAGGCCTGGCGGAATATCTGTCCAAGAAAAATGACGACCAGGAGGCGATCGACAGCAGCCGCAGCGGCGCCTACCGCCTGAGCCAGATTTTTGGCAATACCTACGCCATGAACGATTATCAGGTGCGCGCATACCGCTGGGGATACATGGCGACGCGCTTCATGTTCGAGCGCCATCGCAATGATGTCGATGTCATTACCGGAAAATTCCGCGTCGGCGACTACGAGGGTTACCAGAACACCATGGCGTATATCGGCGCCCGCTACGACAGCGAGTTTGCCAGCTGGGCCATGAGCGCCGGCACCGGCGGCGAACCGCCGCTGCCGGACAGCCCGCAACTGCCAAGCTGCGCCTCATCCAGCTACCTGGGGAAAAATTGCGCAATCAACGGCTTCTCCGCCACCGAACGCGCTTACGCCTATATCCAGCTGCCCGATGGCGCAAAAAACCTGAAATTGCGGACCAGCGGCGGCAGCGGCGACGTCGATCTGTATGTTGCGCTGGATCGCTATCCCACTTCGGCCTCCTACGATGCCGCGAGCAACAGCGCCGGCAACCGCGAGAGCATCACGATCGCCGCGCCGGCTGGCAAGCGCTGGTATTACATATTGCTCAACGCCAGGCAGGCTTTTAGCGGTGTGACATTGTCCGCCACCTACGATTGAACAAAGCAAGGCGGGCCGCAGCCAAACACATGGCCCGGCCCGGTCAAAGGCGCCGTTCCGTATAGCGGACGGCGCGGCCAACAGCGGCCGCCGCAGCATGCTGCCCGCCTGAAACGACCGGCCATGCTTTCCGCCTCTGGCGGCCGCCCCTCTTGCTGCTTTATTTCAAATTGCGGCATGAACGCCACTCATGAGAAAGCCCAATCAGGGAAGCAGCTCATCGATGTAGCCAATTGCCCGCTGCCGAGCGCAATCCAATGCCTCGGTTTCGCTATCGAAGTATTGTTCGGTGCTGAATATCTCGGCCCGGGAAGCTTCGCCGAGATGAACTATGACGAACTCAGCACAAAGCCTCTCCAGGCCATGCAGGGATATTTTCCGCGCGCGAGGAGAGACCAAATAATCCTTATATCGAAATTCAAGCTCGTGAATGATGACGCTCCTTTCGGGTTCAAAAAAATAATAGCATGCCCGGCCGCACACGCAGTACTGGTTGTTCTACCGGGCAGCTGCCGCCGGCAGCGCTGCTCCGCCCCGACCTGTAAGTTCCGGCAGTTCCGCGCCGCTCTCATTCAATTTATATTGGCTCAAGCAATAAGCAACCCCAGACGGAGTCCCGGCCATCGGCAGCATTTGCATTGCCGGGATTGGAGCGGCGGCTGTAATGGCCGATCCGTCTCTCTGGCACTTTGCAATTCGATATCAAAACTGCTTGAACAATGAAAGCGGCACATGAAAAAAATACGCGTAAGCATTTTATTTGTCAGTGCAATATTTGCCTGTGTCATGACGGCACACCTAGCCATTCCGCTTACCCAGGAAAAAAAAGAAGTGTTTTTCGAATGTAATACACGAGCGATAGATCGCCTCATCACAGACCAGACGCGAGCAGGCGTGGAATATTCCGAGCAGGACTGGCAGGCCCTTCTTGCCGTCAACGCTGAAGCCTGCGTGGAAAGAAGCACCTTTGGGTACCCGATTCTTCCCCGCTACATTTATCTTCCGTTTTCAGTGATCAATTGAGTCTACTTTCATCGATCGCAAGTGCCTGCAATCGCGCAAGAGCTTCAGGCTTTCCCGGAGCGCCGTCTTGCCATGGCGTCGGGGCTGGCCTTGGCGGCTTGCGCAGAATCAAACCCGTGCCGGTCTCAAGCGACGCCTTGTCGTGTTCAGATACAGGAGAAGCAGGATGAATCCGCTGCAAGAGAATATCGTTCAGGCAGGAAAACCGAGCTGGACCGCGCGCTGGGTCGCGGCAATGCGGGCCGCCCACCAATTGCTGGACGAGCCCGTCATATTCAGCGACCCGATGGCCTTGTCCATACTTGGTCCCGCGGGAGAGGCCAATATCCGTCGCGACCCGGCCCAGTTCAACGACCCCATATCCCGCGACTTGCGCGCCGCTCTGGCGACGCGGAGCCTGCTGGCGGAGGATGAATTGCGCCGGGCGGTAGACGCCAGCGTAAAACAATACGTCGTCCTGGGCGCGGGCCTGGATACCTTTGCGTTCCGGAACGGCTACCGCGACCAGGGACTGCATGTTTACGAAGTAGATCACCCCTCGACCCAGGCCTGGAAGATCGACATATTGAAAGAGGCCCGCATCGGCATACCCGATTCGATGACCTTTGTCGCCATCGATTTTGAAAAAAGCACCCTGGCCGACAGATTGCAGGAATCCGGCTTCCGCACGGACCGGCCGGCCTATTTTTCCTGGCTCGGCGTCACCGTCTACCTGTCCGAGGAAGCAATATTCGACACGCTGAAATTCGTCGCATCGTTGCCCAGGGAAAGCGGCATCACGTTCGATTACAGGGTGCTGCCCTCCATGCTCAGCCCCATCGACTATGCTTTAGGCGAATACATAAGCAACCTCGTCGAGGAGCAAGGAGAGCCGTGGAGAACATCGTTCAATCCGATGTCCCTGCAAAAGAAACTGCAGAGCATGGGGCTGCACGTCACCAAGGATCTTGGTCCTGCAGAGTTGAATAAGCGATATCTGGGAGAACGCCAAGACGGCTTGCGAACCCGCCTTGGCTTCCGCTTGATATGCGCGAAAAAATAAAATCCGGCGCGGGAAGAATCCGGGCAGATGCTGGCCGGTGCAGCAAGGTGACGAGAACAACGCCCCACCCGGTCGATAGGAACATTTTTAACGAAATTCTGGCGGATAGCGAGCGCTTTCCGGTCCAGATCCTGCCTGGCGCCGCCGATGGAACCGTTCCAGCAGATGTCGTGGGCGATCTTCGCGCCCAGATAGACGAACGCGGTTGTCTTCGCCCCGTCGGCCATGCCTCTGGCCGTCTTCAGCGCATCTTTCCATATCCTCGACTCGTCGCGCCTGCGTATCTGCATTAGGCCTCTCGGCATTTGGCATTGTTTTCGGCGACATCGGCACCAGCCCCTTGTATACACTGAAGACCGTGCTCGGAATAACCGGCGGCGCAAACTGGCTGCTGACGATTGTGACGGTCGGCCTGGTCCTGGCTTTCCGGAAATCCGACAACCTGGCTTTCGCCTAAGGCATTGCCGTCGCCGCGACCATGCTGCTCACTTCCGGCTTGCTGTTCATCGCCATGCGTGATATCTGGGGCTGGCGCCTGCTCAAGAGCGGCGTTATTGCCGGTGCATTCATCTGTATCGATTCCGCCTTTTTCCTAGCCAGCATGTTCGGACTGATGGAGAGGAAATCCATGCATGTCAGCGATTTCTTCCTTTTGCCGAAAGACCGCGTTATCCTGATCGGCAGACAGGCGGCAATCTGATCTTGCTGTCTCATATTAAAACTACTCGAAGGGGAAAATCATGCATACACGTCATCCGCATCTGCTTGAAGTGTCGTTGAAATCGCTGCGCCCTACCCAACTCACGGTGGGCCTTGCCGAGGTAGAGCAAAAGCGCCTGTCCTGGAAAAACCTCAACGCTGAAAATCGCCAGAGCTACCTGGAAAACCATTGCTTTCCCGGAGTGCTGGGCCCCAAGGATCATTATTACATCGTCGACCATCACCATCTGGGCCTGTCCCTGATTGAAGAAAACATAAAGACAGTCAAACTGATCATGCTCAAGGATCTGAGCGCGCTGAACATTGATGAATTCTGGGTCGTCATGGACCACAACCAATGGGTCCACCCCTATGACGCCAAGGGCAAACGCTGCAGCTTCGACGCCATTCCCAAGAAAATCACCGAGCTGGTTGACGATCCCTATCGCAGCCTGGCCGGCGAGGTCCGGCAGGCGGGTGGGTTTCCGAAAGACCAGCAGCCGTTTGCCGAATTCCTGTGGGCGGATTTTTTCCGGCGCCGGGTGCCGGTCAAGATGATCAAGAACCAGCCGAGCCAGGCCGTGGCGGAAGCCTTGCAGCTATCGCACAGCCCGGCAGCTGCGCATCTGCCGGGCTGGAGCGGCCAGGCGGCGAGCGCCTAGAACGAAGGAAAAACGTCCGGTGAAGCGGTCTGCCGATCAGCATGAAGCGGCGGATCAGCTTGCGGTCGTTTTACCTGGCCAGCTGTCCAGCCGCGGCATCTCCCCGGCCCCTCGCAGCCATGCAAAATCAGCGAGCGCGAGCATCTCTCGATCGCCCCGGCTGTCGCCATACGCATATAAGGTCCGCGGCGGACAGTTATCGAACCATCGCTGCAAGCGCCGCACCTTCTGCGGTCCCCAGCAATTCGGCGAAGCCAGGGCTCCGGAGAAACGCCCATCGCGAAACGCAAGCTCAGTCGCCAGCACAGCGTCGAAACCGGCGCTTGCCGCCCAATGCCTGAGATATAAGGACGGCGACGCGCTGACCAGCACAAGCCGGTGGCCAAGACGCTTATGCTCCTGGACTCTGGCCACCATTTCGGGGCGGACCATGGCTGGCAGCCGGTGAGAGGCAAAATCGCGCGCCAGCTGCTCCAGCCTGACTTGTCCCATGCTGCCCATGGCGGCAGCAAGGAAGCGCGCCTTGGCGGAACCGCGATCGCATACGCCGATCAACAAGCCAAGAAGCCACGGCGAAGCCCCTACGACACCGGCTGCAAAGCGGCCACGGCCGACCGCATAAAGCACGAAGTCCCGCAGACTGTCCCTGGTAGTGATAGTGCCGTCGAAATCGAAGGCGGCAACAGTATGATCAAGTTCCATTGCTTGCCCGAAGAAACTGCAAGTCAAATACAACCGGAGGCGCGGCTTGCAGCCGGATGCAACCCTTGCAAAAAAATGCGCTATGTTCTTCCGTCGATATCTGCATCGTAGGGTTCTATCGTTCCAGTGATGATCATTACCCAATGCTACCATCTACATCAGCCGATTAACGCAACCATCAAGTTATCATCGCCGTGCAAACCCTTTTTTCCTTCTTGCCGCTTAAATACCTCCGCTTCGCGCCTGCGCTGTGGCTTGCGCTGCTCGCGGCCGGCAGTCACGCAGCCAAGCTGATGGAATATCCCTTCCATGATGGCGTAATCCATGTTTGCAGCATCGATTTGCGCCAGGATCCCCTGCGCATGTTCTGGAAAGATGATCAAGGCAAGGTATTCGGCGACTTTGATCAACTCAATTCCTGGCTGCAATCCCGCAAACAGACGCTGGTTTGCGCCACCAACGGCGGCATCTACGAAGAAAATCTGCGGCCGCTCGGGTTGTACGTGGAGGAAGGCCATGTCTTGCGGCGCCTGAATTCACGCAAGAATGCCTATGGCAATTTCTATCTTGAGCCTAAAGGCGTTTTCCTGGTTCAAGACCAACAGGCGCAGATCCTTGATATAGAGACTTTTCAAGCGAGTCCGCTGGAACTTTTATCCAGCGTGCGCTTCGCCACTCAATCGGGCCCGATGCTGATACAACACGGCAATATCAATCCGCAATTTTCTCTTCAGTCCGTCAATCTGCTCATTCGGAATGCCGTGTGCATCCGCTCTTCGCATGAGGTAGTACTGGCGCTGAGCGGCACACCGGTCAGTTTCTACGAATTTGCGCGCTTCCTGCGAGATAAACTGGCGTGTACCGACGCCTTGCACCTGGATAGCAAGGTATCGCGGCTGTTCCCGGTCGCCGGCCCATTGTTCGCTCCCGCCTTCGGCGTCATCATCGCAGTGACCCGCCCGATCGGCCGCTAGTCTCGCTGTATTGTCAAAGGGCGCGGCAGCATGCATGGATCGGAACCATGCGCCCGCCCATGGCAGTACTTACTTCACGCTGGTAACGACATAGTCCGCATCCTGCTTGATGAAATCGATGGTCACTTTCTTATCGGCGGCAAGCTTGTCGAAAAACATCTTGTCCTTCACAGTGAAAGTCATCGTCATGGCCGGCCAGTTCAGGCTTTTGACAGGTCCATGCGCCAGCGTCACTGTGCCCTTCGCCGCGTCGACTGCCTTCACCACGCCGGTAGCCTGGTGGGTTGCCGTTTTCGCTGCGGAGCCGGAATTCATGTTCGCCATCGGCATGGCGTCCATGCCTTTCATCTCCATGCTCTTGGCGGCGCCTGACTGCGCGAAAGCCGCTGCGGATGAGGACAGTGCCAGGATCAGGGACAGGGACAGGGCTGCGGTAGGTTTCATGCTTGTTTCCTTTTAAAATTGAGAGAGATGTGTGAAACAGATTGCCCCCATCCGTTTCAGAGGCATGCAGCGGATGGGCGCCGCGTCCGGTTTCTCGCGCGTTTCCTGCGACTTCCTTACTTTTCAACGGCCGTTATGAATTTATGCGAAGCATCCATCCGATCTGTTCCGGCTTTCATCGCGGCTATGCCGGCAGCGCGCATCCGGCGCCGGCGCAGCAGCAGATAAACCGCTGGAACCACAAACATCGACAGCAGCGGCGCCGTGATCATGCCGCCCACCATGGGCGCAGCGATGCGTTGCATGACTTCCGATCCGGTGCCGGTCCCCAGCATGATCGGCACCAGTCCGGCGATAATGACGGCCACCGTCATCGCCTTGGGCCGTACCCGCAGCACGGCTCCCTCGCGTATCGCATCGAGCAGATCGGCTTCGCTGTCCTTGCCTGCAACAAGCCGTTCCTCCCACGCGTGTTTTAAATACAGCAGCATGATCACGCCGAATTCAGCCGATACGCCGGCCAAGGCAATGAAGCCGACGCCGCCTGCGACCGACAGATGGTAATCGAGCAGCCACAGCAGCCAGATGCCGCCGGCCAGCGCAAACGGCAGCGTTCCCATGATCAGGAACGCTTCGTCAAAGCGCTTGAAGGTCAGGTACAGCAGGACGAAAATGATGAACAAGGTGGCCGGCGCCACGATGCTGAGTTTGGCGCTAGCGCGTTCCAGATATTCGAACTGCCCCGACCAGGCGATGGAATACCCCGCGGGCAATTTGACTTCCTTCGCCACGGCCTGCTGCATGTCGTGCACGGTGGAACTGAGGTCGCGATCGCGGATATCGACGTAGACCCAGCCCGACAAGCGCGCATTCTCGCTTTTCAGCATCGGCGGGCCGTCGTCGATGCGGATCGCCGCCACATCGCCCAGCCGGATTTGCGCGCCGCGTTCCGTCAATATCGGTAGCTGCCGCAGTTTTTCGACCGAATCGCGCAGCTCGCGCGGGTAGCGCACATTGATCGGGAAGCGCTGCAGTCCTTCGATGGTTTCGCCGATGTTATCGCCGCCTATGGCTGCCGCCACGACGCTCTGCACATCGGCGATATTCAAGCCATAGCGGGCGGCGCCGTCGCGGTCGATATCGACGTCGACATAGCGTCCGCCATTGAGGCGCTCGGCCAGCGCAGACGATACTCCCGGCACATGTTTGACGGCACGTTCGATCTCGCCGGTGATGCGGTCGATTTCCTGCAGGCTGACGCCGGCGACCTTGATCCCGACCGGACTCTTGATGCCGGTGGCCAGCATGTCGATACGGTTGCGTATCGGCGGCACCCAGATGTTCGACAGCCCAGGCACCTTGACGATGCGGTCCAGTTCCTGGATCAGCTTTTCCGGCGTCATGCCGGGGCGCCACTGTTCATGCGGCTTGAACTGGATCATGGTTTCAAACATTTCCAGCGGCGCCGGGTCGGTAGCGCTCTCGGCGCGGCCGGCCTTGCCGAACACGCTCTGTACTTCCGGCACGGTCTTGATCAGGCGGTCGGTCTGCTGCAGCAATTGCTGCACCTTGCCGGCCGAAAGACCTGGCAGCGCCGACGGCATGTACAGCACATCGCCCTCATCCAGCGGCGGCATGAACTCGCCGCCCAGCCGCGTCATCGGCCATATCGTCACGGCCGCTGCCAGGGCCGCTGCCAGCAAGGTCAGCTTGGGGAAGCGCAACACCATATCGAGCAACGGACGGTAGAGTGCAACCAGGAAGCGATTGAGCGGATTCTTTTGCTCCTCCGGAATCCGGCCCCGAATCAGGTAACCCATCAAGACCGGAATCAGCGTCACCGCCAGTCCGGCCGCGGCAGCCATGGCATAGGTCTTGGTGAAGGCCAGCGGAGAAAACAGCCGCCCTTCCTGCGCCTCCAGCGTAAACACCGGGATGAACGAGAGCACGATGATCAGCAGCGAGAAAAACAACGCCGGCCCCACCTCAGCCGCGGCGTCGCCGACGACGCGCCAATGTTCATCGCCTTTCAGTTTTTCTCCAGGATGAGCGCGGTTCCAGGCTTCAATATGCTTGTGAGCGTTCTCGATCATCACCACGGCGGCATCGACCATGGCGCCGACAGCGATCGCGATCCCGCCAAGCGACATGATATTGGCGTTGACTCCCTGGTAGTGCATGACGATAAAGGCGATCAGGATGCCGATCGGCAGCGTGACGATGGCCACCAGCGCCGAGCGCATATGAAACAGGAAGATGGCGCACACCGCGGCGACAACGATGAATTCCTCGACCAGCTTCTCTTGCAGATTGCTGACTGCGCGCTTGATCAGGCTTGAGCGGTCATAAGTCGCGACGATCTCGACGCCGGGCGGCAGGCTGGCTTTCAATATTTCCAGCTTGGCCTTCACCGCAGCGATGGTTTCCAGCGCATTCTTGCCGGAGCGCATGATGATCACCCCGCCGGCAACCTCGCCCTCGCCATTCAGCTCGGCAATCCCGCGCCGCATTTCGGGGCCGACCTGGATGCGGGCGACGTCGCCCAGGCGCACCGAAACGCCGGCGTCTGTCGTCATCAAGGGAATCTTGCGGAAGTCGTCCAGCGACTTCAGATAGCCTGAAGCCCGCACCATGTATTCGGCCTCTCCCAGTTCCAGCACGGAACCTCCGGTTTCCTGGTTGGCATTCTGCACGGCGGCGATGATCTTCGCTTGCGGGATGTTATAGGCGCGCATCTGGTCCGGATCGAGCACGATCTGGTACTGCCGCACCATGCCGCCTATGCTGGCCACTTCCGAGACATTCGGCAGCGCCTTCAACTCGTACTTGAGAAACCAGTCCTGCAAGGCGCGCAACTGCGACAGGTCCATCTTGCCGCTGCGATCGACCAGCGCGTATTCGTAGACCCAGCCGACGCCGGTGGCATCCGGCCCAAGCGCGGTTTTGGCTTGCGGCGGCAGGCGCGACTGCACCTGGTTGAGGTATTCCAGCACCCGTGAACGCGCCCAGTAGGGATCGGTGCCGTCTTCAAACAGAACGTAGACGAAAGAATCGCCGAAAAAGGAATACCCGCGCACAGTCTTTGCTCCCGGCACCGACAACATGGTGGTAGTGAGCGGATAGGTGACCTGGTTTTCGACGATCTGCGGCGCCTGGCCCGGATAACTGGTACGGATAATCACCTGCACATCCGACAAATCGGGGATGGCATCGAGCGGCGCGCGCGACAGCGACCACATGCCCCAGGCGGTCACCATCAGCGTCGCCAGCAGCACCAGAAAGCGGTTGGCGATGGACCAGCGGATCAGCCTGGCGATCATGGCGCCGCTCCCGCCAAATTGGCTGCCGGCCCGGCCGGCGTTTTCATGGCCGCCGCCGGGGCAATCGCCGCTATCTGGAATGCGCCGTCTTTATCGGCGCGGATCTCAAAAACGACATTGTCGCCAACCGCGATATTGCCCGGCAGGCCAGCCGCCGGCGCTTTGAATCCCATCGTCATGGCGCCCCATTGCAAGCTGGGAATCGGTCCATGCGAGATGGTGATTTCATCCTTGGTGATGCGTTCAACCTTGCCTGCGCCATGATGCACCGGCGTGCTGGCCTGGCTGGCCGCCGGCGCAACCGCGTCTGCCATCCGGATTTCGGTTCCGCTCAGGCTGGCTTCGGAATCGATCAGGAACTGGCCGGACACAACGACATTTTGTCCGACATCCAGTCCTTTAAGGATTTCGGTCTGGCCGTTGCTCTCGCCGCCGATTTCAACCCCGGCCGGGGCAAACTTTCCCTCTCCCTGCGCCACCATGACGACACTGCGCGTTCCGGTCCGTATCACCGCTTCGGTAGGCACCAGCAAGACGTCTTTACCTGCGCCGGAAGAAAAATTTATCGTCGCAAACATGCCTGGCGCCAGCTGGCCGGACGGGTTGGGCAGCTCAATGCGCGCCTTGAGCGTGCGCGTCGCGGGATTCACATCCGGCAGGATTGCACTGACCTTGCCTTTGAACACCGTCCCCGGCAGCGCCGTCGTGCGCGCTTCGACCGCATTGCCTGGCCGCACCTGGGCCGCCAGTCCCTCCGGCACATCGGCATTGACCCAGATCGTGGCCAGGCCGTTGATTTTGAACATCGGCGCCCCTGCCATCACCGTCATGCCCTCGCGCACGGCCAGGTCGGACACCACGCCGCTGATCGGTGCAAACAGCGTCAGGCGCGCCTGTACCTTGCCGCTGGCTTCCACCAGGCGAATCTGCTCGTCGCCCATGCCGGCCAGACGCATGCGCTGCCGTGCGCCGCCAAGCAGGCTGTCCATGCCGTTTCCCTGCATGCGCCTGACTGACAGGTATTCTTCCTGGGCGGCCACCCATTCAGGCACATATAATTCAGCCAGCGCCTGCCCTTTGCGCACCGGATCGAGCGGTGCGCGCACATACAGCCGTTCCAGGAAGCCATTGCTGCGTGCCTGCACCAGCGCGACATCGCGTTCGTTATAAGCGACGCTGCCCACGGCTGTCACTGCCGATGTCAGCTTGCCCCGCATCACCGCGGCAGTACGGATGCCCAGATTCTGCTGCACCCGCGGGCTGATGCTGACCTTGCCTTCGTCACCCGCATCGCCGGCATAGACGGGCACCAGCTGCATATCCATGAATGGCGATTTGCCAGGCTTGTCGAATTTTTGCCCCGGCACCATCGGATCATGCCAATACAGCACTTTCTTGCCCGCCTCGGCGGCTTTCGGCCCGCCGGTCGGCGCCGCAGTTGCGTCATCCGGCATGGATGCCGCCATCCTCTCGCCACGGTGCATGCCTGCCGAATACAGGCCGTAGCCGCCGGCCCCGAGGAGCGCCGCAATTGCTGCGGCGGCGAATATTTGCTTGTTCTTCATTGGGTATCCTGGTTCATTGCCGCGTGCGTCATCGCATCATCGGTCGGAAAGAGAAAATTCAGTTGCGCCCACAGGCGATCGGTTTCTGCCGCCAGCTGCAATGCCTGGATGCGGATATCGATCACGTTGCGGCGCGCCGCCAGCACATCGGCCAGGCTGGCCTTGCCGCCACGGTAGGCGGCGATCGCCGCCAAAGCGCGCTGATTGGCCAGCGGGATCAGCTCGCTCTCGTAACGTGCTTGGCGTTCGCGGTCGTTTTGCCACTCCTCGAGCATGCTCTTGGTCTCCGCCACATGGCTGCGCAGCATGTCTTCACGCTCGGCCTTGGCTTGCTCCACCACTGCCAGCTTGGCAGACAGCTCGCGGTCCTGGCGATTCTTCCGGTCCCATTGCAGCGGGATCGACAGGCCGACAGACACCATGTTGGAATACGCCGCACTACGCTGCTGGAACCCGACCTCCACGGTCCAGTCGGCCTTTTCATTGGCTTTCGCCAGCTTTGCCTCCGTCTCGGCGACTTCGACCTGCTTGCTCAAGACGGCGATTTCCGGATGATGCGCAATCGCGCTGTCGAGGGTCATCGGATCCAGGCGGACGGTGTCGGTAGCCGGCTTTTCCGCCAAGGCCAGATCCGAGGCATTGCCAATCCAGCGCGCCAGCATCGTATTGGCGTTGCGTACGCGGCGCCGGATTTCACTGGCGCGGTCTTCAAACATCGCCAGCGCGCCCTGGGCGGCGAAGACATCGGCCTGGCTGCCGCGGCCGGCGCGGTAGGCGCCTTCGGCCGATTGGATTTCCAGCCTGGCTTGCTCCCCCTGTTCCGCGACAACCGCGGCCATCGCATCCGCGTAGTAGCGGTCGAGCCAGGCCAACGCGGTATCGCGCTCAATGGCTGCCGTTGCCACAGTCTTCTCGGCCAGCGTCTTTTGCGCTTCAAGCTGGAAGCGGTCAGAACGCAGGCGGCGCTTGTCGGAACCCGTCATCTCCTGCATCACGCCGATCCTGCGCATGGTCATGAAATCGCTGTTGAGACTGCCGCGGTCGCGGCCGGTGACCGGCAGGTTGTCGATGCCCGCCTTCAATACCGGATCGGGCAGCTGGCCGGCGGCAACCGCCATGTCGCGCGCAGCGGCGACGGAGAAATCCTGCGCCGTCAGTTGGCGTGAGCGATCGATGGCGCGGCGCTGGGCCTCCGCCAGCGTTAGCGGCGCCTCGACTGCATAGGCGCTGGCGATAAACGCAAGCGACCCTGCCAGCACGGCTAGGCTGATTCTTGCAGATAAGCGAAGAACCGCATGGCGCACCGTGCGGCGCGCGGAAAATGTAGAAAATACGAGGGACGGCATGAAACCTCCAGACAGCGGTAGACAACATCGCGCGTGCACAGGGCTCGGCGACGACGGGCTAGGCGATCTGGAGTGTTAAATGCGGAAACAGCAGTTACGGATGGACAGCGGCGGCGCGGTAGTACGCGCCAGAAGAAGAGAGTTCGGTTGGGCGTCAACGGCGTGGTCGACCAATTCGACGTCGCGGAACACCAGCGTCAGCGCCGCGGCCACAAAAGGCTGCACATGCGGCATCGGCGGCTTGTCCAGGGACTGGTTTCCGGCCTGGTCATTGGCGTGGCAAAGGCTGGGCTGCGCCTTGTCGACGCCGGCGCATCCGCTCATGGCCATATCGTCGTCCATGGGCATGGACATCGATACCGATTCATCGGCCGGCCCGATATTCAAATTCGGACATGCGTATCCCGCCACGGCAAGCTGCATGAACAGCATGCTGACCAGCACGATGCATGCTGTAATTAAGCGGGATGAGCGAAAGAATTTCATGATTTATAAGTTTTTGCTTAGTTTATAGTAAGCAGCGACGATATTTTTTGTCAAGCGATGTAGCGCATTATCATCGTTCCCCCTGTGGGAAGGTCAATGATTATTTTTTGAGCACTCATGCGTGTACTTCGACCGTGATGTGCGACAGCCCCTTGAGCCGCCTCAGCGCGCCATGATAGAAATCGGGACCGCGCGTCGATTCCCGGGTGACGACCGAAACCACCGCCGCAAAATGACCTGGGCCAAGGCGCCATACGTGCAGATCGACCAGCTTGTCTCCCGCAGTTTCAACTACTGCGCGCACCTTGCCTGCCATCGTGCCGTCGGCGCTGATGTCCATCAGGTTGGCGCCGGTATCGCGGATCAGGCCGTATGACCAGTTCGCGATCACCAAGGCGCCGACGATGCCGGCCAGCGGGTCCATCCAGAGCCAGCCAAAGGTCTTCGCCAGCAGCAGCCCGATGATCGCCAGCACCGAGACGGCGGCGTCGGCAATGACGTGGATGTAGGCTGCTCGCATGTTGTGGTCGCGCGTGTCCACGCCATGCCCGTCATCCGCATGATCGTGTTCGACGAAGCTGACCGCGTGCTCGCCATCGGCAAGCATCACCACTGCCTTGAAGGCATGCGGCTCCGGGATGTCCGTCGTCGACTGCAGAAAATCGGCAGTCCTCGCAAACGTGAACACCTGGCGCGCGCCGTCAGGCCGCACCGTCGTCACGGTCACATCCTGCGCCGGCAGCCCGGCTGCTGCGCTTTCGGCCCTGATGAGGAAAACCGGCGGCACGCCATCCTCGAAAATCGACAGCGCCAGCACGCCGGCTGGCGTTTCTATCTGCTGCACTTCCTCGTCATGGCCGTGCCCGGCGTGCTGGTCGTGTCCGTGCGCATGACTGTGGCCGTGACTGTGCCCATGATGATCCGCACCGCTCAACAGCCATGCGCTGGCGATATTGACCAGCAAGCCGACCACGGCAATCGGGATAGCTTCACCGAAGCGTATCGGCAGCGGCGACAACAGACGGCCGATCGCTTCATAGCCGATCAGCATGGCGATCATCGCCAGGATGATGGCGCTGGTAAATCCCGCGAGATCGCCCAGCTTGCCGGTGCCGAAGACAAAGCGCGGGTCGTTCGCGTGCTTGCGAGCGTAGGTATAGGCAAGCGCCGCAATCAGCATGGCGCCGGCGTGGGTCGACATGTGCATGCCGTCCGCCACCAGCGCCAGCGACCCGAATAGATGCCCGCCGATAATCTCGGCCAGCATCATCGCACTGCAGAGCGCGATGACAGCCCAGGTCTTGCGCCCGTTCTTGTCGTGCCCTTCGCCCAGGAAAACGTGGTCGTGCTCCACCTTGAATGGCGCTTCGTAAAATTCACTCATGGCAGGCTCACTTGAAATAGCTGTGGACGACATTGATAAGCTGCTCCTTGGCGTCTTCCTGCTCGCCCTCATGGGCCTCGGCATCGACCAGGTGGGTGCGGATATGATCTTCCAGGACGACAGCCAGCAAACCGTTCATGGCGCCCCGGCAGCTGGTGATCTGCTGGAGCACATCCATGCAGCCCTGCTCCTCTTCCAGAGCGCGCTCGATGGCATCGAGCTGGCCGCGGATGCGCCGCACCCGGTTCAGGAGTTTCTGCTTGTCTTTGACGGTATGGCCCATGCTTCCCCCTCTATATAGTATAGGGGGGTATACTATATAGAGGACGCCAAATTGTAAACTGTCTTGTTAGAACGGTTGACGTCATATTTGGGGCAGTCAGCGATGCGCTCCGCTTTGACAACTTTTGGCAATATCTGCGCCAGGCATGGCCATGCCGTGGTCGAGCATTTATCCAGGCATCGGCGCTGATTCCGGTCGCGACCGCGCATCAATGATGCATCAAGGGATAAATCGCCACCCCGATCAACGCCGCGCCAATCACGATGACGGGTTCAGGCAATTTCTTGAATTTCCATAACAGCGCAGCAGTCGCAAGCGCCAGCAGCGCGGTCGGAATATCCGTGATCGATCTTTGCGCGATGACCACCACTGAACCCGCGATAGCGCCGATGGCCGCTGCTGTAATGCCATCGACGAACGCGATCAGCGCCGGCAGCTTGCCGTATTTCTTGAAGTATGGAGCGGCGATGACGGTCGCCAGGTAGCAGGGAACAAACGTTCCTATGGCCGCCACGACAGCACCGGGCAGGCCGCTGATCAGGTAGCCAATGAAGCCGGTAGTGATCACCACCGGTCCGGGTGTAATCATGGCGACGGCCACGGCATCGACAAACTGCTTTTCAGTAAGCCAGTGATGCTCCGTCACCACCCCGCTATAGAGAAAGGGCACAATGGCCAGGCCCGAGCCGAACACAAAAGCGCCGGCCTTGGTAAAGAACAGGGCAATCTGGATCAGCGTATTCGCATCGGTTACGGAGGCGAGAGCGAGATTCGGCAACTGCGTCGGCAACAGCGCGGCCAAGCTCGATGAACCAAACCTGGGCTTGCAGCGGATCACCCAGACGAGTACGCCCGCGCCAATGAACAGCAACGCAATTTCGGACTGCGTGACAATGGTCACGGCCGCCAGCAACATAAAGATGCTCCATAGCAGCCTGTCGCGCCGCAGGTTCTTGCTGGCGAGCTTGTGGGCGCTGATAGCCATGATGCCGATCACGGAAGCGCCCACGCCGTAGAAAACGGATTGCATCCAGGTCAGCCCGCCAAATGAGACATAGGCCCAGCCCAGGGCCACCACCATCAAGAACGACGGTAGTACGAAAGCAAATCCCGCCACGGTCGCGCCCAGCAGCCGGAAGTGCACGAATCCCAGATAAATCCCCAGCTGCGCGGCCAGCGGGCCAGGCGCGATCTGCGCCAGCGCCAACCCTTCCTTGTAGTCCGATTCACTGATCCAGCCGCGCCGTTCGACCAGGTCGCGGTGCATGTAGCCAACCAGGGCGACCGGGCCACCAAAGCCAAACGTTCCGAGTCGCAGAAAGTACAGGATGAGTTGCCACAAGGAGTAAGTCGGTTTGCTCGCTTGATCCATGATTACGATTCCTGTTGCGGCGCGGTTTCTTGCTGGAAGGCGGTCAGCAGCCCGTCGAACACGTTGCTGGCGGTCGCTAGCAATTGATCGTCATCGGCGATGGCTTGGCGCAGGCCGGCTAGGACGCTTTCAACTCCTGCCGACTCCGGCGGCTGCACGCCACCAACATCGAGGTAATGCACCAGCGCGCCAAGACGCTTGAGCGCTGCGTGTTCAAGGTCGAAGCTCGCCAGCAGCACTTCAAAGCTGACACGGCCGCCGACATGGCTGAAGGTCGCGCCATCAAAGTCAAAGCCCAGGGCGTCGGCGGGACAGTCGCTGGGGGACGCCAGCCACAGCAGCCGGGCTTGCGGATCAATAAAGCGCCGGATCAGCCAGGCGCAAGCCAGCCGGTCGACCCAAGGGCGGCGGCGGGTTGCCCAAATCCGGCCCCGATACTGTTCCGCGGACAGGCGGGGGATCGTGCCATCGACCGCATGAGGCTCGTCCGGCGCCAGCATACGCGCCGCCGTCAACGCCAGTTCTTGCAAGGCCGCATCGGTTTGCCGCAGGGCCTCGCCGGGGAAGAAATCAATATCGGCGACGCTGGCAAAGGTCTTGCGCAACTTGCGGATCTGCTTCAGCGCATCCGGCGCCGTGTCGGCCGTCAAGGCTTCCCGCACTTTAGCGGCATCTGCCAGCAATGCTGCGTAGCCCTCGCTACGGTCGAACAGTCCGACGAAATCAATGCCGTCAGGTTCTTCAACGCGCAGCACCATGGCAGACCCTCCGCCTGACAGCACATCAGTTGCGACTGCTTCCAATGCGTCGCGGCAGGGCTCCGGCATAAGATAAACGCCATCGCGCAACACGGCGGCGCCGGATGCCTTGAGCGCCCGCCATGCGCGCATGCGAATGGTCGCGTTTTCCGTTGGGAGGCTGGTAATGAGCACAACATATTTATTCATGTAGATAATTCTACATATTAGTATGAATATCTACAATTTTTAATAAAAATCAAGAATATGGAATATTTAACATCAGCTACGAAATTTCATGCCTTCATCCTTCATATATAACGTCGGATCCAGGAACCGGTAAAAACGCAAAAGCCCGCATAAATGCGGGCTTTTGTCCTTCTGCTTCAGTACGAACTAGCAATTGCCTTTTTTCGCTTGTCCTGGCGGGCAATGATAGCGGCCTCCGTCGTCATCGCGCCTATCCTCATCGCGCCTGTCGTCGCCGCGACGGTCATCACGGCGGCGCTCATATCGCTCTTCGCCTTGGCGCCAGCCGCCGCGGCGCAACTCCCATCCATTGCTTCCCTGGCGCCATTCCGGCCGATCGTACTGATAGCCGGCGCGCGCCCTTTCCCAATGCCCGGCGGCCCAGACATGCCTGCCGCCATCCCAGTTCCAATAGCCGGGCGCCCACACGTAGCCGACGCGCGGCGGCGGCACCAGTTCATATCTTGGCGGCGGCGGCGGCGTTCCAATCGTGATGTTCACGCCAATTTGCGCCATTGCCTGGGTCGGCACGAAAGCTGCCGCGCTCAGTGCCATGAGTGCGGTCGCACAGAGGATACGTTTCATATTTGTCTCACACAGTTGTTTAGTATGACGAACTATATCGCTAATTTTTTCGGAAACCATCAATGATGCAATAAATCACATTTAAGACCGCCCTATTACATCCGTTAAAAATTGTTAATTAACGAATTCGTGAGCTCGCACTGGCGCCAGTTCAGCGCCCCGCTGCATCTGCATGCACGATCGGGCGGCCAATCGTCAATTCCGTTCTTTTATTAAAATACCGGGTCGCCGTGCACTGCAAGAGCGGCAGCACAACGTACACTAGCAGCCCTATGCCTGATTTTTCATGAACCATGACCATCACTATTGACGAACAGCTCCGTGCCTATATCGATCCGCTGACCGAAGACGAATTCGCTGCGCTGGAGCGCAGCCTGCTGGCCGAAGGGTGTCGCGACGCGCTGGTATTGTGGGACGATCTCCTGGTGGACGGACATAACCGCTACGGCATCTGCCAGAAGCACGGCATCCCTTTCAATACCCTTCAGAACGATACCTTCCAGTCCATCGACGATGTACACCTGTGGATGATCGACAACCACCTCGGGCGGCGCAGCGTATCGGATTTCCAGCGCGGCGTGCTTGCCTTGCGCAAGAAAGAAATCGTCGCGGCGCGGCTGGCGCAAGCGCAAACCCGGCAGGCTTCCACAGAGCCAGCCGGGACGGCTTCCCCCGCCCAGTCCGGCGGCGATCCGCCATGGACCAGGGAAACCGTCGCGCGCGCTGCGCGGGTAAGCAGCGCGACCCTGGGGCAAATCGAGAAAATCCAGAAGACTGCCGCGCCGGAGCTGGTCGGCGCTGTAAAGTCGGGCATCATTTCCATTAACGCCGCGGCGGCCGTGGCGTCTTTGCCTAGCGAACGGCAGATCGCGGCGGTGGCAGGAGGCAAGAAGGAACTGCGCCAAGCAGCCAGGCAGGTGCGCGAAGCCCGGCTGCCGCCCAAGCCTGAACAGGAGGAACCGCCGAGCGACGCCACGCCTGAACAAATCGAAATTCATCGTTTGATGCTGTTGGTCGTTGCACTCACCGAAGAACGCAACCAGCTGAAAAAGAAAGTGCAGCACTTGACGATTGCACTTGCGGAGGCGCGCAGCGAACAATAGCGCAGCCGCTGCGGCCGGGATGATGGATGCGACAATGGAAAATACAACATTGTTTTCATATCGAAATGTACTAGGTTTATCACTCAGGGGAAGCGGCGCACGTTAGACAATTCTTTTGAAATCCGCTTGAATCGTTCTTTCGACGCCATGGTCGCTTGATCTGCTAAAGGGGGAATGACATGAAAGAATTCCGGCAACTCATCCGAAGGCGTTTCTTGTATGACGATATTGGGAGAGCAAGAAACATCCTGCGATTAATCGCGGTCGTCTGGTTTGGTGTGCTTCTGGCAAGCCTGGTGGCCGGCGCTGAGCTGTGGCGCGACACCTGGAAGCGGTCAGCGGAGTTTCAGATTTTCGTGCTTGGTACTCTCGCTTGTGTCGCTGTCTACTGGTTATGCTTTGCAAGAGATGAACTTGTACTGGCGGGCGATGTGCGGATCATTGCCGCCATCAGCGAAAAGCATCACAAAAAACTAAGGCGGCTGGCAAGACAGCAGGATACAACTCTCGGCGACATCATTGAGCAGCTGATGGATGTCATTGTGAACGCCAGATTTGAAGCGCTCAAATCTTCAAATGACGCAACACTGGATTACGAATCAAGTCTGGACCGGTAGCGTTAAAACCAGGTGACAGAAGGCCGGGGTAGCGATACTCCGGCTTTTTTATCGACCTTATTAATCTGCGCGCCCATATCGAAGAAGCATGAAGCAAAAAATATCCAGGCTGTTCGCCAATACCTTTTCCTGCGGTCGCGTGATAGTTTCCAGATGCTCGGGTGAACTATTTGTGTGTCAAAAAACACGGGTTATTTCACATTCTCGTTATTATTTATTAACAATTGTTAAACGACGCCGAGTCCGATGGACTAAGGGTCCGCGGATCAGTAGGATGCCTTTTATTGTCATTCACGACCCTATTTGCGAGACGCATAAATGGAAACCTTTATTGAAGATAAATTTCTCAATGAGAGCGTCGACAAGATTTTAAAACTTGCAACGCTGACCTTATACGGGGTGAATGTTCGATGCGACGTAAGAATGGTGATCAACGACGTTCGCGACTATCTGGTTTTGATCAAGGAAGGAAACTTCCACGCCAATTTGAGGGCTTTCAAAAGTGCTCTGACAGCCGTAGTCAACCGCACACACCAGAGTTTGCCCGATTATAAGAAGACCATTGACTATGCGCTCTCTCTGGTTGCGACCAGTTCGATTTATTTCCGCGTGAATTCCAGTCAACTACATATATGACATGAGACTGCTCCGGAAAGCTGAACGAGGTAACAATCCAAGATGAATCACAGGCATGACGTCATGAGAAAAGTGCAAACATTGCTTACCATCGCTATCTCGGTGGGCTTATTTCTTTTCATATTCGCACCAGCGATCTTTACCATATCGCCCGCTTTTTTCAAGTGGTGCGTGTCGCATCCCATGCTGTCGCATTTTTCGGTCTTGCTCTTACTGCTGCTTAGCCTTGCGTGGCTGGAAATATACAGCCGGCAAAACTGAGAGCAGCTTCCTGCAGCCCTACTGCGCCATGCAGCCGGATCAGCTTTCCGACTCGCCAAGGCGATATCGGCGTTAAACGAACCCCAAAAGACCTGGCCAGATCACGCTGGTTGGCGTCAAGCAGACATCATGATGCGCGGATGTGGCGATATCCATGATCCGGGCCCCGCCCGCGTTTTGCGCCGGCACGGAGCACGGCCTTCGAAGACGATATAAAAATCTACACGACGCCCGCTTGCTGGTCGTCAGCGGGGCGTAGCAGTGTAAAATCCGCAACGCATTCGATATCAGCATTGAATGCGTCTCTTTCGTTTCGAACGCTTCTGCATGCGTCAGACATGGCGCCTCAGCAAATCCATCTTCAGGACTCAACATGGCAATGTGGCCGATTCAACTTTGCATCATCATTCTTGCCACAGTGCTGTGCGGCGCCCTGGCCAAACGACTGGGACAAAGCCGGGTGGTTGGGGAAATCGCTGCAGGCCTGATGCTCGGGCCGGCGGTCCTGGGGGCGATCAATACGGATTTTTATAACATCGTGTTCTCCAATGCGGTCATGCCGGCGATGTCGCAATTCGGCGAACTCGGCCTGGTTTTTCTGATGTTCCAGCTTGGGCTGCACCTGGACCTGAAAAGTCTCCAGGGACGCGTACCGATGCGCATACCGGTTGTGGTGGCGCTATCGGGAATCGTCTTCCCGTTCGCAATCGGCTGCGCGATTGCTGTCGTATCCAGAACGGCGCTCGCACCGGAGGTCCCGGTTCTCGGCTATGTGCTGTTTTGCGGCCTTGCATTGTCCATTTCCGCCATGCCGGTGATGGCGCGCATCGTGATGGATTTGCAGATGGAGGGCAGGTTCACGGCGACAGTTGCATTAACGGCAGCATCCTTGACGGATCTGCTCGGCTGGCTGCTGCTGGCAGTGATCACGGCGCTCTCGACCGGCGCCTTTACATGGCAGCACATAGCCCGCAATGTGACGCTCCTGCTGATTTTTGCCGCAGTCTCCATGCTGATGGCGCGGCCGCTATGGGCCAGGATAATTGCCCGCCAGCCGTCGTCCGGCGTTACATCGCGCGTGTTGCCCGCCGTGATCTGCTACGTATTGCTATCCTCCTGGATCACGGCTGAAATCGGCTTCCACAGCGCATTCGGCGCCCTGATGGCTGGGTTGGTGCTGCGCGACCTGCCCGGGCTGGAAATTGAATGGCGCGCCAAGGTAGAGGGATTTGTAGCGTTGATTCTGATGCCGGTATTTTTCGCGCTTGCAGGCATCCAGGCCGCCACGGGAAGTGTCTCTTTGCCAAATTTCTGGCTGTGGTTTGGCTTGTTCCTTATCGGCGGCATTGCCGGCAAGTTCGGCGGCAGTTATCTGGGAGCGCGCATATCGGGCGTCGGACATAGCGACGCCAGCGTGATCGGCGCATTGATGAATACGCGCGGACTGATGGAGCTTATCGTCCTGACGATTGGTTTGAAACTAGGGATTCTGCCGCCTTCCGTATACACGATGCTTTTTATCATGGCGCTGACAACTACGGCAATGACTGTGCCGATATTACGGTTTTTCGGGCATGGCAACGCGCATGAGGTAGCAGGCACAGGCGGAATTGCGGTGAAACGGCGCGGCGCGTAAGCAAATCTGAAAATCGCTTGAAATCGGCATTGAAGGCGCCTCTATGCGGTCGCCGTAACTGTAGTTGTTTGTAACAGCCGGCGAACAGCGCAGGCCAAGGGCGTATCATTTGCGCTGCATGCCCTCCCAAGTCCATCACTGCCCTACTGTCTGTCACCGTATGTCTTCGCTTCCCGTTCCACCAGTGCCATTACGCAAGGTACTTTCCATCTCATCGCGACATGTCAAAAAGATCATTTTCAACCTGATCGTGATTTTCGTGGCGATCGGCGCCGCCGGCTGCGCTATCGAACCGGTTCCCATGTCGCCTCAAACCGCCGAGCGCTTGAAATCTCAAGCGCCAATCCGCTTCCTGCTGACTTTCGATGACGGCCCGGCCAGGCCAAGGACTGACAATCCGACACTGTCCATACTGAACACGCTCGCGCACAATCCGCTGCAACCCGGCATCAAAGCCCTCTTTTTTGTGCAAACCCGATCGTCTGGCGCTGGCGAGACGGACTTTGGGCGCGACATCATACGGCAGGAAACCGATGAAGGGCATTTGCTGGGCTTTCATACCGCCACGCCGCATCACGCAAACCATCGCTTCCTCAGTCCCGAAAAATTCGCGCAATCGCTAAGCGATGGCATCGCGGACATTACCTCGATCCAGGGCAGTCCGCCGAAACTGGTCCGCCCGCCGTTCTGGAACTACGACAAGCGTACTTTTGCCGCTTACCAGCAGCAAGGCATGCACGTTTTGCTGACGGATCTGAGCGCGAACGACGGCAAGATATATGGCATCAAGGCCAGCCTGAGAAGGCGCTCCAACATGTTGCATCTGTTGACTGACGTGCGCGAGCGGATTGCGGCAGGCGAGTTGCCGGCGGTCGATGGCAGCATCCCGGTGGTGGTGAGTTTTCATGATGTAAATAGCTACACCGCCGATCACATGGCGGAATACCTGCAAATACTGATGGATTGCGCAAGCGCGGTCCAGCTGCCGACTGCAAGCAAGCCGTTTTACGACGACAAGGCCGAACTGGAACGCGCGGCCCTGGCAAGAAGCGTGCGCGACAGTGCGCAAGTCGTGCGCCTGCCCGGGTTCTGGAACTGGCTGTGGGATTAGGCCCTGCGCAGCGGCAGGCTGCGGCGCAGGTCAACGCTGGCGCGTATGGGCATACTCGAAAGCGAGAAATTCCTTGAGGCTTCCCCCCCCTTGCGGGGCCAGGTAAAGCTGGACTGCCTGCCGGCGGTTTCCCACCCCGCCAACAATAAGCCCATACCTGAACGCCAGGTTCCTGGCGCCCCCTCCCCCCCGCTGCGGCGCTGCAAAACTGCCCCCATCGGGCTTCATCCTTATCAGTAATATCGTTACCCGCTGCGGGACTTTCCCACATCAGCTATCGATTGAATTTGATAAAAACACGGCCAGGACTGTAACGTTTGCCAGTTGAAAAATAACCGTAAATCCCGTCTCATTGACCTCGCGTTCTCCTATCTACTTTTGAAACAGAAAAATCATGACAGCAGAATATTGGGATATGAAATTTTCCAGGACACCTATTGTGAGGACGGTTGATGTCAGCCATAACTCCATCACCCTGGCGTGGTCAGCTCCCGTCATGGATCGAACGATCACTGCTTATCAATTCATGGTTAGAAAGGGCGATCCCAGCGGCCCGCAGGTGCCGACCGATGCACTGGCCGGTGCGAATAGTTTTCCTCCTTATCGACACGTAATCGCCTCGCTCACTCCTAAAACGGTCTACTACATTCAAGTACGGGGAGTCGACTCTGATGGCGACGCAAGCAATTGGTCCAGGCAGCAAGTCTACAAAACATTGTGAAGTGCGATCTTCCCGGCGCTAAATGCGCCACGGTTTTGACATTCGAGATATTCACGTATTTGTCAGATGATGATGTGCGAAGAAATTCAGTCAATTAAAGAATTCTCACCTCCAGGGATACAATGAAACCGATCAAATACACCGGAACACTCAGCGACGATCAATGGAATAAAGTTGCGGACATCCTGTCGCGAGCGACCAGGCTGGATTTAACTCAACATGATTACCGTGCGTTTGTTGAAGCCGTATTGTGGGTAATCCTGAATAGAAAAGCCTGGGCCGATATTCCGCCCCATTTCGGAAAGCCGAAAAGCATTTATACGCGGTTTTATCGATGGAACGAAAACGCACTCTGGCACCTTTTGGCGCGACGCTCAACTCATGATCAAGAACTGCATCTGATGCTGGCGCAAATCAATGATCGTTGCGACTTCCTGAACAGGAGGAGGGAGTTCCGTTCGCAAGACCGGATCGACATCCGGCAAGAAAATAGCGCGACCCTTGCAAATCACCAGAATGGCGTAATAGCGCATCAGAAATCAACACCCGACCCGTCGCGCTAAAGCCTGGTAAAGACCTGGCCGATAGTGAGTCTCGTGACAAAAGAAAAGAGGATGCCGAACGGCAGCATCCTCTGGAAATTTATGCAAAACGGCTGTCACTCGCTGCCATCGATGTCGCCTGGCGGCGTCAATCCGGTGAAATCCCCGATCCCTTTTGCGTCGTACGGACCGTTCAAGCGGTTAAAGCCGTTGCCGGCGACATTGAGCGCTCCCTGCTGCAACACGATTTGCTTGGCTGGCGTGACCTCAATGACGCGATTATTGAATTGATCGCTGATCAAGGTGTTGCCATTTTCCAGGCGAACCGCGCGCGTGGGCAAGGGATTGGCGTTG
Source organism: Collimonas humicola (assembly GCF_018304945.1). Classification (GTDB taxonomy): domain Bacteria; phylum Pseudomonadota; class Gammaproteobacteria; order Burkholderiales; family Burkholderiaceae_D; genus Collimonas; species Collimonas humicola. The sequence goes on along the minus strand of NZ_JAGQEE010000005.1, from coordinate 295,356 downwards.
CTTCCGGCCAGTGTGTTGGTAGGGTACTCCCACACGATCGCATCGTTGCCATCGACTTCGACGATGCGGTTGTTGTTGGAATCGGTAATCAAGGTATGGCCGTCAGGCAGCCGGCTGGCGAAGGCGACCCCGCTCAGCGTCCCGCCGGCGGTGAATTGCCTGACGATCTGCAAACCGGTGGTGACTTCGATGGCCCGGTTATTGTTTTCATCGGCGATCAGGATATTGCCGTTTTCCAGTTGCTCTGCGCTGTTAGGGTTGTTCAATTGATTCGGGCCGTTGCCGGCAACGCCAGTGCTGCCGTATTGCCATACCAGCCGATGAGCGCGATCAACCACGATGATGCGCTGGTTCGCCTGGTCGGCAATGATCACATGCAGGCCATGGCGGCGCTGGAACTGCGGCAGCACCGCCGCTTGCACCGGTGTATTCAACTGATTGAAACCCGCGCCAGCCACGCCACCGTTCTGACCGTATTGCCAAACGATGACGCCGCTGCGATCAATCAAGATGACGCGGTTATCAGGGCAGCCATTGACCGGATCGGAGCAGCCCGGCAACGGCGGGGAGCTGGGCGGAATGCCCGTCCCGGATAGCAAGGTGTAAGCGCCGACGCGTTCGGCATCATTGATGCCGACGATGCTCTGCGGCCCAGGCTTGTCCGCACCGTTACCGAACTGCCAGACAATTTGGTGGGTACGTGGATCGACCTCGATGACACGATTATTGAATTGATCGGCAATCAGCCAGTGACGCGCAGTTTCATCTGCAGCGGCAACGCGAGGAATGCCGGAAATCAATCCGACCAGCACCACGCCGACGGCAAGCTTGAATGCAAGATGATGATATTGCGATGAATGAGGGGGATGGTGGAAATGCAGCATGATAGTCTTCTCCTTGTTATTGGAAAAAAATATTCTTTGATACATGCCATATTGCGAGCCCCATCTCCAGTAGACAAAAAAAGAGAGGGGGCATCTATCATACGCTTCCCAGCGAGCGGGAAGCGCATGTTTTAGCGCAGGTGGAATCACAGCGCAATCAGGCCCCGCAACTGCTTCGACAAGCGCAGCACTACCCTGCACTCAAATAATTCCCGCAAAGAATTGTCACCTCATCCGGCCATCATTCACTCTATTGAATTGCCGATTTCGACGCCGCATCGACACATGCGCGCGGCCGGGCGAAGCCGTTGGATAGTCGAAGCCCATTGCCGCACGGTATTTATAAATTTGGCTAAAGCCGATCCGGGCCATGGACAAATTTCATCTCGATTACTAAGATGAATTCATGTCATTTCTTCTACGAATTTTGTTTTGGGAGTTCGCTATGGACGCGCGTATCGAAGAAGAATTGATTAACGAGTACATCCATAAAATTCAAGCATTGGCAGTCCTGGCTTTGTACGGACAAAATGTCGATTCATCCATCAAATCCGTCATCAGCGAAGCATGCTATTTCTTCTTTTTACAGAGATCCGACGCGGCGGCGAATCTCATCGCATTCAAAAGCCGGCTGACAAAAATGGCCGACGTCACGCATTACAGCCTGCCGGAATACAAAAGGCCTTTGGAATACGCCGCCTCGCTGGTTTCTATCTGCCAACTTTAACGAAATAAGTGATCGGCAATGCGGCTCGGATGCGAGATCCGATGCCGCAGCCAGTTCACGCCGCCAACGCCATCAAACCCTAGCGATACACGAGCACCGGTATCTTGCTATGCGTTAAAACTTTCTGCGCTTCGCTGCCGAGGAGCAGGCCTTTCACTCCTTTTCGGCCATGCGACGCCATGGTGATCAGGTCGCATCCGTTGTCATTGGCAGCCTTGATGATCTCTTCATAAGGATGGGCGCCGATTGCATAAGTCGTGTTGCAAGATACGCCGGCCACACTGGCAGCGTCTTCGATGGTTCCAAGCAACCGTTCCGCTTGAACCCGGCTGTGTTTAGCGAAATCATCTTCTGTCTCCGCCAGCATTTCCATCTGTAAAGACAATGCGTGGTATGGCGGACTCACGTAAAAACCGGTCACCTTCGCGTTGATGCTTTTGGCGAACCGCATGGTATTTTGAATCGCAATTTCAGACAATGGAGAGCCATCGATCGGTAGTAGAAGATGCTTGTACATTGCGTCCCCCGGGGTGAATGAGTACTTTCAGTTTATGATGCGATTGATCGCTTCGCAACATTCGCGCAGACCGGCGGATTACATTTTTATCGAGATTGCCAGGGACCCATGTTCCTCCGTGCGCTTATTGCCTTCCTTGCCCTGCCAGGCGTGGTTGCCATCCTCGTCCCGCTGGCTTGGCTCTGGTTCACTGCGCACACCATGTTTGCACACCCTTTGGGTCTGGTGCCTCTGATAGCTGGCTTTGCGGCTCTGCTTTGGTGTGTATGCGAGTTCTATGTTTCCGGAAAAGGAACGCTCGCTCCCTGGGCGCCGCCAGCTTGCTTGGTTGAAACGGGACCCTACCGTTACTCGCGCAACCCCATGTATATCGCGGTGACGTCGGCATTGCTCGGCTGGGCGGCCACGTTCGGCTCCCTGGGACTACTCATCTATGCTCTCGTCGTAGCCGTGGCGTTCCAACTGCGCGTGGTGTTTGGCGAAGAGCCTTGGTTGTCGCGCATGCACGGCAGTCAGTGGGAGCAGTACAGGAGCCGAGTTCCTCGTTGGCTGTGGTGATCCGCCTTGGCGACGGCGAATCAATCCATGGCCAAGGAAACACGGGCATACCGCCTGGCGACCTCTTCCCGCATTGCGAGACTGCGTAACCCCTCAACAATTTCAGAGACTGGACCTCGAGGCTGCTTAAGACCCTGCATCATCGCCGGCGGCTTTGAACAGTTCATCAAGGGGGTTAGATTTCTTTTGGGTCCGCGCGACGCCTCGACGGCTTGAAAATTCCTCTTCTATATTGTCGCGGTAATAGCTCCATGCCGCCCCCGAGGTCGACAGCCGGCGCCAGACCTCGTTCCCGACACCCGAATAATCAATGACGCTTCCATCGTCGAGTTCAACCCGCAGCGTACGTTCCCGCGGCTCATATCCAATGGCACGTAGCTTCCCGGCATTGATGCGCTTCATCTCCATGACTGCTCCCCATATATATTTGCGTGCCGCCCCCATGGTAATAGAAATTCACTATTGCCGTTCATGCGGCTGCATCAATGATGCAGCGCCAATGACAGCAAAGGTACAAGCCTGCAAGCGAAATGCCAGGTGATATTTTGCGTGGCCAGCCGGAAATTCATATCAAGACAGCGACATCCGGCACAAGACGTGCTCAGGCGTTTTGTGCTGATTGCAGCACCTCGATTTATGCGACTGCAGCCGAAAATTCAACGTTTCCGGCCATCCAGTCATGCCAGAACAGACTTCTGAAAACATCTGAAATCACAATCGCGTATTCAATAGTAATGATGGAGAACATACTCTTGATACACTTCATCGACGATCCAGGCTGCGATGATTGAGAACGGAATCAGCAGAACCAATACCCACCCAAGTTCCATAAAATAAAATCATCTTTCGATGACCCCTCTTTCAATGAACGCACGTTCAGACTAATAAACCCTGTACGAATTACAAGCGCGCGGTGATATCCTTTTTTCATGGACATGGCGCACAACTACCGCTCTCAGCCATTTGCGCCAGTCACTATTGCCCATGCTTACCCAGCTCGCTTCCATAGTGGCGGAGATCTTTGAAAACCCGGTCACGGGCAGGCCATGGCACGATGGGCGGTCACAACGAGACCATTATTGGAAACCATGTCTTAAAAAATGAGGAATGCGAGCTTGGTGTGCTTATCAGACCCGGTGCAGCTGCGAGAAGACCGCGCAGATGGCCGGCGCAATCCGGCTTGCGTTGTTCGATGGCTTGGCCATGCAAATGCCAAATTGGCATTACAGCTTATGCCAAGCAGATTGACGCCGCAGAAAACGGCGCCCGGAAAGCAAAAATGGAAGCCGTATCGGGCTTCCATTCAGCATTGCTTGCAACAGATTTTTCTTTGATCAATCCCGGAGTTAATCCAGAACTATCCCAGCATTCCTGCAACTTCAAGAATACTGGTAGGCACGATTGGACTCGAACCAACGACCCCTACCATGTCAAGGTAGTGCTCTAACCAGCTGAGCTACGCGCCTAAAGAAGCGAAATTATAAGGGCATTTTTGATTCGTGGCTAGTGTCTTGTGAATATTTTTTACAAGATTATTTTTGCGGCGCATTTTCCGCCGGCTCCGCTGGCGTCTGGCGCCATATGCAGGTGCCCCGGGCGTCCTTGTCCAGGCCGTTCAGCAGCAGCTCATGCGCCGCCAGCTCGTCCTCGCTGGCGCTGCGCACCACGATTTCCGCCAGCGGCAGCAGTTCCAGCGCTGCGCCGCCGCCATCGGCATCGCCGTGACCGCCGCCGACATCGATGCAGAAGCTGTTCTGGCCGCGGGTCATGGCTAGATATACCTCGGCCAGCAGCTCCGAATCCAGCAGCGCGCCGTGCAAGGTACGATGGGCGTTGGAGATGCCGTAGCGGTCGCACAGGGCGTCCAGCGAGTTGCGCTTGCCGGGATACATTTCCTTGGCTTGCACCAGCGTATCGATGACGCCGGCAATATCGGCCGAGAACGGCCCCTTGCCCAGGTACTTGTATTCGGCATCGAGGAAACCCAGGTCGAACGGGGCGTTATGGATGATGACCTGGGCGCCGCGGGTGTATTCGCGCAGCTCGTCGAAAATCTCGGCGAACTTCGGCTTGTCGCTCAGGAAGGCCGTGGTCAGGCCGTGGACCGCCAGCGCGCCCTCTTCCGAATCGCGCTCGGGATTGATATAACGATGAAAATTATTGCCGGTCAGGCGACGGTTCAGCAATTCGACGCAGCCGATTTCGATGATGCGGTCGCCGGTACGCGGGTTGAGGCCGGTGGTTTCGGTATCCAGAACTACCATTCTGTTAGCCATACTTCGTAAACTCCTTTTGTGTACCTTTGGGCATAGCCCCCAATCGTTACACGGGAGAGGCCAAATTCCAAATACTTTTGCGTAGAAAATGCTTGTAAGAATTGTAAGCCCGATTTATGCTTCTTCGCAAGTTACAAAATATGTAAACGAATGGAAAAAAAGGGGCGTCTGTTGGGCTTCCAAATCAGATCTTTTGTATCCAGCAATGGCGAGCGGTTCAGCCTGCTTTTTTCGAGCGAGGAAGCCTTCCCGCTATTTTACCCAACTGCATTTATTTCACGAAGCAAACGACTAAATACGACGCCCAGCACGCAGCTCGTGTACCTGGATGCCATCAAGCGTTTGTTGGAATGGGAAGCTCAACGGAAGCGCCAATGGGATGCTGAAGGAAAAATTGGCTTAGAGGTTCGATTCCAACGCCATGAATTTTTACGACCGCACGAACTTGATGATCTGGCGCGTTACCTCAACGCCGCACGCTGCAGAAAGCAAGGAGATACGATCGGCGCCGCCAAAGGGAACACGTATATTAGCTATGCGGCCCAGTATTTGAAGTGGATTGCTGATGAGCTCGTTACAGATGGCAACCGCCCTGACGTTAGAGCTATGATCGATACGCAGGATAGACGGCTGAAAGAAAAGCTTCTGTCAAAAGCTGGCTCCAAATCCGCAAAGAATCAAGGAAACTGGAAAAAGCACCTCTCCGAAAACGCGCGGGAACAGCTGCACGCGCTATGGAACGATCCATTTATTGGTCTCTTTCGCACTGCAGATCGCGGCGCGCGACAGCGCACAGTCGTTATGCTCCGAATTCTGTACGAAACTGGAATGCGGCGCGGCGAATTACTCTCATTGAAACTCAAAAACGTGTTGGATTCCGCAGGAGGACAAGTAGCACGCTTGGTCATCGAGCGGAATCATGGCGACTCCTTTGACACGCGCGTTAATCAGCCGGTGCCTAAAACACGCGGGCGAATTGTGCCAATAACTGCGGGATTGGAACGACAACTCACAGAGTACATTGCTGAATACCGGGCCGATGTTCCGCGCGTCGGCTTTGATGAGGAAGATTTTATCTTTGTGACCCATCGCAATAAACGAAGTCAAGGCGCCCCCCTATCAATCTCAGCATTTGATCAAGCTCTGACTGAATTGAGGAAATTGTTTTGCGCCTTTGCGACGCTCCATCCACATTTGCTCAGGCACGATTGGAATTACCGGTTCTCACTGCAGTGCGATAAAGCGAAGTGGACGCCGGAAAAAGAGAGGGCATCTCGGGAGATATTGATGGGATGGGCGGAGGGTTCAGAATCAGCGCTAATCTATAACCTCCGCCACACTCAGGAGCAGGCGATATGCATTGGGCTACAGGTAGCGGGAGATACCGAAAGGCCCACCCTTCCCTCGAAAGAGATCCTCGCCGCAACCGGAAAACTTGCTGTTGCGGTGGCCAACACCAAATGAAAAGAGTACTAGTCAATGATCGCTAGTCCTATCGAGATAACTGGCACTGATTTCAACCACGAGCAGACTCTTATAAACGGAAAGGCGGAACAGATCGGTATCAAGCTCTTGGACAGAAAAGCACTGGCTATTGAGTACGGAGCCGATTTACTGGCGTGCCTGGATGAATTGAGGAGTTGAGAATGCCTAGAGCAATCACTGAAAAAGACGTGCGTTTAATGGTTGAAATGATACATGCTTGGCCAAAAAGCGAGCCGTTTAAGTGGGAGTCAATTTGTAACGGCGCGCAAAGCATACTCGGTTACGAGCCTAGCAGGCAGGCACTACACAAAAAGCCAGCATTGGTTAACGCATACGAGGTCAAAAAAAAACATCTGCGATCTGAAGCGGACAAGCTCAGCAAAGTGACGCGGCCGCGAACCACGCTGGATGCCATGGAACGAATAGCCAAACTTCAGGAAGAGAACGATCAGTTGAAAGCAGAGGTGCAAAAAATGGCAGAGATCGCCAATCGGTTCATTTACAACGCAACTTTATGGGGCCTTTCTCGCGACAAGCTTATGGCCCCCCTTCCTGAGAAGAAAAAAAGTCAGAAGGGGCAATGAACCGGAAGAGCAAGCGGCAGATGGCGACAGACAATCTGGTACGATTGACCACCTATTTTCATTTGACTTCCCCCCAATTGCCTGGTGCACACTAGTAACCATATTGAATACAGTTAACCACTTAATTGCATTTAAAGTGTCGTTGACTGTTATTGCCCATCCCCTCGAATATGCTTTGCAGCGCATATTCGAGGGGATGGGCTTATTCAGCCGTCAGCAGTCCGGCAAGGCTATTGCTACAAGAACGTTTTGTTCTTTTTCACGGCGCTCCGCGTCCAGCAGCGCATCACCCTACACCGAAATCAGCGCGACTCTGCCATTCACAAGTCCGCAATTGCAGGTGTCCGATGGGCTCGTCACCGATCAGTGGAATGATCCGGGTCGCAGTGATGCTAGGAGACGAAGCAGCCGTCCGATGTTCGGCGCAAACGGCGACAAGATATTTCGAGGCAATCCGGATTTGCCAGTGATGCCAGCGGGATGGGCAATCACCTAAATCCGGTTCCATCCACATCGCCAGGCGACCGCAGGCGCCGAAACGAAAGCCGAATTGGTCAAGTGGTATGGAAAGCCCCATTCCACGTGCCTTGACATAGGCTTCCTTGAGCGTCCACAACTCGAAAAAACGTTCACTTTGCGCAGCAGTCGACAGTTCCTCCAGATCAATCACCTCTACCTCCGCGAAAAACCGCTTGGCGATATTGATCGGCGCTGGCCGCAGTGCGATGTTTTCCACATCCACGCCAAGCTCGCGATCCCGGGTCAACGCCAGTACGATCATGTCGCCGCAATGCGATAGATTGAACGACAGCGTCCGGTTATTTGCATCCATGCCGCAAAGCGCCGGCTTGCCATAGCGATTTTCCTTGAACCTCAGGCATTCCGGGGCGACGCCTGTGAAGCGCGCCAGCACGGTGCGCACCAGTGCCCGCGTGACCAGATAGCGATGCCGATCCGGTTCGCGCAGAAAACGCTGGAGGCGACGCCGCTCCTCTGCGCTGAGCAGCTGCCGATAGGCTTCGAGAAGCTGACTATCCCTCTGGTCGTCAAGCGGGGTCAGCCACAGGTCTATGCGTTGCGGATCGAGATCAGCCATGGTCGCCGCGCCTTTTCAAATGGCCGGCTCTGCCGCAATGCATGGCAGTATCCGTCCGGCTACCATCGGAACCGTAACCTGACGATAATGAACGCAAGCAGCGACCATCCGCTCAGGACAGCTATTTGCGGCAATAGCCTGGACATGTCGCCAAATCCCACCGAGTTGAACAAGAGTTCGCGCATCGCAAAGTTCAACTGCGTCAGCGGCATCAGTCCGGCGACCGCCTGCAACCATTCGGGAAAGGCGCTGACAGAGAAGAAGACCCCTCCCAGAATGATGAAGGGCATCTGCACGAAGTTGACAATGCCGTTGAACGCCGTCACCGAGGGACTGACTGTCGCCAGCACCAGGCCCAGACCCAGGAACGACACGCAACCCAGCGTAATGACGAGCAGCATCAACAAATAGTTCACATTGAGAGGAATGCCGAACACCAGCACGCCTAGCATGTATAGCGCGAACACAACACTGTAGGCGATCAACATCCTTGAGATAAACAGCCCGGCAAGGAAAGGCACCGGCGAAGCGTCGATGGTCTTGATATTCTTGAACAAGCCGCGATGCTCTTCTTCGATCAGCACGGCGCCGAAGCCATTGAGGCCGATGATCAGCAATGTCATGCCGATGACGCCCGGCAGCAAGATCATCAGGTACGAGGCGTTGCGGCTGGTCGCTATCTCTTGCTGTTGCGGAGCAGCCGTTACCGGCCCTCGGAAGTAATCGTCGAGGATTCCCTGCAAGGCGACATTTTCAATACGGTTCTCCGGCAAGGTGTTGGCGTACAGTTGGATCCCGGGGTACTTTGGATCGCTGTTGGAGCGAGTGTCGCGAAACTCCAGGTAGTGCTTGATCTGGTTGCTTTCGAGTGCTGCCTTGGGCGATATTTTGGTGTCGGCATACGGCTGCAGATTGATCAGCTTGTGCTTGCCGAGATAGGCGGCCATTGCAGCACTTGAAGGCTCGGCGGCGACGCCGGAGTACCATACGGCGATCTTCGCATCGTCGCGCATTTGCAGCGGATAGCCGACTCCCAGCAGCAGAATCACCGGCAATACGTAACAGAAGAACAATGCGGTTTTATCCGATTTGAGCTGTAGCATGCGCAGTTTGAAGAATACCCAAGTCTTTTTCATACACGCTCTTCCTTGCCAGTGTGCGACAGAAACACGTCTTCCAGATTCGGACGGTTGACATCGAAATTGATGACATCAATGCTTTTGTTTTCGCTTACCGCGAGAATTTCCCGCAGCGTGTCCGCCACCTCCCTGGTCTGCACGCGCAGGCAATCGGTTTTGTCATCCCATTGCAGGTCGATGACGCCGACCAGGTCCTTGACGAATTCCAGCTTGAACTTGCCCTTGGCGAAGCGGAACTGGATGGAATGGTGTGCCTGCATCGATTGCACCAGTTCCGACGGGCTGCCTTGGGCGATCAGCTTGCCGTCGTTCATGATCATGATCTCGTCGCACAAGCGTTCGGCTTCCTCCATGTAATGCGTGGTGAGAATGACGGTCTTGTCGGGATCCTGCTTCAGTTGCTCGATGAACTCCCAGGTATAGAGCCGGCTGTGCGGGTCGAGCGCAGAGGTGGGTTCATCGAGAAAGATGACATCCGGATCGTCCAGCAGCGCGACAGCGATCGATAGCCGCTGCTTCTGTCCGCCGGAGAGCTCCTCCACCTTGAAGTTGAGCTTGTCTTTCAAGCCGAGCCGATCCAGCAACCAGGCGACCGGCCTGCCATTACGCTTGCCGCTGCCTGCCACCCGCAACTCCTGATAAAACTTCAGCAGTTGCGCCACGGTCAGGAAGCGGAAGTAGTTGCTCTGTTGCAGCTGTATCCCCATGCGCGGCTGGACCTGGCGTATCTGCGTGGCGACATCCATCCCCAGCACGGAAATGGAGCCAGAGGTAATCGAAGTGAGGCCCTCGATCATCGCCAGCAAAGAAGTTTTTCCGGCGCCGTTGGGCCCCAGGATGCCGAAACAGCCTCCTTTCCTTACGCGAAAGCTCATGCCTTTGACGGCCTCGAAATCGCCATAGCGCTTGCGGACGTCATTTATTTCCAGCGAGTAGGTCATAGGTTTCCAATCTCTGCGGTGTTGTCGATTGACTGGCAATCGGCCGCGAAAACTTGTCGGAAACTATCAATTTCCGCATCGTCTCCCCTGAAAACGCAATGAATTGACAGCTTGCCATCTGCTACATAGGCTTCCAACAACAGCCCGTAGTAATCCTTAAGCTCCTTGCGATGCTGCGCCTTATCCGTAGTAGATCGCTGCTGTGACTGCGGCGATCCTACGGTCTGGAAATTGAACAATATCTCTTGCAGCAAACCAGGCAAGGCGACCGCTCGTTCAGTGCTTGCTGCGTCATCCAGGCTGGCGTAATGAATGCCCTGCTTCTGCAAGTACGCCGCCTTGGCCGACATCTCCGCCAACGGCGTGTCCGGCGCGATGACGAACGGGATCGTGTCCAGGAACAAGCCAATCTGATCGAAGTACGTATGCTCGCCCAGTTCCCGCCCATGATGAATCAGCACCATGCCGACCCGCGCCAGGCCGGTGGCCTGCATGATCCAGCGCTTGAATATCTCAAAGGCCTGCTCGCCTCCTCTGCCTGGCACATTCAGCGCCACCTCGAAGTCGACGATTTGCAATGGCCGGTGGCGTCTTGCTTCAAGTGCGTTGCGGGTTGCCGACATGACCGCCGAGAGTTCGGCATAGCCCAGCACCTGGTCTGCGACATCGCGAGCCGCGATGTCGCACTTGCGCTGAACATCGCCTAAATAATCCCGATACGAGCGCGCAATCGGTTTGGACTTGGGTTTCAACAGTTCGGTCAAGCGGCGCTGAGCGCTACTTTGCGACATGTCGTCCCAGATCAGGTGATCGAGCGCCAGCAGCAGGAAATGCTGGGTGTCCGATGCCGATACCCATGCCGCCGTGTATGCTAGCGGCGTCCGTTTCCTGGCATCGCGCAAGATGCTGCCGAGAGAGGCCAGTTGGCGCTTCAGCTCGTCCTTGCCAGCGGATTTCAAATCGATATGGACTATCGGCGCAACTGTCATTGCCGCCTCAGCCAGCAAGGCCCAATGCCTGCGGTCATAATCGGGCGCTGCGCGAAGCAACTCCTGCTCCTGAGTCAGGCGTCCGAAAGCATCCTGCAGTTCCTCTGCCGTATGCCAGCCTGCGATCTCTATCGTGCTGAAGCTATCGTGTTCGTCCCACTCCAGCATGCCGCGCTGCACCGCACTGAATGGGAACTCTTCCTCCCGCGGCGCGGCCGCAATGGCATCGAGATAGCTGGCGAATTGCGTTTCGTAAGCAATCGGCGCCGGCCTGATCGGACTTAATCCCAGCGCGCTTGCACCTTGGGATTCCAACCTCAGCGCGGAACCTTCGACGTCGTCGCATATCCGGATGAAATCCGGCCGGTCATCGCTTGCCATCAGACTCAGCTTGCTTTTTAGCTCACCTATCCTGGACGGCTCGACCTGCTCGACCAGCAGCACGGCAACCCTCTTCCCATCGACCTCCAGCGCCATGTTCTTGTATGTCCAGCGGCGGCTTTCCAGCCAGTCGCCCAGTCTGAGGCCGCTAAACGAAGACACTGCCCCCAGCTTCGCGAGCGTACGTTGCTGATACACATCGGTGACACTCAACGACAGACCTTGTTCGCGTAAGCGGCCAAGCATGCGCACCAGCAGAATCGAGCTACCGCCGAGATCGAAGAAATTATCGCCACGGCCGACTTGCGGGACGTCGAGCAATTCTTGCCAGGTCGTGGCAATCAGTCGCTCGGCGGCGCCTTCCGGTTGTTCGTATGCCGCTTGCTGAAATGCGCTGGCGGAGAGCGCCGGCAGCGCTTTGCGATCGACTTTGCCATTGCCGTTCAAGGGCAAGCTATCGAGCACCATGATCGCCGCCGGGATCATGTAGTCCGGCAGCGTTATGCGCAGATGCGCTTTCAGGTCATCTACCGCCACGGCGCTTTTCAGCGTGACATACGCTGCCAGTTGCGGATTGCCGGAGCCCAGTTCGTATGCCACCACCACCGCTTCACGTACATCAGGATGATTGACCAAGCTGCTCTCGATCTCGCCCAGCTCAATCCGGAAGCCGCGGATTTTGACCTGGAAGTCTTTGCGCCCGACGTATTCCACCGTGCCATCGGCCAGGCGACGGCCAAGGTCGCCGGTCAGATAAAGGCGTTGTTCAGTCGCATGGCGGGCATACGGATTGAGGTGAAACTTGGCCTGGGTTTCCTCGCTGCGGTTGAGATAGCCTCGACCGACCACTGCGCCGGACACAGCGATTTCGCCAACCACGCCTAGCGGCAGCAGCCGGAGCTGGTCGTCCACCAAGTGCATTTGCGCATTGGGCAGGGCCGCGCCGATCAACACACGCTCAACCGGAGCGTGGATTGGATGGAAGGTGACATCGTCCGAACATTCGGCCGGGCCGTAGTGATTAATCAACGGCAAGTCCGGGTATTGCTCGAACCAGCGCTCGACCAGTTCGCGCGGCAGGGCCTCGCCGACCGAGATCACCCAGCGCAGATGGGGCAGCGGCCGGCTGTACGGCAATGTCGCCTGGATCAACGACGGCACCGGTTCCCAGATCGTCACACCTTGGCGGTCGAGGCATTCCAGCAGCGCTTGCGGATCGCGGGTGATGTCGTTGGCGACGATAAACACCTTCGCCCCCAGCAGCAGGCCCGTGAGGAATTGCCACACCGAGATGTCGAAGCATTGCGGCGCAGTCTGGGCGATCACGTCGTCCGCCGACATAGCCAGCGGCGCGACCTTGGAGCGCATGTTGTTGATCATGCCGCGATGTTCGATCATCACGCCTTTAGGCTTGCCTGTTGAACCCGAGGTGAAAAGCAGATAGGCCAGATCGTCAAGGCTTGGCGGCGGCAGCTCGGTGGTCGTGGTCGCGACAGCAAGCAACTCGGCCATCGAACGCAGACGTTCGGCCGGCCAATGATCCTCAAGCCAGCGGCGCGGCTCGGCCAGGGTGTCGCCGACCACCAGCAGGCAAGGTTGTGCTTCCTGCAGGATATCTAGCCAACGCAGCGTCGGATGGGTCGGATCGATCGGTAAATAAACGGCGCCCGCCTTGAGTACCGCGATAATCATCACCAGCAGATCGGTGCCGCGGTTATCGAGCAGGGCAACGGTCTGTCCCGGCACCACGCCCTGCTCCCGCAAGGTTGTCGCCAACCGCGATGTGCGCTCGTGCAACTCGCCATAGCTCAGTTGCGTGGTCTCGCATTGCACCGCCATGCGCTCAGGCGTGCGCAAGGCCTGGGCAGCAAATAACTCAGGCCAGGTACGGTCGATCAAGTCCGGCCGATAGGTGTCATTGAAACTCAGCAAGCGGCGGGTTTCTTCCGCCCCCAGAAGATCCATTTGCCGCACGCACTGCTGCTCCTGCGTCACCATCGCCCGCAATGCGCGTTCCAGATAACCGCTCCAGCGCTCAACCGTCTCCCGTTCAAACAGCGCGGTTGCGTATTCCAAAACACCGCTGATGCAGCCGTCGGCTTCGGCCAGATCGAGCGTGAGATCGAACTTGGACAAGACACGCGGCGCACTCTCCGGTGCGATCCGCAAGCCATCCAGGTCGATCGCGTCGGCGACATTCTCGCTCAGCCAGTTGAACATAACCTGGAAGATCGGCGCATGCGCCATACTGCGCGGCGGCTGCAGCACCTCCACCACGTGCGCGAACGGCATCTGCTGATGCCGTTGCGCCGCCAGCGTCTGTTGCTTCATCCGTTGCAACAATTCAGCCACCGTCGGCTCGCCCGACAGATCGATCCGCAGCGCCAGCGTGTTGACGAAGAAGCCGATCATCGGCTCCAGCTCCGCCTGCATGCGATTTGCCACAGGGCTGCCGATCACCAGATCCTGCTGGCCCGACAAGCGGCTGAGCACGATAGCCCAGCCCGTCAACAGCGTCACGAACAAAGTGGTGTCGTGACGGCGGCTCAGCTCTTTCAAGGCCGCCGTCAGCTCCGCATCCAAGGTGAATGCCGCCACATCGCCGTCGTATTTCTGCTGTGCCGGACGCGGCCTGTCGGTCGGCAACTCCAGCAATGCCGGCGCGCCGGCCAGATTGCCATGCCAGTAGTCGGTCTGTGCCTGCAGCCAGCTTCCCGATAAGCACTGGCGTTGCCAGACCGCGTAATCGGCGTACTGCACCGACAGCGCGGGCAGCGGATCTTCCGCGCCAATGCGGTAAGCGTTATAAATAATGCTTAGCTCGCGCACCATCAGCGTCAGCGACCAGGCGTCGGTCACGATATGGTGTTGCGTGATCAGCAACACATGCTCCTCCGCCCCCAGCGCCACCAGGCGGCCGCGCAGCAGCGGACCAGCGGCCAGATCGAACGCTGCGCTGCTCTCCTCCTCGATCAGCAGCGATAGACGTTGCGCAGCATCGGCCTCGTTGCTGAGGTCGTGCTCGATCAGGGCGAAACCCTGATCGGCGGCGGCAATGCGCTGGTACGGCTCGCCATCGACCAGCTCGAAACGGGTGCGCAGCACCTCGTGCCGGGCCACGATCCGATCCAGCGCACGCCGCAGCGCCGTGCGATCCAGTCTGCCCTGCAGACGCAGCACGCCGGGTACGTGGTAAGTCTCGCTCACGCCTGGCATCTGCGACAGCAGCCACAGCCGTTGCTGTGCCAGCGACAAGGGCAAGCTGCCGTTGCGGTCGACCGGCACAATGGCCGGCAATGCGTGGCGGCTAGAGTTTTTCACCAGCGCAGCCAGATCGGCGAGCACCGGACTTGCCAGCAAGTCAACCACGCCAAGATCCACGCCAAGCTGCTCACGCAAGCGCGTGATGGCGCGCATCGCCAACAGCGAATGACCGCCCAACTCAAAGAAATTGGCGGTGGCGCTGATCTGTCCCGGTTGCAGTTTCAGCACCGATGCCCAGATCTCGGTCAATACGGTTTCGTTCGCAGTACGCGGCGCAACATAAGCCGCTTCGAGGCCGACGCCGAGGTCGGGCTGCGGCAAGGCCTTGTCGTCAAGCTTGCCGTTGGCGGTGAGCGGTAGCCGGTCCATCGGCACAATGTACTGAGGCACCATGTATTCCGGCAGCGAACGTCGCAGGAAATCACGCAGAGGCGCCAGGAACTGAGCGGCTTCGGTCGGTTCCGCAGTGGCTGTAGTGGCTTCATTGCGCTGCACGACCCAGGCAATCAAGCGCTTGTCGTCCTCGTCTCCGCGCACCAGCACTGCGACATCCTGGATTGCCGGATATTCGCGAATCCGGTTCTCGATTTCGTTCAATTCGATGCGGAAGCCACGCAGCTTGACCTGACGGTCTCGCCGGCCGACGCACTCGATGCGGCCATCGTCCAGCCAGCGGCCAAGGTCGCCGGTACGGTAGACCCGGCTACCCGGCCGCCAGGGGTCGGCGATGAATTGCTGAGCGCTCAGGTCAGGCCGGTTGAGATAGCCCTGCGCTACGCCTTCGCCGCCAATCCATATCTCGCCAAGCAAGCCGGGTGCGCACAACTGGCCCACGCTGTCCACTACATACATCGTCGTGTTGGAGATCGGACGGCCGATTGAAAGCTTGCCGTCGAAATTGTCATCCTCGCCCATCCAGGCCGAGGACAGGATGGTGGTCTCGGTCGGTCCATAACCGTTGACGTAGCGGCAGTGCTTGCTCCAGCGCTGCACCAGCTCAGGGGTCGGCGCCGAACCGGCGGTGAGCAAGCTCATGCCCTGCGGCACCAGGTCGGGGTCCATCTGCAGCAAGTAAGGCGGCGGGAAGGCGGCGAAACGAATCCGTTGCCCGCTGAGGTACTCGGCCAGAGCGCGCGGCTCCTGAATCAGTTCGCCGCTGAGCAGATGCAGCTCGGCGCCGTTGAGCAAAGCGCCGAAGATCTCTCCTGCCGATGCATCGAAGGTGTGCGGCGCAAACTGCGAAAAGCCATCGCCGGCCCGCGACAGGCCGGTTTGACCGAACCAGCAGCAGAAATTGACCAGGTTGCGGTGGCTGACCAATACCCCCTTGGGCTTGCCGGTCGTCCCCGAGGTGTAAATGACGTAAGCGGTCGAGTAAGGGTCTGGCACCCGTGACGCGGAAATCCCGGCATGCCGGTTTTGCGGGCAATCTTCCAGAAACAAGGGCATTACGCCCCAGCCGTCCGCCTGCTCCTGATGAGCGCGTCGAGTCACCAGCCGTTTGATGCCCGCATCCTCCGCCATGAAGCTGCCGCGCTCCGGCGGACAATCCTGCGCCATCGGTACATAGGCGGCGCCGGCCCGCATGATGCCCAGCATGGCGGCGATCAGGTCGGGTTCCTTGCCCAGACTTAGTGCGACCCGCTCGCCCGGCTCGACCCCGCTCTCGGTCAGCCATGACGAGATCACCTGCACCCGTTCGGCCAGTTGTCGATAAGACCAGCGTTCAGTTCCCGAGACGATTGCGGTTTCGCTCCCGCGCGCGTCAGCCTGTATCTGAAACAATTCGTACACGCAGCGATCGAGAGGATAGGCGGCATCGGTGGCGTTCCAGTCCCGTATGGCGCGCTGGCGCGCTGCCTCGCTCAGCACGGACAGCTGTGAAATCGGCTGTGCGCCGCCTTTGGCAAAACTCGTCAGCAACTGGCTCAGGCGCTGCAATAACAGCAGCGTCGAGGCGTCGTCGAACTGTTTCGACTGATAGGCCAGTTTGAGCGTCAAGCATTTGCCGGGATACACGATCAGGCTCAAGCCGAGATCACTGCGCTCGACGCCCTGGACGTCAACCACGCGCAGGCCATCGGCCGCCTCGGCGGCCAGAAACGCGCGGTCGAGCGGGAAATTTTCGACCACCACCAGCGCGTTGAACAGCGCCTGGCCGAGGCGTGCGCCGCTGCAGCGCTGGATATCCGCCAGCGGCAGAAAGCCGTGATCCTCGTGATCGAGCTGTATCCGCTGGATATCTTGCAGCCAGGAAGAAAGGCTCTGATCCGCGACGATCTTTAAACGGATGGGCAAGGAATTGATGAACAGCCCGACCATGGTCTCGATGCTTTCCAAGGCAGCCGGACGACCGCTGGTGGTGTAGCCGAACAGCACTTCCGGCTCGGCGCTGTATTTGCTTTGCAACAGTCCCCACGCGGCCAGAATCAGCGTGCCGAGGCTGACGCCCTCAGCCTGCGCCAGCCGCCGCAACTGCGCCGTGGCTGCCGTCGAAAGCTCGATCGAATGTGCTTTCTGTTCCCCGCTGCCAGACTGCTCGGCGGCGGCACTGTCCTCGGGCTCCGCCACTAACGGCAGGCTGGCACTGGCGGCAAGCGGCAAACCGTCGAAGTAAGCACGCCAGTAGCGCACTGCAGCATCCTTATCTTGCGAACGCAGCCAGGCGATGTAGTTTTTGTACTCGGGCGCCGGCAGCGATTGAGCTTGCGTTTGCGGTGCGGCATAGATCTGAAACAATTGCTTGACCAGCAGCCCCATCGACCAGCCGTCGATCAGGGCATGGTGGTGGGTCCAGATCAGGCAATGCTGGCGCTCGCCGGTGCGCGCCAGCAGCAAGCGCATCAGCGGCGCGGCGCCAAGATCGAAAGGCTTGCTGCGCTCCTCAGAAAGCAACTGTTCCAGCCCTTGCTGCACTTTGTTCGCAGCATCCGCTGTACCGAGGTCTGCTTCGCGCCACGGCAGGTCGACCTCGGCCATCACCATCTGTAGCAGTTCATCCTGCCCGACGTCGACAAAGGCGGTGCGCAGCACGGGGGTCCGTTTTACCAATTCCTGCCAGCTTTGGCGCAGGCGCGCCGGATCGACCGCCTCCAATTGCATCCGCAGCTGGGTGAGATAAAGTCCGTCTTTCGAGGCACGGTCGGCGAGCAACAACAAGCCCTGCTGCATTCCCGTGCAGGGATACAGATCCTGGAGCGTGGGGTATTTCGCTTGCAAGGCGCTCAGATCGGTCGGCCCGATCCCGGCCAATGGAAACTGCGATGACTCGGCCCCGAAGCCAGGACCGGCCTCACCGCCACCACCTCCTCCTCCGTCGCAAGTAAGCATGTCCTGCAACACCCTGACCAGGCGCGCGGCCACAGCCTCCATCGTCTCGCGCCTGAACTGCTGGCGGCTGTAATCGATATGCAAGGCCAGCACACCCGCGCCGATCATGCCATTGATATTCAGCGCATGAGTTCTGGTTCTGCGCGGGCTGACGAAACCGCCGCCTTGCAGCTCCGGGTCGACCTGTCCCAGATAATTGAACAATACTTCGGATGTACGGCCGCCCAGCGCTTGGCTGGCGGCAGCAAGATCCTCGTCATGCGCCAGGCTGGTCAGTACGCCGTAACCGATGCCGTTGCGCGGCACCGCTTCCAAATGTTGCCTGGTGCGGCGGATGTGCTCGACCAGATCGCCTCTAACGCCGGCCACATGGACGGGATACAGTGCAGTGAACCAGCCAACGGTCTGGCTGAGATCGACACCCTCGAATGCCGCTTCTCCTGCCATGTCGTCGCGGCCGTGGCTTTCAAGATCGATACGGATGTCATCGGCATCGAGCCAGCCGCCCAAGGTCCGGCTCAACGCGGCAATCAGCAACTGGTGAGTCCGGACCTCGAAGAAAGTGCTGGCCCGGCTCAGCAGCAAAGCGGTCTCCTCGCGGCTCAAACTCACTACTACCTGTTCTGTGGTTTCCTGAATCGGAAAATCAAGATCGCGGGAGTCTTCCGGCGTCGCTTCACGGTCAACCTCGTGGTCGAACCTCAGGCCTGCCGCCGGTGCTTCCAGTTGCTGCAGCCAATAGCTTCTCTCTCTCTCAAGCGGCGCACTGTAGGCATAGTCATGCAGACGCGCCGCCCACTCCTGGTAACTACTCGATTTGGGAGCCAGCCTGAGCGGTTCGCCGCGGCTGCATTGCGCCAGCGCCATGTTCAAATCATCCTGCAACACTTGCCACGAAACCACATCGACGATGAGGTGATGCATGACCCAGATCAATTGCGACTGATCGCCGTCGCGCAGCCAGACCCAGCGACAGAGCTTGCCTTGCTTGATATCGAGCCCGGCCTGCGCCAGTTCCATTTCAGCCCGGATGCGGGCCTGCCGGTCGGCAGAGTTTTTCAGGGTATCCCGGGCATCGACTTCGACGATCATCTCATCGAGCACGCTCGCCAGGTCGGATAGCAACTCAGGACGATACAGCGCAATCCAGCCAGCTGGCGTCTGCCGGAATTTCAGGCGCAGCACATCGTGCCGTGCAACGATCGCGGCCAGCACCGTCTTCAGCAAAGCCAGATTTGCCTGGGGAGGCAAGTTCACTGCGGCGTATTGGCAGTAATGATTCACATCGACGCCATCGTCCTGCAGGAATCTGATCTGGATGGGCAACAGGCGCTGCTCGCCCTTGCATGCCTGGAGCTCATGCGCCGACTCAGCAATGGCAGCAGCAGTGGCCGTGGATTCTTCTTTCTCCACCAGTCTGGCGACCAGATTACGAATAGTCTTTTCCTCGATGATCAGCCGCGGCGTGAGGGTAATGCCCTGCTTTGCTGCGCGCGACACCACCTGGATTGCGAGGATGGAATCGCCGCCGATGGAAAAGAAATTGTCGGTCACGCCAAAGGATTCGGTACGCAGCACGTCGCCCCAGATCGCCCGCAGATTTCGCTCGCGATCATTGCCTGGCTCAACATAGGCCGCGTGTACATAAGCGGACGGCCCCGGTTCGGGCAAGCTGGCGCGATCGACCTTGCCGTTAGCGTTGCAAGGCACCGCTTCCAGCAGCACGAATGCCGCCGGCACCATATATTCCGGCAGTTCGGCTTGCAGTTTTTCCCTGAACGACTGGATTAACTGTGCATTGGCGTGTTCATCCTCCAGCGCCGGTTCTTTGGCGACGATATAGGCGACCAATTGCTTATGCTCGCCATCCGCTCTGGCGATCACTAGCGCCTGCTTGACGTTCTCGTGCGCGGACAAGGCGTGCTCGATTTCGCCGAGTTCTATGCGGAAGCCGCGAATCTTGACTTGATGGTCGAGACGACCCAGGTACTCTACTTCGCCGTCGGCTCGCCAACGCGCCAGATCGCCCGTGCGGTACAGCCGCTCTCCCAGCTCAAAGGGACTGTCGACGAAGCGTTCGGCCGTCAGCTCAGGGCGGCCAAGATAACCGCGACCGACCGCCACGCCACCGATATACAGCTCACCGCCGACGCCGGCCGGAACCGGCTCCATGCGCTCGTCAAGCACATATAAGCGCGTGTTCCAGTGCGGCCGGCCGATCGGCACGGTCGCGCCATCGGCGGACGTGACCTCATGGCAGCTAACTTCGACCGCAGCTTCGGTAGGGCCGTACAGGTTGTACATCCGCGCCTTCGACAAGGCTAGAAAACGCGCTGCCAGTGCTCCAGGCAGCGCCTCGCCGCTGACGAACATGCGACGCAGGCTGCTGCACGAATGCAGCTCGCCGTCGTCGACAAAAATCTGCAGCATCGAAGGCACAAAACTCAGCGCGGTGATGCCGTGCTCACGGACGGCCTGGCTCAGATAGGCCGGGTCGCGATGACCGCCCGGCCTGGCCATGACCAACGTCGCACCCGTCAATAACGGCCAGAAGAACTCCCGCGCCGAGACATCGAACGAGAATGGCGTTTTCTGCAACACACGGTCGGTCGCATCCAGGCCATGGCCGGCCTGCAGGCATTGGATGTAATTGACCAACGCGCCATGCTGGTTCATCGCGGCCTTCGGCTTGCCGGTGGAGCCGGAAGTGAAGATCACGTAGATCAGATGCGCGGGCGTGACGCCGGTCACAGGCGCTGTGGCCTCATACTGCGCCATCTGCGCCCAATCCGCGTCCAGACGCAACAGCCGCACCTCTGCGCCCACTTGCGATAGGGGGCCAGCCAACTGTTGTGCCTGGGTCAGCACCAGATTCACGCCGATATCGGCCACCATACCGGCCAGCCGCTGCGGCGGCAGTTCGGGGTCCAGCGGTACATAGGCGCCGCCAGCCTTTAAAATCCCCAACAGTCCGACCACCATCTCCGTGGATCGCTCGACGCACAGCCCCACCACCACATCGGGGCCGACGCCCAGGCTGCGCAGATGCTGCGCCAGGCGGTTGCTGCGCTGGTCGAGTTCGCGGTAGCTCAAGCGTTCTTCCTCGCAGACCAGAGCTTCGGCATGCGGTGTTCTTGCGGCTTGCTCCGCAAACAATTCGTGCATGCAACGGTTGTCGCTGTAGGCATGATCCGTCTGGTTCCATACAGACACCGATTGTTGCTTCAATGCCGGCGGCAGCAGCCGCAACTCGCTCCAGGCGGCATCCGTATGGGCGATCAACTGACGCATGCAATGGGCATAGATATCCAGCCACATAGCGACGGATGCCTCATCGTACAGATCGGCGTCATAGCCTATTCTCACGCCATAGTGGGGCACGGTTGACGCCGCTCCGGATCCTTCGGCGCCGGAATCCTGTTCGATCAGGCCGAAAATGAAGCGGTAATTGGTCGACTCGTAACCCGACTCCAGGACAGGATGCAACTGCGCATTGTGCTCGCCGTAACGCTGGCTCACGATATTGAACAAGTTGCTGAACAGCTCGTCGTCGAGCCGCGATTTGACGGTTTCATGGATATGCGACAAAGGGAAAGCCGCGCAGGTGCGCATTGCTTCCAGTTGCGCGTTGACACTGGCCAGCAGAGCGGCCGGCGTGCTTGATGCTTCGATGTTCAGCACCAGGGGCAAGGTGTTGACGCAACATCCGGTGATGGTTTCGAAGCCGGGAATCTCTTCCATTCGTCCATTCTGGATGACGCCACAGCGCACTTGCGCCTGGCCGCCCAGATAACGCAGCAGGCAGGCGTAACCGGTCAGCCACAAACTGTTGGCCGTGACGCCGAGCGCAGCGGCCCTGGCGCGCACATCCACCTCCAGCTCGCGCTCGATGCTGCTGAGATAAATCCGTGTGTTCGACGCTCCCGGCTGCTCAGAATTATGACCGTTAGTGTAGCCATTAAGCGGCGCCACGCAAGGCAGCTGGCTGGCGCTACGCTCCCACGGCAACTCGGTCCAGTATTTTCGCCATTCATCGCTGGCCAGCAGGCGGCGCTGCTGCGCCACGATGTCAGACATGTTGGCAAGCGGCGCGTTCGGCCTGGATTCGTCTTCCCCGAGGAAGTGGCGATAGGTACTCAGAAGATCGCTCAACAGCAGTTTGATCGACCAGCCGTCATGGATGATGTGATGGATGGACAGCACGGCCAGGAAGCTGTCGCCGGCTTCGTCCACGACCTGCAGATCGAACAACGGCGCCTGGCTGAGTTGCACCGGCTTGCTGCGCGCGTGTCCGATCAGTTGCTCCGCGAATGCTGCGCCCTGGCCGGGCTGTACCTGGTGTATGCGTGTCGCCGCCGCGATCGTCGTCAGCACGACCTGATGGATTTCGCCGCCGTGCCATTCCTTGATGACGGTGCGCAGGCAATCATGCCGGTCAATCCAGTCGGCTACCGCCTGCTGCCAGGCCGGCTGGTCCAGCGCGCGCGGCATGCGATAGCACATGTGCACCTGATAAGTGTCCTTGTGCCGGTGCATGGTGTGTTGCATGTCCGTCAATGGATAAATCGCCTTTACCGCTACCGGCAACGCATCGGCTTGCGCCTGTGTCAGCGATACGAACGGAAAATCGGAGGGCGTCCAGCGACGGTTGGCGTCAACTACGCAATGATCGATCACCTCCCGCAGGCACTGGATCAAGCTCTGTCCCAGGTTTTCGGCCATGCCATCGGCCCATGCCGCTGGATCGAAAGACAAACTGACCTGCAATTCGCCGTCGAGGATCTGGCTTTCCACCGACAGCGCGTAGGGGCTGGCGCCGCTCTCTCCCATTTCGCCGGCGGTCATCGGCACCGTGCGCCAGCTCTCGTGGCTGCGCTGCACCACGCCGGAGAAGTTGTTGAACAGCACTTGCGGCGAGCGGTAACGGTCGAATTGCTCACGCACGGCAGGATCGCGGCTCAGGTAGCGCAGCGCGTAGAAATCCCGCCCGCGTTGCGGAATCGCCGCACGGCGCTCCTTCAGTTCGATCAGCCACGCGCCCAGGTCCGGTTGCGCCGGCACTGTCAGACACAGGGGATGCACGCTGCTGAACCAGCCCACCGTGCGATCGAGACCCTGCGAACCGGCAAATGCCTCGTCCCGGCCATGCCATTCGAGGTCTAAGCAGATACGTTCCAGCTTGCAGCTACGCGCCAGCGCCAAATAAGTCGCGGCAAGCAGCAACTCTTCTGCGCTCTGGCGGTAACAGGCTGCTGCTGATCCGAGCAGGCGCGCGGTATCCTCCCGCGACAGGCTGTACTGCCCGATCGCAATCGAGCGCCCCACTGCCTCACTCCCCACAAGCGGAAGCGCCTGCGCGCTTTCGACGGCGCGCAGCACAGGAAGCCAGTCGTCCAGCAGTGCGTTCGGCCGTTCGGCGATATGCGCATGGAATTTTTCCGACCAGTCCAGGTAGCTGATGCTCTTGCCTGGCAATACCTCTTCGAGGCTGCTCTCGTCGCTGACGTAAAGATGACGCAGATCGTCCAGCAGGATGCCATGGCTGATGGTATCCACAATCAAGTGATGCAGCACCCACACCACGCGCGAGCGGCTCGGTGTTTTCAGCAGAACGATGCGAAACAGAGGCACCTGCTCGATACGCAGTTGCGCGGCAAGCATGTCGCGCCATTGTTCGCTGGCCTGCTCCAGTTCTGCTTCGGCAACGTCGATGGAGGCAATCGGCGGCAGCTCCAGCGCCGCACCGGCGACTTCCTGCCGCCAGGCCAAAGGCTCCTGCACAGCCATTTCAGCATGGACGGAATGGACAAAATGGGCCCGCAATTGATCGTGGTAGGTAACCAGACGCGAAAAAGCCCGGTGCAAGCGCTCGGCGTCGAGGCTTTCTTCGGTCTCGAAGGACAAGGCTTGGCAGAACGCACCCGGCCGCGCCATTTGCAATTGAAAGAACCAGCCCTGAATCGGGCTGAGCGGCGCAATCCCCTGGCGGCTGGCATAGTCGCGCTGCATCAGGCGCTCGGAGTGGCGCAGCAGTTCGGTGAAATCGGCCAGGCATGGATGCGACAGCAGTTGCGACGAAGTGATCTGGTAGCCCAGCCGTTTCAGCGCGGACATCACCGCCAGCGAGGTCAGCGAATCGCCGCCCAAATGAATGAAGTTATCCTCGCGCGAAATATTCGGCTGCTGTAGAACGTTGCGCCAGATATCGGCGACCTGCGCTTCCAATTCGTCGGCGTAGTCCACTGGCTGCAACGGCGCATCGTTCTGCTGTAGCCGCGCTTGCAGCGCGCGATAATCGGTCTTGCCGTTCACCGTCAGCGGCAGTTCGGCCAACCAAAGTATCCGGTTAGGCATGGCCCAGGCCGGCAGAACCTCGGCTAAACCGGCCCGGATCGCCTCTTCCGGCTGTGGCTGGCCGACGCAGAACACCACCAGCTGCTTGACCGCCTGAACCTCGACGACGATGGCAGCAGCATGCTCGATCCCCGGCAAGGTCAACAGCGCTGTCTCCACTTCGCCCGGCTCCAGGCGATGCCCGCGCAGCTTGATTTGATTGTCGACGCGGCCGGCGAAGAATAAGCGGTTCTGATCGTCGAAGCAGGACAGATCGCCGCTGCGGTACCAGCGCGTCAGATCTGTCGTAATGAATTTATCGCGCGTCATTTCTTCGCGCTTGAGATAGCCGTGCGTCACACCCGCGCCGCCGATCAGCAGTTCGCCGATGGCCCCGCGCGGCAATGGCTGGTTGAAACGATTGACTACACGGACCTCGGTATTGATGATCGGAAAGCCGATAGTCAAGCGCTCTTGCTGCTCAACCTGACGGCTGGCCTGCCAAAGTGTCGACAGGATCGTGGTCTCCGTCGGACCGTATGCATTGACGTACTGCAGATGCGGTTGCCAGCGCCGCACCAGTTCGTGATCGGGCGCCGATCCCGCAGTCAGCAGGGTCTTCAGTTGCGGCAGCTTCTCGGGCCAAAGATATTTTGCGTATTGCGGAGGAAAAGCCGCAAACGTCACCCGTTGCTCGCTCATGTATGCCTGCAGCCGGTCGGGGCTGTCGATCAATTCGGCCGGCAGGATCACCAGCGTGGCGCCGTTCAGCAGGGCCGAATGGATTTCACCGACTGAGGCATCGAATGTGGCGGGGGCAAACTGCGACACGATTTCGTGCGCGCTCATCAGTTCTTTCAGATGAGTGACGAAATTGAGCAGGTTGCCATGGCTGACCTTGACACCCTTCGGACGGCCGGTCGAGCCCGACGTAAAGATCACGTAGGCCAGATCGTCCGTGCTCAGCACATCCAGTAGTTGTGGACGATGCGAGGCAGGATCGATGACAAGGTCGGAGGAAGACGCTGCGGCAGAGGATGCAACATCCAGGCATAGCACGGCCGGCAAGGCTTCGCGCATCAACGGCATCCAGGATGCGTCGGTCAAGGCGACGCGCATCTCGGCGTCGTCGGCCATCGCCTGCAGGCGGGTCGCCGGCTGGGCGGCGTCCATGGGGACAAACACCGCCCCGACTTTCAGCACCGCCAGTTGCGCCGCAATCATGCGATGGCTGCGGTCGAATGCAACGCCGATGTAGTCGCCGCGGACCACGCCTGCCGTGTGCAAGGCCTGTGCCCAGCGTTCGGACAAGGCGTCCAGCTCAGCGTAGCTCAGGGCGCCATCGGCGTCGATGACGGCGATCTTATGCGGTTCGGCGGAAACCTGGGCGGCAAACCGTCCGGGCAGATTGCCTGCAATTGACTTCGCCGGCCCGGTCATATCGTTTTGCGACGGCGCATAGGCATCCAGACCGTCGAAACGGTGCTCATCCGACAAGCGCGATGCCGGGCTTTCCAGCATCCTGGCGACCAGGTGGGCCCACATTGCCATCACGGAACGCTGATAGGATTCGCTGAAGCGGCTGGCATCGCAATCGACGAACCATGCCTCGCAATCGTGCACGATCGTGAACTCTGTCTCGCTCGCCTCTTCCGAGACACCATGCAGGCAGATCGCGTGACAGCGCAACTGATCGGTCATGCCGGGATGATTCGGATCATGCAAATCGAACCAATCGCTCTCGTTGTCCACCCATTGCTGTCTGACATCGGCCAGCAGTTCGCCCAGGGAGGTGCGCTCGCTGATCGCTGTGACCAGTGGCCAACATTTCTCGGCCTGAGCGCCCAAAAGACAGGTCATTACGGGTTCGTCGTTGTATCTCAGCCAATGCAGAACGCCATGCCATGCGGCCACGCAGAGGGGCAGATCGGCATTGCACGGGAAAGGGAACGGCATGCACTCCAGCATCCGGCGCTGGCCTTCATATTTTGCACTGGCCATACCGTCGTTCAGCGAGCTTGACAACTCCATCCCATAACCACTATGACGCATGCTCAAACCGGCCGTCGATTCTTGTCCTGATAACATTTTTTCTCCATGATCTTCAATAACGATTCATCCGTGCTGCCCGCCTTTCACCGGTTTCAGCTCCGGCGACCTATCCGCTAAGCGGAAAGCCTGGTCAGCAATTTGGACACTGTTTCCATGTTTTTTCCGAATTGATTGATCGATACAGCGTGATCGACGCGATTGCCAAAGCCGTACTTGATGAAACCGGATAAGGTTCCGGTCGGCCCAAGATCGACGAAGCGGACGCCTTCCTGTCCGCTCAACGAGCCCATCAGCTTGTGGAAATCGACACGCTGCCGCAGCACATCCCAGAAGTACTGATCGTCAAATGCATCGATCACATTGATCGCGCGGCCATGCATGGCTGAGTAGATCGGCAGGCGCGGCGCCTGTCGTGGGAGCTTTTGCAAGAAGCGGCGGAACTCTGTCTCTATCGGCTCCACCGCCGCTGAATGAAAGCCGTGATCGACCGACAGAAGCAGCGATACAATATCCTGCGCGTCCAGCCGTTCCTTGATCGCGAGCAGTGTCCGCTGGTCCCCGCTGACCACGAAGTTGTCGTTGAAGTTGACGCTCGCCAGCGTGCCGCCCCGGTACACATCGGGATGGCGTTCAAAATGCTCCACCGGCGTCAATACCGACAGCATGCCGCCGCCAGAGGTTTGTTCGCTGAGCAAGCGCGCCTGGCAAATAACCATGGCCATCGCATCCTCCAGCGAGACCACTTCCGCAACCGTCGCCGCGACGTACTCGCCGAGGCTGTAACCCAACACCCCGTCCGGCTCGATACCCGCTTGCCGCAGCACCTGGGTGAGGCTGTAGCCCAGGCTGAATAGTGCCGGATGCGCCAACAGCACATCCGTCATCTCCTGGTGCCGCTTGGTGTCGTCGTACAACTCCGCCACCATGCTGCGACCAGTGTGCGCACGATGCAGCGCATCGCAAGCGTCCATCGCTTCGCGAAACGGCGCGCTGTGCTGGTACAGCTCCTTGCCCATCAAGTAATACTGGGAACCCTGTCCCGAGTACATGAACACGGTACGCCGCGAAGGCGGTGCCGGCCCATCGGCAGGTTTGTGGTCGGCAACTGCCTGGCTGTTGCGCGCCGCTGCTGCGGCAGATTCGTCTGCGCTATCGCTCAGCGGCGTGGGC
The DNA here is from genome assembly GCF_018304945.1 of Collimonas humicola. Taxonomy (GTDB): domain Bacteria; phylum Pseudomonadota; class Gammaproteobacteria; order Burkholderiales; family Burkholderiaceae_D; genus Collimonas; species Collimonas humicola. Next base: position 267,630 of record NZ_JAGQEE010000005.1, on the reverse strand, counting down.
AGCGGCATCGGCTTCTGCCTGATTTTGAAAAAGAGCTTGCTGAGCACATCGCCCGGCCCGACCTCTTCCAGCGCCACCTCACCACGCGACAGCAGCCGCGAGATCGACTCGTACCACTTCACCGGATGGGTGATCTGCCGCACCATCAAATCCTGATAGCCAGTCATCGGATAGGACTGCGCCGTGCAATTGGCAATGACTTCCGCGTTCAGCGGCTGCAAGGGCGTGCGCGCAAGGTAAGCGGCGAACTGCTGCTCGACGTCGCGCATGAATCTGGAATGGAAAGCGGCGCTGACATTCAGGCGCACATAACGGCCGCCGGCCCCTGCAAACAGTGCTTCGCAGCGCGCAATCTCATCTTCCTCGCCCGAGATCACTATCTGCTCTGAGGAATTGATATTCGCGATGTCGATCTGGCCGAAAGGCAAAGACGCCAGCAGTTCGCGCACTTTGTCCTGATCCAGGCCGATGACGGCCGCCATGGCGCCGCGCGTCGCCTGCGACATTAAGCGCCCACGCTCCGCCACCAAGGCAACGCCGGTCTTGAAATCGAAGCCGCCGGCGGCGAAGATGGCGTTGAATTCACCCAGGCTGTGTCCCGCGTAGATAGCGGGCGGCGCATCGCCTTGCTCGCGCCTGGCCAGAAAAGACAGTGCCGACGTGACAAACAACGCCGGCTGGGTGTACTCGGTCTGGTTGAGCACATTCTTCGGATCGTCCAGACACAACTCGCGAATCGAATACCCCAATACCTCATCCGCCTCGCGGACGAGCTGGGGAAAGCGCGCGAATAGCTCCGCGCCCATGCCCTTATACTGAGATCCCTGCCCTGGAAATACCCACGCTGATGTCATGCCGTCACTCTCATGTTTTGATTCTTCGATGGCGTCTGCCGGATTGGATTGCTGTACTGGATTACCGTAGCGGATTGCCGTAGTGGCTAGCTACAGCCGCAGGCAGGCGGCGGTTAGAGAACCGCCTGCCTGCATCGCATCACAAGGCTGCCGCTACCGGGACCAGTTTGCTTTCCAGAAGATTGATGACCTCATCCAGGGTGTACAGATCGCGCTTTTCCGCATCCTGCACACGGATATTCAAGCGCTGTTCGAGCTCGTACCAGATTTCAAGCATTTCCTTCGAATCGACGCCAAGATCGCCGCCCAGATAGAAGTCCGGCTCCACCGAGTCGCGTGTGAATCCGGTTTTTTTGATGTTGTTGATGACATCCAGCAGCGTTTCCAACACTTCTTCTTTCTTGCTCATCATGCATTCTCCAAAGTGGTGTTATTTTGCAAAGCGCCAAATTCACATGCCGTTTCCACAATGAGCGATACGGCTGTGTCGATTTCCTCGCGCGTGTGGGTCGCCATCACCGACAGTCGCAAGCGCTCCAGTCCGGGCGGCACCATCGGGTATTCCATGATGTTGGCGAACAGTCCGCGCCGGTACAGGGCGCGATTGATCTTGCGCACCACGCCATCCTCATCGAAGAACACCGGAATGATTCCTGACTTGCCGCGAATGATGCGAAGTCCCGCCGCTTCCAGTTGATCCTGCATATAGCGCACGTTCTTATGCAGCATCTCGATGCGTTCCGGTTCGTTTTCCATGATGTCCAATGAGGCGGAAATTGCTGCGATGGTCGGCTGCGCCATCGCCGAAGTGAATAAATAGGGATAGGAGAAATTCCTCAACAAGAAGATCAGCTCCTTGCTGCCGGAGACGAAAGCACCCTGCGCGCCGATTGCCTTGCTGCAGGTGGACATGCGCAGATCGACCTGACCCAGAAGATCCAGGTATTCCAGGGTGCCACGACCGTACTTGCCGACCGTACCCAGTCCGTGAGCGTCATCCAGGATGGTGATGACGTCATGGGCCTTGCAAATCTCGATATAGCGCTTCAGTTCGATGATCGAACCGTCGATCGAGCGAACCCCTTCAACCGTCGAGAAAATCTGCACGTCCGCCTTCGAACGCTGTTTGATCCGCTTCAGGAGCGTCTCAAATTCATCGAGTTTCTCGGGATCGAATGTATAAAACGGCACACTCGTCATTTTGATCGCATTGATGACGCTGGCATGGCTGTTCTTGTCGTAGACGATGACGTCGTTACGGTTCATCAAACCGTTGACCCAGCACAGGTTTGCCATATAGCCGCCTGGGAGCAGCACGGCGTCCTCGTGGTCCGCCAGCCTGGCCAGTCTCTTTTCGAGATCCTTGTGTTGTTTGGTGTAGCCGGAGAAGGCAGGCGAACCGCCCGAGCCGATGCCGTATTGTTCGACGGCCTCCTTCACCTTGCGCTTCACATAAGGATCGTTCGACAAGCCGAGATAGCTATTGGAGCCGAAGATAAGTACGTCGTGAAAGACTTCGCTGTGCAAGTCCTTGTATTTCATCCGGCGATCGACCGGACCGAAGCCCTCCCGACCGGACATCAAGCCCTGCTCCACTTCATTTAAGTAAACCGAATACTGCTGGGCCAGCCGCTGTTTGAATGGCTGCCGTTCGAGTTCGATTAGCGCTCTGGAATCCATCGTGTCTCCCCTGTTTCAATGATGTTGGTAATGTTCAATTAATCACTGCTGCTGGTCTGCTGATGAAACCGTGACGTTGGTACCACTGCACACAGTCATGCAGCATCTGTTCGAGTGAAACCGGCCGATAAGACAACTCACGCTCGGCCTTGGCGCTGTCAAAATAATACGTGCCGCCGAAAACCCGCATCCGGTAAGGCTCGACGATGGGCTTGCCGGACAATAACAATGGAAACTTCTCTTGCAAAACCGATTTGACATACAGCCAGGTGTAGTTGACGTCCGGCTTGTCGAAAACCTGGCCCAGAACCTTGGCGATGGCTGTCAGGAAATGCTCGTAGCTGACGTTGTCGCCGCCGAGAATGTAGCGCTCGCCGGAACGTCCCTGCGTCAATGCGCTGACGTGTGCCCGTCCGACTTCGGCGGCGCTGCAAAAGGTGCCGCCGCCGGGCGGCATGAAAGGCACCTGGTTGTGATATACCGCCAGCACCATCCGCCCCCATTGCATCGAGTAATCAAAGGCGCCCAGCACTTCGGCAGGATTGAGGATGACGCATTCCACGCCATGCTTCTGCGCATCGAGCACAGCCTGTTCGGCCATCTGCTTGCTGATCCCGTAAGGACTGCGCGCCCGGAAACCCTTCAGCACCGTGTCTTCATTCGCAACCTGCGCTTCGTCCTTGAAGGCTCCGATGGTGGAAGTCGTGCTGGTATACACAATGCGCTGGACCTTATTGGCGATAGCGGCGTCGACCACGTTGCGTGTGCCTTGCACATTGACCTCCTGCAGCAGCGGCCAGTCGCGCTTGTTGCAACTGGTGTTGCCGGCGGTGTGGATCACTCCTTGGGCGCCGCTCATCGCCTTCACCACCGCGCTGAGATCGCTTAGTTCGCCGCGCACGATATCAACGCTGCCGACGCTGCCGCCACCGTCGGCGCCGAACGGCTCCAGATAGGAAACGTTCGATCCAGGCCGGACAAAGGCAGTGACGCGATGCCCTGCCGCCACCAGCGCGGCGACGATATTGAGACCGACGAAACCGTTCGCCCCCGTCATGAACACATGCATTCCGTTCCTATTCATCGATTCACCTTGTCCATGGTTTTCCAGAAAGTTTCCCGGCTCTCGCGCTTGGTGCGCATAGTCAGGGCTGCCGGGGTCTTTTCCGGATTAGCGGCCAGACCTTCCAGCAGCACCTGAAAATGATCGAGCAGCGTGCTGAGCTTTTCGTCTTCCGCTTTTGCCGAGCGATAAGTCAGGTTAAAGTCCAGCGCGTCGCTGTGGATAGTTACCGTCAGCTTCATGGCGACGCAGGCCGGCAATGGCGCTCGGCTCACAGTTGCAAGCGCTGCAACTGCAGTCGCATCGGCTTGCGGCCCGTGGCTCTTCTCGAAGGCAATCGCGTTGTCGAACAGGCTCTCGACGCCGATCCAGCTTTCAATCCGATGGATCGGCACATGGGCGTAAATACGCTTGCGATTCAGATTGCGCTGCAAACCGGTCAGCCAGCCCGCAATTTTTTCGCGACCGGCCGTGCAGATCCTGACCGGCACAAAATTGTGCAACGGCTCATGGCTGTCTGCATCGGACCCTGTGGCGGCGTTCGGCCCAGGTGTGAATGCCTTCAAGATACCGAATTGAGAGCAACGCACCTTCGTGTAACGGTTGATCAGGATGGCCCAGGCCGCCGCGATCAGGGTTTCCACTTCAATCCGATGCAATTGGGTGCAGCGTTGCAGGGAGCGGGTCAACTCGCGTCCGAGCGAATCGGAGACGAAGTGTGCCGGCAGCTCCTCGGCGGCATCCTGTCCGACATACTCGGGCAACAGCGCCGGCGCGAGCAGGAAGCTAGAGTCGGCGATGTCTTGCAGATGGCCGATCCAGTACTGCCTGGCCATTTCATCGCCCTCGTCAGCGCTGCCCTCAGCGTCTTGCAGCGCCTGGTTCGGCGTAGCCTCCAGACTGAACCACTCTTGGTTTCCTTGCAGTTCGTCCTCGGCCGCAGCGTTCTGGGGCAGCGCATCCACTTCAACTGAAGACGAGGCGGCAGTGCCGGTTTCGAGCGCTACCTGACGCTTCCCATGCTCCCCTCGTGCGCCTGCGTCACCTAAGTCGCAGCGAATCGTATCGAACGGATACGCCGGAAAGGACACCCGCCGCCGGCTTGCATTGAGGTGCAAGCGCGGCCAGTCGACGGCGCATCCACGCGTCCAGATCGAGGCTAATTTGTCCCATTGCCGCGATTGCAGCAGCGCATCGATAAATTCCCGGCCGGCATTCCCTGCCAGCAGATCCGGCAACCCGTCCGGCGAGCGAGCGCCGTCGGCAAAGATGCCGAGCGCTGCGACAGGCCCGGATTGAAGGTACTTGTTTACCTTGGCGATGAGTTCCAGTCGATCGGTCGCGACGATTGCCAGGCGATGCTCGAACGCTGACCTTCCGATCTGGCTCGAATACGCCATATCGGAAAAATCCGCAGTCGACCATGCTTCGCAGTCGCCATGTGCCAGGAAGGCCAGCAATGCGCTTGCATAAGCCCGTAAGCGATCTTCGCTTTTCGCCGACAGCACGACGATTGACGGCTCGACCTGAGCGCCCGCCCGGTTCTGCCTGGATGTAGCCGGATCCCGGGATTCAAGCACCACGAACACGTTAGATCCCCCCATGCCGAAGGAATTGATGCCGGCCGCGCGCGTGCCGCGCTGGTTCACATTCCATAGCTGCGGCTCGCGCGGAAAGTGGAATGGCGAGAACTCGTGTTCGAACGACGAATTCACCGAGGTCAACTTCGCGCACGGCGACAGATGGCCATGCTTCATGCTCAACAGCACCTTGATCAGCGAGCAGACGCCCGAGGCTGCCTCCATGTGGCCGAGATTGGCCTTGGTGCCTATCGCGCAGAACCGTTCCGCCGAAGTAGACTGCCGCAGCGCGTTGGCCAACGCCTTGAGTTCGATAGGATCGCCCAGTTCAGTACCGGTGCCGTGGCTCTCGATGTAAGACAAGTCCTCGGCACGCAGGCCGGATTCGCGCAGGCTGCGCACCGCCGTTTCCTCAAGAACCTTGAGATTGGGCAGGTATTGACCGGCGCCGGTGCCGGCATGGCTGATGCTGGAGCCACGGATCACGCCGTAGATCTGGTCGCCGTCCGCCAGCGCGCGGCTCAAGCGCTTGAGCAGCACCATCCCCACACCTTCGCTCGGCACCAGGCCGTTGGCCGCCTCATCGAAGGTGCGCTCCTGGCCATCCGGCGACAACACTTTCATATCCTGCAACATGAGGTACTTGCTGGGATGCAGGCTCAGGTTGACACCGCCGGCAAGCGCCATATCGCACTCGCCGCCCAGAATCGATTGCCGCGCCATGTGCACCGCCGTGAGCGAGGACGAACACGCCGTGGATACAGTCAGGCTGGGGCCGCGGAAGTTCATCAGGAAGGAAATTCGGTTGGCCAGTTCACTGACCACCGAACCCGGCCCCTGATACTCGCCGGTGCGAGCGTACAACTCCGACATGATCCAGGTGAAGTCTTCGTTCATGGCGCCGACATAAACGCCGACACGCTCCGGTAATAGCGCCTCCGGCGTGTAGGCGGCATCCTCGATGGCATGCCATGCGGCGCGCAACAGCACTCTCAATTGCGGGTCGGTCTTTGCCGCCTCGCTCTGCGACATCCTGAAAAATGCGGGATCGAAACGGTCTGCATCACTCAGGAAACCGCCCTTGTTGCAATAGTCGCGACGCGCATCGCGCTGGCCGTTGGCCGTCGTCGGCCAGCGATCTTCAGGAATCGGCGACAAGCAGTCCTTGGCCTGTTGCAGGTTGCTCCAGAATTCGCCCAGATCAGCGGCCTGCGGGAATTGACCCGCCAGGCCGATGATGGCGACCGCATCGTCCGCGGCAGCCGCTGCGCCAATTGTCGTAGCACGGCGTTTGCCGGAAACCGGCAGCGCAGCAGGCCTCGGCCCCGCGACGGCTGATGTAACTGACGCAGCTGATGCAACTGCGGCAACCGAGGCTGACACGCTCACCAGCGAAGTGGCAATCGTCTCATCGGCCGCCGTAGGCGCTAAACCGCCCAGGCAGGTCCGCAAGGCGTCGGCGTGCTGCTGCATCAGGTATTGCGCCAGACGCGCCGGTGTGTCGTATTCAAACAGCGCGGTCTTAGGCAGGCCGGGGAAATCCTGCGTAAGGCTATTGCGCAACTCCATCAGCATCACAGAGTCCATGCCGAGCTGCTCGAAGGTGGTATGCGCAGCGATATCGCTTGCCGCCACCTTCACCACAATCGCCAGTCGCTCCTTAATATAGTGCTCGGCGCGGCCTTGTTGATCTGATGTATTGACCACTATTGCACCGGAGGATGAACCGGAAGGCAAGGCCGTCATATTATGGTCTCCGACCGTACGCGTTGTTGACGCCATCGTTAAAACCGTCTTGATCGGCAACGCCCTCGGCGCTGCCTGAGCAATGGCCGGCGCCGGTTCGGCGTGCGAACCGACGGCGCCCTGCACCCGCAGCGCGCGCCCGATTTTCGCGGCGTCGCCCACGGCCAGCAGCACCTGCTGCATATCGCCACGCAACAGACGTTCAAAGGCTTCGATACCCTCGTCCTCAGTGAGTGCGGACATTCCCGAGAAGTTGAATAGCGATGCATCCTCAAGTGAAATCTTCATGCCGCCAGTTGCCCACAAAGGCCAGCCGATCGAGAGACTCTTGCCAAAACGCTGACCTTGCCGGCACAGCGCATCGCGCCACACGGCGTGGCTATCCATGAAGCGATTGGCTACGGCATAAGCGCCGGAGCCCAGATCGCCCAGCATCGCAGAGACGGAGGAGAAATTGACGAAAAAGTCCAGCGGTTCACTCCGGGTAGCACGGTCCAGGGCCAACAGGCCGTCGATCTTCGGCGCCAGCAAGTCGGCAAAGGCCATCTCATCCAACTGGGTAATCAGCGTGTCGCTGGCCACCCCAGCGCAATGCAGGACGCCATCGAGCCGGCCATAAACCTGTTTGGCGACAGCCAGCAAAGCATCGGCTTGCCCGGCCTGGGCGATATTGGAGCAGTGGTAATGCACCTCTGCACCGACAGCGCGCAACGCCTCGATCTGCGCCAGTGCTTCGTCGTGCAGCCGCTCGCTGCGTCCGCTCAGTATTAATCTTGCCTGGTAGTGCGTAGCCAGGTAACGGGCCAGCACCAGGCCAAGCTTGCCGGCGCCGCCAGTGATCAGATACACGCCACGCGATTTCAGCGGAAGCGCATTCTGTGCCATACCCATGCCGGACGGATCGAAAGGCGTCAGGCTGCGCAGGTAGCGGCGGCCATTCCAGTGGGCGATTTCCAGGCCGGTAAGCGTCCCGGATGCATCGAATTCACTCTGCAACGCGGCCGCGAGTTCAGCCGTTTCAGCATGATCGGACCGGAGCGTGAACAATTCGAAGCGATGATTGATGGTCAGCAGCGATCTGGCATAGCCGGAGATCGCATCGTGCTGCGGCTGAATCGCTTCTCGCGTGGCCTCGAATACGTAGGCGCAACGCACGCTCTGGCCGAGCATCGCCTGTTCAAGTGCATTGAACAGGTGACGCATCGACAATATCCCGCGACGCAGGCTCTGCACGTCGTCATGATCGACTGCCGCAGTGAAGTCCTGCACATCTTGCAAGTAATGTGCAATGTGTGACGGCCGGAGATCCTGACTGGCCAGATGCGTCAGCAGTTCCGTATAAGAGTGAGCGCTGGCCGGATCGAAGCGGTAGTGCCGCTCGCCCAGCTTGGCAAATGCAGCGCCGGGCTGTGCCAGCACGACATTGGCCGATGATGCGAAGCGAAGCGACAATGTTTCGGCCAGCGAGGTATCGTCGGCGATCACCAAAATGGTCCGGCCTGAGAGCGTGGACGCTAGCGCAGGCAGCGCCGATGTCTCCAGCCAATCATAGCCGTAGTACTGCAAAGCACGCGAGGCTTGCGGCTCTGCCTTGATCAACTGCCGAGCGGAGAAATTCCAAAGCTTGATCAGCACCCGCCCATCGCTATCGGTGACGACGATGTTGTATTTGCGCAGGCCGCTGTGAGGATCGGCCTGCATCTCAGCATCGACGACTGCGGTCGCGTAGGCATAGCATTCCTCGGTGAGCGGATGCCGAATCTCCAGTTCGCCCAGCGCGAACGGCACCAACGGCACCGTCGCATCCAGCGACTCCGAACCGATGGCGAGGCAAGTGCGCAGCGCGCCGTCGAACAGCGAAGGATGCAGACAGAAAGCCATGGCGTCATGCCACAGAAACTCCGGCAGCCTGAGACGGCTGAGTGCGCCGTCTGTCATGCGATAGCGCGTCTCGGTAACCTGATAGCTGCTGCCATAGTGGAAACCCATGCGACGGAAGCTGTCATAGATTGCTTGCTTGTCTGCCTCTATGACCCCGCGGCTGCGCAGGGCATCGAGGTCGAGCCACTCATCCGCCACTGCCTCGTCACGGCGGCGATAATGCAATTCTCCTTCGACGCTGACGTCCTTGGTCGCGCTGCGGGTGATGTCGAATTCCACCGCATCGTCGACTTGCGTGAGCGTCACCGTCACTTCTTCAGGAGCATCCTTGATCTCGACCGGTTGGATCCAGATCAGATTGCGTATCCGGTCCACCGACCATTCCTCGCCCATCGCCAACTCACCGGCGGCGCGCGCCATTTCAAGGTAGGTGACGCCAGGCAGGATCACCCGCTTCTGGCCCGCTTCGACGATGTGATCGCGCAGGTAGAACTCCTGGCCGGTCAAGAGTTTGGCATAGCGCTGCTGCGTCAATGTCGATACATTGCGGTCGAGCAGAGGATGTAGCGCATCGTGACGGATGGCGTCGGTCGCGGCAGGTTTCTCTTCCACCCAGTGCCGTTTTGTCAAGAACGGCATCACCGGGAACGAGAGGCGGCGGACTGACGCTGTACTTGTACTGCGGGCCGAAGCCGGATCGGCGGCGAACAACAGATCGGCGTAGCGGCTCCATTCGATATCCAGCAGCGACACCCAGGCTTTGGCAAGTTGTGGCAGCCGTTTATCCTGCAACAGGGATCGCACCATCGCGTCGCGCTGTGTTTCATCGAGGATGGCGTCGAGCTTTTCGCTGTGTTTCTTGACGCTGCCGCGTTGCACCTGGTTCACGACGACGCCCTGCCGATACTGGGCAAGCGCGTCGATCAGGTCGTCGAGGCTCGAGATCACGACAGCGAGCCGTTCGTTCATGGCCTCGCGTCCTATCAGCGACGAATAGGCCAGGGAGCGCAAATCCAGCGTGCTGCCGCCCTGCTGGTGCTGGACCAGGAACGCCAGCACACGGTCGATGTACAGCGTCAGACGTTCCTCGCTGTCGGCCGACAGCACGAATAACAACGGCTGCGGCAGCGATGCCGGAACATGTTGCATCGTAATCGCAGCCGCAGCCTCGTATTCTTCGATAAGAACGTGCGCATTCGCCCCGCCCGCTCCGAATGAGCTGATGCCCGCGCGCCTGCTTGCCGGCTTGCCGCTAGCGCCGGGCCGGGCTGGCGCATGCCAGTCTTCGAGCGCCTGCACCACACGGAATGGGGTCTTGGCGAAATCGATATTCGTGTTCAACAGCGTCGAATGCAGCGACGGTGCAATGCGCCGATGACGCATTTGCAGCAGGATCTTGGTCAACGCCGCCATGCCGGCGGCGGATTCCAGATGGCCGATATTGGTTTTCACCGAACCGATGCGGCAGGACTGCGCTGTCACCGAGCTCCCGCCATCACCAACATCGCCACCGCGGGCCTGCTTTTCCATGTCCTGCGCGGCAGAGTTGAAGGCTTTCGACAGGCCGGCAATTTCGATCGGATCGCCCAGTGAAGTACCGGTGCCGTGCGCCTCGATGTAGTCGATCGAACTCGGGTGCCAGCCGGCGCGACGCAACGCCTTGCCGATCACATTGCTCTGTGCGACCTGGTTGGGCACGGTGTAGCCGTTGGTCTTGCCACCGTGATTGACGGCAGAGGCCTTGATGACAGCGTGGATCTGGTCGCCGTCTTCGATGGCCTGCCTGAGCGGCTTCAATAGCACGGCGCCGACACCCTCGCCCGGTACGTAACCGTCGCCGCCGTCGCCGAATGCACGGCAGCGTCCATCAGTGGAGAGAAATTGTCCTTGCGCCAGCAACTGATATTTGAGCGGATGGACGATCAGGTTGACGCCGCCGGCAATCGCCATTTGGCAATCGCCATTGCGGATCGCCTGGCTGGCCAGATGGATAGCGGTCAGCGAGGACGAACACATCGTGTCCAGCGCTACGCTGGGGCCGTTCAGATTCAGGAAATAAGACACCCGATTGGCGATTGAGGAAGACAACGCCGCCGGCCGGCCATACTTGCGCTGCTGCTCAGACACGTCGATGGCTTCGTAGTGTCCCCACATCACGCCGACGAACACGCCGACATCGCGATCCTTCAACGCCTGCCGGGTATAGCAGGCATCTTCCAGGCATTCCCAGGCGGTCTGCAGGAACAGGCGCTCCTGCGGATCGGTGATCTCCGCCTCACGTGGGGAAATACTGAAGAAGCCCGCATCGAACTGATCGATATCGTCAATGAAGCCGCCCCACTTGCTATATACCTGCCCCTTGGCATTGCGATCGGGGTGGTAGTGCTTCTGGTGATCCCAGCGCGATAACGGAATCTCGGTGATGCTGTCCCGGCCCGCACTGAGGTTCTGCCAGAATTCCTCGACGTTGCGGGCGCCCGGATAGCGGCCGCTGAGACCGATGATGGCAATCTCCTGATCCTGATGGCTGGCCGACATCGCCGTACCGCCCGCCTGCGCGAATCGTGTAGAAAATCGCGAAAAGCCAGGCGCGCTCGCTGTCGTGCCCGTCGTGCCCGTCGTGCGCACCGCGCTCGGCGGTGCTGCGGTGTCGGCGTCGGTACTCACGCCCACCGTGGCTGTCACGGCGCGACCGACAGGCTGCGGCGCTGCTGCCCAGATCGCCGCAGCCCAATCGTCCAGCGTTGCATGGCGGTACATGGGGCCGATATCGATGCCGCCAAACTCCTGCCGCAACGCATGCATCAGCCGGACATGGCTAATCGGATCGATCGGCCATTCGGCAAGTGCTGTTGTGTCCGTGCAATTCCGCGCATCGTCGCCCAAAGTCTCCCGCAGGCAGACGAATAGGCGCGAGCGAAGCGCTGCCGGCCCGAGGTCGGCGACCTCAACCACTATAGTTTCTGGCTGCGGGCTTGGCGCCGACTGATGATTCGACGATGTCGCGGCAAGGCTGCGCACCTGCTCCGCATGGCTGTCGAGGAAGTATTCCGACAGGCTGTGCAGATCCTGATATTCATAGAACAAGGTCTTCGGCACTTCACCGAAGGTCGGATGCAGTTTTTCGGTGAGGGTAAGAATCATCACCGAATCGATGCCGTAATTTTCCAGCGCACTTTTCGGGTCGATCTGCTCGGCCGGAACCTTCGTCACCGTCGACAGCAATTCGACCAGATGGGCCACCACGGCAGCCTGCTGCGCTTCCTGACCGGCCGGAGCGCTTATGGCGTCGATCGGTTGCGGCATCGGCTGTGGAGTCAGTTGCAAAGCCGGCGCCGCAGCGAGGACTGGCGAGACCGCCGCGAGACCGCGTACTTGCTCCGTATGGCTGTCGAGGAAGTATTCCGACAGGCTGTGCAGATCCTGATATTCGTAAAACAAGGTCTTCGGCACTTCGCCGAAGGTCGGATGCAGTTTTTCGGTGAGGGCAAGAATCATCACCGAATCGATGCCGTAATTTTCCAGTGCACTTTTCGGGTCGATCTGCTCGGCCGGAACCTTCGTCACCGTCGACAACAGGCCGACCAGGTGAGTCACCACGGCGGCTTGCAGTGCTTCCGGGTTGTCCGAGCCGCTCGTGGCGACGCTCAGGCGCGGCTGCGCCGAAGCTGGCGTGGCAGCGGTGATCGCCGCGATAGCCGCGCGCCGCACAGGTTCGCTGACCTTGGCGGGGGATCGGCTGAGGCCGAGAGACGGCGCCGCCTGGATCACCAGTTGCTCGATCCGCGCCAGCACCCGGCCGGCAGCATCCAGAAGGTCGATGTCGTAACTGTGCTGATCGGCGTGGCGCGCCTCGACATTGGCGCGACGCGCATGGGCGAAGCAACTGCCGACGATCGGCAGCAGCACTTCAATGCGCTGCAACCGTACCGGCGCATGCACGCCCCGCAACGCAAAACCCAGACCGCCGATACCCAATGCCGTCCTGACTGCGCCGTCCAACAGCGCAGGCGGCAGCGTGAACCCCTGCACAGCCGGCATAGCGAGCTGCGTCGGCTGGCTTAGCTGCGCCAGCGCTTCGTCCGCATTGAAATGCAGAACGTCGAATACCTGGAAGCTGGGGCCGAAGTTGAAACCCATTTGGGTGAACGCGGCGGCAATCGCTTCGCGGCTCTGCATCTGGCAACGGCCGATAATGGCGTGCAGATCGACCATGCCGGCGGAGGTAGACAGGGGCGACGCCCCGAACTCCAGCATGCCTTGCGAATAGATCTGGCGCGTATCGCCATGCGCTTGATAAATCTCGAAATGGACGCCGTCGGCGGCCGGGATCAGACCGATGTCGAAGCTGCTGCTGCCTTCGTTGACGAAGATCGGCTTCAGCCATTGCACATCACGCAAGGCGCACACCGGTTCGCTGCTGCCAAGCCGTCCGGCGGCCAGCGCCATCTCCAGATAGGCCACGCCAGGCAGGATGCGGTTACTGCCGAGCTGATGGTCGCGCAGGAAGAATTCCTCGGCACGGAAGGTCTTGCGGAATGTCTGTTCTTCCAGGGTCGAAACATTGCTGTCGATCAGCGGATGCAGTGCCGCGCTGGTGGCCACAACGCCGGGCTTGGTGACCCAATAGCGCTGGCGCTGATACACGTAGCCGGGCAGCGACAAACGCTTGCGCGCCTGTGGCGCGTGCAGTTGCGCCCATTCGACGGCATGGCCGCTGACCCAGGCTTTGGCGAGCTGAGGCAGATCGCCTTGAGCCAGCCACTGCGCCACCGGCGGCGCCGATGCGGCAGCTTTGGCCTGATCGCGATGACCGCTGAACAAGTCGGTGTCTGTGCCACTACTGCTACTGTTAACATATGCCCGCAGCGCAGCGACCAGTTGCGCCCCGCGCAGGGCCACCACCGCCAGCCGGTGCTCCATGGCGACGCGACCTGTCTGCAGGGTGTAAGCCGCGTCTTGCAGCGATAGCTCCGGGTTGGCCTCGACGAAGGCCGCGAGATTCTCGGCCATCGCCTTCAGCGCAGCCTCCTTTCTTGCCGATAGCGTGATCAACGCCGGGCGATCGCGATCCTGATCGTTCGCGCTTTCCGATTCGGTGTATTCCTCGACGATCAAGTGCGCGTTGCTGCCACCCGCACCGAATGAGCTGATACCCGCCAGGCGCGGCAGCTCCATGCGCCGGGTGCTGCCGTCCTGATCCGTGACGTCGAGCCACGGACGACTCCATTCCTGCAAGGTACGCTGTACGCGGAAGGGACAGTTTTTGAAATCGATGTACGGGTTGAGAACGTCCGACTGGATCGAAGGCGCCAGCGTGCGGTGCTTCATTTGCAGCAGGATCTTGGTCAATCCGGCAATCCCTGACGCCGCCTCCAGGTGGCCGATGTTCGACTTCACCGAGCCGATGGCGCAATACTGGTGCTCCTGTTGCGCGAAGGCTTTGTTCAAACCCGCGATCTCGATCGGATCACCAAGGCTGGTGCCGGTGCCGTGCGCTTCCAGATAGCTGATATGACGCGGATTCACGCCCGCTGCCTGCAGCGCATCCTGGACCAGCATGGCCTGGCGTTTCGGATTGGGCACGGTAAAGCCCGAGGTCTTGCCTCCATGATTGACCGAAGTGCCTCGGATGATGCCGTAAATGTGGTCGCCGTCGGCCCGCGCCCGCGCCAGTGATTTGAGCAGCACTGCGCCGACGCCCTCGCCCGGCACATAGCCGTCACCGCCCTCGCCGAAGCTGCGGCAGCGACCGTCGGTAGATAGGAAATGCATATCCGACAACAGGTTGTATTTATTGATATGCAGCGAAAGATTGACCGCGCCGGCGATAGCGACGCCGATTTCGCCGGCGCGGATTGCCGCGCACGCCAGGTGGATTGCGGTCAGCGACGACGAGCATGCGGTGTCGATCGTGATGCTGGGACCGGAGAAATTAAAGTAGTGCGAAACCCGATTGGCCACCGCCCAGTAGAACGAATGCGGTGTGGCCCAGGTGTGCGGCTGCCCTTCCACGCCATGGAGCTGGTAGTCGCCCCACATCAGGCCGACATAGACGCCGACCGGATTTTCTCGTACCCCTAACGGTGAAACCAGCTTATCCGCGGTGTAACCCGCGTCTTCGATGGTGAGCGCAGCCGTCTCCAGAAACAGCCTTTCGTTCGGATCCATGTTCTCCGCCTCTTTGGGCGAAATATTGAAGAACAGCGGATCGAACTGATCGACCCCTTTCAGGAAGCCGCCCCACTTGCTGTACGTCTTGCCGATCACCGCCGGTCCAGGCTGGAACGTGGTCTCGATATCCCAACGGTCGGACGGAATTTCCACCACGCAGTCACGGCCGAATTTCAGGTTTTCCCAGAATTGCTCCAGACTTTCAGCCTCGGGATAACGTCCCGACAAGCCGATGATGGCAACGTCGTCATGTTCAGCAGCGGCTGAAAACGTGCTGTCGGCAGCCGACAGCGTCGCCGGCGCATCCATGGCAGCGCTCTCGGACCGTACCGGCCCGGCGGCGTCGATCATTTTCCCACCCAGTTCGGCTTGCACGATAGCCCGGCATGACTCGGCGTGATGCTCGATGAAGAAGGCCGTGAGTTCACCCAAGGTTTGGTGTTCGAAAAACAATGTCTTCGGCAAACTCCCGAATTTCTTCTCCATCGAATTGACCAGGTCGATCATCACGATCGAATCGAAGCCGTATTCCCGGAACGAACGGGTCAGCTCGAAATCCGAAGAAATCTGCAGCTGCGCGGCGAATAGCGCTGCCAGATAACGCGCAACTGCAGTGCTCAAATCGCCTGCGGCTACCGGGGATTGACTGTGTGCATATGGCGCGGAATGCATTTTTGCAGGCATGGCAGCAGCAACCACAGCGGCAACCGGCATCGCCGTGGCAACGACACCCAGCACTTCCTGTACTTTGGCGGCGTCGCCCGGCATTACCACCAGCTGGCTATTCGGCTGGGTGAGAGCGTATTCGAATATCTCTATGCCTTGTGCGCTCAGCAAAGGGACCAGGCCGAAGCTGCGATGCAGGTTTTCTTCTTCCTTATCGGTCAGCCGCATGCCGCCTTCTTTCCAGTACGGCCAGTTGATCGACAGGGTTTTGCCGTGACGCGATGCTTGCCGGCGCAAGGTGTCGCGCTGGTGCGCGAAATAGTCCTCGAAGGCGTTGCCGAAACCGTAATCGCACTGTCCGATGTTGCCCAGCACGCCGGTGACGGAAGAAAACAGCGCGAAGAAGTCCAGCGGTTCATCTCGCGTTTCGATATCAAGATGCCAAGTCCCCAGCGTCTTGGGCGCGACCACGCGTGCAAACGATTCCGGGCTCTTGCGAAGGATGAAATCATCCTCGATGACACCGGCGGAATGAATCACGCCGTTGAGTTGATGGCCTGCCGCATGAATGCTGTCGATCGCGCGACGTACATCGTCACGGTTAACAACATCGCAGGTCAGGAACGAGGCGTGACCGCCCAGCGACGACAGCTCATTGAGCGTAAGGCGGTGCTGCTCGGTGGGGGCGGAACGGCCGGTCAGGAACACGGTTGCCTGATAGCGCTCACATAAATGGCGCGCAAAAAGCAGGCCCAGCGCGCCCATACCCCCGGTAATGAGGTAAACACCTTCTTTGCGCAAGCTGGCCTTCAAGTCGGCAGAGGTAGCCGGCGGCAAAGAATTGGCGTCGAGCTGGCGAAATTTTCTGACTGACCGGACATCGTCGCTGTAGCTGACATCGACATCTTTATCGGCAGCGTGAAATTCTTTAAAAACCAGCTCGGCCAGGCGCTGCGCGGGCAACTCGGCCAGATCGCACTGCACAACCCGGCCGCTATAGCTGGGTTTCTCGATTCTCAAGGTTTTATAGAGTCCGCTCAGGCCCTGGTATTCAGGACGCTGCGGCTGCCTGGAAACCAAGTGCAGGAATTTTGCGCGCTTGGTGCCACGCATCATCGCCTTGACGAGGGCAAACAGGTTTTGAGCGATCTTGCCAACCGGCGAATCCGGGCTATCGGATGCAATTTGCGCAATATCGCTGGTCAAACGCGGCGCAATCAACAGTACATGATCGAGCTTGCCGCCCCTGGACGCCAATGCGGCGACAGCCGCCTCGTAATCTTCCAGCCGGCCCGGCCTGACATGCAGTGCGCCGGCATCTTCCACGGCAACCTCGGAGCCGAAATACAAATGCTCGATCCGAGTCGACGCAAACTGCGAAGAAGTCCGCAGCTGTTGTGTCAGCCAGCTTGCATCATTGGGATCGCCCACCAGGAGCAAATGATCGATGGCCTCCTCGGATGCTGCGCCAGCGATCGGCTGCGTGGTCCAGACCGGGGTGTACAAGCTCTGCTGGAGCTCTGGCGACAGGCGTGCCTCGAAAGACGGCGCCGTGGGCGGCGCGAATGAAGCATCGGCCGCCATCGGCCGGATGCTGAGCCCTCGAAACGCGAGGCATATACGTCCTTGGCCTGAACCGTCCGCATCGATCACATCGATGTCGATCTTCTTGCTGGATGCGTCAGCGGAATGACCCGGCGCATAGCGCACCCAGGCGTGCATGGCGGACGTGCAGCGGTGGTAAACATCCAGGCGATCCAGGGCAAAGGGTAAAAACGTCGTAGCCGAGGCATCGCCAATCTCAACACCAGCGACGAACGCCACCGCAGCCTGAAGCGCCGCATCCGCTGTACTGGGATGAATGACATAGGGCTCGCTGCCTGCGACCAGCTGCGCCGGAAGAGATAGTTGCGCGATGCACTGATGCGTACCGCTGTGAAGCTGAGCTATTGCCTGCTGGGCAGGACCGTAATTCAAACCGAGATTTGCCAGCGATCGATAGCACTGCTCTGCCGAATACACCTGTCCGTCACAAGCTCGTTTCAGCGCTGCAATATCGAGCGCCGCGAGATTTGCCGCGGACACGATGTCGACGCTACCGCGACAATAGATCTGCGGGAGTGCGCCGATCTCGGCGCTCGTCACCTGGAACGCCAGGCCGGTGCCGCCCTGTCGGCCAACGCCGGCGGAGTCGGCGCTCTCAGGCCACAACTTCACATGCACCGAAACCGGCTCGCCTCCGACCTCAAGCGGCCGCATCCACAGCACATCGGAAAGTTGTACCGACCCGGCGTCTGCGCCTAGCGCATCGACAATCGCGGCCCGGACCATCTCCAGATACACCACGCCCGGTAACACCGGCTGGGTCTTGATCACATGGTCGGCCAGGAAAAATTCCTTGCCGGTAAAGGTCGATGCATAACGTTGCGTTCCAATCATGGAAACGTTACGTTGCAACGCCGGATGCAGCGCCTGCCGCTGGTCCGCATCGCCCCTGTCGTCACTTTCCGCGATCCAGAAGCTATCGCGCGAGAAGGGATAAGTCGGTAACGAAACAGGCTTTACAACAGCCTCTCCGAACAGCGCAACCCACGGCAGGTCGACGCCTTCGGCATACAGGTCTGCGAGCTGTTGCAGCGCCGCCGGGTATTTTGCGCCCTTCAATCTTGGCTTGGCGCTGAGCTGTTTGAGCAACTTCTGTCCCGCCTGAACCGCATCGGGTGCGGGCGACTTCTGGCCCTGGCCCGTTACGCTGCTGGCGCCCGCATCAATGGCGATGGACTGGCCGAGCTTTTCGATCAATTCCTGGACATTAGCTGCAATGCAGGAGAACCGATGCTGGAAATGCTCGCGTCTTGTCAACAAGGTAGCGCTGATATCCAGCAGATCGCTCTGCCCGGCGTCATCGCGCAACCAAGCCGAGATATCTTTCTGCTTTTGCAGCAGCGCTTCGCTGCTCTTCGCAGACAGGGCGATCAGATATGATGGACGCTTCGACTGCGACGGCAGTGCTTTCTGCGAATGTTGCGATGGCGGCGCTTCTTCCAGCACCAGGTGGGCGTTGGTGCCGCCGAAGCCAAACGAACTGACGCCCGCCCGGCGAGGTTGATCCTTATTCTTATCTACCTGGGCCCACTCGCGCGTCTCGCCGAGAATATAGAACGGCGTTTCGTTGATCGAAATCTTCGAATTCAGTGTTGTAAAGTCGTGCAGCGCCGGCAAGGTGCGATGCTTGAACGCCATCAAGACCTTGATCGCTCCCGCAACCCCCGCTGCCGCCTCCAGATGACCGATATTGGTCTTGACCGAACTCAAGCCGCAGAACGCATTACCCAAATGGATGTCTTGCTTATCGGCCAGGGTCTGAAAGGCCGTCAGCAAACCCTCGAATTCTATAGGGTCCCCCTTCGGCGTTCCCGTTCCATGCGCTTCAATATAGCCGACGCTATCTACCGGAATGCCTGCCCGTTCATGCGCAGCAACAATGACCTCCGCCTGAGCCCGTGGGCTGGGATAGGTCAGCGTATAGGTTGCGCCGCAATGATTGACGGCGCTGCCTTTTATTACACCATATATAGAGTCGCCGTCTGACAGCGCCTTATCCAGTGGCTTAAGCAACAGCAGGCCGGCGCCTTCTCCGCGTACGTAGCCGTCGGCACTGTCATCGAAGGTTTTGCAGGTTCCGGTCGGCGACAGCATGCCCATCTTGGAAAACGAGATATGCCGCGTAGGCGTCAGCAGCAGATTGATGCCGCCGGCCAGCGCCATCTCGCAATCGCCGAATTCCATCGCCTGGATTGCGCTGTGGATGGCGTTGAGCGAACTGGAGCACGCCGTGTCAATCGGAATGCTGGGACCGCGAAAATCGAAATAGTGCGACACGCGATTGGCAATCATGGCGGTCGCCGTGCCGGTGGAATTGTGCGCCTCGATCAATGGCTCGTCGCGCTCCTGCAATTCCTTGTAGTCGTGATTGAATACGCCGACGATGACGCCGACCTTTCTGCCACGTAGCTGCGATGGCGGAATACCGGCGTCCTCCAGGCATGACCAGGTTAGCTCAAGCATGATGCGCTGCTGTGGATCCATGCTTTGGGCGACCTTGGGCAGCACGCCGAAGAACTGGTTGTCGAACGCATCCACGCGCTCGATGAATCCACCCCATTTGCTCAAGCTTTTATTGATTTTGGTTCGAGAATCGCCCCAGTAGGCTTTCCAATCCCAGCGGCTGGAAGGCACAACAGAAATACTGGCTTTGCGTTCGGCCAGATTGGCCCAGAACATATGGTGATCATTTGCACCTGGAAAACGACAAGCGATTCCGATAACAGCAACATCCATACTATGAACCCCAATCAAGTGGCTACGCGGCAGCCTGAAATCATGAATTTATTGCGATAGCATTACGCTCTGGCCATTAAATCAAATGACTTTCAATGTTAAAAATGTCAAAGAGTTATTTCTGCCGGGAGATAATATTTCTCTTCCCCAAGGAAAACCACCTGTAAACCTTTACAGGTGTCACCTGTAAACTCTTACGGGAGGATAAAAGGGAACTTCAGTCGCGATCGAGGCAGTCCGCATCCTGGTCTGCCGCCCTATGGGCCACCTCTAAAAGCCCGCCACCCATTGGTCTGATTCGGTAAAATTCTGGCATCAGCCAGAGCAGCGAGTACCCACGATGATGAAGCTCGGGATCAGCCTATTTGCAGAACATGAGCGCGAAGACCTGCGTATCAAGATTGGCGATCCGCTGGTCGGTTTGGGTGACCGCAAGGATTTGTACAATTTTGGGCAATAAGCCTAAAAGTAATAAAGACTCTAGGGCGTGTTGACATACCGAAAAGAAATCTTTCCATAGTTGCCGCCAAGGCCTGTTAACTTTTTATGGTTCGTGTTTACATTCTGAAATTTGGGCGGAACGAAGGATGTGACCTATTTTGCGAGGCGGTCAGTGGGAACGGATTGCGCCACTGCTGCAAGGCACACCAGGCGATAGCGGTCGAAAAGGTGTTGACAATCGATTGTTTGTTGAAGCTGTATTGTGGGTCGCTCGCACCGGCTGCCCATGGCGCGATTTGCCTGCGGAATTTGGTTTGTGAAATAGCGTCCATGTTCGCTTTGCGCGCTGGTCGGACAAACAGGTGTGGTTAAAAGTCTTTGCGGAGTGGACTGAACCCCTCGGACTGGACCAAGGTTGATCGAGAATTTAAGCCGCTTTACTCGCGTTCAGTGCGCCCCTCCTGGGTTGGGGTGCTGTACTTTTATGCTCCCCCTGCCCAGCGGCGCAGCAAAAGTGTAAACAGTTATGCCTGCAAAATGTCCATTGTTTACACAATACTGTTAAGCACATGCAATTTTGTAAGCCTCTCGAGGTGCAGTACATAGGGGAAAGCACCCACCGTTGACAATCCTTCTAACTATATAGAAGGACTTAATTTGTCGCATGGTCACTCTTCAATACAAACAATTATTAACAAAAAAATACTTGAGACAACGGCGCAGGCAGGGCTGCCGGCGCCCTCGGCGCACTTATACGACCGTGGTGACGCCGCGATTGGCGAGCTGGTCGGCGCGCTCGTTGCCCACATGGCCTGCATGCCCCTTGACCCAGCGCCATTCGATCTTGTGCCGGGCCTGGGCGGCGTCCAGCGCCTGCCACAGGTCGACGTTTTTCACCGGTTCGCGCGCCGCGGTTTTCCAGCCGCGCGCTTTCCAGCCATGTATCCATTCGCTGATGCCTTTTTGCACGTACTGGCTGTCGGTAAAGACGATGACTTCGCAAGGGCGGGTCAAGGCGGTCAGCGCCTCGATCACGGCTTTCAGCTCCATGCGGTTGTTGGTGGTGTTGCGCTCGCCGCCGAACAATTCTTTTTCCTTGCCGTCGGCTACCAGCAGCGCACCCCAGCCGCCGGTGCCAGGATTGCCCTTGCAAGCGCCGTCGGCAAAAATTTCTACTTTATCCATGCTGTCTTTCATTACTCTGTTCTCTGTTATCGGGATAGCCTGCCGTGCAGGCCATTCTCTGGAAACCGTGGTTGCGTGCTTAATTGAGTACTTATTGTGCGCTTACTCCGCGCCGCCCTGATCCGCCTTGTGGATCTTGTTGGTGGCAGGCACGCCGCGTCCTGCCTTGATCGCCTGCTTGCTGAACGCCGGACCGATCAGGTGCATGCCCTTGACCCGCTTGATCGCCTGCACAATATATACCGCGCCGAAATACGGCCACCAGCGGTTGCCGGCTTTCTCCATGAAAGCGGAACGGTGCAGCCATTTGCTGCTGGTGTACGGCGGCGCATAGCAGCCGAAGTGGCCGCGGTTGACCTCCATGTTCAGCAGCTTCAGCCAGTCCTTCAGCCGCAGCAGGCTGATGAATTCGGCGTTCTGCGGCAGGAAATGCGCGCCCGACATGCGCCCCATTGTTTGCCGGATGCCCCACAGGCTGGCCGGATTGAAACCGCAGATGATGACCTGCCCTTCCGGAATCAGCACCCGCTCCACCTCGCGCAGGATCTGATGAGGCTCGGCGGCAAATTCCAGCACATGCGGCAGCACCACCAGATCCAGGCTTTGCGAGGCGAATGGCAGTTCGGCGAAATCGTGGGTCACCACCACCCCGGACTGCGACTCGCCGGCAGCCGGCAAGCGGCTGTCGGTCAGCCATTTATGGCGCATGCGATTGGCTTGCAAGGCCTTGATCTGCGGCACGCCGATCTGCATCGCATTGAAACCGAAGATATCCGCCGTCATCGCATCCAGGCGCGCCTGCTCCCATTCCAGCATGTAACTGCCGGTGGGCGTCTGCAGCCAGGGGCCGAGCGCTATAATGGACTTTTCTGCTGACGGATTTGCCATGCCTGCCTTGTTCGATAAATCACTGGATGAATCTTTAAATAAGTCGCTAAGTGTATTGGCGGTGCCGGCTTTTAACGACAATTATCTTTGGCTGATTCACGATGGCCGCAAGGCCGCCGTGGTCGATCCCGGCGACGCCCAGCCGATCCTGGCCGTACTTGCTGCGCATGGCCTGGCGCTTGCCGCTATTTTACTGACTCATCATCATGCTGACCATGTCGGCGGCGTACAAACTTTGCTGCAGCATTATAAGGTGCCGGTGTTCGGTCCTGCCGGCGAAGCCATCGCCGGCGTCACCACGCCGCTGCGCGAAGGCGATACTGCCATCCTTCCGGAGCTGGGACTGAGCTTGTCGGTGCTCGACGTGCCGGGCCATACCAGCGGCCATATCGCCTATGTGGCGCAGGGCCTGCCCTGGCTGTTTTGCGGCGATACCCTGTTCGCCGGCGGCTGCGGGCGGCTGTTTGAAGGCAGCCCCGGGCAGATGGTCGCCTCACTGGCAAAACTGAGCGGCTTGCCTGGCGACACCCTGGTCTATTGCGCGCATGAATATACCATTTCGAACCTGCGCTTCGCCCTGGCGGTCGAGCCGGACAATGTCCGCCTGGTTGAACGCATGGCAAACGAACAAGCCAAGCGCGCCCGTCAGCAAGCGACCGTGCCGTCGACCATTGCACTGGAAAACGCCACCAATCCGTTCCTGCGCTACCGGCAGCCAACCATCGTTGCCAACCTGCAAGACAGCGGCCGCCTCGCTGAAAAAGACGGACCGGTGGCGGCTTTCGCCGCACTGCGGGAATGGAAAAACGATTTCAAATAATCCGGCAAAGCGCGATGCCCGCCCTAAAGATTGGTAGTGATCGATCGTTCGATATCGTCAGATAGTCTCCGCATATCGATTTCCATAAAGTAATACCTAATAAATCAATCACTTATCGCATGTAATAGTGCAATTTCCGCTTGACGGGGGAAAACCGCCTTACGTACACTGCGTCTAATCCATTATTACCGGTCGATGACATCCCGGTCACATAAATTGAACCCATGTACCAGCTAAAACTCAAGACATTTGCCTTTGCCGCGCTCGCTTTTTTCGGCACTCCGCTCTTGGCTCAAGCCAACGACATTTCCATCTACACTCCCACTTTCAGCCTGATCGACCCGAACGACCCCAGCGCCGGCATGCTTGGCATGGAGCAAATCGACATCTGGGCACGCATACGCAAGGGTTTTGGCATCCCGGACCTGGATAACCAGCAGGTGGTCAACCAGACCGATTTCTACAGCGCCCGGCCTGAATATTTTGAACGCACCACGGTGCGCGCCTCCCGCTATCTGTTTCACGTAGTGCAAGAGCTGGAAAAACGCGGCATGCCGACCGAACTGGCGCTGCTGCCGTTTATCGAGTCTTCGTTCAACCCGGAGGCCTATTCCAGCGCCAAAGCGGCCGGCATGTGGCAGTTCGTGCCCGCCACCGGACGCGACTACAATCTCAAGCAAAACATGTTCAAGGATGAGCGCCGCGATGTTCTGGCCTCGACCGACGCTGCCCTGACCTACCTGCAAAAACTGTATGGCATGTTCGGCGACTGGCAACTGGCGCTGGCTGCCTATAACTGGGGCGAAGGCTCGGTACAGCGCGCCATCAACAAGAACCAGGCCGCCGGCCTGCCGACCGATTTCAACAGCCTGGCGCCGCTGATGCCGGCCGAAACCCGCAATTACGTCCCCAAGCTGCAAGCCGTCAAGAACATCATTGCGGCGCCGGACATGTATAACATCGCCTTGCCCAAGGTCGACAACCAACCCTACTTCGTCACCATCGGCAAGACCCGCGACATCGACGTCAAGGTCGCTGCGCAGCTGGCGGAATTGTCGCTGGAAGAATTCAAGGCCCTCAACCCGCAGTTCAACCGCCCGGTCATCATCGGCAGTTCCGACACCAAGATCCTGCTGCCGGAAAGCAATGCCGAGAAATTCAAGAACAACCTGACCAAGTGGACCCACACGCTGTCCTCCTGGACCTCGCATACGGTCGGCAGCGCGCGCGAGCGGATTGAAACCATTGCCGCCAAATTCGACACCACGCCGGCCGTGATCCGCGAAGTCAACCACATCCCGCCAAGAATGCTGCTGAAAGCCGGCTCCACCATCCTGGTGCCGAAAACCGAAGAAGCCAACAGCGACATCACGGCCGAAGTCGCCGACAACGCCACCATGGCGGTGACGCCGGATGCGCCGGAAAGCCGCCGCATCTATGTCAAGGTCGGCAAGCGCGATACGCTGGCCTCTATCGCCGCGCGTTACCGCGTCAGCGTCAGCCAGGTAAAGGCCTGGAACGGCCTGCATCACGACGGCGTCAGCCGTGGCCAGAGCCTGCAGCTGCAAGTGCCTAACCGCATGGTGGCGTCCAGCTCCGGCGGCAAGAAAGCCGGCCATAACGTGCGCTATCACACTGCCGCCGCCAGCCGCGGCAGCAGCAAAACCAAGGTCGCCGTGAAAAAGAACGGCAAGCCGGTAGTTCTGGCTTCATCCCGCGGCTCGCGCAGCTGATATTTATCCTCAGCGCTGCCGCCAAAAGACCCCTGCCGCTGGCCTGCCAGTGCCTCGGGTCTTTTTTAAAAACCTGGGAATTATCGAAAACGCAACTTCAGGCCAGGCAGCGACATAGTTGCCCTCAGCCCGCCGAACCCCTACAATCTTGCCCTGTTCGCTAACAACCTCAAGCACACCCCCGCCCGCACTACAAACGGCGCGCACATCTGGAGTCAATATGGCATTCCTGCAAGGCAAAAAAATTCTGATCACTGGTTTGCTGTCCAACCGTTCGATCGCTTATGGCATCGCACAAGCCTGCAAACGTGAAGGCGCCGAACTGGCGTTCACCTATGTAGGCGAGCGCTTCAAGGAACGCATCACCAATTTTGCGAAAGAATTCGGCAGCGAATTGATTTTCGACTGCGACGTCGGCAGCGACGAGCAGATCAATGCGCTGTTTGCCGACCTCGGCAAATCCTGGGACCACCTGGACGGCCTGGTGCACGCCATCGGCTTCGCCCCCGCCGATGCGATTGCCGGCGATTTCCTGGACGGCTTGTCGCGCGAAGGCTTCAAGATCGCGCATGACATTTCTTCCTACAGCTTCCCGGCCATGGCCAAAGCGGCGATCCCGCTGCTGCGCCCGAATTCCGCGCTGCTGACCCTGACCTACCTCGGTTCGGAACGGGTTGTCCCCAACTACAACACCATGGGCCTGGCCAAGGCCTCGCTGGAAGCCAGCGTGCGTTACCTGGCCGGCTCCCTGGGCCCGAAAGGCATCCGCGTCAACGGCATTTCGGCGGGACCGATCAAGACCCTGGCCGCCAGCGGCATCAAGGGCTTCGGCAAGATCCTGGGCTTCGTCGCCGAGCACGCGCCGCTTCGCCGCAACGTGACCGTGGAAGATGTCGGCAATGCGGCAGCTTTCCTGCTGTCCGACCTGTCTAGCGGCATCACCGGCGAAATCACCTATGTCGATGGCGGCTTCTCGCACGTGGTGGGCGGCATCGCCGAGTAATCCTGCACCCCGCAGGGCCGCGCAGGAACGCGAGGCCGAAAAAAATCCCGGCAATGCACGCCGGGATTTTTTTTGGGGAACCGTGCTGCGCGTTTTACTGATGCACAGTGACTTCGACCCGACGGGCATCGGCATCGTTGCCGCCCAGCGAGACTTGCGGCTTGTCCAACACGACGCGGCTTTCTTCCACGCCGGCGGCGACCAGTACGGCGCGCACTGCTTTGGCGCGCTCTTTCGACACTTCGGCGTTGACATCGGCGTTGCCGCTGGCGTCATGGAAGCCGGAGACGGCGACGGTCGCGGCGCTATTGGCCTTCAGATACATGACGATAGGGGCGACGTCGGTGCCTGCGCTGGCAGGCACTTCGGACTTGCCTGTTTCAAAGAAGATTTTGACAGCGCCAGGAATGCCTGCAGCAGCCTGTTCCGCACTCGCAGCAACGTTAGCGACAGCCGGGGCATCCGCACTCTGGGGCGCCGACACCGTTGTCGCCGGCTTGCTGCCGCCCTTGCCTGAGGTAAGGCCAAAGTAGCCTGCCAGGAACAGCATTGCCACCACGACCACGCCAACGATGGCCCAGACGATTCCCAATGCTGCCTTTTGTTCGCTATCGTTATTTTCCATGCAAGCACTCCTATTGTTGATTAGTAAATATTCGATTGTATCCGAATCCGCAAAAGACCAATACGCACTACCGGCAAACAACGATATAGCGACAAATCAAAGACATATTCCCGGCAATTGCATGAATATGCTGCACCAAGTCCGAAAGTATTGTATTATTCTGTGCTGCGTTGCAATAACGAGCGCAGACAGTGCACTGCATCACGATCATATCCAGTTTCCGGTGCCCTGTAAAAACCTGCTGTAAAAATAATATGTAGCTGCGCAAGCCTAGGCGTGTCCTGATCTCTGTAGGACATTGCATTGTAAAAGCCCTCCCGCCTTGTGTGTCGATCCTGACACCGTCCCGGCGCAAAGCTTTTGTGCCGAAATTTCTTTGTATTTGTCTCTTAGTCATTTCGTTGGTTGGCGTTGCTTTTTTGCGTTCGCTGCATTCATCGCCTGGTCGATTGTTTGCGCGATTATTTGTAGCTTATGACGCTGCACTTTACGAAAGAAGAAAAATGACTTTTGAATCACTTGGCCTCCACACGTCCGTTATCAAAGCACTGACCGAAGCTGGCTACACCAAACCGACCGGCGTTCAAGAGCAAGCCGTCCCTGCCGCTATCGAAGGCCGTGACCTGCTGGTTTCCTCGCAAACCGGTTCCGGCAAGACTGCGGCATTCATGCTGCCTGCGCTGCACAAATTCGCTTCCGAGCAACAAGCCGCTCCTGCTGCCGGCAAGACCCCTAATCAAGAAATGCAAGCCTCCCGTTCCCGCGGCGAGCGTCCACGTTTCAAGCCGGCGCAGCCTAAGATGCTGGTATTGACGCCGACCCGCGAACTGGCTTTGCAAGTCACCACCGCAACCGACAAGTACGGTGCGCACATGAAGCGCGTCAAAGCGATCTCGATCCTGGGCGGCATGCCTTATCCAAAGCAGATGCAACTGCTGGCCAAGAATCCGGAAATCCTGGTTGCCACGCCTGGCCGCCTGATCGACCACATGGAATCGGGCAAGATCGATTTCTCGCAACTGCAGATCCTGGTGCTGGACGAAGCTGACCGCATGCTGGACATGGGTTTCATCGACGACATCGAAAAGATCGTCGACGCTACGCCTGAATCGCGTCAAACCATGCTGTTCTCGGCTACCCTGGACGGCGTGGTCGGCAACATGGCAAAGCGCATCACCAAGAACCCGATGATCATCCAGATCGCCGGTTCCGCCACCAAGCATGAAAACATCCAACAGAAGGTGCACTTCGTCGACGACCTGTCGCACAAGAATCGCCTGCTGGACCACCTGCTGCGCGACGTCACCATGGACCAGGCAGTTGTTTTCACTGCCACCAAGCGTGATGCCGACACCATCGCCGACCGCCTGAACATCGCCGGTTTCGCTGCCGCTGCCCTGCATGGCGACATGCACCAAGGCGCGCGTAACCGCACCCTGGACAGCCTGCGCCGTGGTCAAGTCCGCGTGCTGGTTGCTACCGACGTGGCCGCCCGCGGCATCGACGTTCCTGCGATCACCCACGTATTCAACTACGACCTGCCGAAATTCCCGGAAGACTACGTCCACCGCATCGGCCGTACCGGCCGTGCCGGCCGTAACGGTGTTGCGGTATCGCTGGTGAACCACGCTGAAGGCGTCAACGTCAAGCGCATCGAACGTTTCACCAAGCAATTGATCCCGGTCGATGTGGTTGAAGGCTTCGAACCAAAGCGCAGCGCTTCGGCGCCACGCTCGAACCACAAGCCAGGCGGCTGGAAACCAGGCGACAACCGTGGCGGCGCAAAGCCGGGCGGCCGTACTTTCAGCAAGCCAGGCGCAGCACCGCGCAAAGAAGGCGGCGGCTACAAGGGCAACCGTTCCAACGACAGCGGCGCGCGTCGCTCGTTTGGCGATCGTTAATCAGCCAGGCAAGTCGGGCGATCGCATGATCGCCGCGTAAGAAACGCAAGAAATAAAAAGGCCGCTGGAATTCCAGTGGCCTTTTTCATTGGGACAGGCTCTCAATATCGCTTCAGGCTGCCCATCCCAGCATCACCGCCCCCACTGCAATCACCGCGCACGACAACAACCGGCGCGGGGTCAGAGCCTCCCCCAGGAACATGCGGGCGATCAATGCCGCAAACAGCACCGAGGTTTCGCGCAAGGCTGACACCGGCCCCATCGGCGCCAGCGTAATCGCCCAGATCACGATGCCATAGGCCAGCAGCGACATCATGCCGCCGCCCAGCGCATTCCAGCTGGCGCGCGTATTCAGCGCCAGCGGCAGCCGGCCATGCAGCGACAGGTAAATCACCAGCAAGGGCAAGCCATCCAGCAGGAACATCCAGCCGGCATAAGATGCGGCGCTGCCGGCCAGGCGCGAACCGAGGCCGTCGACGATGGTATAGCCGGCGATGAACACGCCTGTAGTAAATGCCGACAAGGGCGCATCCCATTGGCGGTAGCCGCCAACGGGGTTGCCGTTCCGTTTGAATTTGATCTGCGCCAGGCTGACGATGCCGGCTGAGATCAGGGCGACGCCGATCAGGGTCAGGGTCCCCAGCTGTTCGCCGGCAAAGAATGCCGCTCCCAGCGACACCAGCAAGGGCGAGGAGCCGCGCGCGATTGGATATGACTGGCCGAAATCGCCGGCCCGGTAAGCACGCACCAGGAACAGGTTGTAGCCGGCATGCAGCGCCACCGACATCAGGATATACGGCCAGCTGGCGGCCGCCGGCAGCGGCGCCCACAGCACGATCGGCAAGGCGGCTACCGCGGAGCCTATGGTCATCAGGGTGATGGCCCACAGGCGGTCGCCGCTGCTTTTCAGCATGGCGTTCCATGAAGCATGCAGCAAGGCTGCGCACAGCACCAGAGCAATTACGCCAGCCGTCATGCGCTAGCCCCGCTGAACCACCTTGAGTACTCAAGCATATGTATTTGATGGCGTTAGCTGCTAAAACCGTCTATTGTAAATGCTCAGCGGCGTTCGCGCCTTGGCGCGGACAGGTCTTGTTGCCCACAACGCTTGGGGCTTACATGCCCACCCTGCTGCGCGTGCGGCCGGAGCTGAGGTAATCGGCGATGGAATCTTGGGTAACTTCACCGAGGTAGCTGTTGTCCTGGCCGATCACAGGCATCCAGCTGGTGCTGTGCTTGTACATCTTGGACAGCACCACGCGCAGATTTTCATCGGGTGCGGCGCTGACCGTAAACGGCTTCATCTTGTCGCTGCAGGCGCCCTGCCCGCCGCGCGCATCGCGCCGCGCCACATAGCCCAGCGCATGATTGGCGGCATTCGTCACGGTGACGTAGCGGTAGTCGTTATCATCCATGACGCCATAGGCCGCCGCCAGGCTGGCGTCCTCCAGCACGGTGGCCGAGTTGGCGGCGGCATCGCCGGCGCGCACCAGCAGCAGGCGCTTCAGGGTGGCGTCCTGGCCGACGAAAGAAGCAACGAACTCATCCTTGGGCCGCGCCAGCAAGGTATCCGGATGATCCACCTGCACCAGCTTGCCGGCGCGGAAGATGGCGATCTTGTCGCCCAGCTTGATGGCTTCGTCGATATCGTGGCTGACCATGATGACGGTCTTGTTGAGCGCCCGCTGCATCTGGAAGAATTCATTCTGGATCGATTCGCGGTTGATCGGATCGACCGCGCCGAACGGCTCATCCATCAGCAGCACCGGGGGATCGGCCGCCAGCGCGCGGATCACGCCGATGCGCTGCTGCTGGCCGCCCGACATTTCGCGCGGATAGCGGCTGAGGAAGCGCTTCGGATCGAGCGCAACCATCGCCATCAGTTCAGTAGCGCGTTCGTGGCAACGCTTCTTGTCCCAGCCCAGCAGGCGCGGCACCACGGTAATATTTTCTTCGATCGTCATGTTGGGGAACAGGCCGACCTGCTGGATCACATAGCCGATCTGGCGCCGCAAGCTGACTTCATCGATATCGGTTGTATCTTCGCCATTCAACAAGACGCGGCCGGAGGTCGGCGCAATCAAGCGGTTGATCATCTTCAGGGTGGTGGTCTTGCCGCAGCCGGAAGGCCCCAGGAAGACGCAGATCTCGCCTTCGGCAACCGTCAGGTCAACCTGGTCCACCGCCTTCACTTTAGTACCGTCTTTTTGGGTGAATACTTTACTGAGCTGGTCGAGTTGAATCATGATTTTTGCATTCCTTTCGGTGTAAGCAGGCGCTGCAGCCATTGCAGCAGCAGGTCGGCGGCAATCGCCAGCAAGCTGATCAGGACCGCGCCGATAACGAGTTTTTGCATATTGCTTTGGCTGATGGCATGCAGGATCAGCACGCCCAGGCCGCCGGCGCCGATGATCGCAGCCACCGCCATCACGCCGATATTCATGACGACCGCGGTGCGCACGCCGCCCAGGATGACCGGCACCGATAAAGGCAGATCGACCAGGCGCAGGCGCTGCCAGAAGGTCATGCCGATGCCGATGCCGGCTTCCTTGATACCATGCTCGATGCCGTCCAGCGCCAGATAGGTATTGCGCATGATAGGCAGCAGCGAATACAGGAACACCGCGGTGATTGCCGGCAGCGGCCCCAGGCCCTGGCCGAAACGCGAAAACAGCGGGATCATCAGGCCGAACAAGGCAATCGAGGGCAAGGTCAGGATCACGGTCGCCAGGCCCATCAGCGGACTGGCCAGCCAGCGATGGCGGATCATCACGATCCCCAGCGGCACGCCGATGAGGATCGCCAGGCCCACCGCTATGCCGACCAGCATCAGATGCTGGATGGCGAGATGCAGGATTTCCGGCCAGGCGCTTAACAGGTAATTAAAAAATGTCATTGTGCGCCCCTCATAGCAAGCCTTCGGCGCGCAGGAAATCCGCGGCCACCTGGGCGATCGGCAACTGGTCGATATCTACTTTCTTGTTCATCTCAGTCATCTTGGCGGTGTCGATCTTGGCTGACAGCGCGTTGAGCTGCTCTGCCAGCTGCGGATTGGCGTCGAGGATTTCCTTGCGCACGATAGGCGTGGCGCTGTAGAACGGGAAGAAACCCTTGCTGTCCTCCAGCAGCTTCAGGTTGAAACCCTGCACCCGGCCGTCGGACGAATAGGTCAGGCCGACATTGAGCTGCTCGTTATGCAAGGCGGTGTAGACCAGGCCGGCATCCATCTGCTTCACTTCGCTGCGGTCGAAAGCGAAACCGTACAAAGCTTGCAATGGCTCCAGGCCGTCAGGGCGCGACGCGAATTCAAAGTCGACCCCGATCAGGTATTTTTTATCCGGATTCTGCTGATGACTCTGGTTGATCCTGTTGGCAAGATCCTCAATCGTGTTCAAGCCCTCTTCCTCGGCGCGCTTTTGCGGTACCGCCAGGGCGTAGGTATTGTTCAGCGCCGACGGCTTGAGCCAGATCAGGTTCCTGGCGGCGTCCAGCTGCTTGACGCGCTCGTAGGATTGGTCCTGGCCCAGCTTCTCATCGATTTTGTTATAGACGATCAGCGCGGTGCCGGTGTAATCCCAGACGATATCGATCTGGCCGCTTTCCAGCGCCTGGCGCATGATGGTGGTGCCGAGACCGTTCTTGAGATCGACGGTGTAGCCTTTGGCGCTCAGGTATTGCTGGGTCATCGACGACAGGATCAGCTGCTCGGTGAAGTTCTTGCCGCCGACCACCAGGTCAGCGGCGCCGGCCGGCGCCATGAAGCCGAGCGTCACGGCCAGCAGCGCAGCGATGCGCGATGCGGTTTGAGATAGATATTGCATATGGTTTTTCCTTGTCCGGTTGGGAGAGATCAGCGCAATCAGCGCAACAATCCGCGCTTGCTCAGATAGGCATTGCTGCCCAGAGAGACGATCGCATCCAGCAGCAAGGCCAGCACCGCGGTGGCGGTGGCGCCCAGCAGCAATTGCCCCTGGTTGTTCAGATAAATGCCAGGAAAGATCAGGCCGCCCAGGCTTTCGCCGCCGATCAGGATCGACAGGGGCGCGGTGCCGACGATGATCGCCAGCGCGGTGCGGACGCCGCCGACGATGATCGGCAAAGCGTTCGGCAGCTCGACCCGGAACAGCACCTGCAGCGGCTTCATGCCGATGCCTTTCGCCGCCTCTTTCATGGATGGCGACACCTGCTTCAAGCCTTCATAGGTATTGCGCACGATGGGCAGCAGCGCCGCCAGCCACAAGGCGATGATGGCCGGCTTGTCGCCAATGCCGAACAAGGCCAGCGCCAGCGCCAGCACCGCCATCGAAGGAATGGTGTTGCCGATGTTGAAAAGCTGCATCCACTTTTCCGCATGGCGGGCAAAGTAAGGCCGGCTCAGCAGGATGCCGGCCGGGATGCCGCACAGCAGCGACAACGACAGCGACCACCCCACCAGCACCAGGTGACGGCCGGTGTAGTAGACCAGGTCGCCCTGGTATTGGCGGATCACCGCCGGGCCGATCGACCAGCCGATGGCGGCCACCGCCAGGACGGTGACGGCAGCGCCCATCAAGGCATTGCGATAGCGATTTGTCATGCTTTTTCCCTTCCATAAGCATGGCCGGAAAAAGTCTGCGGCGTACACGGGCCTGGCCCGTGGCCGCAAATCCGACTTTGTCTGGCGATGCATATTGAATGACCACCGAGCACGCACCGGAATAGCCGGAACCTGTCAGCGCGACATACAAACAATTTTTTATGATCCCGTCCGGTCTTCCCGCGGGGAGGACATTGAACGAGCCGACTACCGCATGGGGCGGTACAGAATGCGAGGATGAATTCCCCGACGCTTGATGAAACTCCGGCGTTGCCGAAGCATGAGACAACCCGCTGACGCGAGCCACGAAACCCAAAAATGTGCTGTTGAGAAAGCACGATGTTGTTGAGAGCCAGCTATTCTAACAACTTTTCTTGATGACGTCCAGTAATGTTATTTGCAAAAGCTATTACCGGAAAGTCTGAAGAACAGAATAACATGCCTTTTTACTAAAAAATATAGGATCAATCCGAGAAGAAATGCAGAGGAGGAGTTTGCAGAAAAGATGGCGCACAGGCCTGGGCGAACCCGCCGGCATGGCTGAAAAACCATGCCGGCGCGCTCAGAGGGAGAATGCGATCAGAGCGCCTTGCGCAGCTTGCTGGCGGCGGCCGCCAGCGCGGTAATGCGGGTCCAGTCGCCCGCCTTCAGCAAGTCTTTCGGCGTCAGCCAGGAGCCGCCGACGCAGGCCACGTTCTTACAGGCCAGGAAATCCGGCGCCGTTTCCAGCGAAATGCCGCCGGTCGGGCAGAAAGTCACATCGCCTAAAGGACCGGCAATCGCGTTCAGCATGCCGACGCCGCCGGCCGGCACCGCCGGGAACAGCTTCAGCTGGCGAAAACCGGCTTCGCGCGCCGCCATCACTTCGGACGGCGTCATGACGCCAGGCAGCAGCGGCAAGCCGCTGGATCTGGCGGCGGCGACCAGCGCTGGCGTCAATCCAGGCGAGACGCCAAACACCGCGCCGGCATCGCGCGCGGCGACGAATTCATCGGCCTGGGTCAACGTGCCGACGCCGACGATGGCGCCCGGCACCTGCTCGGCGATCGCGCGGATGGCCGGCAAGCCATGCACAGTGCGCAAAGTCACTTCCAGCACGCGGATGCCGCCTGCCACCAGCGCCTTGGCGAGCGGCACTGCATGCTCGATGTCATCGATGGCGATCACCGGAATCACCGGCGAAGCGCGCATGATGTCTAACAACTGATTGCCATACAAGAGATTTGAGGATGTCATAGCGTTGCTTTCTGTGGTTGTTCTGAAGATGCCGACTCTGCAGACGTTGCAATCGCCGGCGGCAGGCCGAAGCAGGTAGCGCCCTCTTCCGCGGCGCTGACCGTGGTGCGGAACATGGCAAACAGCTCGCGCCCCATGCCGACATGGTTGGCTGACAGGTCAGCCGCCCGCGGCTGGCGCTGCGCCCATTCTTCGGCCGGCACCAGGGCTTCCAGTATACCTTTCTCGGCGTCGAGGCGGATCATGTCGCCGTTGCGCACCAGGCCCAGCGGACCGCCGGCCAGCACTTCAGGCGTGACGTGGATCGCCGCCGGCACCTTGCCGGAAGCGCCCGACATGCGGCCATCGGTGACCAGCGCCACATGGCGGCCGGCATCCTGCAGGATGCCGAGCGCCGGCGTCAGCGCGTGCAATTCCGGCATGCCGTTGGCCCGCGGGCCTTGGTGGCTCAGCACGGCGATGAAATCGCGGTCCAGCTCGCCGGCGCGGAAGGCGGCCATGAATGCTTCCTGCGAATGGAACACGATGGCCGGGGCCTGCACCACCCAGTGCTGCTGCTTGACGGCGGAAATCTTGATCACCGAACGGCCCAGGTTGCCGGCCAGCAGGCGCAGGCCGCCGTCCGCCGAAAACGGCGCGCCGGCAGTGCGCAGCACGGAATCGTCGCCGCTCTTTTCCGGCGCCGGCTTGAACACTACCGTCTCGCCTTGCAAAAACGGCTCGGCGCAATGCGCGCGCAAGCTATCGCCCAAAATGGTTTTGACATCTTCATGCATCAGGCCGGCATCCAGCAGTTCACGGATCACGAAACCGGTGCCGCCGGCGGCATGGAAGTGATTGACGTCGGCGTCGCCGTTCGGATAGATGCGGGTGACCAGCGGCACCACCGCCGACAAGGCGTCGAAATCGTCCCAGTCGATGACGATGCCGGCCGCCTTGGCGATCGCCACCAGGTGCAAGGTGTGATTGGTGGAGCCGCCGGTGGCCAGCAAGGCGACGATGGCGTTGACGATACTCTTCTCGCTGACCACATGGCCGACCGGCAGGTACTGGTTGCCGCGATCGGTGATCCGCAA
This sequence comes from Collimonas humicola, assembly GCF_018304945.1. Classification (GTDB taxonomy): domain Bacteria; phylum Pseudomonadota; class Gammaproteobacteria; order Burkholderiales; family Burkholderiaceae_D; genus Collimonas; species Collimonas humicola. Next base: position 232,161 of record NZ_JAGQEE010000005.1, on the reverse strand, counting down.
GGCCTGGCGCGCGGCTTCCGCGGTCAGGGCATCGCGCAGCGGCGTGTTGGGCGTGATGAAGGCCGAGCCCGGCAGATGCAGGCCCAGTGCTTCCATCAGCATCTGGTTGCTGTTGGCGGTGCCGTAGAAAGTGCAGGTGCCGGCGCTGTGATACGACTGCGCCTCCGCCTCCAGCAATTCCGCACGGCCGACCTTGCCTTCCGCGTAGAGCTGGCGGATGCGCACTTTTTCCTTGTTGCTCATGCCGCTGGTCATCGGGCCGCCGGGAATGAACACCGCCGGCAGGTGGCCGAAATGCAGGGCGCCGATCAGCAGGCCGGGCACGATCTTGTCGCAGATGCCGAGATAGACCGCGGCATCGAACATATTGTGCGACAGCGCAATCGCGGTCGCCATGGCGATCGCATCGCGCGAAAACAGGGACAGCTCCATGCCCGGCTGCCCCTGCGTCACGCCGTCGCACATGGCGGGCGTGCCGCCGGCAAACTGGGCGACGCCGCCGGCGGCGCGCACTGCTTCCTTGATGATCTGCGGATAATGCTCGAACGGCTGATGCGCCGACAGCATGTCGTTATAGGAAGATACAATCGCAACCGATGAACTTTTGTCCTGTTTCAGTTTCAACTTGTCATTGACTGGAAATGCGGCAAAACCGTGCGCAAGGTTGGTGCAGGACAGCGCGCCACGCTGCACATCCTGACGGCGCGCATGTTCCAGGCGCGCCAGGTAGGCGCTGCGGTAAGGCTGGCTGCGTGCAACAATACGCTCGGTGACTTTGGCTACGCTGGCTTGAACAGACATGATTAAAATCCTTGAAACAGTAGACGAATTGAAATTTTACTACAAATTATCGGCTCACCGATAATTTACAAATCCATTCCTGCTGCCGTTGTGGTTTTTTGAAAGCAGGCCGCAACTGCATGAAACAACCAGTTTATCCTCACGACGAACAATAGCAATGGCGCAGGGACAGGCAAGGCAGTAATCGAAAAAAAACCACCCGGCTGACGTAAATCATTCCAGCTTCAGCAAACTACAAAATAATTTGTAGTGAAATTACCGCCGACGTTGTATAGTCGTATAAATTCCTGACCTACCATGAAGACTCCGGATATGCCACAGACAGCGCTTAATACTACCGCCAGCTTCCAAGCCCTGCATGAACATTACGCAACCGTCAAAGAGCGGCCGTTGCGCGAGCTGTTCGCTGCCGACCCTTCCCGCTTTGAACAGTTCTCGCTCCAGGCCGCGGGCCTGTTCCTGGATTACGCAAAAAACAATGTGACGGCGGACACCATGGCGCATCTGTTTGCCCTGGCGCGCGAACGCCAGGTCGAGAGCCGGCGCGCAGCGATGTTTGCCGGCGAAAAGATCAACACCACTGAACAGCGCGCCGTATTGCACACCGCCCTGCGCGCACCGGCCCTGCCGGCGCTGGTGGTCGACGGCCAGCAGGTCAGCGCCGATGTGCACGCGGTGCTGCAAAGGATCCAGGCTTTCACAACCGCAGTGCGTTCCGGCGCCTGGCTGGGGTATAGCGGCAAGCCGATCACCGACATCGTCAACATCGGCATCGGCGGCTCCGACCTCGGCCCCAAGATGGTGTGCCAGGCGCTGCGCCCCTACCAGCAGGCCGGCCTGCATCTGCATTTCGTCTCTAACGTGGACGGCGACGATCTCGACGCCGTGCTGCAGCAAGTCAATCCGCAAACAACGCTGTTCGTGATCGCATCGAAAACCTTCACCACCGCGGAAACCATGATGAATGCGCACTCCGCGCGCAACTGGTTCCTGCAAACCGGCGCCGGGGCCGGCGAGTCCGACCTGCGCAAGCATTTTGCCGCTGTCTCCACCAATGTCGAAGGCGTCACTGCATTCGGTATCGATGCCGCCAATATGTTTCCGTTCTGGGACTGGGTCGGCGGCCGTTACTCGGTATGGTCTTCCATCGGCCTGCCGGTGGCGCTGGCGGTCGGCTTCGAGCGCTTCAGCGAATTCCTGGCCGGCGCCCACGCCATGGACAGCCACTTCCAGAGCGCGCCGCTGGAACAGAACATGCCAGTCATCATGGCCTTGCTGGGCATCTGGTACCGCGACTTCTTCGACTATCGCTCGATCTCGATTGCCCCCTACCACCAGGACCTGGGAAATTTTCCGTCCTACCTGCAACAGCTGGAAATGGAAAGCAACGGCAAGCGCGTCGCGCTGGACGGCAGCCTGCTGGAAGTAGCCTCCTGCCCTATCATCTGGGGCAACGTCGGCACCAACGGCCAGCACGCCTATTTCCAGCTGCTGCACCAGGGCAGCGACATCACGCCGGTCGATTTCATCGCCACCCTGCACGCCAGCAATCAGTTGCCCGGCCACCAAGCCGCGCTGCTGGCGAACTGCTTCGCACAGTCGGAAGCCTTCATGCGCGGCAAGAGCGCGGATGAAGTGCAGGCGGAAATGCAGGCCAAGGGCATGCCGGCAGCACAGATAAGCGCCCTGCTGCCGCACCGCACTTTCCCTGGCAACCGCCCCAGCAACACCATCCTGATGGATGCGCTGACGCCGGCCAGCCTCGGCGCGCTGATCGCCTTGTATGAACACAAGGTATTCGTGCAAGGCGTCATCTGGGGCGTCAACAGCTTCGACCAGTGGGGTGTCGAGCTGGGCAAGGTCCTGGCCAGCAACATCCTCAGCGAGCTGACCGGCACGCCGGCGCCACATCAGAACAACAGCCACGACAGCTCCACCAACGGCTTGATCGCGATGGCGCGTGCGGCCCTCTCATAGCGGAGTAACGTATCATTCCCAGCCTGCCGTCATTCCTGCGTTCGCGGGAATGACGGTTTTTTAAAACGCTCTTCCCTCACCAGCGGCAGTAATTTATAGGTCTTATCTATCATGGCTCTTGCAGAATTTGATTTAGCAATCTTTGGCGGCACCGGCGACCTGGCAATGCGCAAATTGCTGCCGGCAATGTATGCGCGCGACCGCGCCAACGACCTGCCGCCGGATGCGCGCATCCTGTGCATCGGCCGCCACGACAGCAGCGACGCCGACTTCCTCAAGCATGTGGAACAGGATGCCAAGCCGCACATCAGCAAGGACAGCTTCGACGCCACCGTCTGGACGCGCTTCTGCCAGCGCATCAGGTACGTAGGCATGGACGCCACCGATGCCTCGTCCTACAAAGCGCTGGTGGAAGCCATGCGGCCCGACCATGCGATCACCAATGTGTTTTATCTGGCGACGCCGCCCAGCCTGTTCTCGAAAATCTGCAAGAACCTGGCTGCCAGCGGCCTGGCCACATCGAATTCGCGGGTAGTGCTGGAAAAGCCGCTCGGCCGCGACCTCGCCAGCGCCAAGCAGATCAACGCCGAAGTCGGCCAGGTGTTTGCCGAGTCGCAGATTTTCCGCATCGACCACTACCTCGGCAAAGAGACCGTGCAAAACCTGCTGGCGCTGCGCTTCGGCAATGTGCTGTTCGAACCGCTGTGGCGCCGCGAATGGATTTCCGACGTCCAGATCACCATCGCCGAAGAACTCGGCGTCGGCAACCGCATGGGCTACTACGAAACCTCCGGCGCCTTGCGCGACATGCTGCAAAACCATCTCCTGCAACTGCTGTGCATCGTCGCCATGGAACCGCCGGTATCGATCACGCCTGACGCGGTGCGCGATGAAAAGCTCAAGGTGCTGCGCTCGCTGAAGCGCTTCACGCCCACCACGCTGGCGCAAAACGTGGTGCGCGGACAATACCGCTCCGGCCACGTCGAAGGCGTCGCCGTGCCGGGCTACCGCAAGGAAACCGACGCCAATCCGCATTCGCGCACGGAAACCTTTGTCGCGCTGAAAGCCGAAGTCGACACCTGGCGCTGGGCCGGCGTGCCGTTCTATCTGCGCACCGGCAAACGCATGGCCGATTCGCTGGCGGAAATCGTGATCCGCTTCAAGACCATTCCGCATTCGATTTTTGCCCAGCCGAACAGCAGCTTCGAGCCGAACTGCCTGGTGATCCGCCTGCAGCCGGACGAGGGCCTGACTTTGAACCTGATGGCCAAGACGCCGGGCGACGGCATGCGCCTGAAGCCGGTCGAGCTGGAACTGAATTTCCGCGAAAGCTTCAAGTCGCCCCGCATGGAAGCCTACGAACGCCTGCTGCTGGATGTCTTGCGCGGCCAGCTGACCCTGTTCATGCGCAGCGACGAACTGGAAGCGGCATGGGAATGGGTCGAACCTATCCTGGAATTCTGGGACCAGGAAGAAGACGATCCGATACCTTACACCGCCGGCACCTGGGGTCCGGCCGCGGCCAGCGCCCTGATTGCGCGCGACGGCTTGCAATGGCGCGAAGAAGCGCTGCCTGAGCTTTAAGGACATGGCATGACAATGCTGCTGGATGCGATCAAGACCCAGATCGACCTGCTCTCGAAGTCGGAGAAAAAGGTCGCCCTGACCATTCTCGACAACCCGCAGCTGGCGCTGGCGGAGAACATCACCGCGCTGGCGAAGAATGCACAGGTATCGGAGCCGACGGTGGTACGTTTTTGCCGCGCCATCGGCTACGAAGGCTGGCACGATTTCAAGCTGAAGCTGGCGCAGAGCCTGGCGGTGGCGCTGCCGGGCGCCAACGAGATGCTGGCGCAGGACGATATCGCCGCCGATCTGGTCAATAAGATCTGCAGCCGCTCCATCAACACACTGCTCGACCTGCGCAATCATTTGAGCGCCGATGCGATCCAGAAAGCGCTGGACGTCCTGCTCAAAGCCAACAAGATTGAGTTTTACGGCCAGGGCACTTCCGGGATCGTCGCAGCCGATGCTCAGCACAAATTTTTCCGCTCCGGCGTTCCTACGGTCGCCTACTCCGATCCGCATATCCACAGTATCGCCGCCTCGCTGCTGCAGCCGGGCGATGCGGTGGTCGCCATCTCGCAGCGCGGCGGCAATGCCGCCCTGCTGCGCAGCGTGCAGCTGGCCAAGAAGGGCGGCGCTGACATCATCGTGTTGGGACCGAGCGGCACGCCGCTGGCGGAACTGGCGACAGTGCTGGTGCCGATCGACCTCAGCTTCAACATCGATCCCTACACGCCGATCTCGGCACGGCTGGCGCATCTGGTGGTGATCGATATCCTGGCGGTCGGCCTGGCGCTCAAGCGCGGCCCGGAATTCCGCAAGAAAATGCAGAACGCCCAAAAAGCCCTGCAGCAGTTCGACATGCAGTTCGATTCGTTTTTCCGCTGACGGCCCGCAGCCAGCCTTCATCTGCAAGCGCCTACAAAACACAGACATGAGACCAGCTTCTTCCGCACCCGACTATCGCGATCCTGAATTCCTGCGCGACCGCATGCGGCGCGACATTGCTTTTTTCCATCCGCGCGCGATCGACCCGCAGGGCGGCTTCTTCCACTACCTGAATGACGACGGCAGCGTCTACGACAGCGCCAGCCGCCACCTGGTCAACAGCAGCCGCATGGTGTTCTGCTATGCGCTGGCCTGGCGCCTGGACGGGAAGGAAGAATATCGTGAAGCCGCGCGGCATGGTCTGCGCTTCCTGCAGCAACAGCATTGGCAACCGTCGTACGGCGGCTATGCCTGGGTGCTGGAAAACGGCGCCGCCGTTGACCGCACCCAGCATTGCTACGGCTTGGCGTTCGTGCTGCTGGCGCATGCGCACGCGGCGCGCATCGGCATCAGCGAGGCAGCCGACGGCATAGGCGCCACCTTTGAACTGATGGAAAAGCTGTTCTGGTCGGAAGCCGACGGCTTGTATGCCGACGAAGCGACGCCGGACGGCGTGCTGTCGCCCTACCGCGGCCAGAACGCCAACATGCACAGTTGCGAAGCCCTGATCGCCGCCTTTGAAGCGACCGGCGAGCGGCGCTACCTGCAGCGCGCCGAACTGCTGGCGCATAACGTCACTGTGCGGCAGGCCGCCATGGCGGATGGCTGGATCTGGGAACACTACCATGCCGACTGGAGCATAGACTGGGAATACAACCGGCATGACAGCAGCAATATGTTCCGCCCTTGGGGCTTCCAGCCCGGCCACATGACGGAATGGTCGAAACTGCTGTTGCTGCTGGAACGCCATCGCCGGCACTTGCAAGGCGATGCCGGCTGGCTGCTGCCGCGTGCGCGCGCGCTGTTCGACGCCACCATGCCGGCCGCCTGGGATCAGCAATCCGGCGGCCTGGTATACGGCCTGGCGCCGGACGGCAGCGTTTGCGACAGCGACAAGTACTTCTGGGTGCAAGCCGAATCGCTGGCGACTGCCGCCCTGCTGGCCCAGCGCAGCGGCGATGCCGCGTACTGGGACAGCTACGAAAAATTATGGGCCTACAGCAGCACGCACCTGATCGACCAGGAGCGCGGCGGCTGGTATCGCATCCTCCACCGCGACAACCGGCGCTACGGCGCGGAAAAACCGCCGCACGGCAAGACCGATTTCTATCATCCGATGGGCGCCTACCTGGAAGCACTGGCAGCTGTCGGCAGCCCGCTTGAATAAATAATATAGATCACACTTCACATTGCATGGATGCCGTCATGTCTGAAACAAGCAAACCCGCACACTCCCTGCCCCAATTCGTCAGCGCCGGCGAAGCGCTTACCGACCTGATACGGGTCGGCGCCGACCAATGGCTAAGCAAGACCGGCGGCTCGACCTGGAACGTAGCGCGCGCCGCCGCCAGCCTGGGCGCGCCTTCCGCCTTTGCCGGCGCCATCAGCCAGGACTGGTTCGGCGACGAGCTGTACGCCGCCAGCCAGGCCGCCGAGCTCGACCTGCGCTTCCTGCAGCGCGCCGCGCGTTCACCTTTGCTGGCCGTGGTCTATGAAACCACGCCGCCGCAATACAATTTCATCGGCGACAACAGCGCCGACCTTGCCTTCGATCCCGCGCTGCTGCCCGAAGGCTGGCAGCAGGCGGCGCAGTGGGTCCATTTCGGCGGCATCAGCCTGACCCGCGCGCCGCTGGCCGGGCACCTGATCGAACTGGCCGAGGACCTGCACGCCCGCGGCGTCAAGATCAGCTACGACCCGAATTTCCGTAATGTGATGGACCAGCGCTACGACAGCGTGCTGAAAAAAATGGTGCAGCTGGCGGATGTGATCAAGGTGTCGGACGAAGACCTGGTCGGCCTGTTCCGCAACGATGATACCGAAGCCGCTCTGGCTACCCTGCGCAGCTACAACCCGTCCGCCACCGTGCTGCTGACACTGGGCGCCAAGGGCGCCGCCATCCATGCCGGCGCCGAATACTGGCAAGTGGCGCCGCCGCCCATCAAGGTGGTCGACACGGTGGGCGCCGGCGACGCCGGCATCGCCGGCCTGATCTATTCGCTGATACAAGAATCGAATGCAGCACCTGCCGCCAACGCCACCGGCCCCGACTGGTTGCGGCATCTGCAGTTTTCAGTTGCCTGCGGTTCAGCCGCCTGCCTGAATGCCGGCGCCAAGCCGCCGCAACTGGCGCAGGTACATGCCTTGCTGGGGAAAACCTAGGATTGCTGCAGCCGCGGCGGCAAGGACGCCCCCGATGCGCGTAAATGTATCAAAATTACTTGTAGTAAAAATACAGCAAAAAACATTCCCATAAGAAAACAAAATAAAAACTCGCCAAATCCGGGCATTCTTGATAGGCCATCCTGCTGTCGCAACTAGTAACCGCGCGCATAGGAAATCAGACAGTGCTGTAAATTAGCAACAGAAATATAGTAAAACTACACAAATAAAACAAAAATTTCATAAATCGGTTTACCATTCTTACCAATAAAGAAATCGGCATTAATTGAACGCAAAGTACAGCAAGCAGGTACACGCAATAAGCAAAGTCCGATTCAAGAATTTCGAGCAGCACAAGACTCGGAAAGCAGTGGTCAACGCCACATTTTTACTTAGGAGATGAAATGAGAAAATCTGTTCTGAAAGCCAAGCCGCTCGCGGTTGCCGCTGTCCTGGCATGCGCCTTCGCCGGCCAGGCCCAAGCACAAACCAATGTGACCATCTACGGCCGCGTTGACGCAGGCATCAACTACCAAAGCAATCAAGTAGGCAAAGACGCGAACGGCAACACCATCCGTGGCGGCCAATGGGGTGTCGGCGGCAACGAATGGGGCACCAGCATGATCGGCTTCAAGGGCACCGAAGATCTGGGCGGCGGCTTGAAAGCGATTTTCACACTGGAAAGCGGATTCCAGGCCGACACTGGCCGTTTCAACGGCACTGGCCTGTTTAACCGTCGCTCGACCGTTGGCTTGAACGGTGGCTTCGGTACCGTGAAAATCGGCCGCGACCTGGCACTGCCAAGCGACCGCGTATGGAGCATCGACCCGACCGGCCAACAGAACATGAGCACTTCGACTCTGTTCAAAGGCCGCAACTGGCCGCAAACCAGCAACCAGATCCAGTACGTCACGCCTGATACCATGGGCGGCCTCTACGTCCACGCCATGTACGGCGCCGGCGAAGCGGCAGGATCGACTACCCGCGGACCAGCTGGTTCAGGGATCGGCAACAGCACCGGCCTCGCAATCGGTTTCGTGCAGCCAACCTATGAATTGCTGGCGATGTATGACACCGCACGTGACGAAAACGGCACTTTCGACAGCCTGTTCTCGCGCTCCAAGGAAATCACTGTCGGCGGCAACGTGACCTTCGGTCCAGCGAAACTGTACGCTGGCTGGCAAAATCTGTCGGCTCCGGCACAGCCTCTGGCGACCAGCGGCATAGGCGCAGCCAACAAAGCCAATCAGTTCTGGCTCGGCGCAAACTACCAGGTGACCCCTGCCCTGACACTGATCGGCGCGGCATATCACGTCAAGCTTAACCACGACGTCGGCAGCGCAAACCTGTTCATGCTGGGCACCAATTACAGCCTGTCCAAACGCACTCTGCTGTACGCGAGCATCGGTACTATCCGCAATGGTTCCAACACAGACTTCCAAGTGCAAACCGGCGACAGCACTGGCCTGACTGGACAGAACCAAAACACGTTCTACACTGGTATCAGCCACTCGTTCTAAAGATAGCAAGCGTCGTTGGCGCGCCGCTTGAGCTCGGCGCGCCGATCATTCTTGTTAGTACTGCCTTGTAGTGCTTGCTGCGAAGAGTGGCATTAGTGAAAGACGTCCCTGGGTAACTCCCAGACTTTGCCCATTCGCGTGCGAATGGGCATTTTTTGTGGGCGACAGCTTTGTTGCAGCCGGCAATCCTGTTGCAATGGGCTATTTTCCTGCTGGTTGCCGTGGCCTACCCGGCGCTTGAAATACGCGGCCCTAAAGGCAGCGACTCACGCGCATCCTCGACCGCGCCCATGCCTGGGCCGGCTGTAGCCGTGCTGATGCTGTCGCTTGTACGCGTCGCCTGGCGCTGCTATACATCGCCGCCGGCGATACCTTGCGCAGGATAATCCAGACAGGCATTGCCGGCCTCTTTCAGGAAAGAGAACCGGCAGCCGGATTGCCATTTATTTGATGTGTGAGATAACGTTCGGCGACAAGGTCACCTCTTGATCGGCACGCGCCGACGGCACCGCCTTGCCGCCTTCGGCGGTGATCTTGTCGCTGGCCGATTCGTCCAGCGCGGCGATATGGGTCAGGATGCCACGCTTGGCCTGCCGCTGCAGTTCGGCAAAAGGACTGGAACGGTTGAGCGAGACGCCGACCGCCAGCACGTCGATCAAGAGCAGCAGCAAGATCCGCGACACCATCGGAATATGCATCATGCTGCTCTCATCATGCTCGACCGCCAGCGTGTAATGGGCACGCTTGGCCAGCTGCGAATTGCTTGGCGCCAGCGCGATGATGGTGGCGCCGGAATGCACCGCCACCTCCACCGCCGGCGCCAGATGACGCAGGCGTCCTGAATTCGAGATCACCACCACCACGTCGCTGCTCTTCAGCATGGCGGCGGACACTTCCTGCAGCTGCGGGTCGGTGTAGGCCGACGACGGAATGCCAAGGCGGAAGAATTTTTGCTGGGCATCTTCCGCCACCAGGCCGCAGCTGCCGAAACCGTAGAATTCGATGCGGCTGGCCTGGCTCAGTACTTCGATCACGCGCGACAAGGTATCGGCGTTGAGGTTATCGCGCACCTCCATCATGGCGGAGATTGTGTTGTCGACCACTTTCACGCCAACGTCGAGCGAAGAATCGCCCACATGCACCTGGCTGTGCGCAACCGGCACCGTACCGGTGACGCCCGAGGCCAGCTTCAGCTTGAAATCGGCCAGCCCCTGGCAGCCCATGGTGCGGCAAAAACGGATCACCGTCGGCTGGCTGACGTCGGCACGGCGGGCGATTTCCGAAATCGGCTCGCTCATCACCGCGCGCGGGTGCGCCAGGATCAGGCTCGCAACCTTCTGCTCTGCCGGCGAAAACTGGTCGCGCGCCTTGCGGATCTTTTCCAGGATAGGCACGGCGTTGCCGCCGCCCAGGTGCTCGGAAAGAATCGCCGCCACGCCCACGAACGCTGGATACGGCGCGGTAATGACAAAGGTCGGGATTTTCGCCAGGTAGCTGCTGAAACGTCCTTTGTTTTCAAAACGGGCGCGGAACGGCGAGCGCGCGAAGTAATCGCCCAGGCGCGGCACCACGCCGCCGCCGATGTACAAGCCGCCCAAGGTGCCCAGGGTGACGGCGACGTCAGCCGCCACGGTGCCCAGCATGGCGCAGAAACATTCGACCACTTCCATGCACAAGCCGTCCTGCCCTTGCAAGGCGCGTTCGACGATTTGCGCCGTCTGCAGCGGCTCGAGCTTGGCGACGCCTTGCAGCTCCGCCAACGCCTGATAGATCATTTCGATGCCGGGACCGGACACCAGGCGCTCGGCCGACACGTGGGAATAGGTACGCCAGCAGTAAGCCAGCACCGCAGCCTCGCGCGCATCGCCCGGGGCGAAGGTGACGTGGCCGCCTTCGCTGCCAAGCGCAATCCAGCGCCCTTCGGTAGGAATCAGGCCGCCGACGCCGAGTCCGGTGCCGGCGCCGACCAGCCCGACCACGCCGCCGCTGAGCGCCCTGCCGCCGCCGATCTGGACGCAATGCGATTGCTCCAGGTGCGGCAAAGACATCGACAGCGCGGTGAAGTCGTTGACCACCAGCAGCGTATCCAGGTTCAGGCGGCGGCGCGTGCTCTCGATCGAGAATTCCCAATGGTGATTGGTCATCTTGATGTCGTCGCCCTGCACCGGATTGGCGATCGCAATCGCAGCGTGGCGCACTTGCGCATGGGCGCCGCTACCTGCGCTATAAGCCAGGTACGCCTCTACCGCCAGCGCGAACTCCGCGTAATCGGCGCAGCGCAAGGTCTGTATCGTATCGATCTGGCCCGGTGCACGCTCCAGTGCAAAACGCGCATTGGTGCCGCCGACGTCTGCCAGCAGACGCGGACCATCCAGATAGCTAGTCGCCGAAATCTCGCTAGCACTCATGATCGTGGATGAAGACATGGTGTAAAACTTTCACTTAAATACTCATACTGTTGGTAGGACGAAGCGGCGGCAAGATTACTGCCTCGCTTCTGAATTTGTTTCTTGATTCGTCAAAATCTGCAGTCAAAATCTTCAGTCAGGATGCGCTCTTCAACGGTCTTCCGGCCATTGGGCGCCGGCCCGCTCCATCATCGCAAACGATGCGGTCGGCCCCCAGCTGCCGGCCATATAAGGCTTGGGCGCCGCACTGCTGGTCTGCCAGTGGCGCTGCAAAGGCTCGACCCAGCGCCAGGCGGCTTCCTGCTCGTCACGCCGCACGAACAGCGACAAATTGCCGCGGATCGCATCCACCAGCAAGCGCTCATAGGCTTCTGCCCGGCGCTGCTTGAAAGCCTGGTCGAACGCCAGGTCGAGCGCAACCGGCTGCACCGTCATGCCGTCGCCCGGCTGTTTTGCCAGGCAATGCAGCTGGATCGATTCGTCCGGCTGCAGCCGGATCACCAGGCGATTGCTGCTGGCCCCGGCCTGGCCGCCCGGCATCGGCAGGATGGCGTGCGGGATAGGCCGGAAGGTAATGACGATTTCCGCGGTGCGCTGCGCCAGGCGCTTGCCGGTGCGCAAAAAGAACGGCACGCCGGCCCAGCGCCAGTTGTTGATCTCGGCATGCAGGGCAACGAAGGTTTCGGTCCGCGACTGCAGCGCCACACCCGGCTCCTGCTGGTAGCCGGCCACCGACTGCCCTTCCACCGCGCCGGAAACATACTGGCCGCGCACCGCCTTGAGTTCCATGTCTTCCGGCGAGAACGGCTTGAGGGCGCGCAATACCCGCAGCTTCTCGTCGCGCACCGCATCGGCATCCATCGACGTCGGCGGCTCCATCGCCACCATGCACAATAATTGCAGCAGATGGTTTTGCACCATATCGCGCAGGGCGCCGGTGCCTTCGTAAAAATCGCCGCGTCCTTCGACGCCCAGCTGCTCGGCAATCGTCAGCTGTACATGGGCCACCGACTCGCGCCGCCACAAAGGCTCAAACAGCGAATTGGCAAAGCGCAGGGCCAGCAGGTTTTGCACCGCCTCCTTGCCCAGGTAATGATCGATGCGGTAAATCTGTTCTTCGGCGAATACGCGCGCTACCGCATCGTTGATTGCGCGCGAAGACAGCAAATCGTGGCCGAGCGGCTTTTCCAGCACCACCCGGGCTTGCGACAGATCGATCTTGCTGGCAGCCAGGTTGGCGCAAATCGGCTCAAACAGCGCCGGCGCGGTAGCCAGATAAAACACCGAAACCGCGTTGCCAGCGGCCAGTTTCTGCGCCAGGGCCTGGTAGCCGGCGCTGTCCAGCAGATCCAGCGGCAGATAAGTCAGGCGCGCCAGGAAAGCCTGCCATACGGCCGCATCCTGCACGCCGCCGCCCTTGACATAGGGCGCGGCGCTCTTGCTGACCCAGGCCAGATAGTCTTCCTGGCTGAAATCCTGCTTGGCGACGCAGATGATGCGCCCGTCCTGATGCAACTTTCCTTCCCTATGGGCAACAAACAACGCAGGAAGAATCTTCCGCATCGACAAATCGCCGGTAGCGCCAAATAAGGTGAATGTAAAAGGAATATTGGGTTGCATCAAAATTTTTGTAATAAATAAAAAACTTATATTGCAATATTAATGTAGCATTACTACAATTACAAGCGGCGCAGAGAGTAAAACCCGGATATTTGCAGGTAAACTCAAGATCGCATGTAGTTTTACTAGTTTTCACATGATACACATGGACTGGCATGTTCGCAGAGCCTGGCTTTGCGCAAACAGCTGGTGCAGCGACGGTTTGGCGTTCCGCTGCACGTTGGAACGGATTTTCAGGTAGGAGCAACAAAGGCAAGCCAGGCATGACCGCTCCCGGAGAGCGGCAGGCAGGGCGACAATCAGATCAGGCGCTCGGATCAGGCAGCAATGACCAAGCGCTTAATCATATGCATCGCATGCATTTTTTCAACACAGGAGACAAGAATGAAACTGAGTCAAATAATAAAATCGGTATTCGCCACCACTGCATTGCTGTCCAGCGCCGCGGCAGTCCATGCGGCTGAAGTGGAAGTACTCCACTACTGGACATCCGGCGGCGAAGCTAAATCGGTCGCCGAGCTGAAAAAGATCATGGAAGCCAAGGGCGTGACCTGGAAGGACTTCGCAGTCGCCGGCGGCGCCGGTGAAAACGCGACCACTGCCCTGAAAGCCCGCGTCATCGCCGGCAGCCCTCCGACAGCGGCGCAGATCAAGGGACCTTCGATCCAGGAATGGGGCCAGGAAGGCGTGCTGGCCAACATCGATGCCGCAGCCACTGCCGGCAAATGGGATTCGCTGCTGCCTAAGGTCGTCTCCAACACCATGAAGTACCAGGGTCACTACGTGGCAGCGCCGGTCAACGTCCATCGCGTCAACTGGCTGTGGATCAATCCGGAAGTCTTGAAAAAAGCCGGCGCCAAGACCCCAACCACCTGGCCTGAATTCTTTGATGCCGCCGACAAGATCCAGAAGGCCGGCTTCATCGCCGTCGCCCACGGCGGCCAGCCTTGGCAAGATGCGACCGTATTTGAAACCGTTGCGCTGGGCGTAGGCGGCGCCGACTTCTATAACAAGGCGCTGGTCAAGCTCGATCCGGCCACCCTGACCGGCCCGACCATGATCAAGACCTTCGACACGCTGGGCAAGATCAAGGGCTATATCGACAAGAACGCCGCCGGCCGTGACTGGAACCTGGCCACTGCCATGGTCATCAACGGCAAGGCCGGCATGCAGTTCATGGGCGACTGGGCCAAGGGCGAATTCACTGCCGCCGGCAAGCAGCCAGGCAAGGACTTCCTCTGCGTGGCTGCACCAGGCACTGACAAGTCGTATACCTACAACATCGACTCGATCGCCATGTTCAAGGTCAAGAATCCTGACTCGCAAAAAGCGCAGCTGACCCTGGCAACGGCCATCATGAGCCCGGAATTCCAGGAAATCTTCAACCTGAACAAGGGTTCGATCCCGGTCCGTCCTGATATCCCCCGCACCAAGTTCGACAGCTGCGCCACCAAGTCGATGGATGACATGGCTGCCTCGAGCAAAGCGGGCACGCTGGAGCCAAGCATGGCGCACGGCATGGCGGTCAACTCTGCCGTACAAGGCGCTATCCTGGACGTGGTTTCGAAGTTCATGAACTCCAACATGACTTCGCAGGCTGCGGTACAGGCGCTGGCAAAAGCAGCAAAGACACAATAAGCCGTTGTTTGATTGCTTAGTTTTGTTACTTGATTAACGTAAATAAGCAACGTAAATAAGCGTCGTAAATGAGAACAGGGGCCGGAGCGAGTAAGATCGATCCCGGCCCCCGCCCTGTCCGGCAATGGCTGGCACCGCATTGCCGGACACGGTTTTGATCCTGCTTCAGGAGACTTGCATGTCCGATCACACCCTCCCCTATACAGCCGCCGCTGTCGGGAGTCCAAGCCACACGCCCAAGCAGCAAGGGCGGATTGCGGCAATCGCCGATGCCTGGCTGCCACGCCTGGTATTGTCACCCACTATCATCCTCTCGCTGGTCTTCGTATACGGCTTCATCGCCGTGACCGCCTGGCTGTCGCTGACCAATTCGCGGATGCTGCCGAATTACGAAATTTCCGGCTTCAATCAATACGTCGCGCTGTTCGGCCTGGACCGCTGGTGGGTAGCTGCCGCCAACCTGGGCATCTTCGGCGGCCTGTTCATTCTGTTCTGCCTGGCGATCGGCCTGATCATGGCGATCCTGCTGGACCAGAAAATCCGCTCCGAAGGCGCGCTGCGCGCGATCTACCTGTATCCGATGGCGCTATCGTTCATCGTCACCGGCGCCGCCTGGAAATGGATCTTGAATCCCGGCCTGGGCCTGGAAAAAATGATGCACGACTGGGGCTTCGCCAATTTCCATTTCGACTGGCTGGTCAATTCCGACTTCTCTATCTATACCGTGGTGATCGCCGGCGTCTGGCAATCATCCGGCTTCGTCATGGCGCTGTTCCTGGCTGGCCTGCGCGGCATCGACGACAGCATCATCAAGGCTGCCATGGTGGACGGCGCCAGCTTGCCGACCATCTATCGCCGCATCGTCATCCCGGCGCTGCGTCCGGTGTTCTTCAGCGTGCTGCTGGTGCTGGCGCATATCGCGATCAAGAGCTTTGACCTGGTGATGGCGCTGACTGCGGGCGGTCCGGGCACTTCCTCCGACCTGCCGGCAATTTTCATGTATCAATTTTCTTTCTCACGCGGTCAACTTGGCCTTGGCGCGGCATCGGCAATGATGATGCTGGCTACCGTACTGGCAGTGCTGGTGCCCATGATGTACCTGGAAACAAAAGGAGCGCGCAATGGCCGCTGACAGCACCAGCAATACCATCTATAACGAAGGCAGCAAACTGACCGCCGGCCGCGTGGTGATCTACACGCTGCTGGTCTTGTGCGCGCTATATTACCTGGCGCCGCTGTACGTGATGCTGAGCACTTCCGTCAAAACGCTGGATGAAATCCGTTCCGGCAACCTGCTGTCGCTGCCGATGTCGCCCACAGGCGCCGCCTGGAGCAAAGCCTGGAGCAGCGCTTGCACCGGCGTCGACTGCAACGGCCTGCAGCCTTTCTTCTGGAACTCGATCAAGATGGCGGTGCCTGCGGTGCTGATATCGACCCTGGTCGGTTCGCTCAACGGCTATGTGCTGGCGCACTGGCGTTTCCGCGGTTCCGAGATCCTGTTCACGGCGCTGATGGTCGGCTGCTTCATCCCGTTCCAGGTCGTGATCCTGCCGATGGCGCGCCTGCTGGGCACCGTCAACCTGGCCAATACCACGCCGGGACTGGTGTTTGTGCATATCGTCTACGGCATTGCCTTCACTACCCTGTTCTTCCGCAACTACTATGTCACGGTGCCGGAAGAACTGGTCAAGGCAGCCCGTATCGACGGCGCCGGCTTCTTCATGACCTACCGCAAGATCATCTTCCCGCTGTCGCTGCCGATTTTCATGGTCTGCTTCATCTGGCAGTTCACGCAGATCTGGAACGACTTCCTGTTCGGCGTGGTGTTCGGCGGCTCAGACGCCAAGCCGGTGACGGTCGCCCTGAACAACCTGGTCAATACTTCCACCGGCGTGACGGAATACAACGTCAACATGGCGGCTGCCATCATCGCCGCCCTGCCGACCCTGGTGGTGTATCTGCTGGCCGGGAAATATTTTGTGCGCGGCCTGACTGCGGGTGCGGTCAAGGGCTAAATCGAAGCGATCGGCTGCCGCCTTGGGCGCGGCCGTGCGATGAATAAAATTTAAGGAATGAATCAAAGATGGCAAGCTTATCAATTCGCAATGTGCGCAAGGTCTACCCGAACGGCAATGAAGTCCTGAAGGGCATCGATCTCGAAATCGAAGACGGCCAGTTCCTGATCCTGGTGGGCGGCTCCGGCTGCGGCAAATCTACCTTGCTGAACATGATCGCCGGACTGGAAACAGTCTCCGAAGGCCAGATCATGATCGGCGACCGCTGCGTCAACGACGTGCCGCCCAAGGAGCGCGACATCGCCATGGTGTTCCAGTCGTATGCGCTGTATCCGACCATGACAGTACGCGAAAACATTTCCTTCGGCCTGGGCATCCGCAAGGTCCCCAAAGCCGAACAGAAACAGATCGTCGAACGGGTCGCCAACACCCTGCAGATCACCCACCTGCTGGACCGCAAGCCGGCCCTGCTGTCGGGCGGCCAGCGCCAGCGCGTCGCCATGGGCCGCGCGATTGCGCGCGATCCGTCGCTGTTCCTGTTCGATGAACCGCTGTCCAACCTGGACGCCAAGCTGCGCGTCGAAATGCGCGCTGAAATCAAGCTGATGCACCAGCGCCTGGGCAGCACCATCGTCTACGTGACGCATGACCAGATCGAAGCGATGACCCTGGGCGACCGCATTGCGGTGATGAAGGACGGCGTGGTGCAGCAGTTCGGCAGTCCGCAGGAAATCTACGACAATCCTAGCAACCTGTTCGTGGCCGGCTTCATCGGCTCGCCATCGATGAACTTCATGCGCGGCAATCTGGTGGCGAACGGCCATGGCCCGGCTTTCGAACTGCTCCACGACGGCAGGAAGACCTTGCTGCCGCTGGCGCCGGCCCAGGCGCAACGGCCGGAAATCGGCGCCTGGCTCGGCAAGGAAGTGATCCTCGGCATCCGTCCGGAACATGTCACCGACGCCCAAAGCGCCCGCACCTCGGATACCGGCGATACCGACAGCAACTATCATCCGACCGAAGTCGCCTGCACAGTGGAGCTGACCGAGCCAACCGGTCCGGATACCCTGGTGTTCACCACTTTCAATGACGCCCGCGTCACCTGCCGTACGCACCCGCGCGCGGCAGCCAAGCCGAAGGATGAAATGCAACTGGCCTTCGACCTGTCGAAGGCGGTGCTGTTCGACGCCAAGACGGAAGAACGGATCAGCTGAACCGAGCGCAGCTCGCTGCAATAAAAATGTAGGACAGCACTGCTTCTGCCAACTGTGGCAGAAGCGCATAAAATGCGTAGAATGGCAGAAAGGCATTTCCGATTAACAGTCTCTGCTTTTCTACGCTGCCATGAACCAACTCGAACAACTCAAGCAATTCACCACCATCGTCGCCGATACCGGCGATTTCCAGTCAATCAAGGCGTTTGCGCCGCGCGACGCCACCACCAACCCGTCGCTGATCCTGAAAGCTGTGCAGAAGCCGGAATACCAGCCCCTGCTGGCGCGGGCGGTGAAAGATCACGGCCAGTTGTCGACGAAAGAGATCATTGATCACCTGCTGGTCACCTTCGGCCAGGAAATCCTGAAATTGATTCCGGGCCGTGTTTCCACCGAAACCGATGCGCGCTTGTCGTTCAATACCCAGGGCACGATCGACAAGGGCCATGCGTTGATCAAGCTGTATGAGGCGGCCGGCATAGACCGCGACCGCGTGCTGATCAAGATCGCCTCCACCTGGGAAGGCATCCGGGCGGCGGAAGTGCTGCAAAAGGCCGGCGTCCATTGCAACCTGACCCTGCTGTTTTCGATGCCGCAGGCAATTGCCTGCGCCGAAGCCAAGGTGCAGCTGATCTCGCCTTTCGTCGGCCGCATCTACGACTGGTACAAGAAATCCAGCGGTCATGACTACAGCGGCGCCGACGATCCTGGTGTGCAGTCGGTCAAGCTGATCTACAGCTATTTCCGCAAGTTCGGCTACGCCACCGAAGTCATGGGCGCCAGCTTCCGCAATACGTCGCAAATCATCGAACTGGCCGGCTGCGACCTGCTCACCATCAGCCCCGAACTGCTGCAGGCGCTGGCCGAAAGCGACACAGCGGTCAGCCGCAAGCTCAGCCCAGAAGTCGCACAGCACAGCGACCTGGCGAAAATCGACCTGGATGAAACCATCTTCCGCACCATGCTGAACGACGATGCGATGGCGACCGAAAAACTGGCGGAAGGCATACGCCAGTTCAGCGCCGATGCGGTCAAGCTGGAAAAAATGGTGGATGCCTTGCGCTGACGTCGCGCTGGCCTGGGAGGCAGGCGTCGTGCAATAAAAAAATGGCCTCGGTTCGCACCGAGGCCATTTTTTCGTTCCACGCAATTCTTTATTTGAACACGACTGTCTTGTGTCCGTTGAGCAGGATACGGTGCTCGATAAACCACTTGACCGCCCGCGCCAGCACCACGCATTCGACGTCGCGCCCGATCGCGGTCAGCGTCTCCGGCTCCATCGCATGATCGACGCGCGCCACGTCCTGCTCGATGATGGGGCCTTCGTCCAGGTCGCCGGTGACGAAATGGGCGGTGGCGCCGATCAGCTTCACGCCGCGGTCATGCGCCTGGTAGTAAGGCTTGGCGCCCTTGAAGCTAGGCAGGAAGGAATGATGGATATTGATGGCGCGTCCGGTCAACGCGGTGCACATGGCCGGCGACAGGATCTGCATGTAGCGCGCCAGCACCACCAGGTCGATATTGTTGGCTTCAACGATTTCCATCACGCGCGCTTCCTGCGCCTGCTTGGCTTCAGCCGAGGCGCCTGTCGCCAATGGCAGATGATGGAAAGGAATGTTGTAGCTGGCTGCCAGCTGGTAGAAATCGGTGTGATTGGAGACGATGGCGCTGATCTCCACCGGCAGCAGGCCGCTCTTGTAGCGGAACAGCAGGTCGTTCAGGCAATGGCCGATCTTCGACACCATCAGCATCATGCGCGGCTTCTTGCGGGCATCGTGCAATTGCCAGTTCATCTGCATGCTGCCGGCCAGCGCGGAAAATTCCGCGCGCAGGCTGTCGTCGGCAATCGCCGCATCTTCCGACGAAAAATGCACGCGCATGAAAAACAATTTGGACTGAGCGTCTCCGAACTGGGCTGAATCGATGATATTGCAACCGTGATCGGCCAGAAAGCCTGAGACGCGATGGACGATTCCGCGCTGGTCGAGGCAGGACAAGGTAAGGATATATTCTGGATGGCTCATGAGTTTGGCGGGTACGGACAATTGAAAATGGCGCTTGGCAAAATGCCAAAAGCGCTATTGTCGCATGCCTGCATGCACATGACAAAAACCAGAATGGATCGCCGCCACTCTGGTTGTTTTGCACAAATAACGCACTCCGGCCGGGGTTCCCGGCCGGAAAAGCTGAAACTGCTGCGCGCCGGCTTGGCCGGCGGCAAGCTTTTAGACTAAAGCAGTTGCTGCGGCGCTGGAAGTTGCGCTGCTGGCAGGACTGGCGGCAGCAGGCTTGGCGGACGTGCCGACCTGGACTTCGCCAGTCAGCTGGCCGCCTTCTTCGATGACAACCTTGCCATAGCGGATTTTGCCGGAAACCTTGCCGGTTGAATAAATCACCAGCTTTTCACGGACAGTCAAATCGCCGTCGAACTCGCCATAGATTTCAGCCAGGTCGATTTCAGCGGAGCCCTTGAACGCGCCTTTTTCGGCGATGTGGATCACGCGCGAATTCATGGTCGCTTCCACCCGGCCTTCGACCACGAGCGTGTCGCAATCGGTGATCTCAACGCCTTTGAGCTTGATGTTCGGGCCGACAATCAGTTTGCTGCCGACTTCGTTAGTGCTGGACGACGAGTGGTTGACTGGAGTGCTCACAGGGTTGCTAGCCTTTGGAATATTGGAAGAACTGCCGGAAGTGAGATTGCTGCTGGCGCTGAACGGTGAATTGGGGGTCGGGGTTTCTCGCTTGCCGCCGAAAAACGTATCTGATTTAAGCATGTGATCTCCTGAATGGTATTGCTTGCACTAGTGCGGCCAGCACGCTGGTGCGAATGAATATGAAAATGACCAGATAAAATTGGCCAGATAAAAACGACCGGATACTGCATGACCGTGTGAGACAAAGGTCTCCAGCTTTCGAGGACCGCCTTCCGGAAAAGTTCATGGAGAAAACCATTAATTTGTAACCGTGGGCAACTCCCTGCACCAACAACAATAATTGCCGCACAGACTTTGATTGTCATTCTTTATAGCTTGCCGGATAATCAATCAACCCAATAAAACAAAGGGAATCAGGGATGAACACCGTAACTTCCGGCACGCCGCCTTCCGGCTTTGCCGCAAACTCTCCCACGCCACACCAGCCTACGCCCGAAGCATTCGTCTTTTCCGGCCGCGGCAGTGAATATTTCCGCATATGGATAGTTAATCTTCTACTATCCATCGTCACCCTCGGCATTTACTCGGCCTGGGCCAAGGTGCGCCGCACCCGCTATTTCTATGACAACACCCAGGTCGCCGGCAGCAGCTTCGAATACCACGGCAACCCGATGGCGATCCTGAAAGGGCGCATCATTGCGCTGGTGCTGATCGGCGGCTACCAGATCGCCTTCAGGCTGAGTCCGAAACTTGGGCTGCTGGCGCTGGTGCTGATGTTGTCGGTCATGCCATGGCTGATCTGGAGAAGCTATCAATTCAAGCTCTATAACTCCAGCTACCGCGGCATCCGCTTCGGCTTCCAAGGCAGCGCCGGCAAGTCCTACTTCAATTACCTGGTGTTGCCGCTGATATCCGCCTTCTCGCTCGGCCTACTCTCGCCTTTCGCCTATCAACGCACTAAAAAATACCTGCACACGGAAAGCAAGTTCGGCGCAACGCATTTTTCCTTTGACGCCAGTGTAGGCTCTTTTTATCAAATTTTTCTCATTTGTTTCGCCATTGCCGTGCTTGGCTATATCGGCATCGGCATACTCTTCAGCGGCAGCCTCATGGCCGTCGCCAGCGCTGGTGTCGGCGCCGGCAAGCATGCTGCGCCGGCAGCCTACGCAGGCCCTTTTTTCAGCATGATATTTTCCATGTATGCATGGACCTTCCTGATCGTTCCGCTGGCCCTGACCATGTTCCAGAACCTGATCTGGAACCACACCAGGCTGGCGGACCATCAATTCCAGAGCAAGCTGAAATGGACCAGGGTAGCTTTCATCATGATCACCAACCTGATCGCCATCGTCTGCACGCTGGGCCTGTTCACGCCGTTTGCGCAGATCCGCTCGCTCAAATACAGGCTTGAATCGGTAAGCTTGCTGGCGGCAGGCTCGCTCGATCATTTCCTGGCCGATGCAGAACCGCAGGGCTCCGCCGCCGGCGAAGGCATGTCCGACCTGCTCGATTTCGACTTGTCGCTATAAAGCAGCGCTCAGATGCAGAATACGCAAGCGCGGGCAGTGCGGGCTTTCTATTTCGATGGCAAGACCTCGTACCGCTATACGGTCGAACTGACAGTCGCGGCAGGCATCGCCAGCATTTCCGGCGAAGCCCAGCGGCAAGCGCCGCTTGAGGAACTGCGGGTGTCGGAAAGGGTTTCCAGCGCCACCCGCAAGGTTACCTTTGCCGACGGCGCCTATCTTGAAATCATCGATCTCGACGCCTTTGCCGAACTGCTGGCGAGCACCGGCCACGCCGACTCGCTGGTAGTGCGCATGCAGCAAAGCTGGCGCAGCGTCGGGCAAGCGGCCGGCGCGCTGGTCCTGATCCTGGTGCTGGGTTATTTATATCTGTTGCCGGCAGCATCGGGCTGGATCGCCAATGCCTTGCCCGAGTCGGTCGAAAGAAAAATCGGCGGCAGCACCCTGGATTTTCTGGACGAACGCGTATTCAGCGCATCCACCCTGCCGCCATCGCAGCAAGCCTCCATCGACAGCCGCTTCCGCGCGCTTGAGCCGCCGCGCCAAGGGGCGCCGCGATTCCAGATCATTTTCCGCAAAAGCAAGATCGGCCCGAATGCCTTCGCCCTGCCGTCCGGCGACATCGTGGTCACCGACGAACTGGTCAGGCTGCTGGACGATGACGATGCCTTGATGGGCGTGCTGGCGCATGAACTCGGCCACCTGCACCAGCGCCACCTGATGCGGCGCCTGATCCAGGTGTCCGCGGTCGGCGCCACCGCGACGCTGCTGTTCGGCGACGTCTCGGCCTTGGTGGCAAGCATTCCGCCGTTGCTGCTCGATCTCAAGTACTCGCGCGATATCGAACTGGAAGCGGACGATTATGCGATTGCCATGTTCAAGACAAATGGCATCAGCCTGACCAGGCTGGCGCTCACCTTTGAAAAGCTCGACAGCCTGCCCGCCGCTTTCTCGCCCTACCTGTCGACCCACCCGCCCAGCCAGGAACGGATTGCGCGGATCCTCAAGGCGCAGGCGGAATAAGCCTCAGACGGCAGCCATGCCGGATGCGTTACAATCTTGGAATTAGATTCAGCAATCAAGATAAAAATGCGCCAATACCTCGATCTCATGTGTCATGTGCAACAACATGGCACCGTCAAAACCGACCGCACCGGCACCGGCACCCGCTCGGTGTTCGGCTACCAGATGCGCTTCAACCTGCAAGACGGCTTCCCCTTGCTGACCACCAAGAAGCTGCACCTGCGCTCGATCATCCATGAGCTGATCTGGTTTCTCAACGGCTCGACCAATATCCAGTATCTAAAAGATAACGACGTCAAGATCTGGGACGAATGGGCCGACAGCGAAGGCAACCTGGGGCCGATCTATGGCTATCAATGGCGCTCCTGGCCGACCCCGTCCGGCGGCCATATCGACCAGATCACGCAGCTGGTAGAGCAGATCAAGAACAATCCGGATTCGCGCCGGCTGATCGTCTCCGCCTGGAACGTCGCCGACATTCCGCAGATGAAGCTGCCGCCCTGCCATGCCTTCTTCCAGTTCTATGTGGCCGAGGGCAAGCTGTCCTGCCAGCTGTATCAGCGCAGCGCCGACATTTTCCTCGGCGTGCCGTTCAACATCGCATCCTATGCCCTGCTGACGCACATGATGGCGCAGCAGTGCGGGCTTGAGGTGGGAGATTTCATCTGGACCGGCGGCGATTGCCATCTGTACTCCAACCATGCAGAGCAGGTCGAGCTGCAGTTGTCGCGCACGCCGGGACCACTGCCCAAGCTGACCATCACGCGCAAGCCAGCGTCGATTTTCGATTATCGTTTCGAAGATTTCGATATCAGCGGCTATCATCCGCAGGCGCATATCAAGGCGCCGGTGGCCGTCTAGGGGCGACAGCTCTTATTTATCCGGCAGCGGCTTGCCAGACGTCGCCGCCTGCCGCTCCAGCGCCTGGCTGGCGTGCACATCCTGCCAGCCGCCGCCCAGCGCCTTGTACAGCGACACCGTCGCTTTCAACCGCTTCAGCTTGATCTGCCCCAGCTCGTTCTGCACTTCCGACAATGACCGCTGAGTATCCAGCACCGTCATCAAATCCTCCGCGCCGACCCGGTAGCGGATTTCCGACAGTTCGAAGGCGAAGCGCGCCTGTTCCATTTCCGTGATTTTCAATTTGCGCTGCTCGTCCAGGCTGCGGATCTGGCCGAGCGCGGTATCGACTTCCGACAGCGCCGCGATCACGGTCGAGCGATAGATCTGCACCAGTTCCTGCTTCTGGGCGACAGCGAGATCGCGCTGGCTGTTGAGGCGGCCGGCGTCGAAGATCGGCGCCACCAGCCCCGCGCCCAGGTTGGCCAGCATGTTGGGACCGTTGAACAGCGACAGCAAGGCGTTGCTCTGGCCGCCGGCCGAGCCGGTCAGGCGGATGCTGGGGAACAGCGCCGCGCGCGCCACGGCGACATTGGCGTTGGCAGCGGCCAGTTCGGCTTCCGCATGACGGATATCAGGCCGGCGCGACAGCAGTTCCGAAGGCAATCCGGGCGTCACCTGCGGCAGCAGGATCTTCGCCAACCCGGGCTCATTGACGGTAAAAGTCTGCGGCGGCCGTCCCAGCAAGATCGCCAGCGCGGTCTGCGCCTCGCGTTCTTGCTGTTTCAGATCGGGAATCACCGCCTGCTGCCCCGCCACCGCCGAACGCTGGCGCGCCAGGTCCAGCGGCGAGGCCGAGCCGGCGCGGCTCTGCGCCGACACCAGTTTCAGCACGCGCTCGGCGTTGTCGACGTTCTGCTGGGCGATCTCGATGCGGTCGCGCAGCGACAAGACTTGCAGATAGGTCGAGACGATGCCGCTGGTGACAGTCAGCGCCACCGTTTCGCGGTCATAGCGATTGGCTTGCAAAGCGGCTTCAGCCGCCACCAGCCCGGCCCTGTTCTTGCCCCAGAAATCGACTTCGTAGCCGATCTCGACCAGGCCGCTGGTCGAAGTGACGGCGCTGCCGCTGGAAGCGAGCGGCAAGGCACGGTTGATGCTGGTGGAAAAATCCGCATTCGGCAGCAGCGGCGCGCCAGCGATCCGGGCTTGCGCTTCCGCCTGGCGCACGCGCGATACCGCGGCGGCGATTTCCAGGTTGCTGGCCTGCCCCTGCGCCACCAGCTGGCTCAGCTCTTCGCTGCCGAAACGCTGCCACCAGCCGGTATCCGGCCAGTCCTGTTCGCCGTTGTTGGCCGACAGATCCCAGCTCTGCGGAATCTCGACGCTGGGCGTGGCTTCCCGCATCTCGATCTGGCTGGCGCAGGCCGATAGCAAGAGCAACAGCACGGTGCTTGAGCAAGCCGCGGCGATGGTGGGGGAACGTTGAAAAAAATGGGGCATGCTGTTGGCCATCAATGCGCCTTGACGGCGGGTACGGAGGAAGACGAAGCCGCGGAAGCGCTGGCGGATGCTGCGGCATTTTTAGCAGCAGGCGCCGGGGCGGATTCCACTACAACCAGCTCGCCGGCCTGCAATCCCGACAAGACTTGCGCCATCTGCTGGTTGCGGATGCCAATCCTGATCGCGCGCGAACTGACTTGCTGAACTTGCGGAACTTGCTGATTCGCGCCGACCACCTTCACCCGATAGCTGCCATCGGCTTCCGGCTTGCCCAGCAGCGCCACCGGCAGCAGCAGGGCATCGCGCGCCTGCGCCAGCACAAAGCGTACTTGCGTGCTCATGCCGCTCATCAGTTCTTCTTGCGGATTATCGACTTCGAACAAGACGTTATAGAAAGTCTGCTTGCCCTGCTCGCCCGAACCGTCGGCCGGCACCGGAACCACTTGCCGCAGCTTGCCGCTCCAGCGCTTGCCGGGATAACCGGGCGTGGTGAAATAGGCAGTCATGCCTTTGCGCAGCAGCGGCACATCGATTTCCGCCACCCGCGCCTGCACCGTCAGGCGGCTGAGGTCGGCGATCCGCACCAGCGGCGCAGCCGGCTGGCCGGCGCTGACCATCTGCCCGGTGCGCGCCCCCACCGACACCACCGTGCCGCTGATCGGCGCCAGCACCTGGGTATGGCTGCGCGTTACCTCATCATCCTTGACGGTCGCCTCGATCTGCCGGATCTGGGCATTGATGGCCTCCACCTTGGCGGCGGCGGAATACATGCTCATGCGGCTCGATTCATAGGATTCCTCGCGCGTAGCGTTTTCCGCTTTCAGCTGCGTCTGCCGCTTGTATTGCAATTCGGCGAAGTCCTGCTGCGCGCGCTGGTCCGCCAGCTCCGCCTGCAGCCTCGCCAGCTGGGCGCGATTGCTCTCGACCCGCGCCGACGGCAAGGTCGGCGTGATTTCGACCACCATCTTGCCGGCCTTGACGTCATCGCCCACCATCACCAGCACATCCTTGATCTGGCCCGACACCTGCGCCATCACATCGCTATATTTATGCAACTGCAGCTTGCCGTTGGCAAACACCGCCTGTTCGATATCGCCGCGCCGCACCGCTTCCGTCTGCAGACGCACCGGCGTCGGCTTGGGCGGCGGAGGCGGCCGCTGCAAGAGCCCTTTCCACAACAGGAAGCCGGCGCCGACCGCAATCAGCCCAGCCAGGATCGCGATCAGCCAGCGGCGACTGGAATGGCCGAAAGAATTTAGCGCAGCGGACTTGTCGGTCGGTTCAGCAGTCATTGATGCAGACTCAGGGTTCATCAGGTTCAGATCAGGTTCAGTCCAGAGGAAATACAGACAGCAGCGGCCTAAGCCGGCTCTGTCTGCGCTCCGCCCACGATTGCGGCCGGCATGGTTTCTTCGTCCACTTCCTCGCCCAGGAAGCCGCCGCTCTGGTGCGCCCACAGGCGCGCGTACAAGCCGCCCTGCTCCAGCAGGCTGCGGTGATCGCCCTGTTCGACAATGCGCCCCTTGTCGAGCACGATCAAACGGTCCATCGCGGCGATGGTTGAGAGACGATGGGCGATCGCCACCACGGTCTTGCCTTCCATCAGGCGGTACAAGCTGGCCTGGATTGCCGCTTCAACTTCCGAATCGAGCGCGCTGGTGGCTTCGTCCAGCAGCAGGATAGGCGCGTCCTTCAGCATCACGCGGGCGATCGCGATGCGCTGGCGCTGGCCGCCGGAAAGCTTGACGCCGCGTTCGCCGACGTGGGCATCGTAGCCGGTGCGGCCCTTGGGATCGGTCAGGGTCAGGATGAACTCGTGCGCCTCAGCCCGCTTTGCCGCCGCCAGCATATCGGCATCGGTGGCGTCCGGACGGCCGTACAGCAGATTGTCACGTACCGAGCGGTGCAGCAAGGAAGTATCCTGCGTCACCATGCCGACCTGCGCCCGCAGGCTGTCCTGGGTCACATGCGCAATGTCCTGGCCGTCGATCAGGATGCGGCCCTGCTCGACATCGTAGAAACGCAGCAGCAGGTTGACGATGGTCGATTTGCCGGCGCCGGAACGGCCCACCAGGCCGATCTTTTCGCCGGGACGGATGTGCAGCGACAACTGGTCGATCACCGGCCGCTGGCCGCCGTAGGCAAAGCCGACCTGCTCGAAATCGAGCTTGCCCTGGCTGACCTGCAACGGCTTGGCGTCGGCCTGGTCCAGCACGGCGTGCGGCCGCGACAAGGTATTGATGCCGTCCTGCACCGTGCCGACCTGCTCGAACAAGGAAGCGAATTCCCACATCACCCAATGCGAGATGCCGTTCAGGCGCAAGGCCATCGCCGTCGCCGCGGCAACCGCGCCGATGCCGACCTGGCCCTGGGTCCACAGCCACAGCGCGGCGCCGGCCGTGCTCAGGATCAGCAGCATGCTCAGGGTGTGGTTGACGATTTCAAAGCTGGTCACCAGGCGCATCTGGCCGTGCACGGTCTGCAGGAATTCCTGCATCGCCGAGCGCGCATAGCCGGCTTCGCGGCCGGCGTGCGAGAACAGCTTGACCGTCGCGATATTGGTGTAAGCATCGGTGATGCGGCCGGTCATCAGCGAGCGCGCATCGGCCTGCGTCTTAGCGACCTTGCTCAGGCGCGGCACGAAGTAGCGCAACGCCAGCGTATACAAGGCAAGCCAGCTCAGGAACGGCACCAGCATCCAGCCGCTGAAGCTGCCCACCACCGCCACCATGGTGAAGAAGTAGATCACCACGAACACCAGGATGTCGCACAGGATCATGCAGACGTCGCGCACCGCCAGCGAAGTCTGCATCACCTTGGTGGCGACCCGGCCGGCGAATTCGTCTTGATAGAAATGCATGCTTTGATTGAGCATCAGGCGATGGAATTTCCAGCGCAGCAGCATCGGGAAGTTGCCCGCCAGGGCCTGCTGCTTGAACATGCTTTGCAAGGCGACCACGATGGGACTGGCCAGCAGGATAGCCGCCAGCAACAGCAGATTGGTGCTTTCGTGGGTCCACAGCGTGGACGGTTCGGCGTGGCCGAGCCAGTCGACGATACGACCCATCATGGCAAACAGTAAAGCCTCGAAAGCGCCGGTGACGGCGGTCAGCAAGGTCATGGCGACGATGTATGGGCGCAAGCCCTTGGTGCAGGCCCAGACAAACGCAAAAAATCCGCGCGGCGGCGGCGTCATGACCGTATCCGGATAAGGATGCAACAGTCTTTCAAACCAACCAAACATGGAACGCTCCAAAAATAGGCAGGGCAAAAACGGCCCAAGCCCAACAGTATATTGCAAATCTGTCAGGCGCTCGCAGGGTGGGCGCCGGTGCCCACCCTGCCCTAAAGCCCGACGTGCTCTAGTACGTGCTCTAGTACGTGCTCTAGTACGTGCGCTTGGCAGGCGCCGGCGGCGTCCACTGATACAACCAGGTTTCGCTCAGCGGCTGGCCGTCTGCGGCCAGATAAACGCGCACATCAATCGGTTCTACGCTGTCGTCGGCCGGTTTCAAATCGAACATCGCGCGGTAACCGTGAATCGCGTCCAGCGGACGCGCCGAACTGATTTCCACCTTGCCGCGCGAGGCGCTGATCACCGGCTGCACCTTGGCGTCCTTGCCCAGCAGAGCCAGGTCGCCGCCGGCGAAATCGATGGCGAAACGGCGCGAGTAATATGCGCGCTTCTGGCCGATCACGCCGCCCATGCCGGTACGGGTTGCGACCACTTGCGCCAGCGGCGAAGCAAACGGCATCTTGGCGCCCCAGTGCAGGCGATAAGCAAACAGGCGCTCCTGCCCCGCCTGCGGCTTGTCGGCAGGATTCCAGAACGCCACGATATTGTCGAAGGTTTCATCGACCGTGGGGATTTCCACCAGTTGTACCGCGCCCTTGCCCCAGCCGGCCTTCGGCTCCACCCATAAGCTCGGGCGGCGGTCGTAGAACACGCCGTCGTCCTGGTAGTGGTCGAAGTTACGGTCGCGCTGCAGCAGGCCGAAGCCGCGCGGATTCTCGTCCTGGTAGGCATTGAAACGCAGATGCTCGGGATTGACCAGCGGCCGCCAGACCCACTCGCCGTTGCCGCGCTGCATGGACAAGCCATCGGAGTCGTGGATTTCAGGACGCCAGTCGTCGCTGGCGCCGGCGCGGCGGTCATTTTCGCCATACTGGAACATGCTGGTCAGCGGCGCAATCCCCATCCGCTCGATGGTCTTGCGCGGATACAGGGCGACGTCGACATCCATCACCATGGTCGCCGATGGCTGGATCTCGAAGCGGTAGGCGCCGGAAACGCTGGGCGAATCAAGCAAGGCATACACCACCAGCTTGCCCGAATCCTTGGCCGGACGCTCCAGCCAGAAATGGGTGAACATGGGAAATTCTTCCGGCCGGTCCATGCCGCAATCGATCGCCAGGCCGCGCGCCGACAAACCGTATTGCCACTCGGCGCCGACTGCGCGGAAGTAGCTGGCGCCCAGGAACGCTGTAATGTCGCGCTGCAGGTCGGTGTGGAAATTGACGCGGAAGCCGGCAAAGCCGAGGTCTTTCGGCATGTGTTCCGCCTTCAGGCCGCTCTTGCCGTAATTGAACATGGCTGGATCGTAGGCCAGCTCTTGCGCCTGGCCGTTCTTCAATTCATAAATCTGCACCGGACTCTTGAAAAACAGGCCGAGATGAAAGAACTTGACCTGGAAACGCAACTGATCCTTGCTCCACAAGGCATGATCGTCGCGGTAGCCGATGGCCTGGTATTGATCCCAGTCGAGCGCCTTGACTTCGTCCGGAATATGATTCTCCGGCAACTTGTATGGCTGGGCGGCGAGCTGCCGGGCCTGGCCTTTCAGCCAAGCATAATCGAAAGCCTGCGGCGCGCCCAGGAATTTCAGCTGCCCTGGCGCGTTCGCCGCCGCCAGCAGCGGACTTGCAGGGAAACCGGCAGCAGCAAGTGCCGCCGACGCTTTCAGAAAATCACGTCGTAACATGGTGCTCCTTGTTTAATGATGACGATTGGCCTTGCATCGGGCCTTGGTTCAAGCCTTGATTCAGGCTTTGAGCAAAGCCTGCCAGCGCCGGTTGGCCGCAGCCGAATTCCAGATCTCGAAATGCAGGCGGGACAGCGTCAGGGGGTCGTCCAGCAGCGCATTTTTCTGGCGCGGCGTCAGGCTGTCGGGGCCGCC
The DNA here is from genome assembly GCF_018304945.1 of Collimonas humicola. Taxonomy (GTDB): domain Bacteria; phylum Pseudomonadota; class Gammaproteobacteria; order Burkholderiales; family Burkholderiaceae_D; genus Collimonas; species Collimonas humicola. The sequence goes on along the minus strand of NZ_JAGQEE010000005.1, from coordinate 201,526 downwards.
TTTCAAGGCGCTGTCGAGCAACGTGGCACGCGCCGCCTGGGTCGCCGCCGGCACCGCCGGACGCGCCGTCACCGCCGCGCACAGCAAGGCATTGATTACCGGATCGACTACCGCATCGTTGAAACCCGCCAGCGTCTTGCCGTTGTCGTTGTATGCCGTGGTTGCTGCAAGCTCCGGCGGCAGATCGACTTCCTCCGGGATGACGAACAGACGCGCGTGGCGGAAGCTGCGGCCAAGCGTGACCCGGCTGGAAAAGACCGACAAGGGAATCGACAGCATCAGCGAACCGACGATAGGCAGCAGCCACCAAAGGAAGCCCGGCTCCAGCCAGTACACGCCGCCGCCCCACAGCAAACCCAGCAAGGTATGGCCACCGTGCCGGCGGCAAGCTTCGCCCCAGCTGGTTTCCGCATCTTCGCGCGGCGGCGACTTCCAGCTGATGGTCCAGCCAAGGAAGGCGCCGACCACGAAGCGCGTATGGAACAGCATGCGCACCGGCGCCAGCAGCATCGAAAACAGCAGCTCCATGATCATGCTCAAGGTCAGCCGCAAGGCGCCGCCGAACTCGCGTGCGCCCTTGGCCCAGATCAGCACCACGCTCAGCACTTTCGGCAGGAATAGCAAGGTCGCCGTCGCGGTGAACAAAGCCAGCGCCCGCTCCGGATGCCATTCCGGCCACACCGGAAACAACTGTCCCGGCGTCACGAAGTATTCCGGGGCCACCAGCGTATGCACTGCCAGCAATACCGTCGACAGCAGCAGCGACAGGAACCACAGCGGCGCCGACAGATAAGCCATGACGCCGGTCACGAACACCGCGCGGTGCACGGCATGCATGCCGCGCGCCAGGAACAAGCGGAAGTTCATCAGGTTGCCCTGGCACCAGCGGCGGTCGCGCTTCAGTTCGTCCAGCAGGTTGGGCGGCATTTCCTCGTAGCTGCCTGCCAGGTCATAGGCAATCCAGACGCCCCAGCCGGCGCGTCGCATCAGCGCCGCTTCGACAAAGTCGTGGGAAAGAATCTCGCCGGCCAATGCGCCCTCGCCCGGCAGCGGCGCCAGCGCGCAATGTTCCATGAAGGGCTGCAGGCGGATGATCGCGTTATGTCCCCAGTAATGCGACTCGCCCAGCTGCCAGTAATGCAGGCCGGCGGTAAACAAGGGACCATACACGCGGGTCGAGAACTGCTGGATGCGGGCGTACAAGGTGTCGCGGCCGGCGGCGCGCGGCGCGGTCTGCACGATGCCGGCAGTGGGATTGGCTTCCATCAGGCGCACCAGCGTGGTCAGGCAAGCACCGCTCATGACGCTGTCGGCATCGAGCACGATCATGTAGCTGTAGTTGGCGCCCCAGCGCCGGCAGAAATCGTCGATATTGCCGCTCTTGCGCTTGACCCGGCGACGCCGGTGCCGATAGAAGATGCGGCCGAAACCGCCCAGCGTCTGGCACAGGCTGGCCCAGGCATCCAGCTCGGCGCTGCAAATATCGCTGTCGCCGCTGTCGCTCAGCACGAAAAAATCGAAACGGTCCAGCTCGCCGCTGGCCGCAACCGATTCGTAGGTCGCGCGCAGGCCGGCAAAGACCCGGGTCACGTCCTCATTACAGATCGGCATCACGATGGCGGTCCTGGCGCTGGCCGGGATCGGCCCCGGCGCGGCCTCTTCGCGTGAAATCACATAGCGGTCGCTGCCTCGCATCAGCACCAGGAAGCCGGCCATGGCGGTCCAGAAGCCGGCCGACACCCAGCAAAACAGCAAGGCGAACAAGCCCAGCGTCACCAGCTCCAGCGGCTTGTCGCCATGGTAGGGCAGCACGGCGCTCATGAAATAGGTCGCCATCGCGGTCTGCGCCAGCATCAGCATCAGCAGCACGATGCGGCGCAGATTGCCGCGCGACTTGCTCTCGTGCTGATCCTGGCTGTCTGCCGCGGCGACCGGCATTGGTTCCGGCTGCGGCAGCGCTGTCGAGCGCGCGGCCTTTTTGTAGCGGCGCTGCTTGGCGCGCGGACGCAGGTCGAACTCGCGGTTGGCGCCTTCGACCCAGCGCACCAGCGGATTCAGGGTGCCCCAGGGATGGGCGACAATCGGCGTACGCTGCAGCGGCGGTGCAATCGCGATGCGCGAGCGGCCGCCGGCATCGATGCTGATCTGCGCAGCCGGCTGCGCCGACGACGGTTCGGCAAAGGCCAGCTGCAAGCGCGCAGCGACCGAACCGTAGGCCGGGTTGGCATGGGCCAGCGTCGACAGCTCGCCGGGGGCGGCAGCGCTGCCAGCGGCCAAGGCCTGGTGCACCGCTGCCAGCGAACTGTCGCCGGCGGCGTCCAGTTGCGCGGACAACGCTGCGCGCCGCGCTGCCGAAAGCGGCAGGCGATCGAGATAACGCTCACCGATCCCAGGCGTCATATCAGGCGAATCCTGCAGTTCGGCTGCACTCGGCGGTGACATCGGTTTGCGGTCTAGTTGGGCGGTAATATGTAGCTCCAGGTTTCAGATAAGGTGGTGCTGCCGCCGCGCAGGAAGCCGCGCAGCTCGACAGGCTTGTTGTCTTCATTGCGGCGTACCCGCACCGTCATGCGCCAGCCGCCGGTGGTGTCGTTGCGCTCCACCTTGGTCTCCAGCACCTTGCCGTTGTCGTCGGCGCTGACCACGCCTTCCGGCTGCACCTTGTCCGACAGCTTCTTGAATACCGGACCTTCAAAATCGACCGCCAGGCCGATGCTGTTGTCATCGCTCTTCTTCAGCACGCCGAGGCCGCGCCGGGTCTGCGTCACCCACGACAAAGGCGGCCGCTTTTCCGCATCCTTCTGCCATGACAAAGTGTATTCCAGATTGAATGCCTGGCCTGCCTTCGGCGTCGTTTCCGGCACCCAGTAGGCGACGATATTGTCATTGGTTTCGTCCGGGGTCGGGATCTGCACCAGCTCTACCCTGCCGTTGCCCCAGTTGCCCTTGGGCTGGACCCAGGCGCTGGGCCGCTTCTCATAGTGAGCGTCCAGGTCTTGATAATCGGCAAAATTGCGGTCGCGCTGCATCAGGCCGAAGCCGGCCGGATTGCTCAGCGAGTAGGATGTCACCAGCAAGCGCTTGGGATTGACCAGCGGCCGCCAGATCCATTCGCCAGTGCCGGAGGCCACCGACAAGCCGTCCGAATCGTGCACTTCAGGCCGGTAGTCCTCGACTTGGGAGCGCTGGTTGTCGCCGTGCAAGAACATGCTGGTGAGCGGCGCCAGCCCCAGCTTGCTGACGTTTTCACGCAGGTACAGCTGGGCCTTGACGTCGACCGTGGTATCCACGCCCGGCTTCAGCACGAAGCGATAGGCGCCGGTCACGCGGCGCGAATTGAGCAACGCGTAAATGGTCAGTTCCTTGTCGCTGGCCTTGGGGCGCTCGATCCAGAATTCCGTGAAACGCGGAAACTCTTCGCCGGAACTGAGCCCGGTATCAATTGCCAGCCCCCGGGCCGAAAGGCCATAGGTCTGGTCCTTGCCCAGCGCGCGGAAATAGCTGGCGCCGAGAAAGGACAGGACTTCGTCCTTGTATTTGTTCGTATTCAGGGGAAAGTGCACGCGGAAGCCGGCGAAGCCGAGCGCGCGCATCTTGCGCGGATCAACCTTGCTGGCGCCGAAATCGAAATCGCTGGGATCGAAACGGATTTCACGCACGCTCTGGCCATTGATCTCGCTGATCTTTACCGGCTGGTCGAAGGAGTAGCCCTCATGGAAAAACGCCAGCTCGAACGGCAGTTTCTGGCTGCGCCAGGTGGATTTTTCCGGACGGAAGCGGATGTCCTTGTATTGCTCGTAATCGAGATTGCTGATTTCCTTGGGCAGATTGCTCTCAGGCTTGCTATAGGAACTGGCGGCCAGATCCTTTGCCTGCTTGGCAACGTTATTGAAATCGAAGGCAAATGCGCCGCCTGGGCTTGCCAGCAACAGCGCCGCGGCAAACGGCAGGATCGCGATGCGCGCCCGGGCTAGAGCGGAAATACGCGCTTGCGTCCGCTGAGACAAATTCAAATACATTGGATTCCCATCTGACACTGCTTTGATTGACCTGCCCGACCAAGCCCTGCAGGCTTCATCGAGAGTAGGCGGTAGTCTATCAGTGTTCTATAATTTTTTATATCCATCAGGCAATGAGTGCGCTGTGGCGCTTTACTGCCTGCGCCAGCAACGACCAAGACTTGCAACATTGATTGGCAAAAACTTGCCAAGTTGGCAGCAGAATGGCCCGATATGCGCCATTACAGCAAAATATCCCGGCCCGGGTTAACAGGCCCCGACTTTTAAGAGCGGGCATCAGCAACAAAGTTCCATCCAAGACTTATAGTAAGATCACGCCTTTAATACAAATCCGCCGCAAGCGGGCTCATGCAACGCGCCAATGACTTCACGCCTCACGATTATCGTCGCCACCGACGCCAACAATGGCATCGGCATCCGCAACACCTTGCCCTGGCGCCTGCCGGAGGACCTGGCGCACTTTAAACGCACCACCTCCGGGCATGCCATCATCATGGGCCGCAAGACCTTTGAATCGATAGGCCGTCCGCTCCCGCTGAGACGCAATATCGTCATCACCCGCAATGCCGATTGGCGTCACGACGGCGTTGAAAGCGCGCCCTCGCTGGCTGCCGCGGCGGCGCTGGTCGGCGACGCCGAGGCCTTCATCATCGGCGGCGCAGAGATTTACGCCGCGGCGCAAGAGCTGGTGCAGCGCCAGATCGTCACCGAGATCGCTCACAGCTTCGACTGCGACGCCTTTTTCCCAATGCGCGATGCGCTGCAATGGCAGGAAATCTCGCGCGAAAACCACCATTCCGAGGCCAACGGTTTCGACTACGCTTTCGTGGTCTACCAGCGCCGGCCCGCCAGCGCCGGCGAGGCCAGCAGCTGACCCGGCCTGATGATGGAATGACATCTGTTGTTTTATGCAGGATTTCCATCATCTTTACCCCCAATTTCGTACATATCTGCGAAAATTCGACTTTCTTTTTTCAGCGTTGCTGCTGAAAGCAGCGACGCTAAAATTTGAAAATGCTGAGCGTTGCTGCTGAAGGCAGCGACACCAAAATTGGAAAATTCTGAGTATTGCTGCTGAATGAAATGAATAGTTTTACGTGTCGTCGCCATCTGCCGCGACGCGTAAGCAATAGGCTGCATTGCCTTACCCCGGCAACTCCGCGGACGCCCCGGCGCCAAGCGGTACAACGTTTTTTAATCGCCGCCTCGCGGCCGCGTTCACAGCCTTGTTATCAACCACCGTCTCCTGGAGACCTCGATGAAATTCCGCTTCCCCATCGTCATCATTGACGAAGACTTCCGTTCCGAAAATACTTCCGGCCTTGGCATCCGCGCGCTCGCCGACGCCATGGAGGCCGAGGGCATGGAGGTATTGGGCGTGACCAGTTACGGCGACCTGTCGCAGTTCGCCCAGCAGCAATCGCGGGCCTCCGCCTTCATCCTGTCGATCGACGACGAGGAATTCGGCGCCGGCTCGTTTGAAGAAACCGACCACGCGCTGAAATCGCTGCGCGCCTTCGTCGAAGAAATCCGCCACAAGAACGCCGACATCCCGATCTACCTGTACGGCGAAACCCGCACCTCGCGCCATATCCCCAATGATATCCTGCGCGAACTGCACGGCTTCATCCACATGTTCGAAGACACGCCGGAATTCGTTGCGCGCCACATCATCCGCGAAGCCAAGTCCTACCTGGACGGCCTGTCGCCGCCCTTCTTCCGCGCGCTGGTGCACTACGCCCAGGACGGCTCCTACTCGTGGCATTGCCCGGGACACTCGGGCGGCGTCGCCTTCCTGAAGTCGCCTATCGGCCAGATGTTCCACCAGTTCTTCGGCGAAAACATGCTGCGCGCCGACGTCTGCAACGCCGTCGAAGAACTCGGCCAGCTGCTCGACCACACCGGTCCGGTTGCCGATTCCGAGCGCAACGCCGCGCGCATCTTCAACGCCGACCATTGCTACTTCGTCACCAACGGCACCAGCACCAGCAACAAGATGGTGTGGCACTCGACCGTGGCGCCGGGCGACATCGTGGTGGTCGACCGCAACTGCCACAAATCGATCCTGCACTCGATCATCATGACCGGCGCGATCCCGGTGTTCCTGATGCCGACCCGCAACCACCTCGGCATCATCGGCCCGATCCCGCTGGAAGAATTCACGCTGGAAAGCATCCGCAAGAAGATCGAAGCCAATCCGTTTGCGCGCGAAGCCGTCAACAAGAAGCCGCGCATCCTGACCATCACGCAGTCGACCTACGACGGCGTGATCTACAACGTCGAAACCCTGAAGAACATGCTGGACGGCGAAATCGAGACCCTGCACTTCGATGAAGCCTGGCTGCCGCATGCGACTTTCCACGACTTCTACAAAGACATGCACGCGATCGGCAAGGACCGCCCGCGCGCCAAGAAATCGATGATCTTCTCGACCCAGTCGACCCACAAGCTGCTGGCCGGCCTGTCGCAGGCCTCGCAGATCCTGGTGCGCGAATCGGAAAGCGTGCAGCTGGACCAGGACGCCTTCAACGAAGCCTACCTGATGCACACCTCAACTTCGCCGCAGTATTCGATCATCGCTTCCTGCGACGTCGCCGCGGCCATGATGGAAGCGCCTGGCGGCACCGCGCTGGTCGAGGAAAGCATCCTGGAAGCGCTGGATTTCCGCCGCGCCATGAAGAAGATCGACGAGGAATGGGGCAAGGACTGGTGGTTTCAGGTGTGGGGCCCGAACAGCTTCTCGGAAGACGGCATCGGCAGCCGCGAAGACTGGGTTATCCGCGCCGAGGACGACTGGCACGGCTTCGGCAACCTGGCGCCCAACTTCAACATGCTCGATCCGATCAAGGCCACCATCGTCACCCCCGGCCTGTCGCTGGAAGGCAAGTTCGGCGAAAGCGGCATCCCGGCTTCGATCGTCACCAAGTACCTGGCGGAGCACGGCGTTATCGTCGAAAAGTGCGGCCTGTACTCGTTCTTCATCATGTTCACCATCGGCATCACCAAGGGCCGCTGGAACACGCTGCTGACCGCCTTGCAGCAGTTCAAGGACGATTACGACAAGAACCAGCCGATCTGGCGCATCCTGCCTGAGTTCGCCGCCGCCAACCATGGCAAGAACGCGCGCTACGAGCGGCTCGGCCTGCGCGACCTGTGCCAGCAGATCCATGAAACCTACAAGTCCTACGACGTGGCGCGCCTGACCACCGAAATGTACCTGTCCGACATGCAGCCGGCGATGAAGCCGTCCGATGCGTTTGCCAAGATGGCCCATCGCGAAATCGACCGCGTCCCTATCGACCAGCTCGAAGGCCGCGTCACCTCGATCCTGCTGACGCCTTACCCGCCGGGCATTCCATTGCTGATTCCGGGCGAGCGCTTCAACAAGACCATCGTCGACTATCTCAAGTTCGCGCGCGATTTCAACGAGAAGTTCCCAGGCTTCGAGACCGACGTGCATGGTCTGGTGAAACGCGAAGTCAATGGCAAGCGCGATTACTTCGTGGATTGCGTGCGGCAGTAAAAACAGCCATAAGCGTGGCCGACAAAAAACCGGGAGGCTCAGTCGAGCGTCCCGGTTTTTTTACGTCTTTCTTTTACAGCGGCGCGAACCGCCTGGCGCCGTTTTCAAGCAAGCCGTTGAACAGCTCCGCCGGCCGCACCCACAAGCCCGGCGCATGCGGCCACAGATGCTCATAGACCACCATAGCTTCTTCGGTTTCCGAATGCCTTGCCACGCCGATGTAGCGGTACAGGCCACCTTTGTAATGCCGGTGGGTGGCAATTTTCCGTGCGTCTTCTTCAGTCACTCAATTCTCCAAAATAATCAGGGCGCCGCGTCTAGGCGACCCCGTAAGGCTGTACTTCGGACGGCTGGCCGTCCGCTTCAAACCTCACTGCAACTGCCAGCGCCGTGACGCCGATGGTGCGCAGCGCATCGTAGGTATCGTCGACTTCCACTTGCAGGTCGGCGCCTGCAGCCAGCGGCTTTTCCGAGGAGGCCAGCAAGGCGCCGTCCTTGCCGTACAAATTCACCCGCAGCACCATGTCGCCGCGCACGTCGGCAGGACCGACGACGGCATTGGCGTCGAAAGACGCAACGCCGTGCTGGTCGAGGCCGTGATTGAGCTCGGACATCATCTGCAGCGTGAAGTACTCGGCGATGCCGCGCTCCTTGCCGCCGTGGAACAAGTCCTGGTAGAGGAAATGCAGGTCGATCTCGCTGCCGTCGGTGACCAGGCAGCGCTTGAGCAAGGGTGCGACCTGCTCGGTCCAGCCGTGGAAGCGCTCTTCCCGTGCGCTGAAATAAGCGTCGGCGCCGGCTTCATCGTCCGGCACGTTATAAAAGGCGTCGTCGGTGGCCTTGAGCGAAAAGCCCAGCAGGAAGCGCAGCTCGACCGCATCGTCGTCCGCCCCGAACTGGTTGTCCGGCCAGCCGCTGATGCTGCGTTCGATGGCGGTGGTTGCAGCCAGTTTCTTGTCGGCCATGGCGCCGAAAGCGTCGCGGTTCATTTCAAACAAATGGCTGTAGCGGATGCTGTCGATTTCGTCGAGGTGGTAGGCGTGGCTGACCAGCACCACGGTAGCATCCGGCCCTTCCAGCTGCGCCTGCTTGAAGCTGGCGGACAAGGCATCGAACGCTTCCTGGTCCTGGAAGCACTGCTCGCGCTTGAGGCCGCCGCGGGCGTGGGCGAAGAACGGCACCACAAAGGCGTTCAGCTCCAGCACCTTGCCCTCGTCGCGGCGCACCAGCAAGATCTCCGAGGCTTCTTCGACCTGTTCTTTCAGGAAGCGCCAGGCGTCGAGATCGGCGTACTTGGTGCGCTCAATCGCGTCATACAGGATGTCATCTTTTTTCTGCTGCAGGTTTTTCTTGATGATCTTGTGGAAATCGATGCCGGCCTGCTGCAAGGCGGCGCCGGCAGCCACGCCCTCGGCTTCGTCGCCATCCTGCTCGGCCAGGTCGATCGCCAGGTTGCACAATTGCTGGGTGACGGCTTCGTCTTTATCTTCAGGGGAAAGGCTGGATTTCCGCGGTACCGGTCGCTTGTTCTTCGGCATCTCAGACCTTCAGGTTTTTGGTAGAGTGACGCCGTGCTGGCCTTGGTACTTGCCGCCGCGGTCCTTGTAGGACGTCTCGCAGATTTCATCGCTTTCGAAGAACAGCACCTGGGCGCAGCCTTCGCCAGCGTAAATCTTGGCCGGCAGCGGCGTGGTGTTGGAAAACTCCAGCGTCACGTAACCTTCCCACTCAGGCTCGAACGGGGTGACGTTGACGATGATGCCGCAACGCGCGTAGGTCGACTTGCCGAGGCAGATGGTCAGCACGCTGCGCGGGATGCGGAAGTATTCCATGGTGCGCGCCAGCGCGAAGGAATTCGGCGGGATGATGCAGACGTCGCCGCTGAAATCGACAAACGATTTCTCGTCGAAGTTCTTGGGATCGACGATGGTCGAGTTGATGTTCGTGAAAATCTTGAATTCGTTGGCGCAGCGGATGTCGTAGCCGTAAGACGAGGTGCCGTAAGACACGATCTTCTGGCCGTTGGCTTCGCGCACCTGACCGGGCTCGAAAGGCTCGATCATGCCGGTTTGCTCTGCCATGCGGCGTATCCATTTGTCGGATTTAATCGTCATTGTTTTCTATCAATCAGTTGGTTTAGGTATATATTTTGCGCAATTTTACGCCAAATAGCCTTTAAAGCGGCTATCTCACCGGCTTCGCTTCAATCCGTGTCTTTTCCGGCCTAGCGCTGCATGGTTTCCCATACTTTCTGCAAGCGCTTGGCCGATACCGGCATCGGCGTCTTCAACTCCTGCGCGAACAGCGAGACCCGCAATTCCTCCAGCAGCCAGCGGAATTCGTTCATCTTGGGATCGGAATTCTTGCTGCCGCGGTCTTTTTGCGCCCGTTGCCAAGGCACGGCCACTTGTAGCCATTCCGTCAACAAACGTCCATCGCGGGTCGGGTCGGCGCGCAATTTCTCCAGCCGGACGTTGACCGCCTTCAGGTAGCGCGGGAAATGCGTCAGGTTGGCGTAGTCGTTATCGGCGATGAAACGCTTGCCGACCAGCCCCTGCAATTGCGACTGGATATCGGCCACCGCCTGCGCATGCCCCTTGGCGCCCTGCAGCCTCTTCGGCAAGCCGTAGTATTCGGCCAGGATGAGGCCGGCCAGCCGGGCGATTTCGTTGCACAGCAAACCCAGGCGCGACTTGCCTTCGTCCTTGCGCTGCGCGAACTGCTCCGCATTCCTGGGCAAAGGTAACTGCAGGCAAGCGCGTTCCAGCCCGGCGGCGATGATCTGGTCGCGCAATTCTTCTTGCGACCCCAGTGCCATGAACTGCATGCCCATCTGCTGCAAGCCGGGGATATTCTTTTCCAGGAATTTCAGTTGCTCTTTCAGTTGCAAGGCAAACAGGCGGCGCAAGCCGAGGCGGTGGATGCGCGCCGCTTCGTTGGGATCGTCGAATACTTCGAGATCGCAATGGCTCGCCTTGTCCACCAGCGCCGGAAAGCCGATCAAGGTCTGCTTGCCCTGCTGGATTTCCAGCAGCTCCGGCAGTTCGCCGAAAGTCCAGCTGGTCAGCATGCTGTACTGGCCGGCCGGCTTGGCCGCCGCGGCGTCCGCGGGCTTGGCGGCAGCGTCTTTCTGTCCCGCTTGCGGCGCCGACACCTGCAGCGCCTGCGGCACATCGCTGGTCACCACCGTGTTTTCCGCCAGCTTCTGGAAGCTCTCGCGCGCCTGGCCGCCGAATTCATCCTGCAAGGCCGATAGGTTGCGCCCCATATCCAGCTGGCGGCCATGCTCGTCGACGATCTTGAAGTTCATCGAATGATGGGCCGGCAAGGTTTCCAGCTTGAAGTCCGTACTGCGGGCAATCACCGTGGTTTCGGTGCGGATATCCGCCATCAGCGCATCCAGCAGATTGCCGTGGCCGAACGCGTGGCGGGCCTGGACGCGTTCGCAGAAACCGGCAGCATAGTCCGGCAAGGGCACGCAATTGCGGCGGATTTTCTGCGGCAGCGATTTCAGCAGCAGATGCACTTTTTCCTTCAGCATGCCGGCCACCAGCCAGTCGCAGCGGTCGGCATAGACCTGATTGAGCGCATACAGCGGCACCGTCAGGGTAACGCCGTCGCGCGGCGTGCCCGGCTCGAAGTGATACGACAATGCCATCTCGATGCCGGCCACCCGCATCACTTTCGGGAACAGTTCGGTGGTAATTCCTGCTGCCTCATGCCGCATCAGGTCGTCGCGGTTAAGGAACAGCAGCTTGGGCGTCTGCACGCTGACGTCCTTGTGCCATTTTTCAAAGCTGATGCCATTGCAGATATCGGCAGGAATCAGTTTGTTGTAGAACGCCGCGATCAGTTCATCGTCGACCAGCACGTCAAGACGGCGCGACTTGTGCTCCAGGTTCTCGATCTCGCGGATCAGTTTCTGGTTGTGGGCAAAGAACGGCGCGCGGGTATCGAACTCGCCGCCGACCAGCGCATCGCGAATGAAGATTTCGCGCGCTTCGGCGGCATTGATCAAGCCGAAATTGATGCGCCGCTGGCTGTACACCACCAGCCCGTACAAGGTAGCGCGCTCGGAGGCCGACACTTGCGCCGTGCGTTTTTCCCAGCGCGGCTCGCCATACGATTTCTTCAGCAGATGGGCGCCGACCTTTTCCAGCCACTCCGGCTGGATCTGGGCGATGCAGCGCGCATACAGGCGGCTGGTGTCGACCAGCTCGGCCGCCATCACCCACTTGCCCGCCTTCTTCAACAGATGCGAGCCTGGCCACAGGTGGAACTTGATGCCGCGCGCACCGAGGTAATGCGGATCGTCGTCGGCCTTGAAGCCGACGTTGCCCAGCAAGCCGGTGAGCAAGGCGCAATGCAGCTGCTCATAGGTGGCGGGCGCTTCGTTGAGGCGCCAGCCCTGTTCGCGCACGATCGTCAGCAGCTGCGAATGGACGTCGCGCCATTCCCGCAGCCGCAGCTGCGAGAGGAAGTTGGCGCGGCAGTTATCCATCAGCTGACGATTGGTTTTCTTGTGCTCGATAGCGTCCTCAAACCATTTCCAGATCTTCAGGTAGCTGAGGAATTCGGATTTTTCATCGGCGAACTTCTTGTGCGCCAGATCAGCCGCGCCCTGCGCCTCCAGCGGACGATCGCGCGGATCCTGCACCGACAGCGCCGCCGCGATGATCAGCATTTCGCTCAGGCAGACATTATCCAGCGCCGCCAGGATCATGCGGCCGACGCGCGGATCCAGCGGCAACTTGGCCAGCTGGCGTCCGGTCTTGGTCAGCAGGTTGTTGTCGTCGACCGCCCCCAGCTCTTGCAGCAGCTGGTAGCCGTCGGCGATGGCGCGGCCCGGCGGCGGTTCGATGAACGGGAAAGTCTCGACATCGGTCAGGTGCAGCGACTTCATGCGCAGGATGACGGAGGCCAGCGACGAGCGCAGGATTTCCGGTTCGGTGAATTTCGGCCGCTGCAGGTAATCCTGTTCTTCATACAGGCGGATGCAGACCCCCGCCGCCACCCGGCCGCAACGGCCGGCGCGCTGGTTGGCGGCCGATTGTGCAATCGGCTCGATCTGCAGCTGCTCGACCTTGTTGCGGTAGCTGTAGCGCTTGACGCGCGCCAGGCCGGCGTCCACCACATAGCGGATGCCCGGCACCGTCAGCGAAGTTTCGGCGACGTTGGTTGCCAGCACGATGCGGCGCGCATTGGAGGCCTTGAACACCCGCTCCTGCTCCTGCGCTGACAGACGCGCAAACAAAGGCAGGATTTCGACATGGGCAGGATGGTGCTTGCGCAACGCTTCGGCGGCATCGCGGATTTCGCGTTCGCCCGGCAGGAACACCAGCACGTCGCCGGAACCGATGCGCGCCAGCTCGTCGACAGCGTCCACCACGGCGTCCATCAGATCACGCTGTTCGCGGTCGCGCTGGGCCGCGCTTTGCGGCGCATTCGGCTTGGCCGCGGCAGCCGCATTGGCCGCATGGCCCGGACTGACGCCGCTGCGGTCGGCATTGTCGACCGGCCTGTAACGCACCTCGACTTCATACAGGCGGCCGGACACCTCGATCACCGGCGCCGGCTTGTCGGCGCTGCCGAAATGGCGCGCAAAGCGGTCGGCATCGATGGTGGCCGAGGTAATGATGACTTTCAGGTCGGGCCGCTTGGGCAGCAGCTGCTTCAGGTAGCCCAGCAGGAAATCGATGTTCAGGCTGCGTTCATGCGCTTCATCGATGATGATGGTGTCGTACTGGCGCAGCAAGGGATCGGTCTGGGTCTCGGCCAGCAGGATGCCGTCGGTCATCAGCTTGATCCAGGCGCCCTTGGTCAGGGTGTCGTTGAAACGCACCTTGTAGCCGACGTGCTCGCCCAGCGGCGAATTGAGTTCCTGCGCGATGCGCTTGGCGGTCGAGGACGCGGCAATCCGGCGCGGCTGGGTATGGCCGATCATGCCGTGCAGGCCGCGGCCCAGCTCCAGGCAGATCTTCGGCAGCTGCGTGGTCTTGCCGGAGCCGGTCTCGCCGCAGACGATGATGACCTGGTTGGCGCTCAGGGCGGCGGAGATTTCCGCGCGCTTGCCTGAAACCGGCAGCTCCTCGGGGAAGACGATAGGCGGCAAGGCATTGCGTTGCGGTGGCGTTATCTCGCGCGAACGCGGTGATTTGATGGATTCTGGTGTTGACATGAGGATGGGATTATACAGAGCGTCATCCACGGATGAGCATCTTATAAAGGCGCCGGCAGCTGATGCATCCGCGCCTGTCGATTCAGGCATTGCGCCAGGTAAATTCTTGCTGGCAAAACAACAGCAATATGCTAACCTAAATTTCTCGGGAGTAACAGCAATTATCCCGACATCAATGCGTTCGCACTCGCTGGATTCTGTTTTCCAACCACTTTTACCGTGACGGAATGACTACATGAAGACTACCCTGATGCTCGCCTTTGTCCTGCCGCTTATGTCTGCGTGCGCAAGCAGCAGCCCCACGGATGCCGACGAAGCGGCCAATGCCGAGCCGAAGGAATACGTCACCGGCTCGATCATTCCATCGCATGCCAGGAAGGCAAGCGGCGGCCAGGCCGTCGAAGCGTTGTTGCCTGCCAACTACGGGAGCACCGTAACGCCATACACTGGCTACGGCAACGGACGCTGAACGGCGCCGCTCAAGAATTGACCCTGGTCGGCCGGCGCTTGAAAAAATCCACCGCATGCTGGCGCGTCTGGATCTTGTCCAGCGTGGCCGCAGGGTCGAGGCCGAAACGCCGCGCCGAGCCGCTCACCAGGCTTTTCTGCAAATCGTTGAGCGGCGTTGACGCTGGCGGCGGCAGCCAGTTTGCAGCCGGGGCGGCAATCTGCGGCAGGTCGGTGCGCGGCGCAGCCAGCGTCAATACCTGCTCCAGCGTCGGGGCGGCGGCAATGCGCTTGCTCGGCAGCATGTCTGCCGACGCGATGCCGATCCAGTCGCGCAAGGTCGCCAGTATCGAGGCGTGGTCGTAAGGAACGCCGGTGGCGGAGCGGAACACCGTGCCCGCGGCGATATAGGGCGAGACCAGCACCGCCGGCACGCGCACGCCGAAACGGTCGAAGCCGAAACCGCCGTCGCCGGGTGCGCTGGCGGCATCCGGCGCCTGTGCGCCGGCCGGCGGCAGCACATGATCGTAACAGCCGCCATGCTCGTCATAGGTAATGATCAGCAAGGTCCTGTTCCAGCCTGGGGATGTGCTGACGGCCGTCCAGATGTCGTGCAAAAACGCCTCGCCGGCCTGGATATCGTGCGGCGGATGCTGGTCGTTCGGTTCCAGCAGGAAGCAAGGCTCGATGAAACTGTAGGCCGGCAGCGTATCGCTGGCGCAGGCATCGACAAATTCTGTAAACCGGCTGAAATGCGTGTTCAGCAGCGGATCCCACAGCTTGGGAAACATGGTGCGCGTCAGCGACGGCGTCAACAGCGTATTGCTGTATACCGACCAGCTGCTGCCTATCGCTTGCAGCACGTTGTAGATGGTCGGCACATCCCATTGAAACGGATCCGGCGGGCTGCCGTTGTTGATGCGGCCGTTGGAAGTGCCGGCGTGCGCGAAGGCGCGGTTCGGCCAGGTTTGGCTGGGCACCGATGCGAACCAGGCATCGGATACCGCGTATTGCCGCGCCAGCGCCGCCAGCACCGGTATCTGGGCGCAATCGTGGCATTGCATGATCTGGGTCGCGTCTGCGGTCGTCGTGGTGGCGTAATTGACGACGAAGCCCTGCATGGGGCAGGAAGGCGCGGCGACCGCGCCCTGCGGGCCGTACAGCTGATAGGTCACGTTATCGAAGGTTTCCTCGGGATCGGGATCAGGTATGGTGCTGCTGGTCGAACCGCGCCCGACCAGCACCTTTTGCGGCGGATCGCCGCCAAAATAGCCCGAATTCGCCGGATTCCACATGTCGGCATGCAAGCCGTCGAACTGTTTCGCGCTAGCGCTCGGCAAAACCATTGCCGGCGAACTGCCGTTCGCATACAGCCAGCCCAGCATATTGTCGAGTGAACGGTTTTCGAGCATGACCACGACGATGTGCTCGATCTGCGGCAAGATCTTTCCCATGAGCATCCCCTTTGGGAAAAGTGTAGTACGGCCCCGACGAAGATCAAGCAAACAGCGCCCCCAGGCCGCTGCACCTGACATAAACGACAGTCGTCTTGGTGTAATTTCGACATCAAATGCGGGCGCGGCTGGCGCCGCATGGCGTAAATCGGCCATGGCGCCATCCGCAACGCGGGTGCCGGAAGCGTCAGCCGCGCCGTTACATACGTTATAATCGCGGGTTATTGGAAGCAAATGCTGCCCGCACAGCGGCAGCAGCCACGCTTGCCGTTTTCCCGTATCTCTATTTATCAAGGCAGGCGGCCGAGATCGCCTGAACCACGCATCATGCAAGAACCCGTTTCCGAGCAGCCGGACCTGGCTGGCGTTGACGCTGGCGCCGCCGACAGCGCCGACCTCGTCGCCCACAATGTCTCCGCCGAACAGATCGCCAGCGAAGTGGCGCGCCGCCGCACCTTCGGCATCATTTCCCACCCGGACGCCGGCAAAACCACATTAACTGAAAAACTGCTGCTGTTTTCCGGCGCGATCCAGCTGGCCGGCACCGTCAAGGGCCGCAAGAGCGGCCGCCATGCGACTTCGGACTGGATGGACATCGAAAAGCAGCGCGGTATTTCGGTCGCCAGCTCGGTCATGCAGTTCGAGTACCGCGACCACGTGGTCAACCTGCTCGACACCCCGGGCCACCAGGACTTCTCGGAAGATACCTACCGCGTGCTGACCGCGGTCGACTCGGCGCTGATGGTGATCGATGCTGCCAAGGGTGTGGAAACGCAAACCATCAAGCTGCTCAACGTCTGCCGCATGCGCAACACGCCGATCATCACCCTGATGAACAAGATGGACCGCGAAACCCGCGATCCGCTGGAACTGCTGGACGAGCTGGAATCGGTGCTGAAGATCCAGTGCGCGCCGGTGACCTGGCCGATCGGCATGGGCAAGACTTTCCGCGGCGTGTATCACCTGCTGCGCGACGAGATCCTGCTGTTCGCCGCCGGCAGCGACAAGGCCGACCAGACCTTTGAGGTAATCAAGGGCATCGACAATCCGCGCCTGGATGAAATGTTCCCGCGCGAAATCGAACAGCTGCGCATGGAAGTCGAGCTGGTGCACGGCGCCTCGCATCCGTTCGACCAGGAAGCTTTCCTGGCCGGCGTGCAGACCCCGGTATTCTTCGGCTCCGCCATCAACAACTTCGGCATCCGCGAAATCCTCAACGCGCTGATCGACTGGGCGCAGCCGCCCGGCTCGCGCGACGCCACCGTGCGCACGGTGGAACCGAAGGAAGCCAATTTTTCCGGTTTCGTCTTCAAGATCCAGGCCAATATGGACCCGGCCCACCGCGACCGCATTGCTTTCCTGCGCGTCTGCTCCGGTCACTTCCAGCGCGGCATGAAGATCAAGCACCTGCGCCTGAACCGCGAAATCAAGGTCTCCAGCGTGGTGACTTTCATGGCGTCCAGCCGCGAGCAGGTGGAAGAAGCCTACGCCGGCGACATCATCGGCTTGCCGAACCATGGCAACATGCAGATCGGCGACAGCTTCTCCGAAGGCGAGCTGCTGCAGTTCACCGGCATCCCCTACTTCGCGCCGGACTTTTTCCGCTCGGTGCGGATCCGCAATCCGCTCAAGATCAAGCAGCTGCACAAAGGCTTGCAGCAGCTCGGCGAAGAAGGCGCGATCCAGGTATTCAAGCCGGTCACCAGCAGCGACCTGGTGCTGGGCGGGGTCGGCGTGCTGCAGTTTGAAGTGGTCGCCAGCCGCCTGCTCAACGAGTACGGCGTCGACGCCGTGTTCGAAGGCACCAGCATCAGCAGCGCACGCTGGATCACCTGCGACGACAAGAAGATCCTGGCCGATTTTGAAAAATCCACCGCCGGCAACAATCTCGCTTACGATGCCGCCGGCAACCTGGCTTACCTGGCCACGTCCGGCGTCAACCTGCGCCTGACGCAGGAACGCTGGCCGCAGGTGGTGTTCCATGAAACGCGGGAGCATGCGGTCAAGCTGGGCTGAGCCTGCAAGCGGCAGATGTAAAAAAAAAGGAGATGCGATTGCATCTCCTTTTTTATTTTTTGAATCCAGCCCGGCGCGGGCATCGTTGCCCGCGCTGCCTGGTTTACGAATGCTCGCGCTGGTCCGCCTGCGCCAATGCCGCATCATGCGCAGCCATCTCCTGCTCGGCATCGACACCCTTGTTATCCAGCTGACGGTGCAGCTGCTGCTCATCCAGCTCGCCAGTCCATTTCGCAACCACCAGCGTGGCCACGCCATTGCCGATGGTGTTGGTCAGCGCGCGCGCTTCCGACATGAAGCGGTCGATGCCGAGGATCAGCGCCAGGCCGGCGACCGGCACATGGCCGACTGCGGACAGGGTCGCTGCCAGCACGATGAAGCCGCTGCCGGTGACGCCGGCGGCGCCCTTGGAGGTCAGCAGCAAGACCGCCAGCAAGGTCAGCTGCTGCATCAGCGACATCGGCGTATCTGTAGCCTGGGCGATGAAAATCGCCGCCATGGTCAGGTAGATCGAGGTGCCGTCCAGGTTGAAGGAGTAACCGGTCGGTATCACCAGGCCGACCACCGATTTCTTGGCGCCGAGGTTTTCCAGCTTGCCCATCAGGCGCGGCAGAACCGATTCCGAGGACGAGGTGCCGAGCACGATCAGCAGCTCTTCCTTGATGTACTTGACGAACTTCCAGACGCTGAAGCCGTGCATCCTGGCGACCACGCCCAGAACGCCGAAGATGAACAGCAGGCAAGTCAGATAGAACGCACCCATCAGCTGGCCCAGCGACAGCAACGAACCGACGCCGTACTTGCCGATGGTGAAAGCCATCGCGCCAAAGGCGCCGATCGGTGCAACCTTCATGATCAAGCCGACCATGCCGAACAGCACGTGCGAGAATTTTTCGATGAAATCGAACACCAGCGTGCCGCGGCCGCCGAATTTATGCAACGAGAAGCCAAACAGGATCGCAATCAGCAGCACTTGCAGGATTTCGTTCTTGGCAAACGCGTCGACAAAGCTGCCTGGAATGATGTGGAAGAAGAAATCGACCGTCGATTCCATCTTGCCGGGGCCGGTATAGGCAGCGATGCTCTTGGTGTCCAGTGTGGTGAGGTCGATGTGCATGCCTGTGCCCGGATGCCAGACGTTAACCACCACCATGCCCAGGATCAGCGCCACCGTGCTCATGATTTCAAAGTACAGCAGGGCCAGGCCGCCGGTCTTGCCGACCTTCTTCATATCTTCCATGCCGGCGATGCCGATGACCACGGTGCAGAAAATCACCGGTGCGATGATCATCTTGATCAGCTTGATGAAACCGTCGCCGAGCGGCTTCATGGCGGCCCCGGTTTCCGGATAGAGATGTCCCAGCACGACGCCGATCACGATGGCGGTCAATACCTGTACATAGAGTGATTTGTAGAGCGCTGGTTTTGCCATTTGTCCTCTCCGATTAGATTACGTTCTTTTTAGAATATCGCCGCTGCCGAGATGACGGCGCCGGCATTGATCTTACTGCCTTGCTGCTTATCTTGTTGCATGCACTGCTGTATTTTTTGCCATCGATCCGCCAGCGCATCCTCCCCGACACCTGAAACCGAAAGATGGAAAAAAGAGCGCAACTTTATCTGATAACGCTACCACCGCTCAAGTTATTATTTTTATTTAAGCGTACCAGCATGAAGTTGCATTTTGTGCAATCATCGTGCAGTGCACCACTTGAAACGGCGACAGTGAATATAATTGCATTCTGTGCTGTATTGCTCTTCAAGTAAATTCCCGCATGAGATATTTGCCAAACGGGACTTGAGATAGTCTTGTCACAATGTGTGTGTATCTTGGGCCGTGGGGGCGCATATTTTCAATTTCAAATCAAGCAAGCTGCAATCTTGCGATGCAACCGTAAAACGGCGCCGCGCAGGAGATGGAAAGTAATGGCAACCTTTCGCTTGTTCAAGCTGTCTCAGACAAGCCGTACAGCAGGTCTTTTCATAACGAGGAAGATATATGACTGAAAACGATGTCCGCAAAAATGCCTTTGCGATGCCGATCCACAACCCGGCCTTTCCACCCGGTCCTTACCGCTTCGTCGACCGTGAATTCCTGATCATCACCTACCGCACCGATCCGGAAGCGCTCAAGAAAATCATCCCGGCGCCGCTGCAGTTTGTCGAGCCCATCGTCAAGTTCGAATTCATCAGGATGCCGGACTCCACCGGTTTCGGCCACTACTGCGAATCGGGGCAAGTCATTCCGGTCACATTGGACGGCGTCGCCGGCGGCTATGTGCACAGCATGTACCTGAACGACCACCCGCCGATCGCCGGCGGCCGTGAACTGTGGGGCTTTCCCAAAAAGCTCGGCAATCCGGAACTGAAGGTCCATACCGATACCCTGATGGGCACGCTGGACTACAGCGATTTCCGGGTCGCCACCGGCACCATGGGTTACAAGCACAAGACGCTCGACAACGACGCCGTCAAGAAGTCGCTGGAAACGCCTGCCTTCCTGCTGAAGATCATTCCGCATGTCGACGGCACCCCGCGCATCTGCGAACTGGTACAGTACAGCCTGACCGACATCACCATCAAAGGCGCCTGGAGCGGCCCCGGGGCGCTGGACCTGCATGCGCATGCGCTGGCGCCCATCGCCGACCTGCCGGTGTTGGAAGTCATCTCCGCGGTGCACATTCTGTCCGACCTGACGCTGCCGCTGGGCACCGTCGCTTATGATTATCTCGCCAAGTAACCACATCAATAGAGGAATACCATGTCACTCAAAGATAAAGTCGCACTGATCACCGGTTCCGCCAGCGGCATCGGCAAGGAAATCGCCATTGAATACGCACGCGCCGGCGCCAAGGTCGTGATCGCCGACCTGCAGCTCGATGCCGCCACCGCCACCGCCGATGAAATCACGCAGTCGGGCGGCATCGCCATGGCGGTCGCCATGAACGTCACCGACGAAGCGCAGGTCGACAAAGGCATCGCCGACACCGTCGCCGCCTACGGCAGCATCGACGTCCTGATCAGCAATGCCGGGATCCAGATCATCGCCCCTATCGTCGACTCGACCCTGGACAACTGGAAAAAAATGCTGGCGATCCACCTCGACGGCGCCTACCTGACGACCCGCGCCGCGATGCGCGAGATGATCAAGAAGGGCAACGGCGGTTCGATCATCTACATGGGCTCGGTCCACTCGCACGAAGCTTCGCCGCTGAAGGCGCCGTACGTCACCGCCAAGCACGGCTTGATCGGCCTGGCGAAAGTGGTTGCCAAGGAAGGCGCTAAAAACAAGATCCGCGCCAATGTCATCTGCCCAGGCTTCGTCCGCACACCGCTGGTGGAAAAGCAGATTCCGGAACAAGCCAAGGAACTCGGCATCACCGAAGACCAGGTGGTCAAGACTGTCATGCTGAAAGACACCGTGGACGGTGAATTCACCACCACCCACGACGTCGCCCAGACTGCGATTTTCCTCGGCGGCTTCGAATCGAATGCGCTGACCGGCCAGTCGATCGTGGTCAGCCACGGCTGGTTCATGCAGTAACCATTGCTACCTTGCAGTCATTGGCATGAACAAAAAGGCAAGAAGCAGTTCTTGCCTTTTTTTATCGATGCGCAATGCTGCAAAACACTGATCCTGGAATTCATTTTGAGCGCATCTTATTACTTGTCCCGCACTGCCCGCCGCTTGCGGCTTACCTGCTGCCTGTTATTGGTGACCGGCAGCCCGATCCTGCCGGCAAAAAACCTCCCGGCGAAAGCGCCCGTTTCTGCGTCCGCTGCTGCGTCCGTTTCAGCGCCGGCATTCGCCAGCAGGCAGGCAGCGCTTGCCGCATTGCCGCCGCTGATGCTGTGGGTCTGGGAGCGTCCCGACGACACCCGTTCTTGGCTTGCCAACAGCGCCAGGTCCTCAAAATCGTCCGAAGCGGGGGACGCCGCCAGCGCCGACCTGCAAGCGCAACGCATAGGCGTCGCCGTGCTGGACACCACAGTGCTGCTGCGCGACGGCAGCGCCACCGTGCGGCGCCGCCAGCAGCCCTTGCGCCTGCCGCCGGACTGGTATGCCGCCGGCAGCTTGCAGCCGAAAGCGCCGGTAGTCACCATCGTCCACATCGACATGGCGCGCGCACCCCACAAGCCGGCTCTCAACGAGCGGCAAAAACAGACCATCGTCAGGGCTATTGCAGCTGCCGCAAAGCGCAGCCCGAGCCAGGTAGTGCAGCTCGATTTTGACGTCGCACATAGCCAGAAGCCGTTCCTGGCCGACGTCGTGCAGCGCAGCCGCGCTGCGCTGCCGGACAATGTCGCGCTGTCGATCACTGCCCAGGCATCCTGGTGCGTCGGCGACGCCTGGCTGGCCGACCTGCCGGTCGACGAGGTCGTGCCGATGGCCTTCCTCATGGGTGGAGAAGCCAAACGCACGCAAGAAATATTGATCAATGACGGCCGCTTCCCGCGCCCCGAATGCCAGCCGAGCCTGGGGCTCTCGCTGGATGAACAGCCATGGCCTGACAAGCTGCGCAGCCAGCGGCTCTACCTGTTCAACCGCGCCGCCTGGTCGGCCACGCCGATGGCAAGCTGGTCGGTGCGGCTGGGGGCGTTTTTGCCGTAATTGATCGATAGCGCGGCTGCCGCGCCTATCTGACCATTATCCGAGGTCGAGCGCACGCGGCGCCGGATACACCTTCACCAGCACGATGCGCGGGCCGTTCATTTTCTTGACCACGATATCGAAGCCGTCGAACCCGATCTTCTGCCCTTCGTGCGGCAGATCGCCCAGCTTGGCCATGATCAGGCCGCCGACCGAGTCGACGTCCTCATCGCCGTCGATGACAACGTCGATGCCGAGGATGCGCTCGAGGCTGAAGATCGGCAGGCTGCCCTTGCCCAGCAAGGTGCCGTCGTCGAGGCGGCTCCACTCATTGTCGTTGCGGCGGAATTCGTCGCGGATCTCGCCCACCATCGCGCCCAATATGTTGTCGAGCGTGATGAAGCCTTCCGGCTTGCTGCCCTTTTTGCCGATGATGGCGAAATGCGGCGCGCCGGTGCGGAAACGGCGGAACAGTTCGAGCGCCGGCATGCGCGGCGAGACGTACTCCACCGGCCGCAGGAAAGCGTTCAGGCTGTCGATCGGCTTGCCTTCCTGCTGGGCGATGAACAAGTCCTTGAGATGGATCACGCCCAGCACGTTGACGCCCTCCTGGTCGAAGAACGGGTAGCGGCTGAAGCGGTGGCGATAAATGGTCTGCAGGTTTTCCTGCAGGCCGGCAGCCTGGTGCAGCGCCGTGATCTCATTGATCGGGCGCATCAGGTCGGACACTTCCAGCTCGCTGAAATCGAGCGACTGCGCCAGCACGTTCCATTCGTCGCGGTTGAATTTTTCGCCGGCGTGGCTGCCGCGCAGGATCAGCTTCAGTTCGTCGGCCGAATACTGCGCATCGTGGCCATGGGCAGCGGCCAGGCCGGCCATGTGCAGGATCCAGTTGGCGCTGGCGTTGAGCGCCCAGATTGCCGGATACATGGCCCAGTAAAAACCGTACAGCGGCAAGGCGCACCACAGGCCGATGACTTCCGGGTTGCGGATGGCGACGGTCTTCGGCGCCAGTTCGCCGATCACGATGTGGAGGAAGGAAATCAGGAAGAAGGCGAAGAAAAACGAAACGCCGTGTATCAGTTCCGGCGAGCTGACGCCGAGCAGGCCGAACAGCGGCTGCAGCAGGCTGGCAAAGGCCGGTTCGCCGATCCAGCCGAGGCCGAGCGATGCAAGTGTAATACCGAGTTGGCAGGCGGACAGGTAAGCGTCCAGCTGGCGGTGCACGATGCCCAGGATGCGGCCGCGCAAGCCTTGGGTCTTGGCGATGGCGCGGATGCGCGTCTGGCGTAATTTGACTAAACCGAATTCGGCAGCAACGAAAAAACCGTTGAGGGCTACCAAAAATAATGCTGCGATAACCAGTAGCAGGTTGTTCAATGAATCTCTTTCACAGGTAATGACGGACCACTAGTATAGGCGAGCATGGCCATTTCGACAAAATCGGCGTTGTCTGCGCTCAGCGGACCGGCTTGACAACAGAGCAAAGCCCGCCGATAAAAATGGGGCAGAGTCATTTACGCGACATCAGCGCATAAAACCCTGCCCCACTTCGGCGCCGCAAACAGTCGGCGCCTGATCATTCTTCCAGCTACAGTGCAGTCGCCAGCGCGCACTGCCGGTAGTGCTCGGCCGCCAGTTCCGACTGATCGATCGCTTCGTGCAACTGTCCCAGCCGCAGATGCGCCTCACGCACCGTGGCCGGCGCTACCGCATCGGACAAAGCCTGTTCCAGGTGACGCTGCGCCTTGCCCCACAATTTCTGCTTGAAACAGAAGCTGCCCAGGGTCAGCGCCAGCTCGGCGTCGTTCGGCGCCCTCGCGGCCCAGCGTTCGCAATGCTCGATCTGCGCCAGCAATTCCGGCGTGCCTTCGGCAGCGACGGCGTCGCGGTAGGTCGCCAGCAGGCGCTGGTCCCATTCCGTGGCCATGGATTTTTCGACGATGGCGCGCGCTTCGGCGTGCAGGCCGCACTTGTTGAAGGCGCCAGCGCCGCGCATGGCGATGAACGGCTTGCTGCGGTCTTCGTTGGGCACGGTGGCCCACAGGCGCGTGATCGATTCGGCATCGTGCACATCGTCCGACAGCAAACCGTCATAAGCCAGTTCGCGCAGGCGCGTCGACAAGGCCGGATGCAAGGCATCGTGCTTGTTCAGCGTACGCACCAGGCGCAGCACTTCCGGCCAGTTCTTGGCTTGCTGGTTAGCTTTCAGCGCCAGCCGCAAAGCGTGGATATGGCGCGTGCCTCGTGCATTCAGCTCGCTCACGGCTTGCAGCGCCGCTTGCGACTTGTGTTCGTCCACCAGCAGATCGAGGGTGGTGATCAGGCGCGCGGTTTTCAGCGGCTCGTCGTCCTCGATGCTGGCCAGCCAGATATCGCGCCGCTCGGGTTGCCCCATGCGATGCGCGGCGCGAGCGCCGATCAGCGCCGCCACGCCCAGGTTGTCCTGCAGTTCGGCAGCGCGCGTGGCGGCCTTTTCAGCCTGGCCGAAGCGGCCCTCGAACAGGGATTTGAGAGAATCGCGCAAGGCGTTGTTGGCCGTTGTCTCGCGCTTGTGGCGGCGATAGCCGATCACGCGCGCAGGCAGCTTCTGGGTCACGCGGATGGTGCGGATCACCACATACAGGAGGATGAACAGGAGCAGCAGCAGGACGACGAAGAAATTCAATGACAGGTCGATCCGGTAAGGTGGGAAAAACAGCACCACGTTGCCGGGGTTGTAACGCGCCAATACAGCCAGGCCGATGGCGACCGCAAACAGAGCTACAAGCCGGAGAAAGAATCGCATATGACTATGGCTTGCCTTTGTAAGTACGGATCGCCGCGGGGCTGTCCAGCGCCGGCATGGTGATCGAAAGATTGCTGTTCTGGACCTGCTTCAGCATGGTCTGCACGGTCTGCGTCTGTTTGGCACGGGTATCGAAATACTTGGTGATGGTTTCCTGCGCCGCAATCAGGTCGCTGCGGAAAGCCGATTCATTGCGCGACAACAGGCCCAGGCGCGCATTGAGCAAGCGCAGCTTCAGGTTCTCGCGGGCGTAGTAGGCCTGGGTCGGCGACAGCAGCAAGGCATCCGGCGTCGCTACCGTGCGCACCCGTATCAGCTGGCTGATTTCGGTCCACATTTCAGAGCTCCAGCTTTGCCACAGGTCGTGCACGCGGTTTTTCCAGTCGGTCACGGCAGCGTCGGTGGCGGCCTGCGACTTGGCGATATTGGGGTTGGCCGCAACCTTGGCCGGCTTGGCCTTGCTGCTGAGCGGCGCCTGGTTGCTCGGCTGGCTGATGCCGGACACCGGCTTTTCATCCGACAGCAGCGGCATGCTGTCGATCTGGCCGATGACGCTGTCCAGGCGCACGGCGATGCCGGTCACGTCCAGCGTCGGCAGGGCCTTGAGCTTTTCGATATCGCTGGCGATGGCGCGGCGCACGATGATGAATTGCGGCTTGTCGGAGCGCGACAGGTTCTTGTCGGCATTCTGCAAGGCGATCAGGGCGCCCTGGACATTGCCGGCCAGTTGCAGCTGCTGGCTGGCGGTCGACAGCACTTCTTCGACTTCCGACAAGGCTTGCTCGTCGCCATTCTTCGACAGATCCTTGTACAGCTGCTCCAGCGCCAGTTGCTGGCTTTGCGACTCCAGCTGCTTGCTCTCCAGGACGCTGACCTTGCCTTGCAACTCCTTGGTACCTTCCTGCACCGACTTCACCAGCACCTTGGTTTCGGTATTGGTGCTGTCGCCAGCTTGCAGGCGGCGCGCGATTTCCTGGCGCAGCTTGTTGTTTTCGCTATGCATCACCCACCACTGGCCAGCCAGCAGCGCGGCCAGCAGCAGCAAAGCCAGGTACACCAGGCCCAGCGGCCTGCCGCCGCCTTTGCCGCTGTTGATCGGATAAGGCTGCAGCACCGGCTGCGCTCCCGAGGACGGCGATGTCGCCGCGCTCGCGGCGGGACCAGCGGACTGGTTCAATTCTGGAGTGGGTATCGATTCGTTCATAGCGGGAATTGTAACGCGGCTAGCAGCCGTTCGTCGCCTGAGCCGGTGAGAGTAACGTCGCTAAATCCAAGCGCATGTGCAGTTTCGGCAATACGGGCATGTGGCACAAGGAGATGCTGCTGTTGGATTTTTGCAACACCGCTGCCGCTTTCGACCTGCCGCACCAGTTCCAGCAGATGCCGCAACGCCTCCGAACTGGTGATTATCCAGTCATTCCGGCTGTCCAGCAGTTGCTGCAGCCGGCTTGCGAGCTCCGTGTCCAGCCGCGGCGCCTGGCGCCGATAGGCGGCAATCGCCTGCACCTGGATGCCGGCCGCCAGCAAGGCATCGGCAAAAAATTCGCGGCCGCTTTCGCCGCGCACCAGCAGCACTTTGGCGCCGCGCAAGGCGTCCAGGTCGAGCGCCTGCAACAAGCCTTCCGAGTCGGTGCGGGCCGGATCGGGCGGACTGAAGATGGTAGCGTTTTGCGCGGTCAGGCCGTACTGCGCCAGCGCTGTCCGGCTGCCCTCGCCGACGATGCCGATCGCCACCTGCCGCGGCCAGCTGGAAACATGGCGCATGGCGGCGTCGATCGCGTTCGGACTGACAAACACCGCCAGGGCGTAGTCGTCGAGCCGCGCCAGCACCGCCTGCAAAGGCGCGCTATCGCGCAAAGGCAGGATTTCCAGCAAGGGGAAGACAATAGGCTGGCGGCCGCGCGCCGCAATCTGTTGCGCCAGCGCCGCGGCTTGCGCCGCCGGCCTGGTGATGATGACGGGAGATGGGCTGGGCGACATAGGCATTAGATGGCTGGCCGCACTGCTTGCGGAAATGGCGTGCGGCGCACTAGGCCTCCCGGCAAAGCGCACGAATTGCCGCCGCACCCTGCGCCGCCAGCTCCTCGGCAATTTTTCCGCCCAGCGCCTGCGGCGCATCGGCCGCGCCGCACGCGTCGGCGGTCACCACCTGCTTGCCGTCCGGAGTGCCGATCATGGCGCGCAAACGCATTTGCGGGCCGTCGATGGTGGCGAAGGCCGCCAGCGGAATCTGGCAGCTGCCGCCGAAAGCGCGCGACAAGGTACGCTCCGCTGTCACCGCCTGCGCGGTCGGCAAATGGTTCAAGGGCGCCAGGATGTGCTGCAGATCGGCGCGGTCTTCGCAAATTTCAATCGCCATCGCGCCCTGCCCCGGCGCCGGCAGGCTCTGTTCCGGCTCGATCAGCGCCTTGATCCGGTCCGCCAGGCCCAGCCGTTTCAGGCCGGCGGCGGCCAGGATGATGGCGGCGTATTCGCCGCGGTCGAGCTTGGCCAGCCGGGTGTCGAGGTTGCCGCGCAAGGGCTTGATCTGCAGATGCGGGAAGCGGGCGGCGATCAGCGCCTGGCGGCGCAGGCTGCTGGTGCCGACCACGGCGCCGGCCGGCAACTGCTCCAGTCCGGCGTAGTCATTGGAAACGAAAGCATCGCGCGGATCTTCCCGCTCCAGCACCGCCGCCAGCGCAAAGCCGGGCGGCAGATCCATCGGCATGTCTTTCAGCGAATGCACCGCCAGGTCGGCGCGGCCTTCCGCCATCGCCACTTCCAGTTCCTTCACGAACAGGCCCTTGCCGCCCACCTTGGACAAGGTGCGGTCAAGAATTTGATCGCCGCGGGTGGTCATGCCGAGGATTTCTATATTACAGTCTGGATATAATGCAGATAAGCGCGCACGCACGTGTTCCGCTTGCCACATGGCGAGCCGGCTTTCACGCGATGCAATGATCAACTTGGAGGGGGAGGATATTTTCGACACAGGTTCTTTCAGATTTTAGCTAGTACGCTAGGCAACCTTGATACGACAGATGTCGCCGGCCAGAGTTATCTGACCGCCAACAAGCCAGATCAAAACCGCGCAACGAAATGCATGATTTTCATCGCGGATTTTAACATGCGCTCCCTGCAGTCTCAGTTGTATATCCTATATCGGAATAGCTATACCGCAAGCGTTTGACCCTTGGTTAGTATCTGTTGCACGCCCTTCGTCCCTCACCCCAGAAAAGCTGATTGCACTCGTTATTATGGCAAAACAATTGAATTCTGCTGTCCAGGTAAAAAAATCCCCCCCCAACAAAGATGCGCCGCTCAAGGAAGATATCCGCCTGCTGGGCCGCTTGCTGGGCGATGTGCTGCGCGAACAAGAGGGCGACGCGGTATTTGAAGTGGTGGAAACCATCCGCCAGACAGCGGTGCGCTTCCGCCGCGAGTCGGACCCGCAAGCCGGCGCCGATCTCGACAAGCTGTTGAAAAAACTTACCCGCGACCAGACCAATTCGGTGGTGCGGGCGTTTTCCTATTTTTCGCACCTGGCCAATATTGCCGAAGACCAGCATCACAACCGCCGCCGCCGCGCCCACCTGCTGGCCGGCTCGGCCGCGCAAGCCGGCAGCGTCGCCCATGCCTTGGGCAAACTGGATGACGCCGGCGTTTCCGGCGCCACCGTGCGCAACTTTCTCAAGGATGCCTTGATTTCCCCGGTGCTGACCGCCCATCCGACCGAAGTGCAGCGCAAGAGCATCCTCGACGCCGAGCGCGATATCGCCCGCCTGCTGGCCGAGCGCGACCGCCCGCTGACCGCCAAGGAACTGCGCGAGAACACCGAACTGCTGCGCGGCCGCATCGCCACCCTGTGGCAGACCCGCATGCTGCGCTATACCAAGCTGACCGTGGCCGATGAAATCGAAAACGCCCTGTCCTACTATCGCATCACCTTCCTGCGCGAACTGCCGGCCCTGTACGACGACATCGAAGGCGAGATCGCCACCCAGTTCCCGACCCGCGGCCGCCAAAGCAGCGCCGAACTGGCGCCGTTCGTGCAGATGGGCAGCTGGATCGGCGGCGACCGCGACGGCAATCCGAACGTCAACGCCGGCACCATGCAGCGCGCGCTGACACGGCAATCGACCACCATTTTCGATTTCTACCTGGAAGAAGTGCACGCCCTCGGCGCCGAACTGTCGGTGTCGACCCTGATGGTCAGCGTCAACCAGGAATTGCTGGCGCTGGCGGAAAATTCGCCGGACACATCGGACCATCGCGCCGACGAACCCTACCGCCGCGCCCTGATCGGGATTTACGCGCGGCTGGCCTCGACCGCGCGCGAACTGGGCGCCACCAACATCCTGCGCCAGGAAGTCGGCGCCGCGGCCCACTATACGGCGCCGCAGGAATTCACCCGCGAATTGCAGATCGTCGAAGACTCGCTGCGCGCGCACCATGGCAGCGCCCTGGTCAAGCCCCGGCTGGCGACGCTCAAGCGCGCCTCCGAGATTTTCGGCTTCCACCTGGCTTCGCTCGACATGCGCCAGAGTTCCGACGTGCATGAGCGGGTGCTGACCGAGCTGTTCGCGCAGGCGCAGGTGGAAGGCGCCTACGACAAGCTGAGCGAAGAACAGAAGATCGACCTGCTGCTGGCCGAACTGGCCAAGCCGCGCCTGCTGTACTCGCCGTATATCGACTACTCCGACGAGACCGTGTCCGAGCTGGCTATCCTGCGCGCGGCCGGCGAGATGCGCAAACGCTACGGCGCGCGCTCGATCCGCAACTACATCATCTCGCACACCGAAACCGTGTCGGACCTGCTGGAAGTGTTGCTGCTGCAGCAGGAAACCGGCCTGCTGCGCCCCGACAGCAAGGACAAGGCCGCAAAGGATGGCAAGGATGGCAGCGGGCTGGAAGTGATGGTGATCCCGCTGTTTGAAACCATTCCCGACCTGCGCCGCGCGGCTGCGATCATGGAACAGTTCATGGCGCTGCCGCCGGCAGCACGCCTGATCGCCAGGCAAGGCAAGCTGCAGGAAGTGATGCTGGGCTATTCCGATTCCAACAAGGACGGCGGCTTCCTCACCTCCAACTGGGAACTGTACAAGGCAGAGATCCAGCTGGTGCGCGTGTTCGACCAGGCCGGCGTCAAGCTGCGCCTGTTCCATGGCCGCGGCGGCACCGTCGGCCGCGGCGGCGGTCCGAGCTACCAGGCGATCCTGGCGCAGCCGCCAGGCACCGTCAACGGCCAGATCCGCCTGACCGAGCAAGGCGAAATCATCGCTTCCAAATTCTCCAATCCGGAAATCGGCCGCCGCAACCTGGAGCTGCTGGTGGCGGCGACGCTGGAAGCGAGCCTGATGCCGAACACCGCTGACGGCAAGCAGATGAAAAAGCTGGGCGAGTTTGAAGAGCTCATGGATGGCTTGTCGGAACGCGCCTACCAGTCGTACCGCAACCTGGTCTATGAAACCCCGGGCTTCACCGACTACTTCTTCGCCGCCACGCCGATCGCCGAGATCGCCGAGCTGAACATCGGTTCGCGTCCTGCTTCGCGCAAATCGACGCGCCGCATCGAAGACTTGCGGGCGATTCCATGGGGCTTTTCCTGGGGCCAGTGCCGCTTGCTGCTGCCGGGCTGGTACGGCTTCGGCAGCGCCATCGAAAGCTGGCTGGAAGATAGTAACGACGGGGACAAAGACGCCAAGCTGAAAAGCCAGAAGCTGGCGACCCTGCGCGCGATGTACAAGGAATGGCCGTTCTTCGCCACCCTGCTGTCGAACATGGACATGGTGCTGTCGAAAACCGACCTGGCGGTGGCCTCGCGCTACGCCGGGCTGGTCACCGACCGCAAGCTGCGCAACAGCATCTTCAAGCGCATCGTCGACGAACATGAGCGCACCAGCAGCATCCTGTCGGCGATCACCGGCGCCAAAGACCGCCTGTCCGGCAATCCATTGCTGGCGCGCTCGATCAAGAACCGCTTCGCCTACCTCGATCCGCTGAATCACTTGCAGGTCGAGCTGATCAAGCGCCACCGCAGCGTGACCGCGGCTGGCCGCACGACAGAAGAACGCGTGAAGCGCGGCATCCATCTGAGCATCAACGGGATTGCTGCCGGCCTGCGCAATACCGGCTAAGCGTCCGCAAACAAGGGGAGCCAGAAAAACGGGCTCCCCTTTCAGTTCATGGCATTGTTTATCAACCGCTACTCACGCAATTCATAGCTTCTTCTGCAACAGCATGGCCTTCCCCATGGCCGGATTCAGTTCATAGCCTGCAAACCCGCTGGCCTTGTAGAGCGCCTGCGCCGGCAGGTTGCGTTCCAATACCTCCAGCGTGATCTTGCAGCAGCCGAGGCCGATGGCGACCTGTTCGACCTGTTGCATCAGCAGCCTGGAAATCCCCTGGCCGCGAAATGCCTTGGCCACCGCCAGGTCATGGATGTTCAGCAGCGGCTGGCAGGCGAAAGTGGAAAATCCCTCTATGCAGATGGCCAGGCCGGCGGGCAGGTCATCGGCAAACGCCAGCACTACGTGCACGTCGCTCCGCTTGCCGAGCGCGGCGATCAGGTTGGCTTTGGCGAAGTCGGTCAGCGGCTGGCCGCCGCCCATGGCGTCCATGGCGTAACCATTCAACAGCTCGACAATGGCGTCGGCGTGGCGGCGATTGGATAAATCAGCGTTGACTATCTGGGTCATTTCTCGATCCTGGTGAGTACTTCAAAAACAGCTTCGCAGATGTCCGTCATTTTGCCATGTGCGAGACAGGCACATCGTGCATTTTTGCTATCCGGACGTGTCCGGTACACCTGCCCAAAAAGCGCAGCCACGCCCCTTTTTAGTGACAAATTTCGACATAAAACACCAATTTGGTGAACTGATGCATCAATCTTGTATATCAGTCTGGTGCACCAGCTGGGGTTGGCAGCCTGGCACACGAATTGCTGTGCCATCAAGATGACCGCCGCCCCAAAATCCTCCACCCAGATCGCCGAACGGATCACCGAAGCGATGCTGGCGCGCAAACTTGCGCCCGGCACCCGTCTGGGCGAACAGCAGCTGGCGGAATTGTTTGGCGTCAGCCGCACCCAGATCCGCGAAGCGCTGACACGGCTGGTGACGCGCGGGATCGTCACGGTCAGCGCGCGCCGCGGCTGGTACGTGATCGAACCAACGCCGGAAGATGCGCGCGCGGCCTTTGAAGCACGGCGGGTGCTGGAACTGGGCCTGCTGCGCCATGCGCGGCCGATCAGCCCGGAAGCGATCCGCGCCCTGCGCCTGCATGTCGAGCGCGAACAGGCGGCGCTGGAAGGCGACGACGTCGCCAGCCGCAGCTTCCTGCTGGGCGACTTCCACGTCTGCCTGTGCGAATCGTTCGGCAATCCCTTGCTGGCCGACACGCTGCGCGACCTGACCACGCGCACCACGCTGACCGCCATGCAATACCAGTCATCGCACCACGCCAGGCAATCCTGCGCCGAACACGTCGGCATCGTTGCGGCGCTGGAAAACGGCGACCTGGAGCAGGCCGAACAACTGATGCACAGCCACCTGTGCAATGTGGAAGCAGGCCTGGAAGAATCGATGCACAGCGGCCGTGGCCCGCAGTCGCCGCTGCAGCAGGCGCTGGCGCCGCTCAATGAAAATTTCGACAAGCAGTCATTTGCAATACCACCCCAGCTGAAGGAGTTTTAACATGAAATTTCCCAAGATTCTGTTTGCCATGGTCGCCGTCACCGCCCTGTTCAGCACCACCGCCCGCGCCGATGCGCTTGACCAAATCGTCAAGAGCGGTGTGCTGAAGGTCGCGGTGCCGCAAGACTTCCCGCCGTTCGGCTCGGTCACCAGCGATCTCAAGCCGCAGGGCCTGGACATCGATGTCGCCACCCTGATCGCCAAGAAACTGGGCGTCAAGGTCGAACTGGTGCCGGTCACCAGCGCCAACCGCGTGCCTTACCTGCAGACCAAGAAGGTCGACCTGATCATTTCCAGCCTGGGCAAGAACCCGGAGCGCGAAAAGGTCATCGATTTCAGCGAAGCCTATGCGCCTTTCTATAATGGCGTGTTCGGCGGCGCCGACCAGAAAGTCGGCAGCGCGGCCGACCTGGCCGGCAAGACTGTCGGCGTGACGCGCGGCGCGGTGGAAGACCTGGAGCTGAGCAAGATTGCGCCGGCCAGCGCCACCATCAAGCGTTATGAAGACAATAACGGCACCATCAGCGCCTTCCTCTCGGGCCAGGTGCAGCTGGTGGCAACCGGCAACGTGGTGGCGGCGGCGATCATCGCCAAGAACCCGCCGAAGAAGCCTGAAACAAAATTCCTGATCAAGAATTCGCCCTGCTCGATCGGCCTCAACAAGGATGAGAAGAAGCTGCTCGACAAGGTCAACGCCATCCTGGCGGCAACCAAGAAGGACGGCGAACTGAACGCGATCAGCGTCAAGTGGCTGGGACTGCCGCTGCCGGCCAACCTGTAATCGCCATCCAGCCTCGGACTCAGTCTCATGAGCTATCACTTTGATTTCCTGGCCGCGTTCGACTATCCCGCCGTGCTCATCAAGGGTGTGTTGGTCACGATCGAGCTGATCGCCATCGGCGGCGTGCTCGGCATCGCAGTCGGCATCTGCGCCGCCTGGGCCAAGACCCAGGGACCGCGCTGGCTGCGGCCGCTGGTCAGCGCCTATGTCGAGCTGATCCGCAACACACCGTTCCTGATCCAGCTGTTTTTCATCTTTTTCGGGCTGCCCGGGGTCGGTTTGCAAATCACCGAGATGGAAGCGGCCTTGCTGGCCATGGTGATCAACCTGGGCGCTTATAGCTGCGAAATCATCCGCGCCGGCATCGCCGCCGTGGCGCGCGGCCAGATCGAAGCCGGACTGAGCCTGGCGATGACACGGATGCAGATCTTCCGCCACGTGATACTGCCGCCGGCCCTGCAAAAGATCTGGCCGGCCCTGTCCAGCCAGGTGGTGATCGTGATGCTGGGTTCGGCGGTCTGTTCGCAGATCGCGGTGGAAGAACTCGCTTACGCGGCCAACTTCATCCAGGGCCGCAATTTCCGTTCGTTTGAATCCTATCTGCTGTCCACCGCCGTCTACCTGCTGCTGGCCATCGGCCTGCGCCAGTTGCTGCGCCTGCTCGGCAACCTGTTGTTCGGACGGCGAACGCCAAAGGGGGCCGCATGATTTCGTTCTCGCTGTGGGATATCGTGCGCAACCTGCTGCTGGCCTTGCGCTGGACCGTGCTGCTGTCGCTGGCCTCGTTTGCCCTCGGCGGCCTGCTCGGCCTGATCGTGCTGTTCCTGCGCACCTCCAGGCAGAGCTGGCTGCGGCGCGCCACCAAAATGTACATCGAACTGTTCCAGGGCACGCCGCTGCTGATGCAACTGTTCCTGGCCTTTTTCGGCCTGGCGCTGTTCGGCCTCGACGTTCCCGCCTGGCTGGCGGCCGGCCTGGCGCTGACCTGCTGGAGCAGCGCCTACCTGGCGGAAATCTGGCGCGGCTGCGTGGAAGCGATTCCGCGCGGCCAGTGGGAAGCGTCATCGTCGCTGGCGATGACCTATCTGCAGCAGATGCGCCATGTGATCCTGCCGCAAGCCTTGCGCATCGCGATTCCGCCTACCGTCGGCTTCAGCGTGCAAATCGTCAAGGGCACCGCGGTCACCTCGATCATCGGCTTCGTCGAACTGTCGAAAGCCGGCACCATGATCACCAACGCCACCTTCCAACCGTTCACGGTGTATGCCGTGGTCGCGCTGATGTATTTCGCGTTGTGCTGGCCGCTGTCCAAATACAGTCAGTCTCTGGAAAGGAAATTCAATGGCACTCATCGCGATTGACAATGTAAAGAAGAGCTTCGGCGACAACCAGGTGCTGAAAGGTATCCGGCTCGACGTCGAAGCCGGCGAGGTGATCGCCATCATCGGCAAGAGCGGCTCCGGCAAGAGCACCCTGCTGCGCTGTATCAACGGCCTTGAAAGCATCGACGAGGGCAATATCAGCGTCGGCGGCGCCCACCTGGGCAAGAGCGAGCTGGAACTGCGCGCGCTGCGCCTCAAGGTCGGCATGATCTTCCAGCAGTTCAACCTGTTTCCGCACCTGACGGTCGGCCGCAACGTGATGCTGTCGCCGATGATCGTCAAGGGCGCCAGCGAAGCGGCGGCGCGCAAGTCGGCGCAGGACAACCTGGCGCGGGTCGGCCTGGCGGAAAAATTCGACGCCTACCCGGACCAGCTGTCCGGCGGCCAGCAGCAACGGGTGGCGATTGCGCGCGCGTTGACGATGCAGCCGCAGGCGCTGCTGTGCGACGAGATCACCTCGGCGCTGGACCCGGAACTGGTGAACGAAGTGCTGGCCGTGGTGCGCAGCCTGGCGGAAGAAGGCATGACCTTGCTGATGGTGACCCATGAAATGCGCTTCGCCCGCGAAGTCTGCGACCGCGTGGTGTTCATGCATCAAGGGAAAGTGCATGAAATCGGGCCGCCGGAAGAGATTTTTGCGCATCCGAAAACGGCCGAGCTGCAGCAGTTTCTGGGAGCTACCAACTGACGGCAGGCTGCCTGAAAATGGCAGCTTGCCGGCAAAAACGGGGGGACGCTTGCGCAATTCTGTAAAATTGCGGATTAGGCACCGTTAATAATGGAAGCACACATGAATTCAATAAGCACCACCCCGCCGCTTGCCGCAGACCTTGTCTCCTTCATCGAAGGCTTGCCGAAAGCGGAATTGCACCTGCATATCGAAGGCACGCTGGAACCAGAATTACTGTTTGCGCTGGCACAACGCAACAACGTCACCCTACCCTACGCCTCGGTCGAGGAACTGCGCGCCGCCTACGCTTTCACCGACCTGCAATCCTTCCTCGACCTCTACTATGCCGGTGCCGCCGTGCTGCAGACCGAGCAGGATTTCTATGACATGACCATGGCCTACATCGTCCGCTCGCGCGCCGACAACGTCCGCCATGCTGAAATCTTCTTCGACCCGCAAACCCATACCGAACGCGGCATCGCCATCGAGGTGGTGTTCGCCGGCATCGCCCGCGCCTTGCGCGAAGCGCGCGACCGGCATGGCTTCAGCAGCGCCGTCATCATGTCCTTCCTGCGCCATCTGTCGGAAGAAGAAGCCTTCGCCACGCTGGAAGCGGCGCTGCCGCTGCGCGCCGAGTACCGCGACCTGTGGATAGGCATCGGCCTGGATTCGGCCGAGCGCGGCAATCCGCCGGAAAAATTTGCGCGCGTGTTCGCCCGCTGCCGCGAACTCGGCTTCCACCTGGTTGCCCACGCCGGCGAAGAAGGTCCGCCGCAATACGTCACGGATGCGCTCGATGTGCTGCATGTCGAGCGCATCGATCACGGCGTCCGCAGCGAAGAAGATCCTGCGCTGATGAAACGCCTGGCGGAACAGCGCGTTCCGCTGACGGTATGCCCGCTCTCCAACCTCAAGCTGTGCGTGGTCGACGACATGCGCAAGCACAATCTGGCGCGCCTGCTGCACGCCGGCCTGGCGGTCACCGTCAACTCCGACGATCCGGCCTATTTCGGCGGCTACATGAATGCCAATTTCCTGGCGGTGGCGGCGTCGCTGCGCCTGAGCCGCACCGAGCTGGTGATGCTGGCGCGGAATGCCTTTGAAGCGACTTTCCTGCCGGCGGCGGCCAAACAACAGCTGCTGCTGGAGCTGGATGGCTATTGCATGGCGCATTGATCCTGCCGGTTCAGCCAGCGCCGTCTGAACCACCGGCGGACTTTACCGCAACCCGCCCCGCCAGCCTGGCGCGGCGGGTTTTTCACATGCGCGCGCGGACAAAAAAAAGCCCGCAGCGCTGAGGCTTGCGGGCTGAATCCAAACCTAGGAGGTGTTGGAGGAGACAGGTGTGACTATAACAATACGCCCCCTGTTTGTATGCTTTATAGTTCGCATACCTGATATTCGGGGAGTGCATAACAAAACTCAAAACCAGCGCTTGCATAGTCCTTGCCACCGGGACAGTTTGCGTACATCATTGGGGAGCAGCCAGATAGCCTGCCCTATCGATCCCGTCTGACTCTGCGCAACCGTATTATCGTGGAGACCATGATGGACAACGTACTTGCTGCACCTCTTCTCACTAAAGCCGGCATCCTGTTTTCGGTAACAGTCGAGTTCAAACAATATCAGTGCCTGGTGCCGGCAACCACTCTTTCCGACCTGTCGCATTCGAAAGATCCCAAGCTCGACCTGCTCGATACCTATCGGGCTTTCCAGAGCAAGATCGAAGGCGTCGCCCGCCGCCTGATCGGTGCCGGCCTGGAAGGAAAGCCGCTGGTGGTCGGCAGCGGCTATTTTCAATAATCTGGACCTTCGCCTGGAATTTTCAATCCGTCGCAGGCAGGCGCTGCCTGCGATGGCTGTGCACATCCCTGATCAATTATTAAGCAAGGCGCGCCGCTTCAACATCGCTTCGCGCAGCTTGTCGTAGCCCAGGTTGAACAGGAAGGTGTAAGGCAGGAAGAAAAGCAGCAAGCCGATGTCGAGAATCAGGGCGTCAAGCAGGCTCACGTCCAGCCACCACGCCACCAGCGGCACCACGATCGCCACCAGGCCGGCTTCGAATGCGACCGCATGCACCGCCCGGACCGCCATGGTACGGACGATCCGCCAGTGCCGTTCAACGCGGTCGAACATGGCGTTGAAAATCATGTTCCAGCTCATCGCCACCAGCGAGATCATCAGGGTCAGCGCGCCCGCATGCGCCATCGGCATTTTCATTACCCACGACAAGACCGGCGCGGTCAGGCCGACTGCCAGCGCTTCGAAAATCAGCGCGTGAGTAATGCGCTCACCCCAGGTTTTATTGGTATTCATATTGCCTCCGTTGCTTCAGAAATGTCTGACGCAAGGATTTTCTTCGATTAAGCTGATACTATCAAAGTAGTAACCATCGGATAAACCGATACATTGGAACCATTACGCCATGCGCCATTCGCTGGAAACCCTGTTCATGTTTGTCGAAGCGGCGACGCTGGGCTCGTTTTCCGCGGCGGCGCGCAAATTGGGCAAGCAGCAATCGACCGTCAGCGAAGCTATCGCCAACCTGGAAATCGACCTCGGCCTGCCCCTGTTCGACCGCACTACCCGCCGTCCCAGCCTGACGCCACAAGGCCAGGCGATGCTGGTGCATGCGCAGCAGGTGATCGAAGCCAGCGACCGCCTGGAACGCTCTGCCCACCGGCTGGCCGACGGCCTCGAACCGCAGCTGACGCTGGTGCTGTCGGATACTTACCAGTCGGACCGCTTTGAAGAAATCCTCACCAGTTTTGAACGGCGCTACCCCGAACTGGAGCTGGAATGCCTGATTGCGGAGCGCAACGACGTGGTAGCGCTGGTGCAAGAGGGGCGCGCCCATCTCGGGCTGGTGGCGGCGCAGGCGGATTACCCGCCGGATATCGGCTTCGAATCGGTGCCAGACCGCTCGGCCATCGGCCTGTATGTCGGCAAGCAGCATCCACTCGCCAAGGCGCGCCACATTACAACCGAAATGCTGCACAACGCGCGCGAACTGCGGCTCAGCACCTATGGCGAAGACAGCGCCGACGCGGTGCAGCGCCGCCGCGGCCGCTCCTGGACCGCCTCCAGCTACCTGCTGCTGCTGGAAATGACGGAACTGGGCTTTGGCTGGGCCGAACTGCCCTACTGGCTGGCCAAGCGCTTCGCCGCCCACAGCCTGCTGGAACTGCAGGTGCGCGGCTGGCCGAAAAGCATACAGGTCGATGCGGTCTGGTCGCGCCGCCGCGGACTGGGACCGGCCGGCAGCTGGCTGTTGGATACGCTGATGGCGCGATGAACGGCCGGGGTGAAGGACAAGCCTATCTGGCGCGAATTTTGCTCTGCTCCTGCATCACCCAGAAAGCCGACAAAAAATGTTAATCATCCTTGCCTCAGCCAGTTTCGCCGCCCTGCTCGCCATTTTCCTGCTGCGCAAAGAGCTCAAGACGCGCGGCTTCCTCTCCAGCTATAACCGCAACGCCCGCTCCAATGCCCGCCTGCAGCGAGGCCGGACCGTCAAACCCCGTCAATAAGCGGCAGCGACGTCCCCCGCTTCCTCCTTTTGTCGCAAGCAAAAAAAAAGCCCGCTGTACCTTGCGGCGCGGGCTAAATCCAATCCATAGGGGGAGTTGGAGGAGACGAAACCACTATAGGGCGAAATATTGCGCACTGCAATATAGTAAAAATACGGTGTCGGACGTAAAAAAACCTGCGGCCGCGAGGCAAGCAGGTTTTTTGCATTCATCA
Organism: Collimonas humicola; assembly: GCF_018304945.1. GTDB lineage: Bacteria > Pseudomonadota > Gammaproteobacteria > Burkholderiales > Burkholderiaceae_D > Collimonas > Collimonas humicola. The sequence goes on along the minus strand of NZ_JAGQEE010000005.1, from coordinate 162,260 downwards.
ATACAGGAGAAGATTCCCGAAACCCAGACCTATCTGGAAAGTGGCTCCGACGTGTAACGAATCTACTCTTGTATTGGCCCGAATCGCATTTATCCGTATTTTTACAGCTGAATGCGACAGGCGATTGGTGGACAATACACAGTCTTTGCCAGGAAGGCAAGGAAAAATTGCCGAATGCTGCGCATCCGCCGCAAATTCCCCAGACAAAAAAAAGCCCGCGGACCTTGCGGTGCGGGCTTGAATCCAAACCTTAGGAGGTGTTGGAGGAGACAGGTGCAACTATATAGAGCCGATCTGCAAGCCGCCAATTTATTTAACGCATAACAGTTATTCACATGGATGATAGCGTTACCATTGCTTTGCAACATAAGGCAGCCGGCGCCCTTCTTCAGCGCTCTGGCGCGCCAGCTCAAGGATTTCGGCCACGCTGACGGCGGCATCCGGCGCCACTGGAAACGGCGCGCCATCCTGGATCGATGCCGCCACTGCGCGGTAAAACTCGACATAAGCGCCATCCAGGGTGGCCAGTTCGCCGCGTAAGTCGAGCGCGCCGTCCACTTCCCGGATCAGGCCTGGCGGATTGCTGGCCCAGCCCGGCTGGCCCGGCCTCAAGCCCGCCTTGAGCTGGTCTTCCTGGCTGTCCAGGCCGTTTTTCAGATAGCTGCCGCGGCGGCCGTGCAATACGAAGCGCGGCGCTTCCAGCGCGCTCAAGGCACTGGCATGCAGCACCACCTGCTTGTCGGCGTAGCCCAGCTGCAGGTGGACATAATCGTCCGCCTCGGCATGCTCGCGATAGGCGGCCACCGTCGCATTCACGGTTTGCGGCGCGCCGAACAGTAGCAGCGCCTGGTCGACCAGGTGCGGGCCGAGGTCGTACAGCAAGCCGCCGCCGCTGAGCGCATTCTCGCGCCAACGCTGCCGCACGGCAGGCCGGAAGCGGTCGAAATGCGATTCAAAATGAGTGATGTGACCGAGCCGGCCGCTGGCCAGCAGCGCCTGCACCGTGCGGAAATCACCATCCCAGCGGCGATTGTGGAACGGCGCCAGCAGCAGTTTGCTGTCGCGCGCGGTGCGCGCCAGGACGCGCGCCTCCTCGGCCGTCAGGGTGACCGGCTTGTCGACCACCACGTGCTTGCCGGCTGCCAACGTACGGCGGGCGAAATCGAAATGGGTGTCGTTGGGCGTCGCAACGACGATGCAATCGATGGCCGGATCCGCCAGCAAGGCGTCCAGGCCGGCAACGATGCGCGCTTGCGGCCATGCTTGCCTGGCGATGTCCGCCTGGCTGCTGGCGATGGCGCTGACCTCGGTGCGGCCGGAATGGCCGATCAGCGGTGCATGGAAGGTGGCGCCGGCAAAGCCGTAGCCTAGCAGGCCGATTTTCAGCAAGGGCTTGGTATTGGTATGCAAAGTCAGACTCCGAACAGAATTGCGGAAACATTATCCACAGTAAAAGTTACCCACAGAAATTGTGGACAGTCCTGTGGATAACCATCAATGATTTCAATCAAGTCTTTGATTCATATAGATTTTTACCGAACGCACAAGCTTGATACTCCGGGCATAACCTGCCGGGCTTGTTTTTTTACGCAAAACAAGCCGGCCTGGCGCCCCACGCACGGCGCCTAGCCGGCTGCAGAGTCAATATCCGCCAGCGATTCGCGCCCTTTGTCGGTAATGTCGAAACCGTCGCCGGCCGGCCTGGCGCTGATGTGGCCCTTTTTGCCGAGGAACATGGCGACGTCGGCCGCCAGCTTGGCGCCGGGATCGTTCGCCACGGCGCGCAGGCCGTCAATGCAATTCCTGATGAACAGGGTCTGCTGCCCTTTCTCGGTCAATGACAGGCCGCCGTTTTTTTCATAGGCGATGTATTTCAGGCCGGCCAGGCGCTTGGTGTTCCTTGCCACGCAAGCGCTCACCCTGCCGTGCGCTCCCTTGCCTATCTGTCCCAGGGCGTCGTATTCATCTCTTGTCAAACCGTCGTTCATTACTGCTTCCTCTGTAGAATTTGCCACGCTGCGGCCCTCATGGTACGCGCCGCAACGGCTAGCGGCAATGGATAGCAGCAAAGCGGGCAGGCGCGAGGCCGGATGAACGCATTGATTACTACAACCGTGAAATAAAATCTGGTATCGTTACCGCAGGTATTCCAACCTCGCGCACAAGGAGACATTTATGGATTTAACAGAAAAATTCGACGCCAAGGGCAAAGAAACAGGGAACGCCTATCATGTCGAGTGCTATAAAGACTCGATTGAAAGAGCGACTGCGAACGGCACCGTCGCATCCTTGCCGGGACGTGAAATCTACAAGCTGCATGACGGACGGGCGCTGACTCCGTATGCGGAAGGAAAATTTGTGATTGACCAGACCGGTGAAAAAATCGTAAGGGTCTAAGCCTAAGCTGCTTAGACTCTCGCTTTGGCCGACATCATGAAAGCCTGCGAACCGTGAGGACGCAGGCTTTTTCATTGGCCCAGCAAGATTGGATTGGAACCGCCCTACGCCCGCCCGCCCTCGCGCAGGGTCCTGATCAAAAGATCCGCCATGACATTGCCGTCAAACTCGCGGAATCCCCGCTGGTAGACCAGCGCGCCAACCGCTATCAGCCGGTACAGCTCTTCCTCTGTCAGCTTATAGGACAATTTGGCGATTTCATTGGCGAACATCTGTACGATGTCGTCGTCGCTGGTCAGCGGCACCTGGCGACTCGCCCTACCCCACATTTCGATGATCTTGGCTGCCTTCATAAAAAACCTCCAGAAGAATTCCAGTATAGATGCCGCACCGCAAATATCCAGTGGCTCGCAGCTATCGATCAGGCTGTCAGAATAGGCAAAGGGTGGCGATGTTGTCGCCTGAATAACGATAGCGGATGCAGTACTGGCTGCCTTTGACGCACTGTGGCGACAAGCTGCTCAGCAATCTCAGCATGAGGCTGCCTTGCGCCTCATCCAGTTCGCACACCTCGACGTCGAGGAAATCGAAGTAGCGGCCGACAAACGGATACAGCGCCTTGAACAGGCTTTCCTTGGCCGAGAACACCAGGCTCAGCCAGCGCTCCAGCGCCAGGCCGGCGCTGCTGCCGATGGCCACTTCGGCTGCTGTCATCAAATGCTCGACCAGCGGTTGCGCCGCCTCGCGGCTGAGCACGGTTTCGATATCGATGCCCAGGGCGTGCCATTCCTCGCTCACGGCCGCCACCGCGACGGCCAGGCCGTCGCCATGGCTGATCGATCCGATATAACCCTGCGGCCAGAGCGGCGCCCGATGCTCGCCGATTGCCAGCGTCCCGGCTCCGGCGCAACCTTGTTTTTGCAAGGCCCGCAGGGCGCACAAGCGGCCGGCGGCAAACTCGACCTGGCGCTTCAGCACGGCATTGGCCAGCGAAGCCGGCAGCACGATGCCGGCGGCTTTCAGGTCAGCCAGCTGGCCGCCATCGACGGCATAGCGCAGTCCGGCCTGACTGACTGAGTCTGGCAGTAGCGGCAAGCCGGCATCGGTCACAAGGTCTGCGGGAAATGGCATGGTTTTTCGATCAAGGTCTGGGGTTGCATCGCCGTCGCGCGGACGGTCAGACATTATAGCGCCCGGGCGAATTCGCCTGCGGACACAACCGCGACAATGCAAAAACCCGCACACCTTGCGGCAGCGGGTTCATCTGTCAACGGAATATCTGGTGCCGGTGATCGAGGCTACCGGCTAACCTGCTGATGGCAAGACACCCTTCGAAAAACACACATCCGGCTGGGTTCAGCTGGATTCGGCTTTATGAGTGAGCACTAAGTCAACACTTCGCATTTTACGCAACCAAGATGACAGCAGTATGACGGCGGCATGAGCACTATCGCCCCGGCCCCTGAAACAGGGACAAAAAAAGGCCCGTGATACCTTGCGGTCACGGGCCGAATCCAAACTCGGGGAGAGTGTAGAAGACGGAGTTATTTTAACTTCGCCGGAAAATCGGCACAGCTGTCAAAGTTGACAGGAAGCAATAAATAATACTTCGATATTTCCCCCATGTAAGTTTCTGTAAGTTTCAAGCAAGTCCCGCGTAAGGTTCGGGCCGCACACTCCGAATTAGCTGTACCAAATATAAATATTTTAGGAGACCAGCATGGCTACACTACAACCGACCGCAGGCGGGGTTAAACCCGCCAACCGCGGCCTGACCACAGAGGAGCGCAAGGTTATTTTTGCGTCGTCTCTGGGCACCGTGTTCGAATGGTACGATTTCTACCTGTACGGCTCGCTGGCGGCAATTATCGCCAAACAATTCTTTTCCGGCACCGACCCTAATACCGGCTTCATTTTTGCTCTGCTGGCATTTGCCGCAGGCTTCATCGTGCGGCCGTTCGGCGCGCTGGTGTTCGGCCGCCTGGGCGATATGATCGGCCGCAAGTTCACCTTCCTGGTGACGATCCTGATCATGGGCGCCTCGACGTTCATCGTCGGCCTCCTGCCCAATTACGCCTCGATCGGCATCGCCGCGCCTATCATCCTGATCACCCTGCGGATCTTGCAGGGCCTGGCGCTGGGCGGCGAATACGGCGGGGCCGCCACCTATGTCGCCGAGCATGCGCCGAACGACAAGCGCGGCGCGTTCACCTCCTGGATTCAAACCACCGCGACCCTGGGCCTGTTCCTGTCGCTGCTGGTGATCCTGGGCGTACGCAGCGCCGTTGGCGAAGAAGCGTTTTCAGCCTGGGGCTGGCGCATTCCCTTCCTGGTCTCCGTCATCCTGCTGGCGGTTTCGGTCTGGATCCGCCTGTCGATGAATGAATCGCCGGCGTTTGCCCGCATGAAAGCGGAAGGCAAGACTTCCAAGGCGCCGCTGACAGAAGCCTTCGGCCAATGGAAAAACCTCAAGCTGGTGATCCTGGCGCTGATCGGCCTGACCGCCGGCCAGGCGGTGGTCTGGTACACAGGCCAGTTCTACGCCCTGTTCTTCCTGACCCAGTCGCTCAAGGTCGACATGTCGACCGCGAACATCCTGATCGCATTGGCGCTGTTGCTGGGTACGCCGTTCTTCGTGATCTTCGGTACGCTGTCCGACAAGATCGGCCGCAAGCCGATCATCATGGCGGGCTGCCTGATTGCCGCGCTGACCTATTTCCCGATCTTCTCCGGCCTGACCCACTATGCGAATCCTGCGCTGGAAGCAGCGTTGAAAAGCGCACCGGTGATCGTCACCGCCGATCCGGCCGCCTGCCAGTTCCAGTTCAACCCGACCGGCACCAAGAAGTTCACATCGTCCTGCGACATCGCCAAAGCCAAATTGTCGGCGGCTTCGGTCAACTATGAAAACGTCGTCGGCGAAGCAGGTTCGGTAGCTACCATCAAGATCGGCGACAAGATCCTGACTTCGTACGATGCCAATGGCCTGTCGAAAGAAGACGCTGCCGCCAAGGACAAGGCTTTCTCGGCCGAACTGTCGGGCGACATCAAGGCAGCCGGCTATCCGACCAAGGCCGATCCGGAACAGATGAACAAGCCGATGGTGCTGTTGCTGCTGTTCATCCTGGTCATCTACGTCACCATGGTGTATGGCCCGATCGCCGCGATGCTGGTTGAAATGTTCCCTACCCGCATCCGCTACACCTCGATGTCGATGCCTTACCACATCGGCAACGGCTGGTTCGGCGGCTTGCTGCCAACCACGGCGTTTGCGCTGGTGGCCTTCAAGGGCGATATCTACTACGGCCTGTGGTATCCGATCGTGATTGCAGCCGTCACTTTCGTCATCGGCATGCTGTTTATCAAGGAAACCAAGGACTACGATATTTACCAAGCCGAGCGCTGATGAAAGATATGGCATATCCTTACGGTTATGCCTGAGCAGCGTAAATAAAGCCGCCGGATGATTCTGGCGGCTTTTTTCATTTTGCCAACTGTCCACGCGCCTCAATATTTGGTATTGTCAGGCGTTGGCAGCCGATAACCTTGAACTGAACCTGTAGCCCGCCGCTTTTAGACGGGATCGCCTAGACTAGAAACCTCCCTCATACGCCTCATCGCTGCCACCAATCACCTTATCCATGACTATCGCGCTGCTTCACGCCGCGCTCCTCTTTTCCAATATGAAGACACCAACCAGAATCGGCACCCCGCTTTCCCCTTCCGCCACCAAAGTCATGCTGCTGGGCTCCGGCGAGCTCGGCAAGGAAGTCATCATCTCGCTGCAGCGCCTGGGCGTTGAAGTGATTGCCGTCGACCGTTACCCGAACGCGCCTGGCCACCAGGTTGCCCATCGCTCGCACGTCATCAACATGGCCGACGGCGCCGCGCTGGAAGCGCTGATCGCGCAGGAACAGCCGGACCTGGTCGTGCCGGAAATCGAAGCCATCGCCACCGAGACCCTGGTCGCTCTGGAAGTCGCCGGCAAGGTCACGGTGATTCCTACCGCGCGCGCCGCCTGGCTCACCATGAACCGCGAAGGCATCCGCCGCCTGGCCGGCGAGACGCTGGCGCTGGCGACTTCGCCCTACCGTTTCGCCAACAACCTGGATGAGCTGAAGACAGCCTGCGCGGCCATCGGTTTTCCGTGCGTGATCAAGCCAGTGATGTCGTCGTCCGGCAAAGGGCAGTCGAAGATCGACAGCGCCGATGAAGTGGAAGCCGCCTGGGCCTATGCCGCCGCCGGCGGCCGGGTCGATGCCGGCCGCGTGATCGTCGAAGGATTCATCGATTTCGATTATGAAATCACCTTGCTGACAGTCCGCGCACTGCAGCAGGACGGCAGCGTCGCCACCCATTTCTGCGAGCCGATCGGCCACGTCCAGGTGCAGGGCGACTATGTCGAATCCTGGCAGCCGCACCCGATGCATCCGGAAGCGCTGCTCAAGGCGCGCGACATCGCCAGGAAGGTCACCGACAACCTTGGCGGCCTCGGCCTGTTCGGGGTTGAACTGTTCGTCAAGAACGACATGGTCTGGTTCTCCGAAGTCAGCCCGCGTCCGCACGACACCGGCATGGTCACCATGGCCAGCCAGCAGCAGAGCGAGTTCGAGCTGCACGCCAAGGCAATCCTCGGCCTGCCGGTCAACGTCGCCCTGCGCAGCCCGGCGGCATCGGCAGTCATTTACGGCCAGCACGACGCCAAGGGCATTGCCTTCGAAGGCGTGGCCGATGCGCTGCGCGTGCCGGGCGCGGATATCCGCCTGTTCGGCAAGCCGGAGTCTTTTGCGCGTCGGCGCATGGGCGTCGCCCTGGCCAGCGCGGACGACGTCGAGACCGCGCGCATCCGCGCCAAGCAGGCGGCGGCCAAGGTCAAGCCGGTGAGCGCCGGATAAAAACGCAGCAGGCAGCACCGCAGTAAAGGATAGGCAACAGATAGAGACATCGCCCCAAGCTTCCGCGCGGGGCGATACCCGATGAAAACAATAACCAACAATTCGCCATGAAATTCGATGTCGCCATTATCGGCAGCGGCCTAGCCGGCCTGTCAGTCGCCCTGCACCTTGCCGAAACCAGCAAGGTCGCGGTCATTTCCAAACGCGCGCTGCTGGACGGCGCCAGCAACTGGGCCCAGGGCGGCATCGCCGCCGTGCTCGACTCCGGCGACAGCCACGAGGAACACATCAACGACACGCTGGTGGCAGGCGCCGGCCTGTGCGATGAAAGCGCGACCCGCTTCATTGTCGAAAACGGCAAGGCCGCGATCGAATGGCTGATCGAACAAGGCGTGCCGTTCACGCCCGACGCCAGCGCCGAAATGGGTTTCCACCTGACGCGCGAAGGCGGCCACAGCCAGCGCCGCATCATCCACGCCGCCGACGCCACCGGCCATGCGGTGCAGGTGACGCTGGAACAGAAAGTACGCGCGCATCCCAACATCACGCTGCTGGAAGATCATTACGCGATCGACCTGATCACTTCCAAGAAAGTGGCCACCGGCGCAGACGGCAAGAATGCGCCGCGCTGCCTCGGCCTGTACGCCAAGAATGTCAAGACCGGCAAGGTGCTGACCCTGGCCGCCAGCCACACGGTGCTGGCCACCGGCGGCGCCGGCAAGGTCTACCTGTACACCACCAATCCCGACAGCGCCACCGGCGACGGCATCGCCATGGCCTGGCGCGCCGGCTGCCGGGTCGCCAACATGGAATTCATCCAGTTCCATCCGACCTGCCTGTACCACCCTTACGCCAAGTCCTTCCTGATCACGGAAGCGATACGCGGCGAAGGCGGCGTGCTGAAGCTGCCGGATACCGAAGGCGACGACGCCGGCCTGCGTTTCATGCCGGCCCACGACGAACGGGCCGAACTGGCGCCGCGCGACGTGGTGGCGCGGGCGATCGACTTTGAAATGAAAAAACGCGGCCTCGACCATGTCGACCTCGACATCACCCACAAGTCGCCTGAATTCCTGAAAGAGCATTTTCCCACCATCTACGCGCGCTGCCTGGAGCTGGGCATCGACATCACCAAACAGGCGATCCCGGTGGTGCCCGCAGTGCACTTCACCTGCGGCGGCATCGTCACCGATTTGAGCGGCCGCACCGACCTGCCCGGCTTGTATGCGGTCGGCGAGACCGCCTATACCGGCCTGCACGGCGCCAACCGCCTGGCCAGCAATTCGCTGCTGGAATGCGTGGTGATCGGCCGCGCCACCGCCAAATTCATCGCGCAGCAGGAAAAACCGGCAGCCGTTTCGCTGCCGGCCTGGGATGAAAGCCGCGTCACCGACGCCGACGAGGAGGTCGTGATCTCCCACAACTGGGACGAGCTGCGCCGCTTCATGTGGAATTACGTCGGCATCGTGCGCACCAACAAGCGCCTGGAACGGGCCCAGCACCGCATCCGCCTGCTCAAGGAAGAGATCGATGAGTATTACGCCCACTTCCGCATCAGCCGCGATTTGCTGGAGCTGCGCAACCTGGTGCAGGTGGCGTCGCTGATCGTTGAAAGCGCCTTGTCGCGCCATGAGAGCCGCGGCTTGCATTACAGCCAGGACTATCCGGAAACGCTGGCCAAGGCCTTGCCCACCGTGCTGACGCCGCAACGCCGCTAGATCAGGCATCAATCGGCTCGCATGCGAATTGCGCGCCAGGAAACGGAGTGTCGGCTGCCGGCATCGGCACTACACTTCCGTTACCTCAGAAAACCGTAAGAAATTCATGACTTCAAAACTTCCCCAGGCCCTTCCCAATTCGCTGGTCGCCCTTACCCGGTCCAACCTGGCGGCGCAATCAGCCGAGCAGCTGAGCCTGGCGGCCACGCCCATCATGGCGGTGCTGCTGCTGGGCGCTGGCCCGGGCGAGATCGGCACCCTGGCCGCCGTGCAATCCTTGCCATTCCTTCTGCTGTCGATACCCTTCGGCCTGCTGGCCGACCGCACCTCGCGCAAGCGCTTGATGGTAATCGCCGAGGCGCTGCGCATGCTGGCCTTGCTTGGCGTGCTGGCGGCGCTGCTGTTCGACCATCTGTCGATACCGTTGCTGGCGGTGCTCGGTTTCATCGGCGCGGTCGGCACCGTCGGCTTCAGCGTCGCCGCGCCGGCCATCGTACCGGCGCTGGTGGAGCGCGAGCATTTGGCGAAAGCCAACGGCCGCCTGGAGCTGGCCCGCAGCGCCGCCTTCGCCGCCGGCCCCGCCCTGGGCGGCGCGCTGACCTCATGGGCCGGGGCCTCGACCGCGTTCGTGCTGGCGGCCATGCTGTCCGGCTCTGCCGTGGTGCTGTTGCTGCAGCTGCGCGAACCGCAGCGCGCAGCCGCGGCGCCGCGTCATCCATTGCTCGAGCTGCGCGACGGCGCGCACATGGTCTGGCGCGACAATCTGCTGCGGCCGATCCTGCTCACTGCCGTGGCCTGGAACATTTCCTGGTTCGTGCTGCAGGCCGCTTATGTCCCCTACGCGGTGCGCAAGCTCGGCCTGAGCGCCGGCGAAGTGGGCTTGACGCTAGGCGCCTATGGCGTCGGCATGATGCTGGGCGCCCTGCTGACGCAGCGGATCGTAGCAAGGCTGCCGTTCGGCCGTGCGATCCAGCTCGGCCCGGCTGTCTCGGTACTGGCGGCGCTCACCATGGTGGCGACGCTGGCCGTGCCCAGCGGCGTGCTGGCGGCGCTGTCTTTCTTCCTGTTCGGCGTCGGCCCGATCATCTGGGTGATCACCTCGACCACGCTGCGCCAGACTGTCACGCCTGGCGCCATGCTGGGGCGGGTGTCAGCCATTTTCCTGACCGTCAATACCGGCGCCCGGCCGATCGGCGCCGCACTCGGCGGCCTGGTTGGCGCCCGCTGGGGCGAAGCGGCCTGCCTGGTGCTGGCGCTGGCCGGGTTCATGGTGCAGGCCTGGATCATCTACGATTCTGAAGTGCGGGTACTGCAACGGCTGCCGGCGCCGGCGGGATGAATCAGACAGGCGGCGGCCGCAGCTGTGTCGTTTTCCGCTCATCTCAGCTATGCTTAGGGCGAGACCGTCATAAGGAAAAACGATGAATACTGTGTCGCAGAAAATCGCATCCGCCGCCCCGGCAGCCAATAGCGCAAGACGTGTGATCTTTGCCAGCTTCATCGGCACCGCCATCGAATTCTACGATTTCTATGTGTATGCAACCGCCGCCGCGCTAGTCATCGGCCCGGTATTTTTCCCGCACGACTCGCCGACGGCGCAAGCACTGTCGGCCTTCGTCACCTTCGGCATCGCCTTCATCGCGCGCCCGGTCGGCGCCTTTTTGTTTGGCCACTTCGGCGATCGCATCGGCCGTAAATCGACGCTGGTGCTCTCACTGCTGGTGATGGGGGCCGCCACCACGCTGATCGGTTTCCTGCCAGGCTACGCGTCGATCGGCGCGCTGGCGCCTGCCCTGCTGTGCGTGCTGCGCTTTGCGCAAGGCATAGGCCTGGGCGGCGAATGGGGCGGCGCGGCGCTGCTGGCGACCGAGTATGCCCCTGCCGGCAAGCGCGGCAGGTACGGCATGTTCCCGCAGCTCGGCCCTTCGGTCGGCTTCCTGATGGCGAACGGCCTGTTCCTCGCCCTGGCCTTGAGCTTGTCGGATGAACAGTTCAAAAGCTGGGGCTGGCGCATCCCTTTCATTGTCAGCGCGGTGCTGGTCGTTCTGGGCCTGTATGTGCGGCTGAAGATCGCTGAAACGCCGGTGTTTGCCGCCGCGCTGGAGAAACGCGAGCGCGTGAAAGTGCCGGCCGTCACTCTGTTTCAGCACCACTGGCGTCCGGTGATGCTGGGCTCGGTGGCCATGATTGTCTGCTACACCTTGTTCTATATCGCGACCGTATTCTCGCTGTCCTACGGCGTCGGCACCCTGCACATCCCGCGCCAGGAATTCCTCGCGCTGCTGTGCCTGGCAGTCGTGTTCATGGCTTTGGCGACGCCTTTGTCGGCGCTGGCCAGCGACCGCTTCGGCCGGCGTCCGGTGCTGATCGCCGGCACCGTCGCAGCCATCGCGGCGGGCTTTACCATGCAGCCGCTCTTCGGCAGCGGCAATACGGCGGCGATCGCGCTGTTCCTGATCATTTTCCTGTTCCTGATGGGCGTCACCTTCGCGCCCATGGGCGCCTTGCTGCCGGAACTGTTTCCCACCAGCGTACGTTATACCGGCGCCGGGGTGTCGTATAACATCGGCGGCATCCTCGGCGCATCGGTTGCGCCCTATATCGCGCAACTGCTGGCGCAGCGCGGCGGCCTTGCCTATGTCGGCGCTTATGTGTCGGTGGCTGCGGCGCTCAGCCTGGCGGCGGTGCTGTGCATGCGCGAGACACGCCACGACAGCCTGCAATAATCCCAGGAAGACAAGTGCAGGATCTCATTCAAACTAACGGAGACAGAAGTTGAAACAGCCATCCTTTTCCCTGAAAAAAAACCTGCTGGCCGCCCTGTTTTTGCCGGCGCTGGCATTGAGCGCCAACCTGGCGCTGGCGGCTCCGGTGGCGCCGGCATACGAGCTGGCGCAAAAAGAAAAGCCGGCGATGATGGATACCATGCGCGACCTGGTGAACATCGAATCGGGCAGCGGCGACCTCGAGGGCCTGGCCAAGATCGCCAGCCTGATCCGCGATCGCCTGACACAGCTGGGTGGCAAGGCGGAACTGCTGGATGCGCCTGAAATCTACCGCATGGGCGACACCCCCGCCAAGATCGGACAGATCGTCCACGCCGAATTCAAGGGCACCGGCAAGCGTAAGATCATGCTGATCGCCCACATGGATACGGTCTACCTGCGCGGCATGCTGAAGGACCAGCAATACCGCGTCGACGGCGACAAAGCCTACGGCCTCGGCATTGCCGACGACAAGCAAGGCGTCGCCACCATCCTGCATACCATCGCGATCCTGCAGAAAATCGGCTTCAAGGATTACGACACCCTGACGGTGCTGATCAATGGTGACGAAGAGATCAGCTCGCCCGGCGGCCGCAGCCTGCATACCAAGCTCGGCGCCGAACAGGATGCCGTATTCTCCTACGAAGGCGGCGGGCCGCAAGGCCAGCTGCGGCTGGCGACCAGCGGCATCGCTGCCGCCTATCTGACGGTCGAAGGAAAATCTTCGCACGCCGGCGCCGCGCCGGAAAAAGGCATCAACGCCTTATACGAACTGTCGCACCAGCTGCTGCAGCTGCGCTCCCTGTCGCAGCCCGAGCGCGGCTTGAAACTGAACTGGACCGTGGCCCAGGCCGGCACCAACCGCAACGTGATCCCGGCCAGCGCCAGCGCACAAGCCGATGCCCGCGCCTTGAAGATGAGCGATTTCGACCAGCTGCAGACGCAGCTGCAGGAAGGCGTCAAGAAGCAGCTGATCGCGGACGCCAAGGTCCACATGAAGTTTGAAATGCGGCGGCCGCCGCTGGAAGCCAACGCCGCGTCGCGCGCCGTATCGGCCTACGGCAAGAAGATCTACCAGGAACTCGACCTGCCGATGAACATAGTGGATGTCGCCAGCGGCGGCGGCACCGATGCGGCATTCGCGGGGCTGAAATCGAAAGCCGCGGTGATCGAAGGAATGGGGTTGACGGGCTACGGCGCACACTCGAACGATGCCGAGTATGTTTTGCTGAACAGCATTGTTCCGCGTTTGTATTTATCGACGCGGCTGATCATGGATTTTGCGCAAGGTAAAATCCAATAAGTCAGTCATTTGGCAATTCAGCGCAGCCGAATTGATCGCTGAGATTGCAGGATTGGGCCATGCGCCTGCATGGCCCCGCAATCCGGCTTATTCGACAATGCGCAGCGAATAGTCGGTCGCCCGGATATCCTTGGTCAGGCTGCCTATCGAAATCCGGTCTACGCCGGTTTCCGCAATCGCCTTCACGCTGTCCATGTTGATGCCGCCGGATGCTTCCAGCAGCGCCCTGCCGTCGGTCAGCCTGACCGCGTCGCGCATGGCGTCGAGGCTGAAATTATCGAGCAGGACCGAGGTGGCGCCGGAACTCAGGGCTTCGTCCAGCTGCACCAGGTTTTCCACTTCGACCTGGATCGTGACATCCGCATCCAGGCTCAGCGCCGCCTTCATCGCAGCTGGAATGCCGCCGGCTGCCGCAATATGGTTTTCCTTGATCAGGATGCCGTCGTACAGCGCCAGCCGCTGGTTGTGGCCGCCGCCGACGCGCACAGCGTATTTCTGCGCCAGGCGCAGGCCGGGCATGGTTTTACGGGTATCCAGGATATGCGCGCGGGTATGAGCCACGGCGTTGACGTAAACCCGGGTGGCGCTGGCCACGCCGGAGAACAGCTGCAGGAAATTCAAGGCGCAGCGCTCGGCCGTCAGCAGGACCCGGGCCGGCGCATCGATCAGGCAGACTTCGCTGTCGGCGCTCATCATGTCGCCTTCGGCATAACGCCAGTCGATGCAGATGCGCGCATCGAGCCGCTGCATCACCGCTTCGAACCACGGCGCGCCGCACAGCACGGCGGCTTCGCGCACGATCACGCGCGCCCGCACCATCTGCTGCTCTGGCACCAGCTTGCCGGTCAGGTCGCCGCTGCCGACATCTTCCGCCAGCGCGGCGCTGATATTGCCTTCAAAAGCCGCTTGCAATCCGGCGTCAAACGGCGCGAAACGATTTACTAGATTGCTGACTGAATGATGGGAAGAAGTATTCATGCGGGTCCGATTCCTGAAAACAGTTTTTGTTCTTGCGCCAGATCGCTGGACGGGCGCACATTGGCCTTGCGCTGGGCGGCGAAGTCAAGCATGCGGTCGATGCAGACCACCGCCTTGCGGCCGGTCTCGGCATCGACATGGATCTCATTGCTGCCCGATTCGAGCACGTCGGCCAGGTTCTGCAGGCCGTTCATCGCCATCCACGGGCAGTGCGCGCAGCTCTTGCAGGTGGCGCTGTTGCCGGCGGTAGGCGCATCGATGAAGCGCTTGCCCGGCGCCGCCATTTTCATCTTGTGCAGGATGCCGTTGTCGGTGGCGACGATGAACTCGTCGGCATCCAGCGTCTGGGCTGCTGCGATCAGCTGCGTCGTGGAGCCGACCACATCGGCTTGCGCCACCACCGCTGCCGGCGATTCCGGATGCACCAGGATCTTGGCGCGCGGATGCTGCTGGCGCAGCAATTCCAGCTCCACGCCCTTGAACTCGTCATGCACCAGGCAGGAGCCCTGCCACAGCAGCATGTCGGCGCCGGTCTGCTTCTGGATGTAGCCGCCCAGGTGCCTGTCGGGCGCCCACAAGATCTTCTTGCCTTGCGCATGCAGGTGGGCGACGATGTCGAGACCGATGGAAGACGTCACCATCCAGTCGGCGCGCGCCTTGACGGCGGCGCTGGTGTTGGCGTAGACCACCACGGTGCGGTCTGGATGCTGATCGCAGAACGCCGCAAACTCGTCTGCGGGGCAGCCGAGGTCGAGCGAACAGGTGGCATCCAGGTCGGGCATCAGCACGCGCTTGTGCGGGCTCAGGATTTTCGAGGTTTCGCCCATGAACTTGACGCCGGCCACCACCAGCGTCTTGGCCGGGTGATCGCGGCCGAAACGCGCCATTTCCAGCGAATCCGACACGCAGCCACCTGTTTCTTCTGCCAGGTCCTGTAAATCGGCATCGACGTAATAATGGGCGACCAGCACCGCCTGCTGTTCTTTCAGCAAGCGTTTGATGCGCTCCTTGAGCGCTGTTTTCTGTTCTGCCGTAGGAGTTTCGGGGACGCGGGCCCAGGCGTGCGCTGTGCCGCAGGTAACTGAGCTGCTGCCTAGCGCCATGTGCGGCCGCTCGAATTCTACGGTTTTGATGGTTTGGGGTTGCATAGTGATGGTGGCTGCGGATGAGATGGAAGAGATCGACATGTGCTGCAGTAAAACGTCATGATACGACAGAAGCCGCAGCAAGATATTTTGCGGTAATTTATTCGCGTGGAAATTGGGAGGAGAATTCTACCGCTGTCTCTGGAAGATTGCCTCAACATTACCTTATTGCAACTTTGAGTGAACTGCCGTACTATTATTTCACAATTGTCAGAGAAGATTGTCACAGAAATATGGCTTGTGCGGCTTCGGACATATTTCGGACGTATTAGAAAAACACAGGGACATTATGATTATTTTCGACAAGACGGAGCGCGGCCGTACAGAAATAGCAACCCGCGGCCAGACTGTTGCGCCGCGCTTGCGCACGCTGCTGTTGCTGGTGGATGGCAAGACCGGCAGCGACGAACTGCTGAGGAAGGTGGCCGGCCTGGGACTGGGCCAGGAACACCTCGACGAGTTGCTGCAGGCCGGCCTGATCCAGGCTGGCGGCGACGATGGCGCCGCCGCGGTCCCGGCTGCGCCAACAGCGGCAGCCCCGGCCGCGGTTCCCACGGCTCCCGCTCCCGCCAAGAGCATCGCCCCCGCGGCCCCTATCCCGCTTGAGCAGATACTCCCTCCCGGGCAAACCCAGTTTGAAGCGATCTATCATTTCTATAACGACACCATCAAGAGCATGATCGGCCTGCGCGGCTACGGCTTGCAACTGAAGGTGGAACGCGCCAGCAGCGTGCAAGACTTCCGCGAACTGCGCCAGGCGTACCTGGAGGCAGTGCTCAAGGCCAAGGGCGAGGAAATCGCGCGCAGCCTGCGCGGCCGCCTGGATCAGTTGCTGTACCTGGGCGAACGGCCGCAGATATAACGCAGATATAAAAATCCGCTGCAATAAAAAAAGCGCGGCGGAAAATATCCGCCACGCTTTTTTTTGCATCAGGGCGCAACGCTTGCCGCCCTTGATCCAGGAGATTTATTCAATACCCTGGCTGCTCAGGTAATCCTCGTAGGAACCCTGGAAGTCCACTACTTCGTTTTCCTTGACTTCCAATACCCGCGTCGCCAGCGATGAAACGAATTCGCGGTCGTGCGAGACGAAAATCAGCGTGCCGGCATATTTTTCCAGCGCGATGTTCAGGGATTCGATCGATTCCATGTCCATGTGGTTGGTCGGCTCGTCCAGCAGCAGCACATTGTGGCGGCCCAGCATCAGCTTGCCGTACATCATGCGGCCCTTCTCGCCGCCCGACAGCACCTTCACCGATTTCTTGACGTCGTCGCCACTGAACAGCAGACGGCCCAGGCTGGAACGCACCGCCTGGTCGTCGTCGCCTTCCTGGGTCCATTGGCCCATCCAGTCGGTCAGCGTCTTGTCGGTGGCAAAGTCTTCGGTCGGATCCTGCGGCATGTAGCCGACATTGGCGTTTTCCGCCCATTTGACCATGCCGCTGTCGGCATCCAGGCCAGCGATATCATGGCCGCCGATGCTGCGCAACAGCGTGGTCTTGCCCGCGCCGTTGGCGCCGATGATGGCGATTTTTTCGCCGGCTTCCACCATGATGCTGAAATTCTTGAACAGCGGACGGTCATAGGCCTTGCTGATGCCTTGCACTTCCACCGCCAGCCGGTGCAGCTTTTTCTCGCCGTCGAAACGCACGAACGGGTTGGCGCGGCTGGAAGGCTTGACATCCTCGACCTTGATTTTCTCGATCTGCTTGGCGCGCGATGTCGCCTGGCGCGCCTTCGATTTGTTGGCCGAGAAGCGGCGCACGAAATCCTGCAGCTCGGCGACCTTGTCCTTGGCCTTGGCATTGACCGACAACTGCTGCGCGCGGGCTTGCGAGGAAGCCAGCATGTAGTCGTCGTAGTTGCCCGGATAGACCTTCAGGGTGCCGTAATCCATGTCCGCCATGTGGGTGCACACCTGGTTCAGGAAGTGGCGATCATGGGAAATGATGATCATGGTGGAATTGCGCTGGTTCAGCACGTCCTCCAGCCAGCGGATGGTGTTGATGTCGAGGTTGTTGGTCGGCTCGTCCAGCAACAGGATGTCCGGATTGGAAAACAGCGCCTGCGCCAGCAGCACGCGCAGCTTCCAGCCGGGAGCAACGCTGCTCATCGGGCCCTGGTGCTGTTCGATCGCCACGCCCACGCCCAGCAGCAGTTCGCCGGCGCGCGCTTCCGCGGTATAGCCGTCGTATTCGGCAAACTTGGCTTCCAGGTCGGCCGCCTTCATGTAATCGTCGTCGGTGGCCTCCGGATTGGCGTAGATCGCGTCGCGCTCTGCCATCGCCGCCCACATTTCAGTGTGGCCCATCATGACCACATCCAGCACGCGCATCTCTTCAAACGCAAACTGGTCCTGGCGCAATTTACCCAGGCGTTCGTTCTGGTCCAGCATCACGTTGCCGGCCGACGACTCCAGGTCGCCGCCCAGGATCTTCATGAAGGTGGACTTGCCGCAGCCGTTGGCGCCGATCAGCCCGTAACGGTTGCCATCGCCGAATTTGACGGAAATGTTTTCAAACAGCGGCTTGGGGCCGAACTGCATCGTGATATTTGCGGTGGACAGCATCTAATATGGTTCTTTTCTTAATTGAATCATGGGGTCAGGTAATGTGGCGGCATTATACAGTATCCGCATTTGTGCACCGCATGAGTCCATATAAAACAACGACTTACCGCCACATTCCCACAATTTGGCCCTGATCCGAGGCAAACGCTAAAGCGCCGCCGCGGCCAGCGATGCCGCCAGCCGCCCGACCTGCGCATGCACCGCATCGCGCGCGGCGGCCGGCGCCGGCGCTCCGGTCAGGTAACTGGCCACCAGCAGCGGCGCGCGGCCCGGCGGCAACAGCATGCCGATATCGTTCGCCGTGCCCTGGTCGCCGGTGCCGGTCTTGTCGGCTACCCGCCAGCCGGCCGGGAGCAGCGCGCGCAGGCGTTTGTCGCCGGTCTTGTTTGCCAGCAGCCAGTCCGTCAGCTGCTCGCGCGAATTGGCGGATAAATTCCTCCCAAGCAAGATCTCCCGCAAGCTGGACACCATGGCGCTTGGCGTCGTGGTATCGCGCGGATCGCCGGGAGCGGCCTCGTTCAGATGCGGTTCGATGCGGTCCAGGCGGGTCATTTTGTCGCCGGCTGCGCGCATATAGGCTGTCAGTTGCGCCGGCCCGCCGAAGCTGTGCAGCAGCAGGTTGGCGGCGGTATTGTCGCTTTGCGTGATGGCGGCTTCGCATAGTTCGGCCACAGTCATGCCGCCGGCGCCGGTATGCTGCTCCGTCACCGGCGAATAGGGCACCAGGTCGGCCTTCTGGTAGCGGATGCGCCGCGCCAGCTGTTCCTTGCCCTGGTCGACGCGCGTCAAGACCAGCGCGGCCGCCAGCAGCTTGAAGGTGCTGCACATGGGAAAACGTTCGCCGCCGCGATAGGCATAAGTTTGCCCGGAGCCGCTGTCGAAGATGGCGACGCCGAGCCGGCCGCCGCTCTTGGCTTCGATCCGGCGCAGCTGTTCAACCACGGCGTCCGTTGCCGGATTGCTCGTGGCGCCCCAGGATTTCTGTGTGTAGGCGCCGATGGCCAGCGCGCCGAATGCCATGCCGATATTGCCTGCGAATTCACGTCGATTCATATTTCCGCTCCTAAGTCGATGAACAAGGGGTTCACGATAAGCATTCGCTCACAATCACTCAAGCTACGATATCCTAGTGAAGCCATAAGAAAAATTAGGTCTTTAAGGAAAAATCATGCATCTTCCATTGAATGCCCTGCGCGCTTTTGAAGTCTCGGCGCGCCTGCTCAGCTTTACCCGCGCCGCCGCGGAACTGAACGTCACCCAGGCGGCGATCAGCCAGCAAGTGAAAAACCTGGAAGAACGCATGGGAGTCCAGCTGTTCCGCCGGCTGCCGCGCGGCCTGGCGCTGACAGCCGAGGGCATTGCGCTGCTGCCGGTGCTGGCCGAATCCTTCGGCCGCATAGGTTCGGTGCTGGAGCAGTTCCAGGACAGCCGCGGCCGCTCGCGCGAGGTGCTGACGGTGGGCGCGGTCGGCACCTTCGCGGTCGGCTGGCTGATTCCGCGCCTGCGCGATTTCCAGCAAGCCCACCCGTTCGTCGATTTCCGGCTGTTCACCAACAATAACCGGGTCGATATTGCCGGCGAAGGCCTCGATTATGCGATCCGCTTTGGCGACGGCGCCTGGCACGGCACCGACGCCGAAGCATTGCTGGAGGCGCCGCTGTCGCCGATGTGCTCCCCTGCCCTGGCGCCCTACCTGCGCGAGCCGGCCGACCTCGGCAACCAGATGCTGCTGCGTTCTTACCGCAGCGACGAGTGGGCGATCTGGTTTGCCGCCGCGGAGGAGGCTTGCCCGGTCTTGCGGGGCAGCGTGTTCGATTCCTCGCTGACCATGGCGGAAGCCGCAGCCCAGGGCGCCGGCGTGGCCCTGCTGCCGGCGCGCATGTTCAATCGGGAATTACAGCAGGGACGGCTGATACGGCCGTTTGATGTCGAGATAAGCAGCGGCAGCTATTGGCTGACCCGCCTCAAGTCGAAGCAGGTGACGCCAGCCATGCAGGTCTTTCAGGAGTGGCTGCACCACGCGGCAGCCCAGTGACGGCGCCGGCCGCTCTGCCTCGGCAGCTGGCCGCTCGCGTCGTTGAAGGCTTCAGGCAGCCAGCGTGAGCGGATTCTGGAAAGCCAGCCGGAAACCGTTCGCATCGGCATCCAGCTGCGCCTGCACGCCGACCGGCAAGGTTACCTTGTCGCCGATATGGCCGAACGGCAGGCCGGTCAGGATCGGCACCGAGATGTTGGCGCGCAGATAGGCCAGCATGGCGTCGAAGTCATAGCCGTTGTCATGCTGCGCCAGCCGGTAGTCGGAAAAAGCGCCCAGCACGATCGCCTGCTGCCGCCCCAGGATGCCGGCGTAGTGCAGCTGCAGCATCATCCGTTCTATGCGGTAAGGATGTTCGCCGATATCTTCCAGGAACAGGATGCCGTCTTCGATCTGCGGCAGATAGGAAGTGCCGACCAGATGCGTCAGCATCGCCAGGTTGCCGCCCCACAGCGTGCCGCTGACGCGCAACGTCGGATTGCCGGCAGCGGCGACCTGGATCGCCTGTTCCGGCTGGCGCAGCGCCTGCCAGAAGTGCGACATCGTAAATCCGCTCAGCTCTGCGCTGCCGAAATCGGCGCACAGCATCGGTCCTGCCAGGCTGGCGGCGCCGGTCTGCGCAAACAGGGCCAGGTGCAAGGCCGTGACGTCGCTATGGCCGACGAAGATTTTCTTGCTGGCGGCCAGGCGGCGAAAATCCAGCAGCGGCAGCAAGCGCGACATGCCGTAGCTGCCGCGCAATACCAGCACGATCTGCACATGCGGATTGTCGATGGCCTGGTAAATCTGCTCGACCCGCGCTGCATCGGTGCCGCCGAAGCGCTGGAATTTCTTGGCCGGGTCGTAATAGTCATAGACCACGCAGCCCTGCTGCTGCAAGGCCAGGATGCCGCGCGCAAAAGCCTCTTCATCGTTGGCGTAGCCGCCGGGAGCGATCACTGCCACGCCGATCTGTTCAGGCAGCCGCATTGGAGTACGCATTGCAGTATCTTCGGTCATGTTTTTTGCTGGGCAAGGCGCCGTTCGGCGAAAAATTCTTTGAGTAGTGTGCCACACTCGTCTGCCAGCACGCCAGCGGTCAGTTCGGTGTGATGGTTCAGCTTTTCCTGCTCGAACAGGTTCAGCACCGAGCCGCAGGCGCCGGTCTTGGGATCGCTGGCGCCATACACCACGCGCGCCAGCCGGGCATGCAGCATGGCGCCGGCGCACATTGCGCACGGCTCCAGCGTCACGTACATTTCACAGCCGGGTAAACGGTAGTTGCCGAGGATGGCGGCGGCGGCGCGCAGCGCCATGATTTCGGCGTGCGCGGTCGGATCGTGATTGCCGATCGGCTGGTTGAAGCCGGTGGCGATGACCTGGCCGTCTTTCACTACCAGCG
This sequence comes from Collimonas humicola, assembly GCF_018304945.1. GTDB lineage: Bacteria > Pseudomonadota > Gammaproteobacteria > Burkholderiales > Burkholderiaceae_D > Collimonas > Collimonas humicola. The sequence continues at coordinate 141,074 of NZ_JAGQEE010000005.1, read as the reverse complement.
CGCCCACCGGTACTTCGCCCAGGGCCCAGGCATTGCGCGCCTGGGAAATGGCTTGTTGCATGTAAATCGCGTCACGCATAGGCAGTCAGGGGATAACTTAATCGAAAAAACAGCGCGAAAAAACAGCACCGAAAAACAGCCCGAAAAGACAGCGGTCAGCGGTCTTCGGAAATCTCGGCCCAGCAATTCGGCGTTTCATGCAGCACCAGTTTTTGCAGATGCAGGCCGGTGCCGAAGTGATCCTTGTATGCGGCTTTCAGGATATCGAAAGCCGTACGCGCCAGGTTCTCGACAGTCGGGATGCGGTCGATCACGACCGTCTTGTGATTCGGCAGCGTGGCCAGGAAATCGCGTACCGCAGCGTCCTTTTCGTAGACCAGGAAAGCATGGTCCCAGACATCCACCAGATGCTGCTTGGCCAGGGTCTTGATGTCAGAGAAGTCCATGATCATGCCGTTGTCGGAACTGCCTTCGACTTCAATGACCGCCCCCACCAGGGTGATTTCCAGGGTGTAGCGGTGGCCGTGCAGGTTGCGGCATTGGCTCTTGTGGTCGGGAATCCGGTGTCCGGCGTCGAATTCCAGCTTGCGGGTGATGGTCAGCATAGGTAATCGTTTCTTTATAAAATCGGTTCAGGGAATCTGCAGCAGCTTGTGGGTCTGCAGACTCAGTTTCCATTTCGGATTGCGTTTGCAGGTCTCGATGGCCAACTGGATATTCTGCGCCTGTTGCGGGCCATCCATGGCCTGCACATAGAAATGATCGAAATCAAGCGATTCATATGCCGCCAGCGACTGGCCGAGCTGCGGGATCACAACCTTCAGCTCATTGCCCTTGCGCAGCTTGAGCACAGAACCCATCTTCGGGCTGACGCAAATCCAGTCGATGCCGGGCGGCGGCTCCAGCGTGCCGTTGGTCTCGATGGCGATTTCAAAGCCGGCCGCGTGCATGCTGTCGACCAGCGCCGCGTCCAGCTGCAGCAAAGGTTCGCCGCCGGTAAACACCACGAATTTGCTGCCGGTGTAAGTCGTCGGCCAAAGCGCATTGATGGTGTCGGCCAGCGCAGCGCTGGTCTTGAACTTGCCGCCGCCCTCGCCGTCGGTGCCGACGAAATCGGTGTCGCAGAACTGGCAGACCGCCGTGCTGCGGTCTTCTTCCCGCCCGCTCCACAGATTGCAACCGCTGAAACGGCAAAACACTGCAGGACGGCCGGCATGCGTGCCTTCGCCCTGTAGTGTGTAGAAAATTTCCTTGATGCTGTAAGTCACTGTGTAAACTCTTGCTCTCTGTTTGCCGGGGGCGGTCGCCCACGGACATGCAATTCATCATTCATCATAGGCCGACCCGCGGCGCAATGCCTGGCATTCACCGCCGGCGACAGGAAACATGTCGAAATCCGCCGCTGACGAAACGGCTGAAGCAGGCGACGGACAGCAAACGCCGCCGGCAAAGACATTGGCCGACAGGGTCTAGCTGCCGCAAACGCTGATAAAGGTCATATGATCAAGGTGGATAACGCCAGCCGGATATGCCGATGAACTACCCCGCAGGCCCAGTATAAATGCAAACCTGAAGCGCGGATGCCAGCGTGATATGCGTACAAAACGAAGTGCGAGATTATACAGACAGCTGCCGTTGCCGGCATCGCAGCAGCCGAAATTGCAATAAAACGGGCAAAAAAAGCATTTAGCCTGAACAATCCGCTGCCGGAGACGACAAACATTTGCCATAATGAAACTATTCGATGGGGATGCAGCGAACATCATTCCCCGCCCCATCAGGCCCGCGCCAGTCAAACGACATCGTATGGAAGCATGCAGCGGCCTCATGCCAAGGAGATGACAGAGTGGCGTCACGTGATATTTCAAGGTCAAAAAAATTTTCCAGCGCCTTGGGCGCAATCACGCTCATCCTGGCAGCCGCGCTGGCGCCCGCGGTCAAAGCACAGGCACAGGACAAACCGCCCAGTCCGGCAGCCTTATGGAGCGCGCCGGCATCGACATCGCCCACGGTGACGGAAGAACACTTCAATAACGGCTAGGTCGAACTCAGCGGGACGCTTTACGTTCCGCAGCGCCCGGACAAAGTACCGGCCGTGGTGGTCTTGCATGCCGCCTCGGTGCCGACCCGGGATCAGGCACTCTATCGCCATGTGATACAGGCCCTGCCTGCGCTCGGCGTCGCCGTATTTGTTTACGACCGGCGCGGCAGCGGAAAATCGGGCGGCATCCTCGCCGACAGCGACTATGACGTCTTGGCGGATGATGGCATCGCGGCGCAGCGGATGCTCGCGCGCGATGCCCGGATCGACCCCAAGCGCATCGGCTTTTGGGGGCTTAGCCAGGGAGGATGGCTATCGCTGCTTGCCGCGGCCCGCAATCCGGAAACCGCCTTTGCCATCTCCATTTCAGCGCCGATGACCACGCCGGACGTGCAGATGAATTTCGCGGTAGCGAACATATTGCGGATAAAAGGCTATTCGGAAGCCGATGTAGCCATGGCCGTCGCAGCGCGGACAGCGGTCGACGATTTCGAGCGAGGCAGGCTCGATCGCGCGAGCGCACAGGCCAGGCTCGATGCGGTCGTCGGCAAGCCGTGGTTTGACCTTACCTATCTTGGCAAGACCTTCCAGGATCCCGACAAATCGCGCTGGGCGAAAGAAATCAGGCACGACCCGTTAAGGACGCTCGCGTCAGTGCACGCGCCTGCCCTGGTCATTTATGGCGCAAACGACCCATGGGTGCCGGCTAGACTGTCCGCGGAGATCCTGCGGAAAAACGCGTCGCGGCATCCCAATATCGACACCGCAGTGATCGCCGGCGCGGATCACGACATGATGCTGTCCGCGCCGCTCGAATTTCAAATCGACCCCAAGGCATTCAGCGCCCAGGCGCCTGATGCGCCCGAATATTTCAGCCTGATGGCGGCATGGCTTACCGCGAAAGGATTTGCGCGCACGCCCTGATCCCGCAGACCTCAGGCCGGCGCCAGCCGGCTGGCCATCTGAAAGTCTTCCACTTCCCCCAGCGCAAATTCCACCGCCAGCCTTAGCATGGCTGGCGCGACGTAGCGGCGATGAGTGTAGGCAATAGCACCCATGTAAAACCTGCCGAACAGATTCTTGCAGTGGACACGGGTGCCAAGCGTTATGTCGACATGATGTTCGTCAACGATTTCAACGGCGACGCATGACCGGAACAACAGATGCTTGTCGTTAGCGCCAAGAATGACTTGCGCCCGCGTGTCGGCAAGATTGACCGACTGGTCGAAAACCGGATAGCGCTTAGCAAAGAATGTATCGATATCGGCGGACAGGAGCGATGAAACCGGACATCCCAGCGGGGAAGTACGCAAGCCCAATGGCTTGACCAAGGCGTTGCGCAACGCCATCAGGCTGGATACGCCACCCGGCCGGTTAAGTAAAAAGCCTTCCAGGACAGAGGCCAGCAATTGCGCGGCGCTGGCGTCTTTGAAACCGGCGCCAGTGATCCGCACGGCAAATGTATCGTCATGATGCACCGGCATGCCGGCAAGCTGCTGGTTCAGCAAGGAGCCCGCAGGCGCAGCCTTGAGTTCCCTGACGGCGCGGCCAGAGCCGCCGTAAGACAAGAAACCGGATGCTCCCTGCCACGAACTCCATGCTCCGCGCAGCCAGCCCACGCTGCTCCTTGCGGCATTGCAGAGCACGCGACGCAAAGTTCCTGGCGGCGCCTCCAGCGACAGAGTTGTCGCCGGGATCGATGCCGCATCAAATTCTTGTGCGTCAAGAAGCGCCGCAACCTCGGGCGGCAGCAGCTCGGTCAATGCCGGAATACTAGCCTCGTTAGCCAAGACCTTTTGCTTCAAGTCATGCGGCAAATTCCCGCCCAGCTCATTGGTATGGCAAGAAAGCGCAAAGAATGCCGGATGCATGGATTTGCGAGATAAAGGAGAAAACTGATGCCAGGTCTCACCCCCGAAACGTACTGTGAACATACAGTCCGGCGGAATATTGATAAAACGCAGCGCCCTGACAAAATTGCGCGGATCCTCTGCAATCTGCTGCGTCGACACGCTGGAAAAGCGCAATTGCGCACCGCCGCTGCCGGACACCGCGGTAAAGATGCGATGGCCGGCATGGCGGTGAAACGGATGTCCAGCGGGACCGACAGCAAACGAATACAGAGAAGTGGCGTCGCCTTTGGGAAAATTGGTCCCGCCCAGTTTGACGGAGGGCTCATCGAGTTCATCCACAAAAGCGCCATGCTGCCGCTGCCTGGAGGCTACGCTTGCAAACAGGTGGCTGCCTGCACCGTGGCCCATTTGAGCGATCAAGCACACTTCTACGGCCAAACCGCCGGATTCAGAGGGAATCCTGACGGACGGGAAGGTATCGACAACCTGAGTCAGGCTTGGCATTGGATATTCTCGATTATTCAGCCTTGCGGCGTTTGGCAATGACGCGGGATTCCTGCTTGAGCGGACGGCCTACCGGACAGAGTTCCAGCGCATAACCGGTGAGGCTGTTGACCAGGCTGTCAGCGTTGAGCTTGTAGAGAACGAACTGTCCTTTGCGTTCGCTGGTCACCAGTTCGGCCGCCTCCAGCACCGACAGGTGCCGCGAAATCGCCGGCGCGCTCATCGAAAAGCGCTCGGCAAGTTCAGACGTGCTGAGTTCAGCCTCGGTAAGGTATGCCAGGATCTGGCGTCTTGGCGACGAAGCCAGCGCTTCAAAGATCTTGTCGAGAGATGCTGCCATTTTTCACCAACCAATCTATTAGCTTATTTGTTAATTATCTTAATCGTGAAAAAGTAAAAAATCAAGCTATTTGTCGCATCAAATGCGCGATCAAATGCGTAATCAAATACGCGATCAGGCGCGATCACCACCCGAAACCAGGGAAGCTTCTGTAACAGCGCTTGCGAACAGATCCGGCACCCTGTCAATTCTGGCAGCTATGATGACAATATGATACGAGTTAGTATTTCCTCGGTTTCGATCCAAGAAATCCAAGGGATTCATCCTATTCATTGATTTCAAAGGCAGGCAATGGCTAACAGCTACTTCGGGAAATACTCTCTCGCAGCGACCTTGAGTTGCGCGGCGATCCTTGTTTGCGGCACATTCGCCAGCCGGCCGGTCGCGGCGGATGAAACCTGCAACTCCCCCTACATGTCCAATCTGATCAAGGGCCAGGAAGATTTTGCCTACGTCTGGACCCTCGGCGTACGCGGCGTGGGAGACGGCTTCGACAAACTGGTGACGGTGGATGTCAATCCATCCTCTAAAAACTACGGCAAAGTGATCGCCACCATCTCCGTGGGCGCGCGCGGCGAGGCCCATCACACCGGCTTTACCGACGACCGGCGCTTTCTCTGGGCCGGCGGCCTGGATGACAACAAGATCTACGTGTTCGATATCCACAGCGATCCGGCCAGGCCGAAACTGATCAAGACCATCAGCGACTTTGCCGGCAAATCGGGGCTGGTAGGACCGCATACCTTCTATGCGCTGCCGGGCCGCATGCTGGTCGGCGCGCTCTCCAACAGCAAGGACCACGGCGGCGCTACCGGCATGGCGCTGTACAACAACAAAGGCGAATTCCTGAGCAAGTACAACATGCCGACCACGCAGGGCGGCGATGGCTACGGCTACGATATCGGCATCAATCCCGCCATGAACGCGCTGCTGACATCCAGCTTTACCGGCTGGAATAACTACATGATGGATTTCGGCAAGCTGCTCAAGGATCCGACAGCCATGAAACACTTCGGCAACACCATGGTGATGTGGAACCTGAAAACCATGCAGCCGGAAAAAATCATGCAGGTGCCGGGCGCCCCGCTGGAGGTGCGCTGGTCGCTGAAAGATGGCGACGACTGGGCGATCACCGCCACAGCGCTGACCTCGAAGCTGTGGCTGGTGAAAAAAGATGCGCGCGGCGAATGGCAGGCCAAAGACGTGGGGAACATCGGCGACCCGGCCAAGGTGCCGCTGCCGGTCGACATCTCGATCAGCGCCGATGGCAAAGGCCTGTGGGTCAACACTTTCATGGACGGCATGACGCGCTACTTCGACCTCCGCAATCCGGAAGCGCCGAAAGAAATCTACGCCAAGCATACCGGAGCGCAAGCGAACATGGTGTCGCAGAGCTGGGACGGCAAGCGCGTCTACGTCAGCAGTTCCCTGCTGGCCAACTGGGACAAGAAGGGCGCGGATGACGAACAATTCCTGAAACTGTTCAGCTGGAACGGCAAGCAGCTGCAGGAACAATGGTCGCTGGACTTCTACAAACTGAAACTGGGCCGGGCGCACCATATCAAGTTCGGCGCAAAGTCGTCCCAGGACCTTTCTTGAGCTTCGGCATTTTCTCGCAGCATCTGCGCCATCGAAGCAGCAGCCTCCGCTCCGTCCCGCATGGCCGCCGGCTGCCGGCTGCAGCCATGCCGGCGCTCTCGCTCGCTCTGCTGGCTTGCACAAGCAGTGCGCTGGGGCTGGAACGCAGCGGCTTTGCAGCACCTCCCGCCGGCACTTACCAGCTGCAGCGGATCCTGAGCGCGCCCGAGGGGCAGGTGCTCGACAGCGACGGCAGCCGGCAAAAATTGTCGCGTTACACCACCGGCAGAATCACGCTCTTCTCTTTCATCTATACCTACTGCACCGATGCCCGAGGCTGTCCCCTGGCTTACGCGACTTTCCATAACCTGAAGAAATCCATCGAAGGCAACCCCGGCATGCGCGACAAGGTGCGCTTTGTCAGCATGAGTTTCGATCCGCAATACGATACGCCGGAGGCCATGCGCAACTATGGCGGCAAAGACGCGCGCGATACCAGTGGCGTGCCATGGCATTTCCTGACCAGCCGCACGCGCAGCGACTTGCTGCCGCTGCTGGAAGGCTTCGGGCAAGATGTCTCGGTGGCGGTTGCGCAGCCGGCCGGCCAGCGGATTCCATTGCTGAGCCATATGCTCAAGGTGTTCCTGATCGATGCGCACGGCCAGGTCCGCGAAATATACAGCCCCGCCTTCCTGCGGCAAGAAATGATGTTCAACGACATCCAGACCTTGCTGATGGAGCAGAACATCAAACGATGAAATTCCCGCTGGTCGCGCTCTTCCTGCTGGCCTGCCTCTTGAGCGCATGCCGGCGCGCCGATGAAAAAATTCCGGCGGCCCCCGATAGCATGTTCGGCCTGCCTCCGCTCACGCAGTCGCCCGCCGATTTTCCACCGCCGGCGAAGATCGCGCTGGGCCGCAAGCTGTTCATGGACAGGCGTCTGTCGTATAACGACACCATGTCCTGCGCCATGTGCCACGTCCCTGAGCAGGGATTCACATCCAATGAACTGGCGACCCCCATCGGCTTCGAAGGACAAAGCCTGCGCCGCAACGCCCCTACCCTGCTTAACGTCGCCTATGTAAGGCAGCTGTTTCACGACGGCCGTGCAGCCAACCTGGAAAGCCAGGCGTGGGGTCCCTTGCTGGCCGCCGATGAGATGGCGAATCCTTCCGCCGATCATGTGATCCGTAAAATCAAAGCCATGGCGGACTACCGGGGCATGTTCGAAACCGCATTCAACGGCCTGGAAGCCAGCCAGGAAACAATTGGCGCCGCCCTGGCGGGTTATGAGCGCACTCTGCTATCGGGCAATTCCCGTTTCGACCGCTGGTACTTCGGCCAGGAAAGCGCCGCCATGGATAGCAGCGAGCAAGCCGGTTTCCGGATTTTTTCCGGCAAGGCCAACTGCATCGCCTGCCACGGCATCGGCGAGAAAAGCGCGTTGTTTACCGACGGCCGCTTTCACAACACCGGGATCGGCCGGTTGCCCGGCACGGAAAAAATCGCGGAAAAACGCAGCATCCAGCTTGTACCCGGCCTGCGTGTCGACATGGACGAGCGCACCTTGCAGAGCGTGTCCGAGCCGGCGCCAGGCGATGCCGGCCGCTACGAAGTCACGCACAATGCCGCCGACCGCGGCGCCTACCGCACGCCGACCTTGCGCAACATTGCGCTCACGGCTCCCTATATGCACGATGGCTCGCTGACCAGCCTGGAGCAGGTTGTCGAGTTTTATGAGCGCGGAGGCATAGACAATCCCGGCAAAGACAGCTTGCTTAAGCCGCTGCACTTAAGCGCGGATGAAAAGCGCGATCTGGTCGCATTTCTCGGCACGCTCACCGGCGGCAACGTAAAAAGCCTGGAAATCCAGGCTCGCACTGAAGCCGTCGTCGTCGGGCATCGCGGCGCGATCAGAAAACCTTGATTTTCAACTGGAAAGACAGCGCGCCGTACAGCCTGTCCTTATAGCTGGGGATGATCGCCAGATTCAAGCCGACCTGTTTGTACTCGATGCTGGCAACCGGAATCGCCGCCAGGAACCAGTCGCCATGCTGCATTTTCGGATAGCCGTTGAAGCCGCCGGCGACCACGCCCAGGCGCACCGGCCCGATATATACCGGCTGGTAGTACACGCCGACATAATTTGAATATTCCCTGTCGCTGTTGTAGAACCTGCCTGCAGTGGCCGACGCCACGCTAGAAAACCGGTATTCGGCGCCAAGGCCGTAATTGTTGTTGTTCAAGCCCTTGTCGCGATCGAAGTGCTGGGAATAGAAACCGCCATTGAGCCATACTTCGCCCATCGGCCGGCTCTCTATCAGGCCAAACAGATCGCTTTGCTCTGCCTGCGCAGCGGCAGCGGTACAGGCAAGTAACATCAAAGCCGCTCCATAGCATCGCCCTAAAGTATGCATCAGCTTCCTATCCATAAAGGTTTTTCGCAGTTCATCCGAGATGCGTCTCGCATCGGCATCATCATGTGTCCGGCAGTCCATCGCATAGGGCGCATGCGCTGGATGCAAGACACGATCACGCGGGGCATTTTAAAGCAACTATGATGCGGGCAGCGTTGAACCGGGAAAGATATGGGAATCCCGAAAGACGCTTCGGAAAAAGCAGCGCTTATGGAAGCATCTCGCTTCCAGCGTCGGCAGCAGACTCGTGCTTTGCGCTCAGATCGAACTTGCCGGCAGGCTGGAACAGCCAGTCAAACACCACGGCGGCACAGCCCGCCCCCGTGATTTGCGCGACGACAAAACCGGCCACGTCGGCCGGCCGAATGCCGGTAAACGTATTGCTCAGCGCCCGCGCCAGCGTCGCCGCCGGATTGGCGAAGGAAGATGAAGAAGTAAACCAGCACGCCGCCACGATATAGGCGGCAACCGCAAAAGGCGTTGCCGCAGGACGCCTGCGCGAGCAGCCGACAATCACGCCGATCAGGCCAAAGGCGGCGATAAATTCACTCCACAATTGCGCCCAGCCGGATTTGACTTGGGTCGCCGCAGAGAAAGCCGGCAAGCCAAACATCACATCGACCGCCGCCACGCCTGCGCATGCGCCAATCACTTGTGCAGCGACATAGGACGGCGCATCACGCCATGGCATTTTTCCTTGCCACGCTTCCAGCAATGTCACGACGGGATTGAAATGGGCGCCCGAAACCGGGGCGAAAGTGAGTATCAAGGTCATCAGCGCCAGGCCGGTGACCAGCGTATTGGCCAGCAAGGCGACGCCTTCATTCGCCCCGGACAGGCGCGCAGCCATGATGCCGGAGCCGACGATGGCAGCCAGCAGGAAAGCAGTGCCGATTGCCTCGGCAGCCAAACGGCGCGACAGGGTCATGGAAGTTATAGCGACTAAGCGCAGCTGGCAAGACTTGGATGGACCGCCCTTCCCGCGGCCGGGAAAGGAGGAAAGCGCGCCATTGTAAATTCCGGCAGGGCTTTTGATAGCATCGCCGGCCTATACTTCCTATTTCCAAATCCGCATTATCCGTCCCTCCCTGGACGGAAATCTGGCGTCCCTAGCGAAACGCAAACGTCAATAGCCGCTCGCCGGCCACACCGCCATTTGCCAGCTGGTGCCGCGGCAGGACCATGATCAGCTCTCCGCTTGCATCATCGCTGCCATGCAGATTGATGGTCATTTTCAATTGCCGATCCAGGGCCACGAATTCGTTCGGCGCAGTGGAAACAATGGCATGCCGTCCCTGGTCTCCTACTTCAGCATAAAGTTGCGGCCCTCTGTAGAACAGGTCAAGCGTCATGCCATTTGAAAGACTGTATGAACGCAGATAGTCATAGGCTTCGACAGCTTGCATCCGATGGTAGTGGCTCGGGAGTTCAATGCGCAAAGCGGGACCGGTGACATTCACAGTCTGATTGTCCGGCGTCGTCTGTGCTGAAGCCGCCAATGCAAACACGCTTATTATGGAAATAAAAACAAGGTTTTTCATGATGGGCGTCCTTTCTTTTCAACAGAATATGGTCGGGTGCGTCGTGAGATTGATCGTCCTGCTTCGGCACCGGGCGACAATGAAATATCTTCTCTTTTAAAAATATTGCTTCTCAAAAATGATGGGGCTGTCCATCATGGAATCGGTCAAGTCCGTTCCGGGCTGTCATGCCTGACGCTCCTGCCAGGCAATAAAAGCAGCTGGCTATAAGCACTCTTGCGGACAAGAAGAGCCGCAACTCAGGCACATAGGGAATAATTTTCCAGGAACCGGTTCATATCGGTTCCCCGATTCAATGCGTAACGGTTAAAGAAATTTTTTTCGAGGATTTGGAGGACTGCTGATCTGTTCGACATACACACCGGCGATCTCCGAATTTTCAGGTACCGGGGTAAGGGGCAAAGCAGCGGAGCGTCAATGGATTTGTTGGCGTCCATCATCATCTTGCTCAGTTTCTCGCGCAGATTTGCGATGTTTTATCGTTGTATCGCCAAGCCAGAATAGGATATGTTTGCGCCATATTCAAGCCAGACGCTGCTCGCCGCCGAAATGACATCTGGCCGCACGATGCGCAGAAGAATCATGCGTGCCGATCAATCAAATTAACACGAGACAATTCCATGCCGATAGGTAGGATAATGCACTTCTGATCTTGAACGAGGAGGAACCTGCATGTACAGCTACGTTGCCCTGTTGCGAGCCGTAAATGTCGGCGGCACCGGCAAGCTGCCAATGTCCGAACTGAAGGCGATGTGTGAATCCTTGGGCTTTGCCAAAGTGCGAACCTACATTGCCAGCGGCAATGTCGTTTTTACCAGCAAGCTTTCAGCAACATCGGTGAAAGCGAAACTGGAAGCCTGTCTCAAGGCCTATGCCGGAAAGCCTATCGGCGTGCTGGTGCGCACCGCTGAGGAAATGGCCGCCGTCCTCGACGGCAATCCGTTCAAATCGGCGGCGCCGAACCGGACGGTAGCGATATTCCTTGACGCTCCGCCGCCGCCGGACGCCCTGGACGATATGCGCGGCCAGCAGGACGAAGAAGCCGCGCTGGGCGTGCGTGAGATCTACGTGCACTATGGCGCCGGCATGGCGGACTCGAAACTGAAGATTGCCGCCGCAACAAATGGGACTGCGCGCAACATGAATACCGTCGCCAAGCTTGCGGAATGGGCCAGCTCCTAGGCAGTTGCCGGCCTGGCGGGCTTTCGAGCATCTGCAACCTTGCAAGGCGGCGCGCCGGACATCGTATCCGCAAGTGCGCGCACCGCAGATACGGCCCGGCTTCCCCGCCGCCGGAAATCACCGCGCAGGTTGCTGCCCTTGCTGAGGAGGCGTCTGTTCCCGAACATAAATTTCAGCGCGACGATTGATCGCGCGATTAGCAGGCGTGTCGTTGGCAACCAGCGGCTGGCTCGCGCCGAGCCCGTCGGACGTAATGCGGTTTGCCGCAACGCCGCGGCTGCTCAGGTAGCTGCTGACGTTCTGTGCGCGCTGGCGCGACAACGGGCCGTTGATGGCGTCGCTGCCGGTATTATCGGTATGGCCGTAAACTTCCACCAGGGCAGCCGGATTTTGCGCCAGGCTTGAAGCCAGCTGGTCGAGTACCGGACGCAATGAAGGATTAAGGTCGGCTTTGCCCGTGGCGAAACCGGTATCGGCAGGGATATTGACTTTCAGGCGGTTGTCCGCGGTCTGGCTAACCTGCACGCCAGTACCTTGGGTTGCCTGTTCCATGGCCTTTTTCTGCGCTTCCATCCGGTTAGACCAGATATTGCCTCCCACCGCGCCAATCGCGGCGCCGATGCCTGCGCCGATTGCCGTTCGCTTCGCACCGCCCGGCCCCGCGATACCGCCGACCAGACCGCCCAGCACGGCACCTGCTCCGGCACCCATCGCCGTGCCTTTTTGCGTTTCCGACATATCGGCGCAACCCGCTGTTATCACAGTAACCGCCAGCACCAAGGCGCCTATCTTGAATTGGTTCATGATCTTTCCTCTTTGATGGATTGAATGTGTTCTTAATGTGTTCTTAATTACTGAAAAATCTTTGGCGCAGATCAGCATACGCAATAGCGCAATGCGTCGGCATTGCCTTCGATATGCCGGTCTTCACCGATGTAAAAACCGCCTTCGTGTTATGCCGCTGCGCGCATCTGTCAGCACTCGCCCTTTTTCGCATGTCCCGGCGGGCAATGGCCGCGGTCCTCGTCGCGATCGCGGCGATGATCCCGGTCGTGATCTTCGTCACGATGGTGGCGCTGTTCCCACTCGCGCCGCTCCCAGTAGCGGTGGCCGTCGTAGTATCGATCGCCATGCCAGCCAACCACGACAGCTGGCGCAGGTGCAACGATCACTGGAACGGGCGTCCCGATATTGATGCCGACATCAATGGCATGCGCCGCGCCGGAAATACCTATCCCGAGGCCGATGATTGCCGAGGCGATGAGAGAACATTTCATAATCTTGCTCCAGAAAATTATTTTCAAAATGACTTCCGACAAACAAACACGGCACGCTTTGCACCGCGATCACTTGTTGTGGGTTCTAGAACGGGGAGCTTATAGATGCAGTTGACTGCTTTTCCAAGACGTCACAATCTTTAACCTTCCTGCATGGACGAAGTCTTCATCGGCATTTTTTTTGACCCCAAGGCAGGCGAAACAAGGCAACTGCCGATTGCGCAATGCGGGCGATCATGAGGGCGTCGAAAGGTTCGAACAGCTATCTGCCGCGCCAGTGGAAAAATAGTGTCCAGCGCGATCCTGCAGGGAATCGAAAAGCGCAAATCGGTGCAGCCTCCTGCCTTCTGGGACAGGGATACAGAGACTGCTGCCATTTATCAGTTGGCAATTGATTTCTTTACCACAGATGCGTGCACTCCGGCATTGACATCGCTATACCTGAGAGGCAATATGCAAATTAACAATCAAAATATAAAATAAATCAACAGTTAACAATTAAAAATATTTCCCCAAGAAAATCAGGGGAATTATTGAAAAGCAACAAACCAGTTTGGCAGTTTCCGGACACCAGCGCGTCCTATAAGGGGTAGCAAAAAATAGCGCGCAAGGAAACAAAGGGAGGATCACGCTCAATGTCTTGGCGCGAGAACACTATGGCCGCCCATAGGCTAGACCAAAAAAGCGAAGTTGCTTCGAGTCTTGCCGCGGACGCCGCTGATGCACAAATGGTCGGCAGGATGCGGCTGGTGCTGGCCGTGTCTGGCCTGCTGGCGATTTTTATCGACCCTTCTGGCTTGAGCGGCGTCAACAGTGTTACCTGGTTCGTCTTTTCCGGGTATGTCTTGCATTGCACTGTCCTTTACATTTTTGCGCTGCTTAACAAGCCTTTCTCCCAGAGCAAGCTGATTCACTGGATGGACATCTGCTGGTATGCGCTGATTGTTTTGTTCACAGGCGGCGTCAGCAGCTTTTTTTCCCTGTTCTTCTTTTTCGCCATTCTCACTTCCTCTTTCCGCTGGGGATTCGAAGAAGGCGCGCGCATCACCGTCGCTTCAGCAGTATTGCTCGCTGCAAGCGGCTTGGCGCTGGAGACAGAGCAAGACCTTCCCCGCCTATTGCTGCGCACCACATTCCTGCTGGCGTTCGGCTACATGAGCGCGCGCTGGGGCGAATCGAAAATAGAGCTGAAGCGCCGGATTGCCCTGCTTCGCGATGTCAGCCGGCTGTCAAATCCGCGTTTTGGGGTAGATCACACCATCACCTCCATCCTGAAAAAAACCTTGGCGTTTTTCAAAGGCAGCAGCTGTATTCTGGTGATCCGGGATAAAGATTCCGCGACCGATTCATTACGGACAATAAAGGAAGGCGATGCGGAGCAATCGATCAATGCCGTGCAAATCCGTGCAGAAGCGGCATCGCGGCTGATGGCTTTTTCCCAGGACCAGGTCGTGGCATACACCCGCCCGCTTGGCTCAGCCATGTCCATACTCGGCGGGTCCCAGGTATATGAAACTACCAGCGGGAAATGGCTCAAACGCGCGGAGCAGACCAGCCAGGACATGGCCGAGCTTCTGGAAACAGATTCCTTTATCAGTGTTCCTTTGTCATTGAGGAAAGGGGAAGGCCGTATCTATCTGATCTCGCAGAGAAACAGATTCAGCAAAGCGGATGCCCTGTTCCTGAGCCATATCGCCGAACAGGCATTTCCCGTTATCGAGAATATTGAACTCCTCGACCGGATGGCCTCGGAGGCGGTTTCGCAAGAGCGGAAAAAGATTGCCTTGGATATCCACGATACAGCCATCCAGCCGTATATCGGTTTGAAAATGGGCCTGAGCGCCGTGCGGAACAAAGCCGCTCCCGACAATCCCCTCATCGACGACCTCGACAAATTGATGAATATGGCAGCACAAGTCATAGGCGATCTGCGCCGCTATGCAGGAACGTTCAAAAACGAGCTGGGGCAGACTGAACCGATATTTCTCGTCATCCTGCGCCAGCAGGCGGCGCAAGTCCGGGAGTTCTACGGGATCGACATCGACGTCAGCATGGAAGGCGAGCTCAATGTGAGCGACCGCCTGACCGCAGAAGTGCTGCAGGTCGTGCGCGAAGGATTGAGCAACATCTGCAAGCACACGGATGCGCAGAGCGGATGCGTCAAACTCCAGTGCGCAGGCGGATGGCTCCGGATTCAAATTGAAAATGAAGGTATCAGCTCCCAGCCTGTCGATTTCACGCCGCGATCGATTACCGAACGGGCCACCGCGCTGGGCGGCAATACCCGGGTCAAGCAAAGGGCAGGCGGCGGCGCCGCCGTATTGATCGAAATACCCGTCTGAAAAGGTGAGGCCATGAAACCGGCGGACGCAACCATTCGCGTAATGCTCATAGACGATCACCAGACGATGTTGTGGGGATTGAGCAAACTGATCGATGGCGAAAAACCGAAAATGGAAGTGGTCGGAACCGCAAGAACCTGCGAAGAAGCGCTTGCGAAAATCGATCAGTTGGTTCCCGACGTCATTTTGCTGGACCTTGACCTGGACGGGAAAGACGCCCTCGATATTATTCCAGCCCTGCTGTCGAATCTGGTGTCGCGCGTGCTGATCTTGACCGCCGAACGCAAACAATCGACGCTGGACGTCGCAGTTCTTCGCGGCGCCCGCGGGGTGCTGCGCAAAGACGTGCCGGCGGAACAGGTGCTGAAGGCGATCGAAAAAACCCATCAGGGCGAGCTGTGGCTTGACCGCGAGACGCTGGGCAGGGTATTCGGCGAACTCATGAATCCAGTCGCTGTCCGCAAGCCTGATCCCGAAACGGAAAAGAAGGATACCCTGACAGCCAAGGAGCAAAAAATCATCCGCACGATCGTCGAGGGAAGCGGCGCTTCGAACAAAGCGCTTTCGCAACGGCTATATATATCCGAACACACCTTGTGCAATCATTTGACATCGATATACCACAAGCTGGGCGTGAGCAATCGACTTGAACTATACGTGTATGCAATCAAGCATCAGCTGGGAAATCCCCTTCCCTAGCAAATCGCGGCTCAATGGATTCCGCTCAGCATCGGCATGATGGTGCGGATAATCTGGATCACGGCCGGCCCCATGATGACCATGATAATCGACGGGAATATGAACACCACCAGGGGAAACAGCATTTTTGTCGGAACCTTGGCGGCCGTTTCCTCGGCGCGTATTTGCCTTTTGTGCCGCAGGTCGTCGGAAAATACCCGCAACGATTCGCCGATGCTTGTGCCGAATTTGTCTGCCTGCGTCAGCATGGAAGCGAATATGCCAATTTCCTCAACCCCTGTGCGCAGCGCGAGATTGCGCAATGACTTCTCGCGGGTGCCGCCCGCCCTCATCTCCAGGTTAGTCAAATGCAGCTCCTCCGCCAAGGCGACACTCTTGATCCTGATTTCATCGGCTACCTTGGTGAGACCGGCGTCCAGTCCCAGGCCTGCTTCGATGCACACCAGCATCAGGTCGGCGGCATCGGGAAAACTCTCGAAAATTTCGCGCCTGCGCATTTTTATTTTCCAATGAAGTAAAACGTTAGGCAGGTAACAGCCGATCATGGCGGCCAGCATCAGGTACAGCAAAAGCGCCATGCCGTCGTATTGCGTCATGGTGCTCAGGGCCAGGAAGGCAAACACCGCAAACACCAGCGGCAGCAAGGTCTTGATTCCAAAATAAACCAGCCGGGCATCGCCATGCCGGATTCCAGCATTGAAAAACTTGATCCGCAGCGGCGATGCCTCCCAATTACCGGTCGGCGAAGACAGGTTCGCAAACGGACCGACCAGATTCACCATGGTCTCCGTCCAGCGCGGTTTCTCGGCCGGATCGGACATGGCCTGCAACCGTTGCTCGGTCTTGGTTGGCGCCAGCCAGAGAAACAATCCTGCCAGTCCCAGCGTCACCGTAAAGAAAACAAGTACGGAAAGTATCAGCATGTCGTTCTCCCTTACACCCGTATCTTGATTATTTTTCTCAAGACAAAAATACCGATCACCATCAAGACGAGCATGTATTTGATGATGGCGATGCCGATAGGATCGTGCCACAGCGGCGCCATGAAATCCGGATTCAGGAGACTCATGGCAGCGCCCAATGCGAATGGCATGAGCCCCAGTATCCAGGCCGACAGGCGGCCCTCGGACGACAGCACCTTCACCCTGGCCAGCAGCTTCAGGCGCTCACGGATCAAGCGGCTCAGGTTCCCCAGCACATCGGTCAGGTTGCCGCCTGAATCGCGCTGAATCAGCACGGCGACCACGAAGTAACGCAGATCGGTAATCGGCACCCGTTCGCTCAGGTTGGTCAGGGCCTGCTGCAGCGATACGCCGAAATTGACTTCATCGTGGACAATGCGGAATTCGCCGGCAATCGGCTCCGCCATTTCTTCCCCGGCCATTTGCAGGCCGGACGAAAAAGCATGGCCGGAACGCAAAGCCCTGGTGATCAGGTCAAGCACATCAGGCAGCTGCTGCTCAATCTTGACCAGGCGGCGGCGGCGCTTATGACGCACATATAGCGGAGGCAGCGCCGCCAGCGCAATGCCGACCGCGGCCGCCGGCAGGATGGATTGACGGGCCAGGAAAGTCATCGCCAGGCAGCCCGCCACGGCCAATGCCAGGCATGACAGCAAAAGCTTGGATACGGTCCAGTCGAGCCCCGCCTGGAGAATGAACCTGTCCAGCCTGCGCGCCCTGGGCAGGTTCAGCAATATCCGTTCGAATACCGGTATCTCGCTCAGCATCCGTTGTTTCAACAGTTGCGATTGCTTGCTTTTATCAAGAGAAGCAGAGAGCGCCTGCAACCGCTTCGCAATTTTCCTCGCTTGCGGCCCTCGGTATGATCTCCACATCATGAACAGGCCCTCCAGCAGCAGGACCACGGCGACGAAGACGAGCACCGACAATATCAGGAAGGCGTTGCCGCCAATTGATTGCAGCATGATTGCCGCTCCTTTCATTGGTAGCGTTTGGTGGGATCGAACATGGCGTCCGGCAATATCACGCCAAACGAGCGCAACCGTTCGGCAAACTTCGGCCTCACTCCCGTCGCATGAAAATAGCCCTGGACCTCGCCATCGACGCCAATCCCGGTTTGCTTGAAGGCGAAAATCTCTTGCATGGTAATGATGTCGCCCTCCATGCCCGTCAGTTCCTGGATGCTGGTGATCTTCCGCTTGCCGTCGATCAGCCTGATGGATTGAATCATGACCGTGATGGCGGAAGCAATCTGCTGGCGCGCGGCCTTATGCGGCAGATTCAGGTTCGCCATGCCAACCATGTTTTCCAGCCTGGAAAGCGCATCCCGCGGCGTATTGGCGTGGATGGTAGTGAGCGATCCCTCATGGCCGGTGTTCATGGCTTGCAGCATGTCGGCAGCTTCGGCGCCGCGCACTTCGCCAATCACGATCCGGTCGGGCCGCATGCGCAGCGCGTTGCGCACCAGCGCGCGCTGGGTAATTTCGCCCTTGCCCTCGATATTCATCGGCCGCGTTTCCATGCGCACCACGTGCGGCTGCTGCATCTGCAGCTCGGCCGCGTCTTCGATCGTGACGATGCGCTCCGATACCGGAATGTATCCGGACAGGATGTTCAGCAAGGTCGTCTTGCCGGAGCCGGTGCCGCCGGAGATGATCATGTTGATCTTCGCCTTGCTCAAGCCTTCCAGCATGAACGCCATTTCCGCAGTCAAGCTCTTGTATTCGTCGACCAGGTTGCTCATTTTGAGGGGAATATGCGCAAACCGGCGGATCGACATCATGGGCCCATCCAGTGCCACCGGCGGAATCACCGCATTGACCCGGGAACCGTCAGGCAGCCTGGCGTCCACCATAGGGCTGGACTCGTCAATCCGACGGCCCACCAGGGACACGATCTTGTCGATGATGCGCAGCAGATGCTTCTCATCGGTAAAGGTGACGTTGGTAAGTTCCAGCTTGCCCCTGCGCTCCACATAGATCTGTTCGTAGGAGTTGACCAGGATATCGGATACGGTCGGATCGGCCATCAGCAATTCAAGCGGACCGAATCCAAGCATTTCATGCTGGATGTCGCGGATCAGCGTGCGTCGCTCGACGTCGTTGATCAACGCTTGCTCTTCCTGCAGCAGGCGCTCGATCATCGTGGTGATCTCTTGCCGCAGCATCTCCGGGGCCAATGTTTCCAGCGCCGTCAAATCGAATTTGTCCAGCAGCTTGAGATGCATCCTGCCCTTCAGCATCTTGTACGCATCGCTTGCCACCTGCCCTTGGGGCTGCTCAGCCGGTTCTATCCTGACGGCGTTCAGTTTTTCTCGAAAAGACATTTTATATGCTCCGGTTATGCTCGCTGGCTCACGCCGGTGGCGGCTGGAAATGCATGGCTCTGCTTAGGCCCGCCTGAACAATCGGCCCAGCAGGCTGCGGCTTTCTTCTTCCCTGGGGCTCAGCGACAGCGCGAACGCAGCCAGGTTCTTGGTCACGGCGTTGGAACGCGCCGTTTCAATCATCGGGTCGCCGTGATTGATAGAGTCATTGACCTCTTTATACGAATTGGGAACAGTGTGCAGGGTGACCGCGCCCAAGGAATTTCGTATGCGATCGACGCCGATTTCACCGCTCTTCTCGAAGCGGTTGACAATCAGCTCGACCTTGTTCGCCGGATAACCCAAAGACCTGAATATCGCCAGCAGCTTCTTGGCATTCCTCAGATAGGGCAAGCCTGCCTGCAGCACCGGGAAAATGCGGTCGGCGCGATCCAGCGCCTTGATCGTCAGGGTGTCCAGGTTGCGGCCTGCATCAAGCAAGATAAAGTCGTATTGCGTAACCGCCAGGTTGAGGATGGCATCGATATGTTCCGGCTTCAGCTCCATGGCTTGCGCAGGATCCTCGGGCGCCGCCAGTATGCTGTAGTTCGGCGCTACCCTGACAGTGCTGGCCGCCAGGAAGGTCGCATCCAGCCGGCTGATGTCGCGAGCGACGTCGGCCACGGTCGAGGCGGGGTCGCCGTCATGCACGAACGACAGCGCTTCGCCGAATTGCAGGTTGAGATCGATCAGCAGGACGGATTTGGTTTCCGCCAGCTGCCAACCGAGATTGGTTGCCAGGAAAGTGGCGCCGCTGCCGCCCTTGCAAGGCATGAACGCCAATATCCTGCCGGGAGCCTTGACGCGGCCGCCGATGCGCTTGGCCGCGATACGGCCGACAGCGGCTTCCAGCGCGGCAGGCGTCACCGGCGAGGGCAGCACTTCCCGCACGCCGGCGCGCATCGAGTTGATCAGGAATTCCGGCGTATGGGTAGCGCAAAGCAGGATCACGGCAATGCTGGGGTGATGGGTAGTGACATATTCGACCTGGGCCAGTTCCGCCGGATCGCAGCACATGCCCTCGACCAGCATCAGGTCCGGCTGCTCCTGTTCAGCGACGATGCGCATCCGGCTTTTGCCGCCCTCAACCAAAGTAGCCGAGTGCGAGCATGTTCCCAGGATCCTGCCCATTTCCTGCAGGCTGTTGATGTTCGGAGAA
Source organism: Collimonas humicola (assembly GCF_018304945.1). Taxonomy (GTDB): domain Bacteria; phylum Pseudomonadota; class Gammaproteobacteria; order Burkholderiales; family Burkholderiaceae_D; genus Collimonas; species Collimonas humicola. The sequence goes on along the minus strand of NZ_JAGQEE010000005.1, from coordinate 120,814 downwards.
ATCACCGCGATCTTCATTTTCATTTCCCTAGGTTTAAGAACAGATTGCAGCGCTGTTCGGATCCATTCGCATTATTTCCCGCGGCAAATAGGTGGAAAAGACTGGCATCGTGATTGCAGCACGCGCAGCACTGCCGGCGATGGGCGAGATCCACTGATAATTGAGGCTGGTAATCGTTACCGTCACCCCTACGCAAGTCGCCGCAGTACATGCCGCAGGGCTCCACGCCAGGTTGATGTCGGCGATCTGCGGCAGCAGCGCCTGCATCTTCGCCAGGACTTTCGCCTTCTGGGTGGTGTCGTCGCAGACCACCGCATAGCGCGCTCCGGCCCGGGTGGCCTCGGTCGCCGCGCTCCAGGTAAACAGCATGCGGCTGAAATCGGTGATCCCCAGCAGAAAAGTCAGGAAAACAATCATCACCAGGGCGAATTCGACGACGGTGGCTCCGGACTGCGATTGCCGATTCAAATGCTTATTCATATCGAGCTCCGCATGGTGGCGCTGATATTGCCATATGAGATTTTTCCTGTCGCGTCCGCAAACGCGATACCAAACACGCTGCCATACAGAGGAACGAATTTATAGCCGCTGACCGTAATCTTCACCGTGTTGATCAGCGGATTGGAGCCGGCCGTCTGCCAGGTCGGCGTCAGCACGTTGGCAGTGGTGAGACCAAGCACTAAAGGTGTTCCCGTCCCGGCAATATTGCCGTACACCACCAGATTCTGCGCTTCGGTGATATGTGTTCCCGGCGTCTGCACCGATAGATAGCGGACCGCATCGCGCACCGACTTGGTGATCGTGTTGTACTGGAACATCGCCCGGCCAAATTCCGTCGTGATGCAAGCGAGCAGCAACAGCAATGGCAGGATCAGGGCAAATTCAACGATCGCCGTGCCTTTCTGCCTGGTTTTCATGACTGCTCTCCTATCGCACTAGAACCGGCACCAGCGGGCCGGCCGAACCGCCGGCCAAGCCATTCGTCGTACATGGGCTGCCCACGGCGCCGGCATTGCCCCGGTATTCCAATTGCACGGATACTGTCGGTCCGCTCAACGGTTGCAGCATGAACATGCATGCGTAATCAATCACCTTATTCGAGGCGTCGACAACCGGCGCGGTCACCAGCCTTCTGCTAAAGCCATACAAATTGTGCTGTCCGCCGGCGCCTGGCGTGGCCAGTGTCTTGAAACCGCCTTTCATACTCAAGCCTGTAATGGTGTCCCCTTTGCTCACGCTGGTTCCTGTATCGTCATAAGAGGCAAAGGCCGCACGTTTCGTCGTGAAACTGGCTGCACTCGGATCCGAGCCCGCTGCCGGCGTTCCCGACCAGGCGTTTTGCGGGACTGCGTTGGTCCAATTGGCCGAGGTATACGCGTAGCCTGAAAAATCCGGATGATCGACGCTGGGGCCGGGATCATTGTTCTTGTAAATGCCGAAGCGGTAATTCCATACAGTGTCCACAGAAGACTGGATGCCCGGCGTTCCCAATGTGTCGCCTAGCTTGGTGCCGCAATATCCTGGTTCGCCAAGTTCCGTCTTTGTCTCGCTGGCATTCGTGCTGCCGTTCAAGTTGTACCAACCCATTTCACCATTAACCGCCGTCCCGTTGCCGATCATGGTGACCCACTCGCCGACCTGGAATCCGTAATTCGGCGCAGTCCCGCCCGTCTTGGGCTTGAGCCCGACCGGAACCGGGCAAGTGGTCTGGGCGCTGGCACGAACCGCTACCGCGGACGCCAGCACATTTTGGGTATTCTTGTAAGCAGCCGTGTTGCCGGAAAAAGCCCCCATGGACTGCAGCAGCCACATGTTCACGCCCGATTGCGTATGCTGGCATTGCGCATATCTGGCGTTCGCCGCAACGGTAGTGGCGCCATAGGCGGCATCCTTGAAACTGATATCCGTAGCTGTCACCATGCCTTTGCCACTCCATGTGACGGACTGGAAATTGACATTATTCAGGTTGCCGGCGGTAATGCCGGCATTGGTGGCCCGCGTCAGCGCGGTGCCCTCGCCGTCAAGCTCTTGCGCAGCCGCCAGCGCACAACTGTCCATCGCCGTCTGCAGCTCTGTTTTCACGACAAAAAGATGGCCAAAGTCCAAGGCAATGGCCATGAAGCCCAGCAAAAACAGCAGGACGAGCGATACGGTAACTATCACGGCCCCGCTCTGGCGACGATACTGGCGCTGGATAACAATACGGTCCACGATAATGCCTTTTAATAGGTTTTTCGGGATTTCGATTTTGGCAAAAATCAAGTACAGGTCCCGCCCGTCAGGCAGGTTGCTACGCGAGTAATGAAACTCGAAAAGCTGTTGCCTGTGGTCAGAGCTTGGAGCGCTATGACCAGTGCTATGGATACGACAGCAATGATCAATGCGTACTCGACGACCTGGGCGCCGTCTTCGTCCTGCAAGAATTGATAAAACATGACAATCTCCTTTTGAACTGGTAGACGAGCCGGCCGTACGGCCGCCTCGCCGACACCAACTGAGATCAAGCGCATGTCGCTGTCGTCAGGCAGTTTGTGACGCGAGTAATAAAAGTCGCGAAACCGCCGCCGTTGGCCGTAAGCGCCTTCAATGCCACGACCAGCGCAATCGACACGACAGCGATGATCAACGCGTATTCGACGACTTGGGCGCCTTCTTCGTCTTGTGCGAAGGAACGGACGGAATGCTTGATTAATTTAAGATTAGCGTTCATTTCTTTACCCCTTCAGATTAAGTGTGAATCGAAATTTACTGCTCTGGTACTGCTTGGCTACAACCTGCTTCCCCTGCAAAAACCCGCAAAAAAGGACTCCCTTTGCCACTGGCAGCTTATCCTGCTGCCTCCATCATTCAAATCGGCGATGCATCATTCCGGCGTTACTGGGAGGCGCCAAGGCTGCCGCCGATATTGATGACGTTGACCGTCGGCGGCGGCGCCTTGAAGCTTCCCTGATAGAGATTGATGGCCTCCCTGGCCGCTTTGCCATCCATGCCCGCCACCTGGTCCGGATTCTTGCCGGCGTCGGGATTGATGATCATCTTGAGTTTGGCAGTGCGTACGGCTTCGCCGAACTTGGCGTCGTAGTTGGGGGTAACCGTCGAGCAGCCTGCTGTCAGGACCAGCAACAGTGCGATTGCGAGCTTGTTCATGGACTTTCCTCTTATTTGGCTGCAGTAGTTGCGGCGGCGTCTTCAGAACCGGCTGCCGGGGCTGGCGCAGGAACCGGAGCCGGAACTTGGGCTTGGGCTTGGGCTTGGGCTTGGGCTTGGGCTTGGGCTTGGGCTTGGGCTTGGGCTTGGGCTTGGGCAGGAGCTTGTGCTGGAGCCGAACCTTCCACGCTGCCGTTGAAATAGACTGCCGCACGGCTAGGCACAACATGATTATCCGTTGGCAGCGCAGGTACTTCCGCCAGCGGCTTCACCAGATGCGGCGTAATCACGAACAGCAGTTCCGTCTGGTCGGTCTGGAACTCGGAACTCCTGAACAGCGCCCCCAGGACCGGCACCTCGCCCAGGCCGGGGAAGCGCTTCATAGTTTCCGTGACATTGTTCTTGATCAGGCCGGCAATGGCGAAGCTTTGTCCGTCGTTGAGCTGCACGGTGGTGTCCGCCCGCCGCACCGTGAGCGATGGCAGCACCGCAGTGACGCCGCCGACAGTCGTGAACGGCGAACCGAGCTGCGACAGATCCGATACTTCCGAGATCATCTTCAGGTTGATGCGGGTGCCGTCCAGCACCGTGGGGGTGAACTTCACGCCGATGCCGAATTCCTTTTCTTCCAGCGTGATGGTGGGCACGCCAGCGTTGTTGGTCTGGGATACGGGAATGAAAATCTTGCCGCCCGACAGGAAACTGGCCTGCTGGCCGCTGATGGCCATGATGTTGGGCTCAGCCAGCACCCGCACCAGGCCGTCATCCTTTTGACCGTCGAGATTTACCGCTGTCCTGCCTATCTTCAAGGCCTGCAGCAGGCCGCCGCCATTGCTGAGGAAATTGGACAGCAAGGAATAGACGCTCCCTCCGCCGCTGCTGGGACGGGTCAGGCTGACGCTGGACCCGAGCTTGTCGAGCAGCGTCTTGCTGACTTCGGCGATCTTCACTTCCAGCATGACCTGCTGCGGCGTCATGATGCGCAGCATGTTGACCACCTTCTTGCCGTCGCCGTAGGCAGTGGCCAGGCTGATGGCTTCATCGAGCTTGGCGGCATCGCTCACCTTGCCGGTCAGCACCAATGCATTTTCCGCGCCTCGCACCTTGATCCCGGTTTCTTCAGGCATCAATTCGGTCAGCTTCGATTGCAAGGTTTCAGGATCGATCGTAACGACGATGTCCTTGATGACGCAGCGTCCGTCGGCGCTTTGCAAGACCACATTCATCGATCCGGCCTTCTTCCCGAGAAAGAACAGTTCGGTAGGACTGAGCAGCGTGATATCCACGTCCGCCACGCCGTCCGAAGCCGCCTGCGGCGGAGCCGGTGGCGCATTCGCCGGCGCCGGCGGCGCGTTCTTGTCATTCGAAGCCACCGGCCGGCCCGCACGGCTGGAAGACTGGCCGCCGACCAGCATCCGCGCTGCGCGGATGTCCAGGCCGATGACCTTCGATTTGCCAAGAGTGACGTAAGTGACGGGGTCGACCGTCACAGATCCGCATGGTTTCAGGACGGAAGAGCCTGAAGCCTGGTTAATGAAAGGCGCGCTGGCCGCGAACGCACCATTGGACAAGGCCAGCGCAGCGAAGAAAATCACATTTCTGTAGTTATTGTTCACTTGAACTGCTCCCTAGATTATTTTATTTAAAAACAGTTGAGCGCCCGGCTGCCGTTCTGGATTACCTCGACGCATTCCGAGGCTGGCGCCATTGCCGGTTTGCTGCGCGCCACCCTGGGCCTGGCGGTCGCGACTTTAATCGGCAATGCGATCTGTTCCGCAGGTTCTCCGAACAGCTGGTTCTTGGTGATGCCTGTGGTGGTTACCGTGTTCTTGTCCACCTGGTTGCGCAGCACCAGCGACAGCGTGCCGACGCTGCGCGCCAGGTCCAGCTTTTCCGAATCCTCCAGCGTCAGCTCAAGCGTCACCGCGCTGACCACCTTAGGCTTGGTATCGTCGCGGCCGGCTTCCTGCGCCACAGCCAGCACCAGTACGTGTTCCAGCACGGTCTTGCTGATCTGCTTGCCTTCTTCCCCCTTGCTCTTGTCCTGCTGCGCGTTCACCACGACGTCTACATAGTTGCCTGGAAGCGCGAATCCAGCCACGCCAACCACGTCATTGACCCTGACCGTCATTGCCCGCTTGCCTTCGGCAATCACCGCGGAGAGCCCTCCTTGCGTGCCAACCGGCGCCAGCTTGCCGTCGAGGATTGCCTCACCGCGCAGCACACCGACTTTCACCACCCGATCCTGCAAATCCTTGATTTCCTTGAAAGCGCCGGCGGGCACCGATCCGCTCGGCCAGTCGACGGTCGACAGCATCTGTGCATTGATCCGGCTTCCCAGTTCGATGTCGGACGCCGCGATCACGACTTTATTGGATGCGATATTGCCTTGCCTCGACACCCACCCTGCCGCGTATACAGCGGCTCCCAGACCGATCAGCGCTGCCAGCATGAGCAATCCGATTGCTTTGACGTTTTTCATTTTCAATCCCAGTCAGGTTTGTTTTGCAAGCTACAAATAACCTAGTTGCCGTGCCACCATATAGCCTGTGGCGCCTATGCCGATGCTGATGCCATAGGGCAGCTTCCCTACCGACTGGCTTGCTTCCAGGCGGATTTCCGGCTTGATGCCCCCGATTGCCGACAGCATCATGGTCTGCGCGATATTCTTTACGTTGCCCAGCATCCGTCCCAAGGCTCTGTGAAACAGCGCGAATCCCAAGGCAAAGATCCCGCCGACAATAAAGGTGGATATGGCCGCATAAAATATTGCGGGGACACCCAGGAATGCGCCGACCATGGCCATCAGCTTTACATCCCCCGCTCCCATGACCTTGAGCACATACAGCGGCAATGTCATGAGCAAACCAAGCAACAGACCCTCGAATGCCCATAAAACACCGATGTGCAGCGAAATGGGAACCATCGTGTTGTAAATCAAGCCGAATGCCGTGCCGCTTGCCGTTAGCCAATTCGGAATCCTGTAGAACCGGAAATCGCAGATTGAAGCAACGACCAGCAAAGCAATCAAGACACCCGTGCGAGGATCCATGACGAGCATGCCGAGAAGTTCGAGTAGTGACTGGAATGCTTGCATGATCTCTCTCAGTAGCGATGCAAATGAAACGTGACCGGTAACCGGTTACGGCCTGCGTCCAAGACGTCCTTTTACACATTCTTCGCCAAGGCGAGCAGCACCAGCGTGCAGACCACAATGACAAGTGCTCCGATCAGTGCGCACTCGATAAGGGACGCACCGTCCTCTCTCTTGAAGAAACGCTTGAGGGCATGCGATAGTTCGTCGATTAATCGCATGCTCTTCTCCATTTGGGTTGTTCATGGTTCGACTCGATTTTCAATCGGACTGCAATCCCTGCATCCTTGAAACGAGTATAGGTAGCCGAAAAAACAAGTACATGGACGATCAGTCCCTATTTAAGCAGGACCGACTGGCTCTTTTAGTCCGGAATGGGCAGGACAAAACACCTAGGAGAGATCGGGAAAAATCAACTAGAAACCCATCCTGTACGCGTCGCCGGCCCAGGAAGATATCCGTTGAAGAAAAATTGAAACGACGATGATTGCCGAGGACGTGCAGAAAAGAGAGTTATCTCAGTTGCTGAAACCGGCACAGCCGGCGGCCCGGCGGCGCAGTTTCAGAACCCATGAAATCTGCTTGGCGTTGACGGCGGGCCAGATTTGCCGGCGCCCATCGGCAAGTTATTCGACCTTGTCAAATACCGCCATGCTGGTTGGCTGAAACAGCCATGCTTTGTCTTAAATGGCCTAGGTCTGGCTGGGGTTATTTTGTCGAACCAGCGATAGACTCTTCGGCATGCCAGTCAATGCAAAACCATGAAGCGAAAAAAAGCCCGCATTTACGCGGGCTTTCAGGCATTTACTACTGTTGAGTACTAGCGAGCGCTAGGCATCAAATCACTCCCACTCGATAGTCGCAGGCGGCTTGCCCGAGATATCGTAAACCACGCGATTGATCCCACGCACTTCATTGATGATGCGGTTCGACACCCGCCCCAGCAACTCATGCGGCAGATGCGCCCAGTGCGCGGTCATGAAGTCTTGCGTCTGCACTGCGCGCAGGGCCACCACGTATTCGTAAGTGCGGCCGTCGCCCATCACACCGACTGACTTGACCGGCAGGAAAACCGCGAACGCCTGGCTGGTCTTGTCGTACCAGGATTCGTCGGCGTCGTCCTTGGTGTTGCGCAGCTCTTCGATAAAGATGGCGTCGGCGCGGCGCAGCAGGTCGGCGAATTCCTTTTTGACTTCGCCGAGGATGCGCACGCCCAGGCCCGGGCCCGGGAACGGGTGGCGGTACACCATCGCGTGCGGCAGGCCGAGGGCGACGCCGAGCTTGCGCACTTCGTCCTTGAACAGTTCGCGCAGCGGCTCCAGCAATTGCAGGTTGAGGGTTTCCGGCAGGCCGCCGACGTTGTGGTGGCTCTTGATGGTATGGGCGGCGTTCTTGCCCTTGCCGGCGCTTTCGATGACGTCAGGGTAGATGGTGCCTTGCGCCAGCCATTTGGCATTCTTCAGCTTGGCCGATTCGACCTGGAACACTTCGACGAATTCGCGGCCGATGATCTTGCGCTTGGCTTCGGGATCGGTGACGCCGGCCAGGTGGCCCATGAACTGTGCCGACGCATCGACATGGATCACTTTCACGCCGAGGTTTTCGGCAAACATTTCCATCACCATCTTGCCTTCGTCCAGGCGCAGCAGGCCGTGGTCGACAAAGACGCAGGTCAGCTGGTCGCCGATGGCGCGATGGATCAGGGCCGCGGCAACGCTGCTGTCGACGCCGCCGGAGAGGCCGAGGATCACTTCGTCGCTGCCGACCTGCTTGCGGATGGATTCAACCGCTTCGGCGATATAGTCCGGCATGTTCCAGTCCGGCTTGCAGCCGCAGATATCGATCACGAAGCGGCCCAGGATCGCTTCGCCCTTGACCGTGTGGGTGACTTCCGGGTGGAACTGCACTGCATAGAAGCGGCGCTCGTCGTCGGCCATGCCGGCGATCGGGCAGTTCGGGGTCGATGCCATCAGCTTGAAGCCGGGCGGCATGTGGTTGACCTTGTCGCCGTGGCTCATCCAGACTTTCAGCATGGAGTGCGATTCCGGTGTCACGAAGTCGCTGATGCCTTCCAGCAGCGCGCTGTGGCCGCGGGCGCGCACTTCGGCGTAGCCGAACTCGCGGACCTTGCCCATCTCGACCTTGCCGCCCAACTGCTCGGCCATGGTCTGCATGCCGTAGCAGATGCCGAGGACCGGCACGCCCAGCTCGAACACCGCTTGCGGCGCGCGCGGGGTGTCGCCGTCGGTGACGCTGTTCGGACCGCCCGACAGGATGATGCCGGAAGCGCCGTAGTTGCGGACGAATTCATCGGACACATCGTAGGGAAACACTTCGGAAAACACACCAGCATCGCGCACGCGGCGTGCGATCAGTTGGGTTACCTGGGAGCCGAAATCGAGGATGAGGATTTTTGAGTGCATGATGGATGCCTGGTGGCTGATTTAGCAAAAAATAAGAATCTGTAATAGGACTTGCGCAAAACGGTTCCTGCAACGAGCTTGCCAAACCCTGACGACGAAGACAGTACGGCGAGGAGGAGCAACGCCGCTGGGGCCGTTTTACGCAAGTCCTATTTAAAGTGCACGCGCCACCGGCGGTTTCCCCGCAGGTGGCGCGTTCCTGGACTAGATCACTGAACAACCCCGCTATCAGTCGGTCCGATAGTTAGGCGCTTCCTTGGTAATCTGGACGTCATGGACATGCGATTCGCGCATGCCGGCCGAGGTGATTTCCACGAATTCAGCTTTCTCGCGCAGCTCGTCGATGGTGGCGCAACCGCAGTAACCCATGGAAGAACGCACGCCGCCGATCAGCTGGTACAGGATCGTCAGGACGCTGCCCTTGTAAGGCACCCGGCCTTCGATACCTTCAGGAACGAATTTGTCAGCCTTGTTGGCGGAGTCCTGGAAGTAGCGGTCGGCGGAACCGTCCGACATCGCACCCAGGCTGCCCATGCCGCGATACGACTTGTAGCTGCGGCCCTGGAACAGGATCACTTCGCCCGGCGCTTCTTCAGTGCCGGCGAACATGCTGCCCATCATCACGGTCGAGGCGCCGGCGGCCAGCGCCTTGGCGATGTCGCCCGAGAAACGGATACCGCCGTCGGCGATACATGGAATGCCAGTACCCTTGAGCGCTTGCGCAACGTTGGAGATGGCGGAAATCTGCGGCACACCGACACCGGCGACGATACGCGTGGTGCAGATCGAGCCCGGACCGATGCCGACCTTGACGCCGTCGGCGCCATGGTCTGCCAGCGCCTTGGCGGCAGCGGCGGTAGCGATGTTGCCGCCGATGACTTCAACCTGCGGGAAATTCTGCTTGACCCACTTGACGCGGTCCAGCACGCCCTTGGAGTGGCCGTGCGCGGTATCGACCACGATGACGTCGACGCCGGCTTTCACCAGCAGTTCGATGCGTTCTTCGTTATCGGCGCCAACGCCCACCGCAGCGCCTACGCGCAGCTTGCCCTGGCTGTCCTTGGAGGCCAGCGGGTGCGAGGTCGATTTCTGGATATCCTTGACCGTGATCAGGCCGCGCAGCTCGAAAGCGTCGTTGACCACCATCACGCGTTCCAGGCGGTGCTTGTTCATCAGGCGCTTGGCTTCCGACAGATCGGCGCCGTCCTTGACGTAGACCAGCTTGTCGCGCGGCGTCATCTTGGCGCTGACTTCGGCGTCCAGCTCTTCTTCAAAACGCAGGTCGCGGTTGGTGATGATGCCGACCAGGCGATTGCCTTCGACCACCGGGAAACCGCTGATGCCATGCAGTTCTGACAAGGCCATCACTTCACGGATGCGCATGTTGGGCGGGATCGTGATCGGATCGCGCACCACGCCGGATTCGAAACGCTTGACCTTGGACACTTCGCGCGCCTGCTCCTGCGCGGTCAGGTTCTTGTGGATGATGCCGATGCCGCCCTCTTGCGCCATGGCGATAGCCAGCCGCGCTTCAGTCACGGTATCCATCGCAGCCGACAGCAACGGAATGTTGATATCGATATTGCGGGACAGACGTGTTTTGAGGGTAGTGTCTTTGGGGAGGACGTCCGAATAAGCCGGAACTAAGAGCACGTCATCGAACGTGAGTGCTTTCTGAAGTAGACGCATAGTTTTTCCTATAGGCGCAAAAGCGAATTATACAGAAATCCGCGCAAGTCGCCTAACCTTGCGTGATTTTACGCGGTCAGGAGAAAATATTTCCACAAAGCACTATCGTTTGATTGACACGCCGGATGAATCATGGCGAAATCTGCGCTTCTATTCAACAAACCCTCCCGCTCCAAGGATTAGCAATGAATGCCATTCGCCTGAAACACGTTTTCTCCACCGCTGCTGCGCTAGTCTTGCTGGGCGTAGCGACCTCTGCCCTGGCGCAATTCATCTGGCTGGACGAAAAGGGCGTGAAACAGTATTCAGACATGCCGCCGCCGACCTCGGTGCCGAACAAGCGGATTCTCAAGACGCCGGGACAAAGCCTGCCGCGCGGCATCGGCAGCACCGAAGCAAGCGATGGCGCGGCTGACAGCGCGGCAGATGCAAAAACGGCCCAAGCTGCCCCTCCGACCGTAGCCGAGCAGGACGCCGCCTATCAGAAACGCAAGGCTGAGCAGGCCGAGAAGAACAAGAAAACCGCACAGGAAGCCAAACAAGCCTCGGACAAGGCCGAAAACTGCGCGCGCGCGCGCGCCAACCAGCGCACCCTGGATTCCGGCACGCGCATCGCCCAGACCGACGCCAACGGCCAGCGTTCCTATATGAACGATGACCAGCGCGCGAAGCAGACCGCTGACAACAGGGCCGTCCTGAACGAATGCCAATAACGCATCGAATGGCGTAAAAAAGCCCGCTGCCTAGCGGGCTTTTTTGTCGGCGCGCTTGCGCCTCGATTCCATCGGATCGGCAATCAGCGGCCGATAGATTTCGATCCGGTCCCGGTCGCGCAGCACCGTATCCAGCGCCTTCAGTTTGCCGTAGATGCCTACGCGCCAGCAGCTGAGGTCGATTTCGCGTATCTCTTCCAGCAGGCCGCTGCGCTTGATGCCATCGTGCAGCAAGGTGCCCGCCGGCACCGACAACTCCTTCAGTGCCTGGATTGAGGGTGTGGCGTAGCAGACCTGTATCCGTATCTGCCCGGCGTCGCTAGCTGCGCCCGTTGCGGATTCACTCATGGTGGCCATAGACAGCGTCTGCGCGCTTGCAGAAAGAATCGACGAAGCTGTTGGCGATCATGCCGAATACCGGGCCGATCAGCTTTTCCAGGATCTTGCTGGAAAACTCGTAATGCAGATCGAATTCGATCTTGCAGGCATCGGCGCGCAGGGCCTTGAAAATCCAGTTGCCATCGAGGTGCTTGAACGGCCCTTCCACCAGGCGCATCTGCATTGCGCTGGGCGGCGTGTTGCTGTTTTCAGTAGTAAACGATTGCTTGATACCGTGGTAATGTATGTTCAGTGTCGCCACCAATTTGCCGGCAGCGCGTTCACGCACATCGACGCCGCCGCACCACGGCAGGAACTGCGGGTAGTCTTCCACCCGATCGACCAGCGCAAACATCTGCTCTGCGCTGTACCCCAAAAGTACCGTTTTATGCACTACTGCCATTGAATATCAACCGTTTGATAGAATCACAACTTGAAATTTTAACCGACCTGCGCGATTTTCCTACTACATGAGCATTATTGACAACAAAAAAGTCTTCCACGATTACTTCATCGAAGAGCGTTTCGAGGCAGGCATGGAACTGCACGGCTGGGAAGTGAAAGCCATCCGCGCCGGCCGCGCCAACCTGAAAGAGTCCTACGTCATCGTCCGCAACGGTGAAATTTTCCTGTTCGGCGCCCACATCAGCGCCCTCCTCAGCGCTTCCAGCCATGTGCACCCGGAAGCGGTACGCACCCGCAAGCTGCTGCTGCACGCGGAAGAAATCAGGAAGCTGATCATCAAGGTCGAGCGTTCCGGCTATACGCTGGTGCCGATCAACCTGCATTACCTGCGCGGCCGCATCAAATGCGAAATCGGCCTGGCCAAGGGCAAGAAGCAGCACGACAAGCGCGACACCGAACGCCAGCGCGACGGCGAACGTGAAGTGCAGGCTGCGATGAAGCAGCACAGGCGCTAAGCCAGCCCCAATAAGAAACGGCCCCGGCGAAATTCAGGTTTCGCCGGGGCCGCATTTTTTTGCCGTACTTGAGTTAATTAAGATTTGGTCTGGGATTTGACCACTTGCAAGGCGGTGGCGATCAGGCCGCTGATATCGCCCATATTGGCCGGCACGATGATCGAATTATTGGTCTTCGCGAGCTGGCCGAATGCCGCCACATACTGCTCGGCCACTTTCAGGTTCACCGCATCCGAACCACCCGGCGACTGGATCGCTGCGGCGGTCTTGCGGATCGCTTCGGCGCTGGCTTCGGCAATCGACAGGATCGCTGCAGCCTGGCCCTGGGCGCGGTTGATGGAAGCCTGCTTTTCACCTTCCGACTTGGCGATCGACGCTTCGCGCTCGCCGGTGGCGATATTGATCTGCTCCTGCTTGCGCCCTTCCGATGCGGCAATCAGCGCCCGCTTCTCGCGCTCGGCAGTGATCTGCGCCTGCATCGCATGCAGGATTTCCTTCGGCGGCGTCAAGTCCTTGATTTCATAGCGCAGCACCTTGACGCCCCAGTTGGCGGCGGATTCGTCGATGGCGCTGACGATGGTGGTGTTGATGTGATCGCGTTCTTCAAAGGTCTTGTCCAGCTCCATCTTGCCGATCACCGAACGCAAGGTGGTTTGCGCCAGCTGCGTGATGGCGGCGATGTAGTTGGAAGAACCGTAGGAAGCGCGCATCGCATCGGTAATCTGGAAGTACAGGATGCCATCGACCTGCAACTGCGTATTGTCGCGCGTGATGCAAACCTGCGGCGGCACATCCAGCGGGATTTCTTTCAGGACGTGCTTGTAGGCGACGCGGTCGACGAAGGGCACCACGATGTTCAAGCCCGGCCCAAGGGTCGCATGGTATTTGCCCAGGCGTTCGACCACCCACGCATGCTGCTGCGGCACCACTTTGATGGTCTTGGCGATAAAGATGATGACGATCACCAGCAGGACTAACGAGACGCTTCCAAACATGATTTTTTCCTTTTGAATTTTGAATTGAGAACAGGTGCGTTCGCCACGGGCGAAAGAAGTTCTAGTGCCGATCCGGGCTGTTGCCGACGATCAGCCGGCTACCGCGTATTTCCTGGATATAGAACAAGCCGGCGCGGGCAGTCGCCGTCGGCGCCAGCTCGACATCCCACATGGCGCCGCGATAGCGGATGCGCGCGGTGAACTCGCCGCCGGCGCCGTCGCTGGCGGCATCGTGCTGCCACTGGTCGACTGTGACAGACTGGCCGATGTCCAGATTGACGTTAGGATCGCGCTCGGCCTTGATGCGCGAACGCTTGCCGAAACGGCTGCGGCGCAACAGGTAAGTGGCCGCCAACGCAACCACGGCCGCGACCAGCAGCTGCCACTCGACATCCAGGCCGATCAGCGCGGCGACGCCGCCCGTTGCCAGGCCAATCGCCACCATCAACAGATACAGGGTGGTAGTCGCCAATTCCGCCACGATCAGCACCCCGGCCGCCAACATCCACATCACCCATCCAGCCATATATTGCTTTCCGTTATGTAGAGCACATAGTGTAATCCAATTGATAAATAAACACGTGATTTCTTGATGCGGACAATCAACAAACAGATCCGGTCAGGCCGCCTTGGGCCTGGTGAAATGCTATGCTCTGGTCTCGCCCATAGGCACTGCCCCTGATCCGGGCTGCACTTATTCAAGTACATGAACACAATCAATATCATTCAACAAGCTTATCGGGATTTCCAAAATGGAAATACCAGGCAGGCCGAACAAGTCCTCAAGAACATCTTGCAAAGCAAGCCGGCCGATTTTGACGCCCTGCATATCCTCGGCGTGATCTATGCCGCAACCGGCCAGCGCCCCGCCGCGATCGGCCTGTTCCAGAAAGCGCTGGCGCTGGATGCCGGCAACGTCTCGCTGCATTACAAACTCGCCCGCGTGCAGTTCGAGTCCGGCGCATTCGCCGCTGCGCTGCAAGGCTATGAACGCATCATCGCCCTGGGCTACGTGAAACCGGAAATCCTGCTGGCCAAGACGGTCGCCCTGATCAACCTCCAGCGTCATCTGGAGGCGCTGGCCTGCCTGGAGCAGGCGCTGGCGCACTGGCCCGACTATGCCGACGGCTGGGCCCACAAGGGCGCCATCTACTACCAGCTGCGGCATTTCGACGAGGCGCTGCTGTGCCTGGACAAGGCGCTGGCGCTGCAACCGGCCATGGCGGATGCCTGGTACAAGAAAAGCCTGGCGCTGGACAAGCTGGAACGCTACACGGAAGCGCTGGCCTGCGCCGACCGCGCGGTATCCCTGGCGCCGGACAGCGCCGCCTACCGGCTGGACCGCGCCGTCATCCTGCACAAGCTGGAGCGTTATGAGGAAGCCCTGAGCGACCATGAACAGGGGCTGGCGCTGGCGCCCGGCAACGCCGAAGCCTGGGGCGATCACGGCCTTACCCTGAGCCGCATGAAACGCCATGAGCAGGCGCTCGCCAGCTACCGCCGTGCATTGGATCTGCAAAGCGACTATGCCGACGTGCTGTCCAACCAGTCGCTGTCGCAGCTGGTGCTGGGGCAATTCGACGCCGGCTGGCAAAGCTATGAATACCGCTGGAAAAAAGGCAATGCCGATACCCCGCGCCATACCGCCATCCCACTCTGGCTGGGCCAGCAGCCCATTGCCGGCAAACGGATCCTGCTGTGGTCCGAACAAGGGCTGGGCGACACCATCCAGTTTTGCCGCTACGCGGCCCTGGTTGCCGCGCTAGGGGCGGAGGTCATCCTGGAAGTCGATCCTGCCCTGAAAACCATCGCCCGGACCATGGGCGGTTTCCAGGTCATCGCCATAGGCGAGAACGTGCCGGCGGTCGACTGCCAGACGCCGTTGATGAGTTTGCCGCTGGTGTTCAAGACTGACCTGGCCAGCATCCCGGCCGGCCCGCCCTATCTGCACGCCGACAAGACCAAGCAAGAGCAATGGAGAAGCCGGCAGGATTTTGCCAACGGCAAGATGAAGATCGGCCTGGTCTGCTCCGGCAATCCGGGCAATACCAACGATCACCGGCGCTCCATGCCGCTGCAGGATTTTATGCCGCTGCTGGAACTGCATGCCGATTTTTTCCTGATTCAGAAGGAAGTGCGGGAGAGCGACCTCGCCTTCCTGCAGCAGAACCCCAAGCTGCGGCTGCCCGCGGCCGATATCGACGGCTTTGACGACACTGCGGCGATCATCGCCAATCTCGACCTGGTGATCAGCGTCGACACCTCCATCGCTCACCTGAGCGGCGCGCTGGGCCTGCCGGTCTGGATACTCTTGCCGTGGGTGCCCGACTGGCGCTGGCTGCTGGATCGCGAAGACAGTCCGTGGTATCCGAGTGCAAGGCTGTTCAGGCAAAAACAAGCCGGCGACTGGCAAAACCTGATACTGCGCGTAGCCGAATCCTTGCATGTCTTGCTAGGCAAGCAGGCTGGTGTCGGGCTCTGAAAATAAAAACGCGAGCACAGGGCTCGCGTTTCTTGTAGCCGGGACGAATCATCGTCCCGTGTAGCACCTTTATTGCGCGGCCGCCAGCTTCTGCCAGGTATCGATCACCGAATCAGGATTCAGGGAAATCGATTCGATGCCTTGCTTCATCAGCCACTCGGCAAAGTCAGGATGGTCCGATGGGCCCTGGCCGCAAATGCCGACGTACTTGCCCTTGGCGATACAGGTCGCAATCACCTTTTCCAGCAAGGCCAGGATGGCCGGATCGCGCTCGTCGAAATCAGCCGCCAGCAATTCCATGCCGGAATCGCGGTCCAGGCCCAGGGTCAGCTGGGTCAGGTCATTGGAGCCGATCGAGAAGCCATCGAAATGCTCGAGGAACTGATCCGCCAGGATGGCGTTCGACGGCACTTCGCACATCATGATCACGCGCAAGCCGTTCTCGCCGCGCACCAGGCCGTTCTTGCCCAGCAGGCCGATGACTTTCTCGGCTTGTCCCAGGGTGCGGACGAAAGGCACCATGATCTCGACATTGGTCAGGCCCATGTCGTTGCGTACCCGCTTCATGGCCTGGCATTCCATTTCGAATGCTTCGGCAAAATCGCTGGCCAGGTAACGCGCCGCGCCGCGGAAACCGAGCATCGGGTTTTCTTCATCCGGCTCGTAGCGCGAACCGCCGATCAGCTTCTTGTACTCGTTCGACTTGAAGTCGGACAGGCGCACGATGACCTTCTTCGGCCAGAAAGCAGCGGCGATGGTGGCGATGCCTTCCGCCAGCTTGTCGACATAGAATGCCTTCGGCGAAGCGTGGCCGCGGGCGACCGACTCGACCGCCTTCTTGAGGTCGGCGTCGATGTTCGGATATTCCAGGATCGCGCGCGGGTGCACGCCGATATTGTTGTTGATGATGAATTCCAGGCGCGCCAGGCCGACGCCGCCGTTGGGGATCGACTGGAAGTCGAAAGCCAGTTGCGGATTGCCGACATTCATCATGATCTTCAAAGGCAGCGCCGGCAATTCACCGCGCGCCACTTCGGAGACCTCGGTTTCCAGCAGGCCGTCGTAGATCTTGCCTTCATCGCCTTCGGCGCAGGAGACGGTGACCAGCGTGCCATCCTTCAGCACGTCGGTAGCGTCGCCGCAGCCGACCACGGCAGGCACACCCAGCTCGCGCGCGATGATCGCCGCGTGGCAGGTACGACCGCCGCGGTTGGTGACGATGGCGGAAGCGCGCTTCATCACCGGTTCCCAGTTAGGATCGGTCATGTCGGCCACCAGCACGTCGCCTGGCTGCACCCGCTCCATTTCGGAAGCATCGTGAATCACGCGCACCGGACCGGCGCCGATCTTCTGGCCGATGGCGCGGCCATGGGTCAGCACGGTGCCGACGCCCTTGAGCTTGAAACGCTGCTGCGCATCGGTGGATTTTTCCTGCGACTTCACTGTTTCCGGACGCGCCTGCAAGATGTACAGCTTGCCGTCGCGGCCATCCTTGCCCCATTCGATATCCATCGGACGCTCATAGTGCTTCTCGATGATGGCGGCGTACTTGGCCAGCTCGACGATTTCGTTATCGTTGAGCGAGTAGCGGTTGCGCAGCTCGATAGGCACGTCGACGGTCTTGACCGAACGGCCGGCCTTGGCTTCGCCGGTGAACTCCATCTTGATCAGCTTGGAGCCGATATTGCGGCGGATGATAGGCAGCTTGCCTTGTTCCAGCATCGGCTTGTGGACATAGAATTCGTCCGGATTGACGGCGCCCTGCACCACGGTTTCGCCCAGGCCGTAGCTGGACGTGATGAAGACCACGTCCTTGAAGCCGGATTCGGTATCCAGGGTGAACATGACGCCGGCGGCGCCGACATCGGAACGCACCATGCGCTGCACGCCGGCCGACAAGGCGACTTCGGCATGGGTAAAGCCTTTGTGCACGCGATAGGAAATCGCGCGGTCGTTATACAGGGACGCGAACACGTGCTTCATGGCTTCCAGCACGTTCTCGATGCCGACCACGTTGAGGAAAGTTTCTTGCTGGCCGGCAAATGAAGCGTCCGGCAAATCTTCGGCCGTCGCGGAAGAGCGCACGGCAAACGACATCTCGCTGGAGGAATCCGCCACCAGGCGCTTGTAGAAATCGTTGATTTCCTGTTCCAGGCGCGGCTGGAACGGGGTTTCCACGATCCATTGACGGATCTCGGCGCCGGCTTGCGCCAGTGCTCGTACATCTTCAATGTTCAGCGTCGCCAGGCGTTCGGCGATACGGTCGGCCAGGGCCGGCCCACCGTCGACGCTATGCGACAGGAAGTCGCGGAACGCCTGCGCCGTGGTTGCGAAGCCGCCCGGCACCCGTACTCCGGCGCCAGCCAGCTGGCTGATCATTTCACCCAGTGATGCATTTTTGCCGCCGACGGACTCGACATCCGTCATCCGCAGATTTTCAAAGGAGATGACGTAAGCCGCCCCCTGGGTAGCACCCATCTGTATTGCATTGGACATAACAACCTCTAGTTTGATGATAAGAAATCTTCACAATTGCCTTCGCCATCCTTGGCTTTTTGTTATTCTTCGTCGGACAGCTTCAAATAATCAGTTGGCTGCCATTTTATGCCAATTTAACGCCGAAAGGCGTACAAGGCGGCAGGCGCTTCGCAGTAAGCTAGAGCGCCGGCTCGGTTAAAAGTTTCTGCGCCGGCCTGGCTGCTGGGCTAGCCTTGGTTTTCCCATCGATTTTATTTATTCTATTTTTGACAATATCATGCTTCATGCCGCTCCCGCCCCGCTGGTCCCCGCCAACCGCACCGTGTTCTTTGTCTCCGACGGCACCGGCATCACCGCCGAGACTTTCGGCCATTCGGTGCTGACCCAGTTCGAGCTGCGTTTCAAGCAGGTGCGCCTGCCTTTCATCGATACCCTGGACAAGGCTTACGAGGCGACCCGCAGGATCAACGAAGCATTTGCCCTGGATGGCAAGCTGCCTATCGTTTTTTCAACGCTGGTGAAGGCCGACCTGTCAAAAGTGATCCAGCAGGCCAAGGCCATGCACATGGACCTGATCCAGACTTTTGTCGAGCCGCTGGAAAAAGAGCTGGAGGTCAAGTCCACCCACACCATAGGCCGCAGCCACAACACCGCCAATACCGACGAATACAAAAACCGCATCGAAGCCATCAACTTTTCGCTGGCGCATGACGACGGCCAGTCGCACAAGAACCTGGCCGATGCCGATGTCATCCTGGTTGGCGTCTCGCGTTCCGGCAAGACGCCGACCAGCCTTTACCTGGCCATGCAGTTCGGCGTCAAGGCCGCCAACTATCCTTTGATTCCGGAAGATTTCGAGCGCGACAGACTGCCGAGCGGCCTGTTGCCGTTCAAGCAAAAGATATTCGGCCTGACCATCGCCGCCGACCGTTTGTCGGAAATCCGCAACGAGCGCCGTCCTGGCAGCAAGTATGCGGCGCTGGCGAATTGCCGTTATGAAGTGAATGAAGCAGAAAAGATCATGCGGCGCGAAGGGATACGCTGGATGTCGTCGACCACCAAATCGATTGAAGAAATCGCGGCGACGATTTTGCAGGATATCAAGCCGGATATACGGACGTTCTAGACACCAGAGCAGCAGCAGATTTTATGGGCCGGTCTGGCGCAGCTGCTCAAAAAAACAAACCGCCGCGGCTGCCGCAACGTTCAGCGACTCCATCTGGCCGCGATGCGGAATCACGACTTGCCGGCTGGCCAGCTGCAGCAAATCTTCTGCCACGCCCTGGCCTTCGTGACCGAACAGCCAGGCCAGCGATCCGCTCAAATCGGCTTGATAAATGCTTTGTGTTGCATAGGAACTGGTGGCGAGCACCGGCACCCGCGCCGCCGTCATCAACGCAGCCAGATCGACGCCTTCAAAAATATCCAGAATGAAATGGGCGCCCATCCCTGCCCGCAGGACTTTCGGCGACCATGCGGATGCACTGCCTTCGGAGCAGTAGATTTGCCTGATGCCGGCAGCGGCGGCGCTGCGCAGGATGGAGCCGAGATTGCCTGGATCCTGCAAATTGTCGAGCAGCACGGCGGACTGCGTCAACGCCCGCGGCAGCCCGGACTTGGGAGTGTCGATCACGAACAGCAGGCCGACGCCATGCTCGACCTGGCTCAGCGCCTGGTATTGCGCGTCCGGCAGCACGATGCACTGCACCTTGTCAGCCTGGCATTGCCTGATCAGGGCGGCGGCCTCGTCATGCGCCAGCGCGCTCTCGCTGGCGACGCACAACGCCGGCTGGCCGGCATGTTGCAGATATGCTTGCGCCAGGTGAATTCCGTCCAGCAAAGTACGGCCGGCCTTACGGCGTGCCTGCGCGCTGGTCGCCAGCAGTTTCAGCTCCTTGTATAAAGGATTGGCGGCGGATGTGATGCTTTTCATCTGATTCATGCCTTTCCCGTTGCAGTGCTGGTCGCCAGCAAGGCGCGCACCGGCGCATACGATTTGCGGTGCACCGGCGAAACACCATGCAGCCGCAGCCGTTCCATATGCAGCGCTGTCGGATAGCCCTTATGCTGATCGAAAGCATAGTGAGGATATTGTTGGTGCAAGACTTCCAGCGCAGCGTCGCGCGCGGTCTTGGCGAGGATGGACGCAGCCGAAATGGCTTGCACCTTATCGTCGCCCTTGATGATGGCCTCGGAACGAATGCTCAGCACCGGGCAGCGATTGCCGTCGATCAGCGCCAGCGTCGGCAATACCGCCAGGCCTTCCACCGCACGGCGCATCGCCAGCATGGTGGCTTGCAATATATTGAGGCTGTCGATCTCGGCTTCAGAACATTCGGCAATCGCCCATGCCAGTGCATTGGCCTTGATCTGCTCGGCCAGCAGCTCGCGCCGTTCCGCCGTCAGTTTCTTGGAGTCGCGCAAGCCGCTGATCGGCCGCGCGGGGTCGAGTATCACGGCGGCAGCAAACACCGGACCGGCCAAAGGGCCGCGGCCAGCTTCGTCGACGCCGCAAATGGTTTCGCCGTCGTAGGAAAAAAGAGAAAGATTAGGATCGGTCACGGCATTCCACAAAATAGGGGACGCCGGACCAGGCCGGCGCAAATCAGGATCAGCGCTTATTCTGCGCAATCACCTGCAGCACAGCTTGTGCGCTTTCATTGGCGGTGTCGCGCAACAAGCTGTGATGCATGTCGGTAAAGCGCTGGCGCAGCATCGCCTGGCGCGCCGGATCTTCCAGCTGCTGCCAGAGCGCGTCGGCCAGCGCCTGCGGCGTGGCATTATGCTGCAGCAGCTCCGGCACCAGGAATTCGCGCGCCAGGATGTTCGGCAAGCCTATCCAAGGCTGGTAGCTCATGTGGCGCATGATTTCCCAGCTGGCGCGCATCATCTTGTAGGCGATCACCATGGGTTTCTTGTACAGGGCGACTTCCAGCGAAGCCGTGCCCGAAGCCACCAGCACGCCGTCGGCGGCGGCCATGGCGGTATGCGACTGGCCATCCAGGATCTGCAGCGGCAGGTCCTGCAAACCGGCCTGGCTGAGCAGCTCGCTAAAGAACTTGCGCTGCTTCTCGCCTGCCATGGGCGCAATGAAGCGCATGCCGGGATCGCGCTGCGCCAGTATCCTGGCGGCCTGCACGAAGGCGATGGTGTTGTGCTTCAGCTCGCCCATGCGGCTGCCTGGCATGATCGCCACGACGCGGCCTGCAGCCGGCAGGCCGAGCGCGCTGCGCGCCGCGGCCACATCCGGCGCCATCGGAATCACCTGCGCCAGCGGATGGCCGACATAGGTGACGGGGATGCCTGCCTTGCGATAAATCTCTGCTTCAAACGGAAAGATGACCAGCATGTGCGAAGCCGCCTTCGCGATCTTCTTGATGCGGCCGCCGCGCCATGCCCAGATCGACGGCCCGATGAAGTGGACGGTGGGAATGCCGCCCTGGCGCAATTGCGCTTCCAGGCCGAAATTGAAATCCGGCGCATCGACGCCGATGAAGACGCTCGGCTTCTCCGCCAGCAAGCGGTCGCGCAGTGCGTTCTGGATGCCCTTCAGTTCGCGATAGTGGGCAAGTACTTCGAACAGGCCGTTGACCGACAGCTTTTCCATCGGCCAGTCGCTGACAAAACCGTACTCGGCCATCCTGGCGCCGCCGATGCCGTGCATGCGCACATCGGGCAAATGCGGCCGCAATCCTGACAGCAGGCGCGCGGCCAGCAAGTCGCCGGACGTTTCGCCGGCAACCATGGCGATGGTGACATTGGCGTTGCTGTCCGCCATGTCAGCGGATGATGCCACGCGTCGAGGATGCGATGAATTCACGCATCTGCTTCAGGTAGGCAGCGGAGTCCGGCGTCTTGGCCTCTTCCAGAGCCAGCGCAGCCATGGCTTCCTCAAGCGGCAGGCCGGCACGATAGATGGTGCGGTAGGCGCGCTTGATGGCCATGATCTGCTCGCTGCTGAAACCGCGGCGGCGCAGGCCTTCGCTGTTGATGCCGGCAGGTTCGGCGCGGTTGCCGGCCGCCGTCACGAAGGGCGGAATGTCCTGGCTGACGGCCGCGGTGAATGCAGTCATTGCATGGGCGCCGATGCGGCAGAACTGATGCACGGTGGTGAAACCGCCGAGCAGCACCCAGTCGCCGATGTGCACATGGCCGGCCAAGGTGGCGTTGTTGGCGATCGTGGTGTTGCTGCCGATCTGGCAATCATGCGCCACGTGCACATAGGCCATGACCCAGTTGTCGTCGCCGATACGAGTGACGCCGCCGTCCTGCACGGTGCCCAGGTTGAGGGTCACGAACTCGCGGATAGTGTTGCGGTCGCCAATCTCCAGGCGGGTCGGTTCGCCGGCGTATTTCTTGTCTTGCGGCACGGCGCCGATCGAGCCGAACTGGAAAATCGAATTGTCGCGGCCGATGGTGGTGTGGCCTTCGATCACGGCGTGCGGGCCGACCTTGCTGCCGGCGCCGATCACGACATCCGGTCCAATGACTGTGTAAGCGCCGACTTCTACTGAACTATCGAGACTGGCCTTGGGATCGATGACGGCGGTAGGATGAATGCGCGTCATCGGATCACGCTGATGGAGTGGCGTCGGCGATGGTCGCCGCAGGAGTGGACGCTGCGCCGGGGCTGACCGCGGTGCGCATGGTGCACATGAATTCGGCTTCTACCGCCAGTTCGCCGTCAACGCTGGCGACGGCCTTGTATTTCCAGATGCCGCGCACTACGCGCACGATCTCGACTTGCAGCTTGATCTGGTCGCCTGGCTCGACCGGGCGGCGGAAACGCGCCTTATCGATGCCGAGGAAATACACCACGGTATTTTCATCCGGCTTGCGGCCTTCGGTCAAAAATGACAACAGCGCGGCGGTCTGCGCCAGCGCTTCAATCGTCAATACGCCCGGCATCACCGGTTTGTTCGGAAAATGTCCGTTGAAGAATTCTTCATTGATCGTGACATTCTTGATCGCAGTGATCGACTTGCCGCTTTCCCAATTCAATACGCGATCAACCAGCAACAGCGGATAACGGTGCGGCAGGTAGGTTTTGATCTGATTGATATCTAGCGTTTGGTTTGAACTATTCATTATCTTCTTGGGTAAGCTGTTGTGATAACTGTTTAATGGATTTCTCCAGAGACCGGATTTTCTCACGCATTGTGTTCAGATTGCGTACCAGGGCGGCAGATTTTTCCCAGTCGCCATGCTTGGCAATCGGATAAAACCCGGTATATTGCCCCGGTTCGGAAATCGAGCGCAGTGCCAGCGTTCCGGCCGACACATGCACGTGATCGACAATGGTGATGTGGCCATGGATCATGGCGGCGCCGCCTATCGAGCAGTATTTGCCGATCCGGGCGCTGCCGGCAATCCCCGCGCACGCTGCAATCGCGGTATGGGCGCCGATATGGCAGTTATGGGCGATCTGGATCTGGTTGTCCAGCTTGACGCCCTCTTCAATCACGGTATCGGCCAGGGCGCCGCGGTCAATCGTGGTATTGGCGCCGATTTCGACGTCGTCGCCGATCAGCACGCGCCCGGTTTGCGGGATCTTGACCCAGGCTCCGCCATCGTTGGCAAAACCGAAACCATCGGCGCCGATCACCACGCCGGAATGAATGATGGCGCGCTGGCCGATCTCACAGGCGTGATAGACGGTGACATTGGGATAAAGATAACTGCCCGCGCCTATCCTGGCGCCGGCGCCAATCACGCAGCCCGCATCGATGCGGACATTCTCGCCGATGACCGCGCCGCCGCCGATGACCACATTAGGGCCGATGCAGGCACTGGCCGCGACCTCGGCGGCAGGATCGACGCTGGCGGCCGGATCAATGCCGGGAATCACGGGAATTGCATTCCTGGCTGCAAAAAACTGCGCCGCGCGGGCAAAGTACGCATAGGGATTGGCGGCGACAATGCGCGCGCCATGATAGTCGGCGCCGACCGCCGCATCATCCGCGGCAGACAGGATGACGGCAGCCGCTTGCGTTTGCGACACCTGGGGGCGGAATTTTGGATTCGAGAGGAAGGTGATCTGTGATGCGGTGGCATCGCTCAGCGGAGCAATGCCGGATACCTGGGTATCCGCATCACCGGTCAATTGGCCACCTAAGCTTTCGACCAATTCTTTTAGCCGAATGCTCATACTGATTGGCCTTAACAGAATGTACTTATTTATTGAGGATCTTCAGCACTTTATCGGTGATATCAATGCGCGGGCTCACATACACGCCGCCTTCCTGAAACACCATATCGTACTTTTCCGCTTCGGCGATCTGCTTGATCGCCTTGGTGGAACGCTCCAGGACGATTGCCAGCTCTTCGTTGCGGCGCTGGTTCAAGTCTTCGCGGAATTCACGCTGCTTGCGCTGGAAATCCTTGTCCAGATCGGTCAGTTCGCGCTGGCGCTTGTTGCGCTCGGAATCCGAGATCACGGCTGAATCCTTGTCCAGCTTGTCCGCCTTGGCTTTCAAGGTAGCGGCCTGGTCCTGCAATTCCTTGTCGCGCTTGGAAAACTCTGTCTCGATCTTGGTTTGCGCCGCCTTGGCCGGGTTGGCCTCGCGCAAAATGCGCTCGCTGCTGACGAAGGCGATTTTCGAGCCTTCATCCGCATGCACCGGCGCGGCCGCCGACAATGCGCACACAGCCAGCACAGCAGCTGACGGTAAGGATGTAAATGATTTAATTAGAGATTTCAACACTATTCTCCGCAATTCAAATGATGCAACTTGTGCATTATGCCATTCTTGCCAGAATCTGCACGGCGCAGACTCCGGCGGGTTTAGAAGCCCGTACCCAACTGGAACTGGAAGGACTGCGTCTTGTCGGTTGGTTTCGCATTGAGCGGCTTGCCGTAGCTGATTTTCAAAGGACCGATAGGCGAAACCCAGCTCAAACCGAGACCGGTAGAATACCGCAACTCGCTCAACTGCATCGGTTTCTTGTCCGCATAGACCTGGCCGCTGTCAAGGAAGGTAAACCAGCGCAGGGTGCGGTCGCTGCCGGAACCCGGGAACGGGAACTGCAATTCCATGTTGCCGAACACGCGCGAGGCGCCGCCCATCGAATCGCCGTACTGGTCGACGTTGGTGCCGACGCCCAGTGTCGAACCTTCAAAACCGCGCACGGTGCCGATACCGCCGGCATAGTAATTCTTGAAGACCGGATACGGCTTGCCGCCGATGCCGCGGCCATAATCGACCTCACCGTTCAAGGCCAGCGTTACCGCATTGCCCCAGAATGGCTGGAAGTACTGGTGCTGATAGCTGGCGCGGTAATAGCGCAGGGTACCTACCGCTGACACTTCAAGCGTGGCGCGCTGGTAGCGTCCCTTGGTCGGCACCAGCGCGCTGTCGCGGCTGTCGCGCTGCCAGGCAGCCGTCAGCGGGAAGCTGTTGGTGGTAGCGGCTGCAGGATTCTGCAAGATGTCATAGCTCTGGCCATTAGGCAAGGTCTGGCCGCTAGGCACCAGGACGCCGTTGCCGAAATCATGGACATACTGCTGGTACAGCAACGGGCTGGAGCTATCGGCCTTGACGTTGGTGTTTTCAATGCCGACGCCGAAGAACACCGTATCCAGTTCCGAAAACGGCACGCCGAACTTGATATCGCTGCCGATGGTGCGGACGCGGTAGTCACCGGTCGTGTATGGCGACGGCCGCACGGTGCGCAGATACACGTTGTAGGTGCGGCTGATGCCGTCATCGGTAAAGTAAGGATTGGTCTGGGACAGCGCGATCACCCGCGAGTAGCTGCTGGTGTTCACGTCGAGGCCGATGGTGTTGCCGCTGCCGAAAGCATTTTGCTGCTGGATCGAACCGGACAGGCTCAGCTTGTCGGTCTGCGAGAAACCGGCGCCGACCTGGATGTTGCCGGTAGGCTTCTCGGTGACCGCCATGTTGATATCTACCTGGTCGGAAGTGTTCGGCACTTCCGGCGTTTCGATAGCGACGTCCTTGAAGTAACCGAGACGGTCGACGCGGTCGCGCGACAGCTTGATCTTGGAACCGTCGTACCAAGAATCTTCGAACTGGCGGAATTCGCGGCGCACCACTTCGTCGCGCGTCTTGGTATTGCCGGTAACGTTGACGTGGCGCACGTAGACGCGCTTACCCGGATCGACCAGGATGGTAAACGCCACTTCCTTGGTTTCGCGGTTCAGGTCCGGATTGGCGTTGACGTTGGCGAACGCATAGCCGAAGTTGCCCAGGCGCTCGGACATCTTCTTGGTGCTGTTGTTGAGCTTTTCGCCGTTGAACACGTCGCCTTTTTTCAGTTCCAGCAAAGACTTGAGCTCGTCTTCGCGGCCGAACATCTCGCCTTCCATCTTGATGTCGGAAACCTTGTACTTTTCACCTTCGTTGATATTGATGGTGATGTAGATATCTTTCTTGTCCGGCGTGATCGACACCTGGGTCGATTCCACCTGCATCTCGATATAGCCGCGGTTCAGGTAGTAGGAACGCAGGGTTTCGATATCGCCCGACAGCTTTTCCTTGGCGTACTGGTCGGCCTTGGTATACCAGGTGAACCAGCCCGGCGAGCGCAGCTTGATCTGGTCGCGCAGGTCGCCATCGGAGAATGCCTTGTTGCCGACGAAGCGGATTTCCTTGATGCGCGATACTTCGCCTTCGTCCACGGCAAACGTGACATTGACGCGGTTGCGTTCGATAGGCGTGACGGTGGTCGTCACTTTCATGCCGTACAGGCCACGCGACAGGTACTGTTTCTTCAGCTCCTGTTCAGCGCGGTCGACCTGGGCCTTGTCGAAAATGCGCGATTCGCCGACACCGATTTCCTTCAGCGCCTTGGTCAGCTGGTCTTTATCGAATTCCTTGATCCCGGAGAAGTCGACAGCGGCGATCGACGGCCGCTCTTCCACCATCACCACCAGCACGTCGCCTTCGGATTCGATCCGCACATCCTTGAAGAAGCCGGTGGCATACAAGGCCTTGATCGCTGCGGTACCTTTTTCGTCGGTGAACTGCTCGCCGACGCGCACCGGCAGGTAGCTGAACACAGTACCGGCCTCAGTGCGCTGAATACCTTCAATGCGAATATCCTTGACCACAAACGGCTGCACCGCCATGACCTGGCCCGAACAGAGGGCGAAGGCGGCGGCAGCAATCAAACGACGGGGAAGAATCGACAAAGGGAAGTGCTCGGAATGTAATTTCATTAGCGATCGTTTTTTATCAATGTCCTTGTCCGCCACGATTGTCAGACAAGAGAGCCGAACTTAAAGGAGTTTAAAATAGGAGCCGAACGATGTCGTTAAACATGGCGACCATCATCAACGTCATCAAAATGCCGATGCCTGCGCGCTGTGCAATTGCACCAACCCGTTCAGGAATGGGGCGTCCGGTCAAAACTTCCAGCGAATAATACAGCAAAAGACCACCATCTAGAACCGGAATGGGAAGCAAATTCATGACGCCCAGACTAATGCTGATAAAGGCGATAAAGCTCAAATAGCTGAATGCGCCGATGCGTGCGGTCTGACCGGCGTAGTCGGCAATCGTGATCGGTCCGGTGATATTTTTCCAGGAAACCTCGCCGACAATCATCTTGCCCAGCATTTTCAAGGTCAGGATGCTGCTGTCCCAGGTCCGTTTTGCTCCTTTGGCAAGTGCCTGCAGGGGCGGACTGCTGGACAGCACCATCTCCGGCATCGTTGGCAACAATTCAACCTTGATGCGGCCGATCGTCCCGTCTTTGGATTGCTGCGCCTCCGGCGTGACAGCCATGTTAAACACATTGCCGTTCCGCAATCCGGTCAACGTCAGCGGCTTGCCGGGAGAGGCGCTCACCTTGGCGATGAAAGCCGCGCTATCAGAAATTGTCTCGCCATCGATCGCGGTGATCAGGTCGCCATTCTGCAAACCCGCTTTCATGGCCGGTCCGTCAGGCTGTACTTTACCGACGATCGCCTTGCCCAGCGCCAGCTTGATGCCCAGTTTGCCGAGATAATCGCCTTCCAGGTCCTTGGTGGACACGCCGTCGGTCGACAAGCTGACCGTATCCAGCAGGTGGCCGCCGCCCGCGGCAGCAGGATTTGCATGGCGCACATCCAGCTTCACTGGCGCCTTGTCGACTACCGCCTGCATCACTTTCCAGCGCAATTCGTTCCAGGTCTGGACCGCTTCGCCGTTGACGCCGGTAATGAGGTCATCGGCACGCAAGCCGGCCTTGTAGGCCGCGCTTTGCTCCGGCACCGCCCGCACTCTCGGGGTCGGCTCCATTTCGCCATAGCTGTACAAGCCGGCGAATAGCAAAATGGCAAGAATGAAATTCGCCAGGGGGCCTGCGGCGACAATCGCGATGCGCCGCCATACCGACTGGCTGGTGAATTCCCGCTTCATGTCTTGCGGTGAAATGCCCGATACATCTTGCTCACGGGCATCCAGCATCTTGACGTAGCCGCCCAACGGCAGGATCGAAAGCGCCCACTCGGTCTGGTCGGGGCCGAAACGGCGCGACCAGACAATCTTGCCCATGCCAACCGAAAAGCGCAGCACCTTGACGCCGCACAAACGCGCGACCCAATAGTGGCCGAGCTCGTGGATGATCACCAGCGAACCAAGGGCGACGACAAATGCGAGGATAGTTTGCAGAAAGGCCATTGCCGTATATAAGTGTGCGAAGGTATGGTCAGGATATCAGGGCATTGACGGCCTGGCGCGCCAGGCGGTCTTGCTCAAGCAGCATATCGATATCGGTCACCGCGCACAGCGGCAGGCTGTCCATGGTGCGGGCGATTAATTGAGCGATCATGCCGAATCCGATTTTTTCATCCAGAAAAGCTTGGACCGCGACTTCATTCGCGGCGTTCAATATAGTTGCGGCCGAACCGCCGGCCAGCAATGCATCATACGCGAGTTTCAGGCAGGGAAAGCGCTGCAGGTCTGGCCGGCTGAACTGCAATTGCCCGATCACCGTCAGGTCAAGCGGGCTGACGCCGGAGGCGATGCGCTCAGGATAGGCTAGCGCATGGGCGATCGGCGTGCGCATGTCGGGATTGCCGAGCTGCGCCAGCACCGAGCCGTCGATATACGACACCATGGAATGGATCACGCTTTGAGGATGGATCACCACTTCGATCTGGCTGGCCGCAGCGCCGAACAGCCAGTACGCCTCGATCACTTCCAGCCCCTTGTTCATCATGGTGGCGGAGTCGACCGAAATCTTGCGGCCCATGACCCACTTCGGATGGGCGATCGCTTGCGCCGGCGTGACCGTATCCATGGTCTCCAGCGGCCGCGTCAGGAACGGACCGCCGGATGCCGTCAGCAGGACCTTTTCGACCCCGAGCGCCGCCGGCGAACGCTGATAGTTATGCGGAAGGCACTGGAAAATCGCATTGTGCTCGCTGTCGATAGGCAACAGCACTGCCCCGCTCTGCTTGACGGCGTCGATGAACAGCTGGCCCGACATGACCAGAGCCTCCTTGTTCGCCAGCAGGACCTTCTTGCCGGCCTTGGCAGCAGCCAGGGTCGGCTCCAGGCCGGCGGCGCCGACAATTGCAGCCATCACGGCATCGCAAGCGGAGGCGCTGGCGACCTGGCATAAAGCCGCGGCGCCGTGCAGCACTTCGATCTGGGGGGCTTGCGCCTGCAGCAGACGGCTCAGCAGCTGTGCCGCAGCGGGGCTGCCGACCACCGCCACCTGGGGCTTGAACTGCAGGCATTGCTGCGCCAGCTGTTCCACCCGGCTGTGGGCCGTCAGTGCATACACCGAATAGCGCTCCGGATGACGCGCCAGCACATCCAGCGTCGACATGCCGATCGAACCGGTGGAGCCGAGAATAGTAATATTTTGCATACCCGACCTAGAACCAGAAACTCAACAAAGCCGCCAGCGGCAGCACCGGGATCAGGGCATCGACCCGGTCCAGCACGCCGCCATGGCCCGGCAGCAGGTTGCTGCTGTCCTTGATGCCGGCGCGGCGCTTGAGCATGGACTCGAACAAATCGCCGGCGACGCTGGCGGCCACCAGTACCGTCATGGCTGCCAGCAATCCTGCCCAGCCCCAGGTCGCCAGCAGGCGCATCGGGAAAGTATCGGCCAGCGCCGGCGTGAAACTGAAGCCCACCGCCATCAGCAGCACCAGGATCCAGCCGCCGACGGCGCCTTCCCAGGACTTGCCGGGGGAAATCGACGGCGCCAGCTTATGGCGGCCGAAAGCCTTGCCGGAAAAATAAGCGCCGATATCGGCAGCCCAGACGATCACCAGCACCGACAGCAAATACATGGGCGAATGATGGAACAATACGACAATTGCGAGGAAACAGCCAAATATGGCGATGGCGTAAGTTGCCGCAATCAGCCGGTTGGCCAGGCTGGGCAAGGCCGGCAGGCCGAACGCCAGGGACGGCACGAAACGGAAGCACCAGATTGCCACGCACAGCGCGAACAGCAGACGTATATTGGGGCCGCTGCCCGCATACAGCACAGCGCCGAACAGGATCAGGGCAGCCAGCCCCCATGCCAGCGCGGCTTTAGCCGAGGCGCCGAATATGCGGGCGCTCTCCCAGACCGCGGCGCCGAAAAACAGCGTCGAGACAACGGCAAATGCAGGGTAGTAATTGAAATACAAGATTGGCAGCAGTACCGCCAATAACAGCAACGCCGTGATGACACGTGTTCTTAGCATCAGGAAGCCTGTTCAACCAGTTGCGCGCTGGTGCGCCCGAAGCGCCGTTCGCGCTGCTGGTAAGAGGCAATCGCCTTGTCCAGCTCGTCGGCGCCGAAATCCGGCCAGTAGGTATCGGTAAAGTAGAGCTCGCTGTAGGCCAGTTGCCACAGCAGGAAATTGGAAATGCGCTGCTCGCCGCCGGTACGGATGAACAGGTCCGGCTCAGGCGCATAGGCCATCGCCAGGTGCTGCGCCAGCTCGTCCTCGGAAAACGCATCCGCCCCGGCGAGTGCCGGCGCGCCGCTGGCGGCGCGGGCAGCCAGCATCTTTTGCACCGCCTGCATGACATCCCAGCGGCCGCCGTAGTTGGCGCAGATGGTGACCGTCATGGCGGTATTGCCGGCGGTCTTGCGCTCGGCGTTATCGATCATCTGCTGCAGCTTGTCGTCGAAACGGCTGAGGTCGCCCACCACTTTCAGGCGGATGCCATTAGCATGCATCTTGCCGACTTCACGTTCCAGCGCCACCATGAACAGACGCATCAGCAGCGATACCTCATCGGCCGGCCGGCGCCAGTTCTCGGAACTGAAAGCAAACAGCGTCAGGTATTCAACCCCGCGCGCGGCACAGGCTTCTACCGCGGCGCGCACCGCTTCGACGCCTTTGCCGTGGCCGGCGACACGCGGCAGAAAGCGGCTGGTGGCCCAGCGGCCGTTGCCATCCATGATGATGGCTACGTGCTTTGGCACTGTCGGGCTGGCAGGCAGGGTTTGCGTGGAACTTGAATGGGCCATAAATAATCAGTAAGAAAGAATGCGCAGGGTGGACATGAGATGCCCACCCTGCGCAGATAGTGCTGTCGGACCTATCGCTAGCGTTAAACCGTCAGGATCTCTTTTTCTTTATCGACCACTTGCTTGTCAATTTCGGCAACGAACTTGTCAGTCAGCTTCTGGATTTCATCCTGCGCGCGGCGCTCGTCGTCTTCCGAGCATTCCTTGTCCTTGACCAGCTTTTTCAAGCCTTCGTTGGCGTCGCGGCGGATATTGCGGATTGCAATCTTGGCATCTTCCGCTTCGCCCTTGACCAGCTTGACCATTTCCTTGCGGCGCTCTTCCGTCAGCGCCGGTGTCGGCACCCGCACCAGTTCGCCCTGGGTCGATGGATTCAGGCCGAGGTCGGATTCGCGGATAGCCTTCTCAACCACTGCAAGCATCTTCTTTTCAAACGGCTGCACGCCGATGGTGCGCGCATCGATCAGCGTCACGTTGGCGACCTGGCTCAGGTTGGCCGGGCTGCCGTAGTAGTCCACCGTGATATGGTCAAGGATGCCGGTGTGGGCGCGGCCGGTACGTACCTTGGCCAGGTCGGCCCGCAAAGTCTCCAGCGACTTTTGCATTCTTTGATCGGTATTCTTCTTGACGTCAGCAATGCTCATGCTGCTCTCCTCTACGAAAACAAATTATATTAAATTGGCTGTATCTTATTCGCGTAACAGAATTGCGCAACGAATGTGCACAATTATTACAAATCGGACAAATATTTTATACGTGCACCAGAGTGCCTTCATCCTCACCCAGGATGACGCGCTTCAGCGCACCCGGTTTGATGATGGAAAACACCTTGATCGGCAGCTTCTGGTCGCGGCATAGGGCAAACGCCGTGGCGTCCATGACTTGCAGATGCTTGGTGATCGCTTCGTCAAACGTGATGTGCGAATAGCGGGTCGCGGTCGGATCCTTGTTTGGATCTGCGCTGTAGACGCCGTCGACCTTGGTCGCCTTCAGCACGATTTCAGCGCCGATTTCCGAACCGCGCAAGGCCGCTGCAGTGTCGGTGGTGAAAAAAGGATTGCCGGTGCCTGCTGCAAAAATGACAACCTTGTCTTCTTCCAGATATTGCAGCGCCTTGGGCCGCACGTATGGCTCTACTACCTGTTCGATGCTGATGGCCGACATGACGCGCGCGGTGAGGCCGATCTGACGCATTGCGTCCGCCAGCGCCAGAGAATTCATCACCGTCGCCAGCATGCCCATGTAGTCTGCGGTAGCGCGGTCCATGCCTTGGGCGCCGGGTGCGACGCCGCGGAAAATATTGCCGCCGCCGATCACGATCGCCAGTTCGACGCCGAGCTTGGCGACTTCGGCGACGTCGGCCACCATGCGCTCAATCGTCGCACGGTTGATGCCGTAGGCGTCATCGCCCATCAGGGCTTCACCGGAGAGTTTCAGGAGAACACGCTTGTAAGCTGGTTTTGTCATGGTCTGGGCCCCTTGTGGCTTTCCGATTGATATTGTGTTTTATTCACGCCTAGCTGAAGCACTGCAGCGCCATTGTCAGGCCAAACTGCAGCAAAATCTACTATCAGGCTCTTTTTGGATAATCGGAGCCGGTTCCTGCCGCCTCCCTGCTCTCTTGGGAGAGCAAGGGAACGGCAAGGCATTCCTTAGTCCGTGGCCTGGGAAGAAAATTCCGCAGAGCCAAAAAAACGGGCCTTTCGGCCCGTATTCTTGCTTACGCCTGCTTGGCCGCAGCAACTGTCGCTGCAACTTCCGCAGCGAAGTCATCTTGTTTCTTCTCGATGCCTTCGCCGACCACAAACATGGTGAACGCTTTCACGCTGGTGTTGGTAGCCTTCAGCATTTGTTCAACAGTTTGCTTGTCGTTCTTCACGAAAGTCTGGTTCAGCAGGGAAACTTCCTTCAGGAATTTCTGCACCGAGCCTTCGATCATCTTGGCGGCGATATCTGCAGGCTTGCCGGATTCGGCTGCCTTCAGGGTTGCCACCGAACGCTCTTTTTCGATCAGGTCGGCCGGTACTTGCTCGGACGACAGCGAAACCGGCTTCATCGCAGCGATGTGCATGGCCACGTCTTTGCCGACTTGTTCGTCAGCGCCGTCGAATTCAACCATCACGCCGATGCGCGTGCCGTGCAGGTAGGAAACCAGCTTGGCGGCAGTGTCGAAACGAGTGAAACGGCGGATCGACATGTTTTCGCCGATACGGCCGATCAGGGCAGCGCGGGTTGCTTCGACAGTGCTGTCGTTGAGCGGCAGGGCCGACAAGGCAGCCACGTCGGCCGGGTTGTTTTCGGCAACCAGCTTGGCGCAGGCATTCGCCAGGGCCAGGAAGTCGTCGTTCTTGGTGACGAAGTCGGTTTCGCAGTTGACTTCGACCAGGGCGCCGACGCCGCCGGCGATGTATGCTGCCACAACGCCTTCAGCTGTCACGCGGGAGGCAGCCTTGGAAGCCTTGCCGCCCAGTTTGACGCGCAGGATTTCTTCTGCCTTGTCCATGTCGCCGCCAGCTTCGGTCAGCGCCTTTTTGCATTCCATCATTGGCGCATCAGTCTTTGCGCGCAGTTCGCCTACCAGTGCTGCTGTAATTGCCGCCATACTATTCTCCTAGCTCAGTTGACGCTGTGCCGGCGATCCGCTACTGCCATGCAGTGCGGCCAACAACCGGCGCGCCGTCATTCAAAATATTCAGGTAAATTCGGTGTAACTTCGTCGGTTCAATTCTGGTGTAACGCAAATGTAACACCAGCAAGTGATACAAAAAAAGGGGCAACCACGCCCCCTTTTTCTTCTGAGTATGAAACCTCAGATGCAGGGCTTAAGCCTGATCGTTAACTTCAACGAATTCGTCGCCAGCTGCGCCCTTGATGGCTTCAACTACGTCGTTCACTGCATTGGCGCGGCCTTCCAGGATGGCATCGGCAACACCGCGAGCGTACAAAGCGATTGCCTTGGACGAGTCGTCGTTGCCAGGGATGACGTAAGTCACGCCGTCCGGGGAGTGGTTGGTATCAACCACGCCGATAACCGGGATGCCCAGCTTAGCGGCTTCAGTGATGGCGCCCTTGTGGTAGCCGACGTCGATCACGAAAATTGCGTCAGGAATGCCGCCCATGTCCTTGATGCCGCCGATAGCTTTTTGCAGCTTGATCAGCTCGCGCTGGAACATCAGGCCTTCTTTTTTGCTCAGCTTCTCAACCGAACCGTCTTCAATCGAAGCTTCCATTTCTTTCAGGCGCTTGATCGATGTCTTGATGGTCTTGAAGTTGGTCAGCATGCCGCCCAGCCAGCGCTGGTCGACGAAAGGCGAACCCGAACGCGCTGCTTCAGCGGCAACGATTTCGCGCGCCTGGCGCTTGGTGCCGACAAACAGGATGTTGCCGCGGTTGGACGACAATTGGCGGATGTACTTCATCGCCTCTTGGTACATGCCCAGGGTTTTTTCCAGGTTGACGATATGAATCTTGTTGCGGTGACCGAAGATGAACGGCGCCATCTTTGGGTTCCAGAAACGGGTTTGGTGACCGAAGTGGACACCGGCTTCCAGCATTTCACGCATTGTTACGGACATAATTTTCTCCAGGGTTGGGTCTGGAATCTGCTCAGTCACTGCCTTGCCTACCGGCGGGACAGCACCCTTTTCGAGCGGATTCGCGTTTTTAAAACATACAATTAACGACAACAGCGTCGGTATAGCCCAATAGCAATTCGAGCTAACCCAAGATTGTAACCCAAAACCCATGACTTCTTCAAGTCCCGGGAGCCATAACTTTAAGCGCATCTTGTGATGCTCGTTTATAATCGTTACCTGAATGAATCCCGGCCGCCTTTATCCATTTTTGCCCGTTTTTACGGTGGTTGCGCGCCCTTGCCAGCGGATTTGCCCTTATATCTCAGCTTCTCTTCTTACCTATGACCACTATTTCCATCAAAACCGCCGAGGATATCGCCGGCATGCGCATCGCCGGCAAGCTTGCCTCCGAGGTGCTCGATTACATCACGCCCTTCGTCAAAGCCGGCGTGACCACCGGCGAGCTGGACCGTCTGTGCCACGAATTCATGACAAACGTGCAAGATTCCATCCCGGCGCCACTCAACTATTGCCCGCCCGGCTATACCCCGTACCCGAAAGCCATCTGCACTTCGGTCAACGATGTCATCTGCCATGGCATTCCGGGCGACAAGGTACTGAAGAACGGCGACGTGGTGAATCTCGACATCACTATCATCAAGAACGGCTACCACGGCGACACCAGCCGCATGTTCTATGTCGGCGAACCGTCGATCATGGCCAAGCGCCTGGGCGACATCACCTATGAATGCATGTGGCTGGGAATCGCCAAGATCAAGCCCGGCGCGCACTTGGGCGATATCGGCCACGTCATCCAGCAGCACGCCGAGAAAGCCGGCTACAGCGTGGTGCGCGAATTCTGCGGCCACGGCATCGGCAAGGTATTCCACGAAGAGCCGCAGGTCTTGCACTACGGCCGTCCCGGCACGCTGGAGCGGCTGGAAGCCGGCATGATCTTCACGGTCGAGCCGATGATCAACGCCGGCCGCCGCGACATCCGTGAAATGGGCGACGGCTGGACCATCAAGACCAAGGATCGCAGCCTCTCCGCCCAATGGGAGCATACTGTGCTGGTGACCGAAACCGGCTATGAAGTGCTGACCGTGTCGGCCGGCACGCCGCCGCCGCCGGCATTCGTCCAGCAGGCAGCGGCTGCCGCCTGATCACATCTGCACCTATTTCTCAAGCATTGAACGCCGTACATGACGACACTTGCCGCGACCCTGAAACAACAGCTTAGAACCGAGCGGCAAGTCATCATCTCCGCATTCCTGGCAGAGGGCAAACCCGGCGAACTGCTGACAGCGCTGCGCCGCAGCGTCGACCTTGCCCTGACCCAGGCCTGGAAAATGCTCGGCATGCCGGCATCGGCGGCGCTGGTGGCGGTCGGCGGCTATGGCCGCGGCGAACTGTTCCCCCACTCCGACGTCGATGTGCTGATCCTGCTGGGCGCCGCACCTGATGCCGAACTGAAACCGCGGCTGGAGCAGCTGGTCCAGCTGTTCTGGGACATCGGACTGGAAATCGGCCACAGCATCCGCACCGTCGACGAGTGCCTGAGCGAATCGGCGGCAGACATCACGGTGCAGACCAGCCTGCTGGAAGCGCGCCTGGTGAGCGGCAACCAAGCCTTGTTCCATCAGCTGCAGGAGCGTTGCAGCGCGGCGATGGATCCCTGCGCCTTTTTCCAGGAAAAGATCCTGGAAATGCGCCAGCGCCACGTCAAGTATGAAGACACGCCCTACAGCCTGGAGCCGAACTGCAAGGAAAGCCCGGGCGGCCTGCGCGACCTGCAGGTGATCCTGTGGGTGGCCAAGGCCGCCGGGCTCGGCGAGTCCTGGCCCAAGCTGGCCAAGCACGGCCTGATCACGGCGGCGGAAGCGCGCCAGCTGTCGCGCCAGGAGCGCGCCTTCAAGGATATCCGCATCCGCCTGCACATCTACACCAACCGGCGCGAAGACCGCCTGGTGTTCGACGTGCAGACGCCGATCGCCGAAGCGCTCGGCTTCCAGACCACGGAAACGCGGCGCGCCAGCGAATACCTGATGCAGCGCTACTACTGGGCCGCCAAGGCGGTGACCCAGCTCAACACCATCCTGCTGCAGAACATTGAAGTGCAGCTGTTCCCGCAGCCGATGGTGCCGCAGCGCATCAACGAGCGCTTCAACCATCTCAACCGCCTGATCGACATCGCCCACGACGACCTGTTCAAGACCACGCCGTCGGCCATGCTGGAACTGTTCCTGCTGCTGGCGCAGCACAGCGAGCTGCGCGACATGACGGCGCGCACCCGGCGTGCGCTATGGCATGCACGCGTCAAGATCGACAACGCCTTCCGCCGCGATCCGGTCAACCGTTCGCTGTTCATCCAGATCATCCAGGCGCCGCAAGGGATTACCCACGCGCTGCGCGGCATGAACCAGACCAGCATCCTGGGCCGCTACCTGCCGAACTTCCGGCGCATCGTCGGCCAGATGCAGCACGACCTGTTTCACGTCTACACCGTCGACCAGCACATCCTGATGGTGGTGCGCAACGTACGCCGCTTCACCATGAGCGAACACGCCCACGAATACCCGTTCTGCAGCCAGCTGATCGCCAATTTTCCGCGCCCCTGGCTGCTGTATGTAGCCGCCCTGTTCCACGATATCGCCAAGGGCCGCGGCGGCGACCACTCCAAGCTGGGCATGACCGACGCCCTGCATTTCTGCCAGCACCATGGCCTGGCGCCGCAGGACACCGCGCTGGTGGTGTTCCTGGTCGAGCACCACCTGACCATGTCGCAAGTGGCGCAAAAGCAGGATCTGTCGGATCCGGAAGTGATCCTGCACTTTGCCGGCACGGTCAAGGATGAACGCCACCTGACCGCGCTTTACCTGCTGACGGTGGCCGATATCCGCGGCACCAGTCCCAAGGTGTGGAACGCCTGGAAAGGCAAGCTGCTGGAAGACCTGTACCGCATGACCTTGCGGGTGCTGGGAGGCGAGACGCCGTCGGCCGACCGCGAGCTGAAGAACCGCCAGGAAGAAGCGCTGAAGACCCTGCGCCTGTACGGCTTGCCGCCGGACGCCCATGAAGCGCTGTGGCAGCAGCTCGACGTCGCTTACTTCCTGCGCCATGACGCCTCCGATATCGCCTGGCAAACCCGCTCCTTCTATAACCAGATCGACAACCCGGCGCCTATCGTCAAATGCCGCCTGGCGCCGATCGGCGAAGGCTTGCAGGTGGCGGTCTACACCAAGGACCGCAGCGACCTGTTCATCCGCATCTGCAGCTATTTCGACAGCAAGAATTTCAGCATCCTCGACGCCAAGATCCAGACCACGCGCCACGGCTACGCGCTTGACTCCTTCCTGATCAGCGCGCCGCTGTTCGCCAAGCACTACCGCGACATCATCAACCTGATCGAGCACGAACTGACCGCCCTGCTGCAAACCGACAGCGCCCTGCCGGCAGCGTCGCGCGGCCGCCTGTCGCGGCTCTCGCGCACCTTCCCGCTGACGCCGACGGTCGACCTGCGGCCGGACGACCGCGGCCAGTACTACCTGCTGTCGATCACCGCCAACGACCGTACCGGCCTGCTGTACTCGGTCGCCAGTGTGCTGGCCAAGCACAAGATCAACCTGCACACCGCCAAGATCATGACCCTCGGCGAGCGCGTCGAAGACGTCTTCCTGGTGGACGGCAACGCG
Organism: Collimonas humicola; assembly: GCF_018304945.1. Taxonomy (GTDB): domain Bacteria; phylum Pseudomonadota; class Gammaproteobacteria; order Burkholderiales; family Burkholderiaceae_D; genus Collimonas; species Collimonas humicola. The sequence goes on along the minus strand of NZ_JAGQEE010000005.1, from coordinate 81,797 downwards.
CTCAACCATGCGCGCATGCAGATCCAGCTTGAGACCGATTTGCTGGATGCTTTGCACATTTGAGATGAACTTCATCGAAGCACCCTTCGTCATTCCCGCGAACGCGGGAATGACGGCTGTAGATTTTATATTTTTTATTCACACATCATGACTGAACCACTACGCCTTTCCAAACGCATGTCAGAACTCGGGCTATGCTCGCGCCGCGAGGCCGACGAGTGGATCGCGCGCGGCTGGGTGCGGGTCGACGGCATCGTCGTCTCGGAACTCGGCAGCAAGGTGCTGCCGAGCCAGCGCATCAGCGTCGAACGCCAGGCCGCCGCCGAACAATCGAAGCGCGTCACCATCCTGATCAACAAGCCGGTCGGCTATGTCAGCGGCCAGGCCGAAGACGGCTACCAGCCGGCGGTGGCGCTGATCAAGGAAGCCAACCGCTGGAGCGAAGACCCCTCGCCTACCCTGTTCCATCCGACCCAGCTGCGCAGCCTGGTGCCCGCCGGCCGTCTCGACATCGACTCGGTCGGCCTGCTGGTGCTGACCCAGGATGGCCGCATCGCCAAGCACCTGATCGGCGAAGAGACCAGCGTCGACAAGGAATACCTGGTGCGGGTGCGCTATACCAAAGGCGACAAGCTGCCCGACGCCGAACTGCGCCGCCTCAACCACGGCCTGACGCTGGACGGCAAGCGCCTCAAGCCGGCCATCGTCAAATGGCAGAACGAGGATCAGCTGAGTTTTACCCTGCGCGAAGGCAAGAAACGCCAGATCCGCCGCATGTGCGACATGGTCGGCCTGAAAGTGCTGGGCTTGAAACGGGTACGGATCGGCGGCGTCAAGCTGGGGAATCTGCCCGAGGGGCAATGGCGCTATCTGGGGGCGGACGAGCAGTTCTAGGAATTTGGAAGCACTGCGCGGGCAGAACAACCTGCCCACGCGCAAAATCAATTACAGGAAACGATCCAGGATCTTGCGGCTGGCCTTGTCCAGCGCCTGCGTATCCCGGATCAGGAACTGCACGCCATGGCTGTCGGCGATCAGCAGGCTGGTCGCCACGATACGGCGGATATCTTCCTCGCCCTTGAGGGTGAAAGAAGCATCGCCGCGATTGGTTTCCACATGCCAGATGCTGGGCGCGGTGTAGCTGGATACTCTCTGGATGCGCTTGATTTCCGGCATGAACTCGCGGCTGGCAAGTTCTTTCTCGACCATCGCCCGGGTCTCATCCGGCAGATCCGACAAGCGGCTGATCCAGGACAGTTCGTGGCCGTCGGCGCTGACCAGCGACAGGCCGTCGTCCGGCGCGCCAATCGGAAAGGCCCGCACCGGCACCACCCCTTCATGCACCGCGCCATCGGCGGCTGTATACACCAGGCGGCCGAAAGCGTTGCGGCTCAATTTGAAATCATGTGTCGTCATACGTTCTCTTCGCTATCTTCGTCGACCAATTGCGGCTCGCCTTCGCCTTCAGGATTGCGCAACTGCGCCTGGTACAGGCGGTAGTAGGCGCCTTCGCGCAGCATCAGTTCGTCATGGCTGCCGACTTCAACGATCTGGCCGCGGTCCAGCACTACCAGGCGGTCGGCCTTGCGCAAGGTCGACAGACGGTGCGCGATGGCAATCGTGGTGCGCCCCTGCACCAGGTTGTCGAGCGCTTTCTGGATTTCTTTTTCAGTTGTTGTATCCACCGATGAGGTGGCTTCGTCCATGATCAGGATGCGCGGATCGATCAGCAGCGCGCGCGCGATCGAGATGCGCTGGCGTTCGCCGCCCGACAGCGCCTGGCCGCGCTCGCCGACCAGCGAGTCATAGCCTTGCGGCAGGCGCAGGATGAATTCATGGGCGTGGGCGGCACGGGCAGCGGCAACGATTTCCTCGCGCGTAGCCTCGGGCTTGCCGTAGCAAATGTTCTCGGCAATGGTGCCGAAGAACAGGAACGGTTCCTGCAGCACCAGGCCGATATTGCGTCGATATTCCGAGATCGGCATCGAACGGATATCGACGCCATCGATGCGTATCGATCCTTCCGAGACGTCGTAGAAACGGCAGATCAGGTTCACCAGCGTGCTCTTGCCGGAACCGCTGTGGCCGACCAGGCCGATCATCTCGCCCGGCTTGATATCCAGACTGACGCCGCGCATCACCGCCCGATTGCCGTAGCGGAAACCGATGTCGCGCAATTCGATGGCGCCCTTGACGTTTTCCAGATGGACCGGGTTGGCCGGCTCAGGAACGCTGGAGACATGATCGAGAATCTCGAAAATCCGCTTGGCGCCGACCGCTGCCTTTTGCGTCACCGAGACAATCCGGCTCATCGAATCGAGGCGGGTATAGAAGCGGCTGATGTAAGCCAGGAACGAGGCCAGCACCCCGACCGTGATCTGGTTCCTGGAAACCTGCCAGATACCGAATACCCAGACCACCAGCAGACCGACTTCGGTCAGCAGGGTCACGGTCGGTGAAAACAGCGACCAGATCTTGTTGACACGGTCGTTGACCAGCAGGTTGTGCTGGTTGGCGTCGCGGAAACGCGTGGCTTCGCGCTTTTCCTGGGCGAAAGCCTTGACCACCCGGATGCCGGGGATCGTATCGGCCAGCACATTGGTGACTTCGGCCCAGATGCGGTCGATCTTTTCAAAACCGTGCTTGAGGCGGTCGCGCACCAGATGGATCATCCAGGCGATGAACGGCAGCGGCACCAGGGTCACCAGCGCCAGCCACGGATTGATCGAGAACAGGATCACCGCAGTCATGATGATCATCAGGACGTCGATGGCGAAGTCCAGCAGATGCAGGGACAGGAACACGCAAATGCGGTCGCTTTCCGAGCCGATGCGCGCCATCAGGTCGCCGGTGCGCTTGCCGCCGAAATATTCCTGCGACAGGCGCAGCAGGTGTTCATAGGTGGTGGTGCGCAGGTTGGCGCCGATGCGCTCGCTGACCAGCGCCAAAATATAGGTGCGGGCCCAGCCCAGGCTCCAGGCCACCAGCGCAGAAGCCAGCAGTCCGGACAGATACAGCTTGACCAGGTCGGTATTGATGGGTTTGCCGTTCTGATAAGGAATCAGCACATTGTCCATCAGGGGGCCCATCAGATAAGGCGGCACCAGGGTGGCGGCGGTGGAAATGAGCATCAGCACGAAACCCAGCAGCAGCATGCCCTTGTAGGGCTTGGCAAAGCGCGCCAGGCGGAACAAGGCCCAGGTCGACGAAGGCGCCGCGCCTTTTTCGGGACAGATCAGGCACTCCTCGCTGTCCGCAGGCAGCGGCGCGTCGCATTGCGGACAAGTGGCCTGCTCTTCGCGCAAGGCGGAACGCCCCGCCAGCCGGTCGTCGCGCTGCTGCTCGAAGACCTTGATCAGGCGCAGCGCATCCAGATTCAGTCCGAGCGTATAGCGCCAGCTTGCCAGCTGCTGTTGCTCATCATGCAACTCCAGGCTGCCGACGCCGGCATGATCGTGATGGCCAAGCTTGAGGCCGGAACGGTAACTCCAGTCGCGCCAGCTGCTGTCGTCGGCCATCCTGGCCAGCACGCGCTGATTGGTGACCAGCACCAGCCCTTGCGCAAAATGCAGCGAGGCGTTGAGATCGATCGCCAGGGACGCAAGGATTTCCTCGGCCGGGGCAAGCTGAGTTGTCACTTCGGCACGCAAAGCAGCAGGTATGGCAGCGGGCAAATTATGTGATAAATAATTACCGGCTTGGGATATTGGGGATATTGGATTGCTTTTCATCTAAACGGCATGGTGTGTCCGCGCGCATAATGGCTAACGGACCGGATGGAATTTTGTGTGAAACCGCCTTGGAACATGATGACAACTATCGACAGGCTCCTGCGGGAGCGACCGCAGGCGTCGCTGAGCGCACGCTCGCACTGCCAACACATTGTGAGAACAGACCAAAAATGGCGCACATCGTCTGCCGCAAGTATTATATCCTATCGGGTTTTCTGGAAACGTTACTCTTCGTTACTAAATAACACTATCTTTTTGGACATTATTATTTAGTAAGCCGATGTAAACCAAACCGCGCTTTAGCGCGTTACAAGTTATTGCAGGGTGTTGAAGCCGGCACGCGCAATCGTTCCGGATCCACGAATGGCCATTTGGCCAGCCCTTTTTGGCACACGCCTATAGCCTCATTGCTGACTCATGAAAAACATTGAAATTCTCCGTATCATGTCCCTGCGCGGACCGAATATATGGACGTATAGATCAACCCTTGAGGCGTGGATCGACATAGGCGAACTGGAAGACTTCCCCTCCAATACCCTGCCCGGCTTCAACCAGCGCCTGACCGGCTGGCTGCCGTCCCTGATTGAACACCGTTGCAGCTACGGCGAACGCGGCGGTTTTGTACAGCGCCTGCAAGACGGCACATGGCCCGGCCACATCCTCGAACACGTCACGCTGGAACTGCAAAACCTGGCCGGCATGCCGGGCGGCTTCGGCAAGGCCCGCAGCACTTCGGTGCGCGGCGTCTATAAAGTAGCGGTGCGGGCGCGCCACGAAGAAGTCACCCGCGCCGCCCTGCACGCTGCGCGCGACCTGGTAATGGCCGCGATAGAAGACAAGCCGTTCGACGTTCCCGCCACTATCGCTACGCTGCGCACCATGGTCGACTCGCGTTGCCTGGGCCCCAGCACCGCCTGCATCGTCGAAGCCGCTGACGAACGCCGCATCCCTTCTTTCCGCCTGACTGACGGCAACCTGGTGCAGCTCGGCCACGGCATCCGCCAACGCCGCATCTGGACCGCGGAAACCGACCAGACCAGCGCCATCGCCGAAAGCATCTCCAGCGACAAGGACCTGACCAAGACCCTGTTGCAAGCCTGCGGCGTGCCGGTGCCCGAAGGCCAGGTAGTGGAAAGCCCGGCGGAAGCCTGGGAAGCCGCCGAAGACATCGGCTTGCCGGTGGTGGTCAAGCCCTCCGACGCCAATCATGGCCGCGGCGTCTTCATCGACCTCAACACCCGCGAGGAAATCGAAACCGCCTACACGCTGGCGCTGGAAGAAGGCAGCAGCGTGATCGTCGAGCGCTTCATCCGCGGCAACGAGCACCGCCTGCTGATCGTCGGCGGCCGCCTGGCAGCCGCTGCCCGCGGCGAACCCCTGTCGGTAACGGCCGACGGCAGCTCGACCATCCTGCAACTGATAGAAAGCCAGATCAATTCCGATCCGCGCCGCGGCGAGCTGGAAGAATGCCCGCTCAGCCTGGTGCTGCTGGACCAGGAACCGGTGGTTCGGGTTGAACTGGAACGCCAGGGCTACAGCGGCGATTCGATTCCGCCGGCCGGCAAACAAGTACTGATACAACGCAACGGCAATGTCTCTATCGACGTCACCGACCTGGTGCATCCGAGCGTAGCCGCTGCCGCTTCGCTGGCGGCGCGCGTGGTCGGCCTGGATATCGCCGGCGTCGACCTGGTGGCGGAAGATATTTCCCGTCCGCTGGAAGAACAGCGCGGCGCCATCGTCGAAGTCAACGCGGGCCCGGGCCTGCTGATGCACCTGAAGCCGGCGGAAGGCCGGCCGCGCCCGGTCGGCAGGGCCATCATCGAACATCTGTTCGCCGCTGGCGACAACGGCCGCATCCCTATCGTCGGCGTCTCCGGCACCCATGGCAAAACCACAGTCTCGCGCCTGATCGCATGGCAGCTGCACCTTAGCGGCAACCATGTCGGCCTGGCTTGCGGCGACGGCCTCTATTTCGCCCAGCGCCAGGTCGAAAAAGGCGACTGCGCCAACTGGGAATCGGCGCAGCGGGTGCTGATCAACCGCGCGGTGCAAGCGGCAGTCTTCGAAAACAGCCACGACACCATCTTGTCGGAAGGCCTGGTGTACGACCGCTGCCAGGTTGGCGTGGTCACCAACATCGCCGCTGACGACAGCCTGCCGCAGTACTACATCGGCGACGCCGAGGAAATGGTGAAAGTCACCCGCACCCAGGTCGACGTCGTGCTGCCGACCGGCGTCGCGGTGCTGAACGCGGCCGATGCGCTGGTGGCCGACATGGCTTCCCTGTGCGACGGCGAAGTGATTTTCTTCGGCATCGATCCTGCCCTGCCGGTCATTGCCGAACATCTCGAAAAGAACAAGCGCGCGGTGTTCATCCATAACGACCAGATCATGCTGGCCACCGGCAAGAGCGAACTGCTGCTGGCGGACATCACCACCGTGCCGCTGATTGCCCGCAGCAAGGACCGCTTCCAGATTGAAAACGTGCTGGCGGCAGTTGCCGCGGCATGGGCGCTGGACATCTCGCACGACTTGATGCGCGCCGGGATTGAAACTTTCGAGATGGCTTAGCCAGTTGCGCAGCAACTCAGCAGAAAACCAGAAATCAGAATCATCAGAATCATCAGAAAATTAGGAAAACCTGTCGATGGACGTATCACGTATCCGAGTACTTCGCGGCCCCAATCTGTGGAGTCGACACACCGCTATTGAAGCCATTGTGTCCTGCACCGAAGCCGAGCGCGCCATTGCCGGCATCGCCGGTTTCGAGGCCAAGCTGCGTGAACGCTTTCCACAAATCGGCTTCCTGGAGGCGACCGGTAAAAACGAAGTGGTCTCCATGGCGCATGCCCTGGAAATCGCTGCGCTCGGGCTGCAGTCCGAAGCCGGCTGCCCGGTCACCTTCAGCCGTACCGTGCCGACGCTGGAAGCCGGCGTCTATCAGGTGATCGTCGAATACAGCGAAGAAGAAGTCGGCCGGCTGGCTTTCCAGCTGGCGCAGGAGCTGTGCCTGGCGGCGCTGGCGGACCAGCCTTTCGACCTGGCAAGCGCATTGGCGCGCCTGCAGGAACTGGATGAAGATATCCGCCTCGGCCCCAGCACCGGCTCCATCGTGCAAGCCGCGGTATCACGCGGCATTCCCTTCCGCCGCCTGACCGGCGGCAGCATGGTGCAGTTCGGCTGGGGCAGCCGCCAGCGCCGCATCCAGGCCGCGGAAACCAATCACACCAGCGCCATCGCCGAATCGATCGCGCAAGACAAGGACCTGACCAAGAAGCTGCTGAACGCCGCCGGCGTGCCGGTGCCTATGGGCCGCGTGGTTTCCACTGCCGAAGAAGCCTGGGCCGCGGCCCAGGAAATCGCCAGTCCGGTGGTGCTCAAGCCGCGCGACGGCAATCAGGGCAAGGGCGTGGCAGTCAACATCACCGCGCGCGAACAGGTCATGGCCGCGTTCGCCGTGGCTTCAGAAATCTGCTCGGAAGTGATCGTCGAGCGCTACCTGCCCGGCCATGACTTCCGCCTGCTGGTGGTCGGCAACCATCTGGTGGCAGCAGCCCGCCGCGATCCGCCGCAAGTGATCGGCGACGGTGTGCGCACCATCCGCCAGCTGGTAGACCATGTCAACAGCGATCCGCTGCGCGGCGAAGGCCATGCCACCTCGCTGACCAAAATTCGCTTCGATGCGATCGCCCTGGCGACGCTGGCGAAACAGAATTACTCTGCCGACTCGGTACCGCCGCAAGGCACGCGCGTGGTGTTGCGCAACAATGCCAACCTGAGCACCGGCGGCACCGCCACCGACGTCACTGAAGATGTGCACCCGGAACTGGCGGCGCGCGCGGTTGCGGCCGCGCAGATGGTCGGCCTCGATATCTGCGGCGTCGACGTGGTCTGCAACAATGTCCATCAGCCGTTGGAAGAACAGGAAGGCGGCGTGGTCGAAGTCAACGCCGCGCCCGGTTTGCGCATGCATATCAGCCCCTCCTACGGCAAGGGCCGCGCGGTCGGCGCCGCCATCATGTCGACCATGTTTGAAGACGGCGACAATGGCCGCATCCCGCTGGTGGCGGTAGCCGGCACCAACGGCAAGACCACCACCGTGCGCCTGATCGCCCACCTGCTGGGCCGCAAGGGACTGCGCGTCGGCATGACCAATTCGGACGGCGTCTACATCGAAAAGCAACGCATCGACACCGGCGACTGCAGCGGTCCGCGCAGCGCCCGCAACGTCCTGATGCATCCGGACGTCGACGCCGCGGTATTTGAAACCGCGCGCGGCGGCATCCTGCGCGAAGGCCTCGGCTTTGACCGCTGCGACGTCGCCGTGGTCACCAATATCGGCATGGGCGACCATCTCGGCCTGAGCTTTATCAGCACGGTGGAAGACTTGAGCGTGGTCAAGCGCGTCATCGTCGAGAACGTCGCGCCCGGCGGTCATGCGGTCCTGAACGCCGCCGATCCGATGGTGGCCGGCATGGCCAAAGCCTGCCCCGGTTCGATCACCTTCTTCGCCCACGATTTCCATCACCCGCTGATGACCACCCATCGCGCCCAGGGCCATCGTGTGGTGTACCAGGACGGCAACGCCATCGTCGCCGCCAAGGGCAAGCAGGAACACCGGCTGCTGCTGCAGGAAATCCCGCTGACCCGCAATGGCAGCATCGGCTTCCAGATCGAGAACGCCATGGCCGCCGTCGCCGCCGCCTGGGCCCTGAACCTGGACTGGGATGTGATACGCGCCGGCTTGGCCAGCTTCGTCAACGATGCCGCCACCGCGCCCGGCCGCTTCAATGTATTCGAGTATCGCGGCGCTACCCTGATCGCCGACTATGGCCACAATCCGGACGCCATCCAGGCGCTGGTAAAGGCGATCGACGGCATGCCCGCCAAACGCCGCTCGGTAGTCATCAGCGGCGCCGGCGACCGTCGCGATATCGATATCCGCCATCAGACCGAAATCCTCGGCGACGCCTTCGATGAAGTGATTCTTTACCAGGACCAGTGCCAGCGCGGCCGCGCCGACGGCGAAGTGCTGGGCCTGCTGCGCGAAGGCTTGAAGAATGCCCGCCGCACCACCGCCACCGAGGAAATCAACGGCGAATTCATCGCCATCGACACCGCCCTCTCGCATCTGTCGCCGGGCGATCTGTGCCTGATCCTGGTCGACCAGGTGGAAGAAGCGCTGGCGCACATCGCCAAGCGTATTGCGGAAGTCTGATTAACGGTCTTTCGTCGCGCCCGGCACACTTTAGCTAACTGGGGTCAGAGTAGCTAACTGGGGTCAGAGTGAAATTTCTGCATGTTTTTTGCAGAAACTTCACTCTGACCCCACTTAGCGGGCTACGGAGTGCATGCCTCTACGTTAAAAAAAACCATGTAGTGCGCTCTGTTTTTCTCCGAACTCGTCAATTGGGGTCAGAGTAATTTTCGCAAAAACCCGCGAAAAAAAACTCTGACCCCAATTGACTCAGCCGGCGGAGCACCGCGTATGCGAGTGTCTACGCCGGCTTATGCCCGGTCAATGCCGCGCCGGCATTTAAGGGCAGGCGCCGCGTCACGGGAATCGAGGCCATCGAGAACAGGCCGATGACGATGAAGGCCGGCCAGAAATCGCCGGCGACAATGGTTTCATGACCTTGCAGACGGCTGGAGAAATGCACCGCCAGGCCGCCTATGGTGACTCCCAATCCCAAGGAAATCTGCTGCACCACGCTGGCCAGGCTGGTAGCCCGGCTGACGTCGGCGCTGTCCAGGTCGGCGTAAGCCATGGTGTTGAGACAGGTGAATTGCATGGAAGGGAAAAAACCGCCCAGCAGGACCACCGCCATCATCACCAGATAAGGCGTCGTCGGCGTAAACAAGCCGTAGGACGCCAGCGCCAGTCCGGCCAGCACCGCATTCCAGATCAGTACCGAACGGAAACCGTAACGGCGCAGCACCGAGGTGCCGATGGCTTTCATGAAGATCGCGCCGAAAGCGGAAGCGCAAGTGATGGTGCCGGCGTGGAAGGCGTTCATGCCGAAGCCGACCTGCAAGGCCAGCGGCAACAGGAACGGCACCGCGCCAAGGCCGATGCGGAACAGCGAGCCGCCCAGCACGCTGGCGCGGAAAGTCGGGATCCGCAGCAGGCGCAGATCCAGCAGCGGAAACGGTTCGCGCCGTGCATGCAGCAGATACACATACAAGGTCAGGCCGCCCGCTGCGCACATGGCGAACGCCCATTCCGAGGCCAGCAGTTCGCCATCGATCATCGACAGGCCCAGCATCAGCAGCGTACTGCCGACCGCCGACAGCACGAAGCCCTTCATGTCGAGCGGCTGCAAATCGTCGGAGCGGTAGTTCTCGATGTATTTGCTGGCCAGGTACATGCCCAGGATGCTGATCGGCACGTTGATCAGGAAGATCCAGCGCCAGTGGAAATAGGTAGTGATGAAGCCGCCCAGCGGCGGCCCGATGACCGGTCCCAGCTGCGATGGAATGGTCAGGTAGCTGATGGCTTTGACCAGCTCGGTGCGCGGCACCGCGCGGAAGATCACGATGCGGCCGACCGGCACCATCATGGCGCCGCCTATGCCCTGCAGGAAACGGGCGGCGACAAATGCCGCCAGCGAGCTGGAGGCGGCGCACATCAGCGAACCGCACAGGAATACCAGGATCGCCGAACGGAACACGGTGCGCGCGCCGAAGCGATCTGCCACCCAGCCGCTGATCGGAATGAAGACGCCGAGGCCGACCACATACGAGGTCAAGGCAAGTTTCAGGGTAAGCGGATCTTGTCCAAGATCGTGCGCCAGCACCGGCAAGGAGGTGGCAATCACCGTCGCGTCCATGTTTTCCATGAACAGCGCACAAGCAACAATCAGCGGGATGAGGAGAGTACGTTGCACTGCCGATAACCGTAGGGTAAACAAAAAGACAGATGCACGCAGTGATGCATCTGTCTGGCGGCTAGTTTACACCTATTTCGGAAAACCGGCAGGACCGCAGGGTCAGGCCGGCTTGCGCTGGCCCGGATCGTAGTAAAACTGTTCTTCCGCGATCTTGTCGCCGCGCCAGACCTGGTAGGCGATTTCATCTTGCCGGAAGCTGCGACCGTCCGGCAGTTCGATCTCGAACAGCCAGTTGATGGCGACGCGGTCGCCGTCGATCAGGAAGGACTTGGCCGCCAGCGTGCGGATTTCCTTGACCGCCGACATCGCCTTTTGCTCGCCCGCCACCAGCAACTGCATCCCCTTGCGCGGCGGTTCCTGGTTTTCCTGCATGGAGGCGTCTTCGGTATAGAACTCTTCGATCGCTTCCACGTATTTGCCTTGCACAACCAGTTTTATAAAACTTTCAACACGTTCTCGATTTGGCATGAATTGATCCTGTGATGGTGTGTGGTTCTAGGGCCTGTTGCCCTAGCACTATACACAATTCAGAAAGGACCGTTTGACTGCCGCAATTTATCCGGCAAGCCGTCATGCGGACCGAGCGGATCCTGCGGCGCGTCGCTCCAGTACTGGCTGCCGATCGCAGCATTGCGCGCCGGATGCAGAGGATAGATCACCTGATTGTCGGCGCGGAAGCATTCCCCGACCACCAGCAGCCGCACATCGGTTTCGGTGTTGTTGATGAAGGTATGCGCGAGGCCGGTGCCGGTGGCGAAACCGACGCCGTCGCCCGGCGCCAGCCGGTGCAGATGGCCGTCCAGCCAGACATCCGGCGTGCCTTCGATCACATAGGCGAACTCTTCCTCGGTCTTCTCGGCATGCGGCCAGGAAGTGCGGCGGCCGGGCGGCAGCACCTCGTGGTGGATCCCTATCCTTTTCAGCCCGAAGCTGCGGCCGAACGGCGAACCGATGGACATCAGTTCGGCGCTGCCGGGATAGCGCGAATCGTCGGCGCCTTGGATCTCTTGCCAATGTTTGATGCATTCAGGTCTTGCCATGTTCTTCTCCGCTTGTCTGCAACGTTCTTACTGGGAAAGCAGGATGCGGTAGCCCACCGCGGTCTCGGTCAGCAGATGCTTGGGCTGGGCCGGATCGTCTTCCAGTTTCTGCCGCAAGTGTCCCATATAAATCCGCAGATAGTGGCCGCTCTCGGAATGCGACGGCCCCCACACTTCCTTGAGCAATTGCGGATTGGTCACCACCCGCCCTGCATTGGCTACCAGCACCGTCAGCAAACGGTACTCGGTCGGCGTCAGGTGCACCGGCTGCTGCGCCTTGGTGACCAGCCGCGCCTGCAAATCCAGCGTGACGTCGCCAAAGCGGATCAGGCCGTCGTCGCCGGCCAGCGGCTGGTGCTGCCGGCGCAGCGTGGCGCGTACCCGCGCCAGCAGCTCGCCGACGCCAAACGGCTTGCTCAGGTAATCGTCGGCGCCGGCATCGAGCGCCTTGATCTTGTCAGCTTCATTGACGCGCGCCGACAGCACGATGATGGGCACGCGCGACCATTTCCGGACATCCAGGATGAAATCGACGCCGTCGCCGTCCGGCAGGCCGAGGTCGAGAATCACCAGGTTAGGCTTGCGGGTGCCGCAATCGATCAGGCCGCGCTGCATGGTCTGCGCTTCAAAGATCTGCCAGCCTTCATCTTCCAGCGCAGCACGCACAAAGCGCCGTATCTGCGGTTCGTCTTCGACCAGTAGTGCGATCGGGGTTGGTTGCGTCGTCATGTTTTCTCCGTATTGCCGGTATTGCCGGCGCTGCCGCCGGCGGCATCCATTCTCAATTCGTGCTCTTCCAGGTCGGGCATGCTGGGCGGGCTGCCGAGCGGGATGGTAAATACGAATTCGGCGCCGGCGCCGGCGCTGCGGGCGCGGATGGTGCCGCCGTGCGCTTCCACGATGGCGCGGCAGATCGCCAGTCCGAGACCGACGCCGGGTTTGGCCGATTCGCGTTCGCCGCGCGTGAATTTTTCGAAGATGGCGTCTTCCATGCCGCTCGGCAGGCCGGGGCCGTCATCCGACACGGTGACCGCCAGGTAGCGGCCGTTGACCACTGCCGCCAGCACGATATGCGAACCGGGCGGCGTGTACTTGACGGCGTTCTCCAGCAGATTGCACAGCACCCGTTCGATCAGGACCGCGTCGAAACGGATCAGCGGCAGCTCATGCGCCACCCGGATCTCGATCTGGTGCCCCAGCAATGCCGAGCCGCTGGCGCGCAGCGCGCTGCCGACCACTTCTTCAAACGGCTGCCACTGCAGGTTCAGCTTGACTTCGCCGCTCTGGATCCTGGCCATGTCCAGCAGATTGGTGACCAGCGCGCTCATGCGCAGCATCTCGCTGTGCAGCGCGCCGGCCAGCAATTGCTGGTTTTCCTGCAGCGGCGGCTTCGACAGCACCAGCGATTCGGACAAACCGATCAGCGCCGTCAAAGGCGTGCGCAAATCGTGCGACAGCGCCGACAGCAGGGAATTGCGCAAGCGCTCCGATTCCATCCGCACCAGCGCATCCTGCGCCACTTCGACATAGTGCACCCGCTCCAGCGCAATCGCGGTCAACGTGGCGAAGGTATAGAGCTGTTGCTGCTGTTCCGGGATCAGGATCCAGCGCCGGCTGTGCGGCAAGATCGCCAGCACGCCGCGGGTGCGCATCGGCGCCACCAGCGGCAGATACAGGTAATTACTGGCCGGCAGCGTATCGGTGCCGATGCCGGCGCTGCTGGCATTGTCGAAGGCCCATTGGGCGATGCCCATGTCCAGCGCGGCGGCGACATTGGCGACCTCCTCGGGAATCACCGCCGGCAGCTGCAAGCGGCCGGCATCGTCCGGCACCAGCAGCAAGGTCTTGGCCTGGAAACTGCGTTGCAGGAACTGGCGGCTGGTTTCAAATATCTGCTCGGTTTGCAGGACGCCGGACAAGGCGCGGGCGAACTCGAACAAGGCGCGCGAACGGGCCTCGCGATCGGAGGCGATGCGAGCCTGGTAGCGCAGGCCGGTAGTCAGATGGGTGATCGTCAAGCCCACCGCCAGCATCACGCCGAAAGTCAGCAAATACTGGAAATCGCTGACAGCGAAGGAAAAGCGCGGCGGCACGAAAAAGAAATCGAAGGAAGCAATGCTCAGCAGCGCCACGAAAATCGCCGGCCCGCGGCCATAGCGGATGGCGATCAGCACCTCAGCCAGCAAGTACAGCATGACGATGTTGGCGAGGTCGAAAAACGGCAGTATCGGCGTCGCCAGCAAGGTGACCAATGCGCATACGCCGAGCGCCCAGCCGTAGCCCCACCATTCGATCCGGCCCTGCTTGGGCAGGTGGCGCGGAAAACTGCGGCCGGCGGCGTCCTCAGCCTTGGCCGCCGCGCTGGCCGGCGGCACGCCGATTTCGATCAGGTCGATATCGCTGGCCTGCGCCGCGATGCGCGCGGCATGATTCGGCTGCCAGGGAAACTGGCGCTGGCTGCGGCCGATGATGATTTTGGAAAAATTGTGGCTGCGCGCATAGCCTGCCATGACGCCGGCGACATCGTTGCCCGCCAATACTGCCGTGGTCGCCCCTAGGTCCTGCGCCAGCTTGAGCGTCTTCAGGATGCGCTCGCGCCTGGCCGAGGGCAGCCGCTGCAATTTCGGCGTCTCGACATAGATCGCATGCCATTCGGCATTGAGCTGGGTCGCCAGCCGGGCCGTGCTGCGTATCACATGTTCCGCGTTAGCTGACGGACCGACGCAAGCCAACAGCGCGGCATCGGTTTGCCATACCGCCCCTATCGATTTTTCTATGCGATAAGCCTGGACATCGCCCTGCAGGCGGTCGGCGGTACGGCGCAAGGCCAGTTCGCGCAAGGCGATCAGATTGCCCTTGCGGAAAAAATTGCGCGAGGCGCGTTCGGCCTGCGGCAGCTTGTATACCTTGCCGAGCTTGAGGCGGTTGAGCAGCTCATCGGCCGGCAAGTCCACCAGCACCACTTCATCGGCCGCGTCGAATACCGTATCCGGCAAGGTTTCCGCCACGCGGATGCCGGTGATGCCGCCGACCACGTCGTTCAGGCTTTCCAGATGCTGGACGTTCAGGGTGGTGAAAACGTCGATGCCGGCGCTCAGCAGCTCTTCGACATCCTGCCAGCGTTTGGGATGGCGCGAGCCGGAGGCGTTCGAATGCGCCAGCTCGTCGACCAGGATCAGCGACGGCTTGCGCTGCAGCGCCGCGTCCAGGTCGAATTCCGGCAGCTGCTTGTCGCGATACTCGACCAGCTTGAGCGGCAGCAGCTCCAGGCCGTTCAGCAAGGCTGCGGTTTCCGTCCTGCCGTGGCTCTCGATAACGCCGGCTAATACCTCGCGCCCCTCGCTATGCAATTTATGCGCTGCGCTGAGCATGGCGTAGGTTTTGCCGACGCCGGCGGAGGCGCCGAAATAGATGCGCAACTTGCCGCGTCCGGCCAGGCTCTCCTGCACCTGCAGTTGCGCCAGCAGAGCATCCGGATCGGGACGCAGGTCGCCGCTTGAATTGGGTGAGGGCATATAGTTAACTTAAGATCCGGTAGAAGCTGCCGTTGCAAGAGGGATTGAAGTTGTACGCCAATTGTAGATTGAATTCATCCGCCATTGTCACTATCGCATGCTATTTCAAACGCCTGACCCGCAGCGGCCATGAATGGCAACGGGCCGGAAGGTTTTACCCTTGCCGGCCGCTGCTGCAGGAACAGCCCGCCACAATATTTAGAATGTCTTTGTCGCAGCAATCACCAATGCAGTCTTGCCCAGGTTTTTACGCTCAGGCGACGGTCCGGCATAATTCTTGGTGTCGGTGCCGATCACGGCAACGCTGCCGGACAGGAAGCCGAAATCCTTGGTCAGGCCGACTTTCCAGTCGGTATAGCTGGACGCCGAATTGTTCTTCACGGTTTGGTGGCCGGCGTGCAGGTTGACCGTATAGCCGTTAGTCACATCGATATTGGCGCCGATATCCAGGTAGCCGCTGTTCTTGCTGTCGGCAAAGCCGAACAGATTGGTCACGGACTGCGAGTACTTGATGTAGGCCGGGCCGTAGCCAAGCTGGCCGTAGAGCTCGGTCGTATCAGCGTTCGGATGCAGATCGTTGGATGGATAAACATAAGTGAGCACGCCGAAATCGTAGCTCAGGTCTTGCGTGAAGTTACCCTTCTTGCCGGCATAGATATCCCATTCGATGTTGCCGTTGCCGCCGCTGTCCTTGATCCACTTCAGCGTCGACAGCCAGGTGCCGACATAGATGCCGGTCGGGTTGTTGCTATAGTCGGCGCCGCCTTGCAGCGCCGGCTTCAGGCGCGTTTGCGAAATGCCGCGGAAGCGATAGTCGGATACCAGGCTGGCGTTGAATGTCAGCGCGTTGTCGGGAACCGCGGCCGCCTCTTCTGCTTGCGAGCAGTTTGCGGTAAAGGCGGTCACGCCGATGACAGTCATCAAGCCAGCGAAATAGAGTATTTTCTTCATGAGTTCCAAGTGAAACAAAAGGTAGTGTGACGATGTTGTATTTCAAGTTGCAAACGATATGGACGTGCAGAAGCTGACCGCACTAGGTACGGTCAGTCCTGTAAAAAAATATCGCTGTGGCTTGAAACGGGATGAAGCCGGGTTGAAACTTAGTCGGCAGCGGGATGCTGCCGGTCCAGCGCCAGGTTCAAGGCCATGACATTGACGCGCGGCTCGCCGAGGAAGCCGAGGCTGCGCTGCAATTGCAGGCCGGCGATCAGGCTGCGCACGGTGTCGACGTCGAGCTTGCGTTCGCGCGCCACGCGGCCGGCCTGGTAATAGGCGGCGGCCAGGCTGATCTCGGGATCGAGGCCGCTGCCGGAGGCAGTCACCAGGTCCACCGGAATCGGCAGCGTGTTGCTCGGATCAGCCGCCTTGAGGGCATCGACCCGGCCTTTGACGGCATCGATCAGCGCAGGATTGCTCGGACCGAAGTTGGAGCCGCCGGACGACTGGGCGTTATACGGCATCGGGCTGGTTGCCGACAAGCGTCCCCAGAAGTAGTTAGGGGCGGAAAATTCCTGGCCGATCAGGCGTGAACCGATCAGCTTGCCGTTGTGCATGATCAGGCTGCCGGCAGCCTGGTCCGGGAACACCGCCTTGCCGATGCCGGTCACGGCCAGCGGGTAGATCACGCCGCAGAGGACGGTCAGGCCGACGAAAAGCACCAGCGCCGGGCGCAGTATGCCTTGCGACGATACTTTCGAATGGACCGCCAGTTTTGCCGGCGGCAGTGTTGCTGAGGATGCTGATTTCATTTCCATACTCCTAATTACACCAGGTGCATGACTGACAGGATCATGTCAATCAGCTTGATACCGATAAAGGGCAATACGATGCCGCCCAGGCCGTAGATCAGCAGGTTGCGGCGCAGCAGCGAGGCGGCGCCGACAGCGCGGTAACGCACGCCTTTCAATGCCAGCGGGATCAGCACGACGATGATCAGGGCGTTGAAGATCACCGCGGACATGATCGCCGAGGACGGGCTGGCCAGGCGCATCACGTTCAGCGCCGCCAGCTGCGGATAGGTGGTGATGAAAGCGGCCGGGATGATCGCAAAATACTTGGCGATATCGTTGGCGATCGAGAAGGTCGACAAGGCGCCGCGCGTCATCAGCATCTGCTTGCCGATCTCGACGATCTCCAGCAGCTTGGTCGGATTGGAATCCAGGTCGACCATGTTGCCGGCTTCCTTTGCCGCCTGGGTGCCGCTGTTCATCGCCACCGCCACGTCGGCTTGCGCCAGCGCCGGCGCATCGTTGGTGCCGTCGCCGGTCATCGCCACCAGCCGGCCTTCCGACTGATAGCTGCGGATCAGCTTCAGCTTGTCTTCCGGCGTCGCTTCCGCCAGGAAGTCATCGACCCCTGCTTCCGCTGCAATCGAGGCTGCCGTCAGGCGGTTGTCGCCGGTGATCATGACCGTCTTGATGCCCATCCGGCGCAGCTCGGCGAAACGCTCCTTGATGCCGCCCTTGACGATGTCTTTCAGCTCAACCACGCCCATCACCACGCCTTCGTCCACCACCACCAGCGGCGTGCTGCCGCGGCGGGCGACGTCGTCGACGCTGTGCGCCACTTCGGCCGGAAACGGCTGGCCCAGCTCGGTCATGTAGTTCTTCAGCGCTTCCGACGACCCCTTGCGGATTGCACGGAATTTGCCGGCGTCGCCGATATCGATGCCGCTCATGCGCGTTTGCGCGGTGAATGGAACGAAGGTGGCATGCAGGGAATTCATCTCGCGTTCGCGGATGTTGAAGCGTTGTTTGGCCAGCACTACGATGCTGCGGCCTTCCGGCGTTTCATCGGCCAGCGAGGCCAGTTGCGCCACATCGGCCAGCTGCTGCTCGGTGATGCCTGGCGCCGGAATGAAGGCCGACGCCTGGCGGTTGCCGAGGGTGATGGTGCCGGTCTTGTCCAGCAACAGCACGTCGACGTCGCCGGCTGCTTCCACTGCGCGGCCGGAGGTGGCGATCACATTGGCTTGCATCATGCGGCTCATGCCGGCCACGCCGATGGCGGACAGCAAGGCGCCGATGGTGGTCGGGATCAGGCAGACCAGCAGAGCCACCAATACCGTGATGGTGATCGGCGTGCCGAACTTGGCGGCAGCCACGCTGAACAGCGAGAACGGCAGCAAGGTCACTGTCACCAGCAGGAACACGATGGTCAGCGCCACCAGCAGGATGGTCAGGGCGATTTCGTTCGGCGTCTTTTGGCGCTTGGCGCTTTCCACCATCGAGATCATGCGGTCCAGGAAGGCTTCGCCTGGATTGACGCTGACCCGCACCACCAGCCAGTCGGACAGGATGCGGGTGCCGCCGGTAACGGCGGAAAAATCGCCGCCGGATTCGCGGATCACAGGCGCGGATTCGCCGGTGATCGCGCTTTCGTCCACCGAGGCCACGCCTTCGATGACTTCGCCGTCGACCGGGATGACGTCGCCGGCTTCCACCAGCACCACATCGCCCTTGCGCAGGTTGCTGGCCGGGGTTGCCGACCAGTTGCTCAGCGCGCCCCTGGACTTGCTGTTGGCTTCCAGCTTTTTAGCGGAAACGGTTTGCTTCAGGGCGCGCAGCGATTCCGCCTGCGCCTTGCTGCGGCCTTCTGCCAATGCTTCGGCAAAATTGGCGAACAGGACAGTGAACCAGAGCCACACCGAGATCGCCAGGATGAAGCCGGCACTGGCCTCGCCCTTGCCGACCAGGGCCTGGAAATACAATAAGGTGGTCAGGATACTGCCGACATAGACCACGAACATGACCGGGTTGCGCAATTGCGTTTGCGGCGCCAGCTTTTTGAACGATGCGACGATGGCCGGGCCCATCAGCGCGGAATCGAAGAGCGTCAGATTGGTGCGAGACATGATGTTTTTCTACTTTCGTTTGAAATTATTCTGTAAACCCGGGGTGGACCATGGGATCCACCCCATCCGGCTTAATGTGCAAACATCTGCAGATGTTCAACCACCGGACCAAGCGCCAGGGCAGGTACATAGTTCAATACGCCGACCAGCACCACCACGCCGATCAGCAGCACGATGAACAGCGGTCCATGGGTCGGCATCGTGCCGGAGTTCGGTTCCAGCCGCTTCTTGGCGGCAAACGAGCCAGCCATCGCCAGGATCGTGACGATGATGATGAAACGTCCGAACCACATGGCGATCGCCAGCATCACGTTATAGAACGGCGTGTTGGCTGACAGGCCGCCGAAGGCGCTGCCGTTGTTGTTGGCGGCCGACGAGAAGGCGTACAGGATCTCGCTGAAGCCATGCGCACCCGGATTGGCGATACCGGCCACGCCGGCGGTCGCCATGACGGCGATGGCGGTGCCGCCCAGCACCAGGATCGGTGTCGCCAGGATCGCGATCGAAGTCATTTTCATTTCAAACGATTGGATCTTCTTGCCCAGGTATTCCGGCGTGCGGCCGATCATCAGGCCGGCGATGAACACCGCCATGATGGCGAACACCAGCATGCCGTACAGGCCGGAACCGACGCCGCCGAACACCACTTCGCCCATCTGTATCAGGGCCATAGGCACCAGCCCGCCCAGTGCGGTGAACGAATCGTGCATGGCGTTTACTGCGCCGCAGGAAGCCGCGGTGGTGACTGCCGCAAACAGGGCCGAAGCGCTGATGCCGAAGCGGGTTTCCTTGCCTTCCATATTGCCGCCGGACTGCAGCAGGCCATGCGCCTGGTCGATGCCCATCGCGCTCAGGCCGGGATGCGACTGCTGTTCCGCATACATCACGACCGCAGTCATGACGACGAAAATCAGGCTCATCGCCGCCAGCACCGCCCAGCCCTGGCGGATATCGCCCACCATGAAGCCGAAGGTGAAGCACAGCGCCGCCGGAATCAGGAAGATCGCCAGCATTTCCATGAAATTCGACAGCGGCGTCGGATTCTCATAAGGATGGGCCGAGTTGGCGTTGAAGAAGCCGCCGCCGTTGGTGCCCAGCATCTTGATCGCTTCCTGCGACGCGACCGGGCCCATGGCCAGGGTCTGCACCTTGGTGTTCATGGATTCCAGGACCGGCTTGCCGGCGGCGTCGTTGACTGGCTGGCCATCGGCGCCGACCTTAGGCTGCTGATACGTCAGCGGCTGCACGATGGCCGCATCCTTGTACGAATCAAAATTCTGGATCACGCCCTGGCTGATCAGGAACACCGAGAAAATCACCGCCAGCGGCAACAGGATGTACGCCGTGGAACGGGTGATGTCGGTCCAGAAATTGCCGATGGACTGCGCCGAATGGCGCGAGAAACCGCGGATCAAGGCAAAGGCAACCGCGATGCCGGTAGCTGCTGAAAAGAAGTTCTGCACAGCCAGCACCAGCATCTGGGTCAGGTAGCTCATCGTGCTTTCGCCCGAATAACCTTGCCAGTTGGTGTTGCTGATAAAACTGACAGCTGTGTTGAAGGCAGAATCAGGGCTAAGATTGGCAAAGTGCTGCGGATTCAGCGGCAGCCAAAGCTGAAAGCGCTGCAAGCCATAGGTCGCCAGCGCGCCGATGGTATTGAAAATCAGCAGGGCCAGCGCATAGGTCTTCCAGTTCATCTCGGACTTGGCCTGGATGCCGGCGCAGCGGTACAGCCATTGTTCGATACGGTTAAACCAGCCGAAGCCGGCGACCGGAGCGTGATCGGAGGAGCCTGCGGCGACCTGCACGATGAATTTTCCCAGCGGGTAGCTCAAGACCAGCAGCACTCCCAGGAAAGCGATCAGCAACATGGTGGATTGGGAGGTCATCTCAGAATTCCTCCGCCTTGATCAGCGCCACGACCAGGTACACCAGCAGCGCGACGGTGACTACCGCGCCGAGTACATAAAACGGATTCATTGACCATCCTCCAGCTTCTTGCAGCCCACTGCCAGCGCCCAGGTGACGACAAACATCGCCACGATCGCGCCGACATACATTCCATCTATTGCCAGGTCCATCATTACCCTCATTACAGATTAGTTTCGGTAATGACAGGCTATAGAAAAGTTCCTAAAAATGTCGTAAAGAGAAAGTACGGGGGTGTAAACAAAGTGTAAAAAAGCCGTAAAAATCCGCGAAAACGCCATGCATGTTGAAGGGGAATTCCTTTCATGTCTTTTTTGCACCATCCGCCTTAATTTATCCAGGCAAACGCGGTACACTTTGAGCCTCGCCAGCTACCGCCGAAAAACATCTACATGCATTACGCCCTGGACCTGCGCACCTTTATATTCAGTCACTATTTCTATACTGGCTTGCGCATCGCCACCGGCGTGGTGGGGCTGACCATGCTGGTGCTGCAGTTCAGCGACCTGCCGACCGCGATGACGGTCTGCATCGGCGCCCTCTCCACCAGCCTGATGGATCTGCCGAGCACGCTGCGGCACAAGTTCAACGAGATGCTCTCCAGCGTGCTGCTGTGTACTGCGGTGACGCTGGTCATCAGCCTGTGCGCGCCGTTCCACTGGCTGCTGAGCATCATGCTGGTGGTGGTCACTTTCCTCGCCAGCATGATGGTGGTGTATGGCAAAAAAGCCATGCCCCTGCAGTTTTCCGCCCTGTTCGTGATGACCTTGTCGATGGAAAACGCCATGAACGTGGAACAGGCGTTTTTCCACACCGGCCTGTTCCTCGGCGGCGGCCTGGCTTACCTGGCCTATTCGATGGCGGTGTCGTGGTTCCTGCGCAGCCGCATCAAGCAGCAGGTGCTGGCGGAAGCGCTGTTCGAGCTGGCGCGCTATATCAATATCAAGGCCGACTTCTACGATATGCACGTCGACCTCGGCAGCCAGTTCAATCTCCTGGTGCGGCAGCAGATCGTGCTGGCCGAAAAGCAGCAGGCCTCGCGCGACCTGATCCTGCGCGATCCGCGCAACCAGCAGGATGCGATCCTGGTGCAGGTCCACTTCGGCATGTTCGACCTCTACGAGCACATCCTCTCGACCCACACCGACTACGCCATCCTGCGCCAGCACCTGGCCGACGCCGAAGTGCTGACCTACCTGCGCGACCTGGTCAACAAGGCTGCCAAGGATATCGAAGCGATCGCCTATGCCGTCACGCGCAAGCGCGCCTCTTTCGCCAGCGTCAGCTACAAGGCCGAAATGCGTTCGATCGAAGCGGAATTGCAGCAGCTGCAGCAGGACAGCCTGGCCGGCAAGGTCTCGGAAGAAGCGCTCGACATCCTGCGCGCCGCCTACGGCAAGATCGTCGACGCCATCGACATGATCGGCCAGCTGCACCACGCCACCCAGAGCGTGCAAGGGCCGCTGCCGGTATTGCTGGGCAAGGACATGACGCCTTTCCTGACCCAGCAAAAATACCAATTAGGGGTGCTGCTGTCCAACCTGCGCTGGCAATCGCCGACTTTCCGCTTTTCCGTGCGCGCGGCGCTGGCGATTTCCTGCGGCCTGCTGGCGGCGGATTCCCTGCCCTATGCCGGCCACGGCTACTGGATCGTGCTGACCATCGCCATCATTCTCAAGCCCAGCTTCAGCCAGACCAAGCAGCGCCGCGGCGACCGCCTGATCGGCACCCTGATCGGCTGCGTCGCCACCGCCCTGATCCTGCGCTTCGTCCACGAGCCGGTGGCCTTGCTCGGGATTCTGTTCATGGCGACCGTGGCGGCGCCCGCCTTCATCTACGTCAAGTACCGCTACACGGCGATTGCCGCCAGCATGCAGATCCTGCTGCAGATCAATTTGGTGATTCCCAGCAGCAGCCACGTCATCGGCGAGCGCCTGATCGACACCCTGATCGGCGCAGTGATCGCCACCGCTTTCAGTTTCGTGCTGCCGAGCTGGGAATACCGCACGCTGCCGCAGCTGATCAAGAATGTCCTCAAGAACAACCAGCGCTTTCTCGACGCCAGCAACAAGCTAATGCAAGGCAAGGCGCTGGACGATTTCATCTACCGCGTCTGCCGCAAGCGTTTCCTCGACAGCATGTCGGAGCTGGCGTCGACCCTGGTGCGCATGCTCGACGAGCCGGTCAGCAAGCATCGCGCGGTGGAGAACCTGAACCAGTTCATCGTCCAGAATTACCTGGTGATGGCGCATGTCGCCGCGCTGCGCATGCTGCTGCGGCGAAATGCCGAAGGCATGCCGCATGCCGCGGTCAATGAAGAACTCGATGCGGCTACCGCACGGGTCTGCAAGACGCTGGGGCTGGCCGAGCATGTGCTCAATCCCGACGCGCCGTTGGCGCCAGCCGATGCGCCCGGCGCCGCACCGCCGGCGGCAACGCGGCAGGCGGCGGAGCCGCTGGCCGAAGCAGAGAACTGGCCGGCCTGGCATGCGCTGCAACAGCGCACGGAACTGCTGTATCAGGACAGTGAAAAGATTGCCGTCAACAGTGCCGCGATTGGGCGCATCCTGGCGGCATAAGAAGCCCATCACAGAGGGAATATCTTCAAAATAAAAGGTTTTTTCTCAAAACAAAAGCAAACCGTTTCCCCGACTAAGCACAGCGAAACACTGGCATGCGCAGTTTCCATATAGTACTATTTCTATGTGGAAACGCATTTGCGGGTTTTACGATCTTAGAAAGGGTAACAATGAACATCGCCATCTTAAAACTCGCTGCCGCCTCGGCCTTGCTGTCCCTCGCCTCCGGCGCCATGGCCAGCGCCAATGGCGGCATCATCCATTTCGTCGGCAGCATCGTCGAGCCGCCCTGCAGCGCCGGCAGCTTCGAGGCCGGCCAGATCAACATCCATTGCGAACAGCGCAGCGCCTTCGACGTCTCGTTCCAGCGCATCGGCTCCAGCGCCGGCTTTGCCAAGACAACGGTCACCTTGACGCGCGACGGCAAGCCGCTGGGCAACAAGGAAGCCAGCGCCTACCGCATGGCCTTGCAAGGCAATACCCAGCTGGGACTATCAGTCGAAAACGCGGCTGCCGATGCCGATACGCGCCCCGTCATCATGACCATCAGCTATCTGTAAGCAGCAGGCAATTGCCGGCCGCCCTCAGGTCCCGCCGAAACGGGCTTCCGGCAAACCGCGCACATCCGCCACATGATGGCGGAACAAGCCGCCGGCCGCAGGCTCGGCCAGCAAGGCTGCCGGCGACAGCGATTCACGCGCGCTGGTGATATATAAGTCGTCCAGCTCCGCACCGCCGAACGCCACGCAGCTCGGTTGCGCCACCGGCACCTTGAGCACGCGCTCGATGCTGCCGTCCGGCGCCAGGCGCAGCACGCGATGACCGCCCCATTGGGCATTCCACAGATAACCCTGGCTGTCGATGGCGGAACCGTCCGGCTCGCCCGGCTGCCCTGACAAATCGGCAAACAGGCGCTGGTTGCTGATGGCGCCGGCTGCGGTGTCGTAGTCGCAGCAATGAATCTTCCTGGCGAGCGAATCGCAGTAATACATGGTGTGGCCGTCCGGGCTGAAGCAGATGCTGTTGCTGATGGCCACCGGCGGCAGCGCCAGGCGCTCCAGCGTCAGGTCGGCATTGAGCCGGTAGAACGAGGCGCAGGCCGCCATGTCTGCGGCGTCGTTCTTGGTGCCGAAGACGAAACGGCCGAAACGGTCGCAGCGGCCGTCGTTGACCCGGGTATGCGGCAGTTCGGCCTCGACCGCGCAAATCGGCATTATCTGCCGGTCGGAAAAGCGGAACCAGGCCAGTTGCGAGGCCAGCCCCAGCAGCAGCCGGTCATCGTCCTCGCTCAGGGCAAAAGTCGCCAGCCGCTCCGGCATGGGCCAGCTCTGCGTCACGCCTGTGGCCGGCGTCAGGCACCACAAGGCGGCGCCGAGAATATCGGTCCACAGCAAGCGCTGCGTGCGCCGGCACCACAGCACGCCCTCTCCCAGCTGATGTTTACCGTCGAATACCAGGCTTGCGGTGGCTGCAGCAGTGGTCATTACAGATCCTCGAAAAAATAATAACGAGGCCTCGCGGCCCCGTTATTGCATTACCCATCAGTTTAAAGCAAAAAATCAGAACGAATGGCTGATGCCGGCATAGCCGCCATTCTGTGCATGTCCCGGCAAAGGATTGTCGAACTCGGTGCCAAAGTCGGCATTGCCCTTGTTGCGCACCGTGCCGACGGCCGCGTACAACAGCGTACGTTTCGACAGGTTGTAGTTGGCGCCGACCATGAACAGGCTGGCGCTGCCTGCGTCATGATTGAGCTTGGCGTGGAAGGCGCCGCCGATCAGGGTCAGGGCCGGCGTCACCGCGTAGTTGGCGCCTATCCAGTAGTGGTTCAGCTTGTCGGGCGCAGTAGGCGCGGCGGTGTCCGGCGCCGAGATGTTTTCGTAGCCGGCAAACAGCTTCAGCGCGTCTATCGTGTAAGTGCCGCCCACGATCAGGTCCTTGGACGCCGTGTAGACATCGGTGTAGCGGCCATTGGTGTCGCGGATCACGTCATAGATGCCGCGCAGCTCCAGGCCGCCATTGGTGTACACCAGGGAGATGCCGTCGCTGCGGCCGTTCTTGGTGGAACCGGCTTTTTCGCCCAGGCTGGTCTGGGCAGTGGCGTTGAAGCCGCTCCAGGTCGGCGTCTGGTATTCGATGACGTTGTTGGCGCCCGGCCAGTTGCGGCCCTTGACCAGGCTGGCCGTGCCCATGAATTGCTGGCCGGTCGGATCGAGGTACCAGATGTCGTTGACGATGAACAGGTTCTTGCCGAACTTGATCGAGCCGGCGCCGCCGTTCAGGCCGACGTACGAACGCCGATTGAACAGCGCGCTGCCGTTGGTGGTGCCCTTGGTGGCGTCGAAGCCCGATTCCAGCAGGAAGAAGGCGCCCAGCCCGCCGCCCAGGTCTTCGGTCCCCTTGAAGCCGATCATGCTGGTGCCCCACTGGTTGCCGGAAGCCGCCAGCTTGCTGCCGGTCTGGCCGGTCAGGTTGCCGTTGGCGTCCTTCAGGGCGACGCTGCTTTGGTAATCGACGCCGGCGTCGACCCGGCCGTAGATGGTGACATTGGTTTGCGCCTGCGCCGGCATGACAGCCAGGCCTAGCAGGCCGAATGCAGCGGTCGCCGCCAGCGCCTTGAGAGGTTTTCCCGAGGTGGTAGTGAAAAGCATCATACGTCTCCTTGAATTTATTTTGTTTTATATGCGCCTGATGATCAGGCTGGCCCCATAGTAAGGATTCGATTGATATCCATCCAATGAATTTTTGCTCCACATCGATACTATGTTTGGTATCATTTTAAGCGCTGCCTCGCGGCGAGAGAGATACGGCGGCATACAAAAACATCAACGAAAGAGACAACCATGTCCACCAACGACACCAACTGGTTCCTGCGCGCCCGCCTGAAAACCCGCCAGCTGCTCTTGCTGATAGCGCTGGACGAGGAGCGCAATATCCACCGCGCCGCCGAAGCACTCAACATGACCCAGCCGGCGGCTTCCAAGCAGCTCAAGGACCTGGAAGACATGCTGGACGTGCAGCTGTTCGAACGGCTGCCGCGCGGCATGCGGCCGACCATCTACGGCGAAGCGATGATCCGCCACTCGCGCATGGCGCTGACCAGCCTGTCGCACGCGCATGACGACATCACGGCGCTGAAATCCGGCCTGTCCGGACAGGTCAATGTCGGCGCCATCCTGTCGCCCGGCATGGTGCTGCTGCCGCCGGCCATTGCGCGCCTCAAGCAGCAGGCGCCCATGCTGCGCATCGGCGTCGAGGTGGAGAGCAGCAACATCCTGCTGGAGCGCTTGCAGCGCGGTTCGCTGGATTTCCTGGTGGCGCGCATCATGGACCAGGACGACAACCGCAATCTCGAATACGAAGAACTGTCGGACGAGCCGGTATGCGTGGTGGCGCGGGTCGATCATCCGCTGCGCCATGTCTCCAGCCTGCAGCTGAAGGATATCGCCGACAGCGGCTGGATCCTGCCGCCGAAAGGCAGCATCCTGCGCCACCGGGTCGACATGATGTTCCACAAGGAAGGCCTGGCGCCGCCCGCCAATGTGGTCGACACCACCGCCATCCTGGTGATCGGCAGCCTGCTGCAGCAGACCGATTTCCTGCATGTGATGCCGGCCGAAGTGGCGCGCTTCTATGTGCAGGTCAATGTGCTGGCGATCCTGCCGATCGAACTGCCCTGCAAGATGGACGGCTTCGGCATCATCACCCGGCGCCTGCAGATCCTGTCGCCGGGCGCGACCATCCTTCAGCAAACGATACGCGACGTCGCCGCGCAGATTTACTGAGATTGCGCCGCAGGCGGCAAGCCGTTCTCAAAGCAGTAGTACAGGGTCTGGTACTGGCTGCGATAATCGATCACGTCCTGCTGCACCCGTTCTACCGGCTCGTTGCGCAGCAGCACGCGCGCAAAGAATTCCGCGATGTCGTCCATCTGCGCTTCCCGCATGCCGAGCCGCGTCACTTCGATGCTGCCGATGCGCAAGCCGCTCGGGCGGTCCCAGTCGCAGGCGGCATCGCCGGGAATCAGGTTCTTGTTGGTGATCAGGTTGGCGCGCGCCAGCTGGTGCGCCACTTCCAGGCCGCCCCCGAACTGCCTGACGTCGGCAATCACCTGATGGGTCTGGCTATAGCCGCGGCGGGCGCCGACCACCGGGATGCCGCGCTGCTCCAGCGCAGCTCCCAGCGCCTGTGAATTCCTGACGATCTGCGCCATGTAGACCTGGCCGAATTCGATCATCTCCGCCGCCGACACCGCCAGCGCCGCCACCCGGTTCACCTGGTGGGTTGCAGCCAGCACCGGAAACACAGCCCACGCCAGGCGCTCGGTAATGGCGGGATCGTTCCAGGCCATGATGCCGCTTTGCGGGCCGCTCCAGGTCTTGCCGGCGGAACCGGTAAGCACCGCCGCCCCCTCGCGCAGCGGATCCTGGAACTGGCCGCCGGCGATCAGCCCGAGCTGATGGGCGCCGTCGAAAAACAGCTTGCCGCCCCAAGGCGCGATGATCTCGCCGATCTCTTTGGCCGGTAGCGCAAACAGCGTCATCGACATGCCCAGCGTGACCAGCTTCGGCCGGTGCTGCTGCGCCACGCGGCGGAAAGCGTCGAGATCGACTTCCAGCTCCGGCGTAAAAGGGATATCGACGATATTCAGGCCGCGCACCCCGGCCGGGCCGTCGGCGCGGTTGCTGGAATGGCCGCCGAACGGCTGCGGCGCCGTCATCACGGTGTCGCCGGGCTCGGTCAGCGCGGTATATACCGCCAGGTTGCCGATCATGCTGGCGCACAGGCGGTGGTCGGCATACTCGGCGCGCAGCGCACGCTTGAGCAGCTCCATGCATAAGGATTCGACTTCGTCGATATAGCGGGTGCCGGCAAACCAGCGGTTGACCGGCCCGATATGGCCTTCCGCGGCGCGTGTGCCTATCTCGGAAGAGAGCAGGCTGCGCACGGTAGGACTGGTGGGCGCTTCCGGCGCCAGCAGGTTGAGGCACTGCTGGCCGCGCCAGATCTCGTTGCGCTTTACCGCCGCCGAGACTTCCTGCGCCATTTCCCTGACATTCTTACAAGCGTCGAGAACTTGCGCCGCGCTTCTCAAGGTGGCGGCGTCGTGGACCTGGTGTTTCGGTTCTGCTTCTGAAAAACGGCCTTGCTGTCCGGCGTGCATGCTGATCTCCTCGATGTGCTTCAAGTGGATGTAACCGCCGCGATGCGGCTGCCTGCATGGAAATATATCGCCGGCGCCGGACCTGGCGTCAAACACTTGTGCAGATTGTTATCGAACAGTTCGCACAGTAAGCGCAAGTGTTCGATAATCAAGCCATCCCTTGCCTCGCCATGGACCGCCGCATGCTGCCGATCGCGCTAGACCGCCACTCTCTCCTGCCGCCGCAACAGCAACTGTGCCAGTTGCTGAAACAGGCCATAGAACAAGGCCGGCTCGCGGCCGGCGGCAAGATGCCGTCGATACGCGCACAAGCGGCGCAGCTCGGCATCAGCCGCTATGCGGTGCTGGCGGCGTATGAAGAACTGGCGGGGATGGGCTTGCTCAATCCGCGCCATGGTTCCGGCTACTACGTGCGGCTCAACGCCACAGCGCCGCGCCAGGCCAGGCCGCCGCACCTGGAGCAGGTATTGGATGTGGCGCTGCTGATCCGCGGCCTGGTGGAACCGAGCACCTTGCTGAAATGCGGCAGCGGCGCATTGCCCAAGGAATGGCTGCAAGGACTGGATTTGCACCGGCACTTGCGCAGCGTTGCGGCGCGCCCCGCCGCCAACGTGTATTGCTACGGCTCCGCTCTGGGCTATGCGCCGCTGCGCGAGGTGCTGCGGCAAAGGCTGGCGCGGCGCGGGATAGACTGCAGCGCCGAACAGATCCTGCTGACAGCCGGCAGCACGCACGGCCTGGAGCTGCTGATCCGCTGCTGCTGCGCGGCGGGCGATACAGTGCTGGTGGAAGCGCCCGGCTACTACAATCTGTTCAGCCTGCTGCACTTGTCGGGGATGGCGATGCAGGCAGTGCCGCGCCAGGCCGACGGGCCTGATCTGGATGCGCTGGAAAGCCTGCTGCGCGGCGGCTTGCGGCCGCGCCTGTTTTTCATGCAATCGCTGCTGCATAATCCGACCGGCAGTTCCATCAGCTGGGCCAAGGCGCATCGCCTGCTGCGGCTGGCGGAGGATTACGATTTCACGATAGTCGACGACGACATCTACAGCGACTTCGCCGTCGACCAGGCGCCCAGGCTGGCCAGCCTGGACGGCTTGCAGCGGGTGGTCTACCTCTCGGGTTTCAGCAAGACCATCTCTTCCGACTTGCGGGTCGGCTATATCGCGGCAGCGGCGCCGCTGCTGCAAACGCTGGCCAGGATCAAGCTGATGATCAGCATCACCACTTCGGAATTCGTCGAACAGACGGTCTACCAGGTGCTGACGCATGGCCACTACGAGCGCCATCTGGCTCAGCTGCGCGCGCGCCTGCAACAGGGCCGGAGCGGCTTGCAGCAGCTGCTGTCGGATAACGGCTGGCAAATGTATTCAACGACGGCGCAAGGCATGTTCATCTGGTGCCGTCATCCGGCCGGCAAGGATTCCCTGCTGCTGGCGCAGGAAGCGGCCGCCGCCGGCTTCTGGTTCGCGCCGGGCAGCGCCTTCGATCCCGATCACCGGCCCAGCGCCTGGCTGCGCTTTAACGTCGCTTACGATACGCCGGAACTGCGCGCCTGGCTGGGCACGATCCGATAGCAGGCGCCGGTGGTCAGGCCCAGCCGGCGTCAACGATGAATTCCTGGGCGGTGCACATGGCGCTGTCGTCCGCCGCCAGGAACAGCACCATGCGCGCCAGGTGCCAGGGTTGCAGCTTGCCGGGCAGGCACTGGTTGCGCTTGATGTCTTCCTCGCCGGCGGCATCCAGCCACAAGGCGACCTGCCGTTCCGTCATCACCCAGCCGGGCGAGACGGTATTGACGCGGATATTGTGCGGGCCGAGATCGCGCGCCAGGCCGCGGGTGAGGCCGACCACCGCCGCCTTCGCCGTGGTGTAGACCGGATAGCCGCCATTGGACAGGTGCCAGCTGATGGAGCTCAGATTGATGATAGCCCCGCCGCCTTTTTTCTGCATGCCCGGAGCGACCGCCTGGCAGGTGAAAAACATGGGGCGCTGGTTGATGGCGATGCGGTCGTTCCAATAGTCGACGGTGACATCCTGCCACTGATGGCGCTGGTCGTTGGCGGCATTGTTGACCAGCACATCGAAATCGCCCAGCTCTTGCGCCATGGCTTGCATGGCAGCTTGCAAAGCCGGGATGTCGCGGATGTCGCAATGACGGAACAACGGCCTGCTGAAGCCGGCATCGGCCAGCCGCTGGCACAGCGCTTCGCTGGCGGCCGTCTCGATATCGACAAACGCCACCCGCGCGCCTTGCTCCGCAAAGGCGCTGACAATCGCTTCGCCGATGCCGCTGCCGCCGCCTGTGACGAATACGCTCTTGCCTTTCAAGCTGGGGAAATGCGCCAGCTTATCGCCTCCAACATTCTTTACCGCCGACATGTCTGCTCCTGTGTAATGTATTGCGGACAGATCCCGCTTATTTCTTCAGCTGTCCGTTGATGCGCTGCCAGATCGCCAGCGGATTACCGTCCTGTACTGCCGCCGGCAACAGCGCCTGCGGCAGGTTCTGGTAGGACACCGGCCGCAGGAAACGCTGGATGGCGGCCGTGCCGACCGAGGTGCTGCGGCTGTCCGACGTCGCCGGGAAAGGGCCGCCGTGCACCATCGAATACGAAACTTCAACGCCGGTCGGAAAACCGTTCGCCAGGATGCGCCCAACCTTGCGCTCCAGCACCGGCAGCAGTTCGCGCGCCGTCGCATGATCCCCATCGTTCATCTGCAGGGTCGCGGTCAGCTGCCCTTCCAGATGTTCGGCGACCTCGCGCATCTGCGCCACATCCTTGCAGGCGATCAGCAAGGAAGCCGGACCGAACACTTCTTCCGACAATTGCGGATCGGCCAGGAAATCCTCGGCGCTGGCGGCGAACAAGGCCGGCACGCCCCCACCGGCCTTGCCGGCATCGCCGGCGATGCCATGGCTCAGCTGGCGCGCATGCGGATTGCTTGCCAGGCGGCCGACGCCCTGCTCATAAGCGCGCTGGATGCCTGCCGACAGCATGGTGCCGGCATGCCGTTGCGCCAGCTGCTCGGCTGCGGTCGCGGTGAAGCGCTCCAGGTCGGGCCCTGCGAGCGCCAGCGCCAGGCCGGGATTGGTGCAGAACTGGCCGACCCCCAGCAGCAGCGAATCGACAAAGCCGGCCGCAAGCGCCTCGGCTTTTTCCGCCAGCGCCTGCGGCAGCAGGAAGACCGGATTGATGCTGCTCATTTCCGCGTACACCGGAATCGGCTGCGGACGTGCGGCAGCCACCGCCATCAGCGCCAGCCCGCCCTGGCGTGAACCGGTAAAGCCGACGGCCTGGATCGCCGCATGGCGCACCAGTTCCGCACCAAGCTGGTTGCCGGTTCCCGTCAGCAAAGAAAACACGCCTTCCGGCAAGCCGGCAGCGGCCACCGCCTGCTGGACCGCCCTGCCCACCAGTTCCGACGTGCCGGGATGAGCCGGATGCGCCTTGACCACCACCGGGCAGCCAGCCGCCAGCGCCGCCGCGGTATCGCCGCCCGCGACCGAAAACGCCAGCGGAAAATTGCTGGCGCCGAATACCGCCACCGGCCCCAGCGCGATCATGCGCAGGCGCAGGTCGACGCGCGGCAAGGGCTGGCGCTCCGGCATCGCGGGATCGATGCGGGCATCCTGCCAGGAACCTTCGCGCAGCACTTCCGCAAACAATTTAAGCTGGCCGACGGTGCGGCCGCGCTCGCCCTCCAGCCTTGCCCTAGGCAGGCCGCTTTCCTGCATGGCGCGTTCGATCAGCTGGTCGCCCAGCCCGATAATGTTGTGGGCAATGCTTTCAAGGAAGCGCGCGCGGGTTTCCGGGGCGGTGGCGCGGTAAGGATCGAAAGCGATGCGCGCCAGCTCGCAGGCACAGTCTATTTCAGCTTTGCCGGCGGTATGGAACGCCGGTTCAAGATCCTTGCCGGCAGCCGGATCGAACGCAAAAAAATCCGCGCCGCCGCCCTTGATGCAAGAGGCGCCGATCAGCGACTCGCCTGTGATATTCATGGTTTTCCCGAAATGTGGATGGCTGGCTTACAGCTGATGGATCTGCGGCGCCGGCACCGTCTCCAGCGCCAGCCGGTTACGCAAGGGCGGACCGAAAGCGGCGACGTCGATCTCGAAGGTTTCGCCGGGCGCCACCTGGATGCCGTCGGCGCAGCTCAGGGTGGCGGTGCCGAAAAAGTGGATATGCACATCGCCCGGGCGGCGGAACAGCGGGTACTTGAAATGGTGGTATTCCAGGTTGGCGACCGTATGCGACATATTGTCCTCGCCGCTGACGAAGGGCTTTTCCCAGCGCACCTCGCCACGGCTGTCGAGGATGCGCGACATGCCCGCCACGTACCGCGGCAAGTCGCCCACCAGCAAGGCCGGTCCGACCGCGCACACGCGCAGCTTGGAATGGGCCAGGTACAGATAGTTCTGGCGCTCGGTGACATGATCGGAAAATTCGTTGCCGATGGCGAATCCGAGCCGGTAAGGCGCGCCGTCCGGTCCGATCACGTACAGGGCGGCGATTTCCGGCTCTTCGCCGCCATCCAGCGCAAACTGCGGCATGTCCAAGGGCTGTTCGGCGGCACGGACGATGCTGCCGTCGCCCTTGTAGAACCATTCCGGCTGGACGCCGGCCTGGCCGGCCGCCGGCTTGCCGCCTTCCAGTCCCATGCGGAACATTTTCATGCTGTCGGTGAGCGTATCGACATCGCTGATTTTCTTGTGCATGGCGTCGCGGCCGTCGGCGCTGCCCAGGTGGGTGAGGCCGGTGCCGGTGACGTAGCAATGCGCGCTGTCGCCATGGTCGAGCGGCGGCAGCAGGCGTCCGGCGCGCGCTACCGTGGCGTAGTCCAGTTCGGTAGCGCCCAATGCTGCGTCGACCAGTTTTTTCAGCGTGCTGCGCGCGGCAATCGCCGCCTGCGCCAGATCGTAGGTCGAGGCATAGCCGTCAACCGCGCGAATCTTCCGGCCTTCGTCTTCCAGTACGCCGATGCGGCGCTGGCCATCGGCTTGCTTGAATTGAACCAACAACATGTACTGCTCCAGTCTGTCTATCTGCCTGCTTGTCAGTG
Source organism: Collimonas humicola (assembly GCF_018304945.1). Taxonomy (GTDB): domain Bacteria; phylum Pseudomonadota; class Gammaproteobacteria; order Burkholderiales; family Burkholderiaceae_D; genus Collimonas; species Collimonas humicola. The sequence goes on along the minus strand of NZ_JAGQEE010000005.1, from coordinate 48,032 downwards.
GGAATGCTTGGGAACCGCCGAGCCGCGGCAGCCGACCAGGAAATCGAAATCGCAGCCTTCATCGGCTTGCAGCACCCGGTCGATGTAGAGGCGCTGATAGCCGCTGTGGGCGGTCACTGTCTCGGCATTGACGGCCGCCCGTGCAGTCTGGCGCTGCGCCATCTCGGCTTCGCTGATATCCAGGTGCAAGCGCCCAGCTTCGCAATCCAGTTCGATCCAGTCGCCGTCTTCGACGATCCCCAGCGGGCCGCCGGCAGCCGCTTCCGGCGCTACGTGCAAGACCACCGTGCCGTAGGCGGTGCCGCTCATGCGAGCGTCGGAAATGCGCACCATGTCCTTGATTCCCTGCGCCAGCAGTTTCGGCGGCAAACCCATGTTGCCGACTTCCGCCATGCCGGGATAGCCTTTCGGGCCGCAGTTCTTCATGACCAGCACCGAACTCGCATCTACTTCCAGTTCGGGATCGTTGATGCGTTTCTTGTAGTGGTCGAAATCCTCGAACACCACGGCCTTGCCGCGATGCTTCATCAGCTCCGGCGTCGCCGCCGATGGCTTGAGCACGGCGCCGCGCGGCGCCAGGTTGCCGCGCAGGATGCAGATGCCGCCGTCGGCGATCAGCGGCTTGTCGATGACGCGGATCACTTCATCGTTGTAGATGGGCGCGTCCTGGTTGTTTTCCCACAGCGATTTGCCGTTCACCGTCAGGGCGTCCTTGTGCGGCAGCAGCCCGGCTTCGCCAAGACGGCGCAAGACGCCAGGCAAGCCGCCGGCATAATAGAACTCTTCCATCAGGAAGCGGCCCGACGGCTGCAAGTCGACCAGGGTCGGCGTGCCGCGCCCGATGCGGGTCCAGTCTTCCAGCTCCAGAGGCACGCCGATGCGGGCGGCGATGGCTTTCAGATGGATCACGGCGTTGGTCGAGCCGCCGATCGCGGCATTGACGCGGATGGCGTTTTCGAAGGCTTCGCGCGTGAGGATTTTCGACAGGCGCAAGTCTTCCCACACCATGTCGACGATGCGCATGCCGGACATGTGCGCCAGCACGTAGCGGCGCGCGTCGACCGCCGGAATCGCGGCGTTATGCGGCAACGATGTGCCCAGCGCCTCGGCCATGCACGCCATGGTCGAAGCCGTGCCCATGGTGTTGCAGGTGCCGGCCGAACGCGACATGCCGGATTCCGCCGCCAGGAACTGGTGCATGCTGATCTGGCCGGCCTTGACCGCTTCGCTCAGCTGCCAGACGGCGGTGCCTGAGCCCAGGTCCTTGCCTTCGTGCTTGCCGTTCAACATCGGCCCGCCGGTGACCACAATCGCCGGCACGTCGCAGCTGGCTGCGCCCATCAGCAAGGCCGGCGTGGTCTTGTCACAGCCGACCAGCAGCACCACCGCATCCATAGGATTGCCGCGTATCGATTCTTCTACATCCATGCTGGCCAGGTTGCGCGTCAGCATGGCGGTCGGCCGCAGGTTCGACTCGCCGTTGGAAAATACCGGAAACTCGACCGGGAAGCCGCCGGCTTCGGAAATGCCGCGCTTGACGTGCTCGGCGATCTTGCGGAAGTGCGCATTGCAGGGCGTCAGTTCGGACCAGGTGTTGCAGATGCCGATGATCGGCTTGCCCTGGAATTCATGATCCGGAATGCCCTGGTTCTTCATCCAGCTGCGGTACATCATGCCGTTCTTGTCGTTGCTGCCGAACCATTCGGCCGAGCGCAGCGGGCGTTTCTTATCGACTGTCATCTGTGGCTTCCTCGTAAATTGTGTGCGCTTATTTGCGCGCTCATTTGTGCTCTTACTTGTTCTTGTTATAGACGTCGACAAACACCGCCGCCAGCAGCACCAGGCCCTTGATCACCTGCTGGTAGTCGATGCCGATGCCCATGATCGACATGCCGTTGTTCATCACGCCCATGACGAAGGCGCCGATGACCGCGCCCATGACCTTGCCGACGCCGCCCGAGGCCGAAGCGCCGCCGATGAAGCAGGCAGCGATCACGTCCAGCTCGAAGCCGGTGCCGGCCTTGGGCGTGGCGGTATTCAGGCGCGCCGCGAAAATCAGGCCGGCCAGCGCCGCCAGCATGCCCATGTTGATGAAGGTATAGAACGACACCCTGGAAGTCTTGATGCCGGACAGCTTGGCCGCCTTCTCGTTGCCGCCCACCGCGTAGATGCGGCGGCCGATGGTGGTGCGGTTGGCCACGAAGGTGTACACCACCATCAGCAGGAACATGATGATCAGCACATTCGGCATGCCCTTGTAGGAGGCCAGCAGATAGCTGAAGAAAATGATGACGCCGGCGAAGATGGCGTTCTTCAGGATGAAGAACAGATAAGGTTCGTCTTCCATGCCGTGCTTGCTTTGCTTGGCGCGAGCGCGCACCTTGACGAAAATCATGATCGCCGCCACCAGTACGCCGACCAGCAAGGACGTGATGCGCAGGTCGGCGCCGTTGAACAGATCGGGAATGAAGCCCGAGCTCAGCATCTGGAAATCATCCGGGAACGGGCCGATCGACTGCCCTTGCAGCAGCGCCAGCGTCAAACCCTTGAACACCAGCATCCCGGCCAGCGTGACGATGAAGGACGGAATCTTGAAAAACGCCACCCAATAGCCTTGCGCCGCGCCGATCACGCCGCCGGCCAGGATGCACAGGATACCGGCGAGGACGAAGTTGACATGCAGGTTGACGATCAGCACCGCCGCCAGCGCGCCGATGAAGCCGACCACCGAACCCACCGACAGGTCGATATGGCCGGCCACGATCACCATCAGCATGCCGAGCGCCATGATGACGATGTAGCTGTTCTGCAGCACCAGGTTGGTCAGGTTGAGCGGCTCCATCAGGGTGCCGTTGGTCATGTACTGGAAAAACGCCATGATCGCGATCAGCGACATCAGCATGCCGTATTCGCGCATATTGTTTTTCAGGAAGCCGGCATACTCTTTCTTGTCTGGCAAAGGCTGGGCCCGGTTGTCACTGGCTGCGGGCGCTACGATATCGTTGTTCATTTCAGTTGTCTCCATCATTCTTCACATTCCTTACTATCGCACGCATGATTTTTTCTTGCGACGCTTCCGCCGCCGCCAGTTCACCGACGAAATTGCCTTCGTTCATGACATAGACGCGGTCGCACATGCCGAGCAGTTCCGGCATTTCCGATGAAATCATGATGATGCATTTTCCTTCGCTGGCCAGCTGGCTGATGATGGTATAGATCTCGTACTTGGCGCCGACGTCGATGCCGCGCGTCGGCTCATCCAGTATCAGCACGTCCGGGTTGGAAAACAGCCACTTGCTGAGGACTACTTTCTGCTGGTTGCCGCCCGACAGGTTGAGCACTTTCTGGAACACGTTGGAACAGCGGATTTTCAGCTGGCGGCGATAGTCCGCGGCCACCGAGTATTCGCGCCCTTCGTCGATCACGGTCTTGTCCGCCACGCCATCCAGGTTGGCGAGCGAGATATTCTTCTTGATGTCCTGGTCGAGGATCAGGCCGTAGCCCTTGCGGTCTTCGGTGACATAGGCGATGCCGTTGTCGATGGCTTTCTGCACGGTGCTGACATCGATTTCCTTGCCCCGCAAGAAAACCTTGCCGCTGATGCGCTGGCCGTAGGCGCGGCCGAAAATGCTCATCGCCAGCTCGGTGCGGCCGGCGCCCATCAGGCCGGCGATGCCGACGATCTCGCCTTTCCTGACGTTGAAATCGACGCCCTTGATCACCTGCCGCTCCGGATGGATGGGGTGATGCACGCGCCACTGCCTGACCTCGAAGATGGTCTCGCCTATCTGCGGGCTGCGCTTGGGATAGCGGTCGGCCATCTCGCGGCCAACCATGTTCTGGATGATGCGGTCTTCGCTGATCACTTCCTTGTGGCAGTCAAGCGTATCGACCGTGCTGCCGTCGCGCAGGATGGTGATCGAATCGGCGACCTTGGAAATCTCGTTGAGCTTGTGCGAAATCAGGATCGAGGAAATGCCCTGCGCCTTGAGTTCCAGCAGCAATTCCAGCAAGGCGTCGCTGTCGCTCTCGTTCAGGCTGGCGGTAGGCTCGTCCAGGATCAGCAGCTTGACCTGCTTGGAGAGCGCCTTGGCGATTTCAATCAGTTGCTGCTTGCCGACGCCGAGATTGGTGATCAGCGCGTTGGGCGATTCCTTGAGGCCGACTTTCACCAGCAGCTCCTTGGTCTTGGCGTAGGAGCCGGCCCAGTCGATCACGCCATGTTTCGCCTGTTCATTGCCGAGGAAGATATTTTCGGTGATCGACAGCAGGGGCACCAAGGCCAGTTCCTGATGGATGATGATGATGCCGCATTCTTCGCTGTCGGCGATGCCTTCGAATTTTCGCGTCTGCCCTTGATAGTGGATATCGCCGGTGTAGCTGCCATGCGGATAGACTCCGCTCAGCACTTTCATCAAGGTCGACTTGCCGGCGCCGTTTTCGCCGACCACGGCGTGGATCTCGCCGCTGCGCACTACCAGATTGACGTTGTCTAATGCTTTGACTCCCGGGAATGTCTTCCCGATCCCGCGCATCTCCAGGATAGTTTCCATCTGTGTTACCTCACTTGCGGGAATCTCCAAGAATCCGCTGCGCGGTTCCTGGAGCCCCCTTACCCGATACCGCGCACAATGTCGCCGGCGCCTGACAAACGGACCTTGCAACAGCGGCGGGCGCGCTGCAAGGTCCGGTCAAACAAGATCTTCAAGCCATCGCGCCGTGGCGATGCGCCCGATGCTTATTTGATCTGGCTCTCAGTGTAATAGCCGCTGCCGATCAGCACCGGCTTCCAGTTGGAAGCGTCAACGCTGACCGGTTTCAGCAGGTAGGAAGGCACGACCTTGACGCCGTTGTTATAGGTCTTGGTATCGTTGATGGCCGGTGTTTTTCCGCTCAGCTCCGCATCCACCATGCCAGCCGTGACCTTGGCCAGCTCACGCGTGTCCTTGAACACGGTCTGGCGCTGCTCGCCGCGCAGGATCGATTTCACCGAAGGAATCTCGGCGTCCTGGCCGGTCACGACAGGCATCGGCTGCTTGGGCGTGCCGTAGCCGACGCCTTTGAGAGAGGACAGGATACCGATGCTGATGCCGTCATACGGCGACAGCACCGCATCCACGTGGGCATTGCCGTAGTAGGCGCTGAGCAGGTTATCCATGCGCGCCTGGGCGACCGCGCCATCCCAGCGCAAGGTGGATACCTTGTCCATGCCTGCCTGCTTGCTGCGCACTACCAGCTTGCCTTTGTCGATGTATGGCTGCAGCACCGACATCGCGCCGTTGTAGAAGAAGAAGGCGTTGTTGTCGTCGGCCGAGCCGCCGAACAGTTCGATATTGAACGGGCCCTTGCCGCCCTTCAGGTCCAGCGCTTTTTCAATATAGCTCGCTTGCAGCACGCCGACCTGGAAGTTGTCGAAGGTCGCGTAGTAATCGACGTTCTTGGAGTTGCGGATCAGGCGGTCATAGGCGATGATCTTGACGCCCTTGTCGGCGGCTTTTTGCAGGGCATTGGTCAGCGTGGTGCCGTCGATCGCCGCGATCACCAGGACTTTCACGCCCTTGGTCACCATGTTTTCAATCTGCGCCAGCTGGTTCGGGATGTCGTCTTCCGCGTATTGCAGGTCGGTCTTGTAGCCCTTTTCCTTGAACACCTTGACCATATTGTCGCCATCGGCGATCCAGCGGGCGGAAGATTTGGTCGGCATCGAGATCCCGATCAGGCCCTTATCCTGCGCGCTGGCGTGGGACACCAGGCCGAACATGCCTATCATTACGCCAACAATCGTTGTCTTAATCATTTTCACAGCTTGTCTCCTTGAGTTATTTTGATTTTCTATCAGAACATGGTGAAGCGACTGCTACTGCATGGTTGGTCCGGTCAGCGATGGAAGTTGTGCAGGTACAGCATGGTATTTTCCAAACAGCAATGCCGAAACTGTCAATATAGACCTTTCCTGGTGGATTTCCTCGCTATCTTACGAACATCACTGATATCAAACAAATGAATTTTTTCATTATTTCGATATCCATTTCAATATTACTACATAGAAAATAAGCTGTCTCTGGCTCCCCTTGCAAGGCCGTTCCCGAGAGAACAAATACCGAAGCCAGTGTAAAAACACTTGGCTGGTCTTACTAATCACTTTTTTATTGAAGTCGATATCTGTTTTGGTATCAGTAACGCGAAGATTTTTTGAGTATCGCGGCCAGCATGCGTTTCAAGGCGAAACGCCTCCTCCAGCTAACGGCAATCGCCGGCCGGCGTCGGCAGGAAGTCTGAAAAACAGGTGAATCCCAGGCGGCTCAGGACCAGCCGCGGCAAAAAGCCAGGAACTGCATCAACCTCAGCGACAGGATCTTGTGCCTGCTGTGAATCAGGTAGAAATGCCGGTGCAGGCGTGGCAGCGTGGTATTCAGTTCCACCAGCCGTCCGCTCTGCAGGAAATCCGCCACCACCGCATGCGACAGGCAGCTGATGCCAAGACCGGCCGCCGTGGCATGCTTGATCGCTTCGGAATTGCCGAATTCATAGCTTTGCTGCAAATAGTGCAGATGCGGCAGCAAGGCTTGTTCGACCGCTTCGCGCGTGCCGGAACCCGGTTCGCGCAATAGCCATTCGGCCGCGCGCAGCTGCGCCACGCCGGTCTTCTTGCCGCCGGCAGCCAAAGGGTGCTGCGGCGACGCCACGATCAGCAATTCATCGACCATCCACGGTTCCACCTGCAGGTCGGCGGCGCGGCTGGAGCCTTCGATGAGGCCGACGTCGACCTCGAAATTGAGCACGGCAGCGACGATGTCGGCGGTATTGGCGATCGTCACCCGCACTTGCAGCTGGCTGTGCTGCTCGCGGTAGGAGGCGATCAGCGACGGCAGCAGGTAGCTGCCGATGGTGGTGCTGGAGCCGATCTGCAAGCCGCCGCCCTGCGCCATGCCAGGCATCAGGAACTGCTGCTCTATGGTCTTGGCGCCATCCACCACCTGCGCCGCCTGCGGCAGCAGCAGGCGGCCGTTGTCGTTCAGGATCAGGCGCTTGCCGACGCGGTCGAACAGGCGGCAGTCGAGCAGGTTTTCCAGTTCGTTGAGGGCGGCGCTGGTGGCAGATTGCGACAAGGCCACCTGATCGGCCGCCGCCGTGGTGCTGCCGGATTGGGCCACGGCCAGGAATATCTGCAATTGTCGGATGGTGAGACGCATGGTCACTGACCTTGTTGGTGGCAAGAAAATGAGGAATCGCGGGAAGGAAATCGCAACCTACCCATAAAACAGGTTAATTATACAAAATTAATCAGTTTTTCTTTTAAGCCATGCCTGGTTATAGTGGTTTCCATACCGACGCATCCGAGCGCCGCATCAAGATTGGAGCCATCATGAATACCTCAACGCTGGCAAGCGCTGTCACTACACCCAAGACCCGGCCGCCTCTATTGGCCGGCCTTGCATTGAGCGGCCTGATCGCCGCGGCCGCCATCGCCGCCGCCAGGATAGGCTGGCTGCAGGCGCACGGCTTCAGCGCACTGACGCTGGCGATCGTGATCGGCATGCTGGTCGGCAACCTGGGCTATCGGCACATAGCGCCGGCCTGCGCGCCGGGCGTCAATTTTTCCAAGCAAAACCTGCTGCGCCTGGGCATCATCCTGTACGGCTTCCGCCTGACCTTCCAGGATATCGGCCACGTCGGCCTGAGCGGCGTGCTGATCGATGCGCTGGTGCTGTGCTCGACCTTCGGCATGGCGCTGCTGCTCGGCACCCGTGTGTTCAAGCTGGACCGCAATACCGCCATGCTGATCGGCGCCGGCAGTTCAATCTGCGGCGCGGCGGCGGTGATGGCGACCGAACCGGTGCTGCGCGCCCACCCGGCGCAAGTCACGGTGGCGGTGGCCACGGTGGTCGTGTTCGGTTCGCTGGCGATCTTCCTCTATCCGCTGCTGTACCAGCTGAACCTGCACTGGCAGTTCCTGGCGGCTTCGCCGCTGGCTTATGGAATATTCACCGGCTCGACCGTGCATGAAGTTGCCCAGGTGGTGGCGGCTGCCCGCGCCGTCAGTCCCGATGCCGCCAATACCGCGGTGATCGCCAAGATGGTGCGGGTGATGATGCTGGCGCCGTTCCTGATGCTGCTGTCGGCCTATGTGGCGAAGAATGTGGCGAAGAATGCAGCGAAGAAATCGGCGGGCGCCGTCAACAGCGGCAGCGCCAAGCCGAGCGGCGCCGGCCGCCTGGCGATTCCGTGGTTCGCCTTCGGTTTCGTCGCAGTGGTGGCGCTCAATTCACTGGCTGCGCTGCCGAGCGCGCTGGTGGCGCATGTCAACGACGCCGACAACGTGCTGCTGGCGATGGCGATGGCGGCGCTGGGCATCTCCACCCACTTTTCTTCGATACGCACTGCCGGCATCAAACCCTTGCTGTTCGCCGCCTGCCTGTTCGGCTGGCTGATCGTCGGCGGCGCAATGATCAACAATCTGGTGCTGCGCTTGTTTGCCTGATCTACAGCTTCACATCCAGCAATAGAACCCGGGCGGCCCGGCAAGGAAATACCTTGCCGGGCCGCTCAGTCCATCAGGCAGCCGCGGGCAAGGAGGCCATGTCGATCACGAAGCGGTACTTGACGTCGCTCTTCAGCATTCTTTCGTAAGCCTGGTTAATGTCCTCGATGGCGATGATTTCGATATCCGAGACTATCCCGTGTTCGGCGCAGAAATCCAGCATTTCCTGGGTTTCCTTGATGCCGCCGATCAGCGAGCCGGCCAGGGTGCGGCGCTTCATGATCAGGTTGAACACGTTGGGCGACGGATGCGGCTCAGCCGGCGCGCCCACCAGCGTCATGGCGCCGTCGCGTTTCAGCAGATTGAGGAAGCTGTCCAGGTTGTGCGGCGCCGCCACGGTATTCAAGATGAAATCGAAGCTGCCGGCGTGCTGCGCCATCTGCGCGGCGTCCTTGGAGACCACCACTTCGTCGGCGCCGAGCCGCAAGGCGTCTTCGGTCTTGCCTGGCGAAGTAGTAAACAGCACCACATGCGCTCCCATCGCATGGGCGATCTTGACGCCCATATGGCCGAGCCCGCCCAGGCCGACGATGCCGACCTTGTGGCCCTTGCCGACTTTCCAGCGGCGCAGCGGCGAATAGGTGGTGATGCCGGCGCACAGCAACGGCGCCACCGCCGCCAGATCGAGCTTGTCCGAGACATGCAGGACGAATTTCTGGTCGACCACGATATTGCTGGCATAGCCGCCGTAAGTGACGCCGCCGCTATGCTTGTCGTCAGCGTTGTAGGTGCCGGTGAAGCCGTTCTCGCAATATTGTTCCAGCCCTTCAGCGCAGCTCGGACAATGCTGGCAGGAATCGACCATGCAGCCGACGCCGGCCAGGTCGCCGGCTTTGAAATGTTTCACCTGAGCGCCGACGGCGACCACCCGGCCGACAATTTCATGCCCCGGCACCGCCGGATAGACGGTGTTGTGCCATTCGTTGCGGGCGGTATGCAGATCCGAGTGGCAGACGCCGCAAAACAGGATCTCGATCTGCACATCCTGAGGACCCGGTTCCCGCCGCTCAAAGGCGAATGGCGTCAAAGGCGTGTGCGCATTATGCGCGGCATATCCTGAAGCTTTCAGCATGACATTTCCTTTTTGATATATGGAACGACAAACCGGCGACGCCGGAACATCGCGGCACAGGCGTGCCACGCGTCATTTCTGCACCTCCAGCAAGGCTCTGCCGGCAACGGCCGCGCGCCAGGCAGGCACGATCAATGACAACAGCGAACTCTCACTATACGCCTGCCCGAATAAATCCTATGTTCAGTCATAAATGTCATAAATCACTGTCAAAAAACAACATAAACATGCAACGTCATCCAATTTGAAAAAATTCTTCAAAAAACAAGTGCATTTTTCTTCTTCGCGGGTAATATCTAGCCCGTCCAGTTAGTAACAATTAGTAACATTAGTAACAAATTGTTGCGCAGCCTCTCAAGCCGGACACGAGGATAAATTACTTACAAATATCAAAGGGAAGAAATGAAAAAGACCGTATTCGCACTAGCCGCCCTCGCCCTGATCGGCGCTAATGCACACGCTCAAAGCAATGTCACCATCTACGGCGTGGTCGATACCAGCCTGACTTACACCAGCAAGGTAGGCGCCAAGAACGATAGCCGCTTCAGCATCGATTCCGGCGATCTGTCAACTTCCCGCATCGGCTTCAAGGGCATGGAAGACTTGGGCGGCGGCCTGAAGGCGATTTTCCACCTGGAGAACGGCTTCAATGCGGATGACGGTTCATTCGGCACCGCCAGCACCCTGTTCGACCGCAAATCGGTAGTCGGCCTGTCGGGCGCGTTCGGTACGGTCACGATCGGCCGCCAGACCGATTTCCTGGAAGACATCGGCAACAAGTACACCTCGGTGCAGACTTTCGGCGGCAACGGCGTCAAGGGCGGCCACTTCAACAACCTGGACCGCATTTCCGGCGCCCGCACCAACAATTCGATCCGCTATGACAGCAGCAACCTGAGCGGCTTTACCGGCAGCCTGTTCTACGGCTTCGGCGAAGTAGCCGGCCAGACATCCGCCGGCCAGGCTTTCGGCCTCGGCGGCAACTATGCCAACGGTCCGTTCGGCATCGGCCTGGCGTATTTCCAGACCAAGCTGGCGGCTGACGCCTTGCCAAGCAAGGCAGGCGATACCGACCTCAAGACCTTCACCCTGGGCGCCAGCTACCAGGCAGGGCCAGCCAAGATCTACGGCGCATGGTCGCAAACCAAGCGTCCATTGGCGGCAGCCGTGGCTGGCGCCGGCCTGGTCAACATCACTACCGCGACCAAAGCCAACATTTTCGACCTGGGAGTGGATTACACGCTGTCGGGCAACCTGCACCTGCTGGCCAGCGTGATCCATGACCGCGCCGACATCAGCCGCAAGACCGCCGGCTCGACCAAGGGCAAGACTACCCAGCTGAACCTGGGCGTCGACTACTTCCTGTCCAAGCGCACCGACCTGTACGCCATGTACAGCAACCAGCGCGCCAAGGACGTCGTCAATCCGGGCGTGATCAACGGCGCATACAGCAACTCGCCGGCGGACGACAGCAGCCAGAACGTCTTGCGCGTCGGCCTGCGTCACAAGTTCTGATGTAAGGCAGTGGTAAGCAGTTAGCAGCATCGGCGAGGGAAACCGCGTTTCCCTCGCTTCTTCCTGCGGCAGGAGAGAAGAATTTAGAAGGTCAAGGTCTTGACGCCATCCGGCGTGCCGAGCAGGCAGACGTCAGCGCCCTGCTGGGCAAACAGGCCGACTGTCACCACGCCGGTGATCTGGTTGATTTGCCGTTCGAGTTCGACCGGATCGGCAATCTTCAAGCCCACCACATCGATGATCACGTTGCCGTTGTCGGTAATCAGCGGAATCCCATCCTTGAAACGCAGGTTCGGCTCGCCGCCCAGCTTGACCAGTTTGCGCGCCACTACCGCCTGCGCCATCGGGATCACCTCGACCGGCAGCGGAAACTTGCCGAGCATCTTGACCAGCTTGGAGCCGTCGGCGATGCAGATGAATTTCTCCGCCACCGAAGCAACGATCTTTTCCCGTGTCAGCGCCGCGCCGCCGCCTTTGATCATGGCGCCCTCGGCAGTGATTTCATCGGCGCCGTCGACATACACCGGCATGGTGGCGACCTGGTTGAGGTCGTACACTTCGATGTCATGGCCGCGCAGCCGCGCCGCGGTCGCTTCCGAGGAAGCCACGGCACCCTTGATGCGGTGCTTGATCTTGGCCAGTTCGTCGATGAAGAAATTGGCGGTAGAGCCGGTGCCGACGCCGACAATCTGGCCGTCCACCACGTATTTAATTGCTTCGCGGGCAACAGCTTGCTTGAGTTGATCCTGGGTCATGGCAGTCATGGCATTGTCTTGAAAGAGATAAAAGCGTTATTTTAACCAATCGTCGGCCAATCGCCCCAAATCAATCGCCCACTCTGGCGTTCAGTGCTTCTCGTCGGGCTGCTGTTCCAGGGTCTCGCGCAAGGCGATCTGCAGCTTGGAATGCAGTTTGACAAAGCGCTGCCACAATACCAGCACCAGGACCGCGGCGCCGACCAGCACCAGGATCAGCAGGTTGGTCGGCGGCAGGATACGGCTGCTGAGCGCGGTGATCATCAGCATGATGCCGACGATGGAGACCACCGGGATGACTTCCGCGATCACGCGCCGCACCGCATGATTATAAGAACCGGCCCATTCCGGCTTGACGCTGATTTCCGCCAGCAGCATGCTCAGCGCGTGCAGCTTGCGGTAGGTCGCAATCAGGAAAGGCAATGACAGCAACAGCGCCCCGCCCCACACGATCGCGTCCTGCACCTGCGGATCCACAACCCACGCCGCCAAGTGCTCACCCAGGACGCCGGCAAAATAGCCGCCGATGATGAAGATCGCCGCCACCAGCGCCAGGTTCACCACCACCTGCAGCAAGATGCGGCGGATGATGCGCGACAGTTCGGCGCGGTCGCCCTGCGGCTGCAGGCTGGCGAGCCAGGTCGAGTACATGCCGAACACTGCCGACAGCTTATCCGGCATGGCTTTCGCCAGGCGGCCGGAAAGCGGATCGGCCAGCTTGATCAGGTAAGGAGTCAGCAAGGTAGTCACCGCCGACACCGCCACCACGGTCGGATACAGGAAGTCGCTGGTGACTTTCAGGCTGACCCCGAGCGCGGCGATGATGAAGGAAAACTCGCCGATCTGCGACAAGCCCATGCCGACGCGCATCGAGGTGCGGCCATCCTGGCCGGACAGGAAAGTCGCGAGCCCGCAGCTGACCACCTTGCCCAGCACCACCGCGATCGTGATGACGCCGATCGGCAGCCAGTACTGCGCCAGGATGGAGGGATTGAACAGCAAGCCGATGGCGACGAAAAAGATCGCGCTGAACATATCGCGCACCGGCTCGATCAACCGTTCGATCTGGTGCAGGTGACGCGATTCGCCCATCACCGCGCCGATGATGAAAGCGCCCAGCGCCACGCTGTACTCCATCTTCATGACCAGCAGGCAGAAGCCGAAACACAATCCCAGCACGGTCACCAGCAGCATTTCCTTGCTCTTGAACCTGGCCACGTAATCGAGCAGGCGCGGCACGATCAGGATGCCGGACACCAGCGCCACGATCATGAACAGCAGCAGCTTGCCGATCGTCGTCACGGCGTCGCCGGCATCCACCGAGCCGCTGGTGGCCACGCCTGAGAGCAAGGCGATCATGCCGATCGCCAGCACATCTTCGACGATCAGGATGCCGAAAATCAGCTGCGCGAACTTTTCGCGCTTCATGCCCAGTTCGTCGAGCGCCTTGACGATGATGGTGGTGGAGGACACCGACAGCATGGCGCCGAGGAACACCGCATCCATCTTCTTCCAGCCGAAATAGATGCCGATTTCATAGCCTATCCACAGCATCAGCGTGATCTCCGCCAGCGCCGCGACAAACGCGGTGGCGCCGACCTTGGCCAGTTTCTTCAGGCTGAATTCCAGCCCCAGCGAAAACAGCAGGAAAATCACTCCCAGCTCCGCCAGGATCTGGATCGTGCGTTCATCGGTGATCAGGGAAAACGGCGGCGTATGCGGGCCGATGATGACGCCGGCGACGATATAGCCGAGCACCACCGGTTGCTTGAAACGGTTGAACAGCACCGTGACGACGCCGGCGATCAGCATGATGACGGCAAGATCCTGGATGAAGGTTTCTACTGCATGGTGCATAGGCTTTTCGAATAGAAGTCAGCGGCTATCGGGGAGGCGCACGAACAGAAGCGGAGCAAGCAGCGCCGCCATGCAAGGCAGTGATGGGTACGGCAACAGCAAGACCGGCGACTGCATTGGTCTTGGCTTAATTGAAATTCTACCTGCTATCGGATATTTATTTCCAATAGCTTGGTGGTTTTATGCGGCGATATGCACATGGCGGGCGCAAAAGCATGCCACCCTACGCCGCTCAATCGTCGTGATTCGGATCCAGTTCAGGAAACAGCACTTCGGTAAAGCCGAACTGCGTGAAGTCCTTGATGCGCATCGGATACAGGATGCCGTTCAGGTGATCGCACTCGTGCTGCACCACGCGCGCGTGGAAACCGTCGACATCGCGGCTGATGCGCCCGCCGGACTGATCGAAACCTTCATAATGCAGCCGGGCCCAGCGCGGCACCACGCCGCGCATGCCAGGCACCGACAGGCAGCCTTCCCAGCCGTCTTCGACTTCCTCCGACAAGGGACGCAAGGACGGATTGATCAGGACCGTCTCGGGCACCTCCGGCGCATCCGGATAGCGGACGTTATTCCTGAAGCCGAAGATCACCAGCTGCAGGTTTACGCCGATCTGCGGCGCCGCCAGGCCCGCGCCGTTCACCGCATGCATGGTTTCGAACATGTCGGCGACCAGGCTCTCCAGCTCCGGCGTGCCGAAAGCCGTCACCGGCTCGGCCTGCCGCAGCAGGCGCGGATCGCCCATCTTCAAGATTTCGCGAACGGTCATGATCTGCTCTTCGATATGATGATTATTTGAACTGCTTGAGATACTCGGCAAACTCGGCGCCGGTTTCATGGTGCTTCAGGCCCATCGCCAGGGTCGCCTTCAGGTAGCCCAGCTTGGAACCGCAATCATAACGCTGGCCGGCGTAGCGATAAGCCAGCACCCGTTCGGTTTTCATCAACGCGGCGATGCCGTCAGTCAGCTGGATTTCGCCGCCGGCGCCTTTGCCCAGCCCTTCCAGGTGATCGAAAATCTTGTTGCTCAGGATATAGCGCCCCACCACCGCCAGGGTCGAAGGCGCCTGGTCAGGCTGCGGCTTCTCGACGATGCTGTTGACCTTTTCCAGATTGGCCTGGTAAGGATCGATGCTGACGATGCCGTATTGCTTGGTCTCGGCGCGCGGCACCTCCTGCACTGCCAGCATGCTGGAATTTTCGGTAGCGAAAATATCGGTCATCTGCGCCAGCACAGGCTTCTGGCCGGCCGCCACATCCATGAAATCGTCCGCCAGCAAAACCGCAAAAGGTTCATTGCCGACCACCGGACGCGCGCACAGCACCGCATGCCCCAGGCCCAGCATTTCCGACTGGCGGATGAAGATGCAGTTGATATGTTTTGGAATGACGTTTTGCACCAGCTCCAGCAAACGTTCCTTGCCAGCCGCTTCCAGCTCGGTTTCCAGTTCGTAGGCCTTATCGAAATGATCCTCGATCGCACGCTTGTTGCGGCCGGTGATGAACACCATGTCGGTGATGCCGGCGGCGACCGCCTCTTCCACCGCGTACTGGATCAGCGGCTTGTCGACGATAGGCAGCATTTCTTTAGGCTGGGCCTTGGTGGCCGGCAGGAATCGGCTGCCGAGGCCGGCGACAGGAAATACAGCTTTTCTAATCTGGGTCATGTTCGTTTCCTTGTTCGTTTCCTTGTTTGCTTTCTAACAGAGTGCGGAATGCGGCTTCATCCAGGATAGCGATGTTCAACTCTTCCGCCTTGGTCAGCTTGCTGCCGGCTTCGGCTCCTGCAACCACATAACTGGTTTTCTTGGACACCGAGCCGGTCACCTTGCCGCCGGCTGCTTCAATCATTGCCGCCGCGGCATCGCGCGTGAGCGTGGGCAGGCTGCCGGTCAGCACAAAGGTCTTGCCCGACAAGAACTTGGACGCGCTTTCCGCCGGCAAGTTCTCCGGCCAGTGAATTCCAGCCGCGCGCAGCTGCTCCACCAGCTCGCGGTTCAGCGGATCGGAAAAGAAAGCCAGCAACGAACGGGCCACCACGGGACCGATATCGGCCACTTCCAGCAATTGCTCTTCAGAAGCCTGCATGACGCCGTCGATGCCGCCGAAATGCGTCGCCAGTTCTTTCGCCGTGGCCTCGCCGACATGACGGATGCCTAGCGCATAGATGAAACGGCCCAGGGTGGTCGATTTGGATTTCTCCAATGCGGACATGACGTTTTGCGCCGACTTGTCGGCCATGCGGTCCAGCTCCGCCAGCTTCGACAAACCCAGCTTGTACAGATCGGCCGCGGTGGTGATGATGTTGCGGTCGACCATCTGTTCGATCAGCTGGTCGCCCAGGCCTTCGATATCCATCGCCCGGCGCGAGGCGAAATGCTGCAGGCCGCCCTTGCGCTGCGCGGCGCACTTGACCCAGCCGCCGGAACAGCGAGCGATCGCTTCGTCTTCCAGCTTGACGATCGCCGAGCCGCAGACCGGGCATGCGGTCGGCATGACGAACGCTTGCGCATCGGCCGGCCGCAAGTCCGCCACGAACGACACGACTTCCGGAATCACATCGCCGGCGCGGCGCACGATCACGGTATCGCCGATCTGGATATCCTTGCGCCGCACTTCGTCTTCATTATGCAAGGTAGCGTTGGTGACCGTGACGCCGCCGACAAACACCGGCGCCAGCCGCGCCACCGGCGTCACGGCGCCGGTGCGGCCGATCTGCACTTCGATGCCGAGCACCTGGGTGGTAGCCTCTTCCGCCGGGAATTTATGCGCCAGCGCGAAACGCGGCGCGCGCGAGACGAAACCCAGGGTCTGCTGCTGCAACAGGCGGTTGACCTTGTACACCACGCCATCGATCTCGTAAGGCAGCTGCGGGCGCTTGCTGCCGATGCCGCGGAAAAAATCCAGCAGGCCGGCGGCGCCCTTGACCACGCTGCGCTCCTTGCATACCGGCAGGCCCAGTTCGCTGTACCAGTCCAGCAATGCCGAATGCGACGCCGGCATGGCCGCGCCCTCCAGCGTCCCGATGCCGTAAGCAAAGAAGCGCAAGGTGCGTTGCGCGGTGATGCGCGAATCGAGCTGGCGCAAGCTGCCGGCCGCGGCATTGCGCGGATTGGCGAACTCTTTCATTTCCGCTTCGCGCTGGCGGGCGTTGAGCTTGGCGAAATCTTCCTTGAACATCAGCACCTCGCCGCGCACGTCCAGCACCTTCGGCGGGTTATCGGTATGCAGCCGCAGGGGAATCGCGCGCACGGTGCGGATGTTGCTGGTGACGTTTTCACCGGTAGTACCGTCGCCGCGCGTGGCTGCCTGCACCAGCACGCCGTCTTCGTAGCGCAGGTTAATCGCGAGGCCGTCGAATTTCAATTCAGCCGCATATTCGATCTCGCTGTCGACCTGGGTGTCGAGGCCATCCCTGACGCGGCGGTCGAACTCGACGATATCGTTGTCTTCAAAGCCGTTGCCCAGCGATAGCATGGGAATCGAATGCGTTACCTGTTCGAACTGCGGCAAAGGCGCCGCGCCGACGCGCTGGGTTGGCGAATCGGGCGTATTCAGTTCGGGATGCTCCTGTTCCAGCGCCTGCAGCTCGCGAAACAGCTTGTCGTATTCGGCGTCGGGAATCGAGGGATTGTCGAGTACGTAATAGGAGTGATTGTGGCGATTCAGCTCGGCAGCGAGCCAGGCGGCGCGCAAGCGCCATTCGGCGGCATCGGTAAGCTTCCCCGTGCCGCCGGCATGTGATGATTGTAATGACATAATTAACTGAATAAACGCAAGGCCCGCACTGAGCCGGCTGGAATTTCCGCGGCATCCATTTCACGGTAGAAGGCATCGACCTGGCCGGCGATCTCGGCCAGCTGGACGTCGGCCAGGGGCTGGTTGCTGTCGTCGACCAGCACGCCGCCAAGGCGCGCCGCCAGCGAACGGCCGCAGGCCACCATCGCGCCATAGCCGTCGCGGTCGGGAGCGACGCGCGGCACATCCAGCAACAGGGTCAGGCGGCTGGTGGTTTCGGCAACGGCGCTGGCATTGGTCGACAAGGAGAACAGCAGGCCGCCGTCGCCGTCCGACATCACCATGCGGCCTTCCGGCCGGGCGTCGAAGCCTTGCCGCGTCAGCGCCGCCTGCAAGGTGCTGATGGCCCAGGGCGCACCGTTCGACTGGATATTCACGCCCAGCTGCGCATCGTGTTCGATCACGAACTGATGCAGGGAGCGCGCGGTGTGCATCACTTCCATCATGTCCGGCAGGTCCGGCTCGGCGCCGAGGTCGTCGGCGATCTGGCGCAAACGGCTGACCAGTTCGGAGTATTCGATTTCATTCAGGGGATTGGTGCGGTTGGCCAGTTGCACGCCCGCCAGCAAGGTGCTGTAGACGCCGCCGTGCGCCACCGGCTCCCAGTCGCCGTTGGCGTCCTCGCCGATGAAATGGATAGGCTTGTTGCCGACATGGCGCAGGCTTTGCAGCGCGGGCAGTATCTTGTCGCCGCGGACCGGCGCTTCCAGCGCCAGCGGAATGGCGCAATCGATCAGTTCGTCGACAGGCAAATCCCGGCGCGCAGCCGGCGCAGGCGCCGCGGCCGCCGGAACGCCGGCCGAAGGATTGCCGATTTGCGGCTCCAGCGCCTGCTGCTCCGCGCTTTGTTCGATATCGTCGTGCGGCACGGCGGCCATCATGGCGTCGGCATCATGTTCGCTCTCGAACAGTTTCGGCTCGTGGCGCACCGGCGCCTCGCCTTCGTCCTTGCCCGGCGGCGTCATCAAGACATCGTCATGCGACCCGGAAAAGGCCCGCTCGACACTCTTCTTGGCCTTGTATTCCTGCCATTTATTGTAGGAAATGACGCCAACAAGAAACGCGCCTCCAATGATGAACAGGCTGGTCTGTAAATCTGTCATTCTGCTGATGCCTTAATAGCGAACACTGCCATGTCACCGGCATACGCGCTTGAAATATAAATCTGCGATTGAAATCGTGGTCTGGTCATTGATTAGATCCGAGGAAAAAACACTTCAAAAATAGTTGTCAGTGACCACGCGAATAATTACGTCTTGCTGAGAATCCAGCTGTTCTTATAAAAACGCTACTAGTATTACTGCATATGCTCTCAAGATAAAATTATTGAGACATTTTTTTACAATATATTGCATCGCGACACTTAAACCAGCTTAGTGTCGCTGCAAAAAGTTGTCAAGCAAGCCAAGCCGCACCGCATCGGACTTCGCGGCCGCCATTTAAGCGGGAACCGCATCGCTGGCGAAACTTCTGGCCGCTTCCATATCCACCGCAACAATCCGCGATACGCCCTGCTCCTGCATGGTCACCCCGATCAGCTGCTGCGCCATTTCCATCGCAATCTTATTATGCGAAATGAACAGGAACTGCGTGTTGGCGGACATACGCTTGACCATATTGCAGAAACGTTCGGTATTGGCATCGTCCAGCGGCGCATCGACCTCATCGAGCAGACAGAACGGCGCCGGATTTAGCTGGAACATCGAGAACACCAGCGCGGTCGCCGTCAGCGCCTTCTCGCCGCCCGACAGCAGATGAATCGTCGCATTTTTCTTGCCCGGCGGCTGCGCCATCACCTGCACGCCGGAATCGAGGATTTCGTCGCCGGTCATGATCAGCTTGGCCTGGCCGCCGCCGAACAAGATAGGGAACAGTTCGGCGAAGTGATGATTGACCTTGTCGAAGGTGTCCTGCAGCAAGTCGCGGGTTTCCTTGTCGATCTTGTGGATCGCATCTTGCAGCGTGTTGATGGCTTCGGTCAGGTCGGCGTTTTGCGCATCCAGGAAATTCTTGCGCTCGGAGGCCTGCGCCAGCTCGTCCAGCGCCGCCAGGTTGACCGCGCCCAGGCCGGCAATCGCATTGGTCAGGCGCGTCACTTCGCCTTGCAGATACGATGGCCGCATGTCGGCGGTCAGTTTTTCGCTCAAGGCGGCTTCGTCCGCCTGCGCTTCGAGCAGCTGCTGCACGTATTGTTCCTGGTTCAGGCGCGCTGCCTGCTCTTTCAGCTGCAGTTCCATGATGCGTTCGCGCTGCGGCTGCAGGCTGCGCTCTGCCTGCAAACGAGTTTCTTCGTGCTGGCGCAGATTCTGCGACACCTGGTCGAGTTCGTGGCGGGTATCGGCCAGCGCCCTTTCCTGCTCGCTGCGCTTGTCCAGCAAATCCTGCAGGCCGGCTTGCGCGGCCTGGTCGTCCAGGCTTTCCAGCTCCAGATGGCCTTGCTGCATGTTGGCGAACAGCTGCGCCGCCTGCTCCAGCGCGGTGGCGATGCTGCGCTTGAGTTCTTCGATCTTGTTGCGATGGGATTTTTCCGCGAACTCCGCTTCTTGCGCCGCCCGCTCCATTTCCCGCAGCCGCTGCCGGGCATCGTTGAGCTGCTGCTCCTTGCCCAGGTAGTCGGTCTGGCCGTCTTCATGTTTTTCCTGCAGCTCGGCCAGCTCCATGTCGAGCTGTTCGAACTTGGCTTCCGATTCCATCTTAACTTGCTGCTGCTCGCTTTCCTGGGCGGCGATTTCCGCCAGGTCGGAAGCGATCTGCGAGCTGCGCTGGTTGAAACGCTCCTGCAATTCGGAGAGCTTCATGACATCGATCTGCAAGCCGTGCACGGCCTGGGTCAGGCTGGCGTGGCGCAAGCGCATTTCCTGCAGGCGCTGGGTGGCTTGCGACAATGCCGCTTCCGCCCGCACCGAGCGCGAACGCGCTTCGTCGGCCAGCATCTGCTGGGCGCGCAGCTGCTTGGTGATGTTTTCGATTTCCTGCTGGCGCGCCAGCATGCCGTCCTGCTCCGAATCGGAAGCATAGAAGCGCACGCCGCTCTTGCTGATCACATGGCCCTGGCGCGTCACAAAGCTGGCGCCCAGCGGCAGCTTGCTGCGCTCGGCAAAGGCCGTCACGGTGTCGTCGGCGGCGTAGAAATTGTGCAGCCAGTCTTGCATCAGCACGCGCAAGCCCGGATCGTTCAGCTGCAGCAGGTTGATGAACGGCTTCAAGCCGGCCGGTGCATCAACAGACGCGACAGGCCCGGCAGAGGCCACGCCGTTCGGCGAAAACAAGGCAAGCTTGGCCGGCGGCGCATCGTTGAAGAAGGCCTTGGCCCAATCCAGGTTGGACATTTCCAATGCAGAGGTGCGCTCGCGCAACACCGATTCCAGCGCCGTTTCCCAGCCGCCGTCGATATGCAGTTTCTGCCACAGGCGCGGCAACTCCGCCAGCTCATGTTTCTGCAGCCAGGGCTGTACCTTGCCTTCGGTCTGCACGCTTTCCTGCAGCTGCTTGAGCGCGGTCAGGCGCGCTTCCAGCTGCGCATTGTTGGCGCTTTCGGCATTGACCTGCTGCTGCGCATCGCGCCGCTCTTCTTCCAGCCGCGGCTGCTGCTCCTGCAGCTCTTCCAGCTGCATGCCGACTTCTTCCAGCCCAGCCTGTTTCTCTTCCAGCTGCATGCGCAGATTGGTCAGGTGCGCATTGTCCGGCAGGTTCAAGCCATTCTTTTCCTGCGCCAGCCGTTCACGCCGGCTGCTCAGTCCGTTCAGGATGTTCGAGGCGTTGCGCTGATGGGTCGATTCCAGTTCGATCTGCTGCTGGATCTGCATGATCTTGCCGCGCGATTCGGTGCTCTTCAGCTGCGCTTCGCGCCAGCTCTGCTCCAGCGCCGGCAACTGGTCGTTATGCTGCTGCGACGCTGCCTGCGATTGCTCGACGCGCGCCATCAGTTCTTCCAGATGCATCTCGGCTTCCACCAGGTCGTCCTGGAACTGCGTACCCTGGCGCTGCCATTGATCGCGCTGCGCGGTCAGGGAATTGAGTTGCGACTGCAGGCGGTTGCGCGATTCGATGACGAACTTGATCTGCGCTTCCAGGCTGCCGATCTCGGAATTGGTCTGGTACAGATGGCCTTGCGCCTGGTGCATGCGGTCGCCGGCGGCATAATGCGCCTGGCGCATGTGCTCAAGCTCGGTTTCCACATGGCGCAGCTTGGCGGTCTGCTCTTCCAGATCGGTCTGCGCCTTCTCGATATCGCGGAAGAATTTTTCCTGTTCGCTCTTGGCTTCATTCTTGCGCAGCAGCCACAGCAGCTTCTGCTTCTCTTCCTGGTCGCCCTGCAGCTCATGGAATTTTTGCGCAACCGCGGCCTGCGCCTGCAGCTTTTCCAGGTTGGCGTTCAGCTCGCGCAGGATGTCTTCCACCCGCACCAGGTTCTCACGGGTGTCGTTCAGGCGGTTTTCGGTTTCCCGGCGGCGTTCCTTGTACTTCGATACGCCGGCGGCTTCTTCCAGGAAAATCCGCAATTCTTCAGGACGCGCCTCGATGATGCGCGAGATCATGCCCTGCCCGATAATCGCGTAAGCGCGCGGACCGAGGCCGGTGCCGAGGAAGATATCCTGGATATCGCGGCGCCGTACCGCCTGGTTATTGATGTAATAAGTCGAAGTGCCGTCGCGCGTCAGAGTGCGCTTGACGGCGATTTCAGCGTACTGGCTCCACTGGCCGGCGGCTTTGCCGAGGCCGTTGTCGAACACCAGCTCGACCGATGAACGGCCGGCCGGCTTGCGGTGCGAAGAACCGTTGAAAATAACGTCCTGCATCGATTCGCCGCGCAGCTCGGAAGCCTTGGATTCCCCCAAGACCCAGCGCACCGCGTCGATGATATTGGACTTGCCGCAGCCATTAGGCCCCACCACGCCGACCAGCTGGCCTGGGACCTGGAAATTGGTGGGATCGACGAAAGACTTGAATCCCGATAATTTAATGGAAGTTAGACGCACGTTATCGACTGTTCTTATCAAAGTCGGCGAAAAAGCTGCCGTCATACTAAAAACGGGAAAAAAACCCGCAGGAGATCGCCATCATAACATTCCGCCTCACCATATATGCGATCTGAATGGCTGTGAACCGCGGGAAATATGATTGTTACTTCAGTCGCAAACCCTTCATGCGCGACAAGGCCGAGCATAAGAGTATCTGCCTTCAGCTTGGACAAGCACTCGAAAAATTCCAAGAAGACAATGAAAAGCAAAAAAATAGCGCTGAATCCGCCTTTGCCAGCTTCTCGGATCCGCAATGGCGACCATCAAACAGGTCACTTCTGTATATAATGCAAACAGCATGTTTACGGCAGTTTTCCCTCTTCCATCTTTGTTATTCATCCGTCATCAACCACGTGAATCCATTACTAGACCGGCTGCAACCCTACCCGTTTGAAAAACTGCGCGCGCTGTTCGCCGGCGTCACGCCCAATCCGGCGTATAAGGCGATCAGCCTCGGTATCGGCGAGCCGAAGCACCCAACCCCGAAATTCATCCAGCAAGCGCTGACCGACAACCTGAGCGGCCTGGCCAGCTATCCGAGCACCATCGGCGCCGAACCCTTGCGGGCAGCGATCGCCGGCTGGCTGGAGCGCCGCTACGGCTTGCCGGCGCTGGATCCGGCGACTCAGATCCTGCCGGTCAACGGCTCGCGCGAAGCGCTGTTTGCGCTGGCGCAGACGGTGGTGGATCCGTCGCAGCGGGATGCGCTGGTGATGTGTCCGAACCCGTTTTATCAGATTTACGAAGGCGCGGCCTATCTGTCCGGCGCCCAGCCGTATTTCGTCAATTCCGACCCCGACCGCAATTTCACCCCGGATTACCGCAGCGTGCCGGACGATGTCTGGCCGCGCGTCAAGCTGCTTTACCTCTGCTCGCCCGGCAATCCGACCGGCGCCGTGCTGTCGCTGGAAGACTGGAAGGAATTGTTTGCGCTGTCGGACCGCCACGGCTTCGTGATTGCCGCCGACGAATGCTATTCCGAGATTTACTTCAAGCCGGAAGCGCCGCTGGGCGGCCTGCAAGCGGCCAATATCCTGGGCCGCACCGGTTATCCGCGCCTGATCGCTTTTTCCAGCCTGTCCAAGCGTTCGAATGTGCCTGGCATGCGTTCCGGCTTTGTCGCCGGCGATGCCGCCATCCTGAAAAAATTCCTGCTGTATCGTACCTATCACGGCGGCGCCATGAGCCCGCCAGTGCAAGCGGCTTCGGTCGCCGCCTGGAACGACGAAACCCACGTCGTCGAAAACCGCGCCAAATACATGGCTAAATTTCAACAGGTCACTCCTGTACTGCAAACCGTACTGGACGTGGCGCTGCCGGATGCCGGCTTTTACCTCTGGGCCAAGGTAGACAAATTGGCAGCAATCTCCGACACCGACTTCGCCAAGCGGCTATATGCCGAATATAATGTAACGGTATTGCCCGGCAGTTATCTGGCGCGCGACGCCCATGGCAGCAATCCGGGCCGGCAACGGATACGCATGGCGCTGGTGGCGGAAGTCGATGAATGCCTGGAAGCGGCGCAGCGCATTGCCGCATTTTGCCGTAGCCTTTAGCTTCTCGTCGGCATCGGCCTTGACGGCGGGCGCCCTGCAGCGACGGCCTGATCTTACGTATTGCACCGTGACGATATAGCTTGACCGTCGTCATGGTCAAATTCATGTTTTTAAACTTTTTTTATCAGCAACTATCATGACTCAATCTCTGCAAGCATTTATCGACCAAGCCTGGGAACAGCGCACCGAATTTTCCCCGAAGACCGCCCCCGCCGATGTCCGCGAAGCGGTCGCCAAGGTCATCGCCGAACTGAACCAGGGCAGCCTGCGCGTGGCCGAGAAAATCGACGGCAACTGGGTCGTCAACCAATGGATCAAGAAGGCTGTGCTGCTGTCGTTCCGCCTGGAAGACAACCTGCCGATGCCGGCCGGCGAGAACATGCAGTTCTACGACAAGGTGCCGACCAAGTTCGCCAACTACACCGCCGAAGATTTCGCCAAGGGCGGTTTCCGCGTGGTGCCGCCGGCAGTGGCGCGCCACGGCAGCTTCATCGGCAAGAACGTGGTGCTGATGCCGTCCTACGTCAACATCGGCGCCTATGTCGATGAAGGCACCATGGTCGATACCTGGGCCACCGTCGGCTCCTGCGCGCAGATCGGCAAGAACGTCCACCTGTCCGGCGGCGTCGGCATCGGCGGCGTGCTGGAACCGATGCAAGCCAACCCGACCATCATCGAAGACAACTGCTTCATCGGCGCCCGTTCGGAAATCGTCGAAGGCGTGATCGTGGAAGAAAACTCGGTGATCTCGATGGGCGTCTACATCGGCCAGTCGACCAAGATCTATGACCGCGCCACCGGCGAAGTCAGCTATGGCCGCATCCCGTCGGGCTCGGTAGTGGTGTCGGGCAGCCTGCCTTCGGCCGACGGCAAATACAGCCTGTACTGCGCGGTCATCGTCAAGCGCGTCGACGCCAAGA
Organism: Collimonas humicola; assembly: GCF_018304945.1. Taxonomy (GTDB): domain Bacteria; phylum Pseudomonadota; class Gammaproteobacteria; order Burkholderiales; family Burkholderiaceae_D; genus Collimonas; species Collimonas humicola. The sequence goes on along the minus strand of NZ_JAGQEE010000005.1, from coordinate 22,996 downwards.
CCCGCGCCAAGACCGGCATCAACGAACTGCTGCGCGAAGCTTGATACTGGCGGGATGGAGCTGCACGGATAGTGCGGCTTCGTCCCCAGCGACCAGATAAAACGAATAAAACAAATAAAAATAAACTAAGGAGTTTTTGATGGCAATGGATCGCTTGTTTCGTCTGATGCGGGAGAAGGAAGCATCGGACATGTTCCTGGCGCCGGGCTCGCCCATTCATCTCAAGATCAAGGGCCAGATGGTCCCGGTCAATCAGCAGAACATGGATGACAACACCATCCTGTTGCTGCTGAAAGAAGTGCTGCCCGCCGAACGTCTGCAGGAGCTGGAGCGCAACAATGAATTGAATCTCGGGGTGCCGGTCGCCGGCATCGGCAGTTTCCGCTTCTCGGCATTCCGCCAGCGCGGCAGCATTTCGGCCGTGATCCGCTATATCCCGATCGATATTCCTGCATTCGAGACACTGCGCCTGCCGCCGGCGCTGCTCGACCTGATCGGCCGCAAGCGCGGCCTGCTGCTGATCGTCGGCTCCACCGGTTCCGGCAAGTCGACCACCATCGCCTCGATGCTGGACTATCGCAACAAGACCCAGGCCGGCCATATCCTGACCCTGGAAGATCCGATCGAATTCCTGTTCCAGAACCATCGCTCCATCGTCAACCAGCGCGAAATCGGCAGTGACACCACCGATCTCAGCGGCGCCCTGAAAAACGCCCTGCGGCAGGCGCCGGACTGCATCCTGATCGGCGAAATCCGCGACAAGGCGACCATGTCGGCCGCCCTCGCCTACGCCCAGTCCGGCCACCTGGTGGTCTCGACGCTGCACGCCAACAACACCTACCGCGCGCTGAACCGCGTGATCAGTTTCTATCCGATGGAAAACCGTCCGGCGCTGCTGGAAGACCTGGCTTCGACCCTGGCGGCGATCGTTTCGCAGCGCCTGGTCCGCACTGTCGACGGCGAACGCACGCCGGCGGTGGAAATCATGCTCAACACACGCCATGTTTCCGAACTGATCGAGGAAGACAACATCAGCCAGATCAAGGAAGCGATGGAAAAGAGCCTGGCGCCCGGTTCGCAGACTTTCGAGCAGGCGCTGATGCAACTGATCGAGGACGGCGTCATCACCCAGGACGAAGCGCTGGAGCATGCCGATTCGCCAAGCAATCTGTACTGGCTGATCAACAACCACACGCCGAGTTCGAAGAAAAACCTGGCGCCGATTGCGCCGGAACCGGAACGCGTCGAAGGCGCGACCTTCACCGAATTTACCCTGGATCTTTAAGCATCCTCATTATCTGCAGCAAATTCTGCGGCAAACGAATTCATCTATGGCAATTACTCTTTACGGCATTCCCAACTGCGACACGGTCAAGAAAGCCCGCACCTGGCTGGAAGACCAGGAGATCGCCTACACGTTTCACAATTTCAAGAAAGACGGCGTCAGCGCCGAGCTGATCGCCACCTGGCTGGCGGACATTCCCTGGGATACGCTGGTCAACCGCAAGGGCACGACCTGGCGCGGCCTGTCGGAACAGCGCCGCAACGGCATTACCGACGGCATCAGCGCCACACCCTTGATGATGGAGCTGCCGTCCATCATCAAGCGCCCTGTGCTGTACACCGGCAAGCAAGCCTATGTCGGGTTTTCGGATGCGCTGTACCAGGAAATCTTCAGCCAATAAGCCAGCAAACCCTTTACCGCAACACCATTGAAATGCCGCACATGAACAAGCACAGCAAAACCCTGGCACTGGCCGAACAACTGATCGCCCTCTCCTCCGTCACGCCGCAGGACAAGGGCTGCCAGGCGCTCCTGATCGAACTGCTGGCGCCGCTCGGCTTCGCCTGCGAAACCATCCAGTCCGGCGACGTCACCAACCTGTGGGCGCGCAAGGGCACTGAACGTCCGCTGCTGGTGTTTGCCGGCCATACCGATGTGGTCCCTACCGGACCGCGCGAGCAGTGGCAATCCGATCCCTTCCTTCCCAGCCATCGCGACGGCAAGCTGTACGGCCGCGGCGCAGCCGACATGAAGACATCGATCGCGGCGATGGTGGTGGCGGTGGAAGAATTCACCCAGGCCTGTCCCGGCCACAGCGGCTCGATTGCCTTCCTCATCACCAGCGATGAAGAAGGTCCGGCCACCGACGGCACCGTGGTGGTATGCGACAAGCTCAAGGCGCGCGGCGAACAGCTGGATTACTGCATCGTCGGCGAGCCGACCTCCAGCTCGACGCTGGGCGACATGATCAAGAACGGCCGCCGCGGCACCATGTCCGGCAAGCTCACCGTGAAAGGCGTGCAGGGCCACATCGCCTATCCGCAGCTGGCGAAAAATCCTATCCACCTGGCCGCCCCGGCGCTGGCTGAACTGGCTGCCGAAAAGTGGGACGAGGCCAATGAATACTACCTGCCGACTTCCTGGCAGATGTCGAATATCCACGGCGGCACCGGCGCTTCCAACGTGATTCCCGGCGAAGTGGTGATCGATTTCAATTTCCGCTTTTCCACCGCCAGCACGGTCGAAGGCTTGCAGCAGCGGGTGCATGCGATCCTGGACAAGCACGGCCTGGAATACACGCTGGCCTGGACCGTAGGCGGCCGGCCGTTCCTGACGCCGCGCGGCACATTGAGTGAAGCGATTTCTTCCGCGATCAAGGTGGAAACCGGCATCAACACCGAACTATCGACTACCGGCGGCACCTCCGACGGACGTTTCATCGCGCAGATCTGTCCGCAGGTGATCGAATTCGGCCCGCCTAACGCCAGCATCCACAAAATCGACGAACACGTTGAAGTCCAGTTCATCGATCCGCTGAAAAACATTTACCGGCGCACCCTGGAAAACTTGCTGCCGTCTTCAGCCGCTTAGCGGCACGCAAATGTTGCACAAACAGTTCGCAGCCGCAGATGGCCGCACATTGTTGCGGCCTTATTTGCTCTAATTTGAACAAATAACAACAAAATCAATGCCTTAGCGGGCTTCTTGTCTCGCTAAGACCCATTCGGCCTGGCATTTCCGATAAAATCCGCCTGACACTTTCGCGACCCCGGCGGCCAAGCCGCCGCACACCCGCCCTACCTTTATAATCTGCACCATGACACCACAATCCTTTACCTCCATCCGCGACTTGCTGCGCTATGCAGTGACCCGCTTCAATACCGCCGGCCTGTTCTTCGGCCATGGCAGCAGCAACGCGCTGGATGAGGCAGCCTACCTGATCCTGCATACGCTGAAGCTGCCGCTGGACAAGATCGAACCGTTCTTCGATGCGCGCCTGCTGCCGCATGAAATCGAAGCGGTGTTGCAAGTCATCGAAAAACGCAGCGTCGACCGCCTGCCGGCCGCCTACATCACCCACGAGGCCTGGCTGGGCGACTACCGGTTTTATGTCGACCAGCGCGTGATCGTGCCGCGTTCCTTCATCGCCGAACTGATTCCCGACCATTTCTCGCCGTGGCTGCAAGAGCCGTCGGCGGTCAGCAACATCCTGGAGCTGTGCACCGGCTCCGGCTGCCTGCCGATCATGCTGGCCGATGCCTTCCCCGAAGCCCATGTCGACACTGCGGATATCTCGGCGGACGCCCTGGCGGTAGCGCGCCGCAACGTCGACGACTATGAGCTGCAGGACCGCATCACGCTGATCGAATCCGATTTGTACAGCAACGTGCCGCCGAAAAAGTACGACCTGATCGTCACCAACCCGCCGTACGTGAACTCCGGTTCGATGGGCAAGCTGCCGCAGGAATACCTGCGCGAACCGCAGATCGCCCTGGCAGGCGGCAGCGACGGCATGGACCTGGTGCGCCAGATCGTCGCCGGCGCCAAGCAGCGCCTGACCGCAAACGGCATCCTGGTGGTCGAGATCGGCAACGAGCGCGCCTTCGCCGAAGCGGCCTTCCCGGACCTGGAAATGACCTGGGTCTCGACCAGCGCCGGCGACGACATGGTGTTCCTGCTGACCGCCGACCAGCTGCCATAATCCAGCATCACCGGCAAGGGTCCACCGCCCTTGCCGAACCTAGCACAATCAGCACGATCATCACGACCGGCATGCCGCTGACGCATGCATGGCCATTCATTTAGCAAGTAGATAGTAGACATGATACGTTTTCAACAAGTTTCCCTGATGCGCGGCGTCAAGCCTTTGCTCGACAATGTCGACGTCACCCTCAACCCGGGCGACAAGATCGGCCTGATCGGCGCCAACGGCGCCGGCAAGTCCAGCCTGTTTGGACTGCTGCGCGGGGAGCTGCATGCCGACCTCGGCGAAATCGATTTTCCGTCGAAGTGGCGCATGGCCTACGTTGCCCAGGAAACCCCGGCGCTGGACCGCCCGGCGATCGAATACGCGATCGACGGCGACGTCACCCTGCGCCGCCTGGAAGAAGAACTGGCGTTCCTGGAAAGCGAACCGGAAAGCACCTCGAACGGCATCCTGATCGGCGAGCTGTATAGCGCGCTGGCTGACGCTGATGCCTACACCGTGCGCTCGCGCGCCGAGCAGCTGCTGACCGGCCTCGGCTTCTCGCTGTCGCAGATGGACCAGCCGGTGGCCAGTTTTTCCGGCGGCTGGCGCATGCGCCTCAACCTGGCGCAGGCGCTGATGTGTCCGTCCGACCTGCTGCTGCTTGATGAACCGACCAACCACTTGGACCTGGACGCCATCATCTGGCTGGAAGACTGGCTCAAGCGCTATGCCGGCACCTTGATCATCATTTCCCATGACCGCGATTTTCTCGACGGCGTGGTGAACGTGATCGTGCATATCGACGAACGCAAGCTGAAACGCTATTCCGGCAACTATTCTTCCTTCGAGCGCCAGCGCTCGGCGCAGCTGGAACTGGCCGCCGGCGCCCTGGAAAAGCAGATGCGCCAGCGCGCCCACCTGGAATCTTTCATCAACCGCTTCAAGGCCCAGGCCAGCAAGGCGCGCCAGGCCCAGAGCCGGATGAAGGCCCTGGCCAAAATGGAAGAGCTGGCGCCGCTGCGCGCCGCCGCCGAATTCTCGTTCGAATTCCGGGTGCCGCTGAGCGCGCCGAATCCGTTGCTGGTGATGGAAGACGTCAGCGCCGGCTATCGCACTGAAAGCGAAACCAGCCATGACGTCACCGAAAAGGTGATCGTCGCCGGCATCAATTTCTCGCTGCAGATCGGCCAGCGCATCGGCCTGCTGGGCGTCAACGGCGCCGGCAAATCGACCTTCATCAAGACCATCGCGGAAGAGTTGAAGCCATTGCACGGCGTGGCCCAGTTCGGCAAAGGCTTGTCGATCGGCTACTTCGCCCAGCACCAGGTGGAAATGCTGCGCCACGACGAATCGCCGCTGTGGCACATGGGCAAGATCGCGCCGACCACGCGCGAGCAGGAACTGCGCAACTTCCTCGGCAGCTTCAATTTCAACGGCCCGATGGTGACCAGTTCGATCAAGCCGTTTTCCGGCGGCGAAAAAGCGCGCCTTGCGCTGGCCCTGATCGTCTGGCAGCGCCCTAACCTGCTGCTGCTGGATGAGCCGACCAACCATCTGGACCTGGAAACCCGCGAAGCCCTGACCATGGCGCTGGCGCAGTTCGAAGGCACGTTGGTGCTTGTATCGCATGATCGCCACCTGTTGCGCGCCACCACCGACCAGTTCATCATCGTCGCTGACGGCAAGGTAGCGCCGTTCGACGGTGACCTCGACGATTACAAGGACTGGCTGTTCAAGACCAAGCTGGCGGCCAAGAACAGCGCCGCCGACGCGGCTCTGCCGAAAGCCAGCAGCAAGGCCAAGATCGCCAGCGCGGTAGCACCGGCAGCGCCTGTGGTCGACAACGCCGACCGTCGCGAGCAGAAGCGGCAGGAAGCGGAAGCACGGCAAAAGCTGGCGGCGCAGAAGAAGCCTATCGAGTCGCGCATCAAGCGCCTGGACGAGCAGATCGCCAAGCGCAGCGCTCAGAAGGCGGCTGTCGACACCCGCCTGGCCGATCCGGAAATCTACGACAAAGAGAAGAAAAAAGAACTGGCGACGCTGCTGACCGATCAGGCGTTCTACAGCAAGGAACTGACGCAACTGGAGGCGGAATGGCTGGAACAGCAGGAAGCGCTGGAGCAACTGGGCAACTAGGCGCCGGCCAGGACGGCGCTGCGCAACGCCCCAGAACGCTGAACATCATTGGCTGCGGCAAGCTCGGGCGCAGCCTCGGTTTGCTGTGGCAGCGTCGCAGCGGCGATCTGCGGGCTTTTACCCTGCTCGACATATTGAACCGCTCTCCCGCCAGCGCACAACAGGCCAGCGCTTTTATCGGCGCAGGCAGGGTGGCCTCGTCCTTTGACGATCTGCGTCCCGCGGACGCCTGCCTGATTGCCGCCGGCGACGACCAGATCGCCGCCTGCTGCAACGCTCTTGCAGCCGCCGGCAAGCTGCTGCCTGGCAGCATCGTGTTTCATTGCAGCGGCGCCCTGTCGTCGCTCGAACTTGCCTCCGCCAGCGCGCTTGGCGCAGCAGTGGCCAGCATCCACCCAATCCGCAGTTTCGCCTCGCCGCAGCAAGTGGCCGACAGCTTTGCCGGCACCTGGTGCGGCAGCGAAGGCGATAGCGCAGCGCTGGCAATTCTCGGCCCGGCCTTCGAAGCCATCGGTGCGCAGCTGGTCGCCATCGAGCGCGAACAAAAAACCCTTTACCATGCGGCAGCCGTATTTGCGTCCAACTATCTGGTGACCCTGATCGATGTCGCCCAGCAAGCGTATGCCGCTGCCGGCATCGCGCCGGAACTGGCGCTCAAGCTGATTGAACCGCTCTTGTCGGAAAGCGCCGCCAACGCCTTCCGGCTCGGCCCGGCCGCCGCACTCACCGGCCCCATTGCGCGCGGCGACCTGGCGACCGTGGCGCGGCAATTGCAAGCCTTGCAGCAGCGCAAGCCGCAGCTTGCCGGCCTGTATGAGCAATTCGCGGCAGTGACCAGCGAACTGGCCTCGCGCAGAGAGCCCTGACCTGGTTTTTGTCGCGCTTAACGCACGCAAGAACAGCGGCAAGCCCTAAGAAAGTAGATTTTCTGCCATCTGAAAAAATTCGGAAAAAAATCTAAAATGCAAAGACAATAAGTGCATATAGAATGGAGAAAGCTTCATTTTACGTTTGACCTGGAAAGCCCTTAACATAGTCGTCACCAGCAACACCTCCTTGTGCTTGTCTGTGCCCTCAACCTAAGGATAAAAAATGGCCACAACACTGTCCCGACTCAGCAAGATTGCAGCGGCAATCCTGATCACCGGCGTCACGCTGAACGCCTTCGCAGCAGATCTGCTCGATACCGTCAAATCCCGCGGCACCTTGAGGGTCGCAATGGAAGGCAACTACCCGCCCTTCAATTTCAAGGATCAGAAGAGCGGCGAGCTGAGCGGCTTTGAAGTCGACGTCGCCAAATTGCTGGCGGCCAAGCTGGGCGTCAAGCCGGAATTCACGACAACGGAATGGAGCGGCATCCTGGCAGGCCTGGGCGCCGGCAAATACGATGTCATCCTGAACCAGGTCGGCATTACCGAAGCGCGCCAGAAAACCTTCGACTTTTCGCAGCCCTACACCCTTTCCAGCGCCCAGCTGATTGTCCGCAAAGACGAGAAGCGCAGTTTCCCGACCCTGGAATCGCTGAAGGGCTACAAGCTCGGCCTCGGCCAGGGCACCAATTTCGAGCAAAAAGCCAAGGCCGTGCCGGGCATCGATGTCAAAACCTATCCCGGCTCGCCTGAATACCTGGCCGACCTGGCCAGCGGCCGCATCGACGCCGCCTTGAACGACCGCCTGCTGGTTGGCTACCTGCTGAAAAGCTCGAACCTGCCCTTGAAGGCTGGCGCCACTTTCGGCGACATCGACAAGATCGGCATTCCTTTCCAAAAAGGCAATCCGAAATTTGAAGCGGCTTTGAACAAGGCGCTCGACGAGATCCTGAAAGACGGCAGCTTCAAGCAAGTCTCGTTCAAATGGTTCGGCTTCGATGTTAGCAAAGCGCCATCTGCGCAATAAGCCGATTCGCGCTACACTTGTCTCAAACCAGACATCCCCGCCCACCGCGGGGATGTTTTTTTAAGCAAGAAAATCTAGAACAAAGAGCCTATGGAATTACTAGATTTGCTGCAGCAGGCAGCGCCCACTTTGTTCCGCGGCGTCGGCTACACCCTGATATTTGCAGTTGCGTCGATGCTGGGCGGCCTGCTGCTCGGCTTCCCGCTGGCGATTGCCCGCATCCTGCCCTCGCGCTGGGCGCAATGGCCAGCCACCGTGTATGTCAGCCTGATGCGCGGCACGCCGCTGCTGGTGCAAATCTTTGTGATCTATTACGGCCTGCCGAGCATAGGCATCAGCTTCTCGCCATTGACGGCCGGCATCCTGGCGCTCAGCCTGAACGCCGGCGCCTATCTCTCGGAAAGCTTGCGCGGCGCGATCCTTGGCGTGCACGGCGGCCAGTGGTCGGCCAGCTACAGCCTCGGCCTGAACTACGGGCAAACCCTGCGCCATATCATCATTCCGCAAGCGATCAGGATCGCGGTGCCATCCATGAGCAATACCCTGATCAGCCTGATCAAGGATACTTCGCTGGTCTCGGTCATCACCGTGACCGAACTGATGCTGGCCACCAAGGAAGTGATTGCCGTGACCTTCCGGCCGCTGCCGCTGTACCTGGCAGCCGCCGCAATCTACTGGTGCCTGAGCATCTGCTTTGAACGCCTGCAGAGCCGGCTTGAGCGCAAGCTCGGGCAGGCGCACAAATCCAACTGATATCTGGGCTCAGAAGCAGGACTCAGAAGCGGAACACAGAAGCGGAACACAGAAGCGAGAAGCGTGAATCAGAAACGCGACAGCAGGTCGGTCTGGCTGACCAGCGGCGCGTCTTCGCCCGGACTGGCGCGCTGGTAGCTGCCTTCGCTATCCATGTCCCAGGCCGAGGCATTGTCTTGCAGATGCACCAGCAAGCTCTCTTCGATGACGCGCCGCTTGAGCTTGCTGTCCTGGATCGGGAACGCGGTTTCGATGCGGCGGAACAGATTCCGGTCCATCCAGTCGGCGCTTGACAGCATCACGTGCTCCTCGCCGTCGGCGTAGAAATAAAACACCCGGTGATGTTCCAGGAAACGGCCGATGACCGAACGCACCTTGATGTTTTCCGATAATCCCGGCACGCCCGGCTGCAAGGCGCAGACGCCGCGAATCAACAGCTGGATCTTGACCCCGGCCTGGGAAGCCAGGTACAGGGCCTCAATCACAGTCGGTTCCAGCAAGGCGTTCATCTTGGCGATGATATAACCCTGCTTGCCAGCCTTGGCCGCATCCACTTCTTTCTGGATCGCATGCAGCACATTGGCGTGCAAGGTGAACGGCGACTGCCACAGGCGCTTGAGCGGCACCTGCTTGCCGAAACCGGTCAACTGCTGGAACACGTTGTGCACGTCTTCGCAGATCTTGTCGTCATTGGTCATCAGGCCGAAATCGGTGTACAGCCGAGCGGTTTTCGGATGATAGTTGCCGGTGCCGAGATGCACATAGCGCTTCAGCTTGGTGTGCTTGGCGTGCCGCTTGCGGCGCACGATCAACAGCATCTTGGCATGCGTCTTGTAGCCGAACACGCCATACACCACATGGGCGCCGACTGCCTCCAGCTTGGCGGCCCAGCCGATATTGGTTTCTTCGTCGAAGCGCGCCATCAGTTCCAGCACCACCGTGACTTCCTTGCCGTTCTTGGCCGCCTGCATCAGCGTGCCCATCAGCGGCGAGTCGTTGCCGGTGCGGTAAATGGTCTGCTTGATGGCCAGCACATCGGGATCGATCGCCGCCTGCTGCAGCAGCTCCAGCACCGGCTGGAAGCTTTCATAGGGATGGTGCAGCAAGACATCGTTCTGGTCGATGATGTCGAACACCGAAGCGCCGGTGACGAAGGCTTTCGGCAGCACCGGCGAATGCGGCGCAAATTTCAGGTCCGGGCGATCGACCAGATCGGGCAACGGCATCAGCCGCACCAGGTTGACGGCGCCGTTGACCCGGTAGCAGTCGGCCGGCGCCAGGCCGTTCTGGTTCAGCAGGCGCTGCACCAGCGACGCCGGCGTGCCGTCGGCCACTTCCAGGCGCACCGCATTGCCGAGCTGGCGGGTCGGCAGTTCGCCCTGCAGCGCCAGGCGCAGATCGGTCACTTCATCCTCATCGACAAACAGGTCGCTGTTGCGGGTCACCCGGAACTGATAACAGCCGCCGATCGACAAGCCCGGAAACAGTTCGCCGACAAAGCGCTGCATGAAGCTGCTCAGCAGCACGAAGCCATAGGCATGGTGCGACAGATGTTCCGGCATCCGCACCAGGCGCGGCAAGACCCGCGGCGCCTGGACGATGGCCAGTTCGGTCTCGCGCCCGAAGGCATCTTTGCCGCTCATCTTGACGGCGAAATTCAAACTCTTGTTCAACACCCGCGGAAAGGGATGGGCAGGATCGAGGCCGATCGGCGTCAACACCGGCAAAAGCTCGGTCTTGAAAAATTCGTGGGCCCAGGCGGTCTGCTCATCGGTCCATTCGGATTCCTGGTAAAACGCGATGCCCTCGGCATTCAGCGCCGGCAGCAAGACCTCATTGAACAAGGCGTACTGGCGTGCCACCAGCTTCTGCGCACGCTCGCTGATGGTGCTGTAGGCGTGCTGCAGCGACATGCCATCCGGCGTCACGCCATCGACCGCTACCCGGATCTGCTCCTGCAAGCCGGACATGCGGATTTCTGAAAATTCATCCAGGTTGCTGCTGGTGATGCAGACAAAACGCAGCCGTTCCAGCAGCGGCACCGCAGGGTCCTCGGCTTGCGCCAGGACGCGTTCATTGAAGGCGAGGACGCCGAGTTCGCGGTTGAGCAGTGGGAAAGTCATGGTCCGGTGGGAAGAGTGAGCGAGGTTGCAATAAAAAATGTCGGTGATTCCAATATGACATTATTGATTGTAAGGACGCAATGTGACGCAAGAATGACAAACCATCGGCAAGGCAACACCGTAGTGGCCGGATGGCGGCGCAGTCGTGGCCGGCAGGCCGCCCAAGTGGGAATAAACGGCTACAGTCAGCTGCTGTGAACCGGCGCCAGCATATCGTGCACGCCATGCGTCATCAGCACCAGGAATGTCAGCAAAGCCAGGTAGTAAAACGCATAAGTTGCCTTCACTGAGGGTTCTATGCCGTAGTACTGCTGGTTTTCCGGACTGCTGGCGTCATAGTTCCAGGCGCGCTTCAGTTGCGGCAAGGCGAGAAGCGCCACCACGATCAGCAGAGGCGTCGGACGGTAGACGAATAGGGCAACCAGCACAGGAACGCCGGCAAACCATATGCGCGGCGACAGCACGGCAGTGATGCGGCCGCCGTCAAACGGCGACAGCGGGATCATGTTGAACAGGTTCAGGAAAAAACCCGCATACGACAAGGCCAGCAGCAGGTTGCTGTCATACTGGCGTCCGGCAAAATAGCAAACCAGCGCTCCCGCCGTGCCGACCAGGGGCCCGGCAAGGCCGACATAGGCTTCTGTTTCGGCATCGTGCGGCATGTCTTTCATCTGGATCCAGGCGCCGACAAATGGGATGAAGGTCGGCGCGCCCACTGCCAGGCCGCGCCGCTGCGCCGCCAGATAGTGGCCGGCTTCATGCACGAACAGCAACAGCACGAAGCCCGCTGCGTAACGCCAGCCGTAGAACATCGCATAGACCGCGATTGATAACAACATGGTGCCGGAGGTGGTCAGGACCTTGCCGAGCTTCAGGCCTCCCAGCAGCAGGAATAGCAGTTTAGTCATGGCCTGCGCCTTCAGGCATGATTGACCGGATCACTGGCGTCAGCCGGACGGTCAGACTTGCTGTCAGGTGCAGCCTGAGGAAACTGGGGTCGCGCAAACGGCGACTCTTCGGCATCCACCGGATTGACTGGCGGCGGCGCAGGTTTCGGTTCCCGCTTGAAGAATCGCTTGATGGCGGCGCCGAAGGCAAGCACAGCCAGCAAGCCGATCTTGAAGAATTTCGCGGCGAACGCGGCAATCACCGCAATCAGGCCGATTTTCTTGGCAGCGACGCCGACCACCAGGGCCGCCAGGCCATATTCCGCGACGTGGTCGGTCGATGCCGAGAAATCTTCGTAGCGCTTGCCCTGGTGATAGTCGATTGCCGCGAGAAGATTGTTTGCGATCGGCTTGTCCGTAGCCAGGGACGACAGGCCGGTCACCATGGTCAAGGTCAGATAACCGTCGCGGCCAAGCGCCAGGGTACGGTAGTTCACGCCGGTTTGCGGGTCATTGGCCACGGCGCCTTTATCGCGCACGATCAGGGACCAGAGCAAACGATGGGTTGTCGAATCGTAGGTTGGCGCTTCCGCCCAGCCGCCTACTTCAACCTCGGGGATGCCGCGTTCCTTGCGGCTTGCATTCGACTGTTCTGTGCCATCGCGCAAACTCTTCAGCATGCCGTCGGCCTTCCAGTCGCGGGCATCGTCGTCGCGCACATAGCCCTCTTTCTTGAACTCGACGGTAGCAAACCAGTCGCCGCCTTTAGTCGTGGGGACGATGACGCCGGTCAGCGACTTGTCATCAATGACGTTGCCGACAGCGCGCAGATAGCGCGCCGCGGCGGCAGCCGGTATGAAGCCATAACCTTGGGGTAGAGAAAAAGTAGCCTGGTCGCTCAGTTCGATCTTGCTTGGCCCCTCCACCATGGCCTTGTTTGCCGCGGCAACGGCCGCCTTGATTTCAACCTGGGTTTCGGCCGTCTGGGCGGCGCAGGTGAGCGCGATAAAGGCCGCGGCAAGCGCGACCAGAAATTTTCTCAGGATTTTCATGGCTGGATCGATATTGTGGTTTTAGGGGGCTTTTTTGCCGATTGCCGCCAAAGTCGACTGTTGCTCCCTGCAACAGCGCATGCTCAGGCGCATTGGTTTTTCAACAAAATTGCTGCTTACCTTAATACCATAAAATCCACATATATTGCCGTGCCGCATCTTAAATAGTGGATGAATTCACTATATTTATCAATTCATGCACAGCAGCGGAATACTCCGGCAAACCTGCTTCGATTCGGTGACTAGCGCTCTCGGCACATGGAAAAACAGCCTGCAGGATCACATCCTGCAGGCTGTTCACGGTGTTGCCGTTAGCTTGAGATCGATCAGATCACGGTAGCAAGGCCCAAGGTCAGCAACAAGGCCACCACCGAAATGATAGTCTCGGCCACGGTCCAGGTCTTGAAGGTTTCCGTCACGGTCATGTTGAAGTATTCCTTGACCAGCCAGAAGCCGCCGTCGTTCACGTGCGACAGGATCAGCGACCCGGCGCCGGTCGCCAGCACCATCAGTTCCGGCCTGACGGCGACGCCGCCGGCGGTGACGATAGGCGCGACGATGCCGCAGGCCGTGGTCATGGCGACAGTGGCCGAACCGGTGGCCACGCGGATCAGCGCAGCCACGAACCAGCCCAGCAGCAACGGCGACAAATGGGCATTATTGGCGAGTTCGACAATCGCCTTGGACACCCCGCCGTCGATCAGGATCCGGCCGAAACCCGCGCCGGCGCCGACAATCAGCGTGATCCCGGCGATAGGCGCCAGACACTCCGTGGTGAATTTCAGAATCGCTGCGCGATCAAAGCCGCGTGCCTTGCCGAAGGTGTAAAAACTCACCAGCGTGGCGATCAACAGTGCGATCACCGAATTGCCGATCAGGCGCAGGAAATCGTTGGCGAAAGTCTTGGGCGTGAAAAACAAGTCGGCCCAGCTGCCGATCAACATCAGCGCCACCGGCAACAGGATGGTGGCAATGGTGATGCCGAAACCTGGCAATTCACGGCCTTTGTCTTCCTCGACAAATTGCGCAATCAGAGGATTGTCAGGATTGGGCACGACGAAGCGGCTGATCAGCTTGGCAAACAGCGGACCGGCAATGATCGCAGTAGGGACGCCGACGATCAGCGCATACATGATGGTGCGGCCGATATCGGCGTTGTAGGCGGTTACGGCGAACAGCGCGGCCGGATGCGGCGGGATCAGCCCGTGCACCACGGACAGGCCGGCAACCATTGGAATCCCGACCATGATCATCGAAGTCCCGGTGCGTTTGGCGATGTTGAAGGCGATCGGGATCAGCAGCACGAAACCGACTTCAAAGAACACCGGCAAACCGACGATCAGCGCCACCACCATCATGGCCCAGTGCACTCTCTTCGGCCCGAAGACGCCGATCAGCGTATTGGCGACCCGCTCGGCGCCGCCCGATTCGGCCATCATCTTGCCGAACATGGTGCCCAGGCCGACCACCAGCGCGATGTGTCCCAGCGCCCCGCCGACTCCGGTTTCATACGACTTGACGATGCTGGCCATCGGCATGCCGACCACCAGACCCAAGATCACCGATACCACGATCAGTACGATGAACGGATTCATCTTGAACTTGGCGATCAGCACCACCAGTGCGATCACTGCAATCACCGCGTAGAGCAGCAACAGATTTCCCTGAACCATCTCCATCAAATCCTCCTAAAGTTTGCTTTATTTTTTACACCGCCATACGCATCTCTACAAACGCGGGGATGACGGGGTCGCCCAGACGTGGCCGACGAGCCGGGGTCGCCCAGGCACTATAGACATTGCAGCCTGAACCCGGCTTACTTTTTATAGGCGATGCAATCGACTTCCACCTTGCAATCGACCACCATCGCCGACTGCACGCAGGCGCGGGCGGGCGGATTGGCGCCGAAATATTCCTTGAAGACGCGGTTGAACGACTGGAAATCGCGCGTATCGTCGAGCCAGACGCCGCAGCGTACCACGTGTTCCGGACCGTAGCCGGCTTCCTTCAGGATCGCCAGCACGTTCCGGATGGCCTGGTGCGACTGGGCGACGATGCCGCCGTCGATCACTTCACCATCCACCATCGCCACCTGGCCGGACACATACAGCCAGCCGTCGGCTTCCACCGCGCGGGCGAATGGCAGATGCTGGCCGCCGGTTCCAGAACCACCTTCAACACCGTATCGTTTGATCGTCATGATTATTCCTCTGTAAAAAAATAAAATCCAACTTGCCGCGGCCGGCCTCTGCAGCCAGTCCGCCCCGCCCCTACCTCTACATACTTCCCTTGACCCCAGCTTGCCGCGCCAGGAAGCGCCCCGCCCGCAATGCCGTCGGCGCTTTTTCCGCGCCGCCCAGATAAGACAAGGCGCCGTTGACCCAGACCGCCTCGATGCCCTCAGCCGGTTGCATCGGATCGGCAAAGGTTGCGGCATCGCGCACCGTTTCCGGATCGAACAGGACCAGGTCGGCCCAATAGCCTTCACGCACCAGGCCGCGCTCGCTCAAGCCGAAACGCTCAGCCGAGAGGCCGGTCATCTTGCGGATCGCCACGGTCAGGGGGAACAGCTTCTGCTCACGGCTGTAGTGGCCCAGCACGCGCGGGAACGCACCCCACAGGCGCGGATGCGGCAAGGGATCGTTGGGCAAGCCGTCGGAACCGACCACCGTCGCCGGATGGCTCAGGATGCGGTTGACGTCGTCGTCCGTCATGCAGTGATAGACCGCGCCGGCCGGCTGCAGGCGGCGCGCCGCGTCCATCAGGCTGACTTGCCACTCGGCTGCGATGGCGGCCAGCATCTTGCCGCCCATCGCCGGTTCCGGCTCGGACCAGGTCACCATGATGTCGATGGTGTCGGTCACCTGCTTCAAATCCAGGGTGGACGAACTGGCGGTGTAGGGATAGCAGTCGCAGCCGACCGGCTGGTAGCGCTGCGCCTGTTCCAGCGCCGCCAGCACTTCGCCGCTGCGGCCCCAGTTCTCGACGCCGGCGCATTTCATGTGCGAGATCACCACCGGCACCCGTGCGTGCTTGCCGATGCGGAAGGCTTCGTCCATGGCTTCCAGGATATCGGCGAATTCGCTGCGCAGATGGGTAGCGTAGAGAGCGCCCGCTTCGGCCAGCGGCTCTGCCAGCGCCAGCACTTCCGCGGTCGGCGCCATGATCGCATTGCCATAGGCCAGGCCGGTGCTGAGGCCGAGCGCGCCATGTGCCAGCGCTTCGCGCAACTGCGCGCACATGGCGGCGATTTCGCTGTCGCTGGCGGCGCGGTCGAGGCGGTCCATCTGGTTGCTGCGCAAGGCGGTGTGGCCGATCAGCGCCGCTACGTTGATGGACGGCTGCGCCTGGTTGACCGCCGCAACGTAAGAGGCGAAGGTGGGATAGCTGAAGGCGCTCGCTTCGCCCAGTAGGTTCATCGGATCCGGCGGCTCCGCCTTGAGGCTGACCGGCGCGGCGCTGATGCCGCAGTTGCCGACCACCACCGTGGTCACGCCCTGCGACAGCTTGGGCAGCATCGCCGGGGTGCGGATCACATTGGTGTCGTCATGCGTGTGGACATCGATGAAGCCGGGGCTCAGCACTTTGCCCTTGCCGTCGATCACTTGCCCTGCATGCCAGCCGAGCAAGGCGCCGCCGCTGTCGATCCGCACGATGCGGCCGCCGTCAAGCGCGACATCGGCGGCGTACGGCGCGCTGCCGCTGCCGTCGATCACCGCCACGTTGAGTATCAGCGTATCGCATGCGCGTATCGCCGCCTGTTTGCCTGTGTTCAGTTCACTGCTCATCTCAATCTCCCAACGGCTCGCGGCTGCTGCCGCCGCGATGCGTGTCCAGCGTGAATTTCAGGCGCCGCAGCAACTCCTGGCTGCGATCCTTCTGCAGCAGCGCCAGTTCGGTCATCAGCACATCCAGCGCCATCATCATGGCGTAGCGCGATGACGAAGGCTTGAAAATAAAATCGGTTTCCAGCGACTTCAGCGGCAGCAGCACGTCGGCCAGCGCCGCCAGCGGCGAACCGAGCGCAGTGATCGCCACCACGCGCACGCCGTATTCCTTGGCGACCTTGCAGCTGGCGTTCAGCTCGGCGACGTTGCCGGTGGTGGACAAGGCCAGCACCACATCGCTTTTGTCGAGCGTGGCCGCCACCATTTTTTGCAATAGCGCGTCGTGGTAGGTGGCTACCGGGCGCCCCAGCCGCACCAGCCGGTAGCGTGCCTCATCTGACAGCATAGTCGAGCCGCCGCCCATGCCAAAGGCGTAAATCATGCGCGCCTGCAGCAGCGTCTGCGCCGCCTGCAGCAGCACCTCCTGGTTCAGCAGGCTGCGGTTCACTTCCAATACCTTGTGGATGTCGGCATACACCATGTCGACAATCTGCGGCAGCTGCGTTTCCTCGCCCGCGTCCTCCACCCGCAAAAAGCGCTGGCCGATGGCCGCCGCCTGCGCCAGGTTCATCTTCAGCTCGCGCACGTCGCGGCAGCCGATAGCTTTGGCGAAACGGGTGACGCTGGCTTCGCTGACGCCGGCCTGGCTGGCCAATGTCTGGATGCTGGCGCTGGCGGCGAACGGCAGGTCGCCCAGGATCGCCTGCGCCACTTTTTGCTCAGCCAGCCGCAACTGGCCGCTGCGCTCGGCGATGCGCGAAACAATATCGAATGAATGACTCATATGTTCTAATCTGATTCGATGGCGACCCAGTACAGCCGGCTTATTTTTGCATTTAAAGCAACAGCCGGTCAGCGCAGCGGTCATCGGCTTGCTGCCGGAAAAAAATCCTATGTTACTTTGTAACATGCTTCTAATATAGTAAATTCAAGGATATGATTACGTCAAACGAATTATGACGAAAGGGCTTGAACATGGATGTTACAAACAATCACAATCTGGGCGCACGCAATGCCGAGGCCGCCCTGATCGATCCCCTGAACAAGGGACTGGGCGCATTTCAGCAAGCGCTGACTGCCGCCGACGCCAAGGCGCTCAACTGGAATCTGCTGCGGGAAGACCTGAGCCTGCCGACTGCCGTGCTGTATGAAGAGCGCATGAACCACAATCTGCAGTGGATGCAGCAGTTCGTCAGCGAATACGGCGTCAAGCTGGCGCCGCACGGCAAAACCACCATGGCGCCCAAGTTGTTTGCGCGCCAGCTGGCCGGCGGCGCCTGGGGCATCACCCTGGCTACCGCACACCAGACCCGGGTCGCCTATCAGCATGGCGTGCGGCGCGTGATCATGGCCAACCAGCTGGTCGGCAAGCAGAACATGGCAATTATTGCCGATCTGCTGGAGGATGCTTCATTTGATTTCTGCTGCCTGGTCGATTCGGCCGACGGCGTCGACCAGCTGGGCGCCTTCTTCCAGGCGCGCCGGCAAAAATTGCACGTGCTGCTGGAACTGGGTCCTGACGGCGGCCGCACCGGCATCCGCAATCCGCAACAGCAGGAAGCAGTGCTGGCGGCGCTGGCGCGCTGGCCGGACAGCCTGGTGCTGGCCGGGGTCGAAGTCTATGAAGGCGTGCTGAAAGAAGAAGCCGACATCCGCGCCTTCCTGCAGCACGCAGTCGCCTGCGCCAAACAGCTGGCCGCAGATGGCGCCTTTGCCGCCCGCGCCGAGGGTAGTGCCATGCGGCCGGTGATCCTGACCGGCGCCGGTTCGGCCTGGTACGACGTGGTCGCCGAGGAATTCGCCAAGACCGATATCGGTCTGCCGCTGGACGTTGTGCTGCGCCCCGGCTGCTACCTGACGCACGACGTCGGCATCTATCGCGCGGCGCAGGCGCAGATCCAGACCCGCAATCCTATCGCCCGCAAGATGCGCAGCGAATTGCAGCCGGCTCTTCAGTTGTGGGCCTATGTGCAATCGATTCCGGAAGCCGGCAAGGCCATCATCGCACTCGGCAAGCGCGACGCCGCTTTCGATGCCGGCCTGCCTTTGCCGGCCTTGCAATATCGCCCCGGCAATGCGGCGCCGACAGCGACGCCGGCGCACTGGCAGCTGACCGGCATGATGGACCAGCACGCCTATCTGCAGATCAGCGCGGGCGACGATATCAAGGTCGGCGACATGCTCGGTTTCGATATCTCGCATCCCTGCCTGACCTTTGACAAATGGCGCCAGATTGCCGTGCTCAATCCGCAGCATCAGGTCGTGGACGTGATCCAGACTTTCTTTTAATCTTGACCCCGGCACGGCAATGAGCAAAGCAATGACCCTAGATATCCTGGCCTACGGCGAAGCGATGGTGGAATTCAACCAGCGGGTTCACGATGCCCGCATGTACCTGCAAGGCTTTGGCGGCGACACCTCGAATTTCTGCATCGCCGCAGCCCGTCAGGGCGCGCGCAGCGGTTATATCAGCGCGCTCGGCAATGATCACTTCGGCGACAAGCTGCGCGCGCTGTGGCAGGACGAGAAGGTCGACGCCAGCCATGTGGCCAGCGACGCAAGTGCGGCCACCGGCGTGTATTTTGTATCGCACGACCGTGATGGCCACCACTTCGATTACCTGCGCGCCGGTTCTGCCGCCAGCCGCTACAGCAGCGCGCAGTTGCCGCTGGCCGCGATCGCCGCGGTCAAGGTGCTGCACCTGTCCGGGATCAGCCTGGCGATCAGCGCATCGGCCTGCGACGCCGGCCTGGCAGCGATGGCGCATGCGCGCAAGCACGGCGTCAAAACGTCGCTGGACACCAACCTGCGGCTGAAACTGTGGCCGCTGGAACGGGCCCGGGAAAAAATGCGCGCAGCCTTTGCGCTGTGCGATATCTGCCTGCCCAGCTGGGACGACATCAGCGCCCTCACCGGCCTCGACGAGCGCGACGCGATTGTCGACGAGCTGCTGTCTTACGGCATCGGCCTGATCGCTTTCAAGCTTGGCGCCGAGGGCTGCTATGTGGCGACAGCCAAGGAGCGCCGCCTGGTGCCGCCTTTCAGCGTCGAAGCGATTGACGCCACCGGCGCCGGCGACTGCTTCGGCGGCGCCTTCATCGCCCGCATCGTGGCCGGCGACGACCCCTTCCGCGCCGCCCGTTACGCTAATGTATGCGCGGCCTTGTCGACCACCGGCTACGGCGCGGTGGCGCCGATTCCGCAGGCACGGCAGGTTGAGGAAATACTTGGATCGGCATGAGGCCCAAGCATCTTATGTTGAACCAGGCTGCTCCGCGAGCAGCGCTTCGACGATTTGCCCCAGCCGCCTGATGCCCCGTTCGATCTGCGGCGTAAACGGCTGGCCGCAGCATAGCCGCAGATAATGATCGAAGCGCTGCGAATTGGAAAACATCAGGCCGGGCGCGATCCGTATCCCTTCCCGCAACGCTGCTTCAAACACCGCCTTCGACGACAGTTTCCGCGGCAGCTCGACCCACAGCAGGGCGCCGCCATCCGGCATGTTGATGCGGGTGCCGGCCGGGAAATGCGTGGCGACCGCCTCCGCGGTGCGAGCGCGCTGCACCCGCAGGGCCTCGCGCAGGCGCCGCAGATGGCGCTCATAAGCGGTGGAAGCCATGAACTCCGCGGCGGCCATCTGCGCCCATTCCTCGTTCACGCGCGTATGCGCAAATTTCAGCATCTCGATGCGGGCCTGCCAGCGGCCGCCGAGCATCCATCCCAGCCGCATGCCGGGCGCCAGGACTTTGTTGAGCGAAGCGCAGTAAATCACATTGCCGCTGCGATCCCAGGCCTTCAAGGCGCTCGCCGAACTGCTCTGCGGCACCAGCTCGCTATAGGAATCGTCCTCGATCACGGCCATGCCGTGCTGCTCGCACAGCGCTGCCAGACGTTCCTTGTGTGCATCGGGCATGATGCTGCCGAGCGGATTCTGCAGGTTCGGCACCACCACCACCGCCTTGATATTGCCGTAAGTCTGCAGCGCCAGCTGCAGCGCGTCCACCGAGATGCCGGTACGCGCGCTGGTCGGGATTTCAAGCGCGCGCATGCCCAGGCTTTCCAGCACCTGCAGCAGGCCGTAGTAAGTGGGCGATTCGACCGCAATGGTGTCGCCCGGCTGCGCCACCGCGCGCAGCGCCAGGTTGATCGCCTCGATGCAGCCGTGGGTGACGATCACATCCTCCGGCGCCAGCTGGATGCCGATGGCCAGGCTGCGCTTGGCGAGGATTTGCCGAAACGCCGGATTGGCACTGTGCGACATCATGCTGGTCAATACCTGCGGCCGTTGGCGCAAAGTACGGATCGCCGCATTTTTCAAGGCTTCCACCGCGTACAGCTCGGGAGCGCAGCTGGCGCTGCTCAGGTCCAGCGTGACGGTGCTGGCGCGGCCGCGGGCAATGACTTCCGATACCCGCTCGTGGATGCCCGCATACTGGGCCGACATCAGCGCCGGCGCGCTCGCCAGGTCAGCCTCCTCCGCTTGCGCCAGCCGCCGTGCCGGCAGCACGAAATAACCGGAACGCGGCCGCGCCTGCAGCCAGCCGCCTTGTTCCAGGTAGCGCAGCGCCTGCAAGGCGGTCGACAGGCTGACCTGGTGCTGCCGCATCAGTTCGCGCACCGAAGGCATGCGGTCGCCCGGCGCCAGCGCAGCGGCCTGGATCGCGGCCAGATAATGTTCGGCCAGCTGGCGATAGAGCAGTTGCTGGGGTGAGGACCTGGCGGGAGAGTGTGACAAGGAAAGCTTGCTCATGGCGATGACGGGAGAGACCAGTGTGGTGCATTTGCGGGAAACGGAACAGATACAGAATAAGTCAAAATGGACAGCAACAGATGACTAAAGCGTTCGCTGTTGCGTTGCATTCTGCCGATTGCTGTGCCTGTTTCAGCGCCGCATGGGCAGTTACGCTGGAGTCATCTTCTTGACTCTGGAAAACGCCATGGACAGCCCTGCCAGCAATATCACTCTCAGCCTGAACCACGACAACAGCACCCTGTTCCATGCCAGCCGCGGCACGGCGATCGTCTCCATGCAGGGCAATATCCTGATTGCGGCAGCAGATGAATGCCTGATCGGCATCACGCTCGCCGGCTGCACCGTCATCGCCGAGGGCGAATGCCACACGCTGCAACGGAGCGGCTGGGTGCGCTTGCAGGCCAGCGGCGCCGAACGCGCGGCCTGCCTGGTGGTTGCGCCGGCGGAAACCCGCCTGGCGACGCTCTGGCAACGCTGGCGGCGACGCACTTCCGCACCTGAACTATGCTGATTTATCAACAACCAGCCACAACGGCAACTGTTGGTTTCGATATAGCAAAGCACTTGTTGCGAAATGCCGATCTGCTTTATCCTGTAGGCATGAGCATCACCCGTGAAGACCTTGAACAGGATCGTCTGCGGACTATCCTGGATAACACCCCGATTGCCTCCGCTCTGCTGTCGGAAGCGGCGCTGGAGGCTTCATGGCGTGCCGCCCTGGCGTCGCTGCCGGATCCCGACGGCGACGTCTGGCTGTTCGGCTACGGTTCGCTGATCTGGAATCCGATGGTGGAACACAGCGAGCGCGTACCCGCCAAGCTGTACGGCTATCACCGCGGTTTCTACCTGTATTCGCGCATCAACCGCGGCACCTGGGACAATCCCGGCCTGGTGCTGGGACTGGACCGCGGCGGATCCTGCCAGGGCATCGCCTTCCGCATTCCTGCCGTCAGCATAGAAACCGAACTGAAAATGCTATGGCGCCGCGAAATGCTGACCGGCGCCTACCTGCCGCGCTGGCTGCCGATGCAGCTGAAAGACAAGCAAGGTCCCCGCATCAAAGCCCTGGCATTCGTCATGAACCGCAACCACAACAGCTACTGCGGCCGCCTGCCGGACCCAACCGTAGTCTCCCACCTGCGCGACGCCTGCGGCCTCTACGGCCCCGCCAAGGAATACCTGCGCAACACCCTGGAAGGCCTGCTCAAAGAAGGCTTCCAAGATCCCTACCTGGCACGCCTATGGGCGCAACTCGAATCAGGCAAAGATCAGCCTGCCGCAAAAAAATAGCATGGCTGGTGTTGTTGTTTTTGACGTTGCTTTTGACGTTGCTTTTGACGTTGCCGTTGCCGTCGCTTTTGACGTTGGGGTTGTTTTTGAAGTTGGTTTTGAATTCCGCATGGAGACGTTGCCAAATCCGGCGCGCACCAGCCGGGAATTGTGAGGGGCATGTTTGAGCCGAAGGCGAGTTTTGCCCCTCACCCGGCTGGCGCGCGCCGGATTTGGGGACCCGACCGGAGGGAGGGCAATGGCTT
>NZ_JAGQEE010000004.1 GCF_018304945.1 Collimonas humicola | reverse complement strand
ACTAATTGCCCGTGAGGCTTGTCCCTATAACCTTAGCAGGTTATATGATGAGCTTTTATTGTTTGCCAAGATTCGTAAGAATCGTTTGGACATTCATACCCAACCGGGTTCACTCACCCTAGTGAACCCGGTATAAAAAACTACTTCTTCTAGATTGCGTTGGTCGTTGCTCCTACTGGAGAACGCACAGCGGTTACAAGTTATGCCTGATGACCATAGCGAGTTGGTACCACCCCTTCCCATCCCGAACAGGACCGTGAAACGACTTTGCGCCGATGATAGTGCTGCAACCAGTGTGAAAGTAGGTCATCGTCAGGCTTTTATTAAAAAACCCTCTAAGCTTACCGCTTAGAGGGTTTTTGCTTTGCGCGAACAGTTTGCAAATGACGAAAATCGACACGCCTAAGCCAATCCCCTCTGAAAGCCACTGGAATTCACCGCTGCAAAGCGCGCTTCAACGCGCTAAATAGCGGCTCAAACGCTAAACCTAACCAACGGCATGGGAGTGCGGCCTGAGTCCACCCGGAATTTCGCGATTATCCAGTCCGCCTGCCTCCAGCCAGAGACGGGTTTCGGCTGCCGCCCGGTCGATCAGCAAGCCGCACTGGCTATAGTCGTATGGTGAAACGTCCAACGGACATAAGGGCGTGACCACGGCAATCGCGGCATGCGATGCCCAGCGCTCCAGATCCGATACCAGCTGCCGCGCCACTAGCAGGTTGAGTGCACTCATGGCATGTTCAAGCGCTCCCTTCGGCGGACGCCGTTCGGCGCAGGTAAATCCAGTGCTCAGCACGATGACACGCGTGGCGCCCAAACGGATTGCGGTGGAAATGGGGGTATTGTTTGCGACACCGCCATCGATCAGCATGTTGCCATCCAGCTCAACCGGTGGAAATACCCCAGGGATCGCCGTGCTGGCAAGTACCGCGTCCACTGCAGAGCCGGATGAAATCACCACTTCATTACCAGTTTTCATCTCGGTGGCGACCACATGCACAGGGAGATCGGCATCTTCCAGCTTGCGGTTGCCATAGTGTTCGTACAGCAGCTCACGCAATTTTCCCGAACTGACCAGGTGCGTACCGCGCCCGCGAAAGGCCCCCAGCAAGGAAACAAATGACCATGGCAAGATCTGTTCGCGACGGATGCCGCGCCACAGGAATTCGAGGCGCAGCGAGCCGGCAGAATGCGGCTGATAGGCGAAGAACACGCTGTTGATGGCACCGGCAGAGGCGCCGACCAGGAAATCCGGGCGCACTCCGGAAGCGATAAGCTCGCGCAACATGCCGGCTTCAATGGCGCCAAGACTGCCGCCGCCGGCGAATACAAATGCGGTCTTTTCCATAAGGTAACCCGTGAATAGCCATAGGCTGCTGCATGGCGATCTGTATAGGCTACTCCTGCAGGTCTTACTTCGCCAGCAGCTAGTCCCGTGGATTGCGATAAAATGGACGAATCCATCGCAGAAAAAATCTGAAAATACATATGTCAGCAGCAAGTGCGCCGCTTATCACACTGATCCAGGCGGTTGAAACCGATTTTGAAGAACTGGTGGCCTTGCGCATCGCCGCCATGCGCGAGAGCCTGGAACGCATCGGCCGCTTTGATCCTGTGCGCGCGAGGGAACGGTTCCGCTCAGGTTTTTCCGCCAATGACACAAGGCATATCAGCGCTGATGGCCAGAGGCTGGGTTTTGTGGTCGTCAAACCTGGCCAGGATCAATTGCTGCTGGATCATCTCTATATTCGTCCCGGACATCAGGGGCAGGGCATCGGAGCCGCTGTGCTGGCCCAGATCTTTAAAGAAGCCGATGCCCTGGCATTACCTCTGCGCGTAGGCGCTCTGAGAGGAAGCGACGCCAACCGTTTCTATCAGCGCCATGGTTTTGAATTGCTCGCCGAAGAGGAGTGGGACATCTACTATCTTCGTCCCGCGCGCTGACCAGACCCGGCGCGACAGCCATCGAAGATCATCCCCGACGTAAGCCGTCAATACAACAACTACCGATTTAAGCCGGCAAACAGTTCCGCAGTCATGAGCGCGTAACAATGCGCTGGCAAGATGTAAACGTTTACATCGCGGGTTGCATCGTGCGTCCATCCATCAAGCAAGTTGCTCTAGAAGCCGGCGTGTCCATCGCCACCGTATCGCGTCTGCTGAACCAGCCGGACTCAGTCAGCGTCGATACCGCCAGCAAGGTCAATCAGGCCATCGAGGTGCTCGGCTTCCGGCCGAATTTCAATGGGCGCAATCTGCGCGCCGGCCGTTCGCACACGGTTGGCGTGGTGGTGCCGACCTTGTCCAACACGGTGTTTGCGCAGTGCCTGCAGGGTATCGAGACGGCGGCGCGCCAGCGCGATTATTCGGTCATGTTCACCGCCACCGAATACCGCCAGCAGGACGAGGCCGCTGCGGTGGAACTGCTGCTGGCCCACCGCGTCGATGGCGTCATCCTGACTGTCGCCGATGCCGAAGCCAGCACCACGCTGGATGTGCTTGAGTGTGAACAGATACCGTATCTGCTGGTGTATAACCAGCCGCAACGGAGCGCGCGGCCGTCGGTGTCAGTCGATAACTACGCCGCCGCCTATGACGCTGTCAGTCACTTGATCAAGCTTGGCCATCGCCGCATCCAGATGCTGGCGGGCCAGTTCCACGCTTCCGACCGCGCCCTGCAGCGCTATCACGGCTACCTGCAGGCGATGCAGCAGCACGGCCTGGCGCCGCTGGCACCGATCGAAGTGGCGCGTCACACCTACGCCTCGCTCGCGCTCGAATGCCTGCAGGCATTCCGCGACCCCACGCAACGGCCGAGCGCCTTGTTTTGTTCCAATGACTTGCTGGCCCTGAGCGTCATGCGCGACTTGCGCGCACTCGGCTTGCGCGTGCCGGACGATATCTCAGTGATGGGCTTCGACGGCATTCCGCTGGGCGAGCTGATGGATCCGATGCTAAGCAGCGTCGAACAACCGTCCGAGCAGATCGGCGAACTGGCGTTGCGTTCGCTGGTGACGGCAATCGAAGAACAGCAGGGCGGCCATCCGCCTGCCGCGTCGCACATATTGCCGCATACCGTCCGCATCGGCGCGTCGGTCAAACCGTTCACCATTCCCAGCTAATCCCGTTAACATAGAAAGGAAGCAGCATGCGCTTAGCACGTGTTTTCCATGCCATGATCGCCGCCGCCGGACTGGCCGCCTCGCTCCATGCCGGCGCCCAGAATGCGATTTGCTACAACTGTCCGCCGGAATGGGCGGACTGGGCAACGCAGATCAAGGCCATCAAGGACAAGACCGGCATCACGGTGCCGCCCGATAACAAGAACAGTGGCCAGTCGCTGTCGCAGATCATCGCCGAGCAGGCTAGTCCGGTGGCCGATTTCACCTACGTCGGCGTGACCTTCGGCATAGAAGCGAAAAAGAAGCAGGTGAGCGCGCCTTACAAGCCGGCCGGCTGGAACGAGATTCCTAACGAGCTCAAGGATCCGGACGGCTACTGGTTCACCATCCATTCCGGCACCATGGGACTGATGGTGAACGTCGATGCGCTCAAGGGCAAGCCGGTGCCGCGCTCCTGGCAGGACTTGCTGAAGCCGGAATACAAAGGCTTGATCGGCTACCTCGACCCGGCCAGCGCCTTCGTCGGCTATGTCGGCGCGGTGGCGATCAATCAGGCATTGGGCGGCACGCTGGACAACTTCACGCCGGGCATCACCTATTTCAAGGCGCTTCAAAAGAACCAGCCTATCGTCCCCAAGCAGACCTCGTATGCGCGCCTGCTGTCGGGTGAGATCCCGATTCTGTTCGGCTATGATTTCGATGCCTACCGCGCCAAATTCAAGGATAAAGCCAATGTCGCTTTCGTTATCCCCAGCGAAGGAACCCTGACTGTGCCTTACGTTGTCAGCCTGGTTAAAAATGGCCCGAATCCGGCCAACGCCAAGAAGGTGCTGGATTTCCTCCTATCCAATGAGGGCCAGGCGATCTGGGCCAATGCCTATCTGCGGCCGGTGCGCGCTTCCGCGATTTCCAAGGAAGCTCAGTCGCACTTCCTGCCGGCGACGGAATATGCGCGTGCCAAGTCGATAGACTACGGCAAGATGGCAGAGGCCCAGCGCGCATTCAGCGAACGCTATCAGGCAGAAGTGCGGTGACAATCAAGCTGTCGAAGCGGCGTTCGCGGCGCCATCTAACCCTGCTATTTGCCTTGCCCGGCATGACGCTGTTCCTGGCTTTCTGGCTGCTGCCGATGCTGCGCCTGGCGGCAGTCGGCGCCAGCGGTCCGACCGGCATTGCGGCGTATTTTGCAGTGGTTACCAATCACCATTACTTGATGAGCCTGCTCTCGACGCTGCTGCTGTCGGCGGCGGTGACCCTGGCGGCCTTGCTGATTTCAGCGCTGGTCGGCCTGTTCTTGCAACGCAACCGATTCGCCGGCAAAGCCCTGCTGCTCGCCATGCTGACCTTTCCGCTGGCTTTTCCCGGCGTGGTGGTCGGCTTCATGGTGATCATGCTGGCCGGGCGTCAGGGCTTGATCGGCGTCGTCAGCAACTGGCTGTTCGGCGATGCCTGGGTATTTGCCTATTCGCTCGGCGGACTGTTCCTCGGCTATCTGTATTTTTCGATTCCGCGCGTCATCCTGACGATCATCGCTGCCGCGGAAAAGTTTGATCCTGCGCTGGAAGAGGCGGCCCGTTCGCTGGGCGCGAATCCCCTGCAGGTATTCGCCAACGTCGTGCTGCCGGCCCTGGCGCCGGCATTGATCTCATCCGGTGCGATCTGCTTTGCCACCAGCGTCGGCGCTTTCGGCACGGCTTTTACACTGGCCACCAATATCGATGTGCTGCCGATGGCGATCTATAACGAATTCACCAGCTACGCCAACTTTGCGATGGCGGCAGCATTGTCGATTGTGCTGGGAGCGATGACCTGGCTGGTGCTGGCGCTGGCGCGTTCCTGGTCAGGCAATGCCGCCGGCGCTGCGGCTTAGAAGGGGGAGAAGGTGCAGCAATCATTTCGCTTCTATCTCCAGCTCGGATTCACCCTGCTGGTATGCGCTTTCCTGATCGTCCCCATCATCTTGTCGATGCTGGCAGGGATCACGGATAATTTTTTCATCGGCTGGTCCAGCGGTTTTACCATGCGCTGGGTAGTGCAAGTCTGGGATACCTACCAGGCAACCATCTGGCGTTCGATAGCAATCGCATTGGCCTGCGTGGCAGTCACTACAGTGGTTGGCGTGCCGCTGGCGTATATGCTGGCGCGCCACAACGGCGGCAACAGCCGCCTGGCGCGCGCCATCGAAGAATTGCTGATGATGCCGGTCGCCGTGCCAGGCCTGGCTACCGCGCTGGCGCTGATCATGGCCTACGGCCAGTATCGTGAATTTCGCGGCAGCCTGCTGTTTATCCTGGTTGGCCATGTACTGTTCACTCTGCCATTCATGGTGCGCCCGGTGCTGGCAGTGATGCAGTCAGCGCAATTGCCGGTGCTGGAAGAAGCCGCGGCCAGCCTCGGCGCCGGCCTGGCGCAGCGTTTTTTCGGCATCGTGATTCCTAATGTATTTTCCGGCATCCTGGCCGGCGCGCTGATGGTGGTAACCTTGTCGATAGGCGAATTCAATATCACCTGGATGCTGCATACGCCGCTCACCATGACGCTGCCGGTGGGGCTGGCCGACAGCTATGCCTCGATGCGGCTGGAAGTCGGTTCCGCCTATACGCTGATTTTCTTCCTGATGATCATCCCGCTGCTGGTCGCCATGCAATGGGTGACACACGCCACACGCTCAAGAGTCCGCTTATGAAGAATGCCGTTTCCATCAAATTGATCCAGTGCGCAAAGACCTTCGCCAACGGCGCGCAGGCGCTGCAGCCGATAGAACTGGAAATCCATCCCGGTGAAACCGTGGTGCTGCTGGGTCCGTCCGGCTGCGGAAAAACCACCACTCTGCGTCTGATCGCCGGCCTGGAATTTCCCGATGCCGGCGGCCAGGTTCTGTTCGGCGGCGAAGACGTTACCGCTTTGCCGATAGAAAAGCGCGGCGTCGGCATGGTGTTTCAGAATTACGCCTTGTTCCCGAACATGACGGTCGGCGAAAACATCGCCTACGGCTTGAAGATCCGCAAGATGCCTGCGGCCCAGCGCGTGGAAAAAATCGACGCCTTGCTTGACATGGTGCATTTGCAAGGATTAGGACAGCGCCGCATCGACCAATTGTCGGGCGGCCAGAAGCAGCGGGTCGCCCTGGCCCGTGCGCTGGCAGTCGAACCCAAGGTACTGCTGCTCGACGAGCCGCTGACGGCGCTCGACGCCAAGCTGCGCGAAACGTTGCGCGTCGATCTCAACCAGCTGCTGCGCAAGCTTGGCATCACCGCGATCTATGTGACGCACGACCAGAGCGAGGCGATGGCGCTGGGCGACCGCGTGGTGGTGATGGAGCGCGGCAGGATCGCGCAGATCGGCAGCCCGCAGGATATCTATTACCGCCCCGCCAGCCATTTTGTCGCTGATTTCATCGGCACCATGAACCGCGTGAGCGGCGTCGCCAGCGACGGCCAGCTGCGCTTTGGCGGCGGCCGGCTGCCATGCAATACTACGTCCGCCGGGCTGCGGGCGACACTGATGTTCCGGCCGGAAGATGTCGAGGTTGTTGCCGCTGACATGGATGCTGCCAACATGCAGGGAGAAATTCTATCGACCTTCTTCCTGGGGGACCGCACCCGCCTGCTGGTCGATGTCGGCGCCGAGCAGGCGGTGGTGGTCGACACGGGGCGAGGCGCATCCTGGCAAGTGGGTGAACACATCGCGCTGCGCGTGCATGAGCACGCCTTGTTGCATTTCCAGGATGAGGCGGCAGCATGATTCTTTGCCAGATATCCGATTTGCACATCAAGGCGCAGGGCAAGAAATCTTATCGCATCGTCGATACCGCGGAGAGCCTGCGGCGCTGCATCGCGCAGGTGAACGAGCTCAGGCAGCGGCCCGACGCCGTGGTGATTACCGGCGATCTGGTGGATTTCGGTCTGCCGGAGGAATATGCATTCCTGCGCCAGCTGCTGCAAGCGCTGGAGCTGCCGTATTACCTGATCCCCGGCAACCACGATGAACGCAGTGCTTTGCGGGCGGCCTTCCCCGAACATTTATATCTTCAGCAAAGCCGGGACAGAATAGAGTACGTGATCGACGATCATGCGCTGCGCATCGTGGCGCTGGATACGGTCATTCCGCATTCCAGCGGCGGCGCACTGGCCGCCGATAGTTTGCTCTGGCTGGATCAGGTGCTGGCGGCGCAGCCGCACAAGCCGACCGTCATCGTCATGCACCATCCGCCGTTTCATACCGGCATCGGCCACATGGATAAAATCGGATTGGCCCAGCCGCAGGCATTGGCCGCCGTGGTGCAGCGCCATCCGCAGGTGGAGAGGATCTTGTGCGGCCACCTGCATCGCGCCATCCAGGTGCGTTTCGGCGGCAGCATCGCCTCGACCTGTCCCGGCGTCGCCCATCAGGTAGCGCTGGATCTGAGCCCGCAGGCAGAGTCCCGCTTCGTGATGGAACCGCCGGCGTTCCAGCTGCATCTGTGGGATGCGGCGCACGGCTTGATCAGCCACACTGCCTATGTCGGAGAGTTTGACGGGCCGTATCCGTTCTATGACGGCGATGACCTGATCGATTAAGCCATCCTCTAGCGCAGGATCAGTTTCAGCGCCGGCTTTTCGCCGTAATCGTCGTAGCGCTCGTTGATCGCAGCAATGCAGAATTCCAGCTCTTCGATAATTTCGGCGGCGCGCTGGCGCAGTTTATCGCTGTGCAGCACTTCAATGTTCAGCACCTCGTTTTCCTTGAGGCGGAATTTGCTCATGCCGTCCTCGTCGCGCAGATAGCTCAGGCAATCGATCCAGGCATTCATATTGCGGCCGTAGAATTCGGGGAAGCCGAACGCCTTGGCCGATTCGCTATGGAAGCTGTCCCAGCCGGTGATGATTTCGCCATTCAGGCTTGCGGTTGGCATGTCGGTTCTCCTGCATATCAAGTGTCATGCCACGAACTTACCACATCTTTGGCGGCCGATCGCGCCACGGCGGCGCCGGCGGAATCAATAAGATCAGGACTCAGAAATGGAAAAAGGGGTTCCGCCGACGGAACCCCTTTTCATTCGCCGCAGGCAGCAGCTTTGCTTATTCGATCCCGCTACGCAATACGCTGTCAGGCAAGGGCGCCTTGAACCAGCGCTGGGCATTGACGTTGAGCATGCCGTTTTTCTTGATGTTGGTCAGCATCGCGTTGATCTTGTTCAGCAGGGCGGTTTCGTTTTTGTTAACGCCAATGAAGCATGGCGAATCTTTCAACACGATCTTCAGCTGAGTGCCTTCCGCCTGTTCCTTGGTAAAGGCGGAAATCAGCACGTTACCGGCAGCCAGCAGCTTGGACTCGCCTTGCAGATAGGATTTTTCCGCCTCCTTGCTGGTGGCGAAGCGTTTGACGATGGCGGAGGGCGGTGCAATCTTGGTCAGTTCGACATCTTCGATCGAATCCTTGAGCACGGCGATAGTCTTGCCGGACAGAGCGGCGGCATTTTTTACGTCCAGGCTGGGAGCGCCGAACACACCCAGGTAAAACGGCGCGTATGCCTGTGAAAAGTCGATCTGCTTCAGGCGTTCCGGATTTTTACCGAGACTGGAAATCACCAGGTCGACATGATGGTTCAGCAGCGAAGGAATGCGGTCCGCGCTGGCCAGCGGCACCATGTCGAGCTTGACTCCCAGCTCCAGCGAAATCATCTTGGCGATCGAGATATCGAATCCTTCCAGCGACTTGTACTGGCCTTCCGCGCCGAACGGCGGCGTATCTTTTGGCACCGCGACGCGAATCGCGCGCCGGCTCTGGATATCGTCCATCGCATCTGCGCGGCTCTCCTTGGCGGGAATCAAGCCCCCTGCGATGGCAATGAAATAGACAAAAATGCATGCAACAACACCGGCGTAACGCTTCACAAGAAGACTCCCAGAATGAATTGAATGTAGTTCATGTCCATCCACGATAACAATGGCAGAGACATTGCTGCGATGCCCAGCAGCACCGGATTCTATGTCCGAGTGGAAAGTTTGTATACGGAATAATCGAGGAGGGATGACAGCTGTTGCGCGCCGCCCACTTTGACCGGGAGCAGGCTTTTGCAAATGCTTTGGACCGTGGGATCGGCACCTGTCACGTCAAGCACCAATAAAAAAGACCACCCGTCGGGTTAATGCCGTTCAGTTAAGGTCTCTTTTCAGGACCCGAACGGAGTAACGTTGAGGTAGCGCTTTGACGACCCGGTCGCAATGTCGACCGGGTCGGTCTTCGTTCAGCAGGGCGATTAATCGTTGCCGCAAGCGTTGCAACAGAGCCGGCAACTTGCCATATGAGCGAGTTACTGCGGCCCAGTGCAGTTCGTACTGGATGACGTGAAAGGCACGCACGAAGCTAATTTCAGTCGGTTCACATTTCACGGCTAGCGCCGTTTTTGCCATTTCCAGTCTGATTAAGTTGTACGCGGTCAGTGTTCCCCATATTTCCTGGTAGACGCCTTCTACCGTTTTGCTGCGCAGCGTCAGAGTCTTGCCCAGCATAGTCTGCTTCAATTCCCGATAGCTCGTTTCAATTTGCCAACGTCGTTCATAGCACGCAGTAATGTCGACGGCTTTGTAACGCTTACGATCGAACAATGATGTAAGCAGAATCTGTTTGCGCGCAGATGGATCGATTACGGTAATGGCTCGTACCTGCCAGAATTCGGGCAGTTCAGGACATTTGCGACGCGCCTGCGGCGATATGCGCATCTGGATTAATGCGTCGCCAGCGCTTTCCTCTAGCACTTCCCATTTCGTGTTGGCTTTGGCTGGAATGATGAAGTGGCGATTGTTGCCCCGGCCAGTTAAGTTGCATAAGATTTCCGCCGACAAAAAGCCTTTGTCAAAGGCCGTGAGGGAATCGTCGGGAATAGAGGACACCAGTTCTTTGGCATACTGCATTTCGTGCGTACCGTAGGGACCAAAGGCAGCACTACGAATCAGGTGCGTCGAGACATCCGTTAGCGTGACCCCGCGTATCTGAGGATAGCTCGACACGGCACAGGCGTAGCGTTGGGCGCCGAAATGCTGGCGGTGTTCTGGCGTATCAACCGTTTTTAAGGTTGTGCCGTCCATGGCGAACAACCTCAAGCCCTTGAATTGGTAGTGTTTGTTGTCCTGATCGCACCACGCGCGGGCGGATAACTCAAACAGCGCTTGCAACGGCGCCGCCCCAAGTCGCTGGCGTGCTTGCGCGACCGCACTCTTGCTGACGAACGGAGCTTGGACATCTGGCAGGGCCAGATCCAAATCGTCGATGACTTCGCTGATGGATTGATGCCGATACGGCGCCAAGGCAACTACCAACCAGACCACCTGCTCGGCTGGGAGCCGACGGTGCCGGATGCTCGCCTTGCCAGTGTAATTGATTGCCTTCTCTATCCACTCATATGGTAAATGTTGCCCCAGGCGCTCCCAGTTGGGTGCCTCCTGAGTTTCAGCCATAAAATGGATCGCGTCATCAAGCATGCACGCAGGTTAACAGCCTCCAATTGCGTTTACAACACTTAAAAACAAAAATGCCGTTCAGTCTTAACTGAACGGCATTAGGGTCATTGCCCCTGCGTATTTGGCTACATCCATCGTGAGAACTCAAGATTAGTCTATTAGATTAGTAGGAAGATCTACCTGGGATCCGAACAAGTCAAACGCGGCATTATTGTACCAAATGCGTAGTTGATTTCGTTCCTCTCGAGATGTCGTTGCGACCAGACGTTCCCAAAACTGAATGAAATGGTGGCGTTGTTCGCGTACTGCGAGGAGGAAATCGCCAAGTCTTGTCGGCATATCAGCAGTAGCATCACGAATTTTTTTATCCCAGTCAGACTTGGGGTTTTCACACTCTGAGATCACCCCCGACACGGACAGGTCTTCGAAAAACATCGCAATTTTCGAAATAAGCTCTCTTGGCATTCCGGATTTCGATGCAGAATCCAAGTCCGAAACAAGCATCTGAGTCAGAATCTCCAGTAATGAAATGTCACTCATTTCCTGAGATTCCAGCACCGTTTCACTTGCCACTTGCCGCAAGAAATCAATGTCCTTTCCCAACATTTTGGATTCAGTAGCTGCAACGAAAAAATCGTCGAAGGTTCGCCGAAGTCTCTCTTCAGTGAAAGAGACTTCCCAGTAATCGGATTCCCCTGCTAGCAGGTCGAGAACAATTGAACGACAGCGCTGCTGCATCGAACGCCGAACGTCTTCAGCCGACTGCAGCCCCCAGAGGTGCCATTTCCCAAAAAACCAGTCGGTGCTCAGCAACATAGCTATTTTGTCAGTGATCGGGTTCATTTTACTGGTAGCGCGGGGTGTGTTGGAATTGGTGCTTTTAATAAATCCCAGGCGTATGGTGGAACCTGACATTTTGCTGCTAACGCTTCTTTAATCGCACGGCCTAGCCAAGTTTTTGCGTCGCGTGCTGCAGACTGGTGTCCGTCCCAACTCCCGGTACCCTTTGGCAGCGATGGGGACGGCACACTCCGAGCAATATTGTATTGGTTGTATCGGTCCACGTAAAGGTCAGCAAGCCGCTTTTCAACCGCGGCCATAGCTCTGTAAACTTCAGCAATTTTTGCCTTACATTTATCTTCATCATCGGAATGACACGCTAGATACGTAGAAACACCAGCACCGAAAGCACCAGCGGCGACAGCTGTAACTGGCGCAGTAGCTGTAGCTACGGCAGTAGCAGCCGGTGCCAGGTATGCTCCGGTTTCATCCCAGAACAATCCAGTCGTGTCAGTTCTGGCTGCCGGATTCCCCCCGACATAGCCATAGGTATTTATCCCACCACTCAGCCCAACTGGATCAGACTGCACATAGCGCCCCAACTGCGGGTCATAGTCCCGGTTGATATTGTAGAAATTGTTGGTCTCTTTGTCATACAGCTGCCCCGGGAAACGCTGGTTGTAGGTGAAGGTACCCAGGCTGTTCGGGTTCTCGTCCGGCGGTTGCAATCCAAACGGATCCGTACTGTCCCAACGCCACACCATCTGGTTATCCGTCGCCTGCGTAATCACCCGTGGCGTGTTGATGTGGTCGGCGTAAACGTAATAGACGTTGGTCGCGATGGTCTGGCTTGTTCCGGTTCCTGTTACGGTTTGCTTCAGTACTACCACCGGTAAGTCACCCAAATATACCGTCTCTTCAATGACCTGCTGATTAGCATCGTACTCGCCGATAAGGTGTCCCGCGTCGTCATACACATAGCTGTTGCTGCCCGTGGCAATGATGCTGGTCGGCCCTTGCTTTTGTACTCGCTCCTCAATGCCATTGTGGGTGTACGTGACAGTATTGCCACCGTTAGTCGCACTGACCATTCTTCCACGATCGCTATAGATATAGCTGATGGTGCCGTCACTGGTCAGATTGCCTGCCGCGTCATAGGTGTTGCTCTTGGCCGGTGTTGGTCCAGTCGTGGCCGTCAGCTGATTGCTGTTCGCGGCAATCGTATTGGCGTAGCTGCCGCTGCCGAACGTCGCCTGAGTCCGATTGCCGTTCTGGTCGTACTGGAAACTCTGGTTGCTGGTACTGCTGCTGCCCGTGACGCTGTTGAGCCGGTCCAGGTTGTCATAGCCGTAGCTTTGATTGAAGTTGGTGGGCGCGTTGTTGCCGGTACCCATACCGCTGTGGCTGCTGGCGGTGATACGGCTAGCCGCATCGTAGCTGATGGTCCGGTTGGTGCCGTTGCTCAGGGCATTGCCCAGTGGGTAGCTGGTGACACGACCGTCCAGATCAATGCCCCTGGCATAGGTGTTCGTGCTGGTACTGCTGCTATTACCCCAGGTCCAGGCATTCACAGGACCAAAGGCTTGGTAGCCGATACCGGTGAGTAAGGGGGGGCTGATGCCGGTATTGGTGCCGCCACCGGTGGTATTGGTCGGATTCAGGGTGAGACTGTTGACTCGTCCTGCAGCGTCATAGCCGTAGTTGATCCGGTTGCCGCTGGGGTAAGTCGTGCTGATCAATTTACCGGTGGTAGTGCCGCTGCTGCCATAGGCGTAGCTGATCGTGCTGCTAGTGCCTGTGCTGCTCAGTGTTTGCACCTTGGTCAGCAAGCGCCCAAAGCCGTCATAGGCATAGGTGGTCTGGCCGGAGCCGTCGATCATCCGGGTCAGGTGACCCTTGGCGTTCGGAGCGCCGCTGGTACCACCGTCGTATTCGAACTGGGTGGGAGTGCCGCTGGCATAGCTGATCTGGGTAAGACGGTTGAGGGCATCGTAGCTATAGCTGGTGGTCTTGCCACGGGCATCGGTACGGGTCTTCAGGTTGCCGGCGGCATCATAGGTTTTACTCGTACTGCCGGTATCGGGACTGGTGAGCGCGTTCTGGTTACCCAGGCCATCGACGGTATAGCTGGTTACCAGATTTCTCGGATCGGTGACGGTGCTGAGCTGGTCCTGGCCGTCATAGGTAAAACTGACGGTGGGGCTGGCGCCGCCTGCGACTGGGACCGGTTGTACCTGCTGGATCAAGCGCCCTAGCGGATCGTAGCTTTGGGTCGTGATGTTCCCCAGGGGATCGGTGATCTTGGTCCGATTGCCCATGGCATCGTATTCATAGCTGGTGGTCGTGTTCTGGACCGCTTGCGCCAGTGCTGCCGTGCCATTCACGCCGCCCAGCAGCGGGCTGTAGGCCAGCGTGAACAGTACCGCACTGACCAGGGTCTTGATACCCGCTTGTTTCCCCATTAAACGCCCTCTCATTGCACTGCTCCCGTGATTTGTTGTATGCGATTCAAGGCATCTACGACGCGACTGGTCTGACGCGCCAAGGCGCCGCTTGGATCTTTGACTTGTTCACTGATCCGGTTACCCATGTTGTCCAGGGTATAGGCGATGCTGTTGCCGAGACTGTCGGCGATGTTGGTCAGGCGATGGGCGGGGTCGTAGGTGTAGCTGACCGTGGAGGCATTGGGCAGTGTGACCAGTGTCAACTGGCCGACGCCGTCGTAGCCATAGGTGGTGGTTTCAACCGTACCGCCAGAGGTCACCGTCTTGCCGGTCAGCCAGCCGCGTGGGCTGTAGGTCAAGGCAGTCGTCGCGCCATTGGCATCCGTCATTGCAAGCAGTCGGCCGTTAGCATCGTACTGAGTAAACGATGTCACTTGGCCGGCGGCATTGGTGACCGTCGCCAGATCGCCGACATAATGATTTGGCGGCAAAGCGGTATCGGTGGATGGGTAATAGGTGTAAGTTGTCGTGTGCTGCAACGAATCGGTGCTGGTGAGTATTTGGCCAGCGCTATTGTAAGTGTAGGAAGAAACCTGTGGCACGCCTGTGACGGACGGTGATAATCCTTTGGTGCCAGTGGCATCGGTGGTTGCCTGCATGGTTCTGGTCAACAGATTACCCAAATCATCATAAGTGAACGTGGTGATGCGCTTGGGTTCGGCAAGCTTGACCGGCAAGCGATAGGTCGCGTGCCATGCAGTGCTGATGGTGCGGGCCTGTGCAGTATCGGAGCTCTCCGTTCGTTTGGTTTCCAGATTGCGGGTCAGATCGTAGGTATAGGTGGTGACATTGCCATTGAAGTCAGTAAGGGAGGTCACGTTACCATTCGCATCGCGCTCCACGGTTTTATTTACGATGTCGGCGGTGCCAAGTTTGGGTTGCGTTATGCCCGTAAGTCTATTCACCCCCAGCACGTTCGAATATTTGTAGCTGCGCGTGGTACCCAGAGGATCAGTAACGGTTGTATTCATCTCCACCAAATAATCTAGGTAAGAGAAGCTGTACTTGTCCACATTCGCCTGATGTTCTGTGCTGATCGCCAACCCGTTGCATTGATATTTGAATATGGCGAAGCGCACATTGTTTTCATCTGTAATGCCGGTTAAGCGACGCGGTAGATTATTTGAAGCACCCTCGCAAGGAACGCCATTGTTAATATTGGCTGCTTCATTGTACAAATATTGCCGCACTTTCCCATCTGGATAGGTGACACTGATCAAATCACCGGGAGAATTCACATCGTAGCTGTATCGATACGTACCGCCCATGGGATCTGTCATTAAAACCATATGACCGATGGCATCGTAAGTAAAATTAAGTTGGCGTCCAGACTGATCCGTCATCTGAATCAGAAAACCAGGTGATGGTGCTACGGAAGCGAGAGTCGCTGTCGTTGAATAGATATAGGTGATTTTATTGGTGCCGCCAAGCGCTGTCTTGCTTTGTAACTGGCCTGCCGAGTTATAAATTTCCGTATCGCCGTTGCTGCGCTGGAGTACCCATTCGGAACCGCCCGATGCGCCGATGCGTGTGGTCACGATATCATTGACATCGGCCTTGCCAACGATCTTTCCTGAGCTACTATCGAAGAATAAGATTCGCCCTTTTTCTGATAACAATGAGTAGCTTTTATCGCCGTTTCCAACATACGGAAAACACGAAGGCCAATGACGAGCAATGCTCGGCGTTTCTCCAGAACTGGAGGTTGTGCCGCTTTGGACAATGATGTCGCCAGGCTCACATTTTCCATTGAAAGTCAGATTCGATGAATTGTCGATCCAGATATTGTTCAATGGAGAACTGAACATCCCATTCGTACTTCTATATATTCGTCGAAATGTGAGCGCACCGTTTGCGCTTAGATAATCGGTTTCAATCTGAAACTTTTCTCCGGTGCCGGGATGGATCGGATTGCCTAGTCCGTCGCAATCATCGCAAGCTTCGGAAAAAGGTAAAGTTGCCTCGCAATATGCCTGAGCATTGGAAGGGGAAATATCTACCTGTTTCAGGCTATAAGTGCGATTACCTGTCGGGCAACTAGGGTACCCAGCTATCCATATCGCACTATAGTCATCGTACGTATTGCAGTGTTCCCCCGCGGCATCGCAAAGATCTCTTTCGGAACTATAGTTGTCAACAACTCCATTCGTCATGTGGTTGCCGAACTGTTTGAGGCCATTGATGCGATAACACGAACTCTCCGTGCATTGATCATAATGGTTCTTTAAGTCTGCAAACACCGCATCGGGACTGTCACTAACATCGGGGGAAGAATAGGGTGCGATAGGTAGTAGAGGATTGCTGGTAATGGCACCCGTAAATAATATGAGAGGTTTGACGCGAACAATGCGTTGTTGTGGTAAATCTTGCGCGTTTGCGGTGAGTGTCGCGCATAAAAATAAGCCGAAAATTATTTTCAAGACCGATCTCAAGTAGCTGTTTTTGGATTGACGAAAGTGCATCAGGTTTTCCGTGAAAGTCATTTCATTTCTGAGAAGTTTATACGGCTAATGGGTGAGAAAATTTGCAGCTGGTTTCATTCTCACGCTCTTGCACCGGTGAGTTTCGTTCAAAAAAGAACGCTGAAATCGCCATATTCCCCCGCTCGTCTAGCAATAAATGCCGAATGACATCAACAGCGCCGACGTCGATGGCATTGCGCCGTTATTGTTTAAATTCTTTTTACGCAACTAAGAAACTGTGCCAGAACTACCGACAAGATCGGCAACTTCGAGCCATCTAGGTTTGCAGATGTGTTACGTTCTATTTACATTAAGTTACATACGGCAACGCAAATGTATTACGGGAAAGCAATTTCGGCAATCCAGAACTCACTGTTTATTGAGGTGCACATTTATTGGCAACGAAATAACAACACTTTGCACTATTTCTGCTGCGCAATGCTGGAAAAATTATCTAATATGAAATATTGAATGAAGAGGCGCGTCAATGCACCAGAAGAGGCCGATCGCAGGGACTTGTGCTGTGGGGGGGGCAGTTCAGAAAATAAAATGCTGTCATTATGTTGTCATTCTGGAGCCCACTTAGCCCCAAAATTCCCCCAAATAATGACAGCACTATATTTCTAAGATATTGACTTAAAACGATATATTGGTGGAGGCGGCGGGAATCGAACCCGCGTCCGCAAGTCCTCTACAGACAGTTCTACATACTTAGTGCTGTCATTTGATTTAACCCAGCCGACGCGGACGCACACGCTTCGTTCAGGCGAGTCACCTAAATTTAACTTTTAACCAAGTAACCCGGCTAAAAGCGATTCCCTGTAAATGACTCTACTGCTGTTTTACCAGCCCACCCCAGGGACGAGATGGTGTAGAGCTAACCGGTTATTAAGCGGCTAGTGCGTACGAGTTATCGTTTGCAGTTAGATCTATTCCGATTGTATTTACGAGGTAGTCGGTCCTCGGTATGCCCTGCGCTGCTTTGTAACCCACGTCGAAACCAGGTCGCCCCCAAGCAGACGCCTATTGTAGCGCACTTGGGGCTTTCCTGTCAGCGGCTTGCCAGGATTGAAAGTTGCCTGCCGCAGCCTTATTTCAGGGAGAAATCGACGCGGTTCGGCGCACCCTTGTCCTTGATGCCGTCGGCGGTCAGCTTTGGCGCGATCAGGAAGATCCGCTCCAGCGGGATCTTGCCCTTGGTTTCCAGATATGTGCGCACCGCTTCGGCGCGGCGGGTGGCCAGGGCGCTGAGGGCATCCTGGGTAATCGGCGTGTTAGCGACGATCAACTTTTCCATCTCCGCTGTCGGCAGCGATTTGGCGAAGCCGATGGCGTTGCGCGGCTTGTCGAACTTGCCGGCGCTGTACACCTTGCCCATGTATTTGTCCTTGTCGGCGTCGGTCAGGGTGACGTCGTCTGATTGCGTATCTTCGCTCTGGTCGACCGAATCCTTCTGTTTCAGCCGTTTCAGCTGGCGATTGAGGACTTGCTGGCGCACGCCGTCGGTATCGGTCTTCGGATCGACGCGGCCGATCAGGTCCAGTTTCAGCGCCGGGCGGTCATTGAGCGCCTTGGCGATGGTGTCCAGCTTGCCTTGGGTGGCGGCGCTGAGGGTGGCCGAGCCGGGAGCAAATTCCGCGTAGCCGAGGTCATCGCCGCCGCCTCCGCCGAAGGCCGAACTGATCAGTGCGAACGGCGAAGTCACCGCCTTGACGATCAGGTTGACGAAGATGCGGACGATGATGCCGCCTATCGAAAACTGCGGATCCGACAAGGTGCCGGAAATCGGCAGGTTGATGTTGATCTGGCCGTTACGGTCTTTCAGCAGGGCCACTGCCAGCAGCACCGGCAGCTTGGTGGCGGTCGGGCTGTCGATCTTGTCGCCGAAGGTAAGCTGGTCGATGCGTACATTGTTCTCCGCCAC
Source organism: Collimonas humicola (assembly GCF_018304945.1). Taxonomy (GTDB): domain Bacteria; phylum Pseudomonadota; class Gammaproteobacteria; order Burkholderiales; family Burkholderiaceae_D; genus Collimonas; species Collimonas humicola. The sequence goes on along the minus strand of NZ_JAGQEE010000004.1, from coordinate 407,410 downwards.
CAGCTTGTCGTTTTCGATGTGGTAGTTGACGTCCATCGACAGCTTGCCTTTTTCGATGGCGTAGCCGGCGTACTTCGCTGCATACGGCGTCAGGCGCGGCAGTTCGACGCCGTTGGCGCTAGCCTTGATGTCGAGGAACATCGGCTTGAACAGGGGATTGAGCGAGCCGGAAATGGCGACTGGGGCATCGTTGTCGATCTTGCCGTTGAGGTCAATCGGCGCAGGCGCTGGCTTGTCAGAAGCAATCGCGCCGACAGTGCCGTTCATGCCGGTCATGTTGGCGGTGTAGTTCGGCTTGACGAAGTTGTCGGTGTAGTTGACGTTGCCGCCCTTGATGACTACCTGGCCGATCTTGATCACAGGTGCATTCTCTTTAGGCGGCGCGACGGCGATGGGGGCGACGGTGGTGGTGCCTTCGGCAGTCTGCTTGGTGACTTTTTGCGTCCCCTGGCCCATGCCTTCGCCTGCCTCGGCCGAAGTCAGGGATGGCTTCGGCGCGTCGGCCGGAGCGTTTTTCGAGACCACGATATCTTGCAGGTTCAGCTTGGCCGATTCGGACAGGATGATGCGCGCGTAGAAGTCGCTCAGGGCGATTTTGGCCAGCGTGACGTTCTGGCGCGGACCGCCGATATTCGCATTGATGCCGCTGACTTCCAGCATTTTCCACTTCAGGAAATCCGCCGAATTTTCCTTGTCCAGCACGCGGAAATTAGCCAGGCGCAGATTGCCGTTATAGCCGGTCGTCATTTCCTGGCGGCCGCCAGGCAGCGCCAGCGACAGCTTGCCTTTGCTGCTCGCCAGGCCCGAGCTCAGCGTTACGTTCAGGTAGTCGGTGAAGTAGGGCTGCAGCGCCGGCACCGGCAGGTTTTGCGCATCGATGTCGAGCGCCACCGATTTCATCTGGGCGGCGACACTGCCGTCGATGGCCAGTTTGCCGCTCTTGTTGAGCTGGGTGCGCAGGGCGACCTTGATCGGCTTGTCGAGCTTGCTGGAGACATTCTCCGCGCTCAGGTTGAGGCCGTCGGCACGCAGCTTGACTGCCGGCTTCACGGCATTGTCGAGATAGGCGACGCTGCTGTCGGTGACGGAAAACTGGCTCAGATTGGCGACCCACTCCGGTCCGCTTGGCTTGGCCGGGGCGCTCTTGTCGTTCTTGTTCGTCGCGCCGGCGGGCGCAATGAATTGCTGCAGGTTGAGTTTGCCTTGGGCGTCGCGGCGGACGTCGCCATTGATGCCGGCCAGGCGTAATGCGGCAGCGTTGAAGGTATGCGCCTGGGTATCCAGGCTGGCGTTTTCCAGGCTGATTTTTTTGGCCGCGATGCTGCCGCCGGCGCTGCTTTTAGCCGCAACCTTGAGGTCATCCACAGCAATGCCCAACTGATGCAACTGGATACGGCTGCCATCAATGGCAAGCAAGGTGTCCAGCGACAGCTGGCCGGACAAGACCGCCGCCAGCGAGCGGTTGACATAGGGCTGGTACGCTGCCAGCGACAAGGCCTTGATGCTGGCCTTGCCGGCGACGATTGCCTTGGCCGGCGTGATCTGGCCGATGAACTGGATGTGCTGGTCGCTATCAGTGCCGGTGGAGAGCGTCACGGTGGCCGGCTTGGCGTCGGCCGCCATCGACAGCCGGGATGCCTCCAGGACGACGTTCTTGACTTGCAGGTCCAGCGCCGGCGATGCATTGACAGCGTCCTTCCAGTTCACTATGCCGTCGTGGATGCTGAGTTTGGCCAGGCTCATCGGCGGCTGCGCAGCGGCGGTCTTCTTCGGCGCATCCTTGACGATTTCCTGCTTGGCAGCCGGCGTGCTCAAGGCGGCCCAGTTGAGGCTGCCGTTGGCGTTCAGGTTGACCCAGACTTCCGGCTTCTGGATGTCGATGCGGTCGAGTGCGGCGGCGGCGGTAAGGACATTCAGCTTGCCGATCTGGGCGCTGACGGTTTGCGCTTTCAGCAGAGGCGCCGCATTTTTGTCGGCCAGCGCCAGATCGGCCAGCTGCAGCCAGCCGGAGAGCAGCACTTCGGGCTTGTCCTTGTTGCGCACGAAGTTCAGGTCGAGCTTGGTGGACAGCTTGGCGCTCTGGATCGCCAGCGGCAGCGCGACCGGGGAAAAGGCGACATAGCTGGCGACATCCAGCTGGTCGATATCGATCGCCAGCGAGGTTTCCTGGCTGCCGGAAAACGGCTTGGCGCGACCCTTGAGGTCGAACGGCGTGCCGTTGATCTTGGCCGACACGTGCGGCTGGACGAAGGTGTCCACCTTGCTCGGAAAATTGGAGACGTAAGGCAGGCCGATATTCAGCGCTTCGATGTCGACCAGTTTGCCGGTCACCTTATCGTCGAACTTGATCGAGCCGTTTTGCAGCTGAATATTCGAGACCGAAAACAAGGCCGGCTTGTCGCTCTTGGGCATCGCCAGGATACGGTCGATCACATCCGAAAAATTGTAGCGGCCGATGCCGTCGGCGCTGGTGCGTACGATATGCAGCTTGGGATTGATCAGCTGGGCTTCATTGAGCACCGGTGCCAGGCGGAACAGCGAAGCCGAGGAAGCGTTCACCAGCAGCGTGCCGGCGGAAAAGGCAGGGGTGGTCTTATCGGGTTCGTACAGTGTGAAATCGGTGGCTGTGAGCGTGAGCGTGAACGGATTGAAAGCGATCTTGCCGACGCTGGCCTTGCGTCCGATCTGGGCTTCGACTTGCTGTTCAACCAGGTGCTTGGCGACCGGCGGCACCGCCAGCCAGCTGATCAGCGCCAGCACTAGCAAGACGGCAACGGTAATGCCGGTCCAACGGATGGCGCGTGGAAGCCAGGAGGGGCGAGGGAGGTTTGCCATTTTTTATTCCTTATGGGCAATCATGTCAACAATATACCGCCAGACAGTCTTGCTCGCTATTTTATTAAAGTCTTTGAAACTGCCTATGGCAAGCCGCCATGCAGTCGATCCGGCGCCGGTCCAGCCCCGGCCATCAAGCTGCGCAGGCGTATGACCGGCTTTTCGCAAAAAAGTTACTGCTGTGGCAGCAAAGCCAGCAATTGCAGCGGCGTATCGATCAGGGCGTCGGCTTGCCAGCTGCCCGGCTCGCTTTCGCCGCAATAACCCCATGCGGCGGCGACGGTGGCCATGCCAGCGGCGCGGCCGGCCTGGATATCGCGCAGATCGTCGCCGACATACCAGCACTCCTGCGGCTGAAGATTGAGGCGCCGCGCAGCTTCCAGCAATGGTTCAGGATGCGGTTTCGAATGCGCGGTGGTGTCGCCGGAAATGACGCAGTCGGCATCCGCCAGGCCGATCTGCGCTACCAGCGGATCGGTGAATACGGCCGCCTTGTTGGTGACCACGCCCCAGCCCAACTGGCGCTGGCGCAGTTCTTTCAAGAGAGCAGGAATGCCGTCGAACAGGGTGCTGTCGACCGCCAGCGCGGCCGCGTAGTGGGCCAGGAAACCCACGCGCAATTCCTCATAGTCCGGGTCGCCCGGCTTCAAACCGAAGGCGGCGCCTATCATGCCGCGCGCGCCGGCTGACGTATGCGGACGCAATTGCTCGTAAGGCGTGCTGCTCAAGCCGCGGTCATTGCGCAAGCGGTTGAGCGCCCCTGCCAGATCCGGTGCGGTGTCGGCAAGCGTGCCGTCAAGGTCAAACAGGATGGCGCGCGGGATTGGCAGGGGCATGATCGGTTCCTAGAGTGCGTGAAAATGGCAGATGGCATACAGCGCATGCACTATATAGCCACGCCGGTCAGGGCTGGATTGCAGAATGACTGGTTCAGGCGTGCCTGGTGCACGCCATCAGATAATTGACGCTGGTGTCTTGGTTGAGCGAATAGATTCGCGTCAGCGGGTTATAGCTCATGCCGCGCATGACATCGACGCTCAGGCCGGCATTGCGGGCAAACTGCGCCAGTTCGGCAGGCGTGATGAACTTGGCGTAGTCGTGCGTGCCTTTAGGCAGCATGCGCAACAGGTATTCGGCCGCCAGCACCGCTTGCAGGTAGGCTTTCGGATTGCGGTTGAGGGTCGAGAAAAACACTTGCCCGCCCGGTTTCGCCAGCGCTGCGCAAGCCCGCACGATGGATGCCGGATCCGGCACATGTTCCAGCATCTCCATGCAGGTCACCACATCGAACTGTCCGGCTTCGCGGCTGGCCATGTCTTCCGCGGCGATCTTTTCGTAGCGGACCTGGATGCCCGATTCCAGGCTATGCAGGTCGGCTACCTTCAATGCCTTGTCCGACAGGTCGATGCCGGTGACGGTTGCACCTTTGCGCGCCATCGATTCGGCCAGGATGCCGCCGCCGCAGCCGATGTCCAGCACCTTCTTGCCAGCCAGCGAGGCGCGCGAATTGATCCATTCCAGGCGCAGCGGGTTGATTTCATGCAACGGACGGAATTCCGACTCAGGATCCCACCAACGGTGGGCCAGGTCGCTGAATTTTTTGAGTTCTGATGGGTCTGCGTTCATAGGTTGAATCATAGCTGGAAGTCGGGTGTTGCGGTTTGTTGTCCGATTAAAAACATGTCGTAGGGCGGGCACGGATGCTCACTCTACGACATGTTTTATACGAAAAAAAACCCCGCCGAGGCGGGGTTTTGATCGAGTCTGAATCGATTGTTTGCTGGTGGCAATTACTTGCTTGTACCAACAACTTCGATTTCAACGCGACGGTTTTTAGCGCGGCCAGCAGCAGTCTTGTTGTCAGCGACTGGTTGCGACTTGCCTTTACCTTCGGTGTAAACACGGTTGGATTCGATGCCCTTGTGTACCAGGTATGCCTTGACAGCTTCAGCGCGGCGAACCGACAGCTTCTGGTTGTAAGCAACGGAACCGACCGAGTCAGTGTGACCAACAGCGATGATGACTTCCAGGTTGATTGCGCCCAGTTTCGATGTCAGGTCATCCAGCTTGGCTTTGCCTTCTGGCTTCAGGACAGCTTTGTCGAAGTCGAAGAATGCGTCAGCAGCGAAAGTAACCTTTTGCGATACTGGAGCTGGTGCTGGTGCAACTGGAGCTGGTGCTGGTGCAACTGGAGCTGGTGCAGCTTGAGCGATTTCGCCGTCGCAACCTGGAACCGAGTCAGCTGGTGTCCAGTAGCCGGTGTGCCAGCACAGACCGTACGGGTCACGTGCGATAACACCGCGTGCATCTTGCACGTAGGCGCTGTTAGGAGTAGCCGCCTGGATATCTTTGATTTCCTGCGCAGAGGCAGAGAGTGCGACGACTGCGGACGCAGCGAAGACGAGTTTTGCTAATTTATTCATGTTTCTCCTCTCGGTTGAGATATCCGCAGATTAACTGCGCAACTAATATACGACATCAAAAATTGGATAGTACCACGTGGTTCAGGCCGTTACGTATGGGATTGACCATACGCAATGAACTTGACCATCATTCTGCCACAGGCAGCAAGCGCTAGCGAAGGATGCCAAATGATCCAGCACACGTTTTGCCTGCTTCGTTGTTTTCATACAACATAACATTATGAAAACATCACCACGGGCGACATATTACATCGGCGTAAGCAAAGTATCTATTTTATTTTAAAATTATTGTATTTTTATCACTACTCTGCGGTTCGGGCTGAGGCAGGCGATGCGTTTTTGGATGCTTAGTTTGTTGCTGCAGGTCACTATTGGCTCGGCCGCGCCAGCGCCTTTTGTCTCTATCCTGTTGTTCACGCCTTTGCTTTTTAGATAACTGGCGACGCTGGCGGCGCGTTGTGTCGATAACTTCCTGTTATATGCATCTGTTCCAAGGTGATCGGTGTAGCCGGTCACCAGGATGACCTTGGCACCGCCGCAATTGAGCAGTTTTGCGATGGTGTTTTTATCAATTTCTTGCTTGGCGGCTTTGCTCAGGATTGCTTTTCCAAAGCTGAAAATGCTATCGCTGGCCAAAGTGAACTCACATTGAGCGACCACAGCCGGCGCCACGGGTTGCTCAGCGGCAATTGCAGGGGCTGCTGCCAGCGCCGGCGCAATGGTTTTCATCACCGGCGACACCAGTTCGCCATCGCAGCCGGCGACCGCATCGTTGGCATCCCAATAACCCGAGCGCCAGCACAAGCCATCCTGGCTGCGCACCACCGGACCGCGGCCGTCCTGCAGATAAGCGCTTTTTTCGGGGGCGGCCTGGATATCGGTAGTCTGGGCCAGGCTGGAGTGGGCCGCAAAGCCGCAAGCCGAACCTAGCAATAGGCTCAGCGCAATAATATGACGCATAAATTATTTCCTGATAGAAATGGCGAGGGCGCACAAGGCAATCCCCCAAAAGCCGGGCAAGGCGGCATTTAAACATATTTTTTCGGGCCGCCAGGTTTTCGGCCCGCAACGCCTTGCCTGAAAAGCCAGAACTGCCTCTTCCGCGTGCTAAAATCACGCGGTTATACCTGCGTTTCAAGCCGCATTTCGCCAGCAACTGGCAGATCGCTCCGGAACGTTGGTTCTATATTGATCAACCCAAGTAAAGATTGGCCGACTCGCTAAATGGATCAATTCGCTAAAGAAACAATCCCGATTTCCCTCGAAGAAGAAATGCGCAAGAGCTACCTCGATTACGCCATGAGCGTGATCGTAGGCCGTGCGCTGCCGGATGTGCGCGACGGCCTCAAGCCGGTGCATCGCCGCGTCTTGTTCGCGATGCATGAAATGAACAACGTCTGGAACCGCCCGTTCGTGAAATGCGCGCGCGTGGTCGGTGAAACCATGGGTAAGTATCACCCGCACGGCGACGCGTCGATCTATGACACGCTGGTGCGCATGGCGCAACCGTTCTCGCTGCGCTACATGCTGGTCGACGGCCAGGGCAACTTCGGTTCGATCGATGGCGACGGCGCGGCAGCGATGCGTTACACCGAGTGCCGCCTGGACAAGATCGCCGGCGAACTGCTGGCCGACCTGGATAAGGAAACCGTCGACTTCGTGCCGAACTACGACGGCAAGGAAAAGGAGCCGTCGGTGCTGCCGACGCGTATTCCGAACCTGCTGATCAACGGTTCATCCGGCATCGCGGTCGGCATGGCGACCAACATCCCGCCGCACAACCTGACCGAAGTGATCGACGGCGCGCTGCATGTGCTGCGTAATCCTGAATGCTCGATCGACGAGCTGATCGAAATCATCCCGGCGCCGGATTTCCCGACCGCCGGCATCATCTACGGCGTCTCCGGCGTGCGCGACGGTTATCGCACCGGCCGCGGCCGCGTGGTGATGCGCGCCAAGACCCATTTCGAAGAATTCGGGCGCGAAGGCCGCACCGCGATCATCATCGACGAACTGCCGTACCAGGTAAACAAGAAGGCCTTGCTGGAACGCATCGCCGAGCTGGTGCGCGACAAGAAACTGGAAGGCATTTCCGACCTGCGCGACGAGTCGGATAAATCCGGCATGCGCGTGGTGATCGAGCTCAAGCGCGGCGAAGTGGCCGAGGTGGTGCTGAACAATCTGTACAAGCAAACGCAGCTGCAAGACACCTTCGGCATGAACATGGTGGCCCTGGTCGACGGTCAGCCAAAACTGCTGAACCTGAAGCAGATGCTGGAATGCTTCCTGTCGCACCGCCGCGAAGTCGTCACGCGCCGTACCGTGTTCGAACTGCGCAAGGCGCGCGAACGCGGCCACGTGCTGGAAGGCCTGGCGGTAGCGCTGGCGAACATCGACGATTTCATCGCCCTGATCAAGGCGGCGCCGACGCCGCCGGTAGCGAAATCCGAACTGATGGCGCGTGCCTGGGATTCTTCCATGGTGCGCGAAATGCTGGCCCGCACCGGCGAGGAAAACCTCGGCGGCGTGGAAGCCTTCCGTCCGGAAAACCTGCCGAAGCATTACGGCATCCAGACTGACGGCATGTATCGCCTGTCGGACGACCAGGCGCAGGAAATCCTGCAAATGCGCCTGCAGCGCCTGACCGGCCTGGAGCAAGACAAGATCGTCAACGAGTACAAAGACGTGATGGCGCAAATCGCCGACTTGCTGGATATCCTGGCCAAGCCGGAACGCGTCACCGTCATCATCACCGACGAAATGACTGCGGCCAAGAACGAATACGGCATCGGCAACAAGGATGAGCGCCGTTCGCAGATCGAGCATAATCCTACCGATCTCGGCACGGAAGACCTGATCACGCCGCAAGACATGGTGGTGACCTTGTCGCACACCGGCTACATGAAGGCGCAGCCTGTTTCCGAATACCGCGCGCAGAAGCGCGGCGGCCGCGGCAAGCAAGCGATGGCGACCAAGGAAGACGACTGGATCGACCAGCTGTTCGTCGGCAATACCCATGACTACATCTTGTGCTTCAGCAATCGCGGCCGTCTATACTGGCTGAAGATCTGGGAAGTGCCGCAAGGCTCGCGCAACTCGCGCGGCAAGCCGATCGTCAACATGTTCCCGCTGCAGGATGGCGAGAAAATCACGGTGGTGCTGCCATTGTCCGGCGCCAACCGCAGCTTCCCTGAAGACCGTTATGTCTTCATGTCGACCAGCCTGGGCACTGTCAAGAAAACGCCATTGTCCGACTTCAGCAATCCGCGCAAGGCAGGGATCATCGCGGTCGACCTGGATGAAGGCGATTTCCTGATCGGCGCCGCGCTGACCGACGGCCAGCATGACGTCATGCTGTTCTCCGATTCCGGCAAGGCAGTGCGCTTCGACGAAAACGATGTGCGTCCGATGGGCCGCACCGCGCGCGGCGTGCGCGGCATGAACCTGGAAGAAGGGCAGCAAGTCATTGCACTGCTGGTCGCCGAAAACGAACAGCAATCGGTGTTGACCGCGACTGAAAACGGCTTCGGCAAACGTACCCCGATCACCGAGTACACGCGCCACGGCCGCGGCACCAAGGGCATGATCGCGATCCAGACCAGCGAACGCAACGGCAAGGTGGTGGCGGCAACGCTGGTGGAACCTAGCGATGAAATCATCCTGATCACCACCGGCGGCGTCCTGATACGCACCCGTGTCGCGGAAATCCGCGAAATGGGCCGCGCTACCCAGGGCGTGACGCTGATCGCGGTGGAAGACGGCACCAAGCTGAGCGGTTTGCAGCGCGTGGTGGAATCCGACGCCGAGGTCGATGCTGAAGCGGAAGCCGGCGCAGAGGCTGACGCCGGCAGCGCAGCGGCAGGCGATGCTTCCGAGGCAGCGCCGGAGTAATCAAGCAGGCAGCGCGGTCCAGCCAGCCTGGGCCGCGCATTGTTTCGGGCTTGACCGGCAACATCGCAACAACACAGCAACGCCATCTGTTAGGCCAAAGTTTTCTACGTAGTCTCTGCAATCCCGGTTCTTTATCTGACGACATTCATCATGCCTATCTATAATTTTTCTGCTGGTCCTGCCGTGTTGCCGAAAGAGGTGCTGCAGCAAGCTGCTGCTGAAATGCTGGACTGGCAGGGCAGCGGCATGTCGGTGATGGAGATGAGTCATCGCGGCAAGGAATTCATGTCTATCCTGGCCGCCGCGCAGCACGATTTCCGCGAACTGTTCGCGGTGCCGGACAATTACAAGCTGCTGTTCATGCAGGGCGGCGCGATTGCCGAGAACGCGATTGTTCCGCTCAACCTGCTGGGGCGCAAAGGCCAGCCGGCTACCAGCGATTACATCAATACCGGCTCCTGGTCGACCAAGTCGCTGAAAGAGGCGCGCCGCTACGGCAACGTCAACGTCGCCGCTTCTTCCGAGGATCGTCATTTCGCACAAATTCCTGAGCGCGATAGCTGGCAGCTGTCCAAAGATCCGGCCTACGTCCACATCTGCACCAATGAGACCATCGACGGCGTTGAATATCAATTCACGCCTGATATCGCGACGGAAACCAATAACGCGCCGCTGGTAGCCGACATGTCTTCGCACATCCTGTCGCGCGTGGTGGATGTTTCCAAGTACGGCGCGATCTACGGCGGCGCGCAAAAGAATATCGGCCCGGCCGGCCTGACCCTGGTGCTGGTGCGCGAGGATTTGCTCGGCCATGCCTTGCCCGCCTGTCCATCCGCCTTCAACTGGAAAATCGTCGCCGACAACGATTCGATGTACAACACGCCGCCAACCTATGCGATCTACATCGCCGGCCTGGTGTTCCAGTGGCTCAAGCGGCAGGGCGGCGTCGCCGCGATGGAGCAGCGCAATATCGCCAAGGCGGCACTGCTGTACGATTACCTGGATTCCACCGATTTCTACCGGACCAAGATCGCCAGCAGCTGCCGCTCGCGCATGAACGTGCCTTTCTTCCTGGCCGATGAAACGCTGAACGAATCCTTCCTGGGCGGCGCCAAAGAGCAGGGTTTGCTGCAGCTGAAGGGCCATAAATCGGTAGGCGGCATGCGTGCTTCGATCTATAACGCCATGCCTTTGGAAGGCGTGCAGGCGCTGGTGGCGTATCTGAAGGAATTTGAAAAGCGGCGCGGCTAGCGTGCCACATTGCGCGCGCTTTTTCGGCAAGCGGTTGCCGATGTGTGCCGGACCCGGTAGTAGAACCAGAGATAGAAACAAACATGAGCGAAGATAAACTCCTACCCTTGCGTCAGCAGATCGACGCGATTGACGCCGAAATCCTGGCCTTGCTGAACCGCCGCGCGAAAATCGCGCAAGAGGTCGGCCACGTCAAGGCTGAAACCAATGCCCCGGTGTTCCGTCCTGAACGCGAGGCGCAGGTCTTGCTCAAGGTCGCCGAACGCAATCCCGGACCGCTGCAAGGCGGCGACGTGCAGACCATTTTCCGCGAAGTGATGTCAGCTTGCCGCGCGCTGGAAAAGCGCGTGACGGTAGCTTATCTGGGACCGGCCGGCACCTTCAGCGAACAGGCGGTGTACCAGCAGTTCGGCCACGCGGTGGAAGGCCTGCCGTGCGTCTCGATTGACGAAGTGTTCCGCGCGACGGAAGCCGGTACCGCCGACTTCGGCGTGGCGCCGATCGAGAACTCCTCGGAAGGCGTGATCAACCGCACCCTCGACCTGCTGCTGCAAACCACGCTCAACATCAGCGGCGAAGTGTCGATTCCGGTGCATCACAGCCTGATGACCAAGGAAGGCACGATGGCCGGCATCGCCCGCATTTGCGCCCATTCGCAGGCGCTGGCGCAATGCAACGCCTGGCTCAACCAGCACTATCCGAATATCGAACGGCAGGCGGTGGCATCGAATGCCGAAGCGGCGCGCATGGCCAGCGAAAATGAAGCCGTGGCGGCGATCGCCGGCGAGATGGCTGCGCAAAAATACGACTTGCAGGTCGTCAGCGCGAATATCCAGGACGATCCGCACAACCGCACCCGTTTCGCCGTGGTGGGCCGCCTGCAGAACGGCGCCAGCGGCAAGGACCAGACTTCGCTGGTGCTGTCGGTGGCGAACAAGGCCGGCGCCGTCTACAAGCTGCTGGCGCCGCTCGCCAAGCATGGCGTTTCGATGACCCGTTTTGAGTCGCGGCCAGCGCGCATGGGCGCATGGGAATACTATTTCTATGTCGACGTCGAAGGCCACGCGGCAGACGAGAAGGTAGCCAAGGCACTGGACGAACTGCAGCAGAACGCGGCGTTCTACAAGCTGCTGGGATCGTATCCGCGCAGCTTTTAAGAGGCGTTTTGGCGCGCACTTGTTTAGCGCATTCATTCAATTATCTCGTTCATTATTTCGTCCTGAAAGCAGACAATGTCAATTCAATTTGGTCCAGAGTATGTACGCGCCATCGCCCCGTATCAGGGCGGCAAGCCGATTGCCGAAGTAGCGCGCGAATTCGGCCTGGACGAAGCCAAGATCATCAAGCTGGCCTCCAATGAAAACCCGCTGGGCATGCCGGAGTCGGCGCGCCTGGCCATGCAAAAGGCAGTAGCCGATATCGGCCGCTATCCGGATGCCAACGGCTTCGACCTGAAAGCCGCAATCACCGCCAAGTACGACGTGCCGGCAGAGTGGATCACGCTCGGCAACGGCAGCAACGACATCCTGGAGCTGGCGACCCATGCTTTCGTCCAGGCCGGACAAGCCGCCATGTACGCCGAATATTCTTTCGTCGTGTATGCACTGGCGACGCAGGCGGTCGGCGCCCGCGCCATCGTGGTCAAGGCCAAGGATTATGGCCATGACCTGGAGGCGATGGCCAATGCGATCACCGCCGACACCAAGCTGATCTTCATCGCCAATCCGAATAATCCGACCGGCAGCTTCATTCCGGCCGCCGAGCTGGAAGCATTCCTGGCGCGCGTGCCGCCGCAGATCGTGGTGGTGCTGGACGAAGCCTATAACGAATACCTGCCGCCGGAATTGCAATACGAGTCGATCGCCTGGGTGCGCAAATATCCGAACCTGCTGGTATCGCGCACCATGTCCAAGGCGTACGGCCTGGCCGGCCTGCGCATCGGCTTCGGCATCGCGCAACCGGTGATCACTGATTTGCTGAACCGCATCCGCCAGCCGTTCAATGTCAATTCGCTGGCCCAGGCTGCGGCCGTGGCGGCCTTGAACGATACCGAATTCTTGCAGCGTAGCGCGCAGTTGAACCGCGACGGCTACCGTCAGCTGACGCAAACCTTCGATGAGCTGGGCCTGGAATATGTGCCGTCGTTCGGCAACTTCGTGATGGTCAAGGTAGGCGCCGACGAAGGCGCCGGCGCGCGCGTCAACCTGGCGTTGCTGAAGCAGGGCATCATCGTGCGCCCGGTCGCCAACTACGGCTTGCCGCAATGGCTGCGCGTCACCATCGGCCTGCCGCAAGAGAACGCGGCATTCATAGCCGCATTGAAGAAACTGCTGGCCTGAACGGCAGGGTCCTGATCAATCTTTATTGAAGCAATGCTTGTGTTCAAGAAAATCGCAATTTTTGGCGTCGGACTGATCGGCGGATCGTTTGCCCTGGCTTTGAAAAAAGCCGGCGCGGCGGAGCGGATCGTCGGCGTCGGCCGCCATCTCACGACTTTGCAGCGTGCCAGGGAGCTGGGAATCATCGACCAGATCGCCAACGGCGTGGCTGATGCCGCCGCCGATGCGGACCTGATCCTGATCGCCGCGCCGGTGGCGCAGACTGGCGCCATCCTGGCCAGCATCGCGCCGCATCTGCAAGCCGGCACCGTCGTCACCGACGCCGGCAGCACCAAGTCTGACGTGGCGCTGGCGGCGCGTGCCGCGCTGGGCGGCAAGATCGGCCAGTTCGTGCCCGGCCATCCGATCGCAGGCCGCGAACAGAACGGCCCGGAAGCCGCGCTGGCGGAACTGTATGTGGGCAAGAAAGTGGTGCTGGCGCCGCTGCCGGAAAATTCGGCTGTGGACGTGGCCAGGGTGGCCGCTGCCTGGCAGCAGTGCGGCGCCTTGATCCATCAACTGTCGGCGCAGCAGCACGATGCCGTGTTTGCCGCGGTCAGCCATTTGCCGCATGTGCTGGCGTATGCGCTGGTGGACGACATTGCCAACAAGCCGCACGCGGCGTCGCTGTTTCAATACGCGGCCAGCGGTTTTCGCGATTTCACCCGCATCGCCGGCTCGTCGCCGGAAATGTGGCGCGATATTTCATTGGCCAACCAAAGCGCCTTGCTGGGCGAGCTGGATGCCTACATGATGCAGCTGGGCCGTATGCGCGCCTTGCTGGCAGCCGGCGACGGCCCGGCGCTGGAAGCGATCTACAGCAACGCGCAGCAGGCAAGGCACAACTGGATCAGCGCCATCGAGGCGGCCGAGCAACAGAACAAGGAAGGTGGCGATTAATGACTATGCAACGCAAACAAAGTTATCCCGAGTACCTGGATTTGCATCCTGTGGCAAAAGTCCAGGGTACGGTGCGGCTGCCGGGTTCCAAAAGCATTTCCAACCGCACTTTGCTGCTGGCGGCGTTGGCTAACGGTACTACCCAAATCCACGACTTGCTGGCTTCTGACGATACGCTGGTGATGCTGACCGCGCTCAAGAAACTGGGCGTCGCCTGGGAGCAGGCCGAGGGTACGCAAACCTATACCGTGCACGGCTGCGGCGGCGCCTTTCCGGTGCACCAGGCCGATCTGTTCATGGGCAATGCCGGCACCGCGATCCGTCCCCTGACGGCGGCGCTGGCAGCCATGGGCGGCGACTACACGGTGCACGGCGTGGCGCGCATGCATGAGCGGCCTATCGGCGACCTGGTCGATGCGTTGAACGCAGTCGGCACGCGGATTGCGTATACAGGCGTGGCCGGCTTCCCTCCCTTGCATATCCAGCGCGGCCAGCTGCATAGCCAGCGGATCCAGGTGCGCGGCAATGTGTCCAGCCAGTTCCTGACGGCACTGCTGATGGCGGCGCCGCTGATGGCGAAGCATGAGGCGGTGACGATAGAAGTGATCGGCGAACTGATTTCCAAGCCCTACATTGAAATCACCCTGAACCTGATGCAGCGTTTCGGCGTCACCGTGGCGCGCGACGGCTGGCAGGCGTTTACGGTGGCTGCCGGCGCACAGTATCAAAGCCCGAAAACCATCCACGTCGAAGGCGATGCCTCGACCGCTTCCTATTTCCTGGCGGCCGGTGCGATTGCAGGCGGCCCGTTGCGGGTCGAAGGCGTCGGCAAAGACAGCATCCAGGGCGACGTCCGTTTTGTCGAAGCGCTGGAGCAGATGGGCGCCAGCATCACGATGGGCGACAACTGGATCGAAGTCTCGTCCGGCGGCGCGCTGAAAGCCATCGATGCCGATTTCAACCATATCCCCGACGCCGCCATGACGATTGCGATCGCGGCGCTGTACGCAGAAGGCACCAGCACCTTGCGCAATATCGCCAGCTGGCGCGTCAAGGAAACCGACCGCCTGAGCGCCATGGCGACCGAGCTGCGCAAACTGGGCGCGACCATCGAAGAGGGCAGCGACTATTTGCGCGTGACGCCGCCGGCGCAGTTGCAGCCGGCCACGGTCGACACCTATGACGACCATCGCATGGCGATGTGTTTTTCGCTGGCTTCGCTGGACGGCGCGGCACGCCGCGGCACCACTGTGCGCATCAACGATCCGCAATGCGTCGCCAAGACTTTCCCGGATTATTTCACCGTGTTCGCGCAGATCGCCGAGCAGAAATTATTGTAAATGACAGGTCGCGCATGAATCTGACACTTGCCGATGTGCGCGACCTGTTTCGCCAGGTAACCTATGATCATGGCCAGGAATACGTGCGCCAGCGCCGCGTGCTTGCGCTGGAACAGGATGGCGACGTCCTCAACGCCACAGTCCAGGGCAGCGGCAGCAACGTCTATCAGCAGGAAATCACGCTGTCGATGTTCCGCGATGCGCCGGACATCGACAGCGTCTGTTCCTGTCCGGTTGGCTCCAACTGCAAGCACGTGGCGGCGGCCTTGATCGAATATCTGCAGCGTCCTTCCGCCGATCAGCTGGCGCTGGCGCCAGTACCGCCAGTACCGCCAGTACCGCCAGCGATGCCCGCCGTCGCCGCGCCCAAGCCGGCCGTCGCCAAAGCCAGTCCGCCGCCCGCTCTGGCGCGGACGATGGAAGCGTGGCTGACCCGGGTCCAGGGCGAAATCGCCGGCGCCGTTGCGGCGCCTCCGCAGCATGCCGGCTTGCGCCAGAAAGCCGCCACCCACCAGGTGGTTTTCGTGCTGTCCGCTGCCTACAACGGCAAGAAGGCGGTGCTGCACCTGTGCAAGGCGCAGCCGCGGCCCAACGGCCAGTTCCAGTCCGCGCAGCCGGTCACGGACGTGCCGCGCCTGCTGGCTGATCCGGCCGTGTTCCTGCGTCCCGAAGATCGCGATCTGATCGGCTTGTTCGTCGCCCAGAACGACGGCAATCATGCCCAGCATGCCGCCTGCGAGCTGAGCGGGAAACTCGGTGCGCAGCTGTTGCGCGCGCTGCTGCTGCAACAGCGTCTGCTGTGGGCCAATTCCCTGCCTGACCTGGCGAAGGGCACCGCCTATCCATTGCAGCTGGCCGCGCCGCGCCGCGCCAGCCTGACCTGGCATGAAGCGCCGGACGATGGCCGCGACGCTGCGCGCGATCTGTGGCAGCTGGGCTGGCAATTTGAAGCGGAAGCCGCGAACGGGGCAGCGTCTGTGCGCAAGAGCCTGGATTACATGTTACCTACCGAGCCGCCCTGGTATATCGACAATCTGTCCTGCGGCGAGCTGCTGCTGTCGCAGCGCAATACACGAATCTCCAGCAAGGCGCTCAACGATCTGGTGATCCAGGCGCCGATGCTCGACCCTGACGATAGCTTGGCGGTTGCCCAGCAATTGCTGACGCAGGGTTTGAACGATGTGATTCCCTTCCCGCCGCAGGTGATCCAAACCGTGCGCCGCGACATTGCACCGCAGCCCTTGCTGGTGCTGGGCAATCTCCCCAGCGTCAGTAATCCATCGATGCAGGATTTCGCCGAGCTGCATTTCCGCTACGACGGCGCAATCGTCTCGGCCCAGTTTGCCGCGGCCCTGAGCCGCAATACGCCGGCCGGGATCGAGCAGATCATGCGCGACCAGGCCGCCGAAAACGCCTTGCAGCAAACCTTGCTGGCGTTCGGCATGCGCGCGCTGGAAGGGACGCAACATCCGCTAGCCATGATGCCCGGCATGTTCATGCTGCCGGACCAGTCAGCCTGGCTGCGCTTTGCGAAAGAGGGATTGCAGCAGTTGATCGCGCAAGGTTGGCAGATCGAGAAGCGTGCCGAATATCGTTTCGATGTGGCCGAAGTGGAAGACTGGTATGCCGAGATCGCCGAAGCGGATGATACGGCGGGGGCGGGCAGCGCCGGCGCCTCCTTCGACCTGCAGATGGGCATCGTGGTCAACCGGCAGCGGGTATCGCTGCTGCCGCTGCTGGTGGATTTGATACGCCATGCACCGCAGGATTTCGATCCGCGCGCCATGGCGCTGCGCGACGACCAGGATGAACTGCTGGTGCGCCTGAGCGACGGCGTGCATGTCGCCATGCCCTGGGGCCGCATCAAGCCCATCCTCAATACCCTGGGCGAACTGTATTTCACTGAAAAATCGGAAGGTCCGGTGCGCTTGTCCGCACTCGATGCGGCGCGCCTGGCTGAGCTGGATGCCGGCAACCAGCTGCGCTGGGTGGGCGGCGAGCGGCTGCGCAGCATGGGGCAGAAGCTGCTGACTTTCGGCGGCATCAAGCAGGTGTCGGCGCCGCCCGGCCTGCAAGCCACCTTGCGCGATTACCAGCTGCAAGGATTGGCGTGGATGCAGTTCCTGCGCGAATACGACCTGGCCGGCATCCTGGCCGACGACATGGGCCTGGGCAAGACCGTCCAGACCCTGGCGCATATCCTGACCGAAAAGCAAAGCGGTCGCCTGACCGCGCCGGCGCTGGTGATTGCGCCGACCAGCCTGATGGACAACTGGCTGCAGGAGGCGGCGCGCTTTGCGCCCGATCTGCGCGTGCTGGTGTTGCAGGGCAAGCAGCGCCTGGAACAGTTCGAGCAGATCGCCGGATTCGACCTGGTGCTGACCACCTATGCCTTGCTGCCGCGCGATGAAGAGCGCTGGCGCGAGCATGCCTTCCATCTGCTGATCCTGGATGAAGCCCACTACATCAAGAACCCGCGTTCCAAGGTGGCGCAAAGCGCGGCTTTGCTGAATGCACGGCATCGGCTGTGCCTCAGCGGCACGCCGGTGGAAAACCATCTGGGCGAACTGTGGGCGCAGTTTCATTTCCTGCTGCCGGGTTTGCTGGGCGATGAAAAGACCTTCAACCGCGACTTCCGCCAGCCTATCGAAAAGCAGGGCGATGCTACGCGCAGGGCCTTGCTGAGCCGACGCATCAAGCCCTTCCTGTTGCGCCGGACCAAGGACAAGGTGGCCAAGGAGCTGCCGCCGAAAACCGAGATGCTGCGCAGCGTGACCTTGAGCGGAGCGCAACGCGATCTCTACGAAAATGTGCGCCTGGTGATGGACAAGAAGGTGCGCGAGGAAATCGCCAAGAAGGGCGTCGCCCGCAGCCATATCGTGATCCTGGAAGCGCTGCTGAAGTTGCGCCAGGCTTGCTGCGATCCGCGTTTGCTCAAGACCGACCAGCCCGAGGCCGAGGCAGCGCAGGCTGAAATGCCGTCCGCCAAGCTGCTAGAGCTGTTGGAAATGGTGGAGGAGCTGCGCCAGGAAGACCGGCGGATTCTGGTCTTTTCGCAATTTACCAGCATGCTGACGCTGATCGCCGCCGAATTGCGCCAGCGCGATATCGGCTATGCGCTGCTGACCGGCGCCACCCAGGACCGGGTCGAACCGGTGCGGCAGTTCCAGGAAGGAGAGGTGCCGGTGTTCCTGATCAGCCTGAAGGCCGGCGGCGTCGGCCTCAACCTGACTGCGGCCGACACCGTGATCCATTACGATCCGTGGTGGAATCCGGCTGCCGAAAGCCAGGCCACCGACCGCGCCTGGCGCATCGGCCAGGACAAGCCGGTATTCGTCTACAAGCTGATCGCCAAGGGCACGGTGGAAGAGAGCATCCAGTTGCTGCAGCAAAAGAAGGCCGACCTGGCGCAAGCCATGTTGTCGCCGCAAGGGGATGAAACACAGAATGTCGGCCTGACCCAGGACGATCTGCAGGCAATTTTTGCGCCGCTGGCTGAGTGAGATGTTTTCGAACCGGTCAGCAAATAACTAACTGTATCAATTCAACAATAACAACTGAGTGCTCCTATGCCTAATTCCCCTATCCCTGTCATCACCATCGATGGCCCCACGGCATCCGGCAAAGGCACGGTCGCGCAAAAGGTTGCGCAGCATCTGGGTTTCCACTATCTCGATTCCGGCGCGCTGTATCGCCTGACGGCCTTGTCGGTCTTGCGGCGCAATACTCCGCTGGATGACGAACATGCGCTGGCCAAGGCGGCCGAGCATCTGCATTGTCATTTCAACGGCGCCCACATTTTCCTGGCGAACGAGGATGTCACCAACGATATTCGGGCCGAGGCTGTGGGAAATATGGCCTCGAAAATTGCTGCGATACCAACGGTGCGCCAGGCTTTGTACGGTCTACAATTGAGTTTTCGGCAACATCCCGGGCTGGTGGCCGACGGCCGCGACATGGGCACCGTGATATTCCCCCATGCCGCCCTCAAGGTGTTTTTGACCGCGAGTGTTGAAGCGAGGGCCCAGCGACGCTATAAGCAATTGATTGGCAAGGGTTTTTCTGCTAATATGGAAGACCTCTCAAAGGATTTGACGGAGCGCGATGCGCGCGATAGCAACCGCAGCTCTGCACCGTTAAAGGCCGCGCCAGGGGCGTATCTGCTGGATACTTCTGCAATGACTGCCGATCAGGCGGTCGAACAGATACTCAGCTGGCATGCCGCTGCCAAGCCGATCTGAACGAGAAATGAGTTGTAACCCAGCGTTTCCAGCAGCAAGCAGTAACAAAATTTGTTGTTTTTTTGCAGTACCTTGGTGTCCGGTCTGACGCAAAGTCTGGCCGGACGTTGAAAAACCTAACCCAATATTGACCGCGTCTTAGCAAGTGCTGTCGTAACCGCCGCTGTAACCGGTTACCCAAGTATTTTGCAGAGATAGGGCGGCAATACTGTCAACTAGTCAAAACTATGTCCATCACTGTTCTGTCCCCCGCATCTGCCGGTGCCGATGAATTTGCCGCGCTGTTTGAAGAATCGCTGTCACGTCAAGACATGCGTTCTGGTGAAGTGATTTCTGCTGAA
The DNA here is from genome assembly GCF_018304945.1 of Collimonas humicola. Lineage (GTDB taxonomy): Bacteria > Pseudomonadota > Gammaproteobacteria > Burkholderiales > Burkholderiaceae_D > Collimonas > Collimonas humicola. The sequence goes on along the minus strand of NZ_JAGQEE010000004.1, from coordinate 387,810 downwards.
GTCGTGCGCCTTGACCATAACTTCGTTATCGTCAACGCTGGCCTCAAGTCAGAAGCCTTCATTCCAATTGAAGAATTTAAAAATGACAACGGCGAACTCGAAGTAGCTGTCGGCGATTTCATCTCCGTCGCCATCGAATCGCTGGAAAACGGTTTCGGCGACACCATCCTGTCGCGCGACAAGGCCAAGCGTCTGGCATCGTGGCTCTCGCTGGAAAAAGCGATGGAGTCCGGCGAGATCGTTACCGGTACTGTCAATGGCAAGGTCAAGGGCGGCCTGACTGTCCTGACCAACGGCATCCGTGCCTTCCTGCCGGGTTCGCTGGTCGACACCCGTCCGGTCAAGGACACTACGCCGTTCGAAGGCAAGACCATGGAGTTCAAGGTCATCAAGCTCGATCGCAAGCGCAACAACGTTGTGTTGTCGCGTCGTGCCGTTATCGAAGCGTCGATGGGCGAAGAGCGCCAGAAGCTGATGGAAACCCTGAAAGAAGGCACCATCGTTACCGGCGTCGTCAAGAACATCACCGACTATGGCGCATTCGTGGACCTGGGCGGCATCGACGGCCTGCTGCACATCACCGACCTGGCATGGCGTCGTGTGCGTCATCCTTCGGAAGTGCTGACAGTCGGTCAAGAGATCACTGCCAAGGTTCTGAAGTACGATCAAGAAAAGAATCGCGTTTCCCTGGGCGTCAAGCAACTGGGCGACGATCCTTGGACCGGTCTGTCCCGTCGTTACCCGCAAAGCACCCGTCTGTTCGGTAAAGTCACCAACCTCACCGACTACGGCGCATTCGTCGAAGTCGAGCAAGGTATCGAAGGCCTGGTCCACGTTTCCGAAATGGATTGGACCAACAAGAACGTGGCGCCAAACAAAGTCGTTCAATTGGGCGACGAAGTTGAAGTCATGGTTCTGGAAATCGACGAAGACCGCCGCCGTATCAGCCTGGGCATGAAGCAGTGCAAGGCTAATCCTTGGGATGACTTCGCTGTTACCCACAAGAAGGGCGACAAGGTCAAGGGCGCGATCAAATCGATCACCGACTTCGGCGTGTTCATCGGCCTGGCCGGCAACATCGACGGTCTGGTGCATCTGTCGGATCTGTCGTGGACTGAAACCGGCGAAGAAGCCGTTCGTCGCTTCAAGAAGGGCGACGAGCTGGAAGCCATCGTTCTGGCAATCGACGTTGAGCGTGAGCGCGTTTCCCTGGGCGTCAAGCAGCTGGAAGGCGATCCGTTCAACAACTTCGCTGCAATGAACGACAAGGGCGCGCTGGTTTCGGGCACCGTCAAGTCGGTCGAGCCTAAGGGCGCAGTGATCCAGTTGTCGGACGAAGTCGAAGGCTACCTGCGCGCTTCCGAAATCTCCCGCGATCGCGTGGAAGATGCCGGTACGCACCTGAAGGTCGGCGATACAGTCGAAACCATGGTCATCAACATCGACCGCAAGGCTCGCAGCATCCAGCTGTCGATCAAGGCGAAAGACAATGTTGAAACGCAAGAAGCAATGCAAAAGCTGTCCTCGGCTTCGGACTCCAATGCAGCTTCCGGCACGACCAGCCTGGGCGCTCTGTTGAAGGCCAAGCTCGATAACAGCAAGAACTAAGCAATAACTAAAGTAAGCGAGTCAAGCTAATGACAAAGTCGGAGCTGATTGCCCGCTTGGCCGAACGTTATCCGCAACTGGTAGCCAAGGATGCGGATTACGCGGTGAAAACCATACTCGATGCAATGGCGGATGCCTTGGCAACCGGTCAGCGCATCGAGATCCGCGGATTCGGCAGTTTTGCGCTGAATCGGCGGCCACCGCGGATCGGGCGCAATCCCAAGTCCGGCGACAAAGTGATGGTGCCCGAAAAACGGGTGCCGCATTTCAAGCCTGGCAAGGAGCTGCGCGAACGAGTCGATGCGATGGTCGGGCAACCGATCCGGGAAGACTGAGTTATAAGCTTTGTACAAGCAGCTTGTACGAGCAAAATCGAAACGGCATCTTCGGATGCCGTTTTTTTTCACATAGGGCCTGTCCCATCTGATTTGGGAGTGCGAACGCGCGGCAGGCGACGCCTGCAGCCGTTCCCGGAGGGTTCAAGCCAAAATGCGCGCTGGCCGCGTTGCATGGCTTGCAGGGGCGACCTGCCCCTGCTACGCCACGCGCCTTGCCACCACGCATTTTGGCTTGAACGCATCTCCCAAATCAGATGGGACAGGCCCTATAATTTCGCATCATTTAAAGTTATATTGTTTGTGTATTAGGTGAGAATTTGCAAAAATGACAATGGTAAAACCGGTCAGCTGCAAATCGGACTAACTCATCAGCCACCATTACCCAATCACACGGAAAGGCATCATGAAAATCATTTCCAGAATTCTTTCGATCCTGCTCTTTGTCGTATTTTTCGGATTCGCGCTGCAGAACAAAGATAGCGTCAATCTCCAGTTCTTCCCCGGCACCACCATGCAAGGACCGCTGGTGCTGTTCCTGCTGGGTTTCTTTGTGTTCGGCGCGATCCTGGGCGTACTGGCGATGGCGCCATCGGTATTTCGTCACCGCCGCAATGCCACAAAAAGCAAGAAAGCCCTGACCACCATGCAGAAAGAACAAGAAGCACAACGGCTGGCAGAGTCACAAGCACCACAACCGGACAGCATCAAGAATATATAATGCCGCTCAGGGTTCGTTAAGACATAAGTTGGGTATTTGAGCGGACGTAACTGGATGTGATGCAAGCGGCGGCAACGCAGCAGCGCGCCAGCTACCGCCAGCACAAATGTTCAACTTATGTCTTAACGAGGCCTTAGTATCAAATCGAATGAGCCGCTGCCGTCGTAGCGGCTCACTCAATTTGCCGGCATCTTCACACCTGGGTCCGCACAGAATCCAGGTCACGCATAAAGCACACCCGTATGGAATTTGAAATTTGGTGGTTACTCGGCATCCCGGTCTTTTTTGGACTAGGCTGGATTGCCGCACGGGTCGATATCAATCAGCTGATATCCGAATCGCGCAGTTTGCCCCGCGGTTATTTCAAGGGTTTGAATTTCCTGCTCAACGAGCAGCCTGACAAGGCCATCGACGCCTTCATCGAAATCGTCAAGCTCGATCCGGAAACCGCAGAGCTGCATTTTGCGCTTGGCAATCTGTTCCGCCGCCGCGGCGAAACCGAACGCGCGATCCGGGTCCACCAGAATCTGCTGGCGCGTCCCGACCTGGCGCAGGAGCATCGCTTGCACGCCCAGTATGAACTGGGACAGGATTACCTGAAAGCCGGCCTGCTGGACCGCGCTGAAGAAAGCTTCCATTTGCTGGCCGGCAGCCAATACGGCGCGCAAGCCGGCCGTGCGCTGCTGGAAATCTACCAGCGCGAAAAGGAATGGCTGCGCGCCATCGAGGCGGCCCAGACCTTGCAGCAGTCCGGCGCAGGCGGCCGGCAAAAGGAAATCGCGCAGTTTTATTGCGAGTTGGCGCAGGACGAACTGGTCGACGGCCATCCCGAGCAAGCCAAGTCCTTGCTGGACCAGGCCCTCAGCAACGACCGCAACAGCGTGCGCGCCACCATGCTGCTGGGCGATGTGCACCTGGCGCAAGACGACGTCGAGGGCGCCTTGCATGTCTGGCGCCGGGTTGAGCAGCAAAGCGTGCTGCATGTGGCGCTGGTAGCGCAGCGCCTGATGGATGGCTATCGCGCTGTCGGCCGGCCGCACGAAGGCGTCAGCCTGCTGCGTTCCTACCTGGCGGAGGCTTCCTCCATCGATTTGCTGGAAGTGGTGTTCAAGGCCGTGCTGGAACTGGATGGGGTGGACGCCACCAATCAGCTGGTGAGCGATGAACTGCGGCGTACACCGACCTTGCTGGGATTGGATAAGCTGCTGGAAGCGCGCTTGATGAAAATAACGCCGGAAATGCATACCGAGCTGTCGGTAGTCAAGAATCTGGTGCACGGTTATACCCAGAAGCTGGCGCGTTACCAATGCAGCCACTGCGGCTTCAAGGCGCGCCAGTTCTACTGGCAATGCCCGGGCTGCAGCCGCTGGGAAACCTACCCGCCGCGTCGTACGGAAGAATTGAACGTAATGAATTAATCCCGCTGGCCCGCCCTGGTTCCGGCGGACAGCGCATTCACGGAATAACATGAAAATTACTATTATCGGTACCGGTTATGTCGGCTTGGTCACAGGCGCTTGCCTGGCTGAGCTGGGCAACGATGTTTTCTGCCTCGACCTCGATCAGGCCAAGATCGCCATGCTGAATGGCGGCGGCATTCCTATCCACGAGCCTGGCCTGGCTGAAATCGTCAGCCGCAACCGCGCCGCCGGCCGCTTGCATTTCTCCACCGACGTCGCTGCCAGCGTGGCGCATGGCCAGGTGCAGTTCATCGCCGTCGGCACGCCGCCGGATGAAGACGGTTCGGCCGACTTGCAATATGTGCTGGCTGCGGCCCGCAACATCGGCAAGCACATGACCGGCTTCAAGGTGATCGTCGACAAATCGACCGTGCCGGTGGGCACTGCCGACCGCGTCAGCGCGGCGATCCAGGAAGAGCTGGACGCGCGCAAGCCAGCCGGCGATGGGGTCCAGTTTTCAGTGGTATCTAATCCGGAATTCCTGAAAGAAGGCGCCGCGGTGGAAGACTTCATGCGGCCTGACCGCATCGTCATCGGCTGCGACGAGAGCGCCGCCGGCCAGCAGGCGCAAGCGCTGATGAAGCAGCTGTACCTGCCGTTTAACCGCAACCACGAACGTACTTTCTGGATGGATGTGCGCTCCGCGGAATTCACCAAATACGCCGCCAACGCGATGCTGGCAACCCGCATCTCGTTCATGAACGAACTGGCCAACCTGGCCGACAAGGTGGGCGCCGATATCGAAGCGGTACGCCACGGTATCGGCTCCGACCCGCGCATCGGCTACAGCTTCCTGTACGCCGGCTGCGGCTACGGCGGCTCCTGCTTCCCCAAGGACGTGCAGGCGCTGGAGCGTACCGCCCGCACCTATGGCCAGGAATTGCATATCCTGCGCGCGGTGGAGCAGGTCAACAACAACCAGAAGCACGTGCTCGGACAAAAGATCGGCGAGCGCTTCGGCGCGGACTTGAGCGGCAAGCATTTCGCGCTGTGGGGCCTAGCGTTCAAGCCGAATACGGACGACATGCGCGAAGCCTCGTCGCGCGTGTTGCTGGGCGAACTCGTCGCGCGCGGCGCCACGGTGGCCGTGCACGATCCGGTGGCGATGACCGAGGCCAAGCGGGTATTGGCGCTGGATCTGGCGGCGACGCCGGGCGCCTTTGAGCGCATCCGTTTCTGCGGCAACCAGACCGATGCCTTGCAGGACGCCGACGCGCTGGTCATCGTGACGGAGTGGAAGACTTTCCGCAGCCCGGACTTCGATCAAGTAAAAACGCTGCTGAAGACCCCGATCGTGTTCGACGGCCGCAATCTGTACGAGCCCGAAGTGATGGGCGAGCAAGGCTTCGAATATTACGGCATCGGCCGTTCGGTATTGGCGCGCGGATAAGACCATGACTAAGCAAAGCTATAAGCTGCCGGCTTCTTTCGACCATGTGCAGATCCTGGTAGTCGGCGATGTCATGCTGGACCGTTACTGGTTCGGCGAGGTCAGCCGCATTTCGCCCGAGGCGCCAGTGCCCATCGTGCGGGTTGAAAAGCGCGAAGAGCGCCTGGGAGGCGCCGCCAACGTGGCCCGCAATATCGTTACGCTGGGCGGCAGCTCCGGCCTGCTGGGCGTGGTAGGGCAGGACGAAGCCGGCGACACCGTCGACAGCATGCTGCAGGAAATGGGCGTCGACAGTTTCCTGACCCGCGATCCGACCATCTCCACCATCATCAAGCTGCGCGTGATCGGCCGACAGCAGCAGCTGCTGCGCATCGATTTCGAAGAAGCGCCGACCGACGCCGTCTTGCGCGACAAGCTGACCCGCTTCAATACCTTGCTGCCGCAATATCCGGTGGTGGTGCTGTCCGACTACGCCAAAGGCAGCCTGGTCAACGTCGCTGAAATGATCGCTGCCGCCAAGCAGGCCGGCAAGTGCATCCTGGTCGATCCCAAGGGCGACGATTTTTCGCGCTATGTCGGCGCGACCGTGCTGACGCCGAACAAGTCGGAGATGAAGCACATCGTCGGCAACTGGAAAAACGAAGAAGAGTTGACCATGAAGGCGCAGAACCTGCGCGAGTCGCTGCAGCTCGAAGCCTTGCTGCTGACACGTTCGGAAGAAGGCATGAGTTTGTACTCGGCCCAGGAAATCCGCCATTTCCCGGCCATGGCGCGCGAGGTGTACGACGTCTCCGGCGCCGGCGATACCGTGATTGCGACGCTGGCGCTGATGCTGGGGGCAGGACTGCCGATCGCCGACGCCGTGGCGCTGGCAAATCGCGCGGGCGGCATCGTGGTCGGCAAGCTTGGCACCGCCACGGTCAGCCGTGAAGAGCTGTTAGGCTAACGCTCCATTAGGCAGTAAGCAATTCCTTGTTTGTGGTGTAAACGTCAATCTGTCGTTTGTGCGTGACTATAATTCATTGGACGTTTTCGCGTCTGTTGATTTTTCAGTCACCACCACAACCACGGGAGATAGACGAAATGCTGAAGAAATTATTGCTGATAGCTTGCATGCTGCTGACGGCGTCTGCCAGCTTTGCCCAGGTCGACGTCAATAAAGGCGACCTGGCCGCGCTGGACAGCATCAAAGGCATAGGCGCAAGCACTGCCAAGCGCATTGTCGACGAGCGCGCCAAGGGCGGCAATTTCAAGAGCTGGAGCGACTTTGAAAGCCGGGTGCAGGGAATAGGCGAGAAGAAGGCAGTCAAGCTGTCGGAGGCCGGCTTGCAGGTGAGCGGGAAGGCCAGGGGCGAAGCAGCGGCTCCGGCGAAAGCAGCTGCAAAGGCTACGGCCAAGCCCAAATAGGCTGGTTTGCCGAAAAAACAAAGGCCGGGTTTGGTTCGCCAGCCTGGCCTTGATTTTTGCCTGGGCAGCATGCCGTTTCCGGCTGGCGCTTTATCAGGCTTTCATACGCGTAGCAAAGTCTCATATTAAAATGGGTTCTTTGCACACCACGCCTGATCGCACACTATGCCTTATCTGACTATCGAAGACACCATCGGCAACACCCCCCTGGTCCAACTCAAACGTATTCCCGGCAGCGACGCCGAGCAGCGCAACAACGTGATCCTGGGCAAGTTGGAAGGCAATAATCCCGCCGGTTCCGTGAAAGACCGGCCGGCATTATCGATGATCAAACATGCCGAGGCGCGCGGCCAGATCAAGCCTGGCGACACCCTGATCGAAGCTACCAGCGGCAATACCGGCATCGCGCTGGCGATGGTGGCCGCCATGCGCGGCTACAAGATGGTATTGCTGATGCCGGAAAACCTGAGCGAAGAGCGGCGCCAAAGCATGGCGGCATACGGCGCCAAGATCATCTTGACGCCCAAGACCGGCGGCATGGAATATGCACGTGACCTGGCTGAAAAAATGCAGAAGGATGGCGAAGGACTGATCCTGGACCAGTTTGCCAATCCGGACAATCCGCTGGCGCATTACGAAACCACCGGTCCTGAAATCTGGCGTGATACCGAAGGACGGATCACCCATTTTGTCAGCGCGATGGGCACCACCGGCACCATCATGGGCGTCTCTACCTATTTGAAAGAACAGAATCCGGCTATCCGCATCATCGGCGCGCAGCCGGAAGAAGGTTCGCAAATTCCCGGCATCAGAAAATGGCCCGAAGCTTATCTGCCGAAAATATTCGACCATTCCCGGGTCGACCAGACGGAGTCGGTCAGTCAGGCGGCATCCGAGCATATGGCACGCAGGCTGGCGAGTGAAGAGGGGATTTTCTGCGGGATTTCGACAGGAGGGGCTTGCGAGGTGGCGTTACGGATTGCGCAGCAAGTAGAAAACGCGACGATTGTGTTCGTCGTCTGCGATCGCGGCGACCGCTATCTTTCCACAGGCGTTTTCCCCGCCTAAAGCTACTGCAATCAGCAGTCCGCTTTAGACAGGGACGGAGCCGACATGCCGATTACTTCAGCTTTTCGGCTTCGATCTTGCTCTTTGGCTTGAACTGCTTGTCGCTGATACGGAATTTTTCACGGCGGTCACCCATCAAGGCGCGCAATTCACGGATCGTCAGGTCGCTGACTTCGTGCATGCGAATCAGCAGCGAAGCGCCAACCGGCAAGCGGCGATGGCGGATTTTGCTGATGACCGGTGGCGCTACTTCGAGTGAGCGCGAAAGAGCCGCATCGTTCTTCAAATGCAACTTGTCGATGAGCGAATCCAGCAAGTGATTTGGATCGTACGTCACTTGTTCATCAAGCTTGTTGCTGATTGGTGCGTCTGGGGTAGTGTTAATAGTCATAATCAATTGATTCCGTTATCCTAGTTGATATATGGGAAGTGGTTGTGCAATAAGTACAAAACTATTACCAAGTGCACCTCCCAGTTTTATTGGCAAACTTATAAGCCGCCGTATTTTATACTGATTTTGAGCACATTTTTATCATAAAGAAACTCCCTATTTATTTCTTCATGGGACTACAGATACAGCTAAGTACATTGCACAGCATCTTGTACATTCGGTTGGTGACAAACAAGGTACGTCTGTTTAGTGACCAAATATACAAATAAGTTGCACAAGCTCAATTTAAAATTTTCTTGTTACGATGTCTATTACTATTTAGTAACTTTCCGTAAAAAATTCAAGGAAATACCATTTTTGCAACAATGATCAACCACCAAGGCATCGATTCAGGCGCGTTTTTGTCCCTCCCCTAATATTTTCCGCCAGCCTTCCAGTCCCAGCTGCTGCAGGGTTTGCACGTTCTTGTCGAATATTTCCGAAGCCTCCGGGAAGGCATCGACCGCACGCTCCACGCTGATTTCACGCAATAGATGCAAAGTCGGGTAGGGCGAGCGATTGGTATAGTTGCTGATGTCGTCGACGTCAGTGTCGGCAAACTGATATTCCGGATGAAAGCTGGCCACCTGGATTTCGCCGTCCAGGTCGAGCTCTTCGACCGCAGCGTCGGCAACATCGAGAAAATCGTTATAGTCCAGGAAGTTGCGCAGTACGTCGGGGTGAATCAGCAACGTGGTGTCGATCTTTGCCGGATCGGCCTCTTGCAGGAATGCGAGTTCTCTGATCAGGTCGGCCACCAGTTCTTCCGGCGTTTGCGCGCTGCTGACCACATAGCGGATCTGATCCTTGATATGCACAGCCTTGGCAAACGGGCAGAGATTGAGTCCGATCACAGCGCGCTCCAGCCACGTCTTGGTGTGAGCGATTACTTCGGTAGAGAATGCCGTCGTTTCTGTAGGAGGAGCAGTTTTCATTAAATATATAATAACATTTGCAAACAATTTATATCAAATAGGGATGGATGCCGCGGCATCAAGCCCCGCCACTGCCGCCGTGCCGGCGGTCATTTATATTTTCCGTGCCGCCAAATCGGGTTATTCTTCCGATCCCGTGAGTGCGACACGCCGGGTTTGATTCATCTTTATATAACAATAGGCGTTATGGCCCTTAAAGCAACTATTTTTAAAGCCGATCTGCAAATTGCCGATATGGATAGACATTACTACCAGGAACACGCCCTGACCTTGGCCCGTCACCCGTCGGAAACCGACGAGCGCATGATGGTGCGTCTGCTGGCGTTCGCCCGCCACGCATCGCCTGCCCTGACATTCGGTAAAGGCCTGTCGGATGCGGAAGAGCCGGATTTATGGGCCAAGGACCTGACCGGCGCCATCGATCTCTGGATCGAAGTCGGACAGCCGGACGAAAAGCGCATCCTCAAGGCCTGCGGACGTGCCGCGCAAGTGGTGGTGTACAGCTATAGCAGCACCAGCCATATCTGGTGGAACCAGATCGCCGCCAAGGTGGCGCGTGCGCGCAATCTGACCGTCATCAACATCGCCGCCGCCAGCAGCGAAGCCTTGACCGGTTTCGCCCAGCGCAATATGCAGCTGCAGTGCACCATCCAGGATGCGCAGATCTGGCTGAGCGCCAACGGCCAGACGGTCGAAGTCGAACTGACGGTCAGCAATCCCTGACGGCTTGCTGCCGTTTCTGTTATTGAGGAATGCGCGCCACCCTGACTGCGCGCCCCAGATCAACCACTGACATGGCGTAGAAGAAGCTGCGGTTGTACTGCGTAATGGCGTAGAAATTTTCGGTGCCGATCCAATATTCGGCCGGATTCTGGCCATTCTGCAGGTCGATCAGGCCGAAGCGCATATCGCCTGGCAGCACCACGCCCGGCACCACGCCGGCTGCCGTCAGCTCATCCAGCGAGTACTTGGCTTCCAGGCCTTGTCCGATAAATGCCTGCCAGCGGTTTTCAGCGCTGGTGTCGGTCGACAAGGTCACCGGGAAGACAATCGGCATGCCGGTTTTCCAGCCGTGCTCGGCCAGGTAATGGGCGACGCTGCCAATTGCATCGACCGGAGAGTTGCGCAGGTCGATCTTGCCCTTGCCATCGAAATCCACGCCGTACTGACGTATGCTGCTCGGCATGAACTGCGGCCAGCCGATGGCGCCGGCGTACGAACCCAGCAAGGTGAACGGATCGATGCCGGATTCCCTGGCGTACAGCAGAGTGTTTTCCAGCTCGCCGCGGAAGAAGCTCATGCGTGCTTCGCGCGTCGGCGTGTTGGGATAGTCGAACGCCAGCGTGGTGATGGCGTCCATTACCCGGAAGCTGCCGACATTGCGGCCATATACGGTTTCAACGCCGATGATGCCAACGATGATTTCCGCCGGTACGCCGTATTGCACCTCGGCCCGGTTCAGGGCGTCAGCATAGGTATTCCAGAAGTCAACGCCGGCCTGGATGCGCACCGGCTCCACAAAACGTGCGCGGTAGGCTGCCCAGTTTTTCGGCTTGCTGGCGGGCGCCGGCTTCATCAGCTGGATGGCGCTGTCGATGTAGCGCACCTTGTTGAACATGGTCACCAGTTCGGAGCGGTTGAAACCGTGCTTCTCGACCATCTGGTCGATGAATGCGGAAACCTCTTTCCAGTCGGCGAAATTGGCGAACTCGCCATCGTCGGCGTTATTCATGGTTTTACGCACGCTGACTTTGGCCGCGCTGGCTTTGCCGCCGCTGCTTTGCTGCGCCAGCAGATTCGGGCTGATGCTGATCGCCAGGACGAGAGCGCACAGCTGAGCGATGGGACGGAGACGGGCAGTTGATTTCATCGACATTGGGAGAGCAGTAATTTGAGTTGTGCCATTAAATGCGCCGGCGGTTTGTTGTGCGGTCCGCTGCCGGACTCGGCGCCATACTGCAGCGCTTCGTACAAAGCGATAAAGCGCTGTACCGCGATCTTGACCGGCGGCGCCAGTGGTGAATTGCTGGCGCACAGGCGCCGGCTGTATGTGCTCGGACCTTCATGCGCTTGCCGATCCAGACCGCGCCGCGCCATCTGCGCGCACAGCGAGGAGTATACCGCATCGAGCGGCTTCCTCTTGTTTCGAGCCAGCAGCAACGGCAGCGTGACGCTAGCGACTGCCACCGTACCGATGGTCAGCATCAGGATGCTGAGGGTGGGCCAGTCCAGCTCATCGAAACCGAGCCAGTGCATGAAGCCCATTTGCCGGGCCGGCGTGTAATTTAGCACCCATTGATTCCAGCCGTTGCCGAGCGCTTCCCAATTGGCGCGCAGCAGCGCGACGCTGCTGTTCAGCGCCGGCCACCAGTTTTCACGGCCGGGAGCGGCGCCCAGCAGATTGCCGAAGAACGAGCGCGGCATCAGATTGCCGAGCTGGGTTTCGATCCGGCTTGGCGCCACCGCGGCGGTCGGGTCGACCCGGACCCAGCCGCGCGGCGGCAGCCAGACTTCGGCCCAGGCGTGAGCGTCGGATTGGCGTACGGTCATCATGCCGTCGACCGGATTGATCTCGCCGCCCTGGTAACCGGTGACCACGCGCGCCGGAATACCGGCGGCGCGCATCAGCACTACGAAGGAACTGGCATAGTGTTCGCAAAAGCCGGCGCGGCTGGAAAACAGGAAATCGTCGACGCTGTCCTTGCCCAGCAGTGGCGGTTCCAGCGTGTAGCTGAAATTCTCGCGCCGGAAAAAGGCCAGTACGGCATTCACCAGCGCCGTGTCGTCGCTCCATTGCCGGCGCAGGTTGGTTGCGAATTCCCGGGTGCGGGGATTGAAGCCGGGCGGCAGCGCGCGTTCCAGCTGCAGGGCTCTGGCATCAGCCTGGTATGCCGGCAGCTGACTGAGATTCGAGACCACGTCGTAGCGCACGCGCTCACCGATGGCGCGCGCGGCGCGCAGCTGGTGATCCGCCGTTAGCAAGACCCCAATGCCTTCCAGCGACGGCACCCGCTGAGGCGTTTCCAGCGCAAACAGCCAGCGCTGGCCGTTTGGCTCCATCGTGATTTGCTGATGGACCTCTGCGTCTGGATTGCGTGGCGCGTTGAGCGAAATCTGCTGCCATTGTCCTGATGTTTCGATGCTGGCGCGACCGATTTGCCCCTGGGTCCAGGTGCGGCCGTCGAAGTCGTGCAAGACGGCGCCGCGCCAGTAGCGCTTGGCTGGGGCGGGTGGAGCATCCGTGAATTTGACGCGGAAGGCGATGTCGTCGGACATGGCCAGCTGGGAGATGTTTCCCGGCGCCATGCTGTCGGACAAGCCTGTGCGGCCGCCATGGGCGTCGCCAGGCAAGCCCCACAACGGTCCCTGGATCCGCGGAAACAGCAGGAACAGGATCAGCGTCAGCGGCAGCGCCATGGCGAGCATCAGGCCGCCCAGGCGCAGCCTTTGCCTCAGCGGCGGCACGCTGCCGGAGTATTGGAACGATAGCTGGGCGGTCAGCAGCAGCGTCAGCGTGGCCATCATCCACAGCAAGCACAATATCGACTGCGAATAGAAAAAATTAGTGAGCAATAAAAAGAAACTCAGCAGCAGCACCACGAACAAATCGCGCCGTGCGCGCATCTCCAGCAGCTTGAAGGTCAGCAGCAGCGCCAGCATGGCGACCCCGGCGTCGCGCCCGAACCATGTGCGGTAATCGAGATAGACCGCGCCCATGGTCAGCGCCGCCAGCGGCATCAGCAGCCAGAGCGGCGGCAGCCGTTGGCCGCGCAAGGTGATCCAGGCTCGCCACAACATGAGGCCGCCGCAGATCAGCGAAGTCCACCAGGGCAGATGCAGGAAGTGCGGCAGCAGCACCATGGCGCAGGCCCCCAATAGCAACAGGGTGTCGCTCTTGTCGCGCGGCAGTGTCTTGACGTAGGTGCTGGAAATGCGGAACAGCGGCTTGTTTTCAAGGTCGGTCCGGAGTTGCTGCAGCGTGGCGGTTTTGGGCGCAAACGTCATATCTGCCCCTCATACAAGGCCAGCGCCCGCAGGCAGGCACGCTGGTGCGCCGGACCCAGCGCGGCCGCGTAGACGCTGTCGCCGAGGCGGAAAGCATAGGGCAGCTGGCGCGCTTCCGCTTCCAGTATCCAGCGCGTCATGCGCGAGAGCTTGGTTTCCACCGGCATGCCATATGGCAGCGCTTCATAGTCGATTGACAGGTCGCTGACGGCGCCGCCTTCGAATTGCTTGGTGATGAGCTTGGCGTCGATGTCTGTATCCAGCCTGGCGATCTGGCGCCACGCCAGGTGCTTGGGCGAATCGCCGCTCTGGTAGCTGCGGATTCCCGCAAAATCCTGGTGGCCGGCGGCGCCGTTGCCGTCGCTTTTTTCGATGGGCGCAAGCGGCAGCGGCGGCATAGAGATCGATTCTTCCGGCTGCGGGTAGACCAGCGCCTTGCTGTCCGGTTGCCAGTAGCTCCAGGCGCGCAGCAAGCCAAGCGGGAAGCGTGTCTGCAAACGTATCCTGGGCGCCGGCTGCCAGCCGCGCCGGCTGGTCGTCACAGCCAGCGTCAGATGGCTGGCGCCATGCGCCGGCACATCCGCGGCCCTTTCGATGGCCGGCAAGCCGCGGCCGATGAAGCCGAGCCAGATAGCGTAGCGCGCATGCTTGCGGCGATTGACCAGGTGCAGTTCAAACAGGGCATCTTCGCCGGCAAATACCGCGGCTGCCTTGCCCGCGTTCAGATGCAGGTAGGCCAGGTTGCGGAAGGTCAGATGCATGTCGATGACCGCGCATGCGGCCAGCAGGAAGGTCAGGCCGAAGCCGAGGCTCAGGTTGTAATTGATGGAGCACAAAAACAGCAGCACCAGCATGAAGGCGAACGCCAGCCCGGGCCGGCTCGGGACAATGAACACGCGGCGCTGGGTGAGCAGCACTTCGCCCGGCTCGGCATCGCGCAGCTGAAATAGGGAGTGATCCAGCCAGTGGCGGATTTGCTTGCGCAGGGAGATCAGCATGGGAGAAGAAACGCCTAAACTGCGACCGACTTCATCAATTGCAACACCAGGTCGCGCGCGCCCAGCGCGCTGCCGGTGTGCGCTTTGAGCGGACGCAGGCGATGGGCGGCTACCGGCGCCAGGACTGCCTGCACGTCTTCCGGGATCACGTGGTTGCGGCCTTCAAGGGCGGCCCAGGCGCGCGCTGCCTGCAACAACGCGATGGCGGCGCGCGGGCTCATGCCCTCGGCAAACAAGCCGTTCTGGCGCGAGGCGTGCGCTAGAGCCTGGACATAATCGACCAGCGCGCTGGAAGTATGGATCAGCTTCAACGCTTGCCGGGCTTCGATCAGTTCTGCCGCCTGCATCACCGGCTTCAGCGATTTCAGCAAGGTGCGGCGGTCTTCGCCCATCAGCAGCGCGCGTTCCGCGGTGGCGTCCGGGTAGCCCAGCGACAGGCACATCAGGAAACGATCCAGCTGGGATTCGGGCAGCGCGAAGGTGCCGACCTGGTGCGCCGGGTTCTGGGTGGCGATGACGAAGAACGGTTCAGGCAGGTCGCGCGTCACGCCTTCCGCGGTGACCTGACGCTCTTCCATCGCCTCCAGCAGCGCCGATTGCGTCTTGGGTGTGGCGCGGTTGATCTCATCGGCCAGCAGGACCTGGGTGAACACCGGCCCGGGATGAAATACAAAGCCGCTTTTTTCACGGTCGAAAACGGAAATCCCGACTACGTCCGCCGGCAGCAGGTCGCTGGTGAACTGCAGGCGGTTGAAACGCAAGCCCAGCGAAATCGCCAGCGCATGCGCCAGGGTGGTCTTGCCGACCCCGGGTACATCCTCGATCAATAAATGGCCTCCTGCCAACAGGCATACCAGGGCCTGGCGGATCTGATGGTCCTTGCCGACCACTATCTGGCTGACTTGCTGTGCTACTGCGTGAATTTTTGCGAACATGGCATCGTATGTGAGGGCGCGATTGCGGAGAGAGAATCATACAAACTTCCTCAGAGTTAACCTAGTTTCTTTGAGAAAATATCAATCTGCTTAATCCGCTTGCGGCGCCGGGCACGGTGCAGTTTGTCCGAATCCGGGCGAGAATGGCGCCACGTGTACACTATCAGCATTTCCAGCAAGACTTTTGGCGAGCTCAATTGACTACTGCTTTTTATACTCATCCCGATTGCAAGCTGCACGACATGGGCGCCGGTCATCCGGAATCGCCAGCGAGATTGCAGGCGATCGAAGACCAGCTGATTGCCAGCCGCATCGACCAGTTGCTGGATTACCGCGGCGCGCCGCTGGCGCTGGAGAGCGACTTGGCGCGGGTGCACAGCGCCGCCATGATCGCCCTGGTGCGCGAGCGCAGCCTGGCCCTGGCCGGCACGGGCGGCACTTATCAGCTGGACCCCGACACCGCAGTCAATGTGCATAGCTGGCAAGCGGCATTGCGCGCGGCCGGCGCCGCGCTGGCGGCGACCGATGCCGTCATCGCCGGGGAGATCGACAACGCATTTTGCTCGGTGCGCCCGCCTGGCCATCACGCCACGTCCACTACACCGATGGGATTTTGCCTTTTCAATAACGTTGCGCTGGCCGCGCGTCATGCGCTGGAGGTGCACGGACTGGAACGGGTGGCGATCGTCGATTTCGACGTCCATCACGGCAATGGCACCGAAGAGATCTTTGCGCACGATCCGCGGGTGCTGATGGTGAGTTTCTTTCAGCATCCGTTCTATCCCTTCAGCGGCG
This sequence comes from Collimonas humicola, assembly GCF_018304945.1. GTDB lineage: Bacteria > Pseudomonadota > Gammaproteobacteria > Burkholderiales > Burkholderiaceae_D > Collimonas > Collimonas humicola. The sequence goes on along the minus strand of NZ_JAGQEE010000004.1, from coordinate 371,723 downwards.
CCGAGGCGAGCGGCGGCAAGGCAGTCAATATTCCGCTGCCGGCCTACAGCGACGGCAAAGCGGTGCGGCAGCTGGCGACCGAACAGTGGTTGCCGGCCTTGCAGGAGCACCGGCCGCAAATGATTTTTGTCTCCGCCGGTTTTGATGCGCACAGGGAAGACGACATGGCGCAGATGGGTTTGGTCGAGGCCGACTACACCTGGCTCACCCGGCAGATCATGCAAGTGGCGGCAGAGCACGCGCGAGGCCGGATTGTCAGCTGCCTGGAGGGCGGCTACGACCTCTCGGCGCTGGCGCGCAGCGTGGTCGCGCATATGAAAGTGCTGGCCGAACTGGAATAGTTTGCTTGTCTTGGGGTAATAAAATGGAGCGCCGGTCCCTCATCGAGGGCGATCTGGCGCGCTTCGCCATGCAAGGCTTGCGGCCGGGATTGCGGTAGAAGCGGAATAAGTCCGTACAATAGCGGTTTATTTTAGTCAGACAAGACAACGCATGTCCATACAATGGTTCCCAGGTCATATGAACGCCGCCCGCAAGAAGGCGGCGGAAGCTATGGAGAAGGTCGATCTCGTGATCGAAGTGCTCGACGGCCGTTTGCCGCAAGCTAGCTGCAATCCCATGATTGAGCAGCTGCGCGTGCACCGCCAGCGTCCCTGCCTGAAAATCCTCAACAAGAGCGACCTGGCCGATCCGGCCGCCACCCAGGCATGGCTCAGCTTTTACAACGCGCAAAAAAATGTGCACGCAGTGGCCTTGAGCTGCAAGAAGCCGTCCGATGTCGCCAAGATCCCGGGTTTGTGCCTGACGCTGGCGCCGCATCGCGGCACGCCGCTGAAGCCTTTGCGCATGATGATCATGGGGATTCCCAACGTCGGCAAGTCGACCTTGATGAATGCCTTGCTCAAGCGCCGGGTGGCAGCCGTCGGCGATGAACCGGCAGTGACCAAGGTGCAGCAGCGCCTGTACCTGGGTAACAATATGGTGCTGATCGACACCCCCGGCATGCTGTGGCCGAAGATCGCCCATCCTAGCGATGGCCTGATGCTGGCCGCCAGCCACGCTATCGGCAGCAATGCGCTGATCGAAGAAGAGGTCGCAACGTTCCTGGCCGACGAGCTGCTGCTGCGCTATGCGCCGCTGCTGACGGCCCGTTACGGCATCAAGACCGATGGCATCGATGGCGTCAGCGTCATCGAAGGCGTGGCGCTGCGCCGCGGCTTCCGTCTCAAAGGCGGCGACCTTGACCTGGAGAAGGCGGCGCACACTCTGCTGCAGGACTATCGTACCGGCGCGCTTGGCCGGATCAGCCTGGAGACGCCGCAAACACGTGCAGTCCTGCTGGCTCTGCATGCGGAAGAAGTGGCAAGGCGCCAGGCCGAAGCGGACGCTGAAAAAGCTGAACAGGATGAGCAGGACAATAACAATAGCCGCTAAAACTGCTTATCCCCGAGCCCGCAATGACGATGTGATTGCGGGCTTTTTGTTGCCCGGACCGGCTGTTGCTTTAGGCTATTGACGGGTTGGCGGTCAATTTTACATTTCCACCTGCGTGCCCGCACCTTGCCCGCACCTGTCCAAGGTCTTGTTTTTCAAGCATGTATCCTATTGTGAGAACGTACAGATCTGTACGCTGATGTGCTTCCTGGCCTTTGCTGGCGGCGCGTTGGCTGCGCCTGCTTCTGCATTTTTCACAGAGAATTGCTATTGATGCTAGACAGAATGGCATTTTTCCACAATGAATTTCCCATCCCGCACTTTGCAAATGATGTCTACGTATGGACATTTTATTTCATATTAAACAGTTAATATTGAAAAGCACATTTATCATTTCCATGCGGAAATAAATTGCCGAAATTGTTTCCATTGGGGATTTTTATATGCGAAAACATCTGGCTATTTTTCCCTAAATTTGTTGTTTATGGGTAACTGTGCAATTAAGATATTTAAAATTCGTATATCTTGAAAATATCAATGTTTATAAGTACTTATGAATAAATTTTGCAGTTTTTTTCTCGAAAACAGAGAGGAGGAGGCAGTTTTTGAAATTATTTCAAGCGTCATATATGAATAAATTCGTTGTTTATTGGCGACTTTTGGGAACTTATTTAGATGACATAAATAATAATTGAAATTAACATTTGGCACTTTGTGTTATTCGTGATTTTGGACATTTATTGATGTTTGAAATGCAATGATAAATATTCCACTTTGCGTTGCCGTGGAAGTCGATGTTGAGCAAAGAGCAACATGCTGATTTTATGCGCAATACTTAGATGGATTTAATGCGATGTTGAGCCGAGCTTGACGGTAGTTGTGTAATTGATTGGCCGAGAAGAAGAATTAAAAATGTCAATAAGCGTTGTTTGAAATTTAATATTGTTAATTGTGAATTGAGGACGGGAGCGGCAACAAATTTCCTTGTCTCTTGGGTTGATTGAATTCCTGGTTTTTCAGTCGGGATCTGAGGAAAGTGGCCACGTCACTTGAACCCCTGGTCTTTGATGCGACGAAGCTGAGTTCTTTTGAGTTATAAAAACGCCGAATTTCCAAGGTGAAAAGATGAAGACGTTGCATCAAATGCTCTCATTCATGGCGCTCATCGACAGCGCCGCATTCCCTCTTGGCGCGTTCGGCAGACTTTTCAAATTAACTGCGTTCCTTATCGCGGGCATGCCGCTTTCGGCCGACGCGAAGACGCAGCACACATCCGCTGATGTTGTCATGAGCATGGCGTAGCTGCCCATAGTTGGCCTCCACTTTTACGTGATCTCGCTTGAACGATCAGTCCGATCTCATGCTGCAAGTCTCACTATATTTTGATTAGAGCAATTCATGAATAAAATTTATCGCACCGTATATAGTGAAGTACTTGGCGCCTGGGTCGCCGTGTCCGAAAATACGGCGGCTCGAGGGAAGCGTAGCAGCTCAAAAGTGGCCGCCGCAATAGCAACTGCCGGGGCCATTGCGCCGCTGCTCTTGTTTGCGCCTAATGATGTGTTTGCACAAACGTTGCCAGAGGCAGCGTGTACTTCGGGCAATGGCGGCACCATGTACACTGCCGATCCAACTTGCGTTAACTACGTTAACAACACCAGGATTTACCTTAACAGTCTGTCGACCTCCACTTCGACTGGTATCAGCACGTCACGCGTGGCGGAATCCTCCTTGTCCACTGGGCTGAGCACGACTAACAGCAATGTGACATCTCTATCCACGTCGACCTCGACCGGAATCAGCACGTCGCGAGTGGCGGAAGCCTCCTTGTCCACCGGGTTGAGCACGACTAACAGCAATGTATCGTCCTTGTCGACCTCGACCTCGACAGGTTTGAGCAGCACGAACAGCAACGTCACATCGCTGTCCAGCGGCCTGAGCACGACCAACAGCAATGTGTCTTCGTTGTCGACTTCGACATCGACTGGCCTGAGCAGCATGAACAGCAACGTGACTTCATTGTCCAGCGGACTGAGCACGACAAACAGCAATGTGTCATCGCTGTCGACATCAACTTCGACTGGTTTGAGCAGCGCCAACAGTAATGTGACTTCGCTGTCCAGCGGTCTGAGCACGACAAATAGCAGCGTGTCGTCGCTGTCGACTTCGACATCGACGGGTCTGAGCAGCACGAACAGCAACGTGACTTCATTGTCCAGCGGACTGAGCACGACAAACAGCAATGTGTCATCGCTGTCGACATCGACATCGACTGGCCTGAGCACTACCAACAGCAGCGTATCGTCGTTGTCAACGTCGACGTCGACCGGCTTGTCGAGCCACACTAGCAGCATTAATTCTCTGTCGACCGGCTTGAGCAGCACCAACAGCAATGTCACTTCACTGTCCAGCGGCCTCAGCACAACAAACAGCAACGTATCGTCGCTGTCGACATCGACATCGACCGGCTTGAGCAGCACGAACAGCAATGTCACTTCGCTGTCCAGCGGACTGAGCACGACTAACAGCAGCGTTTCATCGTTGTCAACGTCGACGTCGACCGGCTTGAGCAGCACGAATAGCAATGTGACATCGTTGTCCAGTGGTCTGAGCAGCACTAACAGCAGCGTGTCCTCGCTGTCGACCTCGACATCGACGGGTTTGAGCAGCACGAACAGTAACGTCACTTCGCTGTCCAGTGGCCTCAGTACTATCAACAGCAGTGTTTCGTCGTTGTCGACTTCTGCATCGACAGGCCTGAGCACTGCCAACAGTAGCGTATCGTCGTTGTCAACATCGACCTCGACCGGGCTGAGTACGGCGAGCAGCAACGTCACTTCGTTGTCCAGCGGTCTGAGCACCATCAACAGCAACGTATCGTCGCTGTCGACCTCGACCTCGACTGGCCTGAGCAGTACCAATAGCAGCGTGACTTCGTTATCCAGTGGCCTGAGCACAGCAAACAGCAACATATCGTCACTGTCGACGTCGACTTCGACGGGCCTGAGCAGCACGAATAGCAACGTGACTTCGTTGTCTAGCGGCCTGAGCACGACCACCAGCAATGTGGTGTCGCTATCGACCTCGACATCGACAGGCCTGAGCAGTACGAATAGCAACGTCACATCGTTGTCCAGTGGCCTGAGCACGACCAACAGCAACGTCATATCGTTGTCCAGTGGACTGAGCACGACCAACAGCAACGTGACTTCGTTATCCAACGGCCTGAGCACCACCAACAGCAACGTCACTTCGCTGTCCAGCGGACTGAGCACGACAAACAGCAGCGTATCGTCATTGTCGACGTCGACATCGACCGGCTTGAGCAGTACCAACAGCAATGTCACTTCGCTGTCCAGCGGCCTCAGCACGACAAACAGCAACGTGTCGTCGCTGTCGACCTCGACCTCGACCGGCTTGAGCAGCACCAACAGCAACGTCACTTCGTTGTCCAGCGGTCTCAGCACCACCAATAGCAGCGTGTCGTCACTGTCGACCTCGACCTCGACCGGCTTGAGCAGCACTAACAGTAACGTGACTTCGTTGTCCAGCGGCCTGAGCACCACCAACAGCAGTGTGTCGTCGCTATCGACATCGACTTCGACCGGACTAAGTTCGACAAACAGCAATATATCGTCGCTGTCGACGTCAACCTCGACTGGTTTGAGCAGCACGAATAGCAACGTCACATCGCTGTCCAGTGGTCTCAGCACGACCAATAGCAGCGTATCGTCGTTGTCAACATCGACATCGACCGGCTTGTCGAGCCACACTAGCAGCATTAATTCTCTGTCGACCGGTTTGAGTACGACCAACAGCAACGTATCGTCCTTGTCGACCTCGACCTCGACTGGCTTGAGCAGCACCAACAGCAATGTGACTTCGTTATCCAGTGGCTTGAGCACGACTAGCAGCAACGTGTCGTCGCTGTCCAGTGGCCTCAGCACCACCAACAGCAATGTGTCGTCGCTGTCAACGTCAACCTCAACAGGCTTGAGTACGACGAACAGCAACGTATCGTCGCTGTCGACTTCGACATCGACCGGCCTGAGCAGCACTAACAGTAACGTGACTTCGTTGTCCAGCGGCCTGAGCACCACCAACAGCAGTGTGTCGTCGCTATCAACATCGACTTCGACCGGACTAAGTTCGACCAACAGCAGCGTATCGTCACTGTCGACGTCAACCTCGACTGGCTTGAGCAGCACGAATAGCAACGTCACATCGCTGTCCAGTGGTCTCAGCACGACCAATAGCAGCGTATCGTCGTTGTCAACCTCGACATCGACGGGCCTGAGCAGTACCAATAGCAGCGTGACTTCGTTGTCCAGCGGTCTCAGCACCACCAATAGCAGCGTGTCGTCGCTGTCGACCTCGACCTCGACCGGCTTGAGCAGCACGAATAGCAATGTGACATCGTTGTCCAGTGGCCTGAGCACCACCAACAGCAGCGTGTCGTCACTGTCGACGTCAACCTCGACTGGCCTGAGCAGCACGAACAGCAACGTCACATCGCTGTCCAGCGGTCTCAGCACGACAAACAGCAACGTATCGTCGCTGTCGACCTCGACATCGACTGGCTTGAGCAGTGCCAATAGCAACGTGATTTCGTTGTCCAGTGGCCTGAGCACGACAAACAGCAATGTGTCGTCGCTGTCGACGTCGACCTCGACTGGCATGAGCAGCAGCAACAGCAACGTCACATCGCTGTCCAGTGGACTCAGCACCACCAACAGCAACGTGTCGTCGCTGTCGACCTCAACCTCGACTGGCTTGAGCAGCACGAACAGTAACGTCACTTCACTGTCCAGCGGACTGAGCACGACTAACAGCAACGTGTCGTCGCTGTCGACCTCGACCTCGACTGGCTTGAGCAGCACCAACAGCAATGTGACTTCGTTATCCAGTGGCCTGAGCACGACTAGCAGCAACGTGTCGTCGCTGTCCAGTGGCCTCAGCACCACCAACAGCAATGTGTCGTCGCTATCAACGTCAACCTCAACAGGCTTGAGTACGACGAACAGCAACGTATCGTCGCTGTCGACTTCGACATCGACCGGCTTGAGCAGCACCAACAGCAATGTGACTTCGCTGTCCAGCGGCCTGAGCACCACCAATAGCAGTGTGTCGTCGCTATCGACATCGACTTCGAGCGGACTAAGTTCGACAAACAGCAATATATCGTCGCTGTCGACGTCAACCTCGACTGGTTTGAGTAGCACGAATAGCAACGTCACATCGCTGTCCAGTGGTCTCAGCACCACCAATAGCAGCGTATCGTCGTTGTCAACATCGACCTCGACCGGCTTGAGCAGCACCAGCAGCAACGTCACTTCGTTGTCCAGCGGCCTCAGCACTACCAATAGCAGCGTGTCGTCCTTGTCGACCTCGACCTCGACCGGCTTGAGCAGCACGAGCAGCAATGTCACTTCGCTGTCCAGCGGCCTCAGCACGACAAACAGTAACGTGTCGTCGCTGTCGACTTCGACGTCGACCGGTTTGAGCAGCACCAACAGCAACGTCACTTCGTTGTCCAGCGGCCTGAGCACGACAAACAGCAACGTATCGTCGCTGTCGACGTCAACCTCGACTGGTTTGAGCAGCACGAATAGCAACGTCACTTCGTTGTCCAGCGGCCTGAGCACCACCAACAGCAACGTGTCGTCACTGTCGACGTCAACCTCGACTGGTTTGAGCAGCACGAATAGCAACGTCACTTCGTTGTCCAGCGGCCTGAGCACCACCAACAGCAACGTGTCGTCACTGTCGACGTCGACATCGACCGGTCTGAGCAGTACCAACAGCAATGTCACTTCGCTGTCCAGCGGCCTGAGCACGACCAACAGCAATGTGTCTTCGTTGTCGACCTCAACCTCGACTGGCTTGAGCAGCACGAACAGCAACGTCACTTCACTGTCCAGCGGCCTGAGCACGACCAACAGCAATGTGTCTTCGTTGTCGACGTCAACCTCGACTGGCCTGAGCAGCACCAACAGCAACGTGTCGTCGCTGTCGACGTCGACATCGACCGGCTTGAGCAGCACGAACAGCAACGTCACATCGCTGTCCAGCGGTCTCAGCACAACCAACAGCAACGTATCGTCACTGTCGACATCGACTTCGACCGGCCTGAGCAGCACCAACAGCAACGTGACTTCGTTGTCCAGCGGTCTCAGCACCACCAACAGCAACGTATCGTCGCTGTCGACGTCAACCTCGACTGGCTTGAGCAGCACGAATAGCAACGTCACTTCGCTGTCCAGCGGCCTGAGCACGACCAACAGCAATGTGTCGTCGCTGTCGACCTCGACGTCGACCGGCTTGAGCAGCACCAACAGTAATGTCACTTCGCTGTCCAGCGGCCTCAGCACAACCAATAGCAACGTATCGTCACTGTCGACTTCGACATCGACCGGTCTGAGCAGTACCAACAGCAACGTCACTTCGCTGTCCAGCGGACTGAGCACGACAAACAGCAGCGTGTCGTCGTTGTCGACGTCAACCTCGACTGGCCTGAGCAGCACCAACAGCAACGTCACATCGCTGTCCAGCGGCCTGAGCACGACAAACAGCAATGTATCGTCACTGTCGACGTCAACCTCGACTGGTTTGAGCAGCACGAATAGCAACGTCACATCGCTGTCCAGCGGACTGAGCACGACTAACAGCAACGTGTCGTCGCTGTCGACCTCGACCTCGACTGGCTTGAGCAGCACCAACAGCAACGTCACATCGCTGTCCAGTGGCCTGAGTACGACCAACAGCAACGTGACTTCGTTGTCCAGTGGCCTGAGTACCACCAATAGCAACGTGTCGTCGTTGTCGACGTCGACATCGACTGGTCTGAGCAGCACCAACAGTAACGTGACCTCGTTGTCCAGCGGCCTGAGCACGACCAACAGCAATGTGTCTTCGTTGTCGACGTCAACCTCGACTGGCCTGAGCAGCACCAATAGCAACGTGACTTCGCTGTCCAGCGGACTCAGCACCACCAACAGCAACGTGTCGTCGCTGTCGACGTCGACATCGACTGGTCTGAGCAGCACCAACAGTAACGTGACCTCGCTGTCCAGTGGTCTCAGCACGACCAACAGCAGCGTATCGTCACTGTCGACGTCGACTTCGACTGGCCTGAGCAGCACCAACAGCAACGTCACATCGCTGTCCAGCGGCCTCAGCACAACCAACAGCAACGTATCATCGCTGTCTAGCGGACTCAGCACCACCAACAGCAACGTATCGTCGCTGTCGACCTCGACGTCGACCGGCTTGAGCAGCACGAATAGCAACGTGACTTCACTGTCTAGCGGCCTGAGCACGACCAACAGCAACGTATCGTCGTTGTCGACGTCGACCTCGACTGGCCTGAGCAGCACGAACAGTAACGTCACTTCACTGTCCAGCGGACTGAGCACGACAAACAGCAATGTGTCGTCGCTGTCGACGTCCACCTCGACGGGCCTGAGCACCACCAACAGCAACGTCACATCGCTGTCCAGTGGCCTGAGCACCACCAACAGCAATGTGTCGTCATTGTCGACCTCGACATCGACCGGCCTGAGCAGCACGAACAGTAACGTCACTTCACTGTCCAGCGGCCTCAGCACCACCAACAGCAATGTGTCATCGCTGTCGACCTCGACGTCGACGGGGCTGAGCAGCACGAACAGCAACGTGACTTCGTTGTCCAGCGGACTGAGCACGACCAACAGCAATGTGTCGTCATTGTCGACTTCGACCTCGACCGGGCTGAGTACGGCGAGCAGCAACGTCACTTCGCTGTCCAGTGGTCTGAGCACGACAAACAGTAACGTATCGTCGCTATCGACCTCGACATCGACTGGTCTGAGCAGCACGAATAGCAACGTCACTTCGTTGTCCAGCGGCCTGAGCACCACCAACAGCAACGTGACTTCGCTGTCTAGCGGACTGAGCACGACAAACAGCAGCGTGTCGTCGCTGTCGACGTCGACCTCGACTGGCCTGAGCACAACCAACAGCAACGTATCGTCGCTGTCGACGTCAACCTCGACTGGTTTGAGCAGCACGAATAGCAACGTCACATCGCTGTCCAGCGGTCTGAGCACGACAAACAGCAATGTATCGTCACTGTCGACGTCAACCTCGACTGGTTTGAGCAGCACGAATAGCAACGTCACATCGCTGTCCAGCGGCCTGAGCACGACAAACAGCAACGTATCTTCGCTGTCGACGTCAACCTCGACTGGTTTGAGCAGTGCCAATAGCAACGTGACTTCGTTGTCCAGTGGCCTGAGCACGACAAACAGCAGCGTATCGTCACTGTCGACGTCGACATCGACTGGCTTGAGCAGCGCCAACAGCAACGTCACATCGCTGTCCAGCGGACTCAGCACCACCAACAGCAACGTCACCTCACTGTCCAGCGGCCTGAGCACCACCAATAGCAACGTATCGTCACTGTCGACCTCGACATCGACCGGCCTGAGCAGCACGAACAGCAACGTGACTTCGTTGTCCAGCGGTCTGAGCACGACCAACAGCAATGTGTCTTCGTTGTCGACGTCAACCTCGACTGGCCTGAGCAGCACCAACAGCAACGTGTCGTCGCTGTCGACGTCGACATCGACCGGCTTGAGCAGCACGAACAGTAACGTGACTTCGTTGTCCAGCGGTCTGAGCACGACCGACAGCAACGTATCGTCGCTGTCGACTTCGACATCGACTGGCTTGAGCAGCACCAACAGCAACGTCACTTCACTTTCCAGCGGTCTCAGCACAACCAACAGCAATGTATCGTCGCTATCGACCTCGACCTCGACCGGCTTGAGCAGTGCTAGCAGCAACGTGACTTCGTTATCCAGTGGATTGAGCAGTACGAACAGCAACGTCACTTCGTTGTCCAGCGGTCTCAGCACCACCAATAGCAGCGTGTCCTCGCTGTCGACCTCGACATCGACCGGTCTGAGCAGTACAAACAGCAGCGTATCGTCACTGTCGACGTCGACATCGACTGGCTTGAGCAGCACCAACAGCAACGTCACATCGCTGTCCAGTGGTCTGAGCACGACCAACAGCAATGTGTCGTCGCTGTCGACATCGACTTCGACTGGTCTGAGCAGCACGAACAGCAATGTCACATCGCTGTCCAGTGGTCTCAGCACGACAGACAGTAATGTATCGTCGCTCTCGACTTCGACGTCGACCGGCCTGAGCAGCACGAACAGCAATGTCACATCGCTGTCCAGTGGTCTCAGCACGACCAACAGCAGCGTATCGTCACTGTCGACGTCGACTTCGACTGGCCTGAGCAGCACCAACAGCAACGTCACATCGCTGTCTAGCGGACTCAGCACCACCAACAGCAACGTATCGTCGCTGTCGACCTCGACGTCGGCCGGCTTGAGCAGCACGAATAGCAACGTGACTTCACTGTCTAGCGGCCTGAGCACGACCAACAGCAACGTATCGTCGTTGTCGACGTCGACCTCGACTGGCCTGAGCAGCACGAACAGTAACGTCACTTCACTGTCCAGCGGACTGAGCACGACAAACAGCAATGTGTCGTCGCTGTCGACGTCCACCTCGACGGGCCTGAGCACCACCAACAGCAACGTTACTTCGCTGTCCAGCGGCCTCAGCACGACAGACAGTAATGTATCGTCGCTCTCGACTTCGACATCGACTGGTCTGAGCAGCACCAACAGCAACGTGACTTCGTTGTCCAGTGGTCTCAGCACGACCAACAGCAGCGTATCGTCCTTGTCGACCTCGACCTCGACCGGTTTGAGCAGCACGAACAGCAACGTCACATCGCTGTCCAGCGGCCTCAGCACGACCAACAGCAACGTATCGTCGCTGTCGACTTCGACTTCGACCGGCCTGAGCAGCACGAACAGCAACGTCACATCGCTGTCCAGCGGACTGAGCACGACAAACAGCAATGTGTCGTCGCTGTCGACGTCCACCTCGACGGGCCTGAGCACCACCAACAGCAACGTTACTTCGCTGTCCAGCGGACTGAGCACAACAAACAGCAGCGTGTCGTCGTTGTCGACGTCGACATCGACTGGTCTGAGCAGCACCAACAGCAACGTGACTTCGTTGTTCAGTGGTCTCAGCACGACCAACAGCAGCGTATCGTCGCTGTCGACTTCGACATCGACCGGTTTGAGCAGCACGAACAGCAACGTCACATCGCTGTCCAGCGGCCTCAGCACAACCAACAGCAACGTATCATCGCTGTCGACTTCGACTTCGACCGGCCTGAGCAGCACGAACAGCAATGTCACATCGCTGTCCAGTGGTCTCAGCACGACAGACAGTAATGTATCGTCGCTCTCGACTTCGACGTCGACCGGCCTGAGCAGCACGAATAGCAACGTCACTTCACTGTCCAGCGGGCTGAGCACCACCAACAGCAACGTATCGTCGCTCTCGACCTCGACATCGACTGGCTTGAGCAGTGCCAATAGCAACGTGACTTCGTTGTCCAGTGGCCTGAGCACGACCAACAGCAATGTGTCGTCATTGTCGACCTCGATCTCGACCGGCTTGAGCAGTACGAACAGCAGCGTCACGTCGCTGTCCAGCGGTCTCAGCACCACCAACAGCAACGTCACCTCACTGTCCAGCGGCCTGAGCACCACCAATAGCAACGTATCGTCACTGTCGACTTCGACATCGACCGGTCTGAGCAGTACCAACAGCAACGTCACTTCGCTGTCCAGCGGACTGAGCACGACAAACAGCAACGTGTCGTCGCTGTCGACGTCGACATCGACCGGTCTGAGCAGCACCAACAGCAACGTGATTTCACTGTCCAGCGGACTGAGCACAACCAACAGCAATGTGTCTTCGTTGTCGACCTCAACCTCGACCGGTCTGAGCAGCACCAACAGCAACCTGACTTCGTTGTCCAGCGGTCTGAGCACGACCAACAGCAATGTGTCGTCGTTGTCGACATCGACCTCGACCGGCCTGAGCAGCACGAACAGTAACGTCACTTCACTGTCCAGCGGCCTCAGTACCACCAACAGCAGCGTGTCGTCGCTGTCGACGTCGACATCGACTGGCTTGAGCAGCACCAACAGCAACGTCACATCGCTGTCCAGCGGACTCAGCACCACCAACAGCAACGTATCGTCGCTGTCAACCTCGACCTCGACCGGCCTGAGCACAACGAACAGCAACCTGACATCGTTATCAAGCGGGGTTGCGAATGCAGTTAAGTATGACAATCCAAGTCATACAAGCATCACTTTGGGTGGGGTTGGTGCAACCACGCCGGTTATCCTCACTAACGTTGCTGCTGGCGTGAAACCAACTGATGCAGTGAATTTCAGCCAGCTATCATCGTTGTCAACCTCAACTTCGACAGGTATAGGTTCACTGTCGACGGGGTTGAGTTCGACTAACAGCAGCGTCAGCTCGTTGTCGACGTCGACCTCGGCCGGTTTGTCGAGCAACACCAGCAGCATCAATTCCCTGTCGACGGGATTGTCGGGCAGCACGTCGAATGTCAACTCGCTGTCGACCGGGTTGTCGACCACCAACGGCAATGTCAGTTCCTTGTCGTCGTCGACTTCGAGCGGGATATCTTCTCTCTCGACCGGCATCTCGTCGCTGTCGACCGGCTTGAGCCAGATTACTTCGATCTCGAGCGGCCTGAGCAACATCGCCAACGGCACTACCTCTTTGTCGACAACGCTGACATCGTTGGTGGACGCGTCGAAGAATGCGACTGCAAATGGCGGCACGCTGGGCGGCACTACGATCGGCGGCGCCAACAGCAATGGCACGGTGCAAACGCGCGGTACCAGCGGCAATGCAATCAGCAATGTGATGGCGTCGACGTGCAGCAGCGTCAACGGCGTGGATGCCACCGGTTCCGGTTTGTGCGCGCAGGCGACCAAGGACGGGGCAACGGCGATCGGCTCGAACGCTCAGGCTACCGACACCAATGCCACGGCGGTGGGGTTCCGTGCCTTGGCTTCGCAGGCAGGGTCGGTGGCGATTGGCTATAACGCTCGGGCGACAGGCGATCCTACCGTTGCAATCGGTAATAGCGCCTTGGCTTCGGGCAACGATGCCGTGGCGACTGGAGCCGGTGCGCAAGCCACGGCGAACAACTCGGTTGCGCTGGGCGCCTATTCGGTAGCAGACCAGGCGAATACGGTATCGGTCGGTTCTTCCGGCAATGAACGCCGTATCACCAATGTCGCGGCCGGCGTCAATCCGACCGACGCCGTCAATATGTCGCAGCTGAATAACGTGCAAAACCAGATCGGCGACGTCAAGCGCATTGCCTACTCCGGCGTAGCCATGAGCATGGCGATGTCGGGCGCGGTGACTAGCGCGCTGGAACGCGGTGAAGGCCGGGTCGGGGTAGGCATCGGCTCCTACCAGGGCTATGGCGCGCTGGCTTTGCAGTTCCGGGCGAAGAGCAGTAGCGGCAATAACACCTGGGGCGTTGGCGTCAGCACCACCGGCAGCGCTTGGGGTGTCTCGGCCGGCGTCGATTTCAAATTATGGTAATCCTGCCGGCGGATAGCCTGCCAGGGACCGCCTGATATAAGCAGTAAGACGCTCTGGATAAAAAACCGCAATGACTCGGTCATTGCGGTTTTTTTTATCGTCTGGACTTTAATAATTGCTTTCGGAGAACGTTAAGCCGGGTTTTTTTACTTACCGGCAATCAATTTCAGTGGCCTGCATCAGACAAATAGTTGTTCTGTGGAAAATAAAATGTGAACAACTGTTACTCATTGTCAAAGATTGTTAAGTTGCGAAAAATAGAACAGGTTGCAGTGATAAATTGCTGCTGTCGCAAGATTTATCTGAGATCTGAGCTCTTGATGTTTGAAGCGGCAGCAGGGATATGACAGATCAAAAAAACAAATCAGGTCAGTTCATCCCGTCGCCCTTGATGTGATTAAAGAGTTCTTTGCAGTTGGGACAACGCTAAGTTTCCCAAGGGAAATATGAGCAAATTGCATCAAGTGGTCAAAGTCCAGCCGTTGCTGGAACCAAACATGACTCCTGAATTTGCATGACAAAACGGCGAGGCCTTTGCTGGCCTGGTTTTGTTGTTCCCCTTGGCCATGGTGTTTCCGTGAGCACTGCAGAGCGCTTGCTGTCAGCCGTCTGCTACCTGTATTCCATCTAGTTTTTCCGAATTATCTGTTTCTGCGCGATCGATTCGATCCCTTAACGCTAGTTGTACTCACTTTTGCATAGAGCCAACCATGAATAAAATTTACCGCACCGTATATAGCCAAATCCTGGGCACCTGGGTTGCCGTTTCGGAACTGGTTGCCGCCAAGGGGAAGCGATCGGGAGCTGTACGCTCCGCAGGCGCGCCGGCCATGGCGGAGCGTTCGGTGTGGGGGGCATTCCTGAGAGGCGAGTTTCCTCTAAGAAGTGCTGTACTGGCTTTGGCAATGGTGCTGCCGTTTTCAGCCTATGCCAGCACCATTGCCAATACTGGCGGTTCAGGTTGCGGCACTAGTTTTACGGGCGCGGACGGCACCGTTATTACCTCGACGCAAACCGACGGCAGCGGCTACTTTTCGACGGTTGCCGGTTGCGGCGCTAACGGCGGCGGCTTGCTGGCAGTAACCTTGTTCGGCGCCGGCAGCCAGGTTACTGGCGCGTACGGCACGGCTTTGGGTTTCATGAGCCAGGCCGGCAACCTGGCGACGGCTGTCGGCGTTCAAGCCAATGCCTCCGGCCAGAGCAGTGTGGCGGTTGGCCTGTTGAGCCAGGCCAGCGCTGCGAATACGGTTTCCATCGGCTCGGGCGGCAGCGCATCATCGCCGACCAAGGCCAGTGCCACGCAGGCGGCTGCAGCCGGCGCCGTGGCGATCGGCGGCAATGCCACCAGCGGCGCGCAGGCGCTGTCTGCTGATGGCCTGGCCATCGGCGGCCAGTCGTCGGTCGCTTCCAGCGCGACGGCCGGCGTTGCGCTGGGACGCGGCGCCACGGCCTCATACGCAAACAGTGTTGCGCTGGGCGCCGGTTCGGTTACCGGTGCGGCAGCGCCTACCGGTACAGGCTTCCTGACGGGAACGGCGGCGCCGTTATCGGAAGTATCGGTCGGTTCTGCCGCGGCTTTGCGCCGCATCACCAATGTTGCGGATGGTTCAGCGCAGCAGGACGCGGTCACCGTGGCGCAATTGAGCACGGGCATGAGCACCACCAGCAGCAGCATCGCCTCGTTGTCGAGTTCAACCTCGACCGGCCTCAGCACCACCGCCAGCAGAGTGACTTCCTTGTCGACCTCGACTTCGACCGGTCTGAGCACCACCAACAGCAGCATCACTTCACTGTCGACCTCAACCTCGACCGGCCTAAGCACCACCAACAGCAGCATCACCTCGCTGTCGACTTCCACTTCTACCGGCCTGAGCACGACCAATAGCAGCGTGACATCGCTGTCGACGTCGACCTCGACCGGCCTGAGCACCGCCAACAGCAGCGTGACATCGCTGTCGAGCGGCCTGAGCACCACCAACAGCAGCGTAACTTCGCTGTCGACCTCAACCTCCACCGGATTGAGCACGACCAACAGCAATGTGAGCTCGCTGTCTACCTCAACCTCCACGGGCTTGAGTACGGCCAACAGCAATGTAACCTCACTGTCGAGCGGCCTGAGCACCACCAATAGCAGCGTAACGTCCTTGTCAACCTCGGCCTCGACCGGCCTGAGCACCGCCAACAGCAGCGTGACGTCGCTGTCGACCTCAACCTCTACTGGATTGAGCACGACCACCAGCAACGTGAGTTCGCTGTCGACCTCGGCCTCGACCGGCCTGAGCACCGCCAACAGCAGCATCACTTCGCTGTCGACCTCGACTTCGACCGGCTTGAGCACGACCAACAGTAGCGTGAGCTCGCTGTCGACTTCCACCTCGACCGGCCTGAGCACGACCAACAGCAGCGTGAACTCGCTGTCGACTTCCACCTCGACCGGCCTGAGCACGACCAACAGCAACGTGAGCTCGCTGTCGACCGGCCTCAGCACCAGCGCCAGCAGCGTGGCTTCGCTGTCGACCTCGACTTCGACCGGCTTGAGCACGACCAACAGCAGCGTGAGCTCGCTGTCGACTTCCACCTCGACCGGCCTGAGCACGACCAACAGCAGCGTGAACTCGCTGTCGACTTCCACCTCGACCGGCCTGAGCACGACCAACAGCAGCGTGAGCTCGCTGTCGACTTCCACCTCGACCGGCCTGAGCAGCGCCGGCAGCAACGTGACGTCGCTGTCCAGCAGTCTCAGCAGCACCAACAGCAACGTATCCTCGCTGTCGACGTCGGCCTCCACTGGCTTGAGCACCGCCAACAGCAGCGTTGCCTCGTTGTCGACCTCGACCTCGACCGGATTGAGCAGCGCCAACAGCGGTGTTGCCTCGTTGTCGACCTCGACCTCCACTGGCCTGAGCACCACCAACAGCAGCGTTACTTCGCTGTCGACCTCGACTTCGACCGGCCTGAGCACCGCCAACAGCAGCGTTGCCTCGTTGTCGACATCGACTTCGACCGGTCTGAGCACCGCTAACAGCAGCATTACCTCGCTGTCGACTTCGACGTCGACCGGCCTGAGCACCACCAACAGCAGCGTCACGTCCCTGTCGACCGGTCTGAGCGCGACTAACAGCAATGTATCCTCGCTGTCGACTTCGGTCTCCACCGGTTTGAGCACCAGCAACAGCAGCGTCAGTTCGCTCTCGACCTCGACTTCGACCGGCCTGAGCACCGCCAACAGCGGCGTCAGCTCGCTCTCGACCTCGACTTCAACCGGCCTGAGCACCGCCAACAGCAGCGTCAGTTCGCTCTCGACCTCGACTTCGACCGGCCTGAGCACCACCAACAGCAGCGTCAGTTCGTTGTCGACCTCGACCTCCACAGGCCTGAGCACGGCCAACAGCAATGTGACGTCCTTGTCGAGCGGCCTGAGCACGACCAACAGCAGCATCACCTCGCTGTCGACGTCGACCTCGACAGCCCTGAGCACGGTAAGCGGAGGAGTCGCATCGTTGTCGACTGCTTCCTCGAGCCTGCGCGCAGCTGGCGTTTACAACTACTTTAAAGCCGACGGCAAGCTTGATGGCAGCGACGATGCCCGCATCACCGCTGGCAAGAATTCGGTGGCGATTGGCGCGAATTCGTTTGATGATGCGCGTCAGAATGTGGTCTCCGTAGGGGATGTCGGCAAGGAACGGCAAATCATCAATGTCGCCGCCGGCACGCAACTGACCGACGCCGTCAACGTCAGCCAGCTGACCTCGCTGTCGACCTCGACGTCGACCGGCCTGAGCACCGCCAACAGCAGCGTGAATTCGTTGTCGACCGGGCTGAGCACGACCAACAGCAGCCTGACGTCCTTGTCCACTTCGACATCGACCGGGCTGAGCACCGCCAACAGCAGCATCACGTCCTTGTCGACCTCAACCTCGACCGGCCTGAGCACAGTCAGCAGCAGTGTCGATTCGCTGTCGACCTCGACTTCGACTGGCCTGAGCACCACCAACAGCAGCATTACGTCGCTGTCGACCTCGACTTCGACCGGCCTGAGCACCACCAACAGCAGCATCACTTCGCTGTCGACCTCGACTTCGACCGGCCTGAGCACCACCAACAGCAGCATCACTTCGCTGTCGACCTCGACGTCGACCGGCCTGAGCACCACCAACAGCAGCATCACTTCGCTGTCGACCTCGACGTCGACCGGCCTGAGCACAGTCGGCAGCAGTGTCGATTCGCTGTCGACCTCGACTTCGACCGGCCTGAGCACCACCAACAGCGGCATCACTTCCTTGTCGACCTCGACCTCGACCGGCCTGAGCACCACCAACAGCAGCATCACTTCGCTGTCGACCTCAACCTCGAGCGGCCTGAGCACGACCAACAGCAGCATCACTTCGCTGTCGACCTCAACCTCGACCGGCCTGAGCACTACTAACAGCAGCATCACTTCGCTGTCGACCTCGACTTCGACTGGCCTGAGCACTGTCAGCAGCAATGTCGATTCGCTCTCGACTTCAACCTCGACCGGTCTGAGCACCACCAACAGCAGTATCACATCGCTGTCGACATCGACCTCCACCGGCTTGAGCACCACCAACAGCAGCATCACGTCGTTGTCGACCTCGACTTCGACCGGCCTGAGCACCACCAACAGCAGCATCACTTCGCTGTCGACCTCGACTTCCACCGGCCTGAGCACTGTCAGCAGCAATGTCGATTCACTGTCGACCTCGACGTCGACCGGCCTGAGCACAACCAATAGCAGCATTACGTCGCTGTCGACGTCGACGTCGACCGGCCTGAGCACAACCAATAGCAGCATTACGTCGCTGTCGACGTCGACCTCGACCGGCCTGAGCACGACCAACAGCAGCATCACTTCGCTGTCGACCTCAACCTCGACCGGCCTGAGCACAGTCAGCAGCAGTGTCGATTCGCTGTCGACCTCGACCTCGACCGGCCTGAGCACCACCAACAGCAGCATCACTTCGCTGTCGACCTCAACCTCGACCGGTCTGAGCACCACCAACAGCAGCATCACTTCGCTGTCGACGTCGACCTCGACCGGCCTGAGCACCACCAACAGCAGCATCACTTCGCTGTCGACGTCGACCTCGACCGGCCTGAGCACGACCAATAGCAGCATCACTTCGCTGTCGACCTCAACCTCGACCGGCCTGAGTACGACTAACAGCAGCATCACGTCGCTGTCGACCTCAACCTCGACCGGCCTGAGCACCACCAACAGCAGCATCACTTCGCTGTCGACCTCGACTTCGACTGGCCTGAGCACTGTCAGCAGCAATGTCGATTCGCTCTCGACTTCAACCTCGACCGGTCTGAGCACGACCAATAGCAGCATCACCTCGCTGTCGACCTCAACCTCGACCGGTCTGAGCACCACCAACAGCAGCGTAAGCTCGCTGTCGACCTCGACTTCGACCGGTCTGAGCACCACCAACAGCAGTATCACTTCGCTGTCGACCTCAACCTCGACCGGCCTGAGCACAGTCAGCAGCAGTGTCGATTCGCTGTCGACCTCGACTTCGACTGGCCTGAGCACTGTCAGCAGCAATGTCGATTCGCTCTCGACTTCAACCTCGACCGGTCTGAGCACCACCAACAGCAGTATCACATCGCTGTCGACCTCGACCTCCACCGGCTTGAGCACCACCAACAGCAGCATCACGTCGTTGTCGACCTCGACTTCGACCGGCCTGAGCACCACCAACAGCAGTATCACATCGCTGTCGACCTCGACCTCGACCGGCCTGAGCACAGTCAGCAGCAGTGTCGATTCGCTGTCGACCTCGACTTCGACCGGCCTGAGCACAACCAATAGCAGCATTACGTCGCTGTCGACCTCGACCTCAACCGGCCTGAGCACGACCAACAGCAGCATCACTTCGCTGTCGACCTCAACCTCGACCGGCCTGAGCACGACTAACAGCAGCATCACTTCGCTGTCGACCTCAACTTCGACCGGCCTGAGCACGACCAATAGCAGCATCACCTCGCTGTCGACCTCGACGTCGACCGGTCTGAGCACCACCAACAGCAGCATCACCTCGCTGTCGACCTCGACCTCGACCGGTCTGAGCACGACCAATAGCAGCATCACTTCGCTGTCGACTTCGACTTCCACCGGTCTGAGCACCGTGAGCAGCAGCGTAGACTCGCTGTCTACTTCGACCTCGACCGGTCTGAGTACCACCAACAGCAGCGTGAGCTCGCTGTCGACCTCGACTTCCACCGGTCTGAGCACCACCAACAGCAACGTGAGCTCGCTGTCGACCTCGACTTCCACCGGTCTGAGCACCACCAACAGCAACGTGAGCTCGCTGTCGACTTCGACTTCCACCGGCTTGAGCAGCGCCAACAGCAGCGTCACCTCGCTATCGAGTTCGACCTCGACCGGCCTGAGCACGGTCACCAGCAATGTCAGTTCGCTGTCGACTTCGGTTTCCGGACTGCAGAAATCCGGCGTCAGCAACTACTTCAAGGCCGACGGCAAACTGGACGGCTCGGATGACGCGTCTGTCAGCGCCGGCTCCAACTCGGTGGCGATCGGAGCGAATTCGACCAACGGCGTCCGCAACAACGTGGTGTCGGTGGGTTCCGTCGGCAAGGAACGTCAGATCATCAATGTCGCCGCCGGCACGCAGAATACCGATGCGGTCAACGTCAGCCAGCTCAATTCCTTGTCGACCTCGACCTCGACCGGCCTGGGCTCGCTGTCGACCGGCCTGAGCTCGACCAACAGCAGCGTCAATTCGCTGTCGACCTCGACTTCGACCGGGCTTTCAACCAACACCAGCAGCATCAATTCGCTGTCGACCGGCCTGTCGACCAATGCCTCGAACGTCAATTCGCTCTCGACCGGTCTGTCAACGACTAGCAGCAGCGTCACTTCCTTGTCGACTTCAAGCTCGACCGGGATCGCCTCCTTGTCGACCGGGATCTCTTCCTTGTCGACCGGTTTGAGCCAGGTATCGTCGCTTTCAACCGGTTTGAGCAATATCACCAACGGCGCCAATTCGCTGTCGACCACCCTGACTTCGCTGGTGGATGCTTCGAAGAACGCGACTGCCAACGGCGCCACGTTGGGCGGCACTACCATCGGCGGTTCTAACGGCGACGGCACGGTGCAGACCCGCGGCACCAGCGGCACGGCCATCAATAACGTGGTGGCGGCGACCTGCACCAGCGTCAATGGCGTCGACGCCACCGGCTCTGGCCTGTGCGCACAAGCGACCAAGGACGGCGCCACCGCGATCGGCTCCAACGCGCAGGCGACCGATACCAATACCACGGCAGTCGGCTTCCGCGCCCTGGCTTCGCAGGCCGGCTCGGTGGCGATCGGCAACAACGCCCGGGCGACCGGCGATCCGACTGTGGCGATCGGCCAGAATGCACTGGCATCGGGCAATAATTCGGTCGCCATGGGAGCCAATTCCCAGGCTACTGCGGCCAATTCGGTGGCTTTGGGAGCAGGTTCTCTGGCAGACCAGGCGAACACGGTTTCGGTGGGGTCCGTCGGCAATGAGCGGCGCCTGACCAATGTGGCGCCGGGCATCAATCCGACCGACGGTGTGAATGTCTCGCAACTCAACAACGTACAAAACCAGTTGGGCGACGTGAAGCGCATCGCCTACTCGGGCGTGGCCATGAGCATGGCCATGTCAGGCGCGGTGATGCCGAACCTGGAAGCGGGCGACAAGGGCGTCGGCGTTGGCCTTGGCACCTATCAGGGATATGGCGCGCTGGCCTTGCAGTTCAAGGAGATCAGCAAGACCGGTAAGAGTGCCTGGGGAGCAGGTGCAAGTACTACCGGGAATGCGACGGGCTTCAGTGTTGGCTACGGCTTCAAGTGGAAATAAGCCGTTCCGATCTGATTCATCTCGCAAACCGTAGTTATTTTGTATCGAGCCAACTATGAATAATATTTACCGCACCGTATATAGCCAAGTCCTGGGCACCTGGGTCGCGGTCTCGGAGCTGGTTGCCGCCAAAGGCAAACGCTCCGGATCGAGCCGCTCCGCGGCGGCGCCGCTGACATCAGAGAGAGCAGCCTGGGTAGCATTCCTGGGACAGAAATTTCCGCTCAGGACGTCGGTGATTGCATTGACGCTGGTATTGCCTTTGTCCGGCTACGCTTCCACGATCGTCCCGACAGGTTGCAACAGCAACGTCGGGCTGACGTTTACTGGCGCGGACGGTACGGCGACCACCGGCACGTTTACTGATGGTAACGGCTTTTTTTCGACAGTTTCCGGCTGCGGCGCCAACGGCGGCAATTTTCTGGCAGTGACCTTGTTCGGCTCCGGCAGCCAGGTCACCGGCGACTACGGTAGCACTTTCGGTTTCATGAGCCAAGCCGGCAACCTGGCGACGGCTGTCGGCGTGCAGGCAAATGCCTCCGGCCAGAGCAGTGTGGCGGTTGGCCTGTTGAGCCAGGCCAGCGCTGCGAATACGGTTTCCATCGGCTCGGGCGGCAGCGCATCATCGCCGACCAAGGCCAGCGCCACGCAGGCGGCTGCAGCCGGCGCCGTGGCGATCGGCGGCAATGCCACCAGCGGCGCGCAGGCGCTTGCCGCTGACGGCCTGGCCATCGGTGGCCAGTCGTCGGTCGCTTCCGGCGCGACGGCCGGCGTTGCGCTGGGACGCGGCGCCACGGCCTCATACGCCAACAGTGTCGCGCTGGGTGCCGGTTCGGTTACCGGCGCGGCAGCGCCTACCGGTGCAGGCTTCCTGACGGGAACGGCGGCGCCGCTATCGGAAGTATCGGTCGGTTCTGCCTCTGCACTGCGCCGCATCACCAATGTCGCCGACGGCGCGGCGCAGCAGGATGCGGTCACCGTGGCGCAACTGAGCACCGGCGTGAGCACTGCCAACAGCAGCATCACCTCGCTCTCGACTTCTTCGTCGACCGGCTTGAGCACCAGCAACAGCAGCGTCGTTTCGCTGTCGACTTCTTCGTCGACCGGCCTGAGCACGGCCAACAGCAGTGTGGCCTCCTTATCGACTTCGACCTCGACCGGCTTGAGCACAACTAACAGCAACGTGACATCGCTGTCGACTTCCACTTCGACCGGCCTGAGCACGACCAACAGTAGTGTGACATCGTTGTCGACTTCCACTTCGACCGGCCTGAGCACGACCAATAGCAGCGTGACATCGCTGTCAAGCAGCCTGAGCACCACGAATAGCAGCGTGTCTTCGCTGTCGACTTCATCTTCCACTGGCCTGAGCACCGCTAACAGCAGTGTAGCGTCGCTCTCGACTTCGGCTTCGACCGGCTTGAGCACCGCCGGCAGCAATCTGACCTCTTTGTCGAGCAGCCTGAGCACCACCAACAGCAGCGTGACGTCGCTGTCGACCTCGACTTCCACCGGCCTGAGCACCGCCAACAGCAGCGTGACGTCGTTGTCGACGTCGACCTCGACCGGCCTGAGCACCGCCAACAGCAACGTGACGTCGCTGTCGACCTCGGCCTCGACCGGCCTGAGCACCGCCAACAGCAGCGTGACATCGCTGTCGACGTCGACCTCGACCGGCCTGAGCACCGCCAACAGCAGCGTGACATCGCTGTCGACGTCGACCTCGACCGGCCTGAGCACTGCCAACAGCAGCGTGACATCGCTGTCGACCTCGACCTCGACCGGCCTGAGCACCACCAACAGCAACGTAAGCTCTCTGTCGACCGGCCTCAGCACCAGTGCCAGCAGCGTCGCTTCGTTGTCAACTTCTGCCTCCACCGGCTTGAGCACCAGCAACAGCAGCGTCGCTTCGCTGTCAACTTCTGCCTCAACCGGCCTGAGCAGCGCCAACAGCAATGTGAGTTCCTTGTCGACTTCGGCCTCGACCGGCCTGAGCAGCGCCAACAGCAGCGTGAGTTCCTTGTCGACTTCGACCTCAACCGGCCTGAGCACCGTCGGCAGCAGCGTGACTTCGCTGTCGACCGGCCTCAGCACCAGCAACAGCAATGTTTCTTCGCTGTCGACCTCGATTTCCACCGGCCTGAGCAGCACCGGCAGCGGCGTGACTTCGCTGTCGACTTCGGCCTCGACTGGCCTGAGCACCATCAACAGCAATGCTTCCTCCTTGTCGACGTCGACTTCGACTGGTCTGAGTACGGCCAACAGCAGCGTGACTTCGTTGTCGACTTCGACCTCGACTGGCTTGAGCACGGCCAACAGCAGCGTGACATCGTTGTCGACCTCGGCCTCGACCGGACTGAGCACCAGCAACAGCAGCCTGGCTTCGCTGTCGACCTCCACCTCCACCGGCCTGAGCACGGCAAACAGCAATGTCGTCTCGCTGTCGACCGGCCTGAGCACCAGCAACAGCAGCGTGAGCTCGCTGTCGACCTCGGCTTCGACCGGCCTGAGCACGGTCAACAGCAGCGTGAGCTCGCTGTCGACCTCGGCCTCGACCGGCCTGAGCACGGTCAACAGCAGCGTGAGCTCGCTGTCGACCTCGGCCTCGACCGGTCTGAGCACGGTCAACAGCAGCGTGAGCTCGCTGTCGACCTCGGCTTCGACCGGCCTGAGCACGGTCAACAGCAGCGTGAGCTCGCTGTCGACTTCGGCTTCGACCGGCCTGAGCAGCGTGAACAGTAACGTCGTCTCCTTGTCGACAGGGTTAAGCAGCAGCAACAGCAACGTGAGCTCATTGTCGACCTCCGCCTCTAGCGGCCTGAGCACAGTCAGCGTCGGCGTCGCCTCTTTGTCGACCGGCGCGTCAAGCCTGAAGGCGGCCGGCGTCGACAACTACTTTAAAGCCGACGGCAAGCTTGATGGCAGCGACGATGCCCGTATCACCGCCGGCAAGAATTCGGTGGCGATTGGCGCGAATTCGTTTGATGATGCGCGTCAGGATGTGGTCTCAGTAGGCGATGTCGGCAAGGAAAGGCAAATCATCAATGTCGCCGCCGGCACGCAACTGACCGACGCCGTCAACGTCAGCCAGCTGACCTCGCTGTCGACCTCGACGTCGACCGGCCTGAGCACGGTCAACAGCGGCGTCAATTCGCTGTCAACCGGCATCAGCAGCGCCAACAGCAACGTCAGCTCGCTGTCGACCTCGACATCCACCGGATTGAGCACGACCAGCAGCAGCATTGCTTCCCTGTCGACTTCAGCTTCGACCGGTCTGAGCACTGCCAGCAGCAGCGTCTCGTCCTTGTCGACATCGGCTTCCACCGGTTTGAGCACCGCCAACAGCAGCGTGACATCGCTGTCGACATCAACGTCGACCGGTCTGAGCACGGCGAGCAGCAGTGTGAGCTCGCTGTCGACTTCGGCTTCGACTGGTTTGAGCACGGCGAACAGCAGCGTGACATCGCTGTCGACCTCGACTTCAACCGGCCTGAGCACAGCTAACAGCAGCGTAGACTCCCTGTCTACTTCGACCTCGACCGGCTTGAGCACGGCCAACAGCAGCGTGACATCGCTGTCGACATCGACCTCGACCGGCCTGAGCACCGCCAACAGCAGCGTGACTTCCTTGTCGACTTCGGCCTCGACCGGCTTGAGCACGGTCAACAGTAGCGTGACTTCCTTGTCGACTTCGACCTCGACCGGCTTGAGTACGGCCAACAGCAGCGTGACGTCGCTGTCGACTTCCACCTCGACTGGCTTGAGTACCGCTAACAGCAGCGTGACTTCGCTGTCGACTTCGACTTCCACCGGTCTGAGCACGGCCAATAGCAGCGTGACGTCGCTGTCGACCTCGACGTCGACAGGCCTGAGCACCGCCAACAGCAGCGTGACATCGCTGTCGACCTCGACTTCAACCGGCTTGAGCACGGCCAACAGCAGCGTGAGCTCGCTGTCGACCTCGACGTCGACCGGTCTGAGCACGGCCAACAGCAGCGTGAGCTCGCTGTCGACCTCGACTTCGACAGGCCTGAGCACCGCCAACAGCAGCGTGACGTCGCTGTCGACCTCGACTTCGACAGGCCTGAGCACAGCCAACAGCAGCGTGACATCGCTGTCGACCTCGACTTCCACCGGCCTGAGCACGGCCAACAGCAGCGTGACATCGCTGTCGACTTCGACTTCCACCGGCCTGAGCACGGCCAACAGCAGCGTGACATCGCTGTCGACCTCGACTTCGACAGGCCTGAGCACGGCTAACAGCAGCGTGACATCGCTGTCGACCTCGACGTCGACAGGCCTGAGCACGGCCAACAGCAGCGTGACGTCGCTGTCGACCTCGACTTCGACAGGCCTGAGCACCGCCAACAGCAGCGTGACATCGCTGTCGACTTCGACTTCCACCGGCCTGAGCACAGCCAACAGCAGCGTGACATCGCTGTCGACCTCGACTTCGACAGGCCTGAGCACCGCCAACAGCAGCGTGACATCGCTGTCGACTTCGACTTCCACCGGCCTGAGCACAGCCAACAGCAGCGTGACATCGCTGTCGACTTCGACTTCCACCGGCCTGAGCACAGCCAACAGCAGCGTGACGTCGCTGTCGACCTCGACTTCGACAGGCCTGAGCACCGCCAACAGCAGCGTGACATCGCTGTCGACTTCGACTTCCACTGGTCTGAGCACGGCCAACAGCAGCGTGACATCGCTGTCGACCTCGACTTCCACCGGCCTGAGCACGGCTAACAGCAGCGTAGACTCCCTGTCTACTTCGACCTCGACAGGCCTGAGCACGGCCAACAGCAGCGTGACATCGCTGTCGACCTCGACGTCGACCGGCCTGAGCACGGCTAACAGCAGCGTGACATCGCTGTCGACTTCGACTTCCACCGGTCTGAGCACGGCTAACAGCAGCGTGTCCTCGCTATCGACCTCGACCTCAACCGGTTTGAGCACGGCCAACAGTAGCGTAGACTCTCTGTCTACTTCGACATCGACAGGCCTGAGCACGGCTAACAGCAGCGTGACATCGCTGTCGACCTCGACGTCGACCGGCCTGAGCACGGCCAACAGCAGCGTGACTTCCTTGTCGACCTCGACTTCCACCGGTCTGAGCACGGCTAACAGCAGCGTGTCCTCGCTGTCGACTTCGACTTCAACCGGTTTGAGCACGGCCAACAGCAGCATAGACTCCTTGTCTACGTCGACCTCCACCGGCTTGAGCACGGCCAACAGCAGCGTGACGTCGCTGTCGACCTCGACGTCGACAGGCCTGAGCACCGCCAACAGTAGCGTGACGTCGCTGTCGACCTCGACGTCGACCGGCCTGAGCACGGCCAACAGCAGCATCACTTCGCTGTCGACGTCGACTTCCACCGGTCTGAGCACGGCCAACAGCAGCGTAACGTCGCTGTCGACCTCGACGTCGACAGGTCTGAGCACGGCCAACAGCAGCGTGACATCGCTGTCGACCTCGACTTCAACCGGTCTGAGCACTGTCAGCAGCAGCGTAGACTCCTTGTCTACTTCGACCTCGACGGGCCTGAGCACGGCCAACAGCAGCGTGAGCTCGCTGTCGACCTCGACGTCAACCGGTCTGAGCACGGCCAACAGCAGCGTGACGTCGCTGTCGACCTCGACTTCCACCGGCTTAAGCACCGCCAACAGCAGCGTGACGTCGCTGTCGACCTCGACGTCGACCGGCCTGAGCACCGCCAACAGCAGCGTGACGTCGCTGTCTACTTCGACCTCGACCGGCTTGAGCACCACCAACAGCAGCGTGACGTCGCTGTCGACCTCGACTTCAACCGGTTTGAGCACGGTCAGCAGCAACGTCACCTCGCTGTCGACTTCAACCTCGACCGGCCTGAGCACAGTCACCAGCAATGTCAGTTCGCTGTCGACCGCTGTCTCGGGCCTGCAGAAATCCGGCGTCAACAATTACTTCAAGGCCGACGGCAAACTGGACGGCTCGGATGATGCGTCTGTCAGCGCCGGTTCGAATTCGGTGGCGATCGGCGCGAATTCGACCAACGGCGCCCGCAACAACGTGGTATCGGTGGGTTCCGTCGGCAAGGAACGTCAGATCACCAATGTCGCTGCCGGCACGCAGAATACCGATGCGGTCAACGTCAGCCAGCTGAATTCCTTGTCGACCTCGACCTCGACAGGCCTGGGCTCGCTGTCGACCGGCCTGAGCTCGACCAACAGCAGCGTCAATTCGCTGTCGACCTCGACTTCGACCGGGCTTTCAACCAACACCAGCAGCATCAATTCGCTGTCGACCAGCCTGTCGACCAATGCATCGAGCGTCAGTTCGCTGTCGACGGGATTGTCGACCACCGGCAGCAATGTGATCTCCCTGTCAGTGTCGACTTCCACCGGAATCGCCTCTTTGTCGACCGGGATCTCTTCCTTGTCGACCGGCCTGAGCCAGGTATCGTCGCTCTCAACCGGTTTGAGCAACGTCACCAACGGCGCCAATTCGCTGTCGACCACCCTGACTTCGCTGGTGGATGCAGAGAAGAATGCGATTGCCAACGGCGCCACGCTGGGCGGCACTACCATCGGCGGTTCTAACGGCGACGGCACAGTGCAGACCCGCGGCGCCAGCGGCACGGCCATCAACAATGTGACGGCGGCCACTTGCACCAGCGTCCACGGCGTTGACGCCACCGGTTCCGGCCTGTGCGCGCAAGCGACCAAGGACGGCGCCACCGCGATCGGTTCCAACGCCCAGGCGACCGATACCAATACCACGGCAGTCGGTTTCCGCGCCCTGGCTTCGCAGGCCGGCTCGGTGGCGATCGGCTATAACGCCCGCGCCATCGGCGATCCGACCGTGGCGATTGGCAATAACGCATTGGCCTCAGGGAATGACGCAGTGGCGCTGGGAGCGGAAGCGCAGGCGCTGGCCAACAACTCGGTCGCCCTGGGCGCTTATTCGGTTGCCAACCAGGCGAACACGGTTTCCGTGGGCTCCGCCGGCAGCGAGCGCCGCTTGACCAATGTCGCGCCGGGCATCAACCTGACCGATGGCGTGAATGTCTCGCAGCTCACCAATTTGCAGAACCAGATCGGCGACGTCAAGCGCATCGCCTACTCGGGTATCGCAATGAGCATGGCGGCCACCGGCGCGGTGATGCCGACGCTGTACGGGGGAGAGAAGGGCGTTGGCATTGGCGTCGGCGCCTTCCAGGGATACGGCGCGCTGGCCTTGCAATTCAAGGCGGTCAGCAAAACCGGCAACAGTACCTGGGGCGTGGGCTTTACTTCTACCGGTAGGGATAGCGGCATCAATGTCGGTTTCGGCTACCGCTGGCAATAAGCGGCCTGTCGCGGCATCGCTGGTCATTCCCAGGCGATAGCGGCAGACGAAAAAAAGCCCGCGCTGCAACCACAGCGCGGGCTTTTGTCATTCCACGGCTGATTACCAGGCAGGGATTACCGAACTCTTGAATTGTGTCACGACGTACTGTTTGACTTCAGGGCTATGGTAGGCCTTCACCAGCTTGGCTACCCAAGGCTTGTCCTTGTCGGCAAGGCGCACGGCGATCACGTTGGCGTAAGGACCTTTGGCCGCTTCGATGGCGATGCCGTCCCGCGTCGGATCCAGTCCGGCCGATTCGGCGTAATTGCCGTTGATTGCCGCCGCATCCAGGTCATCCAGCGAGCGCGGCAGCTGGGCTGCATCGATTTCGACGATCTTCAGCTTCTTCGGATTGTCCGCGATATCCAGCGGCGTCGCCTTCAGGCCGGCATCGGCCTTCAGCTTCAGCAAGCCTTGCGCTTGCAGCAGCAACAGGGCGCGGCCGCCATTGGTTGGATCGTTAGGAATGCCGATGCGGGCGCCGTTCTTCAGGTCCTTGAGGGATTTGACTTTCTTCGAGTACACGCCCATCGGGAAAGTGATGGTGTAGCCGACGTTCACCAGCTTGTAGCCGCGGTCCTTGATCTGCGCTTCCAGGTAGGGCAGGTGCTGGTAGCTGTTGGCATCGAGGTCGCCGGCCGCCAGCGCCGCGTTGGGCTGCACGTAATCGCTGAATTCCACGATCTGGATAGCCAGGCCATCCTTGGCCGCTACTTTCTTGACGACTTCGAGAATCTGCGCGTGCGGGCCGCCGGTGGCGCCGATCTTGATCGGCTTTTCCTGTGCGGATGCGATGACGGGAGCGCTCAGGCTGGCGGCCAGGCCCAGGCCGGCGAAGAATTGCACTAATTGACGACGGTTCATTTTCTTCCTTTCAAAAATCATGTTCAATCCGCAGCCTTAACACGGCAGCGGATCCGGGAGCGTTAGCGGTGGCTGAGGCGGCGCACCAGAATATCGCCCAATGTTTGCACCAGTTGCACGAAGACGATCAGGATCACCACCACCAGCAGCATCACTTCCGGCAGGAAGCGCTGGTAGCCATAGCGTATCCCCAGGTCGCCCAGGCCGCCGCCGCCGATGGCGCCCGCCATGGCCGAATAGCCGACCAGGCTGACGAAGGTGATCGTCAGGCCGGCGACGATGCCGGCGAAGGCTTCCGGCACCAGCACCTTGTAGACGATTTGCCAGGTGGTGGCGCCCATGGCCTGCGCCGCTTCGATCAGGCCGCGGTCGACTTCGCGCAAGGCGGTTTCGACCAGGCGCGCGATGAACGGCGCCGAGGCAATTGTCAACGGCACAATGGCAGCCGCGGTGCCGATGGAAGTGCCGACGAAAAAGCGGGTAAACGGAATCACCGCCACCAGCAGAATGATGAAAGGTGTCGAGCGCACGGCGTTGACGATCAGTCCGGCGATGCGGTTGAAAATCGGCTGCGGCAGGACGCCTTCGCGGCCGGTCAGGTGCAGCGCGATCCCCAGCGGCACGCCAAGCAGGGCGCCGAGTACGCCGGAGATGCCGACCATCATCAGGGTTTCGCCGAACGACGATAAAAACAGATCAAGCATTTCAGATGACATGGTTCAACTCCTCTACGGTGACGCCCTGGGCCGTCAGGTAAGCCATGGCGGCCTGGATGTTTTCACCGGTGCCGTTGGCCAGGATCGCCAGCGAGCCGAACGCCTGCCCTTGTATTTCATCGATCTGGCCATGCAGGATATTGAAATCCAGGTCGAACTTGCGCACCGCTTCCGACAGCAGCGGCTGGTCGACGCCCGAGCCGGTAAATGCGAAGCGGAACAGGTGATCGCTGCTGTTACTGCTGCCGGCATCGCTTTGCGCCAGCCGCGCACGCAGGCGCTGCAGGACGCCCTGCGGCAGTTCCTGGGCGATCACATCGCCGATCAAGGCGCGCGTTACTTCATGCTTGGGCGCGCGGAACAGCTCCAGCACTTCGCCGTGCTCGATCATTTCGCCGGCTTCCATCACCGCCATGCGGTCGCAAATCATCTTGATCACTTCCATCTGGTGCGTGATCAGCACAATCGTCAGGCCCAGTTCGCGATTGATCTTGCGCAGCAGTTCCAGGATGGAACGGGTGGTTTCCGGATCGAGCGCGGAGGTGGCTTCGTCCGACAGCAGGACTTTCGGTTCATTGGCCAGCGCGCGGGCGATGCCGACGCGCTGTTTCTGGCCGCCGCTGATCTGCGCCGGATAACTGTCCTTGAGCGCGCTCAGGCCCACCAGCTCCAGCAGCGGCGTGACTTTTGCGGCAATGGCGCTTTTCGACAGACCAGCCAGTTCCAGCGGCAGCGCGATATTGTCGTACACCGTGCGCGACGACAGCAGGTTGAAATGCTGGAAGATCATGCCGATCTCGCGCCGCGCGCCGCGCAGCTGCTCGGCGCTCAGCGCGGTCAAGTCCTTGCCGTCGACGATGATGCTGCCGGAAGTAGGGCGGTTCAGCAGGTTGAGGCAACGCACCAGGGTGCTCTTGCCGGCGCCGCTGCGGCCGATGATGCCGAAGATCTCGCCCTTGCGTATCGTCAGATTGACGTTACGGACCGCATCGACCGTGCCGCGCGCGCCGTTGAAACGCTGGGTGACTGCTTTGATTTCTATCATTTCAGAATGAAAAAAGGCAGCTGATTGTCGCAATATCAACAATCTCGCCGCCATTATGTTTTTTTAGTAGGTGCTTATTTTATAAGCGTTTGTCAGGCAAGGGAAGGAACATTTAGGCATGGCTATATTACTGCCATGTCTATGCGCCCACTACCGGCAGTAGTTCAATCGGGGTCAGAGTTTTTTACGACGGCTGCATCGTCGTAAATTACTCTGACCCCGATTGAACGCGACTCTGACCCCTATTTAGTGGGCTGTGGAGCGCGGTGTTAAAACCTGGTTCTTTCTTCGATTGCCGCCCATAGGGGACAGAGCCGCACGGGGAGTGTAACTCGCCGCGCTTCGGCGGCTCATAAACTCTGTCCCCTATGGACTACTACTATAGGCTGCGCCATAAAAAAAGCCTGCGACGGATAACCATCGCAGGCTTTTTCAAAGCATGACAACAAATGCTTCATTTGGGCCGGAATATGCCGGCCCAAATAAATTACATCATGCCGTCCATACCACCCATGCCGCCCATGCCACCCATGCCGCCTGGCATGCCGCCGGCTGCCTTGTCTTCCGGCAGTTCAGCGATCATTGCATCGGTAGTCAGGATCAGGCCGGCAACCGAAGCAGCGTTTTGCAATGCCGAACGGGTAACCTTGGCTGGATCCAGGACGCCCAGTTCAACCAGGTCGCCGTAAGTGCCGTTGGCAGCGTTGTAACCGTAGTTGCCCTTGCCTGCCAGGACTGCGTTGATCACAACCGATGGCTCGTCGCCAGCGTTGAATACGATTTGACGCAGTGGCTCTTCGATCGCGCGCAGCACGATCTTGATGCCGGCTTCCTGGTCGGCGTTGTCGCCTTTCAGGTCCTTGACAGCAGCACGTGCGCGCAGGAATGCCACGCCGCCGCCTGGAACAACGCCTTCTTCCACTGCTGCACGGGTAGCGTGCAGAGCGTCTTCAACGCGTGCTTTCTTTTCTTTCATTTCAACTTCGGTTGCAGCACCAACGCGGATCAGCGCAACGCCGCCGGCCAGCTTGGCAACGCGCTCTTGCAGTTTTTCACGGTCGTAGTCCGAAGTCGCTTCTTCGATCTGCGCACGGATTTGCTTGACGCGTGCTTCGATAGTGATGGCTTCGCCGGCACCGTCGATGATGGTGGTGTTTTCCTTGCTGATTTCGATGCGCTTGGCTTGGCCCAGTTCAGCCAGAGTGGCTTTTTCCAGGGTCAGGCCGACTTCTTCAGCGATAACCTGGCCGCCGGTCAGGATAGCGATGTCTTCCAGCATGGCTTTACGACGGTCGCCAAAGCCTGGAGCCTTGACAGCTGCAGTCTTCAGGATGCCGCGGATGTTGTTCACAACCAGGGTTGCCAGCGCTTCGCCTTCGACGTCTTCTGCGATGATCAGCAGTGGACGGCCGGACTTGGCGACTTGTTCCAGGATCGGCAGCAGGTCACGGATGTTCGAAACTTTCTTGTCGAACAGCAGGACGAACGGGTTTTCCAGGGCAACGACTTGCTTCTCTTGGTTGTTGATGAAGTATGGCGACAGGTAGCCGCGGTCGAATTGCATGCCTTCGACGATGTCCAGTTCGTTTTCCAGCGACTTGCCATCTTCGACAGTGATCACGCCTTCTTTGCCGACCTTATCCATTGCCTTGGCAATGATTTCACCGATGTCGGTGTCGGAGTTAGCGGAGATCGAACCAACTTGAGCGATTTCCTTGCTGGTGGTGGTTGGCTTCGACAGAGTCTTGATTTCAGCAACGATGGCGACGACAGCTTTGTCGATACCGCGCTTCAGGTCTGTCGGGTTGAAACCGGCGGCAACGTACTTGAAGCCTTCGCGAACGATAGCTTGTGCCAGCACGGTAGCGGTAGTGGTGCCGTCACCAGCGTTGTCGGAAGTCTTGGAAGCGACTTCTTTCACGAGCTGCGCGCCCATGTTTTCCAGCTTGTCTTTCAGTTCGATTTCTTTAGCGACCGAAACACCGTCCTTGGTGACTGTAGGGGCGCCGAAGCTGCGCTCCAGAACCACGTTACGGCCCTTAGGACCCAAAGTGACCTTGACTGCGTTAGCCAGGATGTTGACGCCGTTGACGATCTTGGCGCGTGCTTCATCGCCGAAAATTACTTGTTTTGCTGCCATGTTTTATTCTCCTGAATACGTTGAATTCGATTGTGTCGCGGATCGGAAGCGCCAGGCGCCGGCCAATCAGAGAATCCCGGTCTACCGGAATTACTTGCCTTCGACTACGGCAAACAAGTCTTCTTCGCGCATGACCAGCAGCTCAGTGCCGTCGATCTTGACAGCCTGGCCCGAGTATTTGCCGAACAGAACGCGATCGCCAACCTTGACTGCCAGTGCACGGACGCTGCCGTTTTCCAGAATCTTGCCGTTACCGACGGCCAGCACTTCACCTTGATCCGGCTTTTCAGCAGCTGCATCTGGCAGCACGATGCCGGAAGCGGTTTTGGTTTCCTGGTCGAGACGCTTGACGATGACGCGATCGTGCAAAGGACGAAGATTCATATGTGACTCCTTAAGATTCAACAGGTTATTTGTATTTGCAGCAACATCGCAGCAAAGCACCACTGTTCTGCTTTGCTATATAGATGCGCCGCACAGTGACTAGTGAGTTCGGGGAGATTGTTAGCACTCTCTCCTAACGAGTGCTAAGTATAGGGACGCTCTGTCGATTTTTCAAGCCCGCATTCTGGTTTGCATTGATCCTGAATTGCATAATTTGCAATTATCGATATTCGTTTAATGCTTAATGGCAATGATCGGGGTCGAAGAACGCTCTTTTATTTCTGAAAAGAGTGCGCGCAGCTCATTGGCGCTGGTGCGAAGGCCGTCGAAAGGCAGAGCTGGAAATACCTGTAATGCAAACGGCCGCCGGACAGCTTATCTGTCCGGCGGCCGGCACATCATGCAATCCAGTCCTTAAGCGGGCTACAGAGACCTGAGGAACGCCAGCAGGGCTTCGCGGTCGGTTGCGGACAGGGCCTGGAAGCGCTGGCGGGAACGATCCGCCTCACCGCCGTGCCAGAGGATGGCTTCGGTCAGATTGCGGGCGCGGCCGTCGTGCAGATAACCGACTTTGGCGCTGTTGTCCATGACCTTGTCGGTGTAGCCGATACCCCACAAAGGCGCGGTACGCCACATGCCGCCTTTGGCCTGGCCTTCGACAAACTTGTCGGCAAGGTCGGCGCCCATGTCATGCAGCAGCAAGTCGGTGTACGGGTGGATGGTCTGGTTACGCAGCTCGGCAAACAGATGGCCCGGTCCGGTCTTCATCTCTACTGCGTGGCAGGCGGTGCAGCGTATGCCCTGGAAGAGCTTGGCGCCGCTGCTTACCTGGGCCGGATCGACGCGGTGTTCATCCAATGGCGCTACGCCCTTGGGGAAGCCGCTGGCAAGACTGCGTTGCGCCGGCACGCCCACCAGCGAAAGATAGTGCGAGATCGCTTGCAGATCGGATTCCGAGATGCCCTTTTGCACGCCGGCGGAGGCGCAGCCGGCCGGGTCTGTGTTGCAGGCGCGGTTGGGGTAGACCGGCGAGGTCACGGCCATGTCCAGCAGCAGCGCCGAAGCGGCCTGCTGGCGCAGCGTCGCCTTGGATGCCTTCCAGCCGAAGCGGCCCAGGCGTACGGCGCCTGTTTCAGGATCGAAGACAAAGTTAGGCAGGCCCTTGACGCCATCCTCATCCGGCGTCGCGCGAGCGCGCGCCAGGATGTCCGCCTCCGGCACGGCTTCCAGCAAGCCGGTGCCAATCATCGGCTGCGCGGCGCGCAGCGAGAAGGCGTCCGGCACCGGTCCCTCGAAAGCCAGCGTCGGCTTGCGCAATTCGACTGCCGTGCCGTCTGCCAGCTTTACCGTACGGCTCTCGAATCCCGCAACATTGACGCTGTTGCCCCAATTCTGCGAGCTTCCGGTCGCCGATGCGCCATTCATCTGTACTGCGGTGCCGTACTGCGGATGCGGTAGCTGCTGCCCGCTGGCGTCGATCATTGCCACCCGCACCGACATGCTGTCGAGCCGCTGGTTCAATGCGCCCGGTGCGATGCTGCGGCCGTTGTTGACGTGGCAGGCGATACAGGCCGACTGGTTAAAGCGCTGCCCCTGCAAGCCGACAGCCGGCGCATAGCGGTCATTGCCGGGCTCGTTGTGATCGCCAGTCGTGAAGTTGGTATGCACCAGCCGCCGTCCCTCGACGAAGCGCTGCATGTTCTGCATGCCGACATTGTTCTGCGGCTGCTGGAACATGAACAGTCCGTTGTTCGAGTAGTTGTAGGACACCGAACCGACGCCGCCCGACAAGGTAGCGGCCGGCAGCGGCACCGAGTTCAGGCGCGGTTGCACGCCGTACCAGGGCCTGAGGCCTGCGCCCACCACGTAGATCCATTCGGCTGAGTAGTAGCGGATGCCGCCGTCGTCGCCTTTGGCCAGCATGGCGTCCTTGGTGGAGAAGAACGAGGGCGAGACTTCGATCACATCGCCGGCCACCAGCGGCCGCCCGGGAACGTTTTTGCCATTGGGGAAGCCGTCCGGACCAAGATCACCGTGACCGGGGTAACCGGTCACAGTCAGGCTGCAGCCGTTGTTGAGCAGGTTGGCGCTGGCCAGCTTGCCGTTCGGCGGGTACGGTACGGGAGGGCAGATGGTGAGAGTGCGGTCGGCCAGCTCGCCGGGATTCATCCAGCCGTAACCGGTAACGCCCGGCCGGTCGAAGGCGCGGAACCAGGCCACGCCGCCGGGCAGCTGGGCTTGCTGGAAGTACTCGTTGACTTTCAGCGTCGGCTTGGTCACACCGGCAACGCGGCTATTGTCGATGATTTCGAAACCCCAGGTGCGGTTCTTGAAGTACTGCGGTACGAAAGTCAGGTAATTGCCCGGTCCTTTATCCACCGGCAAGCCGGTGACCGGGTCGACCGTCTCGTTGGGACCATAGCCGATCTCGTTCCATTCCTCGCCGCGCTCGCGGCCGTGGCGGGCCAGGCCGCGAGCGCCGAAGCGCGTCACCAGCGTGCCGTCGGGCAGCGTGAATTGCAGCGTTTCCAGCGGCTCGGCGGCGGCGGGCAATGGCGTCATGCCGTTGCCGCTGGCGGGGAATTTCAGGGCCGAGGTAGCGGCGCTGGGTAGTGTGTTGTCGCTGCCCGGCGTTTTGAACTCGACCTCGAACAGTGAATAGCCATATTGCGTGGCGCGGGCGATACCTTGCAAGCGGATGTAACGGGCATTGGCGCCGAGATTGAAAAATTCTTCGGTACCGCCCTGGCCATTGCTCACATAGCGCAGTTGCGACCAGGTCTGGCCGTCGTCCGACACCCGCAGCGCGTACTGCTTGCCGTAGGAGTTTTCCCAAAGCAGTTTCATGTAACCGATCTGCGTCTTGGCGCCAAAATCGAATTGAATCCAGGCGCCGTCCTCGGCGGCGCTCGACCAGCGCGTCGTCATTTTGCCGTCGATCGCCATGGCGGCCGACAAGCCCGGATTTTCCAGCGCCGACGAGGTCGCTGCTACCGGCTTGATGGCTACGCCCGGTTTGCTGGTGTCGACCGGCACAGGTACCGGATCAGATACGGGTGGCGCAACCGGAGTGCCTGAGAAGGCCTGGATCTCGAAGATGGAATAGCCGTACTGCGTCGACCGTTTGATGCCCTTCATGCGCAGATAGCGGCCCTGGCCTGAGAGCCCGCTCCAGTCCTCGGAGCCGCCCTGGCTATTGTCCACGGTCTTGATCGTGCTCCAGTTTGCATTGTCGTCGGAGACTTGCAGCAGGTACTGGAGAG
Organism: Collimonas humicola; assembly: GCF_018304945.1. GTDB lineage: Bacteria > Pseudomonadota > Gammaproteobacteria > Burkholderiales > Burkholderiaceae_D > Collimonas > Collimonas humicola. The sequence continues at coordinate 334,121 of NZ_JAGQEE010000004.1, read as the reverse complement.
CGTGGGCGTTTTCCCAATCGATGTGGACGCGGTTGATGACCTGGGATGTGCCGAAATCCAGTGTCAGGTATTCATCGTCGGAGAAGCCGCTGCCCCAGCGCGTGCTCTCGTTGTGGTCGATGGCCGCGGCGGCGGACAGGTCGCCGCGCTCGGCCGAACTGGCGCTGGCGCTCACCGGCGTCAGCACCACTTCCGCCGCGGCGCTGGCGGCGGCCAGGGACTGGGCGCTCTTGGCCGAGGCACCCTGGGCGGCAGGATCGTCGCTGCCGCCGCCGCAGGCTGCAAGCAACAAGCTCAAGGCGAAGGCCAGCCCATGCGCGGAAAGACTGCGCGCGGGTTTCCATTTTAGTCGCCGCCGGTATGGCAATTCATTCATGATGTTTCCTTTGCTTTTTTGTTAGTGCGTTCTAATCAAAAAAATGAGCGGTTTGAGCAACCGTCAATACTTTTTCAGGACTTGCTTGCAGATGCGGCGTCAGAACAGCGGGCAGGTAAGCATGCGAAGCTTGTTTGCGGACTTGCCCGTGTCCGAGGCGTTTACAACTCAGATAACTTTCACTTGCTGACGCGTGTGCCGTGCATGGCACAGGTCAAAAACTGCGTTCCGCGAGACTAGGTTCGGGTGAATTGATCCGTGGCGGATTCAGCGCGTTCGCAGTACATATATTGCATAAGAGCAAGTGCCGTACCAGCAAGATCAGGTGTGTTTTCTTGACATTTAATGGCAGTAAAAAATTTATTGCCGCGCATTTGTCAGGTACTGACATTTTTTGTCGCTGGGGTTGATGTGTGCGGCAAGCAGGCGTTCCATTTGTTTAGCGCGTCTTTGATTTGTTTAGCGCATCCTCAGCGCTGATGTGGTTTGAGAGGCGCAAATTTCAGCCGCTGCGCGATGATGTCGGGCGGATGCCATGCATCGTCCGATAGCCGGTAGAATGTGAGTCATTACTCGCTTTGTGTCAGGTGACATCGTGACCGCAAGAAAACGCCAATCATTAAAGCCGCGCAAGATTCCCCAGCAATCGCGCGCCGGACAAACTGTCGCTGCGATCCTGGAGGCTGCGGCCCGCATCTTGGAAACCAAGGGAATCAAGGGGCTCAATACCAATAGCGTCGCGCAGCGCGCCGGCGTCAGCATCGGCTCACTGTATCAATACTTCCCAGGCAAGGATGCACTCATCGTCGCCCTCTGCCAGCGCGAGCGAGCCGTGTTCTTTGCCGAGGCTGAAGGAGCGCTGAGCGAGCCGAGCGGCAAGAGGGCGTTGCAGCATCTGATTGCCGCTTCCGTGCACCAGCAGCTGCGGCGGCCGACGCTTGCGCGGCTGCTCGATGCCGAGGAAAGCCGTCCCGCCATTGCCAAAGAACTGGCGCCGTTCATTGTTGCCATGAGTGAGTTGATCGGCCAGATCCTGGCGCATGAAGACATGCCGCCGCAGCCGAACATCGAGATCGCGGCCGACGACATCATCGCTATCGTGCGCGCCATGGTGGATGCAGCGGGATACCGCGGTGAAGTGGATCGCGCAGCGCTGGAGTGCCGTGTCAGCCGCACCCTGTTCGGATATCTGGGGATCGTGGAGCGCCGGCCCGGATAGCCTGCAAGGGCTTTCGCAAATGTGAGCAATTGCCCGGGCCCGGGCTGCACCCGGCGCCCAAATCCTGCGTCACTTCTATGACCGCCTGTTGCAGGCCGGTGCGCTGGGCAATGCGAGTTTTAAAATCGAGCAATTACTCGCAAAATGGACGTTGTGGAGAGTCATGCGATCGCGCAGCGGTACGGATCGGTGACTGCTCCCTCTATGGCGTATTTCAACCTTTTTGCGAGAGCTATCATGCATATTCATACCCAAGCAAAGCTGAATCATTTGAGCTTTCCCACCACCAATGTAGCCGAGACGGCTGCGTTTTTCGAGAAATATCTCGGCTGCGAAATCATTGCCGCCGGCGACAGCTGCCTGCTCAAGCGGCACGACTTTGACATCGTTCTCGACCATGTCACGGAGGGGCAGCCGGCGTGGCCCAAAAATTTCCACTTCGGTATAGAGCTCGACAGCCTGGAGCAGGTCCAGGCTCTCTATAAGGAGTTCCTGGAAGACGGCGTCCATATGGAGACAGAGGTCTTCAACAACGCGCGCGGATCGCGCTTCTTTTGCCGTACGCCTGGCGGCGTTCTGCTGGAAGTGAATACCCGTGCGGACATGCAGCAGCAAGATCAATGGCAAAAGCTGTTTGCATAGCGCTGCAGGTCTGCACTTTGTCCGCTATCGCCAGGCCGTCATTGCTCGCTTGCGCTGCAATCGTCGGTATCGGTCGCCGGCGCGATGCCATGCGCGATCTGTGCCTTCACCAGAGTCATTTCGCTAGGGGACAAGGGCCGCACTTCGACGCGGGCCGTACCCTTGCCGGCGAAGCCCAGCTGTTTCGCCGCGCTGTAAGAGACATCCAGTATGCGTTTGCTGTGGAAGGGGCCGCGGTCGTTGACTTTCAATATCGCCATCTTGCCGTTGCCGATGTTGCGCACCAGCACCCAGCTGTCCAGAGGCAGGCTCGGGTGTGCAGCCGTCATGGCGTGCATATTGAAGCGCTCGCCGCTGGCCGATTTGCGGCCGTGCAGCTTGCCGCCGTACCAGGAAGCAGTGCCGCGCTGGACTAACTTCTTCGGCGCGTCGTCATCGGCAGGCACAGCACACTCGCCCGATGGCGGCGGCGTTGTCATTTCATGCTGCGTGGCGGCCGCTCCAGTGTCGCCGCTGGCGGCAGAAGCCGCCGCCGTTTGCGCTTGCGCGGCATCGGCAATCGGCAGCCACAGTACGACGGCGCAAACGCCCGCGCGCAGGAGCGGCGGGAGAGCGCGGTACGGCTGTCGGGGCCATTGCGGCAGCTTGAAAATTGTCATCTTGCGAAGTCTACATTTCAACTAGCAACATTGACCACTGTTGTTGCAAAATCAAACAAATCTCGTGCGGGGGCTTTTTCTGCCCTTGTCGTCCGATGCGCTTGCAGCGTGTCGGCACAGCCTTCTGGATCTCAAATGGAGGAATCAACAAGTCAGGCGGGAAGCAGGCTATTATTGCCGCTCAGAAATTCCGGCGATTCTTTTAAATCGCCTGAAATAATTGTCGTTTATGCAATTTAAATGCATATTTGATAAAATCCGGCCCGATTGCATTCCATTCCGCGTTTTAGTCGATTTATCCCATCGATTCTGCAGATCGTCGCAATCGCGTACTCAGTAGCAATTTTCCTCTTTACAGTGTCGCCACACCCTGTACATTGGAGAGTTGTGCAGGGCAAGCAGAGATCTTGTTACATCTAGTCAGGCAGCACCAAAACCGCATAAAACAATTGAACATCCCGCATTTGGGAGCCCCGCAAAAAAATTAAGTAAGGGAAAAAGGATGCGTTTACTAAAGATGCTCGGCAGCGTACCCCTGCTGTCCGTGATCGCCGGTTGCGTGGTCGGGCCTACCTATCAGGTACCCTCGCCAACCACATCATCACAAGCAGTACTGCCGCAATTTCAAAGCGCTTTACCGAAGCCGCCGGCAACGGAAGGCGGCACAACGGACCTGACGCGCTGGTGGTCGCAATTCGACGATCCGCTGGTGGCTGAACTGGTGGCCACGGCCGAAGCCAGCAACCCCAGCGTGGCGCAGGCGCTGGCGCGCATTACGCAGGCGCGCGCCACGGCCGGTTCCGCCGGAAGCGCGCTCTATCCTTCGGTGGCCGCCGACGCCAGCAGCACGCGCAGCAAATCTCTCTCGGGCCTGACCTCCAACCTGGGCAGCGTCGCCACCGTCGCCACCAGCAGCACCGCCACCTTCGACGCCAGCTGGGAGCTCGACCTGTTCGGCGGCAAGCGCAAGACTGCCGAAGCCGCCAATGCGCGTGTGTTCGCCCGCAACGCCGACTGGTACGGCGCCAAGGTGTCGCTGGCGGCGGAAGTCGGCAGCACGCTGGTGAACTACCGCGCCTGCGTGGCTACCGCGGCGATGCTGGAGCAGGACTTGAAGTCGCGCGAACAAACCGCCCAGTTGACCTCGCTCAAGGTCAAGGCCGGCTTTACCGCGCCGGCCGACGGCGCGCTGATCAACGGCTCGACCGCCGACGCAAGGCAAAAGCTGGTAGTGCAGCGCACCGAGTGCGACCTCGACGTCAAAGCGCTGGTGGCGCTGACGGATATTCCCGAGCCTTCCTTGCGCGCCAAGCTCGCGGTCAACCAGCGCGTGCCGCAGCCGCGCGGTTTCGTGGTCGAGAGCGTGCCGGCGCAAGCCTTGTCGCAACGGCCTGACATCGCTGTCGCCGAGCGCGAACTGGCGGCCGCCAGCGCCGAAATCAATGTCGCCCAGGCCAACCGCTATCCCAGCATTTCGCTGCTGGGCAGCATCGGCATAGGCGGCTTGCGCTTCGACGGCGGCAGCTCGCGCTCCGACACCTGGTCGTTCGGCCCTTCGCTCAAGTTGCCGCTGTTCGATGCCGGGCTGCGCAAGTCGCAGGTCGACCTGGCGCGCGGCCGTTACGACGAGGCCTATGCGGGCTACCAGGCGCAGGTGCGCAGCGCGGCGCGCGAAATCGAAGAAGCCCTGGTGCGCCTGGATGCGGCGGCGCGGCGTGAAGACGATGCGGCGCTGGCGGCGCGCGAATACGAAAGCTATTTCCGCGCCAACGACGACAAATTCAAGGCCGGCAGCGGCAGCCTGTTTGAGCTGGAGGATGCGCGCCGCACCTTCCTGGCCGCGCAGCAGAGCCAGATCAGCGTGCAGCGCGATCACGTGGCGGCCTGGATTGCCCTGTACAAGGCTTTGGGCGGCGGCTGGCGCAATCAGGCGGAACAGGCGGCCTTGCCGGCTGCATCGCCAACTGCGGCGCCAAACTCCGATCGTTCTTAACATAGACAAGTAAAGAAGAGAGTCATGAAAAAGCCATCTTTGAAACTGGTAGCAATTGCGGCGCTGGTCGTTGTCATCGGTTCCGCCGCGGTATGGGCCACGACAGGCAAGAGCAGCAAGCCCGCCGACAAGGAAGCCAGCAAGCCGAAAGCGTCCTTGACCGTCACCACCACCAAGGCGCAAAGCGCCAACTGGCCGCTGACGCTGTCGGCCAACGGCAGCATCGCCGCCTGGCAGGAGGCCGTGGTCGGCAGTGAACTGGGCGGCCTGCAGCTGGCCGAGGTGCGCGTCAACGTCGGCGATATCGTCAAGCGCGGCCAGGTGCTGGCGCGTTTCAGCAATGACAGCGTAGAGGCGCAAGTAGCGCAGCAAAAGGCCGCGGTAGAAGAAGCGAAGGCGGCGCTGTCGGAAGCGGACGCCAATGCCGAACGGGCGCGCACGCTGGTCAACAGCGGCGCCTTGAGCGGCCAGCAGACCACTCAGTATGAAGTCGCCGAGCGCAGCGCCAAGGCGCGCTTGCAGTCGGCCCAGGCCAGCCTGGAAATGCAGCAGATCCGGCTGCGCCAGACCCAGGTGCTGGCGCCCGACGACGGCGTGATTTCTTCACGCACGGCGACGGTCGGTTCGGTGGCGTCGCAAGGGCAGGAGCTGTTCAAGCTGATCCGCCAGAACCGTCTTGAATGGCGGGCCGAGGTGAATGCCACCGACCTGCTGCAGATCAAGGTCGGCCAGGAGGTCAAGCTGCGCGTCACCAACGGCGTGGTGGTGGACGGCAAGGTGCGCATGGTGGCGCCGACCGTCGATCCGCTCACGCGCAACGGCCTGGTGTATGTCGATTTGCCGGCGCCAGGCAGCGCCCACGCCGGCATGTTCGGCACCGGCCAGTTTGCGCTGGGCCACGCCGAGGCGCTGACCCTGCCGCAGAGCGCGGTGGTGATGCGCGACGGCTATAGCTATGTCTATCAGCTGGGCAAGGATGACAAGGTGACCCAGACCAAGGTCACGCTGGGACGCCGCATCGGCGACCGCATCGAAGTCGCCGAGGGACCGAACGGCATTACGATGGCGATGACGCTGGTGGAAAAGGGCGCAGGTTTCCTGGCCGACGGCGATACCGTGCGGGTAGCGCCGGCAGCGCCGGAATCGAAGCCGGCCGCACCGCTGGCGATGAAATAAGCGAGGCCCGGCCATGAATTTTTCCGCTCTCTCGATCAAGCATCCGGTTCCGGCCATCTTGCTGTTCATCCTGCTCACCATCATGGGCTTGATGAGTTTCAAGGACATGCTGGTGCAGGACCAGCCCGATATCGATTTTCCGTTCATTTCCATTTCCACCAGCCTGCCGGGCGCATCTCCCTCGCAGCTGGAAACCGAAGTGGCGCGCAAGATTGAAAATTCGGTCGCTACCGTCACCGATGTACGCCACATCTACACCACCATCAATGACGGCGTAGTCAATACCACCGTCGAGTTCCGCCTCGAAAAGGATATTTCGGAAGCGATGGACGATGTGCGCGATGCGGTCAACCGCATACGCAGCGATTTGCCCACCGACGTCCGCGATCCGGTCTACGGCAAGGCCAACACTTCCGGCCAGCCTATCATCACCTATACCGTCAAGTCCGACCAGCTCGATGAAGAAGCCTTGTCCTGGTTCGTCGACAACGACGTTTCCAAGGCTTTGCTGTCGGTTGCCGGCGTCGGCAAGATCGCCCGCGTCGGCGGCGTCAACCGCGAAGTACTGGTGGAGCTGGATCCGGAGCGGATGGCGGCCCTGAACGTATCGGCGGCGCAGATCTCGCGCCAGCTGCAGCGCGTGCAGCAGGAAGCGCCGGGCGGCAAGGCTGACATCAGCGGCGCGCGGCAATCGGTGCGCACCATCGGCACGGTCGGCAACGTGGCGGAAGTGGCTGCCTTGCAGATGGCTCTGCCGGACGGCCATGTGATCCGCCTGGACCAGGTCGCCAAGGTGACCGACGGCATCGGCGAGCGCACTGCGCTGACGCTGCTCGACGGCAAGCCGGTGGTCGGCTTCGAAATCACGCGCAGCAAGGGCGCCAGTGAAATCACCGTATCCAAAGCAGTCAAGAAGGCGGTCGCCGAGCTGAACAAGAAAGCGACCCACGTCAAGATCGAGGAAGCCTTCAACAACGTCGATGTGGTCCAGGAAAACTACGAAGGTTCAATGTCCTTGCTGTATGAGGGCGCGATCCTGGCGGTGCTGGTGGTCTGGTTCTTCCTGCGCGACTGGCGCGCAACCCTGGTGGCTGCAGCGGCGCTGCCGCTGTCGATCATCCCGACTTTCATGGCGATGAAGTTCCTCGGATTCTCGCTCAATGGCGTGACCTTGCTGTCGCTGGCGCTGGTGATCGGGATCCTGGTGGACGATGCGATTGTCGAAATCGAAAACATCGTGCGCCACCTGCGCATGGGCAAGACGCCGTACCAGGCGGCGCTGGAAGCGGCCGATGAAATCGGGCTGGCGGTGGTGGCCACTACGTTTACGCTGGTTGCGGTATTTTTGCCGACTGCGTTCATGAGCGGCATCGTCGGCAGATTCTTCAAGCAGTTCGGCTGGACCGCGGCGATCGCGGTGACCACCTCACTGGTCGTGGCGCGCTTGCTGACGCCGATGATGGCGGCCTATCTGCTCAAGCCTATCGTGCACGAGAAAAAAGAAAGCCGCCTGATGGCGAAGTACATGGCGGTCGCCTCCTGGTGCATGCACCACCGGGTCAAGACCATGGGCATGGCGGCGCTGTTCTTCATCTTGTCGCTGGCCATGATTCCATTCCTGCCGACCGGCTTCATTCCGCCTAGCGACCGCGGCCAGACCCAGGTCACGCTGGAACTGCCGCCCGGCAGCATCCTGGCGGAAACCCGCGCCAGCTCGGAACAGGCGCGCCGCTTGCTGATGACCAACAAGAATGTCGCCCAGGTCTACAGTGCGATTGGCGGCGACGAGACGCGCCGCTCCACCTTGACGGTGTTGCTCAAGGATCCGCCTGAGCGCAAGGAAAAGCAGACCGAGGTGGACAGCGAATTGCGCAAGCTGCTGACGCAATTGCCGGGACTGCGGTTTACCGTGGGCGGTGGCGGCAACGGCGAAGAAATACAGCTGCTGCTGTCGGGCGACGATCCGCAGGCGCTGAGCTCGGTGACGCGGGCCATCGAGCGCGAGATCCGCACGATTCCCGACCTTGGCAACATTACGTCCAGCATCAGCCTGGTGCGGCCGGAAATCATCGTCACGCCGAATTTTGCCAAAGCGGCCGACCTTGGCGTGACGTCTTCGGCCATCGGCGAAACCCTGCGCATTGCTACCTCGGGCGATTACGATCAGCTGGTCGCCAAGCTGAACCTGCCGGAGCGGCAGATCCCGATCCGGGTGCGCTTGCCGGAAGATGCGCGGCATGACCTGAGCGTGCTGGAACGTTTGTCGGTGCAGGGCAAGGGCGGCAACGTGCCTTTGAGTTCGGTGGCCGACATCCGCTTTGACAGCGGTCCGGCGCGGATCGACCGCATCGACCGCAACCGCCGCGTGATCATCCACGTCGAGCTTAACGGCCATGAAATCGGCGAAGTGATGGCGAAGATCAATGAGCTGCCGAACGTGAAGAACCTGCCGCCCAACGTCAAGCGCGGCGAGCTGGGCGACGCCGAAATCATGAAGGAACTGTTCTCCGGTTTCGCGCTGGCGATGCTGACCGGCGTGCTGTGCGTGTACATGGTGCTGGTGCTGCTGTTCAAGGGTTTCCTGCAGCCTGTGACGATCCTGGCGGCATTGCCATTGTCTATCGGCGGCGCCTTTGCGGCCTTGCTGATCACGCATAATTCGTTCTCGATGCCGTCGCTGATCGGCTTGCTGATGCTGATGGGGATCGCGGTCAAGAATTCGATCCTGCTGGTGGAGTACGCCATCGTGGCGCGTCGCGACCATGGCATGAGCCGTTTCGACGCGTTGATGGATGCCTGCCACAAGCGGGCCCAGCCTATCGTCATGACCACCATCGCGATGGGCGCCGGCATGCTGCCGATCGCCCTCGGGCTGGGCGCGGATTCCAGCTTCCGCGGACCGATGGCGATTGCCGTCATCGGCGGCCTGGTGACCTCGACTTTCCTGAGCCTGCTGGTGATTCCGGTGGTGTTCACCTATGTCGACGACCTGCTGCTGTGGGCCAGCCGCAAGTTCCGGCGCAAGCCGGGTGAAAGCGTGGCGCACATGGTGGCCAGCAAGTTGCACATTACCGAAACCTGATCGCAACGTGATCCAGAAAACGCCCGCAAGGGCGTTTTTTTATTGCCATGTATTTTTGATTGCTGGTTTTATCCGGCGGCAGCCATGTCGCCGGCGAGTTCGGCGAAAGCCTTGGCGGCAGCGCTTTGATAGCTGTCCTTGCGCCAGAGCAGCGAGACGGTGCGATGCGGCAGGGCAGGGTTCAGCTGGATTTCCTTCAGCCCCGGATGTTCGCGCGCAATCGCATCCGGCAGGATGGTGGCGACGCCGCCGCGGCGGACGATTTCCACGATCGCGCTGATGGTATTGGCTTCGATCGCGATCTTGGGCGAGATGCCCTGTTGCTGCAGATAGGCGTCGACAAAGGTGCGGGTGGCGAAATCGCTGCTGAGCAGCGCCAGCGATTGCTGTCCCAGCTCGCTGGCGGCCAGCGCGGCGGCAGGGCGCTGCGCCAGCGGATGCGTCAGGCCGGCCACGACGCACAGCTTTTCCACGAACAGGGGCCGGCTGCTGATTTCCAGGGAGCGCACCTGGTTGAAGGCGAGCCCCAGGTCGACCTGGTCCGCGGCCAGCGCCGTTTCGATCGCATCCAGCGTTTTTTCAATCACCTGCAGCGCGATGCCGGGATAGCTGGCGTTGAAGCGGGCGATCAGCGGCCCCGCCAGATAGGATGTCAGGCTGGGCGTCATGGCAAGCCGCAGCGTGCCGCGCGCCAGGTCGCGCACATCGTGGATCGCCCGCTGGCCGGCTTCCAGCTCGCGCAGCGCCCGGCGCGCGTAGGCGATATAGGCTTCGCCCGCATCGGTGGCGCGCACCGCCCTGCCGCTGCGGTCCAGCAGCTGCACTCCCAGTGTTTCTTCCAGCTGGCGGATCTGCTGCGACAAGGTCGGCTGGGAAACGTATAAAGCTTCCGCTGCCCTGGTGAAGTTGCCCTGTTCGACGACGGCGAGCAGGTAGCGTATGTGGCGTAGTAGCATGTTTGATAACTATAGGCAGTTCTTATGGCGTTGATTGTATATCGGTCTTAGACCTAATAGCTGAATGCCTTCATCATGGCTCCATTACTTCAACACCTACAAGGAGAAGCGCCATGAAGTCCATCGTCGATGGGGTTTTGAAATTCCAGAAACACACGTTCCCCGGCTTGTCCGGCCTGTTCAAGGAACTGGCCACTACGCAAAATCCGAGCGCACTGTTCATCACTTGTTCCGACAGCCGCGTCGTGCCGGAGCTGCTGACCCAGCAGGATCCGGGCGACATCTTCGTGATCCGCAATGCCGGCAATATCGTGCCTTCCTATAGTTCGGCGCCGGGCGGCGTCACCGCCACGGTCGAATACGCAGTCGCGGTGCTGGGCGTGAGCGACATCGTGGTCTGCGGGCATTCGGATTGCGGCGCCATGACGGCCATCTCCAGCTGCAAATGCCTGGACCATCTGCCCGCAGTGGCCGGCTGGCTGCGCCATGCCGATTCGGCCAAGGTAGTCAATGCGGCTCGTACCCATGCTTCGCCTGCAGCCCGGCTAAGCGCGATGGTGCGTGAAAACGTCATCGCCCAGCTGGTGAACATCAAGACCCATCCTTCCGTTGCGCTGGCGCTGGAACAAGGCAGCCTGAACCTGCATGGCTGGGTGTACGACATCGAAACCGGCACTATCGTGGCGCTGGACGGCGCAAGCAATCAGTTCGTCTCGCTCGCCGAATTTCCCCAGACCGTTGCTACGCAAGCCAAGCGTAGCGCCCTGGCCGCCTAAGGTTTAACCACAGTCAGTTCTTCACCCGTTCTCTCACTGAAAAGGAAACATCATGCAACAAGCAAACGTATATCAAGACAACCGCGTCGCCCTCACTTCCCGCGTCATCGCCGCCAAGGCGCTGAAGGACCTGTCCTGGAAACAGCTGGCAGAAGGCACCGGCCTGAGCGTAGCCTATGTCACGGCCGCGCTGCTGGGACAGCATGCCCTGCCGAAGGCTGCCGCGGAAGTAGTTTGCCGGCACCTCGGCTTCGAGCCGGAAGCGGCGGCAGAGCTGCAAATGATTCCTCTGCGCGGCAGCATCCCGGGCGGCATCCCTACCGATCCGACCATCTACCGCTTCTATGAAATGCTGCAAATCTACGGCACCACCTTGAAGATGCTGGTGCACGAAGAACTGGGCGACGGCATCATCAGCGCCATCAACTTCAAGCTGGACCTGAAGCGGGTGGAAGATCCGGATGGCGGTTCGCGCGCGGTGATTACTCTGGACGGCAAGTTCCTGCCGAACAAGCCTTACTAAAACCGGCGTTGCGGCCTGGGCAGCATCCCCAGGCTGCAATTGCGCGTGTTTTTTTTGAATCAAGCGGAAAGGTAGTTGGCGATGGAAACAGGAACGTCTTCCAGGCTCAGTCCTGGCCTGGTGGCATTGATGGCGATGGCGACCGGGGTCGCGGTGGCCAGCAATTATTATGCGCAGCCGCTGCTGCATACGATCGCCGGCCAGTTCGGCATCAGCAACGGCGCCGCCGGTTCGGTGGTTACCGTGGCCCAGCTCAGCTATGCCTTGGGCTTGCTGTTGCTGGTGCCTTTGGGCGACATGTTCGAGCGCAAGAAGCTGATCGTGGTCATGACTCTGCTGTCCGCCGCGGGGTTGGCGCTGACCGCGCTGGCGTCGAATCTCGCGCTGGTATTGCTGGGGACTGCGCTGACCGGGATGTTTTCGGTGGTGGCGCAAATCCTGCTGCCGTTTTCCGCGACCCTGGCGGCGCCTGAAGAACGCGGCAAAGTGGTCGGCCATGTGATGACCGGCTTGTTGCTGGGCATCCTGCTGGCGCGCACCGTGGCGGGATATCTGTCGGCCATCGGCGGTTGGCAGACGGTGTACTGGTTCGGCGCCGCCATGATGTTTCTTACTGCACTGGCGCTGGCGCGCGCGTTGCCGCGCTATCACCAGCCGCTGGGCCTGTCCTATCCGCGCCTGCTGACGTCGGTGCTGCGCCTGTTCGTTGACGAGCCGGTATTGCGCATGCGCGCCTTGCTGGGGGCGATTGTCTTTGCCGTATTCAGCATCTTGTGGACCTCTATTTCTTTCCTGTTGTCGGCTGCGCCATATCACTACGGCGACGGCACCATCGGCTTGTTCGGACTGGTCGGCGCCGCCGGTGCGCTGGCAGCCTCGCAAGTAGGACGGCTGGCGGACCGCGGCAAGGCGGGGCTGGCCACCAGCATCGGACTGGCGCTGTTGCTGCTGTCCTGGCTGCCGCTGGCGTTTTCAGAATATTCGCTGGCGGCTCTCCTGTTCGGCGTGCTGCTGCTCGATCTGGTGGCGCAGGCGGTGCATGTCACCAACCTGAGCGTGATCAATCACCTGCATGGCGCAGCCCGCAACCGTTTGACTTCGGGCTATATGACCTGTTATTTCATCGGCGGCGCCGCCGGTTCCATGCTCTCCACCTTTCTCTATGAGCATAGCGGCTGGCTGGCGGTATCGGCCAGCGGCGCCTTGCTCAGCGCACTCGGCCTGCTCATCTGGCGGGGCAGCCTGCGGCGCAGCGCCGCAACAGGGGCGCTCAACCCGGGCTGATCTTGGGCCGGTTGGCGGCCAGGAATACCTCCCTTCGGCCGGCTCTGGTAAAGTGCGCCTATTTACAAGCCGTGCAAAGGAAGCAGCGCCATGTGGTTCAAAAATCTGGTTTTTCGTAGCCATCCCCGCCTGGTCATCGGCATCGTGCTGGGGCTGATCGTCTGGGCCCTGGTGCCGCAGAGTTCGGCGATCACCCGCGCCCTGATCGGCTGGAACGCCGGGGTCTGGAGTTATCTGCTGATGCTGTGGTGGATGATGACCCGTGCCAGTTGCGAGCTGGTCAGGAAAAGGGCGGAGATCGAGGATGAGAACGACACCGTGATCCTGATCCTGATCTGCATTGCGGCCGTCTCCAGCATTGCCGCGGTAGTGTTCGGCCTGACGCAGGCCAAGGATTTCCTGCCGGGGCCGAAAGAGATCCGCTATCTGTTTACCGGCATGACGGTGCTGGGTTCATGGTTCCTGGTCGGCACCATCTTTACCTTGCATTATGCGCGGCTGTTTTACGCGGCCGACGCGGAGACGCCGCCGCTGCGTTTCCCGGATGAGGAAAAGAACCCGAACTACTGGGATTTCCTGTATTTCTCGTTCACCATGGCGGTCGCGGTGCAAACCTCGGACGTCAGCGTCATGACGCGTTCCATGCGCAAGATCGTATTGCTGCAATCGGTGCTGACCTTCCTGTTCAATTCGGCGATTCTCGGCTTGTCGATCAATATCGCGGCGGGGCTGGTGGGATAGCCCAGGAGAGCAAGGCCGGCAGGCGGCGGCCTTTGCCGCAGCCAAAAGAAAAAAGCCAATCGTTTCTGCGATTGGCTTTTTGTTTTGTGCGGATGGAGATGCATATCGCCATCTCCATCCGCAGGATTGCAACGGCTTTATTGCCAGCCGTAGCGCCTTGCGTACCAGCCCTTCATTGCCTGCGTCAGCACGGCATAGGCTACCAGGATCAGCACCAGCCACGGGAAGTAGGTCAGCGGCAGCGCCTGCAGCTTGAAGTAATCGGCCATCGGCGACATCGGCAGCAGGATGCCGACCATCATGATGATGATGGTCATGCTCAGCAGCGCCCACGAAGCGCGGCTCTGGAAGAATGGAATCTTGCGGGTGCGGATCATGTGCACGATCAGGGTTTGCGACAGCAAGCCTTCGACGAACCAGCCGGTATGGAACAAGGTCTGGTGCTCAGGAGTGTTGGCGCCGAAGATGTACCACATCAAGGCAAACGTGCTGATGTCGAAGATCGAGCTGATCGGGCCGAAGTAGATCATGAAACGGCCGATCTCGGCGGCATTCCAGCGCTGCGGCTTTTCCAGGAATTCCTTGTCGACGTTATCGAACGGGATTGCGATCTGCGAAATGTCGTACAGCAGGTTCTGCACCAGCAGCTGCAGCGGCAGCATCGGCAGGAACGGCAGGAAGGCGCTGGCCAGCAGCACCGAGAACACGTTGCCGAAGTTCGAGCTGGCGGTCATCTTGATGTACTTCAGCATGTTGGCGAAGGTCTTGCGGCCTTCCAGTACACCTTCTTCCAGCACCATCAGGCTCTTTTCCAGCAGGATGATGTCGGCGGCTTCCTTGGCGATGTCGACTGCGGTATCGACAGAGATGCCGATGTCGGCTGCGCGCAGGGCCGGCGCGTCGTTGATGCCGTCGCCCATGAAACCGACTACATGGCCTTTGTCATGCAGGATGCGCACGATGCGCTCCTTGTGGGTCGGGCTGAGCTTGGCGAATACCGTGGTGGTGTCGACCGCGACCGAGAGTTCGGCATCGCTCATTTTTTCGACCTGGTTCCCAAGCAGCATGCCGTCCACAGCTAGGCCGACCTGGCGGCAGATCTTGGCGGTGACCAGCTCATTGTCGCCGGTTAGGATCTTGACTGTGACGCCGTGCGCCTTGAGTGCGTCCAGCGCCGGCTTGGTGGATTCCTTCGGCGGGTCGAGGAAGGCGATATAGCCAATCAGCACCAGGTCGCATTCATCGGCAACGCCGTACACTTCCTTGGTCGGCGGCAGGTCTTTGGCGGCCACTGCCACCACGCGCAAGCCTTCGGCGTTCAGGCTGGAAGTGGTCTCGTAGATTTCTTGCAGCAGTTCCTTGGTGAACGGCACCACTTCGCCGTTGTGGCGCGCGTGCGTGCAGACCGAAACGATTTCTTCGACCGCACCCTTGCAGATCAATTCATGATGGTCGTCGCGTTCGCTGACCACCACCGACATGCGGCGGCGCTGGAAGTCGAACGGAATTTCGTCGACCTTGCGGTAGGCCGAGGCCAGCGCCATTTCGCGCTGCAGCTCGGCGTGTTCCAGCACGGCGACGTCCAGCAGGTTCTTGAGGCCGGTCTGGTAGTGGCTGTTGAGGTAGGCATATTCCAGCACCAGGTCGTCCTGCTCGCCGAGGATATCGGTGTGGCGCTCCAGGAAAATCTTGTCTTGGGTGAGGGTGCCGGTCTTATCGGTGCACAGCACGTCCATGGCGCCGAAGTTCTGGATCGCATCCAGGCGCTTGACGATCACTTTCTTGCGCGACAGCGCAACCGCGCCCTTGGCCAGGGTCGAGGTAACGATCATCGGCAGCATTTCCGGCGTCAGGCCGACCGCGATCGACATGGCAAACAGGAAAGCTTCAAGCCAGTCGCCCTTGGTCAGGCCGTTCAGGAAGAACACCACCGGCGTCATCACCATCATGAAGCGGATCAGCAGCCAGCTAACCTTGTTGACGCCGGACTGGAAGGCGGTCGGCGTGCGGTCGGTGGCGGTGACGCGTTCCGCCAGGGCGCCGAAATAGGTCTGGTTGCCGGTCGTGACGACAATCGCGGTGGCCGAACCGCTGACCACGTTGGTGCCCATGAAACACAGGTTGTCGAGTTCCAGCGGATTGCCGGTGGCGACGCCGCGGTGGGTCAGGAATTTTTCTACCGGCAGCGACTCGCCGGTCATCGCCGCCTGGCTGATAAACAGGTCCTTGGCGGTCAGCAGGCGCAGATCGGCCGGAATCATGTCGCCGGCGGACAGCTGGACGATATCGCCCGGCACCAGCTTCTTGATCGGCAGTTCGATGCGGCGCGCACCCTTGGGATGCAAGGTGACGTCGAAGTAGCGCAAGGCTTCTTCCGCAATGTCTTCGGCCAGGTCGTGGCGCAGCACGGTGGCGGTATTGCTGACCATGGCCTTGAGCTTGTCGGCTGCGGTATTGGAACGCGATTCCTGCACAAAGCGCAGCAGCGTCGACAGCAGCACCATCGATCCGATCACGATGGTGGCTTTCATGTCCTCAGTCAGATACGAAACACCGGCCAGCACCGTCAGCAGCAGGTTGAAGGGATTCTTGTAGCATTGCCACAAGTGGGCCCATTTCGAGATCGGCTTTTCGTGTTCGACTTCGTTCGGCCCGGCGCTGATGCGGATTTCGTCCGCTTCAGCGTCGGTCAGGCCGTCGGCGCGGCTATGCAGTCTTTGGAACAGCTCGCTGACCTCGATGCTGGCAGCGCTCGTCAGGGTCTGCGCCAGCGAAGGCGGCACTTCCTTGTTGACGGGGGTGCTGCGGAACATGTCGGGGGCCAGCCGGCGGAAATGGCGATCCATGCCATGCGTGCGTACAAAGCTAACGAATGTGTCTTTGAGAATATTCAGATTCATGGAATTCTTCTTTTTTCATGCAGTGCGGTCGGCTGTCGTCGATCAGAGGAGGCTGGCTGGGTGCTTTTAGCTTTGTCGCCTTTAACTGTGTCGCATTAACCTTGTATTAACGACTTGCTATCCATATGGATGACATGTTCCTGGCAAAAGGCGAAAAACGCTCAGCGCGGCACAGACTGTAAATTCGATCGGTGACATCTTGATGACAATATCAAGAGCCCGGAAACGGACGCTGCATTCGATGACCCGGCACGCGGACGCGGAACACGGGATTAGCCGAGCATGCAGCCGCTGTAACCCGGCTGCGTAACTTTGCATAACAAGATCAGGTGGTGGAATACTGCGTGCCGGAAAGATTCTCCGTGCACTGGGGATACCATCATCCGCCGCTGGCGAGATGACGGCAGGGGAATCCTGCGTTATCTTGCCGAGGCGATGCCAGAACGGGTCTGGCAACAACTGTCACTCGAACAAGTGCCCATTAAAGGGGCTCCATAAAATTTAGACTGGTGGATAGTAGCCGCGCAGTTGATGGTGGTCAAGAAAATTGTGCAGGACAGCAGAGGGTTTGTTGTACTTATTTTCGTTGTCCTTTTTGAATATGTTGATCGTTGTCATTTTTTTATTCCTCCTTGCTTTCAGGCATGCAAAACCTATACTGAAATTACAACTAAACCAAGGGGACGATCATGATCAGACTGATTATGGATAACCTGCTGTTCTTCGTGCCGATGGCATTTGCCGGGCTCATCTTGTGCGGAGAAGTGCCGGTTGCGTCGAAACTTGCACGTGGCAGCCTGCGCGCCATCGGCGCCGTGTGCGGCGCCTTGCTGGCGCTGATTATCCTGGAAGCCATACCTGCGCTGTTGTAAAAGCCAGGGGTGTTGCTGCCGCAGCTGGCGAGACCTTGGCGTCTCGCGGTATGCCTGTTATTTTCAAATTTGTCACAACGCCAAGCTTTGCATCGCGTGAACGCGTGGGATAATCCTTCGCAATCTTTCTTTTTTCGCCGGTGCTCACTTGAAAAAAATCTTTGCGCTACGTCTCCTGTTGCCGTTTTCTTTACTGTCTTCTTTGTTGCCGGCCAATGTCCAGGCGCAAGAATCGTCCGTTCCCGCATCGTTTAGCAAAGCCTTGCAGCTGGCCGGCATCCCGGCCCAGAGCGTTGGCGTGTATGTGCAGGAAGTCGACGGCAGCGGCAAGGTGCTGGCTTCGTCGAATGCCGCCACGCCGTTCAATCCGGCCTCGACCATGAAACTGGTCACTACCGACGCCGCGCTGGAGCTGCTGGGGCCGACCTATCGCTGGAAGACCCAGGCGTACGCTGACGGCAGCCAGGCCGGCAATGTATTGCAGGGCGATCTGATTTTCAAAGGCAATGGCGACCCCAAGCTGGTGCTGGAAAACTTCTGGCTGTTCCTGCGCCAGATCCGCGCCAAGGGTATCCGCGATATTCGCGGCAATATCGTGCTGGACCGCAGCACATTCGATGAGAATGCCTACGACCCTTCCGAGTTCGACGGCGATCCGATGAAGCCGTACAACGTCGGTCCGGATGCCTTGCTGCTGAACTACAAGACGCTGACCTTCCAGTTCGTGCCCGACGCCGACAAGCGCCAGGTCAATGTCGTGCTCGATCCGCCCATGAGCGGCTACCAGGTCAAGCCGCCGCGCCTGGGGCAGGGCAGCTGCGATGACTGGCAAGGCAAGCTGCAAGCGGCGGTCGACGCTGACGGCGCCAGCTTCAACGGTGCGCTGCCGGCCTCCTGCGGCGAAAAAACCTGGTATGTGAATCCCTACAAGATGAACTCCACGCAATACTTCGGCGTGGTGTTCCGGCAGATGTGGAGCGATCTCGGCGGCACTTTCAGCGGCAGCGTCAAGAACGGCGTCGCACCGCCCGACGCCCGCCTGATAACGGAATGGAATTCGGTCACCTTGCCGGAAGTGATACGCGACATCAACAAGTACAGCAATAACGTCATGGCCCGGCAAGTGCTGCTCACTATCGCCTCCGATATCCTGAAAGTCCCGGCCACCCCGGAACGCGGCGCCCGCGCCATCCAGAGCTGGCTCACCGGCAAAGGCATAGACGCCAGCGGCCTGGTGATCGAAAACGGTTCCGGGCTGTCGCGCAACGAACGGATCTCAGCCAAGACCATGGGCCGCATGATGACCTCGGCATTCCAGTCGCCCACCATGCCGGAATTCGTCTCCTCGATGCCGCTGGTAGGTTACGACGGCACCATGCGCAAGCGCCTGAAAGACCAGAGCGTGGCCGGCCAGGCCCACGTCAAGACCGGCACCCTGAACGACGTCCGCGCCATCGCCGGCTACGTCCTGGCGACATCGGGTAAATACTATGCGGTGGTATGCCTGATCAACCACCCCAACGCGCCCAGAGGGCAGGCAGCGCAAGACGGCTTGCTGCAGTGGGTATATGAAAATGGTTGAAATGCGCGGTTGAAATGCGCCGGAGATAAATCGACTCCGACCCCAAATATTTAATTGGGGTCAGAGTCGACTTAATTGAAGGTAATTATAGGACTATCGGTTTGTCTGACAGCTCGTTCTTTTTCCGGCCCTGGTCCGGGAAATGCTGGGTCAGGTAGCCGTTCATTTGTTCCAGCGCCGCCAACGTGCTGTCATGGAAGGCGCCGCTGGCGAACTCCTTGGTCATGGTCTTGCACACGGCTTGCCATTGCTCACCCTTGATGGCGCGGCCTACCGCGCGGTCGACGATGATCTCGACCTTGTGGTCGGCCAAGTTCACATACAGCAGGACGCCGACGTTTTCTTCGGTGTCCCAGATGCGGTAGTGGGCGAACAGTTCATGGGCGCGGTTGCGGGAGCTCACGCCGTTGAGCACCGCCGGCAGGCTGAGAGAGCCTTCGACGATCATTTTCACTTCCGCCCGGTGCGTGACTTCTCCTTCGGCGATCTTGTGCTGGATGGCTTTCAGCGTTGCCGCGGGAAAGGCGCGCCGCGCGCTGCCTTGCGTGGTCGTCAGGTGACGCCAGAGTCGTTGCAGAGTTCCCATTACCAATCCCCCGAGGCGCCGCCGCCGTCAAAGCCGCCACCGCCGCCGGAAAAGCCGCCGCCACCGCCGCCGAAACCGCCTCCACCCCCAAAGCCGCCGCCGCCCCGCCCACCCTGGCTCAGGACGCTGCCGATGATGACGCCGGCGGCATTGCCCCAGACATTGCTGTTGAGCGCGCGGCCGGAGCCGGCGCTGCCACCGCGCGAGCGGGAAATGATGGTGATCAGGATGATGAAGCCGAAGAACAGCAGCGGCGCCAGGGCGCCCAGCAGGTCGGAGGAGGGCTCTTGCGCCTGTGCCGCCTTACGGCTGGGCGGCGCAAAATTTTCCTGGTCCAGCAGCGGCATGATGGCCGAGATGCCCGCCGTCAGGCCGCCATAGAAATCGCCCTTGGAAAAATACGGTGCGATGATTTCCTGCAGCACGCGCTTGGACTGGGCGTCGGTCAAGGTGCCCTGGACGCCGCGTCCGGTAAGTATCATCATGCGCCGCAAGGCCTTGGGATTGTCCTTGGCCACCAGCAGGATGACGCCGTCGTCGATGCCCTTGCGGCCGAGCTTCCAGGCGTCGGCGACGCGCACCGCATAGTCTTCTATGCCTTCCGGCTCGGTCTTGCTAAGCAGCAGGATGGCAATCTGGCTGCCGGTGCGGGTTTCATATTCGCTCAAGGTATTGTCGAGCGTGGCGCGCTGGTCCGGCTGCAGCATGCCGACCAGGTCGGTGACATGCGACTGCAGCGGCGGCACCGCCACCTGCGTCGCCATGGTCTGCGCGGCGGCAGGCAGCGCCAGCATCGCCAGCAGGCCCAGCAGCGCCAGCCATGCCGCCGGTGCGCGGATTACGCTGCGCGACATTATTTTTTGCCGCCGAAATCGACATCGGGCGAAGTCGAAATCGCTTTTTCGTTATCCACCGTGAAAGATGGCTTGACCTTGTAACTCATCGCCATGGCAGTCAGGTTGGTCGGGAAGCTGCGCGCCAGCACGTTGTAGTCCTGCACGGCGACGATGTAGCGGTTGCGCGCTACCTTGATGCGGTTCTCGATGCCTTCCAGTTGCGACTGCGCATCGCGATACAGGCCGTCCGCCTTCAGCTGCGGGTAATTTTCCGACACCGCCATCAGGCGCGACAAGGCCGACGACAGCTGGCCCTGCACCTGCTGGAATTTCTCGAACGCGGCCGGATCGTTCAGCACTTCCGGCGTGATCTGGAAGCTGGTCGCCGCCGAACGCGCCTTGGTCACGGCTTCAAAGGTGGCTTCTTCATGGGTGGCATAGGCTTTCACGATCTGGGCGATTTTCGGCACCAGGTCGGCGCGGCCCTGGTACTGGTTGACGACTTCGCCCCAGGCGGCTTTCACGGCTTCGTCCTTGGTTTGGAAATCGTTATAGCCGCAAGCGCTGAGGAGGGAGGCGAAGACGGCAATTGCCAGCCATTTGAAGAAAGTTTTCATTGGATATCCCTGATAAAAGAAACAATGGAATGCACGTTAGCAAACAATCGCCGACCGCTCAAGTGTTAAATAGCGGAGAAAGACAGCAATTTGCTTGCATATCGGCTTGTTTGCCAGTGAATTCCGGGGTTTTTGGATTTACAATGCGGGGTTAGCATTATTGAGGCCTGATCGTGACTTTTATAGAAAAACTATCCGCCGCCTGGCGCACCAACAATTCCTTGCTGTGCGTAGGCCTGGACCCCGATATTGCCAAATTCCCCGCACATTTGCAGCAACAGCCGGACGCGATCTACACTTTCTGCAAGGAAATTATAGACGCTACCGCCGCCACCGCTTGCGCCTTCAAGCCGCAAATCGCCTATTTCTCGGCCATGCGCGCCGAAGACCAGCTGGAAGCGATCTGCGCCTACCTGCGTGAAAACCATCCCAATATCCCGATCGTAATGGACGCCAAGCGCGGCGATATAGGCGCCACCGCAGAGCAATATGCGCGCGAAGCCTTCGAGCGCTACGGCGCCGATGCGGTGACTGTCAGCCCGTACATGGGCTTCGATTCGGTCGCGCCCTACCTGGAATGGAAAGACCGCGGCGCCATCGTGCTGTGCCGCACGTCCAACGCCGGCGGTTCCGACCTGCAGTTCCTGACGGTGGACGGCGTGCCGCTGTACCAGCATGTGGCCCGCCTGGTGGCGGAGAAGTGGAACACCAACGGCCAGTGCGGCCTGGTGGTGGGGGCGACCTTCCCGCAGGAGCTGGCGCAGGTGCGCAGCATCATCGGCGACATGCCGCTGCTGGTGCCGGGCGTCGGCGCCCAGGGCGGCGACATCCAGGCGACCGTGCATGCCGGCAAGACGGCGAACGGCATGGGCATGATGATCAATTCATCGCGCGCCATCCTCTACGCCAAGCCGGACCTGGCAGCGGGCGAGGATTTCGCGCAGGCAGCCAAGCGCGTGGCGCAGGAAACCCGCGACGCTATCAACCTGTATCGCGCCTGAAGCGCATAAACGGGATTACTTCCACGGGATTATTTCTGCGGGATTACTTCAAGAAGCGCAGCAAGCCCTGCAGTGCATGGAGCACAGTCTGTTCACGCACTGCGCGGCGATCGCCCGCGAACACCAGCCGTTCGGTGTGGGTGTGATGACCCACTGACCAGCCGAAGCAGACCGTGCCGACCGGCTTGCCCGGAACCGCGCCGCCGGGGCCGGCGATGCCGGTGGTGGAGACAGTGACATCTGCATTGCTGTTAGCCAGCGCGCCTTCAGCCATGGCGGCGGCGATTTCCTCACTCACCGTGCCGTGCTGGGCGATCTCGGCTTCCGGGATATCCAGCAGTTCCGTCTTGGAGGCGTTCGAGTAGGTCACGAAGCCGCAATCAAACCATTCCGAAGAACCGGCGATTTCCGTAATCGCCTGCGACACGCCGCCGCCGGTACAGGATTCCGCGGTGGACAGGAACCAGCCCCTGGCTTGCAGAGCGCGGCCGACTTGTGCTGCCAGATCAATGATTTGTTCGGTGCTGTCTTCGAGTGCGGTGTTCATGGTGCAACTCCTGTATTCTGCCTGGTCGGTGCTTACATACTGCCACTTGTTGCAGGCAGATGCAATCCGTCCGGGGCATGCCGCCCAGTTAAATCCGGCGCTAAATCAAGCGCCATGCCGCCAGCAACAGCAGGGTATAGAAGGCCGCCACGATGTCATCCCACATGACGCCGAAGCCGCCCTTGAAATGGCGGTCGAAATAGGCGATCGGCGGCGGCTTGACCATGTCGAAAAAACGGAACACGACGAAGGCGCCGAACTGCGCCGACAGGCTGGCCGGCGTCACCAGCACCAGCACCAGCCAGAACGCGATGATCTCGTCCCACACCATGCTGGCGTGATCCGGCGCATGCAGATGGCGGCCGGTGGTCTGGCAAGTCCAGACGCCGACCACGAAGCCGGCGGCGATAATCACCAGCCAGTTGAGCGGCGTGAAAATTTCCGGCCAGCGCGTGGTCATCACCACATACGAGAGCCAGGCAAACAAGGTGCCGAAGGTGCCCGGCATGACGGGCGACAGTCCGCTGCCGAAACCTTGGGCGATGAAGTGGGCGGGATGCGACAACATGAAACGAGGGCCAGGCCGGATCGGTTGCTGTGAAGGATTGCTGTCCGTTGTTGTCATGTGGTCTGAAAGTGATCGAAAGAGCTGAGTTGCAGGTTGAGTGGCGCCAGGCTGGCGTCTTGCAGGCGCAGGCCCGGGGCGGCATCGATGCGGCCGATGCGCGTCACCGCGGTGGCGCTGGCCTGGGCCGCGGCCAGTACGGCGTCGCGCCGGCTGGCGGCGGCGGTAAAGCACAGTTCATAATCGTCGCCGCCGGCCAGGGTGAAATGGCGGCGGACAGTTTGCGCTTGCTGGTTCAATATGGGACCGGCCGGCAGGCTATCGACCGCCAGGGTGGCGCCGACGCCGGAGCGCTTCAGGATATGGCCGAGATCGCCGGCCAGGCCATCGGAAATGTCGATGGCGGCATGGGCGATCCCGCGCAAGGCCAGCCCCAGCGCAACGCGCGGGCTGGGCTGGTGCATGCGCGCCGCAGCCAGCAGGAAATTCTCGCTGCCGAGTTGCAGGTCGGGATTCAGCTGGCCGGCCAGTTCCTGGCGGTAGATCGCCAGCGCCAGCCGCGCATCGCCCAGCGTGCCGGAGACCCAGATGTCATCGCCCGCTTGCGCGGCATCGCGGCGCAAAGCCTGGCCCGGCAAGGTTTCGCCGAAGACGGTGATGCAGATATTCAGCGGTCCCTTGGTGGTGTCGCCGCCGATCAATTCGCAATGATGCGCGTCGGCCAGCGCCAGCAAGCCGCTGGAAAACGGCGCAAGCCATTCCTCGCGCGCAGCGGGCAGCGCCAGCGCCAGCGTAAACGCCAGCGGCCGCGCACCCATCGCCGCCAGGTCGGAGAGGTTCACCGCCAGGCATTTATGGCCCAGCGCGAAAGCATCTGCATCAGGGAAAAAATGCCGTCCTTCCACCAGCATGTCGGTGGAAATGGCCAGCTGCATGCCGGCCGTAGGCGTCAGCAAGGCGCAGTCGTCGCCGACGCCAAGGGCAATATGCTCGATATTGCTGCGCGCGGTGCGAGTAAAGTAGCGGGAGATCAGGTCGAATTCGGACAACATAGGCAGATTGTACCGAATGGCGGGCCGCTACATAGGCATTTTGCCGAAATTGGATATCGGCACTGGCCGGATTGCTTCAAAACCCCGCGCCGCAGGAGGTGGTGCGCGAAATCGCGCCCTTCTGCATGATGTCTTCGCCCTTGGTGTTGCCCACCGAGATCTGGGTGACGCAATAGGTGCCGGTCGGTCCGGTCACCTTGGTGACCCGCTGGCCGTTCGGCAGCGTGATGTCTTCCATGGTGGTTTCTTTGGGCGAACGAGGTTCCGGCGGAGCCGCAGGCGCGAGGCCCATTTCCAGTTTCTGCTGCATGGTCGGCGTGGCGGCCGCGGCTGCCTTCTCCTTGGGCGGCGCATCCTTGCGCAGCTCGCGGTCTATCTTGCCGGCATCGCGTTTCGCGGCCTCGACCATGCCTTCGGCTGACGGCCGCGCGGATGCTGCCGGCAATTGCGTCGCCGCGCCGGGAGGGGCGGGCTGATAACGGGTGTCTTCAACCGTGATGGCGCCAGGCGGCAGCGGCGGTGCTTGCTCTCCCGCCTGCGCCAGAGAGATATGAGACAAGGCAAGCAGCGACACCGAGGCAGCAAGCCTGGCGAGCCGGTTGTCGATACGGGGGAAAAATCGGATCATCAGCATATTGCAGCTTCCTCTAACAATTCAGCTCAAACGCGCGTGAACACCAGGTCCCAGACGCCATGCCCAAGCCGCAAGCCGCGATTCTCGAACTTGGTCACAGGCCGATATTCCGGCCGTTCCGCATAAGTCTCCGCGGTATTCTTCAGCAGCGGCTCGGCGCTCAATACTTCCAGCATTTGTTCAGCATACTCCTGCCAGTCGGTAGCGCAATGCAGGTAGCCGCCCGGCGCAATGCGCGACGCCAGCAAGCTCACCAGCGGCCCCTGGATCAGGCGCCGCTTGTTATGGCGCGCCTTGTGCCAGGGATCGGGAAAGAACACATGCGCACCGGCCAGCGAGCCAGGCGCAATCATGTTGGTCAGCACTTCCACCGCATCGTGCTGGATCAGGCGCAGATTGCTCAACTGCTGCTCGCCGATCAATTTCAGCAAGCTGCCGACGCCCGGCGTATGCACCTCAACGCCGACGAAATTCTTTTCCGGCATGCCGGCCGCGATCTTGGCCGAAGTCTCGCCCATGCCGAAGCCGATCTCAAGGATAGTCGGCGCACTACGCCCGAAAACCTGCGCCAGATCGACTTCAGCCTTGTTATATGAGACACAGAATTGCGGCCCCAGTTCTTCGATGGCACGCGCCTGCGCCGTCGACAAGCGCCCGGCGCGCGTGACAAAGCTGCGGATCCGGTGTTCGGTCGGATCGTAAAAGAGGGGTTTGCCGGATTTATTTTCTGACATGCTAATTAGACTTTAGGTGGAGCGAAGCAAGCGCTGGATTGCCCTTGCGGACAGGACCATTGTAACGCCAGACAAATACCTGCCTCAAAAATACAAATGGCACCCTGAAATGGCGGGTGCCAACGCTGGTCTGGAGCGGGTAGAGGGGATCGAACCCTCGTCTAAAGCTTGGGAAGCTTTCGTTCTACCATTGAACTACACCCGCGAAGCCCATATTCTAAGCCATTTCTACTTTGAATTTCTGACAATTTCGCTCCGCAAAGACTGCGAATTAATCTACAAGTCGACTTTGCTGTCTTCACAATTGCAGCACTGTTGGGGCTACTCAAAATGTCACAGCGCATCATCTAGGGATAGCTCGGCGAATTCGTAGCTATTCGCAACGAAGTTGCTACTCTTGTGTTGAAAGAAACTAATTCTTAGTTTTGGTACGAAAACGCAATAAAACGGGCCGGTAAATCTCGGATCAATACGTTTCTGCCGCCATGAATAGTCAATGCATATGTGATCACTGTACGTGATCGTTGCCTTGCGACCGTGAAATTTGAAAGAAATTACCAAGGACACCCACAACTTTTAGATGTTGATTTCCCAGATTCGAGTCGTAAGTGCTAAACAGAACATAGTTATTTCTCACGGTGCTGTTAGCGATGAAGCTACTAGCCACTCCTCCAAATAGCGTCCCCAGTGTTCGTGTCAAGTCATCCCGTTTATTGGCTTCCTGGGTGATGACTTGATGGATGTACTGCTCATAGCTGTCTAGTTTTGGATTCGTGAATGCCAATAATCCTACAATCGATAGCACTACGATGGTTGATGGTAATTTCATTCTTCATACCTCTGATAACCCACTTCATTGCGATAGCTTCTCTTGGGCTGGTTCGAAACCGGGATAAACCTTGAATGCGGATAGTGTGCCGGATATTTCAGACCAACCTGTTCATCTGTTTAATCCGACAAAAGACCCCTATCTCCCGGAATATGCATTACTGCTTCGCGGATGAATTCTTGCAGAATTCATTGAACGCTTCCCTCGATTTGTCGAGGCCGTTCTTCTGGGCGAGCTCCCAGGGGCGTTCACAATGGTTCGTGTTGGTACACCACGAATATCCTGCCGAGGCGATGCACCCGTGTTCATCGCGGTCCGATCCGGGCGCGGGGGCTGGCGGGGGCGGCTGGGTGGTGCATCCCTCCAGGCAGGCGATCAGGCAAGCGGCCAAACTAAATTGTAATTTCATTGCGACTCCTGAATAAAATCTTTTCATATCGATTAATTTTTCCTGCGCCGCAAAAAGTCGTCGATATAGTCCGCAATCTGTCCCGGCACATCGTTGGTGGCGAAATGTCCGGCGTCCAGCAGGTGGAGTTCGGTTGACGGCAGTTCGCGTTGAATCGCCTGCGCGCCTTCCACTGCGAAAATCGGATCGTGCTTGCCCCAGACTACCAGGGTCGACGGCTTTTGCGTGCGCAAGTATTCTTGCCACTGCGGATAAGCGCGGACGTTCGATTGATAATCGTGTACCAGGTCAAGCTGGATCGCCGCCATGCCGGGCTGCTTGAGGAAGGCGATTTCATCCATCCACAGGTCGGGATTATATTGTTCGGGATGCGGGCGGCCGCCCACATGTCTTGCCTCGCCAGAAGCTTGGGACAACATGCCATCGCGAATCTTTTGCTCGAATTCAGCGCGATGGGCCCAGTAGCTGCGTCGCACATTCCAGATTGGCGTCAGTCCCTCTTCATGGATCACCGCATTTTGAATGATCAGCGCCTGCACCCGTTCCGGCCTCGCCAGCGCTATGCGAAAGCCGATTGGGCCGCCGTAGTCTTGCAGGTAGATCGCGTAGCGATTCAAGCCCAGCATGTCGGTGAAGGCCAGCATCGTCCTGGCGAGATGATCGAAGGTATATGGCCACGCGGCGCGGTCAGGCGCCTGAGATAAACCGAAACCCGGGTAGTCGGGAGCAATCAGGTGATAGTGCTTGGCCAGGTGCGGCAGCAGCGGTTCAAACATGCGGGACGAGGACGGATAGCCATGCAACAGCAGCAGTACGGGCGCGCCTTGCCGCCCGGCTTCGCGATAGAAAATCCTGACCCCGTCGACCTCAATGTTCTTGTACCGGGTCGCAATCGCGTCGGTGCTTGCGGCGATATCTATCGGTGCGCTGGCTTTCATCGTTTCCTTTTCTGAAATGGGTTTGCCTTTGTCTGTCATTCAGTTTGAACAAAAACAGTGGAAGCATGTTGCCATGTGGTAATTATTAAAGCAATATTGCATATATGAAAAACATCCTGATCCGCACCGGACTAAACATTCAGATGACAGCCCTGCTGTTGCTGTTTATGTCGCCAATCGCATGTGCCGCATCGCATGCGCCGTCGATAGTCAGATCCTTTGATATATTTTGGGCGGCCGCGCAGGATAAGCCGTTTGCGCAGCAGGAAAAGCTTTGGGATGAATTCATTGAACAAGATCGGGAAGACCTCTACCAGGCAGTTGTCTGGGAAGCCGATCATCACCCGGATTGGCGCGGCCGGAAGCACCGTATTTTGCAATCACGGTTTGCAAGTTACTCCGGATTGGCCAATCAAATCGCTGATGCAGCAGCGAGATTGGAGGTAGACATCTCTCGGCAAGGAGCCAAATTCAGGACTGTGTTTGCGGACGCACCTGAGAGCCCTGATGCCCAGATAATCCTCGCACCCAACTTCGATGCCAAAAGCGGCGTTCTGGCAGATGGTTCTTGCGTATTGGTTTTTGCCATTGATTCGCTCATTCTTGAAAAAGCGAATATGGACGTAGTTATTCCGCACGAGCTGTTTCACCTGTATCACGCCAACCATGCGGGGATAAAAAATGACGGCGTAATGGCAGGTGCTGACCTGACGCTTCCACTATTCGAGGAAGGGCTCGCCACCTACGTCAGTACCCAGTTGTCTCCAGGGTACAAGGATGAAGAATATCTGCTGCAGGAAGATCTTGGCTCTTTGCAGGACCAGCGATTGCCGGAAATCGCCAGGCGTTTTCTGACCGATGCAGATTTCCTGGCGATAGACAGATTGCATCCGGATGCCTTCAATCGTTGGTTCAACTCGTCAACGACCAAGGTTAACGCTGATTTGCCAAATCGCACTGGATATTGGCTGGGGCTCGCTGTCATACGTTATCTGAGGCAATCATATTCCTTGAGCGACATCGCGTCCTGGCGGCCGGATCAGGCGCAGATGCGTGCACGTGAAGTATTAACGGCATTGGCAAGCTCTTTAAATCAGGAGCGGCCCTTGAGCAGCAATAATTAACTCTGCAAAAATAACAAATGCGGAATTTTTTCGGCGTTATCCAAATACATCGCTGGTATTCTGCGCCGTCTTCTCAGGCGATCTGCGTGTAGCGATGGATGACGGGCGGCTGCGCCAGCAACGGGGCGGCTTTGGCGATTGCCGCGGCAACGTGGGGTGTAGCCATATGGGCGTCGGCCGCTGCTTGCTCTGTCCAGTGCTCGATGGTGACAAATTCGAGCGGATTTTCTTCGTCCTGAAACAGTTCGTAACTCTGGCAACCTGCTTCGTTGCGGCTAGGACCAACCAGATCTTGCAGTATGTTTTTCATTGACGATTCCGCGCCTGGTTGCGATGAGATCCGGGCCATGACCTTGATCATTTTGCTGTCCTCCCATTGCCGCAGACAAGTGCGGGGGTTGCAAGGCCTGGAGTCCATGGAAGCTGGCGTCAAGCCTGCCGTCAACTCCAGTGAAGATAATCATACGCCTGCCAGCATGATAGAACCGAGGAATTATCAAGAAAACATTGCACTGTCTTGGTATTTGGGAGGTCGGGAGTTTTAAAGTGGCAATGAAGGCTATTCCTCGGTCGCGCGGGAGGCAAGACGATGGCTGTCTGCCGTCATTTTCTTCCACTCTGGCCATCCTAATCCTGCGCTAATTGTTTACTGCTAGCTTGACGCGGGCCTATGAGAATATTGAACCTGTCATAGCCGATAAAATGCGCTGCCCGGCATTGGAAATTCATCAACCCTTAAATCAAATACATGAAAAATTTCACCTTCAGCAGTTCGGCCATGGCTGCGGCCTGTGCCTTCGCGTTGTTGCAGATCGCCCTTGTCCCGGCTGTCCGCGCTGCCGCACCGGAGAGCTACAAGATCGTTTCGCGCTTTCCGGTAACCGGGGTGGAGGGATGGGATTACCTCGCTGTCGACAGCAAACGGGACCATCTGTTTGTCAGCCGTTCCGACCATGTCCAGGTTATCGATACCCGCTCGGGAGAGCTGGTTGCCAACATAGCCGATACCGCCGGCGTCCACGGCGTCGCGATCGCGCAAGACCTGAAGCTCGGTTTTACCAGCAACGGCCGCGCGGGCACGCTGACGGTTTTTGAGCTCGACAGCCTCAAGACGATCGATACCGTCAAAGGCATCGGCGCCGGTCCCGACGCGATACTTTACTATCAGCCATTGCAGCGGATCTACAGCTTCAACGGCAAAGATCAAAGCGTGACGATCGTCGATGCTGTCACACGCAAGGTGATCGACACGCTGCCGGTCTCCGGCCAGCCGGAGTTCGCCGTCAGCGACAGCCTTGGCCATATCTTTTTCAATGTGGAAGACAAGAATGAAATTGCCGTGATCGATGCGCAGTCTTCAAAAATCGTCAAGCACTGGACCATGGCTGCGTGCGACGGACCGAGCGGCCTGGCGATCGATGACCTGCATCATAGGTTGTTTTCGGTATGCGGCAACAAGAAGATGATGGTTGTCGATGCCATATCGGGAAAAACCGTCACGACGGTAGACATCGGCGACAGGCCGGATGCGGCCGCGTTTGATCCAGCGACGGGGCTGGTCTTCGTTTCCAATGGTGGCGGAACCTTGACGGTTGTGCATGAGGACACGGCGGACAAATACACGGTTGCAGCCAGCCTCGCCACCCAAAAGGGCGCGCGTACCTTGGCGCTCAATCCGGAAACGCATCTTGTGTATCTGGTCAGCGGCAAATTCGGCGCGGCGCCGGCGCCCACCCCAGCCAATCCTCGTCCGCGCGCTGCGCTGTTGCCGGACACTTTCAATGTATTGGTTGCCGCGCCAAATTAAGGCCCGTTGGGAAATAAGCTGGGCGTCTGGGCGGCCATGGATGGATGCGATGCAAGGCGCTCCATCGGCCCAGTACGAGGTGAAATTCCAAGACAGCGGGGCGAAGGGCCTGGTCCGTAAAAAAAATTGCGCAGTTTTGAATCCAAAACGTCATCCAGCCACATCCAAGCAGGGTAAGCCTTTCACGAACCCTTTCAGGAGACAGCATGAATTCGGAAACCATTTCAAACCTCGGCCCCCTCATCATTCCTGTGCTGGGGCTGTGCATCCCCATCGTCGCTATCGTCATGGGCGTCCTGTCCAGGATGCGCCGCGCCGAACTGATGCACGAAACGGTGCGTCAGCTGGTTGCGCAAGGCCGTGAGATTCCGCCGCAGCTGCTCGACGGCAGCCTGCTGGCGGATCGTCCTGCCGGCGGCAATTCCGGCTGGCAGAACAAAAGTGTCCAGCTGATCTTCGGCGCCACCAACGCGGCGGCGGGCTTAGGGTTGATGGTGATGTTTTACGCCATGCGGCCGGACGAGTGGCTGTGGGCGATCGGCTGCATCCCCTTGTTTGTCGGCATTGCGCTGCTGGTGGTGTGGAAGATGGAATCCAAGCCTGCGCCGCGTTGAGCCCTTGTGGAGCCCGATATCGCCGCGCTGCTGGAAGATCCCGATCTCGCTCTGCTGCAGCGGGTGCGTCAGCATGACGATCGCCAGGCCTTCGGTCTGTTGGTAAAGCGCCATCAAGGCGCCGTGCGGGCGCTGTTGCGGCGTCTGGCCGGAGGCGATGCGGCCTGGGCGGACGAGCTGGCGCAGGAGGCGTTTTTGCGCGCTTACCAGAACCTCGGCGGCTTTCGCGGCGAGGCTCGCTTCCGTACCTGGCTCATCCGTATCGCCACGAATCTGTTCCTGGAACAGCGCCGCCGCGGCGACGCCCAGCTGCAGGCGCAGACCCAGGTTTTGAGCGGTGAAACTGAGCAGCAGATGGCGGACGGCCTTATGGCTCGGGCAGACCATGCCCTGTCCTTGAGCGACACGGTGGCGCTGTCGCTGGACATGCAGCGGGCGCTGGATATGCTAAGCGACGCCGAGCGGCAAGCGATTGTGCTGAGCTACTGGGGCGACCTCTCCCATGCGGAGGCCGCGCTTGCCTTGGGATGTCCGCTGGGCACACTCAAAACCCATTTATTGCGTGGCCGCGCCAAGCTCGAAACGGCGCTCGCCGCCTGGGCTCCGCGCCAACCTTTGGAGCAGTGCAAATGAAGCAGATTCCCACTTCGGATTCATCCGGTTCGATGCGGCAAGATGAGCCGCAAGGAGAGGCAGTCAGTCTTGCTGCGGAAGGGAGCGGCTGGCTGGCGGATACATTGCGCCGCCAAGCTCGGCTCGATGCGCCGGCAGACGACGGATTTGCCGCCGCGGTGATGCAAATTCTGCCTGAGCGTTCAACCGGATCTGTGATGGCCGCCCGAAGCAGTACATCGCGTGACCGCAGCGTTTCCGAATTGCCGGGCTGGCTGGCGACGGTGCTGCCTTTGCTTGGCGTATATGGATTGGTGGTTACGGCTGCGACTATGCTGTGGCTGGCACTGACACTGGCAGTGATTCCCGGCGTCGCGGCGGCGCCGCTGTTTGGTCCCGGCGTGCTTGAAGCCTGGGAAGGGCTGGCTAACTCCCTTGTGATCGATCTGGCTCATTGGCTGGCGCCGGCGATGATCCTGGGCTGGCTCGCCTGGTGGCTGCACCAGCAGGAGTGGCTTCTGGAATAATTGGCCGGATCTCCCAGAAGATACGGCCGCTATTTGCGTGGATCAGGAATTCAACCCCCGCAAACAAAAAAGGCAGCGCTCCGGGGGAGGCGCTGCCGTCAATCGACTATTCAAGGAGACCCAAAAAGCCGAAGTTACTGGTTTTTGCTGAGTCTTAAATCGCCCAGCCACCCGCATAGAAGACTGCCAAGGCGATCGCAATCGCGACGGTGCCGACGTTCAGCTTGCGGAATTCGCCAGACACCACGCGGCCGATCACCAGAGTGCAGAAGCCGAGCATGATGCCGGTGACGATGTTGCAGGTGAGGACGATGAATACTGCGCACAGCAGGCCGGACATGGCATCGACCATGTCATCCATATGCATGCGGCTGACGCTGCCCAGCATCAGCAGGCCGACGTACATCAGCGCCGGTGCGGTCGCATAGGAAGGCACCAGGCCTGCCAGCGGCGAAAAGAAAATCACAGCCAGGAACAGCAGGCCGACCACGACGGCGGTCAGGCCGGTGCGGGCGCCGGCTGCGGTGCCGACAGTCGATTCGATATACGCGGCGGCAGGAGCGCCGCCTACCAGGCCGGCGAAAATCGAGCTCAGCGAATCTGCTGTCAGCGCTTTGCCGCCATTGTGGATGTAACCCTTTTCATTGACTTGCCCGGCCTGGCCGGCGACGGCGCGGATGGTGCCGGTTGCATCGAATACCGCAGTCATCACCAGCGCCAGCACGCTAGGCAGCACGGTCATGCTGAGCGCGCCCTTGATATCCATCGAACCGATCAGGCTGGCGTGCCCTGGCGAGCTGAGCGCAGGCATGGAGAAGATGCCGGTGAACTTGACAGCCGGATCGAAGATCAGGCCGATCGCCGACAGCGAGACGACAACCAGCAGAATCCCGCCCGGTACGCGGCGGCGCTCAAGGCCGAAGATGGCGGCCAGGCCGACGATGCTCATGACGACCGGGAAGGCAGTGATGTGGCCGAGCGCTACTGGCAGGCCGGGACCGGCGTTCTTGACCACCAGGCCGACGTCGTTGGAGGCGATCAGCAGCAAGAACAGGCCGATACCGACACCGGTGCCGTGCGCTACGCCGGACGGCAGGTTTTGCAGGATCCAGGAGCGGATGCCGGTCACGGAAATGGCGGTGAACACCAGGCCCATCAGGAACACGGCGCCGAGGGCGACCGAAGGCGACAGTCCTTTGCCGAGCACCAGTCCGAAGGCGGTGAAGGCGGTCAGCGAAATGGCGCAGCCGACGGCGATCGGCAGGCGCGCCCACAGGCCCATCAGCAGCGAGCCGAATGCGGTGGTCAGGCAGACTGCGACGAATACCGCGCTGACGTCGAACCCGGCCCTGCCAAGCATGCCCGGCACGACGAAAACTGAATACACCATGGCCAGGAAAGTGGTGATGCCGGCGACGACTTCACGCCGTTGGGTGCTGCCGCGTGCGGTAATCTGAAAGTACTGGTCGATTTTACCTTCGGCCACGGCAATAGGTTCACCCAGGCCCACAACAGGCTGGGGCTGGAGTTGTTGTTCCATCATGATCGAGCTGCTCCTTTGTATGTCCACTGCAGCGGCCGGTAACCGGCTTTTCATCGACTGTGAATCGACTGTTAAGCGACCGTCAACAGGGTGTCTCGTGTTATGTTTTGAATTGCCAGCAACCGCACACCGAACCCTGGTAACTGGACTGCTCGTCGTTTGCAAAGAAGATCAGTTCGGCGAAGACAGCTTAGGGTATGGATAGCCGCGAATCCATCATGAGGGTTCAATAGACGCCATTCGCATTTCCATATGCGGGGCAAGGCGGCGCAATGAAAAGGCCGCTCGCGCAGAGTGAAACCGTGGCGGAGAAGGCAATCCGGGAGGGCGGCGCAGCCGGAATATAAATCCGCTGGCAAAACGACAAGGCTTGCGGTGCGCCTGCTTATTGGTGAATGGTGTAGGTCAGGTCGTGCCAGTTGTGCGAGGTCTTGGCGCCGCGGCTCTTGCCGGGGAAGCGCATTACCGCGATCTCGCGCTGCGCCCGCGCATCCAGTTCCGGAACGCCGCAGCTTTTCCTGATCGCCACATCGGTCACGTGTCCCGCGCTGTCGAGATACACGCGCACCAGGATCTTGACCGCCTGCGCGGCGGGGGCGGCGTTGGACGGGGCGGCTTTGGCGAGCAGTTTTTCGATGAGATTCATGGCATATCCTTATCTGCGACAATTCTCCCTCACTTTGCTCGTTTAAGATATAGCAGCACTCCATGAACTTTGGGGCCGGCGCCAGGAGCCGCTACAGGGAGCCGTTACCGGGAGCCATTACCGGGGGAACACAATGCGTCTCAGCTTGATTTGTCCTTTGCTTTGCGTGCTGCTGGCGTCAGCCTGCGCGACCGTGCCGGAAGGCGCCGGCGGCGATTTGTGCAAGCAGGCCGGCGGCAGCAGCCAGCTGCAGGCCGAACTGCTGTTTGGCCGCGACACCAATGGCCGCGGACCGGTAAGCGATGCCGAGCGCGCCGGCTTCATGGCCGACGTGGTGACGCCGCGTTTCCCGGCTGGCCTGACGACCTGGGACACCCGCGGCCAATGGCGCGATGCGGCCACAGGCAAGACCATCCAGGAAGACAGTTTCGTGATCCGCATCGTCGCCGCCGCAACGCCGGAGACGCTGGCGCGGCTGGCGCAGATACGCAGCGCCTATGTCAGCCAGTTCCACCAGGATGCGGTGGGTTTGCTGCTCACCTCCATTTGCGCTTCGTTCTGAGAGCAGCCTGATCCGTCGCCGCCGGCCTGGCGATGCATCAAATTATTGCCATTGGGAAATATATCTGTCATTGTCGTTTTACACACATTTGTGTGTGACTTCTCGTGGAGATGACATGACAACGACTATTGAATCGCTACAGCTTACCCTCAAGGAAAAGCACAATCTGTTGACCAATCATGCTGTTTTTTCAGCCATCCGCAACCAGAACGATTTGCGTCTGTTCATGGAGTGGCATGTTTTTGCTGTATGGGATTTCATGTCGCTGGTGAAGCGCTTGCAGATGGATCTGACCACCACCTCGATCCCCTGGTATCCGCCGGCCAATCCGCATGCCGCGCGCCTGATCAACGAGATTGTGCTGGGCGAGGAGTCGGATATCACGCCCAAGGGCGCGATGACGCATTTCGATCTTTACCTGTCGGCGATGAAAGAGATCGGCGCCTCCACGCGGCAGATCAATCAGTTTTTAAACATGATCAGGAAAGGCGATACGGTCGCCGCCGCGCTCAAGCGCGCGGAGGCGCTGGCGCCGATCCAGCGCTTTGTCACGGCTACCATCAACACTTGCCAGGAAGGGCAGACGCACCAGGTCGTCGGCAGCTTTTTCTACGGCCGGGAAAACGTCATCCCGGAGATGTTCCAGGCCTTGCTGAAGAGGTGGAGCATCGCGCCGGAAACCGTACCCGAACTCAATTTCTACCTGGAGCGCCACATCGAGGTCGATTCCGGCGACCATGGGCCGGCGGCGCAACGCATGATTGAAGAGATTACCGGCAACGATCCGGTGCAGATGCGCGAGGTGCTGGAAGCCGGGATCAAGGCGATCGACGAGCGCCATCGCTTGTGGGACAGCTTGCTGGCGGCCCTGCAGCATCCGCCATCCTGAAAGCGCATTGCCGGCAGCGCTTGCAAACACGCGTGGCCCGGGACGCCGAAATCATTTTTCAGCGCCGGCGGTCGTTTTATGAGCAAGGCGTTGTATTGGCAGATGTGGTCCGCTGCTTCGGCCGGATGCCTTGGTCTGGCCGGAGCGGTTAGCGCATGAAAAAATCTTTTAAATTGCCACTGAGAAAGATATTCCCAGATGGAATTTAATGTACTATTGTTGTTGATAGGCAATCACAATAATAAGCAAGTAATACTCTGATAATTACTCCTGCACGGGGACTGGCGAGGTGAAATATGTGGCTGAAAACAATTTTCAATAAACCCGCGACCAGTACCCACGATGAGGAGAAGCACGACGCAGTAAAAAAAACTCCCAGCCAGCAGTCAGCAACGCCAGCCAGAGGAGCCACACCGATAGCCGAGCGGGCTGCACTGCAGCCGGCCAAAAGCGCCAATCATCAGATCGAATACGATGAAAAGCTGATCCCGCAACTGAAAGGGGACCATGCGGCGCTGCTGCTGATGTACTCGACAGTGGCGAACAGGATGAGCGCCGACAAGTGGGATGCTGTGCCTGCCGCATTGCGCGAGATGCGGATGGCGATGTACGGCCACTTGCTGACCGAGGGCGTCAAGCTGTATTCCTACATGCGGCGCAGCCTGGCTGAAGATCCTGCCCTGCACGATGTCTACCGTTCCTATAAGCGGGAAATGGATGGCATCGGCCGCGTGGCGTTTGATTTTTTCGACAAATACCAAGGCAAGGAATGGATCGTCTCGCGCGATGCGCGCATCACATTCAAGGATGAGTTTGAAAATCTCGGCAAGGTGCTGGTAGACCGCATCACGCGCGAAGAGAATATTCTTTATCCTCTGTACATTCCCTCTTAGCAGCTGCTTTGCATTGCGGCAGCGCCTGCGGCCGGCTCAGGGTTGCCAGGCGCCGTTCCGATACACCACTGCGTCATCCAGGTAGACCGCCTCGGTCACCGCAAAGACGTCGATATGATATCTGGCGCTGGCGCGCTTGATGTTCGCCTTGCTGTAGACCCCATGTTTGGCGCCGAGCGAAAGATGGATGCCGCACATCCGCTCGTAGGTGCCGATGTCGCTCACCATGCGCTCCTGCGAAAACGCCCGGTTCATGCCGAAGCCAAGCTCGCGCAGCCACACTTCGCCTTCATCGGCGCGGATGTTGGCCAGCACCTGGTCGAAATCCGGCGTGGAATCGATGACCTCGGCGACCCGGCCTTTGCTGATCACCAGGGTGATCGGCTGCGCCGGCCGGTTGACCCGGAACGCAGTGTCGCCGAACACGAATATGCGCACCTTGCCATTGACCGCTTCCAGGTCCTGCGCCTCGGTGAATACTTCGCCGATGGGGAACTGGCCGCCGACATTGTTCATCTCGCTGTAGTCGCCGATGTTCAGCTTGGCCGCCTCGAACGGTGAATCGAACACCAGCTGCGCGCCGCCGCTGTCGACCACGCCGCGGCGGGCGCGGTCGATGCGCGCCTTGAGCGCGTAGCCGACGCCGCGGTAATAGGCAGGATCGTAAGCCAGCGCTTCGATGTAATGCAGCGCCTCGGGTCCAGGCATGCGCGACAGATGCGGATGCTCTATCACCTTGAGGCCGCGCTTGAAGAGTTCGACGCGGATGCGGAACGCTTCCAGGCGGAAGTTGGTGGACTGCACCAGGATCACCAGGTCGCCCGCCTGCAGCGGCGCAAAAGCCGCCAGCACGGCGTCCGGCGTGAGGGCATCGAAGTCGATGAAGGCAGCGTCCGGCAGGCAGTGCCGGTAAGCGGCGGTCAGCGTGACGGCCAGTGCGCAGCGGGCGTCCGACACCACCACGGCGGCATGCGGCGCTGCATGCTCGAGCGCCAGGGTCAGGATGTCGCGCAGGTGCTTTTCTGCGGTGTCCTGCGCTTCCTGGCTGATCACGTTGGCGGGGGCTTGGTTCTGAATCGGGGTCATCGTCGCGTATCTCTCGGGGAAGGAGATGCCACGCTGCACGCCATGCCATCCCAGTTGGATCAGCATTTTAATCGACAACCCGTATCGGGGGTGCTTTTGCCCGGAGTTACCTGGAAAACCCGTAATCGACAAGGGTTTGCCGGGCTTCGGGCGTGAGCAGGAACAAGGCGAAGCGGTAAGCCGCATCATGCGAGCCGCCGTGCGGATGCGCCGTGTTTTAAAAGATATAGCGAGGGATTGAAAAAAAGCCGTCGCTGCGGCTTTTCCCTTGCATCGTCCTGCCGACTGGCCCTAGTCAGCCAGGCCTTTCGCCAGCAGCTCGGCCACCAGCTGGTTGAGATCGAGTTCGCGCTCTTTCGCCAATGTCTGCAGCTGCTGCACCAGCGTGCCGTTGAGCTTGACCGCGAACGGCACCAGGCCCAGCGCCTGATCGCGCTTGCGCTGCTCCTTGCGGTCGACCACGACGACGTCGCTGTTGCCGAATCCGCCAGCGCCGGGCGCGGTCATTTTGCCCATGAGTTTCTTGGCGTCGCTCTTTGCCATGCCGGTCTTTTTCACAATTGCTATCCTTCTTCATTAATGATCACGGAGTATAAGCCTGTTGGCGCCGTTTGCCGCGCAATCGGGCTATTCGCGCCGCTGCCAGCTCATGGCCCAGGAATAGAAGCCGACCAAGGCGCCGAACTGGATCAGGCTGGAGCCCAGCAGGTAGATGAGGGGATGCCACAGCAGCGAGTAGCGCAGCATCAGCCAGGCGGCAAAGGTGTATTGGAATGGCGTCAGCCCGATCAGGTAAAGCACGGCCAGCACAGACAGCAGGATTTTGCGATAAACCCCGAAGTCGAAAATGTTGTACAGCAGGCCATAGATCCAGGGCGTCAGCAGGATCAGCACCATGGACGCTTGCATCAGCGCCGAGACGGAGGAGGCCGACTGATAAGGGAATTCCGCCGCCCAGAAGTAAAAATACAGCTGGCTGGCCAGCTGCACCAGGCCGATCACGCGCAGGGCATAGGATATCGGCAGCATGCGGGCCGGCAGCAACGTGGTGGTCAGCAGCAGCGTGATGCTGATCAGCATGCCGCTCCACCATTGCAAAGGATCCGGCAGCGCCGCTTCGACATAGGCGTAGGGGATCGAACGGATGCCCGGAAAAGCGCTGCGGCCCATTCTGAGCGCCATCTCGTCGCCCAGGCCATTGGCCCAGAATCCGATAATCGCGGCCCACAGCTCGGCAATCAAAGGCCAGGCCAGCAGCGTGCAAGAGAAGATCAGCGCCGGCAGCAGCAAGATATCGATCCAGCGGCGGTGCGGAAAAGCCAGCCGCCGCAGGGCGCGATGGGTTTGTATCAGCTGGCCGCCAAAGCCGGTGAAGCGCGGGTTGACCGCTGCCTGCTTGCCGCCGCCATCTTCCCGCCGTGCTTTCATCTGAAACTCCAGCGCCAGCCGAGATTGAAGGAGAGCCGGTCGTAGAGCGGGCTCTGGTAGTACTCCAGCCCCGCCAGCAACATGCTGACGCGGTTGATCCGTTCGCGCCATTGCAGATTGACGGTATTGCTCTTGAAGTTCACCAGTTCCGGCCCGCCCGGCAGCACCTTGTAGGTTTCCTTGGCATGCTCATAGCGGACGATGACGGCGCGCCGGTCGTCATTGCCGAAGGTTGCGGCGATGTATTCGCTGGGGCCCAGTATCGAACCCGGATCGGCCCAGTTCAGGCGCACGCCGCCTTCCATCACCACCCCGGTCAGGTAAGCGATGCCGGTCAACAGCAAGCCTGTATCGGAACGCGCGCTTTCATTGCCCTTGGCGTAGTAGGCGCCGATGCCGGCGACGTACTGGCGCTCGCTGCCGAACTTGCGATAAGCGGTGGCATCGCCGCGCCAGCTGGAAAACAGCGGACTGTTGCCAGCGCCGACGCTGACGGTGCTGTAGTAATCCGGTGAAAAGTCGTGGGTCAGCGAGACGCTGCCATAGTTGCCGGTATAGCCGAAACGAGACTGCTGCGTCAATTCGCCTTGCACCACGCCCAGGGAGGTCACCGCCATGCCGCGCAGCGACGTCAGACGCGCATGACCATAGCCATTGGTCATGTGGCCGTCACCGCCGATCAATTCGAGAGCGCCTAGCTCGGGGCTCAGTTCCGGCGCCGCGGCAGCTGTGCTTTCGGGCGGCGCGACTGCAACCGGGGCTGCATCCACCGGGGCTGCCAGCGCCAGCGGCACGGGCGCCGAATCGGTTGCGGCGGGCACAGCATGGGCCGAGGCCGGCGACAATGCCGGCGCCATTGATGCGGCCGGCGCAGCTGCTGCGTGCGGCTGCACAGCGGCGACCGCTGCGGGCGGCGTGTTCATCAGCGGCATCAAGCGCGCGTGCTGTAATACGGGAACCTGTATGTCGGTGCTGTCGTCAGCCGATGCACAAGCAGGAAATGCGACGCAGCCGAAGGACAGGCCCAGAGTTGCCAGTGCTGTTTTCAATGCAGTGCTTCCTTTATCAACGGTGTTGAAATGCGAAGTTGCTTGCTGTCGCCGGCGATCACGGTCCAGTTTTCGCCGCGTTGCTCCACTCTAGCATTGCCGGCCAGGATGCGCGGCTTTGCATACAGCGCAACCGGGAACAGCCAGCTTTGCTGCTGCAATGAAACGGCATTGGCCGCATCGACCACGACTGCATGCCGGTCGCCGGAAATATTCCATGCCGTCTGCTCCCTGCGGTTCATGAAGCGCGCCAGGTCGGTCATGGTGCGCCAGCGGAAACGGCCGCTCTTTCCGGCTGCGTCAGCGGCCAGCATCAGCCGGTTGATGGCGTCGGGATACAGCACCGCGCCCGGCGGGTGGAAATAAATCAGCCTGATCTGTCCGGTATCCTCGGTAAACTGCACCAGCGACGTCAGCCAGTTGCTGATTTCGCTTTCCGGTACATGCTCCATATAGGCTTCTTCGATGGTGCTGATATGGCCATAGGTCTGCACCGGGAACGACCAGATATGCTTGTCGCGGCGGCCGTCGCGGTAAGCATGGGTCGGGCCCTGCCCGATATTGCCGGTGAAGTAGTAGGCCAGCACATCCTGGTCGTCCAACCAGTCGGTGACCCAGACCGGCTGGTTGCCGGTCGGCGCCGAGTATTCGGTCTGCGGGCGGCCGATCAGCTGGTTCACCGCATCGGCATTCTGTTCCAGGTAAGTGGTCATTTTTTCGGCATTGCCGGCAGCCAGGTTCTTGCCGAACCAGTCATGTATCCAGCCGCCGTGGCTGCCGATTTCATTGCCTTGGGCCAGCAAGGTTTGCAAGCGCGCCTGAAACGCCGGGTTATGGTTGAGGTCGACGCCGAGGCCGTCGCCGAAGGTGCGCTGGTCAGGCCCGGCGGTGACATGGATGCTGAACGGCCCGCGCCTGAATACGCCGGCCTTGATCAGCTGGTCCATGGCGGGAATGCAGATCTTGGCGTCGCAATGCCAGTTCAGGATCAGTCCGCCGATCGCGTCCGGCGCGGCGGACAATTGCGGCTGGCCCATGATGCGGTTGGCGAAGTAGTGCAGGAAGCCATGCATCAGGATGCCGTCGGTACGCAGCTTCAGGTATCCCAGCGGCAGGTTGACGAACAGCACGCGGCCCTGGCCGACATCATGTTCGCCTGCAATCACGGTATCGCCCTCGGCTTGCATGCGCAGGGTGCCGGCATAGGTGGCGGCGGTACGCAGGGCCGGATAACGCAAGGTGTCCTCGCCGTAGCCGGACAATACCGCCAGCTCGCCGTTTTTGATCCAGCGTCCCGGCGGAATTTCCAGCGCCTGCATGATCTGCGGACTGCCGGAGATGGTCGGGTTGAACGATATTTTGTCATGCAGCGCACCGTACATGGCGTATTCGGTTCCTGCCAGCTTTGAAAAGCGCGACGCCGGTTCGCTGTAGTAGCCGTTCTCGTCCAGCACGCCGGCATCGCCCACCAGCATCAGGGCGCCGCCGTTTTCCACAAAGCGGCTGATCTGGTTGACGAAAGCGGTGCTGATCTGGCGATGGATGGTGTCCGGCAGGATCACGCCGGCGAACGGCCGTTCGCCTTGCAGTCCGCGCCGTGAAAATTCAGAGGCGGTAATGGTCTGCAGGCGGATCCCTTCTTCCGCCGCGCCGTCCAGCCATGCGTTGGAATACAAGCGGTTGGCGTCGGACAGTTCGTCCGGCAAGACCAGGACGATGGCGTCGCTTTGCCATTGCGCCGGGCTGATCTGGTTGATGCGGTAGACCCAGCCGGCGCCGCCGCCGATGATGACGGCAAGCGCCAGCGCCAGCAGGATCTTGCGCAGATGTGGGTGGCGTAGGGCGCTCATGATGACGGCTGTGGAGTCCGGTTTTTGAAAGTGTTGCGCAAGCCGATGCGCACGCCTTCTTCGACGATGTTCCAGCGGCCCGCCGCGCGCCAGGCGGCGGCATTGTCAAGCCATCGCCGCGCGCTGGCCTGGTCGCCGTTGCGATAGGCGGCCCAGGCGATCAGTCCCCAGGGATAGTGATCGCTTGCACCGGCCAGCCATTGCGCGCCATAGCGTTCCATCCACAGGCGCCAGTAACGCACGCCGCTGGCGCCGCCGCGCAGGTCGTATAGCCACAGATAGACGGGCGCCACCGCATTCGGATAGAAGCCGTATGGTGTCGGCGGCATGCTGGCGCGCGCCGGTTCAAGGGCGCCGTCCGGATCGTAGCCGTAAGTGAGGCGCAAGCCTTTAAGCATGCTGGCGCTGCTCGGCAGCGCCGCCAGCTGGACGGCGAAGCGTGTGCTTGCCGCACTGCTGCCGCGCAGATGGCGCAGGGCGCCGATGACTTCGACGTTGTCGGCGAAATAGGCCGCGCTGCCGGCGGCGGCGTGGAATGTCTGCTGCGCCGGATTCCACAGGGTTGCCAGGTGTTCCAGGGACCTGGCGCAACTGGCGGCCAGCACTTCATCGGCCGGCAGGACCTCGGCGGCCAGCAGGCACCATAGCGCATCCAGGGAGTCGTCGGCATCCGCCGGGCCGCAGGCCAGCCACTCCGCCGCGCTGCTGCGGCAGATGCGCGGGAAGGGGCCGTCGGCCTGCTGGAAGGGCAGCAGCCAGTGGCCGAAGGCACTGGCCGCCGGAGCGATGTCGACGCCCAGCCGATGCGCCGCCAGCAAGGCCTTGAGCGCGAAGTAGGGCTCGACATAGTCGCCTTTGGGAAAGACCGTGAGGGCGCCGTTCGGCTCGGCGAAATCGGCGAACGCCTGGGCCGCCGGCAAGTCGTCGGCCGCCGCTGGGCGGCAGGCGCAGCAAAAGAAAAAGACGGCTGCGCGGAGGGCAGGCACGGCTCGCCATTGCGTCCGGCGTCGATCAGCTGGCATGCGATTTCTCCTCCAGCGCGACCGTGGCGCCGTCATGCGTGGTAATGACGCCATGCACCGCGCAGCCGGCGGCGATGCTCAGCTTGCGGCAGATTACGGTGGTTGCCGCCTCGGGCGTGCCGATGCGGCAACCGGGGCCGATCACGATATCGTTCTGGCTGATCACCGGGCCCAGCACGGCGCAGCCGCTGGCCAGCACGATGTCTTGATTGCTGACCAGGCTGCCGGCAATGCAGCTGTGTTCTCCCAGATGCAGGTCGCCATAGGCCTTGATGCTGCCGAACACGGTGGTGCCCGGAAGGATGCGGTAGGCGCCGCGCACCACATAGTCGCCATGCTGGCTGAGAGCGGCCGATTGCTGTGCGCCGTCATCCAGCAGGTAGCGCATGCGCGGCGATGGCGCCTGCGGCGCCGCTGCGGCGGCAGCGCTGGCGTCGCCGAAGTGCATGGCTGGCGCGCCGGCGCGCACAAAGCGGCTGCCGCCGGAAAACCGGATTTCCCTGAGCGCGGTAATGCGGCCGTCGATGGCGGCGTTGCTGCCGACCTGGATGCAGGGCGCATCGATCCAGCGATGCACGACCGTGTCGGCGCCCAGCGTAATGCGGCCCTGCGCCGAGCAGGCGCGCAGGCTGGCGCCTGCGCCCACCAGCAGATCGGCGGCGGCAAACAGGTCGGCCTGGCTATGGCTGCCTGGCTGCAGCCGGGCGTCGTGCAGAAAGATGACGATGCCGTTCTTTTGCTGCAGCACGTTCAGGGTCGCCGGCAGGTAGCCGTTGCCGGCATCGTCGTCCAGACGCTGGTGGACGACGTGCAGCTTGTCGTTGATGCTGACGGTGCGGTCGGTCTGGATGCTTTGCAGTGTCTGCAAATCGATGGTCAGCATGCCGACGACGGTGTGCCGGAAACTGTCGGCGAAATAGCGCAGGTTGTTGATCTCGTTGCGCCTGACCGGCAGCGGCGCCACGTCGCTTGGGCGCAGCCATTCGCGCAGCGCCGGGATGAACGGCAGGCACATGATCAGCAGCACGCTGATCAGCAGCATTGGCGCAGCCATGCTCAGGAAACCTCGACCGGCAAGCCGGGCAGCGCGCTATCGCGCGGCAGAATCAGCTCCTGGGCAGGGGTTGCCGGCGCCATCCTGAATCGTTCGGTCTTATGCCATACCAGTTCACGCTTGCATAGCGCATCCAGTAACTGGGCAATGGCCGCACGGGAAATCGCCGTCAGGCTGACCAGGAAGCCGAAGATGCTGAGCGGCAGCAAGCGTATGCGGTTGCGGTGGCCGTCCAGGTAAGTGGCGGCGGCCATTTCAAAAAAGGCCGCGTTGGTGCCGAAGGCGCCGTAGCCCACGATGCCGCTCAGGGCCAGCCAGCCGAACAGCCATTGGTGCGAGGTCATGAAAAACTGGATGATGGTGATGCCCCAGCCGATCAGCAGCAGGGGCGGCATGACGAATACGCACAGCAGCAGGACGCCGTCGGC
Source organism: Collimonas humicola (assembly GCF_018304945.1). Classification (GTDB taxonomy): domain Bacteria; phylum Pseudomonadota; class Gammaproteobacteria; order Burkholderiales; family Burkholderiaceae_D; genus Collimonas; species Collimonas humicola. Next base: position 289,458 of record NZ_JAGQEE010000004.1, on the reverse strand, counting down.
TCTTTCGCGTCGGCTGATGCGCGGGTTTTTCAGCAGGCGCATCAGGTTGCGGCTCATGACCTGGTTGTGGCCGCGCGACCATCTGCTGATCTGCCGGATCCTGACCGGCCACGCTTCGGGCACTTCTTCGTAGCATTCCGAGCGGTTCTGGTAGACCGTTTTCCAGCCATGCTGCAACAGGCGGAAGGTGACGTCGGTGTCTTCCGCCAGCATATCGCTGTTCCAGCCGCCGATTTCCTCCAGCGCGCAGCGCCTGACGCCGCCGACGGTGCCGCCGTACTGCGGCACCAGCCCCAGGTTCATGCGCGCCGCCTGGTCGACCTGGTAACCGCCGGCCCGCTCCAGGTCGAGCAAGCGCGTGAGCAGGTTGGCGCCGGCATTGATCGGTACTACGCGGCCCATGATGGCGCCCACTTCCGGATCGAAAAACGGTGCCACCAGTTGCTTGATCAGGCCGCGCGCGGGAAGATAGTCGGCGTCGAAGACGATGACGATTTCGGCCTGGATCCTCTCGGTGGCGTCGCGCAATGCAGCGGCCTTGCCGGGCCGTCCGCTGTCGCGGTGGAACAAGGTGAAGCGGCCGGGATGGGCGGCGGCGATGCGGTCGATGATGGCGCGGGTGCCGTCGCTGGAGCGGTCGTTGACCGGCATGATGACCAGCTTGTCGCGCGGATAGTCGACTTCGAGCAGGGCGTTCAATGCATCCGCGATCACCCGTTCTTCATTGTGGGCGGCGACGCACACCACGACTGTGGGCCACAACGCCTGCTCGATATCCAGGTAGGGCTGGCGCTGCCGTCCGAACAGGCGGTCGAGCGTGAACAGATAATGGCGGACCGTGTAGATCACCAGCAAGCATATTATCCCCGCCAGGATAGCCGTCATCAGATCCAGTTCTGCTGTGCGGGCGCTGAATGCTAAAGACGATGCCTGCGCCTTGCCGGCGGCCGCCATCAGGCTGGAAATGAGAAAGAAAACAGGCCGGCGCGCCATGGTCGCGGCCAGCCGCCGGCATGCCGTTGCCTTGCCTGGAATATCGGGCCAGCTGTCCATATTTCCCCCTGATTCCGCCGCAACACAAGCCGCGTGCCTATATTGTTTGAAAGCTCTTCGCGACCAGATGTATTTTTCCCAGTGGTTCAAATTTTTCCACGCCGAACTCATCGATCTCCCTGCCGCACAGCACAGCCGCGATCCGCTCTGCCGCATGGCCGTCGCCATAGGGATTGACGCGTTGCGTCGCCAGTTGCCAGGTGGCGTCGTCTTCGTAAAGCTGGGTCACTGCGGCGACGATGCGCGCCGCGTCGGTGCCGACCAGCTGCACGGTGCCGGCGGCCACCGCTTCCGGCCGTTCCGTGACATTGCGCATCACCAGCACCGGCTTGCCGAGCGACGGCGCCTCTTCCTGTACGCCGCCGGAGTCGGTCAGGATCACGTGCGCATGTTGCATCAGCCGCACAAACAGCAGATAGTCCAGCGGTTCGATCAGGTGGATATTCGGCAGCTGCGCCAAGGCCGCCTGCACCGGTCCCTGCACGTTCGGATTGAGGTGCACCGGATAGACGATCTGTATATCGGAGCGGCGCGACAATATCGCCAGCGCATCGCAAATTTCGGCGAACCCGGGGCCGAAATTCTCGCGCCGGTGGCCGGTCACCAGCAGCAGCTTTTTATCGGCGCGCAGGTAAGGGAAGTGGGCGTCCAGACGCTCGCGCAACTTGTGGTCAAAGGCGATCGATTCGGTGCTCAGGCGCAGCGCATCGATCACCGTGTTGCCGGTGACGACCACCCGGCCGGCCAGGTGTTCCGCTGCCAGGCTGGCCTTGGCCCCGGCGGTGGGCGCCAGCAGCAGGTCGCTCACCACATCGACGTAGCGGCGGTTCATTTCTTCCGGCCAAGGTTGCGTCAGGTCGCCGGTGCGCAGGCCGGCTTCGACATGGGCGACAGGTATCCGCCGATGGAAGGCGGTGAGGGCGGCGATCATGGCGGTGGTGGTGTCGCCATGCACCAGGATGCGGTCCGGCCGGGTAGCGTCAAGCACTGGGTCGAGCAAGCCGATCAGGCGCGCGCTCAGCCCATTCAGGGTTTGGTCCGGGAGCATGACGTCGAGACTGTGATCGACCTTGATGCTGAACAGGTCCAGCACCTGCTGCAGCATGAGCCGGTGCTGGCCGGTGACGCACACCAGCGACTGGATGCCCGCCTCGCGTGCCAGGACCCGCAGCACCGGAGCCATTTTTACCGCCTCCGGGCGTGTTCCGAAGATAGATAGAACTTTCACTTTATACACTCGGCTGTTCGAGTTAAAAAGCCGGCCTGCCGAGATCAGTCTCGCCAGGGCCATGATGTTCTTGCTGCGCGCCTATCCGGCAGGGCCCCCGAAGCAAAGGGGGAAGTCGGCTGCCCGTGGCGACGGGTTCGGGCAGCGGAAAGCATGACATCGATGCTTAATTGTTCTTATTGTTCTTATGGATATATTTCCTTTAGGGAAATGTATTAACTCTCTTAACTCTCGATGATGTCGTTGAGTAATGTAAATCCTATAATAAAAATTGCGATTTGACTGTTACTTATTGTTAATAATTTAATTCATTTGGGAAATAAGTTGAAGGCTGGCAGGATCAGGTGCCTTGTTCAGTGCGAATCCTGAGCGCATCGCCGCGCCAGGCAATTTCCAGATGTGCGAAAGTAACAATGAAATCATCGGCATCGCTTGTGCACCTGGGAGCCGAGTTGCCGGGCGAGCTCGCTCAAGCACGGCCAGGATTTCACCGCTATCATTACCGGCATTGCGCATTCGGCGCCGAACGTTTCATCCACCTCCTGGCATCCCATGCTTTCCACTCTTCTGATTCTCAATCCTTTGTCCGAACAAAGTCTGCAGCGCATTGCGCAAGAATGGCAGATCGTCTATGCCCCTACGGCCGCGCAACGCAGCGACGCCATCGCCAGCCATGCAGCGCAGATACGGGCGGTGCTGACCATCGGCTCGATCGGCCTGCACGCGCGGGAAATTGCGGCCTTGCCAAAACTGGAACTGATTTGCGCGCTAGGCGCGGGTTTTGAAAACATCGATGTGGCAGCTGCGCGCGAACGCGGCATCACGGTCGCCAACGGCGCCGGCACCAATGACGCCTGCGTTGCCGATCACGCCATGGGCCTGCTGCTGGCGACGGTGCGCGGCATTCCGCAGCTGGGCGTGGCGCTGCACCAGGGCATCTGGCGCGACGCGCTGCCTTTGCCGCCCAGCGTCTCCGGCAAGCGGCTGGGGATCGTCGGGCTCGGCACGATCGGCAAGCAGATCGCGCGCCGCGCCGCCGCTTTCGACATGGCCATCGGCTATCACAACCGCTCGCCGCGCAACGATGTGCCGTTCACTTATTTTGCGACGCTGCATGCCCTGGCCGAATGGGCCGACTTCCTGATGATCGCCACGCCGGGCGGCGCCGGCACCCGCCATATGGTGGGCGCGGCGGTGCTCGATGCATTGGGGCCGCAGGGGTTTGTCGTCAATATCGCGCGCGGCAGCGTGGTCGATACCGCGGCGCTGGCGCAAGCCTTGCGCGAGGGCCGGCTGGGCGGCGCCGGCCTCGATGTATATGAGAGCGAACCGTTGCCGCCGGCAGAATTGCTGGGCTTACCGAATGCGGTGCTGACGCCGCATGTGGCAGGATGGTCGCCAGAGTCGGTGGCCGAAACCGTGCGTCTGTTTTTGGAAAACAGCCAGCGTCATTTCTCAGGACAGCCGGTGTTGACGCCTGTCTGATGAAACAAAAAATCCGGCAATTGCCGGATTTTTTTGCCGCGGCCCGCAGGTGCATCAGTTCATGAACTTCTTGTCTTTGGTGATCATGGTCATGTCGACGAACGTCGAGCCGTTATGATTGCTGCCGCTGAAGTTGACGTCGAAACCGCCGCCGTTGTAGTTCTTCATGTTGATGGATTCCAGCGCCTTGACCAGTTTTGCACGCGTCAAATCCTTGCCGGCGCGCTTCAGGCCCTCGACAAATACCTTGGCCGCGATGAATCCTTCCAGGCTGGAAAAGTTGGATTCCCTGACGCCGGATTTTCCCATCAGCTTGACATATTCAGCGACCACTGGCGCCGATGAACTCCACGGGAATGGCACGACCTGGGAAATCACCACGCCTTCGCCTTCCTTGCCCAGCGTATCGGCCAGCGCCTGGCTGCCGACGAAGGAGACGTTATAGAACTGGCCGTTGTAGCCAGCCTTGCGCATTTCCTTGATGTAAGCGGCGCACGAAGCATAGGCGCTGATCTGGATCACCGCGGCGGGACGTTTCGGCAGGATTTTGCCGACGGCCTTGCTGACGTCGGTGCTGTTGCGCTCCACCGTGGCCGATTCGACCATTTCCAGATTCAATTTCTTCATGGCCCGCTGCACGCCTTCCAGTCCGGCGCGGCCATAGGCGTCGTTCTGGTAGAACACCGCGATGCTCTTGATGCCGACGTTCGCCAGCTTTTCCACCAGATGTTCGGTTTCGTCGAAGTAGCTGGCGCGAACGTTGAAGACCTGGCGGTTGAGCGGCTCACGCAGCGATTGGGCGCCGGTGACCGGCGCGAAAAACGGCACGCCGGCCTCCGTGAAAATCGGCAAGGCGGCATTGCTGGTCGGCGTACCGACATAGCCGAACAAGGCGAATACATCGTCTTGTTCGATCAGGCGCTTGGTGTTGGCGGCGGCCAGGTCGGCTTCGTACCTGTCGTCCGCCTTGACGATTTCGATACGGCGTCCAAACACGCCGCCTTGCTCGTTGACCGAATCGAAGTAGGCCTTGGCGCCGGCATTCATCTGTATCCCCAGCTGCGCGGCCGGGCCGGAAAACGCCGCCGATTGTCCCAGCAGGATTTTCTGGTCGGTGACGCCGGATTCGGCGAAGCTGGCGGAAACGAAGCCGCAGACGCCGATGACGAGCGGCAGTGCAAAGGATAGGAGACGGCGGTGAAGATGCATGATTGCGACTTTCTGATGTTGATCAAGCGATGCAATGGAGCGAGCATAAATCATGCCTTCTCGCATGGCGCCGCTGCGTATTATAGATATATCACTAGAAGAAAACAAAAGAAGAGGTCATGTTGACAGTAGTTAGTGATTGCTGGGTGGAAATGATTTTTCCCTTCGTTGCCGGAATAGGCGCGGCGCATGAAGACGGGCAATGCGACGGTGCGGGCGCCGCCCGTGACTCAAGCGCAAAATAAAAAAGCCACCGGCATGACCGGTGGCTTTTGGCTTGCTGCGTCAGGTCGTTACCACATGATGACGCGTTGCTCAGGCGGCAGATACATCTTGTCGCCCGGCTTGACGTCAAAGGCGCTGTAGAAGCCAGGCTGGTTGCCCAGCGTGCCGTTGCCGCGGAAGCGCGGCGGCGAGTGCGGATCGGTTTTCACGTACACGATCGCTTGCGCATCGCGCACCTTGCCGCGCCATACCTGGCCCCAGCCCAGGTACAGGCGCTGGTCGCCGGTGAGGCCGTCGATCACCGGCGGGGTCTTGCCGTCCAGCGACAGGTGGTAAGCCTTGTAGGCGATCGCCAGGCCGGAGTTGTCGGCGATGTTCTCGCCCAGGGTCAGTTCACCGTTGACCTTGTAGCCGGGGACCGGGCTGTAGGCATTGTATTGCTGCACCAGGGCCTTGGTCTTGATTGCGAATTTCTCGTGGTCTTCCTTGGTCCACCAGTCGCGCAGGTTGCCGATTTCATCATACTGGCTGCCCTGGTCGTCGAAGCCATGGCTGATTTCATGGCCGATCACGCCGCCGATGCCGCCGTAGTTGACTGCGTCATCCGCGTTGGCATTGAAGAACGGCGGCTGCAGGATGGCTGCCGGGAACACGATTTCGTTGAGTTCCGGGTTGTAGTAGGCGTTCACGGTCTGCGGCGTCATGCCCCATTCTGCGCGGTCGACCGGCTTGCCCAGCTTGTCGATATTGCGCTTGAACTCGAATTCGCTGGCGCGCATCGTGTTGCCGACCAGGTCGTCACGCTTGATGTCCAAGCCCGAATAATCGCGCCACTTGTCGGGATAGCCGATCTTCAGCATCAGGGTCGACAATTTCTTTTGCGCCTGCTTCTTGGTGTCGGGACCCATCCAGTCCAGGCCGTCGATGCTTTGGTTGTAGGCAGCGATCAGGTTGGCCACCAGTTTTTCCATGCGCGCCTTGTTCTCAGGCGGGAAGAACTGCTCGACATAGAGCTGGCCCAGGCCTTCGCCGATGCCGGCTTCCACCACATTGATGCCGCGTTTCCAGCGTGGCTCGTTTTGCGGCACGCCGCGCAGGACAGTGCCCTTGAACGCGAAGTTCTGGTCGACATATTCTTTCGACAGCTGGGATGCGTAGCTGCTCAGCACATGCCATTTGAAATACGCTTTCCAGACCGGCAGCGGGGTGTCCTGCAGGATCTTGTCGAGGCCCTTGATGTAGGTCGGCTGGCTGATCACCAGGTAGCTGACCTTGTCTTTCAGGCCGGCGCCGGCCAGGTAGCCGTCCCACTCGAAATGCGGCGCCAGCGTGTGCAGCTGGTTCAGTTCCACCCGGTTGTAAGCTTTCACCGGATCGCGCAGCTCGACCTTGGTCCATTGTATCTTGGCCAGCGCGGTTTCCAGGGCGACGATGCTGGCGGCGTTTTTCTTCGCGGCCTTGTCGCCGGACTTGGCCAGCATGGTTTCGACATGGGCGCGGTACTTGGCCAGCGTATCTTTCAGCTTGGCGTCGTCGGCTTTCAGGTAGTAGTCGCGGTCAGGCAAGCCGAGGCCGCTCTGGCCGAGGTCGGCGATGACCTTGCTCGAATCCTTGGCGTCCTGGTGGATGCCAAGGTCGTAGGGAGCAGTGACGCCGATGCTGTTCAGATGGGCGATCAGGCCCGGGATCTGTTTCTTGTCCTTCAAGGCGTCGACTCTGGCGAACTCTGCTTCAAGCGGCTTGATGCCGAGTTTTTCGAGCGCCGGCTCATCCATGTAGCTGGCATACAGGTCGGCGATCTTTTGCTTGTTGGAGCCAGCCTTCAGGTCTTTTTCCGCGCTGACGGCATCGACGATGGTGTGCAGCTGGTTCAGCGAGTTTTCGCGCAGCTCATAGAAGGCGCCCCACGACGACTTGTCGGCCGGGATTTCGGTTTTCTTCAGCCACGCGCCGTTGACGTAGCTGTAGAAATCGTCCTGCGGGCGCACCGTCAGGTCGGCGTTCGCCATGTCGATGCCGCTGACCTGCTTGCCCGAGCTTGTCATGGCTGCGGCAGCGACGGTACGGGGTGTTTGGGCAAAACTGGCGGTGGAGCAGGTATAGCCGGCAACCAGTGTCAGCACAGCTGCACAGATGAGAGAGCGTTTCACGAGTAGGTAATCCTTATGAGAAGTCATCGGAAAAAACAGCCTGGTAAGGCATTCTATAAAGCTATTGCAAATCCCTGTTTATTTTCTTGTCCATCCTTTACCGCAATATCGCCGCCGGATCTTGTTTTTCGCGCAAGGCCGTGCATAGCAGGGTCTTTTCACGGGTTTGCGCCAGGCCGCGGTCGGCGCCCGGCAACTGTCCCAGCAACGGCTGGAAGAAGGCGCTCAGGCGGTCGGCCTCGCTTTGCGAACAGCTGTCGCCGGCCACCAGGTCCGGCAAGCGGCCGCCGGACGTTTCGCCGCTGCGTTTGATCAATTGTTCATGGTTGAGTGTAAACCACTTCCACAGCGCTTCGCGGCCTTCGCCGTCTTCCCTGCTGGCGCGCAGCAAGGTGCTCATTTCGCCGACCTTGACCAGCGGGTCCAGCGCCAGGTTGCGTGCGCGCTGGGCGCTGGCCGAGGCGGTGGCGGCGCCCAGGCCGCTCAGGATCGCCATGCGCTGCGCCGGTTCGCTGGTGCTGCCGAGTGCCTTGATCAGGACGTCGACTGCCGGCGTCCCTTGTTCTTGCGCGGCGACCGACAGCACGGCACGCAGCAGGTCAGGATTGGCTGCCGCCAGGTCGAGCTTGCCGTCGGCGTTTTTCTCCAGTGCCTTGTCACCTTGCAGCAGCAGGGCCTGGCGTACTTCAGGCAACTTGACGTCGAGCGCCAGGAACTGGGCCAGCGCTGCGCGCAGCAGCGCATCGTCCTGGCTTTCGCCGGCGCGGCGCTGGTAGCCGAGCTGCTGCAGTCGCGGCAGATACATTGTACGCGCCAGGTCGGTCAGGCGATTGCGCTGGGCGTCGCTGCGGACTTCGTATTTCGCCAGCCACCTGAGGGTGGGAATCAGGGCCGTCGCCACTTCGCGCGTGTTCGATTGCGCCAGGCGCGGCGCGGCCGCCAGCACCGCGGCGGCATCCAGGTCGCCGCGGCCGAAGCCGGCATTGACGGCGTCTGCGTAGGCCAGCTGTTCGGTGTCCGGCAGCTGCGCCAGGTTGCTGGTCAGGCGCGCCAGGTCGTCGCGCGCCATATCGAAACGGTAGTAGCCGGCGGCGTCTGCATTCGGCATGTACCAGCTGCCGGCGGTGGCGCCGGGCAGCTCCATCTTGCCTTGTGCCTGGTCCAGCAGTTCGCATTGCGTCCTGGCGTCGCCGCCGGCAATGCTATAGCGCACGCAGACCGGGATGCCCCACAGCCGCTGGGCGTCGCCGCTGGAGCCGAGCGGCAGGTAGCGCTGCTGTTTCAGATGCAGCACGGCCTTGCCGTTTTCCATGCTGAGCGCGGTGTCGACCAGCGGCACGCCGGCCTGGTCGAGAAAGCTTTGCATGGCCTTGGCAAAGCGCGGGTCCTTGCCGGAAGCCTTGGCCAGCGCGCTCACCAGGTCGTCCGCGGTGGCGCTGGCAAACTGATGCTGCTTGATATAGGCGCGCACGCCCTGGCGGAAAGTGTCCGCGCCGAGGTAGCGTTCGAACATGTTCAGGACCGCGGCGCCTTTCTCGTAGGTGATGCCGTCGAAAGCCGTATCGATATCGCCGTTGCCGGTGATCGGCTGGCGGATCTTGCGCACGCTGACCAGGCTGTCGCTTTGCATGGCGTAGTTGGCGCCGCTGATCAGTCCCAGGTCGGCGCGGTATTCCGGATGCAGCTGCTGGGTGATCTTGGCTTGCATCCAGGTGGCGAACGCTTCGTTCAGCCACAGGTCGTCCCACCATGGCATGGTGACGGTATCGCCGAACCATTGGTGTGCCAGTTCATGGGCGTTGACGTTGAACGAGCTGCGCACATTTTGCGCCGGCGAGTTGGCGTCCAGCAGCATCAGGTAATCGCGGAAGGTGACCAGGCCGGGATTTTCCATGGCGCCGGCGGCAAAGTCGGGCGCTGCCAGCAAATCCACCTTGTCGAAGGGATAGCCGAAGCCGAAATAGTCTTCCAGCGCAGTGATGATGGCCGGGGTCTGCGCCAGCGCCGGCTTGATGCGCTCGCCTTCGCCGTGCGGCGCAATGCCGCGCAGCGGCGTCGCCTGGGCGCGCCATTGGGTCGCCGGAATCTGCGGTCCGCCGACCACGTCCCACGGACCGACCGCGAAGGCCACCAGATAGGTCGGCAGCGGTTTGGTGGCGGCAAAACTGAGCTTGCGCCAGCCCTTGTCGAGCTTCTGTTCCGCCACTTGCCGGGTGTTGGCGACCGCGACCTGGCTTTCCGGCACGGTCAGGCTGAGCGTGAAGGGGGTCTTGAAAGACGGCTCGTCGAAACCGGGGAACGCATAGCGCGCGCTGATCGCTTCCATCTGCGTGATGACATAGGGCGCGCCCTGGCTGCTGACTTTGTATACGCCTTCCAGCTGCTGGTTGAACGGCGCGCTGTACTCCAGCGTCATGCGATAGCGGCCGGCCGGCAGCGTCTGGCCGAACTCCACAGTGGCGACGCCTTCCTTTTTCGCGGCAACCTTGTATTGCGCGGCATGGACATGGTTCGCGCTGTCGGCCAGGCTGACTTTGCCGACGCTCAGGTCCTGGCCGTGCAGCCACAGGTGATCGGCGGCTTGCTTGAGTTCGAGGTCGATGGTGGCGCTGCCGCTGTAGGCAGACTGCTGCGGGTCGACGCGCAAGTCGAGCTGATACGCCAGGGGCTGGGCCCAGCGCGGTAGTTTTCCCAGCGGTGCTGTGTCATTCGGGGTCGCCGCTGCGGCGTTGAATGATGAGATGCTGAGGGCGAGAGCAGCTAGTGTGAAACGACGGGTAGTGCACATCACAGGTCAAATCCTCCCAAATTTTGTCTTGGGATTCTAGCGCGCACCTGTGTGATTCGCCAGGGAAATAGTATGGATATTAAAAGTAAAAAATGCCGCCGCGGCGCGGCCCGGCGGTTTGTGCCCGTTTATCGCATGGATGCTGGGTTTCGGGGCGATTGCCGTGGCTGATCTCTGTCAGTTTGCCTTATCTGGAATAAGTAAAGGTGATAGAGATGGGTGGCTCTGTTCGCTGCGTAACGGGAAGTGCAGTATGAACATCGCGCCGCCCAGTTCCGAACCCGTGACTCGTACTCCGCCGCCAAGGCGCTCCGCAATTTTCTTGACGATCGCCAGTCCTAGTCCGTAGCCGCCGGTGGCGCGGTCGCGGCTGCGGTCGAGCCGGTAGAACGGTTCGAAAATCCGTTCCCGGTCATTTTCCGGAATGCCGACGCCGTCGTCTTCCACAATCAGTTTCCACGAAGCGGCGCCTGGCTCGGCCCGCACCCGGATGGTGCTGCGGGTGTAGCGCAAGGCATTCTGCAGCAGGTTGGAAAAGGCGCGTCCAAGGCTGCGCGGCTCGATCACGATCTCCCGCATGGCGGGCGCGATCTGCCAGACGACAGTGCAGCGGCGCAGGCCGAGTTCTTCATCGGTGACGCCGGCGGCGGAACGCAGGAAATCCTCCAGCATGATTTTTTCCCTGCTTTCCGGCACCGTTGCCTGCTCCAGCATGCTCAGCGTCAGCAGCTCGCCGACCAGGATATCCAGTTCCTCGACGTCCTTGCGCATGGCCTGGATGCGTTTGTGGGTCTTGCTGTCTTCGGTGGTGTCCATCAGGTTGACCAGGCCGAACTCGAGCCGCGCCAGCGGCGTGCGCAGCTCGTGCGAAGCGGCGTTGACCATGTCCCTTTGCGCAGTGATCAGGGCGCCGATGCGGTCGGCCATGTTGTTGAAATAGGAGCACAGCTGCTTGATCGAGGAATTCTCGGACAGCTTGGCGCGTGCGTCGAGCGCACCGTCGCCAAAGCGGGCGGCGGCGATGCGCAGTTTTTCCAGGTCGCGCCAGTGCGGCGTCAGCCATACCAGTATCGCTCCCAGCATGACGCTGAAAATGATCACATAGGCGAGCATCTCCATCCAGTCGGGAATAAGCGGATGGACCTCCACCAGATCGCCGTCATTCAGCGCGATGTAGACATTCGTGCGGTTGATGTCGCCGCCGCCGCTCCATGCCAGGCCGTATTGCGCAAGATCCTGACGGGTGGCCGGCGACAGCGCGCGCTTCTGTTCTTCGGACAGGCGGCGGTAGCGCTGCCCATTGGAACGGTTCATGCTGTCCAGCCTGGCCTGCCGGTTACTTTCATCGAGTGGGCCGAGGTAGTCGCGCAGCAGCATCGCTTCGCTGGCGTATTCGCTATGCATCTGCGTCGTCAGGTGCGTCGAGAACAGATAGGGGAAACCCTTTTGCACGAACACGATCGACAGGAGCAGCAGCACGGCGACGGTCAGGTACAGGCGTATCAGTATCCTTAGCATTATTCGTCCCAGGCGATGGGGCTGAACAGATAGCCGCGCCCCCACACGGTCTTGATCTTGCGCGGTTCGTTGGCGTCGTCGTCGAAGCATTTGCGCAGGCGCGAAATGCTGACGTCCACGGTGCGGTCGAGGCCGTCGAAGCCGATGCCGCGCCAGCGCTTGAGCAGCTCGTCGCGACTCAGGACCTTGCCTGCGGCCTGCACCAGGATCACGAACAGATTGTAGTCGGCGGTCTTGAGATCGATTTCCTCGCCTTTCCAGCACACCTGGCGCGCCGACAGGTCGACCTCCAGCTCGCCGAATTGCAGCAGGGTGCCGCGCGCCGGCTGGTTGCGCAAGTCCATCCAGCGCAGGATGACGCGCAAGCGCGCCAGCAGCAGGCGCGGTTCCACCGGCTTGAGCATATAGTCGTCGGCGCCGATTTCGAGGCCGGCGACCTGGTCGAAAATGTCGGCGCGGGCGGTCAGCATCAGCACCGGCAGCGCCGAGGTCTTGCGGATGGCGCGGCAGATATCCATGCCGTCCATGCCGGGCAGCATCAGGTCCAGCACCACCACATCCGGCTGTTCGCGCGCGATGGCGTCCAGCGCCAGGTCGCCGCGCAGCACCAGCGCCACTTCAAAATCGTAGCGGCACAGGTATTCCGATATCAATTCGGCAAGCCGCGCATCGTCTTCAATCAATAAAACCTTCTTCATGCCATTTTTTCCTTTTTTTCATCATAGCGTCTGGCTCCGGCTGCCGATGACCCGATTACAAACAAACACATAAATGCCACGGATTCACACATATTCGCTACCAATGCTTCACAGACGCGCGGCTCCGGCGTGTCGACAATGTGCCCTGTGAAATGCCTTGCGAATTTGCCGCATGCATCTGCACTGCAAATTTGCGCCACTTAACCCGGAGAAACAATGAAACACCAGACCAAGTCCATCCTCGTTCTCACCCTGTACGGCGTCCTGGCCTCGCGCGCGGCGCTGGCGCAGCAGGCGGCGCCGGCGCCGTCCAAATCATGGCTGCAGGACAGCCAGGTGACGATCGGGCTGGGCGCCGGCGGCATGGCGCGCTATGCCGGCAGCGATGAATACCGCGTGGTGCCGGTGCCGGTGCTGAACATCGTCACGCCGTCGGGCTTTTTCTTCGACACCATGCAAGGCGCCGGCTACCGCTACGACATCAGCGACATGTTTTTCGCCACCGCCGCCATCGGTTACGACGCCGGCCGCAAGGATTCCGACGACGGCCTGCAACCCGGCTCGGCAAAGCTGAAAGGCATGGGCGACATCAAGGGCGCGGTGCTGGCCAATATCGAGGCCGGCATCAAGCTGGGCCGCATCGGCACATTGTCGCTGGCCATCTCGGAACCGGTCAGCAACCGCGAACGCGGCCTCAGCTACCGGGCCCAGATCAGCAGCACCGTGCTGGCGCTGGCCAAGGACAAGGTCAGCGTCAGCGCTGCCGCCATGTTCGGCGATGCCAAGTACAACCAGGCTTTCTTTGGCGTCAACGCCATCCAGAGCCGCAATTCCGGCTATGCCCGATACACCGCGGAATCCGGCCTGAACGCGGTGAATGCGTCGTTGGTATGGACTCATAGTTTTAACCGGACCTGGTCGGTGTCCACCATGCTCGGCGCCACGCATTATATGCAAAAAGCCGCAGATAGCCCGCTGGTGCTGGCCAAGACCAACTACAGCGGATTTGCGACCGTCAATTATTCATTTTGACCGTATTGACCGAATTGACCCAATCGAGACTGGTGCGCCAACATGCTATTTAATCTGTTTCCAAGATCGGAGTGGTTGCGCCACAAGCAGCAGGCGGCGCCGCCGAGCTTGCCGGCTGCGCCGCCGCGGATTTTCCTTACCGGCGTCACCGGTTTTGTCGGCGGCGCGATTGCGGCCGAACTGGCCGGCAGCGAAAGCTTCAAGGAAATGCTGTTTCTGGTTCGTGCGGAATGCGCTGCCGAAGGAGTACGCCGGGTGCGCGAGTCGATCGCTCGCTTCACGCCAGCCGAAATGCCGCTGCACATCTCTGAAAGCCAGATCATCCTGGCTGACTTGAAAGATGCGCAGGCGTTTGCCGATCCGCGGCTGGACCGGGTCAGCCATGTCATCCATGGCGCCGCGGTGACTTCCTTTGCCGACCGGCCGGATATCTGGGAAATCAATGTCGACGCCACCATGCGCCTGGCCGAGCGCTGTTCGCGGCTGCCAGGCTTGCGGCGCTTCATGTATGTCGGCACGGCCATGGCATGCGGCGTGGCGCGCGGGCCGGTCGTCACTGAAAGCCTGCGCCTGCCGGTCGAGCGCGCACATCTGGTGCCGTACACCGCCTCCAAGGCGCAAGCCGAGAATCAGTTGCGCGAGCGCTTTCCGCAGCTGCCGCTGGTGACGCTGCGGCCGTCGATCATCGTCGGTCATTCCTCGCTCGGTTGCAAGCCGTCGGCCAGCATTTTCTGGATACTGAAAGTGGTCTCGCAGCTGAACCGATTTGTGTGCCCGCCGACGGCCTGCCTGGATATCGTGCCGGTCGATTATTGCGCGCGGACGATAGTTGCCCTGACCCTGAAGGAAACGCTGGGCTTCTCCGTTTATCACATCTCGGCGGGACGCAGCGGCAGCGTCATGGTGGAACAGCTGCTGCAAGCCTTCCATGGCTTGAATGCGGTTGCGCGGAGGCAGCCTTACGAAAGGGTGCCGGAAGCCGCATTGCGGCAGATGGCGCTGGCGTATGGCGTGCGCCACGCTGTGCAAGGCAGCGCCACGAGGACGGGACGCAACGAGCCTATCAATACCCGCATGCTGCACAAGGCATTGATGCTGTACGGCCGCTTCTCCAGGCTCAATTATGTGTTCGATGAGCGTCGGCTTCTCAGCGAGGGACTGGCGCCGGCGCCTTGCTTCCTCGACTATATCGGCCAGTGCGAACGCAGCGCGGCGAAAATGTCGCTGAAGGCGCAAATGGCGCATGACTTCAAATAAAGGAGGATTTCCGCCTCCGGAAAAGAAAAAACCCGCACTTGGCGGGTTTTTTGATCCATCTTCTGCTTCCGCTGAAATTCAGGCGCGCTTGATAAGCCGCAGGATGAACAGCAAGATCACTGCACCTACGGTGGCAGTCACGATCGAGGCGATCCAGCCGCCGCCAACCTGAATGCCAAGTACGCCTGCCAGCCAGCCGCCGATGAAGGCGCCGACGATACCGACGATGATATCAACCAGCACGCCGAAGCCGCCGCCCTTGACCAAAACACCAGCCAGCCATCCTGCAATCGCGCCAACTATCAACCAAGCGATGATGCCCATGAGATTTCCTTTCAAAGTTGACCATGTTTAGACTACCCAGCAAGAGTAGCGTAAACATCATCAAAAAAAATCGTCCAATTGTAAAAGATAGATAAACCCGAAAGATTGCGGCTGCGGCGCTGCAAGAAAAACGGCCGCACATGCAAACAGGGCCAGGCTGGTGCCTGGCCCTGCAGCGTCAGCTGTTAGCTGCAAGCCTTGCCGTGATCGGCGTGGTTGCCTGCTGCCTTGGCGGCTGCTTCTGTCATGTAGGAACCAGCCTTGGTTTTGCCATAGTACTTGGTGCCTGCGCAGTGATACACCTTGCTCGAGCTGTTGACCCAGACGTCGCCTGGATTAGCGCCGGCCGCAGGAGCGGTTGCCGCTGCAGCTGGTTTTGCCGGAGCCATTGCTGCAGGCGCGGCAGCCGCTGGCTTGGCCATGGCGGCTGGCGCTGCAGCTGGGGCTGCTGCAGGTGCTGCTGCTGGAGCAGCGGCAGGTGCGGCCGCAGCGGCTGCCGGTGCAGCAGCGGCAGTTGTGTACCATTCTTTTACGCCTTTATGGCCGGCGCAAGCGCCTTTCTTGGTAGCGTTGGAGGAATAGCTGCCGTCCTTGCACAGGCCGGTGCTGCCGGCCGGCGCTGCTGCCGGCGCCTGGGCGAAGCTGGCGGCGGAAGTCAGTAAAGCTGCTGCAACTGCTGCTGAAATAAACAATGCTTTCATTTTTTTCTCCATGGAGTAAATAGTGCTCATGTGTTGCTGATCTCAACACCTTGGGTGTCAATCTGTCTACTTGCAGCACGACCATGCAACTTGCTGTGCGCCGCACCTGGCAATATGACCGAGGTAGGTAATCAACGCGGTCATATTGGATATGGCTGACATAAACTTCGATACAAATGAAAACAATTGTGAGATTTCTATGCTCGCAGGCGGATCAGTGTTGCGCTCCAGGCATCTTAATTGCCAAAGAAGTACTGAACCGTGGGATGGCGGCCGGCAGCGGACTGCCGGCCGCATTTTGCTAGAACGCGTAGCGGACGCCCACCGTTGCGGTATAGCGCGGAGCAAGCTGTACGCCGTTGACCTTCTGGTAGACCGGCAGCTGCACAAAGCCGTATAGCGAGACTTGTTGCGAGACTGGCACGGTCACGCCGGGGCTCAGATAGACCAGGGTGCCGCCGGTGCTGACGGTGTCGGCATTGGCGCCGACGTCATGCAGCACGCGCCGTACGTTGAGCTGGATTTGCGGCGTGAAGCTGCTGTTGCCCATATAGCGCAGGCCCAGGTTCAGGTTGGCGCCGTCGCCGGGGCGGTACTGGTCGCTGGAATTGAGCGCCTTTTGTACGATGCCCTGGGCGAAATAGTCCCAGTTCTGGCTGAGCGTATCCATATAGTAGACGCCGAGGATGGCGTCGGTGGTGCCTGTGCCGGGCTGCAGGCCGCGGTCGATAGATACTGGTCCCGGCGCCGTCGGATCGCTGGACATGGCGGTATCGGTATGGCTGCCGGTGGGCAGTTTCAAGCCGAACAGGATGCCGAAGTTATGCTCCGGCGAAAAACCCTGGTAGCGGCCGATGACCTTGAGGTCGCCGATGCTGGAGGTGCGAGAGTCGTACTGGCCGCCGCCGGGACCGGGCGTGACGCCGTCCGAGGCGGTGCCCAGGGTGCTATGGCTGCGCATGATGTAAGGCAGTTGCAGATTGATGCCCCAGTCCGGGTTGAAACTGTAGTCGAGACCCAGCGTCAGATAGTTGTTGCGGGTGTATTTTTCGACTTCCTGCGGATTGCCGTTATTGGAAATCTGGCTGGCGGCGCTGGGCGAGATCTTGCCGGTGCCGCTGCGCAGCTGGTTCTGGTTGAGGTAATCGTAGCGCAGGTCCATTTTCAGCCCGGACGAGCTGCCGATGCCGAGGTTATCCCAATCGGAACTGAGGGTGCAGCCGCAGCTGGCGCAGGCCGACGCTGTCTGCGGCAAGAGGGCAGTCAAGGATATGGCCGCGAGCGGCAGCAAGGCAAGGCCGGCGCGGCGAGAGAATGGCGTAGCCATGGTAAAGGGCTTTCTTGTTCAGATTGTAAGGCGTAAAGGCACACTTTCATTGAATGAAGGTGCGCCGCTGGCTAGGCAAATCAAGACAAGGCAGGTGGCCCGCGCGATTGCGGATGCAGCCGGACGATGCTGGCATGCAGGGGAAATGGGGCTTGCGGAAGAGTGATGCCTTCGCTGGCCGGCAGCTGCCATTGGCTGATGCCCGGCGGCAGGCCGATATCGGCGGCATGCAGGAAACACAGCAGGCAATGGCCCTGGTGATCCTCGTCCGGCGTATCGTGATTGCCGGATGCGGGCGCCTGCAGATTGCCGGCGCTGCTGCACAGTTCGCCCAGCCCGAGCGGCTGGCCATGGGCGGCCGGCAGCAACTGCACCACGCTGGGCAGCAGGGCTGCAAACATGGCCAGGCAGACGGCAAGCTGGCGCAATCGGCGGGGCAGGCGGAACATAGAGCGGCACGGGTAAGCTGTTCGCCGAAATGGCAAACTTAGCCGTATGGTAACGCCTCGCCAGGAGCGCAGCAAGTCGGGTAAACCCTATGGATGCATGGATGGCCCGCCGATGCTAGGCTTCCGGATGCAGGTCGACCTTGAACAAATCCTTGCCGTCGACATTGTGCAGCGACACCGTCATGACCTTGCTCCTGGCGTCGACCTTCCCCACACCGAAAAATTGCAGCAGCTCGCTGGGCGGGCGGTTCTGCTTCATGTCGCCGGGGATGCTGACGTAGCGCACATCCGGGCCGAAGGTGCGGTCGATTTCTCCCGGACCGAAAGTGCCGGCATGCAAGGGGCCGCCGACGAATTCCCAGAACGGCTTGAAGTCGGTGAACTGGGCTTTGTCAGGAGAGTAATAGGTGGCCGAGGCGTAATGGACGTCTGCAGTGACCCACACGACGTTCTTGATATCGTGCTGCTTGATGAATTTCAGCAGGCTGGCTACTTCCAGCTCGCGACCGCGGGGTTTGCCGTTGTCGCCGTTGGCCCATGCTTCAAAGGTCCCTTGCGGCACGTCCGGGTTGAGGTCGGGCACCACGATCGAGATCGGCATGTCGCTGGCGATGATTTTCCAGGTCGAGCGCGAGCGCAGCAGCGCCTGCTTGATCCAGCGGAGCTGGGCCGCGCCGAGAAAGGCCGCATCCTGCGTCAGCGCGCTCTGGCGATTGGGCGAGTTGGGGCCGCGATAGCTGCGTTCGTCGAGCATGAAGACTTCCAGCAGCGGGCCGTAGTTGAACATGCGGTAAACCCGTTCCGGATCGCTGGGATCGATGCGGAAGGGATTGTATTCGAACATCGCGCGCTTGGCGTTGGCCGCCAGCGTCGAGAGGTCGCGCTGCTGGTAGCGCTTTTCGGCGGCGCCGATGGTCTGGCCCGGATACCAGTTGTTGCGCACTTCGTGGTCGTCCCATTGCACCAGGAACGGCACCTCCGCGGCGAAGCGGCGCTTATTGACGTCCAGCAGGTTGTAGGCGAAGTTGCCGCGATAGTCGTCCAGCGTTTCCGCCACCTTGGACTTGGCCGGCGTCACCAGGTTTTGCCACAGCGTGCCGTCGTCGAGCCTGACTTCCTTTTCGATGACGCCGTCGGCGTAGATCTGGTCGCCCGAGTGGATAAAGAAATCCGGCTTGAAACGGCGCATGGTTTCATAGATCCGGTAGCCGCCCCAGGCTTCGTTGATGCCCCAGCCTTGGCCGGCCTCATCGCCGGAAAAAGCGAAAGTGATGTCGCGCTCGGCGCCGCCGGGAATCAGCAGGCTGCCGCTTTGCGGCGCGCTGTAGATGGCAGGATTCTGGATATCCTGGAAACGCACGCGGTAGAAAATGGTTTGTCCGCCGGGCAGGCCGCTGAGATCGACCCGCGCCGAGAAGTCGCTGCTGGAGAGGGCTATCGGCCCGTTGATCGTCTGCGCGTTCTGGAAGTTTTCGTTGGCGGCATATTCCACCACCATGCGCGAAGGCCGGTCGGCGCGGCTCCAGATAATCGCCTTGTCGCGGCTGATGTCGCCGCTCATCACGCCGCTCGGCATTTGCGGCCGCAGCTTGTCGGCGGTGACCAGGGCCGGCGCCGCGCCTGGTCCTGCGCTTTGCGCGATGACGCTATGCAGCGGCGCTCCGCTCAGCAGGACGCCGGCGCCGGCGCCGACTTTACGTAAAAAAGTACGGCGTTTGCATGGTGTAGCGTCGTCGGAGGACATGGCGGGCTCGGCAAGATGGGGCGGAGCGAAGATCTTAGCGTGCTTGTGTTACAGGCAGATGAACTGCAGTTGCTGTTGCGGAGATAAAACGGAGGCAAAAAAAAGCCGGCCAGCGCGCTGCTGTCCGGCTTGTTCGGCAACGCTGGAATTAATTGTTCTTGACGGCTTCGACCTGGATGGCCAGTTTCACTTCCGGCGCGAATTTCGGCACGCCATAGCTGATGCCGAAGTCGCTGCGGTTGAATTCCGCAGTGGCGTCGGCGCCGCACACTTCGCGTTTCAGCATCGGATGCATGATGCACTTGAACGAATTGATGGTCAGCTTGACCGGCTTGGTGACGCCATGCAGGGTCAGCTCGCCGTCGATGGCCACCGGCTTGTCGCCGTCGAACTGGATCGAAGTGCTTTTGTAGGTCACGTCAGGAAATTTCTTGACGTCGAACATGTCCGGGCCGGACGCATGCTCGTTCATCTTGGCGTGGCCGAAGTCGATGGTGCTCGGGTCGATATGGATATCGATCGAACCGGTCTTGGCTGCGCGGTCCAGGGTGACGCTGCCGCTGGTTTTTTCAAACTTGCCGCGCCAGAACGAGATGCCCATGTGGTCCGCGGTGAAGCTCGGATAGGTGTGGTTGGGATCGATGGTGTATGTGTCCGCGGTGGCAAATGCGCTGGCGGCGCTGGCGGCGAGCAGGGAGGCGATGATGAGCTTGAGTTTCATTGCGAGTGATCCTTTCAGTGGGATGATGTTTTAGCAGACTGGTTAATTCGCTACAAGATGGAACTTGATGGTGATTTCGTCCGCCACCATGCTGGTGTCTTTCCATTCGCCCTCACCGATATTGTAGGTGAGCCGCTTGATCGGCAGGGAGCCGTCGAACACCTGGGCGCCGCCTTCTTTCTTGACGCTCAAGGGGAAGCTGACATCGGTGGTCTTGCCCTTGATGGTCAGCTTGCCGCTGACGTCGTACTTGCTGCCTGCCGGCGCGCCGGCGCTGGCCTTGATCGAACTGGCGACAAAGCTGGCTTTGGCGAATTGCGCCGCATTGAACCATTCTTTTTTCAGCACTTCCTTGTTGTATTCAGGATCGCCCAGGTCGAGGCTGGCGATGTCGATGTCGACGCTGGCCTTTGTGGAAGCAGGCTGGGCGCTGTCGAAATCGATGGCCGAAGTGAATTTCTTGAACTTGGCTTCGACCGGCACGTTCATCTGCTTGAACACGATGGTCACGTTGCTTTTCGCCAGGTCGGCTTTCAGCGGCGCGGCCATGGACGAGCAGCTGGCGCCGAGGGCCAGCAGGCCGGCGGCGGTTGTAAGGGTGAGCTTTTGCAAGGTCATGAAAATTCCTTTTGTTTGATTGAGGGACTAGGGCAGCATGCGTTTCAGCACGCCGTCGCGATCGATGAAGTGATGCTTGAGCGCCGCCAGCACGTGCAGCGAAACCGCGCCCAGCATGATCATGTTGAGGGTGTAGTGAACCAGTTTCAGGACGGGCTTGAGATCCGGGTTGGTGGCGATCAGCACCGGCATCGGCCAGATGCCCAGGTAAGTCACCGGCACGCCGGCCGCCAGGCTGTAGAAATAGCCGGACAGCGGCACTGCGAATATCAGCACATACAAGAGCACATGCAGGCCATGCGCGGCCATTTGCTGCCAGGGCTGCATGCTGGCCGGATAAGGCGGCGCGCCCTTTGCCTTGCGCCATAAGAGGCGCAGGCAGGCCAGGCCGAACACTGTCACGCCCAGCCATTTATGCCATGAAAAGTATTTCAGCTTGGTGGGCGTGAGGCCGGGAATATCGACCATCGTCAGGCCCAATGCAAAAGCTGCAACGATGAGAATAGCGACCAGCCAGTGCAGCACGATGGCTGGGATTGAGTAACGTTGCATAAAGTATCTGGAAGTATCTGGACGTAAATGTAACAGCGAAAATAGGATTCAGAAGCGCCATTGCCGGCTGCATCCCTGAAGGCCCATGCATCCGGGTATGACCTGCAAAACGGCAGCGAGTTTCCGTCATCGCATTCAGCGAGTCGCTATAGTATCGGAAATTTCTGAACCATGTTTTTCCGCGCCGCCCCGCGCCGTTGTTACGGCTTGCGCCGATAGCTGCCCTCGATGGCAGGGGCGCCGTTCATGTCGTCGCCGGGACCGTATAGCGAAATCACCACCTTTCCTGGGGTTGCCGAAGGGCTGATGCGCAGTTGTTCGACCTGTATCTTGTCGATGATGCACGCGCTGCCCGGGTCGATTTGCAGCCGGACTTGCTGCGAGCTGCTTTCCAGCACATGGGTCCTGGCTTGGTTGCAGGCGAGGGCGTTCACCGTATGCGCGGAGATTGCCACCGCGTCGCCCGAATAGATTTCAGCGTAAGGAGATGGCGTGGCGCTGGTCGGCAGCCATGCGCCGCTTGCCCAGCGCGGCACTTGCGGCGGAGGTGGCGGCGGAGGTGGCGGCGGGGCTGCAACCAGCGGCACGGCCGGCTCCGCCGATTCGGCCGCAACCGCCGCTGGCGCCATGACGGTTTCTTGCGGCAGTGCGGATGGCGCAGGATCTGCTGCCGGCGCTGCGCCAAGGTCCGGTGGCGCAGGTGGAATCGGCAGCATCGGCGGCATTGGCGCATTCGGCTCCGGCGCTGTCATTGCCGTCATTGCTGCCGCTGCTTCCGGCGCTGGATCTGCGGCTGTCGGCGGCGCCGACAGCGGCGCCTCAGGCTCCGGCGCAGTCATTGCCGTCATTGCTGCCGCTGCTTCCGGCGCTGAATCCGTGACCGTTGGCGGCACTACCTGCTGGGCTTGCGCCTCGACCGGCGGCATGGCGAACAAAGGTTCTGGATTGGTTGCCGGCGCTATTGCCGTTACGGCAGGCCGGGCGGCTGGCGGGCTGGCGCCGCCATTCACGCCCAGCAGAGTCGGCAGGAGCGCGATGGCGGCCTGCCTTGAGATGGAAACACGCATCTGCGGTGCGTCGATTGCGCTTTGGACGCGGGACGTACTGACCGCCTTGCCGTCGATCAGCACGGTCAGGTCCTGCTCCAGCGCCGCGCTGGTGGCCGCCTGCATGCGCTGTTGCGCGTCCTGGCTGAGCGTCACTTCCAGTTCGATGGAATCCGGATTGCCGTTATAGGTATCCCTGATGTTCAGGCTGATTTCGGTGAAATCGCTTTGCGAGGAAAAGGCGATTTCGGCGGCATTGGCTGCTGCCGTCGCGCTGGCCGCAAATGCCGCGCAAAGCGCAGCTGTCATTATTTTCCAGCGTGCACGCATGATTATTCTCCCTGGACGATATCGGTAGCTTGCTTGGTTGGCTGTTGCGCCGTCAACGCCAGGTGCACTGCCTCGGCGACGCTCAGCGCACTGAGAGAGGCGGCCGGGAAGGCAGGCGCGACAGCGTTTTTCATGATGTCGTAAACCGGATCCTTGAGGCGCGCGAGCAGCAGCCGCAAGCCGCTGGCGCTGACGAAGCTGAAAAAATCGTGCAGGCCTTCCAGGCTGGAACTGTCCAGGTCGGGCGATTCTTCCAGGCTGAGGATCACGGTGTGCAGTCCCGGCGCGGCGGCGATGGAATGGCGCGCCTGGTTCAGGATGCGTTCGGCGTTGGCGAAGAACAGCGGCTCATTCGGACGCAGAATGATGATGCCGGCTACCGGCTGGGCGGCCGGATGGGTGCGCATGTTGACGAAGTCATGCGTATCGCCGAGCTGTCCAAGGATAGAAATGGTGGATTGCGAAAACTGCCGCAGCATCATGAAGATACTGATCACGATCGATGCCAGCAGGCCGTCCAGCACGCCCAGCAACAGCACGGCGATGACCGAGGCGATCACCACCAGGCGGTCGCGGCGCCACTGGAAGTAAGGGCGGAACACCATCGGATTGAGGGTATGGCTGACAGCGTGGATCACGATTGCCGCCAGCACCGGCTCCGGCGTCAGGGCTATCCCCGGCAGCAAGGTCAGCACGATCGCCAGCATCACCAGCGCCGCCACCCAGCCGGACAGGCGCGAAGTAGCGCCGGCCGCTTCATTGGCGGAGGTGGCGGAATAACCGGCGCCGACCGGCATGCCGTGGAACAGGCCGGACAGCAGGTTGGAGGCGCCCAGCGCCAGCAGGTCGCGGTTGGGCGCCGTGGTGTCGCCGTGCTTGATGGCAAAGCTGCGGATCGCGCCATACGATTCGGCATACAGGATCATGCCCATGGCAAAGCCCAGCTCGCCGAGGCGCAGCCAGTCGGCGCGCGACAGCATGGGCAAGGTCGGCACCGCCAGCTGCAGATGGATGCTGCCGACCAGGCCGACGCCATATTGCTGCAGATTGAGCCACTGGCCGGCAGCGACGCCGATGACGATCACCAGCAGCGCGCCCGGCACCCGCCGCAGCCGCGCAAACAGGAACAGCAGGGCCAGCGCTGCCGCCATGACGGCGACGCTGATCCAGTTCCAGCGGCCGGCCTGCGCCAGCATTTCCGGAATGAAGCGGGTCATGTCGCTATGTTCGGGATGGACGCCGACCACGCCGGCGAACTGCTTGAGAATGATGACGATGGCCAGGCCGAAAGCAAAGCCGCGCAGCACCGGCTTGGCGATGAAATCGGTGACGCTGCCCATGCGCGCCAGTCCCGCCAGCAGGAAAAACAGGCCGGTGATCATCACCAGGCCGATCGCCAGCGTCATGCGCAGGCCGATGTCGCCGTTGGCCATGGAGGCCGTGGCCGCCGCCAGCACTGCCGCGGAGGACGACGTGGCGGAGACGATTGCAAAGCGGCTGCTGCCGAACAGGCCGTAGCACAGCAGGCCGGCGAACAGCGCGATGACGCCGGTTTGCGGCGGCAGGTTGGCGATGCTGGAGTAGGCGACGGCTTCCGGCAGCAGCAGCCCGGCGATCGAGAGGCCGGCTACCAGGTCCGCCGTGACCACGCGCTTCGGCGGCGGATTCAGGTCGGCGTGTTGTGATTGTGCAGCGCTCATGCGCCTCCCTGATGATGAATGTTGATGTTCTGATTTTATGCTGTTTTCGCAACAATGCGAAGCTGCAACTAGCCGTAGTTGGCCATGACCAAGCAGTTTCCCCTTGTGCGCGACCGTGGGTAATCGTCAAACGTTGTTGAGTTTAAGTCAAATATCATTTGTCGATACACCCATTTTTCTCAACAAACCATGCGCGCATAGTGTCGGTATCGATCGCCGCTCAGGCATCGCTCAGACATAACCCGGATCAGGAGAAAACATGCAGGTATTTATCACTGGAGCAGGCGGATTCATCGGCGGCTCTGTCGCCACCCGTTTCATGCGGGAGGGATACAAGGTGCGCGGGCTGGTGCGGACGCCGGAGCAGGCCGAGCGGCTGGCCGCGCTGGGCATAGCACCGGTGCTGGGAACCCTGGCCGACGGCGGCATCCTCAGCCGTGAGGCCAAGCGCGCCGATGCAGTCGTCAATGCCGCCAGCTCGGACAATCTGTTCGCGGTGCAAACCCTGCTCGATGCACTGGCCGGCTCCGGCAAGGCGTTCATCCACACCAGCGGCTCCAGCGTGATCGGCGACGATGCCCGCGGCGACCGGCTGTCGGAGCAGGTGTTCGACGAAGACACGCCGTTCACGCCGGCGCCGGAGAAGGCCGCGCGCGCCGCCCTGGACCAGCTGATCCGCGACGCCGCGCAACGCGATGTGCGTTCGGTCATCCTGTGCAACACCATGATCTACGGCAGCGGCCTCGGCCTCAAGCGCGACAGCGTGCAGATTCCGCCGTTGGTGGCGCAGGCGCGCAGCAGCGGCATCGCGCGCTATGTCGGCAAGGGCGTCAACGTCTGGTCCAATGTACACATCGAAGACGTGGCGGAATTGTATTTGCTAGCCTTGAAGGAGGCGCCGGCCGGCTCCTTCTATTTTGTCGAAAACGGCCAGGCCTCGTATGCCGAGATCGTCGGCGCGATTGCCGCGCGCCTGGGACTGGGGCCGGCGCAATCGTGGCCGATGCAGGACGCGATCGATGCCTGGGGATTCGGCCACGCGGTATATTCCTTCGGATCGAACAGCCGGGTGTCGGCGGCCAAGGCGCGCAGGGAACTGGGATGGCGGCCGCGGCACGCCTCGGTGCTGGACTGGATCGGGAACGATATGCAGCTGGATTGAAACAAAGCCTGGGATTTGCCCCAGGCTTTGTTTATTTTGCAGCCGTTACGGGGCGCTGTCCCGGCTTGACGATGACGGTGCAAGTCATGCCGGCCGCCAGCGTGATCCCGTCCGGCACCTTGTCGATATGGATGCGCACCGGCACCCGCTGCGCCAGCCGCACCCAGTTGAAGCTGGGGTTCACATTGGCCAGTCCATAAGTGCCGAGCGCATTGTCGCGGTCGGTGATGCCGCGCGAGATGCTGTCGACATGGCCGTTGATGATCTGCTCGCTGCCGAGCAGGCGCATGTCGACCGCGTCGCCGACCTTCATCAAGGGCAGCTTGTTCTCTTCAAAATAGCCGTAGACCCAGAATGAATTGGCGTCGATCACCGCCAGCTTGGGCGATCCGGCCTGGGCAAAATCGCCGGCATGCACGTTCAGGTTGGTGATCCAGCCGTCTACCGTGGCCCGCACTTCGGTGCGCTCCAGGTTCAGCCTGGCGCTGTCGCGCGCGGCCAGCGCGGCCTGGTACAGGGCCTGGGCGGCGGAAGCGTCGGCGCTGGAATTTTCCCGGTTTTCATTGGAGATGACATCGCCATCGAGCTTGGCGCGGCGCGCGGCGTCGCGCTGCTTGGTGGTGAGTCCGACACGGCGTTCGGTCACCTGCGCTTCCGCCTGCGCCAGCGCCAGCACATAGCGGGCCGGATCGATTTTCATCAGCAGGTCGCCCTTGTGCACATAGCCGTTGTCGGCCACCGGCACCGCCACCACGATGCCGGAGACGTCGGCGGCGACGCTGATGACGTCGGCGCGCACCCGGCCGTCGCGGGTCCAGGGCGTATTCATGTAGCGGTCCCACAGCGCGCGCGCCAGCAAGACGGCAATCAGGACCACAAGCAGGGTGATGATGACCTGCAGCAGGGTTTTCAGGAGGGTGGATGATTTCATGGCGACCTTAGGACAAATTTTCTACAGCGAATTAAACAAGGCATTACACAACATGCAGCAGCAGCCCGGCGCCGCCGAAAATGCAAAAGAACAGGGCGATGCGGAACAGGCTGGGATGCCAGACATAGCGGTATAGCCCGAGGCGGGTAAACAGCCAGTCGACCGCCATCTGCAGGAACAAACAGGCGATGAAGACCAGCAACAAGGTCGGGATGAGTGCATCGAAGAGGGCGATTTCGCGTGGCATGGTCAATTCCCGGTAGTGGTGTCGGTGGCTGGTTTGAGGGGTGATAGCGGCGCCGTGGTTTCGGCCGGCGTCAGCACGGTGACGCGTTCCAGCATGGCGCCGCGCATCAGGTGCAGGTTGGCCAGCACCGCCGGCATCTCGGCGCACGCGGCAATCGCCGCCAGCACGGCATCGAGCGCTGCCCGCAGGCGGCTTTGGCTGGGGCGCGCAAACAGATGGGCGATGCCGCCTATGCTTGCCTCGATCTTGCCGTGTACTTCCGGATTGCCGATGCTCAGGGCTTCCTGGCGCAGCTGGATCACGGCGCGGCCGACTTCCAGCACCGACAGCAGCCAGGTCATGACGGCGCGGTCGTCTTCGTTATCCAGCGAATGGGTGATCGCAAAGCGCGACAGCAGGTCGCGGGTGCCGCTTTCAAAACGCCCGGCAAGGCCCGGCAGCGGCCTGCTGCAGGCTTCCACCACCTGGTTGCGCAGGGCGCGCGCCAGGCGGCGCTTGATCCAGCGGCTGTCGGAGGGATCGATGATCTGGTACATCACGGAAGCGATGGCGACGCCGAGCAGGCCGCCGGCCATGCCGTTGAGCAGTTCCAGCATGTCGAACTGATAGTTGCTGCCGATGCTGGCGTAGGAAAAGAAAAACAGCAGGATGCCGGTGCCGATGCCGGCGTATTTCCTGGTGGTGGTGAGCCAGGCGCCGATCAGGATGAAGGGCGCCAGCGCAATGCACAGCATGGTGAAATTTTCGGCCTGCGATTGCAGGTAGTAGGCCGACAAAAAGCCGAAAAATCCGCCCAGCGCGCCGCCGATCATGAATTGGCGCACTACTTTGATGGGCGAGGGAGCCGCCGCAAACAGGGCGCTGACCACGGTTGCCATCACCACCGCATCGGTGCCGGAAACCCAGCCGGTCTGGATCCAGAACCAGGCGGAAAGGATGAAGCCGATTGCCGCCCGCAGCGCCGAGGTGACGATCAGGGTCGGATCGGTGCGCGCGACATAGTGCGCCGGCAGCTGGACGTCGTCCGCCATATGCATCTCGGCCTGGATCACAATGGCATGGATCCTGGCGTAGATCAGCAATTCGTCGGCGAACCTGGCCAGCAGTTCGGTGGCGGAATCGAAATCGAGCAGGTGACTGCCGTCGCCGCCGCTGGCGGCCAGGCCGCGGCGCAGGGCGGCCAGGCGCCCGGGAATTCCGTTGCGGACCTGTTTCAGCTGCGCGCGGTCCTGGCTGGAGAGGGCGCGCGCAATCGCCCGGTACTCCATCATCAAGGCATCCAGCGTGCTGCGCTTGCCGGCTGCCTGCAAGCGGCCGAACAGCTGGTCGAGCGAGTGGAAGGTGGTGGATGCGGTCATGAAGGCAGTATTCAACTGGCGCAGCTGCAGGCTTTGCAGATGGCCGCTGGCGCTTTCGAATACCGAGGAAGTGCGCAGCGCTTCCAGCGAAATCACTTCGCCGATAAAGCGCAGCACCATGCGTTCGCGTGCCGGCCGCGGCATCGCGGCGCTGTCGTCCAGCGCGATGAATTTCTTGAAGTCGGCGAAGCGCTTGCGCACCGTCAGCAGCAGGACGTCGGACAAATGCTTGGGAAACAGCACATCGCTGACCACGCCGGCGCACAGCAGGCCCAGCATCACTTCGCTCAGGCGCGTCATGGCGATGTCGAAAGCCTGGGCCGGCTGCAGTGCGGCCGGCAAGCCGACGATGACCAGGGTATAGCCGGCCAGCACGAAGGCGTACGACTGGAAGTTGCGGAAGATGGTCGAGCCGGCGGTGCAGAACGCCAGCCAGCAGGCGCCGGCCGCCAGGAACAGCACCGGCTGCTGGGTAAACGCGGCAGCCAGGATGATCGATACGATGACGCCGACCGAGGTGCCGATGAAGCGGTAGAAACCCTTCGCCAGCACCAGGCCGCTGCGCGGCTGCAGTACGATGATGACGGTGACCATGGCAGTGCCGGGCTTGGATAGGTCGAACAATAGCGAGAGCCCCAGCGCCATCAGGGTCGCCAGCAGGATCTTGCTGACATGCAGCAGGTCCTGGCCGTGGTTTTCTACCCAGATGACGCCGGCCTGCGCCAGGTGATGCAGCCAGGACTGGCGGATGCTTGCGGTCTCGCTCATGATGGCTGCCGCTTATTTGCCGGCGGCGATGGCGCCGCCTGCCGCTGCCGGCTGCGGCAGGTCGTCGCCGAGGCCGCCGCCCAGCGCCTGCATCAGCTGCGCCCAGCTATCGAGGTAGCCGGCGCGGATCTGGACTACGCGCAATTGCTGCTGCAGCAGCACCAGCTGGCTTTGGATGACGTTGATGTTGGCGATCAGGCCGGCCTGGTAGCCGCGCCTGGCCAGGTCGTAGGATTTCTTCGACAGCGCCAGCGCCTGTTCCGACTGGCCGCGCTGCTGCTGTTCCGATTTCAGCTTGATGATCTGGTCGGCCACGCTTTGCAGGGCCTGCACCAGCGTGTTGTTGTAACTTTCAATCGCGCCGTCGAGAGCAGCGGTCTGGGCGCCCAGATTGGCGCGCAGGCGGCCGCCTTCAAAAATCGGCAGCGAAATGGCCGGACCGGCGCCGCGCACGCCGGAAGATGCGCTCAGGAAGTTGCTGAAGCCGAGTGCCTGCAGGCCGATGAAGGCAGAGATATTGATATCCGGATAAAAGGCGGCCTTGGCGACATCGATATTCTTGTTCATGGCCTCGACCCGCCAGCGTTGCGCGATCACATCCGGACGGCGGCCGACCAGGTGCGCCGGCACGTTGTCGGGCAGGGCGACCGGGAGCTGTGCGTTGCTGTCGCCGCCGTCGGCAGGCGCAGTCAGCGCGGCGGCCAGCAGCGGCCGCTGGATGGCCTCGCCGCTGCCGGGACCTTGGCCGCTCAAGGCGGCAATCTGGTTGCGCAGCAAGGCGATGTTCTCATCGATTTTCTCGATGTTGGAACGGGCATCGGGCAAGGCGGTTTCAGCCTGGGCGACTTCCAGCCGCGTGCCGAGCCCGGCGTTCAGCTTGCGCTGGGCGATGCTGGCGATAGAGGTCTGCTGCGCCAGCGTCGCGCTGGCGATATCGCGCAGCGCGAACTGGGTCGCCAGTTGCAGATAGCCGCGCACCACGGCGCTTTCCAGATTCAATTGGGCGCTGCGGGCTTCGGCGGCGCTGACGTGGACCGTATCCAGCGCCGATTCCAGCGCGCTGCGGTCCTTGTCCCACAAGTCGAGGTCGTAGCCGGCCTTGACGGTGATTTCATTGTCCCAGTTCCAGCTGCCGCCCAGCGGCGGCGGGAAAATATATTCCTCGGAATACAGGCCGCGCGTGCTGCTGGCCTCGGCGCCGACCTTGGGCAAGGTTGCTGCGCGCGCCACGCCGGCCAGTGAAGAAGCCTGGCGGATGCGGGCCTGGGCGATTTTCAGGCTGGGGCTGTCGGCCACGGCCTGCTGCACCAAGGCATTGAGCTGCGGATCGCGGTAATTTTCCCACCAGGCGCTGGTCGGCCAGGCTGCATTGCCGACGTTGCTCAGTGCAGAGCCTGCGGCCAGCGTGCTGCCGTCCGCCAGCTTGGATTGCGGATTGATGCCCGAGAAATCAGCGCAGCCGCTTAACAGGATGGCCAGCGCACAGGCCGTCAGCAGGCTGATGGAAAGTTGAGGCTTGGAAGGGGTAATTGACCGCATGGTGACCCGAAATAGTGGAGCGAAAAAGAGGTCTGAGCAATGATCTGATGAGCTTTTGAAGCGATCTTTTAAAACGTTCTTTTAAAAGGTTCTTCTGAAACGTTCTTCTGAAGCGATCCTTTGACGCGGTCTGTCGATGCAGCGCAACGCCGCTGACCACGCTATGGCATGGCGTGCGGGACCATGACCGGATAATAGCAAAACGCCAGCATTGCTGGCGTTTTGCTTAACCCTTCAGACCTGAAGAGTTACTGTCGCATCAGTGATTAATATTAATTGCCGGTTGCTGTTACGGCTTAGTTGCCGCTGTAAACCGATGGCTCGGTCTTGTCGATCTGGCTCACGACTTCAGCGCGGGTGACCGTCTTGCCGGCGGCAGCAACCGTCGGATACTGGTTGCGCGCCTGGTTCAGCGTGCCGTCTTTTTGCGCTTGCGCAACTTCAGCCTGGACGTCGGCACGCGATTTGGTGGAGACGAACGGTGTTTCAGGCGGATATGGGGTAACTGCAAAAGCGCTGCCGGCAGCGGCTAAAACGGCGAGACCAGCGATAAGTTGTTTGGCATTCATGTTTTTCTCCAATGGTTGATAGATGGCACCGGGCTCGGCGGCACAGGCATGGAGCTATGTTGCCCGTCGGGTCCTGCCTCGGTGAGCGGCGCACTTGCATTGCTGATTCAGTGTTGCTTGTGTGTTGCGCCCATCGATGAAGTTCAGTGTAGAGACTTCACTATCAACAATAAACAGCCTAATTGGAAATTTACTATTCCTATAGTAGCAATAATATTTTGGAACTTATTGTTGCAATTACACGACAAAGTGTGTTTGGGCAAAATTTCGGATTCATTGGGATGAATGATCCGGCCAGGACGGCGCGGAATGCGGGGATGCCCGGTTTTACGCCTGCAAGACGTAAAACCGGCAGATACAGACTCAGGCGAGGTTGCCGGAGGATTCGATAATGCCGCCGCCGAGGCAGACGTCGCCATCGTACAGAACTGCAGACTGGCCTGGCGTCACGGCCCATTGCGGATCGCTGAAGCGCAGCGCGAAGTTCTCGCCGGCCTCGACTTTCACGCTGTCGAATGCACATGCCATGTCGGCCTGCCGGTAACGCGTCTTGGCCGACAGATGGCTGTTTTGCGGCGCCTCGCCGGCGACCCAGCTGAGCTGGCCTGCCTGCAGCGTCGACGACAGCAGCCACGGATGATCGTGGCCCTGCACGATGTACAAGGTGTTGCTTGCCACATCCTTGCGCGCCACATACCAGGGATCGCTGTCGCCGCCGGCGTTCTTGTGCGATTTCATGCCGCCCAGGCCGATGCCCTTGCGCTGCCCCAGCGTGTAAAAGCTCAGGCCGACGTGCTCGCCCACCACGTCGCCTTCCGGCGTTTTCATCGGTCCCGGCTGGTAAGACAGGTAGCGGTTCAGGAATTCGCGGAACGGCCGCTCGCCGATGAAGCAGATGCCGGTGGAATCCTTCTTCCTGGCGTTCGGCAGCTGGATCTGTTCGGCGATCTTGCGCACTTCGGTCTTTTGGATTTCGCCCAGCGGAAACAAGGTGCGCGAGAGCTGCGACTGGTTCAGCCGGTGCAGAAAATAGCTTTGGTCCTTGCTGGCGTCGACCGCTTTGAGCAGCTC
Source organism: Collimonas humicola (assembly GCF_018304945.1). Taxonomy (GTDB): domain Bacteria; phylum Pseudomonadota; class Gammaproteobacteria; order Burkholderiales; family Burkholderiaceae_D; genus Collimonas; species Collimonas humicola. The sequence continues at coordinate 257,658 of NZ_JAGQEE010000004.1, read as the reverse complement.
GAAACGTCCCGAATCGGCTTGCCGCACGCGGGCGTAGTGGCCGGTGGCGATCAGGTCGGCGCCGAGTTTCATGGCGTGGTCGAGGAAAGCCTTGAACTTGATTTCGGCGTTGCAGAGGACGTCCGGATTGGGCGTGCGGCCGGCCTGGTACTCGCGCAGGAATTCGGCGAATACCCGGTCCTTGTACTCGGCGGCGAAATTCACGGCTTCGATATCGACGCCGATGACGTCGGCCACGCTGACCGCGTCTATCCAGTCTTGGCGGGTCGAGCAGTATTCGGAATCGTCGTCGTCTTCCCAGTTCTTCATGAACAGGCCGATCACTTCATAACCCTGTTGCTTCAGCAGCCAGGCCGAAACCGAAGAGTCGACGCCGCCGGACATGCCGATCACCACGCGCTTTTTAGGAGAGCTCATGTTCTACTCCATAGGCGCTGGGATGGGTATTGAGCATGGACAAGGGCGCGCGCTGGCCGCGCAGGTAGTCATCCACGCATTGCAGCACTTGCGGACTGCGGTGGCGTTCGCTGCAGGCCGCCATTTCGTCGCGCGACAGCCACAGGGTGCGCAGGATGCCGTGATCCAGCGGCTGTTCGTGCTGGGCGCCCAGGTCGCCGCAGAAAGCGAAACGCAAGTAAGTGACCGCTTTGCCGGTGCGCGCCGACACATAACGGGCCATGTACATGCCGACCAGCGCGGTCGGGGTGAATTCGTGCGCTGTTTCTTCCAGCGTTTCGCGCGCGACCGCCTGCAGCAGCGACTCGTTGGGATCGAGATGGCCGGCTGGCTGGTTGATGCGGATGCCGTCACTGGTCGCTTCTTCTATCAGCAAGAAGCGGCCGTCGCGCTCTATGATCGCGGCGACCGTGACGGAGGGTTTCCAAACGTCAGTCATAAATTCCTCGGTTAATCCGATATTTTAACTTGCCTGCCGTTTTTCGATCAGAAGTACCTGTGCAGTGCGAAGAGATGTCCCGATACGGCGACCGGATCAGATTCTAGCCATAATTGCAACAGGGAAGCTAATTTTAGGATAAATAACCTACATCAAGACGCAGGTTGTTTGGCCGCAATTTTTCCGTGTAATATTCCATGCAGATAATTACGGGACAATGTCCAGGCCACCCGGGTGCGGCCGATTGCGCTGTTTCCGACCTGTTTGTGGGGGATTGCCAGGGTAAATCCTCCATAAATCCACAGAATTCTTAACATAGTGGGAGAAGTACATGAAAATCGGCATCCCCGCCGAGACGCGGCCTGGTGAAACCCGGGTTGCCGCGACTCCGGAGACGGTAAAGAAGCTGGTGGCGGCCAAGCACCAGGTGCTGGTGCAGTCTGGCGCAGGCACTTCTTCCAGTATTACGGATGAAGCCTATGCCGCCGCCGGCGCTGAAGTGGTCAGCGCCGCCGCCGCATTCGGCATGGAAACCGTGCTGAAAGTGCGCGCTCCCAGCGCCGACGAACTGCCCCTGCTGAAAAGCGGCACGGTGGTGGTGGGCATGCTCAATCCTTTTGATGCCGACAATATTGCTGTTATGGCAAGCCACGGCCTGACAGCCTTTTCGCTGGAGGCCGCGCCGCGCACGTCGCGGGCGCAGTCGATGGACGTGCTGTCGTCGCAAGCCAACATCGCCGGCTACAAGGCGGTCTTGATGGCGGCCAATACCTATCAGCGTTTCATGCCGATGCTGATGACCGCAGCCGGCACCGTCAAGGCGGCGCGCATGCTGATCATGGGCGCCGGCGTCGCCGGCCTGCAGGCGATCGCCACCGCCAAGCGGCTGGGCGCGGTGATCGAAGCTTCCGATGTGCGGCCCGCTGTAAAAGAGCAGATCGAGTCGCTCGGCGCCAAATTCCTCGATGTGCCATTCATTACCGATGAAGAAAAGGAAATCGCCCAAGGCGTGGGCGGCTATGCGCGGCCGATGCCGGCCGACTGGATGCGGCGCCAGGCAGAACTGGTGCACGAGCGCGCCAAGCAGGCCGACATCATCATCACCACCGCGCTGATCCCCGGCCGCAAGGCGCCTGTATTAATCAGCGAAGAGACGGTCAAGGCCATGAAGCCGGGTTCAGTGATCCTCGACATGGCGGTCGACCAGGGCGGCAACTGCCCCTTGTCGGAAAGCGGCAAGACCGTCATCAAGCACGGCGTGCACATCATCGGCGAAGGCAACCTGGCGGCGCTGGTGGCGGCCGATGCTTCGGCGCTGTATGCGCGCAACCTGCTGGACTTCCTCAAGCTGATCATCAATGCCGAAGGCGGGCTTGTGATTAATCGTGAAGACGATATAGTGGCGGCCACTTTGCTGTGCAGTGCCGGCGAGGTACTGCGCAAATAGGGAAGCAGGGAAGTATCTTGAACGATCGTGTTTGAAGGTACTGCCGTTTTTTATCAATAGCTGTAAATAAAGCTGTAATGCGCCGCCGGCTGAGGCTGGCGGCCTTGTAAACTGGAGAAATAACTATGCAACGCATCATGCTGCGCGCAAAGATTCATCGCGCCACCGTTACCCAAGCCGACCTGCACTATGAAGGTTCGTGCGGGATCGATGAAGACCTGCTGGAAGCAGCCGACATCCGCGAGTTTGAAAAGATCGAGCTGTACAACGTCAACAACGGCCAGCGCTTTTCGACCTACGCTATCCGCGGCAAGCGCGGCAGCGGCGAGATTTCCCTGAACGGCGCCGCCGCCCGCTGCGCCCATCTCGGCGACCTGCTGATCATCTGCACCTACGCCCCGCTTTCCGACGAAGAAGCGCGCAGCTACGTGCCGAAAGTGGTGTTTGTCGACGACGACAACAAGATCACTGGTTTGAAAAAGATCTAAAAGACGTGTCATCCCCGTGTACGCGGGAATGACGGGGTCGCTTAGTCGCCTAGACGTAGTGGAAGTCATTCGAACTCGCTCTATTAAAGGGAAACCATGGAAGTCACGCACACCATCACCAACCTGATCATCTTCGTACTGGCGATCTACGTCGGCTACCACGTGGTCTGGACCGTCACGCCGGCGCTGCATACGCCGCTGATGGCGGTTACCAACGCCATTTCCGCCATCATCATCATCGGCGCCATGCTGGCGGCCGGCCTGACCGAAGGCATGGTTGGCCAGGTCGCCGGCACGCTGGCGGTGGCGCTGGCGGCAGTCAATGTGTTCGGCGGCTTCCTGGTGACCCAGCGCATGCTGGAAATGTTCAAGAAAAAAGAGCCGAAGGCCAAGCCGGCGGCTAAAGAGGGAGCGGCGCAATGAGCATGAACCTGGTGACCTTGCTGTACCTGATCGCCTCGGTCTGTTTCATCCAGGCGCTCAAGGGTTTGTCGCATCCATCATCGGCGCGGCGCGGCAATGCCTTCGGCATGGCCGGCATGGCGATCGCGGTAGTCACCACGATTGCCCTGATCGTCAAGCTGAAAGCGGAATCGCAGGGCGCAGGCCTGGGTTTCTGGCTGGTGGCCGGCGGCGTGGTCGTCGGCGGCGGCATCGGCGCGGTGCTGGCCAAGCGCGTCGAGATGACCAAGATGCCCGAGCTGGTGGCGGCGATGCACTCGCTGATCGGCCTGGCGGCGGTCTGCATCGCGGTGGCGGCGGTGTCCGAGCCCTGGGCTTTCGGCATCGCGGCGCACGGCGAGGCGCTGCCGGCCGGCAATCGCATCGAACTGTTCATCGGCACCTTCGTCGGCGCGATTACCTTCTCGGGTTCGGTGATCGCCTTCGGCAAATTGTCGGGCAAGTATAAATTCCGCCTGTTCCAGGGCGCCCCGGTGAGTTTCCGCGGCCAGCATTTCATCAACCTGCTGCTGGCCGTAGCGATGCTGGGGCTGGGGCTTATCTTCGTGCTGACCCAGTCCTGGCTGCCCTTCATCCTGATGGCTGTCATTGCGTTTGCGCTGGGTGTGCTGATCATCATCCCGATCGGCGGCGCCGATATGCCGGTGGTGGTGTCGATGCTCAACAGTTATTCGGGCTGGGCCGCGGCCGGCATCGGTTTTTCGCTGAACAATTCGATGCTGATCATCGCCGGTTCGCTGGTCGGTTCCAGCGGCGCGATCCTGTCCTACATCATGTGCAAGGCGATGAATCGTTCGTTCTTCAATGTGATCCTGGGCGGCTTTGGCGGCGATGCGGCTGCTGCGGCATCGGCCGGCGCACAAGCCCAGCGCCCGGTGAAATCCGGCTCCGCCGACGATGCCTCGTTCCTGCTGGGAAATGCTGAAACCGTCATCATCGTTCCCGGCTACGGCCTGGCGGTGGCGCGCGCGCAGCACGCATTGATGGAACTGGCTGAAAAGCTGTCGCACAAGGGCGTCACCGTCAAGTTTGCGATCCATCCGGTGGCAGGGCGCATGCCAGGCCACATGAACGTGTTGCTGGCGGAAGCAGAAGTGCCGTACGACCAGGTGTTCGAGATGGAAGACATCAACAGCGAATTCGCACAGGCTGATGTGGTGCTGGTGCTGGGCGCCAACGACGTCGTCAATCCGGCAGCCAAGGATCCGAAGTCATCGATTGCCGGCATGCCTATCCTGGAAGCCTACAAGGCCAAGACCGTCATCGTCAACAAACGCTCGATGGCCTCCGGCTATGCCGGGCTGGATAATGAGCTGTTCTACATGGACAAGACCATGATGGTGTTCGGCGATGCCAAGAAGGTGATTGAAGATATGGTGAAAGGGATAGAGTAAGCCCCGGCCGCTCTTGCCGAAAAGCCGCGCCAGGTTTATCCGGCGCGGCTTTTTTTATACTGAACGCCGCGGCCCGCGGTCAGCGCCGGCCGAACATCATCTGCTGTGCCAGCAAGCGCCGCGCCGGCTTGATCACATCGACCAGGCCGAGCGAAAGACCGAGCAGGGTTTGCGACAAGGCGCCGTCGGGCGCGCTGGCGAAGACCCGCGCCATGACGTCGGTCAGGTGTATCGTCAGGCTGCGGTCGGATTGCCTGGCGGCGGTGAATTGCAGCAGCGTCTCCGAGGACATGTCGGTCGCCAACATGCGCGCCAGCACCGTGGCGTCGCGCAGTCCCAGGTTCAGGCCTTGGCCGGCGACCGGATGCAGGGTTTGGGCCGCGTTGCCGATCGCTACTGTCCTGGCCGAGGCGGCGGGACGTGCATTCAGGCCGAGCGGAAAACTGTTGCGCGGCGTGGTCCTGGTGAACCGTCCCAGGCGGCCTCCGAAGGCTTGCATCAACGCTTCCAGGAAAGCGGCGTCGTCCAGCGCCAGCAAATTATCGGCGGTAGCAGGGCGCACGCACCAGACCAATGCATAGTTGTTGCCGTGGCCGTCGTCCTGCGGCAGCAGCGCCAGCGGGCCCTGCTCGGTGAAGCGCTCAAAGGCGCGCTGGGCAATCGGGGCGCTGGCCTGGACATGGGCGACGATGCCGACTTGCTGGTAATCGCGCTGCAGCGCTTTGTCGCTTTGCGCGCCGAACACGCCGCCTTCGGCCTGCACCAGCAATTTGGCGTGCAGGGCGCGGCCGTCCGATAACTGCAGTTCCACATGATCGTCATATTCGGTGCTGGCGCTTACCTGCAGCGGCCGCAGCAGCTGGATATCTTGCAGTGCCGGCAGCGCAGCGAGCGCAGTCACCAGCGTACCGTAGCGCGTAACATAACCGAGCGCGGGCAACCGGAATTCGTCGCGCTGGATCAGGGTGCGGCCGAAATGGCCGCGGCGCGAGACGTGGATCTGGTCAATTGCGGTGGCGGCAATCGGCCAGGCGCCGATTGCCTGCAGGATCTGGCTGCTGCCGTAGGACAGCGCCAGCGAACGCGGATCCTGGCGCGCCAGTTCAACCGTCTTGGCGTCGATCAGGGCGATGCGTGCCGCCGGCACTCCGCGTTTTACCAGCAGTGCGGCCAGGCTCAGGCCGACCGGGCCGGCGCCGCAGATGGCGATGTCGGCATCGCCATCGTTCTTGTTCTGCAGATTGGCGTTCTCGTTCATGCCGGCAGGCCCCAGTGGCGCAGTTGCGCAGCGGTTGCCGCCGGATCGCTGTGATGGATGGCGCGCCAGCCGAGTGCGCGCGCGGCCAGCACATTCCGTTCGACGTCGTCGATGAAGACCAGATGTTCTGGCTGAGCCTCGGGATGATGTACGCGTATGCGTTCCAGCATGCGCTGGTAGATGCGCGGATCCGGCTTGATCAGTTTTTCTTCACCCGACACCAGGATGTCCTTGAAGCGTTGCAGGACCGGCTGGTAAGGAGCGTTGCCGCGGGCGTAAGGGAAGGTTTCGGCCGACCAGTTGGTCAAGGCGTACAAGGGCACGCCGCCGGCTTCCAGCGCATCGAGAATCGCCAGGCCCGGCGCCAGCGTGCCGCCCAGCATTTCCGTCCAGCGGCTATAGAAAGCTGCAATCAGCGATGCATGTTCCGGATGGCGGGCGCTCAGGCTGGCGGTTGCTTCAGCCAGCGGCCGGCCGCCGTCCTGCTGGATATTCCATGCGCCGTTGCAGATGTTGGCGAGGAACCACTTGCGCTCCGTTTCGTCGGCGATCAGCTTGCGAAACAGGTAGTCCGGATTCCAGTCGAACAGGACGCCGCCGAGATCGAACACGACGATGGTGGGTGTGGCAGCGATGGTAGCAATGGTCATAGCTGTCATGATAACAGCGCCTGCAGCGTATTGCAGCCAGGCGGCAGGCTTGGCGTCACTTGCGCATCAAGGCTTCGATCTCGGCCACCGAGGTCGGGACGTCGCGCGTCAGGTTGATATTGCCGTCGGCAGTCACCAGGATGTCGTCTTCGATGCGGATGCCGATATGCCAGAACTTTTCCGGCACGCCTTCCGCCGGCCGCACATAGATGCCGGGTTCGACCGTGGTGACCATGCCCGGCTGCAGCTTGCGCCATGGCTTTTGCTGGCCTTCCGCCGCGGCTTCGCCTGGTTCGCGGTAAGCGCCGACGTCATGCACGTCGAGGCCGATCCAGTGGCCGGTGCTGTGCATGTAGAACTGGCGGTAATCGCCGTTGGCAATGACGTCGTCGAGGCTGCCGACCTTGTTCTTGAGGAGCAGGCCGGTGTCGAGCATGCCTTGCGCCAGCACGCGCAGGGCGGCATTGTGGCCATCGATGAAGCGCTGGCCAGGGCGGGTGGCGGCAATCGCTGCGTGCTGCGCCGCCAGTACGATCTCATACAAGGCTTTTTGCGGGGCGGAGAAGACGCCGTTGGCAGGGAAGGTGCGGGTGATGTCGGAGGCGTAGCTTTCGAATTCGCAGCCGGCGTCGATCAGCACCAGGTCGCCGTCTTTCAGTTCGGTATTGCCGGCGCGGTAGTGCAGCACGCAGGCGTTGGCGCCGGCGGCGACGATCGAGGTATAGGCCGGCGATTCGGCGCCGTTGCTGCGGAATTCGTGCAGGATTTCCGCTTCCAGGTGATATTCGCGCAGGCCGGGACGCGCCATGCGCATCGCCCGGCGGTGGGCGCCGGCGGCAATCTGGCCGGAGCGCTGCATGATGGCGTGTTCCGAGCCATCCTTGAACAGCCGCATTTCGGCCAGCAACGGATCCAGGCTGTGGATGGTGGCCGGCGCGCTGACGCCGACGCGCGCCTGGCCGGCCAGCTTGGCGAGCCAGCCTTGCAGCTGGCTGTCGCGGTTGGCCTGCTTGCCCAGCGTGTAAAAAATCGCCGGCGCATCGGCCAGCAGCTTCGGCATTTCGCTGTCGATCTCGTCGATCGCAAAGGCGGCGTCGAAGCCCAGTTGTTCACGCGCGGCAGCCGGGCCGAAGCGGAAGCCGTCCCAGATTTCCCGTTCCAGGTTTTTCTCGCGGCAGAACAAAATCGCCTTTGGATCTTTGCCGGCGACCAGCACGATCACGGCGTCCGGTTCGGTGAAGCCGGACAGATAGTAGAAGCTGCTGTCGTGGCGATAGGGGAAATCGGAATCGGCGTTGCGCATTGCTTCCGGCGCGGTGGAGATGATGGCGACGCCCCCGCCCATGGCTTGCATTTGCGCGATCAGTGTGCTGCGGCGTGTGCTGTAAGGAGTCATGCTGGCGGTCTTTCGTAACAGGTTGTCGCGTGACGCGTCAAAGCGGCGCGTTGAGTTGATCCAGGCGTTCGATGGTGCCGACGTCGGTCCAGGCGCCGCGGTATACCTCGCCGCCGACCTGGCCGCGCGCTGCGTATTCGCGCATCAGGGTGACCAGCTTTTCCGGCTGGCCGGGGCTGACCGCATCGAACATCGAGGGGCGATAGACGCCGATGCCCGAGTAAGTATAGGTATGGCCGGGCTCGCACTCGTTGCTGACCGAAAAACTGTGCAGGCCAAAGTCGCCTTGCGGATGATGGGCCGGATTTTTCACCAGGTAGAGCCAGGCTACGTCGCGCTTGTCGAGCGGGTAGGGCTGGCCCCACAGGTCGTTGTCTTCCAGCGTATTTTTGACCTGTTCAAAATCGAAATGCGGGCAGTAGACATCGCCGGCAATTGCCACGAACGGTTGTTCGCCGAGCAGATGGCGGGCGTAGGCGATGCCGCCGGCGGTTTCCAGCGCCACGCTTTCCGGTGAATAGCGGATGGCGGCGCCGTATTTGCTGCCGTCGCCCAGCGCCTCTTCAATCATTTGCCCCAGATGGGCGTGGTTGATGACGATCTCGGTAATGCCGGCGCGCACCAGGTTGACGATGTGCCAGACGATCAGCGGCCGGCCGCGGACCTTGAGCAAGGGCTTGGGAATGGTGTCGGTCAGCGGGCGCATGCGCTCGCCGCGGCCGGCCGCAAATATCATTGCTTTCATGGATGCTTTATTCGTGCTGCGGTTGGTTAGAAGGTATAGCCGACTTGCACCGTTTTATCTTCCAGCTTGTCCAGCATGCGCACCAGCGGTATCAGTTCGCGGTAGCGCAATGCCGTCTTGCGGACGTAATCCATGACCAGCGGGATATCCTTGAGATAGGCTTCCTTGCCGTCGCGGTGATACAGGCGCGCGAACAGGCCGAGGATTTTCAGGTGCCGCTGCAAGCCCATGTACTCGAAATCGCGGTAGAAGCTGTCGATGTCCGGCGCCACCGGCAGGCCGGCGCGCTTGGCCCGTTCCCAGTAGCGGATCATCCAGTCCAGCACCTGGGCTTCGTCCCATTGGATGTAGACGTCGCGCAGCAGCGAAACGATGTCGTAGCTGATCGGGCCGTACAGCGCGCCCTGGAAATCGAGCACGCCAGGATTGCCGCCGGCGAGCACCATCAGGTTGCGCGAATGGTAGTCGCGGTGGATGAACACCTGCGGTTGCGCCAGGTTGTTGGCGAGGATGGCGTCGAACACCTTGTCGAGATCGGCGCTTTGCTGGTCGCTGAGGGTGGCCTTCAGATGCTTGCCGATGTACCACTCAGGGAATATTTGCAATTCTCGCAACAGGAAGGCGCGGTCGTATTCCGGCAGCACATCCGGCTGGCTCTTGGTTTGCAGCAATACCAGCGCGTCGATGGCATCCATATAGAGCTTGTGGGCATTTTCGATACTGCCGTCGCTGGTGAGTTGCTGCAGATAAGTCGTGGAACCCAGATCGGACAGCAGCAGGAAACCGTGTTCGACGTCCCGCGCCAGGACCGCCGGCACCGACAGGCCGATGCCGGCAAACAGCGCGCCGATCTCAATGAAAGGGCGCACATCTTCCTGCGGCGGCGGCGCATCCATCACGATCAGGGTGCCGCCGGCGGCCGTGTCTACGCCGACCGCATCGATACGGAAATAACGGCGGAAGCTGGCGTCGGCGGAGGCCGGGCGCAAGGTCGCGGGCAAGGTGGGAATGTCGCTGAGCGTAGTTAGCCATTCGACAATTTGAGTCTGGCGCAGATCGGGTAAAGCAGGGGCAGACTGTGATAAAGACATTAAGCAATCCAGTAAAACGGCTGTTGATGGTGAGTTCCCATATAATAAGGGATTAATTTCAAAAAATCGCCTGCTATGGTGTTTGCCAAATTCATTTCATGACCCGGTCCTCCTCAGCGCTTCCTCAGTATCCCCAGCCATGTTCAGGTCCGCTCCGGTCCGGTCCGGCTGCGTCCCAATTGCCGGCTTTACGGCGCATGACCATTCTGGTGGCTTCGGTCATTGCGGCGGTTTCCATGCCGATGTGGGCCTGGGCGCAGGCAGTCGAAGTGGCGACGCCGGCAGCGCCGGATGCGCAGGCAAGTCCGCCGAAAGCCAAGCCGCCGCGCGTCAACGATACCGATGCGCCGACCAACATCGAGGCCGAACAGATGACCGGCCGACCGGACCGTTTGCTGAACCTGGATAACGATGTGGACCTGACCCGCGGCGGCACCAACGTCAAATCCAAGACGGGGATTTACCGGATTGTCGAGAATGAGGCGGAAGCCCATGGCTGCGTTCGGATGAATCGCTATGGCGACAGGTACACCGGCGACGACCTGAAGCTGAACATGGATTCAGGGCAAGGCTACCTGACCAATCCGACCTACTGGTTCGTGGCCAACGATGGCCACGGCAGCGCCGAGCGCATCAATTTTCTCGATGAGGACCGCTCGGAAATCGTCAAAGGCAACTATACGACCTGTCCTGGCACCAAGCCGGACTGGTACATCAAGTCCAGTACGCTGGATGTCGACAGCGGCCTGGGCGAAGGGGTTGCCCACAACGGCATCCTGTATTTCAAGAGCGTGCCTATCCTGGGCGCGCCGAGCATGTCTTTCCCGCTATCGAATGACCGGCAGTCCGGCGTTTTGCCGCCGATCATCGGCACCACCAACAATGGCGGCCTGGAATTCAACCTGCCGTACTACTTCAACATCGCGCCGAATCGCGATTTGACGGTCTATCCCAACATCATCAGCCAGCGCGGTTTGCAGATGGGGGCGGATGCGCGTTATATGGGCGCCGGTTATAGCGGCCAGACCAAGGTTGAGTACTTGCCTGACGACAGGCTGACCAAGAGCGATCGCTATGCCTTGCAGTCGATCCATACGCAGACGCTGTATCCCGGCTTGACGATGGGCTGGAACGTGAATTTTGCCTCGGATAACAACTATTCAGACGATTTCACGCGCTCGATCACACAAAGCTCCTTGCGTACCTTGAATCGAGAATTCGATTTGAACTACAGCGGTTCGTTCTGGAGCGTGGCGGCGCTGGCTTCGCGCTATCAGATCCTGCAGGATTTTAATGCTGCAGGAAATCCAACGCTCAGCCGTCCTTATGACCGCATGCCGCAAGTGACGTTTACTGCGGGTAAACAGGACATCTACGGTTTCGACTGGACCGTGAACGCGCAATACACGCGTTTCTGGAATAGCCAGTATGATTTTCCGCAAGGCAGCAACACGACTTACGTCAGCAGTACTTTAAATCCACTGGGCGGCGAGCGGGTCTACATCAATCCGCAGCTTTCCTATCCGATCATCCGTCCGGGTTATTTCATTACGCCAAAGATCCAGCTGGATGCCACCGCCTATAACATCACGCCGAACAAATTCGGCATACCAAATCCGCCCACCCAGGCGCCGGGTATAACCGGCTCGACATCCCTGGGCAACGATTTCAGCCGGGTCTTGCCGACTTTTTCGCTGGATGCCGGACTGATCTTCGAACGCGACGCCAAATTCTTCGGCAAGCCAATGACGCAGACGCTGGAGCCGCGCGTGTTCTATGTCCGCACGCCGTACCATGACCAGAGCCAGTTTCCCTTATTCGACAGCGGCGCGGCGGATTTCAACTTTGCCCAGATCTTTACGGAAAACCGCTATACAGGCCATGACCGCATCAGCGACGCCAATCAATTGACCACCGCCCTGATCTCCCGCTTTATCGAGGAATCAGGCGTAGAACGCCTGCGCCTTGGTATCGGTCAGCGCATGTACTTTACCCAACCGCGTGTTGCCTTGAACGCTACCGACAACATCACCACCAGCCGCTCCGATTTGCTGCTGATGGCGGGTGGCCAGGTAACGCCGACACTGGGTGTCGACAACACCATTCAATACAGCCAGAGCAATAATCAATGGGTGCGCGCCAGTTCCAACATCAAATGGCAGCCAGGTCCGAAAAAAGTCATCAATTTCTCCTATCAGCTGGATCACAACAACTTTGATCCGCTGCTGCTGGACAATAAATACCTGAAGCAATTCGACGTATCCGCCCAATGGCCCTTGAGCAAGCGCTGGTATGGCGTAGGCCGCGTAAGTTATTCCTTGCAGGAAAAAACCGTCGGACAAAGCCTGCTTGGACTGGAGTACAAGGCCGATTGCTGGGTCTTCCGCGTGGTGGGCCAGCGTACGCCGACGTCGTCAACCCGCACGACTACGGGTATATTCGTGCAACTTGAGTTGAATGGTTTATCAAGTATCGGGTCGAATCCGATGCAAGCCCTGCGTAGCAGCGTTCCAGGTTATCAGAATATCAATCAGCCAGACTCTTTCATTAGCCGTTGAACCTGTTATTCTCCCCGTCATTCTTCAGATTATTCTCACCCATGAACGTTTTTCCAATTATGCGTAAAACCAATCAAACTCAACTCACGGCAATTGCATTCGTGCTGTTGTCCGCCACTGCCGGCGGCGCCTGGGCGCAAGCTGCGTCGAAGCAGATTACGCCTCCCCTGGTAGCCCCGGCAGCTGCAACGGCAGCGCCGGCATCCAAGGCGGCTCCGCAAACTGTCGACGCCATCCTCGCGGTGGTGAACACGGATGTGATCACTCAGCAGGAATTGGCCAAGCGCATGGGCGATGTGGTGCAGCGCATGAAGGCACAGAATATTGAATTGCCGCCAGTGGCTGAGCTGCAAAAACAATTGCTTGAGCGCATGATTCTTGAACGCGCCGAAGTGCAGCTGGCGAAAGAAAACGGTTTGTCGGTAGATGACGTCATGCTGGACCGTGCAATCGGCCGGATTGCCGAGCAAAACAAGCTGTCGATGGCGGATTTCCAGCGTCAGCTGGCCCAGGATAAAATTCCCTACCCTGCGTTCCGCGAGGAAATCCGGCAGGAAATGCTGTTGCAGCGCCTGCGTGAACGCGAAGTCGACAACAAGATCCAGATTTCGGAATCGGAAGTCGATAATTACATCGCCGCCGACAGCAGCAACAAGCAAAATGCACAGGAACTGGATTTAGCGCAGATTCTGGTACGCGTTCCTGAAAACGCAACGGCCGAGCAGATTGCGCAGCGCGCCAAGCGTGCGGAAGAAGCCATGCAGCAGATCAAATCCGGCGGCAATTTCGCCGCTGTGGCTGCAGCATTTTCCGATGCCAGCGATGCCCTCACCGGCGGCGACATGGGATGGCGTTCGCAAGACCGCCTGCCTTCCTTGTATGTCGAGGCGGTCGCCAACCTGGCTCCCGGCCAGGTATCGACAATCCTGAAGAGCGCCAACGGTTTTCATATCGTCAAGCTGATCAACAAGCGTGCCGCTGCCAGCGCGCCCAAAGATACGGCCGCCGCACCGGTGCAGCAGACCCATGTGCGCCATATCCTGATCAAGGTCACGCCAACCGTGACCGCGGCGGAAGCGCGCCGCCGGCTGGTCGATTTGAAAGAACGCCTGGACAACAACGCCGCCAAGTTTGAAGACCTGGCCAAGCAGTATTCCAACGATTTGTCGGCATCCAAGGGCGGCGATCTGGGCTGGGTGTATCCCGGCGACACCGTGCCTGAATTCGAACGCGCGATGGATGCCTTGAAGCCCGGCCAGGTCAGCGAACCTATCGAATCGCCATTCGGCTACCACCTGATCCAGGTGGTGGAACGCAAGACCAACGATGTGTCGAAAGAGCGCCAGCGCCTGGCGGCCCGCATGGCGATCCGCGAACGCAAGACTGAGGAAGCCACCAACGAATGGCTGCGCCAGTTGCGCGACCGTACTTATGTCGAATACCGCAACGACGATCACTGATCGCGTTGTCCTGAAAGCTGCGCATGTCTGATCCTTCCACGGCCGATACCGGCGCACAACAGCGGCCGGTATTGGCCGTCACCTGCGGCGAGCCGGCCGGCATCGGCCCTGAAGTCTCGATCAGGGCCGCCTGGGAACTGCGCGCCCAGATCAAGAGCGTGCTGATCGGCGACGCGGCTTTCCTGGCGATGACTGCGGCGGCGATCGATCCGCAGATCAGGCTGGTCGCCCTGTCGCAGCAAGCCTTCCGCAACAATGGCTTGCCGAATTTCTCAACTGACCAGATTGCCGTGATCGATTGCCAGCTGGATGCCCATGTGCAGCCAGGCGTGCTGGATGCGCGTAACGGGCGGGCAGTGCTGCGCACGCTGGATATCGCGATTGCCGGCGCGCAGCAGGGAATTTTCGACGGCATCGTCACCGCGCCGCTGCAAAAAAGCACCATCAACGATGCCGGCGTGGCGTTCACCGGCCATACCGAATACCTGGCTGAAAAAAGCGCTACCGCCCAGGTAGTCATGATGCTGGCGACCGACCGCACCACGCCGCCGCTGCGCGTGGCCCTGGCGACCACGCACCTGGCGCTGAAAGACGTCGCCGCGGCGCTCACTTTTGAAAGCCTGAGCCGCACTATCGCTATCCTGCATGCCGATCTGAAGAATAAATTCGGGCTGGCGCAGCCGCGCATCCTGGTGACCGGCCTCAATCCGCATGCGGGCGAGGGCGGCTATCTGGGCCGCGAAGAAATCGATATCATCAGCCCCGTATTGCAGGCCGCCAAGGCGAATGGCATTTCGGTGAGCGGCCCTTATCCTGCCGATACACTGTTCCAGCAAAAATACCTGGCGGATGCCGACTGCGTCTTGGCGATGTATCACGACCAGGGTTTGCCGGTATTGAAATATGCCAGTTTCGGACACGGCATCAACATCACGCTCGGCTTGCCGTTTATCCGTACTTCGGTCGATCACGGCACCGCCCTGGATCTCGCCGCTGCCGGCCTCGGCCGCGCCGATCACGGCAGCATGCTGGCTGCGCTGAATGCTGCGGCACAGATGGTGCGCTTGAGCCAATCCGGGAAAAAGTAGCTCCTTGCTTCGACGCTTGAACAACGCCTGTCTGTTTTAGCTGCTCTGCCTCGCAAATAAAGAAAAATATGAAGAATCACATTCCCCGCAAGCGCTTCGGCCAGAATTTCCTGACTGATGACACCGTGCTGTACAACATCATCAGCGCGATAGCGCCGCAAGCCGACGACAACATGGTTGAAATCGGCCCCGGCCTGGCGGCCATGACCAGCCTGTTGCTGGAGTCCTTGCAGCAATTGCACGTGGTCGAACTGGATCGCGACCTGGTGGCGCGCCTGCAAAAGAATTTCGATCCGGCGCGCCTGCATGTGCATTCCGCCGATGCGCTGAAATTCGATTTCAGCAGCATTCCCCTGAACGGCGGCAAGAAATTGCGCGTGGTCGGCAATCTGCCATACAACATTTCCAGCCCCTTGCTGTTCCACTTGGCGCAGATCGCGCCGCAGGTGCAGGACCAGCACTTCATGCTGCAAAAGGAAGTGGTGGAACGCATGGTCGCCGAGCCGGGCAGCAAGGCATTTGGCCGCCTGTCCGTCATGCTGCAATGGCGCTACACCATGCAGCTGATGTTCATCGTGCCGCCGACCGCCTTCGATCCGCCGCCGAAAGTGGAGTCTGCCATCGTGCGGATGATTCCGATCGCCCAGCCCCTGGCTTGCGACCAGAAGAAACTGGAAGATGTCGTGCTGAAAGCCTTTACGCAAAGGCGCAAGGTGATCCGCAACTGCCTGGCCGGGATGTTCACCGAGAACGACTTGATTGATGCAGGCGTCGATCCGCAGTCGCGGCCTGAAACCGTGCCGATGGAATTGTTTGTGGCGCTGGCGAATCGCCTGGCCTGATTTCTCCGCAGTACCGACGCGTCTTCTCCGGCACAGGAGGGGCGCGTGATTGACTGTCTTGCCAGCCGAAGCTGACGTTGACCGCGCCGCCGGCGATCAAGCCGCAGACCAGCACTCTGCTGCCGTTTGGAAGCCGCCGTTTATTCTTGTCTGGACTCGGGCTGTCAACAGGCCCTAGGACTGGCGCAAGGTACGGCCAGTCCCAAGCACAGCTTATAAAGCAGCGCTGGCGGAATTGCCGTCCTTGCGTTCGATCAGTTCGATCTTATAGCCATCGGGATCCTGCACAAAAGCGATTACCGTACTACCGCCCTTGACCGGACCGGCTTCGCGCGTGACGTTGCCGCCTTGCGCCTTGACGTCGGCGCAGGCCTTGTAGGCGTCTTCCACAGCCACCGCCAGGTGGCCGAAGGCGGTGCCCTGCTCGTAGCTGTCGACGCCGTAGTTATAGGTCAGTTCAAGTTCCGCATGGTCGGGATTGCTGCCGTAGCCGACAAAAGCCAGGGTGTATTTGTACTCTGGATTGTCGTTGGTGCGCAGCAGCTTCATGCCCAGCACCTTGGTGTAGAAATCGATGGAGCGTTGCAGATTGCCGACGCGCAGCATGGTATGGAGGATTCGCATGATTGTTCTCGATGGTTGGGAAGGGAGATTTTCTTAAAACCTGCGTCGCTATTTTAAGGCGGCGCGGGCGGCAGCGTGCGCCAGGCCCCGGCCTTAAAAAACCGGCAGGGTTTCCTGGGCGCTGTCGCGCAGGGTTTTCCGGGCGGTTTCAAACTCGGGGAAAATCGATTGCACCGTGGCCCAGAAACGCGGGCTGTGGTTCATCTCGCGCAGATGCGACAACTCGTGTGCGATCACGTAGTCGATCAGCGGCAGCGCGAAATGCATCAGCCGCCAGTTGAGGCGGATTTTGCCTTCAGAAGTGCACGAACCCCATTGCGTGGTGGCCGACGACAGCGCAAACGACTGGTAGGTGACGCCCAGCTTTTTCGCATAGATCGGCAGGCGCTCGCCGAACACGCGCTTGGCTTCCAGCTGCAGCCAGCCCAATACGCGATCCTTGAGCTGCTGCTCGCCGGCATCGGCCGGCAGGCAGACGATCAGCTGGTCGCTGGCGTCGTCGAAATGGATGCCGGCTTTTTGCGTGGCGTGGATGCGCAGGGTGATGCTGCGGCCCATGTAGGGCAGCGTCTCGCCGTCGCGCCATTGCATCTGCGGCTGCATGCGGCGGGTGGAGCGATCGCGGTACTCGCTCAGCTTGGTGAAAATCCAACGTTTCTTTTCGCGGATGGCCTCTTCAATATCGCCCAGCGTGACCCATTTCGGGGCGGTGACGCGCAGGCCGTCGTCGCTGATCAGGAAGCCGATGGAGCGTCGTTTGGAGCGCAGCAGGGTGTAATCGAGGATGTGTTCGCCAAAATGCAGGCGGCGCTTGCCTGGCGCCAGCGCGACAGCTTCGCCGGCCAGGGGCGTCTGCGGCGCCGGTACTAAGCGAGGATCCGATCTTGGATGGGGGGCTTGCGGTGCTGCTGGCGTGCTGGCGATTGAATCGTCGGCAAACAGGTCCAGCTGCAACGCTTGTTGCTGCGGCAGCTTGCCCTGGGGCCGTGCATCCGGCCCCAGGCGTGGCTTCATTGGTTTTTGATGCAATAGTTTCAATGTTGGCTAGTGAATATTATTTTTGCTTGGAATAGACATGGGGTGAAATCACCCGCATTTCAGATTCTATCCAATTTTCGACTTTTGCCATGAGCTCGCTGCTATCCAGGTTTTCCGGAGCGATCGGCTTGCCGATGGAGACCGTGATCAGGCCCGGCTTCTTGATGAAGGAATTCTTCGGCCAGCATTCGCCGGCGTTATGGGCGATCGGCACCACCACGGTATTGGTTTCAACCGCCAGGCGGGTGCCGCCATTCTTGTACTTGCCGGTCTGGCCGACCGGAATCCGCGTGCCTTCCGGGAACATGATGATCCATTGGCCGTCAGCCAGCCGCTTGCGGCCTTGCACCACCACCTGGGCGAAAGCGTCGCGGCCTTTGCTGCGGTCGATTGGAATCATGCGCAGCAGGGCGATGCCCCAGCCGAAGAAGGGGATGTAGGTCAGCGATTTCTTGAACACGAACACCAGCGGCCGCGGCGTCATCTGCAGCAGGAAGATGGTTTCCCAGGCCGACTGATGCTTGCTCAGCACGACTGCCGGCGCATCCGGGAAATTCTCGAAGCCCTTGACCTCGTAGCGGATGCCGCAGATGACCTTGGCCATCCACACCACGATGACGTTCCAGCGCGCCGTCAGGTAATAGCGGCGCGCGTAGGGAAATGGCGCAAACAAAACGCAGGCGAACGACCAGACCACGGTGAGGATCGCCATCAATACGGCAAACAGCAGCGAACGCAGAAACAGGGAAAAACGCAACATGCAGACTCCAGGTATTTTTTCTAAACAAGCACGCTGAGGCGCCCACGGCCCCTCAGCGTGAAATCACACTGCCAGTTCCATCGGCTTTTTCAGCAGGAAATCAACCACCGCCGCCAGGTCCGGATAAATCAGGGTGCCGGGCGGCAGACCGCCTTTTTCGCGGGTCTTCTCGCCTTTGCCGGTCAGCACCAGATACGGCGCGCAACCGGCGACGAAGCCGGCCTGCAGGTCGCGCAGCGAGTCGCCTACCGTGGCCACGCCGCCGCGCAGGCTGATCTCGAAGCGCTTGCCGATATCGTGGAACATGCCGGCTTTCGGCTTGCGGCAATCGCAGTTGTCGTCGGCCGCATGCGGACAGAAAAAGATTGCGTCGATTTCGGCGCCGACCAGCTGCGCTGCCTCATGCATCTTCTGATGGATAGCCATCAGCGCCTGCATGTCGAACAGGCCGCGCGCAATGCCCGACTGGTTGGTCGCCACCACCACCCGGTAGCCGGCCTGGTTGAGGCGCGCGATGGCTTCCAGCGAACCTTTGATCGGCACCCACTCGGCGGGCGATTTGATGAAAGCGTCCGAGTCGTGGTTGATGACGCCGTCGCGGTCCAGGATGATCAGTTTCATAGCTGTTCGTTGTCCGTTTACGCCGCCAGCTTGGAAATGTCGGCGACCTGGTTCAGCATCACATGCAGGTTCGCCAGCAAGGCCAGGCGGTTGTTGCGCAATTGCAGGTCGTCGGCCATCACCATGACGTCATTGAAGAAGCCGTCGACATTCTCGCGCAGCCGCGCCAGGGCTTTCAGCGCAGTGCTGAAATCGCCTTTGGCAAAGGCGGCGTCGACTTCCGGCTTGAGCGCATTCATGGCGGCGAACAGCGATTGTTCTGCGCTGTCCTGCAGCAGATCCGGCTGCACCGTGCTGCCGACGCCTTCGGTCTTTTTCAGGATGTTGGTGATACGCTTGTTGGCAGCCGCCAGCGCTTCCGCTTCCGGCAGCGCGGCAAACGCCTGCACCGCATCGAGCCGCTCGATGATGTTGTCGAGCCGCTCAGGCTGTTGCGCCACGACGGCTTCGATTTCGTTCGGCGAATAGCCGCGCTCGCGCAGCAGGCCGCGCAGGCGGTCGTACAGGAAAGGCAGCACATCGCTGCCTGGATCCTTGAAGCTGGCATTGCCGGCGAACTGCCGGGCGGCGTTGTCCAGCAATTGCATCAGCGAGACCGGCAGGCGCTTTTCCAGCAGCATGCGCAGGATGCCCAGGGCATGGCGGCGCAGTGCGAACGGATCCTTGTCGCCGGTCGGCTGCAGGCCGATGCCCCAGATGCCGACCAGGGTCTCCAGCTTGTCGGCCAGCGCTACCGCGGTGCTGGTGTCGGTGGTCGGCAGGGCGTCGCCGGCAAAGCGCGGCTGGTAGTGTTCTGAAATCGCCAGCGCCACGGCTTCTGCTTCGCCGTCATGGCGCGCATAGTAGTTGCCCATCACGCCTTGCAATTCTGGGAATTCGCCGACCATGTCGGTCAGCAGGTCGGCCTTGGCCAGCAGGGCGCCGCGTTCGGCCAATGCGGCTAGTGCAGCATCGCCGCCGAGCAGGCCGGCGATCGCCACCGCCAGCGCCTTGACCCGTTCCGTGCGTTGCAGCTGGTTGCCGAGCTTGTTGTGGTAGACCACGTTGGCCAGCAGCGGCACGCGCTCGGCCAGTTTCTTTTTCTGGTCTTGCTCGAAGAAGAATTTCGCATCGGACAGGCGCGGCCGCACCACGCGCTCATTGCCTTCGATGATGTAGTGCGGTTCGCTGGTCTGCAGGTTGGAGACGATCAGGAAGCGCGAGCGCAGCTTGCCGGCGCTGTCGGTCAGGGCGAAATACTTCTGGTTGGTTTGCATGGTCAGGATCAGGCATTCCTGCGGCACGCTGAGGAATTCATCCTCGAACTTGCAGGCATACACCACCGGCCATTCGACCAGCGCCGCCACTTCATCCAGCAGCGCTTCCGGCATCAGCACCTGGTCATCGGCAGCAGTCGCCAGCAGGGCGCTGCGGATTTTTTCCTTGCGTTCGCTGAAGCTGGCGATGACTTTGCCTTGCTCCGCCAGCGCGTTCGCATAGCTGCCGGCATCGGCCAGCGTGATGCGGCCTTGCGACAGGAAACGATGGCCTTCCGTCAGGCGTCCGGCGTCCAGGCCCAGCAGGGTCAGCGGCAGCACCCGGTCGCCGTGCAGCGCCACCAGGCTGTGCGCGGGGCGCACGAAGCGTACGGTGCGGCCGGCAGCGTGGCCGTGCTGGCGCTGATAGCTCATGACTTTTGGGATCGGCAGCTTGGCGACGCTGTCTTCCAGCACCGTTTGCAAACCGGCTTGCAGCGCCACGCCCTTGGCGGTGTAGCTGTAGAAAAAGCTTTCGGCCTTGCCGTCCGGCGCGCGTTCCAGCTCGGTTGGCGTGATCATCACCTTGCCGCACTGGGCGGCGAGGGCCGCCAGTTTCTTGACCAGCGGCGCCGACGGCCGGCCTTCGGCGTCCAGCGCCACCGATACCGGCAGCACTTTTTCGCGCAGGGTCTTGTCGAGCGAGGTGGCGCGCACATGGCTGATGGAGACCGCCAGGCGGCGCGGCGTAGCGAACGCAGTGGCGAGTGCGCCTTCTTCCAGGAAGTCGCGCGCTTTCAAGCCATTGAAGATACCCATGGCGAAGGCGTCGCCCAGTTTCGCCAATGCTTTCGGCGGCAGTTCTTCGGTAAAGATTTCGATCAGCAGGGTATCGCTCATGCTGCATCCCCTGCGCGCTGTGCTACAGCCGCCATGTATTCATCTCCAAATTCTTGCAATAACAGTTCGGCATTTTCCTTGGTGATTTCCCACATCGGGAAGCCCAGTTTTGCCCGTGAATCGTAGTACGCCTGCGCTACAGCGCGCGACAGGTTGCGGATCCGGCCCATGTAGGCGGCGCGTTCGGTGACCGAAATGGCGCCGCGCGCATCCAGCAGATTGAAAGTGTGCGCCGCCTTCAGCACCATTTCGTAGGCCGGCAGCGCTAGCGGCACGTCCAGCAGGCGCTTGGCCTGGGTTTCGTAGTTGCCGAACAGCGGGAACAGGAATTCGGTATCGGCGTATTCGAAGTTGTAGGTCGACTGCTCGACTTCATTCTGGTGGAACACGTCCCCATAACTGAGGGTCTTCTTGACGCCGTTTTCAATCCACTCGGTCCATACCAGGTCGTAGACGTTTTCCACGCCTTGCAGGTACATGGCCAGGCGTTCGATGCCGTAAGTGATCTCGCCCAGCACGGGTTTGCAATCGAGGCCGCCGACTTGCTGGAAATAGGTGAACTGGGTCACTTCCATGCCGTTCAGCCAGACTTCCCAGCCCAGGCCCCAGGCGCCCAGGGTCGGGTTTTCCCAGTCGTCTTCGACAAAGCGCACGTCGTTGCGCTGCAGATCGAGGCCGAGCGCCGCCAGCGAGCCGAGATACAAGTCCAGGATGTTTTCCGGCGCTGGCTTCAGCACGACCTGGTATTGATAGTAATGTTGCAAGCGATTCGGATTTTCGCCGTAGCGGCCGTCTTTCGGACGGCGCGAAGGCTGGACATAGGCGGCGCGCCAGGGTTCCGGGCCGATGGCGCGCAGGAAGGTCGCGGTGTGCGAGGTGCCGGCGCCGACTTCCATGTCGTAGGGTTGCAGCAGGGCGCAGCCTTGCGCATCCCAGTAATCTTGTAATTTGAGAATGATTTGTTGAAATGTAAGCATCGTTTTTGTTGCTTTTCAATACGGCAAAACGCCGGTTAGTGAGCTAAATACTGAATGAAATACCGGGGGTGACGCAGAGCGCGATAAAAGACCCGCTAAAAGCAGCGATTTTAACGGGTTTTGCTGGCTTAGTCCCGTTTCTGGCCCAGCTTGCCGCGCACGTGGCGGCAGCGCCACCAGCTGCCGGCCAGCATCAGCAGCGCAGCCGCCAGCAAGGCGCGGTTGCCGAGCAGGATATAGGGCGTCATGCCGCTATATCCTTGCACCGAGACCGCCAGCGTGGCGCGGGTGTATGGCGCCAACTGGGCGCTGACCACGCCGTGCGGATCGATCAGGGCGGTGGCGCCGGTATTGGTGGCGCGCAGCATCGGCCGGCCGCTTTCCAGGCTACGCATCTGCGAGATCTGCAAATGCTGCGGCAAGGCGATGGTATTGCCGAACCAGGCGATATTCGACATGTTCAGCAACAGCGTCGCGGTTGGCTTGCTGGCGGCGTTGGTGGCGGCAAGCTGGGCGGCGATTTCATCGCCGAACAAGTCTTCGTAGCAGATATTCGGCAATACCCACTGGTCTTTCACCGCGAACGGCGCTTGCACTGCCGCGCCGCGCTGGAAGTCGCCGAGCGGGATGTTCATCATGTCGACAAACCAGCGGAAGCCGAACGGCACGAATTCGCCAAACGGCACCAGATGCTGCTTGTCGTAGCGGAACGCGGGCAGCGTCTTGTCCTGCGGAGCAATGCCGATGACGCTGTTGGAATAGCGGTAGGGGCCATCGATATAGGGAATGCCGAGCGCGATATGGCTGCCGCTCTGGCGCGAGAAATCCGACAAGGCAGGCAGGAAATCCGGCGGCAGCTCGGTTTGCAGGATCGGCACTGCAGTCTCCGGCGTGGCGATCAGGTCGGCCGGCGCGGCGCGGATCATGTCGGCATACAGGCGCAGCGAATTGATGATCTGGGTCGTATTGAATTTCTCTTCCTGCGGCACGTTGCCCTGCAACAGGTGTACGGAAATCGGCTTGCCATGGGGCGCGGTCCAGTTTATCTGGTGCAAGCCGAGGCCGGCCAGCAGCGCCAGCAAAGCGGCTGCGGCGGGCAGTTTGCGTTGCGGCAGCAAAGCCAGGCAGCCGGCAATCACGGCCGAGATGCAGCCGACGCCGTAGACGCCGACCAGCGGTGCAAAACCGCTCAGCGGACCGGCGGTATGGGCGTAGCCCGATATCAGCCAGGGGAACCCGGTGAAGACCCAGCCGCGCAGCCATTCGGTCAGGCCCCATATGGCGGGAAAGATCGCCAGCGCAAACAGCAACGGCGAGGCGGCCCAGCGACGCTGCAGCCACAGGCCGAGGCCGGCGCAGAGGGCAGTGTACAAGCCCATGATGGCCGCCAGCACCGCCACCGCCAGCACCGCCAGCCAGCCGGGCAGGCCGCCGAAATCGTGCAGCGAAATATAAATCCAGTAAACCCCGTGGGCGACCCAGCCGAAGCCATAGGCCCAGCCGAGCAGGGCGCCGCGCTTGATGCTGTCTTTGCCATCGAGTTGCCGCAGGCAGAAGATCAGCAGCGCCAGGGTCGCCAGTTGCAGCGGCCAGAGGCGGTAGGGAGCAAAGGAAAAGACGTTGATGGCGCCGGTGACTGCGGCCAGCGCCAGCAGCAGGGAGAACGGGATAGAGCTAAGGCGAAAGCGCATGGGCAGCGGAGATGTTGCTGTTAGAGGTAAGTCGGACAAGCGCAGCGTCAGGGCCTGTTGACCTATGATTTGGGAGATGCGTTCAAACCAAAACGTGTGCTGGCAAGCCATGCAACGCCGCCAGCGCACGTTTTGGTTTGAACCCTCCGGGAACGGCTGCAGGCGTCACATGCCGTTGTTACTCCTTCTTGCCGTAGCACCGCTACGGCGCGTCGTCGTGCCTAGGCCTGCAACGCCTGCCGCGCGTTCGCACTCCCAAATCATGGGTCAACAGGCCCTAGCCGACCTACGCTCTCATCTTCAGGATTCTTCCTGGCCAGATTCTGACAGCTTTTCGACCAGCAGGACATGCACTTGGCGGGCGTCGGCGCGCAATACTTCGAAGCGCACATTGTCGATGGTGAATTCATCGCCTTTGCGCGGCACGCGGCCCAGGTGATTGGCGACCAGGCCGCCGATGGTGTCGACATCTTCATCGACCAGCGCGGTATCCAGCGTCTCGTTGAACTGTTCGATCTCGGTCAGCGCCTTGACGCGCCAGCGGCCGCCGTGGTCGCCGTCGCGGATCGCCAGGATGTTGTCTTCTTCCTCGTCGAAATCGTACTCGTCCTCGATATCGCCGACGATCTGTTCCAGCACGTCTTCGATGGTGATGAGGCCGGCGACGCCGCCGTATTCATCGACCACGATCGCCATGTGGTTGCGGTTGGCGCGGAAGTCGCGCAGCAAGACGTTGAGGCGCTTCGATTCCGGGATGAACACTGCAGGGCGCAGCATGTCGCGCACGTCGAAGGAATCTTCGGCGTAGTAGCGCAGCAGGTCTTTCGCCAGCAGGATGCCGATCACCTTGTCGCGCTCGCCGTCGACGGCAGGAAAACGCGAGTGGGCGGTCGACAGGACTTCGGGCATCCAGTCTTCGATGGGCTTGGTGACGTCGATCATGTCCATTTGCGAACGCGGAATCATGATGTCACGGGCGGAGAGGTCGGATACCTGGAACACGCCTTCGATCATCGACAGCGCATCGGCGTCGATCAGGTTGCGTTCGTGTGCGTCTTGCAGCACATCGAGCAGTTCAGCGCGATTTTCAGGTTCGGGAGAGATCAGTGCGGTCAGGCGTTCAAATAGTGACCGGTGGGGTTTAGCGTCAAATGATTTGACGCTACTAGGGTGCTCTGGCATATGGCGTTAGCCTTGGTTTCACATTGTTTCGGAAGCAATAGCATACAACAAATATGTGACAGGACGACGAAACGCATGTGTCATCGATGTCATATCCTGGCAGAAATCACAGCTTAAGCACATAAAAAAAGCGGATAGCGCTGAAAGGCGCTACCCGCCGGCGTTGCTAAAGATGTAATTATTTCTTCATTTCATCTTTAGCCATGCCGTCCTTGCTCATGTCGTCTTTCGACATGGCATCCTTGGACATCGCTTTCTTGTGATGCATTTTCTTGTGCGGCTTGGCCATCTCGTCCTTGGCCATGCTGTCCTTGCTCATCGCGTCTTTGGACATGGCGTCCTTAGCCATCGGAGCTGCGTCCTTTGACATCGCATCTTGGGCAAAAGCACCGCCGGCAGTCATCATCAGGCCGCTGAGCAACAGGATTGTGAGGCTTTTTTTCATTTTGGATCTCCAGGTAAAAGTGGCAAAAGCGCCATGAAAAGTCATTAAGTGCAGCAAATGGCAGGGCCTGAGTCAGGATCCGCCAAACCAGTTGTACCCCTGGTCTTCCCAATAACCGCCGGGGTATTTATTGGTCACTTCCATCGAAACGATATGTTTCGGATTCTTGTAGCCGAGCTTGGTCGGCATCCGCAGCTTCATCGGGAAACCGTATTTCGGCGGCAGGACCTGGCCGTCGTAAGTCAGGGTGAGCTGGGTTTGCGGATGCAGCGCGGTCGCCATGTCGATGCTGGTGTGGTAGTCGTCGCCGCACTGGAAATCGATGTATTTGGCGCTCAGGTCGGCGCCGATCATCTTCAGGAAATAGGAGAACGGGATACCGCCCCAGCGGCCGATGGCGCTCCAGCCCTCGACGCAGATGTGACGGGTAATCTGCTCGTTCTGCGGCATCTTGTGCAATTGCTCCAGCGTCCAGGGGCGCTTGTTGGCAACCAGCCCGAGGATTTCCAGCTGATAGTCGCTGCCGTCGATCTCAGGTACGTCTTCGATGCCGTAGAAGGCATTGAAGGGGAAGGGCCGGGTCATGTCGGCCTGCGTATAAGTGGGTGCCAGCCGCTTGGGATCGAACAGCCATCCCTGCACACCGTCGTTCATGCGTGAAATGCGTTCCAGCATGCGATTGACGGATGGCTCGTCGGTAATATTGCAGCCGGTCAGCAGCGACAGGCCGCCCAGGGTGAGCGCTCGCTTGGCGAACAGGCGGCGCGACGGCAGCGCCAGCTCGCGGCGGGCATCTTTCAATATGGATTCGGCGTCGAGCTGCGAAGCCGGTCCGGGATTTTTCTTGATCATCATGATCTCCTCAGCGGCCGCGCAGCATGGCCAGCAGTGTGCGCGGCACCAGCGCCACCATGATCACGTGCACCGCGATGAAAGCGACCAGGAAAGCCATGGCGCAGAAATGGACGATGCGGGCATTGTCATAGCCGCCCATCAGATCGCGCAGGACAGGCAGCTGCACGGATTTCCAGATCGCCAGGCCGGACACCACCAGCAGTATCAAATCCAGGATGACCGAAACATAGGCCAGCTTTTGCACGGCGTTATAGTGATCGAGGGAATCGTGCTGCAGCTTGCCGCGCAGCGCCTTGAGCATGTCCTGGATCACTTCAGCCGGACGCAGAGGCAGGAATTTCTTCCACAGGCGGCCGCTGCCGGTATTCATCAGCAGGTATACGAGGCCATTGAAGACCAGCAGCCACATTGCCGCGAAATGCCATTGCAGGGCGCCGCCCAGCCAGCCGCCCAGGGTCCATGCGTTGGGAATGTGGAACGGGAAGATCGGCGAGGCGTTATAGATACGCCAGCCGCTCAGGATCATGATGACCACGGCCAGCGCATTGAGCCAGTGCGTAATGCGCAGCCAGGCCGGATGAATCACGGGTTTCTTGAGCGCATTGAGGGCGGAGGATGCCATTTAGGCCTCCTGCAGAAGAAGGGGCGCGGCCGAAATGCGCAGCGTGACTGGATTCATGATTGTCTCCGGAGACTGAGTAATGTTGTTTTCATGTGCCTTAGTCGCAGGCCAAATGAATTCATTACATCATTTCATCATAATCTTATTACTTAAAAATGCATGGTATGGATTTGAAGAATTTGATAATTATTTTGTTGTCATTTGGATATTTTATCTATCCATGAATATCGGGAATGTCCTAGGCCAGGGATCGCAATCGGGCCTGGAAAACAGGCTCCGCAAAAGAAAAACGCCGCAAAGGCGGCGTTTCTTGAAAGCGGAATCAGATCAGGTCTGCGCGTTCAGCGGTCCGCATAGGGATTGGGCCAGCCCAGTGCCTCCAGGATTTCAATTTCCAGGCTTTCCATCTCGGTGGCTTCTTCCTCGTCTTCGTGGTCGTAGCCTTGCGCATGCAGGACGCCGTGCACCACCAGGTGCGCGGCATGCTCCACCACGGTCTTGTTCTGTTCCTTGGCTTCGCGTTCCAGCACGTCGGTGCAGAGGATGATGTCGGCCTGGGTGACGCCGTTGTCGTCTTCTTCCTGGTCTTCTGAGTAGGCAAAGGTCAGCACGTTGGTGGCGTAGTCCTTGCCGCGGTAGTCGCGGTTCAAGGCGCGGCCTTCTTCGGCATCGACAAAGCGGATCGTCAGCTCGGCCGGCGCCAGCAGGGCGGCTTGCACCCAGCGCCGCAATTTCGGGCGCGTGACGCTGTCCTGCAGGCGCGGGTCGGGATATTGGACTGACAGAGAGAGTTTATTTTTTTGTGGCATTGCGCTTACTTACGCTTATTTTCTGTTGCGTGCTGTTTTGGTGATGCCGGTCGGTACCGGCTTGGCTGGTTTCGCTGCCGGCGGCGTCGCGCCTTCGATGACGCCATGGGTGGATGCCGCCGGCGCCGCCTGCGAGGCGGTTTCGTAGGCGTCGACAATCCGGGCTACCAAGGGGTGGCGCACCACGTCGCTGCTGTTGAAGCGGGTAAAGGCGATGCCGCGCACGTCTTTCAGTATGTTCATGGCATCGATCAGGCCGCTCTTCTGGCCGCGCTGCAAATCGATCTGGGTAACGTCGCCGGTGACTACGGCCTTGCTGCCGAAGCCGATCCGGGTCAGGAACATCTTCATCTGTTCCGGCGTCGTGTTCTGCGCTTCATCCAGGATGATGAAAGCATGGTTCAGGGTGCGGCCGCGCATATAGGCCAGCGGGGCGATTTCGATCGCCTGCTTTTCAAACATCTTCTGGGTACGGTCAAAGCCCAGCAGATCGTAGAGCGCGTCATACAGCGGGCGCAGATAGGGATCGACCTTTTGCGCCAGGTCGCCCGGCAGGAAACCCAGGCGTTCGCCGGCTTCGACCGCCGGCCGCGTCAGTACAATGCGCTTGACCGCGTCGCGTTCCAGCGCATCGACCGCGCAAGCCACCGCCAGATACGTCTTGCCGGTGCCGGCCGGACCGATGCCGAGGGTGACGTCGTGTTCCAGGATAGAGCGGATGTATTGGCTTTGATGCGGGGTACGCCCGCGCAAATCGCTGCGGCGGGTTTTCAGGACAGGGCTTTCGATATCCGTCTCGGTCAGTTCGGCATCCGCCGGATCTGCACCGGTTTCGTCGCCGGGTTCAGCGCCGTCCCTGCCATTGCTCTTGGCCGCTTTCGGTTTCTTGCCCATGCCGAGTTTGGCGCGCTGTTCCACCAGCGCCAGCTGGATTTCATCGACCGAAATCACCTTGTTGGCGACGGCGTAAAACTGGTCGAGGATCTCGACCGCGCGTTCGGCATTGCTGCCCGCTGCGATGAACTTGTCGCCGCGGCGGAAAATCGAGACATCCAGCGCCGCCGAAATCTGCCGCAGGTTTTCATCCAGCGGTCCGCACAAGTGCGCCAGCCGCGTATTGTCGAGCGGCTGCGGGATGAAGTAATGCGGCTGGGTAGGGGTTTTAGTTTTCAAACTGGCGTGTGCGTATCTGGGTTGATTGATATGTCGGCTATGCGGCGACGACGATTTCGCCGCGCAGGGTATAGGTCAGTGTTTCTGTAATCGTGACGTCGATCAGCTCGCCGATCAGGCGCGCGCCATTCGGACCGGCGTTGAAATTGACCACCCGGTTGTTCTCGGTGCGGCCTTGCAGCTCGTCCGGGTTCTTCTTGGACGGGCCTTCCACCAGGATGCGCTGCACGGAACCGACCATCGCCGCGCTGATCCTGGCCATGTTTTCTTCCACCGTTGCCTGCAAGTGCTGCAGCCGCTTGAGCTTGACTTCATGCGGCGTGTCGTCCTGCAGGTTTGCGGCAGGCGTGCCCGGCCGCGGGCTGAAGATGAAGCTGAAACTGTTGTCGTAGCCGATATCGGTGATCAGCTTCATCAGCGCCTCGAAGTCGGCGTCGGTTTCGCCCGGGAAGCCGATGATGAAGTCGCTCGAAATCGTGATGTTGGGGCGCACCTGGCGCAGGCGGCGGATCACCGACTTGTATTCCAGCACGGTGTAGCCGCGCTTCATGGCCGACAGGATGCGATCCGAGCCATGCTGCGCCGGCAGGTAAAGGTGATCGACCAGCTTCGGCACCTTGGCGTAGGTATCGATCAGGCGCTGCGTGAATTCTTTCGGATGGCTGGTGACAAAGCGGATCCGTTCGATGCCGGGGATCTCGGCGATGTACTCGATCAGCAAGGCGAAATCGGCAATCTCGCCATCCGCCATGACGCCGCGGAAGGCGTTAACGTTCTGGCCCAGCAGCGTAATTTCCTTGACGCCTTGCTCGGCCAACCCGGCCACTTCGGTCAGCACGTCTTCAAAGCGGCGCGATACTTCTTCGCCGCGGGTGTAAGGCACTACGCAGTAGCTGCAATACTTGCTGCAGCCTTCCATGATCGAGACGAACGCCGTCGCGCCTTCCACCTTGGCCGGCGGCATATGGTCGAACTTCTCGATTTCAGGGAAGCTGATGTCGACCTGAGAATGGCCGGTAGCGCGCCGCTGGCTGATCATTTCCGGCAAGCGGTGCAGGGTCTGCGGGCCGAACACCATGTCGACATACGGCGCGCGCTTGACGATGGCAGCGCCTTCCTGCGACGCCACGCAGCCGCCGACGCCGATCAGCAGGTCGGGATTGTTGCGCTTCAGCTCGCGCAGGCGGCCAAGGTCGGAAAACACTTTTTCCTGCGCCTTTTCGCGCACTGAGCAGGTATTCAGCAAAATCACGTCGGCATCCTCCGGACGGTCAGTCTTGACCAGTCCGTCGGAGGCGTTCAACACATCGGCCATCTTGTCCGAGTCGTACTCGTTCATCTGACAGCCGAAGGTCTTGATGAATACTTTCTTTTGCATCGTTTTTTCCATGACTGCTTATTTATCGTTTCATTTACCGTTTCAGACTGTTGCGCTGCGCTTCGATTTTTACACTGGCCTCATCGGGCGTCAGGATCCAGACGCGATCGATGTCGCCTTGTATGTTCAAGGTGTAATTCACCAGGTAAGTGTCGCTGCCCAGCGAACTCGGGATCTGGGTCAGCTGCTGGGTGTTCCAGATGCGCGAGCCGGGCGACAGCCGCAGCGTGTTGCCGCTCATGGCGACGGTGGGGTAGGCGGTGATGGTCATTTTCCCGCGCAAGGTGGTGGCGGGAAAATCGCGCTCGACTGCCATTGCGGAAAAGGCCAGCGTCGCCAGCAGGAAAATCATGAGCAGGCGGATTGGCCGCATTGTTGCCGACATAGCAAACTCCATTAGATGAAAGCCATGCCGTATCTGTGCATGACGTTGAACAAGGACTGTAATAAGGACTGTAATAAGGACTGTAATAAGGACTGTAATAAGAATGGCCTAAGGCGGCAACGATGGCTGCACTGCGAAAACCTCATTCGCCTGCCGCATTGCCGAACCGCTTTGCGGGCGACTATCGGCCCGTTTGCAGGACGCGCGGATTATAACATTTGGCCGCTCGACTTATCAGCAAGGATGGCTTGACTGACCGTGTCGCTTTCGGAAAGCCAGTAAAAATCAATAGTCATAAAAAAGTAAGAAAATACTGAACTTTTAC
This sequence comes from Collimonas humicola, assembly GCF_018304945.1. Lineage (GTDB taxonomy): Bacteria > Pseudomonadota > Gammaproteobacteria > Burkholderiales > Burkholderiaceae_D > Collimonas > Collimonas humicola. The sequence continues at coordinate 226,864 of NZ_JAGQEE010000004.1, read as the reverse complement.
AATTTGAAACATAATATATTGCTTATTTACAATTTGTAACAGATGAGCGGTACGAGGGCAACGACAAGCGGACGGTCAGAGAGTTTTTCTGGGGAAATGCAAAATATATAATAAGGCCTTGTCAAATCAGCATTTTCCGAGGAAGGAATGTCGCGTGCAAAGAAGTAATTCTGCGAATTTATTGCGGGTTTTCCGATGCCATAAAAGCATTGTTTTGCAATCTAGTAAGGGTTTCACCCTGGTCGAGTTACTTGTCACTATTTCAGTGGCGGCCATATTGGCGACTGTGGCATTGCCATCGATGGGTAATTTCATTAACCAGACTCGTTTGTCGGGCAACGTCAATGAATTCATTGCGGCGACCATGCTGGCGCGCTCCGAGGCGATTCAACGTGCCGGCGCGGTGACCATCTGCCGCAGCACTGGCGCCGAAAGCGGAACAAACACCTGTAATAACAGCGAAAGCGACTGGTCCAGCGGCTGGCTGGTATACGTCGGAACTGCCGCCGATACGCCGGATCCCGATCCCGCATCTGCGCACAAAATCCTGGCGCGCCAGGGAGCTTTCAATACGGGCACCCGCATCGCTCCAGCATCCACCGCGACCGCGATCACATATAACGCCGGCGGCGCGCCATGGCCGGCGCCGCCCGGCGCCTTTACTTTTACGTTCAAAAACAACTTTGCGCGGACAGTCTGCTTTTCTCCGAGCGGACGGATCAGCACGCTTCCGGCTGGGACAGAGACATGCCCGGCTTGACGTCATCAAGGCAATCGAAAGGGATGAGAAGCATGGTTTTTCTCAGAAATAATTTATTGCGCGCCGGACGCCGGCAGCGCGGCGTCGGCATGATCGAAGTATTGATATCCATCACGATATCCGCCTTCGCGCTGCTGGGACTGGCGGGCTTGCAGATGGCCGCACTGAAATATCAGAAAGTGGCGCATTTCCGTTCCCTGGCGAGCCAGTTTGGCGCCGATATGGCGGACCGGATACGTGCCAATGCATCTCCCGTGACCAAGGCCGTGAACAGCGGCGCCGGCGGCGGCCCCGACACTGCGACTTACTACCGCGCAGGCGAGCAATATTCGGAAGCGCCGCCGTCGGCCGTCCCGTCATGCGCTGGCAAAGTACCGGCGGCTTGCATTACTCCGCAAGACATTGCCGATAAAGATATCTATGAGTGGCGGCTGGCCCTGAACCGCGGGCTGGCCGGAGGCTGGGGCAACGTCTCCGCCTACGACGCGAAGCAGGGGGTCACCATCACGGTGTATTACAACGAACCCGACAAAGCCCTGGCCAAGGCAGCTGACGCCAATTGCGATGCTTCGGTGTTTCCGTCAAAAGTCGACCAGAACGAGATACGCTGCTTTCAAACCACGGTGATGCCATGATGAATTTTCTATCGGATGCCGGCGCTCGCCGCTGCAACGCGCGCGGCTTTACGCTGGTTGAATTAATGGTGTCGATGACGATTGGCCTGATCCTGTTGCTGTTCTTGAGCAACCTATACTTGAACAGCCGATCCAGTTCTCGCCTGAACGACGACAATGCGCGCATACAGGAAGATGGGCGCTACGCTATGGCGGTGATTGGCCGCAACCTGATGCAGGCTGGATTCGGCAATATGCAGACTGGCAATACCACGGATTTTCCGCCTGCGGATGCATCGGACCTAAAGGGAATAACAGGGTGTAACTACGGTTTCGCAACGCCCGTGGCGATACGCCCGAACTGCGCCTCCGCGCCGGTTCCGGCGCCATCGAGCATCGCCGGTCCTTCCGCTTTCACTGTCAGCTACACCAGCGAACCCTATTACGACGCCACCAATATCAGCGGCGCAGGGACGGATTGCAGCGGCGCCAAGGCGGCCAACGCCAGCAGTACGCAAGGCGGCCTGGTGATCAACAATTTTTATCTCGATACGAAAACCAAAACCTTGTACTGCAGAGGGAATGCCGGCGCCAGAACTCCGCAGGCGATATTAGGCAATGTCGACAATATGCTGCTGACCTACGGGCTTGACACCGGCAATCAATATGCGCCCGTGCAAACGACCACGGATGCGGCAACTGCCGGCGCCGCCGGTGCGGTCAACGGCAACAACAAGGTTGGCTGGGATCGCGTGGTTACGGTGACCGTTTGCCTGGAAATCCATAGCGCGAACAGCGTGATGACCGGCGCGGCAGGCCAAACCTACTACAAGTGCAATGCGACGGAGCCGACCACCGCGACCGATCGCTTGTTGCATACCACGATGACGCGCACATTCACCTTGCGTAACAACGCCACCGCCAGTTTGCTGAACTGAGCGGCTCCGACTATTCATCCAACTTAATTATGGCACATAAAAATTTTCCGCAATCCGGCATTGCGCTGCCGATGGTGCTGGTTTTTCTGGTTCTCATGATGCTGATCGGCGCTGTCGCGATCCGCAACGTGACGCTGGACGAAAAGATGGCGGCCAATTCGCGCAATCACCAACTGGCGTTTCAGGCCGCCGAAAGCGGCTTGCGTCATTGCGAAACAGGGGCGCAAAGAAATGCGATCGTTCCTAAGCCCGGCGCCGCCGCCCGCCAACTCGACAGCATGATTACCAAGGCGGTTGACGGCGCCAATGTGTGGGATGTCTGGCCGGAAACGGCTGCGACAACGGCCACCGTAAGCTTGCCGAATGGAAGCGGAGCGGCGCAATGCATTATCGAAGACGTGACAGCGAGCATTGCGATGGGACCTACCCAGATCAAGAGAGATATCAGCGCCAAGGTTTATCGGGTTACTGCATTCGGCGTCGACACGTCCATGGCCAGTCCTAATGCGAAGGTAGTGCTGCAAAGCTATTTGAAATTTTGAGAGTTGGAGAACCCATGTTAATAAGCAGTGTAACGCGCAGCTCGCCGCGCGGCCGTCTGATCAAGCTAGCTGCGCATTGCCTGTGCCTCGGCATGGCTGCGGTATCGGGCGTGGCGGTCGCGGAAATGGCGCAATCGCCGTTGTTCCTGCCGCTGCCGCCACCGCCAAATATCATGTATGTACTTGATAATTCAGGCAGCATGGTGTGGGGATCGGTGACCGGCACGGATGCCACGGCTGAATTCAATTCGGCTAAAACCCAGCGATCCTACTATTCCAGCGCCTGGAATCAGATTTACTACAATCCCGGGACTACCTATGCGCCCGGCGTCAAGGCCGATGGTACATCCATGGGTAAAGCCAGCATCACGGCGACAGTGATTGACCCCTATCTGGCGCCGAATGCAAAACTCACGGACATTGGCGCCGTGTGCACCCCGCGTAATCCATTTTCCTTGCCGCTTTATGATCGAGCGACATATGCCAGCAACAATAACTGCACAGGCTCTGGCGGCACTGGGAGCAATCTGGTTGCGCGCTATGCGTTTTACTACAACTGGATAGGAAGCGGAACGCCAACCGGCAATCCAGGTGAAGATAAGGACGCCTACTACAGGCGGGTGGATATTGTTAAGAGCAATGATAAATATCCGCGCGCCTCGAGCCGTACGGATTGCGCCGGCTCCACCTGCACATACGCCGAAGAGCTGCAGAATTTCGCCAACTGGTTTTCGTATTATCGGACCCGCATACTGTTGATGAAAACGGCATTGGGGACGGCCTTTTCCGGCATCAACGATCGTTTTCGCGTCGGCTTTTCGACAATCAACGACAACAACACCAAGCCGAATGTCAGCGCCGCCAACTTTGTCCCCATATCGCTTTTCAACGCGACACAAAAAGCGGCCTGGTACGCCAGGCTGTATGCGATTGACCCGAAGGGCGGCACGCCGCTGATCAGCGCGCTGGACCAAGTGGGCCAATACTATATGGGCAAGGGCATGGCAGGCGCGCGATCCGCGCCGGATCCGATCCAGCTGCAGTGCCAGGCAAACTACACGATTCTCTCGACCGACGGCTATTGGAACGGCGACGCGCCAGGCTCGATCGGCAACCAGGACAAGTCGGTGCCGACATTGCCGGCGCCGGTTCCGCACGATCCTGTCGCAGGCGGGGCATTGACGCCGGGTGAGCTGTTTCCTGCTCCTTTTTATGAGGGAAGCAAAGCCAATTCCAATGTCCTGGCGGATGTAGCCATGAAATACTGGGTCAACGACATCGGGATTCGCAATGGCAACGGCACGGTCGGGAAAGTCTCGGCAACCTCGACCGATCCGGCCACCTGGCAGCACATGACGACCCACACTATCGGTCTTGGCGCCAACGGCACCTTGGTCTATCAGCCGGATTACAAGACGGCGGCCAGCGGTCATTATGCTGACATCAAGAATGGGAAACTGCAGTGGCCGGAACCAAAAGCGGATACTGCTTCTGCTATCGACGATCTGTGGCACACGGCGGTCAATGGCCACGGCAGCTATTTCAGCGCAAAAAATCCCAAGAGCCTGCAGGATGGCCTGAACAGCATCCTGGCTGAAATCGGCAAGGCCACCGGTTCCGGCGGCAATACGTCGATACCAGGCGGCCCGGTGCCGGGCGCAAAGAATGCCGTCGCCTATGTCCCGAGTTTCGATTCCGGCAGCTGGACCGGACATTTGACTGCGCATCAAATCGGCGCGCGGGGAAAGCTTGATCCGACGCCGAAATGGGATGCGGCAGCATTGCTGCCGGACTACGCAAAACGCAATATCGTGACCTGGAATCCAAGTACGAACAGTGCCAAGGCCTTTACCTGGGCGAACCTGACCAGCGGCGTCGACAGCCAGCAAGCCATGCTGGTTTCAGCCAATGTCGTGGATTACCTGAAAGGCAGTTCCGGCATGGAGCAGGCGCCGGACGGCAGCGGTTCAGGCGTGTTCCGTTATCGCCAGAACAAGCTCGGCGACATCGTCAACTCGACTCCGCTCTACGTTCAGGGCAACGATTTCGGCTATGCCGCATTGCCGGCGTCGATTCCCGGCGGCAGCACTTACACGGCGTTCCTGGGGGACAAGGCCAAGCGCAACGGCATGATCTATGTCGGGGCCAATGACGGCATGCTGCACGGCTTTGATACCAACGGCGTTGAGAAATTCGCCTTCATCCCGAATAGCGTCTATCCCAACCTGAAAACCTTGAGCGACCTTAACTACGGTCACCATTATTTTGTCGATGGACCGCTGGTGGAGGGAGACGCCTATATCGGCGGCGCATGGAAAAATATTCTGCTGGGAACGACCGGCGCCGGCGCGCAGAGCGTCTTTGCGATAGATGTCAGCAAGCCGGATTCCCTGGCGGAAGGAAGCGTTCTGTGGGAGTACAACGCTGCTTCCAGCGATGCGGATATGGGGCATGTGCTGGGCGCACCGGCAGTCGTGCTGCTGGCCAATAACAAATGGGCGGCCATTTTCGGCAACGGCTACAACAGCGCCAACGGACATGCGGTGCTGTATCTGGTCGATATCCAGAGCGGCGCCTTGATCAAGAAAATCGACACCGGTGTAGGCAACGCCGATGCGCGCAACGGCTTGTCGGCGCCGGCGTTGTTATTCAATGCTTCGCGCCAGCTGATAGCCGCATATGCCGGGGACTTGCAGGGCAATCTTTGGAAATTCGATTTAAGCAACGCTACCGATGCAAGCCAATGGAGCCGCAGTTCCCTGTTTACGGCCAAGGATGCGAGCGCTGCCGCGAAAGCCCAGCCCATTGTGCAGGCGCCTGTCATAGCCGCCCATCCGCTGGGCGGAATGATGGTGATGGCCGGCACCGGAAAATACTTTGAAACGGATGATCTCGGGAACACCGATACCCAGAGCCTGTACGGCATATGGGACAAGCCCGGAGCAGCCGCGGTAAGCGGCCGCAGCCAGTTGCAGGCGCAGACCCTGACCGACGTGTTTTCCAAGTCGGGCCAAATGATCGGCCGCACCCTGTCCAGGAATACCGTTGCATGGGACACAAAGCGCGGCTGGTACATCGACTATCCCGCCGGCAGCGGCGAGCGCACCGTTGGCGCATTGCAGATCGTGAAGGACGTCATCTTGCTGACCACGTCGCTGACGCCGAACACGGCTGACCCATGTGCCGGCGGCGGTTCCTCGCAAACTTTGGGAGCTAATTTCCTGTCGGGAGCTTACTCGGATAAATTCCATTTGATTGTCGCCGATGCGCCGCCCAACACCAATTTAAGTTCCGCGACGATCCCCGGCACGGTTGGCACGGCAGCGCCGATACCCAATCCGGATGTCACCCAGCCAGGCTGTATCAATACCGTGGGTTCGGACGGTAAAATACATTGTCAGGAATACCTGACTACAGGAGTGGCGGTGCGCCGCTGGCGGCAACTTTCGATCAAACCAAATTAACAGGTCGAAAATCGCTTCGGCTTAGAATCAAGGAGATGTCCATGAAACCCAAAGATGCATTGTCAATGCCACGCGGCTTTACGCTGGTTGAATTAATGATCGTGGTAGCGATCGTCGCCATCCTGGCGGCGGTTGCGGTACCGAGTTACACGCAATATGTACAGCGCGGGAACAGGACGCAGGCGACGGCGACGTTGCTGAAATACGCCAACTGGATGCAGCAGCAATACACGATCAACAATAGTTACCAGGCCGGCGGCAAGGCGCTCAGCCTGCCTGTATTCGCCGACGGCGGCTCGAAATATGTTTATTCCATCCGCGAATCCACTACCAGTTCCTTCACGCTGCAGGCAGTGCCGGCGGCAAATGATAAATGCGGGACCTTCCTCTTGGATAACACCGGTAAAAGAGATACCGAAAATGGAAAGGCGCCTGCTGCCAGTGCTGCGGATTGCTGGGCGGGACGATAGGGCCCGATGGCGGCAGACTGCTGAGCGAGACCGCCAAAGTTAACACCTGATTGAGGAGCGCCGACGGCCGGATCTACAAGTCGGCGCTCCTTTTCAGGGTAATCAATTTATCCCTTCTTCCGAATAAGGGAAATGTTGTCTTTCTTGCCTCATTCCTAGTGCAGAGACAAACAGACTGCTTCCGTTCTGGTATGCGGTTTTTCAAATTTCCTCCCCATTCTTTCAGATGAATCTGAAGTGTTCGCGTGCTTCGCGAGCTGATGCGCACAAGTCTCAATACACATTGCTTACCCATAGCTCGTCATCCTGAATCGGCATGCAAGCTGCCTGGTGTAGCAACGCAACGCCTTCTTGTGGCCTCGCAGGCCATGCAATACGAACGGCCTAAGTCACTCCCTTTGCTTATTTTTTTGGCACTGGATGGATATCCATTCCATCCTGGAGGAGCTGCGAATCGCCGCTGGTTGTCGATTTGCAAAGTTCCATGAGGTGTAGACGAGCGGTATATAGGCGGCGACGAATGGAGGGAGGGAATCATTACTTTGAGGAAATTGTCCACCTATAATACTCAAATACTTGCATCGTAGAAATTTCGCGCTTATCGGGCGCGGCGATGCCTGAAATATTTGCAGGTGAAACACAAAATGACCCTTTCACTTTGAGGGCGAGGTTTTTATCAAGGCAACCCGGCAGGCCTGTTCTGAACTTCAGGCGTTGCGGGCTGCATAACATCAGTTCATAAGAAAATCAGGCGGCTCGTAATGAAAAAATTGAACTCGGGTTTTACTTTAATTGAAGTAATGATCACCGTGGCTATCGTGGCCATACTGGCTGCTGTTGCAATGCCTGCCTATCAGGACTATGTCCGGCGAGGCAAGGTGCAGGAAGCGCCGACCAATTTGTCCAGTTACCGGGCCCTGATGGAGCAGTCCTACCAGGATAATCGCACCTACGGCACCGGTACTACTTGTGCGGTGACCGTGCCCACCGCCACTACAACTTTCACGTATGCCTGCGTCACCAGCAATTCCAATCAAAGCTTCAACGTCACTGCAACCGGCAATGCCAGCACGCCTGCAGCCGGGTTGGTTTATGGTCTTAACGAGCAGAATGCCCAGACCACGACCTGTAGCAGTTGTGCCTGGGGACCGTTCTCCGCGGCGTCGACCTGGGTGGTCAGGCACCCATGAAAAAATCAAGCCTGATCCGTTCCCAGCGCGGAACAACGCTGATCGAGCTGATGGTTGCCCTGGCCGTATTTGCGACATTGCTTGCACTGGCCTGGCCGAACTTTAAAAGCTCGATCCAGAACGCGCAGATCCGCACAGCGGCCGAATCCATCGTCAACGGCTTGCAGCTGACCCGGGCCGAAGCAGTGCGGCGCAATAGCGAAGTACAGTTTCAGCTAAACAATACGCTGGCCGGCGCTGCAGTGAGCGGAGGAACCGACTGGTCCATCGTTCCCGACGACCTTTCCACGCCGGGCACGCCGAACTTTTCGACCGCAATGCAAACCAGAAACGGCAATGACACCGTCAACGCGCGGATCGGCGCCAAGACGGCTGCCGATTTCACCAGCGCGGCAGCGGCGGGCGCCAACCTGCCGGGGAATATTACGTTTACTGGCATGGGGCGGCTGACTGCCGCATCAACCATCGTCCAGATCGATGTCACCAACACGACGGGAACCAGCGCCCGGCAGCTCAGTATTACGCTCACGCCGGGCGGGCAGATCCGCTTGTGCGACCCGGCACTTACGCTGGCCAAAAATCCGCAAGGATGCTCATGATGAAAATATGCGCCTCACCCGGCCTGCACACACGGTCTAAAACGGCAGCAGGCTTCGTCCTGCTGGAGGGCTTGATTGCCATCCTGATTTTCTCGTTCGGCGTGCTCGCCATCATGGGATTGCAGATCAGCAGCATCAGCGGTGTGCGAGACGCCAAATTTCGGTCGGATGCCGGCTTGTATGCGAGCCAGATCATCGGCGCCATGTGGGCCGACAGGAATAATTTAAGCGCCTATTCCCTCAATGCCACTGGCGCGACATGCGCAGCCGGAACCAGTACCAGCGCCACTGCCAACGTAACAAACTGGCTCAACGATGTGCAAGGCGGGCTGCCCGGCAGTGCCGCGTATAAACAGCAGATTGTGATCGGCTCCAACAATGTGGTCACCGTCACCGTCTGCTGGAAAAGTCCGCAGGACACCGGGCCGCACAATTTTTCAGCCACCGCCCAAATTCAGGGATAAGCATGCCTTACGCGATCAAGCAAAAGAGAAATGGTTTCAGTCTTGTCGAAGTCATGGTCGGCATGGTCATCGGCATGCTGGTCATGCTCATCATCTATCAGCTGTACACGACATTTGAAGGCCAGAAACGCACCTCCACCGGCGGTGCCGAGACGCAGGAAAACGGTGTCTACGCGCTATCGGCGATCGGCCGCGATATCCGCATGTCGGGCTGGGGCATCAGCAACTCACCATTGCTGAACTGTTCAACGCCTTTCACTTATTCCAGCGCCAACAACGGTCCGATTGCATCCAATTTGTCGATCATGCCGGTTCGCATCACCGATGGCGGTACCGGGCCGGACACTATTACCATGATGACGGGGATGGCCGGCGCCGCCAACGCTCCGCTTACCGTCATCGATGTGATCGGCAACGGCTCAAACGTCGAATTCAAAACAAATTCTCAAGCCGGCCTCAACGTCGGCGACATGGTATGGATGGTGCAAGGCAATCAATGCACCTTGTCCCAGCTTACCAATCTGCAGGGTTCGGCCGGCCACGTTCAGCGGAATCCGGGCAAGGCAGGAACTGTCAGCTACAACCCGCCTGCATCGTATAAGAACAGCGTCAGCTGGCCGCAGGAAACCGGCTGGAAACTATATGATGTCGGTCCGATGATGTTGCGCACGTACAGTGTCGTCTCGAACACGCTTCAGGCAACAGACCTCGGCTCAACAACGGCAGCTAGTCTTGACAGCAATATCGTTAGCATCAAGGCGCAGTACGGCATAACCTCCACGACAGTGGGGGACCAGAGCGTTGCCAATTGGGTCAGCGCCACGGGCAGCAGCCATATCGGCGTAGCAGGCACCACCTGGGCCAGTCCGGCGCCCGCGGATGTGCTGCGGATCAAGGCGATCCGGCTCGCCGTCGTCGCGCGCAGTCCTCTGCTGGAAAAGCCAGCCCCCAACGGCGGGGTGTGCGCCACGACGACCGCGGCGCCCACAACCTGGAGCGGCGGTCCGACAATCGATCTTTCCGCTGATTCACAATGGAAGTGCTATCGCTACAAAACCTTCCAAACCATCATTCCACTGCGAAACGTCCTATGGTCAAATCTGTGAAAAATACCCGCCAGCCTAGGGTTCGCCGCGACAGGCAAGAGGGCGCCGTGCTTTTCATTGCGATGATTTCGCTGGTCGTCATGATCCTGGCTGCGATTGCGCTGATGCGCGCTACCGGCACTGCCGGTACGATTTCCGGGAACATGGCGTTCAAGGAAGCGGCCACCCAGGCTGCCGATACAGGCGTCGAACTGGCGTTCGCAGCCATGCCGAACATCATCAGCACCAGCGTGGAATCGGATATCGCCAATCAGTATTTCGCCACCCAGCAGCCGGTCGATTCGAAGGGTATGCCGACCACGATCGACTGGACCAAGGTCGCGTGCCACGACAACAGCGGCAATCCCAGCAACGCGACCATCAGCTGCAGCGACAAGTCGAGCTACCGGGTCCAGTACGTGATCGACCGGCAATGCACCGGCACCCTGCCTATCGTCAATATAGTCAACCAATGCGTAGTCCAGTCGCTGCAAGCCGACGGCAGCCACAAGGCGGGGGGCGTGAATTTTACCGGCGCCACCAAGGTTTTTTACCGCGTTACCGTCAGGGTGCTGGGGCCGCGCGACACCAGCAGCCTGGTCCAGGCGTCCCTGTCATTTTGAGATGTGAGAACAATATGCAAAACAAGAAAAATCTCCAGCGCCTGATTGCCTCGGTAGTGCTGCTGACCCAGTTGGCGTCGCCGCTCCAGGCCCTGGCCACCGATCTTGCCGATATTCCGATGGCGGTGCAAAACCGGGTGAGCCCGAACCTGATGTATACGCTGGATAATTCCGGCAGTATGGCCTGGGGTTTCATGCCGGATAGCGTTTACAACGGTATAAACAATAATTGCTATGAAAATTCCTCATATAACGGGATTTATTACAATCCGAATTTCACCTATCTTCCAGGCAAGGATGCCACCGGCCAGCAATACCCTAACGCCAGCTTTACCGCCGCTTATGTAGATGGCTATGCTACTTCCTATAGTTACACGCCGGATGGAAATTCCTATTTCAATTCGCCGGTTGATCTGTCCAGTGCTTTTCAGGCTTATTTTGACAACGATAACAACAGCTTCGATACGCAACAGCCAGCTTATTACTACAAATATGTGGGAACCAGCCCCGCAACGCCAGTAGTCGGCACCTGTTATTCGAATAGAAGATATCAAGCCGTCATCGTCGGAGCCACTTCCGGCCCTGGAGGCACTGATGAAAGAACCAATTTTGCCAATTGGTTCAGCTACTATCGCACGCGGATACTGACGATGAAAACCGGGCTGAGCCGCGCCTTCTCCACTATCGACAAAAGTTTTCGGGTCGGTTTCTCTACCATCAACGACAATAGAGGCAGACTGAATAATTCAGGCACCAACTTTATTCCAATTAACTATTTCAATAGCTGTGCGCTTGGCGCAGGGTGCCAGAAAGATATCTGGTACCAAAACCTGCTATCCATCCAGCCGGTCGGAAGCACGCCGCTCGGCGAAGCGATACGCAAAGTGGGGGAATACTACGCGACCGGAAAAATGCCTGGCGTTTCGCCAAGCACAGCGGACCCGATTCTATACTCCTGCCAGCACAACTATCAAATTGTGTCCACGGACGGATTCTGGAATCAGGGCTTATCCACCTCTGTAGGAGATAACGACCAAACTGTCCCTACCTTGCCTGCGCCGGTTCCGCTCGACCCGATCGCAGGTGTCGCACTGACAGCGGGTCAGCCGTTTCCGGCAATCTTTAACGAGGGACCCACGGCGACATCCGATACCTTGGCCGATGTCACCATGAAGTACTGGATCACAGATCTGCGCCCCTCAGCCACTAATAACGTACTGCCCAACGCCTCTGATCCGGCCACTTGGCAGCACATGGTGACTTACACCATCGGGCTTGGGGCGCCAGGCACATTGACCAACGATACTACTACCTATAACAATCTGAAGAGTGGGGCCATCAACTGGCCGGTGCCCGTTTCCAATGATCTGACAACCATCGACGACCTGTGGCATGCAGCGGTCAATGGCCATGGCATCTACACCAGTGCGAAAGATCCGACCGCTTTACAGGCGGCGCTGGGCAACGCGCTTTCTGACATCATCGGCCGCCAGGGATCAGGCGCGGCGGTGGCGGTGAGCAATCCGAACGTTTCCACAACCGACAACAGTTCCTTCTCGTCGAACTACAACTCCGGTACATGGACCGGCGATTTGCAAGCCTATCCGATCAGCCCGACGACAGGGGTGATCAACACTGCGGCGCCAATCTGGACGACCGGAGCGCAAGCGCAGCTGGATGCGCTTACCTGGAGCGGCCGCTACATCGGCAGCTATTCGGGTGCAGCAGGAGTAGGGTTCAACACAGGTAGCACGGGACTGACAACAGCCCAACGAGCAAGACTGAACTCTCCAGTCACCCCGCCGGGCCCGAGCGATGCGTCCACCGTCATTAATTTCCTGCGCGGCGATCGCAGCAACGAGACCACTCTCTATCGCACCCGCACGCACGTGCTGGGAGACATCATCAATTCGGAGCCGGCTTATGTGACGGTGCCGAACGCGGGCTACCCCGATGCCGGATATTCCTCCTTTGCCTCCACCAATTCGACGCGGCAGAAAATGGTGTATCAGGGCAGCAACGACGGCATGCTGCATGCTTTCAACGCCACTACCGGCGCCGAGGCATGGGCCTATGTGCCTGGCATTCTCGTCAACGCACCCTATGTGACTGCCAGCACCAACCCTGCGACCAACTATCCTTCCACCAGCGCCTTGGTCAACCTCAGCATGAAGACCGGATTTACCCATCTTTATTATGTGGACGGGACGCCGGTGCAAGGCGATGTCGACCTGAATTACACTTCGCCGCTGCCGAGTACCCCGTCGCCCAACTGGATTAGCTTGCTGGTGGGCGGCCTGAACAAGGGCGGCCGCGGCTACTATGCGCTGAATGTCACCAATCCGGCTGCAACCAGCGATGCCAGCGTTGCTTCCAAGGTCCAATGGGAATTTCCGAATACCTCCACCGCCAGCACGGTTGTGCCCAACATCGGCTACAGCTACGGCAAGCCGATCCTGGTCAAGACCACAGCTGCAGGTTGGGTAGTGCTGGTGACATCGGGCTATAACAACGGTACAGATACCAGTGGCGACGGCAAGGGCCATCTGTTTGTCCTGAACGCCAGCACCGGCGCGCTGATCCAGGATATCTCCACCGGCGTCGGCACTGCCGCAGCACCGAGCGGCCTGGCGCAGATCAGCGCTTATGTTGAAAACGCCAGCGTCGACAACACCACGGACTATGTCTATGGCGGCGACCTGCTCGGCAATCTGTGGCGTTTCGACTTGACCGGATCGAGCAGCAGCAGCTGGAACGTCTCCTTGCTGGCAACCCTGGTCGATGGCACCACCGCCGCCAATCCGCAGCCGATTACGACTGCGCCAGAACTGGGCAAGGTTAACAACAAACGCATGGTTTATGTCGGCACTGGTCAATACTTCGGCGCAACGGATATTCCCGGCTCTACCGGTGCGAATGCAAATGCCGCCCAGACGCAAACTTTCTACGGGCTGGTCGACAACCAGTCCAGCACCCCGCTCATCAGTCCCTTGCGCTCAAGCCTGGTGCAGCAAACGCTTAGCGTCAGCGGCAGCAGTGCGACCGTCACAAAGAGCGCGGCAGATGCGACCAAGCAAGGATGGTATGTCGATCTTCCTAACAGCGGTGAACGCTCAACCACGGACCCGGCTTTGGTGCTTGGAGCGATCAGTTTCACCACCAATATTCCGAGCACCGATGCGTGCGCACCCGGTGGTTCATCCTGGCTTTACCTGCTGGATGCCGCAAGCGGCGGATATGTGGCAAATTCGACGGCAAGCTGGTCCGGAACTTTCCTGGGAAGCGTTCTTTCCAGCCGTCCGGTGCTGGTCAAGCTTGCGAACGGCAAAATTGTCGCGGAAACCAAGGGATCGGACGGCTCCTCGACAAGTACAGTGTTGCCTCTTCCTCCGTCAAATCAGGTAGGCCAGCGCAACGCCTGGCGCGAGGTGATCGACAACTAGACCTGATGCAGGGCTGGCATATTGTCGCCAATAAGAAACGGGCCTTCGCGGCCCGTTTTGTTTATCTGCGCACGGTCAGCATATTTCATGCTGGCATGCGAGTCCGGCGAATTACGCTAACGATCCGTCATCCGAATCAACGTCGTTGCTGGCGACATCATTTGAGCTGTCTGAACTATCGTCCGCGTAGTAATTATTGATGGTCGTGTTTTCCACAGGTGCCGCCAATGGCGCCGCCGCAGCCTGCTGGCCAAACAGCCCACCACCATGATTGCCGCCATTCCCCATCAGATGCTCAATCCCCTGGAACAGGAACGCGCCGCCGGCGATGCCCGCAGCGGTAGTCGCGACGCTGCCCAGCACATTGCCAATCCCGCCGCCAAAAAAGCCCGGTGCCGCGGCCGGCGCTTGTAGCGGCGACTGATATGCGGCAGGAGCTTGCTGTATTGGCGGCTGCTGATAAGGTGTCGCCGCCGCCGGACGCGATGCCGGCGCCGCACTGTTGCCCCAGGCATTTGCCGGATCAAGAAAACTGCGCGCCGGCGCTTGCGCCGCCTGGACCTGGCTTTGCAAGTTCGCAATCTGCGCCTTGGCCGTATTGAGGGCCTGATCCATCAGCAGTGCGCGCTGCACCAGCAGATAAGCCGCATCGGGCTGCTGCGCTACTGCACTTGCTATCAATGCATCGGCTTGCGGATCCTTTGCGATGCCTCTGGTTTGCGTGAGTTGATTCAGGAAATCTTGCAAAGCTTGCGATTCTTGCGGACTCATATGAAGTGCTCCTTCGGGATTGCGATGGTCAGGTACTCCATATCGGGTCGTTTGCAAGGGGCTTCAAGAGGTGTTTAGCGCGGGCGTGCTGATTTGGGGTGGTTAGATGGACAAAATGCTAAGAGAAATATTCGCGGCAGATGGCGGATTTGCTCGGATAGGTGGAGTTGAATAGTACTTGTAAACCCAATTAATAAAATGGTTTGTATTCCTATTAAATTAAATGTACCCGCACTGATACCCGCAAAAATAATTCTTTATCTATCTCATTAACTTCCGTGATTGGTCTCTTGACCAAGCCTTAAATAAAGCTGGCTGTCGTCGTCCGGCTTTTCATTTGTACACATCACAAACTCGCCTCAATTGCTTCATCATATATTTGAACTTTATAGCCAATGAATGCCGATGCTCGATTACCTCGCCATTGTTAGAAGATAAATGGCTCTAGTTGCAATGGAATACACATTCTTAACGCTCTTACTGATAATATTGCTGAAAATAAACTAACTTTTGGTGAGGAATTGTAGTTATGCAAAAAAATGGCGGATCTATGGCGAAGATTCTCAAGGCCACCGTATCAATTGCGGGATGTTTGTTGATTTTTATAGTGACGGGGATTTCAACCGCAGCAACGAAAGAGTCGGTGGCGCAAAGCAAACAGGACGTCAAAGCGGCAGGTGAGTTACTTAACTCTTGGCACGGGGAAGGACAGCTTCTGGAACAGGCGCAACAGAAACTTGCAGAAGCGTTAAAGTTGGACCCTCAAAGTTATTTTGCGTTTAAGGAACTAGCTCGCCTTCAGATAATGGCCGGCTACATCAATTCTCGCAATGTAAAGAATGGAACATATTTCTACACAATTGGAAATTACGCACCGGGAACGCTTGATACGGCAGAAACGCTGGCTCGTGAGTCGATTCGGATCAACCCAAGTTTTGCAGAAGGCTATGTTTATCTTGGGTATATTCAGTTGGAGCAGACCAAGCTTGATGACGCTGCGAAGTCGTTGGCTCAAGCGGAGATACTTGGAACCGACGACCCATGGCTGCAACTGAATTGGGCTTCCCTGAATAATGCCCGAGGTGAGTTTTCAGCTGCCACCGAGCGGTGGCAGCGTGTGCTAAAAAGCGGTACTTCCAACAAAAAGGCGTTGTCTTCAGCGTATGGCTTTTTAATCGAGAGTTACAAGCAGTCGGGAGACACCAGCAAGGTTGTCGCGCTTTATAAGGAGCAAATCAAACTTCGCCCAACCAATGCTTGGCTACGCGGGGAGTACGCGGACTATTTGAGTGCAACTCTCGGCCGAAATGACGAGGCAATCGAGCAGGCCAATGCGGCACTGAAGGTTATGGATTACGGCATGGGGCGGCGTATTCTCGCGTTTGCAATCTATCGGAAGTGGGCTGACATGGTGGCGCAAGGCGCTGGAACCGGCGCGGAAAAATATTTTCAAACGGCCTTGGCGATTGAGCCGCAACTCGATCAAGTCATGGCTTATGGGGCGTCGGAGGCAATGGGGGAGCAGTTGGCAAAGGCACTTAGCTCTAAGAAGGGCGTCTCCGTTGATGCGCGAGCCGAGGACGGATCGACTGCACTTCTCATCTCGACAAATCGTGGCCAGACGAAGATGGTTAAGGTCTTGCTTGATTTGAACGCCAATCCCAACCTTTCAGATAGGAACGGTTGGACACCACTTCTCAGTGCGGCAGATGACGGTAATGCCGAAGCCGTCAGGATGCTGCTTGCGAAAGGTGCGGATATAAAAGCCAAAAAGGGAGGGGCAGATTCCGCGACCTTGGCGGAAAGGAAAGATCATCCGGAGCTTGCGGCACTGCTTAGGAAGCAGACTGGGAACACAAAGTAATCGATCTGAGGCTGGATTATCCTTGTGCGTAGATACAACAGATGCTTTTTATAAAGTTCCGTTCTGTGAAAAAATTGAGACGAGCGTTTTCGGGCGATTTATGATATTCAACAAATTTGGAACTGTCTTCCAGATTGTGTTTGAATCAATGAGCATAAATCGCCCCGTCTTTATCTTGGGTTATGGTGCAATAAAAGACCCATAAACCAGCGCCCCTGGTGCTTCAACTGCCAAACCTAGCCGTTCTTCAACCAGAATCGTGACCATATTCTTCACGAAGTTGTCCCCGTGCTCTCGACTGACTTCAATCGTGGCGTCCTGGCGGTCGTAGACGACTGCTGCGGCCGGGAAGTCGCCGACCAAGAAATTGCCAGCTGCAATTGCATTGGTGGGCACGACAGCAAGGCGCCATACCTTGGATTCACCGCCAGTCGTCACGTCAACCCAGATGTATTGGCCGGTGGAGTCTTTCTGTAGCTCGATGTCGGCCCAGTCCGTTGGATTCAGTACCACGCCGGTAGGATCACGCTCAGCCAGCTGGAGTTGAAGAATCGCGCGGCGGATTACATCAATTTTTGTGTCGCCTTTCTGGCGGAGAGCGTTGTTAAACGCCGTGAAGTTAGCCGCAGGGAGGTTTCCATGCCCTGACGCTTGTAAACCATTTGCCAGCGCTTTATGCCCGTGGGCTCAACTAATATATATAAGCCATGCCCGCCGCCAATTTTGTACCTTTTGGCGCGCGGTTTTAGCTCGGCAATCTGCGTTTCAGTCAGCGGCGTGGCTAGTTTAGGCATTTTTGTTGGTATGTGATTTTGATGAACGTTCCCGTATCAACAAGGGTACCAACATAAACTTTGGATTGCAATGGACGCTAAAAACGCTCCAGAAACAAAAAACCCGCATCAGCACTAGGCTAGAAGCGGGTTTCTGTACGTTGCTGGACTTCTTGAAACGTGTTCGTGGTGGTGATAGGTGGACTTGAACCACCGACCCCAGCATTATGAGTGCTGTGCTCTAACCAACTGAGCTATATCACCAATGAAGCCCTAAATTATGACGCATTTCTCTAAAAGCTGTCAAGAAAAACAGGTTTGCGATGCTGCAAAATGGCAACTAGGCCGTGTTGTCAGCGTTTCAGGGCGTTTGTCACCGTCTCCAGCACGGTTTTCGCAACATGTTCACCGATGCAGTCGATCACAATCCGCTCCGGCATGGCGCGCAGCCAGGTGAGTTGGCGCTTGGCCAGCTGGCGGGTGGCGGCGATGCCTTTTTCGCGCATTTCCTGGTAGCCGTACTGGCCGTCCAGGTATTCCCAGGTCTGGCGATAGCCGACGCAGCGCATCGAGGGCAGGCCGAGATGCAGGTCGCCGCGGGCGCGCAGGGTTTCTACTTCATGGATCAGGCCGCCGCTCTCTGGATCCAGCATGAGGTCGAAGCGCTGGGCGATGCGGCCGTGCAGGATGCTGCGGTCGGACGGTTCCAGCGCGATCGGCAGTATCTCGAAGGGCAGCTCCGGCGCTGGCTGGTTGGTCAGCAGAGAGGACATGGTCTGGCCGCTCAGTGCGATGATTTCCAGGGCGCGCTGGATGCGCTGGCTGTCGTTGGGCTTGAGGCGCTCGGCGGTGACCGGGTCGAGTAGCGCCAGCTTGGCGTGCATGCCGGGCACGCCGATCACGGCGGCTTCGGCGTCGAGCCGGGCGCGCAGCGCCGGATCGGCTTGCGGCAGGACGTCGAGGCCGTCGCGCAGGGCTTTGAAATACAGCATGGTGCCGCCGACCATCAGCACTTGCTTGCCGCGCGCATGGATGTCGGCGAACAGGCGCAGGGCGTCGTCGCGGAACTGCATGGCCGAATAGGATTGGGTCGGCTCCATGATGTCGATCAGGTGATGCGGTACCGCGTCCAGTTCTGCGCGGCTGGGCTTGGCGGTGCCGATGTCCATGCCGCGGTACACCAGGGCCGAATCGACCGAGATGATTTCAGAAGGGATGTGGCGGGCGATTTCCAGCGCCGAGGCGGTCTTGCCGGAGGCGGTGGGGCCCATGATGGCGACCACCAGCGGTTTCTGTACGGATGTTGCCGATGCTGGCTGCATGCTGCTTTTCTCCGCCATCACTGGCCGCGCAGGAAAAGTTTATCCAGGTCGGACAGCGCCAGCTGGCTCCAGGTCGGGCGGCCGTGGTTGCACTGGTCGGCGCGTTCGGTGGCTTCCATCTGGCGCAGCAGGGCGTTCATTTCCGGCGCTGTCAGGCTGCGGTTGGCGCGTACAGCAGTGTGGCAGGCCAGCGTGCCCAGCAGTTCATTGCGGCGTTCCACCAGCACCCGCGAGCCGCCGAACTCGCGCACATCGCGCAGAACGTCGCGCGCCAGCGTCTGCGCATCGGCGTTCTTCAGCAAGGCCGGCACCGAGCGCACCGCCAGCGTGGTGGGCGATATCGCGGCGATGTCGAAACCGAGCGCGTGCAGGGTTTCCTGGTTTTCTTCGGCGGTGCCGACTTCTACCGCGTCGGCAAAAAAGGTCACCGGGATCAGCAGCGGCTGCACTTGCATGGCGTCTTCATCCAGTGCGCCTTTGAGCTGTTCGTAGAGGATGCGTTCGTGGGCGGCATGCATGTCGACCAGCACCAGGCCCTTGGTGTTTTGCGCCAGGATGTAGATGCCGTGCAGCTGGGCCAGGGCGAAGCCGAGCGGGAAGTCGTCGCCGGGCAGGGCCTGGCTGGCAGCCTGCGGCAACGCTTGATAACCCGCAACGCCATCGCTGGCCGGGCGCGCGGAATCGGCGAACAATGCGCCGTAGTTGGCGGTGCTTTGTGCGACGCCGCTGGCGCCATGGGCGAATTGCGGGCCGAACGAGGTTTGCTGTTGCGGCACCTGTGGGCCGCCGCCGGGTTGCAGGATTGCTTGCAGATGTTCTTGCGAGCCGCGGATCCAGGGCATGGCGCCGCTAGGCGACGCCAGCGGCGCCGGCGTTGCGCCGAAAGAGGTGGCGGACGTCTGCGCCAGGGCTCGGCTGACGGCATGGAACACGAACTGGTGCACCGCGCGGCTGTCGCGGAAGCGCACTTCGATTTTCGACGGATGTACATTGACGTCGACTAGCGCCGGATCGAGGTCCAGGCCCAGCACGTACGAGGGGTAACGGTCGCCGTGCAGCACGTCCTGATAGGCGGCGCGCACTGCGTGCACCAGCAGCTTGTCGCGCACGAAGCGGCCGTTGACATAGAAATACTGGGCATCGGCGCGCGCCTTGGAGGCGGTCGGCAAGCCGACGAAGCCGTGCAGGCGCAGCGGGCCGGCGGCTTCGTCCAGCGCCAGGCGGGCGTTGGCGAATTCGTTGCCAAGGATGCTGGCGCTGCGCTTGCCGATTTCGGTGACGATCCAGTGATCGACGGTCTTGCCGTTGTGCGTCAGCGAAAAGGAAACATCCGGCCGCGCCAGCGCGATGCGCCGGACCACTTCGGCGCAATGGCCGAATTCGGTCTGCTCGGATTTCAAGAACTTGCGGCGCGCCGGGGTATTGAAGTACAGGTCCTGGACGTCGACCGTGGTGCCTTGCGCGCCGGAGGAGGGCGTCACCGCCTGGGTGCTGCCGTCGATTTCCGAGGCGTGCGCGGCGTCGGCGGTGCGCGAGGTCAAGGTCAGCTGCGACACCGAGGCGATCGAGGCCAGCGCTTCGCCGCGGAACCCCAGGGTGGCGACGTTTTCCAGGTCGTGCAGCGAGGCGATTTTTGAAGTGGCATGGCGCGCCAGCGCCAGCGGCAATTGCTCCGGCGTGATGCCGCGACCGTTGTCGGTGATGGCGATGCGCTTGACGCCGCCTTGTTCCAGGCGGACGGTGACCTGGCTGGCGCCGGCGTCGAGGGCATTTTCCAGCAATTCCTTGACCACGGCGGACGGCCGTTCGACCACCTCGCCCGCCGCAATTTGCGAAATCAGGTTGTCGGGCAGCTGCTGGATGGAGCGGATAGGGGAGAGCGGTGCATTCATGCAGCGATTATACCGAAGCCGGCGCCGCCGGTTGGCCGGGCTTGCCTGCGCAAACATTTGCCAAAACCGCCTTTGTCCAGTCTTCGGTAGTGTATTATTCCGGCGCACCCTGAGGAAAAACTGGCCGGCTTACCGGCCGGACAGGCAGGATGGCACGAGCGCCCGCCGCGTTTCGTGCAGGCGGGTGAACTTAATTCAATAAAGGAAAGTCAGTGTGCATAAGACTTTTCAAACATAAAAGCGGTTAACTGAGGAACAAGGACTATGGACTTTATGCAATTCATCGATGTCATCCTGCATGTCGATAAATCCCTCGGTTTCCTGATCCGGGAATACGGCACACTGGTCTACATGGTTCTGTTCCTGATCGTTTTCTGCGAAACCGGCCTGGTGGTGCTGCCGTTCCTGCCCGGCGATACCTTGCTGTTTATCGGCGGCGCCTTTTGCGCCACCGGCGAGATGAATATCTGGGCGCTGATGGGCTTGCTGATCATTGCCGCAACCACCGGCAACACCCTCAACTACTGGATAGGCAGCCTGATCGGGCACAAGGTCTATACCCATGACTACCGCTGGCTGGACAAGGCGGCCTTGCAAAAGACTCACGCTTTCTATGAACACCATGGCGGCAAGACCATCATCCTGTCGCGCTTCGTCCCTATCGTGCGGACTTTCGCGCCGTTCGTGGCTGGCGTGTCCGAGATGAATTTCTCCAAATTCCAGTTCTTTAATATTACCGGCGCCCTGATCTGGGTGGTCGGCCTGGTCGCGGCCGGCTACTTCTTCGGCAATATTCCTGTCATCCGCGATCATCTGAACACGATCGTGCTGGTCGGGGTCGGCGCGGCGATTGTGCCGGTAGCGCTGGGCGGCTTGTGGAAGTTTTACAAGAAAATGCGCAGCGCATGAGCAAGCGACTGCGGTTCAAAATGAAATAAGGGCGCGCTGCAAATCTTGCAGCGCGCCCTTATTTTTTGTGTCATTACTGTTTTGGCATGATGCCTGCACGGGATGAAGCCGCCTCAGGTCAGGATATTCCTTGCCAGCGGCGGATTGCGGGCAAAATATTTCTTGATGCCCTTCAGGATCGCATCCGCCATCTGGTCCTGGTAGGCGTTGTCGGTCAGCTTGGCTTCTTCTTCCGGATTCGAGATGAACGCGGTTTCGATCAGGATGCTCGGAATATCCGGCGCCTTCAGCACGGCAAAGCCGGCTTGTTCCACTGAGCCCTTGTGCAATTTGTTGATGCCGCCGATTTCGCCCAGTACCGCGCCGCCGAGTTTCATGCTGTCGCTGATCTGCGCCGTGGTCGAGAGGTCGAGCAGGACGCTGGCCAGTTGGCGGTCGTGGCTCTTGATGTTGATGCCGCCGATCATGTCGGCCGAGTTTTCCTTGTTGGCCAGCCAGCGCGCAGCGGTCGAACTGGCGCCTTTTTCCGACAGGGCGAACACCGACGAGCCGCGCGCCGACGGCGTTACGAACGCATCGGCGTGGATCGAGACGAACAGGTCGGCCTGCACCTTGCGTGCTTTTTGCACGCGCACGCCGAGCGGCACGAAGAAATCGGCGTCGCGTGTCAGCATCACCCGCATGTTCGGCTGTTGTTCGATCCTGGCCTTGAGGCGCTTGGCGATCGACAGCACCACATGCTTCTCGTGATTGCCGCCGCTGCCGGTAGCGCCCGGGTCTTCGCCGCCATGGCCGGGATCGAGCGCGATGGTGATCATGCGCGTCAGGTTGGAAGTGCGGTCCGGCTTGGGATCGATCTTGGCGACCTGCGGCTGCTCCGGCTGCGGCTGCAACGGCGGCGTCGGTTTCGGATCAGGCTTGGTCTGCGCCACCGGCGGCGCCACTTCGCCCGGATTGGCGGAAGGCCATTCGCCTTTTTCGATCATCATCGCGATCGGGTCGGGCGGGTTGACCGGATACAGGTCGAACACCAGCCGATGCTGGTAGCCGGCCACCGGCGGCAGGGTGAAGACCTGGGGTTTGACTTCTTCCTTGAGGTCGAACACCAGCCGCACCACGCCCGGACGGTTCTGGCCGACGCGCACTTGCTTGATATAGGGATCGTTGGGCTGGATCTTGGCGACCAGTTCCTTCAGCGTCGCATTCAGTTCGATGCCTTCGATGTCGACCACCATGCGGTCCGGATTTTGCACCACGAAGTGCGTGGTTTTCAGGTCCGAATCGTTTTCCAGGGTGACGCGGGTGTAGTCATCCGCCGGCCAGACCCGAACTGCAACAATTTGCGCGGCGCGCGCCACGCTTGGCACCAGCACCGAAATGAGCAGGGTCCCGCCCGCCTTCAGAACGGTGCGGCGGGTCTTCGATTTTAGAGGTTTGGTGCAAATTTCAGTCGAGCGAGACATTGACTACCCTTATCAGATAACGCCTGCAATTCTACATCACGTCCCTTGTCGGAAACACGGGAAACGCTGAGTAATATACTGATGTCGGGCGGCGGCAACGCTGCGGCGGCTTTTTCCGGCCATTCGACGATGCAGATGGTGCTTTGGTTGAAATATTCGCGGAAGCCGGCTTCCAGGAATTCATCCGGACTGGCCATCCGGTACAGGTCGAAGTGCATGACTTCGACGCTGTGTTTGTCTATCAGGATGGAATAAGGTTCCACCAAAGTGTAGGTCGGACTTTTTACATGGCCCTGGTAACCGGCCGCATGCAGCATGGCGCGCGTCAGCGCGGTCTTGCCGGCGCCGAGATCGCCATGCAAATGGATCGCCATTCCGGGCAGCAAGGCACGCGCCAGGGCAGCGCCGAGGGCATTGGTGCCGGCTTCATCATGCAGGTGGGTTGTAAAATGCGGCATCGCGTAACATAGTCCTCTATAGTCAGTTCAGTAGTGTTTTTTGGAATCGCAGCAGCCATGGCCGTCACGCAGCAACACTTTACCGGGAAACCCCCGCCCGCTCCCGATCTGGCGGCGCTTGCCGTCGCCATCAAGGCATGGGGGCGCGAGCTTGGCTTTGCCGATATCCGCATCAGCGACGTCGACCTCGCCGAGCAGGAGGCCGGATTCCAGGCCTGGCTGGCGCTCGGTTATCACGGTGAGATGGATTATATGGCAGCGCACGGGTTGAAGCGCGCCCGTCCGGCGGAATTGGTGCCGGGAACGATACGGGCGATCGCGGTGCGCATGGATTATCTGCCGCGCGGCTACCAGGATGCGCCGGGCCAGTGGCGCCCGCGCGAACAGGCGCGGCTGACGCCGGCCGCCGCGGGCACGGCGACGGTGTCGCTGTACGCTCGCGGCCGCGATTATCACAAGGTGATCCGCTCGCGCCTGCAGCAGCTGGCCGATCGCATCAAGGGCGAAATCGGCGAATTCGGCTACCGCGTGTTCACCGATTCGGCGCCGGTGATGGAAGTGGCGCTGGCGCAGAAGGCCGGTCTCGGCTGGCGCGGCAAGCACACCTTGCTGCTCAATCGGGAAGCCGGTTCGTTCTTCTTCCTCGGCGAAATCCTGACTGATCTGCCGTTGCCGGTCGACCCGCCTACCAGTTCGCATTGCGGCCAATGCAGCGCCTGCATGGATGTCTGTCCGACCCAGGCCATCGTCGGTCCTTACCGGCTCGACGCGCGCCGTTGTATCTCTTATCTGACGATTGAACTGAAAGGCAGCATCCCGCTGGAACTGCGACCCTTGATCGGCAACCGCGTCTACGGCTGTGACGATTGCCAGCTGTTTTGTCCCTGGAATAAATTTGCCCAGCCGTCGACGCTGGGCGATTTCGATGTGCGCAACGGCCTTGACCAGGCTACGCTGGTGGAACTGTTCGGCTGGAGCGAGGAGCAGTTCAACAGCCGCATGGAAGGCAGTCCGATCCGCCGCATCGGCTATGAACGCTGGCTGCGCAACATGGCGGTCGGTCTCGGCAATGCCGCCGCGGCGGGCGCCGGCACGCCGGAAATCGTCGCAGCGCTGCGGTCGCGCAGCGCCGACCCGTCAGAGCTGGTGCGCGAGCATGTGGCGTGGGCCCTGCAGCAGCACGGCGCCTGATCGGCCATTTAATGTTGCAACATCCACAGCCAGAACGGCAGCGTCAACGCCGACAGCATGGTGCCGGAAGAAATCAGGAATGCTACCAGCGGGCCGTTGCCGCCCATGCGCGCCGCCAGTATGTAAGCGCTGGAAGCGGTAGGCAGGGCGCAGAACAGCACCACGATCTGCAGTTGCGACGGCGCCAGGCCGAGCCACTGTCCCAGCAGCCAGGCCATGGCAGGCAGCGCCATCAGCTTGAGCGTCAGGAAATACGCGGATAGCGCCTTGGCTTGATGCACGCCGCTCAGGCGCAGGCCCGCACCCACCAGCAGCAAGCCCAGCGCCAGTGCAGCGTTGCCCAGGCGCGACAAGACTGCGCCCGCCACTTCCGGCATCGGCAAGCCGCACAAGCTATAGAGCAGGCCGCAGGCGGTGGCGATCAGCAAGGGATTGCGCGCCAGTTCCTTGAACAGGCCGCCGCTTTTATGCGCCAGCGCATGCACTGCGGCGAGATTGCACAAAGGCACGCCGAAGCCGATCAGCAGGGCCATCATGCCGGTCGCCTGCTCGCCGCCCAGCCGCGCGGCCAGCGCGAGCGCCATATAGGAATTGAAGCGGTAACCGGTTTGCATGCCGGACTCGTAATCCATAGGCGCCGCCTTGATCCAGGGTTTGCCCAGCCAGGTGAGGAGGATGGAGCCGAGCAGGGCGCACATGCCGACTGCCAGCATTTTGCCGCTGGTGTCGAAGCTCAAAGGGGTGCGCGCAGTGGAGTAAAACAGCAGGGCCGGGAACAACAGGAAATACACCAGTTTTTCGGCGCCGGTCCAGAACGCGCCGCCCCAGTCGCTGAAACGATGCAAGACCGCTCCTAGCAATATCAATGAAAAATCGGGAAGCAACAGGTTGACGATATACATGGAGAGGCGGATATTGTGTGAAGTGGTCTGGTACAGCGCGGCGCTTGGGGCAATTTACGATGCAATGACGATGTTTATTTCCATGTGGAAATTTAATCGAAGTTAGTTTGATTGGTTTGATAAGGGTTTAGTCTAAACCTATGTTGTTTGCGCAAATTCATTCATATAAATTATTTGTTAAATCCGGGTAACACCTGTTACAGTGCGACCACAATTTGACATTACGAGACAAAAAGTAGCGGCTTAAGTCGGTTGGACCGCATTTTTTGGTTTCCGCCATGCAGCAGGCAGCACAGAATTCAGATTTTTTAAGCAGCAGAAAAAGCGGCAACGCGCTTGAATGACAGAGTTATAGGTGGTGGTGCATAAAAACGGTATTGATACCGGGGATACTGAGGAGACCGTGCGGTCCAAATGAAGCTGTCTAAACAGCCGGGATTGCACACGGAGTAATTTGAGGCGCATCGACAGATGCGCCTTTTTTATTTTATGCATAGATCCTGGATTCGGTAGTTGTCCGCTTAGCAGTATCTGAAAAACTTGATGCATGCAGCTTTTCTTTGGTTTAATAAGGCTCGCTAATCGAGTGAGAGCGCTACAGGCGCGATTGCGCACTTTTCCGGCTCTCTGCCGTCGTTGCTCCTCGTAGCGGACTGGCGGTCCGCGTCGGTGGAGCAGGGGTTTCGGGCAGCAAGCTGCACGCCTGCGTAACGGCTTGTCCTTGCAAGGACAAGCTCTTTCCCTATAGGGATAGGGGCGTCGCGCCTAGCCAGAGAACCGGAAAAATGCACACTCGCACCTGTTCAACTACCGAATCCAGGATCATGAACATAAATTCCGATAGTCCATTGAAGCGAGTCTCCGGCGGCCAGCTGCCTGCCCAGCACTTCACCGCCGTGATCGCTGCGCCGTTCGGCGCGGTAGGAATACGCACCGATGCCGGCCTGCTGCGCGAACTGGTCTATCTGCCGCCTTCCTTCCACGAAAAAGATGTTGCCGACGAATTGTCGGCGCGCGTGGCCGAACAGGTCAGCCGTTACTTCGAACAGCCCGATTTCCGTTTCGACCTGCCGCTGGCGCCGCTCGGCACCGCT
Organism: Collimonas humicola; assembly: GCF_018304945.1. Classification (GTDB taxonomy): domain Bacteria; phylum Pseudomonadota; class Gammaproteobacteria; order Burkholderiales; family Burkholderiaceae_D; genus Collimonas; species Collimonas humicola. Next base: position 200,033 of record NZ_JAGQEE010000004.1, on the reverse strand, counting down.
TTCCAGCATCGTGTCTGGAGAGCGATCTCAGCGATACCGCGCGGTGAAGTCCTTACTTACGGCCAGGTCGCCAAGCTGATCGAATCGGCGCCGCGCGCGGTCGGCCAGGCTTGCGGGGCCAACTGGTTTCCACTGGTGATTCCCTGCCACCGCGTGACTGCCTCCGGCGGCATCGGCGGCTTTTCCCACCACGACGACGCCGACGGCTTTCACCTGCGGGTCAAGCGCTGGCTGCTGCAGCACGAAGGCGTGACCGGCCTGTGAGAAGATCCAAGGCCGAGCTCGCGGCCAGACCCGTGCTGCAGGCAGAGCATCAAAGCGCGATCGACGAGTTTTGCGACAGCCTGTGGCTGGAAGACGGCCTGGCCAAGAATTCCCTGGAAGCCTATCGGCGCGACATGACCCTGTTTGCCTTCTGGCTGCAGGAGCTGCCGGAGGCCAAATCGCTGCTGGCGGTCGATGCCGGCGACCTCAACGCCTATTTCCTCGCCAGGCACGACACCAGCAAGGCCACCTCGTCGAACCGGCGGCTGGCGGTGCTGAAGCGTTTCTATCTGCTGGCGCTGCGGCAAAACCGCATCAGCGTCGATCCCTGCCTGCATCTGCGCTCGGCCAAGCAGGCGCCGCGTTTTCCCAAAGTACTGTCGGAAGCCCAGGTGGAAGCGCTGCTGGCGGCGCCCGACGTGGCTACGCCGCTGGGCCTGCGCGACCGCACTATGCTGGAACTGATGTATGCCAGCGGCTTGCGGGTGTCCGAGCTGGTGCTGCTGAAGTCGCTGGAAGTCGGCATGAATGAAGGTGTCTTGCGGATTACCGGCAAGGGCAATAAAACCCGTTTGCTGCCGTTTGGCGAAGAGGCGCGCAACTGGATCGTGCGCTACCTGAAGGATGCACGCGGCCAGATCCTCAACGGCCAGATGGATGACGCCTTGTTCGTGACCGCGCGCGGCGGCGCCATGACGCGCCAGATGTTCTGGACCCTGATCAAGAAGTACGCCGCCAAGGCGATGATCAACGCCCCTTTGTCGCCGCATACCCTGCGTCACGCATTCGCCACCCATTTGCTGAACCATGGCGCGGATTTGCGCGTGGTGCAGCTGTTGCTGGGACACGCCGACATATCGACCACGCAGATTTATACCCATGTGGCGCGGGAACGCCTGAAAGCCTTGCACGCCGCGCATCATCCGCGCGGATAAAACCGCACCCGTGAAAGTTGCTATAATGAAACAATAAATTGGCGCTTTGGCAAGCTTCCGCGCTGCCGAATTCTGCATCTTCCCAATTATTCTCCTGTATCCTGTACTACATCATTCAAGAGTCTATTTAGGGGGCGCAATTGGCAAAAACGAATTTTCAGTATGAAAAACGGCAAAAGGAATTAGAAAAGAAAAAAAAGAAGGAAGAAAAGCTGAAGCGCAAGCTGGAGAAGGGTTCCTCTTCCGAAACTGAAGTCGAAGAAGCCGCTGGCGAGGGTGCTGAGCCTGCGGCAGGCGAACCTGCGACTGGCGAACCTGCCGCCGACGAGCCGAAGCAGCCTTGAGTACGATGACGGCAGCTTGACTCCATGGATTGCGGATCGAGGACACCTCCTATCCGCGGTCTGTCGCTGCATCTGGTTTTACGTTTAAGAATGATCAAGCAGGCGTCCGGCACAGGGCGCTGCATCCGAATTCCCGGTATGACAAAACACATTTCAGAGACTCCGGCCACGCAATTCCTGCGCAAGCACGGTGCGCTCTTTTCCGAACATCCCTATGCGTATGAGGAACACGGCGGCACCACGGTATCGGCGCGCGCCCTCGGCGTCGATGAACATCATGTGGTGAAGACGCTGGTCATGCAGGATGAAGCGGCCAAGCCGCTGATCATCCTGATGCACGGCGACCGCAAGGTGTCGACCAAGAACCTGGCGCGGCAGACCGGCCGCAAATCGGTCGAGCCTTGCAAGCCGGAAGTGGCCAATCGCCATTCCGGCTACCTGATCGGCGGCACTTCGCCGTTCGCCACGCGCAAGCAGCTGCCGGTCTATATAGAAGAAAGCATCCTGAGCCTGCAGAAGATATATATTAACGGTGGCCGGCGCGGCTATCTGATCGGCGTGGCGCCGCAGGTCGTGGTCGATCTGCTGCAAGCGAAAACGGTCCAGTGCGCGCTGGAAGAGTAAGCGCCCCTAAATTCATTGATCAAGACAAAAAGAAAGAGACACGCATGTACACATTGTTAGCCGTGATTGGCGCCTACCTGCTGGGTTCGGTTTCATTCGGCATCATCACCAGCAAGCTGTTCGGGCTGAGCGATCCGCGCAGCTACGGTTCCAACAACCCGGGCGCCACCAACGTTCTGCGCAGCGGCAACAAGGCTGCTGCTGCGCTGACCCTGCTGGGCGACGGTTTCAAGGGCTGGCTGGCGGTATGGCTGACGCAACGATACGGGCCGCAATTCGGCCTCGGCGACGGCGCCGTGGCGCTCGCTGCGGTAGCCGTATTCCTGGGCCATCTGTGGCCGGTGTTCTTCCGCTTTGCCGGCGGCAAAGGCGTGGCCACCTTGCTGGGCATCCTGATCGGCCTCAATCCCTGGCTCGGCCTGGCTACCATCGGCACCTGGCTGATCATTGCCTATGCTTTCCGCTATTCGTCGCTGGCAGCCCTGGTCGCCAGCCTGTTTGCGCCTTTCTTCTATGCCTTGATGGAAGGGCCGGACATGATCCTGCTGGCGATCGTGGTAATGAGCGCCTTGCTGATGTACCGCCATGCCAAGAACATCGGCAATCTGCTGGCCGGCAAGGAAAGCCGGATCGGCGCCAAGAAGAACGGCGGCAAGGCGGCATAGCAAGTCCAGGCAGATATCAAGAGTGTGGATAAAAGAGCGCTGGCCATTTTCGGTCCAGCGCTTTTTTATTTGGATTTATGGAATTCCTTATATCGAATTGACTATAAGTCGTAAATTAATGATGTTGATATGTAATTATTGTTGCGTTGCGACATATGAATAAGCCTGCATATTTTGTTTACAGACCAATGACATTACTTTTGAGATAGATGTTTTCATGAGGATTCGCCTTGCTATGCAGCATATTTTCATAATGCGAAACGCCATATCGCTATTTGGAAATGGAAAAAACTCCTGTTAGAATTTGGCGTCCGTCTACAAAGTGACGTAGATGCTTGCGACCCAACCCGCTAATCCGATGCTAAATTGGACAGGCGCACAAATTCAGGAGACTCAGCATGTCAGCCCAGCTCGACCAGGTTTTGGCCCAAGCCGCCAACGATCCAGATGTCATAGAAACCCAAGAATGGCTTGATGCGCTCGAAGCTGTTATTGAAACCGAAGGTCCTGAACGCGCCCACTATCTGATGGAAAGAATGGTCGACCTGGCGCGCCGCCGCGGCGCCCAGATCCCGTTTTCCAGCAATACCGCCTATGTCAACACCATCCCTGCCCACATGGGCGAGCATTGCCCGGGCGATCTGGAGATCGAAGAGCGCCTGCGCTCGTGGATGCGCTGGAATGCGATGGCGATGGTGGTCAAGGCCAACCGCCTCGACGGCGACCTCGGCGGCCACCTGTCCAGCTTTGCTTCGCTGGCCAACATGCTGGGCATCGGCTTCAACCATTTCTGGCACGCCCCTTCCGAAAACCACGGTGGCGACCTGCTGTACATCCAGGGCCACTCGTCGCCAGGCATCTACGCCCGCGCTTTCCTCGAAGGCCGCCTGACTGAAGAACAGCTGCTGCATTTCCGCCGCGAAGTCGACGGCAACGGCCTGTCTTCCTACCCGCATCCAAAGCTGATGCCGGACTTCTGGCAATTCCCTACCGTATCGATGGGCCTGGGCCCGCTGATGGCGATCTACCAGGCGCGTTTCCTCAAATACCTGCATGCACGCAGCATCGCCGACACCGCCAACCGCAAGGTCTGGGCTTTCTGCGGCGACGGCGAGATGGACGAACCGGAATCGATGGGTGCGATCGGCATGGCCGGCCGCGAGCGCCTGGACAACCTGGTGATCGTGGTCAACTGTAACCTGCAGCGCCTGGACGGTCCGGTGCGCGGCAACGGCAAGATCATCCAGGAACTGGAAAGCGATTTCCGCGGCGCCGGCTGGAACGTCGTCAAGGTGATCTGGGGCGCAGGCTGGGACGATCTGCTGGCGCGCGACAAGGAAGGCATCTTGCAGCGCGTGATGATGGAAACCGTCGACGGCGAGTACCAGAACTACAAGGCCAAGGACGGCGCATTCGTGCGCAAGCACTTCTTCGGCAAGCATCCGAAATTGCTGGAGCTGGTCAGCAAGATGTCCGACGACGACATCTGGCACCTGACCCGCGGCGGCCACGATCCGCACAAGATCTATGCTGCCTTCAAAGTGGCGCAGGAACACAAGGGCCAGCCGACTGTCTTGCTGGTCAAGAGCATCAAGGGTTACGGCTTCGGCAAGTCGGGCGAAGCGCGCAACACCGCACACAACACCAAGAAGCTGGACGACGAAGCCATCAAGGCCATGCGCGACCGCTTCCAGCTGCCGATTTCCGACGAGCAGCTGCCGAGCGTGCCGTTCTTCAAGCCATCCGACGACACCCCGGAAATGCAATACCTGCACGCCCGCCGCAAGGCGCTGGGCGGCTACCTGCCGCAACGCCGCCAGAAGGCTGACGAAGTGCTGGTGGTGCCGGAACTGTCGGCATTCAAGGGCGCCTTGGAGCCAACCGCTGAAGGCCGCGAGATTTCCACCACCCAGGCTTACGTGCGCATCCTGAACACGCTGCTGCGCGACCCTAGCCTGGGCCAGCGCGTGGTGCCTATCATGGTCGATGAATCGCGCACTTTCGGCATGGAAGGCCTGTTCCGCCAGATCGGCATCTTCAGCCAGGTCGGCCAGCTGTACGAGCCGGTCGATAAAGACCAGGTGATGTACTACCGTGAAGACAAGGCTGGCCAGATCCTGCAGGAAGGCATCAATGAAGCGGGCGGCATGAGCTCGTGGATTGCGGCGGCAACTTCCTACTCGACCAACAACCGGGTCATGATTCCGTTCTACACCTACTACTCGATGTTCGGCCTGCAGCGTATCGGCGACCTGGCCTGGGCAGCTGGCGACATGCGCGCCCGCGGCTTCCTGCTGGGCGGCACCGCCGGCCGTACTACATTGAACGGCGAAGGCTTGCAGCATGAAGACGGCCACAGCCACGTGCTGGCTTCGACCATCCCGAACTGCGTGCCTTACGATCCGACCTTCTCGCACGAAGTGGCAGTCATCATGCATGACGGCCTGCGCCGCATGGTCACCAACCAGGAAGACGTGTTCTACTACCTGACGCTGATGAACGAGAACTACAGCCATCCGGGCCTGAAGGAAGGCCAGGAAGAGGGCATCATCAAGGGCCTCTACCTGCTGCAGGAAGGCGGCAAGAAGAACAAGCAGCGCGTGCAGCTGATGGGCTCCGGCACCATCCTGCGCGAAGTCATCGAAGGCGCTGCCTTGCTGGCCAGCGACTGGGGCGTGGATGCCGATGTCTGGTCGGCGCCGTCGTTCACCCTGCTGGCGCGCGACGGCCAGGACGTGGAACGCTGGAACATGCTGCACCCGACAGATACCCCGCGCGTGGCGCACATCACCCAGTGCCTGCAAGGCACCAGCGGTCCGATCATCGTCTCCACCGACTACATGCGCACCTTTGCCGAGCAGACCCGCGCCTTCGTTCCGGCCGGGCGCACCTTCAAGGTCCTGGGCACCGACGGTTTCGGCCGTTCCGATACCCGCGCCAAGCTGCGTGAATTCTTCGAAGTCAACCGCTACTATGTGGCAGTGGCTGCATTGAAGGCGCTGGCCGATGAAGGCAAGATCAAGGCCTCGGTTGTGGCCGATGCAATTACCAAGTATGGTATCAATCCGGACAAGCCGAATCCGGTCACGCAATAAGGTACTGGTCTTAATTACTGGATAAACAGCCAGTATTAAAATTTCCACGGCTGCATATGCGGGCCTGAATTTTCTGAAAAGAAATTCAGGCCCGTAATATGCAGCGGGCAGAATGAATGGAGCTAAGCGATGAGTATGGTGGAAGTCAAAGTCCCGGATATCGGCGACGTCAGTGAAGTTGAAGTCATTGAATTGATGGTCAAGGTCGGCGACACGGTCAAGGTCGACCAGTCGCTGATCACGGTCGAATCCGACAAGGCCAGCATGGAGATCCCGTCCAGCCATGCGGGCGTGATCAAGGAATTGAAAGTCAAGCTGGGCGACAAGGTCAAGGAAGGCACTCTGGTGCTGGTGCTGGAAGCCGATGCCGCCGCAGCGACGCCGGCCAGCGCTCCGGCCGCCCCTGCGCCAGCCGCGGCGCCGGCAGCTGCTGCTCCAGCTCCTGCGCCAGCAGCAGCAAGCGCACCGGCGCCAGCGGCTCCTGCACCGGTCGCAGCAGCCCCGGCCCCGGCCAGCGGCAGCCTCCCGCACGCATCGCCATCGGTGCGCAAATTCGCGCGCGAGCTGGGCGTGGACCTGAGCAAAGTCGCCGGCACCGGCATCAAGGCCCGCATTACCCACGAAGATGTGCAGAATTACGTCAAGGGCGTGATTGCAGGCAGCGTCAGCACGAATGGTGCGGCAGCCGCAGGCAAGGGCGGCAGCGGCGTCGGCCTCGATCTGCTGGCATGGCCATCGCTGGATTTCAGCAAGCAAGGTCCGACCGAGCTGCTGCCTTTGTCGCGCATCAAGAAACTCAGCGGCCCGAACCTGCATCGCAACTGGGTCATGATCCCGCACGTCACGCAGTTCGACGAAGCCGATATCACCGAGCTGGAAGAGTTCCGCAAGCAAGCCAACGACAGCTACGCCAAGGCCAAGTCGCCGGTCAAGCTGACCATGCTGGCGTTCGTGATCAAGGCCAGCGTCGCGGCGCTGAAGAAATTCCCGGCATTCAACGCCTCGCTCGACGGCAAGGGTGAAAACCTGATCCTCAAGCAGTACTACAACATCGGCTTTGCCGCCGATACGCCGAACGGCCTGGTGGTCCCCGTGATCAAGGATGCCGACAAGAAGGGCATCGGCCAGATCGCCCAGGAAATGGGCGAATTGTCTGCGCAGGCGCGCGACGGCAAGCTGAAGCCGGCCGACATGCAAGGCGCGACCTTTACGATTTCATCGCTGGGCGGCATCGGCGGTACGGCTTTCACGCCGATCATCAATGCGCCTGAAGTAGCGATCCTGGGTTTGTCGAAAGCGTCGATGAAGCCGGTGTGGGACGGCAAGCAGTTCGTGCCGCGCCTGATGATGCCGACTTCCCTGTCCTACGACCACCGCGTGGTGGACGGCGCCATGGGTGCGCGTTTCAGCGTCTACCTGGCCGATGTCCTGGCCGACATGCGCAAGACATTGTTGTAATACCAGCGGGTGGAAAAAGATCGTCACCCTGCTTTTTCCGCCACTTGCGGTCGTTTGGCAAACCGATGGAGAACAACTATGACTACCTGTGTTGTCGTCAAAAAAAATGGGCAGATCGCGATTGCTTCGGATTCGCTGGTGACATTCGGCGATACCCGCTTGTCGCATGCCTACGAGGTCAACAACAAGATCTTCCAGGTCGGCGAATCGTATATCACCCTGGCCGGCACCGCCGCCCATTTCCCGGTGATGCGCAAGCTGCTGACCGGCATGGGCGAAGACTGCAAGCTGACTAACCGTGAAGACGTGTTCGAAACTTTTTCCAAGGTGCACGGCATCCTTAAGGATCAGTATTTCCTGAACACCAAGGAAGACGAGGACGATCCTTACGAGTCGTCGCAGATCACCGCGCTGATCGCCAATCCTTACGGCATCTTCGGGGTGTATTCGTATCGCGAGGTATTCAGTTTCGACCGTTTCTGGGGCATAGGCAGCGGCCGCAATTTCGCCCTGGGGGCGATGTATGCGGTCTACGACCAGGATATCAGCGCTCAGCGGATTGCCGAGGTCGGCATCCATGCCGGCGTCGAATTCGATAAGAGTTCTGCCACGCCGCTGCGTATCCACAGTTTTGAAATGAAATCCTGAGCGGCGCACAACGCATCGCCTACATCACACACATCGTCTTCCGGCAGGGAGAGAGAGCATGGAGCAAACGCTATGAGCATGGTTGAAGTCAAGGTCCCGGATATCGGCGACGTCAAAGAAGTGGAAGTTATCGAGCTGATGGTCAAGGTCGGCGATACGGTCAAGGTGGATCAGTCGCTGATCACTGTCGAGTCCGACAAGGCCAGCATGGAAATCCCGTCCAGCCAGGCTGGCGTCATCAAGGAAATCAAGGTCAAGGTTGGCGACAAGGTCAGCGAAGGTTCGCTGGTCCTGGTGCTGGAAGCGGCTGGCGCCGCTGCGGCGCCCGCCGTTGCTGCCGCGTCCGCGCCTGCTGCACCGGCGGCTGCTCCTGCCGCAGCGCCAGCAGCCCCTGCTGCCGGTGTCGCCAGCACGATTGAAATCAAGGTGCCGGATATCGGTGACGTCAAGGAAGTCGATGTCATCGAACTGATGGTCAAGGTCGGCGACACGGTCAAGGTCGACCAGTCGCTGATCACGGTCGAATCCGACAAGGCCAGCATGGAAATCCCATCCAGCCAGGCCGGCGTCATCAAGGAAGTCAAGGTCAAGGTCGGCGACAAGGTCAGCGAAGGTTCCGTGGTCGTGCTGCTGGAAACCACCAGCGCTGCCGCGCCTGCCGCCGCAGCCTCTTCCGCCGCAGCCCCGGCGCCGGCAGCAGCGCCGGCCGTTGCCGCGCCGGCTGCCGCCAGTTTCGGCGGCAAGGTCGATGTCGAGTGCGATACCGTGGTGCTGGGCGCCGGTCCCGGCGGCTATACCGCGGCCTTCCGCGCTGCCGACCTGGGCCAGAGCGTGGTCATGATCGAGCGTTATCCCAGCCTCGGCGGCGTGTGCCTGAACGTCGGCTGCATCCCGTCCAAAGCCTTGCTGCACGCCGCCAAGGTCATTACCGAAGCGGAAGAAATGGCGCATTTCGGCGTCAAGATGTCGGCCCCGGAAATCGATATCGATGCGCTGCGCGGCTGGAAGGAAAGCGTCATCAAGAAACTGACCGGCGGTTTGTCCGGCCTGGCCAAGGCGCGCAAAGTGCAGGTGCTGACCGGCAAGGGCGAATTCAGCTCGGCCAATACGATCACCGTGGCAACCGCGGATGGTCCAAAGGTGGTCGGCTTCAAGAACGCCATCATTGCCGCCGGTTCCTCGGTCGCCAAAATCCCTGGTTTCCCTTACGACGATCCGCGCCTGATCGATTCCACCGGCGCGCTTGAGCTGCGCCAGATTCCCAAGAAACTGCTGGTCATCGGCGGCGGCATCATCGGCCTCGAAATGGCTTGCGTGTATGACGCGCTGGGCTCCAAGGTCACCGTGGTCGAATTCGCCGACGGCCTGATCCCCGCAGCCGACCGCGATGTCGTCAAGCCGCTGCAGAAACGCATCGAGAAGCGCTACGAAGCGATCCATCTGAAGACCAAGGTGACCAAGCTGGAAGCCTTGAAAGAAGGCTTGCGCGCAACCTTTGAAGGCGCCGACAGCAGCTCGCCGGCGGCGCCGGAGCCGCAACTCTACGACATGGTGCTGGTGGCCGTGGGCCGCCGTCCTAACGGCAAGGAAATCGCGGCAGAGAAGGCTGGCGTCATCGTCAACGAGCGTGGCTTCATCCCGGCCAACAAGCAGCAGCGCACCAACGTCGCCCACATCTTCGCCATCGGCGACATCTGCGGCGATCCGATGCTGGCGCACAAGGCTACCAACGAAGCCAAGGTGGCGGCGGAAGTCATCGCCGGCCATAAGGTTGAGTTCGACGCCATGACGATTCCTTCGGTGGCTTACACCGATCCCGAAATCGCCTGGATGGGCCTGACCGAAATCGAAGCCAAGGCCAAGGGCATCCCGTTTGAAAAAGCCAATTTCCCGTGGGCGGCAAGCGGCCGCGCGCTGGCGATGGGGCGCGACGACGGCATGACCAAGCTGCTGTGGGATCCGACGACCAAACGCATCATCGGCGCCGGCATTGTCGGCGTGAATGCGGGCGAGCTGCTGGCGGAAACCGTGCTGGCGATGGAAATGGGCGCCGACCTGGAAGACCTGGCGCTGACCATCCATGCCCATCCGACCCTGTCGGAAACGCCGATGTTCGCGGCTGAAATGGGCCTGGGCACGATCACCGACCTGTTCATTCCAAAGAAGAAATAAGCATCGGCCATGGCACTGCGTTTCGGATGAAATACAGTGCACGTTGACACAAAAAAAAACGCCGCTCCGGTTTGCATCGGAGCGGCGTTTTTACTATTGGAAGTCAATCAGTCGAAATATCTGCGGACAGCTTCAAAACGCGCCGCGTAATAACTGTTGTCGAGACGGTCTATGCGCACCTTGCCGTTGGTCGACGGCGCATTGATGAAACGGCCGTCGCCGATATAGATGCCGACATGCGAAAACGGGCGGCGCATGGTATTGAAGAACACCAGGTCGCCCGGCCGCAGTTCGGCCTTGCTGATAGGACGGCCCTGGCGCGCAATGTCGGCCGCGCTGCCGCTGACCTTGAGGCCGGCCGCCTGGCGGTAGACATAGCTGACCATGCCGCTGCAATCGAGCCCGGCTTCCGGATTCTTGCCGCCGAAGCGATAGTTGGTGTCGATCAGGCCGAGCGAGTAGATGACGATATCGTTGCCTTTATCGCTGATCGGCGTGTTGTCGTCGGAGCCGGGGCGGACCGAGCCGGTGCCGCCGCAGGCTGCCAGCAACAACGCCAGGCAGCAGATAAAGAGATTTCTGATCGTCATCAAGCATCCACCCTTATTCAGTTTTACTTTTTCAACTGGCTGATCACGTCCGACAGCATCGCAATCATCTGGTCGATCTCAGCAATCGTCACATTCAGCGACGGCATGAAACGCAGCAGGTTAGGCCGCGGCGAGTTCAGCAGCAAGCCGACCGGATTCAGGTCGCGCGCGATATCGACGATCTGCGGACCGATGTCGCTGCCCAGTTTCAGCGCCCGCAGCAAGCCTTCGCCGCGTTCGCCTTCGAGTCCGTGCTTCTCGGTCAGTTTCAGCAGCTCGGCGCTCAGGTGAGCGCCCTTGTCTTTCACCGACTGCAGGAAGCCCGGCGCCAGCAAGGTTTTCAGCACTGCGGCGCCGACTGCCGTCATCAGCGGATTGCCGTTGTAGGTGCCGCCCTGGTCGCCAGCTTCAAACACGGCGATCTCTTCACGCGCCAGCAGGGCCGCCAGCGGTACGCCGCCGCCGATGCCTTTGCCGAGGGTCATGATGTCCGGCTCGATGCCCGACAACTGGTAGGCAAACAATTCGCCGGTGCGGCCCATGCCCGATTGCACCTCGTCGACGATCAGCAGGATGCCGTGCTTCCTGGTCAGTTCGCGCAAGCCCTGCATGAATTCGCGGGTCGCCGGGATCACGCCGCTTTCGCCTTGCACCGGTTCCAGCATGACGGCGACCGTCTTGTCGTTGATCAGCTGTTCGACGCTGGCCAGGTCGTTCAGTTCCGCTTTCGGGAAGCCCGGCACCTGCGGTGCGAAAATCGTATCCCAGCCCGGCTTGCCGCTGGCCGACATGGTGGCCAGGGTGCGGCCGTGGAAGCTGTGGTTGAACGTGATGATTTCAAAGCGGTTGTGGCCGGCCTGGTTGGGATTCTTCTTGCCCCATTTGCGCGCCAGCTTGATCGCGCCTTCGTTGGCTTCGGCGCCGCTGTTGGTGAAAAACACGCGGTCGAAGCAGGAGTTGGCGGTCAGCAGGTTGGCCAGTTCAATCGATGGCGCATTGTAGAAAGCGGGCGAAGGATTGAGAATCTTCTTCGATTGCGCGACCAGGGCATCCTGGATGCATTGCGGAGAATGGCCCAGTGCATTGACTGCCCAGCCCTGCAGATAATCCAGATAGCGCTTGCCGGTGTGATCCGTCATCCACATGCCGTCGCCTTCAGTAAACACCAGGGGAGGACGGTTGGTGATGTACATCAGGTCGTTAACCGGGTATTCGCTGAATTCCATTGCATTACTCCTAAATATCCTAAATGAGGGCAAAAAAAAACCACAGGCAACGCCTGTGGCTTCGTGATCAGACAGCGTTCACGCGCACGGCTTACCTGGCAAAGGTAATGAAATATGGCGTCGCAACAAGGTCTGGGTCATGTTCATGACGCAAATATTAGGACTTTTTGTGTGGTGCGTCAAAAAAAACTTTGATCGAGACTGGCCGATTTCAAGGCAGGAGCATATTTCCCCGGCCTTCCGGCTGATGCGAAGCGCCCATCGGAAAGAATATCAAAATAGTTCTTAAAAGCAATTAAATCTGATATCTTTCATGATTATCCTTTTTGAGCAGGCTAATGCTGTTGTATTTGCATGCTGGCAAGAGAGGTCGCTATGAATGATTTGAGTCGACGTATCATGACGGGATCAGGGAGCGTCAGTCCGATGCGGGGTTTTATGCGGCCGCAACCGTATTCCGGGATACGGCTGCTGTTGTTGCTGCTGGCGCTGCTGACAGTAGCCATTTACGCATTTCGGGAAAATGGTTTTTGGCAATTTCCCAATTTTCATTTTGCTCAATTGACAAAGCATGCCGAGCTCGCAAAGCGCGTAAAGCGCGTGCAGCCTGCGGCGATTCCGGCTGTAAGCGCGGCTGACAGCACTGCGGCGGAAAATGATCCTATGCCGTCCGTAGCGGCTAAGCCAGTTGAGGACGAGCCGAACATCGACCTGCATCCGGCACGGGAGCCGGAGCAGGTAAAAGCCCATTTGAAAACACGTCCGATGCAGCGCTTGCATCGGCAGACGCGCGTGGCGAACGCAAGTACGGGCGCGCCTGTCGACGACGCTCTGCCGGAAGTGCCAGCGGTGAGCATAGAGTCGCGCGATCAGGAGCCGGGGCCGCGGCAGGAAGTAACACTCACGCATCACGTGCGTCTGACGCCTGGCTCTCCCAACTAGCAGTGCGGAAGGAGCAGAGAACGCCGCCGCCGCTTCGCGTTAGTCAAGCAGCGAGGTCAGCTTCCGAAGTAAACGAGTCCGCATAAAACTCTTCCGCCGGCAATTTGCACAGGGCGACAAAATCGCGCTGCGCCGATTCCACCACCACCGGCGCGCCGCAGGCATACACCTGGTAGGCGGACAGGTCCGGCAGATCGTCCATCACCGCCTGGTGCACGAAGCCGCTGCGGCCCTGCCACTGGTCTTCCGGCAGCGCATTCGAAATCACCGGCACGAACTTGAAGTTCGGCAGCGTCGCCGCCCATTCCTCGCACAACGCCATCATGTACAAATCTTGCGGACGGCGGCCGCCCCAGTACAAGGTGATCGGCCGTTGCGAGCCGGTATGGGCGCATTGCTCGACCAACGCCTTGATCGGCGCGAAGCCGGTGCCGGAAGCGAGCAGCACCATCGGCTTGTCCGAATCTTCGCGCAGGAAGAAAGTGCCGAGCGGGCCTTCCATGCGCAGGATGTCGCGCTCTTTCAGGGTGCTGAACACCTGGTCGGTAAACAGGCCGCCCGGCATGTGGCGGATATGCAGTGTCAGGTGCTCGTCCTTGTAGGGGGCGTTGGCCATGCTGTAGCTGCGGCGCTTGCCGTCGCGCAGGATGAACTCGATATACTGGCCGGCCAGGTATTGCAGGCGCTCATTGGCCGGCAGTTGCAGCGACAGCACGACCACGTCGTCGGCCACCTTGTCGATCTTGGCTACCCGGGTCGGCATTTTACGCACCGGGAATTCACCGATGCCGGCTACTTCGCGCGCCTCGATGGTGACGTCGGAATGCGGCGTGGCGCAACAGAACAGGGCGAAGCCCGCCTGTTCTTCCTTCACCGGCAGCGCTTTTTCCTGGTGTGCGCCATGGCTGATTTCGCCGTCCAGCAGCTTGCCCTTGCAGGAACTGCAGGCGCCGTTCTTGCAGCCGTAAGGCAGGCCGACGCCGGCGCGTATTGCCGCGTTGAGGATGGTTTCGCCGTCGTCGCAAGTAAATTGTCGGCCGCTAGGCTGAACCGTTATCTGAAAACTCATACAATCCTGTAATGAAAAATATAAATATAAAACCCCGCCATAGCGATAAGCTTGGCAAGCCGCGCCTGCTGATTCTCGGCTGCGGCGATGTCGGGCTGCGTTTGTTGCAGCTGCTGCAACATCGGTTCCGTGTCTTCGCGGTCACCAGCCAGCCGGCCCGCTGTGCCGAGCTGCGTGCCGCGGGGGCGATTCCGCTGGTGGCAGATCTTGATCAACCGTCAACATTAGGGCGCCTGGCGCGTCTGGCGCAGATAGTCGTGCATCTGGCGCCGCCGCAGTCGGCCGGCGAAAAAGACCGGCGCACCCGCAATCTGGCCGCCATTTTACCCGAGCGCGCCACTCTTGTTTATATCAGCACCACCGGCGTCTACGGCGATTGCGGCGGCGCGCTGATCGACGAAACCCGTGTGCTGGCCCCGCACAACGGCCGCGCCATGCGCCGTGTCGATGCGGAACAGGTGCTGCGCGCCTGGGCCCGGCGCCGCAACGGCCGGCTGGCGATCCTGCGCGTGCCGGGCATTTACGCGGCCAGCCGCCTGCCGCTGGAACGTTTGCACAAGGCGACCCCAGCCCTGATCGCTGAAGACGACGTATACACCAACCATATCCATGCCGACGACCTGGCGCGGATTATCGCCGCCGCACTGTTCAAGGCAGCGCCGTTGCGGGTCTACCACGCCAGCGACGATTCCCGCCTGAAGATGGCGGAATATTTCGACCTGGTGGCCGAGGCCTTCGGCCTGCCGTCTCCGCCGCGGCTGCCGCGCGCCGAACTGGCGCAGGTGGTGTCGCCGATGTTGCTATCGTTTATGTCGGAATCGCGCCGCCTGCAAAACCGGCGCATCAAGCTGGAGCTGGGGGTGCGCCTGCGCTTTCCTGACGTTGCAGCGGCTTTGCCAGCGCTGGCGGCGGAGCAGGCGGCCAAGCCTGGCAGCTAAAGTCAGCTTCTATGCGAAGGTTTTATATCTGTTTTTTGCATAAGCATAGAAGTTATAAGTTGTTGTAAGCCGGAAAGTTGACCGATAAAGTGAAAAGTAAATAAAAAATCCACTTTATATGCGCCCGCCGACTAAGGCGCTGCAACTTCCCTATGCAATTATCTTTCAAGCACGTCAACAAGCAGTTCTCCGGCTTGCCGGTGATCGCCGATTTCAGCCGCGAAATCGGCGAGGGCGAACTGGTCGCGCTGGTCGGACCTTCCGGCTGCGGCAAATCGACGCTGCTGCATCTGGCGGCCGGCCTCGGCGTTCCCAGCAGCGGCGCGGTACTGGCCGACGGCAAGGGGATCAAGGGGCCGCACCCCGAACGCATGCTGATGTTCCAGGAAAATGCCTTGTATCCATGGCTGACGCTGGAAGCGAACGTCGCGCTGGCGCTCGAGCTGCAAAAGGTCGGCAAGGCGAGTGCTCGCCAGCAGGCGCGCGACTGGCTCGCCAAAGTCAGCCTGCAGGGTTTCGAGGCCTACTATCCGCACCAGGTGTCGGGCGGCATGCGGCAGCGGGCGGCGCTGGCGCGTGCTTTCATCAGCAAGCCGAAAGTGCTGTTGCTGGACGAGCCGTTCGGCGCGCTCGATGCCTTGACCCGCATGACCTTGCAGGATTCCCTGCGCCAGCTGATCCGGGAGGAACGTCCGACCGTGCTGCTGGTCACGCACGATGTCGACGAAGCCTTGTTCCTGGCCGACCGCATCCTGGTGTTCAGCCCGCGTCCGGCCACGGTGCTGCGCGAGTTCAAGCTGAACCGGCATGAGAAGACCCACGATCTGTCCGAATTTGCCGCCACCCGGCGGGAGATTCTTTGCCTGCTCGGGATCCATGCGGAGCAGGATGCATTCGTAAAAAAACTTGAGGATATCGCTGCATGAGATTCATAAAATTCGTCAACCTCGGATTCAAATCATTCTTGCTGCTGCCGGCGCTGTTGCTGGCGCTGGCAGGCCATGCCTCGGCCGCGGAAAAATTCAAGATCGGCTATCTGCGCGTGATGGACGATGCGCAGGCGATCGCCGCGTTTGAAGGCGGCTTCTACAAGAAGCATGGCCTCGATGTCGAGCTGATCGAATTCAAATCCGGCACCGACCTGATCAAGGCCATTGTCGGCGGCCAGCTCGATAGCGGCGTGCTCGGCTTTACCAACGCCGCGGCCTGGGCTTCCAAGGGCGCCGACCTGAAAGTGGTGGCCGGCGCCCAGCACGGCTATCACGCGCTGGTGGTGCGCGAAGATAGCGGCATCAAGGATGTCGCCGGACTCAAGGGACATACCCTGGCGTCGCAGGCGGAAGGCAGCACCGCCGACACCGTGCTGAAAGGCGTGACGCTGAAGAACGCCGGCCTGAAAGCCGATGATGTCAACATCCTCGGCGTCAGCCCGCAGGTAGCGGTGCAGTCGCTGGTCGGCAAGCGCGTCGACGCCGCTTTCCTGTTCGAACCGCAGGCCAGCATTGCGAAACTGGTGGCGCCGGTCAAGCAGATCTATGAAGTCGGCGAAGTCTGGCCTTTCCCTTGCATGGTGGTGATCACTTCCGGCGAGACGCTGGCGAAGCGGCGCGAAGCCGTCTGGAAATCGCTGGACGCGCAACGCGAGGCGATCGACCTGCTGCAGAAAGATCCGGCCGGGGCGTCCAGGCTGATCGCCGGCTATTTCATCGCCGACCCGACCCTGAAAACCCTGAAGCATGGCGACCTGCCGCGCGAGGCGGTGATCAGCGACGCCATCAAGAGCCAGACCTTCAGCGCCGTGCTCACTGCAAAGGAACTGGCGCGCATGCAGGAACTGGCGAACATCCTGCAACAGCAGGGTTCGCTGAAAACGCGCGACGGCAAGCCGTTCAACGTCAACGCGATCATCGATCTCGACTGGCAAAAGGACCGCAAGCTGTGAGCTCCCTGCAGGCCGCTGGCTTTTCTCAACAACCACGTATTGTTTTGGTTCATCCATGAGTACTCAAAGCCGGCTGCTCGGTTACCGCAAAAAGCTCGCCATGCTGCTGGCCATCGTGTTCATCTTCCTGCTATGGCAGATCGCCGCCTGGTCCTTGCCGGATTTCCTGATGCCGGGCGTGCTGCCGGTGCTGGGGCGCTTGTGGCAAGAGGCGCAGACGCCTGAGTTCCGCACCGCCCTGTGGGGCAGCCTGACCCGCCTCGGGGGCGGCTATGCGGCGGCGATGCTGTTCGGCATCGGTTTCGGCCTGGTGGGCGCGGTGCTGTTCTTCTTCCGCGAAGTGCTGAAGTCGGCCATCATCATCCTGCAGTCTATTCCCTCGATTGCCTGGGTGCCGCTGTTCCTGATACTGATGGGCTTCGGCAACCTGCCGATCATGGTGGTGGTGGCGCTGGCGGCCTTTTTCCCGGCGGCGCTGAGCGTCATGAACGCCACCGAAAGCGTGCAGCAGGTGCACGTCTCGGCGGCGCGGGTAATGGGGGCGACGCGCTGGGACATGCTGAAGCGGGTGTACCTGCCTGCGGTCATGCCGGAGCTGATCACCGGCGCCCAGCTGGCCTTCGGCAATGCCTGGCGCGCGCTGATTTCGGCCGAGATGCTGATCGGTTTCGGCAAGGGCCTGGGGCGCACCCTGGCTTACGCCGGCGAGACTGCCGATATGGTCGGCGTCATGACCAACATCCTGGCGATTGCGATCCTGGCGGCGCTGATCGACCAGTTCATCCTGGAAAACCTGAAGCACCGCGTATTGCGCTACCAGTACGTCTGATGGCGCCTGGCTGATTTCCATGAAACCTCTGTCGCGCTTCTTGCCTCTTGCAGCTATCATCCTGTCGCTGGTCTGCGCCTTGCAAGGCAGCGCCGGCGCGGCCAGCTTGCAGCAGATCAGGCAGCGCGGCACATTGCTGGTCGGCGTCAGCCATGTCGCGCCGCCGTACGTCGCCGGCGCCAAATACCGCACGCAGGAAAGTTTCGACCAGACCGTGGCGGAAGACCTGGCCCAGCGGCTCGGCGTGCGCCTGAAGATGGTCGCTGTGACGGTGCAGAACCGCCGGCAGGCGCTGGCGCAAGGGCAGGTCGACCTGCTGCTGCTGAACCTGCCGGATGCCGAGGCCGCTGCTTTGCGCGCCAGCGCCAGCCTGCTGCCGACCGCCTATCAGGCCGGGCCCAAACTGATCATGCGCAGCGATACCGATATCAAGCGTCTGGCGCAACTCAAGGGGCGCAGCATTTGCCTGGCGCAAGGCAGTGTCTTTGTCGGCACGATGGCGGCCAATTACTCTGCGCGGGAAAAAATCTACCCGGCGCCTGCGGATGCCTTGCTGGCGCTCAGGACCGGCGCCTGCGACGCTGCGGTGCATGACGACGTCGTCCTCAACGACATGCTGGCGCTGCCCGAATGGAAAAAGTTTTCGGCCGGTTTGCCGCTCAAGGCGATGCCGGTGCGCCTGACCTTTGCGCTGCGGCCGGAGGATAGCGGGTTGGGTGCCTATCTGCAGCAGGTCAATCGGGAGTGGGGTAGCAGCTACTGGCCGGTGCAGCAAAAAAAATGGATCAACGACGTCGCCTT
Source organism: Collimonas humicola (assembly GCF_018304945.1). Classification (GTDB taxonomy): domain Bacteria; phylum Pseudomonadota; class Gammaproteobacteria; order Burkholderiales; family Burkholderiaceae_D; genus Collimonas; species Collimonas humicola. The sequence continues at coordinate 181,491 of NZ_JAGQEE010000004.1, read as the reverse complement.
TGAAGTCTACCTGGACCAGAACGTCCCCGACTGCCACTGAATATCATTCAGCCGACGCGCCTGCACATGTCGCCGATTTATTTCCCAACGCCTTGGATAGCAACTAAAATCCAGGATAGATCGCATCTTTTTTCCATCGAATCTACGGAGAAGCCGTCGCATAAAAGAATTTAATGTGGCGGCGTCCCTGCTAGGATTCGATCTGCAAGAGCCGTCCCCGGACTCCCACGCCTAACGATGGGTGCCGTTATTAAAAAAACATTATATTAAAGACAGACGAAAGGAAAAGCCATGTACGCACGGACCAAATTGATGATGGTATTGGTGGCAGCATTCCCAGCGCTCGCAATGGCGCAGGAGACACAGGTAGTAAAAATCGGCTTTAGCAGCCCGCTGACCGGCCCTCAGGCATCGGCCGGCCGCGACAACCAAGGCGGTCTGGCCATGGCGATCGACAAGCTGAATAGCCAGGGCATGGTTATCGGCGGCAAGAAAATCAAGTTCGAAGCGCAGATGGAAGACGACCAGGCCGATCCGCGTGCCGGTGTCGCCGTAGCGCAAAAGCTGGTCGACATGGGCGTCAAGGCAGTCGTCGGTCCATATAATTCCGGCGTGACGATTCCTGCTTCACGTGTGTATAACGATGCCGGCATCGTCATGGGCACCGTGGCCTCCAATCCGAAAGTGACTCTGCAAGGCTTCCACTCTGTGTTCCGCGTGGCTGCCAGCGACAGCCAGCTGGGCGGTAAGATGGCGCTGTATGCGGCCAAGGAACTGAAGGTCAAGACAGTCTCGATCATCGACGACCGCACTGCCTACGGCCAGGGCCTGGCGGAAGAGTTCTCGAAGGTCGCCAAGGCGAACGGCATCAAGGTGCTGGGCAACGATTTCACCAACGACAAGGCGACTGATTTCACCGCTATCCTGACCTCCATCAAAGCCAAGAAGCCGGATGCGGTTTTCTTCGGCGGCTACTCGCCACAGGGCGGTCCTATGATGCGCCAGATGAAACAGCTGGGCGTGAGCGCCAAGTTCCTGGGCGGCGATGGCATCTGCGCGCCGGAAATGGGCCGTCTGGGCGGCGATGCGATTACCGACCAGGTGTACTGCACCCAGGGCGGCGCCATGCTGGACAAGCTGGCTTCCGGCAAGACTTTCGCGGCGGATTACCAGAAGCGTTACAACCGTCCTGCAGAAACCTATGCAGCCTCGTTCTACGACGGCATGATGCTGATCGCCCAGGCGATGAAAGACGCCAACTCGGTCGAGCCTAAGCAATACGCCGCGGCGCTGGAAAAGATCCACTACAAGGGTGTTGCCGGCGCGTATGAGTTCGACGCCAACCACGACCTCAAGCAGTCGCCTGTGACGGTGTACCGCTTCAAGGCTGGCGCACCGGAAGCGCTGACCAGCTACTAAGCACTACAGGGGCCGGCTGCGCTAAGCGTAGCCGGCCTTTTTTTCTGAGGCTGGCGCTTCACGTCGCCGGCCATGCAGTTCTTTCCTGCTTCTCCAAAAAATTCCCATGCTAAGTTATACACGCACCATCCATACGGTCGATGCGCATACCGGCGGCGAACCGCTGCGCATCGTGATTTCCGGCTTGCCGCCGGTGCCCGGCAAGACCATCCTGGAACGCCGCAGCTGGCTTAAGGCGCAACGCGACGATGTGCGCCAGTTCCTGATGAACGAGCCGCGCGGCCACGCCGACATGTATGGCGCCTACCTGCTGCCGCCAGTCACCGAGGCTGCGGATTTCGGCGTGATCTTCATCCATAACGAAGGTTATAGCGACATGTGCGGCCACGGCATCATCGCGCTGGGCAAGGTGCTGGTCGAGCTGAATCATGTCGAGCGCACGGCGCCGTTGACACGCATCGGCTTCGACACGCCGGCCGGCTTCATCGAAGCGCAGGTCGAGTGGGACGGCCAGCGCGCCGGCGCCGTCACCTTCCGCAACGTGCCGGCATTCATCTATCAGCGCGATGTCGAAGTCGAGACGCCGAGCTTCGGCAAGGTCAGCGGCGACATCGTGTTCGGCGGCGCCTTCTACTACTATATGAACGGCGACCAGGCCGGCGTCCGGATCAAGCCGGAGCAGGTGCGCCAGCTGATACAGTTGGGCGCGGAAACCAAGCAGGCGGTCAAGGACAAGATAAAAATCCAGCATCCGCTGGAGCCGGGCCTGGATACCCTGTACGGCACGATCATCGACGGCGCGCCGAATGATCCGGCGGCGGACCAGGCCAACGTCTGCATCTTTGCCGACCGCGAAGTGGACCGTTCGCCGACCGGCACCGGTACTTCCGGCCGCGCCGCGCAATTATTCCTGCGCCAGAAACTGGCGCTGAACCAGACGCTGGTGAATGAAAGCATCGTCGGCAGCTGCTTCCGCGTGCGCGTGACGGAAGCCGCCAAGGTGGGCGGCTTCGACGCCGCCATTACCGAAGTGACCGGCAATGCGCATATCATGGGCTTCAACCAGTGGGTGCTGGAAGACAGCGACCCGTTTCCGCAAGGTTTCTTCTTGCGCTGATCCCGTTTAAGGATGGACGACAGGCCAATGCAAATTTTTGATGCTGAACAGACTGCCGCAGCACTTCCTTATGCTGAACTGGTGCCGGCGCTGGTGAAGGTTGCCCAGCAGCTGCGCGAAGGCAGGATCAACGCGCCGGAACGCATGGTGGTGGAGATCGACAAGGCTAGCGTGCTGTTGTGCATGCCGGCGGTTGCCGCCGACATCGGCATGACCAAGCTGATCACGGTGCACGCCAACAATGCCCAGCATCACTTGCCGGCAATCCAGGGCGAGGTGGTGGTGTTCGACGCCGCCAGCGGGCGCCGCCTGGCGCTGCTGCATGGGCCTACCGTCACCGCGCGCCGTACGGCGGCGGTCAGCCTGCTCGGCATCGAGGCCCTGTTGCCGCGCAAGCCGCAGTCCGCGCTGCTGATCGGCACCGGTGTCCAGGCCATCGCCCATGCCGACGGCCTGGTCGATTATTTCGGCGTCAGCGAATTCTGGGTGTCAGCCCGCGACCTGGCCAAGACCCAGGCTTTTTGCGAGGTATTGCAGCGGCGTCATCCGCACATCAGGATTGCACCGCTGGCCGCAGCGGCACTGGCCGGCGAGCTGCCCCATAGCGACCTGGTGATTGCCCTGACCACCTCGCGTACGGCGGTGATTCCACCGCATATCGCGGCGGATACGCTGGCGATAGGCGTCGGCGCATTCAAGCCGGACATGGTGGAATTCCCGGCCGAGCTTCTGCATAGCCGCACCATCGTGGTCGACTGCCTGGCCGGCGCCAAGCATGAAGCCGGCGATCTGATACAGGCGCAGATCGACTGGAGCAAGGTGCGCGAATTGCCTGACGTGCTGGCGCATGGCTTCGTCCAGCAAGCGCAGCTGCCGGTGTATAAAACGGTAGGCCAGGCTGCCTGGGACCTGGCGGCGGCGCGGGTAGCGATCGCCTCTTTGTGATTTGTCCTGGTCTTATATAAAGCGCTGCAAGGCCGGCCAGCGCTTGCTCATGAGTTGGTCGGCGCCAAGGCGGCCGGCGCCGGCGCACCAGATCCAGAACAGTAGCAAGCCGTAGAGCACTTCCGGCAGGTAGAGGAACCAGTCGTACCAGTCAAGCGGGCCAAGGCCGGCGGGGATTTTGTGGATGCCGTCGGCAAACGTGGCGACGCCGACGATCGCCAGCAGGATCAGCGCACTCGGCCTCGTCAGCAAGCCCAGGCCGAGCAAGCCGCCGAACGCAAACTCAAGCATGGCGACGAACACTGCATTGAACTCCGGGAAGGGAATGCCGGCCTGCCGCATGGTCTCGAGCATGGCGGCCTGGTTGGCCGGCACGAACAGCTTGTTGTAGCCGGAAATCGAGAAAAACAGCCCGACGTTGATGCGTGCAAGCAGCAGCGGCAACCAGTGCAGCGACTGGCGTATCTGGGTGAGGCGGTCAATTACAACCATGCGTTTTCCGGTGACAAGACATTGATGACTGCGCATGCTGCCGCTGTCGATGAGCGATAGTAGACTGTCATCGGCTGCGATTAGTTGCAGGGAACCCGGCACAACACTAAGGAGATGAATTTGATTCGCGATGCAACAGCCGCCGATTGCATGAGCCTGACCGCCTTGTCGATACAAGTCTGGCTGCACACCTACGCTACGGATGGCGTCAGCGACGACCTTGCGCGCGAAGTGCTGTCCACGTTTACGCCCGCCTATTTCCACGACCTTATCGGCGATCCTGACTACCGTCTGTTCGTCGACGTCAACGAAGAAAATCTGCTGGGCTACATCCTGCTCGATCTGGATTCGCCCTGCGCGGCTGAAAATTACGGTGGCGTGGAGGTCGATACGCTTTATGTGCAGGAACACTTTCACGGCCGCGGCATCGGTCGCGCGCTGCTGGACCACGCTGTACGGGACGTCGGCGCGCGGCTGTGGCTGACGGCGTGGGCCGGCAATGCCCGGGCGCTGGGTTTCTACAAGACCTACGGCTTTGCCGACATCGGCATGACCTGGCACGAATTCGAAGAGCAGAAATACGAGAACCGCATCCTGGCGCTGCAAGCATCCTAGGCAGCCTCTCCAATGTCGGAATAGAGGGCCGTTAAGCGCCCATCCAGGGCAGGCCGGCCTTGCACCAGCCGTTGACGTTCTTGCGATGGCCGTTATTGTCCTTGTCGCCTTCGAAGCCTTCCAGGATATTGAAGCAGTTGCTGTAGCCATGTTCGGTCGCCAGCTTGGCCGCATGCTGCGAACGCACGCCGGAGCGGCACAGGAACAGCAGCGGCGTGCCTTTTTCCGCGATCTGCGCCAGCTGCGCCAGGAAGTCCGGATTTTGGACGCCGCCCGGATACTGCGACCATTGCACCGCTGCATGCTGCGCGTTCTGGATCGCGACGCGGCCGACCCAGTCGCGCTCGGCATTGGTGCGCACATCCACCAGGATCGCGGCGGGTTCCGCTTCCAGCAAGGCGAAAGCCTCGCGCGGCGTCACGGCGCCGGCATAGGGGAGATGGTCATTTTGGCCGCGCTGCCTGGCGGTGGTGAGGAGTTCGCTGCTGGTGGCCATGATGTTTCTCCTGAAATTACGGGTTTATCAAGTATGCGATTTGATTTCTGCTTTGATTTTTGTTAATTGCACCAAAATCGCGCAAAACAACAATTCATCGCAATGTTTGCACGAAAATAGTGCCATCGCGAGGCCTTGCACTGATATGGTGACTTGCTTTTATCGTAACGATGCAGCCAAGTGGCCTCAAAAACGATGAATCCGGCCTTCCGGACAAGCAAATGACAATACCGACTATGGGCCGTTCCGTGAAAGGATGGTGGCATGGATTCTGCTATCATCCTGCCTGAGTTCTGGTCGTACCGAGTTGCTGTCCGGTCAAAGTTTCTCACTACCTGTTCATGATGTTACTGCGACGCTGAGTTTGCGCGCAACAAATCCTGGACCGGTGCGCACAATTCACTAGCAATACTTTCATATTCCTTAGGAGATTCACATGGCAATGACGGCCGCAGAAGTCTTGAAAATGGCAAAAGACAACGAAGTCAAATTCGTTGATTTTCGCTTCGCTGACACCAAGGGTAAAGAGCAGCACGTAACTGTTCCAGTCTCCCATTTCGATATCGACAAGTTCGAATCGGGTCATGCATTCGACGGTTCTTCTATTGCTGGCTGGAAGGGTATTGAAGCTTCCGACATGTTGCTGATGCCGGATCCTAATACTGCGAACATCGATCCGTTCATGGAAGAAACCACATTGTTCATGCAATGTGACGTCATCGAGCCATCCGACGGCAAGGGTTACGACCGCGATCCGCGCTCGATCGCCAAGCGCGCCGAAGCCTACCTGAAATCGTCCGGCCTGGGCGACACCGCCTACTTCGGTCCAGAACCGGAATTCTTCATTTTCGACGACGTCCGCTGGGGCGCAGACATGTCGGGCTGCTTCGTCAAGATCGGTTCCGAAGAAGCATCGTGGAGCACCGGCGCCAAGCTCGAAGGCGGCAACACCGGCCACCGTCCAACCGTCAAGGGCGGCTACTTCCCAGTACCGCCGGTCGACAGCTTCCAGGACATGCGTTCGGAAATGTGCCTGATCCTGGAATCGCTGGGCATCCCGGTTGAAGTGCATCACCACGAAGTGGCCGGCGCCGGCCAGAACGAAATCGGCACCAAGTTCTCGACCCTGGTCGAGCGCGCCGACTGGACCCAGAACCTGAAGTACGTGGTCTGGAACGTGGCTCACACCTACGGCAAGACTGCCACTTTCATGCCTAAGCCTATCGTTGGCGACAACGGTTCCGGCATGCACGTGCATCAATCGGTCTGGAAAGACGGCAAGAACCTGTTCGCAGGCGACGGCTATGCCGGCCTGTCCGAATTCGCGCTGTTCTACATCGGCGGCATCATCAAGCACGCCAAGGCGCTCAACGCGATCACCAACCCAGGCACCAACTCGTACAAGCGTCTGGTTCCAGGCTACGAAGCACCGGTCAAGCTGGCTTACTCGGCGCGCAACCGTTCGGCTTCGATCCGTATCCCGCACGTGGCCAATCCAAAGGGCCGTCGTATCGAAACCCGTTTCCCGGATCCGCTGGCTAACCCATACCTGTGCTTCGCAGCATTGCTGATGGCAGGCCTGGACGGCGTGCAGAACAAGATCCATCCAGGCGAAGCAGCTTCGAAGGATCTGTACCATCTGCCGCCGGAAGAAGACAAACTGATCCCTACCGTTTGCGCTTCGCTGGAAGAAGCTCTGGAAGCGCTGGACAAGGATCGCGAGTTCCTGACCCGCGGCGGCGTATTCAGCGACAGCATGATCGATGCTTACCTGGACCTGAAGATGCAAGAAGTTCAACGCTTCCGCATGACGACGCACCCGATCGAATTCGACATGTACTATTCGGTGTAAGTCGATACGTAAATTCTGATGGCCGGCCTTGCGCACCGCAGGGCTGGCCGGCAAGATAAAAAGGACAGGAGCTTTCCTGTCCTTTTATTTTTCATGCGCTGGTTTTTTTCTGTCTGTCCGCTATAAGTAATAATATGTAGGATGGTTTGTCATTGGAAGTTTCTTGACATAAACTAGCGACTCCATTGAATTGCGAAGAATATCTATGAAGCGTCTCATGTTGCGTTTTTCCCCTGGATTCCTGTTGCTGGCCGCCGTCAGCATGCTTGGCGGTGTCGCTCATGCCCAAAGCGAAGTGTTTCTGTGCGTAGATCAGAACGGCGTCAAGGAATACAAGAATACCGGCGACACCAAGGGCTGCAAGCGCGTCAGCCTGCCGCCGCTGACGGTGACTTCATCCGGCGGCAGCAGCGGCAATAAGGCGCCGCGCGAAGGCGCCGCCAGCAAGCCGGCGGCATCGACCCCGAGCGATTTCCCGAAAGTGGACAACGGCACGCAAAAGGCGCGCGACAACGATCGCCGGCAGATCTTGCAGGATGAGTTGAAGAATGAGCAACAGCGCCTGGCGAATCTCAAGAAAGACTATAACGACGGCACACCGGAGCGCCAGGGCAACGAGAAGAACTACGCCAAGTACCAGGAGCGCGTGGCTTCGATGAAGGAAGACATTTCGCGCAGCGAGAAAAACATCGACGCGCTCAACCGGGAATTGACGAATCTCAAGTAGTTCCCAGGCATGGTATCAACCTTGCTTAATGCATAAGGCCGCAATCGCGGCCTTTATTTTTGCCTATCCGGTTTAAGATAAGGAAGAGCCGGATGCACCATATTATGGCAATCCGGCATATTACAGACCGACATCGCTTACAAAGCTTGTTATGCTCGGAAAATGCACCATTTCAATCACCACGATACTTCCCGTGACGGCGCTGCCTTGCTGCCTGTCGCCGACCGTGCCTGCTGCGGGCGGCGCCAGTCGCCATCAAGTCTTTTCATGAGGATATCCGGATGCCAATAAAACCCGCCGAACGGAACGTGCTGGCCAGCCTGGATCTGTTGGCTTCGGCCGTACTGGTGCTGGATCCGCAGGCGCGCCTGGTGTTTGCCAACGCCGCCGCGGAAAACATGCTGGAGAGTTCCTGCCGCTTGCTGAAGCAGCAAACCTTGTCCGACCTGTTCCTCAATCCCGAGCAGCTGCTGGCGATTTTCCAGCAGGCGCTGGAGCACCAGTTCGATGATTCTCGCCAAGACCTGATTCTGGAGCGGATGGGGCGCGAGCCGCTGTGGGTCGACACCATCGTCACTGCGCTCGACAATCCCGAGACGCCGGTGCTGATCGAGCTGCGCGAGAACGTGCAGCAGCTCAAGCTGGAGCGCGAAGAGCGCCTGATCGACCAGAGCCAGGTCAACAAGGAGCTGGTGCGCAACCTGGCGCATGAAATCAAGAATCCGCTGGGCGGCATCCGCGGCGCGGCGCAGCTGCTGGAGCTGGAATTGCCGGAGCGCCACGTCAAGGAGCTGCGCGAGTACACCCAGGTCATCATCAAGGAAGCGGACCGCCTGCAGACCCTGGTGGACCGCCTGCTGGCGCCGCACCGGCTGGCGCAGATCGTCGGCGATGTCGACATCCATGAAGTGTGCGAACGGGTGCGCAGCCTGATCGTCGCCGAGTTTCCCAGCGGACTTGCCATCAAGCGCGATTACGACCTGTCGATCCCCGAATTCCGCGGCGACAAGGAACAGCTGATACAAGCCATCCTGAATATCGCCCACAACGCCGCGCAAGCCTTGAGCGAACGCATCAAGGCCGGCGACGCCGAGCTGGTTTTCCAGAGCAGGGTAGTGCGCCAGGTGACGCTGGCCAAGGTCCGTTACCGGCTGGCACTAGACTTGCATATCATCGACAATGGACCCGGCATTCCGGCCGAGATCCAGGAACGCATTTTCTATCCGCTGGTATCGGGACGCGATGGCGGCAGCGGCTTGGGCTTGACGCTGGCGCAGACCTTTGTGCAGCAGCACATGGGCGTCATCGAATGCGAAAGTCGGCCGGGATGCACGGATTTCAGAATTCTTATACCACTGCCTTGAAGCCTGTTCCTATTGCCATGATGGCGAGAACGAGCGGCTTGTATCCGGTAAGTGTTTAGCGTGGCATATAGAGAAAAAATCATGAAACCAATCTGGATTGTTGACGACGACGAATCGATACGATGGGTGCTGGAAAAAGCGCTGGCCCGCGAGAATCTGACGACCAAGAGTTTTTCCAATGCGCGCGACGCCATTGAAGCGCTGCAAACCAATACGCCGCAAGTGCTGGTGTCCGATATCCGCATGCCGGGCGCCTCCGGCCTTGAATTGCTGCAAACCGTCAAAGCCAAGTTTCCCGGCGTGCCGGTCATCATCATCACCGCATTTTCCGATCTCGATTCCGCCGTGGCGGCATTCCAGGGCGGCGCCTTTGAATACCTGGCCAAGCCGTTCGACGTCGACAAGGCCGTCGAGCTGATACGCCGCGCGCTTGAGGAGAGCCTGCGCGAAGCGAATGTCGAGCAGGCTTCGTCCGAGACGCCGGAAATCCTCGGCCAGGCGCCTGCCATGCAAGACGTGTTCCGCGCCATCGGCCGCTTGTCGCAATCGAATGTGACGGTGCTGATCACCGGCGAATCAGGCACAGGCAAGGAACTGGTGGCGCGCGCGTTGCACAAGCATAGCCCGCGCGCCTCGCAGCCGTTCATTGCGCTCAACACTGCGGCGATTCCGAAAGACTTGCTGGAGTCGGAGCTGTTCGGCCATGAGCGCGGCGCCTTCACCGGCGCCCAGGCATCGCGCCGCGGACGCTTTGAGCAAGCCGAAGGCGGCACTTTGTTCCTCGATGAAATCGGCGACATGCCATTCGATCTGCAGACGCGCTTGCTGCGGGTGCTGTCCGACGGCCATTTCTACCGCGTGGGCGGCCATCAGTCGCTGAAAGCCAATGTCCGCGTCATCGCCGCCACCCACCAGAACCTGGAAACACGGGTGCGCGAAGGCTTGTTCCGCGAAGACTTGTACCATCGCCTGAATGTGATCCGCCTGCGCCTGCCGAGCTTGCGCGAGCGGCGCGAAGACATTCCCATCCTGACCCGCTACTTCCTCGGCCAGAGCGCCAAGCAGCTGGGCGTGGAAAGCAAGCGCGTCTCTGACAATGCCATGCGTTTCATGAGCAGCCTGGAATTGCCGGGCAATGTGCGCCAGCTGGAAAACCTGTGCAACTGGATCACCGTCATGGCGCCCGGCCAGACGGTCGAGATCAAGGACTTGCCGCAGGACCTGGTGAGCGGCCGCGAACAGGGCACGCAGCTGGAAAGCCCGGCCCATCGGCCGGTAGCGTTCGATCCGCATTTTTCAGCCGCGACCTCGGGCAGCGGCGCCGCGCTTGCGCCTTATGCCGAGACAGCGCCAGCGGCGGTTCCGGCGCAGGGCGCCAGCGAAAGGCAGAGCTGGATCAGCTTGCTGGAAACCGAAGCCGCAAGCATGCTGAGCAATGGCGATGCAGATGTGATGGATGTGCTGGGCCGGCAGTTCGAATCGGCCTTGATCAAGATCGCCCTGCGCCATACCCATGGCCGCAAGAACGATGCCGCGGTGCGCCTGGGCATAGGCCGCAACACCATCACGCGCAAGATCCAGGAGCTGGGGATCGCGGGTGCGAAGGACGATTGAGGATAGGGATGCGCGCTGGCGTGCGGTGATTTTTACTTCACTATATGCAGTGCGCGTTTCAGCTCCCGCAGCGCGGCAAGAGGATAAAGGTGCGATGTGCCGACGATGGACGAGGCGGCAATTTTTCCTTGCTTGCAGTAGCGGCGAAATGTCGCGATCGACACACCCAGGTATTCCGCCGCTTCATCCGCAGTGAATTCGCTTCCCTGCAAATGCCCGAACAGTTCGGCATGGCTCAGATTGTCGCCGCTGGAGAAGGCTCGCCTGGCAATCAGCGAGAAGAATTTTTCCCGTTCATGCGAGGGCATTTGCTGCAAGCTGATGAAAAGTGTTTCAGCTGTCAGTGTCATTTGTACCATCCGTTCGCTCTTAAATAAGCTTTGAGATCATCGTAGAAATTTTCGTGCGTGCCCAGCTTGTAAAAATCGATGGATAGAAAATCAGGGGACCGGTGTTCAGCCTTGCTCTCCGTTTTTTGAGCTCGAATCCGATAGGCCATAAGATACTCCTGTGTCTTATGTTTGAATTTATGAACATAAATCCCCGTCAAGTCGCCGGTCTTGGCTTCGCCGATATCCGGCCTGGCGCTCACCTTTAGCGCCTCATCTTCGATCACTGCCTGGAAGGGCCTGTGTTGTTTCTTCACAAAGGCGGAAAAAGGTTTCTTGTAGTTCGGCAGATAGGGCATGGGTATGTCTCATCTTTGTCAATTATGATATAGATCGCTATCAATCGCAAGTCTCAGGCAGGCGTGGGGATACCGTTCTATGTTAAAGAGTGCGGAGATGCGCAGAATTAAGGAAATTCGCAAGCAGGAAGCAGGAAGCCGGAAGCGCTGAAATGAGATAGTGGCTTCTGCTTTAGTTGGGGCCACAAGGCAGCGCAGCTGATCCTTATGTATTGCGCCGCGGCGGCGAGATCGCTGCACTTCCGACTGGCGGGCCTATCATCGAGCAACGCATCGGTAACAAGATTATTCGTCCATCCACGAATCATGCGGGTCCAGAAGCTTTAAAATTTGTCCCGATTGGCAAACGCAAATTCTGTCTGTGGTCAGAACGACAATGCAGGCATGTGAGCGAGCCAACGGGTGGCGGCGTCGCCGTTTCTGCGATGTTGCCTATGCTTACTTATTGCCTGACGGCAGGGACCACATGATTGCTCGTAACTACCTGAATTACCGTATTGCCTCCGCCTTGACGCTCACTGCCTTGCTGGCCGCCTGCGGCTCCAGCGTGCCGCTGGCCGAAACCAAGCCGGAACCGGCCTTGCCGAACCTGCTCAAGCTGGAGCCGGCGCCGGCCGCGAACCTGCTGACCGGCAATTTCTACTGCGAGCTGGGCAACCGGGTCGATCTCGCTAGCGCCGCCGCCGACGGCAGCGTCAAGCTGAGCTGGAAGGGCCGCAGCTATTCGATGAGCACGGTCAGCACCACCACCGGCGCGGTGCGCCTGGAAGACCAGGCCAGCGGCCTGGTATGGATACAGATCCCGGCCAAGTCGATGCTGCTCAACTCCAAGCTCGGCCAGCAGCTGGCGAACGAGTGCAAGCTGCGCTGATTGCCTGAACGGGTAAGGCGTTCGAGTTGAGAGTACAAATAGAAGCATTGCGGTTCCTGGTTTTCCGTGTTGATTTTGACCTCAAGGAAAATAATGTCGGCTCCCATCTCCAACGTCCGCCCGAAATACGACAAGGTGCTGGTCGACATCGTCGACTACGTGAGCAAATACAAGATCACTTCCAAAGTGGCGTACGACACCGCGCGCAACTGCCTGATCGATACCCTGGGCTGCGGCCTGGAAGCCTTGGAATATCCGGCTTGCAAGAAGCTGATGGGGCCGATCGTCCCGGGCACGGTGGTGCCTAACGGCGCCAAGGTGCCAGGCACGCAGTTCCAGCTCGATCCGGTCCAGGCCGCCTTCAATATCGGCGCGATGATCCGCTGGCTGGATTTCAACGACACCTGGCTGGCAGCCGAATGGGGGCATCCGTCGGATAACTTGGGCGGCATCCTGGCGACTGCCGACTGGCTGTCGCGCAACGCCATCGCCGCCGGCAAGAAGCCGCTGAAGATGAAAGACGTGCTGACCGCGATGATCAAGGCGCATGAAATCCAGGGCTGCATCGCGCTGGAGAATTCCTTCAACAGGGTCGGCCTCGACCATGTGGTGCTGGTCAAGGTAGCCTCGACTGCGGTGGTAGCCGAAATGATGGGCCTGACCCGCGCAGAAATCCTCAATGCGGTATCGCTGGCCTGGGTCGATGGCCAGTCGCTGCGCACCTACCGTCACGCGCCGAATACCGGTTCGCGCAAATCCTGGGCGGCTGGCGATGCGACCTCGCGCGCGGTACGCCTGGCGCTGATCGCCAAGAGCGGCGAAATGGGCTATCCATCGGTGCTGAGCGCCAAGACCTGGGGCTTCTACGATGTGCTGTTCAAAGGCCAGCCATTCAAGTTCCAGCGCAAATACGCATCGTATGTGATGGAAAACGTGCTGTTCAAGATTTCCTATCCGGCCGAATTCCATGCGCAAACCGCGGTGGAGGCGGCCATGACCCTGCACGCGGCGCTGGTCAAGGCCGGCAAGCCGGTGGACGACATCAAGAAGATCACGATCCGCACCCACGAAGCCTGCATCCGCATCATCGACAAGAAGGGGCCGCTCGACAATCCGGCCGACCGCGATCACTGCATCCAGTACATGGTGGCGCTGCCGCTGATTTTCGGCCGACTGACTGCCGCCGACTATGAAGACCAGGTCGCCGCCGACAAGCGCATCGATGTCCTGCGCGGCAAGATCGTTTGCGTCGAAGACCCGGCCTTTACCAAGGATTATCACGATCCCGAGAAACGTTCCATCGCCAACGCGCTGACGCTGGAATGGAAGGACGGCAAGAAGCTGAAGGAAGTCGTGGTCGAATATCCGATCGGCCACGCACGCCGCCGCAAGGAGGGCATTCCGCTGCTGGAAGCCAAGTTCAAGGTCAACCTGGCGCGCCAGCTGCCGCTCAAGCAGCGGCAGAAGATCCTGGCAGTCTCGCTGGACCAGAAGAAGCTGGAAGACATGGCGGTCAACGAGTATGTCGACCTGTATGTGATTTGAAAATAGCGCCCTGTCACGACGTGGGGCAATTGCATTTGCACTTGTTTGCACTTATTTGTACGAGGACGCCCGCAGAGGCGTAGGTTGGGCGCCAGTGCCAACGCATCATTCGGCAATGCACGGGCAAGGTTTGCCTACCCTGCAATTTTTTTAAGAAAAATGAGGAGACAGCATGAGTTTCGCCACCTTTTACCAGCGCTCGATCGATGAGCCGTCAGCGTTCTGGGCCGAGCAGGCGCGCCGGATCGACTGGCACCACCCATTCTCGCAAGTGCTTGACGACAGCCGGCCGCCGTTTGCCAGATGGTTTGCCGGCGGCACCACCAACCTGTGCCATAACGCAGTCGACCGCTGGGTAGCGACGCGCGGCGAGCAGCCGGCGCTGATAGCAATTTCTACCGAGACCAATGCGGAGAAGACATACTCCTTCCGCGAACTGCATGCGGAAGTCAACCGTACCGCGGCCATCATGCAGTCGCTCGGCGTCGGCCGCGGCGACCGCGTGCTGATCTACATGCCGATGATCGCCGAGGCAAGCTTCGCCATGCTGGCTTGCGCCCGCATTGGCGCCATCCATTCGGTGGTGTTCGGCGGCTTTGCCTCGCACAGCCTGGCGAGCCGCATCGACGACGCCACGCCGAAGCTGATCGTCTCTGCCGACGCCGGTTCACGCGGCGGCAAGGTGCTGCCATACAAGGGGCTGCTGGACGAGGCCATCAAGCTGGCCAAGCACAAGCCGGCGCACGTCCTGCTGGTCGACCGCGGCCTGGCTGCGATGGAAACGGTGGCAGGCCGCGACGTCGATTACGCCGGGCAGCGCCAGTTGCATATGGACGCCAAGGTACCGGTGACCTGGCTGGAATCCAACGAGGCGTCCTATATCCTGTACACCTCCGGCACCACCGGCAAGCCCAAGGGCGTGCAGCGCGATGTCGGCGGTTATGCGGTGGCGCTGGCGACGTCGATGGATACCATCTTTTGCAGCAAGGGCGGCGGCACGTTTTTCTGCACCTCCGACATTGGCTGGGTGGTCGGCCATTCCTATATCGTCTACGGCCCCTTGATCGCGGGCATGGCGACGATTTTGTACGAGGGTCTGCCGATCCGGCCCGACGCCGGCATCTGGTGGAGCATCGTCGAGAAATACAAGGTTACGCGCATGTTCTCGGCGCCGACAGCGATCCGGGTATTGAAAAAGCAGCCGCCCGAGCTGATGAAGAAATACGACCTGTCGTCCCTGCAGGCGCTCTACCTGGCCGGCGAGCCGCTGGATGAAAGTACCTCCAGCTGGATTTCCGGCGCGCTGGGCGTGCCGGTGATCGACAACTACTGGCAGACCGAGTCCGGCTGGCCGATCATGACCATCGCCAAGAATATCGAAAACAAGGCGAGCAAGCTGGGCAGTCCCGGCCTGCCGATGTACGGCTACAAGGTGCGGCTGCTGAACGAATCCACCGGCGCGCTGTGCGGCGCCAACGAGAAGGGCGTGGTGGTGATCGAATGGCCGCTGCCGCCGGGATGCCTGCAAACCATCTACGGCGACGACCAGCGCTGCGTCGCCACTTATTGGGCGACGCAGATGCCCGACAGCGGCCGCCCGGCCTACTCGACCTTCGACTGGGGCATACGCGACGAGGATGGCTATTACTTCATTCTCGGCCGCACCGACGACGTCATCAATGTCGCCGGCCACCGGCTCGGCACGCGCGAAATAGAAGAGAGCATTTCCAGCCATCCGAATGTGTCGGAGGTGGCGGTGGTCGGCGTCGAGGACAAGCTGAAGGGGCAGGTGGCGGTGGCTTTCGTGATTCCCAAGGTGACCGAAAGCAGCGCCGAGGGACGGGCCAGGCTGGAGGCGGAGATCATGCGCGTGGTGGACCAGCGGCTTGGCAGCGTGGGCCGGCCGGCACGCGTCTATGTGGTCGGCCTGTTGCCGAAAACCCGCTCCGGCAAGCTGCTGCGCCGTTCCATACAGGCGCTCTGCGAAGGGCGCGATCCCGGCGACCTGACCACGATCGAGGACCCCGCTTCGCTGCAGCAGATCAAGGATGCCTTGCTTGGCTGAGGGTATCGGGACAATGCCATGGCGCGCATTTGAGCAATGTGGCGCCGGCGATGCAGGTTTGCGCGGTATGATGAGGGATTAGCTCTTGTAACCTGCTTTCATATCCATCCCAGCCATGACGCACATCATTCGCCCGGCCACCGTCGCCGATGCAGCAGCTATTTGCCATATCTATAATCCCTACATCCTCGACACCGTCATCAGCTTTGAAACCGAGCCGGTGACGGCTGAGCAGATGCGCCAGCGCATCCTCGACATCACAGCCAACCTGCCCTGGCTGGTGTGCGTCGAAGGTGATGAAATCCTGGGCTACGCTTACGCCACCAAATGGCGCGCGCGCGCAGCTTACCAGCATGCGGTGGAAAGCTCGGTATACCTGTCGCCGCTGGCTGCCGGCAAGGGGCTGGGGAGTGCGCTGTACCGCGCACTGATCGCGGAACTGGAAAAACTGCCGGTGCATACGGTGATCGGCGGCATCGCCTTGCCTAACGGCGCCAGCGTCGGCCTGCATGAAAAGATGGGCTACGTCAAAGTCGCGCATTTTGCCCAGGTCGGCAAGAAATTCGACCGCTGGATCGATGTCGGCTATTGGCAACGGGTATTGCGATGAAACGGGAGCCAGCGCCGCCGCTGCCGATTGTTGACGGCGTGGCGCCCAGCTATCTGTGGCTGCCGGTGGAAACCTGGCCGAACCTGCTGGCGTTCCTGGAGCAGCGCTTTCCGGCAATTTCCGCTGCGACCTGGATAGAGCGCATGGCGCGCGGCGAAGTGGTCGACGGCAAGGGCGCGCGGCTGGCGCCGGACAGCCCCTACCGCCGCGGCAGCTGCATTTTCTATTATCGCGAGCTGGACGCCGAGACGCCGATTCCGTTTGAAGAAACCATCTTGTATCAGGACGAGCGGATACTGGTGGCCGACAAGCCGCACTTCCTGCCGGTGATCCCGACCGGGCGCTTCCTGCACGAGACCCTGCTGGTGCGCCTGAAAAAGAAAACCGGCCTGGCGCAGCTGACGCCGATCCACCGGCTCGACCGCGAAACCGCCGGCGTCGTGATCTTTTCCCACGACCTCGCCAGCCGCGGCGCCTACCAGTCGCTGTTCCAGCAGCGGCTGGTCGATAAGACTTATGAGGCGCTGGCGCCGACCCGGCCGGAGCTGGCCTTGCCGCTGGTGTATCGTAGCCGCATGGTGGATGGCACGCCGTTTTTCCGCATGCAGGAAGAGGCCGGAGAGCCTAATTCGGAAACCCGCATCGAGCTGATCGAAGAACGGCAAGGCTGCAGCCTGTACCGCCTGCAGCCGCTGACCGGCAAGAAGCACCAACTGCGTGTACATTTGGCGGCATTGGGGATACCGATCATCAACGACACCTTTTATCCGGATGTCTATCCCTGCAAGGGCGACGACTGGTCGGCGCCGCTGAAACTGCTGGCGCGGGAGATTGCTTTCACCGATCCCCTGGACGGCCGCCGGCGCCATTTCGCCAGCCGGCGCCAGCTTTGACACTACACTAGGAATTTATCAGCAGATGAGCAATATCAGGAGAACGCAATGAGATCCACCCGAGCCACGGCGGCGGTCGAACGTCTCAATGCCCGCAGCACCGAGGTACGCTATTCGATGGTGCGCACCGCGGAAGAGTTGTTTTACCTGACGCAGAACGCCGGCTTTGACGCGCCCGTCAAGCTTAGCGATGCGCTGGAGCTGGATGACTTCGTACGCTTCGTCAACGCCTACGGTCCGCAAAAGCCCAAGCGCATCAGCAAGCTGGACGTGGCTTTTGAAAAGCAGCTGAAGAAAAAAGAGTAGCAGCGCCATGAACGTTCAACCGTCCAGTGCGGGCAAAGTGCACGCGATCCTGGTGCATGGCATGGGCCGCACGCCGGTCTCCATGCTGTTGCTCTCCAGGCGCTTGCGGGCGGCCGGCATCACCACCCATCTGTTCGGTTATTCAGCTGCCTTCGAACGCTGGCAGCCTTGCCTGCAGCGCCTGCGCAAATTCATCGCGAGCCGTGCCGGCGACGAACGTTTCATCATGGTCGGCCACTCGCTGGGCTGTGTCCTGACGCGCGGCGTATTGCCGCTGCTGGATCGCGCGCCGGAAATGGCCTTCCTGCTGGCGCCGCCGACCCGCGCCTCCAGCTATGCAATCAAGTTGTCGCGCTGGCGCCTGTTCCGTTTGATTACCGGTGAGATGGGGCAGCTGCTAGCCAGCCAGGATTTCATGGACAGCCTGCCGATGCCATCTATTCCGTTGCACGTATACGCCGGCATCAAAGGACCGCGCGGCAGCTGGACGCCGTTCGGCGACGAGCCCAACGACGGCATCCTGTCGGTCGGCGAAGTGCAGCTGGGAACGCTGCCGCTGCATCTGCTGCCGACCATACACACCGTCATCATGAATTCACGCCAGGTGGCCCGCGATATCGTGGCCACCGTCAAGTCTTCGTAAATCCTCGCTGCCGCGCCTTAGCGGGCCGGCGCCGGAATGCCCGGAATCAGGTCGCCGCCGGTCTGATGGCCCTTGATCCGCAGCACCAGTATCGCCGCGATGATGCAGGCTGCGCCCATCAGCATCGACGACAAGGTATAGCTGCCAAGGCTGTTGCGCAGCGAACCCGCCAGCATGGTAGCGCTGGCAGCGCCCAGCTGATGGCCGGCGACAATCCAGCCGAACACGATAGGGGCCGCCAGCCGGCCGAAGACGTCGTTGGCCAGGCGCACGGTCGGCGGCACAGTGGCGATCCAGTCCAGGCCGTAGAACAGCGCGAAGACCGGCAAGCCGAAATAGCTGAGGCCGAAGGCATGCGGCAGGAAAATCAGGGCGACGCCGCGCAATCCGTAATACCAGAACAGCAGCACGCGCGGATTGTAGCGGTCCGACAGCCAGCCCGACATGGTGGTGCCGACCAGGTCCAGCATGCCCATCGCGGCCAGGATGCTGGCGCCGCCCACCGCGGTGATGCCATAGTCGCCGCACATGGCGATGAAATGCGAACCGATGTAGCCGTTGGTGCTCATGCCGCAAATGAAGAAGCTGAAAAACAGCAGCCAGAAGTCGCGGATCTTGACTGCCTTGCCGAGGGCGCCAAAGGCGATTGTCAGCGGATTCTTCCCCTTGCTGACGGCTTCCGGCGGCAAGTCCTCATACTGGCCGTAACGCCTCATGCCGATATCCTGCGGGCGCTCAGGCAGGAAGATCGCCACCAGCGGAATCGCCAGGGCCGCCACGCTGGCTACCAGGATCGCCACCGAACGCCAGCCGAAATGCTCGACCATGTAAGCCATCAGGGGCAGGAAAACCATCTGTCCGGTGGCGGAGCTGGCGGTCAGCAGGCCCATCGCCAGCCCGCGCCGGGTCTCGAACCAGCGGCTGACGATGGTCGCCGCCAGCGTGTTGGCGGCGACGCCGCTGCCGGCGCCGACCAGGATGCCCCAGGCCAGCACCATATGCCAAGGCATCGTCATGAACGTGCTGGCGAAGGTGCCCGCCGCCAGCAGCGCCAGCGCACCCAGCACGATAGGGCGGATGCCGTAGCGCTGCATGGCGGCTGCCGAGAACGGCCCGATCAAGCCATACAGCGCGATATTGACTGAGATGACGAAGGAAATGGTGGTGACGGTCCAGCCGAATTCGTGTTCCAGCGGCAGTATCATCACCGACGGCGTTGCGCGGATGCCGGCGGCGGAAAGCAGAACCAGGAAGATGATGCCGACGACTATCCACACGTAGCTGAAACGAAGGCGCGCCATGATGGCTTGGATGGTGTTGTTCATGGGATGGAGTGCTCGTGTTGTTCGAACTTGAGGTTGGCGTTGTCGACCAGATTCATCAAGGCATGATGCGTCTCGTCGCCCAGGATTGCATTGATTTCGTTTTGCGCCTTGCGCCAGTTGGGCATGGATGCCTGCCACTTTTGGCGGCCGGCGGCAGTCAGGCTGACGCCGAAGGAGCGCTTGTCGGTCAGCATCTCCAGCGGCAGGTCGACGGTCGCTATCCAGCCGAGCGCGATCAAGGGCTTGAGCGTGCGGCTCATGGTGCTGCGGTCCATGCCCATGCTGCCGGCCAGCGGGATGGCGCCGATCGGCCCATATTTGCCTATCCTGGCCAGCAAAGAATACTGGCTGATGGTCAGTTCATCCGCCGCCAGATAGTGATCGTAGATATTGGTCATCTTGCGCGTGAGCTGTCGCAAGGTAGAGCAGCTGCATTGGTTTAGCATGTTTCACCTGTTTATAATGTATATGCATCGATGCATATGCATGATATTGCTGAGGCAAACGCTTGTCAACAAGCTTGTTGCAATTTGAGCGCAGGATATTTGATGGGAAGTGCGGCCGTGGGGGAGTCCTGATTTCAACCGGGTAATTATGCCTAGACCTGGCAGCCGGGAAGTAAGGGATATGGGCCGGCAGCAGCGAGTTGCACGCTTGAGCGGCGCGCCGAATGATTTATGCGGCAAGGCTCTTGCAGGGCCGCCCAGCTCTGAGGTCGCCGATCCGTCAATGCACGCGTTTGCAGGCGGTGCCAGATCTTCATCTCATCCTGAGGCGGAGAAATGCGTACAGGGCGCTGCTTCCTTCGCGCCCTGTACGCACATTAAGTTACTTCATCTTTCTGGAGTGCACCTCGGCAAACTGGGAGAAACCCAGGTCGCTGCGAGATTTGGACCATACT
Source organism: Collimonas humicola (assembly GCF_018304945.1). Classification (GTDB taxonomy): domain Bacteria; phylum Pseudomonadota; class Gammaproteobacteria; order Burkholderiales; family Burkholderiaceae_D; genus Collimonas; species Collimonas humicola. The sequence goes on along the minus strand of NZ_JAGQEE010000004.1, from coordinate 161,003 downwards.
GTGAGCGTTACCATTGCAATAAATCCGGTCACGATCAGGGCAGGGTAAGCGGCCAGCAATTGCACTATCGAATATTTCCAGGCCAGTGGGCGGCCGACACCCAGCATTGCAGCGTAAAACCAGGACACGGCTGACACCGCTCCGGCGAAAATTGCCAGCATGCGTTGATTGAAGGCCATTTGCAGCAGCGAACCCGCCTTTTCCATCGCCGGCATCACCGCGCTGTGGAGAACGAAGCCGTTAAGCGTCAACAGTGCCACGATGGTTAATTTGGCCTGCATTTTTGGATTGGCAAAATACGCAGCAAATCCTTTGACTGAGACGTCAAGCCAAACGATTGCAATTCCGGTGATCCATAATGCAACGAGTGCCAGAGTAACCGTCTTTTTAAGGGAGTTCAGTTGCTCGGTTTCTTGCTTTTCCGCAGTACCGCCGTTGATAAGCTGCTTGACCATGGCGATGTCGCTGGTAAGAACAAGGCCGATTGCTACGCAGCAGGCGATAAGATGAAGATATACGATACTCAGGCGAAATAATTCCATTGGGAATCCTTATTTAAATCATGAACATAATAATAAAATGAGAACTGCCTTTTTATTTTACGAATTCTTACAAATTAAGAGACGGCATTTTTTGATTTCTCGTGGAGGAGCAACAATTAATATTGCAAAGTTAAAACTATTGCGAATAGTTGTTAATTCCGTCAAATGGGAATTGAGGCATTCGATCTCCTTTTAATTTAATAGTGAAATGCCCGGCTGACACGTTTATTCACTAGGGGATTCATCAAAAATCTGAGCGTTGAAATATATAGGCTCAAGGACAAAATTGCCGGCACGAAATGAAGATAAACACGTGTCGAGAATTTTTGAAGAGTATACCGTGATTTAGTTCAAATTAATTTAAATTAATAATTTAATAACTTTAGTTAATGGAAACTATTATTGCTGAATTATTATACGATATTTAAATATTTTCAATTTCATGTGAGTAATTTATTTCTTATTCTTGTTAATTACTATTTATCATATTTCAAGTTAAAGGTATTAATTATCGATTTGTATTTATTTAAATTCATCTCCAGTTTATGTATTGGGTATTAAGAATATCAAAGGCGTTGTTGCATAAGTAATCGCCGCCGCGATACCCTTTCCTCGGGCAAATTTAAGGTGAGGGGACGGTCGTCGCCGTACTTAAGTGGGTAGGTGATTCAAGTCGGCCGGGCGGACTTTAATAAGGCATACCCCGGCCGGCTAGCGGGTGCGGTAACATTGCTGCCTGTCACGCCGGGTAGTCATACCTGGATCAACTGGGTGGCCAGAGATCTGAAATCCGCCGGATACTCTCCGAAACCCGCGCCAAATAAGGATGTGTAGTAATGAAAAAGATCGCAACGTGGAACGTCAACTCCCTCAAGGTACGCCTGCCGCAAGTGTTGCAGTGGCTGGCCGACAACCCGGTCGACATCCTGGCCCTGCAGGAAACCAAGCTGACCGACGATAAATTTCCCGCGGCGGAAATCGAAGCTGCCGGCTACCACGTGGTGTTCAGCGGCCAGAAGACTTATAACGGCGTTGCGATTTTGTCACGTCACCCGATCGCCGACGTGGTCAAGAACAATCCGCTGTACGAAGACCTGCAGCAGCGGATCATTGCCGCCACTATCGAGGGCATACGGGTGGTGTGCGCCTATATCCCCAACGGTCAGGCGCCCGACACGGAAAAATACCAGTACAAGCTGCAATGGCTGGACGCCTTGCATGACTGGCTGCAGAGCGAGCGCCAGCAGCATGCCAAGCTGGTGCTCTTGGGCGATTACAATATCGCGCCGGAAGACCGCGACGTCCACGATCCGGCGGCATGGGTGGGGCAGAACCTGGTGTCGCCGCCCGAGCGGGCGGCGTTTGCGCGCTTGCAGGCGCTTGAGCTGACCGATGCTTTCCGCATGTTCGAGCAGCCGGAAAAACTGTTCAGCTGGTGGGACTACCGGCAGATGGGATTCCGCCTCAATCGCGGCATGCGGATCGACCATATCCTGCTGTCGCCGCCGCTGGCGGCGCAATGCACCGCATGCGTGATCGACAAGGCGCCGCGCAAATGGGAGCAGCCTTCGGATCATGCGCCGGTGATCGCTACGCTAGGCTGATTCGACGGCTGTAGAAATAAAAACGGGGTGTTGGCAGTCATGCCAACACCCCGTTTTCCATGCTATTTACTTACTGATTACTTGGCCGCCGCGGCGCGGTTCATCAGGAAAGTGGTCAGCAGCGCCACCGGACGGCCGGTCGCGCCTTTGGCCGCGCCGCTCTTCCATGCCGTGCCGGCGATGTCGAGGTGGGCCCAGGTGTATTTCTTGGTGTAGCGTTCCAGGAAGCAGGCTGCGGTGATGCTGCCGCCGGCCGGACCGCCGATGTTTGCCATATCGGCAAAATTCGACTTCAGCTGTTCCTGGTAGCTGTCTTCGATAGGCATGCGCCATGCGGTGTCGCCGGTCGCCTTGCCGGCGCTCAGCAACTCGTTGGCCAGGGCGTCATGCGCGCTGTCGTGACGGGTGAACAGGCCGGAGTTGTGATGGCCGAGGGAAGTCACGCAGGCGCCGGTCAGCGTCGCGATATCGACCACGGCAGCCGGCTTGAAGCGTTCCACGTAGGTCAGGGCATCGCACAGCACCAGGCGGCCTTCGGCGTCGGTGTTGAGGATCTCGATGGTCTGGCCGGACATGGAAGTGACGATATCGCCAGGCTTGGTCGCTGTGCCGGAAGGCATGTTTTCCGTAGCAGGAATCACGCCGATGACGTTCAGCTTCAGCTTCAGTTCAGCGATGGCGCGGATGGTGCCCAGCACCGAACCGGCGCCGCACATGTCGTACTTCATTTCATCCATGCCGGCGCCGCCCTTGAGCGAGATGCCGCCGGTGTCAAAGGTGATGCCCTTGCCGACCAGTACGGTCGGCGCATCCTTGGCCTTGCCGCCCATGTGCTTGATGATGATGAACTTCGGCGCTTCGCCGCCGCCGCGCGCGACCGACAGGAAGCTGCCCATTTTCAAGGCTTCGAGCTGCTTGCGGTCCAGTACTTCGACCGCCAGCTTGAATTCCTTGGCCAGTTTCTTGGCGGTGTTGGCCAGGTAGGTCGGGGTGCAGACGTTGCCGGGCAGGTTGCCCAGTTCCTTGGTCAGGTCGATGCCGTTGGCCAGGGCCAGGCCTTCAGCCACGGCTTGCTTGGCTGCTGCCGCATTGGCGGCGGTGACCAGGAAGGCAATTTTCTTGACGCCGGAGAGTGTTGTCTCTTTTTTACTTTTGAGTGTGTCCGAACGATAGCTGTTATCGCGCAGCACCAGGATGCTGTTGCGGATAGCCCATGCCAGGTCGCGTGCCGGGGTTTGCTTGGCCAGGCCGTCGAACGGCAGCGCCAGCAGGGCATCGTTGCCGCCCAGGGTAGCGATGGTCCGCGCTACGCACAGGGCCGCCATGGACATGGCCTTGTCGTTCAGTTCGCCGTCCGGACCGAGGCCGATCAGCAGCACGCGCTCGGCGGCGACGCCGGCGACTTTGCGCAACAGCAAAGTGGAGCCTGGTTTACCGGAAATATCTCCGGACTTTAGTGCAGCAGTGATTTCACCAGATTTGTCAAGAGCTTGCGCTTGTGGCGAGAGTTTCTTGTTTTCATAGATCCCGACTGCGATACAGCCGGCTTTCAGAGAGGCAATTGAGGTTTTTGCGTCAATGGTTTTTATGCTAAAGTCCATCACTTACTCCTTTTTTTGATCCGCAATTATATTCCCCAATGATCTTTCAGCGCGCACTCCGACGCGAATTAATTAGCACTGCCGGCGCAGTTTTCACCACGCTCTTCACAATTATCGTCACGGTAATGTTGATCAAGATTCTGGGACAAGCAGCCGGAGGCCAGATTGCGTCCCAGGATGTGGTCGCGCTGATTGGTTTTCAATCCCTCAACTACATGCCGGTCCTGCTGATCCTGACCGGCTATGTCTCGGTGCTGCTGGTGGTCACGCGTAGCTACCAGGATTCCGAAATGGTGGTCTGGTTTGCGTCCGGCCAGAGCCTGGTGCGCTGGGTCCGGCCGGTGCTGGAATTCGGTTTGCCGATCATTGTCCTGACAGCCATCCTGAGTTTCGTGGCGACGCCCTGGGCTAATAGCCAGAGCGCGCAATACCGCGAGCGCTTTGAAAAGCGCGAAGATATTTCCCGTGTTTCTCCCGGCAAGTTCCAGGAATCGGCCGCCGCCAACCGCATCTTTTTCGTCGAGGGCGTTTCCGGCGACAGCACCAAGGTCAAGAACGTTTTCGTCAATACCCAGCAGGATGGCAAGAACAGCATCGTGGTGGCCAAGGAAGGCAACCTGGAAATCGACAAGAACGGCGACAAATTCCTGATCCTGTCGAAAGGACGCCGCTACGACGTCCTGTCCGGCAAGAACGAGTTCCGCCAGATGGAGTTCGAGCGCTACGGGGTGCTGGTCGCCAGCAATTCGCAGGCCGAGAATGGCGACCGCTCGGCGCAGGCCTTGCCGACCGCCGATTTGCTGAAGGATCGCAACGGTTTCAACCTGGGCGAACTGCTGTGGCGCTTGTCGCTGCCGCTGATGGCGCTGTGCCTGATGCTGCTGGCGATACCGCTCAGCTTCGTCAACCCGCGGGTGGGCCGTTCCGCCAGCCTGCTGATCGCGCTGCTGCTGTACGTTTCCTACAGCAACGTCACCAGCATTTTCCAGGCCGCGGTGGTGCAGGGCCGCCTGTCGTTCTTGCTGGCCTGGTGGCCCATGCATCTGATCGTGCTGATCGTCGTCGGCCTGCTGTTCATGTGGCGCCTGAACGTCAACAGCCGCTGGCATCCGCTCGTGATGTGGTCCGCAATCAAGCATGCGCGCCTGCTTAAAGTTAAAAATTCGAATCGCAATTCGACTAAAAAATCGGCGGCAGCATGAAGGTATTGCAACGCTACTTTACTTCCGAGATTGTCCGTTCAGTCTTGTTTACGCTGGCGGCGTTCCTGGCGCTGTTCGCGTTCTTTGACCTGACCACGGAGCTGAAGTCGGTCGGCCATGGCGGCTACAAGCTGCAGCATGCCTTCGTGTTCGTCCTGCTGGGCCTGCCCAGCTACGCCTATGAACTGATGCCGATCGCGGCGCTGATCGGCACCATCTACACCTTGTCGCAGTTCGCCGCGCGTTCTGAGTTCACCATCATGCGCGTGTCCAGCATGTCGACCTTCATGACCGCCAAGATCCTGATCAAGATCGGCTTGCTGTTCGTGGTGGCCACTGTCCTGATCGGCGAGTTCGTCTCGCCCAAGAGCGCAGAGTTTGCCGAAAAGCTGAAGCTGCAAGCCAAGGGTTCGTCGATTTCGCAGAAATTCAAGACCGGCCTGTGGAGTAAGGACGTGATCCGCACCGACGGCACCAGCGGCGAAATCACCGGTTCGCGTTTCATCAACATCGCCGAGATCAAGCCGGATGGCCAGCTGGTCGGCGTCAAGCTGTACGAGTTCGACCGCAACCTGCACATGACCGGGCTGATCCAGGCCGGCCACGCCGACTATAAGGGCCAGCATGTCTGGCGCCTGGATGATGTGGTGCAGACCGACTTCGTCAACGGCAGCTCGACCGAAGACATCACCACGGCGATCGCCACCAAGAAATTTCCCAGCAAAGACCTGGTTTCGGAAATCACGCCGGAGATCCTGTCGGTCCTGTTTGCCGATCCGGATCATATGTCGGCCTACAATTTGTGGGCCTATTCCAAGCATCTGGAAGAAAACAACCAGCACAGCGAACGCTACGACATCGCGTTCTGGAAAAAACTGGTGTACCCGTTTTCGGTATTCGTGATGATGGCGCTGGCCTTGCCGTTTGCCTACCTGCATTTCCGCACCGGCGGCGTCAGCTTGAAGATCTTTACCGGCATCATGATCGGCGTCAGTTTCCAGCTGGTCAATACGCTGTTCTCTCATTTGGGTTTGTTGAATACCTGGCCGCCATTCTTTACCGCGGCTTTGCCCAGCACCTTGTACCTGCTGATTGCGATCGGCGCCTTGTGGAAGATTGAGCGGCAGTAGCGGCGCTCAGATCAGCGTATGTCACAAACGTCTCCGGCCCCGCATCAAGCGCTTATCCTGTTTGCCCATGGCGCGCGGGATCCTTTGTGGGCGACGCCGTTTGAAGCCTTGCAGCAGATTCTCCGGCAGCAGCGGCCGGAGTTGCGGGTCGGCCTGGCTTTCCTCGAATTGATGCAGCCGGATTTGCCGGGATTGCTGCAGCAGCTGGCGGCGGAGGGCATCCGCGAAGTAAGCGTGGTGCCGGTATTCCTCGGTCAGGGCGGCCATGTGCGGCGCGATCTGCCAGCCCTCATCGCACAGGCGCAGCAACTGCACCCGCAACTGGCAATTACGGTGGCGCAGGCGGCAGGCGAGCAGCCGCAGGTGCTCGATGCAATCGCCGCCTATTGCGCTTCTACCCTGCCGAGACCCTGATACTTTCCGAAGTCTGCCTGCCCTTGGCCTGCAGCCAGGCGATGAAGTTGCTCAGCACCGGGTCCTGCAGGCTGGCGCGGTACAGCAAGTGAAACCCCTTGTCCTGCAAGCGCAAGTGTGGAAACGGCGGCAGCAGGCTGCCGTGCGCGAGATCGTCTTCCATCAGGGCCAGCGAGCCCATGGCCACACCGAGATCGGTGAGCGCCGCCTGCAAACTCAAGAAGAAATGTTCATAGATCTGGCCCGGCAGCTGGCCTTTGATCGGCACGCCGACTTCGACGAACCAGCGGGTCCAGGTTTCCGAACGGCTTGACAGATGCAGTAGGGAAGCCTGCAGCAGATCTTGCGGCTGCGTGAGCGGATGCTGCTGCAGGTAGCGCGGCGACGCCACCGGCGTCAGCACATCGTCCAGGAAGCGTATGCATTCATAGTCGGCCCTGTGCATCGGGCTGCGCCGTATCAGCACATCGAACGGCTCCTTGATCGCCTCCACCGCCATGGTCGAGGTGGTGACGCGGATTTCCACGCGCGGATTCTCAATCTGGAACGACGACAGCCGCGGAATCAGCCAGCGCATCGCCATCGACGGCGTGCAGCTGACCCGGATGATGCGCACCTTGCCGGTATTTAGCAATTGCTCCGCTCCCAATGCGATACGGTCCAGCCCGGCTTTGACGTCGGTGAAAAACAGCCGCGCCGCCTCGGTAGGCTCGACGCCGCGCTGGCCCCTGGCAAACAGGGTGACGCCGAAATACTGCTCCAGCAGCTTGATCTGCTGGCTCACTGCGCTGTGCGTGATGTGCAGTTCGGCGGCGGCCTGGGTCAGGCTGCCGGTGCGTACCACGGCTTCGAATACGCGCAGGGGCTTGAGCGGGGGAAGTCTGGTTTTCATGTTAAATAAACTTATATTGCGGATAGAAAATACGGCTTTCAGTCTAAACTTGATGAGCCTATGCTACAAGCATTGTTCTCGAAGATTTGGCTTTCCAGCAGAGAATTTCTGGTGTTTATATTGGGGGTCTTGTATGTCGCTATCTAATAATTTTTCTAATATTAAGAACCGCTGGAAAAGAATCGTTGCCGGCACTGGCGTAACGCTGCCGGAGGCGGAGCATGCCTATCTTGCCGCGGCAGCGGATCATCAGGACCTGGAGCGCCGCATGCGGGTGCTGGACTGCCGCCACGGTTCGGTTTTGCACACGCTGCGGGTGTTGAGGATCGGTTCTTACTGAACCGTATCCGGTGGCGGACGGCGGCGAATGCTGTGGCGATTTCCAATCGCCGCAGATGTGTTGGCAAGGCACAAATTTCAGGAATTGTAAAGTCATTTACTTGACAGAATAGCCAGCCAGAAATATAATCTTGTTATTGCATTGTATGGAGGTCCATATTTTGGACAGTTGTTCTAGTAGTAGCGGTGGATGGGTCCTCAGCCCGGCACATTACGCATAGTCTTTAGCAGACCTCCGTCGTCCGCTGCAGCTTGCGTCTATGCGAGCTGTAGTATCGTCAGGTTTATCGCCCGATTTTTACATTCTGCGGTAAACATCTTGGCAACGTTGTAGCAGGTAACGCCGCAACGATACTCCCATCCTTTTTTGTAATACCGATTGTTCGTGCCGCCATCTGGCGGATCGCGTGCGACCGTGTATTTCCGGTTCCGGATCTTCCCGGGCTTGGCGTTTTTCCTGTGCATCTTGCAGGTCAGGCGTTCAGCCAGGCGACGGTCCTGGCAGGAAATGCATCCATGCGCCCGCCCGGCATGCAGGAACAACGGAAGTGGGAAGGAAATCGTCATGCCATTCAACAAACTGCATGCATTTTTTAAAAAACATCGTTCTTCGTTCGCTGCACCGCAGGAAGATCGCGACTCTGCTCTGCCGTATCGCATCGTGACCACCTGCCGCAGTTCGGAAGTGGCGCATCTGGAAGACTTGATGCGCCGGCTGCTGGCGAGCTATGACGTTACCTATCAAGCCAACGAGCCTGCGGTGCAGGCTAACCTGACTGCCATCACGGTGGAAGTCAAATGCTCGGTGCGCGAGCGTGCCGGACTGGTGCAGCTGGTGACCCGCCTGGCGCAGGAAATCAGCGTCCGCAGCGTACGCTGGGAAAGCATTCCCAAGCGTTCGGCGCGGGCGGCACAGGTCGCCTATGAACCTTCCGCGCGCAGCGCGGGTCCAACGGCACAACCGGCTTGATCTGGCTTGATCAGGCATTTTTGAATCAGGAGCTTTTGCAATGGACTGTCCCAGTTGCCCGGCTTACCGGAACAGAAATTCAGTAACGAACTCAGTAGCAAGAATACGTAAAGCAATTGTCTGCTTGCACTTGTCTGCAGCAGTCTAGCCATCCTCACTTTTCCCGTGTCGATTAGCCAGGCTGTTCAGCTTGCAATCGACTGGCGGAATATCTCTCTTTCACCGCCGCTGTCGTGCGTGCCCCAACAGGCGCGTTGCACAATCGCTTTCCATGACGATTCGGCTTCGCCAATGCTGTCGTTTATCCGACGCCTGCGAAGCCTTACATGAAGAGGTGGAATGATGACTATCAAAACCCTGCTGGGTCTGGCATCCGGCAAACACAAAAAAGCAAATAACGGTAGCGGCAGCAGCTGGACCTTCGGCTGGTCGCCTAGCCAGGCTTCGGCGTTGTCCGCCAAGGCCACGCAAGCCCGGCCCGATGCCGGCGTCGGCGATCGCGCAGTCGGCATGTATGGCGTGCTGGCGACGCGCAACGGACGTTAAACAAGAAATTGGAAGAGGTCCCTGCCGCGGCAGCGGCAGGACGGCTTTTATTGGAATGCGCTGGTTTCCCGGCAGTGCTGCATTCGTCGCAGCGCAGGCCGGAAAGCGCCGGAATTAAAGGAAATATCGCAAGTAAGGAGTCAACAATGAAATGGGAATTTTTGAATAAAAGAGTAGCAGTATTCCTGGTATTGACCGTAGTGGCCGTCGGCCTGGTCAGCTGGATCAATGTCTTGTCACCGGAAGACCGCCTGGAACAGTCCGGCCCGGTCCTGCAAAAAGCACTGGCGTCGGAAATCCACGCCAAGCCTGTCGTTCGCTAAACGAATATCCGGCGGCCTGCTTTAAGCAGCGTTCTTAGGCCGCATTCCTGGCCTTGGCCTGGGCCGATCCAGGCTGACCGATCGCCGCCGGCTGTTCGGCGCGGCTGGCCAGCGCCTCGCCAATCATCACCAGCACCGGACCTTCGCATTGCTGCAAGCCTTGCTCCAGCTGATCCAGGCGCAGGCGCAGGATGCGCTGGTTGTCGCGGCTGCAGTTTTCCACCACCACCACCGGCATTCCAGCGGAGCGGCCTTGCGCCAGCAGCCGCTGTGCAGTGGCTGCTGCTTCGCGGCCGCCCATGTATTGCACCAGCGTGTCGCAGTTCGGCATATTGACCTGATCCGATTCGCCGGGCGCGGTGCTGGAAGTGAAGAAAGCCACGCTGCGCGCCACACCCCGCTTGGTCAATGGCTGCTGCGACGTGGCGGCCGCCGCCAGCGCAGCGCTGATGCCTGGCACCACTTCGACCGCGATGCCGTGCTTTTCCAGCGCCCGCAGTTCTTCATCGGCACGGCCGAACAGCATCGGATCGCCACCCTTCAGACGCACCACCACGGCATATTTGCGGGCACTGTCGACCAGCTGCTTGTTGATGAACTGCTGCGCGGTGGAGAGCTTGCCGCAGCGTTTGCCGACTGCGATCTTCAAGGCTTGCGGACACAGCGCCAGCATGTCTTCCGTCACCAGGGCATCGTGCAGCACGACGTCGGCCTGCGCTAGCAGGCGGGCGCCGCGCACCGTGATCAGGTCGGCGGCGCCAGGGCCGGCGCCGATCAGATAGACTTTGCCATGGGCGGCTTGAGTGCTGGCGTGTGTGGCTTGCATGGCGTGGTCCGGTGCTTGGGTCAGGGGTGGGCTCAGTCGAGACGGATCATGCCAGCGGCGACGGTCTGGTGCGTGACTTCGTCGATCAGGATGAAGGCGCCGGTGGCGCGGATCTCGTCGTAGGAATCGGCAGCGATGGCTTGCTGCAGATTGAGCGAAACGCTGGCGATGTCGTTCAGTTTCAGCGATTCCGCAGGGCGGCGCTGCTGGGTATTGATGTCGAGCAGCGTATCGATCCTGGTGATGCGCGCCGCGGTTTGCTTGGTGCTGTGCTTGAGCCAGTATTTGCGGCGCAAGTCGAGCGCATCTTCCGACAGCCAGCAGAGATCGGCGCTGACGGTCTTCAGCAGGGCAGGGGCGCGCTCCACCGAAGTCAGCATGTCGCCGCGCGAAATGTCCAGGTATTCTTCCAGCAGCAGGGTCACCGACTGGCCGACCGCAGCCGACGGCAGCGAACCTTCCAGCACCAGGATGTCTTTCACGGTGGCGCTCTGGCCGCTGGGCTGCACGATCAGCTTGTCGCCCTTGCTGACCTTGCCGGCTTCGATGCGGCCCATGTAGCCGCGGAAATCGTTGGCTTCATGGCCGTTGTGGCGCGCCACCAGCTGCACCGGAAAGCGGAACGGCTCGTCGTGCGATTCGTCGTAGACGCTGAGCGATTCCAGCAGTTCGATCAGGGTCGGACCCCTATGCCAAGGCATCTTGTCGCCGGCCGCCACCACGTTGTCGCCGGCCAGCGCCGACAGCGGGATCGGACGCACATCGCGCAGGCCGAGCTGCTCGGCGAATTCCTGGTAGGCGGCGACGATGCGGTCATACACGGTCTGGTCGTAGTTCACCAGGTCCATCTTGTTGACCGCCACCACCACGTGCTCGATCTGCAGCAGGTGCGCAATGGTCGAATGGCGCTTGGTCTGTGTCAGCAGTTCAACGCTGCCGTCGTCGCCAAGCTTGACCTTGGAGACGTCGATCAGGATGATGACCGCATCGGCGGTCGAGGCGCCGGTCACCATGTTGCGCGTGTACTGTTCGTGGCCGGGTGTGTCGGCGATGATGAACTTGCGCTTCGGCGTGGCGAAATAGCGGTAGGCGACGTCGATGGTGATGCCTTGTTCGCGCTCGGCTTCCAGGCCGTCGGTCAGCAGGGACAGGTCGATGGCGTCGCCGACCGTGCGCTTGTGCTTGGCGCGCGACATGGCATCCAGCTGGTCGGCGAAGATGCCCTTGCTGTCGAACAGCAGGCGGCCGATCAGGGTGCTCTTGCCGTCATCCACCGAGCCGGCGGTAATGAAGCGCAGCAGGCCTCGTTCCTGGCCGCGTGCCTGTGGCGCAGTGTCGCTATCGCTGTTGAAGTTGCTGTTCACGTTGTTAACCACGGCGTTCATCAGAAATATCCTTCTTTTTTGCGTTTTTCCATCGAGGCTTCCGAAGTCTGGTCATCCATCCGGGTTGCGCCGCGTTCTGTGATCTGGGTCACCGCGGTTTCCGCGATGATGGCTTCGACTGTCGCCGCATCGGAGGCTACCGGGCAGGTGCAGGAAATGTCGCCGACGGTGCGGAAGCGCACTTCGCGGGTTTCCACCACTTCGCCTTCGCGCGCCGGGGTCAGGTCGGTGAGCGGCACCAGCAAGCCGTTGCGCGGGATCACCTGGCGCTGATGGGCGAAGTAGATGGGCGGCAGTTCCAGTTTTTCACGGGCGATGTATTGCCAGACGTCGAGTTCGGTCCAGTTGGAGATCGGGAACACGCGCATGTTTTCGCCCGGGTGCACGCGGGTGTTGTACAAGTCCCAGAGTTCCGGCCGTTGCGCCTTTGGATTCCATTGGCCGAATTCGTCGCGGAAGGAAAAAATGCGTTCCTTGGCGCGCGCCTTCTCTTCATCGCGGCGGGCGCCGCCGATGCAGGCGTCGAACTTGTGCTCGGCGATGGTTTCCAGCAGTGTCACGGCTTGCGCTGCATTGCGCGAATCGGTCTGCGGATTGCGCAGGCGCACGGTGCCGCGCTTGATCGAATCCTCGACCGAGCCGACGATCAGGCGTTCGCCCAGTTCCGCCACGCGCTTGTCGCGGAAGGTGATCACTTCGGCGAAGTTGTGGCCGGTATCGATATGCACCAGCGGGAAAGGAAATTTGCCGGGGCGGAAAGCCTTTTCCGCCAGGCGCAGCATCACCACCGAATCCTTCCCGCCCGAGAACAGCAGGGCCGGATTGCTGCATTCCGCCGCCACTTCGCGCATGATGTGGATGGCTTCCGATTCCAGCCAGTCGAGATGGCGGTTAGCGGCTTTGTCCAGGAAAAAATTTTCAACAACTGTGTTCATATCGGTTCTTGTCTTTTAATGAAGCGATGCATCGGGATTCAACGATGGAATGATTCAGCGATTCAGGCGTTCTGCTGCGAGACGGATTTGATGCGTATCAGTTTGCCGTCCACCACATGCAGTCCGCATTCCTTGGATTCCGGGTTTTCCCACCACCAGCGGCCGGCGCGCACGTCTTCGCCTGGCTGGATGGCGCGCGTGCAAGGTTCGCAGCCGATCGAGGGATAGCCCTTGTCGTGCAATGGATTGTACGGCACGTTGTTGCTGCGGATGTACTGCCAGACGTCTTCTTCCGACCAGTCGGCCAGCGGATTGAACTTGCTCATGCCGTGTGCTTCATCCTGCTCTTGTACATGGAGCTCGGCGCGGGTCAGCGACTGCGCCCGGCGCTGGCCGGTGATCCAGGCCTTGTTGCCGGCCAGGGCGCGCTTGAGCGGTTCGATCTTGCGGATGCGGCAGCATTCCTTGCGCATCTCGACGCTGTCGTAGAAGGCGTTCAAGCCATTCTGTTCGACATAGGCGGCAACCGCTTCCGGCTGGGGCCGGTACGGCGTGACGTCGTAATCGTAGGTTTCCTTGATGCGTTTCAGCATGCCCAGCGTTTCAGCATGCAAGCGCCCTGTTTCAAGCGTGAAGATGGAAATCTTGTCTTGCAGCTGGCCGCGCAGGATCAAGTCGGTCAGCACCATGTCTTCAGCCGCCAGGCTGGAGGCGAATACCGCCGGCGTATATTCGGCGGCGATTTTTTCCAGCGTCGCCTTGGTGGCGGCGACCAGTTCCGGCAGGGAGGGAGTCGGGCTGCTCATGATCAATCCTGGCTGACTGCTTGGCGGTTCACACGGCGGAACAGCGGCGTTTTTTCGTCCCACGAAGTCTGGTATTTTTCGGTGAAATCGGTCAGGCCCTTGAGGGCGTCATGGATGTTCTTGTCGGCGCGCACCGCAAAGGCGTCGAAGCCGACCCGCTGCATGTAGAACAACTGGTCGCGCAAGACGTCGCCGATGGCGCGCAGCTCGCCGCTGTAGGCCAGGCGTGTACGCAGGTTGTAGGCGATCGAGTAGCCGCGGCCGTCGGTAAATTTCGGAAAGTCGACGGCGACCACGGCGAAATGCGCGAGATCGTCCTTCAGCACGTCGGCCTGTGCATCGCTGCTGAGCCATACGCCGAGCGGAGCACGGCCCTGCAGCTGCGCGCGCTGGGCTTGCCAGACGCTGAACGGGACGATGACCTTGCCGCCCGGGATGCTGACGCTTTCAGCGGTTTCGCCTTCTTGCAGGCGCAAGACGCTCCAGTCGTCGCCGACCACTGCGCGGTTCTTGATGATTTCAACGTTATCAATATTAGACACAGGCATCCTCCCCATGGGTGTAACCGGTCGGGATCGGACTGGCGTAGACGTATTCCTTGAACGGCGCGACGCCGAGACGCTGCACGGTATCGATAAACAATTCTTCTTCGTGGCGCTGCTTCACATACACATCCAGCAAGCGCTCGATCACCACCGGCATCTGCTGCGCCGAGAACGACGGTCCGATGATCTTGCCGATGCTGGTGTTGTTACCCTGCGCACCGCCGATGGAAACCTGGTACCACTCGGAGCCGTCCTTGTCGACGCCGAGGATGCCGATGTTGCCGACGTGATGGTGGCCGCAAGCGTTGATGCAGCCGGAGATGTTCAGTTCGATCTCGCCGATGTCGTGCTGGAAATCGAGGTTGTCGAATTTCTCGGCGATGGCTTGCGCGATCGGGATCGACTTGGCGTTCGCCAGCGAGCAGAAATCGCCGCCGGGGCAGCAGATGATGTCGGTCAGCAGGCCGATGTTCGGCGTCGCCAGGCCTTGCGCCTTGACTGCCTGCCACACGGTGAACAGGTCGCTCAGCTTGACGTCGGCCAGCACCAGGTTCTGTTCGTGGGTGATGCGCACTTCGCCGAAGCTGTACCGGTCGGCCAGGTCGGCGACGAAATCGAGCTGGGCGGCGGTGATGTCGCCCGGCGGCACGCCGGTTTTTTTGACCGACAGGATCACGGCGGCATAGCCGTTCACCTTGTGCGCCTTGACGTTGCGCAGCAGCCAGTTGGCGAAAGCCTTGTTGTCCGCCTTGTGTTCCTCGAAGCTGGAATCGCTGGCGGGCAGGGTTTCATACGGCGGCGGCACGAAATACTGGGCGATGCGCTGCAGTTCTTCGACGGTGAGCGTGGCCGGGCCGTCCTTGATGTCAGCCCATTCGGCTTCCACCTGGCGCGCGAATTCTTCCGCGCCCAGCGCTTTCACCAGGATCTTGATACGCGCCTTGTACTTGTTGTCGCGGCGGCCGTACTGGTTGTACACGCGCAGGATCGCTTCCAGGTAAGTCAGGGCGTGCTGCCACGGCAGGAATTCGCGGATCACGCTGCCGATGATGGGCGTGCGGCCCATGCCGCCGCCGACCAGGAAACGGAAGCCGACTTCGCCTTCTGCGTTCTTGACCACGTGCAGGCCGATGTCATGCACCGCCGTGGCGGCACGGTCCTGCTCGGAACCGCTGATGGCGATCTTGAATTTGCGCGGCAGGAAAGCGAATTCGGGATGGAAGGTGCTCCATTCGCGGATGATTTCTGCGTAAGGGCGCGGATCGATGATCTCGTCCGCAGCGACGCCGGCCAGCTCATCCGAGGTGGTGTTGCGGATGCAATTGCCGGAAGTCTGGATCGCATGCATTTCCACCGTCGCCAGTTCCGCCAGGATGTCCGGCGACTGTTCCAGGTCGATCCAGTTGAACTGGATGTTCTGCCGTGTGGTGAAGTGCCCGTAGCCGCGGTCGTAGGTGCGGGCGATATGGGCGAACATGCGCACTTGCGGCGTGGACAGCATGCCGTAAGGCACCGCGATGCGCAGCATGTAAGCATGACGCTGCATGTACAGGCCGTTTTGCAGGCGCAGCGGCAGGAATTCTTCTTCTGTCAGTTCATCCGACAAACGGCGGCGTACCTGGTCGCGGTACTGTGCGACCCGTTCCTTGACTATCTGGTGATCGTATTGATCGTAGCGATACATCTTTGTCTTCCTTATGGGTTGTGGCTAGCTGCGCCACGCCTTTATGACTATTTCAAAACGGATGCAAGAGCCGCAAGCTGCGGCTCCTTAATAAATCAGTTTCACTGCGACGCTGGTCAACGTCAGCGCCAGGAGGCCGCGCAGGAATTTTTCCGGCACCGCGCGTGCTGCCAGCGAGCCGAGCGTGATGCCGGGCACGGAGCCGAGCAGCAGCGCACCGAGCAGGCTCCAGTCGATCGATCCCAGCCACCAGTGGCCGAGCGCGGCGATGGCGGTGAGTGGCACTGCGTAGGCGATGTCGGTGCCGGCCACTTCGGCCGGCGACAGGCGTGGATACAGCAGCACCAGGATGGTGGCGCCGACCGCGCCGGCGCCGATCGACGACATGGTGACCAGCGCGCCCAATGTCAGGCCGGCGACCACGGTGGCGATAGTCAGGTTCTTGCCTTGCAGCTGCTTTTCCGGATGCGCGTTCAGCCACAGCTGCAGCCTGCCCTTGAACAGCAGGGCGACCACGGTCAGCAGCACGGAAATGGCGATCGAGTAACGGATGACCTGGCCGATTTCATTGCTGATGCCGCCTAAGTACTTGAGGATCAGCGCGGTGGCGATGGCGGCCGGCAAGGCGCCCAGCGACAGCAGCCTGACGATGTCCCAGCGGACGGTTCCCTTGGAGCGATGCGCGACCGTACCGGCGACCTTTGTCACTGACGCAAACGCCAGGTCGGTGCCGACAGCAACGCTGGGATGGATGCCGAACAGCAGGGTCAGCAAAGGCGTCATCAGCGAGCCGCCGCCGACACCAGTCAATCCCACTAACAATCCGACGGCAAAACCGCTCACTACATAAGAAACAGTCATATCACCTCGTACTAAACACCTCGAATCGTAATAAACTTCACATATATCTCCAACTACAGACTATTTATTTGCTTATATGCGTATTTGATATATGTAAATACAGCAAACGCAGTTGCTGGCGGCGGGACTTTGAGTGTAGCAGGGAGTAATACGGGTAGATAGTTGCCGGGGTGAAATGATGTTTTCGTCAATATCCCGGCCGTGCCGCACATATTCTTATTAAAGAAAAAAACAAGGAAAATTCATGAATCTCCATCAGTTCCGCTTCGTCCGCGAAGCGGTGCGCCAAAATTACAACCTGACCGAGGCAGCCAAGGCGCTGTATACCTCGCAGCCGGGCGTCTCCAAGGCGATCATCGAGCTGGAGGAAGAACTGGGTGTTGATATTTTTACACGGCACGGCAAGCGTATCCGCGGACTGACGGAACCGGGGCGGGCGGTGCTCAGGTCGGTCGAACTGATCATGCAGGAAATCGATGGCCTCAAGCGCATCGGCAATGAATACGCCGCACATGACAGCGGCAGCTTCACGATTGCCACCACGCATACCCAGGCGCGCTATGCCTTGCCGAAAGTGGTGCAGGCCTTCACCCAGAAATTCCCCAAGGTGCGCTTGTCGTTATTGCAAGGCAATCCGAAGCAGGTGGCCGACATGGTGCGCAACGACCAGGCCGACCTGGCCTTGGCGACCGAAGCCATCGTCAATGCCGACGGCCTGGTGACCTTGCCCTGCTATCAATGGGAGCACGTGGTGGTGGTGCCGCCAGATCATCCTTTGCTGCAGTCGAAGGCGATCACGCTGGAAGAAATCGCTGCCTTCCCGCTGATTACCTACGACAGCGCCTTCACCGGCCGCACCAAGATCGACCATGCGTTTTCCTTGCGCAACCTGAAGCCGGACGTGCTGCTGGAGGCGATCGACGCCGATGTGATCAAGACCTATGTCGAGCTGGGCATGGGGGTAGGCATCATCGCTGGCATGGCGTTCGACGCCGAGCGCGATACCGGCCTGCGTTCGATTCCGGTCGGCCATCTGTTCGGCACCAATATCTCGCGGGCAGCGGTCAAGCAGGGCGCCTATCTGCGCAGCTATGTGTATACCTTCATCGAACTGCTGGCGCCGACCATGAACCGCAAGCTGATCGAGCAAGTGATGAACGGCGAGAAGGACATGTACGAACTGTAAGCCGGCCGGCAAAAAGGAAAAGGGGCAAGCGCGATGCTTGCCCCTTTTTATTTCAAGGCTTCAATTCTCAATAACCGGCGTCGCGTATGGCATTTTCGGTAGCATGCTTGGCCGCCTCGATGCGTTGCATGGCGTTCTGCTGCAGTCCGAACACGCGCGGATCGTCTTCGCGCTGGCCGACGTCATTGCGGGCGCGCTCCAGCGCTTCCACCGCATCATGCAGGCGGCCGCGGCGATCCGGACGGGCATCCGGCCGTTCTTCACGATAGACATCCTTGCCGACGTCCACGCCAAGCTGGGTGATCTCGCGCGTGGCGGCATCGATCTCGGCCAAGGCGATCTGTTCGCTGCGGCCCATGACCCAGTTGTCGCCAGGACGATGGTCGATCAGCCAGCGCGCCACGTGCAGATCCGCCAGTGCATGCAGGTAGGCGCCGTGATGGCCGGGTTCGTCGGCTTGCGCGGCGAGCGGCAGCACGGCTGGCGCCAGCAGCAAGGAAAGGACGAGTTTGTGGATCAGTTTCATAGAGGCTCCGTGTTTATTTTTTTGTATGGCAATGTATTTAAGCTGAAGCTCAAATCTTGTTCATTTCCTGTTCATTTGGATGATTTTCGGCTGGAAATTATACCGATGGACTTGCATTGCATAAGCCCGCTTACTTTTACTTACTACTTAGTACTTAAGAGTACTAAGTACTTGGCAGGGATCAATAGCGGTCGTACGGATGGTAGTAATGCGGGTGGTAATAACCGGGGCCGATCGGCGCCACGATACAGCCGCTCAGCAAGGTGCTGAGGATGGTGCCAAGCACCAGCGAGGCAATGAGTTTTTTCATGATCTTCGTCCTGGGTGAAGTAATGTGAGTTACCAGGACTTCAGGATGCCACCGCCGGATTGATACAGGTGCTTCGAGACGGTGTGAGATGTAACGCTTTGTGAGGCAGTGTTGAAGCAGATGTGCAGACCGTGAAAGCTCGCCGCAAGCCCGGCCTGCACTGCTTCTCTATTCGGTGACGGCGCCTGCCGCAGGCTTGATGTGCAAGGTAATCGGCGGCACCTTGCTCACCAGCCAGAGGGCAATGCCGGTGACTACCACAGCCAGTCCCACGCCCATATGGATAGCGCCGATCAATGCTTCGCGCGCCGCTTCCAGCAACAGCTGGCCCTGATGGCCGGCGCCGGCCAGCTGCGCCAGCACGGTAGCCTGGGTCTCATGGCTGATGAGGATTTGCGGGTCGGCGAAACTTGCGAACCAGTCGCCGGCTTTCTGTTCCGCCAGCGCCTGCCGCACGCTGCCGGCATACATGTGGTTGATCAGGGTGCCGATGATGGCGGTGCCCAGCATGCTGCCGATCATGCGCAAGGATTGCATCAGGGCGGTGGCGATGCCGAGATGCTCGCGGCCGGCTTCCTGCTGGATGAAGATGGTCAGGTTAGGCAGGATGAAGCCCAGTCCCAGGCCGCCGGCCAGCATGAAGCAGACGATCACGCTGTGCGAGGTCCAGCGGTTGGAAATCACCACGCCCAGGCAAGACAGCGCCAGCAGGGTGAAGCCGATGTACAGCATGATGTTGGGATTCTTCAGGCGGGGGATGATGCGGCCGTTGGAAATGCTGCCCACCATGATGCAGGCCACCAGCGGCGTGATCAGCAGCCCGGCTTCCTGCGGCGACAGGCCGAAGCCGCCCTGGTACAGCAGCGGCGCATAGAACATCAGCGAAAACATGGAGAAGCCGCTCAGCACCGACAGCAGGAACAGGGTCGAGAGCTTGCGGTCGAGCAGCAGATCGAAGGGCAGGATAGGCTGCGGCGTGTGATGTTCCCATTTCCACAGCGCGACGAAGCTGGCGATGCTGGCCGCCAGCAAGCCCAGCATGCCGAGTGACAAGCCGTGCTGCGGCAGCATTTCCACAAACAATTGCAGGCAGCCGAGCGAAGCGGTGATCAGCAGGGCGCCCGGCCAGTCGAGGCGGATCTTGGCGTCCGGGTGGGTATGGCGCAGGTGCGGCAGGTATTTATAGACGAAGAAGAGCGACAGCACGCCGACCGGCAGGTTGACATAGAACACCCAGCGCCAGCCCCAGTACTGGGTCAGGAAGCCGCCCAGCGACGGCCCGATCGCGGTGGCGATGCCGAACGCGGTGCTCATCATCACTTGCCAGCGCAGGCGCACGTGGGCGCCCGGGAACAGGTCGGGGATGCACGCAAACGCCGTGCCGACCAGCATGCCGCCGCCTATCCCTTGCAGGCCGCGGGCGATCACCAGCCACAGCATGCTGCCGGACATGCCGCACAGGATGGAGGCAGCGGTGAACAGGATGATGGAGACCAGCACAAAGGGTTTGCGGCCGTAGAAGTCGCCCAGGCGGCCGAAAATCGGCACCGTGATCACCGAGGTCAGCAGGTAGGAAGTCGCGACCCAGGCATACAGTTCGAAGCCTTTCAGCTCGGCGACGATGGTCGGCAGCGCGGTGCCGACCACGGTCGAATCGAGCGCCACCAGCATCACCACGAAGGCAATGCCTAACATGGCAAGCAAGGATTCACGGAAGGGTAAGACCTGGTCGCTCGAATGCGCGGAGGCGGAATGGATAGCCATATGATTGTTTATCGGCGGAGTCGCCGCTTGGTGGGACAGAGCATGGAATCTGTAAATGATTGCTGCAAGGCACAGCCGAATACGGATGGTTGCTTAACTTATTGCAAAGGCAAGATGATACGCCCCTTGGCTGGTTTCTGCTGCGCGCCGCCGGCGGCAACTTATAATCACGCCCTTGCGCCATATTTTTCATCTGAAAAATCGCAGTTCTACACGCCGTCAGCCAACCGATGAAAAAAACAGAAACCAAGGCGCTCAACATCGTCGAGCAGCACGGTCAGGCCAGCCTGTCGCCAGGCCAGAAAATCTTCAATGCGCTGCTCAGGAAACTGGAGACCGAACGCCAGCTGCTGGCGGCCTGGCAGGAGATGATCCCGCTGCACCAGCAGCACTATGTCAGCCAGTACCAGCCGCTGATACGCAGCTACCACGGGCTGGCGGCGCAGCTGGTGCGCTTGCTCGACGACGCTTATCTGGCAAAGGGCTTGAGCCGGCACGACCAGGAAAAAATCAGCCACATCATCTGCTCGCTCGGCGCCGCCGTCATCGGCGACAGCGATGCCGCGGACTTGAAACGGATTTATCACATGCATGGCGGCGCCGATGCCGATGCAGCGGAAGGGCGGCGGGACGACTCTGAAGAATCCGCGCAGCAGGCGGATGACGACACCAATGCGTCGGCCGGATACGGCCGCGAAGGCGCCGGCAAACGCAGGAAATCGGCCAAGGCCGCGGCCAGGGAAGCCAGGCAGCGGGAAGAATTGCAAAACGCCAGCCAGTCGGTGCGCGAAGTCTATCGCAAGCTGGCCAGCGCCCTGCATCCCGACCGCGAGCAGGATCCCCTGGAACGTATTCGCAAGACGGCGCTGATGCAAAGGGTGAATATCGCCTATGACAAGAAAGACTTGCTCGGCTTACTGGAGCTGCAGCTGGAAATCGAACAGATCGACCAGGGCCGCATCAATTCCCTGTCGGAACAGCGCCTGCAGCACTACAGCAAGGTGCTGACGGAGCAGTCGGCTGAACTGCGGGATGAGATTGCCGGACTGGAGGCGGATTTCCGCAGGCGCTTCAATTTCGGGCCGCAGGAAGCCTTGTCGCCCGCGCTGGCGATGCGCCGCCTGAAAAGCGATATCAAGGGCCTGCAGCAGCATATCGCTGCGCTGAAGAACGATTTGCTGGCGTTTGCCGATGTCAAAAACATCAAGGCCTGGCTGAAAAGCTATCAAATCTAGGCCGGTCGCTTTCCCGGGTAGCGACGATCAAGCAAGGCGATAATCGATATCCGGCTGCTTTTGCGCGGGTTTCGCCGGCATGCCGACGGCCGCCGGCAGCCTATTTGGACGGAATTGCGCGGGGATAATTTATAATCATGTCTTTGCGCCCAATTCCAATGAATCCGCTCCCCCCGAGTTTTTCCGACCAGACGCTGCGCCAGCTGCGGCGCGCCTGGCGCAAATACGGCATTTTGTGGATGGGAGCGGTGCTGGTGGGCCTGGTCGCGGTGCTGTATGCGTGGCTGATGGATGTCGGCTTCGGCATGTTCCGCTCCATGCAGCAATCGCATTCCTGGCTGCCGCTGTTCATCACGCCGGCAGCCGGCGCTCTGTGTGTGTGGGCCACGCGCCGTTATTTTCCCGGCGCCGAGGGCAGCGGCATTCCGCAAGTGATCGCTACGCTGGAAGAAGATACTACCCGGCGCGGCCAGTCGCTGCTGTCGATCAAGCTGTTGCTGGGCAAGATCGGCGTGTCCTTCATCGGCATCCTGGGCGGTTTCACCATCGGCCGCGAAGGGCCGACGGTGCAGGTCGGCGCCGCCCTGATGTTCAACCTGCGGCGCCTCTATCCGCGCGCCAGCGCAGCGCTGGAGCGACGCCTGATTTTGGCCGGGGCCGCCGCCGGCCTGTCGGCGGCATTCAACACGCCGCTGGCGGGGATTGTGTTTGCCATTGAAGAACTGACGCGCAGCTTTGAGCACCGGGCCAGCGGCGTGGTGATTACCGTGATTATTTTTGCCGGTGCGGTGGCTTTGGGCCTGAACGGCAACTATACCTATTTCGGCACCATTCATATCAATAGCGCGCTGACCGACATGCTGGCGCTGGCGGTACTGGTGACCGGGATCATTACCGGCGTCGCCGGCGGCATTTTTTGCTGGCTGCTGCTCAATGCCAGGCGCTGGATCCCAGCCCGGCTGCAGGATCTGCGCAGCAACCGCCCGATTGCCTTCGGCGCGCTGTGCGGCCTGGCGGTTGCGTTGATCGGCATCATTGCCGGCGGCGCCACCTTCGGCAGCGGCTATGTCGAGGCCAAGGGTTTGCTGGAAGGGCACCAGCAGCTGTCGGTGTTTTATCCGTTCCTGAAGATGGCGTCGATGGTGTCGTCCTACCTGCCGGGGATTCCGGGCGGGATTTTCGCACCGTCCTTGTCGATAGGTGCCGGTTTCGGCAACTTGCTGCACCAGGTGTTCGGCAATACCTCCCTGGAGATGCTGATTGCGCTGGCGATGGTGGGCTATCTGGCGGCGGTGACGCAGTCGCCGATCACCGCCTTCGTGATCGTGATGGAAATGATCAACGGCCATGCCCTGGTGATTTCGCTGATGGCGACTGCGCTGATCGCCAGCCGCGTCTCGCGCTTCTTTGCGCCGCCGCTGTATGACGCGCTGTCGGAGCGTTACCGGGCGGCCTGCGCCGAAGCCATGCCGCCGGCTGTTGAAGTGCAGCAAACAGAAATGAAAGAAGTTGAAGAAGTGAAGGAATTGAACAATGAACCGGGAAGCGGAACGCAAAAATGATTAATACCGATATGGCGGCGTACTACGCCAAACGTGCTGCGACTTACGAAGAGATCTACCAGCGCCCCGAGCGCCAGGACGAACTGCTGACCTTGCAGGTCAGGGTGCAGGAACTGATGGAAGGCCACGATGTGCTGGAACTGGCATGCGGCACCGGCTTCTGGACCGAACAGATCGCCGCTACCGCGAAATCGGTGCTGGCGACCGACATCAATCCGGAAATGATTGCTCTGGCCGAAGCCAAGCAGCTGCCGGCCGGCAAGGCGACGTTTGCGCAGCAAGACATCAATACTTTCCAGGCTGACCGCAAGTTCACCGCCTGTTTCCTGGGCTTCTGGTGGTCGCATGTGGGACGCCAGGACCAGGTCCGGTTCATCGCCCAGCTGCGGGAAAAGCTCGGCAAGGATATCTTGCTGGTGATGATAGACAACAGCTACGTCGAAGAGCAGAGCACGCCGATCGCCCGCACCGATGCCGACGGCAATACCTACCAGTTCCGTACCTTGCCCGACGGCGAGCGCTACGAAGTCATGAAGAACTTCCCGACCGACAGCGGCCTGCGCAAGAAGCTGTCGCCGATCACGCGCGAACTGCGCATCCTGCGGCTGGAGTACTACTGGCTGCTGAGCTGCCGCATCAAGTAATCTTCATCAGGCCTTGCCGCCGGCGCCGGCGGCGGGCGGCTCCGGCGCGCCGCTTTCTGCCGCTGCCGGCGGCTCCACCGCGGTCAGCGGGAAATTCGCCCATTCATTGGCGAAGCGCACCTTCGGATCGTCATCCACCTTTTTCTTGATGCGCAGGTTGAAGCCGCGCGTGACTTCGTTCTGGGTTTGCGGCTTGGTGCGGATGCCGGCCAGCAGCGCCACGCCGTTCAAGTCGAAACCATTGACCCCGTAGATCTCGATAGGCTGCAGCAGCAGCCGGCGCAGGCGCCGGTCCTCCAGCATCTCGGCGCCGGTTTCGCGCATCAGCCGCAGCGCCTGGTCGACGTCCGAATCGTGGGTGATGCTCAGCTTGAGCGAAGCATATGTGTATTCGCGCGAATCGTTCTTGATCGCCGTGATCTGCGAAAACGGCACGCTGTGCACCGAGCCGTTGCTGTCGCGCAGGCGCACGGTGCGGATGGTCAGGTTCTCGACCGTGCCGGCATGGCCGTTGCCGACGTCGACCCAGTCGCCGACCGACATCGAATCTTCCATCAGGATGAAGACGCCGGTGATCAGGTCTTTCACCAGCGATTGCGAGCCGAAGCCGAAGGCCAGCCCGACGACGCCGGCGGAAGCCAGCAGCGGCGTCACATTGATGCCGAGATTGGCCAGCGTGGTGATCACCGTGATGGTCAGGATCAGCAGCATCAGCGCATTGCGCAGCAGCGGCAGGATGGTGCGCATGCGCGTGCTCGGGTTCTTGCGCGCGTAGCGGCTGTTGCGGGTCGGGTTGATGGCTTCCTGGATGAAGGTGTCGAGCAGGATCCAGACCAGCCAGGCGACCACCAGCGTGAGGCCGATCTTGCCCAGCGCCGAGACGATCATCTTGCCGATCAGGGTGGCGTTGGCGAATTCCAGCAGCGAATGTTCCCAGATCCTGGTCAGCAATTCGAAAAAACCAATCCACAACGCCAGCTGCAGCAGGCTGAAGCCGACGTTGCTGAGGCGCAGGATATAAGGCGACTGGCGCCGTGTCGCCTTCGCAGTCGTCTTGCGGGCGCGTATGCGCTGCAGCAGCGCGCCGATGAAAAACATGGCGATCAGCAGTGCCGCGCTGGCCAGCGCATGGTTGAGCGCGGAATTATTGCTCGACAAATCGAGGATGGTGGCGACGCTGACGGTGATGCTCAGCAGCAGTATCGGCAGATACCAGAAGGCGGCGACGATTTCCAGCGTTTCCATGCGCGCCGGATGGCCGCGCCGCACCGCTAGAGGCCGGTTGCGGATGATGTGCGCCACCGGGCGCCGGAACAGCAGGGCGAACACGCCGCCCAGTATCGCCGCCACCAGGCTGGCCAGGGTCGCCGCCACGCTGGCCAGGTGGACGCCGATGATCTGGTTCACATGAGGATTGTCCAGGGCGTCGCCGAGCCAGCCGGCGCAGCCGATCACATACAGCAGGTTGAAGCCGCGCTGGTACAGGATATGCACCGCGACCATGCGGTGGCCGCCGTGCGACAGCGAAAAAATGATGGCGCAGATGGCCTGGAACAGGCGCGCGCCGACCAGGGTGTACAGCAGCACCGTGGCCAGGGTCCGTCCCAGCGATTGTCCGTGCGCGCTATCCAGGCTGATGGTGACAGAGATTTCCACCACCAGCGCCAGCAGTATCGGCGCGATGTGGCGCCATATATACAGCAGCAACTCCTTCATGCTGGGATCGGAGGACAGCGTCGTCTCGACATTGAAATGCCGTTGCACCCGCTTGCCGATATAGTGCAGGGCGATAGCGACCGCGCCGAACAAGGCCAGCATTTCGAGAAAGCCTGCCAGCGCCTGCCATCCGGTTTCCGACTCCTGGCGTTGCAGGATGGTCGACAGGTCTTGCCAGGCCAGCGAAAACTGCTGGTTCCAGAATTTTTCCGGCGTGATCACCTGCTGCAGATGCGCCTGGAAAGTGTCGAGGCTATTGGAAATCAGGCCGATGAAACCTTTTTGCTCGGGCGAGGCTTTGCTGTTCTGCTGCTCGGCCTGGATCAGCGTGGCTACCAGGCTGCCGGTGGCGGGGTTGCTTTGCAATGCCTTGGATAGAGAATCCAGCGGCGATGGCGCAGCGGCGGGAGCGGCCGGCGTGCTGGCCGCGGTGCCGGCGCTGGCGGCGGTTGCCGCTGCCCGGGCTGGAGCGCCGTTTGCCAGCAGCAAGCAAAACAGCAGCAGCGAGCCCGATAGCAAGCGCACTAGATGCTGGGGAGAGCTGGTCTTCATGTCGGCTAGGCAAAAGTCGTAAAGTGACAATCTTACCGTACCGAGGACAAGCCGAGGACAAGTTCAGGCCGATTGGCGCATGTCAAAAAAACATCGCGCGGCCAGCTGTCACGGGCAGCCGGCTGCGCTTGCTTCATGCTGCCGGCAAATCGTCTTCGATATAGGCGCGCACCACATCGTCGAAGCTGCTTTCACCGACGAAGCCGAGATCGACGGCGCGGCTGGCGTCCCAGGCGCCCGGCCAGCTGGAAATGATGCGGTCTATGGCGGGATCGTGTTGCCATTCAATGCGTGCGGCGACTTCCTTGCCGGCGACGCGCTCCAGCGCCGCCACCATCTCCGCCACGCTGACCGAGATCCCCGGCAGGTTGACGGTGCGGCTTTTGCCCAGCACATCGGCCGGCAGCGCATAGCCATGGACCAGGCAGGCGATCACCTTGCGCGGCGACAGCAGCCACAGGCGCACGTCCGGCGCCACCGGGCAGATCGCCGGCTGGCCGTTGAGCGGTTCGCGGATGATGCCGCTGGCGAAAGAGGAGGCGGCCTGGTTGGGTTTACCGGGGCGTACGCTGATGGTCGGCAGGCGCAGCACGCGGCCGTCGACGAAGCCCTTGCGGCTGTAGTCGTTGAGCAGCAATTCGGCGATCGCTTTTTGCGCGCCGTAGGACGATTGCGGATTGAGCGCGGTATGGTCTTGCACCACAGCCGGCAGGACGCCGCCGAATACCGCCACCGAACTGGTGAAGATCACCCGCGGCACGTGGCCGCAGGTGCGGCAGCGTTCCAGCAGCAGGCGCGCCGCATCCAGGTTGATGCGCATGCCGAGATCGAAATCCGCTTCCGCCTGGCCGCTGACGATCGCCGCCAGGTGGAAGATCGCCGCGGTCTGGCTGGTGATCACGCGTTCCAGCAAGGCGCTGTCGGTGATGTCGCCGGTGACTTGTTCGATCCGGCTGTCGTCGAAGCCGCTGGCGGCAACCACGTCCACCAGGACGATCTTGCTGATGGCTTGCAGCTGGCCGCCGCGGTCGGGCAGGCTGCCCTGTTGCAGCAGGCTGCGCGCCAGGCGCTGGCCGAGGAAGCCGGCGCCGCCGGTGATGACTACTTGCATGATGATCCTTTTTTATTCAATGGTGTTTGCGTTCTACAGCCAGGGCTTTAGCCAGCCCAGGCCGGCGGACGTAGCGCCGCGCGGCCGGTATTCGCAGCCGACCCAGCCCTGGTAGCCGAGCTCGTCGATCAGCGCGAACAGATAGGGATAATTGATCTCGCCGCTATCCGGCTCATGCCGCTCCGGCACGCCGGCGATCTGGATATGGCCGATGCCGGCTTGCGGACGCAGCATGTCGCGCTTGAGCTTGACGGCCAGGTCGCCTTCGACGATCTGGCAATGATACAAATCGAACTGCACCTGCAGGTTAGCGGCGCCGACCTCGGCGCAAATCGCCTGCGCCTCGTCCTGGCGGTTCAGGAAGAAGCCGGGAATGTCGCGCGTATTGATCGGCTCGATGACGATGGTGACGCCATGGGCGGCGGCCTGGGCCGCGGCATAGGCCAGGTTCTCCAGGTACACCGCGCGGTGCCGGGCACGGTCCTGCTGCGGCTGGATCAGGCCTGCCATCACATGCAATTTACGGTTGCCCAGCACTTGCGCATATTCCAGGCCGGCGGCGACGCTGCGCTTGAATTCATCTTCCCGTCCAGGCAAGGAGGCAAGGCCGCGTTCACCGCTCGCCCAGTCGCCAGGCGGCGCGTTGAACAGCGCCTGGGCCAGGCCGTTGTCCTGCAGTCTTGCCTGCAGTTCAGCGGCGGCATGGTCGTAAGGGAACAGGAATTCAACGGCCTTGAAGCCGTCCCTGGCCGCGGCGGCAAAGCGGTCGAGGAAAGCATGTTCGTTGTACATCATGCTCAGGTTGGCGGCAAAACGCGGCATTGCAGGCTCCTAAAAAATAAGTGTTATCGATTGACCATTTTAGGTGGTGTCTTCAGGATCGCAATGGCGCCGATCACCAGCATCCCCGCCAGCATGAACATGCCGGTCTGGTTGTTGTGCGTAGTGTCTTTCAGCCAGCCGACCAGGAACGGGCTGGCGAAACCGGCCAGGTTGCCGACCGAGTTGATCACCGCAATGCCGGCCGCGGCGCCGGTGCCGGACAGGAAAGCGGTCGGCAGCGACCAGAACAGCGGCGAGCAGGTCAGCACGCCCATCGCCGCCAGCGACAGGAAGGCGATGGCGATCACGGTATTGTCGGCGGCCAGCGCCGAGACGATGAAGCCGACCGCGCCCAGCAGGGCTGGCACGATCAGATGCCAGCGCCGTTCCCGCATGCGGTCCGAGCGGCGGCCGATCAGGATCATGGCGAACACCGCGCAAAGGAAGGGAATCGCGCTGATCAGGCCGATCTTGAAATCGCCCACTACGCCGGAGGCCTTGACCAGGGTCGGCAGCCAGAACGTCAGTCCGTACTGGCCCATGACGATGCAGAAGTAGATCAGGCACATATGCCAGATGCGGATGTCCTTGAACACTGCCGCGGTCGTTTTCGGGCTGTGCATGTCCTTCTGGTCGGCGCGGATTTCAGATTCCAGGAAATCCTTCTCCGCTGCCGTCAGCCATTTGGCCTTGCGGATGCTGTTGTCCATCACGAAGAACACGGCGACGCCCACCAGCACCGCCGGCACTGCTTCGATCATGAACATCCATTGCCAGCCGTGCCAGCCGCTGGCGCCATGGAAAGCCTGCATGATCCAGCCCGACAGCGGATTGCCGAAGATGCCCGAGATCGGAATCGCCGCCATGAAAGTGGCGACTACCTTGGCGCGCCGATGCGAGGGAAACCAGTAGGTCAGGTAGAGGATGATGCCGGGATAGAAGCCCGCCTCCGCCAGGCCCAGCAGGAAGCGCAGGACATAGAACTGGGTGGGAGTCTGCACCCAGGCGAAGCAGGCCGACAGCAAGCCCCAGGTAATCATGATGCGGGCGATCCACAGCTTGGCGCCGACCCGGTTCATGATCAGATTGCTGGGCAGCTCGAACAGGAAGTAGCCGAGGAAGAAGATGCCGGCGCCGAGGCCGAAGATGGTTTCGCTGAAGCCCAGGTCCTGCGACATCTGCAGCTTGGCGAAGCCGACGTTGACGCGGTCCAGGTAGGCCACCACGTAACACAGCATGATGAATGGCACGAAGCGCCAGAATACTTTCTTGTACAGATTTTCCGCTTGTTCAGCCGGCAGGCTGACGCTGGCCTGTGCGGCCCTGTTGTCTATCGTTGCTGACATCTTGTCTCCACCAATGTGATTTTTATGTATGCGGTTGTTTCTATTGCTTGAAACTTACCAGCCTGCGCCAAATACCCGATACAGCTCGTCCAGGGCCGCGGCGCTGAGCGGCTCCGGTTTGTTTTCCAACATCAGCCAGAGCCGCGCGGTTTCCTCCAGCTCTTCCAGCGCGAACGCCGCCTGCGAAACGCTCTCATGCCACAGCACCGGCCCCAGCCGTTCCAGCAGGACGCCGCGCACCGAGGCCGCCAGCAGCTTCACCTGTTCCGCCACCTGCGGATCGCCGGGGCGGCAATAGGGAATCAAGGGAATCTGCCCGACCTTCATCACTTGATAGGGCGTAAGCGGCGGCAGCACGCATTGGTCGTGCCAGACGCCGGCCAGCGACAGCGCCACCAGATGGGTCGAATGAGTGTGCACCACGGCCTGCGCCTGCGGGTTGTTGTCGTAGACCGCGCGATGCAGCGCCAGCGTCTTCGACGGCTTGTCGCCGGCTACCCATGTTCCGCTCAGGTCGACCTTGGCGATCTGCGCCGGCGTCAGGCGGCCGAGGCAGGCATCGGTCGGCGTGATCAGCCAGCCATCGTCCAGCCGGGCGCTGATATTGCCGGCGGTGCCGACGGTGTAGCCGCGCTGATACAGGCTGGCGCCGGTTTCGCAGATTTCCGCGCGCAGCGCCTGCTCTTTCAATGTCGTGTTCATAGACGGGTTTCGCCCAGCTGACGCAGCGCCTTTTCAAAAAAATCCGTGCTGCCGAAGTTGCCTGACTTTAGCGCCAGCGCCAGCGCTGGGGAACCCTCTGCGGCTATCGACGCGGTCGCCGGCACGCCCGGATCGATTTGCGCGCCTATGCGCAGGGCGCGTATGCCTAGCGCCTTGACCACCGCGCCGGAAGTTTCGCCGCCGGCAATCACGAAGCGCCGCACGCCGCCGGCCTGCAAGGCGACGGCGATATCGGCCAATGCCTGTTCGATCAGCAAGCCGGCGCGTTCCACGCCGAGCTCGGCCTGCACCTGCCTGACCTGCTCCGGCGTGGTGGTTGCGTAGATCAATACCGGCTGCCGTTCGAGATACTGCTTGGCGAAAGCCAATGCCTGCGCCACCACAGCTTCGCCGCGCGCCAGCGCCAGCGGATCGAGACGGAACGCCGGACGCTTTTCCATCCATGCAGCGACCTGGCCATTGGTTGCCTTCGATGCGCTGCCGGCCAGCACCGCCGACCAGCCTGGAACGCCAGGCAATGCGCCGGCCTTGGCGCCTTGCTGCGCTGGCAGCAGGCCGGCCCTGACGAAATTGGCGGGCAGGCCGAGTGCAATACCCGAGCCGCCCGTCACCAGCGGTAGGTCCGCGCAAGCGGCGCCGATGGCGTACAGGTCCTGGTTTTCCAGCGCATCGACGATCGCCATCCGCACGCCTTGCCGGCGCAGGCCGGCGATTTCTTCATGGATCTTCTCACTGCCCTGAGATACTGCCGGATAGCCGATCAAGCCAACCTTGGATGGCGTCTGCTGCTGCAGCACGCGCACCAGGTTGGCGTCGGTCATCGGCGTCAGCGGATGATTCTGCATGCCGGATTCATTCAGCAGCTGGTCCTGGATGAACAGATGGCCGCGATACAGGGTGCGCCCGGTTTCCGGGAAGACCGGGCAGGCAATAGTGAAATCACTGCCCAATGCCTGCAGCAGAGCGTCCGTCACAGGACCGATATTGCCCTTGGCGGTGGAATCGAAGGTGGAGCAGTATTTGAAAAAGAACTGGCGGCAGCCTTGCTGCTGCAGCCAGTGCAATGCGGCCAGCGAATCGGCTACCGCTTCGGCTGCCGGAACCGTGCGCGACTTCAGCGCCACCACGATGGCGTCGACATCCTGCGGGGCGGCATCCGGCACGCCGATGGTCTGCACGGTGCGCATGCCTTCGCGCACCAGCATGTTGGCGAGGTCGGTGGCGCCGGTAAAGTCATCGGCGATGCAGCCGAGCAGCGGGCCTGTTGTTGTCTTTGATTGCTCTGGCATGGCTTACTCCTGCGCCGCCGGCAGCGTGATCCCGGGGAAAATCTTGATCACGGCGGAATCGTCCTCGCCGCCATGGCCGGCGGCTGACGCCGTCATGAACATCTGATGGGCGGCGGCGGACAGCGGCAACGGGAATTTGCTGGCGCGCGCGGTATCCAGCACCAGGCCCAGGTCCTTGACGAAAATATCGACCGCCGAGAGCGGCGTGTAATCCGCTTTCAGGATATGCGGCACGCGGTTCTCGAACATCCAGGAATTGCCGGCGCTGTTGGTGATGACTTCGTACAGCGCGTCGGCGTCGACGCCTTCGCGCAGGCCCAGCGCCATCGCTTCGGCAGCGGCGGCGATATGCACGCCGGCCAGCAGCTGGTTGATGATCTTGACCTTGGAGCCGACGCCGTGGGCGTCGCCCAGCCGGTACACCTTGCTCGCGATCGCCGCCAGCACCGCTTCGCCCTTGGCGTAAGCGGCGGCGGGGCCGGACGTCATCATGGTCATTTCGCCGGAAGCGGCGCGCGCGGCGCCGCCGGACAGCGGCGCATCCAGAAACAGCAGCTGCAGCGCGGCCAGCCGTTCGCCCAGCTTGGCCGCGTACTCCGGCGCCACCGTGGCGCTGGCGATCACCAGGCTGCCGGGGCGCATCGCCGCGGCAGCGCCTTGTTCGCCGAACAGCACCTGCTCGGTTTGCGCGGCATTGACCACCACTGTGATCACCACATCGCATTGCGCGCCGAGTTCGGCCGGCGTGCCGCAGGCAATGCCGCCTTCGCTGGCGAACTGCTGCAAGACTTGCGGGCGCACGTCGCAGGCATAGGTGCGGAAATCCGCGCGCAGTAAAGAACGGGCAACGCCCAAGCCCATGGCGCCAAGGCCGATAACACCTACATTGATAGTCATTTGCTGGTCCTGATTAACGGGTTTTTGTCGTGCTCTTGGCTTTGGCTTGCGGCGCCGCCTTGGCCGCGACCGCGCCTTGCGATAGGCGGCGCGCCGCGTTGAACATATGGTTTTGCGCGGCATTGCGCGCTGCCAGCGCATCGCCGGCGGCGATGGCGGAAGCGATGGCGGCATGCTCTTCATAGACCTGGCGCATGAAGTCGTCGCGCCGCGCTTCATTGCTGCGGGTGACGGCGGTAGCGGCTTCCAGGTACTGGCTCAGGAAAGCCAGCGTCTGCAGCAGGAAAGGATTGCCGGTGGCCTCGGCGATGCTGCGATGGAACATCACGTCGGCCATGACGCCGTCGCCGCCGGCGTTGACGTCGGCTTCGATGCCTTTCAGTGCCGTTTCAATGGCTTTCAGCTGGCGCGGTGTGCGGCGGGTGGCGGCCAGCGCCGCGACTTCGGCATCAATGGCGCGGC
Organism: Collimonas humicola; assembly: GCF_018304945.1. Lineage (GTDB taxonomy): Bacteria > Pseudomonadota > Gammaproteobacteria > Burkholderiales > Burkholderiaceae_D > Collimonas > Collimonas humicola. The sequence goes on along the minus strand of NZ_JAGQEE010000004.1, from coordinate 128,253 downwards.
GCAGCTCGACGATCTGCAGCACGGCGTCGGCGGAGGACGCCTGGTCGAACTGGATGCGCAAGGGCCGCAGATGGCCTTGCTCGCTGACATACACGCCGCTGCCCTGGCGCGGCTCGACCGCACCCTCGTTCTTCAAACGGGAAATCGCTTCGCGCACCACGGTGCGGCTGACGCCGAACTGCTCCGACAGCACAGGTTCGGTCGGCAATCTGGCGCCGGGGCCGAACTCGCCGGTTTGTATCTTTTTCAGCAATTCCTGGGCCACGGTGTCGCTCAGGGACGTGCGGTTGGCATTCAGTTTATTGAACATATCGTCTCGTCCGCCTGCATATTTTTATCGTAATGTGACCATATCATCATACGAATTTCTGGAGAAATCAAGGCCTGTTGCAAATACTATGTTGCCGCAGCGACAGAAAATGAGGGAAAAGGCGGACTTTGACAGTGCAATTTGTCGAAGATGGCAGATGTTTTAGCTACAAACTTGCAGCGCATCTTGTGGCGGCAATTTCTGCATCCGTTAAATATCGGACGGACACAGAAATTGCTATGTCTGATTCAAAACGGCTGCGCAGGGCTATCGAACCCTTGACACCCCCCCGCAATCAATCAAAGCTTAAGCATGTAAATACCCTGTTGCTTGTTATCGCAGCTGAGGGCGACCGCCGGCGCGGTACGCTTGCAGTTGACGGGGCCCGCCCAAGTGACAAAGGCGTCTCCTGCTTCGCTTACCGCTACGTTTGGCACGCCAAGAGTGTAGGCTCCGGCAACCAGTTTCCATGGTGAGAAGCCTGCCTGTACGCTATATAGGGATGTGGCCAGATAGATATTTCCATTTGCATAAACAACCATTGCGGCAACGCCCTTGCCGGCGCGATTCATGGCAAAGCGCAGCGGAATATTGGCTATTTTCTTGCCTATGGATTCGTAGTTGGAGCCAAGCAATTGCGGCGAAGACAAAGCGTTGCCGGGCAAGGCATTGGCGAACACAGGTCGTGCGCTTGGGCGCGATAGGTCACCGGATAATTCTTCCCATACCACTACCCCATTGCCGCTTTTATCCATCGCCAGTATCGGCGGTTGGAATATAAAAGAGGCTGGCGTCATGCCCACGGTATAGTTGATTTGCCCGGTAGCCGCATCGCGCGTGACCAAGCGTAAGGAACAGGTGCTCACGGCCGGGTCAATCACGGTATATGCATAAATCGAATAGCGTGCATTGGCTACCGCGACGTTGGGAGAGCGCCATGGGTTTGATCCGCATGAACCGCCGACCACATTGCTGCGGATGTTTTTGGCAGGTTGCGATACGGCGCTGGCAATATTCAGGTCGAAGGCATTCAAGTTGCCGTCCGAATATACCGCAACCGCATTGCCGGCAGGATCTGAGGCGAAGGCCTGGTAACTTGCTTGCGAACTGTTTGCCAGCATGGCAATGGCGCTCGGCGCGGCGTTGCCGCTTTGGCGATATATCTGGACTGTCGGGATATTGGGAATATAGTCCGAGAAGGTGATACGGCTATCGTCGAGTATTTGCAGGTCGCTGTTGTTGGCTTCGCCCGCAAAAATCGTGACTGGAGATAGCATATCGGTCGCGCTTGGCGACCAGCCGGTGTCATGTGCGTAACGCAGGATGCGGCTCTTGTGGTTGAACCAGGTGGCAACCTTGCCTGGCAACGGCTCGGTCCAGCCGAGCACTGCATCGCCACTGGCGTTCATGCGCAGTGCGAATCCGGTACTGAGCGTATCTATGCTGAGCGTATCGCTGGCGACCGGGTCGAATTGTCCTACTTGTGTCAGCTGCTTGCTTGCGCCCCACTGTCCTGCACTAGTTCCCTCGGCAAAATAAGCAGTATTTGCTGAGCCGGTGCGTTCCCTCCACACGGCAAGGACTTTGCCGCCCGGACCCGCTGCGACTGACGGTTGCACAATGACGGCATCGCTGCCGGCGCCGATGGCGCCGCTGATATTTGCCATCGGGATGGTACCGCTGTGTGCTAAGCCAACCTGCACTGTTCCTGACGTTTGTCCGCTTGCATTCAGGCCATCGTTGAAGGTGACGTTAGGATCGGGCGTGGCCGGGGGCGGTGTCGGGGTCGTGGTTGGCGGCGAGACTGGAGGCGTAGTCGGAGCGGTTGGAGGCGGAGCATTGGTGACTGGAGCTGGAGTACTGCCGCCGCCGCCGCCACCGCCGCCGCATCCGGTGAGGACAAGGGTCAATAAAGCCAGGGGCGCAAACTGGCTGACTTTTTCATGTAATTTGAGCATCGATTCTTCCAATTTTAACTATATTTATTGAAATATTATGTTACGCAACGTTACATTTTGGCAAATAATTTATCTCATGCAATTACAAAGAGTGGCTTTCAAAGTGGCGCGGGGTAGCTCGGGCTTTGCTGCCGCTTGCAGAAAACAGCAGTCTGTGAAAACGGTTGAAGGGCGCATGCAGGAAAGGCCGGTCCTTGCTTTGTGTTAATGGACTCAGAAAGGCTGCTGATTAAGATGGCATGCCATGTGCAAGGCCTGGCGTAGTGCTTGCGGTAGAATCCTGTCCTTGTGGAAATACGCCTGTTCACCTTGCTGTCACGGATATTTGATGAATAAAATTGCGCGCCCCATCCTTGTTGTGCCGCTCATGGCGTTGGCCATGCTAAGTAATTCGGTGCTGGCGCAAATCAAGATCGGCGTCGACATCGCCGTCACCGGCCCGGCAGCAGCCATCGGCGCACCCACCAAAAACGCCATCCTGCTGTGGCCGAAAGAGATCGCCGGCCAGAAGGTCGAGTACATCATCCTGGACGACGCTTCCGATCCGACCAACGCCGTGCGCAATGCGCGCAAGCTGGTCAGCGAAGAAAAGGTCGACCTGATCGTCGGCCCCAACACGACGCCGGCTGCGCTGGCGCTGCTGGACGTGGCGGCCGAGTCCGGCACGCCGATGCTGGCGCTGGCGGCTTCGGCCTCGATCGTCGAGCCGCAGGACGCCAAGCGCGCCTGGGCCTTCAAGCTGCCGCAAAACGATTCGCACATGGCTACCATCCTGACCCAGCACATGGCCGACAACGGCATCAAGACCGTCGGCTTCATCGGTTTTGCCGACGCCTACGGCGACAGCTGGTGGCGCGAGTTTTCGCACCTGGCCGAGCTGCGCAAGATCAAGGTGGTCGCCGGCGAGCGCTATAACCGGAACGACAGCAGCGTGACCGGGCAGATCCTCAAGATCATGGCGGCACAGCCGGATGCGGTATTGATTGCCGCTTCGGCGACGCCGGCGGTGCTGCCGCAAAAGACCCTGGTCGAACGCGGTTATAAAGGACGGATCTACCAGACCCATGGCATCGCCACCGCCGATTTCCTGAAGGTGGGCGGCAAGGATGTCGAGGGCACTTTCTTCCCCACCGGCCCGGCTGTGGTGGCCAAGCAGCTGCCGCTGTCCAATCCGGTCAGGAAGATCGCGCTCGATTTCACCCGCCGCTATGAAGCCGCCTATGGCGCCGACACCATGACGCAGTTTGCCGCCGATGCCTGGGGTGCCTATATGCTGATCGCCAACGCCGTGCCGCAGGCGCTGACAGCGGGGCCGCCCGGCAGCAAGCAATTTCGCGCCGCGCTGCGTACCGCATTGGAAAACACCCATGACCTGACGATCCCGCAAGGCGTGGTCAACATGAGCCCCAAGGATCACGTCGGACTGGACCAGCGCTCGCGCGTGATGGGACGCATCGTCAACAATAAATTCAGCTACGCCTACGGCGGTTGAGCCCTATCAAGAAAATCGAAAGCAAAAGAAGATGAATTCGTTTGGTTTGTGGTTGCGCGGTTTTATTCCAGGTCCTGTGGTGGTCAACGCCACTGAACGCATGCGCGCCTGTTGCGGCGCTTTGCTGGGAATTCTGCTGACCGGGCTGGTGAGCCACTGGGCGCTCGGTCCGGGCGCTCCCTTGCCCATGCTGATTGCGCCGATGGGGGCTTCGGCGGTGCTGCTGTTCGGGGTGCCGGCCAGTCCGCTGGCGCAGCCCTGGTCCATCATCGGCGGCAACCTGGTGGCCGCCGTGATCGGCGTCGCCTGCGCGCGCTGGGTCCACGATCCGGTGTTTGCCCCGGCGCTGGCGGTGTCGCTGGCGATCGGCGCCATGTTCGCCTTGCGCTGCCTGCATCCGCCCAGCGGCGCGGTGGCGCTGACGGCGGTGCTGGGCGGACCTGCGGTGACCAGCCAGGGCTTCCATTTCGTTTTGACGCCGGTGTTGCTGAATTCCTTCCTGCTGCTTCTGGTCGCGCTGCTGTTCAATAACGCCACCAAACGCCGCTACCCGCACAGCGCCCACCAGGATCCGGCCAAGCTGCACAAGACCAGCGACCAGCCCAGCGGAGCCCGGGTCGGTTTCACGCAAGAAGACCTGGACTACGTGCTGCAGCAATATAACCAGGTGCTGGATGTCAGCCGCGACGACCTGGAAAGCCTGATCCTGCAGACCGAGATGCACGCCTACCAGCGCCGCTTCGGCGCCATCACCTGCGCCGACATCATGTCGCGCGATGTGGTCAGCGTCGAGTACGGCACTTCGCTGGAGGATGCCTGGGCCCTGCTGCTGAAGCACCGCATCAAGGCCTTGCCGGTGATTAACCCGGCGCGGCGCCTGGTCGGCATCGTCACCCAGACCGATTTCATGCGCCAGGTGGATTTGCAGCTGTACGCCGGTTTCGAACAGCGCCTGAAGCAATTCCTGCGGCGCACCACCGGCATGCATTCGGACAAGCCGGAAGTGGTCGGCCAGATCATGACCGCTGCGGTGAAGAGCGCAGCGTCGGCTATGCATATCGTCGAGCTGGTGCAGCCGCTGTCCGATTCCGGGATCCACCATATTCCGATTGTCGACGATGAGAACCGGCTGGTCGGCATGGTGACCCAGTCCGACATGGTGGCGGCCTTATACCGGGGCAACGCAAACCTGGCTGCGCTTTAACCACACTTTAGGCAGCGGCGATTGCCGCCAGGCCGCGCCGGCCTTACAATGGCGGGGTTTTGGTGCACGCGGACATGCCCATGTCCGCAGTTAAACGGGAAACACGGCGCTAGGCGATATCCAGTGGATTGGAACAGCCGAATCGAGAGTGCAAGGCGCGTATCCGACGCGCAGGGCAAGGCGCACAGCGGAGCAATAGCGGGACTATTGCGAGCATGTGCAACGCCGCCATGCGTGTCGGATACGTGACAGGCGCTCTTGATTTGGTTGTTACAGTCCGCTAATCCGCCAGCCAACGTGTGCTGCCCCCGCAACGGTAAAACAAGCGCCGCCAGTCCGTCTCCAACCAGGGGGCGGCAGGCGGCAGAGCGCATCTCGTACCACTGTGCTGGTGAAGTATTTCGCAAGTGAGGGAGCCGCAGAAGTGCTGAATTTTTGTGCCAGGCTAGGCGGATGGCCGCCCCGCGCAAACCGGAGCGATAGTAAGACTATCGCGAGGATTTGCAACGACGCATGGCGCAAAAAGGCAGTGCTTATGTGGCTTCATCATTTGCGAAACACTTCACCATTGGCATGGGAAGGTTATGCGCTCCGACTTGTTAGCCCGGATACCGGCCAGATCAGGGGGAGCGAGATAGCGGCGGGGTCACGTTTGTGCCACGTCTGTGCCTTGCGACTGTTGCAACCGGGCTTGCGGGGAAGCAGGCCGGGGACTCTTATCGTATCCAAACATGACTTTATCTTTATCACGCCGCTCCGGCGCGACCCTGAAGCCGCTCGCGCTGGCTTCCGCCATTCTTTCCTGCAGCGTCGGCTCTGCTTTCGCCCAAACCGTTCAGGACCAGAATCTGGGGCCGGTGGTAGTGACCGCTGCCCGCGTCGAGCAGCCGCAAACCGATGCCTTGCCGCACACCACGGTGATCAGCGCCGAAGACATCCGCAATTCGCAAGCGCCTGATTTGCCGGCCTTGCTGGAGCGCCAGGCCGGCATCCAGATTACACGCGTCGGCGGCCCCGGCCAGCAGGCCTCGCTGTTCATGCGCGGCGCCAATACCACGGAAACGCTGATCCTGATCGATGGCGTGCCGATCCGCCGCCAGGCATCCTTCGGCTTGCCGGCGCTGGAAAATATCCTGCCTGAGCAGATCGATCATATTGAAATCGTGCGCGGCAACGTCTCGGCGATCTACGGTTCCGGCGCCATCGGCGGCGTGGTGCAGATTTTCACCAAGCGCGGCAATGGCGCGCCGGCGTTCAATGCGTCGGTCGAAGCCGGTTCGCGCGGCACTTATCAAGGCAACGTCGGCGTCAGCGGCAAGAGCGGCGACACCCGTTACGCCCTGGCCCTGACCCGTTTCAAGACCGACGGCTTTTCGGCGCAGAACCCGCTGCAGAACCCGAACGTCAATCCCGACCGCAACGGCGATGCCAACACCAGCGTCTCGGCATCGGTATCGCAGGAATGGCGCAAGGGCAATGAAGTCGGCGCCCGCATTTACGCCAACGACGCCAAGTACACTTTTGACGACGCCTACGGCACGCCGACCGACCAGAATCGCGGCCATTCCAAGAGCCAGTCGATCGCCGTGTTCTCCAAGAATAGCTTTACCCAGGACTGGACTTCGACGCTGACGCTGTCGCAAAACGTCAACCGCGACAACCTCGACGACCTGAGCTTGTTCGGCAACAGCAGCAATGGCTACAAGAGCACGCAAAACCTGCTGCAATGGGCCAATGAATTGCGCGTGTCGCCAATGTGGACAGCGACCGCCGGTATCGACGCCGGCCGCGAAAAGGCGGACGTCAATGCCAACAGCAGCTTCGGCAATTCCAGCAACAGTTTTTCGCGCTCGACTTCCAGCGTGTATGCCGGCGCGCTTGGCAAAATCGGCGCGCATCAGCTGCAGCTCAATCTGCGCCATGACGATGTCGGCGGTTCCGGTTCGGACAATACCGGCTACCTCGGCTACGGCTTTGCGCTGACCGACAGCGTCAAGCTGATCGCCAATGCCTCGACCGCATTCAACGCGCCGACGCCCGTGCAGTTGTTTGACCCGTTGTACGGCAACGCCAATCTCAAGGCCGAGCGTTCCAAGTCCTATGAGCTCGGTGTGCAGTATGCAGCCGGCGCTACCTTGTTGCGCGCCACCTTGTTCGATACCCGCGCGCGCGACCAGTTCGGCTACGATCCTGTGACTTTCCGGGCCATCAATATCGCCCGCGCCAAGAACCAGGGACTGGAGCTGAGCGCCAGCGCCACACTGCTTGAAATCGACTGGCGCGCCAGCCTGACCTTGCAGGACCCGAAAGACGAATCGACCGGCAAGACCCTGGTGCGCCGCGCCAAGACGCTCGGCTCCTTCGGCGCGGCGAAGAGCTTCGGCGCCTGGCGTGTCGGCACGGATGTGCAGTACACCGACAGCCGCTCCGATATTCCCGGCAACCCGCAGCTGGCGCCGTACTGGCTGACCAACGCCAATGCGCGCTATCAGCTTACCAAGCAGACTTCGCTGTTCGGCCGCGTCGATAACCTGTTCAACCGCGACTATCAAACCGCCTACGGCTATAACCAGCCGTCACGCGGCTTGTTTGTTGGTGTAAATTGGCAGCAGTAACTCTTTAGGCCTGCTGCGCGCCTCAATCTCCGGCCTGTGATGCTCACTGTACTAAAGTACGGTTGCGCGTCCCGGCCAGACCTTGAGGCGAAGTCGGCGTAGCTGAGGCTACGGCTGAAAGAGCCACTGCAATTTGCGAATAAACTGACCTGCGAAGCGACTCGTTCATTGACTAGCATCACTACACTGCGCCGCGCCATCCTGATCCTGTGCTGCCTGACGGCAGCCGCAGGATTGGCGCTGTCGCTCGCGGTGCTGTGCGGCAGCAGCGGCTGCGGGCGGCCTTTGCTTGCAGACCAGATCTATCTTTCCTTGCGCCTGCCGCGGGCGCTGACTTCTTTCGTCGTCGGCGGCCTGCTGGCGCTGGCCGGGGCGCTGATGCAGGTGTTGCTGCGCAATCCCCTGGCCGATCCTTATGTACTGGGCTTGTCCGGCGGCTCGGCCGCTGGCGCCTTGTCGGCCTTGCTGGTGGCCAGCCATTTCGGTTTCGTCGGCGACACCGCCGCTGCGCTCGGCGCCGCCCTCGGCGCGGGGCTGGCGGTATCGCTGCTGTTCGGCCTGGCGCGCCAGGCTTTGCGGCGCCTGCCCAGCGTGGCCCAGCATAGCGGCCATCGCTTGATTCTTACGGGCGTGATGATCGCCGCCGGCTTTGGCGCGATCGTGACGCTGGTGCTGACCCTGGCGCCCGATGCACAGCTGCGCGGCATGCTGTTCTGGCTGATGGGCGACCTGGAAGACGGCCGCCTGCTGTTGCCGGCGGCGCTGCTCTTGCTGCTGCTCTTGCTCTGGAGCGTGTCCAAGGCGCAGCAGCTCAATTTGCTGGCGCGCGGCGAGGGTTTCGCCCAGCTGCTTGGCGTACCGGTTTTGCGCTTGCGCTGGATGACCCTGGCGGCGGCGTCGCTGGCGACCGCGGCAGCGGTGACGGTGGCCGGTACGATCGGCTTTATCGGACTGGTTGTGCCGCACGCGATCCGCCTGCTGGTCGGCAACGATCAGCGCATCCTGCTGCCGGCCAGCGTGCTGGCGGGCGGCGCCGCGCTGGCGCTGGCCGATCTGGCGGCGCGCACCGCGGTGGCGCCGACGCAGTTGCCGGTGGGCGTGATTACCGCCCTGGTCGGTGTGCCGGTGTTCCTGTGGCTGCTCTCGCGCAGCCGTGCATGAGGACGCGCTCATGAGTGAATTTTCCGCACCGCTGCTTGCCGCCGAACAGCTGAGCGTCGGCGTCGATCATAAAATCCTGTGCAAGCGGCTGGACTGGCAAGTGATGCCGGGCCAGTTCTGGTGCGTGCTGGGCCGCAACGGCATCGGCAAAACCATATTGCTGCATACGCTGGCGGGCCTGGCGCAACCCGCCAGCGGCCGCGTGGCGATCCAAGGCAATGCCATCGGCAGCATCAAGCCGCAGCAGCTCGCGCGCCTGCGCGGCTTGCTGGCGCAGCAGCAGGCCGACGCCTTTTCCAGCAGCGTGCTGGCGGCGGTGATCGCCGGCCGCCATCCCTATCAGTTCGGTTTCGGCTGGGATCGCGAGGAAGACCGCGCCCAGGCCATGCAAGCCTTGCAGCGCGTCAGGATGGCCGCTTTCAGCGAGCATGACGTGATGCGCCTGTCCGGCGGCGAGCGCCAGCGGGTGGCGCTGGCGACGCTGCTGACGCAGGATCCATTGCTGTTGATGCTGGATGAGCCGACCGCGCACCAGGACGCCGCGGCGCAAATCGTGGTGATGGAATTGCTGCATAAGGTAGCAAACGCATTGCCGCGGGAAAAAGCGGTGATCGCAGCCTGTCACGACATCAACCTGGTGGCGCGCTACGCCAGCCATGTGCTGCTGCTGGGAGATGGCCAGACCTGGCAGGGCAGCGTCGACAAGGTGCTGCAGCCCCAGCTGCTGCAGGCGGCGTTCGGCTGTGCGTTTGAAGTGCTGGATATCGGTACGCGGCGCATGTTCATGCCGCTTGCCGATACTGTCTCAGTATCAGCCTGAGTTATGCCGGTGGCTGCGCGCCAGGTCGAGCTTCCGGCACAGTTCGGCGGCGCCGTCCAGTATGCGCGGGCCGGGGCGGCTCATCCAGTCCGGCGTCAGCGTAAACAGATTGCCGCCGGCCACTGCCGCCAGTTTGGGAAAACGGCGCCAGCCGGTATCCGGGGCATTGCTGCCGTCGGCAGCGAAGATCACTTCCGGATTCGCCGCCAGCACGGCTTCGGTGCTGACCGTGGGCGCCAGCTGTGGCAGCTGGCCGAACACGTTTTCGCCGCCGCACAGGCGGATTACGCTGGACACCATGTGGCTGCCGTTGAGGGTCATCAGCGGCTTTTGCCAGATCTGGTAAAACACCCGCACCGGCGGCCTTTGCTGATAAGTTGCGCCCAGCTGCGCTAGCCTGGCGTTGAAGGCCTTGGCCGCTGCCGCGCCGCTATCCGGGACGCCAGCCAGTTGCCCCAGGCGCTGCAGCGACGAGGCGATTGCTTCGAGCTGGTGCGGTTCGCTTTCAAATACAGGAATTCCGAGTGCGCGCAGCCTGGCGAGCTGGCTGGCGGAATTGCCGCTGCTCCAGGCTATTACCAGGTCCGGCTTGAGGGCGGCGATGCGCTCGATGTCCAGCGCGCTGCTGCTGCCGACCGAGGGGAGTTGCCTGGCGGCTGGCGGATAGTCGCTGTAGTCGCTGGCGCCGACTACGTAGCCGCCGGCGCCGGAGGCGAACAGCAGTTCGGTGGCGTGCGGCGCCAGGCTGACGATGCGCCGGGCCGGCTGCGGCAGGGTGACTGTGTGCCGGGCATCGTCCTGGACCGTGATGGGAGCGGCGGACACGGCAGGCGGAGCCGCCAGACTCGCCATGCAGAATGCGGCCGCAGCTGCCAGCTTGTGCGTTCCTCGATGGCAGGAGTGGCGCAGCTTATATCTCCAGGTTGTCGATCAGGCGCGTGGTGCCCAGCTTGGCAGCGGCCAGCACCACCAGCTTTTCACCTTGCGCCAGGTCGCCGGCGGCCGGCGCCTGCAGGTCGCAGCGCTTGCGGATCGAGATGTAGTCGGGCTTCCAGCCGCGGCTGCCGAGCTGCGCCATTGCTTCCTTTTCCAGCTCGAAGATGTCCAGATGGCCGGCGCGCACTTCTTCTGCGACCTGGTTGAGCGTCTTGAACAGGGCCGGCGCTTCTGCGCGTTCCTCGGCCGACAGGTACATATTGCGCGAGGACAGCGCCAGGCCGTCGTCGGCGCGCCAGGTTTCGGCGGCGATGATTTCGGTCGGCAAGGCGAACTGCTTGGCCATGTTGCGGACGATCATCAGCTGCTGGTAGTCCTTCTTGCCGAACACCGCCACGCGCGGCTGCACGCAGGAAAACAGTTTCAGCACCACGGTCGTCACACCGGTGAAAAATCCCGGGCGGAATTCGCCTTCCAGCGTATTGCCGAGATCGTCGGGCGGCCGCACGCGGAATTCCTGCGGTTCCGGATACAAGTCTTTTTCGGTCGGGGCGAAGAGGACGTAGACGCCTTCCTTTTCCAGCTTCTCGACGTCGGCGGCGAAGGTGCGCGGGTACTTGTCGAAATCTTCGTTGGGACCGAACTGCAGGCGGTTCACGAAGATGGAAGCGACGATAGGATCGCCGTGTTTCTTGGCCAGGCGCATCAGCGACAGGTGGCCCTCATGCAGGTTGCCCATGGTCGGCACGAATGCGGTGCGCAGTTGGCCGCGCAGCTGGTCGCGTAGCTCTTCGATCGAGGAAATGATTTTCATAAATAATATATTTGCGAGACTGAGTTGATGCGCCGCCTGGGTAACGCTTGCGGCAAATCAGCCTGGCCTCAACTGGCTAAAAAAAGAATTATGCCGGAGCGTAGCTTGGCGAATAGGCTAGCCGCACGTAAATCGGCGCAAAAGGTTCGGCCTGGGTAATCTCGATCAGGGTTTCCTTGGCCAGCTCCAGCAGGGCGATGAAGTTCACCACCAGCACCGGCACGCCGCGCGCAGGATCGAACAGTTCGGCGAACTCGACGAAGCGCGCCGATTGCAAGCGCCGCAGGATTCCGGTCATGTGCTCGCGCACCGACAGTTCTTCGCGGCTGATGGTGTGGTGGGCGGTGAGTTTGGCGCGCTTGATGACGTCGGCCCAGGCTGCCTGCAAATCGTCCAGGTTGACGTCCGGCCAGCGCGTGATCGTGTTCTGCTCGATGTAGATCTGGGTGCGCACGTAGTCGCGCCCGAGCAGCGGCAGGGCGTCGATTTCGCGCGCCGCCAGCTTCATCTGCTCGTATTCCAGCAGGCGCCGCACCAGCTCGGCGCGCGGGTCCTCGGCTTCTTCGCTGTCGGTCTTGCGCACCGGCAGCAGCATGCGCGACTTGATCTCGATCAGCATGGCCGCCATCAGCAGGTACTCGGCCGCCAGCTCCAGGTTGGTGATGCGGATCTGGTCGACGTATTCCAGGTATTGCAGGGTCACCTGCGCCATCGGGATGTCGAGGATGTTGAAATTCTGCTTGCGGATCAGGTACAGCAGCAGGTCGAGCGGACCTTCGAATGCTTCCAGGAAGACTTCCAGCGCATCCGGCGGAATGTACAGATCGGTCGGCATGCGGAACAGCGGCTCGCCGTACAGGCGCGCGAAGGCGACGCCGTCGATCACGTTCGGGGTCGAATCGGGTTGGCCTTCCAAGGTCAGTTCGGCCGCATCCGACGAATTCTGGCTCATCTGATCGTTACCACGGCTGGATTAGTGATTGTTCTGATACACGTAGGGTTGCTGCTCGACGCGCGATTCCTCGGTGCGATGCTGGCTGTCGAGGTCGATCGGCGTCTTGTCCCACAGCAGGGCGCGGCCGGCCAGCTGCTGTTCTTCCAGCTTTGGATTCTTTTCCTTGAGTTCTGCAACGAACTTGGTGATGTCGGATTCGTAACCGTAAATTTGTTTGGAAAATTTCATGGGTGCTTTGATAATGGGCTGGGATTAGGCGCTATTTTATGCTATTTCGGGGTCGTCCAACGGTTTGTCGTTGGCGGCGGCGAGGATTGTTTCGTGTCTATGTGACAACTATTGAGCAGGGAAAGGGCGATATACTTGGAGAATCATCGTAAGCGGGAGGCGGCATGAAATCATGGGTACGCAAGGTCGTGCTATTGCTCGCGCCATTGCTGGTCGCAGCTTGCGATCAGAACGGCAACTTCATACAGGAGGCGGGCTTGGAAAAACTCAACCGCGGCGTATCGTCGGAAGCCGACGTGCGCAACGCCATGGGCCAGCCGGATACGGTCTGGGAAAAGGAAAACGGCGAGCGTACGCTGGAATATCCCAAAGGGCCGTCCGGCACCCGCACCTGGATGTTCTATATCGGCCCGGATGGCAAGCTGGCCGACTACAAGCAGGTGCTGACCGAAGAGAATTTCGCCAGGATCAAGGTTGGCATGCGCAAGGAAGAGATCCGCCAGATGCTGGGCAAGCCGCGCACCGTGGTGCAGTTCACCCGCAAGAACGAGGAAGTGTGGGACTGGCGCTATATCCAGAGCGACGCCAGCCAGGCTTTCTTCAATGTTCATATGGATATCACCAGCGGGCTGGTGACCGGTACTTCAGTGTCGCAAGTCTACGGGCATTGACCCCGTACCTTGCGCCGGCGAGGCCCTAACGCCTGAGCCAGCGCCGCATGACGGTCGGCGGCTCTTGCAGCGGATTGGCGCGGGCGTACTCCAGCTCGGGCGCTAGTTCAAATTCAAACACCGCATACAGGTCCACCACGCGCGCCTGCTCGGCGCGCACCGCCAGGCGCAGCTCATGCACGTCGGCGGCTTGGGCGCGATGAATGATCGCTTCCATCAAATGCTGGGACAGGCCTTGGCCGCGAAAGGCCGGCAGCACGCCCATGCGCAGGATTTCCCATACCTCGGTTTCGGTATCCGACGGCAGCCAGCGCACCGAACCGGCGGGCCGGCCATCGAGCAGCAGGATGAAGCCGCCGCCGCGCTGCAGGTCTTGCCGGACCTGCTCGGTTTGCTCGCGATGGCCGCTGGAACTGGCGGCGACCCGCTCCGCCCAGCAAGCGCGGGTCAGCTCGGCGATCAGTGCGGCATCGCCGGCGCTGGCTTCGCGCACCTGCAGGCTCATCGCCGCCCTTAGCTGACCCGCATGCCCGGCTCGGCGCCCGGCCACGGAGTCAGCACATAGATGCCCGGATTGGCCTTGCCGTCTGCGGCTGAAGCCGCCAGCACCATGCCCTCGGAGATGCCGAACTTCATCTTGCGCGGCGCCAGGTTGGCCACCATCACGGTCAGCTTGCCGACCAGTTCTTCCGGCTGGTAAGAGGATTTGATGCCGGAGAATACATTGCGCAAACGGCCTTCGCCGACGTCCAGCGTCAGCCGCAGCAGCTTGTCGGAACCGTCCACATGCTCGCAGTTGACGATCTTGGCGATGCGCAGGTCGACCTTGACGAAATCGTCGATCTTGATTTCAGCGGCCAGCGGCTCGGTGCTGCTGGCGGCTTCCGCCGCTGCTGCTGGCGTGTCCGCAGCGGCGGCCGGCGCCGGCGCATCGAACAGGGCGTCCAGCATCTTCGGCTCGACCCGCGTCATCAGGTGCGCGTAGGCGTTGATGACATGGCCATCGGCCAGCGGCTTGGCGACATCGCTCCACACCAGCGGCGAGATCTGCAGGAAGGCTTCGACTTGCGCCGCCAGCGCCGGCAATACCGGTTTCAGGTACAGGGTGAGGATGCGGAAGGCTTCCAGCAAGCGGCTGCAGACTTCGTGCAGCAGCGCTTCCTTGCTCGGATCCTTGGCCAGTTCCCATGGCTTGTTGGCGTCGACATAAGCGTTGATCAGGTCGGCTTGTTCCATCACTGCGCGCAGTGCCTTGCCGTATTCGCGGCTGTCGTAGAGCGCCTGGATATCGGTCGCGACGGCGCGCAGCCTGGCCAGGAACGGATCGCTGCCGGTGGCCCAGGCGGTGCTGAGCTTGCCGTCGAATTTCTTGGCGATGAAGCCGGCGGCGCGGCTGGCGATGTTGATGTACTTGCCGATCAGGTCGGAATTGACGCGCGCGACGAAGTCGTCCGGATTGAAATCCAGGTCTTCCACCTTGGCGCTCAGCTTGGCGGCGATGTAGTAGCGCATCCATTCCGGATTCATGCCCAGGTCCAGGTAGCGCAGCGGCGAAATGCCGGTGCCGCGCGATTTCGACATTTTTTCGCCGGAGACTGTCAGGAAGCCGTGCACGAACACATTGTTCGGTACCTTCTGGCCGGAGAAGTGCAGCATGGCAGGCCAGAACAGCGTGTGGAAATAGGTGATGTCCTTGCCGATGAAGTGGTATTGCTCGGTCTTCGGATCGGCCATGAAGGCGTCGTAGTCGCGCCCGGTCTTGCCGAAGTAGTTCTTCAGCGAAGCCAGGTAGCCGACCGGCGCATCCAGCCAGACGTAGAAGTACTTGCCCGGCTCATCCGGGATCTCGATGCCGAAATAAGGCGCATCGCGGCTGATATCCCAGTCGCCCATGCCGCCGTCGCTTTCCAGCCATTCCTTGGCCTTGTTGGCGACTTCCGATTGCAGGCGCGGCTTGCCGTCGACATTGCCGAGCGCCCAGCCGCGCAGGAATTCCACGCATTGCGGATCCGACAGGCGGAAGAAAAAGTGTTCCGAGGATTTCATCACCGGCGTCGCGCCGGTCAAGGTCGAGTAAGGATTTTTCAAGTCGGTCGGCGCATACACCGAGCTGCAGACTTCGCAGGAATCGCCATACTGGTCCTTGGCGCCGCATTTCGGGCATTCGCCCTTGATGTAGCGGTCCGGCAGGAACATGTTCTTGACCGGATCGAAGAACTGCTCGATGGTCTTGGTCGAAATGAAGCCCGCCGCTTTCAGCTTGCGATAGATGTCGCGCGACAGCTCATGGTTTTCCGGGCCGTCGGTCGAATGCCAGTTGTCGAAGGCGATATGGAAGCCGTCCAGGTACTGCTTGCGGCCGGCAGCGATCTGCGCCACGAATTCCTGCGGCGTGATGCCGGCTTTTTCGGCGGCGATCATGATCGGCGCGCCGTGGGCGTCGTCAGCGCCGACAAAATTGACTTCGTGGCCCTGCATTCGCTGGAACCGCACCCAGATGTCGGCCTGGATGTATTCCATGATGTGGCCGATATGAAACGCTGCATTGGCGTAAGGCAGGGCGGTGGTAACGAATAACTGGCGTGGAGTTGAAGTCAAAGTAATGCTCATTTGGCAATGAATTTGCAACGTCAAGCGCTGCTGGTTGGAATAAAGGGTTGATTTTAGCAGTGCCGGGGAGGTTTTCGCTTTAGTCGCCCTCGATTAAGCATATTTAGAGGCAAGCGGAGAGCCTGCTTCTGCCCGCCTTGAGAGTTGAAAGCGGCGATTTGGTTTAGACTTGCCGCATCTTATAAAGAACGTGCAGAGGAAAAGTAATGAGCGTCACGATTGAAGCGGTCAAGGCAGCGTTATCCAGCGTCATCGACCCGAACACAGGCAAGGATCTGATCAGCAGCAAGTCGGCCAGGAATATCCAGCTGGACGGCGCCGACGTCTCGTTCGATGTTGAGCTGGACTATCCGGCCAGGAGCCAGTTCGCGCTGATCGGCGCGGCCGCCGCCGATGCGGTAGCTGCGCTGGCGGGCGCCGGCCAGGTGCGCCCCAATGTCTATTCGAAAATACAGTCGCATGCGGTGCAGCGCGGCATCAAGCTGATGTCCAATGTCAAGAACATCATCGCGGTGGCGTCCGGCAAGGGCGGCGTCGGCAAGTCGACCACGGCGGTCAACCTGGCGCTGGCGCTGGCGGCGGAAGGCGCCCAGGTCGGCATCCTGGATGCGGATATCTACGGCCCTTCGCAGCCGATGATGATGGGCATCAGCGGCCGTCCGGAAACCAAGGACGGCAAGACCATGGAGCCGCTGGAAAACCATGGCCTGCAGGTGTCGAGCATCGGTTTCATGGTCGATCCGGACGAGCCGATGGTGTGGCGCGGCCCGATCGTGACCCAGGCCTTGCAGCAGCTGCTGGAGCAGACCAACTGGCGCGACCTCGATTACCTGATCGTCGACATGCCGCCCGGCACCGGCGACATCCAGCTGACGCTGTCGCAAAAAGTGCCGGTCACCGGCGCCGTGATCGTCACCACGCCGCAAGACATTGCCTTGCTGGATGCGCGCAAGGGCTTGAAGATGTTTGAGAAAGTCGGGATTCCTATCCTCGGCATCGTGGAAAACATGAGCACGCACATCTGCTCCAACTGCGGCCATGCCGAAGCGATTTTCGGCGAAGGCGGCGGCGCCCGCATGTGCGGCGAATACGGCGTCGATTTCCTCGGCGCGCTGCCGTTGACCATGGCTATCCGCCAGCAGACCGATTCCGGCACGCCGACCGTGGTGGCGGAACCGGACGGCCCGGTGGCGCACATCTATAAGGAGATCGCGCGCAAGGTGGCGATCAAGGTGGCGGAAAAAGCCAAGGACATGAGCAGCAAGTTCCCGACTATCGTCGTCAAGAACGATTAGGTTTCAACTTCATAATGGATCGCCAGCCAGATGGTCGGCTGCGCGCCGTCCGTCCATTCTATGCGGTGGCGGCAGCGGGCAGGGATGTGCAGCCACGCTCCTGCCTGCATCACATGCTCGGCCGCCGCGCCCTCCAGCGTCAGGCCGGCGCTGCCGCTCAGCAGCAATACCCACTCCTCCTGCGGATTGTCGTACCAGAAGCCCGGCGGGCTGGCCTGTCCGCTGGAAACGATGCGTTCGATTTTCAAGCCGGCGCGCTGGTGCAGCAGTTCAAACACTTCTTCCTGGCCGGCTGGCGGCAGCGCGGTCAACAGGTTGCCGCTGGCGATTTGCATGATGTCCCTCCTCAAAGCGATGCCGGCGGCATCCCTGTATTATTGCAGCTAGTAAATATATGCGTCCGTTCCGTCTTGCAGAAGCGCGCGGGCATGATCCGTTTTTTATCTATTTTCACTCAAAGGACATGACGATGAAATCACGATTTCTCTCCTTGCTGTTTTCCGCCGCCGTGCTGAGCGCCGGCCTGTTGCCGCAGATGAGCCATGCGGCTTCTGTTTCGTTTATCGAGCCATTGGACGGCGCGGTGGTCAGCAGCCCGTTCACCGTCAAGTTCGGCGTCAGCGGCATGGGAGTCAAGCCGGCCGGCGATGTGACCCCAGACAGCGGCCATCACCATTTGCTGATCAACGAAGACAGCATTCCGGCGGGCCAGACGATTCCGGTCGACGAAAAGCATATACATTTTGGCAAGGGCCAAACCGAAACCCCGCTGACGCTGCCGCCGGGTCAATACAAGCTGACCATGCAGTTCGCCAACGGCAAGCACCAGTCTTACGGCCCGGAGCTGAGCAAAACCATCAATGTGACCGTCAAATAAGCTCGCAAGGACAGGCGGTTCCATCCGCTGCTGCAACGCGGTAAAATGGGGTTTTCCTTGATAACGGCTTTGGCATGCCAAGGCCGTTTTTATTTATCATGACTGCTAGCACTCCAGCTCCAACTTCCCCGGCCACCAAGGTCCGCACCCGCTTTGCGCCGAGCCCGACCGGCTACCTGCACTTGGGCGGCGCCCGCACCGCGCTGTTTTCCTGGGCTTTCGCGCGCCACTTCGGCGGCACTTTCGTGCTGCGCATCGAAGATACCGATCTCGAGCGTTCGACCCCGGAAGCGGTGCAGGCGATCATCGACGGCATGCAATGGCTGGGCCTGGAACACGACGAAGGTCCGTTCTACCAGATGCGCCGCATGGACCGTTATCGCGAAGTGATCGCGCAAATGCTGAAGGATGGCACTGCATATCACTGCTATTCGTCGCCGGAAGAAGTCGAAGCGATGCGCGAACGGATGCGCGCCGCCGGCGAAAAGCCGCGCTACGACGGCACCTGGCGTCCTGAAGACGGCAAGACTTTGCCGCCGGTACCGGCCGACCGCAAGCCGGTGGTGCGTTTCAAGAATCCGCTGGACGGCGAAGTCAGCTGGGACGACGTCGTCAAAGGCAACATCACGATTTCCAACCGTGAGATGGATGACCTGGTGATCGCCCGGCCGGACGGTACGCCGACCTACAATTTCTGCGTCGTGGTGGACGACTGGGACATGGAAATCACCCACGTGATCCGCGGCGACGACCACGTCAACAACACGCCGCGCCAGATCAATATCCTGAAAGCGCTGGGCGCCACGCTGCCGCTGTACGGCCACGTGCCGATGATCCTGGGCGCCGACGGCGAGAAACTGTCGAAGCGCCACGGCGCGGTCAGCGTGATGGATTATCCGGCGCAGGGTTATCTGCCGGAAGCCATGCTGAACTATTTGGCGCGCCTGGGCTGGAGCCATGGCGATGAAGAGATTTTCAGCATGGAACAGTTTTGCCAGTGGTTCAATCTCGACCACCTGTCGAAATCGCCGGCGCAATTCAATCCGGAAAAGCTGGCGTGGATCAACAACCACTACATCAAGCTGGCCGACAACCAGCGCCTGGCCGCCATGGTCCAGCCGCTGATGGAGCAGGACGGCGCCGATTTCAACGGCGCGCCGGACCTGGCAAAAGTCATCGGCCTGCTGAAAGAGCGCGCCAACACCGTCAATGAAATCGCGGTTGCGGCCATGCTGTTCTATCGCCAGCCGGCGCCGGATGCAGCTTTGCTGACGCAGCACTACACCGACGCCGTCAAGCCGGCGCTGGCCGATTTCGCACAGCGTTGCGCCACGGTCGAATGGACCAAGGAAAGCCTGGCGCCGATGATCAAGGAAGTACTGGCCGCGCACAAGCTGAAGATGCCGCAGTTCGCGATGCCTTTGCGCCTGATGGTGACCGGACAATTGCAAACGCCGGCGATCGATGCCGTGCTGGAATTGTTTGGTCGTGAGGCCGTGACAACACGTTTGCAGCCTTATCTGGTGTAAATCTGCAATAAATCTGCAAATCGGGATTTACAAGCGCTAAATAAGCTTGCTATAATCTCGCTTCTGCAAACGGGGGTATAGCTCAGCTGGGAGAGCGCTTGCATGGCATGCAAGAGGTCAGCGGTTCGATCCCGCTTACCTCCACCAGCATTTTGGTAGCAGAAGTAGTAAGGTAGTAAAGCTAGTCGGACAGCTTGCTGTCCCCATCGTCTAGAGGCCTAGGACATCACCCTTTCACGGTGAGTACGGGGGTTCGAATCCCCCTGGGGACGCCAGAATTCTTTTGGCATCGACAGGAAAGCAGTCGGAAAACGATTGCAGAATATTGGTGTTGAGTGTTTTCGATACAATCGATAAGGCCGCCAAATGCGGCCTTTATTGTTTTTAGTAAGCAGTATTAGCAGCAAGGCCAGTACGGACAGATTACTGTCCCCATCGTCTAGAGGCCTAGGACATCACCCTTTCACGGTGAGTACGGGGGTTCGAATCCCCCTGGGGACGCCAGAATAAAAAGGCCCGCGCAAGCGGGCCTTTTTGTTTTGGTGGCCACAAGTAAGCCGCCTGCGCGGCTTACGCGGGGGATGAGAAGGGAATCGCCTGCAGGCGATTCCGCGGCCTGCGGGATGTAGGCGAATCCCCCTGGGGACGCCAGAATAAAAAGGCCCGCGCAAGCGGGCCTTTTTGTTTTGAGGGCCGCTCTACTTTATACGCGGGAATGACAAAAGCCAGATCAAAGGCCATCAATCCGCAACCGCCCCAGACTAGCAGCAAGCCTCAATCGCGCCGTCTGCCAGCTCGTCAGCGACAGGATGCGCTGCTGCTGCGCGCTTGCCAGGTCGCTTTGCGCCTTCAGCAATTCCAGGATATTGCCGACCCCGGCCTTGTAGCGTCCTTGCGCCACCTCAAACGACTGGCGCGCGCTGCGCAGCAGGATGTCGGTGCTGTGCAGGTTTTCCGCTTCGGTGCGCAAGGCCTGATTGCTTTTCCATACTTCCAGCGTGACCTGCTGCTCGATGCCGGCCAGCTCCGCTTCCTTGCTGTCGGCCTGGGCCTGGGCGCCGCGCGCCTTGTACCTGCGGCTGAAGCCATCGAACAGCGGGATGCTGACCTGCAGGCCGATGCTGCGGCTGTTTATGGTCTGCCTGGACGATACCTGGGTGATCGGCGTGTCGCTGCGGTCGCCGGTGGCGAATAGCGACAGCGTCGGCCGGCCATCGGCGCGGGCGGCGTCGGCTTGCGCCTGCGCCGCTTTCCATTGCGCTTGCGCCGCCAGGATTTTCGGATGGCTGCGCACGGCGTCGGCGATCAGCGCGTCCACGGCTTGCTGCAGCAGCGGCGCGTCGGCAGCGTCGCCCAGCGCGGCCAGTGTCAGCGGCGTGTTGGGACGCCAGCCCATGACGATGGCCAGGCTGCCCAAGGCATTTTGCAAATCGCCGGCCGCTTGCGCGCGTTTCAGGCTGGCCTGGGCATAGGCAGTCTGTGCCTGCAGCTTGTCGGCCAGGGTGCCTACGCCGGCCAGGTATTTGGCGGCGCTGGCCTTGAAGCTTTGTTCGGCCGCCTGCTCGGCTTCCGTGGTGGCGGCCAGCAGCGCCTGCGCCGCCTGCGCTTCGTAAAAGCTTTGCACGGTGCTGAGAAATATCGTCTGCAGCATATCGTCCTGTGCGGCATTGGCGGCGTTCAGCAATTGCCGCGCGTTCTCCAGGTTGGCGGCGCGCAGGCCGAAGTCGTACAGCACCCAGCTCAGGTTGAGGTTGACGTCGCTGCTGTGGGTCGTGAGCGAGGAATTGTTGGCCGGAAAATCGGGATAGCTGGTGCGATTGTCGGCTTTGCTCCAGGTGCCGCCGGCTGTCAGCGTAGGCAGGTAGGCAGCGCGGCTGACGCCGACCGCGGCCGCTTGCGCCTTGACGTTGGCCCAGGCCTGGCGGGTTTGCGGGTTGCGGCACAGCGCGCGCTCGACCGCGTCGAGCAGGGTCAGTGGGACGGGCAGCTGCGCATCGAAGCCGCAGCCGATGCCATAGCCGGCCGTCGCCGGCGCGGCGGAAACCTCATGCATGGTGCGCAGCGGATCGGACCAGAGCGGTTCGGCGCGCAACGGCGCGGCAGCCATCGCCGCTAGCGCCAGCAGGCGGCAGGCAAGCAATGCGCCGCTCATGCCGATGCCGCTTCCTGTGCTTGCAGCGCCTGCATATCGATCACCTTGCCGCCGGCCAGCACGATCGCGCGGTCGGCGCTGTTGATGGTTTCCGGCCGGTGGGCCACGATCACGCGCGTGATGCGCATGCTGCTGATTGCGTCGTTGACCAACTGCTCGCGTTCGATGTCGAGATGGCTGGTGGCCTCGTCCAGGAACAGGATCTGCGGCCGCTTGTACAAGGCGCGCGCCAGCAGGATCCGCTGTTTCTGCCCGCCTGAAAGGATGGTGCCCATGTCGCCAACCAGGGTGTTGTAGCCCATCGGCATGGCGCCGATATCCTGCTCGATGGCGGCCAGCCGGGCGCATTGCCGGATCCAGGCCTGGTCGGCCTGCGGATCGAAGAAGCTGATGTTGTCGGCCAGCGAACCGGCGAACAGCACATCGTCCTGCAGCACGGTGCCGACCATGCGGCGCAGGGTGTCGAGGCCGAGCTGCTGCACCGGCTGGCCGCCGATCAGCACTTCGCCATGGCTCGGCGCCAGTATCCCCAGCAAGACATTGACCAGGGTGGTCTTGCCGCCGCCCGAGGGGCCGACGATGGCTACCGATTCGCCGGCCTCGATGCGGAACGAAACGTCGTCCAGCACATACGGTTCCTGCTCGGCATAACGGAAACGCAGGCCGCGCACTTCCAGCGACGGCAGCAGCGCCGCCTCAGGCTCATCCGGATTGCGGCCATGCGTGGTTTCCGGCGGTTGCAGGACGATATCGGCCAGCCGTTCGCCTTGCAGCTGCAGCATCTTGAGTTCGACGAACTTGTCGATCAGCGAGCTGACGCGGCTGTCGAACTGGCCCTTGTAGGCGGTGAAAGCCATCAGCGCGCCGACCGTGAAATTGCCATCCATGACCAGGCGCGCGCCGAGCCAGACGGTGAGGATGTTCTCGATGCCGAACAGCACGCCGTTGAGGGTCTTGTAGAGCAGGCTGAGTTTCTGCGTGCGCAGATCGGCGTTGATCTGGTCCACCAGCAAAGACAGCCAGCTGGCACGGCGCTCGTCCTGGCGCTGAAACAGCTTGATGGTCTTGACGCCGCGGATGGTTTCAAGAAAGTGGGTCTGCTGCTTGGCGGCGTGGATGATCTGTTCTTCCGTGGCGTGCCGCAAGGGCGCGAACCAGGCCCAGCGTCCGAGACCGTAGAGCAGCATGGCGACGATCGCGATCCAGGCCAGGGCCGGGCTGTAGATGAACATCAGCGCCAGCGTCGCCATCGTCATGACGCCATCCAGGATCGCTTCCAGGAAAGAAGTGGTGAGCGTGTGCTGGATGATGCCGACCGCGCCGAAGCGCGACACCACGTCGCCCAGGTGGCGCTTCTCGAAATAGGCCACCGGCAGGCGCAATAAATGTGTGAAGACGTTGGCTTGCCACTGCACGTTGAGGGTGGTGCTCATGTACATCAGCACCCAGCTGCGGCCAACGCCGATCGCCTGCTGCATCAGCATCAGCAAGCCGAAGCCCAATGCCAGGGTGGTGAGCAGGTCGCGGTCGGCCGAGACCAGTACATTGTCGATCACCCATTGCAAAAAAAATGGACTGACGACGGCAAACACTTCCAGCGCCAGCGACAGCAGCAGGATCTGGCTGAACGAGCGATACAGGCCGGTGATGCGGCCCAGCAGGCGGCGCAGCGGCACGCTCTGCACCGCGCTGGCCGGCTTGAAGCCGGGATTCGGCCACAATTCCAGCGCCACGCCGGTGAACGCTTTGGCGACTTCATCGAAGGACAGCTTGCGGATGCCGAAGGCCGGATCGTAAATTGTCAGCGAACGGAGGCCGACTTCCTGCAGCACCACGAAGTGATTGAAATTCCAGTGCAGCACGCAGGGCAGCTTGAGCTGCGCCAGATCGCCGATCTCCAGTTTCAAGGGACGCGAAGCCAGCTCCAGCTGCTCGGCGATAGCGATCAGGTCGCGCAAGGTGGAACCCTTGAGCGAGACCGGAAAGCGGCGCCGCAAGCTCGCCAGGTCGGTGCGGTAGCCGTGATAGCCGGCCACCATGCCGAGGCAGGCCAGGCCGCATTCGGTGGCCTCGGTTTGCAGCATCAGCGGCAGGGTGGCGTTGATGCCGAAGGCAAGTCGATTCAACATGGTCAGAGTTTGCCGGTCAGGCTGTAGAGGGGTTCCAGCGCCCATTCGTAGAGGCGCAGCTTTTCCTGCCTGACGTCGGCGTCGAGCAGCATGCCGGCCTGCAGCGGCTGCGGCCGGCCATAGGCTTGCACTTGTTGCGAAGCGAGCCGCACGGTGATGCGGTACATCGGTTCGCTGCCGTTGCCGCCGGCAGGAACGCCGATGGCGTTCAGTTCATTGTTCGGCAGGGCGGTCCTGGCGACCGACTCGACCACGCCTTTCTGATGGCCGAATTTCTGGTAGGGATACGCCTGGTAGCGGATCAGCACCTGGTCGCCGGGGCGTACGAAGCCGATCGCGCGGCTCGGTGCATACAGCTCGGCGCGCAGGACGGCGCCGGCCGGCACGATACTGAGCAGCGGCCGGCTGCCGTCCACGGCCTGGCCGGCGTCGGCCAGCACGGCGGTGGCGATGCCGGCTTCCGGCGCGCTGACGACGATGCGGCGCTTGGCTTCGCTTTCGCTCAGCTCCTGGCCGGTGCTGGCCAGCGTGCGGTCGATCTGCGCCAGCTGGTTCTGCTGCTTCAGCGGCAAGCCGCCCAGCTCGCTCTGCTGCGCCGACAGCTCGCGGTCGACGCTGATGCGGTCGCGTTCCAGGCTTTGCTGGCGATTCTTCTGGTCTAGCAGGTCTTCCTGCTTTTGCTGGAATTGTTCTTTGGAGATGTAGTCTTGCTGCAGCAAGCCCTGGTAACGCTGCAAGGCATCCTCGGCCAGCTTGACGCGGTCCTGCTGGCCGGCGATCTGCTTGTCCAGCTTGGCCAGCTCATTGCCAAGGCCGGCGATCTTGTTGTTCAGGCCGCTGCGTTCTTCCTGCTGCAGCAGGCGGGTCTTTTGCAACTCATCGCGCAGGCTGGCCTGGCGCTGTTCGACCTGGCTGCTGATGGCGGCCTGGGTGGCGCCCTGGGTGCTGCTTTGGCGCTCGCTCGACAGCACGTACAGGATGTCGCCGGCCTGCAGCGCCTGGCCTTCCTTGACATGCTGTTCGATGACGATGCCGCTCTGCGGCGCGTAGACCTTGATCAGGCCGCCGTCCGGCAGCAGCTGGCCGCTGACGGTGCTGTGCTTGGTGTAGCTGCCCCAGGCCAGGAAGGCGCACACCAGCAGCGCCAGCGTGGCGGCGCAGGCGGTCAGGAAGGCAAACGACAGCGGCCGTATCAGGACGATGTCGCCCAGCCATTTGCTTTGTTGGGCGGCTACAGCCTGTGCGCGGAATAAACTCATGATGTCTTTAAAATGACAAAAAACACGGCAACCGGCTGCCGTGTTTTTTGTCGGGAAATCGCCCCGCTTTTAGGCTGGTTGCGGCGGTGTCGGAGGTGTTGGCGGTGTCGGCGGTGTCGGCGGCGTTGGCTTGTTGCAGCTCGGCTTGCTTGGCATGCAGTTCTTGAAGAAGCTGCTGAAGCAAGACGAGAAGAACCTGCTGAAAAACAGACAGCAGCCGCCGCTTACTTGATCGATTTCCTGTGCTGATAATTGCTGAATTGCCATATCTTCTCCCTTTGGATTAAAAACAGCTGGCGATGAATTGCAGTTACGGTTCGTCGCCACTGAAATCCGGCACATGCCGAAAATTACATAAAAAAACATTAATTAATTATCGTATTGATATTATTGTTGTGCATTCAATGCGAATGCAATTCATTAATTACAAATATAACAATAATTAACAATTTCTTTTTGGAATGTAAAATGGATGTGGAGCGCCCGGGGACGAGGAGCGACAAGGCTTGCGGATGCCGGCGGTAAATAAAAAAAGGCCGCATGAGCGACCTTTGATTTCCCTGGAGAGCGGCTGTCTAGCGATGCGCGCCCATTGTCATTTCGCGTGCGCGCCGCATGTCCCGGTCAAAATTGGCGCGGGCTTCGCGTTTGCAATCGGCAGCTTCGCGTCCGCGCATGGCGCGGCAATCGTTCATGGCCTGGGCATAGGCATTGGTATTTTCTTTTTTCATGGTGGCAAAGCGCGCTTGCGGCGTCCGGTCCGGTACGCTCCAGCGCGGCGGATCCCGGTATTGGACATTTTCTTCAGCCGCATTGACATGCAGCGCGAAAGCATTCGCGGCGATAAAAAAAGCCAGCGATAAAGGCTTGATGTGCATTTTCATGATGCCTCCTGGTGTTGTTGCATTCGACAAGGTGTGGAATGCGAACGTACTGACGGGACCAATGAAATCTACTTCTCTGTCGAGTCCGGCGGCGCTGCTGGAGCGCCGCCAGTCTTCAGGTGCTGCCCGGAAAAACGGATGCTTTAATAGCGGGAAATCTGGCCGTTGTCGACGCGTACCCGGTCACCGACCCGCAGATCGCCGGGATTGCTGACGCTGATGGTCTGGTAGCCGTTGTTGTCCATGCGTATGCGCACGTTGTAGGAGGTAGAGCCGGGGCTGTTGCGCGCCTCCAGCTGATTGCCCGCGACCGCACCGCCGACCACGCCGGCGATAGTGGCCAGGGTATTGCCGGTGCCGTGGCCGATCTGATGGCCGACCACGCCGCCCAGCACGCCGCCGACCACCGCGCCGCCTATGCCCTGGCTAGGCGTGTTGACGACATCGATAGCATCGACCACGCCAAAGTTGCTGTTATTGTTTTGCTGGTAACCGCCTTGCTGGTAGCCGGGATAGGTTTGCGGAGGCGGATTGCCATAGCCCTGGTTGCCATAACCTTGTCCGCCATACGGCGCGGCGCAGCCGCCGAGCAGCAGCGTGCCGCCGATGGCTGCAGCCAGCATGGCTTGTTGAGTTGTTTTGCGGATTGTCATAGCTGCCTCATGATGTTGGTTGATATATTCAGTGTAGTACTTCGCAGCTGTGGTGCATGCGCGACTGACCACACTAAAACGCTGTCGCAGCCGGCCCGGTTGACTACCAGGCGGGATTGTTACGGAACTTACATTTCAGCAATCAGTCCAGTTTTCCTGCAGGAATTTCAACCCTTGCTCCAATAGTCAGGCTGCGCATAAATCGATTTCAGGCGGTCGATGAAGAAACGCACTTTGGCCGGCAGGTGCCGCTGCTGCGGATAGACCGCCATGATGTCGTAATGCGGCAAGGCAAATTCATCCAGCACCGTCAGCAGTTCGCCCGAGGCCAGCTGCGATTCGATTTCCCAGGTCGAACGCCAGCCCAGGCCAAGCCCCTCGCTGACCCAGCGGTGCAGCAGTTCGCCGTCATTGCAGTCGAGGTTGCCGGCCGTCTTGATGATCACCGGCTTGCCGCCTTGCTGGAAATACCAGCCGCGCTGCTGGCCGCCTTGCAGGTTGAAGGAAAGGCAGTTGTGCTTGGCGATGTCTTCCAGCGTGCGCGGGATGCCGTTGCGATGAAAATATTCCGGCGTGCCGCATACCACGCGGCGGTTGCTGGCCAGTTTCACGGCGACGAAATTCGGATCGATGGCGCCGCCGATGCGGATGCTGATGTCGTAGCCTTCGCGCACCAGGTCGACCACGCGGTCGGTCAGGTTGAACGAGATCTGCACTTCCGGATTGGTGGCGATAAAGGCCGGTGCATGCGGCGCCACGTGCTTGCGGCCGAAAGCGGCCGGCGCCGACACCACCAGATGGCCGGTAGCCTTGTGGCGGCCTTCGGAGATGATTTTTTCGGCAATATCCAGCTCGGTCAGCAGCTTGCGGCAATGATCGAGGAATACCGTGCCTTGCTCGGTCAAGGTCAGGTGGCGGGTGGTGCGGTGCATCAGCTTGGTGCCAAGCCGCTTTTCCAGCGCGTCGATGCGCCGTCCCAGCATCACGGGGGTGATGTTCTGCTCCAGCGCCGCTCCCGCCAGGCTGCCTTTTTCGACCACGCTGACGAAGGCTTCTATCTGTTTGAGTTTGTCCATGTCTCTTCCGGTTCGCTGATCTGTATTCTGCTTTTTTCCTTAGTATTCCATACTTGACGTATCGAATAAAGCGATTGTTTGTGTTCTTATCAAACAATATGTTTGGTTATAGCATGTGTCTCATCCACTCGGCAGTCTCCGTACCGGCCCATGAAACGGGGCAAATCCGGAGCGGTCCGCAGGCAGTGGCAATAATTCACATTCTGTAATCCGGAGGCAACATGGCAAAGATGAAGGCAGTTGACGCAGTAATGCACGTATTGGCGAAAGAGGGCTGTGTGCAAGCCTTTGGCGTGCCAGGCGCCGCAATTAACCCGTTCTACTCTGCCATGAAACGGCATGGCGGCATCGAGCACGTACTGGCGCGCCACGTTGAAGGCGCATCGCACATGGCGGAAGGCTACACCCGCGCCAACCCGGGCAACATCGGCATCTGCATTGGCACTTCCGGCCCAGCCGGCACCGACATGATCACCGGCTTGTATTCGGCCCAGGCGGATTCGATTCCTATCCTCTGCATTACCGGCCAGGCGCCGCGCGCCCGTCTGTACAAGGAAGATTTCCAGGCTGTTGATATCGAAGCTATCGCCAAGCCGGTCACCAAGTGGGCGGTCACCGTGCGCGAGCCAGCCTTGCTGCCGCGCGTGTTCCAGCAGGCTTTCCACGTCATGCGTTCCGGCCGTCCAGGCCCGGTCCTGATCGACATGCCGTTCGACGTGCAGATGGCCGAGATCGAATTCGATCCGGAGACTTACGAGCCTTTGCCAGTCTACAAGCCGGCGGCTTCGCGCGCCCAGATCGAAAAAGCATTGACCATGCTGAATGAAGCAGAGCGTCCGTTGCTGACTATCGGCGGCGGCGTCATCAATGCCGATGCGGCCGACCTCGCGGTTGAATTCGCCGAACTGACCGGCGTGCCGGTGATCCCGACCCTGATGGCATGGGGCGCGATCCCTGACGATCACCCGCAAATGGCGGGCATGGTCGGCTTGCAGACCAGCCATCGCTACGGCAACGCCACCATGCTGGCGTCCGACTTCGTGCTCGGCATCGGCAACCGCTGGGCCAACCGCCACACCGGTTCGGTCGAGGTATTCACCAAAGGCCGCAAGTTCATCCACGTCGACATCGAGCCGACCCAGATCGGCCGCGTGTTCGGTCCTGACTACGGCATCGTCTCCGACGCCAAGGCAGCCTTGAAACTGTTCGTCGAAGTCGCCAAGGAATTGAAGGCCGCCGGCAAGCTGCCGGACCGTTCGGCATGGCTGGGCGAGTGCCAGGAGCGCAAGCGCACCATGCAGCGCCGCACCCACTTCGAAAACGTGCCGGTCAAGCCGCAACGCGTCTACG
This sequence comes from Collimonas humicola, assembly GCF_018304945.1. Classification (GTDB taxonomy): domain Bacteria; phylum Pseudomonadota; class Gammaproteobacteria; order Burkholderiales; family Burkholderiaceae_D; genus Collimonas; species Collimonas humicola. The sequence continues at coordinate 99,275 of NZ_JAGQEE010000004.1, read as the reverse complement.
AAGAAATGAATAAAGCTTTCGGCCGCGACACCTGCTACGTCAGCACCATCGGCTTGTCGCAGATCGCCGCAGCGCAGTTCCTGCACGTCTACCACGCCCGCCACTGGATCAACTGCGGCCAGGCGGGTCCTCTGGGCTGGACGATTTCGGCGGCGCTGGGCGTCTGCGCGGCCGATCCGAAACGCGAAGTGGTGGCGATTTCCGGCGACTACGACTTCCAGTTCATGATCGAAGAGCTGGCGGTTGGCGCGCAGTTCAACCTGCCTTACCTGCACGTGGTGGTGAACAACTCTTACCTCGGCCTGATCCGTCAGGCGCAGCGCGGCTTCGAGATGGATTACTGCGTGCAGCTGGCGTTTGAAAACATCAACGCGCCGGAACTCAACGGCTACGGCGTCGACCACATTGCCGTGGTCGAAGGCCTCGGCTGCAAGGCGATCCGCGTCACCGATCCGAATGCGATCCAGGACGCCTTCGCCCAGGCCAAGCGCTGGATGAAGGAATTCCGCGTGCCGGTGGTGGTGGAAATTATCCTGGAACGCGTCACCAACGTTTCCATGGGCACCGAGATCGACAGCATCAACGAGTTCGAAGAACTGGCGACCAGCCGCAGCCACGCACCGACCGCCATATCTTTGCTTGACTGATTCTGGGGAGAGACGACATGACAAAATTAGCCGCCAACCTGACCATGCTGTTCACCGAGCTGCCGTTCCTGGAACGCTTCGATGCAGCAGCCAAGGCCGGGTTCAAGGGAGTCGAATTCCTGTTCCCGTATGCTTTCCGCGCTGAACAGATCGCCGACAAGCTGGCCACCAACGGCCTGGAACTGGTCTTGCACAATCTGCCTGCGGGCAACTGGGAAGCCGGCGAGCGCGGCATCGCCTGCCATCCGGACCGCGTAAGCGAATTCCAGCAAGGCGTCGACGATGCGATCCGCTACGCCAAGGTGCTGGGCGTCAGGCAGCTGAACTGCCTGGTCGGCATCGTGCCGGTCGGCGTCAGCAGCGAGCTGGCGCAGGCCACCGTGGTCAGCAACCTGAAATTTGCTGCAGACAAGCTGCAGGCTGCCGGCATCCGCTTGCTGATCGAACCGATCAACAGCTTCGACATCCCGGGCTTCTTCCTGACCGGCACCAGACAGGCGCTGGACCTGATCAAGGCGACCGGCTCCGGCAACCTGTTCGTGCAGTACGACATCTATCACATGCAACGAATGGAAGGCGAACTGGCCAACACGATCAAGGCCAACCTGGCGCAGATCAAGCATGTGCAGCTGGCGGACAATCCGGGCCGTTTCGAGCCGGGCACAGGTGAAATCAATTACCGCTATCTGTTCAAGTTCCTGGAAGAGATCGGCTACGACGGCTGGATCGGCTGCGAGTACAAGCCGAAGGCCGGCACGGTGGAAGGTCTGGGCTGGCGCGCGGCGCACGGCCTGTAAGTTTAGTGGTCTGCATTTAAATAATTACGGAGAAATATCATGGCAAAAGTTGGCTTTATCGGACTCGGCATCATGGGCGCCCCTATGGCGGAAAACCTGCAGCGCGGCGGCCACAAGCTGTACCTGCATGACCAGAAGAATCCGCCGGCAGCATTGATCGACGGCGGCGCCACGGTCTGCACTTCCGGCGCCGAAGTCGCCAAGCGCGCTGACGTCATCATCGTCATGGTGCCGGACACGCCGCACGTGGATGCCGTCCTGTTCGGCGAAAAGGGCGTAGCCGAAGGCCTGACCGCGGGCAAGACCGTGATCGACATGAGCTCGATCTCGCCGATCGCCACCAAGGGTTTCGCCAAGAAGATCAACGCCCTGGGTTGCGAATACCTGGATGCGCCGGTGTCCGGCGGCGAAGTCGGCGCCAAGGCTGCGTCGCTGACCATCATGGTGGGCGGCTCGGAAGGCGCGTTCAACGACGCCAAGCCACTGTTTGAACTGATGGGCAAGAACATCACGCTGGTCGGCGGCAACGGCGACGGCCAGACTACCAAGGTAGCGAACCAGATCATCGTCGCGCTGAACATCCAGGCGGTCGCCGAAGCGTTGCTGTTTGCTTCCAAGGCCGGCGCTGATCCAGCCCGTGTGCGGCAAGCGCTGATGGGCGGTTTTGCTGCTTCGCGCATCCTGGAAGTGCATGGCGAGCGCATGGTCAAGCGCACCTTCAATCCGGGCTTCCGCATCGAGCTGCACCAGAAGGATCTGAACCTGGCCTTGCAAGGCGCCAAGGCGCTGGGCGTCTCGCTGCCGAACACGGCCGCGGTGCAAGAGCTGATGAACTCCTGCGCAGCCAACGGCTTGAGCGGACTCGATCACTCAGCGCTGTGCCGCGCGGTCGAAATCATGTCCAACCACGAAATCGCCAAGGTGTAAGATATCGCGCAGGGTGGCCGCGTCGTGTCCATCCTGCGTTGTTGATGTAGCATAAAATAAATACAAAATTCCAGAGACACCCGCTTCATAGATCAAGGCATAACAGCATGACTACCCTCAAGCCCCGCCAGCTCCTCCTCGATATGTACCAGGCCGCGGTCGATGCCGTCAGCGCCGCCAAATGCCTGCCGGAATACCTGGCTAAAATCCCGGCGCCGTCCGGTAAAGGCCGCACACTGGTGATCGGCGCCGGCAAAGGCGCGGCAGCCATGGCCAAGACAGTGGAAGAACATTGGCAAGGCGAACTGTCCGGGCTGGTGGTGACGCGCTATGAGCATGGCGCCGACTGCAAGCGCATCGAGGTAGTGGAAGCTTCGCATCCGGTACCGGACGAAGCCGGCCGCAAGGCCGCCGCGCGCATGCTGGAAATGGTCAAGGGCCTGACTGCCGACGACCTGGTGATCTGCCTTATTTCAGGCGGCGGCTCGGCCCTGCTGGCGCTGCCGGCGGAGGGCATTACGCTGGAACAGAAACAGGCGATCAACAAGGCGCTGCTCAGAAGCGGCGCCACCATATTTGAAATGAATTGCGTGCGCAAGCACCTGTCCGCCATCAAGGGCGGCCGGCTGGCGCTGGCCTGCGCGCCGGCGCGGGTGGTGACGCTGATGATTTCCGATATCCCGGGCGACGATCCCGGCATCATCGCCAGCGGCCCGACCCTGGCCGATCCGACCACTTGCGCGGACGCCCTGGCGGTGCTGCGCAAATACAATATTGAAACACCCGACGCCATCCTCAAGCACCTGGAATCCGGCGCCGGCGAAAGCGCCAAGCCGGGCGACCCGCGCCTGGAACGCAACCAGCACTATGTGATCGCGACTGCCCAGGATGCGCTGGATGCAGCGGCGGCCACCGTGGTTGCGGCTGGACTGACGCCCTACATCCTGTCCGACGAGATGGAAGGCGAGGCGCGCGATATCGGCCTGGCGCACGCCGCGCTGGCGCGCCAGATCGCCCGCCGCGGGCAACCGTTCAGCAAGCCCTGCGTGGTGATTTCCGGCGGTGAAACCACCGTCACCGTGCGCGGCAAGGGCCGCGGCGGCCGCAATGCCGAGTTCCTGCTGAGCCTGGCCATCGCGCTCGACGGCTTTCCGGATATCCACGCGATCGCCTGCGATACCGACGGCATCGACGGCTCCGAAGATAATGCCGGCGCCATCTACCAGCCGGATTCGATGCGCAAGGCGGCGGAACTGGGATTGCGCCCGCGCGCCATGCTCGACAACAACGACGGCTACGGCTTCTTCAGCGCGCTGGGCGACCTGGTGGTGAGCGGACCGACGCGCACCAACGTCAACGATTTCCGCGCCATCGTGATTCTCTGATACAGCGGCACTCCGCAGCACTCTCTCAATCAACAGAAACCTGCGCCGGCCGTCACACCGGGCCGGCGCGGTGAGCCCTTTTTTCGCCTTGCCATTAGCTGACATCTAAAGAAAGCACATCATGCGCCGCCAACGTAAAGCAAAAATCGTCGCCACGCTCGGTCCCGCCAGCGCCGACCAGAGCACCATCCAGGCCTTGTTCGAAGCAGGCGCCGACGTCTTCCGTTTCAATTTCAGCCATGGCAGCCACGCCGACCACCAGCAGCGCTACGAGATCGTCCGCGCAGTGGAAAAGGCAGTCGGCCGGCCGATCGCCATCCTGGCCGACCTGCAAGGCCCGAAGCTGCGCATCGGCCAGTTCGCCGACGGCAAGATCGAATTGCACGCCGGCCAGGAATTCACGCTCGACCGCGACACGACGCCAGGCAGCAGCCAGCGCGTCTGCTTGCCGCATCCGGAACTGTTTGAAGTGATCGCAGGCGGCCAGGCGCTGCTGCTGGACGACGGCAAGGTGCGCCTGGAAGTACAGTCCTGCGACGGCCAGTCGATCCGCACCCGGGTAGTCAACAGCGGCACCTTGTCCGACCGCAAAGGGGTCAACGTGCCGGATGCGGTGCTGCCGATCCCGGCGCTGACCGAGAAAGACAAGCGCGACCTGAAATTCGCGCTGGAACTGGGCGTCGACTGGATTGCGCTGTCCTTCGTGCAGCGGCCGGAAGACGTGCTGGAAGCGCGCGCCCTGATCGGCGACCGCGCCAGCATCCTGTCGAAGCTGGAAAAGCCGGCGGCGCTGGAACAGCTGGACGCCATTGTGCAAGTTTCCGACGCCATCATGGTGGCGCGCGGCGACCTCGGCGTGGAATTGCCGCCGGAGCGCGTGCCGGGTGTGCAAAAGCGCATCCTGCGCGTCTGCCGCCAGCACGGCAAGCCGATCGTGATCGCCACCCAGATGCTGGAATCGATGATCACCTCACCGGTGCCGACCCGCGCCGAAGCGTCCGACGTCGCCAGCGCCATTTACGACGGCGCCGATGCAGTGATGCTGTCGGCCGAATCGGCCAGCGGCGCATATCCATTGCCGGCGGTATCCATCATGGATCGCATCATCACCGAAGTCGAGCGCGATCCGCTGTACCAAAACATGCTGGATGCACAACACGAAACGCCGTTGCCGAACCGTGGCGACGCCATCTGCTCAGCGCTGCGCGACGTCACTCGCATCATCGGCGCCAAGGTCACCGTCACTTACACCAGTTCCGGCCACACCAGCCTGCGCGCGGCGCGCGAACGGCCGATGGCGCCCATCCTCAGCATCACGCCGAAGCTGGCGACCGCGCGCCGGCTGGCGCTGGTATGGGGCGTGCATTCCACCATCAGCGAGCAGGTGCATAACGAAAGCGAAATGGTGACCGCCGCTTGCCAGACCGCCTTCAAGGAAGGCTTCGCCAAGGTCGGCGACCAGATCGCGATCACCGCCGGCATGCCGTTCGGCCAGCCGGGCAGCACCAATCTGTTGCGCCTGGCCGAAATCTGGGCGCAGTAATATATTGATTGTCTACGCCGTCCGGGTGCAGCTTCCGAGTTAAAGCGCCGGCCAGGACAGGCGGCCGGAACATATCCCCCATGCGCAAGCATCGGGGATATTTTTCATGGCGCGCCAGGGGTTCAGACCGGCTCTTCTACCGGCCGATCGCAGACGAGCTGGAACGATGGCATCAGTTCGGACAGCTGCAATCCAAACCGTGCGTCCAGTTTTTTTGCCCGATGCAGCATCACCGGCCTGAAAGCTGGCGTGACGCTGCCTCTGGCAAAGAAGGCTATGCAGTTGTGGCTGTCGCCGGTGCGGCACCACCAAATGCGCCAGTCGGAGGCGGCCAGTGCCTGCGCGATGGCGTGCACGAGGAAATCCGGACGGTCCCATAAATTGGAGACCAGGATGCCGCCGGGGGCAAGATTGCGCAGGCAGGCCGCATAGAAATTGCTGGTGCTGAGCGCCTCGGCAGGACCGTCGGCGGAAAAGCCGTCCAGCATGATAATGTCCGCGATATTGCCTTGCTGCGCCTGCATGTAGGTGGCGGCGTCGGCATGGATCACCTGGAAGCGCTCGTCGTCGGCAGGAATCATGAACGCGTCGCGCAAGGCGATCACGTCCGCGCTCAGTTCCAGAACGGTGATGCGGACGCCGGGCAAATGACGATAGCAATATTTGGCGAGCGAGCCGCCGCCCAGGCCGACCAGCAGGATGTGTTTGGGAGCCGCCTGAAACAGCATGAAACCCATCATCGCCCGGGTGTAGCTCAGCAACAGTTTGTCGGGCGCCGAGATCGACATCGCGCTTTGTACGTATTTGTGGTCGAAATGCAGCGTGCGCATGTCGCCGTGGTCGAAGACAAAAGGCCGTCCGCCGCTTTGTTCGAGCAATTGTTCGAAGGAGTCGAGTACGGTCATGATGTGCAAATCAAACCAGCACGTGACGCGTTTGCGCGAAATAGCCGTAAATCCGCTCTTCTATCTGCGGATCGATCATGGCTGCCGGACGCTTGCCGTTGGGGCAGGCAAGCTTGGGCGTGGTGCCGAACAGCCGGCACACCAGTGGACGTTCTTCGTATACCTGGCAGCCGTCGGCGCCCAGGTGCGGGCAGCTCAGCGCTGCCAGCGCGGCATCCTGCTCCTGCCTGCTCTTGCGCGGCAGCCTTGCCATCTCTTCGGTAGAGGCCAGCACCGGCCCGCAGCAGTCGTGGCAGCCGGGCACGCAGGCAAATGCCGGGATGCGCTGCCTGAAGAACTTGATTATATGTACATTGCTTTTCATTACAGTCTGCCTCCATGTAATGATCGTGAATCATCATGCCCTACGGATTGAGGGCCAGTTGAAACCTGGCCTGGAGACGCAAGCTTACCATTGGCGGATGATGCGCGCGTTCGCTTGTCGGCTTGGACCAAGGGCGCTTCGATCCCGAAGCGCCCTTGGCCTTGACGCCTATCCCGCCGCGCAGCGGTCAGGCGGAAAAGCCGCCATCGATGCTGAGGCTGGCGCCGGTGATGTAAGCCGCTTCCGGGCTGGCCAGGTAAGCCACGAAGCCGGCGATTTCCTCATCCGTGCCATAACGGCCGAGCGGCATGATCGCCTTCAGCGTGGCGGCGAATTCGCTGCCGGCCGGATTCATGTCGGTGTCGACCGGGCCCGGTTGCACGTTGTTGATGGTGATGCCGCGCGGACCGAGGTCGCGCGCCAGGCCGCGCGTCAGGCCGACCAGCGCCGACTTGCTCATGGCGTAGGGGCCGCCGCCGGCAAACGGCACGCGGTCGGCATTGGTGCTGCCGATGTTGATGATGCGGCCGCCTTCGCCCATGTGGCGTGCTGCTTCCTGGCTGGCGATGAAAACGCTGCGCACATTGATCGCCAGCGTGCGGTCGAAATCCTCCAGGCTGAACTCGGCCAGCGGCGCAATCGCCAGCACGCCGGCGTTATTGACCAGGATATCGAGCCGTCCGAAAGCGCTGACCGTCTTGACGATGGCAGCCTTGATCTGTCCGGCATCGGCGCTGTCGGCCTGGATCGCCAGCGCCCGTCCGCCGGCCGCTTCGATGTCCTTCACCACTTGCGCGGCTTTTTCCGGCGAGCTGATGTAGCTGAAGGCGACGGCAGCGCCGTTCTTTGCCAGGCGCTTGGCGATGGCGGCGCCGATGCCGCGCGAGCCGCCCTGGATGAAGGCGACTTTGTTGTCCAGTACAGCGTTTGCTTGATGGTTTGTCATGGTGTTTCTCCTGTAGGTTGGGCTGTCGGCCGAAGCGGCTTGCAGCGGGTTGACAGGCACAGTATCGGACGATCATTATGCTGTTACTAGTCGTTAATCTGCATAATCACTTCATACCAAAGGTTTAAAATGGAAACCATGATCGGCATGCAATGCTTTGTCCGCAGCGCCGAAGCCGGCAGCTTTTCCGAGGCGGCGCGGCGGCTCGGCATGACTTCTGCGGCGGTCGGCAAGAACGTCGCCAGGCTGGAAGCGGGGCTGGGTGTGCGGCTGTTCCAGCGCAGCACGCGCAGCCTGACCTTGACCGAGGCGGGCGAAAGTTTTTTGCATGAGGTCAAGGACAGCTTGCTGTCTATCCAGGCCGCGGTCGACAACCTTGCCAGCGCCGGCGGGCAGCCGGCCGGCATGCTCAAGGTCAGCATGGGCACCGGCTTCGGACGCGCCTACATGGTGCCGCTGCTGGCGCCTTTCCTGGCGAAATATCCCGGCATCTCGCCCGACTGGCATTTCGATAACCGCCAGGTCGACTTGATCGCGCAAGGTTTCGACGCTGCCCTCGGCGGCGGCTTCGAACTGCCGCCCGGGGTGGTGGCGCGCGTGCTGGCGCCAGCGCACCGGGTGCTGGTAGCGGCGCCCGATTATTTCAGCGGCAGGAAAGCGCCGGCGTCGCCTGCCGGGCTGGATGCCTTCGACGGCATCTTCATCCGTTCGCCGCAAACCGGACGGGTGCGCCCCTGGCCTCTGCGCAACCGCGCCAACCAGCAAGCGCCGGTGGCGCTGCGCACGCGCATGACCATGAGCGACCCGGAAGCGGCTTGCGAGAGCGCGCAGATGGGACTGGGCATCGCGCTGGTCAGCATGCCGAACGCCTTGCCCTTCCTGCGCGCGAAAAGCCTGGTGCGGGTGCTGCCGGACTGGTATGTCGACGGCGGCACTTTGTCGCTCTACTTCGCCGCGCAAAAACTGCTGCCGGCCAAGACCCGGGTGTTCGTCGATTATGTGGTGGAGCATTTCCGCCAGGAGCGGCTGGCGGAGCAGTTTTCAGCGATTTGACAAACTGCGGATGCCAATGAAAATGGCCACGGATTGCGCCGTGGCCATCGTGTTTGCTGCGAGCGCTCGGTCAGCGCGCCGCTTCCGCCAGCGACAACGCCAGCGTGTTATGCCGTTCCAGCACATTGCCGAGGTCGACCGTGGTGAACTGGCCGTTGCGCACCACTACGCGGCCGTTGATGATGCTGTAGGCGACATCGGCCGGGGTGCAGAACACCAGCGCCGCCACCGGATCGTGCCAGCCGCCGGCAAAGCCGACCTTGTTCAAATCGAACAGCACCAGGTCGGCCGACATGCCCGGCTTCAAGGCGCCGATGTCGTCGCGGTTGAGCACCTTGGCGCCGCCCAGCGTCGCCAGTTCCAGCGCCTGGCGCGCCGTCATGGCGTCGGGGCCGAAGCCGACCCGCTGCAGCAGCATCGCTTGCCGCACTTCGCCCAGCATGTGGGCGCCGTCGTTCGACGCCGAACCGTCGACGCCGATGCCGACCGCGACGCCGGCGTCGACCATCTTGCGGATCGGCGCGATGCCGGAGGCCAGCCGCATGTTGGAGCAGGGGCAGTGGGCGATGCCGGTGCCGGTGCGGGCGAACATGTAGATGCCGTCGTCGTCCAGCTGCACGCAGTGCGCATGCCAGACGTCGTGCCCGACCCAGCCGCAATCCTCCGCATACTCGGCCGGCGTCATGTGGAACTTCTCGCGGCTGTAGGCGATGTCGTTGACGTTTTCCGCCAGGTGGGTATGCAGCGAGACACCATGATGACGCGCCAGGCTGGCCGATTCGCGCATCAGGTCGCGCGATACCGAAAACGGCGAGCAGGGCGCCACCACGATGCGCTGCATGGCATGGCGGCTGCTGTCGTGATAAGTCTCGATCAGACGCTGGGTATCTTGCAGGATCGCCTTTTCATCTTCCACCACGCGGTCCGGCGGCAAGCCGCCTTTCGACTGGCCGACGCTCATCGAGCCGCGCGCGGCGTGGAAGCGCATGCCGATCTGCTGCGCGGCCTCGATGCTGTGATCGAGCTTGCAGCCGTTCGGATAGATGTACAGGTGGTCGCTGCTGGTGGTGCAGCCGGACATGATCAGCTCCGCCATCGCGGTCAGGGTCGAGACCTGGATCATCTCCGGCGTCAGGTTGGCCCAGATCGGATACAGGTTGGTCAGCCAGTTGAACAGCTCGCCGTTCTGCGCCGCCGGGATGACGCGCGTCAGGCTTTGGTACATATGGTGATGGGTATTCACCAGGCCCGGGATGACGACGTGATTGCCTGCGTCGATGACTTCGTCGGCAGTTTGCGGCAGGTCGGCGCTGGCGCCTACCTGTTCGATCACGTTGTCGCGGATGAAGACAGCGCCGCCGGCGATTTCACGGCGCGCATCGTCCATGGTGACGACGACACGCGCATTTTTTATCAATAGAGTTTTAGACATGAACAATGGACCAAAATACGCTGGTTCAAGATTTTGGCGTAAAGCGGCGTAGGAAATCCAGCAAGATTTGCGCCGATACTTCGGCATCGTCCGCAGTCATTGTTTCCAATGGATTGTGGCTGATGCCCCCGTTGCCGCAACGCGTGAAGAGCATGGCGACGTCAGTAATTTTAGCGATGGTCATGGCGTCATGGCCGGCGCCGGAAGCGAGTCTGAACGGCTGCACGCCGGCCCGTTCGGCGGCGGCGGACAACTGGTCCATCAGCCACGAAGCACAAGGCGCAGCCGGCGCCGAGACCATTTTCTCGACATTGGCTTCGACGCAGCGGCGCGCGCAGACAGCTTCGATATGGCGCAGCACGTCTTCCACCGCGGCATCGCGGATGCCGTCGTCGGCGGCGCGGATATCTAGCGAGAAGATGCAGGCGCCGGGAATCACATTGGTGGAACCGTTAGGCACCTGCAGCTGGCCGACGGTGCCGACCAGCGAAGCTTGCTGGTCTTGTGCGCAGCGCTGTTCCACATACAGCAGGATTTCGGCGGCGGCGGTGGCGGCATCCTTGCGCATCGCCATCGGCGTGGTGCCTGAATGGCTGGCGACGCCTTTCAGCTGCACCATGTAGCGGCAGCTGCCGGCGATCGAGGTGACGATGCCGACCGGCAGGTCGCGCTGCAGCAGCACCGGGCCTTGTTCGATATGCACTTCGACATAGCCCAGCAGATCCGCCGGATTGCGCGCGATGGCGGGAATCGCCGCCGGGTCGTGGCCGGCCTGCAGCAGGGCGTCGCGCATGCTGACGCCGTCGCGGTCGAGATTGTTCAGCAGCTCCAGGTTGAACTGGCCGATGATGGCATTGCTGCCCAGGAAAGTGCTTTTGAAGCGCACGCCTTCCTCTTCCGAGAAGGCGACGATTTCAAAATGGAAGGGCAGTTTTTCGCCGCGTTCGTGCAGGTGCTTGACGATGGCGATCGGCAGCAGGATGCCTTCGCGGCCATCGTACTTGCCGCCGTTGCGCACGGTGTCGTAGTGGGAACCGGTCATCAGCGTCTTGGCCGCCGGATTGTCCGATAAATAGCGGCCGACCACGTTGCCGACCGCATCGATCTCGGCCTGCATGCCGGCCTCGCGCATCCAGCCCGCGATCTGGGCGGCGGTGCGGCGATGGCTGTCGGTCATGTAGGCGCAGGTAAGGCCGTTGTCGTCGTCGCTCCAGGCGCCGATCTGTTCCGCCCAATGCATGATGGTCTTGCCCAGTTCAGGCGTGTAGCTGAGCAGGTCGTTGGTGCGCATTTCGGCGATGCGGCCGATCTGGCGCAAGGCTTCTCCCAGCTCATCGTCGAACTGGTTTTTCAGGCGGCGGCTGAAGGTGGCGATGATGGCCTGGCGCGACAGGCCCTGGCCGTCGGCGCCCTTGACCGCAAGGATGAAGGGAAAGCCGAATTTCTGGTTGTAATCGGCATTCAGCTTTTGCAGCGTGGCGAATTCCTCGGCGCTGCACTGATTGAGCCCGGCCTTGGCCTGTTCGCCGGTCGACTCGGCTGTGAGTTCGCCGGCGATGGCGGCCTTGCCGGCCAGCTCCGGGTGGGCACGGATCAGGCCAAGCTGTTCTTCGCGCGTGGCGCTGCTCACGGCAGCCTGCATCGCCTGCTTGAGCGCCGTGATGTTGGCGAACGGCCGCTGGGCGGCGGCGCGCTGCGGGATCCACGGCGAATGTTCGTAGATGCCGTGCAGCGTCGTCACGAAAGCCTGCGCCTCGGCGCTGTTCAATTGTTCTAGTGTTGTCATTTGTATCATCGGCGGGCCGGCCCGCTTTGTCCTAAGTTAAATCGCTCTGTTGCTGCTACGGATGGGAATTACATTACTTCAAAACCGCTTTCATCGCAGCCCGTCCCGGTTTGTCCCGGCCCGGGCTGCGCATCTTTTTATTTAATGATCTGAACTTTGCGCCGCCGCCAATGCATGCGCCCGGCTATCGCTGCTGGAGCCTTTGCCGTTGAAAAACAGGTTCAGCAAGACCGCCATGCTGGAAGCCAGCAGGATGCCGCTATGCAAAATGGTCGACAGGAATACCGGCATCTTGTCGAAAAAGGTCGGCGCCACGATAGGGATCATGCCAGCGCCGAAACTGACGGCGACGATGAACAGGTTGTTGCGGTTGTGCTGGAAATCCACGCCCGACAGGATCTTGATGCCGGTCGCCGCGACCATGCCGAACATGACGATGCCGGCGCCGCCCAGCACGAATTGCGGGATGGATGCGGCCACATGCGCCATCTTGGGGAACAGGCCGAACAGCATCAGGATCACGCCGGCGGCGGCGCAAACGTAGCGGCTGCGCACGCCGGTGACGCCGACCAGGCCGACGTTCTGCGAGAACGAGGTGTAGGGGAAGGTGTTGAAGATGCCGCCGATCACGCTGCCCAGGCCGTCGACGCGCAAGCCGCGCGCCAGGGTCTTGTCGTCGATTTTCTTGCCGACGATTTCGCCCAGGGCAATGAACATCCCGGTCGATTCGATCATGGTCACTATCATCACCAGGCACATGCTGACGATCGAGCCGAGGTCGAATTTCGGCCAGCCGTAGTGAAACGGACGGATGAAGGAAAACCATTCCGCATCGCCCAGGCCGTAGAAGCTGATCTTACCCATCGACATGGCGATGACGAAACCGATGATCATGCCGCTCAGCACCGAGATGTTGGCGATGAAGCCTTTGACGTATTTGGTGATCAGCAAGATCGAAATCAGCACCACCAGCGCGATGCCGAGGCTGGTCGGCGAGCCGTAGTCGGGATTGGGGATTTTGGTGAAGACGCCGTCGACCAGGGTGCCGATCACCGGCTGGCCGCCTGCCGCCCAGTTGATGCCGACGCCCATCAGCGAAATGCCGATGACGCTGATCACGGTGCCGGTTACGACCGGCGGGAAGAAACGCATCAGGCGGCTCATGTAGGGCGCCGCAAAGACGCAGAAGATGCCGGACACGATCACCGCGCCATAGATGTGCACGATGGTCAGCTGCGGGTTGCCGGCCATCGCCACCATCGGGCCGACGGCGGCGAAGGTGACGCCCATCATGACCGGCATCTTGATGCCGAACTTCCAGAAGCCAAGGCTCTGGATCAGGGTCACCAGGCCGCAGCAGAACAGGTCGGCGCTGATCAGGAATGCAATATCGCTTTTTGCCAGGTTGAGCGCGCCGCCTATGATCAGCGGCACGGCAATCGCGCCGGCGTACATCACCAGCACGTGCTGCATGCCGAGTGCTGCGAGCTTACCTACGGGGAGTCTTTCATCTACCGGATCTGTGCTGCTGGTCATCGTGTGTCTCCTAAGTGCTTTATGATTTTTTAGTGCTTGCGGCGACATCAATCCGGCGTTTGGAAAATCCTGCCCGCCGGCCTGCTGCGCCACAGCCTTCACAAGTCACCTGATGCTGGAACAGGGCTCGTGCTGTCCGATACTACTTTGCCCAGCCCCTCACGATATATAGCTTGCCTGATAGTTGATTTAGGTATTTGGATATATGGTTGAAACTCGTTGTTGTGGAGGAATTGTGTTGCGTTTTTACTTTGCCAGCATGGACTTGGCGGCAATGCCGATCTGCTCGCGCAGCCATTTGTGCTCAGTGGCCTGGTGCACTCTTTCGTGCCACAGTTGGTAAAAACGCATGGGCGGAAACTTGATCGGCAGGGTGAAACTTTTCAGCGACAGCGTTTTTTCATAGAAGCGGGCGAACTGGCGGCCGGTGGTCAGCACCAGGTCGGTCTGCGCCACCATGTAGGGCAGCATGCCGAAGTAGGCCGATTCCACCACCACGTTGCGGTTCAGGTTCTGGCTGTCGAGAAAGGAATCGATGATGCCGTGGTAGCCGGGCAACACTTGCCATGGCGCCACGTGCGGCAGCGACAGATAGTCTTCCACCGTCATCTGGTCCGGCCCGGTGCGCTTGGCGTAGGCGCTGTCGGCCCGCATCAGGCAGACGATGGGGTCGTCGAACAGCTTGGACAGGTGCAGATGGGCCGGCGGTTCGTCCCAGTTGGCGATCACCAGGTCGAGGTCGCCGTCGGACAACAGCCTGACGTAGTCGGTTTCCGGCCCCAGGGCATGGATCACGATGCGGCTCTTGGGCGATTCGCGGCGCAGGCGCGCCACCACTTCCAGGAAGAACGGCGTATTCATGTAATCCGGCGCCGCGATATGGAAAGTGCGCGCTTCGGCCTGGGGTACGAAAGCGGTCTTTTGCACGAACAGGCGTTCGGTTTCTTCGAGGATGCGCTTGGCCGGCTTCAGCAGGCTTTCGCCGTGCTGGGTCGGCACCATGCCGCGCGCGCCGCGCACCAGCAAGGGATCGCCGGTGAGTTCGCGCAGCTTGCGCAGCGAGGCCGAGATCGACGGCTGCGGCTGGTTGAGTTTAAGCGCCACCCGCGAGACGTTCTTTTCGCACAGCAGCAGATACAGGATGCGTATCAGATGGATATCCAGGTGGTCCGGAAGCTTGGCCATGTTGTCTCCTACAATTTATATTTATTGATTTATTGGTTTAGTATTTATACGCCCTGTCGGAGTTCATTTTGTTATATGGATATGCGTATGTCAAATATATCTGGATATCCATGTTTTAAAACCCGGTTGCGTTTATCTTGCGTGAATCTGGCGCGCTTTTGAGGTTAAGGGCCCGTCAGGGAATAAGTTGGGCATTTGGGCGGCCGTAGCTCGATGCGATGCAAGGCGCCGGACGCGCGGCAGTGCGAGCACTGTAAGCGGTGGACAACGCGGCAGCGCGCCAGCTGCGGCCAGCACAAATGTTCAACTTATTTCCTGACGGGGCCTGAGCGCAGGCAGGGGAAGATGAAGGATGGGCAGGCAGGTATCTTGCTTATCGGATCATGTTGGCCGTAGCGGAGCTGGGTTGTTAAAAAAAGTTCGCGGCCGTGTTGGAGGACGTACCTCTTTCGTTTGCAGAGCCCGCGGTGGCAGACGAGTAATAATCGTTGGGGAAGACATGGATGCATTGTTAGTTTCATACGGAGTCGAATGGCTCAATCTGCTGGTTCGCTGGCTGCACCTGATCACCGGTATCGCCTGGATCGGCGCATCCTTTTATTTCGTCTGGCTCGACAATTCGATCCGGCCGCCGAAACCTGGTTCCGACCTGGCCAAGAAGGGCGTCTCCGGCGAGCTGTGGGCGGTCCACGGCGGCGGCTTCTACAATCCGCAAAAATACCTGGTCGCGCCGGCGGAACTGCCGGACGACCTGCACTGGTTCAAATGGGAAGCTTACGCCACCTGGCTATCGGGCTTCGCCATGCTGTTCATCGTCTATTACTTCAATGCTTCGGCCATGATGATCAACAAGGATGTGGCCGATCTGAATACCTGGCAAGCGATCGGCGTCGGCCTCGGCACGCTGGTGGTCGGCTGGACCGTCTACGACGTGCTGTGCCGTTCGCCGCTGGGCAAACGCGAAGGCCTGCTCGGCATCGTCATGTATGTGTTCATCGTTGCCGCAGCCTTTGTGCTGACGCACCTGCTGAGCGGCCGCGCTGCGTATATCCATGTCGGCGCCATGATCGGCACCATGATGGTGGGTAACGTGCTGATGGTGATCATTCCGGGGCAACGCAAGCTGGTGGAAGCGATGCGCGTCGGCAAATCGCCTGACCCTATCTATGGCAAGAAGGCCAAGCAGCGCAGCGTGCACAACAACTATTTCACGCTGCCGGTGCTGTTCATCATGATCAGCAACCACTACGGCATGACTTACAACCATCCGTACAGCTGGCTGATCCTGGCGGCGATTATTGCAGCCGGCGCGTTGATCCGTCACTTCTTCAACTTGCGTCATGCCGGCCGCGTTTCGCTCGGCTACCCGATTGCCGGCGTTGCCTTGCTGCTGGCAGTGGCGATTGCGATTGCGCCGAAGCCGGTCCAGCCGGTGGCGCCGGTTGCCAAGGCAGACGTTGCCGTAGCTGCCGGCGGTTCCACTGCGGCAGCCGCTGCCGCTCCGACCGCCGATATGGCGCATATCCAGGAAATCATCGGCCAGCGTTGCGCCACCTGCCATTCGGCGCAGCCGACCCAGCCAGGCTTTGCTACCGCTCCGGCCGGCGTGATGCTGCAGACGGCGGACCAGATTCGGCAACACGCCGACAAGGTCTATCAGCAAGCGGTGCAGCTGAAGGCCATGCCGCTGGCTAACCTGACGCATATCACCGACGAAGAGCGCGCCCTGATCGGTACTTGGTATACCTCAGGCGCCAAGTAAGTCCGGCACTGCCGCCCTGAAAGCCGGAAGCCGATTGAGCTGCCACGCTCGGTCGCCTTCCGCGCTCGACCTCATTTAAGAAATCTTTGGAGTTCCCATGTCCCAAACCATCACCATCGACGGCTTCAACCTGAGCGCCCAGCAAGTGATAGCCGTCGCCCGCGCGCCGCACCTGGCGGTCACCCTGGCCGACTCCTCGCGCGCTGCGCTGAAGGAAAGCCGCGACTACATCGAATCGACCTGGATGCACGACGAAGCGCCGATGATGTACAGCTTCAACACCGGCGTCGGCCTGCTGAAAGACACCCGCATCAAGGTCGAGCACATCGAGCTGTTCCAGACCCAGCTGATCAAGGCCCATTGCGCCGGCATCGGCGAGCCGTTCTCGGAAGAAGTCAGCCGCGCCACCATGCTGTTGCGCGCCAACGCCTTCGCCAGCAATTATTCCGCGCCGCGGGTGGAAGTGGTGGACCGCCTGCTGGCTTTCCTGAATGCCGGCATCCATCCGATCATGCCGCAAAAAGGCTCGGTCGGCGCCTCCGGCGACCTCGCGCCTCTGTCCTATCTGGCGGCGGCAATCGCCGGCTTCGACGAAGCCGAAGTGATGTACCAGGGCCAGCGCATGAGCGCGCCGGAGGCGATCGCCAAGTCCGGCGTCGGTCCGGTCAAGTTCGACCTCAAGGCGAAAGATGCATCGGCCCTGATCAACGGCTGCACCGCTTCGCTGGCGGTGGCGGTGCTGGTGGCGCACGATGCGCGCAACCTGCTGAGCGACGCCTGCCTGTCGCTGGGCCTGACGCTGGAAGCGATGCGCGCCGAAATGGCGGCGTTCGACCACCGCATCCAGCAAGCCCGTCCGCACGCCGGCCAGATCAAGACCGCCGCCATCATCCGCAAGCTGCTGTCGGGTTCCACCCGCACCACCCATGAAGCGCGTTCGGTGCAGTTTCCGGAAGAGTCGCGCCGCACCGACATCCCTTACAGCTCGCGCATCCAGGACGTCTACTCGCTGCGCTGCGCGCCGCAAGTCTACGGCCCGGTGTTCGATGCGCTGGACTATATCGACAATATCGTCGACAAGGAAATCAATTCGGCCACCGACAACCCGCTGATCTTTGATAAGGAAGGCGGCGGCTTCGAGATCATCTCCGGCGGCAATTTCCACGGCCAGTACCTGGCGCAGGCGATGGATTTGCTGGCGATGGCGATCACCGACCTGGGCAGTATCTGCGAACGCCGCATCGCCCGCCTGATCGACCCGACCCTGTCGTGGGGCTTGCCGCGCAACCTGATGAGCGGCGTGCGCGGCGTCAATACCGGCTATCCGGTGGTGCAATGTTCGATGAGTTCGCTGGTGATGGAAAACCGCACGCTGTGCATGCCGGGCAGCGTCGACAGTATCCCGGCCAAGGGCAACAGCGAAGACCACGTCTCGAACTCGACCTGGTGCGCGCGCAAGGCGGCCACGGTGGTGGCCAACACGCAGTACATCATCGGCGTCGAGATGCTGCTGGCGGCGCAGGCGCTGACCATGACGGAAGACCTGCTGCCGGGCTTTGTGCTGGGCACAGGCACGCAGGCGGCTTACCAGGAAATCCGCCGCCAGATTCCGGCTTGCCTGGACGGCGACCGCTGGTTCCACAACGATATCGCGGCGGCGCAGTCGTTTGTGGTGAGCGGTTCGGTGCGCAATGCGGTGGTTGAGAAGATCGGCGCATTTGCCTGATCGGGATAAGGCAGGGCGGACGGTCAACTGATCGTCTTTTGCCTGGTTAAAAAAATGGAGCCGCGTTCAAGCGGCTCCATTTTTTACGCCTGCGATATTGATCTGGCGTTTATTCCGACCACAGCTTGCCGGCGGTGGCCCAGTTTTCGCGCTTGACTTCCTGGATGATGATGTCCACCGATTCCGGCCCGCAGTCCAGGGTCTTGCAAGTCACTTCGGTGATGGCTTGGACGAAAGCGCGCTTTTGTTCGGCGCTGCGGCCTTCGAAAATTTGCACGTTGAAAGTCGGCATGGAAAATCCTTTCTATAAAAAATGATCAGTATTGGTAGCCGGGGTCGATGGCATCCAACTGGCGCAGCAGGGCAGGCCATTCCAGCTGGCCTTCCGGGCTGCCGTCGCCGAGCAGCTGGTCGCGCGTCTTGCGGCAGATTTCCTGCGACGGCAGCTTCAGCCTGCTGCCGCCGGCATGCGCCTTGAGCTGGATTTCGCAAGCTTTGTCCAGCGTATCCATGAGGACGTAGGCTTCGGCCACGGTGCGGCCGCATACCAGGCTGCCGTGGTTGCGCAGCAGCATGGCGGGCAATTGGGCCAGGCGCGCAACCATGCGTTCCTGCTCTGTCGGCGTCAGCGCCAGGCCCTCATAGTCGTGATAGGCGATCTGTTCATAAAAGCGCAGCGCGTGCTGGGAAATCGGCAGCAAGCCGTCGTCCAGGGCGCTGACCGCCACGGCGTTGACATTGTGCAGATGCATGACGCATACAGCGTCCGGTCTGGCCGCATGGACCGCGCCGTGGATGGCGAAGCCGCTGACATTGACCTGGTGCGGCGAATCGCCGACGACCTGTCCGCTGGCATCGATCTTGACCAGGTTCGATGCGCGCACTTCGTCAAAGCGATAGCCGAACGGATTCAGCAGGAAATGCCCGGGTTCATCCGGCACCGAGGCAGAAATGTGGGTGTAGATCAGGTCGTCCCAATGCTTCAAGGCGCACAGGCGGTAGCAGGCCGCCAGATCCTTGCGTACCTGCCATTCGGCGCTGCTGATGGTGGAGTCTGCCGGCATAGGAATCCAAACGTTAAAACGCGCGCCGATCGGCTAGGCGATCGACGCGCATCGGGTGCGGCTACTGTATCAGCTTATTTATTGCATTGTCCGTCGATCAGAAACGATGGCGGATACCGAAAGCAACGCTGTTGCCGACGGTTTGCTCGGTGATCTTGTCGTACATGTAGACCGCATACAGGTCGGTGCGCTTCGACATATTGTAATCGTAGCCCAGCGATGCCGTATTGCGCTTGAGCGACTCGCCCACCGCTGCGCCGGAACGCTTGGTGTTGGCCCAGGACGCCAGCACCGCGCCCTGGCCCAGCGGGATGCTGGTGCCGAGTTGCAGCGTCTTGTCTTTCAGGTCGATGTCATGCGAGGTCTGGTCGTAAGTGGCGAACAGCTTGGCGACGGTAAGGTCGTAGGTGGCGCCCAGGAACCAGTTCGATTGGCGCGCCGCCATCATGCCGCTTGGCAGCGGGATATTGGTGGCAGGTTGGACGTTGCCGGGCGACAGCTCCAGCGGGTTGTTGACCTTGACGCGTTGATAGTAGGCGGTCAATGCCAGCGGACCGTGGAAATACAGGACGTTGGCGCCGATATTGTTCTTGCCGTTGTTGCCCGCCTGTTCACCGAATTGATAGTGGAAATTGGCTTTCAGGCCGGCGAAGTCCGGCGTCGTGTAAATGATTTCGTTGCTCCAGCCGGTATCGCCGGCGACAGAGTTGGTCCAGCCGGATGCGTTGAACCAAGGCACATCCATGTGCAGGATCAGCGGCGACAGCTTGAACGAATCGCCGAACGGATTGAACAGGATCGAAGGCAGGAAGTTGGGCGCCAGGTCGCGGCCCAGGGAAACCGCGCCGAAGTTGCCGGTCAGGCCGACGTTGGCGTCGCGCGAGAACATCGTTTCGTTGCCGTCGAAGCGGCCGGTGGCGCCGGTGTTGGAGCGGAAGAACGAGGTCAGGTTGAACTTGGCCTTGAGCCCGCCGCCCAAGTCCTCGGTGCCCTTGAAGCCGATCCACGAAGTGGTCATGCCGCCGCTGTCGACCACGCTGGTGCGTCCCGAGTCGCCGCTGTATTTGAGCGAGCCGACGTAGGTATCGACCAGGCCTGTGACCTGGACCGACGTCTGGGCCATCGCTGGCAGTGCAATCGTCGCGCCGAGGGCCGCTGCGAGTTGCAGTTTTTTCAATTTGTTTTTAACTGGGTACATCCCTGTCTCCTGATTTTTATAAGATGGTAAATAAGTAGTAAATAAATTTCCGGTTTTATTCATCTGAAACAACACGCGTCCGTGTTCAAGCAAGGTCCGTGGAACCGCCACGGCGGGTTGAAAAAGCGTTATGCCGAAAACGGATGCGTCGCGCGCCAGTGGTCGGCGATGTCGATACGCCGGGTAATCCATACCTGGCCGTGGCTCTGCACATAGTCGAGGAAGCGCGCCAGCGCGGCAGCGCGTCCGGGCCGGCCGACCAGGCGGCAGTGCAGGCCGACCGACAGCATTTTCGGCCGGTTCAGGCCATGCGGATCGCCTTCGCGGTAGAGCACGTCGAAGGCGTCTTTCAGGTAGTCGAAGAACTGGGTGCCGGAATTGAAGCCTTGCATGGCGGCGAAGCGCATGTCGTTGGTGTCCAGGGTATAGGGCACGATCAGCTGCGCCTTGCCGTTGCCGTCCTTGAAGCTGACCTGTTCCCAGAACGGCAGGTCGTCGCCGTAGTGGTCGGCGTCATAGCTGAAGCCGCCGTGTTCCATCACCAGGCGGCGGGTGTTGGGCGAATCGCGGCCGGTATACCAGCCGAGGGGCGCGCTGCCGGTCAATTGCCGGATGACGCTGACGGCTTCGGCGATATGCGCGCGTTCGGTGGCTTCGTCGATATTCTGGTAACTGATCCAGCGCAGGCCGTGGCAGGCGATTTCATGGCCAAGTTCTTGAAAAGCGGCGGTCGCTTCCGGATTGCGCTGTAGCGCGCGCGCAACACCGAACACGGTCAGCGGCAGGCGGCGCTCTTCAAACATGCGCAATAAACGCCAGACGCCGGCGCGCGAGCCGTATTCGTACAGCGATTCCATGCTCATGTGGCGCGCCGGGAAGCTCTGGGCGCCGATGATTTCAGAGAGGAAGGTTTCCGAGCCGGCGTCGCCGTCCAGCACGCAGTTTTCGCTGCCTTCTTCATAGTTCAGCACGAACTGCAGGGCGATCCGGGCCTTGTTCGGCCATTGCGGGTGGGGCGGCTTGCGGCCGTAGCCGGTCATGTCGCGCGGGTAGTGGGGATCGGTGTTGATGGTCATTGCTGGGCCTGGAGTGTGCGATTGATCTGAATGCGTTGCCTGAATTATGTGTGCTGCAGCCATGATTAATATATGCCGGATAGTATATTGACCTGGACCCTGCGGTATATCATTTGATCGATACTCGTTTTCAACTAATCGATATAGGGAATTGTCATGGGAAACGCCGTTGGAAAATTAAGTACGCACGTTCTGGATATTACCCAGGGCAAGCCGGGCGTCGGTGTCAAAATCGCACTGTATTCAGTCAGCGCCGCCGGCCGCAGCCTGTTGAAGAGCGCCGTGACCAATCAGGATGGGCGGGTTGACGTGCCTTTGCTGCAGGGCGAAGAGATGCAGGCCGGACAATACGAGCTGGTGTTTTCGGCCGGGGACTATTTCGCTTCACAAGGAATTGACCTGCCAAGCCCGCGTTTTGTTGATCGCGTCACGCTGGCTTTTGGCATTGCCCACGCCGATCAGAACTACCACGTGCCGCTGGTGGTGTCGCCATGGTCGTATTCCACCTATCGCGGCAGTTAAGCACGCCTGCCAATCTGCCAAACGGGGCACGTCAGCCAGATGCGCCCTGCATTGCGATAGACCGCGGGTCTATCGTCAAATAACCACATCCGCAAGATCAATCCGCCCTCGCTATAAGCTTTGTGCTAAACTGTGTCTCAACATTTTTCGATAAATGACGGACCGGTTGCAGCTTTAGCCCGGCCGGCTGGATTGAAATCTAAGGAACGAGCGGTGCACCCGTGGTGCGGCTGTCTTATTCATGTCTTATTGTCCCCGCCCTCATTAATCCTCCTCTAACGGGCGCTGGACAGCAGTATCAACAGCTTTTTCTTCGACCGGGCATCAGGCGGATTAACGACGCCTGCCGTTGAACATAAGCTCTGCGAATTTTTTAATAAAATTTAAATAAACTACGTCGTACATGAATACTATTGAGGCCAAGAAAGTCCTCGAAACTGCATTGCTCTGTGCTCACGAGCCGCTGTCGCTTAACGACTTGAAAAAGCTGTATGCGCGCAATGGCGACGATAGCGGCGAGGAAGACGGAGAAATCAATGCAGATGCGATCAGGTCTATGCTCGAGGAGCTGCGTACCGACTGGGCGGATAAGGGCATCGAGGTAGTTGCCCTGTCGACCGGCTGGCGCTTTCAGAGCCGCCCGGAGATGAAAGTCTACCTGGAGCGCCTGAACCCGGAAAAGCCGCCGAAATACTCGCGCGCCACCCTTGAAACCTTGGCAATTATTGCCTATCGTCAACCGGTAACCCGCGGCGATATCGAGGAAATCCGTGGCGTCACAGTCAATTCGCAGACCGTAAAAATGCTGGAGGAGCGCGGCTGGATCGAGGCCATCGGCCATCGCGATGTGCCAGGACGGCCGGCCTTGTTCGCCACCACCAAGCATTTTCTCGACGATCTCGGCCTGACCTCGCTGGATCAGCTGCCGCCGCTACAGCAGGTTGCCCGCAATGACATGCAGGAAGGCAATCTGCTCGAATTGCAGGCATTGGAAGCGGATCTGGAAGCGAGCCTGGAGGCCAGGGCGGTGCTGGACGCCGCCGCGGCCAGGGAAGCAAGTGAAGAACAACTGGAGTCCGGGCTAGCCGCGCAGGATGTGCAGGATCAAGAAGATCAGCAGGAAGCGCATATTGCAGCCGACGGCTCCGCGGACGCAGGACAGATTGCAGAACCACTGGCGGAAGATGTTGTCGATGGAGCCATCGGCGAATCGGAAGCCATGACGGAAAATGCGGCGGAAACGGTTGAGGAAATCATTGCTCAGCCGCAGGAAACAACCGTTGCATCGAATGAAACCCACACCAACGACCAAGCGCCCGCATCGGATGATGAAGCCACGCCAGGTCGGCATAACCAACACCTGAATAATGAACCCACCTAGTTCCAATGATGCACCGGTCGTCGACGTGACAGCCGCCACTGAACCGAAGCCAGCCAAAAAGCCGAGAGCGCGCAAAGCCGCGGCGGAAGCGCCGGCCGTTGCAGAGACGCCCGTCGCGGCCGAGCCGGTTAAGCGTGCACCGCGTGCGCCGCGCAAGAAAGTCGCTGCGGCCGCCGACGAAGGCAGTGCTGCATCGGAAATCGTTTCTGTTGCTGTAAATACAACTGAGGCGCCAGCCCCGGCCAAGCCGAAAGCCGCGCCACGCAAGAAAGCGGCGGCGGCTGCCGAGCCAGTGGCTGTCAGCGTCGAAGCGCCTGCCGCGGCAGCGCCGGTGGTAGCGGAAGCGGCGCCATTCGTCGATTCAACAGCAAATCAGGAAACCGCGTCGCGCGAGCGGCCGGTCAAGCGCGGCGTGCGCGGTCCGCGCGCCTTGCGCAGCAACCGTGCCGCCCAGCGCGCGCAAGAGTCTTCGGCTGCCGCTGAAGCCGCAGCTGAAGGCGGCAATCTGGCCGCCGCTGACGGCCAGCCGGCTGTAGCCCAGCCTGGCGATGCGGGCGAGCCGCGCCAGCCGCGTGGCGAGCGCAACAATGGCCGTAGCGGCGAACGCGGCGCTGACCGCAATTCGCGCGACCGCCAGCAAAAAGGCAAGAAACCGCAAGCACAGAATGGCAAGCCAGGCCAACGCAACGGCAAGCCGGGCGGCCGCGGCGCCGACGCCGATGAAGTTTTCTCCTTCGTTACCTCCGAGTCCTTCGACACGCTGGTGACCGCTGAAGACGCTAATGACCGCCGCCAGGCTGCGCAGAAAGTGGTCCGGCGCGACCTCACCGCTGAAGATGATGCGCCTAAGCTGCACAAGGTGCTGGCGGAAGTCGGCCTCGGTTCGCGGCGCGACATGGAAGAATTGATTATCGCCGGCCGGGTGTCGGTCAACAGCGAGCCGGCCCATATCGGCCAGCGTATCTTGCCGACCGACCAGATCCGCATCAATGGAAAGTTGCTGCAACGCAAGGTCAGCAAGCGTCCGCCACGGGTGCTGGTGTACCACAAGCCGGCTGGCGAGATCGTCAGCCACAACGACCCGGATGGCCGTCCATCGGTATTCGACCGTTTGCCTAATATGAAGGCAGCCAAATGGCTGGCCGTCGGGCGACTGGACTTCAATACTGAAGGCCTGCTGCTGTTTACCACTTCGGGCGACCTGTGCAACCGCCTGATGCACCCGCGCTACGGCATCGACCGCGAATACGCGGTGCGCACCCTGGGCGAACTGGAGCAAGGCATGCGCCAGAAGCTGTTGGCAGGCGTCGAGCTGGAAGACGGCCTGGCGCAATTCACCAAGATTGCAGACGGTGGCGGCGAAGGCATCAATAAATGGTATCGCGTGGTGATCGGCGAAGGCCGTAACCGTGAAGTGCGCCGCATGTTCGAGGCTATCGGCCTGACTGTGTCGCGCCTGATCCGTACCCGTTACGGCGCCATGACGCTGCCGCGCGGCCTCAAGCGCGGCCGCTGGGAAGAGCTGGATGAGAATGCGGTACGCGACATGATGGCAGCGTACGGGCTGGACAAGCCGGCAGCCGGCCAGAATGCCGGCGGCGGCAAGGGCCGTCCCGATTTCAACAAGGATCGCGAGCCTAACGGCAATCGTGCCGATAGCGCGCCGCAAGGTCCGGGCGTTTATCGCGCCCCGGGTTTTGGCGGTCAGCCGCGTGGCAACCAGGGCCGTGGCCCGGGCGGCGGCCAAGGCCGTCCGCAGAGTGGTGGTCAAGGTCGTCCGCAAGGCGGCGGCCAAGGGCGCCCGCAGGGCGGTGGCGGCCAGCCGCGCAGCCGCCAGCCGGATCCGTTGCAGACCGCATTGGGCTTCCCGGATGCCGGGCAGCATCGGCGCAATGGCGGCGGCGGTGGTTTTGCCCGTCCGGCGCGTCCTAACAAGGCGGCCGGCGGACCAACTGGCGGCGGTCATTATGGCGCGCAAGGCGTACCGCGCCGACGGCCGCGCGGCTGACCGGCGTTCTTGTCCCTGGCGGCTTTTGCCGCCCTGGACGATGTGGAAAGAAGTGGCGGGAAGTGTTGCATTAATGATTAATTTACTGTCTGCTGGCGGCCGATTGTCAATAAATGCAAACTTCCTGCATTGCGGTACATAGCCCAATCGTTTATAATTTACAAGTTAACAGAAGTCATTAACGAGATTTAAAGCGAAATTAAATTGAATATCGGTTGAAGAATTCGATTTGATGCGCAGCCGGTCTCGCGAAACTGCTTGAAATGACAAACGATAAGAAGATGGGCAGATGCCCATTTTTTTTTTGCTTTTCGTTTTTAGCGGCGTTTAAGTCGTGCGTGCTGCTTGTGCGTATTCATTCGGGCCTGCAATCGCCGGGCCGCAAGCTATATTTATAGGGAGTTGCCTTGCAGTTGCTGGAGCTGATTGAAACAACCGTGGTTGGCATGGGCTACGAACTGGTCGAATTCGAAAAGGCCGCGCGTGGCTTGTTGCGCGTATACATCGATTTCACGCCGGAAAACGCCGAGCAGGGCCAGATCACGGTAGAAGATTGCGAAAAAGTGACGCATCAGCTGTTGCACGTGCTGACGGTGGAAAATGTCGTGTACGAGCGGCTGGAAGTATCGTCGCCGGGCCTGGACAGGCCGCTGAAGAAGCTGGCTGACTATGTGCGTTTTGCCGGCAAGGAAGCGGTCGTGAAATTGCGCGTGGCGATGCCGGGCGCAGCACATCGGAAGTCATTTCAAGGCGTCCTCGGCGAACCCGACGGCGAGAATTTGAAAATCGAATTTGAAACAAAAGATGGGTCGGCGGTGTTGGATTTTACGCTCGCTGACGTAGATAAGGCACACCTGGTGCCGCAAGTGGATTTTAGGAGTCGCAAAGCATGAGTCGCGAAATTTTATTGTTGGTCGATGCGCTCGCGCATGAAAAAAACGTCGATCGGGATGTTGTGTTCGGTGCGCTCGAACACGCGCTTGGACAGGCAACCAAAAAACGCTACGAGGGCGACGTCGATATCCGCGTCACGATCGATCGTGAAACCGGAGAGTTCGAATCCTTCCGCCGCTGGCACGTTGTGCCGGATGAAGCGGGTCTGCAATTGCCGGACCAGGAAATCCTGCTGTTCGAAGCCAAGGAGCAGATTGACGACGTCGAAGTCGACGACCATATCGAAGAGCCGATCGAATCGGTTGAATTCGGCCGCCGCTTTGCGCAAGACACCAAGCAAGTCGTATTGCAACGGATCCGCGACGCTGAGCGCGAACAGATCCTGGCCGACTTCCTGGAACGCGGCGATTCGCTGGTTACCGGCACCATCAAGCGGATGGAACGCGGCGACGCCATCGTCGAGTCAGGCAAGATCGAAGCACGCTTGCCGCGCGACCAGACGATTCCTAAGGAAAACCTGCGTATCGGCGACCGCGTCCGCGCCTTCATCCTGCGCATCGACCGCAATGCTCGCGGCCCGCAAGTGATCCTGTCGCGCACCGCGCCGGAATTCATCATGAAGCTGTTCGAACTGGAAGTCCCGGAAATCGAGCAAGGCTCGCTGGAAATCAAATCGGCGGCGCGCGACCCTGGCGTACGCGCCAAGATTGCCGTGTATACCGCGGACAAGCGCATCGATCCTATCGGCACCTGCGTCGGCATGCGTGGCTCACGCGTGCAGGCCGTGACTGGCGAACTGGGCGGCGAGCGGGTCGACATCGTATTGTGGTCGGAAGACCCGGCGCAATTCGTCATCGGCGCACTGGCGCCTGCCAATGTTTCTTCGATCATGGTTGACGAAGAGAAGCATGCCATGGACGTGGTCGTCGATGAAGAGAACCTGGCCATCGCCATCGGCCGCGGCGGCCAGAACGTGCGCCTGGCGGCAGAACTGACCGGCTGGCAGATCAACATCATGACAGCGGAAGAATCGGCCGACAAATCGGCCGTGGAAACCGCGGCGATCCGCACCCTGTTCATGGAAAAGCTGGACGTCGACCAGGAAGTCGCCGACATCCTGGTGGAAGAAGGTTTCGCCAGCCTGGAAGAGATCGCCTACGTGCCGATCACCGAAATGCTGGAGATCGATTCGTTCGACGAAGACACCGTCAACGAACTGCGCAACCGGGCGCGCGATGCCCTGGTGACCGAAGCGATTGCCTCGGAAGAAGGACTGGAAGGCATGGAAGATGCGCTGGTCAACTTCGAAGGCATGGACCGGGTTACCGCCGGCAAGCTGGGCCTGGCGGGAGTCAAGACATTGGCTGCCTTCGCCGCCCTGGCGTATGACGAGTTTGGCGCGATCCTGGCTTTGTCGGCCGACCGTGCGCGTCATTTGATTGAAGAAGAGTTTAAAGATGTGACCGACGATGAGATGAAACTCATCGATGCCAAGTACGATGATCATGCCAAGGCCCTGCAAGCCAAGGCATGGAATATAGCGGAAGCCAAGTGATCGAGTGATCCGAGAGGTTCCGTATCGTCTGCCGCGCCACATAGAAAAAGAGGACTGAATGGCGAGTAACAATGTAGCCCAATTTGCCACCGAACTGAAGATGCCAGCGGACTTGCTGCTGACACAACTGCAATCGGCTGGCGTCCAGAAAAATTCGACTGACGACGCCTTGTCGAAAGAAGACAAGGATCGCCTGCTGGAACACCTGCGCCGTTCGCACGGCGCCGTCCCAGATAGCGAAAAGAAGAAAATCACGCTGACCCGCAAGGAAACCACCGAGATCAAGCAGGCTGACGCCACCGGCAAGTCGCGCACGATCCAGGTTGAAGTGCGCAAGAAGCGTACTTTCGTCAAGCGTGACGAGCCGGTTGCCGAAGTAGCGGCAGCACCAGTCGCGCCTGCCGCACCCGTCGTCGACGAAGCGGAACAGGCACGCCGGGTGGAAGAGGCTCGCCGTCAGGCAGAATTGATCGCTCGCCAGGAAGCCGAATTGCTGGAAAAACAAGAACGCCTGGCCAAGCTGGAAGCCGAGAAGGAAGCGCAAGCCAAGGCTGCGCAAAAAGCGGAAAGCGACGCCAAGAAAGCTGAACTGGAAGCCAAGAAAGCCGCTGCGCAAGCACCGGCCCCGGTGGCTGCCAGCGCCGATGCGCCTGTCAAGCAGGAAGATCCGGCGGCAGAAGAAAAGAAACGCCTGGCCAGCGAAGAAGCCAAGCAAAAGGTTGCGCAAGCCGCCAAGGAAGCCGCAGAGAAATCCGCTGCGACCGAACGCGCCCGCAAGGCTGTGCAGGATGAAGTGGCGCAGATCAAGGCCATGATGAATGCGCCGCGCCGCGTGATCAAGGCGCCTGAGCCGGTAGCGCCTGTCGCTGCCCCGGCCAAGGCCGCCGAAGGCACCTTGCACAAGCCTGCTGACAAGAAGCCGGGCGAGAAGAAGGACGACAAGAAGGTCGTGGTCGACAAGAAGTCGATCAAGTCCGCCAACGTCTCTTCGACCTGGCAGGACGATGCGGCCAAGAAGCGCGGCCTCGGCATCAAGACCCGCGGCAATACCGGCGGCGGGCGCGATGGCTGGCGCGGTGGTCCTAAGGGCCGCCGTGGTTCGCATAACGACGATCACGAAAGCAATTTCCAGGCGCCGACAGAAGCGGTCATCAAGGACATCTATGTTCCTGAAACCATTACTGTCGCTGAACTGGCGCACAAGATGTCGGTCAAGGCTTCGGAAGTCATCAAGCATTTGATGAAGCTGGGCCAGATGGTCACCATCAACCAGGTGCTGGACCAGGAAACTTCGATGATTCTGGTCGAAGAAATGGGCCACACCGCGCACGCTGCGAAACTGGACGATCCGGAAGCATTGCTGGTCGACGGCGAAGAACATGCCGACGCCGAACTGCTGCCGCGCGCACCGGTGGTCACCGTCATGGGTCACGTCGACCATGGCAAGACCTCGCTGCTCGATTACATCCGCCGCGCCAAGGTTGCCTCCGGCGAAGCCGGCGGCATTACCCAGCACATCGGCGCGTATCACGTGGAAACGCCGCGCGGCATGATCACCTTCCTCGATACCCCGGGCCACGAAGCGTTTACCGCGATGCGTGCCCGCGGCGCCAAGGCGACCGATATCGTGATCCTGGTGGTGGCAGCCGACGACGGCGTGATGCCGCAAACCAAGGAAGCGATCGCCCACGCGAAAGCAGCCGGCGTACCGCTGGTGGTGGCGATCAACAAGATCGACAAACCGGGCGGCAACCTGGATCGCGTCAAGCAGGAACTGATCGCGGAACAAGTGGTGCCGGAAGAGTACGGCGGCGAATCGCCATTCGTGCCGGTATCGGCCAAGACTGGCGAAGGCATCGACAACTTGCTGGAACAAGTCCTGCTGCAAGCTGAAGTGCTGGAGCTGAAGGCAGCGGTTGCTGCCCCGGCCCGCGGCCTGGTGGTGGAAGCGCGTCTCGACAAGGGTCGCGGTCCTGTGGCGACGATCCTGGTGCAGTCCGGCACCTTGAAGCGCGGCGACGTCGTGCTGGCAGGTTCGGCTTACGGTCGTGTCCGTGCGATGCTGGACGAAAACGGCAAGGCGATCAGCGAAGCTGGTCCGTCGATCCCGGTCGAAATCCAGGGCCTGACAGAAGTGCCGGTTGCCGGCGAAGAAGTCATGGTCATGGCAGACGAGCGCAAGGCGCGCGAAATCGGTCAGTTCCGTCAAGGCAAGTATCGTGACGTCAAGCTGGCCAAGCAGCAAGCCGCGAAGCTGGAAAACATGTTCGACCAGATGGCCGAAGGCGAGGTCAAGAACCTGCCGATGATCATCAAGACCGACGTGCAAGGTTCGCAAGAAGCTTTGGTGCAGTCGCTGCAGAAGCTGTCGACCAGCGAAGTCCGGGTTCAGGTGGTGCACGCCGGCGTCGGCGGCATCAGCGAGTCGGACGTCAACCTGGCAGTCGCTTCCAAGGCCGTCATCATCGGCTTCAACGCCCGCGCCGATGCACAGGCACGCAAGCTGGCGGAAGCCAACGGCGTCGACATCCGTTACTACAACATCATTTACGATGCTGTCGATGAGATCAAGGCGGCGATGTCCGGCATGCTGTCGCCGGAGAAGCGCGAACAGAACCTGGGTCTGGTCGAGATTCGCCAGGTCCTGCTGGTCAGCAAAGTCGGCGCGATCGCCGGTTGCTACGTGCTCGAAGGCCTGGTCAAGCGCGGGGCTTCGGTCCGCCTGCTGCGCGACAACGTAGTCTTGTGGACGGGCGAGCTGGATTCGCTGAAACGCTTCAAGGATGACGTCAAGGAAGTCCGTTCCGGCTTCGAATGCGGTCTGACCCTGAAGAACTTCAACGACATCAAGGAAGGCGATCACCTCGAAATCTTTGAAGTCGAAGAAATCGCGCGTACCCTGTAATAGTCAAAGCACACGCATGCAGTTCCGGTGCGTAAGGCAGGAAAATCGGGCCTAAAAGCCCGATTTTCGTTTGGCGGCAAGTTGTGTCATGCCGGTAAGTTGTTGGTAGTTCATTTGTGAAAGATATGGCGTGTAACAGCGCCGAATAAAAGTATGGCTAAACATAGTAAATCCATCCCCGGCCGCGGCCTGCGCGTTGCAGACCAGATCCAGAAGGACTTGTCCGAGATCATCGTGTTCGAACTGAAGGACCCGCGGGTCGGCATGATCACGATCACTGAAGTGCAGGTGACGCCGGATTACGCCCATGCCAAGGTGTTTTTCACGATGCTCAACGACGACAAGGAAGCGATTGCGAATACCGTCAAGGGCCTGACCCAGGCTGCCGGTTTCTTGCGCAACCAGCTTGGCCGCCGCCTGTCTATCCACACCTTGCCTGCCTTGCATTTCATCCATGACAATTCGACCGCCCGCGGCGTCGAGATGTCGCGCCTGATCGACCTGGCGAACGCGACCCGTTCCAAGGACGATGGCCAGGAATAAATGGTTTCCTGATCAGGTTTGATCGGCAGTCATTGACACGCATTTGATGCGGCTTGCCACGGCAAGCCGTTTCCGTTTTCCCCTTTTTGCATTGCTACCATGGCATCACGCCCACCCAAAAGAATCCGTGTCCCGCTCAACGGCGTCCTGCTGCTGGACAAGCCGGTCGGCTTTTCCAGCAATGACGCATTGATCAAGGCCAAAGGCTTGCTCAATGCGCAAAAAGCAGGCCATACCGGCACGCTCGATCCGTTTGCGACCGGCGTGCTGCCGCTCTGCTTTGGCGAAGCCACCAAGTTCGCCCAGGATTTGCTGGACGCCGACAAGACTTACGAAACCTTGATCCATTTGGGAGTGAGCACTACCACCGGCGATACCGAGGGCGAGGTCCTGGAACGCAAGGACGTCAACGTCAGCCGGGAGCAGATCGACGCCGTGCTGGCGCAGTTCCGGGGCCCCATCAAGCAGGTGCCGCCGATGTATTCGGCGCTCAAGCGCGACGGCAAGCCGCTCTACGAATACGCCCGCGCCGGCATCACGCTGGAACGCGAAGCGCGCGACGTGAGCATTCACACACTGCAATTCCTGACCTACGAAGCGCCGTTCCTGCGCCTGCGCGTCGCTTGCAGCAAGGGCACCTACATCCGCGTGCTGGGCGAAGACATCGGCGCCGCGCTGGGCTGCGGTGCGCACCTGCAAGAGCTGCGCCGGGTCCAGGTAGGCCATTTGACTTTGGCCGGCTGCGTCACCCTGGAACAACTGGCTGACGCCGAACCGGAGCAGCGCAGCGCCTTGCTGGCGCCGGTCGACAGCCTGCTGCTGACGTTTCCTGAAGTGCTGCTGTCCGAACCGCTGGCCAAGCGCTTTCTGCAAGGCCAGCGCCTGACGCTGACGAAAGAGGGCGTGGCCCTGCCGGCGCAGGCTGGGCGGGTGCGTGTGTATTTGCAGTCGGGAGATACTATGTCCGAAAGACAACTGCTGGGCACCGCGCAGCTGCATGAATACGGCGTCCTGGCGCCCGAACGCCTGATTGCCACGGCACAGCTCGTATAAATGCCTTTTGAGCAACGCATATGCTGCGTTTAAGGCAGCAACTCGTTGAAATTACAAGGCTTTTCATAAAGTAGTGCAGCGCGTCATGCTATAATGCGCGGCCTCCCAAATTCCGCTACATCTGCCGTGCTTCCGTGCAGTGCCTTAGCGAGCATGTTTGGCCGCATTTGTAGCAATAAATAATCTCGCAATAAATATTCTGCGCAATCGTAACTGTAACCTGCGCACTTACTAAGTTCTTCAATCTCCAAACTGACCATGTCAAACACACCTCGCGCTATCCGCAACATTGCCATCATTGCCCACGTTGACCACGGCAAGACCACTCTGGTTGACCAATTGCTGCGTCAATCCGGCACTTTCCGTGACAACCAGCACGTCGATGCACGCGTGATGGATTCGAACGATATTGAAAAAGAACGCGGCATTACCATCCTGTCGAAGAACTGCGCAGTCGAATACAAGGGCACCCACATCAACATCGTTGATACCCCGGGCCACGCCGACTTCGGCGGCGAAGTCGAGCGCGTACTGTCGATGGTCGACAGCGTTCTGCTGCTGGTCGATGCACAGGAAGGTCCGATGCCGCAAACGCGTTTCGTGACGCGCAAGGCGCTGGCGCTGGGCTTGAAGCCGATCGTCGTGGTCAACAAGATCGACCGCGAAAACGCCGACCCGCAAAAGGCTGTGAACGCCACCTTCGAACTGTTCGACAAGCTCGGCGCAACCGATGAACAGCTGGACTTCCCGATCATCTACGCATCGGGCTTCAAAGGCTATGCAGGCCTGGAAGACACCGTCCGCGACGGCAACATGGAGCCGCTGTTCGACGCGATCCTGAAGCACGTTCCTGCGCGTGAAGACGATCCTAACGGCCCGCTGCAACTGCAGATCACTTCGCTGGAATACTCTTCCTACGTCGGCAAGATCGGCGTTGGCCGTATCCTGCGCGGTAAAGTCAAAGCCTTGCAAGACGTGGTCTGGATGAACGGCCCGGAAGACAAGCCGACCAAGGCCCGCATCAACCAGGTGCTGACTTTCCGCGGCCTGGACCGCGTGCTGACCGACGAAGCGCTGGCCGGCGACATCGTGCTGATCAACGGTATCGAAGAAATCAGCATCGGCTCCACCATCTGCGCACCGGATTCGCCGGAAGGCTTGCCGATGCTGAAGGTCGACGAACCGACCCTGACCATGAACTTCATGGTCAACAACTCGCCGCTGGCTGGCCGCGAAGGCAAGTTCGTCACTACCCGTCAGATCAAGGACCGCCTGGACCGCGAACTGAAGGCCAACATGGCCTTGCGCGTAGTGCAGGCTGAAAACGACGATTCGACCTACGAAGTGTCGGGCCGCGGTGAATTGCACCTGACCATCCTGATCGAAAACATGCGCCGCGAAGGCTACGAGCTGGCCGTTTCGCGTCCGCGCGTGGTGTTCAAGATGGTCGATGGCGTGCGCCATGAGCCCTACGAAAACCTGACTGTCGACGTCGAAGAAGTGAACCAGGGCGGCGTCATGGAAGAACTGGGCCGTCGCCGCGGCGACCTGCAAAACATGGAACCGGACGGCAAGGGCCGTGTCCGTCTCGAATACCGCATTCCGGCACGCGGCCTGATCGGTTTCCAGGGCGAATTCATGACCCTGACCCGCGGCACCGGCCTGATGAGCCACGTGTTCGACGAATACGCACCGGTCGACACCTCCAAGGGTGAGCTGGGCGGCCGTCGCAATGGCGTGCTGATTTCGCAGGACGACGGCGCGGCCGTTGCCTACGCGATCTGGAAACTGCAGGATCGCGGCCGCATGTTCGTCAGCCACAATGACCCGGTCTACGAAGGCATGATCATCGGCATCCACTCGCGCGACAACGATCTGGTGGTCAACCCGATCAAGGGCAAGCAGCTGACCAACGTCCGTTCGTCCGGCACCGACGAAGCGGTGCGCCTGGTGCCGCCGATCGAAATGTCGCTGGAATATGCGGTTGAATTCATCGACGACGACGAACTGGTCGAAGTCACGCCGAAGAGCATCCGCCTGCGTAAGCGCTACCTGAAGGAACACGAGCGTAAAAAGGCTTCGCGCGACGCGTAAGCCACGCAGTGCACCGGACCTTCTGGTCCGGCCACTAAAAACCCGCCGATACTCGTCCTGGTTCAGGGCAGGTATCGGCGGGTTTTTTATTGACCGCTGCCAGGCGGTTTCAGCCGATGCTCAAGCGGCTGTCGGGCTCGCCGCATGCTGCGCCTTCAGCACTTCGCCGATCGCCGCAAATAACTGATCGATCTGGCCCGGCTCGATGATCAGCGGCGGCGACAGGGCGATGATGTCGCCGGTGGTGCGGATCAGCACGCCTTTTTCCCAGAAACACTGGAGGAAGACATCGAAGGCGCGCGCGCCCGGCTTGCCGGCGATAGGCTCCAGCTCGATCCCGCACACCAGTCCCAGGTTGCGCACGTCCTTGACATAAGGCAGGCCCTTCAGGCTGTGCGCCGCCTGCTCGAAGTACGGTGCTGTCGCAGCTGCGCGGTCGAACAGGTTTTCGCTCTTGTAGACAGCCATGGTAGCCACCGCAGCGGCCGCGGCCAGAGGGTGGGCGGTATAGGTATAGCCATGGAAGAATTCGATGGCGTTTTCATTGGCGGCGCTCATGAAGGCGTCATGGATATCCTGGCGCACGATCACCGCGCCCATCGGCACGCTGGCGTTGGTGAGGCCTTTGGCGCAGCAGA
Organism: Collimonas humicola; assembly: GCF_018304945.1. Classification (GTDB taxonomy): domain Bacteria; phylum Pseudomonadota; class Gammaproteobacteria; order Burkholderiales; family Burkholderiaceae_D; genus Collimonas; species Collimonas humicola. The sequence goes on along the minus strand of NZ_JAGQEE010000004.1, from coordinate 64,350 downwards.
TCATGTCCGGCACCACGCCGAAATAATCGGCCGCAAACGGTGCGCCGAGGCGGCCGAAGCCGGTGATCACTTCGTCGAAAATCAGCAGGATGCTGTACTTGTCGCAAATGGCGCGCAGCTTTTGCAGGTAGCCCTTGGGCGGCAGGATGACGCCGGTCGAGCCCTGGATGGGTTCGACGATCAGGGCTGCCACGGTGGCTGGATCGTGCAGCGCCAGCAGGCGCTGTTCAAACTCGTCGGCGATCTCGGCGCCGTGTTCCGGCAAGCCGCGCGAAAACGCATTGCGCGCAATATCCAGCGGATGGCGCAGGTGGTCGACGCCGGCCAGGGTCGGGCCGAAATGCTTGCGGTTGCCGGCGATGCCGCCGACCGCAATGCCGCCGAAGCCGACGCCGTGATAGCCGCGCTCGCGGCCGATCAGGCGCGTGCGCAAGCCGTCGCCGCGCACCCGGTGATAGGCCAGCGCGATCTTCAGCGCGGTATCCACCGACTCCGAGCCGTCATTGCAGAAGAACACCCGGTTCAAGCCTTCCGGCGCGATGGCGACCAGTGCGCTGGCGGCTTCGAAAGCCACAGGGTGGCCCATCTGGAACACTGGCGCAAAATCCATGGTCGCCGCCTGCTTCTGGATCGCCTCGACGATCTTCGGATGGCAGTGGCCGGCATTGCTGCACCATAAGCCGGCCGTGCCATCCAGGATCTGGCGGCCGTCGTCGCTGGCGTAGTACATGCCTGATGCCGACACCAGCATGCGCGGCTTGCTCTTGAATTGGCGATTGGCGGTGAACGGCATCCAGAAATGGTCGGTGTTCAGGTGGCTGGGCATGGAGGTCTCCTTGATGGTCGGCGGCGGATCCCGCGCCGGCGATTGCGCCGATGGAGGATCCCTGCTGGTGATGGTAGTCCGTTTATGCCGCCTGCGGTAGAGCCGCTTGGCGCCGCCCATTCTGGAAAGCGGCATGCCTGCGCCGACTCTTCCAGGCGTACACAGGTAGTCATGCCATCCTGTTAACTTTGCCAGGATGCCAACCACCTCCTTTGTGCTATAGCATAAATTTACCCGTGTTCATGAGGCAGGGGTCCATTTAACTCTTCAAGAGGGGTAATCCATGGTCAGTTTTCAGAGATGGTTGGCAGGCGTCACGTGCGTGGCGGCAATCGTTGTAAGCGGCTCGGTTTACGCAGCAAAGGCCGATATTCAGGTAACGATCCAGGAAGCGAGTGCGAAAGGCGAGGCAGGGACGGGCAAGGTGCTGTATACCATCAGCAACACCAGCGCCGCGCCCTTGCATGTCCTGAATTGGGAAACGCCGCTGAACGGCGTCAGCGGCGACTTGTTCAGCGTCGCGCTGGGTGGTCAGCCGGTGCGCTATGTGGGACGGCTGGTGAAACGCAAGCCAGCCACCGACAAGGACTACATCACGCTGAAACCGAATGAAAGCCGGGCGGTCGAGGTCGACCTCAGCGCCTACTACGAGATGTATCGCGGCGGCCAGTACGTGGTCAAGTACAAGCGCAGCGCCGAGACCCTGGTACGGGAAGCCGGCAATGCGGTCCAGGCCAAGACAGGCGGCGCCGGCGGTGGCATTACGCTGGAAACCAATGCGTTGCCGCTGACCGTCGACGGCGGTCCGGCGCCTTCATCCAAGCAGACTTCCGGCGACCTGCTGGGGGCGATCAACGCCAGCGGCTCGACCAGTTTCGCCAGCTGCAGCAACAGCCAGAAGACCGCGCTGACTACGGCCCGCAGCGACGCCGTCTCGATCGCCAACAATGCCAAGAGCTACCTGGCCGCCAACAAGACCGGCAGCCGCTACACCTGGTGGTTCGGCGCCGTCACCAGCGGCCGCTATGCGACCGCCGCCAGCCACTACGGCAATATCAGCAGCGCGCTCGGCGGCCAGTCGTATAAATTCGATTGCAGCTGTTCCGATTCCGGCACCTACGCCTACGTCTATCCGGATCAGCCTTACACGGTCTACCTGTGCGGCGCCTACTGGCAAGCGCCGGCCAACGGCACCGACTCCAAGTCCGGCACGCTGGTGCATGAAACCAGCCACTTCACGGTAGTGGCCGGCACCGGCGACCATGTCTACGGCCAAAGCGGCGCACACAGCCTGGCAATCAGCGATCCGGATTCAGCATTGGACAATGCCGATAACCATGAGTATTTCGCGGAAAATAATCCGGCGCGGCAGTAAATAGGAGATACGGCGAGGACACACGGCGATTCGAGACGCTGCCGGTCTTGTCTTGAACCGCCGGTTCCGGGGATGCTAGCGGCGGGCAGCGCGCCGCCCCAGCAAGATATGCAATACCAGCAGCAGCGGCAGCAGCAGGCCGGGGATCCAGTGGCCGGCCGACCAGAGCGGCCGGCTGGCTTCGCTGGCCAGGTAGTACAGGGCATAGCCGCTCAGCGTCAGCCAGGCCAGCAGCGTCGCCATGCTCCAGCCGGAATAACGGTTGCGGCGCGCGTGATGGGCGCGCCGGATATGGCTGTTCAGCAGGCTGCCGACGAAAAACAGGGTCGCCATGGCTGCGGCGCCATGCAGTTTCATGGCCCATGGCTCAAGCGGATGGACGGTTTCGCCGAACTCGCCGGCGCTGCGCAGGAAGTAGTGGGCCAGCAGCCACAGGATGCCGCTGGCGACCAGCAGGCTGCTGATGCCGTACAGGCTGAAGCGATGCCAGCGTTCCAGCCGGAAGCGCATGACGTGCGAGCGCAGGCCGGGGTGATGCAGGCTGTTTTTGGGATGTTTTAGTTGGCGCATCGCTCAGATTATAAAAGCAGTCGCGCCAAACCGCTGCAATAAAGGATGCAGCGGGTCGGCGCTGAGCAGCACCAGCTTGGTCAAGGCATCCGCGGTCATGCAGTCGGGCGCCTGCACCGTGGCGCTGCGGCTGTCGACCAGCGCATTGCCGCTGCCGGCGTCGACCAGCGCCGAGCGCATGCATCCATCCACAATCTTTTGCGAAAAATAGCTGCCCGAGGTAGCCAGCGCGCCGTCTTTCAGGTCGATGCGGGCGCCGCTACGGGTGGGCGAGCGCGGATCGCGGATCATGACCGGATAAGGGATTTTCCCCAGCACCCGCAAATCGCCGCCGGCATTGACGCAGGCCGAAGCAATATGCAGCGCGCGCAGGGTCTCGACCGCCAGGTCCACCGCATAACCCTTGGCGATGCCGCCGAGGTCGATCAGCAGCGGCGCCGTTTTGTGCACCATGCCTTGCTCGTCGATGTGCAAGCAGACGCCGTGGTGCGGAGCGGCTGCGGGGCTGGTTGGCGGCAGAAACCCCCATGCCACCAGCCTGGAGGCGCAAGCGATGTCGAACAGGCCGCCGCTTGCCGCCTGTATCGAGAGCGCCATCCGCAGTACGGTTGCGGTATGCGCATCGACAGCGATAGCGTCGCCGGGCGCCAGGCGATTGATGCAGGCCACGTCGCTGGCGGCATCGTGAAAGCTCATCAGGCGATGCACCGTGGCGATCGCCGCGAAAGCGGCGTTGAAAGCTTGCGCCGCTTCCGCTTCGCCCAGGCTGTCAGCCAGCGTCACCTCGACCAGGGTTCCCAGCCAGGGCTGCGCCCGCCGTCTCATTTTTTCAGCATCACCTGGGCGATTGCGGCGATGCGCCGTACGCCGTCGGTGACATGGGTGCAGGAGAGGGTGGCGCCGCTGATGCTGGCGATGCCGTCGCCTATGCTGAGGCCGCCGGCGCCGGCGCTCTTGCCGACGAACTGCTTGCGCCATGCCGGGCTCTTGATTTCAAAGCCGTGGCTTTCGCGGTAGGCGAGGATTTCAATCTGCTTGATGCTGGCGTCGGGATTGACCGCCACGGCATACGAGATCAGTTCAAATTTGCCGACCACGTCATCCAGGATCACGTAACCCAGCTGGGCATCGCCCTTGTAGGCGGCAAACACCCGCCAGCCGACCGAACGCACCGGCAGGCCGGAGAGTTTTTCAACCTGCTTGATCTGCTCGCCCGACAGCTGCAGGCTGGCGTCCTTGAAGCCGGAGGCATCCGGAAACATGGCTTGCTGCGCCTGCTCCACCGTCAAGTACTGGGTGGCGAAGGCGCTGGAGCTGGCGCCGGCGGCGACCGCCAGCGTGGCTATTTGGCTAGGTTTCATTATCTAAAATCAGAAAGCATAACCCAGACCGAGGTTGAAGCGGTCGCGCGCGGTGTCGACCTTGAATTTCTGGTAATCGGCCTTCAGCACCACGCCTTCGCCGACATTGAAGTTGAGGCCGGTAGTCCACACGCCTTCGTTCGGTCCGGTGGCGACTGCCAGGCCGGCCGGCATCGCTGCGTAGCCGTTGGCGGTATTGAAGCGTTCATAGCGCACGAACGGCGTCAGAGCGTAGTCGGAATTCTTCCACAGCTGGTAGGCGGCTTGCGTATACCAGCCGTAGAACGAAGACGGCACCGGCGTCGGCTGGCCGGCGAAGGTCTGGTTCAGGGCTTCGGTGTTGCTGATGGTGCCGCGTGCGTAGACCGCCGACAAATCCCACTTGCCGGGAGTATAGCGGGCATGCAGGTCCCACAAGGTCAGGCGTGCATCCTGGGCCGCGAAATCCGGTGTCTTTTGTCCGACTTTGCCGGTAAACACCGAACCGCCCAGCAGCAAGCCTGGCACGCCGCGCCAGTTCAAGGCGCCGAACACGCTCAGGTCGTGCGACTTGGCCATCTGGCCTTCCTGGTGGATGCTGCCCAGAGGCGAAGTACGGCCGTCGGCCGAGGAGGCGTCCCATTTGCTCAGGTCGAAGCCGGTGGTCAGGCCGGTGTCCCAGCTCAAGCCGTTGTCCAGCGTCTGCGACAAGCCAAGCCCGGCTTCGCGCCAGGTCGATGGAATGATCGCGGTTTCGACAAAGTTGCGATAGACGCCGTAATAAGCGGTCGGTTCGTGGTTGGTGTTGAGCAGGCCGGCCGGGATCAGGAACAAGCCGCCCTTGGCGCGCAAGCCGTTGTTGAATTCGCGCTCGACATACAGCTGCTCGACCTCAGTCTCGCCCTTGTCGCTGGCGGAAGTGACGGCGTGCTCCCATTCGAATTCAGCCACCATCTTGGTCTTTTCGTCGAAACGATGGGTGATGCCGATCACGGCGCGGGCAACGTCGGTCTGGGCGTTGCTGCTGTCATGACGCGGGCGGGTGTAATTGACCTCGCCGTAGCTCGACAGCACGGTATTCGGTCCCAGCATGGCCGCCGGCGAAGCTGCTGCCGTCGAGACCGGCGTAGCGGCGGCTGGGGCCGCGGCAACCGCGACCGCTGCCGGTGCAGCCGGTGCAGCTGCCAGCGCGTCCTGGCGCTGTTCAACCGTGTCGGTTTTCTTCTTGGTGGCGGCCAGTTCAGCCTTGAGCTGCTCGACTTCAGCAGCCAGCTTGTCGAGCCGCTTCAGCAATTCCGCTTCGCTGGCGGACGCCGCCAGCGGGCTTGCCATCAAGGCCAATGCAATGGCTTGCGCCAGGATGTTTTTTTTCATGATATGGATTTCCCCTTAAGTTTTATTGTGCTTTGTAGCCGTCGGTCAGCGTGCCGAGAAATTGCACGACGTCGTCGACTTCGCTGTCGGACAATGCCGGCGGCATGTTCGGTTGCCGGTTATACGGTACTTCGGTGATATTCACGTTCTTGCGGTACTGCTCGGGCAGGTCGTTGAATTTCTGGACTGCGCCACTGGCGTCGGCCGGATACCACAGCTCCGGATTGGTATCGCGCTTGACGTAAAAACTGACCGCTTCGCGCAAGGTCTTGAAATAGCCGTTATGGAAAAACACCTTGCGGGTGGCGACATTGCGCAGGGTCGGCACCTTGAACTTGCCGCACAGCTCGCTGCGGTTGCTCAGGTCGGTGCGGTCCGGTCCGCACAGGCCGAGGTCGTAGTAAGCAGGATCGGCGGTGGCGGCAATCGCCGGATTGCGCGGCACGCCCAGGTTGTCGAAGGTGAAATCGGTAAACAGCGGCGACGAGCCGTCGCTGCCCTTGGCGCTCAGGTGGCAGGCGACGCAGTTGCCCTTGGTTGGATTATTGAACAGCGCCAGTCCGCGCAACTCAGCTGCCGCCAGCGGCACTTTGCCGGCCAGGAACTGATCGTATTTGGAATCGTAAGGATGAAACGCCGTATCTTCCTTCTGGTATTGCTGCAAGGCCAGCTGGATACGGTTGAAGGCATCGTCGCTGCTGTCCAGGATGGCCGCGCCGAATACCTGGCGGAATTCCTCGACATACGCCGCCTGTTTTAATTTGGCGATCACATCGGCCTTCCCGCCATTGGCCATTTCATGCGGCGCCAGGAAGGGACGCTGCGATTGCTCGGCCAGCGTGTTGACGCGGCCGTCGCGATTGAAACCGCCGGTCGGGGTGCCATCGCTGGCAAAGAAGAATGCCGGAGTCAGGTTCAGGTAGCGCAGGGACGGCACGGCGCGAAAGCCGGGCACATCGAGATTGGCGCCGCCCAGTTGCACTGCCAGGTCATTGCTCTGTGCGTGCGCATTGTCGGGATTGTGGCAAGTGGCGCAAGACTGCTTGCCGGAGGCCGACAGGCTCTGGTCGCTGAATATTTTCTTGCCGAGGCTGGCGACCTGGCTGAGCCCGCCGTCCGGCGCCGGTGTAATCGGCGTGCTGGCGTTGTTTCCGTTGTCGCTGCCGCCACCGCCGCCGCATGCGGCCAGCAGGCAAGCCATTGCAAATGCCAGCGGCAAGCCGACTTTTCTGCGGACGCGGATCCGCGCCGCGAATTTGTTTTGTGACATCTAATTTGTTTTTTTAGTTGGATTGAACACGCATGACGCCAGCAGGAATGTGATTCCGGCCTCGCCTCCCCGAGTGCTTCATTGTTATATTTTTAAGCGCAACATTGTGAAATGTCAGGATACGAATGGTATTGAGAATGATTGCAATTAGCAATTACTATCAGTTCTGAACGGCAATTTCCGAGGAATTTGTCTTTTTCTTCCAACAGCTCACCGGCTGGCGGCATAAGGGTTGTTGAAACGCTTAGTTGAAAATTGCGGGAGCGGAACGAGACGCTGATCCGGGCAGGCCGATGTTTACCGGATTGAGCTTGATACGCGGACGAGTTGTGGAATTTCCTCGTCAAATCAACAGGATAAGGGCGGTTCCGGCGGCAGGGAGCGGGCCAGGAAAGGACATGTCGGCTATAATGCCTTCATCCTTTTATCTGAGCGCTTCATACGGGATTTGTCCCATTGGCCTTGCGCTCGGATGTCGAACGCTGGTGTTGTGACCGAATTCCCTTAAGGGCAAATCTGAGCCTGCCAGCGTTGCCTATTGCTAATTGAAATGCTATCAAACACCGCTGAAATCCCTGTGAATGCTGAGAAGTCGGCCAGCTACAAGGGGAGAAAAATATCTGTCGCCCCGATGATGGACTGGACTGACCGCCATTGCCGCGTATTCCACCGTCAAATCACCCGCCACACCTGGCTGTACACCGAAATGGTGACCACCGGCGCGCTGTTGCACGGCGACGTCCCGCGGCACCTGGATTTCGACCAGGTCGAGCATCCGGTCGCACTGCAGCTGGGCGGCAGCGAGCCGGCCGACCTGGCAAAAAGCGCCAAGCTGGGCGAGCAGTGGGGCTACGACGAGATCAACCTGAATTGCGGCTGTCCTTCGGAGCGCGTGCAAAAGGGGGCTTTTGGCGCCTGTCTGATGGCGGAATCGACGCTGGTGGCCGATTGCGTCAAGGCCATGCGCGACGCGGTTGCTATCGACGTCACCGTCAAGCACCGGATCGGCATCGACCAGACCGAATCCTATGAATTCGTGCGCGATTTCGTCGGCACCGTAGCGCAAGCCGGTTGCCAGACGTTCATCGTGCATGCGCGCAACGCGATCCTGAAGGGGCTCAGCCCCAAGGAGAACCGTGAAATCCCGCCTTTGAAATATGAATACGCCTACCGGCTGGCGCAGGATTTCCCTGAGCTGGAAATCATCATCAACGGCGCCATCAAGACCACCGCCGAGATCGATTTCCACCTGCAGCATGTCGATGGCGTGATGCTGGGGCGCGAGGCTTATCACAATCCCTACCTGATGGCGGATTTCGACGCCCGCTACTACGGTGCGGCCGACGCGCAGCCGAAGACGCGCGCCGAGGTGATCGAGGCGATGCTGCCGTATATCCGCAGCCAGCTGGCCTTGCACGGGCGCGACGGCCACGGCTTGCGCCTGAACAGCATCACCCGCCACATGCTGGGGCTGATGGCGGGCATGCCTGGCGCCAAGTCGTTCCGGCAGGCGCTGTCGGATTCGAAACGGCTGGCCCTGGGTGATCCTATGCTGCTGGCGGAGGCATTGGCAAACATGCAACCAATGGCGGCCTGAGCAGGCCTGTCTGGCAGCTGCACGGGGTTTTAGCGTGAAACTGCCGAAAGTAGTGTCCGTAAAACATTTTCAGTCTGCTAAATCCTTTAAAATAGCTACCTCTGGCTTACGCTTGGATAGCCAAGGGCGGCGGCGCTGCCGCTGCCGCTGCCGCAATTCTACTTAAAGTATTAACCTAAACATAATTCATGGCCCGCGCACTGCTCACAAGGCTTCCGTGCGGCTGTCTTCAAGGCGAAACATGTCAATTGCAACTACAGAGGAAATCATTGCTGAACTCCGTGCCGGCCGCATGGTGATTCTGGTGGATGAAGAAGATCGTGAAAACGAGGGCGACCTGGTGCTGGCCGCCGATTTCGTCACGCCGGATGCGATCAACTTCATGGTGCGCCATGCGCGCGGCCTGGTCTGCCTGACCCTGACCGAAGAGCGTTGCGACCAGCTCAACCTGAGCATGATGACCAGCCGTAACGGCACCGCCTACGGCACCAATTTCACGGTATCGATCGAAGCCGCCGAAGGCGTCACTACCGGCATCTCCGCCGCCGACCGCGCGCGCACCATCCAGGTTGCCGTGGCGGCCGACGCCAAGGCTGGCGATATCGTGCAGCCGGGCCATATCTTCCCGATCAAGGCGCGCAAGGGCGGGGTGCTGATGCGCGCCGGCCACACCGAAGCCGGTTGCGACCTGACCGAGATGGCGGGCCTGACGCCGGCCGCGGTGATTTGCGAAATCCTGAAGGAAGACGGCAGCATGGCGCGTTTGCCTGACTTGCTGGAGTTTTCCAAGGAACACGGCTTGAAGGTCGGCACCATCGCCGACCTGATCCACTACCGCGGCCAGCACGAAAGCATCGTCGAACGGCTGGCCGAGCGCACCACGCATACTGCGCAAGGCACCTTCAAGACCATCGCCTACCGCGACACGCCTAGCGGCGGCGCCCATCTGGCGCTGCTGCACGGCACGCCGTCGCCGGACGTGGAAACGCTGGTGCGGGTGCACCAGCCGGTCTCCATCCTCGACTTGCTGGAAACCGAGGCCACCAATCATTCCTGGAACATGGCCTCGGCCCTGGCGGCGATCGCGGCTTCGCCGTGCGGCGTGGTGGTGCTGCTCAACTGCGAAGAATCGGCCGACCAGATCTTCGCCAAGTTTGCCGCGCTGGAAGCTGCCTGCAGCGGCGTCAAGCCGCCACCGCCGCGGGTCGATCTGCGCACCTACGGCATCGGCGCCCAGATCCTGAAAGACCTTGGCGTCGGCAAGATGAAATTGCTGGCCAGTCCGCGCAAGATGCCGTCGATGACCGGCTATGACCTGGAAATCACCGGCTATCAAAACAAGCCGAATGCCTGATCGGGCAGGCGGCAAGCATTAGCAGTTTTTAGCAGTGCCCTCGCAACAGCAGCAAATGGCAGCACCCGGGAGCAACCGGCGGCAGCAATGTGTAGCAAGGCATTTTTGTAATCAATTTGAATGAAAAAAGCGCCTGGTGCGCATAAGAGGAAAGCCATGACAGTCGGAGTTTACGAAACCAACCTGGACGGTGCAGATCTGCGCATCGGCATCGTGCAAGCGCGCTTCAACGAGGATGTCTGCCACGGCCTGCTGGCGGCCTGCCTGGCGGAACTGAAGCATCTGGGCGTGGCGGATGAGGATGTCTTGCACGTTACCGTGCCGGGCGCCCTGGAAATTCCGCTGGCGCTGCAGAAGATGGCCGAAACCATGCAGTTCGACGCGCTGATCGCCATCGGCGCCGTGATTCGCGGCGAGACTTACCATTTCGAGCTGGTGTCCAACGAATCCGGCGCCGGCATCACGCGCGTCGGCCTCGATGCCGGCATCCCGATCGCCAACGCCGTGCTGACTACAGAGAATGACGAGCAGGCGGAAGCGCGGATGGAAGAGAAGGGCACCGACGCCGCCCGGGTCGCGGTGGAAATGGCCAATCTGTCGATCGCGCTGGAAGAACTGGCTGAAGCCACCGGCGAAGAATAAGATGGCCGCGCGGGTGTGGCGGCGTTGACGCGCCTGCCCGCGATGTGATTTCAAGTACGTTCAGATGATCTGCAAGCTCGCGGCCAAGCCGGCCGCCGGCGAGAGATGGAATGCAGATAAACAAGTAGCAACCCAAGCTGGAAAAATTATGACCACCACTAAAACTTTGCACGCCAATCCGAGCAAGAGCCGCACGCCGCGTCACCGCGCGCGCGAATTCGCGTTGCAGGGCCTGTATCAATGGCTGTTGAACAACGAAGACGTGACTGCCATCAGCGAGCATATCCGCCAGGCGCACGGCTTCGACAAGGCCGATGCCGAGCATTTCAATTCGCTGCTGTACGGCGCGATCAAGGATGTCGTTACCCTGCGCGCCGGCCTGGCGCCGCTGATCGACCGCAAGATCACCGAACTGTCGCCGGTGGAGCATGCCGCCTTGCTGATCGGCGCTTTCGAGTTGCAGAACCACGTCGAGATTCCTTACCGCGTCGTCATCAACGAAGCAGTCGAACTGACCAAGTCCTTCGGCGGCATCGACGGCCACAAGTATGTGAACGGCGTGCTGGATAAATTCGCCGCCAAAGCGCGCGTGGACGAAATCAGCGCCGGCAAGAAATCCTGAGCTGTCTTTGTAGGCGGGGCCGCTTTGCGTCATGCATGACGCCAGATGCAGGTCCTTGATGTTTCAGGCGGGACCAGCCGACGGTAACGGGGCGCGGTTCGCCAACCGGAAAATCTGTTCATGACATTCTCGCATCTGGCTTCACGCCTCGATAACATCGCACCATTCCATGTGATGGAACTGGCAAAAATGGCGGCAGCGCTGGAACAGCAGGGCCGCCATATCATCCACATGGGCATCGGCGAACCGGATTTCACTGCCGCGCCGCTGGTGATCGAGGCCGCGGCCAAGGCCATGGCCGACGGCAAGATGCAATACACCTCGGCCACCGGCTTGCCGGCGCTGCGCGAGGCGATTTCCGGCTACTATCGGCAAGTCTATGGCCTGGATATCGCCGCCGCGCGCATCGTCGTCACCGCCGGCGCCTCGGCCGCGCTGCTGCTGGCTTGCGCGGCTCTGGTGGAGAAGGGCAGCGAAGTGCTGATGCCTGATCCATCCTATCCCTGCAACCGCCACTTCGTCGCCGCCTTCGACGGCCGCGCGAAGATGATACCCAGCGGTCCTGCCGAACGCTTCCAGCTCTCCGACCAGATGGTGCGCGAGCACTGGGGCGAGGCCACGCGCGGCGTGCTGCTGGCTTCGCCCTCGAATCCGACCGGCACCTCGATCCTGCACGGCGAACTGGGCAAGATCATCGCCACCGTGCGCGCCAAGGGCGGTTTCTCCATCGTCGACGAAATCTATCAGGGTCTGAGCTACGACGAAGCGCCGTTCTCCGCGCTGTCGCTGGGCGACGACATCATCGTCATCAACAGTTTCTCCAAATATTTCAACATGACCGGCTGGCGTCTCGGCTGGCTGGTGCTGCCGCCGCAACTGGTGGCGCCGATCGAAAAGCTGGCGCAGAACCTGTTCATCTGCCCCTCCTCGATTGCGCAGCATGCGGCGCTGGCCTGCTTTGAGAAGGGCTCGCTGGACCTGTATGAAGCACGCAAGGATGAATTCAAGCGCCGCCGCGACTACCTGGTGCCGGCCCTGGTCGAACTGGGCTTCAAAGTGCCGGTGGTGCCGGACGGCGCCTTCTACGTGTATGCCGATTGCAGCGCGCTGCTCAAGGACGGCGGCGACGCCGACCGGCTGGTCAAGGATATCCTGAACCAGGTTGGCGTCAGCATGGTGTCGGGCCTGGATTTTGGCGCGCACACCGCGCAACGCTATATCCGCCTGTCCTATGCAACTTCGATGGAAAACCTGCAGGAAGCGGTGCGCCGGCTGGGCCAGTACATCAGCCAGAATCAACTACGGAATTGAGACATTGTCCGCTGCCGGCATCTCGGCAGTATTGAAAAAGGAGCCCTCATGCACTTCGTTTTTCCGCCCAAACCGGCAGCTGCGGTACCCGTAGCCGGTAGCGATCAATTGTTCCCTGTGCACAGAATCTACTGCGTTGGCCGCAACTATGCCGAGCATGCCAAGGAGATGGGCAGCAGCGGCCGTGAAGCGCCGTTTTTCTTCATGAAGCCGGCCGATGCGGTATTGCCGGTAGCACAGGGCAGCATCGGCGAAATGCCGTATCCGCCGATGACGCAAGACCTGCATCACGAAATCGAACTGGTGGTGGCGCTGTCCACCGGCGGCAAGAACATCCCGGCGGTGGAGGCCGTCAAGCACATATGGGGTTATGCGGTCGGACTCGACATGACGCGCCGCGATCTGCAAGGCGAAGCCAAGAAACTGGGGCGGCCGTGGAGCACCGGCAAGGGCTTCGACTATTCGGCGCCGATTTCCGCGATCCAGCCTGCCGGCGCCAGCGGCCTGATCGGACAGGGCGATATCCGCCTGAACGTGAACGGCGTTTTGCGCCAGCAAGGCGATATCAGCCAGATGATCTGGAACATCGCTGAAACCATCGAGCAGTTGTCCGACTACTTTGAACTGCAGGCCGGCGACCTGATTTTTACCGGCACGCCGGCAGGGGTGGCGGCGGTAATCAAGGGCGATCTGCTGGAAGGATCGGTAGCAGGCGTCGGCGAGTTGCGCGTGCGCCTGGTCTAGGTACATATCAATGAAACTGTATAGTTATTTCCGCAGTTCCGCCGCTTATCGCGTGCGGATTGCCCTGAACCTGAAGGGCCTGTCTTACGACATCGTGCCGGTGCATCTGCTCAAGCACGGCGGCGAGCAGCTGAGCCAGATGTACCGCACCCTGAACAGCGACGGCCTGGTGCCGACCCTGGTCGAGGAAGAGGCCGCGGGCGGCCAGGCTGTGCTGACGCAATCGCTGGCGATCCTGGAGTACCTGGAAGAAGTCCAGCCGGCGCCGGCCTTGTTGCCGGCGGCGGCGCTGGACCGTGCTTTTGTGCGCAGCATCGCGCTCGCTATCGCCTGCGACATCCATCCCATCAACAATCTGCGCGTGCTGCGTTACCTGGTGCACGAGCTGAAGGTCGATGAGAATGCCAAGAACGCCTGGTACCGCCACTGGTGCGAGAGCGGGCTGGCGGCACTGGAAACCACGCTGGCGCGCGATGGCCGGGCCGGCAAGTTCTGTTACGGCGATACGCCGACTTTCGCCGACTGCTGCCTGGTGCCGCAGATATTCAATGCGCAGCGCCTCAAATGCAATCTGGAGGCGATGCCGACATTGATGCGGATTTACCAGAATTGCCAGGAGCTGGATGCCTTCGTCCGGGCGGCGCCGCAAAACCAGCCGGACGCCGAAGCCTGAGGACCGGGCCACGCCATGAAAAAAGCCAGGATTCGCGAGAGTCCTGGCTTTTTTTTTCAGGCTGCGGCCCGGATTGGTTCCGCCGGATGAAAACTCTCGGCGCGCGCGATCGGCCAGTATTTTGCAAATACCGGATAGCGGTAATTCTGGTTCAGCAAATCGCCCGGCTGCAGGTAAGACAGCAGGTCGGACATCAGCTTCACTTCATGGTCGGAGGTGCGCCGCACGATGTGATGCGCGCGCAAGGCGGAAGCGTGCGGCAAGCCCGCAGCTTGCACCAGTTCCTGCAGCGCATGCAGGGTGCTCTCATGGAAGCGGTGCACGCGTTCGGCCTTGTCGGGCACCACCAGCGCCTTCTGGCGGCCGACATCCTGGGTCGCCACACCGGTCGGGCAGCGGTCGGTATGGCAGCTTTGCGACTGGATGCAGCCCAGCGAAAACATGAAGCCGCGCGCCGAATTGCACCAGTCGGCGCCGATCGCCAGCGTGCGCGCCAAGTCGAAGGCGGTGATCACCTTGCCGCTGGCGCCGATCTTGATACGGTCGCGCAGGCCGGCGCCGACCAGGGCGTTATGCACCAGCAGCAAGCCTTCCTGCAAGGGCATGCCGACGTGATCGACGAATTCCAGCGGCGCCGCGCCGGTGCCGCCTTCCGAGCCGTCCACCACGATGAAGTCAGGCAGGATGCCAGTCTGCAGCATGGCTTTGACGATGCCGAAAAATTCCCAGGGGTGGCCGACGCACAGCTTGAAACCAACCGGTTTGTCGCCCGACAGGGTGCGCAATTTCTGGATGAATTCCAGCAGGCCGATAGGATTCGAAAACGAGGAATGCGTGGCCGGCGAAATGCAGTCCACGCCCATCGGCACGCCGCGCGTCGCCGAAATTTCCGGCGTGATCTTGGCCGCCGGCAGTACGCCGCCATGGCCTGGCTTGGCGCCCTGCGACAGTTTTACCGTGATCATCTTCACCTGCGGCGAGGTCGCCTGCGCCACGAATTTCTCTTCGTTGAAACTGCCGTCGCCGTTGCGGCAGCCAAAGTAGCCGGAAGCAATCTGCCACAGCAGGTCGCCGCCGAATTCGCGATGATAGGGCGAGATCGAACCTTCGCCGGTGTCATGCGCAAAGCCGCCTTTTTTAGCGCCGTGATTAAGGGCGCGGATGGCGTTGGCGGACAAGGCGCCGAAGCTCATCGCCGAAACATTGAACACCGACATCGAATACGGCTGCGCCCGCTCGGCGCCCACCGTAACGCGGAAATCGTGGCTGGCGATGATGGTCGGCGACAGCGAGTGGCCGACCCATTCATAGCCGCGCATCTTGACATCGAGCTCGGTGCCGAACGGCCGGCTGTCTACCTCGCCCTTGGCGCGCTGGTAGACCAGGCTGCGCTCCTTGCGCGTGAACGGCGCGCCGTCGTTGTCGCTCTCGAAAAAATACTGCCGCATTTCAGGGCGGATCATTTCAAACAGAAAACGGAAATGCCCCATCAATGGATAGTTGCGCAGGATAGCGTGGCTGCGCTGGTTCATGTCCCAGATGCCAAGCGCGCTCAGCAGCGCCGGCGCCACCGCCCACCACCAGGAAATTTTTCCAAGCGCGGCGCCGGCGGCGAGCGCCGCCGTCAGCAACAGCACTATCCAGAAACTTAGGTAACGACTGACTTTCATGATTTCTTCCTTTTATCGCTGGTGATTGCGGCTGCGAGACGATTCGCCTGAGGGAGCAGTGCTTCGGCAGTGGCAAGCTGATAATTTTACACACTCGTGGCTCGCTTTGTGCCGGCAAACCTTCCGTTTGTCCTACATGTCTATCCGTTGCCGTCCTATAGGCCATCTGGCCGGGCTTGGTTAGTATGGATACAAGTTGCCGCGTACACGGCCGATAGAGCCAAGTGCGATGCGCTGGCGCTTTGCGCCGCTGCAGCTTTGCATGGCTGGAAAGAGTTGATTTTTACGAATTTGTTTACATTGATGCCGGGCAGCCGCACACTAAACATCAGGCAATGCCTTCCGCTTTGTCCCGGGCCTGCTGCTTGCAAGCGCCAGGCTGCGACAATGCCGGATAACTTAACTGATTGCGACGGTTGAACAGATGATAAAAATCCTGGTGGTTGATGATCATGCTGTGGTGCGCGCCGGCGTCCAGTTCTTCGTCGCTGACATTCCGGAGTACGAGATCGCAGGCGAAGCTGCCAATGCGCAGGAGGCGATACAGCTGGTCCGTGCCAATGACTATGACATCGTGCTGCTGGATATCGCGATGCCGGACAAGAGCGGGGTGGAGGTGCTCAAGCAGATCAAGCGCGAGAAGCCGAAGCTGCCGGTGCTGATGCTCAGCATGCACCCGGAAAGCCGCTATGCGGTGCAGGTGCTGCGCAGCGGAGCCGACGGCTATGTGCAGAAGGAGGCGCTGGCGACCGAGCTGGTAAAGGCAATCGGTACGATATTGCAGGGCCATAAATACATCAGCTATGGCGTCGCCGAATTGCTGACGGCGGACCCGGCAAGCAATGAGAACACGCCCTTGCACGAAACCCTGTCGGAGCGCGAGTATGAGATTTTTTACAAACTGAGCCAGGGCGAAGGCGTGACCAAGATCGCAGAGGAGTTGTGCCTGAGCGTAAAAACCATCAGTACCTATCGCACCCGCGTCCTGCAGAAAATGAGCATGACCAGCAATGCCGATATTATTTATTATGCAATCAAGAATAATTTGATTGACTAGACGTTTACTTTATTCAAAGGACAGCAAGCCGCACTGCAATCATCTGCATGATGCCGTACCGAGGGACTTGCCGGTCCCTGGCATCCGGTCCTGGCGCAATGCATGAAACAAACTCACCTGTCGTCAGCCAATATGGACCATACAACAGCTTCCAATACCATCAGATCGGGCGTCGCGCCGCTGCGGATTTTTCTTGTGGAAGATTCGGTCGACGTGCGCGATCTGATGATTGAAACCTTGAGCGAAATTCCGGGCGTGGTATTCGCCGGATTTTCCGAGGAGGAAGACGATGCTTTGCAAAAAATCGATGCCGACTCTTTCGATGTGCTGATCCTGGATATCGAGCTGAAGCAGGGCAATGGCATGAGCCTGCTGCGCACGCTGTCAAAATCGGCGAAGCCGCTCAATTCGCTGAAGATCATTTTCAGCAATAACGTCAGCAACGCCTTCAGGCGTGCGGGAGAACAATACGGGGTGCGGTTTTTCTTCGACAAGAGTTCTGAGTTTACCAAGCTGCGTAATTTGCTGGCAGCCTTGGGAACCGGTTTGCCGGATCATTGATTGTTCTGCCGTCGTTCCGGATATCATCGGTAATATCGGCCCGCTCGGCTTGAGCGGGCTTTTCATGTTTCTGAAGCCGCGGATTCATCCCGCTGCCGCGCGGGTCCCTGATGCCGGCATGCACATGCAGCGACGTTCCTGGAGGCGATTTGGATAATATAAAGAGCGAAGCAAGCACAGGCGGCAATCCGCATTATCAGGATTTGCTGAAGACGCGCGCGCTGGACAGCCTGGCCTCGACCAAAACCTATGTCTGGCGCACCACCGCGGCCGCGCTGGCAGTGAGCGTGCTGGTGCTGGCGGTGTCGGCGCTGGTGCTGGCCGCCTCCCTGTATCAGATCACGCTGCCGTTTTCCAAATCGCAGCTGACGGCCATGAGCGCCAACACCGCGGCTGGATTCTTGCTGGCGACCGTCAGCCTGATCGTGCAATGCCTGGTGGTGGGGCCGCGGCGGCTGATCATGCTTTTTGGCCAGTTGCTGGCGCTCTTGCTGCTGGTGCTGGCCGGCGCCGCCCTGCTGCAAAACTTTACGGGCGGCGCCGGCTGGCTCGACACCGTGCTTGACCAGCTGACGCCGCCGGCGAGGGCGTGGCTTGCCAGCGGCTTGCATCCGATGGTCGCCATCGGCTTCATTTTTGCGGGAAGCGCGCTGCTGCTGCTCGATTTCCGTCTCGGCAAAGAACAGTACGTCGCCGAATACCTGGCCATCTCCCTGCTGTTCCTCAGCGCCATTCCACTGCTCGGTTACCTGTACAACGTGTCGGCCATGACCCAGATGGTGTATGCAACCAGCATCCCGCTGCTGTCGGCGCTGGCGTTCCTGCTGTTCGGCCTGGCGCTCATGATGTCGCGTCCGCGCCATCGCCTGATGGCGATCATCACCCGCCATGCTCCGGGCGGCCAGATGCTGCGCCGTTCCTTGCCGCAGATGCTGATCCTGCTGGTCGGCCTGCACTGGCTGGCGGACTGGGGCACGCGCCAGGGCTTGTACGACCGCAGTTCGCTGCCGCCCTTGCTGACGCTGGTCGACGGTGTGCTGGTGCTGTTCATTTTCTGGCGCGCCGGCGGCAAGGTCGACCTTGAATACGGCGCGCGCCTGCAGAGCGCGGCAGAGCTGGCCGAAGCCACCGCGCTGCTGATTGCGGTCAGTGACAACACCAACGATCCGATCTTCGTCAAAGACCGCCTGGGGCGCCTGATCTTTGCCAATCCGGCCTGCCTGCGCCGGCTGGGGTTGAGCTGGGAGCAGGCGAAATACCGGCGCAGCCGCGAGATCCTGCCCTTGGCCGAAGATGCCGACAAGGTAGACCAGGACGATCTCCGCATCATGAATGGCGGCGTCTCGGAAACGCTGGCGCAAACCATGCAGCTGCCGGATGGGGTCGTGACCTTCCAGACCACCATATCGCCCTGGTTCGGCCAGCAGGGGCAAGTCATGGGCGTGGTCGGCATTGCCACCGACATCAGCGAGCGCAAGCGCGCCGAAGATTCCCTCAAGCAGCGCGAGCTGGAGCTGGAGCGCACCATCGCCCAGCGCACCGCCTTGCTGCGCGAACTGGCCAACCATATGGAAACCATCCGCGAAGAAGAGAAACGGGCGATTGCGCGCGAGCTGCACGACAATATGGGGGCCTCGCTGACGGCGCTCAGCATGCACCTGGAAGGCGTCTACAAGATCCTGCCGCAGGATGCCCACTGGCAGAGCCGCCAGGGCCAGATGCAGACTTTGCTGAGTTCGCTGGTGGCGACCACGCGGCGCATCCAGACCGAGTTGCGGCCGAATATGCTTGAGCTGTTCGGCTTGAAGGCGGCGATCGCCGAACAGCTGGAAGACTTTGGCGCGCGTACCGAAATCCTCTGTAAATCCAGCTTGCCGGACGAAGACATCACGATCGACCACCGCATCGAAATCGCGGTGTATCGCATGCTCCAGGAGATCTTGAACAACGTGTCCAAGCATGCGCATGCCAGCCAGGTGGAGGTGATTCTGGATATCGATGAAGACCGGCTGGCGCTGACGGTGCGCGACAACGGCGTCGGCATGTCGCAGGAGCGTTTTGAAAACACCAGCACCCACGGTTTGCGCGGCTTGAATGAAAGAGCGACCTACCTTGGCGGCAGGGTGCGTTTTTCTTCTGGAAAGGACAAAGGCACCGCGGTGGTGATCGAGCTGCCCATTTCGGTGCAAGTGCAAAACAGCGGCGAACAGGCTGATACCTGACAAGGCAGTTTGCCGCCGCCGGGCTACGGATCAGGGCAAGCGTGTCTCAGGTCGGGCAGAGATCGGTCGCCACCAGGACGCTGCACGGCACCTTTTCAACCAGCATGGTGTCCACCGAACCGCGCCACCAGCGCGTCGCCAGCGGTTTCTTGCGCGAGTGGCCGACGATCACCAGGTCGATGCCCAGTTTGTTCACCAGGTCACTGATAACATTGACAGGTTCGCCGCTTTCAAAGTGGTCGATCGGCTTGAGGCCGGCGTCGGTGAGGAGTTTGTGGCCTTTGATCAGCTCTTGTTCGAGCAGGGTTTTTTCCGCCCTGATTGCGGATTCGGCGACAAATTCGCCCGCCATCAGATAGGTTGCGAGATTGATGACGCCGAGCAGATGGACCTCAACCCCGGGGCCGGGCGCCAGCTGGATACAGGAATATAAAGCCGAGCGGCTTTCGGGCGTGCCATTGTAGGCGACTAGAATTTTCCGGTACATATGCCCTCCTGAAAATTGTGTTTTTAATGTTATCTGTCTTCATCATAGCGCAGACTTGAGCCGTGAACCAGAAGCCATTGCGCTGATTTCAAAGTGAATTTACCTGGGCGGTTTTGCGTTCCGGATGCGGATTTTGGAGTGGGGTCCGGTTTCCGGTTTTGGCCGGCGGCGTTTTTTGAATACTGCAAATTGGCCTGGCGTGATCAATACAGCGCGAAAATACGTCACTATTGCGCGTTGCGCCATTATAAAAGTAGACTTACTGCGTACTTTGCTGCCGCGCGGATCGAAGAATGTCGAAGCGCTATTGATTAATGAATAGGTGAAGGAAGATGGATGTCGGATGAAATCGTGATTGTAGGCGGTGGCGCGGGTGGGCTGGAGCTGGCTTGCAAGCTTGGCCGCAAACTGGGAAGCGGTCACGTGACCCTGGTTGACCGGGCGCTGTACCACATCTGGAAACCGTCTCTGCACGAAGTCGCAGCGGGCACCCGCGATATCCATCAGGAAGGCCTGTCTTACCAGATGTTGGCACACGACAATAAGTTTCGCTTCGTATACGGCAACATGACGGCTCTCGACAGCGCCGGCAGCAGCATCACCGTGGACGCCGTCACCGAAGTGCCGGCCGCCGACGAATCGGCCACCGAACTGCTGCCGCCGCGCCAGATCGCATTCAGCAAGCTGGTGATCGCGGTCGGCAGCGTCTCCAATTACTTCGGCATCCCGGGCGCCGAGCAAAACACCATTTCGCTGAATTCGACCGAAGACGCCGAACAATTCCGGGTGCGCCTGCTGAAAATGCTGGCGCTGGCGGATTTGAAGAAAGAAAAAGATCCGGATGCCGGCGTCGATATCGTGATCGTCGGCGGCGGCGCCACCGGGGTCGAGCTGGCGGCGGAATTGCGCGATGCCAGCAGCGTCTATACCGACTACGATTTTCCGCATCTGAACCCGAACCGCGACGTCCGCATCACCATCCTGGAAGGCGCGCCGCGCTTGCTGGCGCCGCTTACCGAACGCGTTTCCAAGGCCGCCAGCAAGCTGCTGCAGGAGCGCGAGGTGCGGGTGGTGACGGATTGCCGCGTCGCCAGCATCGCCGAGAATTTTGTCACCGACGCCAACGGCAATAACTACGCTTCCGACCTGTGCGTCTGGTCGGCCGGCATCAAGGCGCCGGATTTCCTCAAGGGATTGGGGCTGCCGGCGATCAAGTCCGGCCAGCTGGAAGTGGATGGCTTTCTCAAGGTGGCCGGTTCCGCCAATATCTATGCGCTGGGCGATTGCGCAGCCTGCGTCGGCAGCGACGGCAAGATGGTGCCGCCGCGAGCGCAGGCGGCGCATCAGCAGGCCGACTACCTGGTCGAGATGTTCGTGCGCGCCAGCAAAGGCCAGGCGGCATCGGATGCGCCTTACGTCTACAAGGACCATGGCTCGCTGGTGTCGTTCGGCAGGAATACATCGGTCGGCACGCTGATGGGGTCGCTCACCAAGCTGGGCTGGTTCGTCGACGGCTTTTTCGCGCGCATGATGTACACCAGCCTGCACCTGATGCATTTGAACGCTTTGCTGGGGCCGGTGCGCACCGGCGTCACGGCGGCCGCCAGCGGCTTGATGAAACACGCCAAGCCGTCGGTCAAGCTGCATTGATTGTCAGGGCAGGGGACAGTCGTTGGTTGTGACGCCAGGTGTAACCGTGTTGTTCAAATGTAAAAGTATGTATCGTTTGCAGGCATTTGACGGCGGCTCGGCTATAGTCCAACTTAACAACCGTGCCCTCGCAGTTGGCGAGGCAGCGGTTTTTTGATGGTGTTATTAGGGCCGTATGTCCCTTGAAGGATGCAATCATGCTGCACAAAAAATGGATCTGTATCGCTCTGCTGGCTAGCTCCGCCGCCGCAGTGTCTAGCTCGGCCATGGCTTACGATGACGGCGCCAATACCGCGATCGGCGCAGTTGCCGGCGCAGTGATCGGCGGCGCTGTCGGCGGCCGCAACGGCGCGATTGTCGGCGGCGTGCTAGGCGCCGCGGTGGGCGCGACTTCCGGCGGCTATCGCCAGGGCGGCTACTATGAGCGCGACGGCTATTACGATCGTCCGGCAACTTACTATCAGCCTGCTCCGGTGTATTACCGTCCGGCCCCGGTCTACTATCGTCCTGCGCCGGTGTACTATCAGCCGGCCCCGGTCTACTACCGCCCGGCGCCGGTCTACGTCGAGCAACGCCGCGACGACTATTACTACCAGCAGCCGTATCAAGGCGGCTACTACGAGCGCTGATCGCCGCTAAGCCAGAAACAGGTTATCTCCCCGCGACGCCGGTCCAGATGTGAATCTGGACCGGCGTTTTGCATGGTCCGGCAAGATTCTCCGCTATCAGGCCGTTGCGCCAGGCTCTATAGTGAAAGATGACGACAAGCCCGTCGCCGCCCGAGAAGGAGACGCCATGTCCAAAACCAGATTGCCTGCCGCTGCCGCCAAGCCTGTCACAGACAAGAAGAAGCAAACCGTCAATCCGGCGGATCGCTGGACCGGCCACGCCCTGGATGGCAGCCAGCAGATGGATATCGTGGAAGAACAGATGTATGCGAATGAGCCGGGGCCGACCAAAGACCAGCCTCTGGTACCGCCGCAGCCCCCCAAATAGAGCACAGACGACATGTCATTCAATGTTGTAGCATGTTAATAAACTTGCTAGCTTATAATCGGACCTGGTGTCCTGACTCAGTACGCCGGATACCTTCCCGAAAAATGCAGCAGCATAAAAAACAGGAAAACCATGTCGATTCATTTGCAGGGACCGGCGGCAACGCGCGCTGTGCGACGGTTGCGTTCCGGCTTGCTGCTTGTGCTTGCCGGCGCCATGTTCGGCGCCGCGGCGCAGGCGGCTGAAGTCGATTCCGCGGCGGTTCCGGATACCATCAAGCAGCGCCTCACCGCCTGTACCGCCTGCCACGGCGAACAGGGACGCGCCACCAACAACGGCTACTACCCGCGTATCGCCGGCAAGCCGGCCGGCTATCTCTACAACCAGCTGCACAATTTCCGCGAAGGGCGGCGCCAGTATCCGATGATGACTTATCTGGTCGATCATCTGTCGGACGCCTACCTGCAGGAAATCGCCGCCTATTTTGCCGACCAGCACCCGCCTTATCCGCCGCCCCAGCCTTACGATCCGTCCGAGGCCACCCGCGCGCGCGGCGAAATGCTGGTCAACAAGGGCGACGCCGGCAAGCAGATTCCGGCCTGCATCGCCTGCCATGGCAGCGCCATGACCGGCGTGCTGCCGGCCACTCCGGGTTTGCTCGGCTTGCCGCGCGATTACCTGGTCAGCCAGATCGGCGCCTGGAAAAACGGCGCGCGCCATGCGGTGGCGCCGGATTGCATGGCGCAGCTTGCGCAGCGCCTGAGCGCTGAAGATATCGGCGCGGTGGCATCCTGGCTGGCGGCGCAGCCGGTGCCGGCCGGCGCCGCCGCGGTTGCTCCCGGCTCCGCCAAACTGCCGCTGGCTTGCGGCAGCGTCCCTGTCCCGAATTGAGCGGAGCGAACATGAAACGATTACTGATGTGGCTGGCGGGCGCAGCATTGCTGCTGATCGCCGCCGTGGTTGCCGTGCTGGCGCTGCTGAATGCGGATGACGACAGCGGCGCGGCAAGGCAGCCGGCGACCGCCGCGGCGGATCCTGCCGCGCAGATTGTCAAGGGCGCCTACCTGGTGCGCAGCGGCGACTGCATTGCTTGCCATACCGCGCGCGGCGGCAAGGAACTGGTCGGCGGGCGAGCCATACAGACGCCGTTCGGCGCCATCTACTCGCCCAATCTGACGCCGGACAAGGACACCGGCATCGGCAGCTGGAGCGCCGACGATTTCTGGCGCGCGCTGCATAACGGCAAATCGAAGGATGGCAGCCTGCTGTATCCAGCCTTCCCCTACACCAATTACACCAAGGTCACGCGCGAGGATTCTGACGCCATGTTCGCCTATCTGCGCAGCGTGGCGCCGGTGGCGCAAAAGAACCTGGCGCCCGCATTGCGTTTTCCCTATGACAACCGGATCCTGCTGTACGGCTGGCGCGCGCTGTATTTCCGGCCTGGCGCGTATCCGGAAGAGAAGGGCCAGTCGGCAGAATGGAATCGCGGCGCCTACCTGGTGCAGGGCCTGGGCCACTGCAGCGCCTGCCACACCACGCGCAACGCGCTCGGCGGCAGCGACCTCAAGGCAGAACTGGGCGGCGGCTTTATCCCGGTGGTGAACTGGTATGCGCCATCGCTGACATCGGATGATGAAATCGGCCTGGGCGACTGGGATATCGAACACATCGCCGGCTTGCTGAAAAACGGCGTCTCGCCGCGCGGCACGGTGCTGGGGCCGATGGCGGAAGTCGTGGGCGCCAGCCTGCAGCACCTGAGCGACGCCGACGTCAAGGCCATGGCGGTCTACCTGAAATCCTTGCCGCGCCAGAAGGAAGCGGAGCCAGCCAAGGAACGCGCCAGCGCGGATGAAGTGGCGCGGGTGCTGGAACTGGGAGGGAAGATCTACAAGAACCATTGCGCCGATTGCCACCTGGCTTCCGGCAAAGGCACGTGGCCGGCGTATCCGCCGCAGGCCGGCAATCATGCCATCACCATGGCCTCGCCGGTGAATGCGATCCGGGTGGTGCTGAACGGCGGCTTCTCGCCGAGCACCGCGGCCAATCCGCGTCCCTATGGCATGCCGCCTTACGGTCCGGCCCTCAGCGACGCTGAAGTGGCGGCGGTGGTTTCCTACATCCGCAACAACTGGGGCAACAAGGCGCCGATAGTCAATTCGGCCGAGGTCAACCGTTATCGGGCCATTCCTTTGGATTGAAACGATTCCGGGTCAAAGACCAGCGCGTCGGCTACACGGTGAATCAGGTAGTCAGCATGATCTTGCCGATATGCGAGCTGCTTTCCATCAGCGCATGGGCTTGCGCCGCCTGTTCCAGCGGGAAGGTCTGGAAGATCACCGGCTTGATTTTCCTGGACGCCAGCAGCGGCCAGACGCGCTCGCGCAACTGCGCCGCGATGGCGGCCTTGAAAGCGATCGGCCGCGGCCGCAGGGTGGAACCGGTGATGGTCAGGCGACGCATCAGCACCTGGCGGAAATCGATGCTGGCGCTGCTGCCGCCCAGAGTAGCGATGAACACCAGGCGGCCGTCGTCGGCCAGGCAGCTGATTTCGCGCGGCACATAGTCGCCGGCCACCATGTCGAGGATCACGTTGACGCCCTTGCCGTCAGTCGCCGCCTTGATCACGGCGGCGAAGTCTTCGGTACGGTAATTGATCCCGCGTTCGGCGCCTAGCGCTTCGCAGGCGCGGCATTTTTCATCCGAGCCGGCGGTCGCAAACACCCGGTGGCCTAGCGCAGTGGCGATCTGGATCGCCGCGGCGCCGATGCCGGAACTGCCGCCTTGCACCAGCAGGGTTTCGCCAGGGCTGAGGCGGGCGCGGTCGAACACATTGCTCCACACCGTGAAAAAGGTTTCCGGCAGCGAGGCCGCTTCCACCGCGCTCCAGCCCTGCGGCAGCGGCAGGCATTGCGCCGCCGGCGCGCTGCAGTATTCGGCATAGCCGCCGCCCTGCACCAGAGCGCACACCAGGTCGCCCTTTTTGAAGGAAGTGCCGCTGAAATCGCCATCGATGATTTCGCCGGCGATTTCCAGGCCCGGCAAATCGGAAGCGCCCGGCGGCGGCGAATAATTGCCGGTGCGCTGGAATACGTCCGGCCGGTTGATGCCGGCGGCCTGCACCTTGATCAGTACTTCGCCGGCCTTGAACGACGGCGCAGGGCGTTCGCAGATTTGCAAAACCTCCGGGCCGCCGGGTTGGGTAATTTCGATAGCGCGCATGGCATGGTCTCGTGGGGAAAACGGTCATTGTATGACAAACACGATTTTCTCTTTTGCGAGCGGCAGTGATAGCTTTTCTGTATTAGCTCGCGCCAGCCATTCACGTTATTATTTTGATGCTTTTGGGAAAAATTTACCGTCAGGTAAGCCGTAGTTATTCGGGCATGGTTAAAACAGCCAATGATCGACCGCACAACTATTGCACGCAACAAGGCCGCCGCCAAGCCGGCGTGGACCAGCAAAAGCGTGTCGCCAGCGACGCGCCAGGCCAGCACGCGCCAGCGCCGGCGCGCGCTGTGGGTCTGTATCGGCATTATCTTAATGACATTGCTGCTGCTGCCGGTCGCCAGCGTCATGGGGCCGGTGTTCCCGTTTTTCCTGCCTTCCTACCAGACAGCGACCGTAGTCGCCTACGTCATCATCACCTATCTGATTTTTGGCCATTACCGCGCCACCAAGGAGGTCGATCTGCTGTACATCGGCGCCGGCTGCTTCTATGCCGCGGTGATCCTGATCATGCAGTTCCTCGCCATGCCCGGCGCATTCATCCCGCAGGAAGGGCTGCTGGGCGGCGCCCAGACCACCATCTGGCTGTGGTTCCTGTGGCATGCCGGCCTGGCGCTGAGCATCCTGCTGTATGCGGTCAGCCGCTGGTGGAGTCCTTCCTGGCTGGCCAGCCATCCCGAGCGCATGCCGGGCTGGCTGATCGCAGTGGTGCTGGCGGCGCTGGCGGCGAGCTTGCTGCCAGTGGTCGTATTCCATTCGGCATTGCCGAAGCTGATCGAGCACGGAAACTTCCATCGCGTCGCCACCAGCGGCCTCGGTTTCCTGCTGCAGACCCTGACCGCGCTGGCCATGCTGATCCTGTGGCGCGCCACCGGCTTCAGGGCGGTGCTGCATGTGTGGCTGGGAGTGGCCCTGGTCGCCCTGCAATGCGACAACGTGATCACCATGGCCGGCGGCAGCCAGTTCTCCATAGGCTGGTATCTGGGCCGCTGCAACGCCCTGATATCGGCCACGCTGCTGCTGCTGATCTATTTGCGCGAAATGAACCAGGTCTATCTCAAGACCGTGCAGGACGCGCGTCTGCTGGCGCTCAACAACGCCATGCTGGAAGTGCAGATGGACCAGGTGCGGCTGGATGACCTGACCGGCCTGCCCAGCCGTTCGCTGTTCCTGGAACTGGCGGAAACCTTGCGCGGCCGCGGCAGCGTCAGCCGCCAGGCGGTGGCGCTGCTGTTCATCGATCTCGATGGCTTCAAATGGATCAACGACACCCTGGGCCATGAGCGCGGCGACGACGTGCTGGTCGAGGTGGCGGCGGCGCTGCGCTCGGCGCTGCGCGACAGCGATATCGCCGGCCGCGTCGGCGGCGACGAATTCGTGGTTTGCCTGGTGGCGCCGGCCCTGTCCATCAAGGCCATTGCGACCGCGGTGGCGAGCCGCATCGTCAGCCGCGTCGCCGAGATTGGCGACGGCATCGGCTGCAGCATCGGCATCGCCCTGTGCCAGGCGGAAAACCTGGAGTGGGATGCGGCCTTGCGCCAGGCCGACGAAGCCATGTACCAGGCCAAGCGGCAGGGCAAGAGCCGTTTTACCGTGTACGGACATTCCCTGATTGACGAAGTAGCCTGAGCCGATGCGCTGCGGTTCGCAGCCGCCGGCCAGCGGCTGCGGGGTTTGTCGATGTCAATAAATCAATGTTCGATGAATTCGATTGTTGCGCCTTATATTTTCCGTTTTTCATTTGATTTCCTGTCAGCCATACTGCCTTGCATCCGCGCCAGCCATGGCTGTGATCCGAGAATCATGGAATGTTGGCGGCGCCGGCTTGTGTTCAATATTTTGAATAGTTAACTCTCAGCCAGCTCAGGAGAACAGCATGCACGCAGACATGATTTTATTGAACGGCCGTTT
Source organism: Collimonas humicola (assembly GCF_018304945.1). Classification (GTDB taxonomy): domain Bacteria; phylum Pseudomonadota; class Gammaproteobacteria; order Burkholderiales; family Burkholderiaceae_D; genus Collimonas; species Collimonas humicola. Next base: position 36,870 of record NZ_JAGQEE010000004.1, on the reverse strand, counting down.
TCATACGGTCGACCAGTCGCAGCCGCTGGCGACGGCGGTGGCCATCCAGGATGGCAGATTCCTTGCCGTCGGCGACGCCGAAGACGTCATGCGGCATCGCGGACAGGACACGCAAGTGATCGACCTGCAAGGGCGTACGGCGATCCCCGGCCTGAACGATTCCCATATGCACCTGATCCGCGGCGGCCTCAACTACAACCTGGAGCTGCGTTGGGAAGGCGTGCCCTCGCTGGCCGATGCCTTGCGCATGCTGAAGGAACAGGCGCTGCGCACGCCGCATCCGCAATGGGTGCGCGTGGTCGGCGGCTGGACCGAATTCCAGTTCGCCGAAAAGCGCATGCCGACGCTGGAAGAAATCAACGCCGCCGCACCCGATACGCCGGTGTTCATCCTGCACCTGTACGACCGTGCCTTGCTCAACCGCGCAGCCTTGCGCGCGGTGGGCTATACCAAGGACACGCCGAATCCGCCCGGCGGCGAAATCCAGCGCGATGCCGCCGGTAATCCGACCGGCATGCTGATCGCCAGGCCGAACGCCATGATTCTCTACGCCACGCTGGCGAAAGGACCGGCGCTGCCGCGCGAGCAGCAAATCAATTCGACCCGCCAGTTCATGCGCGAGCTGAACCGCCTCGGCGTCACCAGCGCCATCGATGCCGGCGGCGGCTTCCAGAATTATCCGGAGGACTACGCCATCGTCGACCAGCTGGCGCGCGACCAGCAACTGACGATACGCATCGCCTACAACCTGTTCACCCAGCGCAAAGGGCAGGAGCTGGAGGATTTCGAGAAATGGACCGGCATGGTCAAGCCTGGCGACGGCGACGATTTCTACCGCCATAACGGCGCCGGCGAAATGCTGGTGTTTTCCGCCGCCGACTTTGAAGATTTCCTGGAGCCGCGGCCGGAGCTGGCCGCCGGCATGGAAGGCGAGCTGGAAAAAGTGGTGCGTCACCTGGTGTCGCAGCGCTGGCCGTTCCGCCTGCATGCGACCTACGACGAATCGATCAGCCGCATGCTGGATGTGTTCGAAAAAGTGAACCGTGAAATTCCTTTCGACGGCCTGCACTGGATCTTCGACCATGCCGAGACCATCACGCCGCGCAATATCGAAAGAGTGCGCGCGCTCGGCGGCGGCATCGCGATCCAGCACCGCATGGCGTTCCAGGGTGAATATTTTGCCGAGCGCTATGGCGCCGACGCCGCCAGGCACACGCCGCCGGTGGCGCGCATGCTGGAGATGGGCGTGCCGGTCGGCGCCGGCACCGACGCCACCCGGGTGGCCAGCTACAACCCGTGGACGGCGCTTTACTGGCTGGTGTCGGGACGGACCGTCGGCGGTATGCGCTTGTACGATGCGGCCGGCCAGTTATCGCGCCACACCGCGCTGGAATTGTGGACCGCCGGCAGCGCCTGGTTTTCCAGCGAGCAGGGCAAGAAAGGCCGCATCAAGCCAGGTCAGCTGGCCGACCTGGCGGTACTGTCGGCCGACTTCTTTGCGGTCGACGAAGACAGCATCAAGGCGCTGGAATCGGTGCTGACTGTGGTCGGCGGAAAAATAGTCTACGGCGCCGCAGAATTCGGTCCGCTGGCGCCGCCGCCGATACCGGTGCTGCCGGACTGGTCGCCGGTGAAAACGGTGCCGGGCCATTATCGCCAGCTGCGGCATACGCAGCAGCAGCAGCAGCAGCAGCAGCGCCAGGCCCTGCCGCATCATTGCGCCGGCGCCTGCGGCGTGCATGCCCATGCACACGATGCGGCGCGGAAATCGGCGGTGCCGGTGTCCGACTATGCCGGTTTCTGGGGCACCCTGGGCTGCAGCTGTTTTGCCTTTTGATTTTTTACAGCAAAGGATGGTCATGCCTGACATGAATAATCTCCGGACGCGGCAAAGCATTGCCTTGAGTTTCCTGGCCGGCTATGTCGATACGGTCGGCTTCATCGCCCTGTTCGGATTGTTTACCGCGCACGTCACCGGCAACTTCGTGCTGATCGGCAGCGAGCTGGCCAATCCTTCGCACGGCGTGCTGATCAAGCTGCTGGCCTTTCCTGCGTTTATCTTCGCCGTGGCGCTGACGCGCATGGCGGTGATCTGGCTGGAGCGCGGCGGCCGGGCGCCGATGTTCTATCTGCTGTTGCTGCAACTGGTTTTCCTGCTGGGCTTCATGCTGGCCGGTTATCTGGCCGAGCCGGTCACCAATTCGCGCGCACCGCTGGCGCTGCTGGCCGGCATGCTGGGCGCCGCCGGCATGGGCGTGCAGAACGCCAGCAGTCGCCTGGTGCTGCAGCATCTGACGCCGACCACCGTCATGACCGGCAATGTCACGCAGGTGATCATCGACCTGGTCGATATCCTGCGCGGCGCAGCGACCGACGAGATACGGCAGCGCTGCCGCAAGTTCTTCTGGCCTATCGTGGCGTTCGGCGCGGGCGCCATCGGCGGCGCCTTCGCCTACAAGCATCTGTTGTTTCTGGCGCTGCTGCTGCCGCTGGCGCTGCTGCTCTGGCTGAGCGTCAGGGAATATCTTTCTGAAAAGACCGGAACCGCTGCGCCATCAACTTTATAATATCCATTGATGTTTACCGCATTATTGTGAAATTGCCAATCTGGCAATCACGGCTATGGATACGAGGCGACGAAAGCGATGACCTACTTGTTTCATTTGATCGAGCAATACGGGCTGGTCATCGTCTTCTTCAATGTGCTGGCCGAGCAGCTGGGCGCGCCGGTGCCGGCCTATCCGACGCTGGTGATCACCGGCGCGCTGATGCATCGCGGCGAATACTCGGCGCCGGTGCTGCTGCTGACAGCGGTGGCGGCGGCCCTGATCGCCGATTTCTTCTGGTACATGGCGGGCCGCCGTTACGGCCGCAAGGTGCTCTCGACGCTGTGCCGCATTTCCTTGTCGCCGGACTCTTGCGTGCGCCAGACGGAATCGATCTACTCGCGCTGGGGCGCGCGCTCGCTGCTGGTCGCCAAGTTCATTCCGGGTTTCGCTTCCATCGCCAGCGCGCTGGCCGGCACGGTCGGCACCCGGCGCGCCACCTTCATTTTCTACGATGGCCTGGGGGCCGCCTTGTGGGCCGGCCTGGCGATCTATCTCGGCTCGCTGTTCAGCACGACCATCGACGATCTGCTGGGCGTGCTGACCGAACTCGGCCAGTACGGCATGATGCTGGTGGCGGCCGCCTTTGCCGTTTTTGTCGCCAGTAAATGGTGGCAGCGCTGGCGTTTCCGCCGCTCCCTGCGCATGGCGCGCATTTCGGTGGAAGAGCTGGATCAGCTGTTCAAGCAGGGCTTGACGCCGGCCATCGTCGACATACGCTCGCCGGCATCGCAGCAGACCGGGCGCATTCCCGGCGCGCTTGCCATCTCGCACAATGAAATCAATACCTTTGTGTTCGATGCGCCGATAGACCAGGAAGTGATCGTCTATTGCGCCTGCCCCAACGAAGCATCGGCGGCGCTGGTAGCCAAGCAGCTGATGCAGCGCGGCTACAAGAAGGTGCGGCCGCTGTCGGGCGGCATCGATGCCTGGATCGCCGCCGGCTACGCGATCGATTCCTGATGTTTCATGTCGTTGCGCCCATCTCTCTAACAGGAATTCCATGTTCAGAATCAGTCTCGATGCACTGCTGATCCTCGACGCCATCGACCGCCGCGGATCGTTTTCCGCTGCCGGCAGCGAGCTGCACCGGGTGCCTTCGACGATTTCCTATACCGTCTCCAAGCTGGAGCAGGACCTTGGCGTGCAAGTGTTCGAGCGGCAGGGGCCGAAGGTGGCGCTGACGCGCGCCGGCGCGGAACTGCTGAAGGAAGGCCGCTATCTGCTGAAGGCGGCGGAAGACCTGGAACACCGTGTGCGCCGGGTGGCCTCCGGCTGGGAAACCGAATTCACCATCTGCATCGATTCCCTGTTTTCCGTCAGCGCGCTGGAATCCGATATCCATGCCTTCTGCGGCGTCGCCGACAAAACCCGCCTGCGCATCGCCCGCGAATCGCTGGCCGGCACCTGGGAAGCCTTGCTGGAACGCCGCGTCGATTTGCTGATCGGCGCGCCGGGGCAGGGACCGGCCGGCGGCGGCTACGTCGCCGAACAGATGGGGACGATATCGTTCGTGTTCGCGGTGGCGCCGAACCATCCGCTGGCCAAGGTGAAGAAGGTACTGGGCAAGGCCGAGCTGCATCCCCACCGCGCCATCAGCGTCGCCGATTCGGCCCGCAAGATGCCATCGCGCACGGTGGGTTTGCTGTTCGGGCAGGATACGCTGACGGTGCCTGACATGCGCAGCAAATATGCCTTGCAGCTGGCCGGCATCGGCTTCGGCTTCCTGCCCGAGCCGTGCGCGCGCGCGGCGATCGCCTCGGGGGCCTTGATCGTCAAGCAGGTGGAGGAGCCGAAACCCGACGAAACGTTTTCGATGGCATGGCGCACCGGCGAAGAAGGCGCTGCGCTGGCTTGGTGGATGGACCGGGTGCGCTATACCGATGCCATGGCGCGCCTGGTCCGGCACATGCCCGGCGCGCCGGGACAGCCCTGAAAGCAGGCCGGCAGGCAATCGCTTCGCCGGCCCCTGTTGCCGGCCTGAAGATCAGAAGGGCAGGTCGAACAGCAGTACTTCCGCGTCTTCTGCGTGGGACAGCGTGACCAGGCTTTCGGCAGTCACTTTCACGGCATCGCCGCCTTTCAGTGTCATGCCGTTGACGTTCAGCTGTCCGCGGATCAGGTGCACGTAAGCGGTACGTCCGGCAGCCAGCGCGTGCTGCAGGGCCGGATCGCCATCCAGGATCGCTGCGTAGATAGCCGCATCCTGATGTATCAGCACCGAATTTTCGCGGCCGTCGGACGAGGCGATCAGGCGCAGCTGCCCTTGTTTTTGCGCTGCCGTGAAATGCTTTTCCTCATAGCTGGGCGCAATCCCTTTGACGTTCGGCTGGATCCAGATCTGCAGGAAATGCACGGGCGCTGTCTGCGAGTGGTTGAACTCGCTGTGGCGTACGCCGGTGCCTGCGCTCATCCTTTGCACATCGCCGTAATGCAGGACCGAACCGGTGCCCATGCTGTCCTTGTGTTCCAGCGCGCCCTCCAGCACATAGGAAATGATTTCCATGTCGCTGTGGCCGTGCGTGCCGAAGCCCTGGCCGGCCTTTACGCGGTCTTCATTGATCACCAGCAAGGGGCCGAAACCGGTGTGCAGCGGATCGTGATAATGGCCGAACGAAAATGTGTGATGCGAATTCAGCCAGCCGTGATCGGCGACGCCGCGTTCTGTGCCTTTGCGAATTTGAAGCATGGTTTTTCTCCGTCGGTTGCCGCAATTGCCGCCCGGGCCGGGTATCGGCCTGGCAGGGCAGGTGCGGTGTTGAATGAACTGGAATGCAGTATGCGCGCTGCCAAATCAAAAGAAAAACGGAAAAAATGCCGGTATATATTCGAAATTATCGATGATGACGGAAGGCCTTGATTAAAAGGGTTTTCAGCTGAGAGGGCGACTTTCTCTGACCTTTTACGAAATAGAGATAGGGAGAGGCAACGTAAAATTCGAAAATGACGGTCCGCCATCAATGTATCTCCACACCGCGTCGATATATTCAGTCGCAAAAACAACATCCGATTGTCCCTCGCCGGGCGAATAAATAGTTATTAATTGTTTTTGGCGTACGCCAATGGCTACTCAAACGCAAAGCTAACAATTCATGTCAATTGACAAATTAATTGTCAATTGCGTCATTAAATCAATGCTGATAAGTTCCTGAAATTGGCATTACCACACGACCATACTTCTCATAATTGCATCGCAACTATTTGCATGCAATTTTTCGTTTTTGTTTCTATCAACCATGCTCAGGGAAGGCCTCAATGTTCGACTCAACTCGTAGTCTCCGCGTTAAATGTGAAGCCATCCCTGAGGTCATGGGGATACCGGCCTTAGTCCCGATGAGCATCAAAGGCTACGAATCTCTCAACAGTCTCTTTCACTATAAAATCATCCTCAAAACGCCGGACGCTTTAGTCGATTTCGGTTCGGCAGCCAATTATGTGCTGAAGGATTTTGAGCGCAAAGAATTGACTGTGGAAATACAGTTAGAAGGCGCAGGAAGTTTTGTCTCAGGAATGTCCGGTAGCAGCGGTTTTTCCAATGTAGGAGCCGGTACGCGGGAGATATCCGGCATCATTACGCAAGCCACCATGCTGCGCCAGGTCGGGCGCTATGTGTTCTACGAATTCACGCTGGAGCCTTGGCTAAGATTAGCCAACAACAATGCGGATTGCCGTATTTTCCAGGATAAAACCGTCGTTGAAATTCTGGATGAGGTGCTTTCAAAATATACTTTCTCAGTCGACAAGCGGCTCTACGGCCAGTATCCGAAACGGGATTACACGACCCAATATTCAGAATCAGATTTCACTTTTTTCAGCAGACTGTGCGAGACCTGGGGAATCAATTATTTCTTCGAACACAAGGACGGCAAGCACCGCCTGGTTCTCACGGATGCCAACGCCGCCCATAAGCCGTTTGACAGCGAGGCCTATCACGTCCTGAACTACTACGGCGAAAAACCGCGCATCGACCAGGAATACATCCATACGTTTTCGCCGTCGCATCGCTTGACACCAGGTCGCTACACGTCACGCGATTACGATTACACCAGGCCGCGCAGTACGCTTGAAGTCACCGAGAGCGATCCGCGTGTTTCTGACCATAATGCCGAGGTTTATGAGTACCACGCAGATGCGCATTACGTACAGCCGCAGGCAGGTCCCCAGCGAGCGACGAATGATCCACTGGACGAGGGACAGAAAAATGCCCGCATACGCATGGATCGCTTGCTCAACAACGCTCAACGCACTCACGGCGCCGGTCATCTTCGGGCCGTAGTGCCGGGTTGTACTTTCAAGCTAGGCCGGCATCCGTCCGTCAAAGCCAACATCGACTATCTGATTATCGGTACGCGCTTTGAAATGGAAGATGTTGCGCAAGAGAGCCAGCGTCCGGGCGGCGGCTCTCAACAGTTCCGCATCAATGTCGATTTTGACGTGGTGCCATTGCGTGGTGAACAGTATCGCCCTGAAAACGTTACCCCAAAGCCGGTCATGCATATCTTGACGGCCATCGTAACGGGGCCAGAAAATGCGCCAAACTGGACTGATGATTTTGGCCGCATCAAGGTGCAATTTCAGTGGGACCGTCTCAGCCAAGGCGATCAAAATAGCAGTTGTTGGGTCAGAGTATCCAGTCCCTGGGCGGGCAATCAGTTAGGGGGCATCCATATACCTCGACCTAACCAGGAAGTGTTAATCGATTTTATTAGCGGCAATCCTGATTTGCCGATCTGCACCGGACGTGTACACAATGCCGCTAATATGCCGCCGTGGACGTTACCAAGCCAGAACGCCTTGTCCGGCTTTCGTAGCCGGGAACTGACGCCGGGCGGCGGCAATAGCGCCGCCGGGCGCAGCAATTATTTGGTAATGGACGATACCGAGGCGAAAATACAGGCACAGTTCGGAAGCAGCCATCAGCACAGTCAAATTTCGTTAGGCCACATTACACGTATCGAAGACAACGCCGGTCGAAAGGATGACCGGGGCGAAGGGCTGGAAGCGCGCACAGACGGCGCCGCGGTTGTGCGCGCCGCCAAGGGCTTACTGCTGACGACCGATGGGCGTGCCGCCGCTGTCGGCGGCATACTGAGCCGCGACGAGCTGGTCGCTTGCCTGGAACAGGCTTTGAACTATGCCAAGGGACTCGGGCAATCTGCTGCAACACACGAAGGCGGCGAACGGCACATCGAACCGCAACAACACTTGACCGAGGTCATTGATGCACTCGGCCATGGCTTCGGCAATGAAGTCAATGTCAAAGGCAAAGCACCGGCTGGACAGCCTGTGATTGCGCTCAGCTCTCCTGCCGGCATCGCCAGCGCCACGCCTAAAAATCAGACGCATTTTGCGGGTCAAAACATCGATACTGTCGCAGGTCAAAATCAACAGCATTATGCGATGGACGACATGCTCCATACCGCCGGTAAAAATATCGAGCATTTCGCTGTGGATGGCGATATTCGCCAGATTGCCAACAAGGGAAAAATCATCCATCAAGCCCAACACAACGCGATGGAATTGACTGCCGATAAGACTTTGACCGTCACATCAGTCAGCGATGGCATCGAAGTCAGAGCAGAAAAATTCATCATGATGCAGGTCGGCAGTAGTTTTATCCGAATGGAAGAAAGCCAGATCACCATAGATGCAAAAATTGTGAAAATCCAAAGCGATGCACCTAGTTTTACCGGGGCGCATGGCGCGTCGGTGGCAATGCCGAAATTCACGTTAACCAAATTGAACCAGGAACTGAAGGCGCACCACGATTCGGATAAATCAAACCGTGCCACGAAGCGCAAATTTAAGATTACCGAGAATGATGCAAGTGTGGCGAAGAACACCTCCGCGACCGACGGATTGATCCCCCCCAAATAACGATCAACTGTGCGCAGCTTGTACTCAACAATTTACGGAGATCACCATTGAAATTAATTCATCTCGCCGCAGCCGTCGCTGTTTTACAGCTCTCCGCTTGCGCATCGTCCTATTCCCCGCCAACGGCGCCGCAGTATGTACCCTATGCTGGCCCGATTGCGCCGTCGCAAGTGGTTTATCGCATTGATGAGCATCGTTATTTTGAAGTAGTGCCCTATGAAGATTCTGCTTGCGCAAATACTTGGCTTTACTACACAGATACATCCAAAGGAATACACACCAAAATCACAAGCAGCAATGGTTTGATGGAAAGTGAAAAATTCATTATTGACGCCGCGAATGATCAATATCTGGTTGCCTTGGTTAAGAATAGCAATGCAGACTGCGGTGCCGACACCAGCGACAGCCCGGCTTGCTCGAGACGTTTTCCCTACTCGACCGATGCCGGGAGAACTTGGAAATATGTTGCGCCAAAATGGTCTGGATCTAGTCCAATTGTTTTGACCGGTGACAGAGTTTTCTATGCCGATTCGACTGCCAAATTTTCTGATTTTGATAAAGGTTCTTCTGCCTGGACACGATTAGATAATGAGAGTTTCCCACAACCGCGCAAAGCACCGCTCGATACGAAATTTCATTGCATACCGAACGGAAGGGAATAAGCATGGCCGACGAACTTAGCACATTGCCGCTCCGTTTACGACCACACGCTGGCATTTCCCAATGGGTAGAATGCCGGTACAGCTACAGCGATACCAATCCTGAAACTGGCAACGGCACCGACCATGTTGCTGTCCCTGACCTGATGCCGGGAATCATTATTTTTGTACACGGCGTGAATTCGGAAGGGGAATGGTACGACGACGCTGCAAATCAATTCTGCCAAGGCTTAAATAAACGGCTCGGGCGTAAGGATTTGCAAAAGCCAGAATACATTAAAAAAACAAAGCGATTTGAACCATTCAATCCTAAAAATCCGAGCTGTTCTCCCATCATCCCGTTCTATTGGGGCTATAAACTTCAGGATGGCGATCTGGAAAAATATCCTGGCATTTATCACGAAGACGGAGACATGGCCTGGGGCGGAGGCCCGTTCCAGAACGGCACCAATAATCTAAATAGATTTTGGGAGAACGGTTTCAAAATGAAACTGCTGGCCGGTTTGACGGATCTTGACAAAACCACGAAGCGAAAATTTAAGATTACCGAGAATGATGCAAGTGTGGCGAAGAACACCTCCGCGACCGACGGATTGATCCCCTCCAAATAATGATCAACTGTGCGCAGCTTGTACTCAACAATTTACGGAGATCACCATTGAATTTAATTCATTTCGCCTCAGCCGTCGCTGTTTTACAGCTCTCCGCTTGCGCATCGTCCTATTCCCCGCCAACGGCGCCGCAGTATGTACCCTATGCTGGCCCGATTGCGCCGTCGCAAGTGGGATATCGCATTGATACACATCGTTATTTTGAATACGTGCCATTTCAAGATTCGGCATGCGCGGCTGCCTGGCTGTATTACACCGATACTGCCAAAGGGATACATACCAAAATAACCAGCACAAATGGCCTTAGAGACATTTACCCGTTTAGCATCGACGCTGCCAACGACCAGTATCTGGTAGCACCGGTTAAGAGCAGCAACGAAGATTGCGGCGCAGATACTAGCGACAGTGCAGCTTGTTCGGATCGTTTGCCTTACTCGACCGACGCCGGGCGAACATGGAAGTTCACGCCGACGATTAGACATGGGCAAAGCATTCTAGTTGGGTCTAAATTGTTTTTAGACAATAGCAGCGTTGGCATAGTCGATTTGTCTAAAGATGAGATTTTAGAGTCGGACTGGAAGTATCGTGATTTGGGCAATTTCCCTCAACCTCGAAAAGCTCCCCTCGATACGGAATTTCACTGTGTCCGCAACGGAAAGGAATAAGCATGGCCGACGAACTGAGCACACTACCGCGCCGTATGCGTCCTCACACAGGCATTTCCCAATGGGTAGAATGTCGGTACAGCTACAGCGATACCAATCCTGAAACTGGAAACGGCACAGATCATGTAGCGGTGCCGGATTTGATGCCAGGAATTATTATTTTTGTACACGGCGTAAATTCGGAAGGTGAATGGTATGAAGATGCGGCGGAAAAATTCGCAGATGGTTTAAACAAGCGATTGGGACGAAAAGACCTTGAACGACTTCGTGTCAACGACAAGATTAAACACCGATTCCTGCACACAAAGACGGATGGTACGTTGTACCGCTCTCCAATTATTCCGTTTTATTGGGGCTACAAACTCCAGGGCGGCGATCTAGAAAAATATCCTGGCATTTATCACGAAGACGGAGACATGGCCTGGGGCGGAGGCCCGTTCCAGAACGGCACCAATAATCTAAATAGATTTTGGGGGAACGGTTTCAAAATGAAACTGCTGGCCGGTTTGACGGATCTTGACAAAACCACGAAGCAAAAATTTAAGATTACCGAGAATGATGCAAGTGTGGCGAAGAACACCTCCGCGACCGACGGATTGATCCCCCCCCAAATAACGATCAACTGTGCGCAGCTTGTACTCAACAATTTACGGAGATCACCATTGAAATTAATTCATCTCGCCGCAGCCGTCGCTGTTTTACAGCTCTCCGCTTGCGCATCGTCCTATTCCCCGCCAACGGCGCCGCAGTATGTACCCTATGCTGGCCCGATTGCGCCGTCGCAAGTGGTTTATCGCATTGATGAGCATCGTTATTTTGAAGTAGTGCCCTATGAAGATTCTGCTTGCGCAAATACTTGGCTTTACTACACAGATACATCCAAAGGAATACACACCAAAATCACAAGCAGCAATGGTTTGATGGAAAGTGAAAAATTCATTATTGACGCCGCGAATGATCAATATCTGGTTGCCTTGGTTAAGAATAGCAATGAAGATTGCGGTGCCGATACCAGCGACAGTGCGGCATGCTCGAATCGCTTGCCCTATTCAACCGATGCCGGACGGACGTGGAAATACGTACCGACAGTTAGACATGGGCCCAGTACTTTAGTTGGATCTTCAATATTTTTAGGAAAAATTGACGTTGGCATGCTTGATCTATCCAAGGGAGAAATCACAAAACATGACTGGAAATATGATGACTCTAGAGAACTCTATATTCCGAAACCTCATAAAGCACCGCTCGATACGAAATTTCATTGCATACCGAACGGAAAGGAATAAGCATGGCCGACGAACTTAGCACATTGCCGCTCCGTTTACGCCCACATGCTGGCATTTCCCAATGGGTTGAATGCAGGTACAGCTACAGCGATATCAATCCACAAACCGGCAACGGAACCGACCATGTCGCAGTGCCAGACCTGATGCCTGGCACGATTATATTTGTACATGGCGTTAACTCTGAGGGTGAATGGTACGAAGCGGCGGCAAAGCAATTTGCCGATGGATTGCAAAAGCGGCTCGGGCGTAAAGATTTAGAAGCATTGGAACCTTTACGCGAAGATGAGGGGGACAAACACCGATTCAGGCACACAAGGAAAGATGGCAGCTTGTACCGCTCTCCCATCATCCCGTTTTATTGGGGTTACAAACTCCAGGACGGCGATCTGGAAAAATATCCAGGGATCTATCATGGCGACGATATGGCCTGGGGCGGTGGACCATTCCAGAACGGCACCAACAATATCAATAGATTTTGGGGAGACGGCTTCAAAAAGAAACTGCTGGGTGGTTTGAGCGATCTTGACAAGATGAATCCCGAACTGGGACGCCAATTGGAAGATGCGCCGCCACGCAGCTATATGATTCATGCTGCGCGCCGCCTCGCTAACCTGATCGATCAGATCCGCGAAGATTGCCCGAACGAACCGATTAATATCGTTGCCCATAGCCAGGGCAACATGATCACGCTATGCGCGATGCTCTTTTTAAAAGAAAGCACCCGCGCACCGGACACCCTGTTGCTAAATAATGCTCCTTATGCCTTCGACACTAAAATTACAGACTGGCTGACCAAGGATTCCAATCTCAGCGGACCAAGCGAGAATGCCCGTAAAGAAACCTTCGCCAACATCGCCAAGCGCATCGCCAAAGCAAAAGACGGCTATCCTGCGACCGAAACGACCGCGCAGGAATGTATGCGTTACGCGCCCAAAGACCTCAGAACGGTTCATATGCAATATGATCCTAACGATACGGAAGAACAGCGCAATATCTCTATTGGCAGTGGCGTCGTCAATGATAAGGGACAGAGATGGTATGAAGATGTTCTCTATTCGCGCGCCGACTTCGATCATAATCGCGGCAAGATATTCGTCAACTTCAATCCCAATGATCGGGTGATTGGCGTGTCCGCCGTGGAAGGTATCGGCTGGCGCGGCATCGCTGAAAAATATCTCAGCGAGACCAACAGCACATTCCCCAACGTCTACCAACGCCTGTTTGTGCGCAATAGCGACGGTAAAACCGTTGCTGATCCGGTGAAAGGCACAAGCGATGCCGGCATCACGCATATACCGCCGGTCGGACAAAAGAAAAACTATTGGCAACCGTTTTTTATCACGGTAGACAAAGTGCGCCAAAACATCAGCACGAGTGATGAGAACACAATACTTACTACCGGCGAGGGTGAGCCTGTAGCGACCGAGAATTCACAGTTGCGCACGCACGATGGCTACACGCCGTTTGCATTTTGGCGGGCAGCCCCGAACAATGCACACGGTTTGCCGGTGCCGGTGCAAGGCACGCCCGGTACGTACGAGCGTGTATGGATCAACGCCCCCGTCGTCCCTGAGCCTGCCATGTTGGGCGATAAATTCAATTCCAGCATGGTGCCGCTAAATGGGGTGGGTGTGGATGATGGTGGCGAACAAATGGAAGACTATCGGATCTACAAAAAATTCTACGTACCTAATCAACAGATTACGGTGCGCGGACCAGATGGGCAGATCATCAGCCGCACAGAAACCTACGATGAAGCATGCAAGCGAATCGATGCAACCGAAGGCCCCGTTCTCATCTCTCCTACAGATCATTCACGATTTTTACGGTACGGTAGTGACGAACTTGGGAAAACGAGTCATCCGGTAGCTCAAGTACTCGCCTACGATCTGTGCGTCGGTTCCGGCTATGCATTTGGTGATCACGAATATTGGAAATATCTGCTTGATCTGGCAGATTGGAAACGGTCAGATCCTTGCTATGTAAACGGTGCGCCCTATCCAGCGCCGGGGCCAATGCCGACAGGTTTGGTGACGGATTAATCATGACAACAACCAATGGCAGTCCTTTGCCAGCCTCGATAGATTCTCTCGAATTAGTTGGTGTTGGCGTCGGCGTAGAATCGTTAGGCAACCACACACAACATCCTTCTGGCAATTTATGGCAAGCGGTGAAACAAAGCAACGGTAGCTATCTGTTTTCCGATGGATTACCAAGCTATCCGAGCGGCTTTTCCCGTGCTCTCGACGCCAGCACCAAACGCAGCAAGATTGTCATTCATACTGCGCTACGTCATTTCATGGATAGCTATCCACTGCCCATTGCAGTAGCTGGCCCGTCGTCGTGCGTGGAAGATATCGACACCGAAGGCGAAGCCCAGCGCCAGGCCAACGCCCGCCGGTTTGTCACCACCGCAGCAAAGGAAGCCCATTCGGCACCAGGAAGGCTGGCGAATCTCTCGTTACAGCGCGGCCAGGTTCTTGGCTCGTATTTGAACGATGACTCCGACATGCTGTGGCAGAAGATTTTTAACAGTTTTAACCAGCATCAGGATTTGCCCGCAATGGCAGTCGCCGTCGATGACGGGGTTGTGCATCGTAGTGCGGCGCTATATGAGCAACACCGCGATCTGTTCGAGCAAGAAATCCGTTCGGCATTTGCGCCTAAGCATGCGCGCATACTCAGCGACAGCTGCACCTTGATTGCGCTGGCGTGTCGTGGCCGAATCGACTGGCTACGGCAATACGCCCCCCTGGTGCAAGACGCGATGACCATTAGTTTTGAGGGTAACGATGCAACGCGCACTCAATCCGCATTTGCGCGTTGGAAAAGCCAACCTCCTCAAAGTTTCGCGCCGACCTCATTTATCGCACAGCCGTGGACGAAATTTCAGATTGACCAGTATGACCATTTGGAAACCATGGGGCGAGTACATCGCCCGCAAGCGGTTTCCTATCTGGATGACGACGGCAACCCGGTCAAGGCCGGCGAGCGTAAAAAACGCATGGAAACAGCCGTGCGTGCCGCGCTGGCTCCAGTGGACGGCAGAATCCCTGCGCGCGTTTTCTACGACTATGACAGCGTGCGGCGCGAGCGTACCGATACAGAGCGATTTTTACCATTCTCACAAAGCCTGCGGGCCATTGATGACGAATTCGATTTGCACAACCCGGAGCGCGGTTACGACCTGGCCGCCATTTTGGGCGACACCGGCGCTGGTAGTCCGTTTGTTGCGGCGGCACTGGCGACCATGGCCGGCCTGCAATCCGGTGGCGCCACCTTGGTGGCGAACCTGCGCCGCGACGATGGCGCCACGTTGTTGCTGATTACGCCGCCAACAGTCGCCGAACGTCAACGCGATGCCGCAATTCGCCGGCCGTTCTGGCCGCGATTCGGTTTCTTTTGATAAACGACAATGCGAGGAATCTGTTATGAGCCGTTCTATTTCCTGTGAAGGCGACGCCACCAGTCACGGCGGCAAAGTCATTACGGTCAGCGGTAGCATGTCCATTGACGGTCGTCGCAATGCGCGGCGCGGTGATTGGGTGAGTTGCCCAGAGCATGGAGACAATCAAATTATCGAAGGTTGCACCATGCTCGATAACGGCATTCCGGTTGTGATACACGAATGCAAAACCGGTTGCGGCAGCGTTGTAATCGCTACTGGCCTGCCAACTATCGTCATCTGAACCATTCCTTCCATTTTCTGCCCATTCCCATGGCCAAAAAAAAGCCTGCAAAGCGGCGCGACAGTTTTGCAACAACGGACGGTATCAGTACGCCGACTATCGCGGCACAGATTGCCGTCATCGCAAAAATTGAGGCTGACGACCCCGATGCGATAGACCTTGAAATTAAAAATATCGTCCACGCGGCCAGCGAAACCAGTCAAGAAATAGAAAAGCGGCTAGTGGCTATCAAAGCCGCCAGGAACCCCCTCAAGAAAGCCGCACAACCGCTGTTACATACCTTGGCAAAAACGTATACGGCCCAGTTCAAGGGCAAGGTCGAAGTGGAAGCGTTCCGCCAGTTGTTGAAGCAAGAAGTGATTAATTTTAAGACGTTATGCACCCGGGCCAATATCAAGCGTGAACATGCCACCGTCGTCAGTTACAGCCTCTGTACCGCCTTGGACGAAGCGGCCAATAGCACCCCATGGGGCGGCGGCACGACGCCGGGCGAAATTGGCCCATGGGCATCGGACATGCTGGCAAAAACCTTCCATGGCGATATAGACGGTGGCAAGAAAGTGTTTTTGTTCATCAGGCGGTTGGCGGTACAACCCCATCAGCATGCCGATGTGCTGGAAGTCCTCTATCTGATTCTCAGTTTTGGTTTTGAAGGCGAGTACAACGCAATGAATCATGGTCGACAGCGAGTCGAAGAAATTCGTCAAGCCTTGTATCCGCTTTTTATGGCAGGGCGTGAGCCTGTACCGTCTGCGCTGTCGCCACATTGGCGCGGTGAGCCTGCCGGAAAGCTCGCCTCGCTGTATAGCATTCCGGTATGGGTAACGGTTGCTGCACTTAGTCTGGTGCTGCTGGCGCTGTTCTTTTGGTACAAATACCGGCTAACTATCATGACGAATCAGATCGAGGGCGACATGGCGGTCATCAGCCAGATGATGCCGCAGGTGGAACAACCGAAGACCGGCGAACCAACCACCGTCATTGAAAAGTGAGTATTGTCAGACTTGAGCAAGTTGCCATACGGATTCTTGAAAGTATGTTTCCTAATGGAAACTAAAATGCGAGAAAAAGCGATTTTCATTCTTGTTTGAAAAGTAGTAACTGTACCCATATCGATTGAAGGGATTGCATCAGGTGTTTTGCTCCGCGATTTTGCCTATATCTGAGCTATTGGCGAAAGGGGAGCAGTGATGAAAATTAAAATACCGCCATTCTTTATCCTGTCGTGCTGGGCGGCGGTGGCAATCGCCCCCGGCATTGCGCACGCCCAGATATATAGCGGCACGAGTGCTGCGGGGACCGTTGTTCTTTCCAATTTCAGCAGCCCTGAGGCAAGGGTGCTCTTGATCGCGCCATCGCGCGACGACCATGAAGTCCCCGCTGCTACGGCTGCGGCCGCAAAAAACACGTCCGCCATTCCCAGCGCTTTCAACGACATGATCGAGGACGCCGCCCGCAAGCATGACCTCGATCCCAATCTGCTGCACGCCATGATCAAAGTCGAATCGGGCTATAACCCGAAGGCTTTATCCGCCAAGGGCGCGCGCGGACTGATGCAGCTGATGCCCGACACCGCCCGCCGGTTTGGCGTTTCGGACGCCTTCAACCCGAAAGAAAACATTCGCGCCGGCGCCGAATACGTCCAGTGGCTGCTCAAATTGTTTCAAGGCGATGTGGAGCTCGCGCTGGCCGGCTATAACGCCGGCGAGCAAGCTGTCATCCGGGCGGGCTACCGGATTCCCAACTATGGCGAGACGCAGAAATATGTCCCGAAGGTGATGGCGCATTACAAATGAGGACAACGCCGGCAACCAACGACAGGGCGGAACGGGTCCGCCGTGGTTTTTAGCAGAGCTTACAAATGCGGGATATTGCGGTACCCGATATATTTTTCATAAGTTCATATCGAGCTGAGGATTGTTCGCCTAAACTAAATTTTAGGCGGGCATACCCTACCGGATTCTGGGGGTGTTCATCCACTGACGGATGACGCCGGATGAAGCAAAGTGGTAGGTATGAGCGAATGCCATAAAAAGTCCAAACGGAAAAGGCATTCCACAGGGAGAGCTGGCATGCTGAGCTATCGTCGTGTAAATGCGTCTTGGTTACCTGTGGCCGAACTGCGCCGCAACCATCCATGCGCCGACGTCCTGGCCGGCATCTCTGCAATCCCAGGCAACGCTGCCTTGCCGACAAGCATCCGGAGCGCCGCATCTCTGCGCGTTCTTCATCACATTCTTCATCACAGTCACCGGTCAGTACCCCTTCCCCGTTTCCTGGCGCCGCGGCTTCGATGGTAGATGCCCGGTCATCGGCAGGTAGAGCGGTCGGATAAGAAAAGCCTACAGGGAGTACGGCTATGTTGAAATTGCAGCAGGTGCTGGGTGTCATGCGAAAAATGCGCAGCGAAATCGAATTGTCGGAGCCGCAGTTCGGCGAGCTTACCGACCTGTTCGGGATATCGTCCCTCGTTATCGATAACGAAGGCGCCATTTCGAGCATCAACGATACCGCCGCCGACATGCTCGGCTTTAAAGTGCAGGAGCTGTTGGGCACCTTGCTGATGCGCCTGGTTGTGGATGGCGAAAGAGCCCTTAACCATCTGCTGCGCCAGGGGCCCAAGAGCAGCGGCTTTGAACCGTTCGACATGGTCCTGCATGGCCGCAGCGGCCGCAAGAGCGCAGTGTTCGTGGTGCCGGTTCCCATCGACCAGGTCGACGGCGCCCCCTGTTCGATCATGCTGATGCTGACGGAAAAGGCCAAGCGCCAGGCTTCGTCGCACACGCTGCAGCACTCCGAGCAGGAGCTTCAGCAGTTCGCCAATCGCCTGATTGTCGCGCATGAGGTTGAACTGAAACGCGTTTCGTCGGAGCTGCACGACGGTATCGGACAAGTACTGGCGATGATCAAGTTCATGGTCGAAGATGCGTCGCGCAGGCTGAAACAGGGCAAGGTGCAGGAAGGGGCGCACATTCTCGACGAGACCGTACAGCGCCTGCGCGACGCGATGGATGATGTCAGGCGCCTTTCCAGCGAGCTGCGGCCCAGTACGCTCGACGACCTGGGCTTGCTGCCGACCGTGGAAGGGCATTGCCGCAAATACGAGGATGCGTACGACAACATAAAGCTGGAGCGCCATCTGAACGTCGAAGAAGCAGAGATTCCAGCGCATCTCAAGTCGGAGATATTCCGCATCATCCAGGAGGCGATGAACAATGCTGCCAAGCATGCTTGCGCCTCGACCGTCGCGGTCTCGATGCTGAGCGACCACGGCAACCTGATCCTGGGCGTCCAGGATAACGGCATCGGCTTCGATGCCAAGCAATTTACCGGCGGTCACATCGGCCAGCAGGGCATCGGCTTGCGCAGCATGCGCGAGCGGGCCGAGTCCACAGGCGGATTTTTTGCGATCAAATCCTCTCCCGGCAGCGGCACGACGGTAGAGGTGCGCTGGAAGCTCCATTCGGTAGTGATGCGGGGAGCGGCCAACGGCATGCAGTCGAATTGATGAGGTCATGGCGCAGGGTAGGCCGGAGCAATGGCAATCCGCGGCCACGGTGGCAGATGAAGTAGATGGCGGCGCTCCGCGCGCATGGCGTTGGCGGAGCATGATGGAGGTCATATGTTCAGCACACAGTTATTTAGCCGCGGCATGCTTGCGCTGCTATTGCTTGCTTTTGCAGCGCCTGTATTTGCCCAGTCGTTCCGGGTGCAATGCCCGACCAGCACAGTGCTCCATCCTGCCGTTGTCACGGCAGGCGTCAGCGGAGCCATCAAATGCCAGCAGATTTCGGGCGGCGACGGCTACTCGACAATGGCCGACGGCAATCAAACCTATATGTTTTCTTTCGGCCCTTTGTCCGGCCTGGCCGATATCAGGGCCGGCAATCCCGGCACGGAGCCGGCGTCAGTGTTCAACACGGTCGGTGATCCGGTCAACGACCCGACCTTCAATGGCGCGGTCGGCCTCGCCCCTGATCCGGATTCCGTGCCCGCCGGCCAGATCACGGGTCATGTCGATCCACGGCCGATCATGGACATCGGCGTCATGAACGGCAACATCCCGGCGCCGGAGATGGCGATCGACGAGGACGACGAATTCTTCCTGACCCTGACCAACGTCGGCATGATCATGCGTCCCGACCTGTTCGAGAAGCACACCGTGCACTTCCACGGCTATCCGAATGCTTCCTCGTTCTATGACGGCGTGCCGGACGCGTCGGTGGCCATCAATATCGGCGCCAGCTTCACCTATTACTACCTGGCGCCCGATGCCGGAACCTATTTCTGGCACTGCCATATCACCCCGCCGGAACACCTGCAGATGGGGATGGTCGGCCAGATCTACGTGCGGCCGCGCCAGAACCGCGTCGCCAGCGGCACGCTGTATGCCGGCCTGGTGGGGCAGCAAGCCGATCTGCGCACCAAATGCGGCAGCGATATCCTGTGCTCGTCGCCGCTGCCGCCGGCCAATACCACCACGCACCTCAACAACAAGTCCGGTACGCCGACGCTCTACGCCTACAACGACGGCGATGGCTCGACCGCCTATGACGTCGAGTATCCGGTGCAGATCCACGGCTTCGATCCCAACTTCCACTTCGTCGGCATGACTTTCAATCCTGAGGCGTTCACCGACATGAAGGACAAGCACTTCCTGCTGAACGGACGCAGCTATCCGGATACTGTGACGCCGGGACCGATGTCCACCGAAGTGTCGGACGGCACCCAGCATTTTTCGCAGCCGCTGCCAACCATCATCAACATTCCGGTCGGCGGCAAGGCTTTGCTCAGGATTTCGGACCTCGACGTTACCGAGTTCCAGACGCTGGCCTCGCTTGGCATCCCGATGCACGTGATCGGCGTCAACGCACGCCTGCTGCGCGACCTGTCCGGCAATGACCTGACCTACAACACCAACTCGATCACGCTGGGCGGAGGCGAGTCGATCGACGTCATCCTGGACGCCAGCGACACCGTCAATCATCCGGCCGGCGCAGTCTACTACCTGTACACGCCGAACCTTGATCACCTGTCGAACGATGCTGAAAACTTTGGCGGCCTGATGACCGAGGTCCACATCTGCAATTCCGTGAACCCGACCAGCAAGTCCTGCGTCTAGGAGAAGAGCCGTGAGCCCTATAACCAACAACAATCGAAGCGCAAAAGCTGCGCGGCTCGCCACGCCGTTTTTGCTGCCCTTGCTGCTGTCGCTGTTCGCGCTGCTCGCGTTGCTCTGTGCGCCGCCGGCGCATGCCGCCGCCCCGGGCATCACGGGGACGACATTCAATCTGAATGCGGCGGACAGCACCATCAGCCAGCCCGACGGCATGAACGTCTATTCCTGGGGCTACGGCTGCAGCACGGCGCCCTCCGGCTTTTCGCCGGCAGGGATGGCGGGAGCTGCCTGTTCTAACATGCAGGTGCCGGGGCCGACACTGATCGTTCACCAGGGGGACAAGGTGACGATAACGCTGACCAACAATCTGCCGGCGGCAGCAGGCAATACCTCGATCCTGTTTCCCGGATTCCAGGTTTGCACAGCTGTCATGAATCCGGACGGCAGCTGCCCCGCCGTGCCGACCGGCGTACCTGGCCTGCTGACGCGGGAAGCCGCACACGGCGGTTCAGTCACCTACAGTTTCGTCGCCAGCACCGCCGGCACCCATAGCTACTACAGCGGCACCCAGGGCGACCTGCAGATCGAGATGGGACTGTACGGCGCGATCATTGTGCTGCCGACCGTGGTGCCGGCCGGCTGCCGCGCCGTGGCATCGACGCTGCCGGATGGCCAGCCCGACTATCGCAACGCCGCGGCGGCCTACAACCACAGCGCCAGCTGCTACGACCGCGAGTACCTGTTCCAGTTCGCCGAGATGGATCCGCGCATCCACAACCAGGCGCAACAGCAGGCCGCGGTGGCATGCACCCAGCCCACCGGCTGCATGACGGTCGAGACCGAACCCTATCATCCAGCCTATTTCCTGATCAACGGCCGCTCCATGCCCGACGACATGGATCCGAACTATGCAGTGCAATATCCGCACCAGCCGTATAACGGCAATCCGCACATGCATCCAGGCGAGCTGGTGCTGCTGCGGGTGATCGGCAACGGCCGCTGGCAGCATCCTTTCCACGAACACGGCAACCACGTGCGCGTCCTCGCTCGCGACGGCAACCTGATCCTTAGCCAGACCGATGCGACCAAGCTGGCCGGGCCGCTGCTGTTCACCACCACCACCACGCCGGGACTGGCGATGGACGGCATCTTCTACTGGACCGGCAGAGGGCTCAACTGGGACGTCTACGGCCATACCGCCGGCGCGCTTTACACCGATGCGGCATTTCCGGCCTACCTCGGCAAGCCTGTGGTCTGCATCCCGGACGCCAACGGCTATTACACGGCAGATCCGCTCGCGCCTAACTATTACGAGTGGTGCCAGGATCACGACAAGCCGCTGGAAGCGCATGCCTTCGGCGCCGTCGGCAGCGGCGGCCCGGTGACGCTGCCGGATTCGAACATCCTGACCAACGGCCAATGGTATGGCGGCAGCGCCTATCTCGGCCCGGATGCGACCGCTCGCGCGGTCGGCCCGACGGGGACTACGCCGCCTTCCGGCACGCTGGCGAACCCGCCGTCGACCGAAGCAGGTTTCGCCTTCATGTGGCACTCGCACAATGAGCGTGAGATCACTACCAGCAATATTTTCCCGGGCGGCATGATGATGATGATGCTCGTTGACCCGCAAGCCTTCTTGATAAACGAAGCTAATTAGAAAAGCAGGAGAAATGCGATGAGAACCAATCAGGTCAAAGCCATGCTTTTAGGCTTGGTCAAGGGAGGGCTGGTGGCATCGCTGCTGGTCATGGCCAGCAGCGGAGCTTTCGCGCAGAGCGTCAACCTGACGGCCCAGGCCGTCAACGCCACGCTGCCGGACGGGCAGCTGGTGCCGATGTGGGGTTACAGCTGCAGCGCGGTAGCGGTGGCGCCTGCCACTTGCGCCGCCACCAATCCGAATGCCGGCACAGGCTGGTCACCGGTGGTGATCAGCGTGCCGCCGGGAGCCCTGACCATCAATCTCACCAACAGCCTGCCGGCCAGCGTGCCGACCTCGCTGGTGATCGTAGGGCAGCTCGGCGGCGGCCTGGGAAACACCGCAACCACTACGCCCAGCCCGACGCACTCGGCGAAGACTGCGACCACCTGGCCAGTCGCCAACGCAACGCTGACGCCGCCTGCGAACTTCACGCCGCCAGCTCAAGGGCCGCGGGTGCAGTCGTTCGCCACCGAAGTGGTGCACGGCCAGACCAAATCGATGACCTGGAATAACCTCAAGCCCGGCACCTACCTGATCGAGTCGGGCACCCATCCCTCGATTCAGGGGCCGATGGGCTTGTACGGCGTGCTGGTGGTGAGGACGCCGGCCAGCGGCGCGACCCAGGCCCAGGCCTATACGGGTGTCGGCTACGATGCCGATGTGCCGCTGCTGCTGAGCGAAATCGATCCTGCGCAAAACACCTCTGTGGCTGCGGCAGTGGCGAAAGCCGGCTTCAGCGAGACAGCGGTATGGTCGGGCCAGCCCGGCGGCTGCGGCAATCCGGCCTCGCCGACTTTCCAGACCTGCTATCCGCCGGCCGTGAATTACGATCCGCGCTATTACCTGATCAATGGCGTCAGTTTTGACCGCGGCAACGAAACCAAATCCCAGTTTTCCATCACCGCTCCTGCGGCGGCCGGCCAGGTCCTGCTGCGTTTCGTCAACGCGGGCTTGCGCATGCATGTGCCGACCGTGGTCGGCGCCCAAACCGGCAGCCCTGCGGCCTCAGGCTTCTCGCTCATTGCTGAAGACGGCAACCTGTTGCCAGGCAGCCGTCGGGTCCAGAACGAAGTATTCATGGCCGCCGGCAAGACCTACGACGTGATGATGAATGCACCGGCCGCCGGCGCCCTGGCGCTGCCGGTGTTCGACCGCCAGCTCAGCCTGTCCACCAACAATCAGCGCGACGGCGGCATGCTGGCCTATGTCAGCGTCAATGGCGGCGCGCTGCCGGTAGCGGCCGGCACCCAGAATGCGATTGCCAATCCCGACAACTATTACCTGGTGCCGGGCAATACCCTGGCTGTCACCGATCCGGCCAAAGGCGTCATCGCCAACGATATTCGGGTCTATGGGGTCAAGCTGGCGACGCCGCCGGCCGGCGGCACGGTCACCTTGAATCCTGACGGCACCTTCACGTATGTGCCGTTCGCCGGCACTACTTCGGACAGCTTTACGTATATGGCGAACGGTAATCCGGCGATCACGGCCAAGGTCACCCTGGCTGCCTGCACCGCTGTCTCCGGCTGCCTGGGCGGCGCGCCGATCGCCAACAACGACACTTACACCAGCAACATCGCGTCGCGGCTGCAGATCAGCCCGCCCGGCGTGCTGGCCAACGACAAGGACCCCGGCGGCCATCCGCTGCATGCCTCGGCAGCCACCAACGTCGTCGGCGGCACGGTGACATTGAATCCGGACGGCTCCTTCAACGCGGCGCCGACAACTGTTCCCACCGGTGCCTCGACCGCCACGATGTCATTCAAGTACACGGCGATCAATTCACAGAACACCAGTTCCGCGCCAGCCACCGTTACTGTCACCTTCAAGGGCGGCAGCGGCCTGGTCGTCAAGGTGCTTGATGCGCCGAGCGCGAAGACCGCCACCCCGGTCCAGCTTACCGACTACCGCTGGATCATCGAGGAAGACCGCACCTTCCAGATCGACCCTGCATGCCAGGTGAACTCGACGACGCGCCCGGCGACTTGCCCGCCTATGCCGGTGCCCAGCCTCGGCGCCAGTTTCCATGTCAGCTACATGCCGGTGGTAGCTTCCGGCTGCGTCGGCAAGATCGCTTGCGAATCGGGGCAGACCGTGTTCGACCCGGTCAGCAACGCCCATGTGCCAGCCGTATGCGACATCGGCAACGGCACCTGCCGCACCACTGCCACGCAGCAGGTGGCAGTCAACCCGAGCCAGGTTTCGCTGGACCCGACCAAGCACTACTACATCTCGATTCTGCCGGGCGACGCCGGCAACTCGTTCTCTAGCGGCGCAGGTGCTCCCAAGCCGGTCAATGCCAGCAATCCCAGCGGGCCGCAGCGGCCTTTCAGCATCGCTCTGGATTGCCCTTCTGGCCCGGGCGGCGCTGATTTTGCGCCCGGCACCGGAACCTGCGGCCACAGCATGAGCGGCGCGCCGATCGCCCCCGCTGCCTCGACAGTGAGCGTGCTGGTGCCGCAGACGCCGATGGCGACTGCCAAGATTTCGGTATATGTGTTCGAGGATGACGCTCCGCTGAACGGCGAAATCGACGTCAGCGGCGGCCTGGACGCCTTCGGCACAGCCCGCGAACCGGGGCTGGGCGGATTCGAGATCAAGCTTTGGGACGATGCCGGCGGCAGCGGCGATGCGACCGGCCAGATGAGCTACGACATGTTCAACATGCCGCTCTCCAATTCCTTGCAGGGCATGATCGATCCCTCCACCGGACTCAATGCCTGCCCGATTTCAAAGGCGACCGATGGCCTGGTGGGCATGATTCCGACCTGTCCGACGTTTGAATCGGACGGCGTGACCAAGTCACCCTTGGTCGGCCAAGCCATCATTGCCAACCTGATGCCCGGCAAATACGGCGTGATCGCCACGCCGGCAGCGGACCGCATCGGCAGGGGAGAGGAATGGATACAGACCAACACGCTGGACGGCCAAAAAGCCCATGACGCTTTCATCAAGATCGGCGGCCCGGCCTACTTCCAGGAATTCGGCCCGGCCGGCTTCCACGTCACTGTCGGTTTTGCCAATCCGAAGATCATCAATGACCGCCGCACCAATGCACAAGGCGCCGGACTGTGCGACGCCGCACCAGGCGGTTCTGGCGTCTCTTGCACCAATTCGGTCAAGGGCAGGATCACCAACCTGCACTACAGCCGTCCGCCTAACGAAAATCTGTATGGCAGCGGCTCGCGCACTTCCCTGAGCTTCACCCAGTGCTACGTCAGCTTGGGCGATCCGGATGGCGAAGATATCGCCTTTACCAAATGCGACGCCGACGGCAGGTTCAGCTTCACCGGCATCCCGAACGGCACCTTCCGCTTGACCGTGCTCGACCAATGGAACGACCAGATCGTCGATGGCCTGGCGACGGCGGTGCAGCTGACCGGCAACCAGGTCAAAGACGTCGGCGACCTGCCGGTGCTGCAATGGCATACCAATCTCTACACCCGGACTTTCATCGACCTCAATGGCGATGGCGTGTCCCAAGGCGGCGAGCCCGGACTGGGACTGGTGCCGACCATCGTCCGCTTCCGCGACGGCAGCATCTCCAATTTCAACAGCACCGACCTCAACGGCTATGCGCCGTTCAACGAAGTGTTCCCTCTGTTTAACTGGTATGTGGTGGAAGCCGACACCACGCGCTTCAAACAGACCGGGGTGCACCTGGTGTATGACGCCGGCGGCCCGCCGGACGGCACCCCTGGCGGCGGCGCCTCGACCATCGCGGCCAACTTTGCCAATACGCTGGAATCGTCTACCGCGCATCTTCCTGTCGCCCAACGGATACCGGGCGCGGTGTATTGCGACAACGCTGACTGCAACGGCTTTTCGATCCAGAACGGCCCCGGCAGCAGCGCCGCCAATCCGTCCACCGGCAGCATAGTGCCACCGTCGGCGACGACCATCGGCTGGCAAGGATTCTCCGGCCAGAGCGCCTTCATCGAATTCGGCAAGACGCCGTTCGCGCCGACTGAGAACGGCGGCATCAAGGGTGAGGTGATCTACGCCTCGACCCGGCCGTTCGACGATCCATCGCTGCTGCTCCATACCAAGTGGACGCCGAACGTGCCGAACGTCACCGTCAACCTGTATCAGGAAAATACAGCGCCGGACGGCAGCGCCACGCTGACGCTGGTCGACACTACCCAGACGGCAAGCTGGGACGATTGGGCACAGGGCTTCCGCTCCGACGGCGTTCCTAACATGAACTGCCCGGGCCAGGAAACCACCGATCCCTTCTTCTTTACCTTGAAGGGCACTACCCAGTGGCTTGATCCATCGCATCGTGCCTTGCCTGCCAATGCGCAGTTCAAGTGCTACGACGGCATGCACGCCTTCAACCAGCTGCAGCCTGCGCCCTTCGACGGCATGTACAAGTTCCCCAGCGTGACGGCGACCAGCCCGACCACCGGCAAGCCGACCGCCAGCAACTGCTCGATCTGCGTGGCGAATCCCAGCGGCGACGGCACTGTCATGCTGCCTGCCGGTAAGTACGTGGTTGAAATGATCGTGCCGCCGGGCTATGAACTGGTGAAAGAGGAAGACAAGAACATCCTCATCGGCGACAACTACATCGCACCGGTGACGCAGCAGTTCGGCGGGATCGGCAATGTTTTCATCGTGCCCGACCAGGCTGCGGTGAACTCTTCCTATAACCAGAACAATGCGCAGAATCCGACCCAGGACCTGGGATCGGTCACCTATCCGCGGCATGAAGGCGACACCGGCAGCGTCGAAGCCTACTGGCCCTGCGTCGGCGCGCTGCGCATCGTGCCTGACTATATAAGCCTGTTCCCCGGTTCGCAGGAAGTGTCACCTTTCGCGGGCGCTTCGCGGCACCTGTGCGACCGCAAGGAAGTGCAGCTGGATAACCAGAGCACGGTGCTGGCGAAATTCTGGGTGTTCAGCTCGGCCCACGTCGCAGCGCACTACACCGGCTTCATGCTGGACGACTTCTCATCGGAATTCGATCCGTATTCGCCGCAATTCGGCGAGAAGTTCGCTGTCCCTAACGTGCCGATATCCTTCAAGGATTTCGCCGGCAATGAAATATCGCGGACGTATTCCGACCAGTGGGGCATCTACAACGGCTTGAACTATTCGACCTGGCAGGTCAACCCGCCAAATCCGACCGGCTATGCGCCGACCATGATGGTCGCCTGCATGAACGATCCCGGTCCGATCCCCGATCCGGCTCATCCTGGCCAGACCATGACCGATCCCTTGTTCAATCCGGCCTACAGCCAGTTCTGTTACGAGATTCCGTTCATGCCCGGACAGACCCAGTACATGGATACGCCGGTGGTGCCGGTCTCGGCCTTCGCCGAAGGCTACAATCCGCCTGACTGCGCCTATCCCGACGCTACGCCTGCCATCGCCAAGGTCACCGGCGACGCCATCACCGGCGGCGCCGGCCCCTGGGTCAAACTGGCGGGCAGCGCGCTGACCATCACAGCCATCAACAATACCGGCGATGCGACGGTGCTGAACCATGCCTACTCCGGACCGGCCGCCACCACGGCGCCGTACAACCAGAAGTTCATCACCCGCCACTACGGCTTCGGCGCCAGCCAGGGCAGCGGAACGGTAACGATAGGCGGCGTCAATGCGGTCGTCACCTCCTGGAGCGATACCCAGATCAAGGTGCTGGCGCCCTTGCTGAGCGCGTCGCAGTCGAGCTGCCCGGTCCAGCAACGCGGTACGCTGCTGCCGGCCATGTGCGGCGAGCTGGTGATCACGACCAACGCCGGCAAGAAATCGATCGACACGGTGACCGTCACCATCGGCGGCAATACGCCGAAATACATCAATGGCGAGAATGCTGCCGGCAATGCTATCCAGAGCGCGATCGACAGCGCCACTCCGGGCGACATGCTGATCGTCGGTCCCGGCATGTATAGCGAAATGCTGATCATGTGGAAGCCGATCCGGCTGCAAGGCGTCGGCGCTTCCTCTGTGACGGTCAACGCCAATACGCATCCGTCCGGAAAGATGGACCCGTGGCGGCGCCAGATCGACTGCCTGTTCGGCGTGTCGATCAACGGCGGCTTGCTGTCGTCGACCAATCCGTTCGATCCGACCGGCACCTACTCGTGCCCGGCGGCGATGCAGCGCAAGGTTGACCCGATTCCGTTCGAACCTACCATCGGCTGGGACAACACCCTCAACGGCAATCTCGGCGAGCTCCTGATAGAGCCTTCGATCATGGGGGCGTATGAAGGCGCGGCCATCACTGTCCTGGCAAAAGGAATACGCGACGTGCTGGTGGGCGGCACTTTGCAAGCCGACCCTAACTTCACCGCGAACGGCATCTTCACGCCGCTCACGGCCAGCAACGCGGATTGCACTACCTATCCGAGCAACTTCCTGTGCAATCCATCGCGCATCGACGGCATCAGCTTCACTAACAGTTCGCAAGGCGGCGGCGGTATCTTCCTGCACGGCTGGAACCACAACATGGAACTCGCCAACAACCGCGTCTATGGCAATGCCGGCACCCTGACCGGCGGCATTACCGTCGGCCAGGTTGAAGTTTCGGACGGGACCATAGCGGCGGATGGCGTAACCGAACTGCCGTTCGGCTACAACAACGCCGTCAACGTGCACCACAACGCGGTCACGCTGAACGCTTCCTACGGCGATGAAATCAACTCCACTACGCCGTCCTCGGCCGGTGGCGTCACCTTCTGTTCCGGGGCCGACAACTATCACTTCAATTACAACTGGGTGTGCGGCAACATGAGCAGCGGCGACGGCGGCGGCATGGCGCACTTCGGCTTCAGCTACAACGGCGACATCTCGCATAACTGGGTGCTCTTCAACCAGAGCAACAACCCGACACTGCCGACCTACGGCGGCGGCGTCATCGTCCAGGGCGTCGCCCCGGACGGCACGTTCTGCGAGAATACCGCGGTCGACCAGGATTGCGCGCCTGAACTTACCGACGGCGCCGGTCCCGGCATCACGGTTGACAGCAACCTGATCATCGGCAATACCGCTGAAAGCGGCAAGGGCGGCGGCCTGCGGCTGCAGAACATCAACGGCACCGAGGTACAGCGCAGTCCTAATAACGCCAATGCCTGGTATCAGGTCGGCGTCACCAACAACATCATTGCGAATAATGTCGCCGGCTGGGCCGGAGGCGGCGTCTCCTTGCAGGATGCTGTGCGTGTCAACTTCGTCAACAACACCATCGTTTCCAACGACACCACCGCTTCGGCAGGCGTGTTGTTCAACACCGCTGCGGCCGGTCAAGCCAATGTCGGCCCGCCGAACTGCACTACGGTCGGCTCGGAGACAACCTGCAGCCCGACCACCACTTCGCAGTATGAGCCGGCTGGCCTGGAAACAGCCCGTCACACCACCAACCTGATCACGGCGTTCACCGTGCCAACCGTGGCTTGCCCTGCCGGTTTGCCGAATTGCACGACGTTCTCCAATCCGGTGATGACTAACAACCTGTTCTGGCAGAACCGTTCGTTCTATATCACGGTGGGCGGCCTCAATCCGGCGATAGCTGGCTTGCAGAATGTGGTGACGCTGAATCCGACCTTGAACCAGCTTGGCCACAGCACGGGTTATTGCGATCCTAACGCGGTCTACTGGGATATCGGCGCCTTTGGCGATACCGGCCCGGCCAACCATGGTTCGGGATTGACGCTCAGTCCGCAGTACTCGATCCTGACCGACGCTGCCGACTATCCGGGAGCCAACAACCTGGGCAGCAATCCGACCGTGATCAGCCAGTACTGCAATGGCGCACGGGTGCCGCCGGAAGGTGGCGGCAACGGCTTTGCCATGCCTCCTGGCATCGCCGATGCGGTCATACCCAATCCATTGTTTACCCTGATGCCTTCGGCCACGCCGGATGAAGGCAACCAGTGGATCAATATGTTCTACGGACCGCTGTCCTTGACCAATACAACCGTGGTTTCCGGCAGCGCCGGCTACGGTCTGCCGCTGGGCAACTACGCCATCGCTTCCGGTTCGCCGGCGATCGACAGCGGCACCGCGACCGGTGCGCCTAACCATGACTACTACGGCAACAGCAGGCCGCAAGGAGCCAGGTTCGATATCGGCGCGGTTGAATTCGTGTCGGCGCCGGCTGCCGCCGCGAATGTCACACCGGCCTCGCTGACCTTCAGCGGTACGCCGAGCGGCACCACCAGCGCAGCGCAAGCGCTGACGCTGCACAACTCAGGCACGGCTTCGTTGACCGGTATCGCGCTGACATTCACCGGCCCGTTTGCCCGCGGCGCCGGCGACACCTGCACCGCGACCCTGACCGCTGGAGCCAGCTGCACCATCAACGTGGTGTTTACGCCGACGGCGGTGGCTGTCGCTAACGGCACGGTAGCGATTGCCGCCAACGTCCCGGTCACCGGCTCGCCTGTACCGCTCACCGGCACCGGCGTGGCGCGGGTGGTCAGCGCGACCCTGGTGCCGACTGCGTGGACCGCGCCGGCTACCGTGAGGCTGTTGAGCAACGTGCTGGGCCCGGTCCAGAACTTTACGCTGACCAATACCGGCAATGTAGCGCTCACCGGCATCACGCAAGGAACGCTGTCAGGCGCCAGCCCGGCTGACTACGCTGTAGTGGCGTTGACGTCGACCTGCGGTCCGGCCGTTGGCGGCCAGCTGACGGCGACGACAAGCCTGAATCCGGGCAACACTTGCATCGTTTCTGTACGGTTCCAGCCGCGCACCAGCGTGCCGATCAACAGCGTCAGGAATGCCAGCGTATCGGTCACCGATGCGGCAGGCACGCAGACCTCAACCATGACAGGAACGGCGAAATGAAGTAGGGCGGCAGGTAGTGCTGCCCGCGGCAGGCAAGCGCGGGCAGCCACGGAATCCTCAGGCGGCAAGGTATCGGGAGGAAGGAATCACATGAAACTCTATCTGTTTGTATCTTTGTCTGCATTAGCCAGTTTCTCCCTGGCGCTTGCGGCAGAGTCATCGCTGGATGGCGCCAGGCTCGGACAAATGGAAGCGGTGGTTGCCCATTGCGGCAAGCTCAGTCCGGCCGACAACGCCAGGTATCGTGAATTGTTGAAGCCGGTGATCGCCGATGCATCGGCGGAAGATCTGGCGGCTGCGCGCAAGACTGAGACATACCGGCGCGCTTATGAGGAGGTTTCCGGACAGTTGTCCGAAGCAAAGAAAGAGGAAGCGATAGCGGCATGCGCGGGCGCCATAGCGGCGAATAACTAAAGCAAGAACGAAAGCAAGAACGGCCATAGCGGCCAACAGGGAAAAACATGAACGTGTCCGGAGAGACAGTGAAATCAGCCGCGCTGGCGGCGCTGCTGGCTGGCGGCTTGTGGGTCATCGCGGCCCCGGCTCAGTTTGCCCGGGCACAGCAGGCGCCGTCAGCTGCGCCCGGCGCTGTGCGCCCGGCGGCGAAAAAATCCTCTCCCTATCAGCCGGTGAAGATACCGAAGCCGGCCAAGACTTTCTACCAGGCCTATGGCGGCGTCGACAACCTGACCGTGCGCCAGACTGCATCAGGCAACCTGATCCGTTTCAGCTACCGGGTGGTCGACCCAGCCAGAGCCAAGGCATTGGGCGAAAAGACCGCGATACCTTACCTGATCGGTCAACGAAGCCATGCCTTGCTGCAAATCCCGGTCATGGACAAAATCGGCCAGCTGCGGCAGAGCGGTACGCCGGAAGCCGGCCAAGAGTATTGGATGGTGTTTTCGAACAAGGGCAATCTGATCAAGGCGGGGGACCGTGTCAATGTGCTGATCGGCTCCTTTCATTTTGACGGGCTGGTGGTCGAATGATCGCCTGCCGGCAATCGACGATGATTGAACCGAGATAAACAAGCTGAGGAGGATCTACTCATGAACCGATTTCTTTTGCTGGGCTTGGGCCTGGCGTCGCTGATGGCGACACCCGCCATGGCAGTTGCGGCAACCGCAGCGGCCAAGGCCGCGGCAAGCGAGGGCGCTACGGTCAGCCGTTTAAGCGCGGCGCAGATCGTCGACAGGAATGTGGCGGCGCGCGGAGGCCTGCAGGCCTGGCGCGCGGTCGGCAGCATGAGCATGTCGGGAAAGATCGATGTCGGCGGCAAGCAGGAGACTTCGCTGCCGTTCGTGATGACCATGAAACGGCCGCACAAGAGCCGCTTCGAGCTGCGCTTCCAGGAGCAGACGGCGGTCCAGGTCTACGATGGCGTGCAAGGCTGGAAGGTCAGGCCCTTCCTGGGGCGCAATGAGGTCGAACCTTTTACGCCCGTCGAAGCCAAGGCTGCCGCCGCCTGGACTGAGCTGGACGGGGCGCTGATCGATTACGCCGGCAAAGGCACGACAATCGAGCAGCAGGGCATGGAGTCGGTGGAAGGACATAGCGCCTACAAGCTGAAGCTGACGATGAAAGACCATGTCGAGCGGCATTTGTGGATAGACGCCAAGACTTTCCTGGAACTGAAAATCGACGGCGAGCCGCGCAAACTCGACGGCAGAATGCATAACGTCGCCATTTACTACCGTGACTACAAGACCGAAAACGGCCTGACCCTGCCGTACGTCCTGGAGACGGTCGTCACCGGCGCCAAGGCCAGCCACAAGATCAGCATCGAGCACGTGACGTTGAATCCGCCGACCACTGACGCCATGTTTGGGAAGCCGCAGCTGGCGCTAGCGAAGGCATCCAGCCAATAAGGGACGGCCAACCATGAACCTGCCTTCAAACCGGCTCGCGCGCTGGGCTTGTCTTGCTTGCGTTTCTCTCTCGGTCTCTGTCTGCATTTCCGCCGGCGTCTCGGCTGCTTTTGCGACGCTCGCCCTGGCGCAGGAGCCGGCGGCAGAGCAAGGCGGCGAGCATGGCTTGAGCGCGGCGCAGATCGTCGAGAAAAACGCCGCCGCGAGAGGCGGTGCGGATGCCTGGCGCAAGATCCAGACCATGGCCTGGATCGGGCATGTGGAGAGCGCCAATGCGGCGGTGCCGACGCTGCCGTTTGTGCTTGAGCTGAAACGCCCGAACAAGACGCGCTTTGAAATCACCGCGCTCGGCCAGGTAGCGGTGCGGGTGTATGACGGCGCCAACGGCTGGAAGCTGCGTCCGACCCGCAGCGGCAAACCGGATCTGCAGCCATATACGCCGGATGAGCAGAAATTTTCGCATGAGGAGCAGGTCATCGACGGTCCGCTTATCGACGCCCAGGCCAAGGGAATTGCAGTCAGCCTGGACGGGATGGATGAGATCGAGGGACGCAAGGCCTATCGGCTGAACGTCAGGCTGCCGTCCGGCGTCAGCCATCACCTGTGGGTCGATGCCGAGACTTTCCTGGATATCAAATACGACCGCCAGACCCGCGGCGCCATCGGCCAGCCAGCGACGATATCGGTGTTTTACCGCAACTACCGGAACGTCGAAGGCTTGCAGATTCCGACCGTCATTGAAACCGGCCTGGGCACGATTCAGGCCAAGAACAAGCTTGTGATTGAAAAAATCGCGCTCAATCCGCCATTGGAAGACTGGCGCTTCGCCAAGCCCGGTACGCAAGGGCGCAACAACTCGGTTTCCATCGGACCCGACACTGCACAGGCAGCACAGGCAGTCAGGGAAACCGGGCGGCCGGCGCGCTGATCATGAACACGCATCTGTCGTTGCCGAGCATCGGATCGATCTGGTCGGCTCAGCGGATGCTAGACAAAGAGAGAAGCTTTGCAAGGATAAGAATACTCCTCCGTGGAGTTGTTTTTGCACAAGTGCAGCGCCCCGCATCGCTTGCGCTTGTGCTTTTTTTTGCCTTGGCGCTTGACGCAGGAAACCTCTCCGCGGCGCCGGCAACGCTTGCAACGGCCGGCGTGAGCAGCGCCGGCAAGCCGGCGGCGGACGCCGGCGAGACGATTTTCCGGCGCGGCATACAGGGCTCCGGCCAGGCGCTGGTAGCCACCCGCGACGGCGGCGTGCAGCTGCAAGGCGCCGCTGCCGCCTGCATCAATTGCCACCGCCCCAGCGGCCTTGGCGCCAAAGCCGGGCGCGACACCATACCGCCGATCACCGGGCGCTATCTGTTCCATCCGCGCGCCAAAGACATGGAAGATCTCGACCTGCCCTATGTTGACGGCATCCGCGCCGACCGCGATCCGTATACCGATGAAACCATCGCCCGGGCGATCCGCAGCGGCCTCAATTCGGAAGGCAAGCCGCTCAGCTACCTGATGCCGCAGTTCGCGCTGAACGATGCCGACATGGCGGCGCTGATCGCCTACCTGAAGCGTCTTGATCAACGCCGGCCGCGCGGGGTCGCGGATACGGTGCTGCATTTTGCCACTATCATTACGCCGGATGCGGACCCGGTGAAACGGCGCGGTATGCTGGATGTGCTGCAGCAGTATTTCACCGACAAGAACGTTTTCCCGCTCGGCGCGACGCCGCCTTTGCGCACTTCGCGCAGGATGATGTTCATGGTGAACCGCCGCTGGCAGCTGCATGTCTGGGAGCTGACCGGCCCGCCGGACGGCTGGGAGCAGCAGTTGAAACAGCATCTGGCGGCAGAACCGGTGTTCGCCGTGCTGTCGGGGCTGGGCGGCAAGACCTGGGCGCCGATCCACGCATTCTGCGAGGACGAAGCCATACCATGCCTGTTTCCCAATGTGGAGACTCCGGTGGGCGGCGACAGCGATTTTTATTCCTTGTATCTGTCCAAGGGCGTATTGCTGGAAGCAGAGCTCATCGCAAAGAAAATTCTCGACGCGGATGGAACCGGTCGCGGCAGGGCGGTGAAGAGCGTGCGCCAGATCTATCGTGCCGGCGACAGCGGCGAGGCGGCTGCCCAGGCGCTCGCCGCGGCGCTGAAGCAACATGGCATTGCGGTGTCGAGCCGGGTTGTCCGGCCTGATGAGAACGTCGCCAAGGCCTTGAAGGGAGCTGCGCGCACGGATGCGCTGGTCATGTGGCTGCGCCCGGCCGATATCGCCGCGCTCGCTGCCGCGCCTGCGCCGAAGGCGTCGACCGCTGTGTTCATGTCGGGGCTGATGGGCGGGCTGGAGCACGCGCCGCTGCCGCCGAGCTGGCGCAGCAGCACCAGCCTGGCCTATCCGGTCGACCTGCCGGAGCGCCGGCGTTACCGGGTCGACTATGCCTTCGGCTGGTTCGCGATCCGGCATATTCCGGTAGTGGCGGAACAAGTCCAGGCCGACACCTATCTTGCCTGCGGCCTGCTGGCGGAGACGCTGAGCCATATGGTCGATACCTTTGTCGGCGACTATCTGGTCGAGCGCATCGAGGACATGCTGGAACGCCGCATCCTCACCGGCTACTATCCGCGCCTGACGCTGGCGTCGGGCCAAAGGTTCGCCTCCAAGGGCGGGTATATCGTGCGTTTCGCCGAACCTGACGGCGTGCGGCTGGTCGCCGAGGGCGACTGGATTGTGCCGTAGCTGAAGGATCCGGCGCGGTCAGGTGCAACTGGTCTAATCCTGGGAGAAAATATCATGAAAACAGCTATTAAATCTTTCGCCGCCGCCTTGGCGCTGACAGCCGCCGGGACGCTTGCGGCGCCGGCTTTTGCCGCCAGCATGTCCGCTGCGGATGCGCCGGATCCGCACGCCCATCACCATCACATGATGTCGGACATCATGCGTTCGACGGTGGATTACACGGCGCCGGCGGTGTCGCTGGTGAGGGCGGATGGCAAGGCGGTGTCGCTGGTCCATGAACTGGACGACGGCCGGCCGGTGATCCTGACGTTCATCTACACGACCTGCACGTCGATCTGTCCGATGATCAGCCAGACGCTGTCGCAGTTGCAGAGCGATCTGGGGAGCGAGCGGGACAAGGTGCACATGATGTCGATCTCTATCGATCCGGAGCAGGATACGCCTGCGCGCCTGACGGAGTATGCGAGGAAATACGGGGCGGGGCCGGAGTGGCAGCACTATACGGGCACCGTGGCGGCGAGCATTGAAACGCAGCGGGCGTTCGATGTTTATCGTGGGGATAAGATGAACCATAACCCGGTGATGTTTTTGCGGGCGGCGCCTGGCAAGCCTTGGTTGCGGATCGATGGTTTTGCGACGGTGGCTGAGTTGCTGGGCGCTTACCATGAGCTGGTGGCCTCGAAATGACCTAAATTGATTCACCCGCGCTCGATCACATCAAGCGGAGCAGTTAAATGGGGTCAGAGTTTTTTTTCGGCAGCTTTACCGCCGAAAATTACTCTGACCCCATTTAACGGGCCACGGAGTGAGTGCGGTGGCATGCTAAGAACGGTCTGCGGGTTGCTAAAACGTTTTCTACTCCGTGGATGCTTGCCAGGGGTGGCCCGGCAGCCGCTCACTTTCTTTTGCTTGCCTACGCGGCCCGGCCAAAAGAAAGAGGTAACTGGGGTCAGAGTTTTTTTTCGCGTTTTTTTGCGAAAATTACTCTGACCCCAATTGCCGGGCTACGGAGTTAGTGCGGTGGCATGCTAAGAACGGTCTGCGGGTTGCTAAAACGTTTTCTACTCCGTGGATGCTTGCCGGGGGTAGCCCGGCAGCTACTTACTTTCTTTTGCTTCGCCAAAAGAAAGTAAGCAAAGAAAAGGCGACCGCAAAGCCGTTGCCCTCCCTTCGGTCGGGTCCCCAAATCCGGCGCGTGTCAGCCGGGTGGGGAAAGCAACTCGCCTTCGGCTCAAACATCTTTCCCCACAATTCCCGGCTGACACGCG
>NZ_JAGQEE010000003.1 GCF_018304945.1 Collimonas humicola | reverse complement strand
CGCATGCCAGCCGGGTGGGGGACAAAACTCGCCTTCGGCTCAAACATGTCCCCCACCCGGCTGACACGCGCCGGATTTGGCAACGTCTCAATGCGGGGTACTTCAAAAACAACCCAAACGTCAAATGCAACTACAACTACAACTACAACTTCAAAAGCCACAACCCCGTTCTTTCAGCCGACGCGGAGTCAAATGGGGTCAGAGTTTTTTTTCGCGTCCTTTGCGAAAATTACTCTGACCCCATTTGACGTTCTACGGAGTGAATGCGGTGGCATGCTAAGAACGGTTAGTGCGTAATTAAAACAGTCGCTACTCCGTGGACGCTTGCCGGGGTAGCCCGGCAGCCAGTCTCCTTTTCTTGTTCGCCCCCTCGCCAGGCGCAAGAAAGGGGCAAGCAGCAAGCACATCATCGCGATGTGCTGCAGCAGTACTCAGATGAAATTGACGACGTGTGGCAGGCGGTTCTGTTTTTTAGAGGCATGCGGCATTTTTGTTAAGCATACAAAAGCGCACACAGCCCGATTGCCAGAGCGATCAAAAGGGCCGCACATTCAGCATTGACGTTGGCACCCGTCATGGCAGTTTGGCGCGCATTCTGTCCATCCAGCTTGGAGGGAGGGAAATAAAGGCGACATTATCATTTGAATCATAATTAAGCCGTCCGTCCCACCAAGTCAGGGTTGAGTCCCGATAAGTCGAAAATGTGCGCTCTGCCAGCAGGGTGCCGTCACGGCTCGAATAGAGGCGCAATCGCTTCGCGTACGGGGCAGCATGACATAGTTCGGCTATATACAATCCGCCGTCCTGCTCCGACATTTCTACTTCACAGTCTTTCACGTCGATACGCAGAAATACGTCCCAGACATAACCCAGCGCAATCACTACCAGTAGTGCGGCCGCCAAGCGACGCACGGATACCTTGAATATTTTTACGGCACGTTGCGTACGTCCCTGTTTTGTGGAAAAAATAAAAAACAACGATGCGCAAACAACATAAGCAAGTACATATTTCCATAGCAAGAGGCCAGAAAGCAGAAGCAATACTGGCATGAACGGCGTTTCAGCCAACCAGGCATAACTTAAACAAACCGTCAGCAGCACCAACGCAATTATTTCTCTTCGCAACGTGGCCTTGGTTGGCAACGCTATATCTTCAGGCGGATTTCTTTTTGAAAGAAACAACGTCTCAAAAGTCACCTGTAAAATCAGCAACCAACCCAGTGCCAGCCCGAGGACAATGAATGGTCCTCTGACAAGGTACTCCTTTCCATAACACACATAGTGCAGGCCGGTAAGCAGCAAGCACATCATCGCAATACGTCGTAGCAGCATCCGGATGAAATTCACTGTGCGTGGTAAGCGATTCTGCTTTGTTGAGATATGCAGCATTTTTATAAAAGCATACAAAAGCGCGCAGAGCCCGATTGCCAGAGTGGTCAAAAGGGCTGCACATTCAACATTGATGCTGGCATCCGTCATGGCAGTTTGGCGCGCATTCTGTCCATCCAGCTTGGGGGCAATGGAATAGTATTGTCATTATTTGGCCAGCCGTAAATCAGCCGCTCCCCTCCAATTGCCCAAGTCAATTTTGGTTCCGGATGTTTATAGGTGCGCTCTGCCAGCAGGCTGCCATCCCTGCTTGAATAGAGACGCAGTCGCATGCTGTAGTCACTGCCGGCGCCGTTAATTTCGCAAAGTTCCGCGCTATATAAACCCCCATCCTCATCCGATATTTCTGTGCGGCAGTTACGTGCCGTACTGCGCCGCTCGACATCGCAGGCGTAGTTCAAGCCAAGCACCGTCACCGTTGTTACTGTGATGCGTTGCAGCCATACTTTCAGCATCTGTAACGCCCGTTGTGCCCGTCCGTGCTTTGCGGAGAAGATAAAACGCAGGGTCCTGAAAAGCACATAGGAAAGTGCGATGAGCCCATAGAACATACCCATCACAAACAGCTGCGCGTTTCCGTAACTGTCGAAGTTCATTATAGTGTTAGCTCCATGGTGATCGGGGTTGCCAGCCGAATGGTCTTGGGATCAGAAAACGGGAGGAAGTCGCCGCCTTGCTGGTATTTCGTTGAGATGCGTAGTGTTTTTATGAAAGCATACAAAAGCGCGCACGGCCCGATTGCCAGAGCGATCAAACGGGCTGCACATTCAACATTGGCGTCAGCACCCGTCATGGCAATTTGGCGCGCATTCTGTCCATCCAGCTTGGGGGCAATGAGATAGAGCCGCCATTACCTGCCGTGTTGTAAACCAGCCGCTCCCCTCCAATTGCCCAAGTCAGTTTTCGTTCTGGATGTGTGTAGGTGCGCTCTGCCAGCAAATTGCCATCCCTGTTTGAATAGAGACGCAGCCGTATATTGAAGTCATTGCCGGGGCCGTCAATAAAGCAAAGTTCCGCAGTATACAGACCGCCATCCGCATCCGATATTTCTGTGCGGCAGGAACGCGCCGTACTGCGCCGCTCGACGTCGCAGGCGTAGTTCAAGCCAAGCACTGTCACCGTCGTTACTGTGATGCGTTGCAGCCATACTTTCAGCATCTGTAACGACCGTTGCGCCCGTCCGTGTTTTGCGGAGAAGATAAAACGCAGGGTCCTGAAAAGCACATAGGAAAGCGCGATGAGTCCATAGAACATACCCATCACAAACAGCTGCGCCATTCCGAAACTGTAGAAATCCATTATGGTGCCAGCTCCATGGTGATCGGGGTTGTCAGCCGAATGGTCTTGGGATCAGAAAACAGGAGGAAGTCGCCGCCTTGCTGGTATTTTTTCTGCCAGTTGCGGAAATCCTTGTTATAGACCGGGTAATACACATTCGTCGTTTTCCAGGGAAGGTTGGTGGCGATCGGGTAATCGAACCAGTTATTTTTTCTGTTCACAGAAAGCACGAGATTGACTGGCACGACGCGTGCACCGTTGCGGTTCCAATGACCCAGATATTGCGACCCCGCATGTGTAGAGCGATCGTAAAAGGAGTAGGTATCCTTCATGTAGACGACGATGTGCGTGACCGTCGCCTTGACTTTTTTAGGTGACAGCCATTCGAATTGTGCATAACCCAGCGCGGCATAAAACATAAAGCTGCCGAGTGCTCCCAGCAGGTCGTCAGGCACACCTATTTCTGCGGTATTCGTGCGTGGTAGCAGGACGGCGCTATCCGCCGCGTAGTCGCTGCCCTGGTGGAGTTGAAATTGGTATTGCCGGTGCAACTGCTGTATGTCGTGATCGACTTCTTCCCAGGCATTGAGTGTGTATTTGCAACCGGAAGCGAGGTGACGGAGACATATTTTTTTCAATTCATCACGCGCCGCAGTACTTTGAATCACAGCGTTACCCTGCAACTCCTCGAATTTCCTTCGTGCGCGCGGGAACGACAAGATCCAGTCCATTGTGATCGTGCTGGTATCGATCATGGATGGTGGAAATGGCTGGCCGAGTTGATTGATTTGTTTTTCGTCACCCTCGTCATTGTTGGGGTAATTCAGCTGGCCGGCAAACCATTTGCGCATGAGTTTCGCGGAAATTTTCCAGCCCAGTTTTTCCATGGCGGAGGGAATTTCCTGGATATCGAAAGGCTTGATGCGCTTGACGGCCGGCGCGGGCAAGGTCTTTTCGTCGGGCTCCGGCGGCGGGGGCGGTTTTTTTACAAGAGCCGGTTCCTCCATCCAATCAACAAAATCGGCCAGCTTGACTAGTGCTGCTCCCAGATAGCCGATTTTTTCAATGCTGAATGGCTTGGGCGCGGCTGCCACCGGTGCAACAGGATCCGGCGGCGGTTGATCGCGCAGGGGCGGCGGCCGCATGTCGGTCGCCAGGAAAATTTCTTCCTGATCCACTTTGTAGCAGCCCTTGCTTCCCTCTTGTTTTTCCCATGTCCACCACAATGGATCTGGTTTGAAATAAGGTAATTTTTCTGCTGATTCATGCATGTATTCGCTCCCGCGACAGCCAAAACAATGGAAGGAATTTATGGTACAGCAGACGCTATTTAAATTGCCTTAAATGCATTGTTGACATTCACAGTCGCGGTGTCCCGTTATCGCTATGGAGCGATGTAGCCTATGCAGCACCAGTCTTGTCTTTTTATCGGAGAGCGTATTGGCCGGCTTCTTTGAATTTGTTCACGTGTGATTTTCTTCGTTGCGCGCTTTTCCTTTGTTCACTAGAATCATCGCTGGAACACCCGCACAACGGGATCCTCGTTCCAACGTCGCTCGGACGGTTCCGGGCGCTTACGTGAGAGAAAAATATGTCTGCATCCCCAACTCCGCGCAGATTTTCGCGCATCGATCGCTTGCCTCCCTACGTTTTCAATATCACCGCCGAACTGAAGATGGCGGCGCGGCGGCGTGGCGAGGATATTGTCGATATGTCGATGGGTAATCCCGATGGCGCGACGCCGCCGCATATCGTGGAAAAACTGATCGAGGTGTCGCAGCGGCCCGATACCCACGGCTATTCCGCCTCCAAGGGCATTCCCCGGCTGCGGCGGGCTATCAGCCATTGGTACAAGAAGCGCTACGACGTCGAATTCGATGCCGATAGCGAAGCGATCGTCACCATCGGTTCCAAGGAAGGGCTGGCGCATCTGATGCTGGCGACGCTGGACCGCGGCGATACCGTGCTGGTGCCGAATCCAAGCTATCCCATCCACATCTATGGCGCGGTGATTGCCGGCGCCGATATCCGTTCGGTGCGCATGAGTCCTGGAGTGGATTTCTTCGCCGAGCTGGAGCGGGCGATACGGGAAAGCTATCCCAAGCCGAAAATGATGGTGCTCGGCTTCCCGTCGAATCCGACCGCGCAATGCGTCGAGCTGGAATTCTTCGAGCGCGTGGTCAAGCTGGCCAAGGAACACAACATCCTGGTGGTGCATGACCTTGCCTATGCCGATATCGTGTTCGACGGCTGGCAGGCGCCTTCCATCATGCAGGTGCCGGGCGCGCGCGATGTCGCGGTGGAATTCTTTACGCTGTCGAAGAGCTACAACATGGCGGGCTGGCGCATCGGCTTCATGGTCGGCAACAAGGAACTGGTGGCGGCGCTGGCGCGCATCAAGAGCTATCACGACTACGGCAGTTTCACGCCTGTGCAGGTGGCGGCGATCGCGGCGCTGGAAGGCGACCAGCAGTGCGTCAAGGATATCTGCGCCAAATACCAGAGCCGGCGCGACGTGCTGGTCAAGGGCCTGCATGAAGCCGGCTGGATGGTCGACATTCCCAAGGCTTCGATGTACATCTGGGCCCGCATACCCGAGGCTTACCGGCATCTCGGCTCGCTGGAATTTTCCAAGCAGCTGCTGGAAAAAGCCAAGGTGTGCGTCTCGCCCGGCATCGGTTTCGGCGAATACGGCGACGAGTACGTGCGGTTTGCCTTGATTGAAAACGAAGCCCGCATCCGCCAGGCGGTGCGCGGCATCAAGAGCATGCTGCGCGCGCCGGCGGCGTAGGGATGCACGAGGCGGCCTGCGCGCCGCCTTGGCCGCCTTGGCTTTAACGATTCAATCATTGCTTGTTCTTCCTTATCCGTCCTGCCTCGGCCTGGACAGCGGTGAAACGCATATCGAATTTTCTGCCTGTAGATAAATTGACATCAAATGCTTGCCTCGTCGCCAGCTGACACAAAATGTCACCACGGATGACAAGAGAGGGCAGTTTTGCAGGTCTGAAACCGTCCAATTACCAGGTTTTACGGGCCTATCAGACCAGTTTTCGATAGCCTTGCTTGGGCATGGAAATTGCTGCCAGGCAAACAGTCACAGGTACACACGATTTGCGCATGGTCGCAGGTGTTTGCGCTGTGTCTGCAAAACCAGGCTTGGACCACATCGATGATCAAAATTAGTGTTATTTCTTACAACAACATGGCGCCCGAGCAGCCCATGTCGGCCGTCTTCGGCCGTGAGCCGAAAACCCTCGGCCGCAGCGAAGAAAATTATTTCGTGCTGGCCGATCCGCGCAACCTGGTGTCGCGCACCCAGGCCGAAATCAAGAGCGACGGCATCCGACAGACCATCACCAATCTCAGCCGCGCCAATCCGATCCTGCTGAATGGCCATGAGATTGATGTCGAGTGCGAGGTCGATCTGCAGATAGGCGATGAAATCCAGATTGGACTGTATCTGTTGCGCGCTGAAGCGCAGCTCAATTTAATGAAGGACAACCCAGACATGACCTCGACCAATCCGGTGCGCCGAGTCAATGCCAGCAA
Organism: Collimonas humicola; assembly: GCF_018304945.1. Lineage (GTDB taxonomy): Bacteria > Pseudomonadota > Gammaproteobacteria > Burkholderiales > Burkholderiaceae_D > Collimonas > Collimonas humicola. The sequence goes on along the minus strand of NZ_JAGQEE010000003.1, from coordinate 556,820 downwards.
GCCGCTGCTTAGCGTATCCGAGACGCGCCTGGCGGCGCTGGCGCAACTGAACCTGGAGCTGGCCGCTACCGCCAATGCCGCGTTGCCGACCTCCGCCCCCGCTGCTGCGACGATGGCGCGCCCGGCAAGCCAGGCCGCTCCTGTGCCCGCCAGCCCGGCAGCGGCGCCGCTGAACCACGCCGACGACAACTCTCCTGCCGTCGAACCGAATGCCGCCAGCGAAGCGCTGATGCAAGCCTTCATGAAGGGCGCCGGCCTGACGCCAGGGGCGCTGGCGCCGAGCCTGACGCCGGAATTCATGGAAACAGTGGGCAAGCTGCTGGCGATCGCCGTGCAAGGCGCGATTGACTTGAACGCCGCGCGCGCGCTGGTGAAGCGCGAAGCGCATGCGGATGTCACCAAGGTGGTGGTCCGCAACAATAATCCGCTGAAGTTCTTCCCGGACAGCCAGACCGTGCTGATCCAGATGCTGCGCAAGAAAATGCCGGGCTTCATGGGCGCCACCGAAGCCATGCAGGATGCCTACGAAGATCTGCACGGGCATCAGGTTGCCGTCGTGTCCGGCATGCGCGCCACCATGAACGAAACCATGCAGCGCTTCAATCCGGAAGTGATGGAGAGGCATTCGCAAAAAGGCGGCATGCTGGATACGCTGCTGCCGGCTACCCGCAAGGCCAAGCTGTGGGATGCCTATGTGCTGCGCTATCAGCGCATCATCGGCGAAGCGTCGCAGGATGATTTCCAGACCCTGTTCGGCAAAGCCTTCTTGCAAGCTTACGAGAGAAAGATCGAGAAGCTGAAGAAGGCTTCCCCGCATGCCTGAGCAGTCCCTGCTCGGCAACACGGCAGCGCCGATGCTGCTGAGCCTGGCGCAGCTTAGCCATGCCGGCGGCCGGCAAGTCAACCAGGATTCCTGGGGCAGCGCGCAGCAGGACGACCTGACCTGCATCATCGTCTCGGATGGCGTCGGCGGCGAATACGGCGGCGAGATTGCCTCCAACGTGGTGGTGCATTCGATCATGGAAATGTTTGTCGAAGAAGCCTCCTTCGGTCCGCGCGCGCTGCAATCCTATCTCGATTATGCGGTGGCCCAGCTGAATCGGCGCCAGGGGCAGATCCCGCGCCTGAAAGACATGAGCGCGACCGTGGCGACGCTGCTGATCGACCAGAAAAACCGCTGCGCCCTGTGGGGCCATATGGGCGATACCCGCATCTATCAGTTCCGCCGCGGCCAGCTCTTGCACTTCACCAAGGATCACAGCCTGATCCAGCAATTCGTCGATGCCGGCCATTGTTCGCCCGAGCAGCTGCGGCGTCATCCGCGCCGCAGCATCCTGTGCGCCGCGGCCGGCGTCGAGGGCAGCGCGCCGGCGCAAGTGATCCAAGATCCGGTGCCGATACAGGACGGCGATGCCTTCCTGCTGTGCACCGACGGTTTCTGGGAATGGATCAGCGAAGCCGAAATGGCGCAGGCGGCCGCGCAAGCCGGTTCGGCCCAGGACTGGCTCAACATCATGCACGCGGTGGTGGAAAAGAATGGCCAGACCTGCAATGTGCCGCTGGATAACTGCACCGCGTTTACGATATACGTAGCCGAGCCGCCAGCCGCCAAAATCCTTAATCATTGAAGACGTGTTGATAACTATCCCAATAATATTGCTAACGTCGAATCCAACTGAATATGCAAAACGCCAAATCGGTTGACCCGCAAGAACCCTCTGCCATGGCCGTCGAGAACTGCCTGCCGAAAGGGACGCGCCTGGCCGATTTTGAAATCATCGGCGTGATCGGCGAAGGCGGCTTCGGCATTGTCTATTTTGCGTTCGACCGCTCGCTGCGCCGCATGGTTGCCATCAAGGAATACATGCCGGGCGCCTTTGCCGGGCGCGGACCGGACAAGAAGGTAGTGGTGCGCTCGCAGCGCCACCGCGAGACATTCACCATCGGCCTCAAGAGCTTCATCAAGGAAGCGCGCCTGCTGGCGCAGTTCGACCATCCGGCCCTGATCAAGGTGTACCGCTTCTGGGAACAGAACAATACCGCCTATATGGCGATGCGTTACTACGAAGGCCGCACGCTCAAGAGCGTGGTGCAGAATTCGCCGGCGCAGGTCACCGAAGCCTGGCTGAAAAGCATGCTCAAGCCGATGCTGGAAGCGCTGGCCGCCATGTACCGGGTGCAGATCCTGCACCGCGATATCTCGCCCGACAACATCATGATCCAGAAGAGCGGCGAGGCGGTGCTGCTGGACTTCGGCGCGGCGCGCCAGATCATCGGCGACATGACGCATTCGCTGACGGTGATCCTGAAGCCGGGCTATGCGCCGATCGAGCAGTACGCAGACGACGCCATGATGAAGCAGGGGCCGTGGACCGATATCTATTCGCTGTCGGCGGTGATCTACTTCGCCATCAAGAAAACCGCGCCGCCGACGTCCGTGGCGCGCATGATCAAGGACCCTATCGAACAGCTGCAGAACGGCGGCCACAGCGATTTCAGCCAGGCCTTCCTGGCGGCGATCGACAAAGGGCTGGCGGTCAGGCCGGAAGACCGTCCGCAATCGATAGAAGAATTCCGCCAGCTGCTCGACCTGGAGCTTTCGGTGCCGATGCCGATGCCCGACAATGACGCCGTGCCCCCGCGGTCTTCCAGCAGCGGCAGGCGCAAGCCGGCGGCCGCTGCCGGCGGCAAGCACGAGAGCAGCGCACAAGCGCTTGCCGCGGCCAACGTCATGGAACGGCCGTTGCGGGCACCAGCTCTTTGGATTGCCGGCGCAGTCTGCGTGGTGGTGGCCGGCGCCTACCTGTGGCTCAAGCCGGCGCCGTTGCAGCAGCCGGAAGCGCCGCTGGCGGCGTCGCGCGCGGCGGCGGTGGCAAAGCCGGCGCCGAATGCTGCCGTGGCCGGCGAGCAGATCCTGGACGAAGAAACCATCGGCTGGGAAACCCTCAAGGAACTGAAAAACGTCACGCCGCAGCAGATCACCGCCTTCCTGCAGAAATACCCGGACAGCAAGCATGCCGCGGTGGCGCGCGGCAGGCTGGCGGAGCTGCAAGGAAAAGGCGCCGCCGAAGCTTCCGCCAAAGCGGCCGAAGTGAAAAGCGCGGAAGCCAACAAGGCCGCCGAGCCCAAGCCGGCCGAGGTAAAGGCGGTCGATGCTACCGGCGTAGTCACCCTGGCCATCAGGCCGTGGGGCAACGTGATTGTGGACGGCAACCTGAAGGGCGCCAGTCCGCCATTGAAAAAGCTGGTCCTGGCGGAAGGCAAGCATCAGATCAAGGTGGCGAATCCGAGTTTCCCCGATAAGGTCTTTGAAATTGACGTCAACCAGAAAAAATCGCGTAGTATCGACTACAATTTTTCGCCCTAATCAATGCTTTCCAGCCAGGCAGACCCCATGACCACCTCTTTTTACCGTATCGGCGGCGCCGCCATGATGGCTGCGGCCTTCATGCTCAGCGCCTGCGATACCATCGATACCGCGAAAACGCCGGCAACGGCCAGCCAGAAGCCTGCTGCTTCAACGCCGGCAGCGGTTGCCGCCGTTCCCCAGCCGCCGGCGCCGCCGGCAGCCTTGAGCGATGGCATCGCCCTGTACAACAAGGGCAGTTACAGCGCCGCCATCAAGCGTCTCGCCAACGGCCAGGATATCTGGTCGGCGGAGCCGTCGTTCCAGACCGAAGCCCTGAAATACATGGCCTTCAGCTATTGCGTCACCTCCCGCAGGAAGCTGTGCAAGCAGCAATTTGAAAAGGCCCTCAAGCTGGACCCGGCTTTCGACCTGGCGCCGGGCGAACAAGGCCATCCCTTGTGGGGCCCGGTATTCATCCAGGCCAAGCGCGCGGTCGTCGCCAGCGCAAAAAGATAGAAATCTAACGGCCAAACAGCGGAGCGGAAAATCCCGGCAGCCTGGGAATCCGCTCTGCCATGAATTGCATGAACACCGTGGCGCGCAAGGATTGGTAGCGGCGCGAGGGATACAGCAGCGAGGCTTCCTGCCCGGTTGCGCTCCAGGCCGGAAGAATGCGCTGCAGCCGGCCCGACTCCAGCAGGTCGTGCACCAGCCAGGACGGACATATGCCGATACCGGCGCCCATCAGGAAACTCTCGCGTATCGCCAGCGAACTGTTGACCAGGTAGGCGCTGCGGGTGGCGATCTCGACCGTGCCGCCGGGGCCGCTGAGCTGGCTCACTTCGCCGTTGGCGGGCCGCGCAAAGCCGATGTAGCGGTGGCTGGCCAGATCCTCGGGACGGCGGATTTCAGGATGGCGCGCCAGGTAGGCCGGCGCCGCCACCAGATAGCGTTGCGCACTGGCGATCTTGCGCGCGATCATGTTGGGCGGCAGCGCGCCGGCCAGCCTCAGCGCCACGTCGACGCCGTCTTCCACCAGATCGACAAAGCGGTCATTCAAGATCAGCTCGACCTCGATCTCCGGATATAGCTCCAGGAATTCCAGCACCAGCGCATTGAGCCGCAACTGGCCGAGGCCGAGCGGAGCATTCACGCGCAGCAGGCCGGCCGGTTTTTCGGTCAGGCCGCGGGCGTCGCTGACCGCCTCATTGAACTCTTCCAGCACGTGCTTGGCGCGCTCGTAAAACCGTTTGCCTTGCTCGGTGGCGGCAAGGCCGGTGGTGCTGCGTTCCAGCAGGCGCACCCCGAGCTGCTTCTCCAGCGCGGCGATGGTTTTGCTGACGGTCGGCTGCGTGCTGTGCTGTTCGCGCGCCACCGCCGACAGGCTGCCCAGTTCGACCGCGCGGACGAAGCTGCGGCAGGCTTTGATCTGATCCATATCATTCTCATCTGCAGTGGCGACCGCCGATTATCGCTTTTCCTGTGTCGATATGGGAAGCGTGAATCTTGACGTATTCCTGACAATGGGATGGCGTAAGCAGGAAAGATTGGACATACAGTTGTCCCGCTCCTTGGCCGGCTCTTGCGTGCATTGCGTACTGCGAGGCGGGCAGGGACAACTTTCTTTCACCAACCGAGGAATCCATCATGCGTTTATCCCGATTTGCCTTGTGTGCCGCCATGCTGGCGGCTTTCGCCAGCGGCGCCGCCAACGGCCTGACATTGGACGACTACACGCGCCCCAATCCGGCCTGTTTCAACCGTGCTGCCCAGCCGCATCTGACTGTGGCCGACACGCATATCCACTTCCGCCCGTTCGGCGGCGAATCGGTCTCCTATCATGACATGTTGAAAATGATGGGCGACAACGGCGTAGTGATCGGCGGCGCGATGGGCATAGGCCAGCGCTTGCCTTGGGATGCGCGTCCGGGCTGCGACTCCTACCAGGATTGCCGGGACTTGCCAGCCAATCCCACTATCAAGAACGACTTCGTCAATGCCGCCAATTTCGCCGAGTTCAAGTCGCCGGACCGCCTGCTGGTGCTCGCCATGACTTTCCCTGATCTGGCAAAGCCGGCCGAGATTCCTGCCTTGATGGCGCTGTACGACAAGGAATATCCCGGGCTGTTCAAGCTGATGGGGGAATCCAACGTGGTCAAGCAAGCCTTGTTCCCCAACGGCCATGTACCGGTGACCGAGGCGCAGATCGATCAATGGTCCGATTTCATGCGGATCCTGCGCGAACGCGACATGCCGCTGGCCTTGCATTCCGATCTGGGCAACGATGAAGGCGAACCGACCAAGTATCGGGCGCTGATCGAGTATGTGCTGTCGAAATACCCAGACAACAAAATCATCTGGCTGCACCTTGGCATGTCGAGCCAGCAGAAGGCGATGGATCCCTTGAACCATATTCTCCTGCTGCAAGGCATGCTGGATCGCTTTCCTAAGCTCTATCTCGATATTTCCTGGGGCGTGCTGGAAGAAAATTACTTCAGCAGGTATCGCCAGGGCTACGTCAATTTCATCAACCGCAACTCCAGCCGCATCATTACCGGCAGCGACTATGTGGCCTACAAGAATAAGCAGCCGGCTTATAACTATGCCGATGAACTCAGGACTTCGAGTGCGATGAATGCCTATCTGAATGACGAAGCGTTCCGCAACATTGCGCTGGGCCAGACCTATCTGACCCTGCTGGGCATGAACAACGTGTATAACGCACCGCAGATCTGCCCGTCGCGCTAGGCATGGCTTGCATGACCCCCCATTCCTGATTGGCATAGGGGTCATGCAAATAGATCATCTATCCTGTGCCGCATGAAGAGCCTATCTTAGTGTTATCGAATCCCGATAAACCAAAGGAGCTTTTCATGCATCATGCAAAAATCGCCGCTGCGCTTGCCCTTTTGTCGGTCTTGGCAATGCCGGCCGGCGCACCGCTGGCAGCCGGCAACGCTCCCGCGCAGCCTCGCTGGGTCGCCAGCTGGAGCGCCAGTCCTCAGCCGATCTGGGAGGCCGGTTTCGCTTTGTCGACCAATATCCCGGCAAGCTTGTCGAACCAGACCGTACGCCAGGTCGCCCGCATCAGCCTGGGCGGCCAGCGCGCCAGGGTAGTGCTGTCGAATGAATTCGGGACCGCCCCGCTGACCTTGGGCGCGGCGCATATCGCGCTGGCCGGCGACGGCTCCGGCATCGTGGCCGGTTCGGACCGCAGCCTCACTTTCGGCGGTCGCGAAACGGTGACGATTGCGCCGGGCGCGCCGGCGGTCAGCGATCCTGTCGATCTCGAACTGGCGCCGCTGGCCCAGGTCGCGGTCAGCATCTTCCTGCCGCAAATCACGCCGCTCACCACCTTCCACTGGGACGGCAAGCAGACCGCCTACATCGGCCAAGGCAACCTGACGGCGGCGCCCCTGATCGATACCGCCCAGACCCTGGAGGCACGCTTGTTACTCAGCACGATCCTGGTCGAGGCGAGGCCCGCAACGCGTGTGGTGGCGGCCTTCGGCGACTCGATCACCGATGGCGGCGGTTCCACTCCGAACCGCAATCAGCGCTGGCCCGACCTGCTGGCGCAGCGCCTGGCCGGGCAAGATATTGCGGTGATCAACGCTGGCATATCCGGGGCCAGGGTGCTGAGCGACAAGATGGGCGTCAACGCGCTCGCCCGCTTCGAGCGCGATGTGCTGAACCAGCCTGGCCTCGACACCGTGATCCTGCTGATGGGCATCAACGACATCGGCTGGCCCGGCAGCAGCTTCACGCCGCAGGACCCGGCCTTGGCGGCGGAACGCCTGATCGACGGCTACCGGCAGCTGATAGCGCGGGCGCGCCTGCATCGCATACGCATCGTCGGCGCTACCCTGACGCCGTTCGAGGGCGCATTGCAGGACACCGAGCTGAAAAGCTATTATTCCGAAAGCAAGGAAAAGACCCGGCAAGCGGTGAACCGGTGGATACGCGGCAGCGGCGAGTTCGACGCTGTCATCGATTTCGACGCCGCCTTGAGAGATCCGGCGCATCCGGGGCGCTTCTTGCCGGCCTACGATTGCGGCGACCACCTGCACCCGGGCGATGCCGGCTACCGCGCCATGGCCGAGGCGATCGATCTGACAACTTTATTCGGCCGGCGCTGAGTAATCGAGGATGGTATCTAAATAGGTTTTTGCCTCTAATCGGCGCTAAAACAGGGCTGTCCCGGCAATCTGCCGCGCCTTTTCAGGTAGATTCCAGCCCTGTGGCAAACTGTTGGCGTTTGCCGTGGCCCGTTGAAAAATCTACAAAACCACTAGAGACCTATGTCCCATCCCGTATACCCTCATCTGCTCGCCCCGCTCGACCTCGGCTTCACCACATTGAAGAACCGGGTGGTGATGGGTTCGATGCATACCGGCCTGGAAGATCGCTTTTTCCATTACGCCAAGCTGGCGGAATATTTCCGGGCGCGCGCCAAAGGCGGCGTCGGGCTGATCGTCACCGGCGGCATTTCGCCTAACCGGCAAGGCTGGCTGCTGCCCTTCGGCGGCACCATGAACAGCTTGGGCGACATCTACAATCACCGGCGCCTGACCAGCGCGGTACATGAGGAAGACGGCAAGATCGTGATGCAGATCCTGCACGCCGGCCGCTACGGCTACCAGCCGCTGGTGGTGTCGGCCTCGGCCATCAAGTCGCCGATCTCGATGTTCAAGCCGCGCGCGCTGAGCGAGCGCGGCATCCAGTCCACCATCAGCGCTTATGTACGCAGCGCGACGCTGGCGCAGCGCGCCAACTACGACGGCGTGGAAATCATGGGCAGCGAAGGCTATCTGCTCAACCAGTTCCTGTCGCCGCGCACCAACCGCCGCACCGACCGCTGGGGCGGCAGCATCGAGAACCGCATGCGGCTGGCGGTGGAAATCGTGCAGCGCATGCGCGCGGCGGTGGGCGAGCGTTTCATCATCATGTATCGCTTGTCCTTGCTGGACCTGGTGGAGGGCGGCAATACCGGCGAGGAAGTGGTGGCGGTGGCGCAGGCGCTGGAAAAGGCTGGCGTCACGCTGATCAATACCGGCGTCGGCTGGCACGAAGCGCGGATTCCGACCATCGTCACCTCGGTGCCGCGCGGCGCCTTCCGCGAAGCGACGGCGCGTCTCAAGCACGCGGTCGGGATTCCGGTGATTGCCTCGAACCGCATCAACACGCCGGAGGTTGCGGAGCAGATCCTGGCCGAGGGCGATGCCGACATGGTTTCGATGGCGCGGCCGTTCCTGGCCGATCCCGAATTCGTGCTGAAGGCGCAGCAGAACCGCGCCGATGAAATCAATACCTGCATCGCCTGCAACCAGGCGTGCCTGGACCATACCTTCCAGAACAAGCGCGCCAGCTGCCTGGTCAATCCGCAGGCTTGCCACGAAACCGAGCTGCTCTACCGCCCGGTCGCCAAGGCGCGGCGGGTAGCCGTGATTGGCGCGGGGCCGGCGGGCTTGTCGGCGGCCAGCGTGGCGGCCGAGCGGGGACATCAGGTGACCTTGTTCGAGGCGGCGGCGCAGATCGGCGGCCAGTTCAACATCGCGATGCAGATTCCGGGCAAGGAAGAGTTCAGCGAAACCATCCGTTATTTCCAGCGCCGCCTTGAACGCACCGGCGTCGAGCTCAGGCTCAATCACCGGGTTGGCAATCGGCAGCTGGAGGCGCTCGGCTTCGACGATGTGATCGTGGCGACCGGGGTGGCGCCGCGCAGCCTGCGGATTCCTGGCATCGATCATCCTATGGTGCTGTCTTATCTGGACGTCCTGCAGCGCAAGGCCGCAGTGGGCAAGCGGGTGGCGGTGATCGGGGCCGGCGGCATCGGTTTCGACCTGTGCGAATTCCTGCTGCACGATGCGCATGTGCCTTTGCCGGTGCCGATTTCTGAATGGATGGATGAGTGGGGAGTGGATCCGTTGGCTTCGTCGGCGGGCGGATTGCGGCCTCCTGCCGCGGCGGAACCGGTGCGGACGATTCATCTGCTGCAGCGTAAGCAGAGCAAGGTTGGGGCGGGGCTGGGCAAGACGTCGGGCTGGGTGCATCGTAGCGTGATGCAGCGCAATGGGGTGGAGATGCTGGGCGGGGTTGAGTACCAGCGGATCGACGACCGGGGTTTGCATATCTCGGTGGGCGGGGTCAGCCGTTTGCTGGAGGTGGATAATGTGGTGATTTGCGCGGGGCAGGAGTCGTTGCATGAGCTGGTGCCTGTCGATGCTATTGTTCCAGGCAAGCCTGGCGAGCCGCTCAGGACCAAGGTGCGGCAGGCCGGTTTGCGCTATCACTTGATCGGCGGCGCCTCGTTCGCCAGCGAGCTGGACGCCAAGCGCGCCATACGCGAAGGCGCGGAACTAGCCGCATCACTATAAGCAAAGCAGTCAATCGGGGTCAGAGTTTTTTTTCGGCGGCTTTATCGCCGAAAATTACTCTGACCCCGATTGACGGGCTGCGTAGTACTTGTCTTGGCGAGCTAAGAACGGTTTGAGGGTTGCTAAAACGGTTGCTACTCCGTGGATATTAGCCGGGGGTAGCCCGGCAGCTACTTACTTTCTTTTGCTTCGCCAAAAGAAAGTAAGCAAAGAAAAGGCGACCGCAAAGCCGTTGCCCTCCCTTCGGTCGGGTTCCCAAATCCGGCGCGTGCCAGCCGGGTGGGGAACAAAACTCGCCTTCGGCTCAAACATGTCCCCCACAATTCCCGGCTGACACGCGCCGGATTTGGCAACGTCTCAATGCGGGGTACTTCAAAAGCAACCCCAACGTCAAAATCAACGGCAACGGCAATGGCAATGGCAAAAACGCCTGTCCTGCCGAGCTTGAGCGGTGTTTTCTCGTCTGCTGAACTACCCCGCCAGATTTGTTATGATCATCGTTCTCCACTCCCACAAGGAAACCATTTCATGACTATCAGCCAACCCGCTGCGCAGCAAACTCCTCCTCAACTGCTGGGCCTTTATCCGCCGCTGGAACCGTTCAAGTCGGGCATGCTGGATGTGGGGGACGGGCATCAGGTTTATTGGGAGATGTGCGGCAATCCGGCCGGCAAGCCGGCGGTGTTCCTGCATGGCGGACCGGGGGGCGGTTGCAATGCGGACCATCGGCGCTTGTTCAATCCTGCCAAATATTGCGTCATGCTGTTCGACCAGCGCGGTTGCGGGCGCTCTACGCCGCATGCGAATCTGGAGGCGAATACTACCTGGCATCTGGTGGCGGATATCGAGCGGCTGCGGGAAATGGCAGGGGTCGATAAATGGCAGGTGTTTGGCGGCTCGTGGGGCAGCACCCTGGCGCTGGCGTATGCCGAGAAACATCCTGAGCGCGTCAGCGAGCTGGTGCTGCGCGGCATATTCACCGGGCGCCGTGAAGAAATCCAATGGTATTACCAGGACGGCGCATCGCGCCAGTTCCCGGACAAGTGGGAAGCGTTCCAGGCGCCGATTCCGCCAGCCGAACGGCATGAGATGGTGCAAGCCTACAGCCGCCGCTTGACCGGCGCCGACGAAGCCGCCAAGCTGGCGGCGGCCAAGGCGTGGAGCGTGTGGGAAGGCAGCACTGTCAAGCTGTTGCCCGATCCGTCGCTGGCGCAGGCGCATGAAGATCCGGAATTTGCGATCGCCTTTGCCCGCATCGAAAACCATTATTTCATCAACGAATGCTTCTTTGAAGACCAGCAGCTGCTGCGCGATGTCGGCCGGCTGCGCGGCATCCCGGGCGTCATCGTGCAAGGGCGCTACGATGTCTGCTGCACGCCGAAGACTGCGTGGGAACTGCACAAGGCCTGGCCGGAAGCAGAGCTGCATATTGTCGAGGATGCCGGCCATGCCTACAGCGAACCGGGCATCCTGCATCAACTGATTGCGGCGACCGACAAGTTCGCCGGCTGATGTGAAACGGCCGGAGGCGTCCTGCACTCCGGCCGCATGCGTTGCAATCGCCGATTCTTCAGGAGGAGCGGTATGCTGCAAGCACTGTGCTTCCGCCGTCTGCTGCCGGCTTTGATGATGTTGTCCGCTGCGATGCCATCGGCGCGCGGCGAGACCCTGAAGAACTGGTTCAACGATCCCTTTATCCAGGTGCGCAACGCCGTACCCGATTGCCCGCCGCCGCTGGGGCCGCTGGTGAGCGAGCAAGAGGCGCGCAGGGAGTCCCATTGGCGCACCGAACGCGGCACCAGCTGCTGGCTGGCCGGCCAGTGCAGCAAGCCGAACTCCTATCTTTACGATGCCCCTATCGCGCAGGCGGTGCAGGCGCACTTCGCCGCCGATCCGGCCTTTGCCCGCAGCAGCCTGTGGCTGACTTTCCAGCGCCGTTTCGTCTGGGTCGAAGGCTGCAGCGCCGATCCGGCCATCACGGCCGCGGCGCTGGAAGCCTTTGTCCGCGCCGCGCCGGATGTCGAACGCGTGATCGTCAACCTGCGCGCGCCAGGCGCTGGCAAGACGCCTTATCCGCTGGCGCCGCCCTGACGATTCCTATTCGATGCGGGCCGCGCCCGGCCTGGCCGAATAGCCGTCGTTCAAGGTTTTCAGGAAGGCGATCAAGTCGCCGATTTCTGCATCGTCGAGCGCTGGCGCCTGGCCTGCCTTGCGGTTCAGCGGCGCATCCAGGCTGTCGATATTGCCGCGGTAGCGCGGCGGCAGGTCGTCGTACTTGACTATCTTGCCCTTGACCTTGGGATACCACTTGCCGGGATCGGTATCGCGCTCTACATAGAAATGCAGCATGTCTTCCAGCGTGTGGAAGCGGCCGTTATGAAAGAACGCGCCGCGCGTCGCCACGTTGCGCAGGGTAGGCGACTTGAACATGCCGCAGAACTCCGTTTCCTTCATCATGTCCTTGCGGTCGGGACCGCAAATGCCGAGGTCGGCATAGTGCGGGTCGCGGTTGGCGGCGATCTCCGGATTGCGCGGCACGCCCAGCGCCTGGAAGCCGAAATCGGTGAACTGCGCCGGCCGTCCTCCCGGTCCCGGCGTGTCGACATGGCACTTGGCGCAGTTGCCTTTGTTCGGATTATTGAACAAGCCGTAGCCGCGCAGTTCGGCTGGCGTGAAATCGGCGTTGCCCGCCATCGCCGCGTCGAACTTGCTGGTGTAGGGGTGAAAGCTCGGGTCTTCGGTCTGGAATGCCTCCAGCGCCAGCGTCGCCTTTTCCAGCGCTGCCGCCGGATGGTCGAAGATATCGGCGCCATACAACTGCCGGAACTGCGCCACGTAAGCGGCCTGCTGCAATCTGGCGACCACCGCGGCGGGACTTGGATTCGCCATCTCGTTCACATTGAGCAAGGGGATCAACGCCTGCTCGTGCAGCGTATCGACCGCGCCGTCATGCGTGAAGCCGCCGGTCGGCCCTTCATCCTCGGTATCGTCCGGTCCCGGCACATAGTAGTGACGGGTGAACCTGGGCGTGAAACCCAGGTAGCGCAAGGACGGCACGGCACGTGTGCCCTGCCGCTGCATGTCGGCGCCGCCCAGCTGCACCGCCAGGCCGTTCGGCGGTCCGTAAGCATGGTCGGGACTATGGCAGGTCGCGCAAGACATCTTGCCGGAAGCCGACAAGGAGGCATCGAAAAACAGCCGCTTGCCCAGCTGCGCCGCCGCGCTCAAGGCAGCCGCCGGCTCGGGATAGCGCACCCACATTTTCAAGCCTGATTTGGATACAACCGGCGCCGCCGCAGCCGCCGGCGCAGAAGCCGCCGCACCGGCAGCATGCACCGGCACATCAGCATCATGGCAACCGCCCAGCAACAGCGCCAGCGCAGCCGACGCCAGCAAGACATCAATCCCGCCCCGCCCCATAAAACCCAGCCCGCTATATTTGCTGCTCAAGACATTCAATCCATTCCGAGATATTTGCTGCCATTTTTATTTGGGGTCAGAGTCGAATATGTCGCTGTGGATATATTCGACTCTGACCCCAATTAGAGGGGGCTTAGAAGTTGAACATGGCCATCAGGTCGCCGACGGCGGTGGTGTTGACCGGGCGGTACTGGTCGGCGGCGACGCTGACCGGGTTGGGCAGGTTGTCGCGGCTGCGCGGCGACAGCGGCGGCAGGCGCCAGTTGCGTTCGATGAATTTCAGCACTGATGCGTGATCGTAGTAGGTGTGGTCGACGAAGCCGGTGCGGGCGTAGGGCGAGACCAGCAGGAACGGGATGCGCGGGCCGTCGCCGAAGAAGTCGACGTTCTGGATGTAGCCGCTGTCGAAATGGCCGCCGCCTTCGTCGGTGGTGACCAGGATCGCGGTATGCGCCCACAGGGTCGGATTGGCCTTGACCTTGGCGATCAGGTCTTGCAGGAAGGCTTCGTAGCGGGCCGGCGCGGAATAGCCCGGGTGGCCGCTGTCGAGGTTTTTCGGCACCACGAACGAGACCGCCGGCAGGGTGCCTTTGGCGATGTCGCTGTAGAAGCTGGTGAGGCCGGCCAGGCTGGATTTCAGGCTGCTGTTCATGACGTTGCTGGAGGCTACCAGCGGGTCGCCGATGGCGTTGTACTGCGCTCCCTGCGCGACTGCTACCGGGAAGCCGAGGGCAGCGGCGTCGGCCGTCACGTCGGCAATTTCACGACCGCCGGTATACCACTTCCAGGCGACGTTTTTCTTGGCCAGGCCTTCGGCGATGGTCGGCACGGTTTGCGGCGGATAGTTGTAGTTGTTGGGGCCGATAGGCTGGACGTTGCCGTTCATGTCGTAGCCCGGATTGTAGTTATTGACCAGGTAGTATTTGCCGCTGTCGCAATTGCTCTTGACCTTTTTGCCGTTGAGGAAATTCAGGATCGCGCCGACGCCAGGCTGGCTGGCGTCCGAACAGTTGACGTAGGAGCCGCCCTGGTAACCGTCCTGCGAATAGAAGTTCGGCGTCTGCGCCAGCGGATTCGGATTCTCGATCTGGTTCGCCGGCGGCGTGCCGACCGCGCCGCCGTTATTGAAGTAAGGCAGGTCGCCGGTGGCGATGGTGAAGAAATTGGCGCCGGTGCCGCCCATGATGCCCTGGTGATAGTTGTCGCTCAGCGCGTATTGCTGCGCCAGCGATTTGAAGTAAGGCGCATCGCCGCTGGCCATGTTGAGGAAGCCCATCAGCTCGCCGCCCTGCCCTGGATTGCTAGGCGTGATGCCCTTGGTGTCGCCGCCCTGGCCGACGGTCGCCGCTACCCAGGTAAACAGATCAAGTTTGGAATTGTCGCCGCCGGTCTGCTGCCACATCTGGAAGAAACGATGCACCGGATCGCCGGTCTGGGCGCTGGCGGCGGTGCCGTAAGGCACGTACTTGGTCAGCTGGAACGGGCCGCTGGGCAGGTTGGCCGGGAAGCGCGTATCCGGCACGCCGCCCGGGTCCTGGAAAGTCGGCGGCTTCAATTCGCCGATCGCGGTCGGTTGCGGCAGCGTGGCGTAGGCGCCGGCGCGCGTCGGGCTGATCGCATAAGCGGTCTGGGCCGCGCCCTGGTTCTGCATGGCCAGGCTGAAGTTCGGGCCCGGCGTGCCGTCGGCGTTGATGATGCCTTGCGACAGCAGGTTCTTGACGGTCTGGCCGCTGGGCGGCTGGTAGGCGCCGAACACGGCGTCGAAGGTCTGGTTTTCGCCGACGATCACGATCACGTTCTGGATCGGCGTGGTGGTCGGACCGTTGTTCAGCGCCTGCACCGACTGGATCGCGGTTGCCGGCAGGGAGCCGCCGATGCTGCCGCTGGGCGGGATGGTCAGCACCGCGCGGCTGGCGTCGGCGCCTACCGCGATCTGGCCGCTGTGCACGTTAAAGCGGGCCAGCTCGAACAGGTTGTCGAGCGGATCGCCGGCGATAGCCTGGTAGGCGGTGCTGCCGATAGGGTCGGCGGTTTCGCTGGCAGGCACGCCCAGCGCGGTAAACAAGGGCTGCAGCGGCAGAGTGACGTCGCTGACCGCCTGCGCAATGCTGGCCGAGCTGATTTTCGCCGCGCTGATCTGCGCCGCGGTCGGGCTGCCGTTAGGGACCATGCCCAGCACGCGCTGGGTCACCAGCGAGGTCAGCGGCGTCAGGTTGGCTTGTACCGCATTGCCGGCGCCGGGATTGATCACCGAGGACAAGGTGGCGGCGCTGCCGTCGGCATCGTTGAACGGTGCGGTGAGGACGAAAGGAGCCGTGCCTTTCAAGGGCAGCGTGAACTTGCCGCTGCCGTCGGTGAGCGCGGTCTGCACATTCTGGCCGCTGCTGTCGGTGATGGTGACAGTCACGCCCGCCAGCGCCTTGCCGCTGGCGGCAACGCCGCTCACCGTGGCGCCGCCGGACGTGATGCTGTTGCCGCCGCCGCTGCAGCCGGATAGATAAACCAGCGTTGCGCATGCCAGCGCCAGGGAATGAGGTTTCATGGATTTATCCTGTGATGGATGGTTGAATAGTCAGGCCGGAAAGCAGGCGCGGCGGGCGCGCACAGCATGCACCTGGTTAGCTTTCCATTGTCGCGGGCATATATGACTGCCTGATGTCAGAACACGTTAGGGTTTGCGAAAAACAACAAACCGTTTAGAGTGAGTCGTCCATTGCGCCGAATTCATTATTGTGTTGCGCCAAAGAAATAGAGGGGGAGGTCTTATGAAGATGTCTTTGATATCTTTGCTATTGTTCGCCCTGGTTGCCGACAAGGCGCTGGCAGACGATATGCCGATGTCGATGTCCGACATGCTGGCCGACAAGGATGTGATGCAAGCCGCCAATGCCTGCCTGGCCAGGCACCCGCAAGGCGGCAATATTTTTGTCGAAAACGTCTATCCGATGAACCGCGGGCTGGTCGGCGTCGTCACCGCCGACAGTTCCGGCCGCCGCTACGATTGCTACGCCGAGCTGGAAAGCGGCAAGGTGCGCAACAGCGCGCCCATTATCGAGCCGCGCGGACCCTTGTTCGTCTCGGTGCGGCAGATGTCGACGCCGCCCAAGGGCGAATGCTTCAACAGCAGCCCGCTGGTGATCGGCCGCCAGCTGCAAGGCTGGCTGCTGACGCAGACCGGCAAATGCAGCGGGGCTTCCTGGAACGGCATCGAGGCGGCGCCGAAAAATCCATGAACGCACGTTCCGCAACGCACCCGGCCGGGCGGCTGGGCTCGGTGGTCGCCGTCATGAGCGCCGATCTGTCGCGCCAGGTCTTAGTGTCCTGGGTCAGAAATTCGTTGAAGAAAAGCGATGAAATCGGCGCCATGCGTCGTTGCAAATACTCGCAAGGGGACCCACCCTTGCTCCGTTTTGCGCCTAGCCTGGCGCTGATTTCATCACTTTTCTTATTCAACGAGCCTCTGACCCAGGACACTAGGGCCAGGCGCCGCTTTTAGGTAGAATCCAAGGGTCGCATAAATCGCTGAAGCCGCCCGCGCCGACATGGAGGCGATGGCAGATCGCTGCCGGCGGCGATAATGCGGTATTTCAGCCACTTAAAAATCGGGAGATAAAATGCAGATCAATGCCAAAACCACGTTGCTGTCCGCCGCTATTGCCTTGACGTTGGCGGGCACCGTGCAGGCACAGGAACAGGTCGTCAAGATTGCCCACGTCGGCCCGATCACCGGCCCGGTGGCGCATGTCGGCAAGGACAATGAAAACGGCGCGCGCATGGCGATCGACGATCTCAACGCCAAGCACCTGGTCATCGGCGGCAGGCAGATCAAGTTCGTGCTGCAGGCCGAGGACGACGGCAGCGATCCGAAACAGGCCACCAGCGTCGCCCAGAAACTGGTGGACGCCAAGGTCGCGGGCGTGGTCGGCCACCTGCAGTCGGGCACCTCGATTCCGGCTTCCAAGATTTATTTCGATGCCGGCATTCCGCAGATTTCACCGTCTGCCACCAGCGCCAAATATACCGAGCAAGGCTTCAACACGACCTTCCGCGTGGTGGCCAACGACGCCCAGCTTGGCGCCGCGATGGGACGCTATGCGGCCAAGACGCTGCATGCCAAAAAGGTCGCCGTGATCGACGACCGCACCGCCTACGGCCAGGGCCTGGCTACCGAGTTCCTGAAGGACGCCAAGGCTAACGGCGTCGATATCGTCGCCACCCAGTACACCAATGACCGCGCTACCGATTTCAGCGCCATCCTGACCGCCGTCAAGGCCAAGCAGCCTGACCTGATTTTCTTCGGCGGCATCGACGCCAGCGCCGGCACCATGCTGCGGCAGATGCGCCAGCTCGGCATCACCGCCAAGTTCATGGGCGGCGACGCCATCTGCACCGGCGCCCTGCCGCGCCTGGCAGGTGAAGGCCTGCAGGATGACCAGGTGTATTGCGCGATCGCCGGCGGCGTTGAAAACCAGGCGCCGCTGGACGCCTTCAAGGCTGCCTACAAGCAGAAATACCAGGCCGATATCGTGCAGTACGCGCCGTATACCTATGACGCCGTGATGCTCATGGCCAAAGCCATGCAAGAGGCGGATTCGGTCGATCCGAAGAAGTATCTGCCGAAGCTGAGCAAGATCCGCTACACCGGCGTCACCGGCAAGATCGCTTTCGACGACAAGGGCGACATCAGGAACGGCACGCTGTCGATCTATACCTTCCGCAACGGCCAGCAGACCTTGCTGTCGCTGACCAGGTAAGATCCGGGCAAGCTTTAGTCTTTATTTGGTAAGAGAACGCGGCGGCCGGGTGGCCGCCGCATTGCGAGCCGTGCACGGCGCGGCGGGCAGCACAAGGAGAGAATGTTGGCAGAGGCGGCAAGCCGCACCGGGCGCTTATTCATGCTGATGGATGCATTGCGCGGCCACCGGCGGCCAGTCACGGCGGCACGGCTGGCGGAGGACCTGAAGGTTTCGGTGCGCACCATCTACCGCGACGTCCAGACCTTGATGGAGCTGGGCGCGCCGCTGGAGGGAGAAGCGGGGCTGGGCTACATGCTGCGCTCCGGCTTTTTCCTGCCGCCGCTGATGTTCAGCGAAGATGAACTGGAAGCCCTGGTGCTGGGTGCGCGCTGGGTGCAGCGGCAAGGAGACGCCGGCTTGACGCAAGCCGCCGCCAACGCCCTCAGCAAGATCGCCACGGCCTCGCCGGCCGACCTGCGCGACAGCATGGCGAACATGGGCCTGTGGGCTGCCAGCTACCCGCAGCAGCCTGCCAACGATATAGCGCTGGGCTCGATCCGCGAAGCGATCCGGCGCCAGCACAAGATCAGCATCTGTTATCGCGATGAACACGGCAGCGCCACCGAGCGCCTGATCTGGCCGATCGCGCTCGCCTTCTTCGAGGGCAAGCGGCTGGTCATCGGCTGGTGCGAGCTGCGCAGCGGCTTTCGCCACTTCCGCTGCGACCGCATCGATCAGCTAAGCGTCACCAAGCTGCGCTACCCGCAGCATCGCAGCGTGCTCCTGCAGACCTGGCGGCGCGAGAATGCGTTCGCGGAAGACCAGTAAATTGCTTGTCAGAACGCTACTGACACAGACTGTCAGCAGCCCGGGACTAAGATGGCTGCATCGCCTCAACCAACCCGGGAGATTTCCATCATGCGCCTCTATCACCACCCTATTTCATCGAACGCCCGCCGCGCCGTCATGACCGCCCATCATCTGCGCCAGCCGGTAGAACTGGTGCTGCTGGACCTCTCCAGCAGCGAGCAGCGCAAGCACCTGCTCAGCCTCAATCCCAACGAAAAAATCCCGGTGCTGGTGGATGGCGACTTCATCCTCTGGGAATCCTGCGCCATCATGCAATACCTGGCCGACAAGACGCCGGGCCAGACGGTCTATCCGGCCGAGTTGCAGGCGCGCGCCGACGTCAACCGCTGGATGTTCTGGTCGGCCCAGCATCTGGCGCCGGCGATCAGCATCTTTTATTGGGAAAACTTCATCAAGGGCCTGATCGGCGCCGGCCGGCCCGATCCGGTCGAGCTTGAGCGCGGCGCGCGCGAGCTGGAATCGTTCGCCACCGTGCTGGACGGCCACCTGGCGCGGCGCCAGTGGGTCTGCGGCGACGGCCTGACGCTGGCCGACCTTGCCATCGCCGCGCCGCTGATGGCCGCCGGCCCCGGCCGCGCGCCGCTGACGCACTACCGCCACCTGCAAGCCTGGTTCAGCCGCATGCAGGAACTGGAGGCCTGGCGCCAGACCGAACTCGAAGAAGAGCTGATGGTGGCCTGAGGCGATAGTAAATTCAATAACAAATTCAATAGCCGATCCGATGGCAAATTCGCAAGGTCCGGCGCCGGCAAGGCTATAATCCGGCGATGGACCTTCCGCCGATTTTCAGCACCCTGCCGCAGCACCAGATCCTCAGCCGCCTGATATGGATGCGCTGGATCGCCATCGTGGCGCAATTGCTGGTGATCGCAGCGGTGCATTTGACCCTCGATGTCGGCCTCTCGGCCGGCGCCCTGAAATCGCTGTTCGGCGTGATCGCCCTGCTCGGCATCTTCAACCTGCTGAGCTGGTGGCGCATGCGCCATGCGCGGCCGGCCGGCGATTCCGAGCTGTTCATGCAGCTGCTGATCGATGTCAGCAGCTTGTCGCTGCTGCTGTATTTTTCCGGCGGCGCCACCAATCCCTTCGTCTCGTTTTACCTGCCGGCGCTGGCGGTTGCCGCCGCCATCCTGCCGTGGCGGCTGGCGTTTGTGCTGGCGCTGTACGCGTTTGCCAGCTATTCCCTGCTGACCTATGTCTACCAGCCGCTGCATATCCACGACAGCAGCCGCGGCATGGCTTATCACCTGGCCGGGATGTGGGTCAATTTTGCCGTCTCGGCGGCGCTCATCACCTGGTTCGTGACGCGCATTTCCGCCAACCTGCGGCAGCGCGAGGCGCAACTGGCGCAGGCCCGCGAGCGCCAGCTGCAAGGCGAGCGCATGGTCGCGCTGGGCGCCCAGGCTGCCGGCGCGGCGCACGAAATGGGCACGCCGCTGGCTACCATCGCGCTCATCGCCGGCGAATTGCGCAATGAGTCCCGGCAAAGTCCGGCATTGCTGGCGTATGGCGCCGACCTGGCCCTCATCGAACAGCAGATCGCAGTGTGCAAGCATGCGCTCGAACGCATGCGCGTCGATGCCGATCCGCGGGCGGCGTCGGGGCCGCATGGACTGAAAGAATGGCTGGGGAAATTCATCGACGCCTGGCGCTTGCGCCATCCGGCGGTCAAGCTGTCCCTGTCATTGCCGGAGCAGGATGGCATGAGCAACGACATCCAGGTGCTGGGCCAGATTCTATTGACCTTGCTCGACAATGCCGCGCGCGCGGCGGCAGCCAGTGACGGCCGGGTGCAGGTCACGCTGACCATGGCCGCTGCCGGCGCGCTGATCCGGGTGCAGGATGACGGCGCCGGCATCGATGCCGACCTGCTGCCGCGGCTTGGTTACCAGCCGGTCGCCAGCAGCGCCGACGGCAAGGGCATAGGCCTGCTGCTGGCGTTCGAGAGCGCGCGCCAGATCGGCGCCGGGATCAGGCTGAGTTCGCCGCCGGCGGGCGCAGGCCGCGGCACTGTCGCCGACTTCACGCTGGCGCTGGCATGAGCACTTTCCTGATACTCGACGATAACCTGGTGTTCGCCGAAACGCTGGCGCGTTCGCTGGGCCGGCGCGGTTTCAGCGTGACGGTCGCCCATGACGGCCGGCAAGCGCTGGCGGCAGCCGGCCAGACGGCCTTCGAACTGGTGACGATAGACCTGCAGCTGGCGCAGGATTCCGGCCTGCAGTGGATCGCGCCTTTGCGCCAGGCCTTGCCGCAGGCGCGGCTGCTGGTGCTGACGGCCTATGCCAGCATCGCCACCACGGTGCAGGCGATCAAGCTGGGCGCCGACAATTACCTGGCCAAGCCGGCCAATCTCGATTCCATCCTGCTGGCGCTGCAGCACGACAGCGCCGCCCAGCCGCCGGCGGCAGCCGTGGCGCCGGTGCCGTTATCGGTGGACCGCTTGCAATGGGAGCATATCCAGTACGTGCTGGCCCAGCACCAGGGCAATGTGTCGTCGACCGCGCGCGCCCTCAACATGCATCGCCGCACCCTGCAGCGGCGCCTGGCGAAGAAGCCGGCGGCGAAGTAGCAGCCTGAGGCCAGCCCTTGGCGGATTGCCGATGCGGCTGGCGATGGACAGACGATTTTTCCGGAAATAGCAATTCTGCTATGATGAAAAATGCCTTTTGGAAATATATAAAAATACAATTTTTATTGCCCAAACTCGTCATGGAAGGATGTCCGCTATGGAATGGCTGCATGACCTATTCAAGAGATCCCCTGAGATAGCGCTGTTTTTGTCGCTGGCAGTCGGTTATTACGTCGGCAAGATCAAGTTCGGCAAATTCCAGCTTGGCGGCGTCGCCGGATCGTTGCTGGTGGCGGTGCTGGTCAGCCAGGTGGGGGTGCAGGTCGATCCGGGCGTCAAGGCAGTCCTGTTCGCACTGTTCATTTATGCGGTCGGCTATGAAAGCGGCCCGCAATTCTTCAACTCTCTGGGCCGGCAGTCGGTCCGCGAAATTTTCCTGGCGGCGATCCTGGCGATCACCGGCCTGGCGACGGTGGTGGTCATGGCCCGGCTGTTCGGCCTCGACAAGGGACTGGCGGCGGGCATCGCGGCCGGCGGCCTGACGCAGTCGGCCATCATCGGCACCGCCGGCGACGCCATCACCAAGCTAGGACTGGATGCGGCCGAAGTAGCGCGCCTGCAGGGCAATGTCGCGGTGGGCTATGCCGTGACCTATGTCTTCGGCTCCTTCGGCGCCATTATCGTCTGCGTCAACATCCTGCCCAAGCTGATGGGGCGCAGCATCCGCGAAGATGCGGCCAAGGCCGAGACCGCCATGCAGGCCGGGGTCAAGGTGCTGGGGCCGGAGCAGCATGCGGCCTTGCCGGAGCTGGTCGGGCGCCTGTATGAAGTCACCCACGGCAAGATCACGGTCGAGGAAGTGGAAACCCTCGATCCGGCCACCGCCGTCACGATTGAAAGGGTCAAGCGCGCGGGCCAGGTGATCGAAGTCAATCCGCAGCTGCTGTTGCAGCCACAGGATATCGTGCTGGTGGTGGGCCGCCGCGAAGCGGTGGTCAGCACCTCCGGTATCCTCGGCAAGGAAGTGTACGCGGTGGAAGGCATGGAACTGACCATGCAGCATCGGGAAGTGGTGCTGACCAACAAGGAATTCCATAACAAGAGCGTGGCGGCTATCCGGGAGCAAACCGCGGGCGATGTACGCCACGGCATCTACGTGGTGCAGATCAGCCGGATGGGACAGGTGTTGCCGATCCTGCCTGAAACCGTCGTCCAGGTGGGCGACGTGGTGTCCATCTATGGCGCGGAACAGGACGTCAAGCGGGTGGCCGATATCGTCGGCTACGTGATCGTGCCCACTGCCAAAACCGATTTCGTCTATCTGGGCGCCGGCCTGGTGACGGGCTTGCTGGCCGGCCTGCTGGTGGCCAAGGTCGGCGCGATTCCGCTGACCCTGGGCAGCGGCGGCGGCGCCCTGCTCTCCGGCCTGCTGTTCGGCTGGTTCCGTTCCAAACACCAATCCTTCGGCGCCATGCCGGTGGCGGCAGTGCAGATACTGAAGGACCTCGGCCTGGCCGGCTTCGTGGTGGTGGTCGGCCTGTCTTCCGGCCTGCAGGCGGTGCAGACGGTGCGGCAGCAAGGCTTCACCATCTTCGGTGTCGGCGTGGTGGTCACCATCCTGCCGATGATCCTGACCATGCTGATCGGCCGCTACATTCTGCGCTACGACAATACGGCGGTGTTCGCCGGCGCCCTGAGCGGCTCGCGCAGCGCCAATCCGGCTTTCGGCGAAGTGCTCGACAAGGCCGAAAACGCCATCCCGACCGTGCCCTTCGCCATCACCTATGCGCTCGCCAACGTGTTCCTGACCCTGCTCGGACCGCTGGTGGTGGCGCTGGTCTGATCCGTTTCATCCGTTTGTGCCTCATCCCGGGTCCGCCGCGGCGGACCCATACTATTCAATAAGGAGTACCGGAAATGGATTTCAGCAACCCAGACAAACTCGCCCTGCTCAGCCCGTTTGAATTGAAAGATGCATTGATCCAGGTAGCCTCGAAAAGCGACCGCTCGATGCTCAACGCCGGCCGCGGCAACCCGAATTTCCTGGCGACCACGCCGCGTCACGGCTTCTTCCAGTTCGGCCTGTTCGCCATGAGCGAAGCCGAGCGTTCCTATATCTACATGGACGGCGTGGGCGGTTTTCCAAAGCCCGACGGCATCGAAGCGCGGTTCGAAATATTTACCAAGGCCCGCGCCGGCGTCGAGGGCATCCGCTTCATCGAAGCGGCGGTGTCGTATGTGCGCGACCAGCTGGGCCTGTCGGCCGCCGATTTCCTCTACGAGATGTGCGTGGCCATCCTCGGCTGCAACTATCCGGTGCCGGACCGCATGCTGAACCTGAGCGAGAAGATCGTCGGCCAGTACATTCGCCGCGAGATGATAGGAAAGCATCCGTTCGTCGGCAACTTCGACATGTACGCGGTGGAAGGCGGCACCGCCGCCATGACCTACATCTTCAACAGCCTGCGCGAAAACCATATCCTCAAGGCCGGCGACACTATCGCGCTCGGCATGCCGATCTTCACGCCGTATATCGAGATCCCGCACCTCAACGATTACCAGCTGGTCGAGCTGCTGGTCGATGCGCCGTCCGAGAACAACTGGCAGTTCACCAGGAAGGAACTCGACAAGCTGCTCGATCCCAAGGTCAAGGCCTTCTTCCTGGTCAATCCGAGCAATCCGCCCTCGGTCAGGATCAACGACGAGACGCTGGCGCATATCGCCGAGATCGTCAAGAAGCGCCCCGACCTGATCATCCTCACCGACGACGTCTACGGCACCTTCGCCGACGATTTCATCTCACTGTTTGCGATCTGTCCCTACAACACCATCCTGGTCTATTCGTTCTCGAAATACTTCGGCGCTACCGGCTGGCGCATGGGCGTGGTCGCCACCCATGAAAAGAACATCCTGGACGACAAGATCGCCGCCCTGCCGGAAGCCCGCCGCAAGGAACTGGACCTGCGCTACAACTCGATCACCACCGAGCCGCGCGCGCTGAAATTCATCGACCGCCTGGTGGCCGACAGCCGCACCGTGGCGCTCAACCATACCGCCGGCCTGTCGACCCCGGTGCAGGCGCAGATGACCTTGTTCTCCCTGTATTCGCTGATGGACGAACCGCAGGAATACAAGAAATCGATGAAGCGCATCGTCCTGCGCCGCAAGGAAGCGCTGTACCGGGCGCTGGCGTTGCCGATGCCGGTAGACGCCGATTCGGTCCACTACTACCATCTGCTCGACCTGGAAACGCTGGCCACGCAAATGTATAGCGCCGATTTCGCCAAATGGATGGTGAAGCGTTTGAAACCGAACGAAGCGCTGTTCCGACTGGCGGAAGAAACCGGCGTGATCCTGCTGCCGGGGCGCGGCTTCGGCACGGCGCATGCGTCGGGACGGGTGTCGCTGGCCAACCTCAATGAATACGACTACGCCAACATCGGCACGGCGATCCGCAAGCTGGCGCTGGAATTCCATGCGCAGTTTGAGAAAAATGCGGGCGGCGAAAAAGGCGCCAAGAGCGCGGGTGGCGGCAAGGCGGCAGGCGCAAAAGCCAAGGCTGCGAAGAAAGCGAAGAAATAAGTAAAGATAGCGGCCAGCGATAAAAATCCCATGGCATGCCATGGGATTTTTTTGTGACCGCGTTACGGCTTATAGCCGTCGTTCAGGGTTTTCAGGAAGGCGACCACATCCTTGATTTCGCTGTCCGTCAACGCTGGCCTGTCGCCCGGCTTGCGGTCGAACGGCGCTTCGACATTGACATTGCCGTGATAGGCCGGCGGCAGGTCGTCGTATTTCATGACGCTGCCGTCTTTCGCTTTCGGATACCATTTCTGCGGCTGGGTATCGCGCTCCACGTAGAATTTGATGACCTGTTCCAGGCTGGTGAAGCCGCCGTTGTGGAAAAACACCTTGCGCGTCGCCACATTGCGCAGCGATGGCGTCTTGAACATGCCGCAGTATTCGGTCCTGTCCTTCAGGTCGGTGCGGTCGGGACCGCACAGGCCCATGTCGTAATATTTCGGGTCGGCGTTGGCCGGGATATGCTTGTTGCGCGGCACGCCGATGGCGATCAGGCCGTAATCGGTAAACTGCGGGAAGGCGCCGCTGGGGCTGATGGCGCTGATGTGGCAAGAGGCGCAATTGCCCTTGGCCGGATTGTTGAACAGCTGCAGGCCGCGCAGCTCCTGCTTGCTGAGCCGGGTTTGCTGGCGCAGGAAGGCGTCGTACTTGCTGTTGTAGGGATAGAACTCGGCCGGGCTTTCCTGGAACACTTCGAGCGCCATCAGCGCCCATTTGAAGGCTTGTTCCTGCTTATCGAAAATATCCGCGCCGAAAACCTGGCGGAACTGCGCCGCATAGCTGGCCCGCTTCAGTTTTTCCACCACCTCGGCCGGGCTGGCGTTGCCCATCTCATGCGCCGACAACAAGGGAATGCGCGCCTGGTCGTGCGTCGACGGCGCGCGGCCATCCCAGTTGTGGCCGCCGGTCGGGCCGGCATCGATGCTGTCGTCACCGTCGTCATCGAAGAAGTGTTCAGTAAATGCCGGCACGTTCTGGATATAGCGCAGCGACGGCGCCGCGCGCGTTCCCAGGGTGTTCATCTCCTTGCCGCCGAGCTGGACCGCCAGGTTGTTGGGCGGGCCGAAGGCGTGTTCTGGACTATGGCAAGTGGCGCAGGACATCTTGCCCGAGGCCGACAACGAGGGATCTGAAAACATGGTGCGTCCCAGCGCCGTCATCGCCGCTACCGACGGCTGCTGCTTCAGCGTGGGCGCGTAGGTGGCGCCGACGTAGGCCGGCTTCGCCGGCTCGGCCTTCGCTACCGGGCCGGCGTCGGCGTGCTGCTGGCCGCAGCCGTTCAGGAAGAGCACGGCTATGCCGCTCAGGAATGCAAGGACCGCTGGTTTCATGATGACGGAAAGTGGGAAGGCGAAATGGCGAGCGAACTGCCGCAAGCGTTGCTATTTTGTGCGCAAGACTAGCAGCCCTGCATGACAGAACGATGACATATTCCTTTGCAAAAAAATAAATACCTGCCTGAGACCGGCATTTCACACAGTTGAAATATTCGGGGCATACGATTGCGCTTTTTATCGCCCAGGGAGGGGTTATGAAGCGGACGAAGGATTGGCTGCCGGTTACGGTGGCCGCAGTGACGTTATCGGCGGGATTGAGTGCATGCGGCGGTGGCGGCGGCGGTTCGGTCGGCGGCGACGCCGGCGCGGTGACCAGCGGCCAGGTGACCGGCAGCTACTACGAAAATGCGCAAGTATGTTTTGAGGACAAGGTCAAGAAAGCCACCTGCGATGCGGCATCGCCGGTAGTCAAGACCGGCGCCGACGGTTCCTACTCCTTGCGAGGCCAGGGTCCGGTGCTGGCGACCATCGACACCAGCGCCATCCATCACGAAGTCCTGGGCGACAAAGGCACGGCCGTCGCGCAAAAGCTGGTGTTCCGCGCGCCTGCGGGACGCAGCGCCTTCGTCAGCGCGATTTCCACCGAACTGGCTGCGGCCATGGACGCCAACGGCGGCGATTTCGCCGATGCCAGCAAGAAGCTGGCGGCAAAAATCGGCACCGCCGAAGCCAACCTGCTGGCCGACATCAACAAGCTCGGCGGCCAGGACCTGGCTGCCTTGAAGGCAGAAGCCGCGACCATCAATGCCGCCATCGCTGCCACGCTGGCGCAGGGCGGCGATGTCGATCTGGGCCAGGCGCTGGGGCGCGCGCTGGCCATGAACAACATCCAGAACGTGGTGGTGATCTTCGCCGAAAACCGCGGCTTTGACAATCTGTACGGCCTGTTCCCGGGCGCTAACGGCATTCCCGGCGTCAATCCGACGTCGACCTCGGCCTACGTGCCGCAGAAAGACTTCGACGGCAGCACCCTGCCCGTCCTGCCGCCGACCTGGGGCGGCATGACCCTGGCCGGCCAGAGCACGGTCATCACCCAGGCGCAGTCGGCCAACCTGCCGAACAAGCCGTTCCAGATCGACGACAGCAACAGCCCGATCTACATGTCTTCGGCCGTGATCACGCGCGACCTGGTGCATCGCTTCTACAATAACCAGATGCAGATCAATGGCGGCAAGAACGACAAGTTCGCCGCCTACTCGGACGCCGGCGGCCTCAGCATGGGCTACTACGACGGCAGCAAGATGAAGCTGTGGAACATCGCCAAGCAGTACACGCTGGCCGACAACTTCTTCATGGGCGCCTTCGGCGGTTCTTTCCTGACCCACCAATACCTGATCTGCGCCTGCGCCCCGACTTATCCGAATGCGGACGCCGCCACTTCGCCGGCCAAGAACAGCATTTCGGCGGTCAACCTGGACGCCAGCGGCAACCTGATCGGCCTGGCGCCGGGCACCGGCAATCCGACCTCGGTATTGAATGGCGCGCCGGTCTACCAGAAAGACAGCACCATCACGCCGAAAGACGCTTCCGGCATGTTCTATGCGGTCAACACCATGCAGCCGCCGTATCAGCCTAGCGGCAATAATGCTGCGGCTGTGGCTGCCTATGCGGATCCAAGCAAGGCGACCACCTTGCCGACGCAATCGCAGACCACGATCGGCGACCAGCTCAGCGCCAAGGGCATCAACTGGGCCTGGTATGCCGGCGCCTGGAACGCCGCGCTGGCGGATGCGCCGAACGCCAGCCGCAGCGTGATCTATAGCGGCAAGGTGCAGTTCCAGCCGCATCACCAGCCGTTCAACTACTACAGCCGTTTCGATCCGGCCACGGCTGCCGGCGCCGCCGAACGCGCCAGCCACCTGAAGGATTTCGACGCTTCGTTCCTGCAGGATGCGGCGGCGGGCAAACTGCCGGCGGTAGCGTTCTACAAGCCGCAGGGTAACCTGAACCAGCACCCTGGTTATGCCAACGTCGTCGACGGCGATGCGCATATCGCCGACGTGATCGCCAAGCTGCAGGCCAGCCCGCAGTGGAAGCACATGCTGATCGTCGTCACCTACGATGAAAACGGCGGCTTCTGGGACCACGTCGCGCCGCCCAAGGGCGACCGCTGGGGTCCGGGCATGCGCCTGCCGACCTTGCTGGTTTCGCCGTATGCGAAAAAGGGCTTTGTCGACCACACCCAGTACGATACTGCTTCGATCCTGCGCTTCATCACGAACCGCTATTCGCTGCCGGTGCTGCCCGGCATCACGGCGCGCGACAAGGCGCTGGTGGCCAACGGCGGCAAGCCGATGGGCGACCTGACCGGCGCCTTGACGCCAGTGCCGCAGGAGTAGATTGCAGGAAGGTCGCTGCCGCAGATCCGGGCAGCGATAGATCGGCGACATCGCACCGGCTGCCTTGAAAAGGGCAGCCGGTTTTTTTACGCCGGCCAGGCGCCCATGGGCTCCAGCGCCGGCGAGAATTCCGCTGCGCCCCAGCGCAGCGGCAACGACGCCTCGACCCGTATCGCCTGTTCCACATGGAAGCGCAGCAAGCGCTGCGCGCCGGCGAACGATGCGACTTCAGGGCCGTCCCAGATCAGCTCGGTGGTTACCGCCAGGTAGATCAGGTCGCCGCTGGCGAAATCGATGAACAGCAGGCCGGCGCGCGGATGCACGACCAGGTTGCCGATGGTGTTGAAGAAAAAATTGCCGACGAAGTCCGGCACGGTCAGCGTTTTGGCATCGTCGATGCGGACAAAGCCGGGCTTGCCGCCGCGATGCGAAACGTCGGCGCCGTAGCCGCCCTCCCCGGCTTCGCCATCTGCGGATTGCTCTTGCAGGAAAGCGGTGGCGATGAAGAAGGTGTCGGCGCTGCCGATCAGCTGTTGCATGGCGCCGTCCAGCGCGTCGGCGCGATGCACCTGCGGCGCCGCGACGCTGGCATTATCGACTGTGCTCGGGCGGCGTGCCTGGATGTATTTGGGACAATTGCCGAAGCTCTGCTCGACTTTCAGGGTCCAGCCATCCGCATCCAGCTGCTCGACCCTGCCGTTCATGCGATTGCGGCGGCGCGTGTGCGGCTCGATGCCCAGCAAGCCGATGGCGGCGTTGGCGGCGAGGTTTTGCTGCAGCGGATCGGCCGCCAGCGCATGGGCATGGACGCGCAGATGCTCGGCATCCGGCGATCCTACGAAACCTGGCGGGCCGGTCATGATCGAGGCCCATGGCTGTTGCTGGCGGTCGACGCTGCCGACGATCATGAACGGCAGCTGGCTGAAGAATTCGCGGTGCTGGTCAGGCATCGCGGTGCGGATCACCTGGCTGCGCGCCGCCATTTTTTCCAATACGCCGGCGCGCTGCTGCACTGCTCGCTCGCCGCGATGAAAAGCCGATTTTCCAGCGCCGGCGCTGGCTGTTTCCGGATGGTTCATGATTGCTTGCCTCGTCAATGATTGAGCGCAGTATTACCCAGGGCGCATCCACGGTGCGTTCACGGCATGGCGCGCCGGCTCAGGCCGCCAGCGGCAGGCTGGCGCGCATGGCGACAAAACCCGGCAGCGCTTCGATGCGGCGCAGCCAGCTGCGGATCTGCGGATAAGCGTCGAGCGCGATCCCGCCTTCCGGAGCAACTGCGATATAGCTGTAGGCCGCAACATCGGCAATGGTCGGATGGCCGCCGGTCAGGTAATCCTGCCCGGCCAGGTGCGGCTCCAGGACCGCGAATAGCTGCAAGGCGGTGGCGCGCGCGGCATCGCGGTCGAGCGGCACGCCGAACAAAGCCGCCATGCGGGCGCTGGCAGGCCCTCTGAAAATCTCCCCGGCCGCCAGCGACAGGAAGCGTTGCACGCCGGCGGCGCCGAGCGGGTCGCGCGGCAGCCAGGCGGCATCGCCATATTTGCCGGCCAGGTAGACCAGGATGGCGTTCGAATCGGCCAGCGTGACTGCGCCGTCTTCAATCACCGGCACCTGGCCGAACGGGTTTTTTGCCAGGAATCCAGCTTGCTTTTGCTCGCCGGCGCGCAGGTTGACATCAATCATTTCAAACGGCAAATCCAGCAGCGACAAGAACAGTTCTACCCGGTGGGCATGGCCGGACAAGGGCGAACGGTAGAGGCGGATCGGCTGGGCTGGGCGGACGACTGGCATGGCAAGACTCCTGGAGGATTTGAATAAGACGCTGACAAAATGCGGCGCGGACGCCGCAGCTGTAATGCGATGATTTTGTACCGAACAATCGGTACAATACAAAGTCGAAACAATCCTGTCAAGTAAAAATCAGCTGAATCGGCACAAGAATTTCTAGGCGACCGGCGCGCCGAGCAAGATATTCGGGAAGTTCTCGACCATGCGCATGAACGGCCCGTTGCTGCCCAGGGCGCGCGACACCACCAGCGAGCCCTGGATCGCGATCACGGCATTTTCGGCGCGCACCGCGGCTTCGACTTTATCGATGCCGGCGTCTTCCGCCACCGCCGCCAGCAAGGCCATCAGGCTGCGCATGCGGCTGCCCAGATGCTGCTGGAACAAGGATCCGGCTTCGCCGATGGTGAACACATCGGTCAGGCAAGGCGCCATGCCGTTGGAATAAAACTCTGACAATTTTCCGGCAAACTCCAGCGCGCGCTGTTCGGGCGGCTGCTTGCTGGTCAGCGTCGGCAGCACATACTGGGTAAACCAGCCGCCGACCGCGGCCATCGCCGCGCTGGCCATGTCTTCTTTGCCGTTCGGAAAATAATGATACAGGCTGGAGCGCCCCAGGCCAGTGGCGTCCGACAGACGCGACAGGCTGCTGCCCTCATAGCCGAAGCGGCGGAAGGCGGCCAGGATGCGTTCGACGACTTCGTCTCGGGTAAGGGCTGCGGTGGGCATGATGAATTGTACCGAATGTTCGTTGTTATCAATTTAGAGGCGAAATGGCAAAACAGCAAGCGCTTAGCGTGTAAAAAGACAAAAACCCGGCAACAGCGTGGCAAATAATGATTGCCTAGCTAATTATATTTATCTACACTGGCGCTATGTTCGATCACTGCCTTTATTTCAATACCACCGCGCTGGCGCGCATCGTCGAGCGCGAGTGGAACGCTGCCTACCAGCCGTTCGACCTGACCGCGCCGCAAGGTTTTGTCTTGCGCGCCGTGCTGCGGCGGCCTGGCCTGCTGAGCAGCGAAGTGGCGGATGTCTTCGGCATCGCCAGGCCGACCGCGACCCGTTTGCTGGATGCCTTGCTGGCCAAGCAGATGATCGAGCGCCGGCCGTCGGCGGCGGACGGCCGCGAATGGAATATTTTCCCGACCGCCGCCGGGTTGGCGCTGGACGGGCCGATCAACGCCGTCAGCGCCGAGGTGGCGCAGCGACTGCGCCAGCAGATCGGCGGCGACCGTTTCGACGGATCGATTGCGGCCCTGCGCGGGATTCGCGAAAGCATAGGCTGATACAGCAGTAAGCACAGTGAGTACGATGCGCCGTACGGGGCGCATTATTTTTCATCATTTAGTTGTTTAGCTAACTTCTTTTGCGCAAGGAGCCGCCATGCCTGTCATCTCACAAAATCCTCAGCAAGCCGCACGCCGCTTCACCTTGATCGTTAGCGCTGCCGCAATCGCGATCGCGCTGTTACTCGTCATCGCTTATCTTGCAATTGCCGAACCGGAGACGAGCCAGGCTGCGTGCATCGCGGCGCACGCGGCCGAGCGCGGCGTCAGCACGCAGCAACTGACCGGCGAGAGGCGCTATCAGCAAGACCTGGTGACGATCCTGTCAGTCTGCAGCGGCATGACGCCCTAGGGCCTGAAAGCATGCCGCGCGTCCGCACTCCCAGCACGTTGCAGACAGGTCCTAAAATTGCAACAAGAAATTTCAGCAGCTGTAGGCGTGGCAAGCCTATGTTTTAATTCCTGCGTAGCCTGGCACTGCCCGGGCCAGATCGTTTCTCCACCTGTTTCCGTACACCTTTTGAGGGAGCCGCATGCCGCGTCGATTACTCTTGCTTATCCTTCCGCTTTGCCTGTGCGGCAGCAGCGCCTTCGCCGCCTGTGCCGACGCGCCCGCGGGCCTGCGCGATATCGAGGCCAACGGCTATTACTCGGATGCGCATTACTCCGTCGTCGATCCGGTGCTGAAAGCCCGCAACGAAGCCGCAGTCAAGCCGTTCAGCGACTACCTGGCGACAGTCAGCGCCAATGCCGACCGCTACATCGCCAGCGGCGATACCGCGGCAGCCGCATGCGCCTTGCGCTGGCTGGACCGCTGGGCGGTGGATGACGCGATGCTGGGCAAGGTCGGCAGCAGCCAGGCGCAGTACGAGCGCAAATGGACGCTGGCCGGCGTGGCGCTTGCGTATATCAAATTGCGGCCGCTAGCCGAGCCGGCGCAACGTCTGCATATCGAGAGCTGGCTGCCGCGGCTGGCGGACGCCGCGCTGGCGTTTGCCGGCGACGCCAAGCGGCCGCGCAATAATCACTATTACTGGGTCGGCCTGGCGGTGATGGCGACCGGCGTGGCTACCGGCGATGCGCGCTATATCGACGCCGCCAGCAAGATCTACGACAGCGCGCTGAACGACATCGGCGACGACGGCAGCCTGCCGCTAGAGCTCAATCGCGCAGGCCGCGCGCTGGCTTATCACAACTATGCGCTGGCGCCGCTGGTCATGATGGCTGAGCTGTCGCGCATGAATCATGACGACTGGTACCAGCGCCGCCACAGCCGCCTGAAAAAGCTGGCGCAACTGGTGTTGGACGGCATTGCCGATCCGGCCTGGTTCGTGCAGAAAACCGGCGCCGCACAAGAAATACCGAAAGGCGGAATCCTGGGCTGGATCGTGTTCTATCGCGAAACCGCGCCGGAACTGACGGCGCCGTCGCAGGCATTGATGGAGCAGGCGCCATTCCGCTACGCGCAGCTGGGCGGCAATCTCAGCGCGCTGGCCGAAAAACATTTCTTCGAGCAGCCCTGAGCTGCAAGCGCAAGCCGGCGATCACCAGGATCGGCACCAGCTGCGCCAAGGCCAGGCCATCAACGCGGAATGCCGGTACGCGCTTGCTGGTTGAAAATCAATTATTGGGTTTGATGATGCCCATCATGACCGCGCGGCTGATGGCGTGGCGGGTGCTGTAGACGCCCAGCTTCATTGCGACGTTCTTCATATGGAAATACACGGTGCGCTGGGAAATGCCCAGGATCAGGCCGATCTCGCTGCTGGTCTTGCCGTCGGCGCTCCAGCGCAGGCATTCCAGTTCACGCGCCGACAGCAGCGATTCCTGGTTCGGCGTGGATTTGCGCCATAGCGTTTCCGCGGCTTGCTGCAGATACAGGCCGAGCAGCAGAGTGTCGGCCTGGCTGCCAGCCGGCAGCGCTGCCGACGGCGCCGCGTTGCTGTAAAAATCGAGGCGGTTGGCCGACTGCTTGGTATGCAGCGCCAGGCTTATGCCTTGGGTGATGCCCATGGCTTTCAAGAGCGGATAGATCTGGCCGCCATGCAGCAGGCACAGCTGCTCGACCTGCCAGTTGAGCGGCAGGCAGGAGTGCGCCAGGTGCTGCTGGACCGGATCGGTCTTGTCGTCGGTGGGCTGGGTGAACAGCTGCAGGGTGGCGCCGGGCAGGGTGCCGAACATTTGCACCTGCGAGGCGCCGTTGGCGCCGGTGACATCCATCTTCAGCATGAAGTCGCAGATGCCGACCTGCGCCAGCAGGCGCTGGCTGCGCGTCCGCAGCTGATCCCAGTCAGGAGCTTGCGCGATCAGCAGCAGATCGGGGGCGGATAATCGAGGAGCGGTTTCGCTTCGCAGCATGGATTTGTCTTCGGTTAGGATTTAACGTCAGCGGATTGATCACGTAAAAATTCCGCGAATGAATAAAGCGACTCGCGGAGATAGTGCGCCGGGAAATCAAACAAGGCCCAATAGTAGTCTTGCGCGCCAAAACAAATTTGTGCCGGCAGGCAATATGATATCCAATCATGGCGCAACGCGTCGGTATACATGCCGCCGGTGTCGGAAAAGAAGGGGACCAGCCGCATTTCCCGCAAGCCGGTCAGCAGTTCCAGCGGCGCGCCATAGTCTTGCGCCACCTCCAGCTGCGACATCAGGCTGGCTTCCGTTTCCACCACCATCAGCGTCGCCTTGCCCTGGATGTCGAAGAACAGGATGCCGGTCGGGTTAGGGAACAGGTAATACTCGACAAAGCCGTGCCGCTTGCAAAGTTGTTCCACCAGCGCCTCCAACGCCGGATCCGACAGGAAGGTGTAGGAATGACGCGACAGCAGGTCTTTCAGCGTCAGCGACTGGGCGTGGAAAAACTCCTTCTGCAGGGCGCGGATTTCCATTTCCAGGTGATCGAGGGCGTCGTGGTCGCTTTTCTTGATGAAGCGGTCGATCAGGCCCCGGTTGAACGCCTCGATGGCGATTTTTTCATCGGCCTGGCCGGTAAACAGGATCTTTTTGCAGGGCAGGTCCTGCACCGCCTGGCAGAACGCCAGGCCGTTCATCTGCGGCATTGCATAATCGATCACCAGTACCGACGGCAGCATGAAGCGGCGGCGGTTCATCGACTGGCGGTAGATCTGGTCGATATCGACCGCCACCGTGCGGCGGTCGAAGGAATAGGTCTGCTCGTCATAGTTGACGCGGATCGACTGGCTTTTGCCGGGCGCATGGCGATAGGAGTCGCGCAGCCATTCGAGGGCGGCCTGGGTATCGTGAAAGACCTTGCGCGCCATTTGCGGCGGCAACTGGAAAGCCAGGCTGTCCAGGAAGCTCTGGCTGTCGTCGATCAGGATCGTCAGCGTTGGGTGTTGATAAACAGGTAATGAAATATTCATAGTGGCGCGTTGCAGGCGCATTTACGGCATATGCGCTTGATTAGATAAGACTGCTAATTTAACAGAGAGCGCACATCTGCTGCTTTTTGTTGCAGTACTGGCGGAAATTCCAGCACAAAAACGGTGTAGGCCAGCGGCCGCGAAATCACCCGTATGCGGGCGCCCCAGGCATTGAGCACGTCGCGGCAAAAAGCCAGTCCGATGCCGGTGCCGTTGTGCTCCGGATAGGCGTAGAAACGTTCGAATATCTGCGACATGCGGCCGGCTTCGATGCCGCTGCCGGTATCGATGAACAGCAGCCTGGGCTTTGCCCGCGCGCCATCCAGCACGATCCGTATGCGCCCCTTGCCGACGCGCTGGATCGAAGTCAGCGCATTGCGCAGCAGGTTGACCAGGACCATCGAGCACAGCTCGCTCTGGCCCAGCAAACGGAAATCGGAGCGGATCGTGATGGCGACCAGGTCGCGCTGTTCCTGATTGACGAAAGGATAGCGCTGCATCATCAGGTCGACCGCCGCCGCCATCGACACGATATCCTTCGGAACCAGATTCTCCTTGCCGGTGGAAGCGCTCAGCAGGAACAGGTCGATCACATTGTTCATGTGCCGCACTTCAAACTCGATGCGCGCCAGCGCCTTTTCTATCGGCACCCCGCTGGCTGCCAGCGGCGCTGCGTTTTCCTGCAGCAGCCGGCTCAGGCCGCGGGCATTGGCGTTGATGCTGCGCAAAGGCGTGCGCAACTCGTGCGATACCGTCGCCAGGGCGGTCGCCATGCCGGCCAGCTTTTCCTGGGCCAGCACCTTTCTGCCGACCTTGGCCAGCGAGACCGTGAAGATGGCAAAGACCTGGATCGGCAACTGCTCCAGCACCTGGGTGCTGAGCGGCATGATGCTGCCGTGTAGCATTGAATAAACGGCATAGGCCAGCACGGTGCCGACAAGATAGGAAAGGAAAGCGAGCGTAGTATCGAAGTGAAACAGCAGAATCAGCCCGATCAGCAATGACTGGCCCCAGACCGCTGAACCGTCATTCATGAGAAACATGAAGGTGAAAAAAAACGGCAGCCCGTAGGTCAGGCAAACGAAAAAATACACCGCCAGCCATTTTCTCTGGCGCAGATGGCGGATGAAAATAATCGGCGCGCACAGAGCGACGCAAAACAGGCGCAGGCCGAGGTTTTCATACAGCTGCGGAAACCAGTAAGACCAGATCACGTAATACAGCGGCATGCCGATCACGGCAACCCAGGCAAGGATCGCCACGCGATTGGCCATATCGTTGAACTGGGTGTTGATGCTCAGCCACCAGTGGCTTGCAGCACGTTCCCAGGCGCGCCAGCGCTTGCTTTTCCAGCTGCTAATGTTTTCAATCATGTTGTATCAGATATGTGGCTGATTGGATTTGGTATGACGCTGTCGCAAGACGGCGATAAGTTGCCGATGTTCTAAGTCCAATTGCATAACCTGATTCCGCGTTCCAGACAGGGACATGGCGGCTCTGTTTGGTATTTCATCTGAAAGTATAGGGAGAAAATCATGCCATTAACAGAAAGCTACCACGAACCTTCGGTTTTGGCTGCAGAGCAACGCTTGCCAGCCTTCGTATCGACCCGGCTGGATGAGTATTACATAGATCGCATGGAAAAATTGTGGGGTGGCGAACACATACTGCATTGGAGTCCGCCCGGGCCGAACGCGATTTACTTATCCAGCAACGATTATTTATGCATCGCCGCGGAAGCGCAGCTGATCAAGGCACAGGTCGCCTGCCTCATGCGCGGCGAAGCGGACCTGCTGATGTCGACGGTATTCCTGCGCGAGGGCAGCGCCCAGCCGCGCCTGGAAAAGAAGCTGGCAGCGTTCATGGGAGCCGAAGACGGCCTGATCACGCAGTCCGGCTGGAGCGCTAATGTCGGCCTGCTGCAAACCATCGCCGCGCCCGGCGTTGCGGTCTACCTGGACATGCAGGCGCACGCATCCCTTTGGGAAGGGGTGCATGCCGCGCAGGCGCGGCCGGTGCCGTTCCTGCACAACGATATCGAGCATCTGCGGCGGCAGGTGCTCAAGCACGGCGCCGGCGTGATCGTGGTCGACGCCGTCTACAGCACCTCGGGCAGCGTCTGTCCGTTGGCGGAAGTGCTGGCCATCGCCGAAGACAGCGGCAGCATCCTGGTGGTAGATGAGTCGCATTCGCTTGGCACGCACGGGCCTGAAGGAGCCGGCCTGGTCATGCAGATGGGCTTGTCCGAACGGGTCCACTTTCGCACGGCCTCGCTGGCCAAGGCGTTTGGCGGGCGCGCTGGATTCATTACCTGCTCCAGCAAATTCAAAGGCTATTTCTTGTCCACCTCGCGTCCGGCGATTTTCAGTTCCTGCATGCTGGGGCATGAACTGGCCTGGTTCGACGCCGCGCTGGATTTCATCCGCCATGCGGATGACCGCCGCCTGGCCTTGCATCGCAATGCACGCCTGGTGCGCGATGGCTTGAGCGCATTGGGTTACAACGTCAGCGACGGTAGCGAGCAGATTATTGCGCTGGAAGCCGGAACCGAACCGAAGACGCAGGTCTTGCGCAAGGCGCTGGAGGCGGAGGGGATTTTCGGCGCAGTGTTTTGCGCTCCGGCGACGCCTAAAAACCGTTCGCTGGTCAGGCTGACGCTCAACTCAGGCCTGACCGAAGTGGAAATCAGGCAGATCCTGCAAGCCTGTGCGGCGATTCGTGAAAAAGTGGACTTGGCCGGCTGGTCTTCCAGCCGCCGCATGGCTGCGGCCGCGATCAGCCGTTAGCCGAATTGGCGGCGCCGGCGTTATCGTATTGCCGGCGCGCGCCGCGGATCACCGGCTGATGGCTGCCGGCCCAGTCTGCCAGCACCTTGAGCGGCAGGCAAAGCGAGCGCCCCATGTCGGTCAGCGCATATTCCACCTGCGGCGGCGTGCTCGGAATCACCGTGCGCGACACCAGGCCGTCGCGCTCCAGATGACGCAAAGTCACCGTCAGCATCCGCTGCGAAATTCCTTCCACCTGGCGCCGCAATTGATTAAAGCGCTCCGGGCCCGGTTCCAGCGTAGTGAGCACCAGCACACTCCAGGCATCGCCGATGCGGTCCAGCACATCGCGGATCGGGCAGGGCAGGTCTTCGCGTGCGCTCGGCCGGCCGCGGCCGCGCGCCGGCGCGGAGGCGAGGGCGGTTACCTGCATGTTCCTATCGTTCATCAAAGTGCCTTCTTGCGTATAAGTTTCAAATAATTATACTGGTTACTTTAAATAACTACCACGGCCGCGCGGCACAGTCACCACGCCACGGCCATAACTTCAATAAAGGAAACCATCATGAAGATTGCCATCATCGGCGCTACCGGCAATGCCGGCTCCCGTATCGCCGCCGAAGCGCTGCGCCGCGGCCACAGCGTGACCGGCATCGCGCGCTCCGCCGATCCCAGCAAAGCGCCGGCCGGCGTCGCGCTGCGCCAGGGCGACGCTGCCCAGCCAACGCAGCTGGCGGAACTGATCCGCGGCCATGACGTAGTAATCAGCTCGGCCAAGTTCAGTTCGCTGGATGCGGCAACCCTGCTGCAAGGAGTCAAGAGCGGCGGCGTCAAGCGCCTGCTGGTGGTTGGCGGCGCCGCCAGCCTGGAAACGGCGCCCGGCGTGATCCTGCTGGACAGCCCCGACTTCCCGGCCCAGTACAAGGTGGAAGCGGTGCCAGGCAAGAAATTCCTGGACGACCTGCGGGCGGAAACCGAGGTCGAATGGACCTTCATGTCGCCGCCGGCCATGTTCGCGCCGGGCGAACGCACCGGCAGATTCCGCGTCGGCCAGAACCAGCTGATGGCGGACGGGCAGGGCAAGAGCCATATTTCGATGGAAGACTATGCCATCGCCATGCTGGATGAAATCGAGCAGCCCAAGCATCTGCGCCAGCGCTTTACCGTGGCTTACTGATTTTATCGATTGCCGGCGTGTCCGGCGGCGACGCTGTCCGCTTTCGACAGGAAGGCATCGGCAAAAAACTGTGCAGCCGGCAAGCCGCAGCCGGCGGCAAAATCGCGGCGCGCCGCCTCCACCACCACCGGTGCGCCGCAGGCATATACCTGGTGCCGCGACAGGTCGGGATAGTCCTGCATCACCGCCAGGTGGACGAAGCCGCTGCGGCCGCGCCAGCCGCTGCCGGCCTCGGGCTCGGACAA
Source organism: Collimonas humicola (assembly GCF_018304945.1). Classification (GTDB taxonomy): domain Bacteria; phylum Pseudomonadota; class Gammaproteobacteria; order Burkholderiales; family Burkholderiaceae_D; genus Collimonas; species Collimonas humicola. Next base: position 517,585 of record NZ_JAGQEE010000003.1, on the reverse strand, counting down.
GACCGGTATGTAGCGGAACCAGGGCAGGGTTCCGGCCCAGTTGCGGCATAAGGCATCCAGATACAGATCGGGCTGTTTGCGGCCGCCCCAGTACAGGCACATGCTGCGCGTACTGCCGCTGCGGATCGCTTCTTCCACCAGGGCCTTGATCGGTGCAAAGCCGGTGCCGCTGGCCAGCAGGATCACAGGCTGGCCGCCGTCGCGCAGGAAGAAGCTGCCGCACGGACCTTCGATCTGCAAGCGCTCGCCGACCTGCAGGCCAGCAAATACACGGTCGCTGAACAAGCCTCCGGGCAAATGCCGTACATGCAGTTCCAGCACGTCGGCGCCGGCCGGCGTCGCCATCGAGTAGCTGCGGCGCTGGCCGTCGGCCAGCAATACATCGAGATACTGGCCGGCGATATAGTCCAGCGGCGCGCCGCTGCTGTTGCGCAGCCGGATGATCGCTACGTCCGGGGCTGCCCGTTCGAACGTCTCGACCACCATGTCCCTATGCTCAATGGCTGCCTCGTGCGGAAGTGTCTTGGTGTCGCGCACTTCAACTTCCACCCGTCCCGCCACGACCCGCACCGGAAAGCTGCGCACCGCTTCGGTCACCGGCAGGCAGCGCGGCGCGCCGCTCCTGATGTCGAACAGGCCCTGGTGCAGCGGGCATTCGATGCAGCCATCTTCGATGTAGCCGTCGGACAACCGCGCGTTGCCGTGCGTGCATAAATCGCGTAGCGCAAACAAATCCTCGCCGAGGCGGAACACCGCCACCGGCTGGCCGCCGGCGATCACCGCCAGCGCCTCGCCTTCGTTGAAATCGTCGGCCGTGCCGATATCGTGCCAGTCGCTCATGGCCGCCTCAGATCGGGGTGGCCAGCAAGGTCGCCACGCGCAGCGTGTCGTATACCACGCGCTTTTTGGCGTAGCGCCAGCCGGCCGCGGTTCTGACCACGCGGTCGATATAGCGGCCGGCCTGGTACACGGTCGATTCCCCGTCTTGCAGGGTTTGTATCACTATGTAGCTCGATTCGGTCTCGGCGGTGTCGGCATCGATAGCCTTGATCATCAAGCCGGAAGTCATGTGGCGGTAGCTGTGCGCTTCGTAGATGTTGGCATGGCGCAAAGACAGGACGCGATCGCGCAGCATGCGCTTGCTGTCGCAGTAGATGATGCCGATCGGCAGGCCGGCATCGGCATTTTCGCGCGGGATGATTTCGTACAGGCAGTCTTCGGTGAAGAATTCCGGCCACTCTTCCAGGCGGTCGTTGTCGAGCGCATGCACATACGCTTCCTGCAGCTGGTGCAGCTCGAACCACAATGTCATATCGGTCATATTGGTCATCCCTTAAGCTTCTGCAAAACCCATCAGTTTCTGATAGCCGAGCCAGAACCGGCGGATCAAGCCTTCGGTGATCAGCGTGTCTTCCTGCTCGGGATTGTCTTTCGCCATTTCCATCACCGAGCAGTCGTCCGGATCGCGCACGGTGCCGCGCTGCACCAGCTCGGTGGCCTCGGTGTCTTCCATCGAAATATAGCCGGCCGGCCCCACCAGGTTGGCCTGCTTGATGCGCAAGGCGCGCAGTTCCGGAGTATCGTCGGCATAGCCGAAGAAGTGGAAGATCAGTTCGAAATTTTTCGGTCCTTTCGGCAGCAGCTGGCGCGCTACCAGCGTGTTGTGGATCTGCTGCACCACCAGCTGCGGAAAGATCGGCTGGATATGATTGGTGGTCATTTCCTCGTATTCCCTGATCTGCCCGAGAACGGAATCGTCTTCCAGCGTGAAACCCTCGTCGAAAGAGCGGATCGCCTGCTGCTTGTAGGCGTCGGACGTTTCGGCTTCATTCTTGGTGGCGGTGATGATGCTGTGCAAGCCATGCCGCTTGTCCGCCAGCGAACGCGCCTTCATGCCGACCCGGAAAATATTGAAGGTGGTGTGGAACAGATGCAGCAGGCTGGCGTGATAGGGATCCTTCACGTTTTCCAGGTACAGTTTCCAGTTCGATTTCGAATACTGGCGGGTGCAGCCCAGGTAGACGATGGGTTTGTGGAAAATGCGGTCCAGCCAAGGCCGCATTTCGGCGCCGATATAGTCGGCCAGCGGCTCCACGGTGTCACTGAAGGTGGCGAACACCAGGCCGCGATAGCTGTCCACGCGCAGCTGGCGCAAGCCATGGCATTTCGGATCGAAATCCTTGGGCATGCCGCTCATGCCTTTCTGGCCGCGGCGGAACGGCACCCCCAGCAGGTTGCCGCGGCTGTCGAAACTCCACTGGTGATAGGCGCAGCTGTGCGAGCTGGCGTTGCCGCGCGGCGTGCGGCACACCATGGCGCCGCGGTGCGCGCACTTGTTGACCCACGCCGCCAGCGTGCCGTCCTCGGTGCGGGTGACCACCACCGGGGTGTCGCCCACGAAAGTGCTCTTGAAGTCGCCGTTGTTGGGAATCTCCGCTTCCAGCGCGAGGAAGCTCCAGGCCGGGCCGCGGAAAATCCGCTCCTGTTCCAGGTCGTAGACTTCCTGCGAACTGAAGACCTTATAAGGGGTGCGCGAGCCGTCCTTGCGCGGAAACCGTACCAGCGGGGCGTAGCCGGATTGTGCAGTTGTGTCATTCATCAGAGGTTCCTTCCGTATTTTCGCGACGCCAATGGCGCCTGTCTCTCTCCATGCTCTCTCTTCATGGTAGGCAAGTGCCGGGCCGGAAAATATCCGTTGCTTGCAAGATTGCGGATTGCCGCTATCCGTTTCTTGCAAAGTCTGGCAACTGCCTGTCGCTGCGGCATTGCCTGCTTCTGCGCGATATACCGGAAAGGTATGGCGCCTGCCAAAAACGGTCTTGGACATCGCCTGCGCCTGCTCCCTAAGATATGGCAAACAACTTGAGATGCCGAAGATGGATGCCGTGATTGAAAACATCGAAGTCCTGCTGCTCGACGTGCCGACCATCAGGCCGCACCGCCTGTCGGTCGCCACCATGCATTGCCAGACCCTGGTGCTGCTGCGGCTGGAGAGCAGCGACGGCATCGTCGGCTGGGGCGAGGCAACCACTATCGGCGGCCTGGCCTATGGCGGCGAAAGCCCGGAAAGCATCAAGATCAATATCGACACCTATGTCGCGCCCCTGCTGCTAGGCCGCGACGCCAGCCAGGTTGCCTTGCTGATGGCGCTGGTGGCGAAAAACGTGCAGGGCAACCGTTTCGCCAAATGCGCTCTTGAAACGGCGCTTTGCGATGCCCAGGCGCAGCGGCTGGGCGTGCCGCTCAGCGCGCTGTTCGGCGGCCGCGTCCGCGATTCCCTGCCGGTGGCATGGACGCTCGCCAGCGGCGATACCGCCAGGGATATTGCAGAAGCCGAAAAGATGCTGGACCTGCGCCGCCACAATATTTTCAAGCTGAAGATCGGCCTGCGCCCGGTGCGCGAAGATGCCGCCCATGTGGCGGCCATCAAGCGCGCGCTCGGCGAGCGCGCCAGCGTCCGCGTCGATGTCAACCAGGCATGGAGCGAGACCGATGCCTTATTGGGCATGGCGCTGCTGCAAGATGCCGGAGTCGACCTGGTGGAGCAGCCGATAGCGGCCAGGAATCACGCAGGCCTGCGTCAGCTGCGGGCAAAGTGCAGCATGCCCTTGATGGCGGACGAGGCTTTGCACGGCCCGCTGGACGCGATGGCGCTGGCGCGGCTGCATGCGGTCGACGTCTTCGCGGTCAAGATCACCCAGTCGGGCGGCCTCACCGGCGCTCAGCAGGTGGCGGCGATCGCCGCGGCGGCGCATATCGGTCTGTATGGCGGCACCATGCTGGAAGGCGCCATCGGCACCATGGCGTCGGCCCAGCTGTTCGCCGGCTTTCCGGAGCTGGCATGGGGAACCGAGCTGTTCGGCCCTCTGCTGTTGACCGAAGAAATCCTGCAGGCGCCGCTGGTCTACCAGGATTTCTGCCTGCAGTTGCCGACGGCGCCGGGCCTGGGCATCGCGCTGGACGAAGAGCGCCTGGGCTTTTTACGGCGCGACAAGAAGGCCGCCGCGGTATTTGCAATGCGATGATGTGATCACAGGAGGAGATATGCTATTCAAAGTCAGGATGACTGTGCAGCTGCCGCCGGACATGCCGAAGGCGGCAGCCGACGAGCTGAAGAAAACCGAACGCGAGCTGGCGCAGGAACTGCAGCGTTCAGGCAAGTGGCGGCATTTGTGGCGCGTCGTCGGCCAGTATGCAAACATCAGCATCTTCGATGTCGACAGCTCGACCGAGCTGCATGATCTGCTGACATCCTTGCCGCTGTTCCCATACATGCAGATAGAAGTGGAAGCGCTGTGCCGCCATCCGTCGGCGATCCGCGCGGACGACCGCTGATCTAATAGACTAAGCCAAACCATCGAGGAGACCCCATGGACAGGAACACCATAGACGCTGTACTGAAAAGAATCCAAGGCACGGAAACTGCTGCCGGCAACCCCCGCACCAAGGCGATCGTGAATCGCATCGTGCAGGACCTGTTTTATACGATAGAGGATCTGGACGTGCAGCCGGAAGAATTCTGGGCTGCGGTCAATTACCTGACCGAAGCCGGCCGCTCCAGCGAATACGGCCTGATCGCCGCCGGCCTCGGTTTCGAGCATTTTCTCGATCTGCGCATGGATGAGGCGGAAGCCCGCGCCGGCATCGTCGGCGGCACCCCGCGCACCATCGAAGGCCCCTTGTATGTCGCCGGCGCGCCGGAGACGCTGGGCGAGGCCAGGCTCGACCATGACGGCGAACCGGGCGAAGTGCTGTTCATGCAAGGCCAGGTGCTGGCGGACGACGGCAAACCGCTGGCCGGCGCGCTGGTGGAGGTGTGGCATGCGAATCACCTGGGTCATTACTCCTATTTCGACAAGAGCCAGCAGGACTTCAACCTGCGCCGCAGCATCCGCACCGACGCCCAGGGCCGCTATTGCTTCCGCAGCGTGCTGCCGATCGGCTATAGCGTGCCGCCGAACGGCGCCACCGACCAGATCCTCAAGCAACTGGGACGCCACGGCACGCGGCCGGCGCATATCCATTTCTTCGTGTCCGCGCCAGGCCACCGCAAGCTGACCACGCAAATCAACATCGACGGCGATCCCTATCTGTGGGACGACTTCGCCTTCGCCACGCGCGAAGGACTGGTGCCGAAACTGGTGCGCGTCACCGATCCGGCGGCGCTGGATGCGCATCAGGTCGACACGCCGTTTGCCTCGATTGATTTCAATTTCACCTTGCATGCGGAGCGGCAGGCATTGCCGCATGCCGATATTGCACGGCCGCGCGCCAGCGCTTGAAGCCGCGCAATCAGCGCGCCATGAGACGGGCCGCTACAGGCTGGCGGCCAGTCTCGTTTTCAGGAACCGTTTGAAAGAAGCTTTCCGATGCCCATACTGAAGCTTGATGCAGAAGCGCTTTTCTATTCACTGGATGGACCGGCGGATGCGCCAGTCCTGGTGCTGTCGAATTCGCTGGGCACCACAATGGCGATGTGGGACGGCCAGGCGGAGGCCTTGCGGCAGCGCTACCGCGTCCTGCGCTACGATACCCGCGGCCATGGCGGTTCGCCGGCGTCTGCCGCACCCTGCACGCTGCAAACGCTGGGACAGGATGTGCTGCATCTGCTGGACGCGCTGAAGATAGAGAAATTCCATTTCTGCGGCATATCGATGGGCGGCCTGACCGGTTTGTGGCTGGCGCTCCATGCCGGTGACCGCTTGCAAAAGCTGGTGGTGGCCGACAGCGCTGCCCGCATAGGCACGGCCGATGGCTGGCGCGCCCGCGCGCAGCTGGTGCAGGACAGCGGCATGGATGCGGTCGCCGACGGCGCCGCCGGCCGCTGGTTTACGCCCGCTTTCATCGAGCGCGCCCCGGACCAGGTGGGGCGATATGTCACTGCCTTGCGCGCCTGCAGTCCGGCCGGCTACGCCGCCTGCTGCCTGGCGCTGGCCGATGCCGACCTGCGCGGCGAGCTTGCCGCGATCAAGGCGCCGGCCTTGCTGATCGCGGGCCGGCACGATCCCGTGACAACCCCCGCCGATGCCCGCTTCATGCAAAACGCCATCGCCGGTGCGCAATATGCGGAGCTGGATGCCTCGCATCTGTCGAACATCGAAGCCAGCGCGGACTTCAACAAAGTGCTGTTGCAGTTCCTGGCTTGAGCGTGAACGCAGGATTCAGCTCTCCGCGGCCGCAATCAGCGGCGGCACGACGCTTGCCACCAGCGTACGGAAATTCTGCAAGGCCTGCGAATGGTCATTGGCGCGGAAATTCATGATCACCGGCGAAAACACCCCCTTGTTCGAGAGCGGACGATAGACCACATCGGTGCGGTGCAAGCCCTGCACCGATTGCGGCACCAGCGCCACGCCGACGCCGGCCGCCACCAGGCCGATGGCGGTTTGCATTTCATTGGCTTCCTTGACGATGGCCGGCTTCAGGCCTTTGTCCGCAAAGATTTTCAACACCTGGTCGGCGTAGCTGGGGCGCGGCTTGGCGGGATACAGGATGAAGTCTTCCGCGGCCAGCTGGGCCAGCGTGACCTTGTTTTTTTTCAACAGCGGATGACCGACCGGAAAAACCGCCACCAGCGGTTCTTCGATAATGGTCTGGCAAACGATGTCGGGATCGTCGATCAGCAAGCGGCCGAAGCCGACATCGATGCGTCCCGACTTCAGCGCCTCGGCCTGTTCCATGGTGATCAGCTCGGAGAAGCCGACCTCGATGCCGGCGTTTTCCTGGCGGAAGCGCTTGATCAGCTCCGGCAGCACGCCATACAGGGTGGACGGCACGAAGCCGATGCTGAACCAGTCCTGCCGGCCGCTGGCGATGCGCCGGGTAGCTTCCTGGATTTCGTCCATGCGCGACAGCACTTGCACCGTCTGCTCGTAAAAGAACTTGCCGGCCTTGGTCAGCGCAATCGGGCGCGAATCGCGGTTGAGCAGCTCGACCCCGAGAATCTCCTCCAGCTGCCTGATCTGCCTGCTCAGCGGCGGTTGCGCAATATGCAACAACTCGGCCGCGCGGCTGAAATTCAGTTCGCTGGCGACGGCGTTGAAATACCTGAGATGACGAAGTTCCACCATACCTCCCGCGCATACTTCGATGCAGAAACGATATTGTACGTTTTCCACGGCTGGGCTTACTATGCTCAAGGCCCCGTTAGAAAATAACTTGAACATTTGTGCTGGCCGTAGCTGGCGCCTTGCATCGCATCTAGCTACTGCCGCGCAAATGCCCAACGTATTTCCTGACGGACCCTTAGCGTGCCAATACAGGCATATCGATGCGAGGTTGCGATGCATAGCCAGTCAGCGAGCCTGGCGCCCTTATACCGGCGCCGCGTATTCCAGTCCAGCGAGAAGGTCGATTGCCATGCCCAGGTCGCCCGCGAGCTGGCCGTTCACGATTTGTACTGGAAAGGCGACGCCGTCGATACCGTCCTGTGCAAGGCCACCATCATGCAGCTGCAGGTGTTCATGCTGAAATACGGCGCCGAGGTGGTAGTCAGGCCGAGGCTGTTCGAGGGCTTCGTGCTGGTCCACATGACGCTGAGCGGCATCGCGGAAATCGAGGCAGACGGGCAAAAAGTGCGGATTCCCCAGGGGCGCACCGCGATCATCGCGCCAAAGCGGAATGTGCGGCTGTGGTGGCAGGCCGGCTCGGAACAGTTGATATTGAAGGTGCCGCTGGCCTTGTTCGCGGAAATCGGCGCCTGCCGCGATAGCGGCGCCGCCATGCCGTCCTTGCTGTTGCTGCAGCCGCGGCTGGCGGCCCATTGGGAGCTCCTGATGCAATCGCTGCTCGGGGTCCTGGAACTGTCGGAGACTGGCGGCAATCAGGCCTCATGGATAGCGCATTTCGAACGCGGCGCCGCGCAGTTCCTCTGGTCGCAGCAAGCGGCGGCTCCGGCTGCTGCAATGCTCGATCCTGCGGCAGAACGTTCCGGCGCGGCGGTATGCGGCTCCGGCAAGTTCAACCGTCTGGAAGCGCTGGAACAATACATCCAGGAACGTCTGTGCGCGCCGCTGACGCTGGCCGACCTGGCGCGCGCCGCCGGAGTCAGCGTGCGCGGGCTGAACGCCTTGTGCCATCAACACCATGGCGTCGCTCCCATGGACCTGCTGCGCAACATCCGCCTGGATGCGGCGCGCCGGCGTTTGCTGGCGCAAGCGGAGGCGAATATCACCGACACGGCCTTTGAATTCGGCTTCGCCCACCTGGGCCGGTTCTCGGCGTATTACAAGCAGCGCTTCGGCGAGTTGCCCAAGCAGACCCGGGCCGCGCAGCATTAGGCTTGAAGCCGCCAGGGCTATTTTTGCGCCCGCACCAGCAGGTTGATTTTGGCGGCAGCGGCCAGCAGCATCGGCAGGCAGTGTTCCAGCAGATGCGCCGGCGTGGGATTGTTCACCTGGCCGCTGATGTTGATGGCGGCCACCACGCGGCCGTTGCGGTCGAAAATGGGCGCGGCCAGCGATACCAGCCCCGGCTCCAGTTCTTCGTTGACCAGGCACCAGCCCTGCAGCCGCACTTGCCGGATGATTTCATGCAGGCGCTGCGGATCTGTCACGGTGCTCGCGGTATGCGCGGGCAGTGCGGCGGTGGCCAGCCGTTGCCGGACGGTTTCGTCTGGCAGCCCGGCCAGCAGCACGCGTCCCAGCGAAGTCGAGTAAGCCGGCAGGCGGCTGCCTACGCCCAGGTTGATCGACATGATCTTGTGCGCCGGCACCCGCAGCACATAGACGATCTCGTCGCCGTCCAGCACCGCGGCGGAGCAGGATTGGCGCAAGCTTTGCACCAGCTCTTCCATCACAGGCTGCGCCTGGGTCCAGACCGGCAGCGACGACAGGTAGGCGAAGCCGAGTTCCAGCACCCTGGGCGTCAGGCGGAACAGGCGCCCATCCATTTCGACATAGCCCAGGTGCAGCAAGGTCAGCAGGATGCGGCGCGCGCCGGCGCGGGTCAGCTCGGCGGCGGCGGCGACTTCGGTCAGCGTCTGCGCCGGCGCGTGGGCGCCGAAGCTGCGCAGCACCGCGAGGCCGCGCGCGAACGACTGCACATAGCTGTCGCCGGGCTTGGGATCGGAGTTGTCGGGAGGAGTCGATATGGTCATGTTTTCATTCAATGCAGGCGCGCAGGCGCAAGGAACAACAGATAGGCAGCGATTGACATTGGCCTGTCAGCTGGCTATTCTTTTGAAATAAGTTCTTTATACGAATATTTGTTCATTATAAGAACTTTATTGTGATTTTCAACTGAAATGTTCGTAAAGAGCCATGATCAACAAAATTGTCCCCTCGGTGGAGCTGGCGCTCGCCAACATCCATGACGGCGCCACGGTAATGATCGGCGGTTTCGGCGGCGCCGGCCAGCCGGCCGAACTGATAGACGCCCTGATTGCGCAAGGCGCGCGCGACCTGGTGATCGTCAACAATAATGCCGGCAACGGCGAAACCGGCCTGGCCGCGCTGCTCAAGGCCAGGCGGGTGCGCAAGATCATCTGTTCCTTCCCGCGCCAGGCCGATTCGCAGGTGTTCGACGGCTTGTACCGCGCCGGCGAGCTGGAACTGGAGCTGGTCCCGCAAGGCAACCTGGCCGAACGCATCCGCGCCGCCGGCGCCGGCATCGGCGCTTTCTTTACGCCCACCGGCTACGGCACGGAGCTGGGCAAGGGCAAGGAAACGCGTGAAATCAACGGCCGGATGTATGTGCTGGAACATCCCATCCACGCCGATTTCGCCCTGATCAAGGCTGAAAGCGGCGACCGCTGGGGCAACCTGACCTACCGCAAGACCGCGCGCAATTTCGGCCCGGTCATGGCCAGCGCCGCCCGGACCACGATCGCCTCGGTGCACGAAATCGTCGAACTGGGCAGCCTCGACCCCGAGAGCGTCGTCACGCCGGGGCTGTATGTACAGCGCGTGGTGCAAGTGCCGCGCAGCGCCACCGGCCCCGCCGGCTTCAAGCAAGGATAAGAGGGAATATCATGAATAAGTGGAGCAGAGACCAGATGGCGGCGCGGGTGGCGCAAGACATACCCGACGGCGCCGTGGTCAACCTTGGCATAGGCTTGCCGACGCTGGTGGCGAACCAGTTGCCGAGCGGCCGGGAAGTCATTTTGCACAGCGAAAACGGCGTGATCGGCATGGGCCCGGCGCCGGCTGAAGGCGAGGAAGACTACGACCTGATCAACGCCGGCAAGCAAGCCGTGACCTTGCTGCCGGGCGGCTGTTATTTCCACCATGCCGACAGCTTCGCCATGATGCGCGGCGGCCATCTGGATGTCTGCGTGCTGGGTGCGTTCCAGGTATCGGCCGGCGGCGACCTGGCCAACTGGCATACCGGCGCGGCGGATGCGATTCCGGCCGTCGGCGGCGCCATGGACCTGGCCATAGGCGCCAAGAAAACCTATGTGATGATGGAGCATCTCACTAAAGCGGGAGAAAGCAAGCTGGTGCCGGCCTGCACCTATCCGCTCACCGGCTTAGGCTGCGTCAGCCGCATCTATACCGACCTGGCGGTGATCGACCTGGCGGCGGACGGCGCCAGGGTAACGGCGATGGTCGACGGCCTGTCATTCGGGCAATTGCAGAAGTTGACTGCGGTGCCGCTCATCAACGCTTGCTGAAGCGCCTGCGCGCAACCCACTGATCCAGGAGAATCCATGTCCCAAGCTTTTATCTGCGACGCCCAGCGCACGCCCTTCGGCCGCTATGGCGGTGCGCTGTCCAGCGTGCGCGCCGACGATCTCGGCGCCATTCCCATCCGCGCACTGATGGCGCGCAATCCCCAGGTCGACTGGCAGGCAGTGGCCGACGTCATCTACGGCTGCGCCAACCAGGCCGGCGAAGACAATCGCAACGTGGCGCGCATGTCAGCCTTGCTGGCGGGCCTGCCGCAGGAAGTGCCAGGGGCGACCCTGAACCGCCTGTGCGGCTCGGGCCTGGATGCGCTCGGCACGGCGGCGCGCGCCATCAAGAGCGGCGAGGCCGGCTTGCTGATCGCCGGCGGCGTCGAAAGCATGAGCCGCGCGCCCTTCGTCATGGGCAAGGCCGATACGGCGTTTGCGCGCGGCGCCAAACTGGAAGACACCACGCTCGGCTGGCGCTTCATCAATGCACTGATGCAGCAGCAATACGGCGTCGACACCATGCCGGAGACGGCGGAAAACGTCGCCGCCGAGTTCAATATCAGCCGCGCCGACCAGGACCGCATGGCGCTCGCCAGCCAGATGAAAACCATCGCCGCCCAGGATGCCGGCTTTTTCGAGAACGAAATCACGGCGGTGACGATTCCGCAGAAAAAAGGCGAAGCGATTGTGGTCAGCAAGGACGAGCACCCGCGCGCCACCAGCCTGGAAGCGCTGGCCAGGCTGAAACCGGTGGTCCGGCCCGAAGGCAGCGTCACCGCCGGCAACGCCTCCGGCCTCAACGACGGCGCCTGCGCCTTGCTGCTGGCCGACGAAGCCAATGCCGCGCGCTATGGGCTGACGCCCAGGGCCAGGATTGTCGCCATGGCGACTGCCGGCGTGGCGCCGCGCATCATGGGCATCGGCCCGGCGCCCGCGACGCTGAAGGTGCTGGCGCTGACCGGCCTGAAGCTGGAGCAGTTCGACGTGATCGAATTGAATGAAGCGTTCGCGGCGCAGGGACTGGCTGTGCTGCGCCAGCTCGGCCTGCGCGACGACGATCCGCGCGTCAATCCGAACGGCGGCGCGATTGCGCTCGGCCATCCGCTCGGCGCTTCCGGCGCCAGGCTGGCGGCCACAGCGGCCAGCCAGCTGCAGCGCACGGGAGGGCGCTACGCGCTGTGCACCATGTGCATAGGCGTCGGCCAGGGAATCGCGCTGGTGCTGGAACGGGTCTGAATTGCGGCGGGGCCGGATCGCAATGGCGCGCGGCATGGTATAAAACAAGTTGTGCATGAATCCATCTGTCGGTCCGCCTATGCCTTATCTCAGTGACGCCTCCCGCTCCACGCTGCTGATCATCGATCTGCAGGAAAAACTGATGCCGGTCATCGGCGATGGCCAGCAGGTCCTGCGGCGTGCCGTGCTGCTGGCGCAGGCCGCCCGCTTGCTGTCGATACCGGTGATCGGCACGGCGCAGCAGCCTTTGCGGCTGGGAGGCACGGTCGCTGCCATTGATGGACTGCTGGACCAGACCATAGAAAAATCCAGTTTCGACGCCTGCGCCCGGCCGGAATTCATCGCCGCAACGGAGAACGGCCGCGACGAGCTGGTAGTGCTGGGCTGCGAAGCTCACGTCTGCGTCCTGCAGACAGTGCTCGGCCTGCTGCATCGGCAGCGCCGGGTCAAGCTGGTGAGCGACGCCATCGGTTCGCGCCAGGCCGGCGACAAGGCTGCGGCCATCGAGCGCGCGCGTGCCGCCGGCGCCGAAATAGTCACCAGCGAAATGCTCATGTTCGAATGGATGCGCAACAGTGAACATCCCAAATTCCGCGAAATACTCAAGCTGATCAAATAGCAGGGCAGTCCTGCAAACACTTGTCCGCACATCGGAAACAGCTGCGGGACGGGTGGCTGTGCCTGGGCAATTCAGCAATCTCTTACGCATTTTTTTTTCGGAAATGATCAAGAATGGAGTAATCAATTTTGATAGCCACCATCAGAGCGCGATATGCAGGATATGGATCTTCGAGACGAGCATTGGCAAAAATTGCGGCCCCTGCTGCTAGGAGGAGATAATGATCCGGGCGCCAGCGGCCGCGACAACCGCTTGTTCCTGCGGGCGGTGCTGTGGGTAGTGGGCAGGCGCGCCAAGTGGTCGGCCTTGCCGCCTGCTTTCGGCCGCTGGCAAACTTCCTATGTGCGCTTCATGCGCTGGAACCAGGCCGACGTCTGGCGCCAGATAGCAAAGCAGGTGAGCGAAGATGAGGAACTACGGGAAATGCTGAACGCCATTGTTGCCTTTGGCGACGGCTACACCCGGCGTGCGGCGCAAAGGCTCATCAACAAGCAAAACAAGATTGCCTACAAGGCCTTGCTGAGCGGAGCGGCTTCATCCAGGCGTTGTATTCCAGGCGAGGAAAAAGAGGATGCGGACGGCAACTGGATTTGGCAGCTGACGCATAAATGATTCTGCGTTCTTCCCGGCAGCGCAAAGACGAGAGGAATGGCGCGCGTCATTGCATCAGCCTGTTACCGTTATCATCGTTTGAGGGGGGTGCCCAGGCCAGGCACGTTGCTGGCCATGTCGCGCCGGCCGGACCGGCTTGTGCAAGCCAGCCCGGCTGCGGCTGCATCAGCGGTTGCGGGAGAACTTTGCAGTAAGCTGGCTGAGCTTTTCCGCATGCTGCGCCGCTGCTTTTTCAGCAGCCTGCTGGGCCGCTTCCGCGGCGCGCTGCAGCTTGCGCTGCTCTGCATTTTTCTTGAAACGCTCGCGCAGGGTTTCGGTGGCGTGGGTGCGATGCACCTCGGTGACCTCGTCCGTGCTGTTGCCTTCCAGGTCGAAGCGGTGCGTCGCCTTCTCCATGCCCTTGAGATAGCGCAGCGAGTTGGTGTGCATGCCAAGAGCGATGCGCAAGGTCTTGCGGTTGATTTCAGGCGACAGGGCGATGAGTTGCTTGTCGATGCCGATCGCTAACGGCAGGTAATCGCGGAATACTGCGTATTTTTCCTGGAGGTCCTTGAGCAGGACGCGGGCGGTTTGAACAGGGTTGGGAGTAGCAGCAGCAACAGGTGTATTCATTGACAACAAATGCGGTGTGTTTTAGAACGCTCAGGATATCACGTAGATGTCCCCAAACTCGTGTAACAGCGGTGTTTTAAGGCCTCAAACGATGTTTTTTCCTCATCCTTGTTGTTCTGTGGAGAAACGTAAAGCGGCGAATCGCTATACGGATCAGTCTACTGCGCCGCGCCGCGCAGGAATACTGTCACTATTGGCAGGCGTCGGCGCAAGCCCGCTTTATTTTTTTACCAGCGACAATAATCTCTGCGCGCAGAGCCTGACGGCGTCGCGCAGCGCCGGCGGCTGACGGATTTCAAACGCAAACGGCAGGCGCGCCAGCTGCCGTGCAAACCAGTCGAGATCGTCGGACTGGTTATGCAACAGCACGCCTTCCTCGGTTTGTTCAAAAATGCCGATAGCGTCGAACAGATGCTCGCGCGCCGATATCAGGTCGGTCTTGAGCAGCACCTCGACGGCAAAGGCGCGCGGGATGGTGGCCACCGAAAATGACAGATGAGCCAGGGCGTCGAACGCCGGCGGCCGCGTAAACTGCTGCGCCAGCAGTTGCACCTGCCTCACCCGGTCCAGGCGGAACGAACGCACATCCTTGCGCAGATGGCACATGCCCGCCACATACCAGCGGCCGCCGCGATACGCCAGCCCGTAAGCGTCGAAGTCGCGCTCGCTGTCGTCGCCCTGGGCGCTGCGGTAATGCAGGTGCACCCGCTGGCGGTTTTGCGCGGCGGCGCTGAGGGTAATCAGCGCGGCATTATTGTCGGGCGAGGTCGCTTGCGACAGATCGAGCCTGACCGTTTCGTCGACGGCGCTGACGCGCCGTTTCAGGTTGGCCGGCATGATCCGTTCCAGCTTGGCCTGGGCGCTGGCCACCGCCGGCGCCGCCTCGGCCAGCCCCAGGCTGCGCGCCGCCAGCAAGCCTATGGCCAGGGCCAGCGCCTCGTCGTCGGTAAACATCATGGGCGGCAGCTTGAAGCCGGCCATCAGCGCATAGCCGCCGTGGCGGCCGCGCTCGGTAGTGATCGGAATCCCCATTTCTTCCAGCGTCACGATATAGCGGCGCAGGGTGCGGCCGTCGATTTCCAGGCGCGCAGCCATCTCGGCCCCGCTCATGCGGCCATGGGTTTGCAGCAGTTCCAGCACTGCCAGCACGCGTGTGGTCGGGTGGTACATGTTTCACAGGATAATTTAAATATAGGGCGAATTCTGTCCTAAATCTCATTTATCTTCGATTTCAGCCACAAAAACCCATCCAGCCGGAGGAACAGCATGCGAAGACTTATCGTCGGATTAATCCTTGGTCTGGCAATCAACGTTGCGCCATCGGCGCAAATATCGACAAACACCGAGCCCATCGCCATGAAAAACATCAGCCATCCCAACGATTTCCAGGTCATCGAGTTGCGCCGCTATCAGATCAAGCCGGGCCGCCGGGCGGATTTCGCCGCTTACTTTGAAAGCTATTTTCCGGAAGCTTTCCAGCAGCTGGGAGCGATCGCCTTCGGCCAGTTTTTCGAACGCAAGAATGTGGAGGCCTTTACCTGGCTGCGCGGCTTCAAGAACATGGATGCCAGGGCTGTCGCCAATGCCGCGTTCTACTACGGGGCGGTGTGGAAAGAGCACAGGACCACGTTGAACGACTTGATCGTCGACAGCGACAATGTGCTGCTGCTGCGTCCCCTGGATCCGGACAGCGGCGTGACCGTTCTGCCGGCAGTCGATCCGGTCCGGGAGCTGGAAGGAGCGGGCGGCGTCGTCGTTGCGCAGATATTTGCGCTCAAGCCAGGCAGCGTGGAGCGCTTTGCGCAACAGGCGGCTGCCAGCTTTGCCGGCTACAGGGAAGCCGGCATGCGCCAGGCCGGCGTGCTGGCGACGCTGGACGCCGGCAATAATTTCCCGCAGCTGCCGGTCAGGACTGACGGGCCCTATCTGGTGTGGCTGGGTCTGGCCCAGGATAATCAGCTGCTGGAAAGTAAATTCAGTCCGCTGGCCGAGCGTGCCGCCAAGGAATTGGCCGCCGGCGGCTTGCTCAGGGCGGAGCCGGAGACGGTCATCCTTGATCCCGCCAGACGCTCGCGCTTGCGCTGGCTGCCGCAATAGCGCGGACTCGACTCCGGTCATGTGCAGCCGATCCCAAAGACAATTCACTCAATCTGACCAGGCGGCTTCAGCCGCCGATCGCCTGGAGCTTTCAAAATGAACCAATCCGTCAATCTCTGGCTATATTTCATGATCGTATTCGGCGTCATCGTCCTGCCCGGGCTGGACATGGCCTTCGTGATGGCGAGCGCGCTGGTGGGCGGCCGCCGCTCCGGCCTGGCGGCGGTGGCCGGGATCATCGCCGGCGGCGTCTGTCACGTCGTCATGGCGATGCTGGGCATTGCCGTCATCCTGAAACTGTGGCCGGCGCTGTTCAACCTGGTGCTGCTGGCCGGCGCCTGCTATATCGCCTGGATCGGCTGGTCGCTGCTGCGCAGCGAGAACGCCTTCCGCATCGTTTCCACCGCACAGCAGCCGGGCGCCAAGGCGCCGGCCATGACCTTCTTCCAGGCCATGATGACCAGCTTGCTGAATCCGAAAGCCTACGTCTTCATGCTGGCGATCTTTCCGCAGTTCCTGAAAATCGGCGCCGGTCCGATCTGGAGCCAGGCGCTGGTGCTGGGCGTCATCACCTGGCTGACCCAGGCTGCGGTGTACGGCGGCCTGGCGCTGCTGTCCAGCAAAGCCAGCGGCTGGTTCGACGCCTATCCGCGCGGCGGCGCGATTGCCGGCCGCCTGATCGGCCTGCTGCTGATAGGCGCGGCAATCTTCACCGGAATCGAGGGCTGGCAGGCGATCTAGGCAATCGGAGGGCGCCGCTGCTGCCAGGGCTGCGCCTGCTCCAGCTGCGCAGCCAGCCGCAGCAAGGTGGCTTCATCGCCGAAGCGGGCGACAAACTGCACGCCATAGGGCAGCGGTTCTGCCGAGCCTGCGGTGGCGGCCCAATGCAAGGGGACCGACATGCTGGGCGTGCCGGTCAGGTTGGAGAGCTGGGTGAACGGCACTGCTTGCAGGCTGGTCTGGACCAGATCCTCAACCATGCCGCTCTTGATCAGCAGGTTGCCGGCGCCAAGGGCCAGCACCAGCTTGGCCGCAGCGCGCTGCAAAGGCGGCGTATCCTGTTCGCCGATGCGGCAGGGCGGCTGCGCGGTGGTTGGCGTCAGGTACAGATCGTAGCGCTGATGGAAGCGCCCCAGCGCCCGCGCGTAGTCGTTCCAGCGCTCGCGTTCGCGCACGTACTCGCCGGCGCTGATGGTGCGGCCGATCAGCGCCAGTATGCGCGACTCCAGTTCGAAGCCGCTGTTGCCGGCGCCGGTGAGCTGCTTGATATGGGCGATGCCGGCGGCGGTCTGGCCGAAATACATGGTGATGAAACTACGCGCCAGCGCGTGGCCGTCGATCTCCGGCTGGGCCGGTTCCACTTCATGTCCCAGGCCGGCCAGCAGTCCGGCGGCTTGCATGACGGCCTGCGCGCATTCTGGGTGCACCGGCGTGCCCAGCGGCGATTGCGTGCAATAGCCGATCCGCAGCTTGCCCGGCGGCCGTGCTATTTCATCGGCATAAGGACGTTCCGGCGCAGTGATGGCAAAGGGCGCGCCGACGTCTGCGCCGCCGATCGCATCGAGCAGGCGCGCCGAATCGCGCACGCTGCGCGTCAGCACATGGTCGCTGGAGGCGCCGTCCCAGAATTCTGCATGGCCCGGTCCCGCCGGCACCCGGCCGCGCGAGGGCCGCAGTCCGAACAGGCCGCAGTAGGATGCCGGGATCCGGATCGAACCGCCGCCATCCGCCGCCCCGGCCGCCGGCACGATGCCGGCCGCTACCGCTGCGGCAGCGCCGCCGGATGAACCGCCGGGAGTGCGCTGCAGATCCCAGGGATTGCGGGTGGCGCCCCACAGCAGCGGCTCGGTGACGCCCTTCAGCGCGAATTCAGGGGTGGCGGTCTTGCCGAAGATGACCAGGCCGGCGTCGAGGAAGCGCTGGACGATGGCGGCATGCTGTGACGGCACATGCCGGCGCAGGGCGCGGCAGCCGCTGGTGGCGGCTACGCCGGCATAGTCCTGGACGATATCCTTGATCAGGAAGGGCACGCCGGCGAACGGTCCGCGCAGTTCCTGCTGCGCGCGCTGGCGGCCGATCTCTTCCATCGGGATGCAGATGGCGTTGATGGCCGGATTGACCGCGGCCGCGCGCGCCAGCGCCGCTTCCAGCAATTCGCCGGCGGCAACCTCGCGGCTGGCAACCAGGGCGGCCAGGCCGCTGGCGTCGTAATCGGCGTATTCCTTGAACATCGGCGCTACCTCGCACTTGGAGATGGGGACAGGATGAAAGCGTCGCCAAGTATAGGGGAAGTGTTTCCATTCATTCTAGGCAAGTCGCACTAGAAAAGTGTGCGCTGCACCAATTGCAGGCGCGCCGCACCTTCGCGGAGCGTGTTTTGTTTGCCGGTCTGGCAAGCTTTCCCTGCGAATCCCCGGAAACCGCAGGTGGAGGCGGGTGGCACGGGCTTTGCTCATCACTTGGCAGGATCAATGGCGATCCGAAAAATTCTTACGCAGGTCCAACGATGGATCTGCCGGACAAAGGCGTCCTCCTGGCTTGACTGCAATCGCGGTTGGGCCGGGAGGACGCCTTTTTGTTTTTCAAGACAAACACGGTGACCGACATGACCAGCAAAGCGACCAGCATCCAGCTCTTCAGCCTGCGCACGCCGCAGATGCGCGCCTTCCACTTGACCTGGATGGCCTTCTTCGTCTGTTTCTTCGCCTGGTTCGCCTGCGCGCCGCTGATGCCGCTGATCAAGGGACAGCTCGGCTTGAGCATGGAACAGATCGCCAACATCAATATCGCTGCGGTGGCGGTGACGATACTGGTGCGCCTGCTGGTCGGGCCGCTGTGCGACCGCTACGGCCCGCGCAAGACCTATACCGGCTTGCTGCTGATCGGCGCTTTGCCGGTGTTCGGCGTCGCCATGGTGCAGAGCTACGAAAGCTTCCTGTTCTTCCGCCTGTGCATAGGGGCGGTAGGCGCCAGCTTCGTCATCACCCAGTATCACACCTCGGTCATGTTCGCTCCCAATGTGGTCGGCACCGCCAATGCCGCCTCGGCCGGCTGGGGCAACAGCGGCGGCGGTGCGGCCCAGGGCCTGATGCCCTTGCTGGTGGCCGCCATGCTGATGCTGGGCGTGAGCAACGCCATGGGCTGGCGCCTGGCCTTGCTGGTGCCGGGCGTGTTCATGCTGATCATGGCCGCGCTCTACTGGCGCTACACCCAGGATTGCCCCGAGGGCAATTATGCCGAGATGCGCGCCCGCGGCATCGCGCCGGAGGGAGGCAAGAAGGGCGGCTGGGCCAGCTTCCGCGCCGCCAGCGCCAACTACAGGGTGTGGCTGCTGTTCGTCACTTACGGCGCCTGCTTCGGCGTCGAGATTTTCATCCATAACATCGCGGCGATCTATTACGTCGATCATTTCGGCCTGTCGCTGAAAAGCGCCGGCATGGCGGCCGCCAGCTTCGGCTTGCTGGCGCTGTTTGCGCGGGCGCTGGGCGGCTGGCTGTCGGACAAGCTGGCCAACCGTAAATCAGGTGGGAGCCTCAACAGCCGCGCTACCTTGCTGTTCGTCCTGATGCTGGGCGAGGGCCTGGGCTTGCTCTGGTTCGCCCACGCCGGCACGGCGCTGCTGGCGGTGGCCGCCATGCTCAGCTTCGGCCTGTTCACCCACATGGCTTGCGGCGCCACTTATGCGCTGGTGCCGTTCATCGACCGCAAGGCGCTCGGCGGCGTGGCCGGCATCATCGGCGCCGGCGGCAATGTCGGCGCGGTTGCCGCCGGCTTCCTGATGAAGGGACTGGGCGATACCCAGCAGACCTTGAGCGTGCTGGGCGTGCTGGTGGCGCTGTCCGCCCTGTGCGCGATTGCGGTGCGCTTCAGCGCAAGCCACAAAGCACAGGAACAGGAATTGCATGACAGTGCATTGGCCAGCCGCAGCGCCGCCGCGTAATGGAACGCAAATTCGGGACAAACACATGAAAATCATCGTCATCGGCCACGGCATGGTTGGCCACAAATTCCTCGAATGCCTGGCGGAAAGCAATCTGCCCGGCATGGAAGTCACGGTATTGTGCGAAGAGCCGCGTCCGGCCTACGACCGCGTTCATCTGTCGGAATTCTTTGCCGGCAAAACGGCGCAGGATTTGTCGCTGGTGGAACCGGGTTTCTTTGAGCGCACGGCGATCCGGCTCAAGCTCAACGCCAAGGCGCAAATGATCGACTGCGCCGCCAAGACCGTTGCCTTCAATCTCGACGGCGTCAGCGAAACGCTGCCTTACGACAAGCTGGTGATCGCCACCGGCTCCTATCCCTTCGTGCCGACCCTGGCCGGCAACCAGCGCAAGGATTGCTTCGTCTACCGCACCATCGAAGACCTGGAAGCGATGCAGGAATGCGGCAAGCGCTCCAGGAGCGGAGTGGTGATCGGCGGCGGCCTGCTCGGGCTGGAATGCGCCAAGGCCCTGCGCGACATGCAGCTGGAGACTCACGTGGTGGAATTCGCCGCGCGCCTGATGGCGGTGCAAGTGGACGAAAGCGGCGGCCGCATCCTGCGCCAGAAAATCGAAGAACTGGGCGTCACCGCGCATACGCAAAAGAACACGCTGGAAATCGTCGACGGCAAGAACGGCACGCATCGCATGAATTTCGACGACGGCAGCCACCTGGATACCGACATGATCGTGTTCTCGGCCGGCATCCGGCCGCGCGACGAGCTGGCGCGCGACAGCGGCCTGAAAGTGGGCGAGCGCGGCGGCATCGTCATCGACAACAGCTGCCGCAGCTCCGATCCGGACATTTACGCGATCGGCGAGTGCGCGCTGTGGAACGGCCGTATATTCGGCCTGGTGGCGCCTGGCTACGACATGGCGCGCATCGCCGCCAGGCAGATCGCGGCGGAATTCTCCGCCGGCGCCGGCACGGACGCCGGCCCTGCCGTGCCGGAATTTACCGGCGCCGACATGAGCACCAAGCTCAAGCTGATGGGCGTGGACGTCGCCAGCATCGGCGATCCGCACGGCAAGGAAGCCGGCAGCCGCTCCTATCAATTCACTGACGAACGCAAGCAGATCTACAAGAAAATCGTGGTGTCCGAATGCGGCAAGTATCTGCTGGGCGGCGTGATGGTGGGCGATGCCAGCGAATACGGCACCTTGCTGCAGATGATGCTCAACCGCATCGAGCTGCCGGCGTCGCCGGAGTTCCTGATCCTGCCGCAGGCCGACGGCCAGGCGAGGGTGGGACTGGGCGTCGACGCCTTGCCGGAATCGGCGCAGATCTGTTCCTGCAACGATGTCTCCAAAGGCGCGCTGTGCGCCGCTGTCGGCGCCGGCGCCACCAGCATCGGCGCGCTGAAAAGCTGCACCAAGGCCGGTACGTCCTGCGGCGGCTGCGTGCCGCTGGTGACGCAGATCATGAAGGCCGAAATGAAGAAGCAGGGCATGGCTGTCAACAACCATGTCTGCGAGCATTTTCCCTACTCGCGCCAGGAGCTGTTTCATCTGGTGAAGGTCGGCCAGATCAAGACTTTCTCCGCCTTGCTGGAACAGCACGGCAAGGGCCTCGGCTGCGATGTCTGCAAGCCGGTCGCGGCCAGCATCCTGGCATCGTGCTGGAACGACTTCGTGCTGAAGAAGGAGCACGCCAGCCTGCAGGATTCCAACGACTACTTCCTGGGCAATATCCAGAAGGACGGCACTTACTCGGTGGTGCCGCGCATGGCCGGCGGCGAGGTCACACCGGACGGCCTGATCGCGGTCGGCCAGGTCGCCAAGAAATACGGCTTGTACACCAAGATCACCGGCGGCCAGCGGGTCGACCTGTTCGGCGCCCGCGTCGAGCAGCTGCCGCTGATCTGGGAAGAACTGATCGCGGCCGGCTTCGAATCCGGCCACGCCTACGGCAAATCGCTGCGCACCGTCAAATCCTGCGTCGGGTCGACCTGGTGCCGCTACGGCCTGGACGACAGCGTCGGCCTGGCGATCGCATTGGAGAATCGTTACAAGGGTTTGCGCGCGCCGCACAAGATCAAGTTCGGCGTCTCCGGCTGCACCCGCGAATGCGCCGAAGCGCAGGGCAAGGATGTCGGCATCATCGCCACCGAGAAAGGCTGGAACCTGTACGTCTGCGGCAACGGCGGCATGAAGCCGCGCCACGCGGAACTGCTGGCGGCTGATCTCGACAGAGAGATGCTGGTCAAGATGATCGACCGCTTCCTGATGTTCTACATCCGCACCGCCGACCGCCTGCAGCGCACCAGCGTCTGGCGCGACAACCTCGAAGGCGGCCTGGACTATCTGAAACAGGTCGTGGTGGAAGACAAGCTGAACATCGCCGCCGAACTGGAAGCCGACATGCAGCATGTGGTCGATACCTACGAGTGCGAATGGAAGAAAGCCGTCACCGACCAGGAAACCCGCAAGCGTTTCCAGCATTTCGTCAACAGCGGCGAGGCCGACGGCAACGTGGTGTTCGTGCCGGAGCGCGGCCAGATCCGTCCGGCCACGGTGGAGGAACGCAAGCGCATCAATATCCCGGTCGTGGTTGAAACTGTTTAAAGGAACTGACATGCACAATGACCAGCTAGGCCAGCACTGGATTGAAGTTTGCGCACTCGAGCAGATCGTGCCGAACACCGGCGTCTGCGCGCTGATCAATGGCGAACAGGTCGCGGTGTTCCACGTCATCGACGGCGAGCAGCGCGTCTTCGCCATCGGCAATTACGATCCGAATGCGCAGGCGGCGGTGCTGTCGCGCGGACTGGTCGGCAGCCTGGGAGAGCGCATCGTGGTCGCTTCGCCGATCTACAAGCAGCACTTCGACCTGCAGACCGGCGAGTGCCTGGAAGCGCTGGAGAATTCGGTGCCGGCTTATCCGGCCCGCATCGCCGGCGGCAAGGTCTGGGTCGGCGCATGAGCAAGAAAGAGACCACTGCGGCGGCAACCGCCGCGCCGCCGGCCAAAAAGCCGTCGCTGGTGGTGATCGGCAACGGCATGGCCGGCATGCGCACGGTCGAGGAACTGCTCAAGCTGGCGCCGGAGCTGTACGACATCACTGTGTTCGGCGCTGAGCCGCACGGCAATTACAACCGCATCCTGCTGTCGCCGCTGCTGGCGGGTGACAAGAGCATGGACGATATCATGCTCAATCCGCGCGAATGGTATGCCGAGAACGGCATCACCCTGCATGCCGGCGATCCGGTGACGGGCATAGACCGCCAGCGCCGCATCGTGCGTTCGCGCGCCGGCGTCGAGCTGCGCTACGACCGCCTGCTGCTGGCGACCGGTTCCAAGCCTTTCATCATCCCGGTGCCTGGCCATCAGCTGCCGGGCGTGATCGCCTTCCGCGATATCCAGGATGTCGAAACCATGCTGGCGGCGGCGCGCAATCATCGCCATGCGGTGGTGATCGGCGGCGGCCTGCTGGGGCTGGAAGCCGCCAATGGCCTGATGCGACAAGGCATGGATGTGACCGTGGTGCATGTCATGGACAGCCTGATGGAAAGGCAGCTGGACAAGTCCGCCGCAGTGCTGCTGAAGAAGGCGCTGGAACAGAAAGGATTGCGCTTTTTATTGAACGCTCAGACGGCCGAGATCCTTGGCGACCGGCAGGCAACGGCAGTGCGGGCGGTGCGCTTCAAGGACGGCAGCGAGATCCCGGCCGACCTGGTGGTGATGACCGCCGGCGTCCGCCCGAATATCGAACTGGCGCGGCAAGCCGGCTTGCATTGCGATCGCGCGGTCGTGGTCGACGATACCCTGCAGACTTACGATCCGCGCATCTATGCCGTGGGCGAGTGCGTGCAGCACCGCATGGCGACTTTCGGCCTGGTGGCGCCGATCTGGGACCAGGCGCGCGTGTGCGGCGCCCACCTGGCCGGCGCCGGCCACAGGCGTTACGTGCAGCAGGCCACCGCCACCAAGCTCAAGGTCACCGGCGTCGACCTGTATTCCGCCGGCGACTTCATCGGCAGCGAGGGCAGCGAAGACCTGGTGCTGCGCGACCCGCGCCGCGGCATCTACAAGCGGCTGGTGATCAGCGGCCCGCATATCGTCGGCGCGGTGCTGTATGGCGACGTCAAGGACGGCCCCTGGTATTTCGAGATGATCCAGAACAAGACCGATATTTCCGCCCTGCGCAGCCAGCTGTTGTTCGGCCAGGCGCTGTGCGCCCAGGCGGCCTGAAGCGGAGACGGCATGAATCAAGTTTCGACCTTGCCATTGCAGCCGGCCGCCAAGCTGGCCGGCACGCTGACTACCTGCCCGTATTGCGGCGTCGGCTGCGGCGTCCGCGCCACCGTCAACGGCGACGGCCAGGTCGATATCGCCGGCGATGAAACGCATGCCTCGAACCTGGGCCGGCTATGCGTCAAAGGCTCGGCGCTGGGCGAGACGGTGGCGCTGGACGGGCGCTTGCTGTATCCGCAGATGCGCAGCGCCGATCAGCAATCCATGCAACGGGCTTCCTGGGATGACGCGCTCGACAAGGTGGCGCACGGTTTCCGCAGCATCATCGAGCAGCATGGCCCTGATTCCGTGGCGCTGTACGTCTCGGGCCAGCTGCTGACGGAAGACTACTACGTCGCCAACAAGCTGATGAAGGGCTATATCGGCAGCGCCAATATCGATACCAATTCGCGGCTGTGCATGTCGTCCGCCGTGGCCGGCCACAAGCGTGCCTTCGGCGCCGACCTGGTGCCGGTGTGCTATGAAGACCTGGAACTGGCCGACCTGGTGGTGCTGGTCGGATCGAACACCGCCTGGTGCCATCCTATCCTGTTCCAGCGCATCGCCAAAATCAGGGAAACGCGGCCGCAGATGAAGCTGGTGGTGATCGATCCGCGCCGCACCGCCACCTGCGAACTGGCCGACCTGCATCTGCCGCTGAAGGCCGGCAGCGATGTCTGGCTGTTCAATGGCTTGCTCAGCTTCCTGGCGCGCAACGGCGCCGCGGATCAGGGTTTCGTAGAGGAGCACACCAACGGCATGGCTGCCGCGCTGGAAGCGGCTGAGGCCGATTGTGCCGACCTCACCGCGGTGGCGAAAATCTGCAAGCTCGATCTGCAAGACCTGCTGACCTTCTATCAATGGTTTGCCGATAATGAAAAGGTCGTCAGCGCCTTCTCGCAAGGGGTCAATCAATCTTCCTCCGGCACCGACAAGGTCAACAGCATCATCAATTGCCATCTGCTGACGGGGCGCATAGGCAAGCCCGGCATGGGCCCGTTCTCGATCACCGGCCAGCCCAACGCCATGGGCGGGCGCGAAGTCGGCGGCCTGGCCAACATGCTGGCGGCGCACATGGAGCTGGACAACCCGCAGCATCGCGCGACCGTGCAGACCTACTGGCAATCGCCGCAGATGGCTGAGCGGCCCGGCCTCAAAGCGGTGGACCTGTTCCAGGCGATCGAAGCCGGACGCGTCAAGGCGGTCTGGATCATGGCCACCAATCCGGTGGTCAGCCTGCCGGACGCCGACCAGGTCCAGCGCGCCCTGAAAAAATGCGAACTGGTGGTGATCTCCGACATCATCGAAAAGACCGACACCAATGCCTTTGCCCATGTCTTGCTGCCGGCCCTTGGCTGGGGCGAGAAGGATGGCACGGTGACCAGCTCGGAACGCCGCATCTCGCGCCAGCGCGCCTTCCTGCCGGCGCCGGGCGAAGCGCGCGCCGACTGGCGCATCATTTGCCAGGTGGCGCAGCGCATGGGCTATGACGGTTTCGATTTCAGTTCGGCGCACCAGGTATTCGACGAGCACGCCGGCCTTAGCGCCTACCGTAATGGCGGTAACGGCGGCGCCGACGGCGATGGCCCGCATCGCGTGTTCAACCTGGGCGGCCTGCGCGGCATGGATCGGGCGCAGTTCGATGCAATGCAGCCGGTGCAATGGCCATTGCCGGCCGATGCGGCCGGTGAAAGGCAAGGCACGGCGCGCTTGTTTGCAGATGGCCGCTTCGCCCATGCCGACGGCCGGGCGCGTTTCATCGCTACTACGCCGCGGGCGCCACGCCATGCGGTCGACGGCGACTACCCGCTCAGCCTCAACACCGGCCGCGTGCGCGACCAGTGGCATACCATGACGCGCACCGGCAAGTCGCCCAGGCTGGCCGACCACGTGCCGGAATCCTTCATCGACATGCATCCGCAGGATGCCTTGCTGTACGGCGTGCGCGAAGGCATGCTGGCGCGCGTGAGCAGCCAGTGGGGCGAGATGGTGGCCAAGGTGCGGCACGGCGGCGGCATCGCCCGCGGCAGCCTGTTCGTGCCTATCCATTGGAACCGGCAGTCGGCTTCGGATGCGCGGGTGGGAGCGCTGGTCAATCCGGTGGTCGATCCGGTTTCCGGCGAGCCGGAATTCAAGCACACGCCGGTGCGGGTCGAGGAATTCGCGGTGGCCTGGTATGGCTTCGTGCTGAGCCGCGCGCAGCCGGTGCTGGACGATGTCACGCACTGGACGCGGATCCAGGGGCGCAGCTTTCACCGTTACGAGCTGGCCGGGCGCAGCCCGATCGCCGATCATGGCGCCTGGGCCGCCAGGCTGCTGGGAGTCGATGCTGCCGACGCCGACTGGCTGGAGTACCAGGATGGCAGCGCCGGCATCTATCGCGCCGTGCATGTGGTGGACGACCGCATCGATGCTTGCGTGTTCCTGTCGCCGCGCCCGGACCTGCCCTCGCGCGCGTGGCTGGCCAGCCTGTTCCTAAAGGAACGGCTGGAAGAAGCCGACCGCGTCGGCTTGCTGATCGGCCAGCCCATCGCCAAGGGCGCCGATACCGGGCCGACCGTGTGTTCCTGTTTTTCGGTCGGCCGCAACACCATTTGCGATGCGGTGCGCAAGCAGGGCCTGACGACCGTGGCGCAGGTCACCGGCTGCCTGAAGGCGGGCGGCAATTGCGGTTCCTGCGTCCCTGAGATCAAGAAGCTGCTGACGGAAATGCTGCAGGAAGAAGTTTCATGAGCTACGCGGCTTAACTCGCCTTGCGGCTTTCTGCAAACAGCCAGACGGCCAGGCCGAGCGCGCTTAATCCCGCCCCCGTCATCGACACTCCGAACCAGCCGGCATAGCCGTACATCGCGGTCGACAGCAGCGAGCCGCAGGCGCCGCCGATGAAGTAGCAGGTCATGTAGCCGGCGGTCAGGCGGTTGCGGGAATCCGGATGCAGGTGGTTGATCACGCTCAGGTTGGTGACGTGGACCGCCTGCACCATCAGGTCCAGCAGCAGGATGCCGAACAGCAGTCCGATCAGCGAGCTTTTGGCGAACACCAGCGGCAGCCAGGACAGCAGCAGCAGCGCCAGCCCGATGGTGGTGGAACGGCCGGCATGGCCGCGGTCGGCCAGCCGCCCGGCATGCGAGGCGGCCATGGCGCCGGCGGCGCCGACCAGGCCGAACAAGCCGATGGTGCCGTCCGAATAGTGGAAAGGTTCGGCCGCCAGCAGGAAGGAAATTGACGTCCACAGCACGCTGAAGACGGCGAAGATGATCGCCCCCAGCAGGGCGCGTATGCGCAGCACCGGCTCCGCCACGAACAAGGTCAGGATCGACGCCAGCAGCCGCGGATAGCTCAGGCTCTGGGTCGGATGATGGCGCGGCAGCGCGCGGCCAAGCGCGATGGCAGTGAGGATCATGAGCGCGGCGCCGAACCAGTACACGGTTTGCCAGCCGCCCCAGGCCGACAGATAGCCGGCCACGGTGCGCGCCAGCAGGATGCCCAGCAGCAGGCCGGTCATTACATGGCCGACCACCTTGCCGCGTTCGTGCGGCGCCGCCAGGGTCGCGGCAAACGGCACCAGCACCTGCGACACCACCGAGAACAGGCCGGTCAGGGCGGTGCCGATGAGGACGAACGCCATGCTTTGCGCGGTGGCCGTGATCAGCAGCCCGCAGGCCGACAGCAGGCTCATGATGACGATCAGTTTCTTGCGTTCCAGCATATCGGCCAGCGGCACCAGCAGCATCAGGCCGAGCGCATAGCCGAGCTGGGCCACGGTGACGATCAGGCCGGCGCTGCCGTTGGAAATGCCGAACCGGGCGGCGATGGTGTGCAGCAGCGGCTGCGCGTAATAGTTGCTGGCCACCGCAACGCCGGTGGCGACCGACATCATGATCACCAGGCTGGCGCTGAGTTTGGTGGATTGGGTTTGTGACATGTTTGAACTGCCTTGAAAATTGCAAGCCGACACTTTAGCCCTTATCGACGTCGCCTGCTGCGCTGCAGCGATTTCTGGCTTTAGCGCAGCGCCTTGTTGCTGCGCAGGCTCTCCACCAGCAGGTCGACGAAGCGCCTGACCTTGGCCGAGGCCAGCCGCCCTTCGCGGTGCAGCACATGGATAGGCACGCAGGCCGGCTGGTGTTCGGCCAGCACGATCTGCAACTGGCCGGAATCGAGATAGGGCGCGATCTGGTAGGACAGCAGCCGCGTCACGCCGAAGCCGCGCAAGGCCGCTTCGATGGCGGCGTCGTTGCTGCTGACCGTCATGCGCGGCCGGATTTTCACGTTGCTGGTCTTGCCGCCGCCGCTTTTGTGCCCGCTCGTGAAGCGCCAGTCGCTGTCGGCGGCGACGCCGGTCGACGCGATCACCGAATGCCCAGCCAATTCCTCCGGCGCGGCCGGCGCGCCGTGCGCCGCCAGATAGACAGGCGCCGCGCACACCACCCGGCTGACCTGTCCGACCTGGATCGCTTTCATGCTCGAATCGGCCAGTTCACCGATGCGGACGCCGACGTCTATGCCTTCTTCCAGCAGATTCACCACGCGGTCGACGAACAAGGCCGACACCGCCATCGCCGGAAAACGCTGCAGATAGTCGACCATGCTGGGCATCACGAACATGCGTCCGAACAGCACCGGCGCTGTCACCGTCAGCTGGCCGCGCGGCTCGGCGTTGACGCCCGCCGCCGCCTCGTCGGCTTCGTCGGCCTCGGCCATGATGCGGCGCGCGTCTTCCAAGTAGCGCAGGCCTGCATCGGTGCTGCGCACGTAGCGCGTGGTGCGGTTCAGCAGCTTGACCCCGAGCCGTTCCTCCAGCGCCAGCACGGCGCGCGTGACCGCCGGCGGCGACATCTGCAGACGGCGCGCCGCGGCGGCGAAGCTCTGTTCTTCGGCTACCGCCACGAATACGCTCATCAGATGAAACCGGTCCATGCTTGAATTCCACTTAAAGGAAGAATGAATTGCATTTTATGATTATTCTTTAATTCAGTGGAATTTTGTAAAGTAGCCTTTCTTCCACCGTTCCAGGAGCACTGCCATGAGTCAAGCTAGCGAAGCCCGTCCCCCATTTCCGCCATTCACCCGAGAAACCGCGATCCAGAAAGTGAGGATGGCGGAAGACGGCTGGAACAGCCGCGATCCGCAGCGTGTGTCGCTGGCGTATACCGTCGACACCATCTGGCGCAACCGTTCCGAATTTCCCCAGGGGCGCGAGCAGGTCGTGCAATTCCTGACGCGCAAGTGGGAGCGCGAGCTGGATTACCGTCTCATCAAGGAACTATGGGCGTTCGACGGCAACCGGATTGCGGTGCGCTTTGCCTATGAATGCCATGATGCCGCCGGCAACTGGTTCCGCTCCTACGGCAACGAGAATTGGGAGTTCGATGAACACGGCCTGATGCACCGGCGCTATGCCAGCATCAACGACCTGCCGATCAAGGAATCGGAGCGCAAGTACCACTGGGCTTTGGGTCGCCGTCCGGATGATCATCCGGGCTTGAGCGAGCTCGGTCTATAAGACGCCAGGAGGTTGCGCTCACTGCGTGAGCCGCTAGTGCGACCTTCTGAATTCCCGGTAGATCAGGGACAGCGCAATCGGCAGTGTGGTAGCGTTGCCGAAATTGACCAGGTCGTCGGTGCGCGGATAAGCCGTGGGATAGGCGCGCAGCATGTTGAGGTGGTTCAGGTCGAAGTTGCCGGACTGCTCCATGGCGCGCATCGCTTCGCTTTCAATCCGGTGCATCAGCGACCAGGTCAAGTCCGCCCCGGCGCTGCGATGAACGAGCACAATGCGGGCGATGGTTGCTTTCAATCCTTCAGTAATGGCGTCAAGTTCCGATCTTCCGACCACCTGCATAAGATTCCTCCGTACTAAATTAACTGTATATACGTACAGTATAATTCAAAATGAGAAGGGCCTTATTGTGTAAATACACATTTCCAATGAACATTTGGATATGCAAACGACATCGTGTACACACGTGTATTTACATTTTTCTGGGAGGCGTCTAATATGTATTCATCGTATTTTCCTCAAGCGCTGTTTGACATGCATACCACCAAGGTTTTCAAGAACGGCAATTCCCAGGCGATCCGGATTCCGGCCGAGTTGGCCTATGCGCGCACCGATATCGAATTTGAAATCGAACGGATCGGCGACGAATTGCGGATCCGCCCGGCGGGCCGTCCTCTGGCTGGCGTGCTCAAGAAATTTTCCAGCTTCGGCGCCGATTTCATGACCGCCGGCCGCGGCGAGCAAGAGCAGGAAGAGCGCGAGATACTCTGATGGCGCGCTACATGCTCGACACCAATATGTGCATCTACCTGATGAAAAACCAGCCGAGGCAGGTCGCTGAGCGCTTCGCCGCGTGTTTTGTCGGCGATGTCGTGATGTCGGCGATCACCTATGCGGAACTGGAATATGGCGTTGCGGCGTCGGTGAATCCGGTCCGCGAACGGCAGCATCTGGCAGCACTGGTTGAGGATATCCCGGTAGCGCCCTTCGACAGCGCCGCGGCCAGCGCTTACGGCCCGATCCGGGAGGCGACGCGCGAGCGCAGGAAAGACCATCTCGACAAACTGATCGCAGCGCATGCGGTATCGCTGGATGTGGTGCTGGTGACCAATAACGAACGGGATTTCGCCGTCTATCCGGGCGTGAAAATCGAGAACTGGATCGCTTCCGGCGCCGGCTGATACGGCTGCATGGCGCACCGGAAGCATCGAAAATATCCCCCGCGCCGAAAAAAACCACCCGGCATACAATAGCTCCCTCACCATTAGCCAGGATGCTATTCGCCATGTCAGACATTCACGCCGCCAATCCGCTGTTGCAAGACTGGAATACCCCTTACGGCTTGCCGCCTTTCGATCAGGTCAAGGCCGAACATTTCGTCCCCGCTTTTGAAGTGGCATTGCCAGCCCACCTGGCCGAGATCGATGCCATCGCCGCACAAACGGCGGCTCCCACTTTTGCCAATACGCTGGCCGCTTTCGATGAGTCGGGCCGGCTCAACAGCCGCATCAGCCTGCTGTTCGAGAACCTGACCTCGAGCGAAACCTCGCCTGCCTTGCAGGCAGTCGAAATCGAACTGGCGCCGAGGCTGGCCGCGCACAAGAATGCCATTTACCTGCATGCCGGCCTGTTTGCCCGCGTCAATGCCCTATATGCCGAGCGCGCCCGGCTGGACCTCGATCCGGTGCAGCTGCGCTTGCTGGAACGGGTGCACCTGGACTTTGTGCGCGCTGGCGCCAACCTGCCGCCGCAATCGCGCGCTCGCTACAGCGCGGTGACGGAAAGGCTGGCGGCGCTGAGCACGCAGTTTACGCAAAACGTCCTGGCCGATGAGTCAGGCTTTGTGCTGGCGCTGGAAGACGAAGCGGCGCTGGCCGGACTGCCGCCGTTCCTGCGCGCTTCGGCGCAGGCGGCGGCGCAGCAGCGCGGCCTGCCGGAAGGCAGCCATGTAATGACCCTGTCGCCCTCGCTGGCCGAGCCCTTCCTCACTTTCTCCGACCGCCGCGATCTGCGCGAAGCGGTCTGGCGCGGCCGCGTCGCCCGCGGCGCCCACGCCGGCAGCCATGACAATCGCCCGGTCGCCGCCGAGATCATGGCCTTGCGCCAGGAACAGGCGCAACTGCACGGCTATGCCACTTATGCCGATTACCAGCTGATCGACC
Organism: Collimonas humicola; assembly: GCF_018304945.1. Lineage (GTDB taxonomy): Bacteria > Pseudomonadota > Gammaproteobacteria > Burkholderiales > Burkholderiaceae_D > Collimonas > Collimonas humicola. The sequence continues at coordinate 485,916 of NZ_JAGQEE010000003.1, read as the reverse complement.
GCATGGCCGGCAAGCCGGAAGCGGTATCCGCCCTGCTGGGCAAGGTTTGGGAACCGGCCAAGGCCAAGGCGGAAGAGGACCGTATCGCCCTGACCGAGATGGCGCGCAGCCTGGGCCAGCCGACGCCGATCGCGGCCTGGGACTGGCGCTACCTGGCCGAGAAAGTCCGGCAGGCGCGCTACGACCTGGACGACGCCGAACTGAAACCCTACTTCGCACTGGACAACATGATAGGCGCCATGTTCGACTGCGCCCATCGCCTGTTCGGCATCAGCTTTGTAGAGCAGCACGGCGTCGCCCTGCATCATGCGGACGCCCGCCTGTGGCAAGTGCGCAATCGCGAGGACGCCCTGATCGGCCTGTTCATCGGCGACAACTTCGCTCGCGCCAGCAAGCGCAGCGGCGCCTGGATGCATGTTTTCCGCAACCAATCCGGCCATGACGGCGGCACGCTGCCGATCGTCATCAATAACAACAATTTCGCCAAGGCGGCCAAGGGCGATACAGCGCTGCTGAGTTTCGACGATGTGCGTACCCTGTTCCATGAGTTCGGCCACGGCCTGCACGGCCTGCTGTCGCAGGTGAAGTACGAACGCCTGGCCGGCACCCAGGTATTGCAGGATTACGTCGAACTGCCGTCGCAGATTTTCGAGAACTGGGCGGAAGAGGAAGCGGTGCTCAAGCAGCACGCGCGGCACTACCAGACTGGCGCAGCGATGCCGTCGGCGCTGCTGGAAAAACTCAAGCGCGCGCGCCGGTTCGACCAGGCCTGGGCCACCATCATGTATGCCGGCCCGGCGCTGATCGACATGGCGCTGCATTCGCTGCCGAACGGCAGCGCGGTCGACCTGGCGGCCTTCGAAGCGCAGCAATGCGAACTGCTGGGCATCCCGCAGGACATCGGCCAGCGCCATTACCTGAGCCATTTCCAGCATCTGTTCGCCGGCTCCGACTATGCAGCCGGCTACTACGTCTACATGTGGGCCGAAGTGCTGGACGCCGATGCCTACGATGCCTTCACCGAAGCCGGCGATCCGTTCCAGCCGGCGATTGCCGAACGCTTGCAAAAGCATATCTACAGCTCGGGCAACAAGCAGGATCCGGCGCAGGCGTTCCGCGCCTTCCGCGGCCGCGATCCGAAGGTCGAGCCGATGCTGGCCAAGCGCGGATTGATCTAGCAAAGCAAAATCTGAATCCTGAGCGCCGGCGAGACCAGGCGCTCAGGATTGAGCAGCAACGACAGCTTATTTTTTCTCGCCAAATGGCGAGACGAATATCGATGCGCCGGAAACGGCATTGCCGCCCAAGGCATCATTCAGAATTTTCGCCAGGCGCACGCCGGCACGGCTCAGCTGCAAGGCAACCACGCTGGTGGCGTTGCTGACATAGCTGGCCGGCAGCTTGTACTTGCCGGTGGATCCAGGCGTCGGCAGCTTGCCGTAAGCATCGGTGCGGGCCAGGTCGAAGGCTTCCAGCGACCAGTCGCGCGGCGTCTGCTGCTGCCATTGTGCGATCTGGGCCTTGGTGATCTTGGCGATCAGCGCCGAGGCCACCTTGTTCTGGTCGGTGCCCAGCTTGTTCACGAATGCGGTATCCCAGTAAGCGTGCAGCTTGCCGGCGGCGATGCCGGTGGCGGACACCGTCTCGTCATTGCCGCCGCGGTCATGAGAGTCGCTGGAGTGCAGCGGCTGGTGCATGTCGCCGACGAAATGCAGCAAGAACTGCAGCGCCAGCAGGCGTTCGGCAGGATCGGTGTTCGGATCGCGCAATTCGAGCGCGAACTGATCGACCTTGTCGACCACGCAATCCTGCGCCACGCCGCCCGATGCCGGGGTGTTGGCGGGCAGGCTCGGATGGCCGAAGCAGGCGGCGTCGATGTCGCCGTCGCTGATCTCGGTATCGACAAAATGCCAGGCGGCGGTTTCGCGGTGCGAATTGCGGTACTTGTCGGCCCAGGTCGCTTCCGAGGCGATGTCGCCGGCGGTCAGGCCGCTGCTGTCGTTGGCCAGGATGGCGTCGACCTGCGAGCGGACGTTGTCGGTCAGGTAGTTGCTGGCGATCAGGCCGACCACCATATGTCCTTCATCACCCCAGGCCAGTGCGCTTTGGCTGGCCATCATCAAAGGCGCGGCGCAGGCCACGCTGCTTATAAACGTGAGAAACAGCTGACGATTCAGTTTCATGGAGACTCCATTCAGGAAGGGAAAGATAAAAAGTTTCTTTTTTGCACTATTTGCCGCCCGAATATATGCCGCATTTATGACCGCAGCATGTCACCGCAGCGCTACCTGCCAGTACTGACAGGTGGCTGCTCACCAGGGCTGAATGCATTCCGCTCATGCAAACTTGAGAGTTTCTCGCTTGACGCAGCCGGCCGTAAGCAAGAGACTGAGCGATTAGCGCCGCGGTCCGAGTATTTCTACCAGCAGGAGTATTGCGGCTGCGTCTACTCGCTGCGGGACAGCAACCGCTGGCGCAAGGACCAGGGCCGCGAGCGCATCAAGATTTGCGAAAAATATTACGGCCAGACGGAAGAACAGAAATGACGACCAAGCACACCGCCCGCCACTGGCTTGCCGCCGGCAGCGATGACAAGCCGGTCCAGCCGCAGGCCAGGGCCGATCTGCTGGCCGGCATGGAAAAACAGCTGGCCGAATTCATGCGCAGCGTGGCGCAGGATGAAGAAGCCTCGCCTCCGCATCTGATGCGCGGACACCATGGCTGCCCGTGCTGCAGCGAGCGCGGCGAATAAAGCCTTCGCAGCAATTGGCCCCGCCGCGGGCTTGGCTTGCATGATTCCATGGCCGGCTAGGCCAGCGGAAACCTCACCTCCACCAGCAAGCCTTGTTCGCCGCCGGCCGCATGCAGCTGGATCTGGCCGCCGTGCTGGAGCACCACCGACCTGGCAATCGCCAGGCCCAGCCCGCTGCCGCTCTGGGTCTGGTCGGGATTGCGGAAAAAGCGGTCGAATACGCGCTCGCGCAGAGCCGGTGCGATTCCCGGCCCCTGATCCGCCACGCTGAACACCACCTCGTCCCGGTCCCGGTGCAGGCCGACCGTCACGATGCCGCCTGGAGGACTGTATTTGATGGCGTTGTCGACCAGGTTGTCGATCAGCGACACCAGGCTTTCACGGTGTCCCAGGATGAAGAATTCACCTTCCGATGCCAGTTCCAGCTCGATGTGCCGCACCATGGCCAGCGCCGACAGGATCGCCAGCCGGTCCTGCACCAGCGCATCCATCGCCAGCCGGTCCAGCGCGACGCTGGCGGTAGCGTCGCTGCGCACCAGCAGCAGCAGCTGGCTGACCAGGCGGGTGGCGCGGTTGCTGCTGCTCAGTATGCCGGCCAGGAGCTGCTGTTGCTGGCTGTCGCCGGCCTGGCTTTGCAGCGCTTCCGCGTTGACGCGCATGGCGGCCAGCGGCGTGCGCAGCTCATGGGCGGCGTCGGCGATGAAGTTGCGTTCGCGCGCCACGCTGTCGCTGATGCGCAACAGCAGGCCGTTGATGCGGTCGACCATCGAACTCAGTTCCAGATGCTTGGGCTTGAAGCCCAAAGGCGCCAGGTTATGCGGACCGCGGGCGGCCACCTCGCGCGCAATCCGGCTCCAGGGGCGCAGCGCCACGCGTATCGACAGCCACGCCGGCAGCAGCAGGAACGGCAGGCTGATCAGCAAGGGCAGGGAATAATAGCCGCGCGAATTCATGTCGACCAGCATGTCCATGGCGTCTGCCGGCACGATGATGGTGACGCGCGTATCCGAGTGCGGCGATTGCAAAGTACGGGCGCGCCAGCGCACGCCGTTGGCGTAGATGGTTTCCGCATCGTCGAGGCGGCTGTTATGGATGCCGTCCGGGATGTCCTCGGACTGGTAGATCAGCCGCTCTCCCTGGCGCACCCGGATGCTGGGCGACAGTTTCGGCGTATCGCCGCCGATGCCGTAGCCTTCGCGCACCGCCAGGTCGATCATATGCAGCACCTTGAACTGGCGCTCCGGATTATCCGCCAGGTTTTCGGCAACGCCGAAGATGGCCTCGTAGGTGCGGTCCAGGTTGATCGGGCCGGGCGCCCGGCTGGTTTCGAATATGGCGTAGCCGATGAACAGGCTCCACAGCACCGTCAGCAGCAGCATCTGGGCCAGCAGCAGGCGCCGCACCAGGGTCGGCCGCAGCAGCCAGCTCCACCAGTGCAGCATCATTTGCGGATGCTGCGGGCCGGCGCCTGCAGGTCTATCACAAAGCCGACGCCACGCACGGTGCGGATATAGCCGTCGCCTATCTTGCGGCGCAGGTTAGCCATGTGCACGTCCAGGGTATTGCTGGCGTTGCCCTGGCCGCCGGGCAGCGCCAGCTCCTCCAGGATGCGGCGGGTCACCACGCGGTCGGCGCGGATCAGCAGGGTGCTGAGCAGGGCGTATTCGCTGGCGGTCAGTTCCACCGGCCGCTCCTGCACGGTGACGCGGCGGGTCGGCGCATGCAGCGAGAGGCCGCGCAAATCCAGGGTTTCGCCGTCGAAGCCGTAGCTGCGCCGGGCCAGGGCGCGCACCCGCGATAGCAGCTCGACCAGCACAAATGGCTTGACCAGGTAATCGTCGGCGCCGGTGTCCAGGCCCAGCAAGCGGTCGTTGATGGCGTCGCGGGCGCTCAGGATAATCACCGGCAGGGCGTTCTTTTCGCGCCGCAGGCGCGTCAGCAGGCTCAGGCCGTCGCCGTCCGGCAGGCCGAGGTCCAGCAGCACCAGGTCGCAGGTGTCCGACTCCAGGGCGCGCACCGCATCGGCCAGCTGGCGCACCCAGACCACGTCCATGCCCTGGTCGGAGAGGGCGATGCGCACGCCGTTGCCCAGGTCCAGGTCATCTTCAATCAGCAATATTTTCATAGCTTGGTATTTAAGCACCTTAACGTGAAGAAAAGCTGAAGCGCCCGCGTCTTCAGGAAACGTTCATGAATGACTCATGTTTTCTTCATTTCGTTCAAGGATACTGCTGGTTTGACCATTCTCATATGGCTGAGGAGTGCGCCATATCAATTTGACCAGAAAGCCGATCATGAAGAAACGCTATATCAGACCAGCCAGGTCCCGCAATTCCTACGTCATCACCAATACCCTGCTGTCCATCGGCGTGCTGCTGGCGTTGCTGGTTGTGGTCTTGCTGGCGGCTAAAAACGCCCATGCGGATGAAGTCAAGGCCGGCGCCAATGACAAGTTGCCGTTGGCAGCGGCAGCCAATGCATGCCGGCCTGTTACGCTGTCGCCCGCCGCCGGCGCCAGGGTTCCGGCCAGCGGTCTGGCCGGCCGAAGCGCGGCTTGCGCGCAGCCGCGCCGGCTGCATCTGTTTCGCTGAGGAAATGAAATGCGGTTTCAAACAGATGTTTATCGATCTTAAGACCCGCTGAACCAGTTATATCCCTGGTCTTCCCAATAGCCGCCGGGATTTTCATTGGTGACGAAAATCGCCGCGATGTGCTTGGGATTCTTGAAGCCGAGCTTGGTCGGCACCCGCAGTTTCAGCGGATAGCCGTATTCTGTCGGCAGCGGCTCCTGGCCGAAGTCCAGCGCCAGTATGGTCTGCGGATGCAGGGCGGTTGCCATGTCGATGCTGGAGTAATAACGGTCGGCGCATTTGAAGCCGACATATTTTGCCGTCGTATCCGCGCCGATATGCGCCAGAAAGGTGCGGAACGGCACGCCGCTCCACTGGCCGATGGCGCTCCAGCCTTCGATGCAGATATGCCGCGTGATCTGCGACGCCTGCGGCAGCGCCCGCAGCTGCGCCAGGTTCCAGCTGCGCTTGTCGCGCACCATGCCGGAGACTTCCAGCTTATATGTGTCGCCATCGATTTCCGGCGCCGAATCGGCGTCATAGAAAGCGTTGAACGGAAACGGCCTGGTGATCATGCTGGCCGGATAGGTCGGCGCCAGGTGATCAGGGCGGAACAGCATGCTCTGCACGCGGTCGTTCCAGCGCGACATCGCCCACAATACCTTGTCGACCTGGTCGCCATCCTGCAGGTTGCAGCCGGACAGCAGCGACAGCGCGCCCAGCGACAGGCCGGAACGCAGGAACAGGCGGCGTTGCAGCTGCACCAGTTCCGGCTGCAGTTCGCTGTTTTTCGGTAGATTTTTTTTCTTGTCGTTCATGCTTGCGGCTCCTGTTTCGGCAGATTCTTGTCGGAGCGGCGCGGCGCCCGCCCGCTCAGCATCGGCAGCAGCGTGCTCGGCACGATCAGCACCAGCGCCAGATGCACCGCCACAAATGCCACGATGCCGGCCATCGCCGCAAAGTGCACGCGCCGCGCGATGTCGTAGCCGCCGAACAGGTCGACCAGGCTATCCAGTTGCACCGGCTTCCAGATCGACAGACCGGACGCCGCTACCAGCACGCCGAGCAGCAGCACGGCGATGTACATCAGGCGTTGCACAGCGTTGTAGACGCCGGGCTGGTGCGCCAGCTTGAAGCTCAGCGCATCTTTCACGTCGCGCAGCAGGTCGCGCACCCGCAGCGGCAGGAAGTGGCGGCGGAAATGGCCGGCCAGCAGGCCGTAGCCAAGATAGACCAGGCCATTCACCGCCAGCAGCCACATCGCCGCCAGGTGCCAGGCAATCGCGCCTCCCAGCCAGCCGCCGAGGGTGGCCCAGCGCGGGAAATCGAAGCCGAACAGCGGCGAGGCGTTATAGATCGCCCAGCCGCTCATCACCATGCAGACCATGGCGAAGGCGTTGATCCAATGCGCCACCCGCACCAGCAGCGGATGAATGATGCGGCGCGGTTTGTCTGCTGTAGTCATGGACTTGCCTTGTCAAGAAGAGATGCGGGCAGCCGCGCCGCCCGCAAAATTGCATTGCAAAACCGCACTACATCGGCGGCACTACGCCATTGACGCCAACCGTGGCGCGGCCGACGACATCGCTGCCATCGGCTGCCTTGCTGACAAAGAACACGCCATGCGCGCCAGGCACCAGCAGGCTGCGGTCACCCTTGTTGAGGCTGACGATAGGGACATCGGCCGGCACCACGATTTTCTTTTCGCCATCCGGATACTTGACCGTGATGGTGCGGCCGCTGGTCACCACCACATCGCCCACGGTGCCGTTGGTCATGCTGCTCTTCTTGCCCAGGTCCCAGGCGTAATGGCCTTCGCCGACCTTCATGCCGGCCGGGAAGACGTGCACTTCCAGCGCCTTCAGGCTGCCGTCAGGCAGCGGCACGGCGGCGCTGCCGATGAAGCTGTCGGACTTGATGTCGGTAATGGCGGCATGGCTGACCGAGAACAGCATCAGGTCCGGCGCCAGTTTCAAGGTCAGCTTCTTGCCGGCCTTGGTGCTGACTTCAAGATTGTCAGCGTTCACTTTTTCAATCGTGGCGCGCACCCTGACCGGGGGCGCCATGGCGGCGGTCTGGGCGATGGCGACGCTGCCGTAGGCGAGCAAAGTCGATGCGGCCAGCGCAGGAACAAGCCGGCGCAGGAATTGTGCAGTTGTCATGGGATCAGTCTCGGTGGTTGCTGGGAAGCCCAGTCTAGGCGCGCCGGAGTGTCTTATCGGTGACATATGAATGACAATATTGTCATTCTTCCCGGCAAGCGAATTGATAGAATGGGCCATCTATATCAAGGACTCAGCATGGCTATCCTCGTCATCGAAGACGACCCGAAGACCGGCGCCTACCTCAAGAAAGGCCTGCGCGAATCAGGTTATGCGGTCGACCTGGTGCGCAACGGCAGCGACGGCTTGCACATGGCGCTGGAGAATTCCTACGACCTGGTGGTGCTGGACGTGATGCTGCCCGGCACCGACGGCTGGAAAATCATGGGTGCGATCCGCGCCCGCCGCGACCTGCCGGTCATCTTCCTGACCGCGCGCGACCACGTGAACGACCGCATACGCGGACTGGAACTGGGCGCCGACGATTACCTGGTCAAGCCGTTTTCGTTTACCGAACTGCTCCTGCGCATCCGCACCATGCTGCGGCGCGGCGTGGCGCGCGAGGCGCATGAGCTGGACTTTTTCCAGGTGGCCGACCTGCAGCTCGATCTCTTGCGCCGCAAGGTCACGCGCCAGGGCATAGACATCGTTCTCACCAACAAGGAATTCCTGCTGCTGCACCTGCTGGTCAAGCGCCAGGATGAAGCCTTGTCGCGCACTGTCATCGCCTCCGAGGTGTGGGACATGAATTTCGACAGCGACACCAATGTGGTCGATGTCGCCATCAAGCGCCTGCGCGCCAAGATCGACAATCCTTTCGAACGCAAGCTGATCCACACGGTGCGCAGCATCGGCTACATGTTCTCGGAAAATCCATGACGCCCTGGCGCACCCGCTCGCTGACCGCGCGCGTCGCTTTGCTGTTTGCGCTGGTCGCCTGCGCCATCGTCACCAGCCTCGGCATGTATCTGTATTCGTCGACGCGGCAGGCGCTGGAAACCCGCGCCGATTATTCGCTGGTCGGCAAGGTGGAACATTTCCGCAGGCTGCTGCATGATCTTTACAACGTCAAGCAGATGGAAGACCGGCCGGCGCTGTTTGAAATCATGCTGGGCAGCGAGCAGGATGTGCTGATGTTCAGCTATCCCGGCCAGGCGCCGTTCGTGCGCGTCAATCCCGATAACATGACGCCGCCGGCGATGAAGCCGGTCGGCCTCGACCAGCCGCTGACGCTGGCCGCGCTGCAGGCTGGCGAGCGCGCCGACGGCGTGCGGGTGCGCTGGGTCTCAGCCGAAGCCGAGGTAGGCAGCGACGGCACCAAGGTCGTGATTGTCGGCGCTCACGTGATGACGCAGGAATCGCATATCCTTTCCGCCTACTACTGGCAGGTGATTGGCGCGGCCGCGGTGTCGGTGCTGCTGGCGGCGCTGCTCGGCTTCCTTGTCCTGAAGCGCGGTTTCCGGCCGCTGAACGCGATGGCCGAGCGCGCCGCCGAAGTCAGTCCCACCAATATTTCGATACGTTTGCGCGAAGAGGATGCGCCGCAGGAGTTGCGGCTGCTGGCCGCCTCCTTCAACGCCATGCTGGACCGGCTGTCCGACGGCTACGAGCACCTGTCGCAGTTTTCCGCCGACCTTGCGCACGAGATCCGCACGCCGATCGGCGCCCTGATGGGGCAGACCCAGGTGACGCTGAACAAGGTGCGCAATGCCGGCGAATACCAGCAGGTGCTGGAATCGAACCTGGAAGAACTGCAGCGCCTGAGCCGCATCGTGGAAAACATCCTGTTCCTGGCGCATGCCGACCATGCCGGCCTCGCCGTCGAGAAAGCGCCGCTGGCGCTGGCCGAGGAGCTGCACAAGATCGCCGAGTATTTTGAAGGCGTGGCCGAAGAACGCGATATCAGACTGGTGGTCGACGCCAGCGGAGAGCTGGAGGCCAGCCCGGTGATGTGGCGCCGCGCGGTCAGCAACCTGGTAGTCAACGCGGTGCGCTATGCGCTGCCGGGAAGCACCATACGCCTCAGCGGCAAGCCGCAGGCGCAAGGCATCTGCGTTGAAGTGGAAAACCGGGGAGATCCGATCCCGCAAGAACAGCTGGACCGCTTGTTCGATCGTTTCTACCGCGGCGACAAGTCGCGCAGCGAGTTCACGGAATCGAACGGCCTTGGGCTGGCGATTGTGCGCGCCATCATGCAGGTGCACGGCGGCAGCGCCGAGGTGGCTTGTACGGCTGCGGGGGAGATCCGCTTCAGCCTGTATTTTCCGCAGCAGCTGCAGGAGCGCGTGCAGGAACAGAAGGCGCGAGCCTGAGACGGCGGCTCGCGCAGGTGTTGCCGGGGCGGATCGATTAACGCAAACGCGCCATCTCCAGCGCCATGCTCAGCTTGCCGAAGCGGGCGGTGATGTCTTCAAAGGCTTTCTGCTTTTGCGCGGTGCTCAGCTTGGTGTCGTACATATTGTTGCGCAGCAGGCCGAACATGGTGAGATCGGCGATCGGCTTCAGCTGGGCATCGGTGGAATGCTGGAAGCCTGACAGGTCGAGGATTTTCTGCAGCACGTCAGGCTGGCTGGCCGGATTCTTCGGCTTGCCGTAGGTGACGAAAAACTCTTCGATGCGGGCCTTGCTGGCGGCCGGCAAGTCCTTGCGGTACAGCAGCGGATCGTTAGGGATCAGCGGCGACGACCAGATCACGCGCACCTTGCTGAACTGTTCCGGCGATTCCTTTTGCAGGCGGTCCAGCTCTTCGGTATTGTTGGTGGCGACATCGACCTGGCCGTTGATCACGGCCTGCAGGTTCTTCTTGTGATTGCCGATCGCGATGGACTTGAACAGCCGTTCCGGTTCTACCTTGTTCTTGGCGAAGGCGTAATAGGCCGGCACCAGGTAGCCCGAAGTCGAACTCTTGTCGCCATCGTAGAAGCTGTACACGCCCTTGTTGCTCAAGATGTCCTCGAACGATTTGACCGGGCTTTTGGCCGGCGTGATCAGCACCGAGTTGTAGCCGTGCGAACCGTCTTTCTTGACCATCTGCGCGAACACTGTCGACTGGTTGTCTTCCACCGCTTCCAGCGCGCTCTTGCTGCTCAGCCAGGCCACCTGGATGGTGTTCGTTTTCAGGCCGGCCAGGATGTCGCTGTAGTTGGTGGAAACCACCGTGCGCACTTCCATCTTGGTGTATTTGGCGAAGTCGTCGATCACCGGCTGCCAGCGCTTTTGCGTATCTTCGATGGTGGTGGTGGCGATCAGGCCGATGGTGATCTTGCGCGGACCGTCGTCGTCCTTGGCGATCGCGCGCGGCACGATGCAATACATGGCGATGGAGCTCAGCAAGAGCGCGGTTTTCAGTAATTTCTTCATTATTGCCTATCTGACTATTTCAAGGTGATGGAAAACATGGAGCACCGGCCGCACTGGGCGGCCGGGGTATTCAAATGGCGTTGAATCTGAGGGACCTGAGCCGGCTCCGGTATGGGAACCGGCTGCCTCAAGCCGGAAACCTGAGGCGAGGCGGAATCAGCCTAGCAGCGCTTCGCTGCTCTTGCCGTACTTGATGCTGGCTTCCGACGGCATCCAGTTGCCGGTCTGTTCGTTGCGGCCTTGCAGCAGGAAGCGCGGCGCCGCTGCCGGGATCTGTTCGGCGGCCAGTTTCGACAGATCGCCGATCTTGCCCTTCTTCATGCGGTTGACGATCATGCCCAGCTGGGTATCGGAAAAATCGCGCAGCATGTCGTAGTCGCCATCGCTGTCGCCGGCCACGAAGACCGGACCGTAGCCTTTGCTGGCCACCAGTTCTTTCTTGATCACTTCCGTCTTGCCCGGGCCCCAGTTGAGCGGCCAGCCAGCCTTGTACTGGTTGACGAAGACGCCGTTGGCGCTTTCCAGGCGCAGGCCCAGCACGTGTTCGCGCTTGACGTTGTAGCCGTACTTCGGCGTGGTGGCGAACACCGCCACCACATCTTCCAGCGAGGCCGAGCTGACGTAGACGTCGATGCCGCTCTGCTGCAAGGCATCCATCAAGGTGGCGATCTCGGTGCACAGGCGGATCCCGTGGAAATGCGTGACGCTGACGATGCCGGCCTTGCCCGGCTGCGACGCCGGGCTGGTGTACTTGGTCTTGACCAGGCCGAGGCCCAGATTGTGGTCGTTGGAGGCTTCCGCCAGTTTCTGCACTTCCGCCACCGACATGTTGGTGAAGAAGTAGATCACCCATGGATAGCCGACATTGACGCCGTAGGTTTCGTTGACGGCTTCATACAGGTAGTACAGCTTGGCGCGGAAGTCCTGGAACTGCACGGTTTCGCGGATTTCTTCCAGCTTCTTGTCGCCCTTGAATTTGTCGCAGTTGTCGTACAGGTATTGATAGTCGCTGTCGATATCGCTGCAGATGGCTTCCAGTTCGACGCGCTGGCCGGCGGCGTTCTTGTAGTCGGCGGCAAACGGGCCGGCCGGTACGTTCTGGCGGATGATCGCGGCCATTTCCGGCGGCGTCAGCTTGTAGGAGAGGGTGTTGATCTGGTACATCAGCAACGCTTCTTCGGTGTCGTTCATGATGCTGGTGTTGTCCCAGTCGAACACCGCGTAAGGACGGCGCTTGGGATTGTAGCCGGCGCTGCTGTTGCCGTTGCGCGCGATCAGGGCTTGCAGCTGCTGATGATTGCGCTCGCCCCATTTGGCGCGGTCCAGCTTCAGGCCGGCGGCCTTGGCTTCTTTCGCCAGCAGTTCCGCCGGCGCCAGCGCGGCGGCGGCCAGTCCCGCTACCAGGCCGCCGGTGAGCAGTGTGCGGCGTTTTTGTAAAGTGACTGTGTCTTCCGGTTTTTTCACGGTTTTCATGATTGCGGCCTCCCTGTGCCAGTCGAAATACATAAATAAATTATTGCCATATGGAATCTTTTGTGCTTGTCGCTTGGACAGCCGAATACACTAGCATATTTCTATTTAGAAACGTAGCTGAGCGGCAAATAAAACTGCAAAAGAAACGCGTCAATCGTCACCCGCAAGAGCTGTGCCGATGTCTGCCTGTCCGGCGATTTTCAGCTATGCTCATGGTTCCGCCGGGCAATGTGTGTGCCGCGGCCAGACCTTTACGAGGTGCTGCTGATGAAGTCGTGGGGAAATCCGGAGCTAAGCTGTTTTCTGGCCTGCCGCCGCCGTGGCGCGAGCCGCCTTTCATTGGCATCGGCGGCGCGCCATGGCAATTGACGACAGCGCTGTCAGCGATGTGCTGATCGTCGGCGCCGGCCCGGCCGGCTCGCACCTGGCATATCTGCTGGCGCAGCAGGGTTTGCGGGTGACCATCATCGACAAGCAGGCCTTCCCGCGCGCCAAAGTCTGCGGCGGCGGCCTGTCGCGCAAAGCCATGGACCTGCTCGGCTTCGAGCTCGGCGCCGCCATGCACCAGCCGATAGCGGGCGCCATTCTTACCTACGGCAACCGCGACGCCGTGCTCAAGCAAATGCAGCCGATGGCGGCCTGCACCGTGGTGCGCAGCGAATTCGACAAGATGCTGCTGGATCGCGCCTGCGCCGAAGGAGTGCGCTTCTGCCCCGAAACGGCGTTTGTCGATGCTGTCGAATCCGCCGACGGAATCAGCGTGGCGACCAGCCGCGGGGTGCTGCACAGCCGCTTGCTGCTGGCTGCCGACGGCGCCGCCAGCGCGGTGCGCAACCGCCTGTTCGGCAAGGACCTGGTGGCGTATGTGCCGGCGCTGGAGGCCATGGTGTGGCCCGAGGAAGGTGCGCTGGAACGCTTCGGCCAGCGCGCGCTGTTCGATTTCGACGGCATGCCGCACGGCTACGGCTGGATCTTCCCGAAGCGCGACCATTTCAATATAGGTGTGTACTCACCTTTCGGCGGCACCGCATTGCGCCAGCACCTGGATCGCTTTAGCGCGGCTTACGCCAGCCTGCAGCGGCCGCAAAAAATCGAATATCAAGGCTATATCATTCCCCTGGCCAATCGCCGCCGGCAGTTCCAGCGCGGCCGCGTGTGGCTGCTGGGCGATGCCGCCGGGCTGGCGGAAGCCTTGTTCGGCGAAGGGATTTATTTTGCGCTGAAGAGCGCCACGCTCGCCGCCCGGGCGATCGCCGCGGACGGCTTGCGCGCCGATTCCATGGCCTATAGCAGGTTGCTGCGGCGTGAACTGTTGCCCGAACTGCGCGCCGCAAACTGGATGGCGCAGCTGGTCTACCGCTTTCCGAAACTGACGTTTTCCCACCTGGTGCTCAACCAGCGCATCAACCAGGATTTCGCCGGCCTGATCAGCGGTCAGATGGGCTACCGCCGTTGCCTGCTCAAGACCGTGCTCGGATTTCCGCGCTGGCTGATGCCGAGCAAGGCGCCCGACCCGGACAGCCTGCTGGCGTAAGCGGCAGCTGCCGCTGGCCTTCGCTCACCCGATTTTCACCCAAGCACCTATGCATCATTTCCTACACCGGCCCTATGGATAACTCAATGACTGCACAACGCAAGACATCCCACAAAATCCTGGTAAAACAATCCGTCGTCTATCGCTCCTTCCTGGTGCTGCCGCTGCTGGCCGGCGCAGCGCTGGCCTGCGGCCATGCATCGGCTGCGCCAGCGGTTCCGGCGACCGCAAAAGCTGCCGATACCCGCGTCGATACCGATTCCATCATCAGCACCATCAATGCGTCGGAGCGCACGCGGCCGTTTCCGGTCGGCGAGAAGCTGGCTTATTTCGTCAATATCAAGGACGGCGACCAGGTACGCTCGCCGTTCCGGGTCGCTTTTGCGGTCACCGGCATGGGCGTGTCGCCGGTGGCGGCAGGCGATATTCACGGCACCGGCCATCATCACATCCTGATCGATATGCCGATGCCGGCCGATATCAAGGCGCCGATCCCGTTCGATAAAGCGGATGAGTACCAGCACCAGCACTACAAGCATTTCGGCAATGGCGAAACAGAAACCCTGCTCGACCTGCCGGCCGGCAAGCACACGCTGCGGCTGCTGTTCGCCGATCACAATCACGTGCCTTACTATATTTCCAGCAAGGAGATTACAGTGGTGGTGCTGGACAAGACGCACTGAAACAAGATGCGCCAGGCTTGTCGCCGGGCCTCAGAAACCCGGCAGGCGCATGCTCTCCGGATCGCCGACTTCGGCACGCTCGTGGCCCAACAGCCAGGCCTTGCGCTCCAGGCCGCCGGCAAAGCCTGTCAGCTTGCCGTCGGCGCCCACCACCCGATGGCAGGGCACGATAATGGCGATCGGATTGGTGGCGTTGGCGCTGCCGACTGCGCGCGCGCCGTTGTGCTCGCCCATCTGCAGCGCCAGCTTGCCGTAGGTGGTCATGCGCGCCGGCGGGATCTGGCGCAGCGCCGCCCACACGCGCTGCTGGAATTCGGTGCCGTTGGTGGCGACGGCGATATCTTTCAGCGCATCCAGCTGGCCGCTGAAATAGCGCTGCAGCGCCGGCTCGGCGCTGGACGGCGCGCTGGCGTCGCTGAGGGTGTAATGGCCGTAGTGGGTGCTCAGCAAGCTGCGCATGCGCGGCTCATAGTCTTCGAAGTCGAGCGCGCGCACGCGGTCCTGGCTGTCGGTGACCAGCAGGATGACGCCGATGGGCGAGGCGACGCGGTGTAGGAATAGATTCATGTGGGTGCTCCCGTCAGATCAGATAGCAGATAGCCGTGCTTAGCTTATGACGACAGTTTACAGATACATGGGCTTCCATGCATCCTGAGTCTTGCGGTCGAATTCGATTTCAGCAACCCGCGCTGCCGGCAGCGGCATGCGGTGCGGATCCTTGGCCTCGTCGCCGCTGATCCGGGTGCGAATCGGCTCCGGGCAGTCCTTGGTTCATGGAATCGAATATTCACCGGCCCTAGTGTTGGGCAAGCTGTTCCGCGCTGGCGCGTATTCCCTTGAAAATCGAGTCTGCCACCCTATCCGGGAATCCCGGCGGAATTTGCGCCATGGCTTCATCAAGAGCATGCGGAAGCTGCGCAAGGATTTTGTCGATGATGTCGTCAATTCTTGTTTCCAGCCCACAGGCTTGCGCCGTGGAGATCCAGTGGCGCCGGCGGAACTCGGACCATGCGTAATGCCGGTTCTTTCCCTGAATTGCCATGGCCATCTTGACCTTTTTAGGTGAGAGCTGGTGTTTGGAATTGCCTAGAACCGGGTAGGCCGACAATACGTCATAGCTTGGCGTCAGCCTGAACCGGCCTTCCGGTAAAAGGAAAACACTGAAATTCTTGGCGTGTCCGTCGATCGCGCAGAGCAACCAAAACAAGATTTGCGTACGCATGAAGTTGAGGCGGTCCTCGTTGGCAGTTACCGAACCTAGCAGCAATTCCATGATGCGTATGATGCCCGGACCTCCTTCAGACTCGTACTTCAAAGAGCCCGGAGTGCCCGTAACCTGGCAGAAATCCTCTTGGGGCAGGCGGATGATCCAACTTCCATCGTCGGAAAATTCTCGGTCGAATCGCTCAACTTCCAGCACTTGCCGGGCGCCGAAATGACGGATATGGCTCTCGGCCACCTGAATTCCAAACGCGGCCATGATGCGAGAGCACAGCCATTCGTTTTCAACGGATGTCGTCAAGTCAATGCCGCGATTTGCGACTCCAATGGGAAGTTTCAAAATATGCGTGGTCGGAGTCGGCCCCTGCGGATGCATCCACTTGCCGTCAAGCTTTAGCAACGCCGTCTTTTCTTGTGCGCCTGCAAGCGAAATTCGAAACTCTGAGTCGTCTTGCCCATCGTCTTGCTGCGAATTGGGTGTAAGGCATTCTTCGAGCAGCTGCTCGATGTCTTCTTCCGACATAGGCGCGCCCTGGATGCGGCGTATGTCGGCAGGGGCCGTGTCCTCCGGCAGCAATTGCAGGGCGCCAACGCAGTCACGCCCGATTTGTTCTAGCAGGTCGAATGCTTTAACCGACGCCGCATGGAATCTGGATTGGATGCGTTCGCGTATTTTCCGGGTATCGGGGAGAAGATTATCGAAGAAGTCATTGACCGTCTGGTCTCGATACGGTTTGCTTGCAGGGCGCAAGGGCATCGACAGGGAAATCGGCCGTTTGCGCGGCGAATTGAGCCACGTTTCATGGTAGGAAAATTCGGAAGCGCCGTTGCCTTTTAGCATCCAGCGTCCGACGAGCTCCCCATTCATCCATACGCCGAGAGCGCGAGAATGTGATTTCCGGCCCATGGCTACCACTCGCCTTTTGACGTGATGTCGACGGCCGGTATGTCTCTGACAACAAGCTCCAGGCCTAGCGCAGAGAGGACGCTCAGTAACCGGGCGACGCTGCTTCCCCCCGGTGCGTTCTCCAGCACCGAAACGGCCTCTTGCTTGAGTCCGATGAGCCCCCCCACCGCGTCTTGCGTGAGCTTCTTTTGACGCCGCGCTCCCTTGAGAATGTGGGACAGTTGCTCAGGAGTTCGTACGGGATAGTCCATGACGCACCTTTATAGGGTTAAGTCTATAATTTTATTATATAGATAAAACCTTATAAATGGAAATTATATGAAATTCCTTATAATTTCAAATTATAAGAAATACTGCATAAATATATTGTTGCTTGCTGCATCATCGGCGCCTCTTGCCCCTTTTTTTCCGCCTCGCGCAATACCCACTTCTACTCTAGTGCAATGAACGTCTCGCCGGAACATTCCCCGGTATCCGGGTTATCAAAGCGATGCCGCCAAACTCGAACCGCACCGCTATGCGCAACCATTAAAAAAAATGCCCGCTTGTATAAGCGGGCATTTTGCAAAGGATGTTCCTGGTTGCCAGAAGAGACTGAATTACCGGCACCAGGATATTTCCATGGACATTAGCGTTTGAAGCGAGCTTCCGCCAGCTTGTCGGCCACGACGCTGGTCGGCAAGCCTTCCGAGTCGGCGCGCTTGAAGATTTCCGACAAGGTGACGCCGATTTCGCGCACGTGCGCTTCGACATCGGCTTCCGGCTTTTCGTAGTACTCGTAGCACACCTTGATGATGCCGCCGGCGTTGATCACGAAGTCCGGCACGTAGAGGATTTCCTTGCGGCGCAGCAGTTCGCCGACTTCAGCGGTCGCCAGCTGGTTGTTGGCGGCGCCGGCGACGATCTTGGCCTTCAGGCGCGCCAGGGTAGCGGGGTTGAGCGTGGCGCCCAGTGCGCACGGCGCGTAGATGTCGGCCTGCACATCGTAAATGGCGTCGGTGGCGACGACTTCGGCGCCGAACTCGGCGCGTGCGCGTTCCAGCGCGGCCTGGTCGATGTCGGTGACGATCAGCTTGGCGCCGGCTTCATGCAGGCGGCGCGCATAGTCGTAGCCGACATTGCCCAGGCCTTGCACGGCTACGGTCAAACCTTGCAGCGAATCGCGGCCCAGGTAGTGCTTGACCGCCGCCTGCGCGCCGACGAAGCAGCCCAAGGCGGTGAACGGCGACGGATCGCCGCTGGCGCCGAGGCCGGCGACGTACTTGGTCTTGGCAGCGATGTGCGCCATGTCGGCCGGGCTGGTGCCGACATCTTCCGCCGTGATGTAGCGGCCGCCCAGGCGTTCCAGGGCTTCGCCCATGGCTTCGAACAATGCGGGTGTCTTGGCAGTCTTGGGATTGCCGATGATGACGCTCTTGCCGCCGCCGATAGGCAGGCCGGCAACCGCGTTCTTGTATGTCATGCCGCGCGACAGGCGCAGGACGTCGTTGACGGCAACTGCTTCGCTGGCGTAATCCCACATGCGGCAACCGCCCATGGCCGGGCCGAGATTGGTGTTGTGGACAGCGATGATGCCTCTGAGGCCGGATTTTTCTTCGGAAACGAAGACCACTTGTTCGTGGTTGTCGAAATTCAATTCATTGAAAATGAAGGTACTCATGCTTTTGGCTCCGTACGGATAGCATTTGCGCGTCCGGGTAGGGCGGGCTATGGTTTTCCGTTGTTCTCTAGGGTTAAGGTCAGTAATACAGGTGTCCGCGGCAGGTTGGCGCCGGCAAACGGGTAAGGCCGTGATTGTGTCACGCAAGCGTGAGTGTAATTTATCGCTATGTGAAACTCAATTGAGTTCGTTGACCGGGGCTGAGATTGTACTCAAAGTATTGCGTAAATGATATTTCGCTTGTGTGAAAGATGCGAGATATGGCTGGGCTACGGGCCCGCAAGGACATCTTGATCAATGCGCGCCAGGCGCGCGCTTTGGCGTATCACCGGCGGTTTTCCTGTAAGCGAGGCTTATTCGTTTTCACCGCGCGCAGCCGCTTCCCGCAGCTTGTCTTTCTTGCTCTTGCGCTTGCCCTTGACGCCGCCATTGGCGGCATCGGCCGGTGCTGCTGGCGGCGTGGCGACATCGACCGGTTCAAAGCCGGCAATCTGCTCGCGCTCGCACTTCAAGTGATGGCGCTTCTCGATCAGGTGGAAGTGCGCTTCAGTATCGGCGCTCACGAAGCTGATGGCGATGCCGCTCTTGCCGGCGCGGCCGGTGCGGCCGATGCGGTGGGTATAGTCCACCGCCGAGCGCGGCAGGTCGTAGTTCAGCACCACCGGCAGTTGCGCGATGTCGATGCCGCGCGCGGCGACATCGGTGGCGACCAGCACCTGCAGCTTGCTGGCCTTGAAATCCGCCAGCACTTCATCGCGCGCGCCCTGGCTGAATTCGCCATGGAAGGCGGCGGCCTTGATGCCGGCGCGATGCAGTTTATCGGCGATATGTTCCGCCGAATACTTGGTGGCGACAAACACCAGCACCCGGCCCCATTTATTCTCCTTCAACAGATGCCGCAGCAATTGCGTGCGGCGGCCGGCGTCGACCATGATTGCGCGCTGTTCGATATCCGGCTGGTTCTGCGCCAGCGCCGGCACCGCGATGCGCACCGGCTGGTGCAGCATGCGGCCGGCCAGCGCATGTACCGCGGTCGGGAAGGTGGCCGAAAAAAACAGGCTTTGGCGCTGCGCCGGCAACAGCGCCAGGATGCGGTTGATCTCTTCGCTGAAACCCATGTCCAGCAAGCGGTCCGCCTCGTCCAGCACCAGCGACGCCACCTCCGACAGCTTCAAGGCATTATGTTCGATCAGGTCGAGCAGGCGGCCCGGCGTCGCCACCGCCAGGTCGGCGCCGCCGCGCAGGTCCATCATCTGCGGATTGATCGAAACGCCGCCGAACAAGGCCGCGATCTTCAATGGCTGCGGACAGGCTCGCGCCAGCGTGCGGATGGCTTCCGCGGTTTGCTGCGCCAGTTCGCGGGTCGGCACCAGGATCAGCACGCGCAGCTTGCGCGGGGTGCTGGGGCCGTGTTGCAGGAATTGCAGCAGCGGCAGCGCAAACGCCGCAGTCTTGCCGGAGCCGGTCTGCGCCGCGGCCAGGACATCGGCGCCGCGCAATATTGCCGGAATGGCGGCGACCTGAACCGGCGTCGGCGTGGCATACCCGCGTTCGGCAACGGCATGCAGGATGGCGGGGGACAGACCCAGAGAGGAAAATGACATGGCAACGGGCCGTAAAGCTTGTAGGGCCGTCATCTTACCATTTGCGCCAAACGAACAATCCACCGCATTTAATTGGGGTCAGAGTCGAATTATTGCAATTTATTCGACTCTCGACCCCAATTGTTGAGTTGCTTGTATGTACGCCGGCTTTCAGGCCAGCGGCGCCAGCAACAGCTGCAGATCTTCGCTGCTGAACTTGGTCTCCAGCGCGGTATCGCTGCCCAGCACGCCTTCGGCCAAGGCGCTTTTGCGCGCCTGCAGGTCGATGATGCGCTCTTCGATGCTGCCTTCCACCACGATCTTGTAGACAAACACCGTCTGCTCCTGGCCGATGCGGTGGGCGCGCGCCGTGGCTTGCTCCTGCACCGCCGGATTCCACCAGGGATCCATGTGGATCACGGTATCGGCCGCAGTCAGGTTGAGGCCGACGCCGCCGGCTTTCAGGCTGATCAGCAGCAGCGGCACGGTCTTGCCCTGGAATTGCGCGACCAGTGCGCCGCGCTGTGCCGGCGGCGTCTTGCCGGTCAGGGCCAGCCAGGGCAGTTGCAACTGATCGAGTTCGACGGCGATCAGGTCCAGCATTTCAGTGAATTGCGAAAACACCAGGATGCGGCGGCCTTCCGCCACCAGCGCCGGCAGCATGTCGCGCAGCAGCTCCAGCTTGGCGCGTTCCATGCAGGCGTCATGCCGCATGTGTTTCAGCAGGAAGGGATCGCAGCAGACCTGGCGCAGCTTGAGCAAGGCATCGAGGATGGTGATCTGGCCGCCGGCAAAGCCCTTGCGCTTGAGCACGCCGCGTATCTGTTCGTCGGCCGCCACCCGCACGCTTTCGTAGAGATCGCGCTGCTGTCCCTGCAACTGCACGCGCTTGACGGTTTCGCTGAGCGGCGGCAGTTCGCTCGCCACTTCATCCTTGCGGCGGCGCAGGATGAACGGCCGCACCCGCTGCGCCAGCAATTGCGCGCGCACTGTCTGGCCGCCGATTTCGATCGGCTTGCGCCACAGGCGCGTGAAGCTGCGCATGTCGCCGAGGAAGCCGGGCATCAGGAAATCGAACTGGGTCCATAGCTCGCCCAGGTGGTTTTCCAGCGGCGTGCCGGTGATGCACAAGCGGTGCCGCGCGCGCAGGCGGCGCACGGCGCCGGCGCTGCGGGCGGCGGCGTTCTTCACGGTCTGGGCTTCATCGAGGATCAGCAGGTGGAAGGCCTGCGCCTCCAGCGCCGCGCGGTCGCGCCACAGCAGCGGGTAGGTGGTGAGGATCAGGTCGTACTCCGCCATGCGGGCGAAATCGCGATGGCGTTCCGGCCCTTGCAGGGCGAGAACGCGCAGGCCGGGCGCCATGCGCCGCGCTTCCGCCTGCCAGTTGAAGATCAGCGAAGTCGGCAGCACCGCCAGCGCCGGCAGGTCAAGGCGGCCAGCCTGCTTTTCGATCAACAGATGGGCCAGCGCCTGCGCGGTTTTTCCCAGTCCCATGTCGTCGGCCAGGATGCCGGCCAGATTTTGTTCACGCAGGTATTGCAGCCAGGCGACCCCGTGCAGCTGGTAGGGACGCAGGACGACGCCCAGTCCTGCCGGCGCCGCTACCGCCTGCGGCGTGCCGGCGCCGCGCAGCCGTTGCGCCAGCGCGCGCAGGCCGGCGTCGCCTTGCAATTGCCAGCCGCCATGGGAGCCGGCGCGTTGCGCTTGCGTGTCGAGCAGGCTCTGGCGCATGGCTTCCAGCCGGTAGGCATCCCAGGACGAGAGCGCCAGCGGCCCCTCCTTGCGCAGCGGATCGCTCAGCAATTCCAGCATGCTGCCGACGATCGCCTTGAGCGGCGCCGCCAGCGCGTCTATCCGTTTGCCGCCGGGGGCGCGCAGCGTGATCAGGGCGTGGTCGTCGATCAGGGCCATCTTGGCAGCGTCCAGCCAGCGGCCGTCGCGCTGCAGCAGGTGCGCCAGCAGCGGCGCCAGGTCGACCATTTCGCCGTCGATTTCGATGCCCAGGGTGAGCAGCCAGGAACCTTCGCCGGCCGGCAGGCCCAAGGCCGTAACGGTTTGCTCGCGGCCGCGCATGCGGGCGGCGACTTCCTTGCTCAGTATTTCGCCGGTGGCAGGGCTGATCGTGAGATGCCAGGCGTCGACCGGCACGCTCTCGTGCGCAAAGCCGGGGTGCACCACGATAGACCAGCCCTTGGCCTGCAGATCCGGCAACTGCTCGGCCCAGAAATCGCCGAAGAAATCTTCCTGCACCAGCGTCCACAGCGAGGCCAGCCGCACGGCGGCATCCTGTTCCGCTTTCTCGTTGCGCCACTGCAGGGTGTCGCTCGGCAGCGGATGCAGGCCCAGGTCCCAGACCAGGTCGAGAGCGTCGGCTTCCGCGCCGAGGTCGCGCACCAGCAGGCGTTGGCCTTTGTCGTTTTCGACGGTCTGCGATGAGGCCGGGCGGCGGTTCAGCAAGGTGGTGGGCGCAGCGGTTTCCCAGTGAAAGCCATCGTCGGTGCTGTAGGTCCAGGTGATCTGCGCCACCGTGACATTCGGACCGCGCGGGCCGAACGGCCCCGAAGGGCGCATGCCCAGCAAGCCGTCGCCGCGGCCCAGGGTTTGCAAGCTCAGGCGCGGGCGGAAACGGCCGACAGCGCTCATCGCGCCTCGAAGGATAGCTGCAGCCGGCCGAGTTCACCGTATTGGATGGCGATGTCCTGCACGAGCGGCAGATCGAAGCTGCCGGCGTACGAGCCGGTGATCACGGCCTGGCCTGCCAGCAAGCCTTGCCCGCGGCTGCGCAGGAACTCGGCCAGCCAGTACAGCGGCGCGCGCGGCGCGACGGCGGGATGGCGGCCTTGCAGCAGCCTGGCTTCCTGCTTGCCGGCATGGATGCTGATCGCCAGTTCGCTGGCGTTGCGCGCCTGCTCCATATCCACTTGCGGGCCGAGGTACAGTCCCTGGTTGAGCAGACCGTCGGCCAGGTTCTCAATAAAGCTCGCTTGCGCGGGATCGGTGTAGCGGCTGTCTATCAATTCCAGGGCCAGATGGGTGGCGCCGATAGCGGCATCGACTTCTGCCGGCTGGTAAGGTGTTGCGCGCGCCGGCAGGTCCCGGCCGAGCACGAAAGCGAGCTCCGGTTCTACCCGCACCTGGCCGCCGCGCGCCCATGCCAGGCAGGGGCTGCCGCGGTGCACGGTGGCGGCATGGATGGGCGCCAGCACAGGCTGGCCGTCAACCGGCAAGCCGCACTTCCAGGCGGCGACGCCTTCGCCCAGCTGTTGCGCGACAAGCATCTGCAGCGTCAGCGCCGCATCGGCATCCTGCGGCCGCAAGTGCGGCGGCAGACGATCGCCCGGCTGGCCGCTGCGGCGGCGTTCGGCCAGGATGGCGGCGGCAAGGGCTGCTTGAGACGTCATGGTTTAAGCCAGTAGTGATATTGGTATTGCATGGTAAACCCAAGCTTGCAATAGAGCGCGCAAGCCGCCTGGTTAGCGACGTGCACCTGGAGGTAGGCGCTGCTTGCTCCCTGCGCCTGGCCCCAGTGCAGCAAGGCCGCCACCAGCCGGGTGGCGATGCCGCCGCGGCGCGCCGCCGGGGCGACCACGATGTCGAACAGGCCGACCACGCCATGCTCCGCCACCGCCAAGCCATAGGCAACAGCCTGGCCTTGCACTGTCAGCGTGGCGAACGCGGCCGGCATGGTAATCGCCGCGAGAATGCGCTCATGGGCGACCTGCGCAGCCGCAGGCAGACCGTTCGCCTGGGCAAAGCCCGCGCTCCATTCCTGGCTGGCGCTTGCCTCGATCAAGACATCGTGCGCGGGCCGGCCGCTTGCGGCCAGCGGCGCGGTCATGACCTGGGTTGGGTCAACCATCCGGTAGCCGGCTTGTTCCAGCAATTGCGCGCTGTCGGCAGGCGCTAGCGGCGTGATGCGGAAGATCGCCGGCAAGTTGTGGCGGGCATAGAAATTTTCGGCCAGCTGCAGCGTTTCAGCGAACGCCACGCTCGGGCGCAAGGGATTGGCCGAGTTGGAGCGCTTGGTGTAGCCGTCCGCCAGGCGCAGCTGCCAGCCGCCGCACAGCGCTGTGTTGAGCGCCGGCCAGGCATTCAGGGCGCGTTCTTCCAGTGAACGTACAAGATCCAGGTCGGGCGGCGAAATAGTCATCTGGCTAGGCGGCGGAGAGTGGCGGAAAACTATTCTACCTGCGCCGGACGGTACGGTCGAATCGCCAGATGCATGGTGCGTGCATCGCGATATGTGGCCGCGCATATTGTTTTTTTGAAAAATTGCAGGTAACTTAGCAATCTGCAACAGAGTTGCATATGATGTCCGATGCGCGCGCATACCCGGGCGCGCAGCTTGTCCACACAAGGATCTGTACACTATGTTCTTTCTTCAGCAACGCGCCCCTACCCTGGGCGTTTTTATATTGGCTCTGATGACCACTACTTCCGTTTCCGCCGCATCTCTACCGACACCGCCAGTCGCCGCCAAACAAGCCTGGCAGGAAAGCCGCCATGGCGAGATCGTCACCGACGACTATCACTGGCTGCGCGAAAAGACCAATCCCAAGGTGATCGCCTACCTGAAGGCGGAGAATGCCTATACCCAGGCCATGACCAAGGATTTGGCGCCGCTGTCGAAGACGCTGTACGGCGAAATGAAGGGCCGCATGAAAGAAACCGACCTGTCGGTGCCGACCCGGCGCGGCAAGTTCTACTATTACAGCCGCACTGAAGCCGGCCAGCAGTATCCGATCATCTGCCGCCGCCTGGCCAAGGCAGACGCCGATTTTGCCTACGACGCCGCAGCGCCGGAAGAAGTGCTGCTGGATGAAAACCAGCTGGCCAAGGGTAAGAAATTCTTCCAGGTCGAAAGCTTCGCCGTCAGTCCCGACGACCGCTACCTGGCTTACTCGACCGACACCACCGGTTATCGCCAGTACCAGCTGCACGTCAAGGACCTGAGCAGCGGCAAGCTGCTGGCCGATAGCGTCCAGCGCGTCACCAGCGTGGCCTGGGCGGCCGACAGCCAGACCTTGTTCCTGGTGCAGGAAGACGCCACCACCAAGCGTTCCGACCTGCTGCTGCGCCTCAAGCTGGGCAGCAAGCCGGCCGAGGTCTATCGCGAAACGGTGGAACAATTCAATATCGACGTTGGCAACAGCAGCGACCGCAAGTTCATCGAACTCGAAGCGCAAAGCACCGACACCACCGAAGTCAGCCTGCTGGCGGCGGACCAGCCGCAAGGCAGCTTCCGTTCGGTGCTGGGGCGCGAAACCGGCCATCGCTACCATGTCGACCACCGCGACGGCGAGCTGTTCATCCTGACCAACAAGGACGCCAAGAATTTCCGCCTGGTGACGGCGCCGCTGGCGACTCCGGACCAGGCTCACTGGAAAGAACTGATCGCGCACGATCCCCAGGTCTTGCTGGAAGCGATCGAGCTGTTCCAGGATTTCCTGGTAGTCAGCGAAAAGTCCGATGCGCAGGAGCGCTCGCGCATCTACGATTTCGCCAGCCGCAGCTGGAAAACCGTACAGTTCGATGAAGCGGTCTACACCTCGCACGCGGGCGGCACGCCGGAATTCACCTCGCACCAGTATCGCCTGATGTACGAGTCGCCGGTGACGCCGCCGACGGTGTTCGATGTCGACATGGCGAGCGGCAAGCGGCAGCTGCTCAAGCAGCAGGAAGTGCCGGGCTACGATCCGGCGCTGTACGAAACCAGCCGGCTGTGGGCGACGGCGCGCGATGGCGTCAAGGTGCCGCTCTGGACCGTCGCAAAAAAGGACATCAAGCTGGACGGCTCGGCGCCCTTGCTGTTGTACGGCTACGGTTCCTACGGCATTCCAGCCGAGGCGACCTTCTCCAACAGCCGCGTCAGCCTGCTCGATCGCGGCGTGGTGTTCGCCGAAGCGCATATCCGCGGCGGCAACGACATGGGCGAGCATTGGCATGACGACGGCATGCTGATGAACAAGAAGAATACCTTCAGCGATTTCATCGACAGCGCCGAATACCTGATAGGGCAGGGCTGGACCAGCCCGCAGAAACTGATCATCGAGGGCGGCAGCGCCGGCGGCCTGCTGATGGGCGCGGTCGTCAACATGCGTCCCGAGCTGTTCCATGCGGTGCACGCGGCGGTGCCGTTCGTCGACGTCATGAACACCATGATGGACGCCAGCCTGCCGCTGACCACCGGCGAATACCTGGAGTGGGGCAACCCCAACGAGAAGGCCGCCTACGACTATATGCGCAGCTATTCGCCCTACGACAATATCGCGCGCAAGGATTACCCGGCGATGCTGGTCACTACCGGCCTCAACGACAGCCAGGTCATGTACTGGGAACCGGCCAAGTACACCGCCAAGCTGCGCGCCATGAAAACCGATCGCAACCCCCTGCTGCTGAAAGTGAACATGGGCGCCGGCCACGGCGGCGCCTCGGGACGTTATGACGCCATCAAGGAGAGATCCTTCGAGATGGCGTGGATGTTGTCGCAATGGGGCATCACCCCGTTCGGCAAGAAATAGGCATTTTTTTACAAGAAGAAGCTCTACTTTGACGTTGTTTTGATTAACTCACGCAGGATTTTCCATGCCATTGATTAAGCATTCCTTCAAATTTCCCTTGCTGTCAGCGACTGCGCTGCTGATGGCTGCCGCAACCCTGGCCGCTCCCGGCGCCGCGCACGCCGTCACGGCCGCGCCGGTGCAGGACGTCAGCGACGTCTTGCATGGCGTCACGGTAAAAGATCCTTACCGCTATTTCGAAAATGTCAAAGATCCCAAGGTCCAGTCCTGGCTGAAAGAGCAGGGCGACAGCGCCCGCAAGGAACTCGACCGCATCGGGCTGCGCAGCCTGATGGAACAGCGCATCGCCGAGATTTCGGCCGCCACCGGCGACGACATCCGCTCGGTGACGCGCATGGCCGGCGATCACATCTACTACCTGAAGCGCGGCCGCGGCGAAAAGCAGTTCAAGCTGATGACGCGCGACGGCCTGCAGGGCGCGGAACGGGTGCTGGTCGATCCTGAACTGGAAGCCCGGCGCACGGGCGTGCCGCATGCGATCAACTACTTCGTGCCGGCCTGGGACGGCAAGCATGTCGCCTACGGCGTGTCCGCCGGCGGTTCGGAAGACGCTTCGCTGTACATCCTCGACGTGCAGAGCGGGAAAACAGTGGGCGAGCCGATTCCGCGCGTGCACGAAGCCTTGATCGGCTGGCTGCCGGACAGCAAGTCGTTCACCTACAACCAGCTCAAGGCGCTGAAGCCGGGCGATGCCGATTCCGAAACCTACCTCGACAGCAAGGTCATGTGGCTGAAAGTCGGCGATGCGGAAGCGCAAGCCAAGCCGGTGTTCGGTCCGACCGTTACCAGCGGTCTCGGTCTGGCGCGTCTTGACGTCGGCACCATCATCTTCAATCCGGGCAGCCGCTGGATGATTGCGCGCACCACCGACACGACCCTGCCCGAGGGCTATCTGTTCGTCGCCGATGTCGCCGATCTGAACAAGCCGACGGTAGCGTGGAAAAAAATCTCCAGCTTCGACGACAAGATCACCGATGTCGACCTCAAGGGCAATGACTTATATCTGCTGACTCACGCCGGGGCGCCGCGCAACCGCGTGCTCAAGCTCGACCTGCGCCATCCCGAGCTGAAGCTGGCGCGCGAAGTCGCCGCCGCGCCTGCCGACGCCGTGCTGGAAAAATTTGCGCTGACGCGTGACGCCCTGATCGCGGAAATCCGCGAAGGCACTGCTATCGTGCTGCGCCGCTATGCCGCCGGCGATGTCAAAGGCCAGAGCATCCCGGCGCCGTTCAAGGGCGCGGCCAGCCTGCAGAACGATCCGGCCCATGCCTACAGCGATGTGCTCTATACCCTGAACGGCTGGACCGAATTGCCGCGCACCCTGCTGTTGAAGGGCAAGGTTTCCAGCGACCCCGGCCTGCGCGTCAATCCGCCCATGCCCAGTCTGCCGCAAGTGGAAGTGGTCGACGTCAAGGTGCCTGGCTACGATGGCGCCATGATCCCGATGACCCTGCTGTACAAAAAAGGGCTGAAGCGCGACGGCAGCAATCCGACCCTGCTGGACGGCTATGCCGCTTACGGCTTTTCGCAGACCGCCTACTTCTCGCCCGCCAGCATGGCCTGGATCGAGCGCGGCGGCGTGCTGGCGTATGCCAATGTGCGCGGCAGCGGCGTCTACGGCGACGACTGGTACCGGGCCGGCTTCAAGGCCACCAAGCCGAATACCTGGAAAGACGGCATCGCCTGCGCTAGGTACCTGATCGCCGAAGGCTACGCCACGCCCAAGACGCTGGGCGTGATGGGCACCAGCGCCGGCGGCATCTTCGTCGGCCGCACCGTGACCAGCGCGCCGGAGCTGTTTGCGGCCGCTATTTTCAACGTCGGAATCATGGACACCGTACGCGCCGAAGACAGCGCCAACGGCATCACCAATATTTCCGAATTCGGCAGCGCCCGCAATCCGGCGGAATTTCCAGCCTTGCTGGAAATGAGTACTTATCATAATATCAAGGACAATACCGCTTATCCCGCAGTCATGCTGGTGCACGGGATGAACGATCCGCGGGTCGATGTCTGGCACAGCGCCAAGACCGCGGCGCGCCTGCAGGCCGCCACCAGCAGCGGCAAGCCGGTCCTGCTGCGGCTCGACATGCAGGCCGGCCATGGCATAGGCAGCACCGCCACGCAGCGTTATGCGCTGTCTGCGGATATCTACAGTTTCCTGTTGTGGCAGATGGGAAAGGCGAAGCAGAACGATAGCTGAGTTGCGCTATCGGCAATGGAGGAAATTTGATTAGCGGGGACAGTAGAACCGGCATGCGCCTTAGTGGGCGCCGCATGCAGCTTGCGATCTTCCTGCTGACCGCGCTGCTGTCCCCTGTTGCGCTTGCTGCCGTCGAGCAAGCGCTGGATCGCTTTACCGCATCGCTCGAACACGCTGCCCCTAGCGGCCAGCTGGCACTCCTTGAGCTGCAGCAGCTCAATGCAGCCCTGATCCAGCCAGCCTCGCTGTATCCCGCCTTCGGCCGCTTTGCGCTGCCGGTCTTGTCCCAGATCTACCGTTTTCGCCGGCAATGCAGCGGCACGCTCGAAGGCGTGCCGGCGGCAACGCGCGAATTCGAGCAGGCGCTGTGCGACCGGGCCACCTTGCCGGAGAGCTGGTTCGCCGGCCACGCGCCGATCCATCCGCTGGGCGGCAGCTACGCCTGGCATTACCTGACCCGCCATCCGCAAGCGGCGCCCATGTTGCAGCGCTATCTGCACGTGCGCGAACGCCTCGACGCCTTTGCCGGCCTCGGCCGCCTGTCGGACGACAACCTCGATGCGGTGGTCGGCGGCCAGCGCTGGCTGTTGCAACGCAATGTGCTGTGGTGGGAGCACGATCAGGTATGGCGGCGCTATGACGCCCAGGTATGGCAGCCGCTGGCGCGCCAGGCCGGCCTGCAGCTGCAGGCGGCCGGCCAGCGCTGCGACCTGATGCTGGGAACCATGTGCGCCAACAGCGTTTCCGCGATCGACAAATGGCAGGTCTGGATCTTGATGGCGGCTGCAGCGATGATCGTTTTCGCGCCGGGCAACATGTGGTGGCAACGCCGCCGGAGGCGCCAGCGCGAGCAATTCATCCTGCAGATGCTGACCCACGAATTGCGGACGCCGATAGCTAACCTGGGCAATATCGTCGAAGCATTCCGCCACGATTTCGATGCCCTGCCGGAGCGTGCGCAAACCGGCTTCGGCAGGCTTGCCGACGGTGTGCAGCGCATGCGCCAGCTGGCCAACGCCAGCCGTCATTATCTCAATGCCGACGACGAGCGCGGGATCCTGGAGGCGCCCACCTGGGTGTTGCTGAGCGAATGGCTGGATGCGGTCGCCGGGCAGCGCCAGGGCTTGCAGTTCTGCATGGGGCAGGATCGGCGGCTGGCGTTGCCGCTGTACTGGATCAACCTGTGCCTGGATAACGTGCTGGACAATGCCTATCGTTACGGCGCGGCGCCGGTGCGTCTCTGCGCCAGCTGGAGCAAAGGCTGCCTGCGCCTGAGTGTGAGCGACGGCGGCGTGCTGGCAGAATACCGGCTCGCGCGCTTGCAGCGCAGCGACCTGTCCGGTCCCGGCATGGGGCTCGGCCTGGCCATCGTCCACCGCGTAATGAAGCGGCTCAAGGGAAGAATCCGCCTGAACGGTCCTCCCACCACATTCACTTTGGAGTTGCCGTGTGAGTCATAATCCTAACGCATCGCTGCTGCTGATCGAAGATGATCCTGCCCTGGGCGCAGGTTTGCAGCAATTTCTGCAACAACAGGGTTTCACCTGCGTCTGGCTGTGCGATGCCGCTACCGTTGCCGCCCGCTGGCACCAGGCTGACCTGGTGATCCTGGACCGTCAGCTGACCGATGGCGACAGCCTGCGTTTCCTGCCGCAATGGCTGGCGCAGAAGGCCTTGCCGGTCATTGTCCTGACGGCGCGGATTGCCGTGTGCGACCGTGTCGCCGGACTGGAAGCCGGCGCCCGCGATTACCTCAGCAAGCCGTTTTCCCATGTCGAATTGCTGGCGCGGATCCGGGCCCAGCTGCGGCCGCTGGGCGAAGGCCTGCTGGAATCGGGCGGCCTGCAATTGTTCCCGGCGCGCCATGTCGTTCTGTGGCAGCAGCGGGAAGTCAGCTTGACCCACACCGAGTTCGCGCTGCTGGCAATGCTGGTGCGCATGGCCGGCCGCGTCTTCACGCGCGACGAACTGCTCAACCAGGTCTGGGGCTACCAGCACTTTCCGTCGACCCGCACGGTCGATACCCATATCTTGCAGCTGCGCCAGAAACTTCCTGGCGTTCCTATCGAAACCGTGCGCGGCGTGGGTTATCGCCTGGAAAGGCCGGTATGAGGACAGGCCTGGCCGTACTGGGCCTGCTGCTGTGTCTGAGCGCCGGCGCGGCGCGCGCCGAGCTGCCGGACACGCTGCTGGAACCGGTCTATCACGCTTTGCTGAGCGACAATGCGCCAGCCGCATGGCTGCAATTGATAGCGCGCTGGCCGAGGCTCAACAGCGAGACCCAGCGCGCCGCCTGGAAAGCCGGCCTGGGCGCGCTGATTTCGCGCCAGTGCGGCAACGATATCCCGGTTGCCGTACCGTCCTGGCTGGACAGTCCGATCCTGGCGCTGGTCCAGCGCGACATCCCCCTCAACCGTATCTATCGGATCCAGCTGAGCGGCAAGAGCAGCCGCCGCGACTTGCGCGTCTCCTTGCTCATGCCCGGCGGCGAAGCGCTGCTGACGGAAGCGCCGGCCAGCTATCAGGCCGACGACGAGTTCAGGCTGGAAAGCAAGGAACTGGGCGAGCCCTTGCCGCCTGGCGTATATCAGCTCAGTATCAGCTCGGGCGGCGCAACCTGGCGCCAGCCGCTGGCGCTGCAGGGCAGCAGCGCGCTCAACTGGATCAACCGCGAAAGCGGCGTCGTCAAGCTGCGCTTGCCGGAACATGAGACTGCCTGTCCGGTACCGTGGGTGGAACAGATGTTGCTGCACCGGCCGGATTTCAACATGGTGTGGTGGCGGCGCGCCAATAAGCCGGAGCAGCTGCAATGGCCGCACCGAAGCGACGCCGAATCCTTGTGGACAGACATTTCCGTGATCCGCGCCGAAGCGCGCGGCGGCCTGACGGTACGGACGATACATCGGCTGGGAGGGCCGCTGCAGGGCAAAGGAAATTAAATCTTCGGCATGGCCGCTGTATTCTTACATTCTTTTGACAATCAAATAATGTAATGCATTGATACTTGGTTTCCCCAGTTGACATGATTTGACCTTGATGAAAAATCCCTCGTTGTATCGGCGCCTGCCGTATAGCCAGTCCTTGCCCTGCTTGCTGGCGGCCATATGCCTTTTCCTGGCTTCATCCATTGCCCTCTCGGCCGAACGGCAGGCGATCTCGCTGGCTGCGCCGTTTGGCCGCTTCATCGTCGATCCGGCTACGCTGGCGATATCAATTGAGCCGCATGGCGCAGCAGCGACGCCGCTGGCTGCTGCGGCATTTCCCGCAGGCAAGGTCAGCATGCAGGCTGACCATCGCTGGCGCATCGATTCCGCTGCCCATCACCTGACGGTGGTTGCCGATATCGACAATGGCGCGCTGCGCCTGTCGCTCACCTCCGGGCAGCCGGCCATCCTGGACTGGCCGCAGACGGCTGCGCCGCAGGAGATCGAGGCTTATGCCTTACCCTTCGGCGAAGGCAGCTATGTGCCGTCGGACGATCCGGGCTGGATGGCCTGGCTGCAGCAGCGTTACGAAACCAAGGGCGAGGTGAATGAACTTCTGTCCATGCCGTTCTGGACCGAATTGCGCGCCGGCCGCTCCGTCACCTGGATAGCCGAAACCCCGTTCAACACGCAGTTCAGCATGCGCCAGGCGCAGAGCCGGACTTTGCCCGGCTTCTCGCACGAGTTCACGCGGCTGGCCCCGGGCGCCGCCTATACGGTGCGCTTTGTGGTCGGCCCTGAAGATCCTTTGGCCGGCGCCCGTGCTTATCGCAGCTGGTTGCAGGCGAGCGGCAAGTTCCTGTCGCTGGCCGGCAAGATCGCGGCATTGCCGAACACCGCCAAGCTGGCGGGCGCGCCGCATATCTATCTGTGGGGAGCAGGTCTCTTGAAAGCCGGGGATATTCAGCAGTGGCCGGCTTTCATCCGCCTGTTCCAGCAGCACAAGGATGACCAGGCCCATCTTGCCGGACGACTGTGGCGGAGCTTCGACGGCGACACCCGCGGCAGCTTCGATGCGGCTTTCAAGAGCGCCGCCGGCGCTGGCGGCCATGTCGAGAAATGGCTGCAGACCGTGCTGATCCGCGCCCTCAACGAAGGCTTGCAGAAAGTGCTGGCGGCAACCCCGGTAGCGCCTTTGCCGGGCAAGCATGATCCGGCCGCCGACGCCGCCTGGGCGCAGTCGGCACGCAGCGCGCTGGTTGCTGCATTCGGCGGCACGCTGGCGCCGCCCGCGCGCTGGGGCGGCGGCTTGTCGCTTGACACTATCGACGCCCTGCGGCAAGCCGGCCTGGCGCGCGCCTGGCTCGGCGCCGACGACTGGCGCGACGCCCTGTGGCATCCCGAGGCGGTGCGCGCTGCTGAAGCAGCTGGCTACCTGGTCGGGGTGTATGACAGTTACGGCAGCGCCCATCGTTCCGACCAGGCCAGCACCTGGGCCACCGCACAGATGGGCGATACGCTGGCGGCAGCTGGATATCGCGACCGCGACGGCAAACTGGTGACCGGCTTTGCCGCACGCGGCGTGTACGTCAGCGCGCGCGCAGTGGAGTCCTACGCGCGGCAGCGCATGGCAGCCGTGGCACGAACGGCCGGGCTGAACAGTTACTTCCTCGATGTCGATGCGGCCGGCCCCGACTATGACGACTACACGCCCGGCCGTGAAACCAGCCAGGAACAGGACGCCGAGGCGCGTCGGCGGCGCCTGTCGTATGCCGCCAAAGAGCTGGGCCTGGTAACCGGCAGCGAAGGCGGGCTTTCCCAGTACGCGCCGCAGATCGCCTTTGCCCACGGCATGCTGACGCAGCCGTTTGCCTGGATGGATCCGTCCATGAAGGACAAGGCTTCTCCCTACTATCGCGGCGGCTACTGGCCGCCCGAAGCACCCGACATGTACTTCAAGCCGGTGCCGCTGAAGGCGGAAATCGCACGCTATGTCCGGGCGCCGGAATTTCGCCTGCCGCTCTACCAGATCGCGCTGCACGATAGCGTGGTTGCTACCCACCACTGGGAATACGGCACTCTGAAGTTTTCCGGCCGGAGCGAAGCGAGCGCCCTGCAGCAGCTGTTATACATGGTGCCGCCCTTGTACCACCTGAGCGATGCGGTGCTGGCGCGCGACCTGCCGTTCATCGCCGCCTACGACAAAGTATTCCGGCCCTTGCACCAGCGCCTGATGACGCAGCCGATGACTGATTTCAAGGTGCTGTCGCCGGACCGGGCGCTGCAGCGTTCAAGCTTCGGCGACGGCACCGCGATCACCGTCAATTTCGATCTTAAGCAGCGTGTCCTGGCGGATGGTCTGCGTCTGCCGGGACAATCAGCCTACGTCACGACGCCAGGGCTGGCGCCGCAACTGGTCGAGATCAAGGCCATGTTCGCACAAGCTGCGGCGACCAGGCGCCAGTGATGCCGGATATGCTCCGGCCACGGGGCTGGCTGATTATTGCTTCGCCAGCCAGTCCAGCAAGGCTTTGTGAAATTCATCCGGCTTTTCCATTTGCGGCGCGTGGCCCAGGCCGGCGAATTCGATCAGGGTGGATTGCGGAATCATCTTGGCGGCCTGCTTGCCGAGCACATTGTATTTTCCGATTCTTGCCTTCACCTCCGGCGGCGCGATATCGCTGCCGATCGCAGTCGTATCGGCATCGCCTATCAGCAGCAGGGTAGGCACCTTGAGATCCTTGAATTCATAGACCACCGGCTGGGTAAAGATCATGTCATAGATCAACGCCGAGTTCCACGCCACCAGACTGCGGCCGGGGCCCTGGTAGAGGCCGGCCAGCATGTCTACCCAGCGCTCGTACTCCGGCTTCCAGCGGCCGGCGTAATAGGTGTTGAGTTCATACTTGCGCAGATCGTCCGCCTTGAATTTCAATTCCCGCTGATACCACTGGTCCACCGAGCGGTGCGGCACCCCCAGCGCTTTCCAGTCTTCCAGGCCGATCGGATTGACCATCGCCAGCTGCGTCACCTGGCCTGGATACAGCAATGCGTAGCGCGTGGCCAGCATGCCGCCGGTGGAGTGGCCGATGACAGCCGCCTTGTGGATATCCAGGTGTTCCAGCAGCGCATGGGTGTTGATGGCCAGCTGTTGGAACGTGTATTGATAATGCTCGGGTTTGCTGGAAGCGCAAAAGCCGACCTGGTCCGGCGCGATGACGCGGTAGCCGGCCGCACTCAAGGCGGTGATGGTCTGGTCCCAGGTCGCGCCGCAAAAATTCTTCCCATGCAGCAGCACCACGGTACGGCCGTTGGCGACGCCTGCAGCGGCCACGTCCATATAAGCCATCTGCAAATGCTCGCCTTGCGATTCAAAAGCGAAATGCTTTATTTCGTGGGGATAGGCGAAGCCTTGCAGTTCCTGGCCGTAGGCCGCTGCGGCTGTTGCGGCGGTTGCGGCGACAGGCGCGGCAGAAGCGGCAAGAGACGCACTCAGCAGCACGCCGGCGAGGCACAAGGAAAAGGAATCAGTCATGTTGTTTTTCTTTAATCATGAGTCTGCGATATTACTCCCGGATCTCGGTCGGCGCCACGCCGGTCCAGCGCTTGAACGCGCGGCGGAAATTGCGTACGTCCTTGAAACCGGTCTCGGCAGCGACGTCGGCGACCGAGAATTTTGAGTGCGACAGCAGTTCCAGCGCCCGCGATTTGCGCACCGATTCCAGCAGGCTTTGATAGGAGAAGCCGGCGTCGTTCAGGCGTCGCCGCAAGGTCCGTTCGCCGATATTCAAGGTGGAGGCGATGCTTTGCAAAGTCGGCAAATCCTTCAGGTTGTCGCGGATCGCGCGTTCGATGGTGGTCGACAGATCGACCTTTTCCTGTTCCACCGCCAGGTTCTCTTCGATCAGTTTAATGGCCGTCTTGGCTACCAGCGCGTCGTAGGTCGGCAGTGGATAATTCATCCAGTTGACGTCGGTGATCAGGCGGTTGCGCGAGCAGCCGAAGCGTACCGGACAGCGGAAAATCGTATCGTAGATGGCCGCATGCGGCGGCGGCTGGTACACCAGTTCGACCGCGCTTGGCGTGAACTGCGGGCCGGCCAGGTGGCGCACGATGTTGACCATGCTGGAGAACGCTTCTTCGATCAGGAACATTTCGATATCCGGATCGTAGAACTGCGGATCGGCCAGGATCGCCACCTGCTGGCCCTGCAGCTCCATGGCGATATGGATCAGCGAACCGGCGCCTTTCTGATAATGGATCCCCATTTCGCTGGCTTCGCCCAAGGTGGCGCAGGTCATCATGCCGAAGCCCACCAATCCCCACGACACCAGCGTCTGCCGGCTGCCCACAGCCAGCCCCAGCCCGGTGTCGCCGATCAGCTTCTGGCCGCGGCGTATCATCATGCTGCCCTGGCGATAGGAAATCTTGAAGTTGGGCTGGTTGAGGTCGTCGACGCTGAAGCCGAGGCCGCGGCACAGCGAGTCGCTGTCGTAGCCGCGTTCGTGCGCCACGATCGACAGGTAGCGCGGCGTCAGCGGATTGATCGATGCGGTCGAATAGCGCGGGTCGAGGCGTTCCGGTTTGGCGGTCGGTTTCATGCTTTTCATTGTGATCACATGATCGCTGGCTGTCCAGTGCTCATGCATGCGCCGGACAATATTCTGTCCGTTTAAGACCCTCCCGCCGTCCGTTTCGGCCCT
Organism: Collimonas humicola; assembly: GCF_018304945.1. Classification (GTDB taxonomy): domain Bacteria; phylum Pseudomonadota; class Gammaproteobacteria; order Burkholderiales; family Burkholderiaceae_D; genus Collimonas; species Collimonas humicola. The sequence continues at coordinate 449,660 of NZ_JAGQEE010000003.1, read as the reverse complement.
CACTCCACGCCCGGGACTTGGATACATTTGAGGCACGCAAAGAATTCAAACAGCAGCTTGTGTCCAGGAGAGAGTCTATGAGTGCTTCATCCGTTTCCGGCAATAACGCAGCAGTGTGCATCATCGGCGGCGGTCCCGGCGGGCTCAGTGCCGCCCGCGCGCTGAAGCGGCAGGGCGTCAGCTACGAGCAGTTCGAGCGCCATAGCGATGTCGGCGGCATCTGGGACATGAACAACCCGGGCAGCCCGATGTATGAGTCGGCCCATTTCATTTCATCGCGCGACCAGTCCGGCTACGCCGGCTTCCCGATGCCGAAAGACTATCCCGACTATCCAACCAACCAGCAGATTGTCAGCTATGTAAGATCGTTCGCGCGCGCCTTTGGCCTGTACGACAACATCCGCTTCGGTATATCGGTGCGCAGCATAGACAAGCTGGCCGACGGCCGCTGGCAAGTGACGCTGGAGAACGGCGAGCAGCGCCGCTATGGCGCGGTGATCTGCGCCACCGGCTGCAACTGGGATCCCAGCCTGCCGGAAATCAAGGGCCAGTTCAACGGCGAGATCCGCCATTCCGTCAGCTACAAGCGCGGCGAGGAATTCAAGGGCAAGCGCGTGATGGTGGTCGGCGCGGGTAATTCCGGCGCCGACATTTCCTGCGATGCCGCCACCTATGCCGATAGCGCATTCATCAGCATGCGGCGCGGCTATCACTTCATCCCCAAGCACCTGTTCGGCGTGCCGTCCGACGAGTTTGCCGAGAAGGGGCCGCAGCTGCCGATGTGGATGGAGCGTCCGGTATTCAGCGGCATTCTCAAGATGATCACCGGCGACCTCACCCGCTTCGGCCTGCCGAAGCCGGACCACAAGCTGTTTGAAAGCCATCCGCTGATGAATACCCAGCTGCTGCATCATCTGCAGCATGGCAATATCGCCGTGCGGCCGGATGTCGAACGCTACGATGGCGACGAGGTGGTGTTCAAGGATGGCAGCCGCGAGCAGCTCGACCTGGTGCTGTACGCTACCGGCTATAAATGGAGCGCGCCTTACGCCGGCAGCTATTTCGAATGGCAGGGCGGACGGCCGCAGATGTATCTGTCGGTGTTCAACCGCGCGCACCGCAACCTGTTCGGCATCGGCTATATCGAAACCAACTCCAGCGCCTTCAAGTTGTTCGATGCGCAGGCGCACCTGATCGCCAGCTATCTGCGCGATCAGTTCACCGAAGGCGCCGGGCCGGAGCGAGTGCGCGCCTTCGATGAATTGATCGCGCATGACGACCCCGATCTTTCCGGCGGCATCAAGTTCATCAAGTCGCAGCGCCATACCGTCTACCTGGAAGTGCATGCGCTCAAGCGCTACCTGAAGAAACTGCACAAGCGCATCGGCTGGCCGGCATTGCGGGATGGCGATTACGCGCAGATGCTCAAGCCGCAGCCGGAACAAGCGCCGCAGCGCCAGAAAAATGCGCTGAAGGAGGCGGCATGAAGCTCGGTCCGGAGTTTGCCGGAAGGGTCGCCCTGCTGACCGGCGCCGCCGGCGGCATCGGCCGCGAGATCGCCAGGCGCTTGGACGATGCCGGCCTGCGGCTGGTCCTGTGCGACCTGAATCGGGCCGGCCTCGACGAGCTGGCCGCCGGCCTCAAGGGCAAGCCGCTGCTGATCGCCGGCGACCTCTGCCGGCGCGATCTGCTGGAACAGATCCGCCAGCAGGTCGAGCAACAGTTCGGCCACCTGGATATCCTGCTCAACAACGCCGCCGTGGTGCGCACCGACCGTTTCGACGAGTATGCGCTTGACCACATCGAAAGCGATTTGCAGATCAACCTGATCACGCCGCTGCTGCTGTCGCGCATCATGGTGCCGCTGCTGAAACTCGCGCCCGATCCGCGCATCATCAACACGATTTCGCTGGGCGGCGTCTTGCCGATGCCGGAGAGTCCGTTGTACAGTGCCAGCAAGTTCGGATTGCGCGGCGCCACCTTGTCGATTGCGGTGGATTTTGAAAAGAAGGGCATCAAGGTCGGCGGCATCCTGCCATCTTCGGTGGATACCGCGCAGCTGCGGCATGAAGCCTTGACCGGCGGCAGCGCGCTCAACTTCATCGATCCGCCGCAAAGCCCCTCGCACGTGGCGGACGAGATGCTGCGGATGCTGCGCGATCCGCGCTATGAGCGTTACCCGAAAATGTCCGACGCCATGCTGGTCAGGCTGGCGATGCTGTTTCCGAACCGGATCGGCAAGATCATCAACTGGTTTGAAAAGAAGGGCCAGGCCGGCCGCAAGCGCTATCTGGAAGAGCGCGGCCTGACCAGCCAGGTGGTGCGCTGGTAGCAGTCGGAAGGAAACGCCGGAAAACCAAGGAGGCCGAATTCCGCGACAGACGGATGGCCGCCGACGCAGGATGCACGATCCCGCCGTACCAATATAAAACACCCGTCCAAGGGAGATGACGACATGGCTTCAAGCGCAGCGCCCGCTTCTGTTCAAGCTACGGCTCCATCCGTGCATGCCGCCGCCGGCAAGGCGCTGTCGCCGGCAGCGCCGGGGCGGCGCGAAATGCTGCGCCTGGCGATCGTCTATGCGGTAGCCATCAACGGTACTATCCTGACGCCTTTCATCGTTGCCGCCCTGATGCTGCGCTTCGGCCTGGACGAAGGCCAGGCCACCATGATGACCGGCTTTGAAATGCTGGGCATGGCGCTCAGCTGCATGCTGCTGCCGCACCTGGTGGCACGCCATGCCAGCCGCTTTGCCTGGATCGGCATGCTGGGGACGGTGGCGATGCAGGCCGCCAGTGCGCTGCTGGCGACGGCGCAGGCAGTCGGCATAACGCGCGGCATGGCCGGCGTGTTCGAAGGGATGCTGTTCATGCTGGTGGCAGCCAGGGTCGCCAACCAGCCGTCCGCCGAGCGCATCTGGGGCGTGATCGTGCTGGCGGCCGGGCTGGTCAACGGCGCCCTGCTGATCGGCATTTCCTACCTGCCGGAGCGCTGGGCGGCGCAGTGGCTGTTCCTGGCGCTGGCCATGCTGGCGCTGTGCGCCGCGCCGGTGCTGCTGCAAGCCGGCCGCGCCATCGTCCATGACGGCCGCGCCGTAAAAAAGACATCCGCCGGCGCCCTGCCGTGGCTGCGCATCGGCGCCGTCTGGCTGCTCACCATCCTGGTCTATGGCGTGCAGGCCGGCCAGTGGGCGGTGACCGAGCTGGCCGGGCAGCATGCCGGACTGGCAATCTCGACCATCGGCGTCCTGTTGTCGATTTCTTCCTTTCTGGGTTTCCTCGGCTGCATCGCGTCTTCCTGGCGCGGCAGCGGCCAGCATCGGCGCATGATTATCGTGGCGGCGCTGCTGCTGATGATGGCCTCGGTGATGTGGTTCTTTTCGGCCCGCAGCGGCGCCGCTTATTTCAGCAGTCAGCTGCTGCTGAATATCGGCTTCTACGCGCTGACTCCCTTCCTTACCGGCCTGCTGTCCGAGATCGACAGCGACGGCTCGCTGGTGTCGCGCACTGTGGTGGTGACGCTGGCCGGCGTGGCGTTCGGCACCACTGCGGCCGGCTGGCTGTTGAGCGCCCTCGGCGCCGAGCGCTTCGGCATGGCGCTGGGAGCCGTGGTGCTGTTGGGCATTCCGCTGGCGGCAATCGCCTTTGCCCCTGCCGCGAGCCGCGCCGCCGTCAAGTAAGTGAACTGCGCTTTCTAAACTTTTGTGCTTTGACCTGCGAGGAGATATAAAAATGAAAATGCACCCGATCAAACCGAAAGCTTCGCTGCTGATGCTGTCCATCGCCTGCCTGCTGGCGCCGCTGGCATGGGCGCAGCAGGCTTCGAAACTGGGCGCCGAGCTGACGCCGATAGGCGCCGAAAAAGCCGGCAGCAAGGATGGCGTGATCCCCGCCTGGAGCGGCGGCGACGTCAATCCGCAAGGCGGCTACAAGGCCGGCCAGCCGCGGCCGGATCCCTACGCCGGCGACAAGGCGCTGTACTCGATCAATGCCGCCAATGTCGATAAATATGCCGCCAGGCTGTCGCCCGGCCAGGTGCAGCTGATCAAGAGCATCAAGGGCTATCGTGTGGATGTCTATCCGACGCACCGTTCCTGCGGCTATCCGGAAGTGGTTTACCAGCGCAGCAAGGAAAATGCCGGTTTCGCCAAGCTGGCGGCCAACGGCTACGAACTGGCGGAAGCCAAGACCGCCGGCTATCCGTTCCCGATGCCGGCCAGCGGCGTCGAAGCCATGTGGAACTTCAAGATGCGCTACCAGGGCGAGGGCCTGACCTGGGCCTACTCCACGGTAGTGCCGCCGAAAGGCGGCAGCGACATCGGCCAGCCGCTGGTGCAGGAGGACTACATCATGTTCCCGCTGTCGGAACCGAAGAACAACAACATCGCCGGCGCCAAAGGGGTCGAGTCGCTCTACCTCAGCCCGTATATCGCACCGGCCCAGTTTGCCGGCGACGTCACCTTGTCGCACGCGTATATCGGCAAGCCGAACGACATCTGGCTGTACTTCGCCAGCCAGCGCCGGGTGCGGCGGGCGCCGACCTATTCCTACGACGCTCCCATCCTCAACGATGAAAACCTGGAAACCATCGACCAGTACACCATGTACAACGGCCCGCTGGACCGCTACGACTACAAGCTGGTCGGCAAGAAGGAAATGATCGTTCCTTACAACTGGAACAAGCTCAATTCGGTGCAGGCCAAGATCGGCGACGTCGTGCAGCCGGCCTTCCTCAGCCGCGACCTGGCGCGCTACGAAACCCACCGCGTGTGGGAGATCGAAGCCACCGTCAAGCAGGGCGCGCGCCATACCTTCCCCAAGCGGACCTTTTACCTGGATGAAGATTCCTGGCAGATCCTGGTGCAGGACCTGTACGACGGCCAGGGCAAGGTCCAGCGCGTGATGGAGAGCGGGGTGGTGATGGCGACCGAGCTGCCGGCCTGCGTGCAGGAAGCGTATGCCAGCCATGACCTGGCGCTGGGGCGCTATATCGCCGAACGGATCCCGGCCGGGCAAAAGCAGTCCGATTGGCTGGCCGGCCGCGACGGGCGGGTCAAGGAATCGATGTTCGAGCCTGACGGCCTGCGCCGTTTCGCCACTCGCTGACAGCCATGGCGGCAGCCGAACGGCTGGCCGCCGCCAATAAAAATCGCGCGGTTGATCCGGATCCCGGGGAGAGACAGGAATGAAGAAGATGGCGAACAGGAAGAAGGGCCGCTTGTGCAGTTTCCGGCCTGGCATGGCGGTGGCGTTGGTTTGGGGCAGTTCGACGGTGTTCAGCCATGCGGCCAGGGCGGAGCAGTTTGATCTCGGCAACGGCTTGAGCGGCAGTTTCGATTCTTCGGTTTCCTTCGGCGTCGGCGTACGCACGTCCAGCCCCAACTGCAGCTTCATCGGCCAGGACAACGGCGGCTGCGCCAGCAGCGGCCAGGTCGACATCGCGCGCCGCGATCCGCTCAATTTCAACCAGTCCTACGACCTGACCCGGCTCAACCAGGACAATGGCAACCTCAACTATAAAAGCGGGCAGGTATTTTCTGCCGCCCTGCGCGGCGTGCACGACCTGTACCTCAAGGCGCCGGATGGCTGGAGCGGCCTGATGCGCGCCGCCTGGTCCTATGATTTTGCCGCCGACCGCACCAGCTACGCCGATCTGGAACCCGATGCGCGCAGCCATGCGGTGCACGACATCCGCCTGCTGGATGCCTACGTCAACAAAGAATTCGAAATCGACCGGCATCCGGTGCGGGTGCGGGTCGGCAACCAGGTGATCAGCTGGGGAGAGGACATTTTCATCCCTGGCGGGATCAATTCGATCAACTCCATCGATGTCCGGCGCGCGCACAGTCCGGGCGTCCAGCTCAAGGAAATATTCCGGCCGGCGCCGATACTCTCGCTTAACGCCGAAGTGGCGAAAGGGCTGAGCGTGGAGGGCTATTACCAGACCCGCTGGAACGGCTATGAATTCGATCCGGTCGGCACCTTCTTTTCCACCAGCGACATCGTCGGACGCGGCTCCAGCGGCGCCTTCCTGCCGACCTCGCTGGTCAATTCCGTCACCGGTCCGCTCGGCCTGCCGCCGGCGCCGCCGGGCACGGTGGGCGATACCGGCACCCGCATCATCGGCATCAATCCCAGTACCGGCCTGCCATTCAACCGCCGGCTGACTGCGGGCGAGCTGGCCGATCCCAATCTCAATCCGCTGTTTGGCCCGCTGGTCCACAGCGGCAGCGTGATCCCGCGCGGCATCGATCACAATCCCAGGAACAGCGGGCAGTTCGGCCTGTCCACGCGCTACACCTTTCCCGACAGCGGCGACGAGCTGGCCTTGTACTACGTGCGCTATCACGACAAGATCCCTTTCGCCAGCATCCGCGTCAACCAGGGCGCCACCGCCAATCCCTTCGGCTGGCAGGATATCTATCTGGACTATGCTGAAGACCGCAACCTGTTCGGCGTTTCCTACAACACCCGCGCCGGCGACTGGGCGTTCGGCACGGAACTGTCTTTCCGGCCGAAGGAAAGCATTCCCATCGATCCGACCATCGTCGCCAATCCGGCCAATCCGTACTACTGCAACGCCGACCTCAACCCGGCCAACTACCGCCCCACCGGCTACGTCTGCCGCGGCGCCGTCGACCAGAAGAAATACCAGTTCCACCTGACCGCCCTGAATATCTTCACCCCGGGCGGCAGCTTCGGCGGCCTGCTGCGGGCGCTGGGCGCGACCGAGGGTTCGTTCACTTCCGAGCTGGCGGCGGCTTACTATCCGGATCTCGATCTCAACCGGGGCATCCCGTATTCGGTCGCCTCCGATTACCGGGTGCCGACCAGGCTGTCCAGCGGCCTGGTGGCGCAGATCGCGGTCAACTATCCGGCCGCGTTCGGCGGCCAGGCATCCTATGCGCCGGACCTGTCGCTGTCGTATGGCATGTCCGGCGTGTCGGCCAGCGCCTTGCCAGGTTTCGTCGAGGGGGCGGGCGCTGTGGTGGTCGGCCTTACCGTGGATTTCAAAACCAAGCCGGCCACCAAGATGCGGGTCGACTACACCCACAATTACGGCGGCGGCCAGTCCAACCTGATGCGCGACCGCGACTTCGCTACTTTCAGTTTCACGACTTCGTTCTGACCAGGGATTGGATGCAAGCATGAGTGGTTCAACGCAACATCTTCCGCAGGACAGCCGGCTGCTGCGCATGGTGGGCCGGCTGGAGTCGGCGCTGTTTCGGCGGCGCCTGCCGGTGCTGCTGGCCTTTGCCGCGTTCACCGCGTGCATGGCGGTGCTGGCGCTAGGTTTGCGCATGTCGGCCGGGTTTGAAAAGACCTTGCCGCAACAGCACGAATACATCAAGACCTTCAACCAGTACCGCGAGGCGCTGTTCGGCGCCAACCGCCTGATCGTGGTGGTGCATGCGCGTCACGGCACGATCTGGAATCCGCCGGTGCTGCGCCAGCTGCTGGGCGTGACCGAGGCCGTCAACTATCTGCAGGGCGTCGACCGCAGCAGCGTTACATCGCTCTGGACTCCCAACGTCTTCTTCACCGAAATCACGGAAGAGGGCTTCAAGGCGCTGCCGATCACCGGCGGCGAGATCATCCCGGACAAGCTCAATCCGCAGGTGATCGCCGACATCCGCGAGCGGGTCGCCGCCGGCGGCTATCTAGGCAACCTGGTGTCGCGCGACCAGAGCAGCGCCATGGTGCTGGCCGAACTGCAGGACAGCGATCCGCAGACTGGCCAGCCGCTGGACTACCGCAGCTTCAACCAGCTGCTGGAAAACAAGGTGCGCAGGCAGTTTGAAAATGCCGATGTGGAAATCCAGATCATCGGCTTCGCCAAGGCCATCGGCGATATCGGCGAAGAGGCCAGCAAGGTCATGCTGTTCTTCGGCATCGCCTTGCTGCTGACCGGCCTGTCGGTGTACTGGTACTGCCGCTCGCTGCGCCTGACCTTGCTGCCGCTGGCGTGCTCGCTCAGTTCGCTGGTGTGGCAGTTCGGCACTTTGCGGCTGCTCGGCTTCGGCCTCGATCCGCTGGCCATCCTGGTGCCTTTTCTTGTTTTCGCCATCGGCGTCTCGCATGGCGTGCAGCAGATCAATTACATCGTCCGTGAAATCGCCGACGGCAAGAGTACCGAACTGGCGGCGCGTCACAGTTTCACCGGCCTGCTGATACCCGGCACGCTGGCGCTGGTGACGGCCTTCATCAGCTTCATCACGCTGACCCTGATTCCGATTCCGATGATACGCGAGCTGGCCATCGCGGCATCGATAGGGGTGGGCTACAAGATCGTCACCAACCTGGTGATGCTGCCGCTGGCCGCTTCCTATTTCAGTTTTTCGCGCGAATACGCGCAGTGCGCCATCGGCCGCCGCGAGCAGCATAGCCGCTGGCTCAGCGGCCTGGAGCTGGTGGCGCGGCCGCGCAACGCCTGGATCGTGGTGGCGCTGGGGACAGCATTGTTCGGCGTCGCGGTCTGGCAAAGCCAGGGCCGCCATGTCGGCAGCCTGCAGGCCGGGGCCGCCGAGCTGCGGCCGGAGGCGCGCTTCAACCGCGATGCCGCCGACATCACGGCGCGCTTCGACGTCGGGCTGGATTGGCTGACTGTCGTGTTTGAAGTGGCGCCGGCGGGGCAGCTGGACGCCTGCGCCCGCCCCGATGCCCAGCTGTTCATGGATGACTTTGCGCAGCAGATGAGCAGCGTGCCCGGCGTGCTGTCGGTGCGCTCAGTGGCCGACGTGCTGAAGGGCGTCAATGCCGGCCTCAACGAAGGCAATCCGAAAATGAACACCATCACCCGCGACGCCCGCGGCCTCGGCTCGCAGTTCGGCAGCGCCAACAACCAGCTGCACGGCTTCTCATCATCCGATTGCCGGGCTCAGGGCGTCAACCTGTACCTGAGCGATCACAAGGCCGTCACCATCAAGGGCGTGGTCGCCGCGGTCGAGGAATTGCGCCGCGCCAATCAGTTGAGCGGGGTGAAGATCCGGCTGGCCAGCGGCAACGCGGGCGTCCAGGCCGCCACCAACGAGGTGCTGGAGCGCAGCGAGCTGCCGATGATGCTGTACGTCTATGGCGCCATCCTGCTGCTGGTGTTGCTGGCCTATCGCGACTGGCGCGCGATGCTGGCTTGCTGCCTGCCCTTGACGGTCGCCACCTGGCTCGGCTACTGGTTCATGAAGGACCTGAATATCGGCCTGACGGTAGCGACCTTGCCGGTGATGGTGCTGGCCACCGGCATCGGCGTCGACTATGCCTTCTATATCTACAACCGCCTGCAGCTGCACCTGGGCGCCGGCCTCGACATCAGCAGCGCGCTCGAACGCACCTTGCACGAGACCGGCGTGGCGACGGTGTTTACCGCGTTGACGCTGTCGATCGGGGTCGCCACCTGGTCGTTCTCGCCGCTGCAGTTCCAGGCTGACATGGGCAAGCTGCTGACCTTCATGTTCCTGGTCAACATGGTGATGGCGGTGACCTTGCTGCCGGCCTTCGCCGTGGTGCTGGAGAGCCTGTTCCCGCGCCGCGCCGGCATGCTGCGCACACCGTCTTATGCGGCTCATTGAGGATATCCATGTTTCCAGCGTCAATCGTTTCATATCGAAAGACAGCCCGTTTCGGCGGCTTCCTGACGGCCGGCTTATTGACACTGGCGGTGCTCTGCCCGAGTACGCGCGCCGCAGGCCAGGCCGCATCCGACTGGCCGACCAGGCGGCCCGCCCAAATCCGCCCGCAGGCGAGCAGCGGCCCCTTGCTGGCTGCCGCCACCGCCGGCGCGGGAGCGGGCAGCAGGATTGTCGCGGTGGGCGAGCACGGCGTCATCCTGCTGTCCGACGATGGCAGCACATACCGCCAGGCGCGCAGCGTGCCGACCCGCGCCATGCTGACCACGGTGTGCTTTATCGACCGCAATACAGGCTGGGCCGCCGGCCATGACGGGGTGGTCCTGAAAACCACCGACGGCGGCGAAAACTGGCAACTGCTGCGCCAGCAGTACGGCCAGGAACAGCCGATCCTGTCGATCTGGTTCGGCGACGCCAGCAACGGCATCGCGGTGGGTCTGTTCGGCATGGCCTTGAGCACCAGCGACGGCGGCGCCAGCTGGAGCGAGCTGAAACTGGCCAGCGGCGACGCCGCCGACCGCCACCTGTACCGCATCCTCGCCACGCCCGGCGGCGCTTTATTGATCATGGCGGAAGCCGGCACGGTATTCCGCTCGGAAGACGGCGGCAAGCATTGGGACGTGATCGACAGCGGCGCCAAGGGCTCGCTGTGGAGCGCGCTGGCGTTTTCCGACAATGGCCAGAGCAGCGTGGTGGCGGTGGGCATGCGCGGCCACATCGTCCGCAGCAATGACGACGGCAAGAGCTGGCAGGCGGTGGCTTCCGGCACCACGCAGTCGCTGACCGATGTCGCCCTGCTGTCCGCGCAGCAGCTGGTGGCGGGCGGCGTGGGCGGCGCGCTGTTGTTCAGCAGCGATGGCGGCCGCCATTTCACGGCGCGGCAAGGCGCCGGCGATGCGCCCCTCACCGCGCTGCTGAAGACGCCCGGCCCGGGGCCGGCGCAGCTGGGGCTGTTTTCCATGGCGGGCGTCATGAAGCCGCTGGCCGCCGGGACGCTGCTCCAGCCCCAGCCCTAGCCGGCATTCCTTGCTTTGATTACCTGGGAGGTAATCGACCGTGCTCCCCGGCGGGCGGAGAATGTTTCTGTCGACAACGACAACGCATTCTTCCTAAACCAGCACACCTTGAAGGAGCACGATCATGACTGACATCAACCACACTGCAACCATCGCCGATCAAGCCAATGCCATCGCCAGCCGCTACATCGCGGCCTGGAGCGAAGCCGATGCGGTGCGCCGCCGCGCCCTGATCGCCAACGTGTTCACGCCGGATGCGGTGTATCTCGATCCGATGGTGCGCAGCGCCGGCCACGATGGCCTCGATGCCATGATAGGCGCGGTGCAGCAGCAGTTCGCCGGCCTGCGCTTCCGCCTGCACGGCAAGCAGGACGGCCACAACGATGTCGTGCGCTTTTCCTGGACCCTGGGCGCCGACGGCGCCGAGCCGGTGGCCTACGGCACCGACATCGCCGTGGTGGCAGCCGACGGCCGCATCCGCAGCGTCACCGGCTTCCTGGATGCGATGACGGTGCCGGCATAGCCGCGGATAGCGCGCTACACTGCGCATAATTCTTCGGAGACAGCTCATGGGTGCATCACAAATGGTGGCGGAGCCGGACAGCAGCGCGGGTGTAAAGCAAGGCGCTGAACAAGGCGCGCGGCACCGCTACTTCAACGACTTTGCCGCAGCCTTGCGCTACTGGCGCGACAAGCGCGGCTATAGCCAGCTGCGGCTGTCGGCCGAAAGCCATATCTCGCAGCGCCATATCAGCTTCCTGGAGAGCGGCCGCTCGCAGCCGAGCCGGGAGCTGATCCTGAAGCTGGGCACGGCGCTCGACATCCCGCTGCGCCAGCGCAACGTGATGCTGCTGGCGGCGGGTTTCGCGCCGGCCTACCAGGAGCGCAAATTGTCCGATCCCGAACTGGCCGCGGTCAAGCAGGCGCTCGATTTCATGCTGGCGCAGCATGCGCCGTATCCGGCGCTGGTGGTGGACCGGCTATGGAACCTGGTGATGAGCAACGGCCCCGCCGCCATGATGATCCGCTGGCTGCTCGACATGCCGGACACGCAGCCGCTGCCGCGCGAAGGCGTCAACGTCCTCAAGCTGATGCTGGACCCGCAGGCGATCCGCAAGCATCTGCTCAACTGGCAGGATGTCAGCGCCGACCTGCTGCACTGGATCCAGCGCGAAGCCATGAGCGACGGCCCCGGCAGCGAAGCCACCGCGCTGCTGGAGCAGCTGGTAGCGCTACCGGGCATCAAGGCGGCGACGCAGATGCCCAACCTCGATACGCGGGTGCTGCCTTTCCTGCCGATGACGATCCGCAAGGACGGCGTCGAGCTTAACCTGTTCACCTCGATCGCCACCATGGGCACGCCGCATGACGTCACCGTACATGAATTGCGGATCGAATCCTTTTTTCCGGCCGATGCGGCTACCGCGGCGTGGTTCAAGGCCAGGGCTCCGGCCGCGCCAGCGGAGTAAGGCTCCAGCGCTTACAATGCGGATGCTTTCAGGCAATTATGTGCCTGTGCCAACCTTATTGCGGAGAAAACAACATGTTGAAAAAAGTATTAAGCGCTGCGGTGCTGGCAGGCTGCGCGCCGTTTCTTGCAGGCTGCGCGAGCACCCCGGCGCTGGCGCCGATCGCGGTGCCGGACAACCTGCAGGTCGCGTCGACCCAGGTGCTGACGCTGGAGGCAAAGGCCACCGGCGTGCAAATCTACCAATGTGCGGCAGCGGCCGCGGACGCATCGAAGTTCGAATGGCATTTCGTGGCGCCGCAAGCCGAGCTGTATGACCAGCACGACAACAAGATCGGCAAGCACTATGCCGGCCCGACCTGGGAATCGAATGACGGCAGCAAGGTGGTCGGCGCCGTCCAGGCGCAGAGCAAGGCGCCGGATGCGGACGCCATCGCGTGGTTGCTGCTGAATGCCAAATCCACTTCCGGCAGCGGTGTCTTCAGCCGCACGCAAAGCATCCAGCGCCTGCAGACCCTGGGCGGCGCGGCGCCGGCGGACGGCTGCGATCAGGCCCGGCTGGGCCAGCAGACGCGCGTGCCTTACCAGGCAATCTATCGTTTCTATTCCGCCAGGTCGTAAGGCGCGGCAGCACAAGCGGCGGCCGCAATTGGCGCTTTGATCACATGTAAAACGCGCTTGTAAAAATCGTATGTAAAATCATGTATCCAATTTGTAACAGCCACCGCAAGCGCATCAAGTACTGATATATTGTCGCGAGGAAATGAACCCCCTCAATCAATTGTTCGGCCGCTGCCGGTCATGCCGGCGGCGGCCGTTTGCGACCTATCGGAGTTTTCTGTATGCGTGGTGTGATCAAGCATGGTTTGACCTTCTTATGTATCCTGACACCACTGGCCGCCAGTGCCGGCGACACCCTTAGCAAGATCCGCGACAGCCAGACCATCACCTTCGCCTATCGCGAAACCGCACCGTTTTCCTTCACCGATGAAAACAAGCAGATCGTCGGTTATTCGATCGACATGTGCCTGAAGATCGCCGATGCGGTGAAGCGCGAACTGAAGCTGCCGAACCTCAAGGTAGCTTATGTGCCGGTCGATTCGACCACCCGCTTTTCCAGCATCATCGACGGCAAGGCCGACATGGAATGCGGCTCTACCACCAATAACGCCGAGCGCCGCACCCGCGTCGGCTTCACCGTGCCGAACTTCTTTTCCAGCGTGCGCATGATCGTGAAGAAGGGCAGCGACATCAAGAACTGGTCCGACCTGCGCGGCAAGACCATCGTCATCACCAAGAGCACCACCACCATCGACTTGGTCAACGACCGCAGCAATGTGCGCTCGCTCAACATCAAGGTGGTGGAAGCGAAGGACGATGCCGAATCGTTCAGCTTCGTCGAGCAGGGCAAGGCCGATGCCTACGCCATGGACGACGTGCTGCTGTACAGCCTGCGCGCCACCGCCAAGACGCCGTCCGACTTCACCGTGCTGGGCGACCCGCTCTCGATCGAGCAGTATTCCCTGATGTTCCGCAAGGACGATCCGGCCTTCAAGCAGCTGGTCGACAAGGAGATGGTGCGCATGATCAACGAGGGCGATTTCCAGAAGATCTACAGTTTCTGGTTCACCCAGCCGCACGGATCGAAGAAGATCAACATGGGCATGCCCATGGGTTACCTGCTGCGCGACTCCCTGCTTTATCCTTCCGACAAGACCTCGCAATAACAGCGGATCGGCTTGCCGGGCGCGGCCTGCGTCCGGCGAGCTGCATGCGTTCAGGCTCCTAGGGCTGCGGCGCCGGCGGCGTCGGCAGGTTCATCAGCCTGATCATCATCTTTTCAAATGCCGCTACATTGACTTCGCGCACCACCGTGCTCACCTGCGCAATCAGGCCGGGCGGCGCGTACGCTGCCGGCCAGGACAAGGTATTGCCGTAGCCGGCGCCGAAGTCGGTGTCGATGCTGACATACAGCTGGTCGGATTTGCTGATCAGCGTCGGGTCCAGCCAGACCGCGGTGGCCAGTTCATCCCAAAGCGGGAAGCCGGTCTCGGTCACCTTCTTCACCATTTGCGCCAGCGGCGTGCCGGACCTGGTCATGTCGTTCAGCAGCCTGGCGCTCAGCTCGGTAGCGGTCGACGGATCGACCGGCACCATCACGATATGTTTCCATGGCGCGCGCAAGGCAATCTTGGCCGCTTCCGGATCCCAGCGAAAATTGAATTCCAGGCGCGGCGTGTTGACGTACTCGCGCGCAAACTGTTCGGCAGACTTGGATGGCAGCATCTGGTGCGGATTCAGGCTGCCGCCCATGTAGACGATTTCCTTGGCGGTGGCGGCAAAACTGGGATCGAGGCTGATCGCCAGCGCCACATTGGTCATCGGCCCGGTCGCCAGGATGGTCACCTCACCCGGAAACTCATGGACTTTCCTGATCATGAAATTGGCGGCGATTTCAGCCGACGGCTTGGTATGCGGCATGCCTTCCGGCAGCTGCGGAACGAAATCGTGGGCGTGGTAATTGGGCTGGCTCTGGATGGTGCCGTCCGGCCATTTCTCATCCGTCCAGGCGCCCTTGTACACCAGCTTGCCGTACAGGGATTCCCAGCGGCGCGTGGCTTCCTGCGTGTTCAGCAATGGAAAAGCCGAACCGGGAATCACCGGGATATCGCTGCGGCCGATGACTTCCAGGGTGCGCAGCGCATGCGCGATATTTTCGTCGCGCCAGGTCGAGCCGCTGACAATCGTGATGCCCAGCACTTCCACATCCGGCGACTGGATCGCCATCAGCTGCGCCGCGCGCGGGCCGCCGATGTCGTCGTCGATGATCACCTTGCGCTTGCCTTCGGCCTGCGCCGTTACGGCAACGCCCAGCATGAACAGGGCCGACAGCAGCTGGCGCTGCATGAACTTCGCTTTCATAATCCGCCTTATATAAAAATCAGAGTATCAGAGTAAAAACTGCGGGGATGACGAGGTGCTCTGACATGCCTTCCAAGACTTGCTTGCCGCCGTATCTAAAAATTGGAACGGAACTGCACGCCGAACATGCGCGGTTCGTTGATGAACGCGGTCCGGTTGTCGAAATCGATGCCGCCGACCGCCACGATCTTGTTGGTGATATTGCGGGCGAACGCAGCGATTTCATATTTGTCGCCATCCCACTTGTAGCCCACGCGCAAGCCCCCTTCCAGCAAGGGCTTGCCGGTGAACTCGGTCGAGTTGTACAGGAAAAAATTGATCTTGCTGCGGTAGGCCCAGTCGGTATAGAAGAACAGTTCATCGTTGTTGCCCATCGGGATGCCGTAGCGCGCCGTCACGTTGGCGATCCATTTCGGCGCTTGCGGCAAGGGATTGCCGTCGATCGAATACAAGCCCGGCCGCACCTGGGTGTTGAGCACGGTGCAGGATGCGCAGCCGGCCACCAGCAGGTTCGGATCGCGGATCTGCGTGTAGTTGTAGCTGCCGCCTACGGTGACGCGCAGGCGCTCGCTCAGGTTCGCCTCCAGGTCCAACTCTGCGCCGCGCCCCACTGTCTTTGCCGCGTTCACCAGCATGATCGAGTTGGAGTTGCCGCCGACCGCCGTCAGCTGCTGGTTCTTGACGTCGAAACTGTAGATGCTGAAGTTGGCGCGGGCGCGGCGGTTGAAGAGGTCGGCCTTGATCCCCGCTTCATAGGAGGTGATGGTTTCCGCGTTGGCTACCGTGATCGGCACCGAGGACGACGGCGCTGCAATGCTCGGCGCGCGGAAGCCGGTGGCTACCCGCGCATAAGTGCTGACGTCCTTGGTCAAGGCATAGTTGGCGCTGAGATCCCAGCTCACCTTCGATTTGTTTTCGCTGATCGAGCCTGGACCGGTAAACGTCACGTTGTTGGCGACTTCATTGGAGAAATCCTTCTTGTCCTCGGTATAGCGCAAGCCGCCGCGCAGCTTCAGCCTGTCGTTGACGTCATAGGTGAGCGAGCCGAACGCCGCGTACGCGGTGTTTTTCTGGCGGTTTTGCAGGTAGCTGGTTTGCAGCTGGGTGGCGCTGTCGAAGTTGGAACTGTTGCCCGCGACATCTTCGTAGAAGTAGTACAAGCCGCTCTGCCAGTTGAGCGGTCCTTCGTTTTTCGACTCGACCCGGAATTCCTGCGAAAACTGCTTGTGGTCGGCCACGCCGCCGCCGGTCTGCACCTGGAACGGAATGAAGCCGGGGCCGGTCGGCGTGCCGCCGTCGATGTCGCCGCGGCTGAAATAGCTGGAGATGGTTTCATAACCGGTGATCGAGTACAGCTTGACCTGGTCCAGGTTCCAGCTCAGCCGGGCGCTGCCGCCGGCGGTATGCAGGTACTGCGTGTTCAAGCCGTTGAAGGTGACCTGCGAAGGACTGAAGCCGGCGACGAAGCCGTCCGAGCCTTTCTCCAGGACATTGGCGCGGAACAAACGGGCGCTGCCGGTGGTGGCGCGCGCGTGGATGTTGAACAGGGCGTTGAAAGTGCCGTCCGGCTTGTACAGGAATTGCAGGCGGCCGGCGCGTTCGTCGTAGCCTTCGAGGTTGGGCGTGCCGCCGCCGTCATTCTTGACCCAGTTGTCGCGATGCTCGACCAGCGTCGAGAAGCGCATCGCCCATTGGTCGCTCAAAGGCACGTTGACCGCTGCTTCGACGTTGGCGGTATTGTGGGTGCCGTCGGAGACGCTGTAGTAGCCGGAGACCTTGTCCAGGCTGGGCTTGGCCGAATCGAACTTGACCACGCCGGCCGGCGTGTTGCGGCCGAACAGCGTGCCCTGCGGGCCGCGCAGCACTTCGACACCGGCCAGGTCGAACATCGGGAAGCCTTTGAGGGCAGCGTTTTCCTGCACCACGTCATCGAATATCAGGGACACCGGCTGCGAGGCGAAGGTGGAGAAATCGGTATTGCCGTAGCCGCGGATATAGAAGCGCGGAAAGGTGCGGCCGTTCGACGATTCGATATTCAGGCTCGGCACCTTGGCCGCCAGCACGCGGATATCCTGGCCGCCGGAGTTGAGCACGTCGAGGGTCTCGCCTTTGAGCAGGGTCACCGAGATCGGCACGTCCTTGATTTTTTCGACCTTGCGCTGCGCGGTCACGGTCATGGTTTCCAGCTGCAGTGAAGGGCCGTCCTGCGCCGCCGGGCCGGCGGCTGCGGATGCCGCGGCGCCTGCCGTCTGCGCCAGCGCCGCGCCGAGCGGCAAGGCGACTCCCAATGTCAGCACCATCTTCCCTGCGCAACGCAGGCGGGCGCGTGCCCTCGCTTTTTTTCCCATTTTCCATCCCTCAGTGATCGACGTTGATAAACCGGATTTGCTTGTTTTAGTTATGTCTGCCGCGTGCAGGCCGGCGTTTGAAAGTGCGCGTGCCGGACCAGAACGGATTCACTCAACGCAAAGACCGTGCCAGAATTTTTCCCGGCAGGAAGAATGGAGAAAACGGTATTACGATTTGTATCGAAAATATATTGTATACATATGGACAGGTCCGGTTCGAGCGCGGGTAGCTTGCAGGAGTGACAAGGCCGGCTGTCGCGCAAGCCGCCGCATCCGGCAAAAAATAACGCCTTCTATTGGGGAGGGGCGCGCCAAAACAGGGCTGGCGGGTGTGTTGCAGGAACCGGATTAGTGCGCGCCGGCGCGCCAAAATGGCGACATTTTGAAATAACTTGTATACACTTTATGACAGCTGGCCGAGGCGCGAATGTGCCCTAAGATAGCCCTGGCATCCCGGCAAGCGCGCTCGCATTCATGCGAGATCGAGTATGTCAGCCAGGTTGACTTCGTGTTCGTCGTCGCTCAGGCGCAGGGCCTGTTCGATGTCGAGCAGATGCTGGTCCATCATGCGGATCGCCGCTTCGACCTCGCCGGCGGCGATGGCGTCGATCAGGTGTTCATGTTCGTGGTTGGGGCAGGCAGTCTTGTTGGGTGCCTGGTACAGGGCAATGATGAGCGAGCAGCGCGAGACCAGTTCGCGCAGGAAGCGGGTCAGTACCGGATTGCCGGCTGTCTCGGATAACAGGATGTGGAATTCGCCGCCGAGGCGTATCCACTTGGCGTGGTCGCCGCTATGAAAGGACGCATGTTCTTCTTTGACGATTTGGCGCAGCCGGGCGATCTGGGCGCGCGTTGCATGCTGCGCCGCCAGCGGCACGATGATGGCTTCGATGGCGCGCCGCGCCGCGAAGATCTCGCGTGTTTCCTGCGGCGTCGGCTGCGCAATGATGGCGCCGCGGTTCGGCCGCAATTCCAGGATATGGTCGTGCGCCAGGCGCTGGATGGCCTTGCGCACGATGGTGCGGCTGACCGCGAACAGTTCGCACAGGCTGGCTTCGGTCAGCTTGGTGCCCGGCGGCAGGCGCTGGCTCATGACCGCCTTCAGCACCGAATCGTAGATTTTCTGATCCACCACGCCGCTGCCCCGCGTCGAGGCGGGCCTGGTTGCAGTGTCGCCGGACTTTTTTTTCATGCGCTCTGTTTTCATTTTGTGGTTACCAGTCTGCTGTCATGCTACCGCAAATCGGCGCCGCCAGGCATGGGGCGGGCCCGGCTGGCTTACGCAGGAATCGCGCCAGGCGCGCCTGAAGCAGGCGGCGGCAGACTGGCATGCAGTTTGCTTTTGCAGTTGCTTCATGTCGGCAAAAGATTGCAATGCAATCTGCCGATAAGCAGCTGAGTGATGTAGCATGTTGCTTGCTTCGCGGTCCGGTGCGCCGGGACCGGCAAGCGCAATCGTGCTGGATTCATTTTGCAACGGTCTTTCATTGACACAGGCAGAAGAAGTGACTTCAACCATACCGCGTCTGCAGATCGCCCATATCCGCAAAGCCTATCCGGGCGTGCTGGCCAACGACGATATCAATCTCTCGGTCGCGCCCGGCGAAATCCATGCCGTGCTGGGCGAGAACGGCGCCGGCAAGTCGACCCTGATGAAAATCATTTTCGGCACGGTCAAGCCGGATGCCGGCGAGATTTTCTGGAACGGCGCACCGGCGCACATCGCCAATCCGCACATCGCGCGCCAGCTCGGCATCGCCATGGTGTTCCAGCATTTCTCCCTGTTCGATACCCTCACCGTCGCGGAAAACATTGCGCTCGGCCTGGCCTCCGATGTCAGCATGCCGGAGCTGGTGGCGCAGATCCGCCAGACCGGCGACAAGTACGGGCTGGAGCTGGAGCCGCACCGCCATGTGCATACCCTTTCGGTGGGCGAGCGCCAGCGCGTCGAAATCGTCCGCGCGCTGCTGACCAATCCGCAACTGCTGATCCTGGATGAGCCGACCTCGGTGCTGACGCCGCAGGCGGTCGACAAGCTGTTCGTCACCCTGCGCAAGCTGGCCGCCGAAGGCTGCAGCATCCTCTACATCAGCCACAAGCTCGATGAGATCCGCGCCCTTTGCCACAGCGCCACCGTGATGCGCGGCGGCAGGGTAACGGGCATCTGCGATCCGCGCCAGGAAACCAGCGCCGGCCTGTCGCGCATGATGATCGGCGACGAGCTGGTGCGCCTGCAGCGCGAACGCAATCCGGATTCCATGCGCAGCGAGCGCAAGCTGCACATCAACCGCCTGTGCCTGCCGAAGGCGCATCTGTTCGCCACTGAACTCAAGGATATCGAATGCGAGGTGCGCGCCGGTGAAATCGTCGGCATCGCCGGCGTTTCCGGCAACGGCCAGCAAGAATTGCTGGCGGCGCTCTCCGGCGAAGACCAGCGCGCTGCGCCCAATATGGTGATGCTGGCCGGCAGTGCCGCCGGACAGCTGGCGCCCAATTCGCGCCGCGCGCTCGGACTCGGCTTGGTGCCGGAAGAGCGGCTCGGGCGCGGCGCCGTGCCGACCCTGGACCTGGCGGCCAACATGCTGCTGTCGCACCAGAAGCCGCCCTACGTCAAGCGCGGCATGATCGATTTTGCCTATGCGCGCAAGAGCGCGGCTTCCATCATCGAACGCTTCAAGGTCAAGGCCAGCGGCCCGGGTGCGCTGGCCAAGAGCCTGTCCGGCGGTAACCTGCAAAAATTCATCGTCGGCCGCGAGCTGGAGCGCAAGCCGGGCGTCTTCATCGTCGCCCAGCCGACCTGGGGCGTGGACGTCGGCGCTGCTGCCCAGATCCATGCCGAAATCCTCGCTTTGAAACAGGAAGGCTGCGCAGTGCTGATCATTTCCGAAGAACTCGACGAGCTGTTCGCGCTGTGCGATCGCCTGCACGTGATCGCCAAGGGCCGGCTGTCGCCCTCCATCGCCATCGAACAAGCCACGCGCGAGCAGGTCGGCCTGTGGATGAGCGGCCTGTGGCAGGATGCAGCGGAGGCCGCCCATGCATAATCTGTGGCCCTGGAAGCTGGAACTGCGCGGCACGCCTTCGCGCGCCATGACCTACTGCTCGCCGCTGATCGCGATCGTGCTGACCATGCTGCTGGGCGCGCTATTGTTCATCGCGCTGGGCAAGGATCCGCTCGCTGGCCTCAAAGTATTTCTGATCGATCCCTTCAACGGCAAGCGCGCCATCAGCGAGCTGCTGCTGAAATCGGTGCCGCTGATACTTTGTGCGCTGGGCCTGGCGGTGTGCTTCCGCGCCAATATCTGGAACATCGGCGCCGAAGGCCAGTTCACCGTCGGCGCGCTGTTTTCCGGCGCCATGCTGGTGTTCCTCGATGTGCCTGGCCATGCGATTCCGGGCAGCCTCGGCCTGTTGCTGATGGTCCTCGCCGGCATCGCCGGCGGCGCCTTCTGGGCCAGCATCACGGCGCTGCTGCGCGATCGTTTCAACGCCAATGAAATCCTAGTGTCGCTGATGCTGACCTATGTCGCCCAGCTGCTGCTGATGTATGCGGTGAACGGTCCGCTGAAAGATCCCAACGGCATGAACTTCCCGCAATCGAAAGTGTTTTCCGGTGAATTCATGCTGCCGATGCTGTTAAGCGGCACGCGCCTGCATATCGGTTTCGCCGTCACGCTGGTGCTGGCGGTGCTGATGACAGTGTTCATGACGCGCAGCTTCCGCGGCTTTTCGCTGATGGTCGGCGGCGTTGCGCCGCATGCGGCGCGCTATGCCGGCTTTTCCAGCCGCAGCGCCCTGTGGACATCGCTGCTGATCTCCGGCGGCTTTGCCGGCCTGGCCGGCGCTTTTGAAATCGCCGGGCCGATCGGCCAGCTGCTGCCTTCGGTGTCGCCGGGCTACGGCTTTGCCGCCATCATCGTCGCTTTCATCGGCCGTTTGCATCCGGTCGGCGCTGTGCTGGGCGGGCTGGTGATGTCGCTGCTCTACCTGGGCGGCGAACTGGCGCAGTCGCGGCTGGGCCTGCCGTCGGCCATCACCGGCGTGTTCCAGGGCATGCTGCTGTTTTTGCTGCTGGCCAGCGATACCCTGATCAATTACCGCCTGCGCCGGAAAGTGAGGATCTGACATGGAACAATTCGCCTCACTGATCGCAGCTTCGATCAACGCCGGCACGCCCTTGCTGCTGGCGGCGCTCGGCCTGCTGATCAACGAACGCGCCGGCGTCCTCAACCTCGGCGCGGAGGGCATGATGCTGGTGGCCGCCATCGCCGGCTTCGCGGTCGGCTACACCACCCATAATCCGATGCTCGGTTTCCTCGCCGGCGCTCTCAGCGGCGTTCTCATGGCGACGCTGTTTTCCTGGCTGGCGCTGGTACTGGCCACCAACCAGGTGGCGACCGGGCTGGCCTTGTCGATCTTCGGCGCCGGATTGTCGGCCTTCCTCGGCCAGAGCCTGGTCGGGCTGGGCTTGCCGGCGCAGGCGCGCGGCATTCCATTTTTGAAGGATATTCCTTTCCTCGGCCCAGCCCTGTTCCAGCAGCACTGGATGAGCTACCTGGCGCTGCTGCTGTGCGGCGTCATCGCCTGGTTCATCTATCGCACCCGCGCCGGCCTGATCCTGCGCGCCATCGGCGAATCGCCGGAATCGGCGCATGCGCTGGGCTACCCGGTGCGCTGGATACGCTTCGCCGCTTTGCTGTTCGGCGGCGCCTGCTGCGGCCTGGCCGGCGCTTATTTATCGTTGGTGTATACGCCGATGTGGGTCGAGGGCCTGGTGTCCGGCCGCGGCTGGATCGCGCTGGCGCTGACCGCCTTCGCCACCTGGCGGCCGCTGCGGGTGCTGCTCGGCGCGCTGCTGTTCGGCGGCGTCACGATCCTGCAGTTTTACCTGCAAGGCATGGGAGTGAATATTCCGTCGCAGGTATTGTCGATGGCGCCGTACGTGGCGACCATCGTGGTGCTGGCGCTGATCTCGCGCAACCCCGACTGGATCCGGCTCAACATGCCTGCGTCGCTGGGCAAGCCGTTCAAGCCGGACGCGAGCTGAACAAAGCAAATTAGATAGCAGGCCGACCAACCATCAACACAGAGGGAGATAAGTAATGAAGATATCACGCAGGGCATCGCTGGCCATGCTGGCCGCACTGACCGCCGCCACGCTCATCGGCTGCGGCAAGAAAGAGGAAGCGGCGGCGCCTGCTGCCGCACCGTCATCCGCGCCGGCGCCAGCCAAGGCCGAGCCGCTGAAAGTGGCGTTCGTGTATATCGGCCCGGTCGGCGACGCCGGCTGGACTTTTGCCCATGACAAGGGGCGCAAGGCGGTCGACGAGAAATTCGGCGACAAGGTCAAGACCAGCTTCGTCGAGAACGTACCGGAATCGGCCGCCGATGCAGAGCGCGTGTTCCGCCAGCTGGCAGTGGACGGCAACAAGCTGATCTTCGGCACCAGCTTCGGCTATATGGAAGCGATGCTGAAAGTGGCCAAGGAATTCCCTGACGTCAAATTCGAGCACGCCACCGGCTTCAAGACCGCCGACAACCTGGCGCAATACGATGTCCGCACCTATGAAGGCGCTTACCTGGCCGGCGTGGTGGCGGGCAAGATCAGCAAGTCGGGCAAGCTGGGTGTGGTGGCTTCGGTGCCGATTCCTGAAGTGATCCGCAACATCGACGCCTTCACCATCGGCGCGCGCTCGGTCAATCCGAAAGCCACCACCCGCGTGGTGTGGGTCAACAAGTGGTTCGATCCGGGCAAGGAACGTGAGGCCGCCACCACGCTGATCGGCCAGGGCGTCGACGTGCTGATGCAGAACACCGATTCCGCCGCCGTGGTCCAGACCGCCCAGGAAAAAGGCGTGGCCGCCTTCGGCTGGGATAGCGACATGACCAGCTTCGGCCCGAAAGCGCATCAGGCGGCATCGATGATCAACTGGGGCGTGTACTACACCAAGCGCGTCGGCGAAGTGCTGGACGGCAGCTGGAAAACCAGCACCAGCTGGATCGGCCTGAAAGACGACGGCATCGACCTCGGCGCCTTCAATGCCGACCTGCCGGCCGACGTCAAGGCGCTGGTGGCGGAGCGCAAGAAAGCCATCGTCGACGGCAGCGCGCCGATCTGGAAAGGCCCTGTGGTCGACAATACCGGCAAGGAGCAGGTCGCCAAGGATGCCGTCGCCGACGATGGCTTCCTGCATGGCATCAAGTTCTACGTGCAAGGCGTGGAAGGCAAAGTACCGGGCTGATCGCCCGCAGCCGGATCGGCCTGTGGCCGGGCCGATCCGGCTTTCCGCATGAGCCGACATGCGCGCATCGGCTTCCTCCGCTGTCTATCCCCCAAGGCAGGCGCGATATTTATCCCGGGTGTTGTGATTTGGCCACTGACAACCCCAGGGCCGTTGCTATACTCCTTCTTCTTTCCATTTTTATATCGAGACGCACATGCCTGAACAGGATCCGACGTCGAACTCCGCGGCCCGCGCCAAGTCTTCAAAAATCGGCAGCCTGACCACCGCCATGGTGGAAGACACCGCCAGCATCCTGCAGCAGAGCGGCGAGCTGCAGCCCGGCACCGGCCTGATCACCAGCGTGATTGCGCTCAGCCTGGGCTTCCTCAGCCTGCTCGGCGTGCTGGCCTTCCATTACCCGCAATACCTGACCACGCCCGAGCTGCGCCATGTGTATTCGGTCAGCCTGATGCGCCAGATCCTGTTCGGCGCGCTGCTGGTCGCCGGCGTGCTGTCGCTGGCCAACATCCTGTTCGGCCGCCAGCGCTCGCTGAATTTTTCCGCGCTGCTGATGGTGCTGGCTGCGGTAGCCTGGGGCGGCTCCAAGGTCGCGGTCGGCGAATTTCCCGATCACACGCCGTATATCGGCCTTGACTGGTTCATCATCGACCTGCTCGGCTCGACCCTGATCTTCGTGCTGATCGAAAAGATGTTTCCGCTCTATCGCAAGCAAGCCGTCTTCCGTTTCGAGTGGCAGACCGACCTGGTGCATTTCGCCGTCAACCATTTCATCATCGGCCTGGCGCTGCTGGTGGTCAACGTCATGATCCACCGCGTGTTCGGCTGGATGGTGCACGCCGATTTCCAGAACACCGTGGCCGCCATCAGCTTCATCCCGCAGCTGCTGCTGTGCATGCTGGTGGCGGACTTGATGGAATACGGCGCCCACCGCGCCTATCACGAAGTGCCTTTGCTGTGGCGCTTCCACTCGGTCCACCACAGCGTCAAGACCATGGACTGGCTGGCCGGCTCGCGCCAGCACATCCTGGAACTGATCTGCACCCGCGTGCTGGTGCTGGGCCCGCTGTTCGTGCTCGGCTTCGACAAGTCGGTGGTCAACGCCTACATCATCATCGTCGGCTTCCAGGCCGTGTTCAACCACTCCAACGTGCACCTGCCATGGGGTCCGCTGCGCTACATCTTCGTCACCCCGGATTTCCATCACTGGCACCATTCCTCGGAAGACGAAGCGATCGATAAGAACTATGCCGCGCACTTCGCCTTCATCGATTATTTCCTCGGCACCGCAGTCAAGGCCAAGAAGGCGTTTCCTGAGAAGTACGGCGTGGTGGGGGATTACATGCCGGATGGCTTTATCCGACAGCAGGCGTTTCCGTTTCGCAGTACCAAGATAGACTAATGAGAGTTTCATTATTCATGACATTGTCATGGAAAATGGAGAGAGTCATGCGGAGTGGGAGTGAACTTTCGCGGCGCTTTATCGCGGAACTTCACTCCCACTCCAGTTAGCTGCGTGTGTCAAGCGCGACGAAAACCAGATTGCGGTTTTGTCGCGCTTTATGAAATTCTCAATAGATCGTTGATAGCGTGGAAAACATGGACAGCAAGAACGCGAAACTGCAGCGTTACCTTTATCGCGCCAGCGTGCTGGTCTTGCTGGCCGGCTTGCTGAGCGCCGGCCTGGTCTACTACTATGCGGCCGACGGCGGCAACCACGGACTCGGCTATCAAGTGGTGGACGGGGTCGCCTATGCTGCGGGTGAATCGAAGGCCTATGTGCGCGACATGGAAATGTACGGCGGCACTTCAGGCCGGCTGATCGCCGCTTTCAATCAATGGCTGGGCAGTCTCTGGCATGGCAAGCGGCTGGCATATGTATTGGCTATCGGCGCCGCCTTGACTTCCTACGCCTGTTTCTGGTTTGCGCGCGAGCTCGAGTTGTTCGCGACGGATGAGCCGGAAGTTTGACTGACGAATTGCTTGCTGCCAAAAGTTCTCTATTTGCATCCGATTCATATGGTAGCTTCCGTCCGAAATTGTCCGTAGCGAAAACGGAAAAGAGGAGGTGGGAAATTATTGGGATGTCAGATTGCGAGAAGCGGCTGTGATGGTTTTTGACCGGTGATGTCCTACTGGAAAGGCTGCTTCCGCCCGGGAGCGGCCACCGAGTCAAAAAAAGCGCCTTTGGACGCGCGCGGCATTTGAGGCAAAAATTTCACGATGGACCAAACAGTTATTGCGCATCGGCATGTTCTGATAATTTCAATAATGCCGACCGATCAATGTGGTGTATAACTATCGGGTGTCACGACGTGAGTGACTAATGGTGCCGACGAGCGTGGTGCTCGCTCGGAAATCATCATGAGGAGAGTGCTATGCCAAAGTACGTTATCGAGCGTGATATTCCCGGAGCCGGGAAGTTATCACAGCAAGAACTCCGAGCCATTTCGCAGAAGTCGTGCGGCGTCCTAAGCAAGTTGGGGCCACAGATTCAATGGCTCCAAAGCTATGTGACTGGCGACAAGATCTACTGTGTTTACATCGCGGCGAATGAAGAGCTGGTTCGGGAACATGCCGAGCAAGGAGGGTTTCCTGCAAACAGGGTCTCCGAAGTCGTCTCGGTAATCGACCCGACTACCGCAGAGTAGCTGCAGTTCAATAAGGCGCTCCAGCCGACGCCCCTTCCGCAGCTTCGCTCCGGCGGAGCCGCGGGGGAGCTTGCGCGTCAAATGACCGCTTCGGAATTGATTGACCGGCCGATAGGGGGCGAAATCGGCTTGTCGCGACTGATTCAATCCGGCCGGGAGCGGCCGATCACGAATTTATCCGAAAGCGGTCAGCCAGTTCGCGGGAGAAAGCATTGTCAGGATGAAAAACTAGGGACAGAATGCCTCGCCAGAGACTTAACTCGAACGCCGATATTGGCAAATCACCTCAGCTCAATTACTCGTTAAATGTTTACTGTAGGTTTATTTGAGAAGTAAAAAATCAATTGGTATGCGGAGGACAATTCTTTGATTGATCTTAAGGCTGTGAACCACACAAACCGTGAGTTAGAGTTGATGGTGTCTGGCGCGAAGCCGCTAGCAATGTTCTACGCCTTCATTTCGGAGTTGCCAGACGAAGGTTTTATCCCCGAGGATTCATTTGCTCCTTATGTTCAAGAGGGGCGATTTATTCGCGAGGAAATTGTTATTGAAGGGCTCGATCATCTCCCGCAGTTGGGGAAGAACGCTCCAATAAAGTATGTGTTTTTTGCGATGACACAGGAAGCATGGCGGATTCCAGCGATGATTTTGCTAAAGCGCTCATTTCGGAATTCATCATACAAATGGAACGAAACACTTGAACGAATGGAAAGCGCATTACTTGGATACACCGACGAAGAAATCGACGCGTGGTGCAAAGCCCGTTTCACCGCTGCGTGAAAATAGGCGCAACAGACATGAGCGCGTTTTCGAGCGTACGTGATTATCATTACAACTGAATGTCCGATTTCGAGAAACTCCGACTTCCGCTGAGGGGCGAAGTCGGCCTGTCGTGACCGGCTCAACACGGCCAATACCGGACTGTGAGCAACGGATGACAGTATCTATCAGAGATTACAACAATGTTTAAAGTACGTGCTGCGACACCATTCGATTCTCATGCGGTGCAAGAAATCTTTCGGACGAACATTGAAAATGCTGAATGGTTGCCTGAACTGGCGCGTGTCTCAGACTTCGCTAAAGCGTCTGAGGGAGAGCTCGTCTTCGTTGCATCTTCAAGTGACGGAGAAGTGGTTGGTTTCGTATCCGTGTACGTTGCGGACTCGTTCATCCATCACCTCTACGTTCGTTCCGATTTCCAGAACAAGGGCATTGGCCGCGTGTTGCTGTCGTCGCTGCAGCATTGGTTACCGGTCCCTTGGCGACTCAAATGTGTTCAGAAAAATCAACGTGCATTGTCTTTCTATCTCAGGAATGACTGGCGCGAAGTAGGCGTGGGCGAGTCTGAGGACGGCGCCTATGTCGTACTTGAATGGCATCGAGAATTGACGGTGTCATGAGTCAGAGAACGGCCAGAAGCGGTCATCTAAATTTGACAGCATTTTAAACGGCAAGCGAGTGTCTGGCAGATTCGTGGCGATTCACCCGGACTCGCCTGCCGGCGCCGCCCAATAGCCGCATCGGGGAATTGCTGCCGCATCGCTGGATATCGGCTGACTATTCTTTGCCGTCATGGGAAGGTCAAGTCCAAACCGAGCATCCTGGCAAGGACAAAGGTGACGAGCCCCAGGCCCAGGAGCGATAGCATGAAGACTGCGGCCACCTTGCCGCTCGCGCGCAGCACCGCGCGCTTCTCCTTCCCCTTCTTCCCTTGATCGTAATGCCACTTGATGGCGAAGAACATGCCCGTGCCGAGCACGAGAACCTTGAACGTAACGAAGACTATAGGAATCCAATCGATCATTTTGAGTATTTCCAGGCTATTACTTGACACTATCTGTTGTGAGGGGCACTGCCTTAAAACGCTGCTTCAGCAGCTTCATTTTTTGTTCAAGCCGTCCCCTCAGGCATCCTGCTTGAATCTTTCATTACATCTACCTATGAAATAAGCATGGCATCCGGCGGAGTGATTTGCCGAATGCAGACGATAGAGGGAAACGTCAACGACTGCCATGCAAGGATGATGTTGCTGCACGTCCTGATGCATACTACTTAAAAGCAATTTCCATACATTGAGACAAAATGTCCCAGTTGAAAAACATACAAGATGAAAGTTTGCCGATCTGGTCGCCGCGATTGGCCGTGCATGGCGGGCCACGTTTTTTGCAGATTGCGGATGCGTTGCAGGCGGCGGTGGCAGAGGGATCGCTGAAACCGGGGGACCGTCTACCTCCGCAGCGCCTGTTGGCAGCACAGCTGGACGTCGACCTGACGACGATCACGCGCGCATACGACGAAGCCAGGCGCCGCAACTTGTTGGAGGGCCGCGGCGCTCGAGGCACTTATGTCGCGGCGCCGAAAATCGAACTGACCTCGGTCCTCGACCTGAGCATGAATACCCCGCCACCGCCGGATGGCGTGGACTTCGACGACATGTTGAAACAAGGTTTGTCTCAAGTACTGATGAGGGCAGATAATGAATTGCTGATGACTTACCACTTGGCTGGGGGAAGCGACTCCGACCGTGAGGCTGGAGCCAAATGGCTCGGACCGATGTTTGGACATCTGGACTCTCGACAGGTTGTTGTCTGTCCGGGTGCGCAAGCGGCGATCGCCGCATTGATCCTTGCGCTGACAGAGCCTGGCGATGTCATCCTGGCAGAACCAATGAGTTATCCCGGCTTGCGTGCCGCTGCGACCCAATTCGGCCGGCGCATCATTGCGGTGGAAGCGGACAGGCACGGGATGGTGCCTGGGATGCTTGAGGAAGCGTGCCGCCAGCACAAGCCTGGGCTGGTCTACCTCAATCCGACATTACAGAACCCGACCGCCATCACCATTCCGGAACGCCGGCGCAAGGAGCTTGCCAGCATCGCGAAGCGCTGCAATGTACGCATCGTCGAGGACGATCCCTACTGGCTCCTTGCCGATGCCCCGCCGCCGCCTATTGCAACGTTTGCCCCGGAACAGGTGTACTACATCTCAACCTTGTCGAAATGCCTGACGCCCGGCTTGCGTGTCGCCTTCGTGCTAATACGCGCCCCGCACGAACGCGAACGTTTCCTGGCCGCGCTAAGATCATTTGCGTTGATGGTCGCTCCCCTGACGGCCGCACTGGCCACTCAGTGGATCCTCGACGGTTCGGCTGACGGATTGATGGAAGGCGTACGCAGCGAGGCGCGCCTGCGCCACTGGATGGCTCAGGATATTCTGGCGGGGCGATACCGCGGCGCCGGTGACGGCCTGCATGTATGGCTCGAGTTGCCGGCGTATTGGAACTCCTCACAGCTTGCGCGTGCAGCCGACAGCGAGGGCATTGCAGTCACGCCGGCGGAGGCATTCGCAACTGGCAGCGGATCGGTGAATGCAATTCGGATCTCTTTGGGCAGCATCAAGGACCGTGGACGCTTACAGGCGGGTCTTCAACGGCTGTCTCATCTGCTTGCGCGGCGGCCCTGATTTCCTGCACTTGCTTCCGGTTTGCGCGCGAGATGGAATTGTTCGCGGCGGATGGCCCCTAATTCTGACGGCGCCTCACTTGCCGCCGGCATCGACCAGCAGGTAATCGCATATATCCGCCACCATGTCCGAACGCGGCTGGCCTGCGACCCGCGATAACCACCAGGTAGTGCCGGGCAGGCGCGGATAGCCGGGCAGGATGGCGATCTGTCCGTGAGCCAGGCTGTCGTACGCCAGCAGGTAAGGCAGGCAGGCGATGCCGCGATTGCGCAGCACCGCATCCAGCAATAGGCGGACGTCGTCGTAGATCGCCTGTTTCCGGAACGCCGCCAGCTGATGACGGAAAATCCCTGCAGTCGCATCGTCGGTCAGGCTTTCCTCCAGGCAGACCAGGCCGGTATGCAGATGATGCTGCTCCA
Source organism: Collimonas humicola (assembly GCF_018304945.1). GTDB lineage: Bacteria > Pseudomonadota > Gammaproteobacteria > Burkholderiales > Burkholderiaceae_D > Collimonas > Collimonas humicola. The sequence goes on along the minus strand of NZ_JAGQEE010000003.1, from coordinate 419,513 downwards.
AGGGGACGCCGCTTAGCTTGGCGGCCAGTTCGGCGTTGCCCACAACTACCCATTCATCCCGTAAAAAAGGTACTTCCAATAGGCCTGGCTGCTGGATAGGGCGGTTGCCGATGGTGATGTCGACATCGATTTCGTCAATGAAGCGGGCAGTTTCGTCTGTCGAGAACAAGGGAAACAGCCCGGGAATCCGGTCTTGCAGGAGCTCTATCCGCGGCTGCAGCCAGCCATGCAGCAAGGGCGCGGGACAAACCAGCACTACCAGCCCCGGGTCGAGATAGGTGGCGATGCGGGTCAGGCCGCTGTGCAAAGTGCCAAATGAGCGTTGTACGCTCTGTAATAAAACCTCTCCGGCCACATTCAATTCCACGCCGCGTCCGACCCGATGGAACAGCGGCTGGCCGATTTGTTCTTCCAGCAGCTGGATCTGATGGCTGACGGCGGATTGCGACACGCACAGCTCATCGGCCGCACGCGAAAAGTTGCCGAGGCGGGCAGCTGCTTCAAAGCCCGCCAGAAGTTTCAATGATGGAATGCGATTGACTGACATATGAGAAAACCTGATTAATTGCACCAATATACATCAATATTCCTCAAGTGCCGTAAGCGCCATAATGGCCCCGGATTTCATTGCGGATGGCCAAAACCCATTCCCGCAGTGCATGCCGGTCCCGAATGAATCACCGCCTTATGGTCGCTGGTCCGGCACTGCACATCGCCTTGGAAATATCTATAAAGGAAAAAATAGTCATGTGTTCTCGTCGCGTTTTTTTGCAAAAATGTAGTGTCGGCGGCGGCGCCCTGTTGCTTGGAGGTTTGCTGACCGCCTGCGGCGGCGGCGACGGCGGCACGGCCCCGGCGGGCCGGCCGGGCGGCAGCAGCGATGCCAGCCGGCCGGAAGGCAATCGCAGTCCGGGCAACGGCGGGCAAGCTTTGCCGGCCTCCGGCTGGACCATGCGCGACGAGGGCGAGCCGCACAAGGCGACCTGGATGGCATTCGTGGCATCCGACGCCATCTGGGAGCCCAGGCAGATCGGGCCGGTGCAAGACGCCCTGGCGCGCATCGCCAACGCTATCGTGCAATTCGAGCCGCTCAACATGCTGGTCAATCAACGCGATCTGGCGACCACCCGGCAGAAGCTTGACCCGCGGGTGCAACTGTTCGTTGCGGAATTGGACGATCTGTGGATACGCGACACCGGGCCGGTATTTGTCATGCATCAGAATGGCGAAAAAGCGGGCGTCAACTTCAATTTCAATGGCTGGGGCAGGCGGCAGGTCTATGCCAACGATGGCAAAGTGGCGGGGTTTGTGACGCAGCAGGCAGGCGTAAGGATGCTGTCGACCAGGCTGGTGCTGGAAGGCGGCGGCATCGAAGTGGACGGTAAAGGCACCGCCATCATCACTGAAAGCTGCGTGCTGAATCCGAATCGCAATCCCGGCCTGAGCAAGGCGGATTGCGAAGCAGAGCTGAACGCGCTGCTAGGCATCCGTAAAGTCATCTGGCTGCCGGGAATCGCCGGCAAGGATATTACCGACGGCCATACCGATTTCTATGCGCGATTTGCGCGGCCCGGTGTCGTGGTGGCAGGTTTTGAACCGGATCCCGGTTCCTACGACAACGCCGTGACCACGCGTCATCTGCAAATTTTGCGCGCCGCTACGGATGCAAGCGGCAAGCCGTTGCAAGTGGTCGCGATAGAGGCGCCCGGCCGCATCCGGCCAGAGTTCGCGGGCAAGAATTTTGCGCCCGGCTATATCAATTTTTACCTCGCAAACGGGGCATTGATCATGCCGGAGTTTGGTGACGCAGCAGCCGACGCCAATGCCAAGGCCCGTTATATGGAATTGTTTCCCGGGCGTGCCATAGTACAGTTGAATATCGATCCGATTGCTGCAGGCGGGGGCGGGATTCATTGCACTACGCAGCAAGAACCGCTCGCATGAATGCGTGAAAACAGGCAGCACCCGCACAGAGAGGAAATTCAGAATGACGACACGGCGCGAGGTATTGGAGCAAGGGCTGCGCAGATCCGGCGCGATACTGCTGGCAAGCCTGTTCGGCGGCATGAACGGTCCAGTCCTGGCCGCGCCCAGAGACGGCTGGCGCATGCCGGACGAGGGCGAGCCGCATGCCGCAACATGGATGGCTTTTGGGCCTGATGAAGAAATCTGGGGCAAGCGCCTGCAAGCCGGTGCGCAGGACAACCTGGCGACAATCGCCCGCGCCATTTCGGCTTTTGAGCCGGTCAACATGCTGGTGCGGGAGGAAGACTATGAGGTCGCCGCCCGCAAATGCGGTACGGCGATCAAGCTGATCGTCCATCCTATCGATGACCTGTGGATGCGTGATACCGGCCCCGTATTCGTCAAGAATAGCCAAGGAAAGGTCGCGGCTGTCGATTTCAATTTCAACGGCTGGGGAGAAAAACAGGATTACGAACGCGATGCGCTGGTCGCCGGCTTCGTCGGCGAGCATGCCGGCGCCCGGCAAGTGAATACCAAGCTGGTGCTGGAGGGCGGCGGCATTGAGGTCGACGGCGAGGGCACAGCAATTATCACGGAGAGCTGCGTCCTCAACCGCAACCGCAATCCTGGCGTCAGCAAGGCGCAGTGCGAGGCGGAGCTGATGCGCTTGCTCGGCCTGGATAAAATCATATGGCTGCCCGGGATCGCAGGCCGGGATATCACCGACGGCCATACCGATTTTTATGCGCGCTTTGCCGGTCCGGGCGTGGTGGTTGCGGGCTATGAGCCCGATCCCTCTTCACCGGAGCATGCAGTCACCAGGCGGCATCGGGAGATATTGGCGAAAGCCACTGACAGCAAGGGGCGGAAACTGCGTGTCGTCACGCTGCCGGGGCCTGCCACCGTGCGCAGCAAATATGAAAACAAGGAGTTTGCCGCAGGCTACATCAATTTTTATGTGTGCAACCGCGCCGTCATGGTGCCTGAGTTTGGCGACGCCAGATCCGACCGCAACACCTACGATATTTTGCGCGATCTGTTTCCCTCGCGTGAAGTGTTGCAGCTGAATATAGACGCCATTGCGGCGGGCGGTGGCGGCATTCACTGCGCCACCCAGCAACAGCCACGTTAATTGGGGCTGTCCAAGCAGCCAGAACGGCCAGTCACGGCCGTTCGCGTGCGCCGCTTATGCGTTGAAGCGCACCGCCTGCCGCGCCAGCAAGCGCCAATGACCGTCGTGCTTTTTCCAGACCATCAGGATTTTCAACGCCACGTTGCCGGGCTTGCCCGAGTCGTTGGTGACGGCAACGAAGGTATGCCGCACCACCGCGGTATCCTGGACGATCCTGATGCTCTGGTCGGACAGGGCGATGCTGACGAAGTTGGATGCGCCGCTGACCAGCGCCTCGATGAATTCGGCCTTGTCCTGCACCTTGCCGTTCGAGTGGCCGTAGCTGAGCTCATCCATCACAAGCGGCTTTAGCGCGCCGCCATCGCCCGGATGGTTCATCGCCGCCCGCAGCCGTTCGACAACGTCCGCCACCATTTGCTCATCGTTCGCCGGAGCAGCGGCTGCTCCCTGCGCGATCACGATAGAGCAAATCATCGCACTGCATAAGAACATCAGTTTCTTGAACATCTAAGTCTCCTGTTGGTTGGTATTTTGGGTTTAATTATCTGTTATCATACAACATATGTTTCAGCGCCTGATATGGCGGATCTGGATTTTATTCTTATAGACCAAGAGTTTGACAAGGCGGTGTGGCCGCGTACATAATCGCCATAGTTGTAGGACAACGTATGACAATGGCGCGGGGCACAATAACAATTCTTGCGAGAGAATAAGGCTGTCATCAACGCATCCTTCGCAATCACATCGACACGGGGCATCCGGCAATATGAGCGATACAGAACACAAGACAGGGGACGGCGTGAAATACGGCCGCTTGTTACTCACGGGCGCGGGCGGCGGCCTGGGCCGGATGCTGCGGCCGCGCATGGCGGCGTTTGCCGACGTTGTCCGGGTTTCCGACCTGGCCGCGGCGCTGGAGGGCAGCGCCACCGCGCATGAAGAAGTCCGGCCTTGCAACCTGGCCGACCGCGCTGCCGTCGATGCGCTGGTGGCGGGCTGCGACGCCATCGTCCATTTCGGCGGAGTGTCGGTGGAGCGGCCCTTCGAAGAAATCCTGGAAGCCAACATCAAGGGCGTATTCCATGTCTACGAAGCGGCGCGCCGCCATGGCGTCAAACGCGTCGTCTTCGCCAGCTCCAACCACGTCACCGGCTTCTACCGCCAGGACCAGGTCATCGATGCCCACGACCTGCGGCGTCCCGACGGTTATTACGGCTTGTCCAAATCCTACGGCGAAGACATGGCGCAGCTGCACTTCGACCGCTACGGCATTGAAACCGTCAGCATCCGCATCGGCTATTCTTTTCCGCAAGCCAAGGAACGGCGTTCGCTGGCCAGCTGGCTGAGCTATGACGACCTGACCGAGCTGCTGCGCTGCGCCTTGTTCACGCCGGACGTCGGCCACACAGTGGTGTACGGCGTCTCCGACAATGCCGGCAGCTGGTGGAATAACCGCTGCGCCGCGCATCTGGGCTTTGTCGCGCGCGACAGTTCAGAACAGTTCCGCGCCGCCATCGAAGCGCAGCCGATGCCGGCGGCGGACGATCCGATACGGAAATTCCAGGGCGGCCTGTTTACCGTGACCGGGCCGTTTGATCCGCAGTGAGAAGAGCGGGCACGCGGCAGCGGGTTGCTGCGGACGATGTGTATTACTGGGTTGGAATCAGATGGCAATCAAGGGCGCCAACCCTTGATTGCCATTTTCTTTAGGCCTTAAGCAAGGCGCCATCCACCAGCCGCGTCAAGCCAAGCGGATTGCCGTCCTGCAGCGCCGCCGGCAGCAACGCACCCGGCAAGTCCTGGTAGCACACCGGCCGCAGGAAGCGCTCGATGGCGCTGGCGCCGACCGAGGTGCTGCGGCTGTCGGAAGTGGCCGGAAACGGGCCGCCGTGCACCATCGCATACGAAACTTCGACGCCGGTCGGATAGCCGTTGACCAGGATGCGGCCGGCCTTGCGTTCCAGCGTCGACAGCAGCGTCCTGGCCAGCGCGTGGTCGGCGGCGTCCAGTTGCAGGGTGGCTGTCAGCTGGCCGGCCAGATGCTCCGCTACTGCGCGCATCTCTTCTTCATCCTTGCAGGCGACGATCAGCGAACTGGGGCCGAAGATTTCATCTTCCAGCTGTTCGCTGGCGAGGAAGGTGGCGGCGTCGGTGGCGAACAGGGCAGCTTGTGCCGCACAGGGCGCGCTAGCGGCCATGCCGCGTCCGACGGCGTCGACGCCGTCGGCTGCCTGCATGCGTTCGATGCCGGCGACGTAGGCGCTGTGGATGCCGGGGGTCAGCATGGTGCCGGCGGCCTTGGCTTTCAGCGCGTTGCTTGCGGCTTCCTGGAACTGCGCCAGATGCTCGCCCGCCAGGCCGATCACCAGGCCTGGGTTGGTGCAGAACTGGCCGACGCCCATGGTCAGGGAGTCGACGAAGGCGCCGCCGATTTGGGTTGCGCGCGCGGCTAGCGCATGCGGCAGCAGGAACATGGGATTGATGCTGCTCATTTCGGCATACACCGGGATCGGTTCGCGCCGCTGAGCGGCGGCGCGCATCAGCGCCAGGCCGCCCTGGCGTGAGCCGGTAAAGCCCACGGCTTTGATGGCGGCATGGCTGACCAGGGCCTGGCCGACTTCGTTGCCGCTGCCGATGATCAGGGAGAACACGCCTTCCGGCAGCTTGCAGGCGGCGACGGCTTGCTGGATGACGCGGCCGACCAGTTCGGAAGTGCCGGGATGGGCGTTGTGGGTCTTGACCACGACCGGGCAGCCGGCGGCGAGCGCTGCGGCGGTGTCGCCGCCGGCGACCGAGAACGCCAGCGGGAAGTTGCTGGCGCCGAACACGGCGACGGGGCCGATGGCGATCTTGCGCAGGCGCAGGTCGGAGCGTGGGGGTGTGCGTTCCGGCAGTGCCGAATCGAGGGTGGCGCTGAGGTAGTGGCCGTCGCGGATGACTTTGGCGAACAGGCGCAGCTGGCCGACGGTGCGGCCGCGTTCGCCTTCGAGGCGGGCGGTGGGGAGGCCGGATTCCTGGCTGGCGCGTTCGATCAGTTGCGGGCCGAGGGCGAGGATGCCGGTGGCGATTTCTTCGAGGAACTGGGCGCGTTGTTCGGGGGTGGTTTCGCGGTAGGCGTCGAAGGCTTGCCGGGCAAGTTTGCAGGCGCGGTCTACTTCTGCTGTGCTGCCGGCGCCGAAGTCGGGGGCGATGGTTTCGTTGGTGGCGGGATTGATGGCGCGCAGGCTGCCTTCTGTGCCGCGTACCGCAGTTTGGCCGATGAGCATTTCACCAGTGATATTCATGTATTTTCCTCAATTCGATTATGTGCGCCACCGACAGCGTAGTTAAATGGGGTCAGAGTTTTTTTTCGGCGGCCTTATCGCCGAAAATTACTCTGACCCCATTTAACGGACTACGGAGCGAGTGCGGCGGCAAGCTAAGAACGGTCTGTGCTTGATAACACAGTTACTGCTCCGTGGACGCTTGCCGGGGGTAGCCCGGCAGCTAGTCACTTTTTCTTGCTTCGCCAAGAAAAAGTAACCAAAAAGAAGGCGACCGCAAAGCCGTTGCCCTCCCTTCGGTCGGGTCCCCAAATCCGGCGCGTATCAGCCGGGTGGGAGGACCAACTCGCCTTCGGCTCAAACATGTCCTCCCACAATTCCCGGCTGACACGCGCCGGATTTGGCAACGTCTCAATGCGGAATTCAAAACCAACTTCAAAAGCAACGGCAACGTCAAAAACAACGGCAAGTTCAAAAGCAACTACAACGTCAAAAACAACAGCCCCGCATTTCGCCGTACAAATTTCTAGCGAACTGCGTTGCCGTTGCTAATCCTGATAATTACTGCGGTCCTTGCGCCAGGATCAGCGCTTTCAGCTGTTCGCGTTCTTCCGCATTAAGGTCGATCAGCGGTGTGCGTACCGGGCCGCCGTCGTGGCCGACTATGGTGGCGCCGGCCTTGACGATGCTGACGGCGTAGCCGGCTTTCTTGTTGCGGATCGCCAGGTAGGGCAGGAAGAAGTTGTCGAGCAGGCGGCCGGTGGTGGCGTGGTCGTCGTTCTTGACGGCGGTGTAGAAGTCGATCGCCAGCTTGGGCATGAAGTTGAATACCGCTGACGAATAGACCGGCACGCCCAGCGCCTTGTAGGGCGCGGCAAACAGTTCCGCGGTTGGCAGGCCGCCCAGGTAGGTCAGGCGGTCGCCCAGGCGGCGGCGGATCGAGACCATCAGTTCGATGTCGCCGATGCCGTCCTTGAAGCCGATCAGGTTCGGGCAGCGCGCCGCCAGCAGTTCCATCGAATCGGCATTCAGGCGGCAGATGCCGCGGTTGTAGACCACTACGCCGAACTTGACCGATTTGCAGACCGCTTCCACATGCGCCAGCAAGCCGTCCTGCGAGGCTTCGGTCAGGTAGTGCGGCATCAGCAGGATGCCTTGCGCGCCGAGGCGTTCGGCTTCTTGCGCGAAGGCGATGGCGGTGCGGGTCGGGCCGCCGGCGCCGGCCAGGATAGGCACTTTGCCGCGGCAGGTTTCCACTGCCAGCCGCACTACATCGGAATACTCGGAAGTCGTCAGCGAAAAGAATTCGCCGGTGCCGCCCGCCACGAACAAGGCGCTCGCACCGTAGGGCGCCAGCCATTCCAGCCGTTCGGCATAGGTGCCCGGACGGAAGTCGCCTTGCGCATCGAAGTCGGTGATCGGGAAGGACAGCAGGCCGGAGGAAAGTATTTGCTTGAGTTCTTGAGGAGTCATGGTCTTGGCAATGTGTAGTGCTGCGGTTGATAACGGAATGCCTGGCGACAGCAACGGTTTCGGCATTTCGACTTAAGTTATCAGTCATCGTACAACAAAGAATTGCGGCGCGCAAGTCCGAATTGTTGCCGGTTTCATCGGGAAGGAGGGTTTGAAGGGCGCCGGCGGGGTCGAAGGTGCGGGATCGCGGGGATGGGCAGTGCGTGCGCCGCGCCGGCAGGATCAGCGCGGGCGATGTGAGCCTGCCGCCGGAATGCCCGGCGGCAGGCTGCTTGTATTACGGCGCGGATCCCATGCTGTCCTGCACCTTGCGCAAGCGCTCGCGGCTGTTGCTCAGGTGGGTGCGCATGGCGGCGCGCGCGCTCTCGGCGTCCTGGCGTACGATGGCGTTGTAGATGTCTTCGTGCTCGCGGTGCACGCGGTCAAGATAGGCGGCCGGGTCGTCATGCGCCAGCCGCGCCGAGTTGATGCGGGTGCGCGGAATGATGGTGGTGCCGAGGTGGCTCAGGATATCGACGAAGTAACGGTTGCCGGTGGCTTGCGCAATATGCAGGTGGAACTGGACATCGGCTGCGACCGAATCGCCGCGCTCGTGGGCGCTCTTCTGGAAGGCGTCCAGCGCCAGCCGCATCTGCGCCAGCTGCTCTTCATTGCGGCGCGCCGCCGCCAGTCCCGCCGCTTCCGCTTCGAGGCTGATGCGCAGTTCCAGGATCGCCAGGATGTCGCGCATGGTGATCACGGTTTCCGGGTCGATGTCGAAATTGCTGGTGTTGCTGGCAGCTAATACGAATGTGCCGATACCGTGCCGCGTCTCTACCAGTCCGGACGCTTGCAGGTGCGAAATCGCTTCGCGGATGACCGTGCGGCTGACGCCCTGGGTGCGCATCAGTTCCGATTCAGTCGGCAATTTGTCCCCGGGTTTGCTGCTGCCGTCGCGAATGCTGTCGGCAATGCTGGCGACCACGCTCTGCGCCAGGTTGCGATGCTTCTTGCGCGGTGCGCCGGGGGCGGGCTGGGGATTGAGCGGTGTATTCATGGGTAAGTGGCCGCGGGTTGGTAATTCCGGTTGCTAAATCGATTTGCGCTGATTATACTACGAAACTAGTTGTAGGATGACTGATAACATAACATCGGTTTAGGATAAATAACAATAAAAATAGTGCTTGGCAGCTATTCCACCGCCAGCGCAGACGCTGGCAGCAACAGGAGACGTTTTGAATATCGATAAAGCGGGTGCACCGGCACCGGTGCAGGGCCGGCGCGGCAATGTGCGCTACATGATCTTGTTCATGTTGTTTGCAGTAACCACTTTCAACTACGCCGACCGCGCAATCCTGTCGATTGCCGGCACGGCCATGAAGAGCGAGCTGGGTTTCGACGCCGTCACCATGGGTTTCATTTTCTCGGCCTTCAGCTGGGCCTACGTGCTGGGGCAGTTGCCTGGCGGCTGGCTGCTGGATCGCTACGGTTCCAAGCGGGTGTATGCCGCCAGCATCTTTATCTGGTCGCTGTTCACCTTGCTGCAGGGCGGCGTGCATTTTCTCGGCGCCGCCTGGGCGGTGCCGGCATTGTTCATGCTGCGCTTCATGGTGGGACTGGCTGAAGCGCCATCTTTCCCCGCCAACGGCCGCATTGTCGCCGCCTGGTTTCCTACTACCGAGCGCGGCACTGCATCGGCGATTTTCAACTCTGCCCAATATTTCGCCACGGTGCTGTTCGCACCCTTGATGGCATGGATCACCCACGCTTACGGCTGGTCGGAAACCTTCGTCGTCATGGGCGTCGGCGGCATGCTGCTGAGCATGATCTGGATGCGCGCCATGCATAGCCCGAAAGGCCATCCGCGCATGACCCAGCCCGAATTGGCGCACATCCGCGACGGCGGCGGCCTGGTCGATATGGACCAGGGCCTGGAGGCAGGCAAGGGCGGCCAGGTCAATCGCGGCGTCAAGCTCGGCCATCTCAAGCAGCTGCTGGGCAACCGCATGCTGGCCGGCGTCTACCTGGGCCAGTACTGCATCAATACCATCACCTATTTTTTCCTGACCTGGTTCCCGATCTATCTGGTGCAGGAGCGCGGCATGTCGATCCTGAAAGCAGGCATGGTGGCTTCGCTGCCGGCGATCTGCGGCTTTCTCGGCGGCGTGCTGGGCGGCGTCATCTCGGACCGCCTGATCAAGCGCGGCTTTTCGCTGACATGGGCGCGCAAGATTCCCATCGTCGCCGGCCTGCTGCTGTCGACCACTATGGTCTTGTGCAACTACGTCGATACCCAGTGGATGGTGGTCGGCATCATGGCCCTGGCATTCTTCGGCAAGGGTGTCGGCGCGCTGGGCTGGGCGGTGGTGGCGGATACCTCGCCGAAAGAGATCATCGGCCTCACCGGTAGCCTGTTCAATACATTCGGCAATATCGCCGGCATCACGGCGCCCATCGTGATCGGCTATATCATCAAGGAAACCGGCAACTTCGAATGGGCGCTGGTGTACGTCGGCGCCAATGCCTTGCTGGCGGTGATCAGCTACCTGGTGATCGTCAAGGATATCAAGCGGGTGGTGCTCAAGCCGCTCGACGATGCGGAGCCGCCCTACAAGAAATTATCTGGAGTGGAAACACGATGAACGCCACAACCGCAAGCGCAGCCGCCGCCGGCGCGCCTTTATATATCCGCATGCAGGACGAGGACAACGTCGCCATCGTGGCGAACGACGGCGGCCTGCCGGCGGGGACTGTATTTCCCTGCGGCCTGGCGCTGCGCGACAAGGTGCCGCAAGGGCACAAGCTGGCGTTGCGCGACCTGGCCGAAGGCGAGGCCATCATCCGTTACGGCGTCGCCATCGGCTATGCGCAGCGCGCCATTCCCCAAGGCAGCTGGATAGAAGAATCGCTGGTGCGGATGCCGCCGGCGCGTGAGCTGACCAACCTGCCGATCGCCACCCGGGTGCCGGCCGCGGCCGCGCCGCTGGATGGCTACACCTTCGAAGGCTACCGCAACGCCGACGGCACGGTCGGCACTCGCAACATCCTGGCGATCAGCACCACGGTGCAATGCGTGTCGGGCGTGGTGGAACACGCGGTCAAGCGCATCAAGGCCGAGCTGCTGCCCAGGTATCCCAATGTGGACGACGTCATCGGCCTTGAGCACACCTACGGCTGCGGCGTGGCGATCGATGCGCCGGGCGCCGAGATCCCGATCCGCACCTTGCGCAACATCAGCATGAATCCGAACTTCGGCGGCCAGGCCATGGTGGTCAGCCTGGGCTGCGAAAAGCTGCAGCCCGGCCGCTTGTTTCCGCAAGGGGCGATCCCGATCCAGAACACCGGCGGCAAGGAGGACGGCCTGCGCGTGGTGTGCCTGCAGGATGCGGAGCATGTCGGTTTCGAGTCGATGATTGTTTCCATCATGGCGACCGCGGAAGAACAATTGAACGAATTGAACGGGCGCCGCCGCGAAACCTGTCCGGCGTCGGAACTGACGGTGGGCGTGCAGTGCGGCGGCAGCGATGCCTTTTCCGGCGTCACCGCCAATCCGGCGGTAGGCTATGCCACCGATCTGCTGGTGCGGGCCGGCGCCACCGTGATGTTTTCTGAAACCACCGAGGTGCGCGACGGCATCGACCAGCTCACCGCGCGCGCAGCAAATCCAGAGATTGCGGCGGCGATGATCCACGAGATGGCCTGGTACGACGATTACCTGACCCGCGGCGGCGTCGACCGCAGCGCCAACACCACGCCTGGCAATAAAAAAGGCGGCCTCGCGAATATCGTCGAAAAAGCCATGGGCTCCATCGTCAAATCCGGCAGCAGCGCCATTTCCGGCGTGCTCTCTCCCGGCGACAAGGTCAGGCAAAAAGGGTTGATCTACGCCGCTACCCCAGCCAGCGATTTCGTCTGCGGCACCTTGCAGCTGGCCGCCGGCATGAACCTGCATGTGTTTACCACCGGGCGCGGCACGCCCTACGGCCTGGCCGCGGTGCCGGTGATCAAGGTAGCCACGCGCAACGACCTGGCGCGGCGCTGGCACGACCTGATGGATGTCAACGCCGGCCGCATCGCCAGCGGCGAAGCGAGCATCGAAGAGGTCGGCTGGGAATTGTTCCGCCTGATGCTGGACGTCGCCAGCGGCCGCAAGCAGACCTGGGCCGAACATCACAAGCTGCACAATGCCCTGACCCTGTTCAATCCGGCGCCGATCACCTGAGGTTCAACCTGAAGCTGCGCCTCAGGCTGCGAGCGTTTCCGCCCGATGGAACAGCTTGGCGACGATGGTCCACCTGCCTTCCACCTTGAGCAGGTTGAGGTAGTCGACCATGATGTTGTCGAACAGCCGCAGGCGCACCTTGACCATCGCCATTTCCGGCGACATCACATCGACCATCATGATTTCGTCCAGGCGTGCAAAGCCGCGTGCCTGCGGCGATTCGCGGCCCTGCACCATCTTGCGGTATTCCTGGAAGGGACGCACGGTGACGGCGCCGTCCTGCGCCGAGTACAAGACGCAGCCGGGATGGAACACCTGGTCGAACTTGCCCAGGTCCTGGGTTTGCAGCACGTCGAAATAATCTTTCAGCATGGTTTGGATTTCATTGAGTATCATGGGGTTTCTCATTCCTGGTGGTTGATGGAAGTGCCGCGACCGGACCTTGTCGGGCAGGCAATGCATTATCAAATCCGCCCAGGCGGTTGTATAGCGCTTCTTTTTCACACTTTTTGCGAAAGAAATTCACGGTGAAACTGCCGCCCCTGCCCGCATTGCGCGCATTTGAAGCCCTCGCCCGCCTGGGGAAAGTGGTCGATGCCGCCGAAGAGCTGCACGTCACGCACAGCGCCGTCAGCCATCAGGTCAAGGCGCTGGAGGATTACATCGGCCTGGCGCTGGTGACGCGCGCAGGCCGCGCCCTGACGCTGACGGAAGAAGGGCGCATCTATGCCTACCAGGTGCGCCAGGCGCTGGCCGAGATCGCCGGCGCCACCGAGAAAATCCAGCGCCGGCCGCGCGACAGCCGGCTGACGATTTCGGTGGTGCCGTCCTTCGGCACCTTCTGGCTGCTGCCGCGCCTGCACGATTTCATCGCAGCCCATCCGGAGCTGCAGATCAGCCTGGCGGCGAGCATGGCGTTCGCGGACTTTGAAAACGAGCTGCCCGATTGTGCGATCCGCTTCGGCCATGGCCAGTGGCCGGACCTGCATTGCGAACCCTTGATGGACGACAGCTTGCTGGTGGTCGCCGCGCCGGGCTTCAACGGCGGCGACCTGGCCATCGCGCCGGATCAGCTCATGCAGCTGCCGCTGCTGCACGCCAGCGAAAGCTGGCCGGTGTGGCTGGCGGCGGCCGGTTGCGAGCACTTGCGTCCGCGGGCGGCGCTGGAGTTCACCGATTCGAGCATGATGCTGGAAGCCGCCAGGCTGGGTTACGGCATTGCGCTGACGCGGCGCTCGATCGCCCACGCCATGATCGAGCGGCGGCAGCTGGTCCGGCTCACCGATATCGAAGCGCCGCACCCATCGCGCTATTTCCTGGTCTGGCCGGTGCGCAGCCATCAGTCGCCCAAGCTGTTGCTGCTGCTGGCCTGGCTGAGGCAGCAAGTGGCGGACTACCAAGGCAGCTTGACGGCAGTCCGCAGGCAGCGCTCGCGGAAAAAATAAATTATCTCGGCAACTCGCGCGATTGCAGGTCGAACGGCACGTCCGTCGGGATTTCTTCCGGATGCTCCTTGTGCTGGAACAGCAGGCCATACTTGGATTCGATGAAGTACACGCGGTTGCCGACGATGACCCCGGATGAGGGATCGTTCAGTCCGCTGACGATGGTGTCCAGCGCCGCGCTGCCGCCGTCTATTTTAGCGATGCTGATCTGGCCGCCGTAAGGGCCGGTCTTGCCGAAGGCATTGCTCTCGAAGATCGCCATGCGGCCGGGAGCGTAGATGCGGATGGCGTCGGCGTTCTTCAGCACGCGCGGCATCTCGATGCGGCTCACCGCGCCGGCTGCGCCGTTATCTTCGACATCTACGCGCAGTACATACGGTACTGCAGCCACCAGGCTGACGTACAGGCGGCGGTCGCCGTCCAGCGCGATGCCGTTCAGGTAGAGGCCGTCGCTGCCGGCGCCCATGCCCGGATCTTCCTTCCAGACTGTCAATTCGGCCGCTCCCGGCTGCAGGCGCAATACGCGCGGATGGAAGGAATCGGTGACGTACAGCGTGCCATGGCTGTCCTGCGCCAGGTCGTTGCAATAGCCTTTGTCCGGCATGGCATAGCTGGCGCGCGGCGCACCGCTGGCGAGGTCATAGCTTTTCAGTGCGCTTGGCGTGGACGGCACGCTGGTGTAGCCCCAGTTGCCCGAGCAGACCCACAGCAGCTGATGCGCTGTATCGACCAGCACGCCCTGGCCATTGGCGAGGCCGTTGGAGCCGGGCGTCACCAGGATTTCCGGCGCGCTGCCATCCGGCCGCACCCGCGCCACCGCGCCTTGGCGCCAGCTGCCTACGTAGAAGGCGCCGTCCGCTCCGGTCGCCAGGCTCTCCGGATACCAGTCCGCCGGCAGGCTCAGGGCCGGCAAGGTCTTTGCGGCGCCGGCGGCACGCGCAGGCTGCGCTGCGCAAGACAAGGCGCCCAGCAAGGCTGTCGACAAGGCGAGACTGCGCAAAAGGCTGTGTGGCTTCATTTTCTTCTCCATATCGTGGCTAGATGTGGCCATTCTCACTCCGGCGCCATGTTTGATAAACTGGCCAATACTTTCAACACTCAACACTCAGGCTTCCGAATGGATAGATTGACCAGCATGGCCGTATTCGTCCGCGTGGTGGAAAAAGGCAGCTTCGCCGCGGCGGCGGAAGAGTTTTCGCTGTCGACCACCATGGTCGCCAATCACGTGCGGGCGCTGGAGACGCATCTCGGCGCCCGCCTGCTGGACCGCACTACGCGCCGCCACAGCCTGACCGAAATCGGCAGCGTGTATGTGGAGCGCTGCCGCGACGTGCTGAGCAGCGTGCAGGCCGCGGATCACGTCGCCGAAGCCTTGCGCGCCGTCCCGCGCGGCAAGCTGCGCATGACTGCGCCGGTGACTTATGGCGCGCACCGGCTGGTGCCCTTGATCGGCGAATACATGACGCTGTATCCGGAAGTGCAGGTGGAGCTGGTCTTGAACGACCGCGTGGTGGATATGGTGGAAGAGGGGTTTGAAGTGGCGCTGCGCTCCGGCGCGGTGGATGGCGCCAACCTGATCGCCCGTCCGCTGCGCTCGTCGCGCATGTTTGCGGCGGCCAGCCCGGCCTACCTGAAACGCCACGGCAAGCCGCGGCATCCAGCCGAGCTGGCCGGGCACAATTGCCTGGGCTTCATGTCATGGGGGAAGGATCACTCCTGGCGTTTTACCCAGGGCGAGCAGCTTGAGGAGGTGCCGGTGCGCGGTTCCTTTGTCAGCAATAACGGCCAGGCGCTGTTGACCGCGGCGCTGAACGGCATCGGCGTGGTGGTGCAAGCCGACGTGCTGCTGGACGCCGCCATCGCTTCGGGCCAGCTGGTGCAGCTATTGCCGAAGTGGAGCCTGCCGGCCCGGCCTATCCATCTGGTGCGCACCCGCGATTCGCGGCCGACCGCCAAGCTGCGCACCTTTGTCGATTTCCTGGTGGAGCGGCTAGGCTAGGCCCTCGTCGTTACAGGCTGAGCCGGTAGAATCTGGTGTCCAGCGCCATGCGCGGGAACGCCGGCGGCAGATCCGCCGGCGCAATCTCGATGAAGCCGTTCTTTTCATAGAAGCGATGCGCCGCCAGGAAGGCTGCTGTCGTGCCGAGAAATACTTCCTGCAATCCCTGTTCCCGCGACCAGTCGACCAATGTCTGCAGCAAGCGCTGCGCGACCTGGTGCTCGCGGCCGCGGAACGGCGCCTGCACGAACATCTTGCGCAGCGCGCCCTGGCGGTTGCCGATGTCGCGCAGCGAGATGCTGCCCACCACCTCGTCTGCCGCCAGCGCCAGCCAGAAATTGCCATGGCCGCTTTGATAAAAATTCGGGATGTCGAGCAGGTCCGGCTGGTCCTGCAAGCTGATGGCGAGGCCGAATTCCTGTTGCTGGATCGGCAGGATCAGGTTGGCGACGCCGTCGCGATAGGCATCCGAGTAGCTGCTGATGGTGATCATTTTTATATCTGGCCTGAATCCATATTTGTCGGTGAAGGTCGATCCTAGCACGCTTGCGGCAGCTTTTGCAGGGGCCTTCCAGGGCGATATTTTTAGCGGACGTTTATGCCAGGACGCCGTTTTTTTACGACATCTTTATACGCCTCCAACTACACTGATTCTGTCACAGCGATCCATGCACGTGCCGCTATGCGTAGCGCATCGCACTTCAGAATGCGCATCGCATCTCCCAAATCATAGGTCAGCAGGCCCTAACGCATAGGAGGAAATATGATCATCACTATTTTCAGCGAAGACGACAGCACCAAACGCGCCATCCTGGCTGCCAACCTGGCGACCTTCTGCGCACGGCAGCATCGCAAGGTCCTGCTGATCGATGCCACTTCGCTCAAGTATTCCTTGCACTGGGGCGAGCGCCGCGCCGCCGCCGACGCCAGGATCAAGCTGGCCGTGCGCGGCATGGAGGGCTTGCCGTCGGAACTGGAAAATCCGCTTTCCTATTATCGCAGCCACTTCCAGGACATCGTCATCGACACCGACGGCAGCGATTCCTGGAATGCCGATTCGGCGCTGGTGGCGACCGATGTGCTGCTGGTGCCGGTCGGTTCGCGCGGCGGCGACCTCAAGCGCCGCGAGAACCTGATCCAGCGCATCGAAGCCCTGCGCCTGTTCAATCCGGCGTTGCGGGTGCTGGTGGTCGGATTGCAAGCCATCAGCGCTTTTGGCGATGCCGCTGGGGCCGAAGGAAGCAGCGATGCCCGCGTCTTCGCCGACAAGGTCCTGACGGCGGCGCTGGCGCAGACCGTGATCCACGAGTGGCTGGAAGACAACCGCCTGCTGCAGCAAGGGCAATCTGTGTTCGACAGCGAGCCGCGCAACCGGCGCGCCGTTGGGGAGATCGAGGCGCTGTACCAGGAGATTGCCCACGCCAGGGATTTGCGGCTGGAAGCCGGCGCCTACAGCCTGGCGATACTGAATGCGATACAACGGCGAACCTTGTCATATGAAACCGCCGAGGCGGACCAGCTCGGCGGCGCTTCAGCGGGCCACGACAGAAACTGAGATCCGCATCTTCCGGCTTCTTGCCAGGCGAAAAAAAAGACAGGCATCTGCCTGTCTTTTCAGCGGCGCCGGGGACGCCTGCTTCAGCGCCGCGGCGTTTCTGGATACATCATTTTGCCGGCACGGCTGCCACCGGCTGCACCGCGAATTTCGGATTGTTCTTCTGCAGATCCGAGGCGTCGCTAAGGATATGCGCCGCTTCGTTCAGCAACACGTCCTTCGCGCTCTTGGCCTTTTTCTCGGCCGCCAGTTCGGCGCTCAGGCTGCGCTCATTCGCTTGCAGGCCGTCGTCCTTGGCATCGGCATCGACGACATCGGCGTCCTTGCCTTTGGCGGCATCGCTGGCGCTATCCTTGGCGCGGGCTTGCAGGCGGGCTTCCTGCTGCGCCATTTCGGCGCGGCGGTCGGCTTCATTGAGAGAGATGGAGCGCTTCTTGCGCTGAGTGTTGACCTCAGTCACGTCTTCCACGAAGCGCTGGTAGTCCTTGTCTTTCTCGACCCGGGCGTCATGCCGGATCTTGAGCTGCGGGGCCAGGTCCTTGATGTCGCCCAGCTTGGCATAGTCTGCCGCCTTGACTTCCGACCATGGCAGCGCGTTGTCGTAGCTCGATTCGCCGAAATTCTCGGTATCCGAGAAACCCGGCAGGCTGACGTCCGGCGTGACGCCGCGCAGCTGCGTGGTGCCGCCGTTGATGCGGAAGAACTGGGCGATGGTCATCTTCAGTTCGCCGAACTTCGGCTTGTCGTTGTGCGCCAGCTGGTCGAGGTTGACCATGGTTTGCACGGTGCCTTTGCCGAAGCTGCCTTCACCGATGATGACGCCGCGTCCGTAGTCCTGGATCGCCGCCGCAAAAATTTCCGAGGCGGAGGCCGAACCGCGGTTGATCAGCACTGCCAGCGGGCCGCTCCACACCGGCGTGGTGCGGTCGTCGGCTTCGACATTGACTTCGCCGCGTGCATTGCGCTGCTGCACGATCGGTCCCTTGCCGACAAACAGCCCGGTCAGGTCCACCGCTTCAGTCAGCGAGCCGCCGCCGTTGTTGCGCAGGTCGACCAGCACGCTGTCGACCTTTTCCTTCTTCAGCTCGTTCAGCAGCGCCGCCACGTCGCGGCTGGCGCTGCGGTAGTTCTTGTCGCCCTTGCCGCGCGCATCGAAATCTTCATAGAACGCCGGCAGGGTGATCACGCCGACCTTGCGGGTGCTGTCGCCATTCTTTACCGAGAGGATGGTTTTCTTGGCGGCCTGCTGTTCCAGGCTGATCTTGTTGCGCACCAGGCTCAGCAGCTTGTGCTTGGCGTCCGGACCGGCATCGGCCGGCAGGATGTCGAGCTTCACCACGGTATCCTTAGCGCCGCGGATCAGCTTGACGACGTCGTCGATGCGCATGCCGACCACTTCGGTCATGGCGCCCTGGGCGCCTTGCGCCACGCCGACGATGCGGTCGCCGACAGCGATCTTGCCGGACAGCTGCGCCGGACCGCCCGGCACCAGCTCGCGGATGGTGGTGTACTCATCGCGCTCCTGCAGCACGGCTCCGATGCCGACCAGCGACAGCTTCATGGCGATGTCGAAATCCGCCGCCGCGGTGGTGCCGAGATAATCGGTATGCGGTTCGATCGATGTCGCGTAAGCGTTCATGAAGATCTGGAACACGTCATCGCTCTTGTACTTGTAGGCGCGCGCCAGCGAATTTTCGTAGCGCTTACTGAGCGTGTCGCGTATCGCCGGATCCTTCTTGCCGGCCAGTTTCAGGCGCAGCCAGTCGTTCTTGACCCGCTTGCGCCACAGGTCGCGGCTCTCGGCCTCGGTTTTCGGCCATGGTTCCTTGTCGCGCACGAAGGCGTACTCTTCCTTCTGGCTGAAATCGAAACCCTGCTTCAGCAGTTCACGCGCATAGGTCAGGCGATCGACGATGCGTTGCTGATACAGGTTGAAAATGCTGAAAGGGATGCTCAGATCCTCTTTATAGATGGCATCGTCGAGCTTGCTGGTCTGGGCTGTGAACTGGTCGATGTCCGACTGGATGAAAAAGAATTTTTCCGGATCCAGCGATTTGACATAGCGGTTGATGATTTTTTCCGCCAGCGCGTCGTCCAGTTTCACCGGCTTATAGTGGAAGCGGGTCAGGAACTGCGCGCTCAGGTGGGCGGCCTGCGCTTGCTGCTGCAACGGCGTCAGGACCGGCGGCGGGCCCGACTCCAGCGCGTGGGCTGCGGTCGAGATTGCCAACAAGATACAAAGCAGACTATTTTTTAGGCGCATATAACCTTCAGTTCGATGTTCGTACTCACGTGAGCGGCGGGAAACAGTAATAACAATAATATTGCTGCCCTTGCTATCAATAATGGCCGCCTGCGGGCCAGGGCCGGCTTGCTATGCAATTCGACTGGCATAGGAGGCAAGCGTTCATTTCGGGTAATTCTACTTGGCTTTGCTTAAGGCTTGCTTAAATCGGAGATTTCCCCGCGCGGCTGCGACTCTCATGCGGTTGATTTGAGTGATTCGGCAATCGGCGCTCAGGAGTGCGCTGCGCCGGCCGCTGCACTTGCCCGGGTTTCCGCTTTTGCATCTTCAAATCCGTTTTTGCTCGCGTATCCGTGATCCTGCTGGTGTCATACCGACAATGATGATCCGGGCTTTCTTCCACATTAATCGGGGCAGAATCATGAGTCAAGAAACAATCAAATTCACTTGATGGGCGCGGAACGTCGGCAAGATCTGGCCGCGCACCGGCTGGCGCATCCATCATGGTTGCGCTAACACGCCGGTGGAAAAACGCGGCCGGCTTTTGCGTCGCGAATGCCGGCCGCGTCAAGCGCGCGATGCTGCGATTTCCAGTGCGCATCCAGGATTTTTCCTGCTTCGCCAAGCGTCATCGACAGGTAACTTGGCGGTCATGCGCCGGTCATACAGCGGCTATAGAGTCGGGCTTTTCTTTCTATATGGAAATGACATGGCGCACTCAAGTCGTAGAAAATTTCTCAAAGGTTCTATGGCAGCGATGGGGGCGACCATGTTGCCGCCGGCTGTCCAGCAGGCGCTGGCGGCGCCTGCCGTCAGCGGCACGCTGGGTTCGATCGGGCACGTCGTCATCTTTTGCCAGGAGAACCGCTCCTTCGACCATTACTTCGGCACCATCAAGGGCGCGCGCGGTTTCAACGACGATCACGCCGCCACCATCCAGGGCACGTCCCGCAACGTCTTCAGCCAGGCCGACAGCACCGGCGCCCTGTACACGCCTTGGCGCCTCAATTCCAGCACTTCCTCGGCGCAGTGGCTGTCGGATGTGCCGCACGATTTGAATACCGGCACCGCTGCCTGGAACAAGGGCCGCAGCGACAAGTGGATTCCCAACAAGGGCATGAATGCGCATACCTACATGACGCGCAGCGACCTGCCGTACCACTATGCGCTGGCCGATGCCTTCACCCTGTGCGACAACTATTTCTGCTCGGCGCGCACCTCGACCAATCCGAACCGCCTGTACCTGATGAGCGGCACCATCGATCCGCAGGGACTGAACGGCGGCCCCGCCACCACCAACGGCTTTACCTACGGCTCGCTGACCTGGCAGACCTATCCGGAAGCGCTGCAGGCGGCCGGCATCAGCTGGCGCACCTACCAGGAAGTCGACAACTACGACGACAACGCGCTGGCCTGGTTCAAGCAGTTCCAGAACCTGCCGACCAATTCGCCGCTGTATATCAACGGCGTGCAGACCCGGGTGCTGGCGGACTTCCAGAACGATGTCACCAACAACACCTTGCCGGCGGTGTCCTGGATCGTCGCTCCGGCGGCCAAGTCGGAACATCCGAGCGGCTCGCCGAACGTCGGCGTCGATTACGTCAACCAGTTCCTGCAGGCGCTCGCCTCGAATCCGGCGGTGTGGGCCAAGACCGCTTTCATCTATACCTACGATGAAAATGGCGGCTTCTACGATCATGTCACCACGCCGACGCCGCCGGCCGGCACCGCCAACGAATTCGTCAGCGGCGTGCCGATCGGCCTCGGCTCGCGCGTACCGACCATCGTCTGTTCGCCGTGGAGCCGCGGCGGCTGGGTCGCCAGCGAGGTATTCGATCACACCTCGACTATCCAGTTCCTGGAAAAATGGACCGGCGTCACCTGTCCCAACATCAGCCAGTGGCGGCGCGACATCTGCGGCGACCTGACTTCCTGTTTCGATTTCACCACCAGCAATGCCGCCTTCCCGGTGCTGCCGAATACCGCCGCGCTGGCAACCCAGGCCGCCGGCCAGCAAAGCCTGCCGAAACCGGTGCCGCCGGCAGCCAGCACGGTCATGCCGCCGTATGAAGCCGGGCAGAAGGCCCTGCGCGTGCAGCCTTACCAGTTGAACGGCTGGCTGACGCAAGACCTGGCCAACAAGCAGATCTGGACCAACTGGAGCAACGGCGGCAGCAAGCCGGCGCCGCTGCAGATCAACCTGGACAACTACCGCACCGACAACCCGTGGATGTACACCATGGCGGCCAACGCCACGTCGCGCGACTACTGGCATGTGATCAGCTACGGCAACGGCTACTACGACCTGGAAATGCTGGCGCCGAACCAGTTCTACCGCCGCTTCAAGGGCTATCTCAGCGCCACCGCATGGCAGGGCCAGCCGCAACCGCAGGTGCAGCTGACCAACAACGGCGCCGGCCAGAGCGTCGCCATCCTGTTCGACAATAGCGGCACCAGCAACACCGCGGTATTTACGCTGCTGGACCGGATCACCGCAGGCAGCGTCAGCAGCCAGACCGTCACGGTGGCGCCGAAGCGGAGCACGACCATCCAGTTCAGCACCACCAACGGCTGGTACGACCTGAAGATCACGCTGGGCGGCGACAGCAACTTCATGCAGTCGCTGGTGGGCTACACGGAAGGCCAGCAAGGCCTGACGCGGCCGCCGGTGCTGCGCTGGTAAAGTAGGAGCTGGCCGATCCGGCGTCGTGCCTTGAGCGGCGCCGCCGGATCGGCAACATCGGCGACAAGTTGCGGACCAGAGCATGAATGAAAAGAAAGTGGCGATAGGGCTGGGCGTGGCCGGCTGTGCGTTCATCGCACTGCTGGTGTGGCTGACCGTGCCCGCTACGTCCTCGCAAGCGCCGATAGCGCTGCTGCCGGCCAGCGGCGCAGCCGCGGCTTCAGAAGCCGTCGTTTCCGGGGCGGCTGCGCCTGTCAGCGCCGCCGCTGCCCGCACTGATAGCGATTGTTCCATGCAGCGCCTGGATTCATGGCGCCTGATCAGCGTCGAGATGGGCGGCTACCGCCAAGCCGGCATCGCCGTCTTCAACAATGAGCGGCGCGGTTCGCTCACGGTCAGCGAAGCGCAACGTTTCGACGGCGACCTGCTGCTGGAAAAAGTGAGCAGCAATTCGGTCGCCTTGCGTTGCGGCCAGCTGGTGCAGACCAAAGTGCTGGGCGAAAGCCGGACTTCGGTGGAATTGCCGGCCAACCCGGAAATGCGAACCGCGCTGCCCGCGCCGGCAGGCAATTAGCCGCCGTGCATTGTCTCTCGCATGAGAGGCCGTCATTGCTGCTATCCTTGGATTTTCAAGCCGCGCGGACGCCGCCATGAAATGCCATCTCCTTGCCATAATTGCAGCACTGATCCTGATGCCGGCGCTATCGGGCGCGGCGCCGGCCGGCCATGATTTCTCCAGCCGTTTCAAAGCCTGTTATGCCGCTGCCGGCAGCGACGAGTCGAAGTCGGCCTGCCTGGCTGCAGAACTGGAGGTGCAGAACAAGGCCGTAGCCGATGCGCATCAGGCCGCCGCGCAGGCATTGAGCGGTGCCGACAGGCAAAAGCTGACCGACGATTTCGTGGAATGGAAAAAATCGATATTGCTGGATTGTTCGCTGCAGGCCGACAGCCAGAAAGTGGCGGTCGCAAGAGAAAACGCCAGGAAGTACTGCCTGATCGAGCGCAGCCTGGCGCACAGGAATGCCGATGAAGTCATCCGCCAAGACAAAACCCTGAACCGCTGAAACATGAAGGCAGCCGGGTCTTGCCCGGCTGCCGCGCTTTTGTCGGATTCCTGCCTGGTCAGGCCTTGACGCCGACGATCACATGGGATGCCTTGAAAATCGCGACCACCGCCTTGCCGGCCGCCAGGCCCAGGTTTTGCGCACTTTCCTGGGTGATGATGGCAGCCAGCGTCTGGCCGCCCTTGAGGCTGACTTCCACTTCGGTATTCACCGCCCCCGGCTTGACCGTCTTGACGGTGCCTTCCAGGCGGTTGCGGGTGGAAAACTTGATGCCGGCGTCCGGCGTCGACAAGATGATCCACGGCGCCTTGACCAGCGCCAGCGCTTCCGAGCCGGTCTTCAGGTCCAGGTACTTGGTGCTTTCGCGGGTGATCACGGCCACGATGCGGTCGCCGCCGGCGAGCGTGATCTCGACTTCATCGTTCACCGCGCCGGCGTGAATGGCTGTGACCTTGCCGGCGAATTCGTTGCGTGCGCTTGTCAGCATGTCAAACTCCTTGTTTGTCTATCGGGCTCCAGGCCAGGCGCCTGGAAAAGGGGGAGTTTCATCATACGCCAATGCGCCGCGACGGCGTTCATGCGCTGCTGTTAATCCCTATGTCATTGGCGTGATAATCGGCGCGATAATGGGCGTGATACGCAACTGACGATTGAGTTGATGTTGCGATCGGGTACTACTCGAATGGAAAGCGCAAGCCGGCATCCGCGCGCGCCATGTCCAGTGTCGCGATCATGGCGCGCGACAGCTCAAAGCTCATGATCTCGCTGCGTATTTTTTTATCGCGCAGCAGATTGGTGAAATGCTGGGCTTCATGGCACAGGCCGTCGCCCAGGTACGCGGCCGACAGTTTCTCGCTGGCGCCGGATTCTCGCACCAGCAGCGCCCTGGAGGGATTCCACCATTTGCCTTCGATCAGCAGATGTCCCTGGCTGCCGCCGATCAGCGCGCGGCCGTCGCTGGCGCTGCGCATGCCGGAAAACAGGCTGGCCATGCCGCGCGCATGGCGGGTACTGAGCACCGCCGTTTCGTCGACGCCGCTGGCGCCGATATCCAGCAGCGCCTTGACCCGGGATGGCGGGCCGAGCAGGTCGCAGGCCAGGAAGGCTGGATAGATTCCCACGTCCAGCAGGCTGCCGCCGGCCTGCGCCGGATCGAACACCTTATGCGCGCGGTCGTGGAACAGGTAAGAGAAACCGGCATCGACAAAATTGACCTCGCCGATCGCACCGTCGCCCAGCAGGGTCTTGATCTGCCGGTAGAGCGGATAGAAGGCCGGCTTCATCGCTTCCATGAACAGCACTTGCTGCCGTTCGGCCACCGCCAGCACCGATTCCAGCTGCTGCAGGTTGGGCGCCGCCGGCTTTTCCGACAGCACCGCCAGCCCGGCTTGCAGGCAGGCGATCGCGTAAGAGGCATGCTCCATGTGCGGAGTGGCGATGTACACGGCGTCGATATCCGCCGCCAGCAATGCATCCAGGCTGGCGTAGCTGTGCGGCAGCTGGAAACGCGCGGCAAATTCCTGCGCCGATGCCAGCCGGCGCGAGAACACGCCGGCCAGCCGGGCGCCCTGTACGTATTGAAAATCAGCGGCGAAGCGTTCGGCGATGCCGCCGCTGCCTATTATTGCCCATCGAATCATGTGCGTCCCGGGAAAAATTTCTCAGCAGGGTTCATCTCAGGACTCATTCAACAGCCCGGTCTTGAGCGCGCTTTCCTGGTTCCTGAATATCGCCATGGCGGTGTTCATGCGCTTGAATCCCAGTTTTTTGTAGAAGCCTTCTTTGCCGGGAACCGCGTACAGGATGATCTTCTTGTGGCCGGCGGAGAAATCGCGCAGCCGGGTGATGATGGCCTTGCCCAGGCCCGTTCCCTGGAAATCGGGATGCACCGCGACGTCGCAGATATAGGAACAGTCGACACCGTCGGCCAGCGCCCGGCCGACGCCGACGAGCTGGCCATGCTCAAAGACAAAACATTTGTAGCGGCTGTTGGAAAAAGCCAGCTGCAACTCGGCCGGGTCCTTTTCACCCAGCGGCGCGATCCGGTAAAGCTGTGACAAGGCGCTCCAGTCGATCGCCGCCTGCTCGTCAATCCATTCCATCTCCTGCTCCTTTGCCGGCATGCCAAAGCGACACTGTAGCGCCAATTGCCGCCGGCGAGAAGCAGTGGCGCTGCAGGCTGGCTTACAGCTGGTCGCGCAGGGTGATCTGCAGTTCGCGCTTTTCCGTGCCGGACAAGACTGAGATCTTGACCGTGCTGCCGGCCGGTTCGGTGCGCAGGCGCTTGCGGAAGGTGGGCAGCTGGGCAGAGGCCACTGCCGCGCCGTCGACCGCGACGATGCGGTCGCCGACCAGCAGGCCGGCCGCTGCCGCCGGTCCGCCCGGGGTGACGTCGACCACGTCGAAGGCCTGGTCGCCGGCATTGATCCACATGCCGGCACGGTCGAACACGCCGCTGTCTGCAACCGGGGCGGCGCGCGGCTTGAGGTACATGATCCGGTTGCCGTAGTCGAAGGTGACGGCGAAACGCTTCATGAAGCCGCTGCCGACATTGCCATCGTAGTTAGTGTCGGAAAATGCGCCCTTGTCCTGCAGCGCCAGGCTGTTGATGACGTTCTCCTGCCGTACATCGCCCAGCGTCAGTTCGCTGCCGCGCACCACATACGAGTGCGACGGCCCGCCCACGCCCCAGCCGTCTATCGCCAGCGCGCCGTGCGGATGGCTTTCGCGCCATTTGTTTTTATCGACGAAGGGTTTGGTCAGGGTGATTTCGGAACGCGAGCCGGTGTCGATATTGAAGCGGCCGGGGACGCCGTCGACCGTGCCCGTGACCTGCACGCTGTGGTCGTAAAACTTGAACGGCACCGGCCTGCCGGCCTCGGCCGGCGAGAAGCTGGCGGGATCGGTCAGGGTCAGGGTTTGCGCGCCGTAGTCGAAGGTGGTGACGAAGCGGCGGAACACCTCAAAGCCGATCATGCCGTCTTCGTCGAAGCCCTCGGTTTTGGCCGAACTGAAATTGAGCACGAAGGCTGGCGTGTCGCTCATGGTCATGGCGCCGACCTGTATCTTGTCGACCTTGACATAGCCGGTGCTGACCGTCTTTTCGCCGGCGCCGCCTGATTGCGCATCGCCCTTGGGCTTGAGGCCCAGCGCCGCGGCAGTCGCCGGCGTCAGGATGTTGTGGCCGCCGGTGTCGAAGATGAAGCGGAACGGGCCCTTGCCGTTGATGAAGACCTTGGCGTAGACATGGTTGTTGAGCAGTTCGAACGGAATCGTGGTGCTGCCGCCCGGCAGGCTCAGGTTGCTGCGCGACCAGGACGGCGGCGCATAGGCGCTGGCCGGCCGCGCCGGCAGGAAACGGGCTTGCGTCAGCGTCTGCAGTTCCGGCGGGCCGCCGCTGTCGCTCTTGATGCTGCCGGCAAGCATGACGCCGTCGACCGCGCGATAGTCGGCATAGCGGATGGTGGTGGTGAGGAACAGCTGCGCTTCGACGACCTTGGCCAGCAAATGCGATTGCTGGTCGAACCACGCCTCGAACGGCTTGCCGCCCTTGGGGACGATCTTCAGCACGGTGTAATTACGTTCGCCATCCTGCCTGCTGCCAAGGCTGCTGATGGCGGCGCCGCCATGATCCGGCAGCCACCACTTGTTGGCGTTTCGATAAGCTTCGTTGACCGCCAGCTGGATACGGTCGCCGCCTTGCTCCGGCGTCACCGCGCCGGATTGGTCGCGCATCCAGGGCAACTGGCCGTCGTAACCGCTGGCGCCGCTGGTCGGGTCGGTATCGAAGGCATCGATGAAGAAGCCGCGGCGGGCGTCGCTGATGGATGTCACCGTGCCGCTGAGATCGTTGCCGCTATAGGCATAGACCGCCTGCAAGGTCGCCTTGCCGCGCCAGGCGGCGCCGCCGGCAGCGCTGCGGTAGGCCGTTAGCGTCCTGGCGGCGTCTGCTGCCTGCTGCGCGCCGGAGGCGGCAGGCTGGGTGGCCAGATTCTCTGCGGCTTGCAGAGCGCTTGTGCAGGTCGCTGAAGCCACGGCGCAGGCCAGCATCAAGGCATTGATGCTGGCGTGGCGGCGGCGGGCCTGTCCCATCGGAGAAGTTTTTGGTTTCATGGCCGGATGATGCCGCAGCGGCGCGGAAATTGTCTTGTATCTATTTGACCTCGTTGCGCCAGGCGCCTGGCGAGCGTCCGGTGACGGCGCATACCGTGCGGGTCATGTGCGACTGGTCGGCAAAACCGCAGTCGATGGCGATCTCGGGCAGGGACTGTTCGCCGGCGACGATGCGGCGCCAGGCCAGTCGTCCGCGCAACTGGGCGCGATAGGCGGAAGGGCTGATGCCGAATACCTTGCGGAAGCCGCGCGAAACGGTGGCGTCGGCCAGGCCGCGTTGTTGCGCCCAGCTTTGCAGGCGCAGGTGCGGATCCTGCGCCAGGTCGGCGGCCAGCTGGTCCGGCCAGTCGGCCATGGGCAGGGGCGCGGCGCGCATATTGGAGAGCACGAATGCGACCGCTTCGCGCGGGTCGCGCTCGGCCAGCCGCGCAGCGCTGTCCGGATCGGCGATCTGCATCCGCGGCGCCGCCGGTTCCTGCCAGGTGTGCAAGGGAATATTCAATATCAGGGAGCTGGCGGAAATATAGCGGTTCAGGTGCGCCTCAAAGGCGCCGTGCACCACGATGTCGCCGGCGCCGACCAGGAAGCGGCCGCGATCGCCGGCCTCTTCGTAGCGGCCCGAGAGGACCAGCGCCAGGTAGCTGGCATCGTGGCGATGGCGCGGCATGAGCTGGTCGCCGCGCTGGTATTGCAATTGACAGGGAACCGGACTAAAACAGGATGCATTCACATTCAGCCTCGCCGCAAGATGGAATCAGGGTGCCATCTTTATATACTACGAGCGGCCGCTGCGGCAATCCTGGAAGCGGCAAATCCGCGGTTTTTTTAGTTGCCCGGCTGGCAGCGTCGGCGGCGCCGGACGGAAATCGTGGCCGCATTGGGCCAGGCGGGATGCATGGCGCGGCGGCTTTTTGCAATAAAGATGACGTTCCAGCAAGCCTTCTTCCACCAGCGCATGCCGGCGGGTTAAGCCGGAGTGCGTCACGACAGCAGCTGCGCGCCCTTGGCGGTAAGCGACACCACGCCGTCCCTGCCGGGCCGCGAATCGACCAGGCCGTCGGCGCAGGCGTCTTCCCAGATCATGAAGCGCGGGCAGGAAGTTTTCCACACATCGATGGTTTCAGAGTAGGGATGCTTACCCTGCGCGATCCATTCCAGCAGTTGCAAGGTCAGTGAATGATGGGCGTCGGCCATGACGATTCTCCTTTCGGACAGCGGCACGATTGCCAGCCTACGCCGATTCGGGAATTCCTGCTGCCGCGCGCCGCGCATATTCTCCGGCTTGCAGCGATCAGCCCTTCCAGGTCCGCTGCAGGCCGGTATCGGCATGGATCCAGCCGTCGCGCTTGCCCGGCCGGTAGTAAAAGCCGACGCCGCCCTGGCGGAAGCTGCGGATCAGGCCGCCCAGGACGTCAGGCTCCAGCTGCGCCAGGCGGATGTCGGCTGCACGCCCCTCCAGATGCAAGGACTTGCGCGCCGCCGGCACGCCGCTTTCGATCAGGCCCTGGTTGGTCGCCGGGGTGCGGTATCCCGACAGGATTTCCAGCGGCTGCACCATGCCGTAGCGGGCGATGAAGGCCTGCGTGCCCCACAGCGTTTCCAGCAGCTTGGGGTCGATCGCTTCGGTTTTCTTGGCTTGCACGTCGCGCAGCAGATGGCACAGCTGCTGATAGGCGGAATCCTGCACTTCGCCGTCTTTCCAGTACAGCAGCTTGGCGTACTCGCCGCTGGCCGGGCGCGAAACTTCCAGCACGCGCGGCTTGAGCCAGAAATCCATGTCTACCAGCTGGGCGTCGAAGATGTCCGGCGGCGGATCCATGGTGGCCTGCATGCCGGCCGCGGCTTCGGCAGCGCCGCCGTTGACAGCCGACTTGGCGATGGCCAGTTCGCCGGAAAACAGCCCGGCGGCGCCCAGGAATAAACTTTTTTGCAGGAATTTTCGGCGCGTCGGCATGGCGGTCCAGATAGAAAGGGATGCAGAATTTTATCTCACCGCCTTCCATTTGAGTAGCACTGCCTGCCGCCGATCCCGCCGCTTCAGCAAGTCAGCGGCTGGCGCGCAGACGTCGCACCTGCAAGGCGGGGCCGATGGAAAACACCTTCCGCAAACTGGAATGCAAGTGCCGGGCGGCGGCAACGCTCAGGGCTTCTCTGCCGGGTTTGCTCTAGGGCTTGTTAACATTCGATTGGCGCCGTTGCCGGGCGCGGCAGCGGAAAGATCCTGTTACTGGCATCATGCGTGGATATCCCGGCTGGTTCGGCGATCGTCGATGTGTGCGGTTAGCCGGACGCCTTTCATGTTTTATTTCAAGGATGTGGTGTATGTCAGTTATTTCTTCCGCGTGCAAGACCGTTGCCATCGCAGCGCTCCTCAGTTTTTCCATGGCGGAGAGCGTCTTTGCGCACGCCCACCTGAAAGCCGAAGTGCCGGCGCACGATACCGTCGTTGCCGCTGCGCCGACCTCGCTGAGGCTGGAATTTTCCGAAGCGCTTGAGCTTGCATTCAGCGGCGCGGCTGTGAGCGACGCCGGCGGCAAAAGCGTCGCCACCGGCGCCGCCACGCTGGCGCCGGACAGCAACATGGTCTTGCTGGTCCCGCTCGGCAGCCGCCTGGCGGCCGGCGTCTATACGGTGACGTGGCATGCGCTCTCGCGCGACGGCCACAAGAGCAAGGGCAGCTACAGTTTTACGGTCCGTCCTGGATGACGCTGGACGCTGTAGTCGCAGGCAACAGGCTGCTGCATTACCTGGCGCTGATGCTGGTCTTCGGCAGCAGCGTCTTCCTGTGGAAAATCGCGGCGCCCGGGCTGCGCGTGCAGATCGATCGCCGCCTGATGTTGGCAGCGCGCATGGCGGCGCTGCTGACGGCACTGGCCGGCCTGCCCCTGCAAGCCGGCGAGATCGTCGGCAGCTGGCAAGCCGCCGTCGATCCGGCTGTGCTGTGGAAACTGCTGTCCACCGCTATCGGCCAGACCTGGCTGTTCCGCGTGCTGCTGGCTTTGCTGCTGCTGGCGGTCGGCATGCTGCGGCAGCCAGGCCGGCTGCGCGGCGTCGCCATCAGCGCCGGCGTCCTGCTCGCCAGCCTGGCGCTGAGCGGACATGCCGCCATGGACCAGGGCTTGCGCGGCTTCCTGCACGGCGTCAATCATGCTGCGCATCTGCTGTGCGGCGGCGCCTGGCTCGGCTCGCTGCTGCCGGTCCTGCTGTGCCTGCGGCTGCTGGCCGATCCTGTCGCCGGCGGCGATGCCAGCCTTACCCTGCGGCGCTTCTCCAGCGCCGGCCATGCCGCCGTCGCCGGCGTCCTGCTTAGCGGCGCCATCAACACCATGCTGGTGCTGGGCCGCTGGCCGACCGACTGGTCCTCGCCTTACCAGCTGCTGCTGTCGCTGAAAATCCTGCTGACGGCGGCGATGGTGGCGCTGGCAATCCTGAACCGCTATGTATTCGTGCCGCGCATGAAGAGCGCTGCGCCAGCCGCCATCGACGCGCTCCGGCGTTCCACGCTGATGGAAATCTGCCTCGGCATGGCAGTGCTGGCGCTGGTGTCGGTATTCGGCATGCTGGAGCCGGTTTGAATTTGGCGTCATCGGCTTTTCCCTGATCGCCTTCAGCTTGGCTGCTGGGATTCCAGCCACCTGTCGCTGGCGTCGCATCGCGAGGAAATCGCCGGCCCGATCCTGGCGGCTGCCGGCCGCAGCCGTTAGCTGTTCAGGCGGACAATGGGCCGGGCTATTTCAGGAACACCGGCATGGACAGCTGCTTGCCCTTGGTGTCGACCACGTTGGCCATTTCATGCACCACCCGCGCCTGCACATTGTCCGGCAGCCGTACATAATCCAGGCTGCTGGCCAGCGTGTCGCCTTCCATGAAGGCCCAGGTAAAGAACTGGATCACAGCCTTGGTCTGTTCCGGCTTGCTGGTCACGCGGGGGACATAGACATAGGTGGCGCCGGTGATCGGCCAGCTGCCGGAGCCCGGCTTGTCGGTCAGCATTTCTTCAAAATTGCCGGTGTTTTTCCAGTTGCTGTTGGCCAGCGCGCTGTTGAAGGAATTGGCGTCCGGACGCACATACTGGCCGTCGCGGTTTTTCATCTGGGCATAGTTGAGATTGTTTTCGATGACATAGGCAAACTCGGCGTAGCCGATCGCGCCCGGCGTCTTTTTCAAGGCGGCGACCAGGTCGTTGCTGCCCTTCAGGGCCTTGATGTCGGCCTGCCACGCGATGCTGAAATTGCGACCGTACTGCTGCTTCCATTCCGGGCTGACGGCGCTGAAATAGTCGGTCAGGGTGTAGGTGGTGCCGGAGCCGTCGGCGCGCGCCAGCGGCACGATGTGCAAGCTGGGCAGCGTCAGTTTCGGATTGTCCCTGGCGATGACGGCGTCGTTCCATTTGTCTATCTTGCCGAGATAGATGCCCGTGATTGCCTCCGCGCTCAGGCGCAGCTCGCCGTCCTTGATGCCTGGCAGGTTAATGATCGGCACTACGCCCGAGATCACGGTAGGAAAATCCAGCAAGTTGAATTTCTTCAAATCGGCCATCGACATCGGTGCGTCGCTGGCGCCGAAATCGGTTGTTCCTTCTTTGATTTTCTTGATGCCGGCGGAGGAGCCGATCAGTTCGTAGGCCAGCTTGTTGCCGGTTTTCTTGTTATAGGCGGCGTCCCATTTGAGGTAGAGCGGAGCTGCTGCCGTCGAGCCGGCGCCGCTGATATCGGTGGCATGGGATACGCTCAGGCCGAGCGCGCAGGAAAGCACAAACAAATATTTCAACATTTACAACCTTACGCATGAGTGTCTTTGAGAGCTGCAGCAAATTCCGTATTTTTGCAGCTGGGCCTAAGCCGAGCGGCATTTTCGCAGAAAAGTGCGGCGGCGGCATGAACGGACAGTACTGTGCAGTTTCGCGCGGCAAGGAGCTGCCGATTCCCTGGCCCGGAATGAGAAAGGCGGACCGTGATGGCGCCGGGCGCATCAGCAGGGGAGTTGTCCGATGCAAGCTTTGCGTTTGTGCCGCCGCAAAAGAAAATGTCCGTTTGCATGTAAACTTGCAGCACACTTTTCCAGGATATCCATGTTCACTTCCACTACTGCAGAGATCGACGTCGATTACGCACTGCTGGCGCGCCAGGCCGCCAGCATCCTCGACGGGGAACGCGACCAGAACTCCAATGCGGCGCAGTTCTCCGCCTTGGTCTACCAGACTGTCGCCGATCTGAACTGGGTCGGGTTTTACTGGGTGCGGCCGCGCGGCGCGGCGAGCAGCCATGGCGACGCGCAGGAATTGCTGGTCGGGCCGTTCCAGGGCAAGGTCGCTTGCGCGCGCATCCAGTTCGGCCGCGGGGTCTGCGGCGCTGCCGCCGTCAGCCGCGCATCGGTGCTGGTGCCGGATGTGCACGCCTTTCCCGGACACATCGCCTGCGATGCGGCATCGAATGCCGAGATCGTGATCCCGGTGATCAAGGATGGCAAGCTGTACGGCGTGTTCGACATCGACAGCCCCAGCCTGAACCGTTTCCGGCCGCAGGACTTGCAAGGCCTGGAAGCCTTGCTGGCGGTGTTCGTGGCGGCGACGGATTTCGAGTAGGCGCCGGGCGCGGTATGCAGGCCGCGCTGTATTTTTTTAAAGAGACGGAAAGCGATGCGCCTGCCTCCGCCAACTCTATCAATGCAATGGCTGCGCAAGAATCGCCCGTTGCCTCGATGCGGGACGATCCCCTCGGCGCGACCATTTCAACCCGCGCCACACCGCTGCCCTTGTCAATGCCAAAAAATGGCAATGCCCGGCTGGGCTAGCACACCTTGGCCAGACGATTAATGACATTGCAATCGGCAATCCCTGCTCGCTAAAGCGCAATGCTTGCATTTTTGATATTGCCCTGGCAATGGCAATCAGGAGAGAGATAGGATTTGTATTCCACATAAGCCGACGCAAGAGTGGTGACCGGTTTGTCGCCGGTGTTTTCCAAAGTAAATCGATCTGCCATAAGATTTTCTATAGTCAGGCCAAAATTGTTCTCGGTTGCGAGTAACTTGGCGCGGCGCTTATTATTCTTTTTGCAATTCCGTGCGTTGCCGGCGAAATGATGAGACCGCAAAGCGGCAGTGTTGGGATTGCTAACGCCGCCTTGCTCGCAAGCGAGCATTGGAATCTCCATAAATGAACGCCTCATAAAGGAAATCATGTCACTACACCGCGTTATTTTTCTGCTCGCCATGCTGGTTGTCATCCCGACCTGGGCGCTTGATTTTCAAGCAAGTCCTGCCGTTGCTGAAATATTCAACAAAGCCAAAGTAAATGGCACTTTCGTTCTTTACGATCCAAGCACACAGCGGCTCACCGGTTACGATCAACAGCGTGCAGAAACCCGCTTCATCCCGGCGTCGACCTTCAAAATACCCAATAGCCTCATAGGTTTGTCCAGCGGCGCGGTCAGTAGCGTTGATGAAGTGTTTTATCACCACGACGGCAAACCGAAATTCTTGAAATCCTGGGAGCATGACATGGGCTTGCGGGAAGCCATGGCGACTTCCAACGTTAACGCTTACCAGTTGCTTGCGCGGCGCATAGGCTTGGAGCGCATGCAAAAAAATATTGCCATGCTCAATTACGGCAACGCCGATATCGGCAAGTCGGTAGATAGTTTTTGGCTGGAAGGGCCGCTGAAAATCAGCGCAGTCGAACAAACAGCCTTCCTGGCGCGCCTGGCGCAAGGACAACTCCCTTACCCGGCAGCCGTGCAAGCTGCGGTGCGCGATATCACCAAGCTGGAAGAGGGCAGTGATTGGGTACTCCATGGAAAAACCGGCTGGGCCAGCAAAGATGACCCTGGTGTCGGCTGGTTTGTGGGGTGGCTTGAGCAAGCCGGAAAAATCTATAGTTTTGCATTGAACATCGATGTCGTTCAGGATACCCCGCCGCCGGCCTTACCTAGCGCACTGGCAAAGCGCGTGGAAATTGCCAAGGCCAGTTTGCGGGCGCTAGGTTTGTTGAGCACCGCTGCACCGGCAATTGAACGCGTCCAATTGCCCAATTCTGATTTTCCGGTGTTGCAGGCAGTGCTTGTGCCGCCGAATGCCAGTACCGTCTATCTGAGCGGCATGTTGCCCGAGGTGAGCAACAAAGATGCTGCGCAAGGTTCGTTGGAGGCTTACGGCGATACTGAGACGCAAACAGTATCGGTGCTGCGCCGCGTTGAAGCTGCCTTGGCCAGGCAAGGCCTTGCCATGGCGGACGTGATTCAGCTGAGAGTGTATCTGGTGGCTGATCCGCGCAACAAGCAGCAAGCCGATTTCGCCGGCTTCCAGGCCGGTTATAGCAAATTCTTTGCGACTAAGGAACAACCGAACAAGCCAGTGCGAGCAGTGGTCCAGATTGCTGGCCTTGCTCCGCCCGGCGCGCTGGTGGAAATCGAGGCGACGGCCGCCAAAGTGAGGTGAGGCTTACCTGGAGCCAGGCAGGGCTGCAGCCATGCTCCAGTTTTTTCCGCAACGCGGAGTACTCCCGTGCACAAAATCGATCGCCGGCGAGTTCAAGCGCGGTTCTTGGATGCCAGCCACTCGCGCCGCTGCCCCAGTACGGCAAACAATTCCACGATGATAGCCTTGACCTTTTGCACGGCGTTGCTGAGCAGTTCGGAATCATGCCAGCACAGCGACAGCTCGCGCGAAAACAGCCGGTGATCGACCGCGGCCAGCTTCAGCTTGTGCTCATCCAGTTCGACGTGGGCGGCCGACCAGGGCAGGATGGTGACGCCCAGGCGGGCGATGACTGCGGCGAACAGCAGCGCGGTGGAACTGGCCTCGAAGCGCACTTCGGACGCCAGGCCCGCCTCGCTCAAGGCCCAGTCGACGCGGCTGCGGATCGAGTTCGGCGCGCTCGGCAGGATCAGCGGCATGCGCGCCAAATCGGCCAGCTGCACCGGCGCCTCCGGCAGCGGAAAATCCGGCCAGGCGATCAGGTGCAAGGCTTCGCTGATCAGCCGCTGCGCCGCCACGCCGCGCGTTTCGGCCGCATCGGCCACCACCGCCAGCTCGACCCGGCCGCCGCCGATCAGGCCTCCGAGGTCGGCGCTGGGCGCCTCGATCAATTCCAGCACGATGCCGGGAAAGCGTTCTCGCACCATGCGCGCCAGCGGGATCGCCAGCACCCGCGAGGTGCTGGACGGCATGCCCACCGAGACTTTCCCTTGCGGGAATTCGGCATCCTGGCGCAGCAGTTCGCGCGTGCCGTCGGCCTGCCGCAGCAGCCCGGTCGCGTGGCGGTAAAGGGTGAGGCCGGCGGCGGTCGGCGCTACGCCATGCACGCTGCGTTCCAATAACTGCATGCCGAGGTCGCGCTCCAGGTTGCGCATCTGCTGGCTGACCGCCGGCTGGGCGATATGCAGCGCCTCGCTGGCGTGCGTGACGTTGCCGCATTCAACCACTTTGACGAAATACCGCAATTGGCGCAAATCCATGTCCAGCTCCTCCAGCCTGTTGATCTTATAGCGTCATCCTATACGTTAATCCTATGGAGCAAGCGGAATAACATATTTTTAAATTATTGACTGTGTTTCTATACTTGTCCCACAAAACAAGCGGGCACGGCGACCAGCCGTAGCTGCACCACCACGGCCGCCACAGGCCGACAAGGAGACAAGCATGGACAAGGCAATCGGATTAACCGCGCCCGGCGTCAAGCCGCGGCGCACGCCCCTCAGCCGCGAGCAGATCGGCGGCTTCTGGGCGGTATATTCAGGGTGGGTGCTGGACGGCGTCGATTCGGTGATCTATGCGCTGGTGCTGATCCCGGCGCTGACCGAGCTGCTGCCGGCCTCGGGCATCGCCGCCACCCCTGGCAATCTCGGCATGTACGGCTCTATCCTGTTCGCGCTGTTCCTGATCGGCTGGGGTTTGTCTTTTATCTGGGGGCCGCTGGCCGACCGCTTCGGCCGCGTCAAGACGCTCGCCGCCAGCATCCTGATCTATTCGGTATTCACCGGCGCCGCCGCGTTTGCCCACAACGTCTGGGAGCTCGCGGCGTTCCGCCTGATCGCCGGCATCGGCGTCGGCGGCGAGTGGGCGCTGGCCGGCACCTATGTCGCCGAAAGCTGGCCGGAGGACAGGCGCAAGATGGGCGCCGGTTATCTGCAGACCGGCTACTACGTCGGCTTCTTCATCGCCGCCTGGCTCAACTACACCATAGGCGCTGCCTACGGCTGGCGCGCCATGTTCCTGTGCGGCCTGGCGCCGGCCTTGCTGGCGATCTTCACGGTGCTGCGGGTGAAAGAGCCGGGCCAGTGGCGCAAGGATGCGCATAACAAGCTGGCCGCCAGCGCCACCGTGGTGCGCAGTTCTTTCCGCGAGCTGTTTGCGCCGGCCTTCCGCCGCCGCACCATCACCAGCGCTTCGCTGGTCGGCGTGGCGGTGATCGGCTTGTGGGCCGGCTCGGTGTACGAAGCCAGCGCGGTCGTCACACTGGCGACGCGCGCCGGCATCGATCATATCGGCTCCGTGCACCTGGCCTCGATAGGCGCGGCGATCCTGTCGTTCGCCACCATACTCGGCTGCCTGGCGGCGCCCTGGCTGGCCGAGCGGCTGGGCCGCAGGACGGCGCTGGGCATCTATTTCGCCGGCATGGCGCTCTCCATCGTGTTCGCCTTCGGCTGGGTGTTCTACCTGGCGGACGGCCTCAAGCTGTTCATGGTGTCCTTGCTGTTCCTGGGCTTCTTCGGCGGCAATTTTGCGATCTTTTCGCTGTGGCTGCCGGAACAGTATCCAACCCGGATACGGGCTACCGCGTTCGCTTTCAACGCTTCCATCGGCCGCTTCCTCGGCGCCGGCGTCAACTTCCTGCTGGCGGCGGCGATCCAGTGGCAGGGCTCGCTCGGCCTGCCGGTGGCCTGGACCGCGGCGGCTTTCGTGCTTGGCCTGCTGATCCTGCCGTTTGCGGTGGAAACCCGCGACCAGCAGCTGCCGCAATAGCTGTCACTCATCGACTGGAGAAACAGATGCAAGCACTACAAGGTATCAAGATCGTCGACCTCAGCCGCGCGCTGTCAGGGCCATTCTGTTCCATGGCGCTGGCCGACATGGGGGCCGACGTGATCAAGGTGGAGTCGGGGCCGTGCGGCGACATGAGCCGCGGCTGGGGGCCGTTCGACCGCGGCGTCAGCACTTACTATTTGTCCTGCAACGCCAACAAGCGCGGCATCTGCCTCGACCTGCGCAATGCGCAGGGGATGGCGGCGCTGCAGCAACTGATCGACGGCGCCGATGTCGTCATCGAGAATTTCAAGCCGGGCACCATGGCTGCCATGGGGCTTGGCTACGAGGCGCTGAGCGCGCGCAACCCGCGGCTGGTGATGGGCAGCATCAACGCCTTTGGCGCCGACGGTCCGCTCAGCGGCTGGCCCGGTTTCGACCAGATCGCCCAGGGCTATTCCGGCATGATGAGCCTGACCGGTTTTGCCGACGGCGACCCCACCCGCACCGGCACCGCCATCGGCGACATGAGCTCCGGCATGTGGCTGGCCATGGCGATCCTGGCGGCGCTGCTGGAACGGCAGCGCACAGGACGCGGCCAGCATGTCGGCAGCTCGCTGCTGGCCAGCCTGGTCGGCTTGCTGAGCGTGCACGGCCAGCGCTATCTCAGCCTGGGTGAAATCCCGCAGCGCACCGGCAATGCCCATTCCGTGATCGCGCCCTACGGCGTCTTCGAGACCGCTGACGGCCCGCTCAACCTGGCGCCGATCACCGCCGACATGTGGCTGCGCCTGTGCCAGCTGCTGGAACTGCCGGCGCTGCCGGACGATCCGCGCTTCGCCAGCAACGAATTGCGGGTCGCCCATCGCGAAGAGTTGAAGGTCTTGCTGGAAGCGCGCCTGAAGACGCGCAGCAAGCGCGAATGGAGCGAGCAGTTCGTCGCCGCCGGCTTGCCGGCCGGGCCGATCAATACCCTGGCCGAGGTGTTCGCCGATCCGCAGGTATTGCATTGCCGGCTGGTAGAAAGCGCACAGCATCCAACCCTGGGCGAGCTGCGGCAGGTGGTGACGCCGGTGAAAAGTTACGCCGCCGATGCTGGCCCTGCGGCCGGCCGGCGGCCGCCTCCCGGCCTCGGCCAGCACACCGTGGAGGTGCTGCGGGAAGCCGGCTTCCCGCAGGCTGCGATCGATGCGTTGCTGGCCTCCAAGGCGGCGCATCAGGAGGCGGTGCCGGCGCCAGCATCGGAGCCGGCGGAAGAGGCGGCGCAATGAATCCGACAGACAACGCAGCCACGGTCACCAGCCGCATCATCGAAGAGCGGATCGGCCATGTCCTCTTCAGCAATCCGGCGCGCCGCCATGCGCTCAGCGCCGAGCTGCTGGAGGCGCTGGAACAACGCCTGGCAGAACTCGCAGAACGGCGCGTGCCAGTGCTGCTGCTCGGCAGCGGCATCGGGGACGACGTCTGGAGCGCCGGCCACGATCTCAGCGAACTGGCGCTGGACCGCGATCCTGTCGCCTACGGCAAGCCGCTGGAGCGCGTCTTGCGCGCGATACGCGCTTATCCGGGAGTCGTGATCGCCATGGTGTCGGGATCGGTGTGGGGCGGCGCGGTCGACCTGGCGATGAGCTGCGACCTGGTAGTGGCGGACCGCAGCGCGCGCTTTTCCATGACGCCGGCCAATATCGGCCTGCCTTACACCACCAGCGGGCTGCTGCGCTTTTTCCACAACCTGCCTATCCATGTGCTCAAGGAGATGTTCTTTTGCGCGCTGCCGCTGACGGCCGAGCGCGCGCTCCAGTTCGGCGTCATCAACCGCATGGCCGACAGCACCATGCTGCAAGCGACGGCGCTGGAAATGGCGCACGGCATCGCCGCCAAGGCGCCGCTGGCGGTGCGTGCAGTGAAGGAGCAGTTGCGCATCATGGAAGACATGCAGCCGCTGCCGGTGCAGGCAATGGAACAGATCGCGGAACTGCGGCGCCGAGCTTGCGCCAGCGCCGATTTCAGCGAGGGACTGGAAGCGTTCAGCCAGCGCCGTCAGCCGCTGTTCCGCGGCGTCTGATTTGCCGCCGGCGGCAGCGGAATCGGGCTTTCCGGGATAGATTCATTTCAACTATCTAACTGCTGAAAGCGCATAAGGAAATGTGTCGCAGCCAATAAAAATCCGCGTTTCATTCGAGGCGCATGTTCTTCTCGATCTTGGCCGCAACCGTATTGCGGGCCTTGCTGCTTTTTCACCTGTCACTATTCACAGCTGCGGATATGAAGAGAGAAGACTAGTCTGAACAGACCGGCCCAGGGACGCAAAATATCAACGCTGCAAGCAGCGCCAGGATGAATGTTCATACCGGCGCCGGTGCTGTAAATCTGTTTTTCAATCAATGGTAAAACTACTTATATCGAAGGAGTAACAGCGATGGCACAACTTCTATTGTGGGGCAGTATTGAAAAAGATGGCACGATCGTCAGCAGCTCGGGCGGTTTCAGCGTGAAGCGTGAAAGCACCGGCAATTATTCGATTCTGTTCAAGAACCAGTTCACCAGCAATCCCGCCATCACCGGCGCGCAATGGGGCTACGGCACCGGCCAGAGCACCTTGGACAACGTGATCTTCCCGTCGCTGTCGGGCGGCGGCGCCACCGTGCAGACGGGCGACGCCAACGGCAAGTATACCGACCGCAATTTCAGTTTCATCGCGGTTGGCAATACCGCTTGATGCCAGCAGCAAATCGTCGTCCGCCTGACGCTGGATGAACGACGCTACAGATGCATGCCGGAAGCGCAGGCTGGTCCGGCTTCCGGCAGCTGCATCGATCATCGGGCAATCACACTCATCGCAGCGCCGCGTTTTTCGATCGCGCTTGAACGCGCTGCAAGCATGCTGAAGGCCTGGTGGAAAACCACCATAGCAACGCGGCTGCCAGCGAGATGGCAACGACCATTCCAAGCACGATGTGCAGCGCCTGCGCGAACGGCTGCAGCGTCGCCAGCAGCGCGCCGAAAATCGCCACCCCCAATGCCGCGCCGGTTTGCCGCGCTGAATTCAGCACGGCTGCCGCTATGCCTGCGCGGCTTTTCTCGACGGTGCCCATGGCCGGCGCCGTAGCGGCAGGCGAGATGAAACCGGAAGCCAGGCCGATCGCGAGCATCGGCAGCACAGCGAACCAATAGGGCGAGCCCGGCTCGGGCAGGAGCATGCCGGCGGCGCCGATGGCATACAGGCAGAACGCCGCGCACATCGATGCGCGCGCGCCGAATAACCGCGCTAGGCGGCCGGAAACCAGGCCGCCGGTCGCCACCATGACAGTCATCGGCAGGAACGCCAGGCCAGCCTGCAGCGGCGCGTAGCCTAACACTCTCTGATAATAGATGCTGAAAGCGAACAGCATGCCGTAAAAGACCAGGGCGGAGGCCATGGAGACCAGCGCGGAGGCGGCGAACAGCCCGTTGCGAAAGAGCGATAGCGGCAGCATGGGCTGCGGCTGCCGTGTTTCAATCCTGATGAACAGCAGGCTTGCCATGCCGCAGACGACGGCGCCGGCGACGATGGGAAGCGAGCCCCAGCCCAGCGCCGGCGCTTCGATCAGCAGCGCGATCAGGCTGCCGAGCGCAATGATAGCCGTCAGCTGGCCGGCAATATCGAAGTGGCGCGTACCCGGCGCCCGGTCGCGCGGCAGCGGCCAGGTGAGCCAGATGCCGGCCAGGCCGAGCGGCAGGTTGACGAAAAAGATGCTGCGCCAGCCGAAGCCGTGGATCAGCAGGCCGCCCAGCAGCGGACCGGAAGCCATGGCGATGCCGCCGCAGCCCATCCACATGCCGATCGCCGCGGCGCGCCGGGCCGGATCGGGATAAGCCTGGTTGATCAGCGCCAGCGAGCAGGGCACCAGCATGGCGCTGCCTAAGCCCTGCAGCGCCCGCGCCAAGGCCAGCGTACCCAGGTTGGGAGCGAAGCCGCACAGCGCCGACGCCAGCGTGAACAACATGAGGCCAGCCAGGTAGATGTTTCTTGCGCCGAGGCGGTCGCCCAGCGTGCCGCCGGTCATGAGAAAGCTGGCGAAGCTCAGGGTGTAGGCGTTGACGATCCATTGCAGCCCGCTGACGCCGCTGTCGAGCGTGGCGCCGATCTGTTCCAGGCCGATATTGACGATCGACGCGTCGAGCAGCACGATGGCGTAGCTGATGCTGGTCGCCGCCAGTATCTTGCGCGCCGGCTGGCCGTCGCCGGCGCGAAAATTGACTGCGCCAGGGTTCTTTGTCATTGCTGTTCTCCAGGAAGGGGCTGGAGGACAATATACCTGCCTGGATTTGTCCGATGCTTCGGCGCGTATCGAAGCAAGCGCACGGCAGGGGCGGCCGGCTGTACGGCGCGGCCGCCTG
This sequence comes from Collimonas humicola, assembly GCF_018304945.1. Classification (GTDB taxonomy): domain Bacteria; phylum Pseudomonadota; class Gammaproteobacteria; order Burkholderiales; family Burkholderiaceae_D; genus Collimonas; species Collimonas humicola. Next base: position 378,032 of record NZ_JAGQEE010000003.1, on the reverse strand, counting down.
GCGCCGCCGGCTACTCTCCGGGCGTGAAATACTGCCTGCGCTGATGCTGTTCCTGGTGCATCGGAAACATGGTGGCATAGAACTCGGTCCAGCCGCCCATGCGCACCCGCACCAGGTTGTAGCGCTCAGGATCGTTCACTGCCGCCTGGTAGGTGGCCAGGTCGGCGCAGGTGAGGGTGATCAGGTTGGAGCCGGTTTCGCCGCGCGCGTAAGCTTTCACAAAACGCTGCAGCTGCTGCAGCGGAAAATCCTCCTCGATGTTCATGTCCACCGGCGAGGCGTTCGACAGGCCATATTCGATGGCATCGACGCGCCAGCTTTTCAGCGCCTGGTAGATGTTGCGGAAGGCTGGCGCCGGCGGCAAGTCTTGCGGCGCCGGCGCCGGCGACAGGTCGGAGGCGATCGGCATGCCGTTGCGGCGGCCGTCGGCCGAGGCGCCGCAGGGCAGGCCGTCGCCGACATAGCCTTCGAAGGTGCCGATGCCGGGGGTGATCACGAACTCGGCGCTGCCGTAAGTGCTGGCGATGCCGTCCAGCACCGGCTGCAATGCCGGATGCGGCTTGCGTATGACATCGACGCAGATACGCACGGTGTGCTCCATCACCCAGGCGCCCAGGGCGTCGACCTCGGCGTCGCCGCTGCCCCACTTGGGCAGCGCCAGCGCCGCGTTGCGCAATTCCTGGTAGCGGCGGCCGCGTTCTGCGGCATCGGCCGGACCCAGCAGCTGGCTTTGATAGGGCTCGATCATGTTGAAGCCCCAGTCGTTGATCAGGCAGTCGACCAGTTCCGGCAAGGTGGTGAGGGCGGTGGCGGGATCGAACACCAGCTTCTGGATCGCATACAGCGAATCGATGGTGTTGGAGACGCCGACGCAGAGCGGCGCGATCATGTTGAAGCGGGCGCCGCCGGCAGTCAGGTCGCGCCCGGATTCGGCGCAGCCTTCGATCAGCGCCGACAGCAGCGGGCTGGGGCAGATGCCGGCCAGGTTGCCGAAGCCGCCCAGGATCACGTTGTAGCTCTGGATCGTGATCCACTCCAGCTGCTGCAGGAAGATCTCTTGCAGCATCTTGAAGCTGGTGATCTCGGCCGCCGGCGGCGAGCGAAAGGTCTGCTTCAGCCCGCGCAGGTAGACCGGACCGGCCTCGCCGTAGCAGGCGCCCTGGTTCAGGGTTTGCTCCAGCGCTGTCATCGGCGTCACATTGTTGAAGGAAAAACCGGTGGCGCCGGCCAGCATCGGCTCGTAGCAGCCGTCCGCCGCATAGTCGCGCGACCAGCGCAGCGTCACCTTGCTGCCTGAGTCATGCAGTGCTTTGCACAGGCGGTCGTCCTGGTACAGGATCGGATGGGCGCCGCCGGCCAGCAGGCATTTGGCGGCCTCGTCCATGATCTCGTCGGGAATGCCGTCGTACACGCGCAGCGACAGCGTCGGGGCGTTGACCGGGATGCGCCGCGCTGCCTTCAGGCACAGCATGGTGACTGGATTGACGCCGCCGGTCGGGGTGGCGTCGTCATTGGCGACATAGCCGCCGACGGTGATCTGCTGCACCCATTGGTTGATGCCGCCGCCCTGCGGGAAATTGCCGCCGTAGCCGCAGACGGCAGTGGTGCCGTAGTTGACATAGTCGGTCACCAGGCCGCGGTTGACGAAGGCATTCTCGCCGATCTTCAGCCACAGGCAGTCGACGATTTCCTGCGCCCGCTCGGGAGCGATGTTGTCGCGTTCCAGCAAGGGCCACAGGATCTGGTCCAGCCGTCCCAGCGAGGTCAGTTCGCCCACCAGGTGCAGGCAGCAATGGAAGGAAAACACCAGCTGCACGCCATCCAGGAAACTGAGCGGCGGCTCAGTGCGCAGGCGGCGCAGGCGGGCGGCGACGGCGCGCATATTGGCGGCGTTTTCCTCGGTGCCGGAGCGCTGCGCGGCGTTGGCGGCGGTTTCGGCCAGGGTGGCCCAGTTGCCCAGGTATTCCTGCACGCCTTCCAGCGACAGCGCGGCTGAAACATAGAATTCCAGCCGCTCTTTCAAAGCGCTGTCGCCGGGATTGTCTTGCTGCAGCAGCGCGGTCGCTTCCATCTGCCGCTTCAGCTCGGCGATCAGGCCGCCCAGTCCCAGCGTCACCAGTTTCTGGTAATGCGGCACCACGTGGCCCATGGCCGACCATTCGTTCAGCTGGCCCTTGAGCCAGGCCGCCACGGTTTCATCCTGGTTCAGGTAGGGCACCACTTCCTTGCCGCGGCCGAGGGTGAAATCGGGAATCACGCCCACCAGCAATTCTTCCGGATAGATGCGCAGCAAGCCGTTGTTGCGGGCGATATCGGACTGCGGGCTGGACAGCAGGCCGGCCAGCGTCTTGTGATTGGCCAGCGCCTTGCGCAGCGCTACTGAAGAAGTCAGCGACGGCGCTTCCGCCTCGTTCACCAATGCCGACAGATGCGGCAGGCGCGGGAAGGGGGTGCGCTTGAGCCAGCCGTCGTTCCAGTGTGAAAACGCGCGTCCCAGCAAGGTCAGCAGGCGCGGGCTGGGCGGATCGCCGGCAAGGTACTTGCCTTCGCTCATCTGGTGCAGGTAGTCCTGGCCGTTGTAGAACAGGTAGCCGTTCTTGCTGCGCACCTGCCAGTGCGGCTCTTCCTGGACATTGTCGATGCCGGCCGCCGGCACGTTCAGTTCCTGCGCGTTCGGCACATACCAGTAGCTGCCGGCGACGCCCTGCACCACGCTCATCAGGCGGTCCGCCGGCCGCTCCGGCAGCTCGCCCATCATGTGCTTGATGATGGTTTCGAAGCGCGGCTGGGCATTGCAGAAGGCGACGAACATCAAGCCTTTCTCGCGCGCGGCGCTGCCCGCATGTTCGCCGAACGGCAAAGCCTGGCGCAGCAGCTTGAGGTTGTCGCCGTTGCTGTCGAGTACATGCACGCGGCGGATGTGCGCGTTGTGGTCGTGTTGCGGCAGGATGGCGCCGGCCGGGTCGCGGCCCAGCATGGCGTCCTGGGCGTCAGGCAGCATGTCGCCGATGCTGCTCCACTCGAACAGGAATTTCTGCGTGAAGCCGTAGCAGGCGCCTTGGAATTCGCCGTCGGCCAGGATGTCGGCGGCCAGGCTGACCGGATCGTTGGGATTGGTGATGCCGTCCAGGTAGCGGCCGCCCATCACCTTGCCGTCGGGCCGTTTGCCGACCGCCAGGATTTCGATCTGCGCCGCCAGCGCTTCCAGCCCGGGGCGCACGCTTTCCATCAGCTGGGCGGCGGCTGCGGCGTTGTCTGCTTTCAGGTAAAGCAGGACGTCGCCGCCGCTGTCGCGCAGCTTGGGCGAGTTGTTCAGCACCGTGCGCGATACCGGAATATCACGGTCGCGCCAGCCGCCCCACAAGTTGGGATCGAAGGCCGCCACCAGGCCGGCCTTGGCCGGCGATGCCTTGGCCGCCTGCGCCAGCGTGCGGATCAGGCTGAGCAATGCCGCTTCGGTGGCCTGGCTGTGGTCATGCAGCGTGATGGTGGCGATCTGGCCGAAAATGGCCCGGGTCAACAGGCCGTACTGGGAATGTTTGATAGCGTCGATAAACATCTTGAGATCCTTATCTGAACGAGGCGCGAGGCCGTGGAAGAGCGATTGCCGCTGGCAGCGGGCCGGTGTGGCCAGCGTGTTTTAATTTCTTTGCGGAAATTTATTCTATCGGAAAGCCATGCCGCGGATAGCGCCAATCTGCAGCTACTGTCAAATTTGACAGTAGCTGCTCCCGTTATATTGCAATTTGGAAATATTAAGCCTAGTGTTTATGCAAAGCAGTCAGGCTCGGGGCCGGTCTCTGAATCGACGGGAGTGATGATGAAAAAGCTGGGAATGGCTGATCTGGTCCATCCGCTGACGCTGGATGCTTTCATGGCGCGCTACTGGCAAAAGAAACCCTATGTCGGCCACGGTTCGCCGCAGCGCTTTGCCGAAATCGCCGCCATCCCCGAGCTGGCCAGCATCGATGCGCTGCTGGAAGCCTGGCGCGGCGAGGCCGATGCCTGGGCCCCGCGCGACACCAAAAACCCGCTGATCAACGCCAGCGCACGGCAGCTTCCGGCATTCTATGAAAGCGGCTACACGCTGTACCTGAGCAAGGTCGAAGACCATGTACCGGCGCTGGAACCGATCGCGCGCAAGCTGGAGCGCGACCTCGGCCTGCGCCAGGACGATGTGTATTTCGAAGCCTTCATTTCAAAAGGCACCGGTTCGGGCTTTCATTTCGATCCGAACGTCACCATCAATATCCAGCTGATCGGCAGCAAGCAATGGTGCGTCGCTGAAAACAAGCACCTGGTCAATCCGCATGTCGGCTGGTCGGCCGGCGCCGCGGTTGACGAACACATGAAACGCTATGCGCGCCAGCCTTTCCCGACCCGCATGCCGCCCGGCTGCCGGCGTTTCGAGGCCCGGCCCGGCACCCTGGTGTACCTGCATCCGGGCTACTGGCACTGCACCCTCAACCACGAGCCTTCTCTCTCGCTGCTGTTCACCATCAATCCGCCTTCCTGGACCGATTTGCTGATGGATGAAATCAGGGACCTGATGCTGAAGCATGACGCCGGCCGCGAGCTGGCCTTCGGCCTCGGTTCCACCGCGGACCATGAACAAAAGCGGCAGCGCCTGCAGCACCTGATCGATGCCGCCGGCGAGGCGGTGGCGCAGCTGTCCGCCGACGATTTGCTGGCCGACTGGGGCGGGACGCTGACCGCTTCATTTGAGCGCAATCCCCAGGTCGCGTGCCGTGTCGACGCGGGCCGCGGCGGCAAGGACGATGTGCTTGTGATCCAGTCCGGCCGCACGCAGGAGCGCAGCGTGCTGAGGCCTGATGCGCGGCGGGTGCTGAAGTGGGTCAGTGCGCGCAAGAAGCCTTTCCACGGCCACCAGGCTGCGGAGGCGGCCACGGCCGTGGCGACCACGCGGGTGGCGGAGATACTGGAAGAGTTTGCGGATGCCGGCTTGATCTTGAGGGAGGGTAGTGCCTGAGGCGAGGGGCTCCCGCGGCAGCGATGCCGCGGGAGCGCCAGGGTTTTCAGGCAGACCGCAAGGACTGCGGCAGGTCTGGCATGTCAATCACAAGAACTTATAATTAGCGCCGACGGTAAAGAAGCGTCCGCGCGGATCGCCCTGCGTGATGTCGAAATACGGACTGCTTGGATCCCATGAGGGTTTCTGGTTGAACAGGTTCTGCACGCCCAGCCTGAGCGTCAGGTCGCGGATGCCCTTGTAGCTCAAGGTCCAGTCGAAGGTGCTGTTATGGGCGACGGCGGCCGGAAAATCGTCCTGCAGGCTGTTCTGGTCGATCTTGTAGCCGCCGGTGTAGTACCAGCTCAGGGTGCTGGAAACATTGCGGTAATCCCAGCTGAGCTCAGTGACGCCGCGCCATTTTGGCAGCGCGCCGAAGGTGTTGACGCCGCTGCCGTCGATGGCTGGCTGGCCGGCCACGCGCGGCTGGCGGAAATTGATCAGGTAGGTCCAGCCGCCGTGTACGGTGAACTTGCCGGCGCTTGCCGTCGGGATCACCTGCCGCACATCGACATCCAGGCCGGAGGTGACGCGGCTGCTCTGGTTCTGGTACTGGTTGCTGATGGTCAGCAGCTTGCCTTGGGCGTCGCGCGTGACCCGCCCCGGAAATTGCGCTTCATTGAGCAGGATATAGCTGGCGTCGTCCGGGCCGATGATGCCGGTCTGCTCGATATGATAGTAGTCGAGCGACAGGCTGGTGTTCCTGGCGGGGGACAGCACTACGCCGAAATCGAGGTTCTTGGAACGTTCCGGCTGCAGCCTGGGATTGGCCTGGTAGACGCCGGTGTAGCCGACGCTCTTGCCGGGCGTGACCGGATCGCGCGGATCGATCGCCGAGCCGTAGCTGATCGCGTTGCTGCTGGTGATCTCAGGCAGCGACGGCGCGCGGAAGCCGCGCGAGGCAGTGCTGCGCAACAGCAGCCAGTCGGTCGGCTGGAAGCGCAGGCTGAGCTTGGGCGAGAATGCCGTGCCGAAATCGCTGTAATGATCGACGCGGCCGGCGAGATTGGCTTCCAGCGTCTTCAGCACGGGAATCTTGAACTCTGCATAAGCTGCCGTGACGTTGCGCGAGCCGTTGATGATGTCGATGGCCGGGCGCAATTCCGTGCCGGAGAGGACCGCGCTGGAGGTGTCGGAAGCGATCGATTCCTTGCGGAACTGGGCGCCGGCGGCAAAGCCGAGATCGCCGGCGGGCAGGGCCAGCAGCGAGCCGGTGATGGTCGCATCGAGCGAACTCAGCCTGGACACGGCCGGACGCAAGGTCTCCAGCCGCAAGGCATTGACGGCGCTGGCCGGATTGCCGGTCGCCGCCAGGTTGTAGCCGCCGTTCGCCAGCAGCTGCTGGAAGGCATAACGGTTGCCGAAGTTGCCCACGGTTTCCTGCAAGCGGCTTTCCGAGTGCAGCGCCGATACGTCCCAGTCCCACTTGCCGTCAAGGCTGCCCTTGAAGCCGAGCATGGCGCGGCTGAACTGGCTGACGTCGGTCTTGCTGCGCGCCCCTACATCCCACAGGTTGGTATTGACCGGCGTCCCCTTGCCATAAGGATTGGCCGGATTCCCCGCCGGCAGCGTAGTGTCCACCGGCACCAGGGTCTGGCTGGCGTTGTTCCATGCCCGCAGGTTGCTGCTGATAGCCAGCGGCCCGCCGAATACGAAGCTGGCCGAGCTGCGGCTGTACAGCAGTTCGCTGTAGGCTTGCACATGGTCGTTGATCTGCAGCGAGCCATGCAGCAGCGCGTGATAACGCTCGATTGCCGGCATCAGCGTGTCGTACCGGGCCGGATTGTAGGCCCACACATCGCCTTGCTTGCCGGGTGTGATGGCGCCCCACGGCACGCGTTGCACCGGGCCGACGGCGTTGGCGAAGCCCTGCCTCGGATCGTTGTTGTAGTAGTTGGTCGGGGTCCAGCCCAGGCGCCCGCCAGGCTGGCCGCGGAAATCGGCGTTGCTCAGGTAGTTGACATCGCTGGCGCGCAGCTCCTGGCGCTGTTGGCCGTCCAGCGAGAAGTACACGTTATAGCCGTCTTTATCCAGATCGCCTTTACCGGCCAGGATATTGTAGGTGCGCTCGTTCTGCCCGGTGCCGCTGCCGGACTTTCCCAGGCTGCCGCCGGTTTCGATGCCCTGATAGCTTTTCTTGAGGATGATGTTGACCACGCCGGCCACCGCATCCGAGCCGTAGACCGCGGAGGCGCCGTCCTTCAGTACTTCGATGCGTTCCACCGCCGCCAGCGGCAGGGAGTTGATATCGACAAAGGTGTCTTGCAGATCCTGCGCGGTGGCATAGTTCGCCAGGCGTTTCCCGTCCAGCAGGATCAGTGTGTTTTTCTGTCCCAGCCCGCGCAGCGAAACGCCCGCGGTGCCGGCGGAGAAGCTGCCCGTGTATTGCTCATTGAAGCTGTTGCCGCTGTTGGCGGAAATGGCGCGCAGCACATCCGGCAGATTGGTCTTGCCGCTGGCCTGGATCTGCTTGGCGGTGATGACTTGCACGGAGGCGGCGCCGGCAGCGGCGGCGCCGCGGATGTTGGAGCCGGTGACAATCACCTGGTCGATGGCTGCAACGCCGGCTTTTTGCCGGACAGCGATTTCATCGGCGACCTGGGCAAAGGCCGCCTGGCTTGAAAGGAGGGCGCTGATCATGGCAGCGAGTCGTGTGAGTTTCATGGCAGCGTATTGAGTGATAAGTCAGGTGAAAAAAATCCCGGCATGCCGGGACGCCGTCGGCAGCCGCATGAGCGGTGCAACGGAATTTGAACAAGGCGACAATATGTATCTTTGCTTTTCAAAAGGTAACGAATATTTTCAGATGAGAATATGCGCTGCAGCGCAAAGCTTCGAGAGAACCGGAGCAGGCGGACTTGATGCAACCGGCGCTGTTGAGGCGGCGAGTTGCGTTCTCAACACTGCTGTAACGAACGTTCATGCATCCGCACAGAATTCAGGATTCGCGGCTATGCTTCTGGCATCCGTCAAGGCCAGGCAATCCCGTCCGGGATATGTCCGCGCCTGCGGCAAACCTTGACTGCCCCGGCGGAATTCTTGAAATGGACACCATGAAGCGACGCACCCTGTTAGGAATCGGCATTCTTGGCGCATCGGCGCTGGCCGGCCCACGGCAGCTGTACGCTGCCGCTCTGTCTGGCGAAGATACGGAGATTCCTCTGTGGCCCGGCGACAAGCCGCCAGATGGCAGCGGGCCGCAAGGACCGGAGCGGATCAATGTCAAAGGATCGCTAACCAATATCTCGCGCCCGCGCATGGTCGCATATCGCCCGCAGCGCCCCAACGGCAGCGCCATGCTGGTGATCGCCGGCGGCGGCTATGCGCATATCGAGCGCGGCACGGAAAACATCCCGGCGGCGCGCTGGCTGCAAGCATTGGGCATCACCGTATTCGAGCTGGTCTATCGCCTGCCCGGCGAGGGCTGGAGCAAGCTCGCGCCGTTCCAGGACGGGCAGCGGGCCATGCGCCTGATCCGGGCTTCGGCAGCGAAGTACGGCCTGGACGCCAGGCGCATCGGCGTCTTGGGATTTTCCGCCGGCGGCCACCTGGCCGGAACCACCGCCGCCGAACCGGACGCGCCGCGTTATGCGGCAAGCGACGTGGCTGACCAGCTTTCCGCGCGGCCCGACTTCGTCGGCCTGATCTATCCGGTGCTGAGCTTCATGCCGCCCTATGACAATACGCATTCGCGCCGTGAAATCATCGGCAAGCATCCGGACCCGGCCGAGAGCGAAGCATTTTCGGTAGAGCGGCATGTCGGCGCCGGGATGCCCGCCACTTTCCTGGCGCAGGCTGCCGATGATCCGATTTCGCCGATCCAGAACAGCCTGCTGATGTTCAATGCGCTCAAGGCGGCGCGGATTCCGGCGGAAATGCATGTTTTCCAGGAAGGCGGCCATGGCTGGGGCCTGGGGCCGCAGGGCAGCCTGGTGCATGCGTGGCCAGCCTTGTTTGAGACCTGGATCCGGCATAACGGCTGGATGGGATCGGACTAGGCCCCCGACTGCGATCGCCGGCTTCTGGTAGCATGCTATTCGGGCATAGGCTTGCTCCGGCGCCGGCGTTTGCCTGGAGGCCGATGATTGCCGCCGCCGCAAGTTACCTCTCCCGCAATATCCCGACATTCATTCTTCATGCAGATAGGAATCACCATGAGCGTTACCACCAAATGGATAGACATCGAGGCCGCCGACGGCACTTTCGGCGCCTACCTGGCCATCCCGCACACCGGCAAGGGCCCGGGCATCGTGCTGCTGCAGGAAATCTTCGGCGTCAACGAACACATCCGCTCGGTTGCCGAGCAATATGCCGCCGACGGCTACATGGTGCTGGCGCCGGACCTGTTCTGGCGCAACGGCAAGCGCATCGAACTGACTTATGACGACGCCGGCTGGAAACGCGCGGTCGAACTGATGAAAGCCACCGACGTCGCCAAGGCGCAGGGGGACATCGCATTGACCGTCGCCGCCCTCAAGGCGCAGCCCGGCCTGGAAGGCAAGCTGGCGGTCATCGGCTATTGCTTCGGCGGCATGCTCGCGTATAACACCGCGGCCAACGGCCTGGTGGATGCCGCCATTGCGTACTACGGCGGCGGCATCCAGAACCAGCTGCAGCGCGCCGACGAGATCGCCGTGCCGCTGCTGATGCACTTCGGCGCCGCCGACAGCCACATTCCGCTGGACGCCGTGCAGACCATCGCCGAGCGTTTCGAGGACAATGACGACGTCGAGGTGCACGTCTACCCGGGCGCGGAACACGGCTTCAACTGCTCGCACCGTTCCAGCTACAACCAGCGCGCGGCGGCGGAAGCGCATGGCAATTCCTTGACTTTCCTCAGCGATCATCTATAAAACGTACTTGGCCGGCGGCTGGTTTCGGCCGCTACCGCCGGCCTTGCAAAAACGCCATCCTCCGATGAGCGGCGTTCCGGGGATTTGTTTTTTTGCATCCCGGATGACTTTGCAAGAATATTTTCGTGCCGCCACAATATTCCTTCCTGTGAAACGTCTCCAGTGGCATGAACCCAATATCCTCTACTCCGTCTACGCAGTTCTCCCGCTACCAGAAATTTGTCGTCGCCATGCTGGCGTTCCTGCAGTTCGCCGTCATCCTCGATTTCATGCTGATGTCGCCGCTGGGCGCCATGATCATGCCGGCGCTGGCCATCGAGCCGAAGCAGTTCGGGCTGGTGGTTTCCGCCTATGCTTTCAGCGCCGGCATCTCCGGGCTGCTGACTGCCGGCTTCGCCGACCGCTTCGACCGCAAGAAGATCCTGTTGTTCTTTTATGCCGGCTTCATCGTCGGCACACTGTGGTGCGGGCTGGCGCAAAGCTTTGAGATGCTGCTGCTGGCGCGCATCGTCACCGGGCTGTTCGGCGGCGTCATCGGCTCGATCGTGCTGGCCATCTCGACCGACCTGTTCCCGCCGCAGATGCGCGGGCGCGTGATGGGCCTGATCCAGACGGCCTTCGCCGCCAGCCAGGTGCTGGGCATTCCGATCGGCCTGTACCTGTCCAACCGCTGGAACTGGCATGTGCCGTTCCTGGCGATGGCCGGCCTCGGCGTGCTAGGCGGCCTGTTCGTGGCGTGGCGCATGCAGCCTGTCGCCGCGCATCTGGGGCTGCCGCAGGAACACAGCCCGTGGATGCATCTGTTCCATACGCTGACCGAGCGGCGCTACCTGATGGCCTTTGCCACCACCTCGCTGCTGACCACCGGCGGCTTCATGCTAATGCCTTTCGGCAGCGCTTATGCCGTCAACAACCTTGGCATCAACCTGCACGACCTGCCGACGGTCTATCTGGTCACAGGGTTATGCACCATCTTTATCGGTCCCTTGATCGGCAAGGCCGCGGATGCCTTCGGCAAATTCAAGGTGTTCACGCTGGGCACCGCGCTGTCGATTACCATGGTGCTGATCTATACCCATCTCGGGCCGACCTCCCTGGCGGGCCTGATTGTCGTCAATGCGATTCTGTTCGTCGGCATCTTCTCGCGCATGATTCCTTACCAGGCGCTGGTGTCGTCGGTGCCGAGCGCGACCCAGCGCGGCTCGTTCAGCGCCATCAGCGCCTCCATCCAGCAGCTGTCGGGCGGCATCGCTTCGGTGGTCGCCGGCCACATCGTCACGCTCGGCGCGGACGGCAAGCTGCAGCACTTCGATGTGCTGGGCTATGTGCTGGTCGGCACCTCGCTGGCGGCCTTGCTGCTGCTATGGCGCCTGCAGCGCAGCCTCGGCACGGCAGCGGCGCCGCTGCCGGCAACGGCTCTCTGAGCCGTGCATCGGTTTAGCCGGGGATATCGGCAGGCGTAAAAAAGCGCCAACCGGCATCGGTTGGCGCTCGTGACGCAAAATCCCGGCGGCAGGGCGGGAGGAGCCTGGCGGTACAAGGCTTCCAGTTCCCCGTCCCGGCGCCGCCAGTATTGCTAAGGCGCCGCGGCAGCTACCGCCGGTGCGCGCGGCGGCGCATTCTTCACATAGGTGTCGAACCAGCGCAGCATTTCATATACCAGCTGCTCGTTCGATTCCATCGCTGCATACCAGTGCGGTTCATGCGGCAGCATCACCAGGCGCGTGGTGCCGCCATTGCCGCGGATCGCCTCATACAGCTTGCTGGCCTGCAGCGGCGTGGTGCCCGGATTGGCGTCGTCCGCGCCATGTACGATCAGAATCGGCGTCTTCATCTTGTCGGCATAGAAGAATGGCGAAACCTTCAGGTATACATCCTGCGTTTCCCATACCGAGCGTTGCTCATTCTGGAAGCCGAACGGCGTCAGCGTCTTGTTGTAGGAACCGCTGGTGGCGACGCCGGCCCGGAACATGTCCGAATGGGCCAGCAGGTTGGCGGTCATCAGCGCGCCGTGGCTGTGGCCGGTGACGCCGATGCGCTCCGGATCGGCGACTCCCAGCCGCACCGCTTCGTCAACCGCGCCCTTGGCGTCGGCCACCAGCTGCTCCATATAGGTGTCGTAGGCTTTCTTCGGATCGCCGACGATAGGGAAGGCGGCGTTGTCGATGATGGCGTAGCCGGCCAGCAGCAGCAAACGGTACTGGCGCAGGCGCGTGAAGGTTTCCTGCGAGCCGGTGGTCTGGCCTGCCTTGGACGCATCGGCGTAGTCGAGCGGATAGGCATACAGGATGGTCGGCACGCGCTGGCCTTCCTGGTAGCCGGGCGGGGTGTACAAGGTGAACGACAGATCCAGGCCGTCGGCGCGCTTGTATTTCACCAGCCGCTTCTTGATCTCGCGCACCACCGGCGTCGGATCCGGGATGCGGGTAATGGCGGCGCTGCTCGAAGCAAAGACAGCTTCTCCGGCGGCAGCATCAAGCGGCGCACCGATAGTGCGGATGAACGCATTAGGCGGATCCATCACCGACTGGCGCCAGGTCAGGAAGTTTTGCGCACCCGCTCCGGCGAAGCCCAGGAACTGCTCGTAGGAGCTCTTGTCGCTGCGGAACAGGCGTTCCGATTTCAGCGTCTTCAGGTCGAGCTTGTCGAGGAAGGGACGGTCGCCGTCCGGCGATGCGCCGACGCCGCTGAGGAAGATGGCGTCGCCGTCCTGGCGCAGCACCGTGGCGCCGTTGGGCAGCTGGCGTTTGACCGGGCTGCCTGGATTGGCATATTTTTCATCGGTCGACAAATCCCACAGCAAGCGCGGCTTCTGCTCGGCATCGTCGACATTGACCAGGAAACTGCGCCGCCAGTGGCGGTTGCGATCGTATTCGGTCAGCAATGCAAGATCCGCCTGCTCGCTCCAGGAGATGCCGGCATAGCGCTGTTCTGTGCGGGCGACCTCCAGCGGCGCGGCATCGAACGGCGCCTTGGACAGCATCAGCTTGTCGCGTGCCGGCACCTTGGCCTTCCAGTCGCCGCCGTCGAGCGCTTCGGCCCAGAGCAACGTCGCAGGCTCGGTCGCGCGCCAGGAAAAATCGCGCGGTCCGAGCGCAACGCCGCCGATCGGGACCCGGTCCGCCAGCGGCAGCGAGGCGATGCGGTGCATCGCGATGTTCGGGCGCTTGGCGAGATCCCAGACTTCCACTTCATGCGGAAAGCGGTCGAAGGTGGTGACGTAGGAATACGGCTTGCGGATCGCGCTGACCAGCACATGCCGGCCATCCGGCGCGGCTTCTACAGTTTCGTAACGGCCGACGGCGCCGATTGGCGTGACGGCCAGGCTGCCGGCGTCGACCAGCGCCAGCTGCGCGGCGGCGTAGTAGTCGAACAGATCCTCGTCGTGCTGGCTGCCCAGCGTATCGCGGTTTTCATAAGTGCTGCTCTGTCCTTTGCCGCCGCCCGATTCCTGGATGCTGGGGCCGGCAGGGATCAGCGGTTCCGGCGGCGGCGGACCCATGCGCGCGGGAACCAGCTTGACCAGCAGCGTCTTCTGGTCAGGCATCCATTGCAGCTCGTCTTCCAGCATCGGATTCAAGCGCGCGCCCGGCACGCGCCTGACCGCGCCGGTGCCGGCGTCGCCAATCCACAGATCAACCGAATCGGCGGTGATGTTTTCGAAAGCGAAGCGTTTGCCGTCGGCGCTCCACAGCGGCCGGCCGGGGCAGGCGTCCGCCGGCAGCGCGATGCGCGTCTGTGCGCCGTCCGGGATATGCACCAGCTCAAAGCTGCTGGCGCAGGGAGTGATGCCGTAGCCGCCCGGGGTATCGTGCTTGCTATGGTTCCTGGGCTCGACGCGCACCCCGGCCAGGCGCAGGAAGGGCGTTGCGACCCGCGCAATCGACGGATAGTCCTGCCAGGACACCAGCAGCATGCGCTCATGCGTCGGGCTCAGCACCGGAACTGGCGGCGATGGCGCGCGCATGACATCGAGGATGTTCTTGGGCGGCTGGTTGTAGCCGGAGGCGGAACTGGCCGCCGCTGCCGGCGCGGCCGCAGGGGCAGCGAGCGCCGCCGACGCGACGCCGGCCGCCAGCAGCGTGACCCAGAGACAGGTCAGGGGGGATTTTGTTGCCATTAGTGTCCTCAGTTTTGTTTCGGATGCAGTATGGAGTGTGTCGGCTTGGTATGCGACCCTACTGATATTGCCATCCGAGATTGAAAAAGGGGCCACTTTTAAAGATTTTTTTAGCAATTCGGCGAACCCCCCGGCAGGCGACGGACATGCCGCGCCGCCGTGGCCGGATGAAATCCTCCATGGATTCGCTATCGAGGCGGATATGCTAATATATGTTTTGTATATAAAGCGTATATTGGGAAAATCACCATGGGCATCGTCAAAATCTCCGATCTAATGCACGACAACCTGCGCAGCGCGAGCGATGCGCTGAGCCGTTCCATCAACGCCCAGGCCGAACACTGGATGCGCATCGGCATGCTGTCCGAACTGCATCCGGACCTTTGCCATGGCGATATCTGCCAGTTGCTGATGCGCGCCAGGCAGGCGGGCGACCAGAGCCTGGCGTTCTTTACGCAGGAGCTTGCGCCTCCGCCTGCGGCGCCGAAGCCGGCACGAAAGGCCTTGCGATGAGCCGGCCGGGCCAGATCAAGTCGGCGGCGGACATCGCCAAGCTGCGTATCGCCGGCGGCCTGGCTGCCGATGTATTGCTGATGATCGCGGAACATGTAAAACCGGGCGTCTCCACGGACCAGCTGGATCGCCTGTGCCATGACTACATCGTCCAGGTGCAAAAGGTGATACCTGCCAATGTCGGCTACCACGGCTTCCCGAAAACGGTGTGCATCTCCGTCAACGACGTGATCTGCCACGGCATCCCGTCAGAGCAGGAGGTCTTGAAGGATGGCGACATCGTCAACATCGACGTGGCGGTCATCGCCGATGGCTGGTTCGGCGATACCAGCCGCATGTACTATGTCGGCGAACCCAGCGCGCTGGCGCGCCGGCTGGTCGACACCACCTACGAGGCGATGCGGGCTGGCATCCTGCAGGTGCGCCCCGGCGCAACGCTGGGCGACGTCGGCCACGCCATCCAGAGCGTGGCGCAGCGGGAGCGCTTCAGCGTCGTGCGGGAATATTGCGGCCATGGCATCGGCCAGGTCTACCACGAAGACCTGCAGGTGCTGCATTACGGCAACCGGGGTGAAGGACTACGCTTGAAGCCAGGCATGGTGTTCACCATCGAACCGATGCTCAATGCCGGCAAGCGCGAAACCCGGGAGCTGGACGACGGCTGGACGGTGGTCACGCGGGATCATTCCTTGTCGGCGCAATGGGAGCACATGGTGGCGGTGACCGCCGATGGTTTTGAAGTATTGACGCCATGGCCGGACGGCTGCGGTTCTTATGCGGCAATCGCCTGAGCGGCATGCAGGGCAGCCGCTCAGGCGTGTGCTGCGCTTCGCTTTACATCATGGCTTGCCGCTCTGCTTGTCGATGATGACCAGCAGCTCGTCGACGGTTTGCTTGCAGAGCGCTGGCTCGGGACGGCTGGCGCGCAAGGCCGCCAAGGCGCGGTCGATGGCCTTGTCGACGAAGCGCCAGTCTTCAGCCGAACGCGGTTTCAAACCGGCTTCGGCTTCGTCCCAGGTGGTTTCGAGATCCTTGATCCTGGTCTTGGCCGCCGCCAGGTCTCCCTTGCCGATCAAGGCCGCCGTATCCTCGGCAATCTGGCGAAACGGCGACAGATCGCCCAATGCCGAAACGGTAGCGGCCGCTGCCGGTGTCATCAGGGATAGCGACGGCGTGTAGTGCCAGGCGCCAAGAAGCGTGACGGCCATCAGTGCGGTGAATACCGGAGCTGCTTTTGTCTTTTGCATTTTCTTGCCTTTAGTAGAAGAGTCCATCTGAATGTGAAGCGGATGTGATGCGTTTGCATCCCTATAAACCTGCAGCAGGGCCGTTTCCTGCCGCCTCCGCGTTCCAGCCCGTGCCGCGGGCGGCGCCGGACTGGAACGAGGATGGCGGCGGCATTAGTAGTTGAAGTTCAAGCCGAGCTGGAAGGTCTTGCCGTAAAACTCGCGCTGGATCACGCGGTCGCTGCTGCCTTCTTCAAAGCGGTGCGGCGTATCGAGCAGGTTCTTGGCATTGAAATAGACCGCCAGATTCTTGTCGATCGCAACCGTGCCGCCGAAATCCATGGAGAAGCGCGATGAGTTATATACGTCGATGCCGGTGCCTTGGATCGCAAACAAATCCCGCGAAACATAGTAGCCGGCCAGGCGCAGGTTGACTCCGTTGCGCTCATAGAAGATGGTCGCATTGGCGGTATTTTTAGAAGATGACGGCAAGCTTGAATATTCGCCGGGCCGGATTTCAAAACGGGAATTGACGTATGTCCAGTTGATGCCGGCGCCCAGGCCGCTCAGGATGCCGGGCAATTTCTTGAAGCGCTGTTCGTAATTGAATTCAAAGCCGCGCGCATAGGATTTGCCGGCATTGCTATAGCTGGCGACCCTGACCGGTCCGGTGATGCCGGCAAAAATCGCATCGTTGGAGACCACCTGGGTCGATACGGACGGCACGATGTAGTCCTTGATTTCCTTGTCGAACAGGCCGAAGGACAGGATGCCGGCGTCAGGCAGGTATTTTTCAATGCTCAGATCGAAGCTGTTCGCGGTCGCCGGCTTGAGGTCGGGATTGCCGCGCGCAATGATGCCGGCGCCTGTGTCCACCGACAGCGACGGATTGACCTGATTGAAGCCGGGACGTGCGATCGTCGAGGAGTAGGCGGCGCGGACTTGCAGGTCCGGCTGCAATTCATATTTCACCTGCAGGCTGGGGAAGAAATTCGCATAGTGGCGCGATCCGCTCACAGGCGCCGGATCGGCGCCATTGTTGGACGTCGACAGCGCATCGGAGTGATCGCGGGTCGCCTCATAACGCACGCCACCGACCAGGCCGAAGGCGCCTTGCCGGTATTGGTACTGGCCATACGCCGCATAGACGTCTTCCTTGGCGCTGAGGAATTGCTGGGCGGTCGAAATCACGTCGCCAGGCTGCTGCGTTCCGGAGCCTAGCTGTCCCTGGAGATAGCCGGGTGTGATGGCAGGGCCGTTCTGGTATTGACCGTCGTAGTAAACGACGTTGGGTCCGCCGGCGGCAGCCGTCAGCGGGATCGCCGGCAAATTCTGGTAAGAGTATTGCGGCGATGTCGTCAGCTTTTTGCGCAGCCGGACGCTGCCGCCCACCTTGAAGGATTCGTCGTCAAAGCCGCCCCAGGACACGGGCGAATCGAGATTGCTGGCGAACGAGGTTTCCTTGTCGTAGTTGGATGCCGTGCTGTTGCGGAAACTGCTCAGGGTGTAGTTTGCCGGATTGGCATAGTCATTGGCGGCCGTGCCTGAAATCGCATACTTGGGCGTGGAGTCCTTGCCGCCAAGGCTGTAGAGAATATTCGCATCTGAATTTGCGCCGTTGGCCGGCGCATAGGTATAGGACGAATTGTAGTCGTACGGTTTGTCGTAGGAGCCTTTGGTGAAGGCAACGCGATAGTCCAGGGTACGGCCATCGAATTTGTTTTTTCCGCCCAGGACAAAAACCTGGTCGCGGATAGTCTCCTGTTCATCGCGCAGCTTCTTGACCAGTGCACCGTTGGCATTCAGGGTATCGCTGTACTGGCCGTTGCCAAGCGCGACCGGATTGCCGTCCGGGGTAATGGTCAGGTGATCGCTCAGGTAAGACTCGGTATGACCGGCGTCGAATGCGCGGAAATAGTAGCTGTTGTCCGCGTCAGGGCGATAGCCGAGGTCGATGCCGTAGCCATGGCGGCGGCGATGCAATTGATAAACGCGCTGGTCGATGGCGGAGTACGCGTTGTGCGGAAAGCTGGCGCTATCAAGATAAGCCGGCTCGACGTCGTCGAAGCCGCGCTTGTCTTCGTAGTAGGCGAGCGTGCCGACAAACGAGAATGGCCGGTCGCGGTAGGCGACGATGTTGGAATCGGCTGGGGTCGATCCGCCGAAGCGGCCGCCGCCGGAAATCGAAATGTCCGTGATGTTGGTGCCGCGCAGCTCTTCGCGGCCGAATCCGACATTTCCCTGCAAGAACGGACGGCCGTTGGCGGGGGCGGTTTTCGGCGTGATCTCGATAGTGCCGCCGAGCGCTTCGGCATCCTGTTCCGGCAGGTTGGATTTGGTCACGGCGATGGCGCCGACCAGGCCGATCGGGATCGAGTCGAACGTGACGGCGCGGTAGCCGCCAAACGGCGAGGCGTTATTGGTTGGCGGCAGGCGCACGCCGCCAAAAGTCGTGCTGTTCAGATCGGCATCCAGGCCGCGGATATTGACGTAGCGGCCCTCGCCCTCATCGGTCTCCAGCGATACGCCCGGCAGCCGCCGCACGGCTTCGCCGGTATTCACGTCCGGCAGTTTCTTCATTTCCGCAGAAGTCGTGATATTCACCAGATTCGGCGCCTCTTGCTGCGCGGCGCGTGCAATCGCGGCCGGCGCAAATTGCGCCAGCACCGTGATTTGCTGGGCCGCGCTGGCGCTCGGCTCGAGCAGGATCTCCGGGCGCAAGGTCTCTTGATCGGCAACCGTGATCTTGCGGTCGATCGCTGCCTGGTCCGCTACCTGCAGCGCCAGCGTGTAGGAACCCGGGGCGACATCGTGAAAGGAAAATTGACCGTCTTTGCCGGTGCTGGCGCTGGCTCCGGTTTCGCGAATGGTGACCAGGACTCCGGCCAGCGGCCGTTTGGCAGCAGCATCTTCCTGCACCTTGCCATCGATGGCGCCGGCAGCAAGGGCTATGGCAGGAAACAGATGGGCAATCGAGACCGCCAATATGGTGTGACGCAAATTTATGGGTTTCATTTTATGTAGAAAAAAGATGGATATCCTCTCGAAGATTGTTGTGGCGGCTGCTTCCATGCACAACGACAAAATCCGAGCCGTTTATTTCGATGGGAGCCTTCTCTTTTGCAGAAGGCGCATCAGATGCCTTTTCTTATTGGGTATCAGTCAAGGCAAGTGTCGTAATCAAAAAAGCACATGTCATTCATCGCATTTTCTGGTTTTCAGACGACACCTACGGGTTGGTTTTTTTTATATCCCGATAGCCTGCTCACAGCGGCGCCAGTGGTGAGATAGCGTCGTTGGAACGGCGCAAATATCGGCTTGTTTTGTTACTGGGTGATTACAATCAAAGCAGGCTGCTGTTGAGCAACAACAGAATCGGAGGACTAAGTTTGCGCTAAGTATTGCCTGATATTTTCAGCAGCGGACGGCAGGACGAATGGCGCCTTTGAGGGCGCGTTCGCTATCTCGGTACGCAACCGCACACTGCCCGATTTTTCCTGTGCATCTCTAAGTGACTCCTAAGGAAGCGACATCAGAATATGCCGCATCAACAAGAATCTTCTGAGCGAGGCACAGGCATGCAAACATTAAACGCTTCTATCGAAAACGCCGCGCAGCGTAACGCGGCTGGTCTCCCGGCAGGGAGCGGCGCCGTCATGCTCAACAAGGTTCCACAGATCGGCGTGGTTTTCTGGCTGATCAAGATCCTGTCGACGACGGTCGGCGAAACAGGCGCCGACTACCTTGCGGTCCACGTCGGATTTGGCGCCGCCGTTACCGGAGCGATTACGGCTGCCATGCTGATCATGGCGCTGGCGTTGCAATTGCGGAAAAGCCGTTATGTGCCCTGGATTTATTGGCTCGCGGTCGTCTTGCTGAGCGTGGTCGGCACGCAGATAACCGACGCGCTGACCGACGGCCTGGGCATCAGTCTTTATCTCAGCACCGCTGTTTTCAGCTTGATGCTGGCGGCGCTCTTCGCTATCTGGTACCAGCAGGAGAGGACCCTGTCGATCCTGACCATCGTCAGCCGGAAGCGCGAGCTTTTCTATTGGGCTGCGATCCTGCTGACATTTGCCTTGGGCACGGCGGCCGGCGATCTCGCAACGGAGGCGCTCGGTTTGGGTTTCAGGCTGGGCGTGCTGGTATTCGGATCGTTGATAGGCGTCGCCGCGCTGGCTTACCGCCTGGGCGCCAGCCCCGTTCTGACTTTCTGGCTTGCCTACATTCTCACCCGCCCCCTGGGCGCCTCGCTGGGCGACCTGCTGGCGCAGTCGCGCAGCTATGGCGGGCTCGGCTGGGGAACGGTGCTCACCAGCCTGGTTTTCCTCGCCGTCATAGCTGCGCTCGTATGCAGAATCAGCATGACCAATTCTTCAAACAAACTACCGATAAGGTGAAAAAATGCACAAACGAAAAATGTCACGGGCTTTTGATGCGATGCTGGCGATCGCGCTGCTGGGCGCAGGAAATTTCCTGCCCTATGTGTCGGCCATTGCTTCCGCCGAAGCTGCGACTCCCTCGAAGTTAGGCGATCTGTCGCCGTTCCGGCTGATCGCTCAGGACACTGCCACGCTGGTGGAAAAGGGCGATCTTGCGGCGGCAAAGAAGCGCATCAAGGATCTGGAAACCTCGTGGGATGAAGCCGAGGCCGGTTTGAAGCCGCGTGCCGCCGCCGACTGGCATGTCGTCGACAAAGCGATTGACGCTGCCCTGGCCGCGTTGCGCGCGAGCCGCCCGGATGCCGCGGCGTGCAAGAAGTCGCTGGCGGACCTTCTGGCGGTGATCGACAGGGCAAGCGGCAAGGCTTGAAGCAAGCCTGAATTTATACTTTATACGGCGGCTGCTCTCTCCCGGACGGCGGGCGGCTGCGCCGCTATGCCGCAGGCGTGGCATGCCTGGTAGGCGTCACTTCTTCGTGGTAATGCGGCGCTGCCGCGGCCGACGCCATCAGGGCGGCGTTGGCCAGGATGGTTTCAGTGAGCAGCGTCGGCTTGGCGGGATCGGACCAGCATGCGAATGCGGAGTTTCTATTGCCGTGCAGGTCGACGATTTTTCTCTTCGCTTCGGCATAAGAAGCGCCGGGGCGGGGCGGCGATGGGAACACCTTGGGCGGCAGCACGATGGCGTCGCCCGGGGCAAGCCAAAGATCGGCCAATGAAATTTCATTCACGTAAGGACGCCAGCGCGCGACGCTGATGACCAGCGGATGGCTGTCCTGGGAAAAAAAGACGTGGGGGAAATCGTGGAACTCCAGGTCGGTGGGATTGCAGGTCAGCAGCTCGCGCCGCCGCGCGGCTTCCAGGTAGGGGGACTGGTGCCCGGCCCATTTCCCATAGGTATATTTCGAGCAGACCAGGCCTTCATATTCAAAGCGGACGCATTCGCCGTTTCTCAGCAAGGTCATGCCAAAGGCGCGCGCAGTCTCTGGCGTCGCCCGCAAGGCTTCGTAATGGACTTCCTTCGTCTTGAAGTCGAACAAGGTGACGCTGTAGGAGGCGTCGGGAACGGGTTTTTCCCTGTGCGAGATATTCGTGTAGCGGGTTCCTCGCTCCAGATCCGGATTTTCCGCAGCCATCTCGATCAAAACCCCTTTCGGATCGCGCAGGTGCTGAGGATGGCCTTGATGGTTATACAGGTAAGGATTGGTTCTGGCGTCGGGGAGCGGGAACGGGCTGCCGTCCAGGATGAATACTATCGGATCGAATATGTTGGGGGCCACGAGTTTGCTCCAGCACTATGCGAAATGGCAAAACGGTGAAACGGCGAATAAACCCAGGCTGTCGATATTACATCAGCCTGCCGCTGCCGCCGGAACGGATGCTACGACATCCCCGCAAATGCGCATTTGCGGGGATGGGTAAAAAACGGCCTGCTGCTAAAGCAGGCGCGCCAGCTATGGTTTAATCTGGAATGAGCAGGCATTCACGTCGCCGCCGGTTCCTTCGCACGAGACTTTAAATGCCCCGGCTGGCGTGCAGCTGATGCTCTGGCTGTTGCTCCCTCTGAGCGGGCAGCCGAAATGGATCGTGATCACGGCATTGCCGATATGCCAAGTTGCAGTGCCTTCCGTGCCCGATGGCGAGCTGTCCCGCCCTTGCGAAGCAAAGCGGCTGGTGCTGAAGCTAGGGACATCGACCGGCGATTGCATCCATTTGCCCCAGGACAGGTCGGAGCTTTTGATGATCATCGGAAGTTGTGTGAAATTGCTAACCGTACCTTGAACCTGAAGGCGTTCATAGGCGACCTTGACTTCATCTGCAGACAGTTCGGATGCGGCGACAGTAGTGTTCATATGATTCTCCGTTTGACAGGTATTTGACAGCGATTGATCAGGCTCTTTGGAAATTGCCCCCGTTATTTAAAGTGGTTTCTGGACTCCACTGGTTTTCCCTGAGCGTGTTGCCGGTTTCGGCAGTCGGACGCTGCCTTTTTTCAAGACGCTTTTGCAAGCAGGACATGCGGTCGCCATCTGCTTGACCGTATAATCGACTTCGACGCCGCATGCTGGGAGCCAGCCTTGTTCGCGTCTTGTTGAATCAAGTATGGGAGCGCGCCGGGGTCTGCGAAAGTGCATTGCAGGATCAGTTCGGTATCAGTTCGGTATCAGGAATCCTTTGTTGGGCGGCCAGGGCGGCCCGATTTTCCACTTGTACTTTCGTCACAGGAAAGGTCGTTATGCCGGAACGCTCGCTGCAGATTGCCAAGATGCCTGTGCGGCCATGAGCTACGCATCGCTGCTGGCTGCGCCGGGCGCAGCGTCTGCGATTTCCGACGGCCGCATCGTGCTCGATGCCGGCCTGCTGAAAGGGATGCGCAAAGAGCGCGGCATCAGCCAGGAAGCGCTGGCGGAGTTGTGTTTTACCAAACAACTGTGTGTTTCGATTGCCTCCATCAAGCGCGCGGAAACAGGAAAACCGGTGCTGTATCGGACGGCGCGCCATCTGGCGACCATATTCGGAGTCGACCTGGCTAAGCTGGCGGTCAGGGCCGGGGCACCGGATCTGGCCTCGGCGCCGCCGCCGATCGCGTACGCGGAAAATGCAGTGCAAGCGGAAATGGAGGCGCAGCATGCCGCAGCGTTAAGGCAGAACCCGGCTCCGGACCTGATGCAGGAATATCCTGGCGACGTCATCCGTTATGTGCTGGAGTTGCGTTTTGAACTGCGTCCGGAAACGCTAGCGTCGACCGGCGGCTCCTCGGCAATGCGCGATGAGCTGGCGCAACTTATCCGGCAGTTCGGCGGCGTTATTGATGCCGTAGGTGGCGGCCAGGAAAATCCGGTGATCGTGCATTTCGGTTTCCCGCATGCCTATCGCAGCGACAGCGAACGCTGCCTGCTTTGCGCCTTTGCCTTGAGCAGCGATTTTGTCCGTCCCGGCCACGCCATCTGGCTGCGGCTGGTGCGCTGGCCTGGCGACCCGGCAGTGCCTGCGCAATACGGCAAGGAACTCAAGGGCCAGGCCAATGGCGACTGCGGGAATGCACCGGTTTATGTGGCGCGCAGCTTGGTCGTGCAACTGGCTGCGCGTTTCGATTTCGCACCCGCCGAAGATGAATTCGCACCTTACCGCAAATGCCTGCGCACGCGTCCCCAGGACGGCGGCCTGCAAAACGGCTTGACCGGGCGCACCATAGAAATCCTTCAATTCAAGGGCGTGGTCGAAGCTACGCAGGAATGCCAGAATGGGCACGTGGTATATGTCCGCGGCATGGCGGGAGTCGGCAAGACGAGCCTGGTGATGGCTTTTTCCGAGATAGCCCGGCAAAGCGGGTTTTCCTGCCACCAGGGCGAAGTGATGGACTTCGGCATGGAAAGTTCGTATGCCCCGCTGCGGCAACTGGTGCGCAGCCTGCTTGGCTTGCCCGCTGCCGCGGCCGGCGTCGCCCAGGATGCGGTCTTGCAGGCGGCGCTGGCGCGCTGGAAGCTGCCGGCGGAAGCGAATATTTTCCTGCAGGTGCTGGCGGGAGCAATGCCATGCAGGCAGGATGCGGCAGTATATGCCGCCATGAGCAATGAAGCGCGGATACAGGGCTCGCTGCGGGCGATGCAGTTGCTGCTAGTACGCCTGGCGCTGCAACAGCCTTTGCTGATTTGCCTGGAAGATTTGCACTGGGGCGACGCCCACCTGTTCGCCGCCCTGGGCAGTTTGCTGGCGCTGACGGATGACGCGCCCATCCTCTGGGTGCTGACCTCCCGCATTGAAGGCGATCCGCTGGAGAGCGCATTGCGGCCGCGTTTCTCCAATCCTTTGAGCTTGCTCGATGTCGCCCCCATGCGTGCGCGTGAAGCTGCCTTGCTGGCGGAGCAATTCGCCGACGTCGATCCCGGCTATCGCGCGCATTGCGTAGAGCAAGCGCAAGGCAATCCGCTGTACCTGACTCAGCTGCTGTCCAACCCGGCGGGTACGGTGCCTGAGAGCCTCAAGCATTTGATACAGGCGCGCCTCGACAGGCTGGAGCCGGAACACCGGCGCGCCTTGTCGATGGCGTCGGTGATCGGCAACCGGTTTGAATTGTCCGCATTGCGGGCGGCGCTGGAGCAAGCGGATTATCAACCCGCGCACACGGCTTGCCAGAACCTGATCAAGGAAGTCGAGCCCGGCTGCTATATGTTCGTGCACGACCTGGTGATGCATTGCATCTACGATGCCATGCCGCTCGCTCTGCGCAACAGTTATCATCGGCGCGTGGCGGACCCGCTACGCCAGTCCGATCCCACCTTGTATGCCAAGCACCTGGTGCGCGCGCAGGATCCCGCCGCCTTCGAGGCGCTGTTGAACGCCGCGCGCGACAAGCTGCGCAGCTACCAGTATGACGACGCCATGGAACTGGCGCAGCTGTGCGATGCCTTTGCCGGGCAGGCAGCGGTCAGTTTCGAGCTGGCCCTGCTGCGCGCGCGCGCCGCCGCCGGCATCGGCAAAACCACGTCGTCGCAGCAATACTTCCAGCGCGCCATGCAGCTCGCTGAACATCCCGATGAAAAAATAGAAGCGGCCTTGGGGCTGGCGCCGGTGTTGAATACGCTCGATAGCCTGGATGAAGAAGAGCGCCTGCTGCAGGCGATGCTGCCGCTTGCCAGGAGTGCGCAAGCCGACGATGCGCTGGCGCGCTTGTTCCACCTGCAGGGCAACATCTTTTTCCCGCGCGGCGACTATATGCGATGCCGCGACCATCATCAGGAAGCTTTGCATTTTTCGCGCATCAGCGAAAACCTGGAAAGCCAGGCCAACGCGCTGAGCGGCATCGGAGATTCCTACTACGCCGAAGGGCGGATGCAGACCGCGCACGATGTGTTCGACCGCTGCGTGCGGCTGTGCGAAAGAAATGATTTGATGAACGTTGTCGCGCCCAGCCGCAGCGCGCGCGGCTCGACTCTCATCTATCTGGGACAGCCGGCATTGGCGCTGCAGGATGCCATGGAATCGGTGCGGCATGGCCGCACCGTCGGCAACCGCCGCGCAGAGATTTTTTCACGGCTGACTGCCGCCTGGGTGCTGGTGGCGACCGCGGCGGATGAAAGCGCCAGGGAGGAGTTGTCGACCGCGCTCGAGATTGCCCGCAGCATCGGCGCCAGCCGCTTTGAAGCCATCCTGCTGGAAGGCCTGGCGCGGGTCGCTTTCTGGCGCGACGATCAGGCGCTGGCGCAAGCCTGCATCCTGGAAGCCGCCGAATTGGTCGAGCGCCTGCGCTTGCAGCGTTATATCGGTCCCTGGATATGGGGCAGCCTGGCGCTCATTGCTGAAGATCCGGGCATGCGCCGGAACGCCTTGCAAAAGGGCGAGGACCAGCTTGCGCACGGCTGCCTTGCTCACAACGCGTTCCGCTTCTATGTCGCCGCTGCTGAAACCAGCCTGATGAGCGGCGACTACGGCGAGGCCAGGCGGTACGCGCAGCAAATGGAGCACTTGGCGCAAGCCGAGCCCTGCATCTGGGTCGACCATCACGTGCGCTTGATCGGCAGCGCGGCCGGCTGCCTGCAGGAACGCAGCCACGCGCAGGTGAGCGCTCTGCAAAAGATTTGCCGGACAGCGGAAGGGCTGGGATTTGCGGCGACCATGCCCAGGCTGGCGCGCAAACTGGGGCAGCGCTGATCGTGCCGCCCGATGCCGGCGGACCCGCACCTGGATTCAGGCGCGGCAGCGAGTCAGGCCGAAGATTTGATCGTACCGATTTTCAGTCATAGAATGACCCGACGCAATCCGGTTCACATAGGAACGACACCATGCACATCGCTATCCTCACCTTCGAAGGCTTCAACGAACTCGACTCCCTTATCGCGCTCGGCGTCCTCAATCGCATCAAGAAGCCAGGCTGGCGCGTGTCGATCGCCAGCCCGGCGGCGCGAGTGCGGTCGATGAACGGGGTGGTGCTCGAAGCGCAAGCATCCCTGCGCGAAGCAAGCGCTGCCGATGCGGTCATTGTCGGCAGCGGCATGCTGACGCGGGAAATTGTCGCTGACACGGAACTGATGGCGCAGCTGCAACTCGATCCGGCTAAGCAATTGCTGGGCGCGCAATGCTCCGGCACGCTGGTGCTGGCCAGGCTTGGGTTGCTGGATGGCGTTCCGGCCTGTACCGACCTGACGACCAAGCCCTGGGTCGAGGAAGCTGGCGTGGACGTGCTGAACCAGCCTTTCTTTGCCAGGGGTAACGTCGCCACCGCGGGCGGGTGCCTGGCGTCGCCTTACCTTGCCGCCTGGATCATCGCCCGCCTGGAGGGGACCGAGGCGGCGGAAAGCGCGCTTCACTATGTCGCCCCGGTGGGAGAGAAGGAAGATTATGTCGCGCGTGCGATGCGAAATATCATGCCGTACCTGAACGAGAAGCTGGCGGCCGCCTGAGTAAAAGACAAAGGGAAAACAAATGGGCGTTCCTGTATTCCCGGCAGCCTCTGGCAATTTTGGTTTTATGATCGTCAAGAGGGGCAGCGAGGCCGCGACCGCGGGTCTGCGGAGTCGATATTTGCTATGCTAGCGACTTTCCACTGGCCGGCGCCACTGTCTGGGCCGGCCCGGCGTCCCTATTTACGGAGCAGCACATATGGCCTCTTTGCAAGAGCAATTTTTGAAAGCCGGCCTGGTCGACAAGACTAAAGTCAAACTCGTCAACCAGGACAAGAACAAGCAGAAGAAGGCTGAGCGCCGGAGCGGCACGGTCAGCGTCGATGAAACGCGCCTGGCGGCGCTCGAAGCGCAGCGCAAGAATGCCGAGCGCGCCCGCGAACTTAATGCCCAGCGCGACGCGGCCGCCGCCCAAAAGGCGATCGCGGCGCAAATCGCCCAGATGGTGCAGAAAAACCGCCAAAGCGCGGGCGGCGGCGACATCGCCTACAACTTCACCCACGACAACAAGATCGAACGGCTGTACGTGTCGGCTGCGGTCCAGGCGCACTTGATAGCGGGGCGTCTGGTGATCGTCTGCCAGGGCGGCGCCAGGGATCTGGTGCCCAGGATCATCGCCGACAAGATCGCGGAGCGCGATGCCTCGCTGGTCGTGCGGGTGAACAAGGCCAGCACCGAGATCGATGCGGACGATCCGTATGCGGCTTTCCAGATCCCGGACGATTTGATGTGGTAGTCCGGCGCCTGCCCGGTTCAGGGCGGTATGCGTTCGTCTAACAAATAGTGCTGGCCCGACGGACCGACCTTGACGCTCCCTGTAACAAAAACGCCGGCCTGCATCGGTTCCGATAATGAGGAACGGCATGTCAAGCCGGCGCTCGCGAGCTGGTCAAACCGAGCGAGTCAGATTTCATGCAAACGAACAGACTGACGGCAAGTCCGGGTAATGGACAAAATTTGGCCGAACAGCAAAAAAAACTGACAAAAACTGTTAGCGCTAACATCAATTTTCGATTGTTACCTGTTGGCACAATATTTGCTGATTTCCAGGCAATCAGAACGTTGCCAAACAAGGTTGTGGCCAAGTCGTCAAGTCGGCGCCTCGGCGGGGCATAGTTCTCGCCTGTTATGGACCGGTTCAAGCGGGAGATGATCTGCTGTCGTCAGACACCTGAGCTTGACAGCTAGCATGCTCCCCGCGGACATGACAACGCCTGTTTGGAAAATATGCATATGTTCAGCGCGCGTTTGAATTTGTTAGGCAGGTTTGAATTTTTCAATGCTGAATCCGGCCAAAAAATAAAACTCGCATACACAAAGCTCGCCGTCCTGCTGGCATACCTTGCGCTGGAACCTAGAGCCCATACTCGTGAATCACTTGCTGATTTGTTGTGGCCAGAATCGAATGCGCATGATGCCAAGGCCAACTTGCGCCGCGCGTTGTTCAATTTGCAGCAAGCGTTCGCGCAGGCCAAGCTGGAAAAATCGCTGGTCTATGTGGATCGCAGCGTTATCCATCTTGCAAAAGAGCGCTTTCTGGTCGATGCGGACGAATTCGAGAACTGGGAAAAAATCGACTGCATCAAATTAACCGATCGTCGTCTGGGACTTTACCGAGGTCCGCTGCTGGATGGGGTTTTTCCCGCCGGCGAGAGGCTGGCCAATTGGCTGCAGCTTAGAAGAACACAATACGAGCAAAAAAATATTTCGCTGCTTGAGCATGCCATCGTTTTGCGTGCAAATGCAGGCGAATTCGACGAGATGGAACGGCGATGCCGACAGCTCATTTCGGTAGATTTTCTGAATGAATTGGCGCATTCCCACCTGATACGCATGTACATTGAGATAGGCAATCCGGTTGCAGCCCGAAAAATATACAGTTCGTACTGCAATATGACCCAGCTGCACCTTGGGGCTTCTCCCCCAAAAGAGCTCACTTCGCTGTTCGCTAAATCCGCCTATCAATTGCCGGCAGCAATTCAAGCAGCAAAGTCGAATCCCGCTTTAGAAAAACCTGCAAGCAGGCGGGAGTATCGATTGGTTTCCACGCTCTATGTTCAGCTGTTCCCGCTTGTTCAATGCGACCAGGAGACATGGCTTCGCATAAGTGCCGCGGTCATTGTGCGGCTGCGCGGGTTGCTGTCGAAATACGGCGGCACCTTTCGGCAACAATCGAATTCCGTTGTTATTGCCTATTTTGGTTTTCCGGTTGCAAACGAATTTATAACGGAATGGTCTTTGGCTGCGGGACTATCCATTCGCCAATTCATCGCGGAAGAGTTCTGTCATGTCGGCATCCGGAGCGCAGTGCATGCCGACGTCATGATGACGGGGCCAGGGTATACCTTGCCGGACATACTCGGGGAGTGCACCACGATTGCGCGTAATCTGGCAGAGTCTGCGCCGATGGGCGCGCTTCTTGTGTCAGAAGAGACGCGGCATGGAATTGCATCGCTGTTCGACATGAAGTCCGTCAATGACGCGCCCCATAAAGCGTTCGAGCTACATGCGCTGCGAGAATCCTATGGCGAGTCGTTCGCTTCCTTCCAGCCGAATTGTTCTGCTTTCGTAGGGCGCGTCGATGAACTTCACACGCTAGGCTGGGCGTGGACAAAGGCTACTGTTGACGGCGGAGCATGCGTACAAATAACCGGAGAAGCGGGGGTCGGCAAGTCCCGCTTGATACGGGAATTCCTTGGCGCAAAAAAAACGCAGTCCCACAATGCGTACTGCGTTCGTTTCCACATCGGAAATTTGCTGTCTCCGTTGCATCCTATCCTTGCGCTGCTCCGCTCGAAGGCGGATATCTTGGAAGACGCTGAATCCACCGAGAATATCGGCTTTTCATCAGGCAGTGCGCTTTCCGAAACCGCCTCCACAGATCACAACGCATTAACCTTGTTGGCCAGTCTCCTGAATCAGGATAAAGAAAATGCTCGCGGCTATTCAATCTTTGAGCGCGATAAGCTGTTTTCGATGATTGTCGGCAGCCTGAAAAAAAATCGCGAAGGTTCTCTCACCATACTTGTACTTGAAGATACTCAATGGGCAGATAGAATTTCGCTCGACTTTATCGCCTGGCTCAGAGAGAAAGGAAATTCTCTAGGATTATTTTTAATAATCACGGGAAGGAGGCATCTTAAAACACCAGGCTCCTTTCTGAATCCCGGCGTTTTGATGGATTTAAAGCCGCTCGATATGGCTGAGGCAAGCAATTTGGCGCTGCAGTTTCCTCAGTTTGTTGAAGCCTCTCCGGCATGGCGATGCCACCTGCTTAAAATGGCTGACGGCATCCCGTTATTTCTTGAAAGCTTGCTGCAAAATCCCAATCCTGACGCCCACTTCACCTGTCCAAAGCCATTGCACAACCTCTTGATGGAGAGGATCGACATGCTTGGAGAGGTGCGTCAGGTGCTGTGCCATGCTGCGTGCATAGGTTTCCAGTTTTGGCTGCATGTTTTGGCCGAAGTGGAATCGCTCAGTGCCGGCAAATGCCGGCAACTAATTAAGACGCTGATCGCTTCAGGCTTAATTGAGGAAAAGGCGGAACCGGGCCATTTTCAATTTCGTTACAGACTTGTACGAGAGGTGGCGCATAGCATGCTGACGTTTGAAGAACGACAACAGATACTTGCAAAGATTGCTCAGCCAAATCCGACTGCGAGCGTCCATCTGTAATAACCCTTCAGTCAGTCCTTCACCCCACGTGAAAAATCGATAACAGCCGCAAGAAATAACCGTGCTGTCATCGATGAAAAATAGAACCGCCATCAAATACTTCCTGCAGGACTCTCATTCAATTTTGATTCTCAGCTCACAGGGAGCCTCCGCGTTCGCCTGGCGCACCATACGTTATGTCATTAATTGTTAACTATTGTTAATGATGCCAAAACGCCATCTCAATTCACGATTTTTTCTCGGTTTATGGACGCTGTATGGATGATGAATAGGGACACTGAGGGTAACAACTAAAAGCAGCTGAGGAAAATTCCTGCTGACCAGTCCAGTGACAGCCTTAAAACATCATCAGTGCAATTCTCGCAACCAAATTGACGTATCGAAATCGAGATAACCGGGGAGGAACGTTCAATGTTTTTTTCTAATGACTGTTTCAAAATAGCGCATTTTTCCGACTTGAATTGCCGGCCTGGCGATAGGGTTTTCCCTCCGCCAAGCGACGGATGAATCAAGCTCGCATCGGTCGAAGCTGCTTATCTCATCCACGCTGAGATAAGCAGCCGGCACCTGTTTTTCAGATACAGATTACGCATGTTTTCCGGGTGTCCCGGCTGATTTTCAGCGGGGACGCACTGTGGCTGGCTGCCAGAAATAATTCGCGCCCAAGCATTTTTATCTTTTGCAAACCTGAGTTATGCAAAGCCATTGTGGTTGGTGGTGAAAGGCCGATAAGGCTGAGGATAAATGCGCGGCCTCGTGCTCAGGGGCCGTGCGCGCCTGCATTTCGAGCCTGTTTCCGTTTCCCCGTATTCCCTACGCAAAGGAGAAGTTATGAACAAGATTCACAGCAAAGTCTGGAGCCCCGCGCTGAACCAGTTTGTGGTCGCTTCGGAGATCGCCGCGTGCCGTCGCGGTGGTGGGCAAGGAGGAGTTCGCCGCCTATCGCCGCGAAGCCTGAGTTCCTCGGTATTCGCGGCGTTGCTGGCGTCCGGCTGGATCGGCTGGGTATCTCCGGTGCAGGCGCAGTCGGTGAATTGCACGCCAGCACCGTACAACTCATACAACAGCACTGCCTCTTGCGTGGGCTTCGGGGCCACTGCCAGCGGCGTCGGAGCGACGGCGCTGGGGGCCACTGCTGCTGCGGATACGGGCGGCGCGCTCGCGGTGGGGTACGCCTCTCACGGCGCGGCGTTGAATGCCATCGCCGTGGGCTTTCAGGCGTACGCGGCGGGCGTCAATTCCTTATACCTGGGCGCGCGCTCCGCGGTTGGGACAGGGGCCACCGGCGCATCGTCCATCGGCATCGGCACCGATGTGACTTCCAGCGGCGACGGCGCTCTCGCCATTGGCATCCAATCCGCTGCAGCGGGCACCAACGCCGTGGCGCTCGGCCACAGTGCAGTCTCGTCGGCGGTGGGCACGGTCGCCATCGGCTTTAACGCCAACGCTGCAGGTGTCGGCGGCTCAGCCATCGCCATCGGACAAGGCGCTCAGGCCACGGTTACGGGCGGCGGCGGTTCTCCCGTGGCTATCGGCGTGAACGCCAATGCCAGCGGCAGCCCCGGTACGGCCATGCCGGGCGGCGCTGCTTCCACGTTCGAAGCGACCGCCGTCGGCAATGGCGCTACGGCGACCGGGCAAGGCGGTGCGGCATTCGGAGTGGCCTCGTCGGCAACGGGCACCTGGGGTACGGCGTTGGGTACGGTAGCGACAGCTTCGGGTGCGCAGTCCACCGCGGTTGGTACGCTGGCGCAGGCCACAGGAAACTACTCCACCTCGCTGGGCGTCGGCGGCGCCACGGCGGCAGCAGCGGTGCGTGCTTCCGGCGTGGCTTCCGTAGCGATCGGCGGCGACGCCACCGCAGGCGCCAATGCAGCCGGTAACAATTCCATTGCGCTAGGCGGACAGTCGAGCGCTGCGCAAGCTAACGCTATCGCCATCGGTTTGCTATCGAACGCTGCTGCGGCGAACGCCACGGTGATCGGCAACGCATCGAAGGCGCAGGCTGCATCCACCGTCGCTTTTGGCGACAGCAATACCGTCGCGGCCGGGGCCGGCGCAGGCTCCATCGCCGGCGGCCACAACTCGCGGGTAAACGGCGGCACCGGCGCGGTTGCGCTGGGCGAGGGCCAGGTCGCCAACGGCAACGGCGCGGTGGCGATCGGCGATCCCAACAGCGCGATCGGGACCGGTGCGGTGACAGTCGGCGCCGATAACACCTCGAACGGACAAGGAGCGATTGCCGTCGGCAATTCCAACAGCGCAACTGGACAGGGCTCTATCGCCCTGGGCAACGCATCGACCGCTGCGGCCGCCGGCGGTATTGCACTCGGAGATACCGCCGATGCGGCGCTGGGTAACGGCGTGGCGATCGGCGCCAATTCAAAAGCCAGCAATGCTAATGATGTGGCGCTAGGAGCGGGTTCGACTACAGCGGCGCCGCATACCGGCACTACCGCGCAATATGGCGGAACGGCTGCCGGCGTGGAAGCAGCGGCTTCGGCCAATGGCGTGGTGTCGGTTGGCGCGGCGGGCGCCGAGCGCCAAATCCAGAACGTTGCCGCAGGGGTGATTTCAGCGGCCAGCACCGATGCCATCAACGGCTCGCAGCTGAATACGGTTATCACCGGCATCAATAACCTGGGTACGACGACAGCGAGCACGCTGGGCGGCGGCGCTGCCTATAATTCAGCGACCGGCAATGTTGCTGGCTTCAGCCAGCCGATCAACAGTGTCAGCGCTACCGGCGCCGTGACCGGGCCGACGGCGCAGACCACGGTTGCGGGGGCGTTGACGGCACTGAATGCCAACGTCGACAACACGGCCAATATCGCGGTCAAGTACGATGCGGCGGGAGGCAGCAAGATTACCTTGGGCGCCACCGGCGGCGCCGGTGCAGGCGCGCCGGTGACGATCACCAACCTGGCGCCGGCGGCCTTGAATGCAACCAGCACCGATGCGGTGAATGGTTCGCAGCTGTTCGGCACCAACCAGAATGTGGCGAATATCACCAACGGCAAGGCGGGTCCTTTTGTATCGGACAACAGCGTGACCGCAGTGCAGCCGGTGTCGAGCGGCGCCAATGCCAGCGCCGGCGGTTTCGGTGCAACGGCAACGGGTGCGGCGTCGACAGTGCTGGGCAACCAGTCCACCGACAACGGCAACGCCAATGCGACGGTACTGGGCCAGGGCGCCAGCATCGCGGCTGGCACGGCCGGCAGCAATGTGGCGCTGGGCCAGGGCAGCACGGTGGCGGCGGCTGCGGTGCCGACCGCTGGTGCAACGATTGGCGGCACGGCCTATACCTTTGCCGGCGCTGCGCCGACCGGCGTGGTGAGTGTCGGCAGCGCAGGATCGGCACGTCAGGTAACCAATGTGGCGGCGGGCCAGCTGAGCGGGACCAGCACCGATGCGGTGAACGGTTCGCAGCTGTTTGCCACCAATACAGCCATCAACAACATCAACAATGGCGGCGGCATCAAGTATTTCCACGCCAACTCGGTCCTGGCGGATAGTTCGCCGACGGGCACCGATGCGATTGCTGTCGGGCCTGCCGCCAATGCTTTCGGCAATGATTCGATTGCGCAAGGTCTGAATGCGGTGGCAGGCGTCAGCGGCACACCGGCGACCGCCAACGACATCGCGCTAGGCAATGGCGCGCAAGCGACAGGCGGCAATTCGATTGCGCAAGGGACCGGAGCGATCGCCAATTCCGCCGGCGCCATCGCCATCGGCCAGACGGCCACTGCAACCGGCGGCAAGGCGGTATCGATTGGTGTCGGTAACACGGCCAGCGGCAATGGCGCGGTAGCCATCGGCGATCCAAACTCAGCCACCGGCACCGGCGCCGTGGCGCTGGGCGCCAACAATACTTCCAACGGCCAGGGTGCGATAGCGCTCGGCAATGCCAACACGGCGACCGGCCAGGGCTCGGTGGCGCTGGGCAACGCCAGCACTGCGGCAGCGGCGGGTGGGGTAGCGCTGGGCGATACTGCCGTAGCCAACAACACTAACGATGTCGCTTTGGGTTCGCATTCAAGCACAGCGGCGCCGCACACCGGCACGACAGCCCAATTTGGCGGTACCGCCGCAGGCGTGGAAGCGGGGGCTTCGACCAACGGCGTTGTTTCGGTGGGGGCTGCGGGTACTGAGCGTCAGATCCAGAATGTGGCCGCCGGCGTGATTTCGGCCACCAGCACCGATGCGATCAATGGTTCGCAGCTGAACTCGGTCGTCACGGGCGTCAACAACCTGGGCGCCACGACGGCGAGCACGCTAGGCGGCGGCGCGGCCTATGACCCTGCCACAGGCAACATCACTGGTTTCAGCCAGCCGATCAACAGCGTCAGCGCGACCGGCGCCGTGACTGGTCCGACGGCGCAGACGACGGTTGCCGGGGCATTGACGGCGCTGAATACGAATATCGACAACACGGCCAATATCGCGGTCAAGTACGATGCGGCAGGCGGCAGCAAGATCACCCTGGGCGCCACCGGCGGCGCCGGTGCGGGCGCGCCGGTGACGATCACCAACCTGGCGCCGGCGGCCCTGAACGCGACCAGCACCGATGCCGTCAATGGTTCGCAGCTGTATGCGGTTACCAGCGGCAAGGTGGGTCCTTTTGTCTCGGACAATAGCGTGACGGCGGTGCAGCCGGTGTCGAGCGGCGCCAATGCCAGTGCCGGCGGCTTCGGCGCGACGGCAACGGGCGCGGCATCGACAGTGCTGGGCAACCAGTCCACCGACAACGGCAATGCCAATGCGACGGTACTGGGCCAGGGGGCCAGCATCGCGGCTGGCACGGCCGGCAGCAATGTGGCGCTGGGCCAGGGCAGCACGGTGGCAGCGGCTGCGGTGCCGACCGCTGGTGCGACGATTGGCGGCACGGCCTATACCTTTGCCGGCGGCGCGCCGACCGGCGTTGTGAGCGTCGGCAGCGCCGGCTCTCCACGTCAGGTGACCAATGTGGCGGCGGGCCAGCTGAGCGGGACCAGCACCGATGCGGTGAACGGTTCGCAATTGTTTGCAACCAACCAGCAGGTGACCGCCAATACCACGGCGATCACCAATATCAACAATGGCGGCGGCATCAAGTATTTCCATGCTGACTCGACGCTGGCCGATAGCGCCGCCACCGGTACCGACAGCGTGGCAGTGGGGCCAACCGCGAATGCCACTGCCGCCGATGCAATGGCGTTGGGTCACGGTGCAACAGCCGCCAACGCCGGCGCGGTAGCCTTGGGGACTGGCAGTACGACAGCTGCAGCAGTAGCCACCACCGGTGCTACCATCAACGGCACCACCTACGCTTTTGCCGGCACTGCGCCGGCCAGTACGGTGAGCGTTGGCAGTGCCGGCAACGAGCGGACGATCACCAATGTGGCAGCCGGACAGTTGAGCACCACCAGCACCGATGCGGTCAACGGCAGCCAGCTGAACGCAACCAACCTGGCGATTGCCGCGGGTAAAACACACTACTACAGCGTCAACGACGGCGGCACCCAAGGCGGCAACTACAATAACAACGGCGCCACCGGGGTGGATGCCCTGGCGGCTGGCGTCGGATCCTCGGCCGCGGCGGCGAACGATGTCGCTATCGGCAATTTGGCTGCAGCGTCGGGCGGATCGTCGATTGCCGTCGGCAATGGCGCGCAGGCATCGGGCGCCAACAGCATCAGCATAGGCGCCGGCAATGTCGTCAGCGGCGCCAGCAGCGTAGCGATCGGAGATCCGACCACCATTACCGGCACAGGCAGTTTTTCGGTGGGCAATAACAACAGCATTGCCTCGAACAATACCTTTGTGTTGGGTAGCAATGTGACGGTAGCTGCAGGGCTGAACGGTTCTGTGGTGCTGGGCAACAGCAGTGCGGCAGCGGCTGCCAATCCTACCGCCAGCAGCATCGTTAATGGCACGACCTATGGCGGCTTTGCCGGGGCCACACCGGCTTCCACCGTATCGGTGGGGGCAGTTGGAACGGAGCGTCAAATCACCAACGTGGCGGCGGGGCGGATCACGGCAACTTCAACCGATGCCATCAATGGTTCCCAGCTTTACTCGGTGGCAAACGGCCTGGGCACAGCAATCAATAACTTGACAACCATCGTCAACGCGGACCAGTTTCCGATTGCTTCCAGCGAAGGGAAGACGTTTACCGGTTCTGTCGGCGCGGCAGGAAGCAACTCGCTGGGCATGGGCACCAACGCAATAGCAACCGGCCAAAACTCGACCGCAGCAGGTCAAGGAACCGTGGCCAGCCAGGCTAACACGACTGCGCTCGGCCAAGGCGCGCAGGCGACGGCAGCCAACAGCACGGCGCTAGGTCAAGGGGCGGTAGCCAGTACCGGCAATAGCGTGGCGATCGGCAGCGCCTCGGCGACAACAGCAGCAGTGGCAACCGCCGGCACCACCATCCGCGGAACCGCATATGCCTTCGCCGGCAGTGCGCCGGCGGGCACGGTAAGCGTCGGTTCTGCAGGAAATGAGCGGCAGATCCAGAATGTCGCCGCCGGTCAGCTGACTTCGGCCAGCACCGATGCCGTGAATGGCAGCCAGCTATTTGCCACCAACAGCGCTATCAGCAACCTGACTACTGTAGTGGCCGCTGCGCAGCCAAAATATTACAGCGTCAATTCGAGCGGCGGCGGCAACGTCAACAATGACGGTGCAACCGGAGCCGATGCCATTGCCCTGGGCAAGAACACTGTCGCCTCTGGCGCAAATTCGGTCGCCATCGGCGCCGGCACCAGCGTGACTGCCAGCAACGGCGTAGCCATCGGCGCCGCTTCGACAGCGGATCGTGCCGGATTGAATGGTGCAAAGGAATCCTTCTCCAATACGGCGGTGTCGTCGGCGCAAGGCGCGGTTTCGGTCGGCAGCGCCGGCAACGAACGTCAGATCACCAATGTTGCGGGTGGAACGCAGGCGACGGATGCCGTCAATGTGCGCCAATTGCAGGCCGTACAGTCGGGAGGAGTGCATTACGACACCAACACTGACGGTTCAAGCAACTACAGCAGCGTCACGATGGGCAACGGCGCGGGCAGCCCGGTGGCGATACATAACGTCGAAGCCGGTACTGCCGCTACAGACGCAGTCAATGTTTCCCAGCTCAACGGCGCGGTACAGCAGGCTAATCAATACGCAAACGGCTTGGCGATGCAGTTGCAGAACAATATCAACGACGTTGCCAAGAAGGCCTATGCGGGCACTGCGGCAGCCATGTCGATGGAAAGCGCCCCGTATGTGGCAGGCAAGATCACCTATGCCGCGGGATATGGGTATTACCAAAACCAGAATGCGATTGGCGTGTCGCTGCGCCGCACCGCGGAGAACGGTCGCTGGAGTCTCAGCGGCGGCGTCTCCGGGACGACCGCAGGCGGCGTGGCTGCGCGGGTTGCCGTGTCTGGAATTATCAATTGAAGGCAAGACAGTCACGGACGGCTGTTTCTGTAAGCCTCTGTGACTGTCGGAGCGCAGTGCAAATCTTCCGATTTACATTTTTTCAGGACAAATTTATGCGACATTCTTCCAGCATCCTCTGTCGGGCTTTATGCATAAGCATGCTTTATTGCACGAGTCTCTGCGCAACCGCGGCCACAACCGCAACCGCAGCCGACGCCAGCGAAGTGAATTTTCCGGCACTCGACAGCTCCTACCTGAAGACTGGGGATTTTGTCGGCCCAGACCACGTAAAGCGGATAACGCCGGGCTTGAGCAAAGACCAGGTTCGCCTGGAGCTCGGTAATCCGCATTTCAGCGAGGGAATCTTCAATGTGCGTGAGTGGGACTACGTATTCAATTTCTATACGGGTAAGGACAGCGAGTACGTTACCTGTCAATTCAAGGTGAAGTTCGATGAGAATAACCGCGCTACGTCCACCCATTGGAAAAATCCTGAATGCGAAGGGTATATCAATCCGCCTCAAGTCAAAGACGCGCCCATGGTGCAGGCGCCAGAAAAACCCTCGAAGCGCCGCATAGAATTCGGCGCAGACGGACTGTTTGCATTTGGCGAATCGGACCTCAGCAACCTGGATCCTGCAGGACGAGGCAAACTCGACGATCTGGCAGACCGTCTCAAGCAGGACGCAATCAGGTTGTCGTCTGTCGTTGTGACAGGGTACACAGACCGGATTGGTTCTGAAGAGGCAAATCTCGCATTGTCGCAAGCGAGGGCCGATACGATTCGCAACTATTTATTGCAAAAGGGTTTGGATGCTCATCTGGTTCGGGCATATGGCGCCGGCAAAGCCAGGCCCGTCGTCCAATGTCCAGGACAGAAATTGACGCCGCAGCTGGTGCGATGCCTGCAGCCCAATCGGCGCATCGAGATTGAGATCGTCGGGGAACAATGAGGATCGCCGGCACAATCTGAATCCTGGCGATCCATTGCCAGGAAAGGACTTGAACCTGACAAATATTTTTGGATTTTCTGCGAAACAGGTTAGGCTGAAACAACCGAGGCGAAACCATGGCGGCTCAGGGGCTTGGCGCGAAGCTGCGCCAGATCAGGAATCCATCTACTCTTGCGACGAGGGGCGATTTTTCTTGCAGCAGGCGGCTGCGATTTGCTTGCCTGTTTGCAGGGCGCTGGCAAAATCCGCGTCAGACATTTGCGCGCCGGCATTGCGCCTGAGCTGTTCTTCCGACAAGGCGCTATTTCTCGCATCTGCCTCGGCTACCTTGTAGGCGAGGGACAGCTTTGCATCGCGCGACAGCAGTTCTCCTGCGCTATACACTTGCGCCAGCAGTGCCAGGGCAAATGGCTCTCCTTGTCCGGCGGCAGATTTCAGTTCCGTGACGGCTTCGGTTTTCCACTGTTGTACGACGGGGTCGTCCGCGCTTTTCGCCAGGTCGGTGTCACGGCCATACGGCCCTTCCATGAAGTAATCGATTTGCGCCTCTACTTTTCCCGCGCGCGCGGCCAAGGCCAGGAAGGAGAGGCGTTCCTGCAGTTGCGCCGAATTGACGCCGGCGCATAATGCCAGCAATTTTTTTCGCTGATCCAGAAATTGCTCGAGCTCGGCGGCGCTATCGTATGGGGGGGCGGGTTCGTCGTTATTGGCGCATACCGCTGCCGCCTGGTAGACATTGTAGGCCGCGTCTTTGTCGCCGGCCCGTGCCAGGCTATTCCATTTTGAAATGTACTCTTGCGCCGTAAGCCCGCCCAGGTCGACCTGGCGGCCGTTGCGCGCATACACAGCGGCAGGCGGAAGGGCCGGGGCGGCGAGGGCATTTTCCTGGTTTGCCGTTCCCGGCGCAAACGGCGATATCAATTCGCCGCTGCGGGGAGATGGGCTGGAAACGGAGTCCTGGCTTGCGGTTTTTACGCTCAGTTTTTCCCCGGAACCCTCTGTCATCGACAGATACATTCCAAGGCATGCGCCGGCTACTGCGAGCAGCAGCGAATAACGGATGGTCGGGCTCACGACATCGGGAAAACGTAGGGAGGCGGTTCGCTATAGGTCCGATGCCGGCGCAGAGTAACCGGCATCAGGTGTCAAACATCAGGCATCAAACAAGCGGCGCTTAATTCCACAAATAGCAATAAGCTTCGCTGGCTTCCAGGTTGTCGCCTTCGCTGCCGTCGTCCAGCAGTTTCTTGACGAATCCGTTTGGATGGGCCTGGTCCGGCGTGACGTTGCAGTTGTCGTGGACCCAGTGGATGCCGTAGCCGCTGCTATACAGCTGGCCGCACATTTCCACCTGGTCGCCTATCTTGAACGCCGCCAGCGACTTCGGTATCGAAGTCGAATTTTTTTGGTAATCCGCGGCGTAGACGTTGTCCATGGCGACGTCATAAGTCATGCCGTCCTGGTCTGCTTTTACGCGGATATGCGTATGCGAGAGCTTGACGCCCTGGAGCGCCTTGCCGTCGGCAAATGTCGGTTTGGCATTGACAGTGCCGGAGATATAGCTGCCTGCGGCGGCGTCGCAATCCGATTGGCCATCGGCCATGGCGTACATTGCCTGAGTCAGCAGGCAAAGGGAAACCAGGAATTTTTTCATTGATCTTTTCTCCTTCATGTTTCTATAAGGTCCAGCGGTTAATAAAACAGGGGATGACTGTTGCTTTCACCGTGGCGCGGCACAGATTTTCTCCGGGCAGCGCCGTCGACTTGCAAACCAGAATGTCGCCCTGGCAGCTTGCAAAAAATAACAGTTATTTATTACACAATGATGACTTGCGGAAACATTTTCCCATTGTTTTGAAGCGCCAACCCGTGTCGCCTGTAGATGCATGTGAGGTAAAGAAGGTAGTTTCTGCTAGCTCGGTCCCTGCGGGCTGCTCGACCAGTCAGCGTCCGGTATGCAGAAGCTTGGCGCTATCTCCCATGGAGTCCCTGACTTTTTGCGCGTCGGCATTCCCTGCCGCGACTGCCTCAGCAAGCAGCGCAACTGCTCGTTGCAATTGCGGATCCTGGGCGACGTCGGCCTCATTCAAGATCTGGCGGCCGGAGCGTTGCTCTTGGCGTTGGAGCTGCATGCTCAACTCAACGCGCGCTTGCGAGTTGCCTCGCCTGGTCAGTTCTTCAAGCTGGCTGACCATGCCGGCTTCCGCCGAGGCAGAATTGCTGCAATCGGCCGGCGCTTCGGTCCCATTGCGGCGTGGCGTATTGCATGGCTCTAGTGCATGAAGAGTTTTGCCGATGGCGGCGGCGGCGCTGGTGTTGGCTGCTTGCTTGGCCGGCGGAGCCGAGGCGCGGCTCCCACTGCTGCAGTGCGCCGGGGTTTGCCCAAACGGACTTGCCAATGTATTGGCGGCGCAATCAGGGGAACCCGATGCGGACGGGATCGCCTGCGGCGTTGAATAAGCGGCGCCAACGGCGGGGAGCACTGCTTCGCGACTGTTGTCCGCGCGTTGGATCACGACTATATACACGACGGCCAGAGCGGTGACGAACAGGATCAAGGCTTTGAGGGACAGGGCTTTGGCAAGCATGATTTCCTTTCTTGTACTTTGACGCTACCCGACTCCTGATGGCAGGAGCGCTGCGCGGCGCCAAGCGCGTTCATGCGTCTCGCTGAGGGAGCCGGGGCGCGTTTTTCGATGCCGCGAGAGCTATCCGGAGGCGACCCTGCCGCGATGCGGCGCGACTTTCACGGTGGGTTGCCTGCAGCATTACCAGCTCACCTTGTCAGACAAGGTAACGGTTCCGGAGGCTGGCGTATTCAGCGCACGGTTACCGTTATTTGGCAGGTTCTCCCACGTGACCGAACCATCGCTATTCTTGCGATAGTACTTGTAGGCGATTCCGGAACTTGCAGGCAGGTTGACCTTGTTTGTCCAGGCCGGGTAGCTGGCCGGATCCACGGGCGTGCCCAGATCGGTGTTCCATGATCCCAGTTCGGGCACGCTGCCGGTCACGTATACCCACTGCCCGGGGAATGTATTGGCCGTCACGTTCACAGCCGCCTGTACCTGACCGGCTGAGGGGGCAATTGCGCAGTTGTTGTAACGTGCGCAAACAGGTTGAGGAATATCGATGACACTGCTGGCATTGATCGATGCCAGCAGGTTGATGTACTCGCCCATGGCCCAACTCAGAGGTGCAATTGATTTGGTCGGGCTTCCCGGCACATACGGAGCGGGTGTCGTCGCTTGCCAGCCGCCATCGATGCCGGGCGTGACCGACGCCGTGTTATTCCAGACCTGTTCCGAGACGAAGCCTTCAGGCGTGGAAAATGCCTTCACTGCGCTCAAGAAAGTGCTGCCGCTGCTGCCGAGGCCGCTTTTTGCAATCTCGTACATCCCGCGTTCAGCGGTAAAGATCGGCCACAGTCGCCCTCTTCCAGAGGAGCCATTGTAGTTGGCGCCGTCGTTTTGTTCCCCATAGCCGTCGAAGTTATAGCGGAACCATGCATCGCCTTTCCCGCTCACGGTTTGCTTGATGGCGCCGTCATACACCGGGATGGTCGAGACGATGGTGCTGTCGTTCGGACTCTTGATCCCCATGCGCACCAGTTCGAGAAAGCCGCCGTCGATTATCTTGCGTTGATCGTGCGAGCCGCCGCCATTTCCTATCGTATATATCGATGCGGCATCCGGGCCGCTGGCTGGATTGTAGATCTGCGGGCCGCTGCCTGTGCCGCTCTTCCCGGTCGGATTGATCCGGATGTAGTACTTGCCGTTGCCGAGCGGGCCCGTATTGGTAAAGGTCCATCCCGCGACATTCTGCTGCCAATAGTCAGCGGTGCGCAGATATGTTGCTGCGCTGGTGCTGTCGTTATTCGCGATGGCTATCTTGGCCGCCGCCACCAGCCCGGCAATTTCCGCGGCGATGGTCGATGGCGAATAACCAGAGGTTTCTTCCCAGCGTTCCTGTTGCGTCCAAGGACCGTTGGCAACGATATAGTCGGCCGCCAACTTGATCTTCGGCCAGATCGGATTGTAGACAGCCGGACCAAGGCGATAAGCAAGCAGGATGGGCATTGCCTGCTCATCCATCTGGGTTCCGTTCCAGTATGGCGTGCCATTGATTTGCGAATTCTGAGGAAAACGCCCGCTCGCCTGCTGCTGTACATTGAACAGGAAGCCGACGGCGGACGATGCCGACGCCGTATCGCCCGCCGTAATGAGCGAATTGGCGAACTTGAAAAGATCGCGCGCCCATACGAGGTGATAACCACCCGTATTGACGGTGTCGTCCGCGGTCTCTCCCCACGGCGTGCCCATGCCGGCAATCATCGCGCCATTCGATTTGTCTTGTATCGACTTGAGCGACATCGCAGCAAGATAGTATTGATCGTCCGCTGTGCCGCCCTGTGTGCTCAGGGTGTTGTTATAAGCATGCCATTCGTTATCGTAGGTCGTCCCCAGCGTGGAGATGTTGTCCGCCAGCGTTGCGTTGGCCGTGTTCATCGCCTCTGTTTCGGTAGCGCCAAAACCGACGGCGACGTCGAACGAGATGCTGGTTGCAGTGCTGCCGCCAAAGTTGATCCAGCCCATCTGCGCCACATTGCCATTCGATGCCGTGTCGTAGGTGTAATCCATGGTCTTGTCGGACGCACCGCCAAGCAAGTCGGTCCAGCCGTCGTTGACGCCGACAAAGCCGACCGAGGCCATGGTGGTGCCGGCGACATTCTGCCAGGGCAGGGATACGCCGATTGCAGAAGCGCGCGACGATTTCGAGGCGACAAGCAAGGTGCGCCCGCCCGATACAAGGGTTTTTGCGGTATCGCCCGAACCCGCGTCATTCATCGAGGGATTGTGGAGGAGGTAGAGATTGAAATTGCTGACGTTCTTGCCGTTGAGCGCAGTGAATGTCGTGCGCTGGATCAAGGTATTGCGAGTCGGGTCGACAAAAATGGTTTTGCTCAGTTGCCAGTTGTGGCCGCTATTGGCCGTGCTTGCAGTCCAGGTCATGGACCGTTTGTCCGCTCGCGTCGCGGTATAGGCCGCTTGCACTTTTTCTTCGTCGACAAAGGTTTTTGCCGTGTCGCCGACCAGGAACTGCAGATCGACGTTATTCGGATTATCCAGGGTCGGGTAGAAGACCTCCGTGATAATGC
Source organism: Collimonas humicola (assembly GCF_018304945.1). Taxonomy (GTDB): domain Bacteria; phylum Pseudomonadota; class Gammaproteobacteria; order Burkholderiales; family Burkholderiaceae_D; genus Collimonas; species Collimonas humicola. The sequence goes on along the minus strand of NZ_JAGQEE010000003.1, from coordinate 334,255 downwards.
TGCGGTACCCGGTAAAGTAGACCCGCGATGTATTGCTGGCCGAGGTGCCGAGCAAGGACTTCTGCGCGGGCGCCCAGCTGGACCCAAGGCCCGGACCGCCCGGTGCGGCGCCGCTGGCAAATGCCTGCGGCACGGTCAGGAAAGCCGCCATCAGAGAGGCAGCGACGACGGTCAATGTAATACGTCGATTCATGTTTGTCTCCTGCAATATTGCTTTTCTAGTTAAAAAGGACCCGCCTCATTACCTCCGGCAGTCAGCTGACTCAGGCTGCCGTTCCGGCCAAAGCGGCTTTGAATATCATTTTTATGCAAAAAAATTCACAAGAAACTGTGAGCAATACGGGTGCGGCGGTGATGCGCGCTTGACGGACTGGACCTTGCGTTGCCAAACGCATGTTGTTACGAACTGCACCTGGATGACGCTGCCAAATTCTGTTCTGATCAGAAACAATTCGAACGCGCGCAGCAGGATGCAGTAAAGCAATAAAGTAGTAAAACTACATATTGCGATAGGGAATGATAGTATTTTTCTTTCCTATTGATGTCAACGAGATATTTTGCTGCCGATTCTTGCCCCCCATTTGACAGGGGAATATGTCAAATGACCAACTTGCTTAAGCCAAGTTAGTCTGCGAGATGTTGTGTGAAGAAGGGCGTAGCGAGCGGCGGTTGGGGCTTCTGCCCCGTGCCATGCGCTGTGCGGCCAGGATTTGTATCTGGCGAGCCGGTAGCTAATTGATTCTTTTCAACTGTCCTACAAACCACCTTCCTGCAGGGCCGGGCGGCATATCCTTACGGTATATGGCATGCATGGAAAAGGCTGAGCCAATCGAAGGATGGGCCTCCAATTCAATCGTCACGAGTGTGCCGCGCGCGATGTCTTCTTCGATCATGTGTCGCGGCATGATGCCCCAGCCCAGGCCCGCACGTAAAAAGGCATGCTTGGCGCCCAAGTCGGCAAGTCGCCATACCAGCGGCGACATGACACCAAAATTACGACCCTCCGTGAGATTGGAGCGATCCGTCAACACCAGTTGCACATGAGCGGCGGCTGTGGCGCGGGGAATCATGCCGCCCAGGCTTGCGAGCGCATGCGCGGGAGACGCCACTGCAATTGCAGGAACACTCAATAGATACTCGGATTCGCAATTGCTTGGCACTTCCGGCAAAGAGCCGATGATGCCGATACGGCTGCGGCCATCCAGAACCGGTTGGACTACTGCTCCAAGCGCCTCCACATACAGCCTCAGCGGCGTGATGGGAAAGGCGGCATGAAAGGCGCGTACCGCTTCAGTGAGCGCTGCGATGGGGTACATCACATCCACAGCTACGGATAATTCAGGTTCAAGACCTTCCGCCAGCGTACGTGCCCTCGCCTTGAATCCATCCATGCTGTCAGCTGCAGCACGGGCATCCGCCAGCAGTACCTTTCCGGCCTCCGTCAATTGCGGATAACGGCCGGTTCTTTCAAATAGCGGGAATCCGATTTGCTGCTCAAGATTTGCCAGCGTCTGGCTGACAACCGATTGCGCGCGCCGCAGTTTGCGTCCCGCCGCGGAGAAGCTTCCTTCGTCTGCTGCGGCAATAAACGTGCGCAGCTGGTCCATGGACATTGCATCTAACATGTATCGCTCCAGACGATTGATTCCATCGAAATATATAGGCTTCCGCGATATCAGTCTAGTGCCTACCATGCAGTCATTGGTTCAGGACATCTCAAATATCCATGACCAACGCGTTACAGGCAAAAGGCGGCACATTGTTGAGAATTAAAACTAATGTCTCTATGGAAACATTTCACTCATCAAGGAGTACTAATCATGTACACAATTGTTACCGACAATACTGCTCTGACTGAGCAAGCAACGTCGCAAACACGTCAAATCGTTTATCGCACAAAAGGGAAGCGTCAGGAATGGTTTACGCGCCTTGCGAGCCCGTCAGGCATCGGTGAAAAAATCAAGCCTTTTGTTTTCTTAGACGACTTTGATATTCGTCCCACCGGCAAGCCCCTCGCGGGCATGCACCCGCATTCCGGCATCGCAACCGTCACTGTCGTCATTTCCGGCAATATGGATTACCAGGATACGACGGGTAAAAGCGGCACCCTCTCGCCCGGCAGCGTCGAATGGATGAACGCCGGCGGCGGAGTCTGGCATGCCGGCGGTGCTGCCGAAGGCGAGCGCGTGCGAGGCTTTCAACTGTGGATTGCATTGCCGCCGGAGGACGAAAACGGCGTCGCACACAGCCAGTATCTGGCGCCCGAACAGGTACAAACCCATGGTCCAGCCCGCGTCATTCTCGGTCGCTACGGGAAAGCGACGAGCGCCATCGCAACTCGTGCATCCATCAATTATCTGCATGTCGTACTGAAAAACGGACAGCGCTGGCGCTATCAGCCGCCTACCGGGCACACGGTCGGCTGGGTCGCTCCCTATGCAGGCAAGCTGCATGCGGCAGGCATGGAGTTACAGAACGAACTCGCCGTATTCGAAGAATCGACAGCCGCCCTGGATTTTTTCGCAGAAGGTGATACCGAATTTGTTTTGGGTTCCGCCGTCAAGCATCCCCACGATCTGGTGCTGGGTTATTACTCGGTTCACACGGATGGTTATGCGCTGGAACGCGGCGAAACCGAGATCGAACGCATCAGAGAGCAACTGGAAGCAAATCGCAGTTTGTAGTTTCAAGAAGTTATCCCGCAACTTGACAGCACGGCAGCAGGCGCCAGAGCAATTTTCAGTAATTTATTTTTTCATCAATTTTCTATTTCATCAGGAGCTGACATGCAAAACGCAACTAACACCTCACCCTCTTTTCCCTTCATTGGCCGACTCATGATGGCGGCGATTTTCCTCGTCAGCGGCGCCGGCAAGATTGCCGCTCCCGCCATGACGATAGGTTACATCGGCGCCATGGGGTTGCCGTTCCCGACCTTGGGATTCGCAGTTGCCGTAGCAGTCGAAATCGGTGGCGGCCTGTTGCTGGCGTTCGGTTTTCAGACGCGAATCACAGCCTTGATGCTGGCCGTATTTTCTGTGGTCACCGGCCTGGTGTTCCATCACGCAATCGGCGACCAGAATCAGTTGTTCAATCTGCTCAAGAACATTGCAATGGCAGGCGGCCTGCTTCAATTCATGACTTTCGGCCCGGGTGCATTCAGTCTTGACGCCCGCAAGGCGTCGAAAATCACGCCGCGCACAGTCTGAACCGGCACGCAATAGTCATCCACGCAATGCAAGAGCTCGCGCGTCTTTGCGGGCTACGTTTATCGGTCATAACTACGACAACGAATGAAAGGAATCATCATGTCGAACAACGCACAAGCTAACAAAGAAGGTATCCAGCATATCGGCATCATCGGCGCCGGCGCTATCGGTCAGGCGATGGCAAAGCAGGTCGTCCGCGCCGGTCTGAAAGTCACGCTCAGCAACAGTCGCGGCCCTGAATCGCTCGCTGATGTGGTTGCCCTGCTAGGCCCTAATGCCCGCGCAGGCAGTGTTCGTGATGCGGCTGCGGCCGATATTGTGGTGTTGAGCGTGAACTGGGCGCAACTACCGTCGGCGCTGGCCGATTTGCCATCCTGGGAAGGCCGCATCGTTATCGACGCGACCAATCCGGTGGTTCAACCCGGATTTCAACTGGCCGAACTCGGCGGGCGTAATTCCAGCGAGGTAGTAAGCGATATGTTGCCCGGAGCCAGACTAGTGAAATCATTCAATACCTTGCTTGCCGCAGTGTTGGCCAGCGATCCGAAGCAAGCTGGCGGCAAGCGCATCGTATTTTTATCGGGCGATGATGCCGCAGCCAAATCCATGGTCGAACAGCTGATAGACCGATTGGGATTTGCCAGCATTGATTTAGGTACCTTGGCGGTAGGCGGCAAGCTGCAACAGTTTCCGGGCGGCCCATTACCTGCAGTGAACCTGATCAAACTTTCAAACTAACGTTACGATCAAAACAACTATGCCGGTTGGCGCACAGAAAATCCGCAGGACCAAGTATTCTGTGGATTGCGCGCATCACACCGGCTGATCGGCTTTCCGGGCACTATGTCCTTGCCAGGGTGGTGGAACAGTGCGGGGTAGCATAGTGAGTTTCCCTTGCTTGGGGCGTTCATGCATAGGGGGCTTTGCACGGCCAGAAACCTCCAGCGCTGACGGGCGGTGAAATTGCATGAGGGCCAATTCATATCCAGTCGCGTTTCCCGGAATTTTCCTTTCCTGCCGTGCGGATTTACATCCATTTTGTTTCTTGTATTGGCTTGCGCAACGATAAAAAATCGTATTTTCATGCACTTATCAATTTATGTGCAAATGGCATGGCGTTTGCTTATGAACAAAGAGCGGGGCCACGAAAACCTCGTCCAATAAATTTAAAGGGGGAGACAAATGGATATTCAGCGACGTAATTTCCTGCAGAAAACCGGCAAGTACGCAGCCCTTGCGGGAGTTGGCGCAATAGCGCCAGGGGCTTTTGCGCGAACGACCGCCAGCACTGCCATGGGACACATTTCAATGACGGAAATGTCTCGCCGGCTCGCTGCCGGCTCCTTGAGCAGCCGCCAATTGGTTGAAGAAGCACTTGCCGCCATCAGCGATCCCAATGGAGAAGGCTCACGCGCCTTCATGACCGTCTACGCCGAAAAGGCTCGTGCAGCTGCGAGCGAGATCGATGCGCAGCGTCGTCGTGGCATTGTCGCCTCCCCGATTGCCGGCATACCTGTTTCAATCAAAGATCTGCTCGACGAGGCCGGACAAACTACCCTGGGAGGTTCCACGGTTCTGGTCGGCCAGCCCCCCGCGCTGGTCGATTCGACCGTAGTGGCCAGATTGCGTAAGGCCGGCGCAGTCATCATCGGGCGCACCAATACCGTCGAGTTCGCCTACACGGGGCTGGGCATCAATCCGCACTACGGTACTCCGAAGAATGCTTATGACCGTGCTACCGGCCGTATTCCCGGCGGCTCGACATCGGGCGGCGGCATATCGGTGGCTGACGGCATGGCTGCCGGCGCTATTGGAACGGATACCGGCGGGTCGCTGCGCATTCCTGCCGCGCTCAACGGCTTGGTTGGATTCAAGCCGACGCAAAGTCGTGTACCGCGCGAAGGCGTCATGCCGCTATCGACTACCTTGGATTCGGTAGGTCCGATCGCCTGGAGTGTTGCCGACTGCGCATTGCTCGATGCCGTGCTCACGGCTGAGGCTGTGCGGGCACCCCACGCGCCGGCATTGCGCGGACTGCGATTCGCTGTGCCAAAGACTTACTTTCAGAATGATTTGTCCGAACCTGTCGCGCGCGCATTCGAGTCTGCCTTGTCACGGTTGTCAGCGGCGGGAGCGACCATTGTCGAGTTACCGATGATCGAATTTGCGCAGGCGCCGAACATCAATCCACGCGGCATGATCACGGCGTCGGAGGCTTACGCCTGGCATCGCAAATATATTAAAGACGGCGCAGACAAATACGATCCACGCGTCCTTGCTCGCATCAAAACCGGCGAAACCATCAGCGCGCCAGACTATGTTCAACTTCTGGCGCTTCGGCGCGAATTCATCCGCTCGATAAATCAAGCCGCGGCTGGCTATGACGCGATGCTGATGCCGACAACACCTGATATCGCGCCACCCATCGCTGACGTGATCAAGGACGATGAGAGCTACTATCGCATCAACGGACGCATGCTGCGCAATCCATCGGTGGTCAACCTGTTCGACGGCTGCGCGCTCTCGATACCCTGCCACCAGGCGGGTGACGCGCCGGTCGGGCTCATGATTGCAGGTATCCAAAATGCCGACCACCATATTCTCTCGGTGGGGCGCTCGGTGGAGGCGATTGTTTCGCCGCCTCGTAGCTGACGATGATTGCCCGACAAGACCGTTTGGCCGAGGCGGGAATTCATTGTCATGATGTCGGGTCTTCCATCGCAAGTCGTGCTAACGAGAAGGTCTCGGTTCCAGGAAGCGGCGGATATTTCGACAGACATTATTGTTCGTGGTCATTGATAGCGAACAATAAAATCTGCCGGCTACCCGCTCCTGTTCGCACGGGCGGTGAACCCATCACTCCTGTTCCCAGCGCGCCAGCAAATCCGGCGGAATCGATTGCGCCACTTCAGAAAATCGCTTCCCCACCATTTTTTCCGCCTGGCGCAGCAGGATGGCAACAGGACTGCTGGGCTCAACCAGCTCGAACCATTCACGCGCTTCCTGTATGGTTTGCAAGGCCGCCTGTCGTCCATTGATGGTGTGATTGGACATATCTGTCGGGGTCATTGATGGTTTCCTTTGGTCGCTAATGGCATTCAGATATGCGCGAAGACTGCCTTGAGAAGGGGCGGATGGCTTAACTTCTGCCATGCGGAGTTCTTGGACCGCCTTATTCACCTTGGCGTCCGGCGTCGGTGATTCCACCGGCTTTGCCATGGCCATGCCCGACTTCGATGCGAACAATCCGAGCAGGCGTACGAGAGGCGCCAGGTCTGGGACATAATCTTGCAAATCGCTTTGACACCACAGCTGCAAACGCCCGATAAGCACCGATGCCTCTGACAAGTCTTGCAATGCAGGATTGCGGGCATGGCGCAAATCCGCCAATTGACGTTGTACCGCCTCAACCGACAGCGCATCAGGATGACGTGGGGACGCAAAGGCGCGCTCTACGTCACGCACCTGTAAGCGTATCGCCGAGCTTTTGGACAAGGTGATATCTCGGATATCCGAAAGCAACCCTTCAGGGTCGGCCAGGGCAGAGAGTGCATTGGCGCGCATCGCAAAGTCCCGCTCCCCCTCAATCAGCAACTGCGGATGAATATGCTCAGGATAGTGTTCCAAAAATCCAACCAGCCTGGTCAAGCCTTCCTGCAACCCGGCCGCTTGCGCACTGCGTGTACGGGACCGCAGCAGCAATACCAGCAAAGTAATATCGCGGGAACGCAACAACAAGCGCTGGCAATCGCGCTCGATATCAGCCCAGTTCGGCCCTTCCGGCGTATCCACAAAATTACCATATTGAGCATCGTTCCTCGGCGCTGCCTTTGCCATTAACAGCATATATTCCGGGTCATACTCCAAATTTGGGCCACACGGCTCGCTGTCCGACAGCGGCGCCAGCCATTCGGGCGTAGCCGTGCCCATCAGATTGTGTAGTGTTTGCGTGAGTTTATTCAACATTGTTGTGTTCCTTGGCGGACCTTGGTCCGCTGTGGTTGTTGACGCATGTAGTGTTCCGGCTCAAAGACCATCCCGGTCGTGGCGGCCTGCGATGCGTCGCTGTCACCTAACCAGGTCGCCCATCCCAATTTTTCCTCGCCACCAATACGGGCCGGTGTAGCCGCCGTGGCAGCGACCTTGAGTTCGACTTCCCATTCGTATTCGAATCCGACGAATGCCCTGACCCATTCGACCAGTAGCGGCAGGTCGCGTCCTTGCGGTGTCAGATGCAGATATTGCGCCAACGACAATGGGCCGATGACGATACGGAATTTATGCTGGCGGTCCGGCACCGCTTCGCCCAGCAGCGCTCCCTCGCTCATCACGCTGGCCACCGAGGCCCGTCCCAGCAAGGTGTGCTCGTCCTGTGAGACATTAATCCAGTGCAATACATGCTCTTCAATCTGTACCGGCACGCCGAAGAAATGCGCCAGGGTTGTCGCCAAGCCATCGGGGTTCCGGGCCTCGCGCACCAGATGGGCGGATGCTGCCATGCGCGCATGGGGCGGCAGTGGCGACGACTGGATATTCACCGGGTCGTTCCCAGCCAATCGGCTGACATACCGTGAGAATTGCTCGTCATCGGCACGGTCCAGACCCGCTGCCGCCTGCGCTTGCGACCAGGCGCGATACATGTGCGTCATGTAGCGGTGGTGAAACGTGTCCAGGAAATTGACCAGGGTCGCATCATGCCGGTTGTCCAGCCGGTCTTTGGCAATTTCCGTAAAGTGAATCGGCAAGGGGCCATTCGGCCCTAACATGCCTAATCCGAACAAGCGAATCTGAGGATGCTTAGCATGTGGGTCAATTGCCGCAATTTCCCGCGGGGAGAAGGTCATTGACGGTTGCTGGCCTAGCCGAAACGGCTCTTGTCTCGGCAAGCTAGCCCGACCGATTGGCGGTAAGTGGGGATGACGCGCGGCCGTCACCCGCAGCAAGCTCACAAAGCCGTATCTCCAGGGATGGGCGGCAGCGTCTATCAGGCGATAACGCCAGGTCGCCACATCGACCGCTCTCAAACTTGCCTCGTTAGTCGCCTCGCCATGCGCGGACAGACCTGTAGCAACGGCCTGATCATCGGAATCCATCGTCAGCATCAGACCACTCCTCGGCCACCCATGCGCACCGGCCAACGTGCCACCATGCCGCGCTGCATCGAATGCAATTCGGTTTGCGTGAACACATTAATCGATACGTGACGCGCCAGCCAATGTTCCAGTATCAAGCCGAACAGGTACGGACTGGTTCCGGAGAAACCGGCTTCGTCCACCGTCAGCTTGCAAGCGACTCCACGGCCATACACCAGCGGACCTTTACCGGGCAGACGGCGGGTCACCGGCTCCACGTCGGAGCCAATCAGGCTCTGCACCTGCCGCATTTGCGCTGAATCCTCGCCAGTGACAAATAATCGCAACATGTCGCGCAGCGCCTGCCCGCCCTCACGACCGCTCATATCGGTCAATGGCAGATAATTGAAGCCCAGTTGCCGAATCAGACGCCAGGCCATTTCGCGTTCGGCAAAAGGCGCTTGCGGCGTACTGGGCGGGCGAATCAAACCGACACTGGCGACAGGTAGTGAATCGGCCACGCGCAAATCGGATTGGCCATTGCGCGGCACCAATCCGGGTAGGTCACGGTTGGTCAGCAACGCATTGACCGCCAAATGCGACAGATTATCCGCATACGGTGCTTCGTTTTGGTCGACCAAAGAAATAAACACTTCCGTACCGGTGTACGGGGTACGCGTCCCGTATTTGCGCGCCGTGGAAGAGGTCAAGCGGCGTTCGCGGCGCATCGAGAAATAGCGCCCGAAGTTGCCTTCATCCTGGTTCAAGGTCTGGAACAACGGACGAAATGTCATCGCCTCGGCATTTTTGTCCGCCTGGGCACTGATTTCCTGCACCGAAAATACCTCAAAATCCATCGGCCGCGCGCGGTCCGGCACCAAATGGAATTCCGCCTGCGCCGAGTTCAGTTCGACCCGGTCGGTGCGCTTCGGGAACAGGTTAATGACCGGCGTGCAGTGCAAGGCGAACTGCTGTGCATCGACATGATTGCTCAGTGCCCCCGGCGGCTTAGACAGAAGAATCACGATTTCCGCATCTTTGCCATGTATCCGTGCCAAGCCAGGCGCCAATTGCGTCAACGCGAAGAAATAGAAACGGCTCGGGCAGGAGAAATATTCGTGCAGCAGGTTATGCCCATGAAAGGTGTTCCAAGCCAGTGGCAACAGGCTTTGGTTAGGCTGCAATCCCTCGTGCACCAGGGCATCTTTGACTACGACATGTGGATTGCTGCCTATCGCACCCGGTGCACAAATAAAAGTCGCCACCGCTGAGGTGTGCAATAGCTCGAATAAATGCGAGGCCATGCCTTCTTCGCCGCAGAGATAGATGGGCAATCGGTCCAGTCCCTGCAAATCGGAAAAATTCAGCTCGCCACCGATACGCAAGGTCAGTCGCAGCGCGCCCTGCACCTGAAGATGCGCCGGCAAATGCCTATCCATGGAAGGAATATCCGGAGGCGCACTGGTCAACCGCGCAGCGACAATTTCAATCGGCCACAGCATGACATCGGCGCTGCTGCGAAACTCGCAGGCTGTTTTTTCTCCTTGCGGGATTTTGGCGTGAAATGCCGTCTGCCGCGGCACTTTGAAGCCCCGCCGCAAGTCGCCTTCCTTCGAATTCGGATGCAATTGCGCCACCGCCATCGACGGCGTCGGGCAAATGTAGTTGGGGTAAATTACTTCCAGTAAACGCTGTGTAAAGCGAGGAAATTCCGCATCCAGCTTGATTTGCATGCGGGCCGACATGAAACAGAACGACTCGATTAGGCGCTCCACATACGGGTCGGCTACTTCGATACCGTGCATCCCCAGTCGCTTGGCGATCTTCGGATGCTGCTCCGCGAATTCGCCCGCCAGTTCGCGCATGTAAATGAGTTCACGGTTGTAGTAATCGAGAAGGAGTGGGTCCATGCTATTTTGCCTAAAGAATAAATTGTGTGCTTCGTCGCCGGAACAAGCCCGGCTTTTACTTCTCGTTTATGGACATGCGATTGGTCTCCAAATCGACCGAGCTTTGCACCATGAACGTCATCGGATAAGGGTCCATGCGAATCGCCCCGCGGATTTCGAACAACAGCACGTTGTATTGCCGTTCCGCGCCTTCTTTCATCAGCGGCACGATTTGCAGGGTTTCCTGCATCAGGCGTGGCTCGAAGTCGAAAATCGCACGACGCAGACGCTGTTCGATGTCTGCCCATTTATGTTCGGAGAGATAGCTGCCGGCCAGCGGCGGCACACCGTAATTGATGGTCGAAGCCGCAGCTTCCGCATGGTGGTCGCGGTCCAGCAAATCCTCCATGTTCACCGTGTTCAACAGGAAAGCCAGGTCTCGCTGGATGATTTGGCGCAATTGCGTGCGCGTGACCGTATATTCCCCCGGTGCTTCAGAGCTGCGTAACGGTTCGTCGTCGCGCAGACGGTCGAACAGCGTCGGCAGCAGATGCGCATTCGGATGTCGCGGGGCATTTTGCTTGTCGTTGGATTTATCATCCGAGACTGGGTGACGCCAGGCTGCTTTTTCCATGATGTATCCGTGTTCCGCGGCTAAGGATTTTGTGCAAAAGTGATAACTCGCAAATCGAGTAGCCCCACATCGCCGGCGTCAGTCATCCAGGTTTTCTGGCCAAGGCCAAAAACACCGGTTTTTCCTTCTTCCCGCCAACGTGTTTCGCGTGCAAGACGGATGGCGTCGTCTGCCACCTCGGAGCCCGGATAGCGCACCGGTAGATAGGCTTTCAATGCGGAACCATCACGCAGGCTGACCTCGGCGCGGGTCCAGATGAGGTCGAGCAGGCTGTGCGGCGGTGCAATGTTGAGGGTGGTGATTTCACTGAACGGGCACCAACGGTACATGCCGGCGACAACCATTTCGCACACCGGACCGAGGCGCGAATCGCTCTCCGTTATCCAGGTGAATGCGCCGAGATTGCTCTCGCCGGCGACTTCCGGTGCGGCCGACAATGCTTCCTCACGGGCCATATCGGCCGCATTGACGTCACCGTTCCCCGCGGCGGACAAGGCATCCAGCAAACGCAACATCCATCCCGGTGGGCTGCCCACCATATGACCTGGCTGCTTTTTCCCCGCGAAAACGGCAGTCCGCAGCATTTCGCTACGAATCAGGTCGCGCATGACCTGTGCGGTCGACACCAGTTCGGCGTCCAGCTTGGCGCAGACCTGCAATTGCTTGAGCGCGCGCTCCCACTGGCCTAACAGACATAATGTTTGAAACAGCCCCCAGCGCAGTCCAAGGTCAGTTGGCGCCGAACGGATGTCGTTTTCTAAGCGCACTAAAACACTCACCAACGAATCTTGCTGCAGCCAGCTATTGAGCGCGCTGCCGTGATCGTGGTCGGATGCATTGCCATTTGAGGCGTGTGTGGTCATATCGGGTCAGAGTCCTTCGTTGGTAAAACCTGCTTTTCTGCATCCTGCCTGGAGTTGGTGGCAGCCCAATAGGAACTATCAGGACTAAAAGCATGATGCTCACGACGTGTCAGGGAAGGCAAATTTGAACGTTGTTTCGGTATCGCGAGGCCCTGCGCGAATAGATTCAATACGTCATTGTCTGGCGCCGAAGAAGGCAACTGCCACTCTTGCGTGCCGAATTGCTGAAACAAATTCTCTATTCCCAGCTCTCCCGACACTAAATCTTCAATCGAAACATGCTGCGGAATATGGGCAGCCAGCTCGGTCGGTGTTCTGAGAAGGGAGTCGGTGAGTTCAGGCATTGATTGCATATTGAGCTGTGCATGCAGCGATGCCGGGTCTTGAACTGCCCGAATATAATCTTTGCCAAGCTCTTCCATGATATTGCTATGGACACCTTGGTCAACCATCGCGTCTTCATCGCCATGATTCTCCTCGTCAGCAAGGACGTCAGATGAGAATGCAAAAGGAGGCGCTGCCGGTGCTTCCAAGTTGACTACGTTGGATTTGGTCTGCGCAATATAAGCAGCATCAAGGTGCTTGCCATTGATAATATCTTGGTCGCTAAGAACAGGAACCGTGGAATGCGGTGTTTTTTCCCTCCCAAAATCCGTTCCGAGAGCTTCTGGAACGATATCGAAGAGATTCGCGCTGGTCACCGGCTCCAGTGAATCATGTTTGCCACGTATCAAACTGGTCAGTGACGCAGCAGCATCGTCGTTCCCCAACTTGGGCAACGGTATTGTTTCTGCAAGTGTTGCGACGTTTGTCATTTCTTGGGTGGTCGACTGGGGAGCAGTATGTTGGCCAACTTCCGACCTATTGGCTTCGCCGACCTCCAGATGCAACATTCCCAGCTCAATCCGGTCTCCTGCATGCAAAGGCAGACTCTGCTGATAGTGCAACGGCACATCGTTGACGGAACACGCCCAGCGCTGACTATTACATTCTAGCCACCATCCACCTGCTGCGGCGCCGAAGGTACGCCAGCACACGGTGCATCGCAGGTCATTCAACCATCTGCGCTCCGTTTCTGGCACATAATCGGCGAATTGCTTTTCGCCCAGCACCGTGTCTGCAGTAAAAATGAGCGTGGCTTGCACCGTCATGCCATGCTGGTGCAAAACGCGCAGATGCAAATTGCGTTTAAAAGGAATCATCAATTACCTGCCAAGTTAAACCACGTCCCGCATACGCTCGGCGGCTCCCACAAACCGCCCTTGCAAATCCTGCTGCCAGAAGGCGGCACGTTGTTCTGCATCAAGCTCACCACCACCCGTCAAGCGCTGCGGCCAATCTGCCCACGGCAAGTACCGCACCCCGTGCAAACGATGTATAGGGTCTTCTCTGTGTGGAGATGGAATGAAGCGCTGAATATTTTCCTGTTCCGGCGCCTTTTTAAAATTTCCAAACAAACCTCGCCAACCTGGTTGATACAACGCCCACAGTTGTTCCAGTTGCGCCACCAGCGCAGTAAGGCGGTCTGGTTGCTTTTGCGAATTTTGCTGATGTTCGGGGCGGTCCAGTTCCGTTTCTTCTGCGTACACCGCGTGAGCCATCGCGCGGGCGGCGGCGAACAACCAGTCACAGGGCTGCAGGGAATAGTCCTTGAAGTATTGTTTAATCCAGCGCGGCGATGCCGTTTGCATCATGACCAGTGGATAAATACGCCCAATTTTGTCCGACGACGCCATCCAGACACCGATTACGTGCTCTTTTGCCGCAAAAGGAAAACTGCCCGGTGGCAGCACAAAACACCACGGCAAACCGGCATGGCCGGCCGCGGGCGGTGCCATTTTGCTTTGCGGAGACACTTGGATAATTGGCATCGGCGGTTTCGGCATAATTTCGCGTGGGTCGACCAAGTCGATAGGCGTCAGGTGACTCCATTTCGCATCTTCGATGCGCTTGCGTTTGGCTGCCACCGTTTTCAATTGCGGCGCCGGTGCCTCGATAACAGGTCGTGCGGCTTGCAGATGCCGGTCTATCCAAGCCTGTAGTGCTTCACTCTGCGCATGCTTGACGTTATGCCGGATGAAATCGCCGCGGCTCGGCATCTTTCCCCATAACGTCGGGTTACTGACCGTTGATTCACGCAGAAATCCCGGTAGCCACATTGCCATTACCGCGCTCCCGGGCACTGAAAGGATTTCAATAAATCCGTCGTCAATGGACTAGCCAGGCTGCTGCCTGTATTGATATCCAGAACAGCCTTACGTCCATCCAGACTGAAATTGGCGATAACGCGGCCTGCTGTGGCCGTATTGACTAGCTTGGTGCGCTCAATCAGACGCATCAACGCCCATGGCCCGCTGGTGATAATGGACGAAGTAGCGGCACTGATGCGCGGCGTGGCGGTCAATTCCGCACTGGCGCCACCGCGTGGACCCGGCCAGTTTATGGCCAAGGTTTGTACAGGACCATGTGAATAACGCTGCGTCTGGCCATCGATATCGATAATCAACTCGGTGATGGTTGGGTCGACATCGGTGGCCTTGATGTCCATCTTCCAGGCCATTTTCTTGCTACCCGGTTCTCTGAAAAAAACATCCCGGATGGTATTCATACGCGCAAATGCATCGGGATTCGGCCCTTGCTTGGCCAGCAGTTTCAACAATTCGCCCATCAGGGTCGGGCCGGATGCTGCACCCACGCCGGTTGCCGGTACGCCCGATGCAGCGGAGCTGGCCAACGCATCGGAAGACGCCATTTGATTGGCTGTCTCAGGATTCTTGTAACGCCATGGACGACTACTGGTATCGACAAAGGGTAATAACTGCTTCTGAAAGAAATCATCGGCCGCGCCACCGGCGGCAAAAATACGGGTGAAATCTTCAATGCTGACTTCCTGTGTGCTATCAGCAAACGGGTAGCGGCCTTCGATGCTCTGTTTGCACGGATCGCTCACCTGATATTTCAACGCCCCGACAATTCGGTCCAACTGCGTTTGGGCTTGTGTGCTGAGAATTGCCGAAGCACCTTGCGCCACTTTGTCGGTGCCGCTGTCGGCCAGTGCCGTCAGGACCGCCTTGAACGGTGCAGGCAATTTACCGGCTTCCAGTTTCAACTTCATGCCAGCATCGGCGGCACCAGGCGGTAGGCTATTCGTGCCCAAAGCGGTATCAGCTACAACCAGCACGGTATAGTACTCATTGAGCAAGCCGGCAATATTTTCCAGGCCGGGCTTGCCGACGCCTGCCGCAGGAGCGGCGGTGTCGTCCGCCTGACCGGTCACGACTTCACGCAGTGCAGCAAAACGGCTATCGACCAGTTCTCGCTCCATCCGTTCCTGCGGTCGAACATTGAGGCTTTTCGAGACCTTGCTGGCTTGTTGGTCCAGCTTATCGGTGGCCTTGTCGAAAAAACCTTTATCTTCGTTCGATTTGGCTATCAGCGGCTTGGAAAGCGACGTCTCGCGTGCTGCGGCACGAGCCAAGCGCGAAAGCGGCGAATCGGGCGAAGCGAAAGCGCGCAATACGGTCAGATCGAACGTCAGGTTGCTGCCGGTGACAGTGCGGATATCCTCCAAAAAGTCACTCCACTGATTGGCATACTCGGTCAGATACTGACGACGAATATCTTCCGTCAGGCCATCGTCACCCAATGCGTTGGCGACGTCGTCCAGCGTTTTTTTTTGCGTTGAGATGTAATTTCCCATGACCCAGGCATCGTCTTGCTTGGCTAGTTTGACGAATTCCGGCAGACGCTTGTCGAACAGCTTGAAGTAGCCGTCATAGGTAAATAGTCCCGGAATTCCCTTGTCCAGCGGTTTGCCCGAAAAACGGGTGAACACCGTGCCGGCCTGAGGACCCACCGCACGCGTCAGCGTAAAGTCTTCCGGCGATTCAGACGACATGGCTTGCTTGGCGCGTTCATACAAGCGCTGGGTCGACGTATCGACATTCAAGAAATTCCGGGCATCCTGTACCAGCGCTTCGTTCTTGACGAACGACGATTGCACTACTCGGTCTTCCGAGAATAAGTGGTTGATATGACCAATCATCGACGCCCGTCCGCCAAATACCGATGCGCTATCCGATGCTTCCCAATCTTGCAGCACCCATGTTTTTACATCTGTGGCGTTATAGTGGCTCTTGTCATTAATGAGCAAGTAGACACGCAAGGTGTTGTAAGCCGTCTTGGCATCCTTAGCGTCAATCGCCGCACGCAATACCACTTCCATGCGGTGTACGATTTGTGGCAGCAGCAAGGTATCTTCCAAATGGTTGTAGGTGGTATCCGCCGCGGCCAGAATGGTACTGCCGGTATATAGGCCATAGCGATAGCTCATCGCAGGGTCGCTGACATCAAGGCCGCGATGCAAAGGCATATCTTGTGCCGTGGTCAGCGCATCCGGCACATATTTCAATCGTTCTTCGCCGGACTTGGCGAACAGATTGGTGACCAGCGTTTTGAGCATGTCCTTTTTTTCCGTTACCGACTTCAGGTATTGCTCGTTATTGGCAAACGATAGCGATAGCGCACTGGCCAAGGCCAGGAAGAGAACGATGGACACGGCATGTCCAATCAAGCGCAACACCCTAAAGCGAAATTCCCAGCGCAAATTGGGACGAACCAGATGCGCTTCCGGAACAATCAGGCGGGTAAACAAATCGGTCAGGAAGTAACTGCGGTTACCGCTCAGTCTGGTGCCGATGAGTTGCGTTCGGTTGGCATTGTTGTCATCCGATGGATTCGTATCTTGAATTTGACGCAATCCCAATGCCAAATAGACACGCTCCATGAACGTCAGACGATTGCCTGGGATAACGTCTTCCGATTGTGCGGCACTTGTAAAATAGATGCCGCGCAAGTTGTGGTGCAATTCCGTCGCGTCGAAACGGGAGTCAAGGAAGATGGCCCCTATCATCTGCGCCAGCATCTTCGAAAGGCCTTCAAATTCTTGCGGCAAGGCATAGAGCAAACGCCGGCGTCCGGCATCGAACTCTTCTTGAACGCGCGTACTCACACCGTCGTCCAGGCGTTCTGTCAGCGCACTCAATTCCGCGCGCACTTGCAATAGCAAGGGGCTGTCGCCAGCCTCGTTCTTGCTTTGCGGAGCCGGTTTGGACGGGTCTAGATACGGCAGCGTAAAGCCCCAAATCTGCGCACGACCTTCCGAAGTCAATGACTGGAAGTACTCGTTAAAACCTTCTAGCAAATCCATCTTGGTAATTGTCACGTAGACGGGGAAACGTATTCCCAACTCGCTACGCAGTTCTGCCAGACGCGCGCGCAGGTCGGTGGCCAGCCTTTCCCGGTTGGCCGCAGTCGGGTCCAATAACTCCTGGGCATCGATAGTCAGAATCGCGCCATTAATCGGTGCACGGCTCCGTTGCTTACGCAATACGGCCAAAAAGCCATGCCATTCAGCTGCGTCGGGTTGCTGGTTGACATCCTGCGAGACATAACGCCCGGCCGTATCAATCAATACCGCCTCATTGGTCAACCACCAGTCGCAATTCGTAGTGCCGGCTTTGCTGGCCTGCGCCGCGCTGGAATGTTCCGTCAACGGAAATTTCAAGCCAGAATTGAGTACCGCCGTGGTCTTGCCGGCGCCAGGATTGCCGATAATCATGTACCACGGCAATTCGTACAGATAGCGCTTACCCTCCACAAGACGCCGCCAGCTTCCGCCGTTGGCGCGCATGGTCTTCAACTGCAGCATAGCGCGGCCGATTTTACTGTTGACTGACTTTAGAGCTTCCTTGGCATCCTTATCGGCCTGACTCTGATTCTCTGTCTTTAAGCGAAACAACGAATCGCGCAGGCTTTCATCGGTGCGCATCATTTGATACAAGTGGAACAGGCCATAGACCGCGTAGATAAACAGGATGACGGCGATGACGACTGTTCGCTCAAAGACGGTAACCAGCGGCTGCATCGAACCGATGGCCAGCAAGGGGCCGGCGTGCCATATCAGCAGGCACAGGCAAGCCACACCGATGATATGCAAAGGTTTTTTGAGAAGCAGCGTCAAGATGAGCGCCAAGGTCAAAATCAGGACAGTGACGCGCATCCCCACGGTCGCCAATGGACGCATGCCGCCAAAAGCAAACAACGGTCCCAAAAACCAAATCGCCGCGGCGAGCAGTACGAGGAGCAGAAACGCCAGCATCTGGCGTGAAAAGATGAAATCGGTAAATTTTTTCATAGTAATTTGTCAGCTCAGCGGGCAGCAGGTACAGCGACAGGAGATGAGACCCCAATGGTCGTTTTGGAAGCACTGCCATCGGACTGCCTGACGATAATTTCGACACGACGGTTCTGCGCGCGCTGCGCAGGCGTCGCATTTCCCACAACCGGTTCCGTATCCCCCTTGCCGCTGATATTCAGGCGCGAAACTGAAACGCCGCGGACCTGTAAGGCATCTGCCACACTGGCCGCGCGTTCTTCGGAGAGCATCTGATTGTTCGGGAACTTGGCGGTCTTGATGGGGATATTGTCGGTATGACCAATCACCTGCACCGGTCCGGAGACCTTGGCAATCTGGTCCGCTACCTTATCCAGCAGTGGCAGGATTTTAGGAGACACCTTGGCATGCCCAGGTACGAACATATCGTCCCCCTTGAAAGTCACGGCGCTATGCTTGGCGTTTTCATCCACCTTCACCTGGCCGCTGGCGATTTCGTTCTTGAGCAGTTCCGCCAGACGTAAGGGAGGAGAAATCGGCGCAGGAGGTGGCGCCATCTTGCCAATGGCATTGATTTGCTCCTCCAACGCATTGCTGTGCGTGAGTAATTGATATTTGTACCAAGAGAAGAGACCAAACGCAGCCAATGTCAGCACCGAAGCGGTCACCCAGACAGGGACACTGCGTAACAAGCCGAGCTTACCTGCCGCTTCGCCTTTCCAGTGGGGCGACAAGGCCAGCGGAACCGGCTCGCGTGCTTTCGACAGCGCCGCATAAATATGGGCTCGGATCGTATCGACATCGCGCCGGCCATTGGGCTGAGTACTATATTGTCCTTCCACACCCAGCGCTAGAATACGAAACATGACCTCCAGTAAATGGATATGTTCTGTAGGATTGGCCATCAGACGACCAATCAACAGGAATACTTTTTTACCACCCTGCGTATCGCTATGGAACTGTGAAGCCAGCATCTGGGTTGACCAAACTCCAGCACCGCCATCCTTGCCACCGCCCCAATCTGTGTGATTAGCAAATTCATCCAAAGCGCTGCACAAGGCATAGCTGGCCGCTATCGTATGTTCGCGCTTGATGTTTGCCCGGTTACATAAGTTGGTAAACGTGATGACCTCATGTTCCAGCAGCTTGCGGAAGACAGTCACCTGGTTCGGATGCGGAAATACCTGCCTAGGCAATTGCGCCAACGCCAGCAATAATGGTTTTGCTGCTTCCAGCAGGGGATTGCGAGCAGCCTGGATTTTTACGAATCGGTGGTGAATTTCTTCGGTTGGTTCCATCGCACTGCTGACTATGTTGTCGATGTCCAGGCCCGCCAACGGATCGGTAGGGTTGTTGAGATTCGGCTTTTCCGGGCTTGTGCCGACGCGCTTCGATTGACCGATATCGGATGGTGCATCATCGTCAGGAGCTGCGCTAACATTTGGTATAGGCATAGCATTCAACTAAAAATAGGGGGAGAGAAGTATGTTTGCCACGGTTTAGCCGACGCTGCCATTGCCGCTACCGATCAAAATGCAACCGCATTGGGTGCGGTGTCCTGCCAGAGCAACTGGCCGGCCGTCCAGCAGCATGGAAGAATCGCCTTCGACGATCGGATTGATGTCATGTCCCGGGCAATCGACCAGATCCCCTTTGCGGGCGATGGAGCGTCCGTTGATGGCGTCAGTATCTGAACCGCTGATAACGGTACCGTTATCGCTGGTTTTATCGCCGACCAGAATAATATCTTTAGACATGCTGACTCCTTAAAAGGTGATGAATCAAAGTGACATCGCCGCGCAGCCATGGCGCGTGGCCTGCCTGTAGCGCCTACGCAGTTGCATAGGGGCGCTTGGCAAATTGCTGACGATAGGCGGCACCCGGCGGTTTGACAGCCAATACCGTCGCCCCGTTGTTGCGGCGCAGATTGATGACCAGTGCGGTGCCGCCGCTTTCCCAAGCTGCTAATGTCGCCAGGCCGACGCCGGCGAAGGCGCTCGCCGCTCCCATATCTCCCAGGCGCTGGCCCAGGTTGTAGCCGCGTTGGGGATGGAACAGCTCGAACTCCGGTAACAGGGTCGTGAGTGCTTGAACGACCGGCATCAAACGGTCCTGGCTTGCCTCGCCAACGCCAGTGTCATAAAAGATGCGTGTCGGCGCTTTACCTTGCAAGGGGCCTTCAATTGCTGCTTGCAATGCTGTCTGCAACACAGCCGTACGTGCCGCCATAGGCAAGCGTTGGCCGTTTTGATCCAGATAGGATGCCAGCTGCGGCCGATAGACCCAGGCCAAGGTCGGCATGGCATCGTATTGCGCCACTTGTTCGCTTGACCACGGACGCTGGACGGTCTCGGTCGGCGTAAACGGAATGCCTTTGCCGCTCTCTAGCCAGGTGCGGGCAAAGTGGCTGTCCCATTTATCAAAACCATGCGCTGTGCGTCCTTGCCGGCCATTTTCGAAAGTGGTGATCTGGCTGGCATCGCGCACATGCGGCGCCAGTTCGCGCAACCAGTCGGCGGCGATCGGCCGGGCCAGCAATAGCGATGCACAAATGTCAGTCAAATCTGTCGCGCGTTTTTTACGCGCCAAAATAGCGTCCGCAGATTCTTTCTGCGCATTCTCCCAGCCGCCGGTCTGTTCGCGGATAGCGTAGCCGTCTTCTGCAAACAGCAGCAGGCTGTTCAAATCTGCTGCCTGGTCGAACTGCTCAAACAGCAGTTGCCATGACAGATCGTTGCTAGTCTGCATGCGCAGTTTCACAACGTTCAAGTCATGAAAGGCCATGTGACCGCGGCGTCGCAAAGCGCGCAGTACATCCTCCGCGTATTTTGCACCCCAGCCGCTTGCGTCCGGCGATTCGCGCTGCATGGCGGGCAACATCAGCAACGTCGGAATTGCATAGTTCTCTACAAACTCCTGGACTTTTTTAGCGCTTGCATCCCAGTAGTGCAAGCTACTGCGTAAAACGGCGGCGCTGCCCAACTCACGCAACTGGCGCAATGCCGCCAAGGACGATGTCGCATCCTCTGGCGGCGCGGCAAGATAGCGTCCGTCGCCGGACTCCAGCTGCTGCCACAAGACGTCTGCGCACCGCTGTTCTATGCACAGCCCCAGTCCGAACACCTGCAGCACATCTGGAGCGATGTCCGCCGGCGCAGACAAGGCATATTTATGGCGTTGTGTCATGCTTGCTTCTTTCATCAAAAATAGGACCGACGCATCATGCGCCGCCGTTGCCGTAAGTGGCCGGCTTGATATATTCGGTCAGCGTCCGGGTATCGAGGCCCAGCGGTGGCGTGGTTGGCTCCCGCGACAAGTCGCCATTCTGGTAATACGGATCGCTGATCTTCCAGTCCGCCAGGTCCAGCAGATATTTCCAGTATTGTTCGTCGCCGAAGGCATAGCCCTGGCCTACGGTCAGGTCATAGCTGAGTACTCGCTCTACCGGAAAACCATTTTCGCCGGCGTATCGCAATATCGTTCCATGATTGGTCGGGTCGACCAGCGTTTGTCCCTCTTTCCGGAAGCGCGCTTGTTGCTGCTCCACCGTCTCGCCGTTGCGTAGTGTGGCGTGGCGTTTATAGATGGCGAAATCTTCCGCCTGCTCGCCATTGTCGTTGTAGTCGTCGCCATTGCCGTCCAGTCCAACCCCGCTGAAGGGCAGCTTCGGCTGGTCGAAATCGGTGCCCAGTTCGGCCGGTTCCGGCACCAGCGGCGCATTCACGTAGACATAGTCGGTCCAGTCCGGCGTGCTCTGGACTGGAATCACGAGCAACATCTTGTCTTCCGCCTGGGTCCAGAACTGGCCGGCAACCTTACCGTCCCAGGTCTGCATTTGCTGGTTGACGGTGTTGATCGGGCTGCCGTAACTGTCGGTCCAGCGCAGCGGCTCTTCCCGGCCTTCTGCATTGCGCGCGCCATAGTCGCTCTGCACCTGATCAATGACGGTCTTTTCGTAAAAGAAATGCTGCCGGTAATCTGTGCGGGAACCCACCGGCGGATTGTCGGGCGCCTTGCTGGCGCGCGCGAAGATGCGCTGATAGATATTCTCGCCCAACAGGTTTTTATTGTTGTCCAGATAGGTCGAGGGAATCCCGCGCCAGCCCACGCCGCCGATCGGCGATACCCCGATCAGACGGTCGCCGGGATTGAAGTTGACAAACAGCTTGCCGCGATTGTCGCGGCTGCGCAGTGGATCCTGCCACCAGTACTGGCCCTGCCGGTTGATCGCCATGCTGCCGATCTGCGGCTGCCATTGGGGATGGTCGGGGGCGTGGCGGAAATGGATTGCCGTCTCTCCCAGTTTGACGGTATTGGTGCGCGGCGCCTTGGGAATCGATTCTTTGACAGCCTCGCCGGAGGCCTTGAGCAGCCCGGCAATGTGCTGAAACGTGGCCAGCCGCGCCGCTTCGCTCTGGATGCTGGCCAGGCCGTCTTTGGCGGCGAAGTAATCGGTCAGAAACTTGCTGTCGAAGGCCAGTGGCGAACTGTTGAGTATCAGCGTATCGGGTCCGCGGGTCTTGAGGTACAGCATCGCGCACAAGGCAATCATCGTGCCCTGGCTGTGGGCGACGATGTTGATCGGCTCATTGACTACATCGGTGCGGATAGTGTCGACCAGATGCGCCAGCCGGCGCGCGGCGTGGACGAAGTACATCCGGTCCGGGCAATCATTGAGTTGCCGCCCCAGCGGGCCGCTATCCTTCAGATCGACTAGTCCGCCGAGGATCTTACGCTGGAAGCCGCCTTTCCAGAATTGCAGCAGATTGTTCGTGCCGTTCTGGAACGGGCCGCCGCCCCAGGCAAAGTCGTCACCCAGATAGTTACCGAAACGGTCGAGAAAGCCACTGTCAGGCTCATCGCGGGCAGGGCGCACGTCATGGTCGATCATGACTTTGTAGAGGTTCTCGTGGGCGACGCTGTAGCCCCAGTAGAAGGGGATGATGGGGGAGCGCGCACGATCGCCGTTGTCGTCTAATCCAGTAAATCGCTTGGTATGTTTGTTATAAGTTGAGCCCATTAAATCGGTTCTACCCAGTCGTTTCTTCAATCCTTCTGAAAACTGATCCGACGCATCTTTGTACCACTCTCCCTGGCTATTCACGCCATGCACAAAGATAACTGTACCGGGCATCAGCGAACCTATGTCAAACGTATGGGGCCGTACCGCTATATTGGGTGCGATGCCGGTGCATTTCCCTTCGCACCACTGCGATAAGCCGTAATCATGTTTAACTACGGGAATGTGGCTGAGATCGGCGCTCATTGCTTATTCCTTTCCATTTGACGTGCAGTGAAATTTGGTGTCGATAGGTGGGCGCCGTAACGGTGGCAATACATTTTTTCCGGCAAGGTAGTACTGTTTCCAGGCATCGTCACCGCTAGATAACTCTGATAGTTTGGCTTTTTGCCCGGAGTAGAACACGGTACCCTCCGTCAAATAGAGGTCATTCTTCCCGATGATTACCGGTGATGCGGCCTTCCAAGTTCTCCCCCCATCCGTCGAGTACGGCAACCGTGATCCGCTGCATCCATTGCCACCTGATTCACAGTCGATATTGCCGCGCACAATCGGTGCGACGAGATACTGGTCGTTGGCGGCGTCGATGATGAAGTCGGTACGCAGGTTATAACCGGCCATAAAATAGGAAACCCGACTGCGGATATTGTGAGCGGTATCCGTGTAATACAGATCGGCACTGGAACAGGCTTCCGCCCGCAGCGGCACAATCTCAAAAAAGCGTTGTTCGTCTATCCGGTACGCCACCTGCGGCTGTGCCACCGGCCCGCTGTAAGGCGGTTCGCTGCCGGAGGTTCTGTGCAAGGCGCAGGCACTGAGTAGAACGCCGGCGAGAAGCATGGCTGCGCAGGTCAATGTTTTTGATGAGTGGGTCATGCGGTGGCCTGTGAATTTAAGGTGGCGTAAGCAGCGTCGTTGGCGGCGCGGTAGTCGGTGAGAAACTTGGTGTCGAAGGCCAACGGCGCGCTGTTGAGGATCAGCGTATCGGGTCCGCGGGTCTTGAGGTACAGCATCGCGCACAAGGCAATCATCGTGCCCTGGCTGTGGGCGACGATGTTGATCGGCTCATTGACCACATCGGTGCGGATGGTGTCGACCAGATGCGCCAGCCGGCGCGCGGCGTGGACGAAGTACATCCGGTCCGGGCAATCATTGAGTTGCCGCCCCAGCGGGCCGCTATCCTTCAGATCGACTAGCCCGCCGAGGATCTTACGCTGGAAGCCGCCTTTCCAGAATTGCAGCAGATTGTTCGTGCCGTTCTGGAATGGGCCGCCGGCCCAGGCAAAATCGTCCCCCAGGTAATTACCGAAACGGTCGAGAAAGCCACTGTCAGGCTCATCGCGGGCAGGGTGCACGTCATGGTCGATCAGGACTTTGTAGAGGTTCTCGTGGGCGACGCTGTAGCCCCAGTAGAACGGAATGACGGGGGAATGGTAGTGAACACCATCTTTCTTTCGCATGAAGCGGTGTTTATCCACCGGATCAGGAACAAGTTCCTCTAAGTCGGTTCTACCCAGACGCACTTTTAATCCAGCAGCAAATTGCGCAGCCGCATCCTTGTACCATTCTCCCTGGCTATTCACGCCATGCACAAAGATAACTGTACCGGGCATTAACGACCCAACGTCAAACGTATGGGTCCGTACTGCTATATCCTGTGCGATGCCGGTACATTTCCCTTCGCACCACTGCGACAGGCCGTAATCATGTTTGACCACTGGAATATGACTGAGATCGTTGCTCATGCTTCATTCCCTTCCATTTGGAGTGCAGTGAAATTTGCTATCGATAGGCCTTCTTTGGGGATTGGAAATACCCATGTTACGTATCATTCCACGTCGCCAATCCTTCCAGCCTTGACCATCTTTAGAAATATCCAAAGTCTCTGCCTCATCGTTGGTTTCTATATAAAAATTTGAATTAATTAGACGAATTGGCCCATTGTTAAACCGCGTTTCAACCGCCTTCCAAGTCCTCCCCCCATCCGTCGAGTACGGCAACCGTGATCCACTGCACCCATTGCCACCTGATTCGCAATCGATATTGCCGCGCACAATCGGTGCGACGAGATACTGGTCGTTGGCCGCGTCGATGATGAAGTCGGTACGCAGGTTATAACCGGCCATAAAATAGGAAACCCGACTGCGGATATTGTGAGCGGTATCCGTGTAATACAGATCGGCACTGGAACAGGCTTCCGCCCGCAGCGGCACAATCTCAAAAAAGCGTTGTTCGTCTATCCGGTACGCCACCTGCGGCTGTGCCACCGGCCCGCTGTAAGGCGGTTCGCTGCCGGAGGTTCTGTGCAAGGCGCAGGCACTGAGTAGAACGCCGGCGAGAAGCATGGCTGCGCAGGTCAATGTTTTTGATGAATGGGTCATGCGGCGGCCTGTGAATTTAAGGTGGCGTAAGCAGCGTTTTCTTGTCCTGTGAAATATAAATGGCATCTGCACTTTCAGAGTAGTTCGCGTCTTTATGAAGAGCACTGGTTAACGGTGTGGTGCATCCCTGCAAAGCCAACGCGCCGAATGCCAAGCCAATACAGAGAATTTTTCTACGTTTTATGGTCATCACTCCTAAATAAAAAGAGAATAAATAGAAAAATAATTTTGCATCTTCCGCCTCCTATTTGAGCAACACGAATCCCAGTCGAAACCGGAACTATTTCGAAGGGCTGCTATCACGATGTCGGCAAGTCCGACCGCTTGAAGCTCCTGATTACTCCGAACAATCCTAGGCAACGCCATCTGTTTCAGATCGCCACATTGTGCTTGCATCATTGGATGGCCTTTCCCCAAACCGGCTGCAAGGCCTGTATCAATTTTTATTGCCGGAAAATACCGAATGGTTTTTTCTTCGCCAGCGCTGACAGCGCATCATTACCGGTTTTGTTGGAAACTATATTGCCGGCGGCATGGGTGATTTCATAATCATGGACCGGCGCATTCAACCCTCGGTTGCCTGTGTAATGTGTCTGCAACTGCTGTGCCAGATCGACGCGATTGAACTGCGGCATGTCGATTGCAACGCCGGCCGGTCCGACAAACGAACGGCCGCCTGACTTCACTACAAACTGACCGCTCATGCCAAAGGTGACGCCACCGCCTTCCAATTTCATATAGGTGCCATCTGCCAACGCCAATGTGATGTTGGACTTTGCGTGGAGCACAATGCCGTCCTTAGTTGATGTCACAGTGAAGAGCTTTTCCGCAGTCAATTCGATATTATTGTTCTGCGCCTGTTGGATAATTTTTCCCTGATTGGCAATCGTGCGGACCTCGCCATGGCGCGCGTATTGTTCGATGTCCTGGCCGGCGCTGTGCATAATCGACTGCTCAGCGTAATGCTGCTGATTGCGTTCGGCGATGGTGTCGATATTCTGCCCAGCGTACTGGGTATGGTCTTTGGGGGTCGCGCTGGCAATGCCGGCAGCGCCGCTGATGGCGATGATGGCTTGACCACCGATGGCTTTGCCTTTGGCGTCGACTTCATCATTGGTACCATGTCCCATGGCATCAACTGCTTGACTTAAATCTCGCTGCGGTTGCAGGTCGCGCTGGCCACCCTGGCAATCAACTGCGGCCTTACCGAGGTCCTTCGCAATCGCCAAGGCATGCTCCAGGCATACCACCAATTCGTCACGGCTTAAGGTGCCGCCTATTGCCTTAGCACGGCCATCCGTGGACAGCAACAAACCTTTACTGCTGCGTATCGCACCAGCCCCTTCTGTTTCGAGAGAAAATCCTTCCCCGCGCGGATCCTTGCGACCCTGATTATCCTCAATACGGGTGATGTACCCTAAACTCAGCTGACTGTGCAGGTGGTCCGATTTCAGCTGCGCCTGAATCTTGCCCTCACTATCGTCCATCACCAGGTGGTTGCTTCTCCCTCCTGCAGCGTTACCCCCGCCCGGCGTGAGCTCCCTGGACCGAAAGCCTGACAACGCTTGCTGGCTAGGTAGCTGCCATGGTGGTAAATTGCTCTGGTTATGGACGCGGCCCGTGCAGATTGGCAAATCCGGATTGCCGCTGATGAAGCCGATGAGAACTTCCTGTCCCATACGCGGGATATGCACGCCACCCAGCTGATTACCCGCCCATGGCGAAGAAACGCGGACCCAGCAGCAGCTGTTCTGGTCGTTTTTCCCCAAGCGGTCCCAGTGAAACTGTATCTTGATACGCCCCAGATCGTCAGTCCAAAGGTCCTGATTTTCTGGACCCACTACGATGGCGGATTCCACGCCGTACATCTTCGGCACCGGTGTCTTGCTGGCGGGACGGTAACCTCCGGCGCCGCGCAATGGATAGACATCAAAATCGACTTCCACTTCGTGGCGTTGCGCGTTCGGATTACCCGGGCTTTGGGTTTCTTGGGCGACTTCCCGGATGGTCAGCTTGGTGCTGAGAATCAGGTAGTCAATATTGGCGGTGTTGCGCGGGTGACCGCTGAGCTTGAAACTGTGGCCTGGCTGCATGCCCTTGAGATGACCACTGCCGTAGGCACGATAAGCCTTGCAATGCAGCTGCTCCATGCGAATACGGGCCAGGAATTGGCCCTCATCCAACGGCACATTGGTCGCCTGGTTCGGGCCGGCTTTGGGTTGTACGTAATGGCTATGTCCGCTGCTTGGTTTGTGCCACTCATACACTTCGTGCTGATTGTGGCCGGCATCCTTAATTGGGTCTTCCTGGGTGACGGTCAGGTCAGCGCGCGGTCTGGTGTAATCAAAATCCCTGGTCGTAAAAATACCGGATGCGAGCTTATTTGCCGGGACGAAGGCGTGGATATACTCTTCGTCAATCTTGGCGTTCGGCGTGTGAAACAGGACCGTTTGATACGCTTCACTGGCATTGGGCCGATAACCGCCCATGTAGTCGGTAAAAATGAGACGGTGTTTGCCCTCGCTATGCTCAAAGAAATAGGAAATTCCCCATGTTTCGCACAACCGGCTTACAAAATGAAAAGTGCTTTCGTTGAACTGGGTGGTGTAGTCGCGCTTTGGATAGGTGTCGATTAAACGCCATTCAATCGAATAGTTCAGGCCGGACAGCGATTCATCGATGACTTCCTTGACCGTCTTGTCCTGAAAAATCGTGCAGTCGGTGATAAGGGTGGCCATAGCCAGCCAAGGCTTTAGCCGAACTTCATAGAACGCGTATCGCCCCTCTACACGCAAGAACCTGGCATCGTCAATGATACCGTTGATTTCGCGTACGCCAGCGCCGACATTGCCCATCCCGCTCATACCCATTTGTCCGGCAACGAAACTGCCGCTGCCCTCCAATTGGATTTGCACCGACATTTCCTGCCCCAGCCATTCCTGTGTCTTGAAGTCCGCAGTCTGGCTAATCAGGTGGTTTAAGGCATCTGGAGTCTTCAGGATGACCTGATAGTCGAATAGACTGTCCACGCCCTCTGTGCCGATCATCGATACCGCCACTAATGCCGGCTCTCCCATGAGCACCGGAATCACGGAACTGCTCACGCTGAGCGTGCGGCTGGAGAATTTGTCAAATGGGGAAGTCATGTTCGGTCATCCTTTAGCTGTTTGTTCATTTCGCGACGGTATGCTGCGGTTATTTTTCCCGCACGCCCCATAGTTCCAGGCGTAATCCAGGGAAATCGCCGGCGATATGCATCGCCAGGCCACCGTGCTTGAGAATGTGTTCCCACATCGGGCCGCTATTGCCGAGCTCGTAATAGACGAAACCAGCGTTAAATGGAATTTGTCGCGGCGGCACTGGCAATGGCGACATGCTGATGCCGGGCAGATGCGAGCGAATCAGCTCCGGCAGGCGGTCGGATGGACCGACCTTGCTTTGCGCGGCGAACTGCGTGACCAGCAAATCCGGTGGCATCTGCGCAGCGACCGCGAGCACGACGTTGCCGAAACTTTGCAGTGTGGCCGGGTCAATCGACGCCAGACGCATGCCGTGTGGCCGGACTTCGAAGTCGATGCGTTGCGCACTGCGCACTAGCACTTCGTTCAGCATCGCATGCACGTCGTCGGTCAAATCCTTGAAGGTGACGTAGGGATTGACGTGCTGGTAAGCCGGCCACTTCTTTGGACGACGGGTGGTGGTCCGCACAAACGTCGACAGTTCGCCTCCGAAGCTGCACAACAATGTATATAGGGCTTCGGGTGAAGTTTCCTGCACCGTAAGCATATGGTTGAGCAATGGCTCGTAGCGGTTGAGGATTTGCAGGAGTAGATAATCGGAGACCTCGGCGGCGTCCGACGCCTTACCGTCGGCGCCGGTCAGGCGCGATGCCAGCGTGTTCCCGCGCAGATGGGTCAAGCCTTGGATTTTTGTCACCCAACTGGACAATAGTGTATTCGTGCCAATACCCGTCACCGGCGGAATCAGATTGAAGTCCAGTTCGGCGCTGCCATCCGAATGCAGCGCGGTGACCTTGGCAATCGGCAGTCCAATCCAGGCGTCCGTCAATTCCTTGTGCGGCAGCAGACGCAAGCGCAACTGTGCCAGCTGCACCAGCTTGGGACCCTGGCCAATCGAGTTGGCATCGCGCAGTTCTTCATCTATTACTGCGTAGCGCGCCAGCGACCCGCCACTACCTTCATCGAAAGTAGCTTCTTCAGCATTCGGCGTGCGAATCGGCACTGCCAGGTAAATCAGCTGGTCAATGTGTTCCGGTTGAATGGTCAACGGCGGAGGTGGCGGCGTTTGTGCCGGCATCTGGAACGGGGTGCCATCGGTAAAAACGCCAGCGGCGCTGGAAATCACCAGTTTGCCAAGCGAGAGTGAGCCAATGTCAATGGCATAACGATGAAACCCCCAGTAGAACGGGGTCGATGACGCCGCGCGCAAATGCGCGTAGCTTTCCAGATAGCGCTCTTGCTGCTGAAAGAGTTGGGGCCGTAGGAACAACCCTTCGGTCCAGATGACTTTGTTATGCCAGCTCATGAAATGCGCGCTTTCTACTTGATCTCGGTGATGTTGATGTCTTTGGTTCGCAGCTCAATATTCAGCTTGGCCTTGGGCGAAGGTAATATGCTGCGATACCAGGCGGCTTCCGGAGCGTCGGACAGTTTGTAGACTTCGCGCCAGGTGGCATTGGGTAAATCGCGATACGCGGCCAGCACACCGATGACGGCGGTGTCGGCGTAGGATGCACGGCGAATGGTTTTACTGTCGCCGGGTCGTAGGATGAATTCGTCCTTGACCAGCATGTCGGCGCCTAGCACGGCTTTGTCGGTATTCTGTAACGTAAAAAAATCGGCTTGCTTGAATGCCTCGTCCGACTTCAATTCATAGACGCGCACCATGATAGGCGCGGCTTGTCCCTGGTCAGTCGGATTGACGTTGTCGGCGGCGTGAATCGTGATGTCGAGTTTGGTCGGCTCCTTGACCACCTGGGCCTGACCAATCGCCGGAATGACGAGCAGCTGGAGCATCAGGCTCGACAGAACTGCAAGACACCAGCGACGGAAATGTGTTCGAAGAGAGTTCATGAAATTATCTGGTCATTCTCGAGGACAACTCTGGTCTAACTAAATACTGGGACCGGATACGCACACAGGCGTACCCAGTCCCAGACGGGGTAATACAGCTGCAGTTAGCCTTCTTTGTTGGCCTTGATGTCGTAGCTGGCGGTCACTGCACCGCCGCTACCGCCTTGCGCGTTCTGCACCATGTACTCTTGCATGACTTTGGCGAACGACAGGCGTACGTGTTCGGAAATCCGCTCGTCCTTGCTGCTGCCTGAAGGCTTGACCATCGTCACGATGACATCACTCATGGTCAGTTTCAGGTATTCCAACGGATTGCCGCCGGCTTTACGCACCACGAGCACTGCGGTATCGATGTGCTTGCCACTCAGGCAGTACTTCATCAGGTTAGGGCTGGAGCGGTCAACGAAATGCTCGAATGTCAGGTCTTCGACTGTCGCCTTGCCTGCGCCGCCGCCGCTGCCGGAATGCATATTGGTATCCTGGCGAATTTCCCAGCTCCAGTTGCTGACTTCGATTTCGTTCTTGTGCTTGTCGTCGCCAGATTCACCTTCGATGCCAGCGATTTTGATAAAAATATCTTGTGCCATAGTCATATTCCTTCTATTAACGTTGAAAAGGTACTACCTAAAAAAGCAGATGAACTTGCGGTATTCATGTTCCTTCTGCCGACTGCAACCACCCTTTGATAAAACTACAGCCGCAACATGAGGCGACGATTACAACGCCTCATGTTTCATCAAGCAGCTTGCTTAATGGACGGCAGCTTGGCGACGAGTCGCAGCGAAACAGTCAAACCTTCCAGTTGGAAATGAGGACGCAGGAAGAACTTCGCGCTGTAGAAGCCAGGGTTGCCTTCGATTTCTTCCACCACAACTTCGGCCGCAGCCAACGGACGCTTGGCTTTGGTTTCTTGAGAAGAATTAGCTGGGTCAGCATCGACGTAATGCATAATCCATTCATTCAACCAGCGCTGCATATCTTCGCGCTCCTTGAAGGCGCCGATTTTGTCGCGCACGATGCATTTCAGGTAGTGCGCAAAGCGTGAGCTCGCAAACAGGTACGGCAGGCGCGCCGACAGATTGGCGTTGGCCGTTGCATCGGCATCGTGATATTCCTGCGGCTTTTGCAGAGACTGGGCGCCGATGAAGGTTGCATGGTCGGTGTTCTTGCGATGCACCAGCGGGA
The DNA here is from genome assembly GCF_018304945.1 of Collimonas humicola. Classification (GTDB taxonomy): domain Bacteria; phylum Pseudomonadota; class Gammaproteobacteria; order Burkholderiales; family Burkholderiaceae_D; genus Collimonas; species Collimonas humicola. The sequence continues at coordinate 302,734 of NZ_JAGQEE010000003.1, read as the reverse complement.
TATAGCCGGCGCGCGCCAACTCGGCTTCGCGACGGTCGGAAATGGCGATTTCTGTCGGACATTTCATGTCGATACCACCGTCATCTGTCGGGAAGGTATGGCATGGCAGGTTTTCGACAGTACCGCCGGATTCGACGCCGCGAATCATGGTGCACCAGCCGTAGTTCTTGAAGCTGCGGTTGATATTGACCGCCATCGCGTAGGCAGCATTGCTCCAGATGTACTTCTTGTGGTCGGCGCCGTCGGTTTGCTCTTCAAAATTGAATTCGTCAACCGGGTTGGTCTTTGCGCCATACGGCAGGCGCGACAGGAAGCGCGGCATGGCCAGGCCGATGTAGCGAGCGTCGTCGGTATCGCGCAACGAATTCCAGGCGGCGTGTTCCAGATTCGAGGTAATCTTGGCCAAATCGCGTGGGTTGGCCAATTCCTGCCAACTTTCCATTTGCAAAGAAGATGGCGAGCCGCCCGCAATGAACGGAGCGTGTGCCGCCGCGGAGATTTTGGCAATCGCGCTCAGCAGTTCCACGTCAGGCGGTGTGTGGTCGAAATAGTAATCGGCAACCAGGCAGCCGTATGGCTCACCACCGAGTTGGCCAAACTCTTCTTCGTAGATGCGCTTGAAGACTGGGCTTTGGTCCCACGCAATGCCCTTATGACGGCGCATGGTGCGGCGCAATTCGTCCTTGGAGACATCCATCACGCGGATTTTAAGTTGCTCATCCGTTTCCGTATTGGTGACCAAGTGACTCAGGCCACGCCAGGCCGACTCCAGTTGCTGGAATTCTTCTTTGTGCAGAATCAGATTGATTTGCTCGGACAACTTACGGTCAATCTCAGCGATGACAGATTCGATAGCCGAATAGGCGTCGTCGCTGATGGTTTGCGTATTGGCCAGCGCTTGCTGCGCCAGGGTACGCACGGCAGCTTCGACCGCGCCGCGCGCCTGGTCGGTTTTTGGCTTGAATTCTCGGTCAAGTAAGGCCGAGAATTCATCGGGAGTAGCGAATTGGACGGCAGTTGATTTCGCAGTTGCGCTGGCAGCATTCGTTTTTTGGACGCTCATGATGTTCTTTCTCTCTTAGTTCAGCTTGGTTGCAGTGTCGGCACCATTCGGCTTGGGTGTCGCAGCCAGTGCCTGCATCAAGGCGGGGTCTTGCAACAGCTTGTTGACCAGGCCTTCCGCACCGGACTTGCCGTCCATGTAGGTTTGCAGATTGGAGAGCTGTGTGCGCGCTTGCAGCAGCTGGTTCAGCGCATCGACTTTGCTGGCGACTGCCGCCGGCGAGAAATCGTCCATGCTCTCGAAGGTGATGTCGACCATCAGATGTCCGTCGCCAGACAAAGTATTCGGCACCGAGAAAGCGACGCGTGGGGCAATCGCTTTCATGCGCTCATCGAAATTGTCGATATCGATTTCAAGAAATTTGCGATCTGCAACCGCTGGCAGCGGCGCGACCGGCTTGCCTGATAAATCGGCCAGTACGCCCATGACAAATGGCAGTTCGATTTTCTTTTCGGCGCCGTAGATTTCAACGTCGTATTCAATCTGTACGCGGGGCGCGCGATTGCGGGCGATGAATTTTTGCGAATTATTGCTGCTGCTCATAAAAACTCCCTTCAAGTAAGGTGGGGCGATGATGCGATTGTGGTGATGGGCTTAGTCGTAACTGGTCTCGTAGCGAAGCCCTCCATCTGCGTGCTGGGGGGCAAAGTCGAGATGAATACGGGTAATGCTGCGATGTGTATTGCGGTTTTCTTCCAACGAGGCAAACCAGAGCCGCGACAGCTTGGGCAAAATGCGCTGTTCAATGAAACTGACCAGCAACCGTGCGCCGGATTCGGAAGTACCGCATTGGTCAACGATGTGCGCAACCACCGCGTCGCTGATTTCCAGAACAACGTGGTGTTGTGTGCGCATGCGCGCAATGACTTTATCCAGATGCAGTCGAACAATGCGAACGAGAGATGCGTCGTCCAGCGGCAAATATGGCACCACAGCGAGACGGCCTAGGAAGGCTGCGGGAAAGACTTTGCGCAGCTCAGGTTGCAAGGCTGTCGCAAGCACCTCCGCGGTAGGCGCCGTGTCCGGGTCCTCACACAAAGCAGAAATCAATTCCGAACCGGAGTTGCTGGTTAAAAGAATGACTGTGTTTTTGAAATCGATGAATTTTCCTTCTCCATCCGCCATCCAGCCTTTGTCGAAGACTTGAAAGAACATTTCATGTACATCGGGATGGGCTTTTTCGATTTCGTCGAGCAATACAACGCTGTAGGGCCGACGACGTACGGCTTCAGTCAATACTCCTCCCTCGCCATAGCCGACATACCCCGGCGGTGAGCCTTTCAGCGTGGAGACCGTGTGCGCTTCCTGATACTCACTCATATTCACGGTGATGAGATTCTGTTCGCCGCCGTAGAGCGTCTCAGCCAGTGCCAGTGCCGTTTCGGTCTTACCGACACCGGAAGGTCCGACCAGCAGGAATACACCGACCGGCTTATTCGGGTCAGTGAGACGTGCCTTGGAAGTCAAAATGCGCTCACCCAACATTGCCAGCGCGTGCGGCTGCCCAATGACGCGCTGCTCTAGTGTCTGGGGTAACTCCAGCACCGCGCTGATTTCGTCCTTGACCATTCTACCCAGGGGTATTCCGGTCCAATCCGACACAATCGCAGCAACGACGGCTTCACCGACATGCGGGGTGATAAGCGGCGTATCTTGCTGTAGTGCCGTAAGTTTCATTTCCAACTCACTCAGCTCCGATAGTGTCGGAAGCGATGCGCTATCGTTCTTATCCTCGGCTGCATCTTGTGCAGCAAGCAGTGCGCTGCGTTTATGAATGATTTCTTCGACGAGCGCCCTCTCTTCATGCCAGCGCGCTTCGAGTTCGGATAGTTCTTGTTGAAGAGTAGACAGCCAAACTTCAACCTCTGACAGGCGCTGCGTGTTGGCATGGCCGACGCTGGCTTCACGAACAATCAGTTCTCGTTCAAGTTGTGCCGCTGCCAGACCTTGACGAAGATATTCCACGCGCGCAGGCGGAGTATGCAACGACATGGCTACCCGCGCGCACGCGGTATCGAGCAGACTAATCGCTTTATCCGGCAACTGACTCGCAGGTATGTAGCGGTGGGACAAGGTGACGGCAGCGCGTACCGCATCGTCCATAATCCAGACCTTATGGTGCTCGGTAAAAGTGCTGACCAGTCCGCGCACCATGTTGATTGCTGCGACTTCTTCTGGCTCCATCACTTGCAGCACCTGGAAGCGACGCGTCAACGCCGGGTCCTTTTCGATATGGCGTTTGTATTCGCTCCATGTGGTGGCGCCGACCGTGCGCAGCGTGCCGCGCGCCAGGGCCGGCTTCAACAGATTCGCCGCATCGCCGGTACCGGCTTGCCCGCCGGCGCCAATCAAGGTGTGAATTTCATCAATGAACAAAATGACCGGCGCCGGGGAGCGTGTCGCTTCTTCAAGCAATCCCTTTAGGCGCGACTCGAATTCACCCTTCATGCTAGCGCCGGCCAGCAATGCGCCGACATCCAGGCTCAGTAGACGGACTTCGCGCAATGCAGGAGGCACTTCCTGTTTGGCAATCGCAATCGCCAGGCCCTCGACGACGGCCGTTTTACCGACGCCGGCTTCCCCGGTAAGCAAGGGATTGTTTTGACGCCTGCGCAGCAAAATGTCGACCATGGTGCGAATTTCATGCTCGCGACCGATAACCGGGTCAATGCGGCCGGTACGGGCGCTTTCTGTCAGGTCGGTGCAATACTGCGCCAGCGGCGATTTATCCGACACCGGGTTCGCCATTGCGCGACTAGCTTCCCCCGGCACGGCGGCAGACAAACCGGAACCATCGTGTGATGATTCGTGATTTTCTGGCGATTCAAGCACAATTGCAGGTAGAAGGTCGGCAAGGTCTTGCGACGGGATTTTGGAAAACGCAGGAGAGATACCCAGCAGTACGCGTCGCAATTCCGGTGTTTCAATCAGCGCGCACAGCAACCATGCACCACGGATGCGATAGTCACCCGCCAGTAAAGTGGCTGTCACCCATGCGCGTTCAATCGCGGTTTCGATATGATGAGAAAAATCGCTGATGGAAGTCGCCCCCGCTGGCAGCGCCGCCAAGGCAGATGCCAAGTCTCGGTCCAACGTCGCGGCATCAATTTGAAAATGCCGCAGTACCCGCTGCCAATCGCCATCGGGAAGTTGATGCAACTGGTTCAGCCAATGCACCAACTCGACATAGGGATTGCCGCGCAGCTTGCAAAAGGCGGTTGCAGATTCGACCGCCTTAAAAAGCGTGGTATCGAGTTTGCCGAAAAGAATATGACGGGAAAGGCTCATCGTGAGGGACCTGCTTTGTTTTGTTTTTCTGCGTGGCACCGCAGTGGGGACGGAAATTGTGCCGAATAACGAGAAGAATTTTTGCTAACGCCGTGTGCATTTCACGGCTCTTCATCGAATTTCAAAAATGATTAATCTCTTTTTTTTCTCAAATTATTTCTCACTAGATATGCCAGCAGATAATTCCACAGTCAAATCAAATTAGCGATAAGACAAGTCTCGATTTCACTATTGTTTGCAAATATTTTTATCGAGCAAAAGTCATGAAATGTTAAGCAATGTCATTGTTCATCAAGTGCGTTTTTCGACGTGTTATTTTTGGTCGAAACACATTCGAGAAAATGAAAGCGAACGATGCGAACAATGATGTTCAGCTCGAAATTTTTCACTAATTGCACGCAGCGCTTAGGGTCCTGGTCACATGTGAATTGCATAAAAAGCGAATGACTCAAGAGTCAATTGTCTGATTTGTTGTTGTGGTAGAGACGCAAAGATGGCCAGTCGCTAAGCGATATCGGTCGCTCGCTGGGCAAGCATGCGTCGCCGATACATGCAATAGTTAAAACGCACCGCTGAATCATGCCGGTGTTCAGGAAACAGTCTGCGCGAGCGCTGACGCCGGTGGAAATCCTGTCGCCACATTTCAATGAAAGCGGCCACCTCGTTCAGCGTCGAGAACCATTGATCATTGAGGAATTCTTCACGAAACCGTCGACTAAAAATTTCGATTTACGCGTTCTGGGTTGCCTTACCGAGTTGCGTAAATATGATCTGTATGCAGCGACGCTTTCTTACCGCTTAGCCAGCTTTGCAATAAAGCCTGTAGACGCGTTTGACATTGATGGCCCAGCCTTCTCGTTGCAACAAGGTATGAGTCCGCCGGCAACCGAAACGCCGCCCCCCGGCAAGCATGATTAATACGATGTCTCCGAGAAGACGTGCTTGCGGCACAGCTCCTTTATCGATAAAGCGGTATTGGCTTCCTTCAAAAATTCAATGATCTGTTCTTTAGCAAGTCGCTTCTTCATCGTCCGTTCTTTTGCGAATCGGCCCCTACTGCGTTATGAAGCTCATGTTGGGGAGCAGGCCAGTGGCGAGTCAGTGAGCCAACTTGATGCTTCTTAAAAATGCGGGATATTTTTTGCATATTGCAATAGATATAGCGGCATGGTTTTACTCGGATATTTTTTTAAGACGCGTCCAATTGCTAAATGTTGAAAAAAATTGCAAATTCACAAAAACAATTTTCATCATCATTATGGAGATAAAAACTGTGAATCAAGATTTATCAGATAGCAATGGACTCTGGAATGAAGACCTGGCGCCGACCAAGGCCAGTCAACGTACCTGGCGCTGGTATCACTTTGCTGCGCTGTGGATCGGCATGGTGATGTGTATTCCTGCCTACACACTTGCTGCCAGCCTGATTGAGGGCGGTATGTCGTGGAAGCAGGCTGTGGCGACGGTGTTTCTGGCTAATGTCATAGTGTTGTTGCCAATGTTATTGATTGGCCATGCCGGCACGAAATATGGCATTCCTTATGCCGTGCTTGCACGTTCTTCGTTCGGCACCGCTGGTGCACGTTTGCCAGCTTTGTTGCGCGCGATTGTCGCCTGCGGCTGGTACGGGATTCAGACTTGGTTTGGCGGCATGATGATCTATACCTTGATCGGTGTGTTGCTCGGTCATTCTCTCGGCGGCGACAAGATCGCCGGACTAGGCATCAATGCTGCGCAATTTGCGTGCTTTGTCGGGTTCTGGGCCATTCAATTCTGGTACATCGTGCATGGTATTGAGTCGATTCGCAAGTTGGAAACTTATACCGCGCCGATCAAGATCGTGATCTGCTTTGTCCTGCTTGGCTGGGTATACAACAAGGCTGGCGGTTTCGGCCCAATGCTTGAACAACCGTCGCAATTCGTAGCCGGAGGGAAAAAAGCCGGGCAGTTCTGGGCGGTCTTCTGGCCGTCGCTCACTGCAATGGTCGGGTTCTGGGCCACCTTGGCATTGAATATCCCGGATTTCACCCGTTTTGCCAAAACGCAGCGGGATCAGGTGATTGGGCAGGCGGTTGGCTTGCCTGTGCCAATGGGTCTCCTGGCAATGCTGGCTGTGGTCGTGACGTCGGCTACAGTTGTTCTCTATGGCGAGGCGATATGGGACCCAGTCGACCTGGCCAGTCGCATGACCGGTGCTGCTGTGCTGATTGCTCTGATTGTTCTCTTGATTGACACCGCTAGCGTGAATCTGGCCGCGAATCTGGTTGGCCCGGCTTATGATTTTTCATCGCTCAGCCCAAAGCATATTTCCTACAAGGCCGGCGGCTATCTGACAGCCTTCATTGCGATCGCGATGATGCCGTGGAAAATACTGGAAAGCTCCCAAGGTTACATTTTCACTTGGTTGATCGGCTATTCCGCACTGCTAGGTCCGATCGCCGGCGTTCTTATTGTTGATTACTATTTGATCCGAAAAACGCAACTGGATGTCGATGAACTCTATAAGCACAACGGAAAATATTCATACGGCAACGGCTGGAATACGGCCGCGATTATCGCTTGTGTTCTTGGTGTGCTGCCGAATATTCCGGGATTTTTGAATGCGGCTTTCCCGGTGTCTTTTCCGGATATCCCGAATGGTTTCAAGATAATTTACACCTACGCCTGGTTTGTGGGTGTTGCCATTTCTGCTCTTGTCTATGGTGTGTTGATGGTCAGGAAGCAGGAGTCTTTTCCGGTTGTTCCTGTGCGTCAGCGTTGAGGAAAAATATCATGTCCATCGTAATTTGCGGCGGTACTGTGGTTAACGCAGACAGTGAGTTTCGCGCAGACGTTCTGTGCAAGGACGGAAAGATCGTCGCTATCGGCGAAAATCTCGACATCCCGCCTGGTACGGAAGTGATTGATGCCGGCGGTCAGTATGTGCTGCCAGGTGGTATTGATCCGCACACTCACATGCAGTTACCTTTCATGGGGACAGTCACTGCCGATGATTTTTTTACCGGCACGGCTGCGGGCCTGGCCGGTGGCACGACCACGATCATGGATTTCGTCATACCTAATCCACGGCAATCCTTGATGGAGGCGTATCAGACCTGGCGCGGCTGGGCCGAGAAGTCGGCATGCGACTACACTTTCCACGTCGCGGTCACGTGGTGGGACGAGTCGGTATACGCCGACATGGGAATCCTGGTCCGGGATCATGGCGTCAATAGCTTTAAGCATTTCATGGCCTACAAGAACGCGATCATGGCGAACGATGAACTGTTGGTGAAGAGTTTCGCCCGTTCATTGGAACTGGGGGCGATGCCGACGGTACATGCGGAGAACGGCGAACTGGTTTTTCAGTTGCAACAGGCGCTGCTGAAACAAGGGAGGACTGGTCCGGAGGCACATCCATTGTCGCGTCCGCCGGTGGTTGAAGGCGAGGCCGTCAACCGCGCAATCGCCATTGCGAATGTACTCAACACACCCATTTATATTGTGCACGTTTCTTGTGCCGACTCGCTGGAAGCAATTGCTCGAGCACGCTCCAAAGGTCAGCGGGTATTTGGCGAAGCACTGGCCGGCCACTTGGTGGTTGACGACAGCGTGTATTGCAATGCTGATTTTAATTTCGCAGCCGCGCATGTGATGAGTCCGCCGTTTCGCTCCAGGCAACATCAGGCGGCACTTTGGCAAGGTTTGCAAACCGGCGATTTGCATACGACCGCAACTGATCACTGCACTTTTTGCGAAGAACAGAAAGCGAACGGACGCGATGACTTCACCAAGATTCCGAACGGCTGTGGCGGTATCGAAGACCGGATGGCCGTGATCTGGGACGCTGGAGTGAACGCAGGAAAATTGACGCCCTCGGAATTCGTCCGTGTGACGTCAAGCAATGCGGCGCAGATTTTTAATATGTTCCCGCGCAAAGGCGCCATTGCGGTGGGCTCAGATGCAGATATCGTGGTGTGGGATCCGCAAGGAGTGCGCACTATTTCTGCCGAGACGCAATTTGCCAAAGGTGGCTTCAACGTGCTGGAAGGACGCACCGTTCGCGGCATCCCTAGTCACACGCTCAGCGCGGGAAAATTGGTGTTTCGCCACGGTGAGTTGCGCGCCGTAAGAGGTGCGGGACGTCATGTGGATCGCCCGCCATTTTCGCCGATGTTGGATGCCTTGGGTTGACTGGCCAAGAGGTCTATCTCGATCCCTTTTCCGTGATGACGTGCATTTAATACATAAATAGCAGGCACAACGCCTGCGTAGATGAAGTTAAAAGATGGGATTGCAAAGAATGGATACCGACACATTGACAATAAACGGTGAGCGCCTGTGGTACTCCCTACTGGCACTCGCCGAGATCGGGGCGACAGCAAAAGGCGGCGTTAAACGTCTGGCTTTGACCGATCTGGACAAACAAGGCCGCGACTTGGTCATTTCGTGGGGCAGGGAAGCCGGTTTGCATATCACCATCGACAAAATCGGAAACGTGTTCATGCGGCGGGACGGTCTCAACAAGACGTTGCCGCCGATCATGTCAGGTAGTCATATCGACACTCAGCCCACAGGTGGAAAATTCGATGGCAATTATGGTGTGCTGGCGGCTCTGGAGGTAGTTCGTACACTGAATGAAAAAAACATCCAAACACAGGCGGCGATTGAAGTCGCGATTTGGACCAATGAAGAGGGATCGCGCTTTGTTCCCGTGATGATGGGCTCAGGCGTGTTCTGTGGCGCTTTCACTTTGGAACATGCGTACGCGGCCAGGGATACTGAAGGCAAGAGTGTACATGACGAACTTGAGCGTATTGGCTATATCGGCGACGAGCAACCAGGGCAACATCCGGTTGGGGCTTATTTCGAAGCGCATATCGAACAAGGGCCAGTATTGGAAAATGCCGGTAAAGTGATCGGTGTGGTTCCTGCGGTGCTTGGCCTTTCCTGGTACGACTGCGAAGTCACGGGGATGGAGGCGCACGCAGGCCCGACCCCGATGCCACTGCGCAAGGATGCTTTGCAAGCAGCTATAAAGATCATGCAGGAAACAGTAAATATTGCGCATCGTTATCCGCCCTACGGACGCGGCACTGTAGGCTTCATCGAGAATTTTCCGAACAGCCGCAATGTGATTCCAGGGCAGGTCAAGTTCAGCGTCGATTTGCGCAATGTCAGCGAAGTTTTGCTAAATAAAATGCACGACGAGATGTTGTCGTTTATCGAGAAACTGCGTAAAGAAACCGGACTTGAGATCAAGATTAAGCGCGTATCACATTATCCTCCCTGCCCATTTCATCCAGATTGCGTTGCTGCCGTGCGGCAAGCGGCCTCCGAGCTTGGTTATTCCACGATGGACGTGGTCTCCGGCGCTGGTCACGATGCAATCTATGTCGCCCGGTTGGCAGCCTCTGGCATGATCTTTGTGCCTTGCAAAGACGGGATCAGCCATAACGAAATCGAAGATGCCAAGCCAGAGCATCTCGAGGCTGGTTGCAATGTCTTGTTGCACGCAATATTGGATCGCGCGCAGATCGCGTCTAATTGACCTGACACTGACGGCGCGGAGCATGACCATTGAGGGCAATAAGCGGACGTCCGACAATGCATGGGGGCCCTGCCGACGAAGAAAAATGTCGCCAAATTGAAAAATATTCTCTGAACCTTCAGCGCCCAAGGCTGAACGTTCAGCCCCCTTATATGCGGGATGATTGTTTAGAGGTTCTCGCATTACTCACACCGGATGATCAATGCGCAGCGGGCGTTGGTATCGTCGTCGGTTATATAGCGCTGCGCGTCGACGAACTCGATCTGTAACCTCCACAGCAGCAACAACTTCCATACCGCGCAGGCTAAGCGGGCTGCCTAAGCACTCCAAGCAGAACACCGTGAGTGTCCGAGAGAAATCTGACACGACCTAATCAGACCGAGAGCACTTTGAAGTAACACCATATTTTCAAGCATTAGTTGTGACATTTCACTGTCGAGAAAACATAGCCGTCGCTTCTGTTTGTTGCCACTGACACGTAACCGTCTTGGAGATAGGCCACACTTGAAGATGAAGATAGCTGCTCTTGAATGAAGCGGCCTTCACGACAGCCAGGAGATTCAGAGAATCCTGCGGGACAGAGATTTCTGCAGTCGACCGCACATTGAATTATGAGCATAGCTAATGATTCTATGAGATCAAATCATTTTTATTCATCGATGGCGCAGCATAAAATTCGTCTCCGCTCTCGACGATGTCAAGACTGCTGAATCAAAAAACCAGACAAAAACGCTGGCAAGTACTGAAAAAAGCAAGAAATAACCGCAGGTTTTATCTCAGAAATTAGGGCGCCAGATCACAATGAGTAAAGAGTTCACATTTGCCATCAAGAGCATTTGTTTCGATGAAGACTATCGTCCTTCAGACAATACGCGTATCACAACCAACTTTGCTAATTTGGCGAGGGGAGAGAGTCGCCAAGAGAACTTGTGCAACACCTTCAGGATGATTGACAATCGTTTCAATGCCTTGGCGCATTGGGATAATCCCAATGGCGATCGCTATACCGTCAAACTTGAAATCATTTCCGTTGAGATGAATATTGATGGTGAAAGCAGTGGCAATGCCCTTCCTTTGATTGAAATATTGAAGACGAATATTGTTGATCGAAAAACCAACGAACGCATTGATGGCATCGTAGGGAATAATTTTTCCTCTTACGTGCGAGATTATGACTTTAGCGTGCTGTTGCTGGAGCACTCCAAGAATCAGCCCGAATTCAGCACGCCAGATAATTTTGGAAGCCTGCATGGAAAGCTGTTCAAGTGCTTCGTGAATTCAGACACTTACAAAGATCATTTCAATAAGCCGCCCGTGATATGTCTGAGTGTTTCGAGTAGCAAGACTTATCATCGGACTGAAAATCGGCATCCTATATTGGGCGTTGAATACCAGCAAGATGAATATTCTTTAACTGACGAATATTTCAAAAAAATGGGGCTGAAGGTTCGCTACTTCATGCCTCCGAATAGCGCCGCGCCCTTGGCTTTTTATTTTGCTGGTGATTTGCTGGGTGATTACACCAATCTTGAGCTTATCAGCACCATCAGCACGATGGATACCTTCCAAAAGATTTACCGGCCTGAAATTTACAACGCGAATTCTCCAGCAGGAAAATCCTATCGACCAAGTTTGAAGCACCAGGATTATTCATTAACTCGCATTGTCTATGATCGGGAAGAGCGTAGCCGGCTGGCGATTGAGCAGGGAAGGTTTGTTGAGGAGAACTTTATCAAACCATACCAAGCTAGTCTTGAGCAGTGGTCCGTTAATTGCGCTCTTTGAAGAATCAAAAACATAAGGTCATCTACTGTGAAAAAATTGTTACCCACATCAACTGCCGGCAGCTTGCCGAAACCCTCTTGGCTTGCACAACCCGAGACACTTTGGTCACCTTGGAAATTGCAAGATGAGGGATTGATCGAGGGCAAACAAGATGCTTTGCGTTTGTCACTGCAGGAACAGCAACACGCAGGTATTGATATCGTCAGTGATGGCGAACAATCGCGCCAGCATTTTGTTACTACGTTTATTGAACACCTCAGCGGCGTTGATTTCGAGAAGCGTGAGACCGTCAGAATTCGTGATCGCTATGATGCGAGCGTACCGACGGTCGTTGGTGCTGTTGCTCGCCAAAAGCCGGTCTTTGTTGAAGATGCCAAGTTCTTACGCCAGCAAACCAAGCAGCCCATCAAATGGGCTTTGCCGGGGCCCATGACGATGATCGATACGCTTTATGACAGCCATTATAAAAGTCGCGAAAAACTGGCTTGGGAATTCGCCAAAATCCTCAATCAAGAAGCCCGCGAGTTGGAGGCTGCTGGTGTCGATATCATCCAATTTGATGAGCCCGCATTCAATGTGTTCTTTGACGAGGTGAATGATTGGGGTGTGGCCACATTAGAAAGGGCCATTGAAGGACTGAAGTGTGAAACTGCTGTCCATATTTGCTATGGCTATGGAATCAAAGCCAATACTGATTGGAAAAAGACGCTGGGGTCAGAGTGGCGACAGTATGAAGAAGCTTTTCCCAAGCTGCAAAAATCCAGTATCGATATCGTCTCACTGGAATGTCACAACTCTCATGTTCCAATGGATCTGATTGAACTCATTCGAGGTAAAAAAGTGATGGTAGGGGCCATCGATGTGGCAAACGACACCGTTGAAACACCCGAGGAAGTGGCCAATACCCTAAGAAAAGCACTTCAGTTTGTCGATGCCGACAAGCTCTATCCTTGCACCAACTGTGGCATGGCCCCCTTATCCCGTCGAGTGGCAAGAGGCAAGCTAAATGCTTTAAGTGCCGGTGCAGAAATCGTCCGCAGAGAACTCTCGAACTAATTCTGAGGCGGGACATGGCCGTCGTGAGCTGCTCGCGACGGCCAAACGCGGAGAATGGCGTGGGCGATTTGGCCGGCTTTGATCGATGGCTCGCTTTCAACATTGGCCAGGGCTGAAGTCAGCCAAAACTACCGGACTACTTCAGGCCTTCCTTAACACTTTCGAGCTGCACTCAGTATTTAGTACCTACTATGCCACTTTCCAGTTCTGCTATCGAGCCATTGCGCTTTCGCGAAGCGCTGGGGCACTACGCATCCGGTATCACGGTGATTACGTCACACATGGATGGCGAGCCGATTGGCTTCACCTGCCAGTCGTTCCATAGCGTGTCGATGAGTCCGCCGCTGGTGTCATTTAGCGTAATGACCAGTTCGGCCAGCTATCCAAAAATTCGCCAGGCAGGTCGATTCGCAGTGAATATCCTGTCAGATGAGCAAGCCAGGATTTCCAACCAATTCGCTCGGCGAGGCACGGACAAGTGGCTCGGAATCGAATGGCAGGAATCGCCGCTGGGGAATCCGATCATTGTCGGCAGCCTGCACTGGCTTGATTGCGAAATTCATGCCGAACACGCCGCAGGCGATCACCTGATCGTGATTGGTGAAGTGAAAGCATTAAACCTGCAAGAAGCTGCTGCTACGCAGCCATTGCTGTATTACAAAGGACAATACTGCAACCTCGCCGCGCATAGTCCGGTTTGAGCGTTGACCTCCGCGGCCCTCTTTTACGCCGCAATCAATCGAGAGCCTTGCCATCTCCCCGAATGCTCCTGGCGCCGGAGCCGAAGTGGCACTATCTAAGTGGGACGGGATGGCGATCACCCTTGGTTTGCCGACGGCCTTATTTATCAGTCCGGGCTACCCGGCGGGGCCCATTGCTACCTGGCCGGCTATCATGCTCTGAGGTTCGATTCAGCGCCCTGGCGTCGAATCTTCCGGCTCGAACCATTCAGGCCAGGAACTGCGGTGCCTGTTGCCCGCTTCGATGCAAGGAATCAAGGTCTGCGCCAGCACAGGTAACTGATTGGCAGATTTGGCAATCCGGTATTTGACACTGTGCACGCACTCGCGGTCGGCAAATTCGCAACGGTTGAGCCGGGTGCCGCCACAGGGGCCGTTCGCCAGGCCTTTAGGGCATGTCTCGGGGCACACGTAGAGGGTCTCCTGCAAGCGGCAGCTGCCGCAGGTATCACAGCCGACCAGCGGCCGTTTGACCGTCCGTTCGACAGCATGTAGCGCATCCGCAGCCACGCCGACCTTCCAGATCGGGCGCCTCATGCTCCAGCCCAAAGCTCTGCTGAACCATCCCGTGCGACTGAAGAGCTGGCCATGTACCATAGAGAGCAGCGCGTATCGCAGGCGCTCCCGGGGCGTGGCGGCGACATCGGATTGCCCCATTTCCCAGGCGCCGATTGCGGGGACGAAGCATACCTGGGGCGCCCCAGGCATCTGCCAACTTGCATGCCATCGTTCGATCCAATCGGTCAGTGAGGTCATGCTGTCCCGCTGCTCAGCGATCGCATGCTCCAGCGACAGCAGTTCGTCCAGCGTATGCACCCCGCACACATGAACGCCGGCATAGCCCATCAATTGCAGGCCCACTATCTGCAGGGCCATGCGCTCGAGGCTTCGTGCGCTGGCGTAGGCCTGGGATACCTGCTGCTCCCTGCCCAGCAGCTCGCGCATGGATTCGGTGATGACGATGCCGGGCACGGCCTGCAGAACGGCCGCGCGCTTGTCGCTCAGGCGCGTCACACAGGCCAGCATGGGTTTCATTCGTACCTGAGTGCGCATCCAGGTCTGGGCTTCAATATGTTTGGCGGCGTCGAAACCTAGTTGCAGGGTAAAGAAATCAGCGCCGGCCAGAAGTTTTTTCTGCCCCTTCAGATATTGTGCGCCGCCTTCTTCTTCGCGGTACTTGAACGGGTTCAATGCGGCGCCCAACAGCCAGTCGGGGCAGTGCTCACGGGCGATCTGCAGCGCGGGCACCGACTCCAGATAGCGCACTGGCGCCTGATCAGGATGGTGGCCTGGCAAGCGATCGCCACTGAGCAGCAACAATTGCTCCAGGCCACGAGCCTTCATCGACTCCATCTGGAGCAGCAAGTCTGCGCGCTCGCGATCCTTGCCTGAAAAGTGCAGCAAGGATGAGGCTGGATCCCCGAATGCCCCGGCGCCTTCCAAGGGGCTCAAGTCCGAATGCGGGCCGACACGATCGGCGAAGGCTGGCAGTAACGGCCAGCCTGCCAGGTGCCCGCGTCGCACGATTTGCTCAAGCGCGACCAAGCGCGCAGGGGACTGTTGAGGCACGACCTCTAGCACGCAGACGAAGCGTCTTTCGTTCAGCGCCTGTTTTAATTTACTCAAGACAGCTCGATACCTTGTAAATCAGAGGGGCGTCGTTGCCGCGGCCTCTTGGCGACGGTACCGAGCAACGACGGCGATGATAGCCAGCAGCAGGCTGGCGGCATAGAAGAGGGGCAGCTGCGGGCCTGCCTCCATCTCAGCGCGGGAGCTCGCAGTACGGACACGCCCATAGCGACGTGCAATGCTGTAGCGCGTAATTTTGACCCGCTGAATGATTTCCGGAGGCTGCGCGGGTAGCAAATCCATCTCGACTACGCAGGCGTTTCCTGAAGACATGGCCGAAACTCAGTCTTCGGCCGCAGCATCTTCATCGCCGTAAAACTTCACGCCCAGCTGGATGCGTTCACGACCGCTTTCCAGGCGGTGCCGATTGGTGTCGCGCAAAGAGTAGACGCAACCGCAATATTCCTGTTGATAGAAGTTCTCGCGCTTGCTGATCTCGATCATGCGCGCCGACCCGCCGCCTTTGCGCCAGTTGTATTCCCAGTAAAGCATGTCCGGATAGTGCGAAGCTGCACGCACGCCGCAATCGTTAATCTGCTGCATGTTCTTCCAGCGCGAGATACCCAGCGAGCTGGTGATAACCGGGAAACCATGTTCATGGGCATACAGCGCCGTGCGCTCGAAACGCATGTCGAAGCACATGGTGCAGCGGATACCGCGCTCCGGTTCATTTTCCATGCCTTTGGCGCGTTCAAACCAATTGTCGCGATCATAATCGGCATCGATGAAGGGAATGCCAAATTCTTCAGCAAAGCGGATGTTTTCCTGCTTGCGCAGTTCGTATTCCTTCAGCGGATGGATGTTGGGGTTGTAAAAGAAGATCGCGAAGTCGATGCCGGACGCCTGAATGGCTTCCATCACTTCGCCCGAACAGGGAGCGCAGCAGGAATGCAGCAGCACCTTCTTGTGCCCGCCGGGCAAGGCCAGCGGCTTGCGTTCGGTTGTGGATGCCATGAGAACTCTCCATGAAATGCGCCCGCCCTCGCCGGACTATGTAACCCAGCATTATCGCCCGCGGTTTGGCCTCATGAAAATGGATATGTTTTCATGGTTTTATGAGTAATATTCATAGAGCTTGTCACCAGGACGGATCAAGCGACGACGGGCCTCTTCGCCTGTTCGATGAAAGCCCGCAGATAATCGATGCTCACATCAGCCTCGCGCGCACCCAGGTAGATGTTCTTGGCAATGCCGTTCTTGCCGAGCCGAACCGGAACCACATCCATCGTGTCCGCGTATTCCTGCACCAGCCAGCGCGGCAGCGCTGCCACGCCGCGTCCGCTGGCGACCATCTGCAACATGATGTCGGTGGTCTCGATGGCTTTATGGCGCTTGGGCGTGATGCCGGCTGGCGTGAGGAACATGGTGTAGATATCAAGACGATCCAGCGGCACTGGGTAAGTCACGAGTACCTCGTTGGTCAACTGTTTGGGCTTGACGTACTCTTCCTTGGCGAGCTTGTGGCTGCCAGCCACGACCAACACTTGCTCGTAGTCGAACACCGGCTCGAACACCAGGCCGGGCTTGTCCAGCGGATCGGGTGTGACCAGCAAGTCGATTTCATACCCGAACAAGGCGCCGATGCCGCCAAACTGGAATTTCTGCTTCACGTCCACGTCCACATCCGGCCACGCCGCCAGGTAAGGCGACACCACCTTCAGCAACCACTGGTAACAAGGGTGGCACTCCATGCCAATGCGCAGCGCGCCACGCTCGCCCTGAGCGAACTGGCGTAGGCGTTCTTCCGCCAATGCCAACTGCGGCAGCACCCGGTTGGCCACGGCCAGCAGGTATTGCCCGGCCTGGGTCAGGCGCAGGCTGCGGCCTTCGCGCAGCCAGATGTCGGTGCCCAGCTGCTGCTCCAGCTTCTTCATGCTGTGGCTTAAAGCCGACTGCGTCACGTGCAGTACGCCGGCAGCCGCGGTCAGCGAACCTTGCTTTTCCACCTCTTGCACGATGGATAAATGAATGCGATCAAGCATGATAAATGAGTAAAATTCATGTTTTTCTAAGAAAAAGCCATTTTACTTCATCATTTGTTTTGCAGTAAAAAGAGCCCCCAACGCAGTAAAGACTGAGTGATTGGCTCTCAAGCTAACGGGAAGAAGAAATCTGCTATCGGTCGAGACTGTGTGCAAACACAGCGAGCTAGTCAGCTACTTTTCGATGCAAGCGTCAAATCGATATTGCATATTTGACCGAGGTTTCGATGAAACGCTTTGTTCAGGGAATGGATCGCACGCAGAGCATCCTGCTACCAGAGCAGCTCGAAGATGATAATGACTAATAAAGTCTGTCGCGGTCGGTGGCTGAAAAGGCTTATATTTGTTAAGATATTTCCTCTGAGTATATCTCTCTAACGTCTGTCACACCCCTCTTAAAGAAGCACTTTGGATTGCGGTTAGAGAATATAGTCTGTCACGCGTTGAAAAGATCACAGCACTCCCACCGACAGTTGTTCGAAGCCTAATGACTCCTGGGGGATCCAATGTTCGCTCTGCCAGAGTTCGACTACCTGTGCAGCCAATTCCGCGCCGAACCATTCAGCCACGCTGTCAGACTCGAAGGAAGCGCATTCGGGCCGGTGACGTCGCACGCCGTGTGTCAAAAGCCACTGATAAAAGATCAGCGCTGGACGAACTTGCGGCGAGCCGGCTTCTGCCGAACGGTTGAACTCGTCGGGAATACGAACCCCCTTCGGATCGAGATCTCCCAGGTACTCAGCGCCACTGCCAGCCACTTGATACAGCACCTGCTGGAGTGCACGACCGGTTAGCCGAAATGCCTCGCCGGAACCGTACACGATGGCCGAATAGCATCTGGCTTGCTGGTTCCATTCGCCGAAGCTCCAGAAGCTGTTGTGATTCTCGACCACGAGCACAGGCTTGCCGGGAGCGTCAGCCATTCGGTAGGGAAGAGGCTGCGGCACTCGGAAGCATCCGAGAGTGCTCAACTGCAGACGCCCGCCGAACAGGCTGTCACCAGTGCACATGCCATCGAGCCGTTTCTCGTCACCGTAGATTTCGAGCGATCGCTCCTTGATGGGAACGACCATGAGACTACCGCGGCGGCGGAGCAGAAACTCGTTGATGGGTAGCATTGCCTCAAGTTGACCCGGCCGCAAGTCTGGCCAGAACCCGAGTTCAGGTGCCCAGGTGACGCCGCGAAGATCTCTGCTCGAAACTGCCTTGGGTTCGCGCGTCAATAGCACCCATTGCGGAAGTGGAGGAACGCCGATCTTCTCCCAGCTTGCCGCCGCCGGGAGCGACAGCGCGCCTGCAGCCTCTAGCTGACGCAGGGCTTCCAGTAGGAGGGCGCCCCGGTCAGGGCTGTTCTGGACGTCTGGGTATAAGGAGAAGAAGTGCTGGCGAAGCTCCGTCAGCATTACTCGCTTACGCGTTCCTCGCCGCAGCATTTCGAGAAACTCCTTCACGCAGCTGCCTCATCGGCGGCTTCGTTTAATTGCAGATTGGCCACCTCGAGGTGCCATCGCTTGGTTTTCGTATTCTGACCGGCCTTGCGCAGACGAATGAAACGCTGGAACTCCCCGATGGAGTTGAAATCCTGAAGTGCAGTCGCGAAGATGAGTTGTACGTTCATAGCAGAGGCCAGCAACCTCTGCGCGCGCCACAGCGCGGCGGTCGTGGCTTTGGCGAACGGGTTGTCAAGGATGAGCGGTCCGCCTGCGTTCCTCTGCACCTGGGCGTGGTTCTCAGCACGCAACTGATTGATGACCAGATAGAGGAACATGGCCATCACTACGCCTTCGCCACCGGAGTTGGAAATCTTCTCAACGGGAACGTACTGCTCGGACTCTTCTATCGACATCTTCAGCACGTGCAGTCCGAGCGGCTTGCCATAGATACGAGCAACAGCGTCCGCAATGAGGTCCGTGCCCTTGGCAGGGATTGCGAGAGTGTCCGCCAGCACGTCGAGGTAGTTACGCATAGCCGCGCGGCGCATGTCCAGCGTAACCGCGGCAAAGTTTGCTCGCATCTTCAATACTTGCTTGCCACCAACGTATGGAGCGGTTACCGGAATGCATTTTTCTTGACTGCAAGCCTTGTTCAACGTGTTAATGGCTCCCCGCACCACGCCCAGAACCTCTTCCACGCAGGTATCAAAGTCAGCCTGCATACCCGTCAGCGTTGACTCGGTTGTGGAGATGCGGTCATCGAGATGCTCAAGCAACCGCGACGCGTCTGTGCACGCTGCCGTGAAGTCGTTCTGCAGCATTTGCAACGCGACATCGGGGTCTACCTCCCGGAAAGTAGGGTCGCCTGCAGCACTCTTAAGCTCATCGAACGAAGTACGCGCACCCGTCTGCAGCTTGGAAACTCCAGCATTCTTACCGTTATACTCGGCGAGCAGCGCACTCACCTGCTTGCCTGAGTTGAGCTCCAGGAGCACAGATGTCGGATCCGGGACCTCGGGAGTCTCTCCCATCAATGCGCCAATCTCGGCCGCGATGAGAGCCGGGTCGGGCTGGTCTGGAAGCCCCATTCCGCTACGAAGGATGGATTCATTCTGTTCGTCTGACTCGGCCTCACGAAGTTTTTCCTGGGCACGACTGGATGCACGATTGGCCTCCTCGGTAGCGACACGCATGCGGTCGTTTTCCTTGTCAATCTTTTGTTTCAAGTCCTCGAGAAGTAGGCCAAGCTCTTCAGCAGTATATCGCTCGAACTCAGAGGTGGCCGTGCCGATGCTTTGCTTGTTCGAGGCATGCCACGTGCGGGATTCGGTACTGAGGGATTGATGCTTCCCGGATGCCTCCACCTGTTCCTTGCGAGCTTCGACAAGCTGCCACTCCGTTTTAGACAGTTCCGCTTCATGGTTCAGGGAAAGATAAGGCTTTAGGTCAGCCATGTTCACCCCACTGAAGTCGCGTGTGAACTCCTTGGTCTTGCCGAGTCGCTGTTCCTTCACGCCTTGAATACGCTCACTTAAGGAGCCCAGACGGGCCTTTTCTTCCGTCAGGTAATTCGCCTGGGCGTCCTCGTAGAGCTGGCGCAGCGTCGTCAAGGGACGCGGATGTTGCTGGAGCCGCTCTTGCGCCGGGTACTCCCTGTTGTAGTAAGCGATGCGCCCGCGCTCTTCACCAACCTGGCGCAGCTCCGCGTTAGCGTCGGCCCGTTGTGTTTGGTCGGCATCATGTACCTCTTGAAGCTTTTCTGACGCGGAGTCGATCTCGACCTTGCGCTCTTGCGTCTCCGTTAACTCAAGGCTTATTTCAGCGAGGCGCGCCAGACACCCCTCACGGCCGGATTCGTGTTCAGTCTGGAACTGGCGGGCCGCCTGCGTCGCTTGAACAGACTCTGAGCGCCGCGATTCTGCCTCTGCCGCGGTCTTGTCATGTTGTTCAGCCTGAGTATCGAGAGATGCAGCTTCAGCCTCGAGATTTGCTGCGCGGCTCCGTGCAGCGGAGGCATCTCCCTCTAGCGTTGCCTGTTTCACCGCAGCTTCGGCCAGTTGCCCATTGCCGTAGGCGCCTGTGAAGGTTTCGAGTTCTTGAACCGCCTTGATCGCCTGCGTATATCGCAGCTCGTAGGCGGCGCGCCGCTGATCTTCTTCTTGCAGCCGACTATCCAAACTCTCGGCTAAGCGGGTTGCAGCCACAATATTGAATGCTGATGCATCTTCCGGCGGGACGACCAGACGGTCCTCGGGTACCGTAGCCGTATCGAGTGCCGCGACGGAGACCATTACAGGGCGACTCGGTTTGCGGGCAATCCACGACATCTCAGCGACCTTGGCGAATTCAGCCTGCGCGACGCATACACCGGAGTACCGCGCCGGGTCGCTCAGTATGAGCGCTTGCGCCTTAGTGGCGTCATCGACCGCGCGGGCAATGTATTCGTTAAAGGGTATTGCCGAGCGTACGCCGACAGCGTGAAGCCCCTGCACAACGAGTGCGACATCGTGGCTGTAGCCGGCGACGCCGGTGTCTTCAATGGCCTGACGCGTAGCACGTAATTCGGCCAGTCGCACGTCGGACAACGACTTCTGCCAGTTGGAGTCAGCGATGACATCCTGAAGGCGCGGCAGCAGGGCTGGCGACTGAGGATCAACACGGTCGGTCTCAACAGCTCCCAAAAGGGCAGGAAGCTGACCAAGCCGCTCCAGCTCCGCTTCCCCTTTCGCAATGTAGGTCTGCAGCCCTTTGGCCTGTTGACCTATGCTGGCTCCTTTGACGCGCTCTTCGTTCGCGTCGATCCGATGTTGCCTTGCCTGAGTACGAGCAGCATCCCTTGTCGCTAGATGAAGATCTCGTTCGTGGTGGTGGGATCTGGACGCAGCTTCGTGTCGCACGATAGCCCCATCTGCTGATTCATCGGTGTTGACGAACACCCCATCCCGCTCCAGCACCAGACGTCGAGCATTTCGCAGATTCTCTGTCGTCTGCAATCCAGTTTGCTCGCGCGTCAGGCGAAGTTCGTCGGCATCCGCCTTCACTTTCTGGCTGCGAAGCGCCGTTTTACGTTGCTCGCGCTGCTTCGATCTATCATCCAGCGTGGCCAGCGCATCCTTCAGGCGACTTTCCTCGATGAACAGTGCTCGCCGGAGCAGAGCACCCTGGATTTCCACATGGTCCCGGGCCGGTTTCAGCTCAGCCCTTTCGGCTTCAGCGAGCGCATCAAGTTCCTTGATGCGCTCGTCCATGCTCAGGATTTCTTGCTGCAGTCGCGCCGCCTTCAGCAGCTTCGACCGCGTCTCCAGGCCTAATACTAACGTGTCGGTATCGTCTTTAAGTTTCTTCGTCTGGGCGACGCGCTTCTGGTGCCAGACCCAGGTTCCAGTTATCCACTCGATTGCGAACAGCGCCGCGTTCTTAGCGGCAACGCTAGCCTGGTTGCGCTGCTCCTTCTCGAAGGTCGCCTCCACCGCTTGCGTCTTTCGATGGTTGACGGCACGAGCCTGTAGTGATTGAACAAGCTGAGCACCATGAATAAGCATGGTCCGCTGTGTGCTCACTGCCTCCATGTAATGGCGGGCAGCATCGGCGAATGTAGTCAACGAGATGCGGAACTTCTTGAGATGGTCGCGGCGCCGCTGCAACTGCGGTTTGCGGCGGTGGAGTTCACAGACGGACACCACGGACCTTCGGGCTTCTTCAGCCTTGCCAGTGTCACTGGTCAGGAAAAGGAATTTACGCAGGAACTCGCTCTCGGTCTTGAAATCAAGGAAGCCGGTGTCGAAGCCACCCTCCTGAGCCGAGAAATTGACCTGCATGCGCAGCATGTCGAGGTCAATGAGTCGCTCATCCTTCAGGTGCCGCTGCCATTCGGCCTGGCGGTTGTGACTTATGAAGACGTTGCCGGAGTGCTTCTTCTGGTTGTCATGAATCCAGCGAGAAAATTCGTTCATCGAGGTGGCCGATGCGCCTGACAGTCCAGGCGCTGGGATATCTTCCAATCGAAGGTCGGCACGCTCCTCGAAGCTGAAGAACATTCGGTCGACCTCCGTCTCCGTCGTGTTTCGCACGGAGACGACCTGGCCTGTAACCAGCTTGTACGGATGCCCACCTACGGACCGAGCGGGCATCAGCCATTCGATGACGATGAACCCAGGTACACCGTCGTGGGTAAAATATTGGGAGAAGCTGCTGTGCTTGCTCTGAATGTGCTTGAGAAACCGCTCCTGCGATGTTTCGAAGCACGAGAATACCAGGCCAATCAGCGTTGTCTTGCCGCCGCCGTTTTCGAGATTGATGATGGTATCGGTCGGAAGGCCCGTGCCAGGTTCAGTGAGATTGAAGGTAACCGCCTCGTACCATGCTGTTCGGAAGCCGCAGTTGGCCAAATGGATGCGTGAAATCTTCTGCATGTCAGCCCACCTTACGCAGCGTCACAGCCAGCTGCGCCATCTCGTAGAGTCGTCGCAGCGCAAGTTCGCGCAGCTGCACGCGAAGTCGGTGCGTCGCCGTGTAGGTGACCGCGGTATCTTCATCGGCCTCCCGGTCCAGCCTGACTAACCCGTTTTGGGCCATCTGGTTCAAGGCCAGCTTGACCACGCCGACCACTGACGCCACCGAAGCGCGCTGACCGGCGGGAATGGCGACCGGCATCGCCGAGATGGCCTCCCAGCCCGGCGTCAGCTCCGGCGGGATGTCCGAGGGCAAGTCGGAGGTCTCTTTGAGTCGCCGCGACAGGGCATAGAGAGTGTCGCGGCACGTCCCAACCGAGGCTGGGGGCGGGGAGTAGTTGTCGTCGTCCAGGCCATCGGTGGTCGGGAAGAAGACCGCCGCGACTGCCACGTGTGCCAAAACCAGAGAGGCCTTCTGGTCCAGGTTCATACCGCTACGAATGTCGGTCAACCGAACGGCAAACTTGCTTTCGCGCGACGCAGGAACAACGATGAGGCCACGTTGCTCACTCGCGTCCAGAATATTGAGTTCCATGCCTAGCGCGACGTCTTGGACGTGCCGGTAGAACATTGGGTCCGCACGATACAGGGCCAGCAGTTCCCGGTACTCGCTATCGTTGATGGGAGATAGCGAAGTGTGGAGCGCCTTGTACGTCAGGCGCGCGGCATTGCGAACTGTTGGTTCAGGCGTGTTCATTGTTTTTCTCCCTGTTGGACGAATTCCAAGTTATCCCCTTGTGCGATGTCCAGCATGAACTCTGTACCGGTCAGTTGAGCAAGTACATCCTTGAATTCGTTTTCCGACTGTGCAAAGCTACGGAACAGAATGAGCAATAGACATCGACGCAGCGGGCGATTCAATCCCGCGTCTTCGGCGGCTTCCAGAATTTGGTCAACCCGTAGGGGCACTCCCATCGCGAACTTCGATCCGAGCCATTCGTTGGCTTGTTGAACAAGCTCCTTGGGGAACTGGTCCGTCATTGGTACGAACTCCGTCAATTCGCCATCGTCCTCTTCCGGCACAGCATCTTCTGCGCGCTGCTCTAGGAGCACTGTAAACACTGAGTTGAGGTCATATACCTTCGGCCACACCGGGGGATACAGTGCGCTGACGAAGGTGTCGCCTTCGGTGGCCAGGGTCTGGATGAGTAGATTCACTAACTGTGGCAGGAGCTGCGGCTCGAGGTCTGGCAGTCCTGTAGGTTTCCGAGCGCGGAAAACTGCTCGCTGGGCTGCGATAAATCGCTCGTTTGACTCGGTAATGTCAGTGACGAGTTGCAAACGAAGCAGGCTGGCGCTCTGCAGCGTTTCCCTTAGTTGAATGAGGCTCTGGCGGGTGCGTACCTCGTCAGCTTCGATCAGCGCTTCGCCGACAGCCTCCTCCATCCGCGTGTCCTCCGCTTGACGCTGGCGTACGTGCACCCTCGCCGCGTCGAGGCGGCCTGACATGTCTCG
This sequence comes from Collimonas humicola, assembly GCF_018304945.1. Lineage (GTDB taxonomy): Bacteria > Pseudomonadota > Gammaproteobacteria > Burkholderiales > Burkholderiaceae_D > Collimonas > Collimonas humicola. The sequence goes on along the minus strand of NZ_JAGQEE010000003.1, from coordinate 278,322 downwards.
GCTCCAGTTGACGCTCCCAGGAGCGCGATAGGCCTGATAGAGCCTGTCCCGGATGAGCTGACGATATTCGATGGAGAGCTTGCGGGCTCGTCGGGCGATTTCCAGAGCCGCCTCGAAGCGGCCGCGCTGAACCAGGAGGTCCAGCATCTTCTCCATCAGCTCTTGGGAATCCTCTGGCGACAGGTCTAGCATGCCGAGATATACGAGGTAGCCTTCTGCCGTGGGCCGGTATCGGTACACGTCTTCCGAGTCTGGTTCGAATCTCACCAAGCGAAAGCGGACGCTCTTGGTGCTGCAAGTCGGTGCATCAAAGTAGTCGAAACTGAACTCGCGGTGATTGTTGGCTTTGTTGTCTAATGCATCGAGTACTACCTCCGCGACACGCCGGCTTTGGGAAGCGGACAGCGACGGCTTCATCTGCATGGCCACCTCAGCTAACTGCATGAGCACCTCAGTCGACGTGCTTCCACTGGAAATGGTAGTCGCTTCCATCATCAGGTCCAGCGCCGAAAGTGCCAGATAATGAGTATCTACTCCTTGGAAGAGAGTGTGCTCAGTACTCCCTTCGTCCCCGAGTCGCATTTTGTCACGCTCGAGCTGGAACACGGGCCGCAACAGTAGGAGGTTACGTTGTTGTCTGGACAGATCCAGGAGGGGCGAATTGGCTGATTTCGTAAGGGAAACGGACAGAGGGGAACCAAAGGCTTCGTCGCTCATAAACGAACCCCAAGGCAATGCACACCCAGTACGCAATAACCGCTGGAGGTGGGATTCGCACGTTTCGACCGGCACAATGACATTAGGCCTCCTATGTATATTGAGAGTATATACATAAAAGCAACTAGTACATAAAGGCAACTAATCTAATTTTGCGATGGCACAATCACGGCATGGCAACCATAACGAAGAAAGGCAGAACTACCGCATAGGTGTATACGCTGCTTGAACGTGGTCGAAGGCTTTATCGAGAAAAGCGTCGAAGTTGCTGGAGCGATGTCTGCGTGTTTGCTGCTCATGGTACAAATACGTTGATTGAAGCACGGCTCTGGATAAGACGCCCGCCTGCCGCTTTTTATTACAAATGTGCTGACAATGCGGCCCAAGGCGGTGGAAACGCATCGACATACAGGAAAATCGATGGAAGACTCAGATTACGATTTCAACAAACGCCCTGATAAGACCTACATGAGCAAGAGTTTGCCGGGATTTTTCGACAAGGAACGAAAGGTCAGAATCGCGACGAAGGCCTTCAATGCGTCGAATGAATTGATTTTTGCGACAGTCAAGGACGAACTCGTGCTGCGGCAAAAGGAGGGAGGAAAGCGCATAGTCAAGGCGACGTTCTTTGAGGATTCGCGCTCTGTCAGTGTGCTGAATCTCCAGGCTTATACAGAAGCCTCCGGGGTGCCACACAAATCAAATTTCGCTTTGATCGGCGATGAGATCGCCAAATTCCTGGAGTTTGCCAAGCACATTCAGGAATACGTTTTTCATCATGATCATGAGGTCAACATAACAGACGAGGAGCTTCGGAAATTCATCCTCTCGGAACGCCAAGCCGCCAAGCTGCTCACTGACAATCCGGACATTCTTGCTGAGGTGCTTCGCACGAAAATCACTAAGGAAGACATTGTCGCCATAGCCTATCGCCGAGAGCAGCTGGCGGCGTATGCACGCCTGTTGAATGAACCTGAATACTTCGCCCATGCTGAAGAAATAAAGGAACGTACTGGCGAAGCTTTGTGGCAGAAATTCTTTGAAAAGAACACCTGGTTTTTCGGCTACGGGCTCGGCTATCTTTTCCTGTCCTCGCTCGATGACAAAAAATTGGAAAACGTCGTCCAAGGACACTCGGTAACCTCGCACGGGAAACGGGCGGATGCGTTGATGAAGACGCGCGGCTTGATTTCGAGTCTCTGCTTTGTGGAGATCAAAATCCATACCACCAAACTGCTGTCGAACAAACCGTATCGGGCAGGGTGCTGGGCTCCGTCGTCGGAGCTCGTGGGAGCAGTGGCGCAGGTACAAGGGACCGTGCAGGGAGCTGTCGAGCAAATTGGCAATAAATTCATCGGCAAGGATGAAAACGGGGCTCCGACGGGCGAGGAGGCGCTCAACTTCCAGCCCCGCTCATTTTTGGTAATTGGCAGCCTGGGCGAGTTTATGGGGGAGCATGGGGTGAACGCCGAGCAATATCGCTCGTTCGAACTGTATCGTCGCAACACCGCCTGGCCCGAAATCATTACATTCGACGAACTCTATGAACGAGCGAGCTATATTGTCAATCACAATGCATAAATGGCACCATCTGCAAGAAGTTGCCGTGCGCGAAGGCTTTCAGATGGAATTGTCTTTCATTTCGACCAACAATAAGATCGGGCTGATAGCCCACCCCCTGACACTGGCCTCGCCAAGATCTAAATTACTTTCTTCGTGTCGCCAAAAGTCATGCTCAGTGCTGAATTGAAAGAGTCGAGTCGGATCAAGGGATTGAAAATTGGCCACTACCAGCACATTAAAACGCATCCCAACAGTCTACTGCAGACTTTCTGGAGCTGAATTTTGCAGCACTGCCGAGCGATGACATAATTCCGCCGAACGTCGCCATAATAATAAGATTGAGGGAGATAACATGAAATTTGAGGTTCTTGGTCCGTATTACTTCCCAACACGAACCATCATAAAGGCTGACCATATAAAAAAACTTAAGGCCACCGCGCTGGAGGATCCCTTCGGAGCAAGCCTGCTAAGTGGGCCAGGATGTTACGTGTTCGGTGTCAAATCCTCCGGCTCCGCACGGGTGGTGCCTTGGTATGTAGGTAAGGCTGAGAGACAATCCGTCTTAAAGGAGTCGACAAACGGATCCCACTTACAGCTTTACAATGAAATATTGGATGAATATAAGCGAGGACGTCCCGCACTATACTTTGTGCCGGCGGTTACGCTACAAGGACGGGGTAGATCGCCCGTTCAGAAAGGTGGCAAAATGCCAGCGGTGGATTTCTTGGAAGATTGGTTAATTGCTAGGGCACTCCAATCGAATCCGGGTCTATGGAATGCTCGGAAGACAAAATTGCTTCGCGAACTAAGTGTCAGAGGAATTTTTAACCCGACCAAGGGCGACATGACACTGCCTTCTGCATCGCTGAAGGAATGCTTAGATCTATGACAAGCGACAGCCCAAAATGGCCTGTAAATGTACTGCCCCAAATTTTAACCACGTCGGACTAAGACGGGGAAGCGATGTCTTGCGCACTTTGCAGTAACTGTGCCGAAGAAGAGCATTTCTCTAAGCAAGTTGAAACTCATGGCTCCCGAATTCCATACAATATTTGCGGCGGCATGGAACGTAATACACTCACGGCAGAAGAAATTGGAGCGCTGCTACCGCTGAACGCGATTTCTGTATGTCGTGCGAAGAATATCGGCTTCAAGTACGATAACTAGACAAATAATAATGAAGAGTCGGGGGGAGGCATGGAAGTCGAGCGAGTAGAAGCTGACGATGGAACAATCCAACTCTGGGGATATGACTGGGATCTAACCAGTAATCCTCCAATGAAGCGCAATCGACGATTCCTGACTATTGAGCAACCAGTTATGGTTGGCCCGATGAACACTATGGAAGCAATTTGCTGGTCCTACGGTAGAACCTTGGGCAACATCGCCGTATTTAATCACGACGTGATTGGTGCCTTTCCCGGGCTTAAAGGTGACGATGCTCTTCTCAACTGCGAAATAGTACCTGCCGGGCGCTGGCAGAATGGCACTGACCGTTGGTGGTGCCGTACACACCAATCTCACTGGGGGCGCGTCGCAGACAGGGCAGCATCTGATCGTGATGGAGCTATGCGTTGCGCGCAACACGGTTCGCCTATGTCCTATGTGGTTAATCCACCGCGTATTTACCTGCACGACTATGCCGAAGTAGGTATCTGGTGCTCTCTTCCTGCTGCATTCACTAGCAATGGCGAGCCGCCTCAGCGGCGACCCAAAATTCATGTGCACCTACGTGACGTCCCTAATGGACCAAAGATCGTTGATCAAGACTTTGATGCTCTGGCACTTCAATTTGCCCCCCCGATGGCATTGTTCCCAAACACTGGTATCGATACTGTGCATGTGACGCCACCAGCTGCAAAAGAGTTTGTACTATCCCTAGAAAACGGAACACCTATGGGATGTGTGCAGTGCACCCACTGCCGGTTTCCTCATCTGGACCTCGGTGACTTTGCTCGTAGATCGCATCGCAAACATCTGTGTGGGAATTGCGGGCGAGATCACACGTGGACGCCTGTGCCGATGACATCTACACCACTGAAACCGCTTCACGATGCATTTAGCGCAGCGTGGCAATACGTTGACGTCGCCAAGGTGCTCAACATTGACGAACACCCCGGAGCGACTTTTGCGCTTTGGGCCTCAACTCCGGCAATAGTATGGACGGCTCAACGCCCACAAGAGAGGGGCATCCATGTCCATCTGAGTGTTAATGGCAGGCGAATGATCGATGATACGTTTGGCACGGTGATTTATCACGGACAGGAGCTCAACCGACAGCTGCTTCTGGCTCAGATGATCGCCAACACAATGGACTGAATTCGACTCTATCTGATCCAGATTGGGTTGGCGCGTAGCCTTTTGGAAGGAGACGATCAATAGATCGTGTTGTCCGTCATGTTTTGCCAAAGAATTTTACGATTTAACTTATTTCTTCGATATATAACTTCTCCGAATGTATCATCGACGATTCGGCGAATGCCGTCACCTTCGAATACATGAACGTGTATCCCTTGTTCTTGCGGTCGGTTGGCCGTCCATAAAACGGCTGGAGTAGTTGGCCACAGTTCGAAATGCTTACCTTCAAACTCGTCAAGGTTGAGAGCCCGGTCAGGCGTTACATACGTATTACTGTTGTTGAACTGATCGTGCAGCGGCTTAAGAGGGGTTGAGACGATCTTGCCTGAACTGATGACGCTATCGTTTCCGCAATTTCCACAGAAATGTTTGGAATGAGGATGTCGAGCAAAACTCCCTAAATCTAGGTGCGGGTAGCCGCACTTTTTGCACGTGACGCAATCAGTGTGGGCTCCAGATTCGAGGGATCGAACAAATTCAAAAGCGGCAGGTGGAGTAACCTGGATCAATGTAATGTCGGTGTTAGCGAATAAGCCGGCATCCTGATTATAGGAACACACGATGGCATCATAGTCTTGATCGAGCTCCTTTCTTTCCTTGCCGGTAAAGCGTTTATGCACGTGTATCTTAGGCGGGCGCTTGACGATGGGACGGCTTGATAGGGCCGGCGGCAGAGAACACCAGACCCCAATTTCCTCATAGTCGTTGAACTCCACCTGAAGAGGATCAACGACATAACTCATTTGCATAGCGTGATTGCTACAAAGCACTTCTCCAGTTTCGGGGAGTGCCGCAATATCAGCATTGGTGCCCCAATGAATTTGGTGGGTTTTGCAATACCAGCGCTTGGCACCGTTGCGAAATTTTCCGCAAGGAACTATATGGCAGGGCAAGAGCGCATCGGCGCCGGCTTTTCCCTCGAAATGTCCAAATACCTCTTCCGAGCTAACAGCAATGTTTCCAATGGTTCTGCCGGGAGCCCAGCAGATAGCAGACGCCGCGGAGTACTTCTCTTGGCCAGCTTCAGGCGACAGGTCATCCTCATTGCCCAACTTGTGGAGGAATTCCTTCTTCGCCATTCCTGTACCAGGATTGGACCACTCACATTCCCACACTTCGACCTGGCCAGTTTCTCGGTTGAGTTTTCTCGAATAGAACATCTGAATATTTAGTAGTGATATGTGATAGAGCGGATTTGAACTCAATGGTCCTGGAAATCAAGCTGGTGACGGACTGCCATTGCCGCCCGAAAGCTCCAATATGGTCACAAGGCCCTTCATGCCAGTGCTTGCGGTCACGAAACAGGGATCGAATAAAATGCGCACCACCTTGGATCGATACATTGTTATCATATATGATAATTACAATATTTGGGCAATCGGCATCACTGTGCAACCTAATCATTGGAACGACAAGGCAGCAAACATCCTCAGGTCGGAGCTGACCCGCTCTGGCTTGTCGTATGGCGACCTCGTTTCGAAGTTGAAGGAAATTGGAGTGATCGAGACATACGCTGGGATCGCCAACAAACTCAGCCGTGGCAGTTTTTCATTCGTTTTTTTTCTGCAATGCATGCAGGCCATCGGTAGGCAGGATGTCAATCTCGATGAATAGAATTGCGAACTAATCCACAGTCGATATACTGTGTGCTTATACAGCATTCGTGAACGTGGGGAATAGAAAATGGGCGCCAACAGCAAAATCGAATGGACTCATCACACTTTCAATCCGTGGTGGGGATGCGTACGCATATCGCCGGCATGCAAGCACTGTTATGCCGAAACCTGGGCCAAACGCGTGGGCATGAACGACCTGTGGGGTAAAGAGGCACCGAGGCGCTTCTTCACGGACGCCCATTGGCGCGAGCCGTTAAAGTGGGACAAAGAGGCGGCGCTGGCCGGCGAGCGGCGACGCGTGTTTTGCGCCTCTATGGCTGACGTATTTGAGGATCGCACTGACCTCAACGACGCGCGAGAGCGGCTTTGGGCGCTTATTGAGGCTACGCCCAATCTGGATTGGTTGCTCCTCACAAAGCGGATCCGCCACGTTCGAAAGCTGGTGCCGTGGAGCGGCAAGTGGCCGCACAATATTTGGCTCGGCACCAGCACAGAAAATCAACTTTGGCTCGACAAGCGAATTGACCATTTGCTAGAGCACGATGTGGTGGTACGCTTTGTGTCAGCGGAACCGCTTTTGGGGCATATGAATCTGCAGCCGTATTTGCAAACGCCGGGGTCGTCTGTGGCAGGGATTAATTGGGTCATTGCTGGCGGGGAAAGCGGACCCGATTCCAGATCCATGAATCCAGCCTAGCCGGAAAGTCTCAGGGACCAATGCCATGAGGCCAATGTGCCGTTTCACTTCAAACAGTGGGGACATTGGGCGCCGGAGGAGTTAATTGCGGAGGGAATTTCCGCTCGTGCGCAACGCATACCTGCGCAGTTATCCATTCCACTAATATCTGTCCTCCCAATTTACGGACAATTTCAGTCATTTTGGTCTGTCACGGATTTGTAGCCCCTCGTGACAGACTTTATTGTCGCGTGACAGACTTTATTAGTCATTATCAAAGATTACGTCAGTGAAGATAGCCTATTCAACAGTCACCGACTTAGCCAAATTCCGCGGCTTATCCACGTCCGTCCCGCGCGCCAGCGCCGTGTGATATGACAGCAGCTGCAACGGCACCACATGCAGAATCGGTGACAGCAAGCCATAGTTCTCCGGCAGCCGGATCACATGCACGCCTTCGCTCGACTTGATGTGCGAATCGGCATCGGCGAACACATAGAGCTGGCCGCCGCGCGCGCGTACTTCCTGCATGTTCGATTTCAGCTTTTCGATCAGCGCATCGTTAGGCGCCACGGTCACCACCGGCATCTCCTCCGTCACCAGCGCCAGCGGGCCGTGCTTGAGTTCGCCGGCGGCGTAGGCTTCGGCGTGGATGTAGGTGATTTCCTTGAGTTTCAAGGCGCCTTCCAGGGCAATCGGGTAGTGGATGCCGCGGCCCAGGAACAGGGCGTTTTCCTTGCGGGCGAAGGCTTCGGCCCAGGCCACGATATGCGGTTCCAGCGCCAGCACGCTTTGCAGCGCGGCAGGCAGGTGGCGCATGGCTTTCAGGTGGGCGGCCTCTTCTTCGTCGCTGAGGCGGCCCTTGCTTTGCGCCAGCGCCAGGGTCAGCAGGAACAGCGCGGCCAGCTGGGTGGTGAAGGCTTTGGTCGAGGCGACGCCGACTTCGACGCCGGCGCGGGTGATGTAGGCCAGCGCGCATTCGCGCACCATGGCGCTGGTGGCGACGTTGCAGATGGTCAGCGTGTGCAGCATGCCGAGTGAACGCGCGTGCTTGAGCGCGGCCAGGGTGTCGGCGGTTTCACCGCTTTGCGAGATGGTCACTACCAGCGAGTTCGGATTCGGCACGCTGTCGCGGTAGCGGTATTCGCTGGCGATCTCGACGTTGACCGGGATCTTGGCGACCGATTCGATCCAGTATTTTGCTGTCAGGCCGGCGTAGTAGCTGGTGCCGCAGGCCAGGATCAGGACCGAGTCGATCTGCTTGAAGACATTGAAGGCGCCGTCGCCGAACAGTTCCGGCATGATGCCGGTGACGCCTTCGAGGGTGTCGGCGATCGCCCGCGGCTGTTCGAAAATTTCCTTTTGCATGTAGTGCTGGTAGGGGCCGAGCTCGACTGCGCTGCTGTAGGCATGCACGGTTTTCACTTCGCGCTCGACCGCCTTGCCGGCGGCGTCGACGATCCAGACGCGCTGCAGTTGCAGGTCGACCACGTCGCCTTCTTCCAGGTAGATGATCTGGTCGGTGGTGCCGGCCAGCGCCATGGCGTCGGAGGCGACGAAGTTCTGGCCCTGGCCGACGCCGACGATCAGCGGCGAACCCTGGCGCGCGGCGACCACACGGTGCGGTTCATCGACGCAGAACACGGCAATCGCATAGGCGCCGGTCAGGCGCTTTACTGCTTGCTGCACGGTGGCGAACAGGTCGCCGCTGTACATGTGGTCGACCAGGTGGGCGATGACTTCGGTGTCGGTCTGGCTTTCAAACTGGTAACCGGCCGCTTGCAGTTCGGCGCGCAGTTCGTCGTGGTTTTCGATGATGCCGTTGTGGACCAGGGCGATGCGGTCGCGCGAAAAATGCGGATGGGCGTTGTGGGTTGCCGGCGCGCCGTGGGTGGCCCAGCGGGTGTGGGCGATGCCGGTAAAGCCGGACAACTGGGCCTTTTCCATCTGGCTTTCGAGGTCGGCCACGCGCGATGTGCTGCGCGAACGCTGCAGTTTGCCATCGATATGCAAGGCGACGCCGCAGGAATCGTAGCCGCGGTACTCGAGCCGTTTCAGCCCTTCCAGCAGGATGGGGGTGACATTAATTTGAGCAACTGCTGCGACGATACCGCACATGGTCTTTTCCTCATTGAAGGTGAAATTCAAGAATATGGGTATCTTAGGCGAGCTCTTATGAAATAATGTATCTATATGATTGATAATTTCATGAATTATTTCATCGTATAAAAACAATGAAATAATATTTCATATATATTTGTATTTATCTTATAAATTGCATATTGCGATATGGAAATCACCCTCGACGAGCTGGACAAGCGGATTCTGAATGCCTTGCAGGCCGATGCCGCGCAAACCAATCATCAGTTGGCGCAGCTGGTGCACGCCTCGGCGCCGACGTGCTTGCGGCGCGTCAAGCGCCTGACCGATGCCGGCATCATCCTGCGGCAGGTGGCGATCGTGGCGCCGGACAAGGTCGGCGCCGGGCTGACCGCGATCGTCGAAGTTACGCTCGACAACCAGGCCGATGAGCGGCTGGTGGAATTTGAAGCGCTGGTGGCGGCCGAGCCGATGCTGCTGCAATGCTACCGGGTCTCGCCCGGGCCGGATTTCGTGCTGGTGGTGCAAGTGGCGGACATGGCGGCCTACCATGCGCTGGCGCACCAGCTGTTTGCCGCGCAAAAGAATGTGCGCAACGTGCGCACTTATTTCTCTATCCACCGCAGCAAGTTCGAGACCCGGCTGTCGGTGTAAAAAAATGGATAGCGCCGGCCGTAGCCGGGACTATCCATGGATTGCCGGTCTACTGCGGTTTTTGTTTTACTTCTTGATCTTCACCGGCCGCTGCCAGCTGTCGATGGTGACCTGGCGCGAACGCGAAACGGTCAGCTTGCCTTCCGGCGCATCCTTGGTCAGCGTGGTGCCGGCGCCGAGCGTGGCGCCCTTGCCGACGCGCACCGGCGCCACCAGCTGGCTGTCGCTGCCGATGAAGGCGTCGTCTTCGATGATGGTGCGGAATTTGTTGGCGCCGTCGTAGTTGCAGGTGATGGTGCCGGCGCCGATGTTGACGCGCGAGCCCACCGTGGCATCGCCGACATAGGCCAGGTGATTGGCCTTGCTGTGCGCGGCGACTTGGCTGTTCTTGACTTCGACGAAATTGCCGATGTGGACGTCTTCGCCCAATTCCGTGCCCGGACGCAGGCGCGCATACGGGCCGATCTGCGAAGCGGCGCCGACCACGGCGTCTTCGATATGGCAGAACGGCTTGATGTTGGCGTCGCGGCCGATGCGGGCATTCTTGATGACGCAATGGGCGCCGATCACGGCGCCGTCTTCGATGACGACATCGCCCTCGAAGATGCAGCCGATATCGATGCTGACGTCGCGGCCGCAGCTGAGTGCGCCGCGCACATCCAGCCGCGCCGGATCGAGCAGGGTAACGCCCTGTTCCAGCAGGCGGTTGGCGATATTGCGCTGGTGGATGCGCTCCAGTTCGGCCAGCTGCACTTTGCTGTTCACACCCAGAGTTTCCGCGACCGCATCGGGCTGCGCCGAAACCACCGTGGTGCCGTCGGCGACGGCGCTGGCGACGATGTCGGTCAGATAGTATTCGCCCTGGGCGTTATTGTTGGAGAGGCCGGCCAGCCATTTTTTCAGCTGCACGGTCGGCGCCACCATGATGCCGGTGTTGCATTCGCGGATGGCGCGCTGTTCCGGCGTGGCGTCCTTTTGCTCGACGATGCTGACAATCTTGCCTTGCGCGCGGACGATGCGGCCGTAGCCGGTGGGATCTTCCATATCGACGGTCAGCACGGCCAGCTTGTCGGCGCCGGCGCTGTCGATCAGCCGTTGCAGCGTAGCGCTGGCGATCAGCGGTACATCGCCATACAGCACCAGCGTCGGCACCTTGTCATCCAGGTGTGCGGCTGCTTGCGCCACCGCATGGCCGGTGCCGAGCTGCGGCTCCTGCTTGGCAAAAACCAGGTCGGCAGCCGCCAGCGAGCGCGGCACGGCATCGCCGCCATGACCGTAGATGACGCACAGAGTGGTTGGCGACAAGGCGCGCGCCGCGGCAATCACATGCGACAGCAACGGCTGGCCCGCCAGGGGATGCAGTACCTTGGGGAGTGCGGACTGCATGCGCTTGCCCATGCCGGCAGCGAGAATGACAACGTTCATAGTCAATATAGAAAGAAAAGGTGGGAAATTTTAGCACGGCCGATGCTGCCGGAATCAGCGCAGGTGCGGATTGCATGGCAATCCGCTGAAGCCGGGACGGACGGTTGGCTGGAAACCACATCGCCCCAGGACCGGAGGGCATTGGGGCGATGCGGGGTTTGCGCTTTTACTGGCGAGGCGGATTAATAGTGCTGCCAGAAACCGCCCGAGAAGGCCCAGCCGTTGCCGTTGCGGACCCAGTGGCCGGGCGCCCAGAAATAACCGTCGCGGCGCGCTTCCCAGTGGCCGTTGACCCAGTCGTGGCGGCCATTGTTCCAGCGCCAGTATCCGCCGATCCAGACGTGGTCGGGGCTAGGCGCCGGCGTCATGATTTCCACCCGCGGCGGCGGCGGCGCGACGTTGATCACGATCGGAGCGGTACTGTAGGTATTGTTGATCTGCACCCAGCGGCCAGGATGGAAATTCCATTGGCCGCCGTCATTGCTCCAGTAAGCGTGCTGGAAAACCATGTTCGGGCGCGACTGCTCCCAATGGCCGTTGTTCCAGACGTAGCGGTTGCCCTCCCACTTCCAGTGGCCGCCGATCCAGTAGGAATCGGGGTAGGGCGCAGGCGGCACCACTTCCACCAGCGGCGCCGGCGGCGCCTGTACTACCTTGATTTCGCGGTATTCGACGCGGGTGCGCGGCGGTTCGACCACGCAGCCGGCCAGCGACGCCGTTGCGGCTGCGACGGCGGACAATACCAGATAACGTTGAAAACGACGGCGGTTCATTTATGTCTCCAAAATAAAGATCCCGCGTATTAGAACGTTTTGCCGTGTGGAATGAATACAGGCATTACAAATGCTTGCAATTTACCCGCGCGCAGGCCGGCCAGGCTGGCCCGGCAAGGCGTTCCGGAACGTTTCTGGCGCCGCTGGCTACAGCTTCAGGCTTCGTCTTTGATATTGGTGTTGGGGCCGTTTTTCTTGACGGCGTGGATACCGGCGTCGCGCGCGCTGGTGGTGCTGTACATCTGGCTGCTGCCGATGACCTGGTGATTGGCGGCCTTCAGGTTGAAATAGAACCGGCCGTTGGAAGCCTGGTTGCGGCTATAGCGATCGTCCTGGGTGCTGTTGATCTGTACCGAGGCGATGCCGTTTTCGGCGGATGCCTTGGCGACATACATCTCGCTGTTGAGCACGACTTCGCCGTTGTCGGAGTAGAGCAGGAAATAAAACTGTCCATCCACAGACTTCTTGAGTACGTAGGACCCTGCCATTGAGCTTCTCCTGATGGGTTGCAGACGAAGCGGCGACGAAATAGCTGCCTGCGCCGCTCGTCCGCTTTGATTATATAGCTCTGGCGGTGAATGCAATACTGTTGCTTAATCGTCCAACCCCGCGTCCAACTGCGCGTCCAACCCCGCGTCCAACTGCGCGTCCAACTGCGCGTCCAACCGTGCGCCCAACTGTGCACCTGACTGCACGACTGCCTGCAGCGGAATGATGCTGGAGACCGTGGCGCCGGTGGGCGTCGAACAAGGATCGTCGTCGAACGCGATGTCGCCGTTGGGGTCGGCGATGCCGCTGGCTTTCAGGCCGGTGAAGCCGAACAGGTTGCGGTCCATCAGGTGCGACGGGGCCACCGTCGACAATGAAGCAAAAACATTGTCGACCCGGCCAGGAAATTTCTTTTCCCATTCGCGCAGCATGCCCTTGATCTGCTTGCGCTGCAGGTTTTCCTGGCTGCCGCACAGGTCGCAAGGAATGATCGGAAACTGCTTGACCTCGGCGTAGCGGATCAGGTCGGCTTCCTTGACGTAGGCCAGCGGCCGGATCACGATCTGCTTGCCGTCGTCCGACTGCAGCTTGGCCGGCATGCTCTTCAGTTTGCCGCCGAAGAACATGTTGAGGAAAAAGGTTTCCATGATGTCGTCGCGGTGATGGCCGAGAGCGACCTTGGTCGCGCCCAGCTCGCTGGCGACGCGGTACAGGATGCCGCGCCGCAGGCGCGAGCACAGCGAGCAGGTGGTTTTGCCTTCCGGGATCAGGCGCTTGACGATGCTGTAGGTATCCTGGTTTTCGATGTGATAGGCGACCCCCAGCTTGTCGAGGTAGGCCGGCAGGATATGGTCGGGGAAGTTCGGCTGCTTCTGGTCGAGGTTGACGGCAACGATTTCAAAATTGATCGGCGCCCGTTCGCGCAGCGTCATCAGGATGTCCAGCAGGGCGTAGCTATCCTTGCCGCCGGAGAGGCAGACCATCACCTTGTCGCCGTCTTCGATCATGTTGAAATCGCCTATCGCCTGGCCGACCTGGCGGCACAGGCGCTTGTGCAGCTTGTTGTTTTCGTGAGCGATCTTTTCAGCGCTCTTGTGGCTGGGCGCGCTGGCGGCGTCGTGCGCCGGCAAGGACGGCTGGCTTGCTGCGGATGTTTGGTCTTGCATAAGGACTTCCTGCTTCAATAGATGATTCATGGCGGTTCTGCGTTGCTTTGCGCTGCGGGGCTCAGGCTTTCGGCTTGATGCGGAATACTTCGACGCCGACTGAACGGCAGTCGGGATAGGCGTCCGGTTTTTCCGAGGATACCCGCACTGCGCGCACGCGCGGATGCAGCAGCAGTGCGTTGACCAGGTCGTCGCACAGGGTTTCCTGCAGATGGATATGGCCCTGGGCCATGCGCTTGGCCACGGTATTGCGCATGAAATTGTAGTCCAGCACGTCATCCACATGGTCTTTGGTCGGCGTCGACAAAGCCAGCGGCACGAACAGGTCGACGTTGATCAGCGCGCGCTGCGTGCCTTGTTTTTCAGATTCGTAGACGCCGATATTGATCTGCACTTCGTAGTCGCGCAGAAACAGGCGACGGCAATCGCTAAGGTCGGGATGGATGAGTGCGGAGAGCATGGCTTTTTCAGTGAGGTTGGAACAGCGGGCCCGTGGCGGCGCTCTTGTCCCGTGAGTGAGGATGCAAATGTCGGCCGCCATCGACCAGCAGCGTGCTGCCGGTAATGGCGGAGGAAGCGGCGACAAAACAGACTGTCGCCGCGATATCTTCTAAAGCGGCAGAGTCGATGGCAGAGCCGGCCGCCGGCAGCGCCGGTGCGATGCCGGCCACCCGCACTTGCGGCGCAAAGGCCTGCGCCAGCAAGGTGGTGGCGCTGTGCAGCGCGGCTTTGGACAAAGTATAGGATAAAAAATCCGGCTGCGGATTGAACAGCTTCTGGTCCAGCAGGTTGATCACCACCGCCTGCGCACCCGGGCGTTTGAGTGTGGCTGCATGCAGTTCCTGCGCCAGCTGCAGCGGCGCCGCCAGGTTGGCTTGCATGTGGCGCGCCAGGCCGGCCGGCGAAAACGCCGCCGCGGTATCGTGCTCGATATGGCTGGCGTTGTTGACCAGGCAACGGACCGCGCCCAGCGCCGCGGCGACTGCCGGCAGCAAGGCGGCGATGTCTTTTTCATCATCAAGGCGGCAGCGCACGGCCGCCGCCTTGACGCCCAGCGCCTCGCACTCCTGCAGCAGCGCCGTGAGCGCCGCCGGCGCCTGCTCTTTCTGATGATGCAGCGCCAGCCGCCAGCCCTGCCGCGCCAGCGCCAGCGCAATGGCGCGGCCGACCGCGCTGGCGGCGTCGGTGATCAGGGCTACGGCGTGGTCTGGAGCGTTTCTGGTTGGCATAATGGCAAACTGGCTTGGTGATTTACTAATGGACTACTTTTGGTCGAACCGGACTGGTTTTGCGCTGAGCGCGCGCGTTATCTCCTACAATAGCGCCATGCAACTGCAATTACCTGAAGCTTCGGTCGAAGCACAGCGCGCATCGCGCCTGTTACACAATCTGATCGCCACCGAAATCCGCCTGCAGCAGGGCTGGATTTCGTTCGCACGTTACATGGAACTGCTGCTGTATGCGCCGGACCTCGGTTATTACAGCGGCGGTGCAGAAAAATTGGGCAAAGACGGTGATTTTACAACCGCGCCCGAGATTACGCCGCTTTTTGGCGCAACTTTGGCGCAATTGGCAACAGAGTTGCGCGCTGCTTCCCCGGCGCTGCAGCCGCAAATCCTCGAATTCGGCGCCGGCAGCGGCCAGCTGGCTTTCGATATCCTGACGGAACTCGCCGCCCACGGCGACGCAGAGCGGCCGCTGCAAGCCTATTACATCGTCGAACTGTCGGCCGAACTGCGTGCCCGCCAGCAGCTGAAGCTGCGCGATTTCTCGCAAGTGCAGTGGCTGGATCGCTTGCCGGAGGCATTTTCCGGCGTGGTGCTCGGCAACGAGGTGCTTGATGCGATGCCGGTCGAACTGGTGGTGCTGGGCGAACGCGGGCAGGGCTGGCAGCAGCGCGGCGTCGGCCTGAGCGACGAAAATGAACAATTTGTCTACATCGACCGCCCGGCCGATCCGGCGCTGATCGCGCAGATTCCCGATGCCGATACGCTGGCTCCCGGCCACCTGACTGAAGTGCACCCGGTCGCCATCGGCTTCATGCATTCGCTGGCAGCCATGCTGAAAGCCGGGCAGGGCGCGGTCGCCCTGTTCTTCGACTACGGCTTCCCGGCGGCGGAATACTATCTGCAGCAGCGCGACCAGGGCACGCTGATGTGCCATTACCGCCATCACGCCCATCCCGACCCTTTTTATCTGCCGGGTTTGCAGGATGTGACCGCTCACGTCGATTTCACCGCCATGGCAAGGGCTGCGCTGGATTCCGGCCTGGATCTGCTGGGTTACACCAGCCAGGCTTCCTTTTTGCTGGAGGCGGGCATCGGCCAGCTGCTGCTGCGCACGCCGCCCGAGAATGCCTTACAGTATCTGCCGCAGGCCAACGCCTTGCAGAAACTGGTGTCGCCGGCCGAAATGGGCGAGCTGTTCAAGGTGCTGGCGGTAGGCGTCGGCGCTGAATTGCCCGAGCGTTTCAGCCGCCATGACCGCAGCCATCGCCTGTAGCCCCATGACTTTGTTCCTTGAAAGCGCAACATGATCCGCTGGATGCTGGTGATTTTCGTTGCCGTGATTGTGTTTTCCAGCGCCTTGCCCTGGCTGGAAAAACTCGGCCTCGGCCGCCTGCCCGGTGATGTGCGCTTCACCTTGTTCGGCAAGAATTTCTCACTGCCGTTCGCCTCGACCGTCCTGCTGTCGACCGTGATCTTCCTGCTGGTGCGGATACTGTAGGGCGCGCATCCGTGCCCACCCTAGGTTCAATTCCCGAAAAATTCGTTGAGCAGCTGCGGCGGCCGTGCAATCACGGCACGCTTGCGGTAAACCACGATAGGCCGCTGCAGCAGTTTCGGATGCGCCGCCAGTGCCTCCAGCAAGGCGGCATCGTCGGCTTGCGCCAGGCCGAGCGCTGCGTATTCCGGTTCATTGTCGCGCAGCATGGCGCTGACCGGGCCGCCCAGGGTCCAGTGCAGATCCTTCAGCTGCGCTAGCGTTAGCGGCGTCTTCTGGTAGTCGACGATTTCCAGCTTGAGTTTGTGTTCATTGCTGAACTGCTCAGCTATGGCCAAGGCTTCGCGCGATTTCGAGCAGCGCGGATTGTGATAGATCGTGATCATTTATTTAGATTCCTGTGTAGTCTCATCTAGCGGCACGACTTCATCGTCCCAGCCGCTGGCGGGCATATCCTCGCGCAGGATGCGGTCATGCGCAAACATTTCTTCCAGTTCTTCGCGCGCCTGCTTGGCAATCGAGACGATCTGCTGCTGGTCTTTCTGGTGCGGATACATATCGTGCAGGGTTTGCAGGTTGTGGGCGCGGAATTTCATCGCCGCCTGGCGCGCCCGGTAGGCGCCGAAGCCGAGCCTGCGCAAGGCTTCGCGGCCCAGCAGCAGCGCCGATTCGAAGGTTTCGCGCTCGATCACGGTCACGCCCAGGTCCATCAGGTCGAAATAATGGGTGACGTTGCGGGCGCGGGCGATGATCTGCAGGTCGGGAAATTCATGGCGCACCGCCGCCACCAGCTTCAGGCTGCCTTCGATATCGTCCAGCGCCACCACCAGCAGGCGCGCCTTGGCGATGCCGGCGGCATGCATCAGGTCGATGCGGGTGGCGTCGCCGTAGAACACCTTGAAGCCGAATTTGCGCAGCAGGTCGATCTGGTCCGGGTCGTGATCGAGCACGGTCAAGCCTATCTTGTTGGCGTGCAGCAGGCGGCCGATGATCTGGCCGAAGCGGCCGAAGCCGGCGATGATGACCGGGTTTTCGTTGTCGTCGATGTCGTCGTCCGGCCGTTTTTGCGCCTTCAGGAAATAGGGGGCGATGACTTTGTCGTACAGCACCAGCAACAGCGGCGTGGTCACCATCGACAAGGCCACCACCACCACCAGGATGGAGGAGGTTTCCTCGGAAAAGACGCGGGCGGTGGCGGCTGCGCCAAACACCACGAAGGCGAATTCGCCGCCTTGCGACAGCAGTGCGGCAAACAGGAATTGCTGGGCGCGGGCGATCTGGAATACTTTGCTGAGCAGGTACAGCACCGCCAGCTTGATCGCCAGGAAGCCGGCCACCAGGCCCAGGATCAGCCAGGGATGGCTCAGCAGCAGGCCGAAGTCGACCGACATGCCGACGGCGATGAAGAATAGTCCCAGCAGCAGACCCTTGAACGGCTCCAGGTCGGTTTCCAGCGCATGCCGGTATTCCGAATCCGCCAGCAGGACGCCGGCCAGGAAGCTGCCCAGGGCCATCGACATGCCGACCGACTCCATCAGCAGGCCGATGGCGATCACCAGCAATAGTGCGAAGGCGGTAAAGATTTCGCGCAGCCCGGTGCGGGCGATCATGCGCATCAGCGGCCGCACCAGGTAGCGGCCGCCGACGATCAAGGTGGCGATCACCGCCAGCACTTTCAGGCCGCCGATCCAGCCTTCGCCGCTGCCATGTGCGGCAGCGACGCCGAGCAGCGGCACGATGGCGATCATGGGGATCGCTGCGATATCCTGGAACAGCAGGATGGCAAAGCCGGCGCGGCCGGCCGGCGTGCCGGTCAGCTTGCGTTCGTTGATGGTAGCAAGCGCGATCGCGGTGGACGAGAGCGACATGCCGAGCGCGGCGATCAGAGCGGTTTTCCAGTCGACGCCGACCGCTGCCGCAGCGCTGAACAGCGCCAGCGACACCGCCATCACTTGCGCCGTGCCCCAGCCGAAAATCGAGCGCCGCAGCGACCACAGGCGTTTCGGTTCGAGCTCCAGGCCGATCATGAATAGCAGCAGCACCACGCCGAATTCGGAGAAGTGCAGGATGTCTTCGACATTGTCGATCAGGCGCAGGCCCCAGGGGCCGATCGCCATGCCGGCCAGCAGGTAGCCCAGCACCGCGCCCAGGCCGAGGCGCTTGGCGATCGGCACTGCAGCGACCGCTGCCGCCAGGTAGATCAAGGCATTGAATAAGAGACTTTGTTCCATGAGGTTCAGGTACCGCTTAGATACTGGTTAATGGCTCGGTTGTGCTGGCTGCCAGCAGTTCGGGCCAGTTGGGATAGTGCGACAGGCGCTTCTTGTAGGTATCTATGTAGGCCGCCAGGGTTTGCTGGTTGACCTGGTGGGCGCCGAACAGCAGATGCGGCGGGAGCCAGCGCATGCCGCACAGCTCGGCGGTCTGCTGGAAGGGCGGCAGGAAGGCGGAGAACGGCCGCTGGTTGTGGCCCTCCGGCTGATAGGAGCGCTCCGAGCCGCCCAGGGTGGCGACCAGCCAGAAATCCTTGCCGTGCAAGGCGGTGCCGCCGGGGCCGTAAGCCCAGCCGGGGGTGAAGACCGAATCGAGCCATTGTTTCAGCAGTGCCGGCATGCTGTACCACTGCACCGGATGCTGGAACACGATCAGGTCCGCTTCGTGCAGCAGCGCCTGCTCGCGCCGTACCGGGATATGGAAATCGGGAAAGAGCTCGTAGAGGTCGTGTACTTTGACGTTCGGCATCTTGGCGGCGGCCTGCGCCAGGCGGCGGTTGACGCGTGAATGGTGCGGCGTCGGATGCGCGTACAGGATCAGGATTTGCGGTGGTTTGGACATGTCGGCAAGGCTGGGTATTTAAGCAAATCAAAAAGGGAAATATTCGGCAAACCGCCGATTCTGGCTGAACCGATCATGAAAACCATGCTCACAGGCTAATCGAGCCTATACTTTGGCAAATAGTTTTTTGATCGGCGTGACAAAGTGCTGCACGGTTTTATTCGCAGCCACATGCTAGCAGTACTTTCGCAAACATTTTTACTTCTGACAATTCCTAATAAATATGTCCGACACCAAACCGAGCGATCCGCCCAGCGATCCAGCCAATTCCGTTCCAGAGGGAACGTTCGAACCCCTGCCAGCTGCAGCGTCTCAAACGAGCCCGGCCGCGCCTGTCGCGCCAGCCGCAAAGGAGTCTCCTCAGCCGCAACCTGCCGCTGCTCAGCCAGAACCGGCTGCAGCCCAGCCGCATCCTGGCGCCGTTTTCAGGGCTGCCGGCCCGGGCGGTGACGACTCCCCTCCCTGGCCGCAAACCTGGAAGCTGATCGCCGCGCGTTTCCGCGCGCTGTCGGACAAGGCTGGCCGCCGCATGATGCAGCGGACCCTGAAGATCGGCATCTCGGCGCGCATCTTCCATCCGGAAGAGGGCGCCAAGGGCCTGCGCGGGCGCACCCTGCAATACCTGGAAGAGTCGATCGCGCAGTGGGTCATGTCGCGCAATGTGCTGGTGTTCATGATTCCTACCGTCAACACCAACGGTCTGGTCCATCCCAGCTCGATCCGCTTGCGCGATTACGCCAAGCACCTGGACGGCCTGGTGCTGCAGGGCGGCGCCGACGTTTCGCCGCAAAGCTACGCCCAGGCGGCCACCCGGCCGGAATGGGGCGGCGACCGCGTGCGCGACATGTACGAGCTGGAGCTGCTGCATGAATTCATCGAAGCGGGCAAGCCGGTGCTGGGGATTTGCCGCGGTTGTCAATTAATCAATGTAGCCTTTGGCGGCACCCTGTATCAGGACATTGCCACCGATGTGCCGACCTCGATCAAGCATGTGAACGATGAGTACGACCGGCTGCACCATGCGATCCAGTTTCCGCCGGGTTCCTCTCTGGCAACCTTGTTCAATACGCACGGCAGCGAGCAGAACGAATGGGTGGTCAATTCCATCCATCACCAGGCGGTGCGCGATCTGGGGCGCGACCTGACGGTGGAAGCGATTTCCGGCAGCGACAATATCGTCGAAGCAATTCGTTACCGCAAGGCAGCTTTTGTCATGGGTTTGCAATGGCATCCGGAGTTCCACCGGGCCGGCGGTCCGCAGTTGCTTGATTGCACCCCAATCCTCGATGGATTTTTAAGAGCTGCACGCGAGACGCGTTTCTGATATTATCTCGCGCCTTGGCCGGTGAAGTGTTTTTACGCTTTTTCCCGATTCCGGCCAGGCCCGATGGCATTGCGACGGGGAAATTGAAAAAACTAAGAAATATTTAGAAGAAATCGATTTCCACAGTTGACACTCAGAGGGTGCTTTACTATAATCTGGGGTTCCCTGCGGAGAGGTGGCCGAGTGGTTAATGGCAGCAGACTGTAAATCTGCCCTCTTACGAGTACGCTGGTTCGAATCCAGCCCTCTCCACCATTTTGGGAAGAAGTAAAAGCAGCAGCTGTAAAGATATTGCGGCGGTAGAAGTGAAGTGAGCTGAATTGAAATGATCTCGCGGGTGTAGCTCAATGGTAGAGCTGAAGCCTTCCAAGCTTATGACGAGGGTTCGATTCCCTTCACCCGCTCCAGTAGATTTTGCAAAAGCAGCAAAAAAAGCAAGAACATTAAGTTGGGCGTGTTGTTAATAATCGAAGCACGCATACAGCATAGCCCTTGTAGCTCAGTGGTAGAGCACTCCCTTGGTAAGGGAGAGGCCACGTGTTCGATCCACGTCAAGGGCACCAGATTTAGTATCTCGGTTTTATTTGCGGCGCCGGCACTGGCGCCGTAAAAGTTGGATGTCACTATTGATTCGGGTTTTCAATTCGAGTTTTCAATCTGTAAGACGGTCGGGCGCTGGCCTGAACATTCTCATCAAATCTTTAGGAGTCTAAGATGGCAAAAGGCAAGTTTGAGCGGACCAAGCCGCACGTCAACGTCGGCACTATCGGCCACGTCGACCACGGCAAGACCACGCTGACAGCAGCGATCGCGACAGTATTGTCGAAGAAGTTTGGCGGCGAAGCCAAAGCGTACGATCAGATTGACGCAGCGCCGGAAGAAAAAGCGCGCGGCATCACGATCAACACCGCTCACGTTGAATACGAAACTGCAAACCGCCACTACGCTCACGTTGACTGCCCAGGCCATGCTGACTATGTGAAGAACATGATCACTGGCGCGGCCCAGATGGACGGCGCGATCCTGGTGTGCTCCGCAGCTGACGGCCCGATGCCACAGACACGCGAACACATCCTGTTGTCGCGTCAGGTTGGCGTGCCATACATCATCGTGTTCCTGAACAAGGCCGACATGGTCGACGACGAAGAGTTGCTCGAGCTGGTCGAAATGGAAGTGCGCGAGCTGTTGACCAAGTACGAATTCCCAGGCGACGACCTGCCGATCATCAAGGGTTCGGCGAAGCTGGCCCTGGAAGGCGACACTGGCCCATTGGGCGAGCAAGCCATCATGGCTCTGGCGGAAGCACTGGACACTTACATCCCGACACCGGAACGTGCTGTTGACGGCGCCTTCCTGCTGCCAGTGGAAGACGTGTTCTCGATCTCCGGCCGCGGTACGGTTGTGACCGGTCGTGTTGAGCGCGGTATCGTCAAGGTTGGCGAAGCGCTGCAAATCGTGGGTATCCGCGATACGCAAGACACCACATGTACTGGCGTTGAAATGTTCCGCAAGCTGCTGGACCAAGGTCAAGCCGGCGACAACGTAGGCGTGCTGCTGCGCGGCACCAAGCGTGAAGACGTGGAGCGGGGCCAAGTGTTGGCCAAGCCAGGTTCGATCAAGCCACACAAGCATTTCACAGGCGAGATCTATGTTCTGTCGAAAGACGAAGGCGGCCGTCACACGCCTTTCTTCAACAACTATCGTCCACAGTTCTACTTCCGTACGACGGACGTGACTGGTTCGATCGAATTGCCGAAAGACAAAGAAATGGTCATGCCAGGCGATAACGTGTCGATCACAGTGATGCTGATCAATCCGATCGCGATGGAAGAAGGTCTGCGTTTCGCGATCCGCGAAGGTGGCCGTACTGTTGGTGCAGGCGTTGTTGCCAAGATCCTGCCTGACGCGTAATTGAAATAGCAGTAATCGCCGCGACCCGGGAAGGCCCGTCTCGCGGCGTTGATGTCTGATCAGTACAAGAAGTTGCCAAGCGGCTGGTCAGCGAAGTGTTTTAAGCGTAGGGGTGTAGCTCAATTGGCAGAGCGCCGGTCTCCAAAACCGGAGGTTGGGGGTTCGATGCCCTCCGCCCCTGCCACCGATTCAGGTGTAGGGTACTGAAAGTAAACCGCGTATGTCTAACCACCCTGTGCAAACTGTCGGCGAATCCGGCAGCAAGCTCAAAGTAATACTGGCAGTTTTGGCTGTCGTCGCCGGCGTTGTCGGCTTTTATTTTTTGTCGGGCCAGTCTGGTCTGGTGCGCGCTGGTGCACTGGTTGCCGGTTTGGTGGCGGCAGTCGCGCTGGCATGGACTTCGACCCAGGGCCGTGAATTCCTTGGTTTCGCCAAAGAAGCAGTGCGTGAGACAAAAAAGGTGGTCTGGCCGACCCGCAAGGAAGCGATGCAGATTACTGCCATTGTTTTCGCATTTGTGCTGGTGATGGCGATTTTCCTGTGGGGCATCGATAAGATCCTCGAAGTCTTGTTGTACGACGTGATATTGGGTTGGAAACAATAATGAGCGATAGCACACAAAACGATGCGCAAGCAACGCCGCCTGCTGTAACGCCTTCGGCGCCAGCGGGCAAAAAGCGCTGGTATGTGGTGCATGCTTATTCCGGTATGGAAAAGAGCGTGCAACGCGCGCTTACCGAGCGCATTGACCGCGCTGGAATGCAAGAGCAGTTCGGCCAGATCCTGGTGCCGACTGAAGAAGTAATTGAAGTCAAGAATGGCCAGAAAGCCGTTACCGAACGTCGTTTCTTCCCGGGCTATGTCCTGGTCGAGATGGAAATGACGGACGAAACCTGGCATCTGGTAAAGAACACCAACAAAGTGACAGGTTTCATCGGCGGCAAGTCGAACAAGCCTACCCCGATTCCGCAGCATGAAGTCGACAAGATCATGCAGCAGATGCAAGACGGCATCGAGAAGCCACGGCCTAAGGTTCTGTACGAAGTCGGCGAGCTGGTGCGTATCAAGGAAGGTGCTTTCACCGACTTCAACGGCAACGTCGAAGAAGTGAATTACGAGAAATCGCGCGTACGCGTGACCGTCACCATTTTCGGCCGCGCTACGCCGGTTGAACTGGAATTCGACAAGGTCGAAAAAGTCTAAGCTGGTTCAAGCGAGTCTAAGAATAAACGCCGTTCGGAGCGTCATGGGCGAAAGTCCACGAAATCCGATGCAGTAAGAGGAGCCCTATTAAATTCTCCGGTTCAACCGGCGGATCAAAAAGGCGCTAATACTCACTTAACGTAGGAGCCATCATGGCAAAGAAAATCATTGGTTTTATCAAGCTGCAAGTCCCAGCTGGTAAAGCAAACCCATCCCCACCGATTGGTCCAGCACTGGGTCAGCGCGGTCTGAACATCATGGAATTCTGTAAGGCATTCAATGCCCAGACCCAGGGTGTTGAGCCGGGCCTGCCAATTCCAGTCGTGATCACCGCGTTCGCTGACAAGTCCTTCACATTCGTGATGAAGACGCCTCCGGCAACGATCCTGATCAAGAAGGCTGCTGGCATCACCAAG
This sequence comes from Collimonas humicola, assembly GCF_018304945.1. Lineage (GTDB taxonomy): Bacteria > Pseudomonadota > Gammaproteobacteria > Burkholderiales > Burkholderiaceae_D > Collimonas > Collimonas humicola. The sequence goes on along the minus strand of NZ_JAGQEE010000003.1, from coordinate 254,372 downwards.
GGTTCGGCTAAGCCGCATACCGACAAAGTCGGTTCGATCACCCGTAAGCAAGCAGAAGAAATCGCTACCTTGAAGAAGCCCGATTTGACTGGTGCTGATCTGGAAGCCGGCGTTCGTACTATCGCTGGTTCTGCTCGTTCGATGGGCATCACGGTGGAGGGTCTGTAATGGCTAAGTTAACTAAACGCGCAAAAGCGATCAAAGCTAAAGTTGATCGCACCAAGGCATATCCATTCGACAGCGCTGTTGCACTGATCAAGGAATGCGCAACTGCAAAATTCAACGAATCGATCGACGTATCCGTCCAATTGGGCGTTGATGCAAAGAAATCGGACCAAGTGGTTCGCGGTTCCGTCGTGCTGCCAGCCGGCACCGGCAAGACCGTTCGCGTTGCAGTATTTGCTTCCGGCGAAAAAGCCGAGCAAGCTAAAGCTGCCGGCGCCGACATCGTTGGCATGGAAGACCTGGCTGAGCAAATCAAAGCCGGCAACATGCCTTTCGATATCGTGATCGCTTCGCCAGACACCATGCGTATCGTTGGTACCCTGGGTCAAATCCTGGGCCCACGCGGTTTGATGCCTAATCCGAAGGTCGGTACTGTCACGCCTGACGTCGCTACTGCCGTCAAGAACGCAAAAGCCGGTCAAGTGCAATACCGTACCGACAAAGCCGGTATCGTTCACGCAACCATCGGCCGTAAATCGTTTAGCGATGCAGAACTGAAGTCCAACTTGTTGGCACTGATCGACGCATTGAGCAAAGCAAAGCCAGCCACCAGCAAGGGTGTATACCTGCGCAAGATCTCGATGTCTTCGACCATGGGCGCTGGCGTCCGTGTCGATCAATCGACTCTGGCTGCTTAAGCTGCATTGAATTAAGTCCTGTTGGCGAAAGCCGGCGGGCGAATCTTTGGGCTGGACCTGTATTGGCGGTAACGATGCAGGTCCAGGCAATCAAAGACCGTTGGGCGGCGTGTCGCAACTGCTTTTAAATTGCGGCACAAAGTTAAATCGCGCAAGCAACCCAACGCAGATGGTGTACCCGAACAAGTTTTGTAGTCTCATCGCTGCGTGTTGGTTCACTCCGAGTCATGCGCAAGTTCTGAACTCCTAACTTCGGACGCCGTGTTCGAACCGATGTAAGGTAAGCAGCCATCTGCGGCTGTGTATTGTCCGAGCATCATTTTTGGAGGTTGATCTTGAGTCTCAATCTGAATGACAAAAAGGCCGTAGTCGCCGAAGTCTCTGCAAAAGTTGCAAATGCACAGACTATCGTTGTGGCCGAATATCGTGGCATCCAGGTTGGTCACTTGACCCAACTGCGCGCTAATGCGCGTACCCAGGGTGTGTACCTGCGTGTATTGAAAAATACACTGGCACGTCGCGCCGTTGAAGGTACCGCGTTTGCCGACCTCGCCTCGCAAATGACCGGCCCGTTGATCTATTCGATCTCCGAGGATGCCGTTGCTGCTGCAAAAGTCATCAACGACTTTGCAAAAACCAACGACAAACTGGTTGTCAAGGCAGGTAACTTCGCTGGCAAGCCGCTTGATAAAGCAGCTGTGCAAGCGTTGGCAAACATTCCAAGTCGCGAAGTTCTGCTGGCCCAAGTTGTGGGCATGATGCAGATGCCGATCGCTGGATTTGTGCGTGGTTTGGCTGCTCTGGCAGCAAAGAAAGAAGCCGAAGCTGCTTAATTGCCGTTTCATGGCGCTTTCTTGGCGTTAAAACCAATCAGATGTTATTACTGTAAAAAATTAGGAGTTTCACATGGCTTTTGATAAAGATGCATTCCTGACCCAGATCGATGGTCTGACTGTTATGGAATTGAATGACCTGGTTAAGGCATTCGAAGAGAAGTTCGGCGTTTCCGCAGCTGCTGTTGCAGTTGCTGGCGGCTCCGGCGGCGGCGCTGCTGCTGCTGCTGAAGAGCAAACCGAGTTCACCGTCATGCTCAAGGGCATCGGCGCGAACAAGGTTGGCGTGATTAAGGCTGTCCGCGAAATCACCGGTCTGGGCTTGAAAGAAGCTAAAGACCTGGTTGACGGCGCACCGAAGGCAGTTAAAGAAGGCGTTTCGAAAGCCGACGCTGATGCAGCAGCCAAGAAATTGGTTGAGGCCGGCGCAGAAGCTGAAATCAAGTAATTTCAGCTTTTTAGAGCGCATTTATTGCGCTGGAGTCAAAGTGCAGAACTCTCGAAAAGGAGGGTTCGGCTTTGGCTCCTTTGTCGTTTTTGATTTTGTTTAGCGCTTGTTGTTTTATTAAGCGTCCGTTGCCATCAAGCTCGAAGGGCTGAGACTTGAGGAATTGTTGGTTAAGACAGTGTAGCTAGTCCATTAGTTTTGTCTAGTTTCACCAAAATATCCAGCGAATCCTGAATTCTCTATCCTTCCTGTCACTCACGGAGTGTTCAATGCACTACTCATTTACTGAGAAGAAGCGTATTCGTAAATCTTTTGCGAAACGCGCTAACGTTCACCACGTTCCGTTCCTGCTGGCGACCCAGCTCGAGTCGTATCTTGGCTTCCTGCAACAAGACAAAGTACCGTCTCAACGTAAGAATGAGGGCCTGCAATCGGCTTTCACCTCTATTTTCCCTATCGTTTCGCACAATGGTTTTGCGCGTCTCGAATTCCTGTCGTACGTGCTCGGCGATCCGCCGTTCGACGTCAAGGAATGCCAACAGCGTGGCCTGACCTTCGCGTCGCCATTGCGCGCCAAGGTGCGTCTGGTGATCCTGGACAAGGAATCGCCGACCAAGCCGGTCGTCAAGGAAATGAAAGAACAGGAAGTCTACATGGGCGAATTGCCGCTCATGACGACTACCGGTTCGTTCGTCATCAACGGGACTGAACGCGTTATCGTATCGCAGCTGCATCGTTCGCCAGGCGTGTTCTTTGAACATGACCGCGGCAAGACGCACTCGTCCGGCAAACTGCTGTTCTCGGCCCGTATCATTCCTTACCGCGGTTCATGGCTGGACTTTGAGTTTGACCCGAAAGACATCCTGTTCTTCCGCGTCGACCGCCGCCGCAAGATGCCTGTCACGATCCTGCTGAAAGCGATCGGCATGTCGGTCGAGCAGATCCTGGCCAACTTCTTCGTATTCGACAACTTCGCGTTGCGTAACGAAGGCGCCGAGATGGAATTCGTGGCGGAACGCCTGCGTGGTGAAGTTGCGCGTTTCGACATCACCGATAAAGCGGGCAAGGTCCTGGTCGCGAAAGACAAGCGCATCAATTCCAAGCACGTGCGCGACGTGGAAGCTGCGGGCATCAAGCATATCTCGGTACCGGAAGACTACCTGCTGGGCCGCGTCCTGGCGCGCAACATCGTTGACGGCGACACTGGCGAAGTTGTCGCCAACGCCAACGACGAGTTGACCGAAGAATTGCTGGCCAAGCTGCGTGAAGCTGACATCGGCGACATCCAGACCCTGTACACCAACGACCTGGACCAAGGTAGCTACATCTCGCAAACTCTGCGCAGCGATGATACCAACGACCAGATGGCTGCCCGCGTCGCGATCTATCGCATGATGCGTCCAGGCGAACCGCCAACCGAAGACTCGGTCGAGGCGCTGTTCAACGGTCTGTTCTACAACGCTGATCGTTACGATCTGTCGGCTGTCGGCCGCATGAAGTTCAACCGCCGCATCGGCCGCGATGAACTGACCGGCGCCATGACGCTGTCGAACGACGACGTGCTGGCCGTGATCAAAATCCTGGTGGAATTGCGTAACGGCCGCGGCGAAGTGGACGATATCGATCACTTGGGCAACCGTCGCGTGCGTTGCGTCGGCGAACTGGCTGAGAACCAGTTCCGCGCCGGCCTGGTGCGTGTCGAGCGCGCTGTCAAGGAACGCCTCGGCCAAGCCGAAGCGGACAACCTGATGCCGCATGACCTGATCAATTCCAAGCCGATCTCGGCTGCTATCCGTGAATTCTTCGGTTCGTCGCAGTTGTCGCAGTTTATGGACCAGACCAATCCGCTGTCGGAAATCACCCACAAGCGCCGCGTATCGGCACTTGGACCGGGCGGTCTGACCCGTGAGCGCGCTGGCTTTGAAGTCCGCGACGTGCATCCGACCCACTATGGCCGCGTCTGCCCGATCGAAACACCGGAAGGCCCGAACATTGGTCTGATCAACTCGCTGGCTTTGTATGCTCGCCTGAACGAATACGGTTTCCTCGAGACACCGTACCGCAAGGTTGAAGACAGCAAGGTGACCGACCAGATCGACTATCTGTCGGCGATTGAAGAAGGCCGCTACATCATCGCCCAGGCGAATGCGACCATCGACAAGTCGATGAAGTTGTCGGATGAGCTGGTTTCTGCGCGTGAAGCCGGCGAAACCATCCTGGTGTCGCCAGAACGCGTCCAGTACATGGACGTGGCGCCAGGCCAGGTGGTTTCGGTTGCTGCTTCGCTGATCCCGTTCCTCGAACACGATGACGCGAACCGTGCATTGATGGGCGCCAACATGCAGCGTCAGGCAGTTCCTTGCCTGCGTCCAGAGAAGGCATTGGTCGGTACCGGCATTGAACGTACCGTGGCAGTTGACTCGGGTACCACCGTGCAGGCACTGCGTGGCGGTATCGTTGATTACGTCGATGCAGGTCGTGTCGTGATTCGCGTGAATGACGAAGAAGCGACTGCCGGCGAAGTCGGTGTCGATATCTACAACCTGATCAAGTACACACGTTCGAACCAGAACACCAACATCAACCAGCGGCCAATCGTGCAGGTTGGCGACCGCGTCGCCAAGCACGACGTGATCGCCGATGGCGCATCGACCGATCTGGGCGAACTGGCCCTGGGTCAGAACATGCTGGTGGCGTTTATGCCATGGAACGGCTACAACTTCGAAGATTCGATCCTGATCTCCGAAAAAGTCGTGGCTGACGACCGCTACACCTCGATCCATATCGAAGAGTTGTCGGTCGTTGCACGCGACACCAAGCTGGGCGCTGAAGAAATCACCCGCGACATCTCCAACCTGGCTGAAAACCAGCTGGCGCGTCTGGATGAATCCGGCATCGTCTACATCGGCGCTGAAGTTGAAGCCGGCGATACGCTGGTCGGTAAGGTGACGCCTAAGGGCGAAACCCAGCTGACACCGGAAGAAAAGCTGCTGCGCGCGATCTTCGGTGAAAAAGCTTCTGACGTTAAAGATACATCGCTGCGCGTGCCTTCAGGCATGGTCGGCACCGTGATCGATGTGCAAGTGTTTACCCGCGAAGGCATCCAGCGCGACAAGCGCGCACAGCAGATCATCGACGATGAACTGCAGCGCTATCGCCTGGACTTGAACGACCAGTTGCGGATTGTTGAAGGCGATGCCTTCGAGCGTCTGGAACGCATGTTGATCGGCAAGGTTGTCAACGGCGGTCCTAAGAAGCTGGCCAAGGGCAGCAAGCTGACCAAGGAATACCTGGCAGACCTGGACAAATACCACTGGTTCGATATCCGCCCGGCGGACGACGATGCAGCGGTAGCGTTGGAAGCGATCAAGGAGTCGATCGCCGAGAAGCGTCACCAGTTCGATCTGGCATTTGAAGAAAAGCGCAAGAAGCTGACTCAGGGCGACGAGCTGCAGCCTGGCGTACAAAAGATGGTCAAGGTTTACCTGGCTGTCAAACGCCGCCTGCAACCAGGCGACAAGATGGCGGGCCGCCACGGTAACAAGGGTGTGGTTTCTCGCATCCTGCCGATTGAAGACATGCCGCACATGGCCGACGGTACGCCGGCAGACATCGTGCTGAACCCGCTGGGCGTGCCATCGCGTATGAACATCGGTCAGGTTCTGGAAGTCCATCTGGGCTGGGCTGCCAAGGGTCTGGGCCTGCGTATCGGCGAAATGCTGAAGGCGCAAGCCAAGATTGCCGAGCTGCGCAAGTTCCTGAACACGATCTACAACGAATCGGGCAAGACAGAAGATCTGGACGCGATGAGCGACGAGGAAATCTTCCATCTGGCAGACAACCTGAAGCAAGGTGTGCCGTTCGCGACACCAGTGTTCGACGGTGCGCACGAAGAAGAAATTCGTCGCATGCTGGACCTGGCTTATCCGGACGCCATCGCCAAGCAGCTAGGCATGACGCCTTCGAAGAACCAGGTCACGATGTATGACGGCCGTACCGGCGAAGCCTTCGAGCGTAACGTCACGGTCGGCTACATGCATTACCTGAAACTGCACCATCTGGTCGACGACAAGATGCATGCACGTTCCACCGGTCCTTACTCGCTGGTTACACAGCAGCCACTGGGCGGTAAAGCACAGTTCGGCGGCCAGCGTTTCGGTGAGATGGAAGTTTGGGCATTGGAAGCTTACGGTGCATCGTACGTGCTGCAGGAAATGCTGACAGTGAAGTCGGATGACGTGAACGGTCGTACCAAGGTGTATGAAAACCTGGTCAAGGGTGACCATGTGATCGATGCAGGCATGCCGGAATCCTTCAACGTGTTGTTGAAAGAAATCCGCTCGCTGGGTATCGACATGGACCTCGACCGCGAGTAATCCGTCGTACTGGTGCAGTACAGAGCAGTAGGGCGGGCAGCGTTGCCCGCCCTACGCAGCAATAGTAAAGAATCTTAGTTTCTTCACGCCAACTGGAGTGATACATGAAAGCACTGCTCGATTTATTCAAGCAAGTTCAGCAAAATGAACAGTTCGACTCGATCAAGATTGGTCTGGCGTCGCCCGAAAAAATTCGTTCGTGGTCTTATGGCGAAGTAAAAAAGCCTGAAACCATCAACTACCGTACCTTCAAGCCAGAGCGCGACGGTCTGTTCTGCGCCAAGATTTTTGGCCCGATTAAAGACTACGAATGCCTCTGCGGCAAGTACAAGCGTCTGAAGCATCGCGGTGTGATCTGCGAAAAGTGCGGCGTTGAAGTCACATTGGCAAAAGTGCGTCGCGAGCGCATGGGCCACATTGAGCTGGCCTCGCCGACTGCGCATATCTGGTTCCTGAAATCGCTGCCGTCGCGTCTGGGCATGGTCCTTGACATGACCCTGCGGGATATCGAACGCGTATTGTATTTTGAAGCCTACGTCATCACCGATCCAGGCATGACGCCGCTGAAGCGGTGCCAGATCATGTCGGAAGACGACTACGCCGCCAAGTACGAAGAGTACGGCGACGATTTCACCGCATTCATGGGCGCCGAAGGCATCCGTGAGCTGCTGCGCGCGATCGATATCGACCGCGATGCAGAGACTCTGCGTCAGGAGTTGAAAGAGTCGAAGTCCGAAGCCAAGATCAAGAAATACGCCAAGCGCCTGAAGGTGCTGGAAGCGTTCCAGCGTTCGGGCATCAAGCCTGACTGGATGATCATGGAAGTGTTGCCAGTGCTGCCGCCTGAGCTGCGTCCGCTGGTGCCGCTGGATGGCGGCCGTTTCGCGACCTCCGACCTGAACGACCTGTATCGCCGCGTCATCAACCGTAACAACCGTCTGAAGCGCCTGATGGAATTGCGCGCGCCGGAAATCATCACCCGCAACGAAAAGCGGATGCTGCAGGAAGCGGTTGACTCGCTGCTGGACAACGGCCGTCGCGGCAAGGCAATGACTGGCGCCAACAAGCGTCCGCTGAAATCCCTGGCAGAAATGATCAAGGGTAAGGGCGGCCGTTTCCGTCAGAACTTGCTGGGTAAGCGCGTCGACTATTCCGGCCGTTCGGTGATCGTGGTGGGTCCACAACTGAAACTGCATCAGTGCGGCTTGCCGAAACTGATGGCCCTGGAACTGTTCAAGCCATTCATTTTCCACAAGCTGGAAGTGATGGGCATCGCCAGCACGATCAAGGCAGCCAAGAAGGAAGTTGAAAACCAGACTTCCGTGGTGTGGGACATCCTGGAAGACGTGATCCGTGAACATCCGGTCATGCTGAACCGTGCGCCTACCTTGCACCGTCTGGGCATCCAGGCGTTCGAGCCGGTCCTGATCGAAGGCAAGGCAATCCAATTGCACCCGCTGGTCTGCGCCGCATTCAACGCCGACTTTGACGGCGACCAGATGGCGGTCCACGTTCCACTGTCGATCGAAGCACAGATGGAAGCGCGCACTTTGATGCTGGCTTCCAACAACATCCTGTTCCCATCGAACGGCGAGCCGTCGATCGTACCGTCGCAGGATATCGTGCTGGGTCTGTACTACGCCACCCGTGAGCAAATCAACGGCAAGGGCGAAGGCATGATGTTCCCTGACGTGTCGGAAGCCATCCGTGCCTACGACAACAAGGAAGTCGAGCTGACAACCCGCATTACCGTGCGTATCACCGAGTATCCGAAGGATGCGGTGACTGGCGAATTCGTCAAGACCATCAAGCGTTACGAAACGACTGTCGGCCGTGCGATCCTGTCGGAAATCCTGCCTAAGGGCCTGCCGTTCACCGTGCTGAACCGCGCGTTGAAGAAGAAGGAAATCTCGAAGCTGATCAACACATCGTTCCGTAAGTGCGGCCTGCGCGCGACGGTGGTGTTTGCCGACCAGCTGATGCAGTCCGGTTTCCGCCTGGCGACTCGCGCCGGTATCTCGATCTGCGTGGACGACATGCTGGTACCGCCGCAAAAGGCAACCATCATCGCGACCGCGGAACAAGAAGTGAAGCAGATCGAACAGCAGTATTCGTCCGGTCTGGTGACTGCCGGCGAACGCTACAACAAGGTTGTGGATATCTGGGGCAAGGCCGGCGACGACGTCGGCAAGGCCATGATGGAGCAGCTCAAGGTAGAAGACGTGGTCCGCCGCGACGGCACCAAGGGCACCCAGGAATCGTTCAACGCGATTTACATGATGGCCGACTCCGGTGCACGCGGTTCCGCAGCACAGATCCGTCAGCTGGCCGGTATGCGCGGCCTGATGGCGAAACCGGATGGTTCGATTATCGAAACGCCGATCACCGCGAACTTCCGCGAAGGTCTGAACGTTTTGCAGTACTTCATTTCGACCCACGGTGCACGTAAAGGTCTGGCCGATACCGCGCTGAAGACAGCGAACTCGGGTTACCTGACGCGTCGTCTGGTTGACGTGACCCAGGATCTGGTCGTGATCGAAGATGATTGCGGCACCTCCAACGGCGCCTCGATGAAGGCAATGGTTGAAGGCGGTGAAGTGATCGAAGCGCTGCGCGACCGTATCCTCGGCCGTGTTGCGGCCAACGATATCGTCAATCCGGAAACCCAGGGCACCCTGTATGAATCCGGTACTTTGCTGGACGAAGATGCAGTCGAAGAAATCGAACGCCTCGGCATCGATGAAGTCAAGGTCCGCACGCCGCTGACTTGCGACACGCGCTACGGCCTGTGCGCGCAATGTTACGGTCGCGACCTGGGCCGCGGCACGCTGGTCAACAACGGTGAAGCAGTCGGTGTGGTTGCTGCGCAGTCGATCGGTGAGCCTGGTACACAGCTGACCATGCGTACCTTCCACATCGGTGGTGCGGCGTCGCGTTCGGCAGTGGCATCCAGTGTTGAAGCCAAGTCCAACGGCACGGTCCGCTTCACGGCGACCATGCGTTACGTGACTAACGGCAAGGGCGAGCTGATCGTGATTTCCCGTTCCGGCGAAGTCCTGATCACCGACGACCATGGCCGTGAGCGTGAGCGTCATAAAGTACCTTACGGTGCAACCCTGATCGTCAAGGATGGCTTGACCATCAAGGCTGGTACAGCACTGGCGACATGGGATCCGCTGACCCGTCCGATCATTACCGAGTACACCGGTACCGTCCGCTTCGAGAACGTCGAAGAAGGTTCGACCGTGGCCCGTCAGATCGATGAAGTCACCGGCCTGTCGACTCTGGTGGTTATCGATGCGAAGCGTCGCGGTTCGGTTACCAAGACTGTTCGTCCGCAGGTCAAGCTGTTGAACGAGCAAGGCGAAGAAGTCAAGATCGCCGGTACTGAACACGCAGTGACGATCGGCTTCCAGGTGGGCGCGCTGATTACCGTGAAAGACGGTCAGCAAGTGCACGTTGGTGAAGTGCTGGCGCGTATCCCGACTGAATCGCAAAAGACACGCGATATTACCGGGGGTCTGCCGCGCGTTGCCGAGCTGTTCGAAGCACGTTCGCCGAAGGATGCAGGTATGCTGGCTGAAGTCACGGGTACTGTGGCGTTCGGTAAGGAAACCAAGGGTAAGCAGCGTCTGGAAATCACGGACATGGACGGCAACAAGCACGAGTTCCTGATTACCAAGGACAAGCAAGTGCTGGTGCATGACGGCCAGGTCGTGAACAAGGGTGAAATGATTGTCGACGGCCCAGCCGATCCGCAAGACATCCTGCGCCTGTTGGGTATCGAAGCGCTGGCGCGTTACATCGTCGACGAAGTCCAGGACGTGTATCGCTTGCAAGGCGTGAAGATCAACGACAAGCACATCGAAGTGATCGTGCGCCAGATGTTGCGCCGCGTTCAGATCGTTGATGCCGGCGATGCGTCTTACATCACCGGCGAGCAGGTCGAGCGTTCGGAACTGCTGGACGAAAACGATCGCGTGATTGCAGCGGGCAAGATTCCTGCAACCTACGAAAACGTACTGCTGGGTATTACCAAGGCATCGCTGTCGACCGATTCGTTTATTTCGGCCGCATCGTTCCAGGAAACCACCCGCGTGTTGACCGAAGCCGCAATCATGGGCAAGAAAGACACGCTGCGCGGCCTGAAGGAAAACGTTATCGTCGGTCGTCTGATTCCAGCCGGCACCGGTCTCGCGTTCCATCGTGCACGCAAGGAAAAAGACAGCTGGGAAGCGGAAGAGCGCACCGCGCTGCTGCAATCCGAACAGGCAGCACGCCTGGCGGCTGCGGAAGCACGCGCAGCTGAAGAGCTGGGTGCGCAAGAGAGCGGCGAAGCGTAATACGCTGCAGCGAATCTGCAAGACAAAACGGCAGTGGATGAAAATCCGCTGCCGTTTTTTTATGCCTGCAAGATCAGCCAGCCGTAACGCCGGCCGGCGATGCCTTCAATCCTTTTGCTGGCGCATGGGCTTGCCGTTGTCGATCACTTCCCGGCAATCGCCTTTGAAAGTGGAGTTGTCGTAATCGGTCCAGCCGTAGCTGTCGACGTAGCGCTTGTGCGGACGCAGCTTGCTGCTCAGGAAACTCCAATCCAGATGCTCGTCCGGATATCGGATGTCGGCCAGGTCGAGCAGCGAATGGAAGACGTTTTCAGTCGTCATGCGTGCGCGCTTGTGACGTTGCAGCTGGTCGACCTTGTCGGGATAGGATTGCTTATAAATGTCGGAATACCACATCAGCGCGGGGATATGGAATTCGAACTGAGTATTGTGGCCGTGGAAGGCGATCTTGCAGCTGCCGTCGTACAAGGTCTGGCCGTGGTCTGAAAAATACATCATTGCGCTCAATTGCCTGGAATCCCGCAGCTGGCCGATGACCTGGGCCAGGAACCAGTCGACATAGCGGATCGAGTTGTCGTAGCTATTGCTCAGCGCCGGCTTGTTAGCCAGGTTGGTATAGGCCGGATGCTCGATGCCGAACAAGGAAGGCCGCCATTTATCGAATTCTTGCGGATAGCGGTGGCTGTAATTCCAATGATTGCCGAGCGTGTGCAGTACAATCAGTTTTTTCGGCGCCGGGTCGGCCATGGCTTTTTGCAGTTGCGGCAATAGGATCGCATCCAGATTCGATGCGTCGGTAAAGCCGCCCAGATTCAGAAACTGCACCACGTCCGCCTCGTTGGCGAAGACCGACACCGGCGTATCGAACTTGCCGTAGGACATCTGATTCGAGATCCAGTAGGTTTTGAAACCGGCTTCCTTATAGCCGGTGATGAACGATTTTTCGGCAAAGCCGGCCTTCAGGCTCTCGGTGGCCGGCTTGCGCGAGACCATCACCGGCACTGACAGCCGGGTAGCCGACACCGACGTAATCACATCTGAAAAACTGACCAGGTTGCTTTCCTTGCCGAGCAGGGGATTGGTGTCGCGCTGATAGCCGTTCAGGCCCCAGCGGTCGTAGCGCGACGATTCGCCGATCACCATGACCATGATTTGCGGCGTGTCCTGATGGCTGGCCTGATGCGCGCCGAAATGGAACTGGCTGTTCTTGTGTTCGAGGTCGTCCAGGTATTCCCGTTCTTTCCAGAAATCGTAGCCGCGCACCGCCAGGCCGAAGGGCCAGGTGCGGCTGACCGGCTCCGCTTCCAGCGGCGTCGCCGCCCAGCTCGGCAGCTTGCCGAAGTGCAGGCCTGGGCTGGCCGCCAGGCTGCTTCGTTCGGCACTGCCGGGTGCTGGCTGAACTCCAATCTCTTGTCCATATAACCAGAGGCATAGGCCGACAGCAAGTACTAACCAACCGAACCAGCGCGAAGGCCCTTCCAGATCCAGGTCGCGGGTACGGCTGGCCGCCAGCCAGCTGAGTGCCCACCACAACACGACCAGCGCAAGGATCAGCGCTAGCCACCAGATTTTGTCGCCCAGGAACTCCAGCGCTTCGCCGGGACTGGTTTCGGCAATGATGCCCAGATGATGGGTGGAGATTCCCTGGCCGTAGAACTTGCGCAGGTAGAGTTCGGTCGGCAGCGCAAGAAAGGCCGGGATCAACAGCCAGTGAAACCGGGCGGGGCGCTTGAAAATCGACCAGATCACCAGCCACAGCGCCATTTCGGTGGCAACGATGCGGGCAGGATGATCTACCGTCTGCCCGAACAGCAAGGGTACGAAGGGGACTAGGGACAAGGCCAGGTAAGTAACCAGCACGAACAGGTTTTTGCGGCGAAACAAGGCAAGCATCATGGCGGCAGAGGATAGTCGAATCCCATTATCCCGCAAAGCTGGCGCCGGGTATCGCGCCATATGAGATATAGCCGGGCGCGGCGTTGGTGAAATGGTCGATATGGCAACAATCCTGCTCGCCGGACTGTTGCGTTTACGGAGCGGCCATCACAGACAGCGGTTGACTGCGAGGCATCATAGGGATATACTCGCGGGTTCTCGATTGTAGGCTCTATGGGCCGAACGTTCTTTGGTCTGCTTCCGCTTTCTTATAGCGCGTTCCTCCTCTACTGCTGAATCGAATTGTGCGCAGGTGTTGTGCGATTCGCACGATTCCTTGCGCAAGTATCTGTCCAATCCCGGACAACCGATTTCGGGATTGTTGTTATTAACGTCGTAATTTTGTTGGATATATAACGATGCCAACCATCAATCAATTGATTCGCCAGCCGCGCGTTTCTGCGGTCGTAAAGAGCAAATCACCAGCGCTGGAAAACAGCCCGCAAAAACGCGGCGTTTGCACCCGCGTTTATACGACAACTCCAAAGAAGCCTAACTCGGCTTTGCGTAAAGTTGCCAAAGTTCGCCTGACCAACGGTTTCGAAGTCATTTCGTACATCGGCGGTGAAGGCCATAACCTGCAAGAACATAGTGTCGTGCTGTTGCGCGGCGGCCGTGTAAAAGACTTGCCGGGTGTGCGTTACCACATGGTTCGCGGTGCACTGGATACCCAGGGCGTCAAGGATCGTAAGCAAGCACGTTCGAAGTACGGTGCAAAGCGTGCCAAGGCTGCAAAGAAATAATAGTTTTCGCCAGGCGTAAGCCGAACGAATAAGTGTCGGTCCCCAATGGGCCGAGTAAGTGGGTAGCTATGATGGCTGTCCGCGAGTGTGCAGATACAAAAGATCTGTCGCTCAACTGAAGATTGAAAGGAATCGAAATGCCACGTCGTCGTGAAGTTCCCAAGCGGGAGATTCTGCCGGATCCGAAATTCGGTAATGTTGATGTTGCGAAGTTCGTCAACGTCCTGATGTTGTCCGGTAAGAAATCGGTCGCAGAAAACATCATTTACGGTGCCTTCGAGCACATTCAAGCCAAATCCGGCAAAGATCCGCTGGAAGTGTTTGCCCTTGCTATCAGCAACGCCAAACCATTGGTTGAAGTCAAGTCGCGTCGCGTTGGTGGTGCAAACTACCAGGTGCCAGTTGAAGTCCGTCCTGTCCGTCGTATGGCGTTGTCGATGCGCTGGTTGCGTGAAGCAGCCAACAAGCGCAGCGAAAAATCGATGCCGCAACGCCTGGGCGGCGAATTGATGGAAGCCGCAGAAGGCCGCGGCGGCGCAATGAAAAAGCGTGACGAAGTTCACCGTATGGCAGAAGCGAACAAGGCGTTCTCGCACTTCCGCTTCTAATAGACTGGGCAGCCGGCTCCCTGATTCGAGCCGCTGTCCGCATCTGAAATTTGTTCGAGCCGAGCGCATATTTTTATCAAAAATGGCGCTCGGTTTCGTGCATTAAAAGACTTAGGATTAAATCATGGCTCGCAAGACCCCCATTGAGCGCTATCGCAATATCGGTATCTCCGCTCACATCGATGCAGGTAAAACCACGACTACAGAACGCGTTCTGTTTTATACCGGTGTGAATCACAAAATCGGTGAAGTGCATGATGGCGCGGCCACCATGGACTGGATGGAGCAGGAACAAGAGCGTGGCATCACGATCACTTCCGCTGCGACCACCTGTTTCTGGAAGGGCATGGCGGGTAATTTCCAGCCTCACCACATCAACATCATCGACACACCGGGCCACGTTGACTTCACGATTGAAGTTGAACGCTCGATGCGTGTTCTGGACGGCGCCTGCATGGTTTACTGTGCAGTCGGCGGCGTGCAGCCGCAGTCGGAAACAGTGTGGCGTCAAGCTAACAAGTACAAGGTTCCACGTCTGGCATTCGTCAACAAGATGGACCGTACCGGCGCGAACTTCTTCAAGGTTTTCGAGCAGATGCGCGCTCGCCTGAAGGCTAACCCTGTACCTATGCAAGTACCTATCGGCGCTGAAGACAAGTTCGAAGGCGTGATCGACCTGGTCAAGATGAAGGCGATCTACTGGCACGACGATACCCAGGGCATGACTTTCGACTACCGCGACATTCCGGCCGAACTGGCTGCGGATGCTGCCAAGTGGCGCGAAAACATGGTCGAAGCCGCTGCTGAAGCATCGGAAGATCTGATGAACAAGTACCTGGAAGAAGGTGACTTGACTGAAGCCGAAATCAAGGCTGCGATCCGTCAGCGTACCCTCGCCAGCGAAATAGTGCCGATGATGTGCGGCACGGCGTTCAAGAACAAGGGCGTGCAAGCCATGCTGGACGGCGTGGTCGACTACCTGCCGTCGCCGCTGGACGTGCCGCCGGTTCCTGGCCTGGACGAAGATGATGCGCCGATCTCGCGTAAAGCGGAAGACACTGAAAAGTTCTCCGGCTTGGCGTTCAAGATCGCAACCGATCCGTTCGTTGGTCAGATCTGCTTCATGCGCTGCTACTCGGGTACTTTGAACTCGGGCGACACCGTGTTGAACTCGATCAAGGGCAAGAAAGAGCGTATCGGCCGTATCGTGCAGATGCACGCCAACCAGCGCGAAGAAATCAAGGAAATCCTGGCTGGCGACATCGCTGCGCTGATCGGGATGAAAGATACGACTACTGGCGATACATTGTGCGACACCAGCGCATTCATCATCCTGGAACGCATGGTGTTCCCGGAGCCGGTGATTTCGCAGGCAGTCGAGCCTAAGACCAAGGCTGACCAGGAAAAAATGGGCCTGGCGCTGAACCGTCTGGCGCAAGAAGATCCTTCGTTCCGTGTCCGCACAGACGAAGAGTCGGGCCAGACCATCATCGCCGGTATGGGCGAGTTGCATCTGGATATTATCGTCGATCGCATGAAGCGTGAATTCAACGTTGAAGCGACTGTCGGTAAGCCACAGGTTGCGTATCGCGAAACCATCCGCAAGACTTGCGAAGAAATCGAAGGCAAATTCGTCAAGCAATCCGGTGGTCGTGGTCAATACGGTCACGTGGTTCTGAAGATCGAACCGCAAGAACCAGGCAAGGGCTTTGAGTTCGTCGACGCGATCAAGGGCGGTACCGTTCCACGCGAATACATCCCTGCAGTTGAAAAGGGTGTCCGCGAAACATTGAACACCGGTGTCCTGGCCGGCTACCCAGTGGTAGACGTCAAGGTAACCCTGTTCTTCGGTTCTTACCATGACGTTGACTCGAACGAAAATGCGTTCCGCATGGCCGCTTCGATGGCGTTCAAGGACGGCTGCCGTAAAGCCAGCCCGGTTATTCTGGAGCCAATGATGGCTGTTGAAGTCGAAACTCCGGAAGACTACGCTGGTACCGTGATGGGCGATCTGTCGTCGCGTCGCGGCATGGTGCAAGGCATGGATGAAATCGCCGGCGGTGGCGGCAAGATCATCAAGGCCGAAGTACCTCTGTCGGAAATGTTCGGTTACTCGACTTCGTTGCGTTCGGCTACACAAGGCCGTGCAACCTACTCGATGGAATTCAAGCATTACTCCGAAGCGCCGAAGAACGTTATCGATGCAATCGTAACGTCCAAAGCCAAGTAATCAAGCAAGTAACCCTTGTCCGCCACGAGCGGGCAAGGGCTGAAATGTTTCACTCATTGTTTAACGACATCGTTCTTTTTGAAGGAAGAATAAAATGGCAAAAGGTAAATTCGAGCGGACCAAGCCGCACGTCAACGTCGGCACTATCGGCCACGTCGACCACGGCAAGACCACGCTGACAGCAGCGATCGCGACAGTATTGTCGAAGAAGTTTGGCGGCGAAGCCAAAGCGTACGATCAGATTGACGCAGCGCCGGAAGAAAAAGCGCGCGGCATCACGATCAACACTGCTCACGTTGAATACGAAACTGCAAACCGCCACTACGCTCACGTTGACTGCCCAGGCCATGCTGACTATGTGAAGAACATGATCACTGGCGCGGCTCAGATGGACGGCGCGATCCTGGTGTGCTCCGCAGCTGACGGCCCGATGCCACAGACTCGCGAACACATCCTGCTGTCGCGTCAAGTTGGTGTGCCATACATCATCGTGTTCCTGAACAAGGCCGACATGGTCGACGACGAAGAGTTGCTCGAGCTGGTCGAAATGGAAGTGCGCGAGCTGTTGACCAAGTACGAATTCCCAGGCGACGACCTGCCGATCATCAAGGGTTCGGCGAAGCTGGCCCTGGAAGGCGACACTGGCCCATTGGGCGAGCAAGCCATCATGGCTCTGGCGGAAGCACTGGACACTTACATCCCGACACCGGAACGTGCTGTTGATGGCGCCTTCCTGCTGCCAGTGGAAGACGTGTTCTCGATCTCCGGCCGCGGTACGGTTGTGACCGGTCGTGTTGAGCGCGGTATCGTCAAGGTTGGCGAAGCGCTGCAAATCGTGGGTATCCGCGATACACAAGACACCACATGTACTGGCGTTGAAATGTTCCGCAAGCTGCTGGACCAAGGTCAAGCCGGCGACAACGTAGGCGTGCTGCTGCGCGGCACCAAGCGTGAAGACGTGGAGCGGGGCCAAGTGTTGGCCAAGCCAGGTTCGATCAAGCCACACAAGCATTTCACAGGCGAGATCTATGTTCTGTCGAAAGACGAAGGCGGCCGTCACACGCCGTTCTTCAACAACTACCGTCCACAGTTCTACTTCCGTACGACGGACGTGACTGGTTCGATCGAGTTGCCGAAAGACAAAGAAATGGTCATGCCAGGCGATAACGTGTCGATCACAGTGATGCTGATCAACCCGATCGCGATGGAAGAAGGTCTGCGTTTCGCGATCCGCGAAGGTGGCCGTACTGTTGGTGCAGGCGTTGTTGCCAAGATCCTGCCTGACGCGTAATAGCAAAGTTGCAAGGCAATAGGCAGGCCGCTCCGGCGGCTTGTCAATGTACTCATATACCGTGGGTGGCTGTCATCCACGGTTCGTTCTTTTAAGGAAAATCATGTCAGCTCCTAACCAAAAAATCCGCATCCGCCTGAAGGCTTTCGACTACAAACTGATCGACCAGTCGGCTCAGGAAATCGTTGATACAGCCAAGCGCACCGGCGCCGTCGTCAAGGGTCCAGTACCACTGCCGACACGTATCCAGCGTTTTGACGTATTGCGTTCGCCGCACGTCAACAAGACTTCGCGCGATCAGTTCGAAATCCGTACCCACCAGCGTCTGATGGACATCGTTGACCCAACCGACAAGACTGTCGATGCGTTGATGAAGCTGGACCTGCCAGCCGGCGTGGACGTGGAAATCAAGCTGCAGTAATAAATTCGCAATAATTGTGGGGCAGACTTCAGGAGCCGCGGCAGCGTGGCGAATGGTCTGCCCCCAGTTTTTTCGGGTGTTGTAAATCAGCCTTAACCGCTGAATGTTTGACATACCACGACAAAGATGGTCTTGCAAATAAAAATTTACGCGGTTATACTGATCGGCTTCGGTGCGATTGCCGGCGGATTTCGTCTTTGCAGTCGTGCTTATTTTAGTTGTACAAACATCAGCCCTGCCCAATCGTAGGCGGGAATGGAGAAAAACAATGAGCTTAGGCCTTGTTGGTCGCAAGGTTGGCATGATGCGCATCTTCACGGAAGATGGGGATTCAATCCCAGTAACCGTGTTGGACGTGTCGAACAACCGCGTGACCCAAATCAAAACGCCTGAAACAGACGGTTATACCGCTGTTCAAGTTGCATTCGGTTCGCGTCGCGCTTCACGCGTGACTAAAGCCGCCGCCGGTCACTACGCCAAAGCTGGCGTCGAGGCTGGTACCATCCTCAGAGAATTCCGCATTGATTCAACCAAGGCTTCCGAGCTGAAGGCCGGCGAAGTTATCGCTGCTAGCCTGTTCGAAGTCGGTCAAAAGGTTGACGTTCAAGGTGTCTCGATCGGTAAGGGTTACGCTGGTACCATCAAGCGTCACAACTTCTCGTCCGGTCGTGCTACCCACGGTAACTCCCGTTCGCATAATGTTCCAGGTTCCATCGGTATGGCGCAGGATCCAGGTCGCGTTTTCCCTGGTAAGCGCATGACCGGTCACATGGGTGACGTTACTGTAACCACGCAAAACCTCGAGATCGCACGTGTTGACGCTGAGCGCCAACTGCTGCTGGTCAAGGGCGCGGTTCCAGGTGCAAAGAACGGCCAAGTCGTGGTCAGCCCTGCGATCAAAATCAAAGCTAAGAAGGGAGCCTAATTCATGGAACTCAAGCTCCTGAATGACCAAGGTCAAGCTGCTTCGAACGTTGCTGCTCCGGATACCATTTTCGGCCGCGACTACAACGAAGCTCTGATTCACCAGGTCGTAGTTGCTTACCAGGCTAACGCTCGTAGCGGTAACCGTAAGCAAAAAGACCGTGAAGAAGTGCATCACACGACTAAGAAGCCATGGCGCCAAAAGGGTACTGGCCGCGCTCGTGCCGGTATGTCGTCCTCGCCACTGTGGCGCGGCGGTGGTCGGATTTTCCCGAACTCGCCGGATGAGAACTTCACCCACAAAGTAAACAAGAAGATGTATCGCGCAGGTCTCTGCTCGATTCTGTCGCAGTTGGCACGCGAAGGTCGCCTGTCGGTCGTCGAGAATTTCTCGGTCGAAGCGCCAAAGACCAAGCTGCTGTCACAAAAGCTGAAGACCATGGGTCTGGATTCCGTGTTGGTGATTACCGACAACCTGGAAGAAAACCTGTTGTTGGCGTCGCGCAACCTGCCAGGCTTCCTGGTATGTGAGCCACGTCACGCTGATCCAGTATCGCTTGTGTTCTACAAGAAGATCCTGATCACCAAGCTGGCTTTGGCGAAGATTGAGGAGATGCTGGCATGAACGCAATTAAACATAGCGAAGAACGCTTGATGAAAGTGTTGCTGGCGCCAGTGATTTCCGAAAAGGCAACGATGGTTGCGGAGAAGAACGAGCAAGTCGTTTTCCGTATCGCACCAGACGCTACCAAGCTGGAAGTCAAGGCTGCTGTCGAGCTGCTCTTCAAAGTTCAGGTTGAATCGGTACAAGTTGCCAATCGCCAGGGTAAGCAAAAGCGTAGCGGCAAGACCATGGGTCGCCGCAACCACACCCGTCGTGCATTCGTATGCTTGAAGCCGGGTCAAGAGATCAACTTCACCGAGGAGGCTAAATAATGGCACTCGTTAAAGTTAAACCAACCTCGCCGGGCCGCCGTGGCATGGTCAAGGTCGTTAATCCCGACCTGTATAAAGGCCGTCCATTCGCAGCCCTGGTTGAGAAGAAATCGAAAACAGCCGGCCGTAACAACAACGGCCATATCACTACTCGCCACATCGGCGGTGGTCATAAGCAGCATTACCGCCTGATCGACTTCAAGCGCACCAAGGATGGCATTCCTGCGAAAGTGGAACGTATCGAATACGATCCAAACCGCACCGCGAATATCGCCCTGTTGTGCTACGCCGACGGCGAGCGTCACTACATCATCGCCACTAAAGGCATGGCTGTAGGCGACCAGGTAATGAGCGGCTCGGAAGCACCGATCAAATCCGGCAACTGCCTGCCAATCCGTAACATTCCGGTTGGTACGATTCTGCATTGCGTCGAAATGCTGCCAGGTAAGGGTGCCCAAATGGCCCGTACCGCCGGCGCCGGCGTCGTGCTGATGGCTCGTGAAGGTACTTACGCTCAGATTCGTTTGCGCTCCGGTGAAGTTCGCCGCGTGCACATCGAATGCCGTGCTACCGTAGGTGAAGTCGGCAATGCCGAACACAGCCTGCGCAAGATCGGTAAAGCGGGTGCGATGCGTTGGCGCGGTGTTCGTCCTACCGTTCGCGGTGTGGTCATGAACCCGGTCGACCATCCTCACGGTGGTGGTGAAGGTAAGACTGCAGCTGGTCGTCATCCAGTTTCGCCATGGGGTCAACAGACTAAGGGTAAGAAGACACGCAGCAACAAGCGTACTACTTCCATGATCGTCTCGCGCCGCGGCAAGAAATAAGGGATAAAACATGACACGTTCATTGAAAAAAGGGCCGTTCTGCGACGCCCACCTGGTGAAAAAAGTTGAAACTGCGCAAGCAGTCAAAGACAAGAAGCCAATCAAGACTTGGTCCCGTCGCTCGACCATCATGCCGGATTTTATCGGTCTGACGATTGCCGTGCATAACGGCAAGCAACACGTCCCGGTATATGTGTCCGAGAACATGGTTGGTCACAAGCTCGGCGAATTCGCGCTGACCCGTACGTTCAAGGGTCATGCTGCTGATAAGAAGGCTAAGAAATAAGGTCCGATGATGGAAACTAAAGCTACCCTCCGCGGCGTGCGCCTGTCGGCCCAAAAGGGCCGTCTGGTCGCCGACCTGATTCGCGGCAAAAAAATTGATCACGCGCTAAACATCCTGACTTTCAGCCCTAAGAAAGGTGCAGCCATCATCAAGCGTGTTCTGGAGTCCGCAATTGCGAACGCAGAACACAATGACGGTGCCGACATCGACGAGCTGAAAGTTACGACGATTTACGTGGAAAAAGGTTCGGTCCTCAAGCGCTTCACAGCGCGTGCTAAAGGCCGTGGCGATCGTATCTCGAAGCAATCCTGTCACATTTACGTGACTGTCGGAAACTAAGGAGTCACGATGGGACAGAAGATTCATCCAACCGGTTTTCGCCTTGCGGTTACACGTAACTGGGGATCCCGCTGGTATGCAGGCAATAGCAATTTTGCCCAAATGCTCGGCGAAGATCTGAAAGTTCGCGCTTTCCTCAAGAAAAAACTGAAGAACGCATCGGTCGGCCGCGTTGTTATCGAGCGTCCTGCAAAGAATGCACGCATCACGATTTACAGCTCGCGCCCTGGTGTTGTTATTGGTAAAAAAGGCGAGGACATCGAAGTACTGAAGTCCGCGCTGACTAAGCTGATGGGTGTGCCGGTTCACGTTAATATCGAAGAAATTCGTAAGCCTGAAATCGACGCACAACTGATCGCTGACTCGATCGCGCAACAGCTCGAAAAACGCATCATGTTCCGCCGCGCGATGAAACGTGCGATGCAGAACGCAATGCGTCTGGGCGCGCAAGGGATCAAGATCATGTCGTCCGGTCGTCTGAACGGTATCGAAATCGCACGTACCGAATGGTACCGCGAAGGTCGCGTACCGCTTCACACACTGCGCGCTGACATCGACTACGGTTTCGGCGAAGCTGAAACCACGTACGGCATTATCGGCATCAAAGTCTGGGTTTACAAGGGCGATCGTCTGGCTAACGGCGATGCGCCGGTAATCGACGTCCCTAACGACGATGACAAGAAACGCCGTGGTCCACGTCGCGATGATGGCAAGCCAGCCGGTCGTCCACGTGCTAAAACTACAACGGCAGGTCCAGGTGCGCCAGCTGCGCGTCCGGCCCGTGCCAAGAAGCCGGATGGTGCTGCTGAAGGTGTTGCTGCTGTTGCTGCACCGGCTGAGAAAGCAGGAGAATAATCATGCTGCAACCAGCACGCAGAAAATATCGTAAAGAGCAAAAAGGCCGCAACAAAGGCATTTCGCATTCGCGCGGCACTGCCGTGTCGTTCGGCGAATTTGGCTTGAAAGCGGTTGGCCGCGGTCGTATCACCGCGCGTCAGATTGAAGCAGCTCGTCGCGCAATGACCCGTCATATCAAACGGGGTGGTCGTATCTGGATTCGTATTTTCCCGGATAAGCCAATTTCGCAAAAGCCTGCCGAAGTCCGTATGGGTAACGGTAAGGGTAATCCCGAGTACTACGTGGCTGAAATCCAGCCAGGTAAAATGCTGTACGAGATGGATGGCGTCGATGAAACACTGGCGCGCGAGGCATTCCGTTTGGCTGCAGCTAAATTGCCACTGTTGACCACGTTCGTCGTGCGTCAAATTGGCCAATAATTGGAGTTAAACATGAAAGCATCTGAACTCCGCGACAAAGATCAAGCGGCCTTGACGAAAGAGCTGAACGAATTGCTGAAGGCACAATTTAGCCTCCGCATGCAAATCGCAACTCAGCAATTGAGCAATACGTCGCAATTGAAGAAAGTTCGTCGCGATATAGCACGGGTCAAGACCGTGATCAATTCGAAGGGCGCCCTGTAATGAACGATCAAGTGAAACAAGCGCTCAAGCGCACGCTGGTTGGTAAAGTAGTGTCCGATAAAATGGACAAGACTGTTACCGTCCTGATCGAACGCCACGTCAAGCATCCTCTGTATGGCAAAATCATCGTGCGTACCAACAAGTACCATGCACATGACGAAACCAACCAGGCCAAGGAAGGCGACGTTGTCGAGATCCAAGAAGGACGTCCAATCTCCAAGACTAAAGCTTGGAGCGTGACACGTGTGGTACAAGTGGCACAAGTCCTGTAAGTAATGGTTGCGAGCCAAGCATTTTGATGTAATAATGCTTGGCTTCGCTCCTGTTGGCTTCCAACAAGAGCGGGCAAGAAAAAATAGCACCACCCCGCAGTACATTTTTGTTCTAGCAAGAAGTTTTGGAAGTCGTCCACCTAAGCAGTGCGCTCAGCAGAGTTGCCCTGACAGGACCAAGACTGACCGTAAATCCGCATCGTGCGGCAGCGAGTTAAGTTGGGAAAGAAAATATTATGATTCAAACGGAAAGCCGGCTCGAAGTAGCCGACAACACTGGTGCACGCGAAGTCATGTGTATCAAAGTTCTGGGTGGTTCCAAGCGTCGCTATGCCAGCATTGGTGATGTGATCAAGGTTACCGTCAAAGTGGCAGCGCCACGTGGTCGCGTCAAAAAGGGCGAGATCTATAACGCCGTTGTCGTGCGGACCGCTAAGGGTGTTCGCCGTCAAGATGGTTCGTTGGTCAAGTTCGATGGCAATGCAGCAGTGTTGCTGAACGCGAAGCTTGAGCCAATTGGTACGCGTATTTTTGGACCAGTCACTCGTGAACTGCGCACTGAGCGCTTCATGAAGATTGTGTCGCTCGCGCCTGAAGTGCTGTAAGGAGTCGAGATGGATAAGATTCGGAAAAGCGACGAAGTAATCGTCCTGACTGGTAAAGACAAGGGCAAGCGCGGTGTTGTAAAGCAACGCGTTGATGCTAATCACGTCGTCGTAGAGGGTGTCAACGTCGCTAAAAAAGCGACCAAGCCAAACCCGATGACTGGTGTAACTGGTGGCATCATTGACAAGCTGATGCCAATTCACGTGTCAAATGTTGCGTTGTTCAACGCTGCAACTGGCAAGGCAGATCGCGTTGGTTTTAAAGATGTGGACGGCAAGAAAGTCCGCGTTTTCAAGTCCAGCGGCGAAGTTGTTAAGGTTTAAGAGATCATGGCCCGTCTCCAAGAATTCTATAAAGATAAAGTCGTTACCGACCTGACAGCGAAATACGCTTACAAGTCCGTAATGGAAGTGCCGCGCATCCTGAAGATCACCCTGAACATGGGTCTGTCGGAAGCGATTGCGGACAAGAAAATCATTGAACACGCTGTTGGCGATTTGACCAAGATTGCAGGTCAGAAGCCAGTCGTGACCAAGGCACGGAAAGCTATCGCGGGCTTCAAGATCCGCGAAGGCTATCCAATCGGTTGCATGGTTACATTGCGTGGCGCTCATATGTACGAGTTTCTGGATCGCCTGATCACAGTCGCGCTGCCGCGCGTTCGTGACTTCCGTGGCGTCTCCGGTCGTGCATTTGACGGTCGTGGTAACTACAATATCGGCGTGAAAGAGCAGATCATTTTCCCCGAAATTGAATACGACAAGATTGATGTGTTGCGTGGTATGAATATCAGTATCACGACGACTGCAAAGACCGACGACGAAGCAAAATCGCTTCTCGCCGCATTTAAATTTCCGTTCAGAAACTGAGGTTGCCATGGCAAAACTGGCACTGATTAACCGTGAACAAAAGCGCGCTGACCTGGTAAAGAAATACGCCGGTAAGCGTGCCGAGTTAAAGGCAATCATTGATGACCAATCGAAGTCGGAAGAAGAGCGCTACGAAGCTCGCTTGAAATTGCAAGCGCTGCCACGTAACTCGGCTCCGACCCGTCAACGTAATCGTTGCTCCCTGACTGGTCGTCCACGTGGCACTTTCCGCAAGTTCGGTCTGGGCCGTATTAAGCTCCGTGAAATCGCCATGCGTGGCGAAATTCCGGGTATGACTAAAGCAAGCTGGTAATAGGAGAATATGCAATGAGTATGAGCGATCCTATCGCCGATATGCTGACCCGTATCCGCAATGCGCAAGTAGTTCACAAGACAACCGTGGCAATGCCATCGTCGAAGGTCAAGATTGCGATTGCCAACGTCCTCAAGGACGAGGGTTACATTGAAGATTTCGCTGTCGCAGAAGAAGGCGGCAAAGCGGAACTCAAAATCGGTTTGAAGTATTACGCCGGCCGTCCTGTTATCGAACGTCTTGATCGCGTATCCCGTCCAGGGCTGCGGATCTACAAGGGCAAAGATGACATCCCTAACGTGATGAACGGCTTAGGTGTGGCAATTATTTCGACACCTGCTGGTGTCATGACGGACCGCAAAGCGCGCGCAACCGGTGTCGGTGGCGAAGTTATTTGCTACGTCGCCTAAGGAGTGCAATATGTCACGTGTAGGTAAAATGCCGATTGCACTGCCGACTGGCGCGGAAGCGACCATTACAGCAGCGCAG
The DNA here is from genome assembly GCF_018304945.1 of Collimonas humicola. GTDB lineage: Bacteria > Pseudomonadota > Gammaproteobacteria > Burkholderiales > Burkholderiaceae_D > Collimonas > Collimonas humicola. Next base: position 228,939 of record NZ_JAGQEE010000003.1, on the reverse strand, counting down.
ATCACAGTCAAGGGCCCATTGGGCTCGCTTTCCCAGGCTTTGAATGGCCTGGTAAAAATCGAAAACAACAACGGCACGCTGAATTTCGCGGCCGCTGACGACAGCCGCGAAGCCAATGCGATGTCCGGCACACTGCGTGCTCTGGTCAACAACATGGTCAACGGCGTAACCAAGGGCTTCGAAAAGAAGCTGAACCTGGTTGGCGTGGGTTTTCGTGCGCAAGCTCAAGGTGACAAGTTGAACCTGTCGCTCGGTTTTTCGCATCCTGTTGTTCATCAGATGCCAGAAGGCGTCACCGTGGCAACACCGACGCAGACCGAAATCCTGATCAAGGGTATCGACAAGCAACGTGTTGGCCAGGTTGCTGCAGAAGTTCGTGCTTACCGCGAACCTGAGCCTTATAAGGGCAAGGGCGTTCGTTACTCGGACGAAGTGGTAGTCCTTAAAGAAACCAAGAAGAAGTAATAGGGGTTGACGATGGATAAGAAACAATCACGTCTGCGCCGTTCACGCCAAACGCGTGCCAAGATCGCAGAGTTAAAGGTGAACCGCCTGGCAGTGCATCGTACCAACTTGCACATTTACGCCAGCATCATCGGCCCTGACGCTAAAGTGCTGGCTTCGGCCTCCACACTGGAAGCTGAAGTACGTGCAGAACTGGCCGGTAAGTCCGGTGCAGGCGGCAATGCAGCAGCTGCATCTCTGGTTGGCAAGCGCGTTGCCGAGAAGGCACTGAAAGCTGGAGTTACCGAAGTTGCGTTTGATCGCTCCGGTTTCCGTTACCACGGCCGCGTCAAGGTGCTGGCAGATGCCGCCCGTGAAGCTGGTCTGAAGTTCTAAGGAAGAATCGTCATGGCAAAAATGCAATCAAAAATGCAAAGCGATAAGCCGGATGATGGCATGCGCGAAAAAATGATCGCGGTCAACCGTGTGACCAAAGTGGTCAAGGGTGGTCGTATCATGGGTTTCGCAGCATTGGCTGTTGTTGGTGATGGCGATGGCCGTATCGGCATGGGCAAGGGCAAATCGAAAGAAGTGCCGGTTGCTGTGCAGAAGGCTATGGAAGAAGCCCGTCGCAAGATGATCAAGGTAACGCTCAAGAACGGTACTCTGCAACACGCTATTTCCGGCAAGCACGGCGCGTCATCGGTTTTGATGCTGCCAGCGAAAGACGGTACTGGTGTTATTGCCGGCGGTCCAATGCGCGCAATTTTTGAAGTACTGGGTGTGACGAACGTTGTGGCCAAGTCCACAGGTTCCACCAATCCGTACAACATGGTTCGTGCTACTTTGAACGGCTTGTCAAAAATGAACACTCCATCGGAAATCGCCGCCAAGCGTGGTAAGTCCGTTGAAGAAATTCTGGGCTAAGGTGATCAAAATGACAAAGACTGTAAAAGTACAACTGGTCAAGGGTTTGATCGGCACGCGCGAAACTCATCGCGCAACAGTTCGCGGCCTGGGCCTGCGTCGTGTCAATTCGATTTCCGAATTACAAGACACGCCAGCTGTGCGCGGCATGATCAATAAAGTGTCCTATCTTGTGAAAGTGGTGTCGTAAGCTTAGGCTTGCGAACGGAGCAAATTATGGAATTGAATACTATTCAACCTGCAGATGGCGCCAAGCACTACAAGCGTCGCGTTGGTCGTGGTATCGGCTCGGGCCTGGGTAAGACAGCCGGCCGCGGTCACAAGGGTCAAAAATCGCGTTCGGGCGGTTTCCACAAAGTAGGTTTCGAAGGTGGTCAGATGCCTTTGCAACGTCGTTTGCCAAAACGCGGCTTCAAGTCGATGGCAACGCCGTACAAAGCAGAAGTTCGCTTGTCGGACCTGGAAAACCTGCCAGTAACTGAAGTAGATATCCTGGTGTTGAAGCAAGCTGGCGTGATCGGCGAGCTGGCACGCGTGGTACGCGTCATCCTGTCGGGCGAAGTCACCAAGAAAGTTACGCTCAAGGGCTTGATCGCTACCAAGGGTGCAAAAGCTGCGATTGAAGCGGCCGGCGGATCGGTTGCTTAATTTGTCGTTCTAACTCGTAGCAATGGAGCAATAAGTGGCGACTTCACCCCAACTTGCAAAGAGTGCTGCGAGCGGCTTCCCATGGGGCCGTCTGTGGTTCTTGCTTGCTGCATTGGTTGTATATCGTATTGGTGCTCACATTCCTGTACCAGGAATTGATCCATCGCAGTTGGCGCAATTGTTCAAGCAGCACCAGGGCGGTATTCTGGGCATGTTCAACATGTTCTCTGGTGGTGCGTTGTCGCGGTTCACCGTGTTCGCGCTGGGCATCATGCCGTATATCTCGGCATCGATCGTGATGCAATTGATGTCGATTGTGTCGCCTCAGCTGGAAGCGTTGAAGAAAGAGGGCGAATCCGGTCGTCGCAAGATTACCCAGTACACCCGTTACGGTACGCTGTTGCTGGCGACGTTTCAGGCTCTGGGGATTGCCGTAGCGCTGGAATCGCAACCTGGCCTGGTGCTGGATGCCGGCCTGGCTTTCCGCTTCACTACGGTTGTGACGCTGGTAACAGGAACGATGTTTTTGATGTGGTTGGGCGAGCAGATTACTGAGCGTGGTCTCGGTAACGGCATCTCGATCATCATCTTTGCGGGTATTGCAGCTGGCTTGCCAAATGCGATCGGTGGTTTGTTCGGTCAGGTAAGTACCGGTTCGATGAGTCCCGTGTCGGCGATTTTGATTTGTTTGATCGCGGCCGGCGTAACATATCTGGTGGTATTTATCGAACGTGGCCAACGCAAGATTCTGGTGAATTATGCGAAACGCCAAGTGGGCAACAAGATTTATGGCGGTCAAAGCAGTCATTTGCCGCTGAAGCTGAACATGGCTGGTGTAATTCCTCCAATCTTCGCTTCCTCGATCATCTTGTTTCCTGCGACAATCACGAGTTGGTTTACTTCGGGTGATTCAACCAATCCGGTAGTCAATTTCCTCAAGGATATGGCGGCTTCACTGGCGCCAGGCGAGCCGATTCATGCTCTGCTGTATGCGATAGCGATTGTGTTCTTCTGCTTTTTCTATACGGCGTTGGTATTTAACAGCAAAGAAACAGCTGACAACCTGAAGAAGAGCGGAGCGTTTGTACCAGGGATTCGTCCGGGCGAGCAGACAGCACGTTATATCGACAAGATCCTGATGCGTTTGACACTGGTTGGCGCGGTTTATATTACGGTTGTGTGTTTGGTTCCGGAATTTCTGATCGCCCGCTGGAAAGTACCGTTTTATTTTGGTGGTACATCGCTGTTGATTATCGTAGTGGTCACCATGGATTTCATGGCGCAAGTACAGAATTACGTGATGTCGCAGCAATATGATTCGCTGCTTCGTAAGGCAAATTTCAAGGGCGGCGTTTCGACACGCTAAGTGTTGCAGCGAACGACCAAAGGAACCAGTAGACCGAATGGCAAAAGACGACGTTATCCAGATGCAAGGCGAGATTCTTGAGAATCTCCCCAATGCAACATTTAGAGTCAAGTTGGAAAACGGACATATCGTCCTCGGTCATATTTCTGGCAAGATGCGCATGAACTATATTCGCATCCTCCCAGGAGATAAGGTGACAGTAGAATTGACACCTTATGATTTAAGCCGGGCACGGATTGTGTTCCGTACCAAGTAACTTTTAGTATAGAAAGAAGACGAAAATGAAAGTGCTCGCATCAGTCAAGCGCATCTGCCGCAACTGTAAGATCATTAAGCGCAAAGGCGTGGTTCGCGTCATTTGTACAGAGCCGCGCCATAAACAGCGCCAAGGTTAATTAACGTTATTGATCGAGGAATAACGAATGGCACGTATTGCAGGGGTAAACATCCCCAATCATCAGCACACCGTTATCGGCTTGACAGCCATCTACGGTGTTGGCCGCCCACGCGCAAAAGAAATTTGCGAAAGCACGGGTATTTTGACTACGAAGAAGATCAAAGATCTCGACGATAACGAGCTGGAAAAGCTGCGCGACGAAATTGCAAAATTCGTCGTCGAAGGTGACCTGCGTCGTGAACTGTCGATGAACATCAAGCGTTTGATGGATCTGGGTTGCTATCGTGGTATGCGTCATCGCAAGGGCTTGCCTTGCCGTGGCCAACGTACTCGTACCAATGCACGTACCCGCAAGGGCCCGCGCAAAGCCGCTCAATCGCTGAAGAAATAATTAAGCTGCCACGGTTTCGTGGCAACTGATTGTTTTTAGGTAGTCGGATTCTAGGAAATTATTATGGCAAAGTCCCCAAATAACGCCGCAGCAGCACGTGTGCGTAAAAAAGTTAAAAAGAACGTTGCTGAAGGCATCGCGCACATCCACGCGTCTTTCAACAACACCATCATCACGATTACCGATCGTCAAGGTAACGCGTTGTCGTGGGCGACATCTGGTGGCGCTGGCTTTAAAGGCTCCCGCAAGTCGACTCCATTTGCAGCGCAGGTTGCAGCCGAAGCCGCTGGTAAAGTGGCTGTGGAATGTGGCGTAAAGAACCTGGAAGTGCGTATCAAGGGCCCAGGTCCTGGTCGTGAGTCCGCTGTTCGTGCGTTGAACAACCTGGGTATCAAGATCACCCAGATTCAAGACGTTACTCCAGTACCGCATAACGGTTGCCGCCCACCAAAGCGTCGTCGTATCTAATCTGTACAGATTTTCGTTATTGCCTGGCAATAGCGTATGCAAGTGACCCGCCAATGACCTTGGCGGGTTTTGTTCTTAAGCCCACTGTCTGGTTGAAGGTAAATCAGACTAGCGCCAGGCCGGCGGTTGTTCACTCAGATTCTGGCCGCAAAAGGCAGTAATGCCCCGGCGTCATATTTTTAAAAGGAAGCATCGTGGCACGTTATATCGGACCTAAAGCAAAACTTTCCCGCCGTGAAGGTACGGACCTGTTCCTGAAGAGCGCACGCCGCTCGCTGGATTCCAAGTGCAAGCTGGATTCCAAGCCAGGTCAACATGGCCGCACATCTGGTGCACGTACCTCCGACTACGGTAACCAATTGCGCGAAAAGCAAAAGGTCAAGCGTATGTACGGCATTCTGGAACGTCAGTTCCGTCGTTATTTCGCTGAAGCTGACCGTCGCAAGGGCAACACCGGCGAAACACTGCTGCGTTTGCTGGAAGCGCGTCTGGACAACGTCGTCTATCGCATGGGTTTCGGTTCGACCCGCGCTGAAAGCCGTCAGCTGGTTTCGCACAAAGCATTCACCGTCAACGGCAACGTTGTCAATATCGCTTCGTACCAAGTCAAGACCGGCGACGTGATCGCTGTTCGTGAAAAAGCCAAGAAGCAAGTGCGTATCGTTGAAGCGCTGCAACTGGCCGAACAAGGCGGCATGCCATCGTGGGTTTCGGTAGATGCGAAGAAAATGGAAGGTACTTTCAAGTCCCTGCCAGACCGCAACGAAATTGCTAACGACGTCAACGAATCGCTGATCGTCGAACTGTATTCGCGTTAATTTTAGTTTTTCGACTGTGCCTGGTTCCAGGCGCGGTCGTTTCATCAGGGTGCCTCTGACTATCCTAGTGATTGTTGGCGGCGCCCTTAATGCCATCAGCCTTATCGGTGTAACGAGCCGAGGGTATTGAAGAGGACATTTCATGCAAAACAGCTTGTTGAAGCCACGTATTATCGAAGTAGAAGCACTGGGTGCCGGCCACGCTAAGGTCGTGATGGAACCGTTTGAACGCGGCTACGGCCACACGCTGGGCAACGCACTGCGCCGCGTCCTGCTGTCATCGATGGTTGGCTATGCGCCGACTGAAGTGACCATCGCCGGCGTGGTTCATGAATATTCGTCACTCGACGGCGTGCAGGAAGACGTAGTCGATATCCTGTTGAACCTGAAGGGCGTCGTGTTCAAGCTGCATAACCGCGACGAAGTAACACTGACATTGAAAAAAGATGGCGAAGGCGCTGTGCTGGCTTCCGACATCGATCTGCCGCATGACGTTGAACTGGTCAATCCAGAGCACGTGATTGCCCACCTGACTGCCGGTGGCGCGCTCGACATGCAGATCAAGGTTGAAAAAGGCCGTGGCTATGTGCCGGGCAACGTTCGCCGCCTGACTGAAGATGCCAACAAGACCATCGGCCGCATCATCTTGGACGCATCGTTCTCGCCAGTGCGCCGCGTTTCCTACGCTGTTGAATCGGCGCGTGTGGAACAGCGTACCGATCTGGACAAGCTGGTCATCAACATTGAAACCAATGGCGTGATCACTCCGGAAGAAGCGATCCGCCAATCGGCACGCGTGCTGGTCGACCAGCTGAACGTGTTCGCGGCACTGGAAGGCACTGAAGCTGCTGCTGAAGCACCATCCCGCGCACCGCAAGTTGATCCTATCCTGTTGCGTCCGGTCGATGACCTGGAACTGACAGTACGTTCGGCCAACTGCCTGAAAGCAGAAAACATCTACTACATTGGCGATCTGATCCAGCGTAGCGAAAATGAACTGCTGAAGACGCCAAACCTGGGCCGCAAGTCCTTGAATGAAATCAAGGAAGTCCTGGCATCCCGTGGTTTGACACTGGGCATGAAGCTGGAAAACTGGCCGCCTGCCGGCCTGGAAAAGTAATATTTGTTGTTAGCCCGGGGGTGGGATAGAATCACGCCCCTGGGCTTGTTTTAAGCCCGAAGTATCCATTGTTGCATTAATCTCAACCGGCCCGCGACCAGGCAATGCCGAAGTCGATCGAAGAGCTGGATGTAAACTCAAAAACTGAAAGGAATTACCATGCGTCACCGTCACGGCCTCCGTAAATTAAATCGTACTTCTTCCCACCGTCTGGCTATGTTGCGCAACATGACTGTTTCGCTGCTGCGTCACGAAGCAATCAAGACCACATTGCCAAAGGCAAAAGAACTGCGTCGCGTGATCGAACCGATCCTGACACTGGGCAAAACCGACACCCTGGCTAACAAGCGCCTGGCATTTGCTCGCCTGCGCGACCGTGAAATGGTCCTGAAGCTGTTCGCTGAATTGGGCCCACGCTACGCTAACCGTAACGGCGGCTACCTGCGCATCCTGAAAATGGGTTTCCGCGTTGGCGATAACGCGCCTATGGCTTACATCGAACTGATGGACCGTCCGGAAATCAGCGACGACGCTGAAGTACCGACAGCTGACTAAGCTTAAGTATCCAAGCTGCGTTAAAATCAAAAGCCAGGCCTAGCCTGGCTTTTTTGCATTCTGCGCGCTTGCTGCGCAATCATGTGGCGCGCATGGCGTGTGCTGTAAGGATAGATCAAAGAGTTCGACTATGTCAGAAGCCTTGCTTATACTCACCAGCTTGCCCGATCTTGCCAGCGCGCAAGCCTTGGCGCAGCAGCTGGTGGAACGCAAGCTGGCGGCCTGTGTCAATATCCTGCCGGCGGTGCAATCCGTGTATCGCTGGCAAGGCCAGGTCGAACAAGCAGTCGAAACGACCTTGCTGATCAAGACCGTGGCGCATCGTTACGCGGAGCTGGAAAGCGCGATCAGGGCTGTGCATCCGTATGCCGTGCCGGAAATGATTGCCTTACCGATTGTGGCCGGCTTGCCGGCTTACCTGGACTGGATTACCGCAGAAACCCAAAAGGACGTGAATGTTTAAGTCTCTCAAGCAATTGTCAGTGCTGTTCGCCATGCTATTCGCCTTTACCCTGGCGCATGCCGACGAAGACGATTACCTGGCGCCGGAAGTGGCGTTCAAGTTTTCCGCCCGCATGGCCGACGCCAAGACCGCCGAGGTGACCTACGCCATCGCCGACGGCTATTATATGTACCGCGAGCGCTTCCACTTCAAGGCTGAGGGCGCCACCCTAGGCGAACCGCAGATTCCCGCCGGCAAGGTCAAGTTCGACCAGACCTTCAACAAGAATGTCGAAACCTATCACCACAGTGTCACGATCCGCCTGCCGGTCGACGCCAACGGCAGCTTCACGCTGATTTCCACAGGTCAGGGCTGCGCTGACAAGGGCCTTTGCTATCCTCCCATGGATTCTCGCATCAGCCTGTCGACCACCGGCGGCAGCAGCGGCGGTGGCTTGCTGAGCGCCATCGGCATCGCCAAAGGCGCCAATGCGGCGATGGATACGCCGCAAGCGCCGGCGGCCAGCAATGCCAGTCCGGCTGTCAACGCTACTCAGGCGACGGCCAGTGCTGCGCAATCGGCTGCGCCTGACTCGGAAAACGGCCGCATAGAATCGTCACTCAAAAGTGGAAAATTTCTATTGATCCTGCCCCTCTTCTTTGTCTTGGGTCTTGGTCTTTCCTTGGCACCGTGTTCTTATCCAATGATGCCCATTCTGTCCACCATCATCCTTGGGGAAGGAGCTCAGGTAAGTCGTCGACGTGGGTTCTTGCTTTCGGCAACTTATGTATTTGGTATGGCATTGGTCTACGCTGCCCTCGGTGTCGCCGCTGGCTTGGCAGGTCATGGACTGGCCGCCGCACTGCAAAATCCCTGGGTGTTGTCGGTATTTGCCCTGTTGATGATCGTCATGTCGTTGTCAATGTTTGGATTTTATGAGTTGCAGTTGCCGGCAGCACTTCAGACAAAATTTTCACAGGCATCCGGCCAGCAATCTGCCGGCAAGTTAATCGGCGTATTCATTATGGGTGCGCTCTCCGCGTTAATTGTAGGTCCATGTGTCGCCCCGCCATTGGCAGGAGCTCTGGTATACATAAGCCAGACCCGCGATATTGTGCTTGGCGGGAGCACATTATTCGTGATGGCAATCGGCATGGGCGTACCTTTGCTGTTAATCGGAATTTCTGCAGGCTCGTTGTTGCCACGCGCCGGTGCGTGGATGGAATCGATCAAGCGTTTCTTTGGCGTACTGATGCTGGGGACCGCAGTGTGGATGGTGTCACCAGTCATTCCGGCATTGGCGCAGATGCTGTGCTGGGCAGCCCTGGGCATCGGCTACGGCGCTTATCTGCTGTGGGATAAATCATCCACAGCCTGGTTCGCCAAAGCCTTCGGCGTGCTCTTCATGGTCTGCGGCGTGATGCAAATGGTGGGCGGTCTCAGCGGCGGGCGCGATCCTCTGGCGCCGCTGGCGCAGCTCGGGGGAAAACAGGAAAGTAGCTACATCCAGTTCGTCCGAGTGAAATCGGTGGCGGAACTGGACGCGGCGCTGGCGCAGACCAACGGCAAGGCGGCCTTGCTGGATTTCTACGCCGACTGGTGCGTGTCGTGCAAGGAGATGGAAAAATTTACGTTCACCGATCCACGCGTGCAAACGCAATTTGGCCAGATGGTTTTGCTGCAGATCGACGTCACGGCCAACAATGCGGACGACAAGGCGATGCTCAAGCGCTTCAATCTGTTCGGGCCGCCGGGCATCATCTTGTTTGACGGCAAGGGCCAGGAGGCGCCGCACGGCCGCGTGATCGGCTATCAGAATGCCGATAAATTCCTGCAATCGCTGGCAGTTTTGAATACGTAAAAATGATCTCCCAAGGCGACCAACTTAAGAAGCCTCATTAAAAATACGTTCATCCTGGAAGAGTACAATGGTCACGGCGGCTTCCGCCGGCATGCCCTGACGGTTTGCTTCCAACCCATGGTTATGTAGTTAGTCGATAAAATTCTTTAGGCTATGGCATTCGCAACGCTATAGTTTTAGTTCTACGCAAGCTGCTAAACCCGCGCAATTTAAAGGAGACCGAAATGACTTTACGCCTTGGCGACGCCGCCCCGGATTTTGAACAAGATTCTTCGCTCGGCAAGATCAATTTCTATGATTGGGCCGGCGCTTCATGGGTAGTGCTGTTTTCACATCCGGCCGACTTCACGCCGGTCTGCACTACCGAACTCGGCCTGACTTCCAAACTGAAATCCCAGTTTGAAGAGCGCGGCGTCAAAGTGATCGCGCTGTCTGTCGACCCTGTCGACAAGCATCAGGAATGGATCAAGGATATCAACGAAACGCAAAACACCGTGGTGGGTTTTCCGATCATTGCGGACGCTGACCGCAAGGTCTCGGAACTGTACGACCTGATCCATCCGAATGCCAGCGCAACTGCTACCGTGCGTTCATTGTTTGTGATCGATCCGGACAAGAAAGTGCGCTTGACCATCACCTATCCCGCCAGTACCGGCCGCAATTTCGACGAAATCCTGCGTGTCATCGACTCCTTGCAGCTGACCGACAATTATTCGGTGGCCACGCCCGGCAACTGGAAAGATGGCGAGGATGTGGTGATCGTTCCATCGCTGCAGGATCCCGAGGTGCTCAAGCAGAAATTCCCCAAGGGCTTCAAGGCGATTCGTCCTTATCTGCGCCTGACGCCGCAACCTAATCGCGATTGATTTCGCGGTCGCCGGCGTGAACGGCGAGATGGAAAAAAAGCCCCGCCTAAGTTCAGGCGGGGTTTTTCATTGGGGGCTCGGCTGATGCCTGTTCAGCGGCGGTCCAGCGCCTGGCTTTCCAGGTAGCGCCGGCGCTGGAAGAACACCAGCATGGCCACCACGACCAAGGCCATGCTGCCCATCGTCAACCAGAATCCGACCGCGTTTTTCAGCAAGGGCATTACTTCGAAATTCATGCCGAAGATCCCTGTGATCAAGGTCAGCGGCATGAACAATGCGGTGATCACAGTCAGCGTGCGCATGATTTCGTTGGTGCGATGGGCGACCGCGGAAAAATGGATTTGCACCGCCGATTCGATCGACGATTCCAGCCGGCGCGCGTGATTCAAGACCCGCGTAATATGTTCCATGACGTCGTTGATGCGTACCAGCAGCAAGTCCTTGGCGCGGCTGATTTCGATGCCGTCGTCGATGTCGACGAAGTAGTCGCGCAGCTCTTGCATGGCGTCGTGCTGTTCTTCGCACAGGTTTTCCAGCTTGCGCAATTCGATGCGCGCGTCCAGCAGCGCCATCCAGTCCTTGAATGGCCGGCGCGGATCCCGCAGGGCGCGCTGCCAGCGGTCCAGCTGCGTGGTCAGCGGCTGACGCAGGTCCAGGTACTGGTCGACCATGGCGTTGATCAGGCGCAGCAGCAAATCCTCCGGCGAGGCCGGCAGGCGTATCGCATGCGGCGTTTTCTCGGTCTTGCTGCACAGCTCCAGCAGGCGCGTGCGCGTGGCGTCGATGGTGCGGCTGTAGCGTTCGTGGACGGTGACCAGGGCATGATCCATGATCAGGAAGGTTACCGGCTGGGTAGCCAGCTTGCTCAGGGCTGCTGGAATCTTGCGTTTGCTGCCTTCGTCGATTGCTGCTGCCGGTGCTGCCGGTGCTGCCGCAAGCTTGTCCCCGCTGCCTGCCTGCGCCTGGGAATTGCCGTTGCCTGCCGCGCCGTTCAGCATCAGTTTGCGGAACACCACCATGCCGTAATCCTGGGTTGAATCGAAATACGAAGGATGATTCGGATTGAGCGTGTCGGTCATGTGCGGATCGTAGATCTGCACACCCGTGGCGCGCTCGATGGCGCTGCGCCAGGCTTCGGGATCGGCGGCTACTTCTTCGTGGGTGGCGTCGATCCAGAGAAAACCCTTGAGCGGTACGGCGTCCGGGATTTCCTGGCTTTGGCTGACCTGGCTGTCACTGATGAGAAAGATGTCCATGCATTGTCGATGAGCGTTTAAATATGGGCCAGAGCGCAATCATCGAAGCTAGCGATAACAGGATGATGGCGCTCAGCATAAGCGGTGTCAGGGATACCGCGCCGAACCATGCCCTGGCAAGCCACACGCCGAGGCTGGTGGCGCCCAGGCGCACTGCTTCCAGCGCGATGTAGCGCGGCCGCATTTCCATCAGGCCGCCGACTATCCACAGTCCCGCCGTCAGCCAGGCGGCATAGCCCAGTCCGGCAAGCCATGGCATGGCTACCTGCGCCGCCAGGAAATGGGTGGTCACCAGCAGCAGGATGGCGAACTGCAGCAGGCAATAGACCTGCGCGGCGCGACTTAGTTGCGGATGATACAGCGGCCGGGCGATATCGAACGGCACACTGGGCCAGTTTGCGGCGACATCGGCGGGACGCCAGCCCGGCGCGGCGAGCCAGATGTGCAGCTTGTCGCGCCAGAGCCGCGTGCGCCAGGCATCCAGCCACAGCGTCTTATACACTTCAACGTTAGCCCACAAGGGATTCCAGCTGCGCAGCGGACTGCGTGTCCCATACACCACCAGCTCCTGTTCGCGTTCCTCAATGAAGCTGCCGAACAAGCGGTCCCACAGGATCAGGATGCCGCCGTAATTCTTGTCCAGATAGATGTCGTTGACGCCATGATGCACACGGTGATTCGACGGTGTCACAAATACCCGGTCCAGCCAGCCCAGCTTGCCGATCTGCTGCGTATGGACCCAGAACTGGTACAGCAGATCGATCAGCGCCAGCGCCGCAAATACTTCCGCCGGATAGCCCAGCAGCGCCATCGGCGCATAGAAAATCCAGCCCAGGATCGGTCCGCTGCTGGTCTGGCGCAATGCGGTGGAAAGATTGTAGTCCTCGCTCTGATGATGCACCACGTGCGCGGCCCACAAGACGTTGACTTCGTGGCCGCAGCGGTGCCGCCAGTAGTAACAGAGATCGTACAGCAGCAGGCCGGAGAGCCAGACCCAGAGACTGTCGGCCGGCAGCTTGAACAATGCGATATGGCTGGCTAGCCAGGCGTAGATGCCTATCCGCAGCACCTGCATGAAGACGCCCGAAACCTGGCTGAGGACGCCGAGGCTGATGCTGTTGATGGCGTCGTTGAGGCGATAGGTATTGCGTCCGCGCCACAGGCCGACAAGCAGCTCGATGAAGATCAGCAGAAAGAACACTGGCGTCGCCAGGGTGATTACTTTCTCTTGCATGCCGCTCTCCTCGTCGCCCTGCCGGCGCTGCTTATTATTTGAAGGCATGGCGTGCGCCGCCAGCAATGCGCACGATCGCCAGCTGAGCAGCCTGACGATCACGTGCGCTTGCGCTCAGCCTTTTTTCAGGTGGCGCGCAATATCCAGTGCGAAGTAAGTCAGCACCCCATCCGCGCCAGCGCGCTTGAACGCCAGCATGGCTTCCATCATGGTTTTGTCGTGATCCAGCCAGCCATTCTGCGCGGCGGCCTTGATCATCGCGTATTCGCCGCTGACCTGGTAGGCAAAGGTCGGCACCTTGAATTCATCTTTCACGCGGCGCACGATATCCAGGTAAGGCATGCCAGGCTTGACCATCACCATGTCGGCGCCTTCCGCCAGGTCCAGCGCGACTTCATGCAAGGCTTCGTTGCTGTTGGCCGGATCCATCTGGTAGGTGTTCTTGTTGCTCTTGCCCAGCGTTGCGGATGAGCCGACGGCATCGCGGAACGGACCGTAGAAGGCTGATGCATACTTGGCCGAATAAGCCATGATGCGGGTGTAGATATGATGGTGTGCTTCCAGCGCATTGCGCACTGCGCCGATGCGGCCGTCCATCATGTCGGACGGTGCCACGATGTCGACGCCGGCTTCGGCCTGGGTCAGCGCCTGCTTGACCAGGATCGCGCAGGTTTCGTCGTTCAAGACATAGCCGTCCGCATTCAGCACGCCGTCCTGGCCGTGGCTGGTGTAGGGATCCAGCGCGACGTCGGTGAGGATGCCGAGTTCAGGAAAGCGCTGTTTCAGCTCGCGCACCGCGCGCGGGATCAGCCCTTGCGGATTGGTGGCTTCGATGCCGTCCGGTGTTTTCAGGGACGGATTGATCACCGGGAACAAAGCCATGACCGGTATGCCCAGCGCTACGCACTCTTCCGCCACATTTAACAGCAAGTCAATTGACAGCCGTTCAACACCCGGCATTGAATTGATTTTCTCGCGCTGATTTTTGCCGTCCAGAATGAAGACCGGATAAATCAGGTCCGCGGTGGTGATGACGTTTTCCCGCATCATGGCGCGCGAAAACGCATCTTTACGCATGCGGCGCATGCGGATGGCGGGGAACTGGGCGGTTTTATGAGTATGTGACATAGCGGTTTCTGACATATCGAGTGAGTGGGAAGCGAGCCTAGGTCCCGTTGGGGAATAAGTTGGGCCCTTGCATAGAGGCATCGCTAATATTTTCGTCGAAATTAAAAAAAATCGTGAACTTTTTCGGCCCCTGCCAGCTCCTAGCAATAGGTGCATCATTCGCCTCCCGCTTCCCTCCCTGAGCGGGGCCGTATCGCTTTTGGTGATAAGGCATTGTGCCCTGGAGATATTCCCCTTTCTCCAGGGCTTTTTTATGTTTAGCGCGCAGACTAAACAGAGCTGTCTGCCTCGCCCGCTGCATCATCAGAATCATTCCCGTCTTCGGCCAGGTTATTCAGGCCGGCCAGTTCTACGATCTTGTCGTTCGCTTCTTCCAGGCCATTGCGGTTCAGCGCTGAAAACAATTGCACGGTGAACGGCAGCTGTTCATTGTTCTCGTTAACATAGCTTGCCAGGAAGGTGCGCGCCTGACGCAAGGCGTTGGTGGCGTCGTTGCGGTTAAGTTTATCCGACTTGCTCAAGATGCAATGGATGGGCTTGCCGGTAGGCGCAAACCATTCAACCATCTGGACGTCGAGTTCGGTGAAGGGGCGGCGCGAGTCGACGATCAGCACCAGCGCGGCCAGCTGCTCGCGGCGGCGCACATAGTCGCCCAGCAATTGCTGCCAGTGCAGCTTGGCGGAACCGGACACCTCGGCATAGCCGTAACCGGGCAAGTCGACCAGCAGGGCGCGGATCTCGTCGATCTTGGTTTCATCCTTGCGGTGCTGGCCGACGTGGGCGCCGCCTATGGAAAAATAATTGATGTGCTGGGTGCGGCCGGGCGTCTTGGACGCAAAAGCCAGCTTCTTCTGGTTGCATAAAAGATTGATGGCGGTCGACTTGCCGGCGTTGGAACGGCCGGCAAAAGCGATCTCGGGGACTTGCAAGGTTGGCAAGTCACGAAGATGATTGACCGTGGTAAAGAAGCGGGCTTGCCAAAGTAGGGACATGGAATGAGCAGAAAATGCGGTAAGGGGAGGCAAAAATGCCGGAAAGCTATTGTACAATAAGGGGTTATGTACTGCTGTTTCGCTTAGCGTGATTGATGTACGTGAAGGTGGTTTTTGGGAGTCGGGCAATCGATTGAGTTGGCTGGGGTTGTCCCAGCAAGGTACCCATCAGGGCGGAATTCTAAAATCAAGTCAGGGCGTAAAGAATGAACCGTGCGTTTTTTTCAGTAGTGAAAGCTTTCTTCATTGCAGTTGTCGCGCTTTCTACCGCCGCCCATGCAGCGGACGAACCAAAAGCGGCGCCTGCCAAAGCCGATCCAGCCAAAGGCGAAGCACTCTATACGAATGGCGACCCGGCCCGCAACATCACCGCTTGTATTTCATGCCACGGCGCCGCCGGCGCATCGACCATCAGCGCCAACCCGAAACTGGGCGGCCAGCATGATGCATACATCCATAAGCAACTGACCAATTTCCAGGGCGCCGACCGCAATAATCCGATCATGTCGCCGCTGGCCAAGCTGCTGACCGACGATGAAATGAAAAACATCGCCGCCTACCTGAATGCGCAACCGGCCAAGCCGGGCGCTGCCAAGGACAAGGATACGCTGGCCTTGGGCAAAAAGATCTATCGCGGCGGCATCGCTGAAAAGAGCGTGCCGGCCTGCGCAGGCTGCCACAGCCCGAACGGCGCCGGCATTCCGGCCCAGTTCCCGCGCATCGGCGGCCAGCACCAGGATTATACAGTGGCCGAGCTGACCAATTTCCGCAGCGGCGCGCGCAAGAACGGACCGATGATGACGACCATCGCCAAGCGCATGTCTGACGATGAAATCAAAGCGGTTGCCGATTATATCGCCGGCCTGAAGTAATAAAATAATAATAAAAATGCATTCAGGGGTGGCCTAGGCCACCCCTTTTTCTTTTCAAAAAGACAAACAGGCTATGAGCACAAGCAACAACGAGAACGCAAGTAACGATATCAGCACCGCCGGGATACAGCTGAAGACCAGCCGCCGCTGGCTGGCGGACGCAGTTGAATTATTGTCATCGATGCGCTTTGCCATCAGCTTGCTGACAATTATTGCCGTCGCTTCGGTGATCGGCACAGTGCTCAAGCAAAACGAGCCGATGCCGAACTACGTCAATCAGTTTGGCCCCTTTTGGTTCGAAGTGTTCGGCAAGCTGGGTTTGTACGCGGTGTATTCGTCTTGGTGGTTCCTGCTGATCATGACTTTCCTGGTGATCTCGACCTCGCTGTGTATCGCCCGCAATGCGCCGAAAATGCTGAAAGACATGCGTAGCTGGCGTGAAAACGTGCGTGAGCAATCACTGCGCAACTTCCATCACAAGGCCGAGTGGACTTCGGCGACCGCACCGGCGCTGCTGACCCAGCAACTGGCGGCGCGCATCGCCGCCAAGGGCTACAAGACCAAGCTGGTGGCCAAGGACAACGCTACCCTGATCACAGCCAAGCAAGGCGCCGCCAATAAATGGGGCTATATCTTTGCCCACAGCGCCATCGTGATTATCTGCATCGGCGGTTTGCTCGATTCGGACCTGCCGATCCGCGCGCAGCAATGGATCTACGGCAAGACGCCGTTCAACGGCAATGGCGTCATCGCGGAAATCCCGGCGGAACACCGGCTCGGATTGGGCAATCCGACTTTCCGCGGCAATACCCTGATACCGGAAGGTTCCGCCAGCAGCACCGCGATCATCCCGCAAAAGGATGGCGTGATGATCCAGGACCTGCCGTTCACCATCCAGCTGAAGAAGTTCATCATCGATTTCTACAGCACCGGCATGCCCAAGCTGTTCGCCAGCGAAGTGGTGATCAAGGACAATGCCGACGGCCATACTTTCCCGGCCACCATCAGGGTCAACCAGCCCCTGATCTACAAAGGCATCGCGGTGTACCAGTCCAGCTTCGAAGACGGCGGCAGCAAGCTCAGGCTGACGGCTTATCCGATGACGGGGGCGGCCGCGGCCACTTTCCCGGTCAGCGGCGAGGTCAACGGCACTACAGCCCTGGCCAACCCTGCGTTAGAGAACCACGGTAATAACGACTATACGATTGAATGGTCTGGTTTCCGCCCGTTTAACGTGGAGAATATGGCTCAGTCGGGTGACGACCTGCGCGCCGTGACCAAGTCCAAGAGCCTCAACCAGCGCTTGAGCGACGATCTGAGCAGTCATCTTGGCAATGCGGCAAAAAGCGCTGTCAAGAAGGATTTGCGGAATGTCGGCCCGAGCGTGCAATACAAGCTGCGCGACAAGACTGGCCAGGCGCGTGAATTCAGCAACTACATGCAGTCGATCAAGGTCGATGATGCCTATGTCTTCCTGGCTGGCGTACGCGACGCGCCGGACGAACCGTTCCGCTACCTGCGGATGCCGGCCGATGACGAAGACAGCCTGCAGGAGTGGATGCGCTTGCGCGCCGCCCTGATGAGTCCGGAGCTGCGCGCGGCTGCCGCCCATCGCTATGCGCAGCGTGCGATCCCGGAGAGCCGTGACGGCATCGCCACCCTGCGCGTGCAGCTGGAGCAGTCGGCATTGCGCGGCTTGTCCTTGTTCGCCGGCGACGGCAAGGAAGCCGGCTACATGGCCATTTCCAGGTTCCTGGAGCAGGTGCCGCAGCAGGAGCAGGAAAAGGCCGCGGATATCTTCATGAAGATCCTCAACGGCAGCATGTGGGATCTGTGGCAGGTTGCGCGCGAGAAAGACGGCTTGAAGGAAATGACGGCCGATGACAAGCATGCGCGTTTCCTGCAGCTGAGCACCAATGCGCTGTCGGATGCAAGCTTCTATAATGCACCTGTGTATCTGCAGATGACCGGCTTTGACGAAATCAAGGCATCGGTATTCCAGGTCACCCGCTCGCCAGGTAAGAAAGTTGTCTATTTCGGCTGTCTGCTGCTGGTGCTGGGCGTATTCTCGATGCTGTACGTGCGCGAGCGCAGGCTGTGGGTGTGGATACGTCCGGACAAGGATGCAGAAGGCCGGTCGCACGCGCTGATGGCCCTGAGTTCGCAGCGCAAGACGCTGGATTTTGAAAAAGAATTTGAAGTGTTGAAAACACAACTGATGCAGGCGGAAGCGCAGCCGAAGGCCTAGCTGCCTTGCCGATGATGGCGCTGCACTGCAGATAAAAAGATGGACGTTCCGCTGCGATTTTGGGATTTTCCACGCAAGAGCGGGACGATATGGAGAAAATGATGGAACTGACGCAAACTTATTCCCCGCCTGGCAGCTTTTTCAAGCGCCTGTCTGTGGTCGACTGGCTGTTTGCCGTCGCGCTGGTGGCTGCCTCGCTGTTCGCCCTGAACCGCTACGGCAGCCATATGGATTACTACGAGAAGGGCGTGCTGCTGCTGGCCGGCCCGACTTTTTCCTGGCTCGGCTGGCACTGGAAATCGGTGCGCTGGCTGATGACCCTGCTGGCGGTGCTGGCGCTGTCGGCCATCGCCATGTACGGCGGCGTGCTCGACATGGCCAACCAGAAGTTCTTCCTCAAATACATGCTCTCCAGCCAATCGGCGATCCTGTGGATGAGCACCCTGTTTTTCCTCTCGACCCTGTTCTTCTGGGGCGGCCTGGTCACGCGTTCCGACTTCGGCGCGTCGATCGGCTCCAAGCTGTGCTGGGCGGCGGTGGTGATGGGCTTTACCGGCATGCTGGTGCGCTGGTATGAGTCTTACCTGATCGGCGCCGATATCGGCCACATCCCGATTTCCAACCTGTACGAAGTGTTCATCCTGTTCAGCCTGATCACGGCCCTGTTCTACCTCTACTACGAACAGCATTACCGCACCCGCCAGCTGGGCGCCTTTGTCTTGCTGGTGATCTCGGCCGCCGTCGGCTTCCTGCTATGGTACATGGTGTCGCGCGATGCGGCGGAGATCCAGCCGCTGGTGCCGGCGCTGCAAAGCTGGTGGATGAAAATCCATGTGCCGGCCAATTTCATCGGCTACGGCACTTTCGCGCTGTCGGCGATGGTGGCGGTGGCTTACCTGCTGAAATCGCATGGCTACCTGGTAGACCGCCTGCCGGCGCTGGAAGTGCTCGACGATGTCATGTACAAGGCGATTGCTGTCGGCTTCACCTTCTTCACCATCGCCACCATCCTCGGCGCCCTGTGGGCGGCGGAAGCATGGGGCGGCTACTGGTCCTGGGATCCGAAAGAAACCTGGGCGCTGATCGTCTGGCTGAATTACGCCGCCTGGCTGCACATGCGCCTGATGAAGGGGCTGCGCGGCCACATTGCAGCCTGGTGGGCGCTGATCGGTCTGCTGGTGACCACTTTTGCTTTCCTCGGCGTGAACATGTTCCTGTCCGGACTGCATTCTTACGGAGAGCTGTGATCGGATGACGAAGCCAGCAACAGATTCAAGCAATGCGCCGGTAGAGCTGGTGATTTTCGATTGCGACGGCACCCTGGTCGACAGTGAAACTGTGGCAACCGATGTGATGGTGGACTATCTGGCCGAACTCGGCATGCAGCTGTCGGCCGAGGTGGCGCTGGCGCGCTTCAAGGGCGGCCGCATGGCCGATTGCGTGGCCGAGCTGGAACAGATGTTCGGCCGTTCCCTGCCGGCCGATTTCACCATGGTCTTGCGCGATCGCATCGCTCCGGTGCTGCACCAGCGCCTGCAGCCGATCGAAGGCGCGCTGGAACTGGTGCAATCGCTGAAAGTGCCGTTCTGCATGGCCTCCAACGGTCCTTTGCACCAGATCAAGGTGTCGCTCAGCGTCACCGGCCTGTGGTCTTATTTCGAAGGCCGTATCTTCAGCGCATACGAGGTCGGCTCCTGGAAGCCGGCGCCGGACTTGTTCCTGCATGCCGCCAGGATCATGGGTGTCGACCCTTCCCGCTGTGCCGTAGTCGAAGATAGCCTGCCGGGCGTGCAAGCCGGCGTTGCTGCCGGCATGCAGGTATTCGCCTTGCAGCCGGAGCAGGTGGAAGCGCAACTGCCCCGGCAGGCGACAATCATTTCCCGGCTGGCGGAGCTGCACGACCACATCCAAATTACCGGATAAGCGTTTTTCCTGCGCCTCTGTAAGGAATCGTCAACTTATCTGACTAAGCTAAATCTTTACCTTGCAGGAGCATCACATGCCGCTATATCGCCGCCCCAATGGAATCGACCTGCCGTTTGCTTCCGAAATCACGCCGCGGGAAATATTCGAATCGCGCCGCAGCTTTATCAAGCAGATTGCCGTAGGCGCCGCCGGCGCGGGGTCGCTGCTGCAGTTGAGCGGCGGCGAAGCCTGGGCGCAGACCGGCGACGGCCAGAAGCTGGCGGCGAAACCGAATCCGGCGTATGTCGTCATGGACAAGGCAACGTCTTACAAAGATGCCACCACCTACAATAATTTCTACGAATTCGGCACCGACAAATCCGATCCGGCCCAAAACGCCGGCAGCCTGAAAATACGGCCCTGGACGATCGCGATAGAAGGCGAGGTCAAGAAGCCGTTGACGCTGGATATCGACAGCCTGCTGAAGCTGGCGCCGCTGGAAGAGCGCGTCTACCGGCTGCGTTGCGTCGAAGGCTGGTCGATGGTGATCCCATGGATCGGTTATTCCCTGTCGGCGTTGATCAGGAAAGTCGAGCCGACCGCCAACGCCAGATATGTTGAATTCACGACGCTGGCCGATAACCGCCAGATGCCGGGTTTGCGTGCTCCTGTGCTGGAGTGGCCCTATGTGGAAGGTTTGCGCATGGATGAAGCCATGCATCCGCTGGCCTTGCTCACCTTCGGCATGTACGGCCAGGTCTTGCCGAACCAGAGCGGGGCGCCGGTACGCATGGCGCTGCCGTGGAAATACGGTTTCAAGTCGGCCAAGTCCATCGTCAAGATCCGCTTCCTCAAAGACCAGCCGAGGACCGCATGGAATATCGCCGCGGCGCGCGAGTATGGATTTTATTCGAACGTGAATCCGGACGTCGATCATCCGCGCTGGTCGCAAGCCTCCGAGCGCCGCATCGGCGAAGACGGTTTCTTCGCGAAGAAGCGCAAGACGCTGATGTTCAACGGCTATAACGAGGTCGCTTCGCTGTATTCGGGCATGGACCTGAAGAAGTACTTTTAAGGCCGGGACGCTGCTTATGTTCAATCCCGCTCCCAGGCAATTCACATTCATCAAGGCCTTGCTGTTCGTGCTGGCTTTGCTGCCCGCGCTGCGCTTGCTGGTGTCCGGCTTCACCGGCGGGCTAGGCGCCAATCCGATCGAATTCATCACCCGCAGCAGCGGCGACTGGACGCTCTATTTTCTTTGCATCACGCTGGCGGTGACGCCATTGCGGCGCTTCAGCGGCTGGAACTGGCTGATCAAGCTGCGCCGCATGCTGGGTTTGTTTGCCTTTTTCTACGCCAGCCTGCACTTCACGACCTTCCTCTGGTTCGATCATTTCTTCGACCTTGGCGAGATGCTCAAGGATGTCGTCAAGCGGCCGTTCATCACGGTCGGCTTCATCGCCTTCGTGCTGCTGCTGCCGCTGGCGCTGACCAGCACCAACGGCATGATCCGCCGCCTCGGCGGCAAGCGCTGGCAGTGGCTGCATCGCAGCCTGTATGCGATTGCGATGCTGGGGATCCTGCATTTCTGGTGGATGCGCGCCGGCAAGCACAATTTTGAAAAGCCGATCCTGTTCGGCGCTATCGTCGCCGCGCTGCTGCTGGTGCGTGTGTATTTTGCCTGGCGCAATCGCAGCGCCGGCGCCGCCAAATCGCCAGCGGCGGTTCAGAAACGCCAGGTAACGCCGACGCCAACCTGACGATGGGTCTGGGCCGCGCAAGGGCCGCAGCCGATGCCGAATTTCAGTCCCAGGTCGAGGTCGAGATTCGGCGTCGGCGAATACACGGTCCCGGTCAGGATATAGCCTGGATTGCTGCTTGCATGCTGGTCGCCGCTGGTATCGCTGGCGCGTTCGGTATTGCTGAGGATGCCGCCATCGAGCACCAGGCTCCACTTGGGATTGAGTTCATATAAGGCATAGCCTGACAAGCGCCACTGCATGGTGCGGTTGGCCTGCTGGTCGCTGGCCAGGCGAAAGCGGTTGTAATACGCGGCCAGGTTGCCGCTGAAAGCCCAGTCGCCGCTTTGATAGCTGCTGATCAGCGTCAGCGACATGCTGGCGGCGCCGCGCCCCAGGCCACGGTTGGGATCGCCGCTTGGAAACGTTATTTCCGGCTTTACCCCAAGGCTGAAGTCGCCGCGCTCCAGCAGCCGCCATTTCACCCCCACGGCAATGTCATTGATGCCCGACGGCTGCGACAGCGTTGCCGGTGGATTGACATAGATGTCGAGGTTTTTCAGCAAGCCATAGCTGTAGGTAAAGTTGGCGACATGCGTGTGCACGTCGTTCTGGCGCAGCCAGTCGGTGTTCAGCTCAAGCTGCTGGTGGCCCTTGTCCTGGGTATTGGTGTCGTCGGTCACCAGCGGATGGTTGGCGTGGGCCGGCGGCAGCAGAAAGCAGGAGGCGATGACGGCAAGCGCCAGCCTGCGCAACGCCGTCCCGTCGTTGGCGGTACGCACGGTCAGGCCAGCAACGATTCCAGCGCAAACAGATCGGCCGGATTTTCGCGCTGCCGTATCAGATGCACTTGCTCGCCGTCGACCATCACTTCCGCCGCACGGCCGCGCGTATTGTAGTTGGAGGACATGGTCATGCCGTAGGCGCCGGCCGACATCAGCGCCAGCAAGTCGCCGGCTTCAACCGCCAGCGGCCGCGAGCGCGCCAGCCAGTCGCCCGATTCGCATACCGGCCCGACCACGTCATACACCTGCTCCGCGCTGTTGCGCCGGGCCACGGTCTGCACGCCGTGCCAGGCTTCGTACATGGCCGGCCGCATCAGGTCGTTCATGGCGGCGTCGACGATGGCGAAATTCTTGGCCTCGGAATGCTTCAGGTACTGGATTTCGGTCAGCAGGATGCCGGCGTTGCCGACAATCGAGCGGCCCGGCTCAAACAGCACCTTGATCGGCGCGCCCTGGTATTTGTCCTGGCGCCAGGCATCGATGCGGGCAAACAGGCGCCCCAGATAGCTGCCGATGGCGACCGGCTTTTCATCGTCGTAAGTGATGCCTATGCCGCCGCCGATATCCAGGTGATGCAGGTGGATGCCTTCGCTGGCCAGTTGGTCGACCAGGTCGATCAGCTTGTCGAGCGCTTCCAGCAACGGTGCATCGTCCAGCAGCTGCGAGCCGATATGGCAGTCGATCCCGGCCACTTCGATATGCGGCAGGACGGCGGCAGTACGGTAGCAGGCGAGCGCGTCCTCGTAGGCCACGCCGAACTTGTTTTCCTTGAGGCCGGTGGAAATGTAGGGATGGGTCTTGGCATCGACGTTGGGATTGACGCGCAGCGAAATGGCGGCGCGCTTGCCCATGGCCGCTGCCGCTTCATTCAGGCGGTGCAGTTCCGGAATCGACTCGACGTTGAAACACAGGATGTCATGCGACAGCGCCAGGCGCATTTCTTCGCGCGACTTGCCGACGCCGGAGAAAATTACTTTGCGAGGATCACCGCCAGCCGCAATTACGCGCAATAATTCGCCACCCGAGACGATATCGAAACCGGAACCGAGGCGACTCAGCAGCTGCAGCACCGCCAGGTTGGAGTTGGATTTCACTGAATAGCAGATCAGGCTGCTGTCCGGCGCCGGGCTATGCTGTCTGCAGGCATCCGCGTAGGCGGAGAAATTCGCCGTCAGCGCAGCCTTGGAGTAGACATAGGTCGGGGAGCCAAATTGCTGCGCAATAGCGTCCAGGGCGACGTTTTCAGCGTGCAGGATGTCATTTTTATATGAAAAATACGACATGGAGACTGTTTATTTGGCGGCCGGCGCGGTTGGCGTATCCGGCGTTTCCTGCGGTGCAGGAGCGTCAGGCGCAGGAGTTGTCTTTGGAGTAACGTTTGGTTGTGCCGGCGCCGTTCTGACGATCGGCGGCGGCAGCGCTGCCGGCATGAACAGCGGGCCTTTTTGGCCGCATGCCGTCAAGGTAAGCGGAATGGCGATCAGCGCCATCATGGTAGTACGCGACAAATCGAAAATGGGCTTCACGGATTAGAATCACAGTTTAACGAAACGGATTGGAGTGTAGCATGACAGAATCAGAATTCCTGGCGGCGGCAGAGTCGGCTCTAGGCAAGATCGAAATGGCGCTGGAGCGGGCCGCCGACGATACTGACCTCGATGTAGAGTGCAAACGCAGCGGCAATGTGTTGGAGATCGAATTTATCGATAATGGCAGCAAGATTATCGTCAACAGCCAGGCGCCGATGCAAGAAATGTGGATAGCCGCCAAATCCGGCGGTTTCCACTACAGGCAGAAAGGCGGCGTCTGGCTCAATACGCGCGACGGTTCTGAGTTTTTTGCCGCATTGTCGACTATGATCAGCTCCCAGGGAGGGGTGCCGATAGTGCTGTAAATTTTTTCTTGCCGGCGGGGCCGGGCAAGGGATTTCTCAGGGGGCATTTGTCGTAAGATACGGACAATACCATGTTGTTTTGTTACGCTCGTTTGCCGGCTGTGCCATGGCTTGCTCAGGGGCTGGAAGAACTGGGTCAAGGAGAGTTGTTTAACGCTGCTCAACTATCGATAGCCACCTATGAACACGACAATAACCCGGGATTCGCAACAACCAAGCGATTGTAGCTTTGCCTGCGGCGGGACGGGCGTTCATCGATCGCCGTCTTTCATGAAGCAAGGGGCGGCTGTTGTCTTTTTGACGGGCGTATGGCTGGCCGCGATCGGACCGGCGCAGGCAGCCACTCCGCCCGCCGTAGCTGGCGCCGCCAGCCAGGGCGAGCGGATAAATGGTGTCCAGCCTGAAGCCACCAGGCACTGGGCCGCCGACACCAGCAATGGATGCAAGGTATGGAGCCCGGAACCGATTGGCGGCGAGATCACGGTGCGCTGGAGCGGGCCTTGCGAAAACGATCTGGCGCAAGGTCCGGGAACCGTGCGCTGGCTGAACAACACCAAGCAGGTGGCGGAACTGACCGGCACCATGGTGCGGGGAAAGCTGCGCGGCCATACGACCGGCGTTGAAGAACCGGGCAACCGTTTTGACGGCATGTTCATTGAGTCCCTGCCGGAGGGCGAAGGCAAGGCCAGTTTCGCCGACGGCTCAACTTATAACGGAGAATGGCATCGCGGCCGCCAGCTGGGCTACGGGATCATGACGTTTCCGCCGGCGCACCCGCAATACCAGGAGATGCTGCGCGACGGCAAAGGCAGGAGAACTGAAAACGGCACCTACGTGTTGCGCGGCTGGTGGGAAGGGAAAACCTTCATCATCCCGTGCGACAGCGAAGAGGAGTGCGAGAAGGCCGTGGTCGCCATGACGACGCGTGAGCAAGCTGCCGCGGCCGCCAAGGCCGGCACTCCTGCAACACCGCCGCCGACTCCTGTTGCGCCGGCCGCCCCGGCGGCAGATTCGGCCGCAACGCCGGTACAGCCGATGCCGGCAATTTCCACTCCGGCGGTCGAGCCAGCTGCTATAACACCGGCGCCGGCGCCTGTGCTGCCTGCCATGGAGCCGCCCATGCCGCCGATATTGCCGGCACCGGCAGCCCCTGCGGCCCCCGCCACGGAACCGGTGCCTCCGCCCGGCGCGCCTGACGTCGAGCCTGCAGCGGTGCCGGCGGCAATTGCACCGATACCAGAACAGCCAGCCGTGCCGCAGGTGTTGCCTGAGCCGGCAGCCCCCGCGGCGGCAGTCGTTGAACCGGCGCCTGCCGCTGGCGCTCCTGACCTTGGGCCTGTGGTAGTACCGGCGGCAACCGTGCCGGCGCCAGAGCAGCCGGCCATGGAAGCGCCGGCAACCCCGGTTGCCGATCCCGCCAGCGACCCTGCGGTGCCGGCTGTTCCTGATGCCAAGCCCGCTGTCGAGCCGGAGACCGCCGCGCCTGTCACTTCGGATGCCGGATTCGGCGCCCGACTCATTACAAATGGATTTAGCTGATGACGCATGCACCAGATATTTTTGCAACAAGCAGATTAAGTAATTCAACACGTTTAAACACCGTATGCCGGCAGCCCTGGCTGGCGTTGCTTTGCATCGTTCTGGGGATGACGCCAGCCGCACATGGGCAAATGCGCGCCGACCTGCCGGGCAACAAGGCCGCTGCCGCCGGACCGAAAAACCTGCTGGCGGAAGCCGCCCGCAGCGTCGGCGTCAAACAGTGCCAGCCGGCGATCAACCGCCTGTCGGCATTGGCCATCACAGGCACCGGCGCCCATGATGTGCTGGTCGACTGGGATCGCGCCCATCCTGACAAGGGGCCGTTCTTTTCGCTTACCGGCATCGAATATGCCGGTGCTTCGGCGGCAGTGTCGATCACGGCGGTACCGCAGGATGGCGGTGCCTGTTCTGTCTCTGCCGAACGTATTTCGATTGCGCCCTACTCATGCAAGAGCATTGCCGAGACAGAACTGAAAGGGTACAGCGCCACGCCATTGCTGCCGACCTTCACGGTGTATGTGTCGCCTACCGAACCAGGCGGTTCTGTATCGCTGGTGGATTCGCCGCCGGGCTGCCTGATCATCCGGCGCTACGTGCAGTACAACTGGACCGAGCAGACAAAAATGTCGGTGCCGGCGCGTAAGTGACGCCCCTGAGTGACGCCCTTGCTTACTTCGTACGATTTTTTATTTGAATCAACGCTATGAACCATTCACCTCGCACTGTGCGGATCGGCATCACCATCGGCTTGCACCAGGAAAACGAATCCCTGTGGAACAACGGCATCAAGCAGAATGCCGTGTATCTGGCCGAAGCATTAAAGCATTGCCCCAGCGTGACCTCGGTGCACCTGGTGAACACGACGGCGATCGCCATCACTGCGGCCTTGCCTTGGGACCAGGCGCGCTGGCCGACGGTGGCCTTCGAGCAGGCCAAGGATAACCTGGATGTGCTGATTGAACTCGGCGGTCAGGTCAGCGCCGACCAGACTGCTTACCTGAAGACGCAAGGATGCCGCCTGATATCTTACTGTTGCGGTTTCGAATACGTGCACGTGATGCAATCGATCCTGTTCAACCGGCCGCTATGGGGCTACGACCTGTTCGTCAACCAGCGCTACGATGCCATCTGGATGGTGCCGCAGGTCGCCACCAACAGCCAGTCCTACTTCGAAACTTTGCGCCGCCGGCCGGCGCAGGTGGCGCCGTTCGTCTGGGATCCGATCTTCGTCGACCAGCGCAGCCAGGGATTTGAAAACCACGGCGAATACCGCCCGCGTGCCGCCGGCGCCAAGCGCTTAACCGTGATGGAGCCGAATAACGATATCGTGAAATTCTGCATGTATCCGGCTTTCATCGCGGAAGAAGCCTATCGGCAGCGGCCGCAAGATATCGAGATCCTGCAGGTAACCAATGCCGAGCGGCTGGCGCGCGAAAGCAAGGAATTCATCGCGGTGATGAACCAGCTGGATATCGTGCGCCAGCACAAGGCGGTGTTCCTTGGGCGTTACGACACCCCGCAATTCCTGAGCGAGATGACCGATGTGGTGATTTCCCACCAGATCGAAAACGCCCTGAATTATTTTTACTTCGACGTTTGCTGGCAAGGTTATCCGCTGGTGCATAACGCTTACATGTGCAGCGATCTCGGCTACTACTATGAGGGCAACAGCGTGCAGAACGGCTGCCGCCAGCTGCTCGACGTGTTGACTGCGCACGACCAGGGCTGGCAGGAGTATCAGGCGCGCCAGCGGCAGCTGCTTGGACGTTACCTGCCGGGCTGCCCTGAGGTGACAGCAGAATATGAACGGCTGTTGACAGCATTGCTTGAACAGCCGATCGCGTGATCTGAAACGGTTCTTAATTTTTCCCCATCCATGAAAAAAATCAATGTAGGCGTTTCCGTCTTCGTCGTCCAGGGAGCGCAGCTCTGGTCGAATGGCCTCAATCAGAACCTGGCGTTCCTGGTGATGCTGCTGCAGCAGAGTCCACAGGTCGGCAAGGTGTTCCTGCTGAACGGCGGCGACCTTGACCACATGCCGGCGGATATGGGACTGGAAGGTCTTAACGCTCCGCTGGTGAGGCCAGCCGATGTCACCCACGAGCTGGACGTGGTCATCGAGATGGGCGCGCAGCTGCCGCTGCCATGGCTGCACCATGTGCGTGCCCTGGGCGTCAAGATCATCACGTTTTTCGTCGGCCATACTTATGCCGACAATGCCGAGGCGCCGATGTTCGACGGTCCCAGCGGCCAGATTTTCAACGGTACGCCGTGGCATGAAATCTGGACCCTGCCGCATCACATGAAGGCCAGCGGACCGCTGCTGCGCACGGTGTCGCGGGTGCCGGTGATTGCGGTGCCGCACATCTGGTCGCCGCTGTTTATCCAGAAGCAGATCGACGCAGTTGAAAAGGATGGCCATCAGTTCGGCTATCAGCCCAGCAGCGGCGCCGACCGGCCGGGCTGGCGCGCGGCTATTTTCGAGCCGAATATTTCCGTCGTCAAAAGCGGTTTCATTCCGATGCTGGTATGCGAACAGGCCTACCGCCTGGACCAGCGCTCGGTGAGCATGATGATGGTGATGAATACGGTGCAGATGAAAGAGCATCCAACTTTTAACCGCTTCGCCATCAATCTCGACCTGACCCGCGACCACAAGGCTTCTTACGAGCCGCGCGTGGCGTTTGTCGAATGCATGGCGCAGCACAAGATGAATGCGGTGGTGTCGCACCAGTGGGAATGCGGCTTGAATTATCTCTACTACGACGCCTTGTACGGCGGCTATCCGCTGATCCACAATTCGGAGTATCTGGCGGCCGACGGCATCGGCATCTACTATCCGCATTTCGAAGCCAGCATCGGCGGCCAGGCCATGCTAGACGCCTGGCGCCAGGAGCCGGAATTCTGGGACGACTATAAGAAAGCCGGCGCAGCCTATCTGCGCAAGCTCGACCCCGCACACCCTGATAACGTGGATGCATTTGTGAAAAGACTTCAATTCAGCGTGGAGGGCAAGCCATGAGCGCTCCTCTTCCGCAACGTAAACTACGCGTAGGCGTCACCCTGTATGTGCGATCGGGGCAGCAATCGATATGGGAAAACGGGATTTTCCAGAACTGCGCCTTCCTGGTGCAGCTATTCAATCAGTCGCCCGCGGTCGAGCAGGCGGTGCTGGTGCTGGATGGCTCCACCGAACAGGTCAGCGACGCCATGATGCTGGGCGACCTGGGGATAGCGATGATCGGCCTGGAAGAGGCCATGAATACCCTGGATGTGGTTGTGGAAATGAGCGCCCAGCTGAGCGAAGAGTGGGTGCGCCAGTTCCGCGAGCGCGGCGGCCGTTACGCCTGGATGCGGGTCGGCAACGACTATGTGATCGATATCGAGCGCGCCATGTTCAACAAGCCGCACGGCGGCCTGTGCAGCGACAAGCCCTACGACGCCGTGTGGACCCTGCCGGAGTACGAGCGCAGCTGCAAGGATTATTTCGGCCTGATGGCGCGTGCGCCGGTGCATATCGTGCCGCATCTGTGGACGCCGCTGTTTTTCGCCAAGGGCATCGCCACACTGCCGGCGCATCTCAGCTATGGCTACCAGCCGGGCAAGCCGCGCTGGCGGGTCTGCAGTTTCGAGCCGAATGTCTGCATGGTGAAAACCTCGCTGCTGCCGATGCTGGCCTGCGAGGAAGCGTACCGCGCGCAACCGGGCTTCCTGGAATATCTGCGGGTTTGCAATACCTTGCACCTGAAAGAACATCTCAAGTTTTCGCATTTCGCCCGCTCGCTGGATGTGGTTAACCATGGCCTGGCTTCATTTGAAGGACGCTTTGCGGTGTATGAATTCATGGCCAATTTTGGCGACTGCATCATTTCCCATCATTGGGAAAACGGCCAGAATTACCTGTACTACGAAGCCCTGTACGGCGGCTATCCGCTGATCCACAACTCGGAATTCATCAAGGATTACGGCTATTACTATCCGGAATTCGATTCCTACCAAGGCGGGCAGGCAGTATTGCGGGCGTTTGCCACGCATGATGCGCAGCTGGAGGATTACCGGCGCAATGCGCAGACCTTGTTGCGCGCGCTGGATGCCAGCTCGCCGGAGAATATAGAGATCTACACCCGGCGCTTGCTGGACCTGTATTCAAATTAAAGCTGCCAAGGCGGGCAATCGCGCCCGCCTGACGCTTTCTGTCAGAACAACTCGTTCTTGACCTCGTCCCGGGCTTTTTCTTCTTCCGTCGGCGCGGTGGTGCCGCCGCCCAGATTTTGGGTGGCGACTCCCGGCGGGTATTCCGCGTAATAGTATTCGCCGCCGGAATGGATCAGGCCATCCGGCACTACGCGGTCTTCCGTCGGTACGCCTTTCAAGGCCTGCTGCATGAAACTGATCCAGATCGGCAGCGCCAGGCCGCCGCCGGTTTCCTTGTCGCCCAGGCTGCGCGGCTGGTCGTAGCCCATCCAGCCGACTGCTACCAGCGACGGCTGGTAACCGGCAAACCAGGCATCCAGCGAGTCATTGGTGGTGCCGGTCTTGCCGGCCAGGTCGGTGCGGTTGAGCGACATCGCCTTGGCGGCGGTACCGTAGCGGACCACGTCGCGCATCATGCTGTCCATCAGATAGGCATTGCGCGGATCGATGATGCGATTGGCTTCGTTGCCGGCAGTGTCGGGGTGCACTTGCGACAACACATTGCCGTTGGCGTCAGTGATCTTGCTGATGATATAAGGGCTGACTTTGTAGCCGCCGTTGGCAAAGACGGCGTAGCCGCCGACCATTTGCAGCGGCGTCACCGCGCCGGCACCCAGGGCCAGGGTCAGGTATGGCGGATTTTTGTCAGCATCAAAGCCAAAACGCGTCACATACTCCTGCCCATACTTGGCACCGATCTTGTCAAGAATGCGTACCGAGACCACGTTTTTCGACTTGGTCAGGGCCTTGCGCATGCTCATCGGCCCTTCATACTTGTTGCCGTAGTTCTTGGGTTGCCAGATCTGGCCGCCGGTCTGGCCGCCGCCATAGGTCAGCGGCGCGTCGTTGATGACGGTGGCCGGCGACAGGCCTTTTTCCAGCGAGGCTGAATAGATGAAGGGCTTGAAGGACGATCCCGGCTGGCGCCAGGCCTGGGTCACGTGATTGAATTTGTTGCGGTTGAAATCGAAGCCGCCGATCAGGGCGCGGATGGCGCCATCCTTGGTGTCGGCGGCGATGAAGGCCGATTCCACCGCAGGCATCTGGGTGATGCTCCAGTTTTTCCCTTCCAGCATGACGCGGATAATGGCGCCGCGCTTGACCTTGCGCTGCGGCGGCGCCTTGTCGCTCAGCAGGTTGGTGGCGATGCTGAGGCCGGCGCCGCTGATGCTGATTTCCTGGCCGGAAGACAGCACCGCGCGCACCAGCTTGGGTGTTGCCTCCAGCACCACGGCGGCGACGATTTCATCGCTGTCCGGATGGTCGGCCAGTTCCACTTCGATCGCATCTTCGGCGGCTTCCTTGGTGGTGTCCGGGATTTCCATGAAACCCTCGGGGCCGCGATAGCCGCGCCGCTTCTCGTAATCCATGACGCCACGCCGCAGGGCGATATAGGCCGCATCCTGGTCGGCCTTGGTGATGGTGGTGAAGACGTTGAGGCCGCGCGTGTAGGTGTTTTCCTTGAACTGCTCATAGACCAGCTGGCGCGCCATTTCCGACACGAATTCGGCATGGATGCCGAATTCGCTGGCGCCGGTCTTGATATGCAGGGTTTCGTTCTTGGCCTGTTCGTACTGTGCTTCCGTGATGTAGCCGAGCTGCAGCATGCGCAGCAGGATGTATTGCTGGCGCACCGTTGCCCGCTTCGGATTGACAACCGGATTGTTGGCCGACGGCGCCTTGGGCAGGCCGGCCAGCATCGCCGCCTCGGCGGTGGTGATGTCCTGCAGCCGCTTGCCGAAATAGATTTGCGCCGCCGAGGCGAAGCCGTAGGCGCGCTGCCCCAGATAAATCTGGTTCATGTACACCTCGAGGATCTGGTCTTTGGTCAGGTTGCGTTCAATTTTCCAGGCCAGCGGAATTTCATACAGGAATTTGCGCGAGGCCTTCTGGAAGAAGGTCGGCTCGTTGCTGGTCAGGAAAAAATTCCGGGCGACCTGCTGGGTGATGGTGCTGGCGCCGCCGCCGCCGCCAGTCATGTTGGAAAAGCTGGCGCGCAGGATGCCCTGGTAATCGACGCCGCCATGCTGGTAGAAGCGGTCGTCCTCGATCGCCAGCACGGCCTTCTTCATGACGTCCGGAATTTCGTTGATGTGCACCAGGCTGCGCCGTTCTTCTCCGAATTCGCCGATCAGCACGCCGTCCGCTGAAAAAATACGCAATGGAATCTTGGGTTTGTAATCAGTCAGCGAATCCAGTTCCGGCAGATTCGGATAGGCCATCGCCAGCATCAGGAAAAAAGTCAGGCAGCCGATCGCGACCAGGCCGGCAATCAGCCCGAAAACACCAAGCACCAGGCGCAGCACGAGCGGCATGCGGCGGCGCGCAGGAGGATTTTGAGGGGTGTCGCTGGCTGTATCTGGAGGCGTCATGCGATGCGTTTTTATGAAAGATGATGCCACGCATTATAGCGGCACAGCGCATGCGTCTGATAAGGGAATGTCAAGTTGTGCTGAGTCAATTCATCCGCTGGCGAGAGTGACAACACGCCCATGGCTCAAAACTTGCTCTGCATCATGCGTTCTTGCTTGAGCGCAAATTACGTTGCGAAATTCAGACAGAAATTGTCGGACAAAACCAAAATAGTATGAATGGAGTCGCTGTGAAGCAATATTCCGTAACAGTTAAACAATTGCCCTCAGGAAAATTTCTTTACAGCAGTGCCCTCTTATTGCTACGATTTCACCTTATAAAATTTAACATTGCTGTAAGCCCTGTTTTACAGGTTTTTCCTAACTTCGAGACGGTATTCCGCTAATGCGACCGCCTTGCAGGCAGAATGTTCCCCAAATAATACATACTCGGGAGAAATGCTCTTGGCATTAGATCTAGGATCGCTGATCGGTAAAAAGAACCCGCCGCTGGTGGGGATCGATATCAGCACGTCAGGTGTCAGATTGGTCGAATTGTCGGAAACCGGCAAGGATCAACTGCGTCTTGACCGCTACGCCTCTGAACCACTGCCGCGGGGAGCGGTGGTGGATGGCAATATTGAAAATATCGAGCAAGTCACGGAAGTCATCCGCCGGCTGTGGAAGAAAAGCGGCTCCAGCACCAAGCTGGTAGCCCTGGGCATGCCGCCGGCATCTGTCATCACCAAGAAAATCATTCTAGCCAGCGGCATGCTGGAAGAAGAGCTGGAGATGCAGGTTGAATCCGAGGCGAGCCAATATATTCCGTTTGCACTGGACGAAGTCAGTCTCGATTTCGACGTGATCGGGCCGGCCCAGCATTCGCCGGACGATGTCGAAGTCCTGCTGGCGGCGACCCGCAAGGAAAAGGTCGAGGATCGGGTAGCGGTGGCGGAAGCCGCAGGCCTCAAGCCGACCGTGATGGATATCGAATCGTATGCGGCGCGCGCGGCCATCAACCGTATCATCGGGCAGTTGCCGAAAGCCGGACAGGGCCAGATCGTCGGCCTGTTCCAGATCGGCACCCAGACCACGCATGTCTCGGCGCTGCTGGACGGCCAGCTGATCTACGAGCGTGAACAGCCGTTTGGCGGCAATCAGCTGACCCAGGACATCGTGCGCGCTTACGGCCTGTCGTACGAGGAGGCTGATACCAAGAAACGCAATGGCGACCTGCCTGAGGGTTACGAGCAGGAAGTCCTCAATCCCTTCCTGGAAAGCGCTGCGCTGGAAGTCACGCGTGCGATCCAGTTCTTCTTTACTTCGACACCGTATACCCGGCTCGACCAGCTGTTCCTGGCTGGCGGTTGCGCCACTATCCCCGGCCTGGTCGAGGTGGTGGCAGGGCGCGCCAAGATTTCCACCTCGGTGGTGAGCCCGTTTACCGGCATGCAACTGGGGCCTAACGTACGTGAAAAACAATTGCGCATGGATGCGCCGTCCTATCTGGTTGCTTGCGGCCTGGCCATGCGGAGATTTGGCTGATGATCAAAATTAATTTATTACCGCACCGCGAAGCCAAGCGTAAGCAGCGCAAGAACGCTTATTTCGCCTTGCTGGCGCTGTCCGCCGTGATCGGCTTGATTACGGTGCTGCTGGTCGGCGCTTTTTTCGCCAACCAGATCGCTAACCAGACCGAACGCAACCGCTTCATCACTGCCGAAAACACCCGGCTAGACGGTGAAATCAAGGAAGTCGCCACGCTTAAGCAGGAAATCGATGCCTTGAAGGCACGCCAGCAAGCCGTTGAAGACTTGCAGAGCGACCGCAACCAGCCTGTCTATCTGATGGACGAACTGGTCAAGCAGGTGCCGGAAGGGGTTTATCTGAACTCCCTCAAGCAGGAAGGCCAGCGGGTGGCATTGAATGGCTATGCGCAGTCGAACGAACGGGTGTCGGAGCTGTTGCGTAATTTGAGCAATAACTCAGCCTGGCTGGAGCGTCCTGACCTGGTTGAAATCCGGGCAACAAATATTGGCGGAAGCGGGCGCGACAGCAAGCATGTCTTCGCGTTTACGGTCAATGTCGGGATCAAACGGCCGTCTGACAAGGATGCGAAAGATGGCGCAGCGACCCCGAAAAATGCAG
The DNA here is from genome assembly GCF_018304945.1 of Collimonas humicola. Lineage (GTDB taxonomy): Bacteria > Pseudomonadota > Gammaproteobacteria > Burkholderiales > Burkholderiaceae_D > Collimonas > Collimonas humicola. Next base: position 194,351 of record NZ_JAGQEE010000003.1, on the reverse strand, counting down.
TTGCTGCGGTGGCCGGCACCGGCGCTCCAGCCGCAACCTTGAAATGAGAGACGCGCAATGACGGATATGAATAATTTGAGCGCCTCGCTAAGTGCGCAGTTTCGCGGATTGAATGGCCGCCACCCCGGCCAGTGGCCGATCGTGCCGCGCATTTTGTCGGGCGTGGGCGTATTTCTGGTGGTGCTGGTGGTCGGCTGGTTTTTTTACTGGAGCGATCAGCAGGACGCACTCAACGCCGGCGAGCAACAGGAAGTCCAGCTGAAAGAGCAATACAAGTCGAAGATCCAGCAAGCCATCAACCTGGAAGCCTTGCAGAAACAGAAACTGCAAGTGGCTGAATACGTGGCGACCCTGGAGAAGCAACTGCCGAGCAAGGCGGAAATGGATGCGCTGCTGTCCGATATCAACCAGGCTGGCCTGGGACGCGGCTTGCAGTTCGAGCTGTTCAAGCCTGGCCAGGTGGTGGTGAAAGATTACTACGCTGAACTGCCGATCAACATCAAGGTTGCCGGCAACTACCATGACGTCGGTTCATTCGCCAGCGATATCGCCAACCTGCCGCGCATCGTGACCTTGAACAACATGAATCTGGTGACCGGCAAGGACGGTACGTTGAGCCTGGATGCGATTGCCAAGACCTTCCGTTATCTGGATAAGGACGAGGTGGCGGAGCAGCGCAAGGCCGCCGATTCAGCTAAACAGAAAGGTCAAAAATGACGTTTTTTCGCATTGGGCGTCTGACCCGAGTGACATTTTTTGTCGTATTCATCTCAACATTGTCAGGTTGCGGCGATAGCGGCGTGCAGGAACTGAAGGACTGGATGGCCGACGTCAAGAGTCACACCAAGGTGGGGATTCCGAAGCTGACTGAACCTAAGAAATTCATTCCCTTCGTATATGGCGGCGCAAGCAGCATCGATCCCTACAATCCTAACAAGCTGCTGGTGGCGCTGGCCAAGCTGCAGGGCAAGTCAAACGGCCTGAAGCCGAATATGGACCGCCGCCGTGAAACGCTGGAAAACTATCCTCTGGATACCATCAAGATGGTTGGGATCTTGCAGAAGGTGGGATTGAGCTATGTCTTGCTGCAAGTCGACAAAACCGTGTTTCAAGCCAAGGTGGGCAACTACATCGGGCAGAATTTCGGCATGGTCACCAGCATCACTGAATCCGAAGTAAATCTGAAAGAAATCGTACAAGATGCGTCCGGCGAATGGGTCGAGCGCGAAGCCAAGTTAGCGTTGCAGGAGAGCACAAAATGATTGCAGCAGGAAAAAAATTAGTTAGCCTGGGCGTGAGTCGGCTGAGCAGGATTCGACAGAAGGCATTGCTGCTGGGAGCGTTGATCTGCATGGTCGGGTTCAGCGCCGCAGCGACGGCGGCCGAAGACAACGCCATCACGTCGATTAGCGCCAACCAGCAAGGCGCCAACGTGATCGTCAAGATCAGTTTCAAGCGGCCGCTGAGCAGCCAGCCGACGGCGTTTTCCATCCTCAGCCCGGCACGGATCGCCTTCGACTTTGTCGGCGTCGGCAACGCCACCGGCAAGACCTCGCAAGACATCAGCCTGGGCGATGTCCGCAACGTCTTGCTGGCGCAAGCTGACGACCGCTCGCGCCTGGTGTTCAACCTGAAGCGGACATTGTCCTATGCCACGGCGATGGACGGCAATGCGCTGATCGTCACGATCGACGGTTCCGGCAGCCTGGCGTCTCCGGTGAATGCCGCCGGCATGCCGGTGCAGCCGGCAGCCAGGACGGCAAGCGTCGCCGGGCCTGCCGCCGCCGCGCCTTTGTTGAATGGCAAACCTGCGCTGCGCGATATCGATTTCCGCCGCGGCACTGCCGGTGAAGGCCGGGTTGTGATCGACTTGCCGAACGCGCAGGTCGGCGTCGATGTCCGTCAGCAAGGTCAGACGATTGTGGTTGATTTCCTCAAGACCAGCTTGCCCGATGTCCTGCGCCGCAAGCTGGATGTGGGCGATTTCGGCACGCCGGTCAAGACTATCAGCACTGTGACCCAGGGTGAGAATGTGCGCATGATCATCGAGCCGAAAGGGCTGTGGGAGCAAAGCGCCTATCAAAGCGATAGCCAGCTGGTGATTGAAGTCAAGCCGCTCAAGGAAGACCCGAACAAGCTGGCGCAAGGCACCCAGGGCTATCGCGGCGACAAGCTGTCCCTGAATTTCCAGAACGTCGAAGTACGTTCGGTGCTGCAAGTGATTGCCGATTTTACCGGTTTGAATATCATTACCAGCGATACCGTCGGCGGCAATCTCACCCTGCGACTGAAAGACGTACCTTGGGACCAGGCTTTGGATATCGTGATGCAGGCCAAGGGCCTGGACATGCGCAAGAACGGCACGGTCATCTGGATCGCGCCGAAGGACGAGCTGCTGACGAAAGAGAAGCTGGAACTCGAACAGCGCTCGCAGATTGCCGAGCTGGAGCCGTTGCGCACCGAGTCGTTCCAGTTGAACTATCAAAAAGCCGATGCCTTCAAGAAGATCTTTGGTATTGACGACGCCGGCGGCGGCGGTGGCGGTGGCGGCGGTAAGAAAAACAGCATTTTGTCGTCGCGCGGCAGCGCCGTGATCGATCCGCGCACCAACCAGTTGTTCGTGACCGATACGCCGACGATATTGCAAAACATCCGCAATCTGGTGCAAAAAGTGGATATCGCATCGAGGCAGGTTTTGATCGAAGCGCGCATGGTTGAAGCGAATGACGGCTTCAGCCGCAATCTGGGCGTCAAGCTTGGTTTTGGCTTTAACAGCCGCAATGTGAATTCCGGCGGCAGCCAGGTCGCTCCGATTAATGGCATCGTTCCTGGCTCAAGCGGCAATTCGGTGAATTTGCCTGCGGCTCCCGCGACCGGCACTGCAGGCTCAGTTGCATTGACCTTGTTCAATTCCGCGGCATCGAAATTCATCAGCCTAGAATTGTCGGCATTGGAAGCCGATGGCCAGGGAAAGATCATTTCCAGCCCGCGTGTAGTTACCGCTGACCAGCAAAAAGCATTGATTGAGCAAGGGGTCGAAATCCCTTATCAAAATGCTACCAGCAGCGGCGCCACTTCGGTTGAATTCAAGAAAGCCAACTTGAAGCTGGAAGTTACACCGCAAATTACGCCGGACGGCAACGTTATACTGACGGTGGATGTCACCAACGATAGCGTTGGTGATATTGTTCCTGGCGGCGTAGCCATTAATACCAAGCATGTCCAGACCCAGGTCCAGGTTGAAAATGGCGGAACGGTCGTAATTGGCGGCATATATACGCAAACAGTGAGCAATGCCGTTAGTAAAATACCACTACTTGGAGATATTCCGGTTCTGGGTTATCTTTTCAAGAACTCCGCAGTTACTAACAAACGAACTGAATTATTGATTTTCCTGACACCGAAAGTTGTCATCGACCGCATCGCTGCGCACTGATCCAATTGCGCAGGGACACCGGCTTGATGCCGGTGTCCGCACATGAGCAAAAGGTCGAGCAGTGAAATGGTAAGGTACACAGGCAATATCTTTCTGGTAGGCCTGATGGGCGCGGGCAAGACTACGGTTGGCCGCGCCCTGGCAAGAAAACTCAACAAGCTTTTCATTGATTCCGACCACGAAATCGAGGCACGCACCGGCGTCTCGATTCCTTTGATTTTCGAAATCGAAGGGGAAGAGAGCTTCCGTCAGCGCGAGACCGAAGTAATCCGTGACCTGAGCGCCCGCAGCGGCATCGTGCTGGCGACCGGCGGCGGCGCCATCATGCGTGCCGAAAATCGCGAATACCTGAAAACCCGCGGCACTGTTATCTACCTGCGTGCCAGCATCCACAACATCCTCCAGCGCACCAGCCGCGACAAGAACCGCCCCCTGCTGCAAACCGCGGATCCGCGCCGCCGGCTGGAAGAGCTGTCGCGCCAGCGCGAGCCGTATTACCGTGAAGTTGCCGACATAGTCATCGATACCGGCCGACCTAACGTACAATTCCTGGTACACAGCATTTTGAGCCAGCTCGATGTGCAGGCTGACGACCTTGTGCAAGAGTCCGGACAGGCGCCGCCAGCAGGCGACGGCAATCCCGGCCAAAATAGCAATCTACCTTTTCAATCACCAAGTCTTTTTATGAACCAGCAGTCCACACCTTCGGCGCCCGCGCCGGCCATCACGCTCCAGGTAGAACTGGGCGAGCGCAGCTATCCGATCGAGATCGGGCCATCCCTGCTGGCTGACCGCGAGCGCATCGCTCGCCTGATTGCCGGCAAGCAGGCGGTCGTTGTGACCAACACCGTCGTCGCGCCGCTGTATCTCGAGCGCGTCAGCCAGACGCTGCGCGACGCCGGCAAGAGCGTGCTGGAAATCGTGCTGCCGGACGGCGAGGAAGAAAAGAACTGGGCCAGCCTGATGCAGATCTTCGATCGCCTGCTGAGCGCAAAATGCGACCGCAAGACCACCCTGATCGCCCTCGGCGGCGGCGTGATCGGCGATCTCACCGGTTTTGCGGCTTCCGCCTACATGCGCGGCGTGCCCTTCGTGCAGATTCCGACCACCTTGCTGGCGCAGGTCGATTCCTCCGTTGGCGGCAAGACCGGCATCAACCATCCGCTCGGCAAGAACATGATCGGCGCCTTTTACCAGCCGCAGGCGGTGATCGCCGATACCATGACCTTGCATACCTTGCCGGAGCGCGAGTTGTCCGCCGGTCTCGCCGAGGTGATCAAGTACGGCGCCGTGATCGACGCCGAATTTTTCAAATGGATAGAAAACAATATCGATAAGCTGATGGCGCGCGATAACGCTGCGCTGGCCTACGCGATCCGCCGTTCCTGCGAGCTGAAAGCCGACGTGGTGCGACAGGATGAACGCGAAGGCGGCTTGCGCGCCATCCTGAATTTCGGCCATACCTTCGGCCACGCGATCGAGTCGGGCCTCGGCTACGGCAAGTGGCTGCACGGCGAAGCGGTCGGCTGCGGCATGGTGATGGCGGCTGACTTGTCGCATCGGCTTGGCCATGTCACAGCCATCGACAAGGAACGCGTGTGCGCGCTGGTGCGCGCCGCCGGCCTGCCGACCGAGGCGCCCAACCTCGGCGCCCAGCGCTGGCTGGAGCTGATGCAGATCGACAAGAAAAACGAAGATGGCCAGATCAAGTTCATCCTGATGAAACCGCTCGGCAGCCACCTGATCGCCACCGCGCCGCAAGAGGCGCTGCTGGCGACGCTTCAGCAGCTTGCCTCCGGAGACCTGCCGCAATGAGCCACGAAACGTCTCTCGCTCCCTATGCCGCACATTCTGCGCAATCGCGAGGACGTTTGTTTGAAGAGGAGTCGCCCGGTTCGCGCACTGAATTCCAGCGCGACCGCGACCGCATCATCCATTGCACCGCCTTCCGCCGGCTGGAATACAAGACCCAGGTGTTCGTCAACCACGAAGGCGACCTGTTCCGCACGCGCCTGACACACAGCATCGAGGTGGCGCAAATCGCCCGCTCGATCGCCCGCAGCCTGCAATTGAACGAAGATCTGGTGGAAGCCATCTCGCTGGCCCACGATCTCGGCCATACGCCGTTCGGCCATGCCGGCCAGGATGCCTTGAATGACTGCATGGAGGCCCATGGCGGCTTCGAACACAATCTGCAGAGCCTGCGGGTGGTCGACAAGCTGGAGCAGCGCTACGGCGCGTTTGACGGCTTGAACCTGATGTTCGAGACGCGCGAGGGCATCCTCAAGCATTGTTCGCTGGCCAACGCCAGGAAACTGGGCGATATCGGCCAGCGTTTCATCCAGCGCAAGCAGCCGACGCTGGAAGCGCAGGTGGCCAACCTGGCCGATGAGATCGCCTACAACAATCACGATATCGACGATGGCTTGCGCTCCGGCCTGCTGACCCTGGAGCAGATGAACCAGATCGATTTCTATGCGCAGCACAGCCGCCAGGTCGAGCAGTTGTTCCCGGGCCTGGGCGGGCGCAGGGCGATCAACGAGACCATCCGGCGCATGATCAATGCCTTGATCACCGACCTGATCCAGACCTCGCAGCAGCGCATCCTGGATGCCAGGCTGCAGACCGTTGACGATGTCCGCAATGCGCCGCCGCTGATTACCTTCTCCGACGGCATGGCGCAGCAGGCTGCTTTGCTGAAACGCTTCCTGCGCGAAAACCTGTATCGCCACTACCTGGTTAACCGCATGACGGCCAAGGCCCGCCGCATCGTCGCCGAGCTGTATGCCTGCTTCAGCGCCGAGCCATCCTTGCTGCCGCCCGACTATCAGCTCGATCAGCGGGAATCGGAACAGCAGCAGGCGCGCGCGATTGCCGACTATATCGCCGGCATGACCGACCGGTATGCAATCCGCGAGCACCGGCGCCTGTTCCTGGTGGATGAAGGGCATCTGTAGGCGCTGCCCGGCAGACATTTTTCTTTCTTGATTTGTTTGCAATAAATTAGGTTAGACTTTGGCTTATCCATTTAACTTCTTCAAGGATCATCATGCGGCCTCTATTTCAAACAGCAATCACACTGAGCCTGGCGGCAACAGCGTCCGCGGCGCTTGCCCTGTCGCTGGGCGACCTCAGCAACCAGGATGCCAGCAGCGGCCTCAAAGCCGCCCTGCAAAAAGGCGCGGATGTGGCGGTGGCCAAGCTAGGCGTCGAAAATGGTTTCCTGAACAACGACAAGGTCAAGATCGGCTTGCCCAGCGTGCTCGATAAAGCCATGCCTCTCCTGCGCATGACCGACCAGGGCCAGAAGCTGGACGATCTGGTGGTGTCGATGAACCACGCTGCCGAAGCGGCTGTGCCGATGGCCAAGCCTTTGCTGCTGAATGCGGTCAAGTCGATGTCGGTGACCGATGCCAAGAATATCCTGACCGGCGGCGACACCTCCGTGACCGATTTCTTCAAGCAAAAGACATCGGCGCAGCTGGGCCAGAAATTCCTGCCCATCGTCAAAGGCGTGACCGACCGCAACGGCTTGTCGGCGCAATATAACGCGATCATGGGGCAGGTCGGCAAGACCGGCATGGTGCCGGCGCAGCAGTCGACGGTGGAAGGCTATGTCACGCAACGTGCACTGGACGGCTTGTACACCGTCATCGGTGAAGAAGAGAAAGCGATACGCCAGGATCCGGTCGGCGCCGGCAGCGCGATCATCGGCAAGGTGTTCGGCGCTCTCAAATAGGCGCGATGCAAAAATAACAATACGATTTACTTCTAAAACGGTCTGAAAATAACAAAGGGCGCATTAACTGCGCCCTTGTTCATTCTATCGGCGCCAGCTAGTCAGCTGCAGCGCCCGGATTGGCGGCCGTTCAGGTCGTGGCGGGGAGTTCTTCCGGCAGATGCTTGATTGCATCGTGCTGGTGATCCTGCATCTTGTCCTTATACTTGATGACCTGGCGATCGAGCTTGTCGATCAGTGTATCAATGGCGGCATAAAGATCGTGGGCAATGCTTTCGGCATGCAGATCTTTTCCCTTTACGCGCAGCGTGATGTCCGCTTTCTGGCGTTTTTCTTTTTCAGTGAGTTTGTCGATGCTCAGGATCACGTTGATATCGATGACCTGGTCGAAGTGGCGTTTGATACGCTCTAGTTTGCTTTGTACATATTCGCGAATGGCAGGGGTTACCTCGAGGTGATGCCCACTGATGGTGAAGTTCATACAGCGCTCCTATCAAGAATATTGCTGGCGGTTCTGAACAGACTGCGTTGAATCTTTAGGCGAACAATCTACAAGAGACTGGGACTGTTCTGGCAAGAGTCGCTAAATAACAAACAGCCGTAATGTCCGAACATAGCAAGGGTAAGCTTAACAATCAAACCAGAAAAAACTACAAGGCCTTGCGCAGATTAACAGACGGAATTTTTAGTGCTTCGCGATATTTTGCGACGGTGCGGCGGGCTACCACCATACCTTGTTCCGCAAGCATATCGGCAATCTTGCTGTCAGAGAAAGGGTTTCTTGAATCTTCCGCTCCTATGAGTTGCTTAATGAGTGCCCTGATTGCTGTTGAGGAAGCCTCTCCACCTGCCTCAGTAGCAACATGGCTGCCGAAGAAATACTTCAGTTCAAACATCCCGTGGGGAGTGAGCATGTATTTCTGAGTGGTCACACGTGAAATAGTACTCTCGTGTAGACCCAGTGTATCAGCTATTTCGCGCAACACAAGCGGGCGCATGGCGACCGCGCCATGGGAGAAGAAGTTCCGCTGGCGTTCGACGATCGCTTGTGCGACGCGCAAAATGGTGTCGAAGCGCTGCCGCATATTCTTGATCAGCCACTTGGCTTCCTGCAGCTGCGAAGTGAGTGCGCCATCGCCCTTGCTCTGCTTCAGGATGTTGGCATACAGGACATTGACCCTGAGTCTTGGCATGACGTCATTGTTCAGCATCACCTGCCAGCCTTGCTTGCTGCGCCTGACGATCACGTCCGGCACCACATAGTCGGAAGCGTTGGCGGCGAACGGCGCGCCGGGGTGGGGGTTGCACTGCTTGATGACGGCTTGCGCTTCGCGCAGGTCCTCGTCGTCGCAATCCAGGGCTTTCTTGATTTTATTGAAATCGCGCTGCGCAAACAGCGCCAGGTGATCTTGCACAATCGCCAATGCCAGGCGGCGCGTGACGAATGGCACTTTGACAAAGCGCTTGATCTGCAAGGCCAGGCATTCCGGCGCGTTGCGCGCGCCGACGCCGGCCGGATCGAAGCTTTGCACCATTTTCAGCGCCATCGACAATTCTTCGACGGCGATCTCCAGCTCGGCCGGCAGGCGCTCGAGGATTTCTTCCAGCGACTCTTCCAGGTAGCCGTTATCGTCCAGCGCATCGATCATCAGCTCGACCAGCGCGCGGTCGCGCAAGTCGTGCATGGCTTCGCGCATCTGCTGCAGCAGATGTTCGCGCAGCGTCGTTTCATGCGCCTCCAGCTGCGGCCGGGCATCTTCATCGTCCGAGGTTTTCGCGCTGCGCGAGATGTCGTCGAAACTCCATTCGCTTTCGGCGTTGTCGGTGCTGCTTTCAGGTGCCGGGGCTTCGGCACTGGCTTCGCTCTCGGTCGGCGAACTGCTGACCTCGCTGTCGCCGGCCGGCGCCTCCATGGTCGACGCAGTGCCGCTGATGGCGCCGTCCGCCAGCAGCCGCACTGAATTATCAAGCGGATCGTCGACCCGTTCCAGCATCGGGTTGTCCGACAGGATCTGTTCCAGTTCCTGATGCAACTCAAGCGTGGAAAGCTGCAGCAGTCGGATCGACTGCTGCAGCTGAGGAGTCAGCGCAAGATGTTGAGAGGTGCGTAGCTGGAGTGATTGTTTCATGGCTTCCGTGCGGACAATTCACTTCTGTTATTTGTTGTACGGAGTCTAAGTGCCGCGCTGGCGCGGCGGATTAATCTGTCTGCAATTACATCGTTCCCGCATCAGCGAAACTACATGCGGAAATGCTCACCCAGGTAGACCCGCCGTACCGACTCGTCGGCGATGATGTCGTCCGGACTGCCGCTGGCCAGCACGCTGCCCTGGTTGATGATGTAGGCGCGGTCGCAGATGCCCAGCGTTTCGCGCACATTGTGATCGGTGATCAGGACGCCGATGCCGCGTTCCTTGAGGAAGCGGACGATGCGCTGGATCTCGATCACGGCGATCGGGTCGATCCCGGCGAACGGTTCATCCAGCAGCACGAAGCGCGGATTGGTGGCGAGCGCGCGGGCGATCTCGACGCGCCGCCGTTCGCCGCCCGAAAGCGACAGGGCCTGGCTCTCGCGCAGCTTTTCAATTTGCAGCTCGTGCAGCAGCTTGTGCAGCTGCTCATCGATTTCGGCCTTGCCGAGCGCCTTGCCGTTGGGACGCTGCAGTTCCAGCACGGCGCGGATATTGTCTTCCACTGTCAGCTTGCGGAATACCGATGCTTCCTGCGGCAGGTAGGACAGGCCCAGGACCGCGCGGCGATGGATAGGCAGGCGTGAAATATCGACGCCGTCCAGATCGATCTCGCCGCCGTCCGAAGGCACCAGGCCGACGATCATGTAGAACGAGGTGGTCTTGCCGGCGCCGTTCGGACCCAGCAAGCCGACCACTTCGCCGCAGCGCACTTCGAGCGAGACGTCATGCACCACCTGGCGCGCGCCATAGCTTTTTTGCAGGCCCTTGGCGATCAGCGTGCTAGGGGCGCTCATGGCGCCGCCTTTGGCCGCGGCTGGATGACGGCGCGGATGCGGCCGGCGCCAGGCTGGCTGACGCCGTTGACAGTGTTGTTGACGGAATAGAATTCAGTGCGGCTGTCGTAGGAAATGAACTCGCCGTTCACTTCATCGGTCGGCTTGTCGCCTTGCAGGCGGCGCATCTGGGCCTTGGAAAACAGCTTGGTGATCTCGGTCTTGCCGTCGTATTCGATGCGTTCGGCGTGGCCGTCGATCCACAGGTCCGGGCCGCCGTCGCGCTTCTGCTTGAAAGTGGCCAGCTTGCCCGGGTCCGCATACAAGGTGGCGAACTGGTAGCCGGACGGATCGGTGGTCACCACCACGCGGTCGGCTTTCATGATCAGCGTGCCGCGTGTCAGGACTACATTGCCGGTCGCGACGTTGACCTGCTTGACGTCGTCATAGGTGAGGGTGTCGGAGTCGATCAGGGTCGGCTTCTCGGAATCGGCTTTTTCCGCGCGAGCGACGCCGATGGCGCCAAGCAGCAGCAGAGAGAGAAAAAATATTCGTTTCATGAAAAATCCTGGGTAATGGATAGAGGCCTACACATAATTTGTCTTGCTGATCCGCTTATTTCGCTGCCGCACGCGGCGCGTTGCGCAAGACGCCGTGCACCTTGCTGAACATCTTCAGTTCGCGTGTGGAGTTATTGAAATGCATGCCGGTGCCGTTCAAGGTCGACAATCCCAGGGTGATTTCCACCGGCTTGTCGGACTCCATGATGTCGTCGTCGGGTAGCAGCAGCAGGTATTCGGATTTCAGATGGAAGTTGTCGGCCAGCGGCGTCTTTGGCCGGTCGGCGTTGACATTCTCGTACAGATGCACCTTGCTGTTGTTGTCTTCGATCACGGCGCGGTTGGCGACCAGGTTCATCGGCGGCTTTTCCTTGTCCAGGCTGTGGATCACCGGCTTTCGCACATCGAAGGAATCGTTGACCGGATTGTGGGTCAGCAGGTCGCCCGAGATGTTGTAGCGCGGCTGGCCGTTCGGCGCCATCTGCACATAGTTGAAATGCTCGACATAGTAATCCGGCTGGGTGCGCGCCGGCTTCGGCAGCAGGTCTTCGGTATTCTTGTGCATGACCTGCTGCAGCCAGAAGCTGCCCAAGGCCAGCAGGATGAACAATACCAGCAGCAGCATGAAGCGAAAGCGGTAAGTGGTGCGGAGATTTTTCATGCCTGAGTCGTGCCTGGCGGGTTGCTGCGCAGATAGGCCGCCAGCGTGGCGTCATAGGTATTCTGCACTTGCATGATCAGGTCGCAGATTTCGCGGGCGGCGCCGTGGCCGCCGCTTGCTTGCGTCACGTAATGCACGCGTGAGCGGACATCGCGATGGCCGTTCGGCACGCTGACTGCAAAACCGGCCTGCGACAGGATAGGCAGGTCGATCACATCGTCGCCGATGAAGCCGCAATCGGCGGCGCTCAGCTGCAACTGTTCCAGCAGCTTGATGAACGCCGCGTACTTGTCGTGCACGCCTTGCTGCACATGGGCGATGCCGAGGTCGCCGGCGCGGCGGCTGACGATGGCCGACTGCCGTGCGCTGATGATGGCGGTGGCGACGCCGCTTTGCTGCAATTGCTTGATGCCGTGGCCGTCCAGCGCATTGAAGCGCTTCAGCTGTTCGCCGTCGGCGCCGTACAGCAGGCCGCCATCGGTCAGGATGCCGTCGACATCGAAAATCATCAGGCGTACCCGCGCAGCGCGTGCTCTCGCATCAGCGCTCAGCGCAGCGACGCCCGGCGTAGCGACGCCCGGCGTATCGGCAGTGACGTCGGCGCCGCTGCGCCCTACTGTGGCCGTCATCAGATCACCTTGGCGCGGGTCAGGTCATGGATATGCAATGCGCCGACCAGCTTGCCGCCGGCGTCGGTCACCAGCAGCTGGTTGATGCGGTACTGCTCCATCATCTGCACCGCGTCGACCGCCAGCTGATCGGCGCTGATGGTGTGCGGATTGGCGTGCATGACGTCGGCAATCGTGAGCTTGGTGAAATCCTGCACCTGCTCGATCAGGCGCCGCAGGTCGCCGTCGGTAAACACGCCGACCGCATGGAAATTCTCATCCACCACGGCTGTCATGGCAATGCCCTTGCGCGTGATTTCCAGCAGCGCCACCGACAGCGAGACATCCGCCGTCACCGCCGGAATCGCCTCGCCGCTGCGCATGACGTCGCGCACGTGGGTCAGCAGGCGCCGTCCCAGCGCGCCGCCAGGATGCGAGCGGGCAAAATCTTCTTCGCGGAAGCCGCGCGCGTCCAGCAGCGCCACCGCCAGGGCGTCGCCCATGGCCAGGGTGGCGGTCGTGCTGGCGGTCGGCGCCAGGTTCAAGGGACAGGCTTCCTGGGCTACTGCAACGTCCAGGTGCACATTGGCGAGTTGCGCCAGCGCCGACTCCGGCTTGCCTGTCATGGCGATCAGGGTCGCGCCCATGCGTTTGATGATGGGGACGATCGCCATCAGCTCGGCGGTTTCGCCGGAATTGGAGATGGCGATGAAGGCATCGTGTTCGGTCACCATGCCGAGGTCGCCATGGGCCGCTTCGGCCGGATGGATGAACAGGGCAGGCGTGCCGGTGGACGACAACGTGGCGGCGATCTTGCGCGCGATATGGCCGGATTTTCCTATGCCGGAGACCACCACCCGGCCGCTGCAGCCGAGCAGCAAGGCGATCGCCTTGGCGAAGGGGTCGTCGGAGGAGTCGGAAATCCGGTTTTTCAATGCATTGATGGCATCGGCTTCGATTTGCAGGGTGCTGCGGGCAAGTTTCAGCGCACGTCCGGCATCGAAGGATGCGGACAAGGTTTTGGGCGAATTTGGGGCATCGGGTAGAGTCATCCCGAAAGTATAAACGAAATCCCAAAGCAAAAAACTTGCCAGTCCCGATCCGCTTCAATTAATCTGTGTTCAGCCTATCCGCATTTGGCGTTGCTGCAACATAATGTTGGTATTGAGTTAATCTAATTTTTAGGCGCGCATGCTTTCCGGACTTGAACTGACAATTTTGCTGCTGGGCTCGGCGGTATTGGGTGTGGTGGCGTTCCGCAGTTTCCACCTGCCGCCCATGCTGGGCTATCTGATGGTGGGGATCTTGATCGGCCCGCATGCGCTCGGTTTTGCCGAAGACAACGCCACCACCCACGCACTGGCGGAATTCGGCGTGGTGTTCCTGATGTTTTCGATCGGCCTCGAATTTTCCCTGCCGAAACTGACGGCGATGCGCCACATCGTGTTTGGCCTCGGCATGGCGCAGGTGCTGCTGACCATAGCCGCCACCATGCTGTTCAGCTCGATGATGGCGCTGATCCTGCCGCAATACACCAATATCAGCTGGCAGGCGGCGTTCGCCCTGGGCGGCGCGCTGACCATGTCGTCCACCGCCATCGTCTCCAAGCTGCTGACGGAACGGATGGAGCTGGAGAGCGAGCATGGACGCCGCATCATCGGCATCCTGCTGTTCCAGGACCTGGCGCTGGTGCCCCTGCTGATCGTGGTGCCGGCGCTGGCCGAGCACAGCGGCAACCTGCTGGCGACGCTGGCCTGGGCCAGCGGCAAGGCGGTGCTGGTGCTGGCCCTGCTACTGTTCTTCGGCCAGAAGCTGATGCGGCGCTGGTTCCAGATCGTGGTGCGGCGCCGCTCGCAGGAACTGTTCATGCTGAACCTGCTGCTGATCACCCTGGCCGCGGCCTGGATTACCGAGCGCGCCGGCCTGTCGCTGGCGCTGGGCGCCTTCATCGCCGGCATGTTGATCTCGGAAACCGAATACAAGCACCAGGTGGAAGAAGACATCAAATCCTTCCGCGACGTCTTGCTGGGTTTGTTCTTTATCACTATCGGCATGCTGCTCAACCTGCGCCTGGTGTTCGAGCACTGGTGGCTGGTGTTGCTGCTGCTGGCCGGCCCGGTGTTCCTCAAGTTCGCCCTGATCGCCGGCCTCGCCAAGATCTTCCGCTCCTCCACCGGAGTGGCCCTGCGCACCGGGCTGGCGTTGGCGCAGGCCGGCGAATTCGGCTTCGTGCTGCTGAACCAGGCTGGCGGCCTGCAGCTGGTCGATCCCTTGCTGGTGCAACTGATCCTGGCGTCGATGGTGCTGTCGATGCTGGCTGCGCCTTTCATCCTGGCCAAGTCGGACGCCATCGTCATGAAGCTGTCGGCCAATGAATGGATGATGCAGTCGCTGGCGCTGACGCAGATCGCCACCCGCACCATGTCGACCAAGAAGCATGTGATCATCGCCGGCTTTGGCCGCAGCGGCCAGAGCCTGGCCAAGTTGCTGGAAGAGGAAGGCATCGGCTATCACGCCCTCGACCTGGATCCGGACCGGGTGCGCGATGCGCGCGCCGCCGGCGCCCACGTTTCCTACGGCGATGCTTCGCGCCGCGAAAGCCTGGTGGCGGCCGGGGTACACCGCGCCGCCGCCCTGGTCATCACCTATGCCAGCACGCCCTCAGCCTTGAAAGTATTGCACCACGTCAGCGAACTGGCGCCGAGCCTGCCGGTGATCGTACGCAGCTATGACGACACCGATCTCGACAAGCTGCGCGCCGCCGGCGCCACCGAAGTGGTGCCGGAAGCCATGGAAGGCAGCCTGATGCTGGCTTCGCATGCGCTGGTCATGCTGGGCGTGCCGCTGCGGCGCGTCGTGCACCGGGTGCAGGCCTCGCGCGACGAGCGCTATGCCGCCCTGCGCGGGTTCTTCCATGGCGTCGACGACGCTCCCGATGCCGAGGATCATTTGCAGGTGCGCCTGCATACAGTGGCGCTGCCGGAGGGCGCCAGGGCCATCGGCCGCAGCCTGGCCTGGCTGGGGCTGCCGGAAATGGGGGCGGAGATCACCGCCTTGCGGCGCGGCCGCAGCGGCATCGCCATTACGCCAGAGGCGGTGCTGCAGGCAGGAGACATTGTTGTCTTGCGCGGCGCCGCCGAGGCGATTTCGCGTGCCGAGGGGCGTTTGCTGCAAGCGTGGACCAGCGCCAGCCAGCACAGCGATGAAGATCTTTGAAACAATCCCGTGCGGCTCTAAGGGCGGAGCTCAAGAGTCGATATTTCCTGCGTGACAACGAAGGCGTCAGCTTGTTGATCGCCTTTGTAAAAAATATTAAATAATACCCATTCTCATTCAATCGACCTTTACAATACCCATCTTTTAAGAGCAGGTGTGGGATTGTGAAAAAGGCGCTACGTCACTGGTTGGTCAAACTGCACCGCTACAGCGGCTTGCTGCTGTCCCTGTTCATCGTCATGGCGGGCCTGACCGGCGCCGCGCTGGCGTTCAACGATGAAATCGACGCCTGGCTCAATCCGCAGTTCTACCACCTCGCCGCAAGCGGCCCGCACCAGCCCATCGATGCGCTGGCGGCCAAGGTCGCACATGATTATCCGCAGGCACGCTTAGCTTTCTTCGCGATGGAGGCGGATGCCGACGCGCCGCTGCAGGCAAGGCTGCGCGCGCGCCATGAGGGTGAGGCGCTGGCAGTCGACACCGTGTTCATCGATCCTGTCACTGCCTCGGTGGTTGGCGAGCGCAATACCAAGGCAGTCAGCCTGGCGCCCCACAACCTGATGCCCTTCTTGTTCCGCCTGCATCGCTACCTGCTGCTGGACAAGCCTGGCGCCATCATCTCCGGCAGCCTCGGCCTGCTGTGGCTGGCGACGCTGCTGATCGGTTTCGCGCTTGCCTGGCCCAAGCACCGCAGCGGCTGGCGCAAGGCGCTGTCGGTCAAGCGCGGCGCCGGCGCTTTCCGCCTGATGTACGACTTGCACCGCTCGGTCGGCCTGGTGGCCGGCGTACTGCTGGTGATAACCGCGTTTACCGGCGCCGTGATGAATCTGCCGGATGTGGCGCGGCCCATGGTTTCCAGCTTGTCGCCCCTGACCAAGCCGCCGCAGTCCTCGGCGCATGAAGGCAAGCCGCAGATCAGCTGGCAGCAGGCGCTGGCCTCGGCCCAGGCCAGCATGCCGCTGGCGACCCCGGTGCGCATTGCGCGCGACGATAAGCACGGCCTGTATCAGATCCGCATGCTCAGGCAGGACGACATCCAGGACGGCGGCAGCGTGCGGGTCTTTGTCGACGCCGTCGACGGCCAGGCGCTGCGTTCGCTCGATCCGCTCAAAGGCTCGGCCGGCGACGCTTTCATCGGCGTCCAGTACGGTTTGCACACGGGCCAGCTGCTGGGTTTGCCGGGCAAGATACTGGTCGCTTTCCTGGGCTTGCTGCCGCTGTTGTTTACGATTACCGGCATCGCCATCTGGCTGAAAAAACGCAAATCGGAGACGATTGTGCGGGCCCGCCATCTGCACAAGGCCTGAGCAGCGCCGAACTATTTTTTTTGCCGCAGCCGGCCATAGAGCCAGCCGGTCTTGCTGCCGCTGAGCGTCAGCGCCATCTGCTGGCGCGCAATCGGCAGGCGGCAGACCGGGCCGAGAGCGATATCGCGCAAGGTGCTGGCGATGCGCGAGTCGGACTGGAAGAACGGCGTCAGCAGCTTGCTGGCGCCCTGGTAGTAGCGCAGATGGGGGCGCCGCCGCTGCGAGTACAGCGCCAGCGCCGGCTCTACCGCGGAACGCTCGGCAAAACACTGCGCCAGCGTCATGGCATCGACCAGCGCCAGGTTGGCGCCTTGTCCCAGTTGCGGACTGGTGGCATGGGCGCAGTCGCCGATGCAAACCACCCGGCCGTCGTGCCAATGGCGCATCTGCACATCGGCGTAGCGCGCAAAGGTGAGTTGATCCGGCTTTTGTATATGTTCCAGGACCGATGCTACCGGCGCCAGCGCCAGCACGGTTTTCTTCCATGCCGCCAGGCCCTCTTCCTGCCAGTGCGGCAAGCGATCCGCGCGCAGGCTCCAGAACATGCTGAGGATAGGCTGCGTCATTTCCTGGTAGGCAAATCCGGTCGGCATCAATCCCAGCATTTGCTGCGCATGGCGGAACCACTGGCGCAAGCCGCCCTGGGTCAGGCCGTCGTCCGGCACCAGCGCCCACAATGCGCCCCAGGGATAGGGCGTCACTTTTTGCGGAATCGCCAGCGCCGCCCGCAAATCCGAGCGGGTGCCGTCGGCAATCACGGCGCAGTCGAATTCACCGGCCGCGGTCTCGGCGCTGCCAGGCGCCGCATCGCGTGAAAACAGCAGGGCCCGGCCGCCGCGCTGCTCTATGCGGGAGATGTTGATGCCGCTGCAGACCTTGATGGCGACCGTCTTCAGCGCTTCCCACAATACGGAGAACAAAGCGCCGCGATGCAGGCCGAGGCCGAACGACTGCGCATCGTGATGACGATAGCGCACGTCCAGCACGGTGCGGCCGCCGGCCGTGGTGCCGAACAGGCGGTCGTTGCGGGCGCCGTGCGCCAGGATAGGCTCCAGCAGGCCGAGCCTGTCCAGCACATGCATGCCGGTCGGCTGCAGCAGGATGCCGGCGCCGACTGCGCTCGGTTGCGCCACACGCTCGAACAGCGTGACCTGGTGGCCGGCGCGCGCCAGGAACAGCGCGCTGGCGGCGCCCGCGGTGCCGCCGCCTATGATGGCTATACGCTGCATGCTGATATATCCCGAAGTGTGATTAGCTTCTTAGCAGGATATCTTCCGAGGCGGCGGAACGGCTGCCGGGTACGGGCGGATTGCTTTTGCCGTGATAGGCGAACACCACCGATTCCTTGACGGTTTCAGTATTGTTGCGGCCGGCGGCGTGGAACAGGCCGCTGTGGAAAAACACCACGTCGCCCTGCTGCAGTTCAACCGATTTCCCCTGCGTGAACAGGGCCTGGTTCGCGGCCACTTCCGGGCGCAGGAAATCGAGCTCGTCCATCTGCTCGGGTTTGATGTCGAGCCGGTGGGAGCCTGGAATGAAGCGCAGTCCGCCATTGTTCGCATTCTCGCTATCCAGCGCCAGCCATACTGAAATCAGCTCGTTGCGCGGGAACGACCAGTAGCGGATATCGCGATGCCAGCCGGTCGCGGTGCCGAAGTGCGGATGCTTGGTCATCACGCAATTGTGGTGCGACAAGGTCAGGCAGACCGCTTCGCCCAGCAGCAGTTCCAGCATCGCCACCAGCTGCGGATTGCGGGCCCAGGCCCGATAGCTGTCGTCGCGCTGGTAAGCATTGCGCAGGCGGCGCGCGGTGCGGCCGCCGACGCTGTCGAGCGACTTCGGCGCGCCGGCATAGCCGACCTCCGATTCGTATTCCAGCGGCGCCACTGCCTGCGCCAGGTGGGCGTTGGTGGTGGCCGCCATCAGTTCGCAATCGGCGGCCGCGACCAGGCGCGGCAAAATCAAGAAACCATCTTTTTCGAAAGCGACTATCTGCGCTGCGGACAGCGCCGGGGTGGTGTTGGTAGACATCGTTATCTCGTTATTGCACTCCCGGCTTCACGGGCCGGAAGTACTTGTTTTATTTTTTCTTTGGTTTTTCCAGCAACGGTCCCAGGTATTTGCCGGTGACGCTGGCCGGATTCGCCGCCACTTGCTCCGGCGTACCGGTAGCGATGATGCGGCCGCCGCCGGCGCCGCCTTCCGGGCCGAGGTCGATCAGCCAGTCCGCGGTCTTGATCACATCCAGGTTGTGCTCGATGATGACCACGGTATTGCCCTGGTTGCGCAGGCGGTGGATCACTTTTAATAGTAGGTCGATGTCGTGGAAGTGCAAGCCGGTGGTCGGCTCATCCAGGATATACAGGGTGCGGCCGGTATCGCGCTTGGACAGTTCCAGCGACAGCTTGACGCGCTGCGCCTCGCCGCCCGACAGCGTGGTGGCGCTCTGGCCGAGGCGGATGTAGCCCAGGCCGACATCCAGCAGCGTATGCAGCTTGCGCGCGATCACCGGCACCGGCTTGAAGAATTCATAGGCTTCTTCCACCGTCATGCCCAGCACTTCGGTGATGCTCTTGCCCTTGTAATGCACTTCGAGCGTCTCGCGGTTGTAGCGCTTGCCGTGGCAGACGTCGCACGGCACGTAGACATCCGGCAGGAAGTGCATTTCCACCTTGATCACGCCGTCGCCCTGGCAAGCTTCGCAGCGGCCGCCCTTGACGTTGAACGAGAAACGGCCGGCATTGTAGCCGCGTTCCTTGGCCATCGGCACGGTCGAGAACAGGTCGCGGATCGGCGTGAACAAGCCGGTATAGGTCGCCGGATTGGAGCGCGGCGTACGGCCGATAGGCGCCTGGTCGACCGAGATCACCTTGTCGAAATGCTCCAGCCCGCCGATCGATTCATGCGCCGCCGGTTCCGCTTGCGAGCCGTAAAGGTGGCGCGCGGCGGCGTGGTACAGGGTATCGTTGACCAGCGTCGACTTGCCGGAACCGGAAACGCCGGTGACGCAGGTCAGCAGGCCGACCGGCAAGTTCATCGTGACGTTCTTCAGGTTGTTGCCGGTAGCGCCGGTAATGATGAACTGGCGGTCGGGATCGGCCGGGGTGCGTTTTTCCGGCACGGCGATTTTCAAGGTGCCGTTCAGGTATTTGGCGGTCAACGATTTCTTGTTCTTGAGGATCTGCTCCAGCGTGCCTTCGGCGATCACTTCGCCGCCATGCACACCGGCGCCCAGGCCCATGTCGACCACATAGTCGGCAGTGCGGATCGCATCTTCGTCATGCTCGACCACCAGCACGCTGTTGCCGATGTCGCGCAGGTGGCGCAAGGTTTCGATCAGGCGGTCGTTGTCGCGCTGGTGCAAGCCGATCGACGGCTCGTCGAGCACATACATGACGCCGGTCAGGCCGGAACCGATCTGCGAAGCCAGGCGGATACGCTGGGCTTCGCCGCCGGACAAGGTGTCGGCGCTGCGTTCCAGCGACAGGTAATCGAGGCCGACATTGTTGAGGAAGGTCAGGCGCGAAACGATTTCCTTGATGATGCGGTCGGCGATTTCCTTCTTGGCGCCGGTCAGCTTCAGCTTTTCAAAGAACGACAAGGTTTCGCGCAGCGGCGTCGCCGCGATTTCATAAATGGCGCGTTCCTGCTTGCCGCTGCCGACCTTGACGAAGCGCGCTTCGACGCGCAGCCGCGCGCCATGGCAGGACGGGCATTCTTTTTCGTTGATGAACTTGGCCAGCTCTTCCTTGACCGCCATCGAATCGGTTTCACGGTAGCGCCGCTGCAGGTTGTTGACCACGCCTTCAAAGGTGTGTTCCTTGATCACCGTGCGGCCGCGCTCGTTGACATAGCTGAACGGAATGGTTTCCTTGCCGGAGCCGTACAGCACCGCCTGCTGGGCTTTTTCCGGCAGTTTTTCAAACGGCATGTCGATATCGAATTCGTAGTGCGCCGCGATGCTGGTCAGCATCTGGAAATAGAACTGGTTGCGCCGGTCCCAGCCCTTGACCGCGCCGCTGGCCAGCGACAGGTTAGGGAAGGCGACGATGCGCTTGGGATCGAAAAATTCGATATGGCCCAGGCCGTCGCATTCCGGGCAGGCGCCCATCGGATTGTTGAAGGAGAACAGGCGCGGTTCCAGTTCCTGCAGCGAATAGCCGCAGATCGGGCAGGCGAACTTGTTGGAGTACACGTGCTCGGCGCCGCTATCCATTTCCAGCGCGATCGCGCGGCCTTCCGCCAGCCGCAGCGCGGTCTCGAAACTTTCCGCCAGGCGCTGCTTGACGTCGGCCTTGACTTTCAGGCGGTCGATCACGACGTCGATGGTGTGCTTCTCGGTCTTCTTCAGCTTGGGCAGGTCGTCGACTTCATAAATCTTGGCGGCACCGGTGCCGCTCTGGATGCGGAAGCGCACAAAGCCCTGCGCCTGCATCTGCTCAAACAGGTCGGCATGCTCGCCCTTGCGGTTGGCCACCACCGGCGCCAGGATCATCAGCTTGGTGTCTTCCGGCATGGCCAGCACCGCATCCACCATTTGCGACACCGATTGCGCCGCCAGCGGCTTTTCCGGGTGGTCCGGGCAATACGGCGTGCCGACGCGCGCATACAGCAGGCGCAGGTAATCGTGGATCTCGGTCACGGTGCCGACAGTGGAGCGCGGATTGTGCGAGGTGGCTTTCTGCTCGATGGAAATCGCCGGCGACAAGCCTTCGATCAGGTCGACATCCGGCTTTTCCATCAGCTGCAGGAACTGGCGCGCATAAGACGACAGCGATTCGACATAGCGGCGCTGGCCTTCAGCGTACAAGGTGTCGAACGCCAGCGACGACTTGCCGGAACCCGACAAGCCGGTGATCACGATCAGTTTGTTGCGTGGTAAGTCCAGATTGATGTTCTTGAGGTTGTGCGTACGTGCACCCCGAATGCGGATCTCTTCCCGATTTTTATCCATCTACAGCTTTCAGCGTAAGTTTAAGGCCGTGTTGGCTTATTGGAATTGCAATTTCCACGCCTGAAAGGCTTGCTCGTCTCGCTGGCGGGGCGAATAGCCCGGCGTCAGCCCTGTGCGGCGATGCCATATCAAACGGATCAACCTGACACTATATCAGGGTCGGGATTTTTAAGTTTATTGGGCCTGTCTTGCATGGCCAATGTTTGCGCGGCTGTTGTCGGTGGCGGAGGGGAAATAGTTCAAGCGTGTCTAATATTTCAGGCATATCCAACGCAATATTTGAGACTGGCATTTTCTTGCGCTTCAGATAAATTGCGGTCGTTTGCGTGGAGGTGTGCACGGCTGCAAATTGTCGCCGTACTATAGGGATGTGGCCAACACCAGGCTCGCTGCGCTCAATACACCAATAGAAATGAAAGAATAGGAAATAGAGATTACAAAATATTGCTATGTATATCTATAAGGTGTGTCAAACAGGTCGGCCTCTACCTAGGTTGCTGGCATTCCGGATGTCGTGTGGTCGGGCAGTGCGAACCACTTTCTTGATGAGTCGTGATTAATTTGTTCTTGTTGACGTAAAGGCCCTCAGCAATGAGGGCCTGCTTATCGCACCGCAGCTAGAGGGCTGTGTCAGGATTCATCTTTGCCGACACTGACGGTAAACGAACCGGAGTTGTTACCGTAGGTATTCGGGACATCGTTATAGACGAATGTAATCAAGCCTTGGGTATTCGCCGGTGCGGTCCAGCGGAACAATCCTGTGTTCACCGGAATGTAACCACTCGATCCTATTTTCATCACCAGCGCGCCACAGTATGCGTCTCCACAGATCAAGCCTTGATTCGGGTGAGTCTTGTCTCCTTGTGGTCCCCAGTTGGGTTGCGGACCGTAGCCGGCCCATCCCGATGCAACAATCGTAATTACATCCCCAGGATTGTAGGTTACGTTTGTTGGTTGTCCATTTTGTGCATTAGCAGCTACTGTGCCGGTCCAAGCCATGATTTACCTCCGATGGTGGTTAAACATATTGGGTATATGCATAGACGTACAACGGGATCGTTATCCTTTTGCCGTAGATGATCTCCTCCTTTAACAGCTTGAAGATGCGCAACCGGCCCCGCTAATGAATTAAAGCACAATGAGTAGGGAGCAACACCTGTCAACATTGACGGGGACAAGGCCCGGCGCTGTGAATTCCGAGTTGTTGCAAGTTGCACCTTAGCTCATCGTACGTGTCGCATCAGCGCATCACGAATCAACGCTGGATCGGTTGAATTAAAACCAAGTAAAGGCGGGGCCGGATAGTGATACTCCGCCCCTTTTTTGCAACCTTGTCGGTCAATCCTGTTGGATTGCACTGAAATCTGACCCGCAGGGGGGCAGTTTTGGATGCAAATCAACAGGTAAATAGATTGATTTTTCCGAAATAAGCGATAACACAACCTTGGACGCGCACCGACCTACGCGCCTAAGTCAACCCTAATTTTGGGCTGGTATATGGTCTGGGGAAGCGAATAAATTCTGCCGTTTCCCAGATCATATTGAACAGCATGCATTTAACTGGAATGGAGTCGTCCTGCCATGTACGTAAAACACAATAGCGGTGCCGAAAAATATAGTTCGCTCGCCATAGGACTTCACTGGATGACCTTGCTACTGCTTGTTGCTGTATACGCAACCATGGAGTTGCGCGGCATTTTCCCCAAAGGTAGCGATGGCCGTAATGGCATGATGATGTGGCATTACATGCTTGGCCTGACGGTTCTGGCCGTTGCCACATTACGGTTGGTGGTGCGATTTTCCAGTGCGACGCCGCCGATTCAACCGCCGCCACCGCGTTGGCAAATGTTATTTGCCGGAGCCATGCATGTGGCACTGTACGCTTTGATGATAGGTATGCCTATACTCGGTTGGCTGACGCTGAGCGCTGCCGGTAAGCCGATTCCCTTTTTCGGCGCGCATCTGCCCGCGCTACTCAGTCAAGACAAAGAATTGGCGTCACAAATAAAAGACGTGCATGAAACTTGTGCAGCCATAGGCTACTACCTGATAGGCTTGCACGCTGTGGCGGGCCTGTTTCATCACTATTTCGTGCGCGATACGACGTTGCGACGCATGCTGCCGTTTAAGTCGTGAATTTATTCATGGTGCGGTTACATAGGATTTTTTTTGATGAGAAGTAGAGTTGGTGCGGGTCTTCAGTCTCATTCCACGCCGTGAACTATGAGGCTTGACCAATTTGCCTGAAACAGCAGGGTAAGCTAAAAGCGTACCCTGCATTTGAAGGTCTGGTTGAACGAACGACTGTCCCTTGCTTACGAAATGATGGAAACGTGATCTATGGAGGCGATCTTCTCACCCTTCTCGTAGATCTCAACCGCCTCAATATTTTTTGAGTTTGGCGGCATGACACGGTTGTATTTGGCGGGCACCCATGTCAATACTTGCGGCCACATTCCGGGTTCTTGAACGAGGTGAAGATCCAGCAGGAGGATCGCAGGATTGATCCCTTGCGGTTCCTTCATGGTTACCACAGCTTTTATCCCTGGGTTACCGACCAAAACATCGCCGGCGACATGCAATTCGTGTGGGCCCGGTGGCATAGTGTTCAACCATGCGTGCCAGTTTTTGCTTTGATTAGTCATTGTCCATTTCCTCCTTGTGATTTGGTGGTTTACTTCTTGCTCGAATGAGCGGTGCTACTCTTAGTGGCGGCTTGCGACAGTTGATCGACGGCGTTGTTGACATCGCTCTCGATGGTTTCAACTGCTTGCTTGGTGTTCTGGGCCAACTGTTCTAACCGGCGTTTGCGCTGCCGATCGCGGATTTGACGAGCGCAACTGCGCCTTCTGCGCCTGACGGCACATTTTTCGCTGCCTGGTCAACGAATTCAATGACTTTACGTTTGGTTTCTGCAACTTGCGCTTCTGCCGACTTGGTCAGTTCAGCCTGTGTACTGGAGGCGATGCTAGCGAAATGACGACCGTAAGCGAAAGCTTTTTCAGTGTTCGGCTGGGCCAGGGCTGCGCTTAGCGAGAAAAATTCATGTGGATCTTTCGCCGCAAACAACTTCTGAGTAATGGCGGTCGAATCTTCCAATGAGGCTTTGGTGGTGTTCAGGTTGAGGGCGATCAGTTTTTCCACACCAGCAATTGCCTTGGTCGTGAAATCGGAGAACAGGGCCAGATTAGCTTCGAAATTGGCTTTGGCAGCGGCTGAAAATTGTTCTGCGACGGTAGGCATGGCTTCTCCAAGGAGTCGTTGTTGTAAAAACAGACGACATCAGTAGGATGACGAAAGGTAGCTACAGACTAGTCGTTGGTTGCAGAGGGCCATTGATTGAAATGGCGCATTGTGTGGTGCGCGAATGTGATTGTAGATTTTTGTTGCCAGATGTCTAGCTGGTAGTTTTGACAGTAATGTTTTCCTTTATCTCCTATGTCGCATAACGCTTTAAGGTCGGGATCACGCTCAAATTCGTTTATTAACGCCTGCTCAATCGGGCTTCCCTTTTTTACATAGTCAACGATGTGACGAGCTGTAATAAAAAATTAAAGGCGTTGTCGATGGTCGGCGACTCCGCTAGCCCTTCTTATCCGCATCCGTCAGTGCCTTTTCTCGGACGTCCATTACCGTGTAAGCGATCAAAAAAAAGAACAATATCGAAGTGGATATCGCGGATAGAAAATTGGTTATCGGATTCGTAGATACGATTCTCTAAAAACTCGCCAAGTGATATTTCATGAGGCCTGGCGGCCAATTTTGGGCGAACAAATTTTGACAAAAATCGAAAATACTGACAAATTTTGGTAGCGCTAACACCAGTTGCTGCCTTTGAATGCGCTATTCGTCGTTGGCACAGTATTTGCGAAAAAGAGATCGCATGATTGAGTGTCGCGTCGAACAATATGTCGACGTCATTGAAATCAAAACAGAACGTCTGTTTTGTCGTACCTGCATAACCGCCTGGATATGACGGAAAACGAGCCGCGAAACTTCAACAGATTACATATCGCGGCCAGATAGACATTCAACTTCCAATGTGATTTCCAAGATATATGAAAAGGTCAGAGCGTGAGTAAGCCAGGGATCGATGATAGCGACAAATTTCCACCAACACTTCTTGATGCAAGCAACATCATTAGCGATGAGCGTCATGCCAATGGCATGACGCGTCGCAATTTCATGTCCAGTCTTGGCGCTTTGTTCCTGGCCGGCTGCGGCAGCGGCGATATGGCGTCCGCGAGCACCAGTGCTGGTTCGCCTGCCACGGCTGTCACTCCGGCGCTGACGCCGACACCTGCGTCGACACCGACTTCAACGTCGACTCCAACACCAGCATCGACGCCGGCATCAACACCGCCAGCATCAACACCGCCGGAAACCACACCACCGGAAACCACACCACCGGAAACGACGCCTCCTCCCGCGAACAACACGTTTGTGCATCCTGGCTTGCTGCATACGCAAGCTGATTTTGACCGCATGAGCCAAAAGGTGAAAACAAAGGCGTCGCCGTGGATCGATGGTTGGAATGTCCTGGTCGCTAACAGCCATGCCAGCCTGAACTACACACCTCGTCCGCAGGCGGCGATTTATCGCGGCAGCGACGGCGTGCATGCCGAGAACTACCCGCTTCTTTATAACGACATTGCTGCCGCCTATGCTTGCGCACTACGCTGGAAAATTGCTGGCGATGATCTCTATGCGAAGAAGGCAGTGGCAATCCTGAATGCCTGGTCGTCGACGTTGACGCTATTGGGCGGCAATTCGAATGTCGACCTGGCCGCCGGCATCTACGGCTACGAATTTGCCAATGCGGCCGAAATCATGCGTTCCTACAGCGGCTGGGCAGCCGCCGATCTTGCCAGTTTCCAGAAGATGATGCGGACCGTCTTTTACCCCATCAACCATGATTTCCTGATTCGCCATAACGGCACCGAAGTGACTCACTACTGGGCCAACTGGGATTTATGCAATATGGCTTCGATCATGGCTATCGGCGTGTTGTGCGACGACCGCGCCATGTTTAACGAAGCGGTCGATTATTTCAAGAGCGGCGCGGGCAATGGCGCCGTTTCGCAGGCTGTCTACTACATGCATCCCGGTTATCTGGGGCAGTGGCAGGAAACCGG
The DNA here is from genome assembly GCF_018304945.1 of Collimonas humicola. Taxonomy (GTDB): domain Bacteria; phylum Pseudomonadota; class Gammaproteobacteria; order Burkholderiales; family Burkholderiaceae_D; genus Collimonas; species Collimonas humicola. The sequence goes on along the minus strand of NZ_JAGQEE010000003.1, from coordinate 167,770 downwards.
CCGCGACCAGGGACACAACACCTTGGGCATCGCATTGATGGGGCCGATCTGCGAGATGGCCTGGAACCAGGGAGTTGACCTGTACGGTTACGACAATAACCGCTTTCTTGCCGGCGCTGAATACGTCGCCAAAGCCAACCTGATCGAATCCGGCAGCACGTTTTATACGGTGCCGTACGTCACTTACAACAACGTCGACCACGTCAACCAGACTGCCTTGTCGACCGGCAGCCAAGGCGCCGCGCGGCCTGGATGGGCGCTGGTCTATAACCATTACGTCAACCGCAAGGGATTGGCTGCGCCCTATTCCCGGAAATTCGCAGCTCAGGTTCAGCCGGAGGGCGGCGGCGGCAATTACGGGCCGAACAGCGGTGGCTACGATCAGCTGGGCTACGGCACGCTGACCTGCACGCGCGACCCGATTGCAAGCGGCGCGGCGCCGAGCGGCCTGACTGCCATTGCGAGCCAGGGACAGGTGCAGCTGTCGTGGTGGGGCAGCGCGTATGCAAGCAGCTACAGCGTCAAACGCAGCACGGTCGCCGGAGGACCTTACACAACCATCGCCACCGGCATCAGCGATTTGCTGACTTACACAGATAGCGGACTCGCTGCAGGCACTTATTACTATGTCGTCACCGCGCAGACGCCATCTGGAACCAGCGCCGCCTCGAACGAGATCATCGCGATCACGGCGTTGCAATTGCTGGCCCACCTGGCGTTCGATGACGGCAGCGGCACCACAGCCGCTGATTCCAGCGGCAAGGGGCATGCCGGGACGCTGGCTAACGGCGCCAGCTGGGCTAGCGGCAAGAAGGGTGGCGCGGTGTCGCTGAACGGCAGTAACGGCTACGTCAGCCTGCCTGCCGATATTGTGAGCGATGTGGCCGATTTCACGGTCGCGGCATGGGTGTTCTTGAATGCCGCCGGCACGTGGGCGCGCGTGTTCGATTTCGGTTCCGGCACCGGACATTACATGATGCTTGCGGCCCGCAGCAACAGCGGCTTCCCGCGGTTTGCGATGACCGTCAACGGCGGCAGCGGCGAGCAAGGCATCGACAGCAACACGGCATTGCCGGTCGGGCAATGGGTCCACGTCGCCGTTACGCTGTCGGGCAAAACAGGAACCTTGTACATGGACGGCAACCCGGTAGGCAGCAATCCCGCGATGGTCCTGGCGCCGTTCCGCCTGGGCAGCACGAGCCAGAACTGGATCGGGCGCTCTCAGTATGCCAGCGACCCATACTTAAACGGCTTGGTGGACGAGTTCCGTATCTATCGCGGGGCTTTGAGCGCAGCGCAGATCGCTGCTTTGATGTGAGGTTCCGATTGTCGTTACGTAGTTTGCTGATATCTGGCGACAGTCAACTGCCTATTGGAATTTTTTCCGTAGAAAGCACATATGAGAAAACCGCGATGATTGCCAGGGAATATGTTTCAGATATCAAGAATTAAAAAGATCGTCGCGTGTCTGTTCTGGCTTCTGCTGTTTTCGCATGCAACTGCGGTGCGTTGTGAAAATCGGTTTTATGTTATCTGGCGGGATTTCGGATTGTCTGATGCCGCGCGTCTAGTCAGTCAATATTCAGGCCGTTCGATTCGTTTGGCTCCGGAAGTGCGAGGAACAGTTAATCTTGCTTCAACCGATCCGCTTTCACCAGATGAGATTTTTTTTCAGTTCCAAAAGGCACTTCGGGAACGAGGGCTGAGATTGGTACGCCTTGATGGCAATGAATATCGAATAGAGACGACAAATTCAAGTGCAGTAAGCAATCAGGCCGCGACTCCACGCACACCAGAAATTGTCACGTCTGAATCGGCGAAGACACTGGTCGCATTGGCAAAATCCGCTTGCAGCCTGGAAGCGCCGGTCGGCAGGCATCGATATGTAGGCGCTGTATTCGCGTTCGAGCAACGCGCACAGGCAATTGCTTCGCGACTCTGTGCGGCTGGAGCCGAAGCTATCGTCCTTGCGTCGAACGATCCAACGGATACGGGGTTTTCAGTTGTATTGCTGTACCGGGACAGTAGAGAAGATTATCGAGCAATGATTTCTGCGGTAGAACAGGCTGGATTAAATGATTTGATTTCCACGCCGGCGTTATCTGCTGAGTTTTCTATGCAGGAAGGTAGCGCGGGCGATGTCAAAGACAAATGAAGTTACTCGGGGATCTGACTTTGCCGTAAATGCAGGCATGGTTCCTGCAGTGTGCGTGGAAGCTAATGACGATCATGTCAAGCAATACGATGACACGTTTTTAGCTATCAATGCCAGCGGCGAAGCCCTCGGCAAAGCTGTTTTATCGGTTGCGGCATCACGATGCGTGTCATGTCGAAACTTGATCCGGATCGCCGCCAGGTCTCGGGCATCAGCTTAAGCGGCGCGTGCGGCGATTGGTTTCCCTTCAATTTCACGGAGTTTTAGATGATTAGATTTTCCCTTCGACATGTTGCTGCGCCATTGCTCATATTCTTCCTTTTTGGCTGCGGTGGCGGAAGCGATGGCAATCAAGGCGGCAGCACGTCAGGTGGTACCGGCGGCAGCACGCCAATCGGCACAGGCGGCAGCACCCCAGTCGGCACAGGCGGCGGCACCCCAGTTGGCACAGGCGGCAGCACCCCAGTTGGCACAGGCGGCAGCACCCCAGTCGGCACAGGCGGCGGCACCCCAGTCGGCACAGGCGGCGGCACCCCAGTCGGCACAGGCGGCGGCACCCCAGTCGGTACAGGCGGCAGCACGCCGGTCGGCACAGGCGGCAGTACGCCAGTCGGTACAGGCGGCAGCACGCCAGTCGGCACAGGTGGCGGCACACCAGTCGCCGCAGCGACTACCGCTTTAGTGGCCAAGCTCGGCAAACCTTCCAGGGTGCTGGTGGGACTTGGGGCGGGCAATTCATTGGCGGATATGAAAAGCCAGAGCGTTCGCCCGGATATTGTCGACACTTATCTGGTGGGCGTCGGTGCTGGCGCGTGGCCTACTTGGAACAGTCCCGATGGCGCGTACATCACATATACCGCGCAGGCCATTCAAGCCTATGGCGCGACCCCGATGTTCACGCTCTATCAGATGGCGCAGAACGGCGATGGCAACTTGAGCGGAATCGCCAATGCGACGTTCATGAACAACTACTGGGGGCAGGTCCGGCTGATGTATCAACGCATTGCTGCGCTCAATGCGCCTGCATTGATCAATCTGGAGCCGGATTTCTGGGGATATGTATGGGCGCAAGCGCCGGGGCATGATCCGACGCAGTTGCCCGCAGTCGTAAACAGCCAGGCCGAATGCAGCGGGCTACCGAATACAGCTGCCGGCATCGGCCAGTGCCTGGTGCAGATGGGCAGGAAGATCGCGCCCAATGCCTTGATCGGATTTCCGCCTTCGTTCTGGGCTGCAACCCCGGCGGCGATGGGCGCTGAAATGCAGGTGGTCGGAGCGCACCTGGCCGATTTTATCGTTGCCCAGACCAGCGATCGAGACGCCGGCTGCATGGAAGTCGCAACGCCTCCAGCGGAATGTGCAGGACGGAGCGGCCCGTTCTATTGGGACGAGAACAATATCGCCACACCGAACTTCCATCAATCGCAGAGCGGGATCTCGGACTATCGCACCGCTTTGAGCAATGGACTCCCAATCTTGTGGTGGCAGACGCCAATGGGTATCCCTTCTGCTACGCCTGGCGGCACTAATCAGCACTATCGCGACAATCGTGTCGACTACATGCTCCGCAACACGCAAGAATACGGCGACATACACACCTTCGCCATCGTCTTCAGTGCAGGGGGGACCTTCCAGACCTCGATCAGTACTGATGGTGGACAATTTGCCCGCCTCCTGGGGCAGTATCTGGCGCAAGGTGGCGCCGCTCTGCGGTAGCGATCGGAAGCCGCGGACTGCCGCTGGCAGCGCCGCGGTCAGGCACTCAATGGTGGAGACGGCGGGAATCGAACCTGCCGTCGCTGAAAAATTCGCGGGCTTTATTCAACTTGCCAGTTGTCATGCCGCGTTTCTGTTTCCGCAAGGTTCTTACCACAACCACAGAGTCCCGATAGCGAGAGTGACGATCGTCAACGGCGCGCCAATTCTGAAATAATCCCAAAACGTGATTATTACCCCAGAAGCAGCCGCTTTCTGAACGACGATCAGGTTTGCTATTGATCCCAGAACGGTGAAATTGCCTGCGAGAGTCGAGGCCATCGCGATCACCAGCCATGCCTTGTCGTGATCCTTCAGCGCTTCGACAAACGGTTTCAGCACCAATACGGCTGGCACATTGCTGACCAAATTGGATAGCAAGGCCGTGAGGGCGCTCAGTACGGGAACCTGATCCAGATGCAAGCGGCCTACCGCGGCAATTACTTCTGGACTGAGAAGCGTGTGCTGCGCGCCGGCGACGATGATGAATAATCCGGCAAACATCAATAGCAATGACCAGTCGATTTCGGCGTAGATCCGATGAGTCTTCACCCGCCCGGACAAAAGTAGCAGGCCGCCAATGATGATCGCCGCCTTGGCTGGCACGACTCCGGCGAAAAACAACGCGATCATGACCAGCGTCGCCAGCAGAGCGCGGACGACCAGCACACGATTGACCCGGATCTTTTGCTGTGGTGCTTCCAGCTTGGCGGCATCGCCGAACTCATCCCGATGAAAGAGCGCAATCAGCGCCACAGTAGCTACCAGTCCAATCACCGCAATCGGTCCTAGTGCAAGGGCGAAACTGCTGTATGGGATATGGGAAAAACTGCCGATCATGATGTTCTGGGGATTACCCGTGATTGTCGCGGTCGATCCAACGTTCGACGCCATCGCTACAGCTAGCAGGTAAGGAATTGGCCGGCGTCCCAGTGCGGCAGTCAGTTCCAGCACAAGCGGCGTCAACACCAGGCAGATCGCGTCGTTCACCAGGAATGAGGAAAAAACGCCGGAGATCGCAACAATCACACCCAGCAGTATCAGAGGCCGCCTGGCATGTCGTCGGCCCCAGCCGTTGACGATTGCAAAAAATCCAGAAAGGCGCAGGCTGGTGACAATAATCATCATGCCGAGCAGCAGCGTAATGGTATCGAGATCCACCGCCTTGTAGGCATCCTCCAGCGGCAGTGCGCCTGATGCAACCATAAGACCGGCGCCGACAAGGGCGATGCCGGCCCGGTCGATGGTAAGGCCAGGAATCCGGCCTATGGCAAGGGCCAGGTAGCTCCCGATAAATATCACGGCGGCGGCAATACCGCGCCCATCTGCGATAGCCGTGCTATCGGTCGGAAACAGGCTTGGCGCCAACGCAGCGGCAATGCTGATAATGACCACCAATCCTACCAGGAGGACGCTTGAAGCAACGATCCAGTAGCTTCTACGCGAGACTTTGTGATGCATATACCAATCCCGCTTTCAACATACGACTAATCATCTTTGTAAAATGTCGTTTCCGACTTCGTCAGTTTTAAAGAGGCTAATGTTGCGTCCTGGTCGCAGTTGTGACGCCGAGGCTCTTCACGGTCGCTGCCGAAACGAAAATTTGATGAAAAAATATCTCATATTCGTTCGATGACAAAACACTATGCCCCGTAATTAAATCAATGCATTCCGCATGGATATTAGGAAAATCCCTCGCAGACCTAATATCCATGCGGATTACAGCCATATTTCATCGCGACACTATATCAGGGTCGGGATTTTTAAGTTTATGCGGCCTGTGCCGTGCGGTTGCCGCGCTCAACTCTTGAAAGTCATATTCCTTTTTGACCGCATCCGTGAGCGCTTTTGCTCGAACGCCCTTTCCCGTGCAGCAGTAATGTTCTGGACTGAGCTAGGTTCAATCGAATGTTGACTGAAACGACTGTTTCATGTAACGTCCGTTTCATGAATGCCAGAAAAGACGAACTACTCAATGCCACAATCGACTATCTCGCTCAACATGGCGTAGCCGATCTCACATTGCGCCCGCTTTCGGCTGCCATTGGAACCAGCGCAAGGCTCATTATTTTTCATTTCAAATCGAAGGAAGATTTGCTCATGGAAGTGATGATCGCGGTCCAGGCAAGGTTACGCAATTCGCTCACCAGCATCTCGCTCGCAGACGCTGCCGCCAGGCAGATTTCTCCAATGAAGCTGTTTTGGAACTGGGCGATAAAAAAATCGAATTTTCCGTATTTGAGATTGTTATACGAAATGCATTTCATCGCGATCCAGAATCGCGCGGTCTATCAGCGATTCCTTGATCACACCAGCTTTAGCTGGCTGGAAATTATTGAGGGCTATTTGCCGGTCGAGATGCGATCGAAAACAGTCGCCACATTATGTGGAGCCGTATTTGAAGGCCTTGTCATCGAGCTGTTGAGCACTGAAGACATCGATCGCACCACAAAAGCCCTGGACCACTTCATTGAAATGCTTCGCCATGAATGGGGGCATGTCAAAGAAAACCCCGTGAAAAAGAAGACTGCCCAGTCTGCAGGGAAGCCCGCCAAGTCGGCTGCGAAGTCATCGAAAAGGCGTACTGCGGACTAATTGAGAGTCCATGAAATCGACAAACATGGTTGCCAAATACAGGGGAACTGGCGATGAACATTTTGGAATCGCGGCGTGCAGCCGTTCTTGCCGCAGGAATACTGTTCGTCCTGATTGCCGGAAGCCTGCCCTACGGAAAATGGATGGACGAATTTCAAAGCGTGTCCCATTTGGTTTTTCACGAGTTGATCTGGTGGGGAATTGTTTTTCTGGTTTGGGCATATGTACATTTTGTCGAGAAGAGGCCGCTCGCTTCGATCGGATTGTTCAGGCCAAAATGGACAGATTTGCCGATTGCTATCGTTTTTGGGATGGTTACGCTGGCAGGATTGATCGCTATCATTAATATCGGCTTACCTGCGTTCGGGTTGCAGCTGAATGGAGAGAACGTGTCGCAAATAGGCAATACTCCATTCTGGTGGCGGGCCATTTCTGTTGTCAGGGCGGCGGCTTCCGAGGAAATCCTGTTTCGCGGCTACGCAATTGAACGCATTCAGGAATTTTCAAAAAGCAAGGTGGCGGCAGCGATCATTACTTGTGTCGTTTTTACCTTGGCCCACGTAGGTTCATGGGGCTGGTCGCATATTCTGGTTGCGGGGTTCGGCGGTATTGCATTCACCGTTCTGTATCTCTGGAAAAGAAATCTTTGGTTGAATGTTATCGCACACTTTATGGTCGATGCCGCTGCGTTTCTTTGAAGTCAAATTGCGCGGTGCGCGTCTCCAGTTCGATGCCGCTGCTAAGGCCGGCGCCGCTGATGCCATGCCCGACTTTGGCTGTCAGCCAGTCCTGACCATCAATATTGCTTATGAATCCAAAGACTTTCACCGGCGATTGGAACGATGAGAAGGAGTTGGGAGACTAGCAGCAAGCAATTTTTTTTCCAGGAAATATTGGCCCGCCGCCACAAGGTCAGCGGGCTTTTTTTGAATCTTGTTTTGCCCTGTTCAATGGGTAGTGCCAGCCGCTTGACGACCATTCCTTTTCCGGGATGCCTGGTGGGCGGAAGCCACTGCGGGCTCATCTTCCGTCGGCCAGTTGCTCATCTGTTTTGCAAATGCATTTGCCGCTTCGAATGCATCCATTGGAGATGTCAGGACGGCGAAAAATTTTTCGGCGCCGGCGGGCATATTCCTGGTCAATTCTGTCAGCAGCATGATGCCGTTCTGGCTGGCTTCGGCGGCCTTCGCTCCGGCAACCTTGTTGAATTCGATTTGCATTGCGGCGGCAATCCGGGCTGCCTCTGCACCATAGTAGACGACGTTTTGGATGTCGTGCTTCAGGTGCATCGCATTCATCAGAAAGAAATCCCGAGGGTTGCTGGTCTGCAATATATCCTTCGTGTTGGTGGCGGATTCCAATAGAGCCGCCTTGGCTGCATCGGTATTCAGTTTTGAAAATTCTTCGATGTGCTTGATGATCTTGCCTTTGAATTCTGCCGTGATCGCAAGCTGGGCTTCCAGGTTGCCCTTGATGACGGAAGCAAGTTCTTCTGAAAAATAGGACATGGACTTCTCCTCAATGAATAAATGCAATGTACAACCCTGGCGCAAGGAACGCCGCCCGAATGGCGGTGAAAATTCCAGATGAGAGACGAGTCTTTGCAAGATTTCTCGGACAAAAAAAGCGCTCGGCGGCCATCGCCAGGATCTGGGCGCATCAATACAGTCTGGTTCTGAATCCCATTGGAACAGTCATTGATAGGCGCTTCCAAAGCGATCTGTCCTCAGCCGTTTGAGCGGGAGATTCGGGAGGACGCGCTTGCGGCTGGCATGTGATCCCCATGTCGTGGCTCTGCATTCCAGGCAGCGGTGATCACCCCGCCATGCATCTGATAGATGGGATGCCCGAAAAGCGCAACGCGCTAAAAAGTATAGGGCGGACCGAACAAAACTCAAGACAAATCGCGGCTAGTGTTTTGAGCAGCGCAGGCGAACGATATAGGCTCGATCAATGCATCGATGTCCGCGACGAGCGAAATTCCAGTGGCCAATATAAGGAAGTTTTCCGGCTGCGAAAACTGTTAAGTTTTGCAGGGGAGTGCGTGGACTGTCCACTGTTTAAGATGCTAGTTTCTTTGCCGCACATGGCTTGTCAAAGCGGGTATTGCGAAAATTTCAGGCTTATTTTGATCTTTTCATTCCCGTCGAAACCGGCGATGACTTCGACCGTGATACGGTCCCTCCCGTGCTCAGGGTCGACATGAAAAAGGAGGGTAATTATGAATATCGTCTATGCCGAACGTACGCCAAGCGATTGACGATTCGATAGCATCAATTCAACCCTCTTCCGGCTGAAGGCGCGGATGCTGCTTGTCGCCGCCACGGCTCACATGGAGCCGTGGCGGCGCTGCACAACACGCTAGCTAAAACGACGGACGATTAACGCGCAAAATCAGCAGTGTTGGCAACGAAGGCATTCAGGTTGCCGATGTTCAGGCTGCCGAAACCGGTCACCGCATCCCAGCCCTTGCCGGCCTTGTAGCCATAGGAGCTGCTGTAGCCGTTGGTGCCGGAAGTCACGTCATGCAGCAGCGAGGCGTTGGCTGCCAGCGGGAAGTACTTGTAGAAGCTGGCGGCAGGGAAGCCCAGGCCGTTGGCATTGGCCGATTGCAGGCGAGCCCAGACGCCGGTGAAGATCGGCGCCGCCAGGCTGGTGCCGCCAACAGTGTTGAGGTAGCCGTTCTGGTCGGTGGTGCTGCCGTTGATGACCAGGTTGGCGCCGCTGGCGCTGGCAGCGTCGAAGGCGATGTCCGGCAAGCCGCGGGTCGTCTTGCCTGCTGCAATCACGCCGGACTGATAGCTCGGCGCCGCTTCGTATTTGCTGTAGCCGCCGCCGGTGGCCCAGATGCGCTTGGTGTTGTCGACGTCGCCGGCTGCATCGTACTGGCCGATCGTCCGCAAGCCTTCATTCCACACGGTTTCGCTGCTGTAGGCGCCGGCGTTGGTGTAGAGGGTGGTGCCGCCGACGGCGATCACGTAGGGCGAGCTGGCCGGTTCGCTGACGTCATAGGTCGACTTGTTTGTCGGCACGCCAGGCGAGCCGGAAATCGAGCTGACCTGGCAATTGTAGGCGCCTGCATCGCCGGTCGATACGGAGAAGGTCTGGCCTTGTGCAACAGCCTGCTTGAAGATGTTGTCGTCCGCCGCCTGCGTGCCGTCGCTGTTGGCCGCAGCTTCGCAAGCGCCCAGTGAGACGTTGATGACCTTGGCCAGGTTGTCGGACACGGCCTGGTTGTAGGACGCGGTGATGCTGCTGAACTGCATGTCCGGCGATGTGTAGAAGATCATTTGCTGTACCGCGCCGCCGCTGGTGCCGGTGATGGTCTGGCTGTCCAGGTTCCACTCGCCGATGCCGGAAGTGTCGCTGTAATCGCTGCCGGACGGGCCGGTTTGCACTACGCTGGTGTTGACGGTGGCGAAACTATTGCTGTCGGTGAAGGTGTTCAAGTCAGCAATGGTTTGTGTCAGGTCGCCTTCGGAAATGATGGCGACGGTGGTGTTCGACGCGGTTGGCGTGCTGCCGGCGCTATAGATGCCAGGGAATTCCGCCGGGCTGTGCGAAGTCGCCACTGGCGTGGCGTTGGTGCGGGCTTTGGCTTGCATTGCAACGCCGGCTTGTGTCTGCGACTGCCTGACAAAGTTGGTATGGGCCAGCTCGACGTTCTGCAGGCCGAGCACAGAGCCGACGATATGGCCCAGGGCTGCCGGCACCTGGGCGGCGTCGGTATTGGCGAACACCGGGCGGCCGTCTTGCTGGAAGCGTTTCAGCGAAGTATGGAAACCGGCTTGTACGGTCGCTGCTGTGCCCGAGGCTGACACCAGTTGGCGATTCGGCGAGACTTTGATATTCACAAAGCCGGCCTTGCGCAAGTGCGCCACTACTGTCGCCACATCTTTTTCCGTAGGCGCATATTCAGCCTTGAACTGGGCCGGCGTCAGGAATTTGCGATGGGCCGCGCTGCCTGGCGTATGCAGGTCCTTCAGGAATTGATCGAGCTTGGCTTCGTTACGCAGGTTCAGGCTCAGGGTGACATGCACCGGTTCGCCTTGCGCCATTTGCACCGCGGCTTCTGCCGGTGTCTGTTTGCCGGCGTCGACTGCCGTGCTTTTCTGTTTCGCCTGTACTTGCGGCAGGAATGCCTTGGTCTTGGTGGCGACCCAGGCATCCTCGGGCGCGGCGTGGGCAAGGCCGGACAAGGACGCAAACGCCAGTGACAGCGCTAACGACAATGCCGAAGCACGGGGAATCGCAAAGCTTGCTGCTGTTTTCGCTGCTGTTTCCGCTGTTTTTTTCGTATTCATACGCTTATTCCTCTTGAGTCGAACCTATAAATGATGCCGCAGCCCTGCAAGGCAATCCGCCCTGCACAGGTTGATCCGGCGCTGGAGCCTGCATCGCCGGCGGCGAAGCAGGAGATAACGGACGTCAGCCCGTTAAGGGGTCGGCGGCAGCGTCAACGCTGCCTGTGCCGGAAAGGGGGGAGTGCTGCCGCAGGGCGAAGCTGGCCGCGCGCTGATGGCGATGGAGGGCATAGGGAGATGCATCGTTGCGTGAAAATCATGGGATTTCCCTCTTGAGGATGAACAACACCGTACTGGCTCTTATGGAGTCCTACTTGTTATGCCAATCGAGATGGGAAAAGGGGTCATGCTTTTGGGAAATATTTGAACAGATCTGTCTAATATTTGTAAGCAAATGTTAGCGCCGGGTTTATTGCTGGCGGAGGCCGTGTTTTGCCGCCCGCAAGGTCGTAGCAAAACATCAAGCAGCACGGCGCAATCAGCGATCCGGCAATCCCGACGGGTCGTGGCCATTCCATTCCCTGCTACTATATTGGGTTTGGATCTTCGTCCTGGCGCCGCCTCAGCGCCGTCCTCTGGTAATTGCTCAACATGAATAATCCGTCCTCCCTTCCCGACAGCGACGTCAGCAGCGGCATGAGCCGCGCCGAAGTCAAGGCGAGCGCTTCGCTGGCCTCGATCTTTGCCTTGCGCATGCTCGGCCTGTTCCTGATCCTGCCGGTCTTTTCGGTGCACGCCAAGACTCTGCCCGGCGGCGACAGCGCGGCGCTGGTCGGCCTGGCGATGGGGATCTACGGCTTGGCGCAGTCGTTCGGACAAATCCCGTTCGGCGTCGCCTCGGATAAATACGGCCGCAAGAAAATCATCGTCATCGGCCTGATCTTGTTTGCGCTGGGATCTTTCATTGCCGCCGCCGCCGGCAATATCTACTGGGTCATCATCGGCCGCGCGATACAGGGCGCCGGTGCGATCTCGGCGGCGGTGACCGCCTTCATCGCCGATTCCACCCGTGAAGAGCACCGCACCAAGGCCATGGCCCTGGTGGGCGGGTCGATCGGCCTGACCTTCGCCTTGTCGCTGATCATTTCGCCGCTGCTGTATGAATGGATAGGCATGGGCGGCATCTTCGCCATGACCGGCGTGCTGTCGCTGGCGGCCATAGGCGTGGTGCTGTGGCTGGTGCCGAGCGTGCCGCTGGTCAAGGCCAGGCGCGTGGCCTGGACGGAAATCCTGCGCAACGGCGAACTGATGCGTCTCAACTATGGCGTATTTGCCCTGCACATGACGCAGATGGCCATGTTCGTGGTGATGCCGGCGGCGCTGGTCAAATACGCCGACCTGCCGGTGGCTGCGCACTGGAAGATTTATCTGCCGGTGGTGCTGGCGTCGTTCGTCCTGATGCTGCCGCCGGTGTTTGCCGGCGAGAAGCAGGGCAAGATGAAGCAGGTGATGGTGGCGGCGGTGGCCCTGTTGTTCATAGTGCAACTCGGCTTGCTGGCAACATTCTCGATGGAAACTATTCGCTGGCAGTGGCTGGTTGTGCTGCTGCTGGGCTTTTTCATTGCCTTCAACGTACTGGAGGCCAGCCAGCCGTCGCTGGTGTCGCGCATAGCGCCGCCGGCCGCCAAAGGCGCCGCTCTCGGCGTCTATAACACCATGCAGGCGCTGGGCCTGTTCGCCGGCGGCGCCATTGGCGGTTTGCTTAAACAGCATGCCGGAGCGCCTTCTATCTTCATTTTAGGAGGGGTCGCGACCCTGTGCTGGCTTATAATCGCATCCAGCATGAAAAATTTGCCACGCCGCAGCCAGGCGGCCGTTTCAGCGGCAGCATAGATTTCAAGGCATTGTTCAACGCATTTATCAAGATATTCGTAATCAGGAGAGAAACATGGCATCGGTCAATAAAGTCATCATCGTCGGCAATCTCGGCCGCGACCCGGAAACGCGCTACATGCCAAACGGTGAAGCAGTCACCAACATTGCCGTTGCCACCACGGAAAGCTGGAAAGACAAGAACAGCGGCGAGAAAAAAGAATTAACCGAGTGGCACCGCATCACCTTCTACCGCAAGCTGGCGGAAATCGCCGGCCAGTACCTGAAGAAGGGCTCGCAGATCTACGTCGAAGGCCGTCTGCAGACCCGCAAATGGCAAGACAAGGACGGCGCCGAGCGCTACACCACTGAAATCATCGCCGACACCATGCAGATGCTCGGCAGCCGCCAAGGCCAGGGCGGCAGCGCGCCCATGGATGACGGCGGCTACAACAGCGCGCCGCCGGCACGCCAGAACACCGGCAGCGCACCGGCAGCGGCGGCGTCCCGTCCGGCGCCTGCTTCGCGTCCGGCGCCGAATTTCTCGGATATGGATGACGATATTCCGTTCTAAATCGGACAATGATTTTTTGAAAAATAAATCGAACTCTTCTTTTTTTAATCGATTGATTATCAAGGAAAAATGTTCAAGTGACGCCTCCCGGTTCCGTAAAGGACCGGGAGGTTTTTTTTCGTCCAGAGAAATTGTAATGATGTGGATTCGCACAAGCAAAACAGGTGTTTGGGCATCTCCAGAAATGCCGTCAGAAGTTATCCCCGCTCCGGGGTGATGTCAGCATCACCTCGGTTGGTTCAAAAGGGTAATGCGGTACTGGCGGGATCGGTGGTCGGGGTGCAACTGGGCAATGTCTCACCGCGAACTGCGACGGCAAATGTCGCGCCTGTGTGATTTGTTGTGCACACTTTGACTTTGATTCCTGCTTCGTCATCGATCAGAGTCCGACCTGGCTGCAATGTTGGATCGGCTCCCGAGGATGTTTCCGGCGTGCTGTCGAGTTGTGTGTTGATAATGTTGCTATTGCTCGAAGCCTTTGTGCTAAATCTGACCCATATGCCGGTAACTCTATTATCGGTAGGAGGGAAATTATCAAAGATGGTTGGTTGACGATACTCAAGTGACATGTAATTTAATGCTCCGGACGGACTACCGGGACGTTCAATCAGGTAAAGCTGGGTTTCGGATCCGCCCAGTACGCCGAGATGATAAAGTCCGGAGACGTTTATGGTCTTGGCTTGAGATGGATCAAGCCAGCCGGAGTACCATCTGTTGAAGGCTGGATAGAGTGTTCCCCCACCGGATAGGGTGTCGCCGGTATCGCCGTATTGGACTGTGGTGCATCCGGCCGGTGCCGTCACCGTATCACCACTTTTCTGGCATCGGACATAAGTCTTTCCATGCTGATATCCCAGATTGTGGCCGAACTCATGTTTATACACATGCGGGCTTTTCGTCGGACCATACACCCCGATAATTCTTCCTGGCACGTACGCGCTGCCGTATCCACCACAACTAATTATGTTGATCAGAAAATCGAAGTTTGCCGGATCAAGTCCTTGCGCCGCGGCCGCTTTCGCTCCCTCTTGTGTTGCTAGCGAGAGTGGCATAGGACTGCCGCTCTTGCATAGTTCTGGGCGAGGGCCTGATGTGAAGGCAATGACACTGCCGTCCAGGGTCAGTTTTCCCTTTGAAGCGGCAAGTATGTAGGAACGCAAGGAGTCGGGATCCGTGGAAAGGGTGTGTCGTTCAATGAGCGATTTGTCCAACGTATTTTCGCCCTCCCAATTGACTACCGCCACCAGAACTTTTTTAACGCCCACGACAGGGCGATTTGCATCCGCTATTCCCTCGGGCGGAGGGATGTTATCGGGGACGGCGTCTTGTTCGTCAAAGCTCCATTCGTTGTTGGTTTGAGGATCATTGCTATGCTGCGCGGAAGCCATCTGAATGTGGGCCAATATACAAATCAGAAAAAATTTCAAAATTTTCATATTCGTTTTCCTTAAGATAAGCAGAGATTTTCTTGGCCGCTGGGCCGGTTTGCCACGAGCTCATTATAGGGACGCCTCGTTTTTTAGACCGTGAATGCGGGGCAATTTAAGATGTTGTCTATGAAAGGATGACGGTGCATGAGTGAAGGCAAGAAATGTAAAGTGCGCGCGGTGAAATTCGAGCCTTGGTTGCTCTGGAGCGGACATGCGGGGTAAAGACGATTTTCGAAAACGACAGATGTATGGGGGGCATTCGCAACGGGTTATCTGAGATGATTGCGCGGATGCTTGCTAAAGTAGCGTTATTGCTGGAATTTTTCTGCAGGTCATATAGGCTTAATTTGTTGCGGGCAACCATAAAGTAACGCAAAGCGATCGACGGTTTTGCCAGTTCTCGTTTGAGAGCTTGTCATTGGCATGGCGCCAACTAAATTCTCCTCTCCATAAATACCAGATCGCATGTGTTGGCACCTGGATTTTCGATGCTGATTAACTACGGTATGTGAACCATTGCAAAATCCAGTATGAATTTAACAATATGACAAACCTTAACAATTAGGTATCTGATTACACTGCTTCCCTGATAGCAAGAAAAATAAGGCAGCAGTGAAAATGGGGAAACGCTTTCGTAAAGGGAATCTGCTGGGCTATGTCAAAAGCATGAGCCCGGTTTTGCTATTGGCTGGCGCCATGTCCGTCGCGCATGCGCAATCTGTGCAAACGTCGGACAGCGAAGAACAGCGTCGCCGCAGCCAGGCCGAAGCGCAAGAGCGGCAGCGCCAGCTGCAGGCGCCGAACGTCAATTTGCAGGGTGCTGCGCCAGCGGAAGAAATAGACAGCCTGGCGTTGCCGGCTGAATCTCCTTGTTTCACGATTCATCAATTCGTCCTGGACGTGCCTGCGCAACTCTCGCCCGCGGTGCGCGCAGTCGGCACCAGCGATCTGCCGTTTGATCATTTCCGATTCGCGCAAGATTACTTGCGTCGTTACGATGGCGCCTGCATTGGAAAAAACGGCCTGAACCTGATCGTCAAGCGCCTGACCAACCGGATTTTAGAGCGCGGCTACAGCACCACGCGTGTCGGCATTCCTGGACAAGACATTGCTGCCGGCACCCTCACATTGACGCTGATCCCCGGTGTGATCCATGCGATTCGCTTCAGCGACCCGAGCCTCTACGGCACCTGGAAAACCGCTTTTCCGACCGGCCCCGGCAAGCTGCTCAATCTGCGCGACCTGGAGCAAGGGCTGGAACAGATGAAACGCGTTCCCAGCCAGGACGTGGACATGCAGATCGTGCCTGGAGACACACCTGGCGAAAGCGATGTGGTGATCTCTGTGAAACGCAGCAAGCTGTGGAAGCTGACCGGCACGCTGGACGACAGCGGCGCCAAGGGAACCGGCAAGCTGCAAGCCGGATTGAATTTCGCCATGGATAACCCGCTCGGCTTGAACGACATGTTCAACATTGGCCTGAGCACCGATGCCGACCGCAAGGCCGGCCAGCGCGGCACCACCGGCAATAATATTTACTACGCTATCCCTTTCGGATACTGGAATTTCGCGGTCTCTGGCAGCACCTACGATTATCATCAAGCGGTGGCGCAAGCGAGTAACTCATCTATTTCGCATGGCAAGTCACGCAACCTGGAACTCAAAATTTCGCAACTGTTCCAGCGTGACCAGGAGCAAAAGAACAGCTGGCAATTCAAAGTCGGCAAGCGCTGGAGCCATTCCTATGTGGATGACGCCGAAATCCAGTTGCAAAACCGCGATACCACTTACGCTGAGCTGGCCTGGGTGCACACCCACTACTTCGGCAGCGCGCAACTGGATCTGTCTGTTGCAAACAGGTGGGGCGTCAATTGGTTTCATGGTCAAACCTATCTGCGGAGAAATGGCCAGGAAGATCCCACTACGAACAACCTGCACTACACCCTGCAGACTATCGATGCCACCTTGAGCGTACCGTTCAAGATCGCCGAACAGCCGGTGACCTACATCGGCACGCTGCACGGCCAAGCATCGCGTTCGCAGCTGATCCTGGCGGATCAATTCAGCATCGGCAACCGCTACACGGTGCGCGGTTTCGATGGGGAGCTGACCCTGGCCGCTGAACGCGGATTTTACTTGCGCAACGAACTGAATCTGCCGATTGCCAATAGCGGCCAATCGGCCTATGTCGGCCTCGACTATGGACAAGTCTACGGTCCTAGCGTAGCCGGCTGGCCGCAGACAGCCGATAGAGCGGGCAATTCTGGTTTGCTCGGCAATAAGCTGGCCGGCGCTGCCCTTGGCCTGCGCGGCGGTTTTTATGGTTTGACCTACGACGTGTTTTCCAGCTGGGCGCTTTATAAGCCGCAAGGCTTCAATACCGCCATGCCTGCTGTCGGCTTCAGCCTAGCCTATCAATATTAAATGCGACGGATTCAAATTATCTGCATTGGAAAAGTAAGATGAACAAGCAAAATTTCCGCGTCATTTTCAGCAAGACACGTAACGCCCTGGTCGTTGTGGCCGAGAATATTTCCAATCAAACCAAGGGCAGCGGCAGCCAACTGGGGAACGTAGCCACGACGAGCCGTTCGCCGCTACTGCGTTTCGCGCATTTGGCCGTCGCAGTGGCGGCGTTGTTCGGCGGCGTGACCTTCGTGTCGGCGCAAATCGCGGCGGACCCCAATGCGGCAAGTAACCGGAAACCGACTGTTACCAGCGCGCCGAATGGCGTGCCGCTGGTCAATATCGCGACTCCCTCCAGCACTGGCCTGAGCCACAATCAATTTTCGACGTTCAATGTGACCAACGGTGTGATACTTAATAATTCTCCCGTGAGCGTCCTGAGCCAGACCGGCGGCTGGGTACCAGGAAACGCCAATATCACGCCAGGCCATGCGGCGAACATTATTTTGAATGAGGTGACCGGAATCGGGCGCAGCACCCTGAGCGGCACGATTGAAGTCGCTGGCCAGCGTGCGGAAGTGGTGATTGCCAATCCCAACGGCATCTATGTCGGCGGCGCTGGCGGCGCCGCCTCCTTCCTGAACACCAGCAGAGCGACGCTGACGACCGGCACCCCGGTGATTGGCCCCGATGGCGGCCTGCAATCGCTCCGGGTCACACGCGGCGACATCCAGATCGGTCCTGGCGGCCTCAACGGCAGTAACCTCGATGCGCTGGATCTGTTTGCGCGCTCGGTGGCGGTGAACGGCCAACTGCTGGGAAATTCCAGCCTAAACGTGATCGCTGGTGCAAATCTGATTGGCTATGCTGATCGGGGCGTTCAGGTCATCGCTGGCGAGGGCGGCGTGCCCGCAGTGGCGATTGACAGTTCGGCGCTCGGCGGTATGTTTGCCAATCGTATCCACCTGATCAGCACCGAGGCAGGCGTTGGCGTCAGGAGTTATGCCGGCATCAGCGCGACGGCCGGCGACATCGACGTCGACAGCAAAGGCGTGGTCACGTTGGGAGGCCGTACAACGGCAACCGGTCACGTCAACATCAACGCCACCGACGGATTGATCAACAGCGGCACGCTCTACGCACAGACTTCTGCACAGCTGTCCTCCGACGGGCAGATCAGCAACAGCGGCGTCCTCTCCGCACAAAATGATTTAACGCTCTTCTCCGGCAGCATCAATTCAACCGGCGTGCTGGGGGCCGGCATCGACGCTTCCAGCCACGCCACACAAGCCGGCAATTTGAACCTGATCGCGTCCGGCGGCGTGAGCGCGACCGGTCAGAATATGGCGGGATCGAATATTGCGATCAACGGGGCGAGTCTGAACCTGGCCCATGCGCAGACCAGCGCTGTCGGTAATATCGTGCTCACTGCCCGCGCCGGGGACATCGATCAGACTGGCGGCAGCTTGCAAGCGGGCGGCGGTGCCGCTCTCAGCGCCACTGGTGCGATCACGAACGATCAAGGCAGCATCAATGCGGCGCAATTGACCAGCAATTCCGCCAGCCTGTCGAACGTCGGCGGCAAGCTGATCCAGTCAGGTACGGGCGATACGCGCATCGTGACCAGCGGCCTGTTCAATAATGGCGCAGGATCGCTGACCACGAATGCCCAGAATCTGATAACCCAGTCGGGCAGCATCAACAATAATAGCGGGCAAATCGATCATGCAGGATCGGGCAGCGCCTTCATTCAAAGCGGTGCGATCAGCAATGCGCAAGGCGTGATCGGCAGTAACGGACAGCTGGCTATTTCCGCATCGAGCTTGAACAATCAAGGCGGCAAGATCACGGCGGTAGGCGCAGAAAATATCAACGCCTCGGGCAATGTGTCCAACAACCAGGGCACGCTGCAATCCGGCGGCGCCCTCTCTCTGGCCGGCGCCAATATCGACAACACATCGGGCAGCGTCAAATCTCTGAATGCCGACGGTTTGACGATCACGACTGGCGGCCAGCTCACCAACGCGGCGGCTGGCGTCATCGGCGGCAACGGCAACGTGAATGTGTCGGCGGGATCGCTGACCAACAGCAGCGCGATTTCTGCTGCACAAAACCTCTCCGTCACCACTGCGCAGGCGCTGGACAATTCCTCCGGCACCCTGGCGGCCGGCGGCCTTCTCACCGGCTCTGCGGGATCGACGCTGACCGACAACGGCGGCACGATTGCGGCGAGCCAGGTCAATCTGCAGGCGCACGACATCGTCAACCAATCCGGCTTGATTTCGCAGAGCGGCACAGCGGCGATGACGGTGCAAGCCACAGGGTTGCTCAATAACGCGCAAGGCAAGATACAGAGCAACGCCAATGACCTGACGGTCACCTCCGGTTCGCTGACGAATGACAGCGGCACGATCAACCAGGCCGCCGCCGGTACGTTGAATATCCACACAGGGGCGCTGTCGAATCAGCTGGGGGCAATAGCAACCAACGGTGCTGCCAGCATCACAGCTGGTGCGGCGACCAATAGCGGCAGCATCACCGCGCAACAGACGCTCAATTTGACAGCGGCATCTTTGAATAACAACGGCGGCAACCTGGCATCGAATGGCGCCTTAACGGTCAATGCCGGCTCGCAGCTGACCAATAGCGGCGGCAAGATCCAGGCCGGATCCACGACGAACCCAAGTAGCGCAACGGTGACGGCGACCACCCTCGACAACAGCGGCGGCGTGCTGGGGGCGGGCACCATTGACCTGGAGGCCAGCAACCTTAAAAACGCTGGCGGTCAAATCATCCAGAACAATGCCAACGGCACGGCCACGATCAATGTGTCGCAGCTGCTCGACAACAGCAACGGCATGATCGGCGTATTGGCTCGCAACTTGACACTGGCGCCGGCCACCTTGAATAACAACGGCGGTTCTGTTGCTCATATGGGAACAGGTGCGCTGACCATCCAAACCGGGGCGCTGTCCAACAACGGCGGTGTGCTGGGCACCAATGGCGCGGGAACAATCACGGCCAGTTCCATCGTGAACCAGGGCGGCAAGCTGACGGCGGTGGGCAACGAGTCCGTCACCAGTACGTCCACTATCGACAACAGCCAGGGCGGCTATATCGGCGGTGCGGCGGTGGCCGTCAATGCAACCGCCGGGCAAGTCAATAACCAGGGTGGCACCATCGAAGGTGCGACGGCTGGGGCGACCGTCAACGCGCAATCGCTCAACAACGCTGCCGGTAAAATCCAAAATCTCGGCACAGGCGCGATTGCGGTGAATGTCGCCCAGGCGTTAGCCAACGACGCGGGTAGCATCAGCGGCAAGGGTGCGGTTTCGGCAGCCGCCGGCAGCATCAGCAATGTCGCTGGCGCCATCGGAGCGCTCGGTAATTTATCAGTGTCATCGGGTAGCACGTTGGACAATACGAACGGTGCGATGGAGGGTATGGTCAACGTGTTCACCACGGCCCAAGGCGCATTGACCAACATCGGCGGCAAGATCGAATCGCTGGGCAGCGCGAATCAGCTGCAGGTGTCGGGTAGTACGGTCGACAACACGAACGGCAAGATCATCAATGTCGGCACCGGCCTGACGACGATTTCCGGCACGAGCAGCATTACCAATGCTGACCCGTCCGGCGTGACCGGCGCTGGCCTGATAGGCGGCGCCGGTGACGTTACGATTGCGACGCCGACGCTGTCTAACACACAAGGCGGTCATATCGTCGCCGGCGGCGCGTTAAATCTGAATACAACAAGCAGTGTCGACAACACCGCCGGCCAATTGCTCGCAACCGGCGCGCTGACAATGAATCAGCCGGGCGCAACGCTGACCAACGTCGGCGGCGGCATCAGCGGCGGCAGCGTCGCCCTAACGACTTCCAGTATCGACAATAGCAGCGGCTCCATTGCGAATCCGGCCGGTAGTGGCGGCGGGGTTACCATTGCCACCGGCACGTTGACGAATACCAATGGGTCGGTGGGCAGCGATGTCGATTTGAGCCTGACCGCCAATGCCTTGGTCGGTGACGGCAAGATCGTCGCCGGCCGCGACGGTAATGTCAGCCTGCAGGGTAACTATACCTACGATGCTGGCAACCAGATCACGGCGAACCGCAATCTGACCTTCTCGACCACCGGCACATTAACCAACACGGCAACGCTGGCCGCAGCGGGAAATATCACCGTCAACGCCGCCAATGTGGTCAACCAGGCCGGTGCGGACATCGCCTCCGGCAATCCGGGTGATACCACGACTGGCACCACCACCGTCAATGCCGGATCCGGCAACATCACGAACGCGGGTCGTATCGAGGGCAATAATGTCAATACCACCAGCAACCTGTTGACCAACACCGGGACGCTGATCGGCAATACCGTCACCGCCAATGCCGCGACGTTGACCAATGACGGCGCCGCGGCGATCATCGCCGGCGTCAACCAGGTCAATCTGTGGGTGACGGGCACGGTCAACAATCAGAATGGCGCGACGCTCTATAGTCTGGGCGATTTGAACATGGCCGCTAACGGGGCCAAAGATGCCAATGGCTACTTGTTCAACCAGACCGGCACCATCAATAATATGTCGTCGACCATCGAAGCCGATGGCACCTTGAATGTCGCCGCGAACCAGATCAACAACGTGCGGCAGAATGTGACGACCAACACGGTGACCATCTCGGATACCAACACGACCATGACCATGCCGTCCTGGTGGTCTTCCATGCGTCCATCGCCGTCGTTTGGCGGCGGCAATCCTTTAAAGAATGCCAATACACGGATTCAGGATGCCTATTATCTGGATCCGTCGCAGATCATCTCCAGCACACCGGTCGTCACGCCCGATGGCTACCTGATCTATAAGGTGGTCGTGAAACTGGCGCCGACCGATTCCGCCTTTGAATGGCTGCAAAGCGATTTGACGTATCCCTTGCCCAATGGTGGAGCTAATATCCTGTACGGTGGCCAGTCGCGTGTCGCGCCGACTGCGGGTACCCAGACCATTTATGTCACGGCACGTCTGGATAATCAAACCAATCCGGATAAGGTCGCCAACGGCAATGCCTGGTCGGAACACAGCAATGACGTGATTCAGAATACGGTCAGCTCGATCACCTACTCGAATCAATATGGCGGTTGCACGACCAATTGCGTGCGCCTGGAAACCGATAAGGACTACACCACGCCGAACACGACGATCTGGAGTGGCACCTTCCGCAGTCAGGCCGATTACCCCGGCAGCTATCCGGTTGAGGTGCAGCGCATTGCGCATCAAGTCGTCACCGAAACGCAACTGGCATCGACTTCCGGTGCGCCGGCCAAGATTACCTCCGGCGGCGACATGCATATCGCCGTTGGCACGCAGCTCAACAATAACAATGGACAAATCGCCGCCGGCGGCAACCTGACGATTGACGGCGTCGCCTCAGCAGACGGCAGCAACAACAGTAAAATCGTCAATACCGCCACCCAGTTGACGCGCACCTATACCTCGAACAATCAGAGCGGATTCGGTAGCGCCAATATGGATGGCTCGACGCCGGTGCAATGGACATCCTGGAGCAACACGCCAATCACGCAAAACATCGGCGTCGCCGGCGGCACGATCACCAGTAATCAGGCCGTGTCGATCACAGGCGGTCAAATCAGCAATACCAGCGTGGGCGTATCGAACCGGCCGGTAGGCCAGAGCGCCGCCTCGCTGGGCTTGGGTGACGGTATTGCACCGTTGGCCCTGGCCACCAATAACACCATCAGCGGTGTACCGGCAGGAAGCCAGGCAGCGGTGGGTGGCGTGTCGACGGTCGCCAACGGTGGCAGTACCTCCACGCCAGGTGCTGCGCGTGTCGTGGACGGTGCGCGCGCTGGTGCAGTCAATACGGTGCTGCCGACGAATGGCTTGTACCAGATCAAGCCGAAGGCGAATCAGCCATATCTGGTCGAAACCGATCCACGCTTTACGCAATACGGAAATTTCATTTCCAGCGACTACATGCTGAACCTTTTGGACATCAATCCGGCAGCGACGCAAAAGAGATTAGGTGACGGCTTCTATGAAGAAAAACTGGTCACGGACCAGGTCACCAACCTGACCGGCATGCGCTATCTGCATGGTTACGCCAGTGCGGAAGATGAATATAAATCGTTGATGACCAGCGGCGTGCAGTACGCCAAGCAATTCAATATGGTCCCCGGTATGGCGCTCAGTGACGCGCAGATGGCGGCGCTGACCACCGACATCGTCTGGCTGGTCAGTCAAATCGTGACCCTGCCGGACGGCAGCCAGCAAACGGTCCTGGTGCCGCAGGTGTATCTGGCCAAGAACATGGATTTATCGCCGACGGGCGCATTGATTGCCGGCGACTCGGTGAGTATCAAGGGCACGGATATTACCAACAATGGCGGTACTTACTCGGCGACGAAGCAGCTGGCACTGGCCGCCGATCATGACATCAGCAATATTGGCGGCACGATCTCCGGTGGCAATGTTGGTCTGTTTGCCGGCAATAATATTCTCGATCAGTCGACGACGAATACCGCGATCACCAACTTCGGCAACAACATGTCCGCCATCACCGCTGTCGGTGCTGTGGGGACGATTGCTGCGACGAATAATCTGATCATGTCTGCCGGGCAGAACCTGACCTTGCAGGGCGCGCAAGTCAGTGCCGGCGGCAATGCGGCGCTGATCGCCGGTAACGCCATCAATGTGGAAACGGTGTCGACGGGATCGCATTATGTGACGCCGGCCGGTAACACCCATACCGATATGCAGTCCACCCATGCAGTCGGTAGCACAGTGGCCGCAGGCGGCAGTCTTGGCGTGATGAGTGGGGGCGATCTTACTGTCACCGGCAGTAACCTGTCCTCAGGCAAGGACATGCTGGTCGCAGCAGGTGGGAATCTGACCATTAAAAACGCCACCGACAGCAGCAGCTACCATACCGACGGCAGCAGCAAGGATGGCTCGCAAGTCATTGACCAGCATAACCAGGCGGCAGTTGGCAGTACTTTAACGGCCGGCGGCAACGCGACGGTGCTGGCTGGCGCACAGCAAGATGCCTTCGGCAATGCGGTATTGGTCAAAGGCGCACCGGCGAAAGATCTCACGGTGACGGCCAGCGCCATCAGTGGCGGCAACAATGCCGACGGCAAGGGCAATGCCATCCTGGGGTCGACCGGCAACGTGACCGTGGGCGAGGCCATGCTGCACAACGATTTCAGCCAGGAGGACAAGAGCAGCCACAAAGGCTTTATGTCGAGCAGCAGCAGCCATGACGTGCGCACCATGACGGGCGACGTGGCCCAGGGCAGCACCGTGGCAGGGAATCAGGTGAGCATCACGGCAGCCAATGATCTGACGGTGCGCGGCAGCAATGTCATCGGTATCAACGATGTGTCGCTGGCGGCCACCAACGGCAAGGTCGCCATCGTGTCGGTACAAGATACCAGTCAGACGGATGTCAGCCACGAGCAGAAAAAATCCGGTTTCACGGCGGGATTCTCGGCTGGTGTTGCCAGCGTCGGCTATGGTAAATCCAGTGGTAGTAGCGAGGAGAGTGTAGCGACGGTCATGCAACAAGGTTCGAGCATTACCTCGATCAATGGCAATACGCGGATTCAGGCGGGACAGGACTTGAGCGTGGTGGCCTCGGATATCAGCGCCGGCCAAAATCTCACATTGATCGGTAAGAATGTGGATCTCTCCGCCGCGCAGAACACCAGCGTGGAGCACAGCAGCCAGCAATCGAGCTCCAGCGGCCTATCGGTAGGATTGACGCTCAACCCTGTCGCGGCCTTCAAGAGCGCCTATCAGCAAAGCGCCAGCGGCAATCCGAGCACCAGCTTTTTGGGCAAGAGCACTAAATATGGCGATGCGATAGGCGACGGCACGCTGGCAGCGAGTACGCCGGTGGTGTTTCAGGCCGGATCGAACAGTAGCAGTGGCACACAGGATCATGCGACCAGCATCGCCCAGGTCAGCTCGCTCACGGCGGGTAAGAACCTGACGGTATTGGCCACCGGCGGCAGCATCACGAGTCAGGGCGCAGCGATGAGCTCCGGCGGCGATGCCACGCTGATTGCCAAAGACAATATCAACCTGGATGTGGCGCACAGCTTCGAGACGCAAGGACAAACCAATGCCGCCAAGGGCTGGAGCACGGATAACCGCGGCAATATGCCGGTTGGGGTATTTAACAGCAAAGGCAATGGCAACGGCAGCACCGACACCGTCACGGGCACCACGCTCTCGGCAGGCGGCAAGGCCATGCTGGCGACGACAGACGGCGACATCAATCTGACCGCAGCCAATCTGGTGGCCACCAGCGATCTGAGCATCAATGCGGCAAAAAACCTGACTATCCAAAGCGGGCAGAATACGCTGACGAACGCGAACCAGAGTAATAGCCAGGCCATCGGCAAGGTCGTGATTTCGGATACGGAGCGCTTTGCGGGTTACAGTAACGACAAGAGCCAAAACAACAATACCAGTATCACCCAGGTTGCTTCCAATGTCGGCAGTTTGCAAGGCAACGTCAGCCTCAGCGCCGGAGAAAAATACACGCAAACAGCCAGTAATGTGCTGGCAGCTCAGGACGTCAACATCGTCGGCAAATCGATTGACATCAACACAGCCGTCAATACCGGCAATAGCGACCAGAGCAGCTCCGACCTGAAAATAGGCGCATTCGCCCGAGTCACCTCGCCGCTGATCGATCTTGGCAACAATCTGGAGAATGCGAAGAAATCGGACGGCCGCCTGCAAGCCATGCAAGGCCTGGCAGCGGCATCGAACGGATATCAAGTCGCCAGCGCTGCCAGTGCCGCCGTGGGCGGAGCCGGGAGCGGTGAATTGTTCAAAGCTGAAGTGGGCGTCGGTTTTGCGACGGCCAATAGCCAGGACCGCAGCAATTACAGTCAGGCCCAGGGCAGCAGCATTCAGGGCGGCGGCAACGTCACTCTGACCAGCACGGAAGGCGACATCCATGCGACCGGTGCGCATATTGCTGCCGGCGATGCTGCGGGTAAGACATTGACGCTCGATTCAGCCAGAAATATCCTGCTCGATGCCGGGCAGAGTACGACTACCAGTAGCGGCAGCAACCACAGTGCCGGCGTAGAAATCGGCGTGGGTTATGAAGTCGGTGCGCGCACCGGCGCGTATGCGTATGCCACGGCGAATGTGGCAAACGGCAACTACAACAATACTGCAACGACGAACAGCAATACGCAGTTGAGCGGCAACACCGTCACCTTGAAGTCCAAGGGGGATACAACGTTGACAGGCGCCACCGTCAAGGCCGATACGATCAATGCAGATGTCGGCGGCGCACTGGCGATCACATCGGTGCAAGATACTGCCACCCAGCACAATGAACAAAGCAGCGTAGGCGGGCGCGTACAGATTTCCTTCGGCACGGCGTGGGATGCATCGGGCAACGTGGGGCAATCGACCGCCAACGGCAGCAGCAATGCGGTCAACCAACAGTCTGGATTGTTTGCTGGGAACGGCGGCTATCATGTGACAGCCGATACGGTGGCCCTGAAGGGCGGCGCGATTGCCAGTACCAATGCCGGCAAGTCTGATCTGACAGCCAATTCCCTCACGGTAGAAAACATCGCCAACAAGATGGATTACTCGGCGGATACGGTGAGCATGTCGGGTGGCGTCAGCGGAAGCCTCGACGGCAGCAGCTCAGGTAAAGCACCGGCACAAACCGGCTCTGGCGCTAGCAATCCGAATGTCACTCCTGGCATCCCGTTGTTCGAGAGCAGCAGTGGCAGCTCCACTACGTACGGCACGCTGACCGATGGCAACATCAAGATCGGCGGACAGAGCATGACGACTGCTGCCGGGCTGGGGGCGCATACCGATCTGGCGACGGCGAATACCGCCATTGTTCCCTTGCCTGATCTGAAAAACGTGATGAACAATCAGCAGGCCATGGCGGCCGCCGCTAATACTGTGATTGCGACCAGTGCGCAAATCGCCAACGATCAGGCTGTCGTAGCAACCAAGCAAGCTAATCTAGCGAATGGTGCTCTCGACATCGCCAATGAAAAATTAGCGCAGGCGCAGGCTGCTCTCGACAACAGTACGCCAGATCAAAAGGACAACGCCCAGCAAGCGCTCGATCTCGCCACCCAAAACCGTGACAACGCGCAACGGGCATTCAACGATGCAAAGGCAACAGCGACTAGCTGGGGACCAACGGGCGATAACGCCCGTGCTTTAAAAGTCGTAACGGGATTGTTGGTTGGCGGCGTGGCTGGCGAAGGAATTGGTCAGCTTGCAGCCAATGCCAGCGCGCCGTATGCGGCACAGGCAATTGGCGAATATTTCGCGCAACCTGGCCATGACAACCAGACGCTGCAAGTTCTTACCCATGCCGTGCTAGGTGGTATCCTTGCCGCCGCCAATGGCACTAGTGCCTTGGGAGGTGCTGGCGCTGGCGCGGCAGGTGAATACGCTGCGCAAGAAATTACTCGTCAATTGTATCCGGGCGCTTATGACGCGAACGGGACCTTTCATCCTGAAAAATTGGACGCTGGTCAGATGCAAACGGTGATTGGCTTGTCGACAGCAGTGGGTGCGCTGGTGGCAGGCGCCACGGGAGGTTCAGCGCTCAATGCCAACGTGGGAGCAAGTATTGCGCAGAACGCGGCGACGAACAATTGGTTATCACCAAAACAGAATCTTCTTAGAAGCCAAGCGCAAAGTGTGTGTGATACGGGCGACGCCAAGGCTTGCAATCTAGTGATTGCCTTGAATGTTCTTGACCAGACCAACAAAGACAAGCTCGATCAACTAGTAGCATCCTGCGACGGTGGAAAGGGTAACGCTGCTGCTTGCACTCAGGGCACGCAAATGATTGATCAACGCAATAAACTTGCTCAACAGGAGGTTGCTTCATGTGCCCCGCCATATAATTGCTTGGGACTATATCAGCCGAGCGCCCAAGAAAACACAACTGCGCGATATGGTTTGCCGGGTTGGGGTAGCGGCGCAACCACACCAACGATGGATCCAATTACAGCCGGAATATTGCTTCGGATGGGGGTGGCAGCGCCTTCTTTATTGCTTGATATTTCTGGCGTACCGATTTTTAGCGCAGGTGGTGCGCTTGGCTCTGGGACGTGGGCTTCGCCGTTAGGCGCAGGGGCAATTACTGCGGGAATCAATGCTACTGCGCAGTATATTCAGAGTCCTAGTGGGGCGATTAATCCAATAGATGTAGGGGTAAGTTTCCTTACTGGATTTACCGGGACATATGGCAAGCTTTTGTGGAACGTTGGGGTGAATGCGGTTGGTGGAGCGGCAGGGACGGCGATGAATAATTTCTTCAATGGAGAGAACAAAAGTGTTGCCTTTGGAGCTTTTGCAAATGGCACGGCTGCCGCCGCAGGATATGGCCTTGGATACTGGTTTAGTGGTGTCGTAACCTCCTCCTTGAAACCAACTATTAATGGATCCAATTGGGCTGCGACTGGAACTTGGTTAGGCTCTTCTGGATGGAATTTATTCGGATCAAACAATTTTCCGGCAATTGGAAGCGCTGCGGCTGGAGGATTTGGTTCTGAAGTTGGTAACGCTGCCATTAATGGCATCAAAAATAATATGGAAGGGAAAAAGTGATGGCTCGCCTTCTTTTTTTTCTAATAAAAATATACATCATGTCTATATTGTGTTGTGCTGTGATTAAGGTGGTAATTACATTAGCAGCAGAATTTTTTTACGATGGACACTATCCATGGTCAATTTTAGATGTAAGGTCAGTATTTATATATGGATCTGTAATGGCATTTGTTTTTTCTATTTTTGCGATTGTTGCCTATATTCGCTCAAACAAATAAAAAAATGAAGCGCCTATTATTACTCCTTGTGTCGATATATTTTATTTCGATAACATGTTGTGCAGCTATACAAATAATGATTACTTACATGGTCGTGTTTCTCTATCGTAGTGTTTATGTTTTTGGGTGGAA
Organism: Collimonas humicola; assembly: GCF_018304945.1. Taxonomy (GTDB): domain Bacteria; phylum Pseudomonadota; class Gammaproteobacteria; order Burkholderiales; family Burkholderiaceae_D; genus Collimonas; species Collimonas humicola. The sequence goes on along the minus strand of NZ_JAGQEE010000003.1, from coordinate 138,753 downwards.
TGATGCGAGGAGCATATTTTTAAATGGAACATTAATGGCATTTGTTTTTTCTGTTTTTGCGATTGTTGCCTTTATCCGTTCAAAAAGATAAAAATCCTGAAAGTTGATAATCAATTAACGCTGGAATCCGCAAATTCGCCATTTATACCCTCTAGGAAGTTGACGGGAGATGCGATCAACGGTGCGACACCAGTTCCGAATCTTGGTCCTGGTCAATTAATTAATCCTGCTATCCAATCTAATTTTGGAAAATATACAACCGATACATTTCAAAGTCCTGCTGGTAATTTTCAAGTGCATTTTTACCAGAACCCGACGACTGGTAAGGTATTCTTTGATCTGGATTGCAATGCAATATTCAACAACATGTCTGGGGTACCTAAAAACCCATGAAAGTAAAATTGACTTGTTGGCTATTGCTGTCGAGCGTGGTGGTCGTTACTTGTCCGATTGGTGAATTCTGCAATAGCGGAATCTGCTTAGCACCGTGCAAATGAGGTGAGCGGTTATGCAAGCACAAGAGAAACTTTACCACGCCATAATTTGGTTACCTGATCCGGATGTGCCTGGTCAACGCGTTACGGTAATTGCAAAAGATCTAGCTGAGGCGCGGGTAAAGTTAGAAGTGCAATATGGAAAAGGCAATGTTTATAATTTGCATAACGAAGAGGATGCGAATCGACCGCGATAGTTTTTTCATTAGTCGGTGGCTAAGTGTCATCAATGCCAGCGCCTCGTATGTGGCGCTGGTAATAGGGAGTTAGTCCGGTGCAACCTCCGCTAGTAGGCAAGAAATGAGATGGGAATGGAAAATGTTTTGGTTGAAGTTAGTTACTTCGAAAAGCTGGGGTGATGGGACCGCACTTGGACGTTTTTTGGGGACGATAGGTGCTCTTGATTTGAGTTGGATCGCTATCACCTTCTATAAGGTTTTTTATAAAAATCAGGAAATACATCGCAGTGATGTAAGAATGTTTTTCATTTTTAATGGTTCGTTTTTTGCCTTATTTTTCTTGGCCGGAATTCATTCTATTTTCAAGGAAAAAATGCACAAGGAATTCTGGAGTTTGGCAAAGCAATCGTTTCGGATTTGGCGGATTAACAAATAGAGCGGTTGTTTTTCAATTCTCTGCGCTCATCAAACAACAGGCAAAGGAATCAAACGGAATGACGACCAACGCTACTCTACAGGCATCGAACAGCAACAAGCTCTCTGAACAGATCACATATGATCCAAATCATCTGCTTGACGCTTTGATTGAAAAATTAAAGCTGAAGAACGATGCTGCATTATCACGTGCACTCGAAGTTGCTCCACCATTAATTAGTAAAATCCGGCATCGTCGTTTGCCGGTCGGAGCATCCTTGCTTATACGGATGCATGAAATCAGCGACCTAGCTATCAGCGAATTGCGTGGATTGATGGGGGACCGTCGCCAAAAATTTCGGATCAGCGCTGAACACTTCAAGCCGCGTGTTGGCTAAATCCGACGCATTCGGCCCATCCAAATAAGTCGAAAAATGAAAATCGATAGCCCCAAATAGCGTCTACATTGCCATTATGAATACACCCGATCCCACTGGCCTGCGCGGCGTCAATGCATTTTCATATGGTGCACTTCGACGAAAAGAAGAACAAGACCGAAACAGCAGATCCGGTTCGCGTCGCACAATTCGCATAGCCATTTTTGCGATATTGTTGTCGGCGCTGTTTACCTACGGTTTTTTGCATGTCATTCTGAATTCCTCAATTCAGCATCATGCATCGATCAATTCGATGAAGGTGCCAGCCACGAGCTAGCGTAATCACTGAGATGGTCGGCGCGGCGCCGATTCGATAAGGGAAAATAGTTTTAATTAAAAAGGATTTGAATATGAGCTGGAAGAATAAAATCGCCGGAATTTTATCATTCACATTGTTGAATGGCTGCGCGTCCTTTGAACCGCTGAAAATGCAATCTAACGAAGAGCGTCTTGCGATGTTTTCAGGACTAAGTGGCAGTTATCGTGTAATTGACTCAAGGTGGAACAATCTAAAATATACGAATGTAAATTTGGAGCTAGCCGATAAGCGCGGTATGGCGACTGTGACATTCGACAACGGCGAAACGCAACGTTATGTGCTGAGCAAGTGCGAAGTCGCCAATAAGGCGCAAACCGCGAATACAGGTCAGCCGATAGAGTATGTGGAAGATTTGGTGCGATGCGATGTTGGTTCTACTACTTATCAATATGCCCAAGTATATGTAGGTAAAGTAAAAAAGGGTTATACGATTAAATCGCAGGCTGTGCTCGGGGGTTTTGATCCAATCGTTATCAACAGTGGATACTTTATCAATGCAAATTTTGTGGGACCAAGGAATACCGTAATGGCTGCGTCTCGATAACTGATGACGGGGTAATCCACCTACCAAATGATAGCGTTTAAAAGTAGAATTTTCTAAACTGGCTAATTTTACATTTTTGGGGGATGGGCAAATTTAGCCACAATAGGAATATATGATATATCGGACCGAGTTTGACCATGCAGCACAAAGAACCACAGCCTGGAACCTACGTCATAAGCATGTCGATCATACCGACAAGCGCTATGTGACACCGGCGTCCATGCGCAAAGTTGAGGCATGCCTACAAAAGGCGATGGGCCACCTACAGGCCGAAACGGTCGCCGTCCAGTGTTTCGCTTTTAGTGAGTTTCTGCGAGAACCGTTGGAAGAAGCGCTCGGTGTTCCATTAACCTATACGCTCGGTTTTGTGAAGATGAATAACAAACCGGTTTTTCATACTCCGATAGATGAGCTGAAAAGAATGCTAGACGCAGGTCGGCCAGCGTCGAGAGCACTCAACTTGCATGCGTGGCTGACGTTACCGAGTAAAGAAATCATCGATGTCACATTCGCTACAACGTATGCGATAGTCAAGAATGTACCGGATTTGATAGGTCGCGCCTCATTCATTCACCCTGACGACATGGTAGGTAACGATACCTATCATCCGCAGTTGCTCGGCGAAGATTTTTTGCGACGCATCGGGATGCTGCTCGAATTCTAGGTCACTGGAGGCGGGGAATGGGGTCGTAAGCGAACTCTTCATTGGAAAACTTAAGCTAGGGTATGTTACGCATCTCATAGATCCAAGTACAAGCAGCCTCATTAATATGACGGTGCCGGGCGAGCATGCACTTGAGCCAGGATTTGTGGTGCGCCAAATCATCCCGGATGGTAATGGAGGTTTCTCGGTAGATACGCGAGGATGGGGCACTGGGAGTAGCCCTATTAATAATTCGAATGTTTGGATGGCTGGCGTTGTGTGGGGAGGAAATACCAGTACCATTGGTAGCGAAGTGACGACAAACAAATGGCCAACAACGCCGTTGCCGGTACAACCAAAATGTATGCAAACAACTGGTCCTGACGGAAAGACCATGCAGGTATGTCAATGAAGATAACTAAGAATTTAATATTGCGTATTTTTGCCTTGCCAGCGTGTGGAGGTTTAATTGTGGCACTTGGATTAATGTTGCCATATTTTCTATACACATCGGATTATTCAGAGGTGTTAGGAATTTTTACCATATTCTTTTTTGTTGCATTTATAAGTGCCGTTGTCGGATGGCCATTACTGGCTCTAATTCATTGGAAATTTTCAAACTATAGATGGCGCTATATCATTGGCGGTCTGGCGTGTTCAACTATTATTTGGTTTCTTCTTGATATGCCAATCTTTCCGAATGATTGGCACAGATGGATTGATGGTAATTTCTTGCGTCATTACCCATGGCGCAAATTGATATTTTTTTCGTGTTTTGGACTTGTATCTGGGAGTTTATATACAGGTGTCGTGGCGATGATAAATAAGTATGTACCAGAAGAATAATTTTTCCTACCAATTACCGTCACCAACTGGAGCGAAAAAATGATTCCTGGCTGGGCGGAACGTGTAGCGTGGTCAAAAGAAAACCGCTGGGAGGACAACGGGATAACCCACAAATTACTTAATTTGTTTGATGAAGACATTGCAATTATGATTTGGGACCAATACGGAAATGATTCTCTCAAAATGCTTGATGGGAGTCTTGAAAAAGACTCTTTGATATAGCTTCAAAGATTTAAGGATTTTTTAAAAATTGAAGAAATTAAAATTCCAATCGAACAAATTAATGAGAAGGTGAAAACAGAAGAAGGGCGTACGGAAATTGAGTCATGGTTGTTTAATCCTTGGGCAAGCTAAACAATCACCTCCGGCCAAATCATATTGAGTGGAAAATTTTCCCGAGCGTCGTATTCCGCAAAAAATACACCGCATCGAGGACCTTTGATCCGGTAAAACTGCGATATTGCAAAATGCCAAGTTCAACTAAATCAATGGGTTATGTCGAATGTATTCAAAATTTAATATCGGATGCGATCTCGTGGAAGTACTTGATTTGTAAATGAAAATCCCCAATAAATGGGTAGCTTCATAGCCTATTCGAGAGAAGCCAGAGAGAAGCCATGGTCAGGTCTTGCAATGACACATGTCAAGTTTTAATCTGAATGAATTACGTCCAGGCCTCTCAGATTAGAACTCGCTGGCGGTGTCTATCACGTTACTTCGCGTGGTGACAGACGCGAAGATACCTTGCTCATTAATGACCAACGCGCGCACCGCCCGCAGAAAATTACGTAGGCGCGGTATCGAGAAAGACGTAGAGCGCAGCGATTTTTCCATCGCGAACGATGACGACATCCCAGCCCGTGTAGTCAGGGGCTTCGCCGCGCGGGCCGGAACCCCAGGTGATGCGTGCGGCGTTTTCGACAATTTGCGGCTTGCTGTGCGGTGTATATACGAAATGCGGATGGGTCGCGCGCAGGTCGCCCGAGAACTTGTCGAGCGCGTCTTGCCCGGCAATGGCGCCCATCGGGGTGTAGACCATGCAGTCTTCGGTGTAAAGCTCTTCGATCGCTGCGCGACGGCGCGTTGCGTCGCCTTCGCCGAAGACTTCCTGGAGGTTGCGAAACAGCAGTTCGCTGATGCGGTCTGTCATGATACTTCTCCTTCAAATTAAGTTGTGGACCACTTCTGGCCGCAGAGTGTGAAAATTTCTTTTCTGCTCATGTCCTGGCACGGGTGTGTCTGGACGATGTGAATCACGTCACCAGTGTTACTGGGCAAGCGCGAGGGTCTTGGCAATAGCGGCGACCACGGCGGAGCGCGTCGACACGTGGCTATACCAACGCTTCACGCTCGGGAATTTTTCGAGCGAGGCGCCGATTGCCTGGTGGCGCCAAATCCAACCGAAGTGGGCGATGTCCGCGATGGTGTATTCGTTGCCGGCAATGTACTTGTGATGTTCCAGTACGCGATCAAGCACACTGAGCACCCGGTCGACTTCTGCAAGGGCGCGTTCCTTGGCTTCAGGCTGGGGCGCCGACTGGATGGAGACCAGGAAGGCCTGCAGGAAAGCCGGGCTCAAGCCGGAAGCGTGAAAGAAAAGCTGTTCGAATACCTTTCCGCGGCGGGCTCCTTCGGCCGGCAAAAGTTGCCCGCTCTTCTCCGCGAGGTAGACGAGGATCGCGGCGGATTCGCTGAGCACCACCGTGCCATCCCCGGACATGGGGGCGCGGTCCACCAGTACGGGGACCTTCGCGTTGAGATTCATTTCCTTGAACGCAGCGGTTTTCTGCTCGCCTTGGCGCAGATTGACCGGAACCAGCCGATAGTCGAGCCCCATCTCTTCCAGCGCGATGGGGACTTTGACGCTGTTTGGCGTTGTGAATGCAAAAACTTCAATCATGATAATTTCCTTAAATTGGGGGGCAATGGCAGGTATGGCGCGCCGATTGCAAATGCTTTACGGCCGACGGCCAAATGGATGAATTGGCTCTGGTCGGCGAGATGACTATGGAAGAACGCGGCTGTCGCAAGCGTGAACAGGAACATGACGCCGGCCACCTGGGGTCTCGTTAAACCTGTGCTTGTCCGCCGTCGACGAAGATCTCCGTACCGGCGATGTAGCTCGATTCGGACGAGGCAAGGAAGGCCGCGACGCTTGCCACTTCTTCGGGGTCGCCTACACGTCCGAGCGGAACTGTCGTCGCCATGTAGTCGAGCAAGCCTTGTTGTTGCTCCGCATCGGGGCCGGCAAGTTCAACCAAGCCAGGCGTCTTGATCGGGCCGGGGCTGACGACGTTGACGCGGATGCCGCGCGACTTTAGATCGAGTGTCCAGCTGCGGGCCAGATTGCGCACCGCCGCCTTCGAGGCGCCGTAGACGCTGAATGCCGGCGTGCCCTTGATGCTCACGTTGGAGCTGGTGAGAATCACCGATGCGCCATCGACGAGCAGCGGCAGTGCCTTCTGAACAGTGAACAGCACACCCTTCACGTTGCGGTTGAACGTGTCGTCGTATTGTTCTTCGGTAATCGAACCCAGGGGCAGCATGGAGCCGCCGCCGGCGTTGACGAACAGCACGTCGATGTGACCGGCTTGACCCTTGACGCTCTCGTAGAGGCGATTGAGATCGTTCAAATTGCCGGAATCGGCCTGGATGCCAGTGGCCTTCGGCCCGATCGCCGCAACCGCCTTGTCGAGTTCCGTTTTGCGGCGGCCGGTAATGAAGACCTGTGCGCCTTCCATTGCGAAACGCTTGGCCGTGGCCAAACCGATTCCTGAGGTGCCGCCGGTGACAACGGCAATTTTTCCTTCCAGCTTGCGTGACATGAATTTCTCCTTGATTGGGGTGGTGTGGTGCTACGTAAGCAATTTATGGCATCATGGAGTTTTTAAAAATAGCAATAATTGAAAACCATCATTGCAGATTTGTAGATGTCAAAACTACCGGATTTTGAAGGTCTTGCCATGTTTGCCAAAGTCGCCGAGGAAGGCTCCTTCGCCGCGGCAGCGGCTGCAATGGGGGTTTCAGTCGCCACGGTGTCGCGGGCTGTTGCACGCCTTGAGGAACGCTTGGGGGGACGACTTTTCAATCGCACTTCGCGGCGTCTTTCGCTGACGGACTACGGCCATTCGCTGGCAGAACGAGCGGAAACAATGTTCGCTGTCGCGTCGGAGGCGGAAGACTTTGCACGAGAGGCATCGAGCCGGCCCCGAGGCCTCGTCAAGCTGGCGGCTCCCTTGTCGTTCGGATCTCGCTGGGTCGCACCGCTGCTGCCGGAGTTTTTCCAGCTCTATCCGGATATTTCTGTCGAGCTGCATCTCGGCGATTCCCATGCCGATTTGATTGGCGAAGGGTTTGACGCGGCTCTGCGCATCGCGATCATGGAAGATTCGTCGCTGGTGGCACGACTGATCGCACCCGTTCGCCGATTTGTCGTCGCTTCTCCAGCTTATCTGTCTCGTTACGGCTATCCCCGGCATCCCCACGAACTCGGTGCGCACCAATGCCTTTCGTACACGAGCCGGGGCAAGCAAGATGTCTGGCGCTTCGCCAACATGAAAACCGGTGAGGAATGCGCGCTCACCCCAACCGGGATGTTGCGAGGAACAAGCCTGGAAGCCCTTTTGCCTGTGGTTCTGGCTGGGATTGCCGTCACCGAACTGCCTGAGTTTGCAGCCGCACCGTTCCTGAGAGAGAGTCAGCTCGAGGCCATCTTGACCGATTGGCGATTGCCGGAAGGCGGCTTGTATTTTGTTACCCCCTCCAACAAGGCTCGAACGGCAAAGGTCAGGGCGCTTGCGGATTTTTTCATCTCGAAACTCACCGATGCAGAATGGCGTGCCGAGTCGACGTGAAGACGCGTGAGGCCCCCGCAGGTCAAACCTTGACGGCCAGCGAGGAAGTGCCGCCCCGACGAGCCGGCGCCATTGTTTTCGATATTGCGCCGGACGTTTCCGATGTCGGCAGTCTACGGCCGCTTCTTGAATTCATTGGGCGACACGTGCGCCCAGCGCTTGATAGCTTAGTGCTCAAAGCCATTGCCCCACCGACCGCTCGATGAGAGACTGCATATTCCCAATGGCGAGCCTGTGCCGCCGTGGCCATTGCGGCCCTGCGATCGAGGTGGTGAATCGCTTGTGATGCAAGGTCCAATTTCACGCAAAAGAATGCGAGCCGCGACAGCGAGCTCCGGACGGCTACGGGCCCGGTATTCACCGAATCGGCCAAGTCTTCTGAACGTAACGGTTCGCCGCCGCTCGCCGCAAATGCAGCGAGCGTGTGGACGTCAGCGGCTCGTTCAACGCACTCTTATCTTGTCTGTTTGAGGATGCCCTGGCTGTGCAAGCGGCTGCCAATCTGCGCGATATTGCGTTCGCCTTGCGAGAGCGCCGCGGCATTGGTGTGAACGGAGTAGTAACCGGTGACCAGATCGTAAGGGTGCTTGATGGCGGAGCCGAGAACGAAGCCGGTGTCGGAAGCGGCTTCAAAATGGATCCCGCCTTCGGACTCCTCAAAAACCGCCAGCTCGCCTGAGCTCATGTATTCAGCTGCCGACACGCCGCCTTCATGCACGGCGATCCATGCCACGTTGTGGCCTTTGGGAGGAATGAAGCTCCAGCGTTCGCCGGCCTTCAGCCGCACATCGAGGTAGGTCATACCTGCCGGTGCTGCGACAATGCTTTTGCGCCCTTCGTATTCGCCCATGATGATCCGGGCGGGGCCAACTGTCTCAAAGGCGGAAGCGTCGAGATACTGGCTGTGCGGTTCGGCCAGTTCGAGTTCCGGCGGCATCGCCACCCACAGCTGAAATCCTTTGCCGCGCTCCTTGCCGTGCAGTCCGCCGGTATGCCAGACGCCGCTGCTTGCGCGCATCCATTCGACGCCGCCGGTGTCGATAATGCCTTCGCGCCCGGTCGTTTCCTTGTAGAAGGCCTGGCCGGACAAGATCAGCGTCAGTGTCGCGATGCCGGAGTGAGGGTGGAATCCAAACTTGGGCGCGTCTGCGGCATCGGCTTCGAAATGGTCAAGAAATATGAACGGCTTGATCAGTTCGCCGACATCGCCCGGACTGGCCAACCGGGTAATGGCGCCGTGCGCATGTCCGCGCGTACGCAATGCCACCTTGCGCTGTTGTTGATGTTGTTGCTGTTGCAGCTCCTCGCGCTCGGATCGCGCGGGCTGTGTGTGAATGGTCATCTTCTTCTCCATGCTATCAGCATCATGATCGGATTTGCTGCGCCTCTCGCCAGCTCGACAAGCTCGTGTGCATCGCGTTGATGCGCCCGCGTGTCGTATTGAAGGTGAAGCGTTGATGAAAGAATATATCCGGGCAATCCATCTGAATAGACAGAATATTTAGATGCAATCCATCTGCAGGACAGATGGATCGTGAGCAGTGGCGATCCTCGTCAATCCCAGGCCGGAACAAGGTGTGGGGGATTGACAATCCGGCTTCCCGAATGACGGTGCATCGTTGTCGCCAGAGCTTTTCGATACTGCCCATCGGCGTCCGCGATGGATGCAGAGCGGATGGCTAGCGCTTTGGCCTGGAAGGGCTTTTGCCTGGCGCTTTTCTTGCGGGAATTGCGCTTGCCGGGGAAGGTATCTGCTTCAAGCGCTCGATGAACCAGCGCCCGGCAGGACCGGGAGGCGAGGATGTTTGCCAGATGGCGGACATCTGCAAGATCAATCCCTCGGGAGGCACATCTTCGATCCGCAATACGGACAAGCGGCCATTTTCGATATCGTCGCGCACGATATGCAGCGGCATGCCGCCCCACCCCAGGCCGTTCAAGAGGAAATGGTGCTTGGCGAAGAGATCGGCGAGCCGCCAGGTCAAAGGCGACATCACGCCGAACTCGCGGCCCGTTGACAGGTCAGAGCGGTCCGTCAAAACAATTTGCGTGTGCCTCGCCAATACATCCTTGGGAATCTTCCCTTTGCATGCAGCCAGGGGATGGTCGCTCGCGCAGACCATGAGAAAAGTCACGCCGGCAAGCCGCTCATAAGCCATGTTCGGCGGAATGTGCGGCAGCGAACCTACGATCCCAACGCTGCAGCGCTCATCCAGGACGGGCTGCACTGCCCCTCCCAAAGCTTCAACATAGACGCGCAGCGCGACGCCGGGGTATTGCTGCCTGAACTCTTTTGCGACCTGCGTCACCGCGGCAATCGGATACATGACATCCACGACGACGGACAGCTCCGGCTCCAGTCCGGTCGCTATGCCCTTCGCGCGGGCCTTCAGGAGATCGACGCTTGTCACGATATTTCGCGCATCGGCAAGCAGGACGACGCCAGCGGGCGTCAGTTTTGGATAGCGGCCGGACCTGTCAAACAGCTCGACGCCGATCTGTTCTTCAAGATTGCCGATGGTTTGGCTGATGACCGACTGCGCTCTATACAGTTTGCGCGAGGCAGCGGAGAAACTGCCCTCGTCGACGGCGGTGATGAAGGTCCGCAATTGATCAAACGATACGCCGTCAAGCATGGGGAATCATGGGAAATGAATATCGCCGCAGTCGATGGAGGAATCGATCATATCCGGTTTCCGCCAGAGGGACAATCGCGAGCCGCTCGCCTACTTTTCCCTGCTCTCCAGCGCCAAAGGATGCCAGGAATCCTCTGCCAGTTCCGCAGCAAGGAAATCGAGCAGGGCCCTGACAGCGGGAATCATCCCGCGCCGTGACGGAAATACGGCGTGGATGATGCCCGAGCGCGCGCTCAATTGCGGCAGCAGCCTGACCAGCGTGCCGGCTTCCATTTCTTCCACTACCGCCAGCGCGGGCATATAGGCGACGCCTATGCCTTGCAATGCGGCGGCGCGCAGCGTGAGCAGGTCGTCCGTGTGCAGGCGCGGCGTGTGCACGAGTTCTTGGGAATTGCCATCCTTGTCTTGAGTACGCCAGATGACCTTGTCGCCGGCGTAGCCCATGGCGACGATAGGCATTTTTGCCAGGTCCGCCAGTTGCGCAGGCATGCCATGCCGGAGCACAAGCTTGGGGCTGGCGACCAGGATCATTTTCGATGGGCCGAAGGCACGCATGGCGAGGTTCGAATCGTCCAGCGGCGGCACCCGAACACGGATGGCGATGTCTATTCCTTCATCGACGACATCGACGCGGCGATTGGTCGCGTCGAGCGCGATGCGTACTTGCGGCTCGGCGGCCAGGAACCTGGCGAGGATGTCGGCCAGGCCGCCCTGGAGAAGGCCGACCGGGCAGCTCATGCGTATTAATCCCTGCGGCGACGATAGCGTTTGATGCACGGCGTCCTTTGCCGATTGCGCTTCCGCAATCAAGGCCACGCAATGGCCATAAAAGGTCTTGCCTATCTCGGTCAGGGAAAGCTTGCGCGTGGTGCGGTTGAGCAAGCGCACCCCCAGTTCCGCTTCCAGCGCGCTGACGCGCCGGCTCAGCTTGGAGGTCTGCATGCCGAGCGCCTCGGCTGCAGCGGAATAGCTGCCGGCATCGACGACCCTGGCAAAAAAGACAAGATTGTTCAGGTCATTGATCGGTGTCATGCCGGCCTCCATTGGCTGATGTTCATTTATTTTTCTATTTCCGACAAATATCCATTCTATTTCAACCCATTAATCTTGGTTTGTTGCTGGACTATGATGCCTTCATCGACAGGGCGCAATGGGCGCCGAGCAATTTAGAACGCACGTACTTGAAGATTCATGGAGAACGACATGCTGCAGATTCGAAATCTGGATTCACTCGCCGGCAGCGACTTGCCATGGCTGAAGGCCAAGCACCATTTCGCGCTGCACGGGCATGACAATGCGGCCCACGAGCCGTTGGGGAGCCTGGTGGTCTTGAACGACGACGAAGTGGCGCCCGGTACAGGGTTTCCTATGCATGGTCACCGCGACATGGAAATCGTGACCTATGTCAGGGAAGGTCTGCTCGAACACACGGACACGACCGGCGGACGCGGACAGATTGCCGCGGGCAACGTCCAGGCATTTTCCGCGGGCAGCGGCATCCGCCATTCGGAAACCAATCCAGGCAGCGGGCCGCTGAAGCTTTTCCAGATCTGGCTGCGTCCGCGTCGCCTCGGCATCGCGCCGCGCTGGGCGACCAAGCCTTTTCCCAAGGCCGAACGGGCCAATCGCTGGGTAGTGCTGGCGAGCGGCCTGCCTGGCGACAAGGAGGCGATTGCTATCGAAGCGGACGCACGCGTGCTTGGCGCGACGCTCACGCGCGGCCAGTCCATCGGGTATGAAATCGGCGCTTCCCGCTACGGCTACCTGGTGGTCGCGCGCGGCGCGGTTTCGGTCAACGGCATGCGTCTCGGTGCGCGCGACGGCATCGCGGCCAAGGATGTTTCAAAGATCGTCGTCGCAGCAATCGACGATGCCGAAGTTGTTCTTGTCGATGCAGCTTGATTTTTCCATTTTTTATTTTTTATTTTTCGCTTTTATTTTTCGCTTTTATTTTTCGCTTTTATTTTTATTAAGGAGCACATCATGTCCGCACCCAACAAATACCTGCCTTTGATCGGCCGTATCCTCATCGGCGCTCCCTTCATCATGAGCGGCCTTGGAAAACTGGCTTCCTATGATGCTACCGTCGGCTACATCGCCAGCGTCGGCTTGCCGTTGGCCGGATTGGGCTTTGCCATCGCGGTGCTGATGGAAGCCGGCGGCGGCGCCTTGCTGCTGCTGGGATACCGCACGCGCCTGGTTGCGCCGCTGATGGCCTTGTTCACGTTGGCGACAGCGATTTTCTTCCACCACAACTTTGCGGACCAGAACCAGATGATCCACTTCCTCAAGAACATCATGCTGGTGGGCGGCTTGCTCAATATCGCCTACTTCGGCGCCGGCCCGGTCAGTCTCGACAGCGCATCGGGCAGGCAAGCCTTGGCGCCGTCGGGGCAGCAAGCCTGACAGCCGCGCATCTTCCCGGCGCAGAAACTGACATTCTCACAGTCGTCCCGGAGTTCAGTTTCGCGCCTCACCGCCGCTTCGGCGATCGCATTGCCCGCGTGACAGAGGGAGCGCGGATCGTAATGCACTGCTTCGCAACGATGCCTGATCGCGCATTACGCGGTCATTTTCGCAAAAGGGCGATTGCTCTTGCTTGCAGGCGCAATAATTTAACATATGATATGCGGCAATATTTTTAAAAGAACAGACCTGTCTGTTTTTTGTGACAGGTCAGGGATAATTGAAGCGCCTGCACTATCCATTTGACTTGATTGTGGGATAGCATCCACACGGCGGAAATGATCCGGATTGCAACATGTCCCTCATGCCGTCGATGGCAAAACCCATGCTACTTGAGCATTCCATGCTGCCCACAAGGCAGTCCACAATCAAAGGAAGGTGCTACTCATGAAAATTCTTTTCACTCTTAAAAATATGCTGACCCGCCCAAAAAGCCTGAAGGCATACGCTTGGTACATCTGGTATTGATCCTGCAAGCCATCACCTGATTCATAGGGATGCGGTTGGAGCTTCCAACCGCGTTCGGTGAAGCCCTGAACGGCCCGCCGGACGCGGGCCTCCGTCCCATGGAGAGCATCGATGCCAAGTACTGGCAAACACATCCGAGCCACCGTTTTTACACCGAGGCTCCAAGCGCTCCTGCGCGATCATCGCGGCGAGGACGTATTCCGGCTGGATGAGAACACCGTCGGCGTCGCCGGGACCGCATTGACCCACCAGATCCTCAGCGCCAGGCCGGCCACCGAATTCGAGCGTCCGACATTCAAGCCCCTTCACGGGCGCTCCATTCCCCGCGCCGACGCTCTAAAACTGATGCAAGCGATCGGCAGCGATGTACGGGCTGCATTGAAAAAGCCCGTATCCGAAACGGTCGATCTTTCCGGAGAATGGCCGCACGTCGGGCACGTTTACTTGCGCGATCTTGTTCTCGGCGGCGACCCCTACCGGCTGCGCATTCTCATGGACCGCATATTGGAGCTGACGCCCAAGCTGACTTGGGCGCTCATCGCCGCTGGTGCGGCGCCATCGGTCAGGCTGCAGCCGGAAGCATCCGCCATCGCGAAACTCACCGCCGGCGCCTCGACCTACAACGACCGTCGCTATGCCATGGGAATGTATCGCCGCACAGCCGCCCCAGTCTGCTTCACCATCTCCACGCTCGTCGCCAACGCGCTCTGGCTCGGATCGCCATTCGACAAAGAAACCTCGAACCGCAACATCCTGTATGAGGCCCTGCGGCTGCTGCCGCCGTCCTGGAACATCTTGAGGAACGCATCTCCCGAGTACGCCGCCCTCGATTCCCGGATCGGTCCCAACGACGATGTCCTGATCCTGCCGCTTCTCAGCCACCGCGACCCTGCACTCTGGGACGACGCCGATGAGTTCCGTCCCGAACGATGGGATAGCATCAACCCCGGCGAGCAGCCCGGCTACCTTCCTTTCGGCCACACCTCCGAACGCTGCTGGGGACAGCATATGGTGATGCCCCTGGCCGAAAGGCTGCTCGATATCCTGCGCAACGACGGCCTTGCCGTCAGTCCGCGGCAAACAACGGCTGAAGTGCCGCTCGCCGGCCTGCTTGGCGTCTTCCAGGTCAAAGTCGTCCGGCAATGAGGTGAAGTGCCTTTGCCTGCGTAGTTGACCGTATCCCGTTGATCCAGCCGTTGCTGCCGCGCTCAGGCAGCAACCGGCTGGCACGATTCCGCAAAGCCCGGCGCGCGTGGATCGGCAGCGATCTGTTTCGCGCCGCGGGACTGTTCTCACCGCTTTGCGTAAATCCTATCAATTTTGACAGTTGTTCAAATATGAATTGAGGAACAATCTTGCTGCGGACTTCATGTTTGCGGAGCAGCAGATATGCATAGCGAACGTTGGAAAAAAATAAATATCTCGCCCCGTCTTCCCGCTTGAATCCTGCTTCACCTTGATGTTTCAGAACAAGCCTGGCTGTCGTATAAGCATCTTGGCAAGCCGCCGCCGTTGCGGTCGCGGACTGTATCGCCGTCTCAGCATTGCCGGAACTCCAGGCAGTAACGTGTATTCCTTTGTCTTCACAAGCCTTATCTTTCTTAACGAAGTTGATGCGAGGAGAAACAATGCGAGCTTCACAAATACGGCGTCATCTTGGCGCCGGAGCGACGGCGTTGCCCCGTACCGCGCCACGGGCCCTGACCGCGCAAGACGGATCCAGCGAATTCTTGCTCAATCTTGAATTCTCGCCACGCGACTATGTCGCCTACCTGCTTTCAATCGATGCGGAAATAGAACACTGCCTGATGGTGCAGTACCTGTACGCGGCCTATTCCCTGGGCGGGCCTCAGGTGCCGCCGGTGTTTCGCGACATGGTGCGCAACTGGCAAGAGGTGATTCTCGGCATCGCCAAGGAAGAGATGGGGCATTTGATCTCGGTGCAGAATGTGCTGCGGCTGATTGGCGCGCCGCTGCACTTCGAGCGTGAAGATTACCCGTGGGATGTGCCGTTTTACCCGTTTCCGTTCATGCTGCAGCCGCTGACCCTGGATTCGCTGGCCAAGTATGTGTACACGGAAGCGGCCGTGGGCTGGAATGGCGGCGCCCTGGGCGATGAAATCAGGGCGCGGGTCGCCACCCAGACTTCGAACCCGCACCAGGTCGCGGAATTATTCGACACGCTGATTCCGCTGGTGGAAGATCCGCTGTATTTGCCCGATTACGTATTCCAGCCCGATACTTTTTCATGCCAGGCCAATTTCGCCGAATGGGGACGTGGCTACCAGGGCGGCAACCGCGGCAACAGCGAAGGCAGGAGCGTGGGCAAGACGCCCGACGTGCTGGTGGTCCCGGTGACTTGCCGCGACGATGCGGTGAACGCCTTGAAGGCAATCGCCAAGCAAGGGGAAGCTCCGCACGGATCGGAACCATCGCATTTTGTGCGGTTCTTGCGCGTGTACGTTGAAATGCGCGCGGCGCAGAACAATCAACCCTGCAGCCTGGAAGCGTGGAACGATGCGCGCCCGGACGATTTCCTGGCTGATGCATGGGCGAGCTCCTACCCTGACATCGGCGCTGCGCTCAAGGCCGGCCACGGGGCATGGAGTGCGTCGCGTCCCGTGGCGATCAACCCCTATGTGTCGCTCGATACCGACGAAGAGCCGGAACAAGGGGGCACGCCGGCCACGGCGATCACCGATCCGGAATCGGCGCTGTGGGCGACCCTGCACAATGTGCGCTATCGCATGCTGCTGACCTATCTGATCCACAGCTTTACGCTGTACGGCGGCTTGAATGCCGCGGGATTGATCACGCCGCGCGGCACGATCGTGAATGCCACGTTCGGAGAAATGTACAACCTGCGCGCCATCTCGGAAATCCTGATGCAGTCGCCGGTTTCGGCGACGGATCCCGATGCGGGATTCGCCGGTCCGCCATTCCAGATGCCCTACACGCTGAACAGCCCGTTCGGGGAAGCCGACCGCTGGATCGGCCATCTCGACCTGCTCACCGCTTCCGAGGGCCTGATTGCAGCCCTGCTGGCGACCAGCAGCCCGGCCAGGCATGCCTACCTGCACAGCTTGCGCGAAGCGGATAAAAGCATGATCGCGATTGCGAAGCGCATCCTGTCCGGCAGCATCGATCCCGCCTTACTTTAGGAGCCCGTCATGCCGATCTTAGAACTCCGCATCCTGCCGCCCATCGCCATCGGACGCTTGGGGGCCGCAGCGACGCCGCTGGAAGCGTTTGACCTGGAAGTCAATCCCGATCAGCCGTTTGACTACCGCCGCATCGTACCGCGCCCGAGCTTTGACGTCGATCCGGCGAGCGGCGAAATCCTGCGCTGCTATGTGCCGGAAACCATCCGCTTCAAGGACGAAAATAAAAAAATCCGCCCGGTCGCGCCTTTCCTGGAAGTCTATGCGCGCACCAGCGAATCGCCGGAAGAACTGCAGCCACTGACGCTGGCCCTGCTGCAAGCGGAAAACCTGGACCTGACCGCGCTGCATTGGGATATCGAGCTGGGCAACATCAAGATCTACCGCCGCACCAATAACAAGGACGACAAGATCCACGCCAGCCTGCATACCCTGAAAGACCATCAGCGCCATGCGATGGAAGGCCACTGCCCAAATTTCCATCCGCGCAAGAAGCTGCCGCTTGGCTATATCCAGTTCATCAAGCCGAGCGCGCAATTCCCGGAAATCCGGCTGCGCTACACGCCGGCAGCCGGGATTGTGTACGGCACCAGGATGAAACGGCGCGAATCGTACCACGACCTGAAGCTGCACGACGATCCGGTGATCGATCACGAACACCTGGTGCTGTACGACGAAAAGAAAGGCGACTGGCTGAACTACACAGAAAGCACAGGCCCGACCCTGACCAACCCGGCCGGCATCTACGCCGGCTACGCCGACAAGGACGGCAACCAGGTCAGCTGGGGCTACCTTGACGACGAATGCGACGGCGTGGCGCGCATCGGCTTGACGCGCAAGGATGGCAGCCAGCTATGGGCGCACGGCTATATCGGCGCCGGGCCGCCGGCGTTCGCTCCCGACACGCTGCCGATCCGGGTGGTGTCGGACGAAATGGAGCAAATCCTGTACGGACCGGAAGTGGCGGAAGAAAGCGTTTCGCTCGACGCCGCAACCGAAATCGTGCTACGCGCCCTGGAGACCGTGCGCCTGATGAATTCAGCCGTGATGAACGGCAATCCATTCAATGGGCAATTGAACGTGGCCAGCACCATGGTGCGGCAAAACAGCGCCGATTTCGAACGGTACTACGAACCGATTGCAGCTCCATCCATCGTCGACAATCTCGCCTTGCGCGCCTTGCATGAGCGGGTATTCAGCACCTTGAGCGCCGGCGGCGCGCCATGGTTCGCCAAGGTTTTGCGCCAGCCTGAGGAAATCGGCGACCTGACGTCGGAAGGGCTGCGCAAGATGCCGGCCCTGATGCGCGGCGCCGACGGCCGCAGCCTGACCCTGACCCGGCGCCACATCAACATGGTGATCAAGGCCGCCCGCAATGCGATGTTCGGCCAAACCAATCCAGACGGAGGCAAAAATGTCCGGTAAAAACATGACGATACGCGCCAACAACCTGACGGCGCAAATCCATCATCGCGGCGCCGGAAATCCCGCCTCGGTGCTGCCGCGCAGCGCGATCTCCAACTGCTTCCCGGGGCTGGAATTCGATTTCCGGAATCTGTGGCGGCGCGCTTTCGAAGGCATTACCTTGGTCGAGAACAACAACTATGTGGTCGAAGCCGAGCCGAAATTCCAGCACCTGGCGACACGCCGGCTGCTGCGTTTTGCCGGCCTGGATGTTGGCACCATGGTTGCCACCAGCGGCCCGGTCATGCCGAACGGCTCGTCCGGCACACTGGCCAGCGCCGCCAACCCGAATGCGGTCTCGTTCATGGAATGGTCGAATTCATTTGCCCGCATCATGCACCTGCAGGGACAGGTGGTCGAGTGCGAGTTCACCACCTACGCCAATGCCACCGATGAAGTGCTGGTGACGTCGCAAACCGAAACGCTGAAGGTCAACCTGACCATGCGCCGCTTCTTTGAGGACGAAACCGCCGCCATCAATACCGACATGCTGCAACCGGGGGAGCTGACCCAAGGCTTGTGCGCGCCCTGGCAAAACGACTATCGCGAATGCGCCTGCTATTACTGGGCTGCGTCGCGTCCGGACTATGTGAACGTGGAGCCGGGCCAGGACGGTCTTTCCAAGGGCGATATGTGGTTTGCAAAGAAACGCACCGGTACTTACATTCCGGATAATCGGGTCGATACCCGTCTGTGGTCCTACGATGACTTGTTCAAATCCTGGCAAGAGGATCTGCAGTTCGTCATCCGCGGGAAAGATGCCGATGAAGCTTGACCAGGCGGCGCTGCAGGATGCCGGCCGGATTCCCGCGGCATTGGCCGCTGCTGCGTCGGGGGCCGGCATGGCCCCGGCGCTGGCAGCGTGTATCGTCGAGGCTTCACGGCCGCGGCAACGCGACGCCCATCTGATCGAAGATGCGCACGGCGCACAGCTGCTGGTGGTGAACGGCAGTCGTCTATTCCATTTGCCGCCCGCACTGGCGGCCGAATTCAGGACCGCGCTGGATGGCATGGACGACGCCGTCGTGCAAGGCTTGATCGCGAGCAGCGGCTTGCAGCTGGCGCCCTTGATTGACGATACGCCGCTGGCCGCGCCGCCGGTGCACGCCTTGTCTCTGGCGATTGCACAAAAATGCAATCTGGGATGCACCTACTGTTACGCGCAGCAGGGCGAGTTTGGCGGCAAAGCAAAGAACATGGAACTGGAGACGGCCAGGCAAGCCGTCGACCTGCTGCTGGCCAAGGCCGCGCCCGGCGCCAAGGTCAACCTGGCCTTCATGGGCGGCGAGCCGCTGGCGAATCGCCAGGCGCTGCGCGCCGTCACCCGCTACGCGCAGGAACAGGCCGGGCAACGCGCAGTCGATTGCCGCTTTTCGATCACGACCAATGGCAGTCTCTTGCAAGCGGACGATGCCGATTTTTTCGAGGAGCACGGTTTTGCCGTGACCGTCAGCCTGGATGGCCCGGCCGAGCAGCACAACCGCTTGCGGCCGTTCAAAGGCGGCAAAGGCTCTTTCGACCAGATCATCGAACGTGTCGCGCCGCTGCTGGAACGGCAGCGCCGGATGCAGGTATCGGCGCGGGTGACCGTCACGCCCTTCAATCTGAACCTGCCGCGCACGCTCGATTTATTTATCGGCATGGATTTCCATAGCGTCGGCTTTTCGCCGCTATTGCGCGCCTCCAACGGACAGGCGGAAATGGGACCGGAGGATATGGAAGACATGTTGCAGGGAATGATCGCCTGCGGCCTGGCGTTTGAACAGCATGTCATGCTGGGGCAGCGTTACCCTTTCATGAACATGCAAAACGCCCTGCGTGAAATTCAGCGCGGCACGCATCGTCCTTATCCCTGCGGCGCCGGCGCCGGCTATTTCGGCGTTTCCGCCGAAGGTGAACTTTCGGCCTGCCATCGCTTTGTCGGCGATGCGGCCGGCAGGATGGGCGATCTTGCCGCCGGCGTCGACGCCGGCCGCCAGACCGTCTGGCTGGAGCAACGCCACGTACACCGGCAGCAGCCCTGCAATTCCTGCTGGGCGCGCTATATGTGCGGCGGCGGCTGCCATCATGAAGTGCTGGCGCGCGGCCGCAGCGCCTGCGATTACATCCGCGGCTGGCTGCATTACACCATCGGCGCGCACGGCCGCCTCGGCCAGCTGGCGCCGGCCTGGTTTGCCGGCGGCGACAGCGCAAACACGGAGTGACATGAGCCAGCGGGCCGATATGTTCATCATCGGCGCCGGCCCGGCCGGCTTGTGTGCGGCGCTGCGCTTGCAGCAGCTCGGCTATCGCGTTGTACTGATCGAACGCAGCGCTGCCTGGCCGCGCCCCCAGATTGGCGAAGCCCTGACCCCCGGCGTGAAAAACATCATCGATTTTCTGGACGCCAACCAGGCCCTGGAAAACGTGCCCCACCTGACCCGTTTGCCGACGCGCCTGAGCTGGCGCAGCAGGACTGCCGAAACGGTAGCCCATGCCGACGCCGCGGTAGTCGACCGTTCGGCCTTCGATGCGGCCTTGCTGCGGCTGGCAATTGCGCGCGGAATCGAAGTGCATCAGCCAGCCAGCCTGGACAGCGTCGGCGGCCGCGCGGGAGACTGGCAGCTGGCTTTCTCAACGCCAAACGCCACCCATCAAGTGCAGGCCCGGATGATCCTGGATGCCCAGGGACGCCGGAACAGCCAGCCCCGGCAAATGCTCTGTGCGCCGCGCTTATCTGCCATGTGGGCAGAAATTGCAGAAAGCGACATCCCTTCCGAATTGGCGCATGTCACCCAGGTGGAGGCGCTGGAGCAAGGCTGGCTGTGGGGCACCCGCCTGCCGGACCGGCGTTATCGCATCATGCTGCTATCCGATCCGCTTGTTTCACGCCAGCTCGGTCCAGGCCGGCCCGAATCGCGGCTGCGCCATCATTGCGGCGCAAGCAGCTTGTTTGCCGGCGCGGCCCGGCAGCCGTTTTGCAGTCCGCTGCAAATGTGTGCGGCGACGCCGTATGTGGCGGTCGACAGCTGGCAGGACGGCCGTCTGAAACTTGGCGATGCGGCATTCGCGCTGGACCCGATATCATCGTCCGGAGTAGAAAAGGCGATGCGGTTTTCATTGCAGGCGGCGATTGCGATTCACACTGTGCTGCAGGCCGGCAACGAGGCGCAGCGAACCCTGGCGCATGATTTTTACCGGCAGCGTTTGATTGAAACCTGTGCCCGCCATCATTTCTGGACGGCGGCCTATTACCGGCAGGCCTGGTGTAGCGAGCAGCCATTCTGGCAGGAGCGTTCGACGCCGGGGATGGCAGCGGCGCCCGGCAATCGCGAAGCCCTGCTCATGAGCGAGGCGCTGCAACAGGAAATTGATCAGCTGGCCAGCTACCGCGAACCGGTCATTCAAGCCGGCCTGGATATGCAAACCAGTCAGATGATTCGCTTTCATCACCTGGTGCAGATAGTTTCGCTTCCCTGCGTCACGGGCGACAAAGTCGAATTGCGGCCTGCCATGCGGCACCCGCACCTGGAGCGGCCGCTGGCGTTTTGGGAAAACGAAGCGATACTGCCGCGCCTGGAAATCTTGTCGCAAAAGGCCGCGCTATCTTCTGTGCTCGACTTGCTCGGCCAATCCATGAACCTTCAAAAAGCCTGGCGTTTGCTGAGCTGGCTGCGGCAGCGCGGATTGGTGGAAATTGTAAGCGACTGACAGCGGCGGGGAGGGCGCACCCGCTCTCTGGCCAATTCAACCAATATCTCAAGCCATTCCGGGAAAGCCGCATGCCGGGCAGGACTGGAAAGCGGATGCCTGCTAAAGTAGTGCCGAAGGCGCCTGGAATGCATTTGTCACCAATCAATATGCGTTCCGGCAAGGCGGCAAGCAGGTCTTGTCATCAGATTACTAAAGCAAGGAGATAAGCATGGCAAAAGAAGTCGTTATCGTCGGCGCAGCCCGTACGGCGATCGGGGCATTCGGCGGCGCATTGAAGGATATCGCGCCGGGCGAACTGGGGGCGGTCGCGGTCAAGGAAGCGTTTGCGCGCGCCGGCGTCGATCCGAAGCAGGCCGGCCAGATCATTTTCGGCAACGTCATCCATACCGAAGCGCGCGACATGTATGTATCGCGCGTGGTCGGCCTGAATGCCGGCATGGGCAAGGAATCGACGGCGCTGACGCTGAACCGCCTGTGCGGCTCGGGTTTGCAAGCCATCATCACTGCCGCCAACGCCATCCAGCTGGGCGAGACCGATGTCGCGGTCGGCGGCGGCGTGGAAAGCATGAGCCGTTCGCTGTATGCGACCCAGGCGGCACGCTTCGGCGCGCGCATGGGCGACATCAAGATGATCGACATGATGGTGGGCGCCTTGTCCGATCCTTTCGGCGGCGGCCATATGGGCATCACCGCTGAAAACGTTGCCGAGAAATACAGCATCTCGCGCGAAGAGCAGGACGCGTTCGCGCTGGAAAGCCAGCAGCGCGCAACGGCGGCGATCGCGGCCGGCCATTTCAAGTCGCAGATCGTGCCGGTGGAAATCAAGACGCGCAAGGGCGTCGCGCTGTTCGATACCGACGAATATCCGAAGGCCGACGCCAGCATGGAATCGCTGGCCAAGCTCAAGCCGGCGTTCAAGAAAGAGGGCGGCACAGTCACCGCCGGCAATGCTTCAGGCATCAACGACGGCGCGGCGGCCTGCGTCCTGATGGCGGCCGACGCTGCCGCGCAGGCCGGCCTGAAGCCGCTGGCGCGCGTGGTTTCCTACGGTGTGGCGGGGGTCGATCCTACGATCATGGGCACCGGTCCGATTCCGGCAGTCCAGCTGGCCCTGAAACGCGCCGGCCTGAGCCTGGCCGACATGGCGGTGATCGAATCGAATGAGGCGTTCGCCGCGCAGTCGCTGGGCGTGTGCAAAGGATTGGGGCTCGATCCGGCGCTGACCAACGTCAACGGCGGCGCCATCGCCCTCGGCCATCCGCTGGGCGCGAGCGGCACCATCATCGCCGTCAAATGCCTGTATGAGCTGATCCGCACCGGCAAGCGCTATGGCCTGATCACCATGTGCATCGGCGGCGGCCAGGGCATCGCCCTGATCATCGAGCGTCTCTGACGCTGGTGGCTGCCGGAACTGTCGGACGGCAGTTCCGGCGGCAGTCC
The DNA here is from genome assembly GCF_018304945.1 of Collimonas humicola. Classification (GTDB taxonomy): domain Bacteria; phylum Pseudomonadota; class Gammaproteobacteria; order Burkholderiales; family Burkholderiaceae_D; genus Collimonas; species Collimonas humicola. The sequence goes on along the minus strand of NZ_JAGQEE010000003.1, from coordinate 115,695 downwards.
TTTGTCGGTCGTTCAGGAGCGTTTCGGAATCGTCAGGCCGGCTATCACCGCCGGACGTGCGAGGAAAGCGTTGAGGGCTCGCGTGACGTGCGGAAAATCGGCAATGCCGACCAGGTCGCCGGCTTCGTAGAAGCCGATCAGGTTGCGTATCCACGGGAACGTAGCGATGTCGGCGATGGTGTAGGCATCGCCCATGATCCAGCTGCGTTCCGCCAGGCGCTGGTTGAGCACTGCCAGCAGGCGTTTCGATTCCGCCGCGTAGCGGTCGCGCGGACGCTTGTCTTCGTAATCCTTGCCGGCGAACTTGTTGAAAAATCCAAGCTGGCCGAACATCGGTCCGATGCCGCCCATCTGGAACATCAGCCACTGTATCGTTTCGTAGCGGCCGGCGGGATCGGCCGGCATGAACTTGCCGCTCTTGTCCGCCAGGTACAGCAGGATCGCGCCCGATTCAAACAGCGGCAGCGGCTTGCCGCCGGGGCCGTCGGGATCGATGATGGCGGGGATCTTGTTGTTCGGGTTGAGCGACAGGAATTCCGGCGAGGCCTGGTCGTTGCTTTCGAAGCTGACCAGATGCGGCTCGTAAGGCAGGCCGGTTTCTTCCAGCATGATCGAGATCTTGACGCCGTTGGGCGTCGGCAGGGAGTACAGCTGGATGCGGTCTGGTTGCAGTGCAGGCCATTTCCTGGTGATAGGGAAAATCGAAAGATCGCTCATGAAAATTCCTTGTTGGCTGATATTGATCTGTTTGAAAATTCGGCGGCGCCGGAATGTCAGACCGGAAGATTAACAGGCTTCTCGACCGCCGGCTTTGAGCGGCAGCGTTTGGCCTAAGATGCAGGCGGACAGAAAAATCACAATCCCTCCGAAAATGCGCGATTCCCCCGATTCCCCCTTAACGGTATTCCTCGTCTTTCTGCGGCTGGGCCTGACATCGTTTGGCGGACCGGTCGCGCATCTCGGTTATTTCCGGACGGAGTTCGTGGAGCGGCGCCAATGGCTGGCCGAGTCGGCCTATGCCGACCTGGTGGCGCTGTGCCAGCTGCTGCCCGGGCCTGCCAGCAGCCAGGTCGGCATTGCGCTGGGCCTGACCCGGGCCGGCTATGCGGGAGGATTCGCCGCGTGGCTGGGATTTACTGCGCCGTCGGCGCTGATGCTCATCCTGTTCGGTCTCTTTGTCGCGCATAGGGACGCTGCCTTGGCCGGCGGCTGGCTGCATGGATTGAAGGTGGTCGCCGTGGCAGTGGTGGCGCAGGCGCTGTGGGGGATGGCGCGGAGCCTGACGCCGGATGCGAAACGGGCCGCTATCGCACTGGTCGCGGCGTGCATCGCTGTGGCCTTGCCCAACGCCGTCGGCCAGATCGGCGTCATCCTGGCGGGAGGCGTGGCCGGCGTGCTGTTTCTGAAGGCGGCGCCGGTCTCCCTGGAGAAACTGCCTGCCTCGCGCATCAGCCGCCGCGCCGGCGTTGCGGCCATCGCGCTCTGCCTGGCGTTGCTGGCGACGCTGCCCTTGCTGGCAGAGGCTTCCGGACGCTATGTCGCCGAACTTGTCGATGTGTTCTTCCGGGTGGGGGCGCTGGTGTTCGGCGGCGGCCACGTGGTGCTGCCGCTGCTGCAGGCGGAAGTGGTGCCCAGGGGCTGGGTTTCGAACGAGCTGTTCCTGGCGGGATATGGCGCGGTGCAGGCCGTGCCCGGGCCTTTATTCACCTTCGCCGCCTATCTTGGCAGCGTATCGTCCCGGATGCCCAACGGTTGGCTGGGCGGGCTGCTTGCCGTCGCGGCGATTTTTCTTCCATCGTTCCTGCTGGTCTGCGGCGCGCTGCCGTTCCTGGAAGCGCTGCGGCAGCATGCCGGCGCCAGAAGGGCTTTGACGGGCATCAACGCGGCGGTGGTCGGGCTGCTGCTGGCGGCGTTCTACAACCCGGTCTGGAGCGGCGCTATCCTGAGGCCGGCCGATTTCTGCCTTGCGGCGCTGGCGTTTTTCCTGCTGCTGGCCTGGAAATGGCCGTCCTGGCTGGTGGTTGTGCTGACGGCGCTTGCTGCAACCGTTATTTGAGATTTGCCGCAGCGATAAGCCTGTGGCTTGCGTTAATGGGTGTGAGCGCACGCTGATCCGGGCAGCTTTTCAGTCGCCCGCATTGCCGCCCCGGTCCGCCGGCGATACCTGTCACTTTCAACAGTATTTTTTCTCAGGGCATGCGACTAGGATAGCCTTCTAATTTCCTTTTGGAAATATTTTCAAGCTGCTGGATTCTCGGGATGGGCGCCGCTGCGGCGCAGCATGGTTTCTGGATTTTTTGTAGCCTGTCGCTGGAAGGCCGCGACAGTGACGGGCATCCGAACATGCGGTCATCATAAGGGTGAACATCATGACAACAGAATTTCCGGGTGGCTGGAGCTCCTTTGACTATGAAATCACGGGCGTAGCAAGAGCAGTGCTGAAAGAAGCGCTGGATGGCTTTGTCGGGGTGAACTACGTGCCCTCGGCTTTCGCCACGCAAATCGTCGCCGGCACGAATTACTGCTTCCTGTGCACCGGGGAGGTTGTCGCGCCAAACGCTCCGCGCTTCCCAGCGTTGGTTCACGTGTTCAAGCCGCTGAACGGCAAAGCCCACATCAGCGAAATCATCAGAATCAAGCCTTGATGGAATCCATCCTGTAAGGGTTCAATCGGGACAATCAGCAACACCCCCGGCCAGCCACGGCTCCCGGGGGTTTTGTTTGCCTGCGTTTTTGCAAGTCTTCCTCTCTTTGCCGGCGCCTCTCCAATTCCCGCTACGCGTAGCAGCGCAATCCCATCCCCTTTTGCATTGCGGGCCGCTCGTCCGGCGGCGATCCGTCGAACAATCCGGCATATCAACTTGTCTTGCATATAAAACAGTAAATCGCATGCAAAACAAAAAATCCTTCCATTTCCCAAATTCTCTGCTATATTTTGAGGCAATAGCTCCATATATGAGTCATTGTTTTATATATGAAACAAAAGACGACTAACTTGTGCAGGCAAGCGGACGCTACTAAAAAATAATTCAATAACATTGGAGATTTTATGAAGTCGAATAGCGGCCGCTGGTATGGCGTGATTACCTTGTTTATCGTCGTCGCCATCTCGTATGTGGACAGGATCAACATTTCGGTGCTGATCACCGATCCGGCATTTCTGAATCATATAGACATCGCCAAGGGCGACCGCGCCAGCCAGGGGTTCCTGGCCACGGCGTTCATGCTGGGCTACGGAATTTCCGCTTTTATCCTGACGCCGTTCTGCGCCGCCTTGTTCGGCGTCCGCCGCAGCCTCATCTACGGCCTGGCCATGTGGGGCGTGGTTACTTTCATGACGCCGCATTTCCATGGCTACGGCATCCTGGTGGCGTCGCGCGTCTTGCTCGGGGTGGCGGAAGGGCCCTTGTTTTCCCTGGCGTCGTCTTACATCAAGGCGCATTTTGAAAGTCGCGAAAACGGCAAGCCCAATTCTTTCGTCAACATGGGAACCGGCCTTGGCCTGGCGCTCGGCTATCCGATCGTCGGCTACATGCTGCTCAGCTTTCATTGGGAAATGTCGTTCTACCTGATCGGCCTGCTGAATATCGTGCTGGGCATCCCGCTGGTGCTGGCTTTTGTCCGCATGCCGAAAATGGCGGTGTATGCGGAGCGGCCGAGTTCGCTGGGCGATGCCATGGCGCGGGCGGGCGAGATCATCAAAGGCGCGCTGAAGACACGTAACCTGATGCTGGTCACGATCCTGACGTCGGCCGCGCTGGCGTATTTGTGGGGCAGCAGCAACTGGCTGCCGGCCTACCTGAAAGAGGCGCGCGGCTTCTCGATCAAGGAAATGGGCTGGCTTGCCTCCTTGCCGCAGTACGCACTGGTGCTGGCCGTGCTGCTGGGCGGCGTCATCATCGACAAGATCGAGCGCAAGCGCGTGCCTTTCATCTTCATGGCGGCCAGCCTGGGCGTGGCTTTGTCGGTGCTGTTTGCCATCAATGTGGCGAGCCCCTACTGGGCCGCCTACAGCCTGATTGCCGCCAATTTCTTCTGGGGGCTGCTCAGTCCGGCGATACCCAGCACCGTGCAATATTATTCGCGCCCGGAGCATATCGCCAGCGCCTTCGGCGTGGTCAACGGCACCGGCAGCCTGGTAGCGGGATTCATGCCGGCCCTGATGGGAGGCGTGATCAGCGCCGTCGCCGCGGGCTCGGGAGCGTCGGCCACCGCCGGATCGGGTTTTTTTGCCGGATTTGCATTGCTGATCGGCACCCAGCTGGTGGTGTTCGCATGCGGCCTGATTCTTTGGCTGCGCCAGCGAAGCGACCTCCAAATGACCGCCGCTGCTGCGTCTGGCATCGGCGCATAGCGATCCATGGGCGCCCCTCGGCAAAGTCGAGCGCTTCCGGCTGTCTCGGGACAGCTGCCGAGGCCGGCGCCTGAACAGGACGCGCTATTTGTAACATTTCATATATAAATCATCGACTTATATAAGAATCAAAAAGAGACAAAAGGAAGGAAAAACCCTAGCTTTTTGCGAAATATCTGATATATTTCAATTTAACGACTCATATATAAATCATTGGTTCATATATGAAACAAATAAATATCACGACAACGGGCCACATATGACGCAGAGCATTCAACTACTGGCAGGGCGGCGGATTCTGATTACCGGCGCGGCACGCGGCCTGGGATTGGCGTTTGCGGCCGCCGCAGCGGAAGCCGGCGCCAGCGTGGCGCTGGCGGACATTCTGGAAGACAGCTTGCAGCAAGCGCTCGCCGGCCTGCAGCAGCGCGGCCTGAAAGTGGCTGGATTCAAGCTCGACCTGGCCGATCCGCAATCCATCGAGCAATGCAGCGGGCAGGCAATAGCCTGGCTTGGCGGACTCGACGGCCTGGTCAATAACGCCGCCGTGACCAATTCCGGCGGGCGCACCACCGAGCAGCTGGAAATCGCGATGTGGGACAGGGTCATGGACGTCAACGTGCGCGGCACCTGGCTCATGACCAATGCCTGCCTGGCGGCGCTGCGCCAGTGCGGCCGCGGCAGCATCGTCAACCTGGCTTCCGACACGCCGTTGTGGGGCGCGCCCAACCTGCTGGCTTACGTGGCGAGCAAGAGCGCGGTGATCGGCATGACGCGTTCGCTGGCGCGCGAGCTGGGCGCCGACAACATCACCGTCAACGCGATAGCGCCGGGCCTGACGCTGGTGGAAGCGACTGAATATGTGCCGCAGGCGCGTCATCAGATGTACCACGACCATCGCGCCATCCAGCGCGAGCAGCTGCCGGAAGACGTCTGCGGCGCGGTCGTTTTTGCCCTGTCAGATTTGTCCCGCTTCTATACCGGGCAGGTCATGGCCGTCAACGGCGGCTTTGTCATGAACTAAGTCAGTACTCACCAGAACGCACTAACGCAAGGAGAAACCAATGACAGATTTATCCGGACAACAGAATATCGAGCGCAGCTGGGACCGGGCCGAGGGCAGCAGTTTCGGCCAGTGGATGGATAGCCGGGTGGCGCGCTTTTCCAGCCGCAAGTACGACTGGAACGCCTTGAAATTCCAGGCCGACCACGATCCCAAATACCGCCGCGCGCAAATGCGCTACATCGGCACCGGCGGCACCGGCGTGGCCAGCGACAGCAGCGTGATTCCATCCGAGCATTTTACTTTTTCCACCATGATCATTCCGGCCGGCCATGAGGGGCCGCCGCACCTGCACGTGGACGTCGAGGAAGTATTTTTCGTCCTCCGGGGCAAGCTCAAGCTGGTGCTGGAGAAAGACGGCGAGCGCTATGAAACCGTCCTGACCGAGCGCGATGTGGTGTCGATTCCGCCCGGCGTGTATCGCGAAGAAATCAATATCGGTGAAGAAGATGCGCTGATGTGCGTGATGCTGGGCGCCAAAACGCCGGTCCGCCCGACCTATCCTGCAGACCACCCACTGGCAAAGATCAAGCGTGACTGACATGACCGCCATCCCGTCCACCTGCAGCCACCTGCAGGACGCCATCGATTTGCTGCATGCGCGCTTTGCGGAGCGCAGCGTCGATGTCGGCGGCAGCGCGATTTCCTACCGCAGCTGCGGGGCGGAAACGGCTGCGAAAACCGTGGTGCTGCTGCACGGCATAGGTTCGGGCGCCGCGTCATGGCTGCAATGCGCGCTGGAACTGGCGGGCGATGCGCGGGTGATTGCCTGGAATGCGCCGGGCTACGGCGCTTCCTCGCCTTTGCCGATGGCAAGCCCGAGCGCGGCGGACTATGCGATCCGCCTGCAGCAGTTCTTGCAGGCCATGGGCATCGCCGACTGCATTCTGGCAGGACATTCGCTGGGTGCAATGATGGCGTCAGCCTATGTGGCGCAGGAGCCGGGGCGCGTCTCGCAATTATTGCTGATCAGCCCGGCGCAAGGTTACGGCAGCGATGACAAGCGTGCCCGCGGCCGGCAGGTTGCGCAGCAACGCCTGGCTGCGCTGGAAGATCCGGGTATCCAAGGCATGGCGCAGAAAAGCCCGGAGCGCATGCTGTCGCCGCAGGCTGGCGACCTGGCGCGGGCCTGGGTGCGCTGGAATGCGCTAACGCTGAATCCGGCAGGCTATGCCCAAGCGGTGCGCATGCTGTGCGGCGACGATATCCAGCGTTATCTTTCCATGACAGCCGGGCCGGCCGCTGTGCCGGTTATGGCAGTCTATTGCGGCGCCGACGACATTGTCACCACGCCGCAAGACAGCAGGGCGCTGGCAGAGGCTTTCCAGTTGCCGTTTCAATTGATAGAGGCCGCCGGCCACGCCTGCTATGTCGAGCAGCCGCAAGCGGTAGCCGCAGTGATACGTTGTCATCTTGATCAACTCTTTTAAGAAAACATCATGAATAAAATCGAGCTGCCAGAAGAAGAAATGCAAGATAAATACCAGGTTCCAGGCCTGGAGCGGGGGTTGCGCCTGCTGTGCGAATTCAGCCGCCAGGACAAGAGCCTGTCGGCGCCGGAATTGGCGCGCCGGCTGAGCGTGCCGCGCTCGACGGTGTTCCGCCTGCTGACCACGCTGGAGCGCATGGGCTTCGTCGAACGCAATGAAGGCGGGCGCGACTATCGCCTCGGCATGGCTGTGCTGCGCCTGGGATTTGAATACCTGGCTTCGCTGGAACTGACGGAGATCGGCCGGCCGCTGCTGGATCGCCTGCGCGACCAGATTTCCCATCCCTGCAACCTGGTGGTGCGCGACGGCCGCTCCATCGTCTATGTCGCCAAGTCGGTGACGCCGACCGCATTCGTCAGTACAGTCAATGTCGGCACCCGCCTGCCGGCCCATGCCACAGTGCTGGGCCGTGTCCTGCTGGAGGACCTGTCGCTGGCGGAACTGCGCGAGCTGTATCCGGAAGAACATCTGGAAAGCTTCTCCAGCAACACCCCGAAAACCGTGGTCGAACTGTTCGACATGGTGCAGCAGGACAAGGCGCGTGGCTATGTGCTGCAGGAAGGTTTCTTCGAAGCCGGCATCTCGACCATCGCGGCGCCGGTGCGCGATCATTCCGGCAAGGTGGTCGCCGCGATGGGGGCGACGCTGCCTCTGCCGCACATCCAGCCGGACCAGCTCGGTGAAATCGTGCGCAGCGTGCGCGCCGCCGCCGGCGAGCTGTCGGCTTTGCTCGATCACGCTCCTGAGAAATCGGGCAGCAAGGTCGTCAACATGTGGCGGGAGTGAGCAGCATGAGCATGGTGAGACTTGAAGGCAAGGTGGCTGCGGTTACCGGCGGCTCCTCAGGGATCGGCCTGGCGACCGTTGAGCTGCTGCTGGAAGCAGGGGCCGCGGTGGCATTCTGCGGCCGCAACCAGGAGCGCCTGACGCAGGTCGAAGCCATGCTGCGCCTGCGCTTCCCGCAGGCAAAAATATACTGCGGCGTATGCGACGTGCTGTCGCAAGAGCAAGTGCAAGCCTTCGCCGCCGCTGTCGAGAAGAATCTCGGCGCGGTATCGATGCTGGTCAATAACGCCGGCCAGGGCCGCGTCTCGACCTTTGCCGATACCGGCGACGAAGCCTGGATGGAAGAATTGCGTCTCAAGTTTTTCTCCGTGATCTATCCGACCCGGGCCTTCCAGCCGCAATTGCAGCGCAGCGCAGGCGCCGACGGCGCTGCCGCCGTGGTCTGCGTCAACTCGCTGCTGGCGCTTCAGCCCGAACCGCACATGGTAGCGACTTCCGCCGCGCGCGCCGGCGTGCATAACCTGGTGCGTTCGCTGGCGACAGAATTCAGCCCGCTCGGCATTCGCGTCAACGGCATCCTGATCGGACTGGTGGAATCCGGCCAGTGGCGGCGCCGCTACGAAGCGCGCCTTGAACGCGAGATGTCGTGGGAACAATGGACCCAGGCGCTGGCGCAGAAAAAAAATATCCAACTCGGTCGTCTCGGCCATCCCCAGGAAGCCGCGCGCGCCATCATGTTTCTGGCGACACCGCTTTCTTCGTACACAACTGGCAGTCATATCGACGTTTCAGGAGGACTTTCCCGCCATGCCTAAAAAGACTCAACCCCTAGAACAAGTGACGGTCGGCTGCGCCATCGCAGCTTTCCTTGAACAGTGCAGCGTCAAGGCGGCCTTCGGCGTGATCTCGATTCACAACATGCCTATCCTGGATGCCTTCGGCGAACGCGGCAAGATCCGCTTCGTCATGGCGCGCGGCGAAGCAGGCGGCGCCAACATGGCCGATGCCTATGCCCGCACCACCGGCGGCCTGGGCGTCTGCCTGACCAGCACCGGCACCGCTGCCGGCAACGCCGCCGGCGCCATGGTCGAGGCGCTCACCGCGGGTACTCCTCTGCTGCACCTGACCGGCCAGATCGAGACGCCTTACCTGGACCAGAGCCTGTCCTACATCCATGAAGCGCCGGATCAGCTCAGCATGCTCAAGGCGATCTCCAAGGCGGCATTCCGCGTGCGCAGCGTCGATACCGCCATCAGCACTGTCAAGCTGGCGGTGCAAACTGCGCTGACGCCGCCCATGGGGCCGGTCAGCGTCGAAATTCCCATCGATATCCAGGCCGCCATGATCGCCATGCCGTCCGATCTGCGGCCCCTGCCGATACCGGGCAACGCGCCATCGGCGCATGCGCTGGACGAACTGGCGGCGCGCCTGCTCAAGGCCACGCGGCCGATGCTGTGGCTGGGCGGCGGCGCGCGCCACGCCAGCAAGCAGGTGAAGCGCTTGCTCGATCTCGGTTTCGGCATCGTCAGCACGACCCAGGGCCGCGGCATCGTGCCGGAAGACGATCCGCGTTCGCTGGGCGCCTTCAACCTGCACAAGCCGGTGGAGAATTTCTACCAGACTTGCGACGCGGTGCTGGTGGTCGGTTCGCGCCTGCGCGGCAACGAGACCCTGAAATACGAACTGAAACTGCCGCAGGCACGCTATCGCATCGATGCCGATCCGGCTGCGGAAGGGCGCTGCTATAACAGCGACTACTTTGTCTGCGGCGACGCCGCGCTGGCGCTGGACGGCCTGGCCGACCGCCTGCAGGCGATGCAGATCGATCCTGGTCTGATCGGCGATCTGCAGAAGGCGCGCGAAAGCGCAGTGCACAGCCTGGTGGACGGGCTCGGCCCATACAGCGCCCTGGTCGAGCAGCTGCAAGCAGCGGCCGGGCGCAATTTCAACTGGGTGCGCGACGTCACCGTTTCCAACAGCACCTGGGGCAACCGCTACCTGCGCATTTTCGATCCGCTGGCAGGCGTGCATGCGCTGGGCGGGGGCATCGGCCAGGGTCTGGCGATGGGCATAGGCGCCGCGGTCGGCGCGGCGGTGACGGCATCCGGCAAGAAGACTTTCTGCCTGGCGGGAGACGGCGGCTTCATCCTTAACCTGGGCGAACTGGCGACCGCGGTGCAGGAGCGCGCCGACATGGTGATCGTGCTGATGAACGACCAGAGCTACGGCGTCATCAAGAATATCCAGGATGCGCAATACGGCGGCCGCCGCCATTACGTCGAGCTGCATACGCCGGACTACGCGCTGCTGTCGCAATCGCTGCAGCTGCGCCATGTCCGCATCAGCAAGCTGAGCGACCTTGAAAGCGGCTTGCGCGCGGCGCTCTCTGAAACAGGACCGTTCCTGCTGGAAATCGACATGCTGTCGATCGGCAAATTCAAGACGGCATTCGCCGGGCCGCCGGTGAATGATGAAAAGCCGGAAGAAAAAGCGGCGGAACAATCCGTTGCAACGCTAGCCTGAGGAGAAGCACATGCTGCATGTTTCGATGATAGGTTGCGGCGCCATCGGCCTGGGCGTGATGGAATTGCTGAAGAGCGATCCGGAAGTCGCCTTCGATGCCGTCATCGTGCCCGAGGCGCACATGGAGACGGCGCGGCCGCTGGTGTTTTCGCTGGCGCCGCACGCGCGGGTCGCCAATCGCCTGGAAGAGCAGGGCCAGCGGCCCGACTTGCTGATCGAATGCGCCGGCCACAAGGCGATCGAAGAGCACATCATTCCGGCATTGAAACGCGGCATTCCCTGCATGGTGGTGTCGATCGGCGCGCTGTCCGAACTGGGCCTGGTGGAACGGCTGGAAGCGGCGGCGCGCGAGGGCAAGACCCAGGTGCAACTGCTGTCCGGCGCGATCGGCGCCATCGACGCCTTGTCGGCGGCGCGGGTCGGCGGCCTCGATTCCGTGGTCTACACCGGCCGCAAGCCGCCCGGCGCCTGGAAAGATACGCCGGCCGACGGTCTGTTCGACCTCGACAAGCTGCAAACCGCAACTGTCATCTTTGAAGGCACGGCGCGCGAAGCTGCGCGCCTGTATCCCAAAAACGCCAACGTCGCCGCTACCCTGTCGCTGGCCGGCCTGGGCCTGGACCACACCCAGGTGCGGCTGCTGGCCGACCCCGGCGTCACGGAAAACGTCCATCACGTGGAAGCCAAGGGCGCCTTCGGCGGCTTCGAGCTGACCATGCGCGGCAAGCCGCTGGCCGCCAATCCGAAAACATCGGCCCTGACGGTGTTCAGCGTGGTGCGCGCGCTCGGCAATCGCGCCCACGCCTTATCAATCTGAGGAGTGACATGAATTCTACAGACACACTGCCGATCTGCATCGCCGGCAACTGGCGGCAGGGGCAGGGCGATCGCTACGCCAGCCTGTATCCGGCCACGGGCGAAGCAGTGGCCTGGCTGCGTGCCGCCAGCCTGACCGACGTCGAAGAAGCCATCAGCGGCGCCGACCATGCTTTCCGCACCAGCGGCTGGGCCCAGCGCAAGCCGCATGAGCGCGCCGCGGTGCTGCATCGCGTAGCGCAGCTGATACGCGAGCAGGCGGAATACCTGGCGCAGCGCCAGCGCCTGGACAACGGCAAGCCGATCAGCGAAACGCGGGCGCTGGTAGCCAGCGCCGCCGGCACCTTCCAGTTTTTTGCCGCAGCCTGCGAAACCATGGAGGACACCATCACGCCGATGCGCGGCGATAACCTGACCATGAGCGTGTACGAGCCGATGGGCGTGGTCGCCGCCATCACGCCATGGAACTCGCCGATCGCCAGCGAAGCGCAAAAGATGGCGCCGGCGCTCGCCGCCGGCAACGCCGTGGTGGTCAAGCCGGCGGAAGTGACGCCGCTGATGGCGCTGGAGCTGGCGCGCATCTGCGACGAAGCCGGCGTGCCGAAGGGATTGATCAGCGTCTTGCCGGGCAAGGGCTCGGTGATCGGCGACGCCATCACCCTGCATCCGCTGGTGCGGCGCGTCTCCTTCACCGGCGGCACCGCCACCGGCAAGCACATCGCCCATATCGCCGCCGACAAGATGATGCCGGTTTCGCTGGAACTGGGAGGCAAGTCGCCGACCATGGTGTTCGAGGACGCCGATCTTGCCCATGCGGTGGCCGGCGTGCTGTACGGGATATTCAGCTCCTCCGGCGAGTCTTGCATTGCGGGCTCGCGCCTGTTCGTCGCCCGCGGCATATACGACGTTTTCATCGAACGCCTGGCAGCCGGCGCGGCAGCCCTGCGCGTCGGCGATCCGGCCGACGAACGTACCCAGCTGGGGCCTCTGATCACGCCGCGCCATCGCGATTCGATCGAATCGTATGTGGCGATGGGCGTGGCCGACGGCGGCCGCATCCGCACCGGCGGCAGCCGGCCGCAAGGGGCGCTGTACGAACGCGGAAATTATTATTCGCCGACCCTCATCGAGGGCCTGAGCAATCGGCAGCGCATCTGCCAGGAAGAGATTTTCGGACCGGTGCTGGTGGCCATGCCTTTCGATGACGAACAGGATTTGATCGAGCAAGCCAACGACAGCGTGTATGCGCTGGCGGCCGGCATCTGGACTCGCGACTACAAGAAAGCCTGGCGCTTCGGTCGCGCGGTACAGGCCGGCAACGTCTGGATCAATACCTACAAGCAGTTGTCGATTTCAACGCCGTTCGGCGGCTGGCGCGACAGCGGCCTGGGTCGCGAAAAAGGCCGGCTCGGCATTTTGCAATACATGGAGCAGAAGAGCATGTATTGGGGCCTGAATGAGCAGCCTTTGCCTTGGGCGAGCTGAACGGCAGTAATAAAGAGGTAAAGCGAGGAGACACGGTAATGGATGTATTAGGCATAGATGAAATCACCTACGGCGCGGACGACCTGCCGTTGTGCAAGAAATTTTTTTCCGACTGGGGCATGGTGCAGGTCCTGGAGAGCGAGAGCGCGCTGGTGTTTGAAACGCAGAACGGTTGCCGGGTGATCGTCAAGCATAGCGGCGATCCCGGGTTGCCGCCGGCGATAGAAGCCGGCCCGACCTTGCGCGAAGTGGTCTGGGGCGTATCGTCGGTTGAAGTGCTGGAGCGTTTCGCCGGCCGCATTGCCGGCTTGCCCGGCTATGTGAACCAGGGCCAGCGCATCGGCTGTACCGATCCGAACGGCCTGGCGGTACGCTTCCAGGTCACGCGCAAGCGCGAGATAGAAGTCGAGTGCGCTGAAATGAATACCTGGTCCCACAAGCATCGCATCAACCAGCGCAGCCCGGCCTACGAACGCGCCGCGCCTATCGAAGTCGGTCATGTGGTGTTTTTCGTCAAGGACGTGCAGGCTTGCGAAAATTTTTACTGTGACAATTTCGGCTTCGTGCCATCCGATCATTACCCCGGGCGCGGCGCCTTCCTGCGCTGCGCCGCCGAGGGCGGCCATCACGATATTTTCCTGCTGCAGCCGCCCGAGGCGCGCGCCGGCCTGAACCATGTCGCGTTTACCGTGCGCGACATCCACGAAGTGTTCGGCGGCGGCATGCATATGTCGCGCCAGGGCTGGGATACGCAGCTGGGGCCAGGCCGACATCCGATCTCATCGGCCTACTTCTGGTATTTCCGCAATCCCGCCGGCGGCCTGATCGAATACTACGCCGACGAAGACCAGCTCAACCAGGATTGGCAGGCTCGCGACTTTGAGCCCGGTCCTACCGTGTTCGCCGAATGGGCGATCGACGGCGGCATCGACGGCAATACCCGCCGCCAGAAAAATGCCGAAGGACCAAGCGGCAAATTCCTGACCGACCGCGGCAAGTCCTGAGGCGAGGCAATCACATGTCAGCATTGAAAACCGAGAGCGGGCGGCCAGAAACCATGCTGCTGGCGAATGTCGAATTCGAGCGCAGCGTTTGGGACGCCTATCGTACCGAATGTTATCCCGCTTGCGATTTTGTACCTGTGCGTGAGCGTATCCGCGAACGCGTAAAAAATGGAGGTCAGTAATGAACGATGCAAAACAGGATGTCTATCTCAATCCGCACCAGGCGCGGCGGCGCCAGCCGACCCAGTTTGAAGACTTGCTGGGCGATTCCATCGAACGCGCATTTGCAGCCGGCATCCACGACTTGCCGGGGCTGGTAGCCCATCTGAACCGCACCGGACCGGGTTGCCCGCTCAACGGCGGCATCTGGACCGAGACTTTGTATCAAGAAGAAATCGCCAGACTGGCGGCGTAAGCCGACCGAGTCATTCAGGAGAATAGTGATGAGAACGACAGCCAATGATCCGGTTGAAGCGGTGCTGAGCGCCGGATTGAAAGATTTGTGGTATCCGATTTGCCCTTCCGATTTCGTCGCCGAGCGTCCCGTGTCGCTGCGCCGCCTGGGGCGGAAATTCGTCATCTGGCGCGAAGCGTCCGGTAAATTGCATGCGCTGGAAGACCATTGCCCGCATCGCGGCGCGCCATTGTCGATGGGGATCGCCCTGGGCGACCGTATCGCTTGCGGTTATCACGGCGTGCAAGTGCGTTTCGACGGGGTTGTCACCAGCGTGCCTGGCAGTCCTGGCTGCAAGCTCGAAGGCGCGAAAGCGACCCGTTCCTTCCACGTGCAGGAAGCCTGCGGTGCGATCTTCCTGTACAACTCCAGCGCCGATGTCGAGCAGCCGCCGCCGTTGCAGCTCCCGGAAGAACTGACCAGTGATGAATATTCCCACTTCCTGTGCTACACCGAATGGAAGGGCGGCTACCGCTACGTGCTCGACAACGTGATGGATCCGATGCACGGCACTTTCTTGCACAAGCAGTCGCACTCGATGGCAGAGGGCGACAGCACGGCAACCTTCCGCGTGCGCGAAACCGACATCGGCTTTGTATTTGAAAAAGAAGGCCAGACCGGCGTCAATTTCGACTGGACGGAATGGGCCGATACAGATCTTCACTGGATGCGCCTGGCGATTCCCTATCCGAAAACCGGCGGACCCGGCGGCAGCTTCTACATCATCGGCAGCTATGCCCCAATCAGCGATAACGTCGCCGCGGTGTTCCACTGGCGCTGCCGCAAGGTGAGCGGATGGCAGCGCGATACCTGGCGTTTCCTCTATCGCAACCGCCTGGAGGCGCGCCATTGGGCGGTGCTGGAGCAGGATCGCGTCGTGCTGGAAGTGATGGAGCCGGACGCCAACCAGCACGAAATGCTGTACCAGCACGATATGGGCATCGTCCGCCTGCGCCGCCATATGCGCAACCTGGCCAAGGAGCAGCTGGCCAAAGCTGAGAGCCAGACAGCATGAGCAACTCACTGATTACAGTGCGCGTGCAGCAGATGCGCTACGAGGCCAAAGGCATCCTCAGCATGGAGCTGGTGGCGGCCGACGGCAATGCGCTGCCGCCTTTCGAAGCCGGCGCGCACATCGACCTGCATCTGGCTAACGGCATTGTGCGCAGCTATTCCCTGCTGAACGCGGCGGCCGAGCGCCATCGCTATGTGGTCGGCGTGCTCAACGATCGCAACAGCCGCGGCGGTTCGCGCTACGTGCATGAACAGCTGCGGGTCGGCGCCGACATGAAGATTTCAGCGCCGCGCAATAATTTTCCTCTGGACGCGTCCGCCGCGCACTCGGTGCTGATTGCCGGCGGCATAGGCATCACGCCGATCTCTTGCATGCTGAACCAGCTGCGCAGCGAGGGCAAGTCGTGCGAACTGCTGTACTGCGCGAGATCGCGCGGCGAAGCGGCGTTCAGCACGGCGCTGCTGCGGCAGGATGGCGTGAACGCGCATTTCGACGACGAACAAGGCGCACCGTCCGATCTGCGCGCCTATCTGGCAACCAAGCCGAAGGATGCGCATTTCTATTGCTGCGGACCGACGCCGATGCTCAATGCGTTCGAATCCATATGCGCCGAGCTGGATTTGCCGAATGTGCATATCGAGCGCTTCGCTGCCGCCGACAATGTCGCCGCGGTGCAAAGCGGGGAATACGTGGCAGAACTCGCGCGCAGCAAGAAGACGGTCGCGGTGCCGGCCGGGAAATCGCTGCTGGACGCCTTGCTGGATGCCGGCCTGGAAGTTGAGCACAGCTGCCGCGAAGGCGTTTGCGGCTCGTGCGAAACCCGGGTGCTGGAAGGCGAGCCCGAGCATCGCGACGGCGTGCTCAGCAAGAGCGAGCGCGCCTCGAACAAGGTGATGATGGTGTGCGTATCCGGCTGCAAAGGAAAGCGCCTGGTGCTCGACCTGTAGTCGCAAAAGAATGCCCGAGTATGCTTCGGGCATTTTTTTGCGCAATCTTTTTTATGGAACGCTGATTTATATATGAAACGAATATCGGCGATCCGGCAAGCTCACATCTCGTAAGCGCGGGGCATATGGGGACGGTGGACACGGCTACGCCGTGGTAATTCGATGAAGGGGGAGACAAGCATGAAGAAAATATTGATCGCCTTGGCGGCAAGCGGCCTGGCGGCGAGCGCATCTGCGCAAAGCAATGTGACGATTTACGGCAGCCTGGACGCCGGCGTTGCCTATGTCAATAATTTAGGCGGAAGTTCTGTGGTGCGACTGGACCAAGGCACCATGCAGCCCGACCGCATCGGCTTTCGCGGCAGCGAAGACCTGGGCGGCGGCCTGAAAGCTACTTTTCAGCTGGAAAGCGGATTTTATACCGACACCGGGGCCCAGCCATCGGCCGGGAAGCTGTTCAACCGCATGAGCACGGTTGGCCTGTCCGGCGATTTCGGCGCCGTGACCATGGGCCATATGCCGGATATCGTGTTCGATTACGCCGGCAAGCTCAGCAACGGCTATCAGCTGACCAACTGGTATCTGTTCCATCCGGGGAATCTGGACAGCCTGGCCAACACCTACCAGTTCGACAACGCCGTGCGCTACACATCGCCGACCTTCGCCGGTCTGCAGATGAGCGGCATGGTCGGCTTCGGCGAGGTCGCAGGCGATAACAGCAAGGGCCGCAACGTGAGCGCCGGCGCCAGCTATGTGAATGGTCCTTTGCGGGCTGTCCTGGCTTATTCCAAGCTGAACGACCGCCCGGCCGGCTATGCCGGCGCTTTCCTCGGCAGCCTGAAGCTGGGCAGCGCAGCGACCGTCTTCAACAGCTTGACCACGGTGGCGGCAGGGCTTGGATACACGTTGGGCAGCGTGCGGCTGAACGGCATCTACACGCAGACCAAGATCGCCTTGCCGACAGAAATTTCTCCGAAACAGAAAAACCTGGACCTGGGCGCGGCATGGCACTATGCGACGGCCGATACCTTGAATCTCGGATACGGCTTGTCCAAGCTGGAAGGCGCGCGCTGGAACACGTTCAGCCTGAGCAATGTGCATGCGCTCTCCAAGCGCACTGAGCTGTATCTGCAGGCAGCCTATCAACGGGCCGGCGGCGACGCCAGATATGCCGTGATGAATGGCACCGGCGCCGGCGGTTCAACCGGTGTCTCCGGCAGCGCCAGCCAGCTGGTGACGACAGTCGGCATGCATCATTCGTTCTAAGACGGAAACCGCGGAACAGGGGCCGCCCGCGCGGCGGTCCCGCATCCCTTGAAACTAGCGGAGCGCTACTCGAATCCCCGGATGCCGCTGCCGTTGAAACTCGGCAGCTTCCAGTGGAAGCGCATGGCCAGCAGGCGGCACAGGAAGCCGCTGCCGATGGCGGCCAGCGGCGCAACCGCCGGATCGACATCGAGCCACAGCAGGCCGACATACAAGGCGCCGGTAAGCAAGGCGATGGTGGCGTACAGCTCGCGCTGCAGCACCAGCGGAATCTGGTTGCACAAGACATCGCGCAGCAGGCCGCCGAAGACGCCGGTAATCATGCCGGCCAGGATCACGATGCCTGGCGCCATGCCGTTGGCGCGGGCGATGTCGCAGCCGATCACGCTGAACGCCACCAGGCCGAGGCCGTCGACCACCAGGAACACGTTGCGCAGATGGTGCAGGAAGCGCGCCACCAGGGCGGTGACGAGGGCGGCGCCGACGGTGAACAGCAGGTATTGCGGATGGGCGATCCAGCCCAGCGGATAGTTGCCCAGCAAGACGTCGCGGATGGTGCCGCCGCCAAGCGCGGTGATGGTGCCGACCACGCAGATGCCGAACAGGTCCATGTCGCGCCGCATGCCCATGATGGCGCCGGACATGGCTTCGGCCACGATCGCAATCAGATAGATGGTATGCAGAAGCATGGCTTAGTCTCCGGAAGAAAACAGTTTCAGGATCTGCTCGCGTTCCTGTGCCGCGTTCAAGGCTTCTTTTTCAAGCGCCGGGCCGGCGCTGCCGTCAGCCTGGCACTTGAACTTGCTGTGGATGAAGGGATTGCTGTCCGCCAGGCAGCTGCCCTTCAGGTACTCCGAATAGACATAGTCGCCGTCGTAGACGCTGAGCCCTGCCGGCTCGTCCCGTACCTGTTCGCTGCGGTCCTTCACCGCGACTTGCATGTAGCGGCTCCAGATCGGCAGCGCCGCTACGCCGCCGGTGGTGTTGCCCAGCGATTTAGGCTGATCATAGCCCAGCCACACCACCGACACCACGCCCGACGAATAACCGGCGAACCAGGCGTCATAGGCGTTGTTCGAAGTGCCGGTCTTGCCGGCGGCATCGCCGCGCGCCAGCACCTTGGCGCCGCGGCCGGTGCCGGCTTTCACGACGTCCTGCAGCATGCTGTCCATGATGTAGGCATTGCGCGCGGAGACGACTTTTTTGCCCGGATTCTTGCGGGCGCTGTCGGCAAACAGAATCTGGCCGGAGCGGTCGCGGATTTCCTTGATCAGCCGCGGCGCCTGCGAATAGCCGCCGTTGGCGAACACCGCATAGGATTGCGCCAGCTGCAGCGGCGTCACGGCGCCGGCGCCGAGCGCCAGCGGCAGCGAGACCGGATTGCGTTCGGCCAGGAAGCCGAACTGCGTCGCAAACTCTTGCACGTAGCCGGCGCCCGAGGCTTGCATCAGGCTTACGGCCACCAGGTTCTTGGAACGCATCAGGCCGCGCCTGACGGTGATGAAGCCTTCGTAGTTGTTGCCGAAATTGCGCGGCCGCCAGGCGCGGGCGCCGGTTTCCTGCGGCAGCAGGACGCGCTGCGTATCGTCGACCATGGTGCCCGGGAAATATCCCTTTTCCAGGGCGGCGGAATAGACAAAAGGCTTGAAGCTGGAGCCGGGCTGGCGGAACGCTTGCAAGGCGTGATCGAAAGGATTGCGGAAAAAGTCGAAGCCGCCGGCCAGCGCCAGGATATCGCCGTTCCTGGCGTCGACCGAAATCAGCGCTCCTTCCATTTCCGGCGTCTGGCTCAGCAGCCAGCGATCGGAGCTGTCGCGATAGGTGCGGATGACCGAGCCCGGGACGATGCTGCGCTTGTCGCTGGCCGGCAATTTGGCCCAGCCGCCGGCGATGCGCGGATCGATGGCGCTGATCTGCAGCGCTTCGCCATTGCGCAAGACGACCTTGATCAGCTTCGGCGAGACTGCGGTGACCAGCGCCGCGAGGATTTCGCTGCTGTCCGGATAGGGCAGCAGCAGTTTGTGTATTGTGCGAACCACGTCAGCGCTGGCGATTGCGGCCAGCTGCGCCTCCGGACCGCGATAGCCTCTGCGTCCCTGCGCATCCAGCAGGCCCGAGCGCAGCTGCTTGTCGGCTGCCAGCTGCGGCTCCATCTGGATGGTGGTGGTGACATCCAGCCCCATGGTGTAGGCGCGCTCCTGATACAGCTGGATCACCATCTGCCTTGCTTCCTCCACTGCGTAGGCGGCTTCCCGCACCGACGGATTGCGGCTGGGGTTGAGCGCAAGCTTTTCTTCCATAGCCTGCTGGAATGCATCCGGCTTGAGATAGCCGAGTTCCAGCATGCGCTGCAGGATATAGTGCTGGCGCGTCTCCGCGCGCTGCGGATTGGCGACCGGGTTATAGGCCGACGGCGCTTTCGGCAAGCCCGCCAGCATCGCCGCTTCGGCCGCGCTGATCTGATCCAGCGGCTTGTCGAAATAGATGTTGGACGCCGCCGCGAAGCCGTACGAACGCTCGCCGAGATAGATCTGGTTCATGTACAGCTCCAGCAGCTTGTCCTTGCTGTACTGCTGTTCCAGCTTATAGGACAGCAGGATTTCCATCAGCTTGCGCTGCAGCGTTTTTTCGCGCGTCAGGAAGAAGCCGCGGGCCACCTGCATGGTAATGGTGCTGGCGCCCTGTCCGTGCTGGCCGCTGCTCAGGTTGGCCAGCGTTGCGCGCAGCAGGCCGGTGAAATCGACTGCGCCGTGCTCATAGAAGCGCGCATCCTCGATGGCCAGCAGGGCCTGGCGCATCACCAGCGGAATTTTTTCAATGGGGAGGAATTCGCGGCGCTCCTCGCCGTATTCCGCCAGCAGGATGCCTTCGCTGGAATAGATCCGCAACGGCAGCGCCGGATTGTATCGAGCCAGGTGGTCAACCGAAGGCAGCTGCTGCCAGGCCTGGCGCAGCCAGTAGCCGCCGGCGAGGCCGGCTGCCAGCATCAGGCCGATGCTGAAACCGAGGATGAATTTGAGACGACGGGGAAGTCGCGATGTTGCTTGCTCGGCTGCTGGCCGCATGGTCGCTCCTGTTGAAATGGCGCACGAATCGAAAGCGAACGCGGATGAATGACTTTGAGAGCGGTCATTGTGAAGGCAGCAGGCGATATACTTAGCAGAATTAAGTATTATTAAGTAGTCATAAATATTTCTTATGCAAGGATGGCGCGCATGAACCTCAATCCCAAACACACCGAGGCGTTTCGCGCGGTGATCGAGAGCGGCAGTTTCGAGCAGGCTGCCTTGCGCCTGCACCTGACATCGCCAGCCATATCCCAGCGCGTGCGTGCGCTCGAAAGCCAGCTTGGCAATGCCCTGATCGTACGCAGCCGGCCGGCGCGCGCTACCCGTATGGGGCAGCGCCTGATGCAGTACCTGAAGCGGGCGGAACTGCTGGAAACCGACCTGGCGGCGGAACTGGCGGTGCAGCAGGATGCGCCGCTGACCCTGGTGCTGGCGCTCAACGCCGATTCCATCGGCACCTGGTTTTTTCCGGCATTGTCGGAGGTGCTGATACGCGAGCGCGTGCTGCTGGACCTGACCGTGGAAGACCAGGACCATACCTATTCGCTGCTGGAGACCGGGCTGGCGATCGGCTGCATCAGCACCGAACCGAAACCGATGCGCGGCTGCTCGGCCGAGCTATTGGGCGTGATGCGCTACTGGCTGGTGGCGTCGGCTGGCTTTCGCGACCACTGGTTCCCGGACGGCCTGACGCGCAAGGCTGCGCGCACGGCGCCGGTGGTGGCCTATACCCACAAGGATACTTTGCAGTCTTCCTTCCTGCTCAGCAAACTGGGGCTGCCGGCGGGCGCCTATCCTTGCCATTATGTGCCGGGCGCCGCCTCGCATTTCAACGCCATCCGCTACGGCCTGGGCTACGGCATGGTGCCGGAACTGCTGCTCAAGGCTGCCGGCAAGAAGGATGACATGGTCCATCTGGCGCCGACCCGGCCGCTGGAACTGGCGCTGTACTGGCATACCTGGAAAGTGCAGTCGCCGCGCATGGAAAACCTGTCGCGGCAGATTATTTCGGCGGCGCGGAAAATCCTGAAATGAGCGTTTTTCCTGTGCCGGAAAATGCCTTCGGCCTAGCGGCCTGGCTGCCGCCGCCGCTGTTTGCGTAATGCATAAGGATATGTAAATACATCAGTTTTTATTTCTCTGTGGATACTATATTCTCTTTTCCCATTAAAGAACGCAACAGTTCTTTACAAAAGAAAACATGGGGAAGGAATAGATACGCATGCACAGATTCAACACCTGGCCGGTGCGCTCCGCACTGTCGCTATTGATCGCTTATGGCGTTCCGTACGCCTATCAGTCAGCACAAGCACAAACCACACAACCCGGCCCGGCGGCGGACGATGCTGCAGGCAGCGACGGCAAGCAAGTATTGGTCACCGGTTCGCGCATTCCGCGCGCCAGCAAAGAGGGGCCGACCAGCGTCACCGTGATCACCGGTGAAGATATCGAGAAGCAGGGTTATCGCAATGTGTTCGATGCTCTCAGCGCGCAGACGCAAAATACCGGCATGACGCAGGGCGCCGATTTCGGCAATACCTTTACGCCGGCGGCGAACACCATCAGCCTGCGCGGCCTCGGTCCGAACCACACCCTGATCCTGGTCAACGGCCGGCGCGTCGCCGATTACCCGGTGGCGTACGAAGGCGCGGTCAACTTCGTCAACCTGGCGAATATCCCTTCGGCCCTGGTCGACCGCATCGAGATACTGAACGGCGGCGCTTCCGCGGTATATGGTTCCGATGCGATTGCCGGCGTGGTCAACGTCATCCTCAAAAAGCGCGCCGAGGGCTTCGACCTCAACGTCAAGGCTGGCGGCGCCCAGCACGGCGGCGGCTCCAGCCAGCGCATCCAATTCACCGGCGGCGGCAGCAGCGGCAACCTGAGCGGCGTCTTCGGCGTGGAACTAAGCCGCACCCAGCCGATCTGGAGCCGGCAGCGCGATTTCATGTCGTCGGCCTCTTCCGACGGCACGGCGCCGACACGCATATTGTCGCGCCAGAATGTCGATAGCGGGAAGTATGTCGATCCGGGCGCCAATAACTGCGCCCAGATAGGCAATCTCTTCTACGACAGCGTGGTGCCGGTGCAGTCGAAAAAAGGCCCGTATTGCGGCAGCGGCAAGGCGCAGCCGGCGTTCTGGACCACCATGACGCAGAATGAAAGCGAGAACCTGTTCGGCAGCCTGACTTATCAGCTGACGCCCAAGACCGAGGTGTTTAGCGACCTGATGCTGGGATTTAACGCTACCCAGAACAATACGCGCGGCCCGAACTGGACTTCGGAAGGCGGCGGCAACGGCTATTTCTACAACCAGAACAGCGGCGCCAACGAGAGCTGGTCGCGCCGCATTTCGCCGGAAGAGATCGGCGGCGCGACGCGCTACAACCGCAAGTGGAACGACGTCGCCGGCAACTGGACTGTCGGGGTGCGCGGCGATATTCCTGCCACCAGCAGCTGGAACTACGAGGCGGCCTACAATATTTCCGCCTACACCAGCCGCCAGACCGCGCCGGTGCTGCTGAGCAAAGTGGATAGCTTTTTCCTCGGTCCGCGCCTGGGCTACGACAGCGACGGCGTGGCCATCTACGCGCCCGATCCCAAGCGGCTTAGCCAGCCGCTGACGCCTGACGAGTTCAACTCGATTGCCGGCGAATCCATCAGCCGCAATAAATCCTGGACCCAGACCTTGAGCCTGAGCGCCAACGGCGAGCTGTTCAATCTGCCGGCCGGACCGGTGCGCCTGGCCGCCGTCACCGAATTCGGCAGCCAGGGCTTCAGCAATACGCCGGATCCGCAAATCAACCAGGGCGTCTTCTACAACCAGTCGAACGCCGCCGGCGCCAGCGGTTCGCGCAAGCGCTATGCGCTGGGTACGGAGCTGAATATCCCGCTGCTCAAGCAACTGGTGGCTACCGTCGCCGGACGCTACGACGAGTACGACTTCGCCGGGCGCAGCGACGGCAAGTTCACCTATAACACCGGGCTGGAGTTCCGTCCCGCCAAAACCCTGCTATTCCGCGGCAACTACGCTACCAGCTTTCGCGCGCCGGATATGAACTACATCTATTCGTCGACCACGCGCGGCTACTACTCGTCCACCACCGATTACTACCGCTGCGCACTGGCGGGACAGCCGCTGGCAGGTTGCGACTACAATAATTACTCGCCCGGCGCCAACTACATCCAGACCGGCAGCAAGGACCTGAAGCCGGAAAACGGCAAGTCATGGAGCTACGGCGTGGTGTGGTCGCCAAGCTCCGACTTCGATGTCTCGGCCGATTTCTGGCGCATCCAGATCGATAACCTGGTGACCAATCTCGATTCCGACATCATCCTGCGCAATGAAGCCAATTGCCGCGCCGGCCAGCTGGACATCACTTCGCCCACCTGCGTCGATGCGCTGGCGCGGGTGGTGCGCAATCCGCCCACGGCGATCTACCAGCCGAATGCGATCCAGAACATCCTGGTCAATCCGATCAACGCGGCGCAGGAACGCACCAGCGGCCTCGATTTCAGCGGCAAGTGGCGCATCAAGGGCGGCGGCGCCGGCGATTTCCTGCTGAAGGCGAACTACACCAAGGTGCTGAGCCATCACTACCGCCAGTTTGCCAGCGATCCCGACCAGGATCTGCTGAACTCGCTGACCAATCCGGACTGGGGTTCCAAGGTCAACGCCAGCGTCGCCTGGCTGCGCGGTCCGTGGACCAGCACGGTGCAAGTGACGCGCTACGGCAGCTTGCCGAGCGCCGACCAGACCCGCCGCATCTCGCCGTTCGCGCTGGTCAACCTGAGCGCCAGCTACCAGATCAGCCGGCAGGCTTCGATTGCGCTGATCGTCAACAATGTGTTCAACTCGGTGAAGCAAGACAATACCGGCGGCTGGCCGTATTATCCTACCGGTAACTACAATCCCTACGGCCGCATGGGATGGCTGGAATTTAATTATCACTTTGGTTCTTAGGGCCAGACGCGGCCGGCTTAATTTCGGTGTCAATAATTTATACAAATACACGATGAACATCCAATCTGCTACCGCTGCCATTGTCGCTACCCTGATATGCGCAGCCGGGCCGGCGTCCGCGCTGCCCGCCGCCGGCCAAAAGCCTGCGGCCTCTGCTACTGCTGCTGCTGCTGCTGCTGCGGCCGAAGGCATCAACTGGTATGAAGGCGATGTCGACGCCGCTTTCGCCTTCGCCAAGGCCAATAACAAGCCTTTGTTCCTGTACTGGGGTGCGACCTGGTGTCCGCCCTGCAACCAGGTCAAGGCAACCATATTTAACCGCCAGGGCTTTATCGAACGCTCGCGCTTCTTCGTGCCGGTGCATATCGACGGCGACAGCGCCGGCGCGCAAAAGCTGGGCGAGCGTTTCAAGGTGCGCGGTTATCCGACCATGATCCTGTTCAAGCCGGACGGCAGCGAAATCACGCGCCTGCCGGGCGAGGTCGATGCGGACCGTTATCTGCAGACGCTGACGCTAGGCATCAGCGCCAACCGTCCGGTGCGGCAAACCTTGCAGGCGGCGCTGGCCGGCGGCAAGCTGAGCGCCGATGAATGGCGTCTGCTGGCTTACTACTCGTGGGACACCGATGAACAGCAGCTGGTCAATGGCAAAGACTTGCCGGCGACCCTGAAGCGGCTGGCGGCGGCCAGCCCGGCCGGCGATATCGCCAACCGCCTGGCGCTGAGCGCGCTGGTGGCAGAGGCAAAACCGGACGCGGCGGGGGCGGTCGACAAGACGGCAGCGGCGGCGCAGTTGAACAAGACGCTGGCGGATGCGCGCAGCTCCCGCGAGAACATGGATATCCTGACCAACTATCCGGCCGAGCTGGTGCAACTGGCGAGCGACCCGAAATCGGCGGCGCGCAGCAAGCTGCTGGCGGCAGCCAACCTGGCCATGCAGCGCCTGTCGGCAGATGCAAGCTTGTCGAAAACCGACCGGCTGTCGGCGCTGGCTGCGCAGGTATCGCTGGCGCGCATAGACAATCCTGACGGCGCCTTGCCGCCGGCGCTGCTGAAACAGGTGAAGCAAAAAGTAGCGCAAGCCGACCGCGCCACTACCGACGCCTTCGAGCGTCAATCCGTGATCAATACCGCGGCGCATGCCTTGAGCGATGCCGGCCTGCTGGACGATTCGGACAGCTTGCTGAAGGCCGAGCTGAAGCGCTCGCATGCGCCTTACTATTTCATGCTCAGCCTGGCCTCGAACGCCAAGAAACGCGGCGACAAAGCGGCTGCCATCAATTGGTATGAGCAAGCCTATCAGGCGGCCCAGGGCCCGGCCACACGCCTGCAATGGGGCGTTGCTTATCTGTCCGGCCTGCTGGAACTGGCGCCGCAAGACGAAGCGCGCATCGAGAAGGTGGCGCACGGCGTGTTCCAGGAACTGGGCGGGACCCAGAATGCGTTTTATGAACGCAATCGTTCGGTGCTGGAACGTCTCGGGCAAAAGCTCACGGCCTGGAATAACGGCGGCAGCCATCAGGCGGCGGTGGGGCGCTTGCGCGGCCAGCTCGATGGCGTCTGCGCCAAGCTGCCGACGGCGGATGACCAGCGCGCGGCCTGCCAGGGTTTGCTGAGTCCGACGCGGGTATAGCGGCAGGCGGGGCAGGCAGGGAAAAGCCGCGAAGACGGGATATTTCCCGGCAAATGGGGTACGCTAGCGGCAATTATTTCCCGATATGCGCCGCCGCGGCCCCATTCACCTGACCGGACTTGCCGACCATGATTCTTGTTCACCATCTCAACAACTCCCGTTCGCAGCGCGTGCTGTGGCTGCTCGAAGAGCTGGGGCTGGCCTATGAAATCAAGCCTTACCAGCGCGACCCGAACACCATGCTGGCGCCGCCCGAACTGCGGGCCGTCCATCCGCTGGGCAAGTCGCCGGTGATCACCGATGGCGACAATACGATCGCCGAGTCGGGCGCGATCATCGAATACCTGATGCAAAAATACAGTTACGGACGCCTGATTCCCGCCGCCGACAGCAAGGACCGCCTGCGCTACACCTACTGGCTGCATTACGCCGAAGGCTCGGCCATGCCGCCCTTGCTGATGAAACTGATCTTCGGCCGCCTCGGCAAGCCGCCGATGCCAGCCTTGCTGCGGCCGCTGGCGCGCATGATTGCCAACGGCGTGCAGCGCAGCTACATCGATCCGCAACTGAAGTCGCATCTGGATTTCCTGGAAGGCGAACTGGGAAAATCAACCTGGTTTGCCGGCGAAGAATTCAGCGCCGCCGATATCCAGATGAGCTTCCCGCTGGAAGCATCGCAGTCGCGCGGAGGCCTGGACGCCAGCCGGCCGCGCCTGCTGGATTTCCTTCAGCGGATCCATGCGCGGCCGGCATATCAGCGCGCCATCGCCAGAGGCGGCAAGTACGATCTGCTGAAATAGGGCAGGCCGCTGCGCATCCTGTGTGCGCATTCTCTCAGCGCATTTCCTCTCCAATCACAGTAGAATTGGGTTGTACGGCCCGGTTAAGAATATCCTGGCCTGAACGCCAAGCTACTGCAACGGAGAGTCAATGTTCCCCACTGAGCAATTCACCGATCCCCACGCCGCCGTCGAGCGTGCGCGCGAAATCTACGAACACAATACCGCCTTGCTGCGCCAGGCTTTCAAACGCTTTGCCAGTGGCGAGGTGATGCCGGAACGGGTGCGCGCCTGCTATCCCTTTGTACGGGTTACCACCGAATTCAACACCCGCGCCGATACCCGCCATTCCTTCGGTTTCGTCTCCGGCCCCGGCGTCTATGAAACCACGCTGACCCGGCCTGCGCTCTACACCAATTACCTGGTCAGCCAGTTCAAGCTGCTGCGCGACAATCACGACGTGCCGCTGGAAGTCGGCGTCAGCGAGATGCCGATCCCGGTGCATTTCGCCTTCCCCGAAGGCATCCACGTCGAGGGCACGCTCGATCCCGATCACCTGCGCACGCTGCCCGATGTGTTCGATCTGCCCAACCTGGCGACCATGGACGACCGCATCGTCAACGGCACCTTTGAAGAGTTGCCCGGCGATCCGCATCCGCTGGCGCTGTTCACGGCGCCGCGGGTCGACTATTCGCTGCACCGGCTGAAGCACTACACGGCCACCTCGCCCGACCGTTTCCAGCGCTATGTGCTGTTCACCAATTACGCCTTCTATATCGACGAATTCATCCGCATGGGACGCGAGCTGATGCAAGCTACCAGCGATCCCGAGCAGCGCGCCTACCGTCAGCAATACTCGGCTTTTGTCGAGCCGGGCGACCTCACCACCTGGAACGCCAACCTGGATGACCTGCCGTCCGACCGCTCGCTGACCGGCGTGGCGCCGGCGCGCCAGCCGCAGATGCCGGCCTACCATCTGCAGCGCGCGGACGGCTCCGGCATTACGCTGATCAATATCGGGGTAGGGCCGTCGAACGCCAAGACCATCACCGACCACGTCGCGGTCCTGCGTCCGCACGGCTGGATCATGCTCGGCCACTGCGCCGGTTTGTCGACTTCGCAGCGCATGGGCGATTACGTGCTGGCGCATGCTTACGTGCGCGACGACCATGTGCTGGACGACGACCTGCCGCTGTGGGTGCCGGTGCCGGCGCTGGCCGAGGTGCAGCTGGCCCTGCAGGATGCAGTGGCCGCCATCACCCAGCTGGAAGGCTATGAACTCAAGCGCATCATGCGCACCGGCACGGTGGCTTCGATCGACGACCGCAACTGGGAGTTGCGCGACCATCGCAAGCCCTTGCTGCGCTTTAACCAGAGCCGCGCGATTGCGCTGGATATGGAAAGCGCCACGGTGGCCGCCAACGGTTTCCGTTTCCGTGTTCCTTACGGCACCTTGCTATGTGTTTCGGACAAGCCGCTGCACGGTGAAATCAAGTTGCCCGGCATGGCCAACCGCTTTTACGAGCAGCGCGTCAACCAGCATTTGAAGATCGGCATCAAGGCGCTGGAACTGCTGCGCAACCAGGGCGTCGAGCAGCTGCACAGCCGCAAGCTGCGCAGCTTCAGCGAACCGGCGTTCCGCTAGGCGTCCATGGTTGCCGTCATCAAGCACCGTCGCGTCAACATCGTTACCCTGGCGGAAGGCGAAGAGATCCTGGAGCATTGCCGCAGCGGCGATATCGCGCTGGTGCAGGATGCCACCGGCTGGTGGACGCATTTTGTCGGCGAAAATGGCGCGATCGACAGCTACGATGCGCCGTTCCCCTCTTATAACAAGGCACTGTGGACCGCCAAGGCCGCCGCCGAGTTCGCCGCCGAATAGCTCAGGCGCGCTGCCGGCTTTCCCGGTACATCTGGCCCAGCAGGCAGGCGCCCGCCACCAGCGCGAAGGCCGCTACGCACAGCGACGAAGTGAAACTGCCGCTGCCCTGGACCAGGCGCGTCGCCAGCGGCGGTCCGACGATCTGGCCGATGCCGTAGGTGGCCGTCAGCAAGCCCATCAAGCTGCGCGCCTGGTCGCCGCGCAGGCGGCGCGCATCGCGCATGGCAAACAAGGTAATCGCGGTAAACGGCATGCCCAGCAGGATGCTGCCGAGCGCAAAGCCAAATACGCTGGGCGAGGCCACGCCGGCCAGGATGCCGCATGCCTGCAGCAGATAGCAGGCGGCAAGCAGCAGGCGATTGTCCCAATGGATCGGCAGCCGCGTCGCCAGCCAGGCGCCCAGCGAAACGCAGATCCCGAACAAAGGCCAGAACAGGTCCGGCCAGCGCGAGCCCGGCAACGCCTGGCGCGCAATCACCGGCAGGAAAGTGGCCGTGATGATGTAGCCGAATCCCGCCAATGCGTAGGCAATCGTCAGGCCGCGTGTCTGCCGCACGATTTGCGCTGGGGGGAGTGCATGGGAGGGCGCTGCAGGCGCGTGCAACGTCGATGAAGATCCGGCGAAGGTGCGCCAGACTGTTGCCGTCAGCAGCAAGGCCAGCAGAGCGTAGCTGAGCCAGCCGTAGGAAGCCTTCCAGTGATGCGAAACCATCGCGCTGGTCGCCAGTCCGGTCAGCAGGATGCCGAGGCCGGGCCCGCAATAGATAATGCCGCCCAGCGCCGGCGCATGCAGTTGCGCCAGGCGCTGCAAACACCAGCCGGAGGCGAACACAAAGGTGCAGGCGCTGGCGATGCCTGCCAGCGTGCGCAGCGCCAGCCACAGGCCAGGCGATTGCAATAGCCCCATGCCCAAGGTCAGCACAACCGTGGCGGCCAGGCCGATCCGTATGAAGCGGGTGGCGCTGCCGCGCAATGCCATGCACAGCAGGGCGCCGATAAAATAACCCAGGTAATTTGCAGTCGCCAGCCAGCCGCCCGCGCTCAGATCGATCACGCCATCGTGCAGCATCATCGGCAGCAGCGGGGTGAAGGCGAAGCGGCCTATGCCCATCGCTACCGCCAGTGCCAGCGCGCCGGCCAGGGCCACGCGCCACGCTTCCTGATTCTGTTCCATCTTCATCGCGATGTCTGCCGTTGCAGTGATTTGCGCTTGCTTCAAGTTCAGCCTGCGCTAGTAATTGATGGCGTGCGGCGCCTGCAGTTCGGCCGCCAGCGCGGCGACCAGTTGCGCCGCCGGCATCGGCCGCGCCATGGCCACCCCTTGGCCGGCCCAGAGCGACATGAATTCGGGACGGTTGAGCTTGGCGGCGGCCTGGCGGATTTCGGCGGTCAACGCATTTTGTACAGGATACGCCGGCAGCGCGCTTTCATGGGACGCCATCTGCTCCACATACGCATTGACGATGCCGCGTGCATGGCGTCCCGAAAAGCTGCGGACCAGGCGCGTGCTGTCGTCGCGCGCGCCGGCCAGCTGGGCACGCCAGGCCGGCGCGATGCCGGATTCCGGGCAAGCCAGGAAGGCGGTGCCGAGCTGCGCCGCCTGGGCGCCGAGCAGCAAGGCGGCGGCGATGCCGCGGCCGTCCATGATGCCGCCGGCGGCGATGAGCGGCAGCTTTACCGCCGCCGCTGCTTGCGGGATCAGAGTCATCAAGCCGACGCTGGATTGTTCGATATCGCCGAGGAAAGTGGCGCGGTGGCCGCCGGCTTCCGCGCCCTGCAGGCAGACGAAATCGGCGCCGGCCTGCTCCCAGGCGATGGCTTCGGCCACCGTGGTGGCGGTGCCGATCACTTTGCAGCCTTTGGCCTTGAACTGCGCCACCACATCTGCGGGAAGAATGCCGAAGGTGAAACTGACTACCGGCGGCGCGGCTTCCAGCAGGGCAGCCAGCTGCTCATTGAAGTTCTCGCTGAATTTCTGCGGCCTGGCTGCCGGGCCGAGGCCAAGCGCGTCCCGGAACGGCAGCAACAGTTTTTCCGCCAGCGCGATTTCCGCCTCCGCGGGCCGGCTGGGTTCCAGGATGAATAAATTGACGTTAAATGGGCGCGCCGTCTGTGTGCGGATTTTCTGGATGGCTTCGATGATCGCCGCCGGCGACAGCAGTGCGGCCGCAAATGAACCCAGGCCGCCGGCGTTGCAGACTTGCGTGACCAGTTCAATCGGCGAGCCGCCATTCATGGGGCCTTGCACGATCGGATAGCGGATATCGAGTTGGGCGGCAAACGATGTGCGCTGCGCGCCGGAATGCAGGTTGATGCTGGACATGCTGAAGCTCCCGGGGAAAGGCTGCCGTGGCGCGGATGTATTAGAGGGAAATGTTGCACAGCGGCAGGTGGATCCATCCTACCTTGACATAATCATCCTGAAAAATGAATAATTAAAATGTTATCCATCTTTAAATGAGATGATCTATGGATCTCCTGTCTCTGGAAATTTTCCGCACCGTGGTGCGCGAAGGCGGCATTACCCGCGCCGCGGAACAGCTGCACCGGGTGCAATCGAATGTCACCACCCGCATCCGCCAGCTGGAGCAATCGCTGGGTGTCAGCCTGTTCTCCCGCAACAACAAGCGTCTGGTGCTGACGCCGGCCGGCGAAACCCTGCTGGGCTACGCCGAGCGCCTGCTGAACCTGGCCGTTGAAGCGCGCGAGGCCGTGCAGCCGGCCGTGCCGCAAGGGCGCTTGCGCATCGGCTCCATGGAAAGCACCGCCGCCAGCCGCTTGCCGCTGCCGCTGGCGCGCTTCCACCAGCAATGGCCGGCGGTGCAGCTCGAACTCTGCACCGGCCCGACCCAGCAGCTGATCGACCGCGTGCGCGCCTTCACCCTCGATGCGGCGCTCGTCGCCGGACCATTGGACGATCCGCTGCTGGCTGCCTTGCTCTTGTATGCCGAAGAACTGGTGCTGCTGGCCCCGCGCAGCCACCCGCCGATCAGCGGCCCGGACGACCTGCAGACCCACACCCTGATCGCCTTCGAAAACGGCTGCGCCTACCGCCGCCACGCCGAAAACTGGCTGGCCTCAGGCAGCATCCCCGGCCGCCGCCCCGACCGCATCCTCGAACTCGGTTCCTACCACGCCATGCTAGCCTGCGTCGCCGCTGGCGCCGGCATCGCCCTGGCCCCGCGCTCCGTGCTCGAACTCCACAATTGCAGCGAAAGCCTCGCCATCTACCCCATCGGCCCCGCCGGCCAGATCCCAACCTACCTGATCCGCCGCCACGACTACAGCTCCCCCGCCTTCGACGCCTTCAGCCAGATCCTCCAATCCGAAGCCAAACAATTCGACTCTGACCCCAATTAATTGAAAACAATTGGGGTCAGAGTCGAATTAAGAAATCACTAATGGGGTCAGAGTCGAATTAATGGATAGAATGAAGGCATCTCAAACTGCTCATTTTTGCCATGGCTCGCTTACCTCGTCTCGTCATTCCCAACCAGCCGCATCACCTGATACAACGGGGTGTTGACAGGCAGGCAATTTTTCGCGAAACCGAAGATTATGTGAATTTTCTTGGCCGTTTGCGCGATGCGGCCAGGCAGTTCAAGGTGGCCATCCACGGTTATGTGCTGATGACCAACCATATCCATTTGCTGGCGACGCCCAGCGATGTGGAGGGCTTGGCGCGGATGATGCAGTGGGTGGGGCGATATTACGTGCCTTATTTCAACCAGAAATATGCGCGGATGGGCACGCTGTGGCAAGGACGCTACAGGGCTACCGTGATCGACTCAGAGCGGTATTTCATGTTGTGCAGCTGCTACATCGACCAGAATCCGGTGCGCGCCGGCATTGCGTCTACGCCCGGCGAGTATCCCTGGTCGAGTTATTTGCACCATGTTGGGATCAAGCCGGATCCGTTGGTGACGGATCATGCGCTGTATTGGGCCCTGGGTAATACGCCCTTCGATCGTGAAGCTGCGTATAAGGAAATGGCTGAGCAAGCGCTCACATCCGAACAGGCTAAGCAATTGATGGATGCTACCAATAAGGGCTGGCCGCTGGGGTCGGAAATCTTCAAGGCCAAGCTGGAAAAGCAGGGAGCCGTGAGAGTGCGTCCGGCCCGGCGCGGGAGGCCGTTCAAGGCGCGGCCTGAGTCGCCCGAGGAGTCGGCGGTTCCGGAAGCAAAAAAATAACGGAAATGAGCAAGAAGCCATCAAGCGCACTAAATTGACTCTGTCCCTATTTAATTTTGGTGCAAAAATTGATGAAGTTAATTTGACTCTGACCCCATTTATTGTGATTGAAGTCTGCAACCGTCTGCACTATTCTTAATGTCCTTACTCTCAAAGTGGTGGAGCAACGTTATGCAAGCGCAAGGTTTATACGATCCGGCTAATGAGCACGATGCCTGCGGCGTCGGTTTTATTGCACACATCAAAGGCAACAAGAGCCACTCGGTCATTGAGCAGGGTTTGCTGATCCTGAAGAATCTCGATCACCGGGGTGCGGTCGGGGCGGATAAGCTGATGGGCGACGGCGCGGGGATCCTGATTCAGGTGCCGGACCAGTTCTATCGGGAAGAGATGGCGAAGCTGGGCGTGATCTTGCCGCCGCCAGGCGAATTCGGCGTCGGCATGGTGTTCCTGCCGAAAGAGAATGCGTCGCGCATCGCCTGCGAACAGGAAATCGAACGCGCGGTGCTGGCCGAGGGCCAGGTCGTGCTGGGCTGGCGCGATGTGCCGGTGGATATCGAGATGCCGATGTCGCCCACCGTGCGCGACAAGGAACCGGTGATCCGCCAGATCTTTATCGGCCGCGGGCCGGACATCATGGTGACCGATGCGCTGGAGCGCAAGCTGTATGTGATCCGCAAATCCTCCGGCCATGCGATCCAGGCCTTGAACCTGTTGCACGGCAAGGAATTCTTCGTGCCGTCGATGTCGGCCCGCACGGTGGTCTACAAGGGCTTGCTGCTGGCCGACCAGGTCGGCGTCTATTACAAGGACCTGCAGGATCCGCGCTGCCTGTCGGCGCTGGCGCTGGTGCACCAGCGCTTTTCCACCAATACTTTCCCGGAATGGCCGCTGGCCCACCCGTATCGCCTGCTGGCGCACAACGGCGAGATCAACACCGTCAAGGGCAACTTCAACTGGATGCGCGCGCGCGAAGGCGTGATGAAATCGCACGTGCTGGGCGACGACCTGAAGAAGCTGTTCCCGCTGATCTATGAAGGCCAGTCCGACACCGCCTGCTTCGACAACGCGCTCGAACTGTTGCTGATGTCCGGCTATCCGATCGCCCAGGCGATGATGATGATGATCCCGGAAGCATGGGAAAACCACACGACGATGGATGACAACCGCCGCGCCTTCTATGAGTATCACGCCGCCATGATGGAGCCATGGGATGGCCCGGCAGCGATGGCCTTCACCGACGGCCGCCATATCGGCGGCACCCTGGACCGCAACGGCTTGCGTCCGGCGCGCTACATCGTCACCGACGACGACTTCGTGGTGATGGCGTCCGAATCCGGCGTGCTGCCGATCCCGGAATCCAAGATCATCCAGAAATGGCGCCTGCAGCCGGGCAAGATGTTCCTGATCGACCTCGACGCCGGCCGCATCATCGACGACAAGGAATTGAAGGATACCTTCGCCAACGCCAAGCCGTACAAGCAATGGATTGAATCGGTGCGGGTCAAGCTGGACGAACTGAAGTCGGAGCCTTCCGAATCCGGTTCCACCATCCCGTTGCTGGACCGCCAGCAGCTGTTCGGCTACACCCAGGAGGACATCAAGTTCCTGATGTCGCCGATGGCCGCCGCGGCCGAGGAAGCAATCGGCTCGATGGGCAACGACTCGCCGCTGGCGGTCATGTCCAACAAGAACAAGACCCTGTACCACTACTTCAAGCAATTGTTCGCGCAAGTCACCAACCCGCCTATCGATCCGATCCGCGAAGCGATGGTGATGTCGCTGGTGTCCTTCATCGGACCGAAGCCGAACATGCTGGACACCAACAACATCAATCCGCCGATGCGGCTGGAAGTGTCGCAGCCTATCCTCAACTACGACGATATCGCCAAGCTGCGCAACATCAGCGCGCACACCGGGGGTAAATTTAAATCGTACGAATTGAATATCTGCTATCCGGTTGCGTGGGGCAAGGAAGGCATTGAAGCCCGCCTGGCCTCGCTGTGCGCCAAGGCGGTCGATGCGGTCAAGTCCGGCCACAACATCCTGATCGTGTCGGACCGCAAGGTCGATGCCGAGCAGGTGGCGATTCCGGCCCTGCTGGCCACTTCGGCAATCCACCAGCATCTGGTGAGCAAGGGCCTGCGCACCTCGACCGGGCTGGTGGTGGAAACCGGTTCGGCGCGCGAGACGCATCACTTCGCGCTGCTGGCCGGCTACGGCGCGGAAGCCATCCATCCCTACCTGGCGATGGATACGCTGACTGAACTGGCGCATGGCCTGCCGGGCGCGCTGTCGCCGGAAAAAGCCATCTACAACTTCCAGAAGGCGGTCGGCAAGGGCTTGCTGAAAGTCATGTCGAAGATGGGTATTTCGACGTACATGTCGTACTGCGGCGCGCAGATTTTCGAAGCCATCGGCCTCAACAAGGCGATGACCCAGAAATACTTCAAGGGCACCGCATCGAATGTCGAAGGCATCGGCGTGTTCGAAGTGGCGGAAGAAGCCTTGCGCCTGCATCGCGCGGCATTCAGCGACGATCCGGTGCTGGCCAACGCGCTCGACGCCGGCGGCGAATATGCCTTCCGTATCCGCGGCGAAGAACACATGTGGACGCCGGACGCGATCGCCAAGCTGCAGCATTCGACCCGCGCCAACAACTTCAACAGCTATAAAGAATACGCCCAGCTGATCAACGATCAGTCCAAGCGCCACATGACCTTGCGCGGCCTGTTTGAATTCAAGATCGATCCAAGCAAGGCGATTCCGCTCGATGAAGTCGAACCGGCCAAGGAAATCGTCAAGCGTTTCGCCACCGGCGCGATGTCGCTCGGTTCCATCTCGACCGAAGCGCATGCCACGCTGGCGGTAGCGATGAACCGCATCGGCGGCAAGTCCAATACCGGCGAAGGCGGCGAGGACGAGAACCGCTATCGCCAGGAACTCAAGGGCATCCCGATCAAGCAGGGCGAGACGCTGGCGTCGGTGATCGGCAAGGACCGCATTGAAGTCGATATCCCGCTGCAGGCCGGCGATTCGCTGCGTTCCAGGATCAAGCAGGTGGCGTCCGGACGTTTCGGCGTCACCGCCGAATACCTGATTTCCGCCGACCAGATCCAGATCAAGATGGCGCAAGGCGCGAAGCCGGGCGAGGGCGGCCAGCTGCCGGGCCACAAGGTGTCCGAATACATCGCCAAGCTGCGTTTTTCGGTGCCGGGCGTCGGCTTGATTTCGCCGCCGCCGCATCATGACATCTATTCGATCGAAGACCTGGCGCAGCTGATCCACGATCTGAAGAACGTCAATCCGCGCGCTTCGATTTCGGTCAAGCTGGTGTCGGAAGTGGGCGTCGGCACGGTGGCCGCAGGCGTGGCCAAGGCCAAGTCGGACCACGTCGTGATCGCCGGCCATGACGGCGGCACCGGCGCTTCGCCGCTGTCCTCGATCAAGCATGCCGGTACGCCTTGGGAACTGGGCCTGGCCGAAACCCAGCAGACGCTGGTGCTGAACGGCTTGCGCAACCGTATCCGGGTGCAGGCCGACGGCCAGATGAAGACCGGCCGCGATGTCGTCATCGGCGCCTTGCTGGGTGCGGATGAGTTCGGTTTCGCTACCGCGCCGCTGGTGGTGGAAGGTTGCATCATGATGCGCAAATGCCACCTGAACACTTGCCCGGTCGGCGTTGCTACGCAAGACCCGGTGCTGCGCGCCAAGTTCTCCGGCAAGCCTGAGCACGTGGTCAACTTCTTCTTCTTCATCGCCGAAGAAGTGCGCCAGATCATGGCGCAACTCGGCCTGCGCGATTTCAACGAACTGATCGGCCGCGCCGACCTGCTCGACAAATCGCGTGCACTGACCCACTGGAAGGCGCAGGGCCTGGATTTCAGCCGGATTTTCTACCAGCCGGCATTGCCTGAAGGCGGCGTGTATTACCACACCGAAGAGCAGGACCACGGCCTGGCCAAGGCGCTTGACCACAAGCTGATCGCGCAAGCGAAGGCGGCGCTGGACAAGGGCGAGCGGGTATCGTTCATCTCGCCGATCAAGAACCTGAACCGTACCGTCGGCGCCATGCTGTCCGGTGAAGTGGCGAAGAAATACGGCCACGAGGGTCTGCCCGACGACACCATCCACATCCAGCTGCAAGGCACCGCAGGCCAGTCGGCCGGCGCGTTCCTGGCGCAAGGCGTGACGCTGGACCTGGTTGGCGAGGGCAATGACTACGTCGGCAAGGGCTTGTCGGGCGGCCGCATCATCGTCCGTCCGAACACCGAATTCCGCGGCCGCGCGGTCGACAACATCATCGCCGGCAACACGGTGCTGTACGGTGCGATCGCCGGCGAGGCTTTCCTCAACGGCGTCGCCGGCGAGCGCTTCGCGGTGCGTAACTCGGGTGCGGTCGCGGTGGTCGAAGGCACCGGCGACCATGGCTGCGAATACATGACCGGCGGCACGGTGGTGGTGCTGGGCGAGACTGGCCGTAACTTCGGCGCCGGCATGTCCGGCGGCCTGGCCTATGTCTACGATCCGGACGGCGCTTTCGCGGCGCAATGCAATATGGCGATGGTGACATTGGAACCGGTGCTGAGCCAGGGCGAGCAGGAAGCGACGATAGACAAGGCGATCTGGCACAGCATCACGCGCGGCGGCGAAGTACAGGCCGACGAAGCGATCCTGAAGGGGCTGATCGAACGCCACTTCAAGTACACCGGCAGCACGCGCGCGCGCAACTTGCTGGATAACTGGGTTGCTTCGCGCAGTAAATTCGTCAAGGTGTTCCCGACTGAGTACAAGCGGGCGCTGGGCGAGTTGAATGCGGTCGTGAGCGCGACGCCAGCCAAAGAAAAAGTCGCCGCGTAATCGTCAGCTTACACGTCACTTAGCCAAGTAAAGATAAGGAACGCCGCGGCCGATTTTGCCGCGGCGCATCCTGCAGCCAGAAAGCGGAAGAAAATGGGAAAAGTAACAGGATTTATGGAATTTCAGCGGGTCGGCGAAACCTATGAAGCGCCGCAGGCACGCAAGAAACACTACAAGGAATTCATCCTCAGCCTGAGCGACAGCGAGGCCAAGACGCAGGGCGCGCGTTGCATGGATTGCGGCATTCCATTCTGCAACAACGGCTGCCCGGTCAACAACATCATCCCGGACTGGAATGACCTGGTGTATCGCGGCGCCTACAGCGAAGCGCTGGAAACGCTGCATTCGACCAACAACTTCCCGGAATTCACCGGCCGCATCTGCCCGGCGCCATGCGAAAGCGCCTGCACCCTGGGCATCAACAGCGACCCGGTCGGCATCAAGTCGATCGAGCATTTCATCGTCGACAAGGGCTGGGAAAACGGCTGGATCGTGCCGCAGCCGGCGCTGGTGAAAACCGGCAAGAAGGTGGCGGTGGTCGGTTCCGGCCCTGCCGGCCTGGCGGCGGCGCAGCAGCTGGCGCGCATCGGCCATGACGTCACCGTGTTTGAAAAGAGCGACCGGGTCGGCGGCCTGCTGCGTTACGGCATTCCCGATTTCAAGATGGAGAAATCGCATATCGACCGCCGGGTCGAGCAGATGGAGGCGGAAGGCGTGATTTTCCGTACCGGCGTGCTGGTGGGCAAGGATTTCCCCGCCAACGTTAACAACTGGGCCAAGAAGACCGTCTCGCCCGAAGAGCTGAAAGCGGAATTCGATGCGGTGGTGATTGCCGGCGGCGCCGAGCAGCCGCGCGACCTGCCGGTTCCCGGCCGTGAACTGAAGGGCGTGCATTTCGCCATGGATTTCCTGCCCCAGCAAAACAAGGTCAATGCCGGCGACAAGGTCAAGGACCAGATCCTGGCCGGCGGCAAGCACGTGGTGGTGATCGGCGGCGGCGATACCGGTTCCGACTGCGTCGGCACTTCCAACCGCCAGGGCGCCGCATCGATCCAGCAGTTCGAACTGATGCCGCAACCGCCGGAACAGGAAAACAAGCCGCTGGTCTGGCCTTACTGGCCGACCAAGCTGCGCACCTCGTCCTCGCACGACGAAGGCTGCGAGCGCGACTGGGCAGTGGCGACCAAGCGCCTGGAAGGCAAGAACGGCAAGGTCGAAAAACTGATCGCCGCCCGTGTCGAGTGGAAGGACGGCAAGATGCAGGAAGTGCCGAATTCGGAATTCGAGATGAAGGCCGACCTGGTGTTCCTGGCGATGGGTTTTGTCTCGCCGGTGGCGCAGGTGCTGGAAGCATTCGGCGTCGACAAGGATGCGCGCGGCAACGCCAAGGCCACTACCGAAGGCGATGCCTGCTACAAGACCTCGGTCGACAAGGTCTTCGCTGCCGGCGACATGCGCCGCGGCCAGTCGCTGGTGGTGTGGGCGATCCGCGAAGGCCGCCAGTGCGCGCGCGCAGTGGATGAGTTCCTTATGGGCGCGTCGGTCTTGCCGCGCTGATTTTTGATGCACTGCAGCTTAATCCCTGCAGTAGGGACCAAAAAAAGAGTATGTCCGGGGTAACACCGGCATACTCTTTTTTCTGTGTGCAGCATTTTGTTCATGCATTCAGGCAATAGTCAAACTGTTGTAATAGAGGCACATGTCGCTCTGGCCACTATTGCCAGGCCCTGAACGATTGTCGCATTTGCACTACAATAGCCCCTTTGATTTATCCGGTGAGCAGTGTGGCAAATATCGTCGAAATTCGTGATCTGCAGTTTGGCTATGGTGAGAGGTCGATTTTATCGGGTCTCAACATGGACTTTGCACGCGGCAAGGTGATTGCCGTCATGGGCGGCTCGGGCTCCGGCAAGACCACTATCCTGCGCCTGATCGGCGGGCAGTTGCGCCCGCAGGCCGGCAGCGTCAAGGTCGACGGCGAAACCGTGCACGATTTGTCGACCGCGGGGCTGTATGCGCTGCGGCGCAAGATGGGCATGCTGTTCCAGAGCGGCGCCTTGTTTACCGACCTGACCGCATTTGACAATGTCGCTTTCCCGCTGCGCGAGCACACTGATTTGCCGGAAGACCTGCTGGGCAAGCTGGTGCTGCTGAAGCTGAACGCGGTCGGTTTGCGCAATGCCGCCCAGCTCAAGCCGTCCGAGATTTCCGGCGGCATGGCGCGGCGCGTGGCGCTGGCGCGCGCGATTGCGCTGGATCCTTCCCTGATCATGTACGATGAACCTTTCGCCGGCCTCGACCCGATTTCGATGGGCGTCACCGCCAACCTGATCCGCAAGCTCAACGATGCGCTCGGTTCCACCAGCATCCTGGTGTCGCATGACGTCCACGAATCGTTCGGGATTGCCGACTACGTGTATTTCCTGTCGCAAGGGCAGATCGTGGCGCAGGGCACGCCGGCAGAGATGCAGGCATCGGAGCATCCGTATGTGAAGCAATTCGTCAATGCCGAACCCGACGGGCCGGTACCGTTCCACTATCCAGGCAAGTCGCTGGCCGAGGATCTGGGCGTGAAGGGGCGCGGCTGATGGCTTCCATCATTAAATTTGTAAGCAATTCCCTTGCGGCAATCGGTCGCACGGTGCGCGAATCGATTACCGGACTGGGTGTCGCCACCCGCATGTTCCTGGCGATCCTGCGGGCTTCGCTGGGTTTGTGGCGCAGGCCGCGGCTGATTACCGACCAGATTCATTTCATCGGCAATTATTCGCTGGTGATCATCGGCGTTTCCGGTTTGTTCGTCGGTTTCGTGCTGGGCCTGCAAGGGTATTACACTCTGAATAAATATGGCTCCGAGCAGGCGCTGGGTTTGCTGGTGGCCTTGTCGCTGGTGCGCGAACTGGGGCCGGTGGTGACCGCGCTGCTGTTTGCCGGCCGCGCCGGCACGTCGCTGACCGCTGAAATCGGCTTGATGAAAGCCGGCGAGCAGTTGTCGGCCATGGAAATGATGGCGGTAGACCCGCTGCAACGGGTAGTGGCGCCGCGATTCTGGGCTGGCGTGGTGGCGATGCCGATGCTGGCGGCGCTGTTCAGCGCCCTCGGCATTTATGGCGGCTACCTGGTCGGCGTCAAGCTGATCGGCGTCGACGAAGGCGCGTTCTGGTCGCAGATGCAGGGCGGCGTCGACGTCTGGCTGGATGTGGCGAACGGCGTGGTGAAAAGCATCGTGTTCGGCATTGCCGTGACGTTTGTTGCGGTCTGGCAGGGATACGAAGCAAAGCCGACGCCGGAAGGTGTTTCACGGGCAACCACGCGCACTGTCGTGATCGCTTCGCTGGCGGTGCTGGGACTGGATTTCCTGCTGACGGCATTGATGTTTAATTAGTTTTTTTTGCGACCGGATTGCCGGTTTCGGCCGCAGTCACATTTGCTGCAGCGGGCAGCAGGGCGCTTTACTTCTCGTTACTATTCTCTTGAGGAATTATTCGCCTCAGGTGGTATTTTTAAGGTGATGAATCATGCAACAAAAAACAGTAGACGTATGGGTTGGCATATTTGTCCTGGTCGGCGTCCTGGCTTTGGCGTTTCTGGCGCTGAAAGCCGGCAACCTCAGTACTTCGACTTTCAACAAGACTTACCCGGTAGTTACACGGTTCGACAATATCGGCGGGTTGAAGGTGCGCGCTTCTGTAAGAAGCGCCGGCGTGGTGGTCGGACGGGTGGCGGCGATCAATTTCGACGACAAGAATTTCCAGGCCGTAGTGACCCTGAACATGGATCAGCGCTATCTGTTTCCACAAGACAGTTCGGCCAAGATCCTGACCGCAGGCTTGCTGGGCGAACAATATATCGGCATCGAGGCGGGTGGCGACACCAAGAACCTGGCTGCCGGCGATCGTATTAAATTAACGCAATCCGCGATTGTGCTGGAAAACCTGATCAGTCAGTTCCTGTACAGCAAGGCCGCGGATGTAAAGGACACTGAACAATGAAAACAATGACTCGCTTCGGCTCGCTGGCCCTGATCGCCGCATTGAGCGGCTGCGCCACCACCAGCAATCCGCAAGACCCGCTGGAAGGCTTTAACCGCGCCATGTTCAGCTTCAACGACACGCTCGATAAAGTCGCCCTGAAGCCGGTCGCAACCGCTTACCGGAACTGGCTGCCAAGCTTTGTCCAGACCGGCGTCAACAATTTCTTCGGCAACCTGGGCGACGTCTGGAGCTCGGTCAACGGTTTCTTGCAGGGAAACGTTGCTGATGGTACGTCGGACGTGATGCGGGTTGCCGTCAACTCCACTCTTGGCCTGGGCGGTTTGCTGGATATCGGCTCGGAAGCCGGTTTGCAGAAACACAACAAGGATTTCGGCCAGACCCTGGGCAAATGGGGCGTAGGATCCGGTCCTTACCTGGTGCTGCCTTTGTTCGGCCCATCGAACATTCGCGATACCGCTGCCTTGCCGGTGGATATGTATGGCGACATCTGGTCCTACAAGTATCCGGTGCGCTGGCGCAATACCGGCTCAGTGGTGCGTCTGATCGACAAGCGCGCCAATCTGCTGGATGCCGGCGATCTGTTGGAAGATGCTGCATTGGATAAATATGAATTTGTGCGTGATGCCTACACGCAACGTCGTCAAAGCCAGATTCGCGGCAACGACGATGATAATAGCGACAAGGGCGGCGACAAGGGCGACAAGCCAGCCAAAACCAAGTCATCGGACGAGTGATTTGCCGACAGCTGGAACCGGCGCTTGAATTCGGCGTCTTAGTCCCCACCTTCCAGCTGTTTGAGGCGTCCTCTAACAACCACCAAGATTGTTGAAAATATGAAAATTCTGAAAAAATACCTGGCGCTGTCGCTGACTGTCGGCAGCCTGTTGTTCACCGCAGCGGCGCAAGCACAAGAAGCGCCTGACGCCCTGGTCAAGCGCATCAGCCAGGACGTGATCGATTCCGCCAAGGCGGACAAAAGCATCCAGGGGGGTGATCAAAAACACATCCTGGCGCTGGTGGAAGAAAAGATCATTCCTTACGTCGACTTCGAGCGCATGACTTCGCTGGCAGCCGGCCGTTACTGGCGCGATGCCACCGATGACCAGAAGAAGCAGCTGATCACGCAGTTCCGCAGCCTGCTGATCTATACCTATTCCGGCGCCCTGCGCCAGGTGCGCGACCAGAAGATCGATTTCAAGCCTATGCGCAACGATCCGGCCGATAGCGACGTCGAAGTCCGTTCGCAGGTGATCCAGCCGCGCGGCGAGCCTATCCAGCTGAATTACCGCATGGAAAAGGCCGGCACCAGCTGGAAGATTTATGATGTCAACGTATTGGGCGCCTGGCTCGTTGAGTCATATAAGGGTACATTTGCCTCGGAAATCGGCAAATCCGGCATCGACGGCTTGATCAAGGTGTTGACGGACAAGAACAAAACCCGTGCTGCTCAGGGCAAGTAATTCCAAGTTGTAAATAGAAATAGATTTTATTGATTGA
The DNA here is from genome assembly GCF_018304945.1 of Collimonas humicola. Classification (GTDB taxonomy): domain Bacteria; phylum Pseudomonadota; class Gammaproteobacteria; order Burkholderiales; family Burkholderiaceae_D; genus Collimonas; species Collimonas humicola. Next base: position 72,621 of record NZ_JAGQEE010000003.1, on the reverse strand, counting down.
TTACCATGTTCAGGCCATCTCACTCGCTTACTGTCGGTAACGCCAAAGTCACTCTGGAAGAGGGCTTGCGCGCGATCGCCGGTGGCGAGACTGAGATCGACCTGAGCGAAGTGGTGGCGGTCGACTCGGCCGCTGTCGCAACCTTGCTGGCCTGGCAAGTCGCGGCATTGAATCAAGGCCTTACCCTGCATTTTTCCAGTTTGCCAGCCAACCTGGAAAGCCTGATCGACCTGTACGGCGTGACCGAATTGCTGGCGCCTGGGGCAGTAGTTGTTGCTGCCAGTACACGACATCACTGACCTCATCCTTCATCCTTTCTCTCCCCTTATTCCCTGACGGGGCCTTAGTCCGCCGGCTTTGTCGTCGTTGCCCGGCCTCGGCAGCAAAAATCCAATATAATCAAGGGTTACGCCATCAGGCAGAGCGCCAGAGCGGCTGGAAGCATGGTTTCCAGGCACGCAAGCGGCAGCGACGCGGCGGCACCCACACAGAGTATCCAGGCATCCATGGCGGCGATTCAGATTACTAACGTCAAGAAGCGTTACCAGTCCTTGCAGGCTCTGGGCGGCGTTTCACTGACCATCGAAGAAGGCGAGTTCTTCGGCTTGCTGGGCCCTAACGGCGCCGGCAAGACCACCTTGATTTCCATCATTGCCGGCTTGAACCGTCCCGATTCCGGCAATGTCACCATCCACGGCCACGATGTCGTCAGCGACTACCGCGCCGCGCGCCGCAATCTCGGCGTGGTGCCGCAGGAGCTGGTGTTCGATCCGTTCTTCACGGTGCGCGAAACCCTGCGCATGCAGTCCGGCTACTACGGCTTGAAGAACAACGACAAGTGGATCGACGAGGTGATGGAAAACCTCGACCTCACCAATAAGGCCGACACCAATATGCGCGCGCTCTCCGGCGGCATGAAGCGGCGCGTGCTGGTGGCGCAGGCGCTGGTGCACAAGCCGCCCGTGATCGTGCTCGATGAGCCGACCGCAGGCGTCGACGTCGAACTGCGCCAGACCTTGTGGCGCTTCATTTCGCGCCTGAACCGCGAAGGCCATACCGTGGTCCTGACCACGCATTACCTGGAAGAGGCGCAGGAACAGTGCAACCGCATCGCCATGCTCAAGCTGGGGCAGGTGGTCGCGCTCGACACTACCTCGGCGCTGATCAAGCGCATCGCCGGCTCCCAGCTGATCGTGCAGCTCGCCAGCGGCAGCCTGCCGGCGCCCTTGCAGCATCTGGTGCTGCATGCGGACGGCGGCAAGTTCGCCCTGCGCGTCAACCACTATGCCGACGTCGAACCGATCCTGGCCTCTTTGCGGCAGTCCGGCGCGGTGATCGAAGACATGCAGCTGCAACAAGCCGATCTGGAGGACTTGTTCCTGCAGATCATGGATAGCAAGGTCAGCGCCAACGGCTTCAATGTCTATGCTGACGAATATAGTGCAGGCGGTGGCAAATGATGGTCGGTTTTCAAACGCTGTTTTACAAGGAAGTGCTGCGCTTCTGGAAAGTCGCGACGCAAACCATAGGCGCGCCCATCCTGACCGCCATGCTGTACCTGCTCATTTTCGGCCACACGCTGAAAGACCATGTCGAAGTCTATCCGGGCGTGCAGTACACCGCTTTCCTGATTCCCGGCCTGGTGATGATGAGCGTGTTGCAAAATGCCTTCGCCAATACCTCGTCATCGTTGACACAGTCGAAAATGACCGGCAATCTGGTGTTTGTCCTGCTGCCGCCGCTGTCGCACTGGGAGTTGTATGGCGGCTATGTGCTGGCGGCCGTGGTGCGCGGCCTGGCGGTCGGTTTCGGCGTGTTCGTGATCACTGCCTGGTTCGGCAACCTGTCTTTCGTGGCGCCGTGGTGGATCGTGATTTTCGCCTTCCTCGGCGCGGCGCTCCTGGGCACCATGGGTTTGATCGCCGGCATCTGGGCCGACAAGTTCGATCAGCTGGCGGTGTTCCAGAACTTCCTGATCATGCCGCTGACCTTCCTGGCCGGCGTGTTTTATTCGATCAAGTCGTTGCCGCCGTTCTGGCAAGCGGTGTCGCACCTGAATCCGTTCTTCTACATGATCGACGGCTTCCGCTACGGCTTCTTCGGCCAGTCCGACGTCAATCCGCTGATCAGCCTGGCGATCATCTGCATCTCGCTGGCGCTGCTGTCGACCGTGGCGGTGCAGATGCTGAGGCGCGGCTACAAGCTGCGCCACTAAACCAGATCATTGCCAACTCATTACATTCAGTTCGTACAGTTAACCGGTAAGAAAATATCATGTTCCCTACACCCGATCTCGTTAAAAGTTACATCGCCGCCGGCCTTGAGTGCTCGCACCTCGAAGTCGAGGGCGACGGCCAGCATTTCAAGGCAGTGATCGTATCGGCAGCGTTTGCCGGCAAGCGCCCGATACAGCGCCACCAGATCGTCTACGCGGCGCTGGGCGACCGCATGCGCGAAGAGATCCATGCGCTGTCGATGAAGACCCTGACGCCCGAAGAGTTTGCCGCTTGATTCACCGCTTAATTTACCGACTAATTGTGTGCCGGCTTGTCATCGCCGGTGCAGCCCGATGAACATTTCTGGTCCGGATGGCCAGGCATAACGTGTAGCAGAGAGAGAAGTAATAATGGATAAATTATTGATACAAGGCGGCAACCGCCTTTCCGGCGAAATCACTATTTCCGGCGCAAAAAATGCGGCGCTGCCTATCTTGTGCGCCGGTCTGCTGACTTCCGACCAGCTGCAACTCAGCAACGTGCCGAACCTGCACGACGTCTCGACCATCCTCAAGCTGCTGCGCCAGATGGGCCTGAAAGCAACGCAGGATGGCCATTTCGTGACCTTGCAGGGCGACGCCATCAGCAAGCTGGAAGCGCCCTACGAAATGGTGAAAACCATGCGCGCATCGATCCTGGTGCTGGGCCCGCTGCTGGCGCGCTTCGGCGAAGCGCGGGTATCGCTGCCGGGCGGCTGCGGCATCGGCTCGCGTCCGGTCGACCAGCACATCAAGGGCTTGCAGGCGATGGGCGCCGAGATTTCCATCGAAGCCGGCTACATCCACGCCAAGGCCAAGAAACTGAAGGGCACCCGCGTCGTGACCGACATGATCACCGTCACCGGCACCGAGAACCTGCTGATGGCTGCGACCCTGGCCGATGGCGAAACCGTGCTGGAAAACGCAGCGCGCGAACCGGAAGTCAGCGACCTGGCCAACCTGCTGGTGGCGATGGGCGCGAAGATCGAGGGCATCGGCACCGACCGCCTGGTGATCCAGGGCGTCGACAAGCTGCACGGCGCCGAGCATTCGGTGATTGCCGACCGCATCGAAACCGGCACTTTCCTGTGCGCGGTGGCGGCCACCGGTGGCGACGTCATGCTGAAAAACACCCGCAGCCACATCCTCGACGCAGTGCTCGACAAGCTGCGCGAAGCCGGCGTGATCCTCACTTCCGGCGAAGACTGGATCCGCGTGCAGATGGCGGCGCGGCCAAAGGCGGTCAGCTTCCGCACCACCGAATACCCGGGTTTCCCGACCGACATGCAAGCCCAGTTCATGTCCCTGAACAGCATCGCCGACGGCACTAGCCACGTCACTGAAACGATTTTTGAAAACCGTTTCATGCACGTGCAGGAAATGAACCGCCTCGGCGCCGCCATCGATGTGCAAGGCAATACCGCCATCATCAAGGGCGTCGATCATCTGGTCGGGGCGCCGGTCATGGCGACCGACCTGCGCGCTTCTGCTTCGCTGGTGATCTCCGGCCTGGTGGCGCAGGGCCAGACCATGATCGAGCGCGTGTATCACCTCGATCGCGGCTACGACCAGATGGAGCGCAAGCTGTCGGCCGTCGGCGCCAATATCGAAAGAATCAAATGAGCCAGAAGCTGACTCTGGCCCTGTCCAAGGGCCGCATCTTTGAAGAGACTCTGCCGCTGCTGAAGGCGGCCGGCATCGAGGTCACTGAAGATCCGGAAACCTCGCGCAAGCTGATCCTGCCGACCAACGATCCGCTGGTCAATGTGATCATCGTGCGCGCTTCCGACGTGCCGACCTACGTGCAATACGGCGCCGCCGATTTCGGCGTAGCAGGCAAGGACGTGCTGCTGGAGCATGGCGGCGAAGGCCTGTACCAGCCGATCGACCTGGAAATCGCCAAGTGCCGCATGTCGGTCGCGGTCTCGGCCGGTTTCGACTACGCCAGCGCGATCCGCCAGGGCGCGCGCCTGCGCGTGGCCACCAAATACCTTCTGACCGCGCGCGAGCACTTTGCCGCCAAGGGCATGCACGTCGACCTCATCAAGCTGTACGGTTCGATGGAACTGGCGCCGCTGGTCGGACTGGCCGACGCCATCGTCGACCTGGTCAGCACCGGCGGCACTCTGCGCGCCAACAATCTGGTCGAAGTCGAACACATCATGGACATTTCGTCGCGCCTGGTGGTCAACCAGGCGGCGCTGAAACTGAAGCGCGAACGGCTGCAGCCTATCCTGGATGCATTCGAACAGGCTTCAATCAAATAAAGCCCAATTAAAGCCCGTAAGCGGCAAACCGGAAGCAGCAACATGAGCATAGCAATCAGAAAACTCGACGCGGCGCAGCCGGATTTCCAGGCACGACTGACTGCCGTGCTGGCCTTCGAGGCTGGCGAGGACGAAGCCATCGACCAGGCCGCGGCGCGCATCCTGGCCGACGTCAAGGCGCGCGGCGACGCCGCTGTGCTGGAATACACCAATCGTTTCGACCGCCTCAGCGCCGGCAGCGTGAGCGCCCTGGAAATCGGCCAGCAGGAATTGCAGGATGCGCTGGCGCAGCTGTCGCCGGAACGCCGCAGCGCCTTGCAGACCGCCGCCGACCGCGTGCGCGCCTATCATCTGCGGCAAAAGAGTGAATGCGGTTCGGATGGCTTCAGTTATACCGAAGCCGACGGCACCGTGCTCGGGCAAAAAGTAACGCCGCTGGACCGCGTCGGCATCTACGTCCCTGGCGGCAAGGCCGCCTATCCTTCTTCGGTGCTGATGAATGCGATCCCAGCCAAGGTCGCCGGCGTGCAGGAAATCATCATGGTGGTGCCGACTCCGGACGGCGTCAAGAATCCGCTGGTGCTGGCTGCCGCGGCCATCGCCGGCGTCGACCGCGTCTTCACCATCGGCGGCGCGCAAGCGGTGGCGGCGCTGGCCTACGGCACCGGCTCCATCCCGCAAGTCGACAAGATCGTCGGCCCCGGCAACGCCTATGTGGCGGCCGCCAAGCGCCGCGTGTTCGGCACGGTCGGCATCGATATGATCGCCGGACCCTCTGAAATCCTGGTGATCTGCGACGGCACTACCGATCCCGACTGGATTGCGATGGACCTGTTTTCGCAGGCGGAGCATGATGAACTGGCGCAGTCGATCCTGCTGTGCCCGGACGCCGGCTATATCGCCGCGGTGGAAGCGAGCATCAACCGCCAGCTGGCGCTGATGCCGCGGCATGAAGTGATCCGCACATCGCTGACAGACCGCGGCGCGCTGATCCAGGTGCGCGACCTGGAACAAGCCTGCGAAATCGCCAACCATATCGCCGCCGAGCATCTGGAAATCTCGACCGAGAATCCGCAGCACTGGGCCGACCGCATCCGCCATGCCGGCGCCATGTTCCTGGGCCGTTTTTCTTCGGAAGCCCTGGGCGACTATTGCGCCGGACCGAACCACGTGCTGCCGACTTCGCGCACTGCGCGCTTCTCGTCGCCGCTCGGCGTCTACGATTTCCAGAAACGCTCCAGCATGATCAACATCAGCGAAGCCGGCGCCCAGGCCCTGGGCAAAGTGGCTGCGGAGCTGGCTTACGGCGAAGGCTTGCAGGCGCATGCGCGCTCGGCGGAATACCGCCTGGAAGATGGCAAGCAATGATGAGGCTCGCTGCGGCGCGCTCAGTGTGTCCAGCGTGACGATTGCCGGCGGCGACTGGCTCAACCGCGTCTTCGGCGAAGATGCGATGCAAGGCCTGCAGCGCATCCCCGACGGTTCGGTCGACCTGCTGCTGGCCGATCCGCCGTATGGCCTGGGCAAGGATTACGGCAACGATTCCGACAAGCTCGACACTGCCGCCTACCTGCGCTGGACCGAAGAATGGATCGATGCCGCATTGCCCAAGCTGAAGCCGAACGGCAGCCTGTACATTTTCCTGACCTGGCGCTTTTCGCCGGAGATATTCGTCATGCTGAAGCAGCGCATGACCATGATCAATGAAATCGTCTGGGACCGGCGGGTGCCTTCGATGGGCGGCGGCACGCGGCGTTTTTCTTCGGTGCACGACACGATAGGTTTCTTTGCCCGCGCCAAGGATTATCACTTCGACCTCGACGCCATCCGCATCCCCTACGATGCTGAAACCAAGAAAGCCCGTTCGCGCTCGATCTTTGTCGGCGCCAAATGGCTGGAGCTGGGCTACAACCCGAAAGATGTCTGGAGCGTGTCGCGCCTGCACCGCGAACACCGCGAGCGTGCCGACCATCCGACCCAGAAGCCGCTGGAAATCGTTGAGCGCATGGTCAAGGCGTCCTGTCCGCCGGGCGGGGTGGTGCTGGATCCCTTCATGGGCAGCGGCACCACGGCGGTGGCGGCGCGCCGCTGCGGCCGCAATTTCGTCGGGTTCGAACTGAATCCAGAGTACTGCGCACTGATAGAGCGGCGCCTGGCGCAACTTGACGGCAAGAAACCGGATGAGCGGGCGCGCGCCTGAAATTCCGAGAAAAGCAACGCTGATACAGATTATCAAGGCGGCTCTCGACAGGAAAGCCGGAAAAAGCCGGTAAAATGGCGATGCGACTCAAAAGGCTGCGCCTACCATGCTTCAATAACGGAGAAGCTGTACTATTTAGCATTACCTCCATGGCGCCGTGTGCGTCACCACATCGTAAATTGGTCTCAAGCTCAACATGTCTACGCCTCGAACAGCATCGATCACCCGCAACACCAACGAGACGCAAATCCGCGTCTCCATCAATCTGGATGGCAGCGGCCAGCAAAAACTGAATACCGGCGTGCCCTTTCTGGACCATATGCTGGACCAGATTGCGCGGCATGGCCTGATCGACCTGGATATCGAAGCCAACGGCGACTTGCATATCGACGCCCACCACACCGTGGAGGACGTCGGCATTACCTTGGGGCAAGCGTTCGCCAAGGCGATCGGCGACAAGAAGGGCATTCGCCGCTACGGCCATGCCTATGTGCCGCTGGATGAAGCCTTGTCGCGCGTTGTCATCGATTTCTCCGGCCGTCCCGGACTCGAATTCCACGTGCCGTTCAAGCGCGCGATGATAGGCGGCTTCGACGTCGACCTGACCCACGAATTTTTCCAGGGCTTCGTCAACCACGCCCTGGTGTCTTTGCATATCGACAACCTGCGCGGCGAGAATGCCCACCATCAATGCGAAACCGTCTTCAAGGCGTTTGGCCGGGCGCTGCGCATGGCCGCTGAGCTGGATGCGCGTTCCGCCGGGACGATTCCTTCGACCAAGGGTAGTCTGTAGCGATCAGTAGTTGTTTGACGACTAATGTAATCACTTAAGCACCGCTTTCGTCCTGTGCGGCCGTTCTTGCAAATCGTTGCGCCGGCCTTGGCTTCACGCCGGCAGATGTCGCAACGCGGATGCGCACCAGGTTTGTTTATCAAGACTTGAATTTTTATCATGAACAAAATCGTTGTGGTTGACTATGGCATGGGCAACCTGCGCTCGGTGGCGCAAGCCCTGCGCCAGGTAGCGCCGGAAGCTGATGTCCGTATCTCCGGCGCCATCGCCGATATCCAGGCTGCCGACCGGCTGGTGTTGCCGGGCCAGGGCGCGATGCCGGACTGCATGCGCTGCCTGCGCGAGTCGGGCGTCCAGGAAGCCGTGCTGGAAGCTTCGCGCAACAAGCCTTTGCTGGGCGTGTGCGTGGGCGAGCAGATGCTGTTCGACAGCAGCGAGGAAGGCCCGACCAACGGCCTCGGCCTGCTGCCGGGGAAGGTAGTGCGCTTCCAGCTTGACGGCCAGCTGCAAGATGACGGCTCGCGTTTCAAAGTGCCGCAGATGGGCTGGAACCGGGTGCGCCAGTCGCAGTCTCATCCGCTCTGGAACGGCATTGCCGACGACGACTATTTTTATTTCGTGCATAGTTACTACGCTGCGCCGGCGCTGGCAGAACATACTTTCGGCGAGACCGTTTATGGCGCCGCATTCAGCTGCGCCGTCGGCCGTGATAATATTTTCGCTACACAGTTCCATCCGGAGAAGAGCGCCGCCGCCGGTTTGCAGTTGTATAAGAACTTTGTGGAATGGCGTGTTTAAACGATTGCGGGACACCTTGCAAGAACCTGTCCGCAACTGATCCGATCTGATTTTTAACTGAACTCAACCAATTAACGTAGCCATGCTGCTGATACCTGCCATCGACCTCAAAGACGGTCACTGCGTACGCCTGAAACAAGGCGATATGGACCAAGCCACTGTGTTTTCCGACGATCCGGGCGAGATGGCCCGGCATTGGCTGATGCAGGGCGCCCGTCGTCTGCACCTGGTGGACTTGAATGGCGCCTTTGCCGGCAAGCCGAAGAACGAACCTGCGGTCAAAGCCATCATCAAGGCGGTGCGCGAATTCGCCCTGCTCAACGGCGTCGAAGAAATCCCGGTGCAGCTGGGCGGGGGCATCCGCGACCTCGACACCATCGAACGCTATCTCGACGACGGCCTGAGCTACATCATCATCGGCACCGCCGCGGTCAAGAACCCCGGTTTCCTGCATGATGCCTGCAGCGCGTTTCCGGGCCAGATCATCGTCGGCCTGGACGCCAAGGACGGCAAGGTCGCGACCGACGGCTGGAGCAAGCTGTCCGGCCACGAAGTGATTGACCTCGCCAAGAAATTCGAAGACTACGGCTGCGCTTCCATCGTCTACACCGACATCGGCCGCGACGGCATGATGGGCGGCGTCAACATCGAGGCCACCGTCAAGCTGGCGCAAAGCATGACGATCCCGGTGATCGCCTCCGGCGGCGTCCACAACGTCCACGATGTGGAAGCATTGTGCGCGGTGCAGGACGAAGGCATCGAGGCGGTGATCTGCGGCCGTTCGATCTACGAAGGCACGCTCGACCTGCGTTCGGCGCAGGAGCGCGCCGACGAACTGAGCGACGACCTTGGCGACTATGCCGGGGACGAAGATTTATCGGAGCAGCCCGCAGCTGACAAGTCATGACTCTTGCCAAACGCATCATCCCGTGCCTCGACGTGACCAATGGCCGCGTCGTCAAGGGCGTCAATTTCCTGGAGCTGCGCGACGCCGGCGATCCGGTGGAGATCGCCCGCCGCTACGATGAGCAGGGCGCCGATGAACTGACCTTCCTCGATATCACGGCATCTTCGGACAACCGCGACCTGATCCTGCCGATCATCGAAGCGGTGGCGTCGCAGGTCTTCATCCCGCTGACGGTAGGCGGCGGCGTGCGCGTGGTGGAAGATGTGCGCCGTCTGCTGAACGCCGGCGCCGACAAGGTCGGCATCAACACTTCCGCGGTGACCAATCCGCAGCTGGTGGCGGACGCCGCCGCCAAGTACGGTTCGCAATGCATCGTGGTCGCCATCGACGCCAAGCAGGTCGCGCCCGGCAAGTGGGAGGTGTTCACCCATGGCGGCCGCAAGGCCACCGGCCTCGATGCGATCGAATGGGCGCAAAAGATGGAACAGCTGGGCGCGGGCGAAATCCTGCTGACCAGCATGGACCGCGACGGCACCAAGGTTGGTTTCGACCTGGCCTTGACCAGCAGCGTGTCCAATGCCGTGACGATACCGGTGATTGCCTCCGGCGGCGTCGGCGGCTTGCAGGACCTTGCCGACGGCATCAAGATCGGCCGTGCCGATGCGGTGCTGGCAGCGAGCATTTTCCACTATGGTCAACATACTGTGCAGGAAGCCAAGCAGTTCATGGCGGCACAGCAGATTCCGATGAGGCTAGCATGAGCAGCGTGAGTTGGTTAAACAAGGTCAGATGGGATGAGCACGGCCTGGTGCCGGTGATTGCCCAGGAGCTCGGTTCGAACGATGTCCTGATGTTCGCCTGGATGAACCGCGACGCCCTGGCGAAGACGGTGGCGCTGGGCGAGGCAGTCTACTGGAGCCGCTCGCGCAAGAAACTCTGGCACAAGGGCGAGGAGTCCGGCCACGTGCAGAAAGTGCATGAAATCCGTCTCGATTGCGACGAAGACGTCGTGTTGCTGAAAGTGACCCAGGCCGGCGACATCGCTTGCCACACCGGCCGCCATTCCTGCTTCTTCCAGAAGTATGAAAGCGACAGCAAGAGCTGGGAAGCGGTCGAGCCGGTGTTGAAAGAACCGGATGAGATCTACAAATGAGCATTGAGCACAACGGACGGCGGTTGCCATCATGAGTGATACTTTAGAGCGCCTGGCCGCCGTCATCGAGTCGCGCAAGCCGGCCAACGGCGGCGATCCGGCTACCTCCTATGTGGCGCGCCTGTTTGCCAAGGGCGACGATGCGATCCTGAAGAAGATCGGCGAGGAAGCCACCGAAACCGTGATGGCTGCCAAGGATGCGCGCGTCGACGGCGACGTTTCGCATGTCTTGTATGAATGCGCCGACCTGTGGTTCCATTCGATGATCATGCTGGCGCAATTCAACCTGACGCCGCAGGATGTGCTGCAGGAACTGGCGCGGCGCGAGGGTTTGTCGGGGATCGAAGAAAAGGCCAGCCGCAAGTTGAGCGAGCACGAAGCGCAGGAAACCGATACAGGCAAGAATTGAGGCCCGCACCGAGCCACTTTGTTATAGCATCCTGATTCCTTTCGGCTGTTTGATATCTGGAGATAATTTGGAAAATTGTATTTTTTGCAAAATCGCGGCCAAGCAGATTCCGTCCAAGCTGATCTATGAAGACGACGACCTGGTCGTCTTCAACGACATCAATCCGGCGGCGCCTATCCATTTCCTTATTGTGCCGAAACAACATATCGCAACGCTTGCCGATTGCGGCGAGCAGCACACCGCTTTGCTGGGTAAAATGGCGCTCCTGGCGCCGCGCCTTGCAAAAGAGCAAGGTTGCGGCTATCAGCTCGACGCGCAAGGCCACGCCAGCGGCGGCTTCAAGACCTTGTTCAACGTCGGACCGGAGGGCGGCCAAGAGGTGTACCATTTGCATATGCACGTCATCGGCGGACCTAAGCCGTGGCGCGGGCAGCGTTGAACCGGTTTTGCGCCGGCGAAAAATGCTGCCGGGATTGTAAGTAATTAACGGTGTGTTGACTTAGCAGGTCCGGGCACAGGATGTCCGGCAAGGAGAAAAAAATGGGTTCGTTCAGTATTTGGCATTGGTTGATCGTGCTGGTTATCGTGATGTTGGTATTTGGCACCAAAAAAATCGGCAATATGGGCTCCGACCTCGGCAAGGCCGTCAAGGGCTTCAAGGATGGCGTCAAGGGCGAGGAAGAAAAAGCCGCCGCTGACAAACAAACGATTGATGTGGCGGCCAAAGAAAAGGACAAGTCCGGCAACTGAGCGATGACCGTCGCCGGCGCAAATCCATGCTGCCGGCCCGGCCTGATGCTTGCCGCTCCTCCCCATGATTGATATTGGCCTCACTAAACTTGCTCTGATCGGCGTTGTCGCTCTGGTCGTGGTCGGCCCTGAAAAGCTGCCGACCGTCGCGCGCATGGCCGGTTCGCTGTTCGGCCGCGCGCAGCGCTATATCAACGAAGTGAAATCGGAAGTCAGCCGCGAAATCGAGCTGGAAGAGCTGCGCAAGATGCAGCAGGACGTGCAGGAAGCCGCCAGCGATATCGAACAGAGCATTGCCAGCAGCATCTCCGACGCCAACAAATACGTCCATGCCGCCTGGGACGATAGCGCCAGCATGACGCCGGAAACCTACAAGGTTGAACAGCTGGCGATCAAGGCCAAGAGTTTTCGCAAGAAAAAGCTGGCGCGCAGCAGCGCTGTTCCAGCCTGGTACAAGCAGCAAAGCGGCCAGAAATCGCGCGTGCTGTCCGGCGCCGCCCGCGTGGCGAAATACCGGCCGGCCAGCCAGGGCAAGTCTTCCGGCTCATTTTTTTCATGATCTCATGCGTCAACCATATGAACCGCCGGTCGACGCCTGATATCCGCACAATAGCTTGTTCGCAAAATACCCGCCCCCATGACTGAAGAACAGAAAACCAGCGGCGTCGAAGAGACGTTCATTTCGCACCTGGTGGAATTGCGCAATCGCATCATGAAGGCCTCGATCGCGATCATCGTGATCTTCCTGTGTCTGATGCCGTGGTCGGCGAATATCTACGACTTCCTGGCGGCGCCTATGCTGAGCGCGCTGCCGCACGGCAGCAAGATGATTGCCACCGGCGTCATCACGCCATTCCTGATTCCGGTCAAGGTGACCTTGCTGGTGGCCTTCGTCATCGCCCTGCCATGGGTGCTGTACCAGCTGTGGGCCTTCATCGCGCCGGGTTTGTACGCCCATGAAAAGAAATTGATTGCGCCGCTGGTGGTGTCGTCTTCGATCCTGTTCATCACTGGCGTGGCCTTCTGTTATTACCTGGTGTTCGGGGTGATTTTCCACTTCATCAACAAAGTGGCCCCGACTTCGATTTCGGTGACGCCGGACATCGACAACTACTTCGATTTCGTGATGACCATGTTCATCGCCTTCGGCATGACGTTTGAGGTGCCGATCGTGGTGATCGTACTGGTGCGCATGGGCCTGGTGTCGCTGGAAAAGCTGAAATCCATCCGCCCCTACGTGATCGTGGGCGCTTTCGTGGTGGCCGCCATCGTGACGCCGCCGGACATCATGAGCCAGATGCTGCTGGCGGTGCCCCTGTGCCTGCTGTACGAAATCGGCCTGCTGGTGGCGCCTTTGTTCGTCAAGGCGACCCAGGCGCCGGTCGACGCCGAGGAAACGGTCTAAGCAATATCGCCATCAAGCGAGCGGCCATGCAGCCGCTCTCCGGCCGTCATTCAGCGGCAACCGGCGTCTTGATCTGGCGCAGCCAGCTGACCAGCGGATAGGCATCCTTGAAGCCGTTCAGCAGTTCTTTCTCCAATGCGTCTGACAGCATCTTCTTGATCGGCTGTTCCTTCCAGACGATGAAATTCTTCAGCTTGATATATTCGATATGCGGCGCATCGGCATCGAATCCCTTCGGCGGGCGGATCAGTTTGCCCTCGGATTGCAAGGTACCGTAGGTCGCCACCAGCTTCTTGTTCTTCAGCAGCTTGCCAAAACCGCCGGCATCCGCCACCACCTGGTTGCGGATCGCGCGCAAGCGGTCGGCGGGCGGCATGTATTCGCCGCCGGCCACCAGCAGCGTGCCGCTGGCATCGATGTGGAAATAGTAGGAGGGACCGCCGCCCTGGCTCGGTTTCTTCAAGCCGCTGGCGATGATGGACGCCGAGAAGTAGGTCTTGTACGGACTCTTGTCATGCGAAAAACGCATGTCCCGGTTGATGCGGAACAAGGCCTTCTTCGGATTGCAGCCGGCAATCGAGGGGTCGAATTTGCTGACCTCGCCGATCAGGCGCGTCACCAGCTCCAGGAATTCCGCGCGCAGGATATCGTAGCGCGGCTTGTTCATGACGAACCAGGCCCGGTTGTTGTTTTCAGAAAGTTCGGCAAGGTATTGGGTCAGGTCGCGGACATGCATTGCAGTTTTCCTTTATGCGATTGCTTTTATCGAAGCCTATTGGGTGGCGTGGTCGCGGGTATGGATATGGCTAATTGGCAGTTGGTAATTATCGCACCAGATCAGCGATTCGATCGCCTAGCCAGCATTTTGCAGTGATGACCGCAAGCGCTGATCAACCTGCCGATCGGGATCGCTGTCTATCCGTTGTGCGCCGGCATGCTGCTTGGCCTGGGCGCGTGGCCCGGGCCAGTGCGACCCGGTTACTCGGCCTCGCGCTTCATCGGCGGTCGCTTGCCGATGATGGCTTCCACCGTGCTTTCCTGGGCCTTGCGCAGCACGGTCAGTTTCGCCTTGCTGCCCGGCTGCAGCTGGGCGATCAGGTTGGTCATGTCGGTGCTGTCGGTGATCGGCTTGCCTTCGATCGCCACCAGGATATCGCCCGGCTTCAGGCCGGCCTTGTCGGCCGGGCCGCTCTTGATGACGCCGGCGATGATGGCGCCGGTCTTGCGCGTCAGGCCGAAGCTTTCCGCCAGTTCCGGCGTGATGTCCTGCGGTTCGACGCCGATATAGCCGCGCACCATGTGGCCGGTGTTGATGATCGATTCCATCACGGTCTTGGCGGTCGTCATGGGCACCGCAAAACCGATCCCGAGCGAACCGCCGGTGCGCGAATAGATGGCGGTGTTGATGCCCAGCAGGTTGCCGTTGGTGTCGATCAGGGCGCCGCCCGAATTGCCGGGATTGATGGCGGCATCGGTCTGGATGAAGTTTTCAAACTGGTTGATGCCGAGATGGCTGCGGCCCAGCGCCGAGATAATCCCCATGGTCACGGTCTGGCCGACGCCGAACGGATTGCCGATCGCCAGCACGACATCGCCGACACTGGCTTCGTCCGCCCGGCCCAGCGTGATGGCCGGCAGGTTGGGCAGCTCGATCTTGATCACCGCCAGGTCGGTTTCCGGATCGGTGCCGACTACCTTGGCGGTAGTCGTGCGGCCATCGGCCAGCGCCACTTCGATTTCATCGGCCGATTCGACCACGTGGTTATTGGTCAGGATATAGCCTTGCGCACTGACGATGACGCCGGAACCCAGGCTGGATTGCTTGTCCTCCGAATCGTCGCCGCGGTCGCCGAAGAATTTGCGCAGCAGCGGGTCTTCCAGCACTTCCGGACTGGCGGCCTTGGCTTCCTTGCTGGTGAAGATATTCACCACCGACGGCATCGCCCGCTGCGAGGCCTGGCGGTACGAGCTCGGCGCGAGCGTCCCCGGCGCCGCTTCCTGCAGCGGTACCTTGGAGGCGGCGATATGCAGGCGCGAACTGGTCAGTGACCCGGTTAGCCAATCCGGCTTCAAGGTCGTTACAATGAACAGGATCGCTAAACCGACGGTCACGGTTTGTGCAAATAACAGCCAGAAACGTCGCATAGTGGAGTCTTGGTAGAGGGTCAAAAAGCAGAGGGTCAAAAATCGTGAGTCAACATTCAGTCAGCCGCATCGACATGGCAAAGTATCTTGCCGAAGCATTAAACATTATACAGTTCCGTGACTATTGTCCCAATGGCTTGCAGGTTGAAGGCCGGGGGCAAATTCAGCGCCTGGTGAGCGGCGTTACCGCCAGCCAGGCTTTGCTGGAGGCTGCAGTGGAGGCAGGCGCCGATGCGATCCTGGTGCACCATGGCTATTTCTGGCGCGGCGAGGATGCGCGCGTCATCGGCAGCAAGCATAAACGGCTGAAGTTGTTGTTAACACATGATATCAACCTGTTCGCCTATCACCTGCCGCTGGATTCCCATCCGCAGTTCGGCAACAACGTGCAGTTGGCGCAGCAGCTGGACCTGGTGCCGGATGGCCGCTTCGGCGACGATCAGCTGGGCTGGCTGGGCCATGCCGCCGCGCCGCAGATGCAGACCGTGGGCGACCTCGCCGCTGTCATCGAACGCCGCCTGCAGCGCGCGCCGCTGCTGATCGGCGACCCGGCGCAGCCGTTGGCTAGCGTGGCTTGGTGCACCGGCGGCGCGCAAGGCATGCTGGGCGATGCTATCGCGGCCGGCGCCAGCGCCTACATCAGCGGCGAGATTTCCGAGCCGACCGTGCATCTGGCGCGCGAAAGCGGCGTGGCCTACCTGGCGGCGGGGCACCACGCCACCGAGCGCTACGGCGTGCAGGCGCTGGGGCGGCACCTGGCGGAACGCTTCGGCCTGCAGCATCAGTTCATCGATATCGACAATCCGGTTTGAGCGCAAGCAGGATATAGGCATGACGGCATGAGCAAAACAGTAGAAATCGTCAGGATCGACAAATGGCTGTGGGCGGCGCGGTTTTTCAAGACGCGTACCCTGGCCAGCGATGCGGTCGATAACGGCAAGGTGAAGCTGAACGATGAGCGCACCAAACCGGCGCGCAACCTCAAGGCAGGCGATACCCTGGCGATCGACAACGGCGCCAGCGTCTGGGAGGTCGAGGTATTGCTGCTGGCCGATGTCCGCGGCTCGGCTGCGATCGCGCAAACGCTGTACCGGGAAACCGAGCAAAGCATGGCTAGACGCAGCGTGGTGGCCGAGGATCGGAAATTCTTCAAGGAACCCACCATGGCGATCAAGGGCCGGCCCACCAAGCGCGACCGCCGTTTGTTGGATAAAGCACAATCCTGAGGCGATTTTCCAATGCCGATCTGACATCGCTTTCGTGCAGTTTTCCCGGTAGCGTGGGACTGCCCGGAGCGTTTCCCCCGTACTGGCGGCGTTGCGGCACACGCCAGGCGTCGGACTCAAGCAGCGCAAACGAACTCCCGATCAAAGTCGAAGGAGCTCTCGGTAGAATCGCCCCTCTAAGTCGCTGTTTGACATTTCGATTCTGGTGCATAATAGTACGAGCGTTCGCATTCTTGCGGGCATGAGTAAAACCATCATGCCAAAGCGAGCAGGCGCCGCTCAACACCAAAGCTAACCAGAGCCAACCAGGCAGAGACAGGACTATCGTGGCACACACCGACACGCCGCCAAAATTCATGCGTAAAGGCGAAATGACGCGCGCAGCGATTCTGGATGTCGCCATCACGCTGGCCAGCCGCGACGGCCTCGAAGGCTTGACCATCGGTTTGCTGGCTGAAAAAATGAACATGAGCAAGTCCGGCGTGTTCGCGCATTTCGGCTCGCGTGAAGACCTGCAGATCGAAGTGGTGAAGCTGTACCACCGCCAGTTCGAACAAGAAGTGTTCTATCCCAGCATCAAGGAAGCACGTGGCTTGCCGCGCCTGGAATGCATGTTTGCGCGCTGGATCCGCCAGGTGACGATTGAAATCGCCTCTGGCTGCATCTATATCAGCGGCGCGGTCGAGTACGACGACCGGCCTGGCGAAATCCGCGAACAGCTGGTGACCATGGTGCGCACCTGGCAGCTGGCTTTGCACCGCTGCGCCTTGCAGGCGGTCGAGGCCGGCCATCTGCGGGCTGATACCGACGCCGACCAGCTGGTGTATGAAATGTACGGCCTGATCCTGGGCTTGCACCACGACGCCCGCTTCCTCAAGAAGGCCGGCAGCGTGGAGCGCGCGCAAAAAGGCTTTGACCGCCTGATCGACAGCTACCGCAACGCGCAGCCGTCGGCAACTGTCGGCAAGGCGGTATCGCAGAATCAAAAAACGAATCAAAAAATCGCTGCCAAACCGGCAGCCAGACCAATCCAATAAAGTCAATCATCAGGAGAGCACCATGGGTCAATACGTCGCGCCACTGCGGGATATGCAATTCGTCATGCACGAGTTGCTGCATGTAGAAGATGAACTGAAACAATTGCCGAAGCATGCCGAGATTGATGCCGACATCATCAATCAAGTGCTGGAAGAGGGCGGTAAATTTACCTCCCAGGTACTGTTCCCGCTGAACCATTCCGGCGACCGCGAAGGCTGCCACCACGACAAGGCTACCCACACCGTTACCGCGCCAAAGGGTTTCAAGGAAGCCTACAAGCAGTATGTGGAAGCCGGCTGGCCATCGCTGTCCTGCGATCCTGAATTCGGCGGCCAGGGCCTGCCGCTGGTGATCAACAATTCGTTCTACGAAATGATGAATTCGGCCAATCAGGCCTGGACCATGTACCCGGGCTTGTCGCACGGCGCCTACGAGTGCCTGCACGCACACGGCACGCCGGAGCAGCAAGCGCTGTACCTGCCTAAGCTGGTGTCCGGCGAATGGACCGGCACCATGTGCCTGACCGAATCGCATTGCGGCACCGACCTTGGCATGCTGCGCTCGAAAGCCGAGCCGCAGGCCGACGGTTCCTACAGCATCACCGGCAGCAAGATTTTCATCTCGGCCGGCGAGCACGACATGTCGCAAAACATCATCCATCTGGTGCTGGCGCGCCTGCCAGGCGCACCGGAAGGTTCCAAGGGAATCTCCCTGTTCCTGGTGCCGAAATTCCTGCCGAACGCAGACGGTTCGCTGGGCGCGCGCAATCCAATCACTTGCGGCGCGATCGAAGAAAAGATGGGCATCCACGGCAACTCGACCTGCCAGATGAACCTGGACGGCGCTACCGGCTGGCTCATCGGCAGCCCGCACAAGGGCTTGAACGCGATGTTCGTGTTCATGAACGCTGCCCGCCTTGGCGTCGGCATGCAAGGCCTGGGTTTGACGGAAGTGGCTTACCAGAACGCATTGGTGTACGCCAAGGACCGCATCCAGATGCGCAGCCTGTCCGGCATCAAGGCGCCGGACCGGCCAGCCGATCCGATCATCGTCCATCCCGACGTACGCCGCATGCTGCTGACCGCAAAAGCATATGCTGAAGGCGCGCGCGCTTTCTGTTCTTACGTCGCGCTGCAGCTGGACAAGGAACTGAACCACCCGGACGAGCAAGTGCGCAAGGACTGCGCCGATGAAGTCGCCCTGCTGACGCCGGTGATCAAGGCTTTCATCACCGACAACGCCTGGACCGCGACATCGGAATGCATGCAGGTATACGGCGGCCACGGCTTCATCGCCGAGTGGGGCATGGAGCAGTATGTGCGCGATGCCCGCATCAACATGATCTATGAAGGCACCAACACCATCCAGTCGCTCGATTTGCTGGGCCGCAAGGTGTTGATGGACAACGGCGCCAAGCTGAAGAAATTCGGCGCCAAGGTGCAGGCATTCATCGAAGAAAACGGCGCCGATGAAGCGCTGTCGGAATTCATCACGCCGCTGGCCGACCTGGGCGACAAGGTCAGCAAGCTGACCATGGAAATCGGCATGAAGGCTTTCCAGAATCCGGACGAAGCCGGCGCAGCAGCAGTACCTTACCTGCGCGTGGTTGGCCACCTGGTGTACGCCTACTTCTTTGCGCAAATGGCAAAGATCGCTTTGGCCAAGCAAGATTCAGGCGACAAGTTCTACGTTTCCAAGCTGGCGACCGCACGCTTCTATTTCGCCCGCCTGCTGCCGGAAACTGCAATGCTGATTCGTCAGGCACGCTCCGGTTCGGGCAGCCTGATGGCGCTGGATGCGGATTTGTTCTAAATAAGCCGTAGGGTGGGCCTGGCGCGCTCAGCGCAGGCCTGCACTCCCAACAGACTGACCAAGGAGAAACAAGTGTCGAATTTCATCGTTAAAAAAGTCGCCGTCCTCGGCGCCGGCGTGATGGGCGCGCAAATCGCGGCCCATTGCCTGAACGCCAAGGTACCGGTGGTGCTGTTCGATCTGCCGGCCAAGGAAGGCCCGAAAAACGGTATCGTCCTGCGCGCCATCGAAAACCTGAAGAAGCTCAGCCCTGCGCCTTTGGGCAACAAGGATGACGCATCCCTGATCGAAGTCGCCAACTACGAAGACAACCTGGATGTGCTGGCCGGTTGCGACCTGATCATCGAAGCCATCGCTGAGCGCATGGACTGGAAGCACGACCTGTACAAGAAGGTTGCGCCGCACATTGCGCCGAACGCGATTTTCGCATCCAACACTTCCGGCCTGTCGATCACCGCATTGTCGGAAGGGTTCGACGCTGAATTGAAAGCACGCTTCTGCGGCGTCCACTTCTTCAACCCGCCGCGCTACATGCACCTGGTGGAACTGATCCCGACCGCCACCACCAAGCCAGAGATCCTCGATCAGCTGGAAGGCTTCCTGGCGACGACGCTGGGCAAGGGCGTGGTCCGCGCTAAAGATACCCCGAACTTCATCGCCAACCGCGTGGGCGTGTTCGGCATCCTCTCGACGGTTCATCAAGCTGAAAAATTCGGCCTCTCAGTCGACGTGGTGGATGATCTGACCGGCGCCAAGCTGGGCCGCGCCAAGTCCGGTACTTTCCGTACCGCCGACGTGGTTGGCCTGGACACCATGGGCCATGTGATCAAGACCATGCAGGACAACCTGAAGGACGATCCTTTCTACGGCGTGTACGCAACGCCGCCGCTGCTGGCCAAGCTGGTCGAGCAGGGCGCGCTCGGCCAGAAGGCCGGCGCCGGCTTCTACAAGAAGGTCGGCAAGGACATCCTGCGCATCGACGCCGCCAAGGGCGAGTACGTGACCGGCGGCGGCAAGGCCGACGAACTGGTGGCGCGCATCCTGAAAGACAAGGATCCGGTCAAGCGCATGAAAACCCTGCGCGAATCGACCAATCCGCAAGCGCAATTCCTGTGGTCCATCTTCCGCGACGGCTTCCACTACATCGCCGTCCACATGGAATCGATTGCCGACAACGCACGCGACATCGATTTCGCCATGCGCTGGGGCTTCGGCTGGAGCGTAGGTCCTTTCGAAATCTGGCAAGCCGCCGACTGGAAGCAGATCGCCGGCTGGGTCAAGGAAGATATCGACGCCGGCAAGGCGCTGTGCAATGCACCGTTGCCAGCCTGGGTATTCGACGGCCGCACTGGCGTGCACGCTGCCGACGGTTCCTACTCGCCGGCGAAGAAAGCCAACGTTGCCCGTTCCACTCTGCCAGTCTACGAGCGCCAGGTGTTCCGCGCACCGTTGCTGGGCGAGGGCGTAGCCGACGGCAAGACTGCCGGCACCACCGTATTCGAGGACGACTCGGTACGCGCATGGCATCAGAACGACGACGTCCTGGTCCTGTCCTTCAAGACCAAGATGCACGTCATCGGACCTGGCGTCATCGCCGGTCTGAACAAAGCGGTTGCCGAGGCAGAAAAGAATTACAAGGGACTGGTGCTGTGGCACGCGGATGCAGCTGAAGGCGGCGCATTCTCTGCCGGCGCCGACCTGCAATCGATGCTGCCATTGTTCATGTCGGGCGGCGCCAAGGCGATCGAACCGATGGTCGCCGAGTTGCAGCAAGCCTTCATGGGCCTCAAGTACGCCAGCGTACCAGTGGTTGCCGCAGTGGCTGGCCTGGCGCTGGGCGGCGGCTGCGAATTGGCGCTGCACACAGCCAAGCGTGTCGCATCGATCGAATCGTACATCGGCCTGGTCGAAGTCGGCGTTGGCCTGATTCCTGCCGGCGGCGGTTTGAAGGAAGCTGCAGTACGTGCCGCCAACGACGCCAAGGGCAACGACATCCTGCAATTCCTGAAGACTTCCTTCATGAATGCCGCCACAGCGAACGTCTCGAAATCGGCGCTGCAAGCGAAGAGCATGGGCTACCTGAAAGCCGATGACGTGATCGTGTTCAACGCCTACGAGCTGCTGCACGTAGCCAAGGTTGAGGCACGCGCCATGTTCGACGCCGGCTACCGCCCACCGCTGAAGGCGCAGATCGCAGTCGTAGGCCGCGACGGCATCGCCACCATCCTGGCGCAGCTGGTCAACATGCGCGACGGCGGCTTCATCTCGGCACATGACTACAAACTGGGCCACATGATTGCCAACATCGTTTGCGGCGGCGAAGTCAACGAAGGCAGCATCGTGAATGAACAATGGTTGCTGGACCTGGAGCGCAAAGCGTTCGTCGAACTGCTGAACAACCCTAAGACGCAAGAGCGGATCATGGGCATGATGCAGACCGGAAAACCAGTGCGCAACTAACGAGGAAGATTAAAATGAGCAAACAACTTCAAGAAGCGTATATCGTTTCCGCAACCCGTACGCCAATCGGCAAGGCGCCGCGCGGCATGTTCAAGAACACCCGTCCGGACGACCTGCTGGTGCGCGTCATGCAGTCCGCCATGGCGCAAGTGCCAGGCCTGGATCCCAAGCTGGTGCAGGACGCCATCATCGGCTGTTCCTTCCCTGAGGGCGCGCAAGGTCTGAACATGGCGCGTAACGCCGTGCTGCTGGCCGGCCTGCCGAACACCATCGGCGGCGTTACTGTCAACCGTTACTGCGCATCCGGCATTACCGCGATCGCCATGGCTGCCGACCGCATCCGCGTCGGCGAGGCTGATGTCATGATCGCCGGCGGCGCCGAATCGATGTCGATGGTGCCGATGATGGGTTTCCATCCTTCGGTCAACATGAACGCGTTCTCGGATGAAAACGTCGGCATGGCCTACGGCATGGGTTTGACTGCGGAAAAAGTCGCTCAGCAATGGAAAGTTTCGCGCGAAGCGCAAGACGCGTTTTCGGTGGAATCGCACCGCCGCGCCATCGCCGGCCAGCAGGCTGGTGAGTTCAAGGATGAAACTACTTCCTTCGACATCATCGAGCGCTTCCCGAACCTGGCCACCGGCCAGATCGACATCAAGAACCGCACCGTCGACCGCGACGAAGGCGCACGCGCCGAGTCGAGCATGGAAACGCTGGGCAAGCTGAAGGCGGTGTTTGCCGCCAAAGGCACGGTCACTGCAGGCAACAGCTCGCAAATGTCGGATGGCGCCGGCGCCCTGATCCTGGTCAGTGAAAAAATCCTCAAGGAACACAACCTGACCCCGCTGGCGCGTTTCGTCTCGTTCGCAGTACGCGGCGTACCGCCGGAAATCATGGGCATCGGTCCTAAGGAAGCGATCCCGGCAGCGCTGCGCGCGGCCGGCCTGACCCAGGACCAGCTGGACTGGATCGAACTGAACGAAGCATTTGCAGCGCAAGCGCTGGCAGTGATTCAGGACCTCGGCCTGGATCCATCCAAGGTCAACCCGCTGGGCGGCGCCATTGCGCTGGGCCATCCGCTGGGCGCAACCGGCGCCATCCGTGCCGCAACTGCGATCCACGGCATCCGCCGCCGCAACCAGAAATACGGCATGGTCACCATGTGCGTTGGTGCGGGCATGGGCGCTGCGGGTATTTTCGAACGCATGTAATCGTTTGAATTAGCAGATTGTCACAAGCAATCGTAAAAAACAAAAAAGCCGTGCAGCCATCCTTCGCACGGCTTTTTTGTCTTCCAGTCCGCCACAGGCGCAATAGTTTGTTTGTCAGCGGCGGACCGCGTTGCATGGCGCTTGCCGTACTAGCGTACTGTCTGCGCGCCATGCGCCTTGTTCTCGCGTCTGTGGCGAACTGGAAGACCGCGATTTACGATCTATTCTATCGAACGTGTTGTAGTGATAAATGGAGTACCAGATGGATATTTTGACCAGCAAGGAAAACGGCATCCTGACGATTGAATTCAACCGTCTCGAAAAGAAGAATGCCATCACCGCCGCCATGTACCAGACCATGGTCGACGCCTTGAAAGACGCAGAGACAGATAACGCAGTGCGCGCCATCCTGTTCTTAGGCAAGCCGCAGATCTTCAGCGCCGGCAACGACCTCGAAGATTTCATGAAGAACCGTCCCACCGGCACCGACAGCCCGGTGTTCCAGTTCCTGTGGCAGATCAGCCATGCCAGCAAGCCGATGGTAGCCGCAGTCGCCGGCGCCGCAGTCGGTATCGGCACCACCCTGCTGATGCATTGCGACCTGGTCTACGCAGCCGACGACGCCCGTTTCTCGATGCCGTTCACGCAGCTGGGTTTGTGCCCGGAAGCCGCCTCCAGCCTGATCTTGCCGCAGATTGCAGGTTATCAGCGCGCAGCCGAAAAGCTGCTGCTGGGCGAAGCCTTCACGGCAGAAGAGGCCGCATCCATGGGCCTGGTCAACAAGGTCTTGCCGGCGGAAGAACTGCTGGCGTTTGCGCAGGCGCAGGCGGCTAAGCTGGTGGCGTTGCCGGCAGCGTCTATCCGCATCACCAAGCGTTTGATGAAGGGCGCGCAGACTGCTGAAGTGGAAGCGCGGATGGCGCAGGAGATCGAACATTTCGGCGCCATGCTGAAAGCACCTGAGGCGGCGGAAGCATTTATGGCATTTTTTGAGCGGCGCAAGCCTGACTTCAGCAAGTTTTGCTGAGTAGCGTTTTCTTTGCACGCATAAGGAGCCCGACGACAAGTCGGGTTTTTTTATGGGCGCTCGGAATAGGCGCATTTTTACAGGCGTATTTTGTACCCGAAGTTGCTTGTATTGCGTGAAGTAAGAGTTAGGTTTTGGATTCGTGGCAAACCACCTCGATGTTGTGCCCGTCCGGACCAATGACAAAAGCTGCATAGTAGTTCGCGTGGTAGTGCGGGCGCAGACCAGGCGCACCATTGTCTTTGCCACCCGCCTCCAGGGCCGCGCGATAGAAGGCTTCGACTTGCTGGCGATTCTCGGCCGTGAACGCCAAGTGAAGACGCGCCGGCTTCTCTTCGGTTTGGCAGAGGCACAATGAAGCCTTACTCGTTGGGGCAATAAGCTCGACACCGTAGGTCGGTGGTCCCTCCGAGGCAACAGCTACGCCGAGCGGTTCAAGTGCCTTGAGGAAGAACGCTTTGCTCGCTGCATAGTCGCTGACGCCGAATTTAACGTGGTCAAACATGAATTCTCCTGAAGTGTGTGGATCGGCGCTTTATTTCCCCAGCAGCGCCAGGGAATGATTCCATTGCCGCTTCGATTCTCACTGGTTCGGACTTGGCTTAGGCCTCGCACTTTAGCTTGCACGATTCTAAAATTGGATGTGTCTGTCTGACGCTGATTGGCGTAGCCAAATGCAGGATGAAGTTTTTTGTCTGAGTCGGGCTTACGGAGCGACTCTAATCAAGCAGATATTGTTGACATGGGGACCGGCAAGGAGCGGCTGATAACACTGCCCGCCCCATGCCTATCCGCCCGGAATTACATTTTCTTCTGCGCATCCTGCGCAGCGTCCTGCACCTTTTCACCGCCGGTCTGCACATCCTTACCCATGCCCGCTACCGTGTTGCAAGCGGATATCGCGCCAAACATGCCAAACATTGCTGCAATGACCATGATTTTCTTGAGCATTGTGTTCTCCGTGTGGGTTGGTGAGGCAATAATCTTATCATCAGCCCCCGCTTTGTCCACGCTTAAATCAATGCGCTTGCCATATCATCAAGAGACCGCTGACGCCATCCCACAGGATCTGCACGCCGATGCACAGCAGGATGAACGAGGTCATGCGCTGCATGACGGTGGTGCCGGTATCGCCCAGCAGCCGGATCAGTACGCCAGCAAAGCGGTTGCTCAGGTAGACCGCCAGCGCCGCCAGCGCCAGGCCGACTACGGCGGCCACCAGCGACAGCGGCAGCGGCACATTGGGTACGCGTACGCCGGCGCCGAGGGTGATGGCGACTGAGATCGAGCCAGGTCCCACGGTCAGCGGAAAAGCCAGCGGGTAGAACGCTTTCTTTGACGCCAGCTCCTCGGTCCAGAGCGATTCCGGCACGGCTTCGCCTTTCGGCATTTCGTCGGAGTTCAGCATTTTCCAGGAGGTGGCCACCACCAGCAGGCCGCCTGCTACCTTGACTACCGGCAGCGACAAGCCGAAGAAGGCCAGCACGTGGGTACCGATGAACATGCCGCCTATCAGCAGCAGGAAGGAGTTGATGGCGACCCGCCGCGCCAGCGAATTGCGGGTGGCGTCGGAGGCGGCGATGGTCAGCGAGTGGAAAATCGGTGCGCCGCCAGGCGGGTTCATGATCGGCAACAGCGCCGCCAGCACAAAGAGCACCGTCTTCATGAAGCTGAGTAAGTGGAATTCCATGTGTGCCGGTCGTCGGTAATCGTGCATTGACTGCCGGCGGCGATTTGCAGCGCCGCCGGCAGTGAGAGCCCGATTCTAGACCGCCGGCCTGGCGGCGGCAAGTGATGCCGTCAGGCGCGCAAGGATAAGCCTTGTTACCAGCCGTAGCGCTCGCATGCGCGCCGGTAGACCAGGCCGGACAGGGCGATGTCTTCGACGCCGACGCCGATCGCCTTGTAGATCACCAGGTCGTCGGGCCGGCGTTGGTAGCCGCTGCTGCCGTCGACAATCTGTCCCAGTTCCCATACGTTCTCCCAGGCGAAAGTGCCTGGCTGGCATAGCAGCAGGTCGCCGGCTTCCTGCTGTGCCTGCGGCTTCCATTCCACTACCAGCGCGTTGGCGCGCGCAATCGCGCGGTCGTCGAGTTCGCGCAGGTTGCCTTTGCTGGCGCCGACGGCGGCCACGAAAGCGCCGGGCTTCAGCAGATCGCCGGCAAACAGCGGCTGGGCCGAACGCGTGACGGTCACCACCACATCGCCCGCTTGCGCCGCTTCGTCGATGCTGACAGCACGCGCCGGCACGCCGGTCTGGTACGTGATCTGCTCGGAAAACTGTTGCTGGCCGCTGCGGCCGGCGATCAGGATTTCCTTGAACTTGCGCACTGCCAGCAAGGCCGGCACATGCGAGTGGCCTTGGACGCCGGTGCCGATCACCGCCAGCGTGGCGGCATCCTGGTTGGCCAGATGGTCGGCGGCAACGGCGGTGGCGGCAGCGGTACGCAAGCCCGTCATGGTGTCGGATTCAATCGTTGCCAGGGGCCGGCCGTCCTCGGTGGAGAACAGCACGGTGACGAAATGGAACTTGCCATTGATGGTGGTGTAGACCTTGTAGCCGGCGATGCCGGCGGCGGGCAGCAGGGCGCCCATGCTGGACATCATGACGGGACCGGCGCTGGTGCGCATGCGCGCTTGCTGCGCGCCTTGGCCTATGCCCTTGAAGGCCTGGCGCATGGCGTCGATTGCATCGTTGGTGTTGATCAGTTCGGCGACTTGCTGGTTGGTGATGAGTTTCATGATTGTCCTCGGCCGCGGGTTAGGGTTTGAATGCAAAGGGACTGGCGTCGATGGCAGTAGCCTTGCCGGCGATCAGCTGCGCCAGCAGGCTTGCGCTGCCGTGCGCCAGGGTCCAGCCGAGGCTGCCGTGGCCGACGTTCAGGTACAGGTTCTTCAGCGGCGAGGCGCCGACGATAGGCACGCCGCTCGGCGTCGCCGGCCGGAATCCGGTCCATGGCGACAGGCTCGCACTATCCGACAGGTCGGCGCAGCCGGGAAACAGTTCGCCGACGCCGCGCTTCAGTTCATCGATGGCGGCGGCGGGTACGCTGCGATCCATGCCGACCAGTTCCACCCGTCCGGCGACGCGCAGGCGGTTGCCGAGCCGCGCGTAGACGATTTTCCTGGACAGGTCGGTGATCGACACTTGCGGCGCCGCAGCCTGGTGGCTGGCGTCGTTCAGCGGAACGGTGATGCTGTAGCCCTTGAGCGGATACAGCGGCAGCGAAAATCCTGCCTGGCGCGCAAAGCCGGCGCTGTCGGCGCCGAGCGCCAGCACGAAAGCGTCAGCCTCGATTCTTTCCGCGCCGGCATGCACCGCGGTCAGTGCAGCGGCACGCATTTCCGGTTTGCCGATGCGCTGTGAGTGGGCGAAGCGGAAGCCGGGCTGCCGCAACATCGCCGCCACCAGCTGCTGGCAGAACGTGGCGCAATCGCCGGCTTCTTCGCTCGGGGTATACACGCCGCCAGCCCAGTCGCGTCTGGCGTTGGCCAGCGCCGGCTCGATCTGCAGGCAGCGCGCGGCGTCGATGATCTCTTGCTGGCATCCATGCTGCGCCTGGAAGTCGATCTGCCTGCGCGCGCCTTCCAGGCCTTTGGCGTCGCTGTACAGCACCAGCTTGCCGGCGGTGCGATGCTGGAAATCCAGCGGGACGGTCGTGGTCAGCTGCCGCAATTGGTCGCGGCTGAAGGAAGACAGGTGCAGCAGGTCGATCGTGGTCTGGCGCACGCGCTTGCTGTTGCAGGCGCCGAGGAATTTGAGCAGCCAGCGCCACTGCGCCGTATCCATTTTCGGCCGCAGGGTCAGCGGCGAATCGGCGCTGAACAGATATTCCGGCCAGTGCATCCACACCGAGGGATCGGCCAGCGGCGCCACGTACGAGTAGCTTAGCTGCGCGCCGTTGCCCAGGCTGGTCTGGCTGCCGGGCTGCGCTGCCGCATCGACCAGGGTCACCTCATGGCCGGCTTCCAGCAGGCGGTAGGCGGAGGTCACGCCGATGATGCCGGCGCCGAGTACGCAGATGTGCATGTGTTCTATCCTGTTGCGCAAGGTTTGAATGACGTCGCGGCAAGCCGCTGCGCCGGTTATCCGTTTGCGCTTGCGGTTTTGCACTGCAATAATTCCTGGATACTATACGTAGGCGCGGGGCGCCTGTCTCATGCCAATTTGGCATCGCCGGACTGAGCCGTGCGCTGCAAATCGCTGCCTCCAGTCAAATAATAGCGAAATATCAGCATAGTATCGGCGAGCCTGGCGGCGCATTGCGGTAGAATGCCGCCTGAAGTAAGCCAGACAGCCGCTGGCTGGCGCTGCAAGGCGCCGGCGGGAGGAAGGTCCGGACTCCATAGAGCAGGGTGACGGTTAACGGCCGTCCGCCGCGAGGCGAGGAATAGGGCCACAGAGACGAGCGTATTAAGTTACGGTGAAACGCGGTAACCTCCACTCGGAGCAATCTCAAATAGGCACGCGTTGATGTTGCTCGCGGAGCGTGCGGGTAGAGAGCTGGAGCGCTGGAGCAATCCAGCGCCTAGAGGAATGGCTGTCATAACGCGAGGGTGCAAGCCTGGACGTCGTAACAGAATCCGGCCTATCGGCTTACTTCATTTTCTTTCGATTGCTGCAGCAAGCGCAGCATCATCTGGTGGTTGCCCCACATCTTGCATGTTTTTTTGAATCCGGCGAATCCAGTTTCGGCACGGTTGCGTATATGACTGTGCAGGCTCCGAAATCTGACTCTCATTCGAAGGAATCATCATGCGCAAACTTACTTATGCTTTGACTTTGTCCGCCGCTTTGATCGCCGCCGGTGCGGCTAATGCAGAAGACACCGTGATGGTGGGCGGGCAAAACATGTACCCCAGCAAGGACATCGTCGATAACGCCGTCAATTCAGCCGATCACACCACCCTGGTGGCGGCAGTAAAAGCTGCGGGCCTGGTCGATACGCTCAAGGGCAAGGGGCCGTTCACCGTCTTCGCGCCCACCAACGCCGCCTTCGCCAAGCTCCCGGCCGGTACGGTGGAAACCCTGGTCAAGCCTGAGAACAAGGCCACCCTGACCAAGATCCTGACTTACCACGTGGTTCCTGGCCGCTACGGTTACGCCAAGCTGGAAAGCGAAATCAAGAAGGGCGGCGGCAAGGCTGAACTGGCCACCGCCAGCGGCGGCAAGCTGACGTTCATGCAGAACGGTCCGCGTAACATCTACGTCGTGGACGATGGCGGCCATGCTGCCAATATCAGCACCTATGACGTGAATCAGTCGAACGGCGTGATCAACGTCATCGATACCGTGCTGCTGCCTAAATAAGCAAGGCGGATAGGCCGGATTCAAGCGTTTCAGTGGCAGTGAGTTGGGCGACGGCATTCTCCCCGTCGCCATTTTTTCGCCTGAACGGTTTGGGTGACGTTTACGTTAACGTCAATTATTGTTATTCTGCTGGGATATAAATTGCCGTCAGCAGCAATCATCGCCCCTTATTCGTTTTGGAGACAGACCACCATGGACTTTGAATTATCAGAAGATCAACGCGCATTCCAGCAAACCGCGCGTGATTTCGCAGCAGGAGAACTGGCGCCGCACGCGGCCAAATGGGACGCCGAGGCGATTTTCCCGGTCGACGTCATCGCCAAGGCCGGCGAGCTGGGCTTTTGCGGCTTGTATACGCCGGAAGAAGTCGGCGGCCTGGGCTTGTCGCGGCTCGACGCCACCATCGTGTTCGAGGAACTGGCGCGCGGCTGCACTTCCACCACGGCCTACCTGACGATCCACAACATGGTGAGCTGGATGATCGCCAACTGGGCGACCCCGGCGGTAAAAGAGACCTGGTGCGGCAAGCTGGCGAGCGGGCAGAAGCTTGGCTCCTACTGCCTGACCGAACCGGGTTCGGGCTCTGATGCGGCTTCGCTGAAGACCAGCGCGGTGCTGGCCGATGGCCATTACGTCATCAACGGTTCCAAAGCGTTTATCTCTGGCGCGGGCTCCACCGATGTGCTGGTGCTGATGGCACGCACCGGCGCCGGCGGCGCGCATGGGGTGTCGGCCTTCGTGGTGCCGGCCGATGCGCCAGGCATCAGCTACGGCCGTAAGGAAGAAAAAATGGGCTGGAACAGCCAGCCTACCCGCACCATCAGTTTCGACAATGTGCGGATTCCGGCCGACCACCTGCTGGGACAGGAAGGCGAAGGCTTCCGGCTGGCGATGCGCGGCCTGGATGGCGGCCGCATCAACATCGCTACCTGTTCGGTAGGCACCGCCCAGGCCGCACTCGATGCGGCGCATGCCTACATGAGCGAGCGCCGCCAGTTCAACCGGCCGCTGTCGGATTTCCAGGCGCTGCAATTCAAGCTGGCCGACATGCAGACCGAGCTGGTCGCAGCGCGCCAGATGGTGCGCCTGGCCGCCTGCAAGCTGGATGCCAAGGACCCTAACGCCACCACCTACTGCGCGATGGCGAAACGCTTCGCCACCGATATCGGCTTCCGGATCTGCAATGAAGCGCTGCAGATCCATGGCGGCTATGGTTATATCCGCGAGTATCCGCTGGAGCGCCATTTCCGCGACGTCCGCGTGCACCAGATCCTGGAAGGCACCAACGAAATCATGCGCGTGATTATCGCCCGCCAGTTGCTGGGCAATGCATCCAACGAGGACATCCGATGAGCAGCTCCTACACTGAAGATCGCTACATCAACCTGCGCCTGGAAATTGTCGGCCACACGGCCGTGGTGACCATGGCCAATCCACCGGCCAACACCTGGACCGGCGAGGCCTTGCGCGACCTGACCCGGCTGGTGCAGGCGCTCAACGTCGACAACAATATCTACAGCCTGGTGCTGACCGGCGAAGGCGAGAAATTCTTTTGCGCCGGCGCCGACCTGAAACTGTTTGCCGATGGCGACAAAGTGATGGCGCGCGAGATGGCGCGCCGCTTCGGCGAAGCATTCGAAACCTTGTCGGCCTTTCGCGGCGTCTCGATCGCCGCCATCAACGGCTACGCCATGGGCGGCGGTCTGGAATGCGCGCTGGCCTGCGATCTGCGCATCGCCGAAGAGCATGCGCAGATGGCCTTACCGGAAGCGGCGGTCGGCTTGCTGCCTTGCGCCGGCGGCACCCAGAACCTGCCCTGGCTGGTGGGCGAAGGCTGGGCCAAGCGCATGATCCTGTGCGGCGAGCGCGTCAACGCCGACACCGCATTGCGCATCGGCCTGGTGGAAGAGCTGGTTAAAAAAGGCGAAGCCCGCCAGCGCGCACTGGCGCTGGCAGAGCAGGTCGCCCGGCAAAGTCCGTCGAGCGTCAGCGCGTGCAAGAAATTGATCCAGGGCGCGCGCGCCAATCCGCTGGCCACCTTGCTGCCGGTGGAGCGCGAGCTGTTCCTCGATCTGTTCGATACCAAGGATCAAAAGGAAGGCGTCAACGCCTTCCTGCAAAAACGTCCGCCAGTCTGGAGTAATGAATAATGGAAGATGTAGTGAAGGTTGCCGCGCCGGCGCTGTTTGAAGAACTGGTCGCCGCCAACGGCAAGCGCATCGGCGTCGCCACCCTGAATGTTGAAAAGACCCTGAATGCGATCTCGCTGGAAATGGTCGATCTGCTCGATGCGCAATTGCGCGCTTGGGCCGGTGATCCGCAGATTGCCATGGTGCTGCTGCAGGCGGCCGGCGAGAAGGCGTTCTGCGCCGGCGGCGACTTGCAGGATTTGTACCGCACCATGCTGGACCAGCATGCGTCCGGCCAGAGCGCGGACATCAAGAGCAACACTTACGCTTGCGATTTCTTCGAGCGCGAATATCGCCTTGACTACCTGATCCATACTTATCCCAAGCCGATGCTGGCCTGGGCGCACGGCATCGTGATGGGCGGCGGCATCGGCCTGATGGCCGGCGCCAGCCACCGCGTGGTGACCGAGAAATCGCGGCTGGCCATGCCGGAAATCACGATCGGCTTGTACCCGGATGTCGGCGGCACCTGGTTCCTGAACCGCATGCCGGGCCAGCTCGGCCTGTTCCTGGCCTTGACCGGGGCTTCCTTCGGCGCCGCAGACGCCGTTTTCGCGCGCCTGGCCGACTATCAGATCGAACACGGCCAGAAGCCGGCGTTGCTGGCAAGCTTGTTGAGCCAGCCGTGGGATGGCAAACAGGACGATGTGCTGCTGACGCGGGTTTTGCTGGCCGCGGAACAGCAGGCCAAGCCGGCATTCGCCGCCGCGCCGACACCGTTGCGCCAGCATTTTGAATTGATACATCAGCTATGCGGCGCGCCGACGCTGGATGAAGTCGTGCAAAACATCGTCGGCCTGCAAACCGACGACGGCTGGCTGCAAAAAGGCATCGCCACCCTGGTCGCCGGCAGCCCGGCTTCGGCCTGGCTGTCGCATGCACTGCAAAAGCGCGCGCTGCACATGTCGCTGGCCGAAGTGTTCCGGCTGGAATATGTGGTGTCGCTGCATTGCGCCGCCCGCACCGATTTTGCCGAAGGCATACGGGCCCTGATCATCGACAAGGACCGCCAGCCGAAATGGCAGCCGGCCATCCTCGCGGAAGTCAGCGGGGAATGGGGCAACGGCTTTTTCGACGATCCGTGGCCAGAGAACGATCACCCGCTGGCGGATTTGAGTTAAGGTTGACCGCCTGGCCGGCCTTGGACAAGGCCGGCTTATCCTGTTTCATTTTTCCGACCGGGAGTGACGATGCAACGACGCAGCATCCTGTGGACCATGTTTTCATCAATTGGCGCGGCTTCCGTGCTGGCGGCGAGCGCAAGGCCGGCGCATGCCGCCGCCGTGGATAAAGCCAAGGTCGTCTATCACTTGAGCGAGCAGGCCAGGGTCGCCTTCGTGCTCGGCAATATCCAGAGCCATTTCGAAGGCATGGGCGGCCCGGACAAGGTGAAGATCGTGCTGGTGATACACGGCGCCGCGCTCAGGGCCTTCCATGCCGCCCAAGCCAGCCCGGATTTCATTGCGCAAGTCGCCGAGCTGGCAAAAACCGGCCTGGAAATGAACGCCTGCATCAACACCATGAAAGCGCAGAAAGTCGAGCTGAAAGACCTGTTGCCGGGTTTCGGCGTGGCCGACAAGGGCGCGGTGGTGATGCTGGCAGACCTGCAATCGCAGGGTTACGCCTACTTGCGGCCTTGAGGCTGCTCCCTTTCTTGATGGAATCGATAGTCATGCCGCCGGCCGGCAGAAAATCGACTCCGACCCTAATTGTTTTGCGGTTGCAGCAAGGGGCTAAGGTCTAAAGGAAAGTGTTGTCAATTTGCCTCGCGAGTCTTGTTCCGGCCCTGGCAGATATACTGGTTTTCGCATATAGCGACTATCTGAAACCGGTTATTGCGGGCCTTGCGGGGTGTGAGTCTGGGGCTGGCCGGGCGGCTTGAAAACGAGGTTTTGGGGGTGTTTGCGGGGCTGGTTCCGAGGATTTGATTCTCCTTGATAACAAGTTCGATTAGCCCTTATACTTCAAAGGTTTTAGCTTGTGCGTACAGGCAACATGCTTGATGTCGATGGTGCATCATGATTAAGCGAGAATGGGACTTGAGGCGTAATTGCGCTATCGCGCCGCGCCAGCTTGGTTTTTTCTACGTAATCCTCTGTGCGACCTCGATGGCCGTGGCGATAGCTTTTACTTTGCGCGGCGCCTGGTTCGTATTGCTGTTCGCGGTGCTGGAAATGTCGGCGGTGGCTGTCGCATTCCTGATTTATGCGCGGCACGCTACGGACCGCGAGCATATCGCGATGCTGGACGACGGCTATCTGCTTGTAGAACTGATACAGGCGCAGGAAATTCGACAATTTAAACTGGATTTGCGTTCCATCCGGATTGCAGTGCAGGAGACAAAGAAGGGCCTCATCGGCCTGGAAGCACTAGGCACCCGAGTAGAAGTAGGTCAGTTTTTGACGGAATGGAAGCGGCGTGAGTTTGTGCGAGAGTTAAGGCAGGAGATACAGCGCAGATCATTGCCTGGTGCTTGATAAAATTATAATTTTGGGCTTTTGAGGAAATCATGGAATATGCGAAGCGCCTTACATCGTTGACGCTCGGTGCGTCGCTCCTGGCGGCAGCAATGCCTTCATGGGCGGTGGTCGATAGCCCGGGTGGTCCCAAAGTACTTGGGATGAACTTTCAACCGCCAGTCACCGAAATTGCACAGCAAATCTACGATCTGCATAATTTGATGCTGATCATCTGCCTGGTGATTTTCCTGGCGGTTTTCGGGGTGATGTTCTATTCCATCCTGAAACACCGCAAGTCGCTGGGCGCCAAGTCGGCCAGTTTCCATGAAAGCACCGGCGTCGAAATCGCCTGGACCGTGATTCCTTTCCTGATCGTCATCGGCATGGCGCTGCCGGCCACCAAGACGGTGGTGGCGATGAAGGATACCTCCAACGCCGACCTCACCATCAAGGTCACCGGCATGCAATGGAAATGGGGCTATGACTATCTCAACGGCGAAGGCGCCGGCATTTCCTTCCTCTCCAACCTCTCCACTCCCCACGAACAAGTAGTCGACTCGACCAAGGTCAAGAACGACAACTACCTGATCGAAGTCGACAATCCGATGGTGGTGCCGGTCAACAAGAAGGTCCGCATCATCACCACCGCCAACGACGTCATCCACTCCTGGACTATCCAGGCGTTCGGCGTCAAGCAGGATGCGATTCCCGGCTTCGTGCGCGACACCTGGTTCAAGGCCGAGAAGGTCGGCGTCTACCGCGGCCAGTGCGTTGAGCTGTGCGGCAAGGACCACGCCTTCATGCCTATCGTGGTCAACGTCCTGAGCGACGCCGATTACAAGGCCTGGGTCGACGGCAAGAAAAAGGAAATGGCTGCGCAGGCGGACGATCCGAGCAAGACCTGGACTATCGATGAATTGAAACAGCGCGGCGAAAAAGTCTACACCGCCAATTGCGCGGCCTGCCACCAGGCTAGCGGCAAGGGTGTCCCTGGCGCCTTCCCGCCGCTCGACGGCGACCCGGTCGTGAACGGCCCGCGCGCGGCGCAGATCAATGTCGTGTTGAACGGCAAGGTCGACGGCGCCATGCAGATGCCGGCCTGGAAAGCCGTATTGTCGGATACCGAAATTGCCGCGGTGATCACCTACACCCGCAACAACTGGTCCAACAAGGCACAAGAAAATATTGTCCAACCGGCAGAAGTGCTGGCTGCGCGAAAATAAACTTTTGGGGGCAGAGTTGATGAGTCAGCAAGCGAAGCTTGAGACGAATAACTCTGTCCTCCACTGAAATACAGGAGATTGAGATGAGCAGCACTACCGCAGTCGATCACGCACACGATCATTCTCACGACGACCACGCGCACGACCACCCGCACGGTTGGCGCCGCTGGCTGTTCGCCACCAACCACAAGGACATCGGCACCTTGTACCTGTGGTTCTCGTTCACCATGCTGCTGTCGGGCGGGGTATTGGCGCTGCTGATCCGCGCCGAGCTGTTCCAGCCCGGCCTGCAGTTCTTCAAGCCGGAATTCTTCAACCAGCTGACCACCATGCACGGCCTGATCATGGTGTTCGGCGCCATCATGCCGGCCTTCGTCGGCTTCGCCAACTGGATGATCCCGCTGCAGATCGGCGCCTCCGACATGGCGTTTGCGCGGATGAACAACTTCTCGTTCTGGCTGATGCCGCCTGCTGCGCTGCTGCTGGCGACCTCGTTCCTGGTGCCTGGCGGCGCCACCGCGGCCGGCTGGACCCTGTACGCTCCGCTGTCGACCCAGATGGGCCCTGGCATGGACATGGCGATTTTCGCGATCCACATCATGGGCGCTTCGTCGATCATGGGTTCGATCAACATCATCACCACCATCCTCAACATGCGCGCGCCTGGCATGACCCTGATGAAGATGCCGATGTTCTGCTGGACCTGGCTGATCACCGCCTACCTGCTGATCGCCGTGATGCCTGTGCTGGCCGGCGCCATCACCATGACCCTGACCGACCGCCATTTCGGCACTTCCTTCTTTAACGCGGCCGGCGGCGGCGATCCGGTGATGTACCAGCACATCTTCTGGTTCTTCGGCCACCCCGAGGTGTACATCATGATTCTGCCGGCCTTCGGCATCGTCTCGCAGATCATCCCGGCCTTCGCCCGCAAGCAGCTGTTCGGCTATGCCTCGATGGTGTATGCAACCGCATCGATCGCGATCCTCTCGTTCATCGTCTGGGCGCACCACATGTTCACCACCGGCATGCCGGTGACTGCGCAGCTGTTCTTCATGTATGCAACCATGCTGATCGCGGTCCCTACCGGCGTCAAGATCTTCAACTGGATCGCCACCATGTGGCGCGGTTCGATGACTTTCGAAACCCCGATGCTGTTCGCGATCGGTTTCATCTTCGTGTTCACCATGGGCGGTTTCACCGGCCTGATCCTGGCGGTGACGCCGATCGACATCCAGATGCAGGACACCTACTACGTGGTGGCGCACTTCCACTACGTGCTGGTGGCCGGCTCCCTGTTCGCGCTGTTCGCCGGTTACTACTACTGGGGTCCGAAATGGACCGGTTTCATGTACAACGAAACCCGCGGCAAGATCCATTTCTGGAATTCGCTGGTCTGGTTCAACGTCACTTTCTTCCCTATGCACTTCCTGGGCCTGGCCGGCATGCCGCGTCGCTATGCCGACTATCCGGCGCAGTTCACCGATTTCAACATGGTGGCTTCGATCGGCGCGCTGGGCTTCGGCCTGACCCAGGTCTACTTCCTGTTCTTCGTGATCATTCCATCGATCAAGGGCGGCAAGAAGGCAGCCGACAAGCCATGGGAAGGCGCTGAAGGTCTGGAATGGACTGTTCCAAGTCCTGCTCCTTTCCACACCTTCGAAACGCCGCCAGTCTTTAAATAATGGAAACGGCGGGGGCGCATGCCACCCGCCGGCTCTGCATGGATATCCAACATGAATCAGCAGAAAAAACCGAATAACCTGCGCACCGGCTTGCTGGTGGGCTTGCTTGCCCTGAGTTTCTTCATCGCGATCTTCGTCAAGATGATGTGGTTCAAATAGATGAGCAATCCTGAAGACGGCGGCGCCAAGGAAGAGTCGCGGAAACTGAACTGGCAGATGCTGGGCAAGCTGCTGGTGATTGCCGTCATGATGTTCGGCTTCGGCTACGGCCTGGTGCCGGTGTACAAGAAGATTTGCGAAATCACCGGCGTCAATTACCTGACGCCCAAGGATGGCACGGTGGCAGCGCCGGCCAACACCCAGGTCGACAAGAGCCGCACCATTACGGTGGAGTTTGACGGCAATTCGCAGGGGCCTTGGCGCTTCCGGCCGACTGTCAGCAGTTTGCAGGTGCATCCTGGAGAAATGACCACGGTGGTGTACGAAGTGGTGAACAAGCAGGCGCGCAAGATGGATGCCCAGGCGATTCCGAGCTATGCGCCGATGCAGGCGGCGGCTTTCTTCAAGAAAGTCGAATGTTTCTGCTTCACCCAGCAGACCCTGGGCCCGAACGAGGCGAAGGAAATGCCGGTGGTGTTTTACATAGATCCTGCTATACCTAAGGATGTGAAGCTGATTACGCTGTCGTACACGTTTTTTGAAATTGCGGGCCAGCCGGACAAGCCGGCAAGTTAAACCAGCGGGGCCGGGCAGGAGTGTCGAATGTCGGATCTGAAAGAAGCAAGTCGCCGTAAAGCCTCGTTTGGCGCTGCCATGAAAGCGATATTCTGGTCGTTCTTCGGTGTGCGCAAGAGGAAAGATTATGAAAGCGATGCGGCGCAGCTGAATCCGGTGCATGTTGTTATCGCCGCTATCCTCGGGGTGTTGATTTTTATTGGAATACTGATCACGATCGTCAAGCTGGTGGTCGCCAAGTAAGTGCAGCACAAGACCGCAAATATTGAAATTACTAATTAAATTTGTATCTGGAGATGGCAATGAGTTCTCGACAAGGCAGTGCACCTTACTATTTCGTTCCCGGTCCGTCCAAGTGGCCGGTGCTGGGCGGCACGGCGTTGCTGGCGACCATGGCCGGCGCCGCGGCATGGGTCAACGGCGTTGTCTGGGGGCCGGAGCTGTGCGGCCTTGGCCTGCTGTCGTTCCTGGTCGTGCTCTACAAATGGTTCGGCGATTCCATCCGCGAATCCGAAGGCGGCATGTACAGTGCGCGCATCGATACCTCTTACCGCTGGAGCATGAGCTGGTTCATTTTCTCCGAAGTCATGTTTTTCGCTGCCTTCTTCGGCGCCCTGTTCTATGCCCGCAGCATCTCGATGCCGTGGCTGGGCGACCTGGACAACAAGGTGCTGTGGCCTGATTTCGCCGCGCACTGGGGCAATGCCGGCCCGGCCGGCACGATCGAGCCGTTCAGCACCATGGGTCCGTTTCCGATCCCGACCATCAACACCTTCCTGCTGCTCACTTCCGGCGTGACGCTGACGATTTCCCACCATGCGCTGCGCGCCGGCCATCGCGCCAAGACCGCGGCCTGGCTGTTCGCCACCATCGTGCTGGGCGCCACCTTCATGGGCTTCCAGGCTGCCGAATACATCGAGGCCTATACCGATTTCAACCTGAAGCTGACGTCCGGCGTCTACGGTTCGACCTTCTTCCTGCTGACCGGTTTCCACGGTTTCCACGTCACCATCGGCGCGATCATGCTGTCGGTGGTGCTGTACCGCGTGCTGAAGGGCCATTTCACTCCGGATCACCACTTCGCGTTTGAAGGCGCGGCCTGGTACTGGCACTTTGTCGACGTCGTCTGGCTCGGCTTGTATGTGGTGGTGTACTGGCTGTAAGGCCGGCGCCAGGCCAGCGCGCAGGACAGCGCCGGCCCGCGATGCATAAAAAAAGGCCACACCTCGGTGCGGCCTTTTTTACGACGGGCTTGGCGTGTTGCCTAGTGCAGGCCGGTCGGCTGGATATAACCCAGCTTGTACAAGAGCAGTATCATGAGGAACAAGCACACCGACAGGCCGACGCGCCAGGTCAGTGCCTGCACAGTGCGGTTGCTCTTGCCCTTGTCGCGCATCAGGAATATCAATGCGGAGGCGAGGCTGCCGATGATCAGGATGAAGGCAATGGCGACGACGATTTTCATTTTTTGCCAGGGGAAATGTTGACTAAGGCAATATTGTAATGCTAATCGGCTCTAAACCCGACTACAGGCCCAGGTTCCGTTTCCGCCTGATACCCTTTATCGCAACCGTCGTCCTGGTAGTGCTCGGCATCGCCCTGGCGCAATGGCAAACGCGGCGCGGCGACCAGAAGCAGCTGATTGAAAGCAAGCTCTTGCAACGACAGGCCGATCCGGTACTCCAGTTTGGCGCCGGCCCGGCGGACCTCGATCGGCTCGAATACCGGCGCCTGGCGCTGCGCGGTGAATTTATTGGCGCCTGGCCTGTCTATCTCGACAACCGTCCGCTGAACGGCGTGGCCGGCTTCTACGTGCTGATGCCATTCAAGCTGGCCGGCCCGGGCAGGGGGGGGGATGCGGGGTTGGGTACGGGGTTGGGTAATTACGTGCTAGTGGCGCGCGGCTGGCTGCCGCGCGACCCGTCCGACCGCAGCAAGCTGCCGTCCTACCCGACGCCGGCCGGCACGATCGAGATAGAAGGGCTGGTCAGGCGCGATTTCGGCCATGTGATGCAGCTGGGCGACGCCGGCCCGCTGCAGCCCAGGGCCATTGTGCAGAACCTGACTATCGGCGAATTCGCCGCGGCCAGCAAATTCAAGCTGCAACCGTTCGTGGTGGAGCAGACCAGCGACGTTGGCGATCATTTGCAGCGGACCTGGCCAAGGCCGTCGCTAGGGATAGAAAAGCACCGCGGCTACGCCTTCCAATGGTATGCGCTGGCGGTGATGGCATTCATTTTTTTTGTTGTGACAGGATTTAGACGTGGACCAGAAAATACCAACAAGCCAGCCGCTCAACAGTCCGGCTAATCCGCCGGCGCAGGACAGGCAGCGCCAGAGCGGCCGCTGGAAACTGTTCGCGGTGATCGCGGTATGCGCGGCGCCGATGCTGGCCTCTTACTTCACGTATTACGTGATCAAGCCGCAAAGCCGCACCAATTACGGCACGCTGATCGATCCGCGGGCATATCCGATTCCCGAACTGGGCAGCACCGCGCTCGACGGCACAGCGGAATCGCTGGCATCGTACAAAGGCAAATGGCTGATGGTGCAGGTCGATGGCAGCGATTGTGGGAAGGCTTGCCAGGACAAGCTGTTTGAAATGCGCCAGTTGCGCCTGATGCAGGGCAAGGAAATGGACCGCATCGAACGGGTCTGGCTGATTACCGATGCGCAGCCTCTGGAGACGATGGTGATGCGCGAATATGACGGCACCAGATTGCTGCGGGTTAAGCCGGAACTGCTGAAAGCCTGGCTGCCGGCCGAGGAGGGCACCAACGCCGCCGACCATATCTACCTGATCGATCCGCTCGGTCACCTGATGATGCGCTTCCCCAAGGATGCCGATCCGAACAAGGTGAAGAAGGATCTGTCCAAGCTGCTGCGCGCTTCGGCGATAGGATGATTCAGCCATGACGGGTTTTCAATGACAGCGCCAATGTTAGTTCAGCTCGGCAGCATGGGAGTGCTGGTCGCCGTGCTGGCGTTCTGCGTCGTCTGGGTTTCCAGCGACACCAATAAATACCGCAAGCTGGTGTGGGTCACGCTGTTCCTGACTTTCGACCTGATCATGTTCGGCGCCTTTACCCGGCTGACCGATTCCGGTCTCGGCTGCCCCGACTGGCCAGGCTGCTACGGCCATTCCAACCCGCTGCTGGCGCACGCGCATATCAGCGCCGCGCAGGAAGCCATGCCGTTCGGTCCGGTGACGGTGAAGAAGGCCTGGATCGAAATGATCCACCGCTATTTCGCCATGGGCGTCGGTGTGCTGATCATCGCCCTGATGGCGATCAGCTGGCTGCGCTGGCTGAAGTCGCGCCGGCAACCGGCGCAAAGGCTGGCCAAGTTTTCGCCCTGGTATCCGACCTTGCTGTTTTTCTGCGTCTGCCTGCAAGGGGCTTTCGGCGCCTGGACCGTGACCCAGAAACTGCAGCCTGTGATCGTCACCACCCATCTCTTGCTCGGCTTGAGCTTGCTGGCGATGATGGCCTGGATGGGCGCGCGCCAGAACGACCATGCGCCGGTGGCGGCCAGCGGCGCCGGCCTGGTCCGGCCGGCCGCGATTGCGCTTGTCCTGCTGGTGATCCAGATCGCTCTCGGCGGCTGGGTGAGTACTAACTATGCCGCCCTGGCCTGCACCGACTTCCCTCTGTGCCACGGCGCGTTGGTGCCGCAGATGGATTTCGCCAACGGTTTTACGCTGTGGCGCCACCTGGGCATGACTGCCGACGGCGATTTCCTGACGTTCCAGGCGCTGACGGCGATCCACTGGACCCACCGCAGCTTTGCCTTCGTGGTGATCGCCGTGATCGCCTGGCTGGCCTGGAAAGCGCTGCGCACCGCCGGCTTGCGAAATACCGGGCGCTGGCTGCTGATTGTTATTGGATTGCAATTGTTGACCGGCTTGTCTACCATTTACTTTAACTGGCCGCTGGCGATAGCTGTCGTGCACAACGGCGGGGCGGCGGCGCTGCTGGTGTTGCTGGTCATGTTAAACTACAAGGCTAGACTCGCTCCCGGCCGGCATGCCGTTTCGGCGGCAGGTAGCCATTCAGCAATTGTTGACAGCCTCAACCCGCATCCATGACCGCATTGACCGTACCTCCTAATCGAATTGCCCAGTACTGGGCGCTGACCAAGCCGCGGGTGACGCAGCTGGCGGTGTTTTGCGCAGTGATAGGCATGTTCCTGGCGACGCCCGGCTTGCCTGACTGGCAACGGCTGGTGGCGGCCACGATCGGCATCTGGCTGCTGGCCGGCGCTGCCTTTGCCGTCAACTGCCTGGTCGAGCGCGAGATCGATTCACGCATGGCGCGCACCGCCCGGCGGCCGATGGCGCGCGGCGAGATCACGGTCAACCAGACCCTGGTGTTTTCCGGAGTCATCGGCGGCAGCGGCATGTGGGTGCTGTACAACTTCGTCAATCCGCTGACCATGTGGCTGACTTTCGCCACGTTTGTCGGTTATGCCATCATCTACACCATCGTCCTGAAACCGGCGACGCCGCAGAATATCGTCATCGGCGGCCTCGCCGGCGCCATGCCGCCGGCTCTGGGCTGGGCCGCGATCGCCAACGACGTGCCGATGCAGGCCTGGATCCTGGTGCTGATCATCTTTGTCTGGACCCCGCCGCATTTCTGGGCGCTGGCGATGTACCGCCGCGACGACTACGCCAAATCCGGCCTGCCGATGCTGCCCATCACGCATGGCATGAAATTCACCCAGCTGCAGATCTGGCTGTATACGATCGCGCTGGTCGCCACCACCATGCTGCCGTTCGCAGTCGGCATGAGCGGCCTGATCTATCTGGCCAGCGCGGCGCTGCTCGGGCTGGTTTTCTTGTGGTACGCATGGCAGATCTACCGGCGCTACACCGATCTGATCGCGCGCAAGACATT
Source organism: Collimonas humicola (assembly GCF_018304945.1). Lineage (GTDB taxonomy): Bacteria > Pseudomonadota > Gammaproteobacteria > Burkholderiales > Burkholderiaceae_D > Collimonas > Collimonas humicola. Next base: position 30,266 of record NZ_JAGQEE010000003.1, on the reverse strand, counting down.
CGCCTATTCGATCATCTACCTGTCGCTGCTGTTCGCCGCGCTGCTGGTCGATCACTACCTCAAATTCTGAAAGCAATCATGAAGCGCATTACCCCTGTCATTTCCCTGTTTGCCGGCTTGCTGATGGCTTTGTCGCTGGCGGCCTGCGGCGACAAATCGGCCGGCAACAGCCAGGAAATGACCTTGTCGCCAGCCAAGACCGCGTTCAACAATACCGACGTCACCGGTCTCGGCTACGCCCGCGATTTCGCCCTCACCGACCATACCGGCAAGCCGCGCACGCTGGCCGACTACAAGGGCAAGGCCGTGGTGGTGTTTTTCGGCTACACCCAATGCCCCGACGTCTGTCCGACCACCATGGTGGAAATGGCCAATGTGCTGAAGCAAATGGGCCCGCTGGCGAGCAGGGTGCAGGTATTGTTTGTCACGGTCGATCCGGAGCGCGATACGCAAGAGTTGCTGTCGAAGTATGTGCCGGCCTTCGATCCGAGCTTCGTCGGCCTGTACGGCGATGCGGCGGCGACCGAAAAGGTGGCCAAGGAATTCCGCGTGTTCTATCAGAAAGTACCCGGCAAGACCCCGGGCAGCTATAGCATGGACCACACCGCCGGCAGCTATGTGTTCGATCCGGAAGGCCACATCCGTCTGTTCATACGCCATGGCCAGGGGCCGGAGCCGATCGCGCATGATTTGAAATTATTGCTGAAATGATCCACGGCGACCTGGTCGCCAGTGCATGTAAAAAGAGCAGGACCACTTTGCTGAGGTCCTGCTCTTTTTGTATGGCGGTGTTGCTAAAGGCGTGGGCATCGGATGTTCGGCATCGAGTACGATTTCACGCCGCGATCCTCGCTTGCGCCAGGTCCAGATAGCCGTGATATTGCGCCAGCACGCCTACCAGCGGTAATCTCGCGGCGACGTTGAAATGCAGCCTGCCGCCGGCGCCGGTTTCCTCCGCCAGCACGGCAGGAATCAGAAATTTTGGACAGGCGATTCCGCAGCAGGTGATACGCAGCAGCGTCATGTTCAGGCGTCCGTCGGCGGCGTTGAGCGTAAAGTGCAAGTCCACCGGCCCCAGGCGTTCCACTAGCGTGCCGGCGCTGACTTGCATGCGCGAGGCCATGGTCCTGCCGGGGAAATGACGGCGCCAGGTTTCCTGCCGGCTGTCGGCGTCCAGTTCAAACAGGAAGGTGGTTTCCCTGGTCGCTTTGGGCAGCGAGAACAGCAGGCCGAAGCAGCGGCCGATCAGGGTATGCGGCCCTTTGACCGTGCATCTTCCCGGCAGCTCGACGCGCCCGGTCAAGCTATGGAATTGCTGCAGTTCCGGCGCCAGCGCGTTGAAATTGTCCGCCATGACCTGACGGTAGAGAGAGTCGGGAGAATTCATGCGTCTTGAGTCCCGGTCGTGTTTGCGTAAAGGCAACATTATAACACCGGGATACAAAACAAAACCCCCTGAACCATAAGGTGCAGGGGGCTTCATAGGGGAAAGATCGATGGTCGGATCAGGTAAACGCGGCCAGCGAACCTTTCATTTTCTTCAAGGCCACTGCTTCAATCTGCCGTATGCGTTCCGCTGAGACGCCGAATTCGTCGGCCAGCTCATGCAAGGTGGCGCCGGAACCGTCGTCGTTGGCTAGCCAGCGGGCTTCAACGATGCGCCGCGAGCGTTCATCCAGCTTGCCCAGGGCAGATTCGAGGCCTTCCGATTGCAGGCGGTCGTAGCGCTGCGCTTCCAGCACCTTGGTCGGTTCCTGCGATTCCGACGACAGATAGGCGATCGGTGCAAATTTGTCATCGTCGTCATCGGTCGGCGCATCCAGCGCGATATCGCGGCCGGTCAGGCGCGTTTCCATCTCGATCACTTCTTCGCGCTTGACGTTGAGGGTCTTGGCCAGGGCCTCGACCTGCGACGGCGTCATCGCGTCCAGGCCTTCCTTGTGGCTGCGCAGATTGAAAAACAGCTTGCGCTGCGCCTTGGTGGTGGCTACTTTCACCAGGCGCCAGTTTTTCAGGATGTATTCATGCATTTCCGCCTTGATCCAGTGCATGGCATACGACACCAGTCGTACGCCCTGGTCCGGGTCGAAGCGCTTGACTGCTTTCATCAGGCCGATATTGCCTTCCTGGATCAGGTCGGCGTGCGGCAGGCCATACCCGAGGTAGCCGCGGGCGATCGAGACCACCAGGCGCAAATGTGAAAGCACCAGCTTTTGTGCGGCGCCAAGGTCGTTTTTGTTGCGCAGTTGTTGTGCCAGGGAAATTTCTTCATCATGTGTCAACATCGGCAGGCGGTTCACGGCCGAGATATAAGCGTCGATGTTCCCCAGCGTGCCGGAAAAGCCGAGCGCCAGGGCGTTGCTCTCGGTAGGCATTAATGCGGTGCTGACTGATGGATTCTTCATTCTTTCTCCTTGCTGTCCGGCCAGCTCAGGCTGCCGGTTGATCAACGATCAGACGTATGACGGGAATATATTAGCACTCTCTAATTCAGAGTGCTAATAGGATTTGTTAGAGAATGTACATAGCGTGCTGCTATTGGAATTATTCTTATGATTGCCATACGCAACAACTTAGAGGAGGAAACCCGAGGAAAGTTGCGTGCCGGCGGCAGGAAATGCTGTATAGCCGCAGGGCAAGTTGCATGGCTGACTTTGCTCAGACCACCAGGTCCGGGGTCAGGGAAAGATAAGCGTCGTAAGGCGGTTGGCTGAGAAAATCGCGGATTTGCTGCAGGTGCGTGTCGTCGGCAATGCTGATGAACAATCGCGCCGGCGTTTTGCGCAGCAGGCGGTTCAAAGTGACGCGCAGCGTCAGGTTGCCAATGCAGCAAAAGCAGCCGGGGGCGATCCGTTTGATTTCCAGTTCAGGCGGCAAGGGAGCCGTCGCCAGTTTGCCGTCGGCCAGGCCTTCCAGGATCAGTGCGGTACTCTGATAAACGCCGTGGTGCGCCAGTTCTTGCTGCAGGGCAGACCAGATCGCGGCTTCACGCGCGCTGGCCGGTCTGCCGCTGACCAGGGTGGTGAGCGTCATCCGCCCTTTTTCGACAGCTTTCCCGGATCGACGCCGAGTTGTTTCAGTTTCCGGTACAGGTGGGTGCGCTCCAGTCCGGTTTTTTCAGCCACCCTGGTCATGCTGCCGCTTTCGCGAATCAGGTGGTATTCGAAATAGGCGCGCTCGAAAGCATCGCGCGCTTCGCGCAAGGGCAGGCCGAACGATGTCGAGAACAGGCTTTCCGAGGCTGCCGCCACCGATGGCATGGCCGCGGCGTGTCCGCTTTCGGACGCGATCGGATTGTTAAAGGCGCCCACAGCGGCGACCACGTCGCCCAGTTCGCTGGTGGCGGCGACCGGCTGCGGATAGAGGGTTGGCGCGCGGGCAGTCTTCGGGCCTTGCGACAGCCCCTGCTGGACCGCTTTCAGCAGTTTTTGCAAGGCAATCGGTTTTTCCAGGAAATTCAGGGCGCCGATGCGCGTCGCTTCTACCGCTGTGTCGATGGTGGCGTGGCCGGACATCATGATGACCGGCATGGTCAGCAAGCCGTCGCGCTGCCATTCCTTGAGCAGCGTCACGCCGTCGGTGTCCGGCATCCAGATATCGAGCAGCACCAGATCGGGCACGCCGCCCTGACGAAACTCGCGAGCCTGTTGTGCATTTTCCGCGGCGGTTACTACATGCCCCTCGTCACCTAAAATTTCCGAGAGCAATTCCCGAATTCCCATTTCGTCGTCAACGACTAGGATATTAGCCATGCGGTTGCCTTCCCATTTCCTGTTGCATCAAATCCCACTGTATGGACCGTTCAGATAGCCCAGTTAAATTGTTGATGTCTCGTTGTTTTATTTCCGCGTCCGGATACATGCTATATCACTCAACTGCCAATTTGCAGGTGTTGCATATCAAATTATGGCTGAATCATGACTTGAGGCTAACTTTAACAGCAAAATCAGGATTTTTGCGCCCTTTGTATCGCTTCGGTTCTGCAGATCGATGCGGCCGCCGTGTTCGTCGATGATTTTTTTCACCATCGGCAGGCCCAGGCCGGTGCCGCGCGGCTTCGACGTGACGTAGGGTTCAAACGCCCTGGCCAGTATTTTAGGCGAGAATCCGGCGCCGTTATCGGTGATCGAGAGCCGCACCGCGGTGCGCGAGAGGCCGTCCGAACTTTGATAGCTGACGCGCTCGGTGACCAGGTCGATGCGCGGCGGCTGCGGATCGCCGCTGCGGTCCATGACGGCGTCCTGGGCATTCTGCAGCAGGTTGTGTATCACTTGCCGCAGCTGGGTGGCGTCGCCCATGATCAGCGGCAGGTCCGGCGCCAGCGAGGCGTGGATCATGTCGCGTTCGTCGCCCGCCAGATACAGGTGCAGGATTTCCGCCACCAGCACGTTCAGGTCGAGCTCGCCCAAGACAGCAGGCGGCGTCTTGGCGTAGTCGCGGAAATCGTCCACCATGCGCTTCATTGCCGCTACCTGGTTGACGATGGTGTCGGTGCTTTTTTTCAGGATCGCCGCGTCCTGGGTCATCAGCTTGTCTTCCAGTTTCATCTGCAGCCGTTCCGCCGACAGCTGGATCGGCGTCAGCGGATTCTTGATTTCATGCGCCAGGCGGCGCGCTACTTCGCCCCAGGCAATCGAGCGCTGGCCGGAGATGACGTCGGAAATATCGTCGAACACCACCACATAGCCGGTGCGGTTCTCGACCGGCAGGCGCGAGCCGCGCGCCAGCAGGGTGATGTCGTCGCTGTCGTTGTCCGCGCCGCTGTCTACCCGCCGCGGAATCTCGATCTGCTGCTGCCAGTGCAGCAGCTCGGGGCCGATCTTGCCGGTGGCGAATTGCGCGTTCTGTTCGGAAAAGGCATTGGTGATGACTTCCGCAAAGTGCGCCAGGCCGTCGATGATGTTGAGCGGCTGGCCGATGTGCGGAGAAAAGTCGTACTGCAGGATGCGTGCCACCGACTGGTTGCTGGTGACCAGGCGGAAATCGCCGTCCAGCACCATCACGCCGGCCGACATGTTGGCCAGCACCGATTCCAGGTAGGCCTTGGCATTTTCCAGCTCGCTGCGGTTTTTCTCGACCGCGGCGCGGGCATCGAACAGCTGGCGCGTCATCAGGTTGAACGACTGGGTCAGGGTGCCCAGCTCGTCCGAGGTAGCGACGATCGGCCGCGGCGACAGGTTGCCCTCGGCCACCGCCTTGGTGCCTTCCGCCAGCAGCAGCAAGGGCTTGGCCAGGTCGGTGGCGATCAGGAAGGCGCTGGCGATGGCGCCGAACACCGCCAGCAGCAGGGTCAGGGTCAGGGTCACCAGATAGATCTTGCGCAGCCCGGAACGGCCAAGCGAACGCTCCTGGTATTCGCTGTAGGCCGAGCCGAGCGCCTCGGCGTTGGTCGCCAGATAGGCCGGCACCGGCTGGATCATCTGCAGGAAATGAGTATCGTCCTGCAAGGATGAGCTGTGTAGCGGCGGCGGGATCGCCACCACCACGTGCTGGCGCAGGTCGTTGTCGCCGCCATCCGCGGCGCCGCCGTCGGGATTGTCCTGAGCGCTCTCGGTAGCGGCATAGCCGTGCGGCAGGCGGGCCTGCTGCAGCATGGCGGGCGTCGGCTGAGTCGGCCTCAGGGCTCCCAGATGGCCGCCGACCGACGCGATCACCTGGCCGTTGGCGGTGACGATGGAAGCCTCCAGATTCTTTTCGTTGAGGCGGCCCAGCTGGGTGGCCTGCGCCGAATTCGACAGCTCCGACCAGTCCGCCGCCAGGATGCGGGCCCTGGAACTGAGATCGCTGAGCGACGACTCCAGCGCGGCATGGCTGAGGTTCAGGCCCGACTGCAAGGCCGACTCCACGTGCACGTCAAACCAGGATTCGATCGAGCGCGAAACAAACTGCACCGACACCAGATAGATCACCACGCCCGGCAAGATGCCGATCAGTGCGAACATGAAGACCAGTTTGGCGGTCAGGCGGGAGCCGAACTTGCCGTGCTTGTAGCGGCTGTAGAGGCGGCCCAGCAGCAGGCACACCAGCACGAACAGCGCCACCGCCATCAACGCGTTCAAGCCCAGCAGCCAGGAGTAGTGCTTGTCGAAGAAATCGGAATTGGAAGAAGCGGAGGACAGCAGGAACAGCAGGATGCTGACGATGGCGCCGCCGACCACCAGCAAATAACGTAGCGCGCGCGACACGGCTATTCTGCCTTGTAGTTGAAACTCTTCCAGTCGGAAGAAAAACGCCAGTCGCTATTGTTCAGCGCATTGACCTGGAACGGCTTCGACAATAGCCCCAGGTCCAGCCCCATGCGCACTGCGACCCGGTACACCTCGCCGCTCTTGAGCGCGGTTTTGTCGGCGATCAGCCAGCGGCTGGGACGGCGGATCAGGGACAGGGCGTCATCGAGTGTATTGAAGCTTTGCTGCAGGCTGCCGTTGGTAGCGACGTTATAGCGGCGCGTGATGACGTTGTATTGCAGGCGGATGGTCTGGGTGGCCGTGATCGCCTTTTCGTCGAACCAGTACCAGCGCGGCCGGGTCAGTTCGACATCGGTCGTGAAATACAGGGCGACGCCGCGATTGATCACATCTTCAAGGCCACGGTTGAGATCGAAGGAAAAAGTCGCTGAGAGCCGGTAGCCGTTGTCGTCCGCTTCGATATGGGCCTGGCTCAATTCAACGCCTTCAGATGCAAAGCTGGAGGCGTGGCTAAAAGACAGAGCTAGCATCAGGGCCAGCAGCCAGTATTTTATGAATTGAGGCAATGGTCGTGTCACTGGTATCTGTTACGGAGCAAATCCGCTAAAAAATAGTGCATTAACAAGGGGACACAGCTGAGCCGCTCTGGTTGCGGCTGTCAGACAGCTTTTCTATTTCATCATTTTTGGAACAAGGCATAAAACAGCCCGTCATGGTCCTGTTCATGATCGGCACGCGGCAACAGCTGGCCTGGCGCCGGCAGCCTGCGGGCATTGTGACGCTGGGCGAACGCTGCTGCCTGGGCCTCGGATTCCTGCGGCCAGACGGAACATGTTACCAGCAGCAATTTACCATCCGGCCGCAGCATCTGCCACAGATTGTCCAGAATCTTTGCCGAAAGTGTTGCCAGCTGCTCGGTATCGGTCTTGCGCCGCAGCCAGCGGATATCCGGATGGCGCCGCACGATGCCGGAGGCGGTGCAGGGCACGTCGGCCAGGATGCGGTCGAACAGCTTGCCGTCCCACCAGTCCTTGCCGTCGCTGCCGAGGCTGGCGTCGCCCAGCTGCAGGCCGGCCTGCAGTTGCAGCCGCTGCAGGTTCTGGGTGATGCGCTGCAAGCGCTTGGGATTGTTGTCCAGCGCGGTCAGCTCGACCTCGGCGGTTTCCAGGATGTGACAGGTTTTGCCGCCGGGAGCGGCGCAGGCGTCCAGCACCCGCATGCCGTCTTGCACATCCAGCAACGGCGCCGCCAGTTGCGCCGCCGCGTCCTGCACTGACGCCAGGCCGTCTTCAAAACCGGGAATCTGCGCCACCGGCATGGCCATGTCCAGGCGGATGGCGTAGTCGCCGATCTGGCGCGCGCCGATATCGTGGCTGGCCAGGGTTTCCAGATAGGCCGCTACCGAGGTCTTGCGGCGGTTGACGCGCAAGGTCAGCGGCGGCGCCGTGTTGCCGGCGGTCAGGATGGCTTGCCATTGTTCCGGATAGGCGGCTTTCATGCGGTCTATCCACCACACCGGATAATTCCACAAGCCGAAGGGCGTCTTGACGGCGATCGCCACCAAGGCTTCGCGCTCGCGCAGGAAGCGGCGCAGCACCGCATTCGCCATGCCTTTGGCGTGCGCCATCTGCGGGTCCGAGGCAACTGCGGTGACGGCCTGGTTAACCACGGTGAAATTTTCATAGGCAGGATCGTCGACATCGGCCAGCAGGCACAGGGCTGCGCACAGCAGGCAGTGCAGCAGGGTCGGTTCCGGCGGCCGGCTGGCCAGGTTGCCCAGCAAGGTTTCCGCGCGGCCGATGCCGCGCATGGTGCGGTAGGCGATATCCTGGATGGCGCCGCGGGTCGGCGCCGGCGCTGCCGATTGCGCAAATACCTGGGTCAATGCCTGTGGCAGCGCCGCACCGTCGCGCACCAGTGCGATCGCCTGGGCGGCGCCAAGCAGGCTAAACGCGAGAGAGTCTTTTTTGAGGGTTGAATAAGTCACAAGTTGTTCAAGGCTACGCTACGGTTATGGTTTTCAAAAATTCAGTCTGGCAAGATCAAGGGGCTCACCTAGTTGGCTTAATTCCGGCTCAGCGCCAGTTTCATGCCCAGCGCGACAAAGGCGGCGCCGACGCTGCGCTCCAGCCAATGCTTAACGTGGGGATTGCTGCCGGCATGGCGGCTGAGCGTCCCGGCCAGCATCGCTGTGCCGCTGTTCCAGCATAGCGTCACTACGGAAAACACCGCGCCCAGCAATAAAAAAGCGGCGATCTTGTGCGGCGAATCGTGCTGCACGAATTGCGGGAAAAACGACAGGAAAAACAAGATCACCTTGGGATTGAGCACATTGGTGATCAAGGCTTGCACGAAAATCGTCTTGTGCGAGCGCAGGTCCGGCTGCGGCCGGCTGGCGCTGGCGGCCTGCTTTTTGCTGAAAAGCATCTTCAGCCCGAGATACACCAGGTAAGCCCCGCCCGCCAGCTTGACCGCCATGAACGCTGTGGCCGAAGCCGCCAGCAGCGCGGTCAGGCCGAAAGCCGACAAGGTGGCGTGGATGCAGCAGCCGGCGGTGATGCCCAGCGCCGACAGCAAGCCGGCGCGGCGTCCTTGCGCCAGGCTGCGGCCGACTATATAGGCGGTATCCGGGCCGGGAGTGGCGTTCAGTAACAGGACGGCCATCAGGAACAGGCCAAAATCGGTAATGCCGAACGAAATCATGGCGGCGCTAGACAGGATGGTAACAATGCGATTGTAGCGGGGATATGCTCGTGAACCTACGGTTAGGTCGCGATTGTGGCAGGAAAAATGCTGAAATTACCGGATGGCTTGACAGCAGCCGCGGCTTGCCTTACCGGAGAGGCAAGCCGGCAGCGTCAATGTCATTGCAATAATTTTCTTGCCAGGAAATATTAGCTTGCCAACGCCGCACTGGCGACAGGCAGCGGCTGCAACATGTGCTGTGTGTCCAGCCAGCGGCGCACATCGGCGAATACGCGCTCGGCGCCGATTTCGTTGAAAATCTCGTGATACATGCCTTCGTAGTCGCGCATGGTGCCGATCTCAGGGCGCAGAGCGGCGAAAAAGCGGCGGCTGCCTGCCGGGTCGATGATGCGGTCGTCGCCGCCGATCACCATCAGGGTCGGCAGCGCCAGCGTCGGCGCCTGGCTGATGGCGAAGGCGCCGGCATGCAGCATGCTGTTGAGCAGGCGCGGGCTGATCTTGTTATGCACCAGCGGATCGAGGCGGTAGGCCCTGGCCACCGTGAGGTCGTGCGACAGATGGTTGACGTCCAGGCCGTTGGGCGCCGCCAGGCCCGGGGCAATCGCCGACATCAGCTTGAGCAGGCCGTGCTGGAAGCCGCTCATGCGCAGCGCCAGCGCCGGCGACGACAGGATCAGGCCGCGCAAGGAAGCCATCTGCGCCACCGCAAAGCGCGCGGCGAACAGGCCGCCCATGCTGTGGCCGAATAATATAGGGGTGGTGTTTTCCAGCTCGGGATGGATCAGCCCTTGCTGCCGGCTGAAATCGTTCAGCACCAGCTTGGCGTCGCGCAGCAGCGTGCTGTCGTCGGCGACATCGCCCTTGCGGCCGCCGGAACGGCCGTGGCCGCGATGATCGTAGCTGCGCACCAGCAAGCCGCAGCGATTGAAAAAACGTATGACATGGGCATAGCGTCCGGAATGCTCGCCCAGCCCGTGCATCAGCAGGATACTGCCGGCGACCGGCTCGCCGGGAGCCAGCGGCCAGTCGGTAACGAACAGCGAGGTGCCGTCGTCGGCCGTAAGCTGCCGCTCCTGCGGCATCAGACGCCCCAGATGATGTCGTTGTTGTGCTTGTGGGCTTCGCGCAGCATTTCCAGCAAAGGATGGATGCGGCTGGCGAAATTTACCGTCTGCACCGGCTCATGGCCGCTGTCGTCGCCCTGGTCGTTGTGATGGGCCGCGATGTCGTGCTGCACGCTGTCGGATGCGGGATGGGCACGGCTTTCCGAGGTTTCCGCTTCCAGCTTGGCAATCGCTGCCGCGCCTTCCGCAGCCGTGATCACGCCGATCTTTACATCTTTATGCAGCAGATCGAGGATGCGCTTGGCGTCGTGTTCGAACATGATGACGTCGGACGATGCCTTGGATTTGAACGTAACTAACATAAAACCTCAAAAAATGTTTTTGATAAAAAAGACATTGTACAGAATAGTTGTTTGTCCCGGTGGACGCCAGGCTTGTCACTACCGGTTACAGAGCCGGCAAGTGACTGCAAAATTAATTATGTTTGAACGAACTGATGAAAGTATCAACATTTTCCCGGGAAACCTGTTTTTCCGGACCCATCACGATGACCTGGTAGATTTCCTTGTCCTTGCTGACAAAATGCCCGAACAGTATTTCTTCCTTGCCGGCGGGGGTCTTGCCGACTGCTTCGATGTCGATGCTGGACGACAGCCCTTGCGCGCCGCTGGCGGCGGTCGATTTCTCCGAACGGACCGTGCCGCTGATATTTTTCACCAGCGCGGTTTTCATTGCGAGCAGGGCGGCCTGCGCCTTGGCGGCATCGGGCACGCTGGCGCTGCCCACGGCGAACACCGTGTCGTCGACCTTGGAGGCGGTCATGGTCATGGTGAGCACGGTGCCGTCGAGGTCGACCGGGCGTGCAAAGGTCGAGGGTTTGGTCGGCAGCAAGACGCTGTAAGGCGCATCCTTGCTGCGCACTTCGCGCCAGTTGAACTTGGGCGAACAGGCCGACAGCAAGATCGTTGCGCCGGCGCACAGCAGCAATGCGCGGACGGCTGGATGAGAGGCAGTTTTCACGAGCGAATTTTCAAGAGCGAATTTTCAAGAGCGAATTTTCAACAGATTATGCAGCAGGCTGCAAAGAGGAAACCGCCTCTATGGTATCTGATGCTGGAAGGTACGCACACCAAAAACGATGCCTATGCACAACAAGACGATCCCCGCCATCACTTGCACGCCAGGCACCGCGCCACGGAAAATGAAGGCGTACAGCAGGGCCGACAAGGTTTCGAAGACGATCAGCTGCGCCAGCAGCGCTGTCGGCAGGTGCTGGCTGGCCTTGTTCCAGAGCAGGGTGCCGATCCAGGAAGCCGACAGGCCGATAACCAGCATCAAGCCGACAAACTGCAGCGGCCGCGGGCCGAACGGGAAGGCATACGTGCCGCCGCTCAGCTTCTGGTAAGCGCCGTAGGCGAACATCCCGGTCAATGCCAGCGGCAACACCGCCAGGCCTTGGGCGGTGGCCCAGGTGGACGGGCTGATGTGCGGATTGGCGCGCAGGTAGCGGGCATTGACGATCGGGTACCAGGTCCAGGCGGCGACGCCGCCGAGCGCAATCAGGCAGCCCAGCAGATAGTCGCTCATCGAGCGCGTGTTGCTGCTGCCGGCTTGCTGCATATGCGTCAGTTCGGCGGCGTTCACGCACAGGATGCCGATGAAGATGATCACCAGCGAAGGCGCCAGCCGGCGCCAGGCCACGCTTTCGGCCGCATGGCCCGGCGACCAGTTGGAAAATACCGAAATCACCACCGGCAAGGTGCCGATCAGCATGGTCGGCAGCGGTGCGTCGGCCAGCTGGATCGCCGTCGCCAGGGCGGCGTAATACAGCAGGTTGCCGACCAGCGAGAGTTTCAGCGCGGCGCGCCAGTCAGCCTTGCTCAAGGCGGCGATCCGCTTGCGGTGCAGCATGGCCGGCACCAGCGCGATCAGGCCGAACGCCACATAGCGGCCGAACGAGAGCATCAGCCCGGGGTAGTCAGGCAGCAGCAGCGGTGCAATGAAGACGAGGCCCCACATCAGGCCGGCGCCGAGCGCGCACAAGAGTCCGGTCAGCATGGCGAACGGCGCAAGCGGGTTGCAACGGTAAAACGAGGTGAGGCCATAGGGAATTGAGGGATGAGTAGCGATGGCACCCATCATGCCAAGCTTCAGGCCAGTGGTCTTGTACCAATTTGCTGTTGGTACTGCGCCGGCGTGACGCCATAGGCACGCTTGAACCAGCGCGTCAGGTGGCTCTGGTCGGTCAGGCCGACCGCGGCGGCGGCGTCGGTCGGCGTGCTGCGCAGGGCCAGCAGGCTCTTGGCGCGGGCGGCGCGGCGCGCCTGCAGGTACTGGTGCGGGGTGGCGTGGAATTCGGCGGCGAAAGTGCGCACGAAATGAAACACCGACATGCCGGCTTCCGCCGCCAGGGTATCGATGTGCAGCGTCTGGTCGAGATTGGCTTCGATGCAGTCGAGCACGCGCCGCATGGCAAGCATGCGCTGCGGATGATGCGCCGTGGCGGTCGCCAGTGGACGGAGGTTCTTGCCGTAGCGTTGCGTCACGGCGTCGATCAGCTGGGTGAAATGCGAGACGAAGGCGATGTCGTCCGGCGCCTGCCACATGCGCCGGAAGAGCAGGCGAAAGCTGTCAGCCAGCGCCGGATCGTGTTCGGTGGCGCCGCTGAAATAGGCTTCGCTGCCGGTCATTGCGTGCAAGATCTGCGGCTCGATATACAGCATCTGGTAAGTCCAGCCGGCCGCGACTTCCGCGTGGCCGTCATGCAACTCATCCGGGTTGAGCAGCACCAGCGTGCCGGCCGGCGCCAGGTGCTGGCCGCCCTTGTAGCGGAAACGCTCGACCCCGCTTTCGATCGCGCCCAGCGAATAGGCGTCGTGCACATGCGGAGCGAATTCGTGGTCCACCAGCCGCGCCGAATACAATTCCACGCCCGGCAGGTGCGGGCTGGTCTTGAAGGTGACGAATTCGGAGGGATGATGGAACACGATGGTTGCTCAGGCGAGCCGCGCCAGGTGGCGCCTTACCGACAGCACCGCGCCGGTCAGGCCGAGCCCGGCGCTGAGCGCCAGCAGGACGATGCTGGCCAGCCAGTTCAGCGGCAGCAGGCGGAATTCGGAGGCGTACAGGCGGGCGAATTCGGCAATCGCCTGGTTCAATGGCTGCAGGCCTAGCGCCACCGCCGCCAGCGCCAGGCCGCCGGCGCACAGGCCGAGCAGGGCGCCGGTGTAATAGAAGGGCCGGTGGATAAAGCTGTCGGTAGCGCCGACCAGCTTGGCCACGGCGATTTCCTCGCGTTGCGTCAGCACCTGCAGGCGCACGGTATTGAACACGACTGCCACCACCACGACCGCCAGCGTCGCCGCCAGGAACAGCAGCACCAGGCGCAGGATGCCGAGCAAGGCGGCCAGCCGCTTGACCCATTCCGAATCGACCTGCACGGTATCGACGCCGGGCAGCGCCTTGAGGTCGGCTGCGATGACATCGATGCGGGCGGCGTCGGGGGCATCATGGAAACCGGTCAGCTTCAGCACATACGCGTCCGGCAGAGGATTCTGGCCCAGGGTGGTCAGGGCGTCGTCCATGCCGGTCTTGTTTTTCAGGCTGACCAGGGCGTCTTCGCGCGGAATGAACAGCACCTTGGCCGCGCTGTGGTGCTGCAGCAGGATGGCGTCGATAGGCTTGGCCAGCGCCGTGGTCTTGTCGCGCGCCGCATCCAGCGCCATGAAAATGCTGATTTCCGGCTCCACCGCCAGTTGCTCCGATACCGGCCGGATGTTTTCGATCAGGGTCAGGCCGCCGAACGGCAAGGCCAGCGCAATCGCCACCACCAGCACATTGAGGGCAAAGCCGCCGGGGGCCTTGAACATATGGATGAAGGCGTCGCTGATGGCGAACACATGTTGTCGCAGCCAGCTCTTCATGCCGCACCTCCAGTGTTGCGCACGGCAGAGTTTTGCCAGTGGTCGACGATCTGGCCCTGGTCCAGGAACACCACGCGATTGGCGCTGTTGAGGAACTGCTCGTCATGGGTGGAAATCAGGCAGGTCACGCCGACCGCATGGAAGGACTTGAGCGCATCGAGCACCTTGTTGGCGTTGTCGCGGTCGAGATTGGCGGTCGGTTCGTCAGCCAGGATGATCTGCGGCCGGTTGACGATGGCGCGGGCGATCGATACCCGCTGCTGTTCGCCGCCCGAGAGAGCGAGCGGATCGGCGGCCGCCTTGTCCAGCAGGCCGACCCGGTCCAGCGCCGCTTGCGCGCGCTTCTCGGCTTCGGCCCGGGTGGCGCCGGTGACCAGCAAGGGCAGCATGACATTGGCCAGCACGCTGCGGTCCTGCAGCAGTTTCTGCTGCTGCAGGATCAGCCCGAGATTGCGCCGCAGGTAGGGCAGGCCGGAAGACTTCAGCTTGCCGACATTGGCGCCGCTGACCGTCAGGGCGCCGCTGCTGGGACGTTCGATTGCCGCAATCAGGTTGAGCAAGGTGGTTTTGCCGGCGCCGGACGGGCCGGCCAGGAAAATCAGGTCGCCCTTGTTGACCGTCAGCGTGATATCGCGCAGCGCGAACACGTCGCGCGCATATTTCTTGGATACCTGGTTGAATTCAATCATTGCAAATGTTGGCTAGTGGCGATGGCAATACAGCTTGAATGGAAAACCGGGACAACTTCTCTAACTAAGCAATGCATCCACGAAATCGGCGGCATTGAAGGGCTGCAAGTCTTCGATCTGTTCGCCGACGCCGATGAAATACACCGGGATGGCGCGGGTGGTGGCGATGGCCGCCAGCACGCCGCCCTTGGCGGTGCCGTCCAGCTTGGTGATCACCAGCCCGGTCAGGCCTAGCGCATCGTCGAAAGCCTTGACCTGCGCCAGCGCATTCTGGCCGGTGTTGCCGTCGATGACCAGCAGGATTTCATGCGGCGCGGTGGCCATGCCTTTGCCGATGACGCGCTTGATTTTTTTCAGTTCGTCCATCAGGTGCAACTGGGTCGGCAGGCGACCGGCAGTGTCCACCATGACCACATTGGTGCCGCGCGCCTGCGCCGAATGCACGGCGTCGAAAGCCACCGCCGCAGGATCGCCGGATTCCTGGGCGATCACGGTGACGTTGTTGCGCTCGCCCCAGATCGTCAGCTGTTCGCGCGCGGCGGCACGGAAAGTATCGCCGGCCGCCAGCAGCACCGATTGCTTGTGGGCTTGCAGGTGCTTGGCCAGTTTGCCGATGGTGGTGGTCTTGCCGGCGCCGTTGACGCCGGCGATCATCATCACCAGCGGCTGATGCTGGTCCAGCACCAGCGGCTTTTGCAAGGGCGACAGCAAATCGATCAGCAAGGCGCGCAGCGCCGCCTTGACCTGGGCCGCTTCCGTCAGCTTGTCTTCCTTGACCTTCTTTTTCAGGGCATTGAGCAGGAAATGGGTGGCGTCGACGCCGGCATCGGACACCAGCAGGGCCGATTCCAGTTCCTCGTACAAGTCGTCGTCGATCTTGGCGCCGACGAACAGGACGCTCAGGTTGGAGGACGTCTTGGACAGCCCGCTTTTCAGGCGCGACAGCCAGGAACGCTTTTGCTCCGCGGCGACCGGCGCCGAGACGATCTCGGTTTCCGCTTCGGCGGCCGAGGCGGCCGGCGGCTCGCTCGGTGCAACAGCAGAAGCAACAGCGGCATCAACTACGGCGGCAGGGGCTGGCGCAAGCGCCGGTGCGATCCCGGCCGTCGCGGCCGGAGCAATTTCTGATGCTTTTACCTGCGGCAGTTCTGCTGCCGGCGAAGGCGCAACTTCGGGTTTTGGTTTTTTCTTGAAGAAACTAAACATCTGAGGCCTGGTCTGTCGGGCGGTGAAAAAGGGTGCGGCGGCGGGCTGTCGGAGCCTGCCGCACAAGAGGTACAATCACCGGCATTCTATCAGAGCGTCGGCTATCGATTTACGGATAGTCTTGCCCGCCGGCCTCTAATTTGACTGCCGTAGGCGCCAAAATCGAGGCCAAATCGACGCAGAATCGACGAAATCCGGGAAATTTTCCCCATCTTTATTAAACTTAATGAAAAAACCAAGCAGCAAAAAACCGCCGAAAACGCCGGTACACGCCATCAAGCCGCCTTTGGCGCGCCAGGTCAGGATCATCGGCGGCGCCTGGAAACGCACGCCGCTGGCGGTGCTGGAATGCGAAGGCTTGCGGCCGACGCCGGACCGGGTGCGCGAGACCTTGTTCAACTGGCTGAATCACCTGTTGGACGGTAACTGGGCTACGGTGCGCTGCCTCGACCTGTTCGCAGGCACCGGCGCCCTCGGTTTCGAGGCGGCCAGCCGCGGCGCGCTGGAAGTGACCATGATCGAGCACAACACCCCGGCAGCGCGCCAGCTGGAGGCGACCAAGGCCAAGCTGGACGCGGGCCAGGTACGGGTCCTGCGCAGCGATGCGGCGACATGGTTAGGCAAGGCTGGCGCCGAGGCCGGGCGCTACGACCTGATTTTCCTGGACCCGCCCTACCAGCAGGGCTGGCTGGAAAGGGTGCTGCCGCTGTGCCAGGGTTTGCTGGCCGAGCATGGTTTGCTGTACCTGGAAGCGGAGTTTGTGCTGGCGGAGGATGCCTTGCCTGACTGGCTAAGCGGCTGGCAGCTGTTGCGGGCCGACAAGGCAGGCATGGTGTTCTATCATTTGCTAAAAAGGCAAGTTAGTTTGGCCTGAGGCAAATTCAGGCATAATGCGCGATCTGATTGGGAGGGGGAACAAGATGGTCACAGCAGTTTATCCAGGAACGTTCGATCCGCTCACGCGTGGTCATGAAGATTTGGTGCGGCGCGCGTCCGGGCTGTTCGACAAGCTGGTGGTCGGCGTCGCCGACAGCAAGAACAAAAAGCCGTTTTTCTCTCTGGAAGAGCGTTTGTCGATTGCCAACGAGGTGCTTGGCCACTACCCCAATGTGCAGGTGGAAAGCTTTTCCGGCCTGCTCAAGGATTTCGTCCGCCAGCACGACGCCAATGTGATCGTGCGCGGCTTGCGCGCGGTGTCCGACTTTGAATTCGAGTTCCAGATGGCCGGCATGAACCGCTATCTGCTGCCGGACGTCGAAACCCTGTTCCTGACGCCGTCCGATCAGTACCAGTTCATCTCCGGCACCATCGTGCGCGAAATCGCCACCCTGGGCGGCGATGTCTCCAAGTTTGTCTTTCCTTCCGTTGAAAAATGGCTGAAGGAAAAGCTCGACGCCCAGCAGCCCTGAGCGGCCTGGGCTTAAAGAGAATAAAATGGCCGAAGCAGGACGGGATCGCCCGCTTAGCTTCCGGCCCCGCCGTATTTATGATTTAAAAGAGTAGTGCAATGGCTTTATTGATCACTGATGACTGCATCAATTGCGACGTTTGCGAGCCCGAGTGCCCGAACGGCGCGATCTACATGGGGCCGCTGATTTACGAAATCGACCCGCACAAGTGCACCGAGTGCGTCGGCCATTTCAATGAGCCGCAATGCCAGCAGGTTTGTCCGGTCAGCTGCATCCCGCTGGACCCCGCCTGGCACGAATCCAAAGAACAGCTGCAAGCCAAGTACGAGCGCCTGCAGGCTGAGCTGGCCGCTCCGGTCGCCGCCAAGCAACCTTAATCGCCATTGAACCTGCTGCCGCGCGCAGCAGGCGCGAAATCGGCACTATGCCGATTTCGTCATCTATTCCAAGGCTTGGCAGCAAGACAGCGCAGTCTGCGCCGACTACGCTGTCGGTATGGAAAAAATCTCGATTCTCGATTCCCACACCGGCGGTGAACCTACCCGCCTGGTGCTGGCTGGCGGCCCCGATCTTGGCAACGGGCCTTTGTCCGAACGGCTGCAGCTGCTGCGTGCGCAGCACGACCGCTTGCGTATCGCCACCGTGTGCGAGCCGCGCGGCTCCGATGTGCTGGTCGGCGCGCTGCTGTGCCAGCCACAAGATCCGGCCTGCGCCGCCGGCGTCATCTTTTTCAATAATGTCGGTTATCTCGGCATGTGCGGCCACGGCACCATCGGCTTGATCGCGTCGCTGGCCTACCTGGGCCGCCTGGGCACAGGCCGCCATCGGATCGAAACGCCGGTCGGCGTGGTCGAGACTGAGCTGCATGCCGACGCCAGCGTCACCGTGCACAATATCCCCGCCTATCGCTTGTGCAAGGATGTCGTCTTGCAAGTGCCCGGCTATGGCCGCGTGGTCGGCGACATCGCCTGGGGCGGCAACTGGTTTTTCCTGGTCGGTGAACACGGGCTGGATGTGCAGCAGGAGAACATTGCCGCCCTCAGCGCCTTTGCCCAGGCAGTGCGCGCCGCGCTCGAACTGGCCGGTATCACGGGCGCAGCCGGGGCAGCGATCGATCACGTCGAGCTGTTCGGCCCGGCCCGGCAGGCCGGCAACCACAGCCGCAATTTCGTGCTTTGCCCCGGCAACGCCTACGATCGCTCTCCCTGCGGCACCGGCACCAGCGCCAAGCTGGCTTGCCTGGCGGCCGACGGCAAGCTGGCCGAGGGCGACGTCTGGCGCCAGGAAAGCATCATCGGCAGCGTCTTCGAAGCATCCTACCGGCGCCACGGCGAACAGATCCTGCCCGCCATCCGCGGCACGGCCTATGTGAACGCCGAGAGCAGTTTCATTTTCCAGCAGGACGATCCCTTCGCCTGGGGCATTATTTGAGCATCGATGTCTTGATCGTCGGCGCCGGCATCATCGGCGCCGCCTGCGCCGATGCGCTGGCGGCCGAGGGCCTGGCGGTGACGGTGGTGGAGCGCGAAGCGATCGGCAGCGGCGCCACGGCGGCCGGCATGGGGCACCTGGTAGTCATGGACGACAATCCGGCGGAACTGGCGTTGACCTCTTATTCGCTGGCGCTGTGGCGGCAGCTTGCCGGCGCCGATCCCGCCGCGCATGAATACAGCGGTTGCGGCACGCTATGGATTGCCGCCGATGATGAAGAAATGGCGGCGGCACGCACCAAGCAAACCATCTTGCGAGCACACGGCATCCCCTGCGAGATGCTGGATGCGGCCGCCCTGTACGCGCATGAACGGCAGTTGCGGCCTGGCTTGCGCGGCGGCTTGCGCGTCAGCGGCGATGCCATCGTCTATCCGCCGAAAAGCGCTGCACTGCTGCTGGCGCGGGCGCAGCGCCGCGGCGCGCAAGTGCGCGAAGGACAGGTGCAGGCAATCACCAGCCACGGCGTACTGCTGGCCGACGGCAGCGAGCTGCATGCCGACCGGGTGCTGGTGGCGAACGGCAGCGCATCGGTGCAGCTGCTGCCGGAATTGCCGATCTGGCCGAAAAAAGGCCATATCGTCATCACCGACCGCTATCCGGGCCTGATCCGCCACCAGCTGGTTGAGCTCGGCTATATCAAAAGCGCGCACGCAGCCAGCGGCGATTCGGTGGCCTTCAATCTGCAGCCGCGCCCGACCGGGCAATTGCTGATCGGCTCTTCTCGCCAGTTCGATGCCGCCGACAAGGCGGTGGAGCCGGCGATCCTGGGGCGCATGCTGGCGCACGCAGCCAGCTTTGTTCCCGCGCTGGCTGGCTTGAATGCCTTGCGCTGCTGGACCGGCATGCGCGCTGCCAGCAGCGACGGCTTGCCGCTGCTCGGGCCGCATCCGTCGCGGCCGAATGTCTGGCTGGCCACCGGCCATGAGGGCCTGGGGATTACCACCTCGCTGGCCAGCGCCCAGCTGCTGGCAGCGCAGATGGCCGGCAGGCCGGCGCAGATTCCGGTCACACCTTATCTGCCGGCGCGCTTCCGGCAACTGGGAATGCAACATGCCTGAAAACGACATCGAGATATTCATCAACGGCAGCAGCGTCAAGGTCGCCACCGGTTGCAGCGTAGCGGCAGCGCTGGCTGTGGCCGCTGCGCCAGGCATCACGCGGCGTTCGGTCAGCGGCATGCCGCGGGCGCCGCTGTGCGGCATGGGCATCTGCCAGGAATGCCGGGTCAGCATAGACGGCCGCGCGCATCGCCTGGCTTGCCAGACTGAGTGCGCCGCCGGCATGCGGATAGAAACTGCGCAGGCTGTCGCATGATGCACGCGAAGTCGGACATCGTGATCGTCGGCGCCGGGCCGGCCGGACTGGCTGCCGCCAGGAGCGCTGCGCAAAGCGGCGCCGCCGTGGCGCTGGTCGACGACAACCCGCGCGCCGGCGGGCAGATCTGGCGCGGCGGCCCACAGCACAGCGCGCATCCGCAAGCTAAAGAATTATGGGATCAATTGCAGCAGATGGCGAACGTGCAGTGGTACATGCACAGCCGCGTGCTTGCTGCGGCAGGAGCGATGCAATTGCTGCTGGAAAGCCCGCAGCAGACTTGCAAGCTGAGTTACCGCAAGCTGATACTGGCAACCGGCGCGCGTGAACGGCTGCTGCCGTTTCCCGGCTGGACGCTGCCCGGCGTGACCGGCGCCGGCGGCTTGCAGGCTTTGGTCAAAGGCGCTTATCCGGTGCATGGCAAGCGCGTCGTCGTGGCCGGTTCCGGACCCCTGCTGCTGGCGGTGGCGGCGACCTTGCGGCAGCACGGCGCGCAGGTGCTGAACATACTGGAACAAAGCAGCCGGCGCAAGCTGGCCGGGTTTGCCCTGCAGCTGGCGCGCACGCCTGCCAAATTGCGCCAGGCCTGGCAATTGCGCAGCCAGCTGGCTGGCGTGCCGTATCACGCTGACAGCTATGTGCTGCAAGCGCAGGGCGAAGGACAGCTGCGCGCGGTGCAGATGATGGTGGCCGGGAAAACCCTGAGCGTGGAGTGCGACTACCTGGCTTGCGGCTACGGCCTGTTGCCCAATACCGAGCTGGCGCAGGCGCTCGGTTGCTGCATCGCGGACGGTGCGGTGCAGGTGGATGCGCAGCAGCGCACCAGCGTGCAAGACCTGTACTGCGCCGGCGAAGGCAGCGGGGTCGGCGGCGTCGATCTGGCGCTGGCCGAAGGACATATCGCCGGCCTCCATGCCGGCGGTTCAGGCGCCGCCGAGGGGCGCTGGCTGGCGCAGCGCCGCAGTCAGCAGGCTTTCGCCAGGCGCCTGGAGGGCGCATTTTCCTTGCGTCCCGAATTGCGCCGTCTGTGTGCGCCGGAAACCCTGGTGTGCCGCTGCGAAGATGTCGCTTATGGGGCTTTGCAAGGACACGCCAGCTGGCGCAGCGCGAAACTGCATACGCGCTGCGGCATGGGGCCGTGCCAGGGCCGGGTCTGCGGCGGCGCCACCGACTTCCTGTTTGGCTGGCAGCCGGATGCGGTGCGCTTGCCGATATCGCCGGCGCGCGTTTCCAGCCTGATCACTTTAGCGAACGCCGCCGTTGAAGAAAATCCCGGCCCGGAATAGCTTATCCCGCTTGCAGCAACTGCCTGTAGGCGCGCGGCGTAATCCCCACCGTCGCCTTGAACTGGCGCGTAAATGCGCTGTGGTCGTGATAGCCGCAGGCGGCAGCGATCTCGGTGATGCTCTGCGATCCCGCTAGCAGCGCCGAGGCCGCATCCAGCCGGGTCTTGATAATCATCTGCCGTGGATTCAGGGAAAAAATCCTTTGGAAATAACGCTCCAGCTGAGCTACCGACAGCGCAGCGAGCCTGGCCAGTTCGGCGATCTGCAAGGGCTGGTCGTAGTGGTCATGGATGAAATGCGCAGCCGCGGCGACGCGCTTATACACCGGATGATTCTTGTCGGGCATCGCCAGGTCGCGTGAAATGCCGGCCATGCCGGCGATGCCGCCTGCGCGGTCGCGCAGCACGATCTTATGCGTGACGCACCAGCCCGGCGCACGGTTCGGATAGAGATGCAGCTCCAGCTGGTCGTGGATGTCTATCCCGGTGCTGAGCACGCGCTGGTCCTGTGCCTTGTAGCTGGCAGCAAATTCCGGCGGAAAGATGTCGCCCGCCGTGCGTCCCAGCAAGGCGGCCTTGTCGGCCAAGCCGCAGCGCGCCACCAGCGTGTGATTGACCACCAGGTATTCGGCCTGCATCCCTTTGACGAAAAACACTACGTCCGGCAAGGCGTCGAACAGCGCTTCGGCGAAAAATACATTGCCCAGCGCTGCCGCCAGCAGGTTGCGGTCGGCGGCGGTCTCGGTCGGGGCGGCGGAGTGGCTCATGCTGGCGGCGCGGCGGTGGAAGTTGCTTGCATCATACCCTTGTGGCGGACAGCGGAGTCGCGCTGCCCGCCATTCCGTAAAAACATCAGTGCGCAGGAACGGCTACCGGCTCGCCACCCTTGAACTGATAGATGGTGACCGGTGCGTTCTTCAAGTCGTGGCTGGCGTCGAACTCATACTCGCCGACCACCCCCGAATACTTCATGGCCGCCAGCACCGGGCCGAATCTGGCGGGCTCGGTGGAGCCGGCCTTTTTCATGGCTTCGGCAATCATCAGCATGCCGTCGTAGAAATAGGGCGCATAAGTCAGCGGCGCCTTGCCGTAGGTTTTCTGGAAGTCGCTCAGGAAGACCTTCTCATCGGCCTTGTCGCCCAATACGGTGCCGCCTTGCACGCAATAGACCTTGTCGTTGACGGCATCGCCGCCGAGCTTGCCGGTTTCCGCATTGCAGATGGCGTCGCCGCCCATCAGCACCACATCGAGGCCGAGCTGCTTCATCTGGCGCTTCATGGCGGCGGCCTGGGCGAAGTAGCCGCCGTAGAAGATGGCGTCGACCTGCTTGCCTTTGATCGAGGTCAGGATGGCGCTGAATTCGCTCGCCTTGTCGTTGGTGAATTCACGGCTGACGATCTCGATCTGGCTGGCTTTGGCCGCTTTCAGGAAGGCATCGGCGACGCCTTGGCCGTAAGCGGTGCGGTCATCGATGACCGCCACCTTTTTCAGTTTCAGCTGCCTGGCCGCATAGACCGCCATGTTGCCGCCCAGCTGGCTATCGTTGGGATCGAGCCGGAACACATGCTCGTAACCCTGCTGCGTAATGCGCGGATTGGTGCCGACGGTGGCCATCACCACGCCGGCATCGTTATACACCTTGGAGGCCGGGATCGCCACGCCCGAATTGTAGGGACCGAGCACCGCCTTGACCTTGCTGTCCACCAGTTTCTGCGCCGCCGCAACGCCGGCTTTCGGATCGCCCTGGTCGTCTTCGGTCAGCAGCTGGAAGCTCAACACTTTGCCGGCGACCGTGAACTTGTTCCTGTTGAGTTGTTCGACCGCCATTTTGGCGCCGCTTTCATTATCTTTGCCAGCCGGCGCCTGTGGTCCGGTCAGCGGACTCGTCAGACCGATCTTGACGACTTCCTGCGCCGCGGATGCTGCGCTCAATACCACACTGCAGGCCAGGCAAATTGCTTTGACGGTAAAGCTCATTTTCTTCGCTCCTGAATAGTTTTCTTGGATTTGTACTGATCTGTGCAAGATCCATGCAGAGTTCTGCACAGTATTGGCAGCCCCGGCGGGCCGGCTTTTGCGAGTCGTGTTTTTGCTTCCTTTTTCATGTGCGGAGGCTTCATTTAAATATATTGCAAATATATTTGCAAGATATTAGTATCGCTTTCATCGATCTTTTCCAGCACTGGCCGCCGCACCAGCCAGTTTCTTTTTTTTCAAGGAGCCGCACATGTCGTCAGCAAAATGGGAAGGCGTATTCCCCGCCGTCACCACCAAGTTCAAGGAAAACGAAGATCTCGACCACGCCGAGATGGAAAAGCATTACGCCTTCCAGATCGACAGCGGGGTACATGGCCTGGTCACCTGCGGCTCGCTGGGCGAAGCCAGCACGCTGTCGCTGGATGAAAAACTCGAAGTCACGAAAATCGCATTGTCGGTGGCCAACGGCCGCGTGCCGGTGCTAGCCAATGTCTCCGAGCTGCGCACCCGCGATGCGGTGCATTTCGCTGAGCAAGCCGCCAAGCTGGGCGTGCAGGGCTTGATGGTGATGCCGTCGGTGCTGTATGTGGCCGACGCTCGCGAAGCCAAGGACAACCTGCGCACCATCGCCGACGCCGCGCAGCTGCCGATCATGGTCTACAACAATCCGGTGGCCTACCGGGTCGACCTGACACCGCAGGATTTCGTCGAGCTGGCGGATTGCAAATGGCTGGTGGCGATCAAGGAATCGACCGACAACATCCGCCGCATCACGGACTTGCGCAATGCGCTGGGCAACCGCTATCAATTGTTCATGGGCGTCGACGACCTGGCCTTCGAAGCGCTGGCTATCGGCGCGGACGGCTTGCTGGCCGGCGTGGTAGTGGCCTTCCCGAAAGAAACGGTGGCGTTGTACACGCTGATGAAAGCCAAGCGCTATGAAGAAGCGCTCAAGCTGTATCAATGGATGACGCCGCTGCTGCATCTGGACGTCTCGACCAAGCTGGTGCAAAACCTCAAGCTGATTGAGGCGATGGCCGGCGTCGGCAATGAAATCGTGCGCCGTCCGCGCCAGCCGCTGGCAGGAGCCGAGCGCGCGCGCGTCGCCGCCGTCATCCAGCATGCCATCGATACCCGTCCCGACCTGAGCCAGTTCAAGCTTGACCAGTAAGTCTTCATTAAGCCTTCATTACGCGTTCAATCTGCAGCGGGCGGCGGCTGGACTGCTATCATTTGATCTTGCCCGTGCAGGGAAACGGTACGGGGTAAGCAGAATAGGGATAGCTAAAACATCATGGTCAGCAGTAAAAAAAATGAACGCAGCCTGCCGCCGCCCAAATTGCGGGCGGCGGATATCGCCTACGACACGCTGGAAAACCTGATCGTCACCTTGCAGATTGCGCCCGGCGCGCCCATCGTCGAAGCCGATCTGGTGGAGATGACGGGGCATGGCCGCACGCCCTTGCGCGAAGCCTTGATGCGCATGACCTCGAACGGCCTGATCGAGCAGATGCCGCGGCGCGGCCTGATCGTCAGCGATATTGAAGCGGCCGGGCACCTGACCCTGATCGAGACCCGGCGCGTGCTGGACCAGCTGATCGCGCAAAGCGCCGCGCGCAAGGCGACGCCGCAGCAGCGCAAGGATTTGCTGGCTTGCGCCAAGCGGATGGTGGCGGCGGCCAAGAAGGACGACCTGGGCGCCTACATGCAAGCCGACCAGGAACTGGATCACGTGGTGCACGCGGCTTGCCGCAATCCGTCGGCAGTGGCGGCGGTGACGCCGCTGATCATCAAGTGCCGGCGTTTCTGGTATGCCTTCCAGCACGAAGGCGACATCGTCGAAGGCGCCAAATGCCATATGCAGATGGCGGTTTCGGTGGCTGACGGCGATCCGCAGGAAGCGGTCAAAGGCGCCAGCGCCCTGATCGACTACCTGGAACTGTTTGCGCGCAAAGTCATAGACAACTAAGAAATATCACGCAAGAGGAATCATGCCCATCAGCGGACAATCCATCATCGGCAGCAGCCAGAGCCATAGCCAGGGTGCTGTATTCCAGGCCTTCGATACGGTCCAGGGCAAACAGATAGGGCCGGATTTCCATAGCGCCGGGCCGCAGGATGTCGAGCGCGCTTGCGCGTTGGCGCAAGCCGCTTTCGATGCCTATCGAGAAACCGGCCAGGAAGCGCGCGCCCGGTTTCTGGAAACGATCGCGCAGCAGATCCTCGGCATCGGCGATGAACTGATCCTGCGCGCTATGGCGGAAAGCGGCTTGCCGCGCGCCCGCCTGGAAGGCGAACGCGGCCGTACGGTGGGACAGCTGATGCTGTTTGCCGCAGTGCTGCGCGAAGGCTCGTGGAACGATGCCCGCATCGATCCAGCCCTGCCTGAGCGCTTGCCGCAGCCGCGCGTCGATCTGCGCTTGCGCAATATCGCCGTCGGTCCGGTGGCGGTGTTCGGCGCCAGCAATTTTCCCTTGGCGTTTTCAGTGGCGGGCGGCGATACCGCTGCCGCGCTGGCGGCAGGCTGTCCGGTGGTGGTCAAGGCGCATCCGGCGCATCCTGGCACCTCGGAACTGGTCGGACGCGCCGTGCAACAGGCGGTTGCCATCTGCAATTTGCCGGAAGGCGTGTTTTCGCTGCTGACCGGCAGCGGCAATGCGTTGGGAACTGCGCTGGTGCAGAATCGGCACATACAGGCGGTGGGATTCACCGGCTCGCGCCAGGGCGGGCTGGCCCTGATGCAGGTGGCGGCGGCGCGGCCGCAGCCGATCCCGGTGTATGCCGAAATGAGCAGCATCAATCCGGTTTATCTGCTGCCGGCGGCGCTGGCAGCGTGCGGCGAAGCCATCGCCAAAGGTTTCGCCGATTCGGTGACGCTGGGAGCGGGTCAATTTTGCACCAATCCTGGATTGGTGCTCGGCCTGGCTGGCGCCGATTTCGAGCGCTTTGCGCAACGTGCCGGCGAGGAACTGGCGCAGCGCAGCGCGGCGGTCATGCTGACTACAGGTATTCATGCAGCCTATGAGCAAGGCGTAGCGACGCTGGCGGCGCAGGCCGATGTCAGGCAATTCGGGCGGGGAGCCGCTGCGGAGGGCTGCCAGGCGGTGCCGGCCTTGTTTGCTGCCAGCGCGGCAGCCTTCCTCTCTAATCCGGTGTTGAGCGCGGAAGTATTCGGGCCGGTCTCCTTGCTGGTGGCATGCGCCGATGAGGCGGAACTACTGCAAGTCAGCGAGCAGCTGGAAGGGCAACTCACTGCCACCCTGCAAATGGAGAACGGCGACGCGGCGTTGGCGCGCCGCCTGCTGCCGCTGCTGGAGCGCAAGGCCGGCCGCATCCTGGTCAATGGCTTTCCGACCGGGGTTGAAGTGTCGCATGCAATGGTGCACGGCGGCCCCTTCCCGGCGACTTCGGACAGCCGCAGCACTTCGGTCGGCAGTGCGGCGATCTACCGTTTCCTGCGTCCGGTGTCCTACCAGAACCTGCCGCAAGACTTGTTGCCCGCTGCCGTGCAGGATGCCAATCCGCTGGCCATCTGGCAGCGGCGCGACGGCCGGTTGGCAAAATAAGCGTCAGAAATCCAGTTCAAGCGCGATCTCCTGGCCGACATGCAGGGTTTCACCGGCGCCGTCCTGCACGATGGCATTGACGCCAAAGGTGGGCGCGCCGTCGACGCGCGGATTGCCGCGATAGGTCTGCAGGATATCCATGGGATCGGGGCCGAACTCGCC
This sequence comes from Collimonas humicola, assembly GCF_018304945.1. Lineage (GTDB taxonomy): Bacteria > Pseudomonadota > Gammaproteobacteria > Burkholderiales > Burkholderiaceae_D > Collimonas > Collimonas humicola. The sequence continues at coordinate 3,286 of NZ_JAGQEE010000003.1, read as the reverse complement.
GGTAGCCTGGTCGACCGCGGGCATCGGGCAGCGCGTGCACGGCTTGACTAGCTGCAGACGCAGCGGCCCGGCTTCGATTGTCGCGGCAAAATCTTCTTCAAACGCGTCCACGCCATCGATCACGAGGTTCGGACGGTAGCGGTTCATCGGCACCGCGGCGCGGCCCTGGGCCTGCAGCTTCTGGTTCAAGTCATCCAGCGAGCCCTGTGAAATCACCAGCATCGGAAAACCGTCGGGGAAGCGGGTCGGAACGTCCGCATCGTCCGTCCATTTCTTGCTCGCCAGCCGTTTGACGGCAGGGTCGAAACGCACCAGCCGGCAAGGCTGGCCGAGCAATTGCGAAAGCCAGCGGCCGGCCTCGCCGCCGCAGTCGTGGGCGCTGAGATGGTCGTCCCAGATGGTGACCGCGATGACAGGGGCCAAGCCGGTTGGCAGCGGCGCGGTCGGGATTTCCAGCGGCGCCATGCCTGGCGCTTGCAGGGTCATGCTGCCGGCCTGCAAGGCTGGCACGATCAGCGCCATGCGCGGATGGCTGCGTTGCGACAGGAATTGCCCGGCGCCGTCGACCACCATCCATTCGCGGTCGTGCACTTGCTGATGGCAAAGGCCGGCAGCGGTAATCGTCGCCGCCTGCAGGGCAATGCCGGCGCAGGATTTTATCGGGTATAGCGTCAGCGTGGTAATGGTCGGCATCGCTTGTTATTCCTTTATGCTTGATTCAATCAGGATGGCGCTTAGCCAGTCCTGGAAATCCGTAATTGTAGTTGTCTTTGTAGTATCGAAGGGCGAGACTGAAAAATAACTGCCGCGCGCCGGCGCCGTGATGTCGAACAGGCGCACCAGGCGGCCGCTGGCGAGATGGTTGTGCACCAGGCAGCTGCGCGCCAGGGCGATGCCTTGATCGGCCGCGGCGGCGTCCAGCAGATGCATGGGGTCGTCGTAGACCGGGCCGCTTTGTGGTTCGCCGTGCTGGATGCCGGCCGCGGCAAACCACGGTTCCCAGCCGCCATGGTGGGCAAAGCGCAGCAAGGGATGGCGCGGCAGGTCTTGCGGCCTGAGGTCTGGATGGCTGGCGACGAAGGCTGGGCTGCAGACCGGAAAAATCACTTCCTTGAGCAGGCGCTCGTAGCGATGATTCTTGTGGCCGGCGCGGCCATACCAGATGGCGACGTCGGCATTGCTGAAATCGAGTTCGCTCAGTTCGTGGGCGCTGCGCAAGCTGATGTTGATATGCGGGTGCTGCCGGTGGAATGCCGCCAGGCGCGGCACCAGCCAGGCGCTGGCGAACGAGGGCGGCGCGCTGACGCGCAAGACTTGCGCTGCGCGCCCGGTTTCAGCGCGGCCTATGTGCAGGGCACGGTCAAGCGTCGTCAGCGCTTGCCGTATTTCTCCCGCCAGCAGACGGCCGCTGTCGGTCAGCGCCATCTGGCGGCCCTCGCGCTGGAACAGCTTGCGCCCGGTGCGCTGCTCCAGAGCGCGGATCTGGTGGCTGATGGCGCTATGGGTCAGGTTCAGTTCCTCGCCGGCGCGGGTGTAGTTGCCGAGGCGGGCTGCGGCTTCAAAGGCGCGCAGGGTCTGGGTGGGCGGCAGGCGTTCAAACATGGCGGCGGGGGCTTGGGCGGCGGTTTTCGGTTGATCGGTTAATTCCATTCACATATAAGGATAAAACACTTCGTTGGCCTTCACACGGCTTGCTCTCTACTATCGACATATTCTGTTCTTATGAGTGATCTGCCATGAAACTCGCTACCCGTGTGTTCCTGATATTTTCTTCGGGCTATTTCATCTCCTATCTGGCGCGCGGCATCAATTTGCCGCTGGCGCCGCTGCTCAGCAGCGAACTCGGCCTGTCGCCGGCGCAGCTGGGCTTGCTGACCAGCTTGTACTTCTTTGCCTTTGCAGCCTGCCAGCTGCCCTTAGGGCTGCTGCTGGACCGCTTCGGTCCGCGCCGGGTGCTGGCCTGCCTGCTGCTGGTGGCGGCGACCGGCGCGCTGGTGTCGGCCAATGCGCATGGCTTCGGCAGCCTGCTGGTCGGCCGCCTGCTGCTGGGGATTGGTACATCGGCATGCCTGATGGCCGGCCTGAAGGCGATCGTGGCCTGGTTTCCGCACGATCACCTGCCCTTGATGAACGGCGCCATTTATGCGATTGGCGGCCTGGGGGCGGTGGCTACCGGCACCCCGATTGCCTGGGCTCTTGGAGTGACTACCTGGCGCGTGCTGTTTGTGGTGGTGGCTGGATTGATCTTGCTGATCGTGCTGGGCTTGTTCACGCTGGTGCCGGAGAAGGATGAGCAGCATCCTGAAAGTTCGCTGGGGACGCAGCTGCGCGATATCGGCGCGATTTTTCGCAGTGCGGTGTTCTGGCGTACTGCACCGTTTGTCATGGCGAGCCAGGGGGTGTTTCTTGGGGTGCAGGGTTTGTGGGCGGGGCCTTATCTGCGGGATGTGAGCGGTTTGGCGCCGGTTGCTGCGGCGAATATCGTGGCGCTGGCGGGCTTGGCGATGGTGCTGGGGGCGGTGGGCTCGGGCTGGCTGGCGCGGTGTTTGCAGCAGCGGGGGATTTCCTTGCATGTCACTGCGGGGGCGGGGATGTTCTTGTTCATGCTGGCGCAGTTGCTGATCTTGCTTGATGCGCCGGCGCCGGGCTGGTTGTTGTGGGGGATGTATGGGGTGTTCGGGACGTCTGGGGTGTTGTCGTATGCGGCGCTGGTGCGGGAGTTTCCGTCGCATCTTGCTGGGCGGGTGAGTACCGGTTTGACCTTGGCGATTTTTGCGGGGGCGTTTGTGGTGCAGTATGGATTCGGCTTGTTGCTGAATGCGTGGCCGCATGATGGCGGGGGATATGCGGTGGTGGCGCATCGTGCGTCGTGGATGATTGGGCTGGTGGTGCAACTGGCCGCGGGGGCCTGGTTCTGCCGTCCGTTGCGGACCGCAGTTGCTCGAGCGGCTAACCAACCGGCCTAGCACATCTGGTCGCTGATCCGCCATTGCAGTCAAATGGGGTCAGAGTTTTTTTTCGCGGTTCTTTGCGAAAATTACTCTGACCCCATTTGACGTTCTACGGAGTACATGTCTTGGCATGCTGAGAACGGCCTGCAGGTTGCTAAAACTGTTGCTGCTCCGTGGATACTAGCCGGGGGTAGCCCGGCAGCTACTTACTTTCTTTTGCTTGCCTGCGCGGCCCGGCCAAAAGAAAGTAAGCAAAGAAAAGGCGACCGCAAAGCCGTTGCCCTCCCTTCGGTCGGGTCCCCAAATCCGGCGCGCGCCAGCCGGGTGAGGGGCAA
>NZ_JAGQEE010000002.1 GCF_018304945.1 Collimonas humicola | reverse complement strand
GTTTTTGAAGTACCCCGCATTGAGACGTTGCCAAATCCGGCGCGTGTCAGCCGGGTGGGGGACATGTTTGAGCCGAAGGCGAGTTTTGTCCCCCACCCGGCTGGCATGCGCCGGATTTGGGGACCCGACCGAAGGGAGGGCAACGGCTTTGCGGTCGCCTTTTCTTTGCTTACTTTCTTTTGGCGAAGCAAAAGAAAGTGAGCGGCTGCCGGGCCGCTCCCGGCTAGCGTCCACGGAGTAGAAAAAGTTTTAGCAATCCACAGACCGTTCTTGGATTTCCGCCGCATATACTCCGTAGCCCGTTAAATAGGGTCGGAGTAATTTTCGCAAACGGCCGCGAAAAAAAACTCCGACCCTATTTAACTAAGTTACCGTTGCTTTTGGCATTCCCTCCGTGGAGGTCGCCAAATCAGATCGAGCTTAGAACGCTATCGCACCTACGTCGTAGAACGTCAAATGGGGTCAGAGTAATTTTCGCAAAGGACGCGAAAAAAAACTCTGACCCCATTTGACTGCTACCGGAGTAGCGCAATCGCTTTTCTTTATTTGGTGGCGGCTTTTAGCTTGATGTTGCAGTTCTCTTTCAGGAATTTCATCGCGCGTGTGAATTTGAGGTCGTCGTCATCGAGCAGGTATTGCTCCGCCTCCGGCAGGAACTCGTCCTCCCACAAAGACAGCAGGTTATCCTTGATCTCGAACGGCGCCGCATCGCGGATGAACGCCAACACCGCTTCACTTTCGAAACCATGCTCGCGCACCCGCCGAACCATCGCCCGCGCCTCGGTCTCCGACACCGCTGTCTTCGGCTTGATGCCCGCCGCAATGCACATGAAGATCGTCAAACGCGAATAAGGATCTTCCTTGCCCTTGGTAACCTTGCTCCACTCCTTCGACACCAGCGCATCGAACCCGTCCGCATCCTCCAGCCCGCCCTCAAGCACGAAGTAACGCAACTCGATCAGATTCAGCAAGGAATCAAGCCCTACCCCGGCATCTGCCAGCGCATCCTGTTTCTCGATTTCACGCCGCACTTTGCCGGCAATATCGCGATGCTCAACCGGCACATCGTCCAGCAACTGCCGAGGAATTTTCAGCTTGCCGCCGACAACGCCTTCATCGCGCACCGTAGCGACCAGCCTGGCAAACCCCAGCCGCCCAGGAAACTCCTCGGCGCCGCCAAGCCGCGCCAGCAAGGCCGTGCGAATCACAGTCTCTGCCCCGGCAAACTCCAGCGCAGCGCGCTCCACGCCCATGTCATCGGCAAACCACAAAGCCGCCGCCAACACCGCCGCAGCCTCCTCGCGCGACTTCAATTCCTTGCGATAAGCATTCAGGGAAAACGGCTTTGCCAGCGTCCGCTCATCCTGGAATTCCTTGAGCCCCTGGCCCTTGCTATCGCCGAAAATGGTGGAATCCGGCAGCGCATGCAAAGCTTTCAGCATCTCGTTGCCGCCGCGCGAATGCGACAGGAAGGTGTTGTCGCGCAGGGATTCCGCGGCTTTGCGCAGATCGCCGCTGAACGTCTGTTCCAGGTACAGGCTGATCAGGTTGACGATACGCTGCCGCGCATTTTCCAGGTCGGCATGCAGATGGCTGGTGCCGAAAAAGGCGGCCACCTGCACCGTGCCCTTGGCGGCGTCTTCTATCATGGCGCGGCATTTTTCCTGGTCCAGGATGCCGCTCTTGAGACCAAAGCCAAGCGCCTTTTCAAAGAAAGGGCGCTTGTCGATGAGATCGATATTCCGGTGCTTGTCGGACATGGGATGCGTCAGTTCAGGAACGGTGAAAACAGAAACAGCCGATGCTCAGAGCGCCGACTCTTCGCCGGAATCGGCGATGGCCGCGGGCGTTGCGGCAGCAGCGGGACGCACACGCCGCTCCTGCGGCTCCTGCGCCTGCTGCTCCAGCATTTCCTGCTCGGCTTCGCGCCGCAGGCGTTCCTTCATGCGCTTCTTCAGCACCGGCCAGATCTGCTCGAACATGTCGGCATGCTCATGCTTGAGCAGCCAGGTCAGTTCCTTCCAGTCGCGATCGCTGATTTCCGCCTTGTCGACTTCATCGCCTTCTTCCATGCGGTTGACGTTGAAGGTGTCGTAGGTGACGAAATGCACGACTTCTTCGTCGCGATCCGACAGGTAATCGATCAGCGCTTCGCAGCCGCCGTCGACCTCGCCGATGGCTTCGATGAATTCGCCGGTGTGGCTATCGTCGCGGAACAGCACGGCGTTGATCATGCCGCGCAGGCGTATATGGCTATGGTCGCCGTACAGACGTTCCATGACCACGGCGCGCGCGAACTGCTCCGGCGTCACCAGCAGGTTGACCACCGACTCTTTCGAGGTGTCGTATTCGCGGATCACCGCCAGCAGGTCTTTCGGCGGCAGCGTGTCAAGCGCGGCGACCAGGGCGTAATCGCCTTCAGTCTCGGCCAGGCTGACCAAAGCGAATTCGGCCCCGGCGATATCGCCGTTGCGGATCAGGTTTGCTGCTTTTACTACGAGCGCGTTTGTCATGGAATCACAGTGTCAAAATGTTTAAATCAGCCCAGCCGTTCGAAGCCCTGCTCCGCCAGCCAGTCGGCGCCTTCGATTTCCAGGTCGCGGCCGTCTTCTTCGTCTTCCTCGACGCCTTCCACTGCGTCGTCCGATTCGCCATGGGCCGAGTGGCCGTAGACGCCCTGGTAGCTGCCGTTGCTCTTCTCATACAGGTATTCGAGGCAAACGCTGGTGATCAGGAAGCGCTCGCCGCCCGGTTCCTGCAAAGCGATGTCGGCCAGCTTTTGCGCCCACGACTCGAACTGCACCGCATCGGCGACCTCGTTCCAGGAAGGGAAATCGTCAGGCTCTTCGCCCAGCAGCATGGTCAGCTGCTGCGGATTGGTGAAATCGACGCCGCCATGAAACGCCACGGCCACCATTTCCGGATCGGTTTCTATCATCGGCATCATCAGCGCAAACTGCGAGCGCTTGCTCTTCAGGCGCGATGTCAGGATATCGTTGCCTTCGGAATCGCTTTGCAAGTCTTCCAGTTCTGCCTGGTAAGCCTTGGTCAAGTCTTCGAAAAAAGCGGAAAGCATCATTGCATAACCTTGTTCATATAAGTGGTCCAGATTTGTCGGGCGCTCTCAAGCGGATTTTCCAACAGGCTGCGGCGCCGGTTTTCATCGTATTCCTGGCGTTTCACGGCATCCGACAACAGATCGTAGGCTTCCTGCACATCGCGGAAGCGGGCCGGCGCATCGGGCGCGCTATTCCTGTCGGGGTGAAACTCTGAGGCTTTCTTGCGATAGGCGCTTTTCAGCGCGCCGCTCGTTGCATCACTGTCTAGGCCGAGAACGGCGTAATAGTCCTTCATGCGTCCTCACACGTTGGCTTGGCGGTCAGGCCGACTGCCAGACCGTTATCTTGTTACCGATGGAATACTTGCAGGGTAAGCATTTGTTGCCGAGAGAAAACAAACACTTAGGGAGAGACTGCGGAGGATACACGAGCGCAAGCCGGAAGTCGATGCCGCGCGTAGCCGGAAAACCACGGTTTTCAGCGCCCCCCATAGGCAAGCTGCTGCGCCACGAAGCCATCGAAAGCCGTCAGCAGGGGCAAATAGCGCTCCTCATTATGCTCCAGTTGCATCAGGGCGTGGCAAGTCGCCTCCAGCGTGGACAACTGCCCCGGCCGCTGGGCCTTGCGGATCAGGTAGCGCGAGGCCGGCATCGCGGTCGGCATATTCTGCAGCGCCAGGCGCGGCAGCTGCTGCAGCAGCGGATTGAGGTAGAGCATTTTGCGGCTCTTGCGCCAGGTGCCGTCGAGCACCACCAGCCGCAGTTTTTCCGCTTCAGGCAACCGCGCCGGGTCCAGCGGCGGCGGCGCGGCCAGCTGCAAGCTCTGGTCTCCGGGCGTGTCCGGATACAGCAGGACGGTGCGGCCGCCGGGCGGCGCTTGCAGCAGCGCCTGCAACACCGGTTCCGCAAAGGCTTCGCCGACCTCCAGCCGGCTGCCGGGCAGGCTCAGCTGCAGCAGGGCGGCGCTGCCCTTGGCTTGATGGACTTCCAGCGGATGCTGCAGGATCAGCACTTGCACCGCGTGCGCGGTCGGCCTGATCCAGCCGCAGAGGCAAGTGCGCTGCGGCCGCGTGCAGCCAGGGCAGGTGAGGCGTTTGACGGGGTCCGGCTGGGTCATGGTGTAAAGGAATCGATGGCAGCCCCGATTTTAACCACCGTTGGCAGCTGCGTGAGCGCCATGCCCTCGATTTGCACATCAATCAGCACATTAAACTGCTTGAAATCAGCTCCAGCAGGAAATCCGGCCGCAGATAAGCGCGGAAACAGGCTGCCAGCAAAGCCAGCAGCAGGGCGCCGCCGAGCAGGATCGCCAGCCATTGCCTTAAACGCAGGGGTGCCGGCTCAGACATGGACGGGCCTGGCCTGGACCGCGCGGTCGTCGATCGGCAGGCTGATGATGGCCGCCACCGCGCTGAGGCCTATCGCGATGGCCCAGACCGGCTGGTAGCTGCCGGTCATGTCGAACAGCAGGCCGCCCAGCCAGACGCCGAGAAAGCTGCCCAGCTGGTGGCTCAGGAAGACAAAGCCGTACAGGGTGGAAATATATTGGTAGCCGAAGATCTGCCCCACCACGCCATTCGACAGCGGCACCGTGCCCAGCCATATCAGCCCCATGACGGCGGCAAAGACATACGTGGTCAGCGGCGTCGCCGGCAGCAGGACGTAGGCCGCCAGGGCGATGCCGCGGATGCCGTAGATCGCCGCCAGCAGGTATTTCTTGCTGATTTTTTCACCGAAATAGCCGCACAGCCAGGTGCCCAGGATATTCGCCAGCGCCACGATCGCCAGCGCAGTCACGCCCACCGTCGGACTCAGTCCCTGGTCGGCTAGGTAAGCCGGCAAGTGGGTAGCGATGAACGCCAGCTGGAAGCCGCAAGCGAAGAAGCCCAGGGTCAGCAGCAGAAATCCCTTGTGGCGGAAAGCCTGGCTGAGCGCCTGTCGCATGCTTTGGCCGGCGCTGGCCGCAGGCTTGCCGGCGCCGGCCGGCGTGCCGAACGCCAGCGCCGCCATCAGCAGGCACAGGCCGGCGCCGATCAGCAGCGCATGCGACCAGCCCAGATGGCCGATCAAGGCCTGGTTGGAAGGCAGCATGGCAAACTGGCCGAGCGAGCCGAAGGCGCCGACAATGCCCAGCGCCATGCCACGCTGTTGCGCGCTGACGAGCTTGCCGACCGCGCCGTAGACGATGCCGAAACCGGTGCAGCTCTGGGCGACGCCGACCAGCAGTCCGGCGCTGGCCGCCAGCTGCAGTCCGCTGCCGGCTTGCGACATGCCGTACAGGCCCAGTGCATAGCAAATGCCGCCGGCGATGAAGGTGCGCCTGGCGCCGTAACGGTCGGCCAGCATGCCGGTGAACGGCTGGCTGACGCCCCACACCAGATTCTGCAAGGCGATGGCAAAGGAAAACGTGGCGCGCTCCCAGCCCAGATCCATGCTCATCGGCCGCAGGAACAGGCCGAAGCTATGGCGCTGGCCGATGCACAGGAACAGGATCATGCCGAAGCAGGTCAGCATCAGCCAGGTGGCGCGCGGCTTGGCAGTCATAAGGTTTCCGCAGAGGGGGTTGAGATGCGGCGCAAACGCTGCCGTCCGGGAGTCATTTTAGACGCGGCGCAGAAGCAGGATAAGGTAGCGCAGGATCACATCTGCGGTGAAGAAAACTCAACAATAGCGATGACTACTGGCTGCGCCGCTTGAGGAAATCAATCAGCCGCTTGACCCGCGGCGGCGTCATCCGGCCAGGCAGATGCAAGGCGTAGACATGATCGCCGTAGCCGGCATCGACCTGCCACTCGGGCAACAAGCGCAGCAGGCGCCCGGCCTGCACGTCCTGCTTCGCGTAATAGTCTGGCAGGACCGCCATGCCGAGCGAGCGCAGCAGCGCATCGCGCACCACCTGCAATTCATTCGAGACCAACACAGGGGAACGCATCGCCTGCAGCTTCTGCTTGCCGCGCGTGAGCACGATGTCGTGCAGCTGGCTGGCGCGGGCGAAACCGGCCACCGGTATCGCCGAAATATCGGGCACTGCCAGTTCGTCGGCAAAGCGCGCCGCCAGTTCCGGGCTGGCGCACAGCCACCAGGAAATCCCGAACAGCTTCTTGGCCACCACATTTTCCGGCGGCTGCGAGGTCACGCGGATCGCCAGGTCGAACGGATCCCTGGTGATGTCGACCGCGAACTCATTGAGACGCAAATCGACGCTGACCAGCGGATTGGCCTCCATGTATGCCAGGATCAGCGGCCGCAGCCAGACCGTGCCGAGGCCGGACGGCGCCGAGATGCGCAGCAGGCCGGCGCTGTCCTGGTTAAGGCCGTTGGCCAGCAGGTTGGCCTCGCCCAGGGTGTCTGCGATCCGGCCGGCATAGGCCGCCAGGCGGTAGCCGGCGTCGGTCAGACTGACGCTGCGGGTGGTGCGGATCAGCAGCTGGCAGCCGAGCCGCGCTTCAATCGCCTTGATACGGTGGCTGAGCGCGGAACGCGACAGCCCCAGCGCCTCGGCGGCCTTGGTCAGGCTGCCGCCGCTGGCGACATGATGGAAGATGATCAGCGAATTGGCGTCGAGATTGTTCATATTGGTGAGTCATGCTCAACAAAGAGATGATGGCAGCATACCTTATGCCCGCGCCTTTTGCTCTCTACAATCGATGACTTACAGAGCCGCAGTTCGAGGACAAATGCAGATCGAATCCCCCACCCGGATCACCGCCACCGATGGCTATCCACTGGCCGCCACCTTGCACTACTCCGACCGGCTGCAGCTGCCGCAAAGAGTGGCGATCATCAATTGCGCCACCGGCGTCAAGGCCAGCTACTATGCGCGCTACGCCCGCTTCCTGGCAGCCCATGGCTATCTCGCCGTCACCTATGACTACCGCGGCATCGGCGCCTCGCGGCCGCTTTCGCTGCGCAGCCTGAAGGCCAGCAAGTTCGACTGGGGCAGCAAGGATTTCGAAGGCATCCTGCAATGGGTGATCAAGAATTTTCCCGATGCCGGCATCGCCGTGGTCGGCCACAGCATAGGCGGCGTGCTGCCAGGCTTCAGCGCTTCCGGCGGCCGCATCGACCGCATGCTGACGGTGGCGGCGCAGTTCGCCTACTGGCAGGACTACGCCGCCCGCGCGCGCTTTCGCATGCTGCTGAAGTGGCATGTGCTGATGCCGCTGGCGACGGCGCTGGCCGGTTACTTTCCCGGGCGCCGGCTGGGCTGGCTGGAAGACTTGCCGGCCGGCGTCGCGTATGAATGGGCGTTCCGCCGCGCGCGCCTGGCGCCGGCCGGCGCCGGCCGTTTGTTCCCGCAGCTGCGTTGCCCGCTGCTGGCCTACAGCATCAGCGACGACGACTTCGGCACCCCGTCCGCCGTGCTGCGGCTGCTGCGCCACTACCGCGGCAGCGAGCGCACCCATGTAGTGGTCCGGCCGCAAGAGCTGGCGCTGGCCGAAATCGGCCATTTCGCATTTTTCCACGATCGCTTCAGCGACAGTCTGTGGCTGGAATCGCTGGCCTGGCTGGATAGCGGCACAGTGACGCGCCAGGCTGCCGACTTCTTGCCGGCGGAACCTGCCGCTAAGGCTTCGGTTTTGCCGCTTTAGCACGCGCCGCCGATTTCCTTTGCGGCTCTGCCGCCATCGGCGTAATGACCGGCGGCGCCGGCGCAATGTTTTTCTGCAAGGCGCACGCTTCGTCATGCAGCCAGCCGCGCAAGGCTTGCAGCGGCGCCCAGTCGCGCAGGGCGGGCGGATATACCAGGAAGTAGGAAGCGTAGTCGACATCCGGCGCCAGCCGCTGTTCCGACAGTTGCACCAGCAGGCCGTCGCGCAGGGCGTCGGCCACCATGAACTCGCGTCCCAGCGCAATCCCCAGCCCTTGCTCGGCGGCTTGCAGCATCAGGCCGGCATCGCTGAATGTGGCCACCGGATTGCTGCGCAGCTTGAGTCCGGCTTCGCTGAACCAGCGGTCCCAGGACTCGGCGCTGCCCAGCAGCGGTTCGTGCGCCAGGGCGGCGACGCTGCCGCCTTGCAAGCGGCGCGCGGTGGCGGGAGAAGCCACCACCACCAGCGGACTGTCGATCAGGCGCTCATCGCTCAAGCCCGGCCAGCCGCCCTTGCCTTGCCTCAGCGCGACGTGGAAACCATCGCGCTGCAAGTCCATCAGCTGCTGCGAGGAATGCAGTTCCAGCGCGATGTCGGGATGGCGCTCGCGCCAGCGATGCATGCGCGGCAGCAGCCAGCGTTGCAGAAAAGAGGGCATGACGGTCAGCCGCAGGCGTTGCGAGGTGCCGATTGCGGCGGCTGCGGCGGCCAGTACGCCGGTGTCCAGTTGCGCCAGCGCGGACTCGACGCTGCACAGCAAAGTCTGGCCAGCTTCGTTGAGCACGATGCGGCGGCCGCGGCGCTCGAACAGGGGAAAGCCCAGCTGCTGCTCCAGTACGCCGATCTGCTGGCTGACGGCGCTGTGGGTAAGGTGCATTTCGACTGCGGTGGCGCGCAGGTTCTGCGAACGGGCGGCGCTGCGGAAGACCGGCAGGGTGTGTAGTGGAAGTCGGCTCATGTTGGTAAGCATAGCTGACCAAGATGGTTAAAACAAGTCGTTTCCCAAGGGGAGTTTGGTTCGATATGCTTACCAATACCGAAGTTGCTTTAAGAAATTATTTTAAAACTCCCTTCAACTCACCTGTGAGCCCGCCATGAACTACACATCGACATCTTGCCAAACTGTTACAGCATCAACTGGTTCGTCCCTCGTCGTATCGGCGCGCTCGCAAGGTGCCGCGGACGGCATCCTGCAAACCCTGCGGCTGGCCGTCGGCCGCTTGCAGCAACGGCTGGAGGCTCAGCCCGCCAGGCCGCTGATCACCCTGCAAGACCTGAGCGATCATGTCCTGCGCGATATCGGTTATCTGGATGGCGCACAGCCGCGCCAGGACAGCCGCCGGACGCGCGAGTATTAATCTTGCGCTTGATCGATGAAGCCGCGCGCTCCCTGCATGCCGCCGGTATGCACGGCGAGCACGCGCTCATCCTCGCGGAATGCATGCGCTTGCTGCAGCTTGCGGAGTGCATGGAATAATTTTCCGGTGTAGACCGGCTCGACCGGCAAACCCAGTTCTTGCGAAAAATCGCGGCAGAACTGGCGCAGTTCCGGCGGCGCCTTGCCATAGCCGCCGTGATGGGCGTCGGTGACCAGCTGGTAGTTCTGGTAATCGGGATAGCCGGCCTGCTGCAACAGGCGCGCAACTTCCTGGCGCAGATAAGCGGCGTCTTTCAGGACAGCGACGCCGATCACCCGGCCGCGGCCGCGCAGGCCCGCCAGGATCCCGGCCAGGGTGGCGCCGGTGCCGCAGGCGACCATGATCACTTCAGGAATGAATTGCAGCTGCTGCTCGATTTCGTCCACCAGCTCCGCCACGCCGCGCAATGCCGCCGGCGCGCTGCCGCCTTCCGGCAGCCAGACATGGCTGTCGTCCGCCGAGCTGACATGACGGCGCCAGGCTTGCCCATCTTCGCGCAACTGGCGATAGTCCATGCGCGACACGAAGCGGATCTGCATGCCCAGGCGGCGGCAATCGTCCAGCGTCGCGCTGCTCATCTCGGCGGCGCCGCGCACCAGTCCTATGCTTGGCCAGCCGCCGAGGGCGGCGGCATGCGCCAATGCATGCAAATGATTCGACCACGGGCCGCCCATGGTGACCAGGGTCGGATGCCGGCCCTGCAGCGCCAGCAAAGGATATTTCAGCTTGCGAAATTTATTGCCGGAGACCTCGGCATGCAGCAGGTCGTCGCGCTTGACCCAGATGCCGCGGCCGAGGAAAGCCGTGCTGTCGATCAGCTGGCAGGGAGAAGGCGGCGCAGCAAACAGCACGGAAGCTCAGAGCGGCTCGATGCCGCGCGCAATTTCGGCGATCAGTTCGTACGAATGCAGGCGCGCCTTGTGCTCGAAGACGTCGGAAACGATCATCAGTTCATCGGCGCCGGTGAGCAGCAGGAAGCGCTCGATGCCGGCGCGCACGGTCTCGGGCGAGCCGATGATCGAATGCGCCAGCATGTGCGAAGCCTGGGCCTTTTCCAGCGGCGACCAGTAGCTTTCGATATCGTCGATAGGCGGCTTGCTGAGGCCGCGCACGCCGCGGTGCATGTCGGTGAAGGACATCTGCTGGGTAGTGGCCAGGCGCCGCGCCTCGGCATCGCTGTCGGCGGCGATGATGTTGACGCCGGCCATGGCATGCGGCCGGGCTTGCTGGCGCGACGGCTTGAACTGCGCGCGGTACATCTGCAGCGCCATCTCCAGCGAATCCGGGGCGAAGTGCGAGGCGAAGGCATAAGGCAGGCCCAACTCGGCTGCCAGGCGGGCGCCGAAGGTGCTCGAACCCAGTATCCACAGCGGCACATTGGTGCCATGACCCGGCACCGCGACGATGCGCTGGCCTGCCTCGGCCGGCGCCAGGAAGGCTTGCAGCTCCAGCACATCTTGCGGAAACGATTCGGCGCTGGCCGGGTCGCGCCGCAGCGCGCGCGTGGTGGCCTGGTCGGAGCCGGGCGCACGTCCCAGGCCCAGATCGATACGTCCGGGGAACAGCGAGGCCAGCGTGCCGAACTGTTCGGCGATCACCAGCGGCGAGTGGTTCGGCAGCATGACGCCGCCGGCGCCGACCCGGATCGTGCTGGTGCCGGCGGCCACGTGGCCGATGGCAACAGCGGTGGCGGCGCTGGCGATGCCGCGCATATTGTGATGCTCCGCCATCCAGAAGCGGCGGTAGTTCCAGCCCTCGGCATGCAAGGCCAGGTCGCGCGCATTATCGAGCGCGGCGCGGGCATCGCTGCCTTCCCGGATGCGGACCAGGTCCAGAATTGAAATTGGTATCACGGCGACTTCCTTGTTCAGCTATCGGTGCGGTTTTCGAGTATAGCCGCAGTGCTTTAAGCCTGCTGGCGGCGCGCTGTTTTGATGGCGCCGCGCCCGATGCAGCCGATTTGCGGGACCATGGCGATCCACTTGGAGTAAACTTGCCGGTCTAATAGCGGCATTCCTGTCCAGGCAGGGAGCCGATTCAACCTTGATAAGCAACGCACCATGAAAATTCTCTATCTGGACTACAACGGCGTGCTGCACGACGCCAAGGTAATCCGCAACCGCAAGCGCGGCCTCTATATCGCCACCCCCGACCGCGCATTCTTTGAGTGGATGCCGATCCTGGAAGAATTGCTGGCGCCTTATCCCGAGATCAAGATCGTCCTCTCCACCAGCTGGATCCGGGCGCTGGGATTCGACGACACCCGGCAGGAACTGACGGCAGGCCTGCGCGAACGCGTGATCGGCTCGACCTTTCATCACCCCAAGCTGACGCCGGCGGAGTTCGACACCATGCCGCGCGGCATGCAGGTCTGGCGCGATGTCGAACGGCGCAAGCCGACCAGCTGGCTGGCGCTGGACGACGATGCCTTCGGCTGGCCGGCGGCCTGCCGCGATCATCTGCTGGAAACCAAGGGCAACCTGGGCCTGAGCGATCCGGCCACACAGGACGCATTGAAGAAAATGCTGGCCGCGCTGTAAGCCGGAAAAACTCGACACCAGACAGGTAGTACAGGAGCGACCGATGCGCCGTCATCTGCACATGTTGATCATCGATCCGCAAAACGATTTTTGCGACCTCCCTCCCGGCTATCTGCCGGACAGCCGCACTGCGGCGACGCCGGCGCTGCCGGTACCGGGCGCCCACGCCGACATGCTGCGCGTGGCCGGCCTGATCGAGCAGGGCGGCGCCGGCCTCAGCGCCATCAGCATCACGCTCGACTCGCATCACCGGCTCGATATCGCCCATCCCGGCTTCTGGATGACAGCCGGCGGCGGCGAAGTCGCACCGTTCACCCAGATTGCGGCGGCAGAAGTACGCGGCGGCAGCTACCTGCCGCGCCTGGCCGGCGCCTTGCCGCGGGTCTTGCACTATCTGGATCAGCTGGAAGCAGCAGGGCGCTACCGGCTGATGATATGGCCGGTCCATTGCGAGATCGGCTCATGGGGGCACAACGTCCACGCCGATGTGCGGCGCGCCTACAACCGCTGGGAAGAACGCACCTTGCGCAGCGTCGGCAAGATCTGCAAGGGCAGCAATCCGTGGACCGAGCACTATTCCGCGGTGCAGGCCGAAGTGCCGGATCCGGACGACCTGCTGACACAATCCAACCAGGCCTTCCTCGACAGCCTGGCCGCGGCGGACCGCATCTATATCACCGGCGAAGCCGGCAGCCATTGCGTGAAAGCCACCACCGAACACATCGCCGATCATTTCGGTCCGCAGCATATGGCGAAACTGGTGCTGGTGAGCGATTGCATGAGTCCGGTGAGCGGCTTCGAACAGCAGTACCGGGAATTTGTCGCAGCCATGACGGCGCGTGGGGCGCGCAATGCGCGGGCGGCCGAGGTGCTGGCGGAGCTGTTGCAAAACGCGAACGGCTGAAACGCCCGGCCGGGGCTATTCGCAAGCGCTCAGTCCCGTCCAGCCCATATCCGTGCGTGAACGACGGCGGCCTGCCCGCAATTGATCATCGGCGTCCGACAGCGTGCAGGAACTCGGTGCGGGCCTGGGCATTGCGTTCGAACTCGCCGGCGTAGCATTGGGTCACAACGCGTTCGTCGCCGCGCCGGTTTTCACCCATCAGCAAGCAGAGCTGCTCGGCCTCGATCAGGCAAGCCGCGCCTTGCGCCGCGCCGTGCGTGACCAGCAGGTTGGCGATGTCGTTCGTCATCCATTCCTGATAGGTGTAGCGATGGCCGATGGCGTCGATCATGCGCGCGATCCGGCCGAAACCGTGCAAGCGCCCGCCCGGAAGATAGGCGACATGCGCCACGCCGCGGAACGGCAGCAGATGGTGCGGGCATACGCCATGCACCGCGATATTGCGGATCACCACCATGTCGCGGCGCGCATCTTCAAAGCCGGCGCCCAGCGCTTCCGCCGGATCGATATCGTAGCCGTCCAGCAGGCGTCTTTGCCAAAGTTCTCCCACCCGCTGCGCAGTCCTGCCGGTATGCACCGGATCGATTTCGATGCCGCTGGCCTCCAGCATGGCGGCCACCGCCTGCTCGAACGCCGCCGCATCGAACGGACGTACGCGGCGGATGCCGGCCTGTCCGCACTCAGGTGAAAAATGATGATCGCAATGGTCTGACGTGGACATGCTGCTTCCTTCCCTGGTTGAATGCGTGGAAATTCCAGGCACGTATTTGATAGACAAATTTACTTGCAATTTAGTTCATGAAAATGATGGCGCCCGAAGCGCCGCGCGGCAGCGGCGGCGATGGAGGCGGCCAGGATTTTTCTATCCATGAAAAAAAGAAGGGACGAAAAAAAACCCCTCGAATCGCTTCAAGGGGCTGGCACTCAGTCGCGCTGAATGACGATTGTTACCTTATTTCTTCTTCTTGTTCACAGCATCTTTGAATGCTTTACCAGCTGTGAATTTCACAGTCTTGGCTGCAGCGATCTTGATTGCTTCGCCGGTACGTGGGTTGCGACCGACGCGAGCGGCACGCTTACCGGAAGAGAACGAACCAAATCCAATCAATTGAACAGTACTGCCTTTAGTAACAGCCTTGATCACATTGTCCACGACGGACTCCAACGCGCGCTGTGCAGCGGCCTTCGAGATTTCGCAGTCGGTAGCAATGGCGTCGATCAATTCGGTTTTGTTCATTTCGTTAAATCCTCAAAAAAAGTGGTGAGTTGCAAATTCTAGCACCGTATTTGCTTGGAATCGGCGATGTAGACTACCGCAATCGCGGGTTTCAGACAAATTGCTTTTAAAATTCCGCGTGCAGCGGTGCATATCTGTAGCATAAAAAGCCGCTTCTACGATAAAAAAAGAGAGTCCTCATGCTGAAAATTCTGGGAAAAGCGTCGTCCATCAACGTCCGCAAAGTGCTCTGGACCTGCGATGAGCTGGGCCTACCGTTCGAACGGGAAGACTGGGGCAGCGGCTTTCGCGCCACCGATACGCCCGATTTCCTGGCGCTGAATCCGAACGCCATGGTGCCGGTGATCCGTGACGGCGATTTCGTTTTGTGGGAATCCAACGCCATCATCCGCTACCTGGCCGCGGCCTATGGCGACGGCCGGCTGCTGCCTGCGGCGCCGCGCGAACGGGCGCTGGCGGAGCAATGGATGGACTGGCAGGCGACCGAACTGAACAATTCCTGGCGCTACGCGTTTGTGGCGCTGGTCCGGAAAAATCCCGACTACAACGATGCCGCCGCGCTGGCTGCCTCGCTGGCCAGCTGGTCGCGCCATATCGGTATCCTGGAGCGCCGGCTGGCGGCCACCGGCGCCTACGTATTGGGCGACAGCTTCACGCTGGCCGACGTGCCGCTCGGCCTGTCGGTCAACCGCTGGCTGATGACGCCCATACAGCATGCCGCGTATCCGGCCGTGAGCGCCTATTTTGAACGGCTCAGCCAGCGCCCCGGCTTCCTGCGACACGGCCGCAACGGCCTGCCTTGAGATCTACAGGGCGTTGATGTCGGCGCTTTCCAGCACCTGTTTGGGGCCGCCCTGGCGCGCCAGCTTGATCATGGCGCGGCCGATCTGCTCGGTGCTGGTGATGTGTTTGGGGAAGAGGCGCTTCATCAATGGCAGCAGCGGCCCGGCCAGCAGATAGAACAGGCGGTAGGAACGGGTTTTGGACACCACCCCGTGCAGCGGCTGGATGACGCCCGGACGGAACATGAAGGCGGCCTTGACCGGCAGGCGCAGCAGAGCGTTTTCGGTGCGGCCCTTGACGCGCGCCCACATGCTGCCGCCGCGCTTGCTGGAATCGGTGCCGGCGCCGGATACGTAAGTCAGGGTCATGCGCGGACTGGCTGCCGCCACGGCGCTGGCGGCAGCCAGCGTGAGGTCGTAAGTCAGTTCGCTGTAGCGCGCTTCCGTCATGCCGGCCGCCGACACCCCGAGGCAAAAGAAGCAGGCGTCGATATCCTGCAAGGCGCCGGCGTGCTCGGCCAGCCGGCTGATATCGGGCAGCACGATCTGGCTCAGCTTGTCGTGCGTCGCTGCCAGCGGCGCGCGGCCGACCGCCAGTATCTTATCGACGCCATCGTCCAGCAGGCACTCGCGCAGCACGCCTTGTCCGACCATGCCGCTGGCGCCAAACAGTATGACTTTCATTGCTTATCCCGATCTTGAACGCCGCATGTCCGGCAAATAAATACACTACGCAGCGTAGTGCCTATTTTTCAAAAAGTAAACTGGGTGGTGTAAAATTCAGCTATCCGTCATCCCGAGATACAACATGACCACAGTCCAACGCCTCACCGACCGCAAGCGCGAGGCCATCGTCCAGGCAGCCATCGCAGAGTTCCGCAGCAACGGCTTCGAAACCACCAGCATGGACAAGATCGCCGCCCGCGCCGAAGTCTCCAAACGCACGGTCTACAACCATTTCCCCGGCAAAGAGGAATTGTTCGCGGAAATCCTGACCCGGCTGTGGCAGACCAGCGAGGAGCAAAGCGCGCTCAGCTATCGCCCCGGAAAACCCCTGCGGGGGCAGCTGCGCGAACTGCTGCAATCGAAGATGCGCATGCTCAACGACAGCAATTTCCTCGATCTGGCGCGGGTCGCCATCGCCGCCGCCATCCATTCGCCGGAACGAACCCAGGACATGGTGGCCAGGATGGGCCAGCGGGAAGAAGGCGTCAACACCTGGATCGTCGCGGCCCAGGCCGACGGCCGGCTGAAAATCGTGGATCCGGCGTTCGCCGCGCATCAACTGCAGAGCCTGTTGAAAACCTTTGCGTTCTGGCCGCAGATCACCTTGGGCCAGCCGCCGCTGGACGCCAAGATGCAGCAGCAGGTAGTCGATTCGGCGGTGGATATGTTTCTGGCCTATTACCAGCTTCCCGCCGAACGTTGAAATCCGCTGGAATCCTGCTTTAGCCGGCACGGCCGGACGGCTGCGGCATGCCACCCGGCTCGGTCTTGCAGCCGGCAAAATCCGCATCCGGCAACGCCACCGGACCATACCATTGGTAGACCCCGGCAAAGCCGCCGGTGCGCAGAATCCAGACGCGCTTCTGCTCTTTGTTAATCAGCGCTGTGTGGGAAAAGCCGTCGCGCACCTGGCCGTTCCGGTTGGGCAGGTCCAGCGTCAGCAGTGCCTGCGGGCGGCTTTGCTGTTCCGCCGGCAGGGCGACGCGGGGCAGGGATTGAGTGAAACCGGAGAAGGAGATGCCGTACTGGCCGATCAACGCATCGGCAACCGCACAGTTGGCCCGGTCCGGCGGCGTGGCGATTGTGACGGCTGCGGCAATGGTGAAGAAGATTACCCGGATCATGTCTGCTTCCTTTAAGGAATGGCGATCCGGCCATTATGCCAGCCCGGCCGGGGCTGACCGATGCTGCGGCCCGGCGCGCTGCCGGGCGGCGGCAGGGGCATCAGAAATGACGCTTGATGACTTCGTTGAAGGCGTCCGCGGCTGAGCTGCCTTTGAGCATCAGTTCGGTGATTTCCGCCGAATGCTCGCCTATGCCGTCTGGCATGGCCTGGCGGTTGCTTCTGAAATATTCATAGCGTGCGGCGTCGATCAGGTCCTTGGCTTTCATCGCCGACGAACCGGCGCGCGGGCTGCTGCTGCGGGTGGCGCCGCTGGAACCGCGGGAGCTGCTGCTGGTGGAGCGGAAGCCGCCGGCGGCGATGGCGGCCTTGATCTGCTCCAGCGAGAAGACCGGCGTGCTGTTGACGCCGACGAATTCGTCTTCCTTCGGATGCAGCAGATGGTTGTTGCCGTCGAAGGCCATCTTCTTGTCGGAGCTGTTGGTGAGCTGATAATACGGGCGCGGGCCCGGGCTGGTCAGTCCAAACTGTACGCGGTCGCCGTACACTTCCATCTTGCCCATGACATCTTTCAGATAATCAGTTGTCAGGGAATCCATCTTGCCGGTCCAGCGCTTGGTTCTTGTCGTGTTCAAAATGCGTTGCTTCCAATATTGATGGCCGCAGCCGCCTGGCGCTTCCGCAGAAATGCGCGCCGGCGGCTGCCGCCGTTTGTGAATCAAGTTCAAGACGCATTATCCCCCGACATGAATTCCCGGGCATCAATTACAGCAAAATATAAAGTTGCTTGTGGATCATTTTTTGATGCAAGCCATGCCTGCCAGCGTGCTGTGCACCGCCTGATCCCAGCCGGTATGCGGCTCGGTGCCCAGCACCTTGAGCAGGCGGCGGTTGTCCATGCGCAAGGGCTGGCGCCACAGGTAGGCGACCTCGCGCAGCTCGCGCATGAGCGGCACGAAGGGCGCCAGCGCCGGCAGCAGCCACCAGGGGAAACTCCTCACCTTCAGATCCGCCTGCCCGGCGGCGCGGGCGATGGCGGCCACCATTTCGGTGCCGTCGGCATCCCAGTGGCCGTTCATGTGGAAAGTATCGAAAGCGGCCAGGGCGTCTTCGCGCTCGATCAGCTGCATCATGGTCTCGGCCACGTCCGGCAGGTAAGCCCATTGGTGGCCGATGCCGCGCTTGCCGGGGTAGGTGACCGCCGTCACCGGGCGGCCAGGCTTGAGCATGCCTTGCGCAAACCAGGAATTGGCCAGGTGCGGTCCGAAGAAATCGCCGGCGCGCACCACCAGCGAGCGCACGCCGCTTTGCGCCGCGCTACGCAGCCGGCCTTCCATCTGGACCCGTATCGCGCCCTTGCGCGTGAACGGATTTTGCGGCGACGTCTCGCTCAGCTCAGGGAAAGCGTCGGCGCCGTAGTTGTAGACGGTGCCGGGCAGGATGATGCGCGCGCCGCAGGCGCGGGCGGCGGCAATGCTGTTTTCTATCATCGGCAGCACCAGCTCGCCCCAGTTGCGGTAACCGGGCGGATTGACGGCATGGACGATGATGGCGGCGCCCTCGGCGGCGGCGATCACGTCCACCCGCTGCATGGCGTCGCCCTGGTGCCAGCCGATGCCGCTGCTGTCCGCGGCGGCCATCTGTGCAGCGCGCCGGTGCAGGGCGCGCACCTGCCAGCCGCGCTGCAGCAGCTTGTGCGCCATGGCGTTGCCGATGCCGCCGGTGGCGCCCAGGACCAGGGCAATTTTCCGCGATGTGTGTGATGTAGGCTGTTGCATGGTGAATCTCCTTGGATAAAGAAAACAGGAGTCCAGCGTAACAGCGGCGCGATTAGTTTAAAATTGGCGATCTCGACATAGCAGCTATACATATTTGTATGACTATCCAAGAACCCGGATGGGATCTGTACCGTGCTTTCCTGGCCGTGCTGGAAGAGGGCTCGCTGTCCGGCGGCGCCCGCAGCCTGGGCCTGACCCAGCCTACCATCGGCCGCCAGATCGAAGCGCTGGAGCAGGCGCTGGGCGTCAAGCTGTTCACCCGCTCGCAAACCGGGCTGGCGCCGACCGACACCGCCCTGGCCTTGCGGCCCTTCGCCGACAACCTGCGCGTCACCGCCAATGCGCTGCGGCGCGCCTCGACTGCCGCCAGCCAGCGCGGCACGGTGCGCATCACGGCGTCGGACGTGGTCGGCGCCGAAGTCTTGCCGCCTATCCTGACCGCCTTGCGCGAGGCCCGTCCCGACATCAGCATTGAACTGGTGCTGTCCAATCGCACCCAGGACCTGCTGCAGCGCGACGCCGACATCGCGGTGCGCATGGTGCAGCCGAGCCAGGGCGCACTGATCGCACGCAAGGTCGGCGCGATTCCACTGGGATTGTTTGCGCACCGCCGCTACCTGGACCAGGCCGGCATGCCGGCCAGCGTGGCGGAACTCAAGCGGCATGCGCTGATCGGCTTCGACCAGGAAACCAGCTACATCCGCGCCATGCGACAGCGCGGCCTGCAGCTCTCGCGCGAGATGTTCTCGCTGTGCACCGACAACCAGCTGGCGCAGCTGGCGGCGATCCGCGCCGGCTACGGCATCGGCATGTGCCAGACGCCGCTGGCCCGCCACAATCCCGATTTGCAGCCGGTGCTGGCCGGCGCCGTCAAGAGCGAGCTGGAAACCTGGATCGTGATGCACGAAGACCTGCGCTCCAGCGAGCGCTGCCGCACTGCCTTCGACGCGCTGGCGGCCGGCGTTTCCAGCTATATTGCACAAGCCGTCTGAGTCCGCCATGACACTGCACATCACTCCTTTACTGCCCGACGCCCTGCCCATGCTGCAAGATCTGTGGAACCGGCAGCTGGCGCCGCACTTGGTGCATACGCTGGCCCATGACTTGCAGAGCCCGGCCCGCGCGCATGGCCGGAACGCGGTCATGATCTGGCGCGCAGAACAGGTGGCAGGATGCGTGGGCTGGGTCACGCTCGGCATCGCCGCCGACGGCTGCGCCTATGCTTCACCGCTGATCGCGGCCGATGCCGAGGCCGCCACGGCATTGATCGAGATCGTCAGCGAAGAAGTACGCGCCGCCGGCGCGCAACGCCTGCGCGTCAGCGTGCGCGCCGGCGAAGATGCCAAGCGCGAAGGCTTGCGCCGGGCCGGTTTCAGCGCCTTGTTCGAATTTGCCAATTTTTCCCGCGCCTTGCCGCTGGCTGTCCCGGCCGGCTTGCCGCCAGGCTTGCATGCGGTCGCCGGCGACGCCATCGACTGGGGCAAGCTGCACGCCTGTTATGCCGAAACATTTGCCGGCGTGCCGAACTCACCGATTCCTGAGCAGGCTGCCTTGCGCGAAGAATGGCTGGCGGCCAATCCGCGCGCCAGCCTGGTATTGGCGGATGCGGACGGCGCATATCAAGCCTTTGCATTGATTGACGGTTGCAGCGTCGAAGGTGTCGGCGTGCGCCTGGCCTGGCGCGGCAGAGGTCTCGCCGAAACACTGTATCGGCTGGCGGCGGCGCAGCTGCAGTCACAGAACGAGACGGAGATGCGGGCCCTGGTCGCCGCCAGCAATGGCGCTTCCATGCGGCTGCATCAGAAACTCGGCTTCAGCGAATATGCGCCGCGCTGGAGCGTCTACGAACTGGGCTGGTAGGTCCGTCTCGCAGTGCAGCCGGCGGCGACCAGGCTCAAGAGGGCTGCGGCAATGGCAGCCGGCCGCGCGCGAGGATGTTGATAATCGGGCGTCGGCTTGAGTCAATGGCCTGTTTTTATTGAAGGTTGAGCAGGATTTCGCTTCCAGGCAGTTAGCGCTATCATTTAAAATATATATCCGTACGGAAACTATTTGCTAGCTCACTGGGAAACTCATGCATCTATCCTTGAACAGGAAATTACTCGCTTCTTCACTGGCTTCGCTGCTGACAGGCGCGCTGCTGGCAGCATGCGGCGGCGGCGACAACGGCAGCAACGCTACCGCGCCGGCCGCGGCAGCGCAGGCGGCAGCCAAGGCCGCGCCGCAAATCCCACCGGGAAAAATGGTGCTGGCCTATTACTCGGACTATCCGAACAACTACAGCGATCTCACCAAAAATTACCAGAACTTCAATACCGTCTCGGTCGATTTCTGGAACATCGCCAGCAGCGGCGAGATCCCGGAAAACGACGATCCTGCGCTGGCCAAGGCGCTCGCCTTCCTGGCCGCCAAGAAGATCCCGGCCTACGGCTGCATCTCCAACATGGCTGACGACTGGAGTCCGTCGATTGCGCACGATGTCACCTCCGCCAACCGGGCAGCGGCGATCGCCAACCTGGTGGCGCTGGCGCAAACCAAGGGGCTGGCCGGCATCAATATCGATTTTGAAAACGTGGCGCCGCAAGACCGCGCGAACCTCAGCGGTTTCGCCGCCGACCTGGGCGCGGCGCTGCATGCCAACGGCCTGAAGCTGATCATCAGCGTGCCGGCCTTCTCGGCAAGCGATGAAAACGATGACTACAACAAGGCATTCGACCTGCAGGCGCTGGGACAGGCGGTCGATTTCATCCAGATCATGACCTACGATGAAACCATTCCGATATGGTCGCCGGGTCCGGTGGCCGGTTCCGGCTGGATGGAAGATGCGCTCGACTATGCCGTCAGCAAGACTGCGCCGGCGAAGATCCTGAACGGCATCCCGGCCTACGGCAACGACTGGCCGGAGAAGGGCGACGGCAGCCAGCTGTTCTGGCGCCAGACCGCGGCGCTGATCAAGCAGTACGGCGCCACGCCGCGCTACGACGCCAAGACCGACTCGCTGGTGTTCAACTACACCGCCACGGACGGCAGCGGCACGCATACTGTGTGGAGCGAGAACGCCGCCAGCATCAAGCTGAAAACCGGCCTGGTGAACGCCTACGGCCTGGGCGGCACTTCGATGTATGCGCTCGGCATGGAAGACAGCAGTTTCTGGAAGGCCTTCAACGCCGGCCTGCAGAACTAAGCGGTGGCAGGAGCGCTTGCCGCGCTGCTTCAGCGGTAAGCGTATCCCAGGCCCAGCGACAGGTCGCGCGCGCGCTGCACCACCAGGTCGATGAAGCCTTGCAGGTTGTCGGCGGTGATGCGGCTGGCCGGGCCGGCGATGCTGAGCGAAGCGATCACCGCGCCGTCGGCGTCCATGATTGGTGCGGCGATCGCCACCGCGCCGCTGGAGCGTTCGGCGAAAGACACCGCGTAGCCTTGCGCCAGCACTTGCTGCAATTCTTTTTCCAGCGCCTGGCGGTCGACGATGGTGTTGTCGGTGAAACGGGTCAGCGCACTTGCCAGCACCGCTTCCTGCACCGGCTGCGGCGCGTGCGCCAGCAGCACCTTGCCGGAGGCGCCGGCGTATAGCGGGCGGCGATTGCCGACATCGGTATGCACGCGGATCGCCTGGGTCGATTCCCAGCGCGCCACGCACACCATTTCCAGGCCGTCGCGCACCCGCACCTGGACGTTTTCATTGCAGATGCCGCCGATATCGCGCAGATGGCTGCGCGCCACCCGCACCAGGCTGACCTGCTCCTGGGCGGCGACGCCCAGATACAGCGCCTTGTAGCCCAGGTGATAAGTCGGCGTATCGCCTTCGCGATGCAGCAGCCCGCGCTGTTCCAGCGTGTAGAGCAGCCGGAAGGTGCGCGCCTTGGTGTTGCCGGAGCGGACCGACAGCTCGGTCACCCCGAGTCCCGGGCTTTGCGCCACCAGCAACAGCAGCGCCAATGCTTCATCTACTGCGGCAACGGTATAGTCGGCCATGCTTCCTGCTTCTGATCAGATTAATTTGTCGCTAATATACCTCGACATCGCTCCGGCAAGTTGGGTGAGGTGTTCCTGCAGTGTGGCAAAGCCGGCGCTGCGCTCCAGGCTTTGCTCGTTCATGTACAGGGCGCGGTTGATTTCTATCTGCATGCTGTGGCGGCCACGTTGCGGATCGCTATAGGCGCGCACCAGTTCGGCGCCGCGATAGGGATCGTTGATCTTGACTGCATAGCCCAGCGCCTGCAGTTGCTGCGCCACCCATTGCGTGAAGGCCGGATCGGCGGCGCTGCCGTCGCGATCGCCCAGCACAAAGTCCGGACGGCGCGCGCCGTTGTCGATATTCATGGCGTTGCCGACCGATTTCATCGAATGGCAATCGATATGCCAGACCTGGCCGAAACGGGCATGGGCGCTATCGATCAGTTGCTTCAGTTGCGCATGGTAGGGATCGTAATAATGTTCAATGCGCTGCTGCACTTCGGCCACGCTCAGCTTGCGCGCGTACATGGGCACGCCGGGCAGGGCGTAGCGGCGGATCAGCCCCATCCCGGCCTTGCTTTTTTCCGACACCTGGATCGGTTGCGGCCAGGGCTGCGCCAGCAGTTCCGGGTCGATATCGCCGCGGGCGCGGTTGAAATCGATGTAGCTGCGGTGCACGCCGGCCGCCAGCAGTGTCGCGCCAGACTGCGGCGCGCCGCTCCACAGCTCGTCGACATAGGCGTCCCAGCCGGACATCAGCGCCGCCTCCGGCGCAATGGCGCGCATGTCGGGCGGACAGAAGCGGCTGCTGTGCGGCGAATCGAAGATCAGCGGAATCTGCCTGCCTTGCTCCGGCCGGGTGAGAAAAAACGTGTCTTGCATGATGGTGCCTTATTCTATGAAACCGCGGCTCAATAGCCGCTGTAAACCGCAAACGCCATGAAGGCCATCGCCAGCAGGGTAAAGATGGCGAACAGCGGCAGGATGAAACGCAGCCAGGCGCCGTAGCCGACCTTGCCGGTCGCCAGGTAAGCCAGCAGCATGCCGGAAGTCGGCGTCACCATATTGGTCAGGCCGTTGCCGAACAGGAAAGCCAGCACCACGCTCTGGCCGCTGACGCCGGACAAATGGCCGATCGGACCGAGGATGGGCATGCTGATGGCAGCCTTGCCGGAGGTCGAGGGAATCAGCACGTCGAGCAGCATCTGCACCAGGATCATGCCTTCCGCCGCGAACAGCCGGCCGCGTCCTTCGACGATGGCGGCCAGGTGGAAGATCACGGTGTCCAGCACCAGGCTGTCGTGCAGGATGATTTCAACCGCCTTGGCCAGGCCGATCAGCAAACCCGCCAGCATCATGCCCTTCATGCCCTCTACAAATGCATCGCAGGCGGTGCGCACCGACATGCCGGCGGCGATGGCGATAACGATGCCCTCGAAGATATAGAAGGTGCCGAGCTGGATATCGCCCCATTTCCAGACGCTGGTGCCGACCACCAGCACGATCACGCTGGCGCCCACGACTGCCAGCACGAAGCGATGCGGCAGCGACAGCCGCTGGCTATGGTCGAGCGCGGCCGGCACGCTGTAGCCCTGGCGCTTGACGTAGTACAAAAGGTAGGCGATGCCGATCGCCAGGAACAGCACGAACACCGCCAGCCGCAAGCCGGCGCCGCTCAGCAGCGGCACTTGCACGATAGGCTGGGCGATCACCAGCGCCAGCGGATTGGTGACCGATGCCAGATAGCCGACCTTGGCCGCGATCGCCACCAGCGCGGTCGCATACAGCGGTCCCAGGCTGAGCCGTTCCGCCAGGATCAGCATCATCGGGATGATCACCAGGTATTCCGAGATCAGGCCGAGGAAGGTGCTGCCGGCGGCAATCGCCACCATCAGCACCGGCGTCAGCAGGTAGACATTGCCGCCGGTACGCGCCAGCAGGCGGTCGATGCCGGCATCCAGCGCGCCGCTCTTGCGCAGCACGCCGAACATGCCGCCGATGAACATGATCATGAAGATCAGCGGCGCGCTCTTGGCGAGGCCCGCCGGAATCGCCGCCATCGCTGAAAACAGGCTGGCGGGATAAGCCTGCTGGTCATTGCTGGCGGCGGGGCTGGCGGCCAGCAATGACATCAGGTCGCGCTGCTTGGCGATCAGCTGGTAGGTGCCGGGCACCACCAGCCTGGCCTGACGCTGGAACTGTCCCGAATCCAGGAGATAAGTCAGGCCGACCGCCACCAGCATGATCAGCAGCATCATCGCCACCGGATGCAGCATGCGGCTTTTGCCGTGCGCGTCCTGTTTTTCGCTTTCCATGCTGCTGCTTGCCATGCTGGTCTCCGCGGCCGATTTCCCGAATGATATGTTGCTGTGCCGGTCCCCGAACAGTTTATCGGGTACCGGCGCTATGCTGCCTTAGAACTTGTGGCGCAGGCCGACCGTGAAGGCGGTTTGCGCGTTGTCGGCGCCGGGTGCGCCGCCGGTGATGCCCGGACTGTACATGTCGGCGGCGCGCAAGTTCGCCACGTAGCTGTACAGATCGGTGCGCTTCGACAAGCTATAGTCGAGACCCAGGTTGACCTGCGTCAGGCGGCCCTTGGTGCTGCTGCCCACAAAGCTGTAGCGCGACTGCAGCACGCTACCGACCAGGCGCAGGCTGTCCGACCAGGCGTAGTTGACGCCGAGGTCGAAGACATTGGTGCTGTTGTTGTTGGAGCCGCCCGCGGTGAATGGCGAGGAACCGGCGCTGCCGCTGAATTTCACAGCCAGCGGCGCGGCGTTGCCGCCATTGACGGCCAGCGGCTGCAGCACTTTCGACCAGGCGCCGAAGAAGCGCCACGGACCGGTCTTGTAGCTGGAGCCCAGCATCCAGGTCTTGATGCAGGTATCGCCCGGGTGGCCGTAGCTTGGCGTACAGCCGGCGCCCAGCGTCACGCCCTGGTCGCTGGAGGTATTGACGCCGCCGGACAGGGTGCCGAGCTTGGATTGCCAGTAGCCGAAGCCGATGCCGAACGGACCGTTGTCGTAATTGGCGCCCAGGCCGATCGACTGGCCGGTGGAAGTCGAACCGGCGGTTTCGCCGAAACCGTAGGTAGCGTTCAGCACCAGGCCCTTGAGCAAGGGGGTGTCGTAGCGGATCTGGTTGTTGGCGCGATTGCCGCCGACGCGGTCCAGGTTGTTGTCGTGCACGCCGTTGATGAACACGCCGAAATCGTACACGCTGGAGTAGTAAGTAGCCACTTCGTCGATGAAATCCTTGCGACGCCCCAGTTGCACAGTGCCGAAACTGCCGGACAAGCCCACCACCGAGGTGCGGCCGAAGGTCAGCCCGCCCTGGCCGGAAGCGCCGGTATCAACGCTAAAGCCGCCTTCCAGGTGAAACAGGGCTTTCATGCCGCCGCCCAGGTCCTCGCTGCCCTTGAAGCCGAAGCGCGATTGCTGCAGATCGCCGGAATCGACGCTGAATCGGCTGCCGGTGCCGCGCGCATTGGCGGCGGTCGGCGTGGCGATCTTGTTGACATAGGTGATGCCCGAATCCAGCAGGCCGTATACGGTGACATTGGTTTGCGCCTGCGCGGCGCAGCTGCAACTGCCTAGAACGGATAATGCAATTAACGACTTCTTCATGACTCACTCCTCCCGGTTGAAAAAAATTCAAAGGCAGCTTCGGCTGTCCGGTCGTCTTCAGGCAGCGTTTTCCTGAAAATGCATGACCGCTTCCGGCT
Organism: Collimonas humicola; assembly: GCF_018304945.1. Lineage (GTDB taxonomy): Bacteria > Pseudomonadota > Gammaproteobacteria > Burkholderiales > Burkholderiaceae_D > Collimonas > Collimonas humicola. The sequence goes on along the minus strand of NZ_JAGQEE010000002.1, from coordinate 602,668 downwards.
GCTCTATTGTTTCATCTAATAAAACAACGTATTGATATATGAAACAATGGTAGAGGCGATATTTTCCCGTGTCAATCGCAATTGCTGAAAATTTGAGCGCGCTCTACAGGACCCTGTTGTGCAAAAAGTCCGGAAACGCTTGGCGTTGCGGCAGGAAAGATGGCGCTGTCAGGAGGAACAGGACAGCATGCGAAGATCAAACGGGAGGCGGGAATTTGTCGGCATCCAGCAACAACAGCAACAACGCCGGCTCAAGCAGTGCGCCTGGACCGGCGTTGCGCAACGTTTCAGGAAAGCGCGGCGTCGGCTTCCGTTGCGGCTTGCTTGCCGTTTTCCGGAGTGACGGCGGAACGCAGCATCGCCGATGCCGCATCGAGCCGGCAAGGCTTGCCGAACAGGCGGGCGGAAATCAAACCGCTTTGCAGCGCGCCCAGGATGGTCATGGCGTAAACCGACGGCGCGGCCGGCAGTTTCACGCCTTTTTCAGCCACCGCGCGCTCCAGCCGCTGAGTGATCCAGGCTTCGTGCATGCTGTAGAAAGATTGCAAGGCGGTTAGCACGTTTTGCGGCAGGCTGGTGGCTTCGGCAGCCAGCATGCCGCACAGGCAGACGCGGCTGGTGCCGAGATTCTTGCGCCACAGCGCCAGGTATTTTTCGACCTGTTCCTTGAGCGGCCCGTTCACATCCATGCCGCGCATGATGTCGCCGATATTGCCGGCATAGGCCTGCACCGCCGCCAGCGCCAGGTCTTCCTTGGTCGGAAAATAGTAGTGGATGCTGGAAGTCTTGACGCCCACCAGCTCGGCCAGGTCGCGATAGCTGAAACCGTTGTAGCCGCGCGTGCCCAGCAGCACCAGCGTGTGCTCCAGCAGTTGTTCGCGTACAGGGGAGGCGGTTTTCATGATCTTGTTACCTATAAAGAGATAGAGGCGCAATATGGTGAGCGCACAATGCACGATTTCAGGCGGCAGTTCCAGGCTGCAAATATCCCGCCATGCTACGTCTTTTATCCCTGCTGCGGCAAGCCTGCGCGACAATCAAAATCACAAAGACGCTTTGTTCGGATAATATCATATGTTATCTACTGAAAGGTAGACAAATTCTTGATTTTCATTTTCTGTGGCGTATCAGGTAATGATTTATTTATATAAGCAAATACCATTTGACTACCTAGTAGTAGATAACTAGAATCCATCTTACAGTAGTTGCAGACACGTTGTTACAGCCTTATCCGACCCAGATTTTTTCCTACGGCAATATCAGGACTGGATCGGGCAACGTGCCCGGGCTGCGGGATGAAATAGCGGATTCAGGAAGCGTCATGTATCTCAGGCGCTTTTTATTTCCTCTAGTTATCTACCTAGTGATAGATATATATCCCAAAGCCTAGCACGACGGTCCAGCAAAGTTGCCGCCCCGTCAGACCATGCGTTGCATGGCCACTGTATTTGACACTTTGTTATCAACTCAAACAAGAAAGCATTCATCATGAAAACCAATCTGATCGCCGCACTGGCCCTGACCGCAATCGTTTCCGCTCCTGCATTTGCAGCCGACAACACCGCTCCGCTGACCCGCGCCCAGGTCCAGGCCGAACTGGTCCGCGCCCGCGCCGCCGGCGAACTCAATTTCGCCAACTCGCAATATCCGGTGTACCTGCCTGTCGCCGCCAGCAACGTTCCGGGCAAAACCCGTGCCGAAGTGCAGGCCGAACTGGCAAAAGCGCGCGCTGCCGGCGAGCTCGATTTCGCCGGTTCGCAATATCCGCAGTTCGTCGCTCCTTCCATTGCATCCACCAAGACCCGTGCCGAAGTCCAGCAAGAACTGGCGCAAGCGCGCAGCTCCGGCCAACTGGTTTTCTCCAACGGCCAATATCCGGTCGATGCAAATAACGGCAACTGATCGTCTGTCAGCGATCCTTCGGGAATCGGCGGTAAATGACAAAACCCGCGCCTCGTAACGAGTGCGCGGGTTTTGTGTTTTCTGCGCGGCACAACAGCGTCGTCTCTCCCCCAACAGACTACCTAACCTATAGCGCCTGAACGCCCCACCTGAGGATAACGATCCCTTTTGTTTGAATAACGTGAGCAGCAGTGCTTCCCAAGAGATATTTACCCATAGCGTAGGTGCGTGCATTGACATTGTTGCCATTAGACAAATAACAGTACAATAGGGACTTCCTTCGCCAGATATCGATCATGGGCAAAGACACAAGCATAGAGTGGACGCATCATACTTTTAACCCATGGTGGGGCTGTGTCCGGGTGTCCGCCGCATGTGATCATTGTTATGCGGAGACCTGGGCCAAACGCTTGGGTGAGGATGTATGGGGCGCGAAATCAGAGCGAAGACTCTTCGGCGACGCACACTGGAGCCAACCACTGAAGTGGGATGCAGAAGCAAAGGCCAAAGGGGTACGCAAACGAGTGTTTTGCGCGTCCATGGCCGACGTCTTCGAGAATCGCAAGGATTTAGCACCACATCGCCTGCGTCTTTTCAAACTCATTCTTCAGACTCCGCATTTAGATTGGTTGCTGCTAACAAAGCGCATTCACTTGGTTCGTAAGCAACTCCCAAAAGGATTTGAGCTCCCCAAGAACGTCTGGCTTGGTGCAACAGTAGAAAATCAGGCCGCTGCCGGCAAGCGAATTAAACATCTATTGGAGTTCACTACACCAGCTGTACGATTTTTATCATGCGAACCTTTGTTGGGCCCGCTAGATTTACGTGAGCATCTCGAACGCGGTCCACTGGGTACCCGAGTTGATTGGGTTATTGCGGGTGGTGAATCCGGTCCTGGATCTCGGCCTATGGCTCCGCATTGGCCGGATGACCTACGGAAACAGTGCAGTGCAGCGGGTGTCGCCTTTCATTTCAAACAGTGGGGGCACTGGGCACCGCTTGAACAAGCTAGCGATGTGATAACTAGACGGACTTTAATTCATGTAGTGCGTCACGACGGCACAGAAGTCAAATTAGCGGCCGTCGGAAAAGGAAAAGCAGGCCGTACGCTTGAAGGTCGGCAGTGGAACCAGTTTCCAAAAATATCCAATATCACTTAGATTGCTGTTGACGTCTTCTTGAAAGGCTCTCCTTGGCGAAGAAGCACTATGATTGGACGGATGGGCCTGCAGAGTTAGAAGCCCACAGCCTGACAAAACATGACGTATTGGTAGGTTACCTATGTCGCTACTTCGAACAAAGAACGCTCAACGCGCGTGGTCGTGAGCGCTTTCGCATCACGCTGGTCGATGGTTTTTGCGGTGGTGGGCTCTACAAAGTACGAGGAACCAGTCAAGAAGCGCTCGGTTCGCCGTTACGTATGCTTGCCGCAGTGGAAGAAGCTCGGGTTCGCGTCAATCACGGACGTATCAAACCGCTAGATTTAGATGTTCAGTACATCTTCATCGATAAGGATGTCAATGCGATTACGCACTTGGCCAAGATTCTAACTGAACGTGGGCACGGTGCTAAACTCGGACATTCAATTCATCTTATGCGTGATGAGTTTTCCACAGCCTTTCCCGCGGCCATGGTGCTCGTAAAGCGTCATACTCCTCGCTCGCCGACCGCACTGTTTTTTTTGGATCAGTACGGGTATAAGGATGTCCCTGCAACGCTAATACGGACGATATTCCAAGAGCTTCCGCACAGTGAAATCGTGTTGACATTCCATGTGTCGTCATTTGCGACCTACATGAACGACGAATTCGTGGACCAAATTAGCAACACGTTAGCTATTGATATTCGTGCTGCCCTCGGCGGTCAATCTATTGAAGACATAAAAAATAATGATGCAGATTGGAGACGTTTTATTCAGGGGGCACTTTATCAAGCTCTCGTAAAAAACTGTGGCGCGCAATTTTTTACGCCATTCTTCATACGCGGGCAAGGTAGTGGGCATGGAGAGTATTGGCTTGTGCATTTATCTCAGCACCATCGTGCACAAGATGTCATGAAGCAGGTCCATTGGCAGCACCAAAATCATTTTGTGCACTACGGCGGCGCCGGCCTGAATATGTTGGCCCCTCATTTGATGGGATTTAGACAGGAATTTACTGGTGGCTTTCAATTCGACGATGTAGCTCGAGATCAATCCCATGAAGCACTCATTGTGCAGCTTGCGCAAAACATATTCACATTAACGCAACCAACTCGTATCGGAGAAATTTTTTCCTCCACATGCAATACCTCGCCTGCAACCGCGGGAATGTACAACCATGCTTTAGAGACATTGGTAGGTGAGCGCGACATCATCATCGTATCGGCAGACGGCAAGCCTCGCAAACATGCCAGATATATGCAAGACACCGACGTAGTTGAAAAAAATCCTCAAACAAGGCTTTTCCCTTCGCTCGCGCAAGGTACTTCATGACTTTCTTGCTGGCACACGATCCAGATCCGTTACCGAACCTTTCAGTTGAGTCAGGGAAGAGCGGTGAAGGCGTCGGTCGCTGGGTTCCAGAAATGAAACATACATTTCTGGCCAAATATATAGAAGGAACGCGTCAAGCTCGGAAGAAATATTCGCAAAGAATCTATATTGATCTATTTTGCGGCCCCGGACGCGTGCAAGTCAAAGAGGAGACCACAACCAGGCACGGAGGGGCTTTGATCGCATGGCAGCATTCACATCTTGCTAATGCATCCTTCACGTCTTGTTTGGTAGGAGATCTAGATCCTGTTCGAGCAAATGCCTGTGTTGAGCGTCTACGTGCGTTTGGCGCGCCGGCGCGGGCTTTTGTTGGTGCCGCGGAGGATACGGTCAACGAAATCATACGAGCAGTTCCTGGGAACGCGCTCTGTCTCGCGTATCTAGATCCGTACAATCTTCAATATCTCAGTTTCAACATTATCGAAAAACTTGCGCAACTCAGCCGTGTCGATTTTGCTGTGCATTTTAGTACCATGGATTTAAGGCGTAACGTGCTGATGGAATATAACTCCGAGCGAGCACGTTTTGATCAGACAGCGCCAGGCTGGCGCGACCATATTGATCCTGAGGCCTTTGTACGTGGAGACGCTGATGAGATATTTTTCGATTATTGGTGTGAATTAGTGAAAAATTTGGGTTTTACGATTAGTCAGCGAATCCCGCTCGTCCGCGATGATGGAAATCGTCCTCTATACCATCTCGTCTTTTTCAGTCGACACCCATTTCCAAATAAAATCTGGGGACATGTAGCGCAAGGGCCAAATCGCGAATTCAATTTCGGCTAAATAACAATAGTAGGACACTCAAAAGCCAGGTTAAGTGGCGTTGGAAAAATATGATTTCGGTTAAACAGGCAATAACCTTCTCGGAGATAGAAGATCTGTATGAGGTAATAGATACTCCCGAGGCCGGTCTCTTACGCATCCCAACATCTCTGAAATATGGAGGTGGTTTTGGTGTTCCTGTCTCCCTGGTACAGTACCTTGCCAACTGGTCCCGCCAGCTTTTCCCGCCTACACTCAAGCTGTATCCGTCCCCGAACACCGACGTTTCGTTGAAGGCCTTGGCACAAGAGCCACATGGTATGGCAGCACTGTATTTTGCGCCAAGCCTTCTCGACAGTACCAATCAAAAGCTTGCATCACGCGATGGATTACGTTTTGTAATTCCGTATATTCAAGCTATGCAAGCAAGTAGCTACCGAGAAACTATGCATGGTCGCGGGGTCTTTTTGGCTTGCTTTTCGGCAGCCAAAAATGAATATCTCCTTCCGCTCTATTCGAAGGGACGAGTAGGGACACTTCGACGCAGGGAAGACTTCATCACTCTAACCGAGCAGATAATCGTCGCATGCGCCCCATCTGCAAAACGTGCCCTTACGAACCGGCGCTTGAGCTCAATTGCAAATTTGCTGTACGAGCTGTTTCGGAATACAGACGAGCATGCTCAAACTGACGAGATCGGAAATTCGTATACACGAAACATCCGTGGAATTATGGCTAAATTTGTTTCCATTAATGATTCGAATGCCCGCACGGCCTCAGATGTGCATGACGTTTCACAAAATTTATTCATGCTAAGAAATATTGCTAATAAAAGACTATTTCCCGATGAAGAGGGACGCGGGAGAGCGAGCGCCGAGACGTATTTTTTAGAGTTAACGGTATTCGACACCGGACCAGGCTTAGTTCGGCGGTGGATTTCAAAAAATTCCCATGGAACTAGTATTGAGCAGCTCTCCATCGAAGAAGAAGTAAACTTTGTCAAAAAGTGTTTTGAACAACACGCCTCGACCAAAGATTCCCAAGGAAGTGGACATGGCCTTGATTTGGTAATCGGTGTTTTGGCTGAGCTAAACGCCTTCCTAAAACTGCGTACTGGACGTGTGTGTCTTGTTCAGGACTTTTCGGCGTTACGATCGAAAAAATTTGACCCCCGCCACTGGATGAAAGATAGGCCCGAGCTTGCGCTGGCGGCCGGTGCTGCCTACTCAATTATTATTCCGTTGTCCCGGGGTGACACATGAAAGGATATTTTTCTTTCGATTGGGTAGCGGAGAATTCAAGTTTCGAGCGACGGAATTTCCGTTTTCTATTCAAATCACCAGGTGTGTTAAACGAAGGCGATTTAGCCGACGCGATTGAGCTCAGTGTGAATGCCGTATTGTTTCCAGATGTGATCGCGATTGTTTGCATTCAGTCGGAGCTAAAAGAGATACGAGAGGCCTTTTCATCTATTGTATTGAATCAGGCTGCGAACCGCACGTCCAAAAAAATTGGCTTATGCGTTTGTACCTACGACGGTCGCGGCGTAATCCGCCTCTCCAAGTTTATTAGAAATGAAATCCCGCAAGTAAAGCAAATCATCGCTAAACATTCGAACTCCATCACGAAGGCAGGTTTACGAGAGCTCTTTTCTTCGCCGCATATTTCGGTAACGGCACCTCCCGGATTTACATTTGTCAAACCATCTGGAGATAGATCGACGCACTTTCTTCGTGCGGAAGAGGCATTGACGGAGATCGAAGGGGTACAGTTTCTTAGTTTTTCTCTTCTTTCGAGAGTCAGTCAGCGCGATACATTATTAGGAAACCGCGTTGATGTAATTTACATAGATTCTATGGCAATAGCGTCTGTTGCATATGCATTGCGTGAGATGTATCGAAATCTATTTGAATGTGAGAATCCGAGGGTGGTCAGCTTTCACTCACACAACGGATTGGCCGATTTGGAGATGCCACTATACGGGACCTCATTCTGCCTGATTTCCGCCTCGTCATCGATGAAGTTGGAGCGAATCTGGAAAGAGAAAACACATTGCCATCCCGCTGAAGTAGTCACCTTTCTGACCTTACATGGGGTAACCGATGCGGAGAATGCCTTATTCACTCTCCCGCCTCCACTTAGCGATAAATCTAAACACAAAGAAACTGCCGGCGTTCTAAAAGATTTGCGTATGGCGGGTGAACGATTTGTGCCGGAAGAGATGCAACCTAAAAAAATTCTCCTGAAAAGTAAGGTTCACGCGGTTTCGTCAGCAGCCCAGTTTTCGGAGATATTTACCGGCTCCAATAAAGTCTTGGTATCAAGCAGAGGGGAAATCCCGACTGCAAAAATACGCCCCATATTTGTGGACGGTAGCGCACTTGTGAATGACAAAAAATTTTCCATATTTCTAAGAAAAATCATAGAACAAAAAACAGCTTTATCAGTTCAAGCGATCGTACATCAGGACGATTGTGCTTCACTTGAAATTGCCAATAAATGTGCGAACTACATAAAAGAAATTACGGCATCGGAAAATCGACTGCCAATAATTTCTCAAGAAAATTTAGAACTATCTAACGTACAACTTGATACATCCAAAGCACTATTGATTGTTGCTGCAGTTGTTGGCCGAGGCTCAAAATTATTGTCGATTAGCCGTGATCTGCGTGCTTTGCACGCGGGGGCAAGAACTTACGTAATCGGCGCACAAGTTGCCGAGACTAGAGCCCAAATTATCGCTCTCAATCGCAATCTAGAATATTCTGCCACCAAAGCTCAGATACTTATCGAAACATTTTCTAGCTTGGCTATAGGAGTCGGATTAGGAGACTCGTACGTCGAGGAACATGATTTCGTAGCCAATTTTCCAACCGATGCACTCGGCGATTTAATAACCGCGAGAAAGGGAATTCTGCCGGGTAATCGGACCGGGTTCAATGACAATACGTTTTTGCCGACAGGACCTAACCTCACTGACAATCTAAAACTTCGTCCAGACTTTGCTTTCTGGCAGTTCGAATATAACGATGAAGAATCTCATGTACCGGCCTTATTTGCTACGATCGCTGCAATTCTTCAGCACGCACGAGAATCCAAATTCGACGCTGTTGAGAATCGTTTGGCGTCGGACGCTTTTCAACAAGTCATTCTTGATCCAGAAAATTTTTCTCGTTACAACGACGGTGCCATACAGGCCTCTCTGTTGCGCGCAGCACATCGTGGAGAACTGGACTATTCATCTGAGCGGGTAGCGAGTCAGTATATTTTAGATTTTCTCATCAAGATATTTTCTCAACATGATCACCCTCAAGGTGAGGCCGCGCTCGAGTTTGCACTTGCCATTAGAGTAGGCAGACTTAAATTAATGAAGGAGCACGAAGAAGTGCTTCGAAAGAACGTCGAAGAAGTACTTCAAGGTGACACTCCGTCAAAGAGGGCACTTCGTTTATTCTTGGATTTAGATAGTTCGGTTGTAGAAGGTTCGTTGCCGTCCGATTTTTGAGATTCTCTCCAGCAGCGTTGTTTACGGAATATAGGAGTCACCTGCATTAGATAGCACCGACAGTTGATACTAAAATCAATTTTGAAAATTGGACAGAATAGATCTAATTAATTGGGGGAACTGTGGAAGAGAACGAAGAGGCATTCAATAACGAACTTTTAGCACGCCCGGCGGGACAATTGCTGAACGACTTCGGAGCGGGTCACGCCTCGCCAGGTTCTGGAAGTGCGGCAGCTCTCTTGGCACTTCTGGCGGCAAAAATGATTACGACCGTATGTGAGATCAGCGCAAGAAAACCTGAATGTCAAAAATATCTTCGCGATTTTGGTCAGATTGTAGCGATCATCAAAGATGAAATTGAGCCAAAACTTAGACATCTGTTTGAGCAAGATGCTAAAGACTTCGACAAGGTTGTTGGACTTCGAATTGCACGTGATGAGGCAACAGATCAGGCCCAAAAAACCAAACTCGCCAAAGAATCTCTGGATCTGCTGGAAGTTGCTACAAACTATACCTTTGAGGTGGGAGATCTCTCGGTGCGGCTAATGACGCAAGGTATTGCAATGTTCGAAAACGGGTGGCATGCGGTCCGAGGGGACTCTGGCGTGGCTATCAGCGCAGCCATGTCTGCTGTAATGTCTTCAATTTTCATCATCAAGTTGAATTTAAAGACGTTGAAGCGTCGCAACTATGCAAGGAGCAGTCTTGAGCGCAGTGAAGAGTTGAGGATGCGCTTGGCGGAATTGCAAACACAGGCATTCAAATGTGTCGCGGCCATTAGCACGGAGTCCATCGAATCGATACAACTTGAACTCGCAGTGGAAGTTCCTGATCAGAGTTAGTTAACGGATCGCTTCAATCGCTGAATCAAAGTCAACTATACGTGGGCGTTTAAATATACGGCAACCGTCCAAATTCTTTCTCGAACGCCACTCGAAACGGTGTTCGGATTTGCCGCGGGGCTCGCCGCACATACCCTTTAGCCAAGATAAAATTTTGCGGTGAGAGAAATTTGAGATATGCGATAGCCTCTTCTGGGGGGAAGGGGCTTGTAAAATTTTTCGCGTTGAATTTTGATGGTAATGCCGTCCAGGCGAGGCCGTCCAATTGATTTGCATCAGCCCATGCCGCTATTTCTCAGCCATAGAGCAAATAAAATTTATTTCTCCCAGCCAGACACCAAGCCATTGATCATTGCAGCCCGCTCGTAAACATAGAACTTCAGCCGCAACTTCATCCGTTGTGTAATCGAGCACCGTCCATAATGATCGGACTTCAGATGCGCCTGGACTAATTACTAACGTAAGTCTGCCAATGCCTCGGTCAGGATCTCTTGCAAACTCTGATGGCAGAATCGAACCATCTTCACGCCGTGGACCGACAATTTTTAGCTCGCGGGGGAAAGCGTCTATATCCATCTATCTGGCGCACCAATGAAAAACCCACACCTCGTGACGAGTGTGTGGGCTTATTTCTGCCAGGGAGCAAGAATTTCAACTTAATTTACGGAAGAAATCGGACAGCTTGGGCAGGTCCGAAAACGCAACATTGAAACGAAACCACGGATGCGGCGGCGGCGCTACGTGGAAAAACTCTCCCGGCGCCAGCCAGATGCCCTGCGCCAGCGCCTGGTCGGCAATTTCCGTGGCGCTCAGCGTGCTGTCCTGCATCCTGGCCCAATAAAACATGCCGCCGCGCAAGGGCCCGAACGGCAGCAAACCGGCGTCTTCCAGCCTGGCGCTGACCTGCGCCTGCGCAGTCAGCAAGGCGCCGGCCAGGCGCTCGACGTGGCGCCGGTGATGGCCTTCGGTCAGGGCGTTGTAGACCAGCCGTTCGGTGATTTCTGAATTGGTCAGGGTCAGGACCATCTTGGTGCGCGCCAGCTCCTGCGCCAGTTCGCTCTGGCAAACGATGAAGCCCAGCCGCAGAGAGGGCGCGATGGTCTTGGAAAAGCCGCTGACGTAGATCACGCGGCGCAAGCCGTCCAGCGCCGCCAGCATCGGATCGGTGGCTTGCGCCAGTTCGCGGTAGAGATCGTCTTCCACCACCCAGAAACCGTGACGCTCGGCGGCCTGCAGCACGCGCATCGCGCAGGCCGGGGTGTAGCTGGTGCCGGTCGGATTCTGCAACACCGGATTGGTGAAGAAAATCTTCGGCCGGTGCAGCGCCGCCAGTTGCTCCAGCGCTTCCAGGTCGACGCCGCTGACGGTGCGCGGCACGCCGATCACATTGATGGACGCCAGCCGCAGCATGGCGATCAGGTTGCAGTAGCCGGGTTCTTCGATGAAGACCGTGTCGCCCGGCTTGACCAGGGTGCGCATGATCAGATCCAGCGCCTGCGTCACGCCGTGGGTGGTGACCACCTGGTGCGGCGCGATATCGAGCGACCAGTTGGCGAAGGACTTGGCGATGGTTTGCCGCAGCGGCCCGTAGCCGAAGGGATGGCCGTAGCCGACCTGCTGCGCCCCGGGCGAGCGGATGATGCGCCGCTCCGCCGCGTGCAAACCCTCGCCGTCCAGCATGCTGCTGGGCAGCCAGCCGCAGCCGGCCTTGATCGGCACCCGTTCGTCGGCAAACACTTCCGAAAACAGCCAGGCCGAATCGATCACCGGATTGGGCCGGACCGCCGGCATGCCGCTGCGCTGCGCCGCTTCGCGCTTGGCGATGAAGAAGCCGGAGCCGCGCCGGGCGATCAGCATGCCGCTCGCCACCAGCCGCTCGTAGGCTTCGACGATGGTGGCGTTGCTGACGCCTTGCTGCCGGGCGAACCGGCGGATCGACGGCAGCCGTTCGCCAGGACGCAGCCTGCCGCTGTCGATCAGGGCGCCGAGGGCGGCGACCACTTGTTCCACCAGGCCGAGCGCGGCTTGCCGTTCCAGCGGCAGGGGAAGTTGCAGGGCATTGGGCATATCGGTCATGGCATTGGTGTATTCAGTACAGATCAGGATTCACAACAATACACTTTTAGCGATTTGTGTGAAGTGTATCTATGAATCCTGATTGTAACTGCAATAATCGGCCGCATTACCAACCACCGTAAAGCAGCCTGCCGTGAACACACATCAATCGGAACAAGACTTGTCGGCATTCTGGATGCCATTCACCGCCAACCGCCAGTTCAAGGAGGCGCCGCGGATGTTCGTATCCGCCAAGGGCATGTATTACCAGACCGACGACGGCCGCCAGGTGCTGGACGCCACCGCCGGCCTGTGGTGCGTCAACGCCGGCCATTGCCGTGACGAGATCACCGCCGCCGTCACGCGCCAGATCGGCAGCATGGACTACGCGCCGTCTTTCCAGATGGGCCATCCGCTGGCGTTCGCCGCGGCGCGCAAGGTGGCAGGACTGATGCCGGCCGGGCTGGACCGCATCTTTTTCACCAATTCCGGTTCGGAAGCGGTCGACAGCGCGTTGAAGATCGCCCTGGCTTACCACCGCGCCCGCGGCGAAGGCCAGCGCACCCGGTTCATCGGCCGCGAGCGCGGCTACCACGGAGTCGGCTTCGGCGGCATTTCGGTAGGCGGCATCAGCAACAACCGCAAGGCTTTTTCCGGCAACCTGATGCCAGGCGTCGACCACTTGCCGCATACCCTGAACATCGCTGAAGCCGGCTTCACCGACGGCCAGCCGGCCTGGGGCGCGCACCTGGCGGATGAACTGGAACGGCTGGTGGCCCTGCACGACGCCTCCACCATCGCCGCCGTCATCGTCGAACCGCTGGCCGGCTCCACCGGCGTGCTGGTGCCGCCGGTAGGCTACCTGGAACGCTTGCGCGCGCTGTGCAGCAAGCACGGCATCCTGCTGATTTTCGATGAAGTGATCACCGGCTTCGGCCGCCTCGGCGCCGCCACCGCGGCTGAATATTTCAAGGTGACGCCAGACCTGATCACGCTCGCCAAGGGCATCAACAACGCGGCCATTCCAATGGGCGCGGTAGCGGTGCAGCGCGAGATCCACGATACGGTGGTGCAAGCCACCGCCGTCGGCGGCATCGAACTGATGCATGGCTACACCTATTCCGCCCATCCGGCAGCCGCCGCGGCCGCCATCGCCGCCATCGACCTGTATCAAAGCGAGCGCCTGTTCGAGCGCGCGCGCGAGTTGTCGCCGCTGTTCGGCAGGGCGGCGCACGGCGTGGCCGGCGCGCAGCACGTCAAGGATATCCGCAACCTCGGCCTGGTGGCCGGCATCGAACTGGAAGCGCGGCCGGGCGCGCCCGGCGCGCGCGCCTACGAGGTCTTCCGCAAATGCTACGAAAAGGGCGTGATGGTGCGCTATACCGGCGACATCCTGGCGTTCTCGCCGCCGCTGATCGTGCAGCCGGAAGAAATCGAACGCATCTTCAGCACAGTGCGCGAAGCACTCAATGAAACCAAATAATCAGAGGCAAGCCATGACCATTTCTCAAATTAATCATTTCATTTCAGGCGCACCGGTGAGCGGCCGCTCGGAGCGTTATTCCGACGTCTTCAATCCTGCCACCGGCGAGGTGGTCGCCCAGGTTGCGCTGGCATCTGCGCAGGAAGTGGATAAAGCCGTCGCCAGCGCGCGCGCCGCTTTTCCGGCCTGGTCGGAGACGTCGCCGCTGCGCCGCGCACGAGTCATGTTCAAATTCAAGGAACTGCTGGAGCAGAATCATGACAAGCTGGCGGCCATGATCACACGCGAGCACGGCAAGGTGTTTTCCGATGCCAAGGGCGAAGTGGTGCGCGGCATCGAGGTGGTGGAGTTCGCCTGCGGTATTCCGCATCTGCTCAAGACCAGCCATACCGACAATATCGGCGGCGGCATCGACAACTGGAACTTGCGCCAGCCGCTGGGCGTGGTGGCCGGCATCACGCCGTTCAACTTCCCGGTGATGGTGCCGATGTGGATGTTCCCGCTGGCACTGGCATGCGGCAATTGCTTCATCCTGAAACCGTCCGAACGCGATCCTTCGGCCAGCCTGCTGATCGCCGACCTGCTCAAGCAGGCTGGCTTGCCCGACGGCGTATTCAACGTGGTCCAGGGCGACAAGCTGGCGGTGGATGCCTTGCTTGCGCATCCGGATGTGCAAGCCGTTTCCTTTGTCGGCTCGACCCCGATTGCAGAATACATTTATACCGAAGGCGCGCGCCGCGGAAAGCGCGTGCAGGCGCTGGGCGGCGCCAAGAACCATCTGGTGGTGATGCCGGATGCCGACCTGGAACAAGCGGTCGACGCCTTGATCGGCGCCGCCTACGGTTCCGCCGGCGAGCGCTGCATGGCGATTTCGGTAGCGGTGGCGGTGGGCGATATCGCCGACCGCCTGGTCGAGCGGCTGGCGGAACGCGCTGCCGCGCTCAAGATCGGCAACGGCGACCGGGCCGATTCCGAAATGGGCCCGCTGGTCACCGGCGCGCACAAGGCCAAGGTCGAGGCTTACATCGCCAAAGGCGTGGAAGAGGGCGCCAAGCTGCTGGTCGACGGCCGCGGCTTGCGGGTTGCCGGCCATGAAAACGGCTTTTTCGTCGGCGGCACCTTGTTCGACCACGTGACGCCGGAAATGACCATCTACAAGGAAGAAATCTTCGGCCCGGTGCTGGCGGTGGTGCGCGTGCCGGACCTGGCCGGTGCCGTGGAACTGGTCAATGCCCATGAATTCGGCAACGGCGTGGCTTGCTATACCAGCGACGGCGGCGTGGCGCGTGCCTTTGCGCGGCAGATCCAGGTCGGCATGGTCGGCATCAACGTGCCGATTCCGGTGCCGATGGCCTGGCATTCCTTCGGCGGCTGGAAGCGTTCGCTGTTCGGCGATCACCATGCTTACGGCGAAGAAGGCATCCGTTTCTATACGCGTTACAAGAGCATCATGCAGCGCTGGCCGGACAGCATCGCCAAGGGCGCCGAGTTCACCATGCCAACCGCGAAATAGAAACGCTCGTTCTCTGGCGCGGTACGGGAACCGGCGCGCCGCAACGTCAATGCGTCGCCAGCAGCCGGTATTTTGCGCCCGCTGCCGTCGGCGCCGATTGCACCAGCACGGCTTGCCCTTGCCCGACTTGCCAGACGAGCGGCGGCGCCAGCACCGTATCGGCGGGCGCATCGGCATTGCGCGCCAGCGTGATGTGCGGCTGGAAACGGCGGCGGTGGTCGAAGCCGATCCGGCAACGCAGCAACTCGGCCGCCAGCGCGGCCTGCAGGTCGAGCAGCGCGGCCGGCGGTGCGCTCATCTGCAAGGCCGCGATACGGTGACGGCGAAAGTAGGCGAGCCGGTCCAGCACCAGCGTCATCGCGGCCTGCGGTAAATTTTCCAGTATCTGTTCCAGCAACGGCAGCACGCCAGCCGGCTGTTCTCCCAGGAAAGCCAGGGTGATATGGAAATCGTCGCGGTGCACGGCGCGCCCCGGCGCCAGCGCCTGTACCTGGGCCAGGCGCTGGCTGGTTGCTTCATCCGGCCACAGCGCATAGAACAGCCGCAGCGGCCCGGCATCGAGGCTAGCTGTCATGCGCCGCTCCTGCCAAGGCCGGCTTCAGCGCCGGCCCCGCGACGGTATCTTCCACCAGGAAACCGAGCGCCCGGATCTGTTCGCGCAAGCGGTCCGCTTCCTGCCATTGCCGCGCCGCGCGCGCGGCCTGGCGTTGCGCGGCCAGCTGCGCTACTGCTGCGGGTATGGCGACGCTGGCCGGACGCCAGCCATCCAGGTCCAGGCCCAGCACTTCATCCATTGCTCGCAAGGTCGCTTTGCAACCGGCGGCATCGGTGTCGCTGCGCACCAGCTCCCACACCAGCGCCAGCGCGCGCGAAAAATTGAGGTCGTTATTGATCTCGGCGCGGAAGCGCTGCATCCATGCCTCATCAGCCGCACCGCCATGCGGCCAGCGATGGTAAGCCTCTCTCAAGCGTTGCAAGCCGGTGGCCGCGGCCTGCAAGCCATCCCAGCTGAATTCCAGCTGGCTGCGATAATGCGCCGCCATGCACAGGTAGCGATAGGCGAGCGGATCGAACCCCTGGTCGACCAGCGACTGCAGGCGCAGGAAATCGCCGCCGGACTTGGACATCTTTTCACTGCCGGTCTGCAGGAAATAGCCATGCATCCAGTAATTGGCCAGACGGGTGCCGTGGCAAGCCTGGGTCTGCGCGATCTCGTTGCTGTGATGGACGGCGATGTGATCCTCGCCGCCGCAATGGATGTCGAACAAGCTGCCGAGATGCGCGGCCGACATCGCCGAGCACTCGATGTGCCAGCCGGGAAAGCCGCGCCCCCAGGGACTGTCCCACTCCATCTGGCGGCGCGCCTCGGACGGACTGAATTTCCACAGGGCGAAATCGGTAACGCTGCGCTTCTCTCCCATGTCGACCCGCGCTCCGGCCTGCAAGGCGCTGCGATCCAGCCGCGCCATATAGCCGTAATCGTCCTGCTTGCTGGTATCGAAGTAGATGCCGTCGCCGGTGCGGTAGGTATAGCCCTTCTGCTCCAGGCTCTGGATGAAACCGATCTGCTGCGGCAGATAGTCGGTGGCGCGGCACCAGACCGCCGGCTGCAGCAGGTTGAGCGCGCGGAAATCTTCCATGAAGGCCGCGCTATAAAATTCCGCGATGTCCCAGGCGCTCTTGCCGCTGCGGCGGCTGCCTTTTTCCATCTTGTCTTCGCCGTCGTCGCCGTCCGACACCAGGTGGCCGACGTCGGTGATGTTGACCACGTGCTGCACCTGGTAGCCGTTGAACTCCAGCGTGCGCCGCAGCAGGTCCTCGAAAATGTAGGTGCGCAGGTTGCCTATGTGGGCGTAGTCGTACACCGTCGGCCCGCAGCAGTACAAGCCCGCGCGGCCGGGATCAATGCTGTCGAAGCGGCGGACGCGGCGCTCCCAGCTGTCGTATAGATGGAGTTCCATGCAGTTCATTTAAAAATACGGGTGATGTGAAACGATGCCGTGACGGCAAGCCGGCGCCGGCTAAATCAAACGCAAAAAATCAGGCGCAATGCAGGGATGTCGTGCGACAACAGCGTGCGCAGACTTGGGGGCGGGAACAGATGATGGATTGCTTGGGCATGGCTTATACTAACTTGCGGCGCTTGCCATGGTCAAGCACGCCGAGCGCGTCTCGGCGGCCCCACCTAGGCGGCCCCAACACTTTCCGGAGCAGACAATGAAAGAGCAACTCATCAAGCATCGCAAGCTGGGATCGGGCGGCCTGACGGTATCGGCCATGGGGCTGGGCTGCATGGGCATGAGCACCGCCTATGGCGCCGCCGATGAAAAGGAATCCATCGCCACCCTGGAACACGCGCTGGAACTCGGCATCAACTTCTTCGACACCGCCGAGCAATACGGCCCCTACCTCAACGAAGAGCTGCTGGGGCGGGTCTTCAAGGGCCGCCGGCATGAAGTGGTGCTGGCCACTAAGTTCGGTTTCAAGATCGAGAACGGCGTCACCACCGGCATCACCAGCGAACTCGGCCATGTCCGGCGCGCGGTGGAAGGCTCGCTGCGCCGTCTCGGCACCGACCACATCGACTTGCTGTACCAGCACCGGGTCGATCCGGCGGTGCCGATCGAAGAGGTGGTCGGCGTCATGGCTGAGCTGGTGCGCGAGGGAAAGGTGCGCTACCTGGGATTGTCGGAAGCCGGCGTCGCCAATATCCGCAAGGCGCACGCGGTGCACCCGATCAGCGCCCTGCAAAGCGAATACTCGCTCTGGGAGCGCAACCTGGAAGCCGAGATCCTGCCTGTGCTGCGCGAGCTCGGCATCGGCCTGGTGCCTTTCAGTCCGCTTGGCCGCGGCTTCCTCAGCGGCAGCGCGCAGCGCGCCGAAACCTATCCGGCCAGCGATTTCCGCCATCTCGATCCGCGCCTGCAAGGCGAGAACTTCGACGCCAACATGCGCGCCGCCAAAGTGGTCGCCGGCATTGCCGCGACCAAGGGCGCCACCGCCGGCCAGGTCGCGCTGGCCTGGGTGCTGCAGCAAGGCGACGACATCGTGCCGATTCCTGGCACCAAGCGCCGCACTTACCTGGAACAGAACGTGAACGCCGTCGACGTTACCCTGACGGCAGCCGAGACCGAAGCGCTGGAGAGCGCACTGCAGCAGGTGGCCGGCGAGCGTTACAGCAAGGAGCGCATGGCCTGGGTCGACCGTTAAGCGTTAAACCTCAAGGGCAGGCGCTGGCGTTGCAGGTATTGCCGGCGTTCGCTGCGGACTTGAGATTGGTCTGCACGGCATTGCCGTTGTTGGCGCTCAGGCGGTTGTTGCTGAAGCTGGACTGGGCGTAGGCGGCCAGCCCGAAATGCTGGTTGCCGCGCATGGCGTTGCGGCTGACCTTGAGGTCGATGCCGAAAATGCCGTCGCCGCCATTGTTCTCGGCGGCGCTGTTGCTGATCGCGCCGCCAAACATGACCGCGCCGCCGCGGCCGTTGCGCGACACCACCACATGATCCAGGCTGGCCGAATTGGTCTCCAGGTAGATGCCGTAGTTGCCCATGCCCTGGACGATGCCGTTCCTGACCGCGACATGGCTGCGGTTCACCGCGTGGATGCCGTTGCCGCCGCCGAGCGGCCAGCAGGGCGCAGGCAGTTGCTGGCAGCGCGTCGGCCCCTGGATCGCATAGCCATGCAGGTCGATGGTGACGTTATCGGCATTGATTTCGATTGCGGTGGTGTTGGGGTCGGCCACCTTCATGTTGCCGGCCAGCTGATAGTGTCCCGGTTCGTCGATGATCACCATGAAACCCGGCTTGTCGGCGCGCGCCGGATCGATAGGAATGATGCGTTGCGCCGCCGCGCTGGCGCCGGACAAGGGCAGCCAGGCGAGCAGGGCTGCCCCCGCGAATTTCTGCAAGCTGTGCATGACAGGTCTCCAATTTTTTTTGCGGCAGGCCGCCTTGCCCGGCAAGGCAGGTCCGGCCAGCTTATTCAAGATCCAGCTTCTCTGCATCCCTGGCAAAGATCGCCAGGTTCAAAGGCCGCACTGCCCCCATCCAGATGGCATGATCGCGATGGTCGGCCAGCTCGTCGCCGGTCAGCGGATGGATGAATACGACCAGGCCGGCCCGATGCAGCGCCAGCCACGGAACCAGTTCGCCGAATACTTCCGGCGCAAAGCCCAGCTGGCAGCTCCAGTCCGGGTGCGGACCTACCGGCTGCCGATGCGCGCGGCCCACGCTCAGCGCAAAGCGTTGCGCGGCTTGCTCGCACAAGGCCAGCGCCTGCGGCAGGCTGGCGGCGTCGTAATAGATGTGGGCGTGATAGCCGGCAATGGCGGCAAGCGGCTCGGGTGAAACGGTCATGCGAAAAACTCCAGACAGGTGATGCAAGAATGACAGCGGAGCGAAGCGGCCGGTTTCTTCAAGCGTTAGACTTCAAGAATACCCCTTTTCCGCCGCCAGAGGAATCGGCCGCCGGGAAGCGTCCGCTTGCTTGTCTTTCTGACTATCAGGATGCGGATAAACGTGCACAAATATAAGTTTCAGGCAGATATCAGGCGCACAATTGCTCTTGAAAAATCAAACCGGCTCTGTGTGCTGACGCACCGAGCCGGCATTCCAGCCCGTATATGCTGCTGCTATCGGCTTTGCCTCCATGACGAGCAATCAACACGTGAAATCAACTACTCCCATGAACTCAATCAGCGCAGATGCAACAGTGGATGCCGGCAACGCCGCGCCCCCTCAACCGGCGCCGACGCAGGCGCCACCGGACCAGCCGGCGGCGCAAGCGGCAGCCGAAACGCCGATGACCGGTCCGCTGGCGCCGCTGGTCTCCCACAGCTCCACGCACGTGCGCAGCCTTTGCCTGCACATCCTCACCGTGCTGGCCCTGGTGTTCGCGCTGCAATGGGGGCAAAAATTCCTGGTGCCGCTGGTGTTCGGGATTTTCATCGCCTATACCTTGAATCCGCTGGTGGTCTGGCTGGAGCACATCCGCGTGCCGCGCCTGTTCGGCACCTGCCTGGTGATGGCGACGCTGATGCTGGGCCTGGCCCAGGTCGGCTATTCCTTGCGCGGTGAATTCCAGTCCATCATGGAACGCCTGCCAGCCGCCGCCCATCAATTGTCGCGGGCCATCGTCAGCGCCAGGAACCAGGGCGGGCAAACCAGCACGATCCAGAAAATGCAGGCGGCCGCCAACGAAATCGAAAGCGCCGCCGGCCAGGCTGCCGGCGTGCGGCCCGACGCCAAACGGCCGGCGCCGGCGGTGGTCGCGCCGCCCTCCTTCCAGCTCAGCGAATGGATATGGACCGGTTCGATGGGCGCCATGATTTTCATCGGCCAGGCCACCATGGTGGCCTTCCTGGTGTTTTTCCTTTTGCTGTCCGGCGACAAGTTCAAGCGCAAGCTGGTGAAACTGACCGGACCGTCGCTGTCGAACAAAAAGATCGCCGTCAGCATCCTGCTCGAAATCAATTCCTCGATCCAAAGGTATATGTTCATGCTGCTGGTGACGAACTCCCTGCTGGCGGTGCTGATGTGGGTCGCATTCCGCTGGATCGGCTTGGAAAACGCCGGCGCCTGGGCCCTGGCCGGCGGCTTCCTGCACATCATTCCCTATTTCGGCCCCCTGCTCATCGCGGCGGCGACCGGCGTCACCGCCTTCATGCAGTTCGATTCCTTCTACATGATGCTGCTGGTCGCCGCCTCCACGCTGGCGATCGCCACCCTGGTCGGCACCTTCGTGACGACCTGGATGACCGGCCGCATCGCCAAGATGAATGCCGCGGCGGTGTTTATCGTGCTGCTGTTCTGGGGCTGGCTGTGGGGAATATGGGGCTTGCTGCTGGGGATACCGATCATCGTCATCGTCAAGGTGGTCGCCAAGCAGGTCGACGGCATGCAGGCGATCGCCGAGCTGTTGAGCGACTAGGATCGGATCTGGCAAATCGCCGCGGATAAAAAAATACGGCATCCGAAGATGCCGTATCGACTTCAGGACTGCCTGAGGCTGCGCTGCTTACAGCGTGATCTTGGTGATCTTGGCGCCTTGCAGCGAAACGCCGGCGATCAGGCCGCCGTTGGTGGTGACGAAACCGACGATAGGCTGCTGCGCCGTGTTGGTATCGATATTGCCGTTGGCGCCGATGTTAGCCAGCGCCACGGTGGCGTCGGCGCCGACGGTCCAGCCGTTACTGTTGCGGAATTTATCCAAAGCGTCTTGCGTCATGAACAAGAGCACGATGGCTTTCGATTGCGCGCCAGCCTGGAAACCGACGGAACCGGCAGTGGTGCTGTAATAGCCTTCGGTACGGTTGCCGACGCGCAGCGCGCCCTTGCCGTATTCAGCGCCCAGCACGAAGCTGGCTTGCAGCACTTGCGGGAAGACCAGGACGCCCTTGGCGCGCGCGACCAGCTCGCGTGAAGCCGGCGCGGTCTGGTACAGTTTCGACAAAGTGGCGTCTATGCCGGCATTGATGTCGGAGCGGCTGGTTTGCGAACTGGCATCCTTGCCTGGCATGGTGGTGGTGCAGCCGGCGAAGGTGACGCTAGCCAGGGCGACAGCGACGGCGGCAAGGGTCTTGCTTGGGAATAGGGATTTTTTTTGCATTTTTTTCTCCAACGAGATGTGGATGACAAATGAATAACGTTACAGATGATATACCGCACTTCACGATGCATGTACAAACTGGCAATTTTACGTAAGCCTCAAGCCCTCCAGTTCCGGACGATATCCCTGATCGGATCAGGCATCCTTGATTCGGCATCCATGAGCGACGGCAAGCGGCCCAGGCAACAGCCGCGTCGCAGTGATCGAGATGCGGCTGCATCTTTATCCGCAATCATGATGCCACTGTAGGCGCGATGTAAGATTGAATCTGTACGGTAGCGCACATTCAGGCAACGTTTCTCCGGCATCGGCCTGCCTGGGAAGACGGGCGCCGCAAGCTTTGAACAAACCCTAGGAAGCCGTCATGAACCAACATAGCAGTTCCCCGCAACCCGCGCTGTACCTGGACGACCTCACCGTCGGCTCACTCTTCGTCAGCGGCGAGCACGCCATGGACGAGCAGCAGATCCTGGCGTTTGCGCAGCAGTTCGATCCGCAGCCGTTCCACCTCAGCGACGCCGCCGCCAGGGAAACCCTGTTTGGCGGGCTGGCCGCCATCACGATGCGCCTGCTGGTCACCAGCGGCATGCCGCTGCAGGGCGGCATCATCGGTTCCGGCGGCGAACTGAGCTGGCCGCGCCCGACCCGCGCCAGCGATATCCTGCATGTGGAAAGCGAAGTGCTGGAGGTGACGCCTTCGCGTTCGCGGCCGGACCGCGGCATGGTGAAGCTGCGCAGCGAGACCCGCAACCAGCATGGCGAAATCGTCCAGCTGTTCATTTCCAAGCTGGTGGTGTCGCGCAAGACGCCATAGCGGCCGGCGGTCTACAATAAGAATTTTGAACGAAGCCAAGATGATAAAAATCCGCGAAATCGACCACCTGGTCTTGAGAGTGGCAGACCTCGGCAAGATGCTGCATTTCTACTGCGATGTGCTGGGCTGCAGCGTCGAACGGCGACAGGAAGAAATCGGCCTCGTGCAGCTGCGCGCCGGCAGTGCGCTGCTCGACCTGGTGCCGGTCGACGGCAAGCTCGGCAGCGCCGGCGGCGCCGCGCCGGGCAAGGAGGGACGCAACCTCGACCATTTCTGCTTCCGCGTCGAACCCTTCGACGAAGCCGCCATCCGCAGCCATCTGCTGGCGCACCGGGTCGATGCCGGTCCGCTGGCTTCCAGGAATGGCGCCGAAGGCGAAGGGCCGTCGATCTATATCAGCGATCCGGAAGGCAACGTGGTGGAGCTGAAGGGGCCGCCGGCGGCTTCCTGACGCTTCCGCCATGGCTATTTCCGGATTGACCGCTCTTACCTTTATCTTGCTTGCTGCGGCGATCTGCGCAGTGTGGCTGCCGCCTGTCCGTATCAGCCGGCGCATGGCGCTGCCGCCCTGGAGCGGATGCTTCGTCGCCGCGGCCTGCTGCGGCCTCGCCGCCGGCGTCCTCAATCCCTGGTCGGCAGCGGCGTTGGCGATTTTTTGCGGCATAGCCTATCTGGCGGCTACCGCCAGGCAACCATCCGTTTCCCGCATCCTGCTGACCGCCGCTGCCGCAATCGTGGCGCTGGCGTTGGCCTTGCACCGCCTGCCGGGATTCAACAATCCGCTGCTGATTTCCGCCCTGACGCTGTCAGCCGGCGCCGCGCCGTTCAGCCAGTATGCAAACTTCGACAAGGGCGCCGCCGGCCTGGTGCTGCTGGCATTGCTGTGCCGCCGCGCGGATTCCGCCGCGGCCTGGCGCGATCTGTTGAAAAAAACCTGGCCGGCAGTACTGGCGACCACGATCGCGGTGCTGGGAGCGGCGACCTGGGTCGGCTATGTCAAAGCGGATGTCAAGCTGAGCCAGACCACCGCGCTGTTCCTGGCAACCAATCTGTTCTTTACGGTGGTGGCGGAAGAGGCTTTTTTCCGCGGCGTGCTGCAAGACCGCCTGGCTGCATCGCTGGCGCGCTTTCGTCATGGTCCGATGGCAGCGCTGGTTTGCTCCGCGTTGCTGTTCGGCGCGGCGCATGCAGCCGGCGGCGGCGTTTATGTCATGCTGGCGACCATCGCCGGCTTCGGCTATGCCTACGCTTATTACGCCACACAGCGCATCGAAGCGCCGATCATCGCCCATATCGCGGTCAATGCCGTGCACTTCATTGGCTTCACTTATCCGTATCTGCGCTGAGCCAGACAAGCGGCTGCAAGATCATTGCCCTCCAGCCGGCCCCTTGTCATTCTGCTTGAGCAGCACCCAGGCCATCGCTCCCAGCGCCAAGACGGCCGTCAGCAGTACGCCCCACAGCGCAAGATTGCGGACCGGCGCCCCGTCGCGGCTGGCGGTAGCCTGCACCACCGCGGCAGCGCCGTCGACCGTCGCCAGCGGCAAACTGTTTTCTTGCGCCGCGCGATAGCCGGGCAGCAGGCTTTGCATCGGCAGGTAGGGACTGGCTGCATTGGCCAGGCCAGCCGCCAAGGTGAACGGCGGCTGGCCGCTGACCAGCGCCACGATCTGGACAGGTTCGAACTCCAGGGTAATGTCCGGCGCCGCGCTGAACCCGGCGCTCTTCTTGTCGGCTTCGATCTTGATTTCACGGAACGCCGTCGGCGGCAATTCGAGCGCGGCGCTATCCTGCACTTTGCCGGCCGTCTGCAAATGATAAATGACGCCGGCTGCGAGCGAGGTCCATGGCTGGCCGGGGTCGTTACGGCCCAGCACCCGGACCGGGATCAGGAAATTGTCCCCCGCCGCCTTGATCTTCAGCGCCGCCAGCGGCGTCGCAAAGGGCAGGGCAAAGCGCAGCTCGTACGGATTGAGCAGCTGCGGCGCGGCCAAGGCAGCACTGACCCTGGGCGCGCTGCCGATGCCGCGCGCGGTCGTCAGGGTGGCGCCGCGCATGGTCACCGGCGCCGCATGTCCGCCGGCGTCGGTCCAGCTTACGCGCAGATACTGGTCCTTGAGACTGGCGCCGGGCAACTCCACATGGTCGGCGCCAAGATGGCCGGCACCGGCCCGATACAAAACGGTTTCCGCCAGCGGCCGCCAGCCTTTCAAATCCGCGCTGGCCTGCACGGTAAAGGTAATCGGCTGGGCATCGGGCAGATCGACATCGAGCGCCATATCCACCACCGGATCGGCGATGGCGCGGGTATCCAGCAAGGCGCCCAGCACTTTTACGGACTGCTGGCCGGCAGCGGCGCCGCTATCGATTTGCACCACGCGCTTGCCTTGCTGCTCCTCGATGCGCAATGAGGAAGCGGAGAGATCCCCGGCATCCGGCGCACCCATGACCGGCAATGACGGCAGGACCAGCTTACGATGTTCAGTTTGCCGCAGACTGGCGCTATCCGACCAGGCCATAGAGAGCGGCTGGCCTTGGCCATTGAAGATGCGCAAGTCGCTCATGCCGCCGCTTTGCAGATTCGCCAGTACCTGCGCCGGCAGCAGCAGGCGCTGTAACGAGGCATCGCCGTTGAAGTGCACCGGCAGCCGTAGCGCATAGGATTGCATGACGTTCGGATCGCTTGCCGGCCATGCCGCCAGCGGCGTCGCCAGAACGCAGGCGACGGCCAGCCAGCTCAAACCTGGAAAATGTCTCATGCTTGCTTGTTCTCCATAGGATTGGGGTGCGCAGCCAAGGCTTTGGGCGGCAGCGGAGCGAAATAACCGACCACCAGCATCAGGACGCCGACGGCAATAAAGGTAATGATGCGTTCGGCGCCGCCGGCATTCGACAAATCGACCAGCAGCAGTTTGACCACCACCAGCCCCAGCAGGCCGGCGCCGGTCAGCCACAAGGCGCGCTGCGCACGCCGGTGCGCCAGCAGCATCAGGCCGAGCGCCAGCAACGTCCAAAGGATGGCGATACCGGTCTGCACCACGAAACTGTCGAACAAGGCCGGACCATCCCAGCGGACGCCGAAGAAATGGTGGGCGATGCGCAGCCAGACCGTATTGAGCGCGACAAAGGCCAGCGCCGCCAGCGCGAGCAGCGTCTCTCTGCGCGCCACCCAGGCCGCGGCAGCCGGCAAGGGCTGCGCCGCACTCGCCACGCGGCGCCACAACAGCAGGGCGCCCAAAGCCAGCGCCAACGCCAGGTCCGTGGGATTAAGCAAGGGAATATACGGTAGCGGCTCGGTATGCCCGGATGACAGCAGGGCCATCAGCAAGGCTCCGGCATACACCAGCAGCACCAGCGGCATCGCCGCATGCCAGTAATAAGCCACCGCATGCGGATTGCGCGGCCAGCCGAATTCCGCCAGCGTCGCCAGCCGGTTCGCCTTGCCCGCCCACAGCGACAGCAACAGCAAGATGGCGATGATGCTGACCAGCAGCACGACGCTGGCCCACGAGGTTTGCCAGAGATGGGCGCGGGCGATCCAGAACCACAGGCAATCCGCCAGCAGCAGCGTCAGCAGCCAGACGCCGCCGACGTGCATGGCGCGATTGAGCCTGAGTACGCCGGTGCTGGCGCCGGCATCGGTATCGTTTTGATAGAGCATGCGGAAATGCAAAGCCAGCGCCGCCAGCCAGATCGCCCAGGCCGGCGTAGCGAGAACGCGGAAATCCGACAATTCCTGGACAATCAACGCCAGCACTAGCGGCAACAGGGTAAGGCGGCTCGGCCAGGTGGCGACCGCCCAACCGCTCTTGCGCCCCAGCAGCGACCACAGCCAGGCGCTCGCCACCAGGGCCAGCATGGTCAGCAACTGCTGCGTGCCGGCGCTGAACAAGGGCTGCGCTGCCATGCCGGCTTCGCTGCCGGGCACGCTGCGCCATGCTTCGACAATCCAGGCCAGGCACCAGAACGCGAAGCCATACAGGTAGGCCGGCTGAGCCAGCAATGCCTCTGCTTTCACATAGGACCTGGCCCAGGCCGAATCGCTGTGCAGCAACGGAGCCCGCAGCCACCAGGCAATAGCCAGCGCCGGCAGCGCAATGAACATGGCGCCGATGAACATCGGGTTGGCCAGAGGCCAGGCCGCCACATTGTCATCGAGCGCCGCCAGGAAGGCGCCGCCGGCAACCACCTGCAGCAGCAGGCCAAAGGCACGCGGCATCCAGCGCGCCTGGCGCATGCCGACCCAGAAGGCGCCGGCGCCTTCCAGCGCCCATACTGCCGAAGTCCAGCGCACGTCCAGCGCCAACGGCACCGCCAGCGTCACGAAACCGATGCCGATGGCCAGCATGGATTCGATCATCAGACGGTAGTTCTGCCGTCCACGCCGCATCAACAGGGCGGCCAGCAGCAGATACAGGGCGGCGAAGCCAAGCGCCGAGAACGCGCTGCCCAGCTTGAACTGGCTGGCCAGCCCGACTTGCAGGCCAAAGCCGATCAGCGCAGTGCCGAACATCAAGGTGCTGTCCACTGCATTCCCAAGCCTGGTGGGAGTATTGCGGGCATACAGGATCGCCGCCGTCACGTAGATCAGCACGAACAGAATCAGGAACAGTTGCGAGCTCAGGTAC
The DNA here is from genome assembly GCF_018304945.1 of Collimonas humicola. Lineage (GTDB taxonomy): Bacteria > Pseudomonadota > Gammaproteobacteria > Burkholderiales > Burkholderiaceae_D > Collimonas > Collimonas humicola. The sequence continues at coordinate 576,023 of NZ_JAGQEE010000002.1, read as the reverse complement.
AGCGCCGGATCGTACTTCAGCACGCCCCAGGTAGTGGCAACGCCGAAAGTGGCCACGAATCCCACCATATTCAGAACCCGCCACGAGCGCTTATAAGCAATGAACAGGATCGCCAGGTTCAGCACCGTGTAATAGCTGAACAAGCCGACGCTGCTGCCGCCTCCCGTCGACAGCAGCAGCGGCACCGCAAAGCCGCCGGCAAACGCCGCCACCGCCAGCCCGCGCGAATCCTGCAACAGCGCCAGCGCACAGCTTAGCGCGCACACCACGATCATCAGGCCGAACGCCGGCAAGGGCGGGATCAGGCTAAACAAACGGAAAGCGGCAAACACCGTCAGATAGATCACCGCCACGCCGCCGCCCTGCAGCGCCAGCGCAAACGCCGGCTTTATCCGGCGCTTGCCGAAACCCACCGCCAGCAGCGCAATCCCGGCCACCGCAACCGCCGCCAGCCGCAATTCCACCGGAAACAAGCCGGCAGAGGCGGCGTAACTGGCCAGGAAGGAGAGGCCGATGAACAGGATCACCAGGCCGGCGCGGATGATGGTATTGCCGCCGAGGAGCCAGTTCCTGGCGGCGGCGATGGCCAGGTCCAGCGGGTTGGGCGGCGCCGGAACAGGAGGCGGTTTGCGCGCTGCAGGCGCCGATGGCGGCGCCTGTATCCTGGGCAAAGCATCCGGCAGGGGCGCGCCGGCCGAGGCGGCCGGCATCACTGGAGGCGCTGGCGGATAGACGGAAGCATTCACCGCGGCCGCCCGGTCCATGGCAGGCTTGGCGCCCGGATTCAAATTGGGCGCCGGCGGACTGCCATCCAGGTTTGGCTGACTCTTCAACCATTCTTGCATCTGCTTGCGCAGCTTTTCATTGCCGGCAGCGATTTCTCCCCGGATCGCGTAACGCAAGCCCAGGCCGGCCACGAGGCCGAGCACGCCGCCGGCAAATACGCCGACATCGCCATATCCGGCATTAGGCCACAGCCAACCCAGCACCCCACCGCAAAGAATTCCCCACAGGATCATATAGTCAGCTCGCTGGTTGTAATTGGCCCTGGTATTGTCTGCCAAGTAACTTGCCTATGCAATGGGCGCGGACTGCGTGCTCCAGCCGCCGACGCGCGATGTCGCGATTTACCCGGCAAAGTCATTTGTCCTGATTTGCCCATTAGGCTAAGCTAAGCAATTTTATCCGCGCCATGTCCGCCACCTACGATCACGACACCGAACATCCCATAGACCCCGATGTGCGCACCCAGATCAACGCCACGCTTGCTCAAGTCGAAGCAGAGCATGCCGTGAAAATCCTGTTCGCCTGCGAATCGGGCAGCCGCGGCTGGGGCTTTGCCTCACCCGACAGCGACTACGACGTGCGCTTCATCTATGCCCACCAGCCGGACTGGTATCTGACTGTGTTCCCGGGACGGGACGTGATTGAACTGCCGATCAGCGAAGTCTACGACGTCAGCGGCTGGGACCTGCGCAAGGCGCTCGGGCTGCTGCGCAATGGCAACGCCACCCTGGTGGAATGGCTGTCTTCGCCGGTCGTCTACCGCGCCGATCCTGCATTCCTGGGCACGATCCGGGCGGCAGCCGAGCAGGTCAGCCGGCCGGACCGCTCTTTCCATCATTACCTGCACATGGCCAGGAAAAATTACCGCGAATATCTGCAAGGAGAGATGGTGCGGCTGAAGAAGTATTTATACGTGCTGCGGCCCTTGCTCGCCTGCATCTGGATAGAACAGCAGCGCGGCGCCGTGCCGATGCGCTTCCAGGATATGGTCGACGCCATCATTAGCGACGCCGCGCTCAAGGATGCCATTGCAGAATTGCTGGTCATCAAGCGGCGGGCGAAAGAGTCGGAACATGCGCCAGCCATGCCGCTGATCAACCAGTTCATTGAACATGCGCTGGAGCGATTCAGCCACGATTCCCCGCCGCTGCAGCCGGAACAGCAGGATTTTTCCGTGCTGGACCGCCTGCTGCGTGACACCGTGCTGGCCCAGCGATAGCGCCGGCGCGGCGAATGCCTATCTGCCGGCCACCGCTTCCCAGCCCAATCCGAATTTGGCCAGGTATTTTTTGAGGCGGTCCGCATCGTTCGGCTTTTCTTTCGCGCTGCGCGATGCGGCAAACAATTTGCGGCCGGCATCCGACATCGATTTCGAGCGGCGGCAGATATCGATCACCGCTTGCAGCTGCATGACATCGAACAGGTCCATCTGTTCTATCTGATCCCGTTCCAGCACTTCGCTGAGATCGACGGCGCCGGCTGCCGCCGGTTGCTCGGCGTAGGGACGCCATAGCCGCTGCAGGCGGCGGATTTCGTCCGCTGCGATGGCATCGGTAATGCGGCCGGCGTCAGCCAGGGTCGCCATGCGCGTCACCGACGCCGACAAATCCCTGAAATTCCCCATCCACAAAGCATCCGGCGACATGGCGAAGCGCATATAAACATCGCGCGCCTCCTTGTTGAGCCTGACCATCTGGCCATTCTCGGCGCCGAACTGCGCCAGCAGGTAGTCGATGTTCGGCTCCACGTCTTCGGAGCGGTCCACCAGGCCCGGCAATTCATAGGTCCACAAATTGATGCGCGCATACAGGTCCTCGCGGAAGCGGCCGGCCACCACTTCGCGCGACAGATCGCGGTTGGTGCCGGCGATCAGCTGGAAATCGCTTTGCACCTCGTTATCGCCACCCACCGGCAGGAAGCGCTTTTCCTCGACCGCCTTCAGCAGCATGGCTTGTTCGTCCAGGCCGAGTTCGCCGATTTCGTCCAGGAACAGCAAGCCCTTGTGCGCGCTGCGCAGCAACCCGGGACGATCCGCCGCGGCGCCGGTGAAGGCGCCCTTGATGTGGCCGAACAAGGTCGAGCCGGCGCCGTCGCCATGCAGCGTCGCGCAATTGAGTTCGACGAATTTGCCGTCCAGCTGATGGCGCGCCTTCTTCAGCTCGAACACGCGCCGCGCCAGAAACGACTTGCCGGCGCCGGTCGGCCCCATCAGCAGCATGGGCGCCCTGGATTTGATGGCGACCCGCTCGATTTCATCGATCATCGTATTGAAGCGCGCATTGCGGGTGGCAATGCCCGATTTCAGGAAGGCCACGCCTTCCTCCTGCTCGCGCGAGAAGCGCTGCGCGATCTGGTCATAGCGGGAAAGGTCGAGATCGATCAACGTATAGCTGCCCGGATCGCCGACGGTCTGCCGGCGCGGCGGCGACGACTGCAGCAGGCGCCCCGGGAAGTAGTGCGCTTCAGTCATCAGGAACATGCAGATCTGCACCACGTGCGAGCCGGTGGTGATGTGGATCCAGTAATCCTCGTTGTCGGTATCGAAGGGGTAGCTCTTGGCGAAGTCGAACACGCTACCGTAGACATCTTCAAAATCCCAGGGATCGACGATCGGCAGCTGGCGCGGGATCACCTCGGTTTCCGGCGAGACCGACGCGATATCGCGCCGCACCTGATGCACCAGGCTTTCATACTTGCCGCTGTACAGCAGCTCGAAGCGCTCCACCACCATCTCTTCATGCTGCGTCAGCGCCACCGTCGGCCGCCATTTTTCCCAGCGACCGCTGCCTGAACCGTTATCGAGCTGGGTGCCGACGAAGCCGATGACGACGATGCGCTTCTTTTTCATATATTGGATAAATTCTTATCTAAAAAGATAATTTATCACAAAAACCAAATCTCACACAAATTCTTCCAACCTTCGCCAAATCGTTAAAAATCTCTTTTAAATCAATTGATTAACATCAAATCCAAGCCTCGCAGATGCGATTGGCACAGTCGTTGCAATAAAGGAGGCATGGAAGCGGCAGATAAATAGAAATTGCCGCAGCAACAGACGACGCGAACAAGCCCCCTAGCGGCTCAACGCAATCAACAAAAGAGGAAATGAAAATGGCCAATACCCAATTGTTCCAAAGCCTGAAAGGCAAATTCCTGCCGCCAGCGAATGCAATCAATGCTGCTGGCGCTGCGGCCTATGCAATGTCGCCGCGCCACCGGCTGGCGCAGTACGCCGCTACCGGCTGCCTGAATACTACCTTTTACACCAGCGCCGAAGCACAGCTGGAAACGGTCTTGGACCTGTGCCAGGACATCGATGCATGCTTCATTGCGCAGACCGCCGTGTATTGCCGCGAACGCGGCTACATGAAGGACATGCCAGCGCTGTTGACGGCCATCCTGGCCGCCAAAGGAGCGCCCGAGCTGCCGCGCACTTTCAAGCGCGTCATCGATAACGGCAAGATGCTGCGGAATTTTGTGCAGATCCTGCGCTCCGGCGCGGTCGGCCGCAAATCGCTGGGCACCCGTCCGAAGAAACTGGTGCAGACGTGGCTGAACCAGGCCTCGGAAAAGGAATTGCTGGCGGCCGCAGTCGGTAACGCGCCGTCGCTGGCCGACGTGGTGAAGATGGTCCATCCCAAGCCGGTGGAAGCCTGGCGCGAAGCATTTTTTGCATGGCTGATCGGCAAGGCCTATGACGCTGAAGCGCTGCCGCCTTTATTGAAAGCGTTCGAAGCCTACAAAGCCGACCGCACGCAAGCTTTGCCGAATGTGCCGTTCCAGATGCTGACAGCGCTGGAACTGACAGATGTTGAATGGGCACAGATAGCGCGCCAGGCCGGATGGCAGATGTTGCGCATGAACCTGAATACGTTTGCACGCCACGGCGTGTATGCGCTGCCGGGCATGACAGCAGTCATCGCGGAAAAGCTGCGCGACGCCGAAGCGATAGCCAAGGCCCGAGTGTTTCCGTATCAGTTGATGGCCGCCTGCGGAGCGGCGAATGAAGAGGTCCCCGTGGAAATTATTGAAGCATTGCAGGACGCGATGGAAATTGCGCTGAACAACGTTCCGGAAATTGCTGGAAAAGTAGTAGTTTGTCCTGACGTATCGGGTTCCATGCAGTCGCCAGCGACCGGTTACCGTGGTTCTGCCACATCGGCCATCCGCTGCATCGATATTGCGGCATTGATGGCTGCTGCGATGTTGCGCAAGAATCCGGGCAGCGTCGTGCTGCCGTTTGAGGTTGATGTAGTCGCCTGCAAACTGAATCCGCGCGATTCGGTGATGACAAATGCCAGCAAGCTGGCGGCCATCCGCGGCGGCGGCACCAATTGCAGCGCACCGCTGGCAAGGCTGAACAAGGACAAGGCGAAGGCGGATCTGGTGATTTTTGTGTCGGACAACGAATCCTGGGTCGATGCGGCGCGGCGCGGTGCAACGGCAACGATGCGCGAATGGGAAACATTCAAGCAGCGCAACCCGAACGCCAGACTGGTGTGCATCGATGTCATGCCTTACGGCACGACGCAGGCGGCGGAACGGGAAGACATCTTGAACATCGGCGGCTTTTCTGACGATGTATTCCGGATTGTCGCCGACTTTGCCGCCGGTCAGCTGAGTGCTGCACAGTGGGTGGGTGAAATTCAATCCATCTCTATTTAATAGTTTGATACGCTCTCTCTTGATACAGAGAGCGCTGATAAAGGAGCTCGCCGTGAGCTGGATCATCAGGATCAGCAGTACAGGTTTTGAGCGCAGTATGAATACCGGTGTGATTACATCCGATAAATGTCTCGTCACATCGACCTCTTGTCATACTGTCGCTCAATGGTGCGCATCCCCGAATGCAGGCAAGACTACATTCAGAATAGCCGGTGCGAATCCGGCCTGCCAGGCTGAACAGCTTTGGCAGAATGTCTTGTCAACTCTTGTCGGGATTTAAATACGCGCAGCAGCAGGTTTTAGGCGAATGCTGGTGGAACTACATCATTCAAACTGGGGAGATACGGGTTCAAATCCCGTCGGCGGCAAAGCAGCGTCGCCGTAGCTCAACCGAAAGAGCGCCGTGCGGGCAACCGCACACCGTTTCACCACCCCTTGTCGCCGACTTTTTTTGATGAATGCCGATGGAATTACATGGATAGAGCAGCGAAGCTTGCTTCGAAGGTCCCCGGTTCAAGTCCCGGGTCGGCGCCAGCCGATAGCTCAGTAAAACATTTCATCATCACTTGTCATCCCCTTAATTTTTAAAAGAAGAAAATCATGAAACACGAAGAATACGATGTAATGAATGTCGAAGGCGGAAGCCACGTCAAGATGTGGACCCGCGGCGTACCGGTGGAAGCGGAGGCGCGCAAGCAGCTGAGCAACACCGCGAAGATGCCGTTCATCTACAAGCACCTGGCTGTGATGCCTGACGTCCACGTCGGCAAGGGTTCGACCATCGGCAGCGTGATTCCTACCCTGGGAGCGGTGATACCTGCCGCGGTGGGAGTGGATATCGGCTGCGGCATGATGGCGGCCAAGACCACCTTGAATGCGCGCGACCTGCCTGACAATCTCCACCCTTTGCGCAGCGCGATCGAAAAAGCCATTCCGCACGGGATGTCTCCGAAGACGCGCGGTTTCAAGGGACGCGACAAAGGTTCGTGGGAAACCCCGCCGACGCCGGTGGACGCCGCCTGGGCGCAGCTGAAGGACGAATTCGACCTGGTTTGCCTGAAGACGCCAAAGTTGAAGAATACGAATAACTACCGGCACCTTGGAACGTTGGGATCCGGCAACCACTTCGTTGAAATCTGCCTGGACGAGAGCAACGCCGTCTGGTTCATGCTGCACTCCGGTTCGCGCGGCGTGGGCAACGCCATCGGCTCGCATTTCATCGAACTGGCCAAACAGGACATGCGCACCCATTTCATCAACCTGCCGGACCAGGACCTGGCGTATTTGCCGGAAGGCACGCAGCACTATGACGACTATATCGAGGCAGTGAGCTGGGCGCAGAAATTCGCGCGCATGAACCGGGAAGTGATGATGCAGAACCTGATTGCAGCAGTGCGGTCGGTGATCAGCAAGCCTTTCGAAACACACGTGGAAGCGGTGAATTGCCACCACAACTATGTGCAGAAGGAAAACCACTTCGGCAAGGATGTGCTGGTGACCCGCAAAGGCGCGGTATCGGCGCGGGCAGGCGAACTGGGGATCATTCCGGGTTCGATGGGGGCGAAAAGCTTCATCGTCCGCGGTAAAGGCGATGCCGACAGCTTCCACAGCTGCAGCCACGGCGCCGGCCGCACCATGAGCCGGACCGAGGCCAAGAAGCGTTTCACGCTGGACGACCAGATCAAGGCGACGCAGGGCGTGGAATGCCGTAAGGATGCCGACGTCATCGACGAAATCCCGATGGCTTACAAGGATATCGATGCGGTGATGGAAGCGCAGCGCGCCCTGGTGGAAGTGGTGCATACCCTGAAACAAGTGGTGTGCGTGAAAGGCTAAGCGCTGGCTTTTCCTGGAGCAGGCCATGGTTCCGGCGGGACCATGGCCGTAACGACGATAACAATAAAGAATAGAAGAACATGATTGAACTAGATGGAGCAACAGGGGAAGGCGGCGGCCAGGTTTTGCGGACCGCGCTGACCTTGTCGATGATTACCGGACAGCCGTTCCGGATTGTGAATATCCGGGCTAACCGCCCCAAGCCTGGATTGATGCGGCAGCATCTGGTGGCGGTGCAAGCCGCCGCCGGGATCAGCAATGCCGATATCGGTTCGGCGGCGGTCGGCGCGCAAACGCTGCAATTCACGCCGGGCAAGATCAAAGGCGGCGCCTACCAGTTTGCCATCGGCACCGCCGGCAGCTGCACCCTGGTGCTGCAAACCCTGCTGCCGGCCTTGCTGTATGCGGATGCGCCATCGGTGGTGAAGATCACCGGCGGCACGCATAACGCGATGGCGCCGCCAGCCCATTTCCTGCAGCGCGCGTACGGCCGCGTGCTGGCGGCCATGGGCGCGGACCTGGAAATCGAACTGAAACGTTTTGGCTTTTATCCCGCCGGCGGCGGCGAGATCGAGGCGAAAGTGTCGCCATGCCGGCAGCTGCAGCCGCTGGAACTGATGAGCCGCGGCGAGCGCGTCGCCGGTTATGCCGAGAGTTTCATCGCCGGCGTGCCGGCCGACGTCGCCAAGCGCGAGCTGGCTTGCGTCAAGACCGCGATGGGCTGGGACGATGCGCAACTGGCGATCCGCGGCTTGCCGCATGACCAGGGGCCGGGCAACGCCTTGCTGGTGACGCTGGAATCGCAGCATGTGACGGAAGTGTTTTGCGCGTTCGGCGAGAAGATGGTGCGCTCCGAAGTGGTTGCAAAAAAGGCAATTTCGCAGGTACGGCAATATATCGCCTCCGGCGCCGCGGTCGGCGAACACTTGGCCGATCAGATCATGTTGCCGCTGGCGTTGGCGGGCAGCGGCCGGTTTACGGTCGATTGCGTGTCACAGCATGCGCTCACCAACGCCGAAGTCATCGAACAATTCTTGCCGGTAAGGATCACGTTTGCAGAACAAGGGCTGTCCAGCGTCTGCGAAATTGCAACAAAATGAAACAGGAATAAAACGGCGCAGGGGCGAGTCCCTGCGCCGGCTGCGGCAATACTTACCAGCCGCCTCTTTCCAAACAGGCCGGCGCACCCAATATAGATCTCAATGGCGGCTTTAGCTTAGCCGTAGCTGGCGCGCTGAAGCGCGCGGCTGCGACCCCGACGATATCGCATCATTCCCGATAGGCCACCCCGCCAGCACCGCCAGTCTTCACGCCAAAAAGCAACAAACGAAGGACGAAACACAAAAATGCTGGTTATAATCAACCGCAAAGGTGATGCAAATGATCTCCCATATCCTGACCCTCGATATCGCGGGTAATCCGTTTGACTGGATTTCGCCGCAAGACGCTGTGCTCTATTACGCGAGCGGGAAGGTGGCTTGGGAAATCGGCGACGGCGACATCGTTTTCCGCGGCGGTTATTCCCGCGCCGGCATCCAGTCCCGCATCGCCGTCAAACCCATCATCGCCATCGCCGGCAGCGCCATCATGGCGCGCATGCTGCACATGGAACTGCCGCTGGGCCATCACAACGATCTGCTGTTCCGCCGCGACCGCTACACCTGCGCCTACTGCGGCGGCCGTTTCCCGCACAATGAACTGTCGCGCGACCACGTGCTGGCGCGCTCGCGCGGCGGCAAGGATACCTGGACCAATTGCGTCACGGCGTGCAAGGACTGCAATCAGGAAAAAGGCAGCAAAGCGCTGGAAAGTTTCCGTCCGCTGCTGTATGTGCCGTACGTGCCATGCCGCGCCGAACACTATCTGCTGAGCGGCCGCAACGTCCTGGCCGACCAGCACGACTACCTGGCGGCGCGCTTGCCCAAGCACAGCCGCATGCGCGAACTCAACTAGTCCCGCCAGATATTTGAGCGCCGGGTTCGCCCCTTCGTTTCGCGCCAAAAACAACAGAATCGCGCCGCGCGGCGGCGAAGTGTTTGACACTGCGATTTCATCGGGTGCAGAATCGCAGCTCGGTATTTTCGACTAACGCATTTTTACAGGAAAGGAACGGCCATGCCACGGACGGCTATCAACAATTCAAACGATAAATAGCCCCGCGCATGACTGCTCGGGGTCTGCGGCGATATTGCCGACCCGAGCCGGTCGTTCCAACCAGAACCCCGGTGAGGAAACTCGCCGGGGTTTTTGTTTTCTTGCGGGCACGGCATGGCCGGCCCGCGGCAAAGACGCCGGCATCACGAAGAAAAACGTTATGCCAATCAAACAGAGCTTGCACAAGGGCCTGGTGCCCGTGCACATATTTACCGACGATATCGACCACAGCGCGCTTCAGCAATTGCTGAACATCGCCAGCCTCCCTATCGTCCATCCGCACGTAGCGGCCATGCCGGATGTCCACGCCGGCATCGGCGCCACCGTCGGCAGCGTGATTCCGACGCGCGCCGCCATCATCCCGGCCGCGGTCGGCGTCGATATCGGCTGCGGCATGAACGCGGTGCGCACCACGCTCACCGCCAGCCAGCTGCCGGACAACCTGGCGCGCCTGCGCAGCGCTATCGAAGCATCGATCCCGGTCGGCTTCGAGCAGCACGAATGGGACAAGGTGCGCGGTTCGGCCCATGCGCGCGTCGGCCGTCCGCTGAACGACCGCCTGGACCGCATCGTCGCCAGGCACAAGGGCATCATGAAGATGCAGCACAAGTTCGCCCAGACCTGGATCTGCCAGATCGGCACGCTGGGCGGCGGCAACCACTTCATCGAAATCTGCCTGGATGAAGAACAACGGGTCTGGATCATGCTGCACTCCGGCTCGCGCGGCATCGGCAATGTGATCGGCCGCTATTTCATCTCGGCTGCAAAAAAGGATATGGCGCGCAACCGCATCAACCTGCCGGACAAGGACCTGTCCTACTTCAGCGAAGGATCGGCACTGTTCGACGATTATGTCGACGCCGTGGACTGGGCGCAGGACTATGCCCTGATCAACCGCCGCGAAATGATGCGGCGCGCTGTCGACGTCCTGGTCCAGCAGCTGCCGCCGTTCAAGCTGGACGGCGAAGCGATCAACTGCCATCACAACTATGTGACGCAGGAAATGCACGGCAATGAAAAGCTGTTCATCACCCGCAAGGGTGCGATCTCGGCGCGCGAGGGTGAGCTGGGCATCATTCCCGGCAGCATGGGCGCCAAGAGCTATATCGTGCGCGGCAAGGGCAATCCGGATTCGTTCTGCTCCTGCTCCCACGGCGCCGGACGGCGCATGAGCCGCAGCGAAGCCAAGCGCCGCTTCAACCGCTTCGACCTGGCCGACCAGACCCAGGGCATCGAATGCCGCAAGGACGGCGGCGTGGTCGACGAGATCCCGGCGGCCTACAAGGATATCGACCAGGTGATGGCGCACCAGACCGACCTGGTCGAGGTGGTGCACACGCTGCGCCAGGTCATTTGCGTGAAAGGATGATCATGAAAGTAACGATTAAATTGCCGAAGCCGCGCAATCCGCTGGTGGCGCCAGCCAGGGCCAGGAAAGCCGGAGCGCATGCTTCGCACAACCCGGCGCGCAGGGTGCGGCGGCTGGAAAAACAGAAGCTGAACCAGGTGCTGTCCGTCCGCAAGACCGACAGCGATTGCGATGTGTGAGGAACAGCGTTCGCACAGAGCGTCGGTAACCAGCACTTGAACCAACACAAAAGACCTTTGCGGGTCTTTTGTTTTTTGTCGCAGTCCGATCTATCCGCCGGCTGCCAAAGACATGGCCAAAACGCGCGCCACATGCAGTGCCGCTGCATCCGCGCCGTCCCGGATCTGATGCCGGCAGCTGGTACCGTCGGCGACCACGATGCTGTCCTTGCCAGCCTTGCGCACCGCCGGCAACAGCGCGAGTTCGGCCATCGCCATCGATGCCTCATAGTGCTCGGCCTCGTAACCGAAGCTGCCAGCCATGCCGCAGCAGGAAGATTCAACCGTGGACAACTCGATCTGCGGGATCCATTCCAGCACAACTTGCACCGGACGCAAGGCATCGAAGGCTTTTTGGTGGCAATGCCCGTGCAGCAAGACCTTGTTGCCCGGCAGCGGCTTCAGATCCAGCTGCAGACGGCCCGCTTTTTTTTCCCGCACAAGGAATTCTTCAAGCAGATAGGCCGACTGCGCCAGTTTTTTGGCCTCGTCGCCGTAGCCGTAATCGAGGAATTCATCGCGCAAGGACAGCAGGCAGGACGGTTCCAGTCCGACGATGGCGATGCCGCGCTCGACATAGGGCAGCAAGGCGTCCAGCGTCCTGCGCGCCTCGGCTTTTGCCTGGCCCACCAGGCCGGCGGACAGATAGGTGCGGCCGCAGCACAGGGGCCGGTCGCCGGCGGCCGTGTTGAAATGCACTTTGTAGCCGGCGGCTTCGAGCACTTGCTGGGCAGCGCGTGCATTTTCCGGTTCCATGTAATTGTTGAAAGTGTCGACGAACAACAGCACTTCGCGTTCGCTCGTCACAGCCGATTGTGCGCTAGCCAGGAAAGAGCGCTTGAACTGCGGGAAAGCGCGTTGCGGCGCCAAACCGATGCGCCGCTTGACCCAGTTCGACAGCAGCGGGAGCTTGTCGGCCACGGCGATCAGGCCACTCAGCCTGCTTGCGTAAGGCGCGTATTTCGGCATGAAGCCGACCATGCGCTCGCGCAGGCCGAGGCCGTGCTTGCCGACCCAGGCGGCGCGTGCTTCGATCTTGATCTTGGCCATGTCGACGCCGGTCGGGCAATCGCGCTTGCAACCCTTGCAGGAGACGCACAGGTCCAGCACTTCCTTGACTTCCACGCTGGCCAGGCCCTCGCTGCCTAGCTGGCCCGAAAGCGCCAGGCGCAAGGTGTTGGCGCGGCCGCGCGTGACGTGCTTTTCATCCTTGGTGATGCGGTAGCTGGGGCACATGGTGCCGGCGTCGAACTTGCGGCAGTGGCCGTTGTTGTTGCACATTTCCACCAGCTTGGCGAGGCCGCCGCTGCGGTCGCCGCCGCTGCCGGCCGCGCTTTCCTCGCCGCTGAGTGGATCGCGTTTGACGTTCCAGGCGGACCAGTCCAGCAAGGGCTGGTGCGGCAGTTCGGCATAGCCGGGTTTAAAGCGGAAATTGGCAGCGTCGTCCATCTTGGGCGGGCGCACGATCTTGTCCGGATTGAAGCGGTTGTCGGGATCGAACAAGGTCTTGATTTCGCTGAAGGCGGCGTTGATCTTCGGACCGTACTGCCAGGCCACCCATTCGCCGCGGCACAGGCCGTCGCCGTGTTCGCCGGAGTAGGCGCCCTTGTATCTGCGCACCAGCGCCGAGGCGGCTTCGGCGATTTCCCGCATGTCCTTGGCGCCGCCGCGGCGCATGTCGAGTATCGGCCGCACGTGCAGGGTGCCGACGCTGGCGTGGGCGTACCAGGTGCCTTCGGTGCCGTATTGGTGGAATACCTCGGTCAGCTGGCTGGTGTATTCCGCCAGATGTTCGAGCGGCACCGCGCAATCCTCGATGAAGGACACCGGCTTGCCGTCGCCCTTCATGCTCATCATGATGTTGAGGCCGGCCTTGCGCACATCCCACAGGGCTTTCTGCTCGGCGGCGCCGGACATCTGCACCACCGCGCCGGGCAGCTGCAGGTCGGCCATCAGTTCATCCAGGCTGGCCAGCTTTTGCAGCAGCGCAGCTAGCTGTTCGCCGGCGAACTCGACCAGCAGGATCGCTTGCGGCTGGCCTCTCAGGGCCTTTTCGATGACCGGCTTGAAAGCCGGATTGCTCATCGACAGGTCGATCATGGTGCGGTCGACCAGTTCGACCGCGGTCGGGCCGAGTTTGACGATGTGCTGGGTCAGGTCCATCGCCTGGTAGAAGGTCGGGAAATTCACCACGCCCAGCACCTTGTGCGCCGGCAGCGGCGCCAGCGCCAGGGTGATCTGGCGGCTGTAGGCCAGCGTGCCTTCCGAACCGACCAGGATGTGCGCCAGGTTGGCCGTGCCGTCGTCGGTATAGGCGCGCGGATTCTGGCAATCGAAGAGATCGATGTTGTAGCCCCCGACGCGGCGCAAGACCTTGGGCACGCGCTCGGCAATCTCGCTCCGTTCGCGCGCGGCGATGTGCTGCAATCCTGCGACGATATCGCCGATGCGGCCGCCGCTTGCCATCTGCTGCAGGCGCCCGAAGCGCCCCTGCGTGCCATCCGCCATCACCGCGTCGATGGCAACGACGTTGTGCACCATGTTGCCGTATTCGATAGAGCGCGAGCCGCAGGAATTGTTGCCGGCCATGCCGCCTATGGTGCACTGGGCCGCGGTCGAGACGTCCACCGGGAACCACAAGCCGTGCGGCTTGAGCCAGGCGTTGAGATGGTCGAGCACCATGCCGGGCTCCACCGTCACGGTGCGTGCCGCGGCATCGAAATCGATGACTTGATTCAGCCATTTACTGTTGTCGAGCACCAGCGCCTCACCCACGGTCTGGCCGCACTGGCTGGTGCCGGCGCCGCGCGCCAGCACCGGAATGCGGTGGTTGCGGGCGATGTCCAGCGCCAGCAGCAGGTCGTCCTGGTCGTGCGGCACCACTACGCCGAGCGGCATGATCTGGTAGATCGAAGCATCGGTGGCGTAGCGGCCGCGGTCGGCCCGGCCAAACAGTACTTCGCCTTTCAGTTCGCGCCGCAGCTGCGCGGCCAGCGGCGTCACCAGTGTCGGGCTGCGGGGAACCAGGTGGATGGGCTTGAGCAGCATGATGGAGTCCTGTCAAAAACTTGGAAAATTGCCGATGCATGGCGCAATTAAGCGCCGGCTTTCATCGGACTGGCTGCGCCATCCGCCACGCCATGCTCGAACTTGCTGTCGGGCTGCATGCGGAACGCCAGCAGCACGCCGAATCCCATCAGGATCATGCTGCCGACGAACGGCAGTTCCCAGCTGCCGAAGCGGTCGATCAGGTAGCCGGACAGCACCGGCGAGATGATCGCCGCCAGCGCCGAGCCGGTGTTCATCATGCCGCTGGCGGTGCCCGAGTACTGCGGCGCGATATCCATCGGGATCGCCCACATCGGACCTATCGTCATTTCGGCAAAGAAGAAGCCGGCGCTCAGGCAAAGTATCGAGATATAGACATTGTGGGTGACGAGCAATGGCAGCAGCGACAACAGCGTCAGCAGCATGCAGACCGACACCATCTGGCTGCGCGCCCGCTTCAGGTTGCCGGTGCGTTTCAGGATTTTGTCGCTGACGATGCCGCCCATGGTATCGCCGACCACGCCGGCGAAGAACACGCTGGAAGCGAACAAAGCCGATTTCTTGATATCGAGGTCGTAGCTGTGCAGGAAATATTGCGGAATCCAGCTCAGGAACAGCCACAAGGTCCAGCCGTAGCAGAAATAGACGATGGTCACCGGCAGCATGCGCTTGAACAGCGGTCCCCATGGGATCTTCGGCGTGTTTTTCTTGACTGCCGGCAGTATCGCCAGCTCTTCCTTGGTGATGCGCGGGTGTTGCTCCGGATGTTCGGTAAACACAAATGCCCACACCAGTACCCAGACCAGGCTGATCACCCCGCAGATATAGAAGGATTCGCGCCAGCCGTGGGTGGCCATGACGAACACCACCAGGGCGGGTGCGACCGCATTGCCAATGCGGGCGAAAGCATGGGTGACGCCCTGCGCGAAGCCGCGGTTTTCCTTGGTCACCCAGCGCGACATGGCGCTGGTGGCGGCGGGGAAAGTGGCGCCTTCGCCCAGGCCCAGCAGCAGGCGCGCCATCAGCAGCGAAAACAGGCCGCCGGCGAAACCGGTCAGGATGGTGGCGATGCCCCACAGGATGCCGCAATAGATCAGGGTGCGCTTGGCGCCGAACTTGTCGCTGACCCAGCCGCCGATGATCTGGAACACCAGGTAGGGATAGGCGAAAGCGGAAAACACCAGGCCGATCTGGGTTTTCGACAGATCGAATTCTTTGGCGAATCCCGCCGCGGCGGTGCTGACGTTGACGCGGTCCAGATAGGTAATGAAGTACATCAGGCATAACATGATCAGCACGACCGTGGTCGCGCGCAAACGCAGGTATTTCATTGTTGTCTCCAATATTATGGTGATCAGGCGCCGCAGGACGTCTTTATCCTTGCTCCGCCCATCCTCTGAGGGACGGTGCCGGAGCGGTTTCCGCTGTTTCGCTTGCTATGCTGCTTTCAATGCCGGTTTGCTCTTTTGCGCGGCCAGGTTGTCCATCGCCGCCGCCACGCCGCTGCCGGCCAGCGGCACGCCCGCCAGCTTCAGTCCCATCTCGCAGCCGGCCAGCGTCGCCATCAGGGTCAGGTCGTTGGCTTCGCCCAGGTGGCCGATGCGGAACATGCCGCCCTTCATTTTTCCCAGGCCGGTGCCGAGCGACATGTTGAAGTTTTCATAGATGGTCTTGCGGATCGCATCGGCGTCGAAGCCGGGCGGCGTCATGACGCCGGTCAGCACCGGCGAGTAAAGGGCTGGATCGGCGCACTGGATTTCCAGGCCCCAGGCGCGCACCGCATCGCGGCAGGCGCCCGCCAGACGCTGGTGGCGCGCGAATACATTGTCCAGGCCTTCGCCCAGGATCATCTCCAGTGCTTCCGACAAGCCATACAGCAGATTGGTGTTGGGGGTATAAGGCCAGTAGCCGCCGGCGTTCATTTCAATGATTTCGGTCCAGCCCCAGAACGCGCGCGGCAGCGTCGCGCGCTTGCTGGCTTCGACGGCCTTCTTCGACACCGCGTTGAAGCTGATGCCGGGCGGCAGCATCAAGCCTTTCTGCGAACCGGAGACGGTGACGTCGACGCCCCATTCGTCATGGCGGTAATCGGCCGACGCCAGGCCGGAAATGGTATCGACGATCAGCAAGGCCGGATGGCCGGCGGCGTCGATCGCCCGGCGTACAGCTGCGATATCGGAGGTGACGCCGGTCGACGTTTCGTTATGTACCACGCACACCGCCTTGATCTGGTGCTCGCGGTCCAGGCGCAGGCGCGCTTCGATGCGATCCGCCTGGACGCCGTGGCGCCAGCCTTCGATGCCCGGCAAGCCTAGGAACTCCGGCTTCAGGCCCAGCGCTTCCGCCATCTTTTTCCAGAGCGTGGCGAAATGGCCGGTTTCGTACATCAGCACCGTATCGCCCGCGCTCAAGGTATTGGTCAGCGCCGCTTCCCAGGCGCCGGTGCCGGAGGCCGGGTAGATCACCACCGGCTGCTCGGTCTTGAAAATCTGCTTGATACCGGCCAGCACCCGCAGGCCGAGCGCACCGAATTCCGGGCCGCGGTGGTCGATGGTGGGATAGCTCATGGCCCGCAAAATCCGGTCCGGCACCGGGCTGGGACCCGGGATCTGCAGGAAATGACGGCCGGCCGGATGGAAGTCTAGTGTCAACATTTAGGTCTCCTTTTTGAACGAATTGTATTTTGCATTCAAAATACTTTAGCAGTCGACATTCCGGCCGTAAAGTACTTTTTGCGATTACCCGACTCCATCGAATGGCTTCAAAGCGATCAAAACCCATGAAAAATGGCGTTATTTGCTAAAATATTGGCCGTTTTTGCATATTTACATTCAGATTAAGACGTATAGACAGACGGATTCTTAGGCGCCATGTTTGATGTTAAAATAGAGAAAAATGCGTAAAAAAGGATTTTGAATGCAAAATGCGATAACTGGCGAAGAGACGAAAACCGCGCCGCTGGTGCCGAAACTGGAACGTCAGCGTTTGCATGACACGGTGGTGGATCACTTGCGCAACCTGATCGTCGAAGCGGTGCTGACGCCGGGCACCAAGCTGAATGAACGGGAGTTGTGCGAAACCCTGGGCATTTCACGGACGCCGCTGCGCGAAGCCCTGAAAGTGCTGGCAGCCGAAGGCCTGATAGAGATCTCGCCGAACCGCGGCGCTTCGGTGTCGAAGATGTCGGAAACGGAAATCTGGGAAACCTTTGAACTGATGAGCGGGCTGGAAGCCATGTCGGGCGAACTGGCCTGCGACCGCATCACGCCGGTCGAACTGGCCGAGATCAAGGCCTTGCACTATGCGATGCTGGCCTGCAAGGCGCAAAACGATTTGCCCGGCTACTACAGCCGCAACCAGGCGATCCACGACAAGATCAATGACGCTGCCCGCAACTCGGTGCTGCGCCAGACTTACCTGACCCTCAACCGGCGCCTGCAAGCCTTGCGCTTCAAGTCCAACTTCCAGCCGCACAAATGGGACAGCGCGGCGCACGACCATGACGAAATGGTGAAAGCGCTGGAAGCGCGCGACGGCAAGCGCCTGGCAGCGGTGCTGCGCCAGCATTTGCTGGACAAGCGCGACGCCGTGCTGAGTGCGGCGGCCTTGCCGAGCGCCGGCAAAGCGGAAACGCTGCCTTGACATAGAATGCCAGGCAAGGGCCGAGCGGCCACACAGGATACGGGGAAACATGCTGAACAACTTGCGCGACTATCTTGCAATCGCATTCAAATGGCAACGGGGGAGGCAGGGCACCGGCTACGACAAGATGCTGTTGCTGACGGCGCGCTGGCCGCTGCCTTTCGACAGCTACCTGATCCGCTATCCGGCCGGCGCGGAGATTCCGCCGCATACCGACGCGGTCGCACACGGCAGGCATTACCGCCTGAACCTGGTGCTCAAACGCTCCCCGCGCGGCGGCGAGTTTGTCTGCAGTGCACCCATCCTGTCGACTTCACGCATCAAGCTGTTCCGTCCCGATCAATGCGAGCACAGCGTGACCCGGGTGGAAGGCGGCAGCCGCTATGTGCTGTCGATAGGCTGGATTCGCGGGAAGTAGAAAGCGGGCTATAGCAACGATCAGCGGCCAGGAACTATTGGCCGTCTGCGTAATTCTCCGGGAAGAAATGACGCTCGACCAGTTCGATCAGGATGTGCAGCACCTTGATGTGCAGCTCCTGCACGCGGTCCGCAAACTTGCCGCCTGGAGTACAGATGTAGACACTGCTGAGCGCCTCCAAGGTTGCGCTCCGTTTGCCGGACAGGATGATCACGCTCATGCCCTGCGCCTGCGCCGCCTGTGCTGCGCGGATGATGTTCTTGCTGGTGCCGCTGGTGCTGAGCGCCAGCAGGCAGTCGCCGGCGCGGCCGTGGCCTTCGATGTAGCGCGAGAATACTTGTTCGTAGCCATGATCGTTGCCGACGCAAGTCAGGTGGCCTGCATCGCTGATGGCGGTGGCGCCCAGGGCGGCGCGGTCGAGCCGGTAACGGCCGGTCAGTTCCTCGGCAAAATGCATGGCGTCGCACATCGAGCCGCCGTTGCCGCATGAGTACACCCGGCCCTTGCGCCGGAACACATCGATCAAGAGCTGGCCCGCCTGTTCAATCGCGTCCAGCGCCGTCGGATTGGCGAGCAAGGCATTCAGTGATTGCTGTGCTTCGACCAGGCTTGCGTTGATGTGTTGCTTCACTTTGAAAACTCCGTTCGCGTATTGGCGTTTGATGATTAGCGGTTGATGGTGCGGGTAACGCCGGTATCGATCACGCCGTAGGGCGTGACGCTGCTGCCGCTGATGTTGCCATTGCTGCCGCCGTCGCTGTTCGGCGACACGTGGCCGCAGGCAACAAGGAGGAAGCTGGCGGTAACGAAAAAGAATAGGCGCATCGTGGTCTCAAGAATTGAATGGGTACCCTGACTGACAGGCTGGCGGGCGAAACGTTCCGGACCGGCCGGTGCGCCTGCTTGCCTGAATCATACTATTTATTGATATTTTCTTAGATCATGACAAATCCTGCTTATCCGCCGCTCTCGCGGAGCGGGCATCCGCGGATAGACCTCAGTGCTGCCGGCCGCAATCAGCCAACAGCGTCATCAGCTCTTCGAATTCCGCCGGGCGTTCTGCCGCCAGCAAGGGAAACAAATGATGATGGTCGGTGTCCGCCACCACCCGCAGCCGGCGCGAACGCGCCTGGCGCGCGGACAGCACCAGCCGCTCCGGTATCTCCAAAGGGATGACGGCATCGCGCTCGGCGGCGATCACCAGCAGGTCGCCCTTGAATTGCCGGAGGATTTCCCAGGCGTCGCTGCCGGCCCAGCTGCGATGGCGGCGGATAACCTCTGAAAACAGCGGTCCGAACGGCAAGTCGTAGGCGGCGGGTGTATAGACCCCAGGCACGATCAGAATCAACCCGGCGACCTGCTGCGTCTGCGTCAGCCGGATGGCGTTGTAGGCGCCCATGCTGGCGCCGCATATCACCAGCGGGCCGGCCGGCGGGTCGACCAGTTTCCTGGCGGCGATCACAGCCTCGGCCTGGCGCGTGCGGCTGTGCAGCGAAGACGTAGAGAGGGCGCCGCCGGTGTCGCCATGGCCGATGCAGTCGAAGGAGGTGGTGGCGATCCCGCGCTGCTGCAACGCCGGCCGCAGGCCGGAACGGCTAGCGGTCGCCCGCGAACTGACGCCGGCGCCGTGCAGCAGCAGGATGTGCTGCGATGAAGCGGCGGGCTGGAAATCGCCCTTCAGGATGGCATTTTCGTAAGAGACGTCAAAGGACTCGGTGGCTTGCATGATCGGGTAGGGAACGAGGATGGACAGGTCGCGCTGCGCTACCTTACCTCAACTCGGATCGTCTGCGTTATTTTTTGCTTGACCTCAAGTTAACTTGAGATTTTACACTCATCTCCGGTATCTGAAATCCTCTCGCCGCACTCTCACCAGACGCAGTGCGTCGCTACCCCAGCCCGTCGGAGAGACAGCTCCGACTTCCATCCGCAGGAAATGTGCAACCAGCTTGGCATCCAGGCCGATCTTGGCAACTGCCGGGCGATCGATCTCGCCGCCTGAGTCCAGGCAGGCGCGCCGTGGAGCGACAGGCTGGCTAAGGGAAGAGAAATGGGAAAGCGCAATACGGGAGATGAATGCGAAAAATGGAATTTTCCCGGGCGGGAAAATTCCATCCTTTTAGATTTGCCGCAATTCGTTCAGCGGCCAATCAGCCGCTCAGGCAGGCTGATCAGGGACATCGCCCTCTTTGTTTTCTGCTTCCTTGTTTTCCAGGTGTTCGGTAACCGCTTCCACACCTTTGTAGCCGGCGACGGCTGCAATGCCTTCCGTCAGGATGGATGCGTTCGGATCCAATTTCTTGACACCTTCAACGGCCACCACAGCGCCAATGACTTCTTCCAGAATACCCATGACCAACTCCTTGAAAAATATCGAACAACGGAATTTTTAACTGCGCAATCAATTGCGCAAAACAGCTTCGCCCCACGCCGGAACGCACCATGGCGGCACGACTGCGTTACCGCAATCATGCCGCCATGCTCATCATAGTCGTGGAGCGCACGACATGCCGTACTTTATTTAGCGGCGGGAGCGACAGGGGCAACTGCCTTGGCTTCTACCTTGGTGTCTGCCTTTGCCTCTGTCTTTGCTTCTGCCTTCGCTGCAGGCGCCTTGGCTTTTACCTTGGCCGCTTTACGGGCAACCTTGGTTTTTTCAGCTTTTGCAGTCTTGACTTTGGCTGCTGCTGGAGCTGCCTTGGTTTCGGTCTTGGCATCCGCCTTGACATCGGCCTTCACATCAGCCTTTACAGCCTGGGTGGTCGTTGCGGCGGCAGCAGGTGCAGCTGGAGCAGCAGGTGCGGCGGCTTGCGCGAAAACGGAAGTAGCGAACAGGCCAGCGATCAGAGTAGCGATTAATTTGTTCATTTGTGCACCTTAAAGTTATCTTGATTAACTCAGGTAATTCCCGAGGTCCTGAGCAATTAACGAGTGGTGCCGGCGGGATGTTGACGGCTATTACATGCCGTTACAACTTCGGACATTTGCGAAGTATTGCAGAGCACGGCATCGATTCCGGCACAAAAAGATTTTCAGAATACCGCTTCGCAAAAACAGAACGCTCCCGGCCGGTTCATTTTTGTTGAGGCGGAAGCGGAAGAACCTCGATCGCGAAACCAAGGTAGCAATGCAGGGTAGGGGAAGAGAAATTCCGGCTGTAGCGCAGGCCGCTCTGCGGAAAAAACCAATTCGTCGCGCCAAATGCCAGAAGGCCATGAATGCGGTGTATCCGCGTTCATGGCCTTCTGTGGTTTATGCGCGTGCCAGGCACGGCATAAGGTACTGCGATTTACTTAGGAGCGGCTTCTGTAGCAGCGTCCTTGGCTTCAGCGGCTTTCGCCTTGGCTTTAGCAGCCTTGTGGTGAGCCTTGGCCTTCACGTGCTTGGCTGGAGCAGCGGCAGCTTCGACAGCAGTGCGGTCATTGCGTGCGTCCGGATGGCTAGCCAGGACACCGCTGGAGTCTTGAGCTTGGGCGAATGGGGCAAATGCGATGAGGAGTGCGGCAACACCTAGCAGCTTTTTCATTTTTCAATCCTTTAAATGGTTGAGGTTAACATCCGCGTTTGCTGCGGCATAAGCTTAAAAACGCGGCTGGCGGAATTTGGTTGACCGCTTTCTTGCTTATCTCCCCGATCCGCCGCTTTCTTCGACTACGCCGGTCGATGCCCTTGCGCCGCCGGCCGGCTCCTGCGCTCCTCGAAATGCTAAGTGGCTGAGCGCAAGTCCTTGATTTCGCAAGGCATCTATCTGCAATGCGATTTTTACAAACACAAGGTTTTGCCGCAAGCAAACAGCTTTCCCGAAGGCATCCGTGTGGACACGGAACAACAAAAGTTTCCCCACGTCATCGCTATAAAGGCCCCCGGTGTCATCAAATGTTAATTATTGTCACAATTCCAAAAAGTTATCAGTCAATTATTGTTTCAGTGTACAAAACCCAATAGAGTCTGCTGAAAAATTCAGCACCTTCTAGGCGTTACCTGATTTATCGGCTGCACATTGGGCTAAACGCGTCACTTTATTGCCCCGCACCAGGGTCCTTGGAGATGCCGGATTTTCAGGGGAAATTGAATACATCGCATACGGCAGGCCATACCGCCAAATGCCGATGCTGTCACCAGCGCCTCATTCAGAGAGCGCTCATTTCACCAATCCTGCCTTACCGTTTTCACGCAAGAGAAGTTTTACCGCGCTGCCTCGTTTAGTACCGTGTGTTTGTTGTTTTCAGCGCGATCCGTTTGATTTGATGCCTCAAGCCCTACTCAATTTTTATTAGAGCCAACCATGAATAAAATTTATCGCACGGTCTACAACGAGGCCCTCGGCACCTGGATCGCCGTCTCTGAAAACACCAAGGCACGCGGCAAGCGCAGCAGCGCGAAAGCAGCGGCGATAGCAACGGCGTCGCTGCTTGCGGCGGGCGGGCTGCTGCCCGGCGCCGCCTACGCCGGCGGCGGCATCTACGTCAATGATAATAACGACACCTCCTGCAGCCAGGTTGCGGATGGGGGAACAGTCCAGGTCACCAATGCGAACTGCAGTATCAGCAACGCGGCGACGCAAACCAACCGCGTGCTGTTCTACACTCCGGGTGCGTCCGCCACTGCTACCGACCCTACAAGCGTGTCGGTTGGCGGACAGATCAACGTCAATGGCACAGGGTCTGTCATCAATGGCCTGAGCCTGAATACTCAAAAGCTGACCAATGTACTGGCGGGCACGGCCAGCACTGATGGCGTCAATGTCGGCCAGTTGAATTCATTGTCGACTTCCACTTCGACAGGTTTGAGCACGGTCACCAGCAATGTCACTTCACTGTCCAGCGGTCTCAGCACGACCAACAGCAATGTGACGTCGTTATCGACTTCAACCTCGACCGGGTTGAGCACGGTCACCAGCAACGTCACTTCGCTGTCCAGCGGCCTCAGTACTACCAACAGCAATGTGACGTCGCTATCGACTTCAACCTCGACCGGGTTGAGCACAGTCACCAGCAACGTTACTTCGCTGTCCAGCGGACTCAGTACTACCAACAGCAATGTGACATCGTTGTCGACTTCAACCTCGACCGGGCTGAGCACGGTCACCAGCAACGTTACTTCGCTATCCAGCGGCCTCAGTACTACCAACAGCAATGTGACGTCGCTATCGACTTCAACCTCGACCGGTTTGAGCACGGTCACCAGCAACGTCACTTCGCTGTCTAGCGGTGTCAGCACGACCAACAGCAATGTTTCTTCGCTATCGACTTCAGCCTCGACCGGGTTGAGCACGACTAACAGCAGCGTTTCGTCCTTGTCGACTTCGACTTCAACCGGTTTATCCAGCCACACCAGCAGCATCAATTCTTTATCGACTGGTTTGAGTACGACCAACAGCAATGTTTCTTCGTTATCGACTTCAGCTTCGACCGGGTTGAGCACCGCCAACAGCAATGTGACATCACTGTCGACCTCCACGTCAACCGGCCTGAGTACAGTCACCAGCAACGTCACTTCACTGTCCAGCGGTCTCAGCACGACTAACAGCAATGTGTCGTCACTGTCGACGTCAACCTCGACCGGGTTGAGCACAGTCACCAACAACGTTACTTCGCTGTCCAGCGGACTCAGTACTACCAACAGCAATGTGTCTTCACTGTCGACATCAACCTCGACCGGTCTAAGTACGACGAACAGCAGCGTGTCTTCGCTGTCGACCTCGACTTCCACAGGCATCAGCACTAACACCAGCAACATCGGTTCGCTTTCCACCGGCCTGAGCACGACCAACAGCAACGTCACTTCGCTGTCTAGTGGTCTCAGCACCACTAACAGCAATGTATCTTCGTTGTCGACTTCCGCATCGACTGGCCTGAGCACAACTAACAGCAGTGTTTCATCACTGTCGACGTCGACCTCGACCGGCTTGAGCACAACAAACAGCAGCGTGAGTTCTTTGTCGACTTCGACTTCCACGGGCATCAGCAGCAACACCAGCAACATCGGTTCGCTGTCTACTGGCCTGAGTACAACAAATAGCAACGTCACTTCGCTGTCCAGCGGACTCAGCACGACTAACAGTAATGTATCTTCGCTGTCGACTTCTGCATCCACTGGCCTGAGTACAACGAATAGCAGCGTGTCGTCACTGTCGACATCGACCTCGACTGGCCTGAGTTCGACTAACAGCAACGTTACTTCGCTGTCCAGCGGACTGAGCACCACCAACAGCAATGTGTCGTCGCTGTCGACTTCGACCTCGACCGGCTTGAGCAGCACGAACAGTAACGTCACGTCGTTGTCCAGCGGCCTCAGCACGACAAACAGCAATGTGTCGTCATTGTCGACTTCGACATCGACTGGCCTGAGCAGCGCCAACAGCAACATCACATCGTTGTCCAGTGGACTGAGCACGGCAAATAGCAACGTGTCGTCGTTGTCGACCTCGACCTCGACGGGTCTAAGCACAACAAATAGCAATGTCACCTCACTGTCCAGCGGACTCAGTACCACAAACAGCAGCGTGTCCTCGCTATCGACATCCACTTCGACCGGTCTGAGTACGACGAACAGCAATGTGTCTTCACTGTCGACCTCGACTTCTACTGGGATCAGCACCAACACCAGCAACATCGGTTCGCTGTCTACCGGCCTAAGCACGACCAACAGCAGTGTCTCCTCGCTGTCGACGTCGACCTCGACTGGCTTGAGCAGCACGAACAGTAACGTCACTTCATTATCCAGCGGCCTCAGCACGACAAACAGTAATGTGTCGTCATTGTCGACTTCGACCTCTACTGGTCTGAGCAGCGCCAACAGCAACATCACATCGTTGTCCAGCGGTCTCAGTACCACAAACAGCAGTGTGTCCTCGCTATCGACATCAACTTCGACCGGTCTGAGTACGACGAACAGCAATGTGTCTTCACTGTCGACCTCGACTTCCACTGGAATCAGCACTAACACCAGCAACGTTGGCTCGCTGTCTACCGGCCTGAGCACCACCAACAGCAGTGTCTCTTCGCTGTCGACGTCGACCTCCACTGGTCTGAGCACAACGAACAGCAGCGTGTCGTCACTGTCGACCTCGACTTCCACTGGGATCAGCACTAACACCAGTAACATTGGTTCGCTGTCTACCGGCTTGAGCACAACAAATAGCAGTGTGAGCTCCTTGTCGACCTCGACCTCAACAGGCATCAGCACCAACACCAGCAACATCGGTTCGCTGTCTACCGGTCTGAGCACCACCAACAGCAGTGTGTCCTCGTTGTCGACGTCCACCTCGACCGGCTTGAGCACAACGAATAGCAGTGTGAGCTCTTTGTCGACTTCG
Organism: Collimonas humicola; assembly: GCF_018304945.1. Classification (GTDB taxonomy): domain Bacteria; phylum Pseudomonadota; class Gammaproteobacteria; order Burkholderiales; family Burkholderiaceae_D; genus Collimonas; species Collimonas humicola. The sequence goes on along the minus strand of NZ_JAGQEE010000002.1, from coordinate 550,569 downwards.
ACCTCAACGGGCATCAGCACCAACACCAGCAATATCGGTTCGCTGTCCACCGGCCTGAGTACAACCAACAGCAACGTCTCCTCGCTGTCGACGTCGACCTCCACAGGTCTGAGCACAACGAACAGCAGCGTGTCGTCACTGTCGACATCAGCCTCGACTGGTTTGAGTACGACGAACAGCAATGTGTCTTCGTTGTCGACTTCCGCATCGACTGGCCTGAGCACAACTAACAGCAACGTCACTTCACTGTCCAGCGGACTTAGTACCACCAACAGCAGTGTGTCGTCGCTGTCGACTTCGACTTCCACAGGTATCAGCACCAATACCAGCAACATCAGTTCGCTGTCTACCGGCCTGAGCACCACCAACAGCAGTGTATCCTCGTTGTCGACGTCCACCTCGACCGGTCTGAGCACAACGAACAGCAGCGTGTCGTCACTGTCGACCTCGACTTCCACTGGGATCAGCACTAACACCAGTAACATTGGTTCGCTGTCTACCGGCTTGAGCACAACAAATAGCAGTGTGAGCTCCTTGTCGACCTCGACCTCAACAGGCATCAGCACCAACACCAGCAACATCGGTTCGCTGTCTACCGGTCTGAGCACCACCAACAGCAGTGTGTCCTCGTTGTCGACGTCCACCTCGACCGGCTTGAGCACAACGAATAGCAGTGTGAGCTCTCTGTCGACTTCGACCTCAACGGGCATCAGCACCAACACCAGCAATATCGATTCGCTGTCCACCGGCCTGAGCACCACCAACAGCAGTGTGTCCTCGTTGTCGACGTCCACCTCGACCGGTCTGAGCACAACGAATAGCAGTGTGAGCTCTTTGTCGACTTCGACCTCAACGGGCATCAGCACTAACATCAGCAATATCGGTTCGCTGTCCACCGGCCTGAGCACCACCAACAGCAGTGTGTCCTCGTTGTCGACGTCCACCTCGACCGGCTTGAGCACAACGAATAGTAGTGTGAGTTCCTTGTCGACTTCGACTTCCACAGGTATCAGCACCAACACCAGCAACATCGGTTCGCTGTCTACCGGCCTGAGTACGACCAACAGCAGTGTGTCTTCGCTGTCGACGTCGGCCTCGACCGGCATCAGCACGGCGCAAAGCGGCGTGAGTTCGCTTTCTACCGGCCTGAGCTCGACCATCAGCTCGCTCTCGACCGGCATCACTACCGGCGGCTTGGTCGTTACCGGATCAACTATTACCAACGGCATCGATAACAGCGGGCAAAAAATTACCAATCTGGCTGCCGGCACGGCCGCAACGGACGCCGTCAACTACGGCCAATTGACGTCGCTGTCGACTGCAACCTCAAGCGGCTTGAGCTCCTTGTCGACGTCGACTTCTACAGGCATCAGCACCAACGCCAGCAATATCGGTTCGCTGTCCACCGGCCTGAGCACCACCAATAGCAGCGTGTCGTCCTTGTCTACCTCGACTTCCACAGGGATCAGCACCAACACCAGCAACATCGGTTCGCTGTCTACCGGCCTGAGCACCACCAACAGCAGCGTCTCATCGCTGTCGACGTCGACCTCGACAGGACTGAGCACAACAAACAGTAACGTCACTTCACTGTCCACCGGACTCAGTACGACCAACAGCAGTGTCTCCTCGCTGTCGACGTCGACCTCCACAGGTCTGAGCACAACCAACAGCAACGTCACTTCGCTGTCCAGCGGCCTCAGTACGACCAATAGCAATGTCTCCTCGCTGTCGACGTCGACCTCCACAGGTCTGAGTACAACAAACAGTAACGTCACTTCACTGTCCAGCGGACTCAGTACGACCAACAGCAGTGTCTCTTCGCTGTCGACGTCGACATCCACAGGTCTGAGCACAACGAATAGCAACGTGTCGTCACTATCGACCTCGACTTCGACGGGATTGAGCACAACAAACAGCAACGTCACTTCACTGTCCAGCGGACTCAGTACGACCAACAGCAATGTGTCTTCACTGTCGACCTCAACTTCCACAGGGATCAGCACTAACACCAGTAGCATTGGTTCGTTGTCTACCGGCTTGAGCACAACAAATAGCAGTGTGAGCTCCTTGTCGACTTCGACCTCAACAGGCATCAGCACCAACGCCAGCAACATCAGTACGCTGTCCACCGGCCTGAGTACAACCAACAGCAGCGTCTCCTCGCTGTCGACCTCGACTTCCACAGGGATCAGCACCAACACCAGCAATATCGGTTCGCTGTCTACTGGTCTGAGCACAACAAACAGCAACGTCACTTCACTATCCAGCGGTCTGAGCACCACCAACAGCAGTGTGAGTTCCTTGTCGACTTCGACTTCAACAGGCATCAGCACCAACACCAGCAATATCGGTTCGCTGTCCACCGGCCTGAGTACAACCAACAGCAGCGTCTCCTCGCTGTCGATCTCGACCTCGACAGGTCTGAGCACAACAAACAGCAACGTTACTTCGCTGTCCAGCGGACTCAGTACCACCAACAGCAATGTGTCTTCACTGTCGACCTCGACTTCCACTGGGATCAGCACTAACACCAGCAACATTGGTTCGCTGTCTACCGGCCTGAGTACGACCAACAGCAATGTCGATTCCTTGTCGACGTCCACGTCCACCGGGCTGAGCACAACCAATAGCACCGTGAACTCCCTGTCGACCTCCACCTCGACCGGCTTGAGCACCGCCAACAGCAGCGTGAGCTCCTTGTCGACCTCGACTTCGACCGGCCTGAGCACGACGAACAGCAGCGTGTCGTCGCTCTCTACGTCCACCTCGACGGGCATCAGCACCAACGCCAGCAATATCGGCTCGCTGTCCACCGGTCTCAGCACCACCAACAGCAATGTGGATTCCTTGTCGACTTCCACCTCAACCGGGCTGAGCACGACCAACAGCACCGTATCGTCGCTATCGACATCAACCTCAACCGGCTTGAGCACAACCAACAGCAACGTATCTTCGCTGTCGACGTCGACTTCGACCGGCTTGAGCACGACGAACAGCAGTGTGTCTTCACTGTCGACCTCGACTTCCACAGGCATCAGCACCAACGCCAGCAACATCAGTACGCTGTCTACCGGCCTAAGCACCACCAATAGCAGCGTGTCGTCCTTGTCTACATCGACTTCCACAGGGATCAGCACCAACACCAGCAACATCGGTTCGCTGTCTACCGGTCTGAGCACGACCAACAGCAGCGTGTCGTCCTTATCGACCTCAACTTCTACTGGTCTGAGCACAACAAACAGCAACGTCACTTCACTGTCCAGCGGTCTGAGTACCACCAACAGCAGTGTGTCTTCGCTGTCGACGTCGGCCTCTACCGGCATCAGCACGGCGCAAAGCGGCGTGAGTTCGCTTTCTACCGGCCTGAGCTCGACCATCAGCTCGCTCTCGACCGGCATTACTACCGGCGGCCTGGTCGTTACCGGATCAACGATTACCAACGGCATCGACAACAGCGGGCAAAAAATTACCAATCTGGCTGCCGGCACGGCCGCGACGGATGCTGTCAACTACGGCCAATTGACGTCGCTGTCGACTGCAACCTCAAGCGGCTTGAGCTCCTTGTCGACGTCGACTTCTACAGGCATCAGCACCAACGCCAGCAATATCGGCTCGCTGTCCACCGGTCTCAGCACCACCAACAGCAATGTGGATTCCTTGTCGACTTCCACCTCAACCGGACTGAGCACGACCAACAGCACCGTATCATCGCTGTCGACATCAACCTCAACCGGCTTGAGCACGACCAACAGCACCGTATCGTCGCTGTCGACGTCGACCTCAACCGGCTTGAGTACAACCAACAGCACCGTATCTTCGCTGTCGACGTCAACCTCGACCGGCTTGAGCACGACGAACAGCAGTGTGTCGTCACTCTCGACGTCGACCTCGACCGGACTGAGTACAACGAACAGCAGCGTATCGTCGTTGTCGACCTCAACCTCGACTGGCTTGAGCACGACCAACAGCAGCGTGAGCTCCTTGTCGACTTCAACCTCGACCGGGCTGAGCACCACCAACAGCAGTGTGTCGTCGCTTTCGACATCGACATCGACCGGCATCAGCACCAACGCCAGCAACATCGGCTCGCTGTCCACCGGTCTCAGCACCACCAACAGCAATGTCGATTCCCTGTCGACTTCCACGTCCACCGGACTGAGCACCACCAATAGCACCGTGAACTCCCTGTCGACCTCCACCTCGACCGGCTTGAGCACTACCAACAGCAGCGTAAGCTCCTTGTCGACCTCGACTTCGACCGGCCTGAGCACGACGAACAGCAGCGTGTCGTCGCTCTCGACATCCACCTCGACGGGCATCAGCACCAACGCCAGCAATATCGGCTCGCTGTCCACCGGCCTCAGCACCACCAACAGCAACGTCGCTTCCTTGTCGAGCGGCCTGAGTTCAACCACCAGCGGCATCGCTTCGCTGTCGACCTCGGCCTCGACCGGCCTGAGCACGGTCAACAGCAGCGTGAATTCACTGTCGGCGTCAACTTCAACCGGCCTGAGCACCACCAACAGCAGCGTGCATTCGCTGTCGACCTCGACTTCGACCGGGCTGAGCACTACCAACAGCAGCGTGAGCTCCTTGTCGACTTCAACCTCGACCGGCCTGAGCACCACCAACAGCAACGTAAGTTCGCTGTCGACCTCGACTTCAACCGGCTTGAGCACCACCAACAGCAGCGTAAGTTCGCTGTCGACGTCAACGTCAACCGGCCTGAGCACCGCCAACAGCAGTGTCAACTCGCTGTCGACTTCCACTTCGACCGGCCTGAGCAGCACCAACAGCAACGTCAATTCGCTGTCGACCGGCATTTCCAGCAACACTTCGAACATCACCTCGCTGTCGACCGGGATCTCGTCCTTGTCCACCGGCCTGAGCCAGATCACCTCGCTGTCTACCGGCATCACCAATATCGTCAACGGCGCCAATTCCTTGTCGACCTCGCTGAAGCCGCTGGTGGATGCTTCCAATGCAGCGGCGGCCAACGGCGCCACGGTGGGCGCGACAACGATAGGCGGCGCCAATAGCGACGGCACGGTGCAAACCCGCGGCACCAGCGGCACGGTCATCAAGAACGTGAACGCGGCCACCTGCACCACCGCCAACGGCGTCGACGCCACCGCCAACGGCTTGTGCACCCAGGCGACCAAGGACGGCGCCACCGCGCTGGGTTCGAATGCGCAGGCGACCGACACCAACACCACCGCGGTCGGCTTCCGCGCCCTGGCTTCGCAAGCCGGCTCGGTCGCCATCGGTAACGATGCCCAGGCCACCGGCGATCCTACCGTGGCCATCGGCCAGAGTTCGCGCGCTACCGGCAACCAGGCGGTAGCCGTGGGCGCCACCGCGCAGGCGACCGCGAACAACTCGACGGCGATCGGCACCAACGCCCAGGCCACCGCGGATAATTCCGTGGCGGTGGGCGCCAATTCGGTGGCCAACCAGGCCAACACGCTGTCGGTCGGTTCCGCCGGCAGCGAGCGCAGGATCACGAACGTGGCGCCAGGCATCAATCCGACCGATGCGGTCAACGTCTCGCAGCTGAACAACTCGATCGGCAACCTGAACAATTCGATCAACCAGGTCAGCCAGAAAGCCAACCAGGGGATTGCCGCAGCGACCGCGATCACGATGATTCCGCAAATGCCGGACAACAAGCACTATTCGGTCGGCCTGGGCGTCGCCAACTACGCCAACCAGGCCGCGATTGCAGCGGCGGTGCAAGGGCGCGCCAACGACAACCTGACCTTCAAGATCGGGGTCGGCGTCAGCGGCAACCAGGTCACCTACGGCGCAGGCGGCAACTTCTCGTGGTAAGCACTATGCAGTAGCGCGTCCGGCCGGCAGCCGGCGCCTTGCAATGAAGAGCGTGTCGATGGCTTTGCGGCTGCCGGCACGCTCTTTTCTTTGGCCCGTCCATGTCCCTTCGGCCCGCGCTTTACTGCTGGCTTGCTGCTGGCTTGCTGCCGACTGCGGCTGCAAGATACAGCCCGAAAACCCGTCCGCGCGCCCGCCGGTGCCGCGGGCGAGAATGTCGTACAATCTTCGAAAGTTTCCCAAGAGATACTTTCACCTGTCCTTCTTGCCGTTTGTCGCAGCCCACTTCATTCGTCTGTCAGGAGACCCACCATGCAATACACCATGCTCGGCCAGACCGGCCTGTTGATTTCCCGCCTGGCGTTCGGCGCCATGACTTTCACTTCCGGCAATAAAGACATAGGCGCCATCTACAAGGTCGGCGCGCAGCTGGCCGACGAGCTGGTCGGCCATGCCCTGAGCGCCGGCGTCAACCTGTTCGACACCGCGGATGGCTATGCCGGCGGCGAATCGGAGACCCTGCTCGGGCAGGCGCTGAAATCGCGCCGCAACGACGTCCTGATCGCCACCAAGGTCGGCTTCCGCACCGGGCCGGCGCTGATGCAATCGGGGCTGTCGCGGCGGCATATCTTGTGGTCTATCGACCAGAGCCTGAAGCGCCTGAATACCGACTGGGTGGATATCTACATCGCCCACCGGGAAGACCCGCACACGCCGCTGGAAGAAACGCTGTGGGCGCTGGACGCCGTGGTGCGTTCCGGCAAGGCGCGCTATATCGGTTTCTCTAACTGGTCGGCCTGGAAGGTGGCGGCGGCGCTGGAAATCCAGAAGGCCAACGGCCTGGCGCCGTTCACCCACGGCCAGATGCACTATTCGCTGCTGGGCCGCGATGTCGAGCGCGACGTGGCGCCGATGATGCGCCGCTACGGTCTCGGCATGACGGTGTGGAGTCCGCTGTCTTCCGGTTTCCTGAGCGGCAAATACACCCCGCAAACCTTGTCCAGCCCGGACAACCGCTTCTCCGGCTTCGACCTGCTGCCGTTCGACAAGGAACACGGCTTCGCGGTGGTCGAGCGCATGCGCGGCATCGCCCGCCGCCACAACGCCAGCGTGGCGCAGGTTGCGCTGGCCTGGCTGCTGGCCAAGGATGCAGTCAGCAGCGTTTTGATCGGCGCTTCGAAACTGCCGCAGCTGGAAGATAACCTCGGCGCCGCCGGCATCAAGCTGAGCGCCGAAGAAGTCGCCGAACTGGACGCCGCCACGCCGTTGGCGCCGGTGTATCCGAACTGGTTCATCGACAACCTGGCCGACCGGCCGGCGGTGGAAGCCCTGGGCCGCTAGGCAGGCAGCGGCCCAGGTTGCGGATCAGACGGTCTTGATGAACAGCGAAATCAGCTTGCGCGTGGTGGCGGTGTAGGGCGGGTAAAACATCTTGGCCAGCATGATGCGGCCGCGCACCACCGCGCGCTCGTGAGAAAACGCCAGGAAGCCGTGGTGGCCATGGCCGCTGCCGATGCCGGAATTATTGACGCCGCCGAAGGGCAGGTTCCCGTGCAGGAACTGCACCACGCAATGGTTGATGCAGGCGCCGCCGGAAGTAGTCTGCTGCATCACCTTGTCGATGTTTGCCTGCTTGCGGCTCCAGACGTACAGCGCCAGCGGCTTGGGATCAGCATTGATGCGCGCGATCACCGCACTGAGCTCGGTGAAGCTGATGATAGGCAGCAGCGGTCCGAAGATTTCTTCGCTCATGATCTTGGCGTCATCCGGAATGCCATCGATCAGGGTCGGCGCGATGTAGCGCTGGCCGGCATCGGCCTGGCCGCCGGTCACCACCCGCGCGCCGCGCGCCTTGGCGTCGTCGAGCAGGGCCTTGACGCGCTCGGCGTGGCGCTCATTGACGATGCGCGCCAGGAACGGACTCTCGGCTTGCTGCACATCCTTGCCATAAGCCTGTTCCAGGGCGGCGATGCAATGCTGCAGGAAGGCGTCCTTGACGCTGGCATGCACATACACGTGATCGGGTGCGATGCAGGTCTGGCCGTTGTTGGTGAATTTGGCCCAGAGGATATTCTGGGCAGCCATCGCCAGGTCGGCGCTCTCGTCGACGATGGTCGGCGATTTGCCGCCCAGTTCCAGCGTGACGCTGGTCAGGTGTTTGGCCGCCGCCGCCATGACGATCTTGCCGACTGCCGGCGAACCGGTGAAGAAGATGTGGTCGAAGGGCAGTTCCAGCAGCGCCTGCGCCACCGGCGCCGGGCCCTCGAACAGCGCCACTTCGTCTTCCACGAACACTTCGCGCAGGATCTTGCCGATCACGGCGGAAGCGTGCGGCGTCATTTCCGAAGGCTTGACGATGGCCGTATTGCCGGCCGCCAGCGCCGACACCAGCGGCCCCAGGCTGAGGTTGACCGGATAGTTCCAGGGCGCCACGATCAGCACCCGGCCCTTGGGTTCGTACTGCATATAGCCTTGGGTACCGACCGACAGCCGCGACGGCCATACCTTCTTCGGCTTCATCCAGCTGCCCAGCTTGCGGATGGCGTCATTGGCTTCGGCGATCACAGGCAGGATTTCCGTCAGCTCGACCTCGGCCGCAGGCTTGCCGAAATCGGCAAAACCGGCAGCGATGATCGCCTCGCGGTTGGCCAGCACCGCCGCTTTCAATTTGCGGATCTTGGCGATGCGTTCGGCCTTGCCGGATTGCCGCAGGCGCAGCGCAGTAGCGCGCTGGCGTTCAAACACGCGCAGGATTTCACTCTTGATCTGGCCGAGCTCCAGCTCGGCGCCGGCTTCGTTCACGATGGTGTTCATAGTCTGCCTCTGATGTTTATTTTTATATACGTCAGCGAGGATTCCGCTGTCTCGGCCAGGCGCCGCAACGATAAGTGCAGTTTCCCGGCTACGTCGTTCTCATACGTGCCAATAACCCTTGCCGCCCCATCATATGCAACAAATGTGCGCTTGTAAAAACTAATCTCTAGAGGATTCATAGACAAATCTGAGCAGGGATCCAGCCGCGGCAGGCAAAAGCCTGGCGTGAAAAATTACGCTACCATGGCCGTCGAAAAGACAGCTCCCATCCATCTAAAAAAAGCACACGATGAATCCAAAACATGTCGCCATCATAGGCGGTGGCGTGTCCGGCCTTGCGGCCGGCATCCACCTGGCCCGCCAGGGCGCCCGCGTCAGTCTGTTCGAGGCCAACGAGGCCCTCGGCGGATGCTGTTCCACCACCGAGATGGACGGCTACACCTTCAACAACGGCGCCATGTTCATCGCCGTGCCGCGCCTGCTGGACCATGCCTTCGCCCGCCTCGGCCTGGACCGCGCCGCGCAACTGCCGCTGCGCCGCATCGCCGTACCGCAGGCGTCGCAGTTGCCGAGCGGCGCCCTGATCACCCTGGGCGACCGCCGCCACATCCGCATCGACGGCAAAGACAGCGCCGCCCGCACGGCGACGCTGCAGGCAGAGCTGGAACGCTGCATGGACAAATGGCTGCCGCTGCTGGATATTTTCACCGACCAGCTGCTGCCGCAGCCGCTGTCGCTGCCGCGCGTGATCGCCAAAGCCTGGCGCCATCTGCCCAAGCTGCGCGGCAGCCTGGCCGATGAACTCAAACGCAGCTTCAGCGACCCGGAAGCACGCGCCGCACTGGCCGCGGTGACGCTCTACGCCGGCCTGCCGATAGAACGCACGCCGGTATCCCTGATCGTCGGCCTGATCTCCATGCTGGAAGACGGCCTGCACCTGCCCGAAGGCGGCATGGGCAGCATCGGCGCGCTGCTCGCCGCCACCCTGCGCCAGCTTGGCGGCCAGATACATACCGGCGCCAAAGTCGCCAAGATCGCCATCAAGGACAAGCGCGCGCAAGGCCTGCTCCTGGCCGGCGGCGAACAGATCGCCTGCGACGCCGTGATCTCGACGGTCGGGGGCATGAACACCTTCAGCCACCTGGCCGACAGCGACCAGGTGCCGCGCGCCATGCGGCGGCGCGTGCAAGGCGCGCCGCTATCGCACCGCACGCTCAGCATCCAGCTCGGCCTTGCCAACCGCCTGCAGCCCGCCGCCCATTCCGTCAACCACATCCCGCTGATGGAAGAACAGAAGCGCATGCTGGCGCCGCAGGCGGGCGGCATCAAGTGGTTCAGCTACACCGTGCCGACCCTGCCCATGCCCGAACTGGCGCCGCCCGGCGGCAGCATCGTCGAGATGTTCGCCGCGGTCGATGAAAACCTGCCGCTGGAGGCCTGGACCGAACAAGCCAAGACAGCAGCCGCCGACGCCGCCATCGCTGCATTGGCGCAGCAGCAGCCGCTCGAAATCGTCACCAGGCGCATCACCAGCCCGAAAAACTACGCCGAGCGCATGCACCTGTTCGGCGGCGCCGTCTATGGCCTGTCGCCAGCGGCACGGCCGGACCAGCAGTTTCCGCACAAGACGCCGATAGACGGCTTGTACCTGGCAGGGCAGACCACTTATCCCGGATTCGGGGTGGCGACGGCGATGTTTTCAGGGGTGTTTGCGGCTGAGGCGCTGAACGGCAGATAAGGCTGGAACGAGGCCCAATATCGTTCAAGTTTTGAATCACACGGCACGGGCAGCCCGCACCGCAGCTCCGTCATCCCCGCGAACGCGGGGATCCACGTTGCTTAATAAGCTATTGAAAATGGATTCCCGCATTCGCGGGAATGACGGCTGCAACAAGCTCAAGCGCCCATTCCACGGCGCCGCCCGGCCAGCCTCACAACCGCCCGCCGCGTCTCAAAACGCCCACAACAGTGTTAATTCTTGCAAAATTCGCCTGCCATGGGCATTTCCTTTTGGCAATTAAAGCCGCCAGCGGGTATGATTGAATGAGATTTTACCAACTAGTACATCAGCAAAAAATATTGTTGAAATGATATTTTGCTGCTGGCAGTTCAATTCCCGGGGGCCCCCGCATGAGTAGCTTGTTTCAATCCCTGTCCGCCTTGATCCAAGGCCGGCAGAACAACCGTATTCTTCGGCTGTCCTTCCCCCACGACGACGGCCCGCACGCCCAGCTGCTGGTGAACAAGCTCAACGCCGTCGAAAGCCTGTCGCGCGATTTTGACTACACCGTGGAATTGCTGTCCGATGACGCCGAGCTGGCCCTGAAGGATCTGCAAGGTAAGCTGTTCTGCGTGGAGCTGGTGCGTGGCGATGGCAGCCTGCGTTATTTCACCGGCTACTGCTTCGAATTCCGCCTCGCGCGCACCGACGGCAATATCGCCTTCTACCAGGCCAAACTAGGACCCTGGACCCACTACCTGCGCCTGCGCAAGGACAACTACATCTTCCACGGCAAGACCCTGCGCGAGCAGATCGACAGCATCTGCGCCGACTACGGCACCTTGCCCGACTGGGATTTCCGCGTCAGCGGCGCAGACCCGGTCATGACGGACGCCATCCAGTTCGACGAAAGCGACCATAACTATCTCCATCGCCGGCTGGAAGCGGCCGGCCTGCTGTACTACTACGAACATACCGACAAGGGCCACAAGCTCATCATCACCGACGATTCCACCCAGGCCGCGCCCATCGACGGCGCAGAGGAAATCCGCTTCCAGCGCCATGGCGGCGCGATAGAGGAAGACGGCATCGGCGAATTCTCCCCGGTGCGCCAGATCGTTCCCGGTTCCGTGTCGCTGTCTGGCTTCAACTTCAAGAGCCCGGTGCCGATCCATGCCGGCGTGCCGACCCTGAACAAGCAGGGCAATGTGCTCGATGTCGAATCCTACGAATATGCCGGCGCCTATGGCGTCAAGGGCGTCCAGGATGCGGACAAGCTGTCGCGCTTGCGCATGGAAGAGATCGAAGCGGCAGGCAAGCACTTTACAGCGGCGGGCAACAACCGCTACGTGCTGCCGGGGCGCTGGTACCGCCTGAGCGGCCATTTTGCTTCCAGCCCGTTTGCCAGCCATGAAGACGCCGGCAAGAATGAATTCCTGATCATTTCCGTCCACCACATCGCCAGCAACAACTACCTGCAGCAGGCAAACGAGAAGGCCGAGTACCGTAATGAATTGACCTGCCTGCGCAAGACCATCCCCTGGCGTCCGGGCCGCAATTACCATAGCGTCAACACCAGGATCCTGTCGCCGCAAACGGTGACGGTGGTCGGCCCATCCGGCCAGGGCAGCATCCACACCGACGAATACGGCCGCATCCGCGTCCAGTTCCACTGGGACCGCATCGGCAACAACGATGAGCGCAGCTCGGCCTGGGTGCGCGTGGCTAGCTCCTGGGCCGGCGGCGAGCTGGGCGCGAAATCCATTCCGCGCGTCGGTTCGGAATGCCTGGTGCAATGGCTAGACGGCAATCCCGATCGCCCCATCGTCACCGGCAGCGTCTACAACCAGCGCAACATGCCGCCGTGGAAGCTGGCGACCCAGCAGTCCTTGATGGGTTTCAGGAGCCGAGAGCTCACGCCCAACGGCGGCAACCAGCCCGGCGGCAGGAGCAACCACCTGGTGCTGGACGACACCAACGGCAAGATCCAGGCACAGCTCAAAAGCGACCACCAGCACAGCCAGCTGAGCCTGGGCAGCATCAGCCGCATCGAAGACAATGCGGGGCGCAAGGATGCGCGCGGCGAGGGCTGGGAATTGCGCACGGATGGCCACGGCGTGGCGCGTGCGGCCAAGGGGATGCTGATCACCACCGAGGCAAGGAACAACGCTGCTGCGCATATCAAGGATATGGGCGAGACGGTCAGTCGCCTGACCTCTGCACGGGACCAGCATGAGTCGCTGGCCGATGCGGCGCAGCAGGCGGGGGCGCAGGAGAAGCAGGGGCAGCAGAGTGATGTCGCGCAAACCTTGAAGGCGCAGAATGATGCGATCAAGGGAGGTAGTGCAAGCGAGGAGGGCAGTTTCCCGGAGCTGTCGCAACCGCATCTTGTGCTGGCCAGTCCTGCCGGGATTGAGACTACGACCAGCGGCAGTACCCATATTGCCAGCACCCAGCATACGGCACTGACTACCGGCAAATCCCTGTCGATTGCCAATGGCGACAGCCTGTTTGCCAGCATTGCAAAAACCTTCCGCTTGTTTGTACAAAAGGCCGGGATGAAATGGACTGCAGGATCAGGCGACATTGACATGCAGGCACTGTCGGACAGCATCAACCTGCTGGCCAAATTGAATATTACGCATACCGCCAACCGCATCACGATCGCCGCCAAAGAGGAGTTGGTGATCAACGGCGGCGGCAGTTACGTCAAGCTCAATGCAGGCGGCATCGAGCACGGCACGAACGGCGCATATGTGGCGCATGCCGCTACGCACAGCATGCCTGGACCGCAGAACTTGAACATGAAGATAGCGATGCCGCCTAAAGGCGAACTCACCGGGAAAGGTGCTTTCCATCTCGGCAGTCACGCAGCCGCCAGCGGACGCGCGAGCGCCGGTTTGCCAGTCAAGCTTTATAAGGATGGCGCGCTGGTGGACCAGGCACCGCTGGATAAGCAGGGCAACGTAGTGTTCAAGCACGATATGGATTCGCAGGCCAAGTACAAACTTGAATTGCCGAACGGCCAGCACTACAACATCGATCCCAACGCACAATCCGAGCAGCACAAGACCAGCGCCGGCATGGGTTATCACGGTTACAGCAATCCGGGCGGCTCCCTGACTGACGATCATCAGCAGCTGGAGCAGGACAGATTGCAGGCAAATCCCGCCACACGTAAAGAACAGTAGAACGATAGCGTGATCCTCAATTTCATCCAATATGTCAGCGGCTCCTTGGGTTAGGGCTATCTGCAATGGGAAAAGCAGTGTCGACCAATAACTTTAATTCTTCTTATAGAAGCAAAATATAGCCATGTCCAATATGAATGACAACGCGCCGCTGTATGGCCTTGGGTCGTACTACGATGCCAACTCCAGTCCTTACCAGTGCATGGCTATCCCTTGGTGGGTACAGACTCCGCATCCGACCTATTATCCTCGGCATGGTTGTAAGATCGAACCATTGATTTGTGGCGAGAGAGTGTTCAGCCATATTTCGAGAGATATTAAAAAAGCCAAGCAAACCGTCGATATCATTACCTGGGGCTTCGATCCAGGCATGGTACTGGTGCGCGGTGCAGCGGGAGAGGTCGGGCAACGTTACGGAGAGTTACTGGAGGAAATCGCAACCCGCAAAGATAATCCGGTCATCGTCAGGCTGCTGGTATGGCACGACGACGTGATGTCCATGAAGCTCATGAAGAATATCCCTGGCTACTATGGATTACGACATCCGAGCGTAGGTTCTGCGGAAGGCGGTTATTACAGCGAGAGTCACCAAAACTACAATGCCAACTGGTTCGAAAGAGTCTGCCGTGGAGATATTCCCAATATCATTTTCCACGTACGCTCTGTTCCAAGCAGCCTGCTCAACCAGTCGCTATCAGGCGAGCCGTCAGTCCCGATAGGAGTAAAGGGTGCTCTGGCCGAGCTGTACGCGGCGCATCATCAGAAAATGGTGCTGATCGACTATGAAGTTCCAGCCAAGGCAGTTGGCTATGTGATGGGACATAACTCCATCACCGATTTCTGGGATAGCGACAAGCACGTATTCCGCGATCCTCGCCGCGAGACTTTTTACAAGGCCGATCCTGCGCGTGCCTGGGATCAAGGCCCCAGCCTGGATCCGGCCGGGGGGCTTTATGTGCCCGGCTATCAGCCTTCACAGAACGATCTGGATGCAAAGGCGCGTGCGGTACAAGCCTATTTGGATAGGAACAGCTACGTTACCAAACCCTATCAAGATGTATCCAGCCGTCTGCAGGGACCGATACTGTGCGACGTCAATCACAATTTCTGTGAAGCCTGGAAAGAATCAGAACGCCCTAGCTCACATTTCATGGACTGCTACTGGCTGGTGCAAGGGTTTTCATCAAGATTGAGCAGAACGCCCAACATGTTTCGCGGTGTGCTAAGCGACGTAAGTGATTTAGTGCACAGCGAGCTCGATTCAAAATTTATCGAACGCCGTAAAAAAATTCTCTCGAATGCCTTCAGCCTGCCCGGTGAAGACCATAGCGTGCAACTGCTTCGGACCCAGCCTATACACGGCGAAAAGGCGATCAAGGAATGCTACGCAAATCTGACACGGCAGATACACCACTACATTTTCATCCAGAATCAGTATATTCAGTATGATTCCTGGGCCGACCATCTCAAGGAATGTGTCCAGCGCTTGCGTACGACCGGCTATCAAGAGCAAATCTACGTATTCCTGCTGACCTCGACGCCTGAACGGGACGGCATGGATTTGCCGACCTATAGTGTGGTCAGCAAGCTTGGCACCAGTGAGACTATGACTGTAGAACATACGGAGGCTGTAACGAAAGCCAAGGAAGGCAAAGGAAAAATGCCGGTCAGTGTCAAAGAGATGCAGGATATGGGCATCAATGTTGTTATGGGTTCGCTGTGGACATGCGCCGAGACGCCGGCAAAAGAAACCGACTACGAGGAAATCTATATCCACGCCAAGGTTGCAGTTGTGGACGACGCAGCGTTCACGCTGGGTTCAGCCAACCTCAACCTACGAAGCATGGCAATCGACAGCGAACTCAATATACTCAGCCAAGCTATGGATGTCGCTTATCGGTTGCGCTCTGATTTGTTTGTGCAGTGTACTGGGGACCTTGGGCCTATGCAGTTTGGGGATATGGATAAAACATTTCAAAGTTGGGGGGATATGATGAAAAGCAACGTCAATCATAAAAAAAATATTGAGCCGTTGAAAAGTCAATTGCTTTCCTTTCATGTCGACCGTCCTTATGGTTCACCTGTTGTCTGACCATGAACCATACAAGTCGCCGTTGGTTAGTTATTTTCGTCTTGCTAGCTGCAGTCGCAGCTGGTGTTTTCTTCGCCGTTCACCATATACGTTATAAAGCCATGCACGCCATACCTCCTGGACTCACCCGATTTGATGTCAGCGCACCTCCTCCTGCTTGTGGACGCTGGAAGGACCACATGCCTGCTACACGCGATCCCGAGATTTATCGCTCTTATATCGAAGCACGAAAGATTTGGCGCAGCAAGATTGGATGGAAACTGACCCACGAGGAAGCGCTGCGAATTCTGAACGATGTGACTCAGGCGTCGCAGAAAGGCGACTGGGGTGCTCGTGCCCTATTAGCGTCTTTCTATCGTGAGGGACTCGGTGTCCTGCCGTCCAATCATGTTCTAGACCCCGATCCTGTCAAAGCGGTGGGGCTAACCCGCTTAGGTGTTGAAGCTGGCCAGCCTTGGGCCTTCTACGATATGGGTGTTGCGTATGAACATGGTGATGGCGGCGTTCCTTACGATGTGGATATCGCTTGGGCCTATTATCTGAAGGCAGCGGAACTCGGCAGCCCAGAAGCACAGATGGCTCTTGCTGATGCCTATAGCAACGTCAAGCGTTTTGATGCCGAAAAAATAATGTTGCAATGCGCTTATAAGCAAGGATATGGGGCAGCGGCTGATGCTCTTGCTGTCAAAGCACGGGGGAGCCGACTATATCAGGAGGCTATACAGCTATATCAAGATGGAGTGAAATTTGGTGGCTATGCCAGCGCGTCCTCCCTTTACCTATTGTTTGATGACGGCAATTGGTCTACTTCCGACAAAGATGAAAAAGAGGCTCTTAAAGCCTTGGGGATTACTGCGGACCCTGAGCGATCCCTGCGTTACAAAGCCATTGCGGAGGCATTAAAAATTAACCCTGACCTCAAACTGATCCGCCTTGACCAGGTGCTGCCATTACCTCCAGTCAAGCTGCCAAGCTGGAACGGTATTGAAGATGCGGTTGAGCCAACGTCTACAACGTCGCCTACTTATTGATTTCAATGTGACAGCATGAATACCCATCCATCTGCCACAGATGCATATCGTCGATGTACGAAAAAAATCGGCCTCGCGCTGTTTGGGGGTATGGAGAAGCAATGTAAATCATACGAAAACTCTGAGCCCATTCAAAGCCAATTGCAGCCCTTTAATGTGAATCGCCTACACAGTGCGTCCGTCATCTGACCATGCGCTATACAAGTCGCCACTGGGGAGCTATTTTCGTCTTGCTGGCTGCAATCGCAGCTGGCGCTTTCTTCGCCGTTCATCATTTACGTTATAAAGCCTTGCACGTCATACCTCCTGGATTTACTCGTTTTGACGTTAATGCTCCACCACCGGCCTGCGGGCGCTGGAAAGAACATATGCAAACCACCCGTGATCCCGAAACATATCGTCTTTATATCGAGGCACGTAAGGTTTGGCGCAGCAAGATTGGGGGGAAACTGAGCCACGACGAAGCACTGCGAATTCTGACCGATGTGACTCAGGCGTCCCAGAAGGGTGACTGGGGTGCCGTTGCCCTGCTAGCGTCTTTCTATCGTGAGGGATTAGGTGTCTTGCCGTCCAACCACGTACTGGACCCCGATCCGGTTAAAGCAATAGAGTTAACTCGGCGAGGTGTTGAAGCCGGTCAGCCTTGGGCCTTTTACGATATGGGTGTCGCTTATGAACATGGGGATGGCGGTGTTCCTTACGATGTAGATATCGCTTGGGCGTATTACCTCAAGGCGGCTGAACTTGGCAGCCCAGAAGCACAAATGGCATTAGCTGATGCTTATGGCAATGCAAAGCGGTTTGACTCACAAGAAATGATGGAGCAATGCGCCTACAAACAAGGAAGCGGAGCGGCAGCTCTGGCACTTGGCGTGGATAGACGAGCCTCGAAAAAAGACTTCAAGGAAGCTATAAAATATTTTCAAGACGGAGTGAAATTTGGAAATAAAGATTGTGCTGATGCTCTTTCCCAGCTATTTGAAGAGGGCTATTGGGTGACTTCCAATATGGAAGCGAAAACAATCCTTAGAGATCTGGGCATTGCGGCAGATACCGAGCGATTTCAGCGTTATGAAGCAATTGCCGATGCATTAGCGATCAATCCGGATCTCAAGCTGACACGTCTAGATCAAGTACTACCACTTCCTCCCGCAAAACTACCAAGCTGGAACGGATTTGAAGATGCCATAGAGCCGGCTTCAACAGCACCGCCGACTTATTGATGTCTCCTTAACTATAGGAAATGGGTTAGATGCAAACTATTTGCGTAGCGAATTTCGAGAGGTTGACGGCCTCGCTCCTAATGGCATAGACAATGCGCCCGCAGATGGCTATGAAGTATTTACCGATGCCTTGCAACACAACCCAGATCTGCGCTTCCCGAACCTGGATAAAGTCTTGCCGCTCCCACCTGCTAAACTGCCTCACTGGAACGGCAACAAGATTGATTTACTCAACGCCGCTAAACCGGCCTTATAACCATGCCCCTCACAATTATTACAGTCGGCGACGATACCGACCACGGCGGTAAAGTCATCAGTGGCTCGCCTACACACGACATCGGCGGCAAACCCATCGCACGCCTTGGCGATGAAGTTAACTGCCCGCAGCATTATCCGGACGGACGGCCGCATGGCGTCAATAAAATCATCACCGCGCATCCTACCTTTACGGTCGGCGGCGTTCCTGTCGCTGTCCAGGACTGCGTGACGGAGTGTGGCTGCAAGCTGATCGGCAATGCACACGCGTCTGTCGGCTAGCAGATAACGACCCCGTAAATCAGTAAACCCACGCCATGAATCAAGATCAACCAGCCATCCTGCAAGCCGCCAACCTGACTTTCCACTACCCCGGCCAGGAGCTGTTCAGCAACTGGTCAGCCGCCATCCCTGCCGGCGTCACGCTGGTGCGCGGCGGCGATGGGCGGGGCAAGAGTAGTTTGCTGCGTTTGCTGGCTGGCGATCTGGCGGCGCAGGGCGGCCGCCTGGAAATCGGCGGCGTGCGCCTGGATGAACAGCCGGATGCCTATCGGCGGCAGGTATTCTGGGTGGATCCGCGTTCGGAAGCGTTCGACCAGATGACGGCGCGCGAGTATTTTGCGTCCTTGCATGCCGCGTATCCCGTGTTTGACGATGCGCGGCTGCCGGCGCTGACGGAAGGGCTGTCGCTGACGCCGCACCTGGACAAGAAGCTTTACATGCTGTCTACCGGCAGCAAGCGCAAGATATGGCTGGCGGCGGCGTTCGCCGCCGGCGCCGCGGTCAATCTGCTGGATGATGCGTTTGCCGGGCTGGACAAGGCGTCTATCAATTTTGTCGTGAAAATGCTCAACCAGGTTGCCGGCGATCCGGCGCGGGCCTGGGTGATTGCGCTGTATGAGGCGCCGGAGGCGGTGGACTTGGCGGCTACGGTGGACTTGGGAGACTGAGGCGATCGTGGCGCCGGTGGCGCTGATCGTGAGCGGGATCGCCTGGCGCAGCAATTTACGATTTCAGGTTTGCACCGGCGTATGCGTTCGGCGGTCTACAGATGCCGGGCATGGTCCCGCAGCTTGCGTTGCGCCTGCAGCTTTGCAGCTTTGTCGAGCAGCCCTACTACTTCATCATCACCGGTTTGACGGAAGTCGTCATACCATACGCCGACCGCATAAAAGGGCTCGGGAGTCATCAGAAAAACGGCTTCGTCGGCCTGCGATTCAATCTGCCGCACTCCTTCCGACGCGGCGACGGGAACCGCAACGACAAGGCGCGCCGCTTTGGCCTGGCGCGCGGCATGGAGGGCGGCAAGCATGGTCGAGCCGGTCGCCAGGCCATCGTCAACGATGATGGCGACCCGGCCCGCCAATTGCGGTGCGGGACGGCTGGCCCGATACAGCTTTTCGCGCTCAGCCAATTCCTGGAGTTTGCGCTGCACCGTTGCTTCGACTACCTCCATCGAGATATCAAAATGCTTCAGTATGTCGGGCTGCATTACGCACAGGCCGCCGCTGGCAACAGCCCCCATCGCACACTCTTCGTTTCCGGGGACGCCGAGCTTGCGTACGAGCAGGACATCGAGCGGGATTCCCAATGCCTTGGCAATCGCAAAACCGACAGGAACGCCGCCGCGCGGCAGCGCCAGCACAATCGCATCCGCACGTCCGGAATAAGCACCCAGTTGCCGCGCCAAGCGCGCCCCGGCTTCCGTGCGATTCTTGAAACGCCTCGCTTCAAACATATGCGCTCCCGGTTTCATGGGCGACGCCGACGCCATCTTCCTCAACCACGCCCGGCTTGCATCCAACGACAACGCCGACCTGCGATTCGTTGTCAATCCGGCCTGCTCCAATGCTCAGACGGGATATCGTTGTGGATTGCCCCGCATTGATATTGAACGTAAGAACCCGCTGTCGCAGCAACGATCAAGGCGACTGCTATCACGTTCCAAAGTATCGATTTCATCTCCGCCACGCTTCGTCCTACTGGAAGCTTCATATTACGCCGCCCGGATCAATTGTTCGACAAGCGGCCACTAAGCGACGCCTGCCATCCGCCGGCGCCAGTCTGTTGCACCGGTAAACTCGATGTGGCGCCGATGTTTTTTTGGCAACATGTGTCGTCTGTTGCCATCTATTTCTCCACACCGGTTGCCCCCCCCCCCCAGCTTCTCATTTACTTGAGAATAAAGATTTGACCACCTGTTTTAAATTAAGAGGTGTAAGAACCTGTCGCCGCTGAGGGCGTTCGCGGCGAGTCATCGTCCGCCGCGTCCCGGTTAAGGCGCGGACGTTGAGTTCAACATGATTCGGCCAGCGCCACGGCGTCGGCGCCGGCAGCAATGCGGACAGGGCTCGACGGGTCATTCGCCGCCTGCCACACCGCTTCCGCCACATCCTGCGCCCGCGTAACTGCAGACGATTGCCCCCATCCCGCAAACACGCTCTTTGCCAAATCAGCATACGCCTCGGGGATGCCGTTCTGTATCCGGGGCTGGGCGTTTTCACCGAAGCGTGTCTCTGGCGCCCGTCCCGGCAGCACCAGGTTTACCCGCACATTGAATTGCTGCAGTTCCAGCGCCAGCGACTCGGTGAAGGCGTTGATGGCCACCTTGCTCGCGGTGTACACGGAGAGCAGGGGCAGCGGCCTTAGTGTCACGGTCGATGTGACGTTGACGATGACGCCAGCCTGGCGTTGCCGGAACTGCGGCAGCACCGCCTGGATCATCGCCATCGTACCGAGGGTGTTGGTCTCGAAGACGTCGCGGGCGGTTTCCATCGTGGTGCCTTCGAGAGCGCCCAGCATGCCGATGCCGGCGTTGTTGACCAGGACATCGATAGGTCCGGCGTCCGCCACGGCCCGGCGGATGCTGTCGGCATCGGTGACATCAAGGGCGAGCACGCGCAAACGCTCGGAGCACAGCAGCAGGTCCTCGCGTGGGGTGCGCATGGTGGCGATGACTTGCCAGTCGCGGGCCAGGAAGTATTGAGCGGTTGCAAGGCCGAAACCGGATGAGCAGCCGGTGATGAGGACGGTTTTCATGGGGACTCCTGTAGGTGGTTTGGTGTATTGAGACTGTAGCCCAGCGTATCCGGACGTACTACAATCAGGAGTCCAGGTTTCATTAGCAGGAGTCCAGTCATGGTCGATCCCCTCGCAGAAGTTGTCACGCTGCTGCAACCGCAAGCCCGGTTCTCGAAATACGTCAGCGCCGCCGGCCCCTGGCGGGTGCGCCGCTCGGAAGCCGGGCAACCGTTCTACGGCGTCATCCTCGGCGGCGGCTGCCGCCTGGCGACCGACGGCCAAGAGCCGATCCACCTGCAGCAGGGCGACTTTGTCCTGATCCCCGCGGCGTATGGCTTCACCATGTCCAGCCTCACGCCGGTAGCGGAGGACTGCGATAGCGCACCCATCATGCTACCCCACGGCGAATTCAGGCTTGGCGCGCAGAGCGGACCACCAGATGCGCAGATGCTGATCGGCTACTGCGTCTTCGGCTCGCCGGACGCGGCCTTGCTGGTGTCGCTGCTGCCGCAGCTGTTGCACGTGCGCGGCGAAGATAAACTTAGCAACAGACTAACCACATTGGTGCAGCTGGTAGGAGACGAATCCCGCGCGCAGCGGCCCGGGCGAGAAGTCATCCTGGCGCGCCTGCTGGAGGTGCTGCTCATCGAAGCCCTGCGCTCCGCGGCGGGGACGGGAGCCTCGCCCAGCCTGTTGCGCGGGCTGGCCGACGAGCGCCTCGCGGTGGCGATACGGCGCATGCACGAAAGCATGACCCGGCCCTGGACGGTGGCGCAGCTGGCGAAAGAGGCGGCGCTGTCGCGCTCGGCGTTCTTCGAGCGCTTCAGCCGCGCGGTAGGTATCGCGCCGATGGCCTATCTGCTGGCCTGGCGCATGGCGATGGCCAAGGATCTGCTGCGGCGGAAAGAGGGCGGCGTTGCTGAGGTGGCTGAGCGGGTTGGGTATGGTTCTGCGAGCGCGTTCAGCGTTGCGTTTACCCGGCATGTGGGATTGGCGCCGACGCGTTATGCGCGGGAGGTTGATGGAATCGTGGAGCCTGTTGCCGCGATATAACGAGTCGCGTTTTGCCAATCCAAGAATGCTGACAACGCGTTGCGGCTCACGAAATGGGCAGAAAATTGCAATCCCTGCACTAACAAACGACTAAATAAGGTGGATAAATCCTCCTTGTCTAAATAATATCGACCCGACGTGTCAATACTGCAATAACACGAGTAATATAGACGTTACCAAAAGGAAACGTTTATATGGCGACACTTATCCCCGCAATAGGCTCCTGTTCTTCCAGAATGACTTCAGGCGAAAGGCGCTTTGCGCGTCGGCTGGAGGAAAAGCTGGAGGCCGATTATCTGTGCTGGTATGACGTCTCCATCGGCGAGAAGACCAAACACCCGGATTTTGTCATCGTCCACCCCAGCCGCGGCTTGCTGGTGCTCGAAGTCAAAGACTGGAAACTCGACACCATTCAAAGCATCGACAAACAAACCACCTGCATCCTCACCGACCAGGGCACCAAGCATGTATTGAATCCGTTAAAGCAGGCGCGCGATTACATGTTCGCCGTCACCAATCGGCTTGAGCGCGATCCGCAACTCATATTTCCAAGCGGATCGCAAAAGGGCAAGCCAGCCTTCCCCTACGGCCATGGCGTAGTGCTGACCAACATCAGCCGCAGACAATTCGACGGCACCGACATCGGCGAAGTGATTCCGCCGCATCTGGTCATTTGCCAGGACGAGATGCTGGAAAACGTCGACGCCGAATCGTTTCAAAAACGCCTGTGGGATATGTTCCCGCTCAAATTCACCCGGCTTTTGTCCGTGCCGCAGCTTGACCGCATTCGCTGGCACATGTTTCCAGAAATCCGCATCCCGGCGCAGCAAGACATGTTTGAGGATGCCGGACAAAAGATGACTGAAATTCCGGACTTGTTGCAAGTCATGGATCTCCAACAGGAGCAGTTGGCCCGCAGCCTAGGCGAAGGTCATCGCGTCATTCATGGCGTCGCCGGATCAGGGAAGACACTGATATTGGGCTATCGCGCGGAACATCTTGCCAAGCTATGCCAACGTCCGATTCTGGTGCTTTGCTACAACAAGACTCTGGCGACAAAACTTGGCAGCATGATTGAAGCTAAAGGGCTGCAAGACAAAGTGCATGTCGTCAATTTTCACGCCTGGTGTGCTCGCCAAATAAAAACCTACAACGTCGGAATGCCGCCTCAGAATTTCAACAAGAACAGTTTCTTCGAGGCTTGCGTTGAGAAGGTCATTCAGTCCGTCGACAACAAACTCATCCCGTCTGCGCAATATGACGCTGTGTTGATCGATGAAGGGCACGATTTCAAACCTGAGTGGTTCAAGCTGGTGGTGCAGATGATTCATCCGGATTCCAACTCATTGTTGGTGCTTTACGATGATGCGCAGTCGATTTATGGGGGCAAGAGGAAGCTGCGGTTTTCATTCTCCAGCGTTGGTGTGCAAGCGCAGGGGCGCACCACCATTCTTAAACTGAATTATCGAAACACCGCTGAGATTTTATCGGTGGCACGTGCATTTGCCGACGATCTGCTATCGCAAAACGATGCTGAAGACGATCAGGCGCCAACTCTTCTTCCCATGAGCACTGGGCGCAGGGGACCCAAACCGCTGCTGGTCAAATTCCCGACTTTGAAAGACGAAGCAGACTATCTCGCCGAGAGGCTACTTGAAGCTAACAAGACAGGCACTGCCTGGAATGATATTGCGATCATCTGCAGGCACTATGCGACCGGCAGCACACTTGCAGATAGCCTGAAACGAAGAAGCATTCCATTTGAATCGCAAATGGATAAAAAGCATTCTTACAATCCCGCGGACAACAGCGTCAAGATCGTCACTATGCACAGCAGCAAAGGGCTCGAATTTCCGATGGTCTGCATTCCCGCTCTCGGCGCAGAGGCCATTGCGGATGAGGATCTTCATGACGAGGCGCGCTTAGTCTATGTTGCGATGACTCGGGCGACGCATGAATTAATCATGACGCATGGGGAGCAGACTTTGTTTGTTGAAAAAATGCGGAAAGCTATGCAGACGTTGCAATCTTTATGATTCATCAGGGTTTTCTGTGGGGCATTGAAACTGGATACAGGTCAAGTCCGCCGCAGTGGAAGTAGACAACGACCTTGAATTTGGTCCCGGTTCGATTTATACCTATAGCCACCTGCGATTGTGCAGACAGTGTCCGCACAATCTCCACTAGCCATTGCTGTTATTTCTCGTTTCGAAAATCAACAGTATCACTATGACGACCGCCCTTCGTAGGCCATTTGAATCAATGACTTTGCCAAATCGAACTCGCGAGAATTAGCAATACTCAACTCGATATCTCCTGTACCCCAGTGCCCGGTCTCACGTACATTCCGGGCGTTTTCGGGCAAGACACCTAGCTGATCAGGATCCAGATGTAGAAAGAGTAAGAAGCGATTTTTTTGGATGACTATCGTCGCAAAGTTTTTCAAACGAGTGAATGCAAGGTAAAGCTTAAGCTCTTTGCGTTGTACGTCATCACCAAGCGAGAGAACATAGTCCTCCATCGAAGCCAAGAGCTCGGCCATTTCGCGAGAAAGCTCCTGCAAAGATTCAGCCACATGCTTATCGGAGCTACGCGCTCTTATCGCTGTTGTAACTGGGGGTCGATCCGAGCCAGTCGTTGTACGCGTTGAGATTGGTGTATTGGCCGATTCAAGCAACAATAACTCAGAGCCGAACAAGCGATAACGCACCAACTCGATCTGACGATTGATCTGCTGTACCGCATGCCCGTCATATTTTGTGAAATCTGAAGCAACGCAAATCAGGCGTGGGGCACTCCAATCAATAAGATCCGCAGCTGGCTTCCCGAGCTTATCCATGACAAGTAATTTAAACTCAGCTTGGTGATCCATCAGCCAGTCCAGGTAGAACAACCCCTGGTTAATCACATTCTCTGAACTTGACCTTTTGTATTCAAGAATCACCGGACAGTGGTTCTCATCTAGACCAAGCGTATCGATGCGCCCAGCGTGGGTTTTACCGGTCGAATATTCAGTTGCCAGGAAGCGAATACCGAGCAAAGGTTCCAGATTGTTCTCTATCAGGATTTGCAATGGCTTTTCAAGACCAGAAGCATCTCCTTGGAACTCTTTGGCTTTACCATTTTGCAGACGAAAGAGCTTGATGTCGCTCATAGGCACAATAATTTACGTTTTTTTTCAGCACTCAAAATTAATTCTCCGATCTCCGAGTCAAAATATCAAAAATAACCTTAGAAAACATCTTCGCCTTACTAGGATCAGACAAGAGCTGCATCATCTGATTCTGATGTGCGGCGCTGCTGTCCATCACAGCATCGTCCACTGCCTTAGGGAAATCACCCAGCATCGCCTGCTCCGGACTGTTGGAAAGTAGCTGACGCATCACCAGTTCGTTCTCACGCACCTTGTCGCTGATAGTAGTGGCGTAATTCACCATATCCGCTTCTGTCAGTTGATCGGTGATGAATAGTTCGTTGAGGCGGTGCACGATCTGCGATAAAAATTCGACTTGCTTGTCTTTGGCCTTGGCCGTACCTACTGCATCGCCTGGTTCCAGCTTGTACTCATCCGACTCTTGCATGATTAAATGTTGCTGGCGAATTTTCGATACGCGGTAGTGGCTCAACACGATACTGCTGAGATCGATCTCATCTTCATCCATGATGGTTTCGCGCAGCATGGGGCGTAGATTGCGAGCGTAGAGGCTTAATTTTTCCAGGTCTTTGTCGTCGTAATCGACAATCTGCGACATGAATTCATAAAAGCGCACGAAGGTAGCTAGATCTTTTTTGAAAATTTCCAGCGCGTCCTTTTCTTTCTTGCATTCTTTCAAACTGCTCTCAGCGTTGGCAATCAACACTGCATCGGCGGTTTTCTTGGTGCGCTCAAACATATCGCGGGCGTGTTTGTAGGCCTCTACTGCTGATTTATAACGCTTCTGCCAGCGTTCGACGGCGGGTTTGCAGATATTCGCGATCGCCGCATTGCTCTTGCTCTTGACGAAGAAGGCGTCGCAAAACTGCTCTACCTCTGTCCAAGTAAAGATGCCGGAAGCACGCAGCTTGTCGTTCAGATCAAAAATCAAATCTGGATCAGACACATCGGCCAGCTCTGCTGTCTGGAAGTAAGGTTGGAAGGCGGTGAGGATATCTTCTGGCGCGTTAAAGAAATCCAGTATGAAAGTGCCGGTTTCCTTCTTGCTTGGGTAAATACGATTCAGGCGTGATAAGGTCTGCACACACTCCACCCCAGCTAGCTTTTTATCGACATACATGGCGCATAGTTTGGGTTGATCAAAGCCGGTCTGAAATTTATTCGCCACGATCATTACTTGATAATCATCGGTGTCAAAGGCTTTGCGCATGTCGCGCCCTTTTAACCGCGGGTTCATATTCATTTCAGTGTATTTATTACCTAGTACCGCTTCTGAATTTGGATCTTTGTCGCTAAATTCCACTTCGCCCGAGAACGCCACCATCGCATGGATCTTTTGATAGCCCTGCGTTGTGATGTAGTTGTCGAAAGCCAGCTTATAACGCACGGCCTCTTTGCGTGAGCTGGTCACCACCATCGCCTTGGCTTGGCCATTGAGCAAACCCATCACATGGGTTTTAAAATGCTCGACGATAACTTGTACCTTTTGGCTGACGTTGTAGTCGTGCAGGCGTACCCATTGGTTCAGCTTGACCTTGGCGCGCTTGCTCTCGACCTCTTGATCGGCATCCTTCATCTTCATCGCCAGGTTATAGGCGACTTTGTAATTGGTGTAGTTCTTCAGCACATCCAGAATAAAACCTTCCTCAATCGCCTGGCGCATGCTGTACACATGGAAGGCTGCGGGCTTATTGGTCTTGGACGGTGCTTCCTCCGGGCGCGGCAAGCGGCCGAATAGCTCTAAAGTCTTGGTTTTCGGCGTGGCGGTGAAGGCTAGATAACTCAGATTTTTCGAGGCGCGACGCGAAGCTACTGCGGCATCCAGAATATCGTCGGTGGTCAATTCGGCTTCATCATCGCCAGTGGCTTCCACCATCAGCACTTCTTTAAGCTGTCTTGCTGTAGAGCCGGTTTGTGAAGAATGCGCCTCGTCGGCAATTACAACGTAGTTACGTTCTTTCAGGCTGACGCTGTTTTCTATCGCCTTCAGCACAAATGGAAAGGTTTGTATCGTGACGATAATAATCGGCTGCGAGTTTTCTAAAGCCTTGGCGAGTTTTTCTGATTTAGAACCATCACCTTCCTGATTATTAATCCGCCCAACCACACCGTCGGTATGCTCAAACTGGGCGATGGTGTCCTGCAACTGCTCATCCAGCACGGTGCGGTCTGTGACCACAATCACGGAATGAAACTGCTTATTGCCGTTGCCGTCATACAAGGACGAAAGTTGATGTGCGGCCCAGGCGATGGAATTCGATTTGCCCGAGCCGGCGCTGTGCTGTATCAGATACTTCTGCCCCGGCCCTTCGGCACGCGTCGCCGCCAGCAGCTTGTTCACCACATCCCACTGGTGATAACGCGGGAAGATCAGGCTTTCTTTCTTATATTTTCGGCCTTCCCAGTCTTCTTTTTCTTCTATCTGCAAATGCACATAACGCGCCAGAATCATCAGCAGGTTTTTCGGCAATAAGACTTCATTCCACAGATAATCCGTCGCGTATTGCGTCAGTACTTCCGGCACATCATTGCCTGCGCCGCCCTCAGCCGTACCCTTATTAAACGGTAAGAAATAAGTGTCATCACCCTCCAGGCGCGTCGCCATGTACACCTCGTACTGGCTCACGGCAAAATGTACCAATGCACCGCGCTTAAAGCTAAGTAATGGTTCTGGCTTTTTGGCGATGGGGTCGATCGGCAAGCGTGTAGTGCGATACTGCTTCATTGCACTATGTACTGCCTGCTTGAACTCTGACTTCAGCTCCAGCGTAGCGACCGGAATGCCATTCACAAACAACACCAGATCAATCCGCCATGCCTTCGCTTTGGTACCCGTCTCAGCCAATTGCGCTGGTGTCGCCCGCGGGCTATACACCAGCTCAGGCACCACCCGCAGGCGGTTTTGCTGATAGCGTGCTAAGGTGTCCGGGTTCAAGTCATGCTCCGGTGCAAACTGACACATGGAGAAGCGCGTACCGCGATCCCGCAGCTCGTGGCGCAATACGCCCAGCGTGCCGAAGGTACGCATTTCTTTATTCGCTGCATTCGGGTCGGCTTTATTCAGTTGCGTAGCCAACCGTTCCAGAAATTTTTGTTCGGGGTTATTGGGGTAAAGCGCACAAAACTTTTGCCATTGCTCGTCTTGCGTGTCTTTGACAAAGCCAAGCGCATCTTCCGGATACAAGGCCAGTTCACGGTTGTAGTGTTCGGCCTTGCCGAGCAGCCAGCCATTGGCCAGCAGCTGCCGAACCATGTCGTTTTGAAAGGTGAGTTCGTTTGCTTTACTCATAGACTTTGTTTTTCTTGGTTTATCCGGGCAATCGCATCAAGCGCATGCAGGTTCTGCTGCTACGTCCTCTAATTCAGAAACCGGCACTGGCTGCCAGTCACGTACATCGATTTTTCCAGTGACTGCGGCGGAGATTAAAGCTGTGCGGCGTTCTTTAGAGAATTCAATCTGCCTATTTGCACAATCAATTGCTTTATCAAAGCCAGCACACTTTTCTAGCAATATTTTAGCAATTAACTTCGCCTCGCTAATCGGAGGTCTCGTCACATGAAGATTCTCTATCACACCCATACCTATATTTTGCTGAGTTCCGAAACTCCAATTGAGTTCAACGGCCTCCTTAAAATTTACGGATTTCAAAAAATTCAGAATAAAATATGGATCAGATGTTTTGTCGCATCGAATTACAGCTAATGGCGACCAAATATTGAATTGAGCATCAGTTTCATTAATTGCGGTTACACCCGTTGTGGCACCAGATTTCACCATATAAATGTCAAATTTTTTTGGTGAATATTTTTGTGAATATCTTTCGTTATCTTTTTGAGATATATGTGCCCTGATCTTTTCGAAATCAATTCGACCAGACGACACAGCTTCAGCCGAAATAAACGGCACACCACTATCCAAAAAATTCGGCGTTTCGTGTGGACCGTCTGTCACAGGAATGGCTACCATATGCTTTATAGCTAGAACGTCCCAATGCGCCGGTACTTCACCTAACCACTCCACACCTGAGTCCCGCATGGGGGCGTTGGGATTGAGGCCTTTGGTAACGGCATGACTAATCACTGCCTGCTGCTTTTCTTTGAGCAGTTTGATCAGCCCTTGCTGCTTCGCTATCAGGGCATCGATCTTGGCGGTTTCGTGATCGAGAAATTGAAATATTTTTATTTGTTCGCCTTTTTCCGGCAATAGTAATTCGATCCGCTGGAACTCTTCAGGATCTAAGTCCCATTGATTGACCCGAATACCTTTTGATTGTCGAAGATATTGAGCAATGTATATTGGATGCCGTAGTAAATAGTGAATGTATTTCGGATACGCAAACTCGAAAAGCTGTGGCGTTGGTTTGTATACGAAATATGCAGGGCTAACAATTCCTTCAAATTCTGATATTGCTATTGATCCTTGCCACGTCTTCATTTTATTCATCACCAGATCATTACGTTCAACCAATTGATACGGTGTTAGATCCTCTGACGGCTTATTGTTATTATCATCACGACTTGACGTTGGAATAACGCCATAATCTCTATAAACAGAGAGCATTTCTTTATCAATATGGTTTGTTCTCTTTATTCGTTTAAATAACCTCCCGACTGGAACTGTTTTCCAATGTTCAGGTGCGTCACCCAACCAATCTGTCGGGGTCTTTTTATATTTCTCATAAGCCTTATACCGACTCATAACCCGTCCCCCTGCGCAATATTCAACAGATAAAATTCATGCAGTTTCGCTTGCAGCAGTTTTTTATCTGGCAATTGGGTTTGGTATTCGGCGATCATGGCCGGTGACAGGCTGCGGCTTAGTGCATACTCAACCACTTCATCATCTTTGCTGGCGCACAGCAGCACGCCGATGGTGGGATTTTCATGCGGTTTGCGGTGATCACGATCCAGCGCTTCCAGGTAAAAATTGAGTTTGCCTAAATGCTCCGGCTCGAACCGATCTACTTTCAGCTCAATCGCTACCAAGGCATTTAAGCCACGATGAAAGAACAACAGATCTAGCGCAAAATCTTGTGTGCCGACCTGAATGGGGAATTCACTGCCGACAAAACAAAAGTCACGACCGAGTTCTAACAAAAAATGCTTCAACTTGGCCAACAGACTGTGATGCAAATCGGCTTCGCTATGATGTTCTTGCAAGTTTAAAAAATCGACAACATAACTGTCTTTAAATACGCTCAGTGCTTCAGGATGCGTTTGTGTCAGCACTGCTGACACTTTTGCCGGATTAAGTACCATCCGTTCAAACAATGCAGCCTTAAACTGGCGTTCGAGTTCACGACTAGACCACTTCTCCTTAATTGCCATCTTGATATAAAACTCGCGCTCCTCAGGATGTTTGCTACGGCTGAGGATGGTGAGATTGTGCGTCCAAGGCAATTGTGTCAGCAGCGCTGACACAATTTGATCGTGTTGATAGGCGTCATAAAACTGGCGCATACGGAATAGATTGCGACGGGTGAATCCCGTTAAATTTGGTTGCGTGGCGGCAAGATGATTGGCCAGCGCATCAACAACACCATCACCCCATTCTGCGGCTTGCAATTTACGACTGATATACGCGCCTATTTGCCAATATAGTTCAATGAGCGCGGTATTGACGGCCTGATACGCATGCTGGCGTGCCGCATCAATGAGTTGCACAACTTCAGCAAACTCTAGATGTTCCGCACTTTCCTGGACCTTGCTTACTTTCGTCATGAATGCACCTCTTGCAGCAACTTCATGATCTCGGCACTGACCGCATCGAGATCGGCATCAATTTCAGCCAGATCTCGCGGTGGCTGGTATTGGTAAAAATGGCGATTGAACGGAATCTCGTAACCGACGATACCGATTTGCTGGTCTTTGCTGTCCTTCTTGCTGGCGTCTATCCAGGCGTCTTGCACATGCGGTTGCACTTCTTTTTTGAAATAGGCCTCATTGATCTCGTTGACATTTTTACTCGGATCGAGCGCGACGTTTTCTGCATCACGTAGATCGCCGTCGGCCTTGTATTCGACAGTTTTACCAACGTTATCGCCTTCGCCGGCAAACAAACCGTAAATCGGGTCGGTTTTGCTTTTGTGGATTTTCTTGATGACTTTTTGCGCGTCGGGGTTCTTCCAGCTGACGGCCGCTTCGATGGCTTTTTTCTCTTTGGCATCCAGGCCGATACCTTGTTTTTTCGCAGCCTTGGCGAGTACATCGTCAAAGGCATTCATGTCATCAAACTGGGCGCTGCCAATGGTCACTTGCAATCTGTGTGTTTTGAGCATGATGACTAATTGATCGCACCATGTATGGCGATCCAGAAGGTCTTTGATTTGCTTCTCTTTGAGATCGGCAAAGTGCAGTTTGATGTAACGGCGTATGGCGTCCTGGTGGCTGCTGAGGTCGCCATAGTTTGCAGAGAGTTCTGCATCTATCCATGCCGCGCCGTATTCTGCATACGTCCATTGCATCACCGCATTGAGCGCACCCGACTCAAAACGTAAACTGGCTATGCGTTCATCGCTGAATTGGTAAGACATACGCAGCGGGCGTTCTATGGTGATACGCCGATAGCCAAACTCGTGGGTCTTAAAGATTTTGGCAGCAAAGGTTTTGGCTGCTTCAGTTTTGGGATTGGCAGATTGGCGGCCCCGACTGCTCTTTTGTTCGGCAGGTTTATCCAGCTCACGCGCATCGACCACTTCAAAATCGCCGAAGCATTTGGTGATGGTGGCGATGTCGCTGTCATCCATGACATTGCGCTTGCTGCCCAGCGATTTGCGCATTTTGCCACACAGGTTCACGCCATTGATCAATTGCACCAGCCCTTTGCGTGCCTTGGCTTTTTTATTCGATAGCACCCAGACATAGGTGGAGATGCCCGTGTTGTAGAACATGTCGGTAGGCAGCGCGACAATGGCTTCGAGTAAATCGGCTTCCAGAATATAGCGGCGGATTTCTGACTCGCCCGAACCGGCGCCGCCAGTAAACAAGGGCGAGCCATTGAGAATAATGCCGATACGCGCTCCGCCATCAGCTGAATCACGCAACTTGCTGATCAGATGCAGCAGAAACAGCAGCGAGCCGTCCGAAACCCGTGGCAAACCTGCGCCAAAGCGGCCGTCAAAACCTTTTTGACTATGTTCATCATTGATCTCTTGCTCGATCTTTTTCCAATCGACGCCAAATGGCGGATTCGACAGCATGTAATCAAACTTGTCGGCATACAACTGATCATTCGAGAGAGTATTGCCGAGTTTGATATTACTGACATCCTGCCCTTTGATGAGCATGTCGGCTTTACAAATGGCATAGCTTTCTGGATTCAGTTCTTGCCCATAGGCGCGCATGACAGCTTCGGGGTTGAGCTCATGGACGTATTCCATGCCTGATGACAAGAAGCCACCAGTCCCGGCCGTAGGGTCGTAAATGGTGCGAATAATACCGAGCTTGGTCAGCGCTTCATCATCTTCCATGAACACCAGTGAGGTGGTCAGGCGCACAATGTCGCGCGGGGTGAAGTGTTCGCCGGCAGTCTCGTTCGAGCCTTCAGCAAAGCGGCGGATGAGCTCTTCAAACACCAAACCCATATCGTGATTCGATACTGCCTTGGGGCTGAGATCAATGGTGCGCACTTTTTGCACAACCTTATAGAGCAAATTGGCGTCGTTCAACTGGCCGATGAATTCGGCGAAGTTAAAGTATTCAAATATCTGACGGGCGTCTTTGGAAAAGCTTTGGATATAACTTTCCAGATTGGCCTTGATGCCAGCTTCGCCCAACTTCGACAAATCCATCTTTGACGTATTGAAAAACGACAGACCACCCGCAGCACGCAAGATCATTTTCTCTTGCGCTTCTTCCGGCAGATTCATCGCCTGTATTTTTTGTTGCTCGGCGAGTACCGCCTCTTTAGTGGGTTCAAGCACACATTCCAGACGGCGTAATAGGCAAAACGGCAGAATAATGCGGCCATATTGGCTTTGCTTGAAGTCACCACGCAGAAGATCAGCGATTGCCCAAGAATCTGAGGCCAGGTTGTTGGTGGTTTGAGTCATGGATTATTGTTTGAGACAAATAGGGTGGATAAAGCAGGGCAGTAGTGGGTTTGCGGCGGTACATGCTGAATACGACTGGCAAACCCCGTATCACTGTCATTTTATGGTGAGGAATATATTACCCTATGGGCAACATAGAACATAAAGAATTGAAATAACGATTAGCCCGTTTATGTCGATACGCCCGGCGCGGAAGCGAATATGCGCAAAAAAATTGCCAATGCATCCCGAAAAAAAATTTAAGGTCAAATTCCAAAAATGAAAAAGGCCAATCCGAAGATTGGCCTAGGTCATTGATTCAATTGGTCGAGGCGAGAGAGAACAACATCGCAAATCAGACGTCAATATTCCCAGCCTGCAGCGCATTCAACTCAATAAACGCCCTACGCGGCTCAACATCATCCCCCATCAGTGTCATAAAGATCTGATCTGCGGCAATAGCATCCTCAATCTGCACCTTCAACAGCCGGCGTACAGTCGGATCCATCGTGGTTTCCCACAACTGCGAAGGATTCATCTCGCCCAGACCTTTATAGCGCTGCTTGCTGACGCCGCGTTCGGCTTCGTCGCGCAGCCAGGCCATGGCTTGGTGGAAGTCGATGATGGCTGATTCTTTGACTTTTTCGCCGGCGCCGCGGCGGATCAGGGCGCCTGGGCCGATCAGGCCTTTGAAGGTTTCTGCGGCGTTGACCAGCACTGTGTAATCCGGGCTGGCGACGAAGTCGCTGTCGATGGCGCTGACCTTGATGTTGCCGTGGTAGCGGCGCTGGATGCGCAGGGCGTGCTTGTCGGAGAGTTCGTCGGATTTGACGACGACCTGGACCGATGGCTCGTTGATCGATGCTTGCAGGGCCTGGGCCGAGGCTTCGGCGTCGGCCAGGGTGTCCAGCTTGAGGGTGACGCCGGTCATGATGGAGGTGAGGGCGGCGCCGTCGATCGCGCGCGTCAGGCGCGTGATGATGGAGTTGGCCATGTTGTACTGGCGCACCAGTTCGGCCAAGGCCGGGCCACTGATCGGCAGCGCGCCTTCGCTTGGCACCAGGGCGGCGTCGTTGAGGGCGACCTGCATCATGTAGGAGACTTCTTCGGCGTCGTCCTTGAGGTAGCGTTCGTCCTTGCCGTGCTTGACCTTGTACAGCGGCGGCTGGGCGATGTAGATGTGACCGCGCTCTACCAGTTGCGGCATCTGGCGGTAGAACAGGGTCAGCAGCAGGGTGCGGATGTGGGCGCCGTCGACGTCCGCATCGGTCATGATGATGATGCGGTGGTAGCGCAGCTTGTCGGCGTTGAACTCGTCGGCGCCGATGCTGGTGCCGAGGGTGGCGATCAGGGTGGTGATCTGTTCCGACGACAGCATCTTTTCGAAGCGGGCTTTTTCGACGTTGAGCACTTTACCGCGCAACGGCAGGATGGCCTGGAATTTACGGTCGCGGCCCTGCTTGGCGGAACCGCCCGCGGAGTCACCCTCGACGATGTAGAGTTCGCACAGGGCGGGGTCTTTTTCCTGGCAGTCGGCCAGCTTGGATGAGAGGCCGAGGCCGTCCATCACGCCTTTGCGGCGCGTCAGTTCGCGCGCCTTGCGGGCGGCGTCGCGGGCGCGGGCGGCTTCGACGATCTTGCCGCAGATGATCTTGGCGTCGTTCGGGCGTTCTTGCAGGTAGTCGTTGAGTGTCTTGGCGACGATTTCTTCGACCGGCAGGCGCACTTCGCTGGAGACCAGCTTGTCTTTGGTTTGCGAGCTGAATTTCGGCTCTGGCACTTTCACGGACAGCACGCAGGTCAGGCCTTCGCGCATGTCGTCGCCGCTGGTTTCTACCTTGGCTTTCTTGGCGAAATCATGTTCTTCGATGTACTTGTTGAGCACCCGGGTCATGGCGGCGCGCAGGCCGGTGAGGTGGGTGCCGCCGTCGCGTTGCGGGATGTTGTTGGTGAAGCAGAGTACTTGTTCGTTGTAGGCGTCGTTCCATTGCATGGAGACGTCGACGCTGACGCCGTCTTTTTCGCCGGTGGCCTGGAAAATCGTCGGGTGCAAAACGCTCTTGGCTTTGTTGATGTATTCGACGAAGCCGCGGGTGCCGCCTTCGAAGGCAAAACTTTCTTCCTTGCCGGTGCGCTGGTCGGTCAGCTTGATGTGCACGCCGTTGTTGAGGAAGGACAGTTCGCGGATGCGCTTGGCCAGGATTTCGTAGTGGAATTCGACGTGCGTGAAAATCTCTTCGTCGGCCCAGAAGTGGACTTCGGTGCCGCGCTTGTCGGTGTCGCCGGTGACTTTGATCGGGGAGACCAGCACGCCGTCCTGCATTTCGGTTTCGCGGTTTTGCGGTACGCCGCGGACGAATTCCATGTAATGCACTTTGCCGTCGCGGCGGATGGTCAGCTTGAGCAGCTTGGACAGGCCGTTAACGCAAGAGACGCCGACGCCGTGCAGGCCGCCGGATACTTTATAGGAGTTCTGGTCGAACTTGCCGCCGGCGTGCAGCTCGGTCATGACGATTTCGGCTGCGCTGCGCTTGGGTTCGTGCTTGTCGTCGAACTTGATGCCGGTCGGCACGCCGCGGCCGTTGTCGGTGATCGAGATCGAGTTGTCGGAATGGATGGTGACGTGGATTTCGGTGCAGTGGCCGGCCAGCGATTCATCGATGGAGTTGTCCAGCACTTCGAACACCAGGTGATGCAGGCCGGTGCCGTCAGAGGTGTCGCCGATGTACATCCCGGGGCGTTTGCGTACCGCTTCCAGGCCTTCGAGAATTTGGATCGAGGACGCTCCGTATGCATTGGGTTGCGGCTGATTGGTGTTGTCTTGAGGGGCTGATGACATGGCTACCTTCTGAAAAGCTTACTTCGGAACTACACATATTGGGGCTGATGCTACTTTTGCAAGCAAGCAGGGTGGGTGCGCACGGGCAAAGAAGCTTGCCCACCCTACGGCTTTTTCCGGTTGCCTGGTCCATAAAATGGATCCCCGCGTGCGCGGGGATGACCGGGGCGCGCAGCTGGGGTCGCCTGGACGACGCAACCGGCGGTGTGCTGGCTTAAATACGCATTGGCATTACTACGTACTTGAAATCGGCGTTTTCCGGCACGGTGATCAGTGCAGAGGAATTGGCGTCGCCGAGGGCGATGTTGACGTTGTCGCCCTTCAGGTTGTTGAGGACGTCGAGCAGGTAGGTAACGTTGAAACCGATGTCGACGCTATCGCCGCCGTAGTCGATTTCCAGTTCTTCGATCGCTTCTTCCTG
Organism: Collimonas humicola; assembly: GCF_018304945.1. Classification (GTDB taxonomy): domain Bacteria; phylum Pseudomonadota; class Gammaproteobacteria; order Burkholderiales; family Burkholderiaceae_D; genus Collimonas; species Collimonas humicola. The sequence goes on along the minus strand of NZ_JAGQEE010000002.1, from coordinate 513,893 downwards.
GTCGGCATTGGTGGAGCTAATTTTCAGGCTGCCTGGCGTGACTACCCAGCGCACGCCCTTGAACTTGTCGCTGGTCATGATGGCGGCGCGCTGCAGCGAGCGCAGCAGCTGGTCGCGGCTGATGGTGAAGTCGTTCTTGTAGCCCTTCGGCACCACGCGGGTGTAGTCGGGGAACTTGCCTTCGACCAGCTTGGAGATCAGTTCGATATCGGCGAACGACAGCTTGACCTGGTTGTTGGCGATTTCAAGCTGGACCGGTTCGTCGGTTTCTTCCAGCAGGCGCTGCAGTTCGATGATGGTCTTGCGCGGGATGATGACTTCCTGGCGCGCGAACTCTTGCTCGGTGGCGACCTGGCAAAACGCCAGGCGGTGGCCGTCGGTCGCGACCGCGATGACGTTCTTGCCGTCGAGGACCAGCAGCAGGCCGTTCAGGTAGTAACGGATATCCTGTTGCGCCATCGAGAAGTGCACCATGTTGAACAGGTGCTTGAGCGTCTTTTGCGGCAGGGTGACGGTGGCGTTGTAGTGGTCTGCCTGGGCGACTGTAGGGAACTCTTCGGCGGCCAGGGTTTGCAGCGCAAAGCGCGACTTGCCGGACTGCACAGTCATGCGCTTGTTGCTCAGGGTCAGCGAGACTTCGCCGGTGTCCGGCAGGGCGCGCAGGATGTCCAGCAGCTTGCGCGCGGCCACCGTGGTTGCCGCAACTTCGCTGCCGCTGCCGACCTTGGCGTTGGTGGTGATTTGCACTTCGATGTCGGTCGACAGGAAAGAGACCTTTTCGCCGTCTTTGCGAATGAGGATATTGGCCAGAATCGGCAATGTGTGCCGACGCTCGACAATACCGCTCACGATCTGCAGTGGCCGGAGAAGGGTATCTCGGTTGGTTTTGACCAATTGCATAGCTATATCCTTGTTATTTAAAAATCAAATATTGCTGCTTGCTGTATGCCTAAGTATGCCTAAATGCGTACGGTTTAAATGCTTGGTAAGCAGTCTGTAAATGTAACTTAAATCGCCCCTCTACGGACCGGTCCGGGGCGGAAATCTGCGCCGCTTTGCGGATTTTTTCCGATTATTGGTTAATAAATCAACAAGCAGCCTGATTTAACCAAATCAGCAAAAAAACCACAGTTTCCGCACCAGGCCAAACTTACCCGAACTTACTTTATACAAACTTATCCACAGGCTGACAGGCAAAGTGCACAATCGCCCGAAATGTCAAAATCAAGCTGGAATCAACCCCGGATCAACCCTTGAGCGTCTGTTCCAGCACATGCAATTCGTGGTTGCATTCCGGATTCTTGGTGCGGTCGGCGGCGATCTTGCGGACGGCGTGCAGCACCGTGGTATGGTCGCGGCCGCCGAACAATTCACCGATTTCCGGCAAGCTTTTCTGGGTTAATTCTTTGGCAAGGTACATCGCAATCTGGCGCGGGCGGGCGATATTCGCCGGGCGCTTTTTCGAGTACATATCGGCAACTTTAATGTTAAAGAAGTCCGCCACCGTCTTCTGAATATTCTCTACCGAGATCTGGCGGTTCTGTACCGACAGCAAATCTTTCAATGCATCCTTGACAACATCGATGCTGATGTCTTTGCCATGGAAACGGGAGTAAGCAAGAATCTTGCGCAGGGCGCCTTCCAGTTCGCGGACGTTGGAACGTAGGTGTTTGGCAACAAAAAACGCCACATCATCGGAGAAAGTCACGCCTTCGGATGCCGCTTTTTTGAGCAGGATCGCGACCCGCATTTCCAGTTCCGGCGGTTCGATGGCGACCGTCAGGCCGGAATCGAAACGCGAAATCAGGCGGTCATCCATGCCGGTGATTTCTTTGGGATAGGTATCGCTGGTGATGATGATTTGTTTCTTTGCCGCAATCAATGCTTCGAATGCGTAAAAGAATTCTTCCTGGGTGCGGCTCTTGCCGCCGAAGAACTGGATGTCGTCAATCAGCAACAGATCGAGCGAATGGTAATAGCGCTTGAAATCGTCGAAACCCTTGCGTTGGTAAGCAGTCACTACGTCGCGAACGTACTGTTCTGCGTGGATGTAGCGGATCTTGGAGTTCGGATTGTCGGCCAGCAGCTGGTTGCCGATGGCGTGGATCAAGTGGGTCTTGCCGAGGCCGACGCCGCCGTACAGGAACAGCGGATTGTAGGAAACGCCCGGATTATTGGCGACCTGGATCGCTGCCGCGCGTGCCAATTGATTGGCTTTTCCGGTAACGAAACTGTCGAAACTCAGTGCCGTATTGATACGCGATTGATCGCGCCGGGCGGTGACGGCGCTGTTCTCGGTCTGCACTTCCGGCAGGCGGTCGAAGTTGCTGTTGCCATAAGTTCCACCGCCGGCAGCGGACGACATCGCGCCCGACTGCTCGCTACTATTATTAGTACTGGCGTGCGCCACCGGCATGCTGGACATGGACGGAGCGGGGGCTGCCTTGCGCGGGTCGAGCACGAACACCACTTCGATCGGCGCTTCCCAATATTGGTGCGCCAGCGTGGTGATGCGGCTGGCAAACTGCGTTTTGACCCAATCCAGCTTGAAGCGATTTGGCGCCGCTATGCGCAAGCGGCCATCCTCGTAGTCGAGGGGCGTCAGCGGTTTTATCCACGCGCTAAATTGTTGAGGCGTCAATTCCTGCTCCAACTGGGTAGAGCAGCTCTGCCAGAAATTTTCCATGAATCGTTCTAAGTGAAGGTGTGCGGGATGAGGTTCTTTACGCCCTGGGCTGATGTTTTTATTGCACGCTGATTCAGTATTACCCCCGGCGCCAAACAAGTAGCCGGGTTGGATAACTGCGCAATGCTTAACTGGCGGGCGTGCCACACATAAGTCGCTATTCTACCCTTGCCGGCGCAAGTTATCCACAGGCACGGCCAATTATTGCTGGCGGCCGGGAGAAAAGGACCTTGTGGAAAAGAGCCCTAAGTGATTGACAAACAAGCAGAAAATGCGGTTTAATTCAAGGTTCACTGTCCGCTGAATTGCTCGTTTGCGCGTTGACTGTCGCCAGATCCTGTCCCGATTACCTAGCTGTACGCTGGTTATATATCGGGCACCCGGCTCCAGCTCAAGTAGCGAAAGGGTAAAAACCCAGCGCTCTGAGTGTGAAGATCCGATTTATTTTTGCTGATTAGCGAGACCAACATGAAACGTACTTACCAACCTTCCGTCGTGCGCCGTAAGCGTACTCACGGCTTCCGCGCCCGTATGGCAACCCGCGGTGGCCGCGCTGTGCTCAATGCACGTCGCGCTAAAGGCCGCAAACGTCTGGCAGCTTAATCAAGCCGGACGCCAAGGCGTTGCTTGCGTGACTGATACCGACCGTTGTTCCGCTGAGAACTGCGCTCAAGACTTTTCACGCGACCGGCGCATCGTTAAAACGGATGAGTTTTCATCCGTTTTTCGTTTGCGCCCTGTCTATAGAACAGCGCACTTCGTCTTGTACACCCGCCGCAACACGCTGCCGCATGCCCGTCTGGGCGTGGTGGCGGCGAAGCGGCTGGCGCCGCGCGCTGTTACGCGTAACACCGTCAAACGCGTTACGCGCGAGCTGTTTCGCCTGACACCATTGCCGCCAATCGACTGCATTGTGCGTTTATCCAAACCGGTAAACACCAAGGCAGGTCCGGCTACCACCGCGCGCCTGAAGCGGGAATTGCTGAGCGAGCTCAAGCAGCTGTTCGCGTCGCAACGCCTGGCGGCCGGCAAGCCGTAGTTACAGCTACGGCATGGGGCTTGTATTGTTCCAGCCTGGCTATATATACGGCGGGCCGGAAGAAGAAGGGAAAAAAGCTGTCATGAAAATGCCTCTACTGTTCCTGTTGCGACTCTACAAACTGGGCATCAGCCCGTTTCTGGGACAGAATTGCCGTTTTTATCCCAGCTGCTCCGATTACGCAGCCGAAGCAATCCGCACGCATGGCGCCTTCAAAGGCAGCATGCTGGCCGGACGTCGCCTGTGCAAATGCCATCCCTGGCACGCCGGCGGACTCGATCCGGTGCCGCCGCATCCGTCATCCGCATCTCCATCTGCAGTCAAACCCGCAGCGCCTTCCCGGTCTTGCGGTTGCAGCCATTCCTGAATCATAGATAAATACTCTTATGGATATCAAACGTACCGTCCTGTGGGTTGTATTTTCGGTGTCGCTATTGTTCCTCTGGGACCAGTGGCAGCGCCATAACGGCCAACCGTCGCTGTTCTTCCCGGGCACCGCTCAAACCGCACCTGCCGCGCCAGCCGCCACCGGTCCTGCCAGTGCAGCTGCCGGCGCCAGCACCGATGTGCCGCAAGCTTCGGCCAGCGCAGCGGGCGCAGCAACGCCGTCCGCCAGCGCCGTGCCGGCTACCGCGGCCGACGCCAAGGGCGAAGTCATCACCATCACTACCGATGTGGTCAAGGCAGACATCGATACGGTTGGCGGCGAACTGAAGCGCCTGGAACTGCTGAAGCACAAGGATACGGTCGATCCGACCAAGAACCTGGTGCTGTTCGACTCCAGCGCAACCCGCACCTACCTGGCTGAAACCGGCCTGATCGGCGGTCCTTTCCCTAACCACAAGTCGCCGTTCACGGCCTTGCCTGGCGTCCGTACGCTGGGCAATGGCAACCAGGTGCAACTGGTGCTGGAATCGACTGAAGGCGGCGTCAAGCTGACCAAGACTTTCACCTTCAAGCGCGGCGACTACACGATCGACGTCAAGCACACCGTCACCAACGACAGCGGCGCTCCGGTATCGCCTTCGCTGTACCTGCAGCTGGTGCGCGACGGCAATGCACCTGAAGGCGAACAGCGTTTCGTGCACACTTTCACCGGCGCATCGGTCTACACCGAAGGCAGCAAGTTCCAGAAATTCCCCTTCGACAAGATCGAAAGCGGCAAGGCAGAACACGCCACCAAGTCTGACGACGGCTGGTTTGCCCTGATCCAGCACTACTTTGTTTCCGCGTTCATTCCGCAAGACAAGGCGCCGCGCGAAATCTTCACCAAGAAGATCGCCACCAACCTGTACGCCGTCGGCAACATCCTGCCGCTGGGCACGATCGCACCGGGCGCCAGCGTGAGCATGGATGCGCGCCTGTATTCCGGTCCGGAAATCCAGAGCGACCTGGAAGCGGTTGCTCCTGGCCTGGAACTGGTCAAGGACTATGGCTGGCTGACCATCATCGCCAAGCCGATTTTCTGGCTGATGACGCAGATCCATAAAGTACTGGGCAACTGGGGCTTCACCATCATCGCCCTGACCGTGCTGATCAAGCTGGCCTTCTTCCCATTGTCGGCGGCGAGCTATCGCAGCATGGCCAAGATGAAACTGGTGACGCCGAAGATGACCGCGATCCGCGAGCGCTTCAAGTCCGAGCCGCAAAAGATGAACCAGGCCATGATGGAGCTGTACAAGACCGAAAAGATCAACCCGCTCGGCGGCTGCCTGCCGATCGTGATCCAGATCCCGGTCTTCATCTCGCTGTACTGGGTGCTACTGGCCAGCGTGGAAATCCGCAATGCGCCGTGGATCGGCTGGATCCACGACCTGGCCGCACCGGATCCGTTCTACATCTTGCCGGTGCTGATGGCGGTCTCGATGTTCATCCAGACCAAGCTGAACCCGACGCCGCCTGATCCGATGCAAGCCAAGGTGATGATGTTCATGCCGCTGATTTTCTCGGTCATGTTCTTCTTCTTCCCGTCGGGCCTGGTGCTGTACTGGGTCACCAACAACGTGCTGTCGATTGCGCAGCAATGGGTGATTACCCGCAAGATGGGTGCTGGTCCTGCGAAAGCCTGAATCGACTGAAATCGATTTATATCGATTGTCGTAAAAAAGCCCGTGAATCAAGAATTCACGGGCTTTTTTGTTGGCTTCTGCTTGTCGCTGTTTCTATTATTTAACAACCCTCGTAGAATAATTCCATGTCTTTCGATTCCTCCCCCATCGCCGCCATCGCTACCGCACCAGGACGCGGCGGCATCGGCGTAGTCCGCATCTCCGGCAAGCATCTCGGTCCCGTCATTGAAGCCGTTTGCGGCGTCGCGGAAAACAAGCTGGTCCCGCGCCACGCCACCTACCTGCCGTTCAAGAACGTCGACGGCAGCGTCATCGACCAGGGCCTGGCGATCTATTTCAAGGCGCCGCATTCCTACACTGGCGAAGACGTACTGGAACTGCAGGGCCATGGCGGTCCGGTGGTGCTGCAGATGCTGCTCAGCCGCTGCTTGGCGGCCGGTGCGGAACTCGGCTTGCGCATGGCCGAACCGGGCGAATTCACCCAGCGCGCCTTCATCAACGACAAGCTCGACCTGGCGCAGGCGGAAGCGGTGGCCGACCTGATCGAAGCTTCTACCGAGGCGGCGGCGAAGTCGGCCTCGGAATCCTTGTCCGGCGCGTTTTCCAAGGTGATCCACGCGCTGGTAGAGCAAGTCACCAATTTGCGCATGCTGGTCGAAGCCACTTTGGATTTTCCGGAAGAAGAAATCGACTTCCTGGAAAAATCCGACGCACGCGGCCAGCTGGCGACCATCCGCAGCACACTGGACAATGTGTTCAGCCAGGCCGCGCAAGGCGCCTTGCTGCGCGACGGCCTGAACATCGTGCTGGCCGGACAGCCGAACGTCGGCAAATCATCCCTGCTCAACGTGCTGGCCGGCGCCGACGTCGCCATCGTCACGCCGATCGCCGGCACCACCCGCGATAAAGTCACGGAAACGATCCAGCTGGAAGGCATCCCGCTCAACATCATCGACACCGCCGGCATCCGCGATGCCGAAGACGCCAACGACGAAGTCGAACGCATCGGCATCGAGCGCACCTGGGCCGCGGTGGCCAAGGCCGACGTCATCCTGCACATGCTGGACGCCAACCACGGCCCGTCGCTGGCCGATGAAAAAATCGTCGCCCGCTTTCCGGGCAACGCGCCGGTGATCCGCATCTGGAACAAGATCGACCAGTCCGGCCATAAACCCGCGGTCGATGTGATGGGCGAAGTCACCCATATCTACCTGTCCGCCACCGACCACCTCGGCATCGACCTGCTGCGCACCGAACTGCTGCGCATCGCCGGCTGGCAGCAAACAGGCGAATCGCGCTACCTGGCGCGCGAGCGGCACCTGATAGCGCTCAAGGCGGCGCGTGATCATCTGGAGATTGCCGACCAGCACGCCGCTATCGACAACCGCGTCAATGATCAGTCGCTGGATTTGTTTGCGGAAGAGTTGCGGCTGGCGCAGGATCGGCTGAGCAGCATCACCGGGGCGTTTACGCCGGATGATTTGCTCGGGGTGATTTTTTCGCGGTTTTGTATTGGGAAATAAGTAGTAGCATCCAGTTCAAGGTGCTATGACGCGAAATCGATTAGATTTGAAATCATCGGGATTGCACCGGCAAAGACGCTCGATGTTGATACAGCCGATAAAAAGGCCGGCGCGGTAATTGCAAAGCAGTTCAATCTCTCAGACGACTGGCGGCTTCCGACTGGAAACATAGCATTCGCTGGCGATGGCATGGTTAGGAAATCTCTACCTGTAAATCTGGAATCTGCCTCAGGATCACTCGATGCGCTCGGAAAGTGCATCGATGGAAATTCATTAGAATGCCCGCTACTTGTAGTCAATAGCTGAAGCAGCAATGGAACTGTGGCCTGGACCGTCAACGCTCATCGTCTTGGGAGAGATCGCGTCAATGATCGCTTCGCCATATAACGCGACTTATTTTGATATGGGTTAAGTAGTACCTGCCACCGTTTGGCTTCCCTACGTGTTGAGGACAGGCTATGGCGCCGACGTCTTGAGCGTCAGGCCCCAGCCTGTCGAGCTATGTCTTCACCAGTAAAACTCGCAGCTTGTACCCGTGCCTAAATTTCCGCCGCAAACCAAGACTGCACCAGTCTTTAACAATACCGCCGTTGGCGTAGCACGCGGAATGGCCATACTTGCGGCGGACGACCAGGTGTTCGTTCCTGGGTCGTAAATTTCAGCACTTGCAAGTGCCCCATTCAAAGTGGCCGAACCGCCAAATACCAGTACTTTTCCATCGGGTAAAACTATTGCTGCATGTCCAGTGCGTGGAGATGCCATATTTCCAGCTGACGACCAGGCATTCGTATTCGGGTCATATATTTCTGCGCTTGAGAGGGGAGCGTATGGGTTCCCCGTAGTGGATTGACCGCCCGCAACCAGCACTTTTCCATTCGGTAATAATGTTGCCGTGTGCTGATTCCGAGCGATAGCCATACTCGACGCTGGCGACCATGTATTGCTGCCTGGATCATAGGTTTCGGCGCTTGAAATCGTATTATTCGGTGCGATATACCCGCCTGCGACAAACACTTTGCCGTTTGGCAGCAATGTTGCGGTATGCCAGGTTCTGGCAGATGTCATGACCGCGGCGGCTGACCAAGCGTTGGCAGTCGGGTCGTAGAGTTCTTCGGATGGCGTGGCGGCCAAGGGGAAAGTAGCTCCCCCAGCGACTAGTACCTGCCCGCTTGGCAAAAGCGTGGCTGTATGCCCAATTCGCCCGGACAGCATTGGCGCCACCGTCGTCGACCAACTGTTTGAAGTAGGGTCATAGGTAACGCTATCCGGTAGACTTTGACGATGGTCGCCTCCGCCCGCGACCAACACTTTGCCACTGAGCAATAACGTTGCGGTTTGCCCAATTCTCCCAATTCGTTGAGCATCAGTGGCTGACCATGTATCTTTATCCGGGTCGTAGATTTCGGCGTCACTGCTCAGTCCGTCACTACCGGAAGAGAGGACTTTCCCACTTGTTAACAGCGTCATTGTGAATGACGACACCTGCTGAAGCATGGTACCGGCTGGAGACCAGGTGTTTGTCGTCACGTTCAGCGCGATGCTCGCCGATACGCCCGCTGAGGATACACTGATTGTCGCTGCCCCTGGCGCCACCCCTGTGACTAATCCGGCGGACACCGTTGCAGCTGACGGCGTAAGAGAAGTCCATACTGCGTTTGCTCCAAGATCTGCTGTGCTGCCATCGGAAAAGGTACCGGTGGCAGTTAAGCGACGAGTAACCCCGACACCGGTGGTAAACGGGCTTGGTGTGACAGAAATCGATTGAAGTGTTACTGGAGTTATGGGGGTAACGGGTGTTGAACCCCCTCCTGGCCCGGCATCGCTACCGCCGCCGCAGGAACTCATTAGTATCGCGATTGCAAGCATCCCTAGTGGGCGTAACTTTCGACTTGCTGTCAAAATGGGAATCATTTTCTCTCCTTGCTTGACCTATGGCCTGGACCTTGCTCGAGTAGGGAATCGGTCGGTAAAGTTATGGCCGACTGCGGACTGCGGGACGGTTTTAATTTTAAGTTATCGGGAAACTTGGGTAGCAGATGCTTATGGTGACAGCAACTTGAATATCAGGGTGCCAAATACGAACTCTATTGCGTGAGTGATAATCAGCCTGGCCAAGGGTGTAATGCGGATTTTACTTCGGTTCCAGTTGTGTCCAGGGAAGCCTTCTTTGACACTGGCTACGGGTTGCAAATATAGCATTAATGGAACGCCACCGTACTTGGTATTCTGAGATCCCCCCTTAAATAATAAGGTAAACAGGCTGCTAGTAGAGCTGTGCGCAAATGGAGGAGGAGCCGAGTTATCTTTGATATTAAGGGACCATACAGAAAAACCGAACCCAGCCGTTTCGACGCTTGGGTCGATTTTTTCGCGCTCATTGGCACCGTCGTAAGTGCGATTACGGCGCTGTTTTCCTTGTTTGGGTGAGTTTTCGTGAGCCTGTAGATAACTCGGCTCACCTTATGTTTCAAGTACACAAATTTTCAGAAAAGCTCTGTGACACCGTGCAGTAAGGACTCTTCCAACGACTCTTCGAACGTTGTTTGGTTTCTGTATTGGAAGAAATATCAAAATGATAATATTGATTAGCTATTTTTCCAGAAACAGGACTAGCCGGCATTCCTAAAACCGCCTCTTGAATTTCGGTCAGATGTCACAACATTGATTTGGTCTCCTCCAACACTCCCTAAGTTTTGGATTCAGCCCGCCGCCGCAAGGCAGGCGGGCTTTTTTTTACACATTCAGCTATCGGCTCCCCATGCGCTACCAAGGAAAAATCACCAGCTGGAAAGATGGCAAGGGCTTTGGCTTTGTCGCCACCAATGGGAAAAGCGAAAAGGCCTTCGTCCATATCAAGGCATTTGCCGACCGCGAGCGGCGGCCAGTTGAAGGTGATCTCATCAGCTACGAATTGATCCTGGAACAAAACGGCCGTTTTCGTGCCGACAAGATCAGGTTTGCTGGCGGTGCTGCCGTTGCTCCGAGGCCTGCCCAATCCGCTTCGCTTACGATTATTTTCACCGCCGCGTTTTGCTGTTTGCTGCTGCTGGCCGCGTTCATGGGCAGGCTGCCTCTGGCGTTTGCCGGTCTCTATCTTGTCGCCAGCGTGGTTGCCTTTGTCGCCTACGCCATCGATAAATCGGCGGCGCAAAGCAGGCAATGGCGCATCCAGGAGAACACCTTGCACATGCTGGCATTGATCGGCGGCTGGCCGGGGGCTTTGCTGGCGCAGAAGACGCTGCGCCACAAGTCGAGGAAGGAACAGTTTCAGACGGTCTTCTGGCTGACCGTGCTGCTCAATTGCTGTGCAGTTGGCTGGCTTTTTACCGAGAGCGGAGCGGCTTTCATCAAGCCTCTGATCCATAGTTAAGCAGGTCCGGGACGGCCCCGTTACCGGCTCAGTCTTGTCCCACCCAGTCACGCCACAATACCGTCAGCACCGTCATCAGCGCCGGGCCGATGAACAGGCCAAGCAGGCCGAAGGTCTGGGCGCCGCCGAGGATGCCGAACAGGACCAGCAGGAAGGGCAGGCGGGTCGAGCTGCCGATCAGCAGCGGCCGCACGAAGTGCTCGGCGATCAGGACCACGACAAAACCGAATACGGCAACGCTGATTGCAGCGACAGTGGCGCCCTGCGCAAGCAACCAGAGCGCGGCGCCGCAGAAAACGATCGGCGCGCAGAACGGCAGCATTGCGGCAATCGCCGTCAGCAAGCCAAGCAAAGTGGCATGCGGCACGCCGGTGATGGCATAGGCGATGCCCAGCAGCGCCCCTTCGCCGATCCCCACCACTACCAGCCCGGCGACGGTGCCGCGCACGGCCGCCGTCATCTGGTGCGCCAGCAGGGCGCCGTCGACGCCGAAGGCGCGGCGGGTGGCTTTAACCAGGTTGCCGCTCATCCTGGAACCGGCCTGGAACATCACGAACAGCGTCATCAGCATGAAGCCGAACAGGATCAGGCCGTGCGCCGCCAGCGCGCCGAAATGCCGGCCGGCGGTGACTGCCGCTTCGACATGCAATCCCTTGATGAAAGGCGAATCGTGCAAAGGCCGGGCCAGGTTTTCCTGCCACCAGCCGCTGATTTGCGGCGAACTGAAAGGCAAATGCTCGACCAGGCCGGGCAGCGGCAGGCCATTCGCTTCCGCCTGCTTGAACCATTCGATGAAATCGTGCGATTCGTGCGCCGCCTGGCTGATCACCAGCACGAAGGGCAGCACCACGAACAAGGCCACTGCCGCGGTCAGCAGCAGCGCCACGCCGACCGTCCGCGCGCGCGATCCGTGCGGGATCTCCAGGCGCAGCAGCAGCGGCCATAAAGCGATGGCGATGACGCCGGCCCACACTACCGCCGGAATGAAATCGCGCATGACCCACAGCGCCAGCAACACCAGCAGGGCGTAAAGCCCGACGGCGGCGGCGTTCTGGATTTTCTTGCTGCTTGTTTCAATTTCACCTGGTTTGCGTTGGATCATGGAGTCTCTTTTCTGGTTTAGCCGGCGGGGCAGGTCAAGGGACGGTCGTTCAGTCCTTCCTTGTCGACGCTGAAATTGATTTTGGTGGCGCCGCCGTCGCGCACGATGCGCAGCAGGTAGATGCTGTCGAAGTCATTGTCTTCCCAGTGCGGCACGCTGGCGCGGTCGCCGCCGTATTCCACCACGATCTGGCGCGCCAGTTCCTCGATGATCTTGTGCTCCCAGCCGACCACCAGCAGGCTGCGGCGGTATTGCGCCGCCAGCAGCGCGTTGCGCAGGTCGTCGGTCTTGGAAAAATCGATCGATGCATTCACCGGCATACCGAAGTAAATGGCGCTGGGCTCGACCGTCGCCAGCGGACGCACATAGTCGTAGCTAGTGCCATGGTCTTGCTTTTGCGTGGCGGGATCGGGGGCGAAAATGACATCGGGCTTGCCGTACTTCGCTTCGAGTACGCGCGGCAAGGCCAGTGCGCGGTTGAGGCCCTGGCAATTCAGCTGCCCAAGGCCGGCTTCGGGTTTTTCGCCGTGGCGCAGCAGGACGATGGTTTGAACGTCAGGGTTTGCCGCAGCAGCGCTTGCCTGCAAGCCGCCGAAAAGGGAAACGCCGGCCAATAGCAAAGCTGCGCGTGACGCGAGAAGATTCATGGATATCCAGATAATGGTGCACGCCGATGCATGCGATCGGAAAATTATCCCGCATCTCAGCGGAGTAAAGTGTATTAATTTGCACCACGTGCCGAACGCTTTTGTCCGCGGCGCCGGCAATAATGTTACCGGCAAGCCTTGAATGTCAAACTCCTGTCATATTCTCTCGTTAAGATACCTACATCTGCCTGTCGCAGCTTATCGGATATGTGAGTAGATTCATTCATAGCCTTGTCACTTTGCAGATAGCACTGGATGGCTAGAATCTCCTCACATATCGGTAATTCCAAAGCCTCGCCAACCGCGAGGCTTTTTTACATCCCAGCCCGGCAATCACTGCCGCCAGCCATTCCGACCGTTGCGGCAGCTGATATTTACGAGCACCGTGCCGATAATAAAATGCCATCGCTAATCCAAAAGCCGCACCAGTGATTTTCCAGGGCTTGGTTGACTGCTTGCGGATGCGGTATTTCAGCTACTCCCTTCAAGGCATGCGATCACAACAGGGCTGCCGGTTTCAGCTGTTGATCACTTTTTCAATACGGCGGTCCGGAATCAGCCACATGACGGCGACAAGCACATAGAGTCCCAGTCCGATCCAGCGGTTCAGGAAACTGAGCGGTATCGCAAAAGCATAGCCGGCCACCGAGATCTTGCCCTTGAAATCGCTGCCGACGGCCTTGGCCAGGGCGGAGTCCTTGCCATGCAGCCTGATCAGCATGCGGCTCAGGATGTAATAGGCGACGCCGGCCATCATCAGCACCACGCCATACAGGGCGACCGGCACTTCCGAAAAATGGTTTTCACCCATCCAGCCAGTGGCGAAGGGAATCAGGGACAGCCAGAACAGCAGGTGCAGATTGGCCCACAAGACCGGGCCGTTGATCTTTTGCACGGCATGCAGCATGTGATGGTGGTTGTTCCAATAGATGCCGGTGTAGATGAAACTCAGTACATAGCTGATAAACACCGGGTAGATCAGCCACAGCGCCGACAGGCTGGCTTCGTGCGGCACTTTCATTTCCAGCACCATGATGGTGATGATGATGGCGATGACGCCATCGCTGAAGGCTTCCAGGCGGCCCTTGCCCATGCGTGCTTCCTTTATTGTTCTGGTTGGTCAGGCTGCCGAGGCAGCGGGCGTCTCGCGGCGATTGTGCAGCGATAAGCTTCACTGTGGATCGCGTCAAATAAGGCGGATCAGGAAAATGACATGCTAACCCGCATTAATTTTTGCCACAATAAATTACTTAACGTTACACTTGTTGCCTCTCGGAATAACATTGACGCGCGCTAGCCCGTAAACTGAGGCTGTGAAATGGCGAAATCGCTGCAGATAGATTGGCAAACAGGAAATCAGATAATCAAATGAAAAAACTTTTAGCATGTCTGGCGTTTGGCGCCATCGCCGCGGGTGCATGCGGCAGTGCGGCTGCCGGCGTGAATGTCGGTGTCGGCATTTATGTGCAGCCGCCGCCGCAACCTTACTATCCACCGGTAGTGCAGTACGAGCCGCGCTATGTGCCGGCGCCGGTATATTACCCGCCGCCGCAGCCGGTCTATGTGGAACCGGGCTGGCGCGAACACCGTGAATGGCGCGAGCGGCGCGACGAAGATTGGCGTCGCGAAGAATGGCGCCGCCGGGAAGGATGGCATGAGCATCGTCGCCACCATGACGACGATTGAGTTTCAATCCAGCTAACGAGGCCCAAGATCCGGCTCAGACTAGCCCGCGTTCAGCGGGCTTTTTAACGTCCCCCGCACGGCTAGTCGGGATCGACAACAGCCGCTGGCACCGGCAATTGGCGCCAGGTCCGCACCGGGGGCCGGGTTCGCGGATTGATATCGACCGCATGCGGCAGGCCGTCGCGGCCGGCGATCACCAGCTGTTTGCGGCCATCCGGCAGCTTGATGAAAATCGGCGTGACAATGGAAGCGGGCACTTCGACCAGCGCGGCATTTTTCAGGTGCCCGATGAATGCGCCATCGCTGCTGGCGCCGCCGCTGTTGTAGTCGAGCGCAAGCAGGTAGGACTTGTCGCGCGCGGGAGCATAGGTCAGCAGCCACAAGAGGCCGTCGACGATTTGCAGCTTACCGACGACATAGCCGATCTTTTCCGGCAGGTCGACATACCAGCCGCGCGACACGCCCCAATTGACGCCATTGTTGCTTAGCTGCCATGTGCCGTCGCTGCCTTCGCTCAGCACTTGCTGCTGCAACTGTTCTCTGCCGCCGACGGCGCCGCTCCCGGCCTTGTCCCAGACGCCATACAGGCTTTGTCTTTGGGCCTTGCCTGGAATCCGGCCATCGCTGGGCTTGCCGCCGCTGAACATGACCAGGGCGCCGCCCTTGGCATGCTGTTCAAGCAAGGGCTGTTGCGCGATCGATTGCGGTTTGCCGCTCTTGTCGGCAGCGATGAACAGGGGCGTCTTGCTGAACGCTACTTGCCAGCGCTGAGGCTCATCCGAGCTCAGATCGACTTTCCAAAGCCGGCCTTGCAAATCGCCGGCGTAGATTGCGCTGACAGCGCGCTGCGGGTTGAATACCAGCGCCGGTGCCGCCAGGCCGTTCGGCGATTCAGCGTCTCCTGCAGCGATGGCGATTTTTTTGATCAAGCCTCCACCGGACAACTCGACCAGGTACAGCACGGCACGCAGGTTTTCGCTTTGATAGCCGTTGCCATAGATTGCCGCCCAGGCGCCGTTCGCCAGCCGAACGGCGAACGCTTCTCCGATCAGGTGCCCCATGTCGTCATCGCTCGCTCCTGCGCCGTCGTCTTCGGCGCTCCGTTGCCACAGCAGCGGCGCAGGGGCCGGCGGCGTGCTGACATCGAGCGCAAACAGACTCCTGGCGCCGCCGCCGGTTGCGCCCAGCAGGATGCTTTTCCATGCGGCGTTGCCGTCCGCGCCCAGGTAGGCGTCGCCAACGCTGAGCAAGCCATCGACGAAGGGACGATGGAGATAGCCGGCTTCGCTCAATCGAGGCAAGGCGTCGAATACCGCGCTTGGCACAAAGGCGCTGGTTTCAACGCCGCCGAGGGCATCGAACGCATGCAGCATGCCGTCGTTGGCGCCGACGTAAAGCATGGTCTGGCGCTGCTTCTTGCTTTTGACATATTCCCGATAGGCGCTGCCGCCGGCGCCGCCTGGGAGGAACTGATAGGCAGAATCGGACAGGCCCACATACAGCGGTACGGAATACATGATGTCGCCCAGCTTGCCTTGGCGATTGCGGAAACCGCCGACGCCATGCCTTGCTTCCAGCGCATCGTTGCCTCTCAAATACTCCAGCAAATCTTCGGAAGACAATACGGCTCTTTGCGCATCGTCCAGCTGCAGCCATTCAAATGCTATCGCGTTGGCGTTGCCTGAGGCCGTACCGATACGGCGCGACTGCCATGGCGGAATCAGATCGGCGGCATCCCACCGGGCGACTTTGGCAACGCCGTCTGCGCCAACCGGATAGGCTTTTACATGTCCCAGCCATGACCCCGCCTCATAGCTGCCGACATAGACGAAGGGCGGTTCATCCGGCGTCTCCGCAGCAGGAACAGAGAAAGAGGACAAGACCAGAACGATGGCGCAGATGCAGGGAAGCAGAGGGCTCATGAGACCCCGGCTTAAAGCAGCAGATAACTCTGCAACAGCACCACCGCCGCATTGCCGGCGCCGACGCCGCGCGCGGTAATCCGGAAGGCTGGCCGCGGCTGGGGCGCGTGCAGCTGAAATTGCAGGTCGGCATCCAGCTCCAGGCGCTCGGCCAGGCAGCGGGCCGGCGCTGCCGGGGCAAGGCCTTCAGCGCCGATGCGAGGCACCGGGATGGATACCTTATCGTTGCGCCAGCTATCGGCCATTTCCCAGTAGTGCATGCTGTTTGCGCCATCCACCGCAACCGGTCCTTGCCTGAGCAGCGGAATCGCAACCGGCGTCAGCTGCAGTTGATTCTCGCAAAAGCGCAAGGCGTGCTCGGCGGCCTGGAATGCCAGTTGCCGGCTACCGGCATTGGCAGCCATCTTTTCTTCCAGCAGCGCAGTGGTCAGGGCGCTGAAGCCCAGAAAAGCCATGACCAGCAGGCTGATCAGCAGCATCGGCAACACCGCGCCGTGTTGCCGGCAATGGTTAACGCGCTTCATGGCAGGAACGCGGTAGCGAAGCAGGCGACATCTTTATGGCTTGCGGGATCGGCGGCGAGCGGCCGGCAATTTTCAGCGAACAGGCCATCCGGGACGCTGGCATCGCGGAAGTACACCCGTATCGTGAAACCGCTGCTGACCGAGCCGCTGATTTCGCCCCAGCCTCCCGTCAGCGCAGCGCTGAGGCGGCTGCGCCAGTCATGGATATCTTGTGCCGCCAGTTCCCGCGCCGTGCAGCGGCCGGGATCGAAGCAAGCCGGCGCCAGCGCATCCAGTACCGGATAGACCTGCCGCGGCAGATTGTAAGCCCCCTCGTGCGCGCCGCGGATATTGGCGCGCACCCGCTCGGCAAGATCGGCGCCGAACTGGCCGGCCGTGGCGCGCAAATGCGCCGTCTTTTGATAGCGCAGGGCCGTGGTCTGCATGTCGATCAGGGCAAACATGGCGAAGGCGGCGATGACCATCGCCACCAGCACTTCTATCATGCCGATCCCGGACTGCACAGCGGGGCGATTATCTATGCCGGCCACGATCATGCCTTACTCCTTTTCAGCGCCACATTTCGTGAAAGGAATTATAAAAATGGCACGGGATTAAAGAAATAAGGGATGCGCCTAAAGCCTGTCAGCAGCGCCGTGAAGAAAAAACGTCAGCCGAACTTGTCCAGCAGCGCCGCCAGGTTTTGCGCGCTCTGCAAGGCCTGCTCCGGCGTGGCGGCGGCTGCGCTGTGGGTGACGATGGCATCGGTCAGCAAGGTGATGAAGGCGCGGTCCAGCGCCTTGCGCGCCGCCGCCAGCTGCTGGGCGACGCTGTCGCAATCAGCCGGCACGGCGGCATTGGCGATCAGTTTCTGCACGCCGCGGATCTGGCCCTCGACCCGCGCCAGCCGGTTCAGCAAATCCTTCTTCTGCGCATCAGTCAGCGCCGTGCCGTGCACCATCTTGATGGATGTATCGCTCAAAGCCAGTCTCCTTCACCAGGAACATCGTGCCGGGTAGCTTACCAAGGCCGAGGCAAAACGCAAACCCTAAGCCGAATGCGCCAATGACGACAAGGGAAAACTCAGCGTGACCTTTAGCCCGGCGGCGCCATCCGTGCCGTTGCCGGCGTCGCCCAGCACGATCTGCGCGCCATGCGAGCTGGCGATATCGCGCACGATAGCCAAGCCGAGGCCAGCGCCGCTGGGATTTTGCTGCTGCGCCGACGGCGCCCGGTAAAAAGCCGAGAATACCCGCTCGCGATCTTCGGCAGCGATGCCGATGCCGCTGTCTTCCACTTCCAGCAGAGCGCGCCGCGCCACGCTGTCGCAACGCACGCGCAGGACGACCTTGCCGCCGGCCGGCGTATAGTGAATCGCATTGTCGAGCAGATTGCTGACCAGCTCGTGCAACAGCAAGGTGCTGCCGTCCACCATCAGGTCCTCGTCGGCATCGAAGGACAAGTCGATCTGCTTCTTGACAGCCATGAGCGCGTATTCGAGCCCGACCTGGCGTGTGATGCCGGTCAGCGACACCGGCGCCGCGCCGCTCTCGGCCACGCCATGCTCGGCGCGCGCCAGCGTCAGCAAGCGGTTCGCCAGATGCACCGTGGCGTCGGTAGTGCCGGCGATGCTGGCGACGATCTCGCGCATATCCTGCCAGGCGCGCGGGTCATCGGGATGACGGTCAAGCTCACGCATGGCCAGCTCAGCCTGTGTCTTCAATACCGTCAACGGCGTGCGCAGCTGGTGCGAGGCGTCGGCGATGAAGCGGCGCTGGCCGCTGATCAGCGTCTGCAAGCGCCCCATATAGCCGTTCATGGCGACCACCAGGGGCCGCACTTCCTTGTGCACCTGGTCGGCGTCGAAATCGGCCAGGTCGGTGCTGGCGCGCGCCTCCACCGTCGCTTTCAGCTGCATCAGCGGGCGCAGCACGAAGCGCACCGCAAACCATACCAGCAGCGCCGCCACGCACACCAGCAAGCCTTGCCGCCACAAGGTGCTGAACAGGATCTTGCGGGTCAGGTCGCTGCGCGCATCCATGGTTTCGCCGACCTGGATCAGGGCGATGCCGCGCATCGAGTCGTCATAGACCGGCTGATACAGGGCGGCGATGCGCACCGGCTGGTTGTGATAGCTGGCGTGATAGAAGCGCACCAGCGCCGGATAGATTTCCGAGCGCGGCACATCGGGCGGCAGCACCGGCAAGTCTTCGTAGCCGGAGACGAATTCGCCCTTGGTGCCGGTGACCTTGTAGTAGATGCGCCCCAGGGTGTCGGTTTCAAAGCTGTCCAGCGCGACGTAGGGGACATCTGCAACGACTTTACCGTCTACCACCGAGACGCGCTCCGCCAGCGCGCGGGTAGAAGCGAGCAGGGCGCGGTCGTACGCCAGGTCGGCCACATCGAGCGCATTGCGGTAGACCGAGAAGGCATCCAGCGCCACCAGCAGCAGCAATGGGATCAACAGCCAGCTCAACAGCTGGCTGCGCAAGCTTCCCAAGGATTTTGCGGGTTTGGCGGCGGCGGGACTGGCGGCATTCATTTTTCAGCGGCAACTTCCAGCAGATAGCCGAGGCCGCGCAAGGTCGTGATGGCGACCGCTTCGGCGCCGTTGCGGATCAATTTTTTGCGCAGCCGGTGGATATAGATTTCTATCGCATCGGGATTGGCGTCGTCGACCAGCGAAAACACTTCATCGAACAATTTTTCCTTGGACACCACGCGGCCGGCGCGGCTGATCAGCACCTCCAGCACCGCATGTTCGCGCGGCGTCAGCGCCAGCGCCGCGCCGCCGTAGCTGAACATGCGCGTGACGGTATCGAACTGCAGCGCGCCGCAGCTGTAGACCGGGGCCTCGCCGCCTTGCGCCCGCCGCAGCAAGGCCTTGACGCGCGCTTCCAGTTCGACCAGCTCGAAGGGTTTGGCCAGGTAGTCGTCAGCGCCCAGGTTCAAGCCTTGCACGCGGTCCTGCAAGCCGCCGCGCGCGGTCAGGATCAGCACCGGCGTCTTGCTGCCGCGCGCGCGCAGGCGCTTCAAGACTTCCAGGCCATCCATCTTCGGCAGGCTGAGGTCGAGTATCACTAGTGCATACTGCTGGGTGTGCAGCAGGCTGTCGGCGTCGGCGCCGTTCATCGCGCATTCGACCGACCAGTGGGCATCCTGCAATGCCTTGGTCAGCCAGCGCGACAGCTCGACATGGTCTTCAATCAGCAAAATCCGCATGGCTTCGGGCAGTTGGGATTAAAAAAGAGGACGTTAATACTCACACAGAAAACCGCTGTTGGCAAAATGCGAGTGAAAGGAAAATGAAAGACTGAGGCCGCTATGATGCAAAAAAACGTATAAAAGCCCGGTTTCACCCCTGCCGCCGCCACGGCGCAGCAGGAGGCATAACAACAGAATGGGTAGGAGACAATGAATTCCGCAATCGCCTGGATTTGTGCACTCGGTGCATTCGTCACGTCCGTCACGCTCAGCGCGCAGGCAGCGCCGCTGCAATGCCTCGCCCCGGCCAAGCCGGGCGGCGGCATGGCTGTCACCTGCAAGCTGATCCAGAAAGGCTTGCAGATACCGGCCGTCGCCGAAGCGCAGGACGGTCCGCTGAAGATCAGTTATTTGCCGGGCGGCATCGGCGCCGTCGCCTGGAATTCCATCGTCAGCCAGCGCCGCGCCGAGGCCGACACGCTGGTGGCGTTTTCCGGCGGTTCGCTGATGAACCTGGCGCAGGGAAAATACGGCGATGCCGACGTCAGCAATGTGCGCTGGGTGGCGGCTATCGGCGTCGACTACGGCATGATTGCGGTGCGCCACGATTCTCCCTATAAGACGCTGCGCGACCTGCTGGCCGCGCTCAAGAAAAATCCGGCCCAGGTCACGATAGGCGCCGCCGGCACCGTCGGCAGCCAGGACTGGCTGAAAATCTCGATGCTGGCCAAGCAAAGCCAGATCGATCCCAAAACCTTGCGCTTCGTTGCGCTGGAGGGCGGCGGCGAAGCCTTCACCGCCTTGCGCGCCGGCCATGTGCAGGTCGTCTCGGGCGACGCCTCGGAAGCCACCCTGCATTCGCTCGATGGCGAGATCCGCATTCTTGCCGTGCTGTCCGAACAGCGCTTGCCGGGCGCGCTGGCGCAAGTGCCGACCGCACGCGAACAGGGCCTGGCGGTGAGCTGGCCGATCATCCGCGGCGTCTATGTCGGACCGGAAGTCAGTGATGCCGCCTACCGGCATTGGGTCAAGCGCTTCGACGCCATGATGGCGACGCCTGAATTCGCGCAGCTGCGCGCCGCTACCGGGCTTTCACCATTCGCCATGAGCGGCGACAAACTGACTGCCTATATCAAAACGACCGTTGCGGATTACCGCAAGCAATCGGACCAGCTCGGCTTGATCAGATAAACCTCGGATAAACCCGCCGCAGCCTCAGGCCAGGCAAGACTCCCGCAAGCGACAGCAAGTGGCCGCCACGCCTTGGCAGGCCGGTGCTCGACTGTTGCCTGCACTTTTTAACCCCGGATTCATCAGCAGCACCCATAACCATCAGGAGACGACACCCATGTTGATCAAAAAACCTTTAAAACCATTGGCCGCAGCGCTCGCCGCTCTCTCATTCAGCCTGCCGCTGAACGCTTCCGCACAGGCGCCGGCAGGCTATCCGGCGGATTACGCCAAGGTCGTCGACGGCGCCAAAAAAGAAGGCAAGCTGGTGATCTACAGCGCCACCGATTCCAAGGCGGCGGAACCGTTGATCAAGGATTTCAGCGCGCTCTATCCCGGCGTCAAGGTCGAGTTCAACGACATGAATTCGACCGAGGTCTATAACCGCTTCATCTCCGAAGCCGCTGCCGGCGGCGCCACCGCAGATGTGCTGTGGTCGTCGGCGATGGACCTGCAGTTCAAGCTGGTCAGCGAAGGCTACGGCGCGGTCTACAAGTCGCAGGAAGCGGCCGCCATTCCTGCCTGGGCCAACTACAAGGACAGCGCCTACGGCACCACTTTCGAGCCGCTGGCGATTGTCTATAACAAGCGCCTGGTCAGCGCCGACGAAGTGCCGTCCACCCATGCCGACCTGGTCAAGCTGCTGGGCAGCAAGGCCGATAAATTCCGCAACAAGGTCACCACCTACGATATCGAAAAATCCGGCGTCGGCTTTTCCTTCATCACCGAAGATGCGCAAATCAATCCGCAGTTCTGGGACCTTGCCAGGGCTTTCGGCGACGTCAGCATCCGCGTGCAGTCCTCCACCGGCACCATGCTGGAACGGATTTCCTCGGGCGAGAACCTGATCGGCTACAACGTCATCGGTTCCTATGCACAGGCGCGCGCCGCCAAGGATCCATCGCTCGGCGTTGCCTTCACCAAGGATTACAACCTGGTGCTGTCGCGCGTGGTGTTCATCAACAAGTCGGCCAAGAACATGAACGCAGCCAAGCTGTGGGTCGACTACCTGTTGTCCAAGCGCGGCCAGACCATCATATCGACTGAATCGCAGCTGTATTCGCTGCGCTCTGATGTCAGCGGCGCCTCCACCGTGGCCGGCCTGACCACGCAACTGGGCAGCGCGCTCAAGCCGATTCCGCTGACCCCGGCGTTGCTGCAATACCTGGACCAGACCAAGCGCCTGGCTTTCCTCAAGCAATGGAAGGCTGCCGCGGGCAAGAAGTAAGGGCGGCAATAGCAGGATTCCGGCCGGCTACCTCAAGTGCAGCCGGCCGCAGTTTTCAAGCAGGTTTTCAGCAAGGTACACACTATGACTTCAATTTCTCCTCCCCATCCGCTGGCCAGCCGCTCTCGGCTGGCGCGCATCAACTGGCCGCGCGGACTGGTGGTCACGCTGGCAGCGGTGGCGATTTTCCTGCCGCTGCTGCTGATTTTCTATCAAAGCTTTTTGTCCGCGCCTTTTTTCGCGCCGATCAAGACCCTGAGCCTGGAACCGTACCGCTTCATCTTCGACGATCCGGATTTCCGCCAGGCTTTCATCAACGGCTTGCTGCTGGCCAGCGGCCTGGCATTGATCGCGGTGCCGCTGGGCGGCATGCTGGCGTTCCTGATGGTGCGCACCGACCTGCCGGGCCGCACCTGGATCGCGCCCATGCTGCTGGTGCCGATTTTCGTTTCGCCGATGGTGATCGCCTTCGGCTATGTGGTCTCGATGGGGCCGGTCGGCTTCTATACCGTGTGGATGCAAGACCTGCTGCGCCTGGTCGGCATTGAGGCGACGCCGTGGAATGTATATGCCTTCCCCAGCATTGTCATCATCGCCGGCCTGACTCACGTGCCGCACGTTTATCTGTACGCCTCGGCCGCGCTGAAGAGCCTCGGCGCCGACGTCGAAGAAGCGGCGCGCGTGGCCGGCGCTTCGCCGTTGCAAGTGGCGCTGAACGTATCGTTGCCGATGATCATGCCGGCGCTGGCATATGCCGGCGTGCTGGTGTTCTTCCTCGGCTTCGAGGTGTTCGGCCTGGTGCTGGTGCTGGGCGATCCGGAAGGCCACCTGGTGCTGCCGACGTATCTTTACAAGCTGACCAACAAGCTCGGCACGCCTTCCTATCACCTGATGGCGGCGGTAGCGGTGTGCCTGGTGGCGGTGACATTGCCGCTGGTGATGATACAGCGCTGGCTGCTGCGTTCGGCCAACAAGTATGTCTCGATCAAAGGCAAGGGCGCGCGCCAGAAGGCGCTGCCGCTGGGCAAGTGGAAATGGCTGGCGTTCAGTCTGATCGCAGCCTGGCTGATTTTCACCATCGTGATTCCTTTGTCCGGCATCGCCTTGCGCGCCTTCGTTTCGCACTGGGGCTACGGCGTGTCGCTGCTGGACGCGCTGACTTTCCAGCACTTCCGCGACATCTGGGAACAGCCGGCGCTGGTGCGCGGCATCGTCAACACCATCCTCATCGGCGTCATCGGCGGCGCGATTGCCGTGGCCTGCTATTGCTGCATCGCGCTGGCGATGCACCGCAAGCCCGATGGCATCACCCGCTTCCTCGACTACAGCGTGCTGATTCCGCGTGCAGTACCTGGATTGCTGGCCGGCCTGTCGTTCCTGTGGGTGTTCCTGTTCGTGCCGTCTTTCCTCGACGGTTTCCTGAAGGGCTTCGACAACGCGGCCGCCAGCTGGCTGGTCGAAAACTTTATCCCGCAATTGCGCGAACTGCGTTCCACCATTTTCTCGGTGTGGCTGGCGTATTCGGTGGTGTGGCTGGCCTATGGCTTGCGCCTGATCACGACGGCGCTGCTGCAGGTCGGGCCGGAGCTGGAAGAAGCCGCCCGTGCAGTCGGCGCACGCCGTTCGCAAGTGACGCGCGACGTCACCTTGCCGCTGGTGCGCTACGGCGTGCTGGGGGCCTGGCTGATGGTGTTCCTGATCTTCGAACGCGAATACTCCACCGGCGTGTACCTGCTGTCGCCCGGTACCGAAGTCATCGGCGCGCTCATCGTCTCGCTGTGGGCTTCCGGCTCGGTCGACCTGGTGGCGACGCTGTCCTTTATCAACATCACGCTGGTGGCCATCGGCCTCGGCATCGCGCTGCGCTTCGGCATCAAGCTGCACGACTGAACTGGCCACTGAGCTGCACCACCAAGCACAACGAAAACAGGAAATCATCATGAGCGAATTAAGTGTCAACAACCTGCATCTCGACTACGGCAGCGGCGCCAGCGCCAATCCGATTCTCAAAGGCGTATCGATGCAATTGCAGCGCGGCGAAGTGGTCGCCCTGCTGGGGCCATCCGGCAGCGGCAAGACCACCTTGCTGCGCGCGGTAGCGGGCCTGGAATCGCCGAAATCCGGCAGCATCCAGATCGGCGAACGCGTCATGTTCGACGGCCAGCGCAAGCTGGAAATCCCGGCCGAAGAACGCAATCTCGGGCTGGTGTTCCAGTCGTATGCCTTGTGGCCGCACAAGACCGTGTCCGACAATGTCGGCTACGGCCTCAAGCTGCGCAAGATGAACGGCAGCGATATCGCCGAGAGGGTCAAGACCGTGCTCGGCCAGCTCGGCCTCGGCCACCTCGGCGAGCGCTTTCCGCACCAGCTGTCGGGCGGCCAGCAGCAGCGGGTGGCGATCGCCCGCGCGCTGGTGTACAACCCGCCGGTGATCTTGCTCGATGAGCCGCTCTCCAACCTCGACGCCAAGCTGCGCGAAGAAGCGCGCGCCTTCCTGCGCGAGCTGATCGTGCGGCTGGGCCTGTCGGCGCTGATGGTGACCCACGACCAGGCCGAGGCGATGGCGATCTCGGACCGCATCCTGCTGCTCAACAACGGCAAGATCGAGCAGCAGGGCACGCCGCAAAGCATGTATGAAACGCCGGATACCTTGTTCACGGCGGAATTCATGGGCAGCAATAACCGCTTGCCGGCCAGGCTGTTGCAGCGCGACGGCGCCCAGGCCTTGCTGCAGGTCGATGGCGGCAACGTCAGCGCCACCTTGCGCGGCGGGGCCGCTGCCGGCGACGCCAAGGAAGCGGTCGCCATCATTCGCGTCGAGCAGGTCAACATTGCCGACACCCCGGTCGAGAACAGCATCAGGCTGCCGCTGGCCACCTGCATGTATCTGGGCGACCGCTGGGAATGCGTCTTCCGCAACGGCGACGACAGCAGCGTCTTGCGCGCTTACGCGCGGCAGCGCCTGGCGCCGGGGGAGTACTGGCTGCAGTTGCCGCAAGAGGCGCTATGGGCCTTCTGATTGCAGACTAAAGAAGAAGAAAGGAGGAGAGGTCACACAACAGCCTTTGTGCAGCTGCTCGGCAATCGCACAACCAACAAAAAAATACCACAACGGAGGAAGCAAGATGAACAGAAAATACCTGGCGGCCGCAACCCTGGCCGCGCTCGGGGCAACCACGTCCGGCGCTTACGCGCAAACCAATGTCAGCATCTACGGCCTCATCGATACCGGCATCGAGTACGTCAACCATGCCAATGCCGGCAAGGACAGCCTGCTGCGCCTGAGTTCCGGCGCCATGAACACCTCGCGCATCGGCTTTCGCGGCAGCGAGGACCTGGGCGGCGGCCTGAAAGCCGTGTTCCAGCTGGAAAACGGCTTCAAGACCGATACCGGCGAATTCGACAGCGCCGGCGTGCTGTTCAACCGGCAAGCCAATGTCGGCCTGGAAGGCGGCTTTGGCCGGGTAGTCCTGGGCCGCTCCTTTACCACCACCTATGACTTCATCCTGCCGTTCGACCCCATGGGTTATTCGGCCCAGTATTCCTGGGTGACTTCGGCCGGCGCCACCGGCGGGCGCAAGGACGGCATGCCGACCAACCTGCAGAACATCGTCAAGTACCAGGGCAAGTTCGGCGACTTCAAATTGGGCGCCACCTACGGCTTTGGCGAGACTGCCGGCAGCGCCAGCGACAGCGCGAAATACGATCTGGGCGTGGGCTACGAAAGCGGTCCTTTCCGTATCGCCTTGACCTATGACCGGGTCAACGGCGCTGCCGCCAGCGCTGCCAGCAGCGCTTACGACAAGGCTACCAGCATCCACCTGGCCGGCAACTACCAGCTCGGCAGCAACCTGAGCATGAGCCTGGGTTATCGCAACTACAAGAAGACGCTGGCATCGAACGCGCCCGACCTGCGCAGCGATTTCTTCTGGGGCGGCGCCAGCTACAAGGCGACGCCGGCAGTGACGCTGATCGGCGCTATCTACTATCAAAATATCAAGAACGTCGCCAGCGGCAAGGACGCCGATCCGATCATGTATTCGGTGCGCGGCAAGTACGCGCTGTCGAAACGCACCGACCTGTACTTGAGCGCGGCCTATGCCAAGGCCAAGAACCAGCAGCTGGTCGGCCTGTCGCGTGACGATATCGCCTACGGCAGCAGCCAGACCGGCGTGATCGGCGGGATCCAGCACCGCTTCTAAACCTGCAGCAAGCGGGCCGGGGTGGCGCTGGAACATGCAGCGCCGCTCCGGCCTGCAATTTACCTGGCCTTAGCTCGAAAAAGCCGGGACAAGCCTCATCCACTCTTCATGAATGCGGCGTAAAATGTTTCGTCAAAAAAACAATTGCCGTACTCACTCCAGGAGAATAGATGCAAGTTTCGACGAAACGTATCGCGGTATGCGGGTTGATGGTGACTGCCGCCGTAAGCCTGATGGCTTGCGACGTGCCCACCAAGGCCTCACAGAACGCCGCCACGGCCAGCGCGGCCTATGCCGCATCTTCGCCTTTCGCGCAGATCAGCTCCTTGCCTTACAACCTGCCGCCCTTCGACAAGATCAAGGATTCCGACTACCAGCCTTCGTTCGAAGCCGGCATGGCGCAGCAGCGCCAGGAAGTCAGCGCCATCGCGGCCAATCCGGCGGCGCCCACCTTCGACAATACGATCGTAGCGCTGGAGCGTTCCGGCCAGATGCTGGGACGGGTCAAGGATGTCTTCTTCAACCTGATCAGCGCCAACACCAGCCCGGTGCTGGACCAGACCCAGCAGGATATCGCCCCCAAGCTGGCCGAGCATGAAGACGCGATTTTCCTCGATCCTGCCTTGTTCGCCCGTATCGAACAGCTGTACCAGCAGCGCGCCGGCCTTGGCCTCGATCCTGAATCGCTGCGTTTGCTGGAGCGTTACCGGACTGACTTCGTCAGGGCCGGCGCGCGCCTGTCCCCGGCGGACAAGGATCAGCTGCGCAAGATGAACCAGCAGCTTTCTTCGCTGACCACGCAATTCCAGCAAAACCTGCTGAAATCCAGCAATGAAGGCGCGATAGTGATCGACAAGGTCGCCGACCTGGACGGCTTGTCGGCAGAGGGCATCGCCGCCGCCGCGCAAGCCGCCGCCAGCCGCAAGCTGGAAGGCAAGTGGCTGATCACGCTGCAAAACACCACCGACCAGCCGGTGCTGGCGCAACTCAAGAACCGCCAGCTGCGCGAGCGCATCTATAAAGCCTCGATCAACCGCGGCGACGGCGGCGCCGGCGACAACGTCGGCAATGTCGCACAGATCGTCAAGCTGCGGGCGCAGCGCGCTGCATTGCTGGGTTATCCGAACCACGCTGCCTATGTGCTGGAAGAGGAAACCGCCGGCACTCCGGCCGCGGTCAACAAGATGCTGGCGCAGCTGGCGCCGCCCGCCAACGCCATCGCACGCAGGGACGCGGCCGCCATGCAGCAGCTGATCGAGCGCCAGGCCAAGGCTAGCCATACCAAGCCGTTCAAGCTGCAGCCGTGGGACTGGGGCTTTTATTCCGAACAGGTGCGCAAGGCGCGCTACAGCTTCGATGAATCCCAGATCAAGCCTTACTTCGAACTCAACAACGTGCTGCAGGAAGGCGTGTTCTACGCCGCCCACGAACTGTACGGCGTAACGTTCAAGGAACGCACCGACCTGCCGGTATATCAGCAGGATGTGCGCGTCTTCGAGGTGTTCAATGAAGACGGTTCGGCGCTGGGCCTGTTCCTGTTCGATCCGTTCGCGCGCGACAACAAGCAGGGCGGCGCCTGGATGAACAGCTATGTCTCGCAGTCGCGCCTGTTCGGCACCAAGCCGGTGGTGTCGAACAATATCAACATCGCCAAGCCGCCCGCAGGCAAGCCGGTGCTGCTCAGTTTCGACGAAGTCAACACCATGTTCCACGAGTTCGGCCATGGCTTGCACGGCTTGTTCTCGAACGTCGAATATCCGATGTTCTCCGGCGCCTCGGTGCCGCCTGACTTTGTCGAGTATCCGTCGCAGTTCAACGAAATGTGGTCGCACGATCCGAAGGTGCTGGCGCACTACGCCAAGCACTACGAGACCGGCAAGCCGATGCCGCGGGCGCTGCTCAACAAGCTGCTGGCGGCGCGCAAATTCAGCGCCGGATACGATACTTCCGAGTACCTCGCGGCGGCGATGCTGGACCAGTCCTGGCACCAGCTGTCGACCAACCAGACGCCGGACGTCACCGATGTGATGGCGTTTGAAACCAAGGCGCTGGGCAACGCCAAGGGCTACGTGGTGCCGCCGCGCTATCACACGACGTACTTCTCGCACGTCTTCGCCAACGGCTACTCAGCCGGTTACTACGCCTATATCTGGAGCGACGTGCTGGCCAAGGACACCGAGCACTGGATGAATACCCACGGCGGCCTGAAGCGCGCCAATGGCGACCTGCTGCGCGCCAAGGTGCTGTCGCGCGGCTTCAGCGGCGATCCCGGCGCCCTGTTCAAGGATTTCTACGGACGCGGCCCGGATGTCGGGCCTTTGCTGGAAGCGCGCGGCCTGAGCGGCGCCGCCAAATAGTTGCAGGAAAAATGTGAAACGGGGCAGAAATTCTGCCCCGTTTTTTTACGCCTGAAGAAAGGGCGTCAATAATGCAAAATATCTGTCTTCAAACCATGGCGACTTGATTGTCCCGCATAGTAAGACGTTCCAATGCAATACCAATCGCCCGTTCATCGAACAAGCGACTCTTGCGCTCCGCAGCTCCTGCCGGCCAACTTTGCAAACCTTCACGCACGCCTGCAATCGTTGCGGGAACGCTCTCTTTGATCAACAACCAGTCAACGGTAGCCAGCAGTTCCATCCCAAACGGCGATTCAAAGCCGTCAATCAAGGCCGTCGTGCGTTCCAGTGCCTGTACATAAGGCTTGGCTTCGCTTTTCAGGTAAGTGTCCAGAAATGTTTTGCGCTCGTCATCAAACCAAATGACGTCGAGTGGATCAGCATCGCTGATGCGTTTGTCGCAATGCAGATAACTGCCATCTAAGTTGTTCAGCAGATGATCCAACCGGTTAGCGTAAGGGCCATATTTGTGCGCGACAAATTGCAGGTCTAACGGGTTATCAGGTGCATAGCGTTTGATCGAACGCTCTAAGAACCATGCCAATTTTTGGATTTCCAACAGGCTGCATTCCATGCCCAGCACCCAATAACGCCGCACCAGTTCGGCAATCAATGCACGTGCAGGAGTGAGTTTTTCCACCCCGCTACGTTTGGCGACATTTTGGTATTGATTGGTTGGTTCGAACACTGTGATATCAACGTCCTGCAGATCAGCAAATGCCAACTCGATCTGTTCACGAACCAGGGGCCAATCCAACCCACCATTGCCTGCGCCGAGCGGTGGAATGGCAATCGACTTGACCTTATTTTCAAGCAAAAAACGACGCAAATCCTGTAATCCGTCCACTATCCAGCTCATTTGCGACGGTGCACGCCAATGCTGCTTGGTAGGAAAGTTCACAATCCAGCGCGGACCGTCGAGCTCGCGCACTTCAGTCACGAACATCTGGCCGGTATGGACTTGTTTGGCTTTACACGCGGCGGCATAGCGCTGGAAGTTGTCGGCGAAGCGCTCTTTGAACATGAGCGCAATGCCTTTACCCATTACCCCCACAGTATTGACGGTATTGACCAGCGCTTCTACCTTGGCTTCCAGTAAATTGCCTTGAGCAAATGTGATCATTAGAAGTACCATCCCGTTCTTGCATGAACCGGCAAGGTAAGGCCGCGTGCCCGTACCTGTTGCCCAATGCTTTGTTTCAAATTCTCAGTATAACAAACGATACCGAGCACACCTTGAATTGGCAAGCGCTGATAGATTAACGCCTCAGCTTGATAGCGCTCCATCTTACGAGGATCATCCGCATCACGCTTGAAATCCCGCCGCTGCAAGAGGGGCCAGTCGATCTCAGAGAGCTCGGTCAAATCGCTATAGTAATTAGTCCAGTCCGGGTAAGCATGGGCATTGGTAAATACTAGGGGTAAATCCAACGACTGCACATGATGCAGACTCGACACAATAATCACGATTTCGTCATTAGGGCGTTGTTGTACACCCCATCCGGAATGGATGCTCTTCATCATCACCGAGAACGGAGTGAAGTAAAAAGGCACGTAATCTGCCAATGTGCCACCTGGCGCGATCGGCACCGCGCGATGACGACGTTTATCGATCAATTCGGGATTACCGATATTGATGTAATTCGGTGCCAGTAAATTTGAATTTGCACAATGCAAGCCATTGTCCAAAATCCACGGCAGGTTGTTGCGGTGAGTAATACGCCAGATCAGTGCCTTGTCTGGATTGAGATTGGAATAAATCATTGTGAGAACATTGACGCATTTATCCTAATTTCTGCCTGCACACCATTACGCTTCTTTTCCTCCTCAACATCTTGTATGACGAGTATCAACAAGATAGCAGTACTACAGCGGCTCGAAAACCCCTGCAGTGCGGTTCTTCGCGACCTTGTCCCAGGCAAAGATCTTGCCGTTCATCGCCACGTACACGCCGTGCGGCAAGACTTGCGCAACGCCGCAGGCAAAGCCGAAATTGAACAGGGCGTCGGAGTTGGCGATGGCATAGGGAATCATCGCGCCCGTCACCACGATGGTCTTGTCCAGCGTAGCCGCGCCGAGCACTGCAGCGGTCTCGCGCATGGTGTCGGTGCCGTGGATGATGACGATCGCTTCTTCCTTGGCATGGCTGCAGGACGCCAGCACGCGCCGGCGGTCGATGTCCTGCATGTCGAGCGAATCGAGCAGCGGCAGCTCTTCCAGGGCGATTTCGGTAGTGATGCGGGCGCGCTGGATCACTTGCGGCAGGTGGCTGGCGGCAAAGGTCAGCTTGCCGGCGATCTCGTCGTAGTGTTTATCGAAGGTGCCGCCGGTGGCGATGATGCGTAAAGCCATGAGAATCCGTTTCCTTTTCTATAATGTGGCCGTATCAGGATTGCCTGGACTGGCGACGGCCGCCGCGCCTGAAGATTGAAAACAGTATAAATACCACGATCAGCGCCAATCCCGCCAGCCCCGCCGGCATCAAAGTTGTCAGCGGCGAGGGCGGTCCGCCCTGGCGCTGGATTTTCACCTGTTCGGGCGTGATCGGCGGCGTATCGGCATGGCCGTACCGCTTGACCACGTAGTTGGCCAGCACGGCGACCTGAGCGTCATCCAGGTGGCCGGCAAAGCCGGGCATGAAAGTTTCTTCCTTGGCGCCGCGGCGTTGCACGCCATCCAGGATCACCATCAGCAGGTTGCCTGGATCGCGGGCGCCGACCACGCTGTTGTTGAACAGCGAAGGATAGTAGCCATCGACCACGCCGCTGCCGCTGGCAGAATGGCAACTGGCGCAATTGCCGCTGAACAGTTCCGCGCCGCCGGAAGCATTGCTGCTGACCGATACCGCGGCAATCCCGCGGATCTCGGCATCGTCGTCGGCCGGCTGGCCCCAGGCATAGCGCGGCTTCTTGTCGGCTGCATCGTTGACTGCCGGTACACTGCGCAGATAGGTGACGATCGCCTTCAGGTCGTCATCGGTCAGATACTGCAAGCTGTGCTCGATGGCTTCCGCCATGCCGCCCGCGGCCGAAGCCTTGCCTGGCGCCATGCCGGTTTTCAGGTACTGCAGCAGTTCTTCGTCTTTCCAGCCGCCGACGCCGCTGACCGGATCGGGCGTGATGTTGAACGCGGTCCAGCCGCCCAGCTGGGCGCCGCCAAAGGAACGCTTGAGGTCCAGCCCCATGGTGAGGTTGCGCGGCGTGTGGCATTCCTGGCAATGCGCCAGGCCGTTGACCAGATAATTGCCGCGGTTCCATTCCGGGCTCTTGGCAGCATCCGCCTTCAGCTCGCCCGGCGTGAAATTGAACAGGTTCCAGCCGGCCATCAGCCAGCGCTGGCTGAACGGGAAGGGCAGTTTGTTTTCCGGGGTCTTTTGCTGTATCGGCGGCAGGCTGAACAGATAGGCCTTGATCGCCAGCACGTCGTCGCGCGACAGCTTGGTGAAGGAGGCGTAGGGGAAGGCCGGGTAGAGGCGCTTGCCTTCATCGTCGATCCCTTCATGCAGCGCGCGGACGAAATCCTCGTCGCTCCAGTCGCCGATGCCGGTTTCCTTGTCAGCCGTGATATTCGGGCCGTAGATGGTGCCGAACGGGGTCGCCAGCGGATAGCCGCCGGCGAAAGGCTTGGCCGGATCGACCGTATGGCAGGCGATGCAGTCGGCGGCCTTGGCCAGGTATTCGCCGCGCTTGATCTGGTCGGCGCTGGGCGCAGCGGCGGCAACAGCGCCATGCGCCAGGCCGGCCGCCAGCGCCAGGCCGCCGCACCATGCGGAAATTTGCGAGCGGGCCGTCATAGCACTGTCCTCAAGGTGTCGGCGATGCGCAGCGACAGGGCGGCAATCGTCAGCGTGCAGTTGACCGTGCCGGCGACCGGCATCACCGCGCTGCTGGCGATGAACAGGTTTTCGTGGTCATGCGAGCGGCAATGGGCGTCGACCACCGAATCGCGCGGATCGCCGCCCATGATGACGGCGCCCATGATGTGGTTGTTGGGGGCGAAATCGTCGTCGAACCTGACTTCGGTGCCGCCGAACATGGCGGCGATGCTGGCATAGGTTTCATGCGTCAGCACCGCGCTCTTCTTCACATAATCGTCGATGGAGTAGGTGATTTCCGGTTGCGGAATGCCGAGCGCATCGCGCTTCTCGCTGCTTGGCCGTATGCGGTTTTCTGGATTCGGCAAGATGTCGTGGAAGCTGTTGATGTTGACCGTGCGCGCGGCGCGGCGGCGGATTTCCTGGTTCAGCTTGAGGCCGACCAGGCCATCCTTCAAGGCGCTCTGGGTCGCGTGGTTGGTCTGCGCCATATTGTTCAGGTGCAGTTTCTTGGCGGCGTATTCGGAACGGAAAGCGCCGTCGCGCATGTCCACCATGGACGTCATTTCGATCGGTCCGCGCCCCGGCCACAAGTCTTCATTGGCGAGGAAGGTGACGCCGGTGCCGGGATGATCCATCAGGTTGCGGCCGACCTGGTCCGAGCTGTTGCCGATGCCGTTCTTGTGCTTGTCGTCGGTCGAAATCAGCATCAGCTTGGGGATCTCGATGCCGTTCGCCGCCAGCACGAAATACTTGCCGGCGACGCGGTGCGTGACGCCCTCCGGATCCTTGTAATGGACCGCGCTGATGCGCTCCTTGGCGTCCACCTCGATGCGGTAGACCACGGCGTCGGGCAGCACCCTGGCGCCGGCTTTTTCGGCCTTTTCGACATGGATGATGCCGCTGTACATCGCGGCGATCGGGCAGATCGGCATGCAGTTGTTGTTGCCGCAGCAGTTGGGCCGCTCATCGTAGGCGCGGCTGTTGCGCGCCACCGGTTCCGACACCACCTTGTGGCCGTTGGCGTTGACCACGGCGCTGAAGCGCTGGTCGTTCCACGACAGCGGCAGATGATCCATCGGATAGGGCTGCTTGCGCGGCGAGCCGAGATCGGTGCCGTCGTTGGGGCCGGATACGCCGAGTTCGACTTCCGCGCGATAGTAATAAGGTTCCAGTTCGTCGTAGCTGATCGGCCAGTCGCGGCCGACGCCGTACAGGGTTTTCATGCGGAAGTCGTTGGGCAGGAAACGCCATGCGGCGGCAGCCCAGTGCCAGGTGGTGCCGCCGACCGCGCGGATGTATTGCGAGTTGTACTTGTGCGTCCCTTTAAGGATCAGGTAATTGTTTTCCGGCGTGTATTCGGGATGCGGCGCATATTTGGTGGACGGATAGGGCACCATGAAATCGTCTTTGCTGGGCGTGTTGCGATAGTTTTCGACGATGCGCCAGCGCTCCAGCCGCGGCCCGGCTTCCAGCACCAGCACCGAAGCCCCGGACGCTGCCAGCTGGTGCGCCACCAGGGCGCCGGCGACGCCGGAACCGACAATCACTACGTCTGCAGACAAGTTGTCAGCCATGGTCAAACCCTCGCTTTCAATACCGCCGGCTGGGTCACCCAGTAGCCGGGAGCGGCGCGGCAATAAGTCGGCACGACGACGGCATCGCGCACCTGGTCGAACATCAGCGCCTGCTCGAAAGCGATCACCTTGGCGCCGCCGGTAACTCCGCCGTCGCCCACCACGCCCAGGTACCAGGCGCTGACGATACGGTGCAGCACCAGCGACAATGCGCTGTCGCTGCCGACAGCCGAAGCCAGGTTATCGACATCCTGGATCTTATGGTCCTGGCTGTATTGCCACAGCGCTGCCGCCTGTTTTTCAAACTCGATGGCTTGCACGCTTAGCGCGTTGTAAATCCTGGCGCCGATGCGCGCGTTCAGTTTCGGCGTAGCAGTCAGCAGTGCCGACAGGGCCATGAAATCGCTTTGCTGCCGGGTGTTAGCGCCGGCGGAAGGGGCGGCTGGAGCGCTGCTCTGGGCCGCGGCTTGCTGCAGCCAATGGGGGATGCTCATCATGGCGAAACTTGCACCGGCCAGCAACATGAGCTTGCGCCTGCCGGCGGAGAACCCGCCGGAAGCCTGGTCGATGGACTGCTTGCCTGATTGCTCGTCGGGTACCGATGGACCTTGCTTCATATGGCTAGTCCTTTCTGCCTTGGGGTAGGCTGATTATACTCAGCTAAGCAAATCGATGTTGCGCCTTTCGACTACCCTAGGAAAACGCGGCGCAGCGGCTACACTGGTAACATTTGATTTTTGCATGTGCGCTTTTTAAAAGAATTTTCAGATCATGAA
Source organism: Collimonas humicola (assembly GCF_018304945.1). Taxonomy (GTDB): domain Bacteria; phylum Pseudomonadota; class Gammaproteobacteria; order Burkholderiales; family Burkholderiaceae_D; genus Collimonas; species Collimonas humicola. The sequence continues at coordinate 478,916 of NZ_JAGQEE010000002.1, read as the reverse complement.
ACCCATCGCTCCCGGCACCGTTATCTTCCACCGCTTCCGCGGCTACGGCGTCATCACGTCGGTCAATCTGCTGACCGGCTGGATCTCCGCGCGTTTCGGCAGCGAGATGCGGACCCTCGATCTGAACCTGTCGTCGGATGAAGTGCAGCATGCGGACGGCGAAGCGATCCTGTTCCGCCACGCGCCGCCGGACCGCATGCCGCATGCGCGCCTGATGGCGCTGGTGCGCGAGCTGCATCGCGCCGGCTATCAGCGCCTGTACCTGTACAGCTGGCCCAAGCCGTCCGGCCTGCACTGGCGCTGGCATTTGTTTTGCGGCCGGCGCAGCTGGATGGAAAGACCGCGGCGCGAAGGCTGGTACGGCTCCGGCGCCGACTACAACTTCAATCCCATCATGGGCTGGGGCGACCAGCCAGGCGCCAGCGTGCCCGAGCTGGCCAGCGCGCTGGCCCAGTTCGATCCGCACGGGCTGGCGCAGGCGCTCGGGCGCGACGAAGACCACAGCAGCTGGTTTGCCAAGGTATGCGAGGCCTTGCTGCCCGATTACGCCTTCAGCCTGGGCTGGAGCGAAGGCCCGATGCCGGATAGCCTGCCGGTGATCCCGGTGCGCAAGAACCTGGCGGAATACAGCGGCCCGCCCTTGCCGTGGCCGCCCGGCTGGCAAGGAATGTGGCGCGACACCACGCTGGCGATGCCGGCGGCCAGGCTGAACAAGCTGATCCTGCCGAACGGCGCCAGCGCCGACGACGACTAATTGGGCCGCAGCGCGTCCGGATTCAAGACATTCTTCGGCGTGCCGTTGGCGAACTCGACCACATTCTGGAACGCAGCGCGGAAGTACAGCTCATAGCTGTCCTTTTCCACATAGCCCAGATGCGGCGAAGCCAGCACGTTTTCCATCCGCAGCAGCGGCGAATCCGGCGCCAGCGGCTCGGTTTCATACACATCCAGCGCGGCATAGCCCGGCCGCCCTTGCTGCAAGGCGGGCAACAGGGCGCCTGCCGCCACCAGTTCAGCGCGGCTGGTGTTGACGAAAATCGCACTGGCTTTCATCTGCGCCAGATCGGCAGCCTCGACGATGCCGCGGGTGGCGTCGTTCAAGCGCAGATGCAGCGTCAGCACATCCGCCTCGGCAAAGAACTGCTGTTTCGATTCCGCCGCCTGATAACCGTCCGCCAGCGCTGCGGCACGGCTGCCGTCGCGGCCCCAGACCAGCACTCGCATGCCGAAGGCCTTGCCGTAACCGGCAACCATGCGGCCAATTTTTCCATAACCCCAGACCGCCAGCGTGCGCCCCTTGAGCACGGTGCCGAGCACATTGTTTTGCGGCAGCGCCGAAACCGACTGCCATTGCCCTTCCTGCAGATTGCTGACATAGCGCGGAATGCGGCGGCTGGCGGCCATGATCAGGGCCCAGGTCAGCTCAGCCGGCGCGGTCGGATCACCGACGCCTTCGACGATCGCAATGCCGGCCGCGGTGGCGGCCTCGACATCGATATGGCCGCTCACCTTGCCGGTTTGCGAGATCAGTTTCAGCTTCGGCAATTTTTGCAGCAGGGCCTTGGAAAAACTGCTGCGTTCGCGTATCAACACCAGCGCATCGAAATCGGCCAGGCGTATCGCCAGCTGACCCAGGCCGCGGGCAGAATTGTTGAACACTTTGACCTCATGGCCCTCCAACAGCTTGAAGCTGTCGAGATGGCGCACGCAATCCTGATAATCATCCAGTACGGCAATTTTCATGGGGCTTTTCAATCAAAAACGGTGAAAAAACGGCTGCCGCGTAATAAAGCAACAGCATCCGGAAAATGGGAAATACCTTACTACAATAGTTGGTCATTTTCACTACAAATCGGGTGTACAATCGGCCGACTTTTCCACCACAATGTACATAAAATAAACAACTTCAGCCTGCGGTGTGCGGCCTTTGGCAGCAGTAAAACCGGGTGCTGGTTGTTATCTGAAACCTGAGCATTATTTCATTTTTTGCCGCTCGCAGTGAGCGCAACAACATTCCGCCCGCCGGCCATGTTCCGCGACTTCTTCCGCGGCTCCCCGGGCAGGCAACAGCAGATTTCTTTATTGGTATTGGAGGTAAATAGTCATGAATCAACCCCGTATGGGTGGCATCGCCACACTGAATGCGCCGGTGTATGTCAAACAGCAAAAGCTGATCAACTGGGTCGCTGAAATCGCGGCTCTGACCAAGCCGGAGCGCATCTACTGGTGCGACGGCTCGCAAGCCGAGTACGACCGCCTGTGCAGCGAAATGGTGGCCGCCGGCACCATGAAAAAACTCAACCAGGAAAAACGTCCGAACAGCTACCTGGCGTGCTCCGATCCATCCGACGTGGCGCGGGTGGAAGACCGCACCTTCATTTGCTCGGCCAAGAAAGAGGACGCCGGCCCGACCAACAACTGGACCGATCCGGCGGAAATGCGCAACACCCTGCACGGCCTGTTCGACGGCTGCATGCAAGGCCGCACCATGTATGTGGTGCCGTTCTCGATGGGCCCGCTGGGTTCGCCGATTGCGCACATCGGCGTCGAGCTGTCCGACTCGCCTTACGTCGCGGTCAACATGCGCATCATGACGCGCATGGGCAAGGCAGTCTACGACGTGCTCGGCAGCGACGGCGAATTCGTCCCTTGCGTGCATAGCGTCGGCGCGCCGCTGGCCGCCGGCCAGAAAGACGTGGCATGGCCATGCAATCCGACCAAGTACATTGTTCACTATCCGGAAACCCGCGAAATCTGGTCCTACGGTTCCGGCTACGGCGGCAATGCCCTGCTCGGCAAGAAGTGCTTCGCCTTGCGCATCGCTTCCACCATGGGCCGCGACCAGGGCTGGCTGGCGGAACACATGCTGATCCTCGGCGTCGAATCCCCCGCCGGCAAGAAGCATTACGTGGCGGCGGCTTTCCCGTCGGCTTGCGGCAAGACCAATTTCGCCATGCTGATCCCGCCTGCCGGTTTCGAAGGCTGGAAAGTCACCACCATCGGCGACGACATCGCCTGGATCAAGCCGGGCGCCGACGGCCGCCTGTATGCGATCAATCCGGAAGCCGGCTATTTCGGCGTCGCTCCCGGCACCAACGACAAGACCAACCACAACTGCATGGCGTCGATGCGCGAAAACACCATCTTCACCAACGTCGCCCTGACCGACGATGGCGATGTCTGGTGGGAAGGCATGAGCAAGGAAGCGCCGGCGCATCTGATCGACTGGCAAGGCAAGGACTGGACGCCGGCGAGCGCCAAGGAAACCGGCGCCAAGGCGGCCCATCCGAATGCCCGCTTTACCGTTGCCGCCACCCAGAATCCGGTGATCGACGCTGCCTGGGACGATCCTGCCGGCGTGCCGATCTCGGCCTTCATTTTCGGCGGCCGCCGCTCCACTACCGTGCCACTGGTAACGGAGGCGCGCAACTGGGTCGAAGGCGTCTACATGGCTGCCACCATGGGTTCGGAAACCACCGCCGCTGCAGCCGGCCAGCAAGGCATCGTGCGGCGCGATCCGTTCGCCATGCTGCCGTTCATCGGCTACAACATGAGCGACTACTTCCAGCACTGGCTGACCCTGGGCGAAAAACTTGCAGCGCAAGGCAAGGCCGAATTACCGAAGATTTTCTGCGTCAACTGGTTCCGCACCGACGCCGACGGCAAGTTCGTCTGGCCTGGCTTCGGCGACAACATGCGTGTGCTGAAGTGGATGCTGGAACGCCTGGACGGCGCCAGCGCAGCCAGCGTCGGCGGTGTCGAACATCTGTTTGGCGTCACGCCGCGCTATGCCGACCTGAGCTGGGAAGGACTGGACTTCAGCGAACAGCAGTTCAACACCATCACCGCGATCGACAAGGCTGCCTGGCAGGCCGAGACCGCGCTGCACACGGAACTGTTCGAGAAGCTGAAATACCATCTGCCGCAACAGCTGGCCGATGTGAAGCAGACGCTGGAAAAGCGCCTGGCTGAATAACGCTGCCATCGCGCAAAACAAAAACGCCCGCATGTCGCGGGCGTTTTTTTATGCTGCATCCTGATTCAATCGAAGTCAAAAAAATCCCTGCTGTCAGGTTGGCAGCAGGGTGAATCCTTCCCTCGCAGGAAAGAGGAGACGTCAGAAAAAACCGTGCAGCGGAATATTGCTTGTTACAGACCGTTGAGGCCCATCCAGGCCAGCACGCGGCTTACCTGCGCGCGCAGCCACTGCATGACTGCAAAAGTCGGGAAACCGTCTTCGTCGTGATAGATGTATTGGTGCATGGAAAACTCCTTATGGTTAATCGCGGCCAGCCAGCATGCGCAGTTCGGCGGCCAGGAGGGGCTGGCTGACGGCCTGGTCGTTAGCCAGGCGGCGCATCAATTGCTGCCCTTTGAACTTACTGCGGGCTATCCGCTGTTCCAGCGATTTGCGCGGCTTGATCAATATCAAGGCGGCACGCAAGATCCCCATCCAAAGCGGCTTGAAAACCACCATCAAGGTCGCCAGTGCGCCCAATCCCAGCGCCGGCCGGAGCGCGGCTGCAGCGGCTGCGAGCAGCGCCGATGCGTCGAACAGGGCCATTTCAGCTGGCAGGGCAAAAGCGAATAAAGACATACCGACTACTTTTCAATGATGTTGTTGCATTGCAGTATATTGATTGCGGAGGAAGCTCGCCAATTCTGATTTTGGATATCAGTTATGTGTTCGACGAATAATGGCTGGATTCCAGAGAAAATCCGCGCCCCCTCATCATCCATCCAATGTGTGTAATATAAAGGCTGCGGAAGGGAATTCGATTTCCCTTGAATTTCCTTGTGGAAACCATTTTATATATCAGACATAATCCAGCCTGATATGCGACTTATGCGGCGATGCAATATTCTGGTGCATCTTGAATTCTGTCATTGCGCTTTCATATAACAGTTATAGAATCTGTGAATATTTCTTGCGGGTCAAATAATTTCCGCGGCCCTGCCGGCCAAAAAATTAACCAAAAATAATCAACCTTATATCCAGACATGAGTTTTTTAACGCTTGACTTGAACCTGCTGCGCGTCTTCGATGCTGTCATGACCGAGCAAAACCTGACGCGCGCCGCCAGCCGCCTGGCGATGACGCAGCCGGCGGTATCGAATGCCCTGAAGCGGCTGCGCGATACGCTCAACGATGAGCTGCTGATCCGCACCGCGCACGGCGTCAAGCCGACCCAGCATGCGGAGGAACTGTGGCCGGTGGTGCGGCGCGCCCTGACCGACCTGGAAACCGCGATCACGCCCGAAACCTTCGACGTTTCTCGCGCCCACACCACCTTCCAGATGGCGATGGCGGACGCCACCGCCGCGCTGTGGCTGCCCGCGCTGGTGCGCACCATCGAGCGCAATGCACCGCAAATGAACATCCGCATGGTGCCGCTGACCACCCGCGATCCGCGCCAGATGCTGTTGCGCGGCGATGTCGACCTGGCGGTCGGCTTCTTCCCGGGCGTGGCGGCGCAGCTGGCCGGCGGCCAGACCACCAGCGCGTCGCCGATACACCACGAGCGCCTGTACACCGGCGAATACGTGTGCGTGATGCACAAGAACCATCCGCTGGCGAACCAGGTGCTGACGCTGGATAACTACTGCGCCTCGCATCACTTGCTGGTAAGTTTTTCCGGCCGCGCGCATGGCTTGATCGATGAGACCCTGGCGGCAATGGGACGTGAGCGGCGCATCCTGCTGACCGTGAACCAGTTCTTCACCGCCGGCCGCGTGGTCGCCAGTTCCGATCTGCTGACCGTGCTGCCGCGCCACCTGATCGGCGCGACCGGCATGACCGACGTGCTGGTGGCGCGCGAGCTGCCGTTTCCAACGCCCGCCGTACACGTCGACATGCTGTGGCACGAACGCGATGCACGCAACCCGGCGCATAAATGGCTACGCAGCCACCTGAGCGAAACCGCGCATGAGAAATTCAGCCTGATCGATCCGGAAGACGAAGATTAAAAAATAAGACGGAAGATGCCGTCATTCGCAACCTGGTCGCCTAGACGTGGCCGGCCGGGTGGGGTCGCCTAGCCAGGATCGCTAATTGCCGTCTCGCGCTGGAACTGCGACAGTTGCCGGTACTGCTGCTCCAGCAGTTTCGGGATGGCGGCGTAGATCGGCCACAGGCGGCGGTACAACGCCACGTTCTCCGGCTTGGGCAAATGCCGATGGGTAGCGCCCACCATGCCGCCGATCGCCTCCAGCGTATCGATTTTCCCCAGCGCATACAGACCCAGCACCGCCGCGCCGAGACAGGACGATTCGACGCTTTCCGGCACCACTACTTCGCGCTCGAAAATATCCGCCATCATTTGCCGCCACAAGGCCGAACGGGCGAAGCCGCCGGTGGCCATCATGCGGGTGGTCGGCCCGATCAGGTCTTCCACCGCCGGCAAAATGCTGTACAGGCTGAAAATCACGCCTTCCAGCGCCGCCCGTATCATGTGCTCTTTTCCATGGTGCATCGCCAGCCCGATGTAGGAACCGCGCGCATCGGCATTCCACAGCGGCGCCCGCTCGCCCGCCAGGTAAGGATGGAACAGCAAGCCTTCGGCGCCGGCAGGCACCGCTTCGGCAATCTTGGTGAGCGCCTCGTAGGCGTCGGTTCCCGCCTGCGTGGCGGCGCCCGCTTCGGCAGTGGCCAGCTCATCGCGCACCCAGCGGAAAATGCTGCCGCCGTTGTTGGTGGGGCCGCCCACCACCCAGTGCTTTGCCGTCAGCGCGTAGCAAAAGGTGCGGCCGGCCGGATCCGTCTTCGGCGTGTCGATCACGGTCCGCATCGCGCCCGAGGTGCCGATGGTGACCGCCACCTGGCCGGGGCCGATGGCGTTGACGCCGAGATTGGACAAGACGCCGTCGTTGGCGCCGATCACGAACGGCGTCGCCCGCGCCAGTCCCAGCTGCTGCGCCACGGCGGGCGCCAGGCCGCTCAGGTGATGGGTAGTCGGCACCAGCGCCGACAACTGCGCCGGACCGATGCCGAGCATGCTCAGCGCGCCTTGGTCCCAGTCCAGCTGCTGCAGGTTGAACATGCCGGTGGCGGAGGCGATCGAATGGTCGACCAGCCATGCGCCGAACAGGCGGTACAGCACGTATTCCTTCATGCCGACGAAACGCGCGGTGCGCGCAAACAATTCCGGCTGCTCGTGCCGCAGCCACATGATCTTGCACAGCGGCGACATCGGATGAATCGGCGTGCCGGTGCGCAGGTAGATCGCGTGGCCGTCCAGTTCGTCGCGGATGCGGTTGGCCCAGGCGCCGGCGCGGTTGTCGGCCCAGGTGATGCTGTTGCTGAGCAGCTGGCCGTCATCGCCCACTGCAATCACGCTGTGCATGGCGGCGCTGAAGGAGACCAGCGCGATCCGGGCGGGGTCGACGCGGCTGGCGCCGACCGCGTTGCGGATCGTGCCCAGCACCGCTTCATAGATCTGCAAGGGATCCTGCTCCGCCATGCCCGGCGTCGTGCACAGCAGCGGATATTCCACCGCGTGCTGCGCCACGATCTGCCCCTGGGTGGTGAACAGCACCGCCTTGGTGCTGGTGGTGCCGATATCTACGCCGAGCATGTATTCTGGCTGCTGCATGAACGTCCTCTTGATCGATGGATAGTGGCGGCGGGGCCGGCCTGACGCCGGCCTTAGCGCCCAATTGTAGTACTTGTGCAGCGCTTGCCGAAGGCAGCGATGATACAGCATATGTTAGCGCTAACATCGCGCCTCCGGGCAAATCCGCAAGAAGAGCGCCTGCGCAGGTAGTATCATTACTCCAGGGAAACAGCAACAATGCATAACAATGCGGCTCGGCTTGCGTGTAACATTGGACGCGCTGGTAAACAAGATACATAGACAAGACCTGCGGACACAATTCGCAGGCCAGATCCGTAGCCCGGCGCAGATCAAGCAGGCAGGCCCGCAGACAATAAACAAAAACCACTGGCAATGAGCCAGATGCACAGAGACCTTAACCTTCCCATCAACCATGAACAGCCCGGAACTCAAGCAACAACGCCATAGCCGCGCCAGCGGCAGAGTCACAATCGTGGACGTCGCGCGGGTGGCGCGCGTCAGTCCGATGACGGTATCGCGCGCGCTGAAGACACCTGCCCTGGTGCAGCTGGAAGCGCGCGAACGGATTACTGCTGCGATCAAGCAGCTCGGCTACGTGCCGAACCAGGCCGCCAGCACGCTGGCCTCGGCCAAATCGCAGGTAATCGGCGTGATCGTGCCGTCGCTCAGCAACTCGGTATTCGTAGAGACCTTGACGGGGATTCGCGACAGCCTGAACCAGCACGGCTATAAATTCCTGATCGGCGAAAGCGGTTATTCCTCGGACAAGGAAAGCCAGCTGATCAGCACTTACCTGGCGCATGCGCCGGACGGCTTTTTGTTAAGCGGCATAGAACAGCAGGATGCACTGCGCGAACAGCTGGCGGCGCACAATGTGCCGGCGGTGCGCATGTTCGACATCAACCCGCAAGGCAACGAGATCGCGGTCGGCTTTTCGCATGAAGAAGCGGGCTACAGCATCGCCCGCCACCTGATCGAACGCGGCTACCGCCATCCCGGCTTCCTCGGCGCCCAGCTCGATCCGCGCATGATGAAACGGCGCCACGGCTATCGCCGCGCGCTGGCCGAAGCCGGCCTGGCAACCGACATCGAAGTCCTGACGCCGGCGCCGTCGACGGTGGAACTCGGCACCAGGATGCTGGGCCAGATCCTGCAGCAGACGCCGTCATGCGACGCCGTATTCTGCTGCAACGACGACCTGGCGCTGGGCGTACTGTTCGAATGCCAGCGCCGCGGCCTCTCGGTGCCAGGCCAGATGGCGATCGCCGGTTTCAACGACCTGCCCTGGTCGGCCCACGCCAATCCCGGCATCACCACCATCGTCACGCCGCGCTACGACATCGGCTTTACCGCGGCGCAGCTGCTGATCAAAATGCTCAAGCGCGAGCCTGTGGAAAAAACCAGCGTCGATCTTGGTTTCAGGCTGGCGATACGCGCCAGTACCTGAAACCGAAGGCATTGCCGATCAATGCAAATCCGGCAAAGCCTTGGTACGCTCAATCTGCACGGCCCGCAATTGCCTCGGATCGAGTGCCAGCAATGAGAGGATTGTCGGGGCGATCTGCGTAGTCTCGACATGATCGTCATTCGATTGGTGTGCGATGCCGGCGCCCCATACGACGATAGGCACATGCCTGTCCTGATGCGCGTTGCCGCCGTGTTCGGCGATCTTAGACAGCTTGCCGCCGGCCCAGACGACGCCTTGCTGGGCGATGCCGACCACATCGGGAACGCGTTCGTCGCCACGCTTGGTGCCGAATAAATCTTCAGCCTCTTCGCCCGCATAGATTTTTGCGGCGCCGGCTTGCGTAAATGGTTTGGAGATGCGGTTGCCCAACGCATCCGAGCCGATGCCGGTCCCCGAATAAGCAAGCAGGAACTTCTTCGCAAAGCGAGTTGCTTTCGTCGAGCGGTCGGTGAGCCACATCAAAATGCCGTCGTCGTCAATTGCATGGGCCACCAAATGGGTTTGGGCGGGATCTTTGCAGCTTGCACTATTGTTTTCCCAAGCGCAGTTCAACGCGTCAATCATGTTGCCGTCATTGATTATCGTCAGCGCCGCGCGGTTTTGCGGGGACTGGCCATGTTTTGCGGAGAGGATCACCACCGTGTTTTTGAGATCAAGCGCGCCGACCATCGTCTTGAGCTGGTCGTCCACGAAAGTCAGTGCGCTTTGCAATACCAGCCCCGGCACCGCGCCATTCAGGGTGTAGCCGCCCAAGCCGTTGGCTACGATGGTGCTGGGATTGCTCGGGTCGATGTAGTAGCTTGACTTGTTGAGTTTCTGTGCGGTGGAGACCGCCTGGAAATTCATGCCGAAAATGGCGGGCACGCCCAATGAATTATTGCCGGCGTGATCGAAACCCTTGGCCCAGTTCACGACGGCCTTTACTTTGAAGGCATCGTATTTTTGGGTATTGGTGTTGTCCTTGGTCCAGTCGTCGCCGGGACCCGCGGGTGCTGACGGATCGGTGACTGAACTGTTGATTTCAGGTGCGAACAAGTCATCGATTCCCTTGCCGGACGGGCCGTTGAGAATTTCATACGCTGCGTGCTTGTCCGCCCATGCCGTACGCAGATGATGCTGCTTCGCCACCTCAAAAATCGTATTCACCTGGAGATACTGATGCGGATACACCGGCGAACATGTCTTTGGATCTACTGGCAATGTTTTCGGATCGATCAAATCTTGCGCATGGCCAGTCAACTGAGAAATCTTTGTAAAGTCGGTATATAAGCCGGGAATCTGCTGGCCGCTGTCCAAGCGGTTCATGTCCTTTGCGTCAACTTCGGCGTAGTAGACCTCCGCCCCCGGTTTCGCTCCTGCGCAGCTGGTCGTTCCGGCAGGCAGCAGCCCCCGGCTGTAGGCATCATCGTAATAAATGCCTGTGGTTTTTGGATTGCCGCCAGTGACCTGGCCGACCATGCCTGGGAATGAATCCGACGGAAAAGGGGTTCTGGCGTTGGTGTAGTTGACGCCTTCACGCACCATGCGCGCGAGGGTCGATTGCGGATACGCGGTAACAAACCAGTCAAGATCAGCCTGGTGCATGCCATCGACTGAAATAAGCAGAATATGCTTGGCCGGCTGTTTTTTAGCATCCATCTCTTCGGCATGGATAAACTTTGTTGCACATGCGAGGAAAGGCAGCATCAGCGCCAAGGCGATTTTTTTCGGGATTTGCATAGTTATTTTCCTATAGGGGGATAGTGAAAAAAACTGGAACGAAGAAAGTCGACGTCAAAAGTCGACGTCAAGAATAAGCTTCATATATGACTGGGCAATTACTTGCGGCAATGTTTTGAATGCGTGTTAAAAGCGCATGCCGCAGGCTGCAGATGTGTTTTTGGAACAAAAAAAAGGGCAGAGTCGAATCTCCACTTGGGAAAATTCAACTCTGACCCTATTTATTCTCAACTCTGACCCTATTTATTCTCTGACCCTATTTATTCTTAGGCAGACTTCTTTGCTTAATTTTGCTTAACCGCGCCGCACCCACGTCACCTTGCCCGCGGCAATCCCCAATGTGCGCCGCTCTTCCCGGTAATCCATGGTGCCGGCAAACTGCTCGCCGTCGCGCTCGCCGATGCGCCAGACGCAGCCGGACAGCAGGGCGGTGGCTTCCTGTTCGGTCTTGCCGACCAGCGCATTGTCTTCCTGCTTGTCGGCAGGGCAGCCCGCTGCGGAATCAGCCGCATGTGTTCCAGCTTGCGGGGATACAACCGGTTCATCCATGGCGGTACATCCTTGCAGGGCGGCGAAACATGCCGCCGCTAATATCAATCGGTTCATGGTCATTTTCTATCGTCTGGATTCAGGGGCATTTCAGCGCATTTTCAGCGTATCGGCAGCTTGGTGGTGTGCTTGACCTCTTCCATCACGGCATAGGTGTGCGTCTCGCGCACGCCCTTGAGCTGCAACAGCGATTTGCCGAGGAACTCGCGGTAGGCGTTCATGTCCTTGACGCGCGCCTTGACCAGGTAATCGAAGCCGCCAGCCACCATATGGCACTCCAGGACCTCGGGAATGATCTGCACGCTCTGGCTGAAGGCTTCGAACACTTCCGGCGTCGTGCGGTCCAGGACGACTTCGATGAAGACCAGCAGGGCGACGTCGAGCAGCTGTGGATTGAGCTGGGCGGTGTAGTGCAGGATATAACCGGCTTCCTGCAGTTTGCGCACGCGTTCCAGGCAAGCCGCGGGGGACAAGTTGACGCGGGCTGACAGGTCGACATTGCTGATGCGACCATCGTTTTGCAGTTCCGCCAGGATTTTCTTACTGATCTTGTCAAGCATGCACTATCTTCCGAAAAATTTTATTCGGTTAAATTTTCGCACCAATAACAAAATTTTGATAGCAGCCATTATTACCAGAATTAATCCATGCCGATGCCGCCTACAATCGAACAACTTGGCTTTCCCGGAAAGCTGACAGAGTCATTCAACACAACGCTCCCCGGCAAACCGGGCGCAGCGCTGCGATGCCGGATTTCCCGTTCCCCGAAGCGCGGCGATCCGTCACTGCGGCATGGCGCCTGCTTGCCCGCTGCCTGTTTGAAAACATAGCAAGTTGACAAAACAAATACCCTTACAGAGACAATCGCCATGCCGCCGCTACAGCCGTCATCCCAGCCGTCCAGCATTACCCCTTCCGCCATTCCCAGCACCGCCTTCGCTGCCTTCCACGCCGAGATGATGGCCGACGCCACGCCGCTGCGCGCCGCCATTACTGCCGCCTATCGGCGCGATGAAACGCTGGCCGTCCAGTGGCTGCTGGCGCAGGTGCAAACCAGCGCCGATTCACATGCCGCCAGCCAGGCGCTGGCGCGCAAGCTGGTGCAGGCCGTGCGCGAAAAGCGCACGCGCGCCTCCGGCGTCGACGCCTTGATGCATGAATTCTCGCTGTCCTCGGAAGAGGGCGTGGCCCTGATGTGCCTGGCGGAAGCGCTGTTGCGCATTCCCGATCACCAGACTGCCGACCGCCTGATCGCCGACAAGATCAGCAAGGGCGACTGGCGCAGCCATCTGGGCGAATCGCCGTCGCTGTTCGTCAATGCCGCCACCTGGGGCTTGCTGATTACCGGCAAGCTGGTCGGCACCAGCAGCGAAAGCGGCCTCGGCTCGGCGCTGACCAAGCTGATCGGCCGCGGCGGCGAACCGCTGATCCGCAAGGGCGTGGATGTCGCCATGCGCATGCTGGGCAACCAGTTCGTCACCGGCCAGACCATCGCCGAAGCCCTGAGCAACAGCCGCGACAATGAAAAGCGCGGCTACCGCTACTCCTACGACATGCTGGGCGAAGCGGCGCTGACCGAGGAAGACGCGGCTGCCTATTACCGTTCGTATGAAGATGCGATCCACGCCATCGGCAAGGCTTCGGCCGGACGCGGCATCAAGCAGGGTCCTGGCATTTCGGTCAAATTGTCGGCGCTGCATCCGCGCTATTCGCGCGCCCAGCGCCAGCGCACCATGCAAGAACTGCTGCCGCGCCTGAAGCAGCTGGTGGTGCTGGCCAAGCAATACGACATCGGCCTCAACATCGATGCGGAAGAAGCGGATCGCCTGGAACTGTCGCTGGACCTGATGGAAGCGCTGGCTTTCGACGCTGACCTGGCCGGCTTCGACGGCATCGGCTTCGTGGTGCAGGGCTACCAGAAACGCTGTCCTTTCGTGATCGACTACCTGGTCGACCTGGCGCGCCGCAGCGGCCGCAAATTCATGGTGCGGCTGGTCAAGGGCGCCTATTGGGACTCCGAAATCAAGCGCGCCCAGGTCGACGGCTTGCCGGGCTTCCCGGTGTACACCCGCAAGGTTTATACGGACGTTTCCTACCTGGCCTGCGCACAAAAACTGCTGGCGGCGACCGACGTCATCTATCCTCAGTTTGCAACGCATAACGCGCACACGCTGGCCACCATCTACAGCTGGGCCAAGGAAAAGAACGTCACCGACTACGAATTCCAGTGCCTGCACGGCATGGGCGAAACGCTGTACGACCAGGTGGTCGGCAAAGACATGCTGGACAAGCCTTGCCGCATCTACGCACCGGTCGGTTCGCACCAGACCTTGCTCGCGTACCTGGTGCGGCGCTTGCTGGAGAACGGCGCCAACTCGTCCTTCGTCAACCAGATCGTCGATGAGAACGTCTCTATCGATTCGCTCATCGCCGATCCGCTGCAGGCCGCCCAGCAGCTGGGCGGCGAGCCGCACCCGCAGATTGCTTTGCCGCCGGCCATGTTCGGCGCCGAGCGCAAGAATTCGGCCGGCCTCGATCTGAGCAATGAAGAAGTGCTGCGCCAGATCGACAGCGCCTTCAAGATTTTCGGCCAGCAGCAATGGCATGCCACACCTATGCTGGGAGAGCTGCAAGCCTACAGCCAGGCCGCGCGTCCGGTGCTGAACCCGGCCAACCATCGCGATGTGGTCGGCAGCGTGATCGAAGCCAGCGTGGCCGATGTCGACAAGGCGCTGCATGCCGCCAGCGTCTACGCCATGGACTGGCAAACCCTGCCGCCGGCGGAACGCGCCGACAAGCTGGACCGCTCGGCGGTCCTGTTTGAAGAAAACCAGATGGAACTGATCGCGCTGGCGATCCGCGAAGCCGGCAAATCGCTGCCGAACGCCATCGCCGAGGTGCGCGAAGCGGTCGATTTCCTACGCTACTATGCGGCGCAGATCCGCCACACCCAGAACGCGCTGGCGCTCGGTCCCGTGGTGTGCATCAGCCCGTGGAATTTCCCGCTGGCGATTTTTGTCGGCGAAGTCAGCGCCGCGCTGGCAGCCGGCAATGTGGTGCTGGCCAAGCCGGCCGAACAGACGCCGCTGATCGCCGCGCGCGCAGTGCAGCTGATGCATGACGCCGGCGTGCCGCACGCGGCCTTGCAATTCCTGCCGGGGCAGGGCGATACCGTCGGTGCCACGCTGACCGCAGACCCGCGCGTCAAGGGCGTCATTTTCACCGGCTCGACCGAAGTCGCGCAGATCATCAGCCGCACGCTGGCGAAACGCTCGCTGGAAGAATCGGTCGACTTGCCGCTGATCGCAGAAACCGGCGGCCAGAACGCCTTGATCATGGATTCCAGCGCCTTGCCGGAACAAGTCGTGCAAGATGTGCTGAACTCGGCCTTCGACAGCGCCGGCCAGCGCTGCTCGGCATTGCGCGTGCTGTGCCTGCAAAGCGATATCGCCGACCGCACCTTGCATATGCTCAAGGGCGCCATGCAGGAATTGCGGGTCGGCAGCCCGGACCGGCTGGTGACCGATATCGGCCCGGTGATCGATGCCGACGCCCAGGGCCAGTTGCTGGCGCATATTGAAAAGATGCGCGGCACGGCCAAGGATTTCTTCCAGCTGCCGCTGCCGGCGGAACAAGCCAATGGCACTTTCGTGGCGCCGACTCTGATCGAGATCGGCTCCATGTCGGAACTGAAACGCGAAGTGTTCGGACCGGTATTGCACGTGCTGCGCTACGCCCGCAATGAGCTGCCGCAGCTGATCGAAGCGATCAACGGAAGCGGCTACGGCCTGACCTTGGGGATCCATTCGCGCATCGATGAAACCATCGACTACATCGTCGGCCATGCGCATGTCGGCAATATCTACGTCAACCGCAATATCGTCGGCGCCGTGGTCGGCGTACAGCCGTTCGGCGGCGAAGGGAAATCAGGCACCGGACCAAAAGCCGGCGGCCCTTTGTACCTGAAGCGGCTGCAACGCAATCCCGTGGTATCGCTGGGTGCGCATACGATCCATGCGCCGAATGCCGACGCGGCGATCGATACGCCTGTGCTGCAAGCCTTGCTGGGCTGGGCAAAGACCCACGGCCATCAACGCATTGCCGCGCTGGGCGAGGAATACATGCACGCCAGCTGGCTCGGCACTTCGCTGGTGCTGCCCGGCCCGACCGGCGAACGCAACAGCCTGTCGTTTGCACCGCGCGGCGCCATCCTGTGCAGCGCGGATAATGTCGGCGCGATGCTGAACCAGCTGGCGGCGGTGTTCGCCACCGGCAACTCTCCGGTGGTGGAAGCGACCGCGGCGGCGATGATTCCGGAAGGGTTGCCGAAAGCGGTGCACGCTGCCATCCGGGTGATCGACAAGCTCGATGCCGACAACAATGGCGCGCGCCTGCAGCTGGCGCTGGTGGATGGCGCCGGCACCTGGCGCCTGCGTCCGATGCTGACGGCATTGAGCGAAAAATCCGGCGCGCTGGTGCCGCTGCTGGAAACCTCCGAGTACGCCTCGATTCCGCTGTGGCGCCTGCTGGCCGAGCGCGCGGTGTGCGTCAATACCACCGCTGCGGGGGGCAACGCCAGCCTGATGACCTTGCAGGCTTGAGTGATGTAATGCAAGTCTATTGCCTGCAATAAAAAAGCTGGCTGAACAAAAGTTCAGCCAGCTTTTTTTGTTGGACGGCTGCTTTTAAAACCTGCGCCGCCCCCTGATCAGCGCTTTCAGACAGGCATATTATTTATGCTCATCCGCGCGCTTGTCCGGATGAAGGTTTCCGCCGTCATGATGCACCTCGTGGTTTTGCGGTGGCGGCGGCGCCGGATGTGGCGCTTGCATCTGTGGCTGTGGTTGAGGGCGCGGTTCCGGTCTTGCCATCGGCTGAGGCTGCGGCTGAGGACGCGGCTCCGGCCTTGACATCGGTTGCGGTTGCGGCTGCGGGCGCGGTTCCGGACGGTTGAATACCGGCGCCGGTGCAGGCGCAGGGCGGCTCATTTCCTGATGCATCTGGCCGCCGTTAGGGCGGTTTTCGAACTGCTGAGGCGGCCGGTTTTGCACGTTTTGCGGCACAGGCATAGGCTGGGGCTGCGGCCTGGCCGCCTCGGCCGGCCGGTTGAAATTCGGCCGCTGCGGATTGCCGCCGAAAGGATGCTGGTTCAGGTTCACCGGCGGCCTTTCACCCTGAAGATTTTTCGGCATGGCCGGCGGGTGGTTCAAGGCGTTTTGCTGCAGCTGGTTAGGCACCGGCCGGCCGTTCTGTACCGGCGGCTGGCCAAAGCCGGGATGTTGCGGCACTGCGCCAGGCTGAACCTGATTCGGCGCCGGATGCACGAATCCAGGCTTTGCCAGCTGGTTGGCGCTGGCGGCAGCCGACGGTCCGGCTCCTGGCGGGACCCGACCGAAGTTCGGCTGCGTCATGTGGCTGAAATCCGGCTGTCCGTGGTTCGGCCTTGGCGCCGCGGCGAACGGCGCGGCATTCGGAACGGGACGTGCTTGCTGCGGATTGCCCGGCGGGGCGAAATTCGGTCGCGCCGCGTCAGGCCGGGCAACGTTAGGCTGCACCGCATTCGGCCGCACTCCGGCGAAACTAGCCGCGCCGCCGCCCGGCTGGCCGGCCGGCCCGCCGTTGGGGAAGGGCTGGTTGTTTGCCTGGCCCGGCCCGAAATTATTCCGGGTGTTGTTGTTGATAACAGTGCTGTTGTTGTAGTTGTTGGTTACACGGTTGATGATGGTAGTGGAACGCGATACATAGGTATTGTTGTTGTACACCACCGCCGGCCGGTGCCAGCCGCCGTGGTCGCGGTCGCCATCGCCGCGCCAGTTGCCGCCGCCGCCTTCGCCGCCCCAATGCACGCCCCAGGAATTCCAGCCCCAGTGCTGATGTTCGATCAGGGCGCCGACGGCAATCCCGACGCCGAAGGTCAGCACGCCGGCGGTGACGATTTCGCCGGGCGGATAGTAGGCCGGCGGCGGTTCATAGGTGTAGCCCGGATAAACCGGCAGCGGCTCGCCGTAGAC
This sequence comes from Collimonas humicola, assembly GCF_018304945.1. Lineage (GTDB taxonomy): Bacteria > Pseudomonadota > Gammaproteobacteria > Burkholderiales > Burkholderiaceae_D > Collimonas > Collimonas humicola. The sequence continues at coordinate 461,595 of NZ_JAGQEE010000002.1, read as the reverse complement.
CACGCCGGGATTGTAGGCCGGCACGTAAACCACATCCGGCTCGGCCGGCTCGATCACGATGGTTTCCGGCGGCGGCGGAATCACTTCCGGTCCTTCATAGATAGGCGGTTCGTCGGGCGGCGGCGCATAGCCGACAGGCGGTGCTGCCTGCACCCGCGGCGCCCTGGCGATCCGCTGCTGCTTGCTGTCTTTCAGGTTGCCGCTGGCGGCGGCGCGCTGGCGCATCACCTGGATCGCGTTCATGACATCGGTCGGGTCGTTGACATAAGCGTCGCCGAGCGCCGAGGTCCAGGGAAGATTGTGCGCCATCTGGTCCAGCACGCTTGGAAACTGCGTCAAGCCCTTGACGCTGACGTCCCATGGCTGCTGGTTGGCGGCGTCCTGCAGCTGCGTGCCTTTCAGGTTCTTGTTCTGCCCCAGCCAGTTGTCGGCGGCGGTGACTTGCTCAGGATAGCTGGATGCGGCCAGCACTTGCGCCACCAGTTTGTCCGGGAACAGGGCGATCGGCCCCACCAGCTGGTACAGCTGATCGGCAGTTGGCGGCACATATGCCGGCGCGGCTTGCGCCTGCGGCGCGACCGGCGCGGCGGCGGGTGCGCTGGCATCCGGTTTTTTATCGCAGCCGGCGAGCGACAGCAGCGCCACGCAGACAGAAGCGCCGAGCATTAACGACACCGGCTTTTTATTGTTAGTCATTTTTTACTCCATACAACGGGAATGGGTTGTGTTTACAAGCTAGCACGTCGATTTGCATTAGCTACAGTGGGTTACAAACACTTGCATGTCTAACAAAGTGCACACCTGGACCTGCCAATGTCACAGGTTAACGTCTGCCGCGCGGATCCCGATGACAGTCCTGGCGCCAGGTGCACAATGGCGACTGTTGCCGGAAATTTTGCATTTGTTAAAGCACCGGCGGCGGGATCAGGTGGATACTTGTCGAATGAAACTTTTCAGCGACGCCTACCTCATAAATCTATGACTACAACTAAATTTCGTCCGGCGAGACTTTTTTTATGGTCTTTGGCCTCGCTGGCGGGGCTGATCGCCGTATGCGCGGCATTGCTGCTTACTTTCGACTGGAACCGCGCCAAGCCCTGGCTCAACCAGCGCGTCAGCGAGGCCGCAGGCCGACCGTTTGCGATTCGCGGCGATCTGGCGCTGACCTGGCAAAAATCGCAGAGCGACCTGGATAGCTGGCGGCGCTGGGTCCCGTGGCCGCGCCTGAGTGCGAAAGACATTGTGCTGGATAATCCGGAGTGGGCCAAAACCGGGCCGCATATGGCGGAAATCGGCCAGCTGACGTTTTCGCTGAGTCCCTTGCCCTTGCTGGCGCACCGCATCGTGCTGCCGTCGCTGGAGCTGGACGCGCCGGTGCTGGCGCTGGAACGCAAGCCGGACGGCGACAACAACTGGACTTTCACATCAAGCGGACCGTCCGCCTGGCAGCTGGAATTGCAGAAGCTGGTGCTGGCCAAAGGCACTGTGCGTTTGCTGGATCCGGTCAGCAAGCTGGATATCAGGGCGGACATCGACAGCTTGCCCGCCGCTAGCGCGGAAGGCTACGGCATCGGCTGGAAAGTCAGCGGCAGTTTCAACAAGGCGGCGGTCAGCGGCGACGGCAAGGCGGGCGCCGTGCTGTCTCTGCAGAACTCCAGCACGCCCTATCCGCTGCTAGCCAACGTCCGCGTCGGCAAGACAACAATCGGCGTGCAAGGAACGCTGACCAAGCCCAGCGACCTGGCCGCGCTCGACCTGCGCCTGAAATTGTCCGGCGCGAGCATGTCCAACCTCTATCCGCTGACCGGCATCGTGCTGCCGGCGACGCCGCCGTTTTCCACGGAGGGCCGCCTGGTCGGCAAGCTCAACAGCGCCGGCGGCGACTGGATTTACGACAAGTTCAGCGGCCGCGTCGGCTCTAGCGATTTGTCCGGCACGCTGGAATATGTCGCGCAGAAGCCGCGGCCCCTGTTGAAAGGCACGCTGCTGTCCAACCAGCTCCGGCTGGCAGACCTGGCGCCGCTGATCGGCGCCGACTCCAACGCCAGCAAGGCCAACCGCGGCGATGGCGTGGCCCAGCCGGGCAACAAGGTGCTGCCGGTCGAGCAGTTCGACACCAGCCGCTGGGGCAGCATCGATGCCGACGTCAAGTTCACCGGGCGCAAGATCGTGCGCGACAAGGAATTGCCGATCCAGGACCTGGTCGCCGACCTTCACCTGAAAGACAGCGTGCTGTCGCTGACGCCCCTGAATTTCGGCGTCGCCGGCGGCAATATGGTGTCCGACATCAAGCTGGACGGCAGCGGCAAGGCGATCAAGGCGGAAATGAAAATTTCTGCGCGCCACCTGAAAATCAAGCAACTGTTTCCGACTTTCGAATCGGCCCAGGCCAGCCTCGGCGAAATCAACGGCGACGCTTCCCTGTCGGCGGTGGGCAACTCTGTCGCCAGCCTGCTGGGAAGTTCCAATGGCGAGCTGAAAACCCTGGTCAACCAAGGCACCGTCAGCAAGTTCCTGCTGGAAGCCGCCGGCTTGAACATCGGCAACGTTGTCATTTCCAAGCTGTTCGGCGACAAGCAGGTCAAGCTGAACTGCCTGGCCAGCGATTTTGCCGTGACCAAGGGCGTGATGGACGCCCGCACCTTCGTGATGGATACCGACGACGCCGTCATCAATGTCCAGGGCCAGATCAACCTGGCGCAGGAAACGCTGGCGCTGACGGTCAAGCCGGAAAGCAAGGGCATGCGGATTTTTTCGCTCAGGTCGCCTCTGCATGTCAATGGCAGCTTCAAGAATCCGGATGTCGGAGTGGACAAGGGAATCCTGGCGCTGAAGGCTGGCGGCGCGATTGCGCTCGGCGTGCTGGCGCCGGTAGCGGCGGTGATCCCATTGATCAATGTCACCCCGGCACAGGAAAACGATTGCGCCGCCTTGCTGGCGCAAGCCAGGCAAAAGCCGGTGGCGCCGCCGCCGGGCAAGACCCTGAAGCAGAAAAAGACGAAATAGATTTCTCGTTTTAAAAATTGCGCAATCCGCGCTGGCGTACTAGAGATGTATAGAACTACAGAACTGCCGCGGATGTATGCGCGGCAGTTTAAGTGCGCTTGCCTTGCAGTTCAGCGGCGCCGCCCGGAAGGCCTGGCAAGGCTTGGCCGCCGGGGCCGGCGTTGACAGCTGGCGCCGGCCTCAGTCCAGGCCGTCGAAAGCTGCGTCATCCGGTCCTACGTGGTGCGGCGAGCGCCAGCTGACGTCGCGCATCGAATGCTGCACCTGGTTTTCCACTCCCAGCAAAGTTGCGAAGATCGCCATCCTAACCGGGATGCCATTGTCGGTCTGGCGGAATATCGCCAGGCGCGGATCGTGATTCAGATCGGTGCTGAGATCGTTGGCGCCGGGCCGGCCGTCGCGCGGCAACGGATGCATGACAATGGTGTCGGCGCTGCAGGCGGCGTTGATCAGGGCCTGATTGATCTGGAAATCCGGCGTATAGCCCTCGATCGCCTCGTCGGCGAAACGTTCTTTCTGGATCCGGGTGGCGTACACGATGTCTGCGCCTCGCAAACCTTGCTGCAGCGATGTCGATTGTTCCACCACATGGCCGGCGCGGGCGATGCGCTCCAGGATGTGGGCCGGCATCTCCAGGGCCGGCGGCGCGATCAGGGTGAACCTGAGATTGCGGTACAGGGCCAGCAGCTTGATCAGCGAATGCACCGTGCGGCCGTACTTGAGATCGCCCGCCATGACGATATGGGCGCCGTCTATCAGTTTCCCCAGCCGCGAGAATTCGCGTTGGATCGTGTACAGGTCGAGAATCGCCTGGCTGGGATGCTCGCCCGGCCCGTCGCCGCCATTGATCACCGGAATGTTGGTGGCGCGGGCGAATTCATCGACTGCGCCTTGTTCCGGGTGCCGCACGACCAGGGCGTCGACATAACCGCTGATGACGCGGCTGGTGTCGTAGATCGACTCGCCCTTGGTCATGGAAGAGAAAGTAAACCCGGTGGTGTCGCAAACCGATCCCCCCAGCCGGCAAAACGCCGCGCCAAAGCTGATACGCGTGCGCGTGCTGGCTTCAAAGAACAAATTGGCTAGTACGGCACCCTCGAGGATGCGCGAGACCTTCTGGCGCCTTGCAATGGGCTGCATGATGTCGGCGATGCGGAACAGCTCTTCCAGCGAATCGCGCGAAAACTGGTCCACCGACAGCAGCTGCGGCTTGCCGTTGTAGCCGATGCGCGTGTGCAGCGGGGCATTGGGGTCGGGGATATATACGCTCTGCGTAGTACCTTGGGCGACGATGTTTCCGCTCAGGATTTCACTGACAAATTTCGTCACAATATCCGGCATTACCCTGTATTCACCAGATGTTTCCGGCAGCAGCCAGGTATCCAATGCGCGCTTCCGGATGCCGATCCGCTCTGAAAAACTTTCCCGGGTAAGGTTCAAGCGACGCATTGCATCGCGCAAAAAAGTCTGCTGATCGAGCATTCGCTTCTCCAAATATACGCTTTGCGTACATTAAAGCTTTCGATTCAGCTTGTCTAGGAATTTTTCTAAAAGCGATGCTGCCTACCGTTTAAGCAGTCAGGAAAATTCTTGGCAAAACGGCTCTGCAGTGCCAAAAAAACATCGAAATCAGTCTATTTTCACGATTTTGTGGATAAAGCTGTGGATATCCTGTTTTTGAATTGTGGATATCTGGGCCGGTTTTCCACAGCGGCTTTTTTATCCAAGAATTATTCTGCCGCGATACACCGATTACCAAGCTTTTATCCAAGCTGCAAGTGCTTGAATGAATGGTCAAATTTGCGGTTATCCACAGAAAAGCAGGGTGTTAACTATTACTACTATTTTTATATATAAACCTTTAAATACAAAACCGAAAAGCCTTTTCTTTTGAAGTTGCTTTTAAAAAATCAATTCATAAAAAGAAGCTAAGAAAACAACTTTTCAAAAAAAATTGTTCTTTTTCGGTGTTTGGTTTTTATGAAAAGGAAAGAAAAAATCTACACGGAAGGTAGAAATGGAAAGGATGAAAATTTATAACTGTGGATAAGTCTTTGGATAACTACAGGAATCTAATGTGCATAAGCGAAGCAGCTATCCACAGCCTCATTTTTATCCAAGAAATGTTCTTTCCAGATACAAGGTTTACTCAGCCCTTATCCAAGTCGTAAGTGCTTGAATGAATAGTCAAATTTATAGTTATCCACAGAAAAGCAGGGCGTTAACTACTACTACTATTCATATATATAAACCTATAAATGTAAACACGACGGACGGTGAAATCCAAAAAAAGGGGATTTAACCCCTTTAAAAACCGCTTTCAGAAAGTCAGTTTCGCCAAATTGTTTCCAATATGGCAAACACGGCTGCAATTACCGGCTCTTCTTTACGTTTTTCCAGCGTAATAAACGATAGTTCAGTGGATAAATTGACCGTGTCGGAAATCACCAGGCCATGCGCATGTGCTTCACGCAAGGCAATTGATTCTCTGACAAGAGAAAGTCCGACGCCTGATTTCACCAGGTCCAGCATTGACGGTTCCTGGTCGACAAGAGCCACTTTATTTGGCGTAACTTTATATTGTGCAAACGTTTTGCTGAGTAAACGATGATGCGCCGATTCCGGCGGCGTCCAGATCCAGGGCAATTTCGCCAGCGCCGGCCAGTCTTTTCCGGAAACCCGGCTTTTCCATCCCGACGGTGCAAGCACGCAGTAAGTAAATTGTGTCAATGTGAGCCGGTGAAAACTCTTGTTCGGGGTCCCGAGGTAGTAGCCGACATCGAGATGGCCTGACTTGATTTGCTGCAAAACATCACCTGACATACTGTGCTGCAACTGTGTAGAAAGCTGTGGATAACTTTCCACCAAGCGCTGCAGAAAGGCGCCGAGACGGATGAATTCCGGATCGAGAATCGTGCCGATCGCGAGTTTTCCGCTGAGTATTTTTGAGTTGCCTGGATGCAAACTGGCAGCTTGCTGGCGCAGTTCCGACATGACGGCAATGGCGCGTTCGGCAAAAGGCAGTAATTTGATGCCTTCGTCGGTCAACATCATGCCGCTGGGGATGCGGTTGAATAATTGCAGGTTCAAGCTGGCCTGCAGCGATTTGATTTGCAGGCTGACGGCCGGCTGGGTGACGTGCAGCAATTCTGCTGCGCGCGTCAGGTTGCCTTCACGGGCGACCGTGACGAAGGCGCGGAGTTGGATGAGGTCCATGTGCTTAAATTTTCATCATGAGTGTTTCATTATTAGTGTTTCTTATAATGCCATTGATCATAACTCATTGGATTGTTGGCATGGCTAACGATATTCTGGGCAAAAAATAATACGAAACAAATTCAACCCAGCCCTAATAAAAGGAATCCTTATGACTACTTCATCAAGCGCCACCCCTTTGATCCAGCATTACATCAACGGCAAGGTGACGGAATCTTCCAGCGGCCGCCAGCAGGATGTGTTCAATCCAGCGACCGGCGCGGTTGCTGCCAAAGTCGTGCTGGGCAGCGTGGAGGAAGTTAACGCTGCGGTAGCGGCGGCATCGGCAGCGGCGCCGGCCTGGGCGGAGACTGCGCCGCTGAAGCGCGCGCGGGTGATGTTCAAGTTCAAGGAGTTGATGGAGCAACATCATGAGGCGCTGGCTGCGGCGATTACGCGCGAACACGGCAAGGTGCTGTCCGACGCCAGGGGAGAAGTCACGCGCGGCCTGGAGATTGTCGAATTCGCCTGCGGCGTTCCGCAGCTGCTGAAGACGCAATTTACCGACAATATCGGCGGCGGCATCGATAACTGGAATCTGCGCCAGCCGCTTGGCGTGACCGCTGGCATCACGCCTTTCAATTTTCCGGTGATGGTGCCGCTGTGGATGGCGCCGATGGCGATTGCGACCGGCAATACTTTCATCCTGAAGCCGTCGGAGCGCGATCCTTCGCCATCGCTGATGATGGCTGAGTTGTTCAAGAAAGCTGGTTTGCCGGATGGCGTGTTCAACGTGGTGCAGGGCGACAAGCTGGCGGTGGATACCTTGCTGCAGCATCCGGATGTGAAAGCGGTGTCGTTTGTCGGTTCGACGCCGATTGCAGAATATATCTACCAGGAAGGCGCCAAGCGCAAAGGCGCATATCCGTTGCGGGTGCAGGCGCTGGGCGGCGCCAAGAACCATCTGGTGGTGATGCCCGATGCGGATCTCGACCAGGCAGTGGATGCCTTGATGGGGGCGGCTTACGGTTCTGCCGGCGAGCGTTGCATGGCGATCTCGGTGGCGGTCGCGGTGGGTAATGTCGCCGACAAGCTGATCGAAGCATTGATCCCGCGCGTGAAGGCGTTGAAGATCAAGAACGGCATGGAAGCCCATGCCGAAATGGGACCGGTGGTCACGGCAGTGCACAAGGAAAAGATCGAAGGCTACATCGAGAGCGGCGTGGCTGCCGGCGCCAAGCTGCTGGTCGATGGGCGCGGCTTGAAAGTGGCTGGATTGGAAAACGGGTTCTTCCTTGGCGGATCCCTGTTCGACCAGGTGACGCCCGAGATGAAGATCTATCGGGAAGAAATTTTCGGGCCGGTTTTGTGCATCGTGCGCGTGCCTGATTTTGCTGCCGCGGTGAACCTGATCAATGCCCACGAATTCGGCAACGGCGTGGCCTTGTTTACGTCGGACGGCAATACTGCGCGCGAGTTTTCGCGGCGTGTCGAGGTCGGCATGGTGGGCGTCAACGTGCCGATTCCGGTGCCGATGGCATGGCATTCCTTTGGCGGCTGGAAGCGCTCGCTGTTCGGCGATACGCATGCTTACGGCGAAGAAGGATTGCGGTTCTATACACGCTACAAATCGATCATGCAGCGCTGGCCGCAGACGATTTCCAAGGGTGCGGAATTCACCATGCCGGTGGCGAAATAAATGGTGTAAACAATAAATTTTAATTAATGGTATAAATTATATAAATCATATTATTGTTTATTTTGTGGCTGCATGCGGCGTACTTCATCGCTGCCTGCGGCCATGGTCGCATGAGCGGAAAAATTTTTTGCAACGATCGGAAAAATAGAAAGAGGCGCATGGAATCAGCAGGCAAGTACGACTACATCATCATCGGTGCGGGAACCGCCGGCTGCGTGCTGGCGAATCGTTTGACACAGGATAGTTCAGTCAAGGTGCTGCTGATTGAAGCGGGCGCAAAAGACGATTACATCTGGATCCATATTCCAGTCGGCTATCTGTATTGCATCAATAATCCGCGCACCGACTGGCTGTACCGGACCGAGCCGGATGCAGGCCTGAATGGCCGCAGCCTGCTGTATCCGCGCGGGAAAGTGCTGGGTGGCAGTTCCTCGATCAACGGCATGATCTACATGCGCGGCCAGGCCCGCGATTATGAGCAATGGGCGCAGTTGAGCGGCGATGAATCGTGGCGCTGGGAGCATGTGCTGCCGTTGTTCAAGAAGAGCGAGGACCACTACAACGGCGCCAGCGAATTCCATGGCGCGGGCGGTGAATGGCGGGTGGAAAAGCAGCGCCTGTCATGGAAAATCCTGGATGCGTTCCGCGAGGCGGCGGCGCAAACAGGCATTCCTAAAACCGATGATTTCAACCGCGGCGATAATGAAGGTTGCGGCTATTTCGACGTCAATCAAAAGCGCGGCATCCGCTGGAATGCATCCAAGGCTTTCCTGCGCGCGGCGACCGGGCGCGGCAACCTGGAGATCATGACCGGTTGCCAGGTGAAGCGCCTGCTGCTTGAGCGCGGCGAGCAGGGATTGGTGTGCAAGGGCGTGGAATTTTCCGGCGGCGGCAAACAGTGGAGCGCCGAGGCCAGCCGCGAAACCCTGCTGAGCGCCGGTGCTGTCGGTTCACCGCAGATCCTGCAACTGTCCGGCATCGGCCCGGCCGCTTTATTGCAACAGCATCAGATCCCGGTGCTGCAGGATACCCCGGGCGTTGGCGAGAATCTGCAAGATCATTTGCAGATCCGCATGGCGTTCAAGGTCAGCGGCGTGCAGACGCTGAATACGATGAGCAGCAGCTGGCTTGGCAAGGCGAAGATCGGCGTGCAATACCTGCTGACGCAAAGCGGGCCGATGTCGATGGCGCCTTCGCAGCTGGGGGCATTCGCCAAGTCGGATGCGGCGCAAGCCAGCGCCAATCTGGAGTATCACGTGCAGCCCTTGTCGCTGGAAAAATTCGGCGATCCTTTACACGATTTTCCGGCCTTTACCGCCAGCGTCTGCAACCTGCGGCCGAGCTCGCGCGGCCATGTGCGGATTGCTTCCGGCGATGCAGAAAGCGCGCCCAGGATCGCCTTGAATTACCTGGCGACGGCAGAGGACCGCAAAGTTGCGGCGGCGTCGGTGCTGCTGACCCGCAAGATCGCCGCAGCGCCGGCCTTGCGGCCCTTTGCGCCTGAGGAATTCAAGCCCGGCTTGCAGTATCGTACCGAGGAGGATTTGATCAAAGCCGCCGGCGAAGTCGGCACCACGATCTTCCATCCGGTAGGAACCTGCAAGATGGGACGCGCGGACGATGCGATGGCGGTGGTCGACAGCAAATTGCGGGTCAAGGGAGTAGGGGGCTTGCGCGTGGTCGACGCCTCCGTGATGCCGACCATTACTTCCGGCAATACCAATTCGCCGACCTTGATGATCGCCGAGATGGCGGCAAAATTCATCAAGGAAAGCCGCTCTTGATCTGTGGTTTATTGTGTGTTTTAAATTATTTTGTTAGGCATGGCTGATTTTCTGCTCGGTTTTTGTATAGTATTTCTACGTATTGCCCCGTCAGAGCGGCACCGGTAGTATCCGTAAAAAAATATAAGGCTGATAAGGTGGTTGCCATATCATCTATCAGCGCGGGATGTTCCGAATAAAGCAACATCAATGGGAGACCAGATGACCGACATCATCTTGGAGACAAAAAACCTGACGAAGGAGTTCAGGGGGTTTACGGCCGTCAATGCCGTCAACCTGCAGGTGGAACGTGGCCATATCCATGCCTTGATCGGCCCCAACGGCGCCGGCAAGACGACCTGCTTCAATCTGCTGACCAAATTCCTGATTCCTACTTCCGGCCAGATCCTTTTCAATGGCCGCGACATCACGCCCGATGCGCCGGCCCAGATCGCGCGCCAGGGCATTATCCGTTCCTTCCAGATATCGGCAGTGTTTCCGCACCTGAGCGTGATGGAGAACGTCCGTATCGGCTTGCAGCGCACGCTCGGCACGTCTTACCACTTCTGGAAAAGCGGCAAGTCGCTGGCGCAGCTGAACCAGCGCGCCATGGAGCTGCTGGCGGAAGTCGACCTGACCGAGTTCGCCGACACCCTGACCGTTGATCTGCCATACGGCCGCAAGCGGGCGCTGGAAATCGCCACTACGCTGGGCATGGAGCCGGAGCTGATGCTGCTCGATGAACCGACTCAGGGCATGGGCCACGAAGACGTCGATCGCGTTACGGCGCTGATCAAGAAGGTGTCGGCCGGCCGCACTATCCTGATGGTGGAGCACAACATGAATGTGGTGTCCGGCATCTGCGACAAGATCAGCGTGCTGCAGCGCGGCGCCATGCTGGCCGAAGGGCGCTATGAAGAGGTATCGAAGAATCCGCTGGTGATGGAAGCCTATATGGGCACCACCACCGACGCACTGGTGGGAGCGCATTGATGTCCGCTGTTCATTCCTCATCGCCGGCCGCAGCACCGACCGCGCAGGGCGCCATCGCGCTCAGTATCGAGAACCTGCAAGCCTGGTACGGCGAATCGCACATCCTGCATAACGTCAACCTGAGCGTGCACAAGGGCGAGGTGGTGACGCTGCTGGGCCGCAACGGCGCCGGCCGCACTACCACCATGCGGGCGATCATGGGCCTCACCGGCGCGCGCAAGGGCTCGATCAAGATCGGCGGCGTCGAAACCATCGCGCTGCCGACCTACAAGATCGCCCACCATGGCGTTGGTTATTGCCCCGAAGAGCGGGGCATTTTTTCGTCCCTGTCGACGGAAGAGAACCTGCTGTTGCCGCCATCCTTGTCGAGCACAGAAAAAGGCATGTCGGTGGAAGAAATCTATGACATGTTCCCCAATCTGAAAGAACGCAGGAACAGCCAGGGCACGCGCCTTTCGGGCGGCGAGCAGCAGATGCTGGCGGTGGCGCGCATCCTGCGCACAGGCGCGCGGCTGCTGCTGCTGGACGAGATTTCCGAAGGCCTGGCGCCGGTGATCGTGCAGGCGCTGGCGCGCATGATCACGACCCTGAAAGCGAAGGGGTATACGATCGTGATGGTGGAGCAGAACTTCCGTTTCGCGGCGCCGCTGGCGGACCGTTTTTATGTGATGGAGCATGGCCAGATCGTCGAGTCGTTTGCCTCATCTCAGCTGGAAGAAAAAATGCCGGTGTTGAATGCTTTGCTAGGTGTGTAGGTCTGGGTAAGGGAGGTCCTGCGGGCAGCTTGCGGGATAACTGGTCGTTTAAAAATGGAGAAGAGACAATGAATATCAAATTAAAGACCTTGGCTGTTGCAGTGGGCAGCACAATCGCTTTCGGCGCGGCGCTGCCGGCGTCGGCGCAGATTTCGGGCGACGTGGTCAAGATCGGTTTCATCACCGACATGTCGAGCGTATATTCGGACATCGACGGTCCTGGCGGCGCGGAAGCGATCAAGATGGCGATCGCCGACATGGGCGGCAGCATCAACGGCAAGAAGATCGAGCTGATCGTGGCCGACCATCAGAACAAGGCGGACATCGCCTCAAGCAAGGCGCGCGAATGGTTCGACCAGCAAGGGCTGGACATGCTGATCGGCGGCACCAACTCCGGCACTGCGCTGGCGATGGCGAAGATTGCGGCGGAAAAGAAAAAGCCGTTCTTTGAAATCGGCGCCGGCAGCACCCGCCTGACAAACGAGGAATGCACGCCGTACACCGTGCACTATGCCTACGATACCTACGCGCTGGCGCACGGCACCGGCTCGCAGGTGGTGAAGCAGGGCGGCAAGAGCTGGTATTTCATCACCGCCGATTATGCCTTCGGCGCATCGCTGGAAAAAGACACCACCGCAGTGGTGAAGTCTTCCGGCGGCACCGTCCTCGGTTCGGTGAAGCATCCGCTCAATGCCTCTGATTTCTCTTCGTTCATGCTGCAGGCGCAATCGTCCAAGGCGCAGATCATCGGCCTGGCCAATGCCGGCGGCGACCTGATCAATGCGGTCAAGGCGGCCAATGAATTCGGCGTCACCAAGAACGCCAAGCTGGCCGGCCTGCTGGTGTTCATCAACGATATCCATTCGCTGACCTTGAAGCAGACGCAGGGCATGTACCTGACCGACAGCTGGTACTGGGATCAGAATGCGGAATCGCGCGCCTGGGCCAAGCGTTATTTTGAAAAGATGAAAAAAGAACCTTCCAGCCTGCAGGCAGGGGACTACTCGGCGGCGATGCAATACCTGACTGCCGTCAAGGCGATCGGCAGCGACGACGGCGACAAGGTCATGGCGCAGCTGCGCAAGAGCAAGTTCAGCGACATGTATGCGAAGAACGGCTATCTGCGTCCCGACGGCCGCGTGGTGCACGACATGATGCTGTACCAGGTCAAGGCGCCGGCCGATTCGAAATATCCTTGGGACTATCTGAACAAGATAGAGACCATTCCGGGCGAGCAGGCTTTCACGCAGAAGGCCGAGAGCAAGTGCGCGTTGTGGAAGTGATGGCGCGCTGATTTTTTGAGCACTGTGCCTGGCCTAGCCAGTTCTAAGCGTGCGTGGATCTTTGCGAAGATCCGCGCGCCCTTGCGCTGTTTGATTGTTCTTCACTCGCACGAGTGATTTTTAGATGATATTGCCATGGAAATTTTCGGCATTCCCTTGCAAGCCTTGATGAGCCAGCTGCTGCTGGGACTGGTCAACGGCTCCTTCTATGCGATGCTGTCGCTGGGCCTGGCGGTGATCTTCGGCCTGCTCAACGTGATCAACTTCGCCCATGGCGCGCTGTACATGATGGGCGCCTTCCTGGCCTGGATCGGGCTGACCTATTTCAACCTCAACTACTGGGTGATGCTGGCCCTGGCGCCGCTGCTGGTGGGCCTGTTCGGCGTCGTCATCGAGAAGACCATGCTGCGCTGGCTGTACAAGCTGGATCACCTGTATGGCTTGCTGCTGACCTTCGGCATCACCTTGATGGTGGAGGGCATCTTCCGCTCGTTCTACGGTGTCTCAGGGCAGCCGTATTCGGTGCCTGATGCACTGAGCGGCGCCACCGACCTCGGCTTCATGGTGCTGCCGAACTACCGCGCCTGGGTGGTGCTGGCCTCGCTGACGGTGTGCTTCGTCACCTGGTTCGTGATCGAGAAGACCAAGCTTGGCGCTTACCTGCGCGCCGGCACAGAGAACCCGAAGCTGGTGGAAGCGTTCGGCGTCAATGTGCCGCTGATGGTGACCCTGACCTATGGCTTCGGCGTCGCTTTGGCGGCCTTTGCCGGGGTGCTGGCGGCGCCGGTGATCCAGGTCTCGCCGCTGATGGGTTCCAACCTGATTATCGTCGTCTTCGCGGTTGTGGTGATCGGCGGCATGGGCTCCATCATGGGCTCCATCGTCACCGGCCTGGCGCTGGGCGTGATCGAGGGATTGACCCGGGTGTTCTATCCGGAAGCGTCGGCCACGGTGGTGTTTATCGTCATGGCGATCGTGCTGATGATCCGGCCTGCCGGCCTGTTCGGCAAAGAGAAATGAGAGACGGAGCACGCACAATGAATAAGAAAATTGGTTACGGCTTGCTGCTGGCCGCTGCGCTGGCGGCGCCGTTCGGCATCTATCCGGTGTTCCTGATGAAGATCATTTGCTTCGCGCTGTTCGCCTGCGCGTTCAACCTGCTGATCGGCTTTACCGGATTGTTGTCGTTTGGACATGCCGCATTCTTCGGCGGCGCCGGCTATGTGACTGGCTACGCCTTGCAAACCTTGGGCTTGCCAACCGAGCTTGGATTGCTGGCCGGCACCGCTGCCGGTGCGCTGATCGGCCTGGTGATGGGTAGCCTGGCGATCCGCCGGCAGGGGATCTATTTCACCATGATCACCCTGGCGCTGGCGCAGATGCTGTATTTCGTTTGCCTGCAGATGCATTTCACTGGCGGCGAGGACGGCTTGCAGGGCGTTCCGCGCGGCCGCTTGCTGGGCTTCATCGACCTCGGCAACGACCTCACTTTGTACTACGTGGTGCTGGCAATTGCGGTGGCCGGCTTCGCACTGATCATGCGCACCGTCAGTTCTCCCTTCGGCCAGGTGTTGAAAGCCATCAAGGAAAACGAGCCGCGCGCTATTTCCCTGGGCTATGACGTCAACCGCTACAAGCTGCTGGCCTTCGTGTTGTCGGCTGCATTGTCGGGCCTGGCCGGTTCCACCAAGACCCTGGTGCTGGGTTTTGAAACGCTGACCGATGTCCACTGGACCATGTCCGGACTGGTGGTGCTGATGACGTTGGTGGGTGGGTTGGGCACCATCATCGGGCCGATTGTCGGCGCGATCATCATCATCGTGCTGGAAAACAAGCTGGGCGATATCGGCAACTGGCTGGCCGGGGTGACGCATATCGAATGGTTTAGCGGACTGGGCGAATCGGTGACTATTGTCACCGGTTTCATCTTCATCGTGTGCGTGCTGGCTTTCCGGCGCGGGATAGTCGGCGAGATTTCCGCCGCATTGAACAGGCGATCATCGTCCGGCGGCAGCTGACCCTGATTGTCCCGTTAGCAGGTGGCCAACGGCCCGCACATAGCTTGTCTTGTGCGGGCTTTTTCTTTTGGCAGGCGGCTTGTTCGATCTGCTCAAATAATAGGCAACTGATGTTTTGTACGGCTTGTTGCTTGCCTGAACTTATCTTCACATGCCATGCGAGATAACGGAATTACTTGGATAGCTATGATGAAATAACATAGCCGCCGGGTAAGCCGGCGCGGCCCATGAGACGTAGAATTGCTGTCTTTATTCCAACGAACGATGCCCCTCCGGCTGCTTTCCATTTTTTGCTGATACATCCCATGCCTGAATTATTCCCTGATTTTCTTATCCTGGCGTTTGCCAGTTTCCTTGCCGGTTTGATTGATGCGGTAGTGGGAGGAGGGGGGCTGATCCAGATTCCCGCCTTGTTTGCGATGCTGCCGAATGCCGCACCTGCAACCATATTCGGCACCAACAAGCTGGCGGGCATCTTCGGTACCGGCGCCGCTGCCGCGAATTTTGCGCGACGGGTGAGGATCGCCTGGAACTCCGCACTGCCGGCGGCGGGGGCGGCATTCCTGTTCGCCTTCCTTGGCGCTTATACCGTTACCCACATCCCGACCGAAGCAATCCGCAAGTCTTTGCCCTTCATCCTGCTGGCGGTCGCCATCTACACGGTGAAGAAGAAAGATTTCGGCAGTATCCATGCACCGTTGCATACCGGTTCAAAAGAGAAGCTGCTGGCGATGCTGATTGGCGGCGGCATCGGATTTTACGACGGTGTTTTCGGTCCTGGCACAGGTAGCTTCCTGATTTTCCTGTTTGTGCGGTTTTTCGGCTTCGATTTCCTTGCGGCCTCGGCGGTATCCAAGGTCATCAATGTTGCAACCAACCTGGCAGCCTTGCTGTGGTTTGGATACAGTGGGCATATCATCTGGCAGCTTGGATTGATTATGGCTATCTGTAATGTGGGCGGTTCGCTGGTCGGCACCAGGCTGGCGCTCAAACACGGCAGTGGTTTTGTCAGGAAGCTGTTCTTGTTCGTGGTATCGGTATTGATCCTGAAAACCGGGTACGACGCATTCCTTAAGTAAGGTATCCAGCTTCTGTCAAAAACGGCGATTGTTCCACGTGAAACAATCGCCGTTTTGTTTTTATCGTGCAATATATAAATGTTCCACGTGAAACATCTGTTGTATGTCCGGCATAGGAATGTCTGCGACCTCTGCATGCTTTATAATCACCCCTCTGCTCATCGTTATTCATCGTCTCCAAGAGGCGCACTATGCTTTTTCCTACACATTTTGATGTAATCGTCGTTGGCGGCGGTCATGCCGGCACCGAAGCCGCGCTGGCATCCGCCCGCATGGGCCAAAAAACGCTGTTGTTGACACACAATATCGAGACACTGGGCCAGATGTCGTGCAACCCGTCGATTGGTGGGATAGGCAAGGGCCATCTCGTGAAAGAAGTCGACGCCATGGGCGGCGCGATGGCAATCGCCACAGATGAAGCCGGTATCCAGTTCCGTATCCTGAATTCTTCCAAAGGTCCGGCAGTAAGAGCGACCCGGGCGCAAGCCGACCGTATCCTGTACAAGCAAGCTATCCGCTCGCGCCTGGAAAACCAGGAAAACCTTTGGCTGTTCCAGCAGGCCGTGGATGATCTGCTGGTGGAAGGCGACCGCGTCGTCGGCGCCGTGACCCAGGTCGGCATCCAGTTCCGCAGCCGGGCAGTGGTGCTGACTGCCGGTACTTTTCTGGATGGGAAGATCCACGTCGGCCTCAACAACTATTCAGCCGGCCGCGCCGGCGATCCGCCTGCGATTTCCCTGTCGGCGCGCCTGAAAGAATTGAAGTTGCCGCAAGGGCGTCTCAAGACTGGGACGCCGCCGCGCATCGACGGCCGCACCATCGATTTTTCCGTGATGGAGCCGCAACCGGGCGATCTCGATCCGGTGCCGGTGTTTTCGGTCATGGGTAATGCCGCCATGCATCCTCAGCAATTGTCATGCTGGGTCACCCATACCAACCAGCAAACGCACGATATCATCCGCGCCGGCCTGGACCGCAGCCCGATGTATACCGGCGTCATCGAAGGAGTGGGGCCGCGTTACTGCCCATCGATCGAAGACAAGATCCATCGTTTCGCCGGCAAGGATTCGCACCAGATCTTCCTTGAGCCGGAAGGCCTGACCACCAACGAGTTTTACCCCAATGGTATTTCGACAAGCCTGCCGTTCGACGTGCAGCTGGCGCTGGTGCACTCGATGCGGGGCCTGGAGAATGCGCACATCCTGCGTCCCGGCTACGCCATCGAATACGATTACTTCGATCCGCGCGGCCTCAAGGCTTCGCTGGAAACCAAGCAGATCCAGGGCTTGTACTTCGCCGGCCAGATCAACGGCACCACCGGTTACGAAGAAGCCGCTGCGCAGGGCATGCTGGCAGGCTTGAACGCCGCCTTGCAGACACAGGAGCGCGATGCCTGGACCCCGCGCCGCGATGAGGCTTATCTCGGCGTGCTGGTCGACGACCTGATCACCCAGGGCGTGCAGGAACCGTACCGCATGTTCACCAGCCGCGCCGAGTATCGCCTGAGCCTGCGCGAAGACAATGCCGACCTGCGCCTGACGGAAATCGGCCGCGAGCTTGGCTGTGTCGGCGATGTCCAATGGGTGCAGTTCGAGAAGAAGCGCGAAGCGGTCGCCGTCGAGATGGAGCGCCTGCGCTCGACCTGGGTGAATCCGCGCCTCGTAGCCGATGCCGAAGCCGAGCGCCTGCTGGGCAAGTCCATGGAGCGCGAATATGCATTGGCCGATCTGCTGCGCCGGCCAAATGTTACTTATGATCAATTAATGACGCTGAAAGGCGTTGATGGCCAGGATCTTGGCGGTCCGGGCGTGCAGGACGACAGCGTCCGGGAACAGGTCGAAATCCAGGTCAAATACGCTGGCTATATCGACCGCCAGGCACGCGAAGTCGAGCGCCACGAGCACAACGAAAACCTGAAGCTGCCGGCCGACCTCGACTACATGGAGGTGCAAGCCTTGTCGATCGAAGTGCGGCAGAAGCTCAACCTGCACCGGCCGGAAACCTTCGGCCAGGCTTCGCGTATTTCCGGCGTCACGCCGGCGGCCTTGTCGCTGCTGCTGGTACATCTGAAAAAAGGCATGAAGCGCCTGAATGCAGACGACCAGGCCGCCTGATAAAACCGCATTGCATGAAAAACAACGACCGCCCAGGTAATTGCCGGGATAATCAAGGAGTGGCAGCATGAGTTCAACGCAGACCGCATCGCTGGAAGCGAGCCTGCAGCAGGGTGCACAAACATTAGGCATTACGCTGGATCAGCAGCAGCAGCAGCAATTGCTGGCCTATCTGAATTTGCTGGCGAAATGGAACAAGGTTTATAACCTGACCTCGATCCGCGAACCGGCGCAGATGATGACCCATCATCTGCTCGATTCGCTGGCGGTGGTGCCGGCTTTTGCCGCGGCCGAGAACGTGCTGGATGTCGGCGCCGGCGGCGGCTTGCCGGGAATGATCCTGGCGATCTGGGCCGGCAAGGCCAAGCCGGCGATGCGGGTGTCGATGATCGACACCGTGCACAAGAAAACGGCATTCCTGACCCAGGTCAAGGCAGAATTGGGGTTGAGCAACGTCAGCGTCCATACGGCTAGGGTAGAGCAGCTGCAGGTAGCGCAGAAGTTCGACGTGATTACCTCGCGCGCTTTTGCCGAGTTGGCCGATTTTATCAACTGGTCGGCGCATTTGCTGACAGATGACGGCCAGTTCATCGCGCTCAAGGGCGTCAAGCCGGATGAGGAAATCGCCCGCTTGCCGGCTGGCTGGCAAGTGACGGACATAAAGCCGCTGGCGGTGCCGGGGCTAGATGCGGAACGGCATCTGATTTTTATCAAACGCAGCAAGTAACAACTGGAACGGATTTAATTGATATGAGCGCCTTTTTTCACATCCTCGGCATTACCGACGTCTGGCAGCTGATTGCAGCCACCGTGGTGTTCCTGGTGCTGCCCGGGGCAGGAACCTTTTGCATCCTGACCTGCGCCGGCAAGGCCGGACTGCGCGGCGGTTTTGCCTCCGTGCTTGGCGTCATGCTGGGGGATGCGGTGCTGATGTTCCTGGCCGCGATCGGCGTGGCGGCATTGCTGACGGCTAACCCCTTGGTGTTCAAGGGCGTGCAGTACCTGGGCGCGGCCTACCTGGCTTTCCTCGGCTGCAAATTGCTGTTTGCCAAGCAGAAGGGCGGCGCTAGCACCGACAGCGACGGCGGCTTCGTCAGCGGCGGCAATTTCACCCGCGGTTTCCTGGTGACGCTGGTCAATCCGAAATCGATCATCTTCTACATGGCGTTTTTCCCTCTGTTCATCGATCCGGCGGCGCATCGCGGCAGCCTGACTTTCCTGGCCATGGCTGCAATCATTTCCAGTTGCACATTGATTTACGGTAGTCTGCTGGTACTGCTCGGGAATACCGCCGCCAAGCGCCTGGGACAAAATCGCCGTATCGCCGCATTCGCCTCCAGGGCCGCAGGGATGTTCCTGATCGGCTTTGGCATCAAGTTAACAACCAATTAAGACGACCAGACCACTACATGGCAAAAATATTTTGTGTCGCCAATCAAAAGGGCGGAGTCGGTAAAACCACCACCGCCGTGAACCTGGCAGCCGGCCTGGCGCAACTGAATCAGCGCGTATTGCTGGCCGATCTCGACCCGCAAGGCAACGCCACCATGGGCGCCGGGATCAACAAGGGCGCATTGACTGCCTCGATTTATGAAGTGCTGCTGGGCATGTCGGATATCAAATCGGTGCGCAAGACTTCGGAAACCGGCGGCTTCGATGTCTTGCCGGCGAATCGCGAACTGGCCGGCGCCGAAGTGGAAATGGTCGAACTGGAGAATCGCGAGAAGCGCCTGAAAGACGCCTTCGCCACGGTTGCCGAGGAATACGACTTCATCCTGATCGACTGTCCGCCGGCCTTGTCGATGCTGACCCTGAACGGCCTGTGCGCGGCCAACGGCGTCATCATCCCGATGCAGTGCGAGTACTACGCGCTGGAAGGGCTGTCGGACCTGGTCAACACCATCAAGAAGGTGCACGCCAACCTGAATCCGGACCTGAAGATCATCGGCCTGCTGCGTGTCATGTTCGATCCGCGCATGACTTTATCGCAACAAGTGTCGGAAGAACTGGAAAAGCATTTTGGCGACAAGGTGTTCAAGACGGTGATCCCGCGCAACGTGCGGCTGGCGGAAGCGCCGTCGTACGGCATGCCGGGCGTGAGTTTCGATGCGGCTTCCAAAGGTGCGCAAGCGTATATCGCCTTTGGTGCCGAGATGGTGGAACGCATCAAGAGCATGTAGTTAATCACAGCTAATACACCGGTAATACACGGTTAATACAGAAGTTATCCATGGGCTTGGTCACAGCTTATTCCCGGCTTGCCCACATGGTTGTCCACTGAGTTATCCACAGGCTGCCAGCCTGTGGCCAGCAATCTACGGTAGGAAAAGATGGTCACGAAAAAATCAAAGGGTCTGGGTCGCGGTCTCGAAGCCTTGCTGGGCGGATCGACAGATATCACTGAAGCGGTGCCGACAGTGGTCGGCGCGCCGTCGGTATTGGCGGTGACCGTCATGCAGGCTGGTAAATACCAGCCGCGCACCCGCATGGATGAAGGCGCGCTGGCGGAACTGGCGTCGTCGATCAAGGAGCAGGGCTTGCTGCAGCCTATCCTGGTGCGGCCGATCGCCTTGCACAACGGCGCCCAGCACTATGAAATCATCGCCGGCGAGCGGCGCTTCCGCGCTGCGCAACTGGCCGGCCTGATCGAGGTGCCGGTGCTGGTCAAGGATGTGGACGACCAGACCACGGCGGCGATGGCGCTGATCGAAAACATGCAGCGCGAAGACCTGAATCCGCTGGAAGAAGCGCAGGGCATCCATCGCCTGATCACCGATTTCAGTTTCACCCATGAGCAGGCGGCGGTGTCGGTAGGGCGCTCGCGCAGCGCGGTGTCCAACCTGCTGCGCCTGCTGAACCTGGCCAAGCCGGTGCAGACCATGCTGATGGCCGGCGATATCGACATGGGCCACGCGCGGGCGCTGCTGGCGGTCGATGCCGCCACCCAGATCACGCTGGCGAACCAGGTGGTGGCCAAGCGCATGTCGGTGCGCGATACCGAAAAGCTGGTGGTGCGCGCCACGACAGAAGCGGAAGCGGCGAACCGTCCAGCCAGGAACAAGGAAAAATCGCGCGATATCGCCAGGCTGGAAGAGGAGTTGTCGGATCTGCTGGCGACCCAGGTAACAATCAAGACGGCGGCAAAAAATCGCGGCCAGCTGATCATCGACTTTGCCGACCTGGATACGTTGGACGGTCTGATTACGCGTCTCAAGGGCGTAGAGTAAGGTAAGTTACAAAGGATGTGGCGGCAGGCAGGCCGAGGGATTTTCCGGATTCACGAATTTGGTGCATCGTAGTAAATTCGCGCCGCCGGCGAACGTCTGGATCGGTCCCAAAGATCCGCTGCGCCGCAGCGATCGGATCCCTCGCCGCCTGTTGTATAAGCTTATGATTCGGCAGCAAAAGTTTGACGAAAGCCGCGCCCAGCCTTTATAATCCTCGGGCTTCTAAATCAGCCGTAGACTGGTCGTTGCGTATAACTGCGCTGCATCACCACACTGCAACCGCGTTCTGTCAAGCGAGTCTTTTTCGCACATTATTGGGTCAGTATGCTGCGCATCGTGCTTATGCAATTTGTTACTACGGCCGTGCTGGCATGTATAGCAGGTTTACTAGCCGGCGTACCCGGATTCTGTTCCGCGCTTTTAGGTGGTGTGTGCTGCGCGGTTCCCAATGGACTGTTTGCTCTCCGTCTTTACATCAGCGCGCGCAAACCAGGTGGCGCCAACCCGATGTCTTTTTTCATCGGCGAGTTTGTCAAAATTGCTACAACGATTGCGCTGATTGGCGCGGTCGTATGGTTGTACCACGGTTTGAATTGGCCGGCATTTATCGTCAGCTTCATCGTGGTACTTAAAAGTTACATAATCTTACTTTTTAGACATCGATCATGACCGTAGCTCCAAGCGAAGCACTAACCCCCTCAGAATATATCGTCCATCACCTTGGACATTTTTCAACCGGCCATCAAAGCAAGATCGTCGATTTTTCGATCATCAATATCGACACGATTTTCTGGTCGCTGTTCGCTGGCGTGATCGGCTGCCTGCTGATGTACGTCGCCGCGCGCAAGGCGACCGCTGGCGTGCCGGGCCGTTTCCAGGCTTTCGTTGAAATGGTGGTCGAGATGGTCGACGACCAGGCCAAGGGCATCGTCCACGGCGACCGCAGCTTCATCGCACCGCTGGCGTTGACCGTGTTCATCTGGGTCGCCCTGATGAACTCGCTGGACTTCCTGCCGGTCGACATGTTCTCTTCCCTCTTCAAATTCGTCGGCCTGGACGGCGTGATTTCGCATCACCGCGTGGTGCCAACCGCCGACCTGAACGGCACCATGGGCATCGCCCTCGGCGTGCTGGTGCTGATGCTGTACTACAGCTTCAAGATCAAGGGCGTCGGCGGTTTCCTGCACGAACTGGTGGCGGCGCCTTTCGGCATCTGGCTGGCGCCAGCCAACCTGCTGCTGAACCTGATTGAATTTGCTGCCAAGACTGTATCGCTGGCAATGCGGCTGTTCGGCAACATGTATGCCGGCGAACTGTTGTTCCTGTTGATTGCGCTGCTGGGCTCCACCGCGACGGCGTTTGGCTTTGTGGGCCACGTGGTCGCCGGTTCGATCTGGGCGATCTTCCATATCCTGATCGTGTTGCTGCAAGCGTTTATTTTCATGATGCTGACCCTGGTGTATATCGGCCAGGCACATGAGGCTCACTAACAAGCGGCACTTGTCGGCAGCGGATGTGAATTTGTAGTTTTGGTTTTAGATCTGTTTTTTGTATTAATTTTTTGTATTAATTTTTGTATTCACTTAACTTTGAAGGAATTGTCATGACTGATCTGTCTTTTGTTGCTTTGGCTTGTGGTTTGATCATCGGTTTGGGCGCTATCGGTGCTTGTATCGGTATCGCGATCATGGGCGGTAAGTACCTGGAAGCATCGGCACGTCAACCAGAACTGATGAACACCCTGCAAACCAAGATGTTCCTGCTGGCTGGTCTGATCGACGCTGCGTTCCTGATCGGTGTTGGTATCGCTATGTTGTTCGCATTCGCAAATCCGTTCATCGCTAAGTAATTTAATCGAGCGTAACCGAATCGGCTGAAAGCATTTCAGCCCACGTTATTCTGAGAAGGAAATTACTATGAACTTAAATGCAACATTGTTTGCGCAGTTCGTAGTCTTCTTTATCCTCGCGTTGTTCACGATGAAATTCATCTGGCCGCCGTTGATAAAAGCGCTCGATGAGCGCGCCAAGAAGATTGCGGACGGCCTGGCAGCCGCTGATCGCGGCAAGGCAGATCTGGCAGCCGCTGAAAAGCGTGCTTCGGCAGAACTGGCAACCGCACGCGACGAAGGTCAAAAGCGTATTGGCGAAGCTGAAAAGCGCGGCCAGCAGATCGTCGACGAAGCCAAGAAAACGGCTGCCGAAGAAGCTGCTCGCATCATCGCCAACGCCAAGGCCGAAGCGGAACAGCAAATGACTAAAGCGCGCGAAGCTCTGCGTGGCGACGTTGCGACCCTCGCGGTCAAAGGCGCCGAACAGATCCTCAAGCGTGAAGTCGATTCTGCTGCTCATGCCGATTTGCTGAACCAACTGAAAACAGAGCTGTAATCATGGCAGAACTTGCAACGATTGCTCGCCCTTATGCAGAAGCGCTGTTCCGTGTAGCCAAATCGCAAGATCTGACAGCCTGGGCCAATCTGGTTTCGGAAATGGGGCAAGTCGTGTCCCATCCTGAAGTCAAGGCGCTGGCGCAAAATCCTGCCGTCTCGCATCAGCAAGTAGCTGATACGTTTCTGGCGCTGTTGAAATCGCCGCAGCCGGCCAGCGTTGAAGTCAAGAACTTCATCGCGACGCTGGTTGATAACGGCCGTTTGATGGCGTTGCCGGAAATCGCCGAGCAGTTTCAAGTGCTGAAGAACGCACAAGAAGGCGCTGCCGATGCTGAGATCACCAGTGCTTTTGAAATGACTGAAGCGCAGGTGAAGGATCTGATCGCCGCGCTGGAAAAGAAATTCGGCCGCAAGCTGAACCCGTCGGTAACGGTGGATAACTCCCTGATCGGCGGTGTGCGCGTAGTAGTCGGTGACGAAGTGCTCGACACCTCGGTACGTGCCAAGCTGCAGGAACTGCACGCTGCCCTGGCTGCCTGAGGCCCCTGCGTATTTGCGTAACGAGCAACGAGAAAAATTTTAGGAGTTTATATGCAACTCAACGCGTCTGAAATCAGCGAACTGATCAAGAGCCGGATTCAAGGCCTTGGCGATACCGCTGAAATTCGCAATCAAGGCACGGTTATTTCCGTGTCCGACGGTATCTGCCGTATCCATGGTCTGTCTGACGTGATGCAAGGTGAGATGCTGGAATTCCCAGGCAATACATTCGGCCTCGCGCTGAACCTCGAGCGCGACTCTGTCGGCGCCGTTATTCTGGGCGACTACGAGCACATTTCCGAAGGCGATACAGTCAAATGTACCGGCCGCATCCTGGAAGTGCCGGTTGGTCCTGAGCTGCGCGGCCGTGTTGTCAACGCGCTGGGCCAGCCGATCGACGGCAAGGGCGCTATCGACGCCAAGCTGTCGGCGCCGATCGAAAAGATCGCACCAGGCGTTATCGCCCGTCAATCCGTTTCGCAGCCAATGCAGACCGGCATCAAGTCGATCGACTCGATGGTGCCTATCGGCCGCGGCCAGCGCGAACTGATCATCGGCGACCGCCAGACCGGCAAGACTGCTGTTGCGATTGATGCCATCATCAATCAAAAGGGCCAGGACGTGACATGTATCTATGTTGCGATCGGTCAAAAAGCATCGTCGATCAAGAACATCGTGCGTTCGCTGGAAGCGCACGGCGCCATGGAATACACCATCGTGGTTGCTGCGTCGGCTTCCGAGTCGGCTGCGATGCAATACGTGTCGGCCTATTCCGGCTGCGCAATGGGCGAATACTTCCGCGACCGCGGTGAAGATGCGCTGATCGTGTACGACGATCTGTCCAAGCAAGCCGTTGCATATCGTCAGGTATCGCTGCTGCTGCGCCGTCCGCCAGGCCGCGAAGCTTACCCTGGCGACGTGTTCTACCTGCACAGCCGCCTGCTGGAACGCGCAGCACGCGTCAATCCTGACTACGTCGAAGCTTTCACCAAGGGCGCAGTCAAGGGCAAGACCGGTTCGCTGACAGCTCTGCCTATCATCGAAACGCAAGCAGGCGACGTTTCCGCTTTCGTTCCGACCAACGTGATTTCGATTACCGACGGTCAGATCTTCCTGGAAACTTCGCTGTTCAACGCCGGTATCCGTCCAGCGATCAACGCTGGTATTTCGGTGTCGCGCGTTGGTGGCGCCGCTCAGACCAAAGTCATCAAGAACCTGTCCGGCGGTATCCGTACCGACCTGGCGCAGTATCGTGAACTGGCAGCGTTTGCGCAGTTTGCTTCCGACCTCGACGAAGCGACCCGCAAGCAGCTGGACCGCGGTGCACGCGTGACCGAGCTGTTGAAGCAGGCGCAATACTCGCCGCTGTCGATTTCGCTGATGGCTGTGACTTTGTTCGCGGTCAACAAGGGTTTCCTGGACAGCATCGACGTCAAGCAAGTACTGCCGTTCGAAAGCGGCCTGCACAGCTTCATGAAGTCCAGCCATGCGCCTTTGCTGCAAAAGATCGAAGAAACCAAGCAACTCGATAAAGATGGCGAAGCTGCATTGTCCGCTGCCGTTGCTGATTTCAAAAAATCGTTCGTGGCTTAATTTAACTGGAGCACGGAATGGCTACAGGTAAAGAGATACGTGGCAAGATCAAGAGCGTAGAAAATACGAAGAAGATCACGAAGGCGATGGAAATGGTCGCTGCCTCCAAAATGCGCAAGGCGCAGGACCGGATGCATGCGGCACGTCCTTACAGTGACAAGATTCGTAATATCGCTTCCAACTTGTCACAAGCCAATCCAGAGTACACGCACCCGTTCATGGTGAAGCAAGACAGCTCCAAGAACATTGGTTTCATCGTTGTGACGACCGACAAAGGTCTGTGCGGCGGCATGAACACCAATTCCTTGCGTCTGCTGACCGCGAAGCTGCGTGAGCTGGAAGGACAAGGCAACAAGGTTCAGGCAGTAGCGATCGGCAACAAGGGTCTGGGTTTCCTTAACCGGATCGGCGCCAAGGTTGTGGCGCATGCCGTGCAACTGGGCGATACGCCGCATCTGGACAAGCTGATCGGGCCAGTCAAGGTGCTGCTCGACGCTTACCAGGAAGGTCGCCTGGACGCGGTTTATCTGGTGTACACCAAGTTCATCAACACGATGAAGCAAGAGCCGATGCTGCAGCAATTGCTGCCGCTGTCGTCTGATCGTCTTGAGGCTGATAAAGAAGGTTCGCATGCATGGGACTACATTTATGAGCCGGATGTTCAAAGCGTCATCGATGAATTGCTGGTGCGTTACGTGGAAGCGCTGATTTATCAGGCTGTCGCAGAAAACATGGCGTCCGAGCAGTCGGCGCGCATGGTGGCGATGAAGTCGGCCAGCGACAACGCGGGTAACGTGATCGGCGAATTGAAACTGGTCTACAACAAGACGCGTCAAGCTGCGATCACCAAGGAATTGTCTGAGATCGTCGCCGGTGCTGCTGCGGTGTAACGCAAATTGCGTTTAACAGAAATTAATTTTATATATTGAAGGAACGAAAATGGCTGATGGCAAAATCGTTCAGTGTATCGGCGCTGTGGTGGACGTTGAATTCCCACGTGACGCGATGCCTAAGATTTACGACGCCTTGAAGATGGATGGCTCGGAACTGACGCTGGAAGTACAACAACAGCTGGGTGACGGCGTTGTCCGCACCATTGCGCTGGGTACATCCGACGGTTTGCGCCGCGGCATGACAATCAAGAACACAGGCCAGCCAATCATGGTGCCGACCGGTAAAGCAACACTGGGCCGCATCATGGACGTGCTGGGCAACCCGATCGACGAATGCGGTCCGGTAAGCCACGAAACCACTGCCTCTATCCACCGCAAGGCTCCTGCGTACGACGAACTGTCGCCGTCGCAAGAACTGCTGGAAACCGGCATCAAGGTTATCGACCTGGTCTGCCCGTTCGCCAAGGGCGGTAAAGTCGGTCTGTTCGGCGGTGCGGGCGTGGGCAAGACCGTGAACATGATGGAACTGATCAACAACATCGCCAAGGCGCACAGCGGCTTGTCCGTGTTTGCCGGCGTCGGCGAGCGTACTCGTGAAGGTAACGACTTCTATCACGAAATGGCTGACGCTAAAGTGGTCGATCTGGAACATCCGGAAAAATCCAAGGTAGCCATGGTGTACGGTCAGATGAACGAACCGCCAGGCAACCGTCTGCGCGTTGCGCTGACCGGCCTGACGATCGCTGAAGGCTTCCGTGACGAAGGTAAGGACGTGCTGTTCTTCGTCGATAACATCTACCGTTACACACTGGCCGGTACCGAAGTTTCCGCGCTGCTGGGCCGTATGCCTTCCGCCGTGGGTTACCAGCCTACGCTGGCTTCGGAAATGGGCCAGTTGCAAGAGCGTATTACCTCGACAAAAACCGGTTCGATCACATCGATCCAGGCCGTCTACGTTCCTGCGGATGACTTGACCGACCCGTCGCCTGCAACTACGTTTGCTCACTTGGACTCCACCGTTGTGTTGTCGCGCGATATCGCTTCGCTGGGTATCTATCCTGCGGTTGACCCGCTCGATTCGACTTCGCGCCAGCTGGATCCGCAAGTGGTCGGCCAGGAGCACTACGAAACCGCCCGCGCTGTGCAAGGTACTTTGCAGCGCTACAAGGAATTGCGCGACATTATCGCGATTCTGGGCATGGACGAACTGGCTCCGGAAGACAAGCTGCTGGTCGCGCGCGCACGTAAGATGCAGCGTTTCCTGTCGCAACCTTTCCACGTTGCTGAAGTATTTACCGGTTCGCCGGGTAAATACGTTTCGCTGAAGGACACGATCAAGGGCTTCAAGATGATCGCCAGCGGCGAACTCGATCACCTGCCGGAACAAGCGTTCTACATGGTCGGCACGATCGAAGAAGCAATCGAAAAGGCCAAGAAGATCGGCTAAGCGGCATGCATCGGAGCTGCTGCAGCTGAGCGGCTCCGGCGCTTCCGGTTAGTGACTTCATGGACAACAAAGGGTTTAAGATGGCAAACACTATTCACGTAGACGTTGTTTCCGCGGAAGAGATGATCTTCTCCGGCGAAGCTGAATTCGTCGCGTTGCCGGGTGAGTCGGGCGAGCTGGGGATTTATCCCCGCCACACGCCGCTGATCACGCGCATCAAGCCAGGTGCCGTGCGCATCAAGGTGCCAGGCCAGGCAAACGACGAGTTCGTATTCGTTGCCGGCGGTTTGCTGGAAGTGCAGCCGCACCACGTTACCGTGCTGGCCGACACCGCGATCCGCGGCGCCGACCTGGACGAAGCGAAGGCTAGCGAAGCCAAGCGTCGTGCTGAAGAAGCACTGGCCAACAAGGAATCCCTGATCGATTACGCAAAAGCGCAGTCCGAATTGTCGGCGGCGATTGCGCAGTTGGCGGCGATCCAGAAGTTGCGTCAAAAAGGACGTTGAGTTGCGCATTCACTGGTAATTCGGATGGCAATATGAAAAAGCAGCTTCGGCTGCTTTTTTGTTGCCTGTTCACTTTGTTAGGGGCAGAGTGATGCTCTGGATAGCAGCAGCGAACAAGTGCTAATTCGACACTAATTGTCAATTTTTTAATGACATTGCCGTTGTTCTTCCACTATGATGTTTTGGCTCATCGCGACGCGCCGTACTGCAAGCGCACGCGGCCACAACAAGGAGGAATGCTATGAAATCCCGGCTATTACACATGGTGGCGGTCAGCCTGCTGGCCATCGGCCTCAGCGCTTGCGAAAAGCCGATCGACACCGCACCTACCCCAAAAGTCTACAAGGTCGGCATGAACGCCGCCTTTGCACCGTTCGGCTCGGTCGATACGGCTGGCAAGATCGTCGGTTTCGATGTCGATATCATGCAGGCGATTGCCGACCAGGCAGGGATCAAGATCGTCTGGGTGAATACGCCGTGGGAAGGCATCTTCACCACGCTGGCGAATGCCGATATCGACATCATCGCCTCGGCCGTGACGATTACCGATGAGCGCAAGCAAAGCATGATGTTTTCCGATCCGTATTTCGAGGCCAAGCAGGTGATCCTGGTGTCGCCGGGCAAGGGGATCGCCAGTCCTGACGATCTGAAACAGGCCAAGCGCGTGGGCGTCACCGGCGGCACCAGCGCCGACACCATCATGCAGAAAATGCTCGGCAAGAACAGCAATGCGATTGTCCGCTTTGAGAGCCTGCCGTTGCTGCTGAAGGAAGTGGACGACGGCGGAGTCGATGCGGCGGTCGGCGACAACGGCGCCGTCGCCAATCACATGAAGTACAACAAGGATAAAGGCTTCAAGCTGATCGAAAGCGACCAGTTCGAAAAAGAGTATTACGGCATTGCGGTGCGTCCCGGCGATGCCGCCTTGCTGGCCAAGATCAATGCGGGATTGAAGGCGCTGCATGCGAATGGCGGCTACGACAAGATTTACGCAGCCTATTTCGCCAAATAACCGGAATCCGGTCCGGACGGGCGGGGCGCAAGCACCCTGCGTTTCAGCAATACATCATGTTCTCGCGGTAAGATCACGAACAGCGTCCCGGAACTGCCGGGATTTTCCCTTATGCTGACAGCCGGACCATTCCATCTCCCATGCCCATTACTTCCGCCCCAGTTCCCAATCCTGCCTATCCCGTGATTGCCATCGTCGGCCTGTCCACCAAACCGGACCGTCCCAGTTTCGGCGTGGCGCGCTATATGCAGGAGCGCGGTTACCGGATCATCCCGGTCAATCCGATGCATGTTGGTACTCACATCCTTGGAGAGCACTGCCACGCCAATCTGTTCGACGCTGCGAAAGCATTGGCCGCGGAGGGACAGAAGATCGATATCGTCAATTGTTTTCGCAAGGCCGAGGATATTCCGCCGGTTGTCGGGGAAGCGATCATGATCGATGCCCGCTGTGTCTGGATGCAGCTCGGCATCGTCAACGAAGCGGCTGCCGCAAAGGCGCGGGCCAATGGCATGCAGGTGGTGATGGATCGCTGCCTGAAGATCGAGCATGCGCTGGGCAACCTGCACGGCATTTTGTAAACGGCAAGCAGCTCGCTAAACACCGGGAAGCGCGATATTGATCGACAGGAGAAAGCAATGAAAGCAACCAAGCAGTTCCGTGCCGGCAAACAGACCAAGATCGAGGATGCCGGCGCTGATGAGAAACCGTTATCCAGCGGCGACAAGATCAAGGACAAGGAACAAGTGGTCGCCATGGCGGCGGAAATCGCCGCGCTGCAGGAAATGCTGTACGCCGGCCAGCAGCACAAGGTATTGGTGGTATTGCAAGGCATAGACACCAGCGGCAAGGACGGCACCGTCAAAGGGGTGTTCAACCTGGTCAACCCGCAGGGCATACAGATCGCCGATTTCAAGGCGCCCAGCACCATCGAGCGCGCCCACGATTATCTGTGGCGGGTGCACCAGCAAGTGCCGCGGCAGGGCGAGATCGTGGTCTTCAACCGCAGCCACTATGAAGACGTCCTGGTGACCGTGGTGCATGACTGGATCGACGAGGCCGAATGCGAGCGCCGCTATGCCCAGATCCGCGATTTCGAAAGAATGCTGGCGGAAACCGGCACCACCATCATCAAGTGCCTGTTGCATATTTCAAAAGACGAGCAGCGCGCCCGCCTGCAGGAACGCATCGACGATCCCGCCAAGCACTGGAAATTCGATATGCAGGACCTGGAGGAGCGCAAAAGCTGGGACAAATATCAGGACCTGTTCGGCAAGGCGATCCGCGCCACCGATGCCGACCACGCGCCCTGGTATGTGATCCCGGCCAACTCCAAGACGCATCGCAACCTGGCGATCGCCAGCATCCTGCTGGAAACCCTGGCCGACCTGAAACTGAAGCCGCCGGCCGCCAAGCCGGAATTAAAAGGTTTGAAGATCGAGTAATTCGGCGCAAGTAATTCTATAATTGCTTGCTGCTGAGAAAAAAGCATAGAAGCAGTTTTATCCCTGACGGGGTCTACCCAAGGAGACACGAAGTGCGCCGCTGGTTGCCGGAACTGATTGCATTACCGCTCTTGCCATGGCTGATCATACAAGGCCGTCGCACGCGCCGTATCACGCCACGCTTGCCGGAAGCGATGGGACCGACCATCGGCCAGGCGCAGATCCCGACCGGCATCGGCCCCGAGCCGCAGCAGCGGCCGCTGGCATTGCTGACCATCGGCGAATCGCCGGTGGCGGGGGTCGGTGTCGCCACCCACTACGAAGCCATCACCGGCCAGTTCGCCGCGGCGCTGTCGCTGCGCTTGCAACGTACGGTGACCTGGCAGGCGGTCGGGCAGAACGGCGCCACCCTGAGCGATGCACTCAAGACCATGCTGCCGCAGGTCGCTTCGCAACAGGTCGATATCGTGCTGATCGCCTTCGGCGTCAACGACACCACGGCGTTCCGCTCCTGCAATCGCTATCGCGCGGAGCTGCTGCAACTGATGCGCGCTCTGCAAAGCCACCTGGCGCCGCGCCTGATCGTGATTTCCGGCATTCCGCCCATCCACGCCTTCCCGGCGCTGCCGGAACCCTTGCGCTATGTGCTTGGTTTGAAAGCCAAGGCGCTCGATGAAACCGTGGAACAATTGATTTTCAACCTGCCGGCCGATCTCAACCACATGCGTGTAACGCGGGTGCCGATGCTGATCGACATCAACGACCACGCCCTGATGGCGTCCGACGGCTTTCACCCTTCGGCCAGCGGTGTTTCCCTGTGGGCGCGCCAGCTGGCTACCGCGGTGGCGGCGCATCTGAAATCCATCAAGAAAAGCAAAGCCGCCCAGAAGTCGGTCAGCAAGCAAGGCTAGCGCGGCTGGGCTTGCTGAAGATAGTTGGCGGATCTGCTAAGGTAAACAACCCAATTCAAAAATCCATCAATCGGTGCACGCTATGTCGCTGCAAAATTTCTGGCTCTTCCTGCCCGCCTGTTTCGCCCTGAACATGGCCTTCGGTCCGAACAATGTATTGTCGCTGTCGAATGGTGCGCGTGACGGCGTCAGTTGTTCGATCATCGCCGCCTTTGGCCGCCTGCTGGCTTTTGCGATCATGATCGCCATCGCCGGTCTTGGCATGGGAGCATTGCTGCTGGCGTCGGAGGCGCTGTTCACGGCCCTCAAGTTTGCCGGCGCGGCTTACCTGGTATGGCTGGGTATCAAGCTGTTTCGCTCCGGACCGGCGCAATTCTCGGCCAGCGCAGGCAATGCCGGCGCCGATGCCGAGGCGGCTGCGGACAAGCTGCGCCGCCTGGCAAAACAGGAATTCCTGGTAGCGGCCGGCAATCCCAAGGCGATCCTGATTTTCACTGCGTTTTTCCCGCAGTTTGTCGACCGCTCCGCGTATGCCGCCAGCTTCATCGTGCTTGGGGCCACCTTCCTGCTGCTGGAACTGGCGGCGATCGCCATCTACGCCATGCTAGGGGCCAGGCTAGGCGCCTTGAGCGGCGGCGCCAGCCGCTTCCGCTGGCTCAACCGCATCAGCGGCGCCATGATGGTCGGTTTCGGCCTGGCCCTGGCTTTCCTGCGGCGTCCCCAGAGTTAAGCGATGTGACTATTTCAGCCACTGGTTGAACACGCGGTCATAATCGCCGGTGGCCTTCAGCTGGTGCATCCAGGTATCGACGAATTCCTTGAACGGCACATCGCCGCGCGGCAGCATGAAAGCCTTTTCCGAGAACTGCAAGGGCTGCTCCGGATGGATCGCGCAGAGCTGCGGATGCAGCTTGGCCTGCCACAGGGTTTCGCTGGCGTCGGTCACCATGACATCCGCCTTGCCTTGCACGATCTGGTCGAAGATGGTGACATTGTCCGGATGCAGGATCAGCTGCGCCTGCTTGTAGTTGGCGCGGGCGAAGCGTTCGTTGGTGCCGCCCGGATTGACGATGGCGCGCGTGCCGGGCTGGTCGATCGCCGCCAGCGACTGGAATTTGGCGGCATCGGCGCAGCGGGCGATGGCGGATTTGCCGTCCACCATGTGCGGCGCCGAAAACGAGACCAGCTTCTGCCGCTCCAGCGTCACCGAGACGCCGCCCATGGCGATATCGCATTTTTCCAGGAAGTCGCTGCTCAGCTTGCTCCAGCTGGTTTTGACAAAGCGCGCTTCCACCCCGAGCGCCTTGGCCAGCGACCTGGCGAGGTCGACATCGATGCCTTCGAAGCTGTTGTCGGCTTTCTGGAAGGTGAAAGGCTTGTAGTCGCCGGTCATGCAGACGCGCAGGCTGCCCGATCTGATGACTTCATCCAGCCGCGAAGGCGTGACCTGGGCGGCTGCCGGCAAGGCTTGCGCGCCGCATCCCAGCAACAAGCAAAACATTAGTTTCTTCATGAAATCCCCTGGTTGATAAGTGATGGAATGTCGGTTCGACGGATGGCCTTCTACTTCCAATGGGCCTTGATGATCGCCGCCAGCTTGTCGAACGCCGGCGCGATCTGTTCATTCGGCACGCAGGCATAACCCAGCAGCAAGCCGTTGCGCGCCGCCTCGCTGCTCATGTAATAGCGCGACAAAGGCCGCGCCACGATGCCGGCGGCGCGCGCGGCGCGGCTGATGGCCAGGTCGTCGCATTGCGCCGGCAAGCCCAGCGCCAGGTGCAGGCCGGCTTCGCCGCCGGTGAGCGTGACGCCGTCGCCGAAATGGCGTTCGATGGCGGCCTGCAGCAATTGCAGCCGTTCCGCATACAGCAGGCGCATGCGCCGGATATGCGAAGCAAAATGGCCCTCGGTCATGAAGTCGGCCATGATCGCCTGCATGAATACCTGGCTGCCGCGATACAGCTCGGAAACGCCGACGGCGAAGGCGGCCGCCAGCGCTTCCGGCACCACCATGAAGCCGATGCGCAGGCTGGGGAACATCGTCTTGCTGAATGTGCCCATGTAGAGCACGCGGCCGTCGGTATCCATGCCTTGCAGCGAAGCCAGCGGCCGGCTGCCGTAGCGGAACTCGCTGTCGTAGTCGTCCTCGATGATCCATACCTTGCGCTGGGCCGCATACTCCAGCAGCATGCGCCGCCGCGACAGGCTCATCACCATGCCCAGGGGATATTGATGCGAGGGGGTGGCGCAGATGAAGCGCGGCGGCTGCCGCAGATTGGCCAGCCGCATGCGCATGCCCTCGGCGTCGACCGGAATCGCCACCGGCTTGATGCCCAGCGAGTTGAGCACGCTGCGGGTGCCCCAGTAGCAAGGCTCCTCGACCCAGGCGCTGTCGCCATGCTCGCCCAGCAGTTTGACCACGATATCAAGCGATTGATGGATGCCGGTGGTGATGATGACCTGGCTGGCGTTGCAATTGACCGAGCGCGCCATGCGCAGGTATTCGGCGATGGCTTCGCGCAGCGGCAGGTAGCCGCCGGCGTCGCCGTAAGTCAGCAGGTCGGCGCGCGAACGGCGCCAGTGCTTGTTTTGCAGGCGGCTCCAGATCTTGTTCGGAAACAGCGTCACATCCGGCACGCCGGGCATGAAGGCGCCCCATTGCAGATCGCTGACGCCGGCCTGCTGTATCAGTTGCGCGCCGTGCGCCGACAGTTCCGACTGCCCGCTGGGATCGGTCAGCGGCGGCGTGTTGAGGCGGGTTTCGGGAATCTGGTCGGGCGTGGTGTCGGCGATGTAGGTGCCGGAGCCGGCGCGGGTTTCCAGGTAGCCTTCGGCGATCAGCTGTTCGTAGGCGTAGGTCACAGTGTTGCGCGAGATGCCTAGTTCACGCGCCAGGTCGCGCGATGACGGCAGCTGCATGGCCGATGGCAGCAGCTGCGACAGGATCGCCTCGCGGATGGCCTGGTAGATCTGCCGGTTGAGCGGCGCGCCAGCGGCGGCGGCCTTGGCGATGGCGCCGTCGGCTCCGCGCTCGACACGCATCAGCAAGAAATCGGTAAGCGAGGCGATGCGCAAAGTGGCTCCATTAGAAAACTCAAAGTGGCACTATATTATAGAGCCAGCCCGGCCTTAGTATGCATCAAAGCCTTTCACAAAAAACGCATAACTCAGG
The DNA here is from genome assembly GCF_018304945.1 of Collimonas humicola. GTDB lineage: Bacteria > Pseudomonadota > Gammaproteobacteria > Burkholderiales > Burkholderiaceae_D > Collimonas > Collimonas humicola. Next base: position 426,555 of record NZ_JAGQEE010000002.1, on the reverse strand, counting down.
AGCCAGCATGAAAAACGACGGATATCACGCAGCTGCAGCCATCGCCAGCGTCAGCACCAAGCCGGCAGCCAGCAATGCCGAGTTGCATCAACGTAAGAATGCCGCGACACCGCGCGGCGTCGGCGTCATGTGCGATTTCTACGCCTCGCATGCTCTCAATGCCGAGATCTGGGATGTGGAAAACCGCCGCTTCATCGACTTCGCCGCCGGCATCGCCGTGCTGAACACCGGCCACCGCCATCCCAAGCTGATCGCCGCCATGCAGGAACAGCTCGGCAAATTCACCCACACCGCGTATCAGATCGTCCCTTACGCCAGCTACATCGAACTGGCCGAGCGCATCAATGCCATTACCCCTGGCGCCCATGCCAAGAAGACCACTTTCTTTTCCACCGGCGCCGAAGCCGTGGAAAACGCCGTCAAGATCGCTCGCGCCGCCACCGGCCGCAGCGCCGTGATTGCATTTTCGGGCGCGTTCCATGGCCGCACCATGATGGGCATGGCGCTGACCGGCAAAGTGGTGCCGTACAAGGTCGGCTTCGGGCCGTTCCCGGCCGAGGTCTACCACGTGCCGTTCCCGGTCGAATTGCATGGCGTCGGCATCGAACAGTCGCTGGCAGCCTTGCAATCGCTGTTCAAGGCCGATGTCGATCCCAAGCGCGTCGCCGCCATCATCCTCGAACCGGTGCAAGGCGAGGGTGGCTTCTACGCCGCGCCGCCGGCTTTCATGCAAGCCCTGCGCAGGCTGTGCGATGAACATGGCATCCTGCTGATCGTTGACGAAGTGCAAACCGGTTTCGCCCGTACCGGAAAATTGTTTGCAGTAGAGCATTCCGGCGTGATTCCCGACCTGATGACGATGGCCAAGAGCCTGGCCGGCGGCATGCCGCTCTCGGCTGTCTGCGGCAAGGCGGAGATCATGGACGCGGCGGCGCCCGGCGGCCTCGGCGGCACCTACGCCGGCAACCCGCTGGCGGTGGCATCGGCGCTGGCGGTGCTGGAAGTGATCGAAGAAGAGCAGCTGGTCGAACGCGCCAATCTGCTGGGCGGCAAGCTGAAGCAGGTATTGGAAGGCTTGCGCGCAGAGATTCCGCAGATTGCCGACATCCGCGGCCTGGGAGCGATGGTGGCGGTGGAGTTCCTGCAGCCGGGCACGCGCCAGCCGGATCCCGAGTTCACCAGGAAGGTACAGGCCGAAGCCCTCAAAAACGGCTTGCTGTTGCTGAGCTGCGGGGTCTACAGTAATGCGATCCGCTTCTTGTTTCCGCTGACCATAGAGGATGAGTTGATGGATGAAGCGCTGGCCATCCTGAGCGCCGCGATGCGCACCGTCGCGGCCGCTTGATCACCTGGCAGGAGAACGAGTTGAAACAAGAAAATATCGCCCCTCACCTGGCCTCGCCGGCACAGGCCAGCCCGGCAGCCGCGCAGGATACGCTGGTGCAGTTCTCCGGCGTCAAGAAAACCTATGACGGCGAAAACCTGGTGGTCAAGAACCTCAACCTGGATATCCAGCGGGGCGAATTCCTGACCCTGCTGGGGCCGTCCGGTTCCGGCAAGACCACCTGCCTGATGATGCTGGCCGGCTTCGAGTTTCCCACCGGCGGCGAAATCCGCCTGGATGGCCAGCTGCTCAACAAGGTGCCGCCGCACAAGCGCAATATCGGCATGGTGTTCCAGAACTATGCGCTGTTTCCGCACATGACCGTGGCGCAGAACGTTGCCTACCCGCTAAGAGTGCGCAATATCAGCGGCAGCGAGCGCGCCGGCAAGGTCAAGAAGGCGCTGGACATGGTGCAGATGGGCAAATTCGGCGACCGCTATCCGGCCCAGCTGTCCGGCGGCCAGCAGCAGCGCATCGCGCTGGCGCGGGCGCTGGTGTTCGACCCCAAGCTGGTGCTGATGGATGAACCGCTGGGGGCGCTCGACAAGCAGCTGCGCGAGCACATGCAGCTGGAGCTGAAAGCCTTGCACAAGCGGCTCGGCGTCACCTTTGTCTACGTCACCCACGACCAGAGCGAAGCGCTGACCATGTCGGATCGCGTGGCCGTATTCGACCAAGGCATCATCCAGCAGCTGGCAGTGGTCGACCGTCTTTACGAATATCCGGAAAACCTGTTCGTGGCCGGCTTCATCGGCGACAACAACCGCTTCCACGGCATCCTGAACGCGGCCGAAGGCAGCGGCGGCAGCGTGCGCCTGCCGCATGGCGGCGTGCTGCACGGCGTCAACGCCAACCAGGCTGAAATCGGCCAGCCGGTGGTGGCCTGCATCCGGCCCGAGCGCATCCATCTGCTGCCGCTCGCCAGCGCCACCGCCAATGCCTTCCCGGTGAATGTCAGCAGCCTGATCTATTTTGGCGATCACGTGCGGGTGCGCTGTGCGATTCCGCAGCAGGAAGATTGCTTCGTCAAACTGTCGCTGAACGACCCGGCGCTGGTCGGACTGAACGAAGGTACGGTAGTTGCATTGGACATAGATCCCAAGCATCTGCGCATCTTCATTTGACGATGCTCGCAATTAAATTCGGCAATTGTTTTTCAAACCACGAGGAGACGTGATGAAAGTGTTTTTAAAACCTGTTCTGAGCAGCATGGTATTGGCGCTGGCCGCCATCGGCATGGCGCAAGCTGCAGCCCTGACCCTGGTCAATTTCGGCGGCGCCAACGGCGCGGCGCAGAAGGTTGCCTACATCGATCCCTACGCCAAGGCCAGCGGCGACAAGATCACGGTGGTTGAATTCAACGGCGAGCTGGCCAAGGTCAAGGCCATGGTCGAAGCAAAGAAAGTCAGCTGGGATGTGGTCGAGGTGGACGCCGGCGATATCGGCCGTGCCTGCGAAGAAGGCTTGCTGGAAAAAATCGACTTCAGCAAGATCGGCAACAAGGCCGATTTCAGCCCGGCCGCTATCCATGAATGCGGCGTCGGCGCTTTCGTCTGGTCCACCGTGCTGGCCTACGATGCCGACAAGCTCAAGACTGCGCCCAAGACCTGGGCTGACTTCTGGGATACCAAGAAATTTCCCGGCAAGCGCGCCATGAAGAAGGGCGCCGAATACACCCTGGAATTTGCGCTGATGGCGGACGGCGTGGCGCCGAAAGACGTCTACAAGCTGCTCGGCACCAAAGCCGGCGTCGATCGCGCTTTCAAGAAGCTGGATGAACTGAAGCCGAATATCCAGTGGTGGGAAGCCGGCGCGCAGCCGCCGCAATTCCTGGTGGCCGGCGACGTGGTGATGTCGACCGCGTTCAACGGCCGCATCGACGCCGCCCAGCGCGAAGGCAAGAACCTGAAAGTCAGCTGGATCGGCAGCATCTACACGCTCGATTTCTGGGTGATTCCAAAGGGTACGCCGAACAAGGCCGATGCCGAGAAGTTCATCGCCTTCGCCAGCAAGCCGGATTCGCAAAAGGCCTACGCCAGCAATATTTCTTACGGCCCGGTGAACAACCAGGCGCTCAAGCTGCTGGATGCGAAAACGCTGGCCAATCTGCCGACCTCGCCGACCAACGCCAAGGATGCCTTGCAACTGAGCCTGTCGTTCTGGACCGATCATGGCGAAGAACTGGAACAGCGTTTCACTGCCTGGGCCGCCAAGTAAGCAGGCCGCCGCCGCGGGCCATGGAGGAGCTGTGACGGTTTCCCCTTGGCTTGCGGCCGTTCTTTGCATTCATCTTTTTGCTAAAGCCGGATCATCATGACTTCCATTGCATCCTCCGCCGGCATCAACTCCGTGCCGACGGCTCCGCAGAATTCGCAGCTCAAGCGCGAACTGCGCCAGGCACAATTTCGCAAGCGCGCGGCGGCGCTGGCGCTGATCGCGCCGCTGGCGATTTTCCTGCTGCTGACTTTCCTGGTGCCGATCGCCATGCTGCTCAAGCGCGCCGTGGAAAATCCGGAGATCGCCGCTACCTTGCCGCATACGGTCGCGGCCCTGAGCAACTGGGACCGCAAGAGCGCGCCGCCCGATGCCGCTTATGCCGGGCTGGCGGGCGACCTGCTGCAAGCCAAGGAAAACAGCGCCGCCGGCTCGCTCGCGCGCCGTCTCAATTCAGAAATCTCCGGCGCCCGTTCGATCATCATGAAAACCGCGCGCGCCTTGCCTTTGCTGGATGCGGACGGCAAGCCGCTGCCGTCGGGACAAATCAGGCAGGCGCTGATCGATATCGATGAACAATGGGCCCAGCTGCCGTACTGGCAGGCCATCGCCAAGAACGGTTCAACGTATTCTCCCTACTATCTGCTGGCGGCGCTGGACCTGAAGCAGGATGCGTTCGGCCATATTGAAAAAGCCGACACCAGCGCCTCGGTGTACCAAAAGATTTTCGGCCGCACCTTCTGGATGGGCCTGGTCGCCACGCTGGCTTGCCTGGCGCTCGGCTATCCGCTGGCCTACTGGCTGTCGACCATGCCGGAACGGCGCGCCAACCTGTTCATGATCCTGGTGCTGATTCCATTCTGGACCTCGATCCTGGTGCGGGTGGCGGCCTGGATCGTGCTGCTGCAGTCGGAAGGCCTGGTCAACAAGGCCCTGATGGCGGCCGGCCTGACGCAGGCGCCGCTGGAATTGCTGTTCAACCGCATCGGCGTCTACATCGCCATGACGCACATCCTGCTGCCGTTCATGATCCTGCCGCTGTACAGCGTGATGAAGGCGATTCCTCCAACTTATATGCGGGCCGCGGTGTCGCTCGGCAGTCATCCGTTCGCCGCCTTCTGGCGCGTGTATGTGCCGCAGACGTATCCGGGCATCGGCGCCGGCGCCTTGCTGGTGTTTATCCTCTCGGTCGGCTATTACATCACGCCGGCCTTGCTGGGCGGACCGAACGAACAGATGGTCAGCTATTACATCGCCTATTTCACCAATGTCACCATCAACTGGGGCATGGCTTGCGCGCTCGGCGCCTTGCTGTTTGCCGCAACACTGGTGCTGTACGGCGTGTATCGCCGCTTCACTAAAAACGACGTGGCGATGGGATAAGAAAATGAAAAAGAAATTATTTCCGCAATTCCCGCCCTATGTTTCCTTGACCGAGCGCATCTGGTTTTTCTTTTCGCGCGGCTTCAACCTGCTGGTGCTGCTGTTCCTGCTGCTGCCGATACTGGTGATCATTCCATTGTCGTTCAGCGACAGTACTTTCCTGGTATATCCGATCCACGGTTTTTCCCTGCGCTGGTACCAGAACCTGGTGCATTCGGATGAATGGGTCAGCGCTGCCAAGAACAGTTTCATTGTCGCGCCTCTGGCGACCGTGCTGGCGACCATCCTCGGCACGCTGGCGGCGGTCGGTTTGAACAAGGCCGATTTCCGCGGCAAGGGTTTGCTGATGGCGGTGCTGATCTCGCCTATGGTGGTGCCGGTAGTGGTGGTCGGCGTCGGCGTCTATCTGTTCTTTGCGCAGATCGGCCTGTCCGACAGCTATGCCGGCCTGATCCTGGCGCATGCCGCGCTGGGCGCGCCGTTCGTCGTGACGACGGTGCTGGCGACCCTGCAGGGTTTCAACCAGAACCTGGTGCGCGCCAGCCTCAGCCTGGGCGCCAATCCGCTCTCGACCTTCTTCCGCATCACCTTGCCGGTGATCGCGCCGGGTTTGATCTCCGGCGCCTTGTTTGCCTTCGCCACTTCGTTCGACGATGTGGTGGTAACCTTGTTTGTCGCCGGTCCCGGACAAGCCACGCTGCCGCGCCAGATGTTTACCGGCATCAAGGAAAACATCAGTCCGACCATCGCTGCGCTGGCCACCATCCTGATCGTGTTTTCCACTTGCCTGCTGCTGGTGCTGGAGTGGATACGCGGACGCAACAAGGCGCTCGCCAAGTTCTAGCGCTTTCGTCCAGGCCATTTTCCAACCGGCATATCGCAGCCTGATATGCCGGTCTTCACCGCTCATAGGAGTTACCTCGTGATGAATTTAAAAGATCCTTCATTGTTCCGCCAGCAAGCCTATTTGAATGGCGAATGGTGCAATGCCGATGGCGGCGGCACCCATGCGGTGAGCAATCCGGCCACCGGCGAAACCATCGGCAGCGTGCCGCTGATGGGCGCCGCCGAGACCCGGCGCGCGATCGCCGCCGCCGATGAAGCCTGGCGCCTGTGGCGGCGCAAGACTGCCAAGGAACGCAGCATCATCCTGCGCAAATGGAACGACCTGATGCTGGCCAACCTGGACGACCTGGCGCTGATCATGACCACCGAGCAAGGCAAGCCGCTGGCCGAGTCGCGCGGCGAAATCGCCTACGCGGCCTCGTTCATCGAATGGTTTGCGGAAGAAGGCAAGCGCGCCGGCGGCGACACCATTCCATCGCCGACCCCGGGCACGCGCATCGTGGTGGTGAAGGAGCCTATCGGCGTGTGCGCGGCCATCACGCCGTGGAATTTTCCGGCGGCGATGATTACCCGCAAGGCCGGCCCGGCGCTGGCCGCCGGCTGCACCATGGTGCTCAAGCCGGCGGAGTCGACGCCGTTCTCGGCGCTGGCGCTGGCGGTGCTGGCCGAACGCGCCGGCATCCCGGCCGGCGTGTTCAGCGTGGTGACCGGCGCCGCGCGTGAAATCGGCGCGGAAATGACCGGCAATCCGACCGTGCGCAAGCTGACTTTCACCGGCTCGACCGGCGTCGGCCGCCTGCTGATGGAGCAGTGCGCCGCCACCGTCAAGAAGCTGTCGCTGGAACTGGGGGGCAACGCGCCCTTCATCGTGTTTGACGACGCTGACCTGGATGCCGCGGTAGAGGGCGCGATGGCGTCCAAGTACCGCAACGCCGGACAAACCTGTGTCTGCGCCAATCGCCTGTATGTGCAGGATGGCGTCTACGATGCTTTCGCCGCCAAGCTGGTGGCTGCCGTAGCGCGGCTGAAAGTCGGCAACGGCTTGCAGGAAGGCGTCACCCAGGGCCCGCTGATCGACGAAAAGGCGGTGCTCAAGGTTGAGCAGCACATCGCCGATGCGCTGGCGAAAGGCGCGCGCCTGCTGGCCGGCGGCAAGCGCCATGCGCTCGGCCACAGCTTCTTCGAGCCGACCGTGCTGGCCGGCGTGACGGCCGACATGATGGTGGCGCGCGAGGAAACCTTCGGCCCGATGGCGCCGCTGTTCCGCTTCAAGACCGACGAGGAAGCGGTGGCGCTGGCCAACGATACCGAATTCGGACTGGCCAGTTATTTCTACTCGCGCGACATCGGCCGCATCTGGCGCGTCGCCGAAGGCCTGGAGAGCGGCATGGTGGGCATCAACACCGGCCTGATTTCCAATGAAGTCGCACCATTCGGGGGCGTCAAGCAATCCGGTTTGGGGCGCGAGGGGTCGAAGTATGGGATAGAGGATTACCAGGTGATCAAATACCTGTGCATGGGCGGCATCTGATCAGGATCGAAGACGCATTGCATCTGCGGCGGTTGCGGTCTTGCCCGGCTGCCGCAGTTTGATTTTCACTGGCCAGAGCGCTGTCTTTTGCGTGAAAACAATTGCTCTGACAAGCAGTTTTATACGGCCTGAATATTGTGCCTGGCATGTCTCGGCAGAGGAAAATTCTGTTCCGCACCATTCAATTCATATGGCATTTTTTGATCTGAAAATGCACCATGATGCAGCAACTTGAAAATCTCCGCGAGCCTGTATCCATGCGGATTTCCAGCCGAATTTCCTGTGTAAATCCAAGTATTTAAATATATCTTTTTGTATCTTTCGCGGAGACAAGATTTTTTCTCTTTTTTAAGGTGAAACAAATTGTAAAAACGGGTAAGTAAATATTGCGGTGTGGAAATTTAAGACTTATGCTGGGGCCGTAATGTGCATCGGCAAACAGGTGAAAAAGCAGATTTTCTTATAGCGACACTTACCCCACAAGCGTAATGCTGTCGTATCGATGGTCCTTAAAAGGGAATAGTGATGACCGGCATGAAGTCTTTGGAACTGACAGTGTTTCTGCAGTCGCAACCCGAACATTCTCTGGATGCTTTTCATCCGCTCTTCTTCCCAATTCCGGCACAGCTTGCGCGATCGCCAAAGATCACGCAGCGGCCGTCCCAGTAACGAGCTCGCAGTTCGTTAACTCCGCGTCGCAAAAAACGGCGCAAATCAGACGCTAGGCATACCCAAGCTGCTTTTTACAAGCCGATGGTTCCGCACATCTGTCGCTTGTGCCTGTCCATGGTTCCAGGCTGCAGGGAGGCCGCATCGCACATGCATCGCAATCCGGGTGTATGGCGAGGTGCGCCCAAGCGTTGCCGCAAGCTGTTTCCACGTTGTTTCCATGTTGCTTACTTTAAGAGGGATAAGAAGATGAAATCGAAGGCATCAGCAGCAAAAGCAGGGGACTTTGCGCTCCCGCGCGTTTCAGCACTGGCAGTGGCGCTCTCCCTGGCATGTATCGGCATGGCGGCGCAGGCCGCCGCCGATACCTCTACCTGGGTATCGACCAAGACCGAGGCGTTCCTGCCGCGGGTGCAGACGCACGACAGCACCGGCCTTGCCGTCACCGCTGACAAGATCGCGGTCGACATGGCGCAAGGCGAAGAGAAGAGCGTCACCGTCAGTCTGCAGCTGCGCAACAAGGCACAGCTGGACAACTTCGTCAAAGAACTCTACACGCCAGGCAGTCCGGTGTATCACAAGTTCCTGACGCCGGCGCAGTTCGCCGAACAGTATTCGCCTACCCAGGCGCAAGTGGACGCCGTCACCGCCCACTTGAGCAAAGCCGGCTTCAAGAATATCAGCGTCAGCTCGAATCGCTTGCTGGTGAGCGCCGACGGCACCGCCGCCACCATCAAGCAAGCGTTCAACACTTCCCTGAAACGCTTTACGCATGAAGGCCGCGATGTGTACGCCAATGAAACGGCCGCCCAGGTGCCGCCGGAACTGGGGACCATCATCGGCTCGGTGCTGGGCTTGCAAAATGCGGCGATCCACCACGTGACGCACAGTGGCGTGCATGGTGCGCAGAAGAGCATCGTGCAAGCTGCCGCCGGCACGCAGACATCGCATACGCCGGTGCAATATCCGGGGATCTATAACGCCGTCACTACGCCAGCCGCTTCCAACGCGGTGGTCGGCACGATCGCCGAAGGCGACATGACGTATACCCTGAACGATTTCCAGACCTTCCTCAACAATAACCCGAGCCTGCCGAAGCTGACGCCTACCGTGGTCTACGTCGGCGGCCAGACGTCCGACGAATCCGGCGAAGTCGAATGGGCGCTGGACAGCCAGGTGATCTACGGCGCCGCGGGCGGCGTCAAGCAATTGATTTTCTATACCGCCAGCTCGATGCAAGATGCGCCGCTGAACGCGGCCTATAACGCTGCTGTGACCGCCAACGTCGCCAGCGTGGTCAACGTGTCGCTGGGCGAATGCGAGGCTTCGGCCAAGGCGTCCGGCGCGCAAGCGGCGGATGACGCGGTGTTTGAACAAGGCGTAGCGCAAGGGATCACCTTCTCGGTCGCCTCCGGCGACGCCGGTCCTTACAACTGCGATACCGATTCGCAAGGTAATCCCGGCGTGGCAAACACCACCACCAAGAAAAAGACCTATGACGTCAGCGAGCCTGCCAGCTCACCGTATGTGGTTGCGGTGGGCGGCACGGCGTTGTTCACTACCTCGGCCGGCGCCTATAACGGCCAGGCGGTGTGGAATGAAGGCACCGCTGCCACGGGCGTTGGCAGCGCCGTGCGTATCTGGTCTTCCGGCGGCGGCTTTAGCAAGTATGAGACCGCGCCAAGCTGGCAGACTGCAAGCATCGTCGGTGCCGGCCACACTACGCGCGGCCTGCCTGACATCGTATTCGATGCGGCTTCGGCCAGCGGCACCTACATCTACATCACGGCGTCGAACAACGGCGGCACCGCAGCCGGCGTGGTAGGCGGCACCAGCATGGCGGCGCCGATGTTCGCCGGCTTCTGGTCGCGCCTGGAATCGGCGCACGGCAATAACCTGGGCTTCCCTAGCTCGGCCTTGTACGCGGCGATTCCATCGAACGCGAATCTGGTGTTCCCTGTGACCAGCGCCACGGTGGACGGCGACGCAATCGAATACAACGGCTGGAGCGCGACTTATCCAGGGATGAAAGCCGCTGCATCCGGATGGAGCGCCGCGACCGGCTTCGGCAGCTTGAACGTCGATAACCTGAACGCCTACATCACGGCCAACCCGACAGTTTTCCCGGCCAAATAAGGGAAACGCCAGGCGGCCCTGCCGGGATCTTGCAGGGGCAACAGGGCCGCGATCCGATGTCATCGCATATGCGCTACAGCGTATAGCGCAGCAATAGCATCTTTATGGGTCAATGCCTCTCTGGTTTGCAAAAGCCGGGGAGGCATTTTTTTATTCCTGGCAGCGCCGCTGCCCGCCGCCCGCTTTTTATCGCAAAAATCCAACACTTTCCGCGTTCGCTGCCAGATTTCATCGCACAAATCTGGTAGCGCTAACACAAACAAACCGCGATTGCTATAATGTTGCTTCGCACCATGGTTCCCGGTGCGCGCCTTTGACTGCCGCGCAGTTCCTGCAATTCGGCGGTTCCATTTCCGGACGATCATCATGCTGTCTTTGCCCCTATTTGCCCTTGCTGTTGCCGCTTTCGGCATCGGTACGACGGAGTTCGTCATCATGGGCCTGCTGCCCGACGTCGCGCGCGATCTGGGGGTGACCATTCCGGCGGCAGGGATGCTGGTGACGGGCTACGCGCTGGGCGTGACCATCGGCGCGCCCATCGTCGCCATCGCCACCGCCAACATGCCGCGCCGCACGGCGCTGCTGAGCCTGATCGGCCTGTTCATCATCGGCAACGTGCTGTGCGCCTTGTCGCCGAACTATGCGGTGCTGATGCTGGCGCGGGTGGTGACGGCGTTTTGCCACGGCGCGTTTTTCGGCATCGGCTCGGTGGTGGCTGCCGGCCTGGTGCCGCCGAACCGGCGCGCGCAGGCGATCGCCCTGATGTTTGCCGGCCTGACCCTGGCCAATGTGCTGGGCGTGCCGTTCGGCACCGCTCTCGGCCAGCAGCTGGGCTGGCGTTCGACTTTCTGGGCGGTGACGGTGATCGGCGTGCTGGCTGCGATTGCGCTGGCATTGTGGCTGCCGAAGAAGATCGACATGCAAAAGACCAGCCTGCTCCAGGAATTTGCCGTGCTCAAGGACCGGCAAGTGGTGATGGTGCTGGCAATCAGCGCGCTGGCCTCTGCCAGCCTGTTTTCAGTATTCACCTACATCACGCCGATCCTGGAAGACGTCACCGGGCTGACCCCGCATGCGGTGACCCTGGTGCTGCTGGTGTTCGGCCTTGGCCTGACCGTGGGCAGCGCGCTCGGCGGCAAGCTGGCCGACTGGCGCCTGCTGCCGTCGCTGATCGGCTTCCTGCTAGCGCTGGCGTTGGTCCTGACGGTGTTTACCCTGACCATGCGCACGCCCTTGCCGGCAGTGGTCACGATTTTTGTCTGGGGCGTGCTGGCCTTTGCGATTGTGCCGCCGTTGCAGGTGCTGGTGGTGGAACGCGCCAGCGCGGCGCCGAACCTGGCGTCGACCCTGAACCAGGGCGCCTTCAACCTGGGCAACGCCGGCGGCGCCTGGTTTGGCGGCATGGCGATCGGCGCCGGTTTCCAGCTGACCACCTTGCCCTATGTCGGCGTGGCGCTGGCGGTGCTGGCGCTCGGCCTGACCCTGTGGTCGGCATCGATAGAGCGCAGCAACGGTCTGGCAATGACGCCTAGCGAATAGGCAGGACAGCCTCGCCGCCGCTTTTTATTGTTTTTCTGATATTCTTCCAGGTTGCTTCAACTGCCTGGCGCGCCGGGCTCCTTGCCGGCGGATAATCCCGCCGCGCCCCGAATCCCGGGGCGCAATCGATCGGATCACCCCTATACCGATTTTGCATTATTATTATTTTTTATCCATTGCTACCATACGCCTTGCTGTCCGCTGGCGGCCCCGGTAAAGCGATCCTGGATAATGGTTTGCGCCAAAATCTTGCTTCAAAGCAAGAACGGCTGTAAATTTACTGATTTGAGCAAAGAAGGACCCAGTTGTCGCAGCGTATGCGCCGAGCCACGCCAGGCAGCCGTCATTGCACGGCATCGGCGCACTTTATAGCCTAAGCATTCATCCTGATCGTCGTCCATGTATTCGATACTGCCCGCAGTCGTTGCTTCGATCTTCCTGGCCTACGGCCTGTACGTGGTATGCACCAAGGGATTCACGCGCATCGGCATCAGCTTCCTGGTGCTGTGCATTACTTCGGCGTTTTGGCAAGGCACCTGGGCTTTCCTGTTTACCTTGCGCGATCCGCATATGGCGATGTTCGTGGTGAAGTTCGGCTATCTGCTGATCCTGTTCCTGCCGACCAGCCTCTACCATTTCCTCACCGAGATCTGCGAACGCACGACGGAGCGCAAGTACGTCTATGCCTCCTACGCGTTCGCCGCCATCCTGGCGATTTTCCTGCTGGGATCGGATCTGCTGGTATCCGGCTACTACCAGTATTTCTGGGGCTACTATCCGAAGGCCGGGCTGCTGCATCCGCTGCATGTGCTGCAAACGGTCATCGTGGTGAACCGCGGGCTGTACATCACCTATCGCGAGCAGCAGGTGGCTGAACTCGGCAAACGCATCAAGATGCGCCTGTGCATAGGCGCGATACTGATTTATTTCTTCGCCGCCGTCGATTACCTATGCAACTACGGCATTGAATTCTATCCGCCCGGCGTCCTGTTCATCGCGGTCAGCCTGGGCGTCATGTCGGTCGCCATCGTCCGCCATCACTTGCTGGACCCGATGACTGTCGCCAGCACGGTCGGCCATGAAATGCGCACGCCGCTGACGTCGATCCGCATGCTGGCGAAGGGCATGGAGCAGTCCCTGCCGACTTTGCTGGAGGGCTACCGGCTGGCGGTGGAACACGGCCTGCTGGCGCCGTCGATCAGGCCGGATACGGTCAACCAGCTATCGAAGGCCACCAATTCGATTACACAGGAAGTCGACCGCACGACGGTGGTGATCGACATGATGCTGGCCTCGGCCAAGCTGGATCGCATCGATACCGACGCCTTTGCCAACTACTCGGTGGTGCAGCTGGTCGACGAGGCGCTGGAGCGCTATCCCTTCGAGCGGGGTGAACGCGCCAAGATCTACCTGGCTGTCATGGAGGATTACGCATTCTTCGGTTCGGACCGGCTGTTCGTGTTTGTCCTGTTCAACCTGCTGAAGAATTCCCTGTACGCGCTGAAGGCGGCGTCCAAGGGTGAGATCAGCATCTCTACCACGCGCGCGGGGAAATTCAATGTCCTCTGTTTTACCGACACCGGCGCCGGCATCGCGTCCAATGTCCTGCCGCATATTTTCGATGCCCACTATACGACCAAGAAGGGCGCCGGTTCCGGCATCGGGCTGGCGTTCTGCCATCAGGTGATGGCGGTGTTCGGCGGCAGCATCCGCTGCGAATCGGCAGCCGGAGAATATACGCGCTTCACGCTGGAATTCCCCGCGGTTGCGGCGGTCGCGCAGGCCTAGCCCGGCAAGCCGCCCGGACGAACCGGACGGCTGCGTTCCGGTCCTAGTTAGAGAGCGTTGCTATGTTTCTAGGATTTTCATACTGCCGTATCTTTTCCAGGATATGCTCCGGCAAACGGCTGATCTTCTTGTCCTTGTTGGCGAAGACGATCTGCTGATGGCCGGTGGACACCAGCCTTCCTTCCACAAAAAACTGGAACAATAAGGAAAACGAGCATTGCTTGATGGCGGCCGTGCTGACTTCGCACTCCACCTTCTGGAAGGCAAAGGTCTCGTGGATATATTTCTGCTGTGCGTCCTTGGTGATGAATACGCCCAGCGGCGCCAGCATGTCGGCGGAAATGCATTCGAAGAACCAACGCTCGCGGCAGATGCCTTGCCATTCAAAGTAGCGGGCAAAGTAGATATTGCCGGTGGCGTTGGAATCCTTCAGGTAAATGTCAATCGAGTGCCGGAAGATCTTAGGTGAAAGGGGCGATGAGGCACCGTGGGAAAACATGGTCGATGTCATCCCGGCTTCTTGAAACAGCGATGTTTTTTGTAGCGTGGTAGTCATAGAAGCTCCATAAGTATCAAAACGTTAACAAATGAACAATGACCGCCTCCGACCATTCAGAGGACAATCGTTTCATTGTTAGTTTTTTTTTATGAGAGCTGCAACGAACGGTATCGCTATCAGCCGCGCCATTTGCTACCGTGGCCGCGCATGGCTTGCCAGTCGCGCAGGCCGAGGATTTTTTCACCCAGTTCGCTCAGCTGCGCCAGCTCATAGCGCGTCTTTTCCCATTCGCGCGGATCGCCGGGAAAGGCATAGCTGTCCGGCCGCGTGCGCTGGCGCCAGCTGTCGATCCGCCATTTCCGCAAGTCGGCCTGCTCTTCGCGCGCGGGCGTGAACGCGATGTACTGCGCCAGCCGCACCTGGCTGGCCGACGTGTTCGGCCGGATGCCGTGCGCCAGCAGGCTGTTGAAGATCAGCAGGTCGCCGGCTTTCATCGGAATGAATTTCACTTCCCACGGCAGTGACGCCAGCTCCGGGCGCCAGGGATTGCGGTCCTTGGGCGCGCTCTTGCGCCATGCGCTGAAGTGCTGGAACAGCTCCGGGATGCATTGGAAGCCGCCGCTTTCCGGCGTGGTGTCGGACAGCGCCAGCACGCCCTGGACGTTGACCGGCAGCGGCTCGGCCGAGGTATCGGCATCCCAGTGGATGAAGCCGCCGAAGCGCCGCGCACCCTGGTTCGGCGTATTCAGGTTGGCGCGGTCTATGGTCACCCACAGGTCTTCGCGGTCCCAGATGTCGACGAAGGCATCGACTACGCGCGGCGTCTGGCGATTGTCCCAGAAGGTCTGGTGATGATAGGCCTCGACCATGCCGGAACCGTTCAGCTCGGTCATTTCATGATCGCGCAGCTGCGCCCGGTTCCAGGTCTCGGGCGCATGCGGATCGAGCTCCTGGAACTCCCACAGGAAATCGGCGGTGCGCTGCACCTGCGCGGCGCTGACGGCATTCCTGACAATCACATAGCCGTAGGTTTGCCAGTGATAGAAATCGGAAGCGGTCAGCACCCGCAGCGGCAGAGTCTTCTTGATATCGCGCAGTTGCGCCTGGTCGGGATACAGCACGGAAGGATTGCTGAGGCGTTGCTCCGTCTGGGACTGGTTCATGGGATCTCCGTATTGGTTTTTCAGGCTAGGGCAGTTCGATTCTGCGCCCGCCCTCCAAGGGAGATTTCGCTGCAAATGCCGCTTATTGATACTATTCTGATGTTATTGCTCAACTAAAGGTCAGTATGCGACCGCAATACGAACATCTCAGCCTGTCCCCCGGACAGTCCTGGCGGCTGCTGTGGCGTGAGCTGCCCGAACTGCCGTTCCTATGGCACTACCATCCGGAATTCGAGCTGACCCTGACCTTGAACGCGCGCGGGCAGCGCTATGTCGGCGACCACCTGGCCGATTTTGCGGATGGCGACCTGGTCTTGCTCGGTCCGAACCTGCCGCACACCTGGTCGGCCGGTGAACGCATTGCTCCCGAGCGGCAGATGCTGGCGGTGGTGGTGTGGTTTTCGAAGGACTGGCTGGTGCAGCTGCAAACCAGCCTGCCGGAACTGGCCGGGCTGCTGCAGCTGGGCAAGCGCGCCGACCGCGGCTTGCAGTTTTCGGCGGAGGTAGCGAGCAGCGCCAGGCCCTTGATGCTGCGCATGGAGAAACTGGCGCCGGCCCAGCGCTTGCCCTTGTTGCTGGAACTATTGCTGCTGCTGGCGCAAGACCAGCAGGCGCGGCCGCTGGCGTCGGTGGCGTCGGCTTCGATCGCGGTCGATGCGCAGCGCCAGCGCATGGGCAAGGTGCTGGACTATCTGCACGACAATTTCCAGACGACGATTCCGCTGGAACTGCTGGCCGCAAGGGCCGCGCTGTCGGTGGGGGCGTTTCATCGCTTTTTCAAACGCCATACCCAGCTCACCGTGACCGCTTACCTGGCCCAGCTGAGGATCGGCAGCGCCTGCCAGCAACTGATCCAGACCGACAAGGCAATAGGGGTGATAGCGCAGGAAGCCGGCTACCGCAACCTGGCCCATTTCAACCGCCAGTTTCGCGCGGCCAAGGGCGCCAGCCCGCGCGATTTCAAGAAGAGATATCGATAAATACTCGCTTAAACCGAGTGCCAGCACTTACTTTTTCTTGGAAAAATTTTCAGCGGCGCGGCACGCCCGGCAGCACGCACAGCATCTCGTACGCCAGGTTCGCGCCCAGCAAAGCGGTGCTGCCGAGCGGATCATACGGCGGCGATACCTCCACCAGATCGGCGCCGACGATGTCCAGGCCCCAGGCGCCGCGGATGATTTCCAGCGCCTGCGGCACGGTCAGGCCGGCGATTTCCGGGGTGCCGGTGCCGGGGGCGTAAGCCGGATCGATACCGTCGATATCGAAACTCAGGTACACCGGACCGCCGGCCACGCGGGCCCGCACTTCTTCCATCAGCGGCGCCAGCGACTTGTTCCAGCACTCTTCCACCGGCACCACCTTGAAACCCTGGTCGCGGCACCAGTCGAAATCTTCCGCGGTATAGCCGGTGCCGCGCAGGCCGATCTGCACCACCCGCCGGCAATCCAGCAAACCTTCTTCGACAGCGCGGCGGAATGGCGTGCCATGCGCAATCTTTTCGCCGAACATGGTGTCGTTGACATCGGCATGGGCGTCGACATGGATCAGGCCGATCTTGCCGTATTTGCGATGCAGCGCGCGCAGGATGGGCAGCGCGATGGTGTGGTCGCCGCCCAGCGAAATCGGACGGCAGCCGGAGGCGACGATGCCGTCGTAGGCATTTTCGACCAGCCGGATCGAATCCAGCAGGTTATACGGATTGATGGCGACATCGCCCAGGTCGGCCACGCGCAAGGCATCGAAGGGCGCCGCCCGGGTCGCCATGTTATAGGGACGCAGCAGCACCGATTCGCTGCGGATCTGGCGCGGGCCGAAACGGGCGCCGGAGCGGTTCGAGGTGCCGAGGTCGAACGGCACGCCGATGAAGCAGGCGTCCAGTCCGGCGCTGCTGGCCACATGCGGCAAGCGCATCATGGTGGCGATGCCGCCGAAACGCGGCATGTCGTTGCCGCCTAGCGGTTGGTAAAGTGGGGTTTCTGACATGATGGTCTCCGGGGCCGGGAAGGCGCAGCGTTAAGAGTGGCGTATTGCAGTTACTCTAACGGCAAATTACTTCGGAAAAAATACGTGTAGTTATGTACTTACATTGATATTGATAGATGTATTATCGGTCTGATCCCCGACCCTTCCGCCGTCAAGCATGCTCAACCAGCTATCCGATCTCGACCTGCGCCTGATCCGTGTTTTTCTGTCGATGCTGGACGCCGGCGGCATTTCAGCTGCCCAGACGACGTTGAATGTCAGCCAGTCCACCATCAGCACCCAGCTGGCGACGCTGGAAACACGGCTTGGCTTTCGCCTGTGCGAGCGCGGCCGCGCCGGTTTCCGCCTGACCCCGCGCGGCGAGCAGTTCGCGCTGAGCAGCCGCCGCCTGATCGAAAATATCGACCACTTTTGCCTGAACGCGCGGCAGATCGGCTGCAAGCTGGCCGGCAAGCTTCAACTGGGCCTGATCGGCCACGCCGCCATCAGCGCCAATGCCCGCCTGAGCCAGGCCATCGCCAGGTTCCGCGCCAGGGACGAGGCGGTGACCTTGTCGCTGGCGGTGCTGGCGCCGGGCCAGCTTGAGGAAGAAGTGATCAACGGCCGGCTCGATCTCGGCATCGGCTACTTCTGGCATCGTTTGCCGAACCTGGAATATGTGCCGCTGTATTCAGAGCATCAGGTAGCGTATTGCGCCGCCGGCCATCCGCTGTTCGGGCAGGCCGGCAATCTGAGCCGGGCCGCGGTGGCCGAATACGACTGGGTCTGGCGCAGCTATCCTTTGCCGGAAGCCGATGGTGCGGACGGCGGGTTTGCGCCGGCGCGCGTGACCGCCCTGGCCGACAATATGGAAGCGGTCGCGGTGCTGCTGCTGTCGGGCCGGCATCTCGGTTTCCTACCGGAGCATTTTGCCGCGCCGCTGGTGGAGCAGGGATTGCTGGCGCCGCTGCATCCCGCAGTGCTGTGCTATGACGTCACCCTGCATATGGTGCTGCGGCGCCAGTCCAGCCGCGGCGAAGTGCTGCAAGCCTTCCTCGATGACCTGGTCGCGGCGCACCAGGGCGGCGCTCAGCTTGACCGGCCCTAATACCGACCATATGGCAAAGCGTTGCCGCAGCAGGGGCTTAGGATGAGATAATGAGCCCGTTATCACCTGCATTCATACTGCCTCATATGTCACAATTCGCCCCCCTGAAGAACGATGCCTTCCTGCGCGCGCTGCTGCGCCAGCCGACCGAATACACGCCTCTGTGGCTGATGCGTCAGGCTGGCCGCTACCTGCCGGAATATCGTAAAACCCGCAGCCGCGCCGGGTCTTTCATGGGCCTGGCGACCAATCCCGATTACGCCACCGAAGTCACGCTGCAACCGCTGGACCGCTTTCCGCTGGATGCCGCCATCCTGTTTTCCGACATCCTGACAGTGCCGGACGCCATGGGGCTGGGTTTGTATTTCGCCGATGGCGAAGGGCCCAAGTTCCAACGCCCGCTGCGCGATGAAAAAGACGTAATGGCGCTGCAGGCGCCGGATCTGGCCAAGCTGGACTACGTTTTCAAGGCCGTTACGCAAATCCGCACTGAACTGGACGGACGGGTGCCGCTGATCGGGTTTGCCGGCAGCCCCTGGACTCTGGCCTGTTATATGGTGGAAGGCGAGGGTTCGCGCGAGTTCCATACCGTCAAGACCATGTTGTACAACCGCCCGGACCTGATGCATCACGTGCTCAGCACCAACGCGGCAGCGGTGGCGGCCTACCTGAATGCGCAAATCGATGCCGGCGCGCAGGCCGTGATGATTTTCGATTCGTGGGGCGGGGCGCTGGCCGATGGCGCCTACCAGGAATTTTCGCTGGACTACATGCGCCAGGTGATGTCCCAGCTCAAGCGCGAGAAAGACGGCGTGCCGATTCCTGCGATCGTCTTTACCAAGGGCGGCGGCCTCTGGCTGGAGGAGATCGCCGACATCGGCACCGATGCCGTCGGCCTCGACTGGAGCGTCAACCTGGCGCAAGCGCGCGCCCGCGTCGGCGACCGCGTCGCGCTGCAGGGCAATCTCGATCCTGCCGTGCTGTTTGCCAATCCTGAACAGATCCGCAGCGAAGTCAGCCGCTTGCTGGACGCCTATGGCACCCCGCAAGCCGGCCACGGCCACGTTTTCAACCTCGGCCACGGCATTTCGCAATTTACGCCGCCGGAATCGGTGGCGGTGATGGTGGATGCGGTCCACGAAATCAGCCGCAAGTTGCGCGCATAGGGCTGGCAAAGCGGCTTTTAGATTTCCTTGCGGAAAATTTTACTGTCACATAGCGTCACGCATAACACATTCAGCACGGCTGCGGACATCCATAGCCGCTAGTTATGCACAAAATAAATCTGCTGCACCACGGTAATTATTTATATCGATATTTTTATTTTGCAGACGGATTGTGTTTTGTAAGTATTTGATTTTTAAGGATATATTTTCTGCTTTTAGTTTAGGCAATGTATTGAAACCCGCATCAAATATGAGGCTGCAGCCTGTCAAGAGCAGGTTACCCACAAAGTTATCCACAGACATTGTGGATAATTTGAAAAGCGCTTATGAAACCGATGCTTAGGGCGTTTCCTCATGTTTTACTTTAAGTGGAATCTTACGAATTTGAAATCTTGATGATTTCACCACAGTTGACGCGCCGCTAATTTTTCCGGAACAAAATGGGATGGATTCTACGAAAAAAGTCACATGATGGTGCATCGTGCCGGTTTCGGATGCCGACATGAATGTTACCTTTTGTGCTCCATTTTGGAACATTCGAAATTTAGTTATGCACATAATTTAGTTTCCGCAAGGCCATTTTTTAAATACGCCGGAAATTTTTTCCCTCCGTAGCGTATAAATTAAGTCTTTGATTTAAAAAGATATTAATTTTTATTTCAGTATTGGCAAAAGCCAGAATCAGATGTAAACACGCTGTTTTTGAATGTGTAGCTGACGTTGTCCACAAAGTTATCCACAGATAATGCGGGCACTTTCAAAAGCACTTATGAAACCGACAGTTAGCCTATTTCTTCGGGAATCACATTAAGTTCGTGAAACAAAGCATTCTTCAAATCGTCCTCGATACCCCCCTCGATAGCAGCTTCGATTATCGCTGGCAGGCCAGCGACGACAGCGAGCCTGCGCCGCAGGTCGGCCAGCTGGTGCAACTGTCGTTCGGCAGGCGCGAAGTGGTGGGCATGATCGTCGGCCTCAGCGACGAGAGCGACGTTCCTGTCGAAAAATTAAAAAATGTACAAGCCGTACGCCATCAGCTGCCGCCCTTGTCGACGCAATGGCTGGCGCTGTGCCGCTTTGCCGCCGACTACTATCAGCGGCCGCTGGGCGAGGTGGCCTTGCCGGGCTTGCCGAAGAATTTGCGGGCGCAAAAGCCGGTCGCCCTGGACCGTGGATTGAAGAAATTGCAGCAGGCCGGCAGCGCGCACGACGCCACGCCGATCGACGTGGCGCGGCTCAATCCGGCGCAGCAGCAGGCGGCCGATGCGATCGCCGGCGCCACCGGTTTTGCGCCTACCCTTTTATATGGCGTCACTGGCAGCGGCAAGACCGAGGTCTATTTACAAGCGGCAGCGCAGATTCTGGCGCACAACGAGAACGGCGCCGACAACCTCTCGCAAATCCTGATCCTGGTGCCGGAAATTAACCTGACGCCGCAGCTGGAAGGGAATATCCGCGCCCGTTTCCCCGGTGTCACGGTGGCCACCCTGCACAGCGGCCTGGCCGAAGGCGAGCGCATGCGCCACTGGCTGGCGGCGCACCTGGGACAGGCGCGCATCATCCTGGGTACGCGGCTGGCGGTGCTGGCTTCCTTGCCACATTTGAAGCTCATCGTCATCGACGAGGAACACGATCCCTCCTACAAACAGCAAGAAGGCTTGCGCTATTCGGCGCGCGATCTGGCGGTATGGCGCGCCCATCAGCTGAGCATCCCGATCGTGCTGGGCTCCGCCACGCCGTCGCTGGAAACCTGGCATCACGCGCAGTCCGGCCGCTACAAGAAACTGGAACTGCGCGAGCGCGCGGTCAAGGATGCGGTGTTGCCGAAGGTGCGCCGGATCGACATGGAGCGCGACAAACCCAGCGAAGGCCTGACCTCGACCCTGGTCAGCGCACTGAAGCAAAGGCTGGAACGCGGCGAGCAGTCGCTGCTGTTCCTGAACCGGCGCGGCTATGCGCCGGTGATTGCTTGCGACGCCTGCGGCTGGGTCAGCAACTGCACCCGCTGCACTTCTTTCATGGTGCTGCACAAACCCGAGCATCGGCTGCGCTGCCATCACTGCAGCCTGGAGTTGCGCATCCCGAAATCCTGCCCGACCTGCGGCAATATCGATTTGCAGCCGCTTGGCCGCGGCACGCAAAGACTGGAAGAAGGGCTGCAAGCCATGTTTCCGGAAGCGCGGGTGCTGCGCATCGATGCCGATTCGACCCGCCGCAAGGGCAGCGCGCAAGCCGCATTCGACAGTGTCCACAATGGCGAGGTGGATATCTTGATCGGCACCCAGATGGTGGCCAAGGGACATGACTTCAAAAACCTGACGCTGGTAGGCATCCTGAATCCGGATACAGCGCTGTTTTCCCACGACTACCGCGCCAGCGAACGGCTGTTTGCGCAGCTGATGCAGGTGGCCGGCCGCGCCGGCCGCGCCGCCCAGAAAGAGGGCGGCAGTCCCAGCGAAGTGCTGATCCAGACGCGCTATCCGCAGCATCCGCTGTATGCCGCCGTGATCGCCCACGATTATGACCACTTCGCCACGTCCTTGCTGGAAGAGCGCGCACAAGCCTGCTTGCCGCCTTACATCTACCAGGCTTTATTGCGTGCAGAAGCGAAAGAGCTGGAAACTGCGATTGAATTCCTGCAGCAGGCGGCCCATTGCATCGAGCACGAGGGCATCACCATGCATGATCCGATTCCGATGACCATGACCCGGGTCGCCAACGTCGACCGCGCGCAATTGCTGATCGAGTGCCCGTCGCGTCCCGGCCTGCAGGCTTTCCTGGGCGACTGGATGGCCGAACTGCGGCAGATCAAGACGCGCGCGAAGTGGTCTTTGGAAGTGGATCCGGTTGATATTTGACGCTGTGCTCCGGCACCGAACGGGAAAAAATCTTCACCACCGAATCCATGTGGGCGCGCATCGCCTTGCGCGCAGCCACCGGATCGCGCGCCTGCAGCGCTTCCAGGATCAGCTGGTGTTCATGCTCTGAACGGTTCGGCATGTCTTTCGAGGTGTACAGCGTTTGCAGGCGCTGGAACATCATGCCGTACTTGCGGCCCAGCAGATGGCTGACCAGCAGCAGATAGGCTGGGTTGCCGCTGGCTTCGGCGATGCGGATATGGAACAGGCGGTCGCCGGGATGGGTATGCGAACCGTTGCGGTTGTCTTCGACATTGCGCGCATACGCTGCGGCGATGCTGCGCAGCTGCTCGTCGGTGGCGTTGACTGCGGCGAGGGCGGCGGTTTCCGGCTCAACCAGACGGCGCGCCTGCAGCAGCTTGAACGGCGGGATTTCATCGTCGAGCTCGTGGCTGATTTCCAGGTCGAGTTCCGGATCGATTTCCCAGCCGCTGCGGCGCGCGGCCTGCTGCAGCGCCGATGGCTTGGCTTCATCCTTGGCTGCGGCCTGCTCCTCGGGCGGCAGCACCGTCACGCCATTGCCGACCCGCACGCTGACAATCCCGATGACTTCCAGCGCAATCAAGGCTTCCCTCACGGAAGTGCGGCTGACGCCGAACTGCTTGGCCAGCTCCCGTTCGGGCGGCAGGTTGTCGCCGGGACCGTATTCGCCGCGGTCAATCATGTCGCGCAGCTGATCGGCGATTTGTTGATACAGGCGACGGTTATGGATGACGTGTATGGGCATGGCAGCATTGAAAGATATTTTTCATATTGTGCCATGCCGGAGCTGCCGGCAGTCGAAACAGATGCGGGGGAAACTCGTCCCAGGCAAGATAGACAGCGGGATTCAGGCGTTGCCGCCGGGATTTTTGGCGTGCTATTATTGGTCCAGCCAATAGACCTGTAAAAATGACATCGATCCGGTCCGACGCTATTCATCTGATCGGCGGCGGCTGGCCGAACCAGGGACTGGACTGCAAGGAGCTGCCGATATGCGCTACTGCCTGGCGCTGGATCTGCAAGACGATCCGGCTCTGATTCAAGAATACGAACAATATCATCGCGAGATCTGGCCCGAGATCGCCGCGCATCTGCGGCAGCAGGGCGTGCTCGCCATGGAAATCTATCGCCTCGGCACGCGGCTGGTGATGGTGATGGACACCGACGACGCCGTCTACAGCGCAGAGCGGATGGCGCAGGCCGCCCGCGGCAATCCCTGGGTGCTGGAATGGGAAACCTTGATGTGGCGGTTCCAGGCTGCCACGCCATGGACTCCGGCGGGCGAAAAATGGACGCCGATGACGCAGATCTTCAATCTCGGCCGGCAGCGTTGAGCCTCACGCCGTGCGCGGCCGCTCGCGGCTTTCGAGCTCCGGCAGACACCAGTCTTCCTGGCCTTCCGGCTGGATATTGTCGCCGCTGACCGTGGCGCAGTAGCGGCCCAGCTCGATATCGTTGCGCAAACCCAGTTTTTTCATTGCTGATGCTTTTTGCAGGCTGACCGTCTTCACGCTTTTGCTGAAGCGCCTGGCAATATCGCGCAAGCTGTTGCCCGCCACGTACAGGCGCAGCACCTCGGTCTCGCGCGGGCTGGGGATCGGATACCTGACTTGTTCCTCCATGCCGTTGCGCAGCAAAGCCTCAAACGAAGGGCCCACGTAAGGCGTGCTGTTACCCAGATGCCGGATGGTCTTGCCGATCTCGGGAATGGCGTCGCTCTTGTGCAGCAAGCCGTTCACGCCGCTGTTGATGATCTGGTGCAGCACCACCGGAAAATCATTCGTGGTCAGCACTACCAGCCATGTATGCGGGTGATGGCGCCGTATGTACGAGAGCAGGTGCAAGCCATCGCTGACGCGCGTCATCGGCATCGAAAACTCGGTGATGACCAGATCGCACGGGGTTGATTGAAGGCACTCGACCAGCGCATCGGCGCTGGAAACGCTGGCCACTACCCGGCAATCCGGCAGGTGATTCAGATAAACGCGCACCCCAGCGGTAAATACGGGGTGATCGTCTGCAAGAATGATTTTCACTGTGCGTACTCCTTGGTAAAACCAAACCGGACTGGCTTGGTCCAGCAAGATCGGTATTCCGTAAGTCCCAACAACCTGCGACTGCTGGTTAAATATTAACTATTTTGCATCTAAGTTATCAATTCAAGTGCACATTTAAGAAATTTGCATATATATTTAATAACATGTAAGCCGGATACTTTCTATTCCTTAACAATAAGTAAATCCCTAGCGCGCTACTTCAATCATTTATTTTCGGGAGGAACTCCATGATCAAAATCATCCTGGCCGACGATCACCCAGCCGTTATTTCGGGTGTCCGGCAATATATAGACCTGACGCCCGGCTATGCGGTGGTGGCCACGGCGACCTCGACTGCGGAACTGTCGGCGCGGCTGCAAGATACGCCCTGCGACATGCTGATTTCCGAGTTTTCGCTGCCGAACAACCGGATCGGCGACGGCTGCACCCTGTTTAACCAGCTGAAGTGCGAATACCCGGAGATAGCGCTGATCGTGCTGACCACCATCGACATTCCGGCCGTGCTGTATCAGATTACGAATAGCGGCGTGAGCGGCGTGGTGCACAAGAGCGACGATATGAACGAGCTGGGGCGCGCTGTCGTGGAGGGCTCTCGCCGCGTGCCATACGTGAGCAAGGCGGCGCGGCTGCTGCTCAAGAAGGGCCCGAGCGGCAAAGCGCCGACCAGGCGTGAAGTCGAGGTGCTGAAGATGTATGTGGTAGGCAACAGCCTGCGGGAAATCGCCGCCAGCCTCCAAAAGAGCGTCAAGACCGTGGGCTTGCAAAAAGCCTCTGCCATGAGAAAAATGGGCTTGCGCAACGATATCGAGCTGGGCCGTTACTCTTGCACGATCGGTCGCGTGAACCTGATGCGGCGCTAGCATTTTTGGCCGGTCGCTGGTGTTTCAAGACCTCTGGTCCTTGAAGCCGTTATACTTGGGGGATAACGGGCCAGCCTGGCCGACAGAAAGCAAGCTCCATGAACGGCATCAAAGCAGAATCCAGCACCTCCGGCCAGCAGGCGGCCAAGCATGAAATTCGTCCCGGCCAATCGATAGAACTGCTCAAAGAGCTGCATATCCTGACGCGCGACGGCAAATTGAACCAGGACAGCCGCCGCAAGCTCAAGCAGGTATATCATCTATATCAATTCATCGAACCCTTGCTGCAGGAAATCCAGCGGGAACAAAGCGGCGTGCAGCTGGTCGACCATGGAGCGGGCAAGTCCTACCTGGGCTTCATTCTGTACGACCTGTTCTTCAAGACGCTCAAGGACAATTCGCACATCTTCGGTATCGAGACGCGCGAAGAGCTGGTGAAGAAATCGCAGGAGCTGGCGCAGCGGCTGGAATTTCCAGGCATGTCGTTCCTGAATTTGTCGGTGGCGGAATCGATAGAGTCCACCTTGCTGCCGAACCGGATCGATGTTGTCACGGCATTGCATGCGTGTAATACCGCGACGGACGATGCGATCCAATTCGGCCTGAAGAAACAGGCGCGCTTCATGGTGCTGGTGCCTTGCTGCCAGGCCGAAGTGGCTTCTGTGCTGAAAAAGAACAAGGGTAAGTCGCTGGGTAAGGATGCATTGACCGAAATCTGGCGCCATCCCCTGCATACCCGGGAATTCGGCAGCCAGGTCACTAATGTGCTGCGCTGTCTGCAGCTGGAAGCGCATGGCTATCAAGTCAGCGTGACCGAACTGGTCGGCTGGGAGCATTCGATGAAGAATGAATTGATTATCGCCAATTACAAAAATCTGCCGCGCAAACGACCGACCGAGCGTCTGCACGAAGTGCTGCACACGCTCGGGCTGGAAGAAATGCAGGAACGCTTTTTCACCTCGCACTGATTTTCTCCGCGAAAAAGTCCTGGCAAATCCAAACAATACCGAGTCTGCAACATCCGCCCGCGGCAAGCGGGTCGTCCACCATCACACCACTTAACCCAAGGAGAGTGACATGAGTAAGACGAGTGGCTCACATGCCGTTAAAGAATTCACCAAGGCGCCGCTGACCGAAGAGGGATTGACTGAAACGTTGCAGCGGATTACGGCAGGCGTCGATGAATTCAGCGTATTGAACCATTCCGCGCGCGCGGTGCTGGTGGCCAAGGTGACCGAGCAGTGGCAGCAGGAGTTCGTCAGCAGCTTCCATATCCCCGACGACCTTGCCAAGGCCGGCGAAGCCTATGCCGCCATCGAGCAGGGCGATAAATATCCGAGCTTGAGCGACGCCACGCGCGAAGCGGTATTGAAACGCTTTGACGACCGCTACGGCGACGGCGGTCCGCGCCTATGGCCGGCCCTCAACGGCAAATAGAGCTTCAGCCTGGTGGAAGCCATAGAAACTGCGCTGCATGGCTTCCCGGCTGCCGCTGGCGCGCACTTCCAAGGCAATATCCCGGATCGTGCCCATCGCCGCCAGCATCGGACAGGCACCCAGGCTGATGCGTTGCGCGCCGGCGGTAAACAGCGCGGTCGTTGCACGGCGCCCAATCTGCATCAGCACGCGCGTCTCCGATGGGTTGTGAACGGCGCCGATTATTGCGTGCCGTAATATCGCGTACTGGTGCTTTTCGGACCTCAACATTTTCATGATAATTGCCGTCATGTCCATGTCCGAAAACCGCTAGACAGTGCAAAACAATGGCGCGATCATGCCGCCATGGAACTCGATCACGACACCTGCTACCGGGCGCTGGCCAGCCGCGACGCGCGCTTCGACGGCCGCTTCTTCGTCGCCGTCAAGACCACTGGCATCTATTGCCGGCCGATCTGTCCTGCGCGCACCGCCAAATCGGAAAATGTCCTTTTTTTCCGCACTGCCGCCGCCGCCCAGGAAGCCGGTTTCCGCCCCTGCCTGCGCTGCCGGCCCGAAGCCGCGCCCGATTCGGGCGCCTGGCGCGGCGTTTCCAATACCGGCGTGTCGCACACCGTGGCGCGTGCGCTGGCATTGATAGAAATGGGCGCCCTCGATGACGCCGGCATGGACGCGCTGGCTGGCCGGCTTGGCGTCGGCGAACGCCAGCTGCGCCGCTTGTTCGTGCTGCATGTAGGCGCCTCGCCGGTGACGGTAGCCCAGACCCGTCGCGTGCTGCTGGCCAAGCAGCTGATCCACGAAACCCGCATGCCGCTGACTGAAATCGCCTTCGCCGCCGGTTTCGGAAGCGTACGGCGCTTTAACGAAGTATTCCACGGCCTCTACGAACGTCCGCCGGGCGCCTTGCGGCGCAGCAGCCAGCCCGATCAATCGGCCGGAAAGCACGGCGAAGTCACGCTATTGTTGCGCTACCACCCGCCTTACGACTGGCCGGCCATGCTGGCGTTTTTGCAGGCGCGCGCGATCACCGGCGTGGAACTGGTGGCCGACGGCTGCTATTCCCGCAGCATCAGCCTTGATGGCGCACAGGGCACGGTGCTGGTGCGGCAAGGCGCCGGCCACGCCTTGCAAGTCACCATCCGTTTTCCGCGCCTGGCATCGCTGGCGGGCATCATCGCCCGTCTGAGAAGAATGTTCGATCTCGCCGCCGACCCGCAAATCATCAACAGCCAGCTTGGTGAAGACCCCTTGATGGCGCGGTTGACTGCCGCACGGCCGGGGCTGCGCGTACCGGGCGCCTGGGATGGCTTTGAACAAGCCATGCGCGCGGTGCTGGGACAGCAGATTACGGTCAGCGGCGCCATCAGGCTGGCCGGAAAGCTGACGGCGCAGCATGGTGTCGCGTTAAAGGAAACCTGTCCGGACCGCCCCGGGCTCACCCATGTATTCCCTCAGCCGGCGAGCGTGGCCGCAGCCGACCTGGCGGCGCTCGGCATGCCGAAATCGCGCGCAGCTACCTTGTCGGCCCTGGCCGCCGCGCTGGTGGCCGATCCGCAATTGCTGGACAGCCGCGCCAGCCTGGCCGAAGCCGTGCAAAAATTGTGCGAATTGCCCGGCATCGGCGACTGGACCGCGCAATACTTTGCGCTGCGGCATCTGCGCGAACCGGATGCATTTCCTGCGGCAAATGTGGCGCTGATGAATGCGATTGCGCTGCATGAAGGAGGAGCCAGGCCGAACGCCAAGGAGCTCAGCGCGCGGGCGGAAGCCTGGCGGCCGTGGCGTGCCTACGCGGCGCAGCATCTCTGGGCGTCCCTGGTCTGAACCGGCGCCAGCCGGTTGCCACAGGAGCAGCAAAGGCTGCCAAGTCCATTTCCGCACGAAGCGGTTAGCTATCTTATTGATGTGTGCATGCCAAATATTGCCCAAAAGCATCGTTTGGCATGATAAATTGGGCTCTCGCAACCCAATGCACGGCATTGGGCAGGATTCCACCACACCTCAAGGAGTAGCCAATGAAGATCACCGGTGTTTTCGTATTGACTCTTGCGCTAGCTGGTTGTGCAATGCATCAAACCGCATCGGATAATCCGATTGCATTCAGGACCGAGAGCTGCAGGGCGATATCGGAGCAAGAAGTTGCCGGACTCTTTGATCGCTGGAATCAATCGCTGCAGACTGGCGATGCCCGCAAGGTGGTCGCTAATTACGCCGTGCGCTCCATCCTCCTGCCGACGGTTTCAAACAAGCCGCGGCTGACGCCGGCCGAGAAGGAGGATTATTTCCAGCACTTCCTTGAGAACCGTCCATCCGGGAAGATTGATTTTCGCTTCATTGAGCTAGGCTGCAATTCCGCCGTTGACGCCGGCTTGTACACGTTTACCTTCGGCAAAACCGGGGCGGTGGTCCAAGCGCGCTACACCTATACCTACCGATGGGACGGCGCCCAATGGCTCATCACCAGCCACCATTCATCCGCCATGCCGGAAAAAAAATAAGCGTCGTGCTGGGGCAAGCATCAACCGCGGAAAAGTTGATGCTGTCCACACGCAACGAGCCGCCAGACCGGCTGTCCGAGGATCATGTCGCGGTCTGCAAGAGATCGATCAAGTTTTTGATTTTATTGAGAAAAACTGGTGCGGCTGGCTGGAATCGAACCAGCGACCCTTGGCTTCGGAGGCCAATACTCTATCCACTGAGCTACAGCCGCATGAGAGGAACGGTGAAGAGGCATGAAGGATACCGTTTTTCTGCGCGCGCGTCCATTTAAAGCAACTGTTGTTCGTTCCAAATAGTATTTATTGCGACTATAATCAAGGGTTTGGCGAGGGATCGTGGACTGTTCAGGCAGTTGGGACGGTTTTTTGGCGCGTATCCGGCTATGGCTTTGAAAATTGCACTGAGGGAATTATGAGCGACGCACAAAACGAAGAACATCAATCCGCGATCAAGACGCCTAAGCAACTGATCATTGCTGTTGCAGCCGGTTTTCTAGTACCTATCATCTGTATTGTGCTGCTGGTGCAATACGTCACCGCCGGCAAGAAAGTCGGCGCCGGTTCGGAAGGACAGACGCCGGAAGCGATTGCGGCCCGTATCCAGCCGGTCGCCGATGCCGGTTTCACCTTCAAGGACGTCAACGCGCCCAAGCAGCTGCTTTCCGGCGAAGAAGTCTTCAAGTCGACCTGCGCCGCCTGCCATGCGGCTGGCGTTGCCGGCGCTCCCAAGGTCGGCGATGCCGGCGCCTGGGGGCCGCGTCTGGCTGACGGCTATGACAAGGTAGTCGGCTACGCGCTGCACGGTTTGCGGGCGATGCCGGCCAAGGGCGGCAATCCGGATCTCGACGATATCGAAGTGGCGCGCGCGGTGGTCTACATGGCTAACCAGTCCGGCGGCAAGTTCAAGGAACCTGAAGTCCCGGCGGCGCCAGCCGCTGCTGCCGGTGCCTCGGCAAGCACTGCCGCTACTGCCGCAGCCAGCGCTGCTTCGGAGCCGGTCGCAAAGTAATGCTGAGTAGCCGGTCGTAAAAAAAACCAGTCGATGCATTGACTGGTTTTTTTTGCCCAAGACTTCTGCTTGGATCAATAGGCTTGTGCCTGCGGCTGGCCCTGAGCAGGAGCCGGTTCGCGGACAAACAATTCAACACGGCGATTGATCGCGCGGTTGGCGACCGTATCGTTGGCGACCAGAGGCTGGGTGGAACCGAGGCCATCCATGGTGATGCGGTTCGGCGCGACGCCGCGGCTGCTCAGGTAGCTGCTGACATTCTGCGCGCGCTGGCGTGACAGCGGACCATTGATGGCGTCAGTGCCGGTGTTGTCCGTATGGCCATAGACTTCCACCAGTGATGCCGGGTTCTGCACCAGCGTTGTCGCCAATTGGTCCAGGATCGGGCGCAGGGCTGGATTGAGGTCGGCGCGGCCGGTAGCAAAGCCGGTATCGGCCGGAACGTTGACCTTCAGGCGGTTATCGGCAGTCTGGGTGACCTGGACATTGGTGCCGGCAGTAGCTCTTTCCATCGCCAGTTTCTGATCCTGCTGGTGCTTGCCCCAGATATTGCCGCCAACCGCGCCAATCGCAGCACCGATCGCTGCACCGGCGGCTGTCCGCTTGGCGCCGCCAGGGCCGGCAATGCCGCCCACCAGGCCGCCCAGAACGGCGCCTGCACCGGCGCCATAAGCGGTGCCTTTTTGCGTTTCCGACATGTCGGCGCAGCCTGCAGTGGCCATGGTCACTGCCAGAACCAGGGCGCCTATCTTGAATTTATTCATGGTTTTTCCTCTCGAAGGTTGAGACAGCTTCAGCAAAAAACCGTGTCCCCGGCCGGGGATTACGGCAATTCGTCATCCGTTGTTTCTTTACTATTCCTACTGCTGACAAAAATGGCGCCGCCGATCGCTGCGATCACGGCGGCGCCGATTAAAAGGGGTTTGCGCGTGCCGCGCTTGGACAGCCACGATGCGCCGGTCACCAGCAGCGGCAGCATGGCCGGCAGGTTGCTGCCCTTGAGGCTGCGGGAAGTGCTGAACAGTGACGAAGCGATGCCGCTGGCGCGGCCCAGCAGTACGGTGGCCAGCGATTTGGTGTTCAGGTTGGCGCGCACGATATCGCGCGAATGCAGCATCTCGGTACGGAATTTCGCGCCTTCCGCCAGCAGTTTCTGCTTGCGCTCGGCGGGCGACAGATGATTATCCAGTCCTGCGTGTCGGCTCATGTCTGTTTCCCCGCTCAAAGTATGGCGTCGCGATCTTTGCGCAGCTCAGCCATGGTGACCGGCAAGCCGAGCCGGCCGTTGCGCAGTACGCTGCGCACATACAAGGCCGAGCCGAGCGCCAGCAGGGTGAAGAAGGCGCCCAGGATCACCAGTATCTTCCAGCCCATCGATTCCCACGCCAGCACTACCACCAGCGCGCTCCAGAACGCCAGCGCGAACCACAGCGCGACGATGCTGAGGGCGCACACCAGCAACAGCTTCAGCAGATGGGCGCCGATTTCGGAAAACTCCAGGGCGGCCAGCTCGATGCGGCTGATCACCAGGGCAAACATGTTCTTGGCGGTGCTGACCAGGCCGGACACCAGGCCTGGACTGCTGTGCTTGGCTTGTTGTGGGTTCATGCGTGCCTGACGGTTATGCTGCGTTTACTTGCGGGAAATTGCCAGTCCGACCAGCAAGCCGATGCCGGCGGAAATGGCGATTGCGCGCCATGGGTTTTCCTGGACATAGTCATCAGTGGTGGCGGCGAGATCCTTGCCGGCCTCGATCGCTGCCGCCTGCACGTCTTGTGCTTTAGATACAGCGGCGTCAAGTAGTTCCAAACCTTTTTGGCGCAGATCCTCGGCTTTTTCACCGGTAGTGGCCGCGGCTTCGCGGAACAGTTCTTGCGCATCCTTGACCAGGCTACGGACATCGCTGCGAGTGGTTTTCAAAGTGGATCTGTGCATTGTGAGACTCCTCGATTCGTGATTTTTTCAGTATAGCCAATACAAGCCATGACGGCTGCAGCCGAGCCGGCTTAGGCAATATCGCCGATGATACAGGCTACTGTGCCTATCTGCCAACGTGGTGTTTTTGTCCGCAAATGTGCACCGGATGGCGCCGGTTGCAGGCAATTTCCGGCCCGGCGGCAGTGCTGGCGCACCCGGGTTATTTACGGTCGCGCAGTTCCGCAATCTTTTCGATATTGCCGATCTGGATCACGATCGGCCGCAGCGCGATGGTGGCCTGCGCCGGGCGCCAGGCAAACAGCCATTCGTGCTGGGCGGCGTCGCGCTTCGGCTTGGTAAACGTAGCCCCGAGCGGGCTCGGCTGGCCGTAGCTGATGGCGGCGTCGATGCCGGCCCAGTTGGGCAGCAGGCGCTGGGCGGCGCGATGCACCAGTTCGCCGAACTGCTCGGTGTCGTGGATCACCAGGCAGCAGTCGGACGGCGCGAAGGCGTTGAACAGGCTGGCGTCGTCGCTGCTGCTCAGGCTCAGGGTCAGCAGTTGTGGCAAGGCCTTGCTGCCGGAATTGCGCGGATGGTGGAGATTGCTGATCTGCAGGCTTTCGGCCGGCGGACGCAGGCGGAATTCGCCGAGCGTCAGGGAGCGTTCCAGCCATTGCCGCTCCGAATAGCGATAGAGTTTGGGAGGGCGTTGATAATCTGCGCTTAACATGGTGACCTGTCTTTACTTTTTGCCTAACAGACGCGCTGATTCGGCGTCTTGAAAACCTGCGGCAGCAGCGTTGCCCCTGCCGCATACGAATGCGATTGCAGAGGGAGTTAAAGGTGAAACTCGCCGTTGGCTTCCGGCTGGTACGTCACGTCCAGGATGCGCAGCTGCAGCGGGCGGCCTCCCGGACCCTGCCAGGAAATCGACTGTCCTACCGACAGGCCGAGCAGGGCGCTGCCGACCGGCGCCAGGATCGATACCGCATCGGGCGGATTGGACGGGCCGGGATAGGCCAGCGTCATGTCGTATTCGACCTTGCTGACATCGTCAATGAAGCGCACGGCGGAATTCATGGTGATCAGGCCCGGCGGAATCTGTTCCGGATCGACCACCGTGGCGCGTTGCAGCTCCTGTTCCAGAGCATCGATTCCTGGCAGGTTGCGGTAGGCGGCCGATGCCAGCAGTTGTTCAATGCGTTCCAGGTCGAAGCTGGAAATGGTGATTGGCGGCTTGATATCCATGACTGTGCGGTCTCGTAGAAAAAGGGGAGTAGGTGCGGACGCGGCGCGATGAAGAGTCGCGCGAGTGCTTCCTTGCGTCCTGGCTGGTAGCTCGATGGTAGGCGAGAAGTGCGCGCGAAGCAAGTTTCGCCGGCCGCGCCGGCGCCAGGGCGCGACCGCCAGCATGTACAGCGCGCTACTGGTCCATCTGCTGTTCGGCGACCGAGCGCAGCTGGAAGCGGCCGTCGTCGTTGAACAGCCAGCTTTCCGCGATCTCGACCTCGCCGCGGCGCAGGAATTTGCTGTCCGGTTTAGGGAAGGGCGCAGCGCGGCGCACCGCCGCCAGGGCGCTGGCCTCGGCCGTGCGGTCCTTGTTGCTGCGCAGGATTTCAGCGCGCAGCAGCTGGCCGTCGGCGTTCACATAATATTTCACCACGATCACCGCGCGCAGCAGCGCCTGCGGCCGGCCGACATACACTTCGGTGGAGTTGACGGCGACGATTCTTTGCGCCAGCCCGCGCTTGTAGTCGTCCAGCGTGGTGGCAGTCGAGGTGGCATTGGGTGTGGTGGCAGGCACTGGCGGTGGCGGCGCCTGCCCCGGTATGAGATTACAGGCTGCCAGCAAGAGCGCCGCGCCGCAGTACAAGCCTAGATGGATCCTGGCGTTCATCGCGCTCTCCTCGACTGGACAGATTAAGACAAGCTGTAAACCATTTTAGGACGAGAGCAAGCGCTGGTCCAAATAAAAAAGCCATCGGCTGCTGCGGATGGCTTTTGAGCGGCATGACGGATGCCGGATCAGTTCAGCTTGATCAGTTTGCTGGTGGCGTTGACGGCTGCCGCCAGCTTGCCGATGTCGCGCAGTTCGGCCGGCGTGATGCCCAGCTTTTTCAGCTCGGCGATATGGCCGCTGACGCAACCGCGGCATTTGCCGACGATCGATGCCGCCAGCGTGTAGATCTCGAAGTGCTTCTTGTCGACGCCGCCGTGGGTGGCGTAGCCTTGCATGCGGATTTGCGGCGGCTGGGTTTTCAGTTCCGCGTCCTCTGCCAGGTCCAGGTAGCTGTACCAGATGTTGGTCATGCCCATGATGGCGGCCGCGGTCTTGGCGGCGGTGGCTTCCACTTCCGTGGTCAAACCCTGGAACGCTTTAACCAGTTGCGGACTGCCGGCCGAGATCGCTGCCGCAATGCCTGCAGCCGCCGCGACTTCGGGCGCCAGGCCAGACTTGTTCAAAGCGCCGTCCAGGGTGATCCAGACGTCCTTGGCATACGATGGGATGGCGTCTCGTAGTTGAAGCATATCCATGGTTTCTCCTTAAATACTGAATACTGAAATACTGAAATACTGAAATACTGAATACTGAAATACGGAATTCAAATCGCGTCCGTGCGCGGGGCAGGCCGTCTGGGCCGACCCCGCTGCGGACGTTTGCTGCATGGCAGAATTGCTTGCTGTAACAAGCGGATCAGGCGCGCCACGCCTGACCGGATCCGGATGGATTACAGGGTTTCGCCGCCAGGAGCGCGGTTGCAGGCGCACAGTTCGCCGGTTTGCAGAGCGTCAAGGACGCGCAGTGTTTCTTCCGGGTTGCGGCCGACATCCAGGTTGTTGACGGTAACGTGCTGGATGACGTTGTTCGGATCGATGATGAAAGTCGCGCGCAGTGCAACGCCGGCTTCATGACGGATACCCAGCTGGTCGATCAGGGCGCCGGTCGTGTCGGCGAACTGCCAGTGGCCCAGCTTGCTCAGGTCGGAGTGCTCGCGACGCCATGCCAGCTTGACGAATTCATTATCGGACGAGCCGCCCAGCAAGACTGCATCGCGGTCATCGAAGTCGCGCGCCAGCTTGTTGTAGGCAACGATTTCAGTCGGGCAGACGAATGTGAAATCTTTCGGGTAGAAGTACAAGACTTTCCATTTGCCAGGAAACGAAGTTTCGGTGACGGTTTCAAACGCCGACACGCCGTTTTCTTCAGGCAGGTTGAAGCCAGGTTTTACGCCTTCGACCTTGAATGGTGCGAGAGATTGTCCGATTGTTTTCATCTGATTCCTTTCGATAGTAAAAGTTAATTATATACAATCTGTTGATAGCATTAATTGTATATTTCTATGGGGACGATAGTCCGTCACGGCGGCGCCGTAATGAA
Source organism: Collimonas humicola (assembly GCF_018304945.1). Classification (GTDB taxonomy): domain Bacteria; phylum Pseudomonadota; class Gammaproteobacteria; order Burkholderiales; family Burkholderiaceae_D; genus Collimonas; species Collimonas humicola. The sequence continues at coordinate 391,110 of NZ_JAGQEE010000002.1, read as the reverse complement.
ACCGCGCCGCGCGCATCGGTCTGCGTCAGGGTGATAAGCTGCGCAACATTCCGGCAGTTACGACAGTCGAGGTGAACCCGGCGTTCCATTGTTCCGGAAAACCAATTCACCCGAAAGAATAGCAGAGTGCGCCGTACCGCGTGGCCGCCGGGCTGCGATTTTGCGGGCGGAATCCGCGATGCTTGCAGAGGGAAATGCAGAGCCGCTAAAAACTTTTTAAACAATTTTTAGCGAAGCGCTGGTTTTTTTAAAAAAACCGTTGTACAATCTGCCCCCTTCAGGCGTAGTGACATACGCACCGAAAGATAGTCTGACTAAGTGTGCAATTCGGGTGCTTAGCTCAGTTGGTAGAGCGGCGCCCTTACAAGGCGTAGGTCGGGAGTTCGAGCCTCTCAGCACCCACCAAGCAGATTATCTGGCGGCACTGAAGAGCAGTTTAGGAGTGGTAGTTCAGTTGGTTAGAATACCGGCCTGTCACGCCGGGGGTCGCGGGTTCGAGTCCCGTCCACTCCGCCAAGAATACAAATGCCCGCGCAAGCGGGCGTTTTTATTTGTGGTCCAAATTTTGCAGGTCCAAATTTATATCCCCGTTTGCGGGAATATCGCTCTTCGTGCTTGAAATGAAAAAGACGACCTCGCAGCCGTCTTATTTTCCTAAAGCATTCCTGTCCGTCTCAGAACCGATCGCCGATAGTCCTGGTAATCGCCGTCCCCTCGGATTTCTGCAGCATCACCTTGCCATTGCGTATCACCAGCGTCTCCACGCTCTTGTCCCGGGTCTCGGCGACCCTGCCGACCGGCCCGATCGCCATGCTGACGTTGGTCGCCAGCTTCACTTCGGCGCTGCGCTTGTCCTTGCTGACCTCGATATGCTCGATGTAGACCTGGTAGTTGGTCGACATCATGCCGCCGGTGCGCGCCATGGCATCGAACATCTTGGTGTATTTGTCGCAGGTTTCCTGCTTGTCGGCGTTTTCCTGGATCCGTCCCTGGCTGGTCGAGTTGATCCCGCTGCGCGTAAAATCCTTGGTCAGCATGGCGCACAGTTCCTGGCCGCGGCCGTTCAGGACATGCTCGGTGGCGGTGTCGTAAAAGCGCGTGACGCTGGCTTCATCGATAGTATTTTGACGATTCCAGTACCAACCGCCTATCCCGACAGCAACTAATAACAAAATAATGACTCTCATACTCCCCTGACCCCTTTTTTAACACGCAAGACATTCCACTGTGACGGTCCCATTTGCGCCGATCTGCTTCTACACCTTCGCCAGGATGGACAGATGCGGCTTAAATTTCCGATAAGCTATAGAATATCTGTTGTGCAACAATTTTGATACATTACTCAATCCCGCATTCGTGCGATGGCCAAAACATGGCATTATTGTTCCCCTTTAGTGCCATGCCCTGCATCCATTTCTCCCAAAAAAATGAATTGCTGTCTGTCATGCGTGGCTGCTTATTGCCAGTCGGGCTGAAGAAACCAGTGACAACCAAGGCGTTCAAAGGGAATTCGGGTACATGAAAGCGCAACGACGGAAAGAAATGAATGCGATGGCGCTGGGCATGCTGGGGCGGGTCGCCCTGAGCGGGCTGCTGGACGCCTTGCTGCTATCGGGATTTGTCCTTGCCGGCGTGATTCCGGCCGATATCGCGCTGTTCTACGGCGTGGCGGTGGCCTTGGTGACCCTGCTCTTCTATCTGCTGATCAGAGGCGGCTACCGGCGCCGCTCCAAGGATCCCGGCCTGACTTTCCCGCAAGTGGTGACGGCGTTGCTGATGCAGACCGGGTTCTTGATCCTGGCGCCGCAGGTCGGCTATCTGTTCCTGATCAATTTTTTCGTGATCTATGCTTTCGGCGCGCTCGGCCTGAGCACCTTCTGGAATGCGGTGAGCTGGCTGATCGGATCGCTTGCACTGGTGCTGGCGTTCAGCGTGTCCGGATCGCATTTGCGGTTCCCGGTAGCCAGCAACCTGAGCCAGCTGCTGGTGTGCCTGTCCTTCATCATGACCCTGGGCCGCTGTATCTACCTGGCCAACATGATGAGCCGCATGCAGCGCAAGATCACCGAACAGAACCAGCAACTGGTGAAAGCCATGAAACGGGTGCAGGAACTGGCTACCCGCGACGAGCTGACCAATATCGAAAACCGCCGTTCGCTGATGGAAATCCTGGCGGTCGAGCAAAAACGCTTCCAGCGCGGCGGCACGCCGTTCTGCATCGCCATCCTCGATCTGGACGGCTTCAAGTCGGTGAATGACAATTTCGGCCACGCCGCCGGCGACATGGTGCTCAAGACCTTCGTCGAGATCGTGCGCAACGAGATGCGCCTGAGCGACCATTTCGCCCGCTACGGCGGCGACGAGTTCGTGCTGGTGCTGACCGGCACCACGGTGCAGGAAGGCGTGACAGCGCTCGACCGCATCTGCGCCGAGACGGAAATGTACGACTGGAGCAAGTTCGGCAAGGATATTATCCTGACGGCGTCGATCGGGATTACCGACTTCCGCCCCGGCGAGAGCATAGACGAAGCCTTCCAGCGCGCCGACATGGCCCTCTACGGCGCCAAGGCCGCCGGCCGCAACCGCGTCATGATCAGCCCGGATAGCTTCGAGTCTTCCGACGGCGGCACCACCATCCGGGCGTTTTAAGGATCGGCGCTGCTTCAGCAGACCTGAAGCAGCGCCATAAGGCCGCTAGCGGTAAGCCAAGCCTCAGACCGCCGGTTCGCCGCCCAGCGCAAACACCAGGTCGCCCAGCATCTTGTTGAGCTCGCCGGTCATCAGCATCATGTCGGAATCGAAACGTTCGTCGTCATTCTTGCTGCTGGTGTCGTTGCCTTCCTTCAGGACGTCGAGCGGCGCGATGCGCTTGATCGCCAGTGATTCGGTCAGCACGAAGGAGATATGGTCGGCCCAGGTCATCGCCAGCCGCGTGCATTGCTTGCCGGAGGCAATATGGCGCCGCACGTCGTCCGCTTCGATAGTGTGGCGCACGTAGCGCACGGTGGCCTTGCTTTCGCCGGCGGCGCGCAGTTCGGTGTCCTGGTCGACGGTAAAGCCGTGCGGCGCTTCGTCCGAGGCCAGCCAGTTGGTCATCGAAGTCAGCGGCGAATGGGCCGTGCGCAGGCCGGAAATCTGCAGTTTGTCGACCGAACCCAGCAGCAGCTTGAGGATTTCCTCGGCCTTGGTCGGGCTGGCCGCATCGATCACCAGCCAGCCGTTGACCGGATCGATCCAGACCCAGGTATTGCGCTGGATGCTGAAGGCGCGCGGCAGCAATTCGTCGGTAACCTGCTCCTTGAGGTCTTTCAGCTGCTTGCGGCCGGGCGCATAGCCTTGCTGTTCTTCGATCTCGGCGGCGCGCGCCTTGGTCACCTGGTTGACCACGGTAGCTGGCAGCAGCTTCTTTTCCGTGCCCAGCAAGATCATCATCTGGCGGTTCACGCTGTGCACCAGCATGCCGTTGTCGCGCGGCGACAGCCAGCCCTGGCTTTGCAGTTCCAGGCTGCTGCACTTGGCGAAGGCCTGCGGCGCCAGGAAGGCTTCCAGCTGCTCGGCCGAAATGGCCCATGGTGCGGGGATACGGAAGATCTGAAGATTTTTAAACCACATGGTGTTCCAATAAAATAAAGCAATCGCAGACACGGCTGCCGCCCCATGGGCGGCAATGACGCGGTGTCGTATCGATTAATGGGTTAAGCGGGAAGTTTCAAGCTGCAGTTGCGGGCAAGGCCGCGCCAGGCGACCCCACCCTGCAATGTCGGATTGGCTGGGTATCAGATACCCATATTGGTCAGCGTATCGGCGATTTCGCGCAATACCGGCTCCAGATGCGGGTGTTTCACCGCCAGCCGCGCCGAAATGCCCTGGGCGCGCTCCACCAGCTCGGAGCGGATGCCGGTCGCCGGCGCCGCTGCCGGCGTCGTATCGGCGGATTTCAGCAGCTGCTGGATGTCGGTATCCAGGGTTTGCAGCAAAGTCTTCAATTCGTTGTCTACGGCGCCGTTGCTCTCGAGCGTGCTGCGCAGTTTTTCCAGCGATGTCTTGATGTTGTCTATGCTCATGTATTACTCCAGAATGGAAACGCTGTGATGCTTATCATCTCATGCCGCTCTCGGCTTCTGCAACAAAGCCTTCAAATTGGCCAGACGGTTCTGCGGGGTGATCTGTTCGGCCTCGGTCGGCGGCGCGTCGCCCTCGTCCAGCTTCATTTCCTTGACGAAGCGGGAGATTTCGCAGACGACCGCTTCGCCGGCGCGCTTGCGCCGCTTGCACCAGCTGACATGCAGGCTGCGCTGGGCGCGCGTGATGCCGACATACATCAGCCGCCGCTCTTCTTCGATGCGGGCGGCGATGGTTTCCGGCGGTGCATCGGGATCGCCCTTGTGCGGCAGGATGCCCTCCTCGACGCCGATCAGGAACACATGCGGATATTCTAGTCCCTTGGAGGCGTGCAGGGTCGACATGCGCACCGCATCCGGCTCTTCGTCGCGCCCTTCCAGCATCGACATCAGCGCCACCATCTGCGTCAGTTCCAGCAGATTGCGCTCGTCGCCGGCGCCATCCTTGCCGCCGGTGCCCTTTTCTTTCAGCCAGTTGGTGAAATCCAGCACATTCTGCCACTTGCCCTGGGCCGCGCGGTCGTCGAAGCTGTCGTACAGATAATGCTCGTAATTGATTTCCTTCATCATGTCGTCCAGCACGGCGGCGGCGTTTTCACCGCTGCCGGCCGGGCCGACGCGGCTGGCGCGGGCTTCCAGCTGGTTGATGAAGTGGCAGAATTCGCGCAGCGGATAGAGCTGGCGGTCGGTCAGCTTGGCTTCGATGCCGCCCTTGAACACCGCTTCGAACAGCGAACACTGCCACTGGCCGGCCACCGTGCCCAGCACCTCCAGCGTGGCCTGGCCGACGCCGCGCTTGGGCGTGGTGATGGCGCGGATGAAGGCCGGATCGTCGTCTTCGTTGGCGATCAGGCGCAGGTAGCTGATGATGTCCTTGATTTCGGCGCGGTCGAAAAAACTCTGGCCGCCCGACATCGTGTACGGGATGCGTTCGCGCCGCAGGGCTTTTTCGAAGGTGCGCGCCTGATGGTTGCCGCGGTACAGGATGGCGTAGTCGGAAAACTTGGCGCGCCGCTCGAAACGGTGCGCCGACAGCATGATCGCCACCTGCTCCGCTTCTTTTTCGTCATCCTCCATGCCCATCACCTTGATCGGATCGCCCAGCCCGTGTTCCGACCACAGTTTCTTGTCGAACAGCTTGGGATTGTTGCCGATCACCGCGTTGGCGGCTTGCAGGATGCGCGTGGAGGACCGGTAATTCTGTTCCAGCTTGATCACTTTCAGGTCAGGAAAATCGACCTGCAGGGTTTTCAGGTTTTCGATGGTCGCGCCGCGCCAGGCGTAGATCGCCTGGTCGTCGTCGCCCACCGCGGTGAACATCGGCTTCTTGCCGAGTCCGGTCACCAGCAGCTTGACCAGTTCGTACTGGCAGGTGTTGGTATCCTGATATTCATCGACCAGCAGATAGCGCAGACGGCGCTGCCATTTATCGCGCACCGCTTCATTGCTGCGGAACAGTTCCACCGGCAGGCGGATCAGGTCGTCGAAATCGACCGCCTGATAGGCCGCCAGCGTCGCCACATAGCTGCGGTAGATGCGCGCCGACTGCGCTTCATCCTCGGTCACGGCCTGCTTGATGGCTTGCTCGGGATCGACCAGGCCGTTCTTCCACAGCGACATGGCGGTCTGGATGCGGCGCACCAGCTGCTTGTCGGTGGTGATCGCGAGGTCTTGCACGATAGAAAAGCAATCGTCGCTGTCCATGATCGAAAAGCGGTCCTTCAGGCCCAGCTCGCGCGCTTCCTGGCGCAGGATCTTGACGCCCAGCGAATGGAAGGTGCTGACCGTGATGTGCTTGGCCTGTTTCGGATCCTTCAGCAGCTTGGCGATGCGCTCCTGCATTTCGGTGGCCGCCTTGTTGGTGAAGGTCAGCGCCGCGATATGCCTGGCGTCGTAGCCGCAATCTTCGATCAGGTGCTGGATCTTCTGGGTGATCACGCGCGTCTTGCCCGAACCGGCGCCGGCCAGCACCAGGCAGGGGCCGTCCAGATACTTGACGGCTTCCCGTTGGGGAGCGTTCAGGCCGAAATTGGGGGTAGACGACATAGATGACAAGAAAGCGGCAGGCCGGAAGGAGCAAAGCGCTGTATTTTAACAGCGCGGGCGCTGCGGCAGACGCCGCATGAGTTCCTGTGCCGAATATGGGACAATCGCTCATCAACCATTTTGCCGGACATGCCATGAAATTCAGTCATCTGATCGAAATCAACGATCCTCTCAACCCGCTGATCGACACCCTGACCCGCGAACAGCTATGGCGCGGGCTGGTGATGCGGGCCGAGCAGCCGCTGTTGTTCGTTGAACATCTGGACGATTGCCGGCTGTCGGACAAGTCGGTGCAGTCGGTGGCGCGCGAATTGCGTTACGGCAAAGTGATCGTCAAGGACGTGGTCAGCTACCTGCCGCAGCTGCAGGTGCGCTACCAGGTGCCGAAACAGCAAGATATCGCCGGTTCCAGCCTGATCATGACGATTGAAGAGCCGGAACAGGAAATGCTGTTCGTGCGCTTTGAATATGAAGACGACGCCGTCGAGCGACAGCCGGCGGCGCAGGCCGAGCAAGAGTTTTACGACGAATTCCGCCGTTCTGCCTACCAGGAAGCCGACATCGACACCATCCGCGTGATCCGCGAGCTGGCGGCCGAGGGCAAGCTAGGGTAACAATCGGCGCTGCCCTGCCGCCTGGCTATGCCGGCTGTCAGCGGAAATTATTTTCCACCGCGAACTTGATCAGTTCCGCCTGCCCTTCGATCTCCAGCTTGCGCTTGATGTTCAGCCGGTGGGTCTCCACCGTGCGCACGCTCAAGTCCAGCTCGCGGGCGATCTGCTTGTTCGATGCGCCGTTGGCGATGTGCTGCAGCACCTGCCGTTCGCGCGCCGTCAGCAGCTGGCCGGGAGTCATCGGCCGCGCCAGCTTCTGCGCCAGCGCCGCGCTGTAATACATGCCGCCGGAAATCACGGTTTCTATCGCATGCACGATATCCTTGCCCGGCGCATCCTTGAGCACGTAGCCGCGGGCGCCGGCCTGCACCGACTGCATCAGGTATTCGGTCTTGTCGTGCATGCTCAGGATCAGCACCGCGATCTCCGGGAAACTGGCGTGGAAACGCGCCGTCAGGTCGATGCCGTTGCTGCTGCTGTTGCAATTGCCGCGCAGGTTGATATCCATCAGGATCAGGTCCATAGGCTGTTCCTCGGCGCGCTGCAAGGCTTCTTCGGCGCTGCCCGCCTCGGCCACGATGGCGAAGCCCGGCACCGCTTCCAGGCGCGCGCGCAAGCCGTCGCGCACCAGCGGATGGTCGTCGACCAGCATGATTCTGGTATTTTTTTCAGACATATTCAAATATAAGCGGCATGAGGAATGGTGGCCAGCACGCGGGTGCCCGCCGGCGATGAACTGATGTTGAGATGGCCGCCTACCGCTTCCAGCCGCTCGACCATGTTGCGCAAGCCGATGCCGCGCTTGGGGTTGCTGTCGATCTTGCCGACGTCGAAACCGACGCCGTTGTCGTGTACGGCGAGCGAAACGGCCTGGCTGTCGCCTAGCAGCAGCACTTCGATCTGCGTCGCCTGCGAGTGGCGCGCGATGTTGGTCAAGGCTTCCTGGGCAATGCGGAACAGCACCGTATTGGCGACCGCCGGCAAGCCGTCGCTGTTGCCGCTGTGCTTGAAGGCGATCGGAATGCCGGCGTGTTCCAGCCATTCCTGGGTCAGGTGTTCGAGCGCCGCCGCCAGGCCGAGATCGTCCAGGATGGCCGGCCGCAAATCGTGGGAAATGCGGCGCACCTCGCCCAGCACGTCGTTCAGCTGGCCGGCGGTGCGCTCGAAATTGCTGCGCGCGGCGGCTGCCTGCTGCGGGCCGCGGTCGAGCTTGGCGATGCCGGCCTCGATCTGCAGCTTGATCGAGACCAGCCACTGGCTGATGCCGTCGTGCAGGTCGCGCGAGAGCCGCGCGCGTTCCTCTTCCTGCGATCGCACCACGCGCTGCGCCAGCACTTTCAGCTTGGCGTCGGCGACCCTGTGCTCGCTGATATTCAGCACCAGTCCGGAGGCTCCCACCACCAGTGCGCTCAGAGTCGCGATTGCGGCGATCCACCACATGGTGTTGCGGATATTGCCGGAAACCTGGGTATCGATCTTGCTGAGCGCGGCGTCGACGTCGTCCATATAAATGCCGGTGCCCAGCATCCAGCCCCAGTTGGGCAGCGCCACCACGTAGCCGAGCTTGGTCGCCACATGGTGGCTGGATGGCTTCTCCCACTGGTAGCGTTCAAAGCCGCCGCCGCTGCGGGCGCGTTCTATGAGGTGCTGGATGGTGAAGTTGCCGTCGGCGTCTTTCATGTCCCACAGGTCGCGCCCGACCAGTTCCGGCTGGCGCGGATGCATCAGGCTCTTGCCCTGCATGTCGTAGATGAAGAAATAACCGTCGTCGCCATAGGACAGCTTGGACAGGATGGCCATGGCCTCGTCCCGCGTGGCCTGGTCCTTGCGGCCGGAATCGTAGAGATGTGCAATCGACCAGGTGGCCAGCTCGACATAGTGCTTGAGTTCGGCTTCCTTGCTGGCCAGGTAGGCGGCCTGGATAGTGGCGCGCTGCTGCTGGCCGAGCGCAATCGCCTGGTGCCGCACCGCCAGCGCGATCGCGCAGAGCGCCAGGATCAGGGGGACGATCGCCAGGAAGATGATTTTTTGCCGTAATTTCATGGCGCTACTTTACTCGGAATCAGGTCCGGTTCCACCAAAACCTGCGCCGGCATTGCAGCGCTGCCAACTCTCTCTACGTAGTACTACGCAGGCATGTTGCGTAGTACCTCGCTTGTCCTCATGCCCCATATGCCAAATACTTTGGCGGCGGCCCTGTTGCTCGGCGAGTGCTTGCCGCGATCCAATAAAAACAATATTTCACAACATTCATTCCCGCCTGGGAGGAGAACAATGAATCGTCTATCTTCAAAGATGGGCTGGCTTGCGCTGGCCCTGCTCGGTGCATTCGCGTTTGGCTACATCGGCCTGCAGCGCGGCGAATCCATCAGCGCCATCTGGATCGTGATTGCCGCTATCTGCGTCTATCTGATCGCCTACCGTTTCTACAGCCTCTATATTTCCGACAAGGTGCTGGGCCTGGACGCCACCCGCATGACGCCTGCCTACAAGTACAACGACGGGCTGGACTACGTGCCGACCAACAAGAATGTCTTGTTCGGCCACCATTTTGCCGCGATTGCCGGCGCCGGTCCGCTGGTCGGTCCGGTGCTGGCGGCGCAGATGGGCTACTTGCCCGGCATGCTGTGGATACTGGCCGGGGTGGTGTTTGCCGGCGCCGTGCAGGACTTGATGGTGCTGTTCATCTCCACCCGGCGCGACGGCCGCTCGCTCGGTGACCTCATTAAATCGGAGCTGGGCCCGGTGCCAGGCGTGATCGCCCTGTTCGGTACCTTCATGATCATGGTGATCATCCTGGCGGTGCTGGCGCTGATCGTGGTCAAGGCGCTGGCGGAATCGCCCTGGGGCACCTTTACCGTGGCGGTGACGATTCCGATCGCGCTGTTCATGGGCGTCTACACCCGCTACATAAGGCCGGGACGCATTGGCGAAATTTCCATGATCGGCTTTGTGCTGCTGATGTTGGCGATTGTCGGCGGCCAGTATGTGCAGGAGCATCCTGTGCTGGGCGCGATGTTCACCTTCACCGGCAAGGAACTGACCTGGATGCTGATCGGCTACGGCTTCATCGCCTCGGTGCTGCCGGTCTGGCTGCTGCTGGCGCCACGCGACTACCTGTCTACTTTCCTGAAGATCGGCACCATCGTCGGCCTGGCGCTGGGTATCGTGTTTGTCGCGCCGGAACTGAAGATGCCGGCTTTCACGCAGTTCATGGACGGCTCCGGCCCGGTCTGGTCGGGCAGCCTGTTCCCCTTCCTGTTCATCACCATTGCTTGCGGCGCGGTCTCCGGCTTCCATGCGCTGATTGCGTCCGGCACCACGCCCAAGCTGCTGGAAAACGAACGCCATGCGCGTTTCATCGGCTACGGCGCGATGCTGATGGAATCGTTTGTCGCCATCATGGCGCTGATCGCGGCGTCCTGCATCGAGCCGGGCGTGTATTTTGCGATGAACAGTCCGGCGGCGCTGATCGGCACGACCGTCGATACGGCCGCGCACGCGGTCTCGCAATGGGGCTTTTACGTGACGCCGGAAATGCTGGCCCAGGTGGCCAAGGATGTCGGCGAGCACAGCATCATTTCACGCGCCGGCGGCGCGCCGACGCTGGCGGTCGGCATGGCCCACATCCTGTCCAGCATCGGCGGCGGCAAGGCCATGATGGCGTTCTGGTACCACTTCGCGATCCTGTTCGAAGCTTTGTTCATCCTCACCGCGGTGGATGCCGGCACGCGCGCCGGCCGCTTCATGCTGCAGGACTTGCTCGGCACCTTCGTGCCCTCCATGCGCAAGATCGATTCGCTGCCGGCCAGCCTGATCGCCACCGCCCTGTGCGTGGCCGGCTGGGGCTACTTCCTGTACCAGGGCGTGGTCGATCCGCTCGGCGGCATCAATACCTTGTGGCCGCTGTTTGGCATTTCCAACCAGATGCTGGCGGGGATAGCGTTGATCCTGGCGACCTGCGTGCTGTTCAAGATGAAGCGCGACCGCTTTGCCTGGGTCACTATCGTGCCGACCGTCTGGATCTTGATCTGTACCCTGACCGCCGGCTGGCAAAAGATTTTCGACGCCAATCCGCGCGTCGGTTTCCTGACCCACGCCGGCAAGTACCAGGCCGCGCTGGCGGAAGGAAAATTGCTGGCGCCGGCCAAGTCGGTGGCGCAAATGCAGCAGATCATTTTCAACGATTACCTGGATGCAGGGCTGGCGGCCTTCTTCATCCTGGTGCTGCTGAGCATACTCGGTTTCGGCATCAAAACCGTACTGGCAGCGCGAGCCGCCAGCAAGCCGAGCACCAGCGAAACGCCGTTTGAAGCGCTGCCTGCCAGCGCCTTGCCCTCAACCTGAAAGGCCGGCCATGCTGGAAGAACTGTCGAAAGCCGGACGTTATCTCGGTCAGACCATGCGCCTGATGGTGGGTTTGCCCGAGTACGGCACTTACGTGACGCACATGGAAAACACCCATCCGGGTGAACCGATGATGAGCTACGAAGAGTTTTTCAAGGAGCGCCAGGAAGCGCGCTACGGCGGCAACGGCCGGGTTGGGCGCTGCTGCTAGCTGCTTGAAAGTTAAGCGTCCTATGGGGATGTTGATGCCGACCGGTTCGCCGGCCGGCATTTTTTTGCCCCTGCTTTCAACGGCTCAATTCAATTGACCGTTATAGGCGCCCGGCGCCGGCTGCGGACTGTAGTAAAGGTTGACGATGCGCAGCAGGCGACCGAGGAACATGCCGTTGAAGATACCGTAGAGCGTGCAGACAACGACGGTAAATACAGTGTCCTGCGCCAGCGCCGGATGCATGGCCAGCGTCACACCCACCGCATATTTGGTCAGGAAAACCCCCATCATCAGCATCAATGGCAGCCAGCTGCCGCGCTGGAACACCACGCCGCGCTCCGGATAGGCCATCACGCGATCCTTGCGGAACAGGCGCCAGTTCAGCGTCGCCGCCACGGCTGCCGCCAGCAGCCAGCACAGCATCGGCAGCGCGGTAATGCCGAACACGGTGGATACGCCCTGCCAGGACAGCGCCAGCATCACCAACGGGATGATGGCCAGTCTTTTGAGCGCCACTTCGCTGTCGACGCTGGCGACGATGCCGCGGTAAACCAGGAATGCCAGCAGCGCCCAGACCCAGATTGGTGTGTGTGAAATGATTTGTGCAAGCATGTGGTTCTCCCGTTAAGTAAGTGATCTGCGGCGATTATCTGGTCGCCGCAGAGGCGGGAGAAGCGGAAAGCGACGAAATGCAGGAATACGTCGCGAATCGACTGCCAGGGAGGACGGCATGCAACCGCTTTGTCCCCTGCCCCTGCCGCTAGCGGACTTCCGCCGAGTACTGGAAGCGTTCCGCCGGCACAAAAGAAGTGCGCCATTCGACCGGTTCGCCGGCGTGATCCAGCATCAGCCGCTCGACGCAGATCGCCACGGTCTTGGTTTTCAGCTTGAACACCGAAGCGTTGGCGCGGTTCAGCGGTTTTGCCGTCAGGTCATCGATGGCGCGCGAGACCAGTACATCGCATTCGCTCTCATAGACCGGATACAGGGACGATGGAGAGTTGTTTTTCAGGTATTTCTGCAGCTTCCTGAAGCGCGCCAGCGGCAGCCAGATATGTTCGGACAGCACGATTTCATCGTCCAGCGAACGGGTGCGATGCAAGTACAGCGCCTTGTCGCGCGGCTTGAGCTTGAGCTTTTCCGCCACCGCGGCGGGAGGTATGGCGCTCGTCATCGAACGGATCTCGGCAATCGGCAACTGGTTCTTGGCCTTGCCCTGCCGGCGCACGAAACGCAGCATCGAAGAGCGCTCGGCAGCGCGCGCGACGAATGTGCCGCGTCCCCGCACGCGATCGACGACGCCATCGGTGACCAGCGCGTCCAGCACCTTGCGCATGGTGCCGACGGCGATTTCATATTCGGCGGCTAGTTTGTCTTCGGACGGCAGCGCTTCATCGGCGGCCCAGCTGCGCAAAGCGATCCTTTGCAGCAAATCGTCACGGACTTGCAGGTAGCGCGGCAAGCGCGGATCGGAGCTATTTTCTGGCGGGAGAGGCGTAATTTTTTTCGAGAGAGGCGCGTTTTTTTTGGAAAGAGACGCGTTTTTTTTCAGGAGAGGCGCGTTTTTTTTCGAGAGAGACGCGTTTTTTTGGGAGAGAGACGCGTTTTTTGCACTTTTTTTGATCAGCATTTACAACATTTCAAACTTGGAACGGGTCCGCAATTTACCAAGTTCCAGTTGTTTTTACAATACATATGTGCATCTCTACTTCTATACAGAACCAGAGATTCACATATCGGTTCAGCTCCGGCTGAGCGCGACGCCCACCGGGCGCGGCTTGCGCTCGGCCAGCCACAACAGCATGATCGCCACTGCCGAATAAATCCAGTAGTCGACCGGCACGCCGCCCAGCCAGTGCTTGTGCCACGGCACGTCGATCGGATTGAAGCGCGCCAGCCCGTAAGCCGGGTTGAGCACAAACCAGAGCCAGTCTTCGCTGATCCAGAACACCATGATGGAAGCCATGATGCGGCACTCGCCGCGCCAGTCCCAGCTGCCGTTGAACCAGATCGGATAGTGGAACATCAGGGCGATAAAAGGGAAAATCCAGGCGTGATAACCGGTCATGGCGCGCCCGCCCCAGAAGATGTCGAGCAGCCAGTGATGCTCGATGCGCCAGGTCGGCAGGTTGGCGGCCCAGCCGGCGGCGCCCTCGATCTGGATTTCGACATTGGCGAAAAAGAAGGCGGTCAGCACCGCCCAGAACAGCATGCCGAACACGCGGCGAAAAGGTGTGGAGGCAGTCATGGCGAGAGCGTAGTGAATGGAGAGTCGAGTTTGCTAAGCACGGTTTGCAGCACCGCGCGCGCTGCGCGCGGCCGGCCCAGTTCCAGGCTGCGCTGGCGCAGGCGCTGCAGCAGTTGCGGCTGCTGCAGCAATTGCTGGACCCGGTATTCCAGCGCGATGAGGTCGATGGCTTTCAGCGCCGCGCCTTGTTCCAGCAGGTAGTCGGCGTTGCGTTCCTCCTGTCCCGGGATCGGCGAGTGGATGATCATCGGCACTCCCATCGCCAGGCATTCCGAAGTGGTCAGGCCGCCCGGCTTGGTGATCGCCAGGTCGGCGCAGGCCATCAGTTCATCGACCTGGCTGGTGAAGCCGAACGGGAACAGCCGGCCCGGATGCGCCGCCGCCAGCTGCTGCAGGTCGGCCAGCATGGCGGCATTCTTGCCGGCCAGCGCCACCAGCTGGAAATCGTCCGGCAGCGCCAGCAGCCGCTGCACAGTCTTGTCGAGATCGCCGATGCCGGCGCCGCCTGACATCATGAGGATGATCTTGCGCTGCGGATCAAGCCCGAACTGGCGCGCACATGATTCGCGCTCCAGGATCCGGCCGAAGCCGGGCATGATCGGGATGCCGGTGACGTGCACCGCATCGGCCGCCAGCCCGCGCGTGCGCATGCGGTAGGCGATTTCCTCGGTGGCGGCGAAATAGCCTTGCATCAGCGGCTGCAGCCACATGCTGTGCAGGTCGAAATCCGTGACCTGCACCCACACCGGACAGACCATGCGCTGCTTGCCGATTTCGCGCGCCAGCAATTCGGCCGGCAGGAAATGGGTGCAGATGATGGCGTCCGGCGCTGCTGCCTGTATCGCCTTGCGCAAGGGACGGGTGCTGATGCGCTCGATTGCGCGCCGCAGTTTTTGCGTCGGCGAGCTGCTGAGCGCCTTGTCGCTCTTCTGGTAGACATAACCCCACAGCGCCGGATGGCGGTTCACCAGGTGCAGGTAGAAATCGGTGTAGACGGCGCGGAAGCCGGCAGGCACGAAATCCATGGCATCCAGGTGGATCGCTTCGGCGCCCGGGAATTCGGCGGCGGCATAAGCCCTGAGCGCTTCCGCAGCGCGCATGTGGCCGGCGCCGGCGGAAACGCTTAACAGCAATAGCTTGCGGGGGCGTGGTGGTTTGGCGGCGGCGCCCAGATGGGGCGCATGGTCTGGCTTATGAATGATGGACTCCGGCGATGTGGTTTGCTGCCGGCAATGCAAAAGTGACTACTTTCAAGCATACTCCTTGCAATCTGCATTTTGACGGAGGCGCCGAAACGGGGGCGCCGAGACTGGGCCACCGCGGTGGCCGATGACGTTGATGATAGGGATAAATCAACGCTGAGTAAAATGACATTTATGACAAACCATCCCTGCCTGCAACCGTTCCAGAAAGACGTACTATGCCTACCACCCGCAAGCCGCTAGACGGCTTGGCCATGAGCCTGATGTTAATCCTTTGCATGTGCTGGGGGCTGCAGCAGGTGGCGATCAAAGTGGCGGCGCCGAGCATCTCGCCGATCCTGCAGAACGGCCTGCGTTCCGCTGTCGCCGCGCTGCTGGTGAGCGGCCTGATGTGGTGGCGCGGCAGCAAATTCTCGCTGACCGACGGCAGCTTCTGGCCGGGGCTGGCCACCGGCCTGCTGTTCGCCGGCGAATTCCTGTGCGTTTCCGTCGGTTTGAACTACACCACTGCGTCGCACATGTCGGTCTTCGTTTACACCGCGCCGATTTTCACCGTGCTGGGTTTGCACTGGCTGGTGCCGGGCGAGCGTTTCGGCCTGACCCAGTGGCTGGGCGTGATCGCTGCGTTTGCCGGCATCGCGGTGGCGTTCGCCGGCGGCTTCGAAGCCGGCGCCGGTTTCAGCCGCATGCTGATCGGCGATGCATTGGGCGTGCTGGCCGCGGTCTTCTGGGCCGCAACCACCATCATGATCAAGCGCAGCGTCCTCACCAATGCCTCGCCCAGCATGACCCTGTGGTACCAGCTGGTGGTGGCGGCGCTGTCGCTGCCGCTGCTGGCGCTGGTTTCCGGCCAGGCCGGGGTCGCGCCGCTGAGCGGCATCATGTGGGTCAGCCTGGCGTTCCAGTCGCTGATCGTCGCCTTCGGCAGTTTCCTCGCCTGGTTCTGGATGCTGCGCCGTTACCTGGCTTCGCGGCTGACGGTATTTTCATTCCTGACGCCGCTGTTCGGCGTCAGTTTCGGCGTGCTGCTGCTGGACGATCCCATCGGCTTGCCGTTCGTGTTTGGCGCCTTGCTGGTGCTGAGCGGCATCGTGCTGGTGAACTGGCAGCGTAATTAAAGTTTGATTCGAAATCAGGGAGAAAAAATGGTCACTTGCTATCTGCGCTACATCATCGACGCCGGCAAACTCAAGGAGTTTGAGCACTATGGAAAATTGTGGATTCCGCTGGTGGAAAAATTCGGCGGCGCCCACCACGGCTACTTCCTGCCGTCCGAGGGCGCAAACAACGTCGCCCTGGCCCTGTTTACCTTCCCCAGCCTCGCCGCCTATGAGCAGTACCGCATCAGGATGGCGGATGACGCAGAGTGCCAGGCCGCCTTCAGGTATGCGGAGCAGACCAAGTGCATTTTCAGTTACGAGAGAAGCTTCTTTCGACCGGTATTCGAATAGGAGTTCAAAGCTAAACGCCGATGTACAGCCGGGGTGTTGGTTTCCAGCGCGGCATGCGCAAGTGTTGTTTTTGCAACTAGACAGACAGTTCCAAGCATTATTTGCTTGTATGTTTGGTACTATCTCGTTCTCAATTATTCCCGCACGACAATATTTATCGGTAACGACAGGATCACGGCATGAGCAACATACTTCAAAGCCTGCAAAGCCTTATCAACGGCCGCCAGAACAAGCGTATCCTCCGCCTCTCCTTCCCCCACGACGACGGCCCGCACGCTCAGCTGCTGGTGAACAAGCTCAACGCCGTCGAAAGCCTGTCGCGCGATTTTGACTACACCGTGGAATTGCTGTCCGATGACGCCGAGCTGGCCCTGAAGGATTTGCAAGGCAAGCTGTTCTGCGTGGAGCTGGTGCGTGGCGACGGCAGCCTGCGTTACTTCTCCGGCTACTGCTTCGAATTCCGCCTCGCGCGCACCGACGGCAATATCGCCTTCTACCAGGCCAAGCTGGGACCCTGGACCCAATACCTGCGCCTGCGCAAGGACAACTACATCTTCCACGGCAAGACCCTGCGCGAGCAGATCGACAGCATCTGCGCCGACTACGGCACCTTGCCCGACTGGGATTTCCGCGTCAGCGGCGCAGACCCGATCATGACGGACGCCATCCAGTTCGACGAAAGCGACCATAACTATCTCCATCGCCGGCTGGAAGCGGCCGGCCTGCTGTACTACTACGAACATACCGACCAGGGCCACAAGCTCATCATCACCGATGACTCGACCCAGGCCGCGCCCATCGACGGCGGGGAGGAAATCCGCTTCCAGCGCCATGGCGGGGCGATAGAAGAAGACGGCATCGGCGAATTCTCCCCGGTGCGCCAGATCGTGCCCGGTTCCGTGTCGCTGTCCGGCTTCAACTTCAAGAGCCCGGTGCCGATCCATGCCGGCGTGCCGACCCTGAACAAGCAAGGCAATGTGCTCGATGTCGAATCCTACGAATATGCCGGCGCCTATGGCGTCAAGGGCGTCCAGGATGCGGACAAGCTGTCGCGGCTGCGCATGGAAGAGATCGAAGCGGCAGGCAAGCACTTTGAAGCAACAGGCAACAACCGCTACGTGCTGCCGGGACGCTGGTACCGCCTGAGTGGCCATTTTGCTTCCAGCCCGTTTGCCAGCCATGAAGACGCCGGCAAGAACGAATTCCTGATCATCTCGGTGCACCACATCGCCAGCAACAACTACCTGCAGCAGGCAAGCGAGAAGGCCGAATACCGTAATGAGCTGACCTGCCTGCGCAAGACCATCCCCTGGCGTCCGGGCCGCAATTACCATAGCGTCGCCACCAAGATCCTGTCGCCGCAAACGGTGACAGTGGTCGGCCCATCCGGCCAAGGCAGCGTCCATACCGACGAATACGGCCGCATCCGGGTCCAGTTCCACTGGGACCGCATCGGCAACAACGACGAGCGCAGCTCGGCCTGGGTGCGGGTCGCCAGTGCCTGGGCCGGCGGAGAACTGGGCGCCAAATCGATTCCGCGCGTTGGTTCGGAATGCCTGGTGCAATGGCTAGACGGCAATCCCGACCGCCCCATCGTCACCGGCAGCGTCTACAACCAGCGCAACATGCCGCCGTGGAAACTGGCGACCCAGCAGTCCTTGATGGGCTTCAGGAGCCGAGAGCTCACGCCCAACGGCGGCAACCAGCCCGGCGGCAGGAGCAACCACCTGGTGCTGGACGACACCAACGGCAAGATCCAGGCGCAGCTCAAAAGCGATCACCAGCACAGCCAGCTGAGCCTGGGCAGCATCAGCCGCATCGAAGACAATGCGGGGCGCAAGGATGCGCGCGGCGAGGGCTGGGAGTTGCGCACTGATGGTCATGGTGTGGCGCGTGCGGCCAAGGGGATGCTGATCACCACCGAGGCACGCAGCAATGCGAGCTCGCATATCAAGGATATGGGCGAGACGGTCAGCCGGCTGACGGCTGCACGGGATCAGCATGAGTCGCTGGCCGATGCGGCGCAGCAGGCGGGGGCGCAGGAGAAGCAGGGGCAGCAGGCTGATGTCGCGCAAACCTTGAAGGCGCAGAACGATGCGATCAAGGGAGGTGGCGCAAGCGAGGAGGGCAGTTTCCCGGAGCTGTCGCAACCGCATCTCGTGCTGGCCAGTCCTGCCGGGATCGAGACTACCACCAGCGGCAGTACCCACGTTGTCAGCACCCAGCATACGGCACTGACTACCGGCAAATCCCTGTCGATTGCCAATGGCGACAGCCTGTTTGCCAGCATCCGCCGGACCTTCCGGCTGTTCGTGCATAAAGCCGGTATGAAGATGATCGCGGCAGCGGGTGACATCGACGTACAAGCATTGACCAACAACGTTAACTTGCTGGCCAAGCTCAATATTACGCACACAGCTAACCGCATCACGATCACGGCCAAGGAAGAAGTGGTGATCAACGGCGGCGGCAGTTATGCCAAGTTCAATGCCGGTGGGATTGAGCATGGGACGAATGGCTCGTATGTGGCCCATGCCGCAGTGCACAGTCTGCCAGCGGAAAAGAATCTGCCCGTACCGCCAATGAATTTGCCGGTCGTCGATGGTTTTGACGAGCAATTCAGGCTGGTGGACGAACATGACACCGCACTCCCGAATACGCCATATATCATCCGCAGCTCCTGCGGGAAAATATGGGAAGGCGTAAGTGACGTCGACGGTTTTACCCAACGAGTATTCACCGAAAAGCCGACAGCTCTATCCCTTGAGTTATCCCAGAAAAAGGCAGCTACTCACGACATTTTTTTCCTGGTAAATGATATTAAAACGGGCAATCCGCTTGCCAACACCAAATACAAAATTGCTCTTGCATCAGGCGCTGTGTTTTTCGGCACCACCGATGCCAAAGGCCATACCGAATTAGTCCATTCCGATCAACCAGAAGTAGCCACTATAGAGGTTCCGTACCATGGCGACAGCGCAAGCAACACTAACTCCAACTGCGGATCAGACGCCTGCAGTTGTTAGTGTTCCGGCAAAGGAGTTAAGCGGTGCACAGTGGGTCGCGAGATTTCCGACCAGTGCGAGCGTTGACGACTTGACGCCGGATTTTCGAACCAAGGTGAATAATTTTATCGCCGCGATCACAACTGCCGGAGGCAGTGTCCGGATATCTGCAACTTACAGGCCTAAAGAGAGAGCCTATCTGATGCACTATTCAGCGGCAATTTCCAACGGAACCATTGCCCCGGCAAGCGTGCCGGCAATGGATGGCGTAAATATAGAGTGGGTGCACGATACTCCTGCGGAGTCGATCAGCGCTGCAACCAGCATGAAGACAGCTTACGCAATCGTCTTTCCTCCTGCGCTCGTAAGTCGTCACTCGGACAAGACCGCTATCGATATGACGATCACAGGCATGTCCGGGAAATCCATTGTGGATGCTGCAGGAACCGCCGTTTCAATTACCAACCTAAGCGATTTGAATCCGGTAGGCGCTACCTACGGCGTTAACAAACTCGTTTCCGATCCCCCACACTGGTCAGCCGATGGACATTAAAAAACTCCTGCCGATTATTTTAGTAACCCTTTCATGTTCATCGTTTGCAAGCGATATCGGAGAGGGCTTCGTTCAGAGAAATGCAGAAGGGGAAACGTATCTGTATACAACTCAAACGATCAAAAAAAATGAAAAGATCCTGGTTCAATATCCAAAAGAAAATGGCGATATCGGATGTTGCAAGGTAACGTCATCTGACGGGAAGCTATTGCCACAGGGTGAAGTGACCGATGAGTTGAATGGAAGCGACGTACACGTCTACAAGCTGAAACTGCGCTATACGAAGCCTTTTGTCGGGATCGCGGTAATTGGAGCGGGTGCTTCTGTTACGGGAAGCGCCACCGGATTGGAAATTAAAAATCGAAACACATCAGTTAAAACGTGTTTGAGCCAGGAAGGTGTGCATCTATTCTCAACAAAGACAGGTGATCTGAAAACGCACCTGTATTTACCGCTTGGTTACGATGTAGAGCCTACATGCGACTCGCCAGGTAAATGAATAGCAAATTATCGATGACGCCAGAAGTCCATGCTGAACTAGGCGATCAGCACCTGAAAGTTTTTAATTTTAGTTAGCCTTCTTACAGGAATATCACATGTCCAAACATAAAAAGGGACACAAGGCGGCAGGTACAACTAACAAGACCAAAAAATCGCTAGTCAAAGTTGTTGTTAAACCTGATGACGCTGGCGAGTGGATTAAGCCGAATACTCTTGATAAATTTTATATCGATGATGAGGCTAAATTTCCTACCATCGAATTTGAAATAAAAACGGATTCGCCGGGGCCCTACAAGTGGAGTTGGGCCATATCATGGGACGCGAATGTAAGCGGATTGAGAGAACGTGCGCGCGGGAAAAAGGTTGCGAATTTTTCAGAAAAGGGTGGATTCACTCAGGATGGTAAAAGCTGGGACTTTAAAACTGTTAACAAGGTAATTGGTGGAAGGCTAACCGTGACAGTTGACGTTGCCGAAATAAAATTTAGGCGGACTGTACTCATTTTAGGGAAGTCACCAAGCAAGGAAAAAATTGATGCCTACGTCGAGCAGAAAGTTGCGGCTGGTTCGAATAGCAACGCCCGAGATGGAGCGCAGGACAGGGTAACTGCAATTGCAACAATGAAAAAAATACTTCAACAGGAATCGCAATATAAGCATTTTCTGAATCTTGATTCTGAGCCGATTGTCGCGTTTGATAAAGGATACGGATTGACGCAACTAACAAGCGGCGATCCAACTTATGTCCAAATTTGGAACTGGAAAGCTCACATAGATGAGGCACTTAGGCGAATGGTCGGTTTCAGAGCACAAGCCCTGAAATTTTTTAACCGGCATAAAGAGTGGCATCAGGACGACGATATGATAGAAGTAGATGCAATTTCATTGTGGAATGGCGGACATTATTATGTCGAATCTTCCGATCATACTCAATGGATTAGAAATCCGCAGATGATATGCGTGCCCCGTGAGGGAAATAAAGGTTACAAAGTATCTGAAGCAGAAGTGGGAAAGATAACGCTTCCGGAGCTGCAAAAAGATAAAACGAGATCACCATCATATACAGGAGTTTGTTATGCAGATACGATCGAGCATCAATAGGATATGGCCTGCAGTGTTCTTTTTTTTGTGCCTGAACTCGTATGCTCAATTATCTAATGGACAAACGTCTTACGACTTGATTGATTACAAAGGAATTTCTTTTTCTGCAGCCTATGCTGATGAAGGAAGAGGGGTCTTTATTCGTCGTACCCTTCAAGATGGTGGTGTTTCAAAATTTCGCTTGCCTGAGTTTGATCAGATGGCGAAGCAGCATAACTTTGCATATGATTTTCTGGATGACTCTCTTATTTCAACGCCGGAAGGAGATTATTTCGTAATTGAATCAATGCGGCCAATTGCATCTAATCCGGAAGAAGACGTCGACTATAGAAAGCATCCACAATGGTGGACACATAGGTGTGCGCATGCTGTACATCTGACATATCTGGTTGGCGTGGTGAAGGAGAAAATAAAAATAATCAAAAACAATTTCACGCAATGTACGTCGGAGTCCCGAGTGTTTAAGAGCAATGGACAGATTGGCTATGAGGTCAAAGATTACAGCAAAGGTGGAGATCAGCCTCAGTCCGTGCTGTATCTTTTACAAAACGGAAAATTCATACGAAAAGAAAATGGTCCGTACAAGGAAGAACGCTAATGAATGCGACTGCTGAGCTTGTTCACGACAGTACTCAAGATGATTTCGTACGGGCTGTTTTGTATTCGTTTGCGATCAGCGATTATGAGGGTAACGAGACAATTACTTTAAAGAGTATCGTTTCTTCCGATATTTTTGACGGCATGGAAATTGAGATAGTGAACGAAGCTGTTAGTACAGTTCAACAGGCCGGCCTAATTGAATGGGATGACACAAAAATTGGAGCGATCCGTTTGACTCCGGTTGGTCGGGCAAAATTTCTTCTTGTCCGTAACGATTTTTTTGACGGAGATGAAATCGAAGCACTGAGAGATTGGTTTGCTGATCTGAATATCCATGATCTTCTGGCCTCGCCAGAGTACCGCTCAATGAAGAAAAATTTTGTCGGCCTTGCCGCCTTGTCTGGACAGCTATGCCCGCTATCCGGTCAGTGGCGAGCTCAGAGACTGTCCAACAAAACAGTCTTTACTCGCATTGGGGAGCTACTTCCTGTACCAGAAACCGATGGTGTTGGAAATCAGGTGATATGGCATTTACTTAAGTCTGAGAATACCGTCAGCGGTGCTTGAATTGAGTTCCCGCTCTGTACTCTAGAACAGCAATCGACTGGCACATGCGTAGTGACGTATAAAAATGCGCTGATCAGATTCCAGAAAATGAGAAAAGTTGAGGCGTAGAACATCCATGGACAACCACAGAAGTTTGCTAGGCAGAATATATTCTCGGCAATTATGCTTGCTTCTAACAATGACGCTTTTCGTCGGAGTAGTTCATGCCGCATCTGTTGCCAGCGTCCAGATGCTGGAAAACTATAGGGAGAATTTCAAAAATTCGACTCCTCCAACTAAATACATTTTTGTAGATGCGGATGGGGGAGATCAGCCAAGTGATGGCCCGGGGAAAATCTATATTCTGGACATTACTGCCAGGGAACCAGCCAGTTTTATCTATTCCTCTGAAATAGATCGCTTGTTTAAGGATCATTTTTCGGTGATGGTCGATAACGAATCGCTCATTTCCACGCCAACAGCAGATTATCTTGTCTTAGTAATGACAAGGCCGCACGAATACAATCCCAAATCGGGTCATTGCGCTGCTGGCATGGGTGAGGACAGAGCTTATCTGATTGCGATCACGGATAGTGGCGTCAAGGTGCTTAACCGAAATTTCTTCAACTGCGCTGGCTCCTACAGGATGGTCCATGTCAATGAACAACCTGGCTACGAAATCCGAGATTATAAAAAGGGCATCGATCAAGCTCAGTCCGTGCGGTACTTGCTACAGGACGGAAAACTGATGCGAAAAGAAAATGGCCCATACAAGGAAGAACCGCAATAACGGTTCTCATGGAATTTGATCTGTCGGCTGGCTGCAGGTCAGTACCAATAAAAATGCGGATGAACGGCACAAACCGTTCATCCGCATTTTTTCAGGGCTCATGCACGTCGAGCCCGTCATGCAAGATTCAAGACTCTTAAGCCTTGAAAGTACCTTCCGAAACCAGCGCCTGCAAAGGCAAACGCGGGCTGGGTTCTTCCTTGGAACGCAGGCCTTCCGGCAGCATGGCCTTGTCGCCGATCTTGCCGATGGCTACTGCGGCTTCGATGGCGAAGTTGGCAGGAACGCCCAGTTCGGTGCGTGTCTTTTCCTTGTCGAAACCAGCCATGCCGTGGGCATGCCAGCCGGACAGGCTGGCTTGCAGCGCCAGGTAGCCCCAGGCTGAACCGGCGTCGAAGGAATGGGTTGGGGCCGGCCGTTCTTCGCTGCTGCCCGGCGGGGCGAAGGTGGTTTTCGACAGCACGATCACCAGCGCTGCGGCGTTTTCGGCCCAGCTGCGGTTGAATTCGTTGAGCAGGCCCAGCAGGCGGGTCCAGTGCGGGGTTCCGCGGCGGGCGAAGACGAAGCGCCATGGCTGCGAGTTGTAGGACGACGGCGCCCAGCGCGCGGCTTCCAGGATGGTCAGCAATTCCTGCTCGGACATCTCGTCATTGGCATAGGCGCGCGGCGACCAGCGGCTGAGGAATTGCGGGTGGGCCGGGTGATCGGCAACGCGTGGCGTGGACTGGGTCATAAGGTTTCCTGTTGTAAACTAGATAATGGGTGCAAAGACGAAAATGCGCTGTGGCCGGATCCAGCCTGGCCAAGACGCCGCATCTTAGCAGCAGTTTTTGATGCTTGCAGAGGCTGCCTGAGTTTATGGCATCGCTTCGACGTACCGGGCAAGCAGGGTGAAGATTGCTGCGCCAAGCCGGTATAATCGGAAATAACCAAGACTGGCCGGGCGCTGTCCAGATGACAGCAAACCCGGCAGGCTTTCGCATAATCCCGTGCGGCGCCCGTGTTTCTGCGCCGCATCTTTGTTCTACTGACTGTCAATCCTATGCTAGCACCACAAAAACAACAGATCATCGACCTTTTCAACGCTGCCCTGCAGCCCGTCATCGCCGGCAGCGAGCTGACGCCGACCGTGACGCTGGAGCGCCCGCGCGATCCTTCGCATGGCGATGTCGCCTGCAATATCGCCATGCAGCTGGCCAAGCCCTTGAAAAAGAATCCGCGTGAACTGGCGCAGGCCCTGGTGGCGGCCGTCATGGCCGGCGCTGCCGGCAAGGGTTTGATCGAGGCGGCTGAAATCGCCGGTCCCGGCTTCATCAACCTGCGCCTGACCGCCGCCGCCAAGCAGCAAGTAGTCCAAACCGTCTTGCAGCAGGGCGCGGAATTCGGCAAGAGCCAGCTCGGCGCCGGTAAAAAAGTGCTGGTCGAGTTCGTCTCGGCCAATCCGACCGGCCCGCTGCACGTCGGCCACGGCCGCCAGGGCGCGCTGGGCGACGCCTTGTCGGCATTATTCGAAGTGCAAGGTTTCGACGTCACCCGCGAGTTCTACTATAACGACGCCGGCGTCCAGATCGCCACCTTGGCGACTTCGGTGCAGGCGCGCGCCAACGGCTTTAAGCCGGGTGACGCCGAATGGCCGGAAAGCGCCTACAACGGCGATTACATCGCCGACATCGCCCAGGATTTCCTGGCGCGCAAGACGGTTGCCGCCAGCGACGGCGAACCGGCGACCGCCAGCGGCGACGTCAACGATATCGAATCGATCCGCAAATTTGCCGTGGCCTACCTGCGCCGCGAGCAGGACCTGGACTTGCTGGCCTTCGGCGTCAAGTTCGACAATTACTACTTGGAATCCTCGCTGTACAAGGATGGCAAGGTCAACGCCGCCGTCGAGGCCCTGATCGCCGCCGGCGTCACCTATGAGCTGGACGACGCCTTGTGGCTGCGCACCACCGATTACGGCGACGACAAGGACCGCGTCATGCGCAAGAAAGATGGCACTTATACCTACTTCGTGCCGGACGTCGCCTATCACATCGTCAAATGGCAGCGCGGCTTCGGCAAGGTCATCAATGTCCAGGGCAGCGACCACCACGGCACGATCGCGCGGGTGCGCGCCGGCCTGCAGGCGGTCAACATGGGCATTCCGCAGGGCTATCCGGATTACATCCTGCACAAGATGGTGACCGTGATGAAGAACGGCGAGGAAGTGAAGATTTCCAAGCGCGCCGGCTCCTATGTCACCGTGCGCGACCTGATCGAATGGTCGTCGGGCGAAGACGGCGCTGAAGCTGCGGCGGATGCGCCGCGCGACCTGACCCGCGGCCGCGATGCCGTGCGCTTCTTCCTGATTTCGCGCAAGGCCGATACCGAGTTCGTCTTCGACGTCGACCTGGCGCTGGCCAAGTCCGACGAAAACCCGGTGTATTACGTGCAGTACGCGCACGCCCGCATCTGCTCGGTGCTGGCGCAATGGACCGGCGACGAAGCTAGCCTCGGCAGCATCGACCTCAGCCCGCTGACCGCGCCGCGCGAAGCCAGCCTGCTGGCCAAGCTGGCCGAATATCCCGACATGCTGCAGCATGCGCTGGAAGAGCTGGGGCCGCACCAGGTGGCGTTCTATCTGCGCGATTTGGCGGGCGAGCTGCATAGCTACTACAATGCGGAGCGGGTTCTGGTCGACGATGAGGCGCTCAAGCTGGCGCGTCTGGCGCTGATGCACGCCACCCGCCAGGTGCTGCGCAACGGCCTGGCGCTGATCGGCGTATCGGCGCCCGCACGCATGTGATTTGAATCTACAATAGGCGACTCGGTCTGACACTTTCCGGCGTTGATGCCGGCGAAGCGGATGGACCGGGATAGCCTGTAACCAGTATGTCATTGGGGAAGTATGAGCAAATTTATCAACAAGCAAGCTGGCGGTACTTTACTGGGCCTGATTTTCGGCCTGATCATCGGTCTGGCGATCGCCGTCGTGGTGGCGATCATGATCACCAAGACGCCGACGCCGTTCACCAACAAGACAGCCAAGGCCGACAAGCCGCCGGAAGCCATCACGGCGCCGGCTGCGCCAACCGCACCGGCTGCCGGCGGCGACCAGCTGCCGGATCCGAACAAAGCGCTGTACGGCAACCAGAGCGCGGCCAAGGAAGCAGCCAAGGCATTCACGCCGCCGGCCACGCCAGCGGTGCCGCCAACCGACAACACGCCGGCTGCCGTCAGCCAGGCTGCCGAGAAGAAGCTCGATGCGCTGGTAGCCAAGTCCCAGCAGGACAAGCCGGCCCCGGTGGTCGATAAATCGACTGCCGACAAAGCCAAGAAGGTCGCCGGCGACATCGCCGAAGCCAAGACCAAGGCCGCCGCCGCGGACGACAACTGGATCTATTTCCTGCAGGTCGGCGCTTTCCGTGAACAGAATGAAGCTGAAAGCGCCAAGGCCAGGCTGGCGCTGATGGGTTTCGAGGCCAAGATCAGCGAGCGCCAGGCCGATACCGGTTCCCTGTACCGGGTGCGCGTGGGGCCATTCAATCAGCTGGAAACAATGAACCGGATTCGCGGGAAGTTGTCAGATAACGGCGTCAATGCGGCTGTGGTGCGGGCTGCGAAATAAAGAGCTGGTTTGTCAGCGTCATCAATGTTTTGTCTAATCGGTTGAAGGCAGGGCGACTCCAGCGGAATCGTCTCTGCCTCACAATTTAATAATAAGGATATTTCATGCGTTTTTTTCAAAAAGCCCTGGCAGTCGCTGGTCTTAGCCTGAGTCTCGGCCTGGTTGCCGTCAGCGCCGGCGCATCGCCGGCCAATCCGGTGGCCGGCACCGACTACAAAGTTCTCGACAATCCGCAGCCGACCGACAGCGGCCTCGGCAAGAAAGTGGAAGTGACGGAATTCTTCGGTTACTTCTGCCCGCATTGCAACGCGCTCGAGCCGACGCTGGAAGACTGGGTCGCCAAGCAGGGCGACAAGATTTCCTTCAAGCGCGTGCCGGTCGATTTCGGCGATCCGAATGGCGACCCGAAGAAATCGCCTTACGTAACGCAGAAAAAGCTGTACTACACGCTGGAAGCGATGGCCAAGCTGCCTGAGATGCACAAGAAGGTCTTCAACGCCATCCACGTGCAGCGCCAGAACCTGAACAACGACGCCGCCGTCGCCGATTTCGCCGCCAAGAGCGGTTTCGACAAAGCCAAATTCATGGACGTCTACAATTCCTTCGCGGTGCAGACCAAGGTGACCCGCGCCACCCAGCTGCAGAACGCCTACAAGGTCGACGGCGTGCCGATGCTGGTGGTTGACGGCCGCTTCGTCACCTCGCCATCGATCGTCGGCGCAACGCCTGGCGCCGGCGCTACCGAAGCAGCCTTGTTCAAGACCACCCTGCAAGTGATGGACAGCCTGGTGGCCAAGGCCGCGGCTACCAAGAAGTAACAAGCGTAATAAGCAGGCCGGCCGGCACGTTTAGTATGGCTGGCAGTCGTTGTTGAAAAGTCCGCCTCTCGCAAGAGGGCGGGCTTTTTTATCGAGATTTGTCTAGCGCCCTGGCTCAGGGCATTGATTCCCAGATTGGTCGTTCTCATGAAACGTGTATTCATCACCGGCGCATCCAGCGGCATCGGCGCCGCCCTGGCGCAATACTATGCAGGACAGGGCGCGGCGCTGGGGCTGGCGGCGCGGCGCCAGCCGGTGCTGGAACAGCTGCTGGCCGGCCTGCCGCATCCGGAGCGGCATAGGCTGTACGCGCTGGATGTCAACGATCATGCGGCCTTGAGCGCGGCGGCGGCGGACTTCATCGCCGCCGGCAATGGCGTCGACGTGGTGATTGCCAGCGCCGGCATTTCCCAGGGCACGCTGACCGAGCATGCCGAAGACCAGGAAGTGTTCAACCAGGTGTTCGCCACCAATGTGCTGGCCACGGTGGCGACCTTCACGCCATTCATCGCCAGCATGAAGCGCCAGGCCCGGGAAGGCCAGCGCGATTTGCGCCTGGTCGGAGTCGGCAGCGTCGCCGGCATCCGCGGCTTGCCGGGCGCCGGCGCCTATAGCGGCTCGAAGGCGGCGCTGATCAGTTATTGCGAGTCGTTGCGGGTGGAGTTGCGCGCCAGCGGCATCAAGGTGGTCACCATCGTCCCCGGTTATATCGATACGCCGATGACCCAGGTCAACGAATATGCGATGCCGTTCCTGATGCCGGCCGAGCGCTTTGCCGCCAAGACCGGCGCGGCGGTGGCGCGCGGCAGCAGCTACCAGGTGATTCCGTGGCAGATGGGCGTGGTGGCCAAGCTGTTGCGGCTGTTGCCCAACTGGCTATACGATCTGGTGTTTTCCAAGGCGCCGCACAAGGCGCGCAAGGGCGGCGACTAATTCGCCGACTGATTTACGGACTGATCCATGGACTTTCATAGTTTCTTCTTATTCGTGCTGACCGAGCTGGCGCTGTCGGCCTCGCCAGGACCGGCGGTGATGCTGGTGGTGGCCTATGGCCTTACCGCCGGCTGGAAAAAATCGATCTTTGCGACGCTCGGCATACTTACCGCCAATGCGATCTATTTCACCATTTCGGCGACCGGCCTGGGCGCCTTGATTGTCGCATCGCACGCCTTGTTCACCGTGGTGAAGTGGCTGGGCGTCGCATACCTGGCCTATCTCGGCCTGTCCGCCATCTTCGGCCGGCCGTCGCCGATCACCGCTTCCAAGCTGAACGGCAAGGATTCGTCCGGCTGGAAAATCTGGCTCAGCGGCCTGACCCTGCAGCTGGCCAACCCCAAGGCGCTGATCTTTTTCATCGCCATCCTGCCGCAATTCCTGAACCCGGCCGCGAATGTACCGCTGCAGATGATCTGGCTGGCGGCCGGTTCGATGATTCCGGAATTCTTTATCCTGCTCGGCTATGCCGTGCTGGCGGGACGGATGCAGAGCATCGCCACCCGTCCGAGCTTTGCCCGGATTACCGACCGCGTCGCCGGCAGCCTGATGCTGGCGGTGGCGATGATCGTCGCGGCGATACAGCAGTAGGGCGGTTGCGGTTATTTCATTCAGACCGCGCTGAAGCGGTAAACCTGGTCCGCATCCAGCCGCCGCTTCAGCACGCCGTCGAACCACAGCTTGTGCAGGTGCGCCAAAGCCTCGCCCAACGCGAAGGTCATCTGGTGGGCGTCTAGCGGCCGGCGGAACATGATGGGGACGATGTCGCTGGCCGATTGCGGCGCCGTCGTGCAAGCACTCACTACCTCTGCCAGCCTATCTTTATGATGCTGTTGCAACTGGTCGATGCGGATCTGCAGGCCGCGGAAGGGTTTGCCGTGGGACGGCAGCACCAGCGTTTCCGTGGGCAGGGCGCGGTATTTTTCCAATGAATCCATGTATTGCTGGACCGGATTGGATTCCGGTTCGATGGCAAATACCGAGACATTGGTGGAAATCCGCGGCAACACCATATCGCCGGAAACCAGCAATTCCAGGTCGCCGCAGTACAGCGACACATGCTCCGGCGCGTGGCCGAAACCGGTGATCACCTGCCATTGATGCTGGCCGATGCGCAAGCTTTGGCGGTCGGCCAGGCGGTGGTAGGCCTGCGGCACCGACGGCACCATGGACGGATAATAGGATTTGCGCTGGGACACCTTGGCGACGACTTCGGGATCGCACATGCCGTGCCGCTGGAAATGCGGCAAGGCGGCGCTGCCGTCGGCGCCAGGCAGGGCAGCCGACATGATGCGCGCTGAAAAATATTCGCCGCCGCTCATCCAGAGAGGCGCTTGCCAGCGCGTGCACAGCCAGTCGGCCAGGCCGACGTGGTCAGGATGGCAATGGGTCACCAGCACCCGCAGCACCGGCAGGCCGCGCAATTCCTTGATGAAAATCTCTTCCCAGGCGGCGCGCGTGGCGTCGCTGGCGATCCCGCAATCGATGATGGTCCAGCCATGGCGCACGCCGTCTTCGGTCGCTATGCTGTCTTCCAGCAGCCACAGATTGATGTGATCCAGGGCGAACGGCAAGCCCATGCGCAGCCAGCGTACGCCAGGCGCGACTTCCAGGGTGGCGCCGCTGGCCGGCAGCGTGTCGCCGAAGGCGTAGCTGAGCTGGGCTTCAAGTGGGTTCATGGGGTTTTCTTTCTGTTTTGGCAATGCCGTAAAGAGTTATAGAAAATGATTCTGGAAACAGGGGGGAATCAACAAGTTACAAACGGATGTGCCGTACATATCGGGATTATTTGCCGCAGAAGATGAGATTTTCTGTTTATCTCGTTATTGTAGGGACTTCCTGAGACTTGACGCCAGTTTTCAGCGGCAGCCCACCCGCGCCAGTCAATGCTGACTGTTCCGTGCGGGCTTTTTCACGTCTGAAGCATCAAGTGCGTCAAGAAATCAAACTGCCGCTCATCGGCGCCGCGATCAAAATCGCGACAACGGTGATCGGCGGTTGATCCTGCATTGCCTCCCTTAACCGCATCCCTCGCTTCGTCCCAGCTGTTGCAAGCAGATACCTGACTGACTTTTGCGATGCAAAGTCAATCAGGCATCTGCACGCCCCTTTACTCTTGATAAAGGTTTTTATCAAAAGCGAAAAGATGCATGAGACAACATTAAATAGTTGCCATGTTTAAATATTTGTATATATTTAAATAGTTTCTGGCGCGCAATTATTATTAATGCCTATTTGTCATCACGCTTGCAGTTCGCCGGCCTGAATGAAACATAAACTCAGATAGGTACATCGTGCATCTCAGCAATGGCAGCACCCGGTTGCAATACTCGCAGACCAGTTTGATTAACTTGTCGATCCAAGATCAATTGCTGCCTTTCCGGCACATCGACGCCAATTCCCAGGTCAAGGCTCAGTAACACCATTATCGCGATTCACGTACAAGAGGAGATCGATCATGACGAATACGGCCACTGCATTGCCGAGGCTCACTCCAGCGGAAAAAGCGCTGGTTCACAAATTCAATACGAACCCTGAGTGGACTCACGATACCTTGCTGGCGAAGCTGCAGTCGCTGTTGCAGGTGGCGATCAAGGTCGAATTGTCGACCATTCCAATTTATCTCTATAGCTATTATTCGCTCGACCGGACAGCCGGCAACGCGAATCCGCCGTCGGTGACGAATTATTCTGCGGCGGCATTGTTCGCCAATCAGGCGGGCGGGCGCATCATGAGCGTTGCGGTCGAAGAAATGCTGCATATGTCGCTGTCGAGCAATATTCTGTATTCGGTGGGGGGCTGTCCTCAGCTTTACCTGAATGCGCCCGGCAGTTATCCGACAAACTTGCTCGATCACGCCACAGATGGCCCCGATGGCAATCCCCTCCTCATCCCGTTGGCGCCATTCTCATTCGCGCAGCTTTGGCAATTTTTGGAGATCGAGTATCCCGAAACCTCCGACGCCATTCCCGAGGATGACAATTGGCAGACTCTGGGTCAGGTATACGCCTACATTCGCTGTCTGATCGCGTGCGATAAATTGGTCGATGCTGATTTCAACCACGGCGCCCGCGCGCAACAGATTCAGCCGAGCAATTACGCTTCCGGCAATATCGACGCCGTCTTTCCCGCGGCGAACTTCAACGCGTCCAACCCTCCTGCACAGGCGGGCTCGGCGGCAAGCCAGGCACGGTATGCCAATGCCTCGGACAGCCACGCAGGTCGCACCGAACTCTTGACGATTCAAGACAAGAAGAGCGCCCTGCACGCCATCGATACCGTGACTGAGCAAGGAGAAGGCAGCAACAGTACGCAGTGGGACGACTCGAAAAAGATGGAACTGTCGCACTACTACAAATTCCTCACTCTGCAATCGCAATTGCAGGGCTACCCCTCGGCTTCGCAGCCGCTGGCCGCACAGCCGGCCCCCCCAGCGGCGGCAGCGACGCAGTTTTCGGCCAGCGATCTGTCCGCCGTTGTCTTCCATTTCCCGAGCAATCCCAAGACGGCCGACTACCCAGCCTGCCTTCTGAAAAAGAACATCCATTACCCTGCCAACCCGCAGGACATCTCGAATTTTTGCAATGGCCTGTTCCAGTACATGTTGATCCTGAGCGAGACCATTTTTCTGGTACCTAGCCAGGAACAGAAGCGCTATTTCAACCAGGCGCTGCACCTCTCCATGATCTGGATTCTCGATAAGCTGGTCCAGCAAATGGCGAAGTTGTCGATCGATGGCGGTCAGTTCGCCGGAAAGAATCTTGCGCCGACATTCGAGAATTACAATTTAGGCACCCGCGACCAAGCGTATGCAAATCTGGTCGCGCTCGGCAATAAGATGGCTAGCAGCAGTCCCGGTTTCGCTTGGTTGTCGCAAGACTACATTACCAACAGCAAGGGAGTGTCCCTGCCTGACGTGAGCAGCTATTGGTCAAACGCGATACCCAACACCCCGCCGACGAACAACCCCTACGCCAATGTTCCCAAGTTTCCGGCCAGTCCGCCGGTGGGCGCCTTCGACCCCCACACGTGCATGGGGCTCAATAGCTGTAGGGGCCAGGACCGATTCGGCCCGGCGGGACACCCGAATCAGCAGGGCCAAATGGTGCAAAACGCTTGCGCCGGACAAGGTTATTGCTCCAGCACAGCCGACCACTCCTGTCGTGTGTTGAACAATTGCAAATACCAAGGCGGTTGCGGCCTTTATGGAGACGCCGAAGAACAGAATAACCCCGGTGGCAACGCCTGCCGGTCATTGGGTTCCTGTGCGACGCCGATCAACGCAGAACGCTTCAGCACTGACGGCCCGAACAAGGGGCAGGGCGTATGGTTGCGCGCGCGCCAAGTGTTCCTGGAAAAACGTTGGCCGGCGATCGCCAAGGCGAATGGGCTTGACCCCACCGCATTGCCGGCTCCGCCGCACCCGGAGCTGTTTGCCAACGGACCGACCTTTGCCTGGTTCACGGAGAGCGGTGTCGGCGTGACGGCATGTGGCTCCAGCGGCATGAGCGGAGCGGGTAGTTGCGCGGCCTAGCCCCACAACCGGCAAAGGGGGAAGACGCCGGCGCGTTGTCGCCCATGCCGCGACTTGGTCTTGGCCTCGGACTACGCAACGTCCACTTCGACCACATCCTCGCTGAGTGGCCGAAGGTCGATTGGTTCGAGGCCATCTCGGAGAATTTCATGGATTCCGGCGGACGACCGCGCGCTGTCCTGCGCCGGATCGCCGAACGCTATCCGATCGCGCTGCACGGCGTGTCGCTGTCGATAGGCAGCACCGATCCGCTGAACCGATCCTATCTCGCGCGCCTGCGCCAGCTGGCCGACGAAGTGTCGCCGCGCTGGGTCAGCGACCACTTGTGCTGGAGCGGCATGCAAGGCATCAACAGCCACGACCTGCTGCCGCTGCCTTTGAACCAGGACACGCTGGCGCACGTCATTGCGCGCGTGGCCCAGGCGCAGGAGTTGCTGGGCCGCCCCCTGGTTCTGGAAAATCCCAGCACCTATATGCGCTTTCGCGACTCGAGCATCGACGAGCCCGCGTTTCTCGGCGAACTGTGCCGCGCCACGGGTTGCTGGCTGCTGCTCGACGTCAACAACGTCTACGTCAGCTGTTTCAATGCCGGCACCGACCCATGGGACTACCTGGAGCGCTTTCCCTTCAAGCGCGTCGTGCAACTGCACCTGGCCGGCCATCAGCACTGCGGCACGCACATCGTCGACACCCACGACAGGCCGGTCTGCGACGCCGTATGGCAGCTGTTTCGCAAGGCTTGGCAGCGCAGCGGCGGCGCCGCCACTCTGCTCGAATGGGACGGCGACGTTCCGCCGTTCGAGCGTGTGCACGCGGAATTGATGCTGGCGCAAAAGGTGCTCCACGGCGACACCTCCACCTCGGCCATGCCGCCCTCGCAGTCGCAATCCGACACCGCGGAGGCCCTGTCCACGCCGGTGGATTTTCTCGTGCCCAGGATTATGGGCAGTAGCGCCCTGTACCCGCCATGACCCCAGCCCCGGACCGCCTGCAGCGGCTGCAGCACTGGATGCTCGATGCGCTGATTACCCCCGGCGACGTGGACGCCGCCGCCCTCGCCGCAGCCGTCTTGCCGGGCCCCAAGCTGTCGGCCTCGGGCTGCCTGGCGATCTATCAGCGCAGCTACATCCAGCGTCTGCGGACATGTCTGAAAGAGCAGTTTCCCGCAAGCTGCCATGCGATCGGGGCGCAGCTGTTCGCCGATTTCGCCGACGAGTACCTGCGCGACTGCCCATCCGAAAGCCATACGCTGTACGAACTGGGCAAGCGCTTCCCGCAATGGATCGAAGACAACCGCCCGGATCGCGGCGAGCCGGCCGAGCGGCGCGAGACCTGGATCGACTTCATGGTCGACCTGGCCGGGTACGAACGCGAGCTATACCGCCTGTTCGACGCCCCCGGCCATGAAGGGAAACTGTGGCCGGACACAACCGCCGACGACGAGGCCCTGGTCCTCCAGCCCTGTCTGGCCCTGGTCCGTCATGGCTACCCGGTCGCTTGGTACTACCACGAGGTGCGCGCGGAACGATCGCCGCCTTTTCCCGCCGCCCGGCCCTCCAATGCCGTGATCTTGCGCCGCGATTTCCTGACCCACACTTACCCCATCACACCCCAGCACCATCGTTTCCTCTCGCTGATGCAGCAGACGATGCACGTGCCGACTGCCCTGGAGCAGGTTGCCGCCGAAACCGGGCGCGATTTGGAAGAAGTCAAACGCTCGTGGCGCGATCAAGTGCGCGGGCCCTGGCTGGAAGCGGGATTCTTCGTCGAACGGTGGACGCTGGATGCGTCACATTCGGTGGTCTGACAATGCCTTAGGCCGCGCACCCGGTCCCCCGCGCAGGCGAGGACCGGGCTGCCGCATCAACTGCCCTTCACCTTGGTCAAGGTGTTGGCCGTCACGTGCGGGAAGGAAACGGTCTTACCGTTGATCGGAATCTGCAGCGTGATGGTCTGGCTGTATTGCAGCTGCGTGTAATTGTCGCTGCCGTCGAACGATTCGAGCCAATAGTTGAAATCATAGCGGCTGACGTTCGCATGCTGCTGCTCGTAGCCGATATTGGTGACCGCGCCAGTGCCGTTGGCCGTGCTCATGCTCAAGTGCAGGAAGTTGGTGCAAGGCCGCAGCAGGAGCGCATTGACCAGCACCTGGTTCGGATTGGCGGTCAGGCCGGGTTGCGGGTTGGTCACCGGATCATCCACCGTATACTGCACGGTGGGAATGCCTTGGGGCAAGGGCGAGACCGACGGAATCGGCGGTACCCCGAGTCCTGCATTGGCTTGGCTATATGCGCCCAAGGCCAGGATGGAATTGCCATGGGGTACCGACACCTGCTTGACCAGGTTGTATTGCTGGGTGGGCGGGACGCTATTCTTCACGAGCTGATTGCCCAAGCCGTCGCGGTCGCCGTTGCCGTAAGGGCCGAGCGGCTGGGCGGAATCGAGCAGCAAGAGCAGCGAACCGTTTTCGGCGTGGATCAACGCATCCTTGTTCGGCCCCTCGGCGAAATACACGCGCTGCTCATAGAACAGCGCATAGGCTACCTGCTGGCCGATTCCGCCGCGATTGGGCGCATTGCCGTGGATCGCGGTGAAGCTCAGTTCCTCATAGTAAGTGAAGTTCTTGAGAATGTAGCCGGTGGGCGAGCTTGGATCGACCTGGGGCAGGGGCATGACGTTGTAGGAAAACGGCGCTTGCGGGCCGCCCTGGTTCGAGCCTCCCAGATTCTGGTTGGTCCAAGTGCCGATCAGCTGGCTCAGCCCGCCGAGCTGGCTGGCGGGTACGGCGGGAGAGGTCTGCGCTGGATCGCGCGCGAGCGGCGTGCCGGTGTCCGGCGGTGTGTTCGTCGGATAGATGAATACATTCACGCTTCCTCTGTTGTCCCTCAAGCCGGCGCCGTATCGGCCGGTGAGATCATCGTTGATGCACAGGTCAAGCGCTCCGCCCGCTGCCGAAATGATCGCGTAAGGCCCGTTGCCGATCAGGAAAGGCGCCCCGCCGTTGAGGCGCCCGACCAGCGCACCCATTTGCACGCCCGTAATCGGATAGTTGGTCTGATCGTTCGGAACCAGCAAGTTGGGGCAGCCCGCCGCATCATACGGCTTGCCGCCATTGGTATCCGGATCCGCTGTCCACAAGCCGTTCTGGTAAGCGATCATGACCTCCACGAAGGGCGGTATCGTCACGCCCGTGCTCTGCCATGGCTGATTGGACAGAATCGTGAAGGCCTCGCTCTGGATGCTTGATGCACCTGCTTGTAACGCTGTGGTCGTCATGCGAGTCTCCCAGTGTTGAGCGTGGACAATCAAATGCTTGAATGCTCGCATGCTTGTTGAGTTATATCTACCTGTCATTCTTCACAGGGGGGGCAGCCACTCCCTGTTTCTATATTTCGGGGGCTGGGCAAAATTGGCGATTTTTGCAACTATGTGCACACTGTCCCGATTGCGAATGCCGCGTTCGGGCCAGTCGGTTTAGGACCGTCAACTCGCCGCGTTGCGTCAATTCCGGCCCGCCGCAATTTATCTCGGCAAAAATCTCGCCTTCTATGACAGTAATGCCAACTTCTGCGTCACTTTAGGAAAGCCAGTAGTTTTTCGGTGTTTTCATTTTCCGTCAGCGCGCCTACAATGTGCTTTACGTTAACGTTAACTGCCACTGTATCTAAACCAGTATTTTTGTTCCCTGATGACTTTCTGACCATGCCGACCTACACCATCACCGAACTAGCGCGCGAATTCGATATTACCCCGCGGGCGATCCGTTTCTATGAGGACCAGGGTTTGCTGAGCCCGAAGCGGGATGGCGCCGGCGGCCGCAACCGGGTGTATGCCGGGCGCGAGCGCACCCGCCTGAAACTGACCCTGCGCGGCAAGCGCCTGGGCCTGACGCTGTCGGAAATCAAGAGCCTGGTCGACATGTACGATTCGCCCAAGGATTCGGCGCCGCAGCTGGAATTGTTCCTGCAGGTGCTGGCCCGTCATCGCGAACACCTGGAGCAGCAGCGCGAAGACATCGAAGTCACGCTGGAAGAAATCACCGCCCATGAGGATGAATGCCGGCGCTTGCTGGACAGCGGCCAGTTGAGCGATCACGCTGTGCTGGCGGCTGCCGGCCACAAGGACTGAAATTGCTATTCCGTCATTACCACCGATTCCCGATTACACAACTTGCAAGAATAACGAAGGAGACAACATGATCCATTTACCAGGTTTGACGTTCGATCACGGCGAAGACATCGACGCTTTACGCAGCGCTATCCAGGAATTCGCCGCCGTGGAAATCGCCCCGCGCGCCGCCGAGATCGACCGCAGCGACCAGTTTCCCATGGACCTGTGGAAGAAAATGGGCGGCCTCGGCGTGCTCGGCATCACCGCGGAAGAAGAATACGGCGGCAGCGGCATGGGCTACCTGGCGCACATCATCGCCATGGAAGAAATCTCGCGCGCTTCGGCCTCGATCGGCTTGTCCTACGGCGCCCATTCGAACCTGTGCGTGAACCAGATCAAGCGCAATGGCAGTCCCGAGCAAAAAGCCAAATACCTGCCGAAGCTGATCTCCGGCGAACATGTCGGCGCGTTGGCGATGTCCGAGCCGAACGCCGGCTCCGATGTCGTCAGCATGAAGCTGCGCGCCGAACTCAAAGGCGACCACTATATCCTCAACGGCAGCAAGATGTGGATCACCAACGGCCCCGACGCCGATGTGCTGGTGGTGTACGCCAAGACCGATCTGGAAGCCGGCGCGCGCGGCATGACCGCTTTCCTGATCGAAAAGGGTTTCAAGGGCTTCAGCGTTGCGCAAAAGCTGGACAAGCTGGGCATGCGCGGTTCGCACACCGGCGAGCTGGTGTTCCAGGATTGCGAAGTGCCAGCCGAAAACGTGATGGGCGGCCTCGGCAAGGGCGTCAACGTCCTGATGTCCGGCCTGGATTACGAGCGCACCGTTCTGTCCGGCGGCCCGCTTGGCATCATGCAGGCGTGCCTGGATGTGGTGGTCCCTTACGTGCATGATCGCAAGCAGTTCGGCCAATCCATCGGCGAATTCCAGCTGATGCAGGGCAAGCTGGCCGATATGTATTCGACCATGATGGCTTGCAAGGCCTATGTATACGCGGTGGGCCAGGCCTGCGACCGCGCCACGTCGCCGGCTGCGGCCCGCGCCCTGCGCAAGGATGCCGCCGGCGCGATCCTGTATTCGGCGGAAAAAGCCACCTGGATGGCAGGCGAAGCGATCCAGGCGCTGGGCGGCAACGGCTACATCAACGAATATCCGGTGGGACGCCTGTGGCGCGACGCCAAGCTGTATGAAATCGGCGCCGGCACCAGCGAAATCCGCCGCATGCTGATCGGCCGGGAGTTGTTTGCGGAGACAATGTAACCAATTACGGGTTAAGTTTCAGTGAGCTCTAAGGATGCCGTCCAGGCGACCCCGCCTCGTCAGCCCGTCATCCCCGCGAACGCGGGGATCCAGGTTACGGATTTAAAATGGATTCCCGCGTTCGCGGGAATGATGGGGACGCCTAGTCGGGGACGCCTAGTTGGGGACGCCTAGTCCGGTTCGCCTGGACGGCGCAGGGATTCTCAATTTGCTCGTAAGCATATACCTTATGCAACTCCCGCTGATTGATGGCACAATTGAAAAAAAGGCAACAGCGTCAAGAACATGACTTCACTGCATATTCACACCGCATTACTGCGACATCCGCAACTCTCCGTCGCACTCGATAAGCAGGTGTTGCTGAAGATGGAAAACACCCAGCCGGCCGGCTCCTTCAAGCTGCGCGGCATCGGCCTGCTGTGCCAGCGCGCGGTTGCCGCCGGCGCCAGCTGCCTGGTGTGCCCGTCCGGCGGCAATGCCGGCTTTGCCGCTGCCTTCGCCGGCGCCGCGCTCGGCGTCAAGACCACCATCGTCGTCCCTGAAACCACTGCCGCCGCGGTCTGCCAGCGCATCCGCGACATCGGCGCCGAGGTGATCGTGCACGGCGCGGTCTGGGACGAAGCCAACCAGCTGGCGCTGCAACTGTGCGAGCAGCCCGGCAGTGTCTACATCCCGCCTTTCGACCATCCCGATATCTGGGACGGCAACGCCACCATGATAGACGAAGCGGTGCAGCAGGCGCGCGAGCAGGGCGTCGACTTCGACGTCGTCGTGTGCTCGGTGGGCGGCGGCGGCCTGATGAGCGGCGTGCTGAGCGGCCTGCATTGCAACGGTCTGGCGCACATCCCGCTGATTGCGGC
The DNA here is from genome assembly GCF_018304945.1 of Collimonas humicola. Lineage (GTDB taxonomy): Bacteria > Pseudomonadota > Gammaproteobacteria > Burkholderiales > Burkholderiaceae_D > Collimonas > Collimonas humicola. The sequence continues at coordinate 351,583 of NZ_JAGQEE010000002.1, read as the reverse complement.
GGAAACCGATGGCGCCGCCTCGCTCAACGCCGCGGTGCGCGCGGGCGAACTGGTGAGCCTGCCGGCGATTACCTCGATTGCATCGACCCTGGCCGCCAAGCGCGTAGCCGCCGAATGTTTCGCCTGGACCCAGCGCCATGAAGTCCACAGCGTGGTGGTCAGCGATGCCCAGGCAGTTTCGGCCGCGCTGCAGTTCGCCGACCAGATGCGCATCCTGGTGGAGCCGGCTTGCGGCGCGGCGCTGGCGGTGGCGTATGAGAACCTGCCGGTGCTGGCGCCTTACAAAAGGCCGCTGATCGTGGTCTGCGGCGGCATCGGCGTCAGCCTGGCGATGCTGGCTGGCTGGAAGGAACGGTTCTCGCTGTGATCACGTCTGGAAACTTTCCGAAATTATTGTCGTCGCAGATCGCTTTCGATACTGCGCGCATGATTTTGGACGGTTTCGACAAGCATTACCGTTTGTTCCGCGCGGCCAGCCAATTAGCCAAGCAGCATTTTGAAGACGCCGACTGGAAAACCGCCCAGCTGGCGGCGCGCGAACGCATCGGTTTCTACGATGCGCGGGTGCGCGAATGCGTGCAGGCGCTGGAAGACGAATACGACCAGGGCGACCTGACCGACGAAGTCTGGCGCGAAGTAAAGCTGCACTATATCGGCATGCTGACTTATCACAAGCAGCCCGAGCTGGCGGAAACCTTCTTCAATTCGGTCTGCTGCAACATCCTGCACCGCACCTATTTCCACAACGATTTCATCTTCGTGCGGCCGGCAGTGTCGACCGAATACATCGACACCGACGAAGCGCTGCCGACCTACCGCGTGTATTACCCGGCCAAGGACGGCCTGCACTATACGCTCAAGCGTTTAATTACCAATTTGCAGCTGCAGCGGCCGTTCGCCGACCTCGACCGCGACGTCGCGCTGGCCGAAGAGCGCATCCGCCAGGCCTTCGGCGACACGCCGCTGGAGCCGAACCACCAGATCCAGGTCTTGTCGAACGCGTTCTACCGCAACAAGGGCGCCTATGTGGTCGGCAAGATGATCAACGGCCCGCGCGAATATCCCTTCGTGGTGCCCATCCTGCACGACCGCGACGGCAAGCTGGCGCTGGACGCGGTGCTGTTCGACAGCAAGATCCTGACCATCCTGTTTTCCTTCACGCGCGCCTATTTCATGGTCGACATGGAAGTGCCGTCAGCCTACGTGCAGTTCCTGCGCAGCCTGCTGCCGAACAAGCCGCGCAGCGAGATCTACACCATCCTGGGTTTGCAAAAGCTCGGCAAGGCGCTGTTCTACCGCGATTTCCTGCGCCATCTGCGCCATTCCTCGGACCATTTCGAGATCGCTCCCGGCATCCGCGGACTGGTGATGGTGGTGTTCGCCTTGCCTTCGTTTCCCTATGTGTTCAAGGTCATCAAAGACTTTTTCCCGGCGCCGAAGGAAACCACCAATGCCCTGGTCAAGGAAAAATACCTGCTGGTCAAACATCATGACCGCGTCGGCCGCATGGCCGATACCCTGGAATACTCCAGCGTGGCCTTCCCGCGCGCGCGCTTCGCCGACGAACTGCTGGCCGAGCTGAAGCAGGTGGCGCCCTCGGTGGTGGAAGAAGACGGCGACGAGATCATCATCAAGCACCTGTATATAGAGCGGCGCATGGTGCCGCTGAATATCTACCTCAGCAACGCCGAGCAGAACGACGACCAGGCGGCGCTGGAACATGGCATTACCGAGTACGGCAACGCCATCAAGGAACTGGTCGCCGCGAATATCTTTCCGGGCGACATGCTGTACAAAAATTTTGGCGTGACGCGTCACAACCGTGTCGTGTTTTACGACTATGATGAGATTGAATACATTACCGACTGCAATTTCCGCGTGATCCCGCAGCCGCGCAATGAAGAAGATGAAATGTCGGCCGAACCCTGGTATGCGATCGCCAAAAACGATGTCTTTCCAGAACAGTTCGGAGTATTTCTTCTCGGAAATCCAAACGTGAAGAAGTACTTTATCAAGCATCATGCCGATTTGCTAACCCAGCAATATTGGCAGCAACGCAAGCAGCACATACAGGAAGGGCATTTCGACGATGTCTTTCCTTATCCGCAGGAATGCCGTTTCACCTATAAGCCCGGTAATCAGGCAACGCAAGCAGCAATACAGGCAGCAATACAGACACCGTAGTCAATCGCATTATTTTTAACCAACCAGGCAGCAAGGCCGTAAGCGGACAACGCGGATCAAAGTGGCAGCCGCAGCGGCCGACAAGTTGTCGTAATCTGGAGAAGCAACATGAATGACCCAATCGTTATCGTCGGTGCAGCACGTACTCCAATGGGTGCGTTTCAGGGTGATTTTGCGGCGTTGACCGCCAGCGACTTGGGCGCCGTGGCGATCAAGGCCGCGGTAGAGCGCGCCGGCCTGAAGCCGGAACAAGTCGACGCCGTGTTGTTCGGCAATGTGCTGCAGGCGGGCCAGGGCCAGGCGCCGGCGCGCCAGGCAACCATCAAGGCCGGCCTGCCGGTCGGCACCAATGCCGCCACCATCTCCAAGGTATGCGGTTCAGCCATGCAAGCGACCATGTTCGGTGTCGATTCCCTGCTGGCAGGGACTAACGAAGTCGTGGTCGCGGGCGGCATGGAATCGATGACCAATGCGCCTTACCTGATCCCGAAAGCGCGCGGCGGCTATCGCATCGGCCACGGCATGATTTTCGACCACATGATGCTGGACGGCCTGGAAGATGCCTATTCCAAGGGCGAAACCGGCGGCGGCCGTTCGATGGGTACTTTCGGCGAAGAATGCGCCGCCAAATACCATTTCAGCCGCGCCGACCAGGACGCCTTCGCCATCGCTTCGGTGCAGCGCGCCCAGGCCGCTACCGCCGACGGTTCCTTCAAATGGGAAATCGCCCCGGTGACAGTCGCCAGCCGTGCCGGCGAAGTGGTGATCGACAAGGATGAAGGCCCGCAAAAGGCCAAGATCGACAAGATCCCGTCGCTGCGCGCGGCGTTCAAGAAAGACGGCACCATCACCGCCGCTTCCTCGTCCTCGATCAACGATGGCGCCGCGGCGCTGGTGCTGATGCGCGAATCGACCGCCAAGAAACTCGGCTGCACGCCGATTGCCCGCATCCTCGGCCACGCCAGCCACTCGCAGGAACCGGAATGGTTCACCACCGCACCGGTCGGCGCGATTGAAAAGCTGTACAAGAAAGTCGGCTGGAAGAACAGCGACGTCGATCTGTATGAAGTCAATGAAGCGTTCGCCGTGGTGCCGATGGCCGCCATGAAAGAACACGACATCCCGCACGACAAGATCAACGTCCACGGCGGCGCTTGCGCCCTCGGCCATCCTATCGGCGCTTCCGGCGCGCGCATCATCGTCACGCTGCTGGGCGCGCTGAAGGCCAAGGGCCTCAAGCGCGGCGTCGCGTCGCTGTGCATCGGCGGCGGCGAAGGCACCGCGATTGCCGTTGAACTGGTCTGATAGTTCGCGCACGCAGGATGTAGTTCACGCAGCACGGTAGCAAGCAGCAAAAGATCAGCGTTTATTCGTGGCATTGCGTGGCATTGCCGCAGATTCACGCTGATCTTTGTTATTCGACTTCATGAATTGCGATTTAAACAATGAAGGTATAAAAGATGGCCGCAGCAATCGATTTCTACTTTGATTTTTCATCCCCCTACGGTTACTTCGCTGCCACCCGCATCGATGAACTGGCGGCGAAATACAAGCGCGATGTCGAATGGCATCCGATCCTGCTCGGCCCGGTGTTCAAGACCACCGGTTCGGTGCCTTTGCCGCAGGTGCCGATCAAGGGCGATTACTCGTTCCACGATTTCGAGCGCAGCGCGCGTTTCCATGGCATTCCCTACAGCCGCCCGAGCGCTTTCCCGATCTCGACCCAGGCTGCGGCGCGCGCCGTGCTGTGGGTGCGCGGCAAGCAAGGGGAGGACAAGGCCAGCAAATTCGCCAAGCAGATTTACCAGGCGTATTTTGTCGACGGCATCAATATCGGCGAACCGATGCACCTGCTGGAAGTCGGCCATCGCAGCGGCATCGACACCACCGGCCTGATGGACGGCATCAACAGCCTGCCGATCAAGAACCAGCTGAAAGCCGAAGTCGACCTGGCCATGGCGCGCGGCGTGTTCGGCTCGCCGTTCGTGATCGTCGACGGCGAAGCGTTCTGGGGTTTCGACCGTTTCGATCAGCTCGAAGCATTCATGCGGGATGGCAAGATTTGACAGCTGCAATCGTAGACTGCCCTTGCGGCGGCGGCAAATACGCGCAATGCTGCGGCCGCTATCACGCGGGCAAGGAAGCGGCGCCGACGGCGCTGGCGCTGATGCGCTCGCGCTATAGCGCCTATGTGATGGACAACGGCGCTTATCTGCAAGCGACCTGGCATGCCAGCAGCAGGCCGCAGGAGCCGGTCGCGGCGGAAGCCGGCTTGAAATGGCTGGGATTGGATGTGCGCAGGCACGAGGCGGAGGGCAACAGCGCAACGGTTGAATTTGTGGCGCGCTACAAGATCGATGGCCGCGCCCATCGCCTGCACGAGGTCAGCCGTTTTGTGCGTGAGCCTGATGCGGCGGGCGTATCGCGCTGGTTTTATGTCGATGGCAGTTTTCCCGAGAAATAATAAAACAAGCCCGGGAAATATAAGCAAGGCAAACAGGAGACAGATCATGACGCAATTGAATTCGAGCATGGCTCGCGGCAGCCAGGATACGCCGCTGATCGAGCAGACCATAGGCGCGTTTTTCGACGGCATGGCAGCGCAGGTTCCGGACAACGACGCGCTGGTGTCGCGCCATCAGAACATCCGTTTCAGCTACCGCCAGCTGCAGCATGAAGCGCGGCGCCTGGCCAGCGCCATGCTCAAGCTCGGCCTGCAGCCGGGCGACCGCGTCGGCATCTGGTCGCACAACAACGCCGAGTGGCTGCTGACGCAGCTGGCGACCGCCTATGCCGGCATCGTCCTGGTGAATATCAATCCGGCCTACCGCGTCAGCGAGCTGGAATATGCGCTCAACAATGTCGGCTGCAAAGCATTGATCTCGATGACCAGCTTCAAGACCAGCGACTACCTGGAAATGATACGCACCGTGGCGCCGGAGCTGGCGGCTGCACAACCGGGCGCTTTGCAGGCCGCGCGGCTGCCGACCCTGAAAACCGTGATCCAGCTCGGCAGCGATGCCGTGCCCGGCATGCTGCGTTTCGCCGACCTGATCGCCGGCGGCGATGCGGCCGACCCGCAGCTGGCGGCAATCGGCGCCGGCTTGCGCGCAACCGATCCGATCAATATCCAGTTCACCAGCGGCACCACAGGCTTTCCCAAGGGCGCGACGCTGACCCACCGCAATATCCTGAACAACGGCTTTTTCATCGGCGAAGCGATGAAGCTGACCGCCGCCGACCGCCTGTGCATCCCGGTGCCGCTGTATCACTGCTTCGGCATGGTGCTGGGCAATTTGGCCTGCCTGACGCACGGCGCAGCCATCGTCTATCCGAATGACGGTTTCGAGCCGCTCGCGGTGCTGCAGGCGGTGCAGGAAGAGCGCTGCACCGGCTTGCACGGCGTGCCGACCATGTTCATTGCCGAGCTCGACCATCCGCGCTTTGCCGAATTCGACTTGTCGACCTTGCGCACCGGGATCATGGCCGGCTCGCCCTGTCCGATCGAAGTGATGAAACGGGTGGTGCGCGACATGCACCTGGCGCAGATCACGATTGCCTACGGCATGACCGAAACCAGCCCTGTCAGCTGTCAAAGCATGACCGATACGCCGCTGGAGAAGCGGGTGTCGACGGTCGGCACGGTGCAGCCGCATCTGCAGGTAAAGATCATCGATCCGGAATCCGGCGCCATCATGCCTATCGGCAGTTCCGGCGAACTCTGCACGCACGGCTATTCGGTGATGCACGGCTACTGGGGCGATGCCGACAAGACGCGCGAAGCGATCGACGCCGAAGGCTGGATGCACACCGGCGACCTGGCCGTGATGGATGCGGAAGGCTACGTCAACATCGTCGGCCGCATGAAGGACATGGTGATACGCGGCGGCGAGAACATCTACCCGCGCGAGATAGAAGAATTCCTGTACCGCCACCCGGCTGTGCAGGATGTGCAGGTGGTCGGCGTGCCGGACCCGAAATACGGCGAGGAATTGTGCGCCTGGATCATCCTGCGTCCCGGCCAGAGTGCGGATGAACAAGCCATACGCGATTTTTGCCAGGGACAGATCGCTTACTACAAGGTGCCGCGCTACATCCGCTTCGTCGCGGCTTTCCCAATGACCGTCACCGGCAAGATACAGAAATTCAAGATCCGCGAAGCGATGAAGGACGAGCTGCATCTCAACGATATCCGCACCGCATGAGCACAGCCTGAGCACCGTATTCCACGACAACATCAGAGACACCAGATTTATAAAAGGACATTGCAATGCCCCAGTTAGAAAGCAAGCTGAATCCACGCAGCGAAGAATTCCAGCAAAACGCCAGCGCCCTCAACCTGCTGGTCGACGACCTGCGCCAGAAAGTCGCGCAGATCGCTGAAGGCGGCGGCGAGGCGGCGCGCAGCAAGCATGTGGCGCGCGGCAAATTGCTGCCGCGCGACCGGGTGCAGATGCTGCTCGATCCCGGCACGCCCTTCATGGAGTTTTCCCAGCTGGCCGCCTACCACGTCTACAAGGACAAGGACGGCAGCGACGCCGCGCCGGCCGCCGGCGTGATCACCGGCATCGGCCGCATCGCCGGCCAGGAATGCGTGGTGGTGTGCAATGACGCCACGGTCAAGGGGGGCACTTACTATCCGCTCAGCGTCAAGAAGCACTTGCGGGCGCAGGAAATCGCCGAGCAGAACAACCTGCCTTGCATCTACCTGGTCGACAGCGGCGGCGCCAACCTGCCCAACCAGGACGAAGTCTTCCCCGACCGCGACCATTTCGGCCGCATCTTCTACAACCAGGCCAACCTGTCAGCCAAAGGGATTCCGCAGATCGCCGTGGTGATGGGTTCGTGCACCGCCGGCGGCGCCTATGTGCCGGCGATGAGCGACGAATCGATCATCGTCAAGAACCAGGGCACGATTTTCCTGGCCGGACCGCCGCTGGTGAAAGCGGCCACCGGTGAAGTCGTCAGCGCCGAAGACCTGGGCGGCGGCGATGTCCACACCCGCCTGTCCGGCGTGGCCGATCACCTGGCGCAGAACGATATGCACGCGCTGTCGCTGGCGCGCACCATCGTCTCCAACCTGAACCGGCAAAAGCCGCAGGGCCCGCTGCTGCGCCCGGTGGTGGAGCCGAAATATCCGGCGCACGAACTGTACGGCGTGATTCCGGTCGACACCCGCAAGCCTTTCGACGTGCGCGAAGTGATCGCGCGCGTGGTCGACGGCAGCGAATTCGATGAATTCAAGGCGCGCTACGGCACTACGCTGATCTGCGGCTTCGCGCACATCTACGGCATGCCGGTCGGCATCATCGCCAACAACGGCATCCTGTTTTCCGAAGCGGCCCTGAAGGGCACGCACTTCATCGAACTCTGCTCCCAGCGCAAGATTCCGCTGGTGTTCCTGCAAAACATCACCGGCTTCATGGTCGGCCGCCGCTACGAAAACGAAGGCATCGCCCGCAACGGCGCCAAGATGGTGACCGCGGTGGCGACCACTTCCGTGCCGAAGCTGACCGTGATCATCGGCGGCAGCTTCGGCGCCGGCAACTACGGCATGTGCGGCCGCGCCTACTCGCCGCGCTTCCTGTGGATGTGGCCTAACGCCCGCATTTCAGTGATGGGCGGCGAGCAGGCCGCTGGCGTGCTGGCTACCGTCAAGCGCGACGGCATCGAAGGCAAGGGCGGCAGCTGGAGCGCCGAGGAGGAAGAAGCATTCAAGAAGCCGATCCGCGACCAGTACGAGCACCAGGGCCATCCGTATTACGCTTCGGCGCGCCTGTGGGACGACGGCGTGATCGATCCGGCCGATACGCGCCGGGTATTGGGCCTGGGTTTGAGCGCCGCTTTGAATGCGCCGATCGCAGACACCAGGTTCGGTGTGTTCCGGATGTAAATGGCCGGCAAATTAGTCAGCAAATAAAACAGGGATAAAAATAAACATGCGCAAAATTGTCAAGAAGCCTTATCTGGTTCCGGCACTCGTCTGCCTGCTGGCAAATGCCTTTGTGCCGACGGCAGCACAGGCGCGCAATACCAAGATGCTGATGCCGCTGAGCGAGGCCGTTTCGCAGCGCGCGGTGCAGCAGGCGCTCGGCAGCGATCTGTCGATCGGTTTCGGCTCTGCCGTGCCGGACGGCGCGGCCGTGCTGTCGCAAGAGGTTTTCGCCAGGGGAGAGGCCAAGCCCAACTACCGCACCATCTCCACCGACGATGCCGCGGTCTGCAGAATGGCTTTGCAAAATGCCGTGATCGATCTGGCCAAGCAGGCACGCAGCAACGGCGCCAATGCCGTGGTCGGGATCGTCAGTTTCTACGACCATCTGACGGTCATGGATAGCACCACCCAGTATGAATGTCATGCCGGCATGACGCGCTCGGTGGTCGATCTCAAGGCCAAGCTGGCCAAGGTTGAGCGCGGTTACGGTGGCAATGCGGTAGCGGCGCCGCCGCGGCTGATGCCGCCGGCGTCCGGCTACGCTGATATCAACGACGTGCAGCAAGTGCCGTTCCTGGACCAGCGTGGCCGCGAGGTATACCAGCTGTGGCTGACCAGGACCGGTCCGCGCGCTTTTGTGGTGGCGGAGGACGGCTTCGTGTGGCAATCCTGGGGCACGCCGCCTGACCCGAGCGTGTCACGGGATCCGGCCCTGCGGGCTTTGCAGAACTGCTATAACCACGGTGCTAAAAACTGCCAGTTGTACGCGGTCGATAACGCCGTGGTGTATCACCCTGGCGCGGCGGCAAGCCAGTTGCAGCAACCGAACGCGCCGGCCAGCCGCGCTCTGCAAGGCGAATGACAGGCAAACGATTGAATGATCATGGATAAATCCATACGCTCACAAAGCCGGCGGACCGCGTCTTTTGCCGCGGTTTGCGCGGGCCTGTGCCTGTGCGTCTGGTTTAGCCACGCTGCGGGACAGCCGCTGGCGCAGGATCTGAATGAAACCGTCGCCAGGCTGCCGGTGACGGTCAAGAATTTCTACGGCCGCAGCGTCAGCGGCGACATCATCGTCACGCAATTCAAGCCGGCCGGCGCCGGGCCTTTCCCGCTGGCGATCATCAATCACGGCCGCAGCGCTACCGACCGCTCCAAGCCGCCTCGTTTCCGCTATACGCAGCAGGTGCGTTTCTTCACCGAGCGCGGCTTTGCCGTGTTCGTGCCGACCCGGCTTGGCTATGGCGATACCGGCGTCGACCCTGATCCGGAGGAAAGCGGCGGCTGCAACCAGAAGGACTATGCGCCGATGGCCGCGGCAGCCAGTGAGGAAGTGCTGGCAGTACTCGACTACGCCAGGCGCCAGCCATACGTCAATCCCGAGCGCGTGCTGCTGGTCGGTCAATCGGTAGGCGGTTTTACCACCACCGCGACGGCTGCCCGCATGCCGCCGGGCCTGGTGGCGGCGATCAATTTTGCCGGCGGCGCCGGCGGCGACCCGGACAAGCATCCCGGCGTGCCTTGCCAGGGAGGCAAGCTGGAGAGCATGTATGCCGAATTCGGCAAGACCAGCAAGGCGCCGATGCTGTGGGTCTACACCGAGAACGACTTGTTCTTCGGGCCGCAATACAGCCAGCAGTGGCATACGGCCTTCGTCAAGGCGGGCGGCCAGGCCGAATACAAATTGCTGCCGCCATTCGGCAAGAACGGACATTTCCTGTTCTCCTCCGGGACCAAGGTCTGGGCGCCGGTGGTGGCCGCCTTCCTGGACCGGGTAGGGTTTGCCGCGGAGCCGGCGGGTAAATGATGCAGAGATATTTTGCCGTACCGGTTGCTTGCGATGCAGGTCCGGAAGGCGTTTTTATTTATTGGGCTGTAGCGATTCAGCCAACGGAGATCAAACAGTGACTTATCAGACTTTAGCAGTACAACAGGCAGGGCAGGTTGCCACCATCGTGCTCAACCGGCCGGAAGTGCGTAACGCCTTCAATGAAACCATGATTGCCGAGATTACCCATGCCTTCCTGGAACTGGGGCGCAGCGAGCAGGTGCGGGCGATCATGCTGGCGGCGGACGGTCCGGCATTCTGCGCCGGCGGCGACCTCAACTGGATGAAGGCGATGGCGGATTACACGCCGGAGCAGAACCGTGCCGACGCGGCACAGCTGGCAAGCATGCTGCGCACTATTTACCAATGCCCCAAGCCCGTAGTTGCTCGGGTGCAAGGCGACTGCTACGCCGGCGGCCTCGGACTGGTTGCCGCCTGTGATATCGTGGTGGCCGTCGAAACAGCGCAGTTTTGCCTGTCGGAAGTGAAAATCGGCCTGATCCCGGCGACCATTTCGCCTTATGTCATCAAGTCCATCGGCGAGTCGGCCGCGCGCCGTTACTTTATTACCGCCGAACGCTTCTCCGCCGAGACCGCCCAGCGCCTCGGCCTGGTGCATGAAGTCAGCACGGCGGAAAAACTCGATGACAACGTCAACCTGCTGCTCAAGGCCTTGTTGGCGGCAAGTCCGAACGCGGTCAGCGAAGCCAAGCGCCTGGTGCGCGCGATTGCCGGGCAGCCGCTGAGCGAAACCATGATCGCCGACACCGTCGAAGAGATTGCGAGAATCCGTGCTTCCGCCGAAGGGCGGGAGGGCGTACGCGCCTTCCTGGAGAAGCGTAAACCGTCCTGGCTGCAGTGATTGCGGCGCGATCACATACAATCTCGTCCTTGCACTGGCGATTTTGAGGAAGCAAGTGCCAGGAAAGAGATTAAATGCGGATGACAAATGATTAACGAAGCTTTTTTGCAAGATCCCTATCCCGCCTACCACGCCCTGCGTGCCGAGGGCGCGCTGCATTGGAGCCCGGAATTTTGCGGCGGCGCCTGGCTGCTGACCGGCCACGCCGATGTCGCCGGCGTGCTGCGCGATCCGCGCTTCTCGGTGCGCCGCGCCGGCGGCTGGGCCAACAGCAGCGGGCCGGAGGCGCTGACCGAGCTGCGCGAATTCAAGCGCATCTTTTCGCGCTCGCTGCTGTTCGTCGACGCCCCGCAGCACACCCGCCTGCGGCAGGTGATGAATGCCGGCTTCAAGCCGGCGGCATTGCAAGAACTGGCGCCACAGATACAAACCATTGTCGACCGTTTGCTGGATCAGGTACTGGCAAAAGCTGCCGCCACGCCATCCGGGCAGTTTGCGCAGTTTGATTTTATGCGCGATTTTGCCCGTCCGCTGCCAGCCCTGGTAATCGCCGGCATGCTCGGCATCGCCGCCGAAGACCGCAGCGAATTCGTCGCCTGGTCCGACGATATCGCGGCCTTCATCGGCAGCCCGACGCCGACCCTGGAGATTGCCCGCGCGGCGCAGGTCAGCCTGATCGCGATGAACGAGTATTTCCGCCAGCTGCTGCCGCAACGGCGCGCGGCCCTGGGCGACGACCTGATGAGCCAGCTGATCCGCGCGGAAGCGACGGGCGGCATCATCACCACCAAGGAATTGCTGGCGCAATGCTGCACCCTGCTGTTCGCCGGCCATGAAACCACCCGCAACCTGCTCGGCAACGGCATGCTGGCGCTGCTGCAGCATCCTCGGCAATGGCAAGCGCTGCAAGCCGATCCGGCGCTGCTGCCGTCGGCGCTGAAGGAATTGCTGCGGTTCGACAGCCCGGTGCAATACACCGGCCGCCGCCTCAAGGTCGACGTCGAGATGCATGGCAAGATAATGAAAAAGGGCGACCTGGTGATCCCGCTGATCGGCGCCGCCAACCGCGATCCGGCCAAGTTCAGCGAGCCGGACCGGCTCGACATCCGGCGCAACGAGGGCGCCCATCTGTCCTTCGGCTACGGCCCGCATGTCTGCATCGGCGCCACGCTGACTTACCTGGAAGCGGAAATCGCCATGCGCAGCGTGATGCGGCGCTTGCCGCAGTTGCGGCTGGCCGGCGCCACGCAGTCGTGGGGCGGCAATGCCGTCTACCGCAGCCTGAACGCCTTGCCCTTGCAATTCGCGCATCCAGCGCAGGCGGCAAGTACGCCGGCAGTGGAAGCCGAAGTGAAAGCCAGTCCATGCCTGAGCTGCTGAACCAGATCCGCGCCCAGCTGGATGCGCTGCAAGAGCAAAAGCTGCTGCGCAAGCGCCGCATCGTCGACGGTCCGCAGGGGCCCTTGCTGGAGGTCGACGGCCGCCAGTACCTGGCTTTCTGCAATAACGATTATCTCGGCCTGGCCAATCATCCCGCCCTGCATGCGGCGGCACAGGCGGGGCTGGACAAGTACGGCGTCGGCGCCAGCGCGTCGGCGCTGATCAGCGGCCATACCAGCGTGGTGGAAGAGCTGGAGGAGGCGCTGGCCGATTTCGTCGGCATGCCGCGCGCGCTGCATTTCTCCACCGGCTACATGGCCAATATGGGAACCATCCCGGCGCTGGTCGGCGCCGGCGACATCGTGTTTTCGGACAGGCTGAACCACGCTTGCCTGATCGACGGCGCCCGCCTGTCCGGCGCCCAGTTCCGTGTTTATCCGCACAACGATGTGGCGCGGCTGGAACAGCTGCTGGCAAAGAGCGCGCATCCGCGCAAGCTGGTGGTTACCGACGCCATTTTCAGCATGGACGGCGACATCGCACCGCTGCCTGAACTGCTGGCCCTGTGCGAGAAATACGACGCCTGGCTGCTGGTCGACGACGCCCACGGCTTCGGCGTGCTGGGGCCGCAAGGGCGCGGCAGCGTCGCCCATTTCGGCCTGAAGTCGCAACGCATCGTGTACATGGGGACGCTGGGCAAGGCTGCCGGCGTGGCCGGCGCCTTTGTCGCCGGCGACGCGACCTTGATAGAATGGCTGCTGCAGCGCGCCCGTACTTATGTCTTCACGACCGCCAGTCCGCCGCTGCTGGCCAGCGCCTTGCTGGCGGCAGTCCGGCTGATGCAGACGGAAGACTGGCGGCAGCAGCATCTGCAGCAGCTGATCGCGCGCTTGCGCAACGGCCTGGCCAGCTTGCCATGGCCATTGCTGCCGTCGGCAACGGCGGTGCAAGCCATGATCGTAAAAGACAACCAGCTTGCGCTGGACTTGATGGAAGGCTTGCGCGGGCAGGGCATCTGGGTGCCGGCGATCCGGCCGCCCACCGTGCCGAAAGATACGGCGCGCCTGCGCATCTCGCTGTCGGCGGCGCACAGTAACGAACAAGTAGATCAATTGATCAGCGCATTGCATGTGCTGGCAAAGCAACATGCCGGCGCTGATGCGGGCGGCATGGCAAGGAATACCGTTGAATAAAAATATACCTGCGCATATACCTGTACCCAAGCCGGACCTGGTCCGGCGCAGCCTGGACAGCGTCTGGCATCCGTGCACGCAAATGCAGCACCATGAATCGGTGCCGCTGATCCCGGTCAGCCGCGGCCGCGGCGCCTGGCTTTACGACACCGACGGCAAGCGCTACCTCGATGCGATCAGCTCCTGGTGGGTCAATCTGTTTGGCCATGCCAATCCACGCATCAATGCCGCCCTGAAGGACCAGCTCGACCAGCTGGAACATGCGATGCTGGCCGGCTTTACCCATGAACCGGTGGTGCAGCTGTCGGAACAGCTGGCGGCGCGCACCGGCCATGTGCTGGGGCATTGCTTCTATGCCTCGGACGGCGCTTCGGCGGTCGAGATTGCGTTGAAGATGAGTTTCCACGCCTGGCGCAATGCCGGCTACGGCGACAAGCAGGAATTCGTCTGCCTCAAGGGCAGCTACCACGGCGAAACCATCGGCGCGCTGGCAGTCACCGACGTGCCGCTTTTCCGCGACGCCTACGGCCCCCTGCTGCGGCAGGCGCATGTGGTGGCCTCGCCCGATGCGCGCGCCGCGCGTGACGGCGAAAGCGCCGCCGACGTCGCCCATCGCGCCGCCGCGGTGCTGGAAAAATTGCTGCAGCAGCGCTCCAGCCACATCGCCGCCGTCATCATCGAGCCGCTGGTGCAATGCGCCACCGGCATGGCGATGCACGACCCGGTTTACCTGCGCGAGCTGCGCGCCTTGTGCGACCGCTACAAAGTGCACCTGATCTTTGACGAGATCGCGGTCGGCTGCGGCCGCACCGGTACTTTCTTCGCTTCCGAACAGGCCGCGCTGCCTGGCGAAACACCGGGTATGCCACCATTGTGGCCGGATTTCCTCTGCCTGTCGAAAGGCATCAGCGGCGGTTACCTGCCCTTGTCGCTGGTGATGACGCGCGATGAAATCTACCAGGCCTTCTACGACAGCGACGTGGCGCGCGGCTTCCTGCATTCGCATTCCTACACCGGCAACCCGCTGGCCTGCCGCGCCGCCCTGGCGACGCTGGCGATCTTCGAGGAAGACGACGTGCTCAACGCCAACCGCCTGCGCGCGCAAAAGATCACGGCAGCATTGGCGCCTTTGGCGCAGCATCCGAAAGTAAAGCACTTCCGCCAGCGCGGCATGATCTGGGCTTTCGACGCCGTGATCGACAGCAAGGCGCATGCAGCCACATTTTCGCGGCGCTTTTTCAGCAGCGCGGTGGAACATGAATTGCTGATGCGGCCGATCGGCAAGACCGTCTACCTGATGCCGCCGTATATCCTGGACGACGAAGAAATCGCCTTGCTGGGCGCGCGCACCGCCGCCGTTTTTGAAAGCGTGATCGCTCATGAATAACGTCGCCGGCAAGCAGGAAAAAGCCGCCTGGTTCATCGCCGGCACCGATACTGAAATCGGCAAGACGCTGATCGCCAGCGCTATGTTGCACGCGCTGACAAAAACCGGCGTGCGCAGCGTCGGCATGAAGCCGGTGGCCGCCGGCGCCGTATTGCGCGACGGCGTCTGGCATAACGACGATGCCGATATCCTGGCGGCGGAAGCCAGCGTGGCGCTGCCGCAGGAACTGACCACGCCGTTTCTGCTGCAGCAGCCGACCGCGCCGCATATCGCCGCGGCGCGAGAGAACCGGACCATCGAAGTCGCGCATATCCTGTCGTGTTACCGACAGCTGGCCGAGCAGGCCGATGCGCTGGTGGTCGAAGGCGTCGGCGGCTTCCGCGTGCCGCTCAACGAGCGCGAAGACACCGCCGACCTGGCGCAGCAGCTTGGCTTGCCGGTGGTGCTGGTGGTCGGCTTGCGGCTGGGCTGCATCAACCACGCCATGCTGACGGTGGAAGCGATCGCCGCGCGCGGCTTGCGCCTGGCCGGCTGGGTCGCCAACACCGCCGATCCTCATATGCTCAACGGCGACGCCAATATCGCCGCGCTCAGCAGCCGCATTCAAGCGCCGCTGCTGGGCCACGTGCCGCGCATGGATGCCTTGCCGGCCAAGGCGCTGACCGCGGCGGCGGCCAGCCATTTGAATTTTTCCAGTTTGCCGGGATGGCCTGAGCCAGCCGGCAATCGTTCTTAATAAACCTATTCCCTCAATACAAAGGAAGTCTGATCATGTCATCGCAACCAATTACACTGCATCCAGCCGCCAAGCCTATGGTGTTCCCTGAAGACGCCAAATGGCCGGTAGAGAAGGTGCTGGAACTGTTCAACCTGCCGTTCAACGAACTGATGTTCAAGGCGCAGCAGACGCATCGCGAAAATTTCGATCCTAACGAAGTCGAACTGGCGACGCTGCTGTCGATCAAGACCGGCGGCTGCCCGGAAGATTGCGGCTACTGCCCGCAGGCGGCGCGTTACGACACCGGCGTCACCGCGCAAAAGATCCTGCCGCTGGACACCGTGCTGGAAGCGGCGCGCCAGGCCAAGGCGCACGGCGCCACCCGTTTCTGCATGGGCGCGGCATGGCGCGAGCCGAAGGACCGCGACCTGGAAAAGGTCGAAGAAATGGTGCGTGAGGTCAAGGCGCTCGGCCTGGAAACCTGCGCCACCCTGGGCATGCTGGGCGAAGGCCAGGCGGAGCGCCTGAAGGGCGCCGGCCTCGATTACTACAACCACAACCTGGACACCGCGCCGGAAATCTACGGCGACATCATCACCACCCGCGATTACCAGAACCGCCTCGACACGCTCGACAGCGTGCGCGGCGCCGGCATCAAGGTCTGCTGCGGCGGCATCGTCGGCATGGGCGAATCGCGCCTGCAGCGCGCCGGCCTGGTGGCGCAGCTGGCCAATCTGGAGCCGTATCCGGAATCGGTGCCGGTCAACAATCTGGTGCAGGTGGAAGGTACGCCTTTGCATGGCATCGACCCGATCGATCTGTTTGAATTCGTGCGCACCGTCGCGGTAGCGCGCATCACCATGCCGAAGGCGCGCGTGCGCCTGTCGGCCGGCCGCCGCCAGATGGGCGAGGCGATCCAGTCGCTGTGCTTCCTGGCCGGCGCCAACTCGATTTTCTACGGCGACAAGCTGCTCACCACCGGCAATCCGGAAGTCGAAGAAGACCGCGCCCTGCTGGAGAAACTCGGCATGCATTCGCGCTCTTCGGTGTTCGACGCGCGCTGCGAAGTAACCGCTGACGCCGCCGCCAACAACACCCAGAAACAATAAATATAAAGGGGGAGACCGCATGTTTACCAAAATCCTGATTGCCAACCGCGGCGAGATCGCCTGCCGCGTGGCAGCCACCGCACGGCGCATGGGCATCAAGACCGTGGCCGTCTATTCCGACGCCGACGCCGGCGCCAAGCATGTCGCGGTATGCGACGAGGCAGTGCTGATCGGCCCGGCCGCGGCCAAGGAAAGTTATCTGCGCGCCGACAAGATCATCGAAGTGGCTTTGGCCACCGGTGCGCAGGCCATTCATCCGGGCTACGGCTTCCTGTCCGAGAATGCGCAGTTTGCGCAGGCCTGCGCCAAGGCCGGCCTGGTGTTCATCGGCCCGCCGGCCAGCGCGATTTCCGCCATGGGCTCGAAATCGGCCGCCAAGGCCTTGATGGAAAAGGCCAAGGTGCCGCTGGTGCCTGGCTATCATGGCGACAACCAGGATGCGGAATTTTTGCAGAGCGAAGCCGACAAGATCACCTATCCGGTACTGCTGAAGGCCAGCGCCGGCGGCGGCGGCAAGGGCATGCGCATCGTTGAGCAAAGCGCCGATTTCAAGGCTGCGCTGGCTTCCTGCAAGCGCGAAGCGATCAACAGCTTCGGCGACGACAAGGTGCTGGTGGAACGCTACCTGACGCGTCCGCGCCACATCGAAATCCAGGTATTTGCCGACAGCCAGGGCGACTGCGTCTACCTGTTCGAGCGCGACTGCTCGGTGCAGCGGCGCCATCAAAAGGTCCTGGAAGAAGCGCCGGCGCCGGGCATGACGGCGGAACGCAGGCGCGCCATGGGCGAAGCCGCGGTGGCGGCGGCCAAGGCGGTCGGCTATGTCGGCGCCGGTACGGTCGAGTTCATCGCAGATTATTCCAACGGCGAGGACGGTTCTTTCTATTTCATGGAAATGAACACGCGCTTGCAGGTCGAGCATCCGGTGACGGAAATGATCACCGGCCTCGATCTGGTCGAATGGCAATTGCGGGTTGCCTCCGGCCAGTCGTTGCCGCTGAAGCAGGATCAGCTGAAACTGAGCGGCCACGCGCTGGAAGCGCGCATCTACGCGGAAAATCCGGACAAGGGATTCCTGCCGTCGATCGGCACCCTGCGGCATCTGCGTACGCCGGCAGCAAGCACGTTTGAAGTCAGCCAGTCCGCCGGCAGCATCGTGCGCATCGATTCCGGCGTGCGCGAGGGCGACGCCATTTCGCCGTTCTACGATCCGATGATCGCCAAGCTGATCGTCTGGGGCACGGACCGGCAGCAGGCGCTGGCGGCGATGACGACCGCGTTGGCGCAGTACCAGATCGTCGGCCTCGCCAGCAACGTCAAATTCCTGCAGCGCTTGATCGAGAGCGAGGCATTTTCGCAAGCGGACCTGGATACTGGCCTGATCGAACGCCATCACGACGCGCTGTTTCCGGCTGCTGCGCCGGTGGCGATCGAAATACTGGCGCTGGCGGCGGCATCGCTGCTGCTGTCGGAACGCAATGCCGTCAAGAACGCCGGCAGCGATCCCTGGACCAGCACCGACGGCTGGCGCCTGAACAGCAACCTGCAGCGCCGGCTGGCCTTTACCGACGGCGACCAGCCCGAAGCGCTGGACGTCATGTATGAAGGCGGGCGCTGGCTGCTGCACCATGCGCAGCTGCAGGGCGAGAATTTCCGCCAGATGACTGTGCTGCACCAAGCCGGCAACGAGATTGAAATCAGCCTCGGCGACCGCACCGTGGCCGGCACCGTGGTGCGCGAAGGCGAGCAGTTCCACGTGTTTTACGCCGGCAGCCAGCACACGCTGGGCTATCTCGATCCGCTGCTGCACGCCGGCGACGCCGAAGCCGAAGGCGGCCGCCTGACCGCGCCGATGCCGGGCAAGATCGTCGCGCTGTTGGTGACCCAGGGCGAACAGGTGAAAAAAGGCGCACCATTGCTGATCATGGAAGCGATGAAAATGGAACACACCATCGCTGCCCCCGCCGATGGACTGGTCGAAGAACTGCTGTACGCGGTAGGCGACCAGGTAAGCGAATCGGCACAGCTGCTGGCATTCAAGCCAGCATAAGAAGTTAAGTGTAAGTGGGGTCAGAGTTTTTTTACGACAGCTTCATCGTCGTAAATTACACTCCCCGTGCGGCTCTGACCCCACTTAACGGCCTACGGAGTAAAGGCCATGGCATGCGCTTTATAGAAGCTAAAACAAGATAGTACGAGGACCAAACAGTGAAACTCCTGTGTTACGTACCCCCAGGCAGCGATTTCGAGACCTGGATCGCAGACTTCGGCAAAGCGCTGCCGCAAGCCGAAATCCGTTTCTGGCAGGAAGGCGACAATGCCCCCGCCGATTACGCCCTGGTATGGCGTCCGCCGGCAGCGATGCTGCAAGGACGCCACGATCTCAAAGCGATATTCAACCTTGGCGCCGGCGTCGACGCCATCCTGAAACTGGGCGACGCGCTGCCAGCCGGCGTGCCGCTGATCCGCATCGAAGACGGCGGCATGGCGGTCCAGATGGCCAGCTATGTCACGCATGCCGTGCTCGGCTATTTCGGCCGCTACGATGTTTACCGGCAACAGGCTGCGCGCCGTGAATGGCAGCCGTTGCCGGAACCTGACAAGCGCGAGTTCAGCGTCGGCATCCTCGGCCTCGGCGTGCTCGGCTCGCGCATCGCCGCGGCATTGGCGCATTTCGAATTCCCCCTCAATGGCTGGAGCCGCACTCCCAAGGATCTCCCCGGCGTGCGCAATTTTGTCGGCAATGAAGCGCTCGACGATTTCCTGCGGGCGTCGCGGGTGCTGGTCTGCATCCTGCCGCTGACTGACGCCACGCGCGGCATCCTCAACCGGGAAAACCTGCAAAAACTGCAGAAGGGCGCCGAGGGCGCATACGTGATCAACGTCGCCCGCGGCGGCCATGTGGTCGAGGCCGACCTGCTGGCGCTGATCCGGGAAGGCCAGGTCGCCGCGGCGACGCTGGACGTGTTCGAGCAGGAGCCGCTGGCGCCGGACCATCCGTTCTGGCAAGAACCGCGCATCAGCATCACCCCGCATATCTCAGCCATCACGGTGGATGAGGATTCGGTGCGGCAGATCAGCGACAAGATACGGTTGCTGGAACAAGGCAAAGCGGTGAGCGGCATCATCGATCGCCGCAACGGCTACTGATCGGCAAAACAGGAGACAGGCAATGACATTCCCCAGCAAAGTGAAAATCGTTGAAGTCGGTCCGCGCGACGGCTTGCAGAACGAAAAAGAAACCATCCCGGCCGATGTGAAAATCGCGCTGGTCGACCAGCTCACCAAGGCCGGCTTCGTCAACATCGAAGCGGCCTCGTTCGTATCGCCCAAATGGGTGCCGCAAATGGCCACCTCGGCAGAAGTCATGGCGGCCATCCAGCGCAAGTCGGGCGTGATCTATTCCGCCCTGGTGCCGAACATGAAAGGCCTGGAAGCGGCGCTGGCCGCCGGCGCCGACGAGATGGTGATTTTCGGTGCGGCGTCGGAAGCGTTTTCGCAAAAAAATATCAACTGCTCGATCGCGGAATCGATAGAGCGCTTCCGCGATGTCGCCAAGCTCGCCAAGCAGGAAGGCAAGCGCCTGCGCGGCAGCATCAGCTGCGTGTTCGGCTGTCCGTATCAAGGCGAAGTCGGGATCGATTCGGTGGTCGACGTGCTGCATCGGCTGCGCGACCTCGGCTGCGACGAAATCGACATCGCCGACACCATCGGCGTCGCCACGCCCAACAAAGTCCACAGCGTGATGCAAAGGCTGGTGCAGGAATTCCCCATCGAGCGCCTGTCCGGTCATTTCCACGATACCTATGGCCAGGCGCTGGCGAATATCTACGCCAGCCTGGAAGTCGGCATTTCGATCTACCATTCTTCCGTCGCCGGCCTGGGCGGCTGCCCGTACGCCAAGGGCGCGACCGGCAACGTGGCTTCGGAAGATGTGCTGTACCTGATGCAGGGTCTGGGCATCGAAACCGGCATCGACCTGGATGCGGTGGTCGACGCCGGCCAGTTCATTTCACGCCACCTGGGACGCAAGTCGGCCAGCCATGCGGGCAATGCGATTGCGGCCAAGCGCGCCGGCTGAAAGCTGGAAGGATGCTAGCCCTAGCCGGGCCTTAGTGCATAATCCCTCATATCAGTCTTGCCTATCAACAGAAAACGGAAGAACCATGAAACATACTCTTATCAAAACCGCCTTGCTGACCGTACTGGCCCTGGGCGCACTGAGCGCATGCAGCAAGCATGAAGACGCACCGGCCGCCGGCGCGGCGGTGAAAGAATATGTAGTGGGCACCGGCGCCACCTATGCGCCGTTCGAGTACGAGAACGAGCATAAGGAGCTGGTGGGCTTCGATATCGACGTGCTGAAGGCGGTCGCGGAAAAGGAAGGGTTCAAGGTCAAGTTCGTCAATACGCCTTTCGACGGCATCTTTACCGCGCTGGCCCAGGGTGACCGGGACATCATCATTTCCGGCCTGACGATTACCGAGAAGCGCAAGCTGACTGTCGATTTTTCGGATCCGTATTTTGAAGCCGGCCAGGTGATCGTGGTGCCTGACGATTCCAAGATCGGCAAGATCACCGATCTCAAGCCGCTCAAGGTCGGCGTCCTGCAAGGCTCTACCGGCGATGAAATGATGCAGAAGCTGGCCGGCGACAACAATGCAAACATCAAACGGTTTGAATCGACCCCGCTGGCCATGAAAGAGCTGGAAACCGGCGGCGTCAGCGCGGTCATCGCCGACAAGGGCGCGGTGGCGCATTATCTGTCCAACAACCAGGTCAAGGGCATCCACATGGTGACGGACGATAATTTCCCGAAAGAGTATTTCGGCATCGCGGTGCAAAAGGGCAATGCCGCGTTGCTGGGGAAAATCAATCAGGGCCTGGCAGCCATCAAGGCTGACGGCAGCTACGACAAGCTGCACGCCCAGTATTTTGACGCAGCCAAGTAAGACGCTGCCACGGCGGGTTGCCCGGCCCGCATTATTGGATAAGACGACGATCGTATGGAAAAATTACCGGAAAGCGCGCAGCGCGTTGCCGATCTGCTGACCACCATCGGACACGACAGGCCGGTCGTGATGCTGCCTGCAACCGGCAAGACTTCCGCCGAAGCCGCCGCCGGCCTGGGCTGCAGCGTGGCCGAGATCGCCAAGTCTATCGTGTTCCGGCGCCTGGCCGATGACGCAGCAGTGATGGTGGTCGCCAGCGGCAGCAACCGCGTCGATGAGGCCAAGGTTGCCGCCATTGTGGGGCCGCTGGGCAAGGCCGATGCGCGCTTCGTCAAGGAGCGCATCGGCTACGCCATCGGCGGCGTCTGCCCGATCGGCCACGTCGGCAAGACGCTGATGCTGATCGACCAGGACCTGTTGCAGCTGGACAGCGTCTGGGCGGCTGCCGGACATCCCCATGCCGTATTCAACCTGACGCCGCGGCAGCTGGTGAGCATGACTGCGGCGCCGGTGGCGGATATCGCGCAGCGGACCTGACGGCCGGCGCCTCAAGCCGTTCCCGCATCAGTCGCCTGGTGCGATTTTCAACGCCGCGGTCTGATACCAGTCGATCTTGCGGGTAACGATCATGATCACCGCCAGGATCACGAACAGCATCAGGCTACCCAGCATCAGCGCGTTGTCTTCCGAAATCAGCAAGCCGTACAAGGTACCGTACAACAGCGTCAGCATGGCGCCGAAGCCAAGCCCGCGCGCGGCGCTGCGCAGCACCTGGCTCAGGTAAAAGCTCAGCAGGCTGATGCAGGCGGCGCTGGCGGCCAGGTAAGCCATCCAGAAAGCGATATGTTCGGACAGGCTGACCAGTATCAGGAAGAAGATCGCCAGCCCCAGCCCGACCAGCAGATACTGGATGGGATGGATGGGCAGCTGCTTGATCATTTCAAAAATGAAGAAGCCGACGAAAGTGAGCAGCACGAACAGCAAGCCGTACTTGGTTGCGCGGTCTGCCTGCGAATAGATATTCACCGGCTCGGCCAGCTGGATGTCCAGGCTTTCCACGCCCGTCTTGTCGTCGCCGCCGCGCAGCTGGCGTTGTGCATTGGAGGCCAGCGACGACACCTCCCATACGGCATTGAAGCCCTGTTCGCTGACGTTGCGGGTACGCGGCAGGAAGCTGCCGCCGAATTGCGGATGCGGCCAGCTGGACGACAGTTCGAAACGGTTGCTGTCGCCTACCGGCGTGATCGCCAGGCTCTCGGTGCCGGCCACGGTCATGGCCAGCGAAACCTCCAGGCTGCCGCTGTCGTCCAGGCCGGGTTGCGGCAAGGAGGCATGCATGCCCTTGCCCAGGTTGCCTGCGCCTTGTTCCAGCGGCAAGGCCTGGCTGCCTATTTTCAGCAGCGGCGCGCCGAGCAGGCCGCGCACGTCGCTGATGCCGATGGCCAGGTAGGGATGGGCCAAGGTGATCTGTTCGGCGGCCAGTTGCGCGGCCGACGGCAGCTGGTACTCGATGCGGCCGTGGAAGCTGCTCTGCAATTCATACACGTGCACCTTGTGCAGGCCGCGGTAACGCTCGCCTGGCAGCAATTCGCCCTGCATCTGCAGGTCTTTCGGGAAAAACAGGTATTGCCGGCTTTCGCTGCGGCTGCGGAAAATTTTCTTGCCTTCGGCGTCTTGCGCCACTTCGTCGATCTTGATCTTGTACGGCACCACCAGCACCGGTCCGGTAATAGTCTGGCCGCCGGCATAGCTGGCAGCGATCGAGGCGATCGCCTCCTGACGGTGCTGCTGGCGGTCTTGCACGGTGTCGCGGATCAGGCCCAGCGGGATCAGGATCAGCAGGGTCAGCACAAAAATCGCCAGCAGTTTGAGTAGCAAAGGTCGGTTCATGGTCTCTCTCGTTCGGGTCAAGGTGACAGGAGGTCACGCTGGCTTCCAGTGTACGGAGCATGTGTGAATCGACAGAGGCGGTTCTGCGAGGCCGTTGCGGCGCTAATGTGAAGCCGGTGTGAAGTGGTCCAAAACAGGCCAAAGCAGACTAACGCCGGCCGACGCCGGCTCAGGCCGGGTCGGCAGGCAAGTTCAACTGCGCCTCGGCACCGCCTTCGCTGCAGTTGCGCAAGCTGACCCGGCCATGGTGCAGCTCCGCCACTTGCTGCACGAAACACAGGCCGAGGCCGGTGCTCTTTTCGTTGCTGCCCGGCCGCGGCAGGGAATAAAAACGTTCAAATACGCGCGCCAGCGCATAGGCGGGTATGCCGGGGCCGCTATCCCGCACCGATAGCTTGACGGTTCCCGGCTGCGAGAAATCGCTCTTGATGACGATCACGCTGTCCGGCGGCGAGAAATCGATGGCGTTGTCCAGCAGGTTGATCAGCGCCTGGCGCAATAGAAAAACCTCGCCGCGGATTTTCGGCTGCAGCGCCGACGCCGGCGGATAGATGTCCCTGCGTACGCTGACGCCGGCGCGCTGCAGGCGCGGTTCCAGCAGGCTGATTACTTCGTCCAGCAGCTCGCCGAGATCGATGGCGACGACGTTTTCCAAGGCTTGCCGGTGTTCGATCGCCGCCAGCGCCAGCATTTTCTCTATCAGTTCCGCCAGCCGTTGCGACTGGCTGCGGATATTGTGGGCGAAGCGGCGGCGCTGGGCCGTAGGCAGGTTTTCATCGAGCAGTTCGGCAGCGCCCTGGATCGCCGCCAGCGGACTTTTCATTTCATGGGTCAGGCTGTGGATGTAGTGCTCGACGTATTGCTTGCCTTCCAGCTTTTGCCGCATCGATTCCAGCGCCTGGCCCAGCTCGACGATTTCGCTGGCGCCCTTGGCCGGCGGCTGCACCCGTTCGCCGGCTGTCACCGCGCGCGCATAGCGCTGCAGGGCGCCCAGAGAGCGGCTGATCCACAAGGTCACCGCGAGCCCGACCGCCAGCGACAGGAACAGCAGCAGGGCGCCCCAGCGCAGGATGGTCCTCTCGCTTTGCGAGATCGCCGGCTGCAAGGTGTTGTTGGGCTTGGCCACGGTCAGCACGCCGATCATCTTGCCATTGTCGATGATCGGCGCCGCCACGTGCATCACGGTGCTGCGTTCGTCGCTGTCGACATCGCGCGTGGAACGCACGCCGTAGCTGCCTTGCAAGGTCAGGTAGACATCGTTGCGGCGCGAATAGTCCTGGCCGACGGCGCGGCCGGTGGAATCGAACAGCACAATGCCCTTGAGATCGGTCACATAGATGCGGTAGTCCAGCGTGGTTTTGCGGAAGCTCCAGATCTTGGCGTCGACGCCGCGGTGCGCATATTCGCGCACGCGGCTGGCGAAATTGCCGTCGGCGATGTGGTTTTGCTTCATGTCGTCGGCCGCCAGCTCGGCCAGGATGTTGGCGGTGTCGACCAGCGTGTCTTCCATCGCCTGCCGTACCGCTGGCTTGACCTCTGCCAGGAACACGCGCTGGATAAAGACCCCGGCCAGGCCGACGATCAGGAAATAGCCCAGCAGGATGCGGATGCCGAGCTTCATGGCGGCGCCAGTTCCAGCGAATAGCCGAGGCCGCGATGGGTGTGGATGGGATCGGCCGCGGGCGCCACGGCTTTGAGCTTGATGCGCAAGGTCTTGACGTGGGTGTCGACGGTGCGGTCGGTGCTGTCCGGCGCGTCATGCCAGATAGAATCCATCAGCTGGTTGCGGCTGAAGATGCCGCCCGGCCGGCTCAGCAGCATCTTCAGCAGCAGGTATTCATAACGCGTCAGCTGCAGGGCCTGGCCGGCATAGCGTATGCGCATGCCGAGCGTATCCATCTCGAAAGCGCCCAGCGTGACGATGGCTGCGGTGCTGCTCTCCGCTGCCGGCGCATGGCCCAGGCGACGCAGGACGACGCGGATGCGCGCCGCCAGCTCGCGTGGAGAGAAAGGCTTGACCATGTAATCGTCGGCGCCGATTTCCAAACCGATCAGGCGGTCGATTTCGCTGCCGCGCGCAGTCAGGAAAATGACCGGCAGCGAGGAAAACTTGCGCAGCTCGCGGCAGACATCGAAGCCGCTCATGTCCGGCAGGCCGACGTCCAGCACCGCCAGGTCGAACTGGCCGCTGCGCGCCTGTTGCAAGGCGGCGCTGCCGAGCAGGCAATGATGGACCTGGAATCCTTCGCTGCTGAGGGCGTAGATCACCGTGTCGGCAATGGCGCTTTCGTCTTCGGCCAGTAAAATGTTCAGCATGCGGGTGGTGCTCATGGAAGGCGGTGATGTCGCTTATTATATGGATAAGCACGACAACCGCCAGCATAGATAACATAAGCACTACAAAAAGCATCATCAGAGACCTTGTGAAAAACCAGCAAACCAAATCCGCCATGGTGCCTGCGGCTGCAGACGCCGGCATGGACTACAGCGTCTCGCCCTGCATCAACGTCTGCGTGATGAACCCGCAAACCGCCTTGTGCGACGGCTGCCAGCGCAGCCTGGATGAGATCGCCGCCTGGGGCAGCGCCGGCGAGGCGCAGAAGCGCGCCATCTGGCAGCTGATCCGGCAACGGCGCGCAGCGCGATGAGCGCAATCTCGTTACCGCCAACCATGCGCGTGCTGGAACGCGGCTGGCTGTCCTCCAACAACATCCTGTTCCTCGGCAGCGCGCAGACCGCGCTGGTGGACAGCGGCTATCTCACGCATGCGCCGCAAACCCTGGCGCTGGTGGCGCATGGCCTGCAAGGGCGGCCGCTGGACCGTTTGCTCAACACGCACCTGCATTCGGACCATTGCGGCGGCAACGCCGCCCTGCAACAGGCTTATGGTTGCCGGACCTCGATTCCCGCCGGCCAGGCCGAGCAGGTGCGGGGCTGGGACCGGGATGCGCTGAGCTATACCGGCACCGGCCAGCAATGCGCGCCGTTCACCTTCGACGACACCCTGCAAGCCGGCGACTGGCTGACCCTGGGCGACCTGCAATGGCAGGTACTGGCGGCTGCCGGGCACGATCCGCATTCCCTGGTTTTCTATTGCCCACGGCACGGCATCCTGATTTCCGCCGATGCCTTGTGGGAAAGCGGTTTTGGCGTGATCTTCCCGGAACTGGACGGCGAATCGGGCTTTGCCGAGGCGCGGGCGACGCTGGAGCTGATCGCATCGCTTGACGTGCAGCTGGTGATTCCCGGCCACGGCAGCCCCTTCACCGGCGTCGGCGCCGCGCTGGAGACGGCGTTTGCGCGGCTCGCCTATCTGGCCGCCGATCCGCAGCGCAATGCCGGCAACGCGATCAAGGTTTTGCTCAAGTTCCTGCTGCTGGAACGGCAACAGATCAGATTGACCGAGGTGGAGCAGATGCTGACCAGCCTGCCGCTGGTCGAGGCCGCCAACCGCCGCTATCTGCGGCGCAGCGGCGTCGACCTCGCCGAATGGACGGTGGCTCAGCTGCTGCGCGCCGGGGCGGCGGAAGTGCGCGACGGCTGCTTGTTAAACCGCTAATGCGGTGTTGTGGCAATATCGGAGCGGGGCGGCCGATAGCCCGGTTTAGAGGACAAAATCTAGCACGATCGTACTTTTTATTCTAGGCTTCCCCCTATAATCAGTCATCCAATTCCCAATTCAAGAGGTTGTTATGGCATTGCCAGCTGCGTTGCAAAACCTGAGCCTTCCCGTCATCGGCTCGCCGATGTTCATCGCCAGCGGCCCGGCCCTGGTGGCCGCCCAATGCAAGGCGGGCATCGTCGGTTCCTTCCCCGCCCTCAACGCCCGGCCGGCGGAATTGCTGGATGTCTGGCTGACCGACCTGCAAGCCGAGCTGGCTGCCTACCAGGCCGAGCATCCCGGCGCCAAGGTCGGCCCGATTGCGGTCAACCAGATCGTCCATCAATCGAATGACCGCCTGGCGCACGACGTCGCGGTATGCGTCAAGCATCAGGTCCCTATCATCATCTCCAGCCTGCGCGCGCCGCCGCCGGAAATGATGGATGCGATCCACAGCTATGGCGGCATCGTGCTGCACGACGTGATCTCGATCCGCCACGCGCAAAAGGCGCTGGAGGCCGGCGTCGACGGCCTGATCCTGGTAGCCGCCGGCGCCGGCGGCCATGCCGGACCGCTGTCGCCGTTTGCACTGGTGGGCGAAGTGCGTAAATTCTTCAAGGGTCCGATTGCCTTGTCGGGCGCGATCGCTACCGGCGATGCGATCCTGGCGGCGCAGGCCATGGGCGCCGACTTTGCTTATATCGGTTCGCGTTGGCTGGCGACCAAGGAAGCGCATGTCGACGATGCCTATCGCCAGGCGATCGTCGAATCGACCGCGGCGGATGTGGTGTACACCAATCTGTTCACCGGCGTGCACGGCAACTACCTGAAGAAATCGATCGTCAATGCCGGCCTCGACCCGGACAACCTGCCGGAAGCGGATAAATCGAAGATGAATTTCGGTTCCGGCGGCACCGGCGCCAAGGCCTGGCGCGATATCTGGGGCGCCGGCCAGGGCGTCGGCCTGATGGACGACGTGCCGAGCGTGGCGCAGATGGTGGACCGCCTGCAGACCGAATATCAGGCGGCGCGCCGCCGCCTGGCTCTGTAATCCCGCGCTGCTGCCGTTTCCCTATTCCTCTTATGCCGGCAAGGCGTCGATGCCGGTCAGCCAGCCGGATAGAATCTGCAGCAGCTGCTGCGGCTTTTCCAGCGGCGTCATATGCCCGCAGTTCTCGACCAGCGCCATGCGCGCCGTGGCGATCTGCTCCAGCATCTGCCGTGACTCGGCGACGCTGCTGAGCTGGTCGTTGCTGCTGGCGACGATCAGCGTCGGACACTGGATCTTGTGCAGTTCGGCGTAACCGTCGCTGCGCAGGGCCGACAACTGGCGGATGAAGACTTCCTTGCCGTTGCGCAGCGCCATCGCCTGCAGCCGCTCCAGCAGCACGCGGTCATGCGCCAGGTCGGGATGCAGCGAAGACGCCAGGGCGCGGCTGGTGAGACCCTTGAACGGCACTTGCCTGGCCAGTTCCAGCTGCATCTTGTTGCCGGCGATCTCGCGCGGGTCCTGCTGCCGCGCCGAAGTGTTCAGCAGCGCCAGCGCCGTCACCCGCTCCGGCGCCTGCTGCATGATGGCCTGCGCCACATAGCCGCCCATGGAAAAGCCGATCAGGACGAAACGCGGCGGCGCCTGCCGCAGCACGCGCGCCGCCATGGCGCTGATCGAATCGTCCTGGCCGAGATCGCCGAAGTGCAGCTGGCCCAGCTGCTGCAGTCCTTCGCGCATGTCGTCCCACAGCGTTTGATCGAGCATGAAGCCGGGCAGCAGCAACAGCTGCCGTTGCTCATTGTTATTGACCGATGAAGCCATTATTTCTTGACCACTTCCTGTTCCACGATCATGTCGAGCGTCCACTTGATCGAACTGGCGTCGGCCGGCGGATTGAGCACCGGCTCTTCCAGGATCCGCAGCCGATAGGCGATGCCGGGTTCGAAATTGAAGCCGGCGATATTGCCGTACCAGAGCTGCCACGGATCTTCCTTGCGCTCGCGGATCTGCAGGCAGGTGGTGCGCATCACGCCGGCGCTGCACGGCGCTTTTTGCGAAGCGACGTAGACGAACTTGATCTTGGCGGCGGCGCTCGGCTTTTCGCGCTGATAGAAGCTGAGGGTCTGGCCGTCCACGGTTTTCATTTCCAGCACCGGGCCGCTGATCTTGTAGTTGTCGACGGCTTGCAGCTTGTCGAGGAAATCGGCTTCGAACTGCATCGCCGGTGGCGCGCAAGCCATGCGCGTGGTCACGGCTTCGACGATGGTCAGCTGGCCGGCGGCGCGCACCGAGTAAGGGGCGGAAAATTGGTTGCAGCCGGCGCGGCCGCTGACCCGGCCCTTGCCATCCTGCATGTCGAAATTGAGGATCACCGGTTCGCCATTGTCGCCATGCGGGACGGTGTGGCCGGTCCAGCCGGTCAGTTCCCAGCGCACGGCGGACAGCGCCGGATCGTTGCCGGCCGCCGGCGGCGTACCGGCGCAAGCGGCCAGGGTAAAGCCGACGGCGGCGCTGACGGCCAGCCCGCGCAATACGGAGCGCGGCAGTGAAGAAATCGGGGCAAGCGTCATGGGGACTCCTGTGTGAAGGTGGGCCAGGGCACATTCTAGCCCAGTGCGGTCTACTCGAGCCATTTGGCGCGGCTCGCCGCCAGCGCGACCGCCGCGCACAGCACGCCCACCAGCGACAGCGCCGCCGTCAGTCCAAAGCCATGCGCGATGAAACCGATGGCAGGAGGACCGATCAGGCCGCCGGTATAGCCCATGGTGGTGACGCCCGCCAGCGCCGTCGGGCCATGGCGGCCGGCGGCGCTGAAGATGAACGGAAACACGGTGGCGACGCCGACCCCGGTCAGCGCAAAGCCGGCGATGGCGAGCGGGATTTCGCCGGCGACCAGCGCAATCAGCATGCCGATGCCGGCCGCCAGCGCGCCGCTGGCGACGATGCGGCGGGCGCCGAACGCTTCTTTCAGCTTGTCGCCCACCAGCCTGGTCAGCAGCATCATCCCGGCGAAGCAGGCGAAAGCCAGCGGCGCCACGCCGTCGCCGGCCAGCAACCGGTCCTTCATGTAGACGCCGCTCCAGTCGGCCACCGAACCTTCGATGATGGCGCCGCCGAAGGCGACCATGCCGAGCGCGATCAAGGGGCCGTGCGGCAGCGCGAAGTGCTTTTTGCCGGCGATGTATTGCGGCCGGTCGTTGGGCAGGGCGCGATAGCAAAGACGTAGCGGGATCAATGCGCAACTGGCAATCACGGCAAAGTGCAGCAAGGGTCCGACGCCGAGGCCGGCGATGGCGCTGCCCAGCAAGGCGCCGGACAGCGTGCCGACGCAGAACCAGGCATGCAGCTGCGACATGATCGAACGGCCGGCGATTTTTTCCGCCTCGGCGCCGAGGGCGTTGATGGCGACATTGAAGCAGCTGGAGCACACGCCGAGGCACAGCATGACCAGCATCAGCAGCGGCAGGCTGGGCGCCAGCGCCAGGCAGGGGATAGTGAGCAGCAGGGCCGCGCCGGCATACCAGCAGCCGCGGCGGGCGCCGTAGTGGCCGATCAGCCAGGCTGCCAGCGGAAACGAACTGACCGCGCCGATGCCGCCGCCCAGCAGGAACAGGCTGAGGCCGGCCGGATCCAGCTGCAAATGGTCGCGCAGCGCCGGGATGCGCGAGACCCAGCTGGCGTAGATCACGCCCAGCAACAGGAACAGCAACGGCAGCGCCGCCCGGCGCATGCGCGGATCGGCGGCATTGGCGGCATTGGATGGCGCGGCAGGGTTGGACATTGGGTGAAGGAAAAGTGACGGCGTGTGCAAGCCCAAGCCGTACAGATAGCGGAATCAGCGCGGCCGGCGGCACCGGCGCAGCCGCGCTGAGGCAGGGTCAGAAATCGGCTGGCAATGCCTGCAGGTGAAGCTGCAAGGCATCCAGCAAAGCCTGGCAAGCCTCATCCGTGCCGACCGTGATGCGCAGGAACTGGGTGATGCGGGCGCTGCTGAAATGGCGCACGATGATGCCGTCGCCGCGCAGGCTGGCAGCCAGCTTGGCGGCGTCATGGCGCGGATGGCGCGCGAACACGAAATTGGCGGCCGACGGCAGCACCTCGAAGCCGAGCGCGGCCAGTCCCGCCACCATGTGCTCGCGGCTGGCCATGACGGCGCGCCGGGTCTTGTCGAAATGGGCCTGGTCCTTGATGGCGGCGGTGGCGCCGGCGATCGCCATGCGGTCCAGCGGATAGGAATTGAAGCTGTTCTTGACCCGTTCCAGCGCCGTGATCAGGTCCGGATGGCCAATCGCAAAGCCGACCCGCAAGCCGGCCAGCGAGCGCGACTTCGACAAGGTCTGCACCACCAGCAGGTTGGGGTAGCGCGTCACCAGCGGAATCGCGCTGTCGCCGCCGAAATCGACATAGGCCTCATCGACGATCACCACGCAGTCGGGCTGCCCCGCCACCAGCCGCTCGACTTCGGCCAGCGGCAGCAGGCAGCCGGTAGGCGCATTCGGATTCGGGAAAATGATGCCGCCGGCGGCGACGCCCAGGTAATCGTCGACGCGCAGGCTGAAATCCGCCGCCAGCGGCACCGTGCGGTGCGCCACTTCATACAGGCCGCAATAGGTCGGGTAAAAGCTGTAGCTGATGTCCGGGAACAGGATCGGTTCTTCATGCTGCAGCAGGGCCTGGAAAGCATGCGCCAGCACTTCGTCGGAGCCGTTGCCGACGAACACGTGGGCGCTGGTGATGCCATGCGCGGCGTTCTGCTCGGCCAGCGCCCGCTTGAGCAGCTCAGCCTCGGGATCGGGATACAGGCGCAGGCTGTCGCCCGCCTCGGCGGCGATCGCGGCCAGCGCCAGCGGCGACGGTCCGTAGGGATTCTCGTTGGTGTTGAGCTTGATCAGCCTGCTCAGCTTGGGTTGTTCGCCGGGGGTGTAAGGCGTCAGGCGGCTGACGATGGGACTCCAGAATTTGCTCATTGTGTCGCTAGGGAAATTTACGCGGGCCAGATAGGGCGAATCGGCATATGGTAGCAAGCTTATGAAGTTAACGTCGAGGGCGAGTTAATCCAGGCGGGGGCGGGAACCATGCATCCATGTACAGATCAATGTAGATCTTGCTTTTTCTTCGGAAATCGCTCGCAGCAAGCTCTGCGATGGGGCGGACGCAAGACCGTTCGGCTGGTTGCGAAAAGGCAACTGGTAACATAGAGAGCTTGGTACGCGGACCCGGTCCGCACTATTTCACAAAAGCAACAGGAGCTGTCCTTGAACATATTAGCTGTCAATCAACTCACCACGCTCTGGAATTTCCTTCTTGAATCCTCCCTGCACTACGGCCTGAATGCGGTGCTGGCCATTTTCACGCTGGCGGTGGGCTGGTGGCTGTCCTCGCGTTTCGCCAATGCGCTCGACCGCGTCATGACCCGCGCCAGCCTTGACGCCACCCTGCGGCCGGTGCTGCGCAGCGTGTTGCTGTGGATGGTGCGGCTGGTGACGCTGGTCGCCGTGCTGGGGCAGTTCGGGGTGCAGACCGCGAGCATCGTCGCCATCCTCGGCGCCGCCGGCCTGGCTATCGGCCTGGCCTTGCAGGGGACGCTGCAAAACATCGCGGCCGGCATGATGCTGCTGTTCCTGCGGCCGTTCCAGGTTGGCGAATACATCTCCAACGGCAGCATCGAAGGCA
This sequence comes from Collimonas humicola, assembly GCF_018304945.1. Classification (GTDB taxonomy): domain Bacteria; phylum Pseudomonadota; class Gammaproteobacteria; order Burkholderiales; family Burkholderiaceae_D; genus Collimonas; species Collimonas humicola. The sequence continues at coordinate 318,879 of NZ_JAGQEE010000002.1, read as the reverse complement.
CGGTCGATGAAATCGGCCTGTTTGCCACCAAGCTGACCAAGGCCGACGGCATCTGCCTGTTCGTGCCCAACAATCAGCTCTGGAATAGTGCATTGACCAACTTCAGCCGCAACAATACGCGCCGTATCGACATGCCAGTCGGCATTCATTACAGGGACAATCCGGCGGTGGCGATCCAGGCCTTGCAGAAACTGCTGCTGGCGGACGAACGGATCCTGGCGACGCCGGCGCCGCTGGTGGTGGTCACCGACCATGCCGAGAGCGCGGTGATGCTGAACATGCGCGCCTGGACCACCACGTCTGAATACTGGGCGGTGCGCTGGTCGCTGGCACAAAACGTGCAAGCGGCATTGGAGTCGGTGAACTGCTCGATCCCGTTTCCAACCCGTCAGCTGCATATCACGCACGCAGCCGAGGTGCATCCCGCAGCGTGAGCGATGTCGTTGACCGGCATTTCTTTTTGATAATAAAATTGCACACCCGCAAGCCTGACCGCTGCGATGTCTATAACGGTTATGCATAAACCTATGCATAGTTGGCATAGGTTGACTGTCCACTTTCCGTTACAGTTTCGCTGCGTGACGGCGCATTTGCAGAATGTAGAACTGTCGCGTGACCGCGGCTTGTTTTTTTTTTCCCAGCCTAGGCTGTGGTCCACAACTATTAACAAAATCAGGAGATTTATGTCTACCCGCAAACTTACACTGCGCAGTTTCCATTCTTACGCATTGATGATGTTCGGCGCTTTATTGCTGTCGACTTCCGTGGCGCAGGCGCAAGACCAGGCCAAACTGCCTAACGTCGTGATCCTGGCGACCGGCGGCACCATCGCCGGCACCGGCGCCGACAGCACCACGACCGTGGGCTATACCTCGGCGACCGTAGGCGTGGAAAAGCTGATCGCAGCGGTTCCTGAGCTGAAAAAGGTCGCCAACGTCAAGGGCGAGCAGGTATTCCAGATCGCCAGCGAAAGCATGACCAACGACCACTGGCTGAAGCTGGCCAAGCGCGTCAACGCGCTGCTGGCGCAACCGGATGTGGACGGCATCGTCATCACCCACGGCACCGACACCATCGAAGAAACCGCTTACTTCCTCGACCTCACCGTCAAGAGCCGCAAGCCGGTGGTAGTCGTCGGCGCCATGCGCCCATCGACCGCGATCTCGGCCGACGGTCCGATCAACCTGTACAACGCGGTTTTGCTGGCCGGCAGCAAGGATGCCATCGGCAAGGGCGTGCTGGTGTCGCTGAACGACCAGATCAATTCCGCGCGTGAAGTGAGCAAGACCAATACGTCGACCACCGACACCTTCAAGTCGACCGAACTCGGCATGCTGGGCTACATCCAGGGCAACAAGGCTTACTTCTATCGCCAGTCGACCCGCAAGAACACGGTCGATACAGAGTTCGACATCAGCAAGCTGGACGTGCTGCCGCAGGTCGACATCATCTACGGCTACGCCAACATGACCCGCGCCGCACTCGATGCGCAAGTCGCTTCGGGCGCCAAGGGCATCATCCAGGCCGGCGTCGGCGACGGCAGCATCGCAGCGCAAATGAAAACGCCTTTGGTGGAAGCGCGCAAGAAGGGCGTGATCATCGTCCGCGCCAGCCGCGTCGGCCAGGGCATCGTAGCCCGTAACGGCGAAGCCAACGACGACGAACTGGACTTCGTGGTGGCCGATACGCTGAACGCGCAAAAGGCCCGCATCCTGCTGATGCTGGCATTGACCAAGACCAAGGACACCAAGGAAATCCAGCGCATGTTCTACACCTATTGATCATGCGTTTGTGATCCAGGCAGCTAAAAGCCGGTTGAATCAGAGTCTTGATTCAACCGGCTTTTTGTTTTCCGGCGCGCGTTTTCAACGCATCTCTTGGCGCAGCCGCCGGTGCTAAGATGGCTGCCGCATCAGCGATAACCCGATTTCTGCGCATGGCAGGAGTCCGAAACAGAGGCCGCAATTGAACATCCGTAGAGAACTCCTCATCTTTGGCATCGTCGGGACGGCAGGATTCCTGGTCGATGCGGGCGTGCTGTATCTGCTCAAGGGATGGCTGGGTTTGTACTGGGCGCGCGTGCCCTCTTTCATTTGCGCAGCGACAGCGACCTGGCTGCTGAATCGCCGGTTTACCTTCCGCAATCGCGTATCAGGCATGTCGATGGCTCAGGAATATGCAAGGTATTTCGGCCTGATGCTGGGCGGCGGCGTGGTCAACTACCTGGTCTACGCGATCGCGCTGTCGCTGCTTCCCGCAGGCGCTTACCGGCCGCTGGCAAGCGTGGCGCTGGGCAGCATCGCCGGCATGTTCGTCAATTATTGCTCTGCGCGCTATTTTGTCTTTCGCAGGAAGCCGGGATGACTTTCCTGCCCGTGTTCAGACAGCTTCGCGGCCTGGCGGAACTTCAGCGCGCTCCGACCGCGCCAGCCAGCGCAGCTCGAATTCAAGACGCTGCTGATGCGCCACTGAATCCAGGATCAGGCCGATGCCCAGCGCCATCACCGAGGCAATGCACAGGCCGGTCGCCAGGATGGCGAGCGGGACGTGATAGATGTAGCGATATTGAATCCAGTCGTCGAACACCGGCACGCCGGCGGCAAAGCCGGACAACAGCAGAATGAGGCTGAGCACGCTGAAAAACGCCAGCGGCCGGTAGTAGCGGAAAATCTGGGCGATCGCAAACAGCACCCGGGTGCCGTCTGACAAGGTATTGAGCTTGGAAACGCTGCCGTTGGGCCGGTCCTTGTAGGCGACCGGTATTTCGACAATGCGCAGGCGCTTGTGCAAGGCATGCAAGGTCATGTCGGTTTCGATCTGGAAGCCCTCCGCCAGCACCGGGTAAGTCTTGACGAAGTCGCGGCTGAATACGCGGTAGCCGCTCATGATGTCGACCAGCCTGGCGCGGAACAGGCGGTTCACCATCCATTGCACCAGGCGGTTGCCGAAACCGTGGAATGAGCGCTGGTTTTCACGCGCATAATCGCCGCCCGACTGGCGGTCGCCCACCGCCATGTCGGCCCGGCCTTCGATCACCGGCGCCATCAGTTCACGGGCCTGGTGCGCGGGGTAGGTCAGGTCGGCGTCGGCCAGCACGTAGATGTCGGCGTCGATTTCGATGAACGCGCGCCTGAGCGCGCTGCCCTTGCCTTGGCGGGTTTCGTTTACTACCCGGCCCGGGCATGCCAGTTCGCGCAACACCTGCTCGGCGCATTCGCGCGTGCGGTCGCTGGAATTATTGTTGACCACGTAGATGGCCGTTTCCGGCAGGGCGGCGTGGAATGCCCTGACCGTGTCCGCGATGGTCAGCTCTTCGTTATAGGCCGGCAGGACAACGGCGATGCGCTGTTTCGATACGGCTGGGTTTGACATACATCTCCACCTGTTGTGTCCTCCTCCGTCGTTGCGGAGTCGGTATTCATTTATCTTGGGATCGACGCTGCGCCAGGAATTGCCGGACCACCAATCCTGCCGCAATCAGCAGCGTCAGCAATGATAACCACAAGCCGTAGCGGAAGGTCGGCGAAGAGAAGCGGAATTCAACCTTGTGCCTGCCTGCCGGAATCGCCACTGCCTTGCCCAGCAGCTGGGCGCTGAATACCGGCGTCGCCTGGCCATCCACGGTGGCGCGCCAGCCCGGATAATTGGCGTCCGTCAGGAACAGCCAGCCCGCTTCGCTAGCGTCCACATCGACCGCATAAAAGGTTGGCTGCTTGGCCAGGACCTTGACACGGATAGCATCTGGCTTGTTGCCGGCGTTCGAGAAGGGCGGCAGCGCCTGCCCCTCGGCTGCTTCGATAAGCAATTCCGGCTGGCGCGGCGTTTGCAGCAGCTGCAGCGCCTCGTCGTCCGAGCGCACCGGGCGATAGCGGGTAAAGGTCTGGAACAGCGGCTGCGCGGCGGTGTTTTCCATGATCCACATATCCAGGCGCTCGTCGTGCACCGCCACCTGGAAGCCGGGCGCAGTCAATTGCCGGTCGGCGGAAATGAAACGGACGCCGAGCAGATCGATGGCGCGCTGGCCAGGCCTTGTTTTGGCGCGGCCCTCCATTTCATCGTCAAACACCGGGATCAGCAGAGCCCTGCCGCGCAAGGGCAAGGCCAGCGCGCCGTCTTCCGACGGCGTATCCCAGCGCAAGTTGCTGAGCGCGGCATTCGAGGACAATGCGCGTTCTGCATTGTTATCCAGGCCAGCGACGTGAGAGTTGCGCAAGGCATAGGAAATAGCCAGGCTACGGTTGATGAATTTTGTGTCCTGGATCGGATAACGCTGCGCCAATGCCGTCAGGGTTGCCGGCCGTTGCAGCAGAGAGATATCGCCGAAATGGATCAGGTGCAAGCGTAGCGCAAAACACTCCAGCGCCAGCAGCAAAAACATCAGCAACGGGATGCGGCCTGCCTTGCCGCAGGCAACCAGGATGAGGCTGGCAATCGATGCCGCGGCGGCGATGGCCAGGTGCTGCCACTGTATCGTCCTGTCGAAACTGATGGCGATCAGGATGCTCCATGCCGCCGCGAAGATAGCCGCAAGGACCCATGCACGCCAGTTACGCCGCCACGTTGCGGCGGCCGGCTGCGCATAACTGCCCAAGCCGTCGATGGCGAAGGCAGCCAGGACAGCAATCCCGACGCCGGCAACTTCCAGGTAGGACTGCGTGGTCCTGAAGAAATGCAAACCGGGCACCAGATGCCAGTCGTACACAATGCGGAACAGGGGCGATGTTTTGCCCGCGCCAAGCTGGATCAATATGAGCACCGCAAGCAAATATCCTTTTGCGCGCCATGACGACCTGAACAGCGGGAACAGCGACGCCAGCATGCAGACCAGCAAGCTGCCCACGCCGGGAATCTGGTCGAGCTTGTCGCGCGCCAGCGCCAGCTGGTCGGGGGCATATAACAAGCCGCGCAGTATCGCCATCGGCAAGAACTCAAAATACAGTCCCACGCCAGCGCTGCGGTGCGATAAAGATACAAGCTCAAGCAGAGGCAGCAATTGCACTGCGGAGAGCCCCAGGAACAGCAATGCCGCAAGCATTGCCGTCGCCATCAGTTGACGTCGCCGGGCTTGCCAAAAGTTTTTGCCGTCTGTGCAAAACGGCATGGGCAGCAAAGAAAATACCGCGTACAGCACAGTCGCGTGCACTAGCTGAGGATAGCCTGCCAGGATCATCATCGCCGCCGCCATCGCCAGCAGCACCGCATGTTTGACAACCGGCTTCTTCAGCCAGGCTTCCGTCGCCGCCAGAGCCCAGGGAACCCAGGCCAGCGTGCCGGAAATCGTCAGGTTATTCTGCTCCAGCAGCCAGGCCGTGGAAAAGGCCAGCGCCAGCGCGGCAAAGCCGGCCGACCAGACGCTGCGCTCCAGGATCCGGCACAGCACGAAGACGCCGCTGGCGGCTATCAGCATGCATGCCAGATGGAAGATATTGGCGCCGATGACCGGCGGCAGCAGCCAGGCCAGCAGGATATTGAGCGGACTGGCAAAACCGCCTTGTCCTTCCGCAAACAGCGGATGGCCGCCGTAGACCTTATCGGTCCATAGCGGCGTATCGCCGCCATGCAGGAACCGGGAATGAAAATCGAACAGCGGCAAGCCATGGATGATCGAATCGCCGTGAATCAGGCTCTTGCCGCCGATCAGCGTTGGCCACCAAAAAGCCAGGGTAAACAAGAGCAAGACGAAAAAAACCAGCAGGGATTTTTTATTATTTGTCATATTGCGAGAACGATACTGATACTCTTGGGCTAGCCGCCTGCCGGAAATTCACGCCATCGATGACGACTAAAAATCATCTGTTTCGATAGCAATCGGCTATGAATTCTATCCCAATAGCAATTTTACAAAGCGGGAATATCGGGCCAATCCGGCAAACTAGAGTCCCGGATCGGTATGTGCATCGGGCGCTTCCAGGCTGCTTGATCAGTTGCTGCGCGGTGCTTCTGGCCCGTGATCGGCGGCGCAGGGGCGTTGTTTCAGGAGGAAACGCGCGATTTTATTTGCTGGGGCAATCGATATTTGCTTAAAGTAGAATTTCTAGCGGCCTTAATATTGCATAATGTAAATTAAATTTGTCTTCCACACTTAATCATCGCCTAACCATGTCCGAAGAATTCGAAGTCCCCAGCCCGCACGAACACCACCTGGAACACGTCACCGAGCACGCCCACGGCAGCGGCGACAATTTCGCCGGCAAGATCGCCGTGATGACCGCCATCATGGCGACCATCGGGGCCATGTTCAGCTACCAGGCCGGTTCCACCGAAAGCGAAGCGGCGATGAACAAGAACAACGCCGCCATCAAGAAAACCGAAGCGTCCAATCAGTGGAATTACTACCAGGCCAAATCCAGCCGGCAGAACCTGGCCGAACTGGCGACTCATATTCCGGGCGTCGATGCGGCGCACTACGCAGCCGAGGCGCAGCGCTACAAGGGCGAAAAAGAAGTGGTGCAAAAGAAGGCGCAAGCGCTGGAAGAAGAGGCCAGCGCCTGGGATGAGAAATCGGAGCAGGTCTTGCACCAGCATCACCGCTGGGCGCAGGCGATGATGGCGATCCAGATCGCCATTTCGCTGGCGGCGATCACGCTGCTGACGCGCAAGGAGTGGCTGAAGAAGGTAGCCTACGGCGCAGCGGGAGTCAGCGTGGCGCTGGGCATCCTGGCCTGGCAGCACATCTGACTTCAACGCCGGGATAAAAAATAAAGGGGAGGCACATCGTGCTTCCCCTTTTTGTTTTACATCTGTCAGCGCGTCACAGGCTTGTAGCGGATGCGCTTGGGCTTGGCGCCTTCTTCACCCAGGCGCTTGCGCTTGTCGGCTTCGTATTCCTGGTAGTTGCCGTCGAAGAACGACACTTGCGATTCGCCTTCGAAGGCCAGGATGTGCGTGGCGATACGGTCCAGGAACCAGCGGTCATGGCTGATCACCATCACGCTGCCGGCGAATTCCAGCAAGGCGTCTTCCAGCGCGCGCAGAGTTTCCACGTCAAGGTCGTTGGACGGTTCATCCAGCAGCAGCACGTTGCCGCCCTGTAGCAGGGTCTTGGCCAGGTGCAGCCGGCCGCGTTCGCCGCCGGACAGGTTGCCGACGATCTTTTGCTGGTCGCCGCCCTTGAAGTTGAAGCGTCCCAGGTAGGCGCGCGACGGCATTTCAAAGCGGCCGACGGTGAGGATGTCGGCGCCGCCGGAGACGTCTTCGAACACGGTTTTCTGGTCCGCCAGCGAGTCGCGCGACTGGTCGACGATGGAGACGCGGGCGGTGGTGCCGATCGCTACTTCGCCGCTGTCCGGCTGTTCCTTGCCGGTGATCATCTTGAACAGGGTCGATTTACCGGCGCCGTTAGGGCCGATGATGCCGACGATGGCGCCGGCAGGGATGCGGAAGCTGAGGTTGTCGATCAGCATGCGGTCGCCGAACGATTTCGACACATTCTTGAATTCGATCACTTCATTGCCCAGGCGCTCAGCGACCGGGATGAAGATTTCCTGGGTCTCGTTGCGCTTCTGGTACTCGTGTTCGCTCAGTTCATTGAAACGGGCCAGGCGCGCCTTGCTCTTAGCCTGGCGGCCTTTCGGATTCTGGCGCACCCATTCCAGTTCCTTGGCGATGGTTTTCTGGCGCGACGATTCGGTTGCTTCTTCCTGTTTCAGGCGATCGCCCTTTTGCTCCAGCCAGGAGCTGTAGTTGCCCTTCCACGGGATGCCGTGGCCACGGTCCAGTTCCAGGATCCATTCGGCGGCGTTGTCGAGGAAGTAGCGATCATGGGTGATGCCGACCACGGTGCCCGGGAAGCGTTGCAGGAACTGCTCCAGCCATTCGACCGATTCGGCGTCCAGATGGTTGGTCGGTTCGTCCAGCAGCAGCATGTCGGGTTTCGACAGCAGCAAGCGGCACAGCGCCACGCGGCGCTTTTCACCGCCGGAGAGGATGCCGATCTTGGCGTCCCATGGCGGCAGGCGCAGGGCGTCGGCGGCCATTTCCAGCTGCAGGTCCAGGTTGCCGTCGCCGGCGGTGGCCAGGATGTCTTCCAGGCGCGCCTGTTCGGCTGCCAGCGCGTCGAAGTCGGCATTTTCATCGGCATAGGCGGCATACACCGCATCCAGCTTGGCTTGCGCTTCAAACGCTTCGCCCAGTCCGCCTTCGACGGCCTGGCGCACGGTCTGCTCCGGATCGAGCTGCGGTTCCTGCGGCAGGTAGCCGATGTTCAGGCCCGGCATAGGGACTGCTTCACCCTGGATGTCCTTGTCGATGCCGGCCATGATTTTCAGCAGGGTCGACTTGCCGGAACCGTTCAGGCCCAGCACGCCGATCTTGGCGCCGGGGAAGAACGACAGCGAAATATCTTTCAGGATCTGGCGTTTGGGCGGCACGATCTTGCCGACCTTGTTCATTGTGTAGACGTATTGAGCCATGAGGAGCAGTGATATTAAAAGTAATGCGGTGAATAGGGCGGCCCTTGATAACGAGCCGCAACTGCCAAGAATAACTTATGCGTGCCGGGTTGACGAGTTGTTAAGCTTCAACCTTCAGGCCGACGCGCCTGGGCGTATTTTAAACGTTCGCCACAGTCCCTCGGCCGAATACAGCGCCAAAGCGCACCAGATGACGATAAAACCGTTGAGGCGGTCGCCGTCCAGCTGCTCGCCGTACAGCCAGACGCCGAACAGCAATTGCAGCGAAGGCGTGATGTATTGCAGCACGCCGACCAGCGACAAGGGAATGCGGCGGGCGCCGGCGGCGAACATCAGCAAGGGAATCGAGGTGATCGGCCCGGCCGCCGCCAGCAGCCATTTGGTGGAGGTGGAGGCGCTGCTGAAAGTGTTGTGGCCCTGCAGCGAGGTATAGCCCAGGAAGGCCAGCGCCAGCGGCAGCACCAGCGCGGTTTCCAGCGCCAGGCCGGGCAGCGCGCCGAGGCTGGCGGTCTTGCGCAGCAAGCCGTAGCCGCCGAAGGTCAGGGCCAGCGTCAGGGCGATCCAGGGCGGATGTCCGGCTTGCCAGGTCAGCCACAGCACCGCCGCGGCAGCGATGGCGATCGCCAGCCATTGCAGCGGCCGCGGCCGTTCGTGCAGGAACACCAGGCCGAGCGCGACGCTGACCATCGGGTTGATGAAATAACCCAGGCTGGCTTCGACGATGTGATTATTGTTGACCGCCCAGATGTAAGTGGTCCAGTTGGCGGTCAGCAGCAGGGCGCTGGCGACGAAGCCGCCGATCACGCGCGGCTGGCGCAGCATCGGCCCGACCCAGGCCCATTGCTTGCGCACGGTCAGCACGATCATCAGGAACAGGAAGGACCAGAGGACGCGGTGGGCGACGATATCGACCGGCGGAACCTCCGCCTCCAGCGCCTTGAAATAAATCGGGAACAGGCCCCACAGGACGTAGGAGGCGATGGCGTAGAGCATTCCTGCTTGCATGGTGTGATCGATCTAGAGTGAGGAGCGGCGTCGGATTGTTTTATTGGCGCCTGTCTGTGACGCGCTGTGAGCGGACGGCATATGGCATTTTACGCAATAAGCGATGATCCCGAATTCCAGCGCAAAAATACGGTTGCAGCAGAGGGGCAAGGATCGGCTTTTCACGGCTGCTGGAAATGACGCGCGGCTGTGCGCGGTCGGGACAGCTGCCGACAGGCACGGAACAGTTTGCGCAAATTCTTGCGTATCGGCATTAAAAAAACTTGACGGGGCCGATTGGAGTCCCTAATATCTAAAGCAAGTTAGTAAGGATCAAGATGTCGCTGAAGAGCGGAATTTGAAGCAATTGCCATTGGTGCATTAATAATCGCGGACATTGAGAAAGTCCTTTTTTTTAAAGCATTACTAACACGTGTTAGTGATAAAAGACAAAAGCGGAAATCATGAGTAACGTAACCAGTAATCAGGTGGCAAAGCTCGCAGGCGTATCGCGTACGACGGTTTCCTTCGTTCTCAACGATGTGCCGGGCATGGGCATCAGCCAGGAGACCCGCGAGCGCGTATTGACCGCCGCCAGGCAGCTAGGCTACGTCGCAAACGCCATTGCCCGTTCGCTGGCCAGCGGCGCAACCAAGACGGTCGCGCTGGTCATGCCGCATCGCGACCACATCAACATCGACATCGACGCCTACCTGCCGCGATTTCTGGCCGGCATCAACCTGACATGCCATGCCAGCGGATACAAAGTGCTGTTTGAGCCGGTTGAAGAAAGCAGCCGGCCAGGCGCATTTGCGGACCTGGTCGACAGCCGGCGCGTCGACGGGCTGATCGTCCTCAATCCGCGCGGCATCGACGATGCCTATCTGTGCGAACTGGCTGGCAATGCATTCCCGCTGGTGGTGTTCGGCTCGAACCTGCCTGCCCACCAGGGCGTCTGCAGCATTGATGCCGATAACCGCGACGCCGCGCGCCGCGCCACCAGCCATCTGCTGGCGCTCGGGCACCGGCAGATCGCCCATCTCGGTTATGCGTCGGACGAAAATCAGATTCCGCGCGAACGCCTGCGCGGCTTCCACGACGCCATGCAGGCGCATGGCGCGGACATCAACCCGGCATGGATCGCGTATGGCAACTACAGCGCGCAAAGCGGGTATGACGCCATGCGCAGCATGCTGTCGCGGGCGCCGGGCATGACCGCGCTGTTTGCCGGCAACGACACGATCGCATTCGGCGCAATGGCAGCCTTGCGCGATGCCGGCTTGCGGATTCCCGAGGATGTGGCGATCGTCGGCTACGACGATATTCCGCTGGCAGCCTTCGCGGCGCCGCCGCTGACCACGATGCGCACGGAACCGTACAAGGACGGCAGCGATGCGGCGTCCATCTTGCTGCAAGCGATCGCCGGCGAGCCGCTCGACAAGGCCTATGTGCGGGATGCCGCGCCATTGATTGTGCGACGCTCCTGCGGCAGCGGTAAAGATTGACGCGCACCGCAGAGCGCCCACCTACGGTGCGCAGCAGCGCATCTTTGCTTAACCAGGCATCAAAGTCGTCTCGCTGAAGGTGGATCAGGCGAGGCGGCCAGCATCGCATTTCGTCATACGCACGACTTCCACTGCATCAGCTGTGTTCCCTGCTTATTTATAAGATTTTCCCTCAAGAAAAGGAGACGGAATAATGAACAAAGGCTTAAGGAAATTGAAGAAAAACCGCGCCATGGAGACGTGCCACGGCATCAGCGTAGCGACGGACCTGCAGTTGCGAGGCCGTGCGAGGTTTCAGAAAAAAAGCATGTTGATCGCGCTGGCGATCGGCGGCCTTCTCTATGGCGGCGGCGCGGCTTCCCAGGAGCTGACAGCGAGTTCGAGCAGTGCCGCGGCGGGGCTGGCGACCGGTTTCAACCAGGCAGTGGCAGAAGCACGGTCGCTGGATTTTACGAGCGCCAACTATCCGCATTTCGTCGCACTGGGATGGCCGAGCACGGATGCCAGGTGCAGCCAGTCGACGCTGCAGCCGGGGTACCTGGCCTCGATTCCCAATCGCTGCGCCTACTATTCAAGAGACTACGTGCACTATGCAACCGGGGCATATTTTCTCGGCATGTATGAGCAGAACTATCAAATGGCCGACCATTTCGCCACGCTCTATCACACCGACATCGTCAACGCGCCGTACTGGGCGATTGGCGCCAACGGCAAGCAGTATGAACAAAACGACGAGTCGCCGGCGCCGTTCGAAATCGGCGAGAATATCGCCAACATGTATCGCCTCACGGCCGACCAGCGCTATCTCGGCGCCGATTTCACGAACTACATCAACAACATCAACAACGGTTTTTCAAACACCGAGAGCAATAAATATATCAACGCCGACGGTTTCAGGATGGCACGGCTGGATCACGGCGAGGCAGCCACCTACAATGAATTCGTCGGCAACGCCGGGGTGCCGTCGACCACGGCCATCGTTCTCGGCGGCGACATGGCGGCCAGCGAAATCGCCTACTATCGGAACGTATCGAACTACCCGGCGCTGAAAGCGGCCAGCGACGCCACGAATATGACTGCGAAGTTCAATACGCTTTCGTCGAACTTCAATTCGCACTGGAGCAACGTCAACGGCAGCGGCCATTTTGCAGTCGCACTCACCGGCGTGACAAGCACGGCATATTCAAGCGCGAACTACAATACGCTGAGCTATTACGACCACTACGCAGAAGAACCGAACCTGTTCCCCTTGTACAAAGGGATCATCACCGATGCCGGCAACCTGGCGGCGCAGGCGAACTACGTCGACAGCAACGCCGAAAGCCTCTATCAAGCCGCAGCCAGCCAGAATCCAAATTACGGCCTCAACTCGCCCGGCGTCGAATCGCACACTTATTTGCCTACCGCTTTCTATAATGCGGGCATGCTCGATACCGCCTGGAAGTGGCTGACCAGATTGGCTGCACGGCAGGTGTTTGATAATGGCAACGCTTATCCCGAGGTCAGCTTTGCGCTGATATCGGACGTCATCACAAAAGTGCTCGGAGTCGATTTCGATGCGCCCAACAACAAGCTGGTCACGCTTGCCAACAATCTTCCATCCGCATTCAAGAACGGGGACTACATCAAGGTCAGCAATATCCCGATTCATACCAGCAACTACACCGTGCATGTAGGGGTCACCCAGGCCTTGGATGCCGCCACCGGCAGGCCGGCCATCACGCTGGATTACGCGAAGGATCCGTCAGCGCAGCAAGACGGCACCGGGCTGTACTGGCTCCCGCGTTTCAAATTGAATTACGGCAGCCACTGCAATGTGCTGACTACCTACGCAAACAATTCCACACAGGCCAATACCTACAACCTGGTCTGGGACGGCAACAGCCGGACCTACACCTGCAATGGCGACAAGGGCGGCATCTATCTGTACCCCAACGATCCCAACTATACCGTGACCAGAATGCTGGTGACTGCCAGCCAGTAACCGGAAGCGCATTACCAAAGAAATCCGATAAGGCCTTTGGGCGCTGGCGCCGTGGCAAATGCTTGCCCTGGCGCCGGCGCCGCCTCTGGCCAGTTATCGATAATGACATGCGCCCGACGCGCAGCGCACCAGGCAGCACATGAGGAGACAAAATAATGGCAAGCATCACCCTGAAGGGCGTGTCCAAAGCCTATGGCAAGCACGATCCGGTCGTTCGCAATGTGGACCTGCACATTGCGCAAGGAGAGTTCTGCGTATTCGTGGGCGCTTCCGGCTGCGGCAAATCCACGCTGCTGCGGATGATCGCCGGCCTCGAAGAGATCGGCAGCGGCGAGTTGCTGATCGACGATTGCCTGATGAATGATGTGCCGGCAGCGCGGCGCGGCGTGGCGATGGTGTTCCAGAGCTACGCCTTGTTTCCGCACATGACGGTGTACGAAAACATGGCGTTCGGCTTGACCCTGGCGAAGGTCGACAAAGCCGTGGTGCAGGGAAAAGTCATCAGCGCCGCCCGCATTCTGCAGCTGGAACATCTGCTGGCGCGGCTTCCCAAGGCGTTGTCCGGCGGCCAGCGCCAGCGCGTGGCAATCGGCCGCGCCATCGTGCGCGAACCGGGCGTATTTTTGTTCGACGAGCCGCTGTCCAACCTGGATGCGGTTTTGCGGGTGCAGACACGCTACGAGATTGCCAAGATACACCGCGAAATCGGCAGGGCGTCTACCGTCTATGTCACGCACGACCAGGTCGAGGCGATGACCCTGGCCGACCGCATCGTGCTGCTGAATTCGGGCAGCGCGCTGGCGCGCTCCGGCAGCGTCGCCCAATGCGGCGCTCCGCTGGAACTGTATCACCACCCTAAAAATCTGTTTGTGGCTGGCTTTATCGGTTCGCCCAAGATGAATTTCATTCCCGCCAGGCTGATCGCTGCCAGCGAGAGACTGGCGCGGGTGCAGCTCGCGGCGGGAGAGCTGCTGGAAGCGCAGGTCGATGCGCGCCGTTTGCCGGTTGGTTCGCCGGTGACGCTTGGCATCCGCCCCGAGGACGCCAGCGCCGGCAACGGCACGCAGCACCTGGTGCGCGAAGTGCAATGGCAGGAGCGGCTGGGAGATGCGACTTATCTGTACCTGCGCAGCGGCGACGAGCAAGCACCCTGGATCGTCAAGGCGCCCGGCAACACGCACGCCGATCCGGGTCAACGGATCCCGCTGTCGCTGCCGCGCTCAGCCATGCATCTCTTCGATGCCGAGGGTGAAGCGCTGCCACGCCGCGTTGAAGCTAGCGACAGACTGGCGCCGCTCGCCGCATAGCAAGACGCCGCTGGTCCGGGCGAATGGAGGCGGAAGGGGAGACCTTCCAAAAAACTGCGTCGACCTGACGCGATGAATCAAAAAAATAAAAAGGAGACTGTAATGAAAGCACGCTCGACATTGCTAGTGAAATTATTGCCGCTGTTGTTTTCGGCAATGGCCTTGTCCGCCAGCGCGGGGACGCTGGTCATCAATTCCGACGCATCCGATCCGGCCGCCAAGGCTGCGCTGGACGCCATCATCAAAGGCTTCAAGGCGGAAAATGCCGATGTCGAGGTGAAACTCAATACCTTCGATCATGAGGGCTACAAGACCTCGATCCGCAATTTCCTCACGGCCAATCCGCCGGACGTGGTCAACTGGTATCCGGGGCACCGCATGGCGCCGTTCGTCGACGCTGGCTTGTTCGAAGACGTCTCTGACCTGTGGACCCGGCAAGGCCTGGATGAAGCGCTCAAGCCAGCTGTTGCGGCGATGACCATCAACGGCAGGAAATGGGGCATCCCCTATCTGTATTACCAATGGGGCATCTACTATCGCAAGGACATTTTTGCGAAACTGAACATTGCTGCGCCCAAGACCTGGAAAGAGCTGCTGGCTGCCAGCGCCAAGCTCAAGCAGAACGGCGTCACGCCGTTTGCCATCGGCACCAAGCAGACCTGGACCACGGCTGCCTGGTTCGATTATCTCGACTTGCGCACCAACGGCTATCAATTCCATATGGATCTCACCAACGGCAAGGTGCCCTATACCGACAAGCGTGTGAGCGCTGTGTTCGATCGCTGGGACGAGCTGGTCAAGCCTGGTTATTTCTTGCCGAACCACGCCTCATATACCTGGGAAGAGGCGGTGCCGGCCATGGTCAAAGGCGAGGCCGCCATGTACCTCATGGGCAATTTTGCAGTAGCCCCGATGAAAGCTGCAGGCCTGACCGAAAGCAATCTGGGCTTCATGCAGTTCCCGGCAATCACGCCAGGCCTGGCGATGGCGGAAGAGGCGCCGATCGAATCGGTGCATATCCCGGCGCAGGCAAAGAACAAGGCAGATGCACGACGTCTGCTGACGTACATGTCGCGTCCCGACGTGCAGGGCAAGGTCAGCCAGATACTGGAAGAACTGCCGGTCAACGTCAAAGCCAGCGAGCCGGTCGATCCCTACCTGAAGGCCGGCTTTGACCTGCTCAAGAATACCAGCGACCTGTCGCAGTATTACGACCGTGACGCGCCGGCGGAAATGGCCAAGGCAGGCATGGACGGCTTCCAGCACTACATGCTGAAGCCGGAGTCCCGCCAGAAGGTATTGGAGCGTCTGGAGCAGGTGCGCCAAAGCGTCTACAAATAAGAACTGCGGCGGCAGCAGCTGCAGCTGCTGCTCTCAATCCATTTCCCGGCGTGATTCAGGCATTTTCCCTGAACAGCTTCTCAGGACAACTTTTATGTTGACAGCAACTCAAAGAAACCTTGTTGCGGCGACCGTCGCGCCGGCAGCCCGGATATCTTTCTGGCAGTGTCATCAGCGGCTGATCGCGCCATGGCTGTTTCTGGCGCCGGCACTGATCTTGTTTACCGTGTATGTGATTGCGCCGATTTTCCAGACCATTTCCCTTAGCCTGTATGCCTGGGATGGCCTGAGCCAGGCTCGCTATATAGGATTGCATAACTACATCGAACTGTATGACGATCCGGATTTCTGGCTATCGTTGAAGAACAACCTTATCTGGCTGTTCGGCTTCCTGCTGGCGCTCCCGGCGGGACTCCTGATGGCGCTGTTCCTGAATCAGGCGGTGTTTGGAATCCGGCTGGTCAAGGCGCTGTTCTTCTTTCCGTTTGTGATTTCGCAGGTGGTGATCGGGCTGGTGTTCAGCTGGTTCTACGATCCCAGCAACGGCCTGCTGTTCCATATGCTGCATTTTTTCGGCATTTCGCCGGTCGCGGTGCTGTCCGACGAAAGATTCGTCACTTACGGCATCGTGGCCGCCGGCCTGTACCCGCAGATCGCCTACTGCATGATCCTCTACCTGACCGGCCTCAACAACTTGCGGCCCGATTTGATCGAGGCGGCGCGGCTGGAAGGCGCCAGCGGCTGGCAGATGCTGATCAAGGTCGTCCTGCCGCAATTGCGCGCGGCCACCTTCATTGCGGTGGTGGTCACGATCGTCGGCGCCTTGCGCAGCTTCGACATGGTTTCCATCATGACCCAGGGCGGCCCGTACGGCTCGTCTCGCGTCCTTGCCTATTACATGTATGAAGAGGCGCTGAGCGAATACGGCTATCGCATGGGTTACGGCGCGGCTATCGCCACGGTGCTGTTCCTGATCATGCTGGTCTATATCAGCATGGTGCTGGTCCGGATATACAAGCAGGAAAAGGAGCATGGCTGATGTTCCCTGCACCAATCGAAAGAAGCAGCCAGCCGTTCCAGTGGCTGTATCGCATGTGCCTGGTGCTGGCGCTGCTGGTCTGGCTGCTGCCCCTGGTCGCCGTGGCGCTGACCTCGGTGCGCGGCCCGGCCGACATCAATATCGGAAATTATTGGGGGCTGCCAAGCCAGTGGCAGATGGGAGAGAACTATCGGGCGGTGTTCAGCAACACGCCGCTGACCCGCTATATCCTCAACAGCATCCTGATCACGGTACCGGTTGTCGCCGGCGCGGTGGCGCTGAGCTGCCTGTCCGGATTCGCCCTCGGAATCTACCGTTTCCGCTTGAACCTGCTGGTGTTTTTTCTGTTCGTCGGCGGCAATTTCGTGCCGTTTCAAATCCTGATGGTGCCGGTGCGCGACCTCAGCCTGCGGCTGGGCCTGTATGACTCGATACTCGGCCTGGTGCTGTTCCATACCGCTTTCCAGGCCGGATTCTGCACCTTCTTCATGCGCAACTTCATTCGGGAACTGCCTTACGAACTGATTGACGCCGCGCGCATTGAAGGCGCTTCCGAATTCGAGGTTTTCTGGAAAATCGTATTGCCGCTGGTGAAGCCGGCAATTGCCGCCGTCTCGGTGCTGATCTTCACTTTCGTCTGGAACGATTATTTCTGGGCGACGGTGCTGATACAGGGCGACCACGCCATGCCGGTGACGGCGGGGCTGAAGTCCCTCAATGGCCAGTGGGTGGCGCAATGGAACCTGGTCTCGGCGGGTTCGATCATTGCTGCGCTGCCGCCGGTACTGGTCTTTTTTCTCATGCAAAAGCACTTCATCGCCGGCTTGACGATGGGCGCAACCAAAGGATAGGCGAAGGTAGCAAGAATGACTGAATCAAAATTGATGCACTTGAGCGGCCGCGACTTGAGCATGGTGCTCGAACAGGTTGCCGGCGCGCCTCCTGCCTGGCGTCACTTCGGCGCCAGGAGCCATGTCGCCGGCGGCGCTTGGCCGGCGGCGAGCGCGCGGCCGCATCCGCCGACGCTGCTGGATAACGATCCGGCGCTGAGCGTGCTGCCGACCCATGGCTTCGGCTGGTTCAATCAGCCGGCATTAGCGGGAAGCCGGCCTGGCAGCATCGGCGACCTCGACTGGGCGCAGAGTTTTGTCCTCGATCAGGTGGAACAAGGACAGCATGCTTTGCAACTTGGCTTGAGCGACCGGACGGCCGGGCTTGGCCTTATCGTCAGTTACGCGGTGGATCCCGATAGCGACGTGGTCAGCATCTGGAGCGAACTGGAAAATCGCGGCGCCACGCCGTTCCGGCTCGACTGGCTGGCTGCCGCCTGTGTGCCGCTGCCGCCAGAGGCCGACCAGGTGCTGGGTTTTGCCGGGCGCTGGACCCTGGAGTTCCAGGAAATGCGCGAGACCTTAGGGATTGCCGCCTGGCGCCGCGACAGCCGGCGCGGACGCACTTCTCACGATGCTTTCCCGGGCGTGATTGTCGGCAGCGGATTGGCCGACGACGCAGGCTGGACGCTCGGTGCGCATCTGGGCTGGAGCGGCAACCACACCGTGCTGATCGAACCGCTTAACGATGGCCGCCGCCAGCTGCAGATGGGGGAATGGCTGGCTGCGGGAGAGGTGCTGCTGGCCCCCGGCGAGCGCTATCGCACGCCGACCGCCTATCTTTCTTTCAGCGCACTGGGATTGAATGGCCTTAGCGCCAATTTTCATCGCTTCGTGCGGCAACGCGTGCTGAGCTGGCCGGGGCAGCGCATGGCTCCCAGGCCGGTGCATCTGAACACCTGGGAAGCCGTGTATTGCGATCACGACCTGGATGGCCTGAAGGCGCTGGCCAGTGCCGGAGCGGAAGTCGGCGTCGAACGTTTCGTGCTGGATGACGGCTGGTTTCAGCGCCGCGACAACGACAGGGCAGGACTTGGCGACTGGTGGCCGGATGCGCGCAAATATCCGCAGGGATTGACGCCGCTCATCGACCATGTGCGCAAGCTCGGCATGCAGTTCGGCTTGTGGGTTGAGCCGGAAATGGTCAATCCCGACAGCGACTTGTTCCGCGCCCATCCGGATTGGGCGCTGCAGCTGGAGGGGCGCGCGTTGGTGACCGGCCGCAACCAGCTGGTGCTCGATTTCGCGAACGCACAAGTGACGGAATATATTTTCGGCAAACTTGACGGCTTGCTGCGGACTTATCCGATCGCCTATCTGAAATGGGACATGAACCGAGATCTGGCTGCCGCCGGGCACCATGGCCGCGCTGCGTATCACCGCCAGGTGCAGGCGCTTTACCGCTTGCTGGGCGACCTGCGCCGCGCCCATCCGGCGGTCGAGATCGAAAGCTGCGCCTCGGGCGGCGGACGCGCCGACTACGGCTTGCTGGCGCATACGCACCGGGTCTGGACCAGCGACTGCAATGACGCCCTGGCTCGCATCGCTATCCAGCGCGGCTTCCTGCGTTTCTTCCCGCCCGAGGTAATGGGCGCGCACATAGGACCGGCGGTTTCCCACACCACGGGCCGGCGGCATGACATGGCATTTCGCGCCGCGGTCGCAATGTTTGGCCATCTCGGGCTGGAACTGGATGTCAGGACGCTGGATGCGGCTGAAAAAGCCGAGCTTTGCCGCTGGATTTCCCTGTACAAGGAATGGCGCGGCCTGGCGCATGGCGGCAGCTTGCGGCAGGGCGGGGCGGATGACGGCGCCTTGTCGTGGCTGCATGTCACCGCTGTCGATCAGAGCGCCGCCCTGTGCGCCGTTTATCGGCGCCGCGAAGACGTCACGCGCTACATGGCGCCGTTGCATCTTGCCAGCCTTGACCCGGACCGCAGCTATCGCCTGCGCGCATTCGACGTGCCGCATGCGCCGCACTACACGCGCCAGACTGAACTCTTGCAAGCCTTGACGGATGGCCAGCTGATACTGTCCGGCGCCACCTTGCGCGACTTCGGATTGCCGCTGCCGCCGCTGCCGCCGGAGTCGGCGATTGTCATCGGGATCAGCGCGGTGTAACCGGGCGTAGAGGTCTTGCCGGATCTCCGCGGGTTGAGGCAACGGCGCAATTACGGCCGTTGCCTCTTTTTTTACGGATCAGATTCATGCATCGATTCCTTGTTCAGGCATGAGGTTTGCTGCGCAACAGACGCTGATGCTCCGGCCGTGCGGCGAAGCGGTGCAGCAGCAAGCCGCCGACGCCGCAGATCGCCATCACTACCATCAGCGGCAATGCCGTGCCGTCATGCCACAGGCTCATGCTGATGCCGGAAGTGATGCCGAGCGCGAACTGCAGGGTGCCCATCAGCGCCGACGCCACGCCGGCCTGCTTGCCCTGCTGCGACAAGGCGATGGCGGATGCGTTCGGGCTGATGAAGCCGTAGCTGGCGAGGAAGCCGAAGAAGCCGATCAGCAGCACCGGCAGGCTGTTGACGCCGCAGGCTACCAGCAGCGCCACGCTCAGGCTCAGCATGGCGGGTATCCACAGCGCGCGGCCGAGGATGGCGTCGAGCGAGTAGCGCCCGACCAGGCGGGCGTTGACCTGCGATGCGGCGATCAGGCCGAAGGCATTGGTGCCGAAGACGAAACCGAAATGCTCGGGCTTGATGCCGTGCAGTTCGATCAGCACGAAGGAAGAACCGGTGATGTAGGCAAACATGCCGCCCTGGATCAGGCCGCCGACCAGGCTATAGGCGACGAACTGGCGGTCCAGCAGCAGGCGGCCGTATTGCTTCAGGGTGCGCCCCAGGTGCAGCGGTTCGGCCTTGTGGCGGTCCAGCGTTTCCTGCATGGTGTAGTGGATCGCCAGCAGGCAGAACAGGCCGAAGCCGGCCAGGCCGCCGAAGATCACGCGCCAGCCCCACAGCTTGAGCACGGCGCCGCCGATCAGCGGCGCCAGGATAGGCGCCAGGCCCATCACCAGCATCATCAGCGAGAAGGCCCTGGCGGCGCCGGTGGTGCCGAGACGGTCGCGGATCACTGCGCGGCCGATCACCATGCCGGCGCAGCCGCCCAGGCCTTGCAGGAAGCGGAACAGTATCAGCGCCGTCACGTCCTGCGACACCATGCAAGCCAGCGAACCCAGCAGGTACAAGGTCATGCCGACATACAGCGGCGGCTTGCGGCCGAAGCGGTCGCTCAATGGTCCGTAGAACATCTGGCCGACCGCCAGCCCGACCAGGAAGGCGGCCAGGGTCAGCTGCACCAGGTTGCTGCCGACCCCGAACTGTTGCGCGATGGTAGGGAAGCTCGGCAGATACATGTCGATGGAGAGCGAGCCGATGGCGGTCAATGCGCCAAGCAATAAGAGCCAGCCCGGGAGCAATCTCTCCGGTGCTGAAGTTGCGGTTGTGTTTGTCATGGAATGCTTAGGGTTGCGCCAGTTGCCGGCGCCGGGTTAAATATTTGAAGCGGGTGGAATGCGCTGGCAGGAACTGCCGGGCGGTTGCGAAAAAATGCTTTGTGCGCGCAAGCGAATGCTTATGTTACAGGAACCTCGGGATTTCTGCCGGCCGCTCCCCGGCGTGAGGCGCCGGCGGCCGTTTTCCGCAGCCGCCAGCAAATAGCGGTTTACGCTGCCAGGAAATCCAGCAGCGTCATGGCGATCACCTTGGTGGCCTTGCGCAAGTCATCCAGCGCCAGGTTTTCATCGGCTTGCTTGGCGTTGGATTCCATCAGGGTGCGCGGGCCGGCGCCGTACAGCACGACCGGAATCCCATGCTCGCCGTACAGCCTGGCGTCGGTGTAGAGCGCCGATCCATTGGCCGGGATCGCTTCGCCCAGCACCGCCAGCGCATTGGCCTGCACGCTGGCCAGCAGTTTTTCGTGGCCCGGCAGGGGACGCAGCGCGCGCGCCAGCAGCAGGCGCTTGATCTCGACCCGGATGCCGGGCAAGCCGTCGACCGCGGCGGCGATCATGGCCCGCACCTCGGCCTCGACCGCGGCCGGATCTTCTTCAGGAATCATGCGGCGGTCCATCTTCAGCACCACTTTGCCCGGCACCACATTGGTGTTGGTGCCGCCGTCGATGCGGCCGACGATCATGGTGGGATGGGTGATGCCGGGAATCGCCGAACTGATTTTTTTCAGCTCGGGCAGCTTGGCGTAGATCGCCTGCAGCACCTTGGTGGCGGCCTGCAGGGCGTCATGGCCGGTTTCCGGCATCGAGCCGTGGGTAGCCTTGCCATGCACCGTGACTTCAAACTGCAGGCAAGCGTTATGGGCAGTGACGACGTTGTAGCTGAAGCCGGGACCGATCACCAGGTCGGGCTTGGTCAACTGGTTTTCGAGCAGCCAGGCCGGCCCGAGCAAGCCGCCGAATTCTTCGTCGTAGGTGAAGTGCAGTTCCAGCGCGCCCTTGAGCGGCACGCCCAGCGCTTCCAGCGCCCGCACCGCGAAAATATAGGTGGCGAAGTCGCCTTTGGAGACCGTGGTGGCGCGGCCGTAGATGCGGCCGTTTTCGATCTCGCCGCCATACGGCTGCTTGCTCCAGCCTTCGCCCGGCGGCACTACGTCGCCATGGGCGTTCAACGCCAGCGTCGGACCGGCGCCGGCATATCGGCGGCGGACGATCAGGTTGGTGATGCTCTCCATGCCGTAGTCCTTGACGGTGGCGGCCGGCACCGGGTGCTTCTCTGCCTGCCAGCCCCAGGCCGCGATCAGCTCGGCCACCGCATCGGCGTGCGGCGCGTTGTTGCCGGGCGGGGTGTCGGTGGGGATGCGGACGATCTTTTGCAGGAACCCGACTTCTTCGTCAAAGTGGCTGTCGATCCAGCTGGCGAGCTCTGCGGATAACGCTGTGTTAGTCATGGCGGCGAAGGGGAAAGTGACAGAAGTAGTTGATTCTACGACTTTGGCGCCATGAGAGGGAAAACGTGCGGGCAGATTTTCTGCCCGCGCTGCGGGCCATGTCAGCTGCCGATGTATTCCCGGTAATAGCGGCGCCCGAGGCCGGTCAGGATTTCATAGCCGATGCTGCCGGCCAGCCGCGCCACGTCGTCCACCGCGCGATGCGGACCGATCAGCTCCACCAGCGCCCCGGCCTGCACGCGCTCGGCGGCGATGCCGGTGACATCGATGGTGATCGAATCCATGGAGACCGTGCCGACCATCGGCGCCGGCTGGCCGTCGATGAAGGCGATGCCGCGGTTGCTCATGCTGCGCAGCCAGCCGTCGGCATAGCCGACGCCGACGGTGGCGATCTGCCGTTCCTCGGTGGCGCTATAGCTGATGCCGTAGCCGACGTGGTCGCCGCGCTGGATGGTGCGGCTCTGGATGATGCGGCCATGCAGCGCCACGACCGGCTGCAGGGGATTGGCGGCGCCGGCCACCGGCGCGATGCCGTACAGCGCCGCGCCCGGACGCACCAGGTCGAACTGATAGTCGGGGCCGAGAAAGATGCCGGAAGAATTGGCCAGGCTGGCGGCGACCTGCGGCAGGCGCTGGCGCCAGGCCTTGAAGCGCGCCAGCTGGCTGGCGTTCATCTCGTGGCCTTGATGCTCGGCGCAGGCCAGGTGGCTCATCAGGAACAGCGGCGGGATGCTTTTCATGAAGGCAGGATTGGCCAGCCAGGCTTCCGCTTCTGCCGCCGGCAAGCCCATGCGCGACATGCCTGTGTCGACCTGGAAAATGGCCGGCAGCGGCCGCTGCAGGGTTTGCGCCAGCGCATGCCAGGCTGCGATCTGCTGCAGGCTGTTGAGCACCGGGGTCAGGCCGTGGGCGATCAGTTCACGCTCAGTGCCGGGCGGCGCGCCATGCAGGACGAAAATCTCGGCGGTGGCGGGCAGGTGCGGACGCAGTGCGATGCCTTCATCCAGATGCGCCACGAAGAAATGGCGGCAGCCTTCCGCCGCCAGCGCCGGTCCGACCTTGTCGGCGCCCAGGCCGTAGGCATTGGCCTTGACGGCAGCGGCGCAGGCGGCCTTGCCGGCCTGCTGCCTGAGCAGGCGGTAGTTGCTGCGCACCGCATCCAGGTCGACTGTGAGGATTGCGCCGGCATGTGCTGCTTGTGGGTTCATCGGGTCTCGCTCAAAAATCGCTCAAAAAACTGTGTGGATCACATTTGCTGCACGCCGGCCTGGGGCGTCTCAGGCATAGGCGGGATGCGCCGTTTGTCCGAAGTCCTTGCTGTAGCGGCCGACCGCCAGGTCATCCGCGGCGATCGCCGGCCGCTTGCCGGAAATCAGGTCCGACAGCAGCTGGGCCGAGCCGCAGGACATGGTCCAGCCTAGCGTGCCATGGCCGGTATTGAGGAACAGGTTGCGGATATGGGTGGCGCCGACGATCGGCGTGCCGTCCGGCGTCATCGGCCGCAAGCCGGTCCAGAAGCTGGCGGCGGCGGTATTGCCGGCGCCCGGGAACAGGTCGTTGACCACCATCTCCAGCGTGGCGCGGCGTTTCGGCTTGAGCGTCTTGTTGAAGCCGACGATTTCAGCCATGCCGCCGACCCGGATGCGGTCGTCGAAACGGGTGATGGCGATCTTGTAGGTTTCATCGAGGATGGTGGAGACCGGCGCCGCTTCGGCATCGACAATCGGCACCGTGATCGAATAGCCTTTCAGCGGATACACCGGGATATCCACCAGCGAACCGAGGAAGCCGGTGGAGTAGGCGCCCAGCGCCACCACGTAGCTATCCGCCTGCAGGTGCTCGGAGCCGCACTGGACGCCGGCGATTTCGCCGTTGGACAAGGTCAGCGCATCGATCTGCACGTTGTAGCGGAAGCGCACGCCCAGGTCCTCGGCCATTTTCGCCAGTTTGGTGGTGAACATCTGGCAATCGCCGGTTTCATCGTTGGGCAGGCGCAAGGCGCCGCTCAGCTTGTGCTTGACCGCTTCCAGCGCCGGCTCGGCCTGCGCCAGCTGGTCCGGCGTCAGCAGTTCGAACGGCACGCCGGTTTCTTTCAATACTTCGATATCCTTGGCTGCGTCGTCCAGCTGCTGCCGGCTGCGGAACACCTGCATGGTGCCGAGCTGGCGGCCTTCATAGGCGATGTTGGTATCGGCGCGCAAGACCTTGAAGCAGTCGCGGCTGTATTCCGCCAGGCGCACCATGCGTTCCTTGTTGACGGCGTAGCGGGCCGAACTGCAGTTGCGCAGCATCTGCCACATCCAGCGCAGCTGGAACAGGGTGCCGTCGGGAGTGATGGAGAGCGGCGCATGCTCCTGCAGCATCCACTTCAGGGCCTTCAGCGGGATGCCGGGCGCGGCCCACGGCGAAGCATAGCCGGGCGAGATCTGGCCGGCGTTGGCGAAGCTGGTTTCCTGCGCCGGGCCCGGCAGGCGGTCGATCACGGTCACTTCATGACCGGCGCGCGCCAGGTAATAAGCACTGGTGACGCCCACCACGCCGCTGCCAAGGATAAGTACTCGCATCTTGAATCTCCGTAACGCCTGTTCGTATCTTACTGCGCGCAGGAAATCCGGCGGGCTGGCGATACGGAATGCGTAGTAATGAATTGTTTTTGATTTGCAGTAATAAGCCCTATGCTATTAGCAATTTCCCAGCATTTGTTACTGTATAAATCGACAAATTCAGGAATTAATACTAAAAATTTCCCCTCAGGCCCCTCATGAGAATCTACAAGGAATCCAACCGCGCCCTCGACAAGCTGGACCGCCACATCCTGCGCCTGCTGCAGCAGGACGGCCGCATGTCGATGAAGGACCTGGGCGAACAGGTCGGGCTGTCGATCACGCCCTGCATCGAGCGGGTCAAGCGCATGGAGCGCGACGGCGTCATCGACGGCTATTACGCGCGCATCAATCCCGCCGCGGTCGGCGCCAAGCTGCTGGTGTTTGTCGAGATTACGCTGAACCAGAAATCGGCCAACGCCTTCGAGCAGTTCCGCCGCGAAGTGCTGCGCATTCCGGAAGTGCTGGAATGCCATCTGGTGTCCGGCGATTTCGATTACCTGATCAAGGCGCGGATCCGGGAAATGGCGGAGTACCGCAAGCTGCTCGGCGACATGCTGCTGCAGCTGCCGGGGGCGGCGCAGTCCAAGAGCTATGTGGTGATGGAGGAAATCAAGGAGACGCTGGCCTTGTCGATGGAAAGCAGGTAGCGCCTGCCGAACGGTTTCCACGGCATGGATTAGAATGCCTTGGCGCAATAATTCCCATAAGAAAACTGCGCGCCGGCCATCAACGTGCACAAGGAGACCGTAATTGAAATTGCCTGTCCTCATCGCAGCCCCCCTGTTTTTATTGTGCGCGCAGGTCCTGGCGCAAGCCGCTGCGCCGCCGCCGGCTTCAGAGAACATTGCGGTCACCGCCTTCGTCGCCGTCAATCTGCTGCCGATGGAGACGGAACGCGTCCTGCCCGGACAAACGGTGCTGGTCGAGCACGGCAAGATTACCGCGATCGGCGCGGCGCTGCCGATTCCCGCCGGCGCCCGCATCGTCGACGGCCATGGCAGCGCATTCCTGTCGCCAGGGCTGGCCGATATGCATACCCATTCGGACACCAGCGGCGACCTCAAGGTCTACCTGGCGAATGGCGTTACTACCGTGTTGAACATGGGCGAGGCCTCCAACGGCTTCATCGCCCAGGTCCGGCCCGAAGTCAATCGCGGCAAGATCGCCGGGCCGCATGTGTACGCCAGTTTCATGGTCGACGGTTCGCCCCGCTACGGCCATTTCGTGGTCAGCAATGCGGAGCAGGCGCGCGCCGTCGTCGGGCTGGCGAAAACCAACGGTTACGATTTCATCAAGGTGTACAACAATCTGTCGCCCGAGAGTTTCGCGGCGCTGGCGGACGAAGGGCGCAAGCAGCACATGCCGCTGGTCGGCCATGGCGTCACGGCGGTCGGGCTGGAACGTCAGCTCGATGCCGGCCAGGTCATGGTGGCGCATGCGGAAGAATTCATGTACACGACATTCTTTCATCCCGGCCAGGACGGCAAACCGGTGCCGGCCGACGCCGCGCCGGACAGCGCCGAAATCCCGGCGGCCATCGCCTTCGTCAAACGCAACCATGCTTTCGTTACCGCCGATCTCAACACCTACGCCACGATTGCCCGGCAATGGGGCAAGCCGGCGGTGGTCGAGCGCTATCTGCAGATGCCGGAAGCACGCTACCTGGCGCCCGACCGCCGGCTGCAATGGCGCGGCGAAGACTATGCCCGGCGCCAGGGCGATCTCGGCGCCAGGCTGGCATTCCTGCAGCTTTTCACCAAGCAGATGGCGGACGCCGGCGTAGCCCTGATCGCCGGCACCGACGCGCCGACGATTCCCGGCCTGGTGCCCGGCTATTCGCTGCACGATGACCTGCAGGAGCTGGAGCAGGCCGGCCTTAGCCGCTACCAGACGCTCGCCGCCGCTACCCGCGTGCCGGGCGAGATGATCCGGCAGTCTTTGCCCAACGCCGAAGCGTTCGGCACGATCAAGGTCGGCAGCCGCGCCGACCTGATTCTTTCCGAGAAAAATCCGCTGGACGACCTGGCGACATTGCGCACGCCGCTGGGCGTCATGGCCAACGGCAACTGGTATCCGCAAACCGCGCTGCAGGCATTGCTGGAACAGGTAGCCGGCAAGTATCGAAGCGCGTTCGTGCCTTAGAAAAAAAGCGGGTAAAGGCATGCGCCCTTACCCGCTTCAGCACGACCAGCACGACGTCGCGGCTGCTTACATCCGGCCATCCCGGAAGTCCTGGATCGCCTGTTCCACCTGTTCGCGGGTATTCATCACGAACGGTCCCCATTGCGCGATCGGCTCATTCAATGGCCGCCCGGCGATCAGCAGGAAGCGGCTGTTGCTTTCTGCCTGCAGGCTGACGCCGGCCGCTTCGGCGGCATTGCTCAGGATCGCCATGCGGCCTGCCGGCGCGCTGCGGCTGTCTTCGCCGATGCGCAGTCCGCCTTCGTACACATACAGGAAAGCATTGTGGCCGGCCGGGATGGGCAGGTCCAGCTGCTGGCCTGCGTCCAGCTGCACGTCCAGGTAGAGCGGCTCGGTGTGCGGCCTTTGCACCGCGCCGGCGGTGCCGAAAGCCTCGCCGGCAATCACTTTCACCTTCACGCCAGGCCGCGGCGATACCTGCGGAATCTGCTCGGCCTGGAGGTCGCGATAGCTGGGTGCGATCATCTTGTCGCCCGAGGCCAGGTTGAGCCACAGCTGGAAGCCGCTCATCAGGCCGTCTTCCTGTTCCGGCAGTTCCGAATGCACCAGCCCGCTGCCGGCGGTCATCCACTGCACGCCGCCGGCCTGCAGCAAGCCTTCGTTGCCGGCGTTGTCGCGATGGCGCATGCGGCCAGCCAGCATGTAGGTGACGGTTTCAAAACCGCGGTGCGGATGGTCGGGAAAGCCGGCCAGGTAGTCTTCCGGCTTGTCCGAGTGGAAATTGTCCAGCATCAGGAACGGATCCAGCCGGCGCTGCAGATCGTTGGTCAAGACCCGCACCAGGCTGACACCCGCGCCATCCTGGGTGTTGATGCCGGTGACCAGGCGTTCGAGTTGGCGATTGAATTTCATGACTTGCTCCGTTCCTTGAAGAGTTTATTTACGCTGGCTTTTTCGCGCTTCCGTCATCCGTTGCCGCCAGCATCAGCAGCGCGCCGATGATCGAGATGTTTTTCAGGAAGTTGTTCAGCTGGTTCTGGAAATTGGCCGGATCGGCTTCCCAGAAACGGTGCGCCGTCAGGGTTGCCGCTACCGTGAACAGCGCCACAATGATGGCGACCGGCCGCACGTTCCAGCCGGCCATGATGGACAGGCCGCCGCCGACTTCGACCACGATGGTGGCGGCGACGGCGAAGGTCGCCAGCGGCACGCCGAGGCTGGCCATGTAGCCGGCCACGCCGGAAAAGGCGGTGATCTTCAGGATCCCGGAAATGAGAAACAACGAGGCCAGCAGGACGCGGCCGATGCGGTACAGGTTTGGCGAAGTTTGCATGATGTGTCCAATCTATAAATAGATGTAAAACGGGGTTATGAGACCGAGGTAAGCAAGCGCTTGCTGGCGCCACCGGTTATCGGCTACTGATTGCAGCGAACGAAACCATCTTAATCCTCTTGAGTTCTGCAAGATATTGTCTATCTTGCGATAATCTATATCTAATTATTAGATAATGTTGGGGCGCCATGAATATCGAGAGACTGTCGCTGGATCAACTGCGGGTATTCGCCCAGGTCGCCGACAGCGGCAGCTTCCTGGCGGCGGCGCGGGCCCTGGGCCGGGCGCAATCGGCGGTCAGCTACGCTGTCAGCACGCTGGAAAACCAGCTCGGCGTGCCCTTGTTCGACCGCGGCAGCTACCGGCCGCAGCTCACTGCCGCCGGCACCGAACTGTTGCGCGATGCGCGCCAGGTGCTGGGCCAGGTCGACGCCATGCAGGCGCGCGCGGCCGCCTATTCGCAAGGGCAGGAGCTGGAGATTACCCTGGCGTTCGACGTCTTTTTCCCGACCACGGCGCTGGTGGCCTTGCTGGCGGATTTTCGCGCGGCTTTTCCCGGCGTCACGGTGCGCCTGGAGATTGAAGCGCTGGGCGCCGTCGCCGAGCGGGTGATCGACGGCGAGGCGATGCTGGGCGTGCTCGGCACCTTGCCAATCGTGCCGCCCCATCTGTTGCATGTCAGTTTGCCGAGCGTGCTGCTGGTCGGCGTGGTGTCGCCGGCCCATGCACTGGCGCAGATCAAGGGCCGCATTCCCGGCCATGTGCTGGAGCGGCAGGTGCAGCTGGTGCTGAGCGACCGCAGCGCGCTCACCGCCAACCAGGATTTCTCGGTGCATTCCTCGCTGGCCTGGCGCATGAGCGATCTCGGCACCAAGCATGCCCTGCTGCGCGCCGGCATGGGCTGGGGCTATATGCCGAGCCATGTCATCGCCGACGACCTGGCCAGCGGCCGCTTGGTGACCATCGTCACGGCGGCCCATCCGCCCGAGGGCGCGGCGCTGCCGATGCAATGCGTGTACCGGCCGGATCGCCAGGTCGGCCCGGCGCTGACCTGGTGGCTGGACGCGCTGGCCAGGCTGACTACTTTCGATCCGGGCTGAATCCAGGTTGCGCCGCCGCGCGCGCTCCGGCACAATGGCGCTGCTGCAATGGGAGATGGCATGCCTCCCTGAACCGCTGCGCAAGCAGCTGATGATGCCTACAAAGTCCTGAACGGGATTTGTGGGCGTGCGTTTTCGGTTTACCTTGCCTTGCCGTTCAGGTTTGAGTTCTTCAAATCTTTTGCTTCTCCTTATGATGAAAAAAACAAAATATCCCGAACAGCTGCTGATGCTGGCGTATCTTGCGCGCTGGCTGGTCCTGGCATCTTTGGTGGGCGCGCTGGCCGGCCTGGCGTCGGCGCTGCTGCTGTTGTCGCTGGAGTGGGCCACCGATACCCGCAATGCGCACCGCTGGCTGTTGTGGCTGCTGCCGCTGGCCGGCCTGGCGGTGGGCTTGATCTATCACTTCCTCGGCAAGTCGGTGGAGGGCGGCAACAACCTGCTGATCGATGAGATCCACGACCCCAAGCGCATCGTGCCGAAACGCATGGCGCCGCTGATTTTCGTGGGCACGGTGATCACCCACCTGTTCGGCGGCTCCGCCGGGCGCGAGGGCACCGCGGTGCAGATGGGCGGCGCCCTGGCCGACGTGCTGACCCGCATCGCGCGCCTCGGGCCGGAAGACCGGCGCATCCTGCTGATGGCCGGCATCAGCGCTGGCTTTGCCTCGGTATTCGGGACGCCGCTGGCCGGCGCCATCTTCGGCCTGGAAGTGCTGGCCATCGGACGCCTGCGCTACGACGCCATCCTGCCCTGCTTCATCGCCGCCATCATCAGCGACCAGGTCCCGGCTTTGCTGGGCGTGCACCACACCCACTATGCAATTCCCTTCGTGCCGCATTTTGGCCTCGGCGTCTTTTCCGCCACGCTGCTGGCGGGGATCGTGTTCGGCCTGGTCGGCATGGTGTTTGCGCAGGCGACCCATGGCTTGTCGCGCCTGGTCAAGCGCTTGATCAAGTTCGCGCCGTTGCGGCCGTTTGCCGGCGGCGTTGCGGTGCTGCTGCTGGCCATGCTGCCGGCCACCGACAAGTATTTGGGACTGGGGATTCCGACCATCGTCGAGGCCTTCGAGAAGCCGCTGCCGCTATACGACTTCGGCGGCAAGATCCTGTTCACGGTGGTGACGCTGGCTTCCGGCTTCAAGGGCGGCGAGGTGACGCCGCTGTTCTATATCGGCGCCACGCTGGGCAATGCGCTGGCGCAGATCTTGGCCATGCCGGTTCCGCTGCTGGCCGGATTGGGGTTTGTGGCGGTGTTTGCGGGAGCCGCCAATACGCCGATCGCCTCGACCGTCATGGCGATGGAATTATTCGGACCGGAAATCGGCGTACTGGCGGGGATCGCCTGCGTGGTCAGCTATCTGTTTTCCGGCCACACCGGCATTTACCATGCGCAGCGCCTGGGCCAGGCCAAGCGGCATGCGCCGGATGAGCGCAGGCCGGATCCGGGGCTCGAATAAAGAGGCCGCTCAGCCGAACTTGCGCACCGCATCCAGCGCCAGGCCGGCGCCGATGCTGCCGAACAGATCGCCTTCCACGGCTTTTGCTGACGGCACCAAGGCAGCGATCTTGTGGCGCAGCAGCTGCACGCCGCTGGAGCCGCCGGTGAAGAACACCGTATCGACCTGGGCCGGCGTCACGCCGGCGTCGCGCAGCAGCTTGGTGACGGTATCTTCGACGCTGCCCACCAGGTGGGCGATGCTGGCGTTGAACTGTTCGCGCGTCAGGTTCAGGGCCTGGCCGGGGGCGATGCGGTCCAGGCTCATCTGCACCGTTTCGGCATCCGACAGGCCGATCTTGCCCTGTTCCACCTGCAACGCCAGCCAGTGGCCGGCGCGCTGTTCGACCAGGTCGAGCAGGCGGCCGAACTTCTCGCGCTCGACGGTCTCGCGATGCACGTCCTTCAGCTGCAGCCAGGCCTTGCGGGTATAGATCTGGTTGATGGTGTGCCAGGTCGCCAGGTTGAAGTAGTAGCTGGACGGCACTTCGCTATTGTTTTGCAGGCGGCTGCCCAGTCCCAGCATCGGCATCACGCTCGACAAGCTCAGGTATTTATCGAAATCGGTGCCGCCGATATGGACGCCGCCGGTGGCCAGGATATCGTCGCGCCGTTCGCTGTCGGCGGCCCGCTGCGGCGACAGGCGCACCAGCGAAAAGTCCGAGGTGCCGCCGCCGATGTCGGCGATCAGCACCAGTTCCTCGCGCTGGATGGTGGATTCATAGTCGAAGGCGGCGGCGATCGGTTCGTACTGGAAAGCGATGTGGCGGAAGCCTACCGAGCGGGCGATTTCCGCCAGCGTGTCTTGCGCGCGCTGGTCCGCCGCCGGATTGTCGTCGACGAAGAATACCGGACGGCCCAGCACCACGCTCTGGAATTCCTTGCCGGCAGCGCTTTCCGCACGTTGTTTCAGTTCCGCGATGAAATGGGTCAGCAAGGCGCGGAACGGCAGCGCGCGGCCGCCGACTTCGGTCTGGGCGTCGATCAGGCTGGAGCCGAGCAGGCTCTTGAGGGAGCGCATCAGGCGCCCTTCGTAACCGGTCAGGTAGGCGCCCAGCGCGGCGCGGCCGAAACTGAAGGCGTCGTCTTCGGCGTTGAAGAAAACCACCGAAGGCAGGGTGACCTTGCCGTCTTCCAATGGCAGCAAGGCATTGTGTCCGGGCCT
Organism: Collimonas humicola; assembly: GCF_018304945.1. Classification (GTDB taxonomy): domain Bacteria; phylum Pseudomonadota; class Gammaproteobacteria; order Burkholderiales; family Burkholderiaceae_D; genus Collimonas; species Collimonas humicola. Next base: position 286,664 of record NZ_JAGQEE010000002.1, on the reverse strand, counting down.
GCTCCAGCCAACCGTGGAATTAGACGTGCCGAAATCCACGCCACAAGCATTTGACATCGCCATACCTCGCACACAAAATTGGCCGGCAATGGTATACCAAACGTATGGGCTGCGCAGGGGAAATGCAGCAGGTGTTGGAAATTTGCAAATCGCCAGTCGCTTAAGTTGGCTAAAGGCAATGTTACCAGCGCGAGAAGTGCTCCTCGGTCACGCCCGCCAGGCGTTCCACCGGGCGCGGCGCGGCATCGGGTCCAGGCTTGACCCAGCCGCTGAAACTGCCGATCGGCTGTATATAGCGGGTGGCGGCGATCAGCAGGTTCTTGTTTTCCCGGCGCGCGCCCTCCGGCATGAATTGCAGGTCGAGCAAGCCGTCGTCGGTATAGATATGCCAGGGCGCCAGCGGCGTCGCCGCATCGTACTCGAAACGCGCTTGGCCGAGCGCATGCAGCCGGCCGTCCAGCCACAGCACGTTTTCCTGCTGGCCGAAATAGCCGGCCTGCAGGTTGAAGCCGATGTCCAGGCCGTGGGCCGAGGCCCAGCGCCATTCGGTATCGCGCGCCAGCAAGCCGTTGGAATAGTCGAAGCTGGCGACGCCATCCTGCAGATCGAAACGCTGTCCATCCACCAGCACCTCGCCGCTGAGCGTCATGCCGGGCGATTTCTGGGTCGCATGCACCGAGCCGTTGACGATCGGACCCACCGCCAGCAGCAGCGGCGCGGCGCGGCTGTCGTCGAATTCGGCCTCGATGCTGAATTGCGCGCTGTGCAGGCTCAGGCGATGCTTGCCGCCATGCGCGGCGGCCGGCGGCTGATAGCTGACGCGGTGGCCGAAGCAGCTGAAGCTGCTGGCGCCGTCGGCACGGTTGCTGACCCGGGCGCTCAGGCCGGGTATGCCGTCCTGCGAAAAGCCGGCGATCTGCTTGCCTTGCTGGCGGTCGAAGACGTAGGCGAAGGCGGTATTGGTCCAGCCGACGTCGACAATTGCGATGCCGCAGAACAGCTGCGGGGTCGACAGCGCCACGTATTGCCAGCGCTTGTGGTGGAAGCGCCGCCACAGGCTGCTGCGGGCATAGGGCGCAGCCAGCGCCGACCAGTCGATGGCGCCGGTGCGGCCGGCATAGCGGCCCATGCGCGGCTGGCCGGCTTCATCGATGACGTTGGCAGGGGCGGCGGGCAGGTTTTGCATGGCAATCTCAGGTTGCATTGTGGAAATGGATGTTACGGATACCTTGGCGTCCTGTCTACTGTCTAAGCTACCTGCTGGCAGGCCTGAGCCTTTACAATGGCGAGTTAGGCAAATCGGCCGGCGCGCTGCTTACGGCTGCCGGCGTCGATAATTCGTTTTTTGCAACTTTTGCGGGCAATCCGATTGTTTTTTGAACCAGACCGACTAAATTTCTTCAGGCCCCTGGCCGGCAAGCACCGCGGCGTGGTGGTGGCCTGCGTCCGTGCGCTCTATGAGCGGCTGCACGGGCCGAGCGCCGACTATGGCCAGAACCTGACGCGCGACGGCTTGCGCGACCTGCTGCTGCCGGTGGTGCAGCAGGCGTTGCAACGAGTGTTGCAAGACCCGCGTCAGACCCCGCAGCAGCAGGACGAGGCGGCCGCCGGACTGGCCGACGACGATCTGATCCCGGCCGGCGCCGACGACCAGCAAAGCAGCAGCGCGCTGCTGCGCACCTTGCTGCGGGACGGCTGGCTGGAAACCTTCGGCGACCGCGCCGGCCTGGTCACCGCCTATCGCTTCACCCGCGCCGGCAAGCTGTTTGCCGAAGCCTTCTGGGCCATAGACCGGCGCAGCGCCCGCACCCGCCAGCGCAATGTGCGCAGCTGCCGCAACGCGCTCAACGCCGCGCTGCGCAATGTCGATGCCTACGATCTGATCGATGCCTACGACTATGCCGAAAAAGTCATCAGCGATTTGTCCGAGGGCGTCGATTATTTCCAGGAACTGGTGCGGCGCCTGATGCTGGAAGCATCGCAAACGCCGTGGGACGGTTTCATGGAATTTCTCGACCGTTTCGAGAAAGAATTCAAGAAGCAGCTCACCGCCGACAGCATCGAGCGCCACCGCCAGGCCATCCGCGACCTGATCGCGCGCCTGCACAGCCTGGAACACGACAAGGCGCGGGCGCTGGAAGACCAGCTCAACGATATCGCGCGCTGGGCCAGCCAGGAGCGGCAGGGGCCGTCGACGCTGGACTGGATGCTGGACCGCATCGAAGAAATGGTGGAAGCCGCCTGCACCACCAAGCATCCTGAGCTGATCAAGGCGATGAGCGTCTACATGCAGCGCGCCGCCAGCATCGTGCAGCAAGCCCTGATGCTGCGCGGCGGCCACACCCGCCAGGCCTACAGCGTGGCGATCAGCAAGACAGCCAGGCTGAGCGGTGTGGCGCAGGATGCCTTGCTGGAACGGCTGGGCGCGGCAATTGCTCCCGCCGAAATCCGCTTGCTCGATCCGGCGTCCTTCAAACTGCGCAGCGCCTCGCAGCGGCGCAAGGCGTTGACCGTCACCGCGCAGCCCAAGGTCACGCGCGACGCCCGCCTGGCGGCCGCCATGTACCGCGCCGAAGCCGATGCCTTTGCGCTATCCAACGACGACATCGTACATCGCATCCGCGCCGAGCTGCGCCTGCGCGACCGCCCGATCCGCCTGTCGACCTTGCCGGTGGCGACCACCACCGACGTCCTCAACAACATGCAAATCGTGGAAGCCGTGCGCGGTGCGCGCGATGAACGGCTCACCGTGCAGAAATTGCCGAGCAAGCTCTGGAACGAGTTTTATGCCGGCGACGATTACCAGATCGAGATGAAACATGACACTGATTGAAGCATTGCAAGAGCAGCTGGCGCTGCACAACCTGCCGCTGGAACGGTTCCGCGAGATCGTCGGCCGCCTGTTTGCCGCCGGCATCGTGATCCGCGAAGAAGACGGCGTCGAGCAGCGCCTGTACGACGATGCACGCCGCATCGAAGCCTGCCTGCACGATTATTTCCAGCTGGCCGGTTTCCGCCTTGAGCATAATCTGAAGGGCGAGTTTTTCCGGCTCTACGCGCCGGGCGCCGAAGTGCCTGGCATGCCGGAAGACGGCCTGGAGCCGGTGCCGGGATTGCGCGCCCGGCTGTCGCCGGATTTCGTCGCCGCCGCGCTGGCGCTGCGCTTCCAGTATCAGCAAGGCTTGTCGGAAGGCGGCAACCGCCTCACCGATGCGGGCGAAGTGCTGACCCGCTTCGAAGAACTGTCGGCGACCCTGCAGACGCAATTGAAGCGGGCGCTGCCGCCCACCAATGTGGAGCGCCAGCGTTTGCTCAACGACCTCAAGCGCCATCGCCTGATCCGCCTGGCCGCCAATTTCTCCATGGATGACGAGGACGCGCTGCTGGCGATCCGGCCGACCATCCTCGGCATCATCAGCGACGATATGCTGGAAGCGGCGCTGGAATCCGAACCGCTGCCGCTCGGGGCAGCGAGCGACGATGAACCGGCCGGCGTGCCGGCGGCGATGGAAGAGCAAGAAGAAAGCATTGAAGGAAACATCGAATGAAGCTGGACAAACTGATCCTGGTGAACTGGGGCGCGCTGCGCTCGCAGGAATACCCGATGGGCAATATGACCTTGCTGACCGGTCCTACGGGCTCCGGCAAGTCGACCATGCTGGACGCCCTGCAAACCGTGATGACCGCGGTCTACCAGAATATTTTCAGCTATAACCCCGGGCAGGACGAAACCACCCAGGGCGCGCGCAACGGCAAGACCAAGCGCAGCCTGTGGTCCTACGTGGTCGGCGCCGAGGATAACCTGTTCGCCCGCCCCAACGGCGCACACGGCTATGTCGCCGCGGTGTTCAAGCCGAGCGAGGGCGAGGAGGGACGCGAGTTCACCGCGCTGGTGGCCGCTTCGGCGCGCGTCGACGGCGCCGGCGAACGGCGCCAGGCGGTATCGGAACGGCTGGCGCTGCTGATCGTCGATGGCGTCGCCCTGCAGCTGGGCGACCTGACCTCGACCGAAATCGACGGCGGCATGGCGGTGGTGGCGGTGGAAAAGATCGAACGCCACCTGTCAGGCAAATACCATGGCGTCACCAACTTCCGCGACAGCAAGCGTGAGTACCTGTGCCAGCTGTACGGACGTTTCCGCGGCCAGAAAACCGTTTCCTTCGCCGAGGCGGAAAGCGCGGCGCGCGCCTGGAGCCAGTCGATCGCCCACAAGCCTATCGGCAGCGTCGACGACCTGGTCAAGCACCAGATCCTGGAACTCGACACTACCCAGCTGGGACAGCGCATCGGCCAGATCAGCAAGCTGATGCGGCAAGTGAACGAGCTGCGCAAGGAAGGCGAGCGCCTGAGCGACAACGTCAAGCGCCTGGAATTGCTGGGCAAGGCTGTCGGCGACACCGCGCGCGCGCACCAGGCAGCCAGCCAATCGCAACTGCTGGCGTCGTCGCTGGCCTTGCGCGAAGACCAGCGCCAGCTGGAAGCTGCAACGTCTGCGATCGAGGGTTTGCAAGCGCTCATCGACGATGAAAGCGAGAGCGCCGACAAGCTGGAGCAGGACCGCAACGCCAAGAACCGCAGCTTGACGCAGATCCATGCGCAGATGATGGGGATTCCCGCCGCCGAGCAAAAGACCAGGATCCAGAACCAGATCGAACAATGCGACGGCAAGATCAAGGCCGTCTTCAATGCGCTGCTGCACAACGCGCAGACGGCGCAGCAGCTCGATAGCGCGGCGCGCAACGTCGCCGGCATGCAGATTCCGCCGGAGCAAAAGGAAATTGCCGATGCCGCCCGCCAGGTGGTGCTGGCGCTGGCCGCTGCCGGCACGCTGGAGATTGCCAGCCGCTTGCGCAGCATCGGCGAACTGGCCAAGGTCGAGCAGATCGACGTGCTGAAATCGCTGATGCTGGTCAACGACTTTGAAGGCGTCGATGCCGCGCTGGTGAAATTGCACGGCGCGCTGGCCGGCACCGAAAAGAGTTTTGTCTCGGCTTTGCACACGCAGATCGCGCAGTTGCGCGCCGGCGAGCACGAAGCCTTGCGCCGCGAAAAGGACGCTGCTTCGCGCAAGGCCAACCTGGCCGAAGGCGGCGCCGATTATCCGGCGCATATCCGCCACGCGTTGAAGGAATTCCGCGCCGAACTCGGCGCCGCCCGCGCCCAGGTGCTGTGCGACCTGGTCGAACCGGCCTCGGCCGAATGGCAGGCGGCGATTGAAGGCTACCTCGGCGGCGCCCGTTTCAACCTGGTGGTGGACCAGGCTTGGGAAGGCAAGGCGATCGATTTCGTGCGCCAGAAAAAGCTACGCGCCAACGTGATCCAGGGCAGCTTCTGCCTGAAGAACCTGAAAGTCGAAAGAACGCCGAGCGATTCGATCATCCACGAACTCAGCACCGAGCATCCGATCGCCCACGCCTACCTGCACGACCAGTTCGGCCAGGTGGTCAAGGTGGCCGATACCGAAGCGCTGCGCCACACGTCGCGCGGCCTGACCAAGGACGGCAAGGGCAGCGGCTCGCGCACCATGTTCACCACCGACACCGACATGCTGGTGTTCGGCCAGGAAGCCAAGCGCCTTGCCAAGCAGCGCGCCGAACAGGAGCATGCGCAGGCCGAGCAGGAACTGGCCCAGATCCGCGCCCAGCTGCGCGAGCTGCAAGGCGCGCTGGCCCTGATGGGGCAGTTGCAATGCCCTTCGTTCGCCGCCATCGATGAATTGGAAAGCCTGGTGCGGCAGCTGGACGCCGCGCGCCAGGACATGAGCCGGCTCGACCTGACCCAGGTCAGCAAGCTGGAAGACGAAGCGCAGGCGCTGGGCCTGGAAATCGCCGCGCTGGAAGCGCGCAAGACCGCATGCAGCAAGAATATCGGCGGCCATGAAAAAGCCATCCAGGGACATCAGGCGTCGATTACCCGCCTGAATTTCGGCCTGGGCGGCAAGCAGACCCGGGTCGACGCCGACACCGAACGCTTGCGCGAGCTGTGCATCGTCAACGGCAGCCTGTCCTTTACCGCCGTCACCGACGAAGTGGCAGGCTGGGTCAACGACGGCAGCTATTCACAGACGCAGGCAGCGAACAATGTCGGCAAGCAGACAGCGCTCAGCTGGCAGCTGTATGGCGATGCCCGCAACGCGCTGGGCGAGTACCATGCCCACGCCCGCATCGACGAGCGTTTTGAAATTGCCCAGGGCGAGGACTTGCGCGATGGCGATTTCACGCCGCTGTACGCCATGATGGTGACCCTGCAGGAACGTACCCGCGCCCAGCTGACGCGGCAGAAGGACATCGGCCTGATCAAGAACCTGGAACAGCTGCGCACCGCCGAATCCTCGTTCAACGACGTCTTTACCAAGCAGTTCTGCTACGAGATCCGGAATGCCGTCGATACCGGCGTGCGCACCTTGAAAACGCTGAACACCGAACTCGACAAGCTCAAGTTCGGCACCGACAAATTCCGTATCGACTGGTCGGAATGGATTCCGGAATTCAAGGCTTACTATGACTTCTTTTGCGCCACGTCGGAAATGGCGGATACCCAGGAGGCCAGCAGCAGCCTGTTTGCCGATCCCGCCTTAAGCGCTGAAAACTGCCTGGTGCGCGACCGCCTGGTGCAATTGCTGCTGTCGGACGATGAAGACAAGGCGGTCAAGGAATTGCAGCGCGTTGCCGATTACCGCAACTACCGCCGCTACGAAATCTACAAGGAGTCCGATACCGGCTCGCACGTGCGCTTGTCCGAGTGGGGCACCGGTTCCGGCGGCCAGCTGGAAACGCCGGCCTACATCATCCACGCCGCTGTCGTCACCAATCGCCTCAAGCGCTTCGAGAAAGGCAGCAGTCTGCACCTGCTGGTCAACGACGAATCGTTCGCCAAGATGGATGAAGGGCGCGCACGCGACGTCTTGAAATTCCTGCGCGACAACCTCGGCATGCAGCTGATCTGCGCCATGCCGACCAAGCACGCCGGCGCCATCAAGCCGGAATTCTCGCGCGAATGGAGTTTCAGCCGCACCGTCGCCGACGGCAACGGCGAGGTCGGCTTCGTCTCCGAGTCGGATGAGCGCGAACTGCGTTCGGACAAATTGCACGAGCTGTGGGAACTGCGGCGAGCCCAGGTGCGTGAGCAGGCGCAGATCAATTTTGAAGCGGCGGAGCAGGCAGCGTGAAACCCTACCTGGCCTTCAGTAAATATATCGACGGCGATCACCCGCAAGTAGCCGCCAAGGCGGCCGCCCTGGCGAATGGCCGCGTCAACGAAGAGGAAGTGGTCAAAGCATGCTTCGAATTCGTCCGCGACGCCATCCAGCACAGCTGGGATTTCAGGCGCGATCCGGTGACTTGCCGCGCTTCCGATGTGTTAATCCACGGTACGGGATATTGCTACGCCAAGAGCCATCTGCTGGCGGCGCTGTTGCGCAGCAATGGCATTGCTGCCGGCTTGTGCTACCAGCGCCTGTCGGTGGGCGTGGAAGGGCCGCCGTTCTGCCTGCATGGCTTGAATGCGGTGTACCTGAAGAACCACGGCTGGTATCGCATCGATGCGCGCGGCAACAAGCCGGGTGTCGATGCGCAATTCATGCCGCCGCTGGAGCGGCTGGCGTTTCCGGTGCTGGCGGAGCAGGAACGCGACTTGCCTGAAATCTGGGCAGAACCCTTGCCGCAGGTGGTACATGCATTATCGGCGTATTCTTCTGTGCGGGAAGTGGCTGAAAACCTTCCCGATATAGAATTGATCTCGGCTCGTCCGCTGGGTTGATTCGCTGATTTAATCCGCTGGATTGACTCGATTAACTGATTCTTCGGCCTTTGGAGTTAGACGCATGGCGATTCCTGCTCATCCTTCCCTGGTGGTTTATTTCGGCATTGCCGTATTGGTGGTCTGGCGTCTGTATTCGCGCGTCCGGCGCATGGTCGGACGGCAGAAAATGTCGGCTCGGCGGACCTGGATCCGCATTGTGTTTTTCAGCGCTCTGGTCGCGATGCTGTTGCTCGGCTCTGCCGTGCACCCCATGCATGCGGTGGCGCTGCTCGGTGGCGCCGCGGCCGGCGCAGCCCTGGGCTGGTATGGCATCGGACTGACCAGGTTTGAGCAGACGCCGGAGGGCTTGTTTTATACCCCCAGCCTTCATCTGGGGATAGCGCTGTCGGCGCTGTTCATCGGCCGCCTTGTTTATCGCGGCGCGATGCTTTATTCAGCATCGGCGTCGAATACCTTCCCCTCGGCCGAATTTTCCGGCAGCCCGCTGACCTTGTTGATCTTCGGCATCCTGGCCGGCTACTACGTCGCCTATGCGATCGGCTTGCTGCTGTGGCGCCGTCGCGTCGGATCGCCGGGCTCCCGTACGACATCCGGAGCGGAAATGCCTTAATGGTCTTTTCTGCAAGATGTTCCCCAGGTTATGCTGTCCGCTGCAACAGTCCACCAAGCGAAAGGAATTCCCTTGCCTGCCCACCTTCCTGCACTCAACATGCTGCGCCGTAGCGCTTGCGCCTTGCTGCTTGGCGCTGCCATGACTACCGCCGCCAGCGCTGCGCCGCGCGCGGAAAATCATTGCCTGAGCGAGTGCAAGCCGCGCATCGGCATCGTCTCGGCGTTCGGCGCCGAGGCCGATATCCTGTTGGAGCAGACGCAGAAAAAGCGCGACTGGAAAATCAACGGCAACCGGTTTACCACCGGCGAGCTGCGCGGCAATCCGGTGGTGATCGTGCTGAGCGGCGTCAGCGTGGTCAATGCCACCATGGTGACGCAGCTGATGATGGATCATTTCCATGTGGAGCGTTTGCTGATGAGCGGCATTGCCGGCGGCGTCAATCCGGCCAGCCATGTCGGCGACGTGATGGTGCCCGAGAGCTGGGCGATGCCGATGGAGGTTTACTGGAACGGCGACGGCAGCGTGCCGGCGCCCTGCGGCGCGGCCGGCGATGTCAGCTGCCTGGGCGTCAAGCTGGCGAGCGAGAACGGCAAGCCGCGGCCGGATTTCAAATTCAATACGCCAAACGGCCAGGTCAGCAGCGGCCTGTTCATGCGCGACAATTTCGTGATGAATGCCGGCAATGCGCCGCAGGGAGAATTCCGTTTCGATTTCCAGGCCGATCCTGAAATGCTGGCGCTGGCGCGTCAGCTCAAGCCGGCGCTGGCGAAGTGCGGGCCGAAGAATCCCTCCCTGTGCGTCAGCGTCCAGCCTGAGCTGCGGGTAGGCGGGCGCGGCGTTTCCGGCAGCGCTTTCCTGGCCAATCCGGGATACCGCACCTATCTCTACGATAATCTGCAGGCGCAGGTGGTGGATATGGAAACGGCCGCATTTGCACAGGTGGCTTACGCCAACCGCGTGCCTTTCATCGCCTTTCGCAGTTTGTCCGACCTGGCTGGGGGCAATGATTTCAAGGATGTCGGCGCTTTCTTCGGCAGCGGCCTGGCGGAGACCAACGAGGCCAGCGTGACGCTGGCCTTCCTGGAAGCGTGGAGCCGCCGCAACCGCCGCTGACCGGTGTCCAAGCGATACGCCAAGCTTACTTCAAGGAGGCCAGCTTCTGCTCCAGGGCCTTGGCGTCGAGCGCGCTGCCGGTGCGGCTGCCGTCGGCAAAATACACAGTGGGCGTGCCGACGATGCGCAGCTTCTTGCCTAAGGCCAGCACCTTGTCGCTGGGCGTCGGGCAGGCCGGCGCGGCCGCCGCTGCGGCTTTGCCGTTCGTCATCCAGTCGTTCCAGGCCTTGCTGCGGTCCGCCGAGCACCAGATGTCGCGGGACTTCACTACCGAATCGTCGGACAGGATATTGAGCAGGAAAGTGTAGACCGTCACATTGTCGATTTCCTGCAGGGTCTTGTGCAGATTCTTGCAGTAGGGGCAGTTCGGATCTTCGAAGATCGCCAGCACCCGCTTGCCGTTGCCTTTGACGGTCTTGACCGCCGCATCGAGCGGCAGGTCGGCGAAATTGATCGTCGCCAGCTGATCCACTCTTTCCTTGGTCAAATCCTTGTAGGTATGGCTGTCGATGATCTTGCCGACCACGATGTAGTCGGCGTTTTCATCGGTGTAGAAAATGTCGCCGTTGGTGCGCACTTCATACAGTCCGCCATAGGGGGTTTTGCTCACCGAATCGACCTTGATGCCGACACCCATGCGCGGCTCGATCAGTTTCTTGATGCGGGCTTCCTGCGCGGTCTCGGCGCTGGCGCTCGCGGCTGCCAGGACAAGCAGCAGGAGCGGGATTTTCTTGAGGCGGGTCATGGCGTTTCCATTGATAAAAATAGAGACAGGATGAGACAGGTTTCAGCGTCAGATTTTTTTCTTGGCGTCGATGCCGGACAGGTCTACGCCCGGCACCTTCTTGTTCATTGCGTCGGCCGGCGCGGCGTAACGGGTCGCCAGTTTCCAGTCGCCCTCGACCTGTTTCCAGGTATCGACGACAAATATGTTCTTTGCCAGCGGATCGGAGGCGGCAACATCGAGCGACCAGAGGAAGCTGACGACCATCAGGCTGCCATACTCATGCACCGCCATCTGTTGCACCTGCGATGCGAACGGCGCCTGCTTCAGGGCGCTGGCGATCCATTCCGCGCGCGGCGTCGGCGTGCCGGGAGCGGCGGCGGTGCGCAATTCGTAGTTGTCGGCGAGGCGCTTATCGATGATGCCGTTATTGCGCTGCTGGATGGCGTCGTTCAGTTCGTTTTCCAGGGTGCTGAAAATCTGTACCGTGCGGGTGACGGTCGGTATGGTTCTCTGGAGCGGGGCGGCGGCTTGCTGGGCGAAACCGGATAGCGGATGCGCCAGCAGCAGCGCCAGCAGGAGAGGAAGTTTTTTCATGGCATGGACTCGGCGATTGAATGGGAAAGACCAACTGAAGCTCCGCCGCGGAGCGCTCCGCGGCGGAATTCCATGTTACATCACGGCCGTCTTGCCATCACGGATAGTGCTGGGCGCAAGCCTGGCTCGGCAGCAGTGTCCAGTTCTGCTGGATCAGGTATTTCATGGTGCCGAAGGTCTGGTTGTAAGCAGCGCCGTTGGCGGCGGTCGACGTGGCGCCGAAATTCCATGCGCATTTGTCGCCGTTTTCCATGCCGTTGGACAGCGCGTACCAGGCGTTGCCATCCGGATCGGTAGTCGATTCTTCGAGCTCATGCGAAATGATGCTGGCCATCGCGTCCGCGCCCGGCGTGTTGTTCGGGCTTGGCGTATTGGCGCCGCACGAGCTGGCGCACTGGGTTTCAGGATTGCCGATGAAGGCGTACTTGATATCCTGGCCGTTGATCGTGGCGTTGGTATGCCAGCCGCAATACTGGGTGCAGAAACCCGAAGTGGCGGTGGTGTTCTTGTCGGTCAGCACGAAGTAGACGCCGTTCGCATCCAGTGGCAGCGCGCCGGAATTGATCTTGTTGGCGACGATGGTTTCGATGTTCGCATCGGAGAGCTGGGTGCCGAGCGAACCGCTGTCGGTAGTGGTGCCGGCGTAGTTGACGACGTTCTGCACATGCGTGCCGGCCTTATTGGTGTAAGTGGTGTTGATGTTGAAATAAGGTGAACCGCCGATGTGGTTGCCGAGGTTGGTCAGCACGTTTTGCGAAGCGCTGTCCCAGGTGCCGTACCAGATGTAGTAGATGTTCTTTGGTCCGGTCATCACAGGGCCGCCCTGGTCGGTCAGGTTGGCGGTGCGCTGGGCCCTCAGGGTCGCCACTTTTTGCTTGTGCGTCTGCACGTCCAGGTCGAGTTCGCCCCAGCCCTTGCCGGTTGGCTTGTAGACTGAGTCGCTGGATCCCTTGACTGCGCCTGCAAGTGCAACACTGGCATACGCGCAAGACAGCGCCAGCACGACTAATTTGCGATTCAATTTCATTGCATCTCTCCATAGTTGATGTGAATTGACATAGCCGGATGTCCGATCGGGAGCGTCCGGTTACCGCAACTGGAGCGAGATTGCCTCTCGCTTCAGAATCGACGCACGGGCGGGCCGCCACCTGCCATGGCGGAACGACGGGTGCGTCTAAGACAACCCGGGCGCAGGACGCCAGGGTTGAAATTCGGTAAAGCGAAGGAAACGAGAAGCTAGGAGTGCAGAGGCGAGGCGGGAGGTCTTGAGGCGGCTTGAAGGGCGTACGGCTGGAAACGAATGAAGCTGAGCATCATGTTATTCCTCCTGTTGTACTGCCATGTGTCGGCGCCGCATTGTGGTGCGCGCTACAGCATTTATATGATGGCCAGGGTTGACCATGGGGAAGGAGTGTACCTCCCGATTTTCACCGGCTGCAATGTATTTAATTGTTACGTAGAAACAAAATTGTAACGAGATGCTACGGAGTGATACAGTTGTCCAGCCATTGCATGCGAATGATTCTTTGTAAAAAAATTGACAGCCGCAGCTGTCAATTCAGGTTGCTGACGAACCCACCATTTTTGGTGGGTTTTGTTTTTTTATGCGCCGAATTGCGCTGCGACACTAAAAACAGGCGATCGGCAGAGGAAGGCGCCACGCAGGAGGAAATGGCGCATCAAGACATATGCTCTGACACGAAGCCCCAGCAGGCACTGCTCGGCGAGCTTGCGCAAGCCACGCATCTTTACGTAGCGATGGCCGTGTAGCTGCTTGGCGCCGGCGAAACTGCGCTCCACCGTTTCCTTGCGTTGCGTATACATACGCTTGCCCCATTCGGTCAGCCGCCTGGCGTTGACACGCTCCTTGGCGCGCACCCATACGTGCCGCACCACGACCTTCACGCCATTGGCGCTGTTGCACACTGCCATCTACCATCCCGCGCCCTATCGCCTGACGCACGATCTCATCGAAGATGGCTTGATATACCGTGGTGTTGGTGAAGCGCCGACGCCGGTTCTGCGAGAACGTCGACGCGTCCGGCACCTTGTCGGTCAGCCTGACACCAGCGAACCAGCGATAGGCCACGTTTACTTGCACCTCGCGCATCAACTGCTGCTCACTGCGCACGCCAAACAGATAGCCGATGAACAATAGCTTGAACAGCACCACCGGATCGGGCGCCGGGCGACCGTTATCGGCGCAGTACAGATGCGCTACCTCCGCCCGGATAAATTCAAAATCGATGCGGCGGCGATCTTGCGTAACAGATGATCACTGGGCACAAGGCTTTCCAGCGTCACCATTTTCAGCTCGTGCCGGTACGGCGCAGGGATTTTTAGCATGCCCCATTATAGAAAAAGCCTTCCAGTTTCGGAGACGGCCCAGATCGGGCCGTTTTTCTTTAGAGGGAATTTGACTGCGGCCAGCTATCCGCTAGTGCTTTATGGTGTAGGGGTTCTGGTTCTGTGATTTTCGCTTTGCGGTTCTTGTACGGCAACTCGTGGATAGTTGCCGTTTTGCTGACCAGTCCGAGTTTGGCGCGCACGGGTTGGATATTCATCTCCCGCAATTGCAAGTCTCATTGTTATCTAAAAATAAATATTTTGTCTTCAAATAAAGATGTAAAATTGTTTACGCAAATAGTTGAATCATAGAAATTGCTGGGTGATTCAGCCAAAATTGTTTACGCTTAAGCCCCCCGCATTTCATGAGGAGAAATCATGGTCAATTACCTTCATTCGAGCAATCGTTACATATCGTCGCTTTCAAGGTTCCTATTGTCCTTCCTAGTACTTTTTGCGCTGTTTTTCTTGATGATCTCTCTGAAGTTTTCAGCATCATTTGCTTTGGATCATTTGCTGAACTACCCAGGAAAGTGGCTGCTGCCTTTAGCGGCCCCTTCACTATTAATTGCTCTTAGGGCGAGGTCATCATCAAAAAAGGAACTATCAAAATCCGATAGTTAATTCTCTCTCATCAACAAACTGACGGGGTAATAATGGAAGTTCTCTCTTTAAAAGAAGCGGATCAAGTTAGCGGTGCTGGTGCAAATGAATGCGCATCGGTGGTACTTGGAGCAGGTGGGATTGGAGCTGTTGCTGGTGCAGCAATTGGAGGTCCGTGGGCCCCGATTACTGCTGGCCTTGGCGCTCTTGCTGCGGGCGCATACGCAGCGGCGAATAATCCGGCGTGTACAGTTCCCAATGGTGGCGGTGTCCCGCGCGGATTGAATCCACCTAGAAATATGCAAAAATAATTCCCCCCCCCCAAAAAAAAAAGCCATCGCAGTGCGGTGGCCCTTCAGGTTGCTGACGAACCCACCATTTTTGGTGGGTTTTTTTTATGCGCCGAATTGCGCGCGACACTAAAAACAGGCGATCGGCAGAGGAAGGCGCCACGCAGGAGGAAATGGCGCATCAAGACATATGCTCCGGCACGCAGCCCCCAGCAGGCACTGCTCGGTGAGCTTGCGCAAGCCACACATCTGTTTTCTGCATTTATTTGAACATCAAGCGGATCGAATCCCAGGCGCGGCCGAAGATGGTGGCCTGGCCGACGTTCTCCAGCGCCACCACCGGAAATTCGGCAATCGTCTTGCCGTCGGCGTTGACCTTGACCGTGCCAACCTTGGCGTTCTGCTGGATCGGCGCGATCAGCGGATCGGTGCGTTCCAGCACTGGCTTGATCTTGTCGGCGATGCTCTTCGGCACGGTCACGTAGACGTCGTGCGTGAAGCCGATCTTGACCAGGCTCTTGGCGCCTTTCCAGACTTGCGGCGTGTCGATTGGCTGATCCTTGGCGTACAGCTTGACCGCGTCAAAGTTCTGGTAGCCCCAGTTCAGCAGCTTTTGCGCTTCCTGCGTGCGGGTGCCGTCGGAGTTGGTGCCGATCACGACAGTCAGCAGGCGGCGGTCGCCGCCGGCGTTCGGACGCTTGGCGCTGGCGATGATGGAATAGCCGGCGCTGCTGGTGTGGCCTGTCTTCATGCCGTCGACGGTCGGATCGCTCCACAGCAGGCGGTTGCGGTTAGGCTGGGTGATCTTGTTGTAGGTGTACTTCTTGGTCGAGTCGATCTTGTAGAACTCGGGAAAATCGGCGATCACGTGTGCTGCCAGCGTGGCCAGGTCGCGCGCGGTGGAGTAGGTGTCGGCGCTTGGCAAGCCGTGCGGATTGCCGAAGTGCGTGTTCTTCATGCCCATGCGCTCGGCTTCGTGGTTCATCAGCGCGACGAAGGAATCTTCAGTGCCGGCCACGGCTTCCGCCAGCGCTACCGCGGCGTCGTTGCCCGATACCACCATCAGGCCGTACAGCAGGTCATTGATCGACACTGGCGTCGCCGGATCGATAAACATTTTCGAGCTGCTCGGGTCGACCTTCCAGGCGCGCACCGAGACGGTCACCATCTGGTCGAGGCTGACCTTCTTGGTCTTGAGGGCGTCGAAGACCACGTAGGCGGTCATGATCTTGGCCAGCGAGGCCGGCTCGATGCGCATGTCAGGATCTTGCGAGGCGATCACCTGGTTGCTGGTGGTGTCCAGCAGCAACCATGATTTTGCCGCTACTGTCGGCGACGGCAGGGTCTGGGCAAAGGCAACGGATATGGAGAGGACAGTTGCAGCGAGCGCCGCGAATATTTTTTTCATGGAATATCGAGTAATGAAATCAGCGCCAGCAAACCTGCATCAATGATTACAAGGAGCAACTTTGTTGGCGTGAATGGGTTGAAAAACGGGTTGAAAAAATGCCCAAGCGGAGACGGTGAGCAAACAACCGCAAACAAACGTGCCGACAGAATTATAGCGCTACCGCCGATCTGATCGGCTTAACAACAATTCCGGCACGTTGGAGCGCTGCCGGAATCGCCGTCAAGCACGGCCTTTCAGCGATGCCACATTCCGACCATGAGATTCTTGATATGTTGCAAGCGCCGGTGAAAAAAATGATCGGCGCCGGGAATCACGATTACCGGGATGTCTTGCGGGCGCGCCCATTCGAACACCGCGGTCAGCGGAATGGTTTCGTCCAGTTCGCCGTGGATCAGGATGCTGTTGGCCGGCACGGCCGGCATCGGCCATTTGCCGGCGGCAGTGCCGATCAGCACCAGCCGCTCGGCCGGCGTGCCGGCATCGATAAGCCGCTGCTGCAATTGCGACTGCACGAAGGTGCCGAACGAAAAACCGCCCAGCGCCAGCGGCAAATCAGGATACTGCCGGCGCATATGGGCCAGCAGCAGCGCCATGTCGTCGGTCTCGCCGCGTCCTTCGTCGTGCGCGCCTTCGGATTTGCCGACGCCGCGGAAATTCATGCGCACCGTGACATAGCCGAGTGCCAGGAAGCCGCGCGCCAGCGTATGCACCACCTTGTTGTCCATGGTGCCGCCGAACAGCGGATGGGGATGGGCCACCAGCGCCAGGCCGCGCGGCTCTGGAAAAGTTGCGGCGTCAGGCAGGTCGAGTGCGCATTCAAGCTGGCCGACAGCGCCGGCGATGAAGAAGGATAAGGTTTGGGCGTTCATTGGATCAATTCAACTGGGTGACGATGTGATGTACTGCGTAGCGGCTTATATTTTGAGACGCTCGACGATCTTGCCGCCGACGATATGGACGTCGATGATTTCGTCGATGTCTTCATTGTCGACGTAGGTATACCAGACGCCCTGCGGATAAATCACCAGCGCCGGCCCTTCTTCGCAGCGCTCCAGGCAGCCGGCCTTGTTGATGCGCACCTTGCCGTCGCCGGCCAGGCCGAGCTGCTTGATGCGTTTCTTTGCATGTTCCTGGGCTGCCTGCGCACCGCTGTTGGCGCAGCAAACCCGTTCGCCGGGGGCGCGCTGGTTGAGGCAGAAGAAGACGTGGTGTTCGTAAAAGGGTTTGTCGCTCATGGTGTTGGAATGGTGGGTTGCGCGCTGCAAGCAGGAAGCAGGAAGCAGGAATCATACACCCGCCGGGACTTTGTTTCCTGGCGACCGGCCAGGTGCGGCCGGCCAGGCGCGGCCGCTACCTGGAATCGCGCTGCTGCTTGTTGGCGCGCCGCTTGTGCATCGGATGAAACAGGAACCACAGCGTGCAAAACGGCCACAGCAGGGCCAGGAACTGGGCGACGCCGTTGAAGTTGAGGAATTTGCCCTGGGTCCAGGTCTGCAGGGTTTCGGTGTAATACGGGTTGTCCGGCATGACATTGACCAGCAGCAGCGTGATGATCAGGGTTAGCGCCGCCAGCCGGCGTTGCGCCCGCTGCGGCGCGTAGGCCAGGCCGCTCAGCATGAGGCCGCCGATCAGCAAGCCGCCGAAGGAGCCGGGGGTGAGCCAGACCAGGGCGTTGTCCGGGGCGAACAGCAGCGCTGTCGCCAGCGTCTTGGCCATCAAGGCGAGGAACACCAGCAGCAGGCTGAGCGGCAGCTTCGGCGCCTGCTGGCGCAGCAGGATGAGGAAGGTCAGGGCGGCGCCGGTCAGGCCGCACGCGGTGATGATGGTTTCGGTCAGCCAGTACTGGTCGGCGCTGAACTGGAAATCGTTGGTGATCCAGCCTTGCAGGTCGACTGGCTGTTCCAGCAGGTCGGATAGCCAGGTGGAGAGCATCGAGGTGACCTGGCCGAAGCCGAACAGGTGGCTGAGCGGATAGATTTGCGCCAGCGGCCACAAAGCGACCACCACCATGCCCTGGCTGGCTTCGCGGTTGAACCAGCGTTCGCGCAGCTGCAGCAGGCGGCTGTCAGGCCCGAAGCGCGGCCGCAGGATGGCCCCCAGCACCGCGCCGAGCAGGGCGCCGATGCTGTTCGTCATCAGGTCCAGGTTGGAGGCGACCCGGGTCGGCAGGAAGGTCTGCACTGCTTCCATGCTGCCGGAGATGAGCACCCCGGCCACGGTGGCCAGCAGCACCGCCCAGTACGGCGGCCAGCGGCGCGAGCGCGGCAGGGACAAGACCATCAGCATGCCCAGCGGCAGGTAGCCGGCGACGTTGGTCCAGACATCGAACACGGTCCAGTAGTGCGGCAGCGGCGCGCGCAGGTAGGCGAAGGCGGTCAGTCCGAGATCGCGCCAGCCGGCAAACGGGTACCAGCTGGCATAGATGATCAGCAGCAGGTAAATCAGCAGGCTGACGCGGGCAAACGATGAGGCCGCGGAAGAACGCGGCGCCGTGGTTTCGGGTGCGAGTGTTTGCGACATTATCTTTTCGGCGCCACGGTCGCTAGCCAGGCCATCATGTCGCCGATCACGGCGTCATTGGCGCTGACAAAAGCGCGCGCCGCGCCGGCGGCGTCAGCGCTCGGGGCTTCCGCCCGGCTGCTGAAACTCTTTTGCGCCAGCAGCACGCGGCCGTTGAACAGCGAAGCGCGCACCTGCAATAACGCTACGCTGTGCGAGGGCGTATCGAAGGTTTGCGTGAAGTCGTCCATATCGATGCGCAGCAGGGGAACGTTGAGCGCGGCGTCCGACATCGCCAGCACGGCGCCGCCTGCCTGCGCCATGCGCGCTTTCAGGCGCTGCTGGAACAGCTGCGCCGGCGGCATGGTCCAGCGGCTGCTGGCGTAGGGGCGCGGCTGCTGTTCGTTGGCATAGGCCAGGCGGAAGAACATCATGTTGTTGTCCAGCCAGGCGGGCGTATTGACGTCGGCCACGCTGATGGCGGACAAGGCCGGCGCAGCGCTGGCGGCGGCGCTCGGCAGCAGGCCGAGATCGTACTGGGTCGGCGCGTCAACCTTGCTGGCGCAAGCGGCAACCAGAGCCAGCGCTGCGAGGGCCGACAGGATTCGTGGGATGGTCATGGCTTACCTTTTTATAGTTAGTTGAGGACAGAGGCGCACGGCAAGTGTAATTCGCCACGCTACGGTGGCTTTTAAACCCCACCCGGGCAGCTCTGTCCCCAATTCGTTATCTTACTGGCGCGACAAAGCCCGCTTCACCGGGGCCAGGCGGCAGGCCTTTGCTGCCGAACAATATGCTTTGCGGCTGCTGGCTGAAGTGGTCCAGGGTCTGGTTCAGGGTCCGCATCGACGTGCGTGCTTCATTGGTCAGCGTATTGAAGCGCGGCAGCGTCTCGTATTCCACGCCGCTGGCCACCGAGCCGATGTTCTGCACCGCGCCCGTCAGGTTGGTGACGGCGCCGTCCGGCCCTTGCAGGCTGGCGGTCAGGCTGTTGAGGTTCTTGCTGAGCACGCTCATGTTGTTCGACAGCGCGGTAACCGAAGCCAGCGCCTGGTTCAGCTCGCCGGTCAGGGCAGGCAGCTGGCGGATGGTCGGCTCCAGTTTCTGCGGGATGCCTCGGTATTCATCGGCGGTCTGGCTGACGTCGCTGAAGGCCTTGATCATGGTTTTCTGGTTTTCCGGGTCCAGCAGGTCGTTGAGCTTGCTGATCATTTCGTCGGCGCGCGACAGGATCACCGCGCCCTTGCTCTGCAGGTTGTCGAACAGGCTGGGACGCAGCTCGATGCGCGCCAGGTGCTGCTTGCTGCTGGCCAGCTTGAGCGGCTTGCTGCCGTCGTCGTCCAGCTGGATATAGGCAATCCCTGTCACGCCCTGGTAGCCCAGGGTAGCGAAGGTGGATTGCGTCACCGGCGTGTCTGGATTGATCTTGATCTTGATCAGGATCTGGCCGGGAAACTTGGGATCGAAGGTGATCGTATCGACCTTGCCGGCGTCCAGCCCGCGATAACGCACGTCGGCCTGCGGGTTGAGGCCGGGCACCGACAGCTTGGTGGCGATCTCATAAGGGACCCGTTCGACGCGGTCGCTGTTGAACCACATGACGCCGATGATCGCCGCGATCAGCAAGATCACGGTGAACAAGCCGGCGATCAGGGCATGTGCTTTGTTTTCCATGGTGTTTCCTATCTATGCCGCCAGCAGCCGCTTGGTTGCAAATCAGCCGCAGGTTTCATGTTCATAGCGGTTGGCTGTGAGAAAAAATGTTTCGATGAACGGATGGCGCACTTTCATGACGCGCTCCGGCGTGTCGTAGGCAATGACATGTTTGTCCGCCAGCACAGCGATCCTGGTCGACAGCGCCAGCAGCGGTTCCAGGTCGTGGGTGATCATCACCACGGTCAGGCGCATGTCCTTGTGCAGCGAGCGTATCAGTTCGATAAACGCAGCAGATGAAGCAGGATCGAGGCCGGCGGTCGGTTCGTCCAGGAACAGCAGTTCCGGCTCCAGCGCCAGCGCGCGCGCCAGCGCCACTCGCTTGATCATGCCGCCGGACAGGTCGGACGGCATCTTCAGCGCATGCTCGGGGCCGATGCCGGCCATCTGCAGCTTGAGCAGGGCGGCGTCGCGGATCAGCCTGTCGGGCAGGGCGCGCAGCTCGCGCATCGGCAGCGCGACGTTGTCCAGCACCGTCAGCGCGGAAAACAGCGCGCCTTGCTGGAACAGCATGCCCCAGCGGTTTTGCAGCGCATACATCTGCTCAACGTCAGCCTGGCTGATATCGGTGCCGAAGACGCTGACCTTGCCCTTGGTGGGGCGGTTGAGGCCGAGGATCTGCCGCACCAGCGTGGTCTTGCCGGAGCCCGAGCCGCCCACCAGGCCGACGATTTCGCCGGCGGCGACGCGCAGGTCGAGGTCCTGGTGAATCACCGTCGGGCCGAACTGGGTCCACAGTTTGTCGATCTCGATAATCGTTTGTGAGCCGTCCATCAGAACCCCACGCCGCTGAAAATGATGGCGAAAATGGCGTCGGCGACGATCACGATGGTGATCGCGGTCACCACCGAGGTGGTGGTGCCATGGCCCAGGCTTTCGGTATTGGGCTCGATGCGCAGGCCGAAATAGCAGGCCACCATCGCAATCAGGCCGCCGAATACCGCACCTTTGCCAAGGCCGATCAGATAGTTCGGCAGCGGCACCGCATTCGGCAGCTGCTGCAGGAAATAGGTCGGCGACAGGCCCAGCTGCAATTGCGCCGCCGTCATCCCGCCCAGCAAGGCGATAGCGTCGGTCCAGATCACCAGCAGGGGCATCGCCACCAGCAGGGCCAGCACGCGCGGCAGGATCAGGCGGAAGCCGTGCGGCAGGCCCATCACCAGCATGGCGTCCAGTTCTTCCGTGACCCGCATCACGCCCAGCTGGGCGGTGATCGCCGAGCCCGAGCGGCCGGCCACCAGGATCGCGGCCAATAGCGGCCCGAGTTCGCGGATGATGCTCATGCCGAGGATGTTGACCAGGTAGATATCGCCGCCGAAGGTATGCAGCTGCTGCGCCGACAGGAAAGACAGCACGACGCCGATCAGGAAGCCGACCAGCGCGGTGATGCCGAGCGCCTGGTAGCCGACATGATAGATATTGGCGGAAATTTCTTTCCATGGCGCGCGCTGCGGCACTTGCAGCATGCGCAGGAAATCCAGCACCAGCTGTCCCAGCAAGGTGATGAAGCCGGCCATGTGGCCGAGCGTGTCGCTGCCCATGTCGTAGATGATATTGAACAGGCGCCGCCGCGGCGGCCTGGGCGGCAGCTGCAAGGGGCCGGCATCGGCCAGGCGCTGGAAGAAGTCGCGGTGCTGCGGCGCCACCGTCAGTTGCTGCGGCCGCTGCTTGCCCCAGGCATTCCACAGCAGCTGGGCGCCGATATGGTCAAGCGTGCCGACTTGCGACAGATCCCAGCGCAGTGCGGCCGATTGCCGGCTCAGGCCTTTCAGCTTGGCCTGGATGGCCTGGATCACGCCCGGCCGGGTCAGGGCGTGCACCTGCCAGTTGCCGCGCGCGGCGACCAGGCTGCCATCTGTAACGTCGAGAACGGGCGTGGAGGAATCGGGATTCGGCATCGCACCAGTTTAAGGGAGAATCGTACTTAGCACTATTGCAGTAGTGATAAAACTTGTAGGGAAAGTGTAATGGGAAGAGCAAGTTGTCTGATATGAAATGAAAATGCCTGCTGAAAGCGGTCGTCGCCATGTTTTCCATAGCTGGACCGTGCGTTGCAGGCCGCACTCCGCCATAACTCCCGCTACAATGCGCGGCATGACTGTACAAACTATTGCACCAACATCTTCCACGGGCCATTTGTCGTCCGCCCGCATCGCTGCCTTTGCCGGCCATCACGCCGAGCATTGCCGGATCGAAGTGGTGGCCGAGACCGGTTCCACCAATGCCGACTTGCTGGCGCGGATCGCCCAGGGCAGCCTCGGCGCAGCGACTTTGCTGGCGGCGGAAACTCAAACCGCCGGCCGCGGCCGCGCCGGCCGCGCCTGGCTGACGGCGCCGGCGGCAGCGCTGACGTTTTCGCTGGCCTGGCCGTTCGCCGCGCCGCTGCACGCGCTGGTCGGCTTGCCGCTGGCGGTGGGCGTGGCGATTGCCGAGACGCTGGCCGATTTCGGCGTCGCGGTGCAGCTGAAATGGCCTAACGACGTGCTGCAGGGCGGCCGCAAGCTGGCCGGCATCCTGATCGAAACCGCGACCGCGCCCGACCAGCAGGTGTGGGCGGTGATCGGCATCGGCATCAATCTCAGCGTATCGGAACGGCTGCAGGAGCAGATCGGCCAGCGCGCCGCCAGCCTGCCGGCCGCGGCCGCGCAGGACCGCGACCTGCTGCTGGCGTCTTTATTGAGCGCGCTGGCGCAAAGCATGCGGCAATTCGAAAGCCTGGGCTTACCTGCCTTCGTCGAGCGCTGGAACCGGCTGCATGCGTTTGCCGGCCAACAAGTGCTGATCCTGGACCAGGGCAAGGTGCTGCACGAAGGCCGCGCGCTCGGCATCGACCAGATCGGCCGCCTGATGCTGCAACCGGATGGCGGCGTCAGTCCGCTGGCCATCATGGCCGGCGATATTTCATTGCGCGTGAAGGAGGGCTGAGCCGTGGCCATGCTATTGATCGATGTCGGCAATACCCGCATCAAATGGGCGCTGGCGGCGGCCGGGGCGGCGCCGGGCGTCTGGCAGGAGAGCGGCTCGGCGGCGCTGTCGGAGCTGTCCATGCTGAGCGAACGCTGGCGCAAGCAGACGGTGGCGCGCATCCTGATCTCGAATGTGGCTGGCGAACACATGCAGGAACGCCTGCAGACCATGCTGGAGATCGTGTTCGGCGCCGCCTTGCGCCCCAGCTGGTTTGCCTCGCCGCCGCAGCTGGCGGGCTTGCGCAACGGCTATCGCGATCCGGCCCAGCTCGGTTGCGACCGTTTCGCCGCGGCGCTGGGGGCGCAGCAGCTGTTTCCGCAGGAGACCTTGCTGGTCGCCACCTGCGGCACGGCGACCACGATCGACGCAGTTACGGCCGACGGCGTGTTCAGCGGCGGCATGATCCTGCCGGGACTGGGGCTGATGGCGACCTCGCTGGCGCGCAGCACTGCGAAACTGCCGCATATCACCGACCACGTGCAAGTCGACACGCAGTTTGCAGACAACACGGATGGCGCTATCATCAGCGGTTGCATCAACGCGCAGGTCGGAGCGATCGAACGCGGCTTTGCCCTGCTCGGGCAGCAGGCTGCGGGGGCGGCGGTACGCTGCATCGTGGCGGGCGGCTCGGCGGCGCTGATTGCGCCCTACCTGTCCATCCGGCATGAAACGGTTGATAATCTGGTATTGATCGGTCTACAAACTGCTGCGGCGACTATTTAAAACATGTTGAAACTATTCTTTTGGCTGCTGTTACTGGCGAACGCCACCCTGTTTGCCATGCAAAAGGGCTATCTGGGCGCGTTCTACAGCGATGGCCGGGAGCCGGCCCGCATCGGCAAGCAATTGCAGGCGGACAAGATCAAGCTGGTCGCCAGCGATGGCGCGCCTGCCGCGGCTGCGGCGCCGGCAGCCGCAGCGGCCGCGAGCGCGCCGTCGGCGGCTGACCTGGCGCCGGTGGCTTGCACCGAGATCGGCAATTTCAACGCTTCCGAAGCGCGCCGTTTTTCCAGCCAGCTGGCGGAACGCACGCCGACCCTGAAGTTCGTGCGCCGGGAAATCCAGGAAGTCGCCAGCCATATGGTCTATCTGCCTTCGCTCGGCAGCAAGGAAGCGGCCGACAAGAAGGCCGATGAAGTGCGGCGCCTCGGCATCAGCGATTTTTTCGTGATCCAGGATTCCAGCGCGCTGCGCTACGGCATCTCGCTCGGCATCTTCAAGACCGAAGAGGCGGCGCAGAAGCAGGTCGCCAGCCTGGCCAAGCGCGGCCTGAGCGGCGCCAAGGTCGGCACCCGCAGCGTCAGCTCCAGCAAGGTCGCGTTCCAGCTGCGCGACATGGGCGGCGACGCCAGGCTGGCGTTCGACAAGATCAAGACCGATTTTCCCGCACAGGAAGTACGCGGCTGTCCTTGATCGTCAAGGCGAGGGGTTCTGAGCGGTTGTTGCGGCCTGCGCCTGCAGCAAGCGCTCCAGGCAGGCCGGGCAGTAGCACTTGGCGGTAGCGGCCAGGCTGGCGCCGGCCAGCGGCGGCAGCCCGCTGCACCAGCAGGGCTGGTCCGGATGCTGGCCGGCGCCGCAGAAAAACGCTTGCTGGCAAGACGGGCATTGCGCCATTTCGGCTATCCTTTGTTCAGGCGGGCAGTAAGTCGGGAAGGCCCCGAGCATCATGATAACCATCTTGGCCGCCGTGGTATATCTACGCAACACATCGCACGCTTGTCATACCTAAGCCAAGGCATTTCAATGTAAAATCTCGCTGATTCATCGCGCAGCGATTTTTAACTCCCCCGAGTTGCAGTCTTTGCACCCTTTTATTCTCTTCTGACAAGCTGTCCCAGGTTCCAGAAGAATCGTTGGCCGCCGGCGCTCGCCGGGTCGCGATTCTTCCTCGGGCAGCTGTCCGGAAATCTCTTGTAGGACTGTTCATGGCCGATTTGACCAACGATCTTGCCAACGTTGCCCCAGGAATCAAAGCTGAAATTCTGGCCGAGGCGTTACCGTACATCCGTCAATTCCACGGGAAAACCATCGTCGTCAAATACGGCGGCAACGCCATGACCGAAGAACGCCTGAAGCACGGCTTCGCGCGCGACGTCATCTTGCTGAAACTGGTCGGCATGAATCCGGTGGTGGTGCACGGCGGCGGCCCGCAGATCGACAACGCGCTGAAGAAAATCGGCAAGCAGGGCACTTTCGTGCAAGGCATGCGGATCACCGACGAAGAAACCATGGAAGTGGTGGAGTGGGTGCTGGGCGGCGAAGTGCAGCAGGATATCGTGATGCTGATCAACCACTACGGCGGCCAGGCAGTCGGCCTGACCGGCAAGGACGGCGGCCTGATCCGCGCCCGCAAATACCGCATGCCGGACCGCGAACATCCGGGCGAATTCCTCGATATCGGCTTTGTCGGCGAAATCGAAGCGATCAATCCTGCGGTGGTCAAGGCCCTGCAGGACGACGCCTTCATCCCGATCATTTCGCCGATCGGCTTCGGCGCCGACGGCCAGGCCTACAACATCAATGCCGACGTCGTGGCCGGCAAGATCGCTGAAATCCTGCACGCGGAAAAGCTGATCATGATGACCAATATTGCTGGTGTGCAAGACAAACAAGGCAATCTGGTGACTGACTTGTCGGCACGTGAAATCGACGAGATGTTCAAGGACGGCACCATCTCCGGCGGCATGCTGCCGAAGATTTCGTCGGCCCTGGATGCGGCCAAGTCGGGCGTCAACACCGTGCACATCATCGATGGCCGCATCGAGCACTCGCTGCTGCTGGAAGTGTTGACCGAACAGGCTTTCGGTACGATGATCCGCTCGCACTAAGCTGCGGCAACAGCCGGAAACAGGAAAGCGCAAGGCATAGGCCCTGCGCTTTTTTTACGCCTCAGGCTGGCGCCAGCAAGGCCAGGTGTTCCGGCTCCAGATAGCACCATTCCCCTATTTCCAGTTCCAGCGCCTCCAGCGTCAGGCCGCCGATGGCGGTGCGGCGCAAGGCAGTGCAATGGTTGCCGGCGGCGACCAGCATGCGCTTGACCTGATGGTATTTGCCCTGTTCCAGCACGATCTCGATTTCATGCGTACCCAGCATGCGGCAGCTGACGGCCGCCAGGGCTTGCGGCTCATCGTGCAGTTTGACGCCGGCCAGCAGGCTTTGCACCAGTTCCTCGGTCACCGGTTCATGCGTGGTGGCGACGTACAGCTTGGGCACGTGGCGCTTGGGCGACGACTGGGCATGGATGAAGCTGCCGTCGTCCGACATCAGCAGCAGGCCGGTGGTGTCGTGATCGAGGCGGCCGACCGGCTGCACGTCGCGCCAGCTGAATTGCTCCGGCAGGATGCTCAGCACGCCGGGATGGTGGCTGGGCTTGCGCGAGCACTCGATGTCGCTGGGTTTGTTGAGCACGATGTAGACGTGCTCGCGATAGGTCCATTCTTCTTCAAACAGGGTGAACGCCAGGCCGTCGGTGTCGGGCGTGGATTTATAGTCGGTCACGACTGTGCCGTTGATGGCGACTTCGCCATCTTCGATTAACTCACGGCAATATTTTCGGCTGCCGAAGCCTTGCGATTGCAGGATCCGGTCTAAGGTCAGTTTAGGCATGGCGGGAATGTAGCAGAATGGTGCGGGAACGGGAAGAGGGCGGCGATCCGGGTATCCAAATCGTCGCCCGGCTGTCGTTTACGCTGCTTGTTTAGCCGCGTTCAACTTGGCATACGCCTGCAGCAAACGCCGATGCATCTCACCTGGGATGTGAGCGTAGGCGAGATGGGACGGCAGGGCTGCTGTCATGGCAATAACAGCAGCACAACCCCTCAGGCATCGCGGAACGGCGCGCTGATGCCTTGTGTGACGGCCCGCAACCGCCTCAGCGCACAATTACTCCTTTACCGCATGGTGGCGGAAGCACTCGACGCAGTGGTCGTTGACCATGCCGATCGCCTGCATGTAGGCGTAAATGATGGTGGAACCGACGAATTTGAAGCCGCGCTTGGCCAGATCCTTGGAAATCCGGTCCGATAAAGGTGTTTTGGCGGGGTTGCCGCTCAGTAATGTCCATTGGTTCTGGATCGGCGCGCCGTCAACGAAGGCCCACAGATAGGCGTCCAGCCCACCCAGTTCCGTCTGCAGGCGCAGATAGGCCTGGGCGTTGCTGATGGCGGCTGCTACCTTGAGGCGGTTGCGGACGATGCCGGCGTCGGCCAGCAGCGAGGCGACCTTGTCCTCGTCGTAGCGGGCGATCTTCTTGGCGTTCCAGCCGTCGAACGCGCGCCAGTAGTTCTCGCGCTTGTTGAGGATGGTTTCCCAGCTGAGGCCGGCCTGCGCCCCTTCCAGGTTCAGCATTTCGAACAGGCGCACTTCGTCGTGGCAGGGCTGGCCCCATTCCTCATCGTGGTAGGCCAGATAGCGCGGATTGGCCGGATTGGCCCAGGCGCAACGGGTAAGGGGCTTGGTCATGGCGGGCGGGCAGGGGAAACGCCGAGGCTTCCCGGAAGTTGAATTACGCACATGCTACCGCACAAAATCATCTGTTGCGGCGGCAGGCGTGTGCGGGCGGTTCCGGCGCACCTGCGCATACTTTTTTTGCATACCCTGCGGCTCATCGCTGTGCCAGAATGGATTTCTCTACTTTTTCAGGAATCCGATCATGCAAGATCCGCTGGTCTATCTCAATGGCAGCATGACTCCGCTGTCCGAAGCGCGCATCCCGGTGCTGGACCGCGGCTTCATTTTCGGCGACGGCGTATATGAGGTGGTTCCCATCTACGGCCGCAAGCTGTTCCGGTCCGAACATCACCTGGCGCGCCTGTTCCGCAGCCTGGCCAAGATCAGTATTCCAAATCCGCATGACAAAGAGCAGTGGATGGCGCTGATCAACAGCGTGATCGCGGCCCATCCGGCGGATGACCAGATGGTCTACATCCACGTCACCCGCGGCGTCGCCAAGCGCGGCCATGCCTTTCCCAAGGAGCCGCTGACGCCGACCGTGTTCATCATGACCAATCCGCTGGTGCTGCCGAGCGCTGCCTTGCGCGCCAGCGGCGTGCCCTGCGTGGCAATGGAAGACCAGCGCTGGCTGCATTGCGAGATCAAGTCGATCTCGCTGCTGGGCAACGTATTGGCGGCGCAGAACGCCGCCGAACACGGCGTGGTCGAGGCGATCCAGTTCCGCGACGGCTGGCTGACCGAGGCTTCCTCGTCCAATGTGTGGATCGTCAAGCACGGCAAGCTGATGGCCCCGCCCAAGGACAACCTGATCCTGGAAGGCATCCGCTACCGCCTGATCGAGGAGCTGTGCGCCGCCGGCGGCATTCCTTTCGAGGCGCGCCGGATTGCGCGCGAAGAGGTATTCGGCGCCGATGAGGTGTTGCTGTCGTCGGCCACCAAGGAAGTGTTGCCGGTGGTGTCGATTGACGGCAAGGCTATTGGAAACGGCGTTCCTGGCCCCATATACAAGCAGTTATACGAGGCTTATCAGCAGGCCAAGGCCGCAGCCTGAACGCAGCAGGTTTCTTTCGGGTAGTTGGCAAAATGGTTGCAGGGTGGATATTTCCGCCCTGTTTTCATTTGCACAAGCCGTTCTTGCAGATTGCCGCGCCGCTGATAAGCCAGGAGAGTAAACTAACTATCTGTCTGCAACATCACTGAAGAGTAAATGACCATGACCGACCTGACCAAGCCCATCGATCCAGCAGAAAGCCTGATCGAATATCCCAGCGTGTTCCCCATCAAGATCATGGGACCGACGCATGATGCTTTCGTTGAGACCATCGTCGGCGTGGTGCTGCAGCATGACCCTACTTTCCATATCGACAAGCTGGAAGTGCGGCCATCGTCCAAGGGCAACTACACCGGCCTGACGGCCAACGTGTATGCCATCCACCGTGAGCAGCTGGATAATCTGTATCGCGCCTTGTCTTCCCATCCAATGGTCAAGATGGTGCTGTAAATCCAGCCTGGATCAGGGCTCGGGCTCCCCGGGCCACTCGCTTTGCGCCTTGAAAGCGCGGACCTCGGCTGTCAGCCAGCGATGAAAAGCCTGCACCTGCGGCTTGTCCATCGCTTCCTTGGTGCAGGCGAAATAATAGGATAAGGGGCAGCGCGCCACGACGTCGAACAGGCGCACCAGCTCGCCCGAAGCAATTTCCTGCAGCGCAATCGCGTGCCGCGTCAGCGCTATCCCCAAGCCATCCGAAGCCGAACGCAGCAGCATCGAAGCGTCTTCGATCAGCAGCCCGCCGCTCGGCTCTACCAGATCGACTCCCGCCGCCTCGAACCAGGGCAGCCAGGAAGATTCGGTGTCCATGCGCAGCAAACTGCACTGCTCCAGTTCCTGCGGGGTTTTCGGCAGCTTGCCGCCGCGGTAGTGCGGACTGGCCACCGGATAATAAAAATCGTCCATCAGTTTTTCCACCACCAGGCCGGGATAGTTGCCCAGGCCGTAGCGCAGGCCGACATCGATCGGTTCCCGCTCCAGGTCATTGAGGTGGTTGCTCGATTGCAGCACCACTTCGGTATCAGGATGCAGGTCGATGAATTTCCACAGCCGCGGCGCCAGCCAGCGCGCCGCAAACGAGGGCAGGGCCGAGATCGTCAGGCGCTTTTGCTTGGCGTCGAATTTCAGCGTTTCGGCAGCAATCGCGATTTCACTCAGGGATTTGCGGATGGTGGCGGCGAAGCGCTGGCCTTGCTCAGTGATGGTGATGCGCTTGCCGTGGCGCAGGAACAACTGCACGCCCAATTCCTGCTCCAGGGCGCGGATCTGGTGGCTGATCGCCCCCGGCGTCACATAGATTTCCTCGGCGGCGCGCGAAAAACTGTCATTGCGGGCAGCGGCTTCAAAGGCGCGCAGGGCGGAGAGATTCGGCAATTTTCTGAGATCGGCCATGACGGACCCGGGTTTATGTGAGAAAAACTAGTAAGGACGGGGAAAATTACTCGTTTTGTTAACACTCTTCAGTTGATTAAAATGGCCATGTAGAAACAAGGAATGGCTATATCAAGCGCTTTGAACAGGATATAGCGATCAATATACCAGCAGTTTCAAGGAGCAGCATCATGAGAAAATTATTAGCTAATGAGTCTTTGACTATCGGTGCCGGACAAGCCCTCTCGGTGATCGCGCCGGTGGCGCAAACCTTGCAAATCACGCAAGGCCGGGTGTGGGTGACGGTTTCGGGCCAGGGCGACGACTACTGGCTGTCCGCCGGCCAGTTCCTGCATGTCGCCGCCGACAGCCATGTCGTCATCGAAGCCCACAAGGGCAACAGCGTGGTGCAAGTGCAACAGCTGTCCGGCCGCCTGCCGGCAGTCAGCGCACGCGCCGGCTTCAGCAAGCCGCTGACGCCGCGCGGCACACCGGCGACATGCTGATCCGATGACGGATATGCAGGATCAGATCACGTTCTACGGCAACGCCGATTCGGGACACGCTTACAAGGTCGGGCTGATGCTGGCGGTCAGCGGCGTTGCCCATGCTTACCAGTCTATCGATATCGGCCAGCCGCGCCATTTGCGGCCGGAGCCGTTCCGCAGCCTGGCCAAATTCGGCGAGGTGCCGTTGCTGGTGCACAACGGCGTGCCGTATATCCAGTCCGACGCCATCCTGATGCACCTGGCCGAGCATACCGGCGGCTTCGGTGCCGAATCGCCGCTGCGCATGGCGCGCGTGCGCGAATGGCTGTTCTGGGAAGCTAACCGGCTCGGCATGTGCCTGCCGCAGCTGCGTGCCGCGCGCAGCGTTGCGCCGCAGGATTATCCGGCCGGCGCCGTCGACTGGTTGCAAAGCCGTTTTGACATCGATATCGCCAAGCTGGAGACAGAGCTGGCCGACGGCCGCGCGTTCATCATCGATGATCAGCCGACCATCGCCGATTTTTCCCTGTGCGGCTACCTGTTCTGGGCGGATGCCGCCGAAGTCGTGCCGCCGCCGCGTGTTGCGGCCTGGCTGCAGCGCATCAGCCGATTGCCAAACTGGCAATCTCCGGAGAGCTTATTGACCCCCTTATTGGCCCCCTGAGGACCTGGCGGCGCGTCGGCGCGCCAGCCGCTTTTGCACGCCGGCCGCCTTTTTTCGTTACACTTGCGCCTATGTCCAGTGCGCAGCAACTCCGTTCCCCCGATTACCCGCCCAGTCCTCAGATCATCCGGCGCGGCGTCGAATCCTACTCCGTCAGCTTTGAGGCCATGCGCGCGTTTACGGCCGCCCGCAGCGCCGATACCCCTGACCAGCTATGGATAGTCGAACATCCGCCCGTGTATACACTGGGTCTGGGCGCCGATCCGAGCCATGTGCTGGCGCCGCACGATATTCCGGTAATCCAGACCGACCGCGGCGGCGAAGTGACCTATCACGGCCCCGGCCAGGTGGTGATCTATCTGCTGCTGGACTTGCGCCGCCGCCGTCCCGCCGCCCGCGTCTTCGTGCGCGAATTCGTGCGAAGCATCGAGCAGGCGGTCATCGACACGCTGGCAGCGTATAATCTGGCCGGTGAACGCAAGCCCGGCGCGCCCGGGATATATGTCGCCGACGGCGCCTGGCAGGGTGCGAAGATCGCCGCGCTTGGATTGAAAATAAAGGCCAGCGGCTGCACCTACCACGGTGTATCGCTCAATGTCGCCATGGACCTGACGCCATTTTCCTGGATCAATCCGTGCGGCTACGAAGGCCTGCAGACCGTCGATATGAAAACACTAGGCGTTGATATAGCTCTCTCTGAGATGCAGTTAGCGCTTGCTGACCACTTGATAGAAAAATTTAACTGCGTGATTTAACTGCGCGATTTAACCGAGCGCCCTCCGGGACTCCACCAGACCATGACCACAGAAACCACGCCGTCTCTGCCAGCCGAAGCCACTGTTGCTACCGCTAGTTATAATCCGTCCGAAAAACAGAAGGGCGCCAGCAAGACCGCGCGCATCCCGATCAAGATCGTTCCGATCGAACGCCTGCAGAAACCGGACTGGATCCGCGTCAAGGCGGCCTCGCCTTCCTCGCGCTTCTATGAAATCAAGGACATCCTGCGCGCCAACAGCCTGGTGACGGTGTGCGAAGAAGCCAGCTGCCCGAATATCGGCGAATGCTTCGGCAAGGGCACCGCCACTTTCATGATCATGGGCGACAAGTGCACCCGCCGCTGCCCGTTCTGCGATGTCGGCCACGGCCGTCCCGATCCGCTCGACGTCAACGAGCCGGAAAACCTGGCCAAGACCATCGCCGCGCTGAAACTGAACTACGTGGTCATCACCAGCGTCGACCGCGACGACCTGCGCGACGGCGGCGCCGGCCACTTTGCCGAATGCATCCGTCACGTGCGCGCGCTGTCGCCCGCTACCCGCATCGAGATCCTGGTGCCGGACTTCCGCGGCCGCATGGACCGCGCCCTGGAAATCCTCAACCTGGCGCCGCCGGACGTCATGAACCACAACCTGGAAACCGCGCCGCGCCTGTACAAGGAAGCTCGGCCGGGTTCCGATTACGAATATTCGCTGAACCTGCTGAAGCGCTTCAAGGCGCTGCATCCGAACACCCCGACCAAGTCCGGCATCATGGTCGGCCTCGGCGAAACCGATGAAGAAGTGCTGCAAGTGATGCGCGACATGCGCGCCCACGACGTCGACATGCTGACCATCGGCCAGTATCTGATGCCAAGCGGCAATCACCTGCCGGTGCGGCGCTATGTGCATCCTGACGTGTTCAAGATGTATGAAGAAGAAGCCTACAAAATGGGCTTTGCGCACGCGGCAGTCGGCGCGATGGTGCGCAGTTCCTATCATGCCGACCAGCAGGCGCATGACGCCGGCATGGTTGTGAAAAATCAGTAGCTGAAAATGCTTGGCGAATTGACTGGGTCGGCGATTTAGCATTCCCAAACCAGTTAATTCGCCGAAAGCAGTCCCCCGCTTTTGCACCTGTCGCGCCTCCTTGACAGTAATTGCCGCGACGATCCCTCCGTGTTGAAGGTTACTGCTTGCCGCCTGCGGCCGGGTTCTGGCCGGAGGCGTTGATCAGGTTGGTGCGCAGGTTGACGATGGCCTTTTGCAGCACGCGGAATTCCTCCGGCGCCAGGCCGGATGCCTTGGCCGTCACCTCGCGGAAGGCGAACGCCTTTTCCCTCAGTTCCCGCCCCGTATCAGTCAGCGACACGAGCACGCTGCGCTCGTCCTCGCTGTCGCGCTCGCGACGCACATAGCCCATCGCTTCCAATCGTTTCAGCATGGGCGTCATCGTGCTCGGTTCCAGAAACAGCTTTTCGCTCAGGCTTTTGACGGTCTGGCCGTCCTCTTCCCAAAGGCAAATGATGGTGACGTATTGCGGATACGTGAGTCCGAGCTTTTCCAGCACGGGTTTATAGACGCGCGAATAAGCGAGGTTGGTCGAGTAGATGGCAAAGCACATGAAATCGCCGAGCCTGGCCACGTCCTTGTTGGTGTTGGATTTATTGCCCATTTAACATCTCCGTAAAAATATTTATCAAGATAATGATTATCGTACTTGAAAACGGCCATGAACTTGTATATATTTACCTCAATAATAATTATGACGATAACTAAATTATTATGACTGACCATAGCGTATCGATTGCAACAGGCATCTGAAACCAACCCTAACGTCACTGGAGAAAGCAAATGCAGCAATACTTCAACAACAACCGCCGCGTCGTCCTCGCCGCCGCCGCGTTCATCCTTGCCGGCGCGCAGCTGGCGTTGCCGGCAGCAGCCCAGGCACAATCCGCAGGCGCTGCGCCGAACGCGACTGCCGCGGCAAACCGGGGACCGGCCGGCTTCAAGTCCATCAAGCAGATTGACGCCGGCGTGCTCAATGTCGGCTACGTCGACGAAGGCCCGGCCGACGGTCCTGTAGTCATTCTGCTGCACGGCTGGCCGTATGACATCAACAGCTTCGTCGACGTCGCGCCCTTGCTGACGAAGGCCGGCTATCGCGTGATCGTGCCGCACCTGCGCGGCTACGGCACCACGCGTTTCCTCGATCCTAACGCTGTGCGCAACGGCGAGCCGGCGGCGCTTGCCTCCGATGTGGTTGCGTTGATGGACGCCTTGAAGATAGACAAGGCCGTGCTCGCCGGTTATGACTGGGGCGCCCGCACAGCCGATATCGTTGCAGCGCTATGGCCGCAGCGCGTCAAAGGGCTGGTTTCCGTGAGCGGTTACCTGATCGGCAGCCAGGAAGCCGGCAAGCAAGCCTTGCCGCCGAAGGCTGAGCTCCAATGGTGGTACCAGTTTTACTTCGCCACCGAGCGCGGTCGCGCTGGCTATGAAAAAAACCGGCACGATTTCGCCAAACTCATCTGGCAAACCGCATCGCCGCAATGGCGCTTCGACGATGCCACTTTCGACCGCAGCGCCGCGTCACTGGAAAATCCCGACCATGTCGCGATCACGGTTCACAACTATCGCTGGCGTCTCGGTTTGGCGAACGGCGAAACGAAATACGACGAACTGGAAGCGCGGCTGGCGAACTTGCCCGCCATCGCGGTGCCGACCATCACCATGGAAGGCGACGCCAACGGTGCGCCGCACCCCGAGCCCGCCGCCTACGCCAAACGTTTCACAGGCAAGTACAAGCATGAGCTCGTCGCTGGCGGCATCGGCCACAACCTGCCGCAGGAAGCGCCGCGCGCATTCGCTGACGCCGTGATCGAAGTCGACCATCTCTGATGATGGCTGGAGCGGCAATCCGCCTGTGGTCGCCGCCTCTCATTGCCGCTCACCTGTTCGTCAGCAACATGTCATTGCGCTTTTGCATTCTTCAATCGCTTGAAAGGAAACATCATGAACAAGATCGAAAAAGTTCTCTATACCGGTAAGACGCACACCACCGGCGGCCGCGACGGCGCCGCGCAAAGCGACGATGGCCGCCTCGATATCACCTTGTCCCCTCCTGGCAGCCGCGGTGCGGGCACCAATCCGGAGCAGCTGTTCGCCGCCGGCTGGTCGGCCTGTTTCATCGGCGCCATGGGGCGGGCTGCGAAGGACAAGAATCTCTCCCTGCCGGCCGGTACCGCCGTCGATGCCGAAGTCGACCTCGGCACCGGAGGCGATGGCTTCCTTTTGCAGGCACGCCTCAAAGTAAATCTACCCGGCCTGTCAGGCGATGCTGCACAAGACTTGATCGATGCAGCACATCAGATCTGCCCGTACTCGAAGATGAGCCGCGGCAACATCGACGTAAGTGTCACCCTGGCCTAAGGCAATTTCGACATATCTGACATATCTCAATAAGGAAACCAACATGATTGCCAAGAAATTATTGATCTCCCTTGCCGCTTCCGCATCGTTTGCTGCGGTCCTGCCGCTGGCGCATGCGGAAGCGCCCATTACCTCGATCCCGGGTACGACCGCCAAGCCCACCGTCGTGCTGGTCCATGGCGCCTTCGCCGATTCCAGCAGCTGGGATGGCGTGGCGCAGCGGCTGACTGCCAAAGGCTATCCGGTGCTGAGCGTCGCCAACCCGTTGCGCGGCGTCGCCAACGATGCGCAATACGCCGCAAGCGTAGTCGGCGCCATCAAGGGCCCGCTGGTTCTGGTCGGCCATTCCTATGGCGGCATGGTCATTTCCAAGGCGGCCGAAAACAATCCTCAAGTGAAGGCGCTGGTCTATGTGGCTGCCTTTGCGCCAGAGCCGGGCGAGACTGTCGCCGGCCTCGCCGGCAAGTTCCCAGGCGGAACACTCGGCGACACGCTTGCCGATCCTGTCACGCTGGCCGACGGCAGCAAGGATCTCTACATCAGCCAGGACAAGTTCGCTCAGCAATTTGCCGCCGACGTGCCGCCGCGACAAGCTGCGCTGATGGCCGCCGGCCAGCGTCCTGTGACTATCGCTGCACTCAATGAGGTATCGAACGGCGCTGCCTGGAAGCAGCTGCCCTCTTA
Source organism: Collimonas humicola (assembly GCF_018304945.1). Lineage (GTDB taxonomy): Bacteria > Pseudomonadota > Gammaproteobacteria > Burkholderiales > Burkholderiaceae_D > Collimonas > Collimonas humicola. Next base: position 251,130 of record NZ_JAGQEE010000002.1, on the reverse strand, counting down.
CTTCGTGTATGGCACTGCCGACAAGAACATTCCGCTCGAGGCTCTGCGTTTCATGGCCAAGCGCGCCAACGCGAAGGACGTCGTCGAAGTGAAAGGGGCTTCTCACGTCGTCATGGTCTCCCGGCCGGATGCGGTGGCGAACGTAATTGAGGAAGCTGCCGGCAGCAAGTAGTCGATCCGTCACAACGCTCCTGCTTTGTTTGCACCTCCTGGCGATTTCAGGCAGTCAGGCAAAGCCGGGGGAGTTTGACGTGTCCGGTGTAGAAATTTTTTGTGAACCGAAAGCCCTCGTTGCAACATGAATGAAAAGGAATTCCTCATGCTGTTTTTCCTCGCCTCCTTATTTCGCAAACGCTTGCGTTGCTGGTTCGCCGGCGCCGCTCTCGTCGCGCTCGGCCTTGGCGTCGCGACGTTCACTAACCTGTCCGCCGCCGGCGAGGCGGGAGACAAAGCAATGAAATCGCATCGCAGCGATTTGCCGGTCCTGGGACAACTCCCTTCTCTCGGCGGCGCATCGGCGTGGCTCAATTCGCCGCCGCTTGACGCCGCACAGCTACGCGGCAAGGTGGTGCTGGTCGACTTCTGGACCTATTCCTGCATCAACTGCATCCGCACGCTTCCGCATGTGCGCGCCTGGGCGGAGAAATACCGCGCTCAAGGCCTGGTCGTGATCGGCGTGCATACGCCTGAATTCGGCTTCGAAAAAGACAACGCGAATATCAGGAAAGCGATAGCGCGTTTCAAGATCGATTATCCGATTGCAGTCGACAGCGAACATCGCATCTGGAACGCTTTCAATAACAACGCGTGGCCAGTCTTCTACTTCGCCGATGCGCAAGGGCGCGTCAGGGCCCGCCTCGCCGGCGAAGGCAGCTACGACAAGGCAGAGACGATCATCCAGTCGTTATTGGCCGAAGCCGGCAAGCCCCATGCCGCGGGCGCGCCAACGACACCATGGGCCAGCGCCGAACAGGCAGCCCCCGATATCGCCCACCTGCGCTCGGGCGAAACATATGTCGGTTACGAGCAAGCATCGAATTTCTCTTCGCCCAACGGCTTGAAAAGAGATGCTACCTACGACTACGTTATGAACGCGCCGCATTTGAACGAGTGGGGTCTTGCCGGCAACTGGACCGTTGGCGCGGAACGTGCGAATCTGAACCGTGCGGACGGCAGTATTGCGTATCGCTTCAACGCGCGCGATTTGCACTTGGTTCTTGGGCCGCGCGCCGACGGCATGCCGGTGCGTTTTCAAGTCAGGATCGATGGTCACGCACCTGGCGCAGATCACGGTTCAGATACCGATGCGGAAGGCAACGGCGTCGTCACGGAGGCTCGCCTTTACCAGCTCGTGCGCCAGTCCGGCAAGGTGAAGGAGCACACCTTCGAAATTCGTTTTCTCGATGCGGGCGTCGGCGCATTTGCCTTCACTTTTGGCTGAGCACGAGGGAATTTTCAATTTGGCTAGTATTTTTAAATGTAAGAAATTTCGCACAACAATTACCGCGATGATTACAGTCGAGGCAAAGCCCTAGCCGAGCAGCTCACCGAATTCTGGCGCTGATGCGTAAGAAGCCATATCTCTCATTGAGCGATATGGCTTTTCTTTTTACAGCATCGAGGCTTGCGCAGCCGCTCCGATCAGCGATTGATCAGCTCCAGCTCCGGCGCGCCGTAACGCTGGCCGATCACCAGATCCTCATCCAGCACTGCGCGGATGGCGGCCAGTTCGTCGGAGCGCAGCACGATGTCGGCGGCTGCGGCATTTTCTTCCAGGTGTTTGATCTGCCGCGCGCCGGGAATCGGCACGATGTGTTCGCCCTGCGCCAGCAGCCATGCCAGCGCCAGCTGCGCCGGCGTGCAGCCGCGTGCGCTGGCCAGCGGCGTCAGCGCTTGCAGGAGGATGCGGTTGCTTTGCAGCGCGCCATCCTGGAAGCGCGGCAGCGTGCGACGGAAATCGTCGGCGGCAAGTTGATCGCTGCTGCTGATTTTGCCGGCGAGGAAACCGCGGCCCAGCGGGCTGTACGGTACGAATCCTATGCCCAGCTCGGCGCACAGCGGCAGAATTTCCTGCTCCTGGTCGCGGCTCCACAAGGAGTATTCCGACTGCACCGCGGCGATCGGATGCACTGCATGGGCGCGGCGCAAGGTGGCCGCGGACATTTCCGACAAGCCCAGATGGCGCACCTTGCCGGCGCGCACCAGGTCGGCCATGGCGCCGACCACGTCTTCGATCGGCACCTGCGGATCGACCCGGTGCTGGTACAGCAGGTCGATGGTTTCCACGCCAAGGCGCCGCAGCGACGCTTCGGCTACCTCGCGTATATGCTGCGGCCGGCTGTCGACGCCGGCCAGGCGCGCGATGCCCTGCACGTCTTTGCTTTCCGGCAGGATCTTGAAGCCGAACTTGGTGGCGATGGTGACCTTGCCGCGCACAGCCTTGAGTGCGCGCCCGACCAGTTCTTCATTGATGTAGGGGCCGTAGAGTTCGGCGGTGTCGAAATGGGTAACGCCGAGATCGACTGCGTGCTGCAGGGTCTTGATGGAGGTGGCGTCGTCGCTGGCGCCGTAGCCGAAGCTCATGCCCATGCAGCCCAGGCCGATGGCGGAAACTTCAAGGCCGTTGCGGCCAAGTGTGCGGGTTTTCATTGGAGTTGTTCCTTGGTTGGTGATGGCGGGATCAGTATCCTCCGAGCAATTGCTAGCGATAAGCCATGTTATATTTGATGTAATACTGAAGAAAATTCATCAATGGACAAGCCCGACCTGAATGAACTGGACGCTTTCGCCAGCGTTGCCCGCCATCGCAGCTTTAGCAAGGCGGCGCCGGAATGCGGGGTTTCCGCATCAGCGCTGAGCCACGCCATGCGTACGCTGGAAACCCGGCTGGGAGTGCGCCTGCTCAACCGCACCACCCGCAGCGTGACTCCGACCGAGGCTGGCGAACAACTGCTGGCGCGGCTGGCGCCGGCCTTGCGCGAAATCGGCGAGGCGCTGGATCAGGTCAACCAGTTCCGCGATACGCCGCGCGGCAGCTTGCGCCTGAATGTGCCGCGCACGGCGGCGCGCTGGCTGCTGGCGCCGATCTTTGCGCGTTTCCTGGCTGCCTATCCGCAGATCCGGCTGGAAGTGGTGACCGACGACAGCCTGGTCAATATCGTCGCCCAGGGCTTCGATGCCGGCATCCGTTTCGGCGAAAGCCTGGCGCGCGACATGATCGCGCTGCCGATGGGGCCGCCGCTGCGCCTGATCGTAGTGGCTGCGCCCATGTATGCAGCCCGGCGCGGCTTGCCGCGGCAGCCGCAGGATCTGAAGCAGCACGCCTGCATCGGCCGCCGTTTTCCCAGCGGCGTGCTGTATGCCTGGGAATTCGCCAAAGATGGCGAGACGCTGGCGGTGACAGTCGACGGCCCCTTGCTGCTGGACGACGATGAGCTGATGCTGAGGGCGGCGCTGGACGGCATCGGCCTGAGCTATCTGTACGAAGAACAAGCCAGGGAATGGATCGCGCAAGGGCGACTGCTGCGGGTGCTGGACGACTGGTGTCCGCCCATGCCGGGATTTTTCTTGTATTACCCAAGCCGGCGCCAGCTGCCTACCGGCTTGCGCCTGTTTATCGAAATGCTGCGTGCCAGCCTGGCAGGTTCAGAATAGGATCGGCTTGGGAAAAGCACATTTCCATTGTTGTGACGCAAGTTTTTAAGGGTATCCTTGAAAACGCTTGAACAAGACGCCGCATCGATTGCCGTACCTTCGGGAGCCCGCCTATGATCCGCAACCATCTGATTTCCCTGATTGCCGCCGCCTGCCTTGCCGCTCCGCTGGCCGCCGCGGCTCAGCAGGCCTTCACCAGCAAGCCCGTCAATCTGCGCGCCGGCCCGGCGCGCGATTATCCGCTGGTGGCCCAGCTGGGGCCGGGCACGCCGGTGCAGGTAGCCGGTTGCGTGAACGGCTATAGCTGGTGCGACGTTATTTTGCAGGATGGCAATCGCGGCTGGGTTTACGCCCGCAACCTGAATTATCCCTACCAGGGCAACCAGGTACCGCTGATCACCTACGGCAGCGCGATCGGACTGCCGATTATCGCGTTTTCCATCGGCAGCTATTGGGGCCGGTATTATCGCGGCCGTCCGTGGTACGGCCAGCAGTCGCATTGGGCGCACCGGCCGCATCGCCCGCGGCCCCCCATGGTGCGACCGCCGCCGCCAAGGCCGAAGCCGCCAGGCGTCTTTCCACAGCGGCCGCATCGGCCGGATTTCGGGAATGGCCAGCGTCCGCCGCCGGGTCAGAACAGGCCGGGCCGCGACAGGCCGCAACCGCGCTGACGGTTGAGGGCGAGGCCTAAGCCTACCGTCTCGCCCGCTTTATTTTCCGCGCCGCATTTGCGCCAGCGTCGCCAGCTGGGCAGTCGCCTGCGCCAGCTCGGCTTGCGCCAGCGCATAGTCGATATCCGAATGCAGGTTCTGCAAGCGCTCCTCGGCCTGTTGCCGCGCCTGCATGGCCTTGGCTTCGTCCAGGTCTTTGCCGCGGATCGCGGTATCGGCCAGGATGGTGACGGAATGCGGCTGGATTTCTGCGTAGCCGCCGGCGACATAGATAAAATCGTCTTCGCCCGACGGCCGTTTGATGTGGACTGCGCCAGGCCTCAGGCGCGTCAGCAGCGGCGTGTGGCCGGGCAGGATACCGAGCGAGCCCTCGATGCCCGGCAAGGTGACCAATCCGGCGCTGCCAGCGTACAGCTCGCCTTCCGGACTTACGACGACGACTTGAGTTTCCGACATACGGGTTCCTGTAGCTAGACTCGATCATCGGGGCGCATCAGGCTACCCCGGTTGCGCCTATGATACAAGATCGGCCCCGCCAGCAATCAGGAAATTCGCCGGGCCTGCCGGGCTGCCATTCAATGCAGCTGGCCGCCGCCCTCAAGCACATCCTGCTGCAAGGTCATGGCGCTCTGGAGAGCCGCGCGCAAGCCGTCGATCACGGTATCCAGCGCCAGGCTCGGCTGGCCTGGATGGCGCGCCGCCTGCGACGGGATGTACGGGATATGGAGGAAGCCGCCGCGCACTGCCGGCGCCCGCTGCGCCAGGCTATGCATCAAGCCGTAGAACACATGGTTGCAGACGAAGGTGCCGGCGGTTTGCGATACTTCGGCCGGTGCGCCGGCGGCGCGCATCGCCTTCACCATGCCCTTGATCGGCAAGGTCGAGAAATAGGCGGCCGGGCCGTCGCCGCAGATCGGCTGGTCGATCGGCTGGCGGCCGGCGTTGTCGGCAATCCGTGCATCGTCGACATTGATCGCGATCCGCTCCAGCGACAGCTGGCTGCGGCCGCCGGCCTGGCCGACGCACAGCACCAGCATCGGCTTGAACTCGGCCAGCAGTTCATCCAGCGCTTGCAGTGCCGTGCCGAATACGCATGGCAGCTGGCGCGCCACCACTCGCGCGCCCTCGCATTGCCAGCCTTCGAGCGCGCGCACCGCTTCCCAGGAGGGATTGAGCGGTTCCTGCTCGAACGGTTCGAAGCCGGTAAGCAGAATAATTGGCTGGGTCATGTTGTGCCGGCCTTAGTTGAGCGGTTCCAGCGCCAGCATGGCGAAGGTCGCCAGCCAGTGTTCGCCGGCGTACTCGCCGCTGACCACGTTCGGCAGGCCGGCTTCGATATGGCGCCGCGCCGCCGCGCTCAGGATGGCGCCTGCCGGATCGCTTTCCGGCAGGCGCCGGGCGATCCGCTTCATGCACCACGCGCGGCTCAGGTTCAGGCCGTTCAGGTGGGCGATCTTGGGATCGCTGTGATCGCTGACGTCGGCCGGATTCATCAGGCGCTCGATATCGCCCAGCGCCGGCAGGTATTGCGCGAACCAGTCGGGGAACACATCCGCTTCCAGCACGTCGCTCATCAGCAAGGCTTCCGTCAGCGCCGCCGACAGGAACTCGTCGCCGCCCGGTTCGTAGTGCGCCGGGTAATTGCTGTCGCCCATGAAGTAACGGCAGGCAGAGTTGACCACGGCGCTTTCCAGTTCCGCATCCTTGCGGTGTCGGGCGAAATCCAGGATCAGCTTGAGGGCGAACGCGCTGTTGTAATGGGTGCCGACCCGGATCGCATAGCTGAGCTTGGCGAAATAGCTGAACACGCGGCTGCGGATTTCCGCCACCAGCGGCTCCATCGCGGCGAGCCAGGTCTTGGCTTCCGGATGCTGCCAGGTATCCAGCTCCTGCGCCAGCGCCACGATCCAGGCCCAGCCGTACGGGCGTTCGAAAGAGACCCGTCCCGGCGCCTGGAAGTAGGCCAGTTCCTGCTGCATGTTGGCGACCGTGAAATGCTCCTTGAACAGCGCCGCGATCTCGGCCTGCTGCGGCAGCGCCGGATACAGGCGGGAGCAGCGCGCCAGCAGCCAGTAGCCGTGCACCGCCGAATGCCAGTCGTAGCAGCCGTAGAACACCGGATGCAGGGTGCGCGGGGAGAGCACGTCGCCGGCGTTGTTGAGGGCGTGCATGATGTGGTTCGGATATTCATGGCGCAGCGAGCGCAACGGCAATGCCGCGAAAGCCGAGACCTGGTCAAGTGTGAGATGCATGTTTGCTCCTTAGCGGAAGACGATGAAGTACATCAGCAGTATGTTGGCCATCAGCAGTGTCACGGCAGTGGGGATCTGTATCTTGATCACCTTGTACTTGTCCGTGAGCTCCAGCAGCGCCGCCGGCACGATATTGTAGTTGGCTGCCATCGGCGTCATCAGCGTGCCGCAGTAACCGGCCAGCATGCCGATGGTGACCAGCGGCGCCGGGTCGGCATGCTGGCCCGTGATCAGGAATGGCAGGGCGATGCCGGCCGTCATCACCGGGAAGGCGGCAAAGGCGTTGCCCATGATCATGGTGAACAAGGCCATGCCGACGCAGTAAATCATCACCAGCAGGAAACGGCTGTCCGGATTGACGAACAGGGTCACGACTTCCTGCACCGATTTCCCGGTCTGCGCAGCGACGAAGACGCCGCCCAGCATCGCCAGCATCTGCGGCAGGATCGCAGCCCAGCCGATAGCGTCGACCAGCCGCCGCGATTCGCGCACCGCTTGCAGCGGCGTGCCGCCGGTCAGTTTCCAGCCGGCCAGGATGGCGCAGACGCTGGCGATGCACAGGGCGGCCAGGGTCAGCTGTTTCTGGTCGAGCAGGTAGACGCCGCCGATGGCGACGTTCTTCAGCAGTACGGTGCACAGCACGGTGACCAGCGGAATCAGCAGCGCCGGCAGGAAGATCCAGTTGCCGAAGCGGTTGGCCGATGCCTGGCGGTCAGCTGCGCTGCGCTGCAGATACGTGCCGACAGACAGCAGGCCGCAACCGGCGATGAGCGAAATCGCCACCACCATGACGCCGATGACGCGATACGCCATCGGTTTGCCGAGGCCGGCCACCAGCATGTCGCCGAACAGGAAGACCGAACCGAACAGGAACCAGAACAGCGCCGTGGTCAGGCGCTTGGGATTGCCCTTGTCGCGCAGCGTCATGCCGACCAGCAGCATGACGATGATGCCGACCAGGTAATAGATTTCGTTGATGGTCAGGAAAGTCTTCATGCTGCCACCTCTTTACCTTCGGACCCGCCTTCAGATTTTTTCCAGGCTTCGACATCGCGCCGTATGCTGGCGTCGAGCCGCGCCAGGCGCACCATGTGGATGATCAGCGCAGCGATGGCGGTGGGGATGGCCCACAGGCCGAGATGCAGCGGCTCGATATTGGTGATGCCGTTTTCCTTGAGGAAGGCATCCATCAGCAGCACTGCGCCGAAGGCGATGAAAATGTCTTCGCCGAAGAACACCGCGATGTTGTCGCAGGCGGCGGCATGGGCGCGGATCTTGTCGCGGATGGGCAGCGGCAGCTCGCCGTATTTGGCGACGGCGGCGCCTTCCACCATCGGCGCCAGCAAGGGCCGCACGGTTTGCGCCTGGCCGCCGATATAGGTCAGGCCGAGCGCGCCCAGGCCCTGGCGCAGCACGAAGTACAGCATCAGGATGCGGGCCGAAGTGGCGTTCGCCAGGCTGGCGATCCAGTCTTGCGCGCGCTCTTTCAGTCCGTAGCTTTCCAGCAGGCCGATGACCGGCAGGATCAGCAGGAAGGTCGCCAGCGAACGGCTGTTGACGAATTTTTCGCCAAAGGTTTCCAGCAGGGTGCCGAGATCCATGCCGACCGACAGCCCGGTCGCCAGGCCCGCCACGGTAACCACCAGCAAGGGGTTGAATTTAAATGCAAAGCCAGCTACCACGATGGGTATCCCTATCAGCGGCAGTAATTCCGTTACAGTCATTGCTATCTCCTCATGTTGATGGCGGTCGTTGCAGCGCCGCCGATTTTATTGACTACGTGATTGAAGCGTCTGTCGAAAAATCATCCGAGCAGGGGAAACAAGGCCTCGTCGCTGCTCATCTGCGGCGCGCGGATGGCGATGCCCTGCTGTGTCAGTTCGGCATGGATGCGCCGCGCAAATTCCAGCGCATGCGCGCCATCGCCGTGCAGGCAGACCGTATCGGCCCGCACCGCCGGCCAGCTGCCGTCGATTGCGTGGACCTTGCCCTCGCGGATCATATGCATGGTTTGTGCCAGTGCCTGCTCTCCATCTTCGATCAGGGCGCCCGGCGTGCCGCGCTTGACCAGGCTGCCGTCGGCCATGTAGCCGCGGTCGGCGAAGACTTCTTCCACCGCGGGCAGGCCGGCGCGGTGGGCGGCGGCGATCAGTTCGCTGCCGGCCAGGCCGAACAGCGCCAGCGACGGATCGACATCGCGGATCGCGGCGACGATGGTGTCGGCCAGCGCGGCGTCGCGCGCCGCCATGTTGTACAGCGCGCCGTGCGGCTTGACGTGCGCAAGCTGCGCGCCATGGGCGCCGGCGATCGCCGCCAATGCACCGATCTGGTATTGCACGCCGCTATAGATTTCGTTGGCCGGCAACTGCATTTCGGTGCGGCCGAAATTATCGCGGTCGGGAAAACTCGGATGGGCGCCGATGGCGACTCCTTGCGCCACGGCCCACTGCACGCATTGCTGCATCATCAGGGCGCTGCCGGCGTGCCAGCCGCAGGCAATATTGGCCGAGCTGACCAGGGCCAGCAGCGCTTCATCGCTGCCGTCGCTCTGTTCGCCGAGATCGGCGTTGAGGTCTACCTGCTGTCGTTTATCTTTCCTGGGCATCATCTGCTCCTATTTGGCCGGACGCAGCCAGTGCATCGCGGTTGCTATCTGTTGGAGATACAAAGCCTCCTCGCGCAGCGCCGCGCGCGCAGCATCGGCGTCGGTTTCGACAAACTGTAAAGTGCGGTTGAAGCGCAGCTGCGCCAGCCGGGCCAGGTCGGCGCCGATCACCACGCCGATCTTCGGATAGCCGCCGGTGGTCTGGGCGTCGGCCATCAGCACGATAGGCTGGCCGGCCGGCGGCACCTGGATCACGCCCGGCAGCACGCCATGCGACAGCAGGTCGCCGCTTTTCTTGATCTTCAGCTCCGGACCGCTGAGGCGGAAACCCATGCGGTTGCTTTGCGGCGTCAGGGTCCAGCTGCTGTTCCAGAAAGTCTTTTGCGCGGCGGCGCTGAACAAGTCGTATTCGGGGCCGGGGATGACGCGGATCTCCAGTGTTTCCGTATCGTCGGCGTCGTACCAGGATGGCGCGCGCACGCCGAATGCCGCGGCCTTGTGGACTGCGGCGGCCGGGTTATCTGGCACGCCGGCGGAGAGGCCGTCGCCTTCGGTCAAGGCGCGGCCGCCGTGGCCGCCGAAGCCGGCCTGCAGATCGGTGGCGCGCGAGCCCAGCTGGGCGGCGGAATTGATGCCGCCGGCCACCGCCAGGTAACTGCGCATGCCATGCCGGGCAGCGTTCAGCTTCAGGGTCTGGCCGGCGCGCGCGCATACGCTCCACCACGGCAGCAGCGGCTGGCCGTCGAGAGTCGCGCCGAAATCGGCGCCGCCGAGGGCGATGCGCGTGTCGGTAGTAAAGGCCAGTTCGCAGGGACCGAGCGTGAATTCGATGGCGGCGCAGTCGCGCGGATTGCCGACCAGCAGATTGGCGATGGCCAGCGCGGTGCGGTCCAGCGCGCCCGACTGGCAGATGCCGAGATGGCGGAAGCCGTCGCGGCCCATGTCCTGGACCGAATTGATGCGGCCGGCGCGGATGATCTTGATCATGCCGCCACCTCGCTGGCGACGAAGCGCACGCGGTCGCCCGGTTGCAGCAGGGTGGGCGGATTGGCGCCGGGATCGAACAGCTGCAGCTCGCTGCGGCCGATCAGCTGCCAGCCCCCGGGAGAGGCGGCCGGATAGATGCCGGTCTGGCTGCCGCCGATGCCGACCGAGCCGGCCGGCACGAGCAGGCGCGGTTCGCTGCGGCGCGGCGTGGCCAGTTTGGGATCGAGTCCGCCCAGATAGGGGAAGCCGGGTTGAAAGCCGATGAAGTAAACGATGTACTCCGCCGCGGTATGGCGCTTGACGATTTCCGCCGGCGACAGGCCGGTATGGCGCGCCACCTGCTCCAGGTCGGGACCGTTGTCGCCGCCATAGGCCACGGGAATGTCGATTTTGCGTCCGGCCTTCTGGCTGATCGAATCGGCGTCCCAGGCGGCCTGGAGTTTTTCCGCCAGTTGCCGGCCGTCGCTGGCCAGCGGGTCGAACAGGATAGTCAGGTTATTCATGCCGGGAACTACATCGCGCACATGCGGCCAATGCGCCGCCTTCGCCGCGATTGCCCACAAGCGTTGCTGGCATTCGAGAGTGGCGCTGGCTCCGGTATTCAGTATCAGAGCATTTTCGCCAAGAGCTTGTATGACGGGTTGGGTCATTGCGGCCGGATTCCTTGTGCACGATGTCAGCACGGCAGGATTGAGTCCAAGCCGCTCCGTCCGAGCGGCCCTGCCGTCAACTGATCAGATCAACATTAAATTGCCCAGAAAATGATTGCGAACAGCCGTCGTCCCACGAACCCGAATCCTCTGCCCCAACCAGCTTACTCTTTGTAGACCAGAGTTTAAGCAAAGGGAAATATCGTTCATCAAAAATAAAATGTCAATAAATTGTATGTAAATAGTCTATATTGTTGTTGAAATACAGCCCGTCCGATGCCTCAAATTCAGCTTGGGATTGGCGCATCTGGTTGTATGATTTGGTTTTCTTGGCGTTTAGTAGGACAAATATGAACGTTAGCGCACCTAAAATCCTGTCTTCCGCCCATCTGGCGTCGGAAAGCAGTGTCGAATTGTCCGAGCTGGAATATGCCTTGATTATTGCGGGCAACGCGTTCAACCGCTGGATGTCGCGCTGCATGTCCGCTGCCGGGGTCAAGGATATGACGCCTGTCGAAGTCTCCTTGTTGCATCACGTGTGCCACCGCGAGCGTAAAAAAAGCCTGGCCGATATCTGCTTCGTGTTGAATATCGAGGATACACACATTGCCAGTTATGCACTGAAAAAACTGGTGAAAGCGGGTTACGTCAAGAGTGAAAAAGTCGGCAAGGAAGCGTATTTTTCCGCCACCGGCGAAGGTTATGCGCTCTGCCTCAAATACCGTGAAATGCGCGAGGAATGCCTGATCACCGTACTTTCCGATACCGGCCTGTCGAACCAGTCGCTGGGCGACGCGGCCAAGCTGCTGCGCACGGCTTCCGGCTTGTACGACACTGCTTCGCGCGGAGCTACGTCTCGCTAGGCGGGAGCGTGGACATAAAAAAAGGCGCTTGAAGCGCCTTTTTTTATGTGGATGCGGCCAGCGCCTTGTCCAATAGCGCATGCAGTTCGGCGAACTTGGGTTCGCCTACGTAACGCTTGATGATATTGCCTTGCTTGTCGATGACGAAGGTGGTCGGCGTCAGCTTGACGTCGCCGAAGGCGTCCGCCAGCTTGCTTTGCGTATCCAGCGCGACCTGGAACGGCAGGCTGCGGGTCTGGACGAAATTGACGACATAGTTGGGCTGGTCGTAGCTCATTGCCACGGCGACATAATCCAGGCCCTTGTCCTTGTAGGCATTATAGGTCTGCACCATTTTCGGCATCTCGGCGACGCAGGTGGTGCAGCTGGTGGCCCAGAAATTGACCATCACTACTTTGCCGCGCAAGCTCTTCAGCGAGACCTGTTCGCCTTTGAGATTGGTGAAGCTGACATCCGGCGCCGCATGCGTATTTGACATCGACATGTAGCCGCCGACAGCCAGCGCTGCCACGGCGGCGGCGCCCGCCAGCTTGATCCAGAGCCGCTTGCCGGCCGTGTTTTCAGTTTGAGCTTGCATGACAGAAATCCAATACGGGCAAGGCCCGGGAACAATCATTATAGCCATCCGTTGCGTGTTTTGCCGGAAAGCTTGAATTTGCTGCCCGCTAGCTGTCGAACTGCCAGGGATAGGCCTGGTAGGTAGCGGCGACGGCCGGCGGGATCGGCGCTTCGATGCCGGCGCAAATCGCACGCAGGATATCGGCGCTGGCGATTTCCAGCGGGTTGCCGTCATCGGCGGCTGCCAGCAGTGCCTTGATCAGCTGCGGTTTGGCGAGCGGCGCCAGCTGGTTGGCGTTATCCAGCGCCAGGCGGACGCGCGGGAAGCTGAGTTTGGCGCCGTCGCAATAATCCTGGGCCGCCAGCTTGAGTTCCGGGCAGGCCTGGGCGCCGCGCAGGAATGCGGCCAGCCGCGCGGCAGCAACATCGGCGCGGCCGGACGGAATCGCCACATGGGCTACCAGCGACAGGAGCAGGGCGGCGTCGGCGCTCAGGTCGGACACGCGATTGAACCTGATCGGCACCAGCCTTCCGGCACGCGGCGCCAGGCGTCGCGCCAGGATGGTCTGCAGCACGAATTCAGCCAGCGTGATGCGGCTGTCGGCGGCGATCAGCTGTTCGACAATCGCAAGCAGGCGGTCGCGCGCAGCTTGCGGCAGCTGGCGTAGCGCCGGCGCTGCCAGGTCGACCAGCGGCAAACGGGCGCTGAGCGGCAGCTGGGTGATCGTTTCTGCCAGGAAGCTGGTCAAGGCGGCTTGCTGCGGCGCTTCTTTCTTGAGGATCGCCAACTGCACGTCGCGCTCCTCGCCTTCGCCCAGCAGCAGTGCATACACGACGGCACAGGCGCCGGCCGGATCGCGTACCGCGCCATCGAGCTGCGGCGACAGCGGCGAGCGGCTGCTGCTGTTGCCGAATTCCAGTGTCGGCGTGGCCGTCGCGGTAGAGATCGAAGCAGGCAAGCCGGTTGGCGCGACGGCGCAGGCAAAGCCGGCGGCGGCAAACGGCAGGTCTGCCAGACGGGCCGTGTTTTCCGAATGAGGCTGCGGCAGTTCCGGCGCTTCCAGCGGCCCCATGCTTCTGCCGTAAATCCGTTGCAGGCGCTCCGTCAGCGGCGGATGGGTGGCGAACCAGCCATCCAGCAGGTTGGGGCGCACGCTGCCGAGGAACAGATGGGACAGCTGTTCCGCGTTCTGGTGATCGATTTGCGAGCCTATCCGTTTGCCGTCGGTGAGGCCGCCGATCTTGCGCAGGGCGCCGCCTATGCCTTCCGGATTGCGGGTGAACTGGACCGCGCTGGCGTCGGCCAGGAATTCGCGCTGGCGCGATACCGCCGACTTGATCAGGCGGCCGAAGAAGATGCCGATATAGCCGACCACGAACAGCGCCCCGCCGGCCAACAGCATCACCAGCTGCCATGGCGGTTCCTTGTCGTTGCGGCTGCTGCTGGAGAAGCGGCCGAAATTCATCAGCTGCTGGCCGAAGCCGGCAATCATCTGGATGCCGAACAGGACCCCGATCAGGTGCACGTTGAGGCGCATGTCGCCGTTCAGGATATGGCTGAATTCATGGCCGACCACGCCTTGCAATTCATCGCGCGTGAGGCGGTTGAGGGTGCCGCGCGTGACCGCGACCACCGCTTCGTTCTGGTTGTAGCCGGCGGCAAAAGCGTTGATCGCGTCTTCGCGCTCCAGCAGATAGACCTTGGGGCAGGCGATGCCGGAAGCCAGCGCCATTTCCTCCACCACGTTCAGCAAGCGCCGTTCCTGCAGGTCGCCGCTGGCAGGCGAGACCAGGCGGCCGCCGGCCATCAGCGCCACGGCATCGCCGCCGTCGCGCAAATTGAAGGTCTGGATCAGGGTGCCGCCGCCGATCAGCGCCAGCGTGATCAGGGTATTGACGGCGAAGAAGCCCTTGGGATAGCTGCGCAACAGTTCGTGGTGGCTGCCGAACTTGAAATGCCACAATAATGCCATGGCCAGGTTGACGGCCAGTACGATGGCGATTACCGCCAGCGCAAACAGGAACACCAGTTTCCTGGTTTCCTGGCGCGCCTGGTGCTGCTGTTCGAAGAACGTCATGGTTCATACCGCCAGCGGCGGTTCTATCTGGATCACGCGCGGATCTTAAAACGTGACCTTGACGGCCTTGCGTTCTTCCGGTGCTTCGGTCGCCTGCAGCAATTCCGCCTGCTTGAAGGCGAACATATTGGCCAGGATCGAGCCCGGGAACTGTTCGATCGCCGTGTTGTACTCCATCACGCTGTCGTTATAAGCCTGGCGCGAGAAGCCGATCTTGTTTTCGGTGCCGGTCAGCTCTTCCGTCAGCTGCATCATGTTCTGGTTGGCCTTCAGGTCGGGATAGGCTTCCGACAGGGCAAACAGCTTGCCCAGGCTGGCGCTGAGCGCGCCTTCGCTGGCCGCCATCTGTTGCACGGCGGCGGCGTCGGTGGCGTTGCCGCCGACCTTGGCGTTGGCGGTGACCGCCTGGTTGCGCGCCGAAATCACCGCTTCCAGCGTTTCGCGCTCGTGTTTCATGTAGCCCTTGGCGGTTTCCACCAGGTTCGGGATCAGGTCGTAGCGGCGTTTGAGCTGAACGTCGATCTGCGCGAAGGCATTTTTGAAACGATTGCGAAAGCTCACCAGACGGTTATAGATGCCGACAACCCAGAATACGACGACCAGCACAATTGCCAGAAAGATGATGAAACCGAACATGTTTTTCCCCAAAAAAAAAGCCGCCGGACATTTGTCCAGCGGCAACGTTACTTGACTAGCAGAGGAAATGCAAGCCGCTTCCGGCCTGCCGTCCGCTTTTAAGGCTGTGAAGGCTGTGCGGCAGGCTTGGCCGTCTCCCGCGGCGCCGATGACATTTGTGTCAATTCATCTTCGGTGATGTATTCGAACACCTTGACGACTTTTTGCACGCCGCTGACGCCGGCGGCGATTTCACCGGCGCGCTTGCCTTCGCGTTCGGTGACGCGGCCCATCAGGTAGACATTGCCGCGTTCGGTGACAACCTTGATCGAATTGCCGAACACGTCCTTGGCATCGACCAGCGAAGCGATGACCTTGCTGGTGATGAAGGTATCGTTGGAGCGTGCGGAGAAACTCGAGGGCGCGCCGATTGCCAGCTCATTTGCTACCGCATGGACGTTTTCAATCGACTGCACTTCCTTTTCCGCGGCGGCCTTGGCGGCATCGTCGCGTACTTCGCCGGTCAGCAGCACCTTGCGGTTGTAGCTGGTGATGTTGACATGGCCATCCTGGCCGACCACGGCGGGAACGCGGGTTTCAGCCTTGACCATGATGGCCTTGTCCTCGGTCTGCGCGCCCAGCGTGCGGCGATCCGTCGCCGCGAAGCCGCCGGCCACGGCGCCGCCCAGCGCCAGCGCCACGCAGCCCTGCAATCCCATCACTACGGCGCCGCACAGTGCTACTGCCGCCAATGGCCGTTGCAACTTGCTCCAGCGCGGATTTTGCCTGTCAATCATTCGCATCTCCTCCAAATAAAGCGACATCGATGCCGTCGCATAAGCAGTGAATCGTCAGCAGATGCACTTCCTGGATGCGCGCGGTGCGGTCGTGCGGCACACAGATATGCACATCTGCTTCAGTCAGTTTCTTGCCGATGGCGCCGCCACCCTTGCCGGTCATGGCCACCACCCGCATGTCGCGCTCCAGCGCCACATCGATGGCCGCCAGGACGTTGGCCGAATTGCCGGAGGTGGAAAACGCTAACAGCACATCGCCGGCTTGTCCAAACGCTTGCACCTGCTTGGAAAAGATTTCGTTGTAGCTGTAATCGTTGCCGACCGCGGTGATGATCGAGGTATCGGTGGTCAGCGCCAATGCCGGCAGCGGCAGCCGCTCCCGTTCAAAGCGTCCCACCAGTTCCGCCGCAAAATGCTGGCAGTCGGCGGCCGAGCCGCCGTTGCCGCAGGCAAGAATCTTGTTGCCATTGGACAGCGCGGAGAACATAAGTTCAACTGCGCTGGCAATCGGCGCCGCCAGGACTTCCGCCGAGCGGGCCTTGAGTTCGGCGCTTTCATTGAAATGCGCCAGAATACGTTGGTTTATCATGATATTGGTATCGAGAGTGGAATGCTGCCGCCGCAGTGTGAGTGGCGGCCGGGTTTTTGGTTAGCCTGGCGCTGATTATAGCGGGCACTAGGCTTCGAATGCCTGTCTGATCCAGTCGATGTTATCGCCGTCCATGGCCAGCACGTCGAAGCGGCAGGCCGGCGGCTGTGGATAGCGCTGCAGGAAAACCTGGGCGGCGAGGATGAGCCGGGCCTGCTTGGCGGAGGTCACGCTGGCTGCCGCGCCGCCAAAGCGCTGGCTGCGGCGCTGCCTGACTTCGACAAACACCAGCAGTTCCTGCGCGCCCTTATGCGGAGCCGGTTCGGCCATGATCAAATCGATCTCGCCGCCTTTGCAGCGGAAATTCCTGGCGACCAGCTTGAGGCCCTGCCGCTGCAAATAGAGCAGCGCCTGGTCTTCCGCCAATTTGCCGCTGGCCTGGTTGCTCGAGATCGGCATCTTCATCAGGCGGCCGGCCTCGGCTTCACTGAGCCTGCAGCGGCATGACGACGCCGTTCTGATAGATCGCGGCCGGCTCGACCCGCTCGAAACTCGGGGCGCCGACGCCAAAACGGACGTTCAGCTTGCCGGTGACGCCGTCGATCTGGAAGACGTTATTGCGCGCGGCGACTTCACGGGCGATGCGGAAGGCATCGATGCCCAGTGCATACAGGCGCTCCAGGTCGGCATTGCGGGGCTGGCCGGCCGCCGCTTCCTGGCGCGGGTACACCATCACCGCCGGGTGGTCCGGCTGCACTTGCCACGGAATATCCACCAGCCGCACGCCATTCAGCTCGGCGATCTGGTGCTCGGGATTGTTGTCGTTGAGGGTCAGCGGATTCAGTTGGGAAATGCCGAAGATCGGGGTCTGGTCGCCGATGGCGTTGCGTATCTGCCTGGTCTGGTCAGCATTCAGCGCGGCAAACAACAGGCGCGGCATGTCGCCTTCAACCCGTTGCTGCAGCTGAGTCAGGGCATCGGCGTTGAAGATGCCGTTTTCGAGATTCAGCGTCACCATGTCGGCGTGCAGGCCGCTGCCCTGGATCTGCTGGGCGAAAGCGTTGGCGACGCGCTTTTGCCAGGCGGCGCTGGTGCTCAGCACCAGCACTTTGCCTGGCGCGTAGTCGGCGCCGACCCAGCTCGCCACCTGGCGCGCTTCAGCTTCAATCGAGAGGCCGACCGGCAGCAGCTGCGCCGGCAATGCGCTGGAGGAGTCCGGCTGGGTCAGGGCGATCGTCGGCTTGTCGACCTGGCCGTTCTGGATGATGGCGGTCAGGCCGGTACGCGATAGCGGTCCCACCAGGATGTCGTACTTCTTGCTGGCGGCGCTGTAAGCGGCGAGCATGTCGCCGGCGGTGTCGGCGGCTTCGATCACGCTCACTTCCAGGCCGCTCTTGTCGCGTTCATAGGCATTCAGGAAGCCGCTGCGGACCGCGTCGGCGGCCGCGCCCAGCGGGCCTGAGCGCAATGGCAGCAGCAGGGCGATGCTGGCCAGCGGGATGACATTGGCCTCGGCATCGGCAGCCGCGACATCGACCAAGGTTGTGTTTGCCAGCGCAGGCGGGCACAATCCGTTCAACAGGATGCCCGCCGCTAGTGCAAGCTTGGCCCATTTATATAACATTCATAACTCCCCATGACTCATCAATCTGCCAGCGCCTTCATCAACCCCGTGATTTTGGACGAGGTGGCGCAGCAAGCGTATCCCGCGTCGACATTATATGTGCTGGCCACACCGATCGGGAATGTCTGCGATATCAGCCTGCGCGCCCTGCACGTATTGGCGATGGTCGACGCCGTGGCCTGTGAGGACACCCGCAATACCGCCCATTTGCTGGGACGCTACGGCTTGTCCAAGACCTTGCTGGCGGCACATGAGCACAATGAACGGGAAGTAGCGGAAAAGATCGTGGCGCGCCTGCAGGCCGGCGAACGGATAGCCCTGGTGTCCGATGCCGGCACGCCGGCGGTGTCAGATCCCGGCGCCCGCATCGTCGATGCGGTGCTGCGCGCCGGTTTGCGCGCCTTGCCGCTGCCGGGGCCGTCGGCCGCCGTGACCGCGCTGTCGGTCAGCGGGCTGGTCAACGACCAGTTCCAGTTCATCGGATTTCTGCCTAGCAAGGCGCGCCAGCGTGAAATTGTGCTCGCCGGCCTGGCCGGCGCCAGCGCCACGCTGGTGCTGTACGAAGCGCCGCATCGCATCGTAGAAACCGTCGACGCCTTGCTGCAGGCATTCGGGCCGGAACGCCGTATCGTGCTGGCGCGCGAACTGACCAAGCTGTTCGAGAGCGTCCACCGCTGCTCCTTGGGCGAGGCGCCGGCCTGGCTGGCGGCCGAGGCCAACCGGCAGAAGGGCGAATTCGTGGTGCTGGTGGAAGCGGCGCCGGTGGCGCTCGATGACAGCGCCGAAGGCGAGCGGGTCTTGCAGATCCTGCTGGCGGAATTGTCGATCAAGCAAGCCGCCGCCCTGGCGGCGCAAATCACCGGACAAAAGAAAAATGCCCTGTATGAGCGGGCCCTGGCTTTGAAAGATGCTTAAGTAAGCATAAGATGCCCTTAATGTTTTTTTATTATGGTTCAGATCCATCCGACTTCCGATGGACAAGCTGAGGCTGGAATATAGGCACAAAAATGCGAGGGCGAGGATGTATTTTAGCAACGGCGGCGGCGCGACAAATTAGTTCCCCCGCAAGGTTCGATAGTAAAATCCGCCACCTTGCGCAAAGCAGCAAATAGTTTCAAGAAAGAAATCAAATTGAAGTAAGCGGGCTTGGGGCCTTACTAATAAGATGAGAGAAAACATGAGTACAACGCAAACCAGCAGCAGTCCCGGATTCAAGTCATCCCGTCTACACATCATCACGCTGGCTGCCCTGGGAATCGTGTTCGGCGACATCGGCACCAGTCCGCTGTACTCGCTGAAAGAATGTTTCAGCACGGACCACGGTATTCCATTCACACCGGATGCAGTGTTAGGAATCATCTCGATGCTGTTCTGGGCCATCACCATCGTGGTCTCGCTCAAATACGTACTGTTCGTGATGCGCGCCGACAACAACGGCGAGGGCGGCGTGCTGGCCCTGATGGCCTTGTCGCTGCGGACCGCCCAGAACGGTTCCAAACGCGCCAAGACCTTGATGATGCTGGGCGTATTCGGCGCCTGCATGTTTTATGGCGACGTCGTCATCACGCCGGCGATCTCGGTGCTGTCGGCGGTGGAAGGGCTGGAAATCGCCACGCCAGGGCTGACGCGCTTTGTCCTGCCGCTGTCGCTGGTGATCCTGATTGCCTTGTTCCTGATCCAGAAGCACGGCACCACGGTGGTGGGTAAATTGTTCGGTCCGGTGATGTTCGTGTGGTTTGTCTCGCTGGGTTTGCTGGGTGCTTACAACGTCATCAAGGCACCGGAAATCCTGGTGGCGATCAATCCTTACTACGCTTATGCTTTCATGCAGCAACATGCGCTGCAAGCGTTCGTGGTGCTGGGTTCGGTGGTGCTGGTGCTGACCGGCGCCGAGGCCCTGTACGCCGACATGGGCCACTTCGGCATCCGGCCGATCCGCTTTGCTTGGCTGTTTACTGTCATGCCTTGCCTGATGCTGAACTACTTCGGCCAGGGCGCCAACCTGCTGGTCAATCCGGCCGCTATCCAGAATCCCTTCTACCTGATGGTGCCGGATTCCTTGCTGTTGCCGATGGTGATCCTGGCCACCGCTGCTACCGTGATTGCATCGCAGGCAGTGATCTCGGGCGCGTTCTCGCTGACCAGCCAGGCCATCCTGCTGGGCTTCGTGCCGCGCATGCGCATCTTGCACACCTCGGAAGACGAGCGTGGCCAGATCTATGTGCCGGTGATCAACTGGATGCTGCTGCTGCTGGTGGTTGGCGTGGTGCTGGCCTTCAAGAAATCCGATAACCTGGCCGCGGCTTACGGCGTGGCGGTGACCACCACCATGCTGATCACCACTGTACTGGCGGCGGTGGTCATGCGCACGGTCTGGAAGTGGAATCCCTTCCTGGTGGCGCTGGTCATCGGCGCCTTCTTCATTGTCGATTTCGCCTTCTTTGCCGCCAACCTGCTGAAGATTGTCGACGGCGGCTGGTTCCCGCTGCTGCTTGGCGCCATCGCCTTCTTCTTGCTGATGACCTGGTACGCCGGCCGCATGCTGTTGCGTGAACGTAGCAAGGATGAGGGGATTCCGCTGGAGCCTTTCATCGAAGGCTTGCTGGCGCATCCGCCGCACCGGGTCGACGGCACCGCGGTGTTCATGACCGGCAACAAGACTACCGTGCCGGTCGCCTTGCTGCATAACCTGAAGCACAACCGCATTTTGCACAAGCGCGTGTTCTTCCTGAAAATCAGCATCTGGGACGTGCCGTTTGTTGCGGACAGCAAGCGCCTGACCCTGAAGGAACTGGGCAGCGACGTCTACGTCCTGCGCGCCGCTTTCGGTTTCAAGGAAGCCCCTGACGTGCAAACCGTGATGGCCTTGACGACGGCGCAGTTCGGCCTGGAGTTCGACGTGATGGATACTTCCTTCTTCCTGGCGCGCGATACGGTGATCCCGAGCAAGATTCCCGGCATGCAACTGTGGCGCGAAAAGCTGTTCGCCTGGATGTATCAGAATGCCGCCAAGCCATCCGACTTTTTCCATATCCCGATCAACCGGGTGGTCGAACTGGGCACCAAGGTGGAAATCTAAGCGCTTCGCAAAAATCCCCGCAAACCGTAGAGGTTTGCGGGGATTTTCTTTTCAGGCCTTGGCGGCGGAAACGAGCTGCACCTGGCAGCGCCACAGCTGATGGCCCGACGCCAGGTATTTGCTTTCAAACGGGGTGATCGGCTGAGCTGGCAGATACGGCTCGCAGGCGACTGCCTGGCCGCTTAACTGTTGCAGGGCGCTGGCGCATTCCTCGACATAGATCTGCCAGTTGCTGCGGCATTCCAGGATCCCGCCCAGCGCGACGATAGTCGGGAATACCGGATGGCCATGCCAGCGCCGGCTGAGCTGGCCTATCTTCGGCCAGGGATTCGGATACAGCAGATAGTGGCGCGCCGGAAAAATCCGCGCCGCCAGCAGCAGCCGCCAGTAATCCACCAGGTCGGCGCGAATGCGGATGAAGTTGGCCGGCAGCGCTGCCGGCCCCGGCCACAGCGTGTTGCGGCCGACCCGGTCGGCGGACTGGTCGACGCCGATGACGAAATGATCCGGGTACTGCGCCGCCAGATGTATGGTCGACAAGCCGACGCCGCAACCGGCATCGAGAATCAAGGGCGGGCTGCCGGCTGTCCGCCAGGCGGCGATGCTGTCGTCGAATGCGCTTTGGTTGTAAGAACTGACGGGTTTTTGAAACGTGTGCGAGGCGTGCTTGGCGACGCTGGCCGCAAGCTGCTCGTGGATGCCGCTCTGGGCGCTATGGATAGGGCTGGAATTGGCGTACATATCGACGTACCGGATGCAATGTGAAAGGTACGGCAATATACCTCAAGCATCCCGCCCGGCTTGCCGTAGTTATCGGCAATGCCGGGCGGGCTGGAAGGAGTTGGGCGGTAGCAGGGTTATTGCAAGGTAACGGGCTGGCTCATCATCGAGTCATAGTTGCCCAGGAAAGCATCGATATCCTCGATGCTCGGCTCGGTCGCGATCAGGTCTTCGACCCCTTTACGAAAAAATTCAGCCAAGGCACCAGCAATAAAAATCTCGCGCTTGAACGATTTATCGACGATTTCATAGCCGCCGAAGCGTAAAGCCTCGCGTTGTTCATCGGCACCAAATTCGACGACGCTGTATTGGTCACTGTTATAAATCAGGTTCATATGCGCTCCCGGTAGTTAGAACAGAAGGTAATGATCGAATAAGCAGTTTTCAAGCCAGCTAGTGAAAATATTATTTGTGAACTCCTTTTCTGAGGCATATGTTTCTGTTCTGACAGACATATTTCAGTACCAAAAGAATTTTTGCGCTTGATGCATTTACATAGTACGCCACAGGCTATTTTTGTCACGTGCTAAATACTGATCAAGGCAATGCATTTCTTCTAAGAGCTCACAAAATTTTTATATATCACCTGCTGCCAACTGATAGCGTCACACAATTTGCCGCTGGCCAGGCAATCATTCAAGCCATTCGAACATGATGTGCTGGTGGGATCCCTGTGTAATGGCGATCTTGCGCTCTTTCACCTGATCTTTCTTGGCGACTGCGAGGCGATAGCTGCCGGCAGGCAGCTTGGCCAGGAAAAACGGTCCATTGGACACGGCATCCAGCACGACATTGTTGCTCGCATCGCTGATTTTCACGTGGATATCGGCAGCATATTCATCCTTGGGCGTTGCTTTGATGACGAACTCTAATTCCAGCGGATAGTTCTTTGCCTCCTGCTGTATCAGGGTCGATTCGTCCACGCCGATGCCGCCGGAAATATAGGTCGCCGCGCCTTTGGTGACAGCGGTGGGAGCTGCGCTGGCATTGACGGCTAGCGCAGCGGCGAGCAATGCGCTGAGTGCGAGAAGAGTGCGCTTATTCATGATGTTTCCTCCTGAAAACGCGTTTGGGCTTCGAACTTTGCGTACCCATGGAATCCAGCATACGGCTTGAATATTAAAGCGGACTTAAACCTCGGAACTTTTAGGGCTATCGCTGGAATTGACGTGAATGTTAGAAACCATCCCGTTCTATATCCTAGCCGACCGGCGGACGCCGGGGCGGCCTGTCGGCTTCTTAATGCTGGCAGCGCCACATACATGTCGCTCGCGCAGCCCTCAAGCCTGGTTCAATGCACGGCGATATTGAATCGCCTCGGCGACGTGACTGGCAGCAATATTTTCCGCCCTGTCCAGATCGGCGATGGTACGCGCCACTTTGAGCACGCGGTGATAGCCGCGCGCCGACCAGTCCAGGCGCGCCATGGCGGTGCGCAGGATGTTCTCGCCAGCGCTGTCGGGTTTGCAGTATTCATCGATTTCATTGGCAGACAAAGCATTGTTTTGCTTGCCCTGGCGCGCGAGCTGCAGAGTGTGCATTTGCTCGACGCGCGATGCGATGAGCGCTGACGATTCGCCGTCGGCGGCTTTCAATAGCTGGTCCTGCGGCAAGGCTGGCACCTGGATCTGCATGTCGATCCGATCCAGCAGCGGGCCGGAGATCTTGTTTTGATAGCGCAGGATATTATCAGGCGTGCAACGGCATTGCTTGACCGGGTGTCCCAGGTAGCCGCAAGGATCTGATTTCGTCGAGAAGCAAAGTTGTTCACATCAGTCTACGTCGGTTTCCGTATAGCGGAGAATTCTCAGGATAGGTCAATTTGTAGTCCCGGAGTGAACAACCCACCGTGAACAACACGTTTTTCTCGCCATTTGCTCCTACGGCCGTAGCTTGCACCAATTTTCAGGCCCGGGACCATCTGAGATCGAGATCTGTCGGCGAGCAATTCCATCGCAATAGTTTCGTTTTCCCTAACGCCTTCCTATCGGCGTGCCCCAATTGCAAATATCAACATACCAACAAATTTCATTTCACTGTAATGGTCGGAACACCGCTTGGCGATGCAAATTTACCAATACAACCTTTGAAGCAAAGGATCTGTCAAAAAAACTGGTTTTTCATGTAATAGCTTATGATGTATATCATATGTAACTCATTGATTTTAAAGGATAAATAGATAAGAAAATCATTGCAATTGACTTGCGGAAACGATATGCTTTTTCTAATGAATGAAATACGGAGTTGGAAGAATGCCGTCCCAATTAACCGCTTGTGGAGCGACTGAATTTCCTATGGATGCGCATATTTAATATGAAAATTGATAATTCACAGGGAAACCTTTGTGCGCTCTTGGACAATCCTATGCGGGAGAACCTTCACCGGATCTGTTTAGCAGATTTCTCGGACCTATCGCACCTGGATCGTGAAAAGCTATTCAACGCAACCGTTCTTAGCGAGTCGGGAAAAGCATATCGTTCACAAACACGGACGCTTTATTCTGCTCTCCGCCCCTTCGGGCGATTTATTCTCAATGAGGGAGTCTGCTCTTTCCCGACGACCCGACAGGAATGGCAGTCTATTTTGCTTCGTTTTCAGTCGTACTATTTAAGGGATCCCGAAAGCAATGCCATTTTTTCTTCTCGATGTCGAACGTGGGATGATTCCGTCGTGCTTTGGCTACGCGGACTGACAGCGGAGTCAGTAATACCTCGGGGCGTACAATATCCGCGCTGCGATCTTCCCGAACCGGTCGTTGATCCAGGTTCACCTAGTCGGCCAAAGTTACTTGGGGATCGTGCCGCCGATTACACGCCGATTTCCGCACCTATCAACAAAACCCTCGCAGGCCCAATATTTTGGCGCTCCGAAGTCGAATATTTGGATGAGGTGGAAGAGAACTTACGTGCCCGAAATAATATTGTGCGCGATGTCCTGGACGATTATTGGTTGCGTCTGACCAAAGATTACCGTACGGGAAAAAACCAGATGCGGAAGATTTCTCCAATTGAATTCCAGCGAAGGATGGCGGAGTCGGATTGGAATTCTGATTTAGTTAGACCAAAGATCGGGCAATACGGTGGCGATCTGGCACCGTTGACTCACCCTGACGTACCTAATAATTTGGGTTGGGCACTAGTTATCGCGAAAAATGAATTGAAAATATCCAATGATACTGAGTGCCTTTCTCGTCGGAAATTAGGTGCGCATCCTGCAATGCTATGGAATTTTTTTCACAAAGGGAAGAGCACGCTTAATTTGACTGCATATACCGCCCTTCGCGCAGAACAGAGTGCTCGACTTGAAGAACGTCTACTCTTTCTTCGTCTGCTGGGCGTGCTAAGCAACGTGGACTTGGCAGTGGCAGTGGCGATATTGATTCAGGAGCATCCTAATTTTACTCCTGAGGCACTGATCAGCGCCCGCCTTATAAATTCCCGTGGGCGGTCAGGCCTACTTGTTGCTGACGGGGGGAGAAGCCGGATTTTCAGCGTAGACAAACCTAGGGCGGGCAGCCGGAAGTACGCACTGCTGACCCCGCGGGCCGCCACGGTCATGAGGCACGTAGTCCGAGCAACAAGTGGAATTCGTAACATGTTGAGGCGGTGCGGCTCGAAATTTTGGCGGCATCTTTTTCTGGGTTGTGCTGGAGGTCCGGCGACAAAAAGCGGAATCGTTCAGATTGCTGCGCGCCAATTGAATAATCGTGAAAGTTATTCCTTGGCTACGCTCTATCCAGAACTTGCTCAAGCTGGGGTCGACAGCTCATTTGATTTTGCGAAACTGCGCGCCACCCAAGGCGTGTTGGAATGGTTTGCGACTGGGTCGATCGCGAAGGCTTCAAAACGTCTGGGTAATAGCTATAGGGTGTGCTTGGAGAATTACATACCTGCACCATTGCTTTCGCTATGGAACGAACGAATCATCAGAAATTTTCAGAATGTCTTGATCGTGCTCGCGGCATCTTCGGAAGACTATCTACTCGACGTAAGTGATTTTCAAAGCATCGAGGAGTTGCACAAATTCTTGCTGAGAATCGTTGTGGAATACCCTGCCACGGTGTCTCCGGTCGGGAAATTGATACAACAACGTTTTGGCAAGTATAAGTTTCAGGAATACGGACTAGCTGTTGATGATCAATCAGGCGTCCAGCAATCGTTGTTGACGTTACGTTTGGACGAAAATTCATTGGCTGTGTTGATGGCTTTTCAAGCATGGGCTCCGTCGAACATGTCTTCGAGTGAGCTCGAAACATTGGAAGCAACCACGGGGCTGTCACCCCGCGCTTTCATCGATCTGGCGGAATTTCTAAATCGTGCCGCACTAAGCGAAGACGTCGGTGAAGCATTGAGAGAGAGTCTTATGTTGTCGAGGTTGAAGGTAGTACATCAGGCTGCCCAATTACGTATCCCAAACGTCATCGAACGTTTCAAGAGCATGCGAATTCGCGCAACCTGGGATGTTGTACATGCTTAACATACGCCGCCTACGGAATGGCCGTCGCGGTACCAATCGTGATTTTTCATCAGACGAGATTCAACGAATCGATGCATTGGTCGCTGCTAATCTCCACATGACCTCAATATTCGATGGGGAATATAAAGCGAGTTGGTTGTTGAGTGACTGGACAGATGTTAAGTGGATCACCTCTGATGGGAAGAAAACAGTACGAGTGAACGGTGAGTGGATGCGGACCGTGGATATAAATTGGGACATTTTGCTTCCAAACGGCATGTTGCTTACGGATCCACGATATGCAACGTTCTTACAAACGTTAAAGAAAATTGCCTTTTTTTTCCGAGAAGGGCGGCACGGTGGACGAGCACCTGCCATCGCATCCTGGAAGTCATTCTCCAATGTTTTGCTATCCCTAGCACGTTGGATGGTGCTTGAAAATAAGCGCTACCGCGTAGAACAATACGGATTCGGACTACTTGATCAAGCTGGCTTGAATCGATTGTATTCTTCGGTCGGGAAAGACGGATGGACGGGTGCGCTGCGCTTAGTTGAGCGGACGCTTCATGAGTTGTATTCGTCGGCCTTTGGTGAAAAATGCCCGCGTCAATATCTTGACGATCCCCTAAATTTGCCAGCATCAGTCGCGAAGTCTATTGGTGACTGGTTAATGGAAAATGGTGGGATAAAAATTCGGAAAAATGTCCGACATGTTTCGCGGACCTTCATTTCTGCAATGATTTCAACTTCGTATGCCTCCGTCGGGGTCTCGTCCGATCGGTTGACCTTGTTTCTGTATCAGTTCGAAACAGCAGTTGCTTCCGAACGTGGACTTGTACGGATTTCACGTATGCGGACGGAATACGCGAGTCATAGAATCCCGACAATCGCTGAAGCGAAAGTCGCTAATTCTAGTCCGAGCCCGCTGAAGCGGCTCAGTGCAACACTATCTACAATCCTGTCACTTTCGAATTTATTACTTGATGATCTTCCCGATGCGTCAACCCTGAATCTCCCGCGGGCGATGGCTATTGGCCTGCAGTATTCCTCGCTTGATGGGCATACACGATTTATACCGATTGACACTGGACTTCGATATCTTAACGAGGCGCTGAAGTGGGTGCACAAATACGGTGATGCCCTTGTCGACTACTACTTGAGCGTTGTGGCTCGGATGCGCGAACTTAACGATGGCGGTTCGCCCGATAATTGGGAAATATCTGGCGAAGAGTTAAGGAAAATTCCTGTACCGGAAGCGTTGCGCTCGTTGGGGTACAGGGGTGAACAATTGAATGGACCGCGTGAAGAAATAAATTTCTCGGCACTTCGCACAAATCCGACATTGACGAATTTGTTGCAGGTTTGGGCAGGTGCTGTCGCCACCGTCATTGCATGTATGAAGCCGTCTCGGGATAGCGAACTCGAGAGCTTAAAACGGAATTGTTTGCTAGGGGACGGACCGTACTATATGGTTTCAGAATTGGGAAAACGTACGTATCGTGAAGAGCGAGCAACGACAGAAGGAAAACCAATTCCAACTATAGCGGCGCGCGCCATTAAGCAGATGCAACGATTAGGCGCGGGCTTGGTTCAATTGCAGGGAGAGCCTGACGCGTACCAAGCCTCTCTGTTATTTTACTTACCTTATGCTTCGCACACGTTTGGAAAAACGAAAGCGGCCAATGCAAACTCATTCAATCGGCTCCTTGATCGCTTTTGCGATTATGTCGGGCTCCCCCCCGACGAGCTAGGTCGTCGCTGGTACGTGAGAGTCCATGAATGGAGAAAATGGTTTTTGCTCCTGCTTTTTTGGAGCGCTCGTTTTGGTGCTTTGGATGCTGCCAGGGACATTGCTGGGCATGTCGATGAGGCCCACCTACTAGCGTATCTTGAGCGCGAATTCCCTAGCGTGGAGTTTTCGTCGATGGAGGCTGAGTGGGCCGTTGATCGTTTGCGAATTTATGACACCAACGGAGTTTCACACCACGGCGAATGTATTGAGCAAATGTATACCAAGGTTTTAAGGCATTTCAAAGCTGAGCAATTGGAAATGATTCCAGCGAACGAGTGGATTGGCTAT
This sequence comes from Collimonas humicola, assembly GCF_018304945.1. Classification (GTDB taxonomy): domain Bacteria; phylum Pseudomonadota; class Gammaproteobacteria; order Burkholderiales; family Burkholderiaceae_D; genus Collimonas; species Collimonas humicola. The sequence goes on along the minus strand of NZ_JAGQEE010000002.1, from coordinate 222,793 downwards.
GTTAAACAACTGAGAGCGAACGATGAATTTCATCTACGCCCATTCGCCTTTGTGGATGATTTTGGTAATGTGGGCCATCTTGTTGCCTTTCACTCCTTTCGCTTTGACGGTGATGAATGAACACTCCTACAGTCAAGCACAAAAAATTAAGTCCAGAGGAATGCAAGTCTAGTGTATTCAATCGTTACGTTGCGCTGGAAGCTGCTCGCGTCGCAACCGGCCCAGTCGATCCTGTCATTTTGAGTGGTTGTCAATCGATGGTATCACTAGCCGCAATGGAATCACCTGAGCACAAAATACAGGGCTTCGGATCGCGCAACACATTGTTTAAGTATGCTGATTCTGTTCTGACTGAGGACTTGATGAAGACCCCATCGGGCGAAAAGGGAGTGAAATACTTGGACTGGCTCCGAGTGCGGGTCAAGATTAGGGGAGAGGCTTTCCAGACGGCGAGAACTGGTGTTGAGCGAGCAAACCGGGCCCGCGAGCGTGAAGACGGATTGGCGCTGGAACTGCAAGAATTAAGGGCTTCTGTGAGTGTGATGACACGAGCCTATAACCAGTTGCTGAAAGAAACAAAAAACATAGCCGAAGACCGTGCCACTGATCCTCTAAGCAAACTCAAATTGGCGAATTTGTTGGACAATCATTTTTCTCTCTTCGGCGAGCTGTTTCAACCGAAGCTCGTTGCAGTTTCAGAGCCGTCAAACCTTGCAAGTACAAGAATTCATGGTCCCGTATAACAAGAAAAAGTTATATGTGCGTCAATCCGACCTTCGAATCCCGGATAGTGTGCAAGAGACGGTATCCGGAAACATAATAAATTATCAAACTATAAGAGTTGGTGCATTCGTCAATTGGCCCGATTCTCGACCTTGTCTTGCGGTAAACATGTATTTGCTCGCGAACGCCCATGAGTGGACCGGTGAGACCCCGGTTACTTATGCGAGTGAATTGTCGGAGTTGGTGCGCTACTGTCATGGCAAGCTAAAGTCATTTTCCGATCTTACCGATGGCGACATATTTGCGCTAATCGAACATTTGACGAGCGAGATAAATCCTCGTTCGGGTATGCGTAAGAGAAATAACAATACCGCTTGCGAAATATTAAATCGCAGTTTGTCATTTTTGATGTGGTATCAGGAAAATCTGCATCGTGGTCTAATTCCTCTGATTGGCGAGGAAAAATCTGGTCCTGCGATCTTGGTTTCGCAAAAAAAGAATGATCGCGGAAATCTCTATTGGACTCACCGCTACGCGCCCGAGCCAAATTCTACCGATCCAAAACTCCCGATTGATCTAAGCATTATCGAAGCGATTGATGCGTCAATCGAATATCTCAGCATCCTGGAAAACCATCCCGAACCGGAAATGCGGCCATTTAAGAGAAATCCTGAATTCTTTGATAGCCTTCTTTCTTATCACTACGCCAGGCGCAGATTCATGATTTGGATAATGCAGCGTACAGGGCTTCGTCCGGCCGAGATGGTGGGCTTGTCGCTCATCGATAACAAAGATGTATTACGTAAGAATGTACTAGTAATCCCAACTATGAAGCGCCGAAAACTCCTGCCGCCACCCAGGACATTCGCGATTACCCCAAAGGATTCCCGGGTCGTGATGCGTTATTTCGCAGCGCGTGGCGCTTGGATTGCGGCCTGCGCGGCCAATGATCCGGGATTTGCACCGAGCGGCGCAATGTTTTTGGGGGTTGCTCCAGGCAGCTGCGGGGCTCCGATCTCCAAAGGTGGTTTAGATCGAGATTTTAGGACTCTTTGTACCCACGCGGGGCACCGAGATTCTGAGGCATGTTTTTCCATGTTCAGACATCGTTTCATAACTTGGGAGGTACTTTCGCACATAAGGGTGTGGGAAGCAGAAAAGGGGCGGCCAGCTAGTGAGCAAGATTATCGTTCAATTCTCGAGAAAGTTCGTATCAAGACCGGGCACGCAGATGCCATGTCATTGTGGCACTATATTGATCTCGCTCAGGATCTCGCGGGCGTATGGGTAAACGTCGAACGCGCATCTGCGCGCCTGCACGCGGCAGATCATCTTAAGGTTGACCTGGAAGAGCTCAGGCACGATTTGCGATCTGGGAATGTTCCGCACATGGCTGCTGAGCAGATCATGAGCCTTGTATTGGGACGACTCGAGGGAATCATCGGCGACGCCAGGGCCGCAGGACTGGGGTAGAACGCATCCCCCTATTTCCTGAAATGTTCTTCCCGATAAATGGACTGAGTGGCACTACTCTTGAGTCAAGCATTGGAAGATGTACGGGGAACGAGTGAGTCGCTGCTTCATCTCTCTGGAGAGCGCTTATGAAAACCTTCTGAATTATTTACTGATTTTGCCCAGCGCCATTGCAGCTCTGATTCGTCGTTAAGGACATATAAACCTGACCAGATGGCAATCCAAAATTGAAACGTAATTACCCAATTACGGCTCATCACCCATGCGATAGGCCGCGTTGCACTTATAAGCAGGCGTTGTACGGTGGTAACTTCGAAGCCATTCGGCCCAAATATCCTGATCGCCGGCATTCCGAACCCGAAGTGCCAGTATTCAAACAAACGCGTCTTAGCCCACTGGATCGCATCCAAATTCCAGAACCGTTTCCATTTCCACTTCCAAGTGGAATTAAGAAACCAAGTGTGGGTTAGATGGCAGGTGAGTGCGTTGAAAGGATCAACTTCATATCCGTTCTTGAGTTTGAGTCGAGTAACCGAGATCCTGTAAGTATCCCAAGAAAACTGAAGGCCAGTGCATTCATTTGACCTTAAGAAGTCTTGGTGCGGAACGTTAGTCATGATCCATACGATCGGCTTCTTATTGACATTACGGATTTCTATGCGCTCCTGGAATCGCGCTGACGCTGATTCAGCTTCAAAGAAAAGTGTTAGCTCTTGAATGTCTTCGTGTAAAGCCCGAAAGGCTATTCTTGATATTCGAGGTTCCGGATCGGTGAATTGTGCCAAGTAGACCGAATATTCAAGATACTCTCCACATGCGTCCCAGTGGATGCCTAGGCGATGGAGTTTGGCCCAAAGTCCGTGTGCACGGCGAAAGGTGCGTAAGAATAGTACCTTAGTAAGTTGTCCCCACGCCCATCGTACTATTTTGATGGCGGGACCAATTGGAGGTGACAATGATGGTGCCTGACTCTGAAATTTTATTGGTTATTCAATCAAACTAGCAATTCCGTTGCTTGAATTTTTCATGAGAGTTGTCGTTTGCATTCCTCGTCAGATCACTTCCGTATGATCTTCGTCCTTGATACATCGCCAAGCCTCTAATCAAAAAAATCAAGCATTTCTTTAGGCGAAACACCAAGAGTATTCGCGAGAACGCAAATATTAAGAAGTGCCAGATTGCGTTGACCTCGCTCAATACCCCCTATGTAGGATCGAGCAAGTCCACTTTCCAATGCCAACTTTTCTTGTGACCAGCCGTGTGCCTTACGAAGCTTGATGAGCTGTTGTCCAAATAGCTGAAGCGGGTCGTATTCCATGGGAAATTAATTTTTATTCAACGGCCTGAGCTTATGGTTTCGGCCTATATATAGCCACTCTCTATAGGTACACGCCTTATAAGTGCACGCACTATGAGTGACAAGTCGGCTCTATTGATTTATCATTGTTTGAAAATGCAGCTGCATTCTTTTGCATCCAATTCCGCACGACAAATGCCGCTAGCGATGTGGAAATGTTTAGGTTTTTACGCGGACAGTTATTTAATAGAGCAGCGGGAATTCAAAAAATAGTTTATCAGCGATCTCATAGACTAGCGAACTAATCAGCCTACATGAATGACAAAATGTGGAGCATCAAATTAGAACTACGGCGTGAGGTCCGAGCATTCAATTAATTTTTTGAGTTCGTTGCGACGACATAGAAAACGAAACATTTTCGTTGCAACTCAGACCTCAATCAATGAAATCAGAAATCGCAATCGCAATCGTCATTCAAGATGCTGAAATCCTTCGCACGCTGGCGAAAGAAGATCATCTGTTTTTGTTGATTCGCAAGCCGCAATCGAAGTTTTACTTACCCCTCTCGGTGCTTGGGCGCATTGATTTTCTTGCGTTCGCAAGAATCAGAGAATTTGTCTTAGACAATTTTGATAAGGTGGAAATAATCGGCGAGGAGGACAGCGGTACATTTGATGATCGACGCATTTCAATCTATGCGCTGCTTGCAAATCACGACGCGCTAGTAGATTCCAAAGCTGCGCCGCGAGCACTGTCGGCCGAGGTCGAGTTAGTCGTGTTGTGTTTGGATGTTTACGAAACGTCGGCGTATATTTCTAAGCACGGGCCGCCGATACCTAGCACCAAGCCGCCAAAAATCATGACACTTCCGGAATATAGACGGGAATTGGCTTACGCCGGTCATATGTATCCAGCAGCGCCTGCGAGAGAATGGGACGAGAGCGTTGGCCACGATGGTTTGCAAGTTGAACAAACTAAAGAGCCGAATCTGAAGTCCGGCGGTGGTTTCCGCCAACTCTATGATTCGAACGATTTTGAGGAAGTTTTCGACACGATACTTCTGCAGCCAACCGATGTCGGTGTGGTCCTCAAACGAAACTTGGATCAATTGGCTAACTTGGGGCCCAACAGAAAATTTGCGTTGGCGCCTAGTCTGGAGGCCCTTAACAATTTGCGGTCGCGTTTTCCTAATTTCTCCGAAGTGATAGATGCGATCAAGCGACGAACGGCGCTTGCGCGACTTGTAGGTGATTCAATTGCGCAGCTTCCGCCGATGCTCTTGCAAGGTGAGCCAGCGATCGGGAAAACGGCATTTGCTAAAGCATTGGCAGAGACTGTCAAAACTCATTTTTTTGAAATTCGTATGAATAGTTTATCCGCGGGATTCGCAATCGGCGGCAGTGACATGTCTTGGTCGAATGGCCGCCCAGGGCTTTTGTTCAACGAAATTGCGCTCAAGGACATCATTAATCCCATCTGCCTGTTGGATGAAATCGACAAAGTGTCGTCTGGGATGCATTACGACCCGCGCGGTCATCTTTATACGCTACTGGAACGCGACACTGCAATAAGATTTAAGGACGAAGCGATTTCGATCCCGATGGATCTATCGCACATTATCTGGATCGCGACCGCCAATAGCGCAGCCGAGATTGAGCCGCCACTTCTGTCACGATTTACAGTATTCACCATACCGACACCGACGCGATTGCAAGCACGCGACATTGCAAAAAATATCTACTACTCGTTGCTAGAAGATGAGGAATGGGGCCAGCATTTCTCAAGGGTACTTTCGGACGAAGCGCTCGACGAAATAGCGACCTCGTCGCCGCGCGAAATGCGCAAGTTATTACTTGATGCACTAGGTGCTGCCGCCGGTGATAACCGACGCGAATTGCTCGTCTCCGATTTTGATCGACGCCGCACTGAAGGTGTTCGAACACAGTCAATTGGATTCTATTAGATGTTTGACGATTAGCTGGAGCTTCTTCCTGATGACGGCGACGTGCCAAGTAAGGGAGAGTTCGGTAGTCGTGAGTGTCATTAATTCTGCGCTGGCTTAGTTCCTTTGGACTTTGCCAAATATTTTTGATCATTAAAAGAGAAGATGTTTGATGCTACAGATCGATGAATCTTGGGAATGCACCTACAGTGGCAAGACGCTTGGTTCGTTCATGAACCAGCCCGGCTTGCGCCAATTTGAGTGTGTTGAGATTTCTTTGAACGTTGCCATTTTTCATGTTGATATCGTCCTAAGCGGCAAGCACGAAATCGGACATTCCTGGTCGCGTTTTATAGTTGCCGATATTGCGAACGTCTTACAGCTTGCTCAGCGCGATGACATGATAAGAATTCGCATAAACGTTCAATCGAGACGGTCAGCAAATGCCGAGTACAAAATTAGCTCGGTCGTGGAAATTGTCGAAGGCATCGGCCGTGATGGTCGAAAGCACTATATGTGTAAATGCTCAAATGCCCAAAATTACGCGGACGCTACCATCGGCGAAGTCGATTTATCCGAACAACGGACAGTATGGTCGAGCACCGCGAGCTAACTATGAAAAATATTCTGGTTGTTGACCTTGAAGCCACCTGTTCTGACGATGGGACAATTGCAGCAGAAAAAATGGAGACGATCGAGATCGGGGCGTGTTGGGTGGATGGCGATGGAATCGTGATCGATCGTTTTCAGTCGTTCGTACAGCCCGTATTAAATCGCCGTCTCACTCCATTTTGTACGAACTTAACTGGCATCCAGCAAGAGAATGTTGATGCGGCTCCGCAGTTTCATGTTGCTGCCGAACTGTTGCGTCAATTCGTTGATCGACATCGGACGGCGAGCTCGACCTGGTGTAGCTGGGGCGCCTACGATCGTCGGCAAATTGAGCGCGATAGCGTCCTGCACGGTATTGTTCAGCCCATTGAATTACCTCACCAAAACGCTAAGCGGCTGTTCGCAAAGGCGCAGCGAATCGGAAAAGAAATTGGTATGGCCAAAGCCTGTCAGCTCGCTGGCTTGGCGCTGGAGGGTACACACCACCGGGCATTGGATGATTCTATCAACGTCGCACGCTTGTTTCCTTGGGTATTCGGAGAGCGATCATTGAAGTCACAGATCTCATCTTAAAAGCGACTAACCGACTGCGCTGACCATACGGTGCGTGTTGGGACTGGCAGAAAACGACCCTGAGCCGATGTTCAGTGCGTCATGGCTTCAGCGTCCGCTGCTTGGGGTTGAATGGACGTCCTTTCACCCACTCTCGCCCTAGCTTTGTGCTCATCACTCGAAGAGGAACACGCTACTGAAATGAAGATGGTGCTGCCCATCCTCAAAGTACAAGTTGGGTATGAGCCGAATCTTCTTCTCGTGGTTGTTGAATACCTCGCTGTAGTTTGGATTGTTACCCACTGCATTGGAATGGAGCTTGGCGAGGTATGTCTTCGTGTCTTCTTGGGAAAAGCTAATCTTCCCGGTGTCGTTCCTGTAAAAACAGCGAAGCGCCTGTCCGTTAGCTAATGGCTGTAGTGCGAGAAAGTTTTCGCTGGACAGAGTAATGAATTCCGCGGTCCCCATGACCTTATCCAGATGCGCCTCATTAAGGCTGGCGCCTCTGACCATTCTGTTCCACGCCCGATGTAGGCACGCAAGAAATTCGTCCCTTTTCAGTCCAAGCTCAGCAAATGCGAAGTAGGTAAGTAGTAGAGTTAGCTTCTCGACGCGACTGGATAGAAGGGGATATTCATCATGAGGTATGGTGATGACGTCGCCGTGCGCGATCTCGTCTCGGAGTTTCCTGAGCCTGACGAAGGCTTCTACAGACAGGTCGATGATTTTGATTACATCAGGGTCGGCCTGAGAGATGACAATCTCAGTTTTCTCTTGAAGTGTGTATTCCCGAGTCTGGAAAACTGAATCAGCTAGATTCTTCACTCCCTGAGCCTGCTCGTGCGTCAGAGAGAGATCGCTTTGGTCTATCTTCTTGTGAAAAAACTTGACTGCCTTCTGGGGTGTTGGAATGTGTTTCTTTCCAAGGCTCTGTGTTTGAGATGAGACATACGCTTCCCAAAGAGTGACATAACCTAGGACCTTGTATTCCCAGAAGTCGTTATACCGCTTCATTCCTGACAGGCGCAACCACAGCGGATCGCGCAACTTCGAGGCATAGAAATTTTGGACTATGGTTTGCCAATTGTCTTCGAAGATGGACTTTTTTATGAAGTAGTCAATGCCACTCTTTTTGCGAGCGCCCGTGTCCGCTTCACGCTCATAAAAAGGAAAGAATGCGTATCCAGCGTGATCCTTAGCAGACTTTACAACCACGCTCATGAGAGAGACTGGTGTTCCCAGAAGTATGCTCAACAGAGCCAGCAAGTCGATGGTGTATCGTCTCACGTTATCTATGCTAATGGGGGAGGCGCTCTCAATGCTGAAGAGAACCGAATCCTTGATTAAATGGCCGCCGTCTGCCTGAACAACGTTGGTGCGCGGATAAGCTTTGACGGCAATGTCGTTGCCATCAAGCTTCAGGCTCGCACTTATCTCGTCAGGTGTGTTGATCCACTCTATCTGTGCTCCAGGCTTGCCACTCATGTGCTGGTACTCGAAGAACCACGGCGAAATGTCCAGAACCTCCATCTCTGCCAGAACGAATGCATCGGTTGTCTCTGCGCTAACAATGTATTCACATGAAAGGAATAGCTGTTCAAACTGGCAGTTAAAGAGGGTGAAGTTCTGACCGTCCTCGGTAACTGCGTGAACCTCATCGAGCGTTTGTCGCTCCGTGAGCTTGAGGCTACTCAGCCTGAATTGCAGGGTCGTGCCTTTGCCAGGTCCGAAAGTTAACCTACCATCTCCCAATTCCCCAAGTTCGGTGTGGGAGGCCGTTACGTCGTGGCTATAGTCCTGGGTGAAGATGATTTCCGGGTTCATGGATTCATATGTGGAAGGTGCTTCGTATTTTCTATCGTGCGATGCCGCGGTTGTCGGCGTCGTACCCGTATGTTAGCAAAGGCCGATACCAGCCATAAAATTGCGTCGTTGGATAACGCCCACCACCCGGTATAACCCGCCGTCAATAGCAGCAATATTGCGATTATTTTTGCAGCCATCACTACCTTTCTACAATAATCTATCTGTGCAGCATCAAGTCTAACGCTGAAGCGAACGTTCGGTCGTGGTCGATGGCGGTCTTTCCAGGCTGTGCGCCCAATGTCGGCTAATCCAACGCTGCAAGGACACTATTCCGTGCGTGGAGCAGAACACCCTTGATCTCGCCTGGGGAAACCTCTGCAAAACCGAGCCCTCTGAGCAGAAAAATACCTTCAACAGCCAGCAGTGCTTGACGGACTTCAGCAAACTCTCCATGTTCTGATCGAAACGGATCGAGTAGTGCGCGATAAAAGTGTCGCACCGGCCCTAGCATGTCAGGGGCATGCACGAGTGCCGTTACGAGGAAAGCCGCCATTTGCGTCGAGGCGTCGTCCTCGGCCAGTGCTTCCTCGATATGGGCGAGCGCCAATTGAATCGGCCCAGCTGGTCCGCTGCCGAGTCGCCGACGCACTGCCTCCTGAAAACGGTCGAGCTCTCGTTCTAATGCCGCGAGTATCAATACATCCTTAGTCGCAAAGGTATAGACGAGACCGCCCTTGCTAATCCCCGCACGCTCTGCGACGGCATCGAGCGTGAAATTTCGGCCGCCAGATTCGAAGATGACAGCCTCGGCAGCATCCAAGACCCTGTCTCTGTCGATTACTTTCTTTCGTGTCACAACAACTCCTTGCTTTTTCGACTGGTCAGTCGGATAATATATTCGACTGGCCAGTCAGATTAACACGATGTTGCTTGCGTAACAAGTTTGATTTCCCGCTGGCCCACTAAAGAACTTATGAAAGGATTTGAAATGGAAGATTTTTTGCCTGCCGCTGCACTCGGCCACTTTGTTATGAAAGTGCAAAATATCGAGGAAAGTTTTCAGTTTTATGTTGGTTTAGGTCTACGCGCGTTAGACAAATTTCCCGGACTGGCGATCGTTGAGCTGCGCGGTGGTACACATTTACTGTTATTCCAAAAGGACGATAGTCAGAGTAGTACTTTGCAGAATAGTCATGTCGGACAACGACCAGATTTTGGCCGCGAAAAAATAGACCTGATGATCGCTGGCCGCACAAAGGCAGATTTGGAACTCTACAGGGTCGGCCTGATCGACAAAGGATATTCGCCGTCCGTCATCCCAGATGACGACCTATATGGCCATAATTATTTCTCAATACAAGATCCTGATGGCAATGGCGTCAGTTTCTACACCAACCACTGCAGCGACAAGCCCGTTTGAACTCTTCGCTGATCAACAGAAGCGACGGGCGCCACGCAGCAACGTCAAAGGCGCCCGTGTCTCTGATTGCGGTCATTGATCTTCTATGACGCGATTACTGATGCGGATGGGATTGGCTTTCCTCAGATGTAAATCTGAACGGCGGCTTCACTGCACATAGCTGTCTGCGCGCGCCGACTGGATGTTGCCCGGACTCAATGCAGACGGTGATACGCCTCGTAGATCATCGCGAAGGCGCAGGCAATCGCATTTGATTTGCCAAAATCCACCGGGTCGTCATTAAGTGGGTAGTTGAGAATCCCAGAATGCTTAATCAAATTGATATAGGCCGGTTTCAGGTCGTCGGCGCGATTCAATTCATCGAGAACTTCACCTTCGATTGAATGGATTAATCGCCAGGTAAGTGGTTGTTCCTCCGTGCGGTGGCGGGTGACTATCGTGGCGATAATTGGCTCTGCCCAGGCAATTACTGCATCAAATTCGCTCATATCTGTAAGGCGCATGGTGTTCTCCAAAATTTGAAATATACTGTATGTATATACAGTATATATGTTTACCGGTGCTATGCAAAAGCCGGAATTGGAGAGGGCGCTATGGAGGCCGAACACATCATTTCGATGTATTTTATTCGTTACCTCGATCCGATCAGCAAGAAGTGGGGCAAAACGCGCTGGCCCATGACCGAAGAAGATGCCGTCAGGCGGTACGAGCGGCCGGAATATGAGGTCATGCGGCTAAGTAAGATGGATCGCGTCGTCAGATTCGGCCCTTACCATATTGGAAGCGGGACCAGTCGCTTCCACATCGGGACGCCTGGCGGCGGTAATCTTAAAAATTGGTTCGGTCATACCTGGTCAGAACAAGGCTGAGATTCTCGAATTGGTGGAAGATGGAAAGGCCGAGTTGGCCAAGGAGAATCCAAATCTTACCAAGCTCACCTCTTTCCTCCCAATGATCGGTAGCGCGATTGGAGTTGTAGCGAATCTCAAACCAGCCTATGACGGACTTAAGGCGGCGGCAGTGTTGATCGGTATAACGCTGCCTTGACGCTCCAGGAAGCAAAAGGAAAAGGACTCCACCATGTATCGCAACTTGTTGCAGGAAGCAGCTTATTGTTCTTCGCGTATTGCAGACGGTTCCTTTGGCGAACATCATTTTAATATCTCAGCAGCATTCATTATCTGCCGATGCAGCTTGAGTGGAAAACCAAGCAGTTCGCTATAGGCTACATAGCCAGAAAATATAAACGAGCCGCACCAAATGACACTGAATGCTCCGTCCAAATTAAAGCGAGACTTGAATAGTCCAGCCCACAAGATGCAAAATCCAACGAAAACGATTGATGCGATGGCGCCTATTGCGAGCGACGCCAATGTCCAGTTCACGAGCAATGGCATAAAAAAGTCATTTGAATTTTTGATTGCCGAGTACTTGATCCCGCGAATTGGAAAGCTTTCAATCCGGCCGTTTTCTTGTTTGATAGCGCACAGGGCCGTGACAGGTTTAAGTGTCAAACTTTCGACAATCGCCAATTCAACTTTTTGACCGATAAGCGACTGAATTAATGCGCTGCCTTCGCTGCGCATATGCACATTGCGCAGCTGAAGTTCATCAGAAGCACCCTCTTGAGCAGCAACAATCAGCGTGATGGATTCGTATGTAACGGCGTGCTCGAATTCTTTGTAAGGCGATAGGGCGCAGATTTTTCCAACAATTTTATTGGTCAGAATTTTTCCAAAGAGCGTCGGTGCCACTTTACGGCGCAATGCATTGAACATCCTCATTTCCTTTATGTGGGAAAGGTGTAGATTTTTTGAGATTCGTTTTTGTTGAGCGCGAGAATAGGTGTCGTCAGAGTTTTGCGAAAGCTCATTGTAGATATAAAGGCAGTATATGTAAATACGGTAGATATATGCGCTGTAGATTTACTTGCAGTAGTGATGGAATCTAGTCGCAATATGACTACATCGAAATCAGAATCATTGCGCAGCAGGTTTGCGAAAAACCTCAAAAACCTACGTAATTCTCAAGGCATTTCTCAGGAATACCTTGCTGAACTGGCGGGCTTCCATCGAACGTATGTCAGTCAAATTGAAAGGGGGGTGGGGAACATCTCTTTGGACAATATAGAAAAATTGGCCATCGCATTGAGCGTCGATCCCATAGATCTTTTTAAGCAGTGAGCCGGCGAAAATTATCGTTCGCCAAAACATTCGAACCTCTCCGACGCCGTATACGGACCGTCCGGGTGCAAGCATTGCTGTAGTGAGCCTGTCCGAGTAAAAAAGCGAGCGAGCAAATTGTATTTAACGATCAACCGGTAGAGAGTGACTTACCAGCTTGAGATTTATATCGTGTATGGCCATGTTCTCTACGCAAGGATTCTCAAAAGCGTCGGCAGGACAATATTGACCAGCTGACGCGTCTGCTGCTCCGTTCCGGAATACCCCAATGAACGCGAAACAGTGACGATCTCGGCACCTTTGATGAGTTCCTGCCATGTGGCTAGCGCGGCGCGAATCTCGTCTTCGTCCCGCACCGTTCCCTCCCACATCATGTCGTCGTCGCGGTTGAAATGGTCCAAGCGCAGATCGAAGAAATAGGGCTTGAAACATCGGCTCGGGCGGCCTCGTCAACGTTGCTGTAGAAACTTTGCTGTGCATTGCATTCACTACCCCAAACTACAATATTGACTATGTGAAATGCGCTGAAACAAGATTCATATTCAGCATACGAGTCACTATTCCTTGTCAGGCAGAGGCTTTGCGATTTTCGAGAAGATATCCCAAAATTCTTGGGGTATGAGATTGAGCGTCATATAACTTTGATGTAAGTCGTTCGGTGGAAACGGATATGGGGAAAAAGCTTGCCGAACACTTGCTGCGAGAGAGTGGTCGTCGCATTCAAGGAACCATCGTGGATATTGCAGTTGGAGACCACCCTTAAAATACACCGGAACAAGATCTGTTAAATGAGGTTCGATCTCCGGGGAACTTGCAAGAATTTTGTTCCACACCGAATCCACGACGAGCTGGAGTTCTGATGGCTTCTCTTCCTTTAGTCGGGAGCCGTTGCCTTGTCGAAGTGAAGGGATTTGGTAGAGCTGCGCGTGGAATTGAGAGCGCTCAAGCCATAAGCAAAGCCATATATTTAAAGGATCGAATACATAATTCTCGATACCGTTTCTACTATGGACAAAGATGCCTTCTTCCGGCATGTTTTGATTTGGTGATGCGTCTCGATCTAATATTCCGTAGAAGCGTTCGAAATCCCATGCGCGAAGAAACCGTACGGTCTCTTTCACTTTTGAACAGCCGTCTCTAACTGAGAACGATACACCTGGGAAGCTAGTCAATCCCGCTTCCACCATCAGAGTCCAGAGTCCCCTATAAAACGGTGGATCGGAAGGTCCTTCAAGGACAATAAACCGCGTGGCTGTATCCACTGCGACCAGCCCGCCTGTGAGTTTGGCTACCACCTCAGCTGAGTTTTTTACTGGCACGATTCGAGGTGTACCGTGCCGTTGCAGCTCAAATACTGAGCCTTTGGGAGCGAGCGCTACCGTCGATGGAGAATGAGTCGTGATGATTACTCGGGCTCCATGGCGTTCGACCAATACGCTTTGGAGAACGCTGAGAAATTTTCTGACTAATGAAGGGTGTAGATGGGCGTCTGGCTCGTCAAGAATGATCACGTCGTAACTCTTTTTCCAGGTTTCTGCCAAGTATCGCCAGGCAACAATTGAAAGCATGATGCGTTCACCTGACGAGGCTTCGGAGACTGGCACTACCGTTCCTCGTTTGATGTCTCGAAGCTGTAGTTGGTATGGCGGTGTCGGACGAGCAAGGATAGTTGGGCGTTCTATTGATGGTGCAACAATCTCAAAACCTACGTCGGCCTCCTTGCAGAATGTATTAAACGTTTCCCAAGGTGGGTCGCCGAGTTGTTCGATTACGCCCATTGTATCTTCGGAATTCCTAGCAGCTCTGTCTTTCGCCGCAGCCCGCAATACCTCATAACTGAGAAAAAGGAACGCTAGGTTGTTTTGGTTACTCGTACCTTGTGCAAGGCGAGCTGGCGTGAGTCGGGACTCAAATTTGTCCCAGCCGGGGCGGATGATCTGGGATGTAGTCACGTTGTCATCTACGCTAGTAGTGATTTCCTCCCAATCTATATAGAGCGGGTCATCCAGAAACGTCGAAAATGCATTTGTCGCAGGCACATCATAGAGACGATGAGCTTCGGCAGAAATTATTTCTATGCTTGCTGAGCCCCAATCGGACGGTATCCATGATGCATCGGCGTAGAATGCATTGCCTCCCATATACCTCTTGCCGTCAATTTCCAAAGCGGTGCCCATAAGTTTATTTCGCATTCCCAGCGTCCCGAAGATGCTCTGCCCGTAACCTGCTGCCAAGACCTCCAGCAGTTGCGTTTTCCCCGCGCCATTTTCGCCAGTAACGATGGATAATGGTGGGACATTATCCCAGCTCATATCTTCAATAGAGCCATGTTTTCCAAGTATTCGGTACGATACTGATGTAATCATATTTATCTCTATGTCGCGTGGCGGTTGTGGCATTCTACAAAGCAGACATAGCAGCAAGCCTGCGGTAGCGGGAGTACGTTAATGGACGATGACGGTCGACGGAAACAGTCCCGGGAGTATATTATCCCCATAGTCGGGAATGAAGTTCATCGAGCTCTCTATGAAATCGGGTGCACCGTGTTCGAGCGGCCGGGGATATAACCTGAAGATTCGCGCGAAAGGCACGCGTATATTCGCTGGATGGCTGGACTCCTTCAACCACTCAGCGAAGTTGAATGTTCGCATGTCGGCGATCGCACTGCGGGCTCCCTCTTGGTAGGCGACATAGGGAATACCAAATTCTCCTGGCGGGATCTGCTCGATGGCTTCCCTTAGCGTAGACATCGGGCCCCACGAACGCTTCTTGATCGCCTGCTCACTGCTGTTGGTCCACAAAAGCCCGACTGGCTCTTCGGCCATGTCCACTACTGATTCCTCATAGTTTCCGACACGGCAGACAAGACCATCCCATTCTGCAAGGTCAGAATTCCAATCAAAGACTGCGTTGAGCATCATCGGTGAATACATGCGCGTTTGACACCCAATATTCACCAGCCGATCTGATTCCGTATAGGTCGCAGTTCCCCATGAATAGATTGCTCTCCCGTTGCTATCGCTGGCGAAACGCATTTGCAATAAACAGGTGATAATTTCATCGACCGGAGCCGCCCGCGACTCGACCGACAGATGTAGCGAAAACGTTCCCCACATCCCTGCCTCTCTTGCCCGGGCATCCAGCTTGCCAAATAGTTCCCGCATAGCGCGCTCTTCGATGAGCTCATATTCCGTGAGGACCCGTTTGCGCTTGCATTCGATGACAAGAGGGTAAGGATCGTGGCACCGCAAGTCGGGTGTCTTCTCGCCGCTCGGTTCTAGGAACTCCACCGACCGACCTTTGGCCGCACATCCGGCGGCGACTAGCAATTCGAACATTGTCGAATCCACGTCCCTGGAGGAGCCCTGCCAGAGCGATCGGACACGCTTCTTAGCACCTGGAATCTCCAATAGCACATCGAGTCGTTCGGCCAATCGAGCAATCTGCGGTATCAAACTGGCGCCGGCGAACATATCGTATCCGGGGGCATTCATGAGCCAGGCACGGCTCTCGCCGACGCACTGCGCAAAGCGGTGTTTCTGCGGATATTCGCTTTCCGGGGCAACTCCTTTGACGATGGATATGAGACCGTTCGTTCCCTTGAGCCAAGGCGCATCCAATTCCGAGGCCTGGTATTCGCTCAATGTGGACTTCGGTATCAACCTGAGCAGCCTGTCGAACGAACGCGCGAGCAGAACACCGACGTCCTCGCCTGTGGGGGCTACTTGGTCAGCGGTCAATTGTTCGCGGTGGTACCGGGGAGGGTCATCACCTGACGTTTCTGTGGCATCGGTCGCTTCGAGCTCCTCTTCCGTCAGCTCGAGCAAAGTTGCCATGCTTTCCACGATTTTATTAAAACGATCGTTGGCAGCTGAGCCTTCTTTTTCTTGTTCTTCCATCTTCCGTCTGGATTCGTCCGAAGGATTCCGGGCGAAGATGCGCCTTGCGTCGGCGATGCCACGCATGATGGATTCCAGTTCACGCTTCGCTGCGTCCGCTTCTGTAGTCAAAGCCTGAAGCGCATTTTTATTATCATCATTCAGCGGTTTCATTGTTTTGTCAGGGCTTCAGTCAGCGCCTCGTTGCAAATTGTCGACCATTCAGCGGCCGGTGTCGAATGACCGCTCGTGGCTGTGGATTCAACCGGTGGATGCAACACACAATAATGGCTGCTGAACCAGTTTCGTCAACGACAGCGCAGAAATTACGCTGTTCGCTAGCAGTGCGTCGGCGGCTGCAGTTATGCTTAGGGAAGCTGGCAGGTAGTTCACAGCTTACGCAATATTCAAGATCCCAAACGCATCTATGCTTTTCAGAACATCTCTATTGAGTTTTCCCTTTTGATAACCCAATATCTCGCATTTCTTGAATGGCACTGTCGCGCCTATCAGGTCAAATAGAATCTCCTTTTCTCTTGCAGTGATTTGTGCGTTCGCATACTTATGATATCCAGCGACTAGATTTACCGTTTCTTTGAGATCGTTAGTCAATCTAGGGTGCAGAGAGAGATCATGCGCCAACTTATCAGGTCTGCCACCTTTCTTTGTGTTCAAGTTGACCTTTGCTTCGCCGTCGCTTTTCCAAAAATCGAGGTCAAAGTCGAAGATGTAGTGATCATCGAAGTCCTGATGATATGGGTGGATGTGCGAGTCAACGTCAAAAAGCTTGGTACCTTTGGCTGTGGCATTGCAATAGTGGCAGCACGGTATTAGGTTGTAGAAGGAAAGCGCAAAGAACGGAAATCTACACTTTGAATAAAAATGATCCAGATCCAAGTACGCCTTTTGTTTATCTCCCTGCACGTCCTTCCATGCTGTCATTTCCAGTGGAACGAAATTGCAATAGGGGCACGTAAGCGACTTAAGTTTCAGCTGCGTTAGATAAATTTTAATGAAAGGGGCACCACTGCGGTACGCCGAATAGTCGAAAATTTTCTCTATCAAAAATTTTCCGAATTCGGTTTGACTATCAACTCCCTTACTGCTGGTATAGATATCGTCGTGGTTTAAGATGTTGAAAATCTTATCCGCTCTTGCTTTCAATTCCGCAGGCTTCGCAATAATCAGCTCTCTGAGATTTTTCTCGTCGGATAGGTATTCGATAAATTTTTGATGGCGCTTTCCAGCCTCCTTGTACTTATCTTGATAGGCTGGCTGCGAAATCTCAAGTTTTGCTGCTTCAACTTTTTTTATCAAAGAGCTTCCTCGGTACTCCTTTTTTCCTGACTTATTTCTCACATTTAGACAGTTCCATTGCGCAGTCGCGACATCATGTAATTCTTTATCAGTTATCTTGAGAAAGGTCTGAAGCTTAATCATGGCCGATTACTCTCTTTAAGCTAAAACTGATCAATTCATCGCCGAGAACCTCAAGGGTCTTCATTACCTCAATTCGCTTGGTCTTGCTTACTGTTTCTGTACCCTTAACAACATCGATTAGTTGATCGATTTTTTGTTGTGCGAAATGTCCGCGCTTTGCGGAACCAAGAAAAAGTGGCTCGGCATAAAGGTCGTATAAATTTCCACCGAAAGTTTTAATTGTCAAATCTATGCCATCAATAGACTGTACGATCCCATCAGAATCGATGCCTAAAGACGTGATGTTTCTATTGGGAAGATCGGACAGTAAAAACGGAGAATGAGAAGTGAGCAGCAACTGAATTTTCCCAGAATAGAGCTGAGGAAGTACTTTCATCAATTTGCTGAAAAATTCGATTTGCCATTGAGGATGTAGATAGAGATCGCCTTCATCAATACAAAGAAGTAAGAAGGGCATTTTCACACTTTTGAGCTCGCGGTAGAGAGAGGAAAAGAGATTTAGATATGCCTTGTGTCCAGAACTTATTCCAGTCCAGCTGATATTCAAATCAAGTTCTTCACAATTTTCAATAAATGCGCGAATGAAGGCCCTGGTACTTCTCTTATACGGAACAAGAAATGTCCACTTTCCTGGTGAGACCTTTCGCTCTTCGATTGGTATTCTGCTGGCCTTAACTTTCCGGATAAACGTGATTAGCGCTAGCAGTTTGACGCCATCTTGAGCTATGTTGTCTTCAACTGGCCTATGTGCCCAATCGCCGAATTTCTCTGCCAGATAGTTCACAATCAAATCGGAGATATCTTCGTTAGCAGAATTCTTTACCGATGTTATAAGATCGTCGAAGGGAATGGGTTCCCTGCTGTTTGTGAATAGGGCAACGCGGTTGTAGACGCTAAGAACACGAAAAAGACATTCCAACGAGAGCAGATTTGCAAAACGTACGGAAGCTGGCAGAGATCTAATTTTTTTATCAACGTCTCTTGCAAAGGAATATATATCTTCCAAAGTCCGACGAACCCTCCAATCGTCTCGACGATTCCTTTTGAAATCGATTCGAATTTCTGAAGGCGTTTCGATTTGAAGGTCTGCGAATATGCTGGAGTTGATAAACCTTATCTGATTGCCGAATTGTAAATGCTGCGGGTAACTAGCCATCCCGCGAAATCTGTAGAGGCTGTTATTGGAAATATCGGCGATGTCTTTATCGAATTCATGAACTCTCTCATCAAATACGTTTGAAAAATACACGACTTTGAGCGGGTTGATTTTCTGGACAACGGGATGAAAATCGATGGTTGTCAGATTCGGTGCGCCGGGGATGCGATTATCTGAAAATGAGTAATAGCAGGAGAAGCGTCGGCCTTCTTTGACAATCAACAAGTAATCTGTCTCAACTAATTTAGGACCTTTCAAAAGCCTGCAGACTAATTCCAGCGCGTTGCTCTTGCCCACTCCGTTCTTTCCAACAATACCAGTGACATCAAGTATGTCTTTTCCAAAAAAGTTTTTTGGAAAAGCTGGCAAATCTTTTTTAGAAATGATCATGCTCAATGGGTCGAAGGAAAATTTTTCAGTGCTAGAAAAATTTATTCCCGTATTTTTGAAAGTCCTGAATTTTTCTGTCCAGGCAAAAACAATTTTCATACCTCTATTCCCCTTATTCGAATGCTATGCACTAATTTAATAGACTAGGCCTTAGTTCTGTCGTCGCAATATAGCAGTACTCGTCGTAATTGGCGCTGCTGCCACACAGGTGCTTACTTCGGTAACTCATAGACACCGAGTTTGGCCTGAGTTGGAAACTCAGGCAGGTTATTCATGGACAGTCGGAGCGCCAATCTAGTCGGTCGTCAGATTTTGATAATGTGAACAGTTATATCGGCCTCATGGTCGAGGCACCGATAACTAGGACGAAATTATTCCTTAGCAGATTTTGTCAATGGTGTTTTCTACGAAATATGTCAGCTTCTGGCGGAATTATGTCGTTCACGAAAAACCGAAGTCGCGCCTAAACGGTCGTGGCATCCACATGATCGCAGCCGCTCAATGCACACATTTCATCATTTTTTTTCGGAAACACGTTCATGCCGAGCGCTGTCCCGCAAGGCCATGTTGCGCTATGGCTGTCCAAGTGAGTTTCACAGCAATGCTGGCGACGGCTTGTTCGTTAAGAAAATATACCTCTGCCCCTGGGTCGGTGATTGGGGGAAGCCACTTGGTCATCGGTTCTACAAGGTGCCCACTTCCAACCGTTCCGTCTTGGGAGACAATGACCGTCGGCCAGAGGTGTCCCGCATCGAAGATTGCTTGCACGCCAGCCTTGAGTCCATCCCAGTCGATATCCAGTTCTGGCATGGACGAAACTGTATGTGCTACAACGGGGACGACCTCGTCAATTGCAGGCAGCACCATGCTCACGAATACTTCTAGCAACGCATCCCCTTGGAATGCATTGAGTACGAGCTTGAGGGCAGTGTCGTCTGCTTCATTTACTGCCACGCCACCATGTTGTGCGAGGAACTTTCTGAATTTGAGCAACGCACTGAGATTCCTATGCCCGCTTCGCAACTCAGCAGGCAGCAGGACTTCACCAATAATGCGCTTGGTTTCGTAGATCATTCGTGTCAGTTGCTCTGACGTTATCAGGCGCCCACCTTCGCTTTCAAACCAGTCATTGAAGAGCGTAGCGCCGTAGCGGCCTAGCCGGAAGCACAACTGATGAACTGGATGCTCGTCCCCGATAAGGTGCTTTTCCACCCAGACGCTCAGTTCTGCGGCAGCCTGCGCTCTTCGCTCCGGCCTATCCGATATCGTTGGCATCGGTGCCGTGACCTCTTTCGCGGTCAAATAGATTTCGTGCATCTCTACTGCATAATGCAAAGTCTCAACGTGGGACCAGCGAAGCAGCGGCTCAAGGTGGATCGCCGCTTCGTCGCTCCGGGCCGCATTGCCAGATACAAACTCATGCGTTCCCAACACCACACCCGCATGGAATGCATCGCTACAGCGAATCATGCCGCCACGGAACGGGGATAAGCCTGATATGCTATCAATCAAGGGAATAGCTACTTCTGGATCCCTCCAGTCCAGTTCGTTATGGCTAATAAACGGCATATGGCGATCACGCACTCCCGTGTTGCATATGAATTCGCGCGCATATTCTCCAAGCTTGCCCCAAAAGTCGAATCGGATGGGAACTGCACCAACGCGGCGCTGACGCAGTTTCTCATGCCATGAGAAAGCACCTTCGAATTCTGGGTCGTAACGGTCATTCAGGATTGGAAACGCCTCTTTTGCAATCCTGTAAACTACAGATGGCACTAATGCAGGCGCATCGGTGGCCTGCGTATCGAAGTAATTTGTGACTTCCGATTGACGTCGAGGCAACCCATGCTTCGAGCACCAAGCGTGCATAGCGATGGGATCGACAGCGCACAGCGTCATGCCCCATCGCCCGCGCCCCATACCGTTGACATCTTTCCACAGCATCAAGAACCCATGCGAGCCAGCTCGATCGCCCGCCCGCGCGATTACCTCCATCGCTGTGATCAACGATCGAGGAGGTTCGTGCTCGCCGGCGTCAGGCGTCTCCTCAGCGAGGTACATATCGATGGTCTGCAGCGCGTCGGGAGGCAGGCCGAAACTACCTGTCAGATGCCAGGCCTCCGGTAAATGACAGGCGATGCGGAACGGTTGGCTATCAGTATTCACCTTGAGCGCCAGGCAGTTCTTCGCAGACCATGCATTCAGGTTTGCAACTGCGTGATTGAGCAGAGTCGACCAATCTTTGGCTACAACCACAAAGCAGATGTCGAAATTCCCTAGAAATGGCAGTACGTTGCGCAATTCGTGCTCATACCCTGCAAGCTCCGTTACCGTTTGCCGCTCAGTAAACACCTCACGTTTGACCTCAAACACTACAAGAGTTCTACTTTCAGGGTTGAAGCAAAGAATATCGGGACGCAGCACTTCCCCCGTAGCGAGCGAAATGCTCTTGTTGACTGCAATGATCTCGAGCGGTTCTAGATTCGTCAGCACAGTCTGTGCTGCGTCTGCAGATGCCAGCCGGGACACCTGATCTATGCTGAACGTCCGGATGTAAGAAGGTTGGCGCGCTGATTCCGCAATCCTGCGAATGCACTCAGTTTCCGCGATGGCTTCTAGTAGCCGATCGGTTTTGATCAGCGTCAGCAACCAATCGACGATTTCCGCTTCAAGCGAAGTATCTGGTTTTTGCATTTGTGCTTCCTCCTAGTCCAGTACTTTCACTTTGGATAGTAAAAAAAGACCCCGTGTGACGTGATGCTGCTTGGTCAAATCTGAGCCAATACGGATTACCTTATTTTGGGGTCATACATTTTAAGAAGGCGCTCGTAGTCGCTATCCCAGTAGGTTTCGCATGAACATCGATCAGAGCATTTCCGCCGCTCAATCGGAACATCAATTCCTCCATCCTGCATTGCATGACGCAATGCGCCAACACCCATGCTGTAGAAATCAACGTCATCTTCTGTCAGACAATGAGGATCGTCGAAAATAATTTTCTTAAGATGTCTGCCGAATGGGAGGCTCCCGCCACTGTGACGAAGTACGATCATTTGATCGAAGCGCCCCAAAACAAAATTTTCTGCTAGATCATCTCTGTCCTGAAACCAGCGCGAGTGATCAGGCCTCCCAGCCCATTTTGTCGGATTGATCTTAGTGACCCATATTCGGCCGGTGCTATTTTTGTTGATGATGTTTATGTCGAAGACGAAAAGGACAGGACCATAAACATTCGCCCGCCTGGCACGTCTATGGATGTCTACTGAGTCAAGGAAGACATCAAACCAAACACTATAGCGCCTATCCACGTCGTCAGAGGATTGGGACGTTTGTGCTACATCGAGGCGCTCTACGGTACCGCGAGACATCAATGATCGAGAGCGAATAAATTGACATGCAGTCGCAACGCTATTCGCGTGATGAAGTTGAATTACCCCTTTTTCCGTGAGAGTCTCAAATACATGCGTTGAGGGGATATCCATATGATCTATTCCTCAAATTGTTCTCGTAGATTGAGTATTCGTCAGGCGTTACCAATCAGATTCTGGCAATGTTATGCCGACCAATTGCATAATCAGAACAAATTTCACGTCTGTGCCGAATATAAGCGTGGCAGTCTTGTTTTCAACATCTGTTTTTCCTGTCCAACCACTAGAATGTGCTTGAACGTACTGTCATTGATACCGTTGGTGATCCGATTGATGATGTCAGCTGCTGTTTCTGAGTTCGCAGACACGCCTTCTGTTTGCTTATTCATGATTTCTTGGTCTCAACAAATGGGCGCTTGTTCGACTAAAACCGCGCATTCTCAAGAAGTTCGTCAATCCATGAGCTCTGTCCCCAACCCGCGTCCGCCTCCAAAGCTATATCGATTCGGTGGAGTTGTATTTTGTGGATTTCTTTGTCAGTGACAGGGAAGAAGGCGTGTCCTGGTTTGCTGTGCAAATAGAAGTCACCGATCTTGGTTAAGCATTTCTCACAGTGGTTCATCCAATATGTTTGTCCCGCCGTGCCGCTATAGTCAGGAAAGAAATGCGGTGACAATCCTTTAAGATAAGTTTCAACAGCATCGTTCACATCGCTGATATTTGAAAGTGAACACGGAGTTGGAGCAGATGTATTGTCATCGCCGTCATTCCCAGCTTTCGCGCCATCTTCGACGTTAGGCAACAAAACGGCGAAAACCCTTGTATCAGATCCGCACGACCAACATTCCTCCACAGACTCGGCGAGCAAGAACCAAGGGGAAAGAATAGTTTCGTCATCACTCATAATTTGAAATACTCAAGGCTGATCAGCAATAAGACGCAAATCATTATTGGCCATCGCGCGGTTTCGTACCGGCTTTGCCGGTATATGGATTTACGTTGCCCTTTGTACTGTAGTTATCGTTTCTGGTGGAGTTACGGTTGGTCGCATGGTACGAATTAACCTGCGTCCCATTGCTTCGTGTGTAACCATGAACTGTATGATTTGAACGGGAACTTGAAGCCGAATGGGATGATGAATGCCCGCCACCGCGGGCATAAACGTTACCTGACAGTCCAATCATCATTGCCAATGTCGCGACGCCGAGTGCTATACGCATATTGCTCCAAGTGATTGGTAAATTGTAAATAGTAGCAGTAGCATGCTTTATGGCAATATGATTTGTCAACAATGATTGTCGGGATATAAGCATCTTTCAATGGCTTGCGTTCTCGCCAACTGTTTGATTATCGGAAGGGCGTCGTCTGTTAAGCACTCGACAGATCTAGTGAGTCGGAAAAAAAGCTCCAAAATGCAGAGAGGTAGCCTCCAGCGGAAAGTCGGATTTAGATTATTCTTAAAATTGGAAAAATTCTAAGTACGACGACACATTGGTGTTCACGTACAACATGTTCTTGCGTGGAGGAACATTAGAGTGTGATCATTTTTGTCATAGAATGTTTGGACGGTACATTGAACAACTACAACAACAATTACTATGCATCTTTCTAACATTAAGCTGTGGAATTTTAGGAAGTACGGCAGTTGCGCAGCATTTGCTTTGGAAACCCCCAATCTCGATCTGAATTTTAATTCCGGCCTCAACGTTTTAATTGGCGAAAACGATTCAGGGAAATCTGCGAT
The DNA here is from genome assembly GCF_018304945.1 of Collimonas humicola. Classification (GTDB taxonomy): domain Bacteria; phylum Pseudomonadota; class Gammaproteobacteria; order Burkholderiales; family Burkholderiaceae_D; genus Collimonas; species Collimonas humicola. Next base: position 198,809 of record NZ_JAGQEE010000002.1, on the reverse strand, counting down.
CATCGACGCCATTCGCCTTGTGTTGAAAACGCATAGCTACGATTGGTCACGGATCGGCGAAGATGATTTCCATCTGGACCAGAACAGGCTGCGGATTGAGTTGATCCTGTCTGGTATCGAGCCGGACGAAGGGAAAAATTTCACAGAGTTCCTATGCTGGGAATTCGTTGAGGAAACCGCCACTCCATTTCTGCGCCTAATTCTCGACGTAAAGAGAAATCGCCTGTCTAACCAAGTGCTCCCATACGACGTGCGTGCCGGCGCCGATGCCGACGGAAGACAACTCAGCCCCGAAGCGCGGGAATATCTAAAGGTAACCTATCTCAAACCCCTACGAGATGCTGAGGTAGAGTTGGTTGCAAGAAAAAATTCGCGACTCTCACAAATTCTCGTTGGGCATGAGGCGTTCAAAAACAAGGGGGCTGAGCACCCACTACTGGAGCAATTGGCGAATTTCAATGGTTCGATTGAAAGCTATTTCGAGGGGAAAGATCATTTAGGTGTAGTCATCGTGGATCAGCTCGGTAAAAACCTGAAGGATCAAATTGACACATATATCCAGGAACTATATGAACCCGGCAAAAAAACTGGCTTGGCAGTTACAGAGCGAGGCCAAATCAAGAATTTGCTGGAAAAGCTAGAGCTCTCCATTCAAGGGGAAATCAGACCTGGGCTGGGAACTCTTAATCGACTTTTTATGGCATCCGAACTGCTACATCTGAACAAAAGCAATTGGACGGGAATGCGGCTGGGATTAGTAGAAGAGCTGGAAGCGCATTTGCACCCGCAGGCTCAGATGCAGGCTATCGAGACGTTCCAGAAGCAAATAGACGTGCAATTAATACTAACCACGCATAGCCCCAACATTGGATCGAAACTGGAACTTAAAAATCTTATCATTTGTAGCGGAAGCAATGCATTTCCTATGAGTTCCGTGTACACGGAGTTGGATGAGGACGACTACGTTTTCCTTCAACGTTTCCTGGACGTGACGAAGGCAAATTTATTTTTCTCTAAGGGCATCATATTGGTAGAAGGCTGGTCGGAGGAGTTGTTGTTACCTGAATTTGCAAAATTAATCGGCTACAATTTAACAGAAAAAGGCGTGGCCGTTGTCAACGTGAACAGCCTAGCTTTTATCCGCTATGCAAATATTTTTAAACGCAAGAATACTCCTCACTTTACCAAGCCTGTGGCCGTAGTAACCGATGTCGATATCCAACCAAACGACGAAGATGGTTCCGTTGTTGGTGACAGGGTAAAGCTTACCCTAGGGCTTGCTGCTAAAGCCGCGAAATACGACGGTCAAAGTGTAAAGTCCTTCATTGCGCCTCAATGGACTTTGGAATATTGCCTGTCGAAATCAACTACGTTCAAGGATAAATTCGCTGAAATCGCAAAAGCCGTGCACAGCAAAACTGACTGGACGGACTTCGACGCAACTCTCGCGGATAAGTTGAAACGCCGTGCCTTGGCCAAAACGGAGATTGCGAGCCGACTCGCACAGTCGATTGCCAGTGGAAAGATCGACAAAACGAAGGTAGCTGGAGACACGCATATTGAATACCTAGTTAAGGCTATTGAATATGTCTGCGCACATTAACGTTTCGGATGATGACATTGCGTATGCGGAGCGTATTCTTTTGCCCGCCGGCACGACCTTCGACGACGAACGCCGAAAATTCATTCGGAATCTTGAAACGATTGATTTGCAGGCGGTTCCTGGAAGTGGAAAGACAACAGCTCTGCTCGCGAAGCTATTGATAATTGACCGCTATTTGCCTTTTGACGATGGTTCTGGAGTTTTGGTTATATCGCATACTAATGCAGCAATAGATGAAATAAAAAACAACATAGGTCTCTACTGCAACAATCTTTTCAAATACCCTAATTTTGTAGGCACAATTCAGAGTTTCACGAATGAATTCCTAGCGACACCATTTTATGTCGACAAATATAAGAAAGTACCTCTTCGAATTGATGACGATATCTACGGCCAGAAATTCTCGTCACCCCCGTATAAGATAAAGGAATTCACAGACCAAGAGAACAAGAATGCCAGACGTTTCCTTTTGGCGAACAAGAAGGCCATACGATGGTCCTTCGTCGATGGCAAAGTTTGCCTAACAGACGAATATTGCGGGAAGAAAATTGATTTCAAAAAACCGAAGAATAAGGCTAAGTCTTACGAAGACTGGAACGCGGATGAAAAAAACAGGGTTCGACAATGGATCACAAAATTCAAGGCCGGAATTCTGAAGGCTGGGTGTCTTTGTTATGACGATGCGTATTTCCTTGCAAGCGTTTCGCTTCAGAAAAATTCGGCTTTTAAACTGCTGCTCCAAAGACGTTTTTCTTGCGTGTTCGTCGACGAGATGCAGGACATGGCGCAGCATCAGCATGACCTTTTGGAGTCAATTTTCTTTGACGGCGGATCAAGTAGATCGACTTACCAAAGAATTGGCGACAAGAATCAATCCATTTTCGACGGGAAGGAAGCTACGGCGCAGAATTTTTGGAAAGACCGAGAGACCGTCTTAGAGCTTAACGGCAGCTATCGACTGAGTTCGATACTTGCAAGTATCGTCAGCCCGTTTGCCATCGTACCTTCGAAAATTGAGGGGAGACGGAAAAATATTGATGGAAGCGACATTGCCATCAAACCCCACTTCATCGTGTTTTCGGAAACTACAAAAGTACAGGTAATTTCTCGATTCGCTATGATCGTCAAAACGCTATTGGATGAGGGGAAAATTCAGGCAAACCTGCGCAATAAATACAAAGCAGTTGCCTGGGCAACGCAAAAGGATGATGGAAAGTTACGACTCTGCGACTACTATCCAGACTACTCAAGGGAAGAGCAACAGCAAAGAACAGATTATTCTACCCTCGAAGGATATATTACCAACTATGACAAGAATGACCGTACATTGTCGTCCGTTGAACGAAATATTAGTAATGCGCTACTCAGAATTCTGAGAGAAGAAGGAATCGTCGATACTACCCAAGCGCAATATTCGAAATCAAAAATGCGAGAATTTCTGAAAGATTTCAAACCCAATTATTGGGTCGCGTTCGAGGCTAAGTTGTACCAGTGGTGTCTAGGTGTCGTTCAAGGGCACGGCGCTGCCGCTTTGTTGGACATTCGGAATAATTTACCTGAATTTCTCCTCCAGTTTGAGGGGCAGATAAACAATAGTTCAAATTTTATAAACGGATCCAGCGGACCGGCGGTTTCAGCGTCAGTCTCGTTAAGTAAAAGACTGAGAAATGTCTTGCCATATGATGGTTTCGATGTGGAGGTGTCGACAGTGCATCGCGTTAAAGGGGAAACACATACGGCGACCCTGTATATGGAAACGTTTTATCAAAAAGGTGCCGGAGGTAACTACGAATCCGAGCGATTGGTAAATTCACTAAAAGGCAATACTTTAGCCGTGGACGCCCACAATCTGGTCAAACAGTCGGCGAAGATGGTTTATGTTGGATTCTCTAGACCAACTCACTTACTTTGCTTTGCAGTGCACGAATGCAGGTTCGCCAAGTTTGGCGAGGAAATAGACAAAGACATATGGGAAGTGGTTCGACTATAGTGTCCGTCTCCAATTTGATAGCAAATCGTATTATTTATAGCTGGCGCTTTGATCACGTTCGGGGACGAGACAATCTAGCGGGTGGTAGCTGAGTCAAGATAACAGTTCTGACCGGACTACTCTATTAGTTGTGAACAACTTGTTTGTAGCTCCACAAAAGCAGGGATTCATGGCGGCGATCAGCTGGAACTGCGCGGGGAAGTCGGCCTGCCGGGCGGCCCGCGAAATCGTGATGCGGCCGCATTCCAGCGGTTCCCGCAATACTTCCAGCACGCGGCGGTCGAATTGCGGCAGCTCATCAAGGAACAGGACGCCGCGGTGGGCCAGCGAAATTTCGCCGGGACGGGGCGGGCTGCCGCCGCCCACCAGGGCCACGGCCGATGCCGTGTGATGCGGGGCGCGATATGGCCGCACCTTCCATTTCGCACCGGAAAAGCCGCTGGTGAGCGATTGCACCGCCGCCGATTCCAGCGCGTCGCAATCGCTCATGGGGGGCAAAATGCCGGGGAAGCGCGCCGCCAGCATCGACTTGCCGGTGCCGGGCGGCCCCATCAGCAGCACACTGTGGCCGCCGGCTGCGGCGACCTCCAGCGCGCGCTTGGCTTGCAGCTGGCCTTTGACGTCGCTGAAATCCAGATAGCTCGGCGGCCTCCGCCGCGGTTCGGCTGCGTGGCGCGATAATCTTGTCTCTGCTTGCTTAGAGGTGAAGTGGGCGCATACTTGCAGCAAACTGTCTGCAGGGAGAATGCGGGCGTCGGTGACCAGGGCCGCTTCGTCGGCATTGGCCTGCGGCAGGATGAAGGCGCGGCTTTTGGCTGTGGACGGAGTGGCGCCGGAGGCTGTCATGGCGAAGGTCATCGCCAGCGCGCCGCGTATCGGCCTCAGCTCGCCGGACAGCGACAATTCGCCGGCGAATTCGTAGTCGTCCAGTTCGTCCGCCGGAATTTGTCCGGATGCCGCCAGGATGCCGAGCGCAATCGGCAAGTCGAAACGGCCCGATTCCTTGGGCAAGTCGGCTGGCGCCAGGTTGACGGTGATGCGGCGGGAAGGGAATTCGAAACGGGCATTTTGCAGCGCTGCGCGGACCCGGTCCTTGGACTCCTTGACCTCGGTTTCAGGCAGGCCGACGATGGTGAAGCTGGGCAGGCCGTTGGCCAGATGGACTTCCACCGTGACTGCGGGCGCTTGCATGCCTGCCAGCGCCCGGCTTTTCAAGACGGCCAGCGTCACTGGCGCGGCATTACGGTTGCTTCAACTGCGCTTCAAGCTCCGTCACGCGGGCTTCAAGCGCCTCGAGCTTGGCGCGGGTGCTGGCCAGCACCTGGGCTTGCACGTCAAATTCCTCGCGCGTCACCAGGTCCAGCTTGGCAAAGCCCTGGCCCAGCATGGCCTTGACGTTTTTCTCGATATCCTTGGCGGGGGAGTTTTCGATGGCTTGGTTGATCTTGGCTTGGATGTCGTCGAAAAAATTGGGTTTGTTCATGGCGGCCCTCTGGCGGTAAATAAGAAAAATGATAACCGATACGAGCAAACCCTACATCGAAATTCTGCCTGGCGGCGGCAGTTTAAGCCTTTGCTGCTTAGGCCCCGTTAGGCAAGCTGCTTGCGATATTGCACGAAGCCCGAGCGATCGGCGATACGGTCGTACAGTTGCATCGCCGTGCTGTTGGTCTCGCGGGTCAGCCAATGCACCCGCGTGCTGCCGGCGGCCCTGGCTGCAGCGTAGACATGTTCGATCAGCAGTCGGCCGAGGCCGGTGCCGCGCTGTTCAGGGGCGACATACAAATCTTGCAGATAACAGGAATCCTCTACCGTCCAGCAAGAGCGATGGAATATCCAATGGACCACACCGACCGCCTTGCCGTCCACGGTAGCCAGGGCGCCGAATATCGGTTCCTTCGGATCCAGCAGGCGCTGCCAGGTGACTAGGCGCACGGCAGCGGGAACCTCCGCCTGATAAAAGCCGAGATAGCCCAGCCACTGCGGCTCCCAGGCAGCGAAGTCTTGTTCGTCGAGCGGCTGGATAACAATATTTGAAAGGGATGCGGATTCTGAAGCCAAGATAATCTCCTGTCGAAATGGATGAACTCGCTAACGATATGTAGCGGAGCCGGTTACAAAACAGCGTTCATCGTAGCGTCAGAAGTTGGTATCATCAAAGATCCAAGATTGATTATATTTGTAGGTCCAATTCAGTTAAATTCCACGATTTGGCACAGCTAATGATAGTCTTTCATAAAAGACAATGATCGAGGAGAGACATGGGTAATGCGAAACTATTGCTTCTGTGCGCGGCGTTCTGCTTTTCCGCAGCGGTCCAGGCGAGCGAACCGCAAGCGGCAGAGCATGACGCGGTTTTCAAGGACTTCCGCTTTGCTTCCGGGGAGACCATGCCGGAACTGCGCATCCATTACCGTACCTACGGCGAACCGCGGCGCGGCGCCGACGGCAAAGTCAATAATGCCGTGCTGATCCTGCATGGCACCGGCGGCTCCGGCGCCCAGTTCATCCGGCCGGAATTTTCCGGCGAGCTGTTCGGCGCGGGCCAGCTGCTCGATGCCTCGCGCTATTTCCTGGTCCTGCCGGACGGCATCGGCCACGGCAATTCCAGCAAACCGAGCGACGGCTTGCGCGCCAGGTTTCCGCACTACGGTTACCGCGACATGGTCGAGGCCCAGTACCGGCTGCTGACGGAAACCCTGGAAGTGAATCATTTGCGCCTGGTGATGGGCACTTCGATGGGCGGCATGCAGACCTGGATGTGGGGCGAACAGCATCCGGCCTTCATGGATGCCCTGATGCCGCTGGCCAGCGTGCCGACCCAGATTTCAGGCCGCAACCGGGTCTGGCGCCGCATCATCATCGACGCCATCCGCAACGATCCTGCATGGCAAGGCGGCAATTACAGCAGCCAGCCGCCGAGCTTGCGCACCGCCGAGCAGATGCTGTTTTTGATGTCCAGCAATCCCTTGCTGCGGCAGCAGCAGATGCCAGACCTGGCGCAAGCCGATCAGGCCTTGGATAGCGCGGTGGCGACGGCCATGAAAAGCGCTGACGCCAACGATACCCTGTATTTCATGGACGCTTCGCGCGACTACGACCCCGGTCCGCTGCTGGAAAAAATCCAGGCGCCGCTGATCGCGGTCAACTCCGCTGACGACCTGATCAATCCGCCGGAAATCGGCATTCTCGAGCGCGACGTCAAACGCGTGCCGGGCGCGCGCATGGTGATGGTCAAGCTCAGCGGCGCGACGCGCGGCCATGGCACCCATACGGTGGCGGCAGTCTGGAAACCCTGGCTGCGCGAACTGCTGGCATCGCCCCAGCGCAACTGATGGTGAAGCCTGCGGCGCCGGCGCTGTCGATGAATCTGGACCCGGCCGGGATTACGCTCGAGGGCGGCAAAGGCCTGGCCAAGCAGCTGTGCCTGGCCTTGCGCCAGCGCATCCTGGCGACCCCTGACACTTACCGCATCAAGCTGCCGACTTCGCGCAACTTGGCGCTGGCGTTGAAGGTGTCGCGCAACACGGTGGTGCGCGCGTATGAACAGTTGTACGCCGAAGGCTATATCAGCAGCAGGGTCGGCGACGGCACTTATGCCGACGGCCTGGCGGCTGCGGTGACGGCTGCTCCGGCAGCGCCGGCCGCCGCGGCGCCGGCGATGCAGCTGTCATCCATGCAGCAGCGCCTGAGCGGATTTGAGGCACGGCGGCGCCGCTTTGACGGCCCGGCGCGCGCCTTCCGGCTTGGCATTCCCGCTTACGACCTGTTCCCCAGCGCCATCTGGGCGCGCCTGCAAGGCAATTTCTGGCGCCGCGCGCCGCTGGCGCAGATGGGTTATGGCGAGGCTGCCGGCGATGTGCGTTTGCGCGAATTGATCGCAGCCTACCTGCGCCAGGCGCGCGGCCTGGTCTGCGAGTCGTCGCAAATCATGATCACCGCCGGCGCCCAGCATGGCATTGCCCTCTGCGCGCAGCTGTTGCTGGATGCCGGCGACAAGGTAGTGGTGGAAAATCCATGCTATCCGGCAGCCGCTGCCGCCTTGGCTTTATCCGGTGCGCAATTGGTGGGAATCGGGCTGGACCAGGATGGCATGGTCACCAGCCGGCTGGCGCTGCACGACGACTGCCGCCTGGCGTATGTGACGCCGTCGCACCAGTATCCGGTCGGCGTTACGCTGTCGCTGGCGCGGCGGCTCGAACTGCTGGCCTGGGCCGAACGCCACGACAGCTGGATCATCGAAGATGACTACGACGGTGAATATCGCTATGACGGCACGCCGCTGGCGCCGCTGGCGGCGCTGGATCACAACGCCCGCGTGCTGTATGTCGGCACTTTTTCGAAAATAGCCTTTCCCGGCCTGCGCCTCGGCTATCTGGTGCTGCCGCCCAAGCTGGCGCCGGCGCTCGGCGCGCTGCGCGCCATGGGCGATCGCCACCCGCCGGCGGCGGACCAGGCCGTGATGGCCGAGTTCATCGCCGCCGGCCATTTCCAGCGGCACATCCGCCGCATGCGGCGCGCCAGCCGTTCCCGGCGCGATGCTTTGCTGGCGGCCTGGGAGCCGCTGTTCGGCGCGCAACTGCCCTTGCCCAAGGTCGCCGCCGGCCTGCATCTGAGCCTGCCGTTGGCCAGTGCGCAGCAGGAAACCGAGCTGGTGGCAAAAGCGATCGCCGCAGGGGTTGAAATCAATCCGCTGAGCCGTTTTTGCATCCCTGGCCTGGCGGTGAATCCGCAGCACCGCGCCGGCCTGGCGCTGGGTTTTGCCGGCGTGGATGAGGCCGCGATCCGCCATGCATTGCTATTGCTGCAACAAGTCTGGCGTTGATTTGTAGCTGACTACAAGATGTCATGTAGTCAGATCGGATGATCGCTGCACCAGAATAATGCGCTGCCAGGCATATGCTTTATTTTGGTGCGCTGCACTGCACAATATTTCTGCACAAGAACGTCCCCTAATTAACAGTCACTAAAAAAGCGTAAATAAATCGCCCCATAAGCGGTATTAAGCGGGCAAAAGAAGCGGCTGGAACAGTTGGCATGGGTTCTGCTATGGAAAGTACCGAGAGTACTGATTTAGCGGTTTTCATTCAACATACCAACAGGGATTTCCATGAAAAAGCTGATTTTAGCCGCAGCAATAGCAGCAAGCTTCACCGCAGGTTTTGCGCACGCCGAAGATGCCAAGCCTGACAATGAAATCAGTTACAACATCGGCCTCGTGAACGACTACCGTTTCCGCGGCATTTCGCAAACGCGTTTCGATCCTGCCGTGCAGGGCGGCGCCGATTACACCAATAATCCAACCGGCCTGTACGCCGGCACCTGGCTCTCCAACATCAAGTGGATCAAGGATGCAGTCGACAGCGCCAATACCGGCACCGGCGGCAAGGGACCGGTGGAGTGGGATATCTACGGCGGCAAGCGCGGCGACCTGCCGGGCGGCTTTACCTATGACGTCGGCGGCCTGTACTACTACTACCCGACCAACAACTACAGCCAGATCGGCCGTAACGCCAACACTTTCGAGCTGTACGGCCAGATCGGCTACGGACCGGCCTACTTCAAATATTCGCATGCGATGACCAACCTGTTCGGCACCATCGACAGCAAGAACAGCGCTTACTACGATGCCGGCGCCAACATCGATGTCGGCGCCGGCGTCACGCTTGGCCTGCATCTTGGCCACCAGACCGTGGAACATACCAGCTTCGCCAGCTATACCGACTGGAAAATCGGCGCCACCAAGACCTTTGACCAGCTCGCCGGCATCACCCTGGGGCTGGCCTATGTCGGCACCGACGCCAAGGATGGCGCGTATGTCAGCCCGAGCGGCAAGAACCTGGGGCGCAACGGCGTGGTGTTTTCTTTGGCAAAAACTTTCTAAAAACGACAGCAGCAGCGGCAAGCGCTTCGCGCCGCCGTCTCACAAAACCAACGAGGCCGATATGAAACTGATTACAGCGATCATCAAACCATTTAAGCTCGACGAGGTGCGTGAAGCACTTTCGGCGATAGGCGTGCAAGGCATCACCGTGACTGAAGTAAAAGGTTTCGGACGCCAGAAGGGCCACACGGAACTGTATCGCGGCGCTGAATATGTCGTCGACTTCCTGCCGAAGACAAAAATCGAAGCAGCAGTGGACGACAGCATTCTGGAGCAGGCGGTAGAAGCGATCGAGACCGCGGCCCGTACCGGCAAGATCGGCGACGGCAAGATTTTTGTATTTGATCTGCAGGAAGTTATTCGTATTCGTACCGGTGAAACCGGCAAAGACGCAATCTAAGGGGATAAAAATATGAACAGAATATTGGCAACGATTTTGGCGTCTTGCGCGCTGATCGCGGCGACTTCGATGCTGCCGGCTGCGGCGGCTGACGAGGCGTCCGCTCCGGCAGCCAGCGCGCCAGCTGCGGCTGTGGCATCCGCCAGCGCGGATGCGTCCACACCTGCGCCCGCACCGGCAGCAGCGGCCGCTCCGGCTCCGGCCGCCGCCGCTGCGGCAGCGCCTGCCGCGGCAGCTCCCGCGGCTCCGGTGCCGAACAAGGGCGACACCGCCTGGCTGCTGGTCAGTACTGCATTCGTGATCCTGATGACCTTGCCAGGCCTGGGCCTGTTCTACGGCGGCCTGGTGCGCAGCAAGAACATGCTGTCGGTGCTGATGCAGTGCTTCACCGTGTTCTCGCTGATTATCGTGCTGTGGATACTCTACGGCTACAGCATTGCGTTCACGGAAGGCAATTCCTTCTTCGGTGGCTTCAGCCGCTTGTTCTTGCATGGCATGACGCCTGATTCCGTGGCGGCTACCTTCAGCAAGGGCGTGGTGGTGCCTGAGTTCGCCTATGTCGTGTTCCAGGGCGCGTTTGCGGCGATTACCTGCGCCCTGATCATCGGCGCCTTTGCCGAACGCGCCAAGTTCTCGGCGATCCTGGTGTTCACCGTATTGTGGTTCACTTTCGCTTACCTGCCGATGGCGCACATGGTCTGGTTCTGGCCTGGTCCGGATGGCTTTGTCGATGCTGCTTCCGCAGAGAAGCTGACCGCTACCGGCGGCTGGCTGTTCCAGAAGGGGGCGCTTGATTTCGCCGGCGGCACCGTGGTGCATATCAATGCCGCGATCGCCGGCCTGGTCGGTTCGTACGTGATCGGCAAGCGCGTCGGTTTCGGCAAGGAAGCCTTCAAGCCGCATAGCCTGACCCTGACCATGGTTGGCGCATCGCTGCTGTGGTTCGGCTGGTTCGGCTTCAATGCCGGTTCGGCCCTGGAAGCCAACGGCAGCGCAGCCCTGGCCTTCATCAATACCTTGCTGGCGACGGCTGCGGCGGTGCTGAGCTGGAGCGCCGGCGAATGGATCGGCAAGGGCAAGCCTTCCATGCTCGGTGGCGCATCCGGCGCGGTGGCTGGCCTGGTGGCGATTACGCCTGCAGCCGGTTTCGTCGGCCCGATGGGCGCGTTGATCATGGGCTTGCTGGCTGGCTTCGTTTGCCTGTGGGGCGTGACTGGCCTGAAACGTTTGCTGGGTGCAGACGATGCGCTGGACGTCTTCGGCGTGCATGGCGTCGGCGGCATCATGGGCGCGCTGCTCACCGGTGTGTTCGCGGCGCCTAGCCTCGGCGGCACGGGCATTTATGACTACGTCACCAATGCGGTCCTGCCAGACTATTCGATCCCCGGCCAGCTGTGGATCCAGTTCGAAGGCGTGCTGACCACGCTGGTCTGGTCAGGCCTGGTATCGCTGGTCGCATTCAAGCTGGTCGACATCGTCATGGGCTTGCGCGTGACTGAAGAAGAAGAACGCGAAGGCCTGGATATCTCCAGCCATGGCGAATCCGCCTACCATGATTAAGATGTGCGATTAAGACGTTCGATCAAGCCATGCCTGATTTCGCCGGATAGCAGGAAGCAGCGCTGTCCGGCGGCTTGATCGGCGTCTTGCGCAATCCCGGGCCGATAGCCATCGCCTGGGATTTTTTGTTTCCAGTTCAAGAGCAGCAGATTCAGGAGATTTCCATGGACCCGACCATCACCCCGCAACGCCCGGGCGGCTGTACGGTGGAAGACGTCAGGGCCGACCAGTTCGATGGCGTAGTGGGCCCGCTCACCGATATTCTGATCGCTTGCGTGGCGCATGGCGCCAGCATCGGCTTCGTCGACACGCCGGCTGCCGAGGACGCTTTTTCCTTCTGGTATGGCGTCAGCGGCTCGCTGGTGAGCGGCGGCCGCCGCCTGCTGGTGGCGCGCGTTGCCGGCGAGGTGGTCGGCACCGTGCAGGTCGTGCTGGCGACGCCCGCCAACGGCCATCATCGCGCCGAGATTGCCAAGTTGCTGGTGCATCCGCAGGCGAGACGCAAGGGCGTGGCGCGCACTTTGATGCAACAGGCTGAGGCGATCGCCCGGGCCGACGGCCGTTCCTTGCTGATCCTCGACACCCGCACCGGAGATGCCGCCGAATCCCTGTACAGCGCCATGGGATATGAGCTGGCTGGCGTCATTCCGGACTATGCGCGCTCGACCGCGGGCAAGCTGACGGACACCAGTTTCATGTACAAGCAAATCTAGGCACGCACAATGCCGGTTCGAGCTTCATGGCGAAAACGGCCTCTTTCCTCAAGGCCGATTCTCGCAAAATAATGACAAAATATATACTTTGCCATTACGCCGGCTGAGATTGCCATGTATCGTAAAAATACTGCATCGTTGAATAAAGCCTGCTGCCTAACAAATAAATGACCTAGGGATTGATTGTTGCATATAAGGCAATCTTGTCTGGCGCGAATATGGCACAAAGGCAGGGCGTTTCATTGCGCTTTTTGTCAACCGAAGGGCTTTAAAAATTCGCTGGCGGCCCGATGTAAAGTGAGCTAATCGGCCTCATCGGGAAGCCATCGCGCCATTTGCGCAACATTGCGGCGGGTGACGGGCGAAACAATGCATTTCCCGTTAGAATCGTCGGCTTGTCCCGGAAGTCTTGAAACACGCTTCTTTGGCTGGCAGCAACGCATTTGCACACGCTACATCGTTTCCAAAAGAAAGTTTTATATGGTTCCGCACCTCGTCACGGCCCTGAATGGCCCGTTGCTCGATCTAGAAAAGAAAATCCTCGCAGCTACCCCGGCTATCGAGCGCTGGTTCCGGATGGAATGGCAGGAGCACACGCCGCCGTTCTATTGCTCGGTCGACCTGCGCAATTCCGGTTACAAGCTGGCCCCGGTCGATACCAATCTGTTTCCGGGCGGCTTCAGCAATCTGTCGCCGGAAATGCTGCCGCTGGCGATACAGGCAGCGATGGCGGCCATCGAGAAATATTGTCCGGACGCCAAGAACCTGTTGCTGCTGCCGGAGCTCAATACACGCAATACGTTCTATCTGCAAAACGTCGCGCGGCTGATGCAGGTGTTCCGCCAGACCGGCCTGCACGTGCGGCTCGGTTCGCTGGCGGAAGATGTCAAGGAGCCGCAAACCATTGAATTGCCGGACGGCAGCACCATCACGCTGGAGCCGCTGGAGCGTTCCGCCAATGGCCGCCGCCTGGGGTTGAAGAACTTCGATCCCTGCACTATTTTGCTCAACAACGACCTGTCGTCCGGTACGCCGGCGATCCTGGAAAACCTCAACGAGCAAAATGTCTTGCCGCCGCTGCACGCCGGCTGGACTGTGCGCCGCAAGAGCAACCATTTCACGGCTTACGACGAAGTGGTGAAGAAATTCGCCAAGCTGATCGATGTTGATCCGTGGATGCTGAACCCGTTTTTCGCCAAGGTCGACCAGGTCGATTTCCAGGCCACCGACGGCGACGACAAGCTGGCGGCCAGCGTCAGCTCGCTGCTGGCGAAGATCCGCAAGAAATACAAGGAATATGGCATCACCGAAAAGCCGTTCGTGATCGTCAAGGCCGATGCGGGCACCGATGACATGGGCGTGATGAGCGTGACCGATGTCAGCCAGATCAAGGAGCTGAGCCGCAAGCAACGCGAGAAGCTGTCGCTCGGCAAAACCGGCGGCGAGATTCATGACCTGATCATCCAGGAAGGCGTGCATACTTTCGAGCACATCAACGACGCGGTCGCGGAACCGGTGGTGTACATGATCGACCGTTATGTCGTCGGCGGCTTTTACCGCGTACACGCGGAGCGCGGCATCAATGAAAACCTGAATGCGCCGGGCGCGCATTTCGTGCCGCTGGCGTTTGCCCAGCAGCACGCCTTGCCGGATATGCTGGCTAAACCGGGTACGACCGCGCCGAATCGCTTTTACATGTACGGCGTCGTGGCGCGGCTCGGTCTGCTGGCGGCTTCGCTGGAAATGGAAAAAACCGATCCGAATCCGGAAGAATACTAATTGGCAGCTTGTCCTGACCTCAGCAACCATAGGGCCCAAATATGAAAATCGCTTTCCTCGCCGATCCCCTCAGCACCTTCAAGACGTATAAGGATTCGACTTACGCCATGATGGTGGAGGCGGTCAAACGCGGCCATACCATCTATGCCTTCGAGCAAAAGGACATGGCGCTGGAAAGCGGCATCGTGACGGCCAGTGTGATCAAGGTGACCCTCACCGGGGATGACAAGGACTGGTTCCGCGCCAGTGCGCCGGCCGCCATGTTCCTGTCGGAATTCGATGCGATCCTGCTGCGCAAGGACCCGCCTTTCGACATGGAATACATCTATACCACTTACCTGCTGGAACTGGCGGAAACCCAGGGCGCGCGCGTCTTCAACAAGCCGCAGGCAATCCGCGACCATAATGAAAAACTGGCCATCGCGCAGTTCTCGAAATACACCTCGCCGACCCTGGTGACGCGCGATGCGGCGCGCCTGCGCGCCTTCCATGAAGAACATCATGACGTGATCCTGAAGCCGCTCGACGGCATGGGCGGCACCGGGATTTTCCGGGTCCGGCAAGACGGCCTGAACCTGGGCTCGATCATTGAAACCCTGACCGACAACGGCCAGCGCACCATCATGATCCAGCGTTTCATTCCCGAAATTACCGCCGGCGACAAGCGGGTGCTGGTGATTGGCGGTAAAGTGGTGCCGTTTTCGCTGGCGCGGATTCCGCAGGGCAGCGAAGTGCGCGGCAACCTGGCGGCGGGCGGAATCGGCGTGGCCCAGCCGCTGACTGCGCGCGACCGTGAAATCGGCGAAGCACTTGGGCCGGTGCTGGCACAGCGCGGCTTGTTACTGGTAGGATTAGATGTGATCGGCGACTATTTGACCGAGGTCAACGTTACCAGTCCGACTTGTTTCCAGGAAATCAAGCAGCAAGCCGGTTTTGATGTTGCCGAGATGTTCATTGATGCGCTGGAAGCAGCCCTGGCTTAAGCCGGGCGAAGTTTTTTCGTCAGCGCCGGCACCCGCCGGCGTGCGATATGTGTTGCAGTAAAACCGTTGTAAACCGGGATAGTCCGCGTTGCGGATTCGAGTGAAACTATGATTGGCATTCTTCTTTTAACCCATGCTCCACTGGGCCAGGCATTCATCGCAGCTGCCTCTCACGTGTTTCGCCATACACCCGAACGGCTGGAAGCGATCGACGTGATCGCCGACCAGAATCCGATGGAAGTGCAAAAACTCGCCAAGCAGGCCGCGGCCCGTCTCGACGACGGCTCCGGCGTGCTGGTGATCACCGACGTCATGGGCGGCACGCCTTCCAATTGCACGTTGCCGTTTTGCAGCGGCAGCCAGACCCAGGTGATTGCCGGCATCAGCTTGCCGATGCTGCTGCGCGCCCTGACTTACCGCAACGATACGCTCGACGTGGTGACCGAAATGGCGCTGGCCGGCGGCCAGGGCGGCGCGGTAAGAGTGGATAACCGGGTCCGTGTGTCGCATTGACAGCATGGCAACAGATGGCAGGAACGGATTTACGCGCGCTTAGGCTTAGAGTTGATAGCTAAGATAGTTAACATTATTAAAAGACAAGATGATTCAACAAGAAATCGAAATTATCAACAAGCTTGGCTTGCACGCACGTGCCTCAGCCAAATTTACCCAACTGGCCAGCAAGTTTAAATGTGAAGTCTGGATGACCCGCAACAAACGCCGCGTTAACGCCAAATCCATCATGGGCGTGATGATGCTGGCGGCCGGCAAGGGCAGCACGATCTTGCTGGAAGCCGACGGTGAGGATGAAAAAACCTGTTTTGATGCCTTAAACCAGTTAATTCAGGATAAGTTTGGCGAAGGCGAGTAAAACCCGCCTGTCAGCTAACCCGGTTCCGCATTTATCTCTATCTATCTTTATACAGCGGTGACCAGATGGCATCCTTTACCTTACACGGCATTCCGGTTTCGCGCGGCATCGCGATCGGCCGCGCGCACCTGCTGGCGCCGGCTGCCATGGACGTCAAGCACTACCTGATCGGCGAAACCGAGGTCGAAGCTGAAGTCCAGCGGCTGCAGAGCGCGGTCGCCACCGTGCGTACCGAACTGCAAACCATCCGCAATGATTTGCCGAAAGAGTCGCCGCCCGAGCTGGGCGCTTTTGTCGACGTCCACCTGCTGATCCTGTCGGATCCGATGCTGGCCGAGATGTCGCTCGATATTGTCCGCAACCGCCAGTACAACGCCGAATGGGCGCTGGTGACCCAGATCGACGAGCTGTCGACCCAGTTCGATGAAATCGAAGACCCCTACCTGCGCGAGCGCAAGATGGATGTGCTGCAGGTCGGCGAGCGCTTGCTGAAAGTCTTGACCGGCACTTCCACCCGCTTGCCCGAAGTCGACAGCGACGGCGCATCGTTCGCCAACATCGTGGTGGTGGCTTACGACATTTCCCCGGCCGATATGCTGCAGTTCCGCGACCGCGCCTTCGCCGGCTTCGTGACCGATCTCGGCGGCCAGAATTCGCATACCGCGATCGTCGCCCGCAGCCTGGATATTCCGGCCGCGGTCGGCATGAACAATGCCTCGCGCCTGATCAAGCAGGACGACTGGATCATCATCGACGGCGACGCCGGCGTGGTGATCGTCGATCCTGCCACCGTGATACTCAAGCAATACCGCGAGCGCCAGGCGCAGCTGCTGCGTTCGCGCAGAAAGCTCGGCAAGATCAAGAAAACCCGCGCCATAACGCTGGACGGCACCGAAATCACCTTGCTGGCGAATATCGAACTGCCGAGCGACTGTGCGGCGGCGATGGAATCCGGCGCCAGCGGCGTCGGCCTGTTCCGCTCGGAATTCCTGTTCATGGGCCGCATCGGCACCCAGCACGCCTTGCCGACCGAGGACGAGCAGTTCGAATCCTACCGGCAGGCGGTGGTGGCGATGAAAGGCCGGCCGGTGACCATCCGCACGCTCGACGTCGGCGCCGACAAGCCGCTCAACAACGATGAGCAGACCGCGCTCAACCCGGCGCTGGGCTTGCGTGCCATCCGCTATTGCCTGGCTGAGCCGCAATTGTTCCTGACGCAGCTGCGGGCGATCTTGCGCGCTTCCGCCTTCGGCCAGGTCAAGCTGCTGATCCCGATGCTGGCGCACGCGTTTGAGATCGACCAGACCCTGGCCATGATCGAACAGGCCAAGCAGCAGTTGCGCGACGACGGCGTCAAGTTTGACGAAGCCATCAAGATCGGCGCCATGATCGAGATCCCGGCGGCGGCGCTGGCCTTGCCGATGTTCATCAAGCGCATGGATTTTTTGTCAATCGGGACCAACGACCTGATCCAGTACACCCTGGCCATCGATCGCGTCGACCATGAGGTCGCGCACTTGTACAACCCCTTGCATCCGGCCGTGCTGTTTCTGCTGTCGACCGTGATCGCGCTCGGCCGCAAGGCCGGGATTCCAGTCTCGGTATGCGGCGAAATGGCGGGCGACGTCAAATTCACGCGTTTGCTGCTGGGTATGGGTTTGCTTGAATTTTCCATGCATCCGGCGCAATTGCTGGCGGTGAAACAGGAAGTGCTGAACAGCGACCTCGACGGCCTGACGCTGCAAACCAAGAAAATCCTGCGCAATACCGAGCCTAGCGCGATCGCCACCGCGGTGAGCCAGATGCGGATCATGGCTTGATGGAATGACAATGCCATCATAGTTTGACGCCAAGCCCCGACTTGGTTATTCTTGTCCCATCGCGCCGATTTGAATGGTTTCACCACCTCAGCTTGCGGGCGCGCGGCATCACCTGGTTTCCGGACCGGTAGATGCCAAATAAATACGGCTAAAGCGAGCTTGAAGCACAAGCCCAGAATTTAGCCCGATTAGCGAAAGCTCTCGGGCTTTTTTTATTTCTACACAATACAAGCAAATTGACCATGTCCCAAGGAATAGTTGCTCCGCAATCCATGCATTTCGCGACACCGCTGCAATTGCAAAGCGGCGCGCTGCTGGCCGATTACACGCTGGTGTACGAAACCTATGGCGCCCTGAATGCCGACAAATCGAATGCCGTGCTGGTCTGCCACGCGCTGAACGCCTCGCACCACGTCGCCGGCGTGTATCAGGACGACGAAAAGAACGTCGGCTGGTGGGACAACATGGTTGGGCCCGGCAAAGCGCTCGATACCAATAAATTCTTCGTCATCGGCGTCAACAACCTCGGTTCCTGCTTCGGCTCCACCGGTCCGATGCATATCAATGCCGCTACCGGCAAGCCCTACGGCGCCGGCTTCCCGGTGGTGACAGTGGAAGACTGGGTGCAAGCCCAGGAGCGCCTGGCCGATGCGCTGGGGATCGTGCAGTTTGCCGCGGTGATGGGCGGCTCGCTGGGCGGCATGCAGGCGCTGGCCTGGAGTTTGCTGTACCCGGCCCGACTGCGCCACTGTGTGGTGATCGCCTCGACGCCGAAGCTGTCGGCGCAAAACATCGCCTTCAACGATGTGGCGCGGCAGGCGATCCTGACCGATCCCGGTTTTCACGGCGGCGATTATTACGCGCACGGCGTGGTGCCCAAGAATGGCTTGCGGGTGGCGCGCATGGTCGGCCATATCACTTATCTGTCGGACGATGACATGGCCGAGAAGTTCGGCCGCGACCTGCGCTCCGGCGCCTACCAGTTCGGCTTCGGCATCGATTTTGAAATCGAGTCCTACCTGCGCTACCAGGGCGACAAATTCTCTGAATATTTTGACGCCAATACTTATCTGCTGATCACCAAGGCGCTCGATTATTTCGATCCGGCCAAGGAATTCGGCGGCGACCTGACCCAGGCGCTGAGCCGCACCCAGGCGCAGTTCCTGCTGGTGTCGTTCATGACCGACTGGCGTTTTTCGCCGGAACGCAGCCGCGAAATCGTCCAGGCGCTGGTCAACAACAAGCGCCGCGTCAGCTACGCCGAGATCGACGCGCCGCACGGCCACGATGCCTTTTTGCTGGACGATCCGCGCTACATGAGCGTGGTGGGCGAATATTACAACCGCATCTGGCAAGAGCTGGGCCAGGCGCCGGCAAGCGAATCGACAGCAGCAACAGAAGCAGTAGGAGCCGTACATGAACTTTGATCAATTAAGCAGCTTGCGTCCCGACCTGGCCTTTATTGCACATTGGGTGCGCGGCCAGTCACAGGTGCTCGACCTCGGTTGCGGCGACGGCGTCATGCTCGATTATCTGCAGTCCGACAAGCAGTGCGCCGGCTACGGCGTCGAAATCGACGATGCCAAGATTCCAGCCTGCGTGGCGCGCGGCGTCTCGGTGATCCAGCAAGACATGGAAGCCGGGCTCAACCTGTTTGCCGACAATGCCTTCGACACCGTGCTCTGCCTGTCGGCCCTGCAAATGATGAAAAATGTGGAAGGCGTTTTGCGCGATATCGCCCGCGTCGGCCGTGAAGCGATCGTATCCTTCCCCAATTTCGCCTACTGGCCGCACCGGGTGGCGCTGCTGCGCGGCCGCATGCCGGTGTCGAAATCGCTGCCGTACGAATGGTATGACACCCCCAACCTGCGCTGCGCCACCATCAAGGATTTTGAAGAACTGGCGAACCAAGTCGGCCTGGAAGTGCTCGAATGCGTAGCGCTGCACGATGGCCAGCCGATCTCGGTGCTGCCCAACTGGCGTGGTAGTCTTGCGGTATTCCGCTTTCGCAAGAAATAAACCCGTAAAAATTAAGGGATATTCTTGCCGCCCACGGTTTGAATCTGGGGCGGCGTGATTATCCACAACTCCCGCCGCCGCGGGCGCATCTATGACTTCAGCTTCAAATCCCTGGCATCACTACCTCAACCGGCGCATGCTGATCTGCGCTTTCCTCGGCTTCAGTTCCGGCCTGCCGCTGTTCATCCTGCTCAGCTTGCTGCAAGCCTGGCTGAGCAAATCCGGTCTGAACGTAAAGTCGCTGGGGCTGTTTGCGCTGGTGATGTTTCCCTACACTTGGAAGTTCGTCTGGTCGCCGCTGATGGATCGCTTCCACTTCGGCAAACTCGGCCGCCGGCGCAGCTGGATGCTGCTGACCCAGGCGACCCTGTTCGTCGCCATCGGCGCCATGGGCATGCTGGATCCGCACTCGCAGGTGACGGCAATCGCTTGTATGGCGGCGTTGGTGGCGTTCCTGTCGGCCAGCCAGGATATCGTGATCGACGCCTACCGGCGCGAAATCCTGCCCGAAAGCGAGCAGGGGCTGGGCGCCGCGATCAACGTCAATGCCTATAAGGTTGCCGGCATGGTGCCGGGCGCCCTGTCGCTGTTCCTGGCCGATCATATGAGCTGGCAGGCGGTGTTCTGGATCACCGCCGGTTTCATGCTGCCGGGGCTGATCTGCACCTTGCTGATCAAGGAGCCGACGGTATACGGATCGCCGCCAAGGAGTCTGCGGGAAGCCGTCGTATTGCCGTTTCAGGAATTTATCACCAGGGATGGCTGGTCCAGCGCGCTGTGGATACTGGCCTTTATTTTCCTCTATAAGCTCGGCGACAGCATGGCAACCGCGCTTGCCACCAAATTTTATATCGACCTGGGGTTTTCCCTGACGCAGATCGGCCTGATTTCCAAGACCACCAGCTTGTGGGCCAGCCTGGTCGGCGGCCTGGTCGGCGGCATCTGGATGGTGCAGATAGGAATAAATCGGGCATTGTGGATTTTTGGCGTGGTGCAGGCGGTGACTATCCTGGGATTTGCCTGGCTGGCGCAGGTCGGTCCCGATCCGCTGGTGCTGGCCATCGTGATCGGCGGCGAGGCTTTCGGCGTCGGCGTCGGCACCGCGGCTTTCGTGGCGTTCATCGCGCGCGCTACCGATCCCCGCTACACTGCTACGCAATATGCCTTGTTCACCAGCCTCGCTGCGGTGCCGCGGACCTTCGTCAATTCCTCGGTCGGCTATATCGTGGCGGAAACCGGCTGGTTCCATTTCTTTATTCTGTGCTTCGTTTTGGCGCTGCCGGGAATGTTAATTTTGTTCAAAGTCGCACCGTGGAACCAGAAGCAGGATGTGGCAAAAAGAGAAAATCCTGTTGTAAGTTAGAAAAAGGATTAGAATCAAATCGAATAATCCTCTTCTGGGCTGGGTTGAAAAGGACGGTAGCCGATCAAGGAACTGCGAGTATCCGAAGAGGTCGAACTTTCAATAGTGTAATCTTCAATTTGTTTTCGCAACATCGTTGATGCGGGGGTGATATGGATATCTACAGCAGCTTTGCAACTCGGTTCGACAAAACCAGAGAAGAAGAATTTTCCCTAGAAGAATATCTAGCACTTTGTAAGACCGATCCCAGCGGTTATGCAACCGCCGGCGAACGCATGCTGATGGCGATAGGCGAGCCGCAACAGGTCGATACACGGCACGACCCTTCCTTGTCGCGCATCTTTGCCAACAAGGTGCTCAAGGTTTATCCCGCGTTCAAGGAGTTCTACGGCGCGGAAGAGGTGATCGAACAAGTGGTCGCCTATTTCCGGCACGCCGCGCAAGGCCTGGAAGAACGCAAGCAAATTCTCTATTTGCTGGGTCCGGTCGGCGGCGGCAAATCATCTATCGCCGAACGCCTCAAACAGCTGATGGAACATGTTCCCTTCTATTCCCTCAAGGGCTCGCCGGTGAACGAGTCGCCGCTGGGCCTGTTCGATTACGAAGAGGACGGCGCCATCCTGGAAGAGCAATACGGCATTCCGCGCCGTTATCTGAAATCCATATTGAGCCCGTGGGCGGTCAAGCGGCTGCACGAATTCAACGGCGATATACGGAAATTCCGCGTAGTTAAGCGCTATCCTTCGATCTTGCGGCAGATCGCCATTTCCAAGACCGAACCGGGCGACGAAAACAACCAGGACATTTCCTCCCTGGTCGGCAAGGTCGATATCCGCAAGCTGGAGCAGTATTCGCAGGACGACGCCGACGCCTACAGCTACTCCGGCGGCCTGTGCCTGTCGAACCAGGGCTTGCTGGAATTCGTCGAAATGTTCAAGGCGCCGATCAAGGTGCTGCATCCGCTGCTGACCGCTACCCAGGAAGGCAACTTCAAGGGCACCGAGGGTTTCGGCGCGATTCCGTTCGACGGCATCATCCTGGCTCACTCCAACGAGTCGGAATGGAAGGCCTTCCGCAACAACAAGAACAACGAAGCTTTGCTGGACCGTATTTATATAGTCAAGGTGCCGTATTGCCTGCGGGTGTCGGAAGAAATCAAGATCTATGAAAAGCTGATCCGCACCTCTTCCCTGGGCAAGGCGGTA
This sequence comes from Collimonas humicola, assembly GCF_018304945.1. Taxonomy (GTDB): domain Bacteria; phylum Pseudomonadota; class Gammaproteobacteria; order Burkholderiales; family Burkholderiaceae_D; genus Collimonas; species Collimonas humicola. Next base: position 176,619 of record NZ_JAGQEE010000002.1, on the reverse strand, counting down.
TGCGCTCCGGGTACGCTGAAGATGATGGCGCAGTTTTCGATACTGACGCGTCTGGGCGAGCCGGAGAATTCCAGTATTTTCTCGAAAATGCAGGTGTACGACGGCGAGAACCTGAAAGACAGCGATCCCAAGGCCAAGTCGTTCCAGGAATACCGCGATTACGCCGGTGTCGACGAGGGCATGACCGGGGTCTCGACCCGCTTCGCCTTCAAGATACTGTCACGCGTGTTCAACTTCGATTCGACCGAGGTGGCGGCCAATCCGGTGCACCTGATGTATGTGCTGGAGCAGCAGATCGAACGCGAGCAGTTCCCGCAAGAGCTGGAGCAAAAGTACCTGTCCTACGTCAAGGATACGCTGGCGACGCGCTATGCCGAATTTATCGGCAAGGAAATCCAGACCGCCTACCTGGAGTCGTATTCGGAATACGGCCAGAACGTCTTCGACCGCTACGTAACCTATGCCGACTTCTGGATCCAGGACCAGGAATTCCGCGACCACGACACCGGCGAGAGCTTCGACCGGGCGGCGCTGAACGCTGAACTGGAAAAAATCGAAAAGCCGGCGGGCATCAGCAATCCGAAGGACTTCCGCAACGAAATCGTGAATTTCGTGCTGCGGGCGCGGGTTTCCAACGCCGGCAAGAATCCGCTCTGGACCAGCTATGAAAAGTTGCGGGTCGTGATCGAGAAGAAAATGTTCTCGAATACCGAGGACCTGCTGCCGGTTATTTCATTCAACGCCAAAGGTTCTAACGAGGAATTGCGCAAGCACGAGGATTTCGTCAATCGCATGGTCAGCAAAGGCTATACGCCGAAGCAGGTGCGCTTGCTGTGCGAATGGTATCTGCGCGTGCGCAAGTCATCGTAAGGGCTCGCTAGGGAATAAGTTGGGCATTTGGGCGGCTGTAGCTGGATGCGAAGCAAGGCGCCAGACGCGCCGCAGTGCGAGCACTGCAAGCGGTGGGCAACGCAGCAGCGCGCCGGCTACGGCCGCACAAATGTTCAAGTTATTTACTAACGGGGCCTAAGGCGAGCCGATAGTAGCAGCGACTCACCGGATGCCGTCTGACTAGGAGAGCCGATCGTGTTGCATCAGATAATCGACCGTAGACTGTCTGGCAAGAACAAAAGCATTGCCAATCGGGAGCGCTTCTTGCGGCGCTTCCGGGCGGCCATTCATCGTTCGGTGACCGAAGCCGTGCGCGACCGCGGCATCAAGGAAATCGAAAACGCCAAGAGCATCAGCATTCCGCGCAAGGGCATCAGTGAGCCGGTGTTCGGCCACGGACCCGGCGGCAAGCGCGAGATGGTCCATCCCGGCAACCAGGATTATCTGCAAGGTGACCGTATTCCCCGTCCAGACGGTGGGTCTGGCGGTGGCGGCGGCAGTTCCGCCAGCAATTCCGGCGAGGGCGAGGACGAATTCGTATTCCAGTTGTCGCGCGAAGAATTCATGCAGTACTTTTTCGAAGACCTGGAGCTGCCGCGCCTGATCAAGACCAATCTGCTGGCGGTGCCCAGCTGGAAAAACATGCGCGCCGGTTATTCCACCGAAGGCAGCCCCAACAATATCGATATCGTCCGTTCCCTGCGCAGCTCGCTCGGACGCCGCATTGCGCTTGGCTCGCCGCTGGTGGTCAAGCTGCGCGAGCTGGAAGCGCTGCTGGAAACGCTGAAGGTCGATCCTAACGACCGGCGCGACGAAATCGTCCGCCTGGAAGAGGATATCCATCACCTGAAAGGCCGCATCTGGCGGATTCCTTTCATCGATCCTTTCGACCTGCGCTATGTCAACCGGATCAAGGTGCCGCAGCCGTCCAGCCGCGCCGTGATGTTCTGCGTCATGGACGTATCGGGTTCGATGGACGAACAGCGCAAGGATCTGTCAAAGCGCTTCTTCATTCTGCTGTACCTGTTCCTGACGCGTAATTACGAGCACATCGAAGTCGTGTTCATCCGCCATCACACGCGTGCCGACGAGGTCGATGAAGATACCTTCTTCCACTCGCAGGAAAGCGGCGGCACGGTGGTGTCCAGCGCGCTGGAGCTGATGAAGAAGATCATCGACGAACGCTATCCGCCGGGCGACTGGAACATCTATGGCGCCCAGGCTTCCGACGGCGACAACTGGAATGACGATTCGCCCAAGTGCCGTGAACTGCTGGAGCTGGAAATCCTGCCGCGTTCGCGCTACTTCGCTTATATCCAGGTGACCGTGGAAGAACAGAACCTGTGGACCGAGTACCAGCAGATCGCGGCCGTCAATCCGCAGTTTGCGATGAAAAAGGTGCAGACCGCCAGCGAGATTTATCCGGTATTCCGTGAACTGTTTGAAAAGCAGGTCCATTCATGAACGATCGCCTAGCCAAGGGCGTCAATCAGGCGCTGCCCTGTCCGTCCGATTGGACCTTCGACCTGATCGAACTATACAACGACGAAATTGCCCGCGTCGCCGCCAGCTATAAGCTGGATATCTACCCGATCCAGCTGGAGATCATCACTGCCGAGCAGATGATGGATGCCTACGCTTCGGCGGGCATGCCGGTGAATTACCGGCACTGGTCGTTCGGCAAGCACTTCCTGATGACCGAGCGCGATTACAAGCGCGGGCAGATGGGCCTGGCCTACGAGATCGTCATCAATTCGAATCCCTGCATCGCCTACCTGATGGAAGAAAACACCATGACGATGCAGGCGCTGGTGGTAGCGCACGCAGCGTATGGGCACAACTCCTTTTTCAAGGGCAATTACCTGTTCCAGCTGTGGACCGATGCCCACGCCATCATCGATTATCTGGTCTACGCCAAGGCGTACATCGCCGAATGCGAAGAGCGCTACGGCTTTTCCAAGGTCGAGGAGCTGCTGGACTCTTGCCATGCGCTGATGCACTACGGCGTCGACCGCTACAAGCGGCCGCAGAAACTGTCGCTGGAAAAAGAGCAGGCGCAACGGCGCGAACGGGCCGAATACATGCAGTCGCAAGTCAATGAATTGTGGCGCACCCTGCCGGAAAAAAAGGAAGAAGCCGCCGAACGTGTCGAAGGACGCTTCCCGCCGGAGACGCAGGAAAACCTGCTGTACTTTGCCGAGAAGAATTCGCCGCTGCTGGAACCATGGGAACGCGAAGTGATCCGCATCGTGCGCAAGATCGCCCAGTATTTCTATCCGCAGCGCCAGACCCAGGTCATGAACGAAGGCTGGGCCACTTTCTGGCACTACACGATTCTCAACACGCTGTACGATGAAGGCAAGCTGACCGACGGTTTCATGATGGAGTTCCTGCATTCCCACAGCAACGTCGTCTACCAGCCGCCGGTGACCAAGTCCTATTACAGCGGGATCAATCCCTATGCGCTGGGATTCGGCATGATGAGCGATATCCGTCGCATCTGCGAAAATCCCACCGAAGAAGATTACCGCTGGTTTCCGGAACTGGCAGGCACGCCCTGGCTGGAAACCTTGCATTACGCGATGCGCAACTTCAAGGATGAAAGCTTCGTCGCTCAGTATCTGTCGCCGAAGCTGATACGCGACATGCGCCTGTTTGCGGTGCTGGACGATGAAAACCGCAGCGAGCTGGAAGTCTCGGCGATCCACAACGATGCCGGTTACCAGTATGTGCGGCAAGCGCTGTCGCGCCAGTACGATATCAACCACCGCGAACCCAACATCCAGGTCTGGTCAGTCAATACCCGCGGCGACCGCAGCCTGACCCTGCGTCATTTCCGCAGCGACGCCCGGCCGCTGGCCGAAGGCACCGATGAAATGCTGCGCCATATGGCGCGCCTGTGGCAGTTCGATGTGTATCTCGAAAGCGTGGACGACAGCGGCAATGTATTGCAGCGCTATGAATGCGTCAGCGAGAACAAATACGTATTGCGGCCGTAGCGCAGGCACAGCGTGCCTGCCCGTGAGGGTGGAAAATAGAGGCGGAAAGACGGCGTTGGCACGATTACCCGCCTTGCATCACATGCATCAGGCGCGGCTGTGCACCAGCTTGCCGGCGGCAAAGGTCGCCGCAATCGCCCGGTCATCTCCCAGCAAGGCCAGCGCAAACAACAACTCTTCCAGACTCTCGGTACGTTCGCTGCGGCGCGCCAGCAATGGCGTAGCTTTTGGGTCGAGCACGATGAAATCGGCCTCGGCTCCCGGAACGAAATTGCCGATCGTGCCTTCCAGCTGCATGCTGCGCGCGCCGCCCAAGGTCGCCAGGTAGAACATGCGCATTGCAGGCAAGTAGGTGTTCGCCATGCGCGCCACCTTATACGCTTCGTTCATGGTTTGCAGCATCGAGAAGCTGGTGCCGCCGCCGACGTCGGTGGCCAGCGACAGCGGTACGCCCGCGGTGTCGGCGCCTGCAAAATCGAACAGCCCGCTGCCGAGGAACAGATTGGAAGTAGGGCAGATCGCCACTGCCGATTGCGTCTCAGCCATGCGACGACGATCTTCATCGTCGAGCCAGACGCAATGTCCGTACATCGAGCGCGGGCGCAGCATGCCGTACTTGTCGTAGACGTCCATGTAGCTGCGCGACTGCGGAAACAGCGATTTGACCCAGGCCACTTCATCGGTATTTTCGGCGGCGTGCGTTTGCAGGTAAGCGTCAGGGTAGGCTTGCGCCAGTTCGCCTGCCAGCTGCAATTGCGCGTTGCTGGAAGTCGGTGCGAAACGCGGAGTGATCGCATACAGCTGGCGGCCGCGCTTGTGCCATTTCTTCAGCAGCTCTTCGCTGTCGCGGATGCCGCCTTCGGCGGTGTCTTGCAGGAATTCAGGGCAGTTGCGGTCCATCAGCACCTTGCCGGTGATCATGCGCAGGTTGCGCGCTTCGCTGGCGCTGAAGAAGGCGTCCACCGAAACCGGATTGACGGTGCAATACACCATCGCTGTCGTGGTGCCGCAGCGCAGCAGTTCATCGATAAAGAATTTGGCGACTTCGCCGGCGTGGGCCGGGTCGCTGAACTTGCGCTCGGTTGGGAAAGTATATTTTTCCAGCCACGGCAGCAGGCCTGGCGCCGGCGAGGCGATCATGTCGGTCTGCGGGTAGTGCAGGTGAGTGTCGATAAAGCCCGGCATGATGATCTTGCCGCGATAGTCCTGGATCTTCAGTTCCCCTTTCAGCTCAGCCTTCAATTGCAGGGACAGTTGCTGATAGTCGCCGGCGGCCGCCACCTTGCCGTCGGCGATCAGCAGCAAGCCGTCTTCATGCCAATGACAGGCATCCGAACGATGGGCAGGATCCGCGCTGAAATGCAGGAGGCTTGCCCGGTAGGCTTGCAATGCGGACTGGTCGATATGGCTGAAACTGAGGGCTGACATGAGAGCTATCCTTGAATAAAAAGCGGACTAGGGCCGCTATGGGCGATGCATCACGGACCCGATGCAAACCGGGTCCGATCCAGATTTGATTTAAATGGTGCTGACCAGTTGCAGCGGCAGGCGCAATTGCGGGGCGCTGGCCGCTGCTTGCTGCTGCCTGGCGATGCGCTCCCACACCTGCAGCAGCTGCGCCGTCACTGAAGCGGCGATGACTGCCGGCTCTTTGCCGACAATGCCGGCAATTCCGATCGGGCACACCATCTCGGCCAGCCGTTCATGCGAAATGCCGCGTTCATGCAGGCGATGCTCGAACTGCATGCGCTTGCTCTTGGAACCGATCAGGCCGAACCAGGCGACTCCGGCGCGCTGCAGGATCTGCGCCGACAAGCGCTGGTCGAGCGCGTGATTGTGGGTCATCACGAGGAAGCAGGAGCCGTCCGGCGCGTTGTCCACCACGGCTTCCGGCGTATCGGTCGCTTCGATGCGGACATTGGCCGGCAGGACGTCTGGAAACATTTCTTCGCGTTCGTCGATCCACACTACGCGGCAAGGCAAGTCGCCAAGCGCCTTGACGATTGCCGCGCCGACATGGCCGGCGCCGAACAGGAACAACTGCGGCCGCGTCGCCAGGCAGGCATCCAGCAGCCAGCGGCGGCCGTGATCGTCACGCAGGATGGTGCAGGCGCCAAGCGCCTTGGCGGACGGGGCCAGCAAGGACGGCAAGGTAGGCAAACGTCCCGGCCCGTGCAGGCGCGCGCCGTCGGCGTCGCACATGGCGGGTGGCGCCGCGTCGTCCAGCGCCACCAGGCGCCAGCTGTCTTCCGCGTCGCGCAGGCGGCGCTGCAGGAAACTGAAGTAGTCAGCCGAGGCGGAAGTCACGCGCTCAAATGCCAGGTGCACCACGCCGCCGCAGCACTGGCCCAGCGAGGGGCCGAGAGAAAAGCGCTGCAGGCGCCGTTCGCGGCTCAGCGACAAGCCTTCTTCCAGCATCTCGCGGGCGATCCTGACGGCTTGCAGTTCGAGGTGGCCGCCGCCGATGGTGTCGAACTGGCCAACCGCGGTCACCACCATTTTTGCGCCCGGCTCACGCGGCCCGGAGCCCTCGACCTGCGCCACGGTGACCAGGATCGCCGTCGTGTTCTGCGAGGTTTGCGTGATCAGCGTCGTGAGCGCTTCCAGCCAGTTGCTCATGGTGTGACTCCGGATCAGGCCGCGCGCGCCATGGCGCGGACCGCATCGACCGATTTAAGGATCGCTTCGCTGGTGGCCGGCGCATTCAATGGCGGATTGAAACGGTTGCCGCCGACGCTGGCGACGGCATCGCGGATCGCGAAAAAGACCGAGAACGGCAGCAGCAGCGGCGGTTCGCCAACCGCCTTGGAGCGGTGGATGCTGTCTTCGACGTTGCGGTTCTTGAACAGCTTGACGCGGAAATCCTGCGGGCAATCCGAGATGGCCGGGATCTTGTAAGTCGACGGCGCATGCGTCATCAGCTTGCCGTCCTTGTTCCACCACAGTTCTTCGGTGGTGAGCCAGCCCATGCCCTGGATGAAGGCGCCTTCGACCTGGCCGATGTCAATTGCGGGATTGAGCGACTGGCCGGCATCGTAGAGCGCATCGGCGCGCAGCAATTTCCATTCGCCGGTAAAGGTGTCGACCACCACTTCCGACACCGAAGCGCCGTAAGCGTAATAGGAGAACGGCCGGCCGGTCATGGTTTTCGGATCCCAGTGCAAGCCCGGCGTGGCGTAGAAGCCGTCGGACCACAATTGCACCCGTGACAGGTAAGCCTTTTGCGCCAGTTCGCCGAAGGCCAGGCTGTGCTCGCCCAGATGCACCGCGCCGGCGGAGAATGTAACTTCCTTGGCGTCGCCGTTGTGCAATTTGGCGAAGAATTCCGCCAGGCGCTGGCGAATCGTATGCGCCGCATTCTGCGCCGCCTTGCCGTTCAGGTCGGCGCCGGTGGAGGCCGCGGTGGCCGAGGTATTGGCCACCTTGCTGGTGTCGGTGGCGGTGACGCGCACCAGTTCCAGCGGAATCCCGAGTTCGTGCGCCACCACCTGCGCCACCTTGGTGTTGATGCCCTGGCCCATTTCGGTGCCGCCGTGGTTCACCAGCACCGAACCGTCGGTGTACACATGGACCAGCGCGCCGGCCTGGTTGAAGTGGGTGACGTTGAAGGCGATGCCGAACTTGACCGGCGTCAGCGCCAAACCTTTTTTCAGTACCGGGCTGCTGGCGTTGAACGCTTCGACCGCGGCGCGCCGCCGGCGGTATTCGCTGCTCGCTTCCAGTTCGGCGACCAGCTCATGGATCACATTGTCGACGACCTTCTGGCCGTACTGCGTGACATTGCGGCCCTCTTCGTCGTTGCGGCCGTAGAAATTCAGCTTGCGGATGTCCAGCGCGTCGCGTCCCAGGTTGCGGGCGATTTCATCGACGATGTATTCGATCGCAATCGCGCCCTGCGGGCCGCCGAAGCCGCGGAAAGCGGTATTCGACTGGGTATTGGTCTTGCCGCACATTGCCTTGATGTCGACGTCGGACAGGTAATAGGTGTTGTCGAAGTGGCAGACGGCGCGGGTAGCCACCGGCGCCGACAAGTCGGCCGAGAAGCCGGCGCGGCTGACCATCTCGACGCGGGCGGCGACGATGCGGCCGGCGTCGTCGTAGCCGACTTCATAGTCATAGTGGAAGCAGTGGCGCTTGCCGGTCACCATCATGTCGTCGTCGCGGTCGGCGCGCAGCTTGACCGGACGCTTCAGCTTGGCGGCGCCGATTGCCGCTGCCGCGGCCCACAAGGCCGATTGCGATTCCTTGCCGCCGAAGCCGCCGCCCATGCGCCGGCATTCGACCACGATATTGTGCGAGTGGACGCCCAGCGCATGCGCCACCACGTGCTGCATTTCGGTCGGGTGCTGGGTCGAGCACAGCACCAGCATGCCGTTCTGTTCTTTCGGGATGGCGTAGGAAATCTGGCCTTCCAGGTAAAACTGCTCCTGGCCGCCGACATACAGCTGGCCGCTGACGCGGTTGGGCGCTGTTTCAAACGCCCGTTGCGCATCGCCGCGCGTGAGCCGCATCGGCGGCAGCACGTACGATTTCGCCGCGTGCGCGGCCTGCGGCGTCAGGATGGCTGGCAGCTCTTCGTAATCGATGACGACCTTGCGCACCGCGCGCCGCGCATTGTCATGGCTGTCGGCGATGACGACGAAGATCGGCTGGCCGACATATTCGACCAGGCCTTCCGACAGGATCGGATCGTCGTGGATGATGGGACCGCAATCGTTGGTCCCGGGAATATCGGCGGCAGTGAGGACCGTGACCACGCCTGGCGCGCTGCGCACGGCGTCAAGATTGATCGAACGGATGCGGGCGTGGGCCTTTTGCGACATGCCGAGCGCGGCATGCAGCGTGCCTTGCGCTTCCGGGATGTCGTCGGTATAGGTTGCTTCGCCCAGCACATGCAGCACCGCCGATTCGTGCGGACGCGATTGGCCGACTTCCGCCCAGGCTGCGGAGTGCTGTTGCGGCTTGGCTTGCATAAAAACTTCAGTTTGCTTGTTCATGACGTCTACTCTTTATCTTCGTCGCGGCTTAGGCGCACACGAAAGGATTGACCTGGTCGGTACGCAACGGGGCTTCGATACGGGTTTCCAGCCAGAACCGACGCAGCAGGTTTTGCGAGGTCTTCATGCGGTACTCGCTGGAAGCGCGCATGTCCGACAGCGGCTTGTAGTCATCCGACATCAACGCCACCGCGGCTTCCATCACTGCTTCGCTCCAGACCTGGCCGCGCAGGGCGGCTTCAGTGAGCGCCGCGCGTTTCGGCGTGGCCGCCATGCCGCCGAAGGCAATCCGGATATCGCTGATCTTGTCGCCATCCAGCGTCACGGAAAATGCGGCACAGACGGCGGAAATATCCTGGTCGAAGCGTTTCGCCAGCTTGTAGGTACGGAAGCGCTGGCCGGCATGCGGCAATGGAATCCGCACGCTTTCGACGAATTCATCGGCCTGCATGTCTTTTTTCATGTAGTCCAGGTACAGCGCTTCCAGCGGCATCACGCGTTGTCCGTTCGGGCCGCGCAGCACGACCTGGGCGCCAAGCGCGATCAGCCACGGCGGCGAATCGCCGATCGGCGAGCCGTTGGCGACGTTGCCGCCCAGGGTGCCGGCATTGCGGATCGGCAGCGAGGCAAAGCGTTGCCACATCTCGGACAGCTCAGGATAGTGCTTGCAGATTTCGGTGTAGGCATCGTTCAGGGTGACGCCGGCGCCGATCTCGATCTGCTGCTGGTTGACGCTGAGGCTGTTCAGTTCGGCCACCTGGCCGAGATAAATGATGTCGCCCAGGTCGCGCATCTGCTTGGTGACCCACAGGCCGACGTCGGTCGAGCCGGCCAGGATGCGCGCGGCCGGCAGCGCGGCGCGCACTTCGACCAGTTGCGCCAGCGTGCGCGGCGCGTAGAAAGTCTGGCTGCCGTTGCGATAGACGAACATGTCGTCGCGCTGCAAGGGTTGCAGCGCATGTTGCAGCGCCTGGCGGTCGAAGCCGACCGCCGGCAGTTCGCCCATGCGGTGGGCAGCGTCGATGATGGGCCGGTAGCCGGTGCAGCGGCACAGGTTGCCTGACAAGGCGATGTCGATGTCTTTACGCAGCAGGGGTTGCGCTTGCTGCTGCTGTTGTTGCGGCTGGCATGCGCCCTTGGCCGAGCCGCAGGCAGGCGCCTGGCTGCCGTCATTCTTCAGGTACAGGTCCCACAGCGACATCACGAAGCCCGGCGTGCAGAAGCCGCATTGCGAGCCGTGGCATTCCACCATTGCCTGCTGCACCGGATGCAGGGCGCCATCGTTCTGTTTCAAGTCTTCGACGGTATACAAAGCTTTACCGTCCAGCGTCGGCAGGAACTGGATGCAGGAATTGACCGATTTCAGCGTGACGCCGTCCGCAGTCTGCTCGCCGATGACCACGGTGCAGGCGCCGCAGTCGCCCTCGGCGCAGCCTTCCTTGCTGCCGGTGCAATGCAGGTCTTCGCGCAGGTGCTGAAGGATGGTGCGGGTAGGCGCAGCCTGATCCACCGTATGGACTTCGCCACGATAGTAGAAGCGGATGACGCTATCGGCCGAGGAATTAGATGCGGACGTAGACAAGACGATCTCCATTCTGGTTTGGCGACTGTTGCAAAATGCTGCCTATCTGATCGTATTGCCTGGCTGCGGTGCAGGGACTACGTAGGGCTAGGCTGACTTTGCAACGGCCTATTAATTATGAGCTCAGATTAGCATTTGCGCCGGTGCTCCATATAGCGAAAGGGCTCATATCAATTATCTTCAGAATGGAATAGAGATCGCATATCTAATTCCAGTTAGCAAATAAAGGGGGCGTTTACGGGGCGGCGCCTCGATTCTGTGGTTTCTTTGATAATGCATGCGGGTTGCAGCATGGCTGCCATTCCTGAAAGCGGCGTGCAATCCGGACCAAGAGGGGATGTATTTAGCGTTGCGGCAGGGTTCTAACGGGCGCTGAGAGCGGTTATCATCACGCTGGAATAATTGATATTTACCCTGGAGCATATTTGTGACCCCATTCAGTACCCCACCAGTTTGCCGGAATCCTGCCAGCCGCCGCGCAGAATGGCAGCGCGGAAACCAACTATATATACAGACACAGTCCGGCCGGGCCGCTGCCGTCTCTGCTCAATAATCAAGGAGACACCAGAATGCAGTTTCTCGAAAATTTCTTCAAGCTGAAAGAAAACGGCACCGACGTCCGCACCGAACTGATCGCCGGCCTGACCACTTTCCTGACGATGGCTTACATCATCTTCGTCAACCCGGCGATCCTGGGCGACGCCGGCATGCCGAAGGGCTCGGTGTTTGTCGCCACCTGCGTGGCGGCCGCGATCGGCACACTGATCATGGCGCTGTACGCCAACTATCCGATCGCGCTGGCGCCCGGCATGGGGCTCAATGCCTACTTCGCCTACGCGGTGGTGAAAGGCATGGGCGTATCCTGGGAAGTGGCGCTGGGGGCGGTCTTCATCTCCGGTTGCCTGTTCATCATCGTCAGCCTGGTCGGCATCCGCGGCCTGATCGTCAACGGCATACCGCCCACCATACGGATTGCCATCACTGCCGGCATCGGCATGTTCCTCGGCTTTATCGCACTCAAGAGTTCCGGCCTGGTGGTCGCCAATCCGGCTACCTTCGTGCAGATCGGCGATCTGCACCAGATTCCGGTGATCCTGTCCATCCTCGGTTTCCTGCTGATCGTGGTGCTGGACCATCTCAAGGTCAAGGGCGCGATCCTGATCGGCATCCTGGCCGTCACCGTGCTGAGCTTCGTGGTGGGCGGCAATACGTTCAACGGCGTGGTGTCCATGCCGCCATCGATAGAGCCGACCTTGTTCAAGCTCGACATCATGGGCGCCTTGTCGATGGGGATACTGAATATCGTGCTGGTGTTCTTCCTGGTGGAAATGTTCGACGCCACCGGCACTATGATGGGCATCGCCAACCGCGCCGGCCTGCTGGTCAACGGCAAGATGGCACGGCTGAACAAGGCCTTGCTGGCGGACAGCACAGCGATCGTGGCCGGCACTTTCCTCGGCACCTCCAGCACCACCGCCTATGTCGAAAGCGCTGCGGGGGTACAGGCAGGCGGCCGTACCGGCCTGACTTCGCTGGCGGTCGGCGTCTTGTTCCTGGCCGCCTTGTTCATCTCGCCGCTGGCCGGCGCCGTGCCGGCCTACGCCACCGCGCCAGCCTTGTTCTATGTGGCCGGACTGATGCTGCGCGAACTGGTGCACCTGAACTGGGAAGATTCCACCGAAAGCGTGCCGGCTGTCATTACTGTGCTGATGATCCCGTTCACCTATTCCATCGCCAACGGCATCGCCTTCGGTTTCATCGCCTATGCGGCGCTGAAGCTGTTCACCGGACGCGCCAAACAGGTGCCGGCAATGGTCTGGATCATCGCGGCGATTTTCCTGTACAAGTTCATCCACCTCGGTGGCGATTGATCGGTTGTTTGTGAAGAGAAACTATTGGATGAAACCAGAAAACTGGAAAAGCGCCGCAATAGGCAAGGCGAGCGTCGTAGGCATCATGTTTTTCCTACTGCAAGGATGCGCCTGGATCACGCCGTGCTTCACCAAGGGCGAACAATGCCCGCAGGTCAGGGCGCATAACTGACCGTTGATGTCGGCCGCATTCCGCGCCTGCAAGCCCCGTCGTCGACGGGGCTTTTTTACGCCGGCCGATTTGTGCCGGAGCGGCAAGCGCTAATTCGCCACATTCGCCAGATCAGCCTGCAACTGGGCAAAATCGAAGCCAGGCGCAAAATCGGCAATACTGGCTTCGGCCGGCAGGATGGCGTAGGCCTCGTCGACGCAGGCATCCCACCACTCCCAGGTCGCCTTCTGCACATTGCCCCAGGTCAGGACCGTGACGCCGGCAGCGTCATACGCCACCGCATACACTGCGTGGCCATCGTTGGTCAGCTTGCCCGGTATCCACGGCTGGCGTGCCTCGAATTCCTGCAGGCAGTTTTCCTGCACCTGGAAACCCAGATAGACACCGCCGAACAATTGAATCGCCTGCTGGATGTGGGTGCGGTTCTTGACGTCGATACTGGTGTAGGCGTAGATCTTCTCACCGGCAAAAGCAGTCTTGCGCCAGTAATTCAGCACCTCGAGCTCGCTCAGTCCGGAGTCGACGCCGCCGGTCAGGTGCATGTAAAGCTTCACTACCGCTTGTTTGGCGGGGATTTTCTGCGTACCGACCAGGCCGTTGTAGGTCGTGATTGCGTGGGCCAGGGCGGCGATGGTGCAGTCCCCCAGCGTATCGTTGCCGTCCATGGGAAACAATTGCGTCGGGTCGCTTGCGCTCAATTTCTGATAGACACGCGCCAGCACGTCGTAGGAGGCTGGCGGCGGCGCCAGTTCGGCACCCAGGTAGTTCTTCAGGCGCAGCGTGCGGTAGTCATGTTTCGGCGGGTGTTTACCAAAGCGGAGTGAAGGCATGGAGCGGATTCCTCAGGGATAAGATCGGGCTTGCCTGCGCTAGCCGACGGTTGGGATGATTGGCGGATTTGCTGCAGTCCGCCGGCTGCTTAAATATGTCCGGAAAAACGCTGCCCCAGCGCGCCGACAAAGCGGGCGGCGAGTTTCTTGAAGCCGGCCGGATAGGGGTGCAGTTCGTTGGCCCAGTCAGTGCTGGCCAGCGTGCCCTGGGTTTCGATCAGGATGAAATTGTTGGCGGGCGCCGCCGCCAGTGCGCGCAAGGTGGCGGCGAAGGCGATCAGCGCCTGCTGTACAATCGCGCCGCCCTGGTCGGCAGTCCAGCCGGCGAAGGCCAGCGATGGCAGCAACCAGGGACCGGCGCACGCCGGATGGCTGCCGTTGGGGATGGCAAAATCATAGCAGTGGCCGAAAATCGGTACGCCCGGCGCGTACTTGTCGCGCAATGCAAACAGATCGAGATAGGATGCTTCGATCATGGCCAGCAGCCTGGGGAAACGCTGCCGGTCAAGGCCGCTGCCGCCGGCGCCGGCGTCATCCAGGAAAATGCAGAACTTGTCGCCGGCAATGTCGTTGCCGCCGCCGGAAAACAAGATGGCGTCGGGCTTGCCGTTGACCCAGTTGGTGGCATCCTGCAGGCAGGCGATCAAACGCTGCTGTTTTGGCAAGGCCATTTCATCCGAGCTGGAATCGCCGTAGTGCGAAAGATTCATGATGACCGGATGGACCGCGCCCATGTTCTCCAGCTGGGCGATGATGTCGGTGCTGTGCAATGCCAGCGCATTGCCGTTGAGGGGATAGTCGAACCACGAATCGCCATGGGCCAGCAACAGCAGCGGCTTGGGCGGCACTGCGCCGCCATTGGCCCTGAGATGTACGTCGCGGTTGCGCAGGATGGCCATTTTCGCGCGATGCTGCTGCGCGCGCTGGGCGATTTCAGACTTGATGGATTCCTGCAGTTGCTGCTTCAACACCAGGCTTTGACGCATGCCAAGCTCCTCATCTGCAATTAGAATATGCAACCGTTGGACATTGCCTGGCGCGTTGAGTTCTTCCATTGCAATACAAATTCAGCTTCGCAGATAAAAAAAGGGAGCGTCGACCATGCGACACTCCGACGCCCCCTTTTATTTTTTGTTTTTTATCTTTTGCTTTTACAGATTCGGCGCCAGCCAGCGCTCGATATCTTCCTTGTTGACGTCGCGCCGGGACGCCATGTCGCTGACCTGGTCGTCGCCGATCTTGCCGACGACGAAATACTTGGAATCGGGATGGGCGAAGTAGAAACCGGACACCGCCGCGCCCGGGAACATGGCGAACGATTCGGTCACCTGCATGCCGATTTCATCGCATTGCAGCAGCTGGAACATGTCGGCCTTGACCGTATGTTCCGGACAGGCCGGATAGCCGGGAGCAGGGCGGATGCCACTGTATTTTTCCTTGATCAGGGCTTCGTTCGACAATTCCTCGTCCGGCGCATAGCCCCACAGATCCTTGCGCACCCGCTCATGCATGTATTCGGCAAAGGCTTCCGCCAGGCGGTCGGCCAGCGATTTCAGCATGATCGACGAGTAATCGTCATGCGCATCTTCAAAGCGTTTTTCGTGCTTCTCGATGCCGATGCCGCTGGTGACGGCGAACAAGCCGATATAGTCGGCGATGCCGGACGATTTCGGCGCGATGAAGTCGGACAGGCACTGGTTCGGCCGGGCGACGCCGTCAATCACCGGCTTGACGGTCTGCTGGCGCACGCCGTAGTAGGTGAACGCGACTTTTTCGCGGGTGTCGTCGGTATAGATTTCGATGTCGTCGTCGTTGACGGTATTGGCCGGCATCAGGGCGATGACGCCATTGGCAGTCAGCCAGCGGCCGGCGATCAGCTTTTGCAGCAGGGCCTGGCCTTCTTCAAACACCTTGCTGGCCGCTGCGCCGACCACTTCATCGGTCAGGATTGCAGGATACGGGCCGGCCAGGTCCCAGGTCTGGAAGAAAGGACCCCAGTCGATATAGCGCGCCAGCGTGCCGAGATCGACGTTCTTGAAAACGCGGCGGCCGATGAACTTGGGTTTGACCGGTGCAAATTCGAGCTTGGTGCGATTCTCGCGCGCTGCCGCCAGAGACAATAGCGGCACTGCCTTTTTGTTGGCGTGCTGCTCGCGGATGCGTTCGTAATCGACCGCGATTTCCTCGATGTACTGGTCGCGCTGTTCCGGCGTCAGCAGCGATTGCGCCACCGAGACCGAGCGCGACGCGTCCGGCACGTAGACCACCGGACCTTCGTAGTTGGGTGCGATCTTGACCGCGGTATGGGCGCGGCTGGTGGTGGCGCCGCCGATCAGCAAGGGCATCTTGACGCTGCGGAAATAAGGATCGCGCTGCATTTCCTTGGCGACGTGCGCCATTTCTTCCAGCGACGGCGTGATCAGGCCGCTCAGGCCGATGATGTCGGCATGCTCGGCCTTGGCCATCGCCAGGATTTCCGAGCACGGCACCATCACGCCCATGTTGACCACTTCAAAGTTATTGCATTGCAGGACCACCGAGACGATGTTTTTGCCGATATCGTGGACGTCGCCCTTGACCGTGGCGATCACGATCTTGCCCTTGGGTTTGGCGGCGATGCCGGTCAGTTCTTCGTGCAGCCGCTTTTCTTCTTCGATGTAGGGAATCAGATGCGCCACCGCCTGCTTCATCACGCGCGCCGACTTGACCACCTGCGGCAGGAACATCTTGCCCTGGCCGAACAGGTCGCCGACGATGTTCATGCCGTCCATCAGCGGGCCTTCGATCACGTGGATAGGCCGGCCTCCGTTGCCCAACAGTTCCTGGCGCGCTTCTTCCGTGTCTTCGACGATCCACTGCGTGATGCCTTGCACCAGCGCATGCGCCAGCCGCTGCTGCACGGTGCCGCTGCGCCATTCCAGCGTTGCTTCTTCCTTCTTGTCGCCAGCCTTCAGGGTGGAGGCGATTTCGATCATGCGTTCGGTCGCGTCTTCACGGCGATTGAGGACAACGTCTTCGACCCGTTCGCGCAACTCGGCCGGCAGGTTGTCGTAGACGCCCATCATGCCGGCGTTGACGATGCCCATGGTCATGCCGGCCCTGATGGCGTGGTACAGGAACACGGTGTGGATTGCTTCGCGCGCCGGATCGTTGCCGCGGAAGCTGAAGCTGACGTTGGAGACGCCGCCGCTGATCTTGGCATGCGGCAGGTTCTCGCGGATCCAGCGGGTGGCGTTGATGAAATCGACGGCGTAGTTGTTGTGTTCTTCGATGCCGGTGGCAATCGCGAAAATGTTCGGATCGAAAATGATGTCTTCCGGCGGAAAACCGATCTGGTCCACCAGCAACCGGTAAGCGCGCTCGCAGATTTCGATTTTGCGTTCGAAAGTGTCAGCCTGGCCCTTTTCATCGAAGGCCATGACGATCACGGCGGCGCCGTAGCGTCGGCACAGCTTGGCTTGGCGCAGGAATTCCGGCTCGCCTTCTTTCATCGAGATCGAGTTGACGACGGCCTTGCCCTGCACGCATTTGAGGCCGGCTTCGATCACCGTCCACTTGGACGAATCGATCATGATCGGCACGCGCGCGATATCCGGCTCGGAAGCTATCAGGTTGAGGAAGCGCTGCATGGCGGCGATTGAATCCAGCATCGCCTCGTCCATGTTGATGTCGATCACCTGGGCGCCGTTTTCCACCTGCTGGCGGGCTACCGCCAGCGCTTCATCGTACTGCTCGTTGAGGATCAGCCGCGCAAACGCCTTGGAACCGGTGACGTTGGTGCGTTCGCCGACGTTGACGAACAGCGAGCTGTCGTCGATGGTGAACGGCTCCAGTCCCGACAGCCGCATTTCGTGGGTGGTTTCCGGCACGGCGCGCGGCGGGATCTTGGCCACGGTATCGGCAATCGCCTTGATGTGCGGCGGCGTGGTGCCGCAGCAGCCGCCGGCGATATTGACGAAGCCGCTTTCGGCGAAGTCCTTCAGCAGCGAGGAGGTCACGTCCGGAGTCTCGTCGAAACCGGTGTCGCTCATCGGATTGGGCAGGCCGGCGTTCGGATAGATGCAGACAAAGGTATCGGCGATCTTCGACAGTTCTTCCGCATAGGGGCGCATCAGCGCAGCGCCCAGCGCACAGTTGAGGCCGACCGTGAGCGGCTTGGCGTGGCGGATCGAGTTCCAGAATGCGGGTACGGTCTGGCCCGACAGGATGCGGCCGGAAGCATCGGTGACGGTGCCGGAAATCATGATCGGCAGACGCAGGCCCGACTCTTCAAAGAAGGTATCGATGGCGAACAGCGCCGCCTTGCAGTTCAAGGTGTCGAAAATGGTTTCCACCAGCAGCACATCGGCGCCGCCTTCCACCAGGCCGCGAGTTTGTCCCAGGTAGGAGGCGACCAGCTGGTCAAAGGTGACGTTGCGCGCCGCCGGATCGTTGACGTCGGGCGAGATCGACGCGGTTTTAGGCGTCGGGCCGAGCGCGCCGGCGACGAAGCGCGGCTTCTCCGGCGTCGAATATTTGTCGCAGGCGGCGCGCGCCAGCCGGGCCGAGGCGACGTTCATCTCGTAGGCCAGGTGCGCCATATGGTAATCGTCCTGCGCCACGGTGGTGGCGCCGAAGGTATTGCTTTCGATCAGATCGGCGCCGGCCGCCAGGTATTCTTCGTGGATGGCGCTGATGATGTGCGGCTGGGTCAGCGACAGCAGCTCGTTATTGCCTTTGACGAACAGCTCGCGCCCAGGACCGGTGAAACCGATGAAGCGGCCGTTGGGACCGCCGCGGTAATCTTCTTCCGTCAGCTTGTACTGCTGGATCATGGTGCCCATGGCGCCGTCCAGGATCAGGATGCGCTGCGCCAGCAACTCGCGCAGACGGGTTTCGGTGGATACGGCGGGGCGTGTTGCTGGAGGCGTCATTAGCGTACTCTAATCAGTAAGGACGCAAAAAACCCGGTCGCCGAAAGCGCCGGGTTATTTGCAATGGCAATACCAGAAATTATACGTTAAATCAATGGCTTGCGTATATCCAATAGCTGATACTGCTGATGCTTAAGCAGCTTCCTGACGGGCTGCCTGCGTCGCACCGTGATGTGGTTCATTCAGCTTCAGGGTCAGGCATTTCGCCGCGCCGCCAGCTTTCAGGAATTCAGTCAATGCTGTCTGATGCACAACAAAGCCGTGCGCCTGCAACTGCGCCACCAAGGCGTCCGAAGCCTGGTTCAGGAAGATGTGACGGCCGGAATTGACGGTATTGCAAGCAAAATGCAGGGCATCTTCGCTGCTGACGACGATGCGTTTGTCGGCCGGAACGCGGGCGGTGATTGCTGCTTGCGAAGCGGCATCGAATGCTTCCGGGAAATACATCACATAGCCTCCGGCCAGCGGGCAGAAGCAGGTGTCCAGGTGATAGAAGCGGGCATCCACCAGTTTCAGCGGCTGCACTTCGATCTCCAGCAATTCCGACAGGCGGGTAGCGCAGGCGATATCCGAACGGTGGCCGTGGCCAAACCACAGCAGGCTTTCACTGCGGTCCATCAGGGCGTCGCCGGCGCCTTCGAAAGGCAGTTCCGGCGGCAGGGTCAGCACCTCAAAGCCGTGCGCGGTGAAGGCGGCGTCGAAATAGACTTCTTCTGCCTGTCGTTCAACGTGACGGAAACGCGACAACACCACCTTGTTGCCCAGCACCACGCCGGCATTGGCCGTGAACACCAGGTCAGGCACGCCCGGCATGGCCGGCATCATCTTGATCTTGGCGACCTGGCCGATAGCCTCTACCAATGCCAGCCACTGCTGCATGGCGACGCTACGGTTGCCATGCGCAATATTGCCAGCCATCCACGGATTAATGACATAAGACACTTCAAAATGATCCGGAGCGCACATCAAGAATGTGTCTTCCGCGGTATGGTCCAGCAGGTGGTTGGTCATGCGTAGCTCCTTTCGGTCAGGTGAGTTGCGGGTGTATCGAGAGTGGTAAATGTGTGGCGGATGGCTTCCAGCGCGGCGTCGATGTCGTTGGCCGTAATGATCAGCGGCGGCGCAAAGCGCACCACGGTGTCGTGCGTGTCTTTCGACAAGATGCCTTGCTCCATCAGGCGCTCGCAGAATTCGCGGGCGGAGATGAAGCCCGGATCGAGATCCATGCCGATCAGCAGGCCTTTGCCGCGGAGCTGGCGGATCGCCGGATGCTGGATGGCCCGCAGGCCGCTCAGCAGGCGCTCGCCCATGCGCTGGGCGTTGTCAGCCAGTTTTTCTTCGCGCAGCAGGCGCAGCGCAGCGTGGCCCACTGCTGCCGACAGCGGGTTGCCGCCGAAGGTGCTGCCGTGATCGCCGGGTGTAAATACCGCCATCAGGTCTTCACGGGCCAGGAAGGCCGACACCGGCAGTAAGCCGCCGCCGAGCGCTTTGCCCAGGATCAGGCCGTCTGGTTTGACGCCGTCGTGGTCGCTGGCCAGCAGGCGACCGGTGCGGCCGAGGCCGGTCTGGACTTCATCGCAGATCAGCAGCACGTTGTGGCGGTCGCAGATTTCGCGGCATTGCGCCAGGTAGCCGTCGGGCGGCACGATGATGCCGGCTTCGCCCTGGATCGGTTCCAGCAGGAAGGCTGCGGTGCACGGCGTAATCGCGGCTTCTATGGCGGCGGCATCGCCGAACGGCACGCTGGGGAAGCCGCCGGAAAACGGCCCGAAGCCGTCACGGTATTGCGCTTCCGACGAGAAGCCGACGATGGTTGTGGTGCGGCCGGAAAAATTGCCGTGGCAAACGATGATTTCAGCGCGGTTTTCGGCAATGCCCTTGACTTTGTGACCCCATTTGCGGGCGGCCTTGATTGCGGTTTCAACGGCTTCGGCGCCGCTGTTCATCGGCAAGGCCTTAGGCATGCCGGTCATTTCGCACAGCAGCTGCAGGAAAGGTCCGAGCTGGTCGCTGTAGAAAGCGCGCGAGACGATCGCCAGCTGCGTCGCCTGCTTGGTCAGCGCGCCGACCAGGGTCGGGTGGCTGTGGCCGAAGCTGACGGCGGAGTAGGCCGACATCATGTCCATGTAGCGCTTGCCGTCCTGATCCCACAGCCAGATGCCCTTGCCGCTGCTGAGCACTACCGGCAGCGGTTCATAGTTGTGCGCGCAGTATCGGTCTTCGAGAGTAATTGCATGGTTCTTCATGGTCGGCTCCTGGTGAGGCCACTTCTAAGAACCTAGCCTGGCCAGGGCGGACCGGCCGCTGACTTGTTGTCCGCTGGCGGACGCTCGCTGAGACGCTTAGAGGTAGCTGCAAAATGCTGCGTTTATAGGTTTAATGCGATGTGCTGCATCTGGCTACATGATAATCACAAGCACTGGAAATATTTGTGCATAATGACCCATGAATTCGATGCAAGATGCACGAATCGTGCATATAAGGAGACAAGCATGGAAAATAAGGTGGAAAAACTGGATCGCTACGACCGTATCCTGCTGCGCACCCTGCAAGCCAACGGCCGCGCCTCCAATGTGGAACTGTCCGAGCAGGTGAATTTGTCGCCGCCGCAGTGCTACCGGCGCGTCCAGCGGCTGGAGAAGGACGGCATCATCCGCGGCTATGCGGCGCAGGTGGAGCCGGCGGCGATCGGCCTTGGCGTGGTGGCTTTCGTCAACCTGAACATCGCGCGCGAGCAGTTCAAGCAGGTGCGCAAGCTGGAAAAGGCGATCCGCCTGTTTCCGGAAATCCTGGAGTGCTACACGATTTCGGGGGATTTCGACTATCTGCTCAAGGTGGCCGCCAGTGACCTGAAATCACTCTCGGCCTTCCTGACGGACAGGCTGATGCAGGTGCCGGGCGTGGCGGGGGTGCGTTCCATGGTGTGCCTGGAAGAGATCAAGCCGTCCAGTCCTTTGCCGTTGGGAGATTGAAGAAGGAAAAGCCCTAAGCATTCCCAAGCGTCCAGTGTCATATTGGCAATGTGCTTGGCGTTGATTTGTGCTGAAAAGGCACAAATCATGTGTCGCCTGCCTGCTGTCCTATCGTTGTTCGCGGTCTTAAGCTGTGTACTCCTACTCACCGCTTCACCACCAGGAGCTCACATGAATGCCTCGACCAACAACCTGAGCCGTAACCCAACCATCCGCAGCATCGCCGGCGCCAGCGCCAGCACACGTCTTGAGCCAACCACGACGGCGCTGGTGGTGATCGATATCCAGAATGAATATTTCACCGGCAAGCTGCCGATTCCCGACGGCCTGGCCGTGGTGCGCAATGCCAACCGCCTGATCGCGCTGGCCGACAAGCATGGCATGCCGGTGTTTCATATCCAGCAATGGAGTTCGCCGGCGCGGCCTCTGTTCACGCAAAACACGGAGATGGCGGAATTCCACCCCGAGGTGCGGCGCGCTGCCCGCCACGTGACCATCCGCAAAACCTACGCCAGCTCGTTTGCCAGCACCGATCTGCATCAGCAGTTGCAGGCGCGCGGCGTCAAGACGCTGATCGTGAGCGGCCTGATGACCAATAACTGCGTCTCGGCGACTGCCTTCGACGGCGTCGCCAACGGCTATCAGGTCATCATCGGTAGCGATGCCAGCGCTACCCGCGATATCGACGCCTGGGACGGCGGCACGGTCAATCACAAGGACCTGCACCGCGCCGTATTGACCGGCATGTCGGATGCCATTGCCGAAATCCGCAGCACCAGTGAAATCCTGGAACTGGTCGGCTAAACAAGGATTGCCGGTTCTTTGTTGCAGTAAGCATTGTTTTTCTTTATCCCACAGACATTGAGAGCACATCATGCCCATACTTACCGTATTGTTATCCACCACGCCCGACACCGCGGTTTCTGCCAAGGTCGCTGCCGCCCTATCGCGCCTGACCGCAGAAATCCTGCACAAGGATCCGGGGCTGACCTCGATCGCCATTTCGCATGTCGATCCGGCGCACTGGTTTGTCGGTGGCCCCTCGCTGGCGACGCAAAGGAAAGCCAGCTTCTTCCTGGATATCCGCATCACCGATGAAACCAATACCGCCAATGAAAAGGCGCGTTATATCGATGCAGTCTTCAAAGAGATGGGCGTATTGCTGGGTGAGCTGCATCATGAAAGCTATGTCCATGTGCACGATGTGCGAGCGGCGGCCTACGGCTTCGGGGGCTTGACGCAGCAGCACCGGGCGGTGGCGGCGCGCTTGCAAAGTCCGTCCCTGGCTTGACGCGTGCTTTACCCGGGCAGGCGCCTGGCGCGCGGTTCTTCGATCACCAGGTCCGACTGCGGCCGGGCGACGCAAGGCAAGATATAGCCGTCTTTCTTTTCATCGCTGCTCAGGCCCGGCCATTCGATCTGGTAGCGTATCTGTCCGCTGAGCAGGCGGCACATGCAAGTCCTGCATGTGCCGTTCCTGCAGGAACTCGGCAAATCGATGCCCGACTGGCGCGCCGCCTCGCGCAGCGACAGGCCGCCAGGAGCGGGAAAGGACCATCCCTTCGGTTCAATCCGGACGCTGAATTCGCCGCCGGCAGGCGACATGTTTTCTTTACTCACAATTCCCTCTGGAAAATCATCGCATGACGGCGGCGATCTTGTAGAATCTCCAGCCAGCGGCAACAGCCGACGCCTGTCGTGGCGCTTCGCAGCGGCCATCCTCCATCATAAAAAGACTGCCCATGAATATACATTTTTCGCTTGTACCTATCGTTTCCCTGATCGCCGGCATCCTGATCCTGGTCACGCCTAAACTCTTGAACTATATCGTGGCTTTTTATTTGATCGCCATCGGCCTGATCGGTTTGTTCGGCGCCGGTCATTTCCGTATTCACTAAGACAACAACGGTTTAATCCCAGCGCGCCGTACCGTACCAGGCTACGGCAAAGTCGACAAAGGCCCTGACCTTTGGCGACAGGTGCCGGTTTTGCGGATAGATGGCGTACAGGTCGCGCGGCTTCAATTCGAAATCCGGCAGCACCCGCTGCAGATCGCCGCGCCGCAGATCCTCATGCACGATGAAGGAGCTGGTGGCGGCGATGCCCAGCCCGGCCAGCGCCGCCGAGCGCAAGGCAATGCCGGTGTTGGCTTGCAGGTTGCCGCGCACGGTCACCGGATGTTCGCTGCCGTCGGCGGCGTAGAACTCGTATTCGCTGGGTTTCTGCGCCAGCGTGTAAGTCAGGCAGTTGTGCCGCGCCAGATCGGCCGGCTGTTGCGGCCTGCCGTGTTGCTGCAGATATGCCGGCGCTGCGACCAGGAATATTTCGCAGGTCGCCAGCCGCTTGGCGATCAAGGTCGAATCTTGCAGGCCGCGGGTCAGGCGCAAGGCGACGTCGAAGCCTTCTTCGATGATATCGACCAGGCGGTCGTTGCAGACCAGGTCGATTTTCAGCTGCGGGTTGGCGCTGATGAATTGCGGCAGCCACTGCGCCAGTTCCAGCGTGCCGAAAGCCATCGGGGCGTTGATGCGCAAGGTGCCGGCCGGCCTGGACTGATGGGCTGATACTGCCTGGGTGGCGTCGTCTATCTGATCCAGTATGTGGCGGCTGCGCTCATAGTAGTCCTGGCCGGCCTCGGTCAAGGCAAAGCGGCGCGTAGTGCGGTTCAGCAGCTGCGCGCCCAGCGCCAGTTCCAGCTGCCGCACCTGGCGCGAAACGATGGTGTGCGACTGGTTGAGTTCGGCGGCGGCAGCGGTGAAGCTGCCGTTTTCCACCACGCGCCGGAAAGCGCGCATCGCTGCCAGTTGATCCATGCGCCATGCTCCAGGATAAATAAAGGCACAACGCTATCAGAATCGATCAATGGCCGCTATTTAATCCGCTTCAATCTATTTTCAGCTTGCCGCTGATGATCGCGTTGCTGGCTTCGCGCAGCTTTTGCAACAGCGGACGCTGGTGCAGGATATCGCATTCCGAGTAGGCTGCATCCAGGCCAAGCGCGGTCAGCGCGACTGCGCCTTCTTTCAGGCCGAAATCGAAGCGCGGCGCCGTCGAGCCGTTGGCCAGCAGGCCGACCGCCAGGATAATGGCGCTATCGGCATGCACTTCGACGTTGTCGAGCACTTTGCCCGGGGCCTGTATGCACTGGTTGACGCCGCTGCCGATGGCCTTGCCGCGGTTTTGCGGCGTGAGCGCCTTGAACACGCCGGAATTGCTGCCCGCGGCGGCGGCCCAGATCACATCCACGCCATCCCCAAGCATGGTCTTGGTCAGCGCTTCGGCGCGCGGCGGATCGTTGAAGGGTTGCGCGCCTTCCACCCACAGCGGCTCATGTACGGAAATTGCCGCTTTGGCGGCGTGTGCGCCATTGCTGAAGGCCTCGCTGTTCTTCTGGCGCAAGGCGGTGTTGCTGGCGCCGATCAGGCCGATCTTGCCGCTGGCGGAGACCAGCGCCGCCTGCATGCCGGCCAGGTAGCTGGCCTCGGATTCGCGGAAAGTGATGCAAGTGACATTGCTGGCGGCATTGTCGATGCAATGTTCGAGGATCACAAAACGGGTTTGCGGCGCCTGGCGCGCCACGCTGTCCAGCAAGTCCTTGAATTCGACTCCCATCACCACCACGATCCTGGCGCCTTGCTTGACCGCGCTGTCCAGTTGCTGCAGGCGGCCGGCGCGGGTGGCCTGGCTTTCCAGGGTGCTGGCTTGCATCTTGTACAGCTTGGCGGCGTTGTTGACGCCGCTTGTGCCTTGCTGCAGCAGCACGTCGTCATTGTTGGGCACCGGCCGCACGTAGATGATCTTGGGCAGGTCGGCGGCGCCGGCAATACTTGCCATTCCTAGCAGCAGCGGCAGCAGCAGCACCAGCAGCAGGCGCCGCATCGTGCCGGATATATCGGGGCGTGAACCTGCAGACGGCTTACGGGGGGCCAGTGTCATCATTGTCTCTTCCTCTTTATTAGGCGCCGGATCTGATGCCGGCACGCATTTGTTCCCACATATTGCTGGCAAAGCAGGCGCGCTCCATTTGGCGCAGGATATACAAGGTATTGCCGCCAACTGATGTGCGGCAGCGTGGCGCCAGGCCGGCTGAGCGCGGCGGCGGCAGGCGTCTCCACCATATTTAACTTTTTATTCAGGCGGCAGCGTGATACCGTTATCAAATTGAATAGTGCATGCCTTGTATTGCAATTGCACGCTGCAGTCAGTTACGTCTATCTCACCTGGTTCGGGAATATGTGTCAGTTACTTGGAATGAATTGCAATGTGCCGACCGACATTGTGTTCAGCTTTACCGGCTTCGCCACGCGCGGCGGCCAGACCGGTCACCACAGCGACGGCTGGGGCATCGCCTTTTTCGAGGGCAGCGGCGTGCGCCATTTTGTCGACTACCAGGCGGCGATCGCCTCGCCGGTAGCCGAGCTGATCCGGCGTTGCCCGATCAAGTCGAAGAATGTCATCGCGCATATCCGCAAGGCCACCCAGGGCCAGGTAGCGCTGCAAAACTGCCATCCGTTCGTGCGGGAACTGTGGGGCCGCTACTGGGTGTTCGCTCATAACGGCGACCTCAAGGAATTCGCGCCGCGCCTCAACGGGCCGTACCGGCCGGTCGGCAATACCGACAGTGAACTGGCGTTCTGCTACATGCTGCAGCAATTGCGCCAGCGCTTCGGCGATGCGCCGCCGTCGCAGGCCGAGTTGACCCTGGCGCTGCGCGAACTGACCAGCGAAATCGCCGCCCACGGCACCTTCAACATGATGCTGTCGGACGGTTCAGCCTTGTTCACCCATTGCTCGACCAATCTGTATTACATCGTGCGGCAGTTTCCGTTTGCCGAAGCGCATCTGTCGGATGAGGATGTCAGCGTCGACTTCTCGCAGGTGACGACGCCGCAGGACCGGGTGGCGGTGATCGTTACCGAGCCGCTCACCACCAACGAAGTGTGGACCAAGTTTGGCGAGGGCGAACTGATCGTGTTCGTCGACGGCCAGCCGGTCTAGGATCCCAGGACCGGGCTGCCGCCGGGAGTTGCCTCAGGCGTAGTCGATCGTCAGCGGCGCGTGATCCGAAAAGCGCTCATCCTTGTAGATCGCCACGGCATGCGCATTGGCCGCGATGCCCGGGGTGGATATGTGGTAATCGATGCGCCATCCTACGTTCTTGGCCCAGGCCTGGCCGCGATTGCTCCACCAGGTGTATTGCTCGTCGCGCTGGTCGACCTTGCGGAAGACGTCGACCAGGCCGACTTCGTCGAACAGATGGGTAAGCCAGGCGCGCTCTTCCGGCAGGAAGCCGGAATTTTTCTTGTTGCCCTTCCAGTTTTTCAGGTCGCGCTCCTGGTGCGCGATATTCCAGTCGCCGCAGATCACCACCTCGCGGCCGCTGGCCTTGAGTTCCTGCAGATGCGGCAGGAACGCTTCCATGAAACGGAACTTGGCGATCTGCCGTTCTTCGCTGGATGAACCGGACGGGCAGTACAGTGAAATCACCGTCAGGTCGCCGAAATCGCATTCCACATAGCGACCTTCGGCATCGAATTCTTCATTGCCGAAGCCGATCCGGACCGCGTTCGGCTTGCGCTTGCTGTACAGGCCGACGCCCGAATAGCCCTTCTTTTCGGCGTAATGGAAATGCCCGACGTAACCCTCCGGCGCCAGGAATTCCGGCGTCATGTCGGCGGCCTGGGCCTTCAGTTCCTGGACACAGATGAAATCGGCGGATTGCTTGGTCAGCCACTCGAAGAAACCTTTTCTGGCTGCGGAGCGGATGCCGTTGAGATTGGCGGAAATAATTCTTGGCATGTTTGTTGTTGATAAAAAAATAAGGTGGAATGATGCCGGCTTGGGTTCTAAGCATAACCGAAGCGAAGCCCGGGTGTGCAGACGGCCCCGTACGAAAAATACGGCCTTTGCAGGCACGCTGTTTGCACTTACCGCTGTGGAGCGAATGAACTCCATTTAAAATGACGGCCTGGTGTCGCTTTTGGTTTGTAAATAGCGACAAAATTTGTCAGCCTCAACCGTCTGGAGTGCATTTTGAACAATTTACGTCAACAATTTATTGAATTTGCGGTCAAGGCCGGGGTGCTGAAGTTCGGCGAGTTTGTCACCAAGGCAGGACGCACTTCCCCGTATTTTTTCAATGCGGGCATGTTTAACGAAGGCGCTGCCCTGGGTCAGCTGGCGCAATTTTATGCGCGCACCCTGATCGATTCGGGTTTGCAGTTTGACATGCTGTTCGGGCCGGCTTACAAGGGCATCACGCTGGCGTCGGCGACCGCGGTTGCGCTGGCGGCGCAAGGGCGCAATGTGCAGTTTGCCTACAACCGCAAGGAAGCCAAGGATCACGGCGAGGGCGGCAACATCGTCGGCGGTCCGTTGAAGGGCCGGGTGCTGATCATTGACGACGTGATTTCCGCCGGCACATCGGTGCGCGAGTCGGTCGAGATGATTCGTGCCGCCGGCGCCACGCCTTGCGCGGTGGTGATCGCGCTGGACCGGATGGAGCGTTCCGGCAAGGATGATGCCTTGTCAGCCAACTCGGCGGTAGAAGAAGTGACGCAAGCGTACGGCATGCCGGTGATTTCGATCGGCAACCTGAACGACTTGCTGGAATATATTTCCGGCGCTGGCGCCGATGCTGAACTGAACCGCTACCAGGCTGCCGTGGCAGCTTACCGGGAGCGCTACGGCGTAGCATGATCGCGCGGCTTGTGCTACACAGCCGTTGCTTTGCGTTTTGCGCTCGATAGCGTGGTGTGTGTCGACATATGTCGTGGATGATGGGAATGAAGCGGATTGCACTAACTCTTAAGCGGGCCTTTTTTTTCGGCGCAGCGGGCTTGCTGCCATTGCTGGCGCACAGCCAGATTTATACCTGCAAGGATGGTGCCGGGCGCACCGTCAGCGGCGATCATCCGATGCCGGAATGCGCTGACCGCAAGATCGTCGAGTTATCCAAGGCCGGAGTGCTCAAGCGTGAAATCCCGGCGCCGCTGACGGCCGAACAAAAGCGTCAGCAAGAGATCCTTGAGGAAAAGCGCCGGGTCGAGGCGGCAGCGGAGGAGCAGCGGCGCCAGCAGGACCGCGCGTTGCTGGCGCGTTATCGCAGCGAGGCCGATATCGAATCTTCGCGCCGCTACTATCTGTCCTTGTCGCAGGATATGATCAAGCGCGACCAGATCGGCATCGACGATGCCCGGAGCCAGCTGAAAGCAGCCAATACCGAAGCCGAGTTCTACAAGCACAAGAAAAGCTTGCCGATGAGCTTGCGCAACAAGATAGATGACGCCAACCGCGACATCGCTTATAACCAGAAAAACATGGCGGATCATCAGGCCGAACTGGGCCGCATCAATGGCAAGTTCGATGAAACTCTCAAGCACTACCGGGAACTGGCCAGCATGGCGGCAGAGGCGCCTGCGGCGCGCTAGGATCGGCGGGGGGATACAAGGCAAAACGGCTGGCAGGGCGCCAGCCGTTTTTTTTTGCCCGCAGCTTTTACGCTGTCAGTTTCTGTTTCAGCAGCTCGGTCAGCTGCGCCGGATTGGCCTTGCCCTTGGTGGCTTTCATGGCCTGGCCGATCAGGGAATTAAAGGCCTTTTCCTTGCCGGCACGGAATTCTTCGACGGATTTGGCGTTGGCGGCCAGCACTTCATCGATGATTTTTTCCAGCGCGCCGCTGTCGGAAATCTGCTTCAGGCCCTTGCTTTCGATAATCTCGTCGGCCAGGTTTTCCTGCGCCGACCTGGCATCCCACATTGCCGTAAATACTTCCTTGGCGATCTTGTTGGAGATGGTGCCGTCGGCGATGCGCTGCAGCAGCACAGCCAGCTGGGCGGCGCTGACCGGCGCTTGCGCGACGTCGACATTTTCCCGGTTCAGCGCTGACGACAGGTCGCCCATCAGCCAGTTGGCGGCGGGTTTGGCCTGTTCCTTGCCGGCCTTGACAGTGACCGCTTCAAAGTAGCCGGCCATGGCTTTCGATTGCGTCAGCACCGCGGCATCGTATTCCGACAGGCCGAACTCGCGCACGAAACGTTCGCGCATGGCCTCCGGCAGTTCCGGCATGGCGGCGCGCACGCGCTCCACCCATTCCGCGGCGATCACCAGCGGCGGCAGATCCGGATCCGGGAAATAACGGTAATCCTGCGAGTCTTCCTTGCTGCGCATCGAGCGCGTTTCTTTCTTGTCCGGGTCGTACAGGCGGGTTTCCTGCACCACTTTGCCGCCGTCTTCGATCACTTCGATCTGGCGCCGTACTTCATAGTTGATCGCCTCTTCCAGGAAGCGGAAGGAGTTGAGGTTCTTGATCTCGCTGCGGGTGCCGTAAGCCGCCTGGCCGAGCGGGCGCACCGAAACGTTGGCGTCGCAGCGGAAGGAGCCTTCCTGCATGTTGCCGTCGCAAATTCCCAGCCACATCACCAATGAGTGCAGGGCCTTGGCATAGGCCACCGCCTCGGCGGCGCTGCGCATGTCCGGTTCGGTGACGATTTCCAGCAACGGGGTGCCGGCGCGGTTGAGGTCGATGCCGCTCATGCCTTGATAATCTTCATGCAGCGACTTGCCTGCGTCTTCCTCCAGATGGGCGCGCGTGAGCTGCACGGTGCGCAGCTCGCTCTTGCCGTCTTTTTCCAGCATGAAGGAAACCTTGCCGCCCTGGACCACAGGGATTTCAAACTGGCTGATCTGGTAGCCTTTGGGCAGGTCGGGGTAGAAGTAGTTCTTGCGGGCGAAGATCGACTGCGGAGCGATCTTCGCATTCACCGCCAGGCCGAACTGGATCGCGCGCTCCACCGCGCCGCGGTTCAGCACCGGCAGCACGCCCGGCAGCGCCAGGTCGACCGGGCTGGCCTGGGTGTTGGCTTCAGCGCCGAACTGGGTCGAGGCGCCGCTGAATATTTTTGACTTGGTCGAGAGTTGCGTATGCGTTTCCAGACCGATCACGACTTCCCACTGCATAATTATTTCCTCATTTAATTTAGTTGAGGACAGAGTTGCACGGGTAGTGTAATCCGCCGCGCTGCGGCGGCTCATAAACTCTACCCGGGCGGCTCTGTCCCGCAATTATCTTGGGTAACTACACTCGCCGGTCTTCAAATCCACCGACAGTTCCGTAAAATTTCCTCGTGAGCCGCACAGCGCCGGGCAGCTCGGTATCACATGCAATTTGTCGCCGTCGCGCTGCAGGCGGATGCTGCAATTCATGCCGTGATTATAAAAATCATAGCCGCGCTGATGACGCGCGGCGACCGGATCTTTCAAGGTGATGCGCCAGTTTTCCTTACTGCCGCCGTGTTCGACTTCAGCTTGCGGATCGTCGCTGGTGTCGACGCTGCATTCAAAGCCGTGGGTCGGCCGGTACAGCGCCGATTCCCAGCGCAATGCTTCGATGCGATCGCCATCCAGCTTGAACTCGCCGGTGTCGCCATAAATCACTTTCTCGCCATCTTCATCGCGCGTCAGGTTGCAGCCGAACTTGGTGTGCAACTGCTGCGCCTGGGCGTGCGGCGCCAGCAGCGCGGCAGCCAGAACGAACAGCAGCAGGTTGCCCCGGCGGCCGACGCTTTTCAGCAAGGTCGATGACATGGCGCGGCTCGCTTTTTCAGCCAGGCGTACGCTGATGCCAGTCGGTGACGCGCTGGAACTGGTGCGCGACGTTGAGCAGCTTGGCTTCATCGTAATAGTTGCCGATGATCTGCAGGCCGACCGGGCGCCGCGCATTTTTCTCGCCCTGGCCGAAGCCGCAGGGTACCGACATGCCGGGCAATCCTGCCAGGCTGGTCGACAGCGTGTAGATGTCGGCCAGGTAGTTGGCGACCGGATCGTTGGCCTTGGCGCCCAGGTCCCATGCCACGGTCGGCGATACCGGCCCCATGATGACGTCGCACTGGCGGTTCGGGCCGCTCAGCGCATTCTGGAAATCCTCGGCGATCAGGCGGCGGATCTTTTGCGCCTGCAGGTAGTAGGCGTCGTAGTAGCCGTGCGACAGCACATAGGCGCCGACCAGGATGCGGCGCTTCACTTCTTCGCCGAAACCTTCCGCGCGCGACTTCTTGTACATGTCGGCCAGGTCCTTGTAGTCGGCGGCGCGGTGGCCGTAGCGGACGCCGTCGAAGCGGCTCAGGTTGGAAGATGCTTCGGCCGGTGCGATCACGTAATAGACCGGGATCGAGAGTTCGGTTTTCGGCAGTGAAATATCGACCAGCGTAGCGCCCAGCTTTTCGTACTCGGCCAGCGCAGCGCGCACAGCCTGTTCGACATCCGGCGCCAGGCCGCTGCTGAAATATTCGCGCGGGATGCCGATGCGCAAGCCTTTCAGGTCTTTCTCAAGATCGCGGCTGAAGTCTTCCTTGGGCCGTTCCAGGCTGGTCGAATCGCGCGGATCGAAACCGGTCATGGCGTTCAGCAGCAGGGCGCAGTCTTCCGCGGTCTGCGCAATCGGGCCGGCCTGGTCCAGCGACGAGGCGAAGGCGATCATGCCGAAGCGCGACACGCTGCCGTAGGTCGGCTTGATGCCGGTCACGCCGCACAGCGATGCCGGCTGGCGGATCGAGCCGCCGGTGTCGGTGGCGGTGGCGGCCGGCGTCAGGCGCGCCGCTACCGCGGCGGCGGAACCGCCGGAGGAGCCGCCCGGAATCGCCGTCTTGTCCCAGGGATTCTTGACGGCGCCGAAATACGAGTTTTCGTTGGAGGAACCCATGGCGAATTCATCGCAGTTCAGCTTGCCGAGGTTGACCATGCCGGCGCTGTTGAAATGCTCTACCACGGTAGCGTCGAACGGGCTGGTGTAGTTTTCCAGCATCTTCGAACCGGCCGTCGCGCGCCAGCCGCGCGTCACGAAAATATCCTTGTGCGCGATCGGCACGCCGGTCAGCGGCGTGCTGTCGTTTTGCGCCAGGCGCAGGTCGGCGGCGCGCGCCTGTTGCAGCGTCAAATCCTGGTCGACATGCAGGAAGGCATTGAGATCGCTCTGCTCGATCCTGGCCAGATAGAGTTTTGCCAATTCTTCGGCGGAAATTTTCTTTTCGTGCAGCAGCACCGACAATTGCTTGAGTGTTTTGGTATGCATAAATACTTTTAATTAACTTAACTGTTAACTTTGCGGGGCAGCCCGTCAGGCCGAGGGCAGCAAGCCGAGCTTGCCGCAAGCAGGCACGTGGCGGCTTATTCGATGACTTTGGGTACCAGGTACAGGCCGTCTTCGATGGCCGGGGCCACCTTTTGATACTCCTCGCGCCGGTTCGGCTCGGTCACTTGGTCCTCGCGCAAGCGCAGGGAGAGATCCTGGCGGATCGCCGCAATCGGATGGCTCAGCGGCTCGATGCCGGTGGTGTCCACCGCGCGCATCTGCTCCACCAGCGAAAAAATACCGTTCAGTTTGTCCAGCGTGGAGGCGGCCTGGTCTTCGGTGAGTTCAAGGCGTGCCAAATTGGCAATGCGCTTAACGTCGGAAAGGGCTAATGACATGATTTTCGATCGCGCTTCGGGGCGCGGCTGCTAGTGTGGTTAAAAGAGAAACGGTTTGCTTGCGAAAAACTTCTCGGATTTTTGTAAAAAGCAAGCATTTTGAGCGCCATACGCCCTAAGTTGAGTCAAATTATAAGGTAGAATGTTGCGTCCATGCGGCAGGTAATACATCTTTACCATGCGCCGGATACTAGACACCCCCCTAAAAAACGTTTGAGCGCATCATTGTTGCGCATTGGAACAATTCATGTTTGGATTTTTACGCAGTTACTTTTCGAATGACCTGGCGATTGACCTGGGTACCGCGAATACGCTGATTTATGTGCGCGATCAAGGTATTGTCCTGGACGAGCCATCGGTTGTTGCGATTCGCCAGCAAGGCGGTCCTAACGGCAAGAAGACAATTCAGGCGGTCGGCCGCGAAGCAAAGCAGATGCTGGGCAAGGTTCCCGGCAACATCGAAGCGATCCGCCCGATGAAAGACGGCGTGATCGCCGACTTCACTGTTACCGAGCAGATGCTCAAGCAGTTCATCCGCATGGTGCACGACACCAAGCTGTTCAAACCGTCGCCGCGCATCATCATCTGCGTGCCTTGCGGCTCGACCCAGGTGGAGCGTCGCGCGATTCGCGAATCCGCCCTGGGCGCCGGCGCTTCGCAGGTGTTCCTGATCGAAGAGCCGATGGCTGCGGCGATCGGCGCTGGCCTGCCGGTCTCGGACGCCACCGGTTCGATGGTGGTCGACATCGGCGGCGGCACCACGGAAGTCGGCATCATTTCGCTGGGCGGCATGGTCTACAAAGGCTCGGTACGCGTCGGCGGCGATAAATTCGACGAAGCCATCGTCAACTACATCCGCCGCAACTACGGCATGCTGATCGGCGAACAGACCGCGGAAGCGATCAAGAAGGAAATCGGTTCCGCCTTCCCGGGTTCGGAAGTGCGCGAAATGGAAGTCAAGGGACGCAACCTGTCGGAAGGCATCCCGCGCTCGTTCACCATCTCCAGCAATGAAATCCTGGAGGCGTTGACCGATCCGCTCAACAATATCGTGTCGGCCGTCAAGAACGCGCTGGAACAGACGCCGCCGGAACTCGGCGCCGACATCGCCGAAAAGGGCATGATGCTGACCGGCGGCGGCGCGCTGCTACGCGACCTGGATCGCCTGCTGATGGAAGAAACCGGCTTGCCGGTGATTGTGGCCGAAGACCCGCTGACCTGCGTGGTGCGCGGTTCCGGCATGGCGCTGGAGCGGATGGACAAGCTGGGCTCGATCTTTTCTTACGAGTAATCCAGGCTGATGCGACGCTTGCCCAACCTCATCAGCTTGATCATGAGGGTGGGTAGCGGCAACCGGGTCGGTGCATTGATGCATGCGACCCATTGTTGTATCTGCGGTAGCTGCTTTCAAGCAAGTGTGCCGGCCATCACTGACCATACCGAATCTGTCCATTACTGATGGAATACAGTCCACCACCCCTATTCAAGCAAGGCGCGTCCGCCCGCGCCAAGGCGGTGATATGCACGCTGATGGCGCTGGCGCTGCTGATTGCCGATTCAAAAGTACACGCTCTGCTGCTGCTGCGGCAGGCGGTAGGCACCGCGCTCTATCCCTTGCAGATGGTGGCCCTGGTGCCGCGCGACACCAGCAATCGCGTGATCGATTATTTTTCTTCGCTGTCGACGGTGGAAAAAGAAAACCAGGCATTGCGCAGCAAACAGGGCGAGCGCGCGCAGCAGCTGCAGCAGGCGCAGCAGCTGGCTGCGGAAAATGCCCAGCTGCGCAAACTGCTTGGCGCCCAGCAGCGCTTGCCGGTGAAGTCGGTCATGAGTGAAATCCTGTACGACGCCCGCGATCAGTTCGCCCGCAAAGTCATCATGGACCGCGGTTCGCAGCATGGCGTCGCCACCGGCCAGCCGGTGATCGACGATGCCGGCATCGTCGGCCAGGTCACGCGCGTCTTCCCATTTACTTCCGAAGTCACGCTGCTGACCGACAAGGACCAGGCGATTCCGGTGCAGGTGCTGCGCAACGGCTTGCGCAGCGTCGCCTATGGCCGCGGCCAGTCGGGTTACCTTGACCTGCGCTTCATGTCGTCCAACGCCGATATCCAGAAGGGCGATCTGCTGGTGACCTCCGGCATCGACGGCGTCTATCCGGCCGGCCTTTCAGTCGCCAAGGTGATACAGGTTGAAACCAAGTCGGCCGACGCCTTCGCGCATATCGTGTGCGAACCGGTGGCGGGCATCGACCGTCATACGCAATTGCTGATCTTGCTGGTCGATCCTAATCCGATCGCACGTCCGGACGATGAAGCCGCCGTTCCCAACGGCAAAGCCGATATTCTCAGCAAGCGCCGCCTGACCGAAAGCACCCGCGACAAGACCAGGGAAGCTGCGAAAGATGCCGGCAAGGAAAGCAATCCGGAAGCGGCCCGTAAAAATCCGCAGGGAGCTGGCGTCCGATGATGCGTCCACATTACATTCTGTTGCCGGCCAATCCGCTGTTCATCGCGATGACCTTGCTGCTGGCGTTCCTGCTCAACTTGCTGCCCTGGGGCCAATGGCCTGGCGTGCCGGATTTCGTCGCGCTGGCGCTGGTGTTCTGGAGCATCCACCAGCCGCGCAAGATCGGCATCGGCATCGCCTTTTGCATGGGCCTGCTGATGGATGTGCATGAGGCCACGCTGCTCGGCCAGAACGCGCTGGCGTATACCCTGCTGTCCTATTTTGCGATCATGATCCATCGCCGGGTGCTGTGGTTCTCGGTCGGCGTACAGGCCTTGCATGTGCTGCCCCTGATGCTGTTGACGCAGGTGATACAGCTGGTGATCCGCACGCTTGTCAGCGGCAAGTTTCCCGGCTGGCTGTATTTTTCCGAGAGCTTTGTCAGCATGGCCTTGTGGCCGATCGTGGTGTGGCTGTTGCTGGCCCCGCAGCGGCGCGCGGTCGATCGCGATGATAATCGCCCAATCTAATTTTTGCTGCTGCGGCCAGTGCGGCCGATGCGGATTTGTTGCTGACCCGGCGCCGACATATCAATGACTGAATTTAAAAACACCGAACGCGAACTGCGCAATTTCCGCTTGCGGATTTCTGCAGCCATCGCGTTTGTGCTGCTCTGCTTTGGCTTGCTGTGCGCGCGTTTTGTCTGGCTGCAGGTGGTGCGCCACGACGCCTATGCCGCCCAGGCTGAGGACAACCGTATTTCGCTGGTGCCGGTGGTGCCTAACCGCGGCCTGATCATGGACCGCAACGGCGTCATCCTGGCCCGCAATTACTCTGCCTACACGCTGGAAATCACCCGTTCGAAAATCAGGGGAGATCTCGATCCCATGATTGATGAACTGGCGCAGGTGGTCAGCATCACGCCGAAAGACCGGCGCCGCTTCAAGAAATTGCTGGAAGACTCCAAGAGCTTCGCCAGCCTGCCGATCCGCACCCGCCTGAGCGATGAGGAGGTGGCGCGCTTCACGGCCCAGCGTTATCGCTTTCCCGGCGTCGATGTGCAGGCGCGCCTGTTCCGCCAGTATCCGCTGGGCGAAGTGGCGGCGCACGTGATCGGCTATATCGGCCGCATCAACCAGAAGGATGCCGACCGCATCGACGACAGCGACGATGCCGCCAACTACAAGGGCACCAGCTACATCGGCAAGGATGGCCTGGAAAAGAGCTACGAAAAGCAATTGCACGGCACCACCGGCTATGAAGAAATCGAAATCGCCGCCAGCGGACGGGCGGTGCGCAGCATGTCGCACGTGTCGGCGACGCCTGGCGATAACCTGATCCTGTCGATCGACATCGAATTGCAGAAGGTGGTGGAAGAAGCCTTCGGCAACCGCCGCGGCGCGCTGGTGGCGATCGAGCCTTCCACCGGCGACGTGCTGGCGTATGTGTCGCAGCCTTCATTCGATCCCAATCTGTTCGTGGAAGGCATCGACCAGCAAAGCTGGGACGAATTGAACAATTCACCCGACCATCCGTTGATCAACCGGCCGATGAGCGGCAGCTACGCTCCCGGCTCCACCTACAAGCCCTTCATGGCGCTGGCGGCGCTGGAACTGGGGAAGCGCACGCCTGCATTTGCGATCAACGACGTCGGCTACTTCATGCTGGGCGGCCATCAGTTCCGCGACGACAAGGTCGGCGGCCATGGCCGGGTCGACATGTACAAATCGATCGTGGTGTCGTGCGATACCTATTACTACATGCTGGCCAACGATCTTGGACCCGACACCATCCATGATTTCATGAAGCCGTTCGGTTTCGGCCAGCTGACCGGCATCGACCTCGAACATGAGCAGCGCGGCCTGCTGCCTTCGACCGACTGGAAGCGAAAATATTACAAACGCGTGGCGGCGCAGAAGTGGGTAGGCGGCGACACCATTTCGCTCGGCATCGGCCAGGGCTTCAATTCCTTTACGCCTTTGCAGATGGCGCACGCGGTGGCGACCCTGGTCAACGACGGCATCGTGATGAAGCCGCATCTGGTCAAGATCCTCGAAGACGGCGTGACGCGCCAGCACACCCAGACGGTGCCGAAGGAAAGCTACCGGATTCCGCTGAAGCAGGAAAACGTCGACTTCATCAAGAAGGCCATGGTTGGCGTTACGCGTGAAGGCACGGGCGCCAAGGTGTTTGCCGGCGCCGGTTATGATTCGGGCGGCAAGACCGGAACCGCGCAGGTGGTCAGTATCAAGCAGGGAGAGAAATTCGACGCCAAGAAGCTGACTTCGCGCCAGCTCGACCATGCCTGGTATACGGCGTTTGCTCCGGCCGACAAGCCGCGCATCGCGCTGGCCGTCATTGTCGAAAACGGCGGCTTCGGCGCGGCGGCGGCGGCGCCGATTGCGCGCAAGGCCCTGGATTTCTATTTGCTGCGCAAGCGGCCCGGAGATAACGACAAGGCGGCAGCGGCGGTGGCGGCGCCGGCTGCGGTGGAAGAGGAAGACGGACCGGCGCCGGCCGACATGAAACCGAATGACGGTTCTGAAGACAGCTATAAGCCGGGCGAAGCAACCTCGGGAAATCGGGAGTAACAGCAGATGGTCACCGAATTGAAAGCAGCAACATGAGCCTTGGCGACAAACATGCGTGGCTGCGCAGCATCAAATCCCATGTCGTGGTGTTCGATGCGGCGCTGTCGCTGATCATTTTCCTGATCCTGTCGGTCGGCATCGTTACGCTGTATTCGGCCGGCATCGATTTTCCCGGCCGGGTGGAAGACCAGCTGCGCAATATCCTGGTGGCGTTCGTCATCATGTGGGTGGCCGCCAATGTGCCGCCGCAGACCCTGATGCGGTTCGCGGTGCCGATCTATACGATAGGGGTGGCCTTGCTGATCGCGGTCGCCTTGTTCGGCATCGTCAAGAAGGGCTCGCGCCGCTGGATCAATTTCGGCGTCGTCATCCAGCCGTCCGAGATCATGAAGATTGCCATGCCGCTGATGCTGGCCTGGTATTTCCAGAAGCGCGAAGGCATGATCACCTGGCGCGATTATCTGGTGGCGGCGCTGTTGCTGGTGTTGCCGGTCGGCCTGATCATCCGTCAGCCGGATCTGGGCACCGGCACCCTGGTGCTGGCGGCGGGCTTTTACGTGATCTTCCTGGCCGGCCTGTCCTGGCGCGTGCTGGTCGGCCTGGCGGTGGCGGTCGGCGCCAGCCTGCCTGTGCTGTGGTCGGTATTGCACGATTACCAGCGACAGCGTGTGATGATGCTGATCGATCCCACCTCGGATCCGCTCGGCAAAGGCTTCCACATCATCCAGTCGACTATTGCAGTCGGCTCCGGCGGCATCTTTGGCAAGGGCTGGCTGAAAGGCACCCAGGCGCACCTGGAATTCATCCCCGAACGCACCACCGATTTCATCTTTGCGGTGTTTTCCGAAGAGTTCGGCCTGCTCGGCAACGGCGTCCTGCTGTTCCTGTACATGCTGCTGATCGGCCGCGGGATGATGATCGCAGTCAACGCGCCGACCATGTTCACGCGCCTGCTGGCAGGTTCCATCACGCTCATCTTCTTTACTTATGCTTTTGTTAACATGGGCATGGTCAGCGGTATTTTGCCGGTGGTTGGCGTACCTTTGCCGTTCATGAGCTATGGCGGCACGGCGCTGGTTACCCTGGGACTGGGGGCGGGTATCCTGATGAGCATCCAGCGTCATCGAAAACTGATACAGACATAGCATGGTTGAACTTGTATGCTTGACGCCAGGTCCATTAATGCTGTGCAATGGCCATCGAAATTTCAGGGAGAGTGCATGCTAGGCAAGCAGGGCGGAGAACATAAGGTGAGCGCCAACTACCGCGCAATCGCCCATTTGAGCATGCTGCTGGCGGCGCTGATCCTGGCCGGCTGCGGCAGCGCGCCGAAAGCGCCTTCCTCCTCGGCATTGCCTGCCAAGACGACCGCGGGCGTTCGTGGCGGGCCGGCGCTGCCCGCTGCCGGCTCCGGCCGCGGCGGCTACTACAAGGACGACGGCCCCGGCGACGTCACGCCTGAAGGGCTGCTGGATGTGCCGGATGCGGTGCCCACGATCGAGCCGTATTCGCGCACCGGCAACAAGCCGTATGTCGTGTTTGGCAAGACCTACACGCCGATGACCGATGACCAGCCGTTCAAGCAGCGCGGCACCGGCAGCTGGTACGGCAAGAAATTCCATAATCAAAAGACATCGTCCGGCGAACTGTACGACATGTACAAGATGACCGCGGCGCACCCGACCCTGCCGATTCCTTCCTATGCCCGGGTGACCAATCTGAAAACCGGCGCCCAGGTGATCGTGCGGGTCAACGACC
This sequence comes from Collimonas humicola, assembly GCF_018304945.1. Classification (GTDB taxonomy): domain Bacteria; phylum Pseudomonadota; class Gammaproteobacteria; order Burkholderiales; family Burkholderiaceae_D; genus Collimonas; species Collimonas humicola. The sequence continues at coordinate 137,129 of NZ_JAGQEE010000002.1, read as the reverse complement.
GCGGACCGTTTCATTCCAGCCGCATCATCGACCTGTCCTACACCGCAGCGCTGAAGCTGGGCTATCTCGGCAGCGGCAGCGGCCAGCTGGAAGTGGAGCGCTTGCTGCCGGCGGATATCATCGCGCTCAACAAGCAGCGGCAGAACGGCACGCCGGCGCCAGCAGTCATGGCGCCGGCGCCGCAAGCCCAGCCTGAACCGCGCAGGGATGCCACGGCATCCGCCAACGTGGTGACCGAATCGGTGGACATGCCGGTTTTGACGGCGCAGCCATTGCTGCTTGATCCTCCCTCGGCCCCGGCCGCAACGACAGTCGCGCAAAGCGACGGCAACAACGCCCTGGCCAGCGGCTTCTACCTGCAGTTTGGCGCTTATGCGCAGCAAGCCAATGCCGACAGCGCCCGCAGCCGCCTGATGCAGGAATTGTCCGGCCTGGTCGACTCCCTCAACAGCGTCGCGGTCAATGGCCTGTACCGCCTGTATGCCGGACCATACTCCAGCCGCTCGGATGCCGACAGCGTCCTGCAGCAGATCCGCCAGCGCGCCAGCGTCAATCCGATTGTGGTGCAGCGCTAGGTTGCTCCACGGTTTGCGCAGCATCATTCTTCTTATGGAGAGCTGGTCAAACGGGCCTGCACTCCATGCAAAATCCCCATTTCTAACCTACTGGCAGCAAGTCAAAACAGACTTGTAGATTGTCTACATTTTCGCCGGTTGTAATCGAATGGTCACAAAACTTTCATACGCCTGACATATTTGACCGCAATACTTCGGCCATTCAAAAGCGTAATGGCGGTAACAATCATGGTCGAAATCAAAGGTTTGTCAAAGACGTTCCGTGGCGGCTTCCGGGCTCTGGACAATGTCAGCCTGTGTTTTGCGCAAGGCGAAATGGTGGCCTTGATCGGCGCGTCAGGCTCGGGGAAATCAACGCTTTTGCGTCATATTTCCGGCCTGATGGCGGCAGATAGCAGCGGCGGCACAATTTCCATCGATGGCCAGCCGGTCCAGAAGGACGGCCTGGTCGACCGCAATATCCGCGCAGTGCGCGCCAATGTCGGCTTCGTCTTCCAGCAATTCAATCTGGTCGGCCGCTTGCCGGTCCTGACCAATGTCCTGACCGGCGGCCTGTCGCGCATGCCGCTCTGGCGCAGCTGCTTCAAATTGTTCACCGCGGAAGAAAAGGCGCTCGGACTGGAAGCGCTGGCGCGCGTCGGCATTTCCGATCATGCCTATAAACGCGCTTCGGCGCTCTCCGGCGGCCAGCAGCAACGGGCGGCGATTGCCCGCACCATCGTGCAGAAGGCGCGCGTGGTGCTGGCCGATGAACCGATCGCTTCACTGGATCCTGAGTCGGCACGGCGGGTGATGCAAACATTGGCCGACGTTAACCAGCGCGACAAGAGCACGGTCATCGTCTCCCTGCACCAGGTCGACGTGGCGCTGCGTTTTTGTCCGCGCACGGTGGCGCTGCACAAAGGCCGCGTGGTATACGACGGCCCGTCCAGCGCCTTGACCGAAGCCATGCTGCGCGAGCTGTACGGCAGCGAGGCGGAAGACATCCTGGGCGGCTCCAACAGCCTGACCCGGCCGGCGGCCGCAGCGCCGACGCCGTTCGACAGCATTCCGGCAATGGCGGTCGCGGCCTGAATCCAAGCGCAATCTTTACGTACCAGCTCATTCAATCACATCCATCCTAATCAGGAGTTTCACATCATGTTTGCAAAATTATTTTCCGGCGTCGCAATGAGCATGGCGATGCTGGCGGCGACCGCTGCCCATGCCGACGACGCCAAGGTGCTGAACTTCGGCATCATCTCCACTGAATCGTCGCAAAACCTGAAGCAGGACTGGCAGCCGGTACTGGACGAAATGAGCAAGCGCATCGGCATCAAGGTGAATGGCTTCTTTGCCTCCGACTACGCAGGCATCATCGAAGGCATGCGCTTCGGCAAAGTGCAGATGGGCTGGTTCGGCAACAAGTCGGCCATGGAAGCGGTCGACCGCGCCAGCGGCGAAGTGTTCGCCCATGTCGTCAATCCGGACGGCACATCGGGCTACTACAGCCTGGTCGGCGTGCAGAAGGACAGCCCGTACAAGAGCATCGAAGACGTCCTGAAGAATTCCAAGAGCCTGACTTTCGGCATCGGCGATCCGAATTCGACTTCCGGCTTCCTGCTGCCGAACTACTATATCTTCGCCAAGAACAATGTCGATCCGAAGACCGCATTCAAGGCAATCCGTACGTCCAATCACGAAGCCAACATCCTGGCTGTCGCCAACAAGCAGCTTGATTCCGCCGTGTTCGCATCCGACACCATGGACCGCGTTGAAGAGCGCCAGCCGGCCGTCGCCAAGGAAGTGCGCGTCGTCTGGAAGTCGCCGCTGATCGCTGCCGATCCGCTGGTATGGCGCAAGGACCTGCCGGCCGACACCAAGGCCAAGATCAAGGATTTCTTCATCAACTACGGCAAGACGGGTCCTAACGCCGCGCAGGAAAAAGCCCAGCTGGCCAAGCTGCAATATAGCGGCTTTGCAGAATCCACCGATGTCCAATTGAACCCTATCCGTCAGCTGGAACTGTTCAAGCAAAAAGGCAAGATTGAATCCGACACCAATCTGAGCGCCGACGAAAAGAAGGCCAAGCTGGATGACATCAACCGCAAAATGTCCGACCTGGCCAAATCCTAAGCAATGACAAGTTCCGTACCTCTGAAAATGCAAACTACGTTCCCTGAGCCGCCAAAGCAATCGATTGGCCGCACGTTGTTCTGGGGCGTGCTGCTGGCAGTCCTGATCGCCTCCTGGAAGGGCGCTGACATGCGCCCGCTGGAACTGCTGCGCGACGGCGGCAACATGGGAACCTACGCCGCCAGCTTCTTCCCGCCTGACTTTCACGAGTGGCGCACTTATCTGCAAGAGCTGCTGGTGACGATACAGATTGCGGTCTGGGGCACCGCGCTGGCAGTGGTCTGCGCAGTACCGTGCGGCTTGCTGGCATCCTCGAATATCGCGCCAGCCTGGGTCAACCAGCCGGTGCGCCGTTTGATGGATGCGGCACGGGCGATCAATGAAATGGTGTTCGCGATGCTGTTCGTGGTGGCGGTTGGTCTGGGGCCGTTTGCTGGCGTGCTGGCGTTGTTTGTTGCTACCACCGGGACCTTGTCGAAACTGTTTTCGGAGGCCGTGGAAGCCATCGACCCGCAACCGGTCGAAGGTATCCGTGCCACCGGCGCCAACGCGCTGGAAGAAATCGTCTACGGCGTGTTGCCGCAAGTGATGCCGCTCTGGATTTCCTACGTGCTGTATCGCTTCGAAGCCAATGTGCGTTCGGCGACAGTGGTTGGCATGGTCGGCGCCGGCGGCATCGGTGTGATCCTGTGGGAAGTCATCCGCAGTTTCGAATACGCACAGACATGCTCGGTGTTGATCATGATCGTGATTGCAGTCAGCCTGATCGACCTGGTGTCGTCGCGCATGCGCAAGCTGTTTATTTAATTAAGTTTCTGTACGCATCCCCGTTGATGGCGCATCGCTTGCGAGGTATCGCAAGCCGATGGCGCCATTTTTTTTTGCGCCGGATTTTCGGCATGATCTTTATTTTCCCGTATCAATCCGACCCGGAGTAACGACGCATGACTTCTTCAACCGCCATCGAGCCGGCGCCGCATCTGACCGTGCGCCAGGCCACCCCTGACGATGCCGAAACCCTGGTAGCCCTGCTGGCCGACATGGATGAAGAGCCGGCGCGCGACGCCACGCTGGATGCCGACGGCGCGCGCCAGATCATGGGCAGGATGGCCGCCTATCCCTATTTCCGGGCCTACCTGGTCTTTGCCGACGACGTCGCGGTTGGCACCTTCAGCATCCTGGTATTTTGCAGCCTGACCCATGAAGGCACCCAGCAGGCCGTACTGGACGCCGTCGTCGTCAGCCGCGCCTGCCGGGGGCAGGGCATCGGTAGCGCGATGCTCGATCACGCGGTGCGGATTGCCGGCGAGGCCGGTTGTTACAAGATCGCGCTGTCTTCCAACCTCAAGCGCATGGACGCCCATCGCTTCTACGAAAATTTCGGTTTCAAGCAGCATGGCATCAGCCTGGCGGTGCCGGTTCCCAAGCCGGCATAACAACCGTGCCGGCTGCCATCCGGGGACCGGCCAGGTATTGGGAAATACAAGGCTCGGGAGCATAATGGGAGGATAGCCAGAGGAGACTGACCTTGCCCAATCCGCACAACCATCAACCGACTAACGAATTCATCGTCGCCACCGCAGCCGACGGCGCGCAGGTGGAGATCACCTTGCACGGCGGCCACGTCTGTTCCTGGCGCACGCCGGACGGCGTCGAACGCTTGTTCATGAGCCCATTGAATAGCTGGCGCAGCGATAGCCCGATCCGCGGCGGCATCCCGGTGGTTTTCCCGCAATTTTCCAGCGAAGGACCCTTGCCCAAGCACGGCTTTGCCCGTGTCAGTCCATGGACTTTGCTGGAGTCGTCGCGGCAGGTCGACGGCAGCGGATTGCTGCGGCTTGGCCTGCGCGATTCTGAAGAAACCCGGGAAATTTTTCCTCACGCCTTTGCGTTGGAGCTGCGCGTCAAATTTTCTGGGCAGACACTGAATACCGAGTTGATCGTTACCAACACCGGCGACCAATCTTTCGATTTCACCAGCGCTCTGCATACTTACCTGAATGCGCAAATTGCCGACACGGCGCTGTACGGCCTGAGCGGCTATCGTTATCGCGATTCAGTCGACGGCCGCCGCATCAAGCAGGCGGAAGAAGAGGTTTTGCACATCACAAGGGAAGTCGATCGCGTGTATTTTTCAGTCGACAAGCCGATTACCGTCAGCGGCCGCAAGCACAGCATCATCGCGACGCAATCCGGATTTACCGATGCGGTCGTCTGGAATCCATGGGAAAACGGCTGTGAAAAAATGGCCGACCTGAAGCTCGATTCCTACCAGCATTTCGTTTGTGTGGAAGCCGCTGCCGTCGTGCATTCGGTCACGCTGGCGCCGCATGCCAGCTGGGCTGGATATCAAAATTTGGAGTGTGTGCTGCTCGACTGATTTTTCTGTTGGTAGATGTTATCTATCAGTTGGCAGACACCAGCAAGTCAGAGCAAGAGTTCGAATCCAGACACAAACGTTGCTGACGTTCATCACTCAACGCACAAAAGCCCGGGCGTGGTGGAAAGCGCTTGCATCCTTGTCCCTAAGCAGGGATAAATGAGCAATACCGCTCGGATCATTACTGAGCGGTATTGCTGTCATCCCCATATAGAGTGGTGGGGTTAAGATATAAAATCTGTTTCGTTAAATACCAGGTATTTAAATTCTGGGCCGATGGTGTGGTTCCAAGTCTGTAGCAGCGTCAATCGTCCAAATGGAACTACCTACGCCGAAAGAACCGTTAAGTACCAGCTTTTTCCCTCCCATAGCCGCCGGAACATTGGTCCCCGCAGGTAGGTACAGGATAGTGATGGTTGCCGTCTGAGGATTGGCATTAGCCGCACTGGTTCCTACAGCTGTAACACTTTCCACCAATTTGCTGTTAAAAGTTGTTGCAGCGGGCAGACCCGTAAGATTATCTGGCCCGGTGGCATTTGTCACCGTATTAATGCTCCCATGTGCTGCCGCTTCGGCCAACGCCAGCTTCGCTGGCGCAGCTAAAGACAGCCCTTCAGAGACTTTGGCACGGATTGTGTAATCTTGATAGGCCGGTAATGCTAATGTCGCCAAGATGCCAATAATCGCCACCACAATCATTAATTCGATCAACGTGAAGCCACGTTGTCCGGATTTCACCATGTTAATTTTTTTCATTTTCCTATCCCATCAAGAGAAAATTTCGCGCGCGAGGAATCAGCGATTTCCTGGCATCAGAAAATCGAAAATGCCGACTGGCTCTGCGTGAAAAGCGAGGATGTTTGTCAGATCATCGACATTGCGTCGACAAATTTGCAAAAGGAAAAAGGCTGCTTCTTTGCCGCCGTCGATTTGATCCGACACCTGACGTCTGATGCCGATCTTGCTAGTGCACGCTAATGCAATATGGGATGCGACAAGACATGCTCGAGTTTATCGATAGCTCGTACTATTGAAATGAGCGGTCGCCCTAAACTGAGGACGAAAGTGATTAAGGTTTACAGAAATTTGTAGCGACAGTGATGAGATCGTCGAAAGATCTGCGCGTACATATGCGGGAGATTTGTGTCGGCTGCCGGTTATGCCAACGTTACCAATTTACTGCTTCTGCAACAGGAGCAGTCCGTTTCCTCGCACCTGCAATATTGTGCGAGATGCCGCCATGAAGCCCGCATCGGGAAAACAAAAAAACATCACCATCGGATTCATCGGCGCGCCCAAATTGAAAATGCGGCTTCGCCGCCAGCGGAATTTATCCTGAATGGAAAATATCTATCGAGTGGGATATGAGCGTAGGAGATAAAACCGTAAGCAAGTGCTGATTTATCCGACGTTTTGGCCAAAAGTGCAGCGGTAGTCATTAATGTACGGAATCGATTTATTGAGTGCGAATCACGTGCCTGCCTTCGTAGGTGATTGCGCACATGTAGGAACTTGCATGAGTGTGACCGCGATGAGATTCTCGCGATCGGAAAAACGAGTCCGATGTTTTGTGTAGCGCACGAGTAGGCGTTGGATTTGACGGTATGGAACATCAAATTGCATCGCCGTGTACTTTGGGGTGTCGTGGGAAAGCAAGAGAAAGAGGGATATGACGCAGTATTTGAAAATTACGTATCTATTGATGCTAGCCGTGTCTGCGATTACTGGATGGGTTCTTTACGAAGTCGGGCTCAAATACCCACGATTTTCTCAAAAGGATTCGCAGATTTTTTTCCTGATATTTTTTTTTGCTACGACTTATTTTTTCAGAGAGTTAGGCGCCATACGAAGACTTGACTGCTCTACAAGCATTCAAATTAGGGGTAATCCCTTATTCAAAATAACAATAGGAAAATTTATTCTGCTTTCTCTGCTCGGGACTTTCCTGTACGGGCGCTATGGGATAGATGGATTATTCAGTCAGATAGAGTTTTCGGTTGTGGTGTGTGTCTTTGTTGGAGCAGCTTTTGAATCTCATAGATATTTGAGGAGACCGAATTAATGAGCGTCGCAAAATATGTTGGCATGGGTTTGTGGCTAAAAAAGAAGACCTCTCAGTTATCTGATGCCTATGATCTATACCAAAGGACTCAGTCTGATGATGCTGCACTTGAGGTGGCTACAAAACTTGCAGAGATAGCCGCAGGAATTGGTGTCGGATATGTTGCAGGTGGTTTTGTGGGTGCCGTTCAAAAGACGGGGCTGGATCGCGTATTCGATTCAATTCGCAAGAACATGGCTCATGATGAGTATCTTAAAGAGCAAAAAATTTGGAAGGAGATTTCGGAAATCGGTGCAGAAGAAGCTACCGACGCGCTTATTGAATGGGGGCGGGATTATGTATCGAAAAATGGAACGCTCGACCCAGCGTTCAGATTTATCGACGATGCTTTAGGGATAGATAGGTGGAATGGAACTACTGGAGGCGTTGGTGGGGCTGGAGGCGGCCGTGGAGCAGCCGGCGGCATTGGCAGCGGCGGAGGTTCCGCTGGCGCCGGCGGAACTACACCCCCGCGACGTGATCCGCTTGCCTTGGATCTTGACGGTGACGGCGTAGAAACCACCAGTACCAGTGACGGCACGACCATTTTGTTTGACCACGATGGCGATGGTGTCAAAACGGGAACCGGCTGGGTTAAACCTGACGATGGCTGGCTTGTACTTGACCGAAACGGCAATGGCAGTATCGATTCTGGCCGTGAATTATTCGGTGTCGATACGATAAAAAGCAATGGCCAATTTGCCATCGATGGCTTTGATGCACTTAAGGATTTTGACGTCAATAAAGATGGAAAAATTGACGCAGCCGACGACGTTTTTGCTAACTTGCGCATTTGGCGTGACTTGAACCAGGACGGCATTAGTCAAGCGGATGAACTGACTACGTTGAGCGCGAATGATATTGTTTCGATTGAAGTGAATTCAACAGCAGTGCGTACCGATTTGGGGAACGGAAATATTCAGACAGCGGCAGGTATTTTCACACGCTCCAATGGCGCAACGGGCATAACGGGTGAAACAAATTCTACCGCAGCCAATCTTGACCTGTTGGTCGATACCTTTTACCGTGAATTCACTGATCGTGTCCCCTTGACCGATCAAGCCAGAGAATTACCAGGCATGCGAGGATCTGGCCGCGTGCGCGATTTGAGTGAAGCAATTAGTCTTTCGCCGTCCCTGGGAAATTTGGTGCAGGATTATACTCAGCAGGCTACACGGCAAGCACAACTTGACCTGCTAGGCAGCTTTATCGAGGAGTGGGCTGATACGTCTGATCTAAAATCGTTGAAGATGCAGGCCGACGCACTTTCAGATCAGGGAGTCAAACTTACTTATAACCTCGCCGGTTTGACCACAGGGACGGCGGAATATGACGACTTCATCCGTAAATTGGGAATAGTCGAGAGATTTATGGGTTTCACCTATGGAGGTGCGGGTGGCCAGGCGCGCTTTACGCCTCTGGATTCGACCTCGGGCAACGTCACAGTAACGTTGACGGCTGAGCAAATTTTCAGCATCTCCTTGGCATATAGTAGGTTTCAGACCGACATCTACGAATCTCTATTGCTTCAAACACGATTGGCACCGTATTTTGAGAAAATTGGCATAGCGCCCAATGGCAGCCAAAACATGTTTGATTTTGAACTTCTTGAGAATGCCTTCAAACAAGCCATTGCAGAGAATCCAAGAGATGGGATCATTGATCTTGTCGAATTTCTGAGTGCGGCTGGAGAAAGCCGCCTGAAGAATCTAAACTGGAACGCCATCGACTTCCTTGTCACCCAACTCAATCTCGCGCCTGATCTGGGCGCATTTAGCGAAGAACTGAGCAGCTGGACAGTTCGCTTCGCCGCCGCCACTGAACACAACCTCACCGGCACATCGCGGCCAGATTTGATCGTTGGCTCGAGCGGAGCAGATACCATCAAAACAGCAGATGGTGACGACATCCTGATCGGCGGTGGTGGAAATGACATATTGGAAGGTGGGGCGGGGGCTGACACGCTGAATGGTGGGATTGGCAGCGATGTACTCAAAGGCGGAGCTGGCAACGACACTTATGTGTTGTCGAAGGGTGACGGGATTGATGTCATCAAGGAGCCCTTTTTAGAAGAGAAGAATACCGATGTGGTGCAATTTACGGATGTGGCGTCAAGCGAAATTTTAGCAGTCATGCGTGATGGTACTAACTTGATAATCAAATACGGGACGTCTGATGAACTGACGGTTGAGAGCTACTTCTACAACAGTAACTACCAGGTTGAGCAGTTCATATTTAGTGATGGCGTGACCTGGACGTTGGAAGACATTGCAAAGCGGGTGGTGGGTACCGCTGGCAATGATATCTATACCGGCTTTGCCGGCATAGTGAACCAAATGCAAGGCTTGGCGGGCGACGATACGCTGACGGGCCGGGAAATGGCTGACACGCTGGATGGTGGTATTGGTAACGACACACTCGATGGCGGCATTGGCAACGACATCTTGTTAGGCGGCGTCGGCAACGATGTACTCAAAGGTGGAGCTGGCAACGACACTTATGTGTTGTCGAAGGGTGACGGGATTGATGTCATCAGGGAGCCCTTTTTAGAAGAGAAGAATACCGATGTGGTGCAATTTACGGATGTGGCGTCAAGCGAAATTTTAGCAGTCATGCGTGATGGTACTAACTTGATAATCAAATACGGAACGTCTGATGAGCTGACGGTTGAGAGCTACTTCTACAACAGTAACTACCAGGTTGAGCAGTTCATATTTAGTGATGGCGTGACCTGGACGTTGGAAGACATTGCAAAGCGGGTGGTGGGTACCGCTGGCAATGATATCTATACCGGCTTTGCCGGCATAGTGAACCATATGCAAGGCTTGGCGGGAGACGATACGCTGACGGGCCGGGAAATGGCTGACACGCTGGATGGTGGTATTGGTAACGACACACTCGATGGCGGCATTGGCAACGACATCTTGTTAGGCGGCGTCGGCAACGATGTACTCAAAGGTGGAGCTGGCAACGACACTTATGTGTTGTCGAAGGGTGACGGGATTGATGTCATCAGGGAGCCCTTTTTAGAAGAGAAGAATACCGATGTGGTGCAATTTACGGATGTGGCGTCAAGCGAAATTTTAGCAGTCATGCGTGATGGTACCAACTTGATAATCAAATACGGGACGTCTGATGAGCTGAGGGTTGAGAGCTACTTCTACAGTAGTCACTACCAGGTTGAGCAGTTCACATTCAGTGATGGCGTAACCTGGACGTTGGAAGACATTGCAAAACGGGTGGTAGGTACTGCTGGCAACGATATCTATACTGGCTTTGCCGGCATAGTGAACCATATGCAGGGCTTGGCTGGCGACGATACGCTGACGGGCCGGGAAATGGCTGACACGCTGGATGGTGGTATTGGTAACGACACACTCGATGGCGGCATTGGCAACGACATCTTGTTAGGCGGCGTCGGCAACGATACTCTCTATGGAAATGATGATAACGACATCTTGTTAGGTGGCGTTGGCAACGATGTACTCAAAGGCGGAGCTGGCAACGACACTTATGTGTTGTCGAAGGGTGACGGGATTGATGTCATCAGGGAGCCCTTTTTAGAAGAGAAGAATACCGATGTGGTGCAATTTACGGATGTGGCGTCAAGTGAAATTTTAGCAGTCATGCGTGATGGTACTAACTTGATAATCAAATACGGGACGTCTGATGAGCTGAGGGTTGAGAGCTACTTCTACAACAGTAACTACCAGGTTGAGCAGTTCATATTTAGTGATGGCGTGACCTGGACGTTGGAAGACATTGCAAAGCGGGTGGTGGGTACTGCTGGCAATGATATCTATACCGGCTTTGCCGGCATAGTGAACCATATGCAAGGCTTGGCGGGCGACGATACGCTGACGGGCCGGGAAATGGCTGACACGCTGGATGGTGGTATTGGTAACGATACACTCGATGGCGGCATTGGCAACGACATCTTGTTAGGCGGCGTCGGCAACGATGTACTCAAAGGTGGAGCTGGCAACGACACTTATGTGTTGTCGAAGGGTGACGGGATTGATGTCATCAGGGAGCCCTTTTTAGAAGAGAAGAATACCGATGTGGTGCAATTTACGGATGTGGCGTCAAGCGAAATTTTAGCAGTCATGCGTGATGGTACCAACTTGATAATCAAATACGGGACGTCTGATGAGCTGAGGGTTGAAAGCTACTTCTACAGTAGTCACTACCAGGTTGAGCAGTTCACATTCAGTGATGGCGTAACCTGGACGTTGGAAGACATTGCAAAGCGGGTGGTGGGTACTGCTGGCAATGATATCTATACTGGCTTTGCCGGCATAGTGAACCATATGCAAGGCTTGGCGGGCGACGATACGCTGACGGGCCGGGAAATGGCTGACACGCTGGATGGTGGTATTGGTAACGACACACTCGATGGCGGCATTGGCAACGACATCTTGTTAGGCGGCGTCGGCAACGATGTACTCAAAGGCGGAGCTGGCAACGACATTTATGTGTTGTCGAAGGGTGACGGGATTGATGTCATCAGGGAGCCCTTTTTAGAAGAGAAGAATACCGACGTGGTGCAATTTACGGATGTGGCGTCAAGTGAAATTTTAGCAGTCATGCGTGATGGTACTAACTTGATAATCAAATACGGGACGTCTGATGAGTTGAGGGTTGAGAGCTACTTCTACAACAGTAACTACCAAGTTGAGCAGTTCATATTTAGTGATGGCGTGACCTGGACGTTGGAGGACATTGCAAAGCGGGTGGTGGGTACTGCTGGCAATGATATCTATACTGGCTTTGCCGGCATAGTGAACCATATGCAAGGCTTGGCGGGCGACGATACGCTGACGGGCCGGGAAATGGCTGACACGCTGGATGGTGGTATTGGTAACGACACACTCGATGGCGGCATTGGCAACGACATCTTGTTAGGCGGCGTCGGCAACGATGTACTCAAAGGTGGAGCTGGCAACGACACTTATGTGTTGTCGAAGGGTGACGGGATTGATGTCATCAGGGAGCCCTTTTTAGAAGAGAAGAATACCGATGTGGTGCAATTTACGGATGTGGCGTCAAGCGAAATTTTAGCAGTCATGCGTGATGGTACTAACTTGATAATCAAATACGGAACGTCTGATGAGCTGACGGTTGAGAGCTACTTCTACAACAGTAACTACCAGGTTGAGCAGTTCATATTTAGCGATGGCGTGACCTGGACGTTGGAAGACATTGCAAAGCGGGTGGTGGGTACCGCTGGCAATGATATCTATACCGGCTTTGCCGGCATAGTGAACCATATGCAGGGCTTGGCTGGCGACAATACGCTGACGGGGCGGGAAATGGCTCACACGCTGGATGGCGGGATTGGCAACGATATTCTCAATGGTGGTAATGGCAACGACACCCTGAATGGCGGTGCGGGCAACGACATTTACCTGTTCGGCAAAGGCTCGGGAAAAGATATCATCAACAACTACGATTCTACTGGAACTGAAAGCGACCGTGTGATGATTGGCGCTGACGTATCAGAGAGCCAAATCTGGCTGCAGCGTACGGGCAACGATCTCCTACTGACGTTGATGGAAACCAACGACAAGTTGACGGTGCGAGACTGGTACAGCGGGTCGGCCTACCATGTGGACGGGTTCGATTTGGGTAACGGCAAGCATCTGCTGGAAAGTCAAGTCGATGCCCTAGTCTCCGCAATGGCAGCCTTCGTGCCGCCTGCTGCGGGTCAGACCACGCTCCCGGCGGATTACCAAACGGCGCTGAACCCGGTGATCGCTGCTAGCTGGAAGTAAGTCATGCGCCCAAGGCTACGGCGTTGCGCCCCATGGGTCTTGGCTTTCAGCCAAGACCCATGGGGCCATGTGGATGAAGAGAACAGCGTTTGATGATACAAGTACCCCGCGATAACCTGCTCAAAAAAGGGCCGACGATCACCGGCTCAACAACAGAACAGGAGCCACCCTCTTCCTCGCTGCCCAATATCGACACCGGCTTGGCGTGTTTGGTGATGATGGCGCGCTTGCACGGCGTGGCGGCCGACGCAGATCAATTAACACATGAATTGACAGCAACTGGCGGCTCCTTGGGTACGACCGACCTGTTGCTGGCAGCCAAACGCCTTGGGCTGCAAGCCAAAGCCGTGAAAGTGGATGTGGGGCGACTGGCCAAGACGCCGTTGCCCGCTGTGGTCGTAGGGAATGGCGATGACGGATCGATTGATTTCTTCATTCTGGCACGTGTGGATGGCGATCAGGTACTGATTCAATCGCCCTCGGTCGGCCGTCCCGAGACGTTGAATCTCATCGAACTGCAAGTGCGCTGGTCGGGCGAGGTGATCTTGTTCGCCTCGCGCGCTTCAGCGGTGGGTGAGTTGACCAAATTCGATTTCACCTGGTTCATCCCGGCCATTGTAAAGTACCGCAAGCTGCTGCTGGAAGTCTTGCTGGTCAGCTTTGTCTTGCAATTCTTTGCGCTGATTACGCCGTTATTCTTCCAGGTGGTGATGGACAAGGTGTTGGTGCATCGCGGCTTTACTACCTTGGATGTGATTGCTATCGGCTTGACAGTAGTTGTGCTGTTCGAGGTCTCGCTTACCGCCTTGCGCAGTTTTGTGTTTGCGCACACCACCAGCCGCATTGACGTGGAACTGGGCGCTCGCTTGTTTCGGCATTTGTTAACCTTGCCACTGGCCTATTTCCAGGCGCGGCGCGTCGGTGATTCAGTGGCGCGAGTGCGCGAGCTAGAGAATATCCGATCTTTCTTGACTGGCAATGCCGTCACTCTGGTGCTGGACCTGTTGTTTTCGGTGGTGTTCATTGCCGTAATGCTGCACTACAGCGGCTGGCTGACCTTGATCGTCGTGATTTCGCTACCATGCTACGTGATCTTGTCGGCTCTGTTCACACCCTTGCTGCGAGCACGCTTGCATGAGAAGTTTAATCGCGGCGCGGAGAATCAGGCCTTTCTGGTGGAGACCATCAGCGGCATCGATACCGTCAAGGCGATGGCGGTGGAGCCACACTGGGCCCGCAAATGGGACAATCAGTTGGCCGCCTATGTGTCCTCGAGTTTCAAGACCGCCACTGTCGGCACATTTGCCAACAGTGGCGTGACCTTGATCTCAAAACTGGTGACAGTGGCCACCATGTATGTGGGCGCACGGCTGGTGATCGACAATTACCTGACAGTTGGTCAGTTGATAGCCTTCAACATGCTGGCAGGTCAGGTGGCGCAACCGGTCATGCGGCTGGCGCAGTTGTGGACTGATTTTCAGCAAACAGGGATTTCTGTTCAGCGCCTGGGCGACATTCTGAATACCCCTACGGAGATTGCGGGCAACAAGAGCGCGTTGCCAGCGTTGAGCGGGCGCATCACGCTTGATGAGGTGGTGTTTCGTTATAGGCCTGACGGGCCGGAGGTGCTTAGGAATGTGTCGATAGACATTGCCGCTGGAGAAGTGATTGGCATCGTCGGGCGTTCTGGTTCAGGCAAGAGCACTTTGACCAAGCTGGTGCAGCGCCTATTTGTGCCAGAGCGTGGCCGGGTGCTGGTCGATGGCATGGATTTGGCGCTGGCTGACTCCACCTCACTGCGCCGTCAGATCGGCGTGGTGCTACAAGAAAACGTGCTGTTCGCTCGTAGTATCCGCGACAACATTGCCTTGGCCGACCCGGGGGCTCCTCTGGCGGCAGTGATTCAAGCAGCCAAACTCGCGGGGGCGCATGAATTCATTCTGGAGTTGCCTGAAGGCTACGATACCCTGGTGGGCGAGCATGGCTCTACCCTCTCGGGTGGACAACGCCAGCGCATCGCAATTGCCCGCGCTTTGATGACTAACCCGCGCGTGCTGATTTTTGACGAGGCCACCAGTGCGCTGGACTACGAAAGCGAGCGCATCGTTCAAGACAATATGAAGGCCATTTGCAAAGGTCGCACGGTCATTATTATTGCCCACCGCCTCTCAGCGGTGCGGGATGCGAACCGCATCGTCGTCATGGATCGTGGTCAGATCGTTGAAGCAGGAACGCATGCTGAGCTGCTCCAGCATGAGGCTGGTCATTATTCGCGCTTGCATTGCTTGCAGCAAGGCTGAAGAGTGAAGATGAGTCCACAGTTGCAAGCTTTCGGTGATCTTTTAAAACGGTACGGCGCAGCCTTCCAGCACGCATGGCAACATCGTGCCAGCACGGGGAGCGTACAGCGGCTACCACATGAGGTGCAATTTTTACCAGCGGCTTTATCGCTGCAAGAAACGCCAGTGTCACCTGCCCCGCGTATGGCCATGTGGATGTTGATTGGTTTTACAGCCATTGCGTTGCTATGGGCATTTTTTGGTCAAATTGACGTTGTGGCTACCGCGCAAGGAAAGGTGGTGCCAAATGACCGCACTAAAACTATTCAACCATTCGAGACGGCAGCCATTAAGGCTATTCATGTGAGCGATGGTCAATTCGTCAAGGCAGGAGATGTATTGATCGAACTCGATGCGACCGTGGCGACAGCCGATAAGGATCGTGTCGTGAGCGACCTTGCAGTGGCACGGCTGCTAGTGGCGAGAGGCCAGGCAATGCTCGTGGTAATCGATAGCGGAATGCCCCCGAGGTTGCAGCGTCCCGCCGATGTTGACGATGCAAAATTTCAGGAGGCACAACGCCTGCTTTTAGGACAATACGACGAATATGTCGCCAAGCTCAATCGTGTTGAGGCGGAAATTTCTCAACGCGATGCTGAGTGGCGTTCTACACAGGAATTGGTGAATAAACTTGCGCAGACAATGCCGATTGCACGCCGCCGCGCCGAAGATTTCAAGAGCATGTTGAAAGATAAATTTATTTCAGAGCATGGCTATCTTGAACGTGAACAGGTGCGGATTGAACAAGAAGGCGATTTGGCCAATCTGCGTAGTCGACTGAAAGAAATAGAAGCTTCATCGCGCGTAGCACGTGGACAACGAGCAGAGATTACAGCAGAAACGCGTCGAGTTAGCTTGGACAGCATTACTGACGGTCAGCAACAGGCTGCGGTGCTGGAGCAGGAATTGCTGAAGGCAGATTCGCGTGGAAAATTGATGCAGTTAATATCGCCAGTGGATGGCACGGTGCAACAATTGGCGATGCATACGGTTGGTGGCGTGGTGACTCCGGCGCAGCCGGTGATGGTCATCGTACCAGGCGATAATCCGTTGGAAGTAGAGGCTTTCCTGGAGAATAAGGACATCGGCTTCGTCAAGGTCAATCAGGATGCGGAGATCAAAATCGAGACTTTCCAATACACTAAATACGGCACAATTCATGCCAAGGTTGCATCTGTCTCTCACGATGCAATCAATGATGAGAAGCGCGGATTAATTTATTCGACGCGGGTCAAGATGGAGCGCGCCAAAATTAACGTCGATGGCGCCGATGTCAATCTAAGCCCGGGCATGGCGGTATCGGTCGAGATCAAGACCGGTAAACGACGAGTAATTGAATATTTCTTGAGCCCGCTCATACAGTACGGTCATGAGAGCTTGCGAGAACGGTAACCCTTCTCAGCGTGGATAGATTACGTGACAACCCGTAAACATCGGGCTGTATCCGGCTTAGTCAAATCGCCTATTCTGCATCGGAAAAGCTCTCAAGAATTCAGCCACTGGCAATCGCTTACCGCCCGGCTTCTGCAGTTCGGTAATCCGCAAAGCGCCGCTGCCGCAAGCCACCACCACGCCATCCTGCGGGTCGGCGCTGATGATGGTGCCGGGGGCAGCCTTGCTGTCAGAGTCAATTACCTGTGCGTGCCACACTTTCAAGGTAACGCCGGCGAATGAAGCGGAAGCGGCGGGGAAGGGATTGAATGCCCGTATCTTGCGTTCCAGCAGCTCTGCAGGCAGCGTGAAGTCCAGCGCCGCTTCTTCCTTGCTGATTTTGGCGGCGTAGGTCACGTCTTCCTCTGGCTGCGGGGTTGCCGGCAGTGCATTCTGTTCGAGGCGGCCCAGCGCTTCTACGATCATTTCGCCGCCCAGCTTTGCCATCTTGTCATGCAGGCTGCCGGTGGTGTCGGCGGCGCTGATCGCCAGTTTCTCGATCAGCAGCATGGCGCCGGTATCCAGGCCCTCGTCCATTTGCATGATGGTGATGCCGGTATCGCTGTCGCCGGCTTCGATTGCACGGTGGATGGGCGCTGCACCGCGCCAGCGCGGCAGCAGCGAGCCGTGGATGTTGAGGCAGCCGCGTGGCGGAATTTCGAGGATGCTGAGCGGCAGGATCAGGCCGTAGGCGGCGACCACCATGACGTCGTGCGGGGTTGCCCGCAACAGTTGATGCGCCTCGCTGGCGATCTCGGGATACTTGCCATCCAGCCGCAACGATACCGGCTGCGCTATCGGGATCTGGTGATCGAGCGCAAACTGCTTGACCGGCGACGCATGCAGCTGCATGCCGCGGCCGGCCGGGCGGTCCGGCTGGGTCAGCGCCAGGACGATCTGATGGCCGGCGTCGTGCAAGGCCTTGAGCGCCACCGCGGCGAATTCGGGAGTACCGGCGAAGATGATTTTCATGAGGGATATCGCAAGAGGGTGGCGAAAATGACTACGGGACAAACTGCAAGAGCCGTCCACAGGGCGCTTCTTGTAGTTTGTCCCGCAACATGGAAAAGATGCTTATCTAGTACCGTATTGCTTGTCGCGTTTCTGCTCGCGCTCTTCCTTGAGCATCTTGGCCTTGATGCGATTGCGCTTCAGCGGCGACAGATATTCAACGAACACCTTGCCTTGCAGGTGATCCATCTCGTGCTGGATGCAGACCGCCAGCAAGCCGTCGGCGTCGACTTCAAACGGTTGGCCGTCCGCGTCCAGGGCGCGTACTTTCACGCGCGCAGGACGTTCGACGCCATCGTAGACGCCCGGTACCGACAGGCAGCCTTCGTCGTAAATCTGTTTTTCTTCGCTGGCCCAGAGGATCTGCGGATTGATGAATACCCGCAGGTCGGTGCCGGTATCGGACGTATCGATCACCACCAGCTGCTCGTGGACGTC
This sequence comes from Collimonas humicola, assembly GCF_018304945.1. Classification (GTDB taxonomy): domain Bacteria; phylum Pseudomonadota; class Gammaproteobacteria; order Burkholderiales; family Burkholderiaceae_D; genus Collimonas; species Collimonas humicola. The sequence continues at coordinate 118,965 of NZ_JAGQEE010000002.1, read as the reverse complement.
GACTTGCGACGCGGCCAGGCCGACGCCGGGCGCTTCGTACATGGTTTCGGCCATGTCGGCGATCAATTTTTTTAACCGACTGTCAAAAACTGTCACTGGCTTGGCAATTTTATGCAGGCGGGCGTCGGGATAACGCAGGATATTTAATAAGGACATGCTTGAATGCGTAACAATTAGGCGGTTCAGAAAGGGTTTTCTCTTGCTAGTTCAATCGATTATGGGCAAAATTTGATTCACTATGGCAAGTTTTTTGCTTTATTTTGCTTTACCAAGATCAAATGCCGTGGCGACGAACCAGTCAGGAGCCTGAAAGGCTCCCAGGGTACAGGCGCCAATTTAACGCAGTATTCACCGGAAACAATATGAAAAAGTTTAGCACAGCTGCACTCCTTCTTGCTTTATGCACCGGATTTGGCATTTCCAGCATGGCCCACGCCCAGGCCGTCAAGACCATGCGCTGCGAGTTCTTGCCGAACGCCCCGGACCAGCACGTGGTGGTGCGTGGCGACACGCTGTGGGGTATTTCCGGTCAATTTTTACAACATCCATGGTGCTGGCCGCAGGTGTGGGGCCTGAACCAGGATCAGATCCGCAATCCGCACTGGATCTATCCAGGCCAGATCGTGTATTTCGACCGCGTCAACGGCCGCCTGCGCCTGGGAAATAGCGCCAGCGGCGACACTGGCGTGGTCAAGCTGTCTCCGCAGACGCGGGTGCAAGGCATCGGGCGCGATGCGATCACCACCATTTCCACCGATGCAATCGGACCTTTCCTGTCGCAGCCGCTGATCATCGAAGGCGACGACCTGAGAAGCGCGCCGCATATCGTGGCGGTGCAGGAAGGCCATCTGAACCTGGGCAAGGGCGATAAAGCCTATGTGCGCGGCGACCTGGCCGACGCGGCTGCATTCCAGGTTTTCCGGCCGGGCAATCCGCTCAAGGATCCGGTCACCGGCAAGGTCATCGCCAATGAAGCGCTATACCTGGGCACCCTGAAACTGGAACGCCGCGGCAGTACGCCAGAGGAGGCGGCTACCTTCAGCGTGGTCGACACCAAGGAAGAAATGCAGGTCGGCGACCGCATCATCCCGCGTCCGGTCGAACCGATCCTGAACTATGTGCCGCATGCGCCGGCCGGCAATGTCGACGCCCGCATCGTTTCCATCTACGGCGGCGTAGCCACGGCAGCGCAGAACCAGATCGCCACCATCAACCAGGGCAAGGCTGACAATATCGATGTCGGCACGGTGCTGCAGCTGTCGCGCCTGGGCCGGACCATCAAGGATCCTGCCGATCACAACAAGCTGGTCAAGCTGCCGGACGAACAATACGGCACACTGTTCATTTTCCGCGTGTTCAACCATATTTCGTATGGCTTGATCATGGAAGTCCAGAACACGGTCGATATCGGCGATACCGCCAGATCGCCACAATAAAGAAGGTCCTTGCTGTTAATAACGATAATCTTCATGACGATGATGGCGGCGCCGATCTGAGCCGCCATCAGGGCGCAACCGATGCCGAGGAGCTGGCAGCCTGGTTGCGCCTCGAACAGACTGCCGGAGTCGGCGCCGAAACTGCGCGCCGCCTGCTGGCGGCCTTCGGCCTGCCGGCCAACATTTTTTCCACGTCTTTCTCTGCCCTGCGCCAGATCGTGCCCGAGCGCGTCGCCCATGCCTTGCTGGCGGCGCCGTCGGACGCCACCCTGGGCCTGATCGAGCGCACCCTGGAGTGGCTGCGGCAACCCGCCAATCAGTTGTTTACCCTGGCGGATGCTGGCTATCCGCAAGCCTTGCTGGATATTGCCGATCCGCCCCTGATGCTGTATGTGAAGGGGCGCGCCGAGTTGCTGGCGCGGCCGGCGCTTGCGGTGGTCGGCAGCCGCAATGCGACGGTGCAGGGCATCGCCAACGCTGACCGCTTTGCCGAAATCCTCAGCCAGCGCGGCCTGACTGTCATCTCCGGCCTGGCTCTGGGCGTGGACGCCGCTGCCCACCAGGGCGCATTGCGTGGCGCCGCGGGCAATGCGGAGGCGGGCAGCACCATTGCCGTGATCGGTACCGGCGCCGATATCGTTTATCCGGCGCGCAATCGCGGGCTGGCGCATCAGATCGCCGAAGCCGGCTGCATTGTCAGCGAGTACGCCCTAGGCATGCCTGGCATCGCGGCAAATTTCCCGCGCCGCAACCGCATCGTCTCGGGGCTGGCGCGCGGCGTGCTGGTGGTGGAGGCGGCGGCCCAATCGGGTTCGCTGATCACTGCACGGATGGCCGGCGAGCAGGGGAGGGATGTGTTTGCCATTCCCGGCTCCATCCATTCGCCGCTGTCGAAAGGTTGCCATCAGTTGATCAAGCAGGGTGCCAAGCTGGTGGAATCGGCGCAGGACATCCTGGAAGAGTTGCACAGCTTTCACAGCCCGGCGAAGGCGCCGGCCAGTGTTGCCGCCGGCGAGGCGCTGGCGGCCGGCGAAGATCCTGTCGAGGCAAGCGATGACAAGCTGCTGCGGCAACTCGGCTACGATCCCGTCAGTTTCGATGTGCTGGCGGCGCGCTGCGATAGCGATGCGGCTAGCTTGAACGGCCGCTTGCTTGAGCTGGAACTGGCCGGCCTGATCGAAGTTCTGCCCGGCGGCCTTTATCGCCGCCTCGACTGACGTTGCGGCACCATATTGAAAGACTAATTTGCGGTTTCGGGCAGCTTTGCGCAAATCCTGCGATACTGATATACGTATATTGACGCTCGAAGCTACAACATTGTTGTAGAGCATTTCGCTGTTACGTTGCACTTTACTTGTCACACCCTTACCTTAGCGATACAGTAGAACCATGTTTGAAGTCCTTGTTTATCTGTATGAAACTTATTATCGGCCCGATGCCTGCCCTGAACCGGAGGCCTTGGTCAAGAAGCTGTCGGCGATCGGCTTTGAAGAAGACGAAATCGCCAAAGCCCTCGGCTGGCTGACGGATCTGGCGGAAGCCAACCACGAGTTCGCCGATAAGTATCCGCAGCAAACCTCTTTTTCCTTTGGCATCCGCATCTACGCTCAGCAGGAAATCGACGTGCTGGGCATAGCCGCGATCGGCTTTATCCAGTTCCTGGAATCGGCCAAGATGCTCAATCCGGTGCAGCGCGAGATTGTGATCGAGCGCGCACTGACCGTCAGCGAGACCCCGGTCCCGCTCGACAAACTCAAGGTGATCGTGCTGATGGTGCTATGGAGTCAGGGCAAGGAGCCGGACGGCTTGATGTTCGACGAGCTGTTTCTCGACGAAGACGACGATCCCGAACCGCGCCTCTTGCATTAGCCGCGCTCAGCGCCATCTGCCCCATGCTGGCAGATTTGCGCACTTGCGGCTTTTCCAGCAACCCGCTTATCATTGGCCGCAATATTTGCCCGCCACAGTGCTAATTTGATGTTAGCCGTGGAGTTGGCAGCGAAATCGTCTGGTGTATTATGAGAGAATTTCTCTCTGGCAACCAAATTCCGAATTGCCGCGATGGCTAAAAAGCAAGCCATGGCGTGCATGAGCAAAAAATGCGCTGAAATACAGCGCGCTACTTTCGAGACAACACTATGAGCAAGACCCTCATCATTGCCGAGAAACCTTCTGTCGCGAACGATATCGCGAAGACGCTCGGCGGCTTCACCAAGCACGATGAGTACTTTGAATCCGACGAATACGTCCTGTCATCGGCCGTCGGCCACCTGCTGGAAATCGCGGTTCCTGAAGAATACGACGTCAAGCGCGGCAAATGGACTTTCACCCATCTGCCGATGATTCCGCCGCACTTCGCGCTGAACCCGATCGCCAAGACCGAGTCGCGCCTCAAGGTGCTCAACAAGCTGATCAAGCGCAAGGATGTCACTTCCCTGATCAACGCCTGCGACGCCGGGCGGGAAGGCGAACTGATTTTCCGCCTGATCGCGCAATATACGAAAGCCAAGCAGCCAGTCAAACGCCTTTGGCTGCAATCGATGACGCCGGGCGCGATACGCGACGGCTTCACCCATCTGCGCGAAGACAAGGACATGCTGCCGCTGGCCGACGCCGCCCGCTGTCGCAGCGAAGCCGACTGGCTGATCGGCATCAACGGCACGCGCGCAATGACCGCCTTCAATTCGAAAGAAGGCGGTTTCTATTTGACCACCGTTGGCCGCGTGCAAACGCCGACCTTGTCGATCGTGGTCGATCGCGAAGAGAAGATCAAGAAGTTCGTGCCGCGCGATTTCTGGGAAGTGCGCGCAGAGTTCGTCTGCGCCGCGGGCATCTACGAAGGCCGCTGGCTCGATACCGCGCACAAGAAGGACGAGAACGATCCGGAAAAGCGCGCCGAGCGCCTGTGGAGCAAGGCTGCCGCCGAATCCATCGTGGCTGCCTGCCGCGGCAAGCTGGGCGCGGTGCGCGAGGAATCGAAGCCGACCACCTCGATGGCGCCGGCGCTGTTCGACCTGACCAGCCTGCAACGCGAAGCCAACTCGCGCTTCGGCTTTTCCGCCAAGAACACGCTGGGCCTGGCGCAGGCGCTGTACGAAAAGCACAAGGTGCTGACTTACCCCCGTACCGATTCGCGCCATTTGCCGGAAGATTACTTGAACACCGTCAAGCAGACGCTGGAGACGGTGTCGGAGAACAATAACTATCAGCAGTTCGCCGCGCAGATCCTGAACAAGGGCTGGGTCAAGCCGAACAAGCGGATCTTCGACAACGCCAAGATCAGCGATCACTTTGCGATCATCCCGACCACGCAAGCGCCGAAGAACCTGTCAGAGCCGGAGCAGAAGCTGTACGACCTGGTGACACGCCGTTTCATGGCGGTATTTTTCCCGGCCGCCGAGTTCCAGGTCACCACCCGCTACACTGAAGTGTCGGGCCATCAGTTCAAGACTGAAGGCAAGGTCATGACCAATCCGGGCTGGCTGGCGATCTACGGCAAGGAAGCCGCGGATGAAAAGGATCCGGAAAACAGCGGCACGCTGGTTGCGGTGGCCAAGGACGAGAAGGTCAAGACCGATAAGATCGCCGCCAACGGCCTGGTCACCAAGCCGCCCGCGCGCTACACAGAAGCGACCTTGCTGTCGGCGATGGAAGGCGCAGGAAAATTACTGGACGATGGCGACCTGCGCGAGGCGATGGCCGGCAAAGGCCTCGGCACGCCGGCGACGCGCGCCGCCATCATCGAAGGTTTGCTGAACGAGAAATACCTGCTGCGCGAAGGCCGGGAGATGATGCCGACCGCCAAGGCGTTCCAGCTGATGACCCTGCTGCACGGCCTCGGCGTCGACGAGCTGACCGAGCCGGAACTGACCGGCGAGTGGGAGCACAAGCTGTCGCAGATCGAACGCGGCACCATCAGCCGTGAAGAGTTCATGCGTGAAATCGCGCAGCTGACCCAGATCATCGTCAAGCGCGCCAAGGAATACGATAACGATACGATCCCGGGCGATTACGCCACCTTGCTGGCGCCGTGCCCGAACTGCGGCAGCGTGGTCAAGGAAAACTATCGTCGTTTCGCCTGCACCAAGTGCGAATTCTCGATGAGCAAGACGCCTGGCAGCCGCCAGTTCGAGATTCCGGAAGTGGAAGAATTGCTGACTAACCGCACCATCGGTCCGCTGCAAGGTTTCCGTTCCAAGATGGGCCGGCCGTTTGCTGCGATCCTGAAAATCAGCCGCGACGAAGAGATCAAGAACTTCAAGCTGGAATTCGATTTCGGCCAGAATGACGGCGAAGGCGAAGACGGCGAAGGTGTCGATTTCACCGGCCAGACCGCCCTCGGCCCATGCCCGAAATGCGCCAGCGGCGTGTACGAAATGGGCCTGGCCTATGTGTGCGAAAAAGCCGTAGCCAAGCCGAAGGCTTGCGATTTCCGCAGCGGCCGCATCATTCTCCAGCAGGAAATCCTGCCGGAGCAAATGGTCAAGCTGCTCAACGACGGCAAGACCGATCTGCTGCCAGGCTTCATTTCGCAGCGCACCCGCCGTCCGTTCAAGGCCTTCCTGGTCAAGGGCAAGGACGGCAAGGTCAGCTTCGAGTTTGAAGAGCGCAAAGCCAAGGCTCCAGCCAAAGGCAAGGCTAAAGCGGCAGCGGTGGAAAGCGAAGACGGCGCGGCTGAAGTCAAGGCGGTAGCGAAGAAGCCGGCAGCCAGGAAACCGGCGGCTAAAAAGGCGGCTCCTAAAAAAGTCGTCGCCAAACGCAAGGCAGCCTAAGCGCTGACCAGCACCAGAAGCCGCTCACCGAGCGGCTTTTTTATTTCCCCGATCTGCGTGATCCGCCGGCTGGCTTGGCGGTTGCGCCATGCCACTGCATGCCCAGCTTTCGGCTACACTTGTCGCTCGCCTTCGTTAACCGGAAATCGTCATGTCTCTGGAGCATCCTGCTGTCGCCCGCGCCCTGGTGCGTGAAATGGGCGCTTCGCGCATCCGCGAAGTGGCCAATGCCGGCATCGGCCGCGACGACGTGCTGCCGTTCTGGTTCGGCGAGCCGGACCAGGTGACGCCTGCTTTCATCCGCGATGCCGCCAAGGCGGCGCTGGACGACGGCGATACCTTCTATACCCATAACTACGGCATACCGACCTTGCGCGAGGCGATCGCCAAGTACCTCTCCAGCCTGCACCAGCCGATAGACGCCAGCCGGATCGCGGTTACGTCTTCCGGCGTTTCTGCCTTGATGGTGCTGGCGCAGCTGATCATCAGTCCCGGCGACCGTGTGGTGGCGGTAACGCCACTGTGGCCCAACGTCAGCGAAATCCCGAAAATCCTCGGCGCCGAAGTAGCGCGGGTGGCCTTGCAGTTCGGCCAGACCTGGGAGCTCGACCTGCAGCAGCTGCTGGACGCGCTGACGCCCGGCACGCGCGCGGTACTGCTGAATTCGCCCAACAATCCGACCGGCTGGGTGATGCCGCGCGCGCAGCAGGAAATCGTGTTGGCGCATTGCCGCCGGCATGGCATCTGGATCGTGGCCGACGATGTGTACGAGCGGCTGGTATACACCGAACAGCCCGAAGCGCATCCCTGCGCGCCTTCTTTCCTGGATATCGCCGACGCCGATGATCGCGTGATTTCCTCCAACAGTTTTTCCAAGTCCTGGCTGATGACCGGCTGGCGGCTCGGCTGGCTGGCGGCGCCGCCGGCGCTGATGCCTGATCTCGGCAAGCTGATCGAATACAACACTTCCTGCGCCCCCGGTTTTGTGCAGCGTGCCGGTATCGTCGCCATCGAACGCGGCGACGAAATCATCGGCAATACGGTGGCCCGCTACCGGCAGGCGCGCGACTTCCTCTATGAGCGCCTGAATGCCTTGCCGGGCGTTACCACGCCGCGGCCAAAGGGCGCCATGTATCTGTTCTTCCGCGTCGACGGCGTCAGCGACAGCCTGGCGCTGTGCAAGCAGCTGGTGCGCGATGCCGGCCTCGGGCTGGCGCCGGGCAATGCCTTTGGCGCCGAAGGCGAGGGTTACGTGCGCTGGTGTTTCGCCAGTTCGCTGGAACGCCTCGACGACGGCGCGCAACGCTTGCAGCGCTTCCTGTCTGCCTGACCAGCTGCGCCCATGAAGGTGCTGCACCGGGGCCTTCCGGCGGCGCACCTTGTTGCGCGCAGGCGTTAATTTTCTTGCAAGCCAGTCTCGGCATTTTCCATTGTTACTCAAGCAAGAAGTACCCGGCGACCATTTCTCGACCTTTTTTTTTGCCGATTCTGGTGCTATCATCAAAAAACGCGCAAACGTTTGCGCGTTTCAAATGATGGCATGCCGGCCCGAACGGATGTGCCTTTTGACATGACTTATTGGTAAAAAATTTAATAACGACTTCAGGAGACTTTTGATGAATACCCGTATCCGCCTCAAGCTGATTGCCGCCACCATTCTCGTTTGTGCCCTGCCTTCCTTGCCCGCGATGGCGCAGACTGCCGCCAAGCCGAAGGTTGCGCTGGTGATGAAGTCGCTGGCCAATGAATTTTTCCTCACCATGGAAAACGGCGCCAAGGAACACCAGAAGGCGCATGCCGCGCAATACGACCTGATCGCCAACGGCATCAAGGACGAAACCGATACCTCCAACCAGATCAAGATCGTCGAACAGATGATCGTCTCCAAGGTCAACGGCCTGGTGATCGCGCCGGCCGATTCCAAGGCGCTGGTGCCCGTCATCAAGAAGGCGATCGACGCCGGCATCATCGTGGTGAACATCGACAACAAGCTCGATGACGCCGCGCTCAAGGAAAAAGGCATCACTGTGCCGTTCGTCGGTCCGGATAACCGCCTGGGCGCCAAGCTGGTCGGCGACTTCCTGGCCAAGCAGATCAAGTCCGGCGACAAGGTCGCCATCATCGAAGGCGTTTCGACTACTTTCAACGCACAGCAGCGCACATTGGGCTTCCAGGACGCCATGAAGACTGCCGGCGCCAACGTGGTTGCAGTGCAATCCGGTCAATGGGAAATGGATCCGGGCAACAAGGTTGCCGCAGCGATCCTGAACGCGCATCCTGACGTCAAGGCGCTGCTGGCCGGCAATGACAACATGGCGCTCGGCGCAGTTGCGGCAGTCAAGGCCGCCGGCAAAACCGGCAAAGTGCTGGTGGTCGGCTACGACAACATCAACGCCATCAAGCCGATGCTGAAAGACGGCCGCGTGCTGGCCACAGCCGACCAGTTCGCTTCGCAGCAGGCAGTGTTCGGGATCGAAACCGTCTTGAAGGCGATCGCCGACAAGAAAGCCCAGAACACCTTGGGCGGCACGGTTGAAACCAAAGTCTCGCTGGTGACCAAAGACAGCAAGTAAGCGCTCAATAACTCAGTAACTTATTGCGGCACACGGTTGCGTTGCCGCCGCGCTCCCAGCGCGGCGGCAGGTCCTGTCCGCACTACCAACGCCTTTGGCGGAGGACAGCATGTCCAACGAATTCATCGCGGCGCACCAGTCTGACGTGCCCACCGCAATTCCTGCAGCTCCTGTTTTATTGCATCTGGCCGGCATCGGCAAGACCTATGTCGAACCGGTATTGAGCGACGTCTCGATCAGCATCAGCCCCGGCCAGATCCTGGCACTGACCGGTGAGAACGGCGCCGGCAAGAGCACGCTTTCGAAGATCGTCTGCGGCCTGGTGCAAGCCACCACCGGCAGCATGCTGCTGGACGGCCAGAGCTATCAGCCGGCTTCGCGCAAGGAAGCCGAGCAGCTCGGCATCCGCATGGTGATGCAGGAATTGAACCTGATTCCCACCCTCAGCATCGCTGAAAACCTGTTCCTGAACCAATTGCCGCACCGCTTCGGCTGGATCGACAAGGCCAGGCTGGCGGAGGCTACCCGCCAGCAGATGGCGGCGGTCGGCCTGACCGATATCGATCCCTGGACCCTGGTCGGGGAACTCGGCGTCGGCCATCAGCAGATGGTCGAGATCGCGCGTAACCTGATCGGCAGCTGCCGCTTGCTGGTGCTGGACGAACCGACCGCCATGCTGACCAGCCGCGAAGTCGAACTGCTGTTCAAGCAGATCGCGCGACTGCAGTCGGAAGGCGTGGCGATCATCTATATTTCGCACCGGCTGGAAGAATTGAAACGGGTCGCCGACCGCATCGCCGTGCTGCGCGACGGCCAGCTGGTATGCGACGATCCGATCGCCGGCTATAGCACCGACGCGCTGGTGCAGCTGATGGTCGGCCGCACAGCCGAAGCCGAACTCGATCTTGGCCATCGCAGCATAGGCGCGCCCTTGCTGCGCGTGCGCGATCTTGGCCGCGGCAGCGTGGTGGCGCCGACATCCTTCGACTTGCGCGCCGGTGAAATCCTGGGCGTGGCGGGCTTGATCGGTTCCGGCCGCACTGAATTGCTGCGCCTGATTTTCGGCGCCGACCGCGCCGATCACGGCCAGGTATTCATCGGCGACCAGGCCGAGGCTGCCAGGATTTCGTCGCCGAAAGACGCGGTGGCGGCCGGCATTGCCATGATCACCGAAGACCGCAAGAGCCAGGGCCTGCTGCTGCCGCAATCGATAGGCTTGAACACCACGCTGTCGAAACTGGCATCGGTGAGCCGCTTCGGGGTGCTTGACAAGCCGGCCGAAAGCGCGGTTGCCGACGACTATATCAAGCGCCTGCGGATCCGTTCGCGTGACGGCAGCCAGGCGGCCGGCGAGCTGTCCGGCGGCAATCAGCAGAAGGTAGTGATTGCGCGCTGGCTGTACCGCGATTGTCCGATCATGCTGTTCGACGAGCCTACCCGCGGCATCGATATCGGCGCCAAGTTCGACATCTACAAATTGCTGGCGGAACTGTCGCGGCAGGGCAAAGGCTTGCTGATCGTTTCCAGCGACCTGCGCGAGCTGATGCTGATCTGCGACCGCATCGCCGTGATGAGCGCCGGCAAGCTGGTCGATACCTTCGAGCGCGGCGCCTGGAGCCAGGAAACGATCCTGGCGTCGGCCTTCAGCGGCTATATGAACAACGGCGATGACAACGGCGCTGCCGCGGCAGACCCAACCACCGCGCAAGCTGAGCACGCCGCTGCGCTGTAATCAACATACTGAAAATCATGACAACATCTTCCCGTCCGTCTTCTCGTCTTTCTTCCCGCCTGTCTTCTTTCAACGGCAGCATTTCCGGCCTGAAGAATTATCTTGGGCTGATCGGCGCCCTGCTGGCCATGTGCGCACTGTTCTCGGTGTTAAGCGAGAATTTCCTGACCGCCGCCACTTTCACCACGCTGTCCAACGACATCCCGACGCTGGTCGTGATGGCGGTCGGCATGACCTTCGTGCTGATCATCGGCGGCATCGATCTCTCGGTCGGTTCGGTGATGGCGCTGGCGGCCTCGGTACTGTCGATGGCGATGGTGCGCTGGGGCTGGCCTTTGTTTACGGCCGGGATACTGGCGATGCTGGTGGCCAGCCTGTGCGGCATGGTGACCGGGCTGATTTCGGTCGGCTGGCGGATTCCTTCGTTCATCGTCTCGCTAGGCGTGCTGGAAATGGCGCGCGGCCTGGCTTACCAGGTCACCAACTCGCGCACTGAATACATCGGCAGCGCAGTCGATGGCATCAGTTCGCCTATCCTGTTCGGCATGTCGCCGGCCTTCATCTCGGCCATCGTGATCGTCATCGTCGGCCATCTGGTGCTGACCAAGACCGTGCTGGGACGCCACTGGATCGGCATCGGCACCAATGAAGAAGCGGTGCGCCTGGCGGGCATCAATCCGCGTCCTCCCAAGGTGCTGGTGTTTGCCTTGATGGGCTTGCTGGCCGGCGTCGGCGCGCTGTTCCAGGTGTCGCGCCTGGAAGCCGCGGATCCGAATGGCGGCGTTGGCATGGAACTGCAGGTGATCGCGGCCGTGGTGATCGGCGGCACCAGCCTGATGGGCGGGCGCGGTTCGGTGATCAGCACTTTCATCGGCGTCCTGATCATCTCGGTGCTGGAAGCCGGCCTGGCGCAAGTCGGCGTCAGCGAACCGATGAAGCGCATCATCACCGGCCTGGTCATCGTCGCTGCCGTGGTGCTGGATACTTATCGCCGCCGCGGCGAACGTTCTACACACTAATTTGCAACCAAGCTCCCCCCGTTTCCGGCATTGAGAATTATTTATGGCAACCATCAAGGATGTAGCGCGCAAGGCGGGAGTGTCGTACACCACGGTGTCGCACGTCCTCAACCAGACGCGGCCGGTCAGCCACGACGCCAGTGCGCGCGTGCTGGCGGCCGCTGAGGCGCTTGCTTACGTGCCGAGCGCGCTGGCGCGCTCGCTGCGCAGCAAGACCACCGGCAGTATCGGCCTGATCATTCCGAACAACACCAATCCGTATTTTTCAGAAGTGGCGCGCGGGATCGAAGACAGCTGCTACGCCGCCGGCTATAGCGTCATCCTCTGCAATTCGGACGACGACCCGGCCAAGCAGCGCGATTACTTGAACGTGCTGCTGACCAAGCGCTGCGACGGCCTGATCGTGGCGACCCTGGCGCAGACTGATGGCGAGCTGCTGCGCAAGATGAAGGTGCCGACCGTGCTGCTGGACCGGGCGCCCAAGAACATGGGCATCGACCTGGTGGCGGTCGACAATGCCGCCGGCGGCGCCTTGGCGGCGCAACATCTGTTGAGCCTGGGACGGCGCCGCATCGCCTGCATCGGCGGCCCGGCGGACATCGATATTTCGCGCGAGCGGATTGCGGGATTGCGGCAGACCCTGCTTGGCGCCGGCGTCACGCTGCCGGACGATATGCTGGTGTATGCCGACTTCACCAGCGCCGGCGGCTATCTGGCGGCACGCAGCTTGCTGGCCTCGCAGGTTCCGGACGCGATTTTCTGCTGTAATGACTTGATGGCGATCGGCGCCCTGCGTGCCGCGGCGGAGCGCGGCATTGCGGTGCCGCAGGCGCTGGCGGTGGTGGGCTTCGACGATATCGACCTGGCGCAGTTTGTCCATCCGACCCTGACCAGCGTCGCCCAGAATACGCGCCGGCTCGGCCAGCTTACAGCGCAATGCCTGCTGGACCGGATCGCCGCGCCGGACCGGCCTTTGCAGCGGCAGACCATCGCGCCGGAATTGCACGTGCGCGGTTCGACCGTGCCGGCTTGAATTGCTCAAGATCGTTGAGCAAGATTCTGCGGTAATTTTTTGCAAACCTTATTTCGAAGACACACATGATCGTCATCATCGGCAGTATCAATATGGACCTGGTGTTGCGCGTGCCGCGCATGCCGCATCCTGGCGAAACCTTGTCAGGCGGCCAGTTCCGCACCATCCCGGGCGGCAAGGGCGCGAACCAGGCGGTGGCTGCCGCGCGTCTGAGCGCCGACAGCGTCAAGGTGGCGATGATCGCCTGCCTGGGCGACGATGCCTTTGGCGCAGAGCTGCGCGCAGCCTTGCGCAGCGACGGCATTGACGACAGCCATGTCAGCACGGTCAGCGGCATGGCGTCCGGCGTGGCCTCGATCCTGGTCGACGCCGCCGGCCAGAACAGCATCGTGCTGGCCGCCGGCGCCAATGAAGCCCTCGGCCCCGCGCATATCGACGCCGCCCGCAACTTGATCGAACAGGCGCGCATCATCGTGCTGCAACTGGAAACGCCGCTGGCGACCATTCGCCATGCCATCAGGCTGGCGCATGAGCTGGGCAAGACCGTGGTGCTTAATCCAGCACCTGCGCCGGCCCAGGTCTTGCCGGCCGATCTGCTGGCGCAGGTGGAGTATCTGATTCCTAATGAAATTGAAGCCGCGATGCTGGCCGGCTTGCCGGAAGCGAGCCTCGACAACGACGCCGCCATCGACGCCGCGATCGCCAAACTGCGCGCCAACGGCAGCGCCAACGTGCTGGTGACGCTGGGTTCGAAGGGCGTCTATGCGGCGCTGTCGTCCGGCTCCGAGCATTTCGCCGCGCAGCCGGTCAAGGCGATTGATACTACCGCCGCCGGCGACACCTTCATCGGCGGTTTTGTCGCCGCGCTGGCGGAAGGCCGCAGCGAAGCCGACGCGATCGCCTTCGGCCAGCGCGCGGCCGCCTTGAGCGTGGCGCGCATCGGCGCCCAGACTTCGATTCCTTACCGTCGCGAACTGGAGGCTTGAGATGAAAAAGAGTCCGTTGCTCAATATCGCGCTGTCGCAACTGATCGCCTCGCTCGGCCATGGCGACAGCATCGTTATCGGCGATGCCGGCCTGCCGGTGCCGCCCGGCGTGGCGCTGATCGACCTGGCGCTGACCCGCGGCGTGCCCGGCTTCATGACGACCTTGCAAACGGTGCTGACGGAAATGCAGGTCGAGCACCATGTACTGGCCGACGAACTGCCCCTGCACAGCCCGCAGCTGGCGCAGCAGATCGACGCCCTCGGCCTGGCCGACAAACGGACTTTGTCGCATGCCGATTTCAAGCGCATGACGCACAGCGCCAAGGCGGTTATCCGCACTGGAGAGTTCACGCCGTACGCCAACATCATCCTGGTGGCCGGCGTAGTTTTTTGATAATTTTTTGTGGTGTTGCTGACAAGGCGCCGGCGGCAGGTACAATAAAGGAATGAACATCTCATTGCCCGAACTGGAACAAGCCATCAATTACTGGCGCCTGCAACGGCCTGCGATAGGCGAGGAATGCGCTTTGTCGCCCGAGGTCAACGCGCTCGCCGATGTCTATGCCTTGATGATCATCAATCACAGCAGCAGCGTTGCGCTGGCTTCGATGGGCAGCGTTGCGCAGCAGCTGATCGGCGCCTGGCGCCAGCACATGCTGGAGCTCAGCGCCGCTGCCAGGTCAGTGAACTAAGTGGCGCGCCTGCCGCTTGGGCGCAGCCAGGCTTTCGGTTTCTTTCTTTGCTGCTGACTGCTGTACATCCGCCTGTTTGACCGGTTTGCCGGCATAGTCCGTGCTGAGTACGGCATTCACTTCTTTTTCCGCCATCCCCTGCAAGCGCAGCCATTGCCCGACCAGTCCTGCCAGGCGGTCCAGCGCGATGCGGTGGGTGGCGTCGGTCTTGCCGTATAGCCAGTCGGAAAACGCCATGAAGCTGGCAAAAGGCGTTGCCCCCAGCAGCAGCGGCAGGGTATGGGCGAAACGGCCCGAGTTGGCGACCAGGTCCCAGTAGCGCGAAAAACGCTGCAGGCGCTGCATGGTCGGAAAGTCGATCTTGTTGGTGGCAAGGATGGTGTAGGGCGGGTGCGGATCGAAGATCAGGCCGAACGGTTCGGTATGGCGGATGATGGGCGTGCCGCGCAGGCGCTTGAGGATCCCGAACTGGATTTCATGCGGCTGCAACGCCACCAAGCGGTCGAAGCCTTGGGCGAAGCTTTCCACGTCTTCGCCCGGCAAGCCGGCGATCAGGTCGACGTGCAGATGGGCTTGCGATTCCTGTATCAGCCAGCGGATGTTTTCCGCGGCCTTCTCATTGTTTTGCTTGCGGCTGACCAGCGCCTGCACTTCCGGATTGAAACTCTGGATGCCGATTTCGAATTGCAGCGCGCCTGGGGGGAATTTCGCGATCGATTCCTTCAAGGCGTCCGGAAGATGATCCGGCACCAGCTCGAAATGGGCAAACACCGGATCGTCCGGATTGGCGGCCAGCTTGTCCAGGAAGAACTGCAGGATCTTGAGACTGGTCTTGACGTTCAGGTTGAAGGTGCGGTCGACGAACTTGAACAGCCGCGCGCCGCGCGCGTGCAGCGCTTCCATCTCTGCCAGGAAATCCTCCAGCGCAAACGGCCATGCCGTCTTGTCCAGCGCCGACAGGCAGAATTCGCACTTGAACGGACAGCCGCGCGAGGCTTCCACGTACAGCGTGCGGTGGGCGATGTCATGGTCGCTGTACAGGCTATAGGGCAGGGTGATGTCGGCCATCGGCGGCTGCACGCCGACATGGACTTTCATCAGCGGCTTGGGGCCGCGCAGGATCTGCCGGCACAGTTGCGGCAAGGTGACGTCGCCCCAGCCGGTCACCAGGTAATCGGCCAGCTGCACGATCTGCTGTTCGGCTGATTCGTAGGAGACTTCCGGACCGCCCAGCACGATCACCATGTCCGGCGCCACCCGCTTCAGCATCGCCACCACCTTGGTGGTCTCCTCGATATTCCAGATGTACACGCCGAAGCCGACGATGGTCGTACCTTCGCTGGCTTTGTGCGCCAGCAGTTTTTCGACGATGTCGGTGGTCTTGGCGCCGATCACGAATTCATGCAGCTGGGTAGCGTCGCGCAGGTCGCCCATGTTCGCCTGCAGGTAGCGCAGGCCGAGGGAGGCGTGGGAGTAGCGGGCGTTGAGCGTGGACAGCAGGATGGTCATGTGTGGCTAGCGGAAAGATGGACGGCGGAAAGCAGCGGAATGCGCCATTTTACGCCTGTGCGCCTGCCTGCCCCGGAGGCTTTTAGGTAATTTGCCAAATTCGCCCGAAATTGCGAGTAATGCAACAAAATCAGCGCTTGCCCAAGGCGCGGCTCACCAGCAGCACTGGAATCAATCCCACCACAACAATTGTCAGGGCCGGTAGCGCTGCCTCTCCCAGTCGCTCGTCGCGCGCCAGATTGTGGGCGATCACCGCCAGCGTATCGGTATTGAACGGCCGCAGCAACAGCGTCGCCGGCAGTTCCTTCACCACATCGACAAACACCATCAGGAAGGCGGTGGCCATCGAACGCCACAGCAAAGGCGCGTGCAAGATGCGGGCAATGCGCCAGCCGCTGCTGCCGAGCGTGCGCGCGGCTTCGTCCAGCGTTGCCGGGATGCGGGCATAGCCGGCCTCTATCGATTGCACGGCGACGGCGCTGAAGCGCACCAGGTATGCATACAGGATGCCGAATGAAGTCGCGGTCAGCAGGATCCCGAGCTTGCTTTGCGGAGCGAGAATCTGCAACCACGCCAGCGGCAGCAGGATGCCGATTGCGATCACGGAACCGGGTATGGCATAGCCCATGCCCGCCATGCGCGCCACCAGGCGCAACAGCCACAACCGGAACGGCGGCAGGTTGCGGGTCCGCTGCACGTAGCTCAGTGCGAGCGCCAGCGCTACCGCCAGCAATGCAGCGATGCAGCCGAAGCGGAAACTGTTCCAGGCCCAGCCGGCGTAGCGCAACAGGTCGAAGCCGGTGCTCAGATAGGGATCGCTTTCCTGATGCAGGAATTCGCGCCACATCAGGCGCAGCAGGATCAATACTGGCAAGACGAAACCAAGCAGTATCGGCAGGCTGCAAACCAGCCATGCCAGCAGACGCCGGCTTCCGCGCAAAGGCACAAGCCGGGTTTCCGATGCGTCGCTGCGCTGCCCGCGTACGCTGGCGAAGCGCAGCCGCTGCTGGCCCTTGCGTTCCACCCACAGCAGCAGCGCTACGATCGCCAGCAGCACCGAAGCCAGCTGCGCCGCAGCGATGCGGTCATCCATCACCAGCCAGGCTTTGTAGATGCCGGTGGTGAAAGTGGTCAGGCCGAAGTAGGCGCCGACGCCATAGTCGGCCAGGGTCTCCATCAAGGCCAGCGCAGCGCCTGCCATCAGCGCCGGCCGCGCCAGCGGCAGCGCCACGCGGCGGATGCGCGCGGCCAGCGGCGCGCCCAGCAGACGCGCGGCTTCCATCAGATGGACGCCGCGCTGGTTCAAGGCATTGCGCGCCAGCAGGTAGGTGTACGGATAGAGCGTAAAAATAAACAGGAAAATCGCACCCGGCAGGCTGCGGATCTCCGGCAGCCGCACGCCGGGGAAAAATTCCCGCAAGCCGCTTTGCAGCAGACCGCTGTATTGCAGGAAATCGGTGTAGGCATAGGCGGACACATAAGCCGGCATCGCCATCGGCAGCAATAGCGCCCACTGGAAAAAGCGGCGGCCGCGAAATTCGAACAGGCTGACCGTGACCGCGGTGGCGGCGCCGACGATGACGACGCCGATGGTGACCGCGATCGCCAGCCAGGCGGAGGTGGCCAGGTAGCCAGGCAACACCGTCTGCATTTGCTGCGACAGGGTATCGATCGCACGGGCATCCAGTTGCAGCCAGGCGCCGGCAATGCCGAGGATGGGAAGGGCGATCAGCAGCGCGATGAAAGCGATGAGCGGCATGTCTGTTTCATGAGAATGAGGGGGAGCAAAATGGAGTGGGTTAAACTAGCGGCTTCATGACCACCCTTCGACTGGAGCCGCTGCCGCGGGTTCATCTCGAGCAAGCGAATTGTAACCAGCTTCCGATGTTTCTTACCCTTGATCAAATCTGTGTCAGCTATCCGGGCGCGCCGGCGCCTGCGGTGAACGGCGTCTCGCTGCAGCTCGCGGCCGGCCAGCTCGGTGTGCTGATAGGTCCGTCGGGCAGCGGTAAAACTTCCTTGCTGCGGGCCGTCGCCGGTCTTGAACAGGCCGATGGCGGGCGGATTACGCTGGATCACGCATTGCTGGACGGCCCCGGCGTCAGGGTAGCCGCCGAGCAGCGCCGCATCGGCATGGTGTTCCAGGACTTTGCCCTGTTCCCGCACCTGGATATCGCCGCCAACATCGGTTTCGGCCTGCACCAGGCATCGCGCCAGCAGCGCCAGCGGCGGGTTGCTGAAATGCTGGCGCTGGTCGGGCTGGAAGGCTCTCAGGAAAAATATCCGCATCAATTGTCCGGCGGCCAGCAGCAGCGCGTGGCGCTGGCGCGGGCCCTGGCGCCGCAACCGCGCCTGCTGCTGCTCGATGAGCCGTTCTCCAGCCTGGACGTCGAATTGCGCGAACGCCTGGCGCATGACGTGCGCGCGATCCTGAAGCAGGCGCACATCACGGCGCTGATGGTGACCCACGATCAGCTGGAAGCATTTGCCATCGGCGACATGGTCGGCGTGATGCAGGCTGGGCATCTGCAGCAATGGGCTGCGCCTTACGATCTGTATCATCGCCCGGCAACCCGCTTTGTCGCCGACTTTATCGGCCATGGCGTCATGCTGCCGGGCCGGCTGCTTGAGCGCGACGGGCAGCCGGTAGTGTCGACTGTGCTTGGCGAACTGCGCGAGGTCGGCGCCGCGGCCCTGCAGCAAATTCGGCTGCACGGGCGCGGGCAGCAAGGTTTCGATGTATTGTTGCGCTCTGACGATATCGTGCATGACGACGCTTCTCCGTTCAAGGCGCGGATTGTGCGCAAGTCGTTCCGCGGCGCCGAGTTCCTGTACACGCTGCAGCTGGCGGGCGGCCAGGAGGTGCTGGCGCTGGTGCCGTCCCATCACGATCATGCCGTTGACGAGTGGATCGGCATCCGCCTGGATGTCAGCCACGTGGTGACGTTTTCTTTATAAACCGATTATTTTTTAGGTAAGGCATCATGGCGAAGTACATCGTGGTTGGCTTGGAGTTCGGGGTGGTGCTGCTGGTCGGACTGGCGATCTACATGATCAGGAAGAAGTAGCTTGCTGATCGCCCCGGATGGAAAAAAGGCTGGCGCATCATCCGCCAGCCTTTTTTACGCACGGCTTGATTGGCTTATTTGTAGCCGGCGCGGTCCAGCAGCAGCTGCACTTTTTGCTGGTTGCGGCCGACCGCCGAGACGTCTATCACCTCAGCCTTGAACGGGCCCAGGGCGTCCAGCGCCGGATTGCCGGTCTTGACGCCCTTGACTGCCGGCGTTTCGTTATTGCCTTCGGCGAAATAGCGTTGCGCATCGTCGCTCGACAAGTATTCCAGGAACTGGACCGCGGCGGCGCGATGCGGCGCATGTCTGGCGACGCCGGCGCCGGCGATGTTGACATGGGTGCCGGTGGTTTTCTGGTTAGGCCAGATTACTGCGACTTTTTTCATCACTTCGATATCTTCCGGCTTGGTCGATTTCATCAGGCGGGCAACGTAGTAGGAATTCGAAATCGCCACGCCGCATTCGCCCGAGGCCACAGCCTTGATCTGGTCGGTATCGCCGCCCACCGGCGAGCGCGCCTGATTGGCGACATAACCCTTGAGCAGCGCTTCGGTCTTGGCTTCGCCATGGTGTTCCAGCAGCGAGCCGAACAGCGACACGTTGTAAGGGTGCGAACCGGAGCGGGTGCACAGCTTGCCCTTGTTTTTCGGATCCGCCAGCGCTTCGTAGGTCTCGACGTCTTGCGGCTGGATATTCTGCTTGTTGTAGACGATCACGCGGGCGCGTGTCGAAAAGCCGAACCAGTCCGAACCCTTGCCGTCATCCTTGCCGCGCAGGTTGGCGGGAATGCGCTGTTCCAGGATCGCCGATTTCACTGGCTGGAACAGGCCGTCGCTTTCCGCCCGCCACAGACGCGCCGCGTCGACCAGCAAGATCACGTCGGCGGGACTGGCCGCGCCTTCGCTCTTCAGGCGGGCGATGGTGCCGGCGTCGTCGCCGTCGACGCGGTTGATCTTGATGCCGGTGGCTTTGGTGAAGTTGCCGTACAGCGCTTCGTCAGTCTGATAGTGGCGCGCAGAGTACAGGTTCAGCACCTGCTCCTGTGCGAGGGCGGCAACGCTGCTGCTGGCCAGGACGGCGCTGGCGACGATAGAACGCAAAAGCATGAAAACTCCTCTTTTGGTGATTGAAGTAATAATTCTGTTGCCTGTAACAAATGGTTACATTTGAACGGAAAACACTATATCACAAATGAGAATCGTTACTATTTATGATCGTTTCATGACATATGGGCGCCCGCCGTTGCCGCTCGCCGCGATGGGTTAATATGTTTACTCTTTCATACGCAATGATCGGCTTCCGATGAGCAATAAAACCACTTCCAAGTCACAGATACGCACGGCCAGCAAAGCCGATTCGACCACGCCGAGAGTGGCGCTGGTGTTGCAGGGAGGCGGTGCGCTGGGGGCTTATCAGGCCGGTGTCTATCATGCGATGCACGAGAATGGCCTGACGCCGGACTGGGTGGTGGGCACCTCGATCGGCGCCATCAATGCCGCCATCATTGCCGGCAACGAGCGCGATCTGCGGCTGTCGCGCCTGAAGGAATTCTGGGAGCAGGTCGGCCACGGCGACCTGACCGATCTGAGCAAGGTGCCGGACGCCATGCGCCAGTTCAACACGTGGTGGACCACCACCGACGTCACCACCCGCGGCGTGCCGGGCTTTTTCTCGCCGCGCTCGCTCAATCCATTCCTGGTCGGCATGCCGGTGCAGCCGGAACAAGCCAGTTTCTACGACACCGCGCCGCTGGCCGAGACGTTGGCGCGGCTGGTGGATTTCGACTACCTGAACAGCCCTGGCGGCATGCGCCTGACCGTCAGCGCGATGCGGGTGGCTTGCGGTAGCCTGGTCAATTTCGATTCGCAGGAACGGACCATCGGCGTCGAGCACATCATGGCCAGCGGCGCCTTGCCGCCCGGCTTCGCACCGGTGCGCATCGACGGCGACCTGTACTGGGACGGCGGCCTGTATTCGAATACGCCGCTGGAAGTGGTGCTGGACGATGAGTCCAAGACCGACGTCGACGGCAACACCCTGTGCGTGATGGTGGATTTGTGGAGCGCCGACGGTCCCGAGCCGACCACCCTGGACCAGATCACCAATCGCCAGAAAGACGTGACCTTCGCCTCGCGCTCGGAACGCCATATTGAAAATTACCTGCGCATGTATCAATTGCGGCGCGCCGCCCAGGCGCTGTACGACAAGCTGCCGCCGGCCATGCGCAAGAAATCCGACCTCAAGGAATTCGAGGGCTTATCGGACAACAGCACCATCCATATCGTGCGCCTGCGCTACAGCGGCCACGACTGGAACATGCCGTCCAAGGACATCAATTTTTCACGCGGCTCGATCGAGTGGCGCTGGGAACAAGGCTACGCCGACGCCATGCAGGCCGCTGAACGGGTCAGGGCCAATGGCGACACCTTCGGCAGTTCCGACGCCGGCCTGGTGGTGCATGAGCTGGTCATGCCGCCCCTGAGCTGACTCTATGAACTTGCGGATATTGCGCAGGCTGCCGCCCTTGTTAATGCCACTGCTGGCATGTCTGGTGCAACCGGCCTACGCGCAGCTTGCCGGCCCGGGACTGGATAGCCAGCAATGCCAGCTGCTCAAGCAACATGTGCTGCAGCCCGGCGCGCCGGTTGATTGCACGCAACTGCAGGTAGTGCGTTTTGCCTACTTCGACTTTGACAAGGTGCGTCATGACGATGGCGAAATCATGGTCATGGCGGCCGTGGCGCCGCAGGTAAAGGCGGTGTTCGACGAACTGCTCAAGCGCGGTTTCCCGCTTGCGCAGGCGCGCCTGATGGAGCATTATCAAGGCAACGACGATGCATCGATGGCGGACAACAATACCTCCGCCTTCAACGACAGGCCGATCACCGGCGGCAAGGCCATTTCCTTGCATGCCTACGGTCTGGCGATCGATATCAATCCTTTGCAAAATCCGTACGTGCGGCGCGACGCGCAAGGCCGGCAGATTTTCAGCCCGCCGGCCGGACAGGGTTTCGGCCAGCGCGTGGCCAGCCGTGCCGGCAGCAGCGAGCAAGTGGTGGAACTATTCGCCCAGCATGGCTTTCTGATCTGGGGTGGAGACTGGAAAAAGCCGATCGACTACCAGCATTTCCAGGTCAGCCGCAGCATGGCTGAGCGATTGGCCAAGCTGCCGCTGCCGCAGGCGCGCCAGCTGTTTGAAAGCTCTGTCGTGGCATACCGCGCTTGCCGCAGCGGCCACGGCAACAAGCCGGGCGACAGGAAAACCTGCGCCGCCGCCGCTGGATGAACGCCGTGCTGTCAGGTTTGGCAGGAGGCAGCTGCATATTTTGCTTGCAACATATGCAGTGTTGCCATATTCATAGCAATCGATGATTTGTTCACCAAGGAGAAGGCCATGTTTTCGTTTCACGAACAGTTTGCCGCAGCAACCAAAGCCCATTTCGAAGCCCAGTTGGCATTACTCAATACCCTGACTACAAAAACCTTCGAAGGCGTGGAAAAAGTGATCGAACTCAATCTGAGCGCCGCTAAGGCGTCGCTGGAAGAATCGAGCGGCGCTGCCAAGCAGCTGATAAGCGCCAAGGATCCACAGGAATTCCTGACCATCTCGGCTGCCCAGGCCAAGCCTGGCGCTGAAAAGGCAGCGGCTTACGGCCGCCACCTGGCCGGCATCGCTTCCGGCACCCAGGCTGAATTGACCCGTGCGGCCGAGGCGCAAGTGGCGGAAACCAGCCGCAAGATCAATGCCTTGATCGAAGAAGTCAGCAAGAATGCGCCGGCCGGTTCGGAAAACGCCATCGCCATTCTGAAATCGGTGATCAGCAACGCCAACGCCGGTTACGAACAGCTGACCAAGAACGCCAAGCAGGCGGTTGAAACGCTGGAAGCCAATCTGAATACGGCCACCACGCAATTGACCAAGGCAGCGGCGCCGCGCGCGAAAAAATAAACTGCAACGCTGGTTCAGCAAACAGGAAGGCCGCGGATGCGGCCTTTTTTCATATCGGGAGGCCGCGGTCCCATTCGGGCACCTCGCCGAACTGCTGCGCCAGGAAATCGACGAAGGTGCGCACCTTGGCGGACAGGTGCTGGCGGCTCGGGTAGACCGCGTGGATCGCCAGCTCATCGCCTTGATAATCTGTCAGCAGCGGCAGCAGGCGGCCGTCGCGGATAGCATCGCCGATGATGAAGGTCGGCTGGCGGATGATGCCCATGCCGGACAGGGCTGCGGCCAGCAGCAGATCGCCGTTGTTGCAATGCAGGCCGCCATGGATGCGTACCGTATGGCTTTTGCCGTCGCGCCGGAAACGCCATTCGTTATCCGGCTGGGTATAGGCGTAAGTCAGGCATTTGTGCCGCGCCAGGTCGTCCGGGTGCTGCGGCACGCCATGCCGAGCCAGATAGGCCGGCGCAGCGCAGGTCAGCACGCGCGCCGCCACCAGCCGGCGCATGACCAGGCTGGAATTCTGCAGCTTGCCGATGCGGATCGCCAGGTCGAAGCCTTCCTCCACCAGGTCCACCACCCGGTCCGACAAGGTCACATCCAGTTCGACATTGGGATAGCGTTCCGCGTACAGCGGCAGCACCCGGCCCAGGTGATGCACGGAAAAAGACAAGGGCGCGTTGATCCGCAATATGCCGCTGGGATTGGCCGCGTGCATGCCGGCCGCCAGCGTCGCCTGCTCCAGGTCAGCGAGTACTTGCTTGCAGCGTTCGAGGTAGGCGCTGCCGGTGTCGGTCAGGCTGATGCGGCGGGTGCTGCGGTTCAGCAGGCGCGCGCCGAGGTATTCTTCAAGATCGGCGACATGCCTCGTCACCGAAGGATTCGACAGGCTCAAAACCCTCGCGGCGCCGGACAGGCTGCCGATTTCCGTGACTTTGACAAACACCTTCATGGCTTCGAACAGGTTCATCGCTGGATCCTATTATTCCGGAATTCGGAAATGATATTTTAATGAAAGCGCATTTTTCTTTTCATTGCAAGAATATATAGTGAAACACGATCCGGCAGCTACCGTCCGCCGCTTTGCTTGTTTAACAATTTTTCGAAAGCCAGCCATGAACACCAGCAATCCCGGCATCTATGCCGCCACCCTGCTCAGACTGACCCTCGGCATCGCCTTGCTGGCGCATGCCTACCTCAAGGTCTTCGTCTTCACGCTGCCCGGCGCCGCGGGCTTTTTCGCCAGCCAGGGCTTCCCGGCCTGGTCGGTGTACCCTGTCGTTGCAGTGGAAGTGCTGACCGGCCTGGCGATGGTGCTCGGCTTGCAGGCGCGCATCGCCGCCATCATTTCCCTGCCGGTGCTGCTGGGCGCCTTGTCGGTGCACGCGCCTAACGGCTGGGTGTTTACCAGCCCGAACGGCGGCTGGGAATATCCGGCATTCATGGTGGTCACTGCGCTGTCCGTCGCATTGCTGGGCAACGGCGCATTTGCCCTCGGCAACGCCAAAGCCGGCAAATAACTTGATTGGATGAGGTCACCATGAGCAGCAACGCCACCCGCATGCCGGCGATTTTCTTCGGCCACGGCAGTCCGATGAATGCACTGGAAGATAACCGTTACACCGCCGCCTGGGCCAGCCTGGGCGCGAGCGTGGCGCAACTGCAGCCGAAGGCGATCCTGTCGGTGTCCGCGCACTGGTACACGCGCGGCATCGGCGTGACCGCTATGGCCGCGCCAAAAACCATTCACGATTTCGGCGGCTTCCCGCAGGCCTTGTTTGATGTGCGCTATCCGGCGCCGGGCGACCCGCAACTGGCGGCGCAGGTGCGCGATCTGCTGGCGCCGCTGACGGTCGCCATGGACCAGTCCTGGGGACTGGATCACGGCACCTGGTCGGTGCTGGTCAAGGCTTTTCCCAAGGCCGACGTGCCGGTGATACAGCTGAGCATCGACGCCACCCGGCCGGCGCAGTTCCATTTCGACCTGGGCCGCAAGCTGGCGGTGCTGCGCGAGCAAGGCGTGCTGATCATCGGCAGCGGCGACGTGGTGCACAACCTGCGCCTGATGAACCGGCACCAGGATGCGCCGGCGCATGCCTGGGCCGAGCGCTTCAACGATCATATCCGCGCCAGCCTGCTCAGCGGCGACATGCAAGCCTTGATCGATTACGCCGACCAGGGCCAGGACGCGCAATTGTCAGTGCCTACGCCTGAGCACTATCTGCCGCTGCTGTATATCGCCGGCGCCCGGCAGGATGACGAGACCATCTCGATTGCGGTCGACGGCATCGCCATCGGCGCCATCAGCATGCTGACCGCGGTGGTCGGCGCCGTCTGACACGCTACCTCTGCCGGCAGGATTATTCCTTGCCCTTCACCGGCTTGGGGTAATCCTTCAGTACGTCGATAGGCTGGGCGTAGGCCGAGTCCCAGGTTTGCCGATGCAGTTCGGCGATCCGCTGCGCCATTTTTTCATTGCGCAGCACGACTTCCAGGTTGCGCGATAAATCCAGGTAGCCGCCGCTCCAGTTGCTGGTGCCAATCCATGCCACCTGGCCGTCGATCTCCATGGTCTTGCTATGGATCACGCGGGCGAACGGGATGAAGCCGCCGCCGGCGTGCGGCAGCGTGACGATGCGGATCTCCATGCCGGGCAGCAGCGCCAGGCTTTGCAGGTAGGCGATCGCCGGCTTTTCGGTATTCCAGTTCGACACCATCAGCTTGACCTTGACGCCGCGCGCCAGCGCTGCGCGGATCGCATTGTCGATCACTGCGTAATAAGGGCGAGTGCGATCGGGGCCGTAGCTCAGCGGCGCGTAGTCCAGCAACTGGATCCGCACTTCCGACCTGGCCGCCGCCAGCAGTTTCGGCAATTCAGTTTCAGAGTCGCCCACGCCGGGAGGATTGAAGGCGTTCGGACTGGCGACCAGGAATGTCGCCTGCCGGTCATTGGCGGCAACCACGGCCTGATTCAGCTTCGGCACTTCCTTTCCCTGCGCGATCAATTCCTGGGCGCGCCAGTCATGCTCGAAAATCTTTTGCAGCTGCGCCACCACCACAGGGTCGGTAATCCGCAATCCCGTTTCATGGATGTGGGCAAACGAACGCCAGTCGAAATTCTGGCTGCCGACATAGGCGGCGCTGCCGTCGATCACCATGTACTTGGCGTGGATAATGCCGTTGCCGGTCAGCATGGAATAATCGAGATAGCGGAATTCCAGGTTCGGGATTTTCTTCAGCCTTTCGATGGTCGGCATGTCAGAGGCGAACTTGCCTTTTTCTTCCATCAGGAAACGGATCCTGACGCCGCGCTCGCCGGCGGCGGCGAGCCGCGCAATGACCTGTTCGAAGGCAGCGCCGGCCTCGCTGGCGACATAAAACTGGCCGAGCACGATCTCGCGCCTGGCGCCGTCGAACATCTCGCTCCAGACCTGCAGCGGTTCGCGCAAGTCGGGCGTCGCCAGCGTGGTTTCCACCGGCGCGGTATGCACCAGCTCGTAGCCGGGAATGCTGAACTCAGCCTGGGCCATGCCGATGTGGCCGAGCAGGATGGCGAGCGGGACGATCAATTTACGCATGTGCTGCTTCCGAAGAGATGGTGACGAGGATTAATGCAAACGCAGGATGCGGCCGTCCGCCTGTGCGCTGCCGGCGGGATGCCCATCGCGTTCGCTGGCGATCAGGTACTGGCTGAGCGCATCGAGATCGTTGATGCCGGTATCGATGCGGTCGGTTCCCGCGGCCAGCAGGCTGAAGCCGTCGCCGCCCTGGGCGATAAAGCTGTTGACGCTGATCCGGTATTGCTTTTGCGGATCCAGCGCCACGCCGTCCAGTTTCACGCTGTCAGGCACAACGCGCTGTCCCAGCGGCTGCCGGGCGTCCCAGCGATAGCCGAAGCCGCGCGACACCTGCAGCATGATGCGGCCGCCGGGGCGGTCTTCTTCCAGCCAGCTCTGCTGCTCCAGCAGCGCAAGGATCTGGCTGCCGCTCAGGTTCAGCAGCACTAGCGTATTGCCATATGGGGTAGTGGCGGCGACTTGGGCGTAGTTGCTGCCGCCGGCGCCGCTTTCCAGGTTTTCGCGGACGCTCTTATGGTTGATCAAGGCAATCCGGGCGCCCAGCTTGCGCGTCGCCGCCAGCTGCGAATCGGCGATGACGTCGCCCAGCGGCGATTCGCCGGCCTCGTTGATCTGCTTGTCGATATGCGGCACGGCAATGCGGGCGATCGGCTGCGCCAGCACCGCGTTGCTGCGTTCTTTTAACTTCTGCAAGAAGCCGGCCAGCGCCGGATCGGCAGTGAAGCGCTGCGGATCCATCAAGACGTTGCGGGCGCTGATGGCGGTGATCTTCTGCGCCAGGCCGGCGGCGCCGGGATCTATGGTCAGCGCGATCCGCGTCAGCATATGGCCGAAGGAGTCGCCCTGGGTCACGGTGCGGCCGTCTACCTGGCAGGTGTAGCCATTGTGCGTGTGGGCGCTGATGACCAGCCTGATCGCAGGATCGAGCCGTTTGACGATGTCGACGATCGGCCCGCTCAGTTGCCGGCAATCCGTCTTGTCGAACGGTTCCGGCGTTTCGCCGCCTTGATGGATCAACACCACGATGGCGCTGACGCCTTGCGCCCTGATCTCTGGCACCCAGCGGTTGATGGCTTCCGCTTCGTCGGTGAAGTGGACGCTGGCGATACCGTCGGCCGGTACCATTCTTTCGGTTTCCCGCACTACGCTGCCGATGAAGGCGATCTTGACGCCATGCGCCTGCTCGATGCGGTAGGGCGGCAGCAGCGGCTGGCCGCTGGCATTGCCGATGACGTTGGCGGCCAGGTAGGAAAATCCGGCGCCGCTGAAATCGGGCGCAAAATGGCAAGCCTTTTCGGGCCGGCTGGAATTGCAGCCGCCACGCTGATCGCGCAGCAGTTCCGCCGTGCCCTGGTCGAATTCATGATTGCCGACCGCGCTGACGCGCAGCTGCAGCTGATTGAGCGCGGCGATGGCCGGTTCGTCCGCCCAGATCGAAGAGAGCGCCGGGCTGGCGCCGATCAGGTCGCCGGCGCCGACCAGCAGCAGCTGCGGATCTTCCGCGCGCCAGGCATTGAGCGCGCCGCCGATGGTGTCTATGCCGCCGACCTTGAGTTTGCGCGGGCTGGCATCGGCGATGCCGGCGAAGCTTTTGGTTTCCGCCTCCAGATGACCGTGCAAGTCATTGATGGCGACCAGGTTGACCGTGACCGGCGCAAGCGGCTGCTGCATGCCGCTGCACGCCGTCAGGAAAAAAACCGCGGCGCACAGCGCCCCTTTGGTCCGGCTGAAAGATATTGCACGCATGTGTTTCAACCAGTCCTTCACGATCAATATTTATCAGGCAATATGCAGTTTCCCCGCATCTGCCGCCGCTGCCGTCGATCTGGCGCCTTTGCCCGCATCGCGGCCAACGCAGGCACGCAGCATCAAGACCTTCAGGTGATCGTTGATGCGTTCGATACGTTCCTGGAACATGTTGAAGAAAAACATGCCGACCACCGCGATGCCGATACCCAGCGCCGTTGCGTACAAGGCGGTGCCGATGCCCTGCGATACCTGGCCCGGATCGGATACGCCGGAGACCGCCAGCGCCTTGAAAGTATCGATAATACCCAAAATCGTGCCAAGCAGTCCAAGCAGCGGCGCCGCTGTCACGATCGTATCGAGGATCCACAGGCGATGCTGCACCGCGCCGCGGTTGGCGATGTACACGGACTCGCTGAAATCTTCCAGATCCTTCTCGGTGGTCAGCTGATGCTTCTCGGCCAGGATGTCCGACACCAGGGTCAGCGGCAGGCTGCCGCGCGCCGTCAGTTCGGCCGGCAGTTCCTGCACATGCTGCACCGCGTGCGTCATGGCCTTTTCCAGGCCGATGGCCTGGCGCAAGGTGTAATTGAAAAACAGTCCGCGTTCGACAATCACGAAGATCGCCAGTGCGGCACAGGCGTACATCAGATAGAAAGCGAGCTCGTGGAATAATTGCATGTTCATGATGACCTCTTTGTTGTTGCAGCGGCGGACCGGAGCCCGCCGCCAGGGTTTGCTGCAACTGCCTTAAAAGCTGCTGATCAGAAATCCGCGACCAGGGTCACGCTGAAGGTGCGCGGCGGGCTGACGTAGAACAATGGCGCCGATGCCGCGATATTGCCGACTGCCACCGCATTGGTGGTGAACTGGCTGCCGCTGCCGGAGCTCAGGCTCAGGAACTTCTTGTCGAAGATATTGTTGACGTTGAAACGGACCGTCGGCTTCTTCAGCCAGGCCGACGATGGGAAGGTGTAGCCGGCGCCGGCGTTGAACACGGTGTAGCCGCCGATGCTGTCGTCGTTCACCAGCGTGGTGTAGCGCTTGCCGGTGTACTTGCCCTGGCCGAATACATACCAGTTATCCTGCTGGTACTGCAGGCTCAGGCCGCTCAGCCAGTTCGGCGTATCGGGGAATTCCTTGCCGCCGGTAGGCAGCGCGGTGGTAGCCGAGAACGGCATGTCCTTGTCCATCTTGCTCTTGATATACGAGAGCGAACCGTACAGGCTCAGGTTCTTGGTGAGCGAATAGCCGGATTCCAGTTCGAATCCCTTGGAGGTGGAATCGCCGACGTTGTAGTCGGTGTTGGTGTTGGTGAACGGATTGTAGGAAGTCGCTATGCGGTTCTTGAAATCGACATAGAACAGGGAACCGGAAAACGTCCATTTGTCAGCTGCATAGCGATAGCCGAGGTCGTAGTTCCACGAGGTTTCCTTGTCTACCAGCGGATTGCGCACCGTGCCGCCGGTGTACACCCCATTGACGATGCTGCCGCCGGAGATCAGGCCGAAGTAGGAGAAATTGCCTGGCGCCTTGAAATTCTTTGCTGCGTTGAAAAACACCGAATCCGTTGTGGTCAGCTGGTAGCGCGCGCCGAAGCTAGGCAGCAGGTCGGAATACGATTTTTGCAGCGTGTAGAAGCCTGGCGAGCTCTGGCTTGGATTGTTGGTGAAGTTGCGGTCGATGCTCGAATAACGGGCGCCGATTTGCAAGTTCAGCTTGTCTTGCATCAGGCTGATATTGTCTTGCGCAAAAGCCGATTTCCCGGTGCTGATGGTCAGGGTGTCGCGGTACTGCACGTAAGAACCGTTCTGGTTTTTCAGCCACAGGTCCGGATTGTTGAGCCAGACGTCGGCGGCGTTGCCGTTGTTGTCGATCGGCGTGTAAGGACCGGTTTGCTGATGGCGCGCCCGCTCGTACCAGTAGCCGACCATCAGCTTGTGGTTGTCTAGTTGCAGGTTGTACTTGATCGTCACGCCCGGGCGGTAAGTGCGGGTGCGGCTGCCTTCGTAGGCGAACACGGTGTCCTTGGTGTCGCCGTCGCCGTTGACATCGCGCACGCCACCGCCCAGCAGGTTGCCGGCATTGCCTTCGGTGATGGTTTGCAGCTGGTTGCCGCCGGTGCCGAAGCCGTACCACATGTAGGGGCTGACATCGAGGCTGGAAGTCGGCGCCAGCTGGAAGTGGGCGTTCATGGTGGCGAGCCAGTTCTTGAACGGATTCAGGTTATAGCCGTAGTACAGGTTCTTGTTGCCGGTGTTGATGCCCGCGTTCGGTCCGTAGGTCGAATCGTTCTGCGCGCCCGGACCGCCTGGCTGGTGCACCGGCGGTACGGTGCCGAAATCCAGGGTCGGACCGAACTGGGCGATCTGCGCCTTGGTCAGCGAACGATAGTTGTTGTTGAGCGCCGAGTTGTACATGAAGCCGGTGTCGACATAGCTGCCGCCGCCAAGGTCGAAATTGCTGTTGAAATCGGTATGTTCCTTGTCGGCGCGGCCGTTGCCCTTGAACTTGTTGGCCTGGGTTTTCGAATAAGAGATGAAGAACTTGAAGCGGTCGTTGAATATCTTGCCGGAATCGAGGCGGACATAGCCTTTTTGCAGGCTGTGCGAGCCGAAAGTGTATTCGGTGCGGAAGCGCTGCTGGTCTTCCGGCGTGCACATGGTCATGCCGATGTTGCCGCCAGAGGCGCCGACGTGCGGCGCTTCGGTATCGGTGGATCCTTGCGTGACGAAGATGTTGCACAGGTTTTCGGCGTCGGTGTATTCCTGCGGGTAGACGGCGAAGCTGCCGGAATCGTTGACCGGCGCGCCGTTGATGGTGAAGCCCAGCTGGTCGCTGTTGAAGCCGCGCACGCGGACGTTGCCGCCGAACAGGCCGGTGCCGTCCTGGTCGTAGGAATTCACGCCAGGCAGCAGGTTGATCATCTGGAACGGGTTGCCGGTGCTGCTTTGCTTTTCGATATAGCCGCGGTCGACCGAGCTGCGCGCCTTGGCCGATTCTTCCTGCTGGATCAGGCCGGTGCTCTGGCCGCCGCCGGCATCGCCCTGCACCGTGACCTTGCCGACGTCAGAAGTGTCGGCGGCATAGGCCAGCGGACTGGCGGCGATGAATAGCCCGGAGATCAGCAGCGACAGCCGGGTGACTTTGAATTGCATGGTTCTACTCCCTGTAGTTTTTTGGTGTGTGCCTGAACCAGGCGTTCAGGCGACGTCTTCAACTCGGTTTGCAAACTGCTGCTTCATCCCGCTCCCGGGATGAACTCCAACTCGGCGCTGAATCTGTGGGTCGCTTCGCCGGCCCAGCTGGACTCGGGGAAGGCGGTAAACGTGGCGCGGTTGATGGTCTTGCGGGCGGCTTCGTCGAGCAGCATGGAATTCGACGATTCGTCGATGCCTTGTTCTACCAGCGTGCCGTCGCGGTTGAGCACGAACCAGACCTTGACCTTGCCTTGCGGCCGTTGCTGGCTGGCTTCGCGGCCGGTCGGGTAGCGCTTGATGCTGTTCAGGTGGGCGCGCAATTTACTGATATAGCTGGCCTCGATGCTGGCGTTGCTCGGCTTCGCCGCTGGCGCCGGCGGCGGCGTTTCCTGAGGCGGCGCCGGCGGCGCTGCGATCGGCGCGGCCACCGCCTTGGGCGGCGCCGGCGCCGCGACCTCGGGGTTCGGCGTGTTGCTGAGCGGCGTTGCCGTGACCGTCTGCGGCGGGGTCGGCCGCGGCGGCGGTTGCGGCGCCGGCTTCGCCACCGCTTGCGGTTTGGCTTCTTGCGGCGCTACCGGTGTCGGCGGCGCCGGTGCGGCTGCCGGGGGCGTCGGCGGCTCCGGTTCCGTCAGTGCAATCTGCACCAGGGAGTCGTCGATGTGCGGCTGGATCTTCACGGCTTTCTGGATGCCGGCGAAGATCAGGATCGCCAGGATCAGCACTGACGGCAGGGTTGCCAGCGCATCGCGGAAGCGATAAAGGAACGGCATGCTCATCATCGCTTGCATCACGGCTTGCGGGTTGCGATGGAAATGGATTCGAAGCCGTTCTGCTTCAGGTTATCCATGACCTCCACCAGCCGCTGCACTTCGACGCCGCGATCGCTGTTGACGATCACGTTGAGTTTTTCACCGTTCTTTTTCGCCAGGTTCAGGCGGGTAGAGAGTTCGCCGATTTTTGTGTCGACGCCGTCAACCTGCAGCGCATCGTTGAGGCCGATGGTGATCACTGCCTTGTTTTGCGGCTTCAAGTCCTGCGAACTGCTGGCGCTCGGCAGGTGCGTCTTCAAGCCCAGGGCCGGAATCACATTGAGACTGATCAGCACGAAAAACACCAGGAGAAACATCATGACGTCGATCATGGGAATGATTTCGACGCGCGCTTTCCGCTTTTTTGGTTCGTCCCAACTACGCATTGCTATACCCCGATGTATGAGTTGCCGTGATGGCGGAAGGCCTCCGCCCAAGGCGTAGCCTCAGCGCTGGCTGACCGCTATAATTTCTATAACTGTGCGGCAGAATAGCGAGGAATTATTTCGGCAGTATTACAATCGATAACAATGTGGCGGTGGTGCCACGCAGCAGCGGCAGCGCAGGCTCAGCGGCGCGGCACAGGGAAGAAGGACAGCAGGATCTTGATCGCATACACCACGATCAGCGAGCCGGTGAGGTCGCCGATGGACATGACGATCAAGCCCGACCAGAAGTGATAGGAAATGCCGCGCATGACAAACCACATCAGCTGCAGCAGCGGATTGGTCAGGCCGTACAGCAGGATGCAGGCCAGCAGGCGCGTGGTGGTCAGGTTGGCGAGCGAGGGCTGCAAGCGCATTTCCTGCAAGGTGAAGCGATAGGCGAGATAGGGCGCCAGCGCCGAGATCGCGCTGTAGCCGATGGTGGTGACTGCATCGCCGGGAAAGATGGCATAGATGCTGGAGGTCAGCAGCGAGGCGATCAGGATGCCGAGTACTCCGGCCTCGGCAAACAGCAATGTGCAGATCAGCCTTATTCCCGCAGGCAGGTAGATCCAGGCGATCCCCTGGGTAAACTCGATGTGCTTGAACAGCCAGTCGTTGGTCATGTACACCAGCATGTAGGCCGCCACCGTGATGGCGACAGTCAGCAGGTGCAGACGGAATTTCTCGGCAGGGAGCGAAGTGGGGGACATAGCGCGCGTATATTACCGAACTATCCGCATATGTGTGGCGGGAGTGTGGCAAGATGCTTGCCGAGGTTGTAAATTGACGAGTATGATCGTTATTAAATCAACAGCGATAGTTTTTCGTTTTTCCTGCAGTTTATAAAATAGCCATGGACAAAAACAGCCGACCTGCAGATATCTATGTGCGCTTCCTGCAACTGGCGAACGCGCTGCGCGGCTTGCCGTCGTTGCCGTCGCTGGATCCGCTGGAAGACCGCATCCTGGCCTTTGTCGCCCGTGCGGGACAGGCGCGCGAACGGCTTTCTGTGCGCGACATGATGGCTCAGAGCGAACTCGGTTCGCCCGCCATGCTGCATGCGCGCCTGAAATCGATGCGCGAAAAGGGCTGGATAGTATTGTCGGATACCGACGATACGCGCCGCAAGCAGGTTGAGCTGAGCCAGGCGGCGTGGCTGCATTTTGACAAATTATCCAAGTGCCTGGTGCAAGCGACGCGGGACGCCAGCAAATAAGACCGGCTTTCCTGCCGCCACGGCAGCCGCTGAACTGAAGTACGCCGAGGGCATGCGCCTTCGGCGTATTTTTTTGCCTGCAGGATGTAACAAGCGCGTCACATTTTATTTTTATAATTTATCAACTCAGCAGCAACTCAGCATCAGCATCACTCACCTTCATCCTTGCGAGCATCATGGACGCCATTGAGCAACAGCAGCACCGTAAGCCA
Source organism: Collimonas humicola (assembly GCF_018304945.1). Classification (GTDB taxonomy): domain Bacteria; phylum Pseudomonadota; class Gammaproteobacteria; order Burkholderiales; family Burkholderiaceae_D; genus Collimonas; species Collimonas humicola. Next base: position 85,010 of record NZ_JAGQEE010000002.1, on the reverse strand, counting down.
TTTATCAATGCGTTCAGGCTCGCTTCAAGCATGGCCCTTGCTCTGCTGGCGGCGGCCTGCGGCGGCAGCGACAGCAACGTCGACGCCAGCGTCAAGGCAGCCTGGGTAACGGTCGGCGGCAACAACCAGGCTATCGTCAGGGTGATCACCAGCGACGCCGGCTGCCCCGATGTGCGCGATGGCGCCAGCTATAGGGCGATGACTGTGCGCGCCGCCGCCGCGACCGTGGCGCAGCGCCCCACCGCCAGCGCGGCTGCGGATTCCAAGCCTTCCGCTTTCCCGGTCACTGCCTGTGAATACCTGGTGCCGGCCGGCAGCAGCGGCGTCTCGGTCGGCTCCCGCAGTCTGCCGTTGCCGAAACAGGCGCCGCAGCGCATCGTGGTGCTGGCGGATACCGGCTGCCGCCTGAAAAAGGCTGACAACGCCTGGCAGGCCTGCGATGACGGCGACTCCTGGCCGTTTCCCGAAATCGCCAGCACTGCCGCCGCCATGAAACCTGATCTGGTGCTGCACATCGGCGATTATCATTATCGCGAAAACGCCTGTCCGGCGGATATCGCCGGTTGCAAGGACAGTCCCTGGGGCTATGGCTGGGATGCCTGGCAGGCGGACCTGTTCAAGCCGGCGGCGCCCTTGATGGCGGCGGCGCCGTGGGTCATGGTGCGCGGCAATCACGAGGAATGCGCGCGCGCCGGCCAGGGCTGGTTCCGTTTCCTCGATACGCAGGCGGCCGACCCCAAGCGTTCCTGCAACGATCCGGCCAATGATGCGGCCGGCAATCTGTCCGATCCGTATGCAGTGGCGGTCGGCGCCGACACTCAGGTGATTGTGTTCGATTCGGCCAAGGCGGGCAGGGCGGCGCTGGCGACCAGCGATCCGCAGTTCATCGCCTACCAGGCGCAATTCCAGGCGGTCAACCGGCTGGCGGCGAAGGCCGGCGTCAACAGCATTTTCACCAATCATCATCCGATCCTCGGTTTCGCACCGATAGCCGGCGCGCCGCCGGCCCCGGGCAATCAGGCGCTGCAATCGGTCATGCAAAGCGTCAACCCGACCGCGTTCTATCCAAGCGGCGTGAAGACGGCGATCCATGGCCACGTCCATGATTTCCAGGCGATCAACTTCTCTTCAGCGCATCCGGCCACTTTCGTCTCCGGCAATGGCGGCGATAACCTCGATGTGAATTTTGCCGATCCTTTCCCGGCCAACACCAATCCGGCTCCCGGCGCCGTCGTCGACAAGATTTCCCATACCAGCAGCTTCGGCTTCATGGTAATGGACCGCCAGGGCAATGGCGCGTGGGCATACAAGGCCTATACCCGCAAAGGCCTGCTGCTCACTACCTGCCTGCAAAACGGCAGCAACATCAGTTGCGACAAGACCGGTTATCTGGCGCCAAACTGATGTTGTTGGCGCGGCTGAAACGGCTCCTGCTGAGCGGCCTATTCCTCGCCGGCGCAGCGACGGCGGGCACGCCGCCGCTCTATCCCGAAATGCCGGCGCCGGCTGCCGCGCCTGCCGATTCCCCGGCGCTGGTTGCGTTGGGCCGCAAACTGTTTTTCGATACGCGCCTGTCGGAACCGCGCGGCACCAGCTGCGCCAGCTGCCACGCGCCGGCGCAGGCTTTTTCAGGCAATCACGGATCGCGCATCGGGGTTGCGCTCGGCAGCCGTCCAGCCAGCCTGGGTACGCGCAATACGCCTTCGGTGCTGTACCTGCGCTATACGCCGCCACGCTTTTTCTATCAGGACGATGATGCGCTGGCGCCGATTCCATTCGGCGGATTTTTCTGGGACGGGCGCGCCGATACCCTGGCGGAACAGGCGCAGGGTCCTTTGTTCAATCGTCTGGAAATGAATAACCGCAACCCGCGCCAGCTTGCGCGCAAACTGATGCAAGCTTATGCACCAGATATGCGAGCGCAGTTCGGCGCCGCGATATTCGAGCGGCCGGAGCAGGCCAGCCAGGCCGCGGGCCGGGCGCTGCAAGCATTTTTACGCAGCGACGAAATGACGCCGTTCAGCTCCAGGTACGACGACTATATCCGCGGCAGCGGAACATTGAATGAGGCCGAGCTGCGAGGGCTGCGTTTGTTCAAGGATCCTGACAAAGGCAACTGCATGTCCTGTCACAAGTTCAATGACAAATCCCGCAATCCGGCACGCTCGATGTTTACCGATTTCGGTTACGACGCGGCAGCCGTGCCGCGCAACCGCCGCATCGCCGAAAACCGCAATCCTGCATTCTACGATGTCGGCCTGTGCAAAACCGCGGCCGATCTGAAGTGGCCGGACAGCAGCCAATGGTGCGGCTATTTCAAGACGCCCAGCTTGCGCAATGTCGCCGTGCGCGAAAGCTATATGCACAACGGCGTGTTCACTTCACTGCGCGATGCCGTCGCCTTTTACGCGACGCGCGCCACCAGGCCGGGCGACTGGTACAAGACTGGCGTCAAGTTCGATGACGTACCGCCCGCCTATCGGGAAAATGTCAACGTCAACTCGGTGCCGTACAACCGGCGCGAAGGCAGCACGCCGGCCTTGAGCGACGGCGACGTGGACGATCTGGTGGCTTTTTTGAAAGCACTGACCGACGCGCAGTTTGTCAAGCCAGGCAGCTGATCGTGCTGGTCGTGGCAGTGGGCAAGCCTTAGTTTTTATTCAGGATGCTCAAGGCAACCGCTTCCGCCACCCGAATCCCATCAATCGCCGCCGACATGATGCCGCCGGCATAACCCGCGCCTTCGCCCGCCGGGAACAGGCCGGCGGTATTCAGGCTTTGCAGGCTGTCGTCATGGCGCTTGATGCGGATCGGCGATGAAGTGCGGGTTTCGACGCCGGTCAGCACCGCATCATTCATGGCGAAGCCACGGATCTGTTTATCGAAAGCCGGCAAGGCTTCGCGGATGGCGGCGATTGCGTAATCAGGCAGCGAAGTGCTCAGGTCGCCCAGCAGCACGCCGGGTTTGTAGGATGGAATCACCGAACCAAGCGTGGTCGAGGCACGGCCGGCGATAAAGTCGCCAACCAGCTGGCCCGGCGCATCGTAAGTGCCGCCGCCCAATTCAAAGGCGCGCGATTCCCATTGCTGCTGGAAGGCGATCCCGGCGAGCGGATGGCCAGGATAGTCGGCCGGCGTGATGCCGACCACGATGCCGCTGTTGGCGTTGCGCTCGTTGCGGGAATACTGGCTCATGCCGTTGGTCACCACACGTCCTGGTTCCGAGGTGGCCGCCACCACGGTGCCGCCCGGGCACATGCAGAAACTGTATACCGCGCGGCCATTCTCACAATGATGGACTAGCTTGTAATCGGCGGCGCCGAGAATCGGATGGCCGGCGCTCGGGCCGAAACGGCAGCGGTCGATCAGCGATTGCGGATGCTCGATGCGGAAGCCGAGCGAGAACGGCTTGGCTTCGATATATACGCCGCGGTTGTACAGCATCTGGAAGGTATCGCGCGCGCTGTGGCCGATCGCCAGCACCACGTGGTCTGCCACGATGGTCTCGCCGCCGGCCAGCACCACGGCCTGTACCTGGCCCTGGCCGTTTTCCGACTTGATGGCGATGTCTTCCACTTTTTGCTGGAAACGGAATTCACCGCCCAGCGCCTCGATGGTGGCGCGCATCTGTTCGACCATCTTGACCAGGCGGAAGGTGCCGATATGCGGCTTGCTGACGTACATGATTTCTTCCGGCGCGTCGGCCTTGACGAATTCGGTCAGCACCTTGCGGCCGTAATGCTTGGGATCCTTGATCTGGGTCCACAGCTTGCCATCGGAAAAGGTGCCGGCGCCGCCTTCGCCGAACTGCACATTGGATTCCGGCTGCAATTCGCGCTTGCGCCACAAGCCCCAGGTGTCCTTGGTGCGTTCGCGCACTGCCTTGCCGCGTTCCAGGATGATCGGATTGAAGCCCATCTGCGCCAGGATCAGTCCGGCAAACAGGCCGCAGGGCCCGGTGCCGATGACTACCGGCCGCGATTTCAGCTGGCCGGGGGCTTGCGCTACGAAGCGGTAGCTGGTGTCCGGCGTCGCCATCACGTTGCGATCGCCGGCGCGCCGTTTAAGGACGGAGCCCTCATCCCTGAGTTCGACATCCACCGTGTAAGTCAGGATCACCGCGGTTTTTTTGCGGGCATCGTAACTGCGCCGGAAAATTGTGTAACCGAGCATGTCCTCCGCGGCGATTCCCAGCCGCTCCAGGATCGCGGCATGCAGGGCGTCTTCAGGATGGTCCAGGGGTAGTTGTACTTCGTTCAATCGCAACATGGGTAATCCGGGAAGTCAGGTGGGGACAGGTCGCAAGCTTGGCCTGGCACGGCCAAGGCGCTATCCCGCACATATTTTTATAAAACGACAATGCCGTCTGGCAGGCCGTCATTTTACCTTAGGGGGCGGCGCTACGGCAGTCTGCGAGGTATTTCCACGCTTTCAAAGCGTGTATCTTTTGGAAACACAAAATTACAAGTAAGCCCGAGTTTATGACCTATATTTAATCGTCGTCCGACGTTTTCAAACAGATTAAGGAGGTCCTCGATGAAGATCAAATCGATATTATGCGTGAGCGTCCTGGCCCTGGGCGCCGGATTCATGGCGCCGATGACGCAGGCTCAGGCCCAGACGTATGTGAACGTCCGGATCGGACAACCGCCGCCGCCGCGCTATGAGGTGGTGCCCGCGCCGCGCCGCGGTTTTGTCTGGGCGCCGGGATACTGGCGCTGGAACGGCCGCCGTCACGAGTGGGTCGGCGGCAGCTGGATCAGGGCTCGGCCGGGCTATCGTTACGTGCCGCCAAGCTGGGTCAGGGGGCCGCGCGGCGATTGGCAGATGCGGCCATATCGCTGGGATCGCTAAGTTGCCGCAGGGGCGCCTCAGGGCGCCCTTTTGACGGCGCCTGCGACATTGCGGTGCTGTTTTTTTAGTAAAAACCGTGCCGGATCGAGCGCCGCTGCCAGGTCGGCCTCGATCGGCAAAGGCTCGCCTTCCAGCTGCGACGCCAGCAACTCTGCCGCCAGCGGCGCCCAGATCAATCCCCGCGACGCGTAGCCGAGCAGGCTGTACAGGCCGGGAAAGCGCGGCAGGTCCTTCAGTTTCGCTTCGCGCACGCTGCATGGTCCGCTGTTGTCCGGCACAGCCCCGACCAGGGGCAGGCGGTCGCTGGCGACACAGCGGAAGCCGACCCGTCCGGCTAGCGGCAATTGGCCGGTGAACCAGCCCGGCAGCATGTTGGCCAGTCGCGCCAGATTGCCGTCCTGGCTGTCTTGCCGCAATGCCTGGCCGTTATCGTCGTCGTAAGAAGCGCCGACGCTGCAGATATTTCCGCTGGGCGGGGTCAAGTAGGCTTCGCCGCAAATGACCGGCGCGATGGATGGCGCCAGGCTGGCGTCGACATGGGTGATCTGCCCGCGTATGGCGGCAAGGGGCAAGTCTTCTGCTTGCGGGAAACCGAGCGCGTCGCAGCCGTTGGCCAGTATCAGTATGGGCGCGCGGGCAATTTCGATGCCGCCTTCAGCACGCACTACCCAGCGTTGCCGCTCATACTCAAATTTTTCGACCCGCTGTCCGAAAATAGTGTGCAGGCTGGCGCCGCAGTCGTCCAGCATGGCCCGGCACAAGCTGCGCGGCTGTACCCAGCCGCCGGCCGGGAAGTGCCAGGCGCCATTGCTGACCGCAGTGCCGGCCAGGCGGGTGGCCGCGGCCTGATCCAGCCATTCCGCAAAATCGCCAGGATAGCGCCAGTGGCTTGCCAGCTGCTGCTGGGCGCCGGCGTGCCGGGCATCGCGGGCGATTTGCAGTACGCCGCAGGCGGCGCCGGTGAAGGCATCGCCGATGCCGCCCAGCTGGCGCCAGACGTGCCGGGCGAACAGGTAGGCGCTGCGGCTGAGGCGCGAGCTTGGGTTGTCGTCGCGCGAGAGCAGGGGCATGAAAATGCCGGCGGCGTTGCCCGAGGCTTCCTGCGCTATTTCGGCATGGCGTTCGATCAGGGTGACGCTCCAGCCGCGCCGCGCCAGCCGCTGGCAGGCGGCGCTGCCGGCCAGTCCGGCGCCGATCACGATGGCATGGCGTTCTGTCACAGGCGGCGTGTTTGCGAACGGCGTCCTGGGCGTAAAGCGCGGTGCAAATTGCGCGCGCAAGGCGTCTTCCTCAAAGACGAATCCCGCTTGCTGCAGCGCCGTCCGTTGCGCTTCAAACGGTACGGCGCCAGGGCCGGAAATGGCGAGGCTGGCTTGCCTGGCAGCCAGTCTGCCCAGCGTGTTGAGCATGGGCAGCGGCCATTCCAGCCAGCCATGCCCGCGCAAGTGGAAGGCATCGACGCTGGCCGCTATCTGCCGCAGGCAGGCGGCGCTATCGCCGAACATCAGCGTCAGCACCAGCTGGCCATCTTGCAGGAAGATCCGGTGAAATCCCGGGACGGCCGGCGGCCATGCGGCGCAAAGCTCGGCCGCCAGAGCCTGCCGCTGCGGCGCTTGTTCCAGCGTCCGGCGCAAGGTGTGCAGGGCAGTCATGGCTGGCACCAGCGCCAGGTAATGCAGCTGCCGGGGACGGTCGGCATCGTCGCGCCAGGCTAGCCAGGTCGCAAAAAACTGTGCGCCGTCGCCAAAATCGCTGTCCAGCAGCACGTAGCGATCCCGCCCTTGCCAGCGGCTGGGATCTGTCGGCAATGCTGAGGCTGGGCGATTGAGAAGCAAGATGGCAAGAAATTGGTGGTCAATGAGCGATTATATGCAGTATCGAGCGCGCGGCGGTGATGGTAAAGCTGGCGCTTGATCTATATCAAAGCGCTTGCAGGCCCGGCCCGCTACGCTGTGGCGATGGATACAGCCAATCGCCGGAGCCGGTACATGTTAACTTCCCAAAAGACGATAGCCGCCGCGGCGCCGCTGGCTGCGCTGGCGTTTGAACCTGCATTGCTAAGCAGGATGAACCAGCTCGGACCGCGTTACACCTCCTATCCGACGGCAGACAGGTTCTCCGCCGAATTCGACGCCGAGGCCTATCATCAGGCAGTCTCGGAGCGGCATGCGATGGGCGCGCGGCACGCCTTGTCGCTGTACCTGCATATTCCGTTTTGCGGCACGGTTTGCTACTACTGCGCCTGCAATAAAGTGGTGAGCAAAAACCTGAGCAAGGCCGCACTCTACCTGACTTATCTGAAACGCGAGATTTCGATGCAGGCCGCCTTGTTTGACGGCATGAACCAGGTAGAGCAGCTGCATTTCGGCGGCGGCACTCCAACCTATCTCAGCGACCGCCAGATGAGCGAACTGATGGCGCACCTGCAGCGGCATTTCCAGTTCGCGCCCGACCAGCTGGGCGAGTATTCGATAGAAGTCGATCCGCGAACCGTCACGCCGAAGCGTATCGTCACGCTGCGCCGTCAGGGCTTCAACCGGCTCAGCCTGGGGGTGCAGGATTTCGACCCGGCGGTGCAGAAGGCGGTGAACCGGATACAGGCTGAAGAAGACACGCTGCGCATCATCGATGCGGCGCGTTTTGCCGGCTTTCGCTCAGTCGGCATCGATCTGATCTATGGCCTGCCCAAGCAGAGCCTGGCATCCATCGGGCAAACGCTGGACAAGGTGATTGCGGCGTCGCCGGACCGCATCGCTATCTACAATTATGCCCACATGCCTCACCTGTTCAAGCCGCAAAGGCGGATCGCCGGCAGCGACCTGCCGACGCCGGCGGAGAAAATCGACATGCTGTTCCTGTGCATCCAGCGCCTGACCGAAGCCGGCTATGCGCATATCGGCATGGATCACTTCGCCAGGCTGGACGACGATCTGGCGATTGCGCAGCGGCAGGGGCGCTTGCACCGCAATTTCCAAGGCTATTCGACCCATGCCGAGTCTGATCTGGTGGCATGCGGCGTATCGGCGATCAGCGCCGTCGGCGCCAGCTACAGCCAGAATGAAAAGACGCTGGAAGCCTACTACCTGCGGCTCGACCGGCAGGAACTGCCGATCGCGCGCGGCATCAGGCTGAACCTGGATGATTTGCTGCGGCGCTTGATCATCCAGCACCTGATGTGCCATTTCGAACTGTCGCTGGCGTCGATCGAGATCGCGCATCCGGTCCGGTTTGCCGAATATTTCGCCGCCGAGCTGGTTCAGTTGCGGCAGCTGGAAGCCGACGGCTTGCTGACCCTCGATGATGAATGGATCAGCGTGACCACGAAAGGGCGTTTGCTGATCCGTAATATCTGCATGGTGTTCGACCGTTATCTGGATCCGCGCAGAACGCCGTTGCGCTATTCAAGAACCATCTGATGCCAAGCCTTCAGCAGGCTCCTGCGCCAGTCGCCAGCGCTTTCAGCATCGGCAAATCGGTCAGTTCGATTTCCCTGTTGCTGACTTTCAGCAGGCCATCCTTCTTGAGCTTGGACAGCAGGCGGCTGATGCTTTCGATCGTCAGGCCGAGATAGTTGCCGATGTCTTCGCGCGTCATGCGCAGCTGGAAGCTGGTCGGCGAATAGCCGCGCGCCGCATAGCGCGCCGACAGGTTGACCAGGAAGGCTGCAAAGCGTTGCTCCGCGCGCATATTGCCGAGCAACAGGATGACGCTTTGCTCGCGCGTGATTTCCTTGCTCATGATGCGATGAAAATGCCGCAGCAGGGTAGGAATCTCGCCGAACAGCTCTTCCAGCCGCGCGAACGGAATTTCGCAGACTTCACTATCTTCCAAGGCCACCGCGTCGCATTGATGGGTATCGGTGCTGATCGCATCCATGCCGAGCAGTTCGCCGGTCATCTGAAAGCCGGTGATCTGCCGCGCGCCGTCGGGATTGGTTTGCGAGGTCTTGAACTGGCCGACCCGCACCGCATACAGGGAAACGAACTTGTCGCCGATGCGGTATAGGCTGGCCTCGCGCGATACGCGGCGGCGGCCGATAATGCCGTCCAGCTTTTGCATCTCGGGCTCATCGAGCCCCATCGGCAGGCACAGCTGATGCATGCTGCAAGACGAGCAGCTGGTGCGCAGGGCGCGGACATCCAGCAGCGGCGCTGCACGGAGTGGGACATGGTTCATGGCGGGATCCGATGGAGGGCGTGGCGTTGCAACTTGCCAATATCCCTCATTCTAACGCCATGTACCCTGCTACGGCTGCAATCCTGCTGCAATTGCGCGCCGCTCAATTGGCGAAGGCGGCGGCGCTGGTGGGCATGCCGGAAAAATCGGTCCAGCAATGACGCCGGAAATCGTACAGCTTGCAGCGCCGCGCGGTATCAAAGTACCAGCGCCAGGAGAATTTCTGGATCACGATGCGCAAGGGCAGCATGGTTTCGAGAATCTGCTGCGCTTCCTGCAGGCGATACAACGGGATGCTCATGTCGACATGGTGCGCGGTATGTTCCATGATGTGATGCAAGAGCGCGCCGATGCGGTAGCGGAACGTCAGGTGCACGGTGGTGGAGACGAATGGCTGCGCTGCCGCCCACACGGTTTTCTGGTCATACCAGGCGACCCCGGTGTGGGTGTGATGCACGTACACGACAAAACCGATCATCGCATTCCAGAACAGCAAAGGCAGCACAAAGCCGGCCAGCACGGTCAGCCACAGCGGCTGCGCGGTCGCCAGCGCAGCTGCGGCCAGCAGCGAAATCCAGAGCAGCGCCGCCGCCGTAACCAGGATGCCGTCCCAGACGAATGCCGGGCGCCGGGTCGGCATGGTGCGGCGGCTTGGAAAGTACATGCGCTGCCACCACATTTCCACCAGATAGTAGAGCCAGGGCGCCCAGCCGCTGCGGTAGACGCGTTCCAGCCACTGGCGCCGGCGCGGCAGCGCCTGGAATTCCTCCAGCGACAGCGGATGCCAGACAAAGTCGAAGCCCTTCAGGTTGGTATAGCCGTGATGTACTACGTTATGGCCCACATCCCACAGGCTGTAAGGCGTCAGCGAAGGCAGGAACAGCAGGCGGCCGAGCCAGCGGTTGAGGCGCCGGTGCGATGTAAAGCTTTGATGGCAGGCGTCGTGGCCGAGTATGAACAAGCGGCCGATGATGAAGCCGGCGACTGCGCCGAGCAGCAATTTCGCGGCGGCATTGCGCAGCCAGACTGTAGCCAGGATGGCCGCTGAAAACAGGAACAGGTCAAGCAGCACCAGCGCCAGCGCACGGCCGGTGTCACGCTGCGCAACCGGCAGCAGCCAGGAGCGGATCACTTTTCGGTGCGGCATGGCTGCCGACGGTGATACCGGCTCCGGCAAGTGAGAGGAATTCATGTGGCAAACCTTTGAGATAGAGATAACGCCGGCTGATCTTAGAAGACTTGAAGCAGCCTGGCGTTGATTTCGATCAAAGATTATGCAGATTGCAGGGTGAGCGCCGCCGGACTTCAGTAAATCCGCTTCACCGTATAGCCGCGCTGCTGCAGGATCGCCAGCACGCTGTTCGGCCCGACCAGGTGCAGCATGCCGATGGCGATGAAGGGATCGGTTGCCGACGCAGTCAGTTTTACGATGCCGTCCGCCAATCCGGGATTCCTGCCGTCGAGCAGGGAGCGTTGCATGAATTTGCTGGCAAAGCTGTCTTCGGCATTCATTTCCGCCAGCATCGCGGCCAGGCCGTCGAGATCGCCGTTGCGCCACAGATTGACGAGGTCCAGGGAGCGCCGCGCCTTGGCCGGATCCTGTATCTCATCGACGCTATCCTGCAGGAACTGGACTTGTTCGACGAGCGGCAGGTTGCCCAGCAACGCTAGCTGCGCATCGGCGGTTTCCAGCTCGACCAGGCGCTTGTTGCTGCTTTTCGCCAGGCTGGCGAGTGTGCCGTCGACCCCGTATTGCGACAGATAGCCCTGGCTGGCGTATTCGCTGATGCCGAGCATGGTCGCGATCAGCCATGGTTTCAGGCTGGCTATCTGCTCCGGCGCCATATTGTATTTATCCAGCAGCGCGGCCAGTTGTTTTTGCAGCTTCGGCGGCAAGTCTTTCTGGTGCGGTTTGCCATCCAGGTAGAAGCCGTATTTTTTCATCAGCGGAATCATGGCCTGGGTATTGCCAGGATCGATTTCCAGCGCAAGACAGCATGATTGTTGCAGGGCTTGCAATACTTTTGCATCCATCGGATAGAAATCGGCCTTGCCGACGTGGATGGTGCCGAATACATAGGCGCTGCGGCCGTCGCGCTGTATCTGGAACATGGCGCCGCCCTGGCGGAGCGTGGCAGACGGTTGCAGGGAAGCGCCGGCGAGGACATCCTGGGCGAACAGCGGCGGCGCGCTCGCCAGCAAAGCTCCCAGGCCCAGGGGCAGCATCAGGCGGCGCAGGCGGTTCCCTTGCAAGGGCTGCAGCAGCTGCGCGAGTAATGTCACTATAATCTGACGAAACACATGTTCCCCTTTGGTTAACGATTTCAACGATTTTAATTCCGGATAAATCACCGGCGCACATCATGGTAATGGATACACGCAGGAAAAAGCCAAGGGAGAAAAATAATACGGCGCTCTGGCTGTTCGACCTGGACAATACCCTGCACAATGCTTCGCATGCGATTTTCCCGGCGATCCACGTCAATATGAACGCCTTCATGGCGCGCACCCTGGGCCGCAACGGCGTCGATGCCGACGTCGCCACCGTCAACGCCGTCCGCGAAAACTACTGGCGGCGCTATGGCGCAACCTTGCTGGGCATGGTAAAACACCATCAGGTGCGGCCCGAGGATTTTCTGCGCGAAGCCCATCGCTTCGACGATCTGCTGGGGATGATCAGGGCCGAGCGCGGCCTGATCAATTTGCTCAAGCGGCTGCCGGGCCGCAAGATCCTGCTGACCAATGCGCCGCTGGGCTATTCCGGCGACGTCATGCGCCACCTGCGCCTGCAGCGTCAATTCGGCAAGCATCTTTCGATCGAATCGATGCATGTGCACCGCCAGTTGCGGCCCAAACCGTCGCGCCTCCTGTTGCGGCAGCTGATGGCGCGCGAGAAGATGCCGGCGCGGCGCTGCATCCTGGTGGAGGATACCGTCGCCAATCTCAGGGCCGCCAAGCGGGTCGGCATGCGCACTGCATGGGTGACGCAGTACCTGAAGGACCAGTCAAATACGATAAAGCGCCCCAATTGCGTCGATGTCAAAGTAAAATCCGTCCGTCAGCTGAGCAAGAATCTGCACCGCTTGCGTTGAAGCCCCGATAGCGGCTGGATGCCGGCTTCAACCCTGCGCGCCGGTTCAGCCTCAGTTTTCCTTATCTCCATCATTACTAAAATAAAAAACCATGGCTACTACCAAACCAGGCGAGCGTAAACTACAAATCCTTCAGACCCTGGCGGTCATGCTGGAACAACCCAAAGGGGAAAAGATCACCACGGCCGCGCTGGCCGCCAGGATAGCGGTATCCGAGGCGGCCCTGTACCGGCATTTCGCCAGCAAGGCGCAAATGTTCGAAGGCCTGATCGAATTTATCGAGACCACCGTCTTCGGCCTGGTCAACCAGATTACCGGACAGCAGGAAAAGGGATTGCACCAGGCGCAGGCGATTACCTTGATGCTGCTGAATTTTGCCGAGCGCAATCCGGGCATGACCAGGGTCATGATCGGCGACGCGCTGGTGAATGAGGACGAGCGCCTGCAGCTGCGCATGAACCAGTTCGTCGACCGTATCGAACTGGCGCTGAAGCAGGCGCTGCGCACCGCTGCCGCGCAAGGCGAGGCAAACGAGGCGGAAACCGCGATGCGCGCCAATATCCTGACCAGTTTCGTGCTGGGCCGCTGGCAGCGTTTTGCCAAGAGCCGTTTCCAGCACAAGCCAGGCGCTGACGCCGCCCAGCAGGTCGCGCTGATGCTGGTTTGATTTTTTTGCTACCATCGCTGGCGCGGTGGTACTGTCTAAGTCGGCAGACCCTGGCGCCGCCCGCCAGGGCAGGCCGCACGCCGTACAACTCAATGGAGCAGATCAGATGAAAAAAGCATGGTTGGGGACCACCGTTTCCGCAGCATTGGCAATCACCCTGGCCGCGGGCAGCGGCGGCGCATTTGCCCAGATCAAGGTCGGCGTGAGCGTCTCCGCCACCGGTCCGGCGGCGTCGCTGGGCATTCCGGAGAAGAATACGTTCGCCTTGCTGCCCAAGGAAATCGCCGGCCAGAAGGTGCAGTACATCGTACTGGACGACGCCACCGACAGCACCACTGCGGTAAAAAATGCGCGCAAGCTGGTCAGCGAAGAAAAGGTCGACCTGCTGATAGGCTCGACCGCCGTGCCCGGTTCGCTGGCGATGAGCGATGTCGCCGCCGAATCCGGCACGCCGATGATTTCGATGGCGGCCTCCGCTTCGCTGATCGAACCGGTCGACGCCAAGCGCCGCTGGATTTTCAAGACGCCGCAGAATGATTCGCACATGGCGACCGCGATCATCGCCCACATGGCCGATGCCGGCGTCAAGAGCGTGGCCTTCATCGGCTTTTCGGATGCCTACGGCGAAGGCTGGTACCGCGAATTTTCCAAGCTGGCCGAACTGCGCAAGATCAAGATCGTCGCCAACGAGCGTTTCGCCCGTCCCGATACGTCGGTCACCGGCCAGGTCTTGAAAATCGTCAGCGCCAATCCGGACGCCGTGCTGATCGCCGGCGCCGGCACGCCTGCCGCCTTGCCGCAAAAAACCTTGAAAGAACGCGGCTACAAAGGCAAGATCTACCAGACCCATGGCGTCGCCAACAATGACTTCCTGCGCGTCTGCGGCAAGGATTGCGAAGGCACTTTCCTGCCGGCCGGACCCTTGCTGGTGGCGGAACAGCTGCCCGGCAGCAATCCAGTCAAGAAGTCGGCCATGGCCTACCGCAGCGCCTATGAAAAGGCCTATGGCGCCGGCAGCATTTCCACCTTCGGCGGCCATGCCTGGGATGCCGGCATGCTGCTGGGCGCGGCCGCGCCCGAAGCGCTCAAGAAAGCCCAGCCCGGCAGCAAGGAATTCCGCGCCGCGCTGCGCGACGGCATCGAAGCCATCAAGAACCTGCCGGTCTCGCAGGGCATCGTCAACATGAGCCCGACCGACCACGTCGGCTTCGACCAGCGCGCCCGCGTGATGGTGGAAATCGTCAACGGCAAATGGAAACTGCTGGGCGCCTCGCAATAACGCCGTATAGAAAAAAGCATGGATCTCTCAATCGCCGCCATCCTGGCTCAGGATGGCATCACCAGCGGCGCGGTATATGCGCTGCTGGCCCTGGCGCTGGTGCTGGTGTTTTCAGTTACCCGCGTCATCTTTATCCCGCAGGGCGAGTTCGTGGCTTTCGGCGCCTTGACGCTGGCAGCCATCCAGGCCGATAAATTTCCTTTGTCGGCGACCCTGCTGGTGGCGCTTGGCGTATTGAGCTTCGTGCAGGAAGCGGCGATGCTGCTGATCGGCCGCAATGGCGAAAGCGGTGCAGCGCTGGTCCGCCGCATCGGCCTGGCTTTGCTGAAATTCGTCCTGCTGCCTTTGGCGGTCTATGGCGTCGCCCGCCAGTACGGCCATGCGGCACTGGCCATGCCCTTGCAGGTCTTGCTGACGCTGGCGATCGTGGTGCCGATGGGGCCGATGGTCTATCGGCTGGCGTTCCAGCCCCTGGCGGAAGCCAGCACCCTGGTGCTGCTGATCGTCTCGGTGGCGGTGCACTATGCCTTGATCGGTATCGGCTTGCTGATGTTCGGCGCCGAAGGGTCGCGCACCACTTCGTTTTCCGATGCGCGTTTCGAGATCGGCAGCTTGACTGTTTCCGGTCAGAGTTGCGTGATCATTCTCGTCTCGCTGCTGCTGATCATTGCGCTCTATCTTTACTTCGAGCGTACTTTGTCCGGCAAGGCGCTGCGCGCGACCGCCGTCAACCGCCTCGGCGCACGCCTGGTCGGCATCGGCACCACGCAGGCGGGGCGGCTGGCGTTTACGCTGGCAGCTGCGCTGGGCGCCTTGTGCGGCATCCTGATCGCGCCGCTGACCACCATCTATTACGACAGCGGCTTTCTTATCGGCCTGAAAGGTTTCGTCGGCGCCATCATCGGCGGCCTGGGCAGCTATCCGATTGCCGCCGCCGGCGCTTTGCTGGTGGGTTTGCTGGAATCGTATTCATCGTTCTGGGCCAGCGCCTTCAAGGAAGTGATCGTGTTTACGCTGATTATCCCGGTGCTGCTGTGGCGTTCGCTGACCAGCAAGCAGATCGACGAGGGGGATCAGTGATGCCTCGCTTCTCTCTCGTGAAACTGCCGTTCATCGCGTTCGTGGCGATCCTGCTGTTGCTGCCGATATTGCCGACGCCGGAGTTCTGGATCACGCTGGCCAACTACATCGGCCTGTATGCCATCGTGGCGCTGGGCCTGGTGCTGCTGACCGGCATCGGCGGCCTGACCTCCTTCGGCCAGGCCGCTTTTGTCGGCCTTGGCGCTTATTCCACCGCCTACCTCAGCACGCAGTTCGGGCTGTCGCCGTGGATCGGCCTGCTGGCCGGCCTGGGCGTGACGACGCTGGCGGCCCTGGCGATCGGCGGTATTACCATGCGCTTGTCCGGACACTACCTGCCGCTGGGGACGATTGCCTGGGCGCTGTCGCTGTATTTTTTGTTCGGCAATCTGGAGTTCCTGGGCAAGTACGACGGCTTGAACGGCATCCCCGCCGTCAAGCTGTTCGGCATCGAGCTCGACAACGGCCGCAAGATGTTTTACCTGATCTGGGCGATCCTGCTGCTGGCGCTCGCGGGCTTGCAAAACCTCTTGAACTCGCGCTCCGGCCGCGCCATCCGGGCGCTCAACGGCGGCGGCGTGATGGCGGAAGCGATGGGCGTCAATACCGCCTGGATCAAGGTGCTGATCTTTGTGCTGGCGGCTTTGCTGGCCAGCGTCTCTGGCTGGCTGTATGCGCATTTGCAGCGCTCGGTGAGCCCGACCCCGTTCGGCCTGAATGCCGGCATCGAATACCTGTTCATGGCGGTGGTCGGCGGCGCGGGCCATATGTGGGGTGCGATCCTGGGATCGGCCTTGCTGACGGTGCTGAAGGACCAGCTGCAATCGTGGTTGCCGAAACTGCTGGGCGCCAACGGCAATTTCGAGACTATCGTCTTCGGCATCCTGATGGTGTTGCTGCTGCAGCGCGCGCGTGACGGCCTGTGGCCGTACCTGCGCAAGCTGGTTCCTGCCGGCGTGACGGCAAGAGCGCCTGAATCGGCGACTGCGTTGCCGGCAAGAGACAAGCCTGCCGATGCCGGCGTGGTGCTCGAGATCGAGCGCGCGCGCAAGGAATTCGGCGGACTGGTGGCGGTGAACGACATGAGCTTCAGCGTCGGCGCGGGACAAATCGTCGGCCTGATCGGTCCCAACGGCGCCGGCAAATCGACCATGTTCAACCTGGTGACGGGGGTCTTGCCTTTGACCGGCGGCGTGATCAGGTTCCGCACGCAGCAGGGCTTACAGCCGATCTCGGGTTTGCCTTCGCGCCGGATCGTCGCGCGCGGGATTGCCCGTACTTTCCAGCACGTGCGCCTGATGGGCAGCATGTCGGTGCTGGAGAACGTGGCGATAGGCGCGCACCTGCGCGGCAGGCACAAGGATGTCAGCGGCATTGCCGCCAGCCTGCTGCGGCTGAACCGGACGGAAGAACAGACCCTGCTGTTTGAGGCCAGGACACAGCTTGAGCGCGTCGGTCTCGGGCATTTGCTGTATGAAGAGGCCGGCAGCCTGGCGCTGGGCCAGCAGCGGATCCTGGAAATCGCCCGCGCCTTGTGCTGCGATCCTACTCTGCTGTTGCTGGACGAGCCGGCTGCAGGCTTGCGTTATCAGGAAAAACTGGCGCTCGCCGATTTGCTGCGTAAGCTGAGGGCCGAAGGGATGAGCATTCTGCTGGTGGAACACGATATGGATTTTGTCATGAACCTGACCGACCGGCTGGTGGTGATGGAATTCGGCAGCAAGATTGCCGAAGGCTTGCCGGTCGAGATCCAGCAAGACCCGGCCGTGCTGGAAGCTTATCTGGGAGGCATCGATGAGTAACGCGCTCGCCAATCCGGTGCTGGAAGTGAGCGACCTGCATGTCGCCTATGGCAAGGTGGAAGCCTTGCATGGCGCGAGCCTGCAGGTCGGCGCCGGCCAGATCGTGACGGTGATCGGCCCCAACGGCGCCGGCAAGTCGACCATGCTCAACGCGACCGCCGGCGCCATGCCGGCCAACGGCAGCATGCGCGGTACGGTGCGTTTGCTGGGCCAGGATACCGCCGGCGTGGCGATCGAAACACGGGTCGCGCGCGGCATGTGCCTGGTGCCGGAAAAGCGCGAGCTGTTTGCCAGCATGACGGTGCAGGACAATCTGCTGCTCGGCGGCTATCGACGCTATAAGGCAGGGGAGAGCGGTTACGCCGATCAGATGGCGGTGGTGTACGAACTGTTCCCGCGCTTGCAGGAAAGACGCAAGCAGCAGGCCGGCAGCCTGTCCGGCGGCGAACGGCAAATGCTGGCGCTGGGACGCGCCCTGATGGCGAAGCCGCAATTGCTGCTGCTCGATGAACCCAGCCTCGGCCTGGCGCCGCTGATCGTGAAAGAGATCTTTCACATCATCGTGCGCCTCAAGCAGACCGGCGTGGCGATCCTTCTGGTCGAGCAAAATGCCCGCGCAGCCTTGCAGGCGGCCGATTACGCCTATGTGCTGGAAACCGGCGACATGGCCATGCAAGGGCCGGCGGCGGAGCTGGCGCATGATCCCAAGGTCATCGATACCTATCTGGGACTGGCGAAGAAAACCGGCTGATGCCGCGCGCCGGATTAGGCCGGCTTGTGCAGCGCCACAAATTCTGTGATAAATTTCTGGCTCGGTTAAGCGATTGACCGAGACGTTCTCAGGGCGGGGCGAGATTCCCCACCGGCGGTAATTGCGTGCAATGCGCATAGCCCGCGAGCGCTTGTTGCCGCAGTTTCAGTGGGCTGCCATAGTCCGCTGGCGACAAGGTCAGCAGACCCGGTTGGATTCCGGGGCCGACGGTATAGTCCGGATAAAGAGAGAACAGGTTGCACCGTGCTGTCAGCATTGAAAAGGATCTTGCTGCCTGTCGCCCAGGCGACGGCAGCGCTATTGCCATTGGCACGATCTTTGGCGTGGTCTTTATCGGCGCCTGACAAGTGCGCGCTTCCTTTCGATCCAACGCGCCCTGTTTTTATCATTTAAACAGGAGAGTCTTCAAATGCAACAGCAACACACCAAAACCCCCGGCACAGCCGACGAACGCATCGCTTTCATCCAGGCCTGCTGGCACCGCGAGATTGTCGATCAATGCCGCATCGCCTTCATTGCGGAAATCGCCAAAGCCGGCTACAGCGAGCAAGACATCGATTTCTTCGAAGTCGCCGGCGCCTTTGAAATCCCCTTGCATGCCAAGCTGCTGGCCAATAGCGGCCGCTACGCGGCAGTCGTGGCCACCGCGCTGGTGGTCGACGGCGGCATCTATCGCCATGAATTCGTCGCCCACGCGGTGATCGACGGGCTGATGCGGGTGCAGCTGGAAACCGGCGTGCCGGTGTTGTCGGCAGTGCTGACGCCGCACCATTTCCACGGCGGCGAAGAACATCGCAAGTATTTCTTCGAGCATTTCCTGGTGAAGGGGGCGGAAGCGGCGCGCGCCTGCGCCGACACCATCCAGAAGCTGCGCACGCTGAAGGCCATGCAGGCGCCCGGCGCAGTGCGTGCCTTGCATAGCGCTTAAAGGCGGCTCCGCTGTCGCCTGCCGTTGTCTCGGCCGGCGACAGCGCCCATCAATACCCGATCAGATGTTGTCTTCGACCAGCGGCGTGGTGGAGCCCCTGGCGAGCGTCATGCGGGTACGCTTCAGCAAGGGTTGCGCCGGCGCGCTGCCGTCGCCGGCCAGCGGCTTGACCTTGTTGAACACCACGACCATGCTGTCGTTGGTGATGGTGGCCGTGGCGTAGCCCTGGGCATCGTGATCGACATAGGCAAAGTCGGGATTGAAGTGTTTCAGCAGGCCGTCGAAAGTCTGCGGCGTCTGTACTAGTTCGCCGAGCAGGGGATTGACGACAGCGGCCCCGGACTTGATGTAGTTGTAGAAGGACTGGCTGCTGATGCCGGCCGTCAGGAAATCGACCAGCACCGGCGGACTGCTCAGGTCGCCGGGATTGGCGCGCACCACGCCGCACTGGAAAGCATGCAGGTCGCCGGTGATGGCCACCACGTTCTGGATGTTTTGCGTATGCAGGTAAGACAGCAGTTCCGCCTTGTGGCTGGGGAAGCCGTCCCATGAGTCGCAATTGATCACGTACAGCTGGTTGTAAGGCGGCGGAATGCCCAGCGCCGGCGGCGTCAGGTCGGCCCACATGCGGCTCAGCATGATTTCATTGCCCCATACCTTCCAGGTCGCATCCGAATTTTTCAGGGTGTCTTTCCACCATTGCGTTTGCGTCGGCCCGAGTATCGACGGCGCGCGTCCCAGCCTGGCGCTTTCCTGCGCTTCCATCTGCAGCAGGAGCGGCTGCGGCACAAAGTAGCGCGAACCTATCGAATCGTCGCCGTTGACCGGGTCATGGCCCAGCTGCTGCGCCACCGATTGTTCGCTGACGATGTGATCGTCGCGGTACAGGCGCTCGTCGGTCATCACCAGGTGCACCAGCTTGCCGAAGCGGAAATCGCGATAGATGCGGATGTTCTGGTAGCTGCTGTTGTTGAGGTCGAAGGAGAGGTCGCCGAAATCGATAGGCGTATATTCCGCCCAGGCCTGGGTGGCGCTGCGACGGCGCGCGGTCTGCTGCTTGTTTTCATTGGTGTAGACCTGATGGTCTTGCCAGCAATCGTCGGAGAATTCGTGATCGTCCCAGATCGCGATGACCGGGAATTTATGGTGGATGCTCTGCAGGCGCGCATCGGTCTTGTAGGTGCGGTACAGGGTGCGATAGTCGCTGAGCGTATTGGCGTAGATGCCGCCGCCCGGATGCGCCAGGCCGTCCGGCAACTTGATCGTGCCGTGCGCCGCTTCCGCGCCGCCGGCCTGGAACGAGGCGCCCACGGTTTCATAGATGTAGTCGCCGACGTGCACCACGAAATCCAGGCTTTCCTGCGCCAGCAAGGACATTGCCTGCCAGTGGTTGACCGACCAGTCCTGGCAGGTGACCCAGGCAAAGCGCACCTGGCTGTTGCTGCTGGTGGCAAGCGGCGCGGTCTTGGTCTGGGCAGTGACGCTGACGTCGCTGCCGGCGGCAAACCGGTAGTAATACACGGTGTCGGGAGTGAGTTGGGTGACTTTGGCGCGCACGGTGAAATCGTAGTCGGCGCTGGCGCTCAGCTTGACTTGCGCCGTGAAGGTCGAGAAATCCGGGCTGGCGGAGACATCCAGGCGGACATCGATGGCGTCGGCAATGACGCTGTTGTTGCGCACCACCCGTCCCCAGAATACGATGCTGCTGTCCTTCGGATCGCCGGAGGCAATCCCTTGCGGAAAGGCGAACATTCCGGGACTGCCGCCGCCGATATCGGCGCTGCCGCCGCAAGCGCTGAGTATTCCCGATGTTGCTGCTACTACCGTAAAGAATGCCGAACCCTGCAAAAACTGTCTGCGCTTCATTGCTTTGTCTCCCGCTTATAGTTATGTGATGTTTATCGCAGCATTTGATGGCACGATAACAAGACGTAATTTAAAGCAGCGGAGTGAATTGCAGGAAGGAAAAATCGGCAATCCGAGGGTTGTTACTAATCATCAATCCAGCAATTGCGTCAACGCCGGTTCGCGGGCAATTCCCTGCAATGCGCGCTCAGGGATGTTGCGCGCCGCAAACCGGGCAGCCGGCATCGCGGGCGACGCCGATGCGGGTCCATTCCATGCCGCGCGCATCCAGCATCAGCAGGACGCCTGCGAGGGAGGCGCCGATGCCGGCGATCAGCTTGAGCGCTTCGGCCGCCTGCATGCTGCCGATGATGCCGACCAACGGTGCAAACACGCCCATGGTGGAGCAGGCCACTTCTTCAAATTCGCGGTCCGGCGGAAACAGGCAGGCGTAGCAGGGCGATGTCTCGGAGCGCGGATCGAAGACGCTGATCTGGCCGTCGAACTGGATCGCCGCGCCAGACACCAGCGGTACTTTCAGTGCGACGCAGGCGCGGTTGATGGCTTGGCGGGTGGCGAAGTTGTCGCTGCAGTCGATCACCACATCGGCATCGGCTATCAGCTGCTGCAGGCGCGCCTGGTCCGCGCGCTCCGGCAGGGCGATGATGTCGATTTCCGGATTGATCTGCGCCATGGCGGTCTTGCCGGAGCTGACCTTGGCCTGGCCGACGCGGTCGCTGGTGTGCAGGATCTGCCGCTGCAGGTTGGTGAGGTCGACCGTGTCGTTATCGACCAGCGTAATGCGGCCGACGCCGGCCGACGCCAGGTACATCGCCACTGGCGAGCCGAGGCCGCCGGCGCCGACGATGAGCGCATGCGCCGCCAGGAATTTCTCCTGGCCGGCGATATCGATATCGTCCAGCAGGATATGGCGCGAATAGCGGAGTAGTTGCTGGTCGTTCATAAGAAGCTGTCAAATGGATAAGTTGTGCCGCCATAGCGGCCGGGCGCTGCAGGTATAAAAAAAGGCCGCATTGCTGCGGCCTTAGTGTAGCGTGAAAAGCGATTACTTTTTATCGCTCTTCTTGCCGCCGGTCTTGTCGTCGCTAGGCTCATCCTTGTGGATGATGGCGCCGGCGGCCGGTTCAAGCTTGTCATCTTTCACTGCCTTGTCGTCCTTGTCGCTTTCCGAACGCACTTCCGGCTTGACCTTGGACACCTGGACCGGCAAGCCCTTCAGCTGGTTGAGCGCCTGCGCCAGCTGGAAGTCATCCTTGCCGCCGTATTCCAATGGCTTGCGCTTTTTCTCGGCTGCGGCGATCCGTTGCGTTTCTTCCAGTTCATCCACCTTCGCCTTGATCTCAGGGCCCTTGTCGGTGTCGTTGCTCAGATGCTTGGTGAGGTCGGCTTCGCGCAGGCGCAGGCCGTTCAGGCCGTCGCCGTCGGCATATTCATCCACCATGACGTCCGGCACGATGCCCTTGGCCTGGATCGAACGGCCGTTAGGCGTGTAGTAGCGCGCGGTGGTCAGCTTGACCGCGGTGTTGCGGTCCGGCGGCAGGGCGATCACCGATTGCACTGAACCCTTGCCGAAGGTCTGGGTGCCCATGATGGTGGCGCGCTTGTAGTCTTGCAGGGCGCCGGCGACGATTTCCGAAGCTGAGGCGGAGCCGGTATTGACCAGCACCACCATCGGCACCTTTTTCAAGGCGTCAGGCAGGCGCGCCAGCGGGTCGTTGCCCGGGTTGGCATAGTATTCACGCTTGGCGTAGAACGAAGCCTTGGAGCTCGGCAGCTGGCCGTTGGTGGTCACCACCACCGAATCCTTGGGCAGGAAGGCTGCGGAAACGCCGATCGCGCCTGGCAGCACGCCGCCCGGATCGTTGCGCAGGTCCAGCACCAGGCCTTTCAGGTTCGGCTCCTGGGCATAGATGGCGGCAATTTTCTTGGCCATGTCGTCCACCGTCGGTTCCTGGAACTGGGTGATGCGCAACCACGCATAGCCCGGTTCGACCACTTTCGACTTGACGCTCTGGACGCGGATTTCCTGGCGCGTGATGTTGAAGATCAGCGGCTTGTCTTCATCCTTGCGCGAAATGGTCAGGGTGATCTTGGTGTTCGGTTCGCCGCGCATGCGCTTGACGGCCTGTTCCAGGGTCAGGCCCTTGACCGGGGTGGCGTCGAGGCGGGTGATCAGGTCGCCCGCCTTGATGCCGGCGCGATAGGCCGGCGAGTCTTCGATCGGCGAGACCACTTTGATGTAGCCTTCTTCCATGCCGACTTCGATGCCGAGCCCGACGAATTTGCCTTGCGTGCTCTCGCGCAACTCTTTGTAGGCTTTCTTGTCCAGATAGGCCGAGTGCGGATCGAGCGAAGCGACCATGCCGGAAATGGCTTCGGTCAGCAGCTTTTTGTCGTCCGCCGGCTCCACATAGTCTGACTTGATCAGTCCGAACACATCGGCCAGCTGCCGCAATTCTTCCAGCGGCAACGGCGCGGCGGCACTCTTCTGCGCAATGGCGTCGAACTGGATAGAGGCGCCGATGCCCGCGATGACGCCTAAACTGATTAGACCGATATTTTTAAGCTTACTGCCCATGTTTCACCTAGTAGTTACCCATCCGAGTGGGTCGAACGCACGGCCTTGATGCCGAATTTCAAAGTATAAACCTGATTGTTCATTGCCGCCGCTGTTGCCGGCATTGGCAATCACGTCGCCGGATTTGACCGCGTCGCCGGGGCGCTTCAATAATGCCTGATTATTACCGTAAATAGTCATGTACTGGTTGCCGTGGTCGACAATGATCAGATTGCCGAAGCCGCGCAGCCAGTCGGCAAACACCACGCGGCCAGAGGCGACCGCCTTGACTTCAGTGCCTTCCGGGGTGCGGATGAACAGGCCTTTCCAGCTCGGGCCGTCGCCGCGCTTGCTGCCGAAGCGCGCCATGACGTCGCCCCGTACCGGCAGCCGCAGCTGGCCGCGCAAGGATTCGAACGGCTTGCCATAAGAGACATCCTTGACCTCGGGCTCCGGCGTCAGCTCGTTGTGCGCCAGCGGCGGCACAGGAGCCGGCGTCGGCGGCGTGACCGCCACGGCGGGCGGCTGATCGTCGTCGATGGCGTCCGGATTGACCGGCTTGGGTTTGACTGTGCTGTCTGTAGCCGGCGGCTTCCCTGCCTGCGCGGCGCGTTGCTGCTCCGCCAGGCGCTGGCGCTCGCGCGCCGCCTGGGCTTGCGCCAGCGCTTCAGCCTTGGCTTTGGCCTGGGCCAGCTGCTGCAGGCGCTGCTTTTCGCGGGCGGCGGCTTCCGCCTGCTTCTGCGCCTCGATCAGCTGGGCCAGCTTGTCCACCAGGCCGGACAGGCGCTGGTCGTCGCGCTGGATATTGCCGGCTTCCTTGCGCTGGCTGTTGAGTTTGCTGGAAAGCTGGGTCAGCAGCGTCGCCCGCTTGGCCTTTTCCTGTTCCAGCAGCTTTTTCTGGTCGCGCTGTTCCTGGGCGATCTCGTCCAGGTCGTCCTTGGCGTTCTGGGCTTCGGTCTGGTTGGCCTCTACTGCAGCGAGGTTGGCGCGCAGCGCTTCCAGCAGCTTGGCCTGGGCTTGCGAAACATAGCCCATGTATTGCAGGTCGCGATTGATGCGGTTCGGATTGTCGCCCGACAGCAGCAGCTTGATGCGGTCCTCATTGCCTGCCACGTACTGCTGGCGCAGCAGGTTGGCCAGCTGGGTCTGCTGCCGGGTCACGGTCTTGCTGAGTTCGTCGTGCTGCTTGGCCAGCCTGGCGACCTTGGCCTCGGTCTGCTGCTGCTCCGCGCTCAGGTCGCGCAGGGAGCGGGTGGCCTTGGAAACTGCTTCCTCGGAGTCGGCCAGGGCGTCGCTGGCGTCGTCTTTTTCGGTTTCGGTCTGGCTGATGTCGCGCTTGAGGCTGTCCAGCTTTTGCCGCAAGTCGGCGCGTTGCGCTTCCGCCGCCTGCTTCTGCTTGCTGCGTTCGGTGATTTTAGCGGGTGCTGCGCTGACTGCCGCCGGTTGGGCCGCCGCCAGCGCGGCTGCCAGCAGCAGCGCCAAAGGCCACGCCAGGAACGCCGGCTGGCGGTTTCTGGCGTGGTTGCTGTTGCGCTTGCTGAGAGGTGTCAGGATATGACCCAGCGAGATATTTATTTCGCTTTCCCCTGGCTGGCGACGGCGTTCATCGCCGCTGCTATCGCCTCCTGGTCGCCCAGGTAGTAGCTCTTGATCGGCTTCAGGTCGGCGTCCAGCTCATAGACCAGCGGCTGGCCGTTAGGAATGTTGAGGCCGACGATATCCTCGTCGCTGATGCCGTCCAGCATTTTGATCAGGGCGCGCAGGCTATTGCCGTGGGCGGAGATGATGATGCGCTTGCCGCTGCGGATGGACGGCGCGATTTCATCGTTCCAGAACGGCAAGACACGCGCCACGGTGTCTTTCAGGCATTCGGTCAGCGGGATTTCCTCGCGTTTCAGGCCGGCGTAGCGCGGGTCGGCGTAGGAAGTGCGCGGATCGTTCGGTTCCAGCGGCATCGGCGGCGTGTCATAGCTGCGGCGCCATACCATGACCTGCTCGTCGCCGTACTTGGCCGCGGTTTCCGCCTTGTTCAAGCCTTGCAGGGCGCCGTAGTGGCGCTCGTTCAGGCGCCAGTGATGCTTCACCGGCAGCCACATCAGGTCCATCTCGTCGAGCGTGCCCCACAAGGTGCGGATCGCGCGCTTGAGCACCGATGTATACGCCAGGTCGAAGGTGAAGCCGGCTTGCAGCAGCAGCTGGCCGGCCTGCCTGGCTTCCGCCACGCCCTTGTCGGTGAGGTCGACATCGACCCAGCCGGTGAAGCGGTTAGCCAGGTTCCAGGTGGATTCGCCGTGGCGCATCAATACGATTTTGTACATGGTAATTTGCCAACTAAGTTAGATAGGTAAGTAGGAAATCGGTTGCTCGCCATCGGAATCCAGCTGCGGCGCTCAAAGGTTTTTTGAGCTGAGCTGATACGAATTGAATGGCGCTACAGCTTCTATTTTATAATGGCGGGATTAACTAATACCATTGGATCGCCGTGAAATTCTTGATTGATAACATTTTTCTGATTGCAGTAGCAATATTGTCGGGTGGCGCACTGTTGCTGCCTTTGTTGCAAAAGCGCGGTAACCGGGTATCGACTTTACAGGCCACCCAACTGATCAACCAGGGCAAGACGCTGGTGCTGGATGTACGTGACAGCGATGCATTTGCCGCCGCTCACCTGATCGACGCCAAGAACATCCCCTTGAAAGACCTGCCGCAACGCATGGCTGAACTGGACAAGTTTAAAGCAAAGAATGTGTTGGTGGTGTGCCAGACCGGCAACCAGGCCACCAAGGCGGTGGCGCAATTGACCCAGGCCGGCTTTGCCCAGGCCTATAACCTGGAAGGCGGCATCGCCGCCTGGCAGACCCAGGGCCTGCCTACCGTCAAATAAGCGCCGCCAGCTCGCTGGCGTTGGGGTTGAACAAGGAAGAGTAGTCATGACAGCACATGTTGTAATGTATAGCACCGCGGTATGCCCATACTGCATCCGCGCCGAGCAGCTGCTGAAGGCAAAAGGCGTGGAAAATATCGAAAAGATCAGGATCGACCTCGATCCCTCGCAGCGCGAGACCATGATGCAAAAGACCGGCCGCCGCACCGTGCCGCAAATTTATATCGGCGCGACCCATGTCGGGGGCTTTGACGACTTGCATGCGCTCGATCGCGATGGCAAGCTGGAGCCCCTGCTGCAAAGCGCCTGATTTTCGGCAATTTCCCCGGGGAATCAGGTATTGTTGCAAACTGCATTGAAAACCGGCCAGGTTGCAGGCGCTGCGGTCTGGCTAATTTAAATTAACTGAAAGAGTGTCATGGCTGAAGAGAACCAACAAGTTGAAGCACCAGTGTTCCAGATTCAACGCGTTTACCTGAAAGATTTGTCGCTGGAACAACCGAATTCGCCGGCCATTTTCCTCGAGCAAGAGGCTCCGCAGATCGAAGTGGCAGTGGATGTGGGCGCCGAAGCGCTGGCCGAAGGCATTTTCGAGTCGACCGTGACGGTGACCGTCACCGCCAAGGTGAAAGACAAGGTCGCGTTCCTGGTCGAAGGCAAGCAAGCCGGTATTTTCGAACTGCGCAACATCCCGACCGAACAACTGGATCCACTGCTCGGCATCGGCTGCCCGAACATCGTCTACCCGTATCTGCGCGCCAATCTGGCTGACGCCATCACGCGTGCCGGTTTCCCGCCTATCCACCTGGCTGAAATCAATTTCGAAGTGTTCTATCAGCAGCGTCTGCAGGCACTGGCCGAGCAAGCGCAAAAAGGCAGCGGCGACAGCATCGCGGTTGACGGCTCGTCTGCCATCAACTAATTTCGCAAGGCGCAGCGGCGGCCTGGCGCAGTGCCGGCCGCCGGCGCCGGCCGCGGATGAGCGCGGCAAGGAGAGGGCGCTCGTCCGCAGCTTTGCCCTGTGTTTTGCGGCAGCCCCCGCCGCAACTGGAGACCAATAGATGAAATTTGCACGCATAGCCGCTGCCGCCGCGTTGTTGCTGGGAAGCTCGCTCGGCGTTGCCGGTTCTGCCCACGCCCTCGATTTCAAGGCGGTTGGCGCAGCACCCGTGGTTTTATACGATGCGCCTTCGGAAAAAGGCCGGCGCGTGGCGGTTGCGCCGCGCGGCATGCCGGTCGAAGTGGTGCTGACCTACGGCGAATGGACTAAGGTGCGCGACGCCAGCGGCGATTTGTCATGGCTGCAGTCCAAGGGACTGGTCGCCAAGCGCAACCTGCAGGTGACCGTGGCCAATGCCAAGATCCGCGCCAATCCTGACGACGCCGCGGCAGTCGTGTTCAGCGCCGACAAGGGCGTGTTGCTGGAGCTGGTCGATCCGGTCGCCTCGGGCTGGGCCAAGGTGCGCCATCGCGACGGCCAGAGCGGCTACGTCAAGGCGGCCGAAGTCTGGGGCGATTGATTCTTCCCCGTATTTTTGTCATTCCTAGCCGCCCGTGTCTCCTGAACCTACCATTCCATCCATGAATATAACTGTACTTGGCGCTGGCGCCTGGGGAACGGCGCTGGCGATCACCCTGGCGCAGCGCCATAGCGTGACGCTGTGGGGGCGGAATCCCGGCACCATGGCGGCAGCCGCCGCGCAGCGCGAAAACAGCGTCTATCTGCCCGGCTTTCCCTTGCCGGACAATCTGCGCCTCTCGGCCGATTTCTCGCAGGCCGTCGCCCATGTCACCGGCGACGCGGCCGCCGCCCAGGCGGAGGGCTTGCTGATCGTGGCATCCTCGGTGGCCGGTTTGCGTGAACTGGCGCAGCAGCTGCAAGCCTATCCGATCCCGAATATCGTCTGGCTGTGCAAGGGCTTTGAAGAAAGCACCAGCCTGCTGCCGCACCAGATCGTGCGCGAGGTGCTGGGCGACGCGATGCCGGCGGCGGCGCTGTCGGGGCCGTCGTTTGCGCAAGAAGTCGCGCGCGGCCTGCCTTGCGCCTTGTCGGTCGCCAGCGTCCATGCGGGCTTGTGCGAGCAGGTGGTGGCGGCGGTGCATGGCGATAACATCCGGGTGTATTCGACCGACGACCTGATCGGGGTTGAAGTCGGCGGCGCGGTAAAGAATATCCTGGCGATTGCCACCGGCGTCGCCGATGGCCTGGGACTCGGCTTGAATGCACGGGCTGCCTTGATCACCCGCGGCCTGGCGGAAATCACCCGGCTCGGCGTGGCGCTCGGCGGCCGCAGCGAAACTTTCATGGGTTTGTCCGGCGTCGGCGACCTCATCCTGACCTGCACCGGCGATCTGTCGCGCAACCGCAAGGTCGGGCTGGGGCTGGCGCAGGGCAAGCCGCTGGCGTCCATCGTCACCGAGCTCGGCCATGTCGCCGAGGGTGTGCGCTGTGCCGCTGCGGTGCGTGCTCTGGCGCAGCAGCGCGGCGTCGACATGCCGATCACCAATGCAGTTGCCGGCGTGCTGTTCGACGGCGCTTCCCTGCGTTCGGTGATGGAGCTCCTGCTATCGCGAAATCCGCGCGAAGAAGCCGCCTAAGGCGCTTGCAAGCCGGCCGGCAAAGCCGATTTTACATAGCGATGCAATGTCGTTATGCCGCTTTGGCGCAGCATCAAGTAGTATCATTTCTTTATGTCAAATCCATGACAAAACCTGGATAAATACGCCGAAGACAATTAAGTGTATTTCTCCTGCTTGTTGGCAACGATTGCGGCATATAATCGCCCTTTCCAAACATGATCGTGGTTTTTTTGATAAGGAAAGAAATGCATAGCACAATGTTCCCGGCTGTTCGACGTCGCTCTGCCCTTATGCAACGCGGATTCACGCTGATTGAAATCATGGTGGTGGTGGTGATCATGGGGATTCTGGCGGCCTTGGTCGTGCCTAAGCTGATGGGCCGCACCGACGATGCGCGGATCCAGGCTGCGCGCCAGGATATCGGCACCCTGATGCAGGCCCTCAAGCTGTACAAGCTGGACAACCAGCGTTATCCGACCACTGATCAAGGCTTGCAGGCGCTGGTGGTCAAGCCGACCAGCGGTCCCGCCGCCAATGGCTGGAAAAGCGGCGGCTATATCGACAAGCTGCCAAAAGACCCTTGGGGCAATCCGTATCAATTCCTGTCGCCCGGCATCCATGGCGAAGTAGATGTATTTTCCTATGGCGCCGACGGCCAGCCGGGTGGTGAAGGTAACGACGCCGACATCGGCTCTTGGGATTTGTAATAATGTCCCTCATGGCGCATCGCAACCTGCGCCAGGGTGCAGCGCGCGGCTTTACCTTGCTGGAGCTGCTGGTGGTGGTGGTGATCGCAGGCATCACTCTGGGCGTGGTGTCGCTCAACGCGTTTCGCAGCGATCGCCAGGTCATGCAGGACGACGCCAGGCGGATTGCCTTGCTGCTGCAGCTGACGCGGGAAGAAGCCATCCTGCGCAATCGCCCGACGGCTTTCGAAGCCGACGCCAGCAGCTATCGTTTCATGGTGCGCGAAGAAACCGGCTGGCAGCCGCTGGCCCAGGACGACATGCTGCGCCAGCGCGATTTCAAGCGCAGTCCGATGCTGCTGGCCATGGATCCGGCGCCGACCGAGGCAGCGCCGCCAAATACCCTGCGCATCACCTTCGGCCGTGAACCGGTCGACAAGCCTTTTACCCTGACCATGAGCAGCGGCGACAGCACGGTCCTC
Source organism: Collimonas humicola (assembly GCF_018304945.1). Taxonomy (GTDB): domain Bacteria; phylum Pseudomonadota; class Gammaproteobacteria; order Burkholderiales; family Burkholderiaceae_D; genus Collimonas; species Collimonas humicola. Next base: position 55,305 of record NZ_JAGQEE010000002.1, on the reverse strand, counting down.
ATCCGTGCCGATGGCATCGGTCATTTTGCGGTTGAATAAATGTCTAACTTGCGCATGCCTCCCCACCGTTATGAAGCAGGTTTCACCTTGCTGGAAGTGCTGGTGGCATTGGTCATTGTCGGCACCGCCCTGGGCGCCAGCTTGCGCGCGGTCGGCAGCCTGACGCAAAACAGCAGCGGCTTGCGGGCCGCCATGATGGCTTCCTGGTCGGCCGAAAACCGGCTGACGCAAATCCGCCTCGGCCATGAATGGCCGGCAATCGGCAACCGTTCCTTCGATTGCCCGCAGGGCGATCTGCCGCTGTATTGCCAGGAACACGTGCTGGGTACGCCCAATCCCTATTTCCGGCGGGTGGAAGTATCGGTGTTCGCCGACGCTAACTCCGAACGGCGCATCGTCAATCTGTCGCAGGTGGTGCCGAATGCACGTTAGCAGAAAGCTGAAAAGCGGCAGCCGCGGTTTTACGCTGGTGGAACTGATCATCGCCGTCACCATCCTGGCGATGGTGGCGATACTGGGCTGGCGCGGCCTGGACGGCATCGTGCGTTCGCGGATTTCGCTGACGGCGGAAATGGAGCAGACGCGCGGCATGCAATTGACGTTTGCCCAGCTGCAAAGCGACTGCGCCCAAATCGCCCCCAAGATGCTGATGACCACGCGTCCTTATTTATCGGCGGAGCCGGGCCGTTTGCTGATGGTGCGGCTGGTGTTCGCCGACCAGCAGCCGACCCGCCTGCAGGTGGTGGACTACCGTCTGCGCGACGGCCGCCTGACGCGCCAGGAGTCGGTGGCGACGCGCGATCCGAGCGTGATCGATACCTGGTGGCAGAACGCGCTCAACGATAGCGGCGACGGCGCCAACAGCCAGGCGGTGCTGTTGCAATCCGATATCGCCAGCATGCAGACGCAGGTGTGGGGCAGCGACCAGCAAGGCTGGCGTCCGTCTTCCGCCATCAGCGCTGGCAGCCAGGATAGCAGTGCCAACGCCAATAAATGGACTGGCTTGCAGGTGGCGCTGCAGCTGCGCGGGCGCAGCGGCGCCATGGCCAAGACTTTCCTGCTGGGGGCCTCATGAGGCGCGCGCTGCGGAGTCGCTATGCCCAGCGCGGCGTTGCGGTAGTGACGGCCTTACTGCTGACCACGCTGGCGGTCACTATCGTCGCCAGCTTGTTCTGGCAGCAGCAGGTGCAGGTGCGCTCGATCGAAAACCAGCGTTTGCAGCTGCAGAAAAACTGGATCATGCGCGGCGCGCTGGATTGGGCCAGCATGATCCTGCGCGCCAGCGGCAAGCAATTCCGTTACGCTGACCTGAGCCAGCCGTGGGCTGCGCCCCTGGCTGATACCCGCCTCGACCAGTATGTGGAAGACGGCCAGGCGGTTGGCGATGCCGGCGACGCCATCCTGTCCGGCCATATCGTCGATGCGCAATCGCGCTACAACCTGAATAACCTGAGCGTGGGCGGCAAGCCTTCCCCCGATGAGGTGGCCGCCTTCAAACGTCTGCTAAGTTACCTGCGCCTGCCGGGCACGCTGGCCACGGCGGCGGCCCAGGCCATCGCGCAAGGCTTGCCGGCGCCGCCGTCGGCCACCCCGCCAGGCACGCCGCCAGCCGGGCAGCAGGGGAATGCCGCAACCGCCGCCAGTTCGACCTTGCCGATGATGCAGGTCGACGATTTGCTGTCGGTGCCAGGATTCACGCCGGACATCGTGCGCCAGCTGCAAGATTATGTGGTGGTGCTGCCCTGGACCGGCGGTCCTACGCCGGTCAACGTAAATACAGCGTCGGCGGAAGTACTGGCTTCCCGTATTCCTAGCTTGACGCTGGCGCAGGCCAATACGCTGGTAGCCATGCGGCGCGCGGCGCCATTTACCGATATCAACAATTTCACTGCGCAGCTGACAACCCTGTTCAACATATCAACGCTGCCGGCAAACGCGTATCTCGAGGTTTCCAGTAAAAATTTTTTGGTCTACGGCAAGATTCGCATGGGTCGCGCCGCCCTGAATACCGTATCCTTGCTGAACCGTGCCGATAACGGCGCCAGCACCAATATCGTGTGGATTAGAGAACAATAAATGGAAGACGCGTTTTGAGTACCTTACTTCTCCGCTTACCCGCCAGGGCGACTGTGGACAGCGCCGCAGCGGTGGCCATGCCCGATTGCCGCTACGCGCTGGTGTCGGACGCCGGCCGCATCGAGCGCCAGGGCGCCGAACAGCTGTCCGGCCTGGCCGAGCAGATTGCCGCGGCGAGCCGGGTGGTGCTGATACTGGCTGCGGCCGACGTCAACCTGCTGCAGTTGCAGGTGCCGCCGCTGTCCGACGCCAAGCTGAAGATGGCGCTGCCGAACCTGGTGGAAGAACAATTGCTGGTCGATCCCTTCGACTGTGTGATCGTGCCCGGCCGCAAGCGCGTCGGCAGTGCCGGCGGTGCCGCCGACAATAAGCTGCGCCTGATTGCAGTGGTGCAAAGAGACTGGCTGGAGTTGCTGGTCAAGACCTTGCTGGCGCTGGGCGCGCATAACCTGCAAGCCTGGCCGGCCCAGCTTTGCCTGCCCCTGCGCGAACCGGATATGGCGGTCGCCGCCATCACCGATCACGGCGGCGACATCGACGTCGCCTTGCGTCTGTCAGGCGAACAAGGCATGGGCTGGTCGCTGTCGCCGGTTTCGGGACAGTCGGTGGCGCAGGAAGTACTGGAAGGATTGACGTCCATCCTGCCGCAGCAGCAGATTACTTTATATGTACCGCAATCCTCCCTGGCGGCTTACCAGGAACTGGAGCCGGCGCAGGTCACAGTGCTGGCCGACGACTGGTCGCACTGGCTGGCCGGCACCCAGGAGCAGGCGCGCAGCGGCATCGACCTGATGAGCGGCCTGACCGCCAGCGCCGCCGGCACCGAATTCAGCTGGCGCCGCTGGCGCTGGCCGCTGGGCCTGGCGGCGGCGCTGCTGCTAGTGAATGTCGTCAGCCTCAACTATGACTGGCTGCGCATGCGGCGCGAGGCTGCTGCCCTGCGCAGCGGCATGGTGCAAAACTACCGCGCCGCCTTCCCGAAAGAAACCGTGATCGTCGACCCGATCGCCCAGGCCAAGCAAAAAATCGCCGCTGCCCAGCGCGATGGCGGCCAGCTGGCGGCGGACGACTTCATCGCCCTGGCGGCCGCCTTTGGCTCGGCCTGGGCAGGCTTGCCGCAGAGCTCAGACAACGGCGCCATCGCCAGCCTGGAATATCGTGACCACCATCTGCTGGTGCGCCTGAAAAATCCCGGCGACGCGGATGGGGCCGAAGCGCAGCTCAAGAGTGCATTGAGCAGCATGAAATTAACGCTCAGCAAACCGGCTACCGGGGTCTGGCAAATCGGGAGCGGCAAGTGACGTCTACACGCAACCCCCTGCAGCAAGCCTGGAGCAAGATTTCAGCGCCGGCCGGCGCCTATTGGGCGCAAAGAAACCAGCGCGAACGCCGCCTGCTCGGCGCTGCGGCGGCAGTGATCCTGCTGGCCATCATTTATCTGCTGTTGCTCGATCCGGCCCTGAGCGGCCGCAGCCGCCTGCAAAAGGACTTGCCGGCGCTGCGCCAGCACGCTGCCGAATTGCAGGCCTTGACGGCCAAGGCGGCATCGCTGTCCAGCCAGATGGCGGAACGGCCGGCTTCGCCCTTGAGCAAACAGGCGGTTGAAACAGCATTGAAGAGCAAGGGACTGAGTCCGCAAAGCGTGACGTTGAACGGCGACATGGCCAAGGTGCAGTTGGCGGCGGTGGCCTTTGCCGGCTTGCTGGACTGGCTGGACGACGTCCAGAAGAATTCGCAATGGCAGGTGGTGGATGCCAGTGTCACGGCGCTGGGCGGTGCGACGCCGCAGCCGGGCATCGTCAACGCCACGGTCACTTTGCTGCAGCAAAAACATGAATAAAGTGTTGCGAGGGACGTCGCCGGCGTCGTTGTTCCAGATTGCAGGATAGCGATGCGCGGACTAGGCAGAGCATTGATATGGCTGGTGGCGGCTGGGTTGAGTGCAGTGATCACGGTACTGGCTTTCTTGCCGGCGGCGTGGCTGGCGCCATTGCTGGAAAGCCGTACCGGCGGCCGCCTCACCTTGGGCGATGCGCAAGGATCCTTGTGGCAAGGCTCGGCTTTTATCGGCGCCGCGCCTAGCGGCAAGGATGCGGTGGCGGCCCTGCTGCCGGGGCGATTTTCCTGGCATCTGTCGCCGCTGGTGCTGCTGGGAAGGGTCGATGCAAGGCTGGAGAATGCGCAAGTGCTGTCGAGCGCGGTCAGCATCCGCGGCAGCTGGAGCGAATGGACCGTCAGCCCGTCCGGCATGCTGTTGCCGGCCGAGCGTTTGTCGGCCTTGGGCGCGCCATTGAATACCTTGCAGCCGTCGGGCAAGATGCAGCTGGGCTGGCAGCAGCTGACGCTGGCGCGGACCAGGATAGGCAACGCTGACGGGATTGCCCTGCACGGCGTCATGACGCTGGACCTGCTGGCGATGGCGTCGCGCTTGTCGCCGGTCAAGCCGCTGGGCAGCTATCGCATGCGGCTGGACTGGCAGGGCACGCAGGCGGACATGACGCTGAGCACTTTAAGCGGCGCGATGTTGTTGAATGGCAGCGGCAAACTGCAAAACGGTCATTTTCAGTTTTCGGGGACCGCGGAAGCGGCGGTGGGACAAGAGGAAAAGTTGGCTACTTTACTGAGCCTGCTCGGCCAACGGCGCCAGATGAATGGCAGAAATGTTATCGGACTAGAGTTTAAATCATGAAAGATAAAATGTATCTCGCACTAATCAACGCAACTGCGAACACAACTGCGAACACCACTGCGTCGACATGCGAAACTCCGCATTTGCACTTGGCCGCGCGCAGTTCCTGGCGCTACGCCGCCGCCATTGCCTTGTTGACTTGTGCCGCCGGCGTCTCGGTTGCCGCCAGTGCGCAGCCGGTGCTGGGTACGGCCCCCTTGGGCGCCAGCACGGAAGGGGCGAACGGCCAGGCAGTGATGAATTTTGTCGGCGCCGACATCGAGTCGGTCATCAAGGCGGTCGGCCAATATACCAACACGACTTTCATCGTCGATCCGCGCGTCAAGGGCACCATCAACCTGGTCTCCGAAAAGCCGGTGAGCAAGACGCAGGCTTTCGATCTGCTGGCCTCGACCTTGCGCCTGCAAGGCTATGCCGTGGTGCGCGGCGACGGTTTCGTCAAGGTCGTGCCGGAAGCCGACGCCAAGCTGCAGGTGGCGCCAACCCGCCCGGCCAGTGTCCGCGGCGACCAGATCGCGACGCAGATTTTTTCCCTGAACTATGAATCGGCCACCAATATCCTGCCGGTGCTGCGGCCGCTGATTTCGCCGAACAACACGATCAACGCGAATCCGGGCAACAACACCCTGGTGGTAACCGACTACGCGGAAAACCTGCAGCGCCTGGGGAAAATGATCGCCGCGCTGGACGTGCCCGCAGTCAACGACCTCGACGTGATCCCGATCCGTTATGCGGTGGCCAGCGATATCGCCGTGATGGCCAGCAAGCTGCTGGATGCCGGCTCGGCGGCGCCGGGCGCCGGCGACAGTGCGCGCACCATCATCATGGCGGATTCCCGCACCAACTCGGTGGTGATCCGGGCGCCGTCCGCCGGCCGCGCCAACCTGGCCAAATCGCTGATTTCCAAGCTTGACCAGCCGACCACCAATGCCGGCAACGTCCACGTGGTGTACCTGAAGAATGCCGATGCAGTGAAACTGGCCAAGACCTTGCGCGCGATTGTGTCGAACGATACCTCGCTGCCGACTTCCAGCCAGTCCAGCAAGAGCTCTGGCAGCGGCTCGGGCGGCATGCTGCAAGGTTCCAGCGGCAGCGGAGCGCTAGGCTCAGGAGCCTCGACCACGCCGCAGTCCCAGACACCGCAGGATAACTCATCGCAATCGTCCGGCGGTGGCAGCGGCAGTGGAGCCGCCGGCTTTATCCAGGCTGACGACAGCACCAATACGCTGATCATCACCGCCAGCGAACCGGTCTACCGCAATATCCGCGGCGTCATCGACCAGCTCGATACGCGTCGCGCCCAGGTTTATGTGGAAGCCTTGATCGTTGAAGTCACGGATAGCGCAGCCAGTGAAATCGGGGTGCAGTGGCTGGCCTTGAGCGGAGATAAGAACAGCGCCTACCGGGTCGGCGGCGGTACCGGCTTTACCGGCACCAATACCGGTCTCATCAATAGCAACTTGTTCAATACGGCGATTGGCCAAACTGTCAATACCGGCACTACCACTTCCGTACCGACAGTCGGCAGCGGCTTGCAGCTTGGTATATTCCGTCAGATCGCTGGAAAAATCGGTCTGGGCGCCTTGGCGAGCGCCTTAAATTCCACCACCGGCAGCAATGTATTGTCGATGCCGAATTTGCTGACGCTGGACAATGAGGAAGCCAAAATTATCGTTGGCCAGAACGTACCTTTTGTCACGGGTTCCACCTTGACTACCGGTGCGGGTACCAGCAGTCCGTTTACAACCATCGATCGCAAGGACGTTGGTACTGCATTGAAGATAAAGCCGCACATTTCCGAAGGCGGCACAGTGCGCCTGGAAATTTCGCAAGAGGTATCGGCGGTAGTTACGGGTACCGCGGGCAATACTAATGGTCCGACGACGACCAAGCGTTCTCTGGATACGAATGTGGTCATTGATGATGGCGAGATCATTGCCTTGGGTGGCTTGATTGGCGATAACAATACGGGGGGCGTGCAAAAAGTACCGCTGCTGGGAGATTTGCCGTTTATTGGCAATTTCTTCAAATACCAGACCGGTTCCCGCGAGAAAACCAATTTGATGATTTTTCTGCGCCCGATTATTGTGCGCGACAAAGAGACCAGCAATCTGTTAGCCGTAGACCGTTACGACTACATGCGCAAACAACAGATTAAGGTCCAGCCAAGTAAGAGCATTCTGACCGATTTTGGCTCATCGGTGACATCTAGAATAGAAGACGGCGGCCCCTTCATCGACCTGCGTAAAAACAAGAATGCGCCGGATGGGCCAGACCAGCCAACGCCGGAACAGCAGCAGATGCCGATGCTGGTGCCAGCCAAGCCACAGGTCTCGCCGGCGCCCGGCTTCCAGAACGACAGAACGCCATGAGCGATCCAAGAATGACCGATACGCGCCTGCTTCCCTACGCCTTCGCCCGCAATTTTTCATTGCTGGCGCAGCGTACCGAGGATGCCAACGGCGCCGACAATCCGGTGGAGTTATGGATTTCCGACGCCACCCAGCCGAGCGCGATCGCCGAAGTCAGCCGGCGCTTCGGCCGCATCAAGTTCCGCAAGTTTTCACGCGATGAGCTGGAGGCGGCGATTGCGGCGGCCTACGCCGGCTCTGGCGGCGATGCGGCGCAGGTGGTGGATGAATTCGAATCGGATCTCGACCTTGCCAAGCTGATGCAAGACATGCCTGCCATCGAAGATCTGCTGGAATCGTCCGATGATGCGCCGGTGATCCGCATGATCAACGTGCTGTTGACGCAGGCTTTGCGCGAAGGCGCTTCCGATATCCATATCGAACCGTTCGAGCAGATCTCGGTAGTGCGTTTCCGTATCGACGGCAGCTTGCGCGACGTGGTGCGGCCGAAGAAGGCGGTGCATGCCTCGCTGATTTCCCGCATCAAGATCATGGCCCAGCTCGACATCGCCGAAAAGCGCTTGCCGCAGGATGGCCGCATCACCTTGCGCGTCGGCGGCAAGCCTGTCGACGTGCGCGTCTCCACTTTGCCTACCGGCCACGGCGAACGCGCGGTGCTGCGTTTGCTGGACAAGGAAGCCGGCCGCCTGGATCTGCAGCATCTTGGCATGAGCCCGGACGTGCTTCCGCAGTTCGACCGCCTGATCGCGCAACCGCACGGCATCGTGCTGGTCACCGGACCGACCGGTTCCGGCAAGACCACCACGCTGTACGCCGCGCTGTCGCGCCTGAACACCAGCAGCACCAATATCCTGACGGTGGAAGATCCGATCGAGTATGAACTGGCAGGCGTCGGCCAGACCCAGGTCAATGCGCGCATCGAGATGACGTTTGCCAAGGCGCTGCGGGCAATTCTGCGGCAGGATCCGGACGTCATCATGATCGGTGAAATCCGTGACCTGGAAACCGCGCAGATTGCGGTGCAAGCCTCGCTCACCGGCCACCTGGTGCTGGCGACCTTGCATACCAACGACTCGGCGGCGGCCGTTACGCGTTTGCTGGACATGGGGATCGAGCCCTTCCTGCTGTCGTCCTCCCTGCTGGGCGTAGTGGCGCAGCGGCTGGTGCGCAAGCTGTGCGTCCATTGCCGCCGCCACGACGGCCAGATGTGGCATGCGGTCGGTTGCGAGCAGTGCGGCCATACCGGTTATCACGGCCGGGTCGGGGTCTATGAATTGCTGCTGACCACGGATGAAATCACTGCGCAGATCCATAACCGGGCTTCCGAAGCAGAGATCCAGCAAGTGGCGCAACGCAATGGCATGCGCACCATGCGCCAGGACGGCGAGCGCTGGCTGACCGAAGGCGTGACGACGCAGGCCGAGTTGCTGCGCGTGACCAAAGAGTAAGCCTGAACAGTAAGCTGAAAACATAAGCGAGGAGCAGAGTGCCAGCATTTCGTTACGAAGCCGTAGATAGCAGCGGCAGCAGCGCCAAGGGCGTGGTGAACGCGGATAGCGCCAAGGCGGCGCGGGCCGACTTGCGCGCCCAGGGTTTGCTGCCGCTGACGGTAGAGCTCATCGCGCAGCAGGTGGACGCCGCCGGCAACACCCAGCGGCGCGGTTTTGGCGAGCATCTTTCGACGGTCGAGATCGCCTTGTTTACGCGCCAGCTGGCCAGCCTGCTGGAAGCCAGCCTGCCGCTGGAGCAGGCCCTGACCGCCTTGCTGGAACAGTCCGAGCGCAACTACCAGCGCGACCTGATCGCCTCGATCCGTTCCGAGGTGATGGGCGGCGCCTCCCTGTCCAGCGCGCTGGCCGGCCATCCGCGCGACTTTGCCGAGATCTACCGGGCGCTGGTGGCTTCCGGCGAACAGATCGGCCAGTTGTCGCGGGTGCTGTCGCGCCTGGCCGACTACATCGAACGACGCAACTCGCTGGTGCAAAAGGTGAAGCTGGCCTTCACTTACCCGGCCATCGTCACGGTGGTGGCGTTTGTGATCGTGATCTTCCTGCTGACCTACGTGGTGCCGCAGATCGTGTCCGTGTTTGCCAACACCAAGCAGAAGCTGCCGATGCTTACCGTCATCATGCTGGCGACCTCGGATTTCGTTCGCAACTATGGCTGGATCGTCCTGATCGCAGTCATTGCGCTGTTCTACGCCTGGCGCACCGCGCTCAAGAATCCCGCCACCAAGATGCGCTGGCATACCTGGCTGCTGGTCGCGCCCTTGTACGGCAAGTTCGAGCGCAGCCTGAACACCGCTCGTTTCGCCAGCACCCTGGCGATTACCACCGGCTCCGGCGTGCCTATCCTGAAGGCGCTGCAGACCAGCCGCGACACCTTGTCCAACGTCGCCATGCGCCAGCAGGTCGATACTGCAGCCACCAGCGTGCGCGAAGGGGTGGGCCTTGCGCGCGCGCTGGCCGCGCACAAGCATTTCCCGCCGATGCTGATCCACATGATACGCGCCGGCGAAGTGACCGGCGAACTGCCGGCCATGCTGGAACGCGCCGCCAGCGCCCAGGAGCAGGATCTGGAACGGCGCGCCATGACCATTGCCGGCTTGCTGGAGCCGGCCCTGATCCTGGCGATGGGGGTCGTGGTGTTGCTGATTGTGCTGGCTGTGCTGATGCCGATTATTGAAATCAATCAGTTAGTTCATTAGGAATCAATGTGAAATTACCGATTACAAAAAAACTGGGACGGCACACCAGGCGCCTGCCTGAAATCGTCAGCCTGCTGTTGTTCATGCTGCTGTGCGCCTGCACCGCCTATTGGGTGATGCAACTGATCAAACCGCCGCTGCGGCCTGTGACCGCGCCGCCGCAGGCCGAGGATACCCAGGTCGATGTGACCCTGGCGGCCGGCCTGTTCGGCGGTCGCGGCACGGTCACCGTGGCCAGCAACTATCAGCTGCTGGGCGTGGTCGCGGCCAAGCGCGACGGTGAAAGCGTGGCCATCCTCAGCGCCGACGGCAAGCCGCCGCAGGCGGTCCGCCAGGGCAAGGAGCTGCTGCCTGGCACTAGCATCAAGGAAGTGCATTCTACTTACGTGCTGCTGTCGGAAGGCGGCGTGCTGAAGCGGGTGATGCTGCCGGAAGACGCGCGCGCCAAAGCGGGATTGGGAGGCGGCTCGCCGATGCTGGCGCCGCCGCAGCCAGTGCCGCAGCAGATGCAGCAGCCACAGCAGGCGCCTAACCAGGACCTGCCGCCGGAACAGCCGGCGGTGCCGGTGCAGGATAAATAAAGCAAATGGCCCATGCTTTTGAAGGCATGGGCCATTGAGGCAAAGCGACTCTGTCCGAGCGACTCTATTCAAACTGCAAGGCTTACAGCACGTAGCGCGACAAATCCTCATTGACCACCAGCGCACCCAGGCGCTCATCGACATAAGCCGCATCGATCACCATGGTTTTCTCGCCGGCATTGGTGGCCGAGAACGAGATTTCTTCCAGCAGCTTTTCCATCACCGTATACAAGCGGCGGGCGCCGATGTTTTCCGTCTTTTCATTGACTGAAAAAGCGATTTCCGCCAGGCGCTGCACGCCTTCCTTGGCAAATTCCAGCGTCACGCCCTCAGTCGCCAGCAGCGCTTCGTACTGCTTGGTCAGACAGGCGTCGGTGCCGGTCATGATTCTTTCGAAATCGCTGATTGAGAGCGAATCGAGTTCGACCCGGATCGGGAAGCGCCCTTGCAGTTCCGGGATCAGGTCGGACGGCTTGGCCAGATGGAATGCGCCGGAAGCGATGAACAGGATGTGATCGGTCTTGATCATGCCGTACTTGGTGTTGACGGTGGTGCCTTCCACCAGCGGCAGCAGGTCGCGCTGCACGCCGGCGCGCGAGACGTCGGCGCCGCCGTTTTGCGAACGGGTGGCGATCTTGTCGATCTCGTCCAGAAACACGATGCCGTTCTGTTCGACATTGCTGATGGCCTTTTGCTTCAGCTCGTCTTCATTGATCAGCTTGGCGGCTTCTTCTTCGATCAGGACTTTCATCGCGTCCTTGATCTTGATCTTGCGGTTTTTCTTGCGGTTGCTGCCCATCCCGGAAAACATGGACTTGATCTGCTCGGTCATTTCTTCCATGCCCGGCGGCGCCATGATTTCCATCTGCGACGCCGCTTCCGACAACTCGATCTCTATTTCCTTGTCGTCGAGCGCGCCTTCGCGCAGCCGTTTGCGGAAAGTCTGGCGGGTATTGCTGCCCTTGTCCGCACTGTCGCCATCAGGGCCTTGCTCCGGATGAAAGCCGAAATCGCGTGCCGGCGGCACCAGGATATCGATGATGCGGTCTTCGGCGGCGTCTTCCGCACGGGTGCGGACCTTGCGCATTTCGCTTTCGCGCGTTTGCTTGATGCCGATGTCGATCAGGTCGCGGATGATGGTGTCCACATCGCGTCCGACATAGCCGACTTCGGTGAATTTGGTCGCTTCGATCTTGATGAACGGCGCATCGGCCAGCTTGGCTAGGCGGCGCGCGATTTCGGTCTTGCCGACGCCGGTAGGGCCGATCATCAGGATGTTTTTCGGGGTGATTTCGTGGCGCAGCGGCTCGGCGATCTGCTGCCGGCGCCAGCGGTTGCGCAAGGCGATCGCCACCGCGCGCTTGGCGCGGTCCTGGCCGACCACATGTTTATCCAGTTCCGAAACAATTTCTTGGGGCGTCATGTTCATGTTTTTTTCCGTGTTGGGTTTGGGTGCGCTGTCGCCGATTTGCCCGGCCGCATGCAGGTCAGGCGTTCATCAGGGCAAGGCGGCGTTGCGCATCACAGAAGGTGGTCTTAGTCGAGGGTTTCGATGATGTGCGACTGGTTGGTATAGATGCAGAGCTCGCCCGCGATCACCAGCGATTTCTTGACGATCTCGGCCGGCGTCAGCTCGGTATTTTCCTGCAGCGCCTTGGCCGCCGACTGGGCGAAGGTGCCGCCGGAACCGATGGCGCCGATGCCGTCGGCCGGCTCCAGCACGTCGCCGTTACCGGTGATCACCAGCGTGGTTTCGCGATCGGCCGTCAGCAGCATGGCTTCCAGCCGGCGCAACATGCGGTCGGTGCGCCATTCCTTGGCAAGGTCGACCGACGCGCGCATCAGATTGCCCTGGTGCTTTTCTAGTTTCGATTCGAACAGGTCGAGCAGCGTGAATGCATCGGCGGTGCCGCCGGCGAAACCGACCAGCACTTTGCCCTGGTATAGCTTGCGTACTTTGCGGGCAGTGCCTTTCATTACGACGTTGCCCAGTGTTACTTGTCCGTCTCCGCCCAGGGCGACGCTATTGCCGCGCCGTACTGACAGGATGGTGGTGCCATGAAATTGTTCCATTTTGCGAGCCTCAGAAAATGCGGACGTTGCCGCTCATGCAGGGCGCAGGATGCTGCGGCCAGCTGCATGTGATGCAGTATCGAATGATCAATTGAAGATCAATTGATGCGATAAATTGATGCTGTTCCGAAAAAATGGGGACGGCTGGCGTGATTACAAGCGCAATTTAGAGCGACTTGGACGGCGTTGGGGTTGTTTTTTAACTACGGCCGAGCCCGGCTTTGTTAAAAAATCAATTCTTGCGCGACACGACCCGGACGATTTCCTGTATGCCCACTACCTTGAACAAGGCGGTCACCAGATGGTTGACGTTGTGGAATTCGATAGCATTGCCGTTGCTGGCAAGCTGGGCCAGTCCGTTCAATAATTCGCCTGCGGCGCTGAAATCCACCCTGACCAGGCGGGAGCAGTCCATGATCGCCGGGCTGTGGCTGTTGGCGTGGGTTTGAATTTTGGTCAGCAGTTCTTCGGTGCGGCCTTCGATCAGGATAGGCATGAGCAAGCTGTTGCTGCCGGCCGTATTGGCGACAGGAGTTTCTTCAGCGGCCGTAATGATCTTGGAATGCGGCGCGACGAACGGCGGCGGCGACACTTCGAAGGTGATCGAATAATCGATGCTGGCGTCTTCGTAGGCTTGCTCGAGATTGAGCAGATGCAGGATTTCCAGCAGCAACAGCCATGGCGCGGCGGTTTCGTCGCGACGGCCGACCAGCAGGATCTCGCGGATCTTGTCGGCCAGCTCATCGGCGCCGACCAGAACCAGGTCGAGTCCGGATTTTTGCAGTTTTTTCAACATGCGCAGCAGCAGCCCGCAACCGATGGGATCGACCGAGCTGACGCGGGTGAATTCCAGCCGTACCGCCGGGTGGGTGACGCTCAGTTTCTGGGCGCGCTCAAGCTGCTTGCCGATGTTGGCGTCGAGCTTGCCGGAAAATGCCACTGCGGGGGTGGCGCCGGTCTTTTCCTGGCTTTTCGCCTGCGGATCGAGGGTCATGATATCGATCCAGGTCGGCGGCGAGGTTTCAAATTTGTTGGCGAAATCGACCGAGAGGTTGTCAAACTCCTGTTGCTTGCCGGTGATCTGGTACAAGTCCAGCAACATCCACCAGACAATGTGGGTGGAGGAGCCGAGCTGGTCTTCGCTGATCGCACTCAACAGCAAGGCTTCGGCGATGTCGCTCTGGTCGCTGGCAAACAGCACCGCGGCTTCTTCGATCACTTCCGGCGTGTCGGAGACAGAGACTTCGATGCTGCCGCTCCTGGATTGGTCGTCCAGGTATTCAGTGGTCCGGCTCATGACCGGCAGCGTTAGCTGGGTGGTGTTCGCCCCCAGGAGGCCAGGCGTCGTCGTGGCAGAGTCCGCCAGCGATTTCTGCGATGGCGGCAGATGGACGAATTCGGACGACATCTCCGATTCGATCGCATCGATCTTCATGGTGGTGGTGCTGCGCACGGAACCGTCGCGCGCGATAGTCGTGTTGATCAGCCGCTCCGGGCTTTCGCCAAACAGAACCGGCGCCTGATTGTCTGCCGCGGCTGGTAACTTGTCATCTTCCGGCCGTGTGCCGCCTGGACGATTATTTTTGCCGAAGAGCGAGAAAATCCCCACGTGTTAATCCTGAAAGTTAGTTGCTGTTAAAGCTGCATGAGTAGCTGTAATTTTGTTGAAAACCGGGTTGTCGGATATGACCGCTTGCTGACGGGCCGGACACCGATTCCGCGAATTTTCAGATGCGCTTTTGTCATCGCTTTTGCCAATGCTTTTGCCATCTTCATGGCCGCATTTTTGTTTTGGGACTGCCCCTGCTTTTAAGTTTCAGATTAAAAAAAGCACGATCAATCGATACCGCTAAAGGTAACACAAAGCCACTCAGGAAGTATGTCTGGTCCCCCCAAAGTTACGACATAAATATGTTGTGATTTTCGCACATTGCGGATGAAAAGTGCTCATCCTTTACGAACCGGTCCAAGGCACATCGGGATTGCAAAGCGCAGGCGCTTTGTGCGCGCCTCATATTCCGGCCTTGCAATCCCGCCGCCTCGGCTTAGAACTTGCTGCGGACCCCCAGGATCAGACTGCGTCCCGGCTGCGGCGCGACATCTTTCAGCACCGAGGTCGCCAGGCGGATATCCTGGTTCAGCAGGTTTTTGGCCAGGGCGAACCAGGTCAGCTTCAGCGCCCCTACAGTTTGCGTGTAGGAGAGGCTGGCGTCGATCTTGGTGTAGGCCGGCGTCGCGCTGTGTTCGAATGTCGCCAGCCGGTCTTGCTGCTGGGCGCGAAGGATGGTGAGGCCGCTGCGCCATGCGCCTTGGGCATAGCCGAGATCGACACCGTAGCGGCTGGCCGGCTGCAGGGGCAGATTGCCCATGTTAGTCAGTTTGCCGCGCGACGTATCGGCAAAGCCGCGCACCGAAAAGCCTTCGCCGAGCAGGTTGTAGCTGATTTCCGCTTCAGCGCCGCGGATGGTGGCGTCGGCTTGCGACCAGAACCGTTCCGTGAATTCGCTGTGATCATGGTCGTGATCGTCGGCGGCGCCATGATCATGTTCGTCAACCGCGCCCTCGCCCAGGCGGCCATACACGTAGTTGCGTACGTGGTTTTCGAACAGGTTGGCTTTCCAGCGTATCAAGCCTGTGGTTTTCTGCAATGTGAGTTCGATGTTGCGCGAGGTTTCCTTTTTTAGGGTGGGATCGCCGATATCGAAAGTGGCCGTCGCTTCGTGCGGCCCATGCGAATACAGCTCTTCAGCGGTAGGCGCGCGTTGCGCGACAGAGAGTGTCGGACCGAAGCTGTAGCCGGGAGCGAAGCGCCACAGGCCGCCGATCGAGTACGAGGCCAGGTTGAACTTGCGGTCGGCCAGCTGGGCAGCGGCATCCGGCTGGCGTTTCACCGATTCCAGGCGCAGCCCGGCGGTGGCAAGGACAGGACCGAAGTTGCGCTCTTCGACCAGGAATGCGGCAAATGAGGCGGATTTGGTTTTCGGAACCGTGTCGGGCATATTGCTCGCCGCGCCGAGCGACGAGAAACGGGTGTCGTCGCTTTGCACGCCGAAAGTGCCATGCCAGCCTGCCAGCGGTTTGTGCGCCAGCTCCAGCCGGGTTTCCGTGGATTGGTTAGAGAAAATCGTGTGTGCTGTGCCGTCTTCTCCCTTCTCGGTGTGGCCGTAGTCGGTGCGGCCCAGCTTGAAGCTGAATTTTTCGAAGCCGGCCAGCGGCTCATTGATCTGGCCGGCGACATCGTAACGGGTCTGGTGCAGGTCGATGAACGATTTTTCATCGGTTGGAATGCCGTAATGATCGTCCAAAGTTGCTACCGACGCGCCGATATAGCCCCAGGAAGCAATATACGAGGCGCCGAGGCCAAGATTGGTTTCGTGGGTAAAGGAGGTCGGCAGCCGGCCTGACGCAGAAGCAGGATCGTTGCGGGCGGCATTGCCGGGGATTTTGTAGTTGCCGGTGTCGCGCCAGTTGCCGTCCAGATGCATGCCGATTGGTCCGGCCGAGCCGTCGAGCATCACGGAGGTGCTTCTGCCGTTGTCGACGCTGCTGTAGCGCGTATCGGTTTCCCCGCTGATTTCGTCTTGCAGCCGAGTCGGGATGCGGTCGTTGACGACGTTGACCAGGCCGCCGATGGCGCCGGAGCCATACAGTAAAGCGGCAGGGCCGCGCAGGATTTCAATTTGACGGGCCAGCGCGGCTTCGGTGGCGACCGCGTGATCGTCGGACAGGCTGGAGACGTCTGCCACCGACATGCCGTTTTGCAGGATCTTGACGCGTGGACCTCCCATGCCGCGGATGACAGGGCGGGAAGCGCCGGCGCCGAAGCCCGATGCGGAAACGCCGAGCTCTTGCGACAAGGTGTCGCCCAGCGAGGTGCCGGTCTTGTTGCGCAGCTCTGCGCCGGACAAGACTTTGGTCGGGCTCAGGATCTGGGTGTCGACATCGGCGTTGAGCGGGCTGGCGGTAACCACGATGGGCGGCAAGGCGCCGGCCTGTTCGACGGTCTCGGTCTGGGCGGATGCCGCAGACGATAGAACGGCCAGCGCGGACAGAACCGCGCTGGATAACAGCGTACGTTGTACAAGCATGATGATTCCTAGACAGGTAAGGGCCGTCGATGTCGGGATCTATGCGTGAGCAATGCGCGGCGGCGCTGCATCGGCTGTCAGCAGCGCCAGGCAAGACGAATCGTGCGAGGCGGCAGGCAGCCGGGCATGGCTAGCGCGATCGAGCGGGCATGATCCCGGGCGACGGCAATCAATGATTAAACGCTTCGGGATGAGCGAAGCCGAGGTAGGCGTCCTGTCAGGAACGGGGTGGAGCGCGCGAGGAGAAATGGCAGGTGAACGGAGCATCCCAGGAGGCGAACGCCTGCCATAGGGCCAGCAGGTGTTTGCCCGGCACTGGCGGCAAGGTTGGCGGCGCCGAGTATATCGTCGCCGCCAGGGTGGCGTCGTCGAACGCAGCACAGGAGTGATGTGCTTTGCTGCCGCCCTCGATGGCGCGTTCAATCACCGAGGTGATGTGCGTCAGATGGGTCTCGGCTTTATTTTCCCAGGCGGCATGCACAATGCTATGCGTCAGTCCCAGCCATTGGGCGAACAGGATCGACAACATCAGCAGCGGCGCCAGTATGGCGTGCCGGAGATGTCTTGATCGGAATGGCTGGGCTGGCATCAGGGATTCTGGATAAAGCAAACGGCGGTGATAAATCAGGCTTGACGATCCTAAGACAGGGAGGCTATCCGTCGTGCGCCGGTTCAGGCTGCAGGAACTTGTCCCTGCAGCGTTTGCCGGCAGCTCCTCTGTCGGGACTGCTGGCGAGGATCAGTCGCCGTAAAGTTTTTGCTTCAGTTCGCGGCGTTGCTGCGCTTCCAGCGACAGGGTTGCTGTCGGCCGCGCCAGCAAACGCGGAATGCCGATCGGCTCGCCGGTTTCTTCGCACCAGCCGTATTCGCCGGCGTCGATCGATGCAATCGATTGCTGTACTTTCTTCAGCAATTTGCGCTCGCGATCACGCGTGCGCAGTTCCAGGGCATGCTCTTCTTCGATGGTGGCGCGATCGGCAGGATCCGGCACCAGGACGGTTTCACGCAAATGTTCGGTGGTTTCTCCGGCGTTTTTGAGCAGGTCGATTTCCAGCTGCTGCAAACGCGCCTTGAAGAACGCCAGTTGTGCCTCATTCATGTAATCCTTTTCGCCCATCTTAAGGATTTGCTCTTCGGATAACAGAATGTCAGAGGTTGGTTTGGTTGTTTTAGTAGCCACTTCGCTTGCTTTCGATACGACGTTTTTTTCAATTTTATCCGTTAATCCGGCACTTGCAGGCTTGCTGCTGGTATTGCTGGCGCCGGATCTGGCCGTTGGTGAACTCAGTTTCTTTGTAGCAGAACTACTGGTCGTTGTCTTGCGTGTCACCTCATTGCGTGTTGCCTCGTTGCGTCTTTCCTTGTCAGCGGCGAGATCGGATCTTGTTGCAGTCGCTGATTTCTTGGCTAGGGATTTTACAACAGGTTTGGGACTGGGTTTGGCAACTTTGGAAACGGCCTTGGTTGCGGTTGCAGCAGGGGCTTCGGTTTTCCGTTGCGCCCCGGCGGAGAGCTTTGCCGATTTTTCGGCCGGTTTTGCGCTGCCGGCGGTTTTGCCGGCGACAGCAGGGGCCTGGCCCGTTTTGAGGGCTTTGCTTGATGACGTCAGTTTCCCTTGCGAAACCGCTGCTTTGGCGGCGGTTTTTTTGTCGGTCAGGTTCATGGTCCTCTCCCTTAATCAGCGGCCAAAGGACGACGCTATTGGCCTGCTATCCAGTGATTTCCCAGCGCAAAACTGCCATAGTTTATACCAAACATTGCTCCAAACCGCGAATAAAGATGTCTTTTGGCAGATTCTTGCCGATGAAGACCATTTTACTGCCGCGTGTCTCATTTGCATCCCATTTGCCGCCGACGTCGCTGCCCATGATCTGGTGCACTCCTTGGAACACCACCTTGCGGTCGGCGCCATCCATCAACAATACGCCTTTGTAGCGCAACATGCGCGGTCCGTATACCTGCACCAGGCTGCCGAGAAACTCATCCAGGCGGGCGGTATCGAAAGGTCTTTCACTTTTGAACACAAAAGCGGCGATTTCATCGTCATGATGGGCATGATGGTGGTCGTGGTGGTGCTCATGGCCATGCTGGTGGGACGGATGGTCGCAATCGTCGCCGCTATGGTCATGGACATGCTCTTCTGTTGCCAAAAAATCAGGGTCGATTTCCAGCTTGGCGTTCAGGTTGAATCCTCGGATATCCAGGATTTCTTCTATCGGCGTGTGCTGCGGATCAAGGGTAATGATGGGCGCACGCGGATTGATGCGTTTCAGGCGCGTGCTCAGGGCCGCTACTTCCGCCGGGCTGACCAGATCGGTTTTGGAGAGCAACAGTTTGTCGGCGAAACCGACCTGCCGCTGCGCTTCTTCCTGCTGGTCGAGCTGCATCATTGCATGTTTGGCATCAACCACGGTGACGATTGCATCCAGCATGAAGTGCATCGCCACTTCGTCGTCGACAAAAAATGTTTGCGCCACCGGGCCCGGATTGGCCATGCCGGTGGTTTCGATGATGACCCGGTCGAAGTTGAGTTCGCCGGCGCTGCGGCGGCGCGCCAGCGTGGTCAGCGCCACGATCAGGTCGCCGCGCACGGTGCAGCAGATGCAACCGTTGTTCATTTCGACGATCTGCTCGGTGCTGTCCTGCACCAGGATTTCATTGTCGATATTTTCCTGGCCGAACTCGTTTTCAATCACGGCAATCTTGTGGCCGTGCTGCTGTTGCAGGATGCGGTTCAGCAAAGTGGTTTTGCCGGCGCCGAGAAAGCCGGTCAGGATGGTGGTGGGAATAAGTGCCATGGCGGATTCGAGAAATAAAAGAAGAAGGAAGGTTTAGCAGGGCAGGCGATGCCCGCGCCTGCCCATGGTGAATCGGGAGACCGGCTAATGCACGCAATCGGCGCACCAGCCTTTGATCGTCAATTCGATCTCATGGCCTTGGAAGCCCTTGCCCAGCGTGTCTTCCAATGCCTGCTGCAGCTGCTTGCGCAGCGCCGCCGGGCTGCTGCCGCCATGTTTGTCGCCGAGTGCCAGTATGCTGTCCAGGAAGCCGGCATCGCCGCTGCCGTCCAGGCAAAACACCTTGGCGCAGCGGGTGCATTTGAAATGGCCGTGCTGATGCTGGGCATGCTGGGCCGGGTCGCCATGCGCGCCGCCATCGCTATGCTCGGCGCCGGCGCTGTAGCGAAACACGCGGTCGTCGCCGGCGATCTTGTGCGCCAGGCCGGCCTCGGTCAGGCAGTCGAGTGCGCGATACAAGGTAACCCGGTCCATGTCGACAAACTGATCCTGCATGTCTTGATGAGAAAAGGCGCAGCGCGCTTCCAGCAGGGCCGCCAGGACCTTGATGCGGGCCGGCGTGATGCGCAATGCTACTTCGCGCAGCTGCGCTTCGGCCAGGACGGCGGCATGCTGATGGAGACTCGTCTTGGCGGCTGTTGCGGCGGCGCCGCCGACGACAGATTTGGATTTTTGGCCTGGGTTCATGATGCGCTGCCGGGATAAATAAGGCTTCAATTATGCCTGAAATGCAATTCAGTTGCATCTTTGCTGTCGCGTTTGATGCAGGAAGTCTGGTTAGCGCGGTTTGTCCGCAGCTTGTCTTTATTTGTCAGAGATTTTTTTTGCGCGCGGATGGGCTGCATCGTAGACCTGCGCCAGACGCTGGAAATCCAGCGAAGTGTAGACCTGAGTGGCGGCAATCGAAGCATGCCCCAGCAGCTCCTGCACCGCGCGCAGGTCCCCCGAGCCTTGCAGCATGTGCGAGGCGAACGAATGGCGCAGCATATGCGGATGGACATTGCTGCCGGCACCGAGCGCCTGTGCATGATGCTTCAAGCGCAATTGAATCACGCGCGCAGACATGCGGCTGCCGCGCTCGGTCAGGAACAGCGCCGCGGCATGTTCGACCTGATCGCCTTTCAGCAGCGTTTCCCGTTGCGGCAGCCAGGCAGCGATAGCGCGTATAGCGGGACCGCCGACCGGCACGCTGCGTTTCTTGCTGCCTTTGCCTGTGACGGTGACTTCGGCGCCGTCCAGATCAATCCAGCCGGCCGATTCATAGCCATCCTGGCGCGTATAGCGCAGATCCAGCCCGGCCAGCTCCGAGACCCGTAATCCGCTGGAATACAGCAGCTCGAACATGGCCTGGTTGCACAGGGCCATGCTGGAGCCGGCGTCGGCCAGCGGGTTGCCGCTGGCGACCAGGTGGATGGCGTCGTCGGCGGCCATCGCCTTGGGCAGCGGCTTGGCGCGTTTGGGCGCCTTGACGCCTTCGACCGGATTGCTGGCGAGCGTGGTCTGTTGCGCCAGCCATTCGAAAAAGCCGCGCCAGGCCGACAGCTTGCGGGCAATCGAGCTTGGACCCAAGCCGCGCGCGTGCAATTGAGCAGCGAATTTGCGGATGTGGAAATGGCTGACCGCGGCAAATTCCCACCGTTCTCCCAGCGTCTGCGTGAAAGCCGCCAGTTCCCTCAGGTCGCGCGCATAGTTGCTGATGGTGTGCGGGGACAACTGGCGCTGGCCCGCCAGGCTATCCAGGTAGCCGCTCAGGTAAGACTGATTGGTGCCGGCGTCCACGTGATCCTTGATCTGTGCCTATTCGAGCAGGCAGGCGAGCGCCGCGCTTGCGGTTTCGCCGATCTGCACCAGGAAATCGGTCGCCATGTCGGCGCTGAAGCGCTGCGCGTCGGGCGAACCCAGCACCAGCAGGCCGAAGGCGGGTGACGATGCCGAGTCGTTGCGCAGCGGCAGCATGGCGATCGACTGTACATCCTGCTCCAGCCAGGAAGCGGCTTCGAAGTCATTATTGCTGCCGCAAAACGGCATGCTCAGGCCGTTGGCGAAAATCTTGACGTCTTCGGACGCTGCCGCTGCAAACCAGGTATGCGAATAAGCTTCGGCCACGCCCCACAGCCGCAAGGTCGCCTGAGGCACCGCAAAGGTGCTGCGCAGGCCATCCACCAGTGTGTGCGGCAAGTCGACATCATTGCGCGCCAGCAGCAGGCTGCGCGCCCAGCCAAACAGTTTCTGGACACTGGCGTCGTTTTCCTGGGCGTTGCGGACCATGTCGGCCAGCCGCAGGTCCTGCACCTTGATTTTCTCGCGCAGTATTTCCATTTGCCGTTCCTGCAGCGATACGGCGCGCCCCAGGAGCGGGCTGCTGAGGCGGATTTTGCCCAGCAGTTCGGCGTGTTCTTCGAAGAAATGCGGCGAGTCGATCAGGTATTGGGCGATGCTGTCGGGATCCAGGGGGGAGGTCATGTGCTGTGTGTCGATGATGAAGAAAGAGAATGACCTAGGGTACACCGCTAAGCGGCTGTATGACAACCTGAGGTGTTCAGAGCGTGGCGAGACAGATGCGGCAGGCGATAAAAAAAGCCCACATGGCGAACCATGTGGGCTTTTCAGATCTTGATTCAAGCAACCTGGCCCGCTTGCTGCCGCGGGTTCGGTCAACTTAAATTAGAACTTGTGACGGATACCAACAGCAACTGCTGTTTGGTTGTTGTCGGAACCAGTGCTGTCGCCGAAGACGCCTGGATTGACAGCATCCTTAGCGCGCAGGAACGATGCGAATGCATACAGGTCAGTACGCTTCGACAGGAAGTAGTCTGTACCCAGGTTGACTTGGGTCAGCTTGCCCTTGTTCGAGCCAGCATCAGCAAATGTCAGCTTGTTGTACTGAACGCTAGCCAACAGGTGCAGAGGAGCTGTAACAGCGTAGTTCACGCCCAGTTCGAAGATGTCAGCCTTGCTGTTGTTGAAGCTGCCAACAGTGAAGCTGCCTGGTTGCAGAATGCCGGTAGCAGCCAGAGTCGAGCTAGTAGCCAAAGGCTGCTTGACGCGCGACCAGTTACCGTACAGGCGTGCTGGACCAGCTTGGTAGCTAGCGCCCAGGCTGAATGTCTTCAGAGCTGTGTCGCCGGCTTTGCCGGAGAAGAAGGTTACTGGAGCATTGTTTGTCAGGGAAACGTCAGCAGGTGTAGTACCCAGCTTCGATTGGTAGTAAGCAGCGAACAGACCCAGTGGGCCGTTTGCGTACTGACCGCCCAGACCGAACGATTGGCCGTTCGAAGTTTGGCCAGCAGCTTCGCCGAAGCCATAGATCAGGCTACCAGTGAAACCAGACAGGTCTGGAGTGTTGTAGCGGATCGAGTTGTTAGTACGTGTACCTTCCAAACGGTCCAGGTTGTGGCCGACGGAACCAGTTACACCACCGAAGTCTTGAACCGAAGTCCATTGGCTGACGTCGTCCAGGATGTCAGTTTGACGACCCAGCAGAACGGAACCGAAGTTGCCGCCCAGACCGACTACCGACTTACGACGGAACAGAGTCGACGAACCCTTGTCGCTTTGCAGCGCGCCAGTGTCGTTCGAGAAGCCAGCTTCCAATTGGAACAGAGCCTTCAGACCGCCGCCCAGATCTTCAACGCCTTTGAAACCCAGACGCGAACCTTGGATAACGCCGGAGTTAACACTGAATTTGCTGCCGTTGTTCGACGACAGGCCGTTTGCGCCAGTTGCAGTCGAAACTTTGCTTGTGTAAACGATACCAGTATCAACGATACCGTAGATGGTGACGGAGCTTTGAGCTTGTGCTGCACCTGCGATTGCGCCGAGTACGGCCAGTGCGATTAGTGATTTCTTCATTTGACGTCCTTTATTTAGAAAACTGTCTTAAGGATCCGTACATCTTGCCGGATGGATGAACATTAAGGGGTCTGGCCATCTATGCTGGCGGTTTGGTTTCCTGTGGAGCTATAAATTGGTCGAAATTGAAGAAGATTGTTAATTGTGTTGTATTTTTGTGACAGGCGGCGAAGGCATGGGCAATGCTTGTAGCGGCTCAGACTTGCGCGAATTGGGAGATTGCGGGATTTATAATTTAGCAATTACGTATGTTGCGTAACTGATATCAGACTTTCGCCTTGGATTTAGTGCAAAAACAAGCTTTGCTGCGGGGCGGATAATTTACGTTGGAGCTTGTGGCAGATGCTGGGTGCAACGGCAACCTGGCTGCTCTTGCCGGTTTCCCCACTGCACGGCAGGGGCTGCGATGTCGCCGACTTGGTGCAAAGCTCTTGTCCTCGGCGTGAGAAGCCCTGGTGTACAGGTCGGTACGCTTACAGGTAGTGATCCACGCTCAGGTTAGCTTGGGTTGCTTGCCAATTTGTCGGCGGTCTCGACCTTAAGGGTTCAAGTCGCCCGGTTTTGAAATCTGATGGGTAGTTCTTTTATTAATTCATAAAAATAGTAAAAATGGACAAATGCATTGCATTTTCGTTATATCAATTGCGCTAAAGAATGATGTACCGGCAGGCACAAAGCGGCAGGTTCAGAGCAAGCAAGATGTTGCGTAAAAGATGCATATCTCGTAAAAAACCAGCAAATATAAAATTTTTCCCATTTATAAAGGATAATTTACGTTTTGGTAATGGATGCTTATGGCTAAACGTGAAGACTTGGCGATTATTCGCGCTGCTCGTGCCGGGCAGGGGCCGGCCCAACTGGCCTTGGGTAAACGCTATTTATTTGGCGGCAACGGTTTGCCGCAAAGTTTGTCGACGGCGCTGCATTGGCTGGATCGGGCGGCGCAGCAGCAGGAATCAGAAGCCTGGATGCTGATCGGCAGCCATATCCCGCTAGACGTGGCGCGCGCTGCCGCCAATCCGCTCGACCTGTGCGTCTGGTACGAACGGGCTTTTGATGCCGGCTTGATGCAAGCCGGGCTGGTGCTGGCGCAACTGGTGCTGACCGGCGACAGCCAGACGGCCATTCAGCAGGCATCCCCCGGATTGCGCGAGAAGGTAATCAAGGTGTTGGAAACCGCGGCAAATGCGGGTGTTGCCGAAGCCCAGTGGCTGCTGGCGCAGCATGCCGACATTGCACCGTCGGTCCTGCCCGAGAGGAAGACGCCGGCCGAGCGAGTCATCGCCAGCCAGCCGCGCAAGCCGGCTGAGCCGCAGACGGAACAGGATGTTACCCTCAAGTGGACTGCCCGTGCCGCCGACGCCGGCGTCACGCAGGCGCAGCAATCGCTGGCGCAGCTGGCTTGGGAAAATGCCGACTGGCCAGTGTTTCTGGAAAGAGCGCTGCCGCTGGCCAAGGCGCTGGCGGAGCAATATACCGACATCCTGGCGCAATTGAATGTGCCTTCGGAAACCTTGGCGCGCCAGCTTGGCGAAGAAAACCTGTCCATGCTGCTGCGCTGCGCCCAGGTGCTGCAGGGCAGCGCCGGCTTCGATGCCGCTGAAGTGCAGCAGTTTCTGGAACTGGCGGCCTTTGGCGACGACAAGGCTGCCCAATTGGCGCTAGGTCTCTGGTATGCGCGCATGAACAGCGATGGCGAACGCTTGCTGGTGGGAACCGGTTCGGCAAATTATAAGAAAGCGATCCGCTGGCTGACGCTGGCCGGGGAGGCCGGCCTGGCGGATGCCTGGTATGCCTTGTCGCGGATCTATCTGAAGTCCGAATTTTCACAGCGCAATCTGGTCGATATGCAGCGCCACCTTGAGCATGCCGCTGAAATGGGGCATTGCGCGGCGCAGCTGGAATGTGGTTTAAGCGCCTGGCGCAATCGCCGCGAAAAACTTGCCAACGACGTCCGCGCGGTCTACTGGCTGCAAAAGGCGGCGGCGCAAGGCAGCAGCGAAGCCGCCAATTTGCTGGCGAAGATCGCCGATAGCGCCGCACCGGCAGCCTGGGCCGAAGCTGCCAAACAGCAACTGACGCGCGAGCTGGTCAAGGCTCATCCGTTTCTTGCGGCGCGCATTGAGCTGGCGACCATATTTGGCTTGAGCCGGCCGGAAGCCCTGTTGCTGGATTTGAACCAGGCCGATTGCGGGCATTGCCTGGTGGTCGACATCCGGGCGCATTATGCGCGCAGCAAACGGCGCCTGATCCAGATCCAGACCGGCGACGAACGCCAGGCGTTGAGCCGGATTGCGCGATTGTTTGAAGATGTGGATTGCGGGCCAAACGGGCCCGAGGGCAATTATCGCCAGCGCCTGTACCGCTTCAAGGCCGCGGTGGCTTCTGTCAGCGACGCCGACGACCCGGCTTAGCCCGCGTTCATCTCGATTTCGCCCTCGAATACCGAAACTGCCGGGCCGGTCATCATGACCGGCTGCCCGCCGCCTGCCCAGGCAATCGACAGTTCGCCGCCGTGGGTCTCGACTTTCACTGGCGTATCCAGCAAGCCGCGGCGGATGCCGGCCACCACCGCGGCGCAAGCCCCGGTGCCGCACGCCAGCGTTTCCCCGGCGCCGCGTTCGAACACGCGCAGTTTGATGTGATGGCGATCGACCACTTGCATGAAGCCGGCATTAACCCGCTTCGGAAAGCGCGGATGATGTTCTATCAGCGGTCCGTCGGTCAAGACCGGCGCGGCTTCGCTGTCCTCGACCACTTGCACCGCATGCGGGTTGCCCATCGACACCACCGAGATCCAGGTTTGCTTGCCCTGGATTTCCAGCGGCCAAAGCGCATCGTCGCCTTGCGGTCGGCTCTCCAGCTTGCTGGCGTCGAACGGCACCGCTGCCGGCGCCAGGATGGGCGCGCCCATGTCGACCGTGATGCGGCCGTCGTCTTCCAGTCTGGGTTCGATGATGCCCGACATGGTTTCCACGCGAATGTTGCGTTTGCTGGTCAAGCCCTTGTCGGTGACGAACTTGACGAATGCGCGGGCGCCGTTGCCGCACTGTTCGACTT
Organism: Collimonas humicola; assembly: GCF_018304945.1. Taxonomy (GTDB): domain Bacteria; phylum Pseudomonadota; class Gammaproteobacteria; order Burkholderiales; family Burkholderiaceae_D; genus Collimonas; species Collimonas humicola. Next base: position 29,009 of record NZ_JAGQEE010000002.1, on the reverse strand, counting down.
CGCCGCCGTCGGCGTTATAGATGCGATAGCGAAAATCGACACCCTCCGCCGGCGATTTTTCCACCACCAGCATCTGATCGGCGCCGACGCCAAAGCGGCGGTCGCCCAGATGCTGCCATTGCGCTGGGGTGAAGTCGATATGCTGGCTGATGGCGTCGATCACGACGAAGTCGTTGCCGGCGCCATGCATTTTTGTGAATTTGAGTTTCATGCGGCTATTATCGATGAAAGCGTGTTCCGCTGCATCGCTGTTTCAATTCTGCTCCGGCGCCGCTGTGGTGTAAACATCGGCCTGTCCCGGCGGCCGGCTCTTGAAGCGCTTGTGGGCCCAGAAATATTCGGCCGGCGCTTCCAGGATGCGTTCTTCGATAAAGGCGTTCATGCGCCGGGTCGCTTCTATCATATCGTCGCCGGGGTAGTTTTCCCAAGCCGGATAGAAGGTGACTTTCCAGCCTTTGTAGCCGGGCAGGAAAGTTGCAATCATCGGCACCACATTGGCCTTGGTGGCGGCGGCGATCCTGGCGGTGGCGGTCAGCGTTGCCGTCGGCACGCCAAAAAAAGGCACGAACTCTGCATCTTTCATGCCGAAATCCATATCCGGCAGCATGATGAAGGGATAGCCTTCGCGCATGGCGCGGATGATGGGTTTGACGCTTTGCTCGCGGGTGAACAGCTTGACCGGGCGGAAACGCGAGCGTCCTTTCAGCAATGCAGCATCAATGACAGCATCCTGTTGGCGCGTGTAGATGGTGCAGATCGACAGCGACGAATTGAGCACCAGTGCAATGCCGGGAATTTCCAGGCAGACGAAATGCGGGCACAGCAGGATGGTCGGACCGGATTGCAGGGTACTGAGCGGCAGGTCGGATTCGATCTTGATCAGGCGCCGCAAGCGCTTTTCGGACGCCCACCACAGCACGCTGCGTTCCAGCACGCTGCGCGAGTAAGCCTGGAAGTGGCGGCGCGCCAGCGCTACCCGTTCCTGTTCCGGCATCTCTGGAAAGCACAAGCGCAGGTTGGTCAGGGTAATGTGCCGCCGCGGCTTCATGATGATGAACAGCAATGAGCCCAGCGCTTCACCGATCGGGCCCAGGACCCACAACGGTAAGAAATGCATCGCCCGCAACAGCAGTAGCAGCGCCCTCATGCCTGCGGCTCCCGCGCCGCCGGCGCAACGCCGGGCGGCGTCTTGTAGCGGTTGTAGCTCCAGATATATTGCGCCGGGCAGCGCGCGATCAGCCGCTCCATCGCCTGGTTGATGGCCAGCGTTCTTTGTTCCGGCGTATGGCTTGGGGTTTCCTCGAAAGGCACAAAGCGGATCACATAGCCGCGCCCGAGCGGCAGCCGTTCGGCGTAAGACAGGATGATCGGCGCGCCGCTCATCTGCTGCAGCTTGGCCGGCAAGGTCATGGTGTAGGCCGGGCGGCCAAAGAAATCGGCCCATATGCCTTCGCCGTTCTGCGGCACCTGGTCCGGCAGCAAGCCAATCGCCTGGCCTTTTTTGAGCGCCTTGAACAAGGTGCGCACGCCTGCCAGGCTGGCCGGCGCCAGCAACAGGTTGTGGCGTCCGCGCGCGCCTTCGATCAGCGGCTTGAGCGCGGCCTTGCGCGGTGGCCGGTACAGCGCCGTCAGCGAAGTCTTGGTGGCGATCGCCTGGGCGATGATTTCAAAGCAGCCCAGATGCGGGGTCAGGAAAATCACGCCGGTCCTGGCGTCCAGCGCCGCCTGCGCCAGTTCCCAGTTTTCGATGACGGCGGTACGCAGCACCCGTTGCGGCGAGGCGCACCAGATGAACGGCAGCTCGAACATGCTCTTGCCGGATTCGCTGACCGCTTGCGGCAGGTCTGCCTGATAGCCGGCCCGCGTCAGGTTCTCTTTCAGTTTATGGCGATACGAGGAAGAGGCCAGATAGACCAGCCAGCCGCCGGCCGTGCCAATTGCATGTAAGAAAGGAAGCGGTAGTTTCGATAGCAGGCGAAAGAGTGATACGAGCATTAGCGAGGCCTAGAAGAGCCAAAAAAGACCCAAAAGGGGTCGTTTTTTGCCGAATTTTTTCAAGAGGCGTAAAATAGCACAATAGTTTGAAATTCAAACAGCGTTGCTAGCTTGTCTGGATTGCAGAGAGATTGCTTATCAGAATCATCTTAATATATAGTAATTAGCATTATCCGCCGAGTTAATAGACAACTTGCGAGGCGGAATACAAATTTCGCTAAAGCGTCGCAGGCTCAACAGGTTTGACTGCGACATGGTCACCACTTGTTTTTTTGTTGGAGCTTGCAATGGCACATGAATACCTCTTTACCTCAGAATCCGTTTCCGAAGGTCACCCCGATAAAGTCGCGGACCAGATTTCCGACGCGATCCTCGACGCAATTTTCACCCAGGACCCGCACGCCCGGGTCGCCGCAGAAACCCTGTGCAACACCGGTCTGGTCGTGCTGGCAGGTGAAGTCACTACCTTCGCCAATGTCGACTACATCGCGGTAGCGCGCGAAACCATCAAGCGCATCGGCTACGACAATGCCGACTACGGCATCGATTACAAGAGCTGCTCGGTGCTGGTCGGCTACGACAAGCAATCGCCGGATATCGCTCAGGGCGTGGATGAAGGCAAGGGCCTCGATCTCGACCAGGGCGCTGGCGACCAGGGCCTGATGTTCGGTTACGCCTGCGATGAAACGCCGGAACTGATGCCTGCCGCGATCTACTACGCGCACCGTATCGTCGAGCGCCAGTCGCAATTGCGCAAGGACGGCCGCCTGCCATGGCTGCGTCCGGACGCCAAATCGCAGGTCACGCTGAAATACGTCGACGGCTTGCCGGTGGCGATCGATACCGTGGTGCTGTCGACCCAGCATGCGCCGGAAATGCAGCACAAGGCGATTGAAGAAGCGGCGATCGAAGAAATCATCAAGCCGGTAGTGCCGAAGGAGTGGCTGCAAAATACCCGTTACCTGGTCAACCCGACCGGCCGTTTCGTCATCGGCGGCCCGCAAGGCGATTGCGGCCTGACCGGGCGCAAGATCATTGTCGACACCTACGGCGGCGCTGCGCCCCACGGCGGCGGCGCATTTTCCGGCAAGGACCCGTCCAAGGTGGACCGTTCGGCCGCTTACGCTGGCCGTTATGTGGCGAAGAATATCGTTGCCGCCGGCCTGGCCTCGCGCTGCCAGATCCAGATATCGTACGCGATCGGCATCGCCAAGCCGACTTCGGTGATGGTCACCACTTTCGGCACCGGCAAGATCAGCGACGAAAAGCTGGCGCAGCTGGTGCTGGAACACTTCGATCTGCGCCCCAAGGGCATCGTGCAGATGCTTGACCTGCTGCGTCCGATCTATCAAAAGACCGCCGCCTACGGCCATTTCGGCCGCGAAGAGCCGGAATTCACCTGGGAGCGCACCGACAAGGCTGCCGCACTGAAGGCTGCTGCGCTGTAACGACTGCTCAGGCATGGGTCCTGGCGAGGATATGATTCCTTGCCAGGCCAAATAGCGGCAACGCCAGAATCGTGCTTTGCACGATGGTAACGACTTGTTACACTGATCGCCTCAGTGACTATCCCACAAGAAAGATGCAAGAGCTTTACTTCGCTTCCGCTGTATTTTGCGTGAGCATTGCGCTTGATCTAACCAAGTCTCCCATATGGCCCCTGCCCCCAAACACGTCCCCGAATCTGTGTCTCGACAACTGCGCCCGGTAGTCACCGAGCTGCCGCGCTTTCGCCTGGCCGCCTGGCTGGTGGCGCTGGCTGCGCTGTTCCTGGTGATGTCACTGCACATGTTGACGGCGTTGCTGGCCGGCTTGCTGGTGTACGAGCTGGTGCGCACGCTGACGCCGTTTGTCCAGCACCGCCTGACCAGCGAGCGGGCTCACCTGATTTCGGTGGTGTTCCTGTCGGTGATCATTATCGGCCTGTTGTCGCTGGCGATTTTCGGCTTGATTGCCTTCTTTCACGGGGGCCCCGACCGCCTGCAAGTGCTGCAATCGAAGCTGATGGTGGTGGTCGACCAGGCGCGCACGCAACTGCCGGAGTGGCTGCAGCAATATCTGCCGGACGACATCGAAGATATCCGTCAACTGTTCAGCGACTGGCTGCAGGCCCACAGCGGCCAAGTGCAGTTGGCGGGCAAGGAAGCTGTACAGGTGTTCGTGCACGTGCTGATCGGCATGGTGCTGGGCGCCATGATTGCCTTGAATGCGGCGCATCCGATGCCTTTGCTGCAACCGCTGGCGAGCGAACTGCTGGGGCGTGCGCAATTGCTGGCGGATGCCTTCCGCCGCGTGGTGTTTGCCCAGATCAAGATTTCCCTGCTGAATACGGTCTTGACGGCGATTTTCCTGCTGGTCGTGCTCAAGCTCGCCGGCATCCATCTGCCTTTGACCAAGACCATGATCGTGGTCACCTTCCTGGCGGGTTTGCTGCCGGTGATAGGTAACCTGATTTCCAACACCCTGATCGTGCTGGTCGCCTTGTCGGTTTCGGTCTATGTGGCCCTGGCGGCGCTGGTGTTCCTGGTGGTGATACACAAGCTGGAATACTTCCTGAACGCGAAGATCGTCGGCACCCAGATCAATGCCCGCAGCTGGGAGCTGCTGCTGATGATGGTGCTGGCGGAAGCTGCATTCGGCCTGCCGGGACTGGTGGCGGCGCCGATTTACTATGCTTATATCAAGAGCGAGTTGCACGAAATGGGCTGGGTCTGAGGGCCGCCGGGTTATTCGGATATCGGGATAACCGGAATATGTGTCCCGGCTAGCCGAAAACCCGCTGTTTTGCTTTAAAATGGCAGATCGTATCCAAGGAGCGTTGCGACAGACATGGTCTGCCAGGCTTGGAGCGGTCAATATGCAACTGCGCTCACGTTACTTTTTTTCTAACGAAAGGAGGGCGTGATGAACGCCGCTGTAATGAACTCTACCGCACACTCAACCTCTTCCAACCAAGACTACGTCGTTGCCGATATCAGCCTGTCGGGCTGGGGCGACAAAGAAATCAAGATCGCCGAGACCGAAATGCCGGGCCTGATGGCCATCCGCGAGGAATTCGCGGCTGCCCAGCCGCTCAAGGGCGCGCGCATCACCGGTTCGATCCACATGACGATCCAGACCGCGGTGCTGATCCAGACCCTGGAAGCACTGGGCGCCAAGGTGCGCTGGGCATCCTGCAACATCTATTCGACCCAGGACCACGCCGCCGCCGCGATCGCCGCTGCCGGCACGCCGGTGTTTGCCTTCAAGGGCGAATCGCTGGACGACTACTGGGAATTCACGCATCGCATTTTCGAATGGCCGGGCGAAGAGCAGGCCAACATGATCCTGGACGATGGCGGCGACGCCACCTTGCTGCTGCACCTCGGCACCCGCGCTGAAAAAGACGCGTCGGTCCTGAACAACCCAGGTTCGGAAGAAGAAATCTGCCTGTTCAACGCCATCAAGAAAAAGCTGGCGACTTCGCCCGGCTGGTATTCGACCCGCCTGGCGCAGATCAAGGGCGTGACCGAAGAAACTACCACCGGCGTGCATCGCCTGTACCAGATGCACAAGGAAGGCAAGCTGGCTTTCCCTGCCATCAATGTCAACGACTCGGTCACCAAGTCCAAGTTCGACAACCTGTACGGCTGCCGCGAATCGCTGGTCGATGGCATCAAGCGCGCCACCGACGTCATGATCGCCGGCAAGGTTGCCGTGATCGCCGGCTATGGCGACGTTGGCAAGGGCTCGGCGCAAGCCATGCGCGCGCTGTCGGCGCAGGTGTGGGTAACCGAAGTCGACCCGATCTGCGCTTTGCAGGCGGCGATGGAAGGCTACCGCGTGGTGACCATGGAATACGCAGCCGAACATGGCGACATCTTCGTCACCTGCACCGGCAACTACCATGTGATCACCCATGCACACATGCAAAAGATGAAGGACCAGGCGATCGTCTGCAACATCGGCCACTTCGACAATGAAATCGAAGTCGCCGCCCTGAAGCAGTACACCTGGGAAAACATCAAGCCGCAAGTCGACCACATCATTTTCCCTGACGGCAAACGCATCATCTTGCTGGCTGAAGGCCGTCTGGTGAACCTGGGCTGCGGCACGGGCCATCCGTCGTATGTGATGAGCTCGTCGTTCGCCAACCAGACCATCGCCCAGATCGAATTGTTCGTGAACACCAAGGCCTATCCGGTCGGCGTGTATACCTTGCCTAAGCATCTGGATGAAAAAGTCGCGCGCCTGCAATTGAAAAAGCTGAACGCGCAACTGTCGGTGCTGACGGAAGAGCAGGCTGCCTATATCGGCGTCAAGCAAACCGGCCCTTACAAGCCGGAACACTACCGCTATTAAGCAGTAAATAATCCGGCCGCCGGCTGCCCGATGGCGGCCGGCGGATCTTCCACCATCAAGAGGAAACCTCAATGCGCTTACTGATTACCTGGCTGATTAACACCCTGGCCTTGCTGGCAGTGCCGTATCTGATGCACTCGGTGCAGTTCGCCAGTTTTTGGGCGGCGCTGATCGCGGCGCTGGTGCTGGGTTTCGTCAATACCTTGATCCGCCCGGTGTTGCTGTTGCTGACTTTGCCGGCGACCTTGCTGACCCTGGGCTTGTTCATCTTTATCATCAACGGCCTGATGTTCTGGCTGGTCTCGCATCTGGTAAGCGGTTTTTATGTCGCCAGTTTCTGGGCGGCGGTAGGCGGCGCTATCTTGTACAGCATCGTTTCGTGGGCGTTGTCCACGCTGCTGTTGAAGAAGAATTGATTGGTACAGAAAATGGCACAAAAGAACTTTAGTATCGAATTTTTCCCGCCGAAGACGCCTGAGGGAACGGAAAAACTGCGGGTCACGCGCGCCAAGCTGGCGGAGCTGCATCCGCGCTATTTCTCTGTGACTTTCGGCGCCGGCGGTTCGACGCAGAAGGGTACGCTGGACACGGTGCTGGATATCCGCAGCGAAGGCCACGAAGCGGCGCCGCATCTGTCCTGCCTGGGCAGTTCGCGTGAGTCGCTGCGCGCCATCCTGGGGCAATACAAGGATCACGGCATCAAGCGCCTGGTGGCCTTGCGCGGCGATCTGCCGAGCGGCTACGGCGCCATGGATTTTTCTTCCGGCGAATTCCGCTACGCTAATGAGCTGGTGGAATTCATCCGCGCCGAAACCGGCGACTGGTTCCATATCGAAGTCGCGGCCTATCCGGAAATGCACCCGCAGGCGAAGTCGCCGCAGGACGACGTGCAGCGCTATGTCAGCAAGGTCAAGGCCGGCGCCAACGGCGCCATCACCCAGTACTTCTACAATGCCGACGCGTATTTCCGTTTCGTCGACGAAGCGCAAAAACTGGGGGCGACGGTGCCTGTGGTGGCCGGCATCATGCCGATCACCAACTACGCGCAACTGATGCGTTTTTCCGACATGTGCGGCACCGAGATACCGCGCTGGATCCGCCTCAAGCTGGCCAGCTATGGCGACGACACCGATTCGATCCGCGCTTTCGGCCTGGACGTGGTGACTCAGCTATGTGAGCGCTTGCTCGCCGGCGGCGCCCCGGGGTTGCACTTCTATACCTTGAATCATTCGCCGGCGACGATCGCCATCTGGCAGCGCCTGAAGCTATAAGCAGGCAGATTCAGTGATGACGGCGTCCAGCGCAATATCATGCGGGTCGCCGTCGAATTCCGCCAGTCCGCAGGAGTAGGCAATCCCGATTGCCTGCGGACGCGGCGCCAGCGCCAGGGTCCTGTCATAAAAGCCCCCGCCGTAGCCTAGCCTGAGCTTGCTGCGATTGAAGCCGACGCAGGGAATTAGCAAGGCCGACGGCGTCGCGCTCACATCGCTGGCCGGCACCGCGACCCCGAAACTATCTTTCACCATGCTGTCACCGGGCGTCCAGGCAACAAAACGCAGGGGGCTATCGTTATCCACCACAATCGGCAACGCCAGCGGCACACCGCTTGCCGCCAGTTCGGCGTAAGCCGGCCGCAAATCCGGTTCGCCGCGGATCGGCCAGTAGACTCCCAGAACGCCGTCCGGCTGCGCCTGCCGCCATGACGCGACCCAGGCGGTCACGCGGCGCCCCAGTTCCAGGTCCCAGCCGCGGCGGCTGTCGGCGGCTATCGCCCGCCGCGCAGCCAGCAGGGCAGGACGCAGCAATGCTTTGTCGGGGTTTGGTGTTGCATCACTGGCATCACATGCTATGCTAGGCGTCATCGTTCGTACCCGTAAAAAATAGGTTTAACATGTTCAAAAAGAAATGGCTTGCTGTCATCGCCGTCGCCGTGGCTTCCTCCGCCGTGCTGACAAGTGCAGCTTATGCGCAAAAGCGCTCCGCCGGCAACGCATCCATCGGCAGCTATGCCAGCCAGGATGACGCCTTCCTGGCCTTGCGCGACGCCGCGCGCGCGAATAACGCCGACAAGGCCGAATTGCTGGCCTCGACCTTGAGTGATTATGACATTCCTTCGTATGTCGATTATTACCGCCTGAAACCGCTGATCAAAGACCTGGTCGCACCGCAGGCCGATATCCGCGACTACCTCAGCCGTTACGACGGCAGCGCGATCGCCGACCGCCTGCGCAACGACTGGCTGCTGGAGCTGGGCAAGGCCGGCGACTGGGCCACTTTTGATGAGCAATATCCGAAATTCGTGCTGGATGACGACACCCAGCTGAAATGCTATGCGTTGACCTCGGCCGCCCTGAAAGGCACGAATGTGGCAGCGGGGGCACGCGCCTTGCTGACCACGCCGAAGGACTTTGGTCCAGCTTGCACCGACCTGGTCGGCACGCTGGCGCAAAACGGCCAGTTCAGCGCCGACGATGTCTGGTTCCAGATCCGCCAGGCAGTGGAGTCCGGCTTTGCAGGAGTGGCGCGCCGCATGACGCCGTTCGTCGACGCCGACGATGCCCAGGTGGCGCAAGCCATCGACAAATCCGCGCTGGTGCTGGCGCGCGGCCCGGGCGCCGGACGCAGCGGCCATGAATTATTCATCGTGGCGCTGGGACGTGTGGCGAAGAACGATACCGGTCGCGCGGCCGGCGCACTGAACGCATCCCTGGATCAATTGACATCTACCGAGCGCTCGCTGGCATGGGCGCAGGTCGCTTTGCAGTCGGCGCTCAAGCTGGAGCCGCAAGCGATCGACTATTGGCGGCAGGTAAAGGGCAGCGCGCCATTGTCCGGCGACGCTTATCAATGGCGCGTGCGCTCCGCCCTGCGCGGCGGCGACTGGAAACTGGTCAGGAGCGGCATCGAGGCGATGCCGGCGGCCCTGCGCAGCGACCCGGCCTGGATCTATTGGCTGGCCCGTGCCGACCAAGCCGAAGGCAAGGTTGATCAGGCCCAGCAGCAATTCCAGGCTATCGCCGACCAGACCAATTTCTATGGCCAGCTGGCGCTGGAAGAGCTGGGACAGAAAATCATTGCGGTTTCCTCCTCCCAGACATTTACGCCGGTTGAAATGGCGGCGATGACAAATAATCAGGGCTTCCGTCGCGCCCTGCGGTTTTTTGACATGAATTTGCGGTTTGAAGGCGTGCGCGAATGGAATTGGGAACTGCGCCAGATGACTGATCGCCAATTGCTGACTGCGGCTGAATTCGCGCGCCAGAACAACGTCCTCGACCGTATGGTGAATACCTCGGACCGGACCAAGGTCGAAGTCGATTTCAACCAGCGCTTCCCGTCGCCGCATCGCGATGTCATGAGCACCAATACCCAAAGCCTGGGGCTCGACATGGCCTGGGTATACGGGCTGATCCGGCAAGAATCGCGCTTCATGCGCAGCGCCCGCTCGAACGTCGGCGCCAGCGGCCTGATGCAGGTGATGCCGGCGACGGCGAAATGGGTTGCCAAGAAAATCGGCCTGAGCGGCTTTACCGTCGATCAGATTGCCGACGTGAATACCAACATCCTGCTGGGCACCAACTATCTGAGCATGGTGCTGTCCGACCTGGATGGCTCGCAGGCGCTCGCATCGGCCGCCTACAATGCCGGTCCGGGCCGGCCGCGGGCCTGGCGTGCGACGCTGCCCGGCACCGTGGAAGGCGCAGTGTTTGCCGAGTCGATTCCGTTTAATGAAACCCGCGGCTACGTCAAGAATGTGCTGTCGAACGCGACTTACTATGCAGCCTTGTTCGACGGCAAGCCGCAGTCCCTGAAAGCGCGCCTGGGCACCGTTGCACCCAAGGGTTTTGTCGAATCGTCGCTGCCTTGATGCGGCCTTGAGTAGAATTACTGCGTGGAATCTCGACATTCGTAGTCCCGGAGCTGCATATGCAAACCACAGAACTCGATCCAAGCCTGTCAGCCGCTTTGCAAAAAGCCGGCAAGGACGGCCTGATCCTGGTGATCGGCAATAAAAACTATTCTTCCTGGTCGATGCGGCCATGGGTGGCGATGACTGCGTTCGGCATTCCGTTCAAGGAACACAAGATCCTGCTGCGCCAGCCGCACACCGCCAACGAAATAGGCCGCTATTCCGCCAGCGGCCGGGTGCCGATCCTGCTGGTGGGTGAGACGCCGGTCTGGGACTCGCTGGCCATCTGCGAATATCTGGCGGATCAGTTCCCCGATCTTGGCATGTGGCCGCAAGACACGCTGGCGCGCGCCACCGCGCGTTCGATCTGCGCCGAGATGCATTCCGGATTTGCCGCCCTGCGCGCAGACATGCCGATGGATATCCGCGCCCACAAGCCGGGGCATGGGCGTACCGCGGGCTCCCAGGCCGATATCGCCAGGGTGGTGGAAATCTGGGAAACCTGCTTGTCCGAATTCGGCCATCACCAGTTTCTGTTCGGCGCATTTTCGATCGCCGACGCCTATTTTGCGCCGGTCGTCATGCGCTTCCACAGCTACGGCGTATCGCTGGCGCCGGCATTGCAAGCCTACGCCGAGCGGGTGCAGGCGCACCCGGCCGTGGCCCGCTGGATGCGCGAGGCGCTGGCGGAAACCGAAGTATTGCCGGACTAGTCTTTTCTCATCAGGTTCAAACAACGACATGAAAGTTTTTGCGGTAGGCGGCGCGGTGCGCGATGAGTTGCTCGGTTTGCCGGTCAAGGATCGCGATTACGTGGTGGTCGGAGCGACGCCGGACGACATGCTGGCGCAAGGTTTCCGCCCGGTCGGCAAGGATTTTCCAGTGTTCCTGCATCCGGATACGCACGAGGAATATGCGCTGGCGCGCACCGAGCGCAAGACTGCGCCGGGCTACAAAGGCTTTGTGTTCCATACCGCCGCCGATGTCACGCTGGAGCAAGACCTGGTGCGGCGCGACCTCACCATTAACGCCATTGCGCGCGCAGAGGACGGCACCCTGGCCGATCCTTTCAACGGCCGCCAGGACCTGCAAGACCGCATATTCCGTCACGTATCCGACGCTTTTGCCGAGGATCCGGTGCGCATCCTGCGCGTAGCGCGCTTTGCCGCGCGCTTCACCGACTTCACGGTAGCGCCGCAGACCAACGCCCTGATGCAGCGGATGGTGGCGGCCGGCGAAGTCGATGCGCTGGTGCCTGAGCGGGTCTGGCAAGAGCTGGCGCGCGGGCTGATGGAAAGCAAGCCGTCGCGCATGTTCGAGGTCTTGCGCGCGTGCGGCGCGCTGGCGCGCATCCTGCCGGAACTGGACGCGTTGTGGGGCATACCCCAGCCGGAAAAATATCATCCTGAAATCGACACCGGCGTGCATGTGATGATGGTGGTGGATACCGCCGCCCGCGCAAATTATCCGCTGCCGGTGCGCTTCGCCGCCCTCATGCACGACCTCGGCAAAGGCGCGACGCCGGCCGCCGGCTGGCCCAGCCATCACGGTCATGAAGGCCTGGGCGTGGAACTGGTGGAACGGGTTTGCCAGCGCCTCAAAGTGCCGGGCGAGGCGCGCGACCTGGCCTTGATGACAACGCGCGAACACGGCAATGTAGGCCGCGCTTTCGAACTGCGCGCCGCTACCATCGTCAACCTGCTGGGACGCTGCGATGCATTCCGCAAGCCCGAGCGCTTTATTGATATGCTACGTGCCACCGAATGCGATTACCGCGGCAGGACCGGCTACGAGGAGCGGCCGTTTCCGCAGCTTGCTTATCTGCAGGCGGCGTTGCAGGCAGCGCAGTCGGTCAATGCCGGCGTCATTGCCGGCATGTTCCAGCAGCAGCCGCAACGGATACCCGAAGCGATCCATGCCGCCCGGGTTGAAGTGGTCGAGCAGCTGCTGCAGGCGCAACGACAATAATCCCGATCAGCTTGTCCGACCAGAGAGGCCAGGATGACAGCTACAGATGCGAAGGCGGCCGGCGCCGGCAGCCAGGCGCCGGCAACAGCCGGCGGTCCCGGGTCGGGCCAGGCCAAGGCTGCGCGGCCTATCGTCTTCGTCAAGGAGTTGTCGCGCCGGGCGCGCAAGCGGCTGTTGCGCCATTTCCTGGCATTGAGCAGCGGCGACCGCTTGCTGCGCTTCGGTTCGGTGCTGTCGGATGATCTGGTCAGCCGCTACGTGGAAAATATCGATTTCTCGCGCGACACCGTGTTCGGCGTCTACGATCGCAAGCTGCGCTTGCTCGGGGTCGGTCACCTGGCCTTTGCGCCGCGCGAGGCGCTGCCTTCGGTGAGCGCGTCGACCACCAAGGAAAGGGTCGCCGAATTCGGCGTCTCGGTGGCCGCTTCGGCGCGCGGCATGGGCGTCGGCAGCCGCCTGTTTGAACGGGCGGCGATACGCTGCCGCAATGTCGATATCGACACCTTGTACATGCACTGCCTGTCTTCGAACAAGGTGATGATGCATATCGCCAAGAAGGCCGGCATGGCGATTCATCGCGATTACGGCGAGGCGGATGCTTATCTGAAGCTGCCGCCGGCCAATCCTGCCAGCGTGTTGCAGGAGGCGGTGCAGGAACAGGCGGCGATGCTGGACTACACCTTCAAGGCGAATCTGCGCGCTGCGCTCAAGTGGCTGAGCAACCTGCCTGGCATCAAGCGCGACTAGACGGCCCGGCCGCAACGAAGCTGCGCGTTTTGAGATAATATTTCCGCCTCGTCATCTGCCTCCGGAAATTTTCATGTACCGCTATCTGGTCACTACAATGCGCACTCCCGCCTTTCAACCGAGCGTGGTAGAACAGCATTATGTCTTTCTCGATCAGCTGCGGGCGCAAGGCAAGCTTGAGCTGGCCGGCCCGTTCACCGACAAGTCGGGCGGCGCCTATCTGATCAAGGCCGCCAGCCTGGAAGAAGCAAAAAGCCTGGCGTTTGCCGATCCGGTGCATGTCAGCGGATCGTCGCTGGTGACGGTCTACGAATGGAATGCGGCCTAGGCCGGAGGCCTGTTATAGCAAGGGCAGCGCCGTCGTATCTTTCACCCGTTGCAGCGCAAAACTCGATTTGACGTCCAGCACCGCCGGATGGCGCAGCAGGGTTTCCATCATGAAGCGCGAAAAATGCGCCATGTCTTCCACGTGCACCCTCAGCAGGAAATCCATCTCGCCGGTCATGGCATAGCAGGCAACCACCTCCGGCCAGCGCTCCACCGCGGTAGAAAACGAAACCCGCGGCGACATGGTCTGATGCTGGGCCGCCGCCGCTTTGGTGCCGCTCAGGTATAGCGGATCGCTATGCTTTTCCAGGCGCACGTTGATATAGGCCAGCAGGCCCAGGCCGATCTTGTCCGGCTCCAGCAGCGCCACGTATTGCCGGATGACGCCAGCCTGTTCCAGCTGCTTGATGCGGCGCAGGCAGGGCGAGGGCGACAGGTTGACCCGTTCCGCCACCTCCTGATTGCTGAGGCGGCCATCCTCCTGCAGGATCGCCAGAATTTTGCGATCGGTTGCATCCAATGCAATCGTTGGCATAAGTCACCTTAAAATGGATGTTTTAAGACATATTAATGCGCAAATTCTGGTTCGTGGGACAAATTTTGCAATTAACTGCCCTCGTCTCAGCCCTATACTGTAGGCATAAAAGTAGCTAAACGCGCTGAATCCGGGACCTACATAATGAATGCAAACGTAATGGACATGAGCTTGAACACCGATGATTTTTTTGCCACCGTCGCTGAAAAGTCGGACGGCGCTTCCCTGCGCGGCGACTACAGCAAGATCGACGCGCGCTATGTAGTCAAGCAGGACTGGGATGCCTACACGCCGGAGCAGCACGCTCTGTGGCGCCGCCTGTATCAGCGCCAAGCCAAGCTGATCCCCGGCCGCGCCTGCGACGTCTTTATCGAAAGCCTGGAACTGCTCAATATCGGCGACGGCATTCCGCGCTTTGAAGAAAGCTCGGCCTTGCTGTCCAAGGCTACCGGCTGGACGCTGGTGGCGGTGCCGGGCCTGGTGCCGGACCATGTTTTTTTCGAGCACCTGGCCAGCCGCCGTTTCCCCGTCACAGTCTGGCTGCGCGATCCGGAGGAATTCGACTACATCGTCGAACCCGATGTGTTCCACGATTTTTTCGGGCACGTGCCGCTGCTGTTCAATCCGATTTTTGCCGACCATCTGCAGGATTACGGCAAGGGCGCGCTGAAGGCGATGAAGCTGGACGGCCTGTCGATGCTGGCGCGCCTGTATTGGTACACGGTTGAGTTCGGCCTGATCCAGAGTCCGGAAGGCCTGCGCGTGTATGGTGCCGGGATTCTGTCGTCCGGCGGTGAAATCGAGCATTGCCTGAGCAGTCCCGCGCCTTTGCGCCTGCCGTTCGATGTCGAGCGCGTGATGCGCACCCTGTACAAGATCGACTCTTATCAGGAAACCTATTTTGTCATCAATGATTTCAAGCAACTGTTCGACGATACCGCGCCGGATTTCACGCCCATCTATGCGCGCCTGAAAGCCTTGCAGCCGTTGCCGGCGAATACCTTGCTGGATGGCGAGACAAATCTGCAGCTGAAATAAAAAAGCGGATTCTGCAGGGGAGTGCAGAATCCGCAAACTAGTGATAATGGGAACACTAGAGGGAGGAATGCCCGACATGGCTGGTCCAGGGGAGGTATTCAGCCACATCTGACAAGTTGCCATTACACGCCGAGTCGTGCTCCCGATCTACTCGATTTACCAGTTGTTACAGTTGTTACCCTGGGGCTGCTTAGCATTTGATTTTGGAAATGCGACCGCGCGGCAGGCGCTACAGACCCAGTACCGGCGCGGGTGATTGCTGCGCCGTGCATTGAGTCGGCCACCCGCTTGTGATATTCTGGTGGCTGCAGGAAATAGTAAAAAACAGGACGATTTGCCCACAAGGCGAAGACGTTTGACCGCGTAGGATAACCTCCACGCAGTGCAATCAAAAACATAATTTTTGGCACGGAGACTGAATGAACGCACCACTCAAATCGGCGCAAGCCTTGCTGCCCACGCAAGCGTCTGAAGCTGATAGCATTTCCCTTGATGATAAATTCACATTAGAACGTGGCCGTGCTTTCATGACGGGCACACAGGCCATCATTCGCTTGCCGATGCTGCAACGGCAGCGCGATGTGCAAGCTGGCTTGAACACCGCCGGTTTCGTGACCGGCTATCGCGGTTCCCCGCTCGGCAGCGTCGATCTGACCGCCGCCAAGGCCAAGAAATACCTGGAATCGCATCACGTCAAATTCCACCCCGGCATGAATGAAGACCTTGCCGCCACCAGTGTCTGGGGTACGCAGCAGGTCAACCTGTTTCCCGGCGCGCAATACGATGGCGTGTTCGGCATGTGGTACGGCAAAGGCCCCGGCGTCGACCGTTGCGGCGACGTCTTCAAGCACGCCAACATGGCCGGCACTTCCAAGAATGGCGGCGTGCTGGTGCTGGCCGGCGACGATCACGCGGCAAAATCGTCGACCACCGCACACCAGAGCGAACATATCCTGAAAGCCTGCGGCATTCCGGTGCTGTATCCGTCTTCGGTGCAGGAATATCTCGACTACGGCTTGCATGGCTGGGCCATGAGCCGCTATACCGGTTTGTGGGTATCGATGAAATGCGTCACCGACCTGGTCGAGTCCGGCGCGTCGATCGATCTCGATCCGGACCGCGTCAAGATTGTCTTGCCGACCGCCGCTGATTTTGAACTGCCGGCAGACGGCTTGAACATCCGCTTGCCCGACACCGTGCTGGGACAGGAAGCGCGGATGAACAATTACAAATGGTACGCAGCGCTGGCCTATGCCCGCGTCAACAAGCTGAACCAGATCATCTGGGACAGCCCGCGCGCCAAGATCGGCATCATCACCGCCGGCAAATCCTATCTGGACACGCGCCAGGCGCTGGCCGACCTCGGCATCGACGAAACCGTGGCGCGCGACATTGGCATCCGCCTGTACAAGATCGGCATGACCTGGCCGCTCGAAGCGGAAGGCGTGCGCGAGTTTGCGCAAGGCCTGGAAGAAATCCTGGTGGTGGAAGAAAAGCGCCAGATCCTGGAATACCAGGTCAAGGAAGAACTCTACAACTGGCGCGACGATGTGCGGCCACGCGTGGTCGGCAAGTTCGACGATACCGGCGAATGGAGCAACCGCAGCGGCGAAGGCCATGGCGACTGGCTGCTGCCGGCCACCTATGAACTGAATCCGGCGCAGATCGCCCGCGCCATTGCGACCCGCGTGTCGAAATACTTTGCCGGCCATCCGGTGGCGCAGCGCGTGCAGCAACGGGTTGCCTACCTGGAAGCCAAGGAAGCACTGCTGAACATCAGCAGCAAGCCAGATCCGAACAAGGACCGCGTGCCGCATTTCTGTTCCGGCTGCCCGCACAATACTTCGACCAGGCTGCCGGACGGCAGCCGTGGCCTGGCCGGCATCGGCTGCCATTACATGGTGCTGTGGATGGACCGCGAATCGTCCACCTTCACCCATATGGGCGGCGAAGGCGTGACCTGGGTCGGCCAAGCGCCGTTCACCACGGAAAAGCACGTGTTCGCCAATCTCGGCGACGGCACCTATTTCCACTCAGGCCTGCTGGCGATCCGCGCGTCGGTCGCGGCCAAGGTCAACATCACCTACAAGATCCTGTTCAACGATGCGGTCGCCATGACCGGCGGCCAGGCATTCGACGGCCCGCTCGATCCGGCCATGATTTCGCGCCAGATTGCCGCCGAAGGCGTGACGCCGATTATCGTGGTGACCGACGAACCGGAAAAATACGGTTCGAGCACCGACTGGGCGCCTGGCGTGACGATCCGTCACCGCAGCGAACTGGACGCGGTGCAACGCGAACTGCGCGAGATCGAAGGCTGCTCGGCCATGATTTACGATCAGACCTGCGCGTCAGAAAAACGCCGCCGCCGGAAACGCAACGAGTATCCGGACCCAGCCAAGCGTGCCGTGATCAACGAAGCCGTGTGCGAAGGCTGCGGCGATTGCAGCGTGCAGTCGAACTGCCTGTCGGTGGAGCCGCTGGAAACCGAGTTCGGCCGCAAGCGCCAGATCAACCAATCTTCGTGCAACAAGGATTTCTCCTGCGTTACCGGATTCTGCCCGAGCTTTGTCACGGTCGAAGGCGGCAACCTGAAGAAGCCTGCCAAAATATCGGCGGCACCAGCCACGGCGGACGCTCCAGTAGCTGCCCTGCCGGCGCCGGTCTTGCCAAACACCGTCAAGCCTTTCGGCATCCTGGTGACCGGTATCGGCGGCACCGGCGTAGTGACCATCGGCCAGATCCTGGCGATGGCAGCGCACGTCGAAGGCAAGGGCTGCTCGGTGCTGGACATGAGCGGCCTGGCGCAAAAGGGCGGTCCGGTGATGTCGCACGTGCGGCTGGCCGATCATCCGGACGATATCTATTCGACCCGTGTCGGCACCGGCGACGCCGATCTGGTGATCGGCTGCGACGCCATCGTCAGCGCCAGCCGCGATGCCCTCTCGCGCATGGGCGAGGGGCGGACTTACGCAGCGATCAATTCGACTCGTACGCCGACCGCCGCATTCGTCAAGAATCCGGACTGGCAATCGCCTGATGCGGCGGCCGAGCACGATATCCGCACAGCCTGCGGCAGCGACCGCGTCGAGTTCATCAATGCCGGCCATATCGCTACCGCCTTGATGGGCGACGCCATCGCCACCAATATGTTCATGCTGGGCTATGCCTGGCAAAAGGGATGGGTGCCGTTGCAGGAAGCATCGCTGATGCGGGCGATCGAACTGAATGCCTTGCAAGTCGCGTTCAACAAGCAGGCGTTTGTTTGGGGCCGCACGGCAGCGATCGATCTGGCGGAACTGGAAAAACGTACCCGCCTCAGCGATACGCAGGCGCAGGTGATCGAATTCAAACGCACGCCTAAGCTGGATGATTTGATCAAGCGCCGCGTCGCCGTCCTCACTTCCTACCAGGACGCCGCCTATGCGGAACAGTACCGCGCTTTTGTCGAGCAGGTACAGGCTGCAGAACGCCAGCATGGCGGGCATCGTTTGAGTACCGCAGTCGCTACGTATTTGTTCAAGCTGATGGCTTACAAGGATGAATACGAAGTGGCGCGCTTGTACACCGACGGCGCTTTCAAGGCGAAAATTGCCGCCATGTTCGAAGGCGACTACAAGCTCAAGTTCCACCTGGCGCCGCCGCTGCTGGCCAAGCACGATGCCCACGGCCATCTGGTCAAGCAGGAGTTCGGACCATGGATGATGCGCGCTTTCGGCGTCCTGGCGAAACTGAAATTCCTGCGCGGCGGCGCGCTGGATATTTTCGGCTACACCGCCGAGCGCAAGGAAGAGCGGGCCCTGATCGTGCATTACAAGGAACTCGTCAGCTCCTTGCTGCCGAAGCTGACTGCCGACAACCTGGCCACCGCCGTCGCGCTTGCCAGCCTGCCCGAAGAGATTCGCGGTTATGGCCACGTCAAGGACCGGCATCTGGCGGCAGCCCGCGCCAAGGAAGCACAGTTGCTGAATCAGTTTGCTGCACCTGAAGCAAAAGGGGAGTTGTCTCGTTCGATCGCGGCTTAGCTGATCGTGGTTGATCGTTAAAAAAACGGCGGGTAGATGAAGATCTACCCGCCGTTTTGTCTTTCAGTGTCCAGCATGTCTCCAGCGACTGCCAGGCTGGGCGCTCAGGCTGGAGCGCCTTGCCTGAATTGCTGGTAGCCGCGCGCGCGCAACGCACATGCCGGGCAAGTGCCGCAACCATAGCCCCAGTCATGCAAGGCGCCGCGTTCGCCCAGATAGCAGGTATGGGTATCGGCCCGGATCAGGTCGACCAGGGCATCGCCGCCCAGATCTTGCGCCAGTTTCCAGGTTTCCGACTTGTCGATCCACATCAACGGCGTTTCCAGCTTCAGCCGGGTCGCCATGCCGAGGTTGAGCGCCACCTGCAGGGCCTTCATGGTGTCGTCGCGGCAATCCGGATAGCCTGAAAAATCGGTTTCGCACATGCCGCCCACCAGTACGTTCAAGCCGCGCCGGTAAGCGACGGTGGCGGCCACTGTCATGAACAGCAGGTTGCGGCCGGGGACGAAAGTATTCGGCAAGCCGTTTTCCTGCATCACGATTTCGACGTCTTCTGTCATGGCGGTCGATGAAATCTTTGAAATCAGCGACAGGTCGATCATATGGTCTTCGCCCAATTTATGTGCCCAGTGCGGAAACTGGGCGCGGATTTTCTGCAGCAGGACCGGGCGCACGGTCAGTTCGACAGCATGCCGCTGGCCGTAGTCGAAGCCGATGGTCTCGACCCGCTCATAGCGCGCCAGGGCCCATGCCAGGCAAGTAGTGGAATCCTGGCCGCCGCTGAACAGGACGATGGCGCCATTCGGTACGCTGCCTGGTGCGCTGTTTGGTGTACTCATATTATTTTGCTCCCTTGTTGCTGACCTGTTGCAGAGTCTGTTCGACAAAATCCTTGTTCGGCTCGGTAAAGCGCAAGCGCACCGGATACCATTCCAGGGAAGGCGCCAGCCAGATGTCGAGCTGCTGGTCCTTGGCGTCTGGCGGCGGCGCCTTGAAGATATGAATGGTCTCAAGATCGCCCATGGGGGTCTTGATTTTTTCGGTATCGACGACCTTGAAAGTCCATGCTTCGGCGTCGTGCATGCCGGCCACGAAGAAGGTCCAGTTTGAACCTGGCTTGAACTGCTGCGGCGCCGCCCGCGCCACGGAAATCAGCTGCCAGATGATGCTGGTGCGATCCTGCTCGCCGCCCTTCAGCGGGTAGCTGTCGCCGGACTCGGAAAAGCCGATGGTGCCGCTGTCGCGATGGAAGGTGGTGGTGGTGGCTTGCTTGCGGTAGCGTTTGTTGATGAACTGCGTCGGCGCCAGGCCGAAATCGTCGATCGCGCCTTCGCTGGACGACTCCAGGATTTTCCCGAACAGCATGGCGCGGGTTTCCGAATTGACGCTGAAGCGCTTGTCGGCGACTTGCCATTTGACCGTGCCTTCACCGCCGAGCGTGATGCCGCTCTGCTTGGCTTGAATCGCGTAGTCCAGCTCGGCGGACGGCGGCAGGTCGATTTTGTACTTGGTGGCAGGATGATCCGTGCCGGCTGCGCTGGCGCTCAGCAGATGACAGCAGAGCGCGGCAGCGGCGGCAAGACGGAACAAGGACAATGTTGATGATTTCATGATTTCCCAAAAAAATGCTGGTTCACCAGCTTGGTCTAATTCAGTGCGTTTGGATCCAGCTGCTTCAGCTTGGACAGCGACATGTCGAGGTAGTCGCCGTCGGTTTCGGTAAAGCGCAATTTGACCGGATACCATTCCTGTTGCGGCGACAGCCAGATGTCCAGCCGCTGTTCGTGCGAGCCAGGCTCGGGAATGCGGATCACATGCCAGACTGCGCGCTGGTCGCCGTCGACATCGATTTTTTCCTGGCCGACGATCTGCATGCGCCAGGTTTCGGCATCCAGCGGACCGGCGACAAACAGGTCGATCACAGCGCCCGGCACAAATTGCGAGCTGTCGCCGCGGCCGATGCTCGCCAGTTGCCACACTACGCTGGCGCGGTCCTGCTCGCCGCCGCTGCGTGGATATTTGTTGCCCGAAGACGAAAAGACAATCTGGTTGAGTTCGCGGTGAAAAGTGGTTTTCGTCGCCGGTTTGCGGAAACGCTTTTGCGTGTAGGTGATGGGCGCGACGCCAAAGCCATTGAATTCGCCTTCGCTCTTGAAATCCAGAACAGTGAAGAACAAGGCGCCAGCTTCGCCATTGATGGTGTAGCTGCCGCCATCGGTTTGCCAGGTGATTTTACCGCTGCCATGATAGTTCTGACCCTTTTGCAAGGCTTCCACGGCGTATTTCAGTTCAGCTGAAGGCGGCGCACTGGTTTGATAATGCTTGCCGGCAGCGGGAGTGACCTTCGCAGGTTCCGCCAGTCCGGGATGTTCCATCGGCGGTTTGGCCTCGGCGGCGCCGGCAGCTGCATCAGCCGTGGCTGCGTCGGCCGGCTGGGCATCGACGTTAGGCGTCACGGTTTCCCTGATCGGCGTATCCGGCACTTCCACCGCGGGTTCGGGAGCCGGACGGGGTTTGGCTGCGGCAACCGGACGCGGTCGTGGGCTCGGTTTCGGCTGCGGCTTTGGTTCTTGCGGCAACAGCACCGGTTTTTCCACCGGCGGCAAGGCAGCGATATTGGTCATCACGATGTGATCGCGCCGTTCCACCGACAACGGTGCGTTGAACTGACGGCCGCCCCATATGATCAGCAGGATGTGCAGCAAAGCAGTGAGCAGCAATACCCACAGCCAGCGGCGCCGGCTGCCAAAGGTAAAACGCGGTGTTGAGGTGTATTTGGAGGAAGACGACATCCGCATAGTGTAAACGATCCGTCCAGATTCACTCCCGCCGGCGCAAGAGTATGCAATAAACAACGTAAAATATCGGACTTACATCAAACTGGAATAGTTACCGATGTCGTACCGATCACGTTTCACCGCCAGCCTGGCGCTGGCATTCATGCTGGCCGGCGGGCTCATGCCGCCGCTGGTCCTGGCCGCGGCTCCCGCCATGCTGGCGCCGATCCGGCTGGGCATGATCGAAGGCATGTCGGGCCCGTTCGCCAATGCCGGCGAGGCGGTGGAGCACAATATCCGCTTCGCGGTGGAGCAGGTCAATGCGCGCGGCGGCGTGCGCTTGCCGGACGGCCGCCATCCTCTCAGCCTGACGGTGTTCGACAGCAAACAAGGAGTGGAAGACGCCTTGTTGCAGCTGAAGCAATTGACTGACCAGAAAATCCCCTTCGTGCTGGAAGGTAATAGCTCCGCGGTGGCGGGCGCGCTGGTCGAGGCGATCAACAAGCACAATGTCCGGACACCCGGCAATCGCGTGTTGTTCATGAACTATTCGGCGGTCGATCCGGCGCTGACCAATGAAAAATGCAGCTTCTGGCATTTCCGTTTCGATGCCAATGCCGATATGCGCATGCAGGCGCTGGTGGAAGTTATCAAAAGCGACGACAAGGCGAAAAGCGTTTACCTGATCGGCCAGGATTACAGTTTCGGCCAGCAGGTGGCCAAGGCCGCGCGCCGGCAGCTGCTGGCGGCGCGGCCGGACATCAAGATCGTCGGCGATGAATTGCATCCGATCGGCAAGGTTAAGGATTTCGCGCCTTACATCGCTAAGATCCGCGCCAGCGGCGCCGATACGGTCATCACCGGCAATTGGGGCAATGACCTGACCCTGTTGGTGAAAGCCGCCAAGGAAGCCGGCTTGCATCTCAAGTTCTATACTTTCTATGCCAACAGCCTGGGCGCGCCGGCTGCCATCGGCGATGCAGGTGTGGGGACGGTGCGTGCGGTTGCGGAGTGGCATTCGAATATTGCCGACGGCGTCCAGGATGCCGCCAGCGATGTTTTCTACCGCAGTTTCCGGCAGCGCTTTCCGCAGCCGAAAGATGACTATATGTTTTTGCGCATGGATGTCATGATAGACATGCTGGCGAATGCCATCGAGAAGGCCCAGTCCACGGAGGCGGCGGCGGTGGCGCGGGCACTTGAAGGGGCGCAATACAAGAGTAAATTTCACGAGGCAAGCATGCGTGCCAGCGACCATCAATTGATCCAGCCGCTGTATGTGGCGGTGATGCAAAAGCTTGCCGACGGCGGCATCCGCTTTGACAATGAAGGCAGTGGCTATGGCTTCAAGACCGAGCGCTATCTGGCGCCGGCGGCGACGGCGCTGCCCACCACCTGCAAGATGCAGCGCCCCTGAGGCGGAAGTAGCGGTAAGATGGATTTTCCTTGAAGGAGATTGGCGATGAGCGGTTCTAGTATTCCAGGAGCGGACGCAATGCAGGACAGTCTTGAATTCATCAAGAAGATGTGGGGCGGGATGGGCGTGCCGGGCATGGTCGTGCCGACCTTGTCGGTGGAAGAGATCAACAAGAAGATCACCGATCTGAAGGCGGTGGAGTCATGGCTGAATCTCAACCTGAACATGTTGCGCACCACCATCCAGGCGCTCGAAGTGCAGAGCGCGACGCTGTCGGCGCTGCGGGCAATGGGCGCCGTCAATCAGCCGGCGGAAGAGAATGGCGATGAACCGGCTGCGAACGCATGGGCCATGCCCTCGGGTTTTCCGTTTTCATTCATGAACCCGGCGCCAAGTGCCGATGCGGCGCCGGCAGCGAAAGAGCAGGAGCCGGAGCCGCCTGCAACGCCGGCGCCGGAAGCCGCTGCTGTCCCGCCTTCAACAGGAAATGCCAATGCCTGGTGGGACCTGTTGCAAAACCAGTTCAAGCAAGCGGTGAACAGCGTGGCGGCGGCGGAGAAAATGGCGAAGCCGGCCTCAGGAACGGCAGCTGGGAATGATGGCAAGAGCCGCACCAAGCCGCGCAGCAAGCCTGCCGTAAAAAAAGCTGGCGGCACTGTCGCCGGCAAGACAAAAGCGGCAACAACGAAAGCCAAACCGGCCTCTAAATAAGAGCTGCTGCGCAGCATGCGCGCAGCGCGCGGGCTTGGAAAATTGCGCGCTGTTCAAAACCGGCCGCCATCATGACGGGATATGACGTGTCGGTTGCCATTGTGGCAATGTCGCGTTCTTCGGACAGCTTGACTAGCTTCGGATAAGTGCCATGATTGAAGTCTAGGAAGCCTGTCGACGCAGTAAGTCTGGCGCTACTGTAGCAAGTTGTGTGCGATATCCAGGCCTCGGACTTGAAAGTGGCTGCTTGGCCAACTGTTTTTATTGCGGTAGCGTGGCGATGGAGAAAGCTCTTTTTCCGCAGCTTGCGAATAGGACAATCCGGGAGACGGGCTTCGGATCGACTAAAAACTCTAAACGACCCATTGACTTTGTTGTGATTTAAGCCAAATTTCCAGCAAAAAAAGGCTGGTCGGCAGGTTTATAAACGGCCTTGTAACAAATTCTTGGTAAAATCGAACAGTTAACTCACTTGCTTAAGGTATGTATGCTGTATCCAGAACTGTTTAAATCGCTTGAACAAGTCCGCTGGAACATGGAGACCGATATTCCATGGGACAAGTTTGATGCCACCCAGCTGTCCGACGAACAAGCTCAAACTATTCGTATGAATGCGATTACGGAATGGTCGGCGCTGCCTGCAACCGAGATGTTTTTGCGTGACAACCACGGCGACAGCGATTTTTGCGCTTTCATGTCGGTCTGGTTCTTCGAAGAGCAAAAGCACTCGCTGGTGCTGATGGAATACCTGCGCCGCTTCCGGCCTGAGCTGGTGCCTACCGAAGCCGAGCTGGACAATGTGCGTTTCGAATTCGATCCGGCGCCGGCGCTGGAAACCCTGATGATGCATTTCTGCGGCGAAATCCGCCTCAATCACTGGTACCGTTGCGCCTCCGACTGGCACACCGAGCCGGTGATCAAGCAGATCTACAAGATCATCAGCCAGGATGAAGCACGCCACGGCGGCGCTTATCTGCGCTACATGAAGAAGGCCTTGTCTGAAGTAGGCGACAGCGCTTCGGCCGCATTTGCCAAGATCGGCGTCCTGATGGCGTCGGCGCGCCGCACCGAAAAGCCGTTGCACCCGACCAATCTGCACGTCAACCAGTCGCTGTTCCCGAACGACACGGTGCAAAGCCGCCTGCCGGATCCGGAATGGCTGGAGCGCTGGCTGGACGACCAGATCAAGTTCGACGGCGTATGGGAAAAGAAAGTGGTCGATCGCATTCTGCACAATATGTCCCTGCTGTTTGAACGCACTTTCGACACCGTGCAGGAACTGAACCGTTATCGCAAGGAAGTGGTTGCGCGCCTGGCGCTGAAGTCGGCGGAAGCAGTCTGATCACCGGGAGCATCGGCGGCCAGGTTTTTCTGCGCCGCCTCCCGGACCGTCATTGATATCAAGCCGCGTTGTTGCGGCTTTTTTTATACTCTCCATGCCTACATTTGAAAACAAGCTTTGTACCCGCGCCGAATTGACAGCGCGCGTTGCCGCTCTGCCGCAGCCGGTGGTGCTGACCAACGGTGTGTTCGACATCCTGCATCGCGGCCACGTCACCTATCTGGCGCAGGCGCGCGAGCAAGGGGCGTCGCTGGTGGTCGCGGTGAATACCGATGCTTCAGTCAAGCGCCTGGGCAAGGGCGACGACCGTCCGATCAATACCTGCGCCGACCGCATGGCAGTGCTGGCGGCGCTGGAAGCGGTCAGCCTGGTGGTCGAGTTTGATGAAGATACGGCGCTGGAGGTGGTGCAGGAAGCGCGGCCCGGCGTGTATGTCAAAGGCGGCGATTATCAGATGGATGCGATCCCGGAAGGCCAGGCCGTGCTGGCCTACGGAGGCCAGGTGGTCGCCATCGCCTTTGCCCATGACCGTTCTACCAGCAAATTGCTGGACAAGGTGCGGCAAGGCACGTGACAACAGTGGCATCAGACGAAAAAAGCGCGGATTCCGCGCTTTTTTATTGCCCAGGTCAGCTGCTCAGTGCTGGTGCATGGTCTCGGCCGATTTGCCGCTCATGTCCGTGACGTTGACCGATACCTCGATCTTGCCGGCTTTCTGGAAGGTCAGCGTCAGCGGAAACTTGTCGCCCGCCTTCAACGGCTGAGTCAGGCCGATCAGCATGATGTGATAGCCGTTGCCCGGCTTCATGTCGACGGTGGCGGCCGGCGCAAGTTCAATCTCGCCGACCTCGCGCATTTTCATGACATTGCCATCCATGGACATGGTGTGGATCTCCGAGCTCTTGGCTGCCGGCGAACTGACGCCGATCAGCTTGTCGGCGTCCTTGCCGGTGTTCTCGATGCTGAGGAAGGCGCCGCCGCTGGGCTGGCCCGGCACGGTGGCGCGGGCGTAAGGATGGCCGATATGCAAAGCGCCGACTGTGTATTCGTGGGCATGGGTCGACACGCTGATCGCCAGCGCGCAGAAGAACAGGGAAACCGAACGTAAAGACATGCTGATCCTTTGGGTAGATTGCGCAGATTGTTCTCGAAGCGCGGGTTGTGCTGGTTGCTGTGGCATGGCTTACGATTATAGCAATGCGGCCACGACTATGATTGCATTCATGGAGATGTCTATCAGGCGCCGCCGCTGAAGCCGTTCTGGCGCCAGGCTTCATACACGACCACCGCCACGGTATTCGACAGATTCAGGCTGCGGTTATCCGGTCGCATCGGCAGGCGGATGCGCTGCGCAGGCGCGAATGATTCGCGCAACGTCGGCGCTAAGCCACGAGTTTCCGAACCGAACACGAAGACGTCGCCCGGCAGAAAGGCCAGGCTGGCGAACGGCGTCGAGCCGTGGGTGGTCATGGCAAACATCCGCTCTGGCGCATAACTGCCGGCTGCGCGCATGCTGGCGACAAAGGCATCCCAATCCGCATGCACCTTCATGCTGGCGTAGTCGTGGTAGTCGAGGCCGGCGCGACGCATCTTGGCATCATCGAGGGGAAAGCCGAGCGGCTCGATCAGGTGCAGCTGCGCACCGGTATTGGCGCACAGGCGAATGATGTTGCCGGTATTCGGCGGAATTTCCGGTTCAACCAGGACGACGTGGAACAATCTGCTTCTCCTTCTCTATATAGTAATGGCGACGCAAGCCGCTCAAGGGGTTCTTGCGAAGACGAAATTGGTAATGCGGCGGGCACCATGGCGGCGCAGGGTCTTGGCCAGCGCGTGCAAAGTTTCGCCGGTAGTCATGACATCGTCGACCACGCCTATATGGCAGCCGTCGATTTTTGCGCTTGCCGCCGGCGCCATGACAAAGGCCTGGCGCAAATTGCGGCGGCGCTGCTCCAGGTCCAGCCCCATGGATTGCGGCAAGGTGTCGCGCTGCCGCTGCAACAGATCGTGGCGCACGAGAATGCCGGTCAGGCGCGCCAATGGCTTGGCTATCTCATGCGCCTGATTGAAGCCGCGCTGCTGCAGCCGCTGTGCGCTGAGTGGAACCGCCATCAATATTTCCGGCAGTTCCAAGCGGGCGGCTGTTGCCTGCAGCAGCATGGCATCCCTCAGCATTTGCGCAAACACCGGCGCCAGCGCCAATTGGCCGCGGAATTTCAGCGCCAGGATCAGTTGGTCGACCGGCGCAGCATAATCGCATACAACGACAGTGGCGTCGAAGGCCCTGGCCTGCTTCAGGCAGTTGCCGCACTGGAGCAGGCTGGCGCCGCCGGACTGGGGCAGCGGATTTGCACATTGGGCGCAGCGGCGCGGCCGGTCGGCAAAGTAGCGCTTGCTGCAGCTGTCGCAAATCACGCGCTTGCCGTTCTGCCCGCATAAGGCGCAGCAGGACGGCATGCTGTTCAGGATGCGGGCAAGTTGCTGTTGCGACCATAGTCGTAGCCGGGGGAATGGCAAGGGCGAATCTCGTTCTGGTTAATCAGGGCATTGAATCAGGACACTGCGGCCAGCTTACATACAATCAAGCGTGTAAACTACTGGCGATTATCGCATTTCATCTCACCTGCCGGATTTTGATGTCTACCTCATTGCCTCCTTCTGAAACCAGCCAAAGCGCCCCGATCGACTTGCGCCGGGTACGCCAACTGTTTGCCCAGCCTGCACTGGTGCGCGAATCCGAGTTCATGCGCCGGGAAATATCCAGTCGCATGCACGAGCGCCTCGCTCTGGTGAAACTGGCGCCGCAGCGGGTGCTGGATGCCGGCTGCGGCGCCGGCCCCGATATATATACATTGCAGCAGCGCTTTGCCGATGCCGCGATTATCGGACTGGATGCTTCGCCCGCCATGCTGTCGTTGGCGAAAGAGCAACGACAGGGCGCGCAGCTGTCGGTCAACCGCTTATTAAAAAAGTGGCTGCCGTTTACTAATAGCGGCGAGCAGTTGTCGTCGGCGCTGCTGTGCGGCGATTTCGCCCAGTTACCGCTGGCGCCTAACACGGTCGACCTGGTCTGGTCGAACCTGGCGCTGCACTGGCATCCGCAGCCGGACCGCGTGTTTGCCGAGTGGCGCCGCATATTAAGGGTGGACGGATTGCTGATGTTCTCCTGCTTCGGTCCCGATACCTTTAAGGAGCTGCGCAATGCATTTGCCGGCATCGATGACGGCGCTCATATATTGCCGTTCGTGGACATGCATGATTTCGGCGACATGCTGGTCAATGCTGGCTTCTCTACGCCGGTTATGGATATGGAAACGATTACCGTCACCTATGACACGGTGGATAAACTGCTGGCCGATGTAAGAGCCTGGGGCGGCAACCCTCTGGCGACGCGTGGCCGCGGCTTATTAAGTAGAGAGACAGGCGTGCGCCTTAAAGCTGCGCTGGAAGCGCGCCGCAGGGCGGATGGCAAATTGCCGCTGACCTTTGAGATCATCTATGGCCATGCTTTCCGGCCGGTGCCCAAAACTACTAGTGGCGGCGAGTCCATCGTGCGCTGGGATTTGGGTAAAAACAGGTAAATCGAAATATTTTAAAGAATTTGGTTAAAAGTACTTGCGGGGAAGAGGTGGTGTTGCTATAGTTCGCCTCCCGTTGAGAACGACGCGAAAGAAACGAAACAGCAGCAAGGAATTGGTGCTGAATTGGGCGCGAAGTTTGCGGGAAAAAAGCGGGTTGAAGTGGTTGTGGTGAGTAAAAAGTTTTTCGGTAAGAAGTAAAAAAGTAGTTGACGAAAAACTTGAAACGCTACATAATCTCATCTCTCTGCTGCTGACAAACAAAACGATTTGACAGCGACGCGAGCCGGGTAACTGG
>NZ_JAGQEE010000024.1 GCF_018304945.1 Collimonas humicola | reverse complement strand
TGTCTTCGTTGTCGACGTCAACCTCGACTGGCCTGAGCAGCACCAACAGCAACGTGTCGTCGCTGTCGACGTCGACATCGACCGGCTTGAGCAGCACGAACAGCAACGTCACATCGCTGTCCAGCGGCCTCAGCACGACAAACAGTAACGTATCGTCGCTGTCGACTTCGACCTCGGCTGGTCTGAGTAGTACGAACAGCAATGTCACTTCGCTATCCAGCGGCCTGAGCACGACAAACAGCAACGTGTCGTCGTTGTCGACCTCGACTTCGACTGGCCTGAGCAGCACGAATAGCAACGTGACTTCGCTGTCTAGCGGTCTGAGTACGACCAACAGCAACGTATCGTCGTTGTCGACGTCGACTTCGACCGGCCTCAGCAGCACGAACAGTAACGTCACTTCACTGTCCAGCGGACTGAGCACGACAAACAGCAATGTGTCGTCGCTGTCGACGTCCACCTCGACGGGCCTGAGCACCACCAACAGCAACGTTACTTCGCTGT
>NZ_JAGQEE010000023.1 GCF_018304945.1 Collimonas humicola | reverse complement strand
GATACGGCTGGCGAGACAGTTGGCTTGAATGTGAACGGCAAGGAAACGGTCAACGCCTTCACGCAAGATACGATTCAGGTGGGCGGAACCACGTACCTCAACTTCGGGAGCACGCAAGGCGGCAATAGCGTAACCGGTGTTGCAGCGGGCGCGACCATCAATGACGTGAGTGCGGGAAATAACACGCTCACTTTGGATACGGCTGGCGAGACAGTTGGCTTGAATGTGAGCGGCAAGGAAACGGTCAACGCCTTCACGCAGGACACGATTCAGGTGGGCGGAACAACGTACCTCAACTTCGGAAGCACGCAAGGCGGCAATAGCGTGACTGGTGTTGCATCGGGCGCGACCATCAATGATGTGAGTGCGGGCAATAACACGCTCACTTTAGATACGGCTGGCGAGACAGTTGGCTTGAATGTGAACGGCAAGGAAACGGTCAACGCCTTCACGCAAGATACGATTCAGGTGGGCGGAACCACGTACCTCAACTTCGGGAGCACGCAAGGCGGCAATA
>NZ_JAGQEE010000022.1 GCF_018304945.1 Collimonas humicola | reverse complement strand
CGAACAGTAACGTCACTTCACTGTCCAGCGGACTGAGCACGACAAACAGCAATGTGTCGTCGCTGTCGACGTCCACCTCGACGGGCCTGAGCACCACCAACAGCAACGTTACTTCGCTGTCCAGCGGACTGAGCACAACCAACAGCAACGTATCATCGCTGTCGACTTCGACTTCGACCGGCCTGAGCAGCACGAACAGCAACGTCACATCGCTGTCCAGCGGACTGAGCACGACAAACAGCAGCGTGTCGTCGTTGTCGACGTCGACATCGACTGGTCTGAGCAGCACGAACAGTAATGTCACTTCGCTGTCCAGCGGCCTGAGCACGACCAACAGCAATGTGTCTTCGTTGTCGACGTCAACCTCGACTGGTTTGAGCAGCACGAATAGCAACGTCACTTCGTTGTCCAGCGGCCTGAGCACCACCAACAGCAACGTGTCGTCACTGTCGACGTCGACATCGACCGGTCTGAGCAGCACGAACAGTAACGTCACGTCATTGTCTAGCGGTCTGAGCACGACCAACAGCAATGTGTCTTCGTTGTCGACGTCAACCTCGACTGGCCTGAGCAGCACCAACAGCAACGTGTCGTCGCTGTCGACGTCGACATCGACCGGCTTGAGCAGCACGA
>NZ_JAGQEE010000021.1 GCF_018304945.1 Collimonas humicola | reverse complement strand
TGGACTGAACCCCTCGGGCTGGACCAAGGTTGAACTAGAAACTAAGCCGCTTGCGGAGCGTGTTGTGCCTCGAACTGGTTGGGTGATTGATAACCAAGCGCGGAGTGCATGCGTTTGTCGTTATAAATCTGTTCAATGAAATACGGCAATCTACTTGCGACATCGTTGAATGTCTCGTAGCCGGCCAAATAGACTTCTTCAACCTTCAGCGTCTTCATGAAGCTCTCGGCTTGTGCGTTGTGATACGGATTGGCCGGTGCACTCATCGATCCGATTAATCCTAGTTCGACCAGTGCATCACGGTATAGAGCGCTGGCATATTGACACCCGCGATCCGAATGATGAATGCAGGTACCCGTCACAGGCCGCCTGGCCGAATAAGCTGCGTTCAATGCTGCAAGAGCCAGCGGCGTGTCTATTCGTTTAGATAAAGCATAGCCGATCACTTTGCGACTACAAGCATCCAGGATCACCGCAAGATAGATGAAGCCGGACGTAATGTGAATGTATGTGATGTCTGCCACCCAGACACGATCAGGCGCCGTTGGGATGATATTGCGATAAAGATTCGGGAACGTCGCCAAATCGGGCTCGGCTCCTGATGCCGGTTTAAAACTTCGCCGGCGTCGGACGTTCAGTCCGTTCCCCTTCATTACCCTGGCGACGCGCTTGTGATTGATGACATGACCTTGTGCCTTGAGCTCCAGAGTGACGCGGCGGTAGCCATATCCCGGAAATACGTCATGAATGTCGTCAATCAACGCAATCAGAGCAAGGTCGTCGATTGGTTGCTGTGTCTCGCCTGATCGATAATAGTAAGTGCTACGCGGCAGATTGATCATTTGGCATCCCCGTCGAATGGAGCAGGCTTCGGGCCGCTGACGATCGATGAGTTCTCGCTGTCGCTGACGAGTCGTAGCCGAGGTGTTTTTTTAAGGAGATCGAGTTCCATGACGAGCTGGCCGATCTTGCGCTCCAAGGCCGCAATCTGTGCTTCGTACTCTGCAACTGTCGAAGCGGCGGCATCTTCCTTATCCAGCTCACCGCGATCAAACTGCGTCAGCCACATTTGCACGAGGTTGGCTGACAGGTTATAGGTCTTGAGCGCCTCACGGCGCCCAAGTTTACCCGTCCGAATATCCGTGCAAAGCTGGATTTTAAATTGCGGGCTATGCCGCCGATAAGGTCCTCTTGCTGACATGGTGTCGCTCCTCCTGAGAAGGCTCGACAAGCGTATCACTTCCTCTCGTGGCCTTGGTCCAGCCCGAGGGGTTCAGTCCA
>NZ_JAGQEE010000020.1 GCF_018304945.1 Collimonas humicola | reverse complement strand
GAGGCATGACATGAGTTCCGTGTATGACGCTATAAATAAACCCGGTGTTGCAGAAAAAAAAATATCTTCCGAATCGGAAGAAGAGGAAGACACAAGCCGGGAGATGCAGTCGGGGATGCCCCCGTGGGCATCCCCCCCCACGCCTCCTGGGGAGGGATCCGAACCTGACATGGAAGCGCTGAGGACGCGTCTTGAGGACACTTTCAGCAATTACCTTCCCGAGTTCATGGAATTTCAGCAGTTTGGCTACAACATGTTGTTTCCCAAAGCCGCCGACATCGATGCATTACAGTCACAACTGAGGTCGATGGGGACGCAAACATTGAGAGGATCGTTGCAGGGGTTGTTGGAGCCGCTGCGACAGCCAGCAGAGGCCTTTTTGGATCAGTTCAGGCTGTTCCGGAATAAGTTCAGGCAGTTCCGGGAAGAGAAGGGGTTGCATGACCCCTCCCTGGAAGATGTCAAATCCAGGATATCCCGGAAAAAGGATAAGTGGGATGACGATGCCCGGCAATATGAGGAGGTGATGAAACATGCCAACCGCCTGGTTGGGTATCTCTCCGGAACGCTGGATCTCATCCAAACCCTCAATGACAATCGCGAACATTCTTCGTCATGGGAGGATTTCCAGAAAAAAACCGCCGGTAAGCTCCGTGATGAGATTCTCCAGTTGGGTTCAGCGCCCGACTACATCATTAGCCAAACGCGTGCAAACCTGGGCAGAAACACTCCCGAGAAAATAAAATTTAACAGAATCGTGAACTCGGCAACCTGGGATGAGAGGCAGGAGCGTGAAGCACTGAGCGCGCAGCTGACGGGCCAGGCGGAGAAACTGCTGAGTGGCATAAAACTGACCGGGAGGTATGCAAAAAAGACAGCTAAAGAAAACGAGGTCGACAGTCTCGCTCAGCACCTCGCTGGTGCCTACTACCCGGGACTGACCGTGGAGTATGCAAAAAAGACAGATAAAGAAAACGGAGTCGGCAGGTTCGCTAAGCATCTCTGTGATGTCTGTGACGTCTTGCCGACGATTGTCAAAGCCATTAAGGCGCAAGGGGAAGGGATTCGGCCTTCGGCAGAGATTCTTCCCGTTGCATTCAAATTGCCCAAACAAAAAAAAGGAGTAATAGAAAAAATAAAGGGCTCGCCGGAAGAAGCCAAACCCCACCTGAAAACAGTAGCAACAGTGGCGAAACAGAAAGCGCTGGGGGCAAAGGATATTTTTGTCATGTTGTCTGATAAAGCAGGAAAAAATAAGCACCGTGCTGCACATGCACTCCCCTTCCACAATAACCCCGAAACGAATCAGGCAACCCGTAAAACCAACGAGGCGGTCTTTCAGGCAGGCATGATCCTGTCGGATAAAATTCAGCAAACTGTGTCGAATATAAATAAAGTGCGACAGGCGGCCCGTCCATTACAGCATGCGGTGGAACTGGGCAGTGGGCTCAGTAATGAATTACCTCAGGTGAGGACCAGCACGAGACTGGATGCGAAGCTGGAAGCTGAATCGGCCAGGTGGAAGGAAAAAGCCGGAGAATCAAAAAAACAACTGCAGGAAACGCTCGGAAAACTAACGGCACTGGCGGGGGATCCTGAGAAAAACGCCTTTTTATCGCAGCTGAGAACGCTATTAAGGGAGGCGCCTCAAGATCGGCAATCGGCGTCCATCATCGGTGACTTTGATGCACAGATAAAAGCGTTTGTCGACACACTGGCTGCCATCGAAAAGGGCCTGGGCCTAGTTACGGTGCGTCTTTCCGAACACGGTGTGGCCGGTGGGAGCGAGTTAGACGAGAACCTGGAGACATGGTTGCGGGAACTGGGGGACGTAAAACGTAAGCTGAAAACCAGCATCACCCAGGCGACAGGGCGGTCGATCAATAATTTTTCCCGCAGTGGCATGCTGGCCAGAAGGATGGGAGAGTGGTCCGAGTCAGAAAAACAGCGCTATCTGGCAGAGCTTTCACCGGAAGACCGGACGGTGGCCGAAACGCAATATGACACCTTGTTCTTTGAGGTGCTTAATGACTACCTTCCCCTGTTGTCCAAAGACACTGACCCAAAAGGCGCAAGTCTTCTTCAACGGCTGCGTATCGAAGTGGGCAATGCGTCCCAAGGTACAACGCTCTACCCTGCGACCATGGCCGAAATCCTGGCCGGAATGAAAAGCACTGACGAGGCAATAAGAAGCTGGGCAAGAAGAAGACTGGTCAGAACGGTCTTGCTGGCCGCCGCCCTGCAGCCTGTTACGCTGATACCGAATCTGGCAGCACTGCCTCTGCGTGTTGCTGTCAAATTTGTTATCACAGGGGCAAAAGTGGCATGGGTTGCCCACAAAGGGCGGCAAGGCATACGCGGTGGTGAGGGTGATGTAAGTGATGAGATACGGGAATATGCAAAGCGGAGTTTCATCACCACGAGCATCAAAGTGGTGCTTGCACTGCCCCCGGGGCTGGCAACGACGCTGGGGGTTGCCGTGATTGCGCTGGATGTTTACGAGGGAGGGCTGATTGGTGCGGCGGAAAAAATAGCGAAGGAGATTGTGGGGGAGGCTCCCTGGCTCGCACTGGGTGCAGGCAGCAGAGAGGCAATGAAAGCGTATGTCAGTGCATCGCTCGAT
>NZ_JAGQEE010000001.1 GCF_018304945.1 Collimonas humicola | reverse complement strand
CAAATCCGGCGCGCGCCAGCCGGGTGAGGGGCAAAACTCGCCTTCGGCTCAAACATGCCCCTCACAATTCCCGGCTGACACGCGCCGGATTTGGCAACGTCTCAATGCGGGGTACGTCAAAAGCAACCCCAACGTCAAAAGCAACTGCAACTGCAACTGCAACTGCAACTGCAACTGCAACTGCAACTGCAACTGCAACTGCAACGTCAACGTCAACACCAAAAGAAAAAGCCGCTGACGGTTCGCAATTTCTGCGAACCGCCAGCGGTTTTTTGGTTGCTGCCTGGTTTTACTGTTTTACTGTTTTACTGTTTTACTGTTTTGCTGCTACTGCTGTCGCTGCTTTTGCTTTTACTTCGTCACGCGCCATCACCACGCTCAGTTTGCTTGGGTCGATGTGTTTGCGGAAGGCTTCGTTGACTTGTTCTACTGTCAGGGCGCTGATCTTGTCTTCGATTTGCTTGCTCCAGACGAAGGTGCGGTCGAGGTCCAGGTATCTGGTCCAGCCGGCGCTGAGGGCGTTGTCCTGGGAGCGGGCGCGCTGGTTTTCCTGCAGGATGCCGGATTTGGCGCGGGCCAGTTCTTCGGCGCTGAAGCCTTCTTTCAGCACGCGCGCCAGTTCTTCCTTGACTGCCAGGTCGACTTTCTCCAGGTTTTGCGGAGCGGCGATGGCTTGCACCGAGAAGCGGGCGGCGCGGCTGATGGCGCTGATGTCTACCGAGGAACCGATGCCGTAGGACAGGCCTTCCTTCTGCCGTACCCGGTCCATCAGGCGCGATTTCAGGCTGCCGCCGCCGAACAGGTAGTTGGCCACCGTCATGGCCGGATAATCGGCGTCGTCGTCGCGCATGTCGAGATTCTGGCGCGCTACGTAGAAGCCGTTTTCCTTGTCCGGCGAGTTGATCACTTTCTGCATCGGCGCGACATCGAAGTTATGGCGGATCACGCGCTGGTAGGGCGCGGCGCTTTTCCATCCGCCGAACTCGTCCTGCACGACTTTAGTTACCGCGGCGACGTCGAAATCGCCGACGATCGCCAGCTCGCCTTGCGAGGCGCCGTAGAAATCATGATGGAAGGCAGTGACGTCCGCCAGCTTTGCGGCCTGGATGCTGGCGATCTGCTGGGCGGTGCTTTGCGCCGCCAGCCAGTGGCCTTGCGGATATTGATTGAAATGCTCGGCGATGGCTTCCGCCGCCAGCGTGTTCGGCTCGTTGCGCGCGGCTTCCAGCCCGACCAGGGCTTCCTTGCGCAGGCGCTCAAATTCCGCCGGATCGAACCGCGGCTGCTTGAGCACGCTGGCGACCAGCTTCAAGGCCGCCGGCAGGTTGGCGCGAGTGGTCTGGAACTGCGTCAGGCCGCCGCTGATCTTGAGCTTGGAAAACTCGTCGGCCAGCTGTTCGCGCGTCAGCGTGGCGGTGCCGCGCATCAGCATTGCATCGGCCAGCTCGGACGCCGTCTTCTTGCCGAACAGGCTCTTCTCGTCGCCCCATTTCAGATCGAGATTGACCGAGACGGTTTCGCCGCGCGTCTTCTTCGGCAGCAGCGCGACTTTCAATCCGCCTATCTGCGACCGCTGGGTACGGGCATCGATATTTGCTTGCGATGGATCGAAAACTTCGCCATCGGCGATGGCCTGCGCCGGCTTGTAGTCTTTCAGGACCTCGGCCAGGCCGGGCGCGGCGGGGACATCCGCGCGCAGCGGCTGGTCTTCCGGCAGGAACAGGCCGACGGTACGGTTGTCGCGTGTGAAGTAGTGCGCTGCCGCTGCCGCCACTTGGACAGAGGTGACCTTGTTGGAGCGGTCGCGGCCGAGGAACAGCAGGCGCCAGTCGCCCAGCGCAATCGTGCTGGACATGGCGACGCCGACGCGCTGGTGATCGTTCAGCAGCTTCTCGAAAGCGTTGGCGTTAGCCAGCCGTACGCGTTCTATTTCTTCCGCAGTAGGCGGCGTCTTGGCAAATTGCTCGACGCCGTCGATCAGCGCTTGCCGCACCGGTTCGATCGGCTCGCCTTTCTTGACCACCGCTGCGATGATTTCCAGGCCTGGCGCATAGCCGGTCATTTCATAGTTGAACACCGCGGTGGCCTTGCCGGTTTCGACCAGCGACTTGTGCAGGCGGCCGTTGGGCGTATCGGCCAGGATAGCGCCGGCATAGGCCAGGGCATCGGTGTCGGCGTGCAGTTCGCTGGGGATCTTGTAGGCGACCGCGACAATCTGCACGTCGCCCTGGCGCCGGATGGTGACGCTGCGCTCGCCGTCCTGGGTCGGCTCCACCGTCCAGAAATCGCGCATCTTGCGGGCCGGCTTAGGCAGCTTGCCGAAAGCCTGGTTGACCCATGCCAGCGTGGCGGCCGGGTCGAATTTGCCGGCGATCAGCAGCACCGCATTGTCGGGCTGGTAGTAGGTGCGATAGAAAGCCTGCAGGTTTTCTATCTTGACGTTTTCGATGTCGCTGCGGTTGCCGATGGTCGGCTTGCCGTAGTTGTGCCAATCGTAGGCGACCCCTTGCAGGCGCTTGATCAGCACCCCGAACGGCGAGTTCTCGCCCTGTTCGTATTCATTGCGCACCACCGTCATTTCACTGTCCAGGTCCTTGCGGGCAATGAAGGAGTGCAGCATGCGATCGGCTTCCATGTTGATCGCCCACTTCAGGTTGTCGTCGCCGGCCTGGAAGATTTCATAGTAGTTGGTGCGGTCGACATTGGTGGTGCCGTTGAACGACATGCCGCGCTGGCTGAAGTCCTTGGGAATCGAAGGGTGGTTGGGCGTGCCCTTGAACATCAGGTGTTCCAGCAGGTGCGCCATGCCGGTTTCGCCGTAGTTTTCGAAACGCGAACCGACCAGATAGGTCATGTTGACGGTGACGGTAGGCTTGGAAGCATCGGGGAACAGCAAGACCTTGAAGCCGTTGGCGAACTGGTATTCGGTGATGCCTTCGGCGGACGGCCCTTGGGTCACGCCGGCCGGCAGTGCGGTGGCGGCTTCCGTGATGCCGGTGAAGCCGATGCCGCAGGCCGCGGCCAGCAGATAGGACAGCACCCGGTTTGACCAGGGACGTTTACGGAATAAATGCATGAAATTTCCGATCTGTGGAGAGGTGGATGGACAAATATACGCTAAGGATGAAAGTAAGGAATCTGGATTCGGTGGGTGGCGTCATTGATGCTGCCTTCGGACAGAACAAACCTTGCATATTTTGCCATACAGGACTGATAAAAAAAGGACATTTGCGGGGCTGGCACAGAAAATCCCGACAGGCGGTTCGTGCACAGCGAACACAAATGTTCAACCTTGCGGTGTCGGACGGCCTGCATATTTTGATTGCAAAGCCAAAAGTTAAGCACTATTATTGGTCCAACCAATGGACCAATAAGCGGGTTTTGCATCAAAGGCTGACAGGTCCAGGCAAAACAACAAGGAGACAGAAGCAATGAGATTGCAAGGAAAACGCATCCTGCTGACAGCTGCCGGCCAAGGCATAGGCCGTGCCACGGCCCTGATGTTTGCCCGCGAAGGCGGGCAGGTGCTGGCGACTGACATCAACCCCGCCGCGCTGGCAGAAACCGCGGCGCTGGCGCGCGCCGCCGGCAACACGCTGGTCACGCAGCAGCTCGATGTCACCGACGCTGCCGCCGTGGCTGCCCTGGCGCAGGCCGAGGCGCCGTTCGACGTGTTGTTCAACTGCGCCGGCTACGTCCACCACGGCAGCATTCTCGATTGCAGCGAGAAGGACTGGGAATTCTCCTGGAATCTCAATGTGTCATCCATGTACCGCCTGATCCAGGCGCTGCTGCCGGGCATGCTGGCGCAAGGCCGCGGCTCCATCATCAACATGGCCTCGGCAGCTTCCAGCGTGAAGGGCGTGCCGAACCGTTTTGTCTACGGCACTACCAAAGCGGCGGTGATCGGCCTGACCAAGGCGGTCGCCGCCGATTTCGTTGCCGGCGGCATCCGCTGCAACGCCATCTGCCCGGGCACCGTGGAATCGCCGTCGCTGGAAGCGCGCATCAGGGAACAGGCCCAGCTGCAAGGCAAGCCGATCGCTGAAATCCAGGCGGCCTTTGTCGCCCGCCAGCCGATGGGACGGGTCGGCAAGGCGGAAGAAATTGCGGCGCTGGCGCTGTATCTGGCCTCCGACGAATCCTCATTCACCACTGGCGCCATTCACCTGATCGATGGCGGCTGGTCCAATTGATCCCGATGCATTCCAATTGAATACG
Organism: Collimonas humicola; assembly: GCF_018304945.1. Taxonomy (GTDB): domain Bacteria; phylum Pseudomonadota; class Gammaproteobacteria; order Burkholderiales; family Burkholderiaceae_D; genus Collimonas; species Collimonas humicola. Next base: position 1,919,018 of record NZ_JAGQEE010000001.1, on the reverse strand, counting down.
AACCCGACAGTTGATTAACCAGGACTAGGAAAGCGAACCCATGAAGTTGTTGAGATACGGCCCCAAGGGCCAGGAAAAGCCCGGCGTGCTGGATGCGCAGGGGCGTGTGCGCGACTTGTCCGGCGTGGTGGCGGATATCGCCGGCCGCTGGCTGGCGCCTGCGGAGCTGGATAAATTACGGACTCTGGACCTGGAGCGCCTGCCGCTGGTGGACGGTACGCCGCAGCAAGGCCTGCGCCTTGGTCCTTGCGTGGGCGCGGTCGGCAAGTTCATCTGCATCGGCCTGAACTATTCCGACCATGCCGCCGAATCGGGCATGGAAGTGCCGAAGGAGCCGGTGGTGTTCAACAAGTGGACCAGCGCCATCTGCGGCCCGGACGACGATGTCGAAATCCCGCGCGGTTCGCTGAAGACCGATTGGGAAGTCGAACTCGGCGTGGTGATCGGCACGGGCGGCCGTTACATCGAAGAAGCGGACGCCCTCAAGCACGTGGCCGGCTATTGCGTCATCAACGATGTCTCCGAGCGCCAGTACCAGCTGGAACTGGGCGGCACCTGGGACAAGGGCAAGGGCTGCGACACTTTCGGTCCGCTCGGCCCCTGGCTGGTGACCGCCGATGAAGTGGCGGATCCGCACGCGCTGAATTTGTGGCTGGAAGTGGACGGCCATCGCTACCAGAACGGCAATACCGCCACCATGGTGTTCCGGGTGCCGGCGCTGGTCAGCTACCTGAGCCGTTTCATGAGCCTGCAGCCGGGCGATGTGATTTCCACCGGGACGCCGCCGGGCGTCGGCCTCGGGCAAAAGCCGCCGCTCTATCTGCGCGCCGGCCAGGTGATGCGGCTGGGCATCGATGGCCTGGGCGAGCAGCGCCAGCGCACCGTCTCACTTTGACCAGGAAGAGCACCACGATGACTACAATTCGCTCGATACGCGTACTGGATGTGCGTTTCCCTACCTCGCAAACGCTGGATGGCTCGGACGCCATGAATCCCGATCCCGATTATTCCGCCGCCTACGTGATCCTGGAAACCGACCAGCCAGGCCTTGAGGGCCACGGCCTGACTTTCACCATCGGCCGCGGCAATGAAATCTGCTGCGCCGCCATCAAGGCCATGGAACATCTGGTGGTCGGCCTCAAGCTGGACTGGATCAGCGCCGACATGGGGCGCTTCTGGCGCCACGTCACCTCCGACAGCCAGCTGCGCTGGATCGGCCCGGACAAGGGCGCCATCCACCTGGCCACCGGCGCCGTGGTGAACGCGGTCTGGGACCTGTGGGCCAAGGCCGAAGGCAAGCCGCTGTGGCAGCTGGTGACGGACATGTCGCCAGAGGAACTGGTGCGCGTCATCGATTTCCGCTACCTGACCGACTGCATCACGCCCGAAGAGGCGCTGGCTTTGCTGCGCGCCCAGGAACCGGGCAAGGCCGAGCGCATCCGTTCGCTGCAGCGGGAAGGCTACCCTTGCTACACCACCTCGGCCGGCTGGCTGGGTTATGAAGATGCCAAGTTGCGGCGCCTCTGCCAGGAAGCAGTCGACAACGGCTTCAACCACATCAAGCTCAAGGTCGGGCGCGACCTGGCCGACGATATCCGCCGCGTCACCATTGCGCGCGAGGTGATCGGCCAGGACCGGCAGCTGATGATCGACGCCAACCAGGTGTGGGAAGTCGACCAGGCCATCGCCTGGGTCAATCAGCTGGCCTTTGCCAAGCCGTGGTTCATTGAAGAGCCGACCAGCCCGGACGACGTCGAAGGGCACCGCAAGATCGGCGAAGGCATTGGCGCGGTCAAGATCGCCACCGGCGAAATGTGCCAGAACCGCATCATCTTCAAGCAGTTCATCATGCGCGGCGCCATCGATGTGGTGCAGATCGATTCCTGCCGCCTGGGCGGGGTCAACGAAATCCTGGCGGTGCTGCTGATGGCGGCCAAATACAAATTGCCGGTATGCCCGCATGCCGGCGGCGTCGGCTTGTGCGAGTATGTGCAGCATCTGTCGATGATCGACTATGTGTGCATATCCGGCAGCAAGGAAGGGCGGGTGACGGAGTACGTCGACCACCTGCATGAGCATTTTGTCGATCCCTGCGTCATCCGCGACGCCAGCTACATGCCGCCGACGGCGCCGGGTTTTTCGATTACGATGAAACCGGAATCGCTGGAGAAATACCGGTTCCGGGGTTGACCAGCATGTCTGCCGGTTGGAAATCGCCGGCAGTTGATCTATAAAGAGTAAGTGAAAACAATTATAAAAATGGAGACGGCAAGGTGGACTTACATTTAGCAGGAAAAGTGGTGATCGTGACCGGCGGCGGCGCCGGCATCGGCGGCGCGATCTCGCTGCAGCTGGCGGCTGAAGGCGCGATTCCCGTCATCCTGGGAAAAAGCCAGCCGGCGCCGGAATTCAAGACGGCGCTGCTGGCCCTGCAGGAAAAGGCGCGCATCATCCAGCTCGACCTGATGGACGAAGACAAATGCCGGCTGGCGGTGGCGCAAACCGTGGCGGAATTCGGCCATCTCGACGGCCTGGTGAACAACGCCGGCATCAATGACAACATCGGCCTCGATGCAGGCCGCGCAGCCTTCGTCGAATCGCTGGAAAAGAACCTGATCCACTACTACACCATGGCGCATTACTGCGTGCCGCACCTGAAGGCCAGCCGCGGCGCCATCGTCAACATCTCTTCAAAGACGGCAGTGACCGGCCAGGGCAACACCAGCGGCTATTGCGCCGCCAAGGGCGGCCAGCTTTCCCTGACGCGCGAATGGGCGGCGGCGCTGGCGAGCGACGGGGTGCGGGTGAACGCCCTGATCCCGGCGGAAGTAATGACGCCGCTGTATCGCAACTGGATTGCCGGCTTCGACCATCCCGAGGAAAAGCTGGCCGCCATCACCGGCAAGATCCCGCTCGGCAAGCGCCTGACCACGGCGGAAGAGATTGCCGATACGGCGGTGTTCCTGTTGTCGCCGCGCGCCTCGCATACCACCGGGCAGTGGGTGTACGTGGACGGCGGTTACAGCCATCTGGACAGGGCCCTGACCTGACGCGGCCTGATACGACTCGACAGGAGGCAGGCGCTTGCCTGCACCTTGATAGATTGATTTAACGCGACCGGCCTTGCCGCCAGCCGTGCATCATGAGAGTAGATATGCAGCAATCAGAAAACCCGGGCGTAGACAGGCAGGCCGAGGCCGCGCCGTCGGACTACATCATTTCCCTGGAAAACGTCACCAAGCGCTTCCCCGGCGTGCTCGCGCTGGACAACTGCCGCTTCGACCTGCAGCGCGGCGAAGTGCATGCGCTGATGGGCGAAAACGGCGCCGGCAAATCGACCTTGATGAAGGTGCTGGCGGGCGTCTATCCCAAGGATAGCGGCGAGATCCGCATCGAAGGGCAGCTGGTGGAGATTCCCAATCCGCGCGCGGCGCAGGCGCTGGGCATCGGCATCATCCATCAGGAATTGAATCTAATGAACCACCTGAGCGCGGCGCAGAACATTTTCATCGGCCGCGAACCGCGCGGCCGCTTCGGCATGTTCCTCGACGAAGATGCGCTGAACCGTAAAACGCGCGAAATCTTCAAGCGCATGCGCCTCGATCTCGATCCTGCCACGCTGGTGAGCGAGCTGACCGTGGCCAAGCAGCAGATGGTGGAAATCGCCAAGGCCTTGTCCTTCGATTCGCGCGTGCTGATCATGGATGAGCCGACCGCGGCGCTCAACAATGCGGAAATAGAGGATCTGTTCCGCATCATCCGGCAACTGCAGTCGCATGGCGTCGGCATCATCTACATCTCGCACAAGATGGACGAGCTGCGGCAAATCTCCAACCGCGTCACGGTCATGCGCGACGGCCAGTACATCGCCACCGTGCCGACCGCCGCCACCTCCATGGAAGCCATCATCGGCATGATGGTCGGGCGCCAGATCGACAACAGCGGACCGGAGGCGCCCGACACGTCCGGCAACGAGATTGTGCTGGAGGTCAAGGGCTTGCGGCGCGGCGCCTTCATCAAGGATGTGAATTTCAATCTGCGCAAAGGCGAGATCCTCGGCTTTGCCGGCTTGATGGGCGCCGGCCGCACCGAAGTCGCGCGCGCCGTTTTCGGCGCCGACCGCATCGATGCCGGCGAGATCCTGGTGCACGGCGCCAAGGTGTCGATCAGGTCGCCCAGGGATGCGGTGGCGCACGGCATCGGCTATCTGTCGGAAGACCGCAAGCACTTCGGCCTGGCCACCGGGCTGGACGTCAAGACCAATGTCGCCATGTCCAGCATGAACCGGTTCCTGAGCCAGGGATTGTTCCTGGACCAGGCGGCGATCCGCGCCACCGCACAGGATTACGTACGCCAGCTCAGCATCAAGACGCCCTCGGTCGAGCAGCCGGTGCGCCTGCTGTCCGGCGGCAACCAGCAAAAGATCGTGATCGCCAAGTGGCTGCTGCGCGATTGCGACATCCTGTTCTTCGACGAACCCACGCGCGGCATCGATATCGGCGCCAAGAGCGAAATCTACAAGCTGCTGAACAGCCTGGCGGAGCAGGGCAAGGCGATCGTCATGATTTCCTCGGAGCTGCCGGAAGTGCTGCGCATGAGCCACCGCATCCTGGTCATGTGCGAGGGCCGCATCACCGGCGAACTGTCGGCCGCCGAAGCTTCGCAGGAAAAGATCATGCAGCTGGCGACATTGCGCGACGATAAACGAGACGACAAACGGACAGCCCAAGCCGCCTGACATCCGAATCACTTACCTACGATGAAAACCACCATGGCAAATATCCAGAATCCCGTGTCACAAGCGCCGCAGCCCGGGCGGGGCGCCCAGGGCATATACGCGGCCGTCAAGGCCAAGATCTTCCATCCCGCCACGCGGCAGAAGCTGCTGGCGTTCGCCAGCCTGCTGGCATTGCTGGTGTTTTTCAGCTTCGCCTCCTCCAATTTCCTGGAGATCGACAACCTGGTCAGCATCCTGCAGTCGACCGCCGTCAACGGCGTGCTGGCCATTGCCTGCACCTTCGTCATCATTACCGCCGGCATCGACCTGTCGGTAGGCACGCTGATGACCTTCTGCGCGGTCATGGCCGGCGTCTTCCTGACCTACATGGGTTTGCCGATCTATGTCGGCATCGCCGCCGCGATTTTTTTCGGCGCCCTGTGCGGCTGGATTTCCGGCGTGCTGGTGGCCAAGCTCAAGATTCCCCCTTTCATCGCCACGCTGGGCATGATGATGCTGCTCAAGGGCTTGTCGCTGGTGATCTCCGGCACCAAGCCGATCTATTTCAACGATACGCCGGGCTTCTCGGCCATTTCGCAGGATTCATTGATCGGCAGCCTGATCCCGGCGCTGCCGATTCCTAACGCCGTGCTGATCCTGTTCCTGGTGGCGATCGCCGCCGGCATCATTCTCAACAAGACCATCTTCGGCCGCTATACCTTTGCGCTGGGCAGCAATGAAGAAGCGCTGCGGCTGTCGGGCGTCAACGTCGATTTCTGGAAGGTGGCGATCTATACCTTCGGCGGCGCCATCTGTGGCATCGCCGGCCTGCTGATCGCATCGCGCCTGAATTCGGCGCAGCCGGCGCTGGGGCAGGGCTACGAGCTGGATGCGATCGCCGCGGTGGTGATCGGCGGCACTTCGCTGTCGGGCGGCACCGGCACCATCCTCGGCACCATCATCGGCGCCTTCATCATGAGCGTGCTGATCAACGGCCTGCGCATGATGTCGGTGGCCCAGGAATGGCAAACCGTGGTGACCGGCGTCATCATCATCCTGGCGGTTTACATGGATATCCTGCGCCGCCGGCGTCAGTGAAAAGACATGAGCAAGTTTTGTACGTGCAATGATGTTACGGGGGAGTTCAGTTTCACCCGTCGTTGATAACCATAGAGGAGACTTGAAATGATAAAGAGAAGAGCAGTGAACATTGCCATCGGCCTGGCGCTTGCGCTGGGATTCAGCGCCGCGGCGACTGCGGATGAAGTGTATATCCCGCTGATTTCCAAAGGCTTCCAGCACCAGTTCTGGCAGGCGGTAAAGTCGGGCGCCGAGCAGGCTGCCAAGGATTTCAACGTCAAGGTATCGTTCGAAGGCCCGGAAACCGAAGCCATGGTCGACAAGCAGATCGATATGCTGTCGGCAGCCTTGGCCAAGAAGCCGAAGGCCATCGGCTTCGCCGCGCTGGACAGCAAGGCCGCCTTGCCGTTGCTGAAGAAGGCGCAGGCCGCGCACATCCCGATTGTCGCGTTTGACTCGGGCGTGGACAGCGACATCCCCGTGACCACTGCAGCGACCGACAACAAGGCGGCGGCAGCGCTGGCGGCCGACAAGATGGCGGAGCTGATCGGCAAGGAAGGCGAAGTGGCGGTGGTGGCGCATGACCAGACCAGCCGCACCGGCATCGACCGCCGCGACGGTTTCGTCGAGCGCATGAAGGCCTATCCCAAGATCAAGATCGTCAGCATCCAGTACGGCGGCGGCGACCAGCTGAAGTCGACCGAGATCACCAAGTCCATCCTGCAGGCCTATCCGCACCTGAAGGGCGCTTTCGGCACCAATGAAGGCTCGGCCATCGGCGTGCTCAACGGCGTCAAGGAAATGAAGCGCAAACTGGTGATCGTCGGATACGACTCCGGCAAGCAGCAGAAAGACGCAATCCGCGACGGCAGCATGGCCGGCGCCATCACGCAAAACCCGGTCGGCATCGGCTACAAGACCGTGGAAGCCGCGGTCAAGGCGCTCAAGGGCGAGAAGCTGCCTAAGGTGATCGACACCGGCTTCTACTGGTACGACAAGAGCAACATCGGCGACCCTAAGATCGCTGCAGTGCTGTACGACTGATCTTCCAGGCTCCATGCCGGACCGCTGCCGCCAGCAGGCTGCAGCGGCCGGGTAATCCAGCGCAATAGCAGACTCCCGTGACGGGTGCTGCCGGCAGCTGGCGCCATCAGCGCCTCTGCCGGTTGCGATCTGCTGCGCGCTCGCAATGCAAAAGGCTTCTAGCGAAGGTTCGAATCTATCTCCGGTGCTGAGAGGAGGGTGGTCGGACAAAATTTAACTATAAAGGGGACTCAACATGAAAAAACTTACATTGCAGTGCATGCAGGCAGCCATTGTGCTGATCGGCGCTGCCTGCAGCCAGGCGCAGGCGCAAACCAATGTCACCATCTACGGCCGGGTCGACGCCGGCGTCGATTACCAAAGCAGCGTCGCCCTGAAGGACGCCAACGGCAACCTGACCGGCCAGACCGGCAGCAAGCTGGCGGCTTCCGGCAACCAGTGGGGCACCAGCATGATCGGCTTCAAGGGGACCGAAGACCTGGGCGGCGGGCTGGGCGCCTTCTTCTTGCTGGAATCGGGCTTCGACGCCACCAAGGGCACCACCAACGGCAGCGCGCTGTTCAACCGGCGTTCGTACGTCGGCCTGAACGGCAGCGCCGGCTCGATCAAGTTCGGCAAGAACCTGTTCATCGTCAACGACGTCTGGTACCTCGATCCGACCGGCCAGCAATTCATGGGCACGGCCAGCCTGGTCAAGGGCCGCAACTGGCCGGGCGCCAATAACGTCATCGAATACCAGACGCCGACCTGGAGCGGCTTCAACGCCACCGCCCAGACCAGCCTGGGCGAAAAAGCCGGTTCCACCAAGAACGGCCGCAGCGACGGCATCTCCCTGGTGTACACCAATGGCGGCCTGGAGCTGCGCGGCATCTATGACGTGATCCGCGACACCAATGGCCGCTACACCGATGTCTACACGGCGTCCAAGGACCTGATCGTGGGCGGCACTTACACGATAGACGCGCTGAAGCTGTTTGCCGGCTACGAAAACATCTCGGCGCCGGACACCGCCGCGCCTACTGCGCCCGACAAGCTGAACCACTACTGGATAGGCGCCAACTACGCGGTGACGCCGGCCCTGACCCTGATCGGCGGCGCCTTCCACGCCAAGCTCAATCATGACGCCGGCAGCGCCAGCCTGTTCATGGTTGGCGCCAACTACAACCTGTCGAAACGTACGCTGTTGTACGCGGCCGTCGGCACGGTGCGCAACAAGGGCAATGCCGATTTTGGCACCGAGTTCGACAATCCTTTGCCGGGACATGCACAAAATGGCGGCTATGCCGGCATCAGCCATTCGTTCTAAGGCATAAGTCGCCGGCCTTGCCGGTGTCTCGCCGATCTTGCCGGATCTCCGAGGTTGAGGCAGCAGTTGCAGCAGTAGCAGCAATGTCGCTGTTGCCTCTTTTTTTTTGATTGCCTCCAGCCTCTGGCCCTGGCATGGATGGTGCGGACGTTGAAGAGATTTCCAAATCGGGGCCGCTACATAACTGGAGACGAGCGTCATGACGAAAAGCAAAAATGCTGAATTTCTTCCTGCTGTCGCTGCAACGATCACATCGGATAAAGGCGTACCGGCCAATCCCTCGCGGCGCAAATTGCTGGGCCAGATGACGGCGCTGGCGGCATCGCCGCTGGTGGCCGCTTGCGGCGGCGGCAGTGCCGACAGCCCTGCCGCTACGGTTGCGTCCGCCGCCCCCAGGGCAAGCAGCAAAGCCGACCTGCCCGGCATAGCCCGGACCGCGCCGATCGCCGGCAACGCCAGCCAGAACCTGTTCTACCAGACTGCGGGCAACGACTGGGCCAGCACCTGGCTGCCGATCGGCAATGGCCGTGCAGGCGCCATGCTGGCGGGCGGCGTGCTGCTGGAGCAGATGCAATTCAATGAACAAAGTTTGTGGACCGGCGTCAACAACTACGATGGCGACGCCTACGGCGATCCCTTCGGCAGCTACCAGAACTTCGGCAACCTGTCGCTGTCCTTCGGCGCCAGCCTGCCGCCGGCGATCACCTCGCCGAACGTCAGCGCCAGCGCCTCCAGTTCCGGCGAGGGCATCTTGTCCACCGTTGACGGCAATCTCAGCACCAAGTGGTGCATCGTCAGCCCGCCGAACCTGGTCACCTGGCAGGCAACGCTCTCCGCTGCTGCCGTCGTTTCCACTTACACACTGAGTTCTGCCAACGACGTGCCGGCCAGAGACCCGCTCCAGTGGGTGCTATCCGGTTCCAATAACGGCAGCAGCTGGACTGTGCTGGACAGCCAGAATTTCACAACGACCCCGTTCGCCAGCCGCGGTCAGACCAACAGCTATGCATTTTCAAACGTTGCTGCCTACAGCTATTACAAGATCGATTTCACGGTGTCGGCCGCCGCGCTCAACGACGGCCATTTCCAGATTGCGGAAATAGGATTGAACGGCGTGAGCCTGCTGCAAAACCCGTCGTCGCAGTCGCTCTATGCGTTCTCGCCGTCCGGCCATGGCATGGGTGCGCTGACCAGCTCCGGCAGCGAGCGCATCGACAGCTCAGTCGACGGCAAGGCGAACACCAAATGGTGCGTGTTCGTCAATCCGGGCGAGATCGTGCAATGGCAGATGGATCTGGGAGCGGCGCAAACCATTTCCAGTTACGCCCTGACCAGCGCCAATGACGTTCCGGCGCGCGACCCGCAGATCTGGACGCTGGCGGGCTCGAACGACGGCGTCAGCTGGACCCAGCTGGACAGCAAATCGATAGCGCCGTTCTCGGCGCGCGGGATGCAGCAGACTTTTGCATTGAGCGGTTCAAGCGGCTATCGCTACTGGCGCTTCAGCTTCGACACCTCTAAATGCCCGGCGGACGCCGGCTCCGGCGATCCCAAGAAGGGACACTTCCAGGTCGCGGAAATCGTGCTGAGCGGCTCCGCGTTTACCACGGCAGGCAAGGCCGTCGCCTGCGAATACGAACGGCGCTTGAATCTGCAGAACGGTTTGCAGACCACCAGCTACCTTTACGGCGGCAACTATTTCATCCGCGAGACATTTGCCAGCAAGGTCGACAACGTGATCGTCATGCAGCTGCGCTCGGAAGCGCCGGGCGGCCTGTCCGGCCTGCTGCAGCTGGCGTCAGGGCAAGCGGGCGATAGCGTTGCGGCGCTGGTTTCGGCCAACGAAGAAAGCCTGTCCTTCAGCAGCAGCCTTGCCGACAACGGCTTGAAGTACGCGGCCAAGGCGCGCCTGTTCCGCAGCAATGGCAGCGCCACGCAGAGCGGCGCGAATATCAAGTTCAGCGCTTGCGACAGCATCATGCTGCTGCTGGATGCCCGGACCAATTACGCGGCAAGCTACAGCGGCGGCTGGCGCAGCGACAGCGATCCGCTTGCCGTGGTTAACGCCACCCTGAGCGCGGCTGCGGCGCAGTCGTTCGCCACGCTGTATGCCTCGCATTTTTCGGATTTCCAGCCGCTGATGACGGCGGTGGACGCCAACTGGGGCAGCAGCTCGGCGGCGCTGCTCAAGCTGCCGACCGATATGCGCTTGAGCGCTTATCAGAGCACCAGCGGCAGCGCCGACCCTGCGCTGGAGCAGGCGCGCTTCCACCTGGGGCGCTATCTGCTCGCCAGCTGTTCAAGGAAAGGCGGCCTGCCGGCCAATCTGCAAGGCTTGTGGAACAACTCCAACAGCCCGCCGTGGCACAGCGATTACCACAACGATATCAACGTCCAGATGTGCTACTGGTCGGCGGAATCGACCGCCTTGCCGGACTGCCACCTGCCTTTGTCCGACTTCATCGTTGCCCAGGCGCCGGCCCTGCGCGTCTCGACGCAGGCGAACTTCCCCGGCAGCAGCGGCTGGACCGCGCGCACCAGCCAAAGCATCTTCGGCGGCGGCAGCTGGAACTGGTACACGCCGGTCAACGCCTGGTACATGCAGCACATGTGGGAGCACTATGCTTTCACGCATGACATGAACTATTTGCAGGCGACTGCGTATCCGATGCTGAAGGAAGTGGCCCAGTTCTGGATCGGGCAGCTCAAGCTCAATGCGAACCAGCTGTACGTGGTTCCCAGCACGAATGCCGGCTCGCCCGAACAGGGGCCGGCGGAGGATGGCGTGATGTTCGGCCAGGAACTGGTGTGGGACGTATTCCAGAATTTCCAGAGCGCCAGCGCCGCCCTGGCCAGCGCCGGCCTGGCTCCGGCAGGCGACAGCAGCTTGCTCGCTACCGTGAAATCGATGCAGGCAAAGCTTGCGCCTAACCTGATCGGCGCCAAAGGGCAGTTGCAGGAGTTCCAGGAAGACTATGAGTCCAGCCCTGCTCTGATGCAGAGCAAAGGGCTCAGCCTGACGCATCGCCACACCTCGCATCTGATTGCGGTGTATCCGGGCCGCCAGATTACGCCGGCCGCCACGCCTGCGTTTGCGCAAGCCGCCAAGGTCGCTTTGCTGGCCCGCTGCGGCCTGCCGCTGGGAACCGCAGCCGGCAACGTCTCCCTGGCCGACATCAGCGGCGACAGCGTCGAGTCGTGGACCTGGACCTGGCGCTGCGCCTTGTTCGCACGCCTGGCCGATGCCGAGAACGCGCTGACCATGATCAAGGGCAGCCTGAAAGACAGCACCTTTCCCAACCTGTTCACCGCCATGATGCCGGAGACCTTCCAGATCGATGGCGATCTCGGCATGCCGGGGGCCATGGCCGAGATGCTGCTGCAAAGCCATGAAGGGGTTATTGTGCTGCTGCCGGCTTGTCCCGCGGCATGGCAGGCGTCCGGCTCGTTTACCGGCTTGCGGGCGAGGGGCGGCTACAAGGTCAGCTGCGCGTGGAACAACGGTTCGGTGACTTCGTACAGCATCATCGCCGACAAGGCGCCTGACAAATCGCCAGTGAAGGTCCGTGTGAATGGCGTGGTGAGCAGTATCGTCCCGGCATGAATCCGGCGACCAGTTAGCGCCAATCTGGCGACAAGCGCGGGCCACTGAAGGAAACTTGAATCCGGATCGGCATTGCGGCGGGGAGGTGCTGCTTCTGCGGCAAAACGAGCGATGCTTGTTTTGCCGCAGAGGAGGAGGGAAGGGAGAGCTTCTGTAAAGCCTGTTTATTCGGTCGGCGGCACATAGCCGGTAGCGGCGTCGGCGCCGTCGCCGAAGAAATGCTTTTCCATCTGCGCCGCCAGGTATTTGCGGGCCCGCACATCGGCCAGGTTCAGGCGGTTTTCGTTGACCAGCATGGTCTGGTGCTTGAGCCAGCCAGCCCAGGCTTCTTTCGAAACGCTCTCATAGATGCGCTTGCCCAGTTCGCCCGGGTAAGGAGGGAAGTCGAGGCCTTCGGCTTCTTTGTCGAGCTTGATGCAATGAACGGTGCGTGCCATGGTTTTTCCTTGTAGATGATGCGAGCCCGGGCAACGGGCTCACTAATAAGATCAATAGATTGGAGGATGGTTCGACTGGCGCCGGATCTTGATTTTAAAGAGTCTTGATCAGCACCAGCGATTTTCGTTGCCAGTTATACATGTGCTGGCGGTCCTTGGGCAGGTCGTCGACCGTGGCGTGGACGAAGCCGCGCCGCAGGAACCAGTGCGAAGTACGGGTGGTCAGCACGAACAGCTTGCTGAAGCCGGCCGCGCGGGCGCGGCTTTCCATATGCTTGAGGATGCGTTCGCCGTCGCCCTGCGCCTGCACTTCCGGATTGACGGTAAGGCAAGCCATTTCCGCCATGCGCTCCGACGGGAAGGGATACAGCGCGGCGCAGCCGAAGATTACGCCGTCATGCTCGATCACCGAGAAGTAATGAATTTCGCGCTCGATCAGTTCGCGGCCGCGCTTGACCAGCGTGCCGTCGGCTTCCAGCGGTTCGATCAGCTTCAGGATGCCGCCGACGTCTTCAATCGTGGCTTCGCGCAGGCTTTCCAGGTTTTCGTAGGAAATCATGGTGCCCACGCCATCGTGGGTAAACAGTTCCAGCAGCACCGAGCCGTCGGTGGCGAACGGCACCACGTGGGCGCGCGGCACGCCGGCGTTGCAAGCCTTGATGGCGTGCTGCAGGTAGAAGGCGGAATCGGCCGGCAGGCAGCCGCTGTCCAGCACGGCTTGCGCCTGGTGCGAAGACAGCTCGCGGATTTCGGTATCGCCGGCATCCTTCATCAGCGGCGTTTCGCTGATGAAGATCAATTTTTCTGCACGGAGGGAAATCGCCGCCGAGACAGCCACGTCTTCCATGGTCAGGTTGAACGCTTCGCCGGTAGGCGAGAAGCCCAGCGGCGACAGCAGCACCAGGCCGCCGGCGTTCAGGATAGGATGGATGGTGTCGTAGTCGATCTTGCGCACCACGCCGGTCAGTTGCAGGTCGGCGCCATCGATCACGCCGAGCGGACGGGCGGTGACAAAATTGCCGGAAATGATACGGATGGCCGCATGCGCCATCGGCGTGTTGGGCAAACCCTGGCTAAATGCGGCTTCGATGTCCAGGCGCAGTTCGCCGGCAGCTTCCTTGGCGCATTCCAGCGCAGCGATATCGGTGATGCGCAAGCCGTTGTGAAAGCGCGCTTCGACATTGCGCAGCGTCAGCTGTTCTTCCACCTGCGGGCGCGAGCCGTGCACGATGACCACCTTGATGCCAAGCGCATGCAGCAGCGACAGGTCCTGCGCCAGCACCGGCAGCGCGCCGGCGGTCACCAGTTCGCCCGGAAAGGCGACCACAAAGGTCTTGCCGCGGAAGGCATGGATATACGGCGCGACAGAGCGCAGCCATTCTACGAATTCATTGGGGTTTTCCATGCCGCACATTATATACAGGACGTGATGCCGGCTGCAGGGATTCGATGATTTGGCGGCAATTTTATCGATGGCGTAGCTGGCTGGCGACAAGTGTTTCATGCCACGCGAGCGAAGACGATTTGCCTGCGCGCGTTCCCGCAATGCGATAATCCGGCCATGATAAATACGATTACAGTGGAATTTGAGCCCGCCGATGTGCAACAGCTGTTGCAGCACGCCGAGGCGGCGACCGAGCACCTGCCCTGCATGGGCGACCAGTTTGTCGCCAAATATTACGAGGGCGGCAAAGTGATCACCAAGAACGACTGGCCGGACGTCAGCCAGCTGGACCTGGCCAGGATCCCTCCCGCCCTGTTCATGGTCAACGATTCATTTCTCATGAGCAATGGCATCGCCGCCGAGCAAGCCGTGGCCTGTGTCTACAAGAACGGCCATATTCCTTCCGATCAGCAGAACGAAAGCGACGCCTTTGCCCTCGGTTCAGAAGAGTTGCCGAACGTGACCCGGATACTGGCCAGGGATTTTGCCGGCATCGAGACTGCCAGCAAGGTGAGGATCACCTTCCTGCATGATCCGCGCAAAGGGCCGGTGGTCACGCTGGAACTGGTGAATCCGGCGAATGAGACGCCGGATGTCCGAATAGTCAATCGGCGTCCATAAGACGGCGGTCCTGGCTCATTCCGCCGCCAGCTCCAGGCTGACAATAGTCAAGGCGCCATCCACCTTGTCGACCGCAAACTTCACCTTGTCGCCTGTCTTGAACTGCTCCAGCATGACCGGGTCGCCGGCCTTGAACAGCATGGTCATGGCGGGCATGCCAAAGTTGGGGATTTCATCGTGCTTGATGGTGATCTTGCCGCTGCCTGTATCGACCTTGCGGATTTCTCCGGCGACCATGGGCAGCGCGGTTTCGTCGGCCGGCGTGGTTTGCATTTCCTTGGCATCGCTGGTGCTTGCCATGCTGCTAAGAGGGATGCCGACGATCAGGGTGGCGAGAATAACGAATATTTGCAGGTATTGCATGGTCTTGATCCTTTCAAACTGAAGTGTCCGGTGTGTTCAATTTGGCATGTTGATATCGCTTATGCCGGGGGATGACTGAGGATACTCTGGCTGTTCTACTGTATGTGCGGCCGCGCTGGCGCTTATCAAGCTCCGCTTCAGAGGTCCATACTCGGCGACCGCAGGCAAAAAGTACCGGCTTTTTACAGCTCGTTACTAAATGCCAAAATGTCATTGTTTTGGAATTCTTGCTCAATTGACCGAGGCTTTGGCGGGAGCGGCGACGACTTTTCCGACCATGCCGGCTTCGTAGTGCCCCGGCTCCAGGCAGGCAAAATCGACCGTGCCGGCACGGTCGAACTTCCATACCAGCTCGTCGTTTTTGCCTGGCTCGACCGTCACCTGGTTAGGATCTGCGTGTTCCATCTCCGGCATCTTGCGCATCAGCGCCGCGTGCTGCGCCAGCTGGGCCGCGCTGCCGATCACCATTTCATGCTTCAGCTTGCCGTTGTTGCTGACCAGGAAGCGTATGGTTTCTCCTTGTCTGACACGGATGTCGGCGGGCGTGAAGCGCATATTGTCGCCCATGTCGATTTTGACGATGCGCGTGACGTCGGCCATCAGGCCGGGCTGGCCGATGGCGCCATCGCTGTCGGCGTGATGGTGGCCGGCGTCGGCATGCGCGGCGCCGGCAAAAACCAGTGAAGCGGACCAGAGCACGGAGATAAAGAGGGAAGTTTTCATGGATGGACTCCTTTGGTTGATGAAAATATAACGTTCTATTGATGGCGATGCGCGGCAGGCTTGACGACGTTGACGATCGCCTCCTTGTCTGCAGCGTCTGGCGCCGTCGGGCCGGGACTGCCGGCGGCCGGCAAATCGGCGGCCGCGCCTTGCCATTCATAAGCGACGCTGCCGGCGGGTGCGCGATACCAGCCGGGATCGCGATAATCGTTGCGCGCCAGTCCGGCCCGCACCTTGACCACGCTGAACATGCCGCCCATCTCCAGCGAGCCGTAAGGGCCTTGGCCACCCATCATCGGCAGGGTGTTGTCCGGCAGCGGCATTTCCATCTCGCCCATGGATCCGCCCTTGTCGCCCATCACCATGTAGTCGGGGATCAGCTGGTTGATTTTCTTCAGCACCGATTTTTGGTCGACGCCGATCATGGTCGGCACTTCATGGCCCATGGCGTTCATGGTGTGGTGCGACTTGTGGCAATGCAGGGCCCAGTCGCCCGGCTCGCTGGCGTCGAATTCGATGGCGCGCATCTGGCCGACGGCGATGTCGACGCTCACCTCCGGCCAGCGGCCGGCCGGGGGAGTCCAGCCGCCGTCGGTGCCGGTCACCACGAATTCGTGGCCGTGCAGGTGGATGGGATGGTTGGTCATGGTCAGGTTGCCGACCCGGATGCGCACCCGGTCGTGCTGCCGCACCACCAGCGGATCGATGCCGGGAAAGGCGCGGCTGTTCCAGGTCCACAGGTTGAAATCGGTCATTTGATTGACGCGCGGCGTGGCGGCGCCGGGTTCGATGTCGTAGGCGTTGAGCAGGAACACGAAATCGCGGTCGACCCGCATGAACGAGGGATCTTTCGGATGGGTGATCCAGAAGCCCATCATGCCCATCGCCATCTGCACCATTTCATCGGCATGCGGGTGGTACATGAAAGTGCCGGCGCGCCGCGCCGTGAATTCATAGACAAAGGTCTTGCCGGGCTTGATGCCGGGCTGGGTCAGGCCGGTGACGCCGTCCATGCCGTTCGGCAGGCGCTGGCCGTGCCAGTGCACGGAGGTATGCTCGGGCAGCTTGTTGGTGACGAAAATCCGCACGCGGTCGCCTTCCACCACTTCGATCGTCGGCCCCGGACTCTGGCCGTTGTAGCCCCACAGCTTGGCCTTCATGCCGGGCGCGATTTCACGCACTACCGGTTCCGCCACCAGATGGAATTCCTTGACGCCGTTGTTCATGCGCCACGGCAGCGTCCAGCCGTTCAGGGTGACCACCGGCTGATAGGGGCGGCCGCTGGCCGGGCTGAGCGGCGGCTGCGTGCCGGCCTGGGTTTGCGTTACTGCTTCGGGCAGGCTGGCGGCGGCGATGCGGCTGACAGCGCCGGCGCTGACCGCCAGCGCGGAGCCTTGCAAAAAGGCGCGTCTCGATAAATGGCTCATGCTTATTTCCCTTGTGGATTGGCGCTCGCCGCGGTTTGCGGCGGCTGGTTGACGGGGCCGCCCAGCGCCAACTGCATGGCGTTGTCCGCCATCCAGAAATCGCGCTCGGCGTCGATGGCGGCATTCACCGCATTGGCTTGTTCGCGGGCGTCCGCCAGCAGCTCGAAGACGCTGGACAGCATGCCGTTGTAGCGCAGCAGATATTCGTCCGAAACGCGCTTGCGCAGCGGCAGCACCTGATCGCGATAGTGGCGCGCCAGGTCGTAGGCGCTCTGGTAATCGGCATAGGAAACCCGTACCTGCGATTGCGCGTTCAAGGCGGTTTCCGCCAGCCGGTGCGCGGCTTGCATGTAGATCGCTTCCGATTTGGCGACGCGCGCGCCGCCCCAGTCGAACAGGGGAATCTCAAGGCTGACCTGGTAGCCCGTTTCGCGCGAGGCGCCCGGTTCGGAGTTGTGCAGATAAGCCAGCTCCAGCACGTTGATGAAGCGCGTGGCGCGGTTCAGTCCGAGGCTTTGCTGCAAGCCGTCCACTTCCAGTTTCGCTGCCGTGATGTCAAGACGCTGCGCCATTGCCAGCTGTTCGCTATCCTGCAAGGACGGGCGCTGTTTAGGCAGCTCGGGCAACTGCTGCGGCAGCGTGAATCCGCTTTGCTCGCTGCTGAGGCCTAGCAGGCGGATCAACTGTTCCCGCGCCGCCACCGCCAGCTGCCGCGAGCGCGCCAGCTGGGTCACGGCGTCGGCATGAAACGCTTGCTCGCGCGCCAGTTCCAGCTGATTGAAATTACCTGCCTGAGCCATTTTTCCAGCGAGTTCGCTGCTGGCTGCGGCGGCGCTTTCTACCTGTTCCTGATAGCGCACGCTCTGGCTGGCGGCGACGCTCCGGTAGTAGGCGTTGCGGGTGTCCGCGGCAACCTGCAGGATGCGGTTGGCGGTGTTCAGCTTGCCGACCTGGAATTGCCGGGCTTCGATGCGGGCAGTCACCGGCAAGGTCAGCAAGCCCATCACCGCCATGGAAAAGCTGCGGTCTATCTTGATGTCGTCGCCGCTGCGCGTGCGGCCGAAGCTGAAGCCGGGATTCGGCAGGCGGCTGGCCTGCACCCAGCTGGCTTCGGCGATGCCCAGCGCTTCATAGTCGGCTTGCAGGCCGCGGTTGTTGAGCAGGGCGATCTGCACGGCGGCGTCTACCGACAGCGGTTTTTGCAGCAGTTGCTGCACCATTTGCCGGCTGGCGGCACGCTCCTCATCGGTGCGCGCCCGCGGCGGCGTCTGGCCCAGACCCGGCTTGGCGAGTACGGCGACCTCGCCAAAACCCTGGTCGGGACTCAGGCTGGCGCAACCGGCCAGGACGGCCAGCAGCGCGGCAGGCAGCACGCGCCTGCGTAAAAAAATGAACATGGCATCCTCGATAACGAATCAAATGCAGCGCGATGCACCAGCGTTGGCGAGCACGCTCACAGGCGTGTGCGACGGCTACGGTTGCTGCATCGGCTGTCTGGCAAGCTTGCCGCTGCAGGGCATACAGCAAGAACTTGGAATGACGGCGTCAGGCGAGGAATGAAGGGGGGCGTTCAGGGTTCTCCGGCGTGTAGCCGACAAAACCCGACAGTGGGAAAACAACAGGATGAATCACCGGCAACGGCTGCACCGCGGTGAGCGGCGCATTGACCGGCAGCACGCCAACGCAGCAGGCTGCGCAGGAACTGCATGAAGTGGAGGAGTTGTCGTGCGAACCCGCATGATCGGAATCGCCATGCTGGACCTGGCCGGCGCTTTGCGTCTCGGCATGATGATGCGCCATGCCGGCATGGCCGTCGACACCGGCGACCAGCGCCACTGCAGGTTTTTCCGGGCCGCAGAAAACCATCGCCGCCGCCGCGTATCCCTGCAAGGGGATTGCCAGCGCCAGCAGCAGTATTAACAGGTTCTTCAGGCGGGTCAGGGAAAACATGGTTCGGATTCTAGCATCGTTTTACAGTTTGGCAAGCCCGTCGAGGATCGGGCAATCCGGCCGCGCATCGCCGTGGCAATGGCAAGCCAGCTGTTCCAGCGTGCCCTTCATCGCCTGCAGTTCCTTGATCTTGTCGTCCAGTTCGGCGATATGCGTCAGCGCCAGCTGCTTGACCTTGCTGCTGGGACGCGACTGGTCCAGCCAGAGGCCGATCAGCTCGGCGATCTGCTTCATCGAGAAGCCCAGCAGACGGCCTTGGCGGATAAAGCGCAGCAGGTGCACATCGCGCTCGGCATAGGTGCGGTAGCCGGCGTCGCTGCGGCTGGCGGCCGGGATCAGGCCGATTTCTTCATAGTGGCGGATCATCTTGGCCGAGACGCCGGAAGCACTGGCGGCGTCGCCGATATTCATGGCCTTAGTTGTCATGCGGTGCCTCCTTGGCGGACAGATTGACAGGCGGATGCGCGGCGGGCCGCCAGCGGCGCAGCAGCAACGCGTTGCTGACCACGCTGACGCTGCTGAAGGCCATGGCGGCGCCGGCCAGCACCGGATTGAGGTAGCCCAGCGCCGCCAGCGGAATGCCGATCAGGTTGTAGATGAAAGCCCAGAACAGGTTCTGGCGGATCTTGCTGTAGGTGCGGCGCGAGATGTCGATGGCGTCGGCCACCAGGCCCGGATCGCCGCGCATCAGCGTGATGCCGGCGGCCTGCATGGCGACGTCGGTGCCGGTCGCCATGGCGATGCCGACATCGGCCGCCGCCAGCGCCGGCGCATCGTTGATGCCGTCGCCGACCATCGCCACCACGGCGCCGCCGGCCTTCAAGTCGATGACAGCCTTGGCTTTGCCGGCCGGCAGGATTTCCGCATGGATCTCGCTGATGCCAAGCCGGCGTCCGACTGCATTGGCGCTGCCGCGGTTGTCGCCGCTCAGCATGGCGACCCGGATGGCCTGCTGCTGCAATTGCTGGATCGAGGCCTTGGCGGTTGGCTTGATTTCATCGCCGAACGCCAGCAAGCCGCTCACCGTACGCTGGCCGTCCTGCTCGGTCGCCAGCCAGGAAATGGTGCGGCCTTCCGCTTCCAATCCGGCCGCCGCGGCGGCCAGCGTTGCGGTATCCATCCCCAGTTCCTGCATCCAGCGGCTGCTGCCCAGGAAGCATTGCGCAGCGCCGATGCTGGCTTGCACGCCGCGTCCGGCGACGCTCTGCACCTTGCTGGCGGCCAGCGTCGGCGCGATGCCGGCCTGGCCGGCGGCGGCGATGACGGCGCGCGCCAGCGGATGTTCGCTGTTGCGCTGTACGGCCGCCGCCAGCGCCAGCAAATCTCTGGCGGCATCCGCGCCGGTCGCCGTCGGCAGGTAGTTGAGCAGCACAGGATGGCCGACAGTCAGGGTGCCGGTCTTGTCGAAAGCGACGACGCCGATGCGGTGCGCGATTTCCAGTGCTTCCGCATCCTTGATCAGGATGCCGAAGCGCGCCGCGATGCCGGTGCCGGCCATGATCGCGGTCGGCGTCGCCAGTCCCAGTGCGCAAGGGCAGGCAATCACCAGCACCGCCACCGCATTCAGCAACGCCTGCTGCCAGTCGCCGCTGCTGAAGCCCCAGCCCAGCAAGGTCAGCAAGGCGATTGCCAGCACTACCGGCACGAACACCGCGCTGACCTGGTCCACCAGGCGCTGGATCGGCGCCTTGGCGGCCTGCGCATGCTCGACCATGCGGATGATGCGCGCCAGCGTGGTTTCGGCGCCGATGGCGGTAGTCGTGACCAGCAGCAGGCCGTTGCCGTTGATGGCGCCGGCGGCAACCCGGTCGCCGGCCTGTTTTTCCACCGGCAGGCTTTCGCCGGTCAGCAGGGATTCGTCGACCTGGCTCTGGCCTTCCAGCACCTGGCCGTCCACCGCGATGCGCTCACCGGCGCGCACCACCACCACATCGCCGAGCTGCAAGGCAACGACGGCGATGTCATGGTCGGCGCTGTGGGCGCCTTGAGTGCGCCGCACCGTCGCGCGTTCCGGGCGCAGCGCGTTCAAGGTCCGGATCGCATCGGCGGTCTGGCGCTTGGCGCGGGTTTCCAGCCATTTTCCCAGCAGCACCAGGGTGATCACCGCCGCCGATGCTTCGAAATACAGATGCGCCATGGCGCCATGTGCCTCCGCCAGCAGCAGATACAGCGACAAGCCGTAAGCAGCGCTGGTGCCTAGCGCGACCAGCAAATCCATATTGCCGCTGCCTGCCTTGAGCGCGCGCCAGCCGGCCCGGTAGAAGCGGGCGCCGAGCCAGAACTGCACCGGCGTCGCCAGCGCCAGCTGCCACCAGCCGGGCAGGGCGCCGTCGCCGCCGAACGGCATCAGCAGCATCGGCAGGATCAGGGGCAGTGTCAGCACGCCGGCGGCGGCCACCGGCCACCAGCTCGGCAATGCAGGTTTGCCGGCGCCTGGCGCCGGGGCATCTGCCGTTGATGACGGCAGCGCGGCTTCGTAGCCCGCTGCCTGCACCGCTGCAATCAGGCCCTCCAGCGGCACTACGCCGGCGGTGCTCAGGGTGGCTTTTTCGCTGGCCAGATTGACTGCCACGCTTTGCACGCCCGGCACCTTGTACAAGGCTTTCTCGACCCGGTTGACGCAGGATGCACAGCTCATGCCTTCAATGGCGAGCGTGATTTCCTGTTGCTTGACCGCATAGCCGGCTTTTTCCACCGCCGCCACCAGCGGGCCGATGGCGGTTGCGCTGTCGCCTTGCACGGTGGCCAGTTCGGTCGCCAGGTTGACGCTGACATCCTGCACGCCGGCGACCTTGCGCAAGGCCTTTTCGACATGGGCAACGCAAGAGGCGCAGCTCATGCCCTCGATCGCTAACTGGAATTCGGTCAATGCCTGGGTACTGCTCATGGTGGACTCGGTTCAGGGAGTGGGGATAGCTTGATGATGGACCTTCCAACGATGGGAAGGTCAAGCATAATTTTAACAGCCTGCGCTTTTTGCCGTTTTTTGCGCTGGAAAGCTCTACCGGCTATACGCGTTGCGCTATATGGCGGAGGGTGCCGGCAAGTTAGGATTCCTCTCCAAAGCCCCCTCCACCAGTTAACTTGTCAGGAACGCATCATGTCCAAGCCAGCCAATTTCGAGAATTATCATATCCGCAAGTGGTACACCCAGATCGACGACACGCTGGCCAATGAAAACGGCATGCTGGCCGACGGCAAGCCTTTGCGCAAGATCGTCATCGCCGCCGCCATCCACAATCCCTATGCCGGCCGCTTCAGCGACAACCTGGACCTGATCCTGGCGAATTCTCCCGCGCTGGGCCGCGAATTCGGCCGCCGCATCGTCGCCGCGCTGGCAGGGGAAGAGCTGGAAAGCTACGGCAAGGCTTGCATCGTCGGCATCGCCGGCGAATACGAACACGGCAACGCTTTCCTGACGCCAGCCATGGTGATGCCTATCCGCGAAGCGATCGGCGGCGGCAAGGCGTGGATTCCGTCAGCCGGCAAGCGCGGCGTGCCCGGCGCCGAACTGGATATTCCGCTGGCGCACAAGCATGCCTTGTATGTGCCGTCGCACTACGACACCGTCACCAGCCAGTTCTTCGACGCGCCGAACGCCGATGAAGTGGTGGTGGCGTTTGCCGTGGCTACCCGCGGCCGCCTGCATGCGCGCCTGGGTGGCCTGAAAGCCAATGAAATCGAAGGCAAGAACGGCCTCAACTGATCTCGGCAGCGCCAATCCGGGCTTGACCTTGCTACCGTGGGAAGGTTTATAGTGGGTGTAGCGATCAACTCACCCATGGGGCAAAACATGATTCAATTCACTGTGCAAGACATGACTTGCGGCCATTGCGCCGGCCGCATCACCAAGGCCATCAACGGCGTCGATGCAGGCGCCAAGGTGGATATCAAGATCGACAGCCACACCGTGGCTATCCAGAGCCAGGCCAGCGCCGCTGAACTGGCCGAGGCTATCAAGGACGCCGGCTACACGCCGCAGCTGCAGGCCTGAACCGATGCAGCGGCGACGGCAGGATTGCCTGCCGTCGCCGCTGATGCTCATGTGCTGACCTTGACGCCGGCAATGTAGCGATCGATCACCGTCGGCAATACCGTCAGCGGCACGCCGCCGCTTTTCACCAGCGCATCGTTGAAGCCAGCCAGGTCGAAATGGGCGCCCAGCGCCTGTTTCGCGCGGTCGCGCTGGCGCAGGATTTCGTTGTGTCCCATCTTGTAGCCGCAAGCCTGTCCCGGCGACACGCAGTAGCGGTCGACTTCGCTGGTCATGGCGGCGACGCCGCGGCCGCAGTTTTCGACCATGAAGCGGATTGCTTGCTGGCGCGTCCAGTTCATCGCGTGCAGGCCGGTATCGACCACCAGGCGGCAGGCGCGGAACTGCTGCGCCTGCAGATAACCGATCTGGCTGAACGGATCGTGCGCATAGATGCCGAACTCGTCCACCAGCTGCTCGGCATACAGGGCCCAGCCCTCGATGAAGGCGTTGAAGCCCATCATGGAAGTGATCAGCGGCAGCTCCACATGGCGTTCCGCCAGATACGCGCCCTGCCAGGTATGGCCGGGAATGCCTTCGTGCGCGGTGAGCGTGGCGATTTCCGATTTCGGCCAGAGCGTGGTCGATTTCAGGTTGATGTAATAGATTGCCGGCCGCGAGCCGTCCAGCGCCGCGAAATTCATGTAACCGAGCGCGGCGCCGGCTTCGATATCGGGCGGCACGCGCTTGATGATCAGCGGCGCCTTCAGGTCCAGGTGCGAGATCTTCGGCATCAGCAGGCGCACCGCGGCGACTCGCTCGTTGCAGTAGGCGATCAGCTGCTCGCGGCCCTGGTCGTCGTCGGCATAGAAGCGCTTGGGATCCTTGGACAGCGCCAGCAGGCGTTCGCCCACCGTGCCCTGGCTGATGCCCTGCGCCTTGAGGATGGTGTCGATGCGCGCCTGCAGCGCCTTGTTCTGCTCCAGGCCGATGGCGTGGATTTCCGCGGCGCTGCGGGTAGTGGTGGTGCCCAGCTTCAGCGCCCATTCGTAATACGCGGCGCCGTCCGGCAAGCGGTGCACGCCGGCCACGTCGCTGGCTTTGGCGGTGGCTTTGGAAAAACTGGCGATCTGCCGTTCCAGCGCCGGATACACCTTGCCGTTCACCAGCGCCGTCGCGCGCGCTTCCCAGTCGCCCTCGATGCCGAGCTCGCGGGTGCGGCGGGCGATCGACGTCACCAGCTTTTGCTTTGCTGCCGGCGTGTTGCGATAGTTCTGCAGCTGGGTCAGCGCGGTGCGGGCAATGAAATCGGGCGGCATGACGCCTTTGCCGGCCTGTTCTTCGATGCGCGCGCTTTCCTGGTCGAGCAGGCGCGCCATCGCCGTCACCCGTTCGAGATAGGCTTCCGCGTCGGCGGCGTTGGCGATGTGATGCTGCGAATCGAGGAATTCAGGCACGGCGATCAGCGCGCCATCCTGCTGCGTCACCGGGAAAGGATTGGTGCCGCCGTAGAAGCCGCTGGCGGCGCCGCCATAGGAAAAGCGCAGGCCGTCCACGCCTTCGTTGGCGGCGTAGCGCACGCTGTCGTAGCGGGTTTGCGCATCGGCGCTGAGCTTGGCGCGGTCCACCGCATGCATGCGCGCCAGCATCGATTTCACTTGGCTAGCCCATAGCGCGTCGCCGGCCGGGGATGCATCCTGCAAGCGCGACTTGAGCGCGGCGCGGGTGCCGGAATCGAGACCCAGCGCAGTCGCGGAAGTCGGCGACAGGCGCAGGATTTCCTCGGCAAAGTCGGCCAGCATGCCGTTGAATTTCTGGTCGGCAGGGCTGGCGTCCTTGCCCTGGGCGCGGGCGATGCCGGGCAGGGCGGCGGCTGCAGCCGCGGAAAGCGCGCTCAGCAGCACATCGCGGCGGCGGCGGGAAAAGGTCTGGAATGTCTCGTTCATGGAATCCTTTGTATTCTGCGAAAAAGAATGGCTATGAGAGTCTATCTCAAGATTGCTCGGCCAGTTTCTTGAGGGCCGCCAGCACATCGGGAAAATCACCGGTCACCATCGGACCGATGTCAGCGGCGTCCGGTCCGCTGATCTCCGTGCTGTAGATAATCCTGGTGCGGCCGGACGGCAGCGGCGCCAACTTGTGACTGACCAGCACCCGGGTTTCATCCACCACGGTCTCGTCGATGAAGCTTTCGTTGGGTTTGACCTCGGTCAAGGTGCTGGTCAGGGCGTCCTGCCCGGGCGGCTGCATCGTGAAAGTCGTGCCTGCAACGAACGGTCCGTGCAATTCGATGCTCTCGATGCCGGCGTTCCAGTCCTTCCAGCGCGCGACGTCGGCGAACAGCGCCCAGACGCGGGATGGAGCGGCGCTGGTTTCGATGCTTTCTTCATGAGTCCACATAGTCTTCTCCGTGCGATATGAAGTTGAAAGGCTAATTGACGCAACTCGGATACGGCGCTGCTTCGCCAGCCACAATCGGGCAAAGCTTGATCGGGTTCAACTGCTTGAATTTCTCTGTCCATTTGCCCACATCGATGGCAAGCGGCGTGGCGGACACCGCGCCGCGTTCTGCCCATTGAATCGTGTAATAGTCGCTGCTGCCTTTGATCACCGCGATCACTGCCGCTTCGCTGGTTTTACCGGCCGTGGCAGGAGAAGTGCCGCAGGAGGCGACCAGGACGAAGGCGTCGCGCTCGCTGATCTTGCCGATGCCGATTTCCTGGCCGCTGAACGAGGTCGGGCAGGCGCGCTGGAAGCCGGCGGCCATGTTTACCGCGAAGGACTGCGGCGTGACTTTTGGATTCAACGCCAGGTCCTTGAAGCCGGTGACGGTGATCATCTGGGTCCATTCATCGACATTTTCTTTTTCCGGCACCGCTTCCCGGATATAGCGCGGGCCCTGAGTGTTTTCAAATGCGGTTTTGAAGCCGGACGGGAAAGGGACTACCAGCAACTGGCTGAAAATCGGCGCAATCGATTTTACTGAAGAGCCTTGCTGGCGGTATTGCTCAATGGTCTTGCCGGCGTCGGCGGCATGGGCGAAAGATACGCATGCCGATAGGGCCAGCACGATTCCAGTCTTGTTCATGTTTTCCTCGCAAACGCCTGGGGTGGTCCGGGATATCCGCTCCCATCAAGCGATCAATGCTGGCGCCATGATAGGTCCGCCATTTTCAAAATGCAACTTTCAAAAAAATACCCCGCCGTTGAAAGGGCGGGGTAGTCATGCGGCCGGCGTCAGCATACGCGGCGCCGGCTGCTCTGTCTGCTTAAGCCAGCACGCGGCGCAGCCAGTTGCCGATATCGGCGACTTCTTCGGCGCAAACCGAGTGCTGCATCATGTATTCATGCCATTCCACGCTGTAGCCCAGTTGCTGCAGCAGGTCGCGCGACATTTCCGCGCGGTTGACCAGCACCACCGGGTCGGCGCGGCCATGGGCCATGAAGATCGGCGTGTGCTGGTTGGCGGCGTGGCGTTCGGCGGCGATCTTGTCGTTCAGCGGCAGGTAGCCGGACAGGCACATCAGGCCGGCCAGCTTTTGGGGGTAGCGCAAGCCGGTCTGCAGCGTCATCGCGCAGCCTTGCGAAAAGCCGGCGAGGACGATCTTGTCGGCGGCGATGCCGAGCGCGATCTGTTGCGCGATCAAGGCTTCGATGTCGGCTTGCGACTTGCGCAGGCCGCCTTCGTCTTCGCGCCGCACCAGGTCGGTGGTGAGGATGTCGTACCAGGCCGGCATTACGTAGCCGTTGTTGATGGTCACCGGGATCGCCGGCGCGCTCGGGAAGACGAAGCGGATGCCGGGGCAGCCGCCCAGGTCCAGTTCCTTGACGATGGGGACGAAATCCGAGCCGTCGGCGCCGAGGCCGTGCATCCAGATGACAGCGGCAGTTGGTTTTTCAGAAGTGGAAATTTCCAGGGTTTCGAGTGTGCTTGACATGGGTTGGTCCGGATCTTGATTGAAAAATTAACGGGAAAACGGGGATGGCGGCAGCTGCTCAGATCACCATCAAATCCTTGCCGACGATGATCTCACCGCTGAATTGCTTGCGCGCTTCAGCCGACCACATCTCATCGGTGATGCCTGGGTCGCCGCCAGGCACGAAGTGGCTCAGCACCAGCGTCTTGACGCCGGCGCGCGCCGCCGCCAGGCCGACTTGCGCGGTGCTGGTGTGGCTCTTCACCAGGTGATCGAGCAGGGTCGGGGCGTTGTCGACAGTGCGCATCAGCTTTTCCAGCGCCGGCAGGTACATCACTTCGTGCACCAGCACGTCGGCGCCCTTGGCCAGCTGGATCAGGTTGTCGTTGTAGGCGGTATCGCCTGAGAACACGACCGAGCGGTCCTTGCTGTCGAAGCGGTAGGCGAAGGCCGGCTTGAGCGTGTAATGGTCGACCAGGGCAGCGGTGACCTTGACCTGGTCGTTTTCCAGCACCACGCGCGGGCCGCTGAATTCATGGATCTTGACCAGGGGCCGCAGCGGCGGCCGGCCTTCTTCCTTGATGCGGACCGCGATGTCGATGGCGTTCATGCGGACGAAGTCGTCCATCATGCGGCGCATGCCCGGCGGCCCGTACATCTGCACCGGCGTCGCCAGGCCGGTGGCCCAGGCCAGCAGCACCAGGTTGCCGAGGTCGGCATTGTGGTCGGAGTGCTGGTGGGTCAGGAAAATGTCGCGGATCTGCGGCAGCTTGACGCCGGCCTTGACCAGCTGCTGGGCGACGCCGTTGCCGCAATCCACCACATACGGCTGGCCGTCGATCAGCAGGACATTGGCCGGCGCTGCGCGCAGGGCGGACGGTGTCGGGCCGCCCTTGGTGCCGAGCAGGATCAGGCGCGTGCCCTTGTCGCCGGCGGCCGCCAGCGGCGCGGCGGCCTGCGCCTGTGCCAGCCACGGCAGCGCGGCAGCGCTTCCTGCGGCCAGCGCCAGTTGCATGAAATTCCTGCGCGTACCTTGCCGTTGCGGCTTGTCGATCATCGGTTTCTCCAGTGCCGGCCAGGCGGCGGTTTTATTGCGCAATGCCCTTGAGGCATTGTGCGACGATGCCGGCGGCGCCGGCCTTTTGCTGCCAGGCCGTGACCTGGCTGGCCGCCGCCTTGCGCAAGCTGTCTTGCAGCTCTTGCGCCGGCGCCAGGTTGAGCGTCATCTTGTGCTCGCGCATGCGGCTGTAATTTGCTTCGATGCGGTCCTTGACCTTGCTCCAGGAAGCGTCCGCAGTGCGTTTGGCCGCCTCGCTCAGCAGGGCTTGCTGCTCAGGCTTCAGCTGCTGCCAGACATCCTGGTTGATCACGGTGTAGCTGAGCGGGATGGCGTAGCTGATGGCGCTGAAGTTGCCCAGCTGATCCCACAGGCGGTTGCCGGCGCCGCCGTCGCCGGAGGACAGCACGGCGTTCAGTTCGCCGGCAGCGAGCTTGGCAGGGACTGCCGAAAAAGGCAGGTTCTCACTATGGGCGCCGACCTGCTCGAACACGGCGCGGCTGTTGTCGTCATAGGTGCGGATGCGCAGCGCCTGCAACGCCGCCAGGCCAGTGACGGGCGCGGCCGACCAGATGCCCGATGGCGGCCATGGCGTGACATACAGCAGGTGTGCGTTCAGCTTGCGCAGATGCCGTTCTACAGCGGGCTGGGCGCAGCTTGCCAGCGCCCTGGCATCCTCGAAGCTGCTGACTGTGAACGGCAGCGAAGACAGCAGGAAGAACGGATCGCTGGCGCCGGCGATGCCGGCAAACAGCGTCGCCATCTCGACTTTGCCGTCGCTCAGCGCGCCGACCTGGGCGCTGCCTTTGAAGGGATTTTGCGCTTCCTGCTCGGTGACGATTTCCAGCGTCTCCGCCGGCAGCGCCGCGGCCAGCTGCCTGACGGTGTCGGCAAACTGCAGGTCGGCGGCTGCGGTGACCGAAGTCGCCGGATACTCGTTGATCAGGCGCAGGGTTTGCGCCTGCACCGGCGCGCTCAAGCTGAGCGCCAGCAGCGGCAGGAATAAAGCGCGGTTGAAACGGGGTTTGCTTTGCTTGCTGAATTTGCTGAAAGCCGCTGGCGACATCGATGCTGTCCGCTGAGAATGGTTGGATAAAGAAGGCGCCTAGACAGGCTTGATTGCCGATTTCGGCCGGAACGCCTTGCAGACTGCTTCATTGGTTTCGATATACGGACCGCCGATCAGGTCGATGCAGTAAGGCACCGCGGCGAAGATGCCGGACACCTTCTGCTTGCCGTCGGCATCCTTCAAGCCTTCGAGGGTTTCCTTGATGGCTTTCGGCTGTCCCGGCAGGTTCAGGATCAATGCGGCATGGTCGGCGGTTTCGCGTATCACGGCGACTTGCCGCGACAGGATCGCGGTCGGCACGAATTGCAGGCTGATCTGCCGCATCTGTTCGCCGAAGCCAGGCATCTCCTTGGTCGCCACCGCCAGCGTTGCTTCCGGCGTGACGTCGCGCCGGGCCGGGCCGGTGCCGCCGGTGGTCAGCACCAGGTCGCAATGATGCTGGTCTGTCAACTCGACCAGGGTTTGCTCGATCAGCGCGCGCTCGTCGGCAATCAGGCGGGTTTCCACCTGCCACGGGCTGGCCAGCGCAGCCGCCAGCCAATCCTGCAGGGCAGGGATGCCCTGGTCCTGGTATACCCCGCTGCTGGCGCGGTCGGAAATCGATACGAGGCCGATTTTCAGGCCCGCGGCCGGCGTTGGCGCAGGATTAATTGTGCTCATCTTGCTCGTCGTCGTCTTCGGCGTCGATTTCGTCCTGGCTAGCCGAAGATTTTTGCAATTCCTTCAGCAACTGGAAAATCTCGCGATACGCTTTCGGCGGCTTGTTCTCGGCCTGCTCCTTGCGGGCGTTGCGGATCATGGTGCGCACATGCTGCACGTCCAGTTCCGGATGGTGCGCCAGCAGCTCGGTGAGCGCGCCGTCGTCCTTCAGCAGGCGGTCGCGGTGGCGCTCCAGCGCATGCATGGCGGCGGTGTCGGCTTTCGACAGGCCGCGCCAGCTATCCAGGGTTTTCTGGATTTCGGCGATTTCGTGCGGCTCCAGGCTGCGCATTTTCTTGCCGACGTACTGGGTCTGGCGGCGGCGTCCTTCGTGGTCCTTGATCTGCTGGCATTCGAGGATGGCGTCGCGCACATCTTCCGGCATCGGCACACGCTTGACGCGGTCGCGCGATTCGGCGATCAGTTCTTCGCCGAGCTTCTGCAAGGCAGTCATCTCGCGCTTGAGCTGGGACTTGGAGGGACGGTCGTATTCTTGTTCGAACTCGCTGGACTGAAAGCCGCAGGAGCCCCGATTGGGATTTGGCATGATGTAAAGGGTGCTTCCATACTGTAAACGACTGCTATGATAACCGTTTTATACCTAATTCGAAGAAAACCGACCCATGAGCGACTCCGTATTTACCCATAGTCAAGCCCAATTACAACAGCTGGCGCAGGATGTCTTGCGTTATGCGCGCGAAAAAGGCGCTTCCAACGCCGCCGTTGAAATCAGCGAAGGCAGCGGCTTGTCGGTGGGCGTACGCAAGGGCAGCGTCGAAACGATCGAGCAAAACAAGGACAAGGGCATGGGCGTCACCGTCTACCTGGGCGAGGAAGGCCATACCCGGCGCGGCAATGCCAGCACCTCGGACTTTTCCGCCAAAGCCTTGCAGGATACGGTCGAAGCGGCCTATAACATTGCCCGTTTCACCGCCGAAGACGACTGCGCCGGCTTGCCGGACGTTGATACTTTGGAAATGAATCCACGGGATTTGCAACTTTGCTCGCCGTGGCTGATTTCGGCCGAAGAGGCGGTGGAGCTGGCGAAACGTTGCGAGGCGGCAGCATTTGCCGTCGACAAGCGCATCACCAACAGCGAAGGCGCCGGCGTCTACGCCCAGCAATCGCACTTCGTCAGCGCCAATTCGCGCGGCTTCATGGGCGGCTACCCGTTCTCGCGCCACACCATTTCGGTGGCCCCCATCGCCGGCAAGGGCGGCAACATGCAGCGCGACGACTGGTACTCTTCCATGCGCGACCCCAAGCAGCTGGCCAAGCCGGAAGCCATTGGCCGCTATGCCGCCGAGCGCGCCCTGGCGCGCCTGAATGCGCGCCAGCTGGATACGTGCAAGTGCGCGGTGCTGTTCGAAGCGCCATTGGCGGCTGGTTTGCTGGGCGCTTTCGTGCAGGCGGTGTCGGGCGGCGCGCTGTACCGCAAGTCCTCGTTCCTGCTGGACAGCCTCGGGCAGCAGGCATTTGCGCCGCATATCCAGATCGTTGAAGATCCGCACGTGATCGGTGCGGTCGGTTCCGCGCCTTTCGACGAAGAGGGCGTCAAGACCCAGCGCCGCGACGTGGTCAAGGATGGCGTGGTGCAGGGTTACTTCCTGTCGACCTATTCGGCGCGCAAGCTGGGCATGAAAACCACCGGCAATTCGGGCGGTTCGCATAACCTCAGCATGACTTCTTCGCTGACCAAGGCCGGCGACAATTTCAAGGCGATGCTGAAGAAGCTCGATACCGGCTTGCTGGTCACCGAGCTGATGGGGCAGGGCACCAACTACGTCACCGGCGATTACTCGCGCGGCGCTTCCGGCTACTGGGTGGAGAAGGGCATCATCCAGTATCCGGTCGAGGAAATCACGATCGCCGGCAACATGAAGGACATGCTGGCGCAGATCGTCGCCATCGGCGCCGATACCCTGATCCGCGGCACCAAGCAGACCGGTTCGGTGCTGATTGAAAGCATGACGGTCGCCGGCAATTGAACCGCGCTTAAAAAAGCGCCGTCTCGGCGACCCCGTCCAGGGGCGCGAAAGAGTTATCCGCTGCGCTAGCGCACTGAGCGATACAGCCCCTTGCGGCCGCGCTTGCTCAGCACCAGCTGCCACAGCTGTCCCTGGCCTGAGCGGAAAAAGCCGGCCGAGGACAGGATGAAGTATTTCCACATGCGGTAGAAGCGCTCGCCGTACTTGTCTTGCAACGTCGGCCAGGCCTTCTCGAAATTGTCCCACCACGCCATCAGCGTGCGGTCGTAGTCCTGGCCGAAATTGTGCCAGTCCTGTATCAGGAATTTCCCTTCCAGCGCATACGTGATTTCCTTGGCCGAGGGCAGGTGGCCGTTGGGGAAAATGTATTTGTCGAGCCAGACGTCGCGCTTTTTCTCGGTCTCGTAATTGCCGATGGTGTGCAGCAGGAACAGGCCGTCCGGCTTCAGCAGCCGGGCGACGACATCGAAGTATTCGTCGTAATTTTTTGCGCCCACTGCCTCGAACATGCCGACTGAAACGATCTTGTCGAATTGCCCTGCGAGCTCGCGGTAGTCGATCAGTTCGATCTGGACCGGCAGCCCGGCGCATCGTTCCTGCGCCAGTTTCTGCTGCTCCTTCGAAACCGTGATGCCGACCACTTCGGCCTGATAGTGTTGCGCCGCATGGCGCGCCAGGCCGCCCCAGCCGCAGCCGATATCCAGCAGGCGCTCGCCCGGTTTCAGTTCCAGCTTGCGGAAGATCAGGTCGAGCTTGTGCAGCTGCGCCTGTTCCAGGTTCTCGGCCTTGGGCCAGTAGCCGCAGGTATATGTCATGCTGGAATCGAGCATCTTTTCAAACAGGTCGTTGCCGATGTCGTAGTGCTGCTCGCCGACCTGGAAGGCGCGTTTGCGGCTTTGCAGGTTGAAGAATTTCTGTCGCAGGATTTCCAGGAAGAAGCCGATTTTTGCCGGGCCGACCACTGTTTGCTCCAGGTCGTGGCTGGTGACCCTGAAGAAGAACTCATCCAGCTGCTCGCAATCCCAGTCGCCATCCATATACGACTCGCCAATGCCAAGCTCCCAGGTCGCAAACATCTTTTGAAAGAACGCCGGGTCATGGATCTGCATGTCCCAGGGCTGGTCGCCGTTGAGATGGATGCCGGCGTGTTCAAACAATTGGCTGATGATTTTCGCGCTGTTCGTATCCGGGATCCTTGGCGTCGGCTGGCCGGCTTTCACATTGCTCATGCAGTGTCCCTTTTTGGTTGGAGTTATTCGTACACGGATGGAATCTTTGCGTGGAGCGGCTTTTATGAGCGGAATTCTTGTCATGGAAGCTTGGGAGTAAAGGGTAGCACCGCTTTACCGGATTTTGGTTAAGAAAGCATTAAGTTCCTCGGAATTAACTTTTACGGCAAAAAAGCAAGCGCTTGCGCAAGCGCTTGCTTTGCACTAGTATTGGTCTCAAATCAGGCCGCCGACTGCATTTTCCGGCCGCGGCGACCTAGGTAAAAAAGCAAGAGCGCCAGGAGACAAATGAAAATACCGTATCGCGACGAGGTGATCCGACCTCGTTGTCCTTTGTCAAAAAATATCAATATTGATCATTCGCTCTCGCCGGAGCTTTGCCGGTCACTGGCGATTGCTTGGCAGTGGGCCGATGCCCGCATCTTGCTATCCGTGTTTTTATTTTGGGTTGAGCATTCATTCAAACTGAGGGGCCGCCTATGACGCCAGCAACCACACCCATCCTGGAGATGCGCGGCATTTCCAAGACTTTCAGCGGTTTGCGCGTATTGAAAGAAGTCGATCTCACGGTCTACGCCGGCGAGGTGCATGCCCTGATGGGCGAGAACGGCGCCGGCAAGTCGACCTTGATGAAAGTGCTGTCCGGCGCCCATGCCGCCGATGCCGGCGGCGAAATCCGCATCGACGGCAAGACGGTCGCCAATTACGGCCCGCGCGCGGCCAAGGAGCTGGGCGTGGCGGTGATCTACCAGGAGCTGAGCCTGTGTCCGAACCTGAGCGTGGCGGAAAACATCTATCTGGGCCGCGAGCTCAAGCGCGGCTGGACGGTCGACCGCAAGGCGATGGAAGCCGGTTGCGTCGATGTGCTGACGCGCCTGGGCGCCGACTTCGGGCCGCAGACCAAGGTCAGCAGCCTGTCCATCGCCGAGCGTCAGCTGGTGGAAATTGCGCGCGCCATCCATGCCCATGCGCGCATCCTGGTGATGGACGAGCCCACCACGCCCTTGTCTTCGCGCGAGACTGACCGCCTGTTCGCCCTGATCCGCCAGCTGCGCCAGGAGGGGCTGGCGATCGTGTACATCAGCCATCGCATGGCCGAGATCTATGAATTGTCCGACCGCGTCTCGGTGCTGCGCGACGGCAAGCATGTCGGCATGCTGCCGCGCGCTGATCTTTCGGCCGAGGCGCTGGTGAAAATGATGGTCGGGCGCGATCTTTCCGGCTTCTACAAGAAGGAACATGCGCCCTACGATCCCGGCAATGTGGTGATGCGGGTGCGCGACATGGCCGACGGCCGCCGCGTGCGCGGTTGCGGCTTCGACCTGCATGCAGGCGAGGTGCTGGGCATCGCCGGCCTGGTCGGCGCCGGCCGGACCGAGCTGGCGCGCCTGATCTTCGGCGCCGATCCGCGCATCGCCGGCACGCTGGAAGTGGCCGGCCAGGCGGTCGCCAGCCTGCGCAGCCCGACCGACGCCATCCGCGCCGGCGTGGTCTACCTGACTGAAGACCGCAAGGCGCAAGGCTTGTTCCTCGACATGAGCGTGCGCGACAACATCAATGTCTGCGCCTGCGTGCCGGATTCCCGCTACGGCGGCGTGCTGGACCGCAGCCGCGGCGCCCGCCGCTCGGCAGAGGCGATCAGGTCGCTCTCGATCCGGGTCGCTTCCGGCGCCGTCAACGTCGGCGCGCTGTCCGGCGGCAACCAGCAAAAGGTGCTGCTGGCGCGCCTGCTGGAAATCAAGCCGCATGTGCTGATCCTGGACGAGCCTACGCGCGGCGTCGATATCGGTTCCAAATCAGAGATCTACCGCATCGTCAATGAACTGGCCAAGGCCGGCGTCGGCGTGGTGGTGATTTCCAGCGAACTTCCGGAAATCGTCGGCACCTCGGACCGCGTGCTGGTGATGCGCGAAGGAGAGCTGGTGGCGGAACTTGGCGGCCATTCGGGACGCGAGATCAGCCAGGAAAACATTATCGAACTGGCCACCGGCGCGCAGCAGGTAGAGCCGCAGGCGGCTTGATCGGCAGGCCGCATCAGCGAAGGACGGCAATCATGAACCAGAACAGCAAGGAGACAATGATCATGGAAGCAAGCAGCAAGATCACGGCCGAGACCATCGGCAAACGCGAGCAACTGCGCGGTGTGCTGCGCACGGCCGGCATGCTGCCGGTGCTGTTGCTGCTGGTGCTGGGTTTCGCCCTGATGAGCGAAAACTTCTTTACCGTGCAGAACCTGTCGATCATCACCCAGCAGGCCTCGGTGAATATCGTGCTGGCCGCCGGCATGACTTTCGTGATCCTGACTGCCGGCATCGATCTCTCGGTGGGCGCGATCCTGGCGGCCTCGGCGGTGGTGGCGATGCTGGCTTCGCTGTCGCCGCAGTTCGGCATGCTGGGGATCGCCGCCGGCGTCGGCTTCGGCCTGCTGCTGGGCTTGGCCAACGGCGTCCTGATCGCCTTCATGCGGCTGCCGCCTTTCATCGTCACGCTCGGCGCCCTGACCGCCATGCGCGGCCTGGCGCGCCTGCTGGCGGACGACAAGACGGTGTTCAACCCGGACCTGCCGTTCGCCTTCATCGGCAACGATTCAGTGCTGGGCGTGCCCTGGCTGGTGATCATCGCGCTGGTGGTGGTGGCGCTGTCCTGGTTCATCCTGCGCCGCACCGTGATCGGCGTGCAGATCTATGCGGTCGGCGGCAACCATGAGGCGGCGCGGTTGTCCGGCATCAAGGTATGGAAGGTGCTGCTGTTCGTGTATGCGGTGTCCGGCCTGCTGGCCGGCCTCGGCGCCGTCATGACGGCTTCGCGCCTGTCAGCCGCCAACGGCTTGCAGCTGGGGCAGTCTTACGAACTGGATGCGATTGCGGCGGTGATCCTCGGCGGCACCAGCTTTACCGGCGGCGTCGGTTCCATCGGCGGCACCCTGATCGGCGCCCTGATCATCGCCGTGCTGACCAACGGCCTGGTGCTGCTGGGCGTTTCCGATATCTGGCAATACATCATCAAGGGCATCGTGATCATCGGCGCGGTGGCGCTGGACCGCTACCGGCAGTCGGGTGCGCGCACTTAACTGATTTGACAGACCACCGGGGACGGCAAGCTGGTCGCTGCCCCTGGATTTCCATATGACCGGCAACAGGAGATCAAGCATGATGAAAAAATTCGCTTTAGCCGCAATACTGCCGTTGACGCTGGCGTTGACTGTCTCGGGCGCAGTGCAGGCGCGTGAACTGAAAGCAGTGGGCATCACCGTCGGTTCGCTCGGCAATCCGTATTTTGTGACGCTGGCCAATGGCGCCAAGGCCAAGGCGCAGCAGATCAACCCGAACGTCAAGGTCACGGCGGTGTCGGCCGACTACGACTTGAGCAAGCAGTTTACCCAGATCGACAACTTCATTTCCGCCGGGGTCGACCTGATCCTGCTCAACGCCACCGATCCGGTCGCCATCGAGCCGGCCATCAAGAAAGCGCAGAAGGCAGGCATCGTGGTGGTAGCGGTGGACGTCGGCGCCAAGGGCGTCGATGCGACGGTGCAGACCGATAATGAACAGGCCGGCCGGCTGGCTTGCAAGTACCTGGTCGACAAGCTGGGCGGCAAGGGCAACGTGATCATCCAGAACGGACCGCAGGTGACGGCCGTGACCGACCGCGTCAAAGGCTGCAAAGCCGTATTCGCTGCCGCCCCCGGCATCAAGATATTGTCCGATGACCAGGATGGCAAGGGTTCGCGCGAAGGCGGCCTGAATGCCATGCAGGGTTATCTGACGCGCTTCCCGAAAATCGACGGCTTGTTCACCATCAACGATCCGCAAGCGATCGGCAGCGATCTCGCCGCCAAGCAGCTCAAGCGCAGCGGCATCGTCATCGCTTCGGTCGACGGCGCACCGGATATCGAAGCCGCGCTGAAGTCAGGCCCCTCGATCCAGGCTTCCGCCAGCCAGGACCCATGGGCCCAGGCGCAGGATGCGGTGGCCATCGGCTACGACATCCTGAACGGCAAGCGTCCCGCCAAGCCGGTGGTTTTGCTGGCGCCGGTGCTGATTACTCATGATAATGTCGCTAGCTACAAAGGCTGGTCCAGCGCGCGCTGATGTAAAGAGGGCTGCTGCCGGAGCGGGATTGCCGGCAGCCGCCGGTCTGAAGAGGAGGAGAATAATTGGCTACGATGGATGATGTCGCAAGAATCGCGAAAGTGTCGACTTCGACGGTTTCGCATGTCTTGAACGGTACGCGCAAGGTGCGGCCGGCGACGGTGCGCGCGGTGGAGGCGGCGATCCAGGCGCTGGGCTACATACCCAACACGCTGGCGCGCTCGCTGGCGCGCTCCACCTCGAACACCATCGGCGTCGCCATTTCCGCGCTCTCCAATCACTATTTCAGCGAAACCGTGCACGCCATCGAAACCGAATGCGCCAAGCACGGCATCATGATGCTGTATGTCGATACCCGCGACGATCCGGAACAGGAACTGCGCGCGGTCAAGGCGCTGCATCACCGGCGCGTGGACGGCATCCTGCTGGCGCCGTCCGCCGATCCGCAGCACCTGGCGCTGGAGTACCTGCGCGCCAACGATATCCCGGCGGTGCTGGTCGACCGCCTGATGGCGCAGGGTTTTGACCAGGTCGGCGTGGAAAACAAGAAATCCTCGCAGCAGCTGGTCAGCCACCTGGTCGAGCACGGCCATCGCCGCATCGCCCTGATCGCCGGCCGTGCCGGCCTGACCACCACCGACGAACGGATCGACGGCTACCGCGCCGCGCTGGCTGCCGCCGGCCTGCCGTTTGACGCAGCGCTGCTGGTCAACGGCGAATCGGCCAGCGAACCGGCGCGCAGCGCCACCCGCCATTTGCTGAGCCTGGCGGAGCCGCCGACCGCGATCATGGCCGCCAACAACCTGATGACCATCGGCGCCATGCACGCGCTGCGCGACGCCAGGATCGATGTGCCGGAGCAGATCGCGCTGGTCGGCTTCGACGATTTCGACTGGGCCGACTTCTTTGTGCCGCGCCTGACGGTGATGGCGCAGCCGGTCAAGGAGCTGGGCATGCGCGCCGTCAAACTGCTGATGAAGCGCATCGAAGAGCCGGACGGCAAGAAGCAGACAGTGCGGCTGGCGCCGACGCTGCGGGTCCGCAATTCATGCGGCTGTCTTTGAACATTATTTCACCGGAAAGCAACATCTATGGGTAGTCCCATCTCTCTCGGGATTGATCTCGGCACGTCGGAACTGAAAGCCGTGCTGCTGGACGAATGCGGCACGGTGCTGGCGCATGCCGGCGCCAGGCTGAGCGTCTCGCGGCCGCAGGCCGGCTGGTCCGAACAGGATCCGGAAAGCTGGTGGCAAGCCTGCCTCTCGGCCTTGCAGCAATTGCGGCAATCCCAGCCGCAGGCCTATGCCCGGGTCTGCTGCATCGGCCTGTCCGGCCAGATGCATGGCGCGGTATTGCTGGACCAGGCGGACCGGGTGCTGCGGCCAGCCATCCTGTGGGACGATTCGCGCGCCATTGAGCAGGCGCAATGGCTGCAGCAGCGGCACCCTGAGTTTTCTGCTGTCACCGGCAGCCTGCCGATGGCCGGCCTGACGGCGCCCAAGCTGCTGTGGCTGCGGCAGTACGAGCCGCAGGTTTTCAGCGAGATTTCCTGCATCCTGTCGCCCAAGGATTACCTGCGTCTGTGCCTCACCGGCGAACGCATCAGCGATGTCTCCGATGCCGCCGGCACGCTCTGGCTGGATGTGGAAAAACGCGACTGGTTTGAGCCGATGGTGCAGGCTTGCGGCTTGCAGTTGAAGCAGCTGCCGCGGCTGGTGGAAGGTTCCGAGGTCTCGGCCGGACTCTGCGCCGCCGCGGCAGGGCAGCTTGGACTGCGCGAGCAGTTGCCGGTGGCCGGCGGTGGCGGCGACAATCCGGTATCGGCTGTCGGCATCGGCGCCATAGCCGCCGGCCACGGCTTCATCACGCTCGGCACCAGCGCCGCCATCGTCGCCATCACCGGTCATGCTGCCGGCAATCCCGCCAGCGCGGTCCACAGTTTTTGCCATGCGCTGCCGCAGCGCTGGTACACCATGGGAGCGATGCTGGCCGGCGCCAGCTGCCTGCGCTGGGCCACCGGCCTGCTGGGGCAGCCGAATGAACAAGCCTTGCTGCAGCTGGTGCAAGCCGGCTTGCCGCAGACGCAGCCGGTGGCGGCCGGCGTTCCCTTGTTCCTGCCGTATCTGGCGGGCGAGCGCACGCCGCATAACGATCCTCTGTTGCGCGGCGGCTTCATGAACCTGGGCTACGACAGCTCGCCGGCGATGCTCGGCTATGCGGTGCTGGAGGGCGTCGGCTTCGGCTTGCTGGATGCGCTGCATGCGGTGCAATCGGCCGGAGCGGCGGTCGGCGCCTGTGCGCTGGTCGGCGGCGGCGCCCGCAGCAACTATTGGGCGCAATTGCTATCCAACATCCTCGACCGCGAAATCCATACCCTGGCGGGCAGCGAGCTGAGCGCTTGCATAGGCGTCGCCAAACTAGGTTTCCTCGCCTATGGGCAGGGCGCTGATTTGCTGGCGAGCGGCATGCCAGTGAAAGAGCGCTTCCTGCCGGTTGCCGCGCAACAGCCGATGTTGCAAGAGCGCTATCAGAAATTCCGTGGACTGTTGGCAGCGGCGCAAGCCCTGCACGATTGATTTTTAAATATTTACAAGGAAAAGGCTTAACCATGAATCAGCTGGAACAATTGAAGCAATACACCACGGTCGTTGCCGACACCGGCAATTTCAAGCAGCTGGCGCAATTCAAGCCGCGCGACGCCACCACCAATCCTTCGCTGATCCTGAAGGCAGTCCAGCAAGCCGACTACGCGCCCTTGCTGGCCGAGACCGTCGCCACCTACGCGGACAGCAAGCTGGACCAGATCGTCGACCAGGTGCTGGTGCGTTTTGGCCTGGAAATCCTGAAAGTGGTGCCGGGCCGTGTCTCTACCGAAGTCGATGCCCGTCTCAGTTTCGACACCGCCGCCACGGTGGCGCGCGCGCGCCGCATCATGGCGCTGTATGAAGCGGCCGGCATCGGCCGCGAGCGGGTGCTGATCAAGATCGCCTCGACCTGGGAAGGGATACAGGCGGCGCGCCTCCTGGAGCTGGATGGCATCCGCTGCAACCTGACGCTGCTGTTTTCCTTCTGCCAGGCAGTGGCTTGCGGCGACGCCAAGGTGCGCCTGATTTCGCCGTTCGTCGGCCGCATCTACGACTGGTACAAGAAATCGGCCGGCGCGGCCTGGGACGAGTCGGCCAACACGCTGGCCAACGATCCGGGCGTCAAGTCGGTAGCGCAGATCTACAGCTACTACAAGCGCTTCGGCATAGAGACAGAAGTGATGGGCGCGAGCTTCCGCAACGTCGGCCAGATCGCCGCGCTGGCCGGCTGCGACCTGCTGACCATCAGCCCGGAACTGCTGGCGCAGCTGCAGGCCAGCGACGCCGCCTTGCCGCGCGCGCTGGACAAGGATGCCGCTGCCGGCGCCGATCTGCAGGCGGTCAGCTACAACGAAGCGGAATTCCGCTTCGCCCTGAATGAGGATGCGATGGCGACGGAAAAACTGGCGGAGGGGATACGCGGCTTTGCCGCCGATGCGATCAAGCTCGACAAGATCATCGAGGGCTTGATCGCATCAGCGCACAAGTAGGCGCACAAGTAAGCGCGCAAATAAACGAGGCGGCGGGCGCTCAGGCCGCCGTGTCGTCTTTCAATACCCGCTGGCGCCAGCGCCAGTTGAGCAGTCCGAGGGCTAGCACGGCATGCAGCAGGGCGACGCCGAGCATGGTCCAGGCGCTGCCGAGATGCAGCGGCATGAAAAATATCGCCAGTCCCTTCAATCCCAGCACGCGCGCCATGAACGGCAGCAAGCCGTTGATCACCGCCAGGTACAGGATGGTGGTGGCGCCGGCGCGTTTGCCTTTGCCGGAAAAGGCGAAGAACAGATAGACGCAGCTATCGCGCAGCAGCATCAGGGCCAGCGTCACAGCCAGCAAGGGACTGTAGGCGAAGCTCGGCGGCAGCTCGAACGGCGGCGTCTGGCCATTGCTGACCAGGAGCAGCAGGGCAAAGCAAAAACTCAACAGCAGCGTGCTGGGCCAGATCGGCAGGCTGCGCAGGAAGCCCTGCCAGTTGCCGGATTCAATGCGGGCAACGATACGCTGCCAGAGCGCGATATCGTTTTCTTCCGTGAACAAGGCGGCATAAGTCATCGCCATGGCCAGCAGCAGGCCTATCCACAGCAGGCCGACGCCGTCGGCAAAACCGGCCAGGTAGGCGGCCAGCAGGCAGCAGCCGAGCGGCCAGGCCCAGGGCATGGTGCTGATCTGCAGCGCGCTGTTCATGCTGCGCCAGGCGGCAAAGACGGCCAGCGCGGCCAGGAACACCATGCTGGCCAGCAAGAAGGGGCCGTAGGAAAAGGCCGTGCCCCACCACTGGATGGTGGTGTCGAGGCGGGAACGGAACGGCGGCGCGAACATGACCGCGATCACCACCACTGCCCAGGCGATGCCGCCGCGCTGCACGGCGCGAATGTCGCTGCGCATCAGGTGCAGGTTGAGGGCGATGGTGGCGGCATGCATCAGGATGCCAAGCGCCACCAGCGTCAGGCCCGCGCTCAGGGTCATGCTGCGTTCGCCGGCAATTGCCGTGACTGCAAACGCCGCCAGGCAGATGATTCCGCCATACCAGTTGAAGGCGGTGGCGCCAAACAATTTACCCCAGGTCATGGTCCATGGATCGAGCGCGCTCATGCGCTGCTGGTCCCAGGTCTTGTCGCGGATCTCATCGATCACGGCATTGCTGGCGTTGCGCGTGCCCCACAGGCAGACGATGCCGGCGAACAGGATCAGCGCCATGCTGTCGAGCGCAACGCCGCCGGGAAAATTGGCGGCGGCGATGCTGAGCGTGAAGAAGACCAGCCCGAGGATGGCTGGCATGG
Source organism: Collimonas humicola (assembly GCF_018304945.1). Classification (GTDB taxonomy): domain Bacteria; phylum Pseudomonadota; class Gammaproteobacteria; order Burkholderiales; family Burkholderiaceae_D; genus Collimonas; species Collimonas humicola. The sequence continues at coordinate 1,877,415 of NZ_JAGQEE010000001.1, read as the reverse complement.
CGATCAGGCGGTGCAGGGAAAACTGCAGCCACAGGTTACGTTTGAATTCAGGATTGATCACGATGCGCTCCCGGCTATGCTTTGGCGGTTGGTTTGTCCGTTCTGTCCATTCTCGTACGTCGCTACCGAGCGCAGATAGGATTGCTGCAGGTTTTCCTTTTGATCGGCCAGGCCGCAGACGGGCAGCCCGGCGCCGACCAGGCGCGCCAGCAGGGCGGCCTGGGCGTGCTCGTCGCCGCTGAAATTGAAGTCGGCGCTGCGTTCGTCGCTGGCGCTGACTTGCAGCGCCGGCTCGGCCGCCAGCAGTGCTTGCAAGCGGGGGTCCGGCTGCGCCAGCGTCAGCCGCAGCGAGCGTTGCGGGGATTGTCCCAACGCCGGCTGGCTGCCGTTATGGAGCAGGGCGCGGTACTCCAGCACGCGGCCCTCGCGCAGCGCCAGCATGTGGGTAGAGTATTCATCCAGCTCGGCCAGGATATGCGAGGACACCAGCAACGTCATGCCGTTGGCTTGCAGCTGGCGGAACAGGCCCGCCAGGCTGGCGCGCGCTTCCGGGTCGAGGCCAGAGGCCGGTTCGTCCAGCAGCAGGATCTTCGGTCCATGGATGATGGCCTGGCCGATGGCGACCCGCTGGCGCAGGCCGCGCGACAGTTTGTCGCAGGTCTGCTGCAGGCGGTCGCTCAATCCCAGCTGGCGCGCGGTGGTCTGTATCGCCTGCGGGATGTCCGGCGCCGGCAAGCCTTGCGCCGCCGCCGCATATTCAAAGCACTGGGCCACGGTCAGCGCCTGGTACAAGCCGTAGAAATCGGACAGGTAGCCCATGATCCTATGTACTGCACGCGGCTGTTCCAGCACGTCCATGCCGGCCACGCTGATGGACCCGGCGAGCGGGGTTTCGAGGCCGGCGATGCAGCGCATCAGCGTGGTTTTGCCGGCGCCGTTGGAGCCGACCAGCGCGGTCACGCTGCCGGCTTCCACTTCCAGGCTGACCTGGTGCAGCGCGCGGTGGCCGGGATAGTCGAAGGTAAGACCAGAGATTTTTATCATGGGAGTCGATCTTATCGAGATATAGAGACGGTGTGGACATGATAGCAATGTAAGTTGGCAATAATAAAGCAATCCGCGCCGGAAGCCGCAAATTGCGCCCGGCAACACGTTGTATCAATAGGCTGCCAGCTGTTACCAAATGATTCACCTGCCGCATTGGCATGGCAACTCCGGTTAAATACGCGTTTTGATCCGAGGAGACTGCAATGCAGGGAAAGCCGCTGTCATCAACCTTGAAGCTTGCTTCACTGGCCGTCATGGCGAGCCTGAGCCTGGGGCTGGCGACGCCTGCGACGGCGTCGCCGGTGATGGATTTTCGCACCGAGGATCTGTTGTCGGTAGCCGACGGCCTGAAGGACGATCTGCACCTGAACCCGAACCAGCAAACCTTGTGGCGCCAGCTCGAAGGAAAGTCGCGCGCGATCATCAACGAGCGCGAAAAGCGGCAGCACCTGATCCAGGCGAACATGGCGAACGGCTTGAATAACCCGGCGCTCGACCTGCGTCAGCTGTCGGCCGCGATCGACGCGGAATCGGCCTTGTCAGGCCAGGACGGGCGCCAGCTGCGCGAGCTGTGGCTGACCATGAACGATGCGCTCGACGACCAGCAGCTGCAGACGGCGAGGGCTTTCCTGGCGGACCGGCTGCAACGAGTCGATGTGGCGTCCTGCGACCGCAGTTCGGCGGCGCCCAAGGATAAATCGTCCGGCAAGGGACGCGGCAGGGGAATGGGCGGCGGTTTGTAATGTCATGTGAAATTGTTGAACGTCATTTTTTGTAAGTTTTTTTTCGGCCGGCGGCATTTAACAAAAATTTGCAAATTGCCATGCTTTGATCGCCTCGTGTCCGTACTTTCTCCTCTAGAATGTTTGCAGCCGCTCTGGCTGATGTCTATCAATGCATCGTCGATCTGATCGATGGCTTATCTAGTGGATGGTGGAATGCGGTTAAAACGGATTAGTGGTTTGCTGGTGCTGTGCGCGGTAATGGGATTGAGTGCTTGCAGTTCGGTATTGACAGAAGGCAGTTCCGCCGCCGCCGGCGTTGCCGGCACTGCGCTGGCGGGCAAGGTGACCAATAACGCCGCGGTGGCGACCGGCATCGGTCTCGGTGTGCAGGCGGCGGCGCGCGCAGGCTTGCAATATGAGCAGCGCAAGATACACGGCGAAGAGCAGGACAGCATCGCCAAGGCCGCCGGCGAACTGGCGGTCGGCGCCGTCGGCAAATGGCAGGTCAGGCACTCCTTGCCGATCGAAGATAATCTGCGCGGCCGCGTCACGGTCAGCCGCGTCATCAGCACGGAAGGCATGAGCTGCAAGGAAATCGTGTTTTCCGTCGATGGCCTGGTGGACCAAGTCAACAAGCCGGACAGCGAGTTTTATGTGGCCACTGTCTGCCGCGCCGGCCAGGGCTGGAAATGGGCCTCGGCCGAACCTGCGACCGAACGCTGGGGAGCTTTGCAGTGATGCCGCTGCCGCGCTTGCCGCGTAATGCGATCGCCGCCGCTGCCGTGCTGCTGGCGACGCTGACGATCAGCGGCTGCAGCAGCATCGGCGGTTTTGCCGGCGCTGCCGCCGGCGTCGCCAGCGGCGCCGTCACTTCCAATCCTGCGGTCGGTTACGCCATCGGCATCGGCGTCCAGGCGGCCACCGACGCCACCACCAAATACATCTTCCGCAACTGGCAAAAGGGCGAACAGGATGAGATCGCCGCAGTCGTCGGCAACCTCGATGTCGGCCACGCCAGCCGCTGGGCGATCGTGCACCAGATCCCCTATGCCAACGAGCACGGCGAAGTGCGCGTGGTGCGCCTGATCGATACGCCGCTGGCCGTGTGCAAGGAAGTCATCATGTCGGTCGACAGCGGCGAAGGCGACCAGCTCAAGCGTGCCTGGTACACCGGCAGCGCCTGCCGCAGCAACGATATCTGGCGCTGGGCGGTGGCCGAGCCGGCGGTTGAACGCTGGGGCAGCTTGCAATAAATCCGCGCGGCAGCGATGCCTGGAAAGATCGGTCGCCGCCTGCATGACAGCTATTCAGATGAAATGTATAGTGTGCTGATTCTTTTCAGGATCAAAAAATGACCGCACCTTCAAAAACCCCGTTGCAGGTTGTGCAGGCGCAGCTTGATGCCTACAACGCTAAAGACATCGATGCCTTGCTGCTGGCCTATGCGCCCGACGCCGAACAGTACGCGCTGCATGGCGAACTGCTGGCGCGCGGACAGGAACAGATGCGCCAGCGTTTCCTCGCCAGGTTCGCGGAACCCGACTTGCATGCGCGCCTGCTCAATCGTACCGTCATGGCGAACGTCGTGGTTGACTACGAACTGATCACCCGCAATTTTCCTGAAGGCGTCGGCACGGTGGAGATGATCTGCGTCTATGAAGTGGCGAACGAACGGATCCAGAAGGCTTCCTTCGCCGTTGGCAAAACCAGGCTGAACCCCCGTCCTTGAACCCGGGTTAGCGCTTCATCCATCTGGATGCCGGCAGTGCCGTGCGCTCAGCCGCCCAGATACGCTTCCAGCACCTTCGGATTATCCAGCAGCCTGCTGCCGCTGTCGGCCAGCACGATCTTGCCGTTTTCCAGCACATAGCCGTGCTGGGCAATCCGCAGCGCCTGGCGGACGTTCTGTTCCACCAGCAGTATCGTCAGTCCGGTGCGGTTGATTTCCTCGACGATGCGGAAGATTTCCTGCACCAGCAGCGGCGCCAGCCCCATCGACGGTTCGTCCAGCAGCAGTACGCGCGGCTTGGCCATCAGGGCGCGGGCGATGGCCAGCATCTGCTGTTCTCCGCCCGAGAGGTTGCCGGCCAGGCCATCCTTGCGCCGCTGCAGCACCGGGAACAGGGAATATACCCACTCCAGGTCCTTGGCGATATTTTCCTTGTCCTTGCGGGTGTAGGCGCCCAGCGCCAGGTTTTCGGCGATGCTCAGCGTGGTGAGCGTGGCGCGGCCTTCGGCGACCTGCACCACGCCGCTCTGGACGATCTTGTGCGGCGACAGCCGGGTCAGGTCTTGCTGCCCGAGCAGCACCTGCCCGCGCTGCGGCTTGAGCAATCCCGAAATGGCCAGCAGGGCGGTGCTCTTGCCGGCGCCGTTGGCGCCCACCAGCGCGGTGATTTCGCCTTCGTTGAGGACCATGTCGATGCCCTTGACGGCTTCGATATGGCCATAGGAAACCGCCAGGTCCCGCACTTGCAGGATAGGCGCCGGGTTGTTGTTTGCGGTAGCCGTCATTCGCTGTCTTCCTTGCCCAGGTAGGCTTCGATCACTTCCTGGTTATTCTTGATCTCGTCCGGACTGCCTTCGGCGATGATGCGGCCGAAGTTGAGCACGGCGATGCGGTCGCACAAGCCCATCACGAAGCGCATGTCGTGCTCGATCATGAAGATGCTGAAGCCGCGCTGCTTGATATTCAGGATTTCCGTCATCAGTTCGGTTTTTTCGGCGGGATTCATGCCGGCCACCGGTTCATCCAGCAGCAGCAGTTTCGGCTTGGTCGCCAGCGCCCGGGCGAACTCCAGCTTGCGCTGTTCGCCGTAAGACAGGCTGTCAGCCAGCATCTGCGCCTTGTGGTCCAGGCGCACCCAGGACAGCAGTTCCAGCGCCCGTTCGCGCGCCTGCGCTTCTATCCTGCGGTAGCTGCCGAGATTGAGCAGCGCGCTGCCGAAGCTGTAATCCATATGGTCGTGCATGCCGACCACGACGTTTTCCAGCAGCGTCATTTCCTTGAACACGCGGATGTTCTGGAAAGTGCGGGCGATGCCGCGCTCGGTGATCTTGTGCGGCGCCACCTTGCCGATATCCTCGCCGTCCAGCGCAATGACGCCGCCGGAAGCGCGCAGCAAGCCGGTGATCAGGTTGAAGACGGTGGTCTTGCCGGCGCCGTTCGGGCCGATCAGGCCGAAGATGCCGCCTTGCGGCACATTGAAATTAACGTCCTGCAGCACCTGCAGGCCGCCGAAGTTCTTGCTGATGTTCTTGAGTTGCAGCATTAGTCGAAGCCTCCCGCTTGCGGCTTGCGCTGAGAAAAAGTGCTAACCCAGGTACGGATCCGGCGCGGATCCCAGATGCCCTTCGGCAGGTACAGGATCACCAGCACCAGGATCAGGCCGTTGACCACCGAGCGGTAGCTGTTGAAGTCGCGCAGCGCTTCCGGCAGCAGGGTCAGCAACATGCCGCCCAGGGTCGGGCCGACCAGGCTGCCGGTGCCGCCGAACACCGCCATCGTCAGGATCTCGACGGCGTTTTCGAAAGCATAGTTGCCGGGGCCGATGGTGAAGGTGTAATGGGCGTTGAGACCGCCGGCGACGCCGGCGATGGCGGCGCCGATCACGAACGCCAGCAGCTTGTAGCCAGCGACATTGACGCCCATCAGGCGCGCCGCCACTTCGTCTTCCTTGATGGCTTCGAAGGCGCGGCCGATCTTGGAGCGGCGCATGCGCGCCAGGATGTACAGCGTCAGCCCCAGCAGCAGCACGATGTGCCACCATTCGGTCTTGAGCGGGATGCCGTTCAGGCCGAGCGGGCCGCCGGTGATGTCCATGTTGAGCACCACCACCCGCACCACCTCGCCGAAGCCGAGGGTAGCCATCGCCAGGTAGACGCCGGACAGGCGCAGGGTTGGGATGCCGATGATCAGCGCCACCAGCGCCGGCAGCACGCCGCCGACCGCCAGCGCGACCGGGAACGGCAGGCCGGTCTGCATGCTGATCAGCGATGCGGCATAGGCGCCGATGCCCATGAAGGCAGCATTGGCCAGCGACAGCAGGCCGCAGGAGAGGGTGACGTAGATAGAGAGCGCCAGCATGGCGTTGACGCCGAGGCTGAAAATCACGGTGTTATAGGTCGACCAGAAACCGTCCCACCAGTCGATGAAGCCGGCCGCGCCGATCGTTGTCAGCAGTTCAGTCATGTCAGGCCTTCCTTTCCAGCACTTTGCCGAACATGCCGGAAGGCTTGACCAGCAAGATCAGGAACAGCAGGCCGAAGCCGACGGCGTCGCGGAAATCGCTGGAGATATAGGCCACGGTCAGCACTTCGGCGAAACCGAGGAACAGGCCGGCGATCATGGCGCCGCGGATATCGCCCATGCCGCCCAGGATGATCACCGCAATACCCTTGTGCAGCATCGGCTGGCCCATGAAAGGGGTGATGGCGTTGAACGACAGGCCGACCAGCACGCCGGCGGCGCCGCCCAAGGCGGCAGCGGCGAACGAGGTCAGGTAGAACAGGCCTTCGACATTGATGCCGAGCAGGTAGGCCGCCTTCGGCGATTCGGCGATGGCGCGCAGCGCGCGGCCCAGCTGGGTGCGGCGCATCACCGCCAGCAGCACCAGCATCAGGAGGAAGGAAATCACCACGATGCCGATCTGCACCGCGGTGACATGCAGATTGCCCCAGTTGTAGCTTTCTTCCGGAATGGTGCCCACCGGGAAACGCTTGTTTTCAGCGCCGAACAAGCCTTGCGCCAGGCTGGTCAGGATGGTGGCGACGCCGATGGTCGCGATCATCGGCGCCAGGTGCGGCGCGTTGCGTGCGCGCAGGGGCCGCAGCACCAGATAGTCGACTGCCAGGCCGAGCAGGCCGGAGGCCAGCATGGCGGCCAGCATCGCCAGCCACAGCGGCAGCGCCAGATGCTCGACCAGCAGCAACGCCGCATAGCTGCCCAGCATGAAGATGGCGCCGTGCGAAAGATTGATCACGCCCAGCACGCCGAAGACCAGCGTGAAGCCCAGCGCAAACAGCGCATAGACGCTGCCCAGCGAGAGGGCGTTGATGAGTTGTTGTTCAAGCATGAGGGCTTTTCTAAAAATCAGCGTAATTGCAGTCAATTGGGGTCAGAGTTTTTTTACGACGGCTGTATCGTCGTAAATTACTCTGACCCCAATTGACGGGTTACGGAGTGCAGGTGTCCGCGGTTGGTGCCGAATTCTTTCTCCGGACGCCGTCAATAGGGTACAGAGCCGCACGGGGAGAGTAATTCGTCGCGCTGCGGCGACTCATAAACTCTGTCCCCAATTGACTCCTATTGATTCGATTACTTCAACAAGATGAACTTGCCGCCCTTGGCAATATTCACAATCGCTTCCTGCTGCGCATCGTAGCCGACTTCCTTGCCGGTGACGGCTGGCGCTTTGCGGAAGGCGAACTTGCCGGTCGCGCCTTCAATCGTCACCGCAGGCAAGGCCTGCTGCAGGGCGATGCGGTCCTTGTCGATGGCGCCGCTCAGCTTGATCTTCTTCAGCGCATCGGCGACCACGTGCAGGGCGTCATAGGCTTGCGCCGCGAACTGATCCGGATCGCTGCCGAACTTGGCCTTGTAAGCGGCCATGAATGCCTTGTTGGCCGGCGTCAGGTTTTCCGACGACCATGGGCTGCCCATGATGGTGTCGTCGCCGGCGCCCTTGGCGATGTCGAACAGTTTCGGCGAGTTCAGGCCGTTGCCGCCGATGAAGGGCTGCTTCATGCCCAGCGCGCGGGTTTGCAGGATGATGTTGGCGGCTTCTTCGGTCAGGCAGGAGCAGACGATGGCGTCCGGGTTGGATGCCTTGATCTTGGTCAGCTGCGCCTTGAAGTCGACGTCGCCCTTGGCGTAGGCTTCGGTGGTGGTGACCGGAATTTTCTGGTCGGCCAGGGTGCCCTTGAAGACGTCGTAGCCGCTCTTGGTGAAGGCGTCGTCGTTGCCGTAAATGATGGCGACCTTCTTGATGCCGAAATGCTTGACCGCGGCGCGCGTGGTGACCGGCAGGACGTCGGCTTCCATCACGGAGTTGCGGAAGGTGAACGGGCCCATGGCGGTGATGCCGTCGGCAGTGTTGCTGGTGCCGAAGGCGACCACTTTGGCGGCATTGGCGATCGGGTCGGCGGCGAAGGCGGAGTTGGACAGGGTCGGGCCGAACACCAGCAGCGCCTTGTCCTTGAAGATCAGTTTCTTGAAAACGTTGATGGCTTCTTCTTTCTTGCCCTGTTCGTCTTCGATTATCAGTTGCAGCTTGTTGCCGTTGACGCCGCCGGCGGCGTTGACTTCATCGGCGGCCAGCGTAAAGCCGTTCTTGATGGCGACGCCGTATTTGGCCGCAGGGCCGGTCAGTGCCGCGGCCAGGCCAAGCTTGACGTCGGCGGCGTGGGCGGCGCTGCTCAGGCCGGCGGCCAGCATCAGAAACGGCAGCGTTTTCAATATGGTTTTGAATTGCATGTAGGTGTCCTCCAGTAGACCGTTCTTTTTAAGCGATACGTGAGGCACGGCGCAAGGACGCTGTGCAGCGCGTTATCGGCAGCGTTTTTATTTCGGCGCGCGCAAAGACGCACCAAAGGTGAACAAAGTATAAGGGATTTTCGGTCAGAAATTCCTGGTACGCAGCGTGGGGCTTCAGCGTGTGCGAAACGCCACGCCTACTACTCACGAGCCAGGTAAAAAACGGGTGTTTTACGCGGAGGATGCGGCGACTTTTGATCGCTTATGGAGAGATATTGCGTGATTCTGGGCAATTATACCCAACGCTGGATATTTGTGCCGGCCGCATTCATGCCAAATCGGCATGACGGCAAAGCATTGCGCTTCCCGTCATGCCGGCTTTTACATCAGCCTAACTGCTGGCGCAAATGCTGGATCGCCAAACGCACCTGGCGCGGCGCCGTGCCGCCGATATGGTCGCGCGCGGCGACCGAACCTTCCAGCGTCAGCACCTGGAAGATGTCGTCCTCGATCAGCGGCGAGAAAGCGCGCAGCTGTTCCAGCGACAGGTCGCTCAGGTCGCAGCCCTGGTCGACGCAGCTGCGCACGGCGTGCGCCACGGCTTCGTGGGCATCGCGGAAAGGCAGGCCCTTCTTGACCAGGTAGTCGGCCAGGTCGGTCGCGGTGGCATAGCCTTGCAGGGCGGCGGCGCGCATCGCGTCCGGCTTGACCGTGATGCCGCGCGCCATGTCGGCGAAGATGCGCAGCGTGTCGGTGAGCGTGTCGACGGTGTCGAACAGCGGTTCCTTGTCTTCCTGGTTGTCCTTGTTGTAGGCCAGCGGCTGGCCTTTCATCAGGGTCAGCAGAGCGATCAGGTGGCCGTTGACGCGGCCGGTCTTGCCGCGCGCCAGTTCCGGCACGTCCGGATTTTTCTTTTGCGGCATGATCGAGGAGCCGGTGCAGAAGCGGTCGGCGATATCGATGAAGCCGATCCGTGGGCTCATCCAGATCACCAGTTCTTCCGACATGCGCGAGACGTGGGTCATCACCAGCGCCGCGCTAGCGCAGAATTCGATGGCGAAGTCGCGGTCCGAGACGGCATCCAGCGAATTGCGGCAGACGTCGTCGAAGCCCAGCGTTTTCGCGACGCGCTCGCGGTCGATAGGGAAAGTGGTGCCGGCCAGCGCGGCGGCGCCCAGCGGCAGGCGGTTGACGCGCTTGCGGCAGTCCTGCATGCGCTCGGCGTCGCGGCCGAACATTTCGACATAGGCCAATACATGATGGCCGAACGTGATCGGCTGCGCCACCTGCATATGGGTGAAGCCGGGCAGGATGGTGTCGGCATGCTGTTCTGCCAGGTCCAGCAGCGCCAGGCGCAGTTCGCGCAGCAGGCCGCTGATGTCGTCGATGGCGCCGCGCAGGTAGAGGCGGATGTCGGTGGCGACCTGGTCGTTGCGCGAACGGCCGGTGTGCAGACGCTTGCCGGCATCGCCGACCAGCTCGGTGAGGCGTTTTTCGATGTTGAGGTGGACGTCTTCCAGGTCCAGCAGCCATTCGAACTTGCCGCCGGCGATTTCGCCCTGGATCTGGCTCATGCCTTTCTGGATCGCGGCGTAGTCGTCGGCGCTGATGATTTTTTGATATGCCAGCATCTCGGCATGCGCCAGCGAGCCCAGGATATCGACCTCGGCCAGGCGCTTGTCGAAAAATACCGACGCCGTGTAACGTTTGACCAGGTCAGAGACCGGTTCGGAGAAACGAGCCGACCAAGCTTCGCCTTTTTTGGAGAGTTGTGCTGTCATAATTGAGGTTTGAATCGCGCGTGAGAGTAAGAAGTGAAGTAAGCAATGAGCAGGCAAGGAATTATGCGATTATAAATCACTACCCTTGCACTACCCTCGCACTGCCCCGAAAATCGGCTGCGCCTGCTTGATACAGACATTTTACCCTGCGAGATATGCCTTACAACCAAGCCATGATTGTTTTTATGCCAACCAATGCCAGCGTCCATGCTTTCTGATCAGGCCGCCGATAGTTCGCCGGCGCAGCAACCCGGCGCGCAGGTGATTCCCGACGGCTGCAACCTGGGAGTCGTGTTCCGCGCGCTGATCGCGGTGAACCTGGCCGTCATGGCGGCGATCCTGCTGCGCAGCGATGGACTGATTGCGGCGATCGACAGTTTTGTCGAATCGGCGATGCTGGTCGAGCCGGCCTGTTTCCTGTCGCTGTCGGTATTGTGCGGCTTGCATCGGATTGCCCGCCACTTTTCTTTTGTGATGCAGCGGATCTTGTGCGCGCTGGCGCCTGCGCTGGTGACGATGGCGGTGATCTGGCTGCTGTCGGGCTTCGACTGGTTCCTGAACGGTTTTTCCCATCTCAACGCCGCCGGCGGCATCTTGCGCGCGGCGCTGGTGGCGGCCTTGTTCGGCATCGGCCTGCAGCATTATTTCGAATTGCGCGCACGCGCTTTTTCGCCGGTGCTGGTGGAGGCGCGCCTGCAGGCCTTGCAGGCGCGGATCCGGCCGCATTTCCTGTTCAACAGCCTCAACGCGGTGCTGTCGCTGATCCGCAGCGAGCCGCGCCGGGCCGAGGCGGCGCTGGAAGACCTGGCCGACCTGATCCGCGTGCTGATGCGCGACGGCCGCGCCATGACCACGCTGGAAAAAGAAATCCGCTTGTGCCGCCAATATCTGTCGATAGAAAAGATACGCCTGGGCGACCGCTTGCGGGTGCAATGGGAGCGCGAAGGCATCAGCGACGAGGTGGTGTACCGGGCGCAGATCCCGACCCTGCTGTTGCAGCCGCTGATAGAAAATGCGGTGCATTACGGCGTCGAGCCGAGCACCGAACCGGCCCTGATCCAGATCAAGCTCAGCCATTCGCTGGAGCGGATCGAGATTGTCATCACCAATCCCTACAATCCGTATAGCGGCAAGGGCGTCGCCGCGCTGCCGGAAGGAAACCAGATGGCGCTGGAAAATATCCGCGAGCGGCTGGCGCTGCTGTACGACGTCGAAGCGCAGCTGACCACCAGCACCACGCTGGGGCAGTTCCAGGTGCGCGCCAGCTTCCCCTATGTAAAGGCAGCGCTGGCGAAGCCCCCGGCCAGCAAGTAGAATCTGATCCGCCGACCATTCTTTAGCCAATCCGCCCAACCCATCAACATGATTCCTCGCATTTTCATTGTCGACGACGAAGCGCCTGCGCGCGCCAGGCTGAGCACGCTGCTGTCGGACATCGTTGCCGACTGTCCGCATTACCTGGTCGGCGAAGCCGCCCATGCGCAAGCTGCATTGGAAGGGATTGCCGCCACCGCGCCGGATATTGTGCTGCTGGACGTGCAGATGCCCGGCATGAGCGGCCTGCAGCTGGCCGAGCAGCTGGTGAGCAACGCGGATGCAGCCAAGATCGAGGCGCCCCTGATCATCTTCGTGACCGCCTATGACGATTACGCCTTGAATGCATTCGAGGTGCAGGCCTTCGACTATCTGGTCAAGCCGGTGCGCGCTGCACGGCTGGCGCAGGCCATCGCGCGCGCCAGCCGCCTGCGCCAGCCGCCGCAGTCGCTTGTCGCGCCGGCCGCCGACGGGGCAACGGCATCGCCGCGCCAGCATTTCGCCGTGCAGGAGCGCGGCCGCATGTCACTGGTGCCGATGGGCGAGGTGCTGTATCTGAAGGCGGAGCTGAAGTACGTCACGCTGCGCACCAAGAGCAAGGAATACCTGATCGAAGATTCGCTGGTGTCCATCGAAGAAGAACTGGCGGCGCACTTTGTGCGGGTGCACCGCAACGCGCTGGTGGCGCGCAACGCCATCATCGGCGTCGAGCGCGGCATCTACATCGCGGAAGGCGAGGGCGATGCCGACAAGCCGCAGGAAGTCTGGCAAGTCATCCTGCGCGACATCGATCACCGCCTGCCGATTTCGCGGCGGCAGTGGGCGGTGATCAAGGCGCTGGTGCGCTGAATCCGGCGGCCGCTACACCAGCAAATTCAAGGCATGCGGATTGCCCGCGCCATATTGCGGAAACAGTTTCTGCATGGCCGGATCGCCGATGCGCATATGCTTTTCCGCCAGCGTCGCCAGCACGGCGCGGAAGTCGGTGGTGACTGCCAGGTCGCGCCCCTCATTCAAGGACTTATCATCGATGCCGGGCCAGTGGCCGTGGATGGTGCGGCCGCGCACATTGCCGCCCAGCAGCCACATGGCGTTGCCATGGCCGTGATCGGTGCCGCCGTTGCCGTTCTCGCGGAAGGTCCGGCCGAATTCCGACATCACCACAATCACCGTATCGTTGAAAGCCGGTCCCAGCTCGTTCGCCAGCGTCGCCAGGCCGTCGGCCAGCGGCCGCAGCCGTCCGGCCAGCTGGCCGTTGCCATTGCCCTGGTTGGTATGGGTATCCCATCCGCCGACGGCGACGAAGCCGAGGCGGATCTCGGGATTGCCGCGCATCAGGCGCCCCAGGCGCGCGGTGTCTATCGACAAGCCGTTCGGCAGCGGCGCGCCGTTGTTCGCCATTTTTTGTTCCGAGCTGCTGGCGTCGGCCAGCAATTCCTTGCGCGCCGAGATGCCGTCGCGGTAGGACTTGCCGAGCGCGGCGTCTTGCGCATACAGGGCGGCGTAAGCCTGGCTGACTTCCGGCTTGTCGATCAGGGTGGGGCGGGTGGCGTCGCGTCCGGTCGGCATGTTGGCCACCACGGCGCGTCCGGTCAGGATGCGCGGCACCGATTCGCCCAGGGTCAGCGCCTGCATCGGCGACGGCGACTGCGGCATAAGCCCAGGTATGAGCGCTAGCATCCGGTTCATCCAGCCGTCGCGGGTGTTGTGTTCTCCCGGGGTGCCGGTTTCCATGTAGTCCTGCGCTTCGAAATGCGAGCGCGACATGTCGGGCGAACCGGAAGCGTGGATGAAAGCCAGCCGGCCGTCTTCCCAGTAGGGCAGCAGCGGCTGCAGCGCCGGATGCAGGCCGAAGTAGCCGGTCAGGTCGATGGCGCCGTTTTGCGTGCCCGGACGCGATACCGCAATGGTCGGCCGCGCCTTGTAGTAATTGTGGTCGCCATGCGGCACCACCACGTTCAAGCCGTCCACGGCGCCGCGCAGGAACACCACCACCATGCGCGGCGTGCCGTCGCCGGCGGCATGCGGCCGCAGCAGCGGATTGCCGTACGCAAGCGGGCTGTCTGCGGCCGTCGCAATGGTTACAGGCGGCGTCGCCTTGGCCTTGGCCAATGGCTTGGCGGGCGGCGCCACCACGCAGCCGGACAGGCCGACCGGGATCAGGATGGCGCCGCTGCCGGCGAGGCCGAGTTGGCGGATGAAATCGCGACGGTTCATGGCTTGCTCCTGGCTTTATCTTTTCATGAAATCCGGTCCGCCGAGTATCAGGCCGACCTGCAGATTGGGCGCTGCCGCGGTAATGGCAGCGAGACTGTGCGGTTCCAGCGCCGGCGCCAGCGTTTGCATCAGCTGTGCCGGATTCACGGGGGCGCCATAGCCAGGCATCGGGGCATAGGTGATCGGAGCCGGTGTCGGCGCCGCGGCTACTGCTGCGCCAGGCACGGGCGGAGGTGTTTCGGCGCGGGCGATCGGCGATTTGCCGTTGCTCAGGCCGTTGACGAAGTTGATACGGCGCAGCAGCGCATCCGGATTGAGCCACGCTTCTTCCGAGAACTTGTAACCCTCAGGCGTCAGCCAGCCATACAGCGGCTGGCCGAGCTGGTTCAGCACGCCGTCGATCGGCTTGACGTTCAGCACCGGCGTCGCGGTTGCGCGCAGCGACGACACCACATATTGATACGGCGTCTTGAACTGGGTCTGGTAATTGCTGCGGGCCCAGAATTCCTGGCTGTCGAACAGCGTGCGCAGCACCGCCTTGATGTCGCCGTTGGTAGCCAGGAAGCGGCGCGCCAGCTTCTCGGTCAGGGCCGGTTCCGGCTTGTCGGAGACGAAATACTGCACCAGTTTGGCGGCGACGAAGCGGGCGGTGGCGGGATGGCGCGCCAGGATATCGAGCGCCTGTTCGCCTTCCTGTTCGCCGCTGCCTTTGATGGTCTGGCCGAGGAAGATCTTGTCGCCGAAATCGTGGCGCTTGGGATTGAAGGCAAATCCGGGCTGGCCGTCCTTCATGGCTTTTTCATCGATGGTCCAGCCGGTCAGGATGCGTGCCAGCGCGATCACGTCGGCCTGGGTGTAGCCGCTGTCGACGCCCATGGTATGCAGCTCCAGCAACTCGCGGCCGTAGTTTTCATTGAGCCCCTTGAAGCGGCCCTTGGCTTCCGGCGTGTTGACGCCGCTGCTGAGCCAGTTGTCGAGGTAATACAGCATCGCCGGATGGTGGGCGACGCTGCCCAGCAGCTGGCGGAAGTTGCCCAGCGCATTCGGCCGCAGCACGTCTTTCTCATACTCGCCGTTCCAGTAGCGCACCCAGTCTTTGCCTTCGAACACATTGAAATGGTTGAACCAGAATTCGGTCATCACTTCCTGCAGCTGGCGCGGGCTTTCAGTGGCCAGCCACAAGCGCGCAAAATGGGCTTGCGGCGTGATGTCCTTGTTGGCGCGCTGGCGCGCCATGTTCTTTTCTTCGGGAGTGGCGCTGTTGGGCGGGAAGGAGGGCGGGCCGTATTGTTGGTAGAGCTGGGTGGCGCTGAGTTGATAAGTCGATAAGCCTGCCAGTTTTCCCGATAATTCTTCCGGCAGCGGCAGGCTGTCGGGCCGCAGCTGCTGGTCGATGTAGCGCTTGACGCCCATGCGCCTGACGGCGTCGACGTCGCCAGGGCGCGGGCCGTAGGCCAGCCGGTTCAGCACATGCAGCGCTTTTTCCGAATCGTTCAGCGGCGCCTGGACGGCTTGCGCGTGGGCGGCGCTGAGGCAGCCCAGCATCAGCGCCATGGACAGCAGTCCGGAGAGTCTTATGGTCGAGGTCATGTCCAGCCTTTTGCAGGTTTGCTTGCATCGGTACTTATTTGTCAGCTTATTTGTCAGCATAACGGCTGTTGGCAGGCATGCGACGACAGCCGCGGTGTAACAGATTGTAATGCGGCAACTTTTGGCGCGGCTGGTTTTAAATGACTTTGCCTGGATTCATCAGGTTGAGAGGGTCCAGCGCTTGCTTGATGGTTTTCATCAATGCGATTTCCACCGGCGATTTGTAGCGCAGGATTTCTTCGCGCTTGAGCGCGCCCAGGCCGTGCTCGGCTGAAATCGAACCGTCCATGCGGTTGACGCTGTCGTGCACGAGCAGGTTGATGGCGGCCTGCTGTTCGATGAAGCGGTCGGCTTCGACGCCTGCGGGCGGCGAAACGTTGTAGTGCAGGTTGCCGTCGCCCAGGTGGCCGAAGGTGACATTGCGGCAGCCCGGGAAGCGCTGCTGCAGCAGGGCGTCGGTGTCGGCGATGAATTCGGCGATGCGGGAGATCGGCAGCGAGATGTCGTGCTTGATGTTCTTGCCCTCTTTGGCCTGGGCTGAGGAGATGCTTTCGCGCAGCTGCCATAGCGCCCGCGACTGGGCGCCGGAGCTGGCCAGCACGGCGTCCTGGCAGATATCCTGTTCCAGCGCTTCGCTCATCAGTGCTTCCAGCAGCATGCTGGCATGGGGGGCGGGTTCGCTGTCGGACAGTTCCAGCAGGACGTAGTAGGGATGATGCTGGCCGAAGGGGAATTGCAATTGCGGGAAGTGCTTGGCCACCAGCTGCAGGCACAGGTCGGACATCAGTTCAAAGCCGGTCAGGGTGGCGCCGCAGCGTTCTTGCGCCAGCGTCAGCAGGCGCAGCGCGGCGGTCGGGCTTTGCAGCGCGGCCACGGCGGTCAGCTGGACTTTGGGTTGGGGGAAGAGTTTCAGGACGGCGGCGGTGATGATGCCTAAGGTGCCTTCGGCGCCGATGTAGAGGTCGCGCAGGTCGTAGCCGGTGTTGTCTTTTCTCAGGCCGCGCAGGCCGTGCATGATGTCGCCTTGGGCGGTGACGACTTCCAGTCCCAGGCAGAGTTCTCTGCTGTTGCCGTAGCGCAGGACGGCGGTGCCGCCGGCGTTGGTGGAGAGGTTGCCGCCTATGGTGCAGCTGCCTTCGGCGGCCAGCGAGAGGGGGAGCAGGCGGTTTGCTGTCGCGGCGGCTTCTTGCACCTGTTGCAGGATGCAGCCGGCTTCTGCGGTGATGGTGTGGTTTGTCGGATCTATGGCGCGGATCCGGTTCAGGCGTTTTAGCGACAGTACGATTGCGTGGCCGCTTTGGTCGGGGACGCTGCCCAGCACCAGGCCGGTGTTGCCGCCTTGGGGGACGATGGGGATGCGGAACTGGTTGCAGAGCTGGACCAGTCTGGCGACTTCGGCGGTGTTGGCTGGTTTGGCGACTGCTAGCGCCTGGCCGGTATAGCGCTGGCGCTGGTCGGTCAGGTAGCCGGCCTTGTCGGCGTCGCTGGTGAGCATATGCGAATCGCCAATGGCATCGCGGCAGGCAGCAAGAAAAGCGTCATTATTCATATCGTAAAATTTCGAAAAAGCAGTCAAATGCGCAGCCCACGCCGCAGTTAAATGGGGTCAGAGTTTTTTTACGACGGCCTTATCGTCGTAAATTACTCTGACCCCATTTAACGGGCTACGGAGTGCGTGCGGTGGCGTGCTAAGAACGGTCTGAGGGTTGCTAAAACGTTTTGTACTCCGTGGATGCTTGCCGGGGGCGGCCCGGCAGCCGCTCACTTTCTTTTGCTTCGCCAAAAGAAAGTAAGCAAAGAAAAGGCGACCGCAAAGCCATTGCCCTCCCTCCGGTCGGGTCCCCAAATCCGGCGCGCGCCAGCCGGGTGAGGGGCAAAACTCGCCTTCGGCTCAAACATGCCCCTCACAATTCCCGGCTGACACGCGCCGGATTTGGCAATGTCTCCATGCGGGGCACGTCAAAAGCAACGGCAACGTCAAAAGCAACCCCAACGTCAAAAGCAACCCCAACGTCAAAAGCAACCCCAACGTCAAAACCCACAGCCTCTTTGTTTCAGACAGCATCGCTGCTTTACCGTGACGCTTTCTTTATTGCTTCTTGCGCTACTTCCTTGGCTGCTTTTTTGTATGGGCGCAGGTAGAGGATGGTGCACAGGAAAAAGATGGTGCTCAGCGCCACTTCCAGCCAGCCGAGTCTTGTGCTGATCAGGTTGCTGTCGCTGGTGGCGCGGACTATGCCTTCGGTGAAATAGATCAGGATCAGCATCGAGGCCCATTGCATGGTGTAGACGTCGCGCTTGAGGACGCCGCGCAGGGGGAATAGCAGGGGCAGGACTTTCAGGACCATCCAGGAACCGCCGGGACGCAGCGGCGCCAGCACCAGTTCCCAAGCCAGGCCCAGTGCGATCAGGGCCAGCAGGCTGGCTACCGCGCCTAGGTAAAAGAAGCGCGGCTGGCGCGCGGCGTGCGGCAGCGGGTGGGTTGCCGTGTCGGGTTTCAGTTTGGTGGTCATCTTGGCCCCGCTGGGTTGAGCTTCAATGCGGTTTCGGCCAGCCGTCGCCCTTGGGCGATGGCCAGGGTGCGGCTTTCGGCGGAGACCGGCTGGGTGCCGTTCATGCCGGACCAGTGGCTGGCGCCGTAGGGAGTGCCGCCGCTGGCGGTGGTCATCAGATCGGGCAGGGTGTAGGGCAGGCCCATGATCAGCATGCCATGATGCAGCAAGGGCGTCATCATCGACATCAGCGTCGATTCCTGGCCGCCGTGCAGGCTGCCGGTGGAGGTGAACACGCAGGCCGGTTTTCCAGCCAGGGTGCCGGCCAGCCATTCGGTGCTGGTGCCGTCCCAGAAATACTTCATGGCGGAAGCCATGTTGCCGAAGCGGGTGGGCGAGCCGAGCGCCAGGCCGGCGCATTGGTGCAGGTCGGCCAGCTCGACATAGGGCGCGCCTTCGGTCGGGATATCGGGGGCGCTGGCTTCGGTCACGGTAGAGACCGCCGGCACCGTGCGCAGGCGGGCTTCGCAGCCGGCTACCGAGTCGATTCCCTGGCCGATCAGTTCGGCCAGTTTGCGGGTCGAGCCATGGCGCGAATAGTACAAAACGAGAATCGGTGTAATAACGTTAATGTTGGATGAGTTCATTTTGGTATTATAGGGCGCTTTAGCGCCAACTCATGGTGCAAAACGCATGCCGCGCCCGGTTTCCTGATGTGCCGCGGCGGGCAAAATGAGGTAACGCATGACGTCGATAAAATTTTCCAGACTGCGCGGCCTGTCCTGGGTGGAATTGCGCGATCTGTTCCGCTTCGCGGCGCGCCGCCTGGACGAGGAACGCTTGCCGCAAGTGGCCGGCAGCCTGACCTTCACCACCATCCTGGCGCTGGTGCCGATGCTGACCATCGCGCTGGCGATCTTTACCGTGTTCCCGCTGTTCAGCACCTTCCGCGCCTCGCTGGAACAGTATTTCGTGCATAACCTGATGCCGCGGGGCGTCGCCAACACGATTCTCGATTACCTGAACCAGTTCGCCACCAAATCGGCGCGCCTGTCCGCGGTCGGCGGGGTCGCCCTGATCGTGACCTCGGTGCTGACCATGTCGACCGTCGACCATGTATTCAACCGCATCTGGCGGGTCAAGACACAGCGGCCTTGGATCCACCGTGTGCTGGTGTACTGGGCCATCATCACGCTCGGCCCCTTGCTGATCGGCATCTCGATCACCGTCACCTCGTATTTGTCGGCAGCGGCCAACGGCCTGGTGGTGAGCTGGATCGGGCGCTGGTTCTATACGCTGCTGTCGGTGGCGCTGACCACCGGCGCCTTTACCCTGCTGTACGTGGCGGTGCCGAACCAGCGGGTCGATTGGCGCGATGCGATCTGGGGCGGTTTGCTGGCCGGCATCGCCTTCGAAATCGCCAAGCGCGTGTTTGCCGCCTACATCATCAAGTTCCCGACCTATACGATGGTCTACGGCACGCTGGCGGCCTTGCCGATATTCCTTTTGTGGATCTACATGCTGTGGATGATCACGCTGGTGGGAGCGCTGTTGGCAGCGGCGCTGCCGGTGGTGAAGTACGAACGCTGGTGGCATGTGCCGTCGCCAGGCAGCGCTTTCGTCGATGCCATGGCGGTGCTGCAGGTGCTGCACCAGGCACGCATGCGCGGCAGTTCGGCGGCGGTCGATGCGGGACAGATCCGGCGCGCTACGCGGCTAGGCTTCGATGAGTCCGAAAGCCTGCTGCAGCAGATGCGGGAAGCCGGCTGGGTCGGCACTGTGCAGACCGAGATGCTGGCGCGCAGCCAGTGGGGGCGCAAGGTGCGCATCAATGTCGACGGCTGGATCCTGCTGGCCAATACGGAAGTGCTGAAACTGGCCGATATCTACCGCATGTTCGTATGGAATCCTGCCGCCGGCAGAGCCATCGACAGCGGCCTCGACCGGTGCGTGGAAAGCGCCATCGAACACGGCCTGGAGCAGACGCTGGCGGCGCATTTCGCGCAGGTCCTAGCCAACCCGAACCTTGATCGTGCCGCCCTGCGGCAGTCTTGAAATCCAGAAATAGCTGATCTTTACCCTGCCGGGATACATCGGCTGGGTGTAGTTCATCAAGAACGAGGTCATCGGCCGGCGCGGCGCCACG
Source organism: Collimonas humicola (assembly GCF_018304945.1). Classification (GTDB taxonomy): domain Bacteria; phylum Pseudomonadota; class Gammaproteobacteria; order Burkholderiales; family Burkholderiaceae_D; genus Collimonas; species Collimonas humicola. The sequence continues at coordinate 1,857,628 of NZ_JAGQEE010000001.1, read as the reverse complement.
GCGGCCGAGGCCGGTGCGGCGTCAGCCGGGTCTGGCTTCTTGAGCAGCGCCGGCAATGGATCGCTAGCTGGTGTTCCCATTAAAACTCCTGTCGCTATGCAGCGCGCCATGGCATGGATGGCGATGCCGGAAAACAAAGATACGAATTTTACGGGATAAACGGTTCACATTGCTGTGAAGAAGATTTTACATAGTTAATAAAAATGCATTCAGTAAAAAGATACCCGGCCGCTGAGCATCTGCCAGTACATTACCCAGTCGCCGAGGAATGAATACAAGGGCTGCCTGAAGGTTGCAGGGCGGTTCTTTTCAAACGCGAAATGACCGACCCAGGCAAAACCGTAGCCGCACAGCAGCGCCGCCAGCAGCCAGTAAAAATTGCCGGTAAATACCAGCATGACCACCGACGCCAGCGCCAGCGTGGAGCCGGCGAAATGCAGCTGGCGGCAGGTGCGGTTGCTATGCTGGCTCAGGTAGCTGGGATAGAACTCGGCGAAAGTCTCATACTTTTTTTCAAGCACGGTAGGCATGCTGTCTCCTGGCGGTGGCTGGATCCTGCTACTTGGTCGTCTTTATCCTTGCTGTTCCTTAAGCTTAGTCTTCCATGGCGGCCGCTGCAACCGTCGCCGCGCTGGCGAATTTGAACAGGTGATCCAGCACGGCATCCGGCTGCTCCGCCATCAGGGCATGGCCGCAAGCTTCCACCTGCACCACCTTGGCCTGCTTGATGGCGCCGATCAGGCCGGCGGCTGCCTTGGCCGGCGTCATGACGTCGCGCTGGCCCAGCAGGAACAGTGTGGGGCAGGAGACTGCCCGTGCCGCCTGTTCGCCGTTGGCGTAGGCATTGCAGGCGGCAAAGTCGGTGTAGAACACGGTCGGTTTGGCGGCCGACTGGCCGGCGATGCGCTGCATCAGGCGCTGGCTGGCGCCCTGCACGTAAAAACCCGGTCCTGGCGCCGATGGCTTGGGCGACATGGTGGAGTGCGACCAGATGTTCACCATGTCGATCGCGCTTTGCTGCGCATTGTTGGCGGCGTCCAGCAAGGCGTCCGCGACTTTCATCGGATAAGCGGTGCCGACCAGCGCAATACCGGCGATGCGGCTGGATTTCTCGGCGCGGCCGGCGCTTTCCAGCGCAATCAGCGAGCCCATGCTGTGGCCGATCAGGACCGCCTTGCCGACGCCGGCGGCATCCAGCAGGCAGGACAGCCAGTCGGATAATTCTTCGATGGTGGCCAGCGCCGGTCCCTGGCTGCGGCCGTGTCCCGGCAAATCCACCGCCAGCACGCCGAAACCGTGATGGGCGAAATAGCGGGTCTGCAGGATCCAGACGGAATGGTCGTTCTGGCCGCCGTGGATAAAGACCGCGGTCGGCAGCGCCGGGTCGAAGGCTTTGCCGCCGGTATAGCAATAGGTTTCGTGTTCGGCGCCGCGGAAATGTGTTTTCAGTAACATCTCATTTATCCTTCCGTTCAGTGCGTTGCGACATCTTCAGGCCGAAGGCCAGGTCTTCGATCAGGTCCTCGGCATTTTCCAGTCCGATCGACAGGCGCAAGGTGCCTTCGCTGATGCCGGCAGCGGCCAGCTGCTCGCTCGGCACCCGGAAATGGGTGGTCGAAGCCGGATGGATCACCAGCGATTTGGCGTCGCCGACATTGGCCAGGTGCGAAAAGATCTTGAGCGATTCCACCATGCGGCGGCCGGCCGCGCGGTCGCCCTTGAGGTTGAACGAGAACACCGCGCCGCAGCCCTTGGGCAGCAGCGTCTTGCTCAGTTCGTGGCCGGGATGCGAAGGCAATTCGGGATAAGCGACCGATTCCACCGCCGCATGCGCGGCCAGGAATTCCACCACCTTGCGTGTATTGGCGACGTGCTTTTCCATGCGCAGTCCCAGCGTTTCTATGCCTTGCAGGATGGCGAAGGCATTGTGCGGACTCATCACGGCGCCGAAGTCGCGCAGGCCCTCGCGCCGCGCGCGCAGCGAAAACGGCGCCACCGTCGACTCTTCCGAAAACACCATGCCGTGGAATCCTTCGTACGGTTCGCACAGTTCGCTGAAACGGCCGGTTTTTTCATAGGCTTGCTGCCAGTCGAAAGTGCCGCCGTCCACCAGCAGGCCGCCGACCGCGGTGCCGTGGCCGCACAGGAACTTGGTGGCCGAGTGGAACACCAGGTCGGCGCCATGGTCGAACGGCCGCAGCAGGTAAGGGGTGGTAAAGGTCGCATCCACCATCAGCGGCAGGTAATGCTCATGCGCCAGCGCGGCGATGCGCGGGATGTCCAGCACGTCCAGCCCCGGATTGCCCAGGGTTTCGCCGAACAGCACCTTGGTGCTGGGCCGGATCGCCGCGCGCCAGGCATCGATATCGCTGGGGTCGACAAAAGTGGTTTCGATGCCGAAGCGCTTCATGGTGTAGGACAGCAGGTTGTGCGAACCTCCATACAGCGCGCGCGACGCCACCACATGCGAACCGGCGCCGGCGATGGTGGCCAGGCCCAGGTGCATGGCGGCCTGGCCGCTGGCCACGGCAATCCCGGCGACGCCGCCTTCCAGCGCCGCGATGCGCTCTTCCAGCACGGCGTTGGTGGGATTGGAAATGCGTGAATAGACGTGGCCGGCGCGTTCCATGTTGAACAGCGAGGCGGCGTGGTCGGAATCCTTGAAAACAAAGGCCGAAGTCAGGTAGATCGGCGTGGCGCGCGCGCCGGTGGCAGGGTCGGGCACGCTGCCGGCATGCAGCGACATGGTGTCGAAGCCGGGATAACGGGGGCTGCTCATGATGTGGGAGGTCTCCTTCTATTTTCGATATATAGGGGCGGATGCTGCGCTGCGCGGTAGATTTTTGCTCTGGCTTACGCTACATTCTGCATACAAGCATAAGGGTAACTCTAAAAACCTACTGCGCGGCGCAATCTCTGGCCTGCGATGCTCACTGTACTAAAGTACGGCTCCGCTTCTCGACCAGACCTTGCATCATGTCAGCGCAGCCGAGGCCGCGGTTTTAAGAGCTGCCCATAACCAAAGTAAAGACTGGATGGCACCATGAAAGTATCTGAGATTCTCAAAGTCAAAGGCAATATCCTTTACACCGTGACGCCGGAAACGCCGCTGATCGAGGCAGTCAACACGATGGCGGAAAAGGATATCGGTTCGCTGGTGGTGATGGAGTTCGGTACGCTGATCGGCATGCTGACTTTCCGCGAGGTGCTCAATGCGATCCACCAGAACGGCGGCGCGGTAGGCAGCAACACGGTGCGCAAGCACATGGACGACAGTCCGATCACCGTGACGCCGGATACCGAAGTCAACGAAGTGCGCCGCATCATGCTGGAGCGCCATGCCCGCTATGTGCCGATCATGGATGCCCGCACCTTGCTGGGCGTGATGTCGTTCTATGACGTGGCGAAAGCCGTGCTGGACGCACAGGGTTTTGAAAACAAGATGCTGAAAGCCTATATCCGCGACTGGCCGGCGGCTAGCGAAGAGTAGGATTGATCCGGTCAATGAAGAGCCGTTTGCGGCAGCAAGATGCCGCAAACGGTTTTTTTTGTTGGTTCCTGGTGCAAAATGGCGGATTGGCGGATTGGCGGATTGGCGGCCAAGCCGAGACCGCGGCAGCAGCCGGTCAAAGCAATGCATTTTTATCGATTTGAAAGAGTTTATTCATGAATAATATCCGTCCGGACGGTTCCGTGATCGATACCCATAGCAAAGTGCTGGGCTATCTGCTGTGGATTTTCGGCTTTACCGGCGCCCACCGTTTTTATTACGGCAAGCCGGTCACCGGCACCATCTGGTTCTTTACGCTGGGCCTGCTGGGTATCGGCTGGCTGATCGACGTTTTCCTGATCCCGGGCATGAATCGCCAGGCCGACCTGCGCTTTACCGCCGGCGCCACTGATTACAGCGTGGCCTGGCTGCTGCTGACCTTCCTCGGTTTTTTCGGCGTGCATCGCATGTACCAGGGCAAGTGGCTCACCGGCATCCTCTATTTGTTTACCGGCGGCCTGTTCCTGCTGGGGGTGCTGTACGATTTCTGGACGTTGAACGAGCAGATATCGATGAAGAATGCGCAGCGCGGGTAGCATCGCGCTTGAATCGTTACCAAGGGATTGACGCGAGGGCGTCAGGGCTGATGCCGCAAGCTGCCGCGGCCGCGGCTTTCAGTCCTGTAAAACAATCAATTATTCACCACTGCCATACTGCGCAGCTTTCTCCCTAGCCTACCTATGTCCAAATCCAGTCAATTTTCCTTGTTGCGCCAGCGCCGGTTCGCGCCGTTCTTCTGGACCCAGTTCTTCGGCGCTTTCAACGATAACGTCTTCAAGACCGCCTTGCTGACGATCCTGACCTACGAGGCGATCAGCTGGACCAGCATGGACGTTAATGTGCTGAACAACCTGATTCCGGGTCTGTTCATCCTGCCCTTCGTAGTGTTTTCAGCGACGGCCGGCCAACTGGCGGACAAGTTCGAAAAATCCGGCCTGGCGCGCTACGTCAAGGTGCTGGAAATTGTCATCATGGCGGTCGCCGCGCTCGGCTGGATGACGCATACCCTGTGGCTGCTGATCCTGGCAGTGGTCGGCATGGGCGTGCATTCCACCATTTTCGGGCCGGTCAAATACGCCTACCTGCCGCAGCAGCTGCGCCCCAACGAGCTGGTGGGCGGCAACGGCATCATCGAAATGGGCACTTTCGTCGGCATCCTGCTGGGCGAAGTGCTGGGCGCGGTGCTGGTGGTCCGCAAGCCTTGGGGCATCGAGCTGGTGGCCGGCGGCACGGTCGCCATCGCAATCCTCGGCTGGCTGTTCAGCCGCCGCATTCCGTTGACCCCGGCCGCCGAGCCGGGGCTGAAGATCAACTGGAACCCGGTCACCGAAACCATGCGCAACCTGAGCTTCTCGCGCAAGAACCGTCCGGTGTTCCTGGCCATGCTGGCCAACTCGTGGTTCTGGTTCTACGGCGCCATCATCCTGGCGCAATTTCCGCTGTATGCGAAAAACTACCTGCATGGCGACCATAGCGTCTTTGTGCTTCTGCTGACGGTATTCTCGCTTGGCGTCGGCGCCGGCTCCCTGCTGTGCGAACGCCTGTCCGGCCACAAGGTGGAAATCGGCCTGGTGCCGTTCGGCGCGATCGGCCTGTCGGTGTTCGGCCTCGACCTGTTCCTGGCCAGCCTGAGCTATACCAACGCCGCCGCGGTGGACATGGGCAGCTTCGTGCAGCAGCACGGCAGCTGGCGCATCTTGTTCGACTGCGTGATGATCGGCCTGTTCGGCGGCTTGTACATCGTGCCGCTGTTCGCCGTGATCCAGACCCGCTGCGACCGCCAGCACCTGTCGCGCACGATCGCCGGCATGAACATCATGAACGCCTTGTTCATGGTCGTGGCGGCGCTGGTGGCGCTGACCTTGCTGAGCATGGGCTTCACCATTCCGCAGATTTTCCTGGTGACGGCGATCCTCAATGCGCTGGTGGCAATCTATATTTTCACCGTGGTGCCGGAATACCTGGTGCGTTTCGTCGCCTGGATCCTGATCCACACCATCCACCGCGTCACAACCTTCAACCGCGACCGCATTCCGGACGAGGGGGCGGCGGTGCTGGTGTGCAACCACGTCAGCTATGTCGATGCGATCGTGATCATGGCGGCCAGCCCGCGGCCGATCCGCTTTGTCATGGACCACCGCATCTTCAAGGTGCCGGTGCTGGCCTGGCTGTTCAAGACCGCCAAGGCGATCCCGATTGCGCCGGCCAAGGAGAATCCTGAATTGATGGAACGCGCTTTCGACCAGATCGCGGCGGCGCTGGCGGACGGCGACCTGGTCTGCATTTTCCCGGAAGGCAAACTGACCAGTACCGGTGAAATGAACGAATTCCGCGGCGGCATCAAGAAAATCGTCGACCGCAGCCCGGTGCCGGTGATCCCGATGGCGCTGCGCGGCCTGTGGGGCAGCATGTGGACCCGCAGCGGCGGCAATCCGTTCCAGCGTTCCTTCAAGCGCGGCCCGCTGTCGGCGCTGCAGCTGGCGGTGGGCGAGGCGGTGGCGGCTGCCCAGGCAACGCCGGAATACCTGCAGCAGCAGGTGCAGGCTTTACGCGGCGAATGGAAATGACCACGCAGACAGAAAAGGAATTAGAGTAATGGCGAAACTGAACAATCTCCTGTTGGATGAGGCCGTAGCGGTGCATGCCGCACGCCGTCGCTTCCTGACCGGCGGCGGCAAGCTGCTGGCCGGAAGCCTTTTACTGAGTACCCTGCCTATGCAAACCACGCTAGCCGCCGCTACTGTAGCTAACCCTGCAGCCGGCCCGGTTCCCCTGATCATCGACACCGATCCCGGCGCCGACGATGTGATCGCCATACTGCTGGCCTTGTCCGCGCGCGATCGCCTGGATGTCAAGGCGCTCACCACGGTGGCCGGCAATGTCCAGCTGCGCTACACCGCGCGCAATGCGCGCATGGTGCGCGAATGGGCCAACCGCCCGGACGTGCCGGTGTATGCCGGCTGCTCGCGGCCGATGCTGCGCGCGCCGATCTATGCCGCCGAGGTGCATGGCGCCGAAGGCGTCACTGGCGTCAAGATCTTTGAACCGAAGCAGCCGCTGGCCAAAGGCTCGGCGGTGCAATACCTGGTCGAGACGCTGCTGGCGGCGGCGCCGGCGAGCCTGACGATCGTGACCCTGGGCCCGCAAACCAACCTGGCCATGGCGCTGATCGAACATCCCGAGATCCGCCAGGGCATCAAGGAAATCATCATGATGGGCGGCGCCCATTTCAACGGCGGCAATATCACGCCGGCGGCGGAATTCAACGTGTTCGCCGATCCGCATGCAGCCGACGTGGTGTTCAAGAGCGGCCTGCCGCTTACTGTCATTCCGCTCGACGTTACGCACAAGATGCTGACCAGTCCGGAACGCATAGACCGGCTGCGCAAGATCGGCAACAACGCCGGCAAGATCGCCGCCGACATCCTCGACGCCTATGTCGAATATGACATCAAGCAATACGGCTTGCCGGGCGGGCCGGTGCATGACGCCACCACCATCGGCTACCTGCTCAAGCCGGACATGTTCAAGGGCCGCATGGTCAATGTTGAAGTCGATACCCGCGAAGGGCCGACCTTCGGCGCCACCGTGGTCGATTACTACCGCGCGACCAAGAAGCCGGAGAATGCGCGCTGGATCACCGAAGGCGATACCCAGGGATTTTTCGACCTGCTGACTGCGCAGCTGGCAAAATTGCCGTAGATGGGCAGCGGTGTCCTCCCGCGATCAAGGTGTTGAAAAGATAATGATTTTGCCGGCCGGGTAGCCCCTGAGGGGTGGCGCTGGTAAAATCATGCTTTTCAGCCCCTTTTTCTCTGGATTATCATGCCCGGCAATACCTTCGGCAGTCTGTTTAGCGTCACCAACTTCGGCGAATCCCACGGCCCGGCCATCGGCTGCGTGGTCGATGGCTGCCCGCCGGGCATGGAATTGTCGGAAGCCGATATCCAGCCCGATCTGGACCGCCGCAAGCCAGGCACCTCGCGCCACGTTACCCAGCGCCAGGAGCCGGACACCGTCGAGATCCTGTCCGGCGTCTACGAAGGCAAGACCACCGGCACCCCGATCATGCTGCTGATCCGCAACCAGGACCAGCGCAGCAAGGATTACGGCAATATCATCGATACCTTCCGTCCCGGCCATGCCGACTTTACCTACTGGCAGAAATACGGCATCCGCGATCCGCGCGGCGGTGGCCGCTCTTCGGCGCGCCTGACGGCGCCGGCGGTGGCGGCGGCGGCGATCGCCAAGAAGTGGCTGAAGCAGCAGTACGGCACCACTTTCAAGGGTTGCATGAGCCAGCTGGGCGAGCTGCCGATCGCTTTCGAATCCTGGGAGCATGTGCCAGACAATCCGTTTTTTGCCGCCAATGCCAGCCAGATCGCGCAGCTGGAAGCATATATGGATGCCTTGCGTAAAGACGGCGATTCCTGCGGCGCCCGCATCGATGTAGTGGCGTCCAATGTGCCGGTCGGCCTGGGCGAGCCGCTGTACGACAAGCTGGACGCCGAAATCGGCTATGCCATGATGGGCATCAACGCCGTCAAAGGAGTGGAAATCGGCGCCGGCTTTGCCTGCGTGGCGCAAAAGGGTTCGCAGCACGGCGATGAAATCACCCGCCACGGCTTCCTCACCAACAACGCCGGCGGCATCCTGGGCGGCATTTCCAGCGGCCAGGACATCACCGTGTCGATCGCCATCAAGCCGACTTCCAGCATCCGCACGCCCAAGCAATCGATTGACAAGCAGGGCAATCCGGCCACGGTCGAGACTTTCGGCCGCCACGATCCTTGCGTCGGCATCCGCGCCACGCCGATTGCCGAAGCCATGCTGGCGCTGGTCTTGATGGACCACGCCTTGCGCCATCGCGCCCAGTGCGGCGATGTACAGGTCGAGCGGCTGGTCGATCCGCAGTAATTTCTTCAGTAATTGCTTCCCGCGCCACCGTGATCCGGTGGCGTTTTTCCTTTCGCTTCCGCTGTTGATAATCGCCCGCCGGCGCCTGCGGTGCGCCGTTTGCCGCAGGCGCCAGTGGCGTCCGGGCATCAGCCCGTCATCGATTTTGCAATCCCGCTGGCTAATCTTCGGCAGCTGGCGTAGGTTTACGTTACGCTTGTTTAAATTGTGCTTCGTATAAAATGAAGATGCATGCCAGGCATGCCTGAAACCGACCCATCCGGAGAGAGAAGGGGACATCATGATCGATACACTTTCCAGTGCCGCCCTTGCTGGCGGCCTGTCCTGGGCCAGCGGCATCCGCCTCTACATGGCGCTCTTCATCGCCGGCTGGTTCGGCCGCGCCGGCTGGATCGATTTGCCGCAGGCGCTGCAGGTGCTGGAATCGCCCTGGGTGATCGGCGTGACCGGCCTGCTGACCGCAATCGAGTTTCTGGTGGACAAAATTCCCGGCCTGGATTCGGTCTGGGACGCCATCCATACCTTCATCCGGATTCCGGCCGGCGCGATCCTGGCGGTGGCGGCCATGGGCCACATGGATCCGGCCTGGACCACGGTGGCGGCGCTGGTGGGCGGCACTTTCGCCCTGGGCGCGCATGCCACCAAGGCCGGCAGTCGCGCCATGATCAATACCTCGCCGGAGCCGCTGAGCAACTGGACCGCCTCGTTTTCCGAGGATGCGACGGTGCTGGGCGGCCTGTGGGCGGCGTTTTTCCATCCCTGGCTGCTGTTTGCCTTCCTGTTCCTGTTTTTTCTGTTTGCGATCTGGCTGGTGCCTAAGCTGTGGCGCGGTATCCGCTGGGTCTTCCAAAGGCTTGCCACATGATTTTTTTGCAGTCCTTACGCATGACCCAGCGCGACTGGCGCGCCGGCGAATTACGCTTCTTGTTGATAGCCCTGATTGTTGCAGTTGCCTCATTGTCCGCGGTCGGCTTCTTTGTCGACCGCATGCGTGCCGGCCTCAGCCGCGATGCGCACCAGCTGCTGGGAGCGGACCTGCTGATTTCCGCTGACCAGCGCATCAATCCCGCCTGGCGCAGCGAAGCCGAGCGCCGTCACCTGACCCTGGCCGATACCGTGGTTTTTCCTAGCATGGCGCTGGCCGGCGAGGGCGACAGCGCACGCTCGCAGCTCGCTTCGCTCAAGGCTGTCAGCGCTGGATATCCTTTGCGCGGTAGCTTGGTGGTGGCCGATGCTTCCGGCGCCGCCGGTCAGGCCACGCGCCTGACGCCGGCCGCCGGCACGGTCTGGCTGGACGCCAACATGCTGACGGCCTTAAACCTGAAGGTCGGCGATCCGCTCAAGCTGGGCGACCGCAGCTTCACCATCGGCAAGGTGCTGGTGGTTGAACCCGACCGCGGCAGCGGCTTCATCAATTTTGCGCCGCGCGTGATGCTGTCCATGGCCGACCTGGCCTCGACCAACCTGATTCAGGACGGCTCGCGCGTCACCTATCGTTTGCTGCTGGCTGGAACCGGACCGCAGGTGCAGGATTTCCAGAAGTGGGTGGAAAGCGATATCAGCCGCGAGAACATCAAGGGCGTGCGCATCGAAGGCCTGGAAAACGGCCGCCCGGAAATGCGCGCCACGCTCGACCGCGGCGAGCAGTTCCTGTCGCTGGTGGGCTTGCTGTCGGCGCTGCTGGCAGCGGTGGCGGTGGCGATGGCGGCGCGCCGCTTCATGCTGCGCCATCTGGATGCCTGCGCCATGCTGCGCTGTCTGGGCATGACCCAGAACCAGGTGACCCAATTGTATCTGCTGGAATTCCTGCTAATCGGCCTGGCCGGCAGCGTGATCGGCGTGCTGCTGGGCTTCGGCGCCCATTTCATGCTGCTCGAACTGCTCGGCAAGTTCATCTCCAGCGACTTGCCGAACGCCAGCGCGATCCCGGCAGTGCAAGGCCTGGTCACCGGCCTGCTGCTGCTGATCGGCTTCGCCTTGCCGCCGATCCTGCAACTGCGCAATGTGCCGCACAACCGCGTGATCCGGCGCGAGCAGGACGCGCCGCAGGCGCTGGTGCTGGCCACCTACGGCCTCGGTACGCTGACCTTTATCGGCTTGCTGCTGTGGCAGGCCGGCGATCTCAAGCTGGGCTTGCTGACCGCGCTCGGCTTCCTCGGCGGCTTCGGCCTGTTCGCCTTGCTCGGCTGGCTGGCGCTCAAGGGCTCGCGCCATGTCCGCGGGCTGTCGCGCCATCCCAGCTGGCGCTTCGCGCTGACTGCGCTGCAGCGCCGGCCGGCGGCGACCGTGGTGCAGATCGTCGCCTTGTCGCTGGGTTTGATGGCGCTGCTGCTGCTGACGGTGATCCGCGGCGACCTGATCGGCGCCTGGCAGCAGGCCACGCCGGCCGATGCACCTAACCGCTTTGTGATCAATATCCAGGACGACCAGCGCGCCGAGATCGGCCAGCGCCTGCAGGGAATCGGTATCGCGCGGCCGGAACTGTTTCCGATGATCCGCGGCCGCCTGACCCAGGTCAACGGCAGGCCGATCACCGCCGATACCTATCCTGACGACAAAGCCAAGCGCCTGGTCGACCGCGAATTCAACCTGTCTACCATGCAGCAAGTGCCGCCGCAGAACATGGTCACGGCCGGCCAATGGTTCGACGACAGCCAGCCCGCCGCGTCGGTCGAGGAAGGGTTGGCCAAGACCCTCAAGCTGAAGCTGGGCGACCGGCTGCAGTTCGATATCGCCGGCCAGCTGGTGAGCGCGCCGGTGACCAGCATCCGCAAGCTGGAATGGGGTTCGATGCGGGTCAATTTCTTCGTCATCCTCAATCCCCGGCTGATGCATGACATGCCGCAAACCTGGATCACCGCCTTCAACCTGGCCGATGCGCATGCCGGCTTCGGCAACCAGCTGACGCGCGATTTCCCGAACCTGACGGTGGTCGATATCGGCAGCGTCATCAGGCAGATCCAGGGCGTGATCAACCAGGTGGTGGCAGCGGTCGAATTCCTGTTCCTGTTCACGCTGGCGTCCGGCGCGCTGGTGCTGTATGCGGCGCTGGTCGGCTCGCAGGATGAGCGCACCCGCGAAGCCGGCCTGTTGCGTGCGCTCGGCGCCACCCGTAAGCAGTTGTCACAGTCGCAATGGATAGAATTCGCCCTGATCGGCAGCCTGGCCGGCTTCCTGGCAGCCAGCGGCGCCGCCGCCATCGGCTGGGCGCTGGCGCAGTATGTGTTCAGCTTCACCTGGACCTTCAGCCCGCTGGTATGGCTGGCGGGGATGGCGATCGGCGCCGGCTGCACCTTTGCCGGCGGCTGGGTGGGTTTGCGCCATGTGCTGCGCCAGCCGCCGCTGCAGACGCTGCGCGAGGCCTGAAGCGGCACTGCATCTGCTTATTTCGAGGATAATGGCGGCTTACGCTATCATTATCCGCCATGACTACAGACACCACTGCCACCACCCAAGCGCCTGAGGAGCAATCCCAGGCCAGCATCTACGACCTGATCGGCGGCGCCGGCAAGCTGCGCGAGCTGGTCGACCGCTTTTACGACCTGATGGACCTGGAGCCGCAATTCGCCGTGATCCGGGCCTTGCATCCGACCACCCTCGACGGCTCGCGCGACAAGTTCTACTGGTTCCTGTCCGGCTGGAGCGGCGGCCCCGATCTGTACATAGAACAATTCGGCCATCCGCGCCTGCGCGCCCGCCACCTGCCTTACGCCATTGCCTCGCCCGAGCGTGACCAGTGGCTGCGCTGCATGGCGCTGGCGATGCAGGATGTCGGCATGGATGAATGGCTGCAGGAACGCCTGCTGACATCCTTCTTCCAGACCGCCGACTGGATGCGCAATAAACCAGATACTCCCCAATAACTGCTCGTTATCGAATAGCCTACATGCCCTCATCAGAATTACTCGTCCTACTTGCGGTTGCCGCCGTCATCATCGTGCTGCAGATCGTCGCCATCCTGCGCAGCGCGCGCGGCGCCGATCCGGCGCAGCAGCTGGCGCAGCTGCAGAACGATCTGCAACGCCATCAGCAAGATCAGCAAGATCGCGGCGAACGCCAGCAGCGCGACCTGCGCGGTGAAGTGCAGGGCAGCGCGCAAAACATGCGGCAGGAAATCGGCAACAACTTCGGCCAGCTGCAGCAAACGCTGGCGGCGCAGATGACCAGCGTCGCCACTTTGCAGAACAACCAGATCGACACCTTCGCACAGCAGCTGGTCAAGCTCACCGAGACCAACGCCCAGCAGCTCGACGGCATGCGGCTGGCGATGAACCAGCAGGCCCAGACCAGCCGCGAAGAGCAGGCGCAGTCGCTCAAGCGCTTCGGCGACACCCTCAACCAGACGCTGGCGGCGCTGACCGAATCGAATGCGCAGCGCATGGCCGAAGTGCGCACCACGCTGGAAGCCAGGATCAAGGACCTGCAAACCGACAATGGCTTGCGGCTGGAAGAAATGCGCAAGACCGTCGATGAGAAATTGCATGCGACGCTGGAACAGCGCCTGGGCGAATCGTTCAAGATCGTCTCCGACCGCCTGGAAAAAGTGCACCAGGGCCTGGGTGAAATGCAGCAGCTGGCGATCGGCGTCGGCGATCTCAAGCGCGTGCTGACCAATGTCAAGACGCGCGGCACCTGGGGCGAAGTGCAGCTGGAAATGCTGCTGGAACAGGTGCTGACGCCGGAGCAGTACGCCAAGAACGTGGAAACAGTTCCCGGCAGCGGCGAGCGGGTCGAGTTCGCCATCAAGCTGCCGGGCAATGACGACGGCGGCACGCCGGTATGGATGCCGATCGACGCTAAATTCCCGAAGGAACAGTATGAACGACTGGCGGATGCCGCCGACCGCGCCGATGCCGAAGGCGTTGCGCTGGCTTCGCGGGAACTGGAGCGGGCAGTGCGCCTTGAGGCCAAGACCATCGCCGAGAAATACCTGTCGCCGCCGCTGACCACCGATTTCGCCATCCTGTTCCTGCCGACCGAAGGCCTGTATGCCGAGGTCATGCGCCGCCCGGGCCTGGCCGACGAGTTGCAGCGCCTGCACCGCATCAGCATCGCCGGACCGTCTACCTTGTCGGCGCTGCTGAACAGCCTGCAGATGGGCTTCCGCACGCTGGCGCTGGAAAAGCGATCGTCGGAAGTGTGGCAAGTGCTGGGCGCAGTCAAGACAGAATTCGGCAAGTTCGGCGATGTGCTGGCCGCCACCAAGCTGACGCTGGAACGCGCCGCCAAGAACATCGACCAGGCCGAAGTGCGCAGCCGCCAGATGGCGCGCAAGCTGAAATCGGTAGAGGCTTTGCCGAGCGAAGCGGCGCAGCGGTTGCTGGGGAAAGAGCCGGATCTGTTAGGCGAGGATGAAAGCTGAAGCCTGTGTCGGGGCTGGCCGTGACGGGCTGGCTTTGTAACAAGCTGTTTCAATTAATCATTAGTAAAGCTTGTCTCTCAATTAATCGCCACGGGTATAATTGCCGAGGAAAAATATATTGAGAGTTGTGGAATGGATGAGCTTGACAAGCGGGTGTTTCCATTACCGCTGACGCCGACGCCTAAAAAGGACAGGCGATTCTCGTTGAGGCCCGTCATAGGGAAGTCTTTGGTCGCGACTATCGTGATCGTTGCCGCCATCTCCGGGATTGCCGCTTTAACGACTGGCGCGGATTTTTGGCGACACATTCATTCAGCCGACAATCTCAGCGATTCTGACCGGCAGGCCCGCAGCCAGGCATTTGCCACGCTGTCGTCTATGCGGCTGTTGTTGGTAAGTGATCACGATAGCGCGATCGCATTAGATGGCATGCAGCTTTCTCCCTCGGCCAAAGAAGCTCTGGCAAAGGATCTGCTGCCGCCTGAAACGGAGCCGGCAGCTGCCCCTGTTCCGCAGCAAGCGCCTCAGCACAGCGCTGCTGTTGCAGTCCAGCCTGCCTTGAAACCAACTAAATCAGCACCCGTTCAACTCGCCTGGATCACTCTTTGGGACACCGATGTAGAGGACGGCGACGTGGTGCGCATCGATAGCCGCGGCTACTCGCGCACAGTTACATTGACGACCAAGCCGCAGACCTTTGCGGTGCCCGTTCCGGTCGACGGCGTGATCCAGGTGACCGGTGTGCTGGATGGAGAGGGCGGCGGCATTACAGTCGGCCTGGGCTCGGGTGCTGCGCAGGCTGTATTTCCAGTCATGAGCGTTGGCCAGACCCTGGGCTTGAAAGTGAAGGTCGATTGATGCGCTGGCTATTGACGACCGCGAACAAATGGATGCCCGTTGCCTTTTTGCTGATGGCGGGGATTGCGATTGCCCAGTTCTGGTCGCAGCACGGCCCAAATGGCAGCGACATGGGCACTTATTTCCACAACGTGGCTGTTTTTTTGCATGCGTATGGATGGATTACCCTCGGTTTGGCGATACTTGCCTGGGCGATTGCATTCTTAGGTTATTTTTATGAGCGGGAACGCTCGAGTGGCGGCAAACTTGAAGGAAGAGGCTGGATGATGGACATACTGGACCGCTTGAGTAATCGTCGTATTCTCGAAGAAAAATTGGCGAGTGAACCATCTGCGATCTTCATTGATGCTGAACAGCTGGCGCAAGAACTCAAGAGTAAAGTGATCGGCCAAGATACGGTGTGCGACGACATGGCAGCGCAGATCCGGCGCCGGCTTGCGCTCAAGCAGCGCGGCAAGCCGGTTGGCGTCTTCATGCTGGCGGGGCCGCCGGGAACCGGCAAGACTTATCTGGCTAAATGCCTCAGCGTTCAATTGCAGCGCAAATTGCTGCATTTCGATATGACGCAGTTTTCCAGCGGCGGCCACGGTGCCAGCCAGTTGTTCGGGTCGTCCAAAGGCTATGTCGGATCGGATACCTACGGCAAGCTGACGGCGGGATTGCGCGATGCTCCAGAGGCAGTCGTATTGCTGGACGAGATCGAAAAGGCCCATCCCGATATCCACAAAAATTTTCTGACCGCATGGAATGACGGCTTCGTGACAGAGGCGTCGGATGGCAAGCAGATTTCCACGACCAATGCCATTTTCATCATGACAACCAATGCGGCGACTGACGCCATGCAAGCACTAAGCGTGACCTACGCAAACAATCCGGATGAACTGCGCCGAAGCTCGACCAATGTGCTGAAGGAAGCGGGATTTGCCACGGAAGTGCTGAATCGGATTGACCGCATCTTTAATTTCAAGGCGC
Organism: Collimonas humicola; assembly: GCF_018304945.1. Taxonomy (GTDB): domain Bacteria; phylum Pseudomonadota; class Gammaproteobacteria; order Burkholderiales; family Burkholderiaceae_D; genus Collimonas; species Collimonas humicola. The sequence goes on along the minus strand of NZ_JAGQEE010000001.1, from coordinate 1,841,969 downwards.
TTTCAGGTTTGGACATCGCGCGTGTGACAGCACTGGAAATCGAAGCGATGATCAAGAATTATGAGCTGGACGTAAGCACCGGCGGCATCGATCCCGACGTGCTGATAGATATGATGCGTCGCCACGACAGACTTGGGAAAGGCGCTTCTTCGCGCGATCTGGCGCGATCCATCGAAGAATCGATTTCAGATTCGCTGATCGATGCGAAACAGAAGGGCTACACAAAGGTATCGCTTTATACCGATGGAGATACCGTGATCGCGAAGCCGGAAAAATGAAGGCCGCATCGTCGTCCGGCATGTGGGCTACGTTCAGAACGCTGTGGTTGAGGGCGCCGCTGTGGCGGCTCGCCGTCATGTCAGCACTGCTGCTGACAATGCTGTTTGTGCTCTATCCGCCACAACCTCTGGATGGAAAGCAGAAGCCCGCTAATACGGTAAAAAATACGGCTGACTATCTTTCACAGAAAACGGTGTTGCCGGTATTGCCTTTACCTAAGACACCGGTAGTAGCCGCAAAAAATCAGGCAGGTCCGGCCACGCCAGTAACCGGTAGTGCAGTGGCAGCACATTCCAAACCGGCAGTCGATGTTGCCGCGGCCGCTGCGATGCCAAAGACGGCAAGTGTGTCGATGGTGACTACCGACGCCAAGTCGGATGGCAGCAGCGGCATCAACAATGCAACCATGGGACGTCTCTACAGCGGATCGATTCAGATTGATGGATTCAAGCTTCCGCTTCCCCCAGGTAATTGGGTTCGACTTGCGGCTATTGGCATAAAAGTGCCTACCGCAACGGGAAACGGATTTTTCTTTGGGAAAATAGAAAATAAGCGCCTAGTCGCTGCTCTCAGCGGATATGTGTTGAAGAGCAAAGATAATCCTGGAGCAGGATTTAATGAAGCGAAGTCGTGCACGAAAGCCGACCCCACTCGAAATTTCGTCTCAATTGAAGAGGTGATCCCATTTGATAATGAAGCTTGCTGGCTCATTCATAGTTACTTTACGCCGCCATGGCAGCAGTGGGCAGATCGATCCATCAATATCAGTGTTATCGACCGCGCTGCTGCGGGGGACCTTACCGCTAAAGGCGTAACTTACCCGCAAGACTTGGTTGACGTTCATTTCATCCGGTTTGCAAAATGGGGCGGCATGGAGGTGCACTATCTGTTTAGCCCTGAGGCCGAAGGCATTTCTTCCAATACAGTGATGTCGTATGCCGACATGGATTGGCGTGGGAACAATATCGGTCGCTATCCGGAAAAAGTCGCCTATGTCGATAAGCTCAAGGCATGGGGAGAGATGTTTTGGCCGAAATTCAAAGCCGGCTTTGCGGAAGCTGAACCGGCTGCTGACTTGAAGTGAGATTCAGGCCGGCATCGCAAACGGCGGCTTGCCGGCCTGCTGCACCACTTCCACCTCAATCCCGAGACAAGTCCTGACGATATCCGGCGTCATGCTCAGCGCCGGGGTGTCCTGCACCAGCAAGGCGCCGTCCGCCAGCCAGGCTAGCTGGTCGGCATAGCGCGCCGCCAGGTTGGGGTCATGCATGATCGCCAGCACGCCGATATGCCATTCCTTGGCCAGTTGCCGCAAGGTGCGCAGCAGATGATGCTGGTGCGCCAGATCCAGCGCGGCGGTTGGTTCATCCAGCAACAGGTAACGTGCCGCCGGCAGGGTTTCCTGTTCGCTAGCGGCCGGCCGCAGCTGCGCCAGCACGCGAGCGAACTGTACCCGCGCCAGTTCGCCGCCGGAAAGAGTGGTGACATCGCGGTCCGCCAGGGCGGCGGCGCCGGCCAGCGCCAGGGCTTCCATCGCAATCAGGCGATCATTCGCACCGCCGCCATGCGGATAGCGGCCCAGCAAGGCGATTTCCATCGCTGTGAAGGGGAAGGAAAACTGCACGCTTTGCGGCAGCACCGCCCGGATCTGTGCCAGCTGGTGCGAGTTCATTTGATCGAGGGCGATATGGTTGATCGATATATGCCCGCTCAAGCGGGCATTGCCGCTTTGCAGCCCGCCGTGGAATTCTCCCGACATGGCTTTCAGCAGGCTGCTTTTGCCGGCGCCGTTACGGCCCAGCAAAGCTACGATCTGACCCGGCTGGATGTGCAGGTCCAGATTGCGCAGGATGGTTTTGTCGCCGCGCTGCAGAGAAAGATTGATTGCCGCTAGCATGATGGTTTTCCAGAAAATTTTAGGGTGACGCTACAAGCCAAGTTGCGCGCGGCGGCGCCACAGCAGCACGATGAAGAAGGGGCCGCCAAGCAGCGCCGTGAGTATGCCCAAGGGCAGTTCCGCCGGCGCCGCCATGGTGCGCGCCGCCAGGTCGGCCAGCAGGGTCAGCAGCGCGCCGAACAGCATGGCGCCCGGCAGCACCACGCGCTGGTCGGGGCCGCAGGCGAGGCGGATGCAGTGCGGCGCCACCAGGCCGATGAAGCCGATGGTGCCGGTGCAGGCCACCAGGCCGCCGACGCACAGCGAACTGACGATCAGCACCTGGCGCTTGACGTGCTGTACCGGCACGCCCAGGTGCTGGGCTTCTGCTTCTCCCAGCAGCATGGCATTCAAGGCTGCCGAGTGGCGCGCCATGGCCGCCACGCACAGCAGCACCACGGGTGCAGCTACCGCCAGCAAGGACCAGTGCGCGCTGGCCAGGCTGCCGAGATTCCAGAAGGTCAGGGTGCGCAGCTGGGCATCGCCGGCGATAAAGCTGAGCACGCCGATGCCGGCCATCGAGATGGCGTTGAAAGCGATCCCGGCCAGCAGCAGGATGGGCAGCGCCAGGCGACCTTTGGCGGCGCCGATCCGGTAGACCAGCAACGCCACTGCCAGGGCGCCGGCAAAGGCCGCCAGCATCGGCGCATAGATGCCGGCCACGCTGAGTGCGCTTGGCCACAGCACGCCGCCGAGCACGATGATGGTGGCGGCGCCCAGAGCTGCGCCGCTGGAGACGCCGATCAGGCCCGGATCGGCCAGCGGATTGCGGAACAAGGCTTGCAGCGCGCTGCCGGCGGCGCCGAAGCCGCAGCCGACCAGCACCGCCAGCAGCACCCGCGGCAGGCGGATATCCAGCAGCACTGCGCGTGCCTGCGCTTGCGCTGCCGAAAGTTCGGCGCCGGACCACAGCAGCCGCGGCACCTGCCATGGTTCGATGCGATAGGCGCCCAGTCCCGCGCACACCGCCATGACCGCCAGCAGCAGTAATGCCAGGACAGCCAGGACCATGCGCTGGCGCGACTGGCGCGCGAGCGCCAGCGGCGAAATTGCAACGGTGAATGTGTGTGCGACGGCGGAGTAAGAGGACGACATAGCGAATCAGGCAGTCAGTTGAGCAGCAAGGCGGCGCAGGGCCGCCGGTAGCCGCGGGCCGAAGCCGAGCAGCAGCAAGGCGTCCATGTCGGCGATCACACGCCTGTTGCGGGCAGCCGGGGTCAAGGCGAGGCCGGGCATCTTCAGCAACTGTTCGACGCCTCCCATGGAGGCCAGGCCTTCGCTGGTGGTCATCAGTACATCGGGCGCGGCGGCGATGGCGCTTTCGGCCGTCAGCGGCTTATAGCCTTTGAAGCCATCCTTGCCGCCTAGCGCATTGACGGCGCCGGCATAGCGGATCATGGCGTCGGCGGCGGTGTCGCGACCGGCGACCATGGCTTGGGTGCCGCTGTTGCTGAGGATGAACAGCACCCGCAATGGCGGCTTTCCCACCTGTTGCCGGCGCTGGCTTTGAATGTCTGCCATGGCCGCCTGCCAGTCGCTGTCGAAGCTCTTCAGCAGGCTGTTGCCGCGCAATGCCAGATCCAGCGCCCTGGCGCTGCCGCTGATCTTGTCGCGCACCGATTGCACATCGTGTTGTTCCGCCAGGGTGACGACACGCACACCGGCAGCGGCGATCTGCTGCAATGCCGTCGGCGGACCGGCTTCGGCCGACGCCAGCAGCAGGTCGGGGCGCAAGGACAGTACGCCTTCCGCCGACAACGCGCGCTGGTAGCCCATCTTGGGCAGCGCCAGTGCGGCGGCAGGATAGGTGCTGGTAGTGTCGCTGCCGATCAGCATGGCGCCGGCCTCCAGCGCATACACCACTTCCGTGATGGCGCCGCCGGCCACTGCTACCCGCAACGGTTTGGCGGCGGCGCGGGCCGGCAGCACGGTCAGCAACATGCCGGCCGCAGCCGTTCCCAGCAGCATGCGCCGTTGCTTGTCGACAGGATGTTTCACGCTTGTGCCTCGGCTTCGGTTTGCTGCGGCGGCAGGCTCATTACCGCCGCGCGCCAGGCGGGCAGTTCCGGCTGGCCCGGCTTGCGTACGCCGAACAACATGGCGATGGTGCCGCCGTCGGCGTCGAACAGTTCCAGCGAGGTGACTTCGCCGTCGCTGGTGGGTTTGCTGACGACCCAGCTGGAAGCGATCTTGTCTTCGCGCAGATGCAGGTTGAAGCCAGGATCCAGCACGTTCAGCCACGGCCCCATCGGCTTGATGTTGGAGACGGGGCCGGAATGGATCTGGATCATGCCGCGGTTGCCGACAAATACCATGATCGGCAAGCCGCTGGCGGCGGCCTGGTCGAGGATCAGGCGGACGGCGCCGTTGTCTACCCGGCGAACGAATTGCGGCGGCGCCAGGCGCAGCGCCTGGATGCGGCTGACGCCGAAATCGCGCAGCAGGCCGAAGAACTGGTGGGTGTCGGTCATGTTGCGCCAGGCGGAGCGGAAGCCGTCGCCGTCGATGTCGGCATCATTCTTGTCGATGACGGCCGGCGGCGCCGGTTCAACCGCGATGCCGGGCAGCTGCTGCGGATCGCGCCAACGCGCCACCAGCTCATCGAAAGCTGCGTGGTTGCTGTGCTCGCGCAGAAACACCTTATGCACCGCTTCGCCGTGCAGGTCATAGAACTGCAAGCTTTTCTGCAAGCTGGTTTCGGTCCCGCGGGTGATTTCTTCGATGACGGCGCAGCCGAAATGCCACTGCTTGTAGAAAATCCGCAGATCGATGGCTTCGCCCAGCGCCAGGCCGACCTGGCCGTTGTGGCTCATCTTTTCGTACAGGCCATCCTTTTCATGCACTACGTTGTCGTTGCGGGTAAGCGCCATGACCGCGCCCAGCCGCGGCATTTCTTCAAAAATATCGATGAAATCCGGCAGCAGCCGGATTGCTTCTGCGCCAACGCAGGCGGCCAGCGCTTCGCCTTCGGAAACGCCGATGGCGGCCGCGGCGTCGCGGTTGCGCAGCGTCCGGTCGCGCTTGGCGGCAAGGAATTGCGCGCGCAGCTGCTGTGCATCGGACTGCGGATTGCGAGTGGTGGTAAGCATGAGGTTCTCCTCCGGGAAGTTGAATGGTTAGTACTGGAATTTCAAGCCGACGTTGAAACTGCGGCCGGGGGCCGTGTAGGCATCCTTGACGGTGGAGCTGTCAGCCAGCCCGCGCACGTCCGGCCAGTTCCAGTACCGGCGGTTGAACAGGTTGTGGATGCCGGCGTACAGCGCCACGTTCTTGCTGATGTTGTGGCCGCCGCGCAGGTCCATCACGAACGCCGCCGGCGGTGCGAAATCAGTCTGTTTGCTCATGTCGCTGCGGCGCTTGGCGCTTTGGTAGATGACATCGGCCTGGCCGTACCAGACTTCGCTCGGCTCGTAGCGCAGGCCGAGCACCGCCATGAATGGGTTGACGGTGTCGAGCGGCGTGCTGCTGCCGTCGGCGCCTTCGGTATGGCCCTTGGTGTACGCCATGCCGGCCTTGACGCCGATGCCGTTGGCGAGCTGCCAGTCGATACGCGCTTCGGCGCCGCTGATGCGGGCCTTGGCCCGGTTCACGTACTGATAGATCAAGGGATCGACGAAGGGCCGGCCGCTGCCGCTGACTACTTCCTGCGAGATGAAGTTGCTGTAGCGGCCGGTGAATGCCGCCATGCTGTAGCGCAGGACGTTATCGCCGCCGCTCAGCTTGCCGCGCAGGCCAAGTTCAAAGGTGTTGCTGGTTTCCGGCTTCAAGTCCGGATTGCCGATGGTGGCGTAGCCATAGATCGGATTGCCGAAACTGTTGTTGACCTGGTCCGGCGTCGGCGTGCGGAAGCCGCGCGCATATTGGATATAGGGCAGCAGGGCAGGACTGATCTCGTACATCAGCGCCAGCCGCGGCGATACTGCGTTACCGCTGGAATCGGTCGGCTTGCCGGTGTACGCCGGATCGTTCTTCTGCGGAGTCAGGCGGTAGCCGTCGAAGCGCAGACCCGGCGTGATGGTGAGCGGACTATTCCGCGACAGGCGGAATTCATCCTGTAAAAACGCGCCGAACAGGGTGTAGTCGGTGGTGGGGAAAGCCTTGCTGGGGAAGGGCGATTCGCCGACGCCGGGAACGGTGCCGTCGCGCAGGCCTTCGATGTGCGCCGTACTGAGATCGAAGCCGTATACCAGTTTGTGTTGCAGGCTGCCGGTGGCAAAGCTGCTTTCGGCCTGGGCCGAGCCGCCGACAGTGCGTTCCTGGTAGGTGTTGGCGCGCGTGCGGTCGACCATCGGGAATCGCTGTTCATAGGAGAACTGATTGGTCTTGGCTTCCTGGAAGTAAAGCTGGGCGTGGGCGTTCTGGAAATAGCGGTTGGCGCTGTCCTTGAAATCGTAAGCCAGGCTGTAGCGGTTGCGCTCCAGCTTGTCGTTGGCGCGCAGCGCCAAAGTGCTTTTGGTGACGGCGGACAGCACGTCGGAATCGGTCTTCTGCTCCTGGTGGCTGATCGCCGCGCTGAAAGTGTCTTGCGCGCTGGCCTTGAACACCAGCTTGCCGAGCAGGGCATCGCCATGGATATTCTGAGGATTGGCGGTATCGCGGTTCGGGCCGTTGATATTGCGCGTGCCTTTGGTGTCGACCTCGTGGCCGTCGCGCTTGTTGGCGATCAGCAAGCCTTCAAAACGTTCGCCGCCGAAAGCTGCCACCGCGGTGGTCGAGGTGCTGCCATCGGTGGAATCGTAGGTCGGCTTGATCGAGAAGTAAGTCGGCTTGTTGAAGATTTTCAGGAAATCGGCGGGATCCTTGGTGATGAAATTGACCGCGCCGGTCAGGCCGTCGCTGCCGTACATGGCCGAGGCCGGACCGCGCAGGATTTCCACCCGCTTGTACATGTCCATCTCGACATAGTCGCCGCGGCCGGCTTCCAGCGGCCCGAATGAAAATGAACTGGGCAGGCGGATGCCGTCTTCCATCAGCAGGATGCGGTTGCCTTCCAGGCCACGGATATTGATGCCCTCGTTGCCGCCGCGGCCGCCTGCAGTGGCAGCGGAGGTCGGACGATAGGGGCCGTGGCGGACGGTCACGCCCGGTTCGTAGCGCAGCAGGTCCTTGACATCCCTGGGCTGCTGTTCCTCTATGGTGTCGGCGCTGATCACCGAGATGCTGCTGGGCGTCTGCGAGACCGCGGTTTCGCTGCGGGTCGCCGTCACCGATATCTCATCGAGCCGGTGAGCGGCAGCATAGTTACCGGCCAATAGTGGCGGCTGCTCCGCAAATGCCGGCGCGGACGCCGCGCACATGGCAAGGATGGCAAAGTGAACGGCCGCAGGCAGCCTGCGCAGCCTCGGCGCCGCAAGGCGGTTTGAATATGTATTGGGCAAAACGTCGTACTCCAGAACGATGCAGCATGTTTAGTGGCTGGCATCGCTGGAAGTGCGGCTGGCTGAAAATAGAGGTGAAGTGAGCAGGGTGGCGGAAAGCCTGGTGCACAGTTTAATTATAAATGAGAATGATTATTATTTGTATCTTTTCGTTTGACAAAATATCAGCATGGATTTTTGGGATGGAATCTCATTTGGCGGCGGTTACATCTGGTAGCAACAATGCATTCCCTGAAACAGAGACCCCCTGTGCCCTGACCTATACTATGATCACGGCATGGCTCGTGCGGATGCTGCATTTCCTGCGCATTCGTTCGCCGCCGGCATTTATCGCAGCCTGCCGCCAGGGCTGCTTGCAAGGAGTTTATTATGCGCAAATTCATTTTTCTGGCCGTGGCCGTCCTGCTGGCAGGCTGCGCCACGGATGCCGAACGTTCGCTGCAGGCGCAGAAAGACGTCGACCAGATGATGCAAATCTACGGTCCGGCGTGCCAGCGGCTGGGATATAAAGCCGACTCCAACGAATGGCGCAATTGCGTGCTGCGGCTGGACACCAAGAACAATGTCGAACGCTTCCCGACCACGACCACCTGCTTCGGCCATCCTGGCCTGTTCCAATGTAATACCTTCTGACGCCAGCATGCATTCATAGCGTAGCGTTCTGTAGTTCGCCGGCCGGACATCAAGACATCGATGTCCGGCTTTGCCATGGCGCTCAGGATTTTCTTTAAGCCGTCTGGATGGACGGGGGCTCATGGCAGCATACGCAGATCTTGTTGCCGTCGGCATCGCGGAAATACGCGCCGTAGTAGTGCGGATGGTATTCCAGGCGCAGGCCTGGCGGCCCTTCGCAGCTGCCGCCATGTTGCAGGGCCAAGCCATAGGCGGCGTCGACGGCGGCGCGGGTCGGCGCCAGCAGGGCGATCATCTGGCCATTGCCGGCAGCTGCGCTTGCACCGTTGTATGGTGCGCCGATAATGAAGAGAGGACGGGCATGGCCGGCCGCCATCCAGGCTGCCCAAGGCCTGGCATCGCAGAATTTCAGCTGCAGATCCAGTTCTTTCATGAGCGCGGAATAAAAGCGGAACGCTCTCTGAAAATCTGTGACGCCGACAAATACGTGAGAGATCACGTGCTTTTCCTTTCGGTAATTTATGCCGCGGGTATTTTTCCAATTCTGACAGAGTATCAGGACAGGTTGTTTTTGCGGAGGAAAGCCATGGACGATCAATATGATCTGCAACGCTTCGTGGCTGCCCAGCAGCCGCTCTTCGACATTGCATGCGAAGAACTGCGCAAAGGCAGCAAGCGCAGTCACTGGATGTGGTTCATTTTCCCGCAGGTCGAAGGACTGGGCCATAGTTCCATGGCGCACAAATTCGCCATTTCTTCGCTGGCCGAAGCCCGCGCCTATCTTGCGCACCCGCTGCTGGGACCCCGGCTGCTGGAATGCAGCCGGCTGGCGGCGGCCGTCGACGACCGCTCGGCAGAAGATATTTTCGGCTATCCGGACTACATGAAATTCCAGTCATGCATGACTTTGTTTGCCAGGGCCGCTCCACAGCAGCAGGTGTTCAGCGATTGCCTGCAAAAATATTTTGGCGGAGTGCAGGATGCGGCCACGCTGGACAAGCTGTGACCGTTCAGCTTGTTGCAGGCCTGGGTAAAGCTCAGCCGGGCAGCCTGCGCATGGGCACGAAGCGTATGCCATGCATTTCTACCTGTGCACCAGTGGGTGCAAAACCGAAGCGCTGGTATACAGGCAATGCGGATGGCGAGGAATTGACCGTAAAAGTTGCAGCGTCGGGAGACGATGCCAGGGCCGCCTGCCACAAGCGCGCGGCCAGGCCTTGCCGTTGGAACTCGGGTGCGATGAACAGGTGGAACACATGGCTGCGGTCGCGCATGGCGATGAAGCCAGCCAGCACGCCGCCGACGCAAGCGGTGATGTAGTGATAGCGCGGATCGGCGATATAGCCGGCTTCCGCTGCGACGGAGACCGATGCCAGGAATTGCTCGGCGCCGCTGCCGTCAGCGCTGATCGTGAATTCGCGCGTGAATTGCTGGATCAGTGTGCTGATGGCGACTGCGTCGCTGGCGTGAGCGGGGCGGAATTCATATGCAACTGTTGCCAAGGTTTTCGCGTCGTTCATGATTATGTAGTTTTGTCAGAGAGCGTGAACGCGGCAGGATATTCTCTCTGATACCAGCCATTAGCGGTATCGTGATCGGCGCCCAGGAATTCGCGCATCTTCGGAATCACCGCCAAGCCGATGCTGCACAGGGCGATCAGGATACCGAACAGCACATAGCATTGCGCCACCGATGCATGCAGCAAGGCCATGCCGGCAACCGCCGGGCCTAGCGTCGAGGCGAGCTGCCATACCATGATGTTGACCGATGCATTGCGCGCGCGGTATGCCGCCGGCATCGCCAGCAGGCGATGCGTGACGCCGACAAACTGGGTGGTCGATTGCGAGATGCCGAGCAGGAAAAATGCCATCGCCAGCATCAGCGGCGAAGTCGTCAGACCGACCACCAGGAGTGCGATGGCGCGCAGCTGGGCTGCGCCCATCAGGGCGCGGAAGCGTCCCAGCGTCTTGGAGAAGAAAGAGGCGCAGCCAAGGAAGCCCAGGAGCATGCCGGCCATGATGCCCATGTTGGTCGCGCCCAGCCAGAACGCTGACAGGCTCATGCTGGTCACTCTCAGGGCTGCCATCATGCCGATGGTCGGAGCGTAAAACACGCCGATGACAAGGTTAGTCAAGGTCCAATGGCGTTCCAGTGGAATATGCCATTTCATGCGCAGGCCTGCCTTCAGCTCATGCAGCCATTGCGCTGCTCCGAGCGCCGCGGGTTTGCCGGTCGTCAGCGCCTTGGGCAGGCGGGTGGCGGCAAGCGCTGCGATCAGCAGCAAGGCCACATGCACCCACAGCGCGCTGGCGACGCCGCTGGCGGCAATCACGCTGCCGCCTAGCGCCGGCCCCATGATGCCGCCGAGTGAACCGCTGACTTTTTGCATGCTCATGGCCAGCGACAGTTTTTCCGCCGGCACCAGTTCCGAGGCGATGGTCTGGACGCAGGGCATGATGATCGCCATGGCGCAGACGCCGATCATTTCGCAGGCGATGATGAGGTACAGATGATAGAAACCCGCTTGCGCCAGCAGCGCAAGCATCACGCTTTCGATAGCGATGGCGACGAAGCCGAACGCCATCAGGCGTTTCTTGGGATAACGGTCGCCCAGAGGCGAGAGCAGGGGAATGGCCAGCAGGCTGGCAGCTGCGACGGTGACGCCAAAGGTGGCGAGGTCGCGGGCGCCGCCGTGCTGAGCGATCCACCAGGCGATGGTGATGTTGCCGAGCAGGAGCGCACTCAGCGTCGCCATCTCGCTGACCAGCACCAGCATGAAAGGGCGGCCCAGCTGCCGCAGGTCCTGCCTGTATTGTCTGAGCATGTTTTAGTGTTCCTGGCCGACGGTGGGGATCAGATCAAACCGTCAAACAGGATCACTTCGACCTGGTCGCCGCTGGCGACGTCGGTCTGGTCGTGCGCCAGCACGATCATGCAATTGGCCTCCGCCATGGAACGCAGGATGCCTGAGCCTTGCGCAGCGGTAGGCCGCACCGACCATTGGCCGTCGCTCGTGCTGAGGATGCCGCGCTGGTATTCCGTGCGCCCAGGACGCTTGCGGATGGCGACTGCGGCGGTGGCGCGCATCAGCGGCAACGCCGAGGCTTGTGCGCCCATCATTTGCAGCAGCGCTGTGCGCGCAAAAAAGTAGAACGACACCATCACCGCCACCGGATTGCCCGGCAGGCCGAAGAACAAGGCCTGCTTGCCGCCGGAGGCGATGCGGCCGAAGGCCAGCGGCCGGCCCGGACGCATGCCGATCTTCCAGAAAGCGACGTCGCCCAGCTGCGCCATCATCTGCTTGGTATGGTCGGCATCGCCGACCGAGACGCCGCCGGAGGTGATGATGGCGTCGGCGTTTTCGCAGGCGCTGCGGAAGGCGGCTTCCAGCGCCTGCGGATCGTCGCCGACCACGCCCATGTCGATGATGTCGCAGCCGAGGCGTTGCAGCATGCCGTACAGGGTGTAGCGGTTGGAATCGTAGACGCAGCCCGGTTCGAGTATTTCGCCGACTGAGCGCAATTCATCGCCGGTGGAAAAGAAGGCTACGCGCAGACGCCGCCGCACCGAGATTTCAGCGATGCCGAGCGAGGCCAGCAGGCCGAGGTCGGCAGGACGCAGGATGCGGCCTTTGCCGATTGCCGGCGTGCCGGCTTTCAGGTCTTCGCCGGCCAGGCGGCGGTTGGCGCCCGCTTTGACTGCCCCTGCCGGGATGATGATCGAGCCGGCCGGGCTGCCGGCTGGAATCTGTACAAATTCCTGTGGAATCACGGTATCCAGGCCGGCCGGCATCAAGGCGCCGGTCATGATGCGGATCGCTTCGCCGCGGGACGCAGTGCCTTCATGGGCGCGGCCGGCGTGGGAGGTGCCGGCCACGTTCAGGATGGTATCGCTATCCTGGCGCAGGTCGGCCGAGTTGAAGGCGTAGCCATCCATCGCCGAGTTGTCGTGCGCCGGCACGTCGATGGGCGAGATGATGTCGCTCGCAAGCACCCGATCCAGCGCGCTGCGCAGCGCCACTTTTTCAATCGCGCCGACCGGCGTGATGAAGGCGTGGATGATGGCCTGCGCCTGCGCCACTGGCATGGCCTGCGGATCGTAGTCCGACAGGCAGCTGGTGAGTGAGGACAGCGATGGCTGGTGTGGGCGGCTCGAGGGTTTCATTTTGTTTTTCTTGGTGACTGCTGCAATTGTTCTTCGGTATTGATATTGCGGAAGGCGTGGTCGTCGCTGAACAGCGCTTCGCTGTAGTTGAGGCGGCGGTACCATGTCTCTATCTTACGTCCTCCGCCTTGCAGGTAGTCATTGAGATCGGTCAATAAACTGTTTTTCAGCAGCATGAATACCGGTTGCGGCTGCTGTGTTTGCGTGTTTGCGTCGATAGTAACGGCTACCGCCACGTCAGCGTCGGCGTCTTGCAGAGCTTTTGCCAGGTTTTGCAGCAGGTCAGATGGCAGATAGGGCGAGTCGCAGGGTGCGGTCAGCAGATAGGGGGTAGGACAGTGGCGCAGGCCGGCCTGCAAGCCGGCCAGCGGTCCGGCGAAACCGGCCTGTTCATCCGGCCAGACCGGATAGCCGAAGGCGGCGTAGCGCTCCTGGCTGCGGTTGGCGTTGATGATAAGGCTGCCGACTTGCGGCGCCAGCCGTGCAATCACCTGCGCCACCATGGCTTGGCCGTCCAACAGAGCCAAGCCTTTGTCGACGCCGCCCATGCGCGTGCCGCGGCCGCCGGCCAGTATCAGGCCGGTGGTCAGGCTGCGAAAGTCGGGGTGGGCATGGATTTGCACGGCGCAGGCTCCGCTCAGCCGCCGATATACGACATTTCCACTTTCTTGCGGACCGGCGCCAGCCCTTCGGTATTCTGCGTGCGCTGCTCGGAATAGCGGTCGTCGCGCGCGCGCCATAGCTGGCCGATCACACTGGAGATTTCGCGGTCGCTGCATTCGCTGCGCAGCAGGGCGCGCAGGTCGTGACCGGCACTGGCGAACAGGCAAGTGTATAGCTTGCCCTCGGTCGACAGGCGCGCCCGCGAGCAGTCATGGCAAAAAGCCTGGGTGACGCTGGAAATCAAGCCGATTTCGCCGCTGCCGTCGGCATAGCGCCAGCGCTGCGCCGTTTCGCCGAGGTAGTTGGCGGCGAGCGGCTGCATCGGCAGTTCGCTCTGGATCAGCTGCGCCACTTCGGCAGAGGAGACGACTTCATCCATTTTCCAGCCGTTGGATGCGCCTACATCCATGTATTCGATGAAGCGCAGGATGTAAGGCGTGTTCTTGAAATGGCGCGCCATCGGCAGGATTTCCTGCTCGTTGACGCCGCGCTTGACCACCATGTTGACCTTGATCGGGCCGAGCCCGACCTGATGCGCCACGTCCAGTCCGTGCAGTACCTCGGCCACCGGGAAGTCGGCGTCGTTCATGCGTTTGAAAATCTCTTCATCCAAGGCATCCAGCGATACCGTGACGCGCTTGAGGCCGGCGTCTTTCAGTGCCTGCGCCTTCTTGGCCAGCAACGATCCGTTGGTGGTCAGGGTCAGGTCGAGCTCCTTGCCGTCCGGCGTCTTCAGCACGCTCAACATGGCGATCAGCTTTTCGATGTGCTTGCGCAGCAGCGGCTCGCCGCCGGTCAGGCGGATCTTGTGTACGCCGTGGGCGACAAACAGGCTGGCCAGGCGCGTAATTTCTTCGAACGACAGCAGGGCGGTATGCGGCAGGAACGCATAGTCCTTGTCGAACACCGCGCGCGGCATGCAATACACGCAACGGAAGTTGCAGCGGTCTGTCACCGAGATGCGCAGATCGTGCAGCGGCCGCCCCAGCTCATCCGCTATCAGGCCGTCGGGCGTTTCAAGTATGGAGGGCAAGGGCAGGGGAGGCGGCAGGGAACTGCGGCGGCTGTCGATCAGCGGGATGACTTTCTTAGTCATGATGTGTTTCTTGGAAGATATGCAAAATCTGCTGCTTCTTATACTAGGTGGTAACTTCTACAAGATACCATGGTCATCGGTTTTTGGCTTCAGGTGGCGACAGATACCGTGTATGGCGCCGACGCCAGACGTGACAAAGGGAGTCTTGGACTCCCTTTGTTTATTGCTATTTCAGCATGCCGCCGGCTGGCGGCGGCATGGATTGACGCTTATGACTGCGAGCGCTGGGTTTCGATCTGCACCAGCGGTTCGCTGACCTGGACCGGCGCCGGCTTGCGTTCACGCGGTACGCGTGGCGCGGCGACGATGCTGGCGTTGGCTTCCTGGGCTGCACGCAGCTTGCTCGGATCGGTTGCCGCCAGTGTCAGGCCTGCTGCCGCCAGGACGGTTTGCAGGTCTTCTACCTTAGGCGAGGAGCTCGATACCGCGACCTTGACTGCAGCCGGTGCCGCTTCTACCGGCGCTGGCGCAACTGCTGCCGGCGCTGGTGCAAGCACCACTGGGGCCGGTTCAACGACGATCGGGGTCGTTGCTTCTACCGGCGCTGCGACGTGCTCAACTGCGGCTGGCGCTACAACTGTCGTCACCAGTGGTTCGACCACCGGATCTGCTGCTACCGGCGCTGCCACGACTGCTTCAGGCTCTGTGACCGTTGGCGCTGGTGCAACTGGAATCCACACTGGCGCGGACGCCGGTGCTTCTTCGATTGCTGCTGCCGGGGCGGCTTCCGCCACCGAGGCAACTTCCTGCGGCACCAGCGGTGCGGCGATCGCATTCGACAGTGCTGTCGGTGCAAACGTCTCCGGCTGGGCCGGAGCGGCAACTTCTTGCGTGACAGGCACGGAGGAAGCCATCATCGGCACTTCGTTGCTGACCTGGCTGACTGGCGCTGCATGCGCTGGAGCAGCGACTGGCTGCTCGGCTTCGTGGACGACAGCAGGAGCGGCGGCTGGACTTGCATCGGCTGGCGCTGCGACGACTTCGGCCGCAGCGTTTTCGCCGGCTTCCATCTCATCGCTACCTTCGCTGCTGCCTTCAGTCGCATCGGCGGCATCACGGTCGCGACGATTGCGGTTACGGCCACCGCGACGGCGACGGCGACGTGGTTCTTCGTCACCTTCGGCCTTGGTTTCGACCCGGCCGCTATCGGCCTGGACTGCTTCGCTGGTTTCTGCAACGGCGGCCACGGCCAAGCCGGCGCCGGCGGCAGCAACCACGCCGCCCTTGAGCAAGGTTTCATCGACTTTGACTTCGCTCAGGTTTTCCTTGCGCTCTTCGCGTGGCGGACGCGGTGGGCGTTCGCTGCGCTCGCGCTTACCCTCGCGGCCTTCGGCGCTGCGGGTATCGGCTTTGCTGTCGTTGGCTTCGCGCTGTTCCCTTGGCTCCCGCGGCGGACGTGGCGGACGGGCTTGCTGGGTCTTGGCTTCAGCAGTCTCGGTCACTACCGGCTTCTTGGCGCTGTCGTCGCGCGCTTCGCTGCCGTCGCGGTTGCGGCCGCCACGGTTGCGGCCGCGCTGGCCACGGTTGTTGCGGTCGCCGCGATCGTTACGGTCGCGCTGTTGCGAGCTCTTGGTTTCTGTCGTTGCGGCAGGCGCAGCAACCGGCGCTGCCGGCTTGCTGAAGAAAAAGCCGAAGATCTTGCCGAGGAAGCCGGTTTCTGCCGGAGCCGCGGCTGCGACTGGTTGTGCTTCCACCGGTTTGCGCTCGACGATAGGGGCCGGCTGGTCTGGCGTGATGCCCTTGACCACGGCTTCCTGGCGCGGCTTGCCTTCTTCTTTCTGGGTCTTGCTGTAGCCGATGTCGGTATCGGCTTGCTCTGCCATCGCATAGCTGGCCTGGGTTTCTTCCAGGCGCGGATCGTCATGCTTCAGGCGTTCCAGCTTGTAATGCGGGGTTTCCAGATGCTTGTTCGGGATCAGGATGATGCCGACGCGGTGACGCGTCTCGATCTTCAGGATCTCGCCGCGCTTCTCGTTCAGCAGGAAGGCGGCGACGTCGACCGGCGCCTGGACGTGGATCGCCGCCGAGTTTTCTTTCATCGCTTCTTCCTGGATGATGCGCAGGACTTGCAAAGCGGACGATTCGGTATCGCGGATGTGGCCGGTGCCGTTGCAGCGCGGGCAGGTCACGTGGCTGCCTTCCGACAGCGACGGACGCAGGCGCTGGCGCGACAGTTCCATCAGGCCGAAGCGTGAAATCTTGCCCATCTGGACGCGGGCGCGGTCATAGCGCAGTGCATCTTTCAGGCGGGTTTCGACTTCGCGCTGGTTCTTCGAGTTCTCCATGTCGATGAAGTCGATCACGATCAGGCCGCCGAGGTCGCGCAAACGCAATTGGCGCGCAACTTCTTCCGCTGCTTCGCAATTGGTGTTGAAGGCGGTGGTCTCGATATCGCCGCCGCGGGTCGCGCGCGCCGAGTTGACGTCCACCGAAACCAGGGCTTCGGTATGGTCGATCACGATGGCGCCGCCGGATGGCAGGGGCACGGTGCGGGAATACGCGGTTTCGATCTGATGTTCGATCTGGAAGCGGGAGAACAGCGGCACGTCGTCGCGGTAGCGCTTCACGCGGTGCACCATGTCAGGCATGACGTGGGCCATGAACTGCTGGGCCTGGTCGTGGATTTCGTCGGTGTCGATCAGGATTTCGCCGATATCCGGCTGGAAATAATCGCGGATCGCGCGGATCACCAGCGACGATTCCTGGTAAATCAGGAAGGCGCCCTTGCCTTGGGTGCCGGCGCCTTCGATGGCGCGCCAGAGTTGCATCAGGTAGTTCAAATCCCATTGCAATTCGTCAACGTTACGGCCGATGCCGGCAGTGCGGGCGATCACCGACATGCCGCTAGGCAGGTCCAGCTGATCCATGGTTTCGCGCAGTTCCTGGCGATCTTCGCCTTCGACCCGGCGCGATACGCCGCCGCCGCGCGGGTTGTTCGGCATCAGGACCAGGTAACGGCCTGCCAGCGAGACAAAGGAGGTCAGGGCTGCGCCTTTGTTGCCGCGCTCTTCCTTTTCGACCTGGACCATGATTTCCTGGCCTTCGCGCAGGGCATCCTTGATCGATGCGGTACGGACGTCGACGCCTTCCTTGAAATAGGTGCGGGCGACTTCCTTGAACGGCAAGAAGCCGTGACGCTCTTCACCGTAGTTGACGAAGCAGGCTTCCAGCGACGGCTCGATACGGGTAATCACACCTTTGTAGATATTGGACTTGCGTTGCTCGCGTCCGGTGGTTTCGATATCGATGTCGATGAGCTTTTGCCCGTCAACAATAGCCACGCGCAGTTCTTCCTGCTGCGTAGCATTAAACAACATGCGTTTCATTTTTTCGCTCCGTGACCCTTGGGTCAATTCAATGGCGCTTAATGATGCTGTTCTTCAGCATTCTGTCAGCGCCAAAAAGTACAGGGATGTACGCGAGAACGGAGTGTCTGGGGGGAGAGAATTGCCTTGGCGTGCAGCGCCTGATCTACATTCGTAGGGCGCAATGCACAGGCGCGGATACAGTGCTGTCGTATTACAGAAGACTACCAGCGTGCGCCGGCACAGCGTCTTGCAGTTCGCGGATCGCGAGCATGACGCCGGGCGGTGAGCAGCTTGATAGAGCCAAATGAAGCATTGGTTTCAGTAAAGTTAATCGACTTGTTTATAAGCACTACATCAACCGGCGAGCTCGTCGCGACTGAATCGCATCGGGCTCGCCGGACTTTATCCTAATCATCCAGACATTCTTGTTCAGCATCCGTGCGCGCTATCCGATGACAACAACGGTGCGACCTTGACTCGCGCAGGGGTGATGCGTACACATTTCCCATCAAATTTGCAAATTGGCGAGGCTGATGGGGACGCCCCTGTGTAGAATGGTCTTTTTATTCTTACACCAGCAACTGTTTCCGAACAGTCGCGCAACAATTATATATTCAAAATGAAGGACTTAGCGAGATTTTCTGGAGGGCGAGTCAAGTCTCGCCCGGAGCCGCGGACACAAGCCGCGGCCAAGTACAAGGCTGAGCCCAAAGTAGCTGTGGAGCAAGAGGTGAAGCCGCCTCCGGCGCCGCTGCAAGTTCAACTGCTGACCATAGGCGAAGAGGATGCCGGTCAACGGATCGACAATTTTTTGTTGCGCATTTGTAAAGGTGTACCCAAAAGCCATATTTATCGTGTACTGCGTTCGGGCGAGGTCAGGGTCAACAAAGGCCGTATCGACCAGACCTACCGGTTGCTGGAAGGCGATGTGATCCGGGTGCCGCCGATCCGCATTGCTGAAAAACAAGAACAAGTGGTGCCGGGCGCCGAATTCAAGATATTGCTTGAAGATAATCATATGCTGGTGATAGACAAGCCGGCCGGAGTTGCGGTGCATGGCGGATCCGGCGTCAGCTACGGCGTCATCGAGCAACTGCGGGCAGCACGTCCGCAAGCTAAATTCCTAGAACTGGTGCACCGACTGGATCGCGATACCTCCGGGATTTTGTTGTTGGCAAAGAAACGTTCGGCGCTGACCAATCTGCACGAACAGATGCGCGACGGCGATACCGACAAGCGATACCTGGTATTGGTGCACGGCGATTGGCAGAACGAGCGCCAGCATATTAAATTGCCCTTGCATAAGTATACGGCGGCCGATGGCGAACGCCGGGTGCGAGTGCAGGCCGACGGCCAGGCATCGCACACCATCTTCAACCTGATTCGCCGCTACGGCGACTATGCCTTGCTGGAAGCGGAATTGAAGACCGGACGCACGCATCAGATCCGGGTCCATCTGTCCTCGAGCGGCTTTGCCATTGCCGGCGACGACAAGTATGGCGACTTTGCGCTGAATCGCGCCTTGCAGAAGGCGGACGGCCAGCGTATTGCCCTGAAGCGGATGTTTTTGCATGCCTATCAGATTACCTTTGCCCATCCCGAGACCGGCAAGCCGGTGACCTTGAAGGCGCCACTGCCGCCGGAATGCGAGAAATTCCTGAAAAGTTTGCCTCAGGAAAACAAATCGGATGTTGCTCCTGCACCATCACGTATCACGGGCGATTAGAATATCAGTTAGTATTTATCTATCTATTGGTTTGCCGATCGCCGATTGCGCATTGTCGGCCGGCAGGCAAAACCCATGAACAGGAGCTGGCAAGCGATTGCCGGGCAATATGGCAAGAAAGAATTTTGACTTAATCGTATTTGATTGGGATGGCACCTTGATGGACAGTACCGCCATCATCGTGAAATGTATCCAGGCTGCGGCCAGGGACCTGGGCTTGCCGATTCCGGACAACAAGGCGGCTTCGCATGTGATAGGACTCGGCCTGGGCGAAGCAATGCAGGTCGCGATGCCGGGTCTGGACGCCAACCAGTATCCGCGTGTGGTGGAGCGCTATCGTTATCATTATCTGGCGCAGGACCAGGACCTGACCCTGTTCGACGGCGTCCGCGAAATGCTGGCCGATCTGTCGCAGCAAGGTTATTTCCTGGCGATCGCCACCGGCAAGAGCCGGGTCGGGCTGAACCGCGCCTTGCATGAAACCAAGCTGCTGTCGGTATTCGATGCCACGCGCTGCGCCGACGAAACCTTCTCCAAGCCGCATCCCGCCATGCTGCAGGAACTGACGCGCGAACTGGGCCAGGATCTGAAGCGGACAGTGATGATCGGCGACACGACGCATGATCTGCAGATGGCGATCAATGCCGGCGCCGCCGGCATCGCGGTGCAGTATGGCGCTCATCCTGCGCACGAACTGAATGCGCTGAAGCCGCTGTTCAGCGCGACGTCGACGCCGCAGCTGCATGACTGGCTGATCAATAACGCCTGAATTTAAAACTGATGCAGGTTGCCAACGAGAGTGTCACGCGATGTCTGAACAAGCCGTAAATAGTCTGCGCATTCCCATCTGCGCTTCCGCCGCCCTGGCGGAGCGCGGCAAGGGCGTGCGTTTTCCGGTGACGGCATGGGGCGACGATGCGGTGGCGTTTGCCATCCGCTATGACAATGTCGTGCATGCCTACCTGAATCGTTGCGCTCACGTGGCGATGGAGCTGGACTGGAACGAGGGCGACTTCTTCGAATCCAGCGGCCTGTACTTGATGTGCGCCACCCACGGCGCGGTGTATGAGCCGGAAACCGGGCGCTGTGCCGGCGGTCCCTGCCGCGGCGGACGCCTGCACAAGATTTTAGTTGAAGAAAGCAATGATCAGGTGTTCTGGATCCCTGATGAATATGTGCGGCCGGCGCTGGCCTGATCTGGCCTGGCGACCTGTTGTGCCTATTGAACGATCCCTGATAATCGACGTGAGTGAGCACCATGAGCAATAACGAATTTGATAATGTTGGTTCCGCGCTGCCGGCAAAAAAAGAAGGCTGGGAACGCGAACTGCTGGAAAAGCTGGCGTTTGCTTCGCTGCGCGAGCAGCGCGCCCGCCGCCGCTGGGGCATCTTCTTCAAGCTGGCGGTCCTCGGCGTGATCGGCTTTGCCTTTTGGCTGGGCATGAATTACGAAGGCTCAGATACGCAAACCGTCGGCGCCCATACCGCGCTGGTGAAGATCAACGGCGCCATCGAATCGGAAGGCAACGGCTCCGCCGGCGTGGTGGTGCCTGCGCTCGACAATGCTTTCGCCGCCGATGATTCGGTCGGCGTGATCTTGCGCATCAACAGCCCTGGCGGCAGTCCGGTGCAGGCCGGCATCATCAATGATGAAATCACCCGCTTGCGCAAGGAATATCCGAACAAGCCTTTGTATGTGGTGGTCGATGAGATGTGCGCTTCCGGCGGTTACTACATCGCCGCCGCAGCCGACAAGATCTATGTCAACAAGGCCAGCATCGTCGGCTCGATCGGCGTGCTGATGGATGGCTTCGGCTTCACCGGCTTGATGGACAAGGTCGGCGTCGAGCGGCGCCTGCTGACTGCGGGCGAGAACAAGGGTTTCCTTGATCCGTTCAGCCCGATGAGCACGACGCAAAAAGGTTATGCGCAAACCATGCTGGCGGAGATTCATCAGCAGTTCATCGATGTTGTCCGCAAGGGCCGCGGCGCACGCTTGAAGGAGACGCCGGAAACCTTTTCCGGCCTGTTCTGGAGCGGTTCCAAGGCAATCGACATGGGCCTGGCAGACGGTTACGGCACGGTCGACAGCGTGGCGCGCGATGTCTTGAAGCAGGAAGATATTGTCGATTACACCAAGAGCGAAGGCTTGCCTGAGCGCGTGCTGAAAAAATTCGGCGTGGCGATGGGCGCAGGTGTGGTGCAGTCGCTGGCGAACCAGGTACGGCCTAGCCTGCGTTGAGCTTTCTGCATTGATTTTTTCGCATTGAATTTTTGCGTTGGATTTTATTTAACGAACCCGCTTGCGAGAAATCGCTGGCGGGTTTTTTGTAAAACAAGGAATGTTGAAAGCGTTATAAGGTAATACCGTATTACCGTAATTCGCCTTGTATCTTAGCGATCCTGGCGTATATTGAAGGGACCAAAGGAATAGCGAACGGAGGAGGCGATTATAGAAATAGCAAACTCGTTGGCCACCCAGTTGCAATTGCTTCGGTAGCAAAGAATCGTTCCAGCGGCAATACAACCCCTTGCTTTGGAATCGTTGTTGACTACCGGACAAACCACCGCATCATTGATGCGGCACCGAGAAGTTTTCGACTTCTCAACCCCTGTCTTTCGAGACTAGCAAAAACGGCGACGGCGCAATACCGTTGCCGTTTTGCATTTGGTGCGCAGTGTTTGCCGCTGAAAAAAAACATTGCCTGAAAAGCTGCACGAAAAGCGCGGGCAAATTTTCCCGGCTGCTTTTTCAAATAAACATTACTGCGCCAGAAATAAAAACACAGTCGGCTTTTTGTGGAAGTCCGGGTGCTTGCCTGCGGCCAGCGCGCTCTTCCATTTGGCTGCTGTCTGCGTCTTGATGGTTTCAGTGGGCAGGGTCAGGTCGGTGGCGACGCAGATCAGCGTGCCGGCCTGGCAACTGTTGGCCAGCGCTTCCAGGAAGGCGCCGTTGCGATAGGGGGTTTCAATGAACAACTGGGTCTGCTGCTCCTGGCGCGAACGCAGCTCCAGTGCCTTGATGCGCTTGCCGCGCTGCTCGGCATCGGTAGGCAGGTAGCCGTTGAAGGCAAAGCTCTGGCCGTTGAGGCCGCTGCCCATGATCGCCAGCAGCAAGGACGAGGGGCCCACCAACGGCCGCACCAGGATGTTGTGCGCATGCGCCAGACGCACCAGGTTGGCGCCGGGATCCGCTACCGCCGGCACGCCCGCTTCCGAGATCAGGCCGGCGTCCTGGCCCGCCAGGATGGGCGCCAGCAAGGCCGGCAAGGCGGCGCTGGCGGTATTCACGTTGAGTTCGGCAATCTGGATTTCCTGCAGCGGCTTGATCAACGGTTGAACGCCATTGACCAGCTTCAGGAACGCGCGCGTGGTCTTTGCGTTTTCAGCGATGAAATAATCGAGCCCGGCGGTCAGCGCCTGGACTTCGGTCGGAATGACGGCGGCCAGCTGTTGTGCCGGACCGGCATCGCTTTGACCGAGGGTGTTTGGAATTAAATACAGAATGCCTGGCATGTTGGGTTCTAGTTAGTCGGGGCCAGAGTAATTCGCCACGCTGCGGCGGCTCACAAACTCTGTCCCGCAATTATTTTCTTTGTGAAAAACGGAAGGGCGGCGCGGCGTAGCATACTGGTCAGGGCGATCAATGGCAATCCGGTCAGGGCGGTCGGATCGGTGCTCTCGATTTTTTCCAGGATGGCGATGCCCAGGCCTTCATTTTTTGCGCTGCCTGCGCAATCGTAGGGTTGCTCGATGCGCAAGTAGGCGTCCAGCTCGGCGTCGGGCAGGTCGCGGAAGGTGACGAAGGTCTGGATGTTTTCGATCTGCGCCGCTTTTTCCGGCTGCGCTGCGCGGCCATCCCACAGGCACAGCGCGGTATGGAAGATGACGCGGCGGCCGCGCATCTTCTGCAGCTGTTTCAGCGCATTGACATGATCGCCCGGCTTGCCGATCTGCTCGCCATCCAAGGTGGCGACCTGATCCGAGCCGATCACTAATGCGCCGGGTGCCAGAAGTGCGACGGCACGGGCTTTTTCGAGCGCCAGGCGTAGGGCCGTGGCTTGCGGGGTTTCGCCGGGAAGGGCGGTTTCATCGATGGCCGGCACCATGACATCGAAGGGGATTTGTAGCCGGGAAAGCAATTCTTTGCGGTATTTGGAGCTGGAGCCAAGGATCAGGCGCGGCAGGGGTGGTAACATATCGGTTGCAATGCGTCCGTGTTGTAAAGAGGCCATGATTTCCGTCATTTGAGCGCACGCCTGGCGATAAAAGGCGAAAAATGCGCTAACACTTTGACGAATAAAGGAAAAGGCTGTTATTATCGCAGGTTTTCCGGGTTCGGCAGAGTTCGGCTATATTATATGAGTGCTTTTGTAATCGACGCCTTTGAGTATTCGCGCCATAAAGAGCGCCGTGAAGGCGACATCGCTGTGGCTGACCTCGGTCGCCTGGCAGATGAGTCGGCAGACCGCTCCGGCGCGCTGCACTGGATCCTGGTTGGCGGCGTCGACTCCTTGGGGCATCCGCAACTGACGATGTCGGTCACCGGCGCGATCAAGATCATGTGTCAACGCTGTTTGACGCCGTTTGCCTTCGATATCGATGCGGAATCCGTACTGGTGTTGGCAAAGGATGAAGAAAGCGCCGATGAAATCGATGCGCTTCTTGATAATGACGAAATTGACGTCATCGTCGGCACCAAATCACTGAATATTATTGAATTGATTGAAGACGAGGCCTTGCTGGCCTTGCCGCTATCACCCAAGCATGCGGTCTGTCCGGATCAGTCTGCGCTTGAAGGGCTCAAAGCCAGCAAAAAAGAATCCCCGTTTGCGATGCTTAAAAGTTTGAAGAATTAAAACGAATTGCGGTAAATTTGTCGCGCTGATTTTCACAGTCGTAGAGTGTGATTTTGATGATGTGTGACTAAGGTGTGGCAATAGGTAGTAAAATCCGCGCATTCCATACGCGGCAGGAGTATCCAGCCTTTCCCTGTTCTGAGGGTTGGATATGTTAAACTTTAGATCTTAAGAAAGCAGGAGTTATCATGGCAGTTCAACAAAATAAGAAGACCCCATCCAAGCGCGGCATGCACCGTGCCCACGATTTTCTGGTTGCGCCTCCGCTGGCTATCGAGCCAACGACTGGTGAAACACATCTGCGCCACCACATCAGCCCGAACGGCTTTTACCGTGGCCGTAAAGTGTTGAAGACCAAGAACGACGAGTAATCTCTGTTCTTGTGATGCAGGTTGAAGGCGGCGCGATGAGTTTTCTCAGCAGCGCCGTTTTTGTATGCGTAAGCTATGCGTAATAAGTCCTTGCGTCATTTTGAATCGCGCTCAATCTGCCTCATAATGATGGGGTTAGAGTAGGCACTGAATCAAAACAATGACAATTAAAATTTCTATTGACTGCATGGGTGGCGATCACGGCCCGTCGGTTACCGTACCTGCTGCAGTGTCGTTCGCCAATCGCCAGCCTGAAGCTGAATTGGTGCTGGTTGGGCTCGAAGAGGAAATTCGCGTCCAGCTGAAGAAGCACAAGGCCAGCGCGCACCCGCGCTTGTCGGTATTGCATGCATCCGAAGTGGTGACGATGGATGACTCGATCGAAACCGCATTGCGCCGTAAAAAAGACTCCTCGATGCGGGTCGCCTTGCAACTGGTCAAGGATCAGCAGGTGCAGGCTTGTGTCTCGGCCGGCAACACCGGCGCCCTGATGGCGGTTTCCCGCTATCTTCTCAAGACCTTGCACGGCGTCGACCGTCCGGCAATCTGCACGTTGCTCCCTAATCAGAAAGACGGTCCGACCTATATGCTCGACCTGGGCGCGAACGTCGACTGCGAACCGCAGCATCTGCATCAGTTTGCGCTGATGGGATCGGCCCTGGTCTCAGCCATGGAAGGCAAGCCGCGGCCGACTGTCGGTTTGCTGAATGTCGGCGAGGAAGATATCAAGGGCAATGAAGTGGTCAAGCAGACCGCCGAACTGCTGCGCGCGGATCATGAAAAAGGCATCCTGAATTTCTACGGCAATGTCGAGGGCAACGATATTTTCGAAGGCACGACCGACATCGTCGTCTGCGACGGTTTCGTCGGCAACGTCACGCTCAAGGCCTCGGAAGGCTTGGGACGTTTCGTCAAGACCGTGCTCACCACTGAATTCAAGAGCGGCGCGCTCAACATGCTGGGCGCGGTGATCGCCCGCGGCGCCATCAAGGCCATCTCGCGCCGCCTCAATCCTTCGCGTTACAACGGCGCCAGCCTGCTCGGCCTGCGGGGGCTGGTTTTCAAGAGTCACGGCGGCGCCGACGCCTATGGCTACGAGTGGGCCATACAGCGCGCATTCGACGCAGCCAAATATGATGTATTGTCTCGTATTGCCACCACGATTGCGGAGCTGATGCCGCAAGCCGATGCTGCACCCAAGGTTGCCGATGCCGGCACGGGTGAGGTCTCCGGTGAAATCGTCAATACTGAATCAACCCAACAAAAGACAGCATGACTACATATAGCAAAATTGTCGGTACCGGCAGCTATTTGCCACCGAAGCGGGTAAGCAATCAGGAGCTCACGGCGCAGCTCGCCGAGAAGGGGATTGAAACGTCCCACGAATGGATTTTTTCGCGCAGCGGCATCGCCGCGCGCCACTATGCCGAAGCCGATGTGCAATCGAGCGACCTGGCGGTAGCGGCCGCCAAACAGGCGCTGGAGATGGCGCACATGCAGGCCGAGGACATCGACCTGATCATCGTCGCCACTTCGACCCCGGATTATTTCGGCGGCTTTCCCAGCACTGCCTGCGTGGTCCAGCAAAAGCTCGGCATCGCCAATGGCGGAGCAGCGTTTGACGTGCAGGCAGTATGCAGTGGCTTCGTCTATGCAGTGTCGATTGCAGACGCCTTCATCAAGTCCGGCGCACATAAGAATGTGTTGGTGATCGGCACTGAAGTTTTTTCGCGCATCCTGAATTTCGATGATCGCACTACTTGCGTGCTGTTCGGCGACGGCGCCGGCGCCGTGGTCATGACCGGTTCCGCCGAGCCAGGCATCCTGGCCACCAAGCTGCATGCCGACGGCCGCTATAAAGACATCCTGTGCGTACCCGGCAAGGTCAGTTCCGGCGTGGTCGAAGGCAGCGCTTTCCTGTACATGGATGGCCAGGCGGTATTCAAGCTGGCAGTCTCGGTGCTGGAAAAGGTCGCCAACGAAGCTTTGCTGATGGCTGGCATGGAAGCGTCCGAAATCGACTGGCTGATCCCGCACCAGGCCAATATCCGCATCATGCAAAGCACTGCCCGCAAGCTGGGTCTGGACAACGAGCGTATGGTGGTGACGGTAGACCAGCATGGCAATACCTCGGCCGCTTCGATTCCGCTGGCGCTGGACAAGGCAGTGCGCGACGGCCGCGTCAAGCCTGGACAGAACGTCATGATGGAAGGGGTCGGCGGCGGTTTTACCTGGGGCGCAATATTGGCGCGCATGTAAAGACGCATTGAGCGCTTCAGGGCGCAATCTGGCAGCAGATTGCTGCCAGCGCGCTGTGCTACGCCGGCGCGTGTTTGATAAATTTGATATCCACAGGTAAGGCATGAATAAATTCGCATTTGTTTTCCCGGGCCAGGGTTCGCAGGCCGTTGGCATGTTGAACGGTTTTGCCGATAACCCGGTAGTGAAGGACACGGTGGCGGAAGCTTCCGAAGCGCTGCAATTTGACCTCGGCAAGCTGATCGCTGCAGGACCGAAGGAAGAACTGGACTTGACCAGCAACACCCAGCCGGTCATGCTGACGGCGGCGGTGGCTTGCTACCGGGCCTGGCTGGCGGCTGGCGGCAAAGCGCCGTCGCTGGTGGCTGGGCATAGCCTGGGCGAGTATTCGGCGCTGGTGGCTGCTGGCGTGATTGCGTTCAAGGATGCTGTGCCGCTGGTGCGTTTCCGCGCGCAAGCCATGCAGCAGGCGGTGCCGGTCGGGCAGGGCGGCATGGCCGTTATTCTGGGCCTGGCAGACGAGGACGTGCACGCGGTCTGTGCGGCGGCGGCGCAGGGCGAGGTGGTCGAGGCAGTCAATTTCAATGCGCCGGCGCAGGTGGTGATTGCCGGCCATAAGGGGGCAATCGAGCGCGCTTGTGTGATTGCGAAAGAAAAAGGTGCAAAACGCGCCTTGCCATTGCCGGTTTCGGCCCCATTTCATTCCTCGCTGTTGAAGCCGGCCTCGGATCGTTTGCGTGAATACATGCAGGATCTGGTTTTCTCTGCCCCGCAGATCGCCTTGATCAACAATGTCGATGTCGCCATCGTCAGCGATCCGCAAGCCATCAAGGATGCGCTGGTGCGCCAGGCGGCGAGCCCGGTGCGCTGGGTGGAAACGGTGCAGAAGATTGCTGCCGAAGGCGTCACACATGTGGTTGAATGCGGTCCGGGCAAGGTTCTTGCTGGTTTGACCAAGCGCATTGACGACGGCTTGATCGGCGATGTCATCGTCGACCAGGCGTCGCTGGATAAAATGTTGGAGACATTCAAGTGACTTTACAAAATACAGACGTACAGAACCTGGTGGGCCAGGTCGCCCTGGTGACCGGCGCTTCGCGCGGCATCGGCCGCGCCATCGCGCTGGAACTGCTCAAGCGCGGCGCCAAGGTGATCGGTACCGCGACTTCGGAGGCCGGCGCTGCCGCCATCACCGAATACATGCAGGCTGCGCATGCCGGCAACGGTCGCGGCATCATGCTCAACGTCAACGATGTCGCGGGCTGTGCTGCCGCGGTAGAGCTGACGCAAAAAGAATTCGGCGGCTTGTCGATTCTTGTCAATAATGCAGGTATTACCCAGGATCAACTGGCGATGCGCATGAAGGACGAGGAATGGGATGCCGTGATCGCTACCAACCTGACCGCGGTCGGGCGTTTGTCGCGCGCCGTCTTGCGTGGCATGATAAAGGCCAAGCATGGCCGCATCATCAATATCACTTCGGTGGTCGGTTCGGCCGGCAACCCGGGCCAGATGAACTATGCTGCAGCCAAGGCTGGCGTCGCCGGCATGAGCCGCGCGCTGGCGCGCGAGATCGGCAGCCGCAATATCACGGTCAATTGCGTCGCTCCGGGCTTTATCGATACCGACATGACCAAGGAGCTGGGCGAGCAGCAAACCGCCGCCTTGCTGCAGCAGATTCCGCTGGGACGCTTGGGCGCCGCAGAGGACATCGCTGCGGCTGTGGCTTTCCTGGCATCGTCGCAAGCCGGCTACATCACAGGCACTACCTTGCATGTGAATGGCGGCATGTATATGGGCTAAATCGGGCTTTTGCCTAGTATCCTTGGTCGGGCCGAAGTAAGGCCTGGTCCGGGGTTAGAAGTAAGTAGTACCTATTTAGAAGCTTTTGACATGGTTTTGCTAAATATTAAAGACTAATGTCGAAAGTAAATTTTCAATGCGCAAACCTGCTAAAATGCGCGCACTTTCTGTAACCTAATGGAGGCATCACATGTCCGATATCGAACAACGCGTTAAAAAAATCGTCGCTGAGCAACTGGGCGTCGCAGAAGCTGACATCAAGAACGAATCGTCGTTTGTCAACGATCTGGGTGCTGATTCGCTCGACACCGTTGAACTGGTGATGGCGCTGGAAGATGAGTTCGAAATGGAAATCCCTGACGAGCAAGCTGAAAAGATCACTACAGTGCAACAGGCTATCGATTACGCTACGGCGCACGTCAAGGCCGCCTAAGCACGCTTTGCATGTATCCAGGAGAACCGCTTGAGCCGCACACGTGAACGCCGCGTTGTGATAACCGGCCTGGGTTGCATTTCACCGGTCGGCAATACTATTGCCGATGCGTGGAGTGCGATTATTTCAGGCAAATCGGGTATCGCAACCATCACCAAGTTTGACGCCACTGCCTTTTCCACGCGTTTTGCGGGAGAAGTCAAAGGCTTCAATATCGAAGATTACATTCCGGCCAAAGAAGCACGGCATATGGATACTTTTATCCACTATGGCATGGCGGCGGGAATGCAGGCGATGCAAGACAGTGGCCTGGAAGTAACTGACGCTAATGCTGAGCGGATAGGCGTCATTATCGGCTCCGGCATTGGTGGCTTGCCTTTGATCGAAGAAACGCACGCCGAACTGACTAATCGCGGTCCGCGCCGCATCAGTCCGTTCTTCATCCCGGCATCGATCATCAATATGATTTCCGGCAATCTGTCGATCAAATACGGTCTGAAAGGACCGAATCTGGCGATTGTGACTGCCTGTACCACGGGCTTGCATTGTATCGGTGCAGCCGGCCGCATGATTCAGTACGGCGACGCCGACGTGATGATTGCCGGTGGCGCAGAATCCAGCGTATCGCCGCTGGGTGTCGGCGGCTTTGCCTCGGCACGCGCCTTGTCGGCGCGCAATGACGATCCTGCCACCGCTTCGCGTCCCTGGGACAAGGACCGCGACGGTTTTGTATTGGGCGAGGGCGCCGGCGTACTGGTGCTCGAAGAATACGAACACGCCAAGGCGCGCGGCGCCAAGATCTATGCGGAACTGCTCGGCTTCGGCATGAGCGGCGACGCTTATCACATGACGGCGCCAAGCCTGGATGGCCCGCGTCGCTGCGTCGGGAATGCCTTGCGCGATGCCGGCGTCAATGCCGATCAGGTGCAGTACCTGAATGCGCACGGAACATCGACGCCGCTGGGCGACAAGAATGAAACCGATGCCATCAAGGCGGCTTTTGGCGATCACGCCTACAAGCTGGTAGTGAACTCCACCAAGTCGATGACCGGGCATTTGCTGGGCGGCGCCGGTGGCCTGGAGTCGGTATTCACTGTGCTGGCTCTGCATAACCAGATTTCGCCGCCGACCACCAATATCTTCAATCAGGATCCTGAGTGCGATCTTGATTACTGCGCCAATACCGCGCGGGACATGAAGATCGACATCGCTGTCAAAAACTCATTCGGCTTTGGCGGTACGAATGGCACCTTGGTTTTTGGCAAAATCTAAGCTTTTGCAAAACGGCTTTGAACCGGTTTCCCTGGCGACCGGTTCAAAATTCGCTTCAGGCTAGGCATCATGTCAATCGCCCTTAGTACCGTTATCAAACCGTCCAGGTTGCTGCTGGCCTTGGTGGCGACGGAATGCGCGCTGGCCGGGCTGGTTGGTGTTCTTATTGCCAGCGGAGTTATTGGTAATTTGCTATTGCCGGTACGTGCCGCTCTGGCCACACTATGCGTGTCGGCAGCTGCGTACGGCATGCTGCGCTACTATCGAGGGCGCTGTGCGATTCAGCTCGATATCGCCGCAAACGGCCAGATCAGAATGGCTGAAATTGCTGCCAGCAATATCAATCGGATCTCAAATCCGGCGCCGGTGCAGCTGCTTGAAAGCACTATCATCTGGTCACATTTACTGTTGCTGCGCCTCCGATTGGCTAGCGGCTCGGTCCGAACAATCGCTATACTGCCTGATTGTGTTTCTAACGATACTTTTAGAGTTTTGTCCGTGGCTTGCCGCTGGATTGCCGCACACCGCGGCGGCACGCACAAAACCGGGGGCGCTGGCTTGGCTAATGAATGAGCTTTTCATTGAACTTATGTTATTGCTTACTATCTATGTCCGGTCCCGTATGCAAGTCGCAACAAAACAAGGGAATGGGGTTTGACGACAGAACGCGAAATTGATCAACTGCTTGTCGAGCGCGTGCAGCGCGGCGATAAGAAGGCGTTCGAGCTGCTGGTTCTCAAATACCAGCGAAAGCTAATGCGTCTTGTTTCGCGCCTGGTGCGCGATCAGGCAGAAGCCGAGGATGTTGTGCAGGAAGCCTTTATCAAGGCTTACCGGGCGCTGCCTCAGTTCCGGGGCGACTCGGCCTTTTATACCTGGCTGTATCGCATTGGCATTAATACTGCCAAAAATTATTTGGTGACCCAGGGGCGCAGGGCGCCGACCTCAACCGAGGCAAATTCAGAAGAAGCAGAAACTTTTGACGACGGCGAGCAACTAAGGGATATAAACACTCCTGAATCTTTGCTGGCCACCAAGCAGATAGCGCAAACCGTGAATACTGCAATGGAGGCTTTGCCGGCAGAGCTGCGTACGGCCATCACCTTGCGCGAGATCGAGGGTTTGAGTTATGACGAAATTGCTGACGCAATGGGGTGTCCCATAGGTACGGTACGCAGTCGGATATTTAGGGCACGGGAAGCTATCGCAGATAAGTTGAGGCCATTGCTGGGTACGGCCATCGACAAACGTTGGTAAAAAAGATAGTGGTTTTTCGGGAACGAAGGGGTTGGCCAGGTTTTAAGGTGACTTATGAATACCAAAGATATGACCCAAGAGCAGATTTCTGCCTTGGCTGATGGGGAGTTATCCAGCGCCTATATTGACATGGCGCTAGCGGCCTTGCGCCAGGCCGACGGCCGCGATGCGTGGGATGTCTATCACCAGATAGGCGATATCCTGCGTTCCGACGATATGGCGCTGACCATGAGTTCGGATTTTTCCGCGCGCATGGCGGCGCGGCTCGATGCCGAGCCAACGATCATTGCAGCGCCGTTGGCCGTCACCGCGCAGCCATCTGAACAGATCGCTGTCGGTGGCGGCCAGCCTGTGCATATCGCTGTCGCAGGCGGCAGACGCAGCATCAAGCGCTTTGCCCTGCCAGGCATGGCAGCGGCGGCGGTAGCAGCGGCGGCATTCATCATTTCGCCTCAGCTGGCGATCGTCAGCGCTCCGGCGCCTGCTCCTGCTGCGGTGGCAGCGCCGCAACTGGCCCTGGCGTCCAATGCCGGAGATGTTCGCGTGATGACGCATGCCGGAGAAGTATTGCGTGATTCCCGGATGGATGAATATCTGTCGGCGCATCAACGTTTCTCTCCTTCCCTTTACAGTGCTGCGCAGTATGCACGGCCGGCCAAATTTGCACCTGATGCTGATAACTAATATGCGGCAGGCGCGAGTTTTGCCGGGAGTATTGCTGGGAGTATTGCTGTCGATGATGATAGTGCTTTCCGCCCAGGCGGAAAGTACGGATGCCGGAAATGCTGCCGACAGGCAGGATGCGCAAGCCTTGCTGAAAAAAATCCAGGCGGCGGCGCAAAAGCTGAACTATTCCGGCACCTTCATCTACCAGCAGGCCAACCAGATACGTACTTCACGTATTACGCATGTGCTCGAAGGCCGGAATGAGATAGAAAAACTGGAAATCCTCGACGGTCAGCCGCGCGAGTATATCCGGCGCAATGAAGACGTCACCGGCTACATGCCGGAGACGAAAACCAAGATCGTCGAAAAGCGCGTCACCCAGGATGGTTTTCCTGCGATCCTGGCCGCGCTGCCGTCCGACTTGAGCGATTACTACAATATAAAACTGGGCGAGACCGGTCGGGTTGCCGGTTTCGACTGCCAGGCTGTGCTGCTGGAGCCGAGGGACAATATGCGCTATGGTTACAAGCTGTGGGCGGAAAAGAATTCCGGCCTGCTGTTGCGGGCGCAAACTCTGAACGGCAAGAATGAAATCATCGAGCAGATTTCATTTACCCAGATTGGCATAGGCAATGTCGACCACCGCAGCCTGAAGCCGAGTTTCGGCAACACCAGCAGCTGGCATACGGAAAGCAATGTCATTAATCCGGCCAACCTGAACGAATGGAGCGTCACCGGCATGCCTGCCGGTTTCAAGAAGGTGCGCGAGCTCAAGCGCCTGGTGACCGATGGCCCGCCGGCCAAGAGCAGCGCCAGCGCGCCTGCGACGGCGGCGCGCCGTGAAGTATCGCAATTGATTTTTTCGGATGGGCTGGTGGCGATTTCCATATTCATCGAGCCGGGCAGTCAAAGCCGTACCGAAGGCTCCCTGCAGCAGGGCGCTTTGAATATTGTCGGCAAACGGCAGGGGGATTATTGGTTGACGATTGTTGGTGACGTGCCGCCAGCAGCGATGAGGCAGGTGGCGAATTCTATTGAACTCAAAAACAAATAAAACTTTATGACTATGAAAATGCTTGGGCCGATTCGTGGTGTTTTATCTGCAATGGCAGTCAGTGCGACTGCCGCTTTTTTTGTTCCAGCCATGGTCGGCGCAGGCCCCCAGGCAATTGCCGCACCGGTATCCGGCCTGCCGGACTTTACCGATATCGTTGAGAAGACCGGGCCGGCAGTAGTCAATATCCGCACCACCGAAAAGATCAGGTCCGGCCAGGGCGATTCAGGCGACCCGAGCGACGACGAGATGCAGGAATTCTTCCGTCGTTTTTTTGGCGTTCCAATCCCTAACATGCCGCGTCCGCAAGTTCCTGGCCAGCGTGGCCGCAAGGCTGATCCGAAGGCGCAGGAAGAAGTGCCGCGCGGCGTCGGTTCCGGTTTCGTGATCTCCGCCGACGGCTATGTGATGACGAATGCCCACGTAATCGACGGCGCCAGCGAGGTCTATGTCACGCTGACCGACAAACGTGAATTCAAAGCCAAGGTGATAGGCGCGGATACCCGCAGCGACGTCGCCTTGCTGAAAATCGACGGCGCCAACCTGCCGCGCCTGACCATGGGCGATTCCGACAAGATCAAGGCCGGCGAATGGGTGCTGGCGATCGGCTCGCCGTTCGGCCTGGAAAACACCGTGACCGCGGGCATCATTTCAGCCAAGGCGCGCGATACAGGCGACTACCTGCCGCTGATCCAGACTGATGTTGCCGTCAACCCCGGCAATTCCGGCGGCCCGCTGATCAATATGCGTGGCGAAGTGGTTGGCATCAATTCGCAGATCTACAGCCGCTCCGGCGGCTTCATGGGAATTTCGTTTGCCGTGCCTATCGATGAAGCGATGCGCGTCTCGGATCAGCTGAAAGCCTCGGGCAAAGTGACGCGCGGCCGCATCGGGGTGCAGATCGGCGAAGTCACCAAGGACGTGGCGGAATCGCTGGGCCTGCCGAAGGCTGAAGGCGCCCTGGTGGCGCGGGTCGAGGCGGATGGTCCGGCGGCCAAGGCCGGCTTGCAAGCGGGCGACATTATCTTGAAATTCAACGGCACGGCTATCGAAAAGGCTAATGATCTGCCACGCCTGGTTGGTAATGCCAAGCCCGGCGCGCGCGGCACCATCAGCGTCTGGCGCAAGGGCAGCAGCCGCGATTTCCCAATCGTCATCACTGAACTGGCCGCCGACAAAGTCGCCAGCGACGATGATGCCAAGCCCAAGAAGGAGCAGCAGGTCGCCAATGCGCTCGGCCTGATCGTCAGTGATTTGAGCGACGCCAAGAAGAAAGAACTGGGCATCGACGGCGGCGTGCAGGTCGAATCGGCTGAAGGCAGTGCGGCCAAGGTCGGATTGCGTGCCGGCGACGTGGTGCAGCGCCTGAATAATACCGATATCAAGGACGCCAAGCAGTTCAACGCGCTGGTGGCCAAGCTGGAGCCGAAGAAAATGGCGGTGCTGCTGGTGCGACGCGGCGAGTCATCGCAATTCGTGCCTTTGCGTCCAAGCAATTGATTTAACCGGTAATTCTTGTCTGGGGCTGCAGATCTGTATGATCTGCAGCTTTTTGTTTTCCGGCCTGGTTTTTCCAAAAGCGTGAATGCATGCCAAAAAAACATTTCATCTTGTATAGCCGCTCATACTGCCATCTTTGCGAAGACATGTTGCAGGCTCTGCTGGCCTTGCGGCCCGCGGATGGGAATGATGCGGGCTGGTTCACCGTCGACGTGGTTGATGTCGACGCGGATCCCGCACTGGTGGCGAAATACGATGAGCTGGTGCCGGTTCTGACGGGCGGCTATAACGGTGGGGCAGCGATCCAGCTCTGCCACTATTTCCTCGATGCGGAGTCGGTAAAGCAATTTTTGAGCGAATAAGCAGGGACTCTGCGGCTCAAAAATTCATGATTTATTTGCAATAAACAGACATTGCTTTGCATTGCTTGCTTAATTCGCACTAAATCAACTTATGTACCTATACTCCGGCACTGATGCTCAAAAATAGCGCGGGACCACGCTGTTCTTAAGGTGTTTTTAAGATACTTGTAGGAGTATGTCGATAATCCGCTTTCCTTGTTATACTGGAAGGCAATACTCTCAGGCCATTGATTTGTCGGTTTTCCCCTCTGAAATCCGGTAAAATGGCGGCACTGAATAACCTGTCATAAAAGGCGCTCGCCTGGGACACAAGTGCAGTGTTTCGTACTTGCCGGCACAGCTCGTCTTTTTGCCCCATACGTTGTTGCGCATGCCCGCGATAGTTCGCTATCGCTCTGCTGCGCGCCGCGTCCGGGACAAAAATTCCTTTGTGCCGCCAAACACAAGACACTGGACTGAGCCCGGCTCAGAGCGCTTTTTTTGTAATCGCGCCTGTCAATGAACAACATCCGTAATTTCTCCATCATCGCCCATATCGACCACGGTAAATCTACCCTGGCGGACCGTATCATCCAGTCTTGCGGCGGCTTGTCCGACCGCGAGATGGAGGCGCAGGTACTCGACTCCATGGATATCGAGCGCGAGCGCGGCATCACCATCAAGGCCCAGACCGCGGCGTTGACGTACAAGGCGATGGATGGCCAGATCTACAATCTGAACCTGATCGACACCCCCGGCCACGTCGACTTCAGCTATGAGGTCAGCCGTTCGCTGTCGGCCTGCGAAGGCGCGCTGCTGGTGGTGGATGCCTCGCAGGGCGTGGAAGCGCAGACCGTCGCCAACTGCTATACCGCGCTGGACCTGGGCGTGGAAGTGGTGCCGGTGCTGAACAAGATCGACCTGCCTTCGGCTGATCCGGATAATGCGATTGCCGAAATCGAAGACGTGATCGGGATTGATGCTCACGATGCTGTGCATTGCTCGGCCAAGACAGGCCTCGGCGTACGCGAAGTGCTGGAATCCCTGATCCTCAAGGTGCCGCCGCCGAAAGGCGATCCGGATGCGCCTTTGCAGGCCCTGATCGTCGATTCCTGGTTCGACAATTACGTCGGCGTCGTCATGCTGGTGCGCATCAAGAACGGCACCTTGCGTCCGAAGGACAAGATCCTGCTGATGGCTACCGGCTCCCAGCATCTGACCGAAAGCGTCGGTGTGTTCACGCCTAAATCGCAGTCGCGCGAATCGCTGTCGGCCGGCCAGGTGGGCTTCATCATCGCCGGCATCAAAGAATTGAAGGCAGCCAAGGTGGGCGACACGGTCACGCTGGCATCCAAGCCCGCCGCCGAAGCGTTGCCTGGCTTTAAAGAAGTGCAACCGCAAGTGTTTGCCGGCCTGTTCCCGGTCGAAGCGAATCAGTACGATGCGCTGCGCGACTCGCTGGAAAAGCTCAAGCTGAATGACGCTGCCCTGCAATACGAACCGGAAGTATCGCAGGCGCTGGGCTTCGGCTTCCGTTGCGGCTTCCTCGGCTTGCTGCACATGGAAATCGTCCAGGAACGTCTCGAGCGCGAGTTCGACATGGACCTGATCACCACCGCGCCTACCGTCATCTACGAAGTAGTCAAGCGCGACGGCACCATCCTGCTGGTCGACAATCCGTCGAAGATGCCGGATCCGTCGAATATCGAGGAAGTGCGCGAGCCTATCGTCACGGTCAACCTGTACATGCCGCAAGAATATGTGGGCTCGGTTATCACGCTGTGCACGCAGAAGCGCGGCCAGCAGGTCGACATGAGCTATCACGGCAAGCAGGTCAAGCTGACCTATGAAATCCCGATGGCCGAAGTGGTGCTGGATTTCTTCGATCGCCTGAAATCGACCTCGCGCGGCTATGCCTCGATGGACTACGAGTTCAAGGAATACCGCTCGGCCGACGTGGTCAAGGTCGACATGCTGATCAACAGCGAAAAAGTCGATGCGCTGGCGATCATCGTCCACCGCGCCAACAGCCAGTACCGCGGCCGCGCCGTCGCCGCCAAGATGCGCGAACTGATTCCGCGCCAGATGTTCGACGTGGCGATCCAGGCGGCCATCGGCGCCAACATCATTTCGCGCGAAAACGTCAAGGCGCTGCGCAAGAACGTGCTGGCCAAATGCTACGGCGGCGATATCAGCCGCAAGCGCAAACTGCTGGAAAAGCAGAAGGCCGGTAAAAAACGCATGAAGCAGGTGGGGTCGGTCGAGATCCCGCAAGAAGCATTCCTGGCAATCTTACAAGTGGATGAAAAATGACATTGCAATCGATCTTAGGAAATTTCGCATTAATCCTGTTTGTCCTTACCATTGTCACCGGCGTCATCTGGTTTTACGATCGCTTCTCCTTGAGCAAGCAGCGCCGCGCCAAGGCTGACGCTGCGCTGGCTGAATTCGATGCGCGCAACGCCAAGCTGAGCGCCGACGGCATCAAGCTGGAAAACAGCGGCCGCGCCGCGCTGGAAGCAGACCTGCTGCGGCAGCCGACCTGGGTCGAGTACTCGGGCAGCTTCTTCCCGGTGATCGCCATGGTGTTTTTCCTGCGCTCGTTCCTGTATGAGCCGTTCAAGATTCCATCGAGCTCGATGGTGCCGACCCTGCTGGTGGGCGACCTGATCCTGGTGAACAAATTCACTTACGGTATCCGTCTGCCGATCATCAATAAAAAAGTGATCGAGATGAATCATCCGCAGCGCGGTGATGTGATGGTGTTCAAATATCCGAAGGATATGTCGCTCGACTACATCAAACGCGTGGTT
The DNA here is from genome assembly GCF_018304945.1 of Collimonas humicola. Taxonomy (GTDB): domain Bacteria; phylum Pseudomonadota; class Gammaproteobacteria; order Burkholderiales; family Burkholderiaceae_D; genus Collimonas; species Collimonas humicola. Next base: position 1,804,158 of record NZ_JAGQEE010000001.1, on the reverse strand, counting down.
GGGGTGCCCGGTGATAAAATAACTTACCAAAACAAGCGCTTAACAATTAATGGTCAAGCTCTTTCTTATGCGCCGTTGCCGGATTACCTGAATGAAGATACGCTGGATTACTCCCAGCAGTACACAGAGAATTTGTCGAACGTACAACATACGATTGCGGTGCGCAGCAGCCGGATGCCGATCTCGCTGGAAGGCGTGATGGATTTTCCTAACAAGGATGCCTGTAGCTATAACCCGGAAGGTTTCACCTGTACGGTTCCTGCTGGAAATTATTTCATGATGGGGGATAATCGGGATAACAGCGAAGACAGTCGTTACTGGGGATTCGTGCCGGATGAAAATATTGTCGGAAAGGCATTCCTGGTCTGGATGAACCTGGGTAATTTCAAGCGTATTGGTACTTTCTTTAAATAAATCAAATAATTGAAAGCGGAGTCAGGGATGACAAGAATGTCTGTAGCACCACGCAAGCAGCAAGGCATCACGTTGTTTGGCTTGATCGTTGTTCTGGCGGTACTCGGTTGCATCGGCGTGCTGGTGGCCAAGGTGACGCCGACCACGATTGAATATTTTTCTATCAAGAAGGCGATTGTCAGCGCCAAGACGGGCGGCACTACGGTGCAGGAAATCCAGAACGCATTTAACAAGCAGGCTGAAGTGGGTTATATCGATGCGATTTCAGGCAAAGACCTGGACATCAGCAAGAACGGCGACGAAATCCAGATCAGCTTTGCGTACCAGAAAAAAATTCCGCTGGTTGGACCGGTCAGCCTGCTGATCGATTATGCCGGCAGCACTGCCAAGTAGTAAAACAGTAAAATAATCAAACAACAACAGCAGCAGACGGCGACCATCGGTGTCGACGAAAAAATGGATCTCATGTTATTGCAAAATCGGCTAGGCCACACTTTCAAGGATGCTACTTTGTTGCAGCAGGCCTTGACGCATCGCAGCCATAGCACCTTGCATAACGAGCGCTTGGAGTTCCTCGGCGATTCGATCCTTAACTGCGTGGTCGCGTCCCTGCTGTTTGACCGCTACACCAAGATAGACGAAGGCGATCTGTCGCGGGTGCGGGCCAACCTGGTCAAGCAGCAGTCGCTTTACGAAATCGCGCAAAGGCTGGAATTGTCGCAATTCCTGCGGCTGGGCGAAGGTGAGCTGAAATCGGGCGGCTTCCGCCGTCCTTCGATCCTGGCCGATACGCTGGAAGCCTTGTTTGGCGCTATCTTCCTGGATGCCGGCTTCGACGCCGCCCGGGATGTGATCCGCGCCCTGTATATCCCGATCCTGGATACGGTCGATCCCAAGACCCTGGGCAAGGATGCCAAGACCCTGCTGCAGGAATACCTGCAAGGGAAAAAGATCGCTTTGCCGCAATATAATGTGGTCGCCACGCATGGCGCCGCGCACAATCAGGAATTTGAAATTGAATGCCTGGTGCCCAAGCTGGATATCCAGGTGTTCGGCAGCGGCGGCAGCCGCCGTGCCGGCGAGCAGGCGGCAGCCAAGCTGGCGCTGGAAGCGGTGCAAAAAGCCTTTGTCAAAGCCCCCTCGGCCGCAAAAAAAGCCAAGCCGCGTACCGCGCAGCTGAAACTGAGCGGCATCGCCACGATCCAGCCGGACGCTCCGGATGCGCCTGCCGCAACGGCGGCGACAGCGCCGGCAGAAGTTGCCGGCGCCAAGACTGGCGCCGCGGCCAAGGAAAAAGCCGTGGCCGAAATGCCGGCTAAGGTGGCGGTCAAGGCAGCCAACGGCAGCGTCGAAAACGTTGCGCCAAGTGCCGCGGCCAAGGCAGGCACGACGGCCCATGCCATCACTGAAACAGCCGTCGCAGCAGCAGCGGGCAACCCTGCCGCCGCGACCGTACCGACCCCTAATGCAGCACCCCATACTACGAGTAAATCGAAAACCGCATGACAGACTCTACACCCAAGGCCCCGACCACAGTAACGCCGGCAGCTGATTTTCGTTGCGGCTATATCGCGATTGTCGGTCGCCCCAACGTAGGCAAGTCGACCCTGATGAATGAACTGATCGGGGCCAAGGTCAGCATTACCTCGCGCAAGGCGCAAACCACGCGGCACCGGATTACCGGCATCCAGACCGTCGCCGATACCCAGTTCGTCTATGTCGATACGCCCGGTTTCCAGACCCGCCACTCGAATGCGCTGAACAAGACGCTGAACCGCACCGTGACCACCACGCTGACTGCGGCCGACGTCATCCTGTACATCATCGAAGCCGGCACTTTCGGTCCGGCCGACCAGCAGGTGATGGCGCTGCTGCCGGCCAACGTGCCTTGCATCCTGGTCATCAACAAGTCGGACCGCGTCAAGGATAAGGCCGTGCTGCTGCCGTTCGCACAGAAGATCGCCGCCATGCGCGACTTCGCCGCGGTGGTGCCGGTATCGGCCAAGCTGCGCTTCCAGCTGGACAACCTGCAAGGCGAGATCCGCAAGCATCTGCCGGCCAATCCGCCAATGTTCGGCGAGGACGACATTACCGACCGCAGCGAAAAATTCCTCGCCGCCGAAATCGTCCGTGAAAAAGTGTTCCGCTTCGTCGGCGATGAGCTGCCGTACACCAGCACCGTGCTGATCGAAAAATTCGAACTGGAAGGCAACCTGCGCCGCGTGTTTGCCGCGATCCTGGTGGAGCGCGATACCCACAAATCGATGGTGATCGGCCAGAAGGGCGCGCGCCTCAAGGATATCTCCACCCAGGCGCGGCTCGACATGGAGCGCCTGTTCGGCGGTCCGGTCTACCTGGAAATCTGGGTCAAGGTGAAATCCGGCTGGGCCGACAACGAAGCCGGATTGCGCGCCTACGGCTACGAATAAGCCACCCGCCCACCACACGCCTAACCGCCAGACATGAACGCGATCATCGCTGACGCCGATGCCGAGCAGGCGCTGCCGGAAGATGCCGCCGTGTTGATCAGCATCGCCCCCGGTCCGGCCGCCACGGCAGCCGCTGCCGCCCCCAAGCGGCGCGCCCGGGCTCCAGAACGAGATACCCGTGTCACCGGTCAGCCAGGCTTTGTCCTGCACAGCTATCCGCATCGGGAAACCAGCCTGATCATCGATGTCTTCACCCGCGACTACGGCCGCATCGCCCTGGTCGCCAAAGGCGCCAAGCGGCCTTTGTCCAAATTGCGCGGCGTCTTGCAAACCTTCCAGCCGCTGTCGCTGAGCTGGAGCGGAAAATCCGAAATCCGCACCTTGATCGCCGCCGAATGGGTAGGCGGCCTGCTGCCGCTGGAAAAATCGGCGCTGCTGTGCGGCTTCTACCTGAATGAATTGCTGGTCAAGCTGGTCGCGCGCGACGATCCGCATGCCGCCTTGTTCAATCATTACGTCACCACCCTCAATCAGCTGGCCCACCTGGAACCGGCGCCCATCGTCCTGCGGCAGTTTGAAAGAGCGCTGCTCAAGCAGACCGGCGTGGCCGGCGATTTCACCCGCTGCACCAGCAGCCGCCAGCCGGTCGATCCGGCTGAAAGCTACGTGGTCGATCCCGAGCGCGGGCCGAGGCTGGCGCGCGCGGCCGATGCCTGGCCGCGGGTCAGCGGCAAGACCCTGCTCGACATGGAGCGCGAAGACTACAGCGATCCCGCCACCCAGGCGCAAAGCAAGGTGCTGATGCGTTTCCTGCTGGCGCATCATCTGGGAGGGGCGCCATTGAACACGCGCCAGATCCTGATAGACCTGATGCAGTTGTAGGGCAACCGCTCAGCGCTGCTGGGCGCGCCATTGAGTGGATAACAAGTAGCCGATATATAGTTGATAGCCGATGAAAAATTTCCCCTGGTCTAGCGTCGCAGCCGGTTTTGTTACGGTGCTGGTAGGTTTCACGAGTTCCGCAGTCATCGTCTTGCAGGCCGCAGCCGCCGCCGGCGCCACGCCACAGCAGATCAGTTCATGGATGCTGGCGCTGGGCCTCGGCATGGGGTTGACCTGCATCGGCTTGTCGCTGCGCTACAAGGCCCCGGTAGTGACCGCATGGTCGACGCCAGGCGCTGCCTTGCTGGTCACCAGCCTGTCCGGGATTCCGATGGCGGAAGCGATCGGCGCCTTCATGTTCGCCGCCGCCCTGGTCAGTTTGTGCGGCGTCACCGGCTGGTTCGAGCGCGCCATGGGCAAGATCCCGCTGTCGATCGCGGCCGCCATGCTGGCGGGCATCCTGGCCCATTTCGGCATGAACGTATTCGTCGCCATGAAGCCGCAATTCATCATGGTGTTCGCCATGTTCATGGCCTACCTGCTGTGCAAGCGCTGGCTGCCGCGCTACGCCATCATCGTCGTGCTGCTGATCGGCGTCGCCCTGGCGGCCGGCCGCGGCCTGCTGCATTTCGAACATTTCCATTTCGCCTGGGCGGCGCCGGCATTCACCATGCCGAGCTTTTCCTGGTCGACCATCATCGGCGTCGGCATTCCCTTGTTCGTGGTCACCATGGCGTCGCAAAATGCGCCCGGCGTCGCCGTGATCCGCGCTTCCGGCTACCGCACGCCGATTTCCCCGCTGATGACCTGGACCGGGCTGACCACGCTGGTGCTGGCGCCGTTCGGCTGCTTCTCGCTCAACCTGGCCGCCATCACCGCCGCTATCTGCATGGGCAAGGAAGCCCATGAAGATCCGGCCAAGCGCTACTGGGCGGCAGTGGCGGCCGGCGGCTTCTATTTGCTGGTGGGCGTGTTCGGCGCCACCGTTGGCGCCTTGTTCGCCGCTTTCCCGCAGGAACTGGTGCTGGCGATCGCCGGCCTAGCGCTGTTCGGCACCATTGCCAACAGCCTGACCATGGCGATGGCTAACGACGCCCAGCGCGAAGCGGCGCTGATCACCTTTCTGGTTACCGCCTCGGGTGTTACCCTGTTTGGCGTCGGCGCCGCATTCTGGGGACTGGTGGCCGGCGCCGTGGCATTCTTTGTGTTGAACTGGAAGCGGCATGCAATGGCCTCGCCAGAGACGCCGGCATTGCCAGCGCGCCAGAATTAATGCAGTCTTGATACTCGATAAACTCCATCCATACACTGAGCAACCGATGAGCTATCTCAATCCAACATCGTCGATCATCGACCTTGGCATCAATATCGATCACGTGGCGACGCTGCGCAATGCGCGCGGCACTACTTATCCAGATCCTTTGCGGGCGGCGCTGCTGGCGGAAGAGGCCGGCGCCGACGCCATCACCCTGCATCTGCGTGAAGACCGCCGCCATATCCGCGACGCCGACGTTGAAGCGATTCGTCCGCAACTGCGCACGCGCATGAACCTGGAAGCCGCGGTGACACAGGAAATGATCGATTTCTCTTGCAAGATCAAGCCGCAGGATTCCTGCCTGGTGCCGGAACGCCGTCATGAGCTGACTACCGAAGGCGGCCTCGACGTGGTGAAATATTTCACCCAGGTGCAGGCTGCGGTGCGCCAGCTGCAAGGCGAGGGCATACGCGTCAGCCTGTTCATCGATCCCGAAGCCGACCAGATCCAGGCCGCCGCCGAAGCCGGCGCGCCGGTGATCGAACTGCACACCGGCCGCTATGCCGAAGCGCATGATGACGCGGAACAGCGCGCCGAACTGGAGCGGGTGCAGCGCGCGGTGCAAGAGGGCGTGCGGCGCGGCCTCAAGGTGAATGCCGGCCACGGCCTGCATTACACCAATGTGCAGGCCATCGCGGCGATTGCAGATATCGCCGAACTGAACATCGGCCATGCCATCGTGGCGCATGCAGTGTTCGTCGGCTGGCAGGCTGCGGTCAGCGAAATGAAGGCGTTGATGGTGAAGGCGCGTTTGGCGCATCCGGCAAAACCGAATTGAACATGGTGCTAAGCTGACAGAGTCATCTGGGGTCAGAGTCGACTTTCGCGGTGCTTTTTCGCGAAACTCGACTCTGACCCCACATGACGGATTCGGAGAAAATAGAGTGCGATGTGCGGGTTTTTTACGCGACACGGCACGCACTCCGTAGCCCGCTAAGTGGGGTCAGAGTGAAGTTTCTGCAAAAGGCATGCAGAAAGTTCACTCTGACCCCAGTTAGCTACATTTGTTAAGCGCGACGAAAAACCGGGTTGTAGTTTTGTCGTGTTTTATGAAATTTCAACAGGAAAAAATCAGCATGATCTACGGCATCGGCACCGACATCATCCAGATTCCGCGCATCGCGGCGGCGTTGCAGCGTAACGGCGACCGTTTCGCGCAAAAGATCCTCGGCCCGCAAGAGATGGAAAAGTACCTGCAGCGCAAAGCCAAGGTGGAAGCGCGCGGGATTCGTTTCCTGGCCACCCGCTTCGCTGCCAAGGAAGCGTTTTCCAAGGCACTCGGGCTGGGCATGAAGATGCCGATGACCTGGCGCGCCATGCAAACCTTGAATGCGCCCAGCGGCAAGCCGATCGTGGTGGTCAATCCGGCGCTGGAAGAATACATGCAACAGAAGGGCTTGACTGCGCAGGTGTCGATCACCGACGAGGTCGAATACGCGGTCGCCTTTGTCATTGTGGAACAACATCGCGTGGAGCAAAAATGAGTGGCGGCAATCCTGTAGCAAAAACGGCGCTGGGCCCGGTCATGCTGGACGTCGTTGGCGCCAGCCTGAGCGCGGACGATATCCGCCGCATCCAGCACCCGCTTACCGGCGGCGTGATCCTGTTTACCCGCAATTACCAGGACCGCGCCCAGCTGTGCGCGCTGACTGCGGCGATCCATGCTGCACGGCCTGGCATCCTGATTGCGGTCGATCATGAAGGCGGCCGCGTCCAGCGTTTCCGCACTGACGGCTTCACCCGCCTGCCGGCGATGCGCCTGCTCGGGCAGTTGTGGGACCGTGATGTGCTGGCGGCGACCAAGGCCGCCACCGCAGTCGGCTTCGTGCTGGCCAGCGAGCTGCGCGCCTGCGGCGTCGACCTGTCGTTTACGCCGGTGCTGGATCTCGATTACGGCGATTCCACCGTCATCGGCGAACGCGCCTTCCACCGCGATGCGCGCGTGGTGACGCTGCTGGCGAAAAGCCTGAACCACGGCCTGGCGCTGGCCGGCATGGCGAATTGCGGCAAGCATTTCCCCGGCCATGGTTTTGTCGAAGGCGATTCGCATCTGTCGCTGCCGATCGACGAACGCAGCCTGGAGCAGATCATGGAAGAGGACGTCAAGCCCTACGACTGGCTCGGCATGAGCCTGGCGGCGGTGATGCCGGCGCACGTGATCTATTCCAAGGTGGACCGGCACTCGGCCGGCTTTTCAAAAAAATGGCTGGACATCCTGCGCCAGGATGTCGGTTTCGGCGGCGTGATTTTCAGCGACGACCTCAGCATGCAGGCAGCCAGTTCGGCCGGCGGCGTGCTGGATGGCGCCAAGGCTGCATTGGCAGCCGGCTGCGATGTGGTCCTGATCTGCAATTCGCCGGACAAGGCCGACCAGTTGCTGGGCGGGCTCGGCGGCGTTGCCGACGACGATCGTGCCGCTGCCTCGCGTGCGCGCCTGATGGCGCTGCTGCCGCAAGGCGCGGCGCTCGGCTGGGAGGCATTGCAGGCCGACGCCCGCTACCAGGCTGCCAGGTCGCTGGCGCAATCATTGCTGGCCTGAATGAGCAGAAAGCCATGACTGAAGCTGAACTGCCCGATCCGCGCGCGCTGGTGCTGGAAACCGTCGCCAAGCTGCCGAACCTGCCCGGCGTCTACCGCTATTTCGACGCCGCCGACAATATCCTGTATGTCGGCAAGGCGCGCGACTTGAAGAAGCGCGTATCGAGTTATTTCCAGAAGAACCTGGCCAGCCCGCGCACCGCCATGATGGTGGAGCGCATCGCCCGCCTGGAGACCACGGTGACGCGCAGCGAAGCCGAGGCGCTGATCCTGGAAAGCAACCTGATCAAGTCGCTGCAGCCGCGCTACAACATCCTGTTCCGCGACGACAAGTCCTATCCCTACCTCAAGATCAGCAACCAGGAATATCCGCGCATGGCCTACTACCGCGGCGCGGTCGACAAGAAGAACCAGTACTTCGGTCCGTTTCCAAATGCCTGGGCTGTCAAGGAATCGATGCAGATCCTGCAGAAGGTTTTCCTGCTGCGCACTTGCGAGGACAGCGTGTTCGCCAACCGTACGCGGCCTTGCCTGCTGCACCAGATCCAGCGCTGCAGCGCGCCCTGCGTCAAGCTGGTCAGCCATGAAGACTACCAGACCGATGTCGACAATGCCGCCAAGTTCCTGCGCGGCCGCCAGACTGAAGTGCTGTCCGCGCTTGAGCAAAAGATGCACGCCTATGCGGCGGAGCTGAAATTCGAGCAGGCGGCCGGCGTGCGCAACCAGATCACTTCGCTGTCGCGCGTGCTGCACCAGCAAAGCATGGAAACCGTGGGCGACAGCGATATCGACATCATCGCCGTCATCGTCCAGGGCGGACGCGCCTGCGTCAACCTGGCGATGGTGCGCGGCGGCCGCCACCTGGGCGACCGCGCGTATTTCCCCAGCCATGTCGACGGCGCCTTGTCGAGTCCGGAGGAAGCCTCCGGCGAGTCGATCGAGGCAGCTGTGCTGAAGGCCTTCCTGGCGCAGCACTACATCGACATGTTCATTCCCGGCATCCTGATCCTCAACACCGAATTCGACGAACCGGCGCTGATGGTGGCGCTGATGGAGCAATGCGGCCACCGCATCAACCTGCTGTTCCAGCCGCAGGGTCAGCGCCGCCAATGGCTGGAAATGGCGCACAAGGGCGCCGAGATCTCGCTGGCGCGGCTGTTGTCGGAGCAGGGCTCGCAGCAAGCCAGGACGCGCGCCCTGGTCGAAGTGCTGGGCCTGGAAGTGGAAGATATCGACAGTTTGCGCGCAGAGTGTTTCGACATCAGCCACACCTCGGGCGAAGCGACCCAGGCCTCCTGCGTGGTGTTCCATCACCATGCGATGCAGAACGGCGAATACCGCCGCTACAACATCAAGGACATCACCCCCGGCGACGATTACGCGGCGATGCGCCAGGTGCTGATGCGCCGCTATGAAAAAGTGGCGAACGGCGACGGCGTCATGCCGGATATCGTGCTGATCGACGGCGGCAAGGGCCAGGTGGAAATGGCGCGCCAGGTGCTGGCCGAACTGGGCCTGGACATCAGCCTGATCGTCGGCGTTGCCAAGGGGGAGGGCCGCAAGGTCGGCCTGGAAACCCTGATCTTCGCCGACGGCCGCGCCGCGCGCGAGCTGGGGAAGGAATCGGCCGCCCTGATGCTGATCGCACAGATCCGCGACGAGGCGCACCGTTTCGCCATCACCGGCATGCGCGCCAAACGCGCCAAGGCGCGCCAGAGCTCGCGCCTGGAAGAGATCGAAGGCATCGGCGCCAAACGCCGCCAGAAGCTGCTGGCGCGCTTCGGCGGCCTGCGCGGCGTGGCCGACGCCAGCATCGAGGATATCGCTTCGGTGGAAGGGATCTCGCGGCAGCTGGCCGAGGAAATCTATCGGCAGCTGCATTGAGCCGGGGAAAGCTGATATTGACCTTGGACACATCCGGTAAATCAAGCGGCAATCGGACATGTGTTGCAATTGAGGCGCTGCTTGTTGCTTTTGCAGGTTTTATTTCCCAATAGCTTCATACTCCTAGATAATTAGCGCAGCGGCTTCCTTATCAATCAAACTATTTATGCCATTTAATATTCCGATTTTACTGACCTGGCTGCGGGTCGCATTGATCCCGCTGGTGGTCGGCGTTTTCTATCTTCCTGAGCTTGGCTTCCACGGTTTTTCAATATTGCAATTGGGCCTGGCTTCGACCATCATTTTTATCGTCGCTGCAGTGACCGACTGGTTCGACGGCTTCCTGGCGCGGCGCTGGAACCAGACTTCGGCTTTCGGCGCCTTCCTCGATCCGGTCGCCGACAAGCTGATGGTCGCCGGAGCCTTGCTGGTGCTGGTGCATCTGCAGCGGGTCGATCCGATCATCGCTTTCGTCATCATCGGCCGCGAGATTGCGATCAGCGCGCTGCGCGAATGGATGGCGCAAATCGGCGCCTCGAAATCGGTCGCGGTCAGCTCCATCGGTAAAATTAAAACCACCGCACAGATGGTGGCAATCCCAATGTTGCTGTATTATGGCGGTCTGTTTGGCATCGACACCCGTTTCTGGGGGCAGGTGCTTTTACTGATTGCAGCAGTGCTCACGGTCTGGTCGATGTTTTACTATTTGCGTAAAGCCTGGCCATTAATCAAAGAGAGTACGGCGGTAAGCAGTGAAAACAACAAGCCGTGAAGTAAAAGTCGGCGATTTGAAAAAAGTTGGTGAAAAATTTCAAATTTCGTTGACAAACTCTGTAGATCAACTATAATGTCGTCTCTGTAGTTGATGCAGAAATGGCGTAGTAAAAAGAAACAAAATGCGGGAGTAGCTCAGTTGGTAGAGCGCAACCTTGCCAAGGTTGAGGTCGAGAGTTCGAGCCTCTTCTCCCGCTCCAGATTCAAAAAAAGGAAGCTGGCAAAGCTTCCTTTTTTTATTAAGTTTGAACGAGATATCGGTTGTAGAAGGTGATACACCGATATTGATTTAGTATTTTGGCGCAACACCCCTGGCGGGGTAGCAAAGTGGTTATGCAGCGGCCTGCAAAGCCGTTTACGCCGGTTCGATCCCGACCCCCGCCTCCAAAAACTCCTTACGCGGGAGTAGCTCAGTTGGTAGAGCGCAACCTTGCCAAGGTTGAGGTCGAGAGTTCGAGCCTCTTCTCCCGCTCCAAATGCCAGGCCAGGAAGGTATTATTGCCTTCCTGGCCGGTTCAGTAAGAAAATCCCACCTTGATTTTTCTCCTGATGTGCAACGTGTGTTTTCACGTCCGCATGATTTCCATGGAGTCGCCGCTATCGTGGCATGATCGTTCTCCTTGCCGGAACCGATAAACGAGTAGATTCACCTTTCGCCGAGGCCACTTTCCAGATAGGACTGGGTTTCGGGAGTCTCCTCCTTTATCGGTGAGAATGCCGCCATCCGCCGCATTGTCGGGCGCAGCCGTTTTCCTTGCAGGAGCCGATAAACGAGTAGATTCACCTTTCGCCGGGGCCACTTTCCAGATAGGACTGGGTTTCGGGAGTCTCCTCCTTTATCGGTGAGAATGCCGCCATCCGCTGCATTGTCGGGCGCAGCCGTTTTCCTTGCAGGAGCCGATAAACGAGTAGATTCACCTTTCGCCGGGGCCACTTTCCAGATAGGACTGGGTTTCGGGAGTCTTCTCCTTTATCGGTGAGAATGCCGCCATCCGCCGCATTGTCGGGCGCAGCCGTTTCCTTGCAGGAGCTGATAGACGAGTAGATTCACCTTTCGCCGGGGCCACTTTCCAGATAGGACTGGGTCTCGGGAGTCTTCTCCTCTATCGGTAAACGCCGCCATTGGCAGGGCATCGTCAAAGCACGGCAAATCACTGCCATCAGCCGGATGCAAAAAAACGCCCCGTTTGCTCACGCGAACGGGGCGTTTTTCATGCATGCCGAATTTACATCCGGCAATCGCGGCTTGCCGGCATGGATCCGCAGCGCTGCGCAGATCCATCTGCCGGCTTTACCTTCAGACCTGCGCGGCGCTCAATGCAGCATTGAAGGTCGCGCTTGGGCACATGACGGCTTCCATCTTCTTCGGGTCGGGCAGGAAATAGCCGCCGATATCCACCGCATGGCCTTGCACATCCTTGAGTTCGGCGGCGATCTTTTGCTCGTTCTCGGTCAGGGTCTTGGCCAGCGGCGCGAAATGCGCTTGCAGTTCCTTGTCTTCGGTTTGTGCCGCCAGCGCCTGCGCCCAGTACAGGGCCAGGTAGAACTGGCTGCCGCGGTTGTCCAGTTCGCCGGTGCGCGGCGATGGCGACTGGTTGTTGTCGAGCAGCTTGCCGGTAGCATCGTCCAGGGTTTTCGCCAGGATCTTGGCCTTGTTGTTGCCGGTCTTGATGCCCATGTCTTCCAGCGATACCGCCAGCGCCAGGAATTCACCCAGCGAATCCCAGCGCAGGTGGTTTTCTTCCACCAGCTGCTTGACGTGCTTAGGCGCGGAGCCGCCGGCGCCGGTTTCAAACATGCCGCCGCCAGCCATCAGCGGGACGATCGACAGCATCTTGGCGCTGGTGCCCAGTTCCATGATCGGGAACAGGTCAGTCAGGTAGTCGCGCAGGATGTTGCCGGTGACCGAGATGGTGTCCTTGCCGCGGATCACGCGTTCCAGCGTGTAGCGCATGGCGCGTACCTGCGACATGATCTGGATATCCAGGCCGGTAAGATCGTATTCTTTCAGGTAGGCGCGGACCTTCTTGATCAGCTCGGCTTCGTGCGGACGGTACTCGTCCAGCCAGAAGATCGCAGGCATGCCCGACAGGCGCGCGCGGTTGACTGCCAGCTTGACCCAGTCGCGGATCGGTTCGTCCTTGACCTGGCACATGCGCCAGATATCGCCTTCCTCAACGTTCTGTTCCAGCAGCACGGTGCCGTCGAGCTTGACGATGCGCGCCACGCCGTCGGCCGGCACTTCAAAGGTCTTGTCGTGCGAACCGTATTCTTCCGCCTTCTGCGCCATCAGGCCGACGTTCGGCACGGTGCCCATGGTGGTCGGGTCGAAAGCGCCGTTGGTCTTGCAGAAATTGATCATTTCCTGATAGATGCGGGCGAAGGTGCTTTCCGGGATCACCGCCTTGGTGTCCTTCGGGCGGCCATCGGCGCCCCACATCTTGCCGCCCAGGCGGATCATCGCAGGCATCGAAGCGTCGACGATGACGTCGTTCGGCGCGTGCAGGTTGGAGATGCCCTTGGCCGAATCGACCATCGCCAGTTCCGGGCGGTGCTCGTGGCAGGCGTGCAGGTCCTTGATCACTTCATCGCGCTTCGATTCCGGCAGGGTGGCGATCTTTTCGTAGACGCTGGAGAGGCCGTTGTTGGCGTTCACGCCCAGTTCTTCGAACAGCTTGCCGTGCTTGGCGAAAGCGTCCTTGTAGAAAATCTTGACGGCGTGGCCGAACACGATCGGGTGCGACACCTTCATCATGGTTGCCTTGACGTGCAGCGACAGCATGACGCCGGTTTCGCGCGCATCTTCCATTTGCTCTTCGTAGAAGGCGCACAGGGCCTTCTTGCTCATGAACATGCTGTCGATGATTTCACCGGCCAGCAGCGATACCTTGTTCTTCAGGACGATGGTTTCGCCGGCCTTGGTGACCAGTTCCATGCGGACGTCGCAGGCTTCGGCCAGCGTCATGCACTTTTCGCTGGCGTAGAAATCGCCGCCGTGCATGTGCGACACGTGGGTGCGCGAAGCCGGGCTCCACTTGGACATCGAGTGCGGATGCTTGCGCGCGTAGCGCTTGACGGCGGCTGGTGCGCGGCGGTCGGAATTGCCTTCGCGCAGGACCGGGTTGACGGCGCTGCCGATGATCTTCGAATAGCGCTTCTGGATTGCCTTGTCTTCATCCGACTTCGGATCTTCCGGGAAATCGGGGATGTTGTAGCCGCCGGCCTGCAGTTCGCGGATCGCCGCGATCAGCTGCGGCACCGAGGCGCTGATGTTAGGCAGCTTGATGATGTTGGTGTCGGGGAGCTGGGTCAGCCGGCCCAGTTCAGCCAGGTTGTCCGGCACTTTCTGCTCTGGCTTGAGGTTGTCGGAGAACTCGGCAAGAATCCGCGCTGCCACCGAAATATCACTCTTGACGACGGCTATGCCTGCCGGTGCGGCGAAAGTCTTGATGATAGGCAGAAAAGAAGCGGTCGCCAGCAGCGGCGCCTCGTCGGTCAGGGTGTAGATGATGGTCGATTTACTTGCAGTCACTGTAACTCTCCTAGCGGTTGATGCGTTGGTCGGTGCCGCCACATGATATTGGTGTTTGCTTTCACCAAGCTTAAGGGCGCGCTGAATCAGCTGAATTAGTTTGCGGATTGCTCATTTTTTCGGGCAATGCTTGCCTGGATGAAGGCCGCGTCCATCCCGAGGGATGAAATTTCATCTCAAAGGATGAAGTTTATTCGTAGTTGGGTTCCAGCACCAACAAAATGTTAGCGATTGACATGCATTGGCGGCTTGGCAATGCATGTTGCACCGGAGTGGGGCACGGAGGCGTCTTGCGCTTGCCGGGAAGTGCCAATGTGGCAATGGTTTTCGCGGGTCACGGCCCTTGGGCGGGTCAAGCGGGATTAAAAAAAATCCTGGCGGCCAGGAAGGCCGACAGGATATTGCTACAGTGTGCGAGCCGGCTGCTTACTGCGGCGCCGGCGCCGGCACAAACCGCCCATTCTTGAAGTCCGTGAAGGCCTGGGCGATTTCTTCCTCGCTGTTCATCACGAACGGACCATGGCCGACGATAGGCTCATCGATAGGTTCGCCGCTCAGCAGCAGCACCACAGCGTCGTTGTTGGCCTCCAGCGCGACCTTGCTGCCGCTGGCGTCCAGTAGGACCATCTGCGATTCACGGCTGACGGTTTCGCCGTTCACCAGCACCGTGCCGCGCAGCACGACCAGCGCCGAGTTCCAGCCATCCGGCAGCGTCAGTTCGGCCACGCCGTTCTGTGCCAGCCGCAGGTCCCACACGTTCATCGGACTGAAGGTGCGCGCAGGGCCAGCATGGCCGTCGAAACTGCCGGCGATCACGCGCACCGTGCCGGCCTGGTCCGGCAAAGCCACTACCGGGATGTCGGCATTGCGGATCGCCTGGTAGCCGGGCGCCGTCATCTTGTCCTTGGCCGGCAGGTTGACCCACAGCTGCACCATTTCCATGGCGCCGCCGGTCCGGGTGAACGCTTCCGAATGAAACTCTTCATGCAGGATGCCTGCGCCGGCAGTCATCCACTGCACATCGCCGGGGCCGATCAGGCCGCCCTGGCCGGTCGAATCGCGGTGCGCCACCTCGCCCTTGTAGACGATGGTCACGGTTTCAAAGCCGCGATGCGAATGCTGGCCGACGCCGCGCGGTTTCTTAGCCGGGTTGAAATCGATAGGCCCGGCGTGATCCAGCAGCAGGAACGGGCTCAACTGCTTGCCGTGGCTGTCGTAGGAAAACATCGAACGCACCGGAAAACCGTCGCCGACCCAATGTGGTCGGGGTGCGCTATAGACGCCGAGGACTTTTTTCATTTCCATCTCCTTGCAAAGTTTGCAAAAATTGTTGATGCAGGAATGATAGGGCAGGAACGATGAAGGCGGTAGGATGTAAAATTCATCTTCAGTGTTCTATATTGTGAACGATGGAGGAGCCGGATGCAGGACTTGAACGACCTCTACTACTATGCCCAGGTAGTCGAACATGGCGGCTTTGCGCCGGCGGGGCGGGCGCTGGGCATGCCCAAATCCAAGCTCAGCCGGCGCGTCGTGTTGCTCGAAGAGCGGCTCGGTGTGCGGCTGCTGCAACGGACCACGCGTCACTTTTCAGTGACGGAAGTCGGCCAGACTTACTACGAGCATTGCAAGGCGATGCTGGTGGAAGCCGAATGCGCCCAGGATGCGATCGACATCACCCGCGCCGAGCCGCGCGGCATCGTCCGCATCAGTTGCCCGGTCACTTTGCTGCAGGCGAATGTCAGCGTCATGCTGGCTGACTTCATGGTCAGCCATCCGCGCGTCACGCTGCATCTGGAAGCTACCAATCGCCGCGTCGACCTGGTGGCGGAAGCGATCGATATCGCGATCCGTGTGCGGCCGCCGCCGCTGGCCGACAGCGACCTGGTGCTGCGGGTGCTGGCCGAGCGCGGGCAGTGCCTGGTCGCCAGCCGGCTGCTGTGCGAGGGGCGTGCATTGCCGCGTGCGCCGGCCGAGCTGAACGACTGGCCGAGCCTGGCGCTGGGGGCGCCGCAGCAGGCCCATGTCTGGAACCTGCTGGGCCCGGACGGCGCGCAAGCCAGCGTGCATCACACGCCGCGCTTCCTCAGCGGCGACATGATCGCCCTGCGCGATGCGGCGCAGGCCGGGGTCGGCATCGTGCAGCTGCCGAGCATGATGGTGCGAGATCAGCTGGCAGATGGCAGTCTGCTGCGCCTGCTGCCGGCCTGGGCGCCGCGCAAGGACATCATCCACCTGGTGTTTCCGTCGCGCCGCGGCTTGCTGCCGTCGGTGCGCAGCCTGGTGGATTATCTGGCGCGGCGCTTCGAGGCTCTCAACGACGAATGAGCAGGGCGCTCAGGCCAGCCCGAACGGCGGCGGCCGGCGCTTGATCGGCTGCGCCTTGACGATGGCGGTATTGGTCTCGGCCTTGTCGGCGATGCGGTCGATGATCTGGTCGAGCTGGGCTATCGAACGCACAAACAGGCGGGCGATGAAGCAATCCTCGCCGGTGACCTTGTCGCATTCGCAGAATTCGGGCGTCTGCTCGATCAGCTTCTGCACCATCAGCAGCTTGCCGGGCAAGGGACGGATGCGGACGATGGCTTGCAGCTGGTAACCCAGCGCTTGCGGATCGATGTCGATGGTGAAGGCGCGGATGACGCCGCGCTCTTCCAGGCGCTGCAGGCGTTCCGAGACGCTGGGAGAGGACAGGCCGACTTGCGCGGCCAGGTCCTTCAGCGAAATGCGCGCATCGCCCTGCAGTATTTCCAGGATGCGCTGGTCCATATTGTTGAGCATTTTCGATTCCTTGGAAAAATTTCAATATTGCCTTATATAGTAAGGTAAATCCTGCAAAAATCCTTTCCGTAGGCATGGAAAACCTTGCGGCTAAATGCGATTATCAATTTCTGACGTTTTCCAGGGAAGAGGCATGGACAAGAAAGTAAGCGGCACGATAGAGATGACGGCGGCGATGGTGATCTCCGGCACCATAGGCTGGTTCGTGGTGGTCTCCGGCCAGCCGGTGCCGGACGTGGTGTTCTGGCGCTGCGTGTTCGGCGCGGCGACGCTGCTGGCGGTGTGCGCGGCGCTGGGGCTGCTGCGCGGCGCCTTCAACTGGCGCCTGCTGGGCCTGGCGGCGCTCGGCGGCGTGGCGATCGTACTCAACTGGCTGCTGCTGTTCGGTTCCTACTCGCGCGCGTCGATTGCGATTTCCACCGCGGTGTATAACACCCAGCCCTTCATGCTGGTGGCGCTCGGCGCCGTGTTCTTCGCGGAGCGCCTGACGGTGGCCAAGCTGACCTGGCTGACGCTGGCCTTTATCGGCATGCTGCTGATCGTGCAGGCCAAGCCGGAAGCTGCCGGCGGCGGCAGCAACTATTTTGCCGGCATCGTGATGGCGCTGGGCGCGGCGTTCTGCTATGCCGTCGCCGCCATCATCACCAAGAAACTGGCCGGCACGCCGCCGCATCTGATCGCCCTGGTCCAGGTCTGCGTCGGCATCCTGATGCTGGCGCCGTTTGCGCATTTGTCGGCGCTGCCGGCCGGCGTCCATGCCTGGAGCATACTGCTCGCGGTGGGGGTGGTGCATACCGGGCTGATGTATATCCTGCTGTACGGCGCGATCCAGAAATTGCCGACCCATCTGACCGGTTCACTGTCCTTCATCTATCCTATCGTCGCCATCCTGGTCGACTACCTGGCTTTCGGCCACCGGCTGCAGCTGAGCCAGCTGCTGGGCGCCGCCGCCATCCTGGTCGCCGCTGCGGGCATGAATCTCGGCTGGTCCTTGTGGAAACCGAAGCTGCAGGTCGAGGATTCCAGTCCGCTCCGCTGAAAGCCGGCAGGCGCTCTGCCGTGGGCTCATGCGGGCTTCGGGAAAGCGCTCCAGCAGCAGGTCCGAGAGCACCCGCAACCGGCTGCTGATATGCCGTCGCGACGGATACGGCAGCCAGGTCTGAGATGGCCAGCCGCACAACTGCAGCTAGCGGCGCGGCTTCTTCTGTCTGCTGGCCAGCACCAGCGCAATGCCGCCAAGGATTGCCACGGAGGCAGCCGCCAGGCGCGGCGTGATTGCTTCCGACAGGAAGGCCACGCCGCCGAATGCGGCGATGAGCGGCACCGACAGTTGCACCGTCGCCGCGCGCATGGCGGAAAGCCTGCTCAGCGCGGCATACCAGATGACATACCCGAGGCCGGAGGTGAGCGCGCCGGAGGCAATCGCCAGGACCACTCCGGCCGCATTCGCGTAAGCATTGGCGACGGAGAGCAAGCTCAGCACCAGGGCCAGCGGCGCCGCCCGCGCGAAGTTGCCCGCGGTGGCGGCCAGCGGATCGGGCACGCCACGGCCGCGCAGCGAGTACACGCCCCACGCCACGCCGGCAACCGCCATCAACGCGGCGCCAAGGAGCGGCGGCGCAGCCACGCCCGGCGACACCAGGTAGACCAGCCCCGCGACAGCCAGCGCAAGGCCTAGCCATGCAATGGCGCCGAACATTTCGCCCGAGCGCAAGCCGACGATGAACATCGTCAGTTGCACCGCGCCGAATAGAATCAAGGCGCCGGTACCTGCCGGCAAGCTGAGATATGCGAAGGAGAATAATGCGACATAGGCAAACAGCATGGCTGCGGCGAGCCAGTCGGCATGGCCGGGCGAGGAGCGTGCGGCCCTGAAGCGCACAAAACGCACAATCGCGGCCAGCGTGATCGCGCCGGAAACCAGCCTGATGCTGGCAAAGCTGGCCGGATCGATGCCCCCTTGCTGCAGCGCCAGCCGGCACAACAGGGAATTGGCCGCGAAGGCGAGCATCGCCGCCGCAGTGAGGATGATCGTCTGCAAGGCGGACAGGCTGTTGCGTTCTTCATGCATGGGTCGCCACCAGGACCACGGCCCAGGACAGCAGCGCGATACCGAGCGGCGCGCTGAGGCGCCGGCCCCAGCGCACATTTTTTTCGATCGCCATCGCGGCCGCCAGCAGGAGCATCCAGCCAAGGCTGCCGGCGCCGAGCGCGAACATCAACAGCATCAGCGCCCAGCAGCAGCCGACGCAGAACAGGCCGTGCCGCAGGCCAAGCATAAACGCGTGCCGCGCTTGCGCCTGCCCGCGCCAGCGTTCGATCACGAAACTCAAGGGCGTGCGGCACTTTTCCAGGCAGCGGTATTTGAGCGAGCTGAACTGAAAGGCGCCGGCCAGCGCAATGGTGGCGGCGCCGATCAGCCAGCCGTGCCAAGCCAGTACGGGTATGTTGGCGAGCAAGAACAGCACTGCGCCATGCAGCGCGTGCGCCAGCAGCCCGAAGGCGCCCCACACCGTCATGTAGCCCAGCCCGAGCAGCGTCAGCAGGCGCCCATGGTCCGGACGCCGCGCCGTCAGCCGCTCGAAGGTGCTAAACAAGGGTAAGGTGGTTGGC
The DNA here is from genome assembly GCF_018304945.1 of Collimonas humicola. Lineage (GTDB taxonomy): Bacteria > Pseudomonadota > Gammaproteobacteria > Burkholderiales > Burkholderiaceae_D > Collimonas > Collimonas humicola. The sequence continues at coordinate 1,784,996 of NZ_JAGQEE010000001.1, read as the reverse complement.
AGCATCATGGCTGCCGTCATGAGTATCCAGGCAGCGGCGTAGAGCGCCATCGGCACGACCACGGCGCCGGCGGGAACGACGCGGCATAGAAACGCCGCCGGTCCCGAAGCGGTCCAGTCGCCGTGCTCAAGATAGCGTCCGTACGGACTGCGCGCCCATGCCCACAGCGTCAGCCACGCCAACCCGATCAACGCCGCCAGGAGCGGCAGGAACACCCGCCGGCGACGGGCGTTGCCGGGCGGCAGCGGGCCTGCCGAAGCGTTCATGCGTCGAAGACGAAGATGCTCTGCAAGGCGTTGTGGTTCTTGATGTTGAGATCGATGCCGAGGGCCGCGTTTTTGGATCGATAGACGGGGGCCTTGCCGACAAACACCGGCGCTCCCGGGACCGTCGAGAACACGGTGTCGGAGAGGGTAGTCTGGCCGCCGGTCGCACCGAGATAGGGATCGAGTTCGGCGTAGTAGTTGTTGCCGATTGCAAGTTCACCCTTGCCTTCGTTCACGTTGAAGCGTATCGGCGCCCGCTCTACCGACACCACCTCGCCGATCAGTGCGGCGAGCTCGGCGACCGGTCCGCCGGCCTTGCCGGTGTAGACCTTCAGCAGCGCCTCTTCCTGCGCTTTGGAGGCTTGGTCGTCGACGTAGATGGCGGCAGTCCAGTTGCCTAGCAGAATATTGCCGGGCACATGCGCCACGGCCGCGATGGTGTTGCCGCCCACATCGACACCGTCGACCATTCCCTTGTCTATGCGCCAGGCGACGATAGTGTCGCAGGTGCCGTTGTCGGGATCTTCGCCGATCCAGCAGGGACACAGGACCTTGCAATTGCAAACCTCAAGCAGGCGACCTTCCAGGTGATAGCTCATACCGACCTCCGCAGCAGTTGCACGAACACGGGCTTGTCGCCGCGGCTCACAGCGGCAAGGAATAAGTCATTCTAGGTTGCGTGGTGGGGCAATTCAAGCTCGATGACGGTCAGGAAAACCGCCGTGCGAAGCCGCTTTTTTCTTTGATTGAAATCCTGCAGGCGTAGTCGTTTTTACTGATTTATCTTCTTTGCCGGCAAGCTTGTCCGGTTGTAATCCGAGCTTGCGGCGAGCTGCCGCGGCGGCATTGAATTGAGGGAGAACAGCTGTCGAATTCACGTCAATTCAGCCTACGTTCCGACGCCAGGACTTGCGGAACGGATAGGACTATCATTGCGCAATGAATACGCTAAACATCCGGGCACTGCGAGCGAGCGTGCTTGGCACCATCGCCCTGGCGGCCCTGCTTTTTATCCCGGCGGGGACCCTGGATTATTGGCAGGGATGGCTGTTCATGACGGTCTTCGTAGGCGCATCCTCCGCAGTCACGGTATATCTTGCCATCAAGGATCCTGAACTCCTTGAACGGCGCATGAGTGCAGGGCCGACAGCTGAGAAGGAGCGTACGCAAAAAGTCGTGATGCTCATTGCGATGACGGGATTCATTGCCATGATTGTTGTTCCCGCCCTCGACCATCGTTTCGGCTGGTCGCCGGCGCCGCCATATGTGTCGCTGGCAGGAGATGTGCTGGTCGGATTCAGCTTCCTACTGGTGTTCATGGTGTTCAAGGCCAATACCTACGCCGCGTCGACGATCCAGGTCGCCCAAGGACAGCAGGTCATTTCGAGCGGGCCGTACGCGCTGGTGCGGCATCCGATGTATGCCGGCTCGCTGCCGCTGCTGATCGGCATGCCGCTGGCGCTGGGCTCGTGGCTGGGATTGATCGTGCTGCTGCTGTTCATGCCTGCGCTCATCTGGCGGCTGCTGGACGAGGAAAAATTCTTGCGGAAGAACCTGGCGGGATATGCGGCCTACTGCCAGGAAGTCCGCTATCGTCTGCTGCCTTATATCTGGTAGCCGCTTAACGCACAGGCCCTAAGCTCAGTCGGCTATCATCCGCGCAAACTCGCCGCTATCGATCAGGCGCTGCAAGTCGGTTGCGCCGCCCACCAGCACACCCTTCACGAATATCATCGGGAAAGTCGGCCAGCCGGTCCACATCTTGAGAGCATTGCGGCGCTTCCACTGACCCAGGTAGCTGCCGTATTCAAGATATTTATAGGGCACGGAAATCGCATCCAGCGTCTTGCGCGCCTTGCGCGGAAAAGGGTTTTGCCTCATGCCGACCACGACTACCTTGTTGCTGGCGATGGCGTCCTGCACTTCGCGAACGATGTCGGCATGCTTGTCGGCGATGGTCTGGCGGATGGCGGGGTGGATCTGGGCTTCGTCGAGCACGTTGCGGGTCATATTGGCTTTCCAGGTTGGTATCGCGTTGTCGCTGCAACAGGAGTTGAATCGTCTCACATTATCGGCCGCTTTTGCAGCCGTTTCCGATGCCAATTTGTAGTGGCGCAAAAAAAGCCGGCGATTTATTCAAGCGTCATTTCCGATCCCGTTATTGCTATTTCACCTTCTTTATCAATGTTTCATAGCTTGACCATTGCGGATCGGCGGCGCTATGAATTTCAATGGGAAATGGCGGCTTTCCGGCGAGGGCTTGGTTAATCGCTGAGATAAACTGCTTTTCCGATTTTGCATAGTATGTCCATTCCCTGAGATTGTTCCCGGTCGAAACCAGGACCAGGTTGGCCCTGTCATCGCTTTCTATCACGGGCTGAAGCAGATTTTCCAGGTCATTCATCCTGGCCTGTTCCGCAGTCGACGGCATTCCTTTGTCAGAGGCATATTTCCAGACCAGGATAATGCGGGCCGGCTTTGCTGCCCGGTCAAAGTTCGGCGCAAACTCGGATATGTATCGGAAAATAATAACCCGGTCATCGCTCCGGTGCTTCGATACCGCGAGCGACCACATCTCGGCGGAAGCATCCGTGATCATCAGCAGCGACAGCAAGGCGCTGCAAAGGAAGTGGTACGACATATTATTGCGCATCATTTTGGCTGGAATTTAGACAGCAGCGTCCGCAACAAGGGCCGCGTGAATCTGGCGATGAATACCATCAAAGCCGCAGCCACAAAAACCGTCGCGGCCATTTCAAGGTATGGGTTTGACGGTTCGCCGTTTGCCAGCTTTTCTGCAAAGCGAGAGAACAGTGGCACTGTTGCTGGATGCAGCATGGCAGCAGCCTTTTCAGTTGAAGACGACCTGTACGCTGATCAGGGAATTGTCTCCGCGTTGAGCGGTGCACAGGCGGCCTGTTTCCACCGAATCGATTGAAATCGCTGCCTTTTTCGCTTCATCGGCAGAAAGCGCCGGCATCAATTTTTGCATCGCTTCGATTTTTTCCGGCGCTACTTCTGTCGGCGCCTCGATTTGCGGCACGCAGATCAGGCTTATTTTCTCGCCTTGCTGTGTAGCGACAATACCTTTGGTAGTTTCGTCATCAATACCTTTGAGAATGGATTTTCCGTCTATCTTCAACACGTAAACGTCGTGTGCAAAATTCCCCTGTGATACGCAGAGCTCGATTTTTTGCGATGTTTCGCCAAGTTGGCGGACAGTTGATTCGCATACGGATTTTCCTGCCGCTGCGGCAATTTTCAGAGAAGTCTCTTCCGCACCGACGGCGGCGGCTGTCAGAAATGAGCTCGTTAATATGATTGCCAATATCTTCGCTGAACGCTGCATAAAGATTCCTGATGTGATGAGGATGAAAATCAAGCTGCAGGATGGCGCACAGTATTCTTGCGCTATTTTCATAGTAGGCATGGGACGCGAGAACTGTAGACATTGCGTCATTGCAATAGTCTGTCTATTGTCGCTGCAGTATTGTATTTTTGCAATTGGTGAACGGGAGCGTATGGTTCTGGTCTTTGTTATTCTCGATAATTATTGATAGATAAAATTGATTTTAATTAAAATATCAATAGTCAATTGCTGCTGATATGCCTGCTCTCATATTCCGGTCTTTTAAAGTCGAAAACATGACCATAGCGTCCATGCGGGTTCCAAACCATGATGATTCAGGTACATATTGTCCAAAGTCGAAAACACATTAGCGTAAGCACGGGGACTCGGCGTTTCTCCAACAAATAAAGTCGAAAACTAATCGTTTCGATACGTCGAGATCTAGTCACAACCGTTAATAGCCGAGATTTTGTGTGTGATCTCGGTAAATCCCGGGATCTTACAGCTCTGCTATTGGACTCCTTATTGGAGGCGCTACTGCTCAGGCCAGAGGTCGTCTATGCTGCTAGGTTTGCGTTTTCATATATTCCTCATATTTCCATGTTAAATTGCTATTTTGCAATATATAACAAGTAGAATGCTATGGAGCCTCGGATTGATACACCTCTGCCGTCCAGCGGTGCGTTACAAACGGTGTATTTCCCAGTACCGATGTGGCGTTATCCTCATCGTTTTGGCATCTGTAACTGCATACACAAGAATGGAGCTTTTGCGCGACGTATCATTTTTTTGAAATGAAATAGGAGACATATGAAAATATTTTTCGTCACACTGACACTCGTCTTGTCTCTTCCATTATCCGCTTCAGCATCGCCGCCAGAGCAAATCTCTACTAGATTACAGCTGGCACAAGTGGACTATGCAGTGATGCATGACCGCCTAATTGAAAAATGCAAAACATCTTCTCCTGAATCTATTCCTGAACTTACTAAAGCAATCGCACAATGGGATAGCAATAATTCGCCGGCTCTGAGGCAGTTAAAAATAATTTCAAGCGAACATATTGCGAAGATACGAGGTATTTCTCAAATTGAAGCTACGGCACAATCTGAAAAAATATCCGAGATGATGACAAATGGATTGAGAACTCAATTTGACAATGTCTCTGGTGACGAATTGAAGGCGGCATGCAATGGTGGTTATGCTGCCACCTCGTTACAAAGCCCAATGTTGAATTTTTCAGAATTGCTTAATGAAGTGGTGCAAGGCAAGAAAGCTGAATAGTTTTCGTTTCTGCTTTTGAACAAACTGACTGACCGTTTTTTGTCAAATTGAACCGGTCACAACCGGCTCAATACGGCCAATTGCGGCCAGTCTAAAGTGTCTGTCAAATTGATGGCGAGTCATAGCGGAGCCTATAGAACTGATTGGTCACCATAATCGAAACAAATTTAAAAAGGAATGAATATGCTGTTGGTTCCGGGGCCGTTTCGTTACTATTGTGAGCCTGATGAAGATTATTTCTTCGCTTGGTTGAAAGCCATTCCCGCAGTTAAGGCTGTTGTTGGCACTCCCTCTGGCCTGGAGTTAACTTTGGAAGCACCAATAGATAAAACAAGTTTTTACGAGCTCGTCGGCTTAATGGCCAGATATGGTTTGGATCGAAAGTGTCTCCGGCCCTTATGTCAGTCGCAATCAGATCCATGGTTCAACGATCCCCAAAACTATTGGTATGAGGCTGTCTTTGGCACTTAGGGACTGATAGGGGCATTCACGGTTGCCTGCAATCGGCCAGAAGCAGCCATTTAAGAGATTTCGTGAAAGCGGCCATTCAGTATGCCAAAATCCATCCTCTAACTATGCAATCACTTTCGTCGTCGTCGACCTATTTTTATAAATTTATACTGCCAGTATTGTTGGCGGTGGTAGCTTGCGTTATATATTTTCGGGTGCTAGCTGAGGATAGATATAACGCACCGTTGGTTCTATTTACCTCTGGCGTCATTTTATTTCTTGAGTACTGGTTCTTTGGTCGAGCAAAGAAAATCTCACTCGATGGCGCGACTTTGGTGATATCAAATTTTCGGCAGGAAGTTCGGGTTCCGCTATCAAATCTCGAAAAAGCATCTGGTAGTCTCGGAATGAAGCCCGATGTAGTTTGGCTATATTTTCGACAGGCCACGCCCTTCGGCAAAAAAATACTTTTTGTGCCAACTGAAAGGGCATTTCCGGGTTTTAACCAGCATCCTATCGTTGCCATGCTTAACGCAAAGGCTAGAACTCACCACTAACCAATCAACCGGTTGCAGTCGGCCAATTTCCGCCATCCAGATATTGGTCTTGAAAGTAACTGGAAATCTTAAATGACTTATGCCGTACTAACTCATACTAAACTTCATCGCCCTGGGTATCGAGGCGTCGGTGCTACTATCATGGAACTCAACAATGCCGACACCTCTCTCCCCAGGGGCATGTCTCGAAACGGCGGTACTAAAACCGAACGCGACTCTTCCGATTTCTTGATTAACGGTCAGTCCTTGCTGCATCTTCTCGTTGCAATCAATGGCGGGCACGGCGATTTCATGGGCTGTTTCGTTCGAGGCTCCGAAGATGCTATCAAGATGGCCCTTGATGAAATTTTGCCTACCTCTGACAATGCGCCTCGAAGAGTCGGGCTCTACATCTGCCCGGAATGTAGCGATATCAGCTGCGGAAGATACTCAGTACTAATTGAGAAGAAATCTGAGGCAGTGTTTTGGAGCGAGTTTGCCTATGAAAACGACTATGAGCCTGCCTGGTTGATTGAAGGGCTAGGGCCATTCCAATTTGAATCCGTTCAGTACGAGCAGGCCATTCGAGAAGCGGCCAGCCCTTGAAGTTGGCTTCAAACGGCCATTAAGAGACAGTCAGGCGTAACATCTATTTGATATTATCCAAACAATTTTTTTAATTTGCGGAGATGAGTGAAAACGAAGTATGCGAATACTATGTACTAGCCATGATGTCATGCGGATTTTTAGAATCCTCCTTCTCGTATATCCATCTCTTGTGTTCGCCCAAGCACCCAGCACTATCACGCAGGGAGATGTGCATTACAGCTATCTCAATGGAAAGCGATTTGCATTCGTCATATCTAAAGAAAAATACGCATCGATGCGGTCTTGGAGCCCTTTGCTATCTCCTAACCCTCCCGTCAGCGCTCAACGCGCATTGCAGTTGGCGCAGACTCGTTTGTCTTCTATTCCAATACCAGACGGCTTTGGATGGAATCTAGAGGAAATATCCCTTATACCTGGCTTACAAGAAGCGAAATGGATGTACGAAGTGAGATTTCGTTACGTCCTGAAGGGACAACCTATGACGGGTGTATGGCCAACAATGAACTTTATAGTCACTATGGATGACGAACTTATCGAGCCAAAAATCGACCCCTATGAGCCTAACCGATGATGGCTTAATCCAATATTGACTGCGCTCGTGAGTTGGATTGCTTGAATCTTACGGTACAGACGGAACCCTTATCTTTCCGCGCGGACTGGCAGCTTTGAAGCTGTAGCGATGGCGGGTTTGGGTCGAAATCGACATGTTGCGGCCGGCTCAAAACGGCCAAGATCGGTCGTTAGGTCCGACATGAGAATTTCACGTTTTTTTGCGGCGATACAGACGCTTAACTGCAAACTATATAGTAGAACATAAATGACTATGTCAAAAATAGACGCGAACCTTGTACGGATGCTCGTTGAAAACGGTCGTGCCAAGGATATTGCTGATTTATTGGAAGGTGAGTCTAAATTTCATTCAAATTCCTCCAAAAATATACCTAAATCCGAAGATGAGCTTACTTTTTGTAGAATGGCATTGGACCACATACTATTTGTCGCTAAGTTCGGTACAGAGATAAAAAAAGCGAAAGACGGTTCCCATTTTTATGCAGCATATCCCGACTATTTTGAAAAATGGTTGGCGGCAGGATGCCTTGGGATCGATGCGCAAGATTTGGCATCGTATTTGGTAAGCAAACCTTTCAAATAATCTAAATAGCAGGATCGATGTCAGGTCTTGCAATGACATATTTCATGTGCATTAACGCTGACTTGATCTGACAAGAAATGCCAGTTCAAGTCTAGAGCGACCAATGATTTTATTGGCTGCAATCGGCCAGTAGCGGCCGTTGACGGACTAGTCTTAAATGATGCTGCGAGGCTATCCGAACACTCTCAAAGCTGAGTCAATATTCAACTCCGTAAGAATGACACGCATCTAATACGAAGCGAGACTGATATGAGGATTAAACGATTCAAGCCAATATTATTGTGGCTTGTAGGTAGTACGATGGTGATTTCTCTTAGTGGACCGAGCTCATATGGAGCAACTCGCACAGCGAACGATCGGCGGCTTACATCTGCAAGCGAGCTTGTTGCAATGCTGAAGTACGATATGCAACTCCAGGATATGTTGAGTCGCTGCAAGGAAGTGGCGGGAGTAGTTACCCCCGAAAGTTACCTTAAGTCAAATCCCGACATCTTCAATGGTATTGCGCCTGGATCCATACTTTGGCCGCAAGTGGTGGGAGCATTCAGGGAATTTTATACAGAAGCTTGCGGGTATATCGACACCAATATGCTCCTCGCATCAATGGCTCAGGCGTACTCGTCGAATTTGACAGAACGAGAGTTGGCGGAGGTAATTAAATTCTATTTTTCGCCAGTTGGTAAAAAGCTCATTGTCGCAAATGTCGCCGCAAATATTGCCTTGCAAAGAACTTCGTATGAGCAACTGCCAGAAGTTGCTCAAAAGGCGAATGCGCATTTAATTAAAACACTTGCCGATTTAGCAAAAAAGAATGGCGAATTAAATCAAAAACCTTGGTGGCGATTTTGGTAAATGCACACGTAGTCGTTAGCCCTTGATCGAGGGCCATCCTTCAATCAGACGCCGGCGTCTCAATAAATAGAGAAGCGGCGATCCCAATCAGAAGTAGAAATTTAACGGACAAAAATGAATATCGAATACCCAGCGTCAAAATCTATGAATTGGCGCGCCGTGTTTTTGGGAGCATGTGTGTCGATTGCTCTGAGCGCCTTTTTCGGTACACTGCAGTTTCACGTTTTTCGTTGGCTGGGAATGAAAATTCCAACTACTCTTTCGGGAGACCCGGTAGATTACGTATGGTTCATGGTACCCATTATCTACAATATGTGTGGCGGATATATATCGGCATCATTCAGCCAGAGTCGTAAGATACTTCATGGACTGGCCTCAGGGTTGGGACCTTTTGTATTTATGGCTGTAATGCTTCTGGCGCCAGGATCAGTTCAATTGATGGGTTTATTGGGTGTTGTACTAGCTTTTTCTTGTCCCATTTTAGGGGCACCCTTGGGAGCTTGGCTATACGTACGACGCACGAAAATATGAGGCAAAGGGCTGTGAAGGGCCGTCTTGATGCGAACCGAATGAATCCACAGGCTATAGCAGACCGTCAGTTTTCGGCCAAGAGCGGTTAGTCAAAAAATCACAGAAATTAACGTAAATAAATGAGATTAATTGAACGAAAAAAAATCATCAGTTTACTAATAACTTCATTTTCAACTTTATTAGTTGGATGTGCCACCGATTTAGACAAAAATATTAGCCAAACGGACCAAAAATTTTCCAAGACAATGAAGGACAATAAATTGGAAGAGAAACAAATAAATTCTACTGATGAGTCATGGTACACCTTGCGTAATGCCGTATATTCGCACGATTTCGTAGAGGCATCACTGCTCGTTAAAAAAAAGCCGTCTTTGTTAAGTTCCACGAACTCAATTGGTGAAACAGTCCTTCATTTCGTTGCTGTTGAAAACGATTTGGAAGGAGTTGAATGGCTGCACGCCAACGGCGCGAATATAGACACAAAGAATGAATTTGGCGAGCCTGTCATTTTCGAGGTCGCGTCTTTGGGATATAAAGAACTGTTCGCTTGGTTTGCAAAATCAGGAGCTAATTTACATGTTATTGACGCAGAAAATCGGGACGTAGTTGCCTATTTAATAGCATTTGATAAACATGAAATGGCCGAATGGATTCGAACTAATTACCCTGATATTCAAAAAAATTAACGGGCAGATTTCGACCAATCGCGGACGGTCGATAGTGTCCGCAAAATTGATGGCGATTCAATATGACTAAAATGGCTGGTGGTTGTTTATCAAAACTGTATTTGGAAATTGATCATCATGCCCAACGTATTGATCGGGCAGTACTTTGTTTGGGCGACAGCAATTGGATTGAGTTAACTGCAATTGTCACAAATGGCCAAGGCGGTTTTAGCATACCTATGCCGTTTGGATGCGAATGTACTGTGACTGATATCACGGATCGTCAATGGGGTAACGCGAACTACGAAGTGGAATTCGCCTCATCGTATTCCAGAGATGGGGTTTTCTGGGCCAAGGGTTTTCGTGAAGTCGCGGGCATTTAGTGTAATAAGCAAGACTGGCAATTGGGCGATATATCTCGTGTTCTAACTAACAATGCAGCAATAAGCCAGCAGCACGCGGCCAATAGCCGGCATTAAAAACGTCCCTTCGCTAGCATTTTTTTAAAATTTAAATTACGAAAGGGCCCGATTGTGCAATATCCTCCCGTACTCGAACCTTCCAAAGTAGGTACGTACCCAGCCCTTGCAAAGGCTGGTGGTGGTTTTGTTTGGGATGCTGTTCTCGAATACAGAGTGTGGTGTCACACAGAACGAGGGGCGCCCGATGATGAGGATGGATCTGATTATTATTACGCCTTTGCCAGTTACGAAGATGCCGATGCATTTTCCAGAACTAATGACGGAACAGAGGAGCCGCTGGTGTTAGTCTTGCAACGTAAGTACATTGAGGAATCAATTCCCGGACAATATGTTCATGTTCAGGAGCAGCGAATTACTGAATGGCCTGTGGCATTTCTATCCAGACCGCAGCGCGATGCAACGACTATTCCAGAGTTCTTTGCTTCTAATACTCCTGCGAATCGCTTAGAGATTCTGCGGGGACTCGCTCTGAGAAAGAGTCGTGATACCTAGTTGACGCGCACAAAGGGTCTGTGAACTGCCAAAAACAGTCCTTTAATGCAACCGCGATACTTGACTCTCGACACGATGTGCGCCCCGTTTAACTGCATACTCGTTGGAACTCTATGTCAGACCGTCCCGAACTTACCGACTATCTAGGTTTTTTTGAAGCCGAACCCGTGATACTCCACCCTGAAGTGGGATGGTACTACGGCGCGAAATTCGTGTCGGTTCGCAACTGTGACCGGATAGTAGCCATCATTGCACCAGATGATGGTGAGATTTCATTCAGGTGGTGGCACAACGATACGCTTCGCACAGATTTTAACTTGAGGGGTGTGGTCGATTGGAACCTCGAGAGTAACTCTCAACGAGAAGTCCTATTCCTCAAATTCCAACAACCGGGGATTGGCTTTTTCTCGCTACAGTTAAAGCCAGTAATCAGCTTTTCGTGGGTCACAGAATGGGCATAGGCAAAAGTCTCAAGTGCGAAAATCGGCGAGAGTCAGACGTTCAATTTAATGAACAACTAATACAGATATGGGCACCTCCAGCACCTCTCTTTTTGCAGACGACGTGGCGTCCGACGTACGTGATGAATTCACCGAACTATTGGCCCGTGGGGTTAGCGCTACCGACGCAACCCAGTCACTCGTGCAGTCTTGGTCCACTGCAATCGACGATATCGATGATGGGCCAACGTTTTGGCTGGCGCTTGCCGCAACCCAGTGGAAGTTCGGCTGCCTTGGGCAAGAAGTTCAGACCCGCGCCATTGAAGTGATTGACAGTGGGCGCGATCTCAACAAATGGAATGGTGCCTCCGCTATACGCCGCGGCGCAGTTCTTTCGGCCCTAAAAGATAAACTGCTTTCACCGCCACCACCTTTACGGCGACCGCGTCGACGGAAAATCGTCGTAGTTCCCTCAATCAAAGTTTCATCCCCTGACGGACGCGGGCTAGCCACGGCTTTTGAAATAACGCCAAGCTCGGCTCTCACTACTCCGCAAATGCAGGTAATGGTTGAGTTGGTAGTAGGGCAGTCTCGAGGAGGAGGCGGAGTGTTTGTCGCGGATTGCGAATTCGACAAAGTCACGCTCGACTGGCTTGATGCAGAAACGTTGCAGATTTCCTATCCGCGCTCTGTCGCGATAAGTTCCAAAAGCGCCAGCTCTTTCTACTGTGGACGCGTCGTCCAAATCAAGTACATCTCAACACCAGATTAATTCATGATTTGGAGCTTGCCACGGACCGTGAGGGGCCGCTTTGATGCAAACCGGATGAATCCACAGGCTATGGCAGACCATCCGTTTTCGGCCACTGCCGGCCAGCTACAGTTGTCATTACGTTTTCGTTGTACCACGAAGTTATACTGGATATGAAAAACAACCGCATGCTGCAAATTTTCGGCTCGTTCGCCCTGGGCGCCTTTTCGGCGTGGGCTCTCCCTTCAGGTTGGTTCCTTCACGTATTTCTGGTTTTTATAGGCGTTACACTTCTGTTTGGGATACTTTGCACGATAGGTGTCGACGAGCCAAACAAACTTCATCCAGTCACTAAAGCTATTTCGTTCCTCTTAATCAGCACAAGTAGGCCAAACGCCATCATCAAAGAACGCTGGGATTTGTGGTTGTTTCTTCTCTCGGCTGCTTGGGTGCTGGGCATGGGTGTTGGTATTATTTTGATGACAAACGCTTAGAGGCCGATATATGCAGTGCCAACACTCAGGAACCGCAGAAGTAACATGTTGAGCGCCCGCTTTGGGGAAACTCGACTGGCGGCTTAGGGTCGAAATCGACCTGTTGTGGCCGGCTCAAAACGGTCATCACCGGCCGCTGACAAATCAATGGATAAATTTGTCTCGATAATATAACCGTGGCGTAGAAATCTATCGTGGGAATTTTAAATTTTGTTCTTGTGGCAGTTACCTTCTTTGGGGCTTACATTTTCCTCGTGCGCTGGCTAACTGGCTGGAAGACTCTTGAAGAAAAATATCGGTGTGATCGAGAAAGCCCGAACGAATTAATTTCAAATGGCTCCTACCGCTGGGTACCTGCTTCTCTCAAAGACACCAAGATCGTCGTAGCTGTTGAGGTATATCCTGATGCTCTTTGGCTCCGCTCGACCCTTCCTCTAACTATCATATTTAAGCCTTTGCGTGTTCCATGGCATTCTATAGAGTCAGCCGGATTGAGATCTAGTTTCTTCGGTAAGAAAGCATGTTTGAAAATTGCGGGGATCAAGTCACCTATCTATATTTTAGGAGAGGCTGGCCAAAAAGTTTGCGAAGCGGTCCAGCAATCCAACGCTTCGATATGATCGAAGAGATCCACGCTGGCGACAATCGGCCAGAAGCAGGCGCTATCTTCCCCCCTTCCTTTTTTTGAGCGCAGGTTTAAGAGTGAGATATGAAATTCAGTTACTCGTTTAGCATTACGCCCCCACCGCTCAAAAAGTCGCCCGAGAAGCTCACTGAGTATTCTTACAACGAGTTCCTTCTTGACTTGCTCCGACCTTGACGATGACACCGTTATGGTTGGTTTGTACGCTCGAGGAAAATTGCAACGCGATGCGTGGCAATCTAGTTCCTATGTGACGGTTACGCCACCTTGATCGCCTGTCTTTGATGCGCGGACAAGAGGCGATTTTCAAAAATTCCAAAGTCGTATGACCGGTTTAGAGAAATCGCTATGTCGCCTTTGGGTCGGGTCCGGTCTCTCAAAGTTTAGAACCCGGCCATTCAAAAAAAGCGACGCTAAAGTGTTTGCTATTTGAATCGGCGAACGGCAGCTATGTGAATTGAACCCGCCGTTCAGGATTACATCTGAGGCAGGCCAATCCCGTCAACATCAATTTCCGCAGCCGCATTGCAGGCGCTCAAGGAACCTGCTTGACCATGTGATGGCGGCGCTTGCCGCTTGTCGCAACACGCATTTGGTGGTCATTCATGAACCGAGGTCAACGCCACCAGGAAAGGTTAGCGCGAACCAGCTGGTACACCCTGCAGCAGAAGAGTTTCCAGCCTTGTTCCCAGTTTGTATCCAAACTAATAGCCTAGTCGCATCCCCAACTAATGGGCGTTTCCAGTAGTTAGCATCTTTGTTCTGAAGGGTCACCAATGTTTTCGACTTTAATTGTAAGGAACATCTCAGGCAGCCGGCAGTGGAATCCATTCAGGGTCCCCCGGCACCGGGTCGAAACGCTGCTCGCGCCAGTTTTGCTTGGCGGTCTCGATCAGTTCAGAGTTGCTGGCGACGAAATTCCACCAGATCAAGCGCGGGCCGTCGACAGGCTCGCCGCCCAGCAGCATGACCTGGGACGGCTCGCTGGCAACGATGTTGACCGCTACGTCCGGCTGCAATACCGCCAGCACGCCCAGCTCCAGGGCTTCGCCATCGAGGGTGACGCTGCCGCTGGCGACATAGACGGCTTGCTGCGGATATTCCGGCGCCAGCGTGAACTGCGCGCCGGCGGTCATGTCGGCGGCGACATACAGGGTCGGCGAACTGACCTTGACCGGCGCTTCCTGGCCGAAGGCGCGGCCGGCGATCACGCGCAACTGGTAGCCCTCGCCCTGGATCAAGGGCAGGCTGGCGGCCGGGTGATGGGCAAAGGCCGGCGCGCATTCTTCATCGGCCAGCGGCAGCGCCACCCAGGTCTGGATGCCGTGCAGGCGCCAGCCGTCGGCGCGCTGCGCGTCGGGCGTGCGTTCGGTATGGACGATGCCGCGGCCGGCGGTCATCCAGTTGACGTCCCCAGGAATGATTTCCTGGTCGTTGCCGAGGCTGTCGCGATGGCGGATCGCGCCCTCGAACAGATAGGTGACGGTGGCCAGGCCGATATGCGGATGCGGCCGCACGTCTATGCCCTGGCCGCTGGCGAATGCGACCGGCCCCATGTGGTCGAAAAACAGGAACGGGCCGACGCTCTGGTGGTGGCCGGCGGGTAGGACGCGGCGCACTACCAGTTCGCCCAGATCGCGGGCGCGTCCCGGAATGCGGTAGGCAATCGATGAAGTCATGATGTATCCAGTCTGAATAGGCAAAATCGGCAGATGAGACCTTAGCATATTTGCATGTGCCTGGCGGCGGACAAAAAAGCCGGCTTGTCTCGCAATCCATTGCGGAACAAGCTGACCTTTATTCTAGCCTTGGTGATCGCCGCATGTTGCCGGCGCCGTGCGATCCGGATTTTTAGAACGCCCCGCTCAGCAGGCAGCCGCCTACCGCCGCAATTGCGATGCTGCCTACGCGCACCGCCTGCGCCGCCGTTTTCTGGCCGGCGGCCAGTCCGATCGCCAGGCCCGACAGATGCAGCAGGGCGGTGGCGGCGACAAAGCCGGCGCCGTACCAGAGTGCCGATGCGCCATGCGGCAATTCGCTGCCGTGGGCGTAGCCATGGAACAAGGCAAATACCGACACCACGGCGGCACCTGCCCACACCGGCATGCGGATGGCGAAGGCGATCAGCAGGCCGAGCACGGCGACCGAGACGGCGATGCCGGTTTCCACACCCGGCAGCGCGACGCCGGCCAGCGCCAGCAAGGCGCCTGCCGCCATCATCAGCGGAAACGCCAGCGGCAATACCCACAGCGCCGAGCGCTTGTTTTGCGCAGCCCACAGGCCGACCGCCAGCATCGCCAGCAAATGGTCGAGGCCGCTGAATGGATGGGCGAAGCCGTCGTTGAAGCCGAAGGCGTCGGGATGGCCGGGATGGGCCAGGGCAGCGCTGACGCCAAGTACGGCGAGGGTCAAGGCGCTGATGCGGCCGCAGGTTCTGGCTGAAAGATGGGACATGGCTGGTTCCTGTGAGGAAGTAAGAAAGCGATCTGTACGAACGCTTATTTGGGTTGCTTATTTGGGTTCATCAAGCAGCCCTTGCCTGCGAATGAAAGCGATCACTTGCTCGACGCCGTCGCCGCTGCGCAGGTTGGTGAAAATGAACGGCCGTTCGCCGCGCATTCTTTTGGCGTCGTGCGCCATCACGTTCAGGTTGGCGCCGACATAGGGCGCGAGGTCGGTCTTGTTGATGATCAGCAGGTCGGAGCGGGTGATGCCGGGGCCGCCCTTGCGCGGGATTTTTTCGCCGCCGGCGACGTCGATCACGTAGATGGTCAGGTCCGACAGCTCCGGGCTGAAGGTGGCGGCAAGGTTGTCGCCGCCGGATTCCAGCAGGATCAGGTCCAGGTTGGGGAAATCCGCGCTCATGCGCGCGATCGCTTCCAGGTTGATCGAGGCGTCTTCGCGGATGGCGGTGTGCGGACAGCCGCCGGTCTCCACGCCCATCAGGCGTTCCGCCGGCAGCGCATCGGCGCGCAGCAGGATCTCCATATCTTCCTTGGTGTAGATGTCGTTGGTGATGACCGCCATGTCGTAGTGGTCGCGCATGCCCTTGCACAGCATTTCGCACAGCGCGGTCTTGCCGGAACCGACCGGGCCGCCGATGCCGACGCGCAGGGGATTGGAGGTGGAGGAAGTGCTCATTTTGAGAATCGCTTAAGAAGTGTGAGTGCTTGGTTTCAGGATCGGTAGAGGCGGCTGTACTGTTCTTCATGCTGCATCGACAGCAGCGACAGGCCGGGCGCCCAGTTGCATAATTCGTGATCGGCCAGCCGCTGCGCGCGCGCGGCGGCAGCTTGCAGTTCCGCCTGCAAGGACAGCAGCAGGCGCTGGCCGGCGACCTGGCCCAGTGGAATGGTCTTGACGCACACCAGCACCTGGTTTTCCGCCCAGGAAAACAGCATGCCCAGCAAGGCGGCCTGATGCGGCACCCGCAAGGCGACTGCGGCATAAGCGTAGGCGGTCGGCAGCGGCAGTTCCGGCTGCGCCTGCAGGATAGCCAGCAGGGTGGCGTCGCCGATCTGCAATTCGATCGCCAGCTTGCCCAGCGAATAGCCCATCTGTATGGTTTCGGCGCGGAATTCGGCGCTGTCGCGGGCGGCGATGAAGCGTTCAGTCCAGAACTGCACGGCGGCGCCGTCGCGCTGCTCGAAGGCCTGCAGCAGACGCCATGTCACGGGTGCCTCGAACAGCGCAACCACTTGCTGCAAATGTTCGCAGATCCAGCCATGCGCCGATGCCGCATCCTTGACCCAGCCTTTGTCGATGGCGCTCTCCAGTCCTTGCGAATAGCTGTACGCGCCTATCGGCAGCGACGGGCTGGCCAGTTGCAGCAGGTGGAGCAGTGCGGTCGGCTGCATATCGTGTATTTGTTTAAATGAGCGCTCAGTTGCTATCGGCATCGCCGGGGCGATGGATTTTCTGGCGCAGCGGCACCGGCGCCAGCAGGCTGTCGTGATGGTGGTGATGACCGCCGCTGTCGTGTCCATATGCCCCGGATTCAGGTTCGAACGCCGCCAGTTCTTCGGTCACCTTGGCTTGCAAGCCTTCCAGCATTTCCCTCAGCACCGGGTCCTTGCGTATGCGCAGGAAGCCCTCGCCGACGTGCGCCTGCGTGTGGCGGTTGCCCAGGTGGAAAGCGCAGCGCAGCAGGTCATGCGGGTTCTGGCATTCGATGCGGTAGGTGGTCTCGGCAGCCGCCAGCACCTTGACCACGCGCTGCCTGCCGCTATCGTCCGCGCCCTTGATCAGGTCGCCATGGCGCAGCACCGTGCCGCGCACGGTGAACACGCCGACTTCCTCGCCGCTGCTGAGGGTGGCGCGCAGGCGGCTCTTTTCACGCAGGTCGTAAGGCAGGATCAGTTCGCCTTCGATCAGGTCTGCGTGTTCTACTTTGG
The DNA here is from genome assembly GCF_018304945.1 of Collimonas humicola. Taxonomy (GTDB): domain Bacteria; phylum Pseudomonadota; class Gammaproteobacteria; order Burkholderiales; family Burkholderiaceae_D; genus Collimonas; species Collimonas humicola. Next base: position 1,767,605 of record NZ_JAGQEE010000001.1, on the reverse strand, counting down.
TGTTGAGGATTAACATCTTGTGCCGTCAATGTGGGAATGAAAATCGGAATCAGAACAGGAAATAACGCTGCGCCATCGGCAGCACGCTGGCCGGCTCGCACACCAGCAGCTCGCCGTCGGCCCGCACTTCATAGGTTTCCGGATTGACTTCCATGTGCGGCGTGGCGCTGTTGTGGATCATGTGATGCTTGCGCAGATGGCGCACGTCCTTGATCGCTATCACCGGCTTGTTCAATTTCAAGCGCTCGGCGATGCCGTCGTCGTAAGCCGCTTGCGAGACAAAGGTCAGCGAAGTCTTGAGGCCGCCGCCATAGGCGCCGAACATCATGCGGTAGTGCACCGGCTGCGGCGTCGGGATGGAAGCGTTCGGATCGCCCATCTGCGCTGCCGCGATCATGCCGCTCTTCAGGATGGTGGATGGCTTGACGCCGAAGAAGGCCGGCTTCCACAGCACCAGGTCGGCGATCTTGCCGACTTCGATCGATCCCGCCACGTGCGAGATGCCATGGGTGATGGCGGGATTGATGGTGTATTTGGCGATGTAGCGCTTGACCCGGAAATTGTCTGCCTTGCTGCCGCTGTCTTCCGGCAGCGCGCCGCGCTGGACTTTCATCTTGTGCGCGGTCTGCCAGGTGCGCATGATGACTTCGCCGACCCGGCCCATGGCTTGCGAATCGGAAGACATCATGCTGATGGCGCCGATGTCGTGCAGGATATCTTCGGCGGCGATGGTCTCGCGCCGGATGCGCGATTCGGCGAAGGCGACGTCTTCCGCGATCGCCGCATCGAGGTGATGGCAGACCATCAGCATGTCGAGATGCTCGTCCAGCGTGTTGACGGTAAACGGCCGGGTCGGGTTGGTGGAAGAGGGCAGCACATTGCTGTTGCCGACCGCGGCGATGATGTCCGGCGCGTGGCCGCCGCCGGCGCCTTCGGTATGGAAGGTGTGGATGGTGCGGTCCTGGAACGCCGCCAGCGTATGCTCCAGGAAGCCGCCTTCGTTCAGGGTGTCGCTGTGGATCGCGACCTGCACATCCATGCGGTCGGCCACGCTCAGGCAATTGTCGATGGCGGCCGGGGTCGAGCCCCAGTCTTCATGCAGCTTGAGGCCGATGGCGCCGGCGCGCACCTGCTCTTCCAGCGGTCCCGGCAGGCTGATGTTGCCCTTGCCGAGGAAACCCAGGTTCATCGGAAAGGCGTCGGCCGCCGACAGCATCGCATGCAGGTGCCAGGGGCCGGGCGTGCAGGTGGTGGCGAAGGAGCCCGCGGCCGGGCCGGTGCCGCCGCCCAGCATGGTGGTGACGCCGCTCATCAGGGCTTCTTCCATCTGCTGCGGGCAGATGAAATGGATGTGGGTATCGATGCCGCCGGCGGTGACGATCTTGCCTTCGCCGGCAATGATCTCGGTGGCGCCGCCGATCACCATGGCCACGTCCGGCTGGATATCGGGATTGCCGGCCTTGCCGATGGCGGCGATCTTGCCGCCCTTGATGCCGATGTCGGCCTTGACGATGCCCCAGTGGTCGACGATCACGGCGTTGGTGACCACCGTGTCCATGACATCGCGGTGCAAGCGCTGCGACTGGCCCATGCCGTCGCGGATCACCTTGCCGCCGCCGAATTTCACTTCTTCGCCGTAGGCGGCGTAGTCGTGTTCGATTTCGATGAAGAGTTCGGTATCGGCCAGGCGGATGCGGTCGCCGACGGTCGGTCCGTACATTTCGGCGTAGGCATGCCTTGAGATTTTGCTCATGATTTCACTCGTTTCGTCAGTGCGCCCATGACCTTGCCGTTGAAGCCGTAGACGATGCGGTCGCCCGCCAGCTCCACCAGTTCCACCGTGCGTTTCTGGCCCGGCTCGAAGCGCACCGCGGTGCCGGCGGCGATATTGAGCCGCATGCCGTAGGCATCCTCGCGCTCGAACAGCAAGGCCGGGTTGACTTCGTAAAAATGAAAGTGCGAACCGATCTGGATCGGCCGGTCGCCGCTGTTGGCTACCGTCACAGCGTGCACGCGGCGGCCGGCATTGAGCTCGATGTCGCCGGCCTGGACCAGCATTTCTCCTGGGATCATGGGGTTCTCCGCTTGTCTCTATGCTATGGAATCGGGTGATGCACGGTGACCAGCTTGCTGCCGTCCGGGAAGGTGGCTTCGACCTGGATGTCAGGAATCATTTCGGCGATGCCGTCCATGACATCGGCCCGCGTCAAGATCTTGCTGCCGTAGGACATCAGCTCGGCCACGCTCTTGCCGTCGCGCGCGCCCTCCATGATGGCGGCGCTGATCAGGGCGACCGCTTCCGGATAATTCAACTTCAAGCCGCGCGCCAGGCGCCGCTCGGCCAGCAGGGCAGCCGTGAAAATCAGCAGCTTGTCCTTTTCTCTTGGCGTCAGATCCATATGGTTCTTTCTTGTGCGGTGACTTTAGTTGATCGTGTTTGCTGCAAGCCGCTGCCGGGTTGTATCACGGCCCGCAGCGGCGGCATATCAAGTGTTCCAGATGCGCGGTATATGCGCTGCATGCCCCAATAGTTCCGGACGCAGCATCTGCCAGGCCTGCATCGTCCATTGCCTTGCCAGTTCGCTGGAATGCCCGAGATGGCGCAATACCAATACCGATTTCACCTGGCTGGCGCCGACGCTGGCGCGGCCGTCCGACAGCTGGCTGGCGCAGTCGCGCAGCTGCTGCACAAAGCTGCCGGGGAAAACCTTGCCGGCCACCACCAGAGTGGCGCATACCGTGCAATCCGCCAATCCGAGACGACTTTGCATGGCGGCGCTGCCGCCTCCCATCGCGCCTTGTTCAAACCACAATAATTTGCCGTCGCGGCGGATGCTGGTCTGCTGCGAGATGCGGCCGCTGTTGAACGATTCGCCCGAGGCGGTGCGGCCGAAACACAGGATCTCGCCGCCGATATAGCGGGCGTCGCCCTGCAGCTCTACCTGATGTTCCAGCGCGACCTCGGCGCGGTCGAAAAAAATGGTTTCCTGCGGCAGCCATTCCAGCGCGGCGCCGCCGGCAACTTGCAGCCGCACTTGCTGCTGTGAGAGCTTGCCGTTGGCCTGGTACCACTTGGCGGCGCCCGGTGTTGTAAGGAAAGCATGGGCGCCTTCGCCGACGCTGGCCTTGATCGTCAGTTCGTCGCCCCCGACCACGCCGCCGGGCGGATGGACGATGATGGCGTGGCAGATCGACGGGTGCTCGGGATACAGCGCCTTTTGCACACGCAGGGGGCCGTAATGGGCGCGGTCCAACAGGCGCGTGGTGCCTTGGTCCTCAGCGAAGGCGAGCGACAGCCAGGCCTGGTTGGAGTTGTTGTGAAATTGTTCAGCCGGCAGCGCGTCGGGCAGCGTTGGAACAGTCAGATTATCCATGCGGCACTATACCGCCAAGTGTCGTTTCACGCTGTCGTCATCCATGGCTGCCTGGCTGCCGGCAGCCACCACCTCGCCGCGCGACAGCACTACGAAATTGTCGGCCAGGTCGCGTGCGAAATCGAAATACTGCTCACACAGCAGGATGCCGATGTTGCCGCGTTCGCGCAGCAGGCGGATCACGCGTCCGATATCCTTGATGATGGAGGGCTGGATGCCTTCTGTCGGCTCATCCAGGATGATCAGCTTGGGTTCCGCCAGCAGGGCGCGCGCGATCGCCAGCTGCTGCTGCTGGCCGCCGGACAGGTCGCCGCCGCGCCGCTGCAGCATTTCCTTCAGCACCGGGAACAGCTCATATACTTCTTCCTTGATCAGCAAGGCTTGCTTGCCGGATTTGGTGGCCATGCCCATCAGCAGGTTTTCTTCCACCGACAGGCGGGCGAATATTTCGCGTCCCTGCGGCACATAGGCGATTCCCAGCGCAGCGCGCTGGTGCGGCTTCAGGCTGGTGATGTCGCGCCCCTCCAGCATGACCTTGCCGCTGGCGCTGGGCAGCACGCCCATCAGGCATTTCAGCAGGGTGGTCTTGCCGACGCCGTTGCGGCCGAGAAGGGCCAGGCACTTGCCTTTTTCCAGCGACAGCGAGATGCCGCGCAAGGTGTGCGAGGAGCCGTAGTACTGATTCAGTTGGTCAACGTTTAACATGTTGTGCTAGCGCCCAAGATAGACTTCGATTACCCGTTCGTCGGCCTGGACTTCCGACATCTTGCCCGCTGCCAGCACCGAACCTTCATGCAGCACCGTGACCTTGCCCTCCTGCGCGATCTCGGCGACAAAGCCCATGTCGTGCTCGACCACCATGATCGAATGCTTGCCGCGCAATTCGTTGAGCAGTTCCGCCGTGCGTGCGGTTTCCGCATCGGACATGCCGGCCACCGGTTCGTCCAGCAGCAACAGCTGCGGCTCCTGCATCAGCAGCATGCCGATTTCCAGCCATTGCTTCTGCCCGTGCGACAGCAGGCCGGCCAGCCGCCGTTCGTTGCCGTTGAGGCGGATCAGGCGCAGGCAGGCATCGATCTTGTCGACTTGTTCCGAGCTCAGGCGCGAAAGCAACGTCCTTTTGACGCGCTTGTCCATCTTCATCGCCAGCTCCAGGTTCTCGAACACGGTGTGCTGTTCGAATACGGTAGGCCGCTGGAACTTGCGGCCGATGCCGGCGTGGGCGATGTCGTATTCGGTCAGCCTGGTCAGATCTATGCTCTGGCCGAAGAAGGCGGTGCCGGCGCTGGGCCGGGTCTTGCCGGTGATGACGTCCATCATGGTGGTCTTGCCGGCGCCGTTGGGGCCGATGATGCAGCGCAGCTCGCCCACCGAGATATCCAGGTTCAGGTTGTTCAGCGCCTTGAAGCCGTCGAACGAGACTGTGATGTTTTCCAGGTAGAGGATGGCGCCGTGGGTAGTGTCGACGCCCTCCGGCTTGATCCGCGCATACGAGGTGCCGTAGTCGGCGTGGAGCGCGTTGTCGACCTTTTCCGACGGCTGCGCCGGATCATAGATCGGGCTGATGCGCGGGTTGACAGGCTGATTCATGCTGCCTCCTTGCTGCCGCTGGCTTCGGTCTCAGGCTGGCTTGCGGGTTTGCTTTTCAGTTTGTTTTTCAGATTCGCCGCCAATCCCAGGATCCCCTGCGGCATGAACAGCGTCACCAGGATGAAGATCAGGCCCAGCGCATACAGCCAAAGGTCAGGGAAGGCGCCGGTGAACCAGCTCTTCAGGCCGTTCACGGAGAAGGCGCCGATGATGGGGCCGAGCAGCGAGCCGCGGCCGCCGACCGCGGCCCAGATCACCATTTCGATCGAATTGGCCGGCGACATCTCGGAGGGATTGATGATGCCCACCTGAGGCACGTACAGGGCGCCGGCGATGCCGCACAAGATGGCCGACAAGGTCCAGACAAACAGCTTGAACCACAAGGGGTTGTAGCCGATGAACATCAGGCGCGATTCGGAGTCGCGCACCGCTTGCAGCACGCGGCCCAGTTTCGAGGTCACGATCCAGCGGCACAATACCAGCGCAGCGAGCAGGAAAGCCAGCGTGATCAGGTACAGCGCCGCCTTGGTCGACGGCGCGGTGATGGAGTAGCCGAGGATGCGCTTGAAATCGGTGAAGCCGTTGTTGCCGCCGAAGCCGGTATTGTTGCGGAAGAACAGCAGCATGAAGGCGAAAGTCATCGCCTGCGTGATAATCGAAAAATAGACGCCCTTGATGCGCGAGCGGAAGGCGAAGTAGCCGAACACGAAGGCCAGCACGCCCGGCACCAGCACCACCAGCGCCATGCAATACCAGAAGTTGTCGGTGAGCGACCAGAACCAGGGATAGGTCTTCCAGTCGAGGAACACCATGAAGTCCGGCAGGTTGCTTTGGTAGACGCCGTCGCGGCCGATGGCCCGCATCAGGTACATGCCGTGGGCGTAGCCGCCCAGCGCAAAGAACACGCCGTGGCCGAGCGAGAGGATGCCGGTGTAGCCCCACACCAGGTCCAGCGCCAGCGCCGCCATGGCATAGCACATGAACTTGCCGACCAGGGCCACTGTGTAGCTGGAGATATGCAGCGCGTGGCCCGCCGGGAAGGCCAGGTTGAGGATCGGCAGCAGCGCCAGGATCGCGCAGCAGAGGACGATGCCGGTCCAGGCCGGACGCGAGAACAATGGAGTCTTCGCCATGGAAATTTGCATGGATGCGGTTTTCATTCGACGCTCCTGCCTTTCAGCGCAAACAGGCCTTGCGGGCGTTTCTGGATGAAGACGATGATGAACACCAGGATCGCGATCTTGGCCAGCACCGCGCCTGCCATCGGCTCCAGGAATTTGTTGACTTCGCCCAGTCCGAAGGCGGCGATCACGGTGCCGGCCAGCTGGCCGACGCCGCCCAGCACCACCACCATGAAGGAATCGACGATATAGCCTTGGCCGAGGTCGGGGCCGACATTGCCCAGCTGCGACAGGGCGACGCCGCCGAGGCCGGCGATGCCGCAGCCGAGGCCGAAGGTCATCATGTCGATCTTGCCGGTGGAGACGCCGACGCAGGCCGCCATGCGGCGGTTCTGCATGACTGCGCGCACGAACAGGCCGAGCCGGGTCTTGTTCAAGATCAGCCACACCGCCAGCACCACGAACAGCGCAAAGAAAATGATCACGATGCGGTTATACGACAGCACCAGCGAACCGAGCACGGTGACGCCGCCCGACATCCAGCCGGGGTTGGCGACTTCGACATTCTGGGCGCCGAAGATCGAGCGCACGGTTTGCATCAGGATCAGGCTGATGCCCCAGGTGCAGAGCAGGGTTTCCAGCGGCCGGCCGTACAGCCAGCGCAGCACCAGCCGTTCCAGCACGATGCCGACGGCGGCGGTGACGATGAAGGCGGCCGGCAGGGCGACCAGCAGGTAGCCGTCCAGCGCCGCAGGGAAGTACTGGCGGAACAGCAGCTGGCACATGTAGGTGGTGTAGGCGCCTATCATCAGCAGTTCGCCGTGCGCCATGTTGATGATGCCCATCAGGCCGAAGGTGATCGCCAGGCCCAGCGCGGCCAGCAGCAGTACGCTGCCGAGCGAGACGCCGTAGAACACTTTGCCGATGAAGTCGACCGTGGCCAGGTGGCGGTCCAGCACGCCCAGGGTGCGCACGGCTTCGATGCGGACGGCGGGATCGGCTTCGATGTAGCTGCCGTCGGGATTCTTGTTGAGCAGGTTTTGCAGGGCCGGGCGGATGTTGGCGTTGGTGCTGGCGGCCAGCGTCTGCACCGCGGCTTTGCGGGTAGCGGCGTCGGGCGAGTGCAGGTTGGCGGTGGCGATGACCTGTTGCAGGATGTCCTGGATCTCGGGGTCGCTTTCCTTGTGCAGGGCTGTGCTGATCAAGGGTATCTGGGCCGGATCGGCGGTTTTCATGAGGTCGGTGGCGGCGGCGATGCGCAGCTTGCGGTTGGCTGAGAACAGCTTCAGTCCCGAGAGTGCGCCTTCGACCACGCCGCGCAGGCGGTTGTTGACGCTGATGCCGTCGGCGTCGTCCGGCGTGGGCAGGGTCTGGCCGGTGGCGGGGTTGAAGGCCTGTGTATCGTCGACGATCAGGACGGTGCCGTCGGGCCGGGCGTAGAGGGTATCGGTATTGAGAGCGTTGAGGATCTTGAGAGCATCGTCGTTGGCCAGCGCCGCGATCTGGTTGACGGCGGTGATGCGGGCATCGGGATCGTCGCCGGCCAGCGGCTTGAGCAGCGCGGGGTCGATCGCGGCATGGGCAAGCAATCCTTGCATGCAAAGAGCTACGGCGAGAAGAATTTTTCGTGAGATTTTCATCAGTATTTTTTATCGCCACCTGAAAAGCAGTTATAGCGCTGCCACAAAAGCAGTTAAATGGGGTCAGAGTTTTTGTTCGGCGGCCTTATCGCCGAAAATTACTCTGACCCCATTTAACGGGCTGCGGAGTACATTCGGCAGTATGCAAAGAAAGGTCTGCTGGTTGATAACACGGTTGCTACTCCGTGGATGCTTGCCGGGGGCGGCCCGGCAGCCGCTCACTTTCTTTGCTTCGCCAAAGAAAGTAAGCAAAGAAAGGCGACCGCAAAGCCGTTGCCCTCCCTCCGGTCTGGTCCCCAAATCCAGCGCGTATCAGCCGGGTGGGAGGACCAACTCGCCTTCGGCTCAAACATGTCCTCCCACAATTCCCGGCTGACACGCGCCGGATTTGGCAACGTCTCAATGCGGAATTCAAAAGCAACGGCAACCCCAACGTCAAAAACAACCCCAACCCCAACGTCAAAAACAACCCCAACCCCAACGTCAAAAACAACCCCAACCCCAACGTCAAAAACAACCCCAACCCCAACCCCAACGTCAAAAACAATCGCAACCCCACGCAGTTAAATGGGGTCAGAGTTTTTTTACGGCAGCCTTATCGCCGTAAATTACTCTGACCCCATTTAACGGGCCACGGAGTACATACGGTAGGCATTCGCCTTCAAAGCCTCCAACCCTTCCAGCCATCAAAGCTTCTGCTTGCCCTCATTCCCCGGAATATACGGACTCCAAGGCTGCGCGCGAATCGTGGTCTTGGTTTTGTTGACTACGTTGAACTGCCCATCCGCCTTGATTTCGCCGATCATCACCGGTTTGTGCAGGTGATGGTTGGTGGCGTCCATTTCGAGTTCATAGCCGGACGGGGCCTTGAATTTTTGGCCGGACATGGCGGCGATGACTTTGTCGGTGTCGGTGGACTTGGCTTTTTCCACCGCCTGCTTCCACATGTAGATGCCGGCATAGGTCGCTTCCATCGGATCGTTGGTGACGACGGTGGCGGCGTTCGGCAGGTTCTTGGCTAATGCGTAGGCTTTCCATTTCTTGATGAAGGCCGCATTCACCGGATTCTTGACCGATTCAAAATAGTTCCAGGCTGCCAGGTGGCCGACCAGGGGTTTGGCGTCGACGCCGCGCAGTTCTTCTTCACCGACCGAGAACGCTACCACCGGCACGTCCGTGGCTTTCAGGCCGGCGTTGCCCAGCTCCTTGTAGAACGGCACGTTGGAGTCGCCGTTGATGGTGGAGATCACCGCGGTCTTGCCGCCGGCGGAGAATTTCTTGATGTTGGCGACGATGGTCTGGTAGTCGGAATGGCCGAACGGGGTGTAGACCTCGTCGATGTCGCTATCCTTGACGCCCTTGCTGTGCAGGAAGGCGCGCAGGATCTTGTTGGTGGTGCGCGGATAGACGTAATCGGTGCCCAGCAGCACGAAGCGCTTGGCGCCGCCGCCTTCTTTCGACATCAGGTATTCGGTGGCGGGGATCGCTTGCTGGTTCGGCGCGGCGCCGGTGTAGAACACGTTTTTCTCCAGCTCTTCGCCTTCATATTGCACCGGATAGAACAGCAGGCTGTTGAGTTCCTTGAACACCGGCAGCACCGATTTGCGCGATACCGAGGTCCAGCAGCCGAACACCACCGAAACCTTGTCCTGCGAAATCAGCTGGCGCGCCTTCTCGGCGAACAGCGGCCAGTTGGAGGCCGGATCGACCACTACCGGTTCCAGTTTCTTGCCCAGCACGCCGCCGTTGGCATTGATTTCGTCGATGGCCATCAAGGCCACGTCTTTCAGCGAGGTCTCGGAAATCGCCATGGTGCCGGACAATGAATGCAGGACGCCTACCTTGATGGTATCCGCGGCAAAGGCGGACGGCAGCCAGGAACTGGCGGCAAGGGCGAAAGCGCCAAGCGCGGTGGCTTTCAGAAGGGTGCGACGTGACATGATTTTTCTCTCCCTGTAGCGAACGATGAATATGCATGAACCCAGAACAAAATCGAACAAGAAATCAGCGAGCCCTATGGCGGCAGGCATGGAGCCGGAGTGCCGGGGCTACCACATGCCTATAGCAGAATGCATGCCAATGGCCTGGCAAGGCAGGTAGCGGGGATTTTTATACCCAGGCTTAAATTTGAGCGAGCTGGCAGGGCTGTAAAGAAAGGCTATGCGCCCGGATTTGGTGAAAACGGCTTTTGGCGCGAAACAGGCGCACCAGCGTGGTGCCGCCAGCAAGGAAACAGGCGCCCGGCTGGCGGCGGTCGCTGCGAATGTGTTCAGAAGTCAGGAGATTTGACAGGCGAGGGAGGTAGGCGCCGTCGGAAGTTTTCGGACATCATGCCGGCGGGGTTGGCTTGAGCCAACCCCGCCATGGAACTGCGGGGAACTTTGAGGCGATCAAGGCACAATCGTGGTGAACAGGTAGACCGCGAAGATCACCAGGTGCACCGTGCCTTGCATCACCGTGGTGCGACCGGTGCCGAGCGACAGGGTGGCGACGATGAAGGACAGCAGCAGCAGCACGGTGGATTTGATGTCCAGCCCGAGCGACAGCGTCAGGCCGGTGGTCAGCGAAACGATCGCCACCGCCGGAATGGTCAGGCCGATGCTGGCCAGCGCCGAGCCCAGCGCCAGGTTGAGGCTGGTCTGCAAGCGGTTGGCGCGCGCCGCCCGCACTGCCGCCAGGCCTTCCGGCAGCAGCACCACAGCGGCGATGATGATGCCGACCAGGGTCTTCGGCGCGCCGATGCCGGCGACCGCGGTTTCCAGCGCCGGCGCCAGCGACTTCGCCAGCAGCACCACCGCGCCCAGGCAGACCAGCAGCAGGCCGGCGCTGACGGCAGCCACCTTGCCGGATGGCGGCGGCGCATGCACGTCTTCATCGGCGACGGCGTCCTGCGGCAGGAAATAATCGCGGTGGCGCACGGTCTGCACCAGCACGAAGGTGCCGTACAAAATCAGTGAAATGATGGCGATGAAGGCTAGCTGGCTCTTGCTGTAGAACGGCCCCAGGGCGCTTGAGGTGTAGTTCGGCAGGACCAGCGTCAGCACCGCAATTGCCGCCAGCGTCGCCAGCGAGGCGCTCACGCCCAGCAGGCCGAAGCTTTGTTCGCGGTGGCGGCTGGCGCCCACCAGCAGGCAGATGCCGACGATGCCGTTGAGGATGATCATGATGGCGGCAAACACGGTGTCGCGCGCCAGTCCGGTGGTTTCCTCGCCGCCGGCCAGCATCAGCGAAACGATCAGCGCCACCTCGATCAGGGTCACCGCCAGCGCCAGCACCAGCGTGCCGTAGGGTTCGCCGACCCGGTGCGCCACCACTTCGGCGTGGTAGACCGCCGCCAGCACGCTGCCGAGCAGGCCGGCTACCAGCAGCAGTGTATAGAAGCCGCCCGGATTGAAGCTGGCGCCGCCCAGCAAAAGCCAGCCGGCTATCGGGGCCGCAATGGACCATATAGGGAGTGCAGGGGAAATTTTCATAAGGCGATTGAACACTTAACAAGCTTTTTTTGCAAGCATTGTGTGCATCGCCTGTGTCTTGCCAGCCGCGCACCGGGCTATCCCGTGGGCGGCGAATCGATCGCAATTTCGCCCGAATGCAGGCGCCGCAGCTCAGGCGCAGGCGCTGCAGCAGTGGCCGTAGAGCGCCTGGTACAAGGCGCCGAGCGAGGCGTCGTCCCGTTTTGTCGCCGACAAATGAAGAAAGCGCAAGCTGGCGATGCTGGCCGACAGGGTTGACATGAGCTGTTGCCCGGCCGGGCTGTCGTCGATCAGCGCCACCAGCGGCAAGCCCGGCCTGAGCGCGCTGGCGGTGTGCATGCTGGCGGCCGGCGCTTCGTCCGCGCGCCAGTTCTCGGCGCTGACGGCGAACAAGGCCAGGTCAGCGTTCGCAAGTGCGCCGCGCGAACCGTCGTCGTCGCGTTTCGGCAGATGGACCAGGATGTCGTGATAGCTGCTTTTGGCGGCGGCAAGTTCAGCGCCGATATCCTGGGCAGCGATGCTGCGGATTTCCGCGCCGGTCTTGATCGCCGTCGCCAGCCAGCCGGCCTGCGGCATTTCCGGATCTTGGTAAACCAACAAGACATTGCGGCCGGCGCGCGCCCGTCGCCGTGCTATCGCGGCGGCCAGCGAAGCGGCGATATCGGTTGAGGCGCTGGGGACATGTTCAGAAGCGATGGTCAGGATCATGAACGGCTCATCTCACCAGTCCCAGTTGGCGTGATCTGCCGCCGATGGAAAATCCCGGCTTCTCGATTTTCATCGCAAACGGCAGCGCCATCAGCTCATCCAGCGCACGCGCCAGCTTGACCCGGCCGACCGCCGACATCGGCGTCATCGGCAAGCGCAGCTCATCCTGGATATGGCCCTGCAGCGCCAGCGCGGCCTTCACCGGCGCCGGGTTGGGTTCGGAAAACAGCAGATGGATCGCCGGCAGCAGCTGCTTGAACAGGGCGCGTGCGCGTTCGATCTGACCGGCCCGCACCAGTTCGAACAGGCGCACGAACAGGTCCGGCCGGATATGGGCGGCGGCGGAAATCGCGCCATGCGCGCCCAGGCAAAGCGTGTTGAACAGCTGGGCGTCGTCGCCGCACAGGATCTTCAGGCCGCTGTGATGAATCAGTTCCGTGGTTTGCGCCAGGCTGCCGCCGCATTCCTTGATGGCGACGATGTTCGCATGGCGTTCCAGCGCAATTACCGTGGCCGGCTCGATATTGACGCCGGTGCGTGCGGGGATGTTGTACAGCACGACAGGGCCGTGCGCGGCGGCGGCGACTGCTTCGAAGTGGAGCCGTATGCCTTCCTGCGATGGCCGTACGTAGGAGGGCGCCGAGACCAGGAAGCCGGCCGGCTGCAGCGTGTTCAGGTGGCTGATTTTTTCAGCGACGGCGCGGGTATCGCTGCCGCTTACGCCCATCAGCACCGGGCAGCGGTTTTGCACCGCTTCCAGGACGCCGCACAGCAGCTTGTCTTGCTCATGCTCATTCAAGGTCGCTGCCTCGCCGGTGGTGCCGCAGACTACCAGCCCGTGTATACCGGCGCCGGACAGGCTCAATGCCAGTTGCTGAGCGCCGTGAAGATCCAGCTTGCCCTGGCGGAAAGGCGTGACGAGAGGAACCCAGATGCCTTCAAAGGTGGCCATGATGTCCTGATTTCAGTAAGAGTTGATTGAGAATGTTTGTCGCAATGAAGGCACGCGTTGGCGCTTATGCAGGCAGCATGGGAGTGATGCGGCCGAACTCGGCCTGCGGCAGGGCGCGCATGATGTTGCCGATGACGGAGTCTATCGATTTCTTGTTCAGGCACAGCCAGAATTTCATCTTGCTGGCGTGGTCTACCGGCTTGACGCGCATGTAGAGCATGAGGTCGCCGCAGGTGCTGACGATCACGCGGCGCAATTCAGATACCGACGCCGCATCGACCGTGATGAGCATCATGAAATCTTTCTGGGTGGGGAGATGTTGGCGACGGCGGAGCGGAAAAGGCAAGGCGGCTTGCATTTTTTTTGATGCTGCTTCTGGAAGCAATGAAAAATGCCATGTCGAAGCTGCTGAAATTACCTGATTCATAGAAGGATTCTACTGGTCGTTTTGGTAGTTACAGATTAGCAGCGGCTACGTAAAGATTCTCTAAAAAGGGATGCCGCCGCTGTAAACGCGGCGTAAAAATTGAAGGCGTCTGTGTATTTCGGAAAAAGGAAATCAATCTGCCTTTTCGGAGAGATATCTGCTTGGCGAGACGCCCAGTGCGCGGCGGAACATGGCGATGAAGGCGCTCAGGCTGTCATAGCCCAGCTCAAGCGCGATGCTGGTCACCGGCTTTCCGGCGGCCAGCAGTTCCAGCGCGCGCAACAGCCTGGCGCGCTGGCGCCACTCGGACAAGGGCATGCCGGTTTCGGCGGCGAAGCGGCGTGTCAGGGTGCGCGGCGCAATGGCAGCCCATTGCGCCCATTGCAGCAAAGTGCGGCTGTCGGCGGGATCGTCGGCGATGGCCTGGGCGATTTTCTTCAGGCGGCGTTCCGCCGGCAGCGGAAGCGCCAGTTTCTCGCCGGGCAGGGCGGCGATCTCATCGAGGATCACCGCCAGCACGCGCGCTTGCGCAGCTTCAAGCTGGATTGCCGCGGACCAGCCGGCCGCGCGCAGCACGGCGGCGCGCAACAGGGCGGACACCTGGATCACCAGCGCGCGCGCCGGCAGCTGGATTTGCGCGGCGGCGACATACACGCTCCAGCCGTCGAAGGGGCCATGCGAGCGCAGGCTGTGCGGCTGGCCGGGCGGCACCCAGATCGCATGGCTGGGCGGCACCACCAGCCGTTCCTGGTCGGTGTCTATGGTGAGCAGGCCGCTGTTGGCGGCGATCAGCTGGCCGCGCGCGTGGCTATGGCGCGGCGTAGCGCGGAAGTCATTGCTGCGGCAGGTCACCGCAATGACGCTAGGCCCGTCCTGCGCGTTGCTGCGGACGGCGTCCAACATGGGTTGTGGATTGGCTTGCATGCGATACATTATGGCTTAACCCCGCAAGCCGCGCCAGGAAGGGGCTCGCATACTGAAGTCCCTTTTCTAATGAAAGCACATCATGCGCGCACAAGACTTACTCCCCGATCAGCTCGACAGCCGCGAATTCAATGGCGCTGTCGTGCGCAAAGGCACGGTCGGGGCTTTCCTGGCCAACGCCAGGATGTTTCTCGATCCGGCAGCTTCAGCCGCCGACCGGCAGGAAGCCGAAGTCCATATGGTCGAAGCGATAGCCGCACTCGATGCGCTTGGCGTCTTCACTGTGCTCGAGATCCGCGATCCGGCCTTGCGCGCTTTCGTGGCCCGCCATCGGCGCTAACGGCCGGCAGGCTGGCGAGCAGGAAATCGACAAACACGCGCAAGCGCGGCAGCATGTGGCGGCTGGATGGCCACAGCACCGAGAAGCTGCCGTGGCTGATTGCGTAGTCGTCCAGCACCGTGCGCAGGCGGCCGTCGGCCAGCGCTTCCTGCGCCACGAACGAGGGCAGGTAAGCCAGGCCGAGGCCGTTGATGGCGGCCGCCAGCAAGGCTTCGATGTTGTTGCAGGTCAGGGTAGCCGGCAGCCTTAGCTCGGGCGCGTCATGTTCGCTGCGCAGGACCCAGTCCTGCAGCTTGCTGCTGGAGAGGAATTTATAACGCAGGCAGGCGTGCTGCAGAAGGTCTTGCGGCCGTTGCGGCTGGCCCCGGCGGTGCAGATAGCCGGGCGCGGCGCAGATCATGAAGCTGTACGGCCACAAGGTGCGCGCCATCAGGCGCGAGTCGGCCAGGCTGCCGCTGCGGATCACGGCGTCGAATCCTTCTTCGATGACATCCACCATGCGGTCGCTGAAGTCGAGGTCGAGTTCGACTTCCGGATAGGCTTGCATGAAGGCAGACAGCTGCTTGCTGAGCAGCCGGTAGCCGATCGCAGGCAAGCTGATCTTGAGGCGTCCGCGCGGCGTTTCGGTGGACTTCAGCAACTCGTTTTGCGCATCCTCAATGTCGTCCAGGATGCCGCGGCAGCGCTCGAAAAACAGTGTGCCTTCATCGGTCAGCCGGATTTGCCGCGTGCTGCGGTGAAACAGGCGCACGCCCAGCTTCGCCTCCAGCCGCGCAATGCTTTTTCCGATCGCCGAAGCCGACACGCCGAGCTGGCGGCCGGCCGCCACGAAGCTGCTGGTTTCGGCGGCTTGCACGAAGGCGGCCAGGCCGCTCAGGCTATCCATGCAGGCTCTCCATTAGGGATATTTTGTCCGTATATAGCGGACATTTGAGTGATTTAAACATGATTAAAGCCACTATATCATTCAAAACACTAGCTCTGAAAAGGAAGCCGTCATGCGCAATACCCGAAACTCCAACGAAATGCGACACCCGCTACAGCGATTTCTGGTGCTGGGCGCAGTCTGCCTGGCGGCATTGGTGATGCCGCTCAGTTTTACCGGCCCTGCGGTAGCGATGCCGGCGATCGCCAAGGCGCTGGGCGGCAGCCCGATCGCCCTCAACTGGATCACCAATGCCTTCATGCTGGCGTTCGGCAGCTGCCTGATGGCGGCCGGCGCGCTGGCCGACAGTTATGGCCGCAAGCGTTTGTTCATCGTCGGCGTTGCTGCGTTTGCCTTGAGTTCGCTGGCGCTGGCATGGGCCCCTGACATCCTCTGGCTCGATCTGTTGCGGGCGCTGCAGGGCGTGGCCGGCGCTGCTGCTTTTTCGGGCGGCGTGGCGACCCTGGCGCAAGAGTTCGACGGCCACGCCCGCACCCGCGCCTTCAGCTTGCTCGGCACCACTTTCGGCGTCGGCCTGGCGTTCGGGCCGGTGCTGGCCGGCGCCTTGGTTGAAAGCTTCGGCTGGCGTTCCGTCTTCCTCGGCGTGGCGGCGCTTGCCGCGCTGGCGCTGGCGGCTGGCCTGCGCTGCATCAGGGAGTCGCGCGATCCCGGCGCCAGCGGACTGGACTGGCCGGGCGCCATCAGCTTTACCGCCGCCCTGAGCTTGTTTACCTATGGCGTGCTGCGCATCCCGGAAAGCGGCTGGAACAGCCTGCCGACCTTGCTGCTGCTGGGCAGCTCGCTGTTGTTGCTGGGCGCCTTTGCCGTGATCGAAAAGCGGGTGCGGCGGCCGATGCTGGATCTGTCGCTGTTGCGCTACCCGCGCTTCGTCGGCGTCCAGTTCCTGGCAGCCGCTCCCGCCTATTCCTATGTGGTGCTGCTGGTGCTGCTGCCGATGCGTTTCATCGGCATCGAGGGCTGCAGCGCGATGCAGGCGGGGCAGATGATGATGGCGCTGTCGGCGCCCATGCTGGCGCTGCCGTTTATCGCCGGCGTGCTGACGCGCTGGATTTCCGCCGGCGTGATCTGCGGCGCCGGCCTGCTGATCTGCGCCGCCGGCCTGCTGTGGCTGGCGCAGATCGCTCCAGGTCAGGCGCCGTCTTCGCTGCTGCTGCCGATGCTGACCATAGGGTTCGGCATCAGTCTGCCATGGGGTTTGATGGATGGCTTGGCGGTCAGCGTCGTGCCGAAGGAACGGGCCGGCATGGCTACCGGGATCTTCAGCACAACGCGGGTAGCGGGCGAGGGCATGGCGCTGGCCATCGTCGCGGCCATCCTTGCCGCGCTGGTGCAAGCGCGCCTGCATGGCTTGCTGGCTTCGGTGCCGCCGCGGATGGCGGAAGCGGCGCAACGCTTGGCGATGGGCGATATGCCGCAGGCCTTGCAATTGCTCCCGCAAGCCAGCCAGGCGCTATTGGTGCAGAGCTATGGCGATGCTTTCCATATCCTGCTGTACATCCTGGCCGGGATCACGCTACTGTCGGCGGCGATGGTGTTCGGCTTTCTCAGCCAGCCGCACGTGCCGGCGGCTGGCCGGATCGATGCGCTCAATACAGACGAAGTCGAGGCCGTCTGATGCACAGCCGCTCAATGCGGCGCCGGCAAGCACTGGCGGATGCCGCTGGCGATGGCGTCGGCGGCGCGCTCGGCAAACTGCCGGGTAGCGAGGCGCGGTTCTTCGTCGGGATTGGCCAGCACGCCGACCTCCATCAGCAGCGCCGGCGATTCCGCGGTTTTCAGCACCACCAGATCGTCAAAGCGGTGTATCCCCAGGGTGCGGTCGATCAAGGGCCGGTTTTCGCCGCGAATCGGGGTGGCGTGATACAGCGAGGGATGTTCGCCGATGGCCAGCATATTGCGGCTGATGTCTTTGGCGCAATCCAGGCTGCGCCCGTAGTACGGCTTGCTGGCGGAAACGAACAGCGCGTAGCCGGAAAATTCACGGCTCCTGCCGGCGTCCAGCCAGGCTTGCTGCATCGAGTCATGGTGGATGGAGATGAACAGCGCGGCGCCGGTGCTGTCTTTGGTGCGCGCTTGCAGGGAAGCCGGCGCACCGGCCGCGGCGACATCGGTTACGCTCACGCCCTTGGTGCGCAAGGCCGTGACCAGGGCGATGGCCAGTTGGCGGTTGAGGTCGAATTCACGCTTGCCGGCGGGACCGATGGCGCCGGGTTTTTCGGTGGTGTGGCCGGTGTCGACGATGACTTGTTGGGCGCTGCAGATGGCGCTCAGCGCGTACAGGCAAGCCGGCAACAGCAGCTGTCGGCGCAGACAGGCAAGCGTCATGTGCCGGCCGCCAGCCGCGGCCGTTCCGCCGGCTTCAGGTCTGCTGCCAGATGCTGCACAAGATAATCGATGAACACCCGCATCTTGGGCGCCAGATAACGCGTCGGCAGATATTGTATGTAGGCCGTACCCTGGTAGGCGGAGACGAATTCCCACTCGCTCAGCAGCACTTTCACCAAGCCTTGTTCGATCGCCCCGCGCGCCGTGAAGTAGGGCAGGCAGGCGATCCCCAGGTGCTGCAGCACGCCTTGCAGCCGCGCTTCGCTGTGGTTGACGACGTAGCGGCCGCTGATCCTGACGATGGTGGCTTCGCCCTTGCGCAGGAAGCGCCAGTCGGCGTCGCCCGGGGTTTCTCCCAGCGACAGGCAGCTGTGGCCGCACAAGTCTTGCGGCTGGCGCGGCGTGCCATGCCGCGCCAGGTATTCGGGGGTCGCGCACAGCACCTGCGCCACCGACATCAGCGGCCGCGCCGCCAGTCCTTCAACCGGATTGCGGGTGATCTGGATCACCAGGTCGGCATCGTCGTCGAGCAGGTTCAACTGGCGATCGTTGAGGATCAATTGCATATCGACTTGCGGATATTTTTCCAGGAACCCCGGCACCAGAGGCGCCACTACCGCCTTGCCGAAGGCCTTCGGCATGCCGACCCGCAGCAGGCCGCGCGGCGCCGCCACGAACTTGTCGGCAACCTCCATCGCCGCCTTGGCGGCGTTGACCATTTCCTGGCAGCGCTGGAAAGCCTCATTGCCGGATTCGCTCAGGCGCAGCTTGCGGGTGGTGCGCTCCAGCAGCCTGACCGCCAGGGCCTGTTCCAGCCGCGACACCTGGCGGCTGACAGCCGAGGGCGTCATGCCCAGCTCCGACGCCGCGGCAGAGAAACTGCCGGTTTCCACCACGCGCACGAACACCGCCATATCCGGCATCAGCTTGATGTATCGATGATTGCTCATTTATTCCCGTTGGGTACAAGTGTTGTTCCGAGCCGATAGGTTATCGTATTTGCCCAGGTAAAACATAATAAGCGCTGGCGCAGAGTACGCTGATTATTCTCCTGACTTGCCGTTTTATCCTAGGCGATTTGCCTTTGGTTCCGTCCGGCCCCCACGCCGGACGGAACTTTTTTTTCCACCGATCGCGCCGTCGCCGCCGGCGGCCCCAGCCAGAGTAAATGCAATTGCCGACATCTCCTCCCGCCTCGCCAACAAAGAAAATCTGGATCGCCGACTTGCTGCTGTTGCTGGTCGCAGTGGTCTGGGGCAGCAGCTACGGTGTTGCCAAACAGGCCCTGGCTTTTTATCCGGTGCTGGGCTTGCTGGCACTGCGCTTCGGCATGACGTTTCTGCTATTGCTGCCCAGCCTGCGTCGGCTGATGCAGCCGCACGGCAGGGCGGCCTTGCGCGCGGGATTGCCGCTAGGGGCGATCTTGCTTGCGATATTGACATGCGAAACCTTTGGCGTAGCGCTGACCAAGGCGTCCAATGCGGCTTTCCTGATCAGCCTGTGTGTCGTATTTACGCCACTTGTCGAATGGCTGGTGATGGCGCGGCGCCCAAGCGGCAGCGCTTTCCTGATGGCGTTTGTCTCGCTTTTCGGCACCTGGCTGCTGACTTACGGCAGCAGTTTGACATTCAATCTGGGCGACGGCCTGATGCTGGCCGCCGCCGTGCTGCGCGCTTTCATGGTGTGCATGACCAAGCGCCTGACGCAAAACCGGAGCATGTCGACGCTGGCGCTGACGGCTGTGCAAGCCGGCGTGGTCGGGCTTGGCTGCCTGCTGCTTGCCACCTTGTTCCTGCAAGGCGGGCTGCCGTCCCTGCCAAGCGCTGCCGGCTTCTGGATAGCGACGCTGTACCTGGTTTTGTGTTGCACCATCTTTGCCTTCTTTGCGCAAAACTACGCTGTCCGCCAGAGCGATCCCACCCGGGTTTCCCTGTTGATGGGAAGCGAGCCGGTGTTCGGCGCGCTGTTCGCCGCCTTCTGGCTGGGCGAGCAGCTCAGCCTCTTGTCCTGGATCGGCGGCGCGCTGATCGTCGCTGCCACATTATGGGCGAGCCTGCCGCGTTCGATATTTGTCGCGCGGCTGGCAAAATAAATGCACGTCGCCATGTAACATCCGGAGCGGGATATCGCGCCGCATTTAACTGAATAATTTCGTCTTTTCCGCAATGGACGCCGGAGTTTCCCGGGGGATGAAAATATACTTGTCGTTAGCGATAACATCGCAATCTCCCATCCTGCAGCCGGATTCCAGCTGCATCAATCATGCGGCGCATCGTTTGACATTGGAATTTCGGTGTGCACATTCGAGCTTTATCAGATGCCAACTAAATTACTCAAGGCAGACAAAAGGCTCTAATAAATTCTGTTTACATGTGCCGGCGGCTGTCATATTATTAGCCTCACAAACTATACAGACCTGTATGTATATGAGAAATTTTTCATAGGACCGCAGATATTCAAGGGGCAGGAATTTGATGTTTTATATTCAATTGACGCCTCTGCGGCGCTTATAAGAAAACGATAAGAACTAACCAGTAAATCATCGGCCAGGAATCTGCTTGTGCGAGAAGAATCCAGCCGATTTTTACGGAGACGAATACAGCAAGCATGTCTTTGCCAAGACATGTGTTTGGCCCAATATCCTCGGTGCTCCCGCCGTTTGTTCCGCCTGCTCCCCGCGGGCGGAACGTTTTTTTTCCAGCTGTTGGCGCTGCCGGCGCCCGCTTGTTCCAGTGTAGTGTTTTGTAGGTAATGGCGCTTCAGAAATGGTGGATTTTCATGCCAGGCCAGGCGCGAACCGGAGCGATAGCGGGACTATCGCGAGGATTCGCAACGACGCATGGCGTGAAAAGATGCCGTTTCTGAAGTGCCATTATCTGCAAAACACTGCACTAGCATATGTAAAACAGTCGATGAAATAAGGTTTTATCTGTCGGAAAACGCAAACGAAATACGCGATTCGATAGAAGAAAATATCAGTTTATTTTGTATTGCCACGTAGAAATAAATGATTTATTCTGATTCATCGAAAAAGCATATTGAAGTTGTTGGAACAGGATGCATAGCGTTGATTTTTTACACGGCACTCGCTCCAAAAGAGCAATCGGTGCTGCTGTTAATCCTCAAGAGGGAAGTCCCATGATTTGCGCCAGACTCAATTTGAAATTCCTGCTTTTGCATGCGCCGCATGTTCCTTTCGCCGCAGCTTCCTCCGTCTTCCGGCACAGGCAGTGTTAACGCCGTCGCCAACCCCTTAACGGACTAGCACCGTTATCCGCTGCATCGCTACCCGCGTTGCAGACTCCAGCGCCAACACCCTTTGCATTGCAGATCGCCCTGCAAGGCTGCGGCGTCCTTCATTTGTTCCATTCAAGAGGAATAAGCGTATGAAATCGAGAATCACAGCAGGAAATTCCAAGATTCCCCAGGCTTCGGCATTGTCGTTAGCGCTGTCCCTGGTGTTTGCATCTTTGTCCGTCCACGCTGCCGTCGCTGACAACAGCACTTGGGTGGCCACCAAGACCCAGGCTTTCCTGCCCCAGGTCCAGGCCAATCAAAAGAGCCTGGCGGTCGACGCCAGCGTCGCAACGCCGGCAGAATCCGCCATGCAGCTGGCGCAAGGCGAGCCGGTGCATGTCACGCTGAGCCTGAACCTGCGCAACGAAGCCAAGCTGGATCAGTTCCTGCAAGACCTGCATACCCCTGGCAGCGCTTCCTACGGCAAGTTCCTGACGCCAGCGCAATTCGCTGAAAAATTTGCGCCGACCGAAAAAGATGTGGCTGCCGTGGTGGCGCATCTGAGCAAATCGGGTTTCATCAACATCACCGTCTCGCCTAACCGCCAACTGGTTTCGGCCGACGGCACTGCGGCGACTGTGCAAACCGGTTTCCGTACCTCGCTGAAACGCTTCCAGCAAGATGGCCGCAATGTCTTCGCCAATACCGACGCCGCACAAGTGCCAGCCGCCCTGAGCAACATCGTCGGTTCGGTGCTGGGCCTGCAAAACGTCGCGCTGGCGCAGACCCATCATCGCTTCGTGCTGGATGCCGCGCCAGGCAGCGCGGTGCAAGCCAAGGTCACGCCAGCCGCAACGCCGGTGGCGACACCGCACAGCCCTGCGCAATTCCCTGCGATCTACAACGCCGGCAGCACGCCTACCGCCTCCAACACCACGGTCGGCATCATCTCCGAAGGCGATATCTCGCCGACCATTACCGACCTGAAGGCGTTCACTACCGCCAAGGGCCTGGCAACCGTCAATACAGCGGTGGTGCAGACCGGTCCTGCCGGCAGCGATTACAGCGATACTTCCGGCCAGGTCGAGTGGAACCTGGACAGCCAGACCATCACCGGCACTTCCGGCGGCGTCAAGAAACTGATTTTCTACGCATCGCCAGACATGCAGTTCAGCAGCATCACCACTTCCTATAACAAGGCGGTGACTGACAACCTGGCGAAAGTCATCAACGTCTCGCTCGGCGGCTGCGAAGCGGATACGCACAGCACCGGCACCCAGGCAGCCGATGACAATGTCTTCAAGCAGGCGGTGGCGCAAGGCCAGACCTTCTCGATTTCCACGGGCGACGCCGGCACCTACAACTGCCAGACCAGTTCGATTTCAGGTGCGCCAGGCGTACCGACAAACAAGTCGACCTATGACGTCAGCGAACCGGCCAGCTCGCCCTACGTGATCGCCGTCGGCGGCACCACCTTGTACACCAATGCCGGCGCCTACAGCAGCGAAACCGTGTGGAACGAAGGCCTGAGCCCGATCGGCGTCTATGATGCCCAGGGCGATTCCGATCCTACCAAGCGTCTGTGGGCAACCGGCGGCGGCTTCAGCAAGTACGAAGCGATACCTAGCTACCAGAAGGGCGTGGTCACCGCCGGCAAGACGACCCGCGGTTTGCCGGACATCGCTTTTGATGCCGCCAGCGCCAGCGGCGCCACCATCTACTACAACGGCCAGACCGGCACGGTAGGCGGCACCAGCCTGGCAGCACCGATCTTCACCGGCGTCTGGGCACGCTTGCAATCGGCCAACGCCAACGGCCTGGGCTTCCCGGCAGCCAGCTTCTACAAGTATTTCCCATTGGCTGCCAATGCTTCGCTGCTGCACGACGTCATTTCGGGCACCAACGGCGCCAGCAGCTCCTACGGCTACAAGGCCGCCAAGGGCTGGGATGCAACTACAGGTTTCGGCAGCTTGAACATCGCCAACCTGAATGCCTTCGTCAAGAAAACCTCGGATTTTGCGCGTTGATCGGCAAAGCGCCTGTCCGGGTTTTTTATAGAAGTTGAGCAGGACATCGCCGCTGCGGGCATTCCGGTCCGCAGCGGCGACGCAGCCGCAATAAATGGATCGGAAAAAAAAGGATGGTTTGACAGAATTGCGATGGCGTACGGAGAATCGACATGAATAAATCGAATCTGGCCTGGCTTGCCGCGGCGCTTGCGTTGGGTCTGGGCAGCATCTATGCCGTGTGGGCAGCCGACGATTCAGGCGCGGCAAAGCACGGCGTCGTCGCGGCGCAGGACAAGAACAGTGCTCCAGGCGTGGCGTCGGGCCCGCCAAAAGATGCCGTGAATATCAATCCGTTTGGGAAATAGCCCTGTCAGGCCTGCATTCAGAGGGGCGGAGCAGGCAAGCATTTGTAGAAGGAAGATTCAGCAATGACCGCATATCTGCAGCGACAAGACCGGCTGGCGCTGGTTACCCAGGCCACCGCAAACGTGACCGGCAAACGCTATTGTTCGCACCATCAGGGTGAAGTGGCGGTAGCGGAAGGCGATTTTGTGATGCGCAATAAATCCCGGCGCTGGATCTGCTTCCGCTGCCAGGAACGCAGCCGCTCGCACGGGCTGCTGAAACGGGCGGGATAGGATATATTTCAGGCGAAAAAAATCGCCACAGCGTGGCGATTTTTGTAAAGGCAGACCGTGCTGCGGCGTTGCTTCGGTCTAGCGGAATGCCGCCAGCGGATCGTAATGCTGGCCCGGCTTGTCTTCCTGTTCCTTGGCCTTCGCGCTGTTGCGGATAAAGCTCGCCGTTGCCGCGCGCCATTCGCCGCGTTGCAGCTTCCAGCCATGGATGACTTTGTGCCAGCCCGGCTTCAGGTAATGCTGGTCGGCGCGCGCCAGTTCCCAGTGGCCGGCTTCCCATACATACCAGCCATCGACGTAATCCCAGAAACCAGGGCTCCATACCAGCCCGGCGCGCGCGTGCGGTTCGGCTTCCTGCTTGGCTGGCGGCGGCGGATTCCTGAGAATGACGCTGGGACCGGCCGGGATAGGCCCGCCTCGGCTTTTTTGCGAGGGGTTCACGAAAGACGAGAAGTGTCCGGCGATGATCGCTGCGATGCTGAGTTGCTGTTTCATATGCGCTCCTGAATGAGTTCAGTGCTAACGATTGTACGAAGCCAGGTCCGGAATAATGTGTCCTGTGCATTTACTTACACTTTTCACCGCTCATTTACAGGGGAGCAAACGGGGAGGAATGCGCGCCATCGGCGCTGCCCTTGATGTGATTTACCTATGAGAAATGGGAATTTACGAAGCTGCCGAAGGCGCTGGAAACCACTGCGATCAGCTTGTCATTAAGCTAAGAGAATGATTTTCCTTTCCTAAAAATAGAGGATTTCGACTACCGCTGCGGGAAAATAAGAAGGATTTGTTTCTTAATGTGTCACTGCTCCTTGATATATATTAGGCGTTCCCACCGCCGCTTAAAATCAAGAGGAAAGCGCCATGACAGAGACTCGCCGCATCACGTTTTTTCATTGCCCGAACACGCGCTCCAAGGGCACCCGTATCCTGCTGGAAGAGCTGGGCGCAGACTATGAACTGCACGCCCTCAACATCAAAGCCGGCGAGCAGCGCAGCGCCGCTTACCTGGCGATCAATCCGATGGGAAAGGTGCCGGCGATCAGGCATGGCGATGCTCTCATCACGGAACAAGGCGCTGTCTTCCTGTACCTGGCGGATCTCTACATGGACAAGGGCTTGGCGCCGGCGCTCGACGATCCCTTGCGCGGCCCTTACCTGCGCTGGATGGTCTACTACGGTTCTTGTTTTGAGCCGGCGGTGGTCGACCGCGCGCAGAAGAATCCGCCGGCATCGCCATCGACCTGTCCCTACGGCGATTTCGACACCATGCTCAAGACGCTCACCGACCAGTTGCAGCAGGGGCCGTACATGCTAGGCGAGAAGTTCAGCGCCGCCGATATCCTGTGGGGCACGGCGCTGACCTGGACCACCGGTTTCCAGATAGTGCCGATGTCGCCGGTGATCCAGGCCTATATCGACCGGATCAATGCCCGCCCGGCGGTGCAGCGGGTGACGGCCCTGGATGCAGAGCTGTCAGCGCAGCTCGCCGGCCAGGCAGCAGCGAAATCCTGAGCGGATGAGCGCAGGGAAAATCCGGCAGCCGCAGCTTGCCGGTCCGCCGGCCTGCGGCTGCGCGGCATCGATAAATCGAATATCAAATATTAAATATCAAATATCAACAATAGGGAGCTCTTCTTGAATACTATCGCCAACCTGCTGATCGCCCTGGTCGCTCTACTGCACGTGTATTTCCTGGTGCTCGAAATGTTCTTGTGGGATAAGCCGTTCGGCCGCAAGACTTTCAAGTTGACGCCAGAGTTCGCTTCCGCGTCCAAGGCGCTGGCCGCCAACCAGGGCCTGTACAACGGCTTCCTGGCCGCAGGCCTGGCGTGGGGCATCTGCCTGGGCGAAGCTGGCTTGTCGATTAAGGTTTTTTTCCTCGCCTGCGTGATCGTCGCCGGCATCTTCGGCGCCATCACGGTGGGCCGCAAGATTCTGTTCATTCAAGCTTTGCCGGCCGCGCTTGCGCTGGCCTTGCTGCTGGCGTTCCGCTAGACCGGCAGGCGCGCTATCCCGGCGGACCGGGATGCCGCTGCAGCGTCAGCCGTGCAGTTTCTTGTAGTCGTCGGACAGCATGCCGCCGAAGCCCCAGTCGTCCTCGTTGATTTCCTGGATCACGATATGGGTCTGCTCGGGCTTTTTACCCAGCACCCGCACCAGCGAAGCGGTGACGTCCTTGACCAGCTCTTCCTTCTGCTGGCGGCTGGCGCCCTTGGTGATTTGAATATTTACATATGGCATAGCGTGCTTTCCTTTTGAGGCGATGGCGATGCTGAATCATACAAGCTAAACGCTAGCGCTGCTGTGTGCCGCCAGCCGCCACCGCAGCCCGCAAGGCCGCCAGCGCGGTACGCAGCAGCGCGGAAATTTCGGGGTGGGCGGCGATCTGTTCTTCGCTCAGTCCAGAGCCCAGGACCGGCACGGTGACCGATGCCTCTTCGACGATCTGCGCCGACATCATCGTCACTATTTCTCTTAGTGATGCCTGTGCGTGCGTTGCCCGCGGCGAAGCGTTGAGCAACGCCACCGGCTTGTGCACGAAAGCTTCGCAGCCGACCATCCAGTCCAGCGCATTCTTCATCGCACCGGTGATGCCGTGCGCATATTCAGGGCTGGCGATCAGCAGGGCGTCGGCGGCTATGATGCGGGCGCGCAGCGCCGCCACCGGCGCCGGATCGCTGGCTTCGATGTCAGGATTGAACAGCGGCAGGTCGCCCAGGCCGCGATACAGCTCGATGCTGGTTGCGGCCGGCGCCAGGCGCGCCATGGCGCGCAGCAGGGCGGAATTATGCGAGGCAGCGCGCAGGCTGCCGCAGATGGCGAGGAATTTCATGTGGCCCGAAGTAGGTGCAGGGGCGATCATTATGCCGACAAGCTCGCTTTGCTGCAGGCGCTAAAAAACAAGCCCGCGCGAAACAAGTCGGCGCGGGCTTGCTGCCGGCAGCGCGCCAAGGCCGTTTGCGGCCCTGGCGCGGCCAGACAGTTGCTTACTTGGCTGGGGCCGGCTGCGCAGCAGGGGCTGCCGCATGCGCCGCCGCAGCCTGGTCGGCCGCTTTTTTATTGGCCAGGTGCCGTCCGACCACGCAGCCGCCGATAGCGCCAACCACAGCATGATGACCGGCATAGTGCCCCGCCACGCCGCCTACCGCAGCGCCTTTCAGGCAGCCTTTGGCGCTGGCGGCGCCGGTGGTGCCTGCCAGTGCAAGCGCGCATAACATGACAGCAATGATTTTCGTTTTCATGGTGTTCCCCTATTCGTGGTGGATGGCAGCGATTGCGCCGTTTCAGCTTGATTCTGAGTTCATTAACGTCAGGCGCCGGGCGCGCGGTTGACAAGCCGGTAAAAAAAATGCCGGCAGAGACAATTGTTGATCTTCCGGCGTCATAGATCAAGTAGCTGGCTAGCGTATTTTTAATGCAAATAAGCAATCCCACGCAGCGCAGTATTAACGGCCTCGGCGCCGCTGATCTGCGACGATGCCCCGGGCGTAGACAGAAGCGCCGAACATGCCAGGATAAACGCCGAAATCGTCGATTTCTTCGGCCGCAAGCTGCCTTCCCGGCAATGAAGCGGCCGCGGGGGAGCATCTGGCGTCGCAAAAGCGCGCAGCTGGACGCTTCCGGTTATAGAATTGGGGTTTTCACGAACGGATACTCCCATGCCTCATTCCAACCATATCGGCGCCGCCGCCGCCCTGCAGACGCTCACTACCTGGACCGCAGCCGAAGGCCGCGACGCGATTCAAAAGACTTTCAAGTTTGCCGATTTCAACGCTGCCTTCGGCTTCATGACCCGCGTCGCCTTGCTGGCTGAGAAAATGGATCATCATCCGGAATGGTCCAACGTATATAACCGCGTCGACGTGCTGCTGACCACGCACGATGCCAACGGCGTCACCGACCTCGACCTGCGCCTGGCGCAATTCATGGATAGCAGCGCTGGCGCTGCCGCCAAGCATTGAGCACGCCGGCTACGCAGCAGCCGGTGGCGCTGATCACCGGCGCTGCCCGGCGGGTCGGGCGGGTCATTGCCGAGCGCTTTGCCGCCGCCGGCTATGCCGTGGTGGTGCACTACGGCAGCTCGCAGCAGGACGCTCTGCAGACAGTGCAGGAAATTGAAGCCGGAGGCGGCGTTGCCGTCGCCCACCGGGCCGACCTGCAGTCGCCGTCGGAATTGGCGGCCATGGTCGACGCCGCCTATGCCGGCTTCGGCAGGCTCGACGTGCTGGTCAACTGTGCGGCGATTTTTTTTCCCGACACGCTGGCCGATTTTGCGCTCGATGACCTGGAGCGCTCCTGGCAAGTCAACTGCCGTGCGCCGCTGCTGCTGACCCAGGCTTTTCATCGGCAAGCGGCGCAGCGCGGCCAGCAGGGCGTGGTGATCAATGTGGTGGACCAGAAGGTGAAGGCGAATTTTCATCCGGAGGATTTCAGTTACACCGTGGCCAAGGCGGCGCTCGGCAACCTGACCGCAATGCTGGCCATGTCGGCGGCGCCGGTGCTGCGCGTGAATGCGCTGTATCCTGGCCTGATGACGCCCAGCGGCGACCAGACCCAGGCCGATTTCGAGTATTCCTCGGCCCGCTCGACGCCGCTAGGCTATATCGCGCCGACCACGGAAATCGCCGACGCCATCTTGTTGTTGACGAGGCAATCTTTCAACGGCGCGGAATTCGTCGTCGATGCCGGGCAGAACCTGGTGCGGGTGGAGCGGGACGTGATCAACCTGTACCGGGCGCCATAGGGATGGGCCTGAGGCCGGGCGGATTTGTAAGGAAGCGGCGCGCGCTACGACCAAGCTTCACATGACCAGCCAGGAGACTCAGGTGCCTACCTCTATCAACCTTACTAAAACCTTTGTTCTGGGCGCGCTTGCGTTCGGATTTTCCGCGAGCGTCCACGCCGCCGACTATATGGCGCAGAGTCCGGCCAACCGGGTGGCGCTGGTCGAACTGTATTCCAGCGAAGGCTGCAGCAGCTGCCCGCCGGCAGACCAGTGGCTGTCCAGGCTGGGCGCCCAGACCAGGCCGGACCGGGCGGTGCCGCTGGCCTTGCATGTCGATTATTGGGACAACCTGGGCTGGAAGGACCGCTTCGGCGATCATCGGTTCACCGCGCGCCAGCAGGAGCTGGCGGGCTATGCCAAAACCACCCTGGTGTATACCCCTGAAGTCTTTGCCGGCGGCCGCGAACTGCGGCGCTGGAGTTCCGCCAGCGCGTCTGACGCCGCCATCGATAAGATCGCGGCACAGCCGTCGCCTGCGGATATTGCGATCAAGCTGTCCGGCACCGCGCCGCGCAGCTTCGACCTGGCCGCCAGCGTCAAGCTGCGCCAGGATTCCAAGGATGCCCACGAGGCCTATATCGCCGTCTATGAAAACAAGCTGGTCTCCAACGTGGCGGCTGGCGAGAACGGCGGCGTCACCCTGCATCACGACTATGTGGTGCGGCGCTGGCTGGGCCCGTTCGCACTGAAGAACGGCATGGTGCAGATCCATGAAAAGATTGCGCTCGACAGCATCGCCCCCGACCTGCGCGCCGACCGCTTCGGCATTGTCGCCTTCGTCCAGAATACGGGCAGCGGCGAAGTGCTGCAAGTGGCCAGGCTGGCGGTCGATCACTGAGAATTTCATAAAGAGCGGCAAAACCGCAACCAGGTTTTTGTCGCGCTTAACTTACGCAGCTAACTGGGGTCAGAGTGAATTTTCTGCGTGCTTTTTGCAGAAACTTCACTCTGACCCCACTTAGCGGGCCACGGAGTGCATGCTCCTGCACTGTCAAAAAAAGCACGTAGCACGCCCGTTCTTTCTCCGAATCCGTCATGTGGGGTCAGAGTAATTTACGACGATACTGCCGTCGTAAAAAAACTCTGACCCCACATGACTCTCTCCATTTAATTATTGCGCAACAGACCTTCCACCGCCAGGCCGATCTCCAGGATTTTCCTGTCCTGCCCGGCAACGCCCGCCAGCATCAGCCCGACCGGCGCTGCGCCGGGCGCATGGCAAGGCAGCGACAAGGCGCAGCCGTCCAGGAAATTGATCAGCGCCGGATTGCGCAGGATCATGCCGTTGGCGGCAAAATAGGCTTCATCGCTGGCTTCCAGCGTCGCAATCGGGGGCGCGACGATAGGCACGGTCGGCATCAGCATGGCGTCGTAGCCGGCGACGCGTTGTTCAATTGCAGCGATCCATTGCTTGCGTGCCGCGAACAGGTCGAGCAGATCTGCTGCGCTGATTTCCTGGCCGCGCCGGATGCGGGAAATCACGCGCGGGTCGTAGCTGGCGGCGCGTTCGGCGATCAGCTTGCGGTGCCAGGCATAGGCTTCGGCAGCAGTGAAGCCGCCTTTGGCATTGATCGTTGCTGCGGTCGAAAATTCCGGAATCTCCACTTCGTCGACCAGGGCGCCGGCCGCTTGCAGCCGAGCGCGGGCGCTGGTGAACGCTGCGGCTACCTGCTGATCGACCCCGTCCAGCACCAGCGTGGTCGGCAGCGCCAGGCGCAGGCCGCGCAGTGGGAACGGCGTCAGGCTCGGCACCGGCTCGCCGGCCAGGATGGCATCGAGCACCGCGCAGCAGCTGACGCTGGCGGCGATCGGACCAAGCGAATCGAGTTGCGCCGACAGCGGCAGCGTACCCTCCAGCGGGACGCGGCGCGCGGTCGGCTTGAAACCGGTCAGGCCGCACAGCGCCGCCGGAATGCGCACCGAGCCGCCGGTGTCGGAACCGATGGCGGCCACCGCCATGCCGTCGCTCACCGAAACCGCTGCGCCGGAGGAGGAACCGCCGGGAATCCGGGCATTGGCGCGGTCCCAAGGATTGCGCGGGGTGCCGTAGTGCGGATTGACACCGAGCCCGGAGTAGGCGAATTCCGTCATGTTGGTGCGGCCGACGATCACCGCGCCCGCCGCCAGCAGGCGCTGCACCGCCACGGCATTGACGCTGGCTGGCGCTGCATCGTTCAACACTACCGAGGCGGCGCGGGTCACGCTGCCGGCGACATCGAACAAATCCTTGACCGAAATCGGCAAGCCCTCTATCGGCGAACGCGGCTGGCCGCTGGCGCGCAACAGGTCGGAGGCCTGCGCCGCCGCCCTTGCCGGCGCGGCATACAATTCGGTAAAAACACGGCGGCCTTCGCCGGCCGGATCCAAGGCACGCGTCAGCGCTGCTTCGGTGAGCGAGGTCGAGCTGGCGCGGTTCTGTCGCAGGGCCTCTGCCAGGCTGTGCAGGGTAGGGAGTGTCTCAGTCATACATGCTCGCAAATGAAGTAAAGGCGGTGCTGGATTCAGGTCCCGTTAGGCGACTTCGGGCAGCACTTCCACAGTGTAGTGATGGCGCAGCGCGCGTTGCCGGCGCGGATCGAACAATTCCATTGTAAATGAATGCGCCGGCCGGATGCCGCCGATCGCCGCCACGGTGCCGCAGGTCATGCCGCTGCCCTCCGGCAGGATGACTGCGCCGCCGGTGTAGCCGGCGATCAGGTCCTGCGGCGTGCGCAGCGAAGCCAGCGCGCCTTCCTGGTACAGCAGCCGGGCGCCGTTTTCCTCGATGTAGGATCGGATCACCAGCTCATCCCAGTAGTCGGCTACCTCGGCCAGGCGCCAGGCACGGCTTGCCACCGGCTTGACGCAAGCCTGTTTCGACAGCGCCACGCTATGCGCTTCCAGCTTGCGGTCGGTATGGTCGGAGGCGATGCTGACATACAGCTCGCCGCCGGCGGCGAAGACAAAGGTTTCCACCTCGCCGGAAGAATCCGGCCCGACTACCTGAACCTGCGACGCTTGCGTCAGCTGGTTGCTGGCGATGCGGTAATACAGCGGCACCGCGCTCGGGCGCGAAATGCCGAGTGCGGCCAGTTCTTCAATGTGGTGCTCGATGGCGGCGTGGTCGCGCCCGGCCCAGCCGGCGACGATCAGGGTGTGGATGTCGGTATCGAGCTGGCGCGAGCCATGTTCGGTGTCTACCTGAAAAGAAATATGCATGATGATTCCAGCTTTAAAGAAATGGAGCGTGACGGATCCGGCCGGCAAAGCGGCCGGTAAAACAGGACAGCAGGATCAGCGGACTTTTTTTATGAACAGCAAGACCAGCACCGTCGCCGTGAATTCCAGCCCGGCGACAAAGTACAAGCCTGCAGACAAGCTGCCGGTGCTGGTCTTGAGCGAGCCGATCATGTAAGGCGCGGCAAAGCCGGCCAGGTTGCCGATCGAATTGATCAGCGCAATGCCGCCGGCGGCCGCGGTGCCGGTCAGGAAGGCTGCCGGAATCGACCAGAACACCGGAAATGCCGCCAGGATGCCGATCGCCGCCAGCGTCAAGGCGCACAGCGCCAGCACCGCATTGCCGAGGAAGAAGCCGGTCAGTATCAGGCCGATGCTGGCCACCAGCGTGGCTATGGCGCAATGCAGGCGCCGCTCGCCGCTCTTGTCGGAATGGATGCCGTTCCACACCATGGCGATGGTGCCGGCCAGAAAAGGAATAGCCGAAATCAGGCCGATCTGCAGGTTGCCGACCACGCCGATTTCCTTGATGATGGACGGCGACCAGAAGGCGATCGTGGCATTGCCGCTGACCACGCAGAAATACACCGCGGCGCAGATCCAGACGCGGGAATTGAGGCAGGCGTCGCGCAGCGAAGCATGCTTGTGGCCATGGTTTTCCGCCGCCAGCGCCCGGGTCACCGCCTGCTGTTCGGCAGCCAGCAGCCATCTGGCGTTGACTGGTTTTTCCGGCAGATAGATCAGCACCAGGATGCCGGCGATCACAGAGGGAATCCCTTCCAGCAGGAACAGCCACTGCCAGTTGGCGAAATGGCCGACGCCGTCCATGGCGCTCATGATGAAGCCGGC
This sequence comes from Collimonas humicola, assembly GCF_018304945.1. Taxonomy (GTDB): domain Bacteria; phylum Pseudomonadota; class Gammaproteobacteria; order Burkholderiales; family Burkholderiaceae_D; genus Collimonas; species Collimonas humicola. The sequence continues at coordinate 1,735,047 of NZ_JAGQEE010000001.1, read as the reverse complement.
AATCGGTCCGCCGACCACGCCGGCGATGGCGAACGAGGTCATGAATAAGCCGTTGACGCGAGCGCGCCGCTCGGCCGGGAACCAGTAGGTCAGGTACAGCACCACGCCGGGGAAGAAGCCGGCTTCGAACACGCCCAGGAAAAAGCGGATGATATAAAACATGGCGGGCGTCTTCACATACACCATCGCCATCGAGGTCAGGCCCCACAGGATAGTGATGCGCGCCAAGGTTTTGCGGGCGCCGATTTTTTCCAGCAGCAGGTTGCTCGGCACCTCGAACAGGAAATAGCCGACGAAGAAGATGCCTGCGCCCAGCCCATAGATCGCCTCGCTGAACTGCAGGTCCTGCAGCATCTGCAGCTTGGCGAAGCCGACATTGACGCGGTCTATCCAGGCCAGCACGAACAGGAAAACCAGGAAAGGAATCAGGCGCCAGGCGATTTTCCGATAAGTGCTTTCCAGCAAATCTGGCGCTGCGTTGATATTGTTGCTCATGTGATGTCACCCGATAGAGGATTCTGCTGCGCCGCGGGCGGTGCAGGATGAAGCGGCGTTTCTGTGACGGCCGTCACCGGCGGCTGCGCGTGCTGCCGGATGAATCGAGTATGCGTAAGGGGCTGACGGCTGTCCAACAAGAAATTGTCAGCGCGATTGATTGGAAAATCTTATGAGCAAAGTTGGGGCGGGTGCGCACCAATAGCGCCGGTGCAGACCTGGCAATCTTATACCGGGGGAAACGGCAGTTCCAGCGGCTCAGCCGGCAGCCTGGCGATCTCCGGTCCCCAATTGAGTGCGAATTCAGAGGCGGTTTCCTGGGCGATGCTGGCGATGGTTTCGGTCAAGGCATTTTCCGGATCGTTGCGGAACGAGGCCATCAGCTGCAGCGCCGGGAAATCGGCGTCGACCCGCAGCTGCTGCAGGCTGCCGTCGTTCAGTTCGCGCTGGATGATGGCCGGCGGCACCACCGCCACGCCGAAGCCGTCGCTGACCAGCCGTATCATGGTGGCGACAGAAGTGATGCAATTGATATGCAGGGAGCCGCGCTCGCTGTCGGAAAACAGTTGCTCCAGCACGGTATGCGGCCCGGAATTGCGGGCGAAGCTGACCAGCGGGAAGGCCGCCAGGTCGGACAGGCTCAGGGTTTCATTGCCGATGTCGAGCTTGGCGCTGCCGACCCAGCGCATCGGGAATTCGCACAGCTTGAGATTGCGGATATTCGGCGCGATCACCGCTTCCGCCTGCAGCACCAGGTCGAGGTCGCCCTTGCTGAACTGTTCGCGCAGGTGGATGGTGGTGTCGCTGGCGATTTCGATTTCCAGCTGAGGAAACAGCTTGTGGATGCGGCCGATCAGGTCCGGGAACCAGCTGTGCACGATCGATTCGATCACGCCGATGCGCAGCACGCCGGAATAATGATCCTTGGCCGACATCTCGTCCTTCATCTCGCGCATCAGCTTGACGATGCGCTCGGCGTACGCCAGCGCCTTGCCGCCATCGGTAGTCAGGGCCACTTCGCGGGCGCCGCGGTCGAACAGGCGCACGCCGAAATCCTGCTCCAGCGTGGCAATGCGGCTCGATACCGCGGCCTGCGTAGTGTGAAGCTTTTCTGCCGTCAGCCGGAAATTCTTGAGCTTGGCCAGCCAGACGAAGGTTTCGAGGAAGCGGATGTTCATCGGCGCTGTCCGGAATCTATGATGGGTCGTACTGCAGTGTAGCGCATTGCGATCCGCGGCAGAAGGACGGGCTTACTCCTCATCCAGCGGCAGCTTGCCGTCGTCGGTCAGGCTGATGAAGCGTCGCAGCAGGGTGCGCAGGGCGACGGTGTCGACCGCGCCCAGGCTGTTCAGCAGCGCCAGCTCGGTCTGCTTGCCGCTGTCGCCGATCTCCTGCGCCAGGGCGCGTCCGATGGCGGTCAGGTAGAACAGGCCGTGGTCGTTGCGTTCGCCTTTATCCACCACGACCTGCAGCAAGCCGCGCGCGGTCATGTCGTCCAGCACATTGATCAGCGGCGTATGGCCGGCATACACGAACAGGCGGTTCAGTTCCGCCAGGCTGCGGCCGTCGCGCGCCGCCAGCGTATTGAGCACAAAAAACTCGGCATCGTTCAGGCCCTTGGCGGCGCCGAATTCGCGCAGCTTGCCGTACAGATGGAAATACGCGCTGCCGAGCAGGTAGCTCATCGAACTTTCATCGAAGCTGCTGGAGGCTGCAGTGGCCTTGATCAAGGCTTCCGCTTCGTCGGCCAGCTCCTTGCGGGTGGCGATGGCGTAATTGCCGCGCTGATAGACCAGCGGGGCGATATCGGAATGCTCGAAATGCATCACCTCGCCGACCATGATGATATGGTCGCCGCCATCATAGCGGTAGGCGGTCTTGCATTGCATGCGGGTGGTGCAGCCGGCCAGCAAGGGCGCGCCGCCCATGCCGGACTCGATCTCCAGGCCGGCGAACTTGTCGTGGGCGCGCTTGCTGAAATGGGTGGCCAGCTGGTCCTGGTCGTGCGACAGGATGTGCACAGCCCAGTGTTCGGCGGCTTCAAACGCCGCCAGGCTGTTGGATGACTTGGCCAGGCTCCATAGCACCAGCGGCGGATCCAGCGAGACCGAGTTGAAGCTGTTGGCTGTGACGCCAACCAGCTTGCCGTCGGCCTGGCAGGCGGTAATGATGGTGACGCCGGTGGTGAAGGTTCCCAGGGCGTTGCGGAATTCGCGCTGGTCGAACGGAGTTGACGGCTGGTTTGCGGTGGACATCTAGATTGCTTTCTGACAAATGCTTTTTTGCATCATGTTATCAGGCAAACGGGTTAGTGTGGCGCTCCCCCCATTTACGAAGCACCACGCCAAACGAGAAATGTTTATGTTTGGACTTATGCGAGGCCAGGTTTGCCCATGCTACGATATCAATCTATTAATCCGCCAGGCGTTGATGTGTCTGATATGTGTCTGATATGCGCCTGATAATTTCCCAAGGATCGCCCGATGTGGATAGATACGCACTGCCATCTGGATGCCGCTGAATTCGGCGGCGAACAGGCACAGGTCGCCGCGGCTGCCGCAGAGCAGCAGGTAAGGTGGATCGTGATCCCGGCAGTGGAGCGCGCCAATTTCGCCTCAGTGGCGGCGCTGGCCGCGCAACTGCCTAACTGCAGCTATGCGCTTGGCATTCATCCACTCTATGTAGAACACGCCGACGACGGCGATCTGCTAGCCTTGCGCGCGGCCGTCGGCGCGGCCATGGCGGACCCGCGCTTTGTCGCCATCGGTGAAATCGGCCTGGATTTCTTCGTGCCCGGCATGGACCGCGGCCCTTTGCGCGACAAGCAGGAATACTTCTATGTTGAACAGTTAAAGCTGGCGCGCGAGTTCGGCCTGCCGGTGCTGCTGCACGTACGGCGCTCGCAAGACATCCTGCTCAAGCATCTGCGCCGGATCAAGGTCACCGGCGGCATCGCGCATGCCTTCAACGGCAGCTTCCAGCAAGCGCAAGCCTTCATCGGCCTGGGTTTCCGGCTCGGCTTCGGCGGCGCCATGACGTTTACCCGCGCTTTGCAGATCCGCCGCCTGGCGGTGGAGTTGCCGCTGGACGCTTTGGTGCTGGAAACCGATGCGCCCGACATGTCCCCGGCATGGCTGCATCCCGCCACCAACCAGCCCCAGCAAATCCCCCGCATCGGCGCCGTGCTGGCCGAGCTGCGCGGCATGCCGCTGGCCGAGCTGGCGCATGCCACTGCCGCCAACGCCCGCGCCGCATTGCCGCGCCTGGCGGCCTTGGCCTGAACCAGGTAGGAGCGCGCTCCGGATGCGTAGCGCGATCATCGGCTTCCTGCTTGGGGTTGTCTTTTTGCAAATTCAGGCGGTCTTGCCGCCAGTCTGGCTGCTGGCAGGCCTGGCGCCGGCGGCGATATCGCTGGCTTGCGCGGCTTATAAGATCCCCAATTGGCAGCTCAGGTTTGCCGCCCGCCTGCTGGCAGGTTTTGCCTGCGGCTTCGCCTGGGCGGCCTTGTTCGCGCATTGCTACTTGCGGCAAGAGCTGGCGCCGGAATGGGAAGGGCGCGATGTCACGGTGATTGGCACGATAGCCAGCCTGCCATCGAATTTTGAAACAGGCGCGCGCTTCGATTTTGCCGTCGAAAATGTCGTGCAGCAGGACGGTGAGTCGCCGCTCATCCCGCAGCGCCTGGCGCTGGCCTGGTACCGCAACGGCGACCAGGAGCAAGCGCCGCAGCCGCTGCTTGCCGCAGGAGCGCGCTGGCAGCTGACGGTGCGTTTGAAGCGGCCCCATGGCAACGCCAATCCGCATGCGTTCGACTATGAGGCCTGGCTGCTGGAGCGCAACCTGCGCGCTACCGGCTATGTCCGCGGCGACCCGGGAGCGAGTTCAGGGAACCGCCAATTGCAGCCGTTTGTATTCAGCCCTGGCAATCTGGTGGAGCTGTTGCGCGGCCGTTTGCGCGAACGCATCCTGGATGCCTTGCCCGGACATCGCTACGCCGGCGTGCTGGTGGCGCTGGCGATCGGCGACCAGCGCGCCATCGACCAGTCCGACTGGGAAATCTTCAACCGCACCGGCATCAGCCACCTGGTCGCGATCTCAGGCTTGCACATCACCATGATTGCCGGCATGTTCGCCGCCGCCATGGCTGCGTTATGGCGGCGTTCTTTTTTCACAAAGGCTGCCTTGCCCTTGCTGCTGCCGACGCAAAAAGCCGCCGCCCTGAGCGGCGCGCTGGCCGCCCTGGCCTATGTGCTGCTGGCCGGCTTCGGCATACCGGCGCAACGCACCCTGTACATGCTGCTGGTAGTGGCGCTGGCTTTGTGGAGCGGCCGCATCGCCAGCGTTTCGCACGTGCTGTGCATCGCGCTCCTTGTGGTATTGCTGGTCGATCCCTGGGCCGTGCTGTGGCCTGGATTCTGGCTATCGTTCTGCGCCGTCGGCGTGATCCTGTACACCAGCGTCGGCCGCCGGCCGGCCGCGCGCGATGATGGCAATACGCGCATTTCAACATGGTGGCAAGGCTTGCGGGCCGCCGGCGCCACGCAATATGCGGTCACCATCGGCCTGCTGCCGCTTACTGTCCTGTTGTTCGGACGTGTTTCGCTGATTGCGCCGCTGGCCAATGCCGTGGCGATTCCATTGGTCGGCCTGGTGGTGACGCCGCTGACGCTGATCGCCAGTGCGCTGCCGGCGCCGCTGTCGACCTGGCTGTGGCGCGCCGCGCATCTGCTGCTGGAACAATTGGCGCTGCTGTTGGGCTGGCTCAGCGCCTTGCCGTTTGCGGTATGGCAGACGCCGGCGCCGCCGGCGTGGACCTCCGCGCTGGCCTTGCTGTCCACCGTGTGGCTGCTGGCGCCGCGCGGCTGGCCCCTGCGCTGGCTGGCGCTGGCCGGCTGGCTGCCCCTGCTGTTGGATAACGGCAGCCGTCCGCCCGCCGGTGAAATGTGGGTGACCGCCCTCGACGTCGGCCAGGGCATGGCGGTGCTGGTGGAAACAGCCGACCAGCGCCTGCTGTACGACAGCGGTCCCTACCACTCGCCCGGATCCGACGCCGGCAACCGCGTCATCGTCCCCTACCTGAAAGCGCGCGGCATCACCGCGCTGGACGCGCTGGTGATATCGCATGTCCACAACGACCATGCCGGCGGCGCCCTGTCGGTCATGGATGCCGTCAAGGTCGGAAAAGTGTATTCATCGCTGCCGCCGCAGCATCCGATCGTCCAGGCCGCGGCCGATCATCAAGCTTGTCACGCAGGGCAGGCATGGCAGTGGGGAGAGATGAAATTCGAAATGCTGTATCCGGATATTGCGCAATACCAGGCATCGGCCGCGCAACAAAAAAGCAAACCGCACATAGTCAGTTGCACGCTCAAGGTCAGCCATGGCCCGCATGCCATTTTGCTGCCCGGAGATATCGAAGCCGCGCAGGAGCAGCAGCTGGTTGCCCGCTATGGCGAGGATTTGAAATCCACTGTGCTGCTGGCGCCGCATCACGGCAGCGGGACTTCATCCACGGCGGCATTCCTGGCGCAGGTTGATCCTCAGATTGTGTTGTTCCAGGTCGGCTATCGCAACCGGTTTCATCATCCCAAACAGCAGGTGGCGGCGCGCTATCAGGAACGCGGGGTAGAGGGATTCCGGAACGACGAAGGAGGAGCGATCTTGTTGAAATTTGGAGATGACGTGACGGTGGATACCTACAGGAACCAACATCGCCGGTATTGGTACGGGCGTTGATCTGATAGCCTTTAACTTGCTTATCGGCGATCATCTGCGCAATTGGCAGCGTTGTTAACCTGGATTCATATTTGATGAAACGAGCACTATTCATTTGCAGTCAGAACCGCCTAAGGAGCCCGACCGCGGAACAAGTTTTTTCCACCTGGCCAGGCGTTGAAAGCGATTCGGCCGGCTTGGGCGGCGACGCGACTGTTCCCTTGTCGACGGAGCAGATTGAATGGGCGACGATCATTTTCGTGATGGAGAAGGCTCATCGCAGCAAGTTATCTGCCAAATTCAAGACCCATCTCGGCGGCAAGCGGATTATTTGCCTCGATATCCCGGATGACTATGAGTACATGCAGCCTGAACTGGTGAAGCTGCTTACTGCGAAGGCTGGTAGATTTTTAGTGCAGAGCTAAAATGATATTTTTCCTGTGTTATAAAAAAGCTTGCGGATTTGCGATGACCAAAGGCCGGAAAAAGCGCCATGTTTTTTTGACGAACTCTCGGGTCATCGATGCCTTTCGTCATTATCTGCATGACCGGCAAAAGCAAGAAGGGATTTTGTTCAATTACGATGCTGCACTATTCCTATCGCAGAAAGGTGATGCGTTTTCACCCAACACCCTGCAACAGCTATTTCATTGCATGTTCCGAGAGGCCAGATTGCAGGGAGCATCGAGCCATTTTGGGCGCAGATCATTCGCGACAGCATTGATCGAAAAAGGGATAGACATCAAAGCAGTCTCGACGGTGATGGGACATTCTAGCATCGCTATGACCGCGAAATACGTTCAAAACAATCCCGTGCGATTGAAACAGATTTGCACCGATCTGTTCTAGTGCCGGCGAAGTACCTTATCTCATCTGAGTTCAAAAGCTCGCACCATTTATTTTCAATTTTTTTGAATAGCTCACTCTCTTTCGGTTCGCGTATTCGTAATACATCTAGTCCCACAAAAGCCACATGCCTTCCCCGGGGAAGGCATCGGTACGAACGGCGAGTCACCAAAAGCAAGTCCCAGCAGATCGATGCGCTGTAAGGGATTCCCTCCGATATAGTTGAACTCATTTATTCCGCCCAGTTACTCACTCACTGGCATTTAGACAGTAAATGTCGAAATCAACACTAGCGTTAATTTCGGCCAGTAATTTTATGATCCGCTCGTCCAGCGTAAATGCCGGCGCGCAATTTCTAATATATGCACAACAAGCCAGTTGTATAACCGAATTATTTGGAAGATATTGGAATTTATCCTTGATTGGATTTAAATTTCTGAAAATGTCGTCAAACAAATCACGAAAATCCAATACTTTTTCTTCGGAATCCAAATTTGAACACCACGCCCAGCCATTTTCTTGGTGTCTCAGAATGCCTTTACCTGTTTTCGAAACAATTTCCCCCTTAACCCACGTTGAGGTGGGCTGGAGATTCAAGCATTTAGTAATTTCAGACGGATCGCATCCGAATTCCAAAATCCTCAATTCCGCATTTATCTCAGAATCCATATCTAAATATTTCGCCTGTTAAAAATGATTTATATTAAGACCCGTTGGAGTCCCAGTTCCCACTCCATTTTTCCTAAACACGTAGATATCGCCGTCTGGAGTTTTATAGAGATCAAAATCCGACCCTCCTTTTTTTGGTTTAAGGTTATGAGGATCTTCCCCGCCCGCTTTCAACTTATCGATTTCACCTTTTGAAAGCATCTTGCAATTTTTAGCAGTGACTTCGTCATTTTCATGGGAGTTAGCTGCCTTAATTGCATCCGCGAGCCTATTCACGGCCTGGTACGTTCGGTAGGCCCTATAGCCTTGATAGGCAATTCGTCCAACAATAATTGCCTCACCAATACAGAGGTCCTCAACACACAGTCCACTTGGATCTGAGAAGCTTAGTGGATTCCCTTCAACGTAGCTGAACGTATTCAGCCCCCCATTTAACCCAATCGGATCGGATTGAACGTAGCGCCCTTGCTGCGGATCATAGTCGCGATAGTAGTTGTAGAAATTGTTGGTCTCTTTATCGTACACCTGACCGGGGAAGCGTTGGTTGTAGGTGAAGGTTCCCAGGCTGCTCGGATTCTCATCCGGGGGTTGTAGCCCAAACGGATCCGCATTGTCCCAACGCCAAACCATCTGATTGTCGGTTGCCTGTGTAATTACTCGCGGCGTGTTGATGTGGTCTGCATAGACATAAAAGACGTTCGTCGTTGTGTTCTGACTTGATCCTGTGCCTGTAACCGCTTGCTTCAGTACTGCCACCGGCAAATTGCCCAGATACACCGTCTCTTCAATGGACTGTTGATTGGCATCGTATTCACCAATCAAGTGCCCCGCACTGTCATACACATAGCTGTTGCTGCCTGTGGCGATGATGCTGGTCGGTCCTTGCTTTTGTACTCGCTCCTCAATGCCATTGTGGGTGTACGTGACAGTATTGCCACCGTTAGTCGCACTGACCATTCTTCCACGGTCGCTATAGATATAGCTGATGGTGCCGTCACTGGTCAGGTTGCCTGCAGCGTCATAGGTGTTGCTCTTGGCCGGTGTTGGTCCAGTCGTGGCCGTCAGCTGATTGCTGTTCGCGGCAATCGTATTGGCGTAGCTGCCGCTGCCGAAAGTCGCTTGAGTTCGGTTGCCGTTCTGATCGTACTGGAAGCTCTGGTTGCTGGTACTGCTGCTGCCCGTGACGGAGTTAAGCCGGTCCAGGTTGTCATAGCCGTAGCTTTGGTTGAAGTTGGCCGGTGCGCTGTTGCCGATGCCCGTACCGCTGTGGCTAGTCGCTGTGATACGGCTAGCTGCATCGTAGCTGATCGTCCGGTTGGTACCGTTGCTTAAGGCATTGCCCAGCGGGTAGCTGGTGACACGACCATCCAGGTCAATTCCCCTGGCATAGGTGTTCGTGCTGGTACTGCTGCTATTGCCCCAGGTCCAGGCATTCACAGGACCGAAGGCTTGGTAGCCGATACCGGTGAGTAAGGGGATGGTGCTGCCGGTATTGGTGCCGCCACCGGTCGCATTGGTCGGATTCAGGGTCAGACTATTGATCCGTCCTGCAGCGTCATAGCCGTAGTTGATCCGGTTGCCGCTTGGGTAAGTCGTGCTGATCAATTTACCGGTGGTGGTGCCGCTGCTGCCGTAGGCGTAGCTGATCGTGCTGCTGGTGCCCGTACTGCTCAGTGTCTGCACCTTGGTGAGCAAGCGACCAAAACCGTCGTAGGCATAGGTCGTCTGACCGGAGCCGTCGATCATCCGTGTCAGGTGGCCCTTGGCGTTCGGGGCGCCTGTTGATCCCCCATCGTATTCAAACTGGGTGGCAGTACCGCTGGCATAGCTGATCTGGGTCAGGCGGTTGAGGGCATCGTAGCTGTAGGTGGTGGTCTTGCCACGGGCATCGGTACGGGTCTTCAGGTTGCCGGCGGCATCATAGGTTTTACTGGTGCTGCCGGTATCGGGGCTGGTGAGCGCGTTCTGGTTACCCAGGCCATCGACCGTATAGCTGGTCACCAGGTTACGCGGATCCGTGACGGTATTGATTTGGTCCTGGCCGTCATAGGTAAAACTGACGGTGGGGCTGGCGCCGCCTGCGGCCGGAACCGGTTGGACCTGCTGGATCAGGCGTCCCAGCGGATCGTAGCTTTGGGTGGTGATGTTCCCCAGGGGATCGGTGATCTTGGTCTGATTCCCCATGGCATCGTATTCATAGCTGGTAGTCGTGTTCTGGACCGCTTGCGCCAGTGCTGCCGTGCCATTGACACTGCCCAGCAATGGACTGTAGGCCAGCGTGAACAGGACCGCACTGGCCAGGGTCTTGATACCCGCTTGTTTCCCCATGAAACGCCCTCTCATTGCACTGCTCCCGTGATTTGTTGTATGCGATTTAAGGCATCTACGACACGACTGGTCTGGCGTGCCAGAGCACCGCTCGGATCTTTGACTTGTTCACTGATCCGGTTACCCATGTTGTCCAGGGTATAGGCGATGCTGTTGCCAAGGCTGTCGGCGATGTTGGTCAGGCGATGGGCCGGGTCGTAGGTGTAGCTGACCGTAGAGGTATTGGGCAGTGTGACCAGGGTCAACTGGCCGACGCCGTCGTAGCCATAGGTGGTGGTTTCAACCGTACCGCCAGAGGTCACCGTCTTGCCGGTCAGCCAGCCGCGTGGGCTGTAGGTCAAGGCAGTCGTCGCGCCATTGGCATCGGTGATCAGTCCTACGCGGCCATTGGCGTCGTAGTTCGACAAGGTCGTGACTTGACCGATGGCGTTGGTGATTGTGCTCAGGTTGCCGGAGGGGTCATAGGTATAGGTGGTCTTGTCTGTCACATCGGTTCTGGGACCGGCAGCCGTCAATACCTGACCAAAGTTGTTGTAAGTGTAGCTCCAGGTGCGCGCTGTGCCGACCAACGTTGGCGACAAGCCCTGGGCGCCTATTGCATCGCTGGTGGCTTGCACCGTCTTGCTCAACAGGTTACCGGACGCATCGTAGACATAGGTCGTCAACAGCTTTGGCTCGGCAATCGTCAGAGGCAAGCGATAGGTCGCGTGCCAAGCGGTCGTGATCGTTCTGGTTTGCGCTGTCCCCGACGCCTCTACCCGACGGGTCTCCAGATTGCGTGTCAGGTCGTAGCTATAGGTAGTGACTGCGCCGTTGAAATCGGTAGCGGTAGCGACATTACCGTTGGCATCGTAAGTCTGCGTCGTGGCGCTCTGGCCACAATAATCGCAAGGAGCATCCAGCGAAGTCAAGCGGGCTACACCAAATTGCACAGCAAAGCCGAAAGTACGCGCCTTCGCCAACGCATCGGTCACTGTCGTCGTGCCATCGGCGTTGAAAACAACGCTAGTCCGGTCTATGGTGCCACTGCTGTAGGCGCCGTGCACGCTCAGAATGCCGCGTCCGCTACCGTCATAAGCCCAGCTTGCATAGCGGTTGCCGTTTTCATCGATGATGCCAGTCAAGGCATGCGTTTGTGCGACACCGCCGTTCTGTGCCGCTTCGTTATAGACATAGGTGCGCGTTGTTGCCGAGCCGCTGCTGTCAGGATATTGCACGCTGGTCAAATTACCATTGCTGTCGTAGGCATAGCCATAGACCTCGCCTAGGTTGTCGGTGATACTCGCCACTTGTCCAGCAGGGTTGTATGTGAAGGTGAGAACGCGACCATTCGGGCCGGTGACCTTCTGTACATTATTGCTGGGCCGTCCAGTGCTATCCAAATAGCCCAGTGTCTGAGTTAAACCAGCGCGATTGGTGACCGTGGACAACCGGCCTTGCGTGTCATAGGTTTCCGTCTCATCGTCCTTATTGATATAGGTCCAACCCAATGCGCTTGCATTGCTGGTTTGCCACTGCAACCGTTCAGCGGTGTCGCCGTCGGTTGTCCACACGCCTCCGACCAGCAAAAATTTCTGCATCATCCCATCGTGCCGATACATGACTGCGCTGTCGATGTCGCCGCCGCTCATCGACGGATAGGCCGCGATGTTGCGTTGATAGGTATGCGACCAGCCGACACCCAACGGGATCGGCGCGTTTTCCAGGGTGCGATTGCTGTTATAGAAGCGCTCAAACCGCAGTGGGAACAAGCCGCCGCTGACTAGATCGGTTTCCCGTTGGAATTTATTGCCGGAAGCGGAGTGGATCGGATTAGTACCGTTGGCACAAATGCCGCAACATGACGAGGTGCATTTTGGCTTGCCGCACTGTCCGGTATCGGGATCAGAGTAATTAGGGATGGCGCATTGGTTGGCCCCACCCTGCGGGCCATACACCAGGGTATCGACCAGTTCGACCGTCACCCAGTTAGACGCATAAGTGCGTTCAATGACGCCACGGCAGACGCGTTCGCCGATACCCTCATCGGGGCCGACATTCACTGAGCGATAGCGAAATTTGACGTTGGGGTTCGTCTCGGCGGAGCGACGCGTATTCATCCGGGTCATCAGCTCACCGGTGACGCATGCTTCTTCCCCCGTCCGGTAGTGAGCCAGGGCATCGTTAGAATTGGAGTCCAGCCAGTAAATGGCAGCTTGGGCTGATGGCGCGAACACCAGCATGGTCAATAGCAATGTGACAAAAACACATAATCGCGATGCAACAGACGAACACAAACGGCCAGCCTGAAAAGCTTGCTGCATAAACGGCACTCCTTATTTTGATATCGCGTGCATCGCTTGACTCATGCTTCTTCAATGGACGCACTATGTATGCGGCAGACAAGCTTTTTACTCTGTCTCAAAACACAACATAAATTTCTGTACTGCAATAGTATCTGATGTTTATTACAATGAGTTACTTGTAGGTAAATAAATCTACAAATGTTTTTGTTGCCTTAAGGGAAATTTATATTGTCAAAACATGCACGGGCCGCATTTGCGCTCATAGTTCAGACGGTATTGGGTCTTTCCTTTATGGCATGAGTTGTTAGCAACCTCGCCTGCGGGAATAGAACTTGAGTGAAACATGGGGAAGTCTTGAGACTATTTTTGGGGTGCAGTTCAGGAATGCCGGTGCTAACACACGCCGTCTAGTATTTACAGAAGTTAGAATTGAGTTAGCACCCTCCCCAAGCCTGGCTCTTGAATTTAAGAATGGCCTAGTATGCTTTTTCTTCCAGAATGTTTATTTGTTGCCTTTGCAATAATTATTAAAACATTCTTCTTGCCTCCTGCCTTTCCTGCCTCGAAAAGGTGGCATCAGATATAGGCATGTTTACTAATTGCATTTAGCAAACATTTCCGATAGGCGAGTAGAGCATCCCCACACAACTTGACACACAACATATTTGATGCGTAACATCGGACATGTCTACTAATTTCATCATTTCGAACGACCGCCAAGCACGCGAAACCGCAACGCTAATTGACCAAATTAACCATGCGTTGTCATCTGAGCAGGTATTGAAATCTATTGTTGAGGGCTTGTCCCGTGAAGTCATCGACGGAGTGCGGCGATCCTTAACTTCTGAAAAAAAAGAGCTATCTGAAGTACTAAATGCTTACCTGAAGGCAAAAGACGGTGATTTCGAACTTTTGAAGAAACGTGCAGGGAATGATCTTGGAGATTTTCTCATTGTCGCGAGGATAACAAATGGCTGGTCCCAAAAGGACTTAGCTAGAAAGCTTGGCCTTCGAGAGCAGGCGATTCAGCGGTATGAATCTGAGCGTTATCGCAGCATTAGTCTAGCTAATTATATGAGAGTTGCACGAGTGCTCTCGGTACATCTGTCGGCGGATTTTCTTCCGGCGCTAACCAGAGATTGGCGCCCAACTTTTGAAGCACCTCCTAGCGAAGTGCAAAAGGTCTTGAAACATGCACGTACAAATGGCTGGTTACAAGACAATGATGAATCTGATGAAAATGCGAAAAACCAGTTAATTCGTTATGTTGCCGAACATGTGGAAATGCACGGCACCCCATCATTGCTTAGAACAGGCTTGAATGTGGAGGACCATTCAGAAGACTGGATTTTGTTGTCATGGAAGGCACAAATAACCCGCCGCGCCAAGGCAATAATTGACCGAGATAAAGTCAAGTATCGACCCTTAGATGTTTCATGGTTAGTCGATCTTGTAAAGTTGAGTAAGCTGGACGATGGGCCAATGCGAGCCGGTGAATTACTGAAAGAGCATGGCATTATCCTTATAGTTGAGCCGTATATTCCGGGGATGAAGGTTGACGGTGCAGCCTTTCTAGTAGATCAAATTCCAGTCATTGGAATGACATTGTTGCGTGACGCACTTGATAATTTCTGGTTTACCCTGCTGCATGAGGTTGGTCATGTAATTCTTCATTATCGCACTGGCCTCGCGGCAGGATTCTTTGATGATTCTGAGTCGATGCAAGTGGACGAACTGGAGGAAGAGGCCAACCGATTTGCTGCCAATATGCTAATTCCAGAGGAGTTATGGTCTCGCTCACCGGCACGAATTGCGAAAACGGCAGGCCCCATTGAGTCGTTTGCAGAGCAGCTTGGTATTTCGTCAGCTATAGTATTTGGCCGTGTAAGGTTGGAACGAAAGAATTACGCAATATTTTCCGACAAAATTGGACGTGGCAAGGTCCGTAAGCAACTTCTTCCCACAACCCTTGGAGACGCTTAATGAGTGGGCTTGAAAAGATTTTGTATTCCCCTGCTTTGCGATTGAAAGCTGGTGAATTAAATGGTGTCCGCGATCTCAAACATGATGTCGCAGCTTATGTTGTGCCACGCTTTATTGTGCCTCCGTTAGGAGAGCGCGATGATAACCAGGATGAGCTATTCCCTCCCGGAAAAGCGCCTGATGTTGGTGGAATTTTGTCTAAGTATTGGTTTGGCCGCCGTGCCTTCGTTGATCTGACCTATCTCATCGACGAGGCGGGGCGAGAAAGCATTGCGACGTGGTTGCCCCAGATGTTTGTTCGTGCACGTAGCCTGAAGGCCAGGGGGATTCCAATGGCAATGCTTCGTGATCTCATTGGCGACGAAGCATTAGCCTTTAAGGCTGCAATACCGCAGGACGAGACACTAAAGTTCGCTATCTGCGTTGCGTCCGGTGAGCTGGTGAATACTGATTTGGGTGTCCAAGTGAATGCGGCCTTGGCGAAATTAGGTTTGAATGCCACTAACTGCGCAATAATTGCAGATTTTTCGGATTCTGATTTTTCGCAACCTGATCACGTCGCTCCGGTTATTAGTGGCGCACTTGAGCAGTTGCAGGAACTGGGGGCTTGGCAGCATATTATCTTCCAAGCCACACATTATCCTGAGAAGAATCCTGCTGAACCAGGACAAAGCGCACTGTGCCCGCGCAACGAATGGGCGGCTTGGCGTCAGGCGGTAAAATTTGATCCCACAACTGCGGAGTACATGACCTTTGGTGACTTTGCTGCGGACTCTTCCAAAATGTCTTTCGGTGGTGCAGGTGGTGCTCCTGCAATTCGACATTACCGCTATACGACAGAAGATGCGTGGCTTGTCGTACGCGGCGAAAAGTCTGGCGCTGATAAAGCCATTATGAAAGATGTATGCAGCAGAATTGTGGCAAGCGGCCATTTCGCCAGTGCACGTTTTTCAACAGCAGATGCCTATATTTATCGCACGGCAAATGATTTGGATGGCCCAGGAAATTCCACCATGTGGCGACAAGTCAACACCACGCACCATATCACTCGCGTGGTGACTGATGTTGCCAAAGTGAGAGCTATTCCAATTTCCGAAATTCAGGAAGAACCAATTGCTCAACAAATGTCACTACTGGAGCAATGAATAAAGACAGCTTAACGCTGTCGATGCAACTTACATAAGGTAGTCTATGGCGGTCGCATCCCCTAAGACGTGGTAAAAGTGATTTGTAATTCACGTCTCTATTGTTTGTTTCCTGCACAACACAATTCTGGTATAGTCGAGTTGCTCCATGCAAAGGTATGGAGGGACTTCACATGATGTCAAGCCCGCCGAAGCCCGCAACATGGCACGACAGCGAGATTGATAGCACAGTCTGGACGATTAGCTTCATAATTGCCTCCATGACTACATGGTAATACATTTCTAACATACGTGGCTCGGCCTGACTTAGTCGGGTGAAATAGTTGGAGAAAGACCGCTGGCCTAATCCGGACGGGTGGCTCATAGATTGCCACCATCTTTCACCTGTCCGGTTTGCTAGAACTCCTATGTCTAATCGCAAGCATCCCTGGTTTCGGCACAGGGGGTACCCTCATTTTGACCATCCAATAAGCTTTCGCGAGGCGAAGCGTATTGTGAAAGACCCTGAGCAGGTCGCTCGACACAGTTTTTACCCATTCGTCGAATTTTCCATCCAGACTTTCAAGGTCAAGCGCAATAAGATTACTGATAAAGTTGAACGAGTCGGCAAGACTCGCCCAATTGCATATGCGTCACATGTAGATTGTCATATCTATTCGTACTATGCTTTTCGTATATCAAAGTTATACGAAAAATGGATTAGATCGAATAACCTAGACGAATCTGTGCTGGCCTTTCGGTCACTTGGGAAAAGCAACGTTCATTTTGCAGCTAATGCGTTTGATGCCATTCGGAAACTTGGCAATTGTTACGTCGTCGCACTTGATATAACAGGCTTCTTCGATAATCTTGATCATAAAATTCTCAAAAATTCATGGGCCGATGTGCTAGATGAGAGCGCATTACCACCGGACCACTATGCAGTATTCAAATCGCTAACAAAATTTGCTACCGTAAATAAGGGTGCGCTATACGAAGCACTTGGTATTTCGCTAAATAATCATAAATCTAGCCCTAAAAGGCTTTGTACTCCTGAAGAATTTCGCGAAACAGTTCGTAAAAACAACTCGCTTGTGAAGAGGAACGCGGAAGCAAAGGGAATACCCCAGGGATCTCCAATTAGCGCGTTGTTGTCAAATATCTACATGCGTCAATTTGATATCGAATTGCATTCTTTTGCATCGAACTGTGGCGGATTTTATTTTAGATACTGTGATGACATTCTGCTGATTGTTCCCCCAGTTCGAAAGGACGATGTGGAAGGTTTTGCGATGGATGAGATTGCAAAACTTAATCTTCCAATTAATCCGACTAAGACCGATCGAGTTTCATTCGAGGTGAGTGCTGACGGCCAACTCAAGGGCAGTAAACCACTTCAATATCTTGGTTTCTTATTTGATGGTCAGCGCGTTATTCTTCGGTCGGCATCACTGGCACGTTATTCGGAGAAGATGAGAAGAGGCGTGCGGATCGCTAAAGCCACTATGGCTAAGCGAAATAGTGCTCGCATTGTACGAGGTGATGAGGTAAAACCATTATTTCGTCGTAAGCTCAATAGCAGATACACCTATTTGGGGCGGCGAAACTTTATTACGTATGGCTACGCGGCTGCTCGGGTGATGGACTCGCAAGCAATTCGAAAGCAGTTGCGTGGATTATGGCAGCGCCTGAACGACGAGATCGACAATGATTGAGGAAGCATTCAGACCGCACTAAGCTATATGCCTTCCATCGTACTCAATATTCATCTGGCAGAAGAAGCGTTGTTGACGAACGGTCGGCTTCCGTAATGATCCATATTTTGGCGTCTGCACTGAATCGGTAACTGGAAAATATGCGCATGCCCGAACGTATTGCGATCAAATTTTGCTGTTGATCTCCCTCACATAAATCGCCCCAATCGCCCGTGATATGGCGGTGAATCAGTCTATCGGGTGGAATACCGAATTCGATCATTGTGTTCAATGCGCCGCGTGTTGCGACAACTTGGCCGAGTGAGAACAAAGGCTTGCCACTAGACGGCGATGGTTTTAAACCGTCACTCATTACCGTCTTTCGCTTTGATCGAATATCCTTCTGAAATCAGGTTGCCGAGCCATATATACAGACTGTCGTTTAGCACGCGTTTTGCCAGAATATCGATGTGATTCTTGCGTGGCGAATAAACCGAGTCAGACATGTAAGCATCGTGATACGTCAGGGCTTCGGCCATGCCGCTGTGAAGATAGACCGCAATGGTCATTTCCGGATTGCTAAAGACCTTGCCAGATTTGTGCCGGTCGATGTGACTCAGCGAAATAATTAACTTTTCCTGCGTGCGTTGTATGACGTCAAAAGTGAGTGGCATCAGTCCGTCTACTTCGGATACGCTGGTGCCATCGATGGTGCGCAAATCAGGTATCACATCGAGTAGCCGATGAAAGATTCGAGCGTGGATGTTCTCGAATGAATAGTCGTGAGTCATCGTAATCCCTAAACAGTTCGATGATCGTCAGGCGACGACAGAAGTTAAAACTTTCCGTGGCCGCCGTATGTTGACGATAGCAATTTAGATTTCGATGATTTGATGGACGATGGCTTGAACTGCCGGATCGCTCTTTTTGAGCAATGCAGCAAAACGGGCAACGATCAATCGATTCTTCCGAGTTTCGATCTTGTTGATATCACGCAGAGCAGCATGATCGAGTGGCTTACCTGGTTTCAGATTTTCGATAGTGGATTTCACCAACGCTGTGCGGTCGGCATCCAGTTGTTCGATTGCTGCCTTGAGTTTGACCGCTGGCGATGTTGTGGTTGCGGTGTCGGCAGGTTGCTTTTGTTCTGTCTTATCGACTGGCTCGATTCCGACAGTAGCTGCAATGGTTTGCTTCGATTCAGGTTTGGTGCTCATGCTGTTCTCCGTAAGTATTTGTCAAAACGACAATTACACACTATCCAGCATTTTTGATTTCGTACATATCTATTGCCTAATTGCAATATATTATGCTTTGCCCGAACGATTGAATGAGGGATGACGTATTCCAAATGTAAATTGCTCTATGAAGAGAATTTGTTGTCTTGGATTAATGTTTTGGCCCAATTCTGCGACTATAGGCAAGTTCAGCCAATTGGTAGTGACTAAGGTCGCATCCAAATACCATCGTACTTTTTTCCATCGAGAATATCTGGATGGTCGTTGCTGTCATGTCGATGACTTGAAGTAGAAACCATGATGTCATGAAATTTTATTTTTTGCGGACGGACATAAAAACCTAGCTATGCAATGAGCAAAATCTGCTTGTTCGTTATTTTCTCGAAAGGGTATGTACTCCATGTCAGTGCCATATTTTGACCCCCGAACGTTGTGGGCGAAGTCTCCAGATGACTTCAACGCGTGGCGCGAAGCCAATGACTTGCCGATTTTTCTCACTTTCGTCCTAAAACGACTACCCGGATTTCAACAATGGATGGCTGAACATAAAATTGATGCACCGCTGTTCTGTAAGCTTGTTCCATCAGGAGACTGGTTTTATGGGGAAGAACGAAAACTTATCGTTCGCACTGAGAACGACATGCGAACTCACAAATACTTGATAGCTTATGCACCTCAGTCAGATGATACGTTCGAAGCGATGAAGAGCCGCATCGATCCCGAGAAAATTGTGACCGAAATTGAACCGTATTTCAATTGGGCTCGTCGTACATTGGGGCGCGATCGCTTTTTTCCAATCAACGGCATTGATGGCGTAAAAACGGAGAGTCTGCTTTTTAATTCATGGGATGCATACGATTCTCCACATCATTCACGAGCTACATTGCTAAGCGAATTTATTGTATTGAAATTGGGGGGAGTGGTACTCGAGGAAATGGCCAACATTGGAAGACGCAATTTGGATTTCGCCGATCTTGACCATTTGACGATTACCGGAAAATATCACTCTAACTATCGTGTTCCAATTAACTTTAGCTCATGCAAGAAAATACAATTTCTGCAAGCAAGGGTAGCGTTCTTTGCCTTTCTTCATTGCTACCTAGAAGATTTGAATTGCGAAAACTCTCAGTTCTATGACATGTCATTCATAGATTGCGAGGCCTTCAAAGCAAAGTTTTCTGGCTGTCTTCTGCATAAGATGACATTTTCCTCGACCTTAATTCGTCCAATGTTATCTAATTGTGAGCTTCGAGATATCCAATTTCAACCGGCATCTATGCATGACCCATCTGGTATCGCGGACGTGTATCGATTACTTCGCAGTGCTTATCAGCAAGGGGGGCAAATACAAGAGGCTGCTGAGCACTATTATTTAGAACGAACGTATCGACGGAAGGCCTTATGGGAGCCATATTATGGCTACGAATACATCGAATATTTTCCTAAAATTTCAAAAGGCATGCGCAGCAATGCATTCAATAAAGGTGTTGAACGTGGCATTTACATGGAATCTCAGAGAAGAGAGCAAGCTAGACTCTATTGGAAATACCTTTGGACTGTATGGACAACACCTCGTAGTGCATGGCACGCTCTCCGATTTAAAATGAAGTGGCTGTGTTCGTGGATAGACAACGCAATTTGGGGATATGGTGAACGTCCGCTTCGTATTTTTGGAACGGCTGCCGTACTGATAGCTAGCTACACGGGATTGTATTACGTGTGGGGCGAGACTCTGTCTGTCGCAACGGATGGCAAAGTACCGCTGCTGGAATGCCTTTATTTTTCGCTTGTTACTTTTTCCACTCTTGGATATGGGGATATAACACCTGTGCAAATGCCGATGAAATTATTGTGCGGTTCGGAAGCGATATTGGGCGGATTTACCATGGGATTGGTGGTTGCTGGATTTTCGAACAAAAGCCGTTACTAATATCGGAATATAAAGTCCGTCGAAGATGGCAAATGATATGAGCTAATGCCTGAACCGCAGTGCATGGATTTTTATGATCCCTCCTCACAGCGAATGCTGTTGGTGATCAGACGATTATTTCGTGTATTCATAGTCTCTATGTTGCGATCTCAGGCTTGCACATCACCATGATTGCCGGCATGTTCGCCGCCGCCATGGCTGCGTTATGGCGGCGTTCTTTTTTCACTAAGGCTGCCTTGCCCTTGCTGCTGCCGACGCAAAAAGCCGCCGCCCTGAGCGGCGCGCTGGCCGCCTTGGCCTATGTGCTGCTGGCCGGCTTCGGCATACCGGCGCAACGCACCCTGTACATGCTGCTGGTAGTGGCGCTGGCTTTGTGGAGCGGCCGCATCGCCAGCGTTTCGCACGTGCTGTGCATCGCGCTCCTTGTGGTATTGCTGGTCGATCCCTGGGCGGTGCTGTGGCCTGGATTCTGGCTATCGTTCTGCGCCGTCGGCGTGATCCTGTACACCAGCGTCGGCCGCCGGCCGGCCGCGCGCGATGATGGCAATACGCGCATTTCAACATGGTGGCAAGGCTTGCGGGCCGCCGGCGCCACGCAATATGCGGTCACCATCGGCCTGCTGTCGCTTACTGTCCTGTTGTTCGGACGTGTTTCGCTGATTGCGCCGCTGGCCAATGCCGTGGCGATTCCATTGGTCGGCCTGGTGGTGACGCCGCTGACGCTGATCGCCAGTGCGCTGCCGGCGCCGCTGTCGACCTGGCTGTGGCGCGCCGCGCATCTGCTGCTGGAACAATTGGCGCTGCTGCTGGGCTGGCTCAGCGCCTTGCCGTTTGCGGTATGGCAGACGCCGGCGCCGCCGGCGTGGACCTCCGCGCTGGCCTTGCTGTCCACCGTGTGGCTGCTGGCGCCGCGCGGCTGGCCCCTGCGCTGGCTGGCGCTGGCCGGCTGGCTGCCCCTGCTGCTGGATAACGGCAGCCGCCCGCCCGCCGGTGAAATGTGGGTGACCGCCCTCGACGTCGGCCAGGGCATGGCGGTGCTGGTGGAAACAGCCGACCAGCGCCTGCTGTACGACAGCGGTCCCTACCACTCGCCCGGATCCGACGCCGGCAACCGCGTCATCGTCCCCTACCTGAAAGCGCGCGGCATCACCGCGCTGGACGCGCTGGTGATATCGCATGTCCACAACGACCATGCCGGCGGCGCCCTGTCGGTCATGGATGCCGTCAAGGTCGGAACGGTGTATTCATCGCTGCCGCCGCAGCATCCGATCGTCCAGACCGCGACCGACCATCAAACTTGTCACGCAGGGCAGGCATGGCAGTGGGGAGAGATGAAATTCGAAATGCTGTATCCGGATATTGCGCAATACCAGGCATCGGCCGCGCAACAAAAAAGCAAACCGCACATAGTCAGTTGCACGCTCAAGGTCAGCCATGGCCCGCATGCCATTTTGCTGCCCGGAGATATCGAAGCTGCGCAGGAACAGCAGCTGGTTGCCCGCTATGGCGAGGATTTGAAATCCACTGTGCTGCTGGCGCCGCATCACGGCAGCGGGACTTCATCCACGGCCGCGTTCCTGGCGCAGGTTGATCCTCAGATTGTGTTGTTCCAGGTCGGCTATCGCAACCGGTTTCATCATCCCAAACAGCAGGTGGCGGCGCGCTATCAGGAACGCGGGGTAGAGGGATTCCGGAACGACGAAGGAGGAGCGATCTTGTTGAAATTTGGAGATGGCGTGGCGGTGGATACCTACAGGAACCAACATCGCCGGTATTGGTATGGGCGATAGATATTTGCGGATTTGACCAAGAAGATTTCAATAAAAAAGCTCGCGGATTTGCGAGCTTTTTGTGAGCTCATTATTTGCAACGGGCCACATGCGGCCCATTGACCCGGCATCGGCAGAGCCTTCATTTCCTCCAGCTACTTCGAAGCCACCGCCGCCAACGGCCTATGCAAGCGCGGCAAGGCGCACAGCACTGCAACCGCCATCAGCGCCGACAATAGCGCGATCACACTCATCCCGCTCAGCCTGCCATCCACCGTCTCGCCCAGCATCAGGCTGGAGGCCACCGCAGCGGCGGTGATCGCCAGATCCTGCACGATATTCTGCAAGGACATGAAGCCGGCCCGTTCATGCGGCGCCGGCACCCGGCTGGTGAGGGCGGCCAGGGTGACGTTGCGGCCGGCGTTGCCGGCCATGAACAGGATGAAGGGCAGTACCAGCGGCATCACGCCGAGGTCAAAAAACGGCGCGAGGCCGGCGCAGAAGGCGAGAGAGGCGATGGCTGCGGCCGGCAGCGGGCCGGCGCGGTCGGCCAGGCGGCCCAGCAACTGCACCGTGACCATCGCGGTGACGCCGCCGGCGAAGTACAGCATGCCCAGGCGTTCGCGCGGAAAGCCGAGGTTCAGCAGCAGGTAGGCGGAGAATTGCGGGATCACCAGGAAGGCGGAGAACTGGCTGAGCGCTTGCACCAGGCAGGCTGCGCGCACCGCCGGCTGGGCCAGCAGGCTGCGTGCCGACACCGTTTGCTTGCGCGGCTGTTCCAGGTGGGCGCGCAGGCTGGGCAGGCGCCATGCCGCCAGCAGCCAGACCAGCGAGGCCAGCGCCGCCACTGCATAAAACGGCAAGCGCCAGCCGCCCCAGCGCGCCAGTTCCAGCGCCAGCGGGACGCCGGCGATGACTGCCATCGAAAACCCCAGCATGACCTTGCCGATAGCGCGGCCGCGCTGCTCCGGCGGCGTGCTGTCGATGATGATCGCCATGCCGAGCGCGATCGCAGGGCCGCCGCACAGGCCGGTCAGGCCGCGCGCCAGCATCAGCGTCGGCAGGCTGCTGGCGAAGGCGGCCGCCAGCGTGCACAGGCCGACGGCGCCGAACGCCAGCAGCAGCACCGAGCGGCGGTCGAAGCGGTCGAGCAGGCGCACCGACAGCAGGCCGGAGACTACCGCGGCCGAGGTGTAGACGGCCGACAGCCAGCCCAGCTTGTCGCTGGGGAAGGCCAGCGCCCGCGCCAGGTCGGGGCCGAGCGGCAGCAGCATGATGAAATCGAGGATGTAGACGAACTGGATGGCGGCGACGATGACGATGGCTTGAGTGGGCGACAGCTGTTTCATTGCATTCCTGTAGTGCTGGTATCGATATCGGTTTCGATGCGCGCCGGCAGCGCATCGCGCAGTTGCGCGGCGGCGTCGCGCAGCATGGCGGCGGTGCCGTCCCAGTCGACGCAGGCGTCGGTCACCGAGCAGCCATAGCGCAGCTGCGCCAGGTCGGACGGGATAGCCTGGTTGCCTGCTTCGAGAAAGCTTTCGATCATGCTGCCGAGGATGCTGCGGTTGCCATGGCGGATCTGCCGCACCAGGTCGGTCATCACGGCCGCTTGCAGCCTGTGGTCCTTGTAAGAGTTGCCGTGGGCGCAGTCGATGACGATGTTGGGCGCGAGCTTGGCCTTGGCCAGTGCGCGTTCGGCCAGGGCGACGCTGACGCTATCGTAGTTGGGCCGGCTGCTGCCGCCGCGCAGCACCAGATGGCTGTGGGCGTTGCCGCGGGTGCGGATGACGGCGGCGCGGCCGTCGCTGTCGATGCCGAGGAAGGCGTGCGGGCGCGAGGTCGACAAGATGGCGTTGACCGCGGTCTCGACGCCGCCGTCGGTGCCGTTCTTGAAGCCAACCGGCATCGGCAGGCCGGACGACATCTCGCGATGGGTTTGCGATTCGGTGGTGCGGGCGCCGATCGCCACCCAGCTGATCAGCTCGCCCAAGTAGTGCGGCGAAACCGGATCGAGCGCCTCGGCGGCGGCTGGCAGGCCGAGCCGGTTGACCGCCAGCAGGAAGCTGCGGGCCTGCTGCATGCCGTCGGCGATGCGGAAAGTATTGTCCATGCCGGGATCGTTGATCAGGCCCTTCCAGCCGATGCTGGTGCGCGGCTTTTCGAAATACACCCGCATCACGATATATAGCGTGTCAGCCAGTTCGGCCGCCAGCTGCCGCAGCCTGTGCGCATATTCCAGCCCGGCGGCCGGATCATGGATGGAGCAGGGCCCCACCACTACCAGCAGGCGCGGATCGCGCCGCTCCAGGATATCGCGCACGGTGCGGCGGCCCGTGGCGACCGTCTGCGCCGCCAGCGCGTCGAGCGGCAGCAGGCTGCGCAGCTCGGCGGGCGAGGGCATGGGATCGATGCCGGCCAGGTTGAGGAAGCTTTCTTCATCGACGACAAGTTGGTCTCTTTTCATGAGGGTGCTCGGTAGGTGGTGGCTGCCTTGGCTGCGCGAATTGCGGGGCTGGATGCGAGGAGGAATATCTGTCTGCCATGCATATTAATTCCATTCGGTTAATAAATCAATTGCTAATCATTCTCATTTGCATTTACAATCTCATTTACAATTGGTTACGTCGAGCACGCTCTTGCCGGCCTCCCGTTCTGCTCAAGAAGCATGAACGGCAGCGGAAATAAAGCGCGCAACTGATCGCGCCGAAGGCAATGCAATCGTTCCGATGCGGACGACGCATTCGCTGGCGGGCAGGGCAACCATTCATCCGGCTAGCCGCATGCCACGCCACCACTCATTTCTTGCGAGGACCGTCATCATGAACGACAGACTTCATCATGCATTTTTAAAACAAGCCAGCGCCGCGGATCTGCTCCAGCACTACCAGGCCGGCGCCACCTTCTTTGCATCGCCGCGGCGCTCGTTGCTGGCGCATGGCGTCAAGGCGGTATTGCCGCCATGCGAGGCCGGCCAGCTCGCCGCCAAGGCGGCAGCCTGGCTGCAGGAAGTCCAGCAGGAAGGCCGGCCGCCCGCCGTGCTGATGGGCGCGCTGCCGTTCCGCCTGGACGGCAGTTCGGCCTCGCCCTACCTGTACATGCCGCAGCAGCTGGCCAGCGGTGCCGGCGTCGACAGCGCGGTCGCCGCCTTGAGCCCGGCGGAAAAATCCTGCGGCGCCCAGCTGTCGACGACGCCTTTGATGCAGCCGACGCCCGAAGCCTACCGCAGCAATGTGCGCAGCGCGCTGGCGGCAATCCGCGATTTGCGCTTTGAAAAAACCGTGCTGTCGCGCTCGCTTACGCTCGACGCCCAGATCGCAGTCCCGGCCCTGCTGCAGCGGCTGGCGGCACGCAATCTGCGCGGCTACACCTTTGCCATCGACCTGGCCGACGCGGCTGCAGCGCGGGCAGGGGGGCATCGCACGCTGATCGGGGCCAGCCCCGAACTGCTGCTGGCGCGCTACGGCCGCGAGCTGGTGTCACATCCGCTGGCAGGTTCGATCCCGCGCAGCGCCGATGCGGCGGAAGACCGCCGCCGCGCCGATGGCTTGCTGCAGTCGGTCAAGGATCTGCATGAACATGCGCTGGTGGTCGATGCGGTGGCCGCCGCCATGCGGCCGTATTGCAAGAGCCTGAAGGTGCCGGCGGCGCCGAGCCTGCTGGCGACGCCGACCATGTGGCATCTGGGCACGGAGCTGCGCGGCGAACTGGCCGATCTCGCCACCACCTCGCTGGAAGTGGCGCTGGCGCTGCATCCGACGCCGGCCGTATGCGGCCATCCGGCTGTGCCGGCGGCCAAATTCATCGCTGACGCCGAAGGTTTCGACCGCCGCTATTTCGCCGGCCTGGTGGGCTGGTGCGACAGCCATGGCGACGGCGAATGGGCGGTGACGCTGCGCTGCGCCGAAGTTGGCGCCGATAGCGCGACGCTGTATGCCGGCGCCGGCATCGTCGCCGGCTCCGAGCCGCAGCTGGAACTGCTGGAAACCTCGGCCAAGCTGCGCACCATGCTGGCGGCGATGAACCTGGAGCTGATGCTGGAAGACGAGCAGGCGAAGGCGGCGTCATGAGCAACGCCGATCAGCTTGACTATTTGCCGGGATTCACACCCTGGCCGGCGGAGGCCGCCGAGACCTACCGCGCTGCCGGCTACTGGACCGGTGAAACCTTCGGCGCCATGCTGCGCCGGCGCGCGCAGCAATATCCATCGCGCCTTGCGCTGGTGTGCGGTGCGCGGCGCTGGACCTATGCCGAGCTGGACCGTCGCAGCGATCAGCTGGCGGCGGGTTTCGACCGGCTCGGCATCCGCCCGCGCGAGCGGGTGGTGGTGCAGCTGCCGAATATCGCCGAATTCTTCGCCGTATGCTTTGCCCTGTTCCGCCTGGGAGCGGTGCCGGTGTTTGCCTTGCCGGCGCATCGCCGCACCGAGATCGGCTATTTCTGCGCCCACAGCGAAGCGACGGCCTACGTCATCGCCGATGTCGATGGCGGTTTCGATTACCGCCAGCTGGCGCGCCAGGTCCTGGCCGAGCAGGCTGGCCTGCGGCATGTCGTCGTAGTGGGAGAGGCGGAGGAGTTTTGCCCGCTTGACAGCCTGTATGACGAGGCGCGCACCTTCCCTGAGCCGCGCGCGGATGACGTCGCTTTCCTGCAGCTGTCCGGCGGCAGCACCGGCTTGCCCAAGCTGATTCCGCGCACGCCCGATGATTATCTCTACAGCATCCGCGCCAGCGCCGAAATCTGCGCCTTGACGGCGGACAGCGTCTATCTGTGCGCGTTGCCGGTGGCGCACAACTTCACGCTCAGCTCGCCGGGCACGCTCGGCATCCTGTATGCCGGCGGCTGCGTGGTAATGACGCGGCGCGCCAGTCCCGACGATGCATTCCCGCTGATCGAAGCGGAACGGGTCACCATCACCTCGCTGGTGCCGCCGCTGGCGATGGTGTGGCTGGATGCTGTCGGCAACAGCAACAGCAACGGCGACGATAGCCGGCGCCGCGATTTGAGCAGCCTGGCGCTGCTGCAGGTAGGCGGCGCCAAATTCACCACCGAAGTCGCGCAACGCGTGCGGCCGGTGCTCGGCTGCGCCTTGCAGCAAGTGTTCGGCATGGCCGAAGGACTGGTCAACTACACCCGTGACGAAGATACCGAGCAGCTGGTCACCTCGACCCAGGGGCGACCCATTTCGGCCGCCGATGAAGTACTCGTGGTGGATGACGAAGACCGCGATGTGATGCCGGGAGAAGTCGGCCATCTGCTGACCCGCGGCCCGTACACCATACGCGGCTACTACAAGGCGGAAGAGCACAATGCCCGCGCATTTACCGTCGATGGCTTCTACCGCACCGGCGACCTGGTATCGCGTCTGCCGTCAGGCCACCTGGTGGTCGAGGGCCGCGCCAAGGACCAGATCAACCGCGGCGGCGACAAGGTGGCCGCCGATGAAGTCGAAAACCATTTGCTGGCGCACCCGAACGTGCACGACGTCGCCCTGGTGGCCATGCCGGACGCTTACCTTGGCGAGCGCAGCTGCGCCTTCGTGATTCCGCGCGGCCAGGTGCCGCGGGCCATGGACCTGACCGGCTTCCTGCGCGAGCGCGGCATCGCCCACTACAAGATCCCGGACCGCATCGAATTCGTCGACCGCTTCCCCAAGACCGGCGTCGGCAAGGTCAACAAGCGCGTCCTGCGCGAACGCATCGCAGAACAGCTGGCCAAGGCCGGCGTCCATCCTTAACCAATCACCAGTTCAAGACATCACCATGACTATTCCAAGAATCGCTTCCTATCCCATGCCAGCCGCCATGCCCTCCAACCGCGTCGACTGGAAGCCTGATCCGGCGCGCGCGGTGCTGCTGATCCATGACATGCAAGAGTATTTCCTCGATTTCTACGATAGCAAGGCGGCGCCGATCCCGGCCCTGCTGGAGCATATCGGCCGCTTGCGCGATGCCTGCGACGCCGCTGGCGTGCCGGTGGTATACACCGCGCAGCCGGCGCAGCAGGCGCCGGAGCAGCGCGGCCTGCTGCAAGACTGGTGGGGCCCCGGCCTGACGGCGCAGCCGCAGCGGGCGCCGGTGGTGGCGCAGCTGGCGCCGCGCACGCAGGATATCGTGCTGACCAAGTGGCGCTACAGCGCCTTCGTGCGCAGCGACCTGCTGCAGCGCATGCAGGCGCAGGGGCGCGATCAGCTGATCGTATGCGGCGTGTATGCGCATATCGGCTGCCTGATGACCAGCGCCGACGCCTTCATGAACGACATACAGCCGTTCCTGGTGGGCGATGCGCTGGCCGATTTTTCGGCCGAACAGCACGCCATGGCGCTGGATTACGTTTCGCAACGCTGCGGCGTGGTCAGCAGCGCACAGGATGTGATTGCTTTCTTGCAGCCTGCTGTGGTCAATGCCTTGCCGGCTAGTCAGGCCGCGCTGCAAGAGGAAGTGGCGAAGCTGCTGCAAATGCCGGCCTCTGATTTGCGGGCTGACGATCATCTGCTGCACGCAGGCCTTGATTCGATCCGCCTGATGAGCCTGGTGGAACGCTGGCGTCGCGGCGGCTCCAGCCTCACTTTCGTCGACCTGGCAGAGAAGCCGACGCTGGCCGGCTGGTGGAGCCTGCTGGCGCAGGCGCGGAGCAACTAGGATGGATATCGCCCGCAAGGAGCAACTGGCTGAGCCGGCGCCGCTGCCGCTGTCGGCGGCGCAGTACGGCATCTGGCTGGGCCAGCAGCTGGACCCCGCCAGTCCCGCCTACTGGACCGCCGAGGCGGTCGAACTGCATGGCGCGCTGGACCAGGCTGCCTTTATCGCGGCGGTGCGGCAGGCGGTGGCCGGGTGCGACGCCCTGCATCAGCGCTACGCCAGCGACGGCACGCAGGTCTGGCAAACATCGGCTGCCGAGCGCGACTGGCAGCTGGAGCAGCTCGATTTCAGCGCCGCCGCCGCACCGTTCGAAGCGGCGCAGCGCTGGATGCAAGCCGACCTGCTGCAGATCGCCGATCTGGCGTCAGGCCCGCTGTTTGCCAGCGCGCTGCTGCGGCTCGGCGGCGCGCGCACGCTGTGGTATCTGCGCGTCCATCACGTGGCGCTGGATGGTTTCGGCTATGCCTTGCTGGCGCAGCGCGTGGCCGATCTGTATTCCGCCGATACCGCAGGAAAGGCGCTGCCGCCGGTGCGCTCCAGTGCGCTGGAACCGGTGGTCGCGGAAGACCTGGCTTACCAGTCTTCCGACGCCTTTGCGCGCGATCGCCAATTCTGGTGCACCCGCCTCAAGGATGCGCCGGCGCCGCTGCTGCTGGCGCCAGCCAAGCCGGTGGCGCATGGCGTACGCCGCCTGCGCGGAGCTTTGCCGGCCGCCAGCCTGAGCGCATGGCAGGCCGCCGCCGGCGCCGCCGGGGTCGACTGGAGCGCGTGGCTGATAGCTGCCATCGCAGCATGGCTGCAGCAGAAGACCGCCGCCAGCGAAATCACGCTGGGCCTGCCGGTCATGGGGCGGCTGGGTTCGGTGGCGCTGAGCGTGCCGTGCATGGCCATGAATATCGTGCCCCTGCATTTGCGGTTCGACCGCAATGCGGGGATCGGCCAGCTGGCGCAGCAGGTCGCCGCTGAGATGCGCGCACTGCGGCCGCACCAGCGCTATCGCTATGAACAGCTGAAACACGATCTTGGCCTGAGCGACGGCCGCCGCCTGTTCGGCGCGGTGATCAACCTGATGCCGTTCGACCGGCCGCTGGAATTCGGCGGCTTGACGGCGAAATCTCATCCGGTCTCGGCCGGTCCGGTGGAGGATCTTTCTATCGTGGTAGCTCCCGGCGCCCATGGCGTCCGCTTGGATTTTGAAGCCAATCCCGATGCCTACGACAGCGCCACGCTGGCCGAGCTGCATGCCAGCCTGCTGGCGGCGCTGGACCTTCTGGCCGATCCGGCGCATGGCGCGGAACTGTCGCTGGCGGCCGCGCTGGGCGCCGATGCTAGCGAGCCGGCGCTATTGTCCGGCGCCGCCTTGGCGCAGCCGCCTGAAGCGGTGCTGGACGCCTTGCGCCGGCACGCCGCCAATACGCCAGGACAGCTGGCGCTGGCGCAGGATGGCGTGGCGCTGACTTATGCCGAACTGCTGGCGCGCGTGCAGAAGCTGGCCGCGCGCTTGCTCGAACAGGGCGTGCAGCCGGACAGCCGCGTGGTGCTGCTGTTGCCGCGCGCGCCGGATACCGTGGTGGCCTTGCTGGCTATCCTGTGGGCCGGCGCCGGCTATGTGCCGCTCGATCCCGACGGTCCGCCGCTGCGCATCGCCGCCGTGCTGGAGGATGCGCAGCCGTTGCTGGTGCTGACCTTGCGCCGGCATGTCGACAAGGTCGGCGCCGGCTTGCCTTTTCTGTGCCTGGACGATGCCGACGCATCGGACGTTGCGCCATTGGATGCACCGGTCATCGTCGCGGCGGATGCGCTGGCGTATGTGATCTATACCTCCGGCTCCACCGGCCGGCCGAACGGCGTCATGGTGGGGCGCGACGCCCTGGCGCATTTTGTCGCCGGCGCCACGGCGCGCTATCAGTTGTCTGCGAACGACAGGGTGCTGCAGTTTTCGCCGCTGCATTTCGATGCCAGCGTCGAAGAAATTTTCCTCAGCCTGTGCAACGGCGCCAGCCTGATCCTGCGCAACGACGAGATGCTGGAATCGCTGCCGCGCTTTTTGCAGGCTTGCGCCCGGCTGCAGATCAGCGTCCTGGACTTGCCGACGGCGTTCTGGCACGAACTCAGCTTTTGCATCAGCCGGCATGAAGCAGCCTTGCCGGACAGCGTACGGCTGCTGATCATCGGCGGCGAGGCGGCGCTGGCGGAGCGGGTGGCGCGCTGGCGCAGCTCGGTGCCGCCGCATGTGGTGCTGCTCAATACCTACGGTCCGACCGAAGCCACCGTGATCTGCACCACGGCGCAGCTGGCCGGCCCTGAAGCGATCGGCTTCGGGGGCGATATGGTGCCTATCGGCCGGCCATTGCCGGGCGTTGCGATTGCGGTGGTCGATGCTGCCTTGCGCGCGGTTGCGTACGGCGAGGAAGGCGAACTGTGCCTGCTGGGCGGAGGCCTGGCGCGCGGCTATCTTGGCCGCGAACAGTTGACCGCGCAGCGTTTCGTGCAACTGGAAAATTTTGACGGGCAGGGCGGCAGTCGCCGGGCTTACCGCAGCGGCGACCGGGTGCTGCTCGGCAGCGACGGCCAGCTGCGTTACCTGGGCCGGCTGGACGATGAATTCAAGCTGAGCGGCCATCGCATCGACCCGCTGGAAATCGAAGCCGCCTTGCTGCAATACCCTGGCATGCGCGAAGCCGCAGTGGTGGCGCAGACTCTGGCCAACGGCGGCAAGCGCCTGGTCGCTTGCCTGGTGGCAGACCAAGTCCTGCCGGCGCCGGCAGTGCTGCGCGCTTTCCTGGAGGAGCGCCTGGCGGCGGCGGCAGTGCCGGGCAGCTACCTGGTCTTGCCGCAGCTGCCGCGCAACGCCAACGGCAAGATCGACCGCAAGGCGCTGTCTGTCTTGCCGTCTGATGCCGAGGATGCGCAGCCCGATGCCGCCGCCAGTAAGCTGGAACAAACCGTGATGGCAGTCTGGCGCGAGGTGCTGGGCGTGAGCGCGGTGCGGCTGACGGACGACTTCTTTGCCCTTGGCGGCAAGTCCCTGCAGGTGATCCAGGTGGCCAATCGCCTCGGCATCGCTTTGCAGCGCGAGATCGCGGTATCGGCGCTGTTCCGGCATCGCACGGTGGCGGCGCTGGCGCACTCGCTCAGCACCCTGGCCGGCCATCCGCCGCCGCCTGCCGCCGCAGGTTCTGAATTCGCGCCTTTGCTGGTGATCCAGCGCGGCACGGAGCGAGACGAACCGGCCCTGTTCTGCGTGCACCCGGCGGAAGGCTTGTCGTGGTGCTACCTGGGCCTCACCATGCAGCTGCCGGATATGCCGATCTACGGCCTGCAGGCGCACGGCATCAGCGGCGCCTTGCCGGCTTCGGTGGACGAACAGGTGGACTGCTACCTGGCGCTGTTGCGCAATACCCAGCCGCACGGACCTTATCGCCTGCTGGGCTGGTCTTCCGGCGGCGGCATCGCCCATGCAATGGCGGTCAAGCTGCAGGCGGCCGGCGAAGAGGTATCCATGCTGGCCATGATGGATGCCTATCCCAGCGATATCTGGCACGGCAAGCCGCCGCCGCAGGAGCGCGACGCCCTGCTGACCTTGCTGGACGTGATCGGCGCCTCGCCGCTGGACGCCGATGGCCGGCCCTTGTCGGAAGAAGCCATGCTGGCGCGCTTCCGCCAAGCGGACAGCACCCTGGCGGCGGCAGACGAGGCGCGCATGGCGCGTCTGCTGCAGAGCGCCTTGCACGGCATGTTGCAATACCGCGACCTGCGGCATCAGCCTTATCGCGGCGACCTGCTGTTTTTCCACGCCTCGCGCCGTACGCCGGAAGCGCCTGACTGGCTCGGCTGGCAGCCGTATGTGCAGGGACGCATGGAGCGGGTCGAGATCGACAGCACCCATATCGGCATGAGCAAGCCGGCGCCGCTGGCGCATATCGGCCGCGAACTGGCCAGGCGCCTGAGCCTTCAATCCATCCTGAAAAATGATCATGAGTAAAGCCCCTACACCTACACCAGCGGCGACGCCGCGCACGCCGCCGCGCATGCTGCGCGTGCGCCGCACCCTGCAGCTGACGCCGCACATGCGCCGCATTACGCTGGCCGGCCCCGCGCTGGCCGGTTTCCCGCTCGACAGCAACGGCGCCCATATCAAATTGCTGCTGCCGCGTCCGGGCCAGGTCGAGCCGGTCTTGCCGACCCTCGGGCCGGACGGCCCGGTCTGGCCGCCGGACGACATCCGGCCGATTGCCCGCACCTACACGGTCGGCCGCTACGATGCCGAGGCGGGCGAACTGGATGTCGATTTCGTCCTGCATGGCGATGACGGCCCGGCGTCCAGCTGGGCCTTGCACGCGGTCGCCGGCACGGCGGTCGGCGTGGCCGGGCCGGGCGGACCGCCGCGTTTTGTGCCGGACGCCGAGTACTACCTGCTGCTGGGCGATCCGAGTGCGTTTGCCGCCCTGGCGGCGGTGCTGGGGGCCTTGCCTGGGCATGCCCGTGGAGAGGCGCTGATCGAAGTGCCGGACCGCAGCGAAATCCAGCACCTGCGCCATCCTCCTGGCATCGCCGTGCGCTGGCTGTCGCGCGAAGGCGCGCCGGCCGGCAGCAGCACGCTGCTGCTCGACCATGTGCGTGAACTGCACTGGCCGGCCGCGGCCGTGTCGGTGACGCTGGCCGGCGAAAGCACGCAAGTGGTGGCGCTGCGCGAATACCTGCTGAAGGAACGCGCGGTGCCGCGCCGCGCCATGTACGCGGTGCCTTACTGGAAAGACGAGCACACCGAGGAGGCTTATCACGCCGAACGGCACCGCATCATGGACGCCTTCGAACTGGCTGAAGAGAACGCCGCCACCCACATCAAGGAAACCGCATCGTGATTCTCCGCACACTCCGCAGCGCAATGCTGGCGCTGGCCTTCCTGTCGGCTGCCGCCGTCGGCGCCGAACGCAGCCTGGTCGACGCCGCCGGCCGCACCGTGGTGCTGCCGGCGCAGCCGCAGCGCGTGCTGGCGCTCTCCGAAATCGACCTCGATTCGCTGCTGGCGCTCAAGCTCAAGCCGGTCGGCGCCACCAACGGCCGCGGCCAGAGCGCCATGCCGCATTACCTTGGCAGCGCTGTCAGCGGCATCGCCAGCGTCGGCAATTTCGGCAGCCCGGTGCTCGACCTAGTGATAGGCGCGCAGCCGGACCTGATCCTGGTCGGCAGCTTGCCGGATCCGGAACTGCTGGCGCAGCTGAGCAAGATTGCGCCGACCGTGGTCAGCTACAAGCAGGGCGAGAACTGGCAGCTGGCATTGCGCCGCATCGCTGCCGTGGTGGGACGCAATGCCGAGGCGGAAGCCTTGCTGAGCGCCTACCAGCGCCGCGCCGACAGCGTGCGCGCCAAGCTCGGCGCCCAAGCTAACGCTACCGTCAGCGTGGTGCGCTGGAATCCGCAGGGACCGGCCTACATGCTGAAAGACGCCTTCGCCAGCCTGGTGCTGGCAGACGTCAAACTGCGCCGGCCGGCGGCACAGATGCAGGCCGGCGTCGCCCATTCGCCGCCCTTGAGCCTGGAAGCCTTGTCGCGCATCGACGCCGACTGGCTGTTTGTCGGCACGCTCAACACCAGCCAGGCCAACGATGCCTTGGCGGCGGCGCGCCAGAGCCCGGCTTTCCGCCAGTTGGGCGCGGTGCAGAAGGGCCATATGGTGGCGGTCGACGGCTCGTTGTGGACCAGTCCCGGCGGCCCGCTGGCGGCGCAGGCGATCCTGAACGACATCGAAAAAGCCATGCTGGGCGGCTAGGCTGAAAAATTAAACATGCTTCTTAGGACGTCATTCCTGCGAACGCGGGAATCCATTTTGAATCAGTAACATGGATTCCCTGTTCGCGAGGACGACGGCATTTTTGAAGGCCGCTTTAAAGCACCTTCCCGGAGTCTTTGTGCTTGAACCTGTAAATCGCCCGGCGTTGCGCCGGGCCTTGCTACTGTTATTGCTGTTGTCGGTGCCTGTGCTGGCGCTGGCGTCCTTGCTGATTGGCGCCGGCGAGATCCGTCCGGGCCAGGCCCTGGCTTTCCTGCTGGGCGATGCCGCTGCGCGCAGCGATGCGCAGCTGCAGACGGTGCTGCTGAGCCTGCGCTTGCCGCGCATGGCGGCGGCCTTGCTGGTCGGCAGCGCGCTTGGCGTGGCCGGCATGCTGATGCAGACCGTGACCCGCAACCCGCTGGCGGAGCCCGGCCTGCTGGGCGTCAATGCCGGCGCTGCGCTGGGCGTGGTGGTCGGCATTGCCTGGGCCGGCGTCGAGAACGGTCCCGGCTATCTGCTGTGGGCGGGGCTCGGCGCTTTGCTGGGCAATGCCTGCGTGCTGGCGGTGGCGCAGGCCGGCCATCATGCGGCGGCGCCGTTGCGGCTGGTGCTGGCCGGGGTCGCGCTGGGCGCTACCTTCATCGGCATCAGCTCGGCCATCCTGCTGTCGCAGCCTGCCGGCTACGACCAGTATCGCTTCTGGGTGCTGGGTTCGCTGGCCGGCGTCACGCCGGGCATGACGCTGTGGACAGCGCCGGTGGTGCTGGCGGGTTTGTGTTCTGCGCTGCTGCTGGCGCGGCCCTTGTCGGCGCTGCTGCTGGGCGACGACATCGCCCGTTCGCTGGGGCACCGGCCCTTGCCCTTGCGGCTGGGCGTGGCCTTGAGCGTTACTTTGCTGACGGGCAGCGCGGTGGCGCTGGCTGGTCCGATCGGCTTCCTGGGCCTGCTGGCGCCGTATTTGTCACGCTTCTTGTCGCGCTCCCTGGCGCGGGCTCTGATGCCGTCTTCACACCACGCCGGACTGGCAACGCAGCTGCTGATCGCAGCCTGGCTGGGCGCCGGCCTGCTGCTGGCGGCCGACCTGGCGGCGCGGCTGGCGGTGCAGCCGTTTGAAACGCCGATCAGCGTGATGACGGCGCTGGCCGGCGCGCCGCTGCTGATCTGGCTGGCGCGCTCGAAGGCCTGGCAGAACGGAGCAGCCTTATGAACGACGCCTTTCCTGCAGCGGAAAATCTGCCGCCGAAGGCGCCGCCTGTACAGCTGGAAAGCGGCGCGCAGCTGCTGCGCTGCGGCCGCTTTTCCCTGCTGTTTGCGCGCCGCTCCTTGTGGGCCGGCCTCGGCTTGTGCGCATTGCTGTCGGCCGCTGTCGGCGTGGCGCTGATGGCCGGTTCGACCTGGCTGTCGCCGCAGCAGTTGCTGGCGGTGCTGCGCGGCCAGGGCGCGCCGGGCTTGCAATTGCTGGTGCTGGAATTCCGCTTGCCGCGGATCCTGGTCGGCTTGCTGGCCGGGATCGCGCTGGGACTGGCCGGCTGCCTGATCCAGGCCCTGACCCGCAACCGCCTGGCAACCCCTGATCTGCTGGGCGTGGCCGATGGCGCCACGCTGGGCGTGTTCGTGGCGCTGATCAGCAGCGCGGCCGGCATGTTCGGCCCGTGGTGGGTCGGACCTTTGGGCGCCTTGGGCGCAGTGCTCCTGCTGCTGATCGCGTCCGGCAACCTGGGACGGCGCGGGCAGCGCCTGCTGATCGTCGGCCTGGCCTTGTCCAGCCTGTTGCGCGCAGTGACCGAACTGGCCTTGTCGCGCCAGGAACTGATGCATGCCAGTTCGCTGTACGCCTGGAGCATCGGCAGCCTCAACGGCCGCTCATACGCCGCCGTAGCGCCGCTGGCTATCGGCCTGCTGATTCTGTTGCCGCTGACTATGTTGAGTACGCGACGGCTGGCGCTGCTGCGTTTCGACCTGGAGATCGCCAGCGGCCTGGGCTTGCCGGTGCGGGCGACGCAGTGGCAGGCGCTGCTCAGCGCGGTGCTGCTGGCAGGGCTGGCGGTCGGCGTCTGCGGACCGATTGCCTTTGTCGCGCTGGCGGCGCCGTTCATCGCCGAAAGGCTGGTCGGCGGCGGCCGCATCGCCTTGTTCAGCGCGGCGCTGACGGGCGCGCTGCTGGTGGTCGGCGCCGATACGCTGGGGCGGGTGCTGCTGGCCGCGGCTGAATTGCCGGTAGGCGTGATTTGCAATCTGCTGGGCGGGCCGTTCCTGCTGTGGCTGCTGCTGAGTGAACGTAAAAAGGAAATGTAATGAGCAACGACCAGACGCTGGTGGTGCAAGACCTGCACGCCAGCCATCAAAAAACGCCGGTCCTGCATGGCATCGACCTGCGCATCGTCCCTGGAAAAGTGACGGTGATCGTCGGCCCCAACGGCTGCGGCAAGTCGACCCTGTTGCGCTGCATGGCGCGCCTGCACAAGCCGAGCCAGGGCGCCATCCGGCTCGGCGCCGACGATCTGTGGCAGCTGCGTCCGCAACAGGCCGCGCGCCGCCTGGCCTTGCTGCCGCAGGCGCCGCAAGCGCCGGAAGGCATCAGCGTCAGCGGCCTGGTGCGCTACGGCCGTCATCCGCACCAGGGCTTGCTGCAGCAATGGTCGGCCGAGGACGAGCGTGCAGTGCGCCATGCCTTGCAGGCGACCGATGTGGCGGCTTTGGCGCAACGGCCGCTGGAGCAGTTGTCCGGCGGCCAGCGCCAGCGCTGCTGGCTGGCGATGGTGCTGGCGCAGGAGACGCCGCTGCTGTTGCTGGACGAACCCACCAGCATGCTGGACCTGGGACACCAGGTCGATGTCCTCAATCGCATCCGCTTGCTGGCTGCCGCCGGGCGCGGCGTGGTGATGGTGCTGCACGACCTGATGGCGGCGGCGCGCTACGCCGATACCCTGGTGGCGATGCGCAACGGCCGCATCCTGGCCAGCGGCGCGGCGCGCGACATCGTCACGCCGGAGCTGGTGCGGCAACTGTATGAAGTCGAGGCAGACGTGCTGGCGGCGCCGGGCGATGGCGCGCCTGTGGTGGTGCCGGCGGCGTTCCATGGCGCCGCCGTTGCGGTGCGTACAGATGCTGACAGCGCGCTCGTTGCACAGCTTTGATTAACAACTCAAGGAAAGACAAGATGGAATTTCAAGACAAGGTAGTGCTGATCACCGGCGCGGCGCAAGGCATAGGCGCGGCTGTCGCGCAGGCCATGGCGCGGCAGGGCGCGAGGTTGGCGCTGTTCGATGTGCAGCCGCAGGTGCTGGCGCAGCAGGCCGATGCGCTCGCCGGCAGCGGCGCGCAAGTGCTGGGCATTGTCGTCGACGTTGCCGACAGCGCGGCGGTCGATGCAGCGGTAGCGCAAGTCGAGCGCGAACTGGGGGCGATAGACATCCTGGTCAATGCCGCCGGCATCTTGCGCCTTGGCTCTGCGCTCGATTGCAGCGACGCCGACTGGGATAAGACTTTCAGCGTCAACGTCGGTGGCGTATTTCGCCTGTGCCGCGCAGTGGCCAGCAGCATGGTGCCGCGACGGCGCGGCGTGATCGTGACGGTGGCGTCGAATGCATCGGCGGTGCCGCGCCAGCAGATGGCGGCCTATGCTGCATCCAAGGCTGCTTCGGCGCACTTCACCCGTTGCCTCGGGCTGGAGCTGGCGGTGCACGGCATCCGCTGCAATGTGGTCTCGCCAGGTTCCACCGATACCGCCATGCAGCGCCAGCTGTGGACCAGCGACGAACACAGGCAGGCGGTCATCAACGGCTCGCTGGCGCAGTTCCGGCTGGGGATTCCGCTGAGCCGGATTGCCGATGCCGCCGACATCGCCGATGCCGTGATCTTCCTGGCCTCGGAGCGCGCCCGCCATATCACCATGCATGAACTATGCGTGGACGGCGGCGCCACCCTCGGCGCCTGACAGAAGACTCAGGACAAGCTGGCGCAAGCCGGTTACCCACCAAAATCATCACCAATAAAAATTATCAACTAGAACCACGAGGGAGCTGTAGAAATGAATTTGAAATTGAAAAGAAGCACCATGCAATGCGCACTGGCGCTGCCGGCCTTGTGCGGCGGCGTGTTGTTGAGCGCCGGCCCGGCTTTTGCCGAGACCACCTTGAAAGAGGTGGTGGTGACCGCCAGCGGCTACGAGCAGCAGATCAAGGAGGCGCCGGCATCGATCAGCGTGATCACCCGCGAGCAGCTGGAAAAGCAGCCTTTCGCCAACCTGCAGGACGCGGTCAGCCACCTGGAAGGGGTCAGCATCGTCGGCGGCGACAATAATTCCAAGGATATTTCGATACGCGGCATGCCCGGCGAATACACCCTGATCCTGGTCGACGGCAAGCGCCAGGGCACGCGCGAAACCAGCTCGCGCGGCACCGGCGGCATCCAGTCCAGCCTGATTCCGCCGCTGGCGGCGATCGAACGCATCGAAGTAGTGCGCGGCCCGATGTCGTCGCTGTACGGTTCGGATGCGATCGGCGGCGTGATCAACATCATCACGCGCAAAGTGCCGAAGGCCTGGGGCGGGGCGCTCAACGCCAGCACCATCCTGCAAGGACGTTCCAACCTGGGCAATGAATACCAGGGCGAACTTTACCTGGCGGGACCGATCAAGGACGACGTGGTCGGCCTGCAGCTGTACGGCAACCTGAATACCCGCGAGGAAGACCGGGTCGTGGACGGCACTGCCCAGACCGATACCCGCGCGCTCACCGCCAAGCTGGGCATCAAGCCGGCCAGCAACCAGGACATCACGCTGGAAGCCGGCCATGAAGAACTGAAGCGAACTTATACGCCGGGAAAATCGCTGGCCGCGGACGACAGCCAGACCATTTCGGAAGATACCCGCAGCCATTGGGCGGCCAGCCATAACGGCCGCTGGGCCTTCGGCAATACCGACGTCAGCCTGTACCAGGAAATCGGCAAGTTCAGCGGCAAGACCGACGGCCCCGCCGGCCCCGAAGCCGCGCTGGCCAGCCCGAAGATCACCAACACCATCCTCGACGCTCAGGCTACGCTGCCTTTCACTACCAATATCTTGAAAGTGGGTGGCCAGTACACCCACAACCAGCTGGATGGCACCGCGGCCGAAAGCCCGAGCCGGATCGGCAAGACCGTGCTGAACTATGTCAATCCGGGTTCGATCACGCGCAAGTCGTGGGCGCTGTTCGCCGAGGATGAATATTTTGTCACCAGCAAGCTGTCGCTTACCGGCGGCCTGCGCCTCGACCACGACGACAAGTATGGCCAGCACTTCAATCCGCGCGCCTATGCGGTGTACCAGTTGTCGCCGACGCTGACCTTGCGCGGCGGCGTCGCCAAGGCCTTCCGCGCGCCTAACCTGCGCCAGAGTTCGGCCGGCTACGTGATGTCCAGCGGCGGTCCGACTTCGATGCCGGGCGTCCTGTACGGCAATCCGGACCTGAAGGCCGAAACCAGCGTCAACCAGGAAATCGGCTTGCGCTACGACGGTCCGGATGGCCTGACGGGCAGCGTGACGGTGTTCAACAACGACTTCAAGGACAAGATCGTGAGCGACTATGCGGGCCGCAACGATCCGCTGACCGGGCTGCCTTTATACACTTACAACAATATCGCCAAGGTGAATATCCGCGGCGTCGAGTTCGGTGCGACGGTGCCTTTGTCGAATGCATGGAAGCTGTCGGGCAACTATACCTATACCGATTCCAAGCGCGAAAGCGAGGGCGAAACGGCGTTCAACGGCAGTTCCCTGAAAGGCCGGCCGCTGGACAAGACGCCCAAGCATGCCGCCAACCTCAAGCTCGACTGGCAGCCGAGCGATGCAGTATCCAGCTTTGCGCGCGTCAATTACGTCAGCGAGCAGTTCTGGGCGGCCTATCGCAATGGCGGCGCCGGCGTGCGCACGCGTCCGGCCACCACCACCTTCGACCTCGGCGCATCCTACATCGTCAACAAGATGCTGACGCTGAACGCCTCGCTGCTGAACGTCGCCGACAAGGTAGTCGACGTCGACCGCCGCCCGCGCGCCACCATCAACGGCAACTGGCTGGTGGATGAAGGCCGGCGCCTGTGGCTGGGCATGAACGCGCGTTTCTGATGATTGCCGGCCAGGGTTTGCGGCGGTTCTAGCCGCCGGCTGTCCTTGATCCGTATGCGCATCCCCGTGGTCAGGACGACATGGGGATGTTTTTTTGGGCACGCCTCCTGAGCAGCGGCTCTAATATTCCCTTTGGCGCATCGCAACTTTCGGTTTTAAATAAGACCCCATCAAAACAGGTTTCTTGTCTTATCTATGACCGATCCGATTCACCCGATTTTGCATTTTGTTCACGGTAACAGTTTCCCCGCAGGCACTTATCGCCAGTTCCTGGATTTTCTGCGGCGCGACTATGACGTCCGTTCGCTCGATATCCACGCCCATAATCCGAAGTACCCGGTCACCGACGGCTGGCCGGCGCTGGTGCAGGAATTGATCGACGAGCTGGCGGCGCGCTACAGCCGGCCGGTGATCCTGGTCGGCCATTCGATGGGCGGCGGGCTTTCCCTGCTGGCGGCGCAACGGCGGCCGGACCTGGTCAGCTGCGTGGTGATGCTGGACACGCCGGTCGTGGCGGGCTGGCGCGCCACCTTGCTGCGCGGCGCCAAGGCGCTGGGCCTGGACAACCATGTGCCGCCGGCCAGGTTTTCCGCCAAGCGGCGCAACCTGTGGCCGAGCGCCGAGGCGGCCTACCAGCATTTCGCCGGCAAGCAGGTGTTTGCCAACTGGGCGCCGGAAGTCTTGCGCGACTACATTACCTGCGGGCTGGAAGAAGAGCAGGGCAATATGGTGCTGCGTTTCCGGCGCGATATCGAAACCGCGGTCTACCGCACCTTGCCGCATAACATGAGCACCGTGCTCAAGCGCGGTTTTCCTGTGCCGATCGGCTTTGTCGGCGGCGTCGATTCGGTCGAGTGCCGCCAGGCCGGGCTGGATGCGACCAAGCGGCTGGTCGGCAAATATTTCAAGCAGATCCCGGGCGGCCACCTGTTTCCGATGGAGTCGCCGGAACTTGCCGCCGCTACCACGCGTCAGATGATCGAGTCCCTGCTGAATCGCGGCGAGGCAAAGGCCCGCCGCTCACGCAACCAGGCAAGCAATGCATAAATGATGGCCGTTTTATGGTTTCAGGCCCGGCATGTTGTAGGATACAGGGCTATTTCCATCGAATATTGCTATGTCATCAACAAACAGAACCAAGCAAGATACAAACAACGCGCACTCCGGCAACTCCAGGAAAAACGGTAAGGGCAGCGTAGCCCACGCATTGCTGCTGACGGTGGGCGGCCTGTTCCTGGCGGGCGCTGTCATCGGCGGGCTGTTGCTGACGTATGCACTGGTAGTCATGACGCCGCAGCTGCCGGACCTGGGCGCCATCACCGACTACCAGCCTAAGGTTCCATTGCGCATCTACACCGCCGACCATGTCCTGATCGGCGAATTCGGCGAAGAACGGCGCAGCCTGGTCAAGCTGGACGATATTCCGGCCGACATGAAGAATGCCGTGCTGGCGATCGAAGATGCGCGTTTCTACCAGCATGGCGGCATCGACGTCATCGGCATCCTGCGCGCCGGCCTGACCGACATCATGCATGGCGGCGCATCGCAGGGCGCCAGCACCATCACCATGCAGGTCGCGCGCAACGTCTTCCTGTCCAGCGAAAAAACCTATTCGCGCAAGATCTATGAAATCCTGCTGGCCTACAAGATCGAGTCGGCGCTGAGCAAGGACCAGATCCTGGAGGTCTACATGAACCAGATCTACCTGGGCCAGCGTTCCTTCGGTTTCGCCGCGGCCGCGCGCACCTATTTCGGCAAGGACCTGAAGGACATCACCCTGGCGCAGGCGGCGATGCTGGCCGGCTTACCGAAAGCGCCTTCAGCCTACAATCCGGTGGTCAATCCGAAGCGCGCGCATGTGCGCCAGCAATACATCCTCAAGCGCATGCTCGATCTCAAGTTCATCACCCAGGAACAGTACGACCAGGCGGCAGCGGAAGACATCCAGGTCAAGACCAAGGGCAACAACTACAATGTGCATGCCGAATATGCGATTGAAATGGTGCGCCAGATGCTGTTTGCGCAGTACAAGGAAGATACCTATACGCGCGGCCTGACGGTGATCACCACGCTCAATTCGGCGGACCAGGCCGCGGCCTACGATGCGGTGCGCAAGGGCGTGATGGACTACGACCGCCGCCATGGCTACCGCGGCCCGGAAGCGACCATCGAACTGCCGGCAGCCGGCGACGAGCGCGACCAGGCGATCGAAGACGCCTTGCAGGATAAGCCCGACAACGACGATATCCTGCCGGCCGTTGTGCTGAGCGCCGATCCCAAGCAGGTGCAGGTCATGCTGCGCAACGACAGCACCGTCACCATCAGCGGCGAAGGCTTGCG
Source organism: Collimonas humicola (assembly GCF_018304945.1). Lineage (GTDB taxonomy): Bacteria > Pseudomonadota > Gammaproteobacteria > Burkholderiales > Burkholderiaceae_D > Collimonas > Collimonas humicola. The sequence continues at coordinate 1,692,111 of NZ_JAGQEE010000001.1, read as the reverse complement.
GCTTGCCGCTTCCGCCTTGAGCGCCAAGGCCGGCAAGAACCTGAAGATCCAGAAGGGTTCGGTGATCCGCGTCATCAATACCGCCAAGGGCTGGCAGATCACCCAGCTGCCGCAGGTGGAAGCGACCATGGTGTCGCTGACGCCGCAGAACGGCGCCATCCGTTCGCTGGTGGGCGGCTTCGACTTCAACCAGAACAAGTTCAACCACGTGACGCAAGCCTGGCGCCAGCCGGGTTCGACCTTCAAGCCGTTCATCTATTCGGCGGCGCTGGAAAAGGGTTTCGGCCCGGCATCCATCATCAACGATGCGCCAGTGTCTTTTCCGGGCGGTCCCGGCCAGGATGCCTGGGAACCGAAGGACGACGACCAGCCTGACGGCCCGATGCCGCTGCGCACCGGCCTGCAGCGTTCGAAGAACCTGATATCGATCCGCCTGCTCGATGCGATCGGCGTCAAGTATGCGCAGGATTTCGTCACCAGCCATTTCGGTTTCGATGTCGACAAGACGCCGCCCTACCTGCCGCTGGCGCTGGGCGCCGGCCAGGTGACGCCGCTGCAGCTGGTAGGCGCCTATGCGGTGCTGGCCAACGGCGGCTATCGCGTTAATCCCTACCTGATCGCGCAAGTGACCGACTCGCGCGGCAACGTGCTGTCCAAGGTCGAGCCGCAGGTCGCCGGCGAGAACGCCACGCGGGTGCTGGATGCGCGCAACAGCTACATCATGACCAGCCTGCTGCAATCGGTGGCGCAGCGCGGCACCGGCGCCGGCACCAATGTGCTGCACCGTACCGACCTGGCCGGCAAGACCGGCACCACCAACGATGCTTTCGACGGCTGGTTCGCCGGCTACCAGAATACCCTGGTGGCGGTGGCATGGATGGGCTACGACCAGCCGAAAAGCCTGGGCAGCCGCGAGTTCGGCGCGCAGCTGGCCTTGCCGATCTGGACCGAGTACATGGGCCGCGCGCTGCGCGGGGTGCCGCAAACCCAGATGCCCATGCCGGCCGGCATCACCACCATCAACAACGAGTTCTACTTCGATAATTTCACGCCGGGCAATGGCTTTATCGCCTCGCTGGGATTAGGCGCCGGAGCGGCGCCGCTTGAAATCGGCCCCGATGGCGTGCCGCTGCCGCCGCCAGCACCGCCAGCCCCCGGAGCGCCGCCGGCGACGCCGCAAGAGGAAGAGAAGCAGAATATCCTGAAGCTGTTCAGCGGCCACTGAGACCGCCTGCTGATGGGCTGCAAGCAAGCCGGCGATATCCATACAGGGTATCGCCGGCTGTTTTGATTCAGCGCTGCGGACGCATTGTTTTCGACAGGGGGGCAGGCTTTTTCTGCCCACGCGGATGCATGTCGGTCACGCGAGGGAAAGAAACCTGCCAACCCTGCCTGCCGATCCGTCGGCTAGCTGGCCCAGGTCCGCTGCAGGATGGTTTTATGCAGATGCGGCGGCGCCAGGGTGCCGTAGACGCGGCCGCCCGTGGCTTCGCTGCGGCTGGCGATGAAGGCTTCGGCGATCACGGCCGGCGCGTGCTGCAGCATCAATGCGCCTTGCACTGTCAGCACCAGCCGCTGGACGAAGCGCCGTCCCAGCATTTCGCGCTGATCCGGCGGCGTCGCTAAATCCTTCATCAGGTCGTCCAGCATGCTGCGCAGGCCCGGATGCTGGCTGGCGCTTTCGCCCAGCTGCGCCAGCAGCAGGCCGAAGCCGGCCGGCTCGCGTTCGATGGCGCGCAATACGTCCAGGCACATCACATTGCCGGACCCTTCCCAGATCGAGTTGACCGGCGCTTCGCGGTAGAAGCGCGCCATCGGTCCGGTCTCGACATAGCCGTTGCCGCCCCAGATTTCCATGCATTCGCCGGTGAATTCCAGCGCGCGCTTGCAGATCCAGAATTTGGCGGCGGGCGTGACGATGCGGCGCCAGGCCCGCTGCAGGGGATCGTCGGGATGCTCGAAGGCGCTGGCCAGCTGCAGCATCAGCAAGGTCGCCGCTTCGCTTTCCAGGGCCAGGTCGGACAAGACGTTCTGCATCAGCGGCTGCTCCGCCAGCTCGCGGCCGAACGCGCTCCTGTTGCGCGCGTGGTGCAGCGCCTGCACCAGCGCCTGGCGCATCAGGCCGGCCGAGCCGATGACGCAATCGAGCCGGGTGTGGTTGGCCATTTCGATGATGGTCGGGATGCCGCGCCCTTCGTCGCCGACCATGATGCCGAACGCTTCCCTGAACTCGACTTCGCTGCTGGAGTTGGAGCGGTTGCCGAGCTTGTCTTTCAGGCGCTGGATCTGTACCGGATTCTTGCTGCCGTCAGGCCGCCAGCGCGGCACGAAAAAGCAGCTCAGGCCCATCTCGGTGCGCGCCAGCACCATGTGGGCATCGCACATCGGCGCCGAGAAAAACCATTTATGGCCGGTCAGCAGGTAGCCGGCGCCGCGCCCGCTGCCGCCTTCCAGCGGCAGCGCCGCGGTGGTGTTGCTGCGCACATCGGAGCCGCCTTGCTTTTCCGTCATGCCCATGCCGATCAGGATCGAGTGCTTGTGCTCGAGGGCGAGGTCGCGGCTGTCATGTTCACATGACAACAGTTTTGCCTGCAGGGCGGCATACAGCGCCGGCTCCTGCTGCAGCACCGGGATAGCGGCGAAGGTCATGGTGGTGGGACAGAGCGAGCCGGCTTCCACCTGGGCATGCAGGAAATAGCCGGCCGCGCGCGCCACATGGCTGCCGCTTTGCGGCTTGATCCAGGGCAGGGCGTGCAGGCCCTCGCGCCGCAGCATGCCCAGCAAGGCATGCCAGGCCGGATGGAATTCGACGGAATCGATGCGGTTGCCGGTGCGGTCGAAGGTGTTCAATTCGGGCTGGTGGCGGTTGGCCAGTTCGGCCAGCTGCCAGCTTTCCTTGCTGCCGAGCTCGGCGCCGTAGCGCGCCAGCGCATCGGCATGCCATTGCCCATGCAGGCGCTGGACGCCGCTTTGCAGGATGGTGTCGTCGAGGTAAAGATTATTGCCATACAGCTCAGCAACCTGGTTCGTCACTTCGTGGGTCTGTCCTTGCATGCCTGGTCTCCTGATATGCTTCGGTATTGGGGTATATCGCTTGACTTTACCCCTTGACTTTACCCTTTGCCGCGGCCTTCGGGTAGCTGCTTTATTGCAATTGTTTAGAGCCCGCTTTCAGTCCCGCAGCCATTGCCTGGCCGACAGGATTCGGGGCTGCCGGCGGCTGCCGGCAAGGCGCCGAGTTTAAAAAGCATGCTGGCTTCGTCTGTCAGGTAAAATGTCGGTTGTATTTCACAACATGCAGACCCTATTCGCCTCTATGTCCTATCAAGTCCTCGCCCGTAAATATCGCCCCAGAAGCTTCGATACGCTGGTCGGCCAGGAACACGTCGTAAGGGCCTTGACGCACGCCTTGGAGCAACAGCGTCTGCACCATGCCTATCTGTTCACCGGCACCCGCGGCGTCGGCAAGACGACCCTGTCGCGCATCCTGGCGAAATCGCTCAATTGCATCGGCGCCGACGGCAACGGCGGCATTACCGCAACGCCGTGCGGCGTGTGCGACGCCTGCGTGGCGATCGACGCCGGGCGTTTCGTCGATTACATCGAGATGGACGCCGCCTCCAACCGCGGCGTCGATGAAATGGCGCAATTGCTGGAACAGGCTGTGTACGCGCCGTCCAATGCCCGCTTCAAGGTCTACATGATCGACGAAGTGCACATGCTGACCAACCATGCCTTCAACTCGATGCTGAAGACGCTGGAAGAGCCGCCGGAACATGTCAAGTTCATCCTGGCCACCACCGATCCGCAGAAGATCCCGGTGACGGTGCTGTCGCGCTGCCTGCAGTTCAACCTGAAGCAGATGCCGCCCGGACATATCATCAGCCACCTGGACAATATCCTCGGCCAGGAAAAAATTGAATTCGAAACCCCGGCCTTGCGCTTGCTGGCGCAGGGCGCGCACGGTTCGATGCGCGATGCGCTGTCGCTGACCGACCAGGCGATCGCCTATGCCGCCGGCAAGGTGACGCTGGAAGCGGTGCAGGGCATGCTCGGTGCGCTCGACCAGTCTTACCTGATCCGCGTGCTGGACGCGCTGGCGCAAAAGGACGGCCCCGGCCTGTTGGCGGTGGCCGACGACATGGCCAGCCGCAGCCTGTCCTACAGCGCCGCGCTGCAGGATCTGGGCACCTTGCTGCACCGGATCGCGCTGGCGCAAAGCGTGCCGGCCGCGCTGGCCGACGATTTGCCGGAACGCGAAGAAATCATCCGCCTGGCCGGCTTGTTCGATGCCGAAGAAGTACAGCTGTTTTACCAGATCGCCGTCCACGGCCGCAATGAACTGGGCCTGGCGCCGGATGAATACGCCGGCTTTTCGATGACCTTGCTGCGCATGCTGGCCTTCCGTCCGCAAGCCGATGGCAGCACGGTGACGCCGCCGGCTGCCAGCCGTCCGCGGCCGCAGGCTAATGCCGCTCCGGCGGCGGCTGTTGCGCGGCCGGCGCCGGCTGCCCAGGCTGCCGCTCCCGCCGCAGCACGCTTGAGCAGCGCGCCGCAGACGCTCAGCACCAGCGCGCCCGTGACCCGCCTCGACACCAGCGGCATGAGTCCGGCCAGAGCCGCACTGGAGGCGGCCCGCGCCGCAGCTTCTTCGCGCAAGGGCGGTAGCGCTGCGCGCCCGGCAGCGGCACAGTCGGTTGCTGCTGAGCCCATGCCTGCGCCGGCTGCGACTGCTCCGCCGGCGGCAGCCAGGCCGCGGCCTGCGGCGCCAGTCTACGAACCGCAAAATTCGTCGGTGCCGCCATGGGAAGAAGAGATCCCGCTGCCGATGGATTTGCCGGATACCGAGTTTTCCAGCTCAGCGGCTGAAAAAAAAACTGAATCGTATTCGCCAGCGCCGTCGCGCCCGACTGCCAATGGCGCCGGCAATGCGCGCCAGGCGCCGCGTCCCGAGCCTGTGGCGCCGCCGCCCCAGATTCCGGCCGAGCCGTTGCCGCCGATGGTGCTGCAGCCCGACGCCAACCTCAACTGGGACGGCAACTGGCCGGTGCTCGCTGCCGGCCTGGCGGTGCGCGGCGTAGCGCATCAGCTGGCGCAGCAGAGCGAGCTGATCAAGTGCGACAGCAGCGGCCCCGCGGCGCTGATCCATTTGCGGATTCCGCTCGACACCTTGCGTTCCGCCGGCAGCGTTGATAAATTGGCGGCCGCGCTCAGCGAACACTTCGGCCGCACGGTGAAAGTGGAAACCGAACTTGGCAACGTACGCCATACCGCCAACGCGCAGGCGATGGCGGCGCAGGCGGAACGGCAGCGGCTGGCGGAGCAGACCGCGCAGAACGATCCTTTCATCCAGAGCATGATGCGTGAATTCGGCGCATCGATCGTACCCGGATCAATCAAGCCGATAGGCGAAGCGAAGTAGGCGGGCATAGTGTCCGCTCCTTGTTTTGCAAATTTAATTTTTTTACAGGAGAAGTATCATGATGAAGGGCCAACTGGCAGGGCTGATGAAACAAGCCCAGGCAATGCAGGACAACATGAAAAAGATGCAAGACCAACTGGCCTTGATCGAAGTCGAAGGCGAGTCGGGCGCGGGTCTGGTGAAAGTCGTGATGACTTGCAAGAACGCGGTCAAGCGCGTGGCGATCGATGCTTCGCTGCTGGCGGACGACAAGGACATGCTGGAAGACCTGGTGGCTGCCGCGTTCAACGACGCAGTACGCAAGGCGGAAGCGCTGTCGGCCGAAAAAATGTCGGGCCTGACCGCCGGCATGCCAGCCGGTTTCAAGCTGCCGTTCTGATCATCCCTTCACTGAGCGCTGCGTGAAAGTACCTTCCAGTCTTACCTTGCTCACTGAAGCCTTGCGTCATCTGCCAGGCGTCGGTCCGAAATCGGCTCAGCGCATGGCTTATCACTTGCTGCAGCATGACCGTGACGGCGCCGCCCTGCTGGGGCGGGCGCTGACCCAGGCGGTCGAGCAGATCCGCCATTGCGCGCTCTGCAATACCTTTACCGAGAACGAGGTTTGCGAAACCTGCCTCGATCCCGAGCGCGATCCGACCTTGCTGTGCGTGGTCGAGACGCCGACCGACCAGCTGATGATCGAACAGACCCTGACTTTCAAGGGGCTGTACTTCGTCCTGATGGGACGGCTGTCGCCGCTGGACGGCATCGGTCCCAAGGACATCCAGCTGGAAAAACTGGTGGGCCGCGCTACCGACGGCGTCGTCAAGGAAGTGGTGCTGGCCACCAATTTCACCAACGAGGGCGAAGCCACGGCGCACTACATCAGCGAAACCATGAAAGCCCGCGGCTTGCAGGTGAGCCGCCTGGCGCGCGGCGTGCCGGTCGGCGGCGAGCTGGAATATGTGGATGCCGGCACCATCGCCCGCGCCATGCTGGACCGGCGGGCGACTTAACTACCCGGTACGTGCAGAACACGAAACCCACGAAAGAAGCGCAGATCAGCTCATATCGATTTTGCTTTTTTCGTGGGTTTTTCGTTTTTCGGAAAGAATTTTCCATAGATGGCTAGACAGATCGTGCCGGCCCGCGAGAATTCTGTTATTTTGCTTAAGTGTTTTGCATCAGTAGAGCGAAAGATATCGCCAAGCATGTATACCGACATCCCGAAAAGAATCATGAGGAGACAACATGAAATTAAGCTGGAAGCAGTTCGCAATTGCTCTTTGTTTGTTCCTGGCCGGTTATCTGACATTCAACAGCAACCTGTTTGCGCAGACGCCGGAGAAGACCAAGGTATCGATCGCGGTCGGCGGCAAGAACCTGTTCTATTATCTGCCTTTGACGATCGCCGAACAGCTCGGCTATTTCAAGGATGAAGGCCTGGATGTACAGATTTCCGATTTCGCCGGCGGCGCCAAGGCCTTGCAGGCGCTGATCGGCGGCAGCGCCGACGTGGTTTCCGGCGCATTCGAGCACACCATCAGCATGCAAGCCAAGAACCAGCGCATCACCGCCTTCGTGCTGCAGGGCCGGGCGCCGCAGATCGTCATGGGCGTATCCAACAAGACCATGCCCAACTACAAGACCATCGCTGACCTCAAGGGCAAGAAGATAGGCGTCACGGCGCCGGGCTCCTCGACCAGCATGATGTCCAATTTCGTGCTGGCCAAGGGCGGCCTCAAGCCGACTGACGTTTCCTACATCGGCGTCGGCGCTTCGGCCGGCGCCTTGTCGGCGCTGCGTTCCGGTTCCATCGACGTGATCGTCAATCTCGATCCGCTGATCACCATGATGCAGAAAGATAACGAGATCAGGATCATCTCCGACACTCGCACCCTGAAAGACACCAATGCGGTGTTCGGCGGCCCGATGCCGGCGGCTACCTTGTATGCTTCGGCCGATTTCATCAAGAAATATCCCAACACCACGCAAGCCCTGACCAACGCCATGGTGCGCGCGCTCAAATGGCTGCAGAAGGCTTCGCCGGCAGACGTCGCCAAGGTCGTGCCGGAGAGTTACCAGCTGGGCGATCGCGACTTGTATCTCGACGCCTTCAACAAGATGCGCGAAGCGCTGTCGCCGGACGGCATGATCCCGGAAGAAGGTCCGAAGGTCGCCTTGCATACGCTGGAGGCCTTCGATCCTGAACTGGCCGGCAAGAATATCGACCTGTCGCAGACTTACACCAATGAGTTTGTCAAGAAGGCCGACGCCAAATACAAGTAATCGACAGCGCGCCGCCCGCCTGCCGGCGGCGCGGCGGCTGGTTGTGGACGGCTTCCGTTGAAATCTGCTTCGGCCCCGGCCGTATTGCCTATGACTTCCGCTTCAACTCCCGCTCTTTTCCTGGACAACATCAGCTGCACCTTCGTCTCCAAGGACGATCGTTCGCAGCGCTATACCGCGGTGGCCGACACCAGCCTGTCAATTGCGCCGGGCGAATTCGTTTCCGTAGTGGGACCGACCGGCTGCGGCAAGTCGACCCTGCTGAATGTCGGCGCCGGCTTGCTGCAGCCTTCGTCGGGCAGCGTCAAGGTGTTCGGCGAGCCGCTGGCCGGCATCAACCGCCGCGCCGGCTACATGTTCCAGGCGGAAGCGCTGATGCCTTGGCGCAGCGCGCTGCAAAACGTCATCGCCGGCTTGCAATACCGCGCGACCGATGAAGCCAGGGCCCGCCAGCTGGGCGAGGAATGGCTGGCGCGGGTCGGCCTGCAAGGCTTCGGCGACCGCTACCCGCATCAGCTGTCGGGCGGCATGCGCAAGCGGGTGGCGCTGGCGCAGACCCTGATCCTGGATCCCGACATCATCCTGATGGACGAGCCGTTTTCGGCGCTCGATATCCAGACCCGGCAACTGATGGAAAACGAAGTGCTGGAGCTATGGAGCGCCAAGCGCAAGGCGGTGCTGTTCATTACCCACGACCTGGATGAAGCGATCGCCATGTCGGACCGGGTGGTGGTGCTGTCGGCCGGGCCCGGCACCCATCCGATAGGCGAGTTCGCGATCGACCTGCCGCGGCCGCGCGACGTGGCGGAAATCCGCAACGAAGCGCGTTTTGTCGAATTGCACCAGCAGATCTGGAGCGTGCTGCGCGACGAGGTGCTGAAGGGTTACCAGCAACAGAAGAAAGTCGCCTAGCGGCAAGCTGGCAAGCAATTCGTGGAACCAGGAAGACAGGGATAAAACAGGATCATGTGGAAAGCCATCAAGCCCAATTATAAAAATCTGCGTGTCTACCAGGTGCTGGTGCTGCTGATATTTTTCTGCATATGGCACCTGGCCACGCGCAATCCGCAGACCGCGTTTTTCTTTGGCGAGCCGCTCAAGGTGCTGCTGCGTATCTGGCAATGGTTTACGGTGGGCGGCGGTTCGGTGGAAGTCGGCTTCGGCGACCATACCTGGTTCACCCTGACTTTCCCGGCGGAGATTTATTCGCATCTGCTGGTGACCCTGACCGAAACCATGCTGGCGTTCGGCATCGGCACGGTGTTCGGCCTCGGCGTCGGCTTGTGGCTGGCGCTGTCGCCGCTGACCTCGGCCATCCTCGATCCCTACATCAAGGCCTCCAACGCCATGCCGCGCGTGATCCTGGCGCCGATTTTTGCCATGTGGTTCGGACTCGGTATCTGGTCCAAGGTGGCGCTGGCGGTGACGCTGGTGTTCTTCATCGTATTTTTCAACGTTTACCAGGGCGTGAAAGAAGTCAGTCCGGTAGTGCTGGCGAACGCCCGCATGCTGGGCGCCAACCAGCGCCAGCTGCTGCGCACGGTGTACCTGCCGTCGGCTACTTCCTGGGTGTTTTCCAGCCTGCACACTTCGGTCGGGCTGGCGTTTGTCGGCGTCATCGTCGGCGAATACCTGGGCTCGGCGCGCGGGGTCGGTTACCTGATCCTGCAGGCCGAGGGCAGCTTCGATATCAACACCGTGTTTGCCGGCATCCTGGTGCTGACTGCCTTTGCGCTGGTGCTCGATACGGTGGTGGGGATGATCGAGAAGCGCTTGATGAAGTGGCAGCCCAAGAGCGGCGAGACCGAGCGCCTGTGATTTTTGCCGGTGCAGATGCTGCTGATGTCTGTCCTCGTTCTCTGATTTTCCTGAATCTAGGTAACCGCTTAGTCCGCATTATCGCAAAGTCGATAGTTTGGGACACTCAGTCCCATCAGTGATTCGCCTGGCTGCATCGCGGATGCTGATGCCGATGCTGATCGACACTTCCTCGTTTTGATTAATCACTTTCTCCTGTGGTCGCCGCATCTACTGTTACGGCGGAATTTGCCTATTGTATCTGCCGCTATTTCCTATCATCAATGTTCCTGGGGCTCCTATGATGAAGACCGAGCGGAAGTTGTCGAGCTGAGCTGACCGATTGGAATACATGAACCCGTCCGGGCTGGCGGCTGCTGAGCATTCGTCAACGACTGCCTCATGATCATTTGGTGTCCACCATATGATGACCTTTCAAAAGGAACAAAAATGAACTGGCTTCTTAAGTTGATCCTCAGTGCAGTGTTGATATCAGGCAGTTTCACTTCTGTTGCAGCATACGCTGTTGTCGCTGGCGGCATGGCTGTAGTTGACCGGAGTTGGCCACAAGTTTCGGATGGATATAGCGATATGGAGTTCACGATTACCATCACTAAGGAACCTGGGTATGACGGTAGAACTTATTGGGCACATCAATGGGACTATACCGGGAGTAAGGAAGGGGGTTACGTCGGCCTGCAAAGCACGAGTGGAAATAATAAGATATTGAATTTCGCTATTTGGGGGGCTACGGGGTGGCAAAATTCGGAAGGGGCCAATTGTTCGAATTTCGGTCATGAGGGAAACGGAGTGCAATGCTCGACAGATTACCTTTGGGAAGAAGGCACTACTTATCAAATTCGAATAGAGAAATCCGGAGATAGCGGGTGGACTGCATCTATAAAAAATACCTGGACTAATGCAAGCAAAGTTGTCGCAACCATTCTTGTCCCGCAGAGCTATGGTGGGCTGGCGAGCCTTTCTGAATGGGTTGAGAATTTTGCACAAGGCGATGACCAACATCCATCTTGTTCCGCCGTACCTCAGGCAATAGCGGTATATGGCATGCCAAAAGCTAACGGAGGTACGGTGAGTCCGAGCGGGAGCAACACTTACACCTATGGTAATTGCGCCGCAATAGCAAAAACGGTGTGTACAACGGAGCAAGTTTGTACGATGAGCGTCAATCCAAGTCCATCTTTAATACAAAAACAGTTAAAGAACGAATCCAGCGGATATTGCCTTGATATGTTGGGCGGCGGGTCGGTGGCAGGACTATGGCACTGCACGAACAATAATAATCAGGTATTCACACAAGATGATAATTTCCGCTTTCATCAATCCAGCAACGACGGGTTTTGTTTAACTGCTGACAGTAATGATGTTGTTAAGACCTCAGTCTGCAACAATAGTGCACACCAGCAGTGGTTGAAAGTAAACCGTACTGGAACTTTTTTCAATGCAGGCACCGGGCAATGCATGGATCCACGTAATAATGCTGCGTTAGAGGCCCCAGTTGGTGTATACCAATGCCTAGGTAATGATTTTCAACGTTGGAGCACAATCCCATGACAGGCCCGGTGGGTGTGATACGCCGATGAGGGAGATCGAGAATCCCACCTGCCGCCTGATTTCGTGCCGGCCGGCGGCAAGCCTGCCTGTGGAGACCTGATGACAGCAACAGGCAAGCAGGAAATGGCGGCCTACGCCGCCGGCCTGCATATCCTGGACGAGGGCGACGATTGCCGCCAGGGCGGCACGTCGAACTGATCGTCGTATTTTGCATTGTCGGGACAAATCTGCGGGATTCTTTCCTCGGCGCGCCGCTAGGAAGCCATCCTTGGTCGCCATCAGGTCCGGCTCGAACACGCTAGCGCCGTCTTCAATCGCCTGAGTATGAGGGGGCAGGGGCAGGAGACTTGTTCGTATCATGGCCGGGGCGAACGAGGGTAGCAGAAGTGGCCAATTCCACGAGTCGGTTGCGACATTGAAATGACAATTATTCAATAAAAGAAGATTCGTAATAGCTTGTTTTATAACAATTAAATACAAAAGCGATTGCGATTGCCTTCAAATCACCTATTCTCATCATGTCATAGTGATGATGTTGTCCATTCTCCAACGTAATAAAATGCCGACCCCCAGATGAATGCCCGGCAGGGGCTTTCGCTGGATCTTACGAACATGCGCAACCATCGCCGGCAGTTGAAACGGCGGCGGCGCTGAGGCTGTTCCCTGGTTTTTGAGGAGAAATACATGACAAAACTCGACCTTTCGCGTCGCAGTTTTTTGAAGGCCAGCGTAATCGCCGGAGTCTCGGTTTACGTAGCGCCCATGGGCGGCAAGGCATTCGCCGCCCTGTTTGAAGAAAAAATCCTGACGCCCATCCAGTGGGACAGCGGCAACGGTCATGTCAAGTTTCGCATCGACGGCATTGCCAAGGTCACAGGCGCCAAGGTGTTTGCCCGCGATGTACGCGCGCGCGACATGCCGCACTGGCCGAACCAGCAAGCCCATGCCTTCATCCTGCGCGCCACCAAGGCGGACCGCAGCTTCCTCGGTTTTGACCTGAGCATGCTTGGCGACGAATTGATGCCGGACCGGGTAGTCACCGCTGTCGACCTGGCGCGCGACGGCATCGCCTTCCCAGTCTTCTATGGCGAAGACATGCTGCTGCCGGCCGGCAAGACTCCCGCATACCTGGGGCACGCCGTGGCGATCCTGATCTACAACGATTTCGCCCGTTTCCGTTTCGCCAAAGACAAGCTGCAATTCAAGGATGAAGTCATCAAGTACGGTCCGGTGACCGGCCCGCTGGAGCGCGATCCATGGGGCAGCTTCCGCTTCGTGCGGGTGGGCGGCGCGACATCGTTCGACGACGATGTCTTCTCCAGCCTGAAGAATGCGCCGGTATTCCCGAGCATGATGCGCAAGCACCAGCCGGTCTGGCCGGACGGCCAGGAGCACGGCAAGCTGGGCGAGCAGGGCATGTTCTACGCCGCCCAGATCCAGGAACAGCTGGACCACCCGCCGGCCGACTGGCTGGTCATGGAACGCAACTACAATACGCAGTCGATAGATACCGCGGCGCTGGAGCCGGACAACGCCAACTGCTGGTACGACGCTGCCAGCCAGGCCCTGCACATGGTCGTGCCGACGCAATCGCCGGCGGAAGTGGTCGAGAGCGCCATCGAGATGATGAAGAAGGGAAAATTCCCTCTCAAGAAGCTGTTCCTGCATCCTTGCTATACGGTCGGCTACGGCTCCAAGGATCACTACAATTTCCCGTTCTACGGCCTGCTGACTTCGCTGTATGCGGACGGCAAGCCGGTGCGCCTGGCCAACGACCGCTACGAGCAGTTCCAGACTTCGATCAAGCGCCACGCCTTCAAGATGCACTACCGCATCGCGGTCGACCGCAAGAGCGGCTTGCTGCAATCGTTCAAGGGCGAATTCGAAGCCAACGGCGGCGGCCGCGCCAATTTCTCGCCATCGGTGGCGATGGTGGGCGCAACGGCAGCGCAGTCGATCTACTACTTCCCGAAGAACGACCTGGCGGCGGTCGCGATTGCTACTCGTGCAATCGACGCCGGTTCGGCGCGCGGCTACGGCACCTTGCAAAGCATGGCGGCGACCGAAATGATGATCGACGAGATGGCTGAAAAGCTCGGTCTCGACGCCATCGATTTCCGCCTGAAGAACGCGCTGCGCTCCGGCATGAAGAACACCCAGGGCGCGATTCCGGCGGGCGCCATCCGGGTCGACGAAGTGCTGCAAAAAGCCAAGCTGCATCCGCTCTGGGTCAACCGCGCCAAGAGGAAAGCAGAGTACGAAGCCAGCCATCCGGGCTACCGCTACGGCGTCGGCTTCGCCTGCGTACAGAAGGATTTCGGCACCGGCGCCGAAGCGTCGTTCGCCAAGGTCGAGATCAGCGCCGACGGCCAGATCCACCTGTCGCACAGCGCGGCTGAAATCGGCACCGGCATGTCGACTTCGCAGGCGATCGCCTGCGCCAAATGGCTGGGCAAGCCGGCCCATGAAGTGCGCACCTCGATCACCGATTGGAGCGATCTGCCGGTGGTCACCAGCGGCGATCCTTATATCATGAGCCAGGCCGAGCAAGACAAGCTGGCGGCCAATCCGCGCTGGTCGCCGGGCTATTCCTCGCCGGCCAGCGCCACCAATTCGGCTTTCTACTTTACCCACAGCACGCGCGAAGCGGCGCGCGTCATCTTCATGCACGGCCTGTGGCCGGCGGCGATGGCGATCTGGAGCCAGGGCATAGGCGGCGGCCAGGCGGCGCCGTTGGTGGTGCGGGTGGAAGATGCGCGCTGGGTCGACGGCAAGCTGTCGGCCGCCGGCCTGCAAGCGCTGCCCTACGAACAGCTGGTCAAGAAAGCCCATGAGCTGGGGCTGGTGACCGGCGCCACGGTGCACGTCTTCAATCGCTGGCAATGGACCGAAGCCGATTTCGAAATTCTCGGAAAGCTGGTGCGGGTACCGCTGGACGGCTTGTCGGTGCGTTACGGCGAGGGCGCCGCCAAGGCGCAGCAAGCCAAGATGACTACCAGCGGCGGCTACGAAGTGCTGAACCGCAAGAAGGTCTTGATCCCGCCGACCCAGCGCAACAACGCCGCCGTGACTTACTACAGCGCGGTCGGCACCCTGGTCGAGCTGGCGGTGCATGAAGCCAGCGGCAAGGTCGAGCTGCTGACCCATCATTCGATCATGGAATGCGGCAACCAGATCTCGCCGCAGCTGGTCTCCGGCCAGCTGCAGGGCGGCCTGGCGATGGGCATCGGCCATGCCTTGCACGAATACCTGCCGCTGTACGAAGACGGTCCCGGCAACGGCAGCTGGAACTTCAACCGCTACCAGCTGCCGCGTGCCAAGGATGTCGCGGTCTGGAGCCAGACCAGCGAGGTGCTGCCGCCGCTGACCGAGACCGATCCGCCTAAAGGCATCGCCGAAGTGGTGATGATCCCGGTGGTCGGCGCCATCGTCAACGGCATCGCCCACGCCATCGGCCACCGTTTCACCGATCTGCCGGTAACCCAACAAAATATCCAGGAGGCTCTGGCATGAGCATGACCATACACCCCATCACCATGCATATCAACGGCAAGCCGGTCGGCCCGGTGCCGGTGCCGGAAGGCATCATGATGATCGATTTCCTGCATGAATACCTGGACCTGACCGGCTCGCGCCTGGGCTGCGGCCAGGGTCTGTGCCGCGCTTGCGTGGTGATCCTGGACAAGCCGGACGGCACCAGCGAAGAAGTGCGTTCCTGCATCACCGGCGCCCATTTTTTCGAAGGCAAGAAAGTGCGCACCGTGGAAGGCCACGCCCAGCGCAACGAGCAGGGCGAAGTGGTGGCGCTGTCGCCGATCCAGCAGAAATTCCTGGAGCACTACAGCTTCCAGTGCGGCTACTGTACGCCTGGCTTCGTCAATGCCGCCACGGTCCTGGTGGAAAAGCTGAAACGCCAGCCGGTCAGCAAGGCGCAGCTGGATGACGTCATCACGGAAGGCTTGAACGACCACATCTGCCGCTGTACCGGCTATGTCCGCTACTTCGAGGCGGTCAAGGAAGTGGTGCTGAGCACGCCGGGACTGGTGAAGGACGCCAAATGATGATCAAGCCTCGATATCTTCTTCGCACGGTCCTGCGCGGCCTGGCGCTGCCGGTGCTGGCGGCAAGCCTGCTGGCCGCCTGCGACGGCGGCAGCAGCTCGGCGGCGGCATCCGCCCAGGCCGCCGGCCAAAGCGCGGTCAAGCCCGGCAGCGCTGACCAGGTCGCCCTCGGCCGCTACCTGGCCAAGGCTGCCGATTGCGCCGCCTGCCACACCACGGCCACCGGCGCGCCTTTCGCCGGCGGCGTCGAGCTGGCTTCGCCGTTCGGCAAGTTCTACGGCTCCAACATCACGCCCGACAAGGAACACGGCATCGGCAAGTGGAGCGCCGACCAGTTCTACAAGGCGCTGCACGATGGCGTCACGCCGGACAAGCATTTGTACCCGGCCATGCCTTATACCTCCTACCGCTCGCTGACGCGGGCCGACAGCGACGCGATCTATGCCTACCTGATGCAGCAAAAGCCGGTGGCCGTGCCAACCCGCGCTCCGGACTTGAAATTCCCGTACAACATGCGCTTCGGCATGATGTTCTGGAACGTGCCTTTCCTCAAGGACCAGCTGGCTGATGCGTCCGTCGGCAAGTCGGCCATGTGGCAGCGCGGCCAGTACCTGAGCAATGCGTTGGGCCACTGCGCTGAATGCCATACGCCGCGCGGCGCTTTCGGCCAGCTGGATCTGTCGAAATCGCTGACGGGTTCTGCGCTCGGCCGTGTCGCCGCACCGAACATCACGCCAGCCGGCCTGGCGGCGGTGGGCTGGACTGCAGCGGATTTGCAGACCTTTTTCGCCAGCGGCATCGCACCCCAGGGTTCGGCTTACGGCGAAATGTTCCCGGTAGTGCATCTGAGCACGCAATACCTGAGCAAGGATGACCTCGCCGCGGTGACGACTTACCTGATGGGCGACCAGCCGCTGCCGCCCGAGCCGGTCAAGGCCGTCACGGCGGACGCGATCGAACTGGATGCCGGCAAGCGCCTGTACACCGCGGTGTGCGCCGGCTGCCATGGTTTCCAGGGCGACGGCAAGCCGCATGTGGCGGTGGCGATGAAGGGCAATTCGACGGTGCGCAACGCCGATCCCCATAACCTGATCGTCGCCATGCTGGACGGCATCGAAGCGCAGAAATTCCCTGGCACCGAGAGCCTGCAGGACATGCAGGGATTTGCCGGCCAGCTGAACGACAAGGAACTGGCGCAGCTGGCCAATTTCCTGCGCGCCACCTGGGGCGGCCAGTCGGCCAGCATCACTGCCGATCAGGTCAAGGCGTTAAGGCTGAGCGCTGCTGCACATTAACCGGTCGCCGCCGGCAGTTCGACAGGATCCACCGTGCAAGCGGTCGATCCTGTTTTTCATTACACTGGTGAGAATTGAAAGAGGAATCAAGCGAGCATGAATGCAGTCGACTATCAAGTATTGAAGAGCGCCGCCGCCTGGCTGCAGCAGGGTAAGCGGGTCGCCATGGTGACGGTGGTGCGCAACTGGGGCTCGGCGCCGCGGCCGCTCGGGTCGCTGTTCGCGATTACCGATGCCGGCGATTTTACCGGCTCGGTTTCCGGCGGCTGCATCGAAGACGACCTGATGCAGCGCTTCGCCGCCGCCTTCCCGGAAAAAATCGAACTGGTCCGCTACGGCATCAGCGCCGAACAGATGCGCCGTTTCGGCCTGCCTTGCGGCGGCACGCTGGAGCTGGTGATCGAGCCGCTCAGCTCAGCCGCCGCGCTGACGCCTTTGCTGGAGGCCGTCGGCGGCCGCCGGCTGGTGCAGCGCCGCCTCGACATGCGCAGTGGCGTGGCCACTGTCGAAGCCACCGCCGCCGATTTCGCGCTGCGTTTCGATGAAGAAGAATTGCTGCAGGTCTTCGGGCCGCGCTGGCGCCTGCTGATCATCGGCGCCGGCCAGGTCTCGGAATACCTGGCGCAGATGGCGCCGGCGCTGGATTTTTCTGTCTACCTGAACGATCCGCGCGAAGAACAGCGCCGCAACTGGCAGGCTGACGACGTCACCTGGCTGGACGGCATGCCGGACGATGTCGTGCTGGCGTTCAAGCCCGACCGCCGCACCGTCATCGTCACCCTCAGCCATGATCCGAAAGTCGACGACATGGCGCTGATGGAAGCGTTGAAGACGGATGCTTTCTACGTCGGCGCGATCGGTTCGATGGCGAGCACCGAAGCGCGCAAGGAAAGATTGCTGACGCTGGACCTGAGCAGCGAGCAGATAGCACGGCTGCATGCGCCGATCGGCATGCAGATATGGAGCCGCTCGCCGGCGGAAATCGCGGTGTCTGTGCTGGCCGAACTGGTGCTGTTGCGCAACCGCGGCAGCGTGGCGGCATCGCCCTCCAGCTGCGCTGTCGGCGCCAACGATGTGCGGATGGTCGAGCGGCCCTGAACGCCAGGGTTTGACCGCTTCCGGCGGCATCGATATACGCAAAAATCCAGGAAAACCATGAAGATGACTGATATCCCTTTCGGAACCACCGACTGGGCAAGCGTGGAACGGACTGAACACAAGGGCGAAAGCGGGATGGCCTACTGGCGCACCCGCCATTTCGGCGAAATCCGGGTGCGCATGGTCGAATATACGCCGGGCTACCTGGCCGACCACTGGTGCAGCAAGGGGCATGTGCTGTTCTGCCTGGAAGGAGAACTGGAGACGGAACTGGAAGACGGCCGCAAGTTCGTGCTGAAGCCGGGAATGAGCTACCAGGTGGCGGATGGCGCCGAGCCGCACAGGTCGTTTACCGCCGTTGGCGCCAAGCTGTTTGTGGTCGATTAGGCTGTGAATATTGCAGCGCACCCTTTACTGTGGCGCCTAAGCTGCTAGTATGAAATTAGACGATCCGCAACAAATCAGGACATCGGCGGCTGGCTTGCCGCCGGTGCCAGAATCGTTAAAAAGCCAGGCGAGCAGACAGGAGTCCGGCAATGGATTTCACGCTGGAACAGGAGCGGCCGATCAGGAAGCTGGTCGGCGTCAGCATTGTCGTCTTGATGCATATCGCGGTCGTATATGCACTGGTGACAGGTCTGGCCCGCAAAGTGGTGGAGGTGATCCAGGAACCGGTGATCACCAAGATCATCGCTGAAATCAAGCCTCCGCCGCCCCCGCCGCTGCCCGACAAACCGACACCGCCGCCGCCGAAATCCACCGCGCCGCCGCCGCCGCCGTATGTGCCGCCGCCTGAAGTCAAGGTAGCGCAGCAGCCACAGGAAAATGTGATTGCCGCCGTCACCAGCGTCAAGCCGCCGACCAACGAGCTGCCGACTTCTGTCGCCCAGCCTTCTCCCGCGGCGGCAACGACCGCGCTCGCCGGGCCAGAGCATACCAGCGCGCGCGTGAGCGGCAATTGCGAAAAGCCGGAATACCCCAGGACTTCGCTGCGCAATGAAGAAACCGGGACGGTGAACGTGAAGCTGATCATCGGCGCCGACGGCAGCGTGGTCGACGCTTCGATTGAAAAAAGCAGCGGCTTCAAAGAATTGGACCGCGCTACCTTGAAAGCCTGGAGCCTTTGCCATTTCACGCCTGCAATGGCGGACGGCCAGCCGGTGCAGTCGACTACCCGCATGCAGTATGTCTGGAAAATGGAATGAGCCGGCAGGACAAGACCGGAAGCATGCCGCTTCCCGGCCCTGGTCTTATTTGCGCTTCGGCCGGATGTCGCGTTATCTGTCCCAGTGACCGCTCAATTCGCGCGCCGCGCGGCTGCCGACCTTGAAGGCGGCTTCCAGCGAGGGCAGGCAAGCGGAACATCTGCCCGGTCAGCCGGTCGCCCTTGATCGCCTTCGGCGACTGTTGCTGCGATACGAATAGTTGTCTTTTTGATATTGTTCGCGACGGCGTGCCGGTGCAGTCCGAGACGAGAATGCAATATGTCTGGAAACTGGACGGTGTAGCGCTGCTGCAGCAGCCTGCCGCAGCGCAAGATCTATTCCTTGGTCTTGCCGGCAACCTGTGAAATCCTGTCGCGCACTACGCGGATCGCCTGCTTGAGCGTGTACACATCCTGGAAATAACGCTGCGGGATCCGGATCTGGCTAGCGTTGGCGTCGATGTTTTCGATATCCTCGCGCCACTGCGCAATCTGTTCCGGACTTGGCTGTTTGTTTTGCCATATCTCATCTTCCAGCGACTTGATCTCCCGATACCACACCACCAGCCGGTTTTTCATGCGCGCCTCCACCATGCGCGGCAAAGCCTGCAGCAGGCCGAACAGCAAGGCCATGAAAGGCAGCAGGATCAGCAAACGCCGCTCGATGAAACTGGCCAGCCAGAACGGCAGGTAGCGCTGCAGGAAAGGGCGGCCGGATTTGAAGTAGCGCGTGCTCTCGTCCGAGACGGGGAAATCATCGGTGTTGAGGTTGGGGAACACGCCGCGCGGCGTGAAATAGTCTTCGCGCGCATGCGCGGCGTTGGCCGCTTCCAGCAGCAGGTAAGCCAGCGCCGGGTGCAGCGTGTCCTTGGAAACCAGCAGCGCGGTCGCCGCCAGCAGGGTGACGTCGGCTTGCGGCAGGTCGTTGACGACGCTGGTCGAGGCGCGCGGGAAGATGATCTTGGAAAGCGAAGGAAATTTCAGCACCAGCGCATCGGCCTGGGCAAAGCTCATCAGCTTGAGGTCGCTGTTGAGCAGCATTTGCTGCATAGGCGCATCCGGCCGGCCGATGAAGAAGGCGGCGTCCAGCTGGCCGCTTTCCAGGCTTTGATAGGCCTTGTAGGCATCCATTTCCTGCAGGCTGGTGTTATCGGCGCTGACGCCGCTGTGACCCAGCAGCACCCGCGAAACCGTCAGCAGGCCGCTGCCGGGAACGCCGATAGAAATCCGCTTGCCGCGCAGCTGCGCCAGCCGGTTGACGACGGCGTCGCCGCGATAGAAGACCCAGATCGGCTCGTACGATACGGCGGCGATGGTTTGCAGCCGGTCTTCGGGCGAGGGCGCGGCGGTGCCGGACTGGATGAAGCCGACTTCGTATTCGCTGTCTGGATCCTTCAGCCGCTGATAGTTTTCCACCGAACCGGAAGAGCTGCGGATATCCAGGGTGATGCCTTCGCGCTTCAGCAGCGGCGCGTAACGGTCGGCGAAACCGGCGTAGATGCCTTTGTCGGCGCCGGTGGTGATCACGATGGTGCGCTGGATCGCCGGCTTGAGGACGACTGCCAGGCCCCAGCCCAGCAAGGCCAGCAAGACGATTCCGCCGAAGATCAGGAAGCGCAGCCGGCGCGCCGTCATGGGCGGTTTGTGGATGCGGTGCAGCGCTGGATTGTGTCTCGGCATGGGCTATGGAAAGCGCTTGGTTGGGCAACTCGGAAACCAGACTGCGGCTTGGGAACCGGTCAAGGCTCCCGTGCGATTACACCTTTTTGACGAACTCCGATTTCAGGCTCATGGCGCCGAAGCCATCGATCTTGCAGTCGATGTCGTGGTCGCTGTCGACCAGGCGGATGTTCTTTACCTTGGTGCCGACCTTGACCACGCCGCCCGAGCCCTTCAGTTTCAGGTCCTTGATGACGGTGACGGTATCGCCGTCCTGCAGGATATTGCCGACAGCGTCGCGGTAAACCTTGGCGCCGTCGCCGGCGGCATCGGCCGCCGCCTGCTGCGGCCACTCGTGGGCGCACTCCGGGCAAATATAGAGGCCGCCGTCCTCATAGGTGAATTCGGAGCTGCATTTGGGGCAGGCTGGCAGAGTGCTCATGATCTTGTCTTTCGGAGTAAGGCTGTCGCCGTAAAAAGCCAACAGTATACAACCTGCCGCGGGGAGTATCGTCAACCACCTGCTGCGTCACCAGGCCGGGGGGTGGCCCAGGATATCCGCACCGATTCGAATCAGCACATTATTTGTTGGCTTTCTGGAGCAACCAGGCGGTCTCCGTCGACGCCACTTTCCCCTTCAATCCACCCGCGACATCCCTGTTTTCGACTAGCGTCAATTGGTAAGCAGCGCCATAGCGTTGCTTTACTTCGTCACCGTTGACCGAAAACGGCGGACCATCCATCAGCGCTTGCTCGTATTCGTAAGTGATCAGCAATTGCGGTGCCGCGCCGGTTATTTTCATCAGGTACGACGCATATTTCTCTCGTGCGGAAAGGGGCAGGGCAACTAACGCCGCACGATCGTATATCGCGTCTATAGGCCCGAGATATTCGGCAGACACGTCAAAAATATCCCCTACCAATATGTCGATATCTTTGGCGCTGTAACGTGTCAATTTCCCGACTTTGGATATTTTCGGCTCCAAGGCAAGTTCTTTAAACAATTCGCTGACGGCATGTCCGCTCAATTCTGCTCCGGCAACTCGATAGCCGCAGGCAAGCAGCCATGCAATATCACGTGTCTTGCCGCACAAGGGCAGGAATACGCGACTGCCATTTGCCGGATGCAATTTTTCAAAATGTGCTGTCAGCAGCGGGTTTGCCTCGCTCTCATGAAAATTGATCTCGCCTCGTTCCCACTTTTTATGCCAAAAACTTGCTTCCATATCGGCTCCTTGAATTCCTGATGTGTTGATATATAAGCAACGTGAGGCCAACTTAATGATTCAAGCAATGTGTGAAGTTGGGTTGCGGGCCAGGATACAAGTTAAAGTGGGCTTTAAGTCAAGCCATAATTGCGATAGATGAAATGACGGATATAGCTGAACGCGATAATCAGTAAGCTTGATAGACGGCTTTGACCGATATGTGCGCGCGTGCGTCAGGCGCGGACGCTGATGATCGTTGCCTGCATGGGCGACCATTTTCCACGTGGGGGCCCGACAAGGTTCGGACTTCATTACGTGCTTTTATGCGCTTACAAGAGCTTGAAGCGTTGGGAACGCGGTTCAATTGGATTCGGTATCCGTGCTTGCGCGGTATTGTTCGTCGGTGGTTTTCTCCATCCATGTCACGGCTTTTCCATCGAGCGATTCCGCGATTGCAATATGTGTCATGCCAGTTGCAGGCGCGGCGCCATGCCAATGTTTGGTATCCGGCGGAATCCATACGACATCGCCTGCCCGAATGCGCCGGATCTTCCCGCCCCACTGCTGGACCAATCCCGCTCCCGCAGTGACAATCAATGTTTGTCCCAGAGGGTGGGTATGCCACGCGGTGCGTGCGCCGGGTTCAAAGGTAACGATTGCGCCACCGACTCTTGCCGGCATGGCGGCCCGAAATGGAGAGTCGACGCGCACCGTGCCGGTGAAATTGGCAGCCGGCCCGACGGTTGAGTCTTGCGAGCCGACTTCGGTGACTGTAATTTTTTCATCCAGTCCGCCGGACACGGCAGAGTTGGCAATTAACGAGGCTGCGGCCAATGCGACGTAGCTTTTCATGGTATTCCCTTCTTGTCTTCGACAGGTGTTTTTTTAAAAACTTCTCTAGCCACCGAAATTGCAGTCACGGCATTTGGCCATCCGGAATAAAACGCCAGATGCGTGATCGTTTCAATGAGTTCTTCTTCACTCAGCCCGTTCTCGCGCGCTAAGGCAAGATGGGCGCGCAGTTGATCCGGGCGATTCATGGCGACAAGTGCACTTACGGTGATGAGGCTGCGATCCCGTTTGGATAACTGGGGCCTCTGCCATACGTCTCCGAACAAGACATCGTCCGTCAGTTCCGCCATCTTAGGGGCAATGTCGCCCATCAGCTGTTGAGCCCGCGTCGGTTGCCAGCTAGCGCTGGTCTCTGTGACAGCAGCAGGCGCCGCGCCCTGGGCATGCGCCTCGACCGACAGGCCGCAGAGCATCATGCTCGCTGCGTGGAAGAGGCTGATTGCGCGATGTTTCAAGTATTTCTCCCGAATGATTCCTTTGGGGCGTCCGTCGTTCGCTCTAGAGGGTTCTTGCATAAAACTTGGCCAGTTTTCCCACGGCGGCGTCCACATACTTAGGCACCCAATAGGTTTCAATATGCGTTGCGCCATCGATTTTGAACAGCTCTTTATCCTTGGTTCCGGATGCCTTGGCAAAGGCCTGCTCTGTCATGTACAGGCTGTCGGCTTTGCCGCCGGCGATCATCAACAGCGGTTTGTCAATCAGATCAATGTGATCCGTGGCATCGAAACTCATCAGGTCCAACAGGCTGCTCAATGTATATTTAGGATCCGAATTCGGGTGGGCATGGGTTTTTCCGTAATATTCAAATCCTTGGCGATACATTTCAAACGGAAGCTTGGCAATTTTCTCATCGGTCAATTGCACGTTGTTCGCATAGAGGACTTCCCCGCCAGCGGCTTCCTGGGCGCGGGCATTGGAGGCCTGCTGAAGGCGTTCTTGAATGGTGGATAGTTGTGAATCCATGAAGCCGTTGCGGCGAACCATTCCGGAGTTGAACATGCTCAAGGTCGCAACCGATTTGAATCGCTTGTCTGTTTGCGCCGCTGCCAACGAGTACCCGCCGCCGCCGCAGATGCCGAGCAAGCCTAAACGGGCCTGATCTACGCCAGGATACCGGGTGATGAAGTCCGCCATTCCATGGATATCCTCAATACGGTTTGCTGGCTTGTCCGTATTGTGCGGCTGGCCTCCGCTCGCGCCTTGATACGCTGCATCCGCGGTGATCGCGATGTAGCCTTGTTCCGCCAGCCTCTGGGCATACAAGCCTGCCGTTTGCTCTTTCACCCCGCCATTCGGATGCGCCACTACCACGGCGGGATAGGTTTTCTTCGGATCGTAGTTGGCTGGGGTATAGATGTTGGCGGAAATATCCAGGCCGTTCAGCTTGTAAGTGACCGGATGCATATTGACCTTGCCCGGTAGATTTTGGGTAATTGCGCCCTCGTAGACCAAAGTGAAGGGATTCTTTCTGTAATCCGCCGCGTCGGCCTGGCTTGCCGAGACCGCAACCGCCGCTGCCAGGACGATGGAATTTAAAGCTTTGTGCACCATATGAATGCTCCTTGTTTGTAAAACTCAGGTTTCAGAAAATTGGATGGGCTGTTGTCGCCATTGCGGTTTGCCCGCGTGCGATGAGGGCAATGACGGTGATCTGGTTATATGTTTCGCCCCGTATTGCGTCGAGCGACGCTGAACAGGGCAATAATCAATGCCAGCGCCAGGAGAACTGCGCCGGCGGACATCACCGTCGCAATACGATGCGCAAGGTCAACCCGGCTGTCGGCAATGCCGGCGCCTCCGGCAGACGCAAAGACGACAATCAGCGTCGCCAGGCCCAGGGAGCCGCCCAGCTGATGCGCCACATTCACCAGGCCCGAAGCAGCTCCCGCATCTTCCGCAGCAATCCCGGCAACACCGGCAACCGTGAGTGGGCTGAGCGAGGCGCCTTGTCCGGCGCCAATGAGCAGCATCGGCAACGCGATACCCGTTAAATAGGAGGTATCTACAGTGACCTGTCCCAGCCATGTCATGCCGATGACTGAAGTGGCAAGGCCCGCAACAAGCAAGCGGGAATTACCGAAACGCTGCGCCAGCCTTGGCACCATCATCGCTACCGCAAAATTCATCAGCGTCGCAGGCAGGAAGGCCAGTCCCGCTTGCATGGGCCGCATGCCCAATATGCCCTGCAAGAACTGTGTGGTGTAAAACCAGAAGCCGATCATGCCGCCGAGGAACAGCATTCGCGACAGATAGGCGCCATTGCGCGAAAGATTGGAGAACAAGCGCAGTGGCAATATTGGCTGCTGCACCCGGGACTCGTTGAAAACGAACAACGCCAGCAAAATCAGACTGGCTCCCAGCGTCGCTACCGTCTGCGGGTGGCTCCAGCCGCGCGCGGCGGCATTGACCAGGCCATAGACCAGAGCGCTCATGCCAAGCGTTGAGGTGACGGCGCCCACGATATCCAGCTGGCCCGAGCGGCGCGGCGTCTCCTGGATATACTTGCGCGCCGCCCAGATCAGCGCCATGCCGATCGGCAGGTTCAGGAAAAAGCCGACGCGCCAGGAAAGCAGGTCGGCCAGGACGCCGCCTACCACCAACCCAACGCTGGCGCTGATGCCGGCCGTCGCGCCATAGTATCCAAGCGCCCGGGTGCGCTCGGGACCTTCCGCAAAATTTGTCGATAGCAACGCCAAGGTGGATGGGGCCAGAATGGCAGCGCCCACACCTTGTATCGCGCGTGCGCACACCAGCCAGGCAGGGGTTGCTGCCAGTCCGATCGCCATCGATGCGCCGGTGAATACGGCCAATCCAGTGATGAGCATTGCGCGTCGGCCAAGGATGTCTCCGGCACGCGCACCCAGCAACAGCAAACCGCCGAACGTCAGGGTGTATGCGTTTTGCACCCAGGACAAGGCTGTGGCGGAAAAGCCCAGGCCGTCACGAATTTTCGGGAGACCGGTAATCACGATGGAGACATCCAGCACGATCATCAGATAACTCAAAAGAATGATCGCCAGCAAGGGGACTCGATGTACCAGGCGTACTTCCTCAAACCGATTGAAAGTAGTCGCCTTCATGGACAGCCCATATTCATGCCGTCGAGTCCAGACGAGAAGGCTTCGATGCCGTCAAGACCAAATTGATGCTTCTGCATTTTTTCATATTTACAAGACTCAACCTTCCTGGCGCGTTGGCCGGAATAGAATTTCGTTCACATCGATTTCCGGCGGCTGACTGATGGCGAAGGCGACGGCACGCGCAAAGGACTCCGGCGGGACTGCATATTCTTCATAGAACTTGCTGATAAAGCCCGCGACATCCGGCTCAGTCACGCTGCCTGGAAGATCTGTGGCGACGGCGCCTGGCGAGATCACGGTGGTCCGCAAGTCATACGGCTTCACTTCCTGGCGCAGGCCTTCCGAAATCATCAGCACGGCGGCTTTGGTTGCCGCATAGACGGCACTGCCGGGCCGGACCTGACGACCGGCAACCGACGAGACATTAATGATGTGGCCGCTTTTCTGCCGTTTCATATGCGGCAGCGCTGCCGCGATGCCATGCAAGACACCCTTGATATTCACGTCGATTGTCTGGTTCCAGTCTTCGATCTTGAGGCGTTCAAGAGGGGAGTGAGGCATCAGTCCGGCATTGTTGATCATGACGTCAATGCGCCCAAAGGAAAGCACTGCTGTGTCGACCAATGCTTTCACCGCTTCGTGGTCGGTGACGTCGGTTGCGACTGCGATGGCCTTTCCGCCGGCGCGGGTCAATTCTTCCGCCAATGCCTGGATGCGATCCGTACGTCGAGCGCCTAGCGCAACTGTCGCACCCAGCGCGGACAAGTGCCGGGCGGTGGCTTCACCTAGCCCGCTGCTTGCCCCGGTGATAACGACGACTTTTCCTTCGATGTTGTTGCCAGTTGGGTTGCGGGTATCCATGCAATTTCCTTTTGAGGTGTCACGGCCAACGCGTCGCCGTGCGGGCGAGAGCGGATCGATCGGTGAGTGAAGCGGGGCGCACATGAGAAATGCTCGATGCCGACAGGCACCGTTGGGCGCCTGTCGGCGTTCTGTCGGATGCAGTATAGGTTGCTGCGCAATGCTCAACAATCCAGTAAGATATGTACAATCTATTGAGTAAAATTCATCTATGCTGCAAGCAGGCTTATCCGAACTCACAGCTTTTGTTGCTATCGCAGAACAGAAAAGCTTTCGTGCGGCCGCGCGCGAGATGGGGGTCTCGCCATCGGCATTGAGTCACGCCATGCGGAACCTCGAAGAGCGGCTTAACGTGCGATTATTTAACCGGACAACCCGCTCTGTTGCGTTAACCGAGGCCGGCGAGCAATTGCTCCGACGTGTCAAACCTGCTATCACCGATCTGACGGACGCAGTGAACGAAGCCGCGTCTGTTATCAATCGTCCTTCCGGTTCGATACGCATCAGCGCAGCCGAAGCCGGCGCCAAGCCCCTGGTGCGCCACGTACTTCCAGACTTTCTGAAGAAATATCCAGATATTCATGTGGAAATCGTTGTGGATACAAGATTCGTGGATATCGTGGCCGATGGTTTCGATGCAGGCATGCGGATATTGGAAGATGTGCCGCGCGACATGATCGCTGTCCGACTCGGCCCCGATA
The DNA here is from genome assembly GCF_018304945.1 of Collimonas humicola. Classification (GTDB taxonomy): domain Bacteria; phylum Pseudomonadota; class Gammaproteobacteria; order Burkholderiales; family Burkholderiaceae_D; genus Collimonas; species Collimonas humicola. The sequence continues at coordinate 1,665,027 of NZ_JAGQEE010000001.1, read as the reverse complement.
TGCGGTTCGCTGCAGTTGCGTCGCCGGATTACCTCGCCAGGCACGCACCGCCGAAGACGCCGCAGGATCTGGAACACCATCGGTGCATACGCTTTCGGTTCGCGAGCGGCGCACTCTATCGCTGGAATCTGGAGCGCCAGGGAACAAACGTGAACATGGATGTCGCAGGACCAATGACGCTTGGCAATACCAACCTGATGGTCGATGCGGCATTGGCTGGAATTGGTATCGCTTGGGTGCCGGATTATCACGTGAAAGAGCATTTGCTGTCGGGTCGCCTGATTCAGCTGCTTCCCGAGTGGAGTCCCTCCATGCCGGGCCTGTGCCTGTATTACCCGGCCAACCGCCATCCGCCGACGGCGCTGAAACTGTTTACGCAGGCTGTGCGGGAGTGGGCAGGCATTGACCAATCCACACAATGAAAATCAGCAATCAAGCGCTTGGTACGCTACTCTTTTTGCTGCAGCTTTTCCGGCAAACCGTACATCAGGATCAGTGCGCATAACAAGGTCATGCCGCCGATCGCATACAGCGCCGGCGTAGTGCTGCCGGTGAGATCCTTGATGCTGCCCACCATCACCGGACTGACAATGCCGCCGAGCTGGCCCAACGTGTTGATCAAGGCGATCCCGCCGGCCGCACCGGCTCCCGTGACGAGCTTGGGCGGAAGAGATTGCTTAATGCCACGTGAAGGAAGTGTCAGGTCCAGCGGATAATGAGCGCGAGGGTATAGAGGATGGTTGCCAAGAGGGTGCCCCGAAACGGGATGCGGAAAAAATACCTCTTGGCGAGGAAGACGTAGCCGAACAGCAGTATCAGGCCGAGCAAGAGCAGAAAGACGGACTGGAACAGGAAGTCGCTGTGCGCAAGGGCCAGGTAGCCATACACGGCGCCGAACAGGATGAGGCCGTAGCTATGACTGGCGTTGAAGCCGACCCAGGCCTTCCACATCGTTGTTTGGCGCGTGATAACGGGCGAGACCTCTTGCATGCGCGTTTGCAGTTCACGATCGCGGGGGAACAGCTTGGGACCGTAGAAGGTGTACAGGAGATGCAGGAGGCCCAGCAGCAGAATGATCGCTGCACTGGCAGCGACGAGCGGAGGTGCGATGGCGTTCATGGCTGCGCCTGCCTGCGGCGCCAGCACCGGCAATGTGTACCTGGGCGGCTGCCGCAGCCACCTGACCGCGAAGAATTCCATGATCGGCACCTGGGCAGCCATGTATGGCTCGGTCCAGCACAGTAACCGTCGATTGCAATCGCAAAGCTCTGGACCCGAAGTCTCGGCATAGTATTCCTCGCAACTGGTTATCCGGAAACCTCAGCCTCAACCAGTTGCGCAAGAAGAGTGAGCGATTCCTGCCATCCAAGATAGCAAGCCTCGGGTGGAATGGCTTCCGGTATGCCTTCTTGCACAATGTTGACTTCAGTGCCGCAGAAGACCTTTTGCAAAGAAATCGTCGTTTGCATCTCCCCCGGCAAATTGGGATCGTCGAATTTGTCCGTATGCCGAATTCGTTCGTTGGGTATTAGCTCGAGATATTCCCCGCCAAAGGAATGGCTATGTTTCGTGGCGAAGTTCGTAAACGACATTTTGTAAGTGCCGCCGACTTTGGCGTCGATATGGTGGACCTTGCCAGTGAACCCGTTTGGTGGGAGCCATTTAGTCATCGCGTCGGCATCAAGAAACGCCCGGTAGATTCTCTCTGGAGGTGCCCGGAGTACGCGATGAAGACGGATTGTGTTCGTAGCCATGATTTCTTTACCTTTCCCTGTGCTGTGATGACGAACTTCGATATGGGACGCAGTATTGCAGGATAGCTCTGGCTGCCGCGGCATGGCTCCGCCGCGGGTCAAAGTCTGAGGCTGGCATGCCGCCTGCGTGTCCGGGATCTCGATGCCATTTTTGTACTGCACTCAATTTCCGCGAAAAGCTGCAAATCAGGATTTACCGCATTAGCATACACCTGAGGCGCCTGACTGACTGAAATGGCGCGGCTGTCGCGGGGCGGCAAATCCGCGTGCATCCAAGATGAGCAAATGCCCCTTGCGTGCCGTCCAGCGTGGCGCTACAGTGGGAACACCCGGCCCGGCGTGCCAAGCGCTCCGACACAGCCTCAAGCACGCGGCTCCCGCCAACCCATGGGAGATGATGCGATGCAAAACCTCATCCAGATCGCGTGCGCTGCCTGCCTGGCAGCGGCAACCGCCGCGACGGCGCAAACCCCGGCCCCGCAACCCCCGGCGGGCGGGACGCCCGACAAGATGCCATTCGAGATTCCCTATGGCGCCGCGATCGGCCTGGACAGCGCGAAGAAACTGCTCATGATTGCGGAAACCGAAGCCAGGAAACACGATTGGAAAATGAATATCGCTGTCGTCGATCCGCATGGCGAACTGCTCGCGTTCGAGCGCATGGACGGTGCGCAATTCGCATCGATCGCGATATCGCAGAACAAAGCACGCACGTCCGCCAGATTTCGCCGCGAAACCCGGGTCTTCTACAACCAGTCTGAGACCGGGCATGGATACGTGCAAACGCTGGATGCGCAGCTGGTGGCATCGCCAGGCGGGTTCCCGCTGGTAGAAGGAGGGAAGCTTGTCGGCGCCATCGGCTGTAGCGGCGGCACAGGCGATCAGGACGCCGCCGTGTGCAAGGCTGCAGCCGACACGATCAAGTAGTGCGCGCCGTTGTTCGCGGCAGCTGAGGGCATCGAGGCAGGCGTCAGCGACGTCCAGGCCACCGGCACTCTGCTGCGCGGCATCACCGCCCACATGCTGTTCCAGCATGTCGCCAGGGTGCGCGCATGATCGGCACTGTCGGCAGCGCGCTCCTGCCGCTCAACGAGCTTGGCCCCTACCGTTCCATCAAGCGGCAAGACCGCCGGCGGCGTCATCCTGCTGCCTGCTTGACTGGTGGACTGGTGGACTGTTCTGGCCGTTTGCCCGAAATTGAATTATTCCGGACCGGGCCGGTCGAAGTTCCGCTAGCTGGAAAAATGGCATCTGCCATCTGACGTTTGAAAGTGACAAGAATGGCTATGGAAATAACTTTGAAGCGGCGCATGCTGATCAAATCGCTGCTGGCGCTGGGCGCGTTCGGCGCTGCCGGCGGCGCCTGGGCCGGCTACAACATCTGGTCCAATGAATACACGTTTACGCAGCAACAGCTGCAGAGCGCCATCGAGCGCAAATTTCCGCTGCGGCTGCGTTATGCGGAAGTGTTCAACGTCGATTTGAAAAACCCGCTGCTGAGCCTCAATGCGCCGCAGAACCGGGTCGTCACGCTGGTGCATGTCAGCGTGCTCAGCCCCTTGCTGCTGGCGGCGCCGCTGAACGGCAATATCACCTTGAGCAGCCGCCTGAAGTACGACAAGGCAACGCGCGCCATCCGTCTTGACAGCCCCACCGTCGACACCATCGATTTCAGCAGCGTGCCGCCGCAATACCGGGAGCAGCTGAGCCAGATCGGCGCCATGGTTGCCGAGCAGGTGCTGAAGGATTACCCGATCTATACCTTTACCGCCGATGAACTGCGCCTGAGCGGGAAAGCCTTCGAGCCCGGCGAGATCACGGTGCAGGCGGACGGCATCGCGGTGCAGATCAATGAAACCTGACGGGACGCTAGCTTAAGCCAGGCGCTTGCTGAAAGTCGCCTTGGCGTAGGCCAGGCTGAAGCCCGCGCGTTCGGTGTTGCGCGCACTGGCGTTGGCCGGCCGGGCGGTGACGCTGGCCAGCCTGCAGCCGGCTTCGCGCGCGGCATCCAGCCTGGCGTGCAAGAGCGCCAGCTGCACCCCGCGTGCGCGATAGGCAGGCAAGGTGCTGGCGATGTACAAGTGCGCCAGCAAGCCGGCGGGCGTCTCGATCAGGCTCATCCCCGCCGTGCCGGCGATCTGGCCGTCTACGGTCGCGGCAAACAGCCGCGTGTCGCTGCGTCGCAACGCGATCTGCGCCAGCGCTTCCAGCAAGGCGGGCGGGCGCTTGACCGCCTGCACCGAAAATCCCGCGACCGAGTGCGTTGCAAACCTGGCGGCTACCCAGGCCTGGTCGCCGATTATTTCAATGCCGTTGGCTGCGGCGGTGCGCACATCTGCTGCAGCCAGGCTGCGCACATAAGTATTGCTGAAGGCATTGACCGCATAGCCGTGTTCTGCCAAAAGCGCCAGCGTCCCGCTGTGCGCATGCGGACAAAGATCTATCTGCGTCTCCAGCCCTTGCGCGGCATACATGCTTTCCAGTCCGGCCAGTTCTGCTGCCTGCAGCGGCGCATCCATGCCGCAGCCGGTGACGTGGTTGAGCTTGCGCCCGAAGGCCGGATCGGTCAGCGCCGCGATGCCGCCGGCGACGGCAATAGCCCGGGCGCGCGGGTTTCCGCTCCACTCACGGTAAGCGTCGGTCTGTCTGCTTAAATGGCTGGCTTCGGCAAATTCAAGTATTTGGGCAAGTTCGGGGCCGGTCAGGATCATGGCGGGATCGGGGCAAGAGAGATGAGGGAAATTACTTCGGCACAGGCTTCATTGTGTTCTATTATTTTATGCAGAGCGCAAAGACACAGCTCATATTCCCGAATGATAAATGAGAACGGACCCCATGATTTCGATGCTGCGCAGTCTTGTTGGCGTTTCGATATTCCTTTGCGCGGCCGGTGCCGGTGCCGCTGTCATGGCAGTGCATCTGGACCAGCCGGGCCGCGCCGCGGCGGACGGCCTTGGCGCATCGTGGATCATGAGCCTCGATGGCGAAATCGATGCCGCTGCGCCGGCGCGGGTAAAGGCAGCTCTGGCGCGGACCGGATCGGCAGGCGTGGAAGTCTATCTCGATTCGACCGGCGGCGATCTGTTCGCCGGCATGGAAATCGGCCAGCTGCTGCGGCAGGCACGGGCCAGCACGCATGTCGGACGCTATATGGCGGGGCGCGGCACTCAAGGCGGCGCCGGCCTGGCGTCAGCCGCGCCCCGGCCGGGTGTCTGCTACAGCGCCTGTTCGCTGGCCTTCCTGGGCGGCGTCTACCGCTATGTCGGCGAGGGGTCGCAATACGGTGTGCATCGCGTATCGCGCACCTCCGGGCCCGCTGCCGGCGACCTCGATACCGGGCAGATCGTGTCGGCCGGCATCGCGCATTACATCCGGGTGATGGGCGTAGGACAGGGTTTGCTCGATCTGCTGGTGCAGCAGGGCGAACACGGCATCTACCTGCTGAGCGATGCCGAGCTGAAGGCGCTGAATGTGGTCAACAACGGCCGTCAGCCTGCCGACTGGTCGCTGGAAGTGACCGATGGCGGCGAATACCTGCGCGGCATGCAGGACACAGAATACGGCCGCGGCAAAATCGCCTTCCTGTGCGACCAGCAAAAGATCCAGATGTTCACCTTTTACCAGGCCGGCGATAAAGCCGACGCCATGGCTGTCGGCCGCTGGGCCCATTCGCTATTGCTCGACGGCGGCATGGTCGCCTTGCCTGATCCGGACAGCGTGGTGGCTGACAAGGGCGAGCTGCAAACCTTCTTCACGCTGACGCCGGAGCAGGCCGGCCGCATAGCAGCGAGCCGCTCGGTCGGCCACGCCATGCAGGTCGCGCGCGACGACGCCGCCTTCTTCGGCTTCAAGGTGGATATCCCGGGAGCCGCTTCTCAAAAGGTGCGCGCCTTCATCAATCACTGCGTGGCGCCGCGTTCGTAGCGCCGTAATTTTCCCGCGCTTCCGCATCAGTCGGCCTGGCAGATCATCTCGCGCGACTCGCCCATCAGGTAGGGGCGGTTGGGTTCGATCACCTCGCGCAGATAACGCCATAGCGCCGCCACCCGCGCCACATTGCGGGTTTCGGTGGCGGCCACCAGCCAGAATGCGCGCTGGATATCGACCTGGCCATCCAGCACCGGCACCAGGTCCTCGCTTTGCTGCGCCAGGAAGCAGGGCAGGATCGCCAGCCCCTGGCCGCTGCGCGCCGCCGTGTACTGGGCGATCACGCTGGTGCTGCGGAAGGCGCGGTGGGCGGCCGGGGCGACGTTTTCCTTGTAGCGCAGCTCTTCGCTGAACACCAGGTCGTCGACATAGCCGATGAAGGCGTGCTGGCTGAGGTCCTGCAGTGTCTTGATCGGCGCGTGGCGGTCCAGGTAGGAGCGGGTGGCGTACAGCTTGAGCAGATAGTCGGTCAGCTTGGTGACCACATAGTTGCCGCTCTGCGGGCGTTCGATGGTGACGCCGATGTCGGCTTCGCGCTTGGAGAGGTTGACGAAGCGCGGCACCGGCAGCAGGTCGACCGTGATGTGCGGATGGCGTGCGCAGAAGTGCGCCAGGTGCGGCGCCAGCACGAAGGTGCCGAAGCCTTCGGTGGCGCCCAGCCGCACCTGGCCCGACAGCAGGCGGTTGTGGCCGCTCAGTTCCTCGGCGGCGGCGTACATGGTGCTTTCCATCTTTTCCGCGTATTCGATCAGGCGGTGGCCTTCGGCGGTCAGCGTGTAGCCCTGGTTGTTGCGCTCGAACAGCTGGCTGCCGATCTGTTCTTCAAAGCGGCGCATGCGGCGCGATACGGTCGAGTGGTCTATGCCAAGTTTCTTGGCCGCTTCCACCAGTCCCTGGCTGCGCGTCAGTTCCAGGAACACCCGCAGGTTGTCCCAGTCCAGCACGGCATTTGTCGGTTTCACCTGCATCTCCTCGCTTTGCAAAAATGCAAAGCCATTGTGGATTATTGTCTATTGTTTCAATAATAATGCACATGCAGAATGTCTCTACAGAAAATTTTATAAAAACGACGCAGAGCGGGCATTGCGTGCCACCCTGCAAACAGGAGACAAGGATGACAAAGCGCAGGCTGCTTGCAGCTGGTTCGGCCGTGGTCTTTTCGTTAACGGGTTTGCTGGCGCTCGGCCAGGCGCGGGCCCAGGACAGCGACGTCTACAAGGTCGGCATCCTGACCGATATGTCGGGTCCGTATGCGGCGATGGGCGGGGCGGGCTCGGTGGCGGCGGCCAAGATGGCGATCGAGGATTGCATGAAGGCCGAATGCAAGGGCATGAAAATCGAGCTGCTCACCGCTGACCATCAAAACAAGGCGGACATCGGCGCTTCCAAGGCGCGCGAATGGCTGGACCGCGACAAGGTGGACGCCATCGCCGACCTGACCAATTCCTCGGTGGCGCTGGCGGTGCAAAAGCTGATCCGCGACAAGGGCGGCATCGCCATGTACGGCGGCCCGGCCACCACCGTGCTGACCAACGCCGAATGCGCGCCTAACGGCTTCCACTGGATGTTCGATACCTATTCGCAAGCGGCCGGCGCCGCTGCCGCCTTGACCAAGATGGGGCAGAAATCCTGGTATTTCGTTACGGTCGACTACGCCTTCGGCCAATCGCTGGAAAAAGATGCGGGCGATGTCGTCAAGAGCCTGGGCGGCACAGTAGTCGGTTCGGTCCGCCATCCCTTGAACGCCAGCGACTTCTCCTCCTTCCTGCTGCAGGCGCAGAGTTCGAAAGCGCAAGTGATCGGCCTGGCCGATGGCGGCCAGGATACGGTGAATGCGATCAAGGCGGCACGCTCGTTCGGCGTCGGCAGCAAGAACCAGCGCCTGGCGGCACTGCTGGTGTTCCTGTCGGATGTCCATGCGCTTGGCCTCAACGATGCCCAGGGCCTGGTCTACACCGACGGTTTCTACTGGGATTTCGACAACGATACGCGCGCTTTCTCCAAGCGGTTTGAAGCGCTGAACAAAGGCAGCAAGCCGACCATGGTGCATGCCGGCGTCTACTCCAGCGTGTATCACTACCTGAAAGCCGCAGCTGCCGCCAAGTCGCACGACTGGAAAGTCGTGACCCAGAAGATGCGCGAAATTCCCATCCACGATGCGGTCATGCGCAACGCTTCCATCCGTGCCGACGGCCGCGTGATCCATGACATGTATCTGTACCAGGTCAAGACCCCGGCCGAATCGAAAGCGCCTTGGGATTATCTCAAGCTGCTGTCGACCATCCCGGCGCAGCAGGCGTTCAAGCCCATGGATGCTTCCTGTTCCTTGACCAAATAAAAATGCCGTTCGGCGCTGAGCCGGACGGCGCCTGTTTTTGCTTATTTTTGTCTGCGTTCTGTTTTTCATTTGAAGGAAGTCATCATGTCGATCCCAAACGTTCCGCTCTACATCGGCGGCAAAGCCGTACAGTCCACCAGCACTGAATGGCGCGACGTCCTCAATCCGGCCACCCAGGAAATCGTGGCGCGGGTGCCGTTCGCCACCAAGGCCGAAGTCGACCACGCGGTCGCCAACGCCAAGCAAGCCTTCGCCAGCTGGCGCAATACCTCGCTGGCGCAGCGCATGCGCATCATGCTCAAGTTCCAGCAGCTGCTGCGCGAAAACATCGCGCCGCTGGCCGAGCTGATCACCCGCGAACACGGCAAGACGTTGCCGGATGCCGAAGGCGAAGTCATGCGCGGCCTGGAAGTGGTCGAGCATGCCTGTTCCATCACCTCGCTGCAGATGGGCGAGCTGGCGGAAAACGCCGCCAGCGGCGTCGATGTCTACACCATCAACCAGCCGCTGGGCGTGGGCGCCGGCATTACCGCTTTCAACTTCCCGGTGATGCTGCCTTGCTTCATGTTCCCGGTGGCGGTCGCCTGCGGCAATACCTTTATCCTCAAGCCCTCCGAGCAGGATCCGTCGTCGTCGCTGTTCCTGGTTGAACTGGCGCAGCAGGCCGGCTTGCCGCCGGGCGTGCTGAACGTGGTGCACGGCGGCCCGGACGTCGCCAACATGCTGTGCGATCACCCTGACATCAAGGCGATTTCCTTCATCGGCTCGACCAGCGTCGGCACCCATATCTACCGCCGCGCCAGCGAAGCCGGCAAGCGCGCGCAATGCATGATGGGCGCGAAGAACCATTGCATCGTGCTGCCCGACGCCAACAAGGACCAGGCCATCAACAACCTGCTGGGCGCGGCCTTCGGCGCGGCTGGCCAGCGTTGCATGGCGAACTCGATGGTGCTGCTGGTCGGCAAGGCGCGTTCCTGGCTGCCGGAAATCGTCGAACGTTCGCGCGGCCTGAAGATCGGCCCGGGCAGCGACCGCCAGGCGGATCTCGGCCCGATGGTGTCGAAAGCCGCCAAGGCGCGTACCGAGCGCCTGATCGGATCGGGCGTGGAGCAGGGCGCGCAGCTGCTGCTCGATGGCCGCAACTGCCAGGTGGCTGGTTATCCTGACGGTAATTTCGTCGGCCCGACGATTTTCGCCGGCGTTACCGAGAAAATGGATATCTATACGCAGGAGATTTTCGGCCCGGCCATGTGCGTGGTCGAGCTGGAAACGCTGGATGAAGCGATCGCCTTCATCAACGCCAATCCGAACGGCAACGGCACGTCGATCTTCACTTCCTCCGGCTGGGCCGCGCGCAAGTTCCAGAACGAAATCGACGTCGGCCAGGTCGGCATCAACGTGCCGATCCCGGTGCCGGTGGCGTACTTCAGCTTCACCGGTTCGCGCGCCTCGAAACTGGGCGACCTCGGTCCTAACGGCAAGCAGGCGGTGCAGTTCTGGACCCAGACCAAGACCGTGACCGCGCGCTGGTTTGCGCCGGATGCGGATGGCGGCGAGATCAATACCACCATTTCGATGAAGTGACGAGGCAGCCTGCCGCCGCCATGCAGGTGACGGCGGCAGGCGATGCAAGACCACGCGAGAAAGAGACTTAGCATGAACCACGAAATCGTTTTTATCGGCCTCGGCAACATGGGTTTGCCGATGGCGCTCAACCTGGTCAAGGCTGGCCACAAGGTCAGCGGCCATGACCTGGTCGCCGCCAGCGTCGAGAAATTCGCCGCCGGCGGCGGCAGTACTGGCGCCGACCTGGCCGCCGCTGTCGGCGCCGCCAAGGTGATCATCACCATGCTGCCCGCTAGCCGCCATGTCGAAGGCGCCTATCTCGGCGCCAGCGGCATCCTGGCGCAGGCCGCGCCCGGCACTTTGCTGATCGACTGCTCCACCATCGCTCCCGACGCTGCCCGCAAGGTAGCGGCGGCAGCGCGCGACAAGGGCTTCACCATGCTCGATGCGCCGGTCTCCGGCGGCACCGGCGGCGCGCAGGCCGGCACGCTGACTTTCATGGTCGGCGGCTCGGCCGAAGGCTTCGCCGCGGCCAAGCCGTATCTGGAAAAGATGGGCAAGGCGATCTTCCATGCCGGCGACAATGGCAGCGGCCAGACCGTAAAGGTGTGCAACAACATGCTGCTGGGGATCCTGATGATAGGCACCTCGGAAGCGATCCGGCTGGGCATGGCGAACGGCATGGATCCCAAGGTGCTGTCGGAAATCATGGCCAAGAGCTCGGGCCGCAATTGGGCGCTGGAAGTCTACAACCCTTGTCCCGGCGTGATGGAAAATGCACCGGCCTCCAAGGGCTACAGCGGCGGTTTCGGCGTCGACCTGATGCTGAAAGACCTCGGGCTGGCGGTGGAGAACTCGCTCTCGACCGGCAGCAGCGTGCCGCTCGGCGCGCTGGCGCGCAACCTGTACGATATCCACAGCAAGAGCGGCGCCGGCGGCCTGGATTTTTCCAGCATTTTCAATATGCTGGCCAAGGCGGATTGATTTATCGCCTAGCCAGACTTGAGCAGGCGCTTGCGCTCTGCCGTGTACGACCACCACGGCAGCGGCTCGGCGCCTTCCATATAGCGCACCGCCGACATGAACACGTCGATCACGCAGGGATCGTGGCGGGCGCCGGTCGTGCTGCATAATTTCTCATACATCTGCAGCGGCGATTTGCCGATCAGCTGCGCCGGCTGCAGGATGCCGATGCAGCGCAGGTCGGCGGCGCCGGCCTTGCTGATATTCGGCAAATCCTCCAGCTCCACCACGGCGTCTCTTTCCAGGTACTTGGGCATGTTGTTCTCGTCATTCAGATAGTGATTGGCCGCGCGCGCCGGCAGCCTCATAAGCATATACCAAGATATTCGTTGCACGATTATCTGTATGCAATATAATTACAGTATGAAGTCCAGTCGATTTGCCGTCGCGGCGCATATCTTAGTCAGCGTGGAGTACGCCACCAGGGGCGGGGAAGTGTATTTCCCGTCCACGGCGATTGCTGCCAGCGTCAATACTAATCCGGTTTTCGTGCGCGAGCTGCTGCGCAAGCTGAGCAAGGCCAAGCTGGTGGTGACCAAGGAAGGCAAGGGCGGCGGCGTGCAGCTGGCGCGGCCGGCATCTGCCATCAACCTGGCCGAGATTTACCTGGCGGTGGAAGAGGGGCCGGTGCTGAAGCACAATACGCGCTCGAAAGACCTGTGCTGCCCGGTCAGCTGCGGCATGGACATGGTGCTGGACCCGGTGGTGTCGGAAGTGGAAAGTGCTTTGCTGGATATTTTGCGGGAAAGAAAGCTGTGCGAGCTGGTCAACAAGATCGCCGGCAGGGCTGGAAAATAGGCTGTTTTTTTATGGATAACTGTATTCTGGTATATTACAGTTAGTTTTTTCGGGGCAGGAAGGATCATTTCGATCCTATTTTTATGTTCTTAACTGTATCTAAAAATAATACAGTTTAATCGAGGCGCATCGTATCGCATCGCTTCGATGCCATTGCAGTGCAGTCGGCGAGCGGGCGGGTAGTGGGTAGCGGGTCAAGGCCGGCCGGCTGGTCTGAATCAATTTTTTATTCGGCTTATTTAATCGCTGGTCCTGGACCAGGCGCAGGGGAGTTTTACATGGAAAAAAATCTGGCGGCGCTCAGCGCGCAAAACGACAGCCTTCTGGATATGCCGGCCCACGCGGCCAGCGCGGCATCGCCGCTGCGCTCCTGGCTGTCGGTGGTGTCGGTGGCGATAGGCGCTTTTGCTTTCGTGACGACGGAATTCCTGCCGGTGGGTCTGCTGCCGCAGATCGCCAGCGATCTCGGCGTCTCGCCGGGCACGGCGGGCCTGATGGTGACCACGCCCGGCATCATCGCCGCGATTTCGGCGCCGGGCCTGATGCTGGGAGCAGGGCGGATTGACCGCCGCTTCATCCTGCTGGCGCTCTCTATCCTGCTGCTGACATCGAACCTGGTGTCGGCCTTCGCGCCCAGCTTCGGCATCATGCTGCTGGGGCGCGCCCTGCTGGGGGCGGCCTTGGGCGGTTTCTGGACCCTGGCGCTGGCGACTGCGGGACGGCTGGTGCGGCAAGAGCACGCGGCCAAGGCGACGGCGATGATACTGAGCGGCGTCACTTTCGCTACCGTGATCGGCGTGCCGCTCGGCACCTTCATCAGCGGGCTGTATTCGTGGCGCGCCTCGTTCATCGCCACCGGCGCCCTGGCAGCGGTGGCGCTGGCGGCGCAGGCTTTCCTGTTGCCATCCTTGCCGTCCAAGGCGGCGATCCGCTTCAGCGACCTGCGTGCCCTGCTGAGCCGCTCGACTGCCCGCAAGAGCCTGCTGATGGTGGCGCTGGTGTTTGGTGCGCATTTCTCGTCCTATACCTATGTCACGCCTTTCCTTGCGCAAAACAACTTCAGCTTGCCGGCGATTACGTCGGTGCTGCTGGGCTTCGGCTTCGTCGGCTTTATCGCCAACCTGGCGATCTCGACGACCGTGACGCGTCATCTGCAGGCTTCGCTGTTCGCCATGGTGGCGATCTTGCTGGTGGCCCTGGCGACATTGCCGCTGGTGCATGCGTCGCCCGCTGCGGTGGCGGTCATGGTGCTGGCCTGGGGCGTCGCCTTCGGCGCGATCCCGCTCTGCCTCAGCATTTGGCTGCAGCTCTCTTCTCCGGATTTGCCGGAAGCCGGCTCGGCGCTGTTCGTCAGCATCGTCCAGGTGGCGATCGCGCTGGGTTCCTTCACCGGCGGCGTGGTGGTCGATGCGGTAGGGATTTCCGCCACGCTGTGGCTGGGTGGGTTCCTGGCGCTGACCAGCCTGGCGGTGATTGCCAGTTTTGGCATGGGCAACAAGAGGCTGGCGGAAGTGCTCGCTAAGTAATCGGGCCGGCCAATAGCGCGGGGGCTTTGTCCAGGCGAGGCGACCCCGCCTGGTCGGCCGTGTCTGGGCAACCCCTCGCTGCGCGCTGCGGACTAGGTGTTCCCAACTAGGCGTCCCCGACTAGGCGTCCCCGACATTCCCGCGAACGCGGGAATCCAGGTTGCTGAATATGGCCGTGAAAATGGATCCCGCGTTCGCGGGGATGATGGAGTCAGTTAAGAAGTGAATCCTCGCTCAAATATCGACCTGATTTGATCCCGGACTTGATTTCCATGTCGGAAAACCAGCGCGGGTGGATGCTGTTTTTTTTTGGGGGGGGTGATGTGATTGAGCACTCGCTCCGAAAAATTGCGCAGGCAAAAAAAACGCCGCCGATGATCGGCAGCGTTTTTTAGCGGGCAGAAGGGGGGGGGCTATTATTAAGCGCGCTTCTTGAACTCGTTGGTGCGTGTGTCGATTTCAATCACGTCGTCGGAGCTGACGAACAGCGGCACCATGACGATGTGCTGGTTGGCTTCGATGGCGTTTTCAATCTTGGCTTCTTTCAGGACGTTGCCCGAAGTGTTGCCCTTGACCGCCGGCTCCGAGTAGACCACCTGGCGCTGGATCGTGGTCGGCAGTTCGACCGAAATTGCCTTGCCGTCGTAAAACACGGCTTCGCATTCCATGCCGTCTTTCAGGTAGTGCAGGGCGTCGCCCAGGTTTTCTTCTTCGATTTCGTATTGTTCGTAATCAGCATCCATGAACACGAACAGCGGATCGGCGAAGTACGAATAGGTGACTGGCTTCTTGTCGAGGACGACCACGTCGAACTTGTCGTCGCCGCGGAAGACGTTTTCCTGCGGGCTGTTGGTCAGCAGGTTCTTCATCTTCCACTTGTAGGTGAAGCCCGTGCGGCTCGAACCGTTGACGTCGGAGCGCAGAACGATCATAGGCTTGCTGTCAACCATGATGATGTTGCCGACACGAATTTCTTTTGCTGGTTTCATAGCGAATATACGTAAAAAGTAGGTTGCATAAAAATCATCTGTAGCCTACTGGCAGGAAGCACCGCAAGCCCACGTATGATTGAATTTTAGAATGCGTCAAAAATTAGCCCTATATTTTAACCTATTTTTCCATGCCCCTTACTTAACTGTTTCGACGAACTTGCATAAATTGGCGGCCAGGTCGCCATTTGCCAGCAATTGACTCTCCCAACTTGTAGACAATCTGGCAATTTCCGGCAGCTCGGCCTCAAGCCGGCGCCATGCCACGTTCCAGTCGACGGCTTCGCCGGCGGCGCCGTTCCATCCCAGGGTGAAAGCAATCAGGCTGGCGGTTTTTGCGCTGGTCGCTTGCAGGAAGGCATTGAGCTTGACGTGATGCAAATCCTTGTCTTGCGGATAGATATGCCAGATGAACGGCTTGGCGGCCCACTGCGCGCGCACGAAAGAATCCTCGCCGCGGACGAAATTGAGGTCGCAAGCCCATAGCAGCTTGTCGTAATCGGGCTGCGGCACGAAGGGCAGCACGCGCACGGTCAGCGCGCCGCGGTTGGCGCTGGCGCCTGCGGTGGCGGCTTGTCCGAGAAATGCCTGGACGGCATCGGTGGCCACGCCTTCCGGCACCAGGCAGGTGATCGTCCGGCCGCTGTCTTGCCAGGTTGCGAACAGCTCGGCAACCGGTGCCTGGGGGTAGCAGAACAGGGAGATTTTGAGGGATGCCATCTCGGCCGGCGTGACGCCGAACTGTCCGAGAAAAGCGCTGATTGCCGCCGCATCCTGCTGAAATGCCCGGCGCTGCTGGAGCAAGCCGGATTCCAGCGGCAAGCCGCCGGTGCGGCTGGTGAAGCCGGGGAAGAAGAAGTATTTGGTCAAGGATTGCGGCTGCGGCGACGACAAGGCGTGGCAGCCTTCCACCCATTCTTCCGCACTCAGTCCTTCCAGGTTCAGCCACACCGGACGCGGACTGCGTTCCGACATCGCCTGGATATAGCCGGGTGGAATGTCGCAGGCAAAAAACTCGATCACGATATCGGCCACGTCTTGCGCGCTGAATGCGCCTTGCTGGTCGCGCCAATGGCGTACCGTGACGCCGCTGATCAGCTGCAGCTCCTGGTCGACGCCGACTTCAGGGCAAATCCGCCGGAAGCTCTGCAAGTCGTCGACCCACAGGGTCACGGCAATCCCATGTTCCTGCTCCAGCTGCCGCGCCAGGCGCCAGCAGATGCCGATGTCGCCATAGTTGTCGACGACCTTGCAAAACAAGGCCAGGGATGTTGGCGGACGCTGGTCGGAAAGGGATTTCGGCTGCATGGTCTGATGATTCAAGATTCGGTTATCGATTATCGCGGGCATTTTTTATCGCCGGGCGGTGCCGTATCCGGCCGGCTAGTGTAATAATGCCAGCCCCGTATGATACAGGACCATGCACAGAACAATGAGGACCATAAAAGATGACGAATGAGCGCGACCTGATTGCCAACCTGACGCTGGCGGTGATCGACCTGGCAGGGGCGGTGGCGCAGATCGCCGAGACCATGCCGGAACATACCAGGGCGCAGATCAACGATTCCCTGAATGTGGCGGTGACCAAGCTGGAGCAGGTCGCTATCGCCATCAGCGTTGACGATGGCGCGCCGGCCGATGAAGCCGGTCACGCTGAAGCCGCGGCGCCGCAGGAAAGTTGCGCGGCCTGATGCCGGTGTCTCCCGGCCGCAGCATGGCGGCCGGTCCCTGTGTTGCATTTCGCAGCAGATGTGCCGCGCAACTGTTCAATAACTGAACATCTTCCTGGCGTCCAGGCATCCATCCGAAACCGATCTCCCCCTCTCTTGCCTGGTGTTTGGCCGCTCCTGGCATGCGCCGGCTGCTGGCACGTTCATTGCGCCATGTCAGGTGTAGTTTGTAACTATCCATCCTAGACAATGACTCCAACCAGGACAGAGGACGACATGAATCTCGCAGACATCAGCAAGCTAGCTACCCGCAATCCATTCAAGCAACGTTACGACAATTTCATCGGCGGCAAGTTTGTGCCGCCGGTCAAGGGTGAGTATTTCGAGAATGTCAGTCCGGTGATCGGCAAGACCTTCTGCGAAATCGCCCGTTCCAGCGCGGAAGACATCGAGCTGGCGCTGGACGCCGCCCACGCCGCCAAGACCGCCTGGGGCAAGACCTCGCCGGCCGAGCGCGCCAACATCCTGAACAAGATCGCCGATCGCATGGAAGCCAACCTGGAATTGCTGGCGATCGCCGAAACCATCGACAACGGCAAGCCGATCCGGGAAACCACCGCCGCCGACATTCCGCTGGCGATCGACCACTTCCGCTATTTTGCCGGCTGCATCCGCGCCCAGGAAGGCTCGGTGGCGACCATCGACGAGCAGACCTATGCCTATCATTTCCATGAGCCGCTGGGCGTGGTCGGCCAGATCATTCCCTGGAACTTCCCGATCCTGATGGCGGTGTGGAAGCTGGCGCCGGCGCTGGCGGCCGGCAATTGCGTGGTAATCAAGCCGGCCGAGCAGACGCCGGCTTCGATCATGGTCTGGATCGAGCTGGTGCAAGATCTGCTGCCTCCCGGCGTCCTGAATATCGTCAACGGTTTCGGCCTGGAAGCCGGCAAGCCGCTGGCGTCCAGCAAGCGCATCGCCAAGATCGCTTTCACCGGCGAAACCACCACCGGCCGCCTGATCATGCAATATGCCTCGCAAAACATCATTCCGGTGACGCTGGAACTGGGCGGCAAGTCGCCGAACGTGTTCTTTGCCGACGTGATGGACCAGGACGATGCCTTCTTCGACAAATGCCTGGAAGGCTTCGCCATGTTTGCGCTGAACCAGGGGGAGGTCTGCACCTGTCCTTCGCGCGCGCTGATCCAGGAATCGATCTATGAGCGTTTCATGGAGCGCGCGTTGAAGCGGGTCAAGGCCATCAAGCAGGGCAATCCGCTCGACAGTGCAACCATGATCGGCGCCCAGGCGTCGCAGGAGCAGCTGGAAAAGATCATGTCTTACATCGACATCGGCAAGCAGGAGGGCGCCAAGCTTCTCACCGGCGGCACGCGCAAGCAGCTGGGCGGCGATTTCGATGCCGGCTTCTATGTGGAACCGACGGTATTTGAAGGCAACAACAAGATGCGCATCTTCCAGGAAGAAATCTTCGGCCCGGTGCTGTCGGTAACCACCTTCAAGGATGAGGAAGAGGCGCTGGCGCTGGCCAACGACACCTTGTACGGCCTCGGCGCCGGCCTGTGGACGCGCGACGGCTCGCGCGCCTTCCGCATGGGCCGCGCGATCCAGGCCGGCCGCGTCTGGACCAATTGCTATCACCTGTATCCGGCCCATGCGGCGTTCGGCGGCTACAAGCAATCCGGCATCGGCCGCGAAAACCACAAGATGATGCTGGATCATTATCAGCAGACCAAGAACCTGCTGGTCAGCTACAGTCCCGACGCCTTGGGCTTTTTCTAAGGGCCCGTTAGGGAATAAGTTGGGCATTTGGGCGGCCGTAGCTGAATGCGATGCAAGGCGCCCGACGCGCTGCAGTGCGAGCACTGCAAGCGGTGGGCAACGCAGCAGCGCGCCAGCTACGGCCGTCCAAATGTTCAAGTTATTTCCTGGCGGGGCCTAAACCCGCTGCGGTCCTGCCTGGCAAGCGTCAGGCGGGACCGTTTTTGCCACCAGTTGCTTGCTACCTGCAAGGTCAATCATGCCCTCGATTATCGCCCGCGTCAGCGCCACCGCCGCCGCACTCGAGCTGTTGCGCAGCCTCAGGCAAAAGCACGGTCCGGTGATGTTCTTTCAATCGGGCGGCTGCTGCGACGGCAGTTCGCCCATGTGCTACGCGCTCGGCGATTTCCAGGTCGGCGATGCCGACGTCTATCTGGGCGACCTGGACGGCGCGCCGTTCTACATCGGCGCCGAGCAGTTTGAATATTGGAAACATACTCAGCTGATCATCGATGTCGTGCAGGGCAACGGCGGCATGTTTTCCCTGGAAAACGGCAGCGGCCTCAGGTTTCTGAGCCGCTCGCGCTTGTTCAGCGACGACGAATATGCCAAGGTGGCAGAAACGCCTTTGCTATTGGGCAGCCAGTCCAGCAACTGACGCTGCTGTCCGGGTTGGCTGGGGTACGCCTGGCGCAGCGGCAGGAGTTTCCTCCATCCCTCTTGACCATGCTGCGCCGTGCGTCGCAGTTTAATCACGTCGATAGTCATTCGAAGGTAGACTAAGGGTTAATTACCTCTAGAGGCGCGTCAGCGCCCGACGCAAAGGCGGGCATTGCCGGCCGAAGGAGACCCGATGAGTGACCTCTCATGCAACAGGCCGGCCGAGCGCTTCGCGCTGGCGGCCAGCGACCCCGGCGTGATCGAGAAATCGCACCAGCGTTCCAGCGCCTACGGCCTGGCGCGGCAGGACAAGCCCGATATCGGGCCGCTCGGGGCGGCTTCACTGTCCTTGCTGCTGGAGCAGAACCACGCACTGTACACGCATGCCTTGCCGGTCATGGAAACGCTCTACGAGCAGATCATCAATACCCACAACATGGTGCTGCTGACCGATGCCAGCGGCGTCATCGTGCATGCGCTGGGCGACGACGATTTCCTGGTCAAGGCCGAGCGGGTGGCGCTGAATCCGGGCGTGGCCTGGTCCGAACAAAGCAAGGGCACCAACGCCATCGGCACCGCGCTGGCGGAGCGGGCGCCGACCACGGTGCATGCCGACGCCCATTATCTGCAGGCCAACCATTTCCTGACTTGTTCGGCGGCGCCGATCTTCGACCACCAAGGCAAGATCCTCGGCGTACTGGATGTCAGCGGCGACCGCGACAGCTATCACAAGCACACCATGGCGCTGGTGCGGATGTCGGCGCAGATGATCGAGAACCAGCTGTTTACCGCCGCGTTTGAAAATGCGGTCGCCCTGCATTTCCACAGCCGGCCCGAATTCGTCGGCACGCTGATGGAGGGCATCGCCTGCTTTACGCCGGGCGGGCGCTTCCTGTCGGCCAACCGCAGCGCCTTGTTCCAGCTCGGCTTGCCGCTGACGGCATTGCAGTCGCATACCTTCAGCTCGCTGTTCGGCTTGCCGGTATCGACCCTGTTCGATCATTATCGAACGGCGGCGCCTGGCTTGCTTGATCTTTGCCTGCACAGCGGCGTCAGAGTATCTGCGAAAGCAGAGCTGCGGCTGTCGAACAGCGTGTTCCAGCATTTCAGCGAAGTCCGCCCCGCGGCGGATGCCGCCGCGCCGGCGCTGTCGAAATCGCCGCCGCGTCTCTCCAGCCTGCGTTACCTGAATACCGGCGATCCGCAGATGGCGGCGCTGATCGGCAAGCTGGACAAGGTAAGAGGGCGCGACATTCCGGTGCTGATCACAGGTGAAACCGGCACCGGCAAGGAATTGCTGGCGCAGGCGATCCACAACGATTCACCGCGCCGGCATGGCGCTTTCGTCGCCGTCAATTGCGCATCGATTCCGGAAACGCTGATCGAATCGGAGCTGTTCGGCTACGAAGAGGGAGCATTTACCGGCGCCCGGAAAAAAGGCGGCCAGGGCAAGATCCTGCAAGCCAACGGCGGCACCTTGTTCCTGGATGAAATCGGCGACATGCCGCTGGCCTTGCAGGCGCGCCTGTTGCGCGTGCTGCAGGAACGGATGGTGACGCCGCTGGGCAGCACCAAGTCGATTCCGGTCAACCTGGCGCTGATCTGCGCCACCAACCGCAACCTGCGCGAACTGATTGCCGCCAGCCTGTTCCGCGAGGACTTGTACTATCGCCTGAACGGGCTGGTGGTCAAGCTGCCGCCCTTGCGCGAACGTTCCGACCTTGAAGCCATCGTCAACAAGCTGCTGCTGGAAGAGCCCGGCGGCGAGCCTTGCTGTACGGTTGCGCCAGAGATCATGGCGCTGTTCCATCGCCACGGCTGGCCGGGCAATTTCCGCCAGTTGAGCAACCTGCTCAGGACCGCGGTGGTGATGGCCGGCGCCGACCGGGTGATCCGGCTGGAGCACTTGCCTGACGATTTCCTGGAGGATATGCAGGCGTTGCCGCCGGCAGCGCTTAACGCAGCCGGCAGCGGCAGTCTGGAGGATCGGGCTGTGACGGCTGTGAGGCAGGCGTTCGAGGCCAGCGGCGGCAACGTTTCCGCTACCGCCAAGGCCCTGGGTGTGTCGCGCAATACGGTGTACCGCAAACTGCACCTGCGCTGAAAGCTTGGCCCGTAGCGCTCAGGAAGGATGTTGCCGGAAGCGCGCATGTTCCAGCAGATGGCGCACGATCAGCCGATGGAAGGGCATGATCGTCGCCAGATAGGCGCGTCCCGCCAGGTTGTTGGTCTTGACGATGGTCGAGACCGTCACCTGCGTCGCTGCCGGGCCGTCCGGCGCGACCCTGATGCTGATGCGGAAATCCAGATGGCGGTCGTCAAATCCCAGCACCACTTCGCGCTCCGATTGCGTCACCAGCGGAAAGCCGCCAACCGTCTGCTCCGACGCGTGCGGATCGTCGACGCCGATATCCACCGTGCGCAGCCGGAACAGCCTCACCACGCAGTTGCGGGTCGCCACCAGTTGCCTGATCCAGCCCGGCGGATGCTTGATGATGGCGTCGGCGGCCTGCCTGGCGCGGAGTCCCGGCAGGCCGGCCTGCACCTGATAGGCGTCGACAAAGTCATGGCCGGGCAAGAGCGTTTCGCAATCCGGGCTGGGTGCAACCAGGTTTGCCACGGCATGGGCGGCGGCGCTCATTTCTTGCGTCCCCGTGCTTGTTCATGCTCGGCCGCAGCGCTTTCAAAGCGCTCCCGCGTGGTTTCTTCGTCGCGGCTGCCGAAGGCGTAGTTGGCCTCCAGCCACATGACGTTGATGATGCCGAAGGCCAGCGCCAGGCCGACGCCTAATATCCATGCGAAATACCACATAATCTTCTCCTGTCTGTGTGCTCAGTAAGCAGTGTGCTGGTTGTCTTCGATATGCTTGAGCGTGACCTTGCCGCGCATGACCCGGTACACCCAGCTTGTATACAGCATGATGACCGGCAGCATGACGACCACTACCCAGAACATGATGCCCAGCGTCTTGTGGCTGGATACAGCATCCCAGATCGTCAGGCTGCTGTTGGGGTCGAGCGAAGACGGCATGATGAACGGGAACAGCGAGGCGCCGGCGGTGAGGATGATGGCGGTGACGCAAAAGCCGCTTGAGAGGAAGGCGGCCATGGCCTTGTTGGCGGCGCTGAACAGCACGCACAGCAAAGCGCCGGCGACGGCGATGCCAGGCAGGGCCCAGATCGCAGGCCAGCGCGCATAGTTGTCGAACCAGGCGCCGTTGGCAGTAGCGACGGTCTTGACGATAGGCATGAAGGCGCCGTTGGCGTCCGGCATGGCGGTGACGCGATAGCCGTGGATGCCGAAGGCCACCCAGAAACCGCCGGCCACGAACAGCAGCACCGTCGCCAGTCCGGCTACCTTGGCGACGCCGCGCGCACGCTGGGCGATCAGGGCATCGGTCTTGACCTGCAGGTAAGCGGCGCCGTGCATCAGCAGCATGGCCACGCTCAGCAGGCCGGCCAGCAAGCCGAAGGGATTGAGCAGCTGGAAGAAATTGCCGGTGTATTCCACCCGCATGGTGTCGTCGTAATGGAAAGGCACGCCGAGGAACAGGTTGCCGAAGGCGACGCCGAAAATCAGCGGCGGCACGAACCCGCCGGCGAACAGGCCCCAGTCCCAGGCATTGCGCCAGCGCGTGTCGGCGACCTTGCTGCGGTAATCGAAGCCGACCGGCCGGAAGAACAGCGAGAACAGCAGCAGCATCAAGGCGACATAGAAGCCCGAGAACGCAGCGCCGTAGACCAGCGGCCAGGCCGCGAAAATGGCGCCGCCGGCGACGATGAACCAGGTCTGGTTGCCTTCCCACGTGCTGCCTATTGAATTGATGACGACCCGGCGTTCGCTGTCGGTCTTGCCGATAAAGGGCAGCATCATGCCGACCCCGAAATCGAAGCCGTCAGTCAGGGCGAAGCCGATCAGCAGTACGCCGACAAAGCCCCACCAGATTACTTTCAAGGTTTCATAGTCAAACATTGCGATTTCTCCTTATGCCTTGGCGTTCGAGGCCATTGTGGATGCTTCCAGGCGTTCCCAGTGGTACTTGCCGGTATGCAGGCTGCTCGGCCCGCGGCGGGCGTATTTGACCATCAGTATCATTTCAATGATGAACAGGAAGCCATAGAAGCCGAGGAAGCCGGCCAGGCTGAAGTAGAGGCTGCCAGGCTGCAGGGTGGAGGCCGACAGGTGGGTCGGCAGCACGCCCGAGATGGTCCATGGCTGGCGGCCGTACTCGGCCAGCAGCCAGCCCAGCTCGATGGCTACCCACGGCAGCGGGATGCTGTACACCGCCAGGCGCAGCAGCCAGCGCTGCTTGGCCAGCTGCTTGCGGATCAGGAAGTAGAACGAGCATGAGAAGATGAACAGGAACAGCATGCCCAGCCCGACCATCAGCCGGAACGACCAGAACATCGGCGCAATCTTCGGGAAAGTGTCGTTGACTGCCATGGCGATCTGTTCCGGCGTGGCGTCGACCACGTTCGGCGTGTACTTCTTCAGCAGCAAGCCATAGCCGAGATCGTCTTTCAGCTTGTCGAAGGCGGCCACCGCCTCGGGCGACTTGTCGCCGCCTTTCAGGCGGGTCAGGGCGGCGTAGGCCAGCATGCCGTTGCGGATGCGCACTTCATGCTCTTTCTTCAGGTCCTGGATGCCGGTGATCTGCTTGTCGGCCGAGCGGGTGCCGATCAGGCCCAGCACGTACGGGATCTTGACGGCATAGTCGGTGCGCTGTTCTTTCTCGTTCGGCCAGCCGACCACGGTGATGCCGGCCGGCGCCGGCTCGGTATGCCATTCGGCTTCCATCGCCGCCATCTTGACCTTGTTCACTTCACCCGCGGTATAGCCGGATTCGTCGCCCAGCACGATCACCGACAGGACCGAAGCCAGGCCGAAGCCGGCTGCGATCGCAAACGAGCGCAGGGCGAAGGCGGTGTCGCGGCCGCGCAGCAGATAAAAAGCGGAGATGCCCAGCACGAACATCGAGGCGGCGACATAGCCTGCGGACAGGGTGTGCACGAACTTCACCTGCGCCACCGGATTGAAGATGACGTCGATGATGCTGGTCAATTCCATGCGCATGGTTTCATAGTTGAACTCGGCGCCGACCGGATTGTTCATCCAGCCGTTGGCGATCAGGATCCACAGGGCCGACAGGCTGGAGCCGAACGCCACCAGGAAGGTGACCAGCAGATGCTGGACCCGCGACAGGCGATCCCAGCCGAAGAAGAACAGGCCGACGAAGGTCGATTCGAGGAAGAAGGCCATCATCCCTTCGATCGCCAGCGGCGTGCCGAAGATGTCGCCGACATAGTGCGAGTAATACGACCAGTTGGTGCCGAACTGGAATTCCAGGGTGATGCCGGTGGCGATTCCCATGGCGAAGTTGATGCCGAACAGCTTGCCCCAGAAGCGTGTCATGTCCTTGTAGATCGGGCTGCCGGTCATGACATAGACCGACTCCATGATGACCAGGATCCACGCCAGCCCGAGGGTGAGCGGCACGAACAGGAAATGGAACATCGCGGTCGCAGCGAACTGCAGGCGCGACAGGGCGACGACTTCATCGATAGGAATCATTGGCGGGCCTCAGAAGGGGATAGATGGGAAGGGGTTGCGGCGGGCTGCGGACTGAGCATGTGCTGTTCTACAAGGTCGGTCGGCATGCGCATTTTCTTGGTCTGCGGCTCGGAAAAGAAAGCTTTCCAGAGCACGGTCAGCAGCGCAATCTTGACGATCAGGATCAGGGTGATCTCGACCGCCAGCGGCAGGCGCGTAAGGCGTTTGTTCAAGGCGAAAGACATAGGGCGTCTACTCCTTCAGCTTGGCGTTCTGGTGCACATCGGGGTGATCGTTGCCGCTCTTGGTCTTGCTGCCCGAGCCAGGCATGCGGAACTTGTCGCGTACATCCAGCAGCTTCTTGACCTTGGAACCCATCTTCATCAGCGAAGCCAGGGTGTCCGGCGAGAGCCGCTGCACATCGTCAAACCAGGAACTGGACAGCTCGATCAGGTTGTACATTTCGCGCATCCGCTGCTGCGCCTGCTGGTCGGTCTCGTTGGCAGGGGTTTCCAGCAGCGCATCGCGCAACATCGATAAGGTCGGCTCGATTTCGCGGCGCCGGCGCTCTTCCAGCAAAGTCTTGAAAATGTCCCAGATGTCTTTCGGCGGTTCGAAATACTCGCGTCGATCGCCGGGGTGATGCAGCAGCTTGACCAGGCGCCACGATTGCAATTCTTTCAGGCCCATGCTGACGTTGGAGCGGGAAAACGTCAGGTACTCGGCAATCTGGTCGGCATTCAAAGGTTGCCCCAGGACATAAAGTAACGCATAAATCTGGCCGACGGTGCGATTGATGCCCCAGCGGCTGCCCATTTCGCCGAAGTGCGAGATGAAGCGCTGGGTGAGCGGCGTCAAGGGAGTCAGCGGAGCGCTGGCGATGCTGGTGTTGCCGGGAGGGATGGTGTGCATGGTATTTTGAATTTTCAGTAATTACTGAAATATAAGATAAAACAGAAATACTTGCAAGGATCGTGTTGTGCCGCATCATTTGCCGCGATTAATGCTTTGCCCGCAACGAAGCGCTGACAAATTGCTGAAAAGATATCGAGCAAGCGCAACATAACGTGATGTTGCATCGCACGATAAGCCCATCAGCCGTTATAATTTAAGGTTGCAGATGCAGTAGCAAACTTTTTAATTATTGACGAGAGCACACCATGAGTCTGAATCAAGTATCGGCCGGGCGCGATTTGCCAAACGATTTCAACGTCATCATCGAAATCCCGATGAATGCCGATCCGATCAAATACGAAGTCGACAAGGAATCGGGCGCGATTTTCGTGGACCGCTTCATGGGCACTGCGATGCACTACCCATGCAACTACGGCTATATCCCGCAAACCTTGTCGGAAGACGGCGATCCGGTCGACGTGCTGGTGATCACGCCGTTCCCGCTGTTCCCGGGCGTGGTGGTGCGCTGCCGTCCGGTGGGCGTGCTGAAGATGTCGGACGAAGCCGGCCAGGACGCCAAGCTGCTGGCGGTGCCGGTCGACAAGGTGCTGAGCATCTATACCCACTGGCAAAAGCCGGAAGACATGAATGAACTGCGCCTGAAGCAGATCCAGCATTTCTTCGAGCACTACAAGGACCTGGAAAAGGGTAAATGGGTCAAAATCGACGGCTGGTTCGGCCCTGACGAAGCGCGCAAGGAAATCCTGGCGGGCGTCGAGGCTTACAAGAAGTCCATCGCGGCTTGATTGGCCGGTACTACGGCCTGCCTGAGCGGGCCGGGTTTTACTGAAAAAGCGCACCGTGGTGCGCTTTTTTCATGGCCTGGCGGTTTTCAGCAGCAGCATCAGGCGGCCGCCGAACTGGTTCAGCAGCAAGCCGCACAGCACCAGCAGCCCGGCCGTGATTTTCCACGGCTGCAGCGCTTCTCCCAATATCAGGGAGGCGCTCAGCATGCCGGCCACCGGCACCAGCAGCGAGAACGGCGCGACCGTAGCCGCTGGGTATTTGCGCATCAGGGTCGACCAGATGGCGAAGCCGAGGATGGTGGTCGGATAGGACTGGAACAGGATGGCGCCGGCCGAGGTCCAGTTGAAGCGCTGCGCCGCATCCTGCCAGGCGGCCGCACCCTCAAACGCCAGCGATGCCAGCAACAGCGCCGGCGCCGCCATCAGCGCACCCCACGCCACCAGCGCCAGCGGATTGACTTTGCCGATCTGCTTGGTGACGATATTGGCGGCGGCCCAGCTGAGTCCGGCCGCCATCACCAGCAGGAAGCCGAGCACCGTTGCCGTGCCATCCAGATGGGCGGCGACCACGCCCATGCCGGCAAAGGCAACCACGGCCCCGAAGATCTGCGCCGCGCCTGCCCGTTCGCCCAGCATCAGCACCGCCAGCGCTACCGTAAAGAACACTTGCAGCTGCATCACCAGCGACGCCAGCCCCGGCGCGAATCCCAGCTTCATGCCGATGAACAGCAAGGAAAACTGGCCAGCGAACTGCAGGCCGCCGTAGGCAAGCAGCAAGCGCCATGGAATGGCTGGCCGCTTGATGAAGAACACCAGCGGCAGCGCCGCGAACATGAAGCGCAGCGCGCAAAACAGGATAGGCGGCAAACCCCGCAGGCCGATCTTGATGGCGACAAAGTTAAGGCCCCAGATCGAGACCGTCAGGATTGCCAGGAAAACATCGGTGGCTTGCATCTTGAATTACTCCGTGAAAGAAAGATGAAGCCAGTTTATTATTTCTGTATGATGATTAAATTAGGTTTTATAAAATCATTGATTCTATACAGAAAATATGATCGATTTGCAAAGAATGGTGGCTTTCGTCGCGGTGGCGGACCACGGCAGTTTTTCCATCGCGGCGGCGCGGCTGGAAGTGTCGAACTCGCATGTCAGCAAACAGGTCAGCGCGCTGGAGCGCGAGCTGCGGGTCAAGCTGCTGCAGCGGACCACGCGCAGCCTCAGCCTGACCGAGGCCGGCGAGGTGTTTTACCGGCGCTGCAAGGCGATCTTGTCGGAAGTGGCTGAGGCCGAGCAGGAAGTGCTGCGGCGCCAGGATTCACCGCAAGGCATCTTGCGGGTGACCGCGCCGGCTAATTTCGCCAATGTCTGCCTGCCGGATATCGTCTGTGATTTCATGCAGCAGCATCCGGAGATCGAGCTGGAGCTGACCCTGTCCGACCAGTTTTTCGACCTCGCCGAACGCTCCATTGACGTCGCGCTGCGGATCGCCAATACGCCGCCGGAGAACGTCCATGCGCGCATGCTGTACCGGGTCGGCTGGAGCGTGGTCGGCAGCGCCGAATATTTCGCCACGCGGCGCTTGCCGCAGACGCTGGAGGAATTGCCAGCCTACGACTGCCTGGCCGACAACATCATGGGCGCCAGGGACATCTGGCAGTTTGAAGAAGTGGGCGGCAAGCCTGGATCGCGCCACGAAATCAGGATCACGCCGCACATCAATTGCAATAACAGCGTCTGGCTGCACCAGTGCGTGCGGCGCGGCATGGGCATCGGCTTGCTGCCGGATTACATGACGGGCGCCGACCTGGCGCAAAAGAAACTGATCCGGCTGCTGCCGCAATATGCACCGCTGCCGCAGCGCTGCCTGTACGGCATTTATCTGCCGAACCGCTATCTGTCGTCCAAGGTCAGGCTGTTTCTCGACGCCGTCGAGCAGGGATTAGGCCGCATCGCGGCCAGCGCCTGAGCGCCGGCAGCAGGCGCCCGCCGAACCGGTAAAGCGGGATGGATTGCCGAGTCAGCTTGGGACGGAACGGAAAGGATTGCGGTCGTTCAATTCATCCATGTAGCTGTCGATGCCGTCCGATTCGCGTTCCAGGAAATTCGCCACCGCATCGGCAAAACCCGGATGCGCCAGCCAGTGCGCCGACCAGGTTTTCTGCGGCAGGAAACCGCGCGCCATCTTGTGCTCGCCCTGGGCGCCGCCTTCGAAACAGGCGATCTGTTGCTCGATGCAGAATTCCAGCGGCTGGTAGTAGGCCGTTTCAAAATGCAGGCAGGGCACGAATTCCAGCGCGCCCCAGTAGCGGCCGTACAGGGTTTGCTCGGTATGGATCAGCAGCGAGGAAGCGATCGGCCGGCCGTCGCGTTCGGCCACGATCAGCAGGATGTTGTGCGGCATGCTGGCGCCGATGCGCAGGAAGAAGTCCAGGTTGAGGTAGGGCGTGGAGCGGTGCTCAGCGTAGGTGCGCGCATAGCAGCGGTTGAAAAACGCCCAGTCCGCTTCCGTGGCGTCGACGCCGCGCACCCGGCGCAGGCGCACGCCGGCCTCGGCCACCTTGCGCCGTTCGGCCACGATGTTCTTGCGCTTCTTGCGTTCCAGCGTAGCGAGGAACTGATCGAAATCGCGGTAGCCGGGATTGAGCCAATGGAACTGCACGCCGCTGCGCAGCATGAAGCCGGCCTGCTGCAAGGCTTCGGCCTGTTCCGCCGGGGGATACAGGATGTGGGTCGATGAAGTCTGGGTATCGCGCCGCAGCGCCTGCAGCACCTTGAGCAGCGCCGCCCGCGCGGCGGCGTCGCGCGCCAGCAGGCGGCCGCCGGTCACCGGCGTGAACGGAATCGCCGACAGCAGCTTGGGATAGTATTCCAGGCCGTTGCGCTGGTAGGCGTCGGCCCAGGCCCAGTCGAACACGTATTCACCGTAGGAATGGTATTTGACGTACAAGGGCAGCGCCGCCGCCAGCTGTCCGGCCTGGTTCCACAAGGTGAGGTACTGCGGCTGCCAGCCCGATTTTTCCGAAGCGCTGCCGCTTTCGTGCAAGGCGTGCAGGAAGGCGAAAGAGAGGAAGGGGTTGGCGTCGGCTTGCAAGCCCAGCAGTTCGTCCCATGCCGCCTGGCCGACCTCGCTCAGCGAGGCGACGATGCGGGTGGCGAACTGGCTGGCGTTCGGCTCTGTTGTTTGATTGATCAAGGACTGGACGTACCGTGAATGAAGAGGAAAACGAAAACGAGAAGTTTAGCAGCATCCCCACCGCTCTGCCGCGGCATCCTGAGCCTGGCGCATTACATGCGATAATTGAAAGCATCACGCAGAGCGCAGGAAGAATGATGACAACCAATAAATTTCTCAACCTTTACTCCCATGATTTCGCGCGCGTCGCGGTTGCCGTGCCCAATTGCCGGGTGGCCGATCCGGCTTTCAATGCTGCCGAAACCATCCACCTGGCGCGCCGTGCTCAAGAGCAGGGCGCCGTGCTGGCAGCGTTTCCGGAGCTGGGTTTGTCTGCCTATACCTGCGACGACCTGTTTCACCAGCGCGCCTTGCTGGATGCGTGCGAAGCGGCGCTGGCCGAGGTGGTGGCGGCTTCGGCCGAACTGTCGCTGGCGATGATCGTCGGCCTGCCTTTGCGGGTTGAGCATCAGTTGTTCAATTGCGCGGCGATCGTGGCCGGAGGCCGGATCCAGGGCATCGTGCCGAAAAGCTATCCCCCCAACTACGGCGAGTTTTACGAATTGCGCCAATTCAGTCCCGCCGAAAATACGGCGGTGCGCGAGATATCGCTGCTGGGAGCCAGGGTGCCCTTCGGCGCCGGCTTGCTGTTCGAGGTCGCCAACCTGCCGCTGCTGCGCTTCCATGCCGAGATTTGCGAAGACGTCTGGGTGCCGATTCCGCCATCGTCGTTTGCTGCGCTGGCCGGCGCCAGCGTGCTGGTGAATCTGTCCGCATCCAATGCGCTGGTGGGGAAGGCCGCCTATCGCCACCAGCTGGTCGCCCAGCAATCCGCGCGCTGCGTGTCGGCCTATTTGTTCACCTCGGCCGGCAAGGGCGAATCGTCGACCGACCTGGCCTGGGACGGCCAGGCCCTGATCTATGAAAACGGCGAACTGCTGGCGGAATCGGAGCGGTTCCTGGACGCCTCGCATCTCATTTTTGCCGATATCGATCTTGAGCGTTTGTCGCGCGAGCGCATGCGGCAGACCACCTTCGGCCAGTCGGTGCGGCGCCATGCGGCGGAGGTGGCGAAATTCGATGTGGTGCGTTTTGAACTGGCGCTGCCGCTGGACCAGGCCTTGCCGCTGGAACGCAAGGTCGAACGCTTCCCCTATGTGCCGGCCGACAGCAAACGGCGCGACGAGCGCTGCACCGAGGTCTACAACATCCAGGTGCAGGCGCTGGTGCAGCGGCTCTCTTCCAGCAAGCTGTCCAAGGTGGTGATCGGCGTCTCCGGCGGGCTCGATTCGACCCACGCCTTGCTGGTCTGCGCCAAGGCCATGGACCGCCTGAACCTGCCGCGCGCCAACATCCTGGCCTACACCATGCCCGGCTTCGCCACCAGCGAGCGCACCTTGCAGCAGGCGCGGCAGCTGATGCAGGTGGTCGGCAGCACGGCGGCGGAAATCGACATCCGCCCGAGCTGCCTGCAAATGCTGAAGGACCTCGGCCATCCTTACGCCGCCGGCCAGGAGCAGTACGACATCACCTTTGAAAACGTCCAGGCCGGGGAGCGCACCAACCACCTGTTCCGGCTGGCCAATTTCCACCACGCGATCGTGATCGGCACCGGCGACCTGAGCGAGCTGGCGCTGGGCTGGTGCACCTATGGCGTGGGCGACCACATGTCGCACTACAACGTCAACGCCAGCGTGCCGAAGACCCTGATTTCCCACCTGGTGCGCTGGGTGGCCGACACCGGCGCCATCGGCTATCTCGGTTCCGATGTCTTGCTGAAGGTGCTGGATACCGAAATCAGCCCGGAACTGGTGCCGGGCAAGGCCAGCGGCAAACCGGAGCAGATCACCGAGAACGTCATCGGCCCATACGAATTGCAAGACTTCAATCTGTATTACATACTGCGCTATGGCTTTGCGCCCTCGAAAGTCGCTTTCCTGGCGTTTTCAGCGTGGCACGACAAGAGCAAGGGCAGCTGGCCGCATGAGGATAAAACCGTCGCCAGGAACCAGTACGACCTGGCGGCCATCAAGCGCAACCTGGGGATTTTCCTCGATCGCTTTTTCCGCAGCAGCCAGTTCAAGCGGTCCTGCGTGCCGAACGCGCCCAAGGTCGGCAACGGCGGTTCCTTGTCGCCGCGCGGCGACTGGCGCGCGCCCAGCGATTCGGAAGCGACGGTATGGCTGGAGGATCTGGCGAAGATTCCGGACTGAGCGCACGACAGTTCAGGCCGTGTTGCATAACTCTCTTAAAAACAGAGTTATTGATTGCCGCGTATAGACAAATAGAGTTTTTCATATACTCTACGAGATTGCGCTTGATCCGGGCAGGAATCGGGCCTGGACGACAAGCACACTGCAACAGATTTATATTTAATGCCTAAAGGAGTTGCCATGAAGCAAATTACTGCCGTTATCAAACCCTTCAAGCTGGACGAGGTGCGCGAAGCCCTCGCCGAAGTCGGCGTCACCGGTCTCACCGTGACCGAAGTAAAAGGCTTTGGCCGTCAGAAAGGCCATACCGAACTGTACCGCGGCGCCGAGTACGTGGTCGATTTCCTGCCGAAGGTGAAGGTCGAACTGGTGATCGACGACGCCCTGACCGAACGTGCAGTGGACGCCATCATCAAGGCGGCGCGCACCGGCAAGATCGGCGACGGCAAGATTTTCGTGCGCAATATCGAACAGGTGATCCGCATCCGCACCGGTGAAACCGGCCCTGACGCCGTTTGAGTTTGCATGAGCAAGGTTGATGCAGTTTTTGCAGCAGCCTGAGCAGTCGTACTTCCTTCCTTTCAAGTTCTGCTAAGTTCTCATATCTGGCCGCGGTCGTTCGATGTACTGGATGACTGGCCGCGGCTCCAGGCTCACCGCAGTAACGCTTTCCCCTCCCTGAACAAGTCTTTCAGTCCTGTCGTTGTGACCGTGCTGCAGGCAATCTGCAAGCGCTGAACGCCGGCAAAGCAATTTCCGCATACTCTCACGCGTTTTTCTTATTGGACGCCTGTCGCCTCTGCGCGCTATCGTTTTCTCTTGGCAACCGGCGGCAACCACAAGTTGCCGTCAACTGCGCTACCAGAGAGGTGATTCATGTCGTCTATCGCGACAACAGCAACGGATGCAAGCCAGGCAGACCTGTTACCCCGGGTTTTGCCGGCCCATCGCATCAGCAGGGACCAGGAAGCGCTCGATATCGCCCGCGAGCTGGCGGCCGAGTTCCGCTTAGAGGCCAGCGTGCGCGACAGCCAGCGCCGCCTGCCCTGGGCCGAAATCGAAAAATTCTCCGCCAGCGGACTGGGCGGCATCACGGTGCCGCGCGAGTTCGGCGGCGCCCAGGTTTCTTACCGCACGCTGGCGGAAGTGTTCCGCCTGCTGTGCGCCGCCGATCCGGCGCTGGGACAGATTCCGCAAAACCATTTCGGCATCCTTGGCGTGGTCGCGCACAGCGCCGACGCCGCGCAAAAGGCGCGCATCTACGGCGATGTCCTGAACGGCCTGCGCATCGGCAATGCCGGACCGGAGCGCGGCACCAGGAACATCCTGGAGATGAAGGCGCGCCTCACCACAACGCCAAACGGCTATCGCCTCAACGGCAAGAAATTCTATTCCACCGGCGCCTTGTTCGCGCACTGGGTGCCGGTCAAGGCGCTGGACGACCAGGGCCAGCCGGTGCTGGTGTTCGTCAAGCGCGGCACACCCGGCCTGACCATCGTCGACGACTGGTCAGGATTTGGCCAGCGCACCACGGCCAGCGGCACGGTGCTGCTGGAAAACCTGGCGGTGGCCGCGGAAAACGTGCTGCCGCTGCGCAAGCTGGCAGAACAGGCGGGCATCCAGGGACCGGCCTCGCAGCTGATCCAGGCCGCGATCGACGCCGGCATTGCCGCAGCCGCCATCGAAGACACCGTGCATTTCGTGCGCAGCCGCTCGCGGCCATGGGCCGACAGCGGGGTGGAGCGCGCCAGCGACGATCCTTATGTCATCCGCGACATCGGCGACCTGAAGATCCGCCTGCATGCGGCCAATGCATTGCTGGGCAAGGCCGCTGCCGCGCTGGACCAGATTTCAACCGTAGCGATCGATGCGGATGCCTCCGCCCGCGCCTCGATTGCGGTCGCCAAAGCCAAGGTGCTGACCACCGAGATAGCCTTGCTCGCCAGCGAAAAGCTGTTCGAGCTGGCCGGTTCGGCATCGACCCTGGCGGAACACAACCTGGACCGCCATTGGCGCAATGCCCGCACCCATACCTTGCACGATCCGGTGCGCTGGAAGCTGCACGCCATCGGCAACTATCTGCTGAACGGCATCGCGCCCGCGCGCCATTCCTGGAACTGACGCCATGACGACTTCTATCAACGCCGCCGCCGGACCGGTGGTGCGAATTCTCGACGATATCCAGGCGATTGCGGCAGCGCGCGCGCTGGCAGCCTCATTCACGCGCGAGGCCAGCCGGCGCGATAGCGAGCGGCGCCTGCCGCTGCATGAGCTGGAGCAGTTTTCCCGTTCCGGCCTGTGGGGGATTTCCGTGCCGCGCGCTTATGGCGGCGCCGGCGTCTCCCACGTTACGCTGGCCGAGGTGATCGCCGCTATCGCCGCCGCCGACGGCTCGCTCGGGCAGATTCCGCAGAACCATTTCTATGCGGTCGAGATCCTGCGGGTCAACGGCAGCGAGGCGCAAAAGCGCTATTACTTCGAACGCATCCTGGCCGGCGAGCGTTTCGGCAACGCCCTGGCGGAACTCGGCACGCGTACTTCGCAGGAGCGGCGCACGCGTTTGAGCAAGGATGGCGACGGGTTCCGTATCAACGGCCGCAAATTCTATGCCACCGGCGCGCTGTATGCGCACCGGATTCCGGTTTCGGCGATCGACGACGACGGCGTCCAGCAACTGGCCATCGTCAAGCGCGATGCCGAGGGCGTCAAGGTGATCGACGACTGGTCCGGCTTCGGCCAGCGCACTACCGGCAGCGGTTCCGTGGTGTTCGATAATGTCTGGGTAACTGCGGAGGAAGTATTGCCGTTCCAGAGCGCTTTCGAGCGGCCGACTTCACTGGGGCCGGTGGCGCAACTGCTGCATGCGGCGATCGATGTCGGCATCGCCCGCGCCGCCTTGCATGACGCCGCGGTATTCGTGCGCACGCGCTCGCGCGCCTGGATCGATAGCAAGGTCGAGCGCGCCATCGACGATCCGCTGACAGTGCGCGAGTTCGGCGACCTGGCGGTGCGGCTGGCCGGCGCCGAAGCGCTGCTGGAGCTGGCCGGCGCGGCGGTCGACGCCGCTGCCTGGGATCCGACCGCGGCAACGGTGGCGGCGGCTTCGATAGCAGTGGCTGAAGCGCGCGTACTGACGACGGAAATTTCACTGGCCGCCGGCAGCAAGCTGTTCGAGCTGGCCGGCACGCAAGCGACCCTTGCCGAACACAACCTCGACCGCCACTGGCGCAACGCCCGCACCCACACGCTGCACGATCCGGTGCGCTGGAAGTATCACGCGGTCGGCAACTACTATCTCAACGAAAAGAATCCGCCGCGCCACGGCGCCATCTGATTAAATCTATGCCGAAGAAGCAAATCCGCCTGAACGCTTTCAACATGAATTGCGTCGGGCACATCAACCATGGCCTGTGGACGCACCCGCGCGACCGTTCCAGCGAATACACCAGCCTCGAATACTGGACCGAGCAGGCCAGGCTGCTGGAGCGCGGCAAGTTCGACGGCCTGTTCCTGGCCGACATCGTCGGCGTCTATGATGTCTACCAGGGCTCGGCCGATCTCACCGTGCGAGAATCGATTCAGCTGCCGGTCAACGATCCCTTGCTGCTGGTGTCGGCCATGGCCGCCGTCACCAAGCATCTCGGCTTCGGCGTCACCGTCAACCTGACCTACGAGGCGCCGTACCTGTTCGCGCGCCGCATGTCGACCCTCGATCACCTGACCCGCGGCCGCATCGGCTGGAACATCGTCACCGGCTATCTGGACAGCGCCGCGCGCGCGATGGGACTGAGCGAACAGCCGGAACACGATGGCCGCTATGAAAGGGCGGAGGAGTTCATGCAAGTGCTCTACAAGCTGTGGGAAGGCAGCTGGGAAGACGATGCCGTGCTGCGCGACCGCCAGCGCCGGATCTTTGCCGATCCGGCCAAGGTGCACCGCATCAGCCATCGCGGCGAGCACTACCAGGTGGATGGCTATCATCTCAGCGAGCCATCGCCGCAACGCACCCCGGTGCTGTACCAGGCCGGCGCCTCGGACCGCGGCCAGCAGTTTGCCGCCGCCCACGCCGAATGCATATTCATCTCCAGCCAGAAGCCGGAGGCAGCACGCAAGCTGGCGAGCGGCTTGCGCGACCAGGCGCAGCTGGCGGGCCGCCAGCGCGGCGACCTGAAAATCTTCATGGGCATCTCGGTCGTCGTCGCGCCGACCGCCGCCGAGGCGCAAGAAAAATATGCCGAGTACTGCCGCTATGCCAATCCGGAAGCCGGCCTGGCGCATTTCGCCGCCGGCACCGGCTTCGATTTTTCCAGGTACGGCATCGACGACCCCATCAAGCCGGCCAGCAGCAACGCCATCCAGTCCTCCGCCAAGGCAGTGACAGCCGCCGATGCCGGCTGGACCGTGCGCAAGCTGCTGGACCAGCTGGCGCTGGGCGGACGTTACGCTACCATCGTCGGCTCGCCGCAGCAGGTGGCGGATCAGCTGGAAGCCTGGGTCAGGGATGCCGATATCGACGGCTTCAACCTGACGCGCACGGTGGCGCCGGAAAGCTTCGAGGACTTCATCGACCTGGTGATCCCGGAGTTGCAGGCGCGCGGTTCCTACAAGCTGGATTACGAAGAGGGAACCTTGCGCGAGAAATTGTTTGAACCCGGGCAGCCGGCCTTGCCCGCCAGGCATCCGGCCGCTGGCTACCGGCAGGCCGTCCGCGCCGATTGATACTTTCCTGCAACATGACAAATCTTGCTTGCCGTTCACCCTTTTAGGATGGGCACCAGTGCCCATGCGTAACCGCGATAACCGGAGCGAAGGCCTGCACGGCTTTCTCTGTTAGCCAGCGTACATACCAAGGCCGAATTGATCGATATCCTGTCTGCACTTTCCGGCCAAGACTGTCAGGCAGGCCCGCATTTTCTTGGAATGACATGACCGTTTCCCCAGGAAATTCTTCGCGCCCGATCATTGTCGAGGCGCTTGCGTAATGCCTGGAGCGGCATGTCAGATGTCCGGACAACCCTATCTTGGAAAGTATTTCACTATGCCCTCGAGAAGAAGGCGGATGTCGCCGAACAGCGTGCCTATTTCAACGCTGATGATGAACAAGGCGGTCTGGAAGGCCGCCGGATATTTTGCCAGCAGCATGCTGCTGTGCTTGTCGTATAGAGCGATGACGCTGCTGCGGCTGGACAGCGCTACGCAGGCTATGCCAAGGATGCCGCCTGCAATGATGTCCGTAGGGTAGTGCAAGCCAAGATATACCCGGGGCAGTGCGATGAAAAGCAGGACGTAAAGATAGACCAGCAGGCCAGCGGATCTTGAAATCAAGTAGATCCCTGTCGCCAGGCTGAAAAACAAGGCCGCATGGTCGCTGGGAAAGGAGCTCCAGATATACAAGGCCTGGCTTTCCGGCGCCGGCAAGCCGATGTGCGCGTGATATGAGAGTGCGCTGCTGGCAAAAGGGCGCGGCTGGTAAGGGCCGAGATTGTTTGCGAGCCTGGCAATCAGCACGGCAGCTACGCAGCCTAGCAAGGTGGCGATGATGATGCGTCTGCTATTGGATTTTGGATCGGCATCCCTGAACCAGAAATACCACAATATGCCCATGATAGGCAGGCCCTTGAACAAGTTGGAGCCGGAAATATAGTGAACGATCTGGTTGAAAGGCGCCGACATGGTCGTGAACTGAGATAGCCAATTCATCGCGGCAATATCCGCATTGTTGTTCCACATGATGTCTGTTTTTCCTTGAAAAAATTCGTCTGCTTATTAGAGGCGATAAGGAGCGATAAGAGTCGATGCTTTGGAAACAGGTTCGGTTTATTGAATATACGATTTATATGATTTCCATGATTTAATCCGCCGCATCGATTTGTGTAAAGCTATTTTTTTGTGCTTATTTGCTGCTTCGCAGCACATGGCTTTTGTAATGGAAAACCGGCATCAGGAAAGAAGTGACAGATTTTTTTCTGATGGCGAAAAATGTCGTCGCTGGTTTTTTTGTACATCTGAATTT
Organism: Collimonas humicola; assembly: GCF_018304945.1. Classification (GTDB taxonomy): domain Bacteria; phylum Pseudomonadota; class Gammaproteobacteria; order Burkholderiales; family Burkholderiaceae_D; genus Collimonas; species Collimonas humicola. The sequence goes on along the minus strand of NZ_JAGQEE010000001.1, from coordinate 1,628,352 downwards.
ATGTGCGCATATTCTGTCATAAATATTTTGAATAGTCTGAAAGTCCTTTTATTTATTGATCTCCGGCACATGCTGCGAGAAATTCAATGGATTGGAGATTTGATGTTTTTATGTATTTTTAAACAGTCAACGAAGTAGTTGTCAACGTGAGAACTGACAAAAAGTAAGATGTAACAAATCGTTTCAATGACGAACTAAGCTTTCGTGATGGGGGTCATTATGTTGTCGTGCAACATGCATTCGCAATGCGATTATTTCAGAAATACAGATCGAAACCTGGCGTTATCGGATCGTAACAAACTGACGTTGGTGCCAACTTTATTCAGATTACAGTACGAGCCGCAACTGGCTCCATGAGTATCTTGTTAAGGGAAATATCATGCGAAAAATCGCTCACCGTTTTTGTAAGAATTCCAATCCTCCTGGAGTACCGGCGTCTGGCGCGCAAGACCTGAAGCGTTTCCAGAAAATCGATGTCCGCATGTCGTACATCGTACGCAATCGTCTGAACGGCATTTCCTTTTTTTCCTTCCACCCGCTCTTGTTTCATCCGATATCGCAGTTGCCGTCAGCAGTTTGACGGCAGGCAGGCATTGTTGTCTGTAGCACAGTTCCAGCTCTCCGTAACTGGTAGTCAAGCCGGAATTCCGTCCGCAGCCTGGGGCGATATACCCGGTTTCTTCGCAATACTCAATCTTTGATCGCTTGATGGTTTTCCAAAAAAGCGAATCGATCCATAAGCGGCAATAAGCGGCAGATTACGCCGCGCCGCTTGCCTGGTAAAAAAATATCAATATCACGCCAGCCTGGATCGATGCATTTATGACGCAGCCGCTGCGTTAGAGAGGTGTGTAATGAACAGGCGTTCAAAATCCTGTAGCGAGCTTTACCGAATGCCATGGCAGATCGTTTTACTGATACCGATATGCTCTTGCGCCGCAACCCAGGCCAGCGCCGCCGACCTGGTGCCAACCGATATCATGCCGCCCGCCGACATCGTCCAGCCGCCGGCGGATGCGGTCACTCCCTATGCCGGCTACAGCGTCGGCTACGACAGCAATCTGCTGCGGTTGCAGAATTCCGCGGCGGCGCAGGCGATGGGGATAGGCAGCGATCTGTCCGATACCACGCAGCGCTACCTGTTCGGGCTGGCGGTTGACAAAACGCTCAGCCGGCAGCACCTGACGGCGAACTTGAACGTCGCTAAAGTGGATTACGACCGCTTTGATCAGCTCAATCATCTCGACAAGAATCTCGCCGCAAACTGGAACTGGCATGCAGGCGACCATTTCGAAGGCAATATCGGCGCCAATTATTCGGAAGGATTGACACCGTTCATCGACTTCCATCTGCTGGAGCGAAATATACGCACGCAGGAAAAAGTCTATGCCGACGGTTCCTGGCAATTCCATCCCAGCTGGCGCGTGCGCGGCGGCCTGGAGTACAGCAAGTTGAAATACGACCTGGTGTCGCAGCAGCCGGCCGACAACAACCAGAACCAGACTGAACTGGGCCTGGATTATCTCGCCGCCAGCGGCAGCACGATCGGCCTGCAGCTGCGTCACACGCACGCCGATTTCCCGAATCCCGAGCTGGACAACGGCTTGCAGGTGTTCAACGGCTATAACCAGGATGAAGTGAAGGCCAAGATAGACTGGCTGTTGAGCGGCAAGACGCAGCTGCACTTCCTCGGCGGCTGGGTCAGCCGGAAGCAGGATGCGCTTCCAGTCAGGGATTTCAGCGGCGTCAACACGCGCCTCTCCGCCGACTGGTCGCCGACCGGCAAGATCAAGCTCACCGTCGCCGGCTGGCGCGAGATAGGCGCAGTGGACGATCTCTCCACCGTCTATTCGCTGAACCATGGCGCCAGCCTGGCCTCGGCCTGGCAGTATTCGGAAAAAGTCCAACTGGTGGCACAGTACAAATATCAAAAAAGAGATTTCGGCCAGTCCTCCGGATCCGGCACCTTCGGTTCCATCAATCAAAACGATGTACTGCGCGATGCCGCGCTGAGCGTAGTGTACAACCCGACCCTGCGCTGGCGCGTCCAGCTGTCCGGCATCCGCAGCACGCAGACCTTGAGAAATGCGCCGGGCGGCTTCGTGAGCAACGGCGTGATGCTCAATACGCGCTATGCATTCTAGGGGCCGGCAATGACTGAGAACGACATCCCCCTGGTTTCGTTTTTCAAGCGCCTGCTTGACCCGGCGATTATCCTTGGCTCGCTGTACCTGATCGTCCTGACGCAGAATGAAATATTCACCGGCGACTATCTGCTCCTGATGATCATCGCCTTCTTTATATCTTCCTATGTCTACGAGCAGATCGACCTGTACCGCACCCTGCATATCGGCAAGCAGCTCGGCTACGCCGGCGATATTTTCATGGGCTGGGCGGCCACCGTCGTCATCCTTGTCCTGATAGGGCAGGGAACCGGGCTGCGCTACGAGTTTTCCGACAGCGTCATCCTGGCCTGGTTTGCGCTGGCGCCGTTCGCATTGCTGCTGAGCCGCCTTACCGCGCACATGCTGGCCTTCCATTTCGGCAAGGAGCTGAAGCTGCGCTCGGCGATCATCGTCGGTTCCAATGATCCGATCGACGATGTGCTCAAGTGCCTGGCCTCGGGCAGCAATGCCGGCATCGACATGCGCGGCTTCTTCGACGACCGCAACCAGGCCGAGCGTCCGGCCGGCATGAGCTGCCCGCATCTGGGCGCCATCGCGGACGTCGGCGCTTATGTGCGCGCCCACAAGATACGCACCATATTCATCTGCCTGCCGATGTCGGCGCAGCCACGGGTGCTGGCTCTGATGGAAGAATTGCGCGACACCACGGCGTCGGTCTATTTTGTACCCGATATCTATACCTTCGGCCTGATACAGGCCCGGCTCGACCACATCGCCGGGATTCCGGTCATCGGCATCTGCGAAACCCCTTTCATCGGCTTGCGCGGCGTCTTGAAGCGCGGCAGCGACATAGTCCTGGCGCTGCTGATCCAGATCATGCTGCTGCCGATCATGCTGGTCATCGCGATCGGGGTAAAACTTTCTTCGCCTGGGCGGATCATCTTTGCGCAACGCCGCTACGGCTTGAACGGCGAAGAAATCATCGTCTACAAATTTCGCTCGATGACGGTTGCCGAAGACGGCGCGGTAGTCGACCAGGCCAAGAAGAACGATGTCCGCGTGACGCGCTTCGGCGGTTTCCTGAGGCGCACGTCCCTGGATGAATTGCCGCAGTTTTTCAATGTGCTGCAAGGGCGCATGAGCATCGTCGGGCCGCGTCCGCATGCGGTCGCCCACAACGAGATGTATCGCAAGCTGATCAAGGGCTACATGCTGCGGCACAAGGTCAAGCCGGGCATCACCGGCTGGGCCCAGGTGAACGGCTACCGCGGCGAGACCGACACGCTGGACAAGATGCGCTCGCGGATCGAATTCGACCTGGAATACCTGCGCAACTGGTCGTTGGCGCTGGATCTGTGGATCATCGTGCGCACGGTCAAAGAGGTATTGAAAAAGGACAGCGCTTACTAGCGCGCATCAGGCTATGAAGAAATACGATCAATTCGATTAATACGGTCAATACGATGGACTTTGTCAGGAGAGAATCATGAAAAAAGTCGTGCTGTCGATGGGCTTGCTGCTGGCGGCCTATTACGCTCCGCTGATGGCCGCGGCCCCGGTTTTCCAGCTGCACGGGCAACGGCAGGAGGCGGAAAATGCGTCCGCGGCGTACGCCTATGCGTCGCAAGCCGAGGCCGCCGGTTCTGCTTCCGCTATCGCTGCCATGGTGGCGCCGGTGCCCGCCGCAGCGGCCGGGGAGGATGCATTTTCCGCACAGGGCGGCCGCGCCTGGCCTGCTGCCGGCATCGTTCCCGTGGCTTTTTCAAGTGCGCCCAAGCCGCTCCAGGTTCCCAGGAAGGCGGCCGCCGGGATGAATGCGTCGGACGAGCTGCTGTTCTATTTCCTCAAGGACTTCAGGGCAAGGCCGCCGCAAAAGCCGGCGCGCTGGGCCGTGCTGTTCATCGCGCTCAGTTTCCTGTTGTACCAGGTCCGCCGGCGCCCCATGCGCACCTCCATCGGTTTCGGTTCGGCGTCGCGGCTGGCCGGGCAGCATGCTGCCTGACGGTGCGCGCAAGCGCATCGATGGGAATCGTCTTGTCAACAAGAGTCGGGGAGTCGGATTTTGATGTGCTCTGAACGCATTGGCAGCAAATCATTCGTCAATAACGTATTAGGCGTGAAAGGAATAGGCATTCTGATGCTGCTTACCGTAATAAATTTATCTGCCTGCGACGACCAGAAAAAGAAAAGCGGCCAGGTAGTGGCCAGGATCAACGGCGAAGAGATCACTGCTCCTCAGCTGGAGGCTGAGCTGCGCTATGCAAGCAGGCTGCAGGACGATGGCGCCGCGCCGCGGCAAGCCATGCGCGAGCAAGCCGTGGAAGCCTTGATCGACCGCCAGCTGCTGCTGGGCGAAGCCCTGCGCAACAAGATCGACCGCGATCCGGCGTTGATATTGATCATCGAGCGCTTCAAGACCCAGGCCATCGTGCAGGCTTACCTCGAATCCAAGGCGGGAAACCAGGAGCAGCCCGGCAAGGCCGAAATCGACGGCTATTTTCAAGCGCATCCGGAGATGTTTTCCCGTCGCAAGGTATTTGAGGTGGAGCAGCTGATCATCGCCGACCAGGATTTCAGCGCGCCGCTGAAAGCCATGATGGATACGTCGAAGTCGCTCAGCCAGGTGGCCGCATGGCTGCAGAAGAACAAGATCGCCCATGTGCAAAGACAGTATTCGTACAGCAGCGCGGACTTGCCGCCGGAAGTAGGCAACCGGCTGCAGACGCTGGGCAGGAGCCGCCTGTTTGTCATGAAGGACGGGCAGCGAGATCTATTGTGCGCCTTGACCGAACTGCGTGACAGCCCGGTTGCGGCGGACGCCGCCAGGCCGCAGATCGAGCGTTACCTGATGAACAAGAAGATGCAGGAAATCGCCCTTGCCGAAATCACTCGCTTGCGTTCGGCCGCCAAGCTTGAATACATGGAGAAGCCGGCGGGCAGCATCGACAGCAGGGGCATGCCGGTGGCGGCGACGTCGCCGGGCAAGCAGCAGGCCGAGGTGAACAAGAGCATGGAAGTGTCCGGCGTGGCGGGGTTCAAATGAGCAGCCTGACGCCGCTTGCCGGAATCAACAATAGATGAATGGGATGGCCATCATGATGAGACGAACTTACCTGTGCCTGCTGGCGTTGCTGGCGGCGCTTTCTATCAATGCCGCCAATGCGGCGGACACGCCGATCGGTCCCGGCGACGGCTTGAAGATTTCGGTATTCGGGAATCCCGACCTGAGCCTGGAAACCAAGGTCAGCGACGCCGGCAACATCACGTTTCCGCTGATCGGCGCGGTCGGCATCGGCGGCTTGTCGACTGCCGAGGCCGAGAAAAAAATCTCCGGAATGCTGATCGAGGGCGGCTTCCTGCGCAAGGCGGAGGTCAATATCACGGTGACCGAGCTGCAGAGCCAGCAGGTATCGATACTCGGCCAGGTGCTGCATCCGGGGCGCTACGCGATTGCCGGCAAGCGCAGCGTGACCGACATGCTGGCGATGGCCGGCGGCGTCGGCCCCGAGGGCGGCGATACCGCCGTGGTGATACGCACCCGCAACGGCAAGACCAGCAAGCAGGTAGTCAATCTGCAGGACATGATCCAGGCAGCCGACATGAAGGCGAACCTGGACCTGGTCAACGGCGACATGATCTATGTCGACCGCGCGCCCAAATTCTATATCTACGGCGAAGTGCAGCATCCCGGCGGCTACCGGCTGGAACGCAACATGACTATCGCCCAGGCCTTGTCGATCGGCGGCGGCCTGACGCCGCGCGGCACCGAGCGCGGAGTGCGCATCAAGCGGCGCGACAGCAACGGCAATTTCCTGATGATAGACGCCAAGCGCGACGAAGTATTGCAGACGGACGATGTCGTTTATGTGAAAGAGAGCCTGTTCTGATGCTTGTTTCGATTCATTTGTCGGCCTGTTCACGCCGTTACTAGAGAGGAGCTTTCATGACTTTCCCACAGCTTCTAAGCATCCTGCGCGCACGCCACAAGGTGATCTTGCTGACCTTGCTGATCGCGGTGGCGGCGACCGCCGCAGTCAGTTTCGCCTTGCCCAGGATTTACCGGACCTCAGCGACGCTGCTGCTTAACTACAAGGGCACCGATCCGGTGTCCGGCCGCGTGCTGCCGGCGCAGCTGGTGTCCGGCTATACCGCTACCCAGGTCGATATCGTCGGCAGCAGGAGCGTGGCCTTGAAGGCGGTCGACATGCTTGGCCTGGCCGACAATCCGGTCACCCAGCAGCGCTTCAGGCAGCTGGCCAACGGCAAGGGTTCGATCCGCGATTGGCTGGCCGATTCCCTGCTGAAGATGATCGAAGTGGCGCCTTCGCGCGAGAGCAGCATGATAGAAATCACCGCCAAGGGCAGCGATCCGGCATTTGCGGCGCAGGTGGCGAACGGCATCGCGGCGGCTTACCAGCAGCTCAATCTGCAGATCAAGGTCGAGCCCTTGCAGCAGGCCGCCAAGTATTTCACGCAGCAGACCAAGGCTTTGCGCGTCGAGCTGGAGCAAGCCCAGGACAAGATGTCGCGCTACCAGCAAGAGCACGGCCTGGTCAGCGCCGACAGTCACCTGGATGTCGAGACTGCGCGCTTGAATGAGTTGTCCAGCCAGCTGGTGCTGGCGCAAGGGCAGGGGGCGGAAGCCTCGTCGCGCGGCAGCCAGGCCATGGGGCGCGGCGGCCGCGATTCGCCGGACGTGATTTCGAACGTGCTGGTGCAGAACCTGAAAGCATCGCTGGCGACGGCGGAAGGGAAGTTCGCCTTGCTGTCGCAGAACCTGGACCGCAACCACCCGCAGTACCAGGCCGCCAAGGCAGAGGTCGACCAGTTGCGCTCCGAACTCAACAGCAGCATCAGCTCCGCCAATGCCGGCGCCGCCAATAACGCCCGGATCCAGCGCCAGCGCGAGGGCGAGATCCGCGCCGCACTGTCGGCGCAAACCGCCAAGGTGCTGCAGCTGAACCGTGCCCGCGATGAATTGTCGGTGCTGGCCAAGGATGTCGAGAGTGCGCAGCATGCCTACGATGCCGCCGCCCAGCGCTTGAGCCAGACTGAACTGGAAGGGCAGTCGAACCAGTCCGACGTCTCTGTGCTGAGCCCGGCCACCGTGCCGACCCGGCCCGCCAGTCCGAATGTCCCGCTCAACATGGTGCTGTCGCTGCTGTTCGGCAGCATGTTTGGACTGGCCCTGGCGGTGCTGGCGGAAATGGCGAACCGGCGCATCAGGAGCGGCAGCGACCTGCTCAATGTGCTGGATGCGCCGGTGCTGGGCGCCATCGTCTGGCAAAAGCCGGCACGCAGGATCGCATTCCCGCAACTTTTTTTGTCGCGATGATCGCGCGCCAACCGGAAAGGTGAAGCAATATGAATAAGCCGGTCAGTCCTCTCTTCGGCAGCGCAATGGGGTCCCGCAAGGACGGCAATATGGGCCGCATGCTGGTGGAACAAGGGAAACTCACGCTGGAACAGGCCGAACGCGTAAGGCGTCTGCAACAGGAACAAGGGCTGCGTTTCGGCGAAGCGGCGCTGCAGCTGGGCCTGGTCAGCGAACTGGATATCCAGCAAGTGCTGTCGCGCCAGTTCGGCTACCCCTATCAGGACAGCGCAGGAAACTATCCGGAGGCCCTGGTAGCCGCCTATCAGCCTTTCAGCGCAGAAGTCGAGATGCTGCGTTCGGTGCGCAGCCAGCTGATGCTGCGCTGGTTTACCGGGACGCGCAAGACGCTGGCCATCGCCAGCGTCAATGCGGGTGACGGCACCAGCCTGCTGACGGCCAACCTGGCTATCGTGTTTTCCCAGCTGGGCCTGCAGACCTTGCTGGTGGACGCCAATTTGCGCAAGCCGCGCCAGCACCGGATATTCAACCTGGCCGCCGGCCATGGCTTGGCCGACGTGCTGGCCGGGCGCTCCGGCCTGGAGCCGCTCGCGGTTGCCGAATCGTTCGCCGACCTGTCGCTGCTGCCGGCCGGCGCATCGGTGCCGAATCCCCAGGAACTGATCAATCGCTCCAGCTTCAACGCTTTGAACCAGACTTTGCGCAGCCGTTTCGACGTCATCCTGTATGACACGCCGGCCTGCTCCAGCGCAGCCGACGTCCTGACGATCGCTGCCCGCGCCGGCGGCGTGCTGCTGGTGGTGCGCAAAGACCATACCCGGACGGCCGACCTCGGCGCCTTCAGCGACCAGCTGCGCCGCAGCGGCACGGAAGTCGTCGGTTCGGTGCTGGTCAGCTTCTGATAAAAGGAATCGCATCCATGCAAGGTTTCGCAAACATCAGGGATTTCTTTTTTCCGCGTTCGGCCGGCTTGTCGCTGCCGGCCGAACGGCTGACCTGGTGGATACTGATGGCAGCCCTGCTGTACCAGGCGGTCCTGTGCGCCATCCATACCAATCTCCATGCCATTTCCACCGCCGGCGTGGTGGTTTCGGAATTTGTCATTTACCTGCTATGCATGGCAGTGCTGAGCAAGAACATCAGGCTGGAACTGGTCGCCATCGCCGCCTTGACGGCGGCCTACCTGTTCCTGCTGGCGATCATGCGCAACCAGCTCGATCCGAAGGGATTCCGGGATGCGATGATTCCCATCCTGTTCTACGGCCTCGGCCGGCAGATCGGCGATATCCGATATGCCGACCGCATCCTCAAGCTGGCGGTGCTGCTGGTGCTGGCTTTCGGCTTCCTTGAGTGGTTTTTCCTGGATTTTTATTCGCGCATCTTCAATATTTTTTCCTATTACGTCAACCAGGGCGGCCTGGCTGCCGGCTCCAACTGGGCAAAAGACAGCGTGCTGGGACTGAACGGGATACGGCCGGAGGGAATCGGCCGCACCATACTGCCGGCGCTGCTCGGCAGCCACCGCATATCCTCGATTTTCCTGGAGCCGGTGTCGCTAGGGAATTTCGCCGTGATCATTGCGGCCTGGGGCTTGGCGAAACGGCGCGAAGAAATCAAGGATACGATTTTTTTCCTGCTGGCCGCCGCCGTCATGATTGTCATGAGCGACTCGCGTTACGGCATGATCACAGTTGCGGCGCTGATCGTGCTGCGCTGCTCGCCCCTGGCCGGGAGCCGCAATTCCTGGCTGATCGTGCTGCCCTTGCTGAGCGCGCTGATGCTGCTGCTGATAGGCGCGCTGTTTGACGGCGGTTACAGCGACAGTTTCCTGGGCAGGCTGTATGTGAGCGGCCGCACGCTGCTCAACCTCAATGCCGGCATGCTGCTGGGCCTGGACGGCTACAACACCAGTTTCGGCGACATGGGCTATCCCTCTTTGCTGACGCGGCTGGGGCTGCCGCTGTGTTTCCTGTTGTGGTGCCCTTTCTGGATGCTCAAGATGGCGGACCGGCGGGGCGACCGCTTCCGCAGCTATATCACGCTGTACATCTCCCTGATCCTCTGTGTCAGCGGCACTTCGCTGTTTGCCTTGAAGACCGCCGGCATCCTCTGGTTCCTGGTCGGCTGCGCCGCGGCCGAGGCGACCGCCTCTTCTTCCTCATCCCCGGCCGGCCCGGCAGTACGGCCGACGGGTAATACCAAGGAGCAAAAAAATGCCTATTAAAGTCACGCACATCGTGCGCCAGTATTCTCCCTCCATCGGCGGCATGGAAGACGTGGTGCAGAATATCGCCAGGCAGCAGCGCGATCACCATGGCCAGCTGCCGAAAGTGGTCACGCTCAACCGTTTGTTCAGGAATTCAGCCGAATTCCTCAGTTCCGAAGCCATGGTCAACGGTGTCGCGGTGGTGCGCCTGCCGTTCCGCGGCAGCAGCAGATATCCGGTGTGCCCGAGCGTGCTGGAGCATGTCGCCGACGCCGACGTGATCCACGTACATGGCATCGATTTCTTTTTCGATTACCTGGCGCTGACCCGGCCCCTGCACAGGCGGCCGCTGGTGGCGTCGACCCATGGCGGATTCTTCCACACCAGGTTCGCCTCCAGGCTCAAGAAAATCTATTTCAACACGGTCACGCGCGCTTCATGCATGGCCTACGACAAGATCATCGCCACCAGCGGCAACGACGGCGACATGTTCTCCGGAATCGTCAGGCCGCCCAAGCTGGCCGTGATTGAAAACGGCGTCAACGTGGAAAAATACAGCGGCCGGTCGGCGCTTGAGCCTACGCGGACGTTGATCTATTTCGGCCGCTGGTCCATCAACAAGGGCCTGCTCGAAACACTGGCCTTGTTCCAGCAGCTTGCGCAGCGCCAGTCCGGCTGGAAACTGATTATCGCTGGCCGCGAATACGACCACAGCGCGGAAGAATTGCAGGCATGGGCCAACCGGGAGCGGCTGGCGGACGCGGTGCGGATCGTCGCGAATCCTTCCGACCATGAACTGGCGGCGCTCATGGCGCAGTCCAGCTATTTCATCTGCCTGTCCAGGCATGAGGGCTTCGGCATCGCGCCGATAGAGGCGATGAGCGCCGGCCTGACGCCGGTCTTGAGCGATATCCCGCCATTTCGCAACCTGCTGGAACAATCCGGAGCGGGCTTGCTGCTGTCGGCGCAAGACCCAGGGCAAAACATAAGCCGCCTGCTGGCCCTGCACCAAGAGGTGCAGATGAATTACGCGCAGCGGCGGACCCAGATGCAGCAATTCGTGGAACGTTACGACTGGCGCAGCATCGCCGAAAAATATATCGATGTATACAAGGAGCTGGTGCCTTGAGACGACAGCTGACGGCATCCGGTGCAAGCCATGGATAGAGAAAAAATCGATGCAATCACGGGATTGCGCGGACTGGCGGCGCTGCTGGTGGTGTACGGCCACGCGCTGGATTGGTTCGCGCTGCCCTGGAAAAATCATCTTTCCGGGGAAATCGGCGTGACGATCTTCTTTTCCTTGAGCGGCTTCCTGATGGCCTATCTCTACCTCGGCAAGGGATTTTCGGCGATCAACGTGGCCGACTACGCGGTTGCCCGATTTTCCCGCATCGCGCCGGCCTACCTTGCCATCCTCCTGATTTCTCTCTTCATCTGCGTCTACGTCGATCCGAATTTCGTCTACGGGATATCGGGCAAGAATATCCTGCGCCATATTTTCTTCTCGGGCAATGTATCGGTATTCTGGAGCATCACGCCGGAGGTGGAGTTCTACTTCCTGTTCGTGCTGGCATGGGCCGCGAGCAGCCGCTACCTGATCCGCGCCGACATCGCCGGACTGTTGTTCCTGGTCCTGGCCAGCGTAATCCTGTTGTCGTACCGGGATATGTTTCCGGGCACCTTCGTCGGCTCGAAACTGCATTATTTCCTGTTCGGCATGGTTGCCGGCTTGATGCGATCCCGCATCCGGAGCGCGGACCAGAGCCGCAAGCTGTTCGCCGTCCTGCATGCGCTATCGATAGCCGTGCTGATATCGATTGCGGCGGGATGGCTGCTTCTTCCGTTCTCCGGCAACCAGGCGTTCTACAACAGCATCCTCACCGCCGTATTCGGCGCCTTGCTGGTATTCGGCCTGTCTTTTCCCTCTGCCGTCGGCAATGGCTTTTTTGCAAACCGGCTCATGCTGCTATGCGGCGAATGCAGCTTTTCCATCTATCTGCTGCATATGCCGCTTATTTACCTGCTCCGCAAAATCCATCCGGAACCGATGCCGCTCGCCATCCTGCTTCCCTTGCCAATTCTGGTGCTCTTGCTTTCATGGCTCAACTATCGACTGCTTGAAAAGCCCGGAGCGCGTTTGATCAAATCGGCGGGCGCCGTATTCAAGCGGAAATTCCTTGCCCTGTTTCCGATGCCTCGGACCTTGCCTTTAGGAGGCGACACCAGATGATCAAATCCCTGTTTTCCGCTGCAGCCTTGGTTTTAGCCTTGCTGTGCCAGCCGGCGCTGGCGGCCTGCCTGGACGGCAAGCCCCTAGCCGGCGTCAACCTGAGCGGGGCCGAGTTCGCCGCCGAGAAGTTGCCCGGCAAGGTATTTACCGACTACATGTATCCAGACCTGGATGAAATGCGCCTGTTCCAGGCCATGGGCATGAACGCCTTCCGCCTGCCGTTCCTGTGGGAGAGGGTGCAGCCGCAGCTGTTCGGCGCACTGGACCAGGCCGAACTGCAGCGCATCAAGGATAGCGTTGCGGCCGCCAGCTCGATCGGCGTCTGCCTGATCCTCGACGTGCACAACTACGGCCAGTACCGCGGCAAGCCTATCGGCTCGCCGGAAGTGCCGCGCGCGGCTCTGGTCGATCTTTGGCAGCGCCTGCTGGCCAATTTCAAGGATCCGGCCAACGTCGCCTTCGACCTGATGAACGAACCGGCCAAGCTGCCGACCGCGGAATGGGCGGCGACTGCGCAAGAGACGCTGAGCGCCTTGCGCAGGAAAGGTTCGCGGCATCTGATCATGGTTCCCGGCGGCGGCTGGAGCGGAGCCCACTCCTGGTATGCCAAGGACGGCGCGGTTTCCAATGCCGACGCCTTCCGCTTCTTTCACGATCCGGCCGATAACTACATGATCGAAGTCCATCAGTACGCGGACGCGAATTTTTCCGGCACCGGCAACGACTGCGTGGAGCCCGCCCGCTTGAGCGCGATCATGGCCAACGTCGCCCTATGGGCCACTTCGACCAGGCGCCGCCTGTTTCTGGGTGAATTCGGCGTGCCGGCAAATCAGCCGTGCCTGGCAGCCTTGTCGGCAATGGCCGATGCAATGAAAGGCAATCCGGCCTGGGGCGGCTGGACCTATTGGGCCGCGGGGCAATGGCTGGGGACTTATCCGTTCAGCCTGCAGCCGGACAGCGGCGGCGAGCGGCCGCAAATGTCGATCTTGAAAAAGGCCATGCCATCCAAGGACACGCAATAGCGCCCGGCAGAGCATGCCCAGCCAGAACGCAAGACTGAAAGGAACGCAAATGAAATTTTCGCTGGTGTTAGCTACGGTAGGACGGTTTGACGAACTTGTGCGGTTTTTGGAATCGCTGGACGCGCAAGACTACCGCAACTTTGAATTGATCGTGGTCGACCAGAACAGTGACGACAGGCTGGCGGCGCTGCTGCAGCGCTATCGCCAGAAGTTCTCGCTGCGCCATGTGCGCGCGCCGGCGCGCGGCGTATCGCGCGCACGCAATCTCGGCCTGGACCTGGTGGATGGAGACGTGATCGCCTTCCCCGACGACGATTGCTGGTACCCGCCGGGCTTGCTGCAAAAGGTCGCAACCGTATTGAACGGCCATCCGGAACTGGATGGGATTACCGGCCGTTTCACCGATGGCGACGGCAATACCGAGGGCCGCTGGCTGGCAAGCAGCGTGTTGCTGGACCGCTATAACGTATGGCGCGGCGCGATTGAATTCAGCATTTTCCTGCGCCGGCGCGTGGTCGATGCGATCGGGCCGTTCGACCAGACGCTGGGTGTCGGCGCGGGTACGGCCTGGGGTGCGGCGGAGGGCACCGACTATCTTCTGCGCAGCCTGCACCATGGGTTCAAGCTCAAATTCATGGCCGACATGACTTTGCATCATCCGGTAAAGACCAGCCATTTCGATGCCGGCGCCTGCAACCGGCAGCAAAAATATGAGGCTGGAATAGGGCGTGTGATGCGCATCAACCACTATCCGTTCTGGTATTTCCCGGTGACCTGCATCAGGACTTGCTGCGGTGTCATGGTGGCGCTGGCGAGCGGTAATTTTCTCAAGGCCCGGTTCAAGTACCTGAGCGTGCTGGCGCGCATGCGCGGCTGGCGCGCGTAGCAACCAAGTGCTTGCCCGCGCCGCGATAGCCGGCGCCGGCAGCGATGCTTATCTGGAATGGGAGCGTTATGAATCAGAAGACCAGTGGCTTAGCGTCCGGATCGATATGGTCGATCGTGGACAATCTCGCACAGCAGATCATTTCCTTCGTGATCTTTGCGGTGCTGGCGCGCTTTCTGGCCCCGGATGCGTTCGGCCTGTTGACGGTCGCACATCTGTTCATCCTGTTTACCCGGCTGGTGGTGTTCGATGCGATTGCCATGCCGGTGATACGCGGCGGGACCCCGGACGACAGGCTTTATTCCTGGGTGTTTACCTGTTGCGCGGCGGCGGCCTTGCTGCTGACCGTCTTGATGTTTTTTTCCGCGGGCGTGGTTTCCTCCATGTACCGGGCGCCGGAACTGAAGCCGGTATTGCAGGGCATGAGTCTTTCGGTGTTGTTTTTTGGCCTGATGCGCGCCTACGAAGCCAGGCTGGTGCGCAACATGATGTTCCGCCAGCTGGCGATACGCTCGATCGGTTCGGTATTGACCGGCGGCGTAGCCGGCATTGCGCTTGCCGCCAGCGGCTGGGGCGCGATGTCGCTGGTGGTGCAGCAGGTGACTGGATCCGGCCTGGCGCTGGCGCTGATTGCGCTGCAAAGCCGCTGGCTGCCGCGCATCGTGTTCGACCGCGCGTTGAACAGCAAGTATTGGAACGACATCCGCCAGGTCGGCTTGACCGGCGTCTTGAGCTTTGCCAACACCAATGGCGATTCGCTGCTGGTGAGCATTTTCCTGGGACCTTACGCCACTGGCTTGTACAACCTGGCAAAGCGCGTGACCTCGTCGGTTTACATGGTGATCGCCAGCTCCATGCAGAAAGTCGCCTTGCCGGTATTTTCCGATGCGGGCGCCGACTTGTCAGCGCTCAGCCGCGGCTATCTGAAGATTGTCGGTATCACGCTGTTTTGCGTGGCTCCCTTGCTGTGCTTCCAGGCTGTGCTGGCAGAACCGCTGGTGGCAGCCGTATTCGGCGACCAATGGCTGCCGGCGGCGCCGATAGTCGGCGTACTCGCCTTGCTGTACCTGCTGTCGTCCATCGTCCATCTGAACGATTACCTGTTTTTCTCCTTGGGGAGAAACCGTGTTCCGGTACTGCTCGGCATCGCGCAACTGACGCTGGCGACCATCTTGGCTGTGAGTTTCTATCGCTTCGGCCTGTTCGGCATGAGCTTGTCGTTCTGCTGCGCCTACCTGCTGGTTTTTCCCGTATCCCAGATCCTGCTGAACCGCGCGCTCGGCCTGAACGCGCGGGCGATGTGGTACGCGCTGGCGCCGCCGCTGGTGGGCAGCATCATTCTGGTTTTAGGGCTGCTGCTTTACTTGTCGCTGATTCCGCCAGGTCTTGGCAACGTGATTCTAGTTGCGGGCGGTGTTCTTATTGCCTGTTTTTTGTACCCGTTCATGGTGGCCGTCACCGGCTGGCAGATCAGAACGGTTAACGCTTCCTGGCACGGCTTGCTGCTTTCCGCCATGCGCCTTGGCCGCATGCGATAAGCGGCCAAGGCGTAGCCATGGGCATTTGCGCGTCCTCAGCGACGCGGTTTAGGAGAGATTTTTCATGAGCACAAAGAAGACAATTCCGATTGCAGGCTTTCCGATAGTGGCGACGACTTCCTCCGCGCTGACCAGGTATCTGCTGTACGCGATGTGGCTCAACAAGAAGATAACGCTGTTTTTCGCCAACACGAATTTTATCGTCCGCTGCAACCATCTGCTGGAGAAGATGAAAAGCAATTCCGTGACGATAGTCAACGACGGCGTCGGCATGGATATCGCCGCGTTCCTGTTCCGCCGCGACGCCTTCAAGGAAAACCTGAACGGCACCGATTTCATACCCCAGCTGCTGTCTGGAGCGGACGGCGCCAAGCGCGTATTCATGGTGGGAGGAAAGCCGGAGATCCTGCCCAAGGCGGTGGAGCATGTGCGGGGGAAGCTGAAACAAACCGTGGTCGGCAGTTGCGACGGCTATGCCGAGTTGCAGCAGCGGCGCGCCGGCCTGGTCGGGGAGATCAACCGGGCGCAGGCCGACATCGTGCTGGTGGCGCTAGGCAATCCGCTGCAGGAAGAATGGATACTCGCTAACCGCCAGGCGCTGGATGCGAAAGTCGTCATCGGCGTCGGCGCCCTGTTCGATTTCTGGGGCGGTTATAAACCGCGCGCGCCGCAGCTGGTGCAAAGGATGCGGCTCGAATGGCTGTATCGCCTATGTCTTGAGCCGCGCCGCCTGTTGCGCCGCTATACCGTCGACATCCTGAAATTCCTGCTGCTGTGCCGCAAGCACGACAGCCATAGCCGGAAAACCTGAAGACGTTGCCCGTTGAGGCGGCTGTCCGACCCGATCTTGTTCAAACTTATGCGAGGTGAAAAATGAAAGCAATGATTCTAGCTGCAGGCAAAGGGACGCGCGTTCGTCCGCTGACCTACGATCTGCCCAAGCCGATGATACCGATCCTGGGCAAGCCGGTGATGGCTTACCTGGTTGAATATCTCGCCAGTTACGGAGTGCGCGAGATCATGGTGAACGTGAGTTACCTGCATCACAAGATCGAAGAATATTTTGGCGACGGCAGCCAGTACGGGGTGCAGATCGGCTATTCCTTCGAAGGCTACACCAACGACCGCGGCGAAGTGGTGGCGGAGCCGCTGGGTTCGGCTGGCGGCATGAAGAAGATACAGCAGTTCGGACACTTTTTTGACGACACGACCGTCGTCATCTGCGGCGACGCCTTGATCGACCTGGATCTCGCTTCGGCCTTGTTCGAGCACAAGAACAAGGGCGCGATGGCCAGCGTCATCACCAAGGAAGTGCCTTGGGACAAGGTCAATAACTACGGCGTGGTGGTGATGGACCAGGATGGCAGGGTGCAGTCATTCCAGGAAAAGCCGGAACAGCACGAAGCCTTGTCCAATTTCGCCAGCACCGGCATCTACATCTTCGAACCGGAAGTGATCGACCTGATTCCGGCAGATACGATGTTCGATATCGGCTCCGAACTGTTTCCTCTGATGGCCAGGAAAAACCTGCCGTTCTATGCGCAGCAGCGCTTTTTCAACTGGACCGATATCGGCACCGTGACCGATTTCTGGAGCGTCCTGCAAAGCGTATTGCAGGGTCACGTCGCGCAGCTGGATATTCCGGGCAAGCAGATCGCCGATGGCTTGTGGGCTGGCCTGAACACCAGCATCGACTGGCATGGCACCACTATCGAGGGGCCGGTGTATATCGGCTCCGGCTGCCGCATAGACGCCGGCTGCAAGATTGTCGGCCCGACCTGGATAGGGAACGGCAGCCATATCTGCAGCGGCGCGCAGGTGGAGCGCAGCGTGCTGTTCGAATATACCCGTATCCTCGGCGATGCGCGGCTGGACGAGGTCATCGTATTCAAGGAATACAGCGTCAACCGTGCCGGCGAGATGCGCCGCCTGTCCGAAGCCAGGGTGCAGGATTGGGGCGACGCCCGCGACCGCCTGCTGGAACCGGTAACCTCCCTGGAGTGAGCCGACATGAAAATATATCCAGTAATCCTTGCCGGAGGTTCCGGAACGCGTTTGTGGCCGCTTTCGCGCGAAGCCATACCCAAGCAGCTGTTGGCGCTGCGCTCGCAATATTCGATGCTGCAGGAAACCTTGCTGCGGCTCTCGGACTGGCCGGAACTGATGCCGCCGCTGCTCACCTGCGGCAATGAGCATCGCTTCATGGTGGCAGAGCAGCTGCGCGCAATCAGCATCGCTCCGCTGGCCATCCTGCTGGAGCCGGAAGCCAGGAATACGGCGCCGACGGTTGCGGTGGCGGCGCACTACCTATTGCAGCACGATAGGGATGCCATCATGCTGGTGCTGCCGGCAGACCACGTGATCGGCGATCCCCAGGCCTTCCATGCCGCCGTCCGGCGTGCTGCGCAGGCAGTCGAAAAGGGCGCACTGGCCACTTTCGGCATCGTGCCGACCTCGGCCGAAACCGGCTACGGCTATATTCGCCGCGCCCCGGCCGCCTACGGCGGCATCGGCGGCTGTCATGCGGTGGAGAAGTTCGTCGAAAAGCCGGACAAGGCAAATGCAGAGATTTTTGTCGCCGATGCCGCGTACAGCTGGAACAGCGGCATGTTCCTGTTCCAGCCGGCGCGCTATCTCGCTGAACTGCGAGAATTCCGCCCGGCTATCGCCGACAGCTGCCGGCTGGCTTTCGATGCGTCCTATCGCGACCTGGATTTTTGCCGGCTGGATGAGGCGGCCTTCGCAAAGTGCCCGGCCGAATCCATCGATTATGCGGTCATGGAACATACCCGGCACGCGGTGGTGGTGCCGGCGGCGATAGGCTGGAGCGATATCGGCTCCTGGTCTGCGCTGTGGCAGATCATGGACGGCGATGACGACGGCAATGTATTGCGCGGCGACGTGTATGCGGACGGCGTGCGCGATTCGATGATACGCGCGGAAAGCCGTTTCGTGGCCGTGATCGGGGTAAAAGACACCATCGTGGTGGAAACCAAGGACGCGGTGCTGGTGGTGCACAAGGACCAGGTGCAAGGCGTCAAGAAAATCGTCGACGCCCTGAAGAAAGACAGTCGTACCGAACACATGAATCACATGCGCGTCTACCGGCCGTGGGGCTGCTATGAAGGCATAGACGCCGGCGACCGCTTCCAGGTGAAGCGGATTACGGTTAATCCGGGCGGGAAACTCTCGCTGCAGATGCATCATCATCGCGCCGAACACTGGGTGGTGGTCAGCGGCACGGCGCGCATCGTCTGCGGCGAAGAGGAGAAATTCCTTACCGAGAATGAGTCCACTTATATTCCCATCGGCGTCAAGCATCGTCTGGAAAATCCCGGGAAATTGCCGCTGCACCTGATTGAGGTGCAGTCTGGAAGTTATCTGGGCGAGGACGATATCGTGCGGTTCGAAGACATCTATAAACGCTGTTAAGGCATTCACTTCAGGAAAAAACATGCTGCAACTATCAAAATCCATCTTCAAGGCTTATGACATCCGCGGCGTCGTCGGCGCCACGCTCGATGAAGGGATTGCGCGCCAGATCGGCCGGGCATTCGGCATCGCTGCCCGCGCCAGAGGGGAAAGCACGGTGATCATCGGCCGCGACGGCAGATTGTCGGGGCCGGAACTGAGCGCTGCCTTGGCGACGGGCTTGCAAAATGCCGGCATCGGCGTCATAGATCTCGGCGTAGTGGTCACTCCCATGGTGTATTTCGCGACGCATGTGCTTGGCGCACAGTCCGGCATCATGGTCACCGGCAGCCATAACCCGCCTGATTACAACGGCTTCAAGATGGTGCTGGCCGGGGAAGCGATTTATGGCGAAACCATCCAGCAGCTGTATCACGCCATCGCCAATGGCAGCAGCGGGGCTACCATAGCAGCGCCCAACGGCAGCTATCGGCGGCACGACATCAAGGATGCCTACCTGCAGCGCATCGTCAGCGACATCAAGCTGGCGCGGCCGATGAAGATCGTGGCCGACTGCGGCAACGGCGTCGCCGGCGCCTTTGCCGGCGAGCTGTATCGCGCCCTCGGCTGCGAGGTGCAGGAACTGTTCTGCGAAGTGGACGGCACTTTCCCCAACCATCATCCCGATCCGGCCCATCCGGAAAACCTGCAGGACGTGATCCGCGCCTTGCAGAACTCCGATGCGGAAATCGGCCTGGCGTTCGATGGCGACGGCGACCGTCTTGGCGTGGTCACGAAAGACGGCCAGATCATTTATCCGGACCGGCAGCTGATGCTGTTTGCCGCCGACGTGCTGACGCGCCATCCCGGCCGTGAGATTTTGTATGACGTCAAATGCACCCGTCACCTGGCGCCATGGATCACGGGACGCCGCGGCAAGCCCTTGATGTGGAAGACCGGCCACTCGCTGGTCAAGGCCAAGATGCGCGAAACCGGCGCGCCGCTGGGCGGTGAAATGAGCGGCCATGTTTTCTTCAAGGATCGCTGGTATGGTTTCGATGACGGCCTGTATGCCGGTGCGCGCCTGCTGGAACTGCTGAGCCGCGAAAGCGATCCGTCCGCGCTGCTGAATGCCTTGCCGCAATCGTCCAGTACGCCTGAGCTGCAATTGAAACTGGAGGAAGGGGAGAATTTCGCCCTGATCGAGAAATTGCAGGGGGAGGCGCATTTCCCCGGGGCGGAAGAAATCATCAAGATCGACGGCTTGCGCGTTGAATACGCCGATGGTTTCGGCCTGGCGCGTTCCTCCAACACCACGCCGGTAGTCGTGATGCGCTTCGAGGCCGAATCGGAGCAGGCGCTGGCGCGGATCCAGTCGGAATTCAAGCGCGTGATCCTGGCTGCCAAGCCCGATGCGGTACTGCCTTTTCCTGCCGCCGTCAGGTGAAGGCTTTCCCGATGCACGGCCACCGTTCGTCCGCTGAGAATTCATCCGATCGCCATGTCTTCATCGACAATGCCAAGGCGATCGGCATCGTCCTGGTGGTTGTCGGCCATAGCAAGGGCCTGCCGGACTACCTGGTGCGCCTGATCTTCAGTTTTCACGTTCCGCTGTTTTTTTTCATTTCAGGTTTTTTGCTGAAACCGGATAAGCTGCAGCAAACCATTCAAGGCAATGTGAAAAAGACCTTGCGCACCTTGGCCGTACCGTATCTGTTCTTTTTCTGCTTCGCCTTCGGCTACTGGCTGCTTACCCGCAATATAGGCGAAAAGGCCGCATTGTCCGCCGGCCGCGCCTGGCATCAGCCCCTGATAGGCTTGCTGACCGGCCTGGAGACTGATCTTTATATCGATCCGCCGCTCTGGTTTTTTCCTTGCCTGATCCTGGCCGCCATCCTGTACCAGGCAGCGCGCAAGCTGCTGACGGCGCCGGCGGCGGCCTGCTGCTTTGCCGCGCTAGGAATGGCCGTCACGATATTCTGCAATCAACCGTCCTACCGGCTGCTGCTGGGATTGGACAGCATGTGGGCGGCGCTGTCCTTTTATGCGCTCGGGCAGCTGGCCCGCGAAAACGCCTGGTTCAGCAAGACCGGAATCGCGCATCTGATCCTGCTTGGCTTGACGGCATCGGCGCTGCTTGTCTGGGCCGGTTCGTTTAACGACCGGGTCGATCTCGCCACGATGTATTTCGGCGTGCGGCCGGCGCTCTACCTGCCGACTTCGCTGCTGGGCATAGCCGCGGCGCTGTCAATCGCAAAGCTGTTGCCGGCATCGAGGATGGCCAACTGGCTTTCGGAAAATACGCTGATCATTTTTCCCGCGCATTTCATTTTCCTGGGGCTGGTGCGCGGTATCGCCTTGTCCCTGCACGCGATTCCCGGCGACTATCACTACGCGCTGGGCTGGAGCGCGGCCAGCAGCGCTTTGGCTATTTTCCTTTGCCTGCCGTTGATCCATGTCCTACGTTTCTTGTCTATTCGCCTATAGAGCGGCGGTCGGCGCCGTAAGCGCGCAAGCATGCTTCTTCCGCGCATTCCAGCCGAATGCGCTACAGTACGCCTCATGAACCTCCTCCCTGCCGACCTGGAAAAAATTGCCGCTCTCACGCTGGAGCATTACAACCTGCGCGCCGAAGATTTCCGTGAAGGCACGCGCGACCACGACGTCAGCCAGAATATCGCGGCCTTGCTGCGCCATATCAACGGTACGGGGCCGTTCGCCATCCTGGATGTCGGCTGCGGTCCCGGCCGCGATTTGCGCACCTTCAGCAAGCTTGGCCACACAGCCATCGGCGTCGAAGGCGCTGTCCGTTTCGTGGAAATGGCGCGCGCCGACAGCGGCTGCGAAGTCTGGCATCAGGATTTCCTCCATCTCGATCTTCCCGACGGCCGCTTCGACGGGATCTTCGCCAACGCTGCGCTGTTTCACATCCCCAGCCAGGAATTGCCGCGCGTCCTGAAGCAGTTTCACGCCACGCTCAAGCCTGGCGGCGTGCTGTTCAGTTCCAACCCGCGCGGCAACAATGACGAAGGCTGGAATCACGGCCGCTACGGCAGCTATCATGACCTCGCTGCCTGGCAAGGCTTCATGGCGGCGGCTGGCTTCGTCGAACTTGAGCATTACTACCGGCCTGCCGGTCTGCCGCGCGAGCAGCAGCCATGGCTGGCGAGCGTCTGGCGCAAGCCGGTTTAGCGCAAGTCATCAGGGATGCTGAACAATGTCATGTCGACCGGCGTACGGGTTTACCTGGATTGAGCATCGCTGGCGGACGGGCGCAGTGCGGTCTGTCTCGCGCCAAATTGCGATCATCGATGTGCAGGCGCGCGAGCAGCGCGGCGGCTTTACGACGCCGGCTTTCTGTGCGATTCGCCGGGCAGGAAATACAAGGCCGCGTGCGGCCTCCGCTGAACCCATGCCTGATCTCGTTTGTTGCAACGCAACCGGCAACGATGCCGAAACCGGTATTCGTGCGCTGTAAAAATTCATTGGATTGATTGCCGCACCCTGACTACTATCTGGAGTCATCGAGACCGCGTGTCGGCATTGCCATGGACGCTTGATTGTTACCTCGGCGATGCTGCAGATTGATTTTACAGTCGCAAGACATGCGCAGTGTCGTGACGATAAAAAAAGGAGACTGCAATGAAAAGACGAGATTTTCTGGGCTATGCCGTGGTGACTCCGCTGCTGACCGCTTGTGGCGTAGGCGGCAGCGATAGCACTTCATCCAATGCGCCGGCTGCGAAGGCATTCGCCGCCGCAGCCGGCGGCACAGGCAATGCTGTGTTCGCCAGCGGCGGCAATCATACGCTGTCCTGGAACAGCAGCGGCAGCTGGATGATGGATGGTTCCGCGTTCCAGTTCTTCGGCGGCGAAATCCATCCGGCGCGGGTGCCGTCCCAGTATTGGGACCATCGCATCAAGATGATCAAGGCCCTGGGTTGCAACACGATCTCGCTCTACGTCATGTGGAATTTCCACGAGCTGTCGGACGGCAGTTTCGATTTCACTTCCGCCGACAAGAACATCGGCCATTTCATCGACCTGTGCGGGCAGAACGGCATGTGGGTATTGCTGCGCCCCGGTCCTTATGTCTGCGCCGAATGGGACTTCGGCGGCCTGCCGCCGCGCATGCTGGCCGATCCGCAATTCCGCGACAGCGCCGGCAAGCTGCAGATACGCGGCAATTTTCCCAATTACATGGCAGCGGTCAATAAATGGAATTCGGCGCTGTACAACAACGTGGTCAAAGGCCGCACCCTGGCTGCCGGCGGCCCCATCATGCTGGTGGCGGTGGAGAATGAATACACTTCCTGGTCGCCCGACGACGGCACCTATCCGAACGCGATCGCGCAGCAATGGACGGCATTCGGCTATGCGGAAAAATTCTGCGTGTGCGACGGCTGGGCCAACGGCTTCAAGGACAAAGGCATCGCCATGCCGGCCAATACCGCCTACGGCATGACCGCGGAAGGCTCCTCGGCCGGCAACTATGCGATTGCCGCCAGCAATTACGGCGTCGGCGCGTTTGGCGCGGAATGCTATCCGGGCTGGATTTGCCATTGGGGAGACAGCAATCAGACCGTGCATGTGGGCGATTTCGTCAATCAGGTCACTTCCCTCGCCACTGCGAAATGTTCCTTTGTGTTGTATGTGGCCCATGGCGGCACCAATTTCGGCTTCACCGCCGGCGCCAACGGGGTCAGCGATTCATCCTGCCAGCCAACGATGACTTCGTATGACTACGGTGCGCCGGTGTCGGAGTCCGGCGCCGCCAATCCGAACTTCTATCCGATCCAGGGGGCGTACGTCGCCAACGCTTCCTACAATGTTCCCTTTGCCGGTGCGCCCGCCGGCATCGCCCATATCAATGATGGCGACATAGCGGCGGTGACGGCCAGCCAGCTGACTTTCAGCAGCTTCTTGTCCGGCCTGAACCTGAATCTCCAGAATGCGCAGCCGCAAACGCTGGAAGCGATGGCGCTGACCCTCAACAAGAACCAGCCGGCCAGCGCCGGCGTCTATCCTTCCGGCGTCGCGGTTTACCAGACTGCATTGCCGGCCGCCGGCGGCAGCATCAAGATCACTTTTGACCGCGCGCCCGACTATGCCCTGGCCTTTGTGAACGGCGCGCGGGTGCCTGGCGTGGTGCTCAGCACGATTGCCAATGGCGCGCTGACGCCGACCACCTCGCTGACGATCAGCAACGCCGCGCCCGGCGCCACGTTGCAGATAGTCTGCCTGCCGTTCGGCCGCGTCAATTACGGCGCGGGCGGGATGAATGCCGAGGGCAAGGGCTTGTCCGGCAATGTCTACGCCAATGGCGTTGCTCTGAGCAACTGGAGCATGGCGCTCTCGCCGCTGTCGGCCAGCCAGATCGGCGCGCTTGCCTTCAGCGCCGCGGCGCCTGCCGCCAGCCAGCCTTTCTTCGCCAAGGCCAGTATCAGCATCGCGACGCCGCAAGACATGTATATCGACATGTCGGCCTGGGGCAACGGCTATGTCTTCGTGAATGGCTATAATCTCGGCCGCTACTGGAGCGCGGCCGGTCCGCAGAAGCGCTTGTACTGTCCTGGCGTGTGGCTCAACAGCGGCAGTAATGCGGTCGTGGTGTTTGAGTTTACGCAGGGCAGCGCGGGCAGCCTGAGCTTCTATGGCAGCAGCGCGCTGCCGCAGAACATCACCAGCCCGGTCAGCACCGCCGCGGTGCCGCCGCCGGTTGTCAACGCAACGTATTTCCTGCAAAACGTCAACAGCGGCCTGTATCTGGACGTGCTGCCGGCGGTGGCCGGTTCGGCCTACACCTATCCCGGCCTGCAGCCGCTGAGCGCGGCGGCGACGCAAGGGTGGACGGTGAGCACCGACAGCTACGGCAACCTGAAGATCGCCAACGCCAGCACCGGCACGGTGCTGGACGTGGCCAACAACAGTTCGACGCCGGGTTCGTCGGTCATTCTGTATGGCGCCAACGGCGGCGCCAACCAGAGCTGGCAGGCGGCCGGCGTCAGCACCGGCGTCTATACCCTGGCGGTCAAGCAGAGCCAGTTGCTGCTCGATGTGAACGGCGCCTCGAAATCCGCGACTGCCATTTCCTCTTCCGGCTCGGTCGCCAACATTCTGGTCAACGCCGCCGACGATCCGACGCAGCAATGGCCGTTCAGCCAGCAATGGCGCTTCATTCCCGCCCTCGTTAACAATGGCGTCTATACCATCACCAGCGCTATCAGCAGCCTGATGCTTGGAAGCTACCAGGGCGGTACCGCGGCCGGCACCCGGCTTGGCATCGCCGCCGCCAGCGGCGGCCAGGAACAGCAGTGGCGTTTGACTATCGCCAGCAACGGCTACTGGCAGCTGACGAATATCAAGAGCGGCCTGGTGATGGACGTGACCGGCCAGCAGACCGCCAACGGCACGGCGCTGGAAATCTGGCAGGGCAATGGCGG
Organism: Collimonas humicola; assembly: GCF_018304945.1. Classification (GTDB taxonomy): domain Bacteria; phylum Pseudomonadota; class Gammaproteobacteria; order Burkholderiales; family Burkholderiaceae_D; genus Collimonas; species Collimonas humicola. The sequence goes on along the minus strand of NZ_JAGQEE010000001.1, from coordinate 1,603,152 downwards.
CGCCAACCAGCAGTTCGCGCTGGTGCCGCGCTCGGATGGCGTCAGCTATGGCATTCGCGGCGTGCAGAGCGGGCGCGTGATCGACGACAATAATTCCGGAACGTCGCCGACCAGCTATGGCAGCACGAACGTCTCCGCCATCACGCTGTGGGATGACAATGGCGGCGGCAATCAAAGCTGGAAGTTCACCAAGGTCGGCTGACGGCGGGCCGGGCGGGCAAGCCTTGTTGCCCGTCCGGCGCGTCTTTTGATCAATGCCGGATGGAGATTGCATCCCTCGCTGCGGCCGCCAGCGCCTTCATCATGCGCAGATAAGGATCCGGGCCGTAGCTGAGGCGCGCGACGCCGGCGTCCGCCAGGTTTTTCAGCGACGGCGTTTTTTCGCTGACCATGATGTTGAGGGGAAGCGGCGAGGCAGCCGCCAGCCGGGCAATCAGCTTTTCGTCAGCCAGGCCGGGCACGAAGATGCCGTTGGCGCCGGCTTCGGCATAGGCCTGCGCGCGTTCGATTGCGCTGGCCAGCATCGCTTCATTCTGTTCTGCCGGCAGTCCCTGGAAGAACACATCGGTGCGCACGTTGATGAAGTAGGGCAGTTTCTGGTCGTCGGCGGCAGTGCGAGCCAGGCGGATCCGCTGCATCTGTTCTTCGACAGGGCGCAATTTCCCGTTTCCTGGAAGGCTGTCCTCTATATTGCAGCCGATAGCGCCGGCCCTGATGCTGCGTTCTATCGATGCGGCGACCTCGCTTGCCGTTTCGCCGTAGCCTCTTTCGAGGTCGACGGTGACCGGCAGCTCCGTCGCCTGGACGATTCGGTGCAGGTTGCCGATGACAATATCGAGGGGAGTTTTCTCGCCGTCGTCGTAGCCGTATGCGCTGGCTACCGAATAGCTACCCGTCGCGAGCGCTTCGGCCCCGCCTGCCGCAACCGCTTTTGCGCTGCCGGGATCCCAGATGTTGAACAGCACCAAGGGTTCCCGAGGACGGTGCAGCTTGTGGAAGTGCTCTGCTTTTTCTTTGGAATTCATCATGATGGATCTCGCTTCTGAAAAAAATCCAGCCTGTCGGGACTCGCCTCAAGGCTGGCTATTGCATCGTCATGTCTTTCTGCTTTTGATGGTTTCAATCAGTTATGGCCTGGCTGCCGAGTCGCCGCCCTGGCCGATTTTTCGGCCTCCCGCAGCTTGGCGGCGCATTCCTCGCAACAGACTTCTACCGGCTTGCCGCCGATGTTGACCAGGATCCTGGTGTCGTCGAGTTTGTAATCGCATGCGGCGCAGGTTTGTTCGTTCATGATGAGTCTCCTGAAATACCCGAAGGCCGGGTAAGGCATTGGACTACGCCAGGTAAAAGGCGACTATCGGATTCTTTAGTGAAATGACGCGGTATCGGCAATCGGGCGTGGGCAGCGCGGAATGGCGGATCAATTGGATTGCAGGAAATTCCAGCCGTATCGCCGCCGGACTTGCGCGCTAACCTTGGCTTGCGGCTTGCTTGAAAGCAGAGGGCGAGCGGCCGAAGGCCTGGCGGAAGGCAGCGCTGAAATGGCTGTGGCTGGAAAACCCGAGGTCGAGGCCGAGGGCGGACAGGTCGTCGTATTGATGAATCAGGTCGAGCGCGCGCGCCAGCCGCAGCTGCATCTGGTACTTGTACAGCGGCATGCCTTCGACCTGCTGGAATACCTGGGTCAGATAGACCGGCGAACCGCCGGTTTCCGCCGCGATCTCGGCCAGCGTCCAGCGCCGCGAAAGATCGCTGGTCAGCACCAGCTTGGTTCTCTCGGCCAGCTTGCGGTGTCCATGGCTTGCGCTGGAGCTGTACTTTGCGTTCAGTCCCATGGCCCGCCGCACCAGCGTGAACATCAGGGTCTCCGCTTCCAGCGATTCGATGACGCCATTGCGCAAGCTGTGCCTGAGCAGCGCAACCAGCGCCTGGGCGCGCGGATTGATGCGTTGCTGCTGCCGTTTGAAGGAAGGCTTCTCCCGCGTTTCCAGCAGCTCCCCGGGCATCAGCTCCAGCAGCAAGGGGGCGTCGATTGCGATCGACAGGCAGCCGTCGCCGCCGCTGACCGGGTGGCTGATCTGATACTCCTGGCCGGCATTGAAAAAGAGAACCTGGTTGGCCTCGGCGACGGCGCTGTCGCTGCCGACATGGCGCACATAGACGCCGCGGTAGGGGAATACCAGGTGGGTGGCGGAAGACCATTCCGAAGAGCTTTTATGCTTGCAATTGCCCAGGCAGCAAACGTCCTTGACGGCGATTGCCGGTGTCTTCAGCAGGGTCTGGAAGGTGACTTCCTGTCTTTCATTCCTGCTGTCGTCGTCCATGGGTGTCTCCATAGGTCGGGCGATTTAAATGGCGTGTGTGCGGATCGGCAAACTCATTGCGCTATTGAACTACACAGCGGCTAAACCGGCTATCAAAATCTTTAGCTGCCATTTGTTGTTACATTGAAAACCAGGGTTGATCAGTTTTCCTTGTCCGTTGCCATCCGCGCTTCAGTGCCATCGATGTGATCCAGTCCCCAAGCCTTGATCTGGGCCATCAAGCCCCGGAGCGAACGTCCTTTCTCGGTCAGGCGATAGGCCTCTCTGCCGGCAATGTCGCTGGACGGGTAGCGTTCGACAAGACCGTTGGCGGCAAGCCGGGCGAGCCGCTCGGCAAGGATATTGGTGGCGATTTTCTCCGGCGAGGCGAGGAATTCCTTGAAATGCGACTTGCCGCTCATCAGGTCTCGCACGACAAGCAGCGTCCACTTGTCGCCTAAAAGGTCCAAGGTGCATGCGACCGGGCATATCGAGCGGCGATGCGCGTTTTGGGCCGGACCCGCGTTGTCTGGGGGGCGGGCAGCGCCCTGCTTGGTGCGTGGCAAGGAAGCTCCTTGATAACGGTCGGTGGGACAGAATCGTTTTTTTTGCTTTCGGTTCCTTGACTTTATCCAAAATACTTGCAAAATGCAAGTATGAACTTGCGTTTTGCAAGTTGTGCTCCGGCGCCAACCTGCAGCGGCAGGGCATTGGCGCTGGCGCAAGGTCAGGCGTCGCCCTCTGCGATCCATGTCGCAAAACATTTTGCTGGAGGCTTGTATGGAATCCGTCAGAAATCTTGCAACCTTACTTCCCTTTGCCGCGAGCGTTACGTTCGGCTTGCTCGCGTGGGGCGCTGTTTGCCTTAGCTATGTCTGGCCGCGCATGCGCGAGCTGCCCCTGCACACGGCGGTACGGCCGATCCTGCATCTGCATCTGTTCCGGTTCATAGGCTTGGCCTTCATCGTGCCGGGTATCGTCGACCCGAATCTTGGAACGGGATTCGCCGCGCCCGCGGCGTACGGCGATCTCGTTGCAATGGCGTTGGCGTGGCTGGCCTTGATGATGGGATCAGGTCGCTATGCGCGCATCGCGATCTGGGCGTTCAGCCTGTGGGGTTTTGCCGACCTGCTGTTCGCCTACTACCAAGGCGCGATCGGCGTAGGCATCGACACGGCTTCGCTTCGCGCTGCCTGGTTTATCCCGACTGTCTGCGTTCCTCTCTTGCTTTGGACCCATGTCATGGTGTTCGCGATGTTGCTGCGTACATCACGCTCCGCGAGTTTCCTCGCCCGCGCGGCGCAGTAAACGGGCGCCGGCGTCGAAGCCGCGGCAAGCCGCGGAGGCGATCACGCCGGTGACGGCAAGCATAGCCGCCGTGTGGACACCTACCGCAGCGAGCGCCAGCGAGCCGGATGCTGTGATCGCGCGCGCCGGCGCGTCTGCCATGCACAGCGGGATGAGCGCCGGCGCCAGCATCAGTCCGGCGCCGTGCGCAGTGGACATCATGAAAGACCAGAGCGCCAGCCCGGCATGACTTGCCGGCGTCCGCGTCCGCCTGGTTTTGCGGCCGGCCAGGTGATATATCGCGACGGCGGCCAGCAATACGCCCGCCAGGGCTTGCAGCACGATGCGATCCATCGCCATGCCGAGCGCCAACGCGGCGGCCGCCAGCGCGACCGATGCGGCGTGCCCGGCCGCGATCGGCGCCAGGGCCCGCAGCGCCTGCGCCCGGTCGCGCGATTGCACGCCCCAGGCGGCGGCAAACATCCAGCCGGTGGCAGGGTTCAGCCCGTGCAGGGCGCCAAGCCCCGCGATCGCCAGCCATGGCCAAAGGTTTGACATGATGCGTTCGGATAGCGCGCGTTTCAGGTATGCGCGCAGCAGGAACCGGCCGCCGCCTCCGGCCCGTAGCGGTCGTGGTGGCGCACCCACTCCATCTTGTGGGGCACGTCTCGCTCGTCACGGCCCTTGGGTGTCAGGTCCATCATGTTATACGCGCCCATCATGACCTCCACGCCGCGGCCGTAGGTCGAGTAGGTGTGGAACACTTGGCCCGTATCGTCCTTGTAGAACACGCTGACGCCAGGCGCCTCTTCGACCGGGAAGGGCCGCATGCCGTAGTTGTAGTAGACCTCGCCCCTGGCCTGTTCCTCCGGCGTGAAGCTGACGTTGAAGTCGTGGTTGAAATCGCTGCCATGCGAGGACACCCACCTGAACCGCCAGCCCATGCGCTGGCGAAAGCGCGCGATGTCGGCCAGCGGTGCGCGCGAAATGGCGACCAGCGTGATGTCGCGCTGCGCCAGGTGCACGTTCATGCCGTCTGTGTGGTCGGCCATGAAAGAGCAGCTCGGACAACCTTGCTCCCATCCCGGGCCGAACATGAAGTGCTGCACCAGCAGCTGGCGGCGGCCGTCGAACAGCTCGGACAGCGTGCGCCGGCCCTCGGCGGTGTCGAACACGTAGTCCGTCTCGACGCGCTCCCACGGCAGCGCGCGGCGCTCGCGCGCGACCTGGTCGTGCAGGCGCATCAGTTCCTTCTCGCGCGCCAGCAGCGTCTTGCGCTCGCTCAGCCAGCGCTCGCTGGAGACGACGGGATGGTTGTTTATTTCGGATGTAGCGGTGTTCATGATCTGCTCCTTGGTTGATGACTGGCGGTAAAGGATTCAGGCGGCTGCAGGCTGTTCGCGGCGCAGCGCCGCTTGCACGGCGGGGCGGGCAGCGATGCGTTCCTGGAATGCCTGCAGGTTCGGGAACGGCGACAGATCGAGATTGACGAATGCCGACCAGCGCGTCACCACAAACAGATAGGCATCGCAGATGCTGAACTGTTCGCCCAGCAGGAATGGCGTGAAGCCGAGCGTGGCGTCGATCAGCTCATAATGCTTGCGCAGATGGGCCATGCGGCCGGCGCGTACTTCATCGCTGGTCTCCGGATAGAACAAGGGCAGGTAGCCCTGGTGCAGCTCTGAATTGATATAGCCCAGCATTTCCTGCAGGCGGTAGCGCGCCATGCTGCCGTTGGCGGGCGCCAGCTGTGCTTGAGGCTTCAGGTCGGCCAGGTACTGCGCCACGGCCGGGCCTTCCGTCAGCACGCGGCCGTCGTCCAGCCGCAGCGCGGGCACGTAGCCTTTGGGATTGATGGCGAGGTAGTCTTCGCCGTGTTCGGTGCGTTTGGTCTTGCTGTCGACCTTCACCAGTTCGATGGGCAGGCCAAGTTCGTTGGCAATGATGTGCGGGGACAACGAACAGGCGGACGGAATGTAGTACAGCTTCATGGTCTTGCTCCTTGGATGGGGGGGATCAGGCCGTTGCCTGAATGCGATGGGCGTGCGGCGGCGCTCGGCTGCACCGAAGACGCAGTCCAGCTCGACGTGCTCCTGCGGCGATTACGAGCCGGCTGCTTTCGGGCGTCGCACGGCGCGCACCTTGCCGCTACCTCCGCCGCCGCAGTAAAACAGGCCGGCACCGTCGGATTCGAGCCCGCTGACGTTGATGCCAGGCGGCATTTCCAGGCGCTCGAGCACGGCGCCGCTGTCTGGGTCGACGCGGCGGATTTCGCTTTCGTCGCCTTCCCATGTGCCGTGCCACAGCTCGCCGTCGACCCAGGTCACGCCGGTGACGAAGCGATTGGACTCGATGGTGCGGATGATGGCGCCGGTAGCCGGATCGATCTGGTGGATCTTGCGGTCGCGGTGCTGGCCCACCCACAGGCTGCCCTCGGCCCAGGCCAGCCCGGAGTCGTGGCCGTGGCCGGGCGCCGGGATCGAGGCCAGCACCTTGCCGCTGGCGGGATCGATCTTGTCGATGCGCTGCTCGGCGATCTGATACAAGTGGCTGCCGTCGAAGGCGGTGCCGGCATCGCAGGGGCAATCCAGCGTGCGCGTGGGCTCACCGCTCTCGGGATCGAAGGCAATCAGCCTGGCGCCGGTGGCCGCCCAGACGCGCTGGCCGTCGTGGGTCACGCCGGCTATGCTGGCGGCGCCGGCGAAGGGACCGTATTCGCGCACGATTTCGGCCGGGCGCGCTGCCGCCTGAGGTTTGTCTTTGCTGGTTTTTTGGGTCATTGCTGGCTCCTGATGGCGCATCTCGGATCGGCGCCGTAAGACAACTCTATTCCATCTGCAGCGTAGCGGGGAGTAACAAGATTGTCGTGAATCCTGCCAGCGGCGGCGCCAGCCAGCGGCGCATCCGGGTCTGCCCGATTGAACGTACCCGTCCGGCGGCCTCCAGCTCGGCCAGCGCGCGCTGCACGGTGCGCTGGCTATCCCCAAGGGCCAGCGCCAGGGCCGAGGTCGACCAGGCCGCGCCGTCGGCCAGCAGCGCTGCCAGCGCCGCCTGGTCGCCATCGATGGGCGGCGCCAGCACGGCCACGGCGCGCTCGGCTAGCGGCTTGAGGACAAAACCTTGCGCGGTAGCCTCGATCTGCGCCAGTTCCGTCACGAGTGCGCGCAGACGGCCGATCTCGACCCGCAGGCGCGCCCGGTGCGATTCGTTGGGGTGGCGGGTGCCGAATGCGCAGGCGATCAAGGTTTCGCGCCCAGCATCGCCAGGCCAGGCCTCGGCCAGCGCGCGCGCCAGCGCGAACAGCACCGGCCTGCGCGCCAGCGATTGCCACGCAGCGCCAGTGCCCAGCCCGCGCCGGCAAGCGTCGACCACCAGCGCGTCGGAGGCCAGCAGCGCTGCCACCTGGTCGAGGCGCAGCATGTGCTCGCCGCCGGCGCAGAGGCGCCTGGCGGCAGGACGATCGAGCGTGGCCTGCGCTTCCGCCGCCTCGGCCAGCAGCGCCGGCACGCCTGCGCGCCCGGCCGCCTCATGCGCACGAGCTAGCGCCGCCCGTGCCGGTCCGATGCGCAAGGAGCGCAGCGCCAGCTCAGCCGCCGCCAGCTCGGCCACTGCCGCCAGCGACGGCGGCAGGCCGCGCGCATCAAGCGGCGCCAGTGCCGCCTCGGCTTCGTCCAGGCGGCCAAGCAGCAAGAGTTTGCGCACCGCGATGAGCTGCGCCTGCAGCGCGTTGGCGTGATCGCCGTGCGCTGCAAGCGTGGCCAGGGCCGTCGTCAGCGTGCGCGGCGAGCTGCCGAGGTCGCGCACGGCCAGCGCCACCTCGGCCTCGGCCACCACGCAGCGTGCGCGCGCCAGCTCCTCGTTGGCGCCGAAGCCGCGGGCGGCGCGCCGCAGCAGCTCGCGGGCGCGCGCGTGCTCGCCCAGCTGGGCCATGGCGATGCCGCGCAAGGCTAGCGCCGGCGGGTCGTCGCGCAGGGCGACCCGCTTAAGGGCGCCGAGTACGTCGCCGGCAGCGAGGGCGCGCGCGGAGGCGGCTATCAGGGAGTCCATGGCGATAGAATACACCGCCGTGCCACGACGTCCCCGGATGCTGTTGCATTTGCCTGGTTTACGCTAAAATACTGTATATACATACAGTAATTGGTGCTTCGATGTCAGATCAGCAAAAAAAACATCCCGCCCAGGTAATGCATTTCCAGGGAGCCAGCGTGGTGCGCAAAGGCCGGGGTGCGACCAGCAATATGCAAGGCCGTTACGAAACCGACCAGCGCGAAGATTTCGACGACGGCTGGGCCGGCGAAGATGAGCAGCTTGATCCACCCGTGGTGCGCACCATCGTCACCGAGGAACAGGCAAAAAGCATCCTCAGCCGCAATGCCTCGCCGGACCTGCCGTTTGGCGTTTCCCTGAATCCCTATCGCGGCTGCGAACACGGCTGCATCTATTGCTTTGCGCGGCCTACGCACAGCTATCTCGGCCTCTCGCCAGGGCTGGATTTCGAGAGCCGGATTTTTGCCAAAGTGAACGCGCCGCAGTTGTTGCTGCGCGAGCTGGCCAAGCCATCCTATGTGCCGGCGTCGATCGCCATCGGCGTCAATACCGACGCCTATCAGCCCTGCGAGCGCGAGCTTGGCTTGACGCGCCGCATCCTGCAAGTGTTGCACGATTGCGAACATCCGCTGGCGCTGATCACCAAGTCGTCGCTGATCGAGCGCGACATCGATTTGCTGGCGGCGATGGCGGCCAAGAACCAGGCGGTGGCAGCGGTCACCATCACCACGCTGGATCCGGCCATTGCGCGCACGCTGGAACCGCGCGCCGCTGCGCCGGCGCGGCGTTTGCGCACGATCAGGACCTTGGCCGAGGCTGGCATCCCGGTCAGCGTCAGCATTGCGCCGCTGATCCCCTTCATCAACGAACCGGACCTGGAACGGATTATCGAAGCAGCGGCGGAGGCCGGCGCGGTGTGCGCCAATTACATCGTGCTGCGCTTGCCGTGGGAAGTGAACCCCTTGTTCCAGGACTGGCTGAACGCCCATTTTCCGGATCGCGCGAAAAGGGTCATGAACCATATCAGGGAAATGCGCGGCGGCGCCGACTACAATGCGGATTTCGCTACGCGCATGCGCGGCGAAGGCATCTGGGCCGATTTCCTGCGGCAGCGCTACAAGAAAGCGACGGCGCGTTACGGGCTGGTCCAGCGCGGTTCGTTCTCCAAGCTGGACAGCTCTCGGTTCAGGCCTCCGCAGCTGCCTGTGGAGCGGAAGCCGACGCCGCAGATGGATTTGTTTTAGCGATGATCCCTGGCGCCGGCTTGGGTGGAACAACGAGCGATGAGATGCGCGATGAATGGAGGGCGGACGTGACGGATTACCGGATTGAACTGGCGTCGATAGAGGACGTGCCGGCTTTGGCTGCGGTGGAGCAGGCCGCGGCTGCGCTGTTTCCTGAACGCTTGCTGCCGCTGCATTTGCGCGGCGAAACGGTGGCGCCTGAAAAATTGGTGGCGGCGCAAGCGGCTGGCATGCTGTGGGTGGCAAAGGACAGCGCTGCCACGGTGCTCGGTTTTGCCTGCGTCGCCATGCATGGCCAGGTGGCGGTGCTGGCGGAACTTGACGTCCTGCCGGCCTATGGCCGACACGGCATAGGCAGCGCCTTGCTGGCGGCGGTCGTCGCCTGGGGCAATGCGCGCGTGATCCCGACTTTATACCTGACCACTTTCCTGGAGTTCGCGCCCAGCCAGGCGTTGTATCGCAAGTTCGGCTTTGTCACGCTGGGCGCCGCGCCGGATTTCCTGGCTGCGGCGCTCAGGCAGGAGGCTGAAGCGGGGCTGGGGCAACGGGTTGCCATGCGGCTGACTTTTCCGCGCCACAAGGCGGCTAAAAGCTGCCCGTCACGCGATTGAATTGCGATGCAAGCAGAGGGGAAGAGATTTACAACTGGCCTTTGAGCAGCACCAGCAGGGCGCCTGAGCCGCCCTCGGCCGCGGTGGCCTGGCAGAAGGCCAGTACTTCGTCCTTTTGCACCAGCCAGTTGCGCACCTTGGATTTCAGCACCGGTTCCTTGTTGACCGAACCCAGGCCCTTGCCATGGATGATGCGGACGCAGCGCCAGCCGCGCTTGGCGGCCAGGCGCAGGAATTCAGCCAGGGCTTCGCGCGCTTCTTCGCGCCGCAGGCCGTGCAGGTCGAGCTGCTGCTGGATGGTCCAGTGACCGCGCCGCAGCTTGCGCATGACATCGGGGCCGATGCCGTTGCGGGCAAAGCTGAGCGTGTCATCGGTGTCGAGCAGGGTTTCGATGTTGAAATCGTCCGACAGCGATTCTTCCAGCGCGGCTTGTTCGTCGGCGATGTGCTGGCGGGCTATCGGCAGCGGGCGCGGGATGGCGGGCGTGAATTTGGGCGGTACGGCGAGCGGCTTGACGTTGCCGATGCTGCTGCGGAAGATGTCGGCGTCGCGCCGCGCTTCCTGCTCGCGGCGCTTGGCTTGCGCCGCGGCGGCCTGGCGTGCTTCGTCCTGCGCCTTGATTTCCTTGCGCAGCGATTTGAGGGCGCTGAAGTCTTTGATCGGGCCGGCCATGATATGTGCGTGCTGATAGTGAAAGGCGGCGGTGCGCAGCAAACTAAAGGTGGCGACGATAGGATCGCGTCGCTGCCGCCGTCTACGAAGCAGGGCAGGCACATCGTGCCCGCCCGTGAACCTTAGTCTTCCAGGAAACGCTGTGCATCCAGCGCTGCCATGCAACCGGTGCCGGCGCTGGTGATGGCCTGGCGGTAGATATGGTCCTGCACATCGCCGGCGGCGAATACGCCCGGTACGCTGGTCGCTGTCGCCATGCCTTCGAGGCCGGTCTTGGTCTTGATGTAGCCGTTATGCATCTCCAGCTGGCCGTCGAAAATGCCGGTGTTGGGCTTGTGGCCGATGGCGATGAAGACGCCGTGCAGCGCGATCGGCGTAATGCTGCCGTCGGCCACCGACTTGATGTTGATGCCGGTGACGCCGCTGGCATCGCCGGTGACTTCGTCCAGCGTGTAGTTGTACTTGATGACGATCTTGCCTTCGGCGACCTTGGCGTTGAGGCGGTCGACCAGGATCGGTTCGGCGCGGAACTTGTCGCGGCGATGGATCAGCGTGACCTTGCTGGCGATGTTGGACAGGTACAGCGCTTCTTCCACAGCGGTATTGCCGCCGCCGACCACAGCCACTTCCTGGCCGCGGTAGAAGAAACCGTCGCAGGTGGCGCAGGCGGAAACGCCTTTGCCCATGAAGGCTTCTTCCGACGGCAGGCCGAGGTACTGGGCCGAGGCGCCGGTGGCGATGATCAGGGCGTCGCAGGTGTATTCGCCATTGTCGCCGAGCAGGCGGAATGGCCTTTCCGACAACTTGGTGGTGTGGATATGGTCGAAAATGATTTCGGTGTTGAATTCTTCCGCGTGCTTGAGCAGGCGCTGCATCAGTTCCGGGCCTTGCACGCCATGCGGATCGCCCGGCCAGTTTTCAACGTCGGTCGTGGTCATCAGCTGGCCGCCTTGCTCGACGCCGGTGATCAGCACCGGCTTCAGGTTGGCGCGCGCGGCGTAGACGGCAGCGCTGTAGCCTGCAGGTCCGGAGCCGAGGATCAGTACATGGGCGTGCTTGGCGGGTTTGGTAGTAGTCATGGAAGAAGGCCTTAGGTAACAAATGTCGGGAGCGTCATGGATTTGAAGAATGCCGTTTTATGCACGCTTGCGGCGGATAAATATTGTCAAGATCATCAAATGGCGCTCAAAAACTCGGTAAGATTATAGTCGAGCAAGCCGCCGCACGTGTGCGGCGCATCAAAATTCGCACGCGCCAGGCTTGTTTTTGACGCATGTTGCAACTGGAAACATCAAACACTGGTTATATATATAGGTATTGGGTGCATAATTTCAACTTGCCATGCATGATTGAGCCAGGGTTTATCCGTGGAACTTATGCGAGATGCAAGGTCTTAGACCATTTTCAAGACGCAACACTAAAGCAACATCAACCGGATTTATGACTAGAACAAGCCAAGCCTATACCCGCAATGCCAAACCGCAGGACGCGGCGCCTTTGCCAAGCCGTCTGGTGCGGCTGTTGTATGAAGCGCGCTGGATCATCTATGCGGTCATCACGGCCTATCTGCTCATCATTTTCGCCACCTATTCCAAGTCCGACCCCGGCTGGTCGCACGGCGCCCTGGTGCCGCGCATGCATAACTGGGGCGGCCGCGTCGGCGCCTGGGTTTCCGACCTGATGCTGTTCGTCTTCGGCGCCTCTGCCTGGTGGTGGTGCGCGCTGCTGCTGCGCACCCTGTGGCAGGGCTACCGGCGTATTTCGCAGCGCTTCGTGGTGGAGAAAAACGCCGAGCCGGAACACAGCCAGGAAGGCTTGATCCGCGGCGCCGGCTTTGTCCTGATCCTGGTCGGCAGCCTGGGCCTCGAATATACCCGCATGCAATGGCTGGCGGCCCACGTGCAGCTGCCGCGCGCGCCGGGCGGCGTGCTGGGGCAACTGATCGGCAGCGGCGCGCAGAATGCGCTCGGCTTCACCGGCGGCACCTTGTTCCTGCTGCTGCTGTTTGCGCTCGGCATCAGCCTGTTTTTCCATATGTCCTGGCTGACGGTGGCGGAGCGCATCGGCGCCGGCATCGAAAACGGCCTGCTGTGGCTGAAGAATTTCTACATCGCGCGCCAGGACCGGAAGGTCGGCCAGGTCGCCGCCGTCAAGCGCGAAGAGGTGGTGGTGCAGGAGCGCGCCAAGATCGTGGTGGCGCCGCCGATCCGCATCGAGCCGCAGATCGTCGCGGTGCCGAAATCCGAGCGGGTGCAGAAGGAAAAGCAGAGCGCCCTGTTTGAAGACCTGCCCGATACCAACCTGCCGCCTTTGTCGCTGCTGGATGAAGCGCCGCCGGCGCAGCAGACCGTGAGCGTCGAAACGCTGGAGTTCACCAGCCGCCTGATCGAGAAGAAACTCTCCGATTTCGGCGTCCAGGTGACGGTGGTGGCGGCGCATCCGGGGCCGGTGATCACGCGTTATGAAATCGAGCCGGCGACCGGCGTCAAGGGCAGCCAGATCGTCGGCCTGGCGCGCGACCTGGCGCGTTCGCTGTCGCTGACCTCGATCCGCGTGGTTGAAGTCATCCCGGGCAAGATGTACATGGGCCTGGAATTGCCGAATCCGAAACGGCAGATTGTGCGCCTGACCGAGATCCTCGGTTCCAAGGTGTATAACGACGGCGTTTCCAGCCTGACCATCGCGCTCGGCAAGGATATCGCCGGCCATCCGGTGGTGGCCGACCTGGCCAAGATGCCGCACTTGCTGGTGGCGGGCACTACCGGTTCGGGCAAGTCGGTGGGGATCAACGCCACCATCCTTTCCTTGCTGTATAAATCCGACCCGAACCAGGTGCGCCTGATCCTGATCGATCCGAAAATGCTGGAGCTGTCGATCTACGAAGGCATCCCGCACCTGCTGGCGCCGGTGGTGACCGACATGCGCCAGGCCGGCCATGCGCTCAATTGGGCAGTGAACGAAATGGAGCGCCGCTACAAGCTGATGTCGAAGCTGGGCGTGCGCAACCTGGCCGGCTATAACCAGAAGATCATCGACGCCGACAAGCGCGAAGAGAAAATCCCGAATCCGTTCAGCCTGACGCCGGACGCGCCGGAACCGCTGGAGAAGCTGCCGACCATCGTGGTCATCATCGACGAGCTGGCCGACCTCATGATGGTGGTCGGCAAGAAGGTGGAAGAACTGATTGCCCGCATCGCGCAAAAGGCGCGGGCGGCCGGCATCCACTTGATTCTGGCGACACAGCGCCCATCTGTAGATGTGATCACCGGCCTGATCAAGGCCAACGTGCCGACCCGCATCGCGTTCCAGGTCAGCAGCAAGATCGATTCGCGCACCATCCTCGACCAGATGGGGGCGGAAGCGCTGCTGGGCATGGGCGACATGCTGTACATGCCGCCCGGCACCGGCTTGCCGATCCGCGTGCACGGCGCCTTTGTCTCGGATGAAGAGGTGCACCGGGTGGTCGATTACCTGAAAGAACAGGGCGAACCGAATTACATCGAAGGCATACTGGAAGGCGGCGTGCTGGAAGACGGCGGCGACGGCGCTGTCGGCGGCGCAGCCACCGGCGGCACCGAAGGCGATGAACTATACGACCAGGCGGTGGCAGTGGTGCTCAAGAACCGGCGGGCTTCGATTTCTCTGGTGCAGCGCCATCTGCGCATCGGTTACAACCGCGCAGCGCGCCTGCTGGAGCAAATGGAAACCAGCGGCCTGGTCTCAACCATGCAATCCAACGGCAACCGGGAAATCCTGGTGCCGGCGGGTAATGGCAACAGCAGCAATACGGAGTAGGAATATGCAAAAGAAAATTACCGCCAGCCCGATCGGCGCACCCAGGAACAATATGTTTGCCAGGATCAAGTCGGGACGCCTGATTATCGGCCTGTCGCTGAGCATGGCGCTGCTGCCTTCGCTGGCCGGTGCCAGCGCGCTGGAACAGTTCAAGTCCTTCGTCAGCAGCACGCAATCGGCCAAGGGCGAGTTCTACCAGCAGCTGGTGAAAATCGATGCCGGCAGCAAGGCGCCGAAGGTTTCCAGCACCTCCAGCGGCATCTTCGTTTTCGCGCGGCCGGGCAAGTTCATCTGGACCTATCAAAAGCCGTACGAGCAGATCCTGCAGGCCGATGGCGACAAGCTGTTCATCTACGACAAGGACCTGAACCAGGTCACCACCAAGAGCCTGGGCAATGCGCTCGGCTCGTCGCCGGCGGCGATCCTGTTCGGCAGCAACGACCTGGAAAAGAACTTTGTCCTGAAAGAAGGCCAGGCCAAGGACGGCATGGAGTGGCTGGAAGCGACGCCGAAAGCCAAGGACACGACTTTCGACCATATCGGCATCGGCTTGCGCGACGGCATACCGCAGGCGATGGAGCTGCGCGATTCATTTGGCCAGGTGTCGCTGCTGACCTTCAAGAATTTTGTCAAGAATCCGCCTTTGTCAGCCGGACAGTTCAAGTTTGTCGTGCCCAAGGGCGCGGACGTGCTGAATCAATAGTTGGGCAGGGTGCCCGTGCTGACGCGGACGTTCAGGCCAGCTTGAGGAATTCCAGCTTGTTGGCGACTTCGCGCCAGCTTTCATGGTCGGGCAGCGGCGCTTGCGAACGGGTGATCGGCTGCCAGTCGGGATGTGCCGCCAGGCGGGCGTTGATCTCAATGAAGTGGCGCTGCTCCGGCGGCAGGTCGGTTTCGTTGTAGATGGCGCCGACCGGGCATTCCGGCACGCACATCGAGCAGTCGATGCAGTTGTCCGGCACGATCACCAGGAAATTCGGCCCTTGCCGGAAGCAGTCCATGGGACAGACTTCGACGCAGTCGGTGTACTTGCACTGGATGCAGGAATCGGTGACGACAAAGGGCATGATGGTGCGGTCCGGGTTGGGGCTGGCGTGCAATGGCGAGGCTGGCGTTGGCATCGAAATCGAGCGGCATTCTCTCACAGTTGCGTTTTTTGCGCCGGCAACGGCGCTACGACTGATCGGCGGGATTCTGCCCATGCATCATCTGGTTTCATTTTTCAAACAAAGCGCATTTTTCACAGAACCATCTTCATGTCCGACCTCTTCAAAGTAGAACCCACTCCGCCATTGGCCGAAGCCCTGCGTCCGGCGACCCTGGATGAAGTGATTGGGCAGAGCCATTTGCTGGGCGCGGGCAAGCCGCTGCGGCTCGCGTTTGAGTCGGGCAGGCCGCATTCCATGATCTTGTGGGGGCCGCCGGGCGTCGGCAAGACCACGCTGGCGCGTTTGACTGCGAATGCCTTCGACTGCGAATTCATCCCGTTGTCGGCAGTGTTTTCCGGCGTCAAGGATATCCGCGCGGCGATGGAGCAGGCGCAGCAGTACCTGGCGCAGGGCAAGCATACTATTCTGTTCGTCGATGAAATTCATCGCTTCAACAAATCGCAGCAAGATGCCTTGCTGCCGTATGCAGAATCGGGCTTGGTGACTTTCATTGGCGCGACCACCGAAAATCCTTCGTTTGAAGTCAATTCGGCTCTGCTGTCGCGAGCGCAAGTGTATGTGTTACAGGCGTTGAGCGACGATGAGCTCAAGCAGTTGCTGGCGCGCGCGCAGGAGCGGGTGTTGTCGCACCTGCAGTTTGACGATGCCGCCGTCGATACCCTGATCGGCTACGCCGACGGCGACGCACGCCGATTGCTCAATTTGCTGGAGCAGAGCGGCAGCGCTATCAAAGCTTCGGGCGTGACGCAAGTGACCGCCGAGTTCCTGCAAAATGCGCTGACCTTGAATGCGCGCCGTTTCGACAAGGGCGGCGATAATTTCTACGACCAGATTTCCGCCCTGCATAAATCGGTGCGCGGCTCCAGCCCGGATGGCGCGCTGTACTGGCTGTGCCGCATGCTGGACGGCGGCGCCGATCCCAAGTACCTGTCGCGGCGGATCATCCGCATGGCATGGGAAGATATCGGCCTGGCCGATCCGCGCGCGATGCAGATCGCCACCGACGCCGCCGCCACCTTCGAGCGGCTGGGTTCGCCGGAAGGCGAGCTGGCGCTGGGGCAGGCCGTCATCTACCTGGCGATCGCCGCCAAGAGCAACGCCGGCTACAACGCCTTCAACCAGGCCATGGCATTTGTACGCAAGGACAAGTCGCGCGAAGTGCCGGTGCACCTGCGCAATGCGCCGACCAAGCTGATGAAGGAACTCGGCTACGGCCACGAGTACCGCTATGCGCACGATGAGCCGCATGCCTACGCGGCAGGAGAAACCTACCTTCCGGACGGCATCGAAGATCCCGGCTGGTACCGGCCGGTGCCGCGCGGCGTGGAAGCCAAGATTGCCGAGAAAATGCAGTTCCTCCGCAGCCTGGATGACGATGCCAGGGGCGGCAGGTAGGCGGACACTGCGCTGGCCGAGTCATGTGGGGTCAGAGTTTTTTTACGACGGCAGTATCGTCGTAAATTACTCCGACCCCATATGACGGGTTCGCAGAGAGCCGGGCGCATTCATCGTTTTGTTTTTCTAACGACCGGGCACGCAAGCCGTAGCCCGCTAATTGGGGTCAGAGTCGAATTTCTGCAAAAAACGTGCAGAAATTCGACTCTGACCCCAATTAGCTCTGACCCCAATTAGCTACGTGTGTCCGTGCGACGAAAACCTGGTTTTGGCTTTGTCGCGTTTTATGAAATTCTCGATCATTCGGTCCTGGTCGATTGCCCTTGGAACAAGCGAGCGCCGTTGTTCCCGCCCATCAGAATTCTGCCGAGACCTCATCTGCTTCTCGCAGAGGCACAAGCTTGGACCACGCTCTCTCTCCAGGGCATGGGTTGAGCACCAAATTGGGGCGGTTTGGCAATTGCTGCCAAAACTTGTCAAATGAATTCCATCCGCTTTGTTTGCATGCCGCGCCGTTCGCAGCGTCATTCTGGCCGGCGCGCCTATGGCGCTGGCGCTACGGCCCAACGCGCGCGAGGAAAAAGAAAAGAGCGCATCTTTCTATAGATTTTTTTGTTCTATCTATATACGTTTTTTGCGATAAGAAAATCCGGCAGAAATCAGCCGCGCTTGGCCTCGATATTGCTTCTGTTCGTGAAGTGAAGCGGCTTGCTTCATTACCCTGTTGTGTCCACCGCGCCGTCCCATAGACAACCCTGTCTGTCTGAATGTCAAATGACGACTGCGCGTCCGGGTAACAATCGTCGCCGCCATTTGCAGACTTGTTAACAGCAAGCTAAGCAAATGTTCAAATAATTAAATGTTTAGTGAGGATTATGTTGCTTCGCCCCTTTTGTCTTGTTGACGGCCAGCGTAAATTAGCCCTACATTTTGGTCTTGAATTAAGTAGAGCTAAAATTCAGTACGCGTTTTTTTTGCATTGTGTTGGTTTTGCAAAGAGGCGTCGCAGGAGCGTCAGTACTGGAAAAAGCCAAGCTGTTTTTACGCAATTGCCTGCATCCCTGATTTTAAGCTTAGCCCTGCCTGCGGTTGGCAGAGCGCGTCTCCCATGAGGAAAGCTGCCAGTCACATGCCGAAAAATGCCGCAAAAGAGCCACATAGGAGAGCCGCTTATGCCCAAGGTTGAGGCTACATCGATACAGTCCTTATATATTGAGCACCATAACTGGTTGCTCGGATGGTTGCGTCGGCGTCTAGGCAATATCGACCACGCCGCGGATATTGCGCAGGATACGTTCGTGCGCGTGCTGCTGAAGTCGGCGATCGAGGTGATCGAGGAGCCGCGCGCCTACCTGACCGTCATCGCCAAGGGCCTGGTCGCCAATGCCCATCGGCGCGATGCCCTGGAACGCAGCTATTTGGAAACGCTGGCGACAATGCCTGAGGCGCTGGCGCCGTCGCAGGAATATCGTGCGATGCTGCTTGAGACCTTGTTTGAAATCGATGCCATGCTGGACCGGCTGCCGGCCAAGGCGCGCAGCACTTTCCTGCTGTCGCAGCTGGAAGGCCTGACCTATGCCGAGATCGCCGAGCGCCTGGACATTTCAGTGCGTACCGTCAAGCGCCACATGGTGCTGGGCTTTGAACAGTGCCTGATGTTTTCCCTGCCATGAGCGAAACCCCTATCAATCCCGCGATCATCCGCGAAGCCGCAACCTGGCTGATGACCTTGCATGGCGGCGAGGCGACCGAAGCCGACCAGCAAGCCTGGCAGCGCTGGCGTTCGCGCAGCCCCGAACACCAGCGCGCCTGGCTGTGCGCGCAAAAAATCAATAATGCATTCAGCGACATCCCGGCCGAGCTTGGCATGCCGGTGCTCGATCGCCCGGCGTCGTACCAGCAGCGGCGCACGGCGCTGAAAGCCTTGTCGCTGCTGCTGACAGCGGCCCCGGTAGCGTGGCTGGCGACCAGGATGCCGTGGGAGGAGTGGACTGCGGAGTATCAGACCGGCACCGGCGAACAGCGCGATGTTGCGTTGTCGGACGGTTCCCGGCTGATGCTGAACACAGCCAGTTCGATCGACGTCAAATTCGATGCCTCCAGGAGGCTGGTGCGGCTGTACACCGGCGAGATGCTGGTCAACAGCGGACGCGACCAGCTTGTCCCGGCGCGGCCGTTCTTGGTGCAGACCCGGCACGGCATGCTGCGCGCGCTGGGTACCCGTTTCGATGTCCGGCAGGAGGGCATGCGCAGTCATGTGGCGGTGTTCGAGGGCGCCGTCGAAGTTGTCCCGCAAAAATCGGAAGGCAAGGCGGTGCTGCTGAAGGCTGGCCAGCAATGCGTATTTACTGCCAAAGGCGTAGAGCCGGTGCAGAAGGCTGACGGTACGCTGGCGCTGTGGTCGCAAGGCGTGCTGGTTGCCGAGAAAATGCGGCTTGCCGATTTCATCGACGAGCTGGCGCGCTATCGTCATGGCCGTCTTGTGTGCGATCCGACGGTAGCCGATCAGCTGGTGTCGGGAGCATTCCAGCTGAACGACACGGACCAGGTGCTGTTTTTGCTTAGCAAGGTATTGCCGGTGCGCGTGGAAAAAATAAGCCGCTATTGGGTGACGGTGACTAAAGCCTAGCGGGCATGGCGCATCTTTCGATATCTTCCAATGCAGCCGGATTTGAAATTTGATGTGGTGTGGTTTGACCTGACAGAGCAAGCTCTTTTTCCTGCGATTTTATGCGATGGGGTTTGCCGGGCAGGCGCTTCTGATAGCTAACCGAGAAAGCAATTCGTATGGTTCTACAAAATTCTCGGCGACGGATTTTTGATACATCGCGGCCGCTTTCTGTGGCCATGCGCTTACACATGGCTTGCTGGTGCCTGGCATCGGCAAGCTTTGGCGCCCCTCAGCTGGCATGCGCCCAAGCGGCGCAGCAGGCAAAAAATTACGCAATAAACGCAGGCAAATTGAACCAGGTGCTGGCGGTCTTTGCCGCGCGGGCCGGCATTTCGCTTGCCTATGATCCGGCGCTGGTGCTTGATAAGGTCAGCCCCGGCCTGAATGGAACACATGCCGTGGCCGATGCTCTCGTGCGTCTGCTGAGCGGCACCGGGCTGGAAGCCGTCGCCAAGGCCGAGGGCGGTTATGCATTGCGGCCCCAGGCGTCGGCGCCATCGGCGCAGCGGCCGTTGCAGGCAGCCGATGTGCAGGCCGCGGCGGTCGGCGCCAGGGACGATGCGCTGCTGATGGAGATGATTGTCTTTCCGCCGCCCGATGGCGCGGCCGTACAGGGTTTTGCCGCCGTCAGCAGCAGCAGCGCCACCCGCACCAGCATGCCGCTTTCCCAGATTCCGCAATCGGTGCAGGTGGTGACGCAAGAGGCGCTGGCCAGTCAGCAGTCGCAGTCGGTGCTGGATGCCTTGCACGACGTCAGCGGCGTCAATATCTATAACCTCGGCGTCGATACCACGGTGTATATCCGCGGGTTCCTGGCGCCTACCCGCATCAACGGCCTGGAGCAAGGCGCATCCCGCATCGACAATGCCAGTTCGCCGCTGCATACGCCGCTGGCGGCGATCGACAGGATAGAAGTCATCAAGGGCGCCGATTCGATCGTCGCCAACGGCGACATGGAACCGGGCGGGCTGGTCAACATCATCACCAAGCGGCCGCAGGCCGAGCCGGTGCGGGAGCTGACGGTGGAGGCAGGAACCCAGGGCCACCAGCGCTATGCGTTCGACCTGGCCGGCGCGCTGTCGGACGACCAGGCGTGGACGCACAGGGTGATCATCTCCGGCAGCCGCGACTCGGATGCAATCGACCGCTACGACAGTGCGCGCGACGTCTATTTCGCGCCGTCGCTGGGCTATCGCCGCGACGGCACAGTGGCCGTGGCCGGCATCAATTATCAGCGCAACCAGCAGGCCAACGGCGGCCTTGGCCCGATCGGCGTGGTGGACGACGGCTTGCTGAGCACCAGCGTCGGCGCCAGCTATGACGTACAGCAGAAGATGGGCAGCAGCTGGGGCTGGCAGAGCAAGGGCAACTATATGCGGACGCGCTTGTCGTCGCGTTCATATAACTGCGTGCAAAGCGATGCAGCCGGCGCCGGATTGCGGGATTGCCAGACGCAAGCGCTGGAATCGAGCGCCTATGGCTGGAATCTGGAAAACAGCGTGCACGGCACTTTTCATAGCGGGCAGGTCAAGCATACGGTGCTGGCAGGCGTAGCGCTCAGCTATAGCTGGCGGGCGGTGCCGATGGCGGAAATAGGTCCGCCCATGATGGCGACGCTGTCCCGCAGCAGCCTGCCGGAGGTGCCGGCAACCAATCTGACGCCGTTCGGTCCGGCGGTGACGCTGAACTATAACAACTGGTTTTTGCAGGACCAGCTGAGCTGGCGGCGCTGGCGTTTCCTGGTCAATCTTGGCTATACCCGCGCCTGGTCGCACGCTACCGACCCGCAGACGGAAGAGGTCACGTCGCTGCATCCGCAGAGCAAGCCGGTCTACAATATCGGGCTGTCCTACCAGTTGAACGATCATGTCACGCTGTACGCCAACCGGCAGAAAAGTTTTGTGCTGCAGGCGCAGCCGTCGGGCATCCGCTACGGCGGCGGCCCTCCCGGTCTGTACAACCTGCCGCCGACGGATGGCAAGTCGCTGGAAGCGGGCGTCAAGCTGAATTTTCTGGATGAACGCCTGATACTGACGACTTCAGTATTCCGGGCGTCCCATGCAAATGTCCTTTACGGCTTTGCCTACGATGCCGACGGCAATCTGTACACCGGGCTGCTGCCGCCCACCATCAGCCGCGGCACGGAGTTCGACCTGGCCGGCAGTCCGCTGCCAGGCTGGAATCTCGTCGCCTCCTACAGCTACACCGACTTTAGCTATGCGCAGCCGGCCGGCTTTGTGGTCGAGCCTTCGCTGATTGCGCGCCACCAGGCCAGCTTCTGGAGCAGCTACGACCTGCAGACGCCAGCCTGGCGCGGCTGGGGCTACGGCGTGGGGGCGACTGCCCGCACCGGCTATCCCAGCAACAGCGGCGACCATATCGGCGGCCAGGTCTCGCTCGACGGCAACCTGCGTTACGCCGCCAGGCGCTGGTCGCTCACGCTCGGCGCTCGCAATCTGCTCAACCGCCGCCTGTACGGCAGCTTCGCCAATCTGCAGCAAGGCATCGGCTTTGAGCCGGGCAGGGTGTTCGTGCTAACCGGCCGTTATAATTTCTGACATTGGCAAGCGCAGCGCCTGGCGGCAACAGGGAGCCGATAAAAACTTGTGGCTCCCCGCGCCGGCAGCAGCCTGGTGGACTGTAACAACCCAATTCACTCTCGATTCGGCTGTTACAGTTCACTAGCGCACCTTTTCCTGCGCCGGCATTACCGTCAGGTTCTCACCCTGCGGCGTGCGCAGCGCCTTGCCTGCCATCTTGCGGACCGCCCTGGCGTTGCCGACAGTGACCGGCAGCGACACCGCCTTGGTGCGGTCGCCCAGCGTGACGAACACATTCAGCTCATACACGCCGTCGGCCGCGGCACGGACGTTGGGCGTATCGGTGGCCACGCCATCCTGGTTGCTGACCAGGTTGGCGCTGCCCAGCGTGACCACGGACAAGCCGGCATTGCCGCGGTATTCCACATGCAGCGGGGTATTCGGCTGGTCGGTAGTGAATTGCAGCAGGATCGGCAGGGTGGCGTTCTTGCTGGTTGCGCTGCCGGACGCCAATTCGACGGTGACCGGCGCGCTGACTTTTTCGCCATGGCGGGCGCCTGCCGGTTTTTGCGCGATCTCCGGCAGGGGCTTGGCGATGCCATGCTGCATGCCGCAAGCCAGCGCAGTGAGCACAGTCAGCGCCAGCAGGCTGTTTTTCATGAGGACGGTCATTGCATTTCTCCGGTTTTGACCTGCGCAAGCAGGATCTTGAAGCAGCCGCTATTGGCGACGGCGTTGATGGTGGCGACATAGTCATCCTGCGCCGGCAGGTCATAGTCGACATTGTAGGCGCCGCCGAGATTCGGATCTTTCACCATATTGCCCGCGATCGGCTGGCCTTTGCTGTACAGCTGGAAGAAAGGATACAGCCCGCCGTCGGCGCTGATGCGCACCGTGTGCTTGCCTTTCTGCGGCAGGCTGAAGCGCAGGTAGCGATAAACGCCCAGCTTGTTGTTCTTGCCGTAGGCGCTGGTGGTGCATACCGTCGCATCCTTGCCGATAGTGCCGGTCTTTGATTTGACGCCGGCTTCCAGCGCGGTATACACCGGCAGCACGAACCCCTTGTTGGCAGCGGTCACGGCCGGCGGCAGATCGGCTTGCCTGAGGCCGAACATGTCGAGCCGGTCCTTGTTGACGGTGTTGATTTCCGCCAGCAGATTGTCGAGCGTGGCCTGGCCGGCGGCATTGACGTTGCCGCGCAGCGCGGTGGCGAAGGAAAACAGGCTGGTGAAGGCGGGCGATTTCTTTTGCGCCGCCATGGCCTGGTAGATCGGCAGGAAGCCGATATCGGGCGACTGGTGCAGGCGGTACAGCACGGACTGCACCGCGACTTCGCCGAACCAGGCTTTGGCTACTTCGTCCGGGATCTCATCGACCTTGAACACCACGCCGACATTGGCTTGCGCTGGGCCCTGGGTGTCGACATACATCGGATCGCTGCGCGCCATGCTGGAAAACGCATTGCCCCAGCCCTCGCTGAACGCCAGCCGCATGTCGAGCAGGTTGGCGCTGCTGTGCGGGCCGCCGGTGCTGTCGTCGCGTGAGAAGCTGGCCTGGAAATAGTGCCCCCACTCGTGCGCAATGACGCCGGCATCGTACTCGTCGGTGTCGACATCTTCGTGGCCGAGGATATGCAGCCCGCGCAGGGTCTTGTCGCCGACGCCGTTGAAGTAGGTGCCGTCATCGCTGCCCGGACTCCAGAATACATTCAAAGGCGGGAAGCTCAGGTTCTTGTCGGCTTCCAGCACCTTGTGGCTGGCGCTGTAGACCGTATCGAGAATGGCGAACGGACCGGCGCTGCGCGGATTGGCGTAGCTTCCAGTCACCGCATCCCAGCCGGAGGCCGCATTGAGGTCGTGGATGCTGGCTTTCCTGCCGCTGTTGAAGCTGGCCCCATCCATTGCAAACAAGGCGGCGCCGTCGACCGTGACGCCGTAGCCGTCCGATGAGCTGTCGCGCACCGCGAAGTTCCAGCTCGGCCCGGCGACCTTGCCGGCAGTGCGCAGCATCTGCGCCTTGGCGCGTACGTGGACCGCGGTGTCGAGCGGGGCCTGGAAGCTGTAGTTGCCATGCGCATCGGTTTCGGTCGACAGCAATACCTTGCTGCTTTTGTCGTTGATCAATTCGACCACCACATTGCGCGCCGGCTTTTGCACGGTCTTGGCATAGTCAAGCTTGGCCAGCCATTGGCCCTGGCCGTCCTTGCTGGCCACCGCCGGCACGAAATCGTAAGTGATCTTGCCGGATACGGTGGCGGCCGCAGGCGGATTTTTCACCGCTGCCATGCTTTGATTCTGCGCACTCTCCGAACTGGCGGCCGGCGCCGAACTGCTGCCGTCGCCGCAGCCTGCAAGCAGCAGCGCGGCCAAGGTCATCATCGCCAGCTTGCCTTGCGCTTGATTGGTGTCGCTCATCTCTGTCCCCGAATATGAAAAGAAGCATTCATTTCGGCTGCCGGCTCGGCGCCGGCAAGCAAGGCATACCGCCTCGAATCCGCCCATTCTCTGTAACCGCCCATATGCAAAACTCCCGATTTATAGTTTAGAAGCGAGCACTCGGCCGTCGATTGCAAAACCTTTCATAGTGGTTTTATCAACAGTCCTTATCTAGGTTGCCCCGCGAAAATATAAAAGAGGCCAAACGGGATAAATGTTTTTTTGCTTTGGGGGCGACCATCGTTGATCGATGCCGGCGTCATGGCGCCATTTTCTGTCGCAGGCAGTTACAAATAATCGGGCCGAGACATGGCCCTTTTTCCTTTCTGGACGGGCATTCCTTGTGAAAGCGGACATCAGCGTCGACAGCATCGGCGCCGATACGCTTTGCAAGCGAATGGCCAGGCGCGCGCCGGGTGCTGCATTTTTTTTGATTTTTTTGAATTAATAGAAAGGAATCGAGCGTGACCGCTTATGCAGATAGATCGGACCGGCTTTCGTTGCTGACCCAGGCCGCTGCCGAGGCGACCGGCAGGCGTTTTTGCTCGCATCATCAGGGCCAGGTAGCGGCCGGCGAGGGCGATTTCGTCATGCGCAATAAAGTCCGGCGCTGGGTTTGTTTCCGTTGCCAGAACAATATCCAAAGCCAGAATGCGGCTTTGCTGAAGCGGCGCGCGTGATTGCCGCTGCGGCATCCGGTGCGGCTGTTACAAATTATTTTGGGCCGGAATGGCCCTTTTTTGCGTCCTTGCGGGGCAAGCAAGGTAGGGGAGTTAGAAGTCCTAATATCGCGACCGAAAAGAAGTGAGCAGCCATGTCGAGCATCTACGGAATCAATCGGGATCATGCCGGGAGTGCGGTTTTCTCGGGAAAAAAGCAAAATACCGCTACTGCATCGTATATGAAGTTGAAAGACGAGCAATGGGAGAAGCTGGAGCCCATGCTGCGCGGAAGAGAGGGGGATGCCGGCGCCAGGGGCCGCGACAACCGCCTGTTCATCGACGCCGTCTTGTGGATTTCAGGCAGCCGCCGCCTGTGGCGCGATCTGCCGCTGCGGTTTGGCAAATGGAACACCGCCTACATGCGCTTCATGCGCTGGAACCAGGACAATCTCTGGCGCCGCCTCGCCGAAAACATCAAGGACGATCCCAAGCTGCGTGCGGCGTTTGACAACATCGTCGACTATGGCGATGAATGGAGCCTGCGCATCAGGCAGCGCGCTTCCAGGCGCGTCAGCCGCGAGGCTTACGATGCGGCCGTCAAGCACGCCACGACCGAAGCGGCGCTGCCCGCGGACGACGACTCGACCTTGCACTGGCTCAGCCTGGTGAACGAGAAACTGTCGCCAGAATAAGCCTGGGCGCTGCCGCCATGAGGCGACAGCGCCGGGTTTGCCGGGCAGGCAGCGGACCACCGCCCGCCTACGATCATCTTCCAGACTGTGCAATGACATCAACGCGCCCCGTCATGGGGCTGCGCACCACGCGTATTGCCAGCGCGCTCATCCGCTCAAGCTATCATTCCCCCGCAGTTCTAAGGTAATCTAAAAAAGATCCTTGACTCCAGTTTTAGTCTGACTATAATTTCCGACGCCTGACCGAGGATGCAACAGCTGTAATCGTTATCGTAGTTGCCATCGCAGTTGCTATATTAATTATTAAAAAATTACTGTCGGATCAGCACGGCGCAGATTGTGCTTTCCGATTTGAATGTAATAAACATCAGGTACAGGCCGGAGACAATTGAATGGAAATACCAGAGCTGGGGATCTCTATCCGCACGCGGCGTCATGCCATCAACAAGACGCTGGTGGAACTCGCCACCGAAACCGGCCTGACCGCCGGCTTTATTTCACAGCTGGAGCGCAATCTCACCAGTCCCTCGATCACCTCGCTGGTGGTGATCGCCAAGGCGCTGGGCGTGTCGATCGGCGATCTGATCCAGCAACCCGCGCAACTGCAGCCCGACACCTATCGCGGCCAGCGCCAGCCGTACTCCGTGGCCAGCGGCCGCGTCAAATACGAAAGGCTGTCGACGGTGTTCCCCGGCAGCCAGGTGCATTCCGTGAAATTCACCATGCCGGCCGGCTACAAGTCAGAAATGGTTTCGCACGAAGGCGATGAAATGATCTATGTGCTCAGCGGCCGGGTCGGCTACACGGTGGGCAAAGACAGCTACGTGCTGAATGTCGGCGACAGCCTGCACTTCGACGCTAACATCCCTCACAGCATCGAATCGCTGCCGCATGACAGCCAGGTGGCCGAAGTGATCTGGGTCGGCACCGTATCCCTGTTCGACGGGCCGCAGCAGCCTGAACCCGCGGTGCAGAAGCATCTGTTGCGCGGCACCGAATTCTTTTGAGGCTTTACCTGTAAGGCGATTCTGGCCGTTTTATGGCATGGTTTTTGCACTTGCAAGACGGGTGTTGCCGCAGGCGTCCAGCGCCTGCGGCGGCGTAATATTTATAGTCAGTGTGCGGTTGTGATGGAGTGGCGATGGAACAGATGATGTATCGGGAATGGAAACAAGCAATAACCGGCCGCGATTGCCGCGGCGGCCTGCGGGGTGCGCATGTTTGAGCCGACGGTCTACGCGCAGCGGCGCCGCCGGCTGAAGCAGCAGTTTTCCTCCGGCTTGCTGCTGTTGCCGGGGAATGCCGATGTCTCCATGAACTATCCGCACAATCATTACTGGTTTCGCCAGGATTCTTCGTTTTCCTATTTCTTCGGCCTCGACCAGCCCGAGCTGGCCGGCCTGATCGACATCGACGCCGATGCCGACATCCTGTTCGGCGACGACGCCGGCCTGAGCGAAGCAATCTGGGCAGGACCGCAGGATCCCTTGGCACAGCGCGCCTGCAGCGCAGGCATCGAGCGCGTGCAGCCGGCCGGCGAGCTGGCGGCAACGCTGGCGCAGGCGCGCCGCCAGGGCCGCACGATTCACTACCTGCCGCCGTATCGCGGCGAAACCGTCCTGCAGCTGGCCGGCTTGCTGGAATGTACGCCGGCGCAATGCCAGGCCGGCGCTTCCGAGAGTTTGATGACGGCGGTGATTGCGCTGCGTGAAATCAAGAGCGACGCCGAAATCCAGGAAATCGAAAATGCCCTCAGCGTCACGCGCGACATGCACCTCGCCGCCATGCAGCTGGCCAAGGCCGATACCTTTGAATATCAAGTGGTGGCGGCGATGGAAGGCATCATGCGCAGCCACGACCTGCAAGGCGCCTATCCGGTGATTTTTTCCCGCAGCGGCGAGATCCTGCACAACCGCGACCATCGCAACCGCTTGCGCAGCGGCGACCTGGTGGTCAACGACGCCGGCGCTTCCAGCACCCTCGGCTATGCCAGCGACATTACCCGCACCTTCCCGGTCGGCGGCCGCTTCAGCGAGCGCCAGCGCAGCCTGTATGAAATCGTGCTGGCGGCCCAGCAACTCGCCATCGGCATGATGCGGCCAGGCGTTTCTTATCTCGAAGTACACAAGCTGGCCGCGCGCCATATGGTGGCAGCGATGTCCGAGCTTGGCTTCTTCCACGGCACGGCGGAAGAGGTGGTCGAATCGGGCGCTTACGCGATCTGCTTCCCGCACGGCCTAGGGCACCAGATGGGACTGGACGTGCACGATATGGAAGGCCTGGGCGAAACCCGGGTCGGCTACGACGCCAGCGTCAGCCGCAGCGAACTGTTCGGCTTGCGCAACCTGCGCCTGGCCAAGCCTTTGCAGGCCGGCATGGTGGTGACGGTCGAGCCGGGCATTTATTTCATCCCGGTGCTGATTCAGCGCTGGCGGGACGAGGCGCGCCACAGTAACCTGATCAATTACGAGAAGTTTGCCGAATACCTGGACTTCGGCGGCATCCGCATCGAAGACGACGTGCTGGTGACCAGCTCCGGCGCACGCGTGCTGGGGCCGGCGATTCCCAAGACCTGCGCCGAGATCGAAGCCTTGATGGCGGCCTGAGCGGGCAATATGCCATTGCAGCAGCGGCATCTGGACGCAATACGGATACAAGCTTGTGCACCCGACGTGAATTGATGTTAAATGAATCAGTTTCACCATAACCTAACGAAAGAAAGAGACCTATGATGAAAAGAAAATTGATTGCCAAGGCCGCGCTGCTCGCCGTCATGTGCGCCACCGCCGGCTATGCGACTGCCGCCAAGACCCTGGTGTTCTGCTCGGAAGGCAGCCCGGAAGGCTTTAATCCGCAGTTGTACACCACCGGCACTACCTTCGATGCGTCATCGGTGCCGATGTACAACCGCCTGGTCGAATTCGAACTGGGCACCACCAAGCCGATTCCCGGCCTGGCGGAATCCTGGACCGTCTCCGACGACGGCCTGACCTATACCTTCAAGCTGCGCAAGGGCGTCAAGTTCCACAGCAGCGCCAAGTTCAAGCCGACCCGCGATTTTAACGCCGACGACGTGCTGTTCTCGTTCAACCGCATGGGCGACGCCAGCCATCCTTACCACAAGCTGGCCGCCGGCCAGAGCTTCGGCTACTACCTGGACATGGGCATGGACAAGATCATCGACAAGGTTGAGAAGGTCGACGACAGCACCGTGGTGTTCAAGCTGAAGCATCCGGAAGCGCCATTCATCGCCGACCTGGGCATGGACTTCGCCTCCATCCTGTCGGCCGAGTATGCCGACAACATGAAGAAGGCCGGCACGCCGGAAGTGATCGACCGCGAGCCGGTCGGCACCGGACCTTTCCAGTTCGTCTCCTATCAAAAAGATGCAGTGATCCGCTACAAGGCTTTCGATGCTTTCTGGGGCGGCCGTCCGAAACTGGACAGCCTGATCTATGCGATCACGCCGGATGCCTCGGTGCGCTACGCCAAGCTCAAGGCCAACGAGTGCCAGGTGATGGCGTACCCGAAACCGGCTGACATCGAATTGATGAAAGCCGATCCAACCATCACCATGATGACCAAGCCGGGCTTGAACATCGGCTACATCTCCTTCAATGTCGAGAAAAAACCGTTCGACAACAAGCTGGTGCGCCAGGCGCTCAACATGGCTGTCGACAAGCAAACCATCCTCAAGACCGTTTACCAGGGCGCAGGCCTCTCGGCCAAGAACCCGATTCCGCCGACGCTGTGGGGCTTTAACGACAAGATCAAGGATTACGTCTACGATCCGGCCAAGGCCAAGGAATTGCTGGCCAAGGCCGGCTATCCGAACGGCGTCGAGGTCGAGATGTGGTACCTGCCGGTGACCCGTCCCTACAATCCGGACGGCAAGCGCATGGCCGAGCTGATCCAGGCCGACTGGGCCAAGATCGGCGTCAAGACCAAGCTGACAACCTATGAGTGGACCGAGTACCTGAAACGCAGCAAGCAGGGCGACCAGCACTCGATGATGTTCGGCTGGTCCGGCGACAACGGCGATCCTGACAACTTCTTCGCGCCGCTGCTGGGCTGCGAGGGCGTCAAGGGCGGCGGCAATACCGCGCGCTGGTGCAACAAGGATTACGAAGCATTGATCCAGAAAGCCAAGCTGACGCCGAAGCAGGATGAGCGCGCCAAGCTGTATGAGCAGGCGCAGGTGATCCTGCATGAAGAGGCGCCATGGATCGACCTGGCCCATTCGGTGCGTTTCACGCCGATCCGCAAGGAAGTGTTGAATTTCAAGATGGCGGTGTTCGCTCACCATCAATTCGAGAAGGTTGATCTGGCCGCCAAGTAAGGTCGCAACGGGGCAGGGCGGGCCGGCGCAGCAATAACGCGCGGGTCGGTTCTGCCCCGTCTTTGTAGTGCTCGCAATTTTTATCACGATAGGTATTCCCATGTTTGGATTCCTCCTGCGCCGTGTCGGCCTGGTCATTCCGACCTTTCTCGGCATCACGCTGCTGGTGTTTTTATTGATACATCTGATCCCCGGCAACGCCGTCGAAGCCATGACCGGCGAACGCGGCATGGACCCGGCCCGCTATGCGCAAATGGCGCACGACCTGGGGCTGGACCAGCCGATCTACATGCAGTATTTCAATTATCTGGGGAATCTGTTCAAGGGCGACCTCGGCATGTCGATCATGACCCATACCTCGGTCCTGAGCGAATTCAAGACCCTGTTCCCGGCGACGCTGGAACTGTCCTTTTGCGCCATCCTGTTTGCGTTGATCATCGGCCTGCCTGCCGGCATGCTGGCAGCACTCAAGCGTAATACTGTGCTGGACTATTCGGTGATGGGCGCCTCTCTCACCGGTTATTCGATGCCGGTGTTCTGGTGGGCGCTGCTGCTGATCCTGCTGTTCTCTGTGACGCTGGGCTGGACGCCGGTCTCCGGCCGCATCGATATCCTGTTCGACGTGCCGCCGGTCACCGGCTTCATGCTGATCGACAGCCTGCTGTCGGACGATAGCGGCGCCTTCAAGTCGGCGCTCTCGCATTTGATCCTGCCGACGATTGCGCTGGGCACCATCCCGCTGGCCGTGATTGCGCGCATGACGCGTTCCGCCATGCTGGAAGTCTTGCGCGAAGATTATGTGCGCACCGCGCGCGCCAAAGGCCTGTCGCCATGGCGCGTGGTCGGCGTACATGCCTTGCGCAATGCACTGATTCCGGTAGTGACTGTGGTCGGCCTGCAGGTCGGCACCTTGCTGGCCGGGGCGATCCTGACTGAAACCATCTTTTCCTGGCCGGGCATCGGCAAGTGGCTGGTGGCAGCGATCCAGCGCCGCG
This sequence comes from Collimonas humicola, assembly GCF_018304945.1. Taxonomy (GTDB): domain Bacteria; phylum Pseudomonadota; class Gammaproteobacteria; order Burkholderiales; family Burkholderiaceae_D; genus Collimonas; species Collimonas humicola. The sequence continues at coordinate 1,572,294 of NZ_JAGQEE010000001.1, read as the reverse complement.
ATTATCCGGTGGTGCAGGGCGGCATCCTGCTGTCGGCGATCACCATCATCCTCGTCAACCTGGCCGTCGACCTGCTGTACGGCGTAATCAATCCACGCATTCGCCACCGCTCATGAACCATACCGACACAACGCAGGCGCCAGCGCCGCAAGCCATTTCCGTTCCCAAGGCGGCCAGCGCGCCGCCGCATCCGCTGCGCGAATTCTGGGGCTATTTCAGCCAGAACCGCGGCGCCGTCATCGGCCTGGCGATCATCGTCGCCATGGTCCTGATGGCGCTGTTCGCCGATATCATCGCGCCGCATTCGCCGATCGAGCAGTTCCGCCAGTCGACCTTGGTGCCGCCGGTGTGGCAGGCGGGCGGCAGCAGCCAGTTCCTGCTCGGCACCGACCCGGTCGGCCGCGACATGCTGTCGCGCCTGATCCATGGCGTGCGCCTGTCGCTGCTGATCGGCCTGGTCTCGATCTCGCTGTCGCTCACCACCGGCGTGCTGCTCGGCCTGCTGGCGGGCTATTTCCGCGGCATGGTTGAAATCGCCATCATGCGCCTGATGGACATCATGCTGGCCTTGCCCAGCCTGCTGCTGGCGATCGCGGTGGTCGCCATCCTCGGCCCGGGCCTGATGAACGCCATGTACGCCATCGCGGTGGTGATGCTGCCGCACTATGCGCGGCAGACGCGGGCAGCGGTGATCGGCGAGATGTCGCGCGACTATGTCAGCGCCTCGCGCATCGCCGGCGCCGGCACCTTGCGCATCATGTTCAACTGCGTGTTGCCGAACTGCCTGGCGCCCTTGATCGTGCAGGCCACGCTCGGTTTCTCCTCCGCCATCCTGGACGCCGCGGCGCTCGGCTTCCTCGGCATGGGTGCGCAGCCGCCGACGCCGGAATGGGGCTCGATGCTGGCCAGCGCCATGGAATTCATCCAGAGCGCGTGGTGGGTAGTTGCCTTCCCCGGCCTGGCGATCCTGATCTCGGTGCTGGCGTTCAATTTGATGGGTGACGGCCTGCGCGACGCGCTGGATCCGAAGCTGAAACGATAAGGCAGGACTATGGCATTGCTAGACATTAAACAGCTGCGGGTCGAATTCGGCTCGACGGCAGCGCCGTTCACCGCGGTGGACGGCCTCGACCTCAGCATCGAAGCCGGCGAAGTGGTCGGCATCGTCGGCGAATCCGGCTCCGGCAAGAGCGTTACTTCGCTGGCCTTGATGGGCTTGATCGATTATCCGGGCCGGGTCAAGGGCGAGCGCATGGCCTTCGATGGCCGCGACCTGCTGACCATGCCGGAGAAGCAAAGGCGCGGCCTGCTGGGCAAGGATATCGCGATGATCTTCCAGGATCCGATGACCAGCCTCAATCCGTCCTTCACCGTGGCGTACCAGCTGATGGAAACCCTGCGTGTGCACCAGGGCGGCTCGAAGAAGGAATTGCGCGCCAAGGCGCTGGCCTTGCTCAAGCAGGTCGATATTCCCGATCCGGAACGCCGGCTGGATGCCTACCCGCACCAGCTGTCGGGCGGCATGAGCCAGCGCGTGATGGTCGCAATTGCGATCGCCTGCAATCCACGCCTGCTGATCGCCGATGAACCGACCACGGCGCTGGATGTCACGGTGCAGGCGCAGATGCTGGAATTGCTGCTGCAACTGCAGCGCGACCGCGGCATGGCGCTGATGCTGATCACCCACGACCTGAGCGTGGTGGCGCAGACCGCGCAGCGGGTGGTGGTGATGTACGCCGGGCAGGTAGTGGAAACCGGCCGCGTGCCGGATATTTTCAACGCTCCCAAGCATCCGTATACCCAGGCCTTGCTGGCGGCCCTGCCCGAACACAATATCGGCCGTGCCCGCCTGCAGACCATTCCCGGCGTGGTGCCGGGCCAGTACGACAGGCCGGCCGGATGTCTGCTCAGCCCGCGCTGTGCTTATGCGCAAGACCGCTGCCGCGACGAGCGTCCGCAATTGCTGGGCGCGCCGCAGGAGCAGGTACGTTGCCATTTCCCGTTGGATCACGCTGGCCATCCGAGCAACGGCTGGTCCGAGATTTCCCGCAAAACGCCTGAAGCTTTGCTGAGCAGTGGGGCTGCATGATGATGAATTCCAATATGAACGAAATCGCCAGTCCCGTAGTCCTGCTGGAAGCAAAAAACCTGATCAAGCACTACAGCGTATCGCAGGGTTTGTTCAAGCCGAAAGCCACGGCGCGCGCGCTGGACGGCGTGTCGTTCGCGCTGCAGCCGGGTAGGACGCTGGCGGTGGTGGGCGAGTCCGGCTGCGGCAAGTCGACCCTGGCGCGCCAGATCACCATGATCGAGCCGCCTACCGGGGGCGAGCTGTGGATGGATGGCGCCAATATCGCCGACGCCGACCACGCTACCCTGAAACGGGTGCGGCCGCTGGTGCAGATGGTGTTCCAGAATCCCTACGCCAGCTTGAACCCTCGCAAAAAGGTCGGCCAGATGCTGGAAGAGCCGCTGATCATCAACACCGGATTGAACAATGCCGAGCGCGCCGAAAAAGCGCGCGCCATGATGGCCAAGGTCGGCTTGCGGCCGGAGCATTATGGCCGCTATCCGCACATGTTTTCCGGCGGCCAGCGCCAGCGGGTAGCGATTGCGCGCGCGCTGATGCTGGATCCCAAGGTGATCGTGGCCGACGAACCGGTATCGGCGCTGGACGTTTCGATCCAGGCGCAGGTGCTGAATCTGCTGATGGATCTGCAGCAAGCCAGCGGCGTCGCTTATCTGTTCATCTCGCATAATTTATCGGTGGTGGAGCACATCGCCGACGACGTGCTGGTGATGTATCTCGGCAAGACCGTCGAGCATGGAAGCAAGCAGCAAGTGTTCAGCCGTCCGCTGCACCCCTATACCAAGGCGCTGCTGGCCAGCACGCCGCGCATCGATCCGGCGCAACGCCAGCAAAAGATGATGCTGCCGGGAGAACTGCCGTCGCCGCTGGCGCCGCCGCCCGGCTGCAGTTTCAATAACCGCTGCCCGTATGCGGTTGAACGCTGCCGCCAGGAAGTGCCGCTGCTGCGCGAGTTCGGTGGCAGCATGGTGGCCTGCCATCGGGTGGAAGAGATCCATTGAGAAGGAATTGCATGAGCAAGAAGCTGAAACTGACCGTCGCAATCAGCATGGCGGTGCTGCTGGGCGCCGCCACCAATGTGGCGCTGGCGGCAAAGACCCTGGTGTTTTGTTCTGAAGGCAGCCCGGAAGGCTTCAATCCGCAGCTGTTCACCACCGGCACTACCTTCGATGCCTCCTCGGTGCCGATGTACAACCGCCTGGTCGCTTTTGAGCTGGGCACCACCAAGATCATTCCGGCCCTGGCGGAATCCTGGACCGTGTCGGACGACGGCCTGACTTACACCTTCAAGCTGCGCAAGGGCGTCAAATTCCACAGCAGCGCCAAGTTCAAGCCTACCCGCGATTTCAACGCCGACGACGTCCTGTTTTCCTTCAACCGCATGGCGGACGTCAGCCATCCCTTCCACAAATTATCGACCGGCGCCAGCTTCAGCTACTTCCTTGACATGGGCATGGACAAGATCGTCGACAAGGTCAGCAAGGCCGATGATTACACCGTGGTGTTCAAGCTGAAGCACCCGGAAGCGCCGTTCATCGCCAACCTGGGCATGGACTTCGCCTCGATCCTGTCTGCCGAATACGCCGACAAGATGAAGGCCGCGGGGACGCCCGACGTGATCGACCGCGAGCCGATCGGCACCGGCCCGTTCCAGCTGGTCTCCTATCAAAAGGACGCCGTGATCCGCTACAAGGCTTTCGACGCCTATTGGGATGGCCGGCCTAAGCTGGACAGCCTGATTTTCGCGATCACGCCGGATGCCTCGGTGCGCTACGCCAAGCTCAAGGCCAATGAGTGCCAGGTGATGGCGTTTCCCAAGCCAGCCGACATCGAGTTGATGAAAACCGATCCGGCGATCACCCTGCTGACCAAGGAAGGCTTGAACGTCGGCTACATCTCGTTCAACGTCGAGAAAAAACCTTTCGACAACAAGCTGGTGCGCCAGGCGCTCAACATGGCGGTCGACAAGCAAACCATCCTCAAGACCGTGTATCAGGGCGCCGGCCAGATCGCCAAGAACGCGATTCCGCCGACGCTCTGGTCCTACGACAACAAGATCCAGGACTACGCCTACGATCCGGTCAAGGCCAAGGCCCTGCTGGCCAAGGCCGGCTATCCCAACGGCGTCGAAGTCGAACTGTCTTACCTGCCGGTGACCCGTCCGTACAATCCGGACGGCAAGCGCATGGCCGAGCTGATCCAGGCCGACTGGGCCAAGATCGGCGTCAAAGCCAGGCTCAACACCTACGAATGGACCGAATACCTGAAGCGCAGCAAGCAGGGCGCACAGCAGGCGATGATGTTCGGCTGGTCGGGCGACAACGGCGATCCGGACAATTTCTTCGCCACCTTGCTCGGCTGCGAATCGGTGCGCAGCGGCGGCAATACCGCGCGCTGGTGCAGCAAGGATTTCGAAGCCCTGATCCAGAAAGCCAAGCTCAACACCAGCCAGGCCGAGCGCAGTAAGCTGTACGAGCAGGCGCAGGTGATCGCGCATGAAGAAGCGCCATGGATCCCGCTGGCGCACTCGCTGACGCATACGCCGATCCGCAAGCAGGTGATCGGCTTCAAGATGTCGGCGTTCGCCTTGCACGACTTCAGCAAGGTCGATCTGGGCAAGTAATCCAGCAAATAAGCGGGCAGGGCGTTAGACCTGGCGCCATGCCCGGCCCAGCGCCGCTTGGTTTGTTATTGCGTTTTTAATAATTTCATTCACTTAGATTGGCTGGCCGAGCACTGGCCGGGCTTGGTACAATGGCGGCTTATTCTTTCGTCCATTTACCTACGTCCATGATCGACATCCAACTTCTTCGCAAAGACATCGCCAGCGCCGCCGACCGCCTCGCCACGCGCAAATACAAGCTCGACGTCGCCAGCTTCAATGCCCTGGAAGCCGAGCGCAAGCAAATCCAGACCCGCACCGAAGAATTGCAGAGCCAGCGCAACTCGCTGTCCAAGCAGATCGGCATGCTGAAAGGCAAGGGCGAAGACGCTTCCGCAGTCATGGCAGAAGTGGCTGGCATCGCCGACGAACTGAAGGCATCGGCGACCCGCCTGGACCAGGTGCAGGAACAGGTCAGCACCTTCCTGCTGGCCGTGCCCAACCTGCCGCACGAATCGGTGCCGGTCGGCGCCGATGAAGCCGCCAATGTCGAAGTGCGCAAGATCGGCACGCCGCGCAGCTTCGATTTCGAAGTACGCGACCACGTCGATGTCGGCGCCGCCCTCGGCCTCGATTTCGACGTCGCCGCCAAGCTTACCGGCTCACGCTTTTCCGTGATGAAGGGCGGCATCGCCCGCCTGCACCGTGCTCTGGGCCAGTTCATGCTGGACACCCAGACCGCCGAGCATGGCTACACCGAATGCTATACGCCCTACATCGTCAACGCCGATTCCCTGCGCGGCACCGGCCAGCTGCCGAAGTTTGAAGAAGACCTGTTCGCGGTCAAGAAGGGCGGCCAGGAAGGCGAGCAAGCCGCCGACGCTGCCGCGCTGTACCTGATCCCGACGGCGGAAGTGCCGCTGACCAATATCGTGCGAGATGAAATCCTCGCCGGCGAAACGCTGCCGCTGAAGATGGCCGCCCATTCGCCATGCTTCCGTTCGGAAGCCGGCAGCTATGGCCGCGACACCCGCGGCATGATCCGCCAGCACCAGTTCGACAAGGTCGAAATGGTGCAGATCGTCCATCCGGAGAAATCCTATGAAGCACTGGAAGAAATGGTCGGCCACGCCGAAAACATCCTGAAGAAACTCGGCCTGCCGTACCGCGTGGTGTCCCTGTGCACCGGCGACATGGGCTTCGGCGCCGCCAAGACCTACGACCTGGAAGTCTGGCTGCCGGCGCAGAACACCTATCGTGAAATTTCCTCGATTTCCAATTGCGAAGCCTTCCAGGCACGCCGCATGCAGGCTCGTTTCCGCAATGTCCAGGGCAAGACCGAACTGGTGCACACCCTGAACGGCTCCGGCCTGGCGGTCGGCCGCACCCTGGTAGCGATCCTGGAGAATTTCCAGCAAGCCGACGGCAGCGTGGAAATCCCAGCGGTGCTGCATCCGTACATGGGTGGCATTACCCAGCTGAGCGTATAAGTAATTGATTTGACGGGCTTATTTTTGTACGTGAAAGCGGGCAAACCGGCTGTGACAGGGAGGCAATAAAAAGGCTTCCCAATATCAAAAAAAGCCTGCTATAATCTTGCGCTTTGCTGCATTAAACACAGCAAGTCGACCGAAAACCGGAGAGGTGGCAGAGTGGTCGAATGTACTTGACTCGAAATCAAGCGTACGTTAAATCGTACCGTGGGTTCGAATCCCACCCTCTCCGCCAGTATATGTATCAGAAAGCCCCGCAAAGATCCTTAAAGTCTCTGCGGGGCTTTTGTTTATGCGGATCTCCTGTCCTTTTCCCTCACAAGTCGTTCCGTCCAATTTTTGTATATCTGACAGCTATAGTGGTATTTTATTGTGGTATCAACCATTGGATACCACACCACCATGCCGTTAACAGCAAAACAGGTTTCTGCAGCACAACCAAAAGATAAGCCTTACAAGCTGACCGATGCAAATCGGCTCTATCTCTATGTAGCCGTTTCAGGCACGAAGTCGTGGCGTTGCAATTATCTTGACGGCGGCAAGGACAAAACAAAAACGTTTGGCCAGTATCCTGCGATGTCGCTTGCTGATGCGCGCATGCCCAATGCCTGATTTTCTTTGGTCTTGGCGTGCTCCTTCAGAATCAGGTCGTTGATGCGGCTGAGCTCCTTCTGATCGGCGTCAACGGCGGCCTGTACCTGCTCGATCAGCTGTTTGTTGGCCCCGCCATTGGTCGCTTTGAGATTTTCCAGACGAGTTGTGCTGCCTAGGTAGCGCTTTTGCGCCGCTTCCATCTGACTGGCATAGGTGCTCGGACCAATGGCACGCCCGAGCAGCTGATCGACCTCGATAATGATGTTTTTCCAGCCCTGCCAGATCGTCATCACCAGACCGATGTCCTTGCCGGCATCCGACGTCATGCGCTGATGGGAATCGTGCAAGGCATCGATCACGACCTTGGCCGCGCCGGCCTTGTCGCCGGTGTCCGCATACTGGACCGCCAGCTGGTACTGCGCGGCGCTCATGAAATGGTGTCGTTTCTGGTATTTCTCCGCCCAGGCCGCGGCGTCGTCCGCCAGCGCGCAAGATCGGCCGTCACGTCCGCAATGCTCCTGCCGGTGTCCTTGGCCATCTCCAGCGCCACCTGACCGAAGCTGCCCAGCTGGTCGCCGCTGATGCGACCGGTATTGACCAGGCTGACCAAGGCTTCATTGGCCTCGCCAATGAAGCGCGAGCTGCCGGCCAGCTGGGTGGCCATGCTGGCGATTTGGTCCGCGGTGAGTCCCGAAAAGCTGCCGGAGGCCGCAATCGATCTATTTACCTCCTCCAGGCGCTGATGGCTGGCATACCCGTCGTCCGGTAAAGGAGCCGCCGCCCAGATAGGCGGACCAGAAGTCCGTATCCGTCAGGGCAATAGGCACACCCAGCCACTTCAGGACGCTCGATTTGACGCGCCCCGCCGGCTTCGTTTTAGTTTGACTCATTGATTTCCTATTAGGCGATGAGGATGTCGCTGATCCAGTCGTCGCTTTGATCGGGTTCGGCCAGCATTGCGCGACCGACTGCCGTAATCGCGGCGACAACACCGTCGATCTTGTTTTCCTGCTTTTCCTTGCGGGGATAGACGTTATCTTTCGCGTCCAGCTTCGCCACCACGTTCGACATCATCCACGTCAGCACCGGGTTTCCATCGTGATGCAACCGGCCCGCCTTGACGGCGCTCTCCAGCTCCTTCATCGGCAGCGACATGTTTTGCACGGTCTGCCGGAATTCAACAGCTTCCGCGCCTTCCTTCATGAGCTCCTGCGCCAGCTGCGCGGCGCGCCATGGGTCAAATACCACCTCCTGCGGCGCATACACGTCCATGTCCGCCAGCACCAGATCGCGCACAATCGCAAAATCGATTTCGGCACCCTCATGCTGATCAAGGAAGCCCCCGATCAAGCGCCGTTACCTGGGAGCGAGCAATGATCCAGCAAATTAACACGGCGGCCAATCTCGTGTTGGTGGCCTTTTGCTTGTGGGCAGTATTGAACAAGCGCCTCGAAACCCATGTGTTCGGGACTTTCGCGTTGTCGCTGGTGGCGATCACCTCGTTTGTGAACATCATGCGGCCAGACGCCTTTGGTTTCTGAGCGCCTCGGCAATGCTGTGTATGGAGGACGGCTGGGCAACGGGGCAGAGGCCACTGGCGACGGGTATTTGTTCCGCGGGCGCGGGCTGATCCAAATTACCGGCCGGACCAACTACACGGCACTGATGATGGCGCTCGGCGTCGATTGTGTCGAGCATCCCGAGCTGATTGCGCGACCGTCCGGTGCCTGTCGGTCCGCCGGCTGGTTCTGGCAAAGCAATAACCTGAACAGGCGGGCGGATGTTGGAGATTTGGACGGTGTCTGCGATGTGATCAATTTCGGGCGGAAGACGCCGACCGTCGGCGATGCGAATGGTTATGCGGATCGCCTTGCGCTGTATGAGAACTCAAGGAGGGTGCTGCTATGACGCTGATATTGGCTGGAGTGTGGCGAGCGGTACGGTCTGGTCCAACGTGGTTGTGGGGACTGCTATTGGGACTTCTTTTTGCGGCGGCGCTGGTCTTTGTTGGGGACCAACACGGCGCCGGCCGCATACGCTCCGAGTGGGGCGCGGAAACAGAGCGGAGAAACGAAGCTGATCGGGAAGTCGCGCGCGCCAACAGGGCGATTGCAGCGAAAACAGAGATTATTTATCGCGATCGCATCCAAAAGATCTATATCAAGGGAGATGAAATTGAAAAGCAAGTACCGATCTACATTACGGAAGTTGACAGTAGTCGCTTCGCTGTCAATGCTGGCTTCGTGCGCCTGTATGACGCCGCCTGGTCAGGGGAGTCTGCCGGACCTGCCGCCGAGTCTGACCGAGAGCCCGCCGGAATTTCGCTTGCTGAGGTTGCTGCAGTCGAAGCCGGCAACGCGACCAGTTGCCGTGCTTGGCGTGAAATAGCAGTCGGTTTGCGTGAGTATTATGCACATCTTCAGGTGATCACCAATATGTCCGAATAATTTTGTTCGTACCGATATAATTTAAAATGTGGGAAATGCTCTCACAGTTCAATTTGATTTCACTGGGGTGACCATAAGATCAAGTAGGTAGTGCAATGTACCGGGTTTCAGATTCTGAATCCGTTCCAAAGCAGGGACAATGGCATCCGAGGAATATAAACCTGTTCCAAACGCATCTTTCGGACTATTGGAAAAATTCTGCGCTTCCTTTAAAGCGCGCTCCAATGCCGGTACTGCCCGCACTGCGTTCGGGCCAATATTCCCAAGAGTTACTGCGGCGTACAACCTGATGACATCCTCCCTGTCAGAAAGCAAGGTCGCTATTTTATCGATTAATTCATTACTAATGTCCGATTTATCAGCTTGCTTGATTAAGTCCGGCAATTGTCTAGCGAATGCTGCTCGATCAGAGTCAGGAAGCTCAGATGTGGTCTTTGCTATTAACCCCTCGATCTTGATCACGGTGGTCATGGAGTCCTGTTGTCCTTTAACTTTATTGTCATTTTGTGCAAATGCTATTCCTAATGTGAGTGACAATAACAGAATAGTGGTCAACCCGATCCGAAACGTCCGTTTCATTTTTTTCTAGACTCAATTTTTTCTTCGGCGTCGACACTTGCGTAAATTTAGACGCTCATTCGGCACGGTACCACAGCACCTTACTTAGTTTTGATAACTACAAGTTATCATTTTATTTAACAACGAATTCAATCGAACCAGTCGAACCTAATCCAGATCCCATTGCTAAGTATGGCGTTCCTGAGACTAATTGTTTTGCCTTCACCGTTTCCGAGAAGCCATGTGGCGTCTCGCCATATTTGAATTTACTAACCTCTAATGCACTTCCAGGTTTAAGTTCAAAAGCCCATAGAGGATTTTTGTAATCCCATTTGCCCCGTATTTTTTCAACGACACTGAAGTTGTTAAGCTCAACGGTACTGTTGATTTTCGTCAAAAAATTCTTTTTTTCCAATTTGAAGTACAGATGTTCAAGAGTGACATCTTCAACGACAATAGCAAATCTGGACGAAAAGCCAGTTATAAAACAGAAAACTAAAAGCAGGGCTACTATTCGAGTAAATCTACTCATTGGCAAATCTCCATCACAAAAATTAGTCATAACTGTTACGGGCAGTCTTTCTGACCCAGTCCTTTGGGATTCAGCATCTTTTTAAAATCGTCAATACTTGGCAAATTTTGTTGCAAGGCTCGATAGTAGTCAGCAAGAATTGCCGCTTGTTGCTCGTATCCATAGTCGCCAAATGATTTATTCGAATCAAGGCTATATTTGTATGTATCGCTCTTCAGCCCTTCCGCTGCGGCTTTTATCCAGCTGTAGTTTGGATCGTTTTGACCTTGGTAAATATGTCCAAATTCATGAACAAGCCACATCTGATTTGATAAATCAGTCGTTGAAAAATCTGATTGATAACCTGACGACGGGAAATGGATAGTATTTTCTAGCGTGACTGCATTGCCTGTCGCAATTGGCCCCCAGGCACGGGGATCAAAACCACCCCCTGATTGAATATCAACCTTCCCAAAATCTACTGTGTCATTAAATATAGGAGTGAGCATTGTAATTTCGCCGGAAGTAGGCGGCCGCAATCCATTTGGATCAACGATGTTTACCGGATTCCCCCTAACATAGTTGTACGTTGAAGTCTGCCCACCACGTATTCCAATCGGATCACTTTCTATGTAGCGTCCCGTGCTCGGATCGTAATCGCGATGGTAGTTGTAGAAATTGTTGGTTTCCTTGTCGTACAACTGCCCCGGGAAGCGTTGATTGTACGTGAATGCTCCCAGGCTGCTCGGGTTCTCGTTCGGCGGTTGAAGTCCAAACGGATCGGTATTGTCCCAACGCCACACCATTTGATTGTCGCTCGCCTGTGTGATCACCCGTGGCGTGTTGATGTGGTCCGCATAGACGTAATAAACGTTGGTCGTTGTGGCCTGACTTGATCCTGTACCTGCAACTGTTTGTTTCAGCACCACTACCGGCAAGTCGCCCAGATACACCGTCTCTTCAATGGCTTGCTGATTGGCGTCGTATTCGCCAATCAAATGCCCTTGTTCGTCATACACATAGCTGTTGCTGCCGGTAGCAATGATGCTGGTTGGTCCTTGCTTTTGCACCCGCTGGTCAATACCGTTGTGGATGTAGGTGACGGTGTTTCCAGCGTTCGTCGCACTGACCATTCTTCCACGGTCGCTATAGGTATAGCTGGTGGTGCCGTCACTGGTCAAATTTCCGACTGCGTCGTAGGTATTGCTCTTCGCCGGTGTCGGTCCGGTCGTGGCCGTCAACTGATTGCTATTGGTCGCAATCGTATTGGTGTAGCTACCGCTACCGAAGGTGGCCTGGGTGCGGTTGCCATTCTGGTCGTACTGGAAGCTCTGGGTATTGGTACTGCTGCTGGCGACGCTGTTGAGCCGGTCCAGATTGTCGTAGCCATAGCTTTGATTGAAGTTGGCTGGGGCGCTGTTGCCAGTACCTGTGCCGCTGTGGCTGGTGGCTGTAATACGGCTGGCAGCATCGTAGCTGATGGTCCGGTTGGTGCCGTTGCTCAAGGCATTACCGAGCGGGTAGCTGGTGACACGGCCATCCAGATCTATCCCCCTGGCGTAGGTGTTGGTACTAGTACTGCTGCTATTGCCCCAGGTCCAGGCATTCACAGGACCAAAGGCTTGGTAGCCGATACCGGTGAGTAAGGGGATGGTGCTGCCGGTATTGGTGCCGCCGCCAGTAGTATTGGTCGGGTTCAGGGTCAGGCTGTTGATCCGTCCTGCAGCGTCATAGCCGTAGTTGATCCGGTTGCCGCTTGGGTAAGTCGTGCTGACTAATTTACCGGTGGTGTTGCCGCTGCTGCCATAGGCATAGCTGACAGTGGCGCTTTGCGCACCCGCACCACTGCCAATGATTTGGGTTTTGCTTTGCAAACGCCCTAAGGGGCCGTAACTATACGTGGTCTGACCAGAGCCATCAGTGATTTTAGTCAAGCGTCCATTGGCATTCGGCGCGCCGGTGGTGCCGCCGTCGTATTCGAACTGGGTGGCGGTGCCGCTGGCGTAACCGATCTGCGTCAGTCGATTCAAGGCGTCGTAGCTGTACGTGGTGGTCTTGCCTCTGGCGTCCGTCCGGGTGGCCAGATTGCCGGCAGCATCATACGTTTTACTCGTACTGCCGGTATCCGGGCTCGTGAGCGCGCTCTGGTTGCCCAGGCCGTCCACGGCATAGCTGGTCACCAGATTTCTGGGATCGGTGACCGTACTAAGTTGATTCTGGCCGTCGTAGCGCAAACTGACCGTCGGACTGGCGCCGCCGGTGGCCGGGACCGGCTGTACTTGCTGTACCAGGCGACCAAGCCCGTCGTAGCTTTGGGTGGTGACGTGACCTAAGGGATCCGTGATCTTGGTCCGATTACCCATCGCGTCGTATTCATAGCTGGTGGTAGTGTTTTGGGACGTTTGAGCGACTGCCCGTGTGCCGGTAACACTACCCAGCAGCGGGCTATAGGCCAAAGTGAACAGCACCGCACTGAGCAGGGGCTTGATGCCGGGTTGTTGGGAGATGAAACGTCCACTCATTGCACCGCTCCCGTGATTTGCTGTACCTGATTTAATGGGTCCACTGCACGAGTGGTCTGACGTGCCAAAACGCCACTTGGGTCGTTCACCTGTACACTGATGCGATTGCCCATGCTGTCGAGGGTATAGGCGATGCTGTTGCCGAGACTGTCGGCAATACGCGTCAAACGATGCGCGCCATCGTAGGTATAGGCAACCGTGGAGGCATCGGGCAATGTGATCAGCGTCAATTGACCAGCTCCGTCATAGCCGTAAGTAGTCGTCTCTGCCAGGCCGCCGCCGCTGACGCTGCGACTGGTCAGCCAGCCGCGCTGATTGTAGAGCAATGTCGTGGTGACGCCGTTCTGATCCACGATCGTACCGGCATGTCCCAACGCATCATAATTTGAAAGCGTCGTTACTTTTCCTAATGCATTGGTGATGGTCGCCACATGCCCCTTGGCGTCATAGGTGAAACTGGTCTTGTCAACGACGTCGGTACGTGGACCGGTGACAGTCAACTTCTGTCCCCACTGATCGTAGGTGTAAGTCCATATCCGTGCAATGCCGGCGGTCTGCGCAGAGAACGCCAGGCTGCCGTTCTGATCCGTGGTGGCGATCACCGATGCTGTCAGCAAATTGCCTGTCGTCGAACTGTAAGTCAATGTCGTCAACCGTAACGGCTCCGCAATTTGCACAGGCAAGCGATAGGTCGAATCCCATTTGGTCGAGATGGTTCTTGCTTGCGGCGTGCCGGAGGCTTCGGTGCGGCTGGTTTCCAGGTTGCGCGTTGTGTCGTAGGTATAGCTGGTCACGTTGCCGTTGAAATCGGTGCGGCTAGTGACATTGCCGTTCGCATCGTAGGTTTTATGAGCGATTCGGCCATCCGAACAAGTATTGCAGGCATCCGATAGGCCAGTGTTCTTGGATGCGCCAAGGATGGAAGTCGGACTGAATATGCGGCTCTTGTTAAGGCTATCTGTGATGGTGCGGGTGCCATCAGCATTGTAGGTAATGAATACCTTTTCAGTGCCGTTGGTATGCTCTGCCGACACGGCTCGGCCTTGACTGTCGTAATGCCAGCTTGCATAGACGTTATTGTTCTCGTCCAGGATGCTGGTCAAGACTTGGGGTAGGTCGGCGCCGCCAGTGTTGCTGGGTTCGTTGTAATTGTATTTTTTGGTTTTTCCATCCTGGTACGTGACTTGCGTCAAGCGATTGATGTCATCGTAAGCATAGACAATCTGCTGTCCCGCTGGATCGGTCACGCTGCTCAAGCGGCCCGTTGCCGGGTCGTAATTGAACGTCAAGGTATTGCCAAACTGGTCCTGAACGCTCGACAACAGCGTAGTGTTCGGGTCGTAGGTCAGCGTATGAGTCATGCCGGCGCGGCTGCGGATGGACAAGAGTTTGCCGCTATCGTCATACGATTCGATGTCGCCGTCCTGCGTAGTGTATTTGACGTTGGTGATCTTCCCCTGGATTGTGTCGGTAGTCAGACGACCGTTGACATCGCCGTCGCTGGTCCAGATGCTGCCATTTTGCTTGAAAGCATAGAGTTTGCCGTCTGGCCGATATACCAGGGCGACATAGGGCGGAACAATTTGAATAATGCCGGCGCTCGCCACATAGTTGTACCGCCAGTTCAAGCCAAATTCACCGTACTTCGCAGCGCGGCTGTTATAGAAGCGTTCCAGTTTGATGGGGAACAGCCCCGTTCCTTGGTAATCTACTTCGGTCTGGTAGTGGTTTCCTGATGCATAATTAATTGGATCAGCAATGGATGTGCAGGAATGGCCGTCGTCTTTTTGGCCATTGTTACCGATGATGAGATCGGTATATTCCAGCGCGATCTTCTCTTTATCAACCAAAGGCGGATCTTCCGAGCCAGTGACAGTAGATTCAGTCAGAAAATCGGCCTTGGCAAGCCCCAAATTTCGAGCGAACCAAAGTTCGTCCGTGTGTTTCGTGATCAGTTGAGCACCGCTGTTATCTGGCACCGTTATCGTGGCCGTTCGCTCCATATGCACATGCAGCGCATCGCTGAAAGTACCTAAAGGTACGGTGATGCTTTCGATGCCCACAATCGTGGCCGTGTACTCGATCAACGTGGAAGTGACGGAAGAATCAGGGGCCACGCAATTCACAGTGGTGCTGGTGGAGGCAGTTTGACCGGCGGTTGCATCGGGCGGTAGAAGCGTCAGCGCGTTAGAAAAAGGGGGAGGGGGACAGGTGCCGCCCCAGTTAATCGGAATCTGATCCGTATTCGCATAATGAACTTGCGTGCCATTGGCGACGGACTGTGAAGCATAGGCCCAATACCCGTCCCGCATCCACAGAAACTCGGTTGTTGGGACACCATGATAGACCGGCCCCGGCTGAGAGTGAACGACCGCAACCTTACCTGGAGCCTTGGAGCTGCTGTATAGCCAATAATGATTTGGTGAAATTGGGAAATAAGGATTCGTGCTGGAAGCATGGGACGGTATGGATACGGTCGCCAGGGCAATGAGCCGACAGACCAGGAGAAGTCTCCGTATCACGATAGGACGCGCGTGAGATTTGTGGAATACATCGTATCGCGAATCGGCAAACGCGCCAGGATGACTAAAAGGTCTAACTGAAACGAATAGCCGGTATGCCACGTGCGACAAGACCGCGCCAAAATTCTTCGGGCGCAAATTGAACACTCTTCCCCCTGTATTGGTTGGCTTTGCCAACAATGATTTTTATGGCTCTGCTTGAGCTGGCGACGATTATCGTTTTCTAACAACGGCTAAGAATTAATAGATACAATAAATTACTTTTCGGAAACAATAGTTGACATTGAGAAATGTGTCAATGGGGCAAGTAGTTTGCTGCAGATGAAAAAATTGTCGCAGCGAGGTCATTTGGCATATTTATAAGGGTTGAGGCAACCTGAGGGGTGTTGGAGGTGGTGAGAATCTAATCAGTGGCTACGCGTACTGTTGGGGGGATTTTTCTGCCACATTCCCTGCACTGGAGGAGAATAGGGGGCTGTATGCATATACAGCCCTCCTTATTTCATGCGGGTTTCAAGGTGGTCATAGTTCGAATACCCCACTCGAAATCAAGCGTACGTTAAATCGTACCGTGGGTTCGAATCCCACCCTCTCCGCCAGTACACGTAGTATCCATGCGGGTTCCAGAGCATGGCAAGAAATCAAAGCCACCCTAGCCGGTGGCTTTTTTCTTTTGTGGGGGGATTTTCTTGCCATCATGTTGATTTCCGGCGAATCTTCCCGACGGCAACTGTCAGCGTATCGATCGCCAGATGGCTATATCGCCGAGTGCTGCGCGGGTCTTTGTGACCCAGTACTCGGCCGACCGTAAATAGGTCCACACCGGCATTGATCAGCTCGCGCTCCACATGAGCGCCAGTCTTCAATTGCGGCAGTCGCTCTAGGATGTAGACGTTGACGGCATCCTTGATGGAACATTCAACGTGTTCGATTGCGGTTCCTGCCGTATAGAGTCCGGCTGTTTCTTGCCGGTCGAAAGCATTCGCTTAGGGCTGGGTCCAAGTTTTCGGAAGGTATTTTCGAGCGCGGACCCGCCGGCCGTCAATAACACGGTTGAATTCAAAGCGGTAGCAACCTCGCGTTTTGTCGCGGTATATCGGCTTGATTGCAGATAATCCTGAGCGTCGGTTTGGTTGAAGACGATGCGTTTACCGATCCTGACGCATGGAGTCGGGCCGCCAGGGCTGCCAGCCCATAGACCTAGCGAACTGGATACTCCCAATATCTTCGCGGCTTCTACGGCTGTTATTTGATCGATCATTGCTTCATCTCGTCGATACATTTAAATTCCACCACCCATACCTAAGTCATCAAACGGATCAGTTCTTGGGAGGTTGCAGTGGGCGTATTTTTCGTTGATGGCAAGGTTGAGTTCATGCGGCGGACCCGCTCCAACCTTCGACAGTAGAGTGATGATGCTGACCATCCAGTTAGTCGATGCCTACGACAAGGCTGCCGATTCACGGATTGTTATGCAGGAGCTCAGAATCTTTTATCCACGGGAGATTGCATGAAGCGGTCAGTTGGCCATTTCGAGCGAGACGAAAGATGCGCGGCTTTAGATGGAATCGACATTGCCCTACTAGATTGGGCCGATTGGATACAGTACGACAAATGTCCTGCAGGTTATCCAAGCAGAGCTGCCGGGATGGCCGCTCCCAGTTGGATAAAAGACAGCGAGGAGCTGCATGAGGCGAACGACGAACTTCGCGCCGAAGCCACGAATGCGGCAATTGATAGTCTTGGGGACGTGAGTCTAGGGGCTAGGGGCTAATCTATTAGCTGTTGTCTGCATTCGCCAATACCGGTCCTTCGCGCCTAACGCCAATTTAATATTATGTAAACCATTTTATGGTCAAGGTATGTCATTCAAATTTATCCAATGGCAGTGTGAAATGACAAGGGTTTTATGTCGGCTCAGAAGGCAAGAGACACGCGGAGGTTAATGATACGAACAGTAAAAGCATAGAACATTGAAGAAGGAGCTTGAGAAATGTGAAAAATCATGCAAACGATAACCTCGAAAATATCCTAAGAAAGTATGCTGCACTAGGCATGTTTGAGGATTGCTCGATAACTTCGCCAACTAGTCCTGGACCGGATGGTGACACCCCTTTTCACATCGCTGCTTATGACGGGGATATCGATGTGGTAAAAATCATGCTTCCATTTGTGAGTGACATGAATTTAAAAGGGGACATCGGAAATACGCCGCTACACTATGCGATATCCGGTCGGCAACTGCCGATGGTTGAAATGTTGATCTGTAGTGGCGCTAATTTAAGTCAGGGAAATGATTATGGTGTTACACCATTCAGCTATATGGAGGGGGATGAACTGTTTTCGCTGATTCTCGGGGAGCGTCAACACCCTGGGGCGACTTAGGGCGAAAAGCGGTAGCCGAATATTCAGCACAAAAACAAAGCCAACTCATCGGCGGGCATAAAAAAAGTCCCCCGAAGGTGGCTACTTAGATTTCATTGACAACGTTACGGTAATACTGGCGGTGTAGCCTCAACATAAATGACCATCGCTCTATGGGACTTCCGAAATATTTTCTGCAATATGTGCAGCGGAAACATCGTCCACCGATTCAGTATTAACCAAAATATACGGGGGAATTTTGTCTTCATCGGCACATCGCGAATTCCAGATTTTTTAGTCCGTTCAAGCATGCTTAACTCAAGTTTGAGGGCCTCACTGCGATGCACCAAAAAATTTGACAGCGGGAAAAGAATATTTGAGAGAGGGAAAGTCAGGCCGGCTGTGTGTTTGACATCCCACCCAGCCGAGCTAAGAAGACTTCTAGCTGAATCGGCCGTGTACCGGCGATAATGACCAGCAATTTCGTCCTCAATTCCCCAGTGTTTCGGAGAACCAGGAACAATAGAAATCATTTGTCCGCCATATTTCAAACACTGGCGAGCTCGATCTATAAACTGACGCTCCCCCCGCTCGTCAAAGTGTTCCATGACCATACATGAAATGACCAGATCGCATAACTCTTTCTGATCAGCTTTGAGCCAGTCCTGATTTTTTGCCTTGTATCGCCCAGAAGCGATCTCGCCGGAAAACCTACGTTCAATTTTTGCGACCGTTAATGGCTCCAGGTCATAGGCAGTGCCTTGCCATCCCATAGAGAGAAGAAGCGAGGAAATATTGCCGGCGCCTGGACCAATCTCAATAAATCGACCTGGCCGAATCTTGGCCAAACGCTCACGAAGATACATAAGTTGAAGAATCGTACCTGGGGGCAGAATTGCCATCGATTTAGCCTCATGGTATTTTTAAGCGTTCTCGCCTCGGATCGGTGGTAACTCCACTGAATAAGACACGGAACATCCTAGAACGAGTATCCGAAGCCATTGTAGTTGAAAGTAGCAGTTCCTGCGGTTGCGTAGTATACGGTTTGCGGGGTGAGCACTGGAACGTCGCGAAATGGGCAACCCATTGTTACGCGTTCGTTGCCAATCCCTGAAATGCTGTGTGACGCGGTCGCAGTGGATGCAAGCAAGGTTATTAGATTGCCAGTGACAGTAGGTGTAGCTCCTCCTGAGCAAAATAACTTAGCATTCAGTGGGACTGCGCCAGCAATAGACAGCAGCGTTAGGCCGGCATTCCCCGGTCCAGTATACAAATTCCTAAAGGGTGTAAAAATGCTCCGATCCGATTGGGAGCTAATATCCAAAAGACTTGCCTCCGTTGTCGGCCACACGGAAGATAGTAGGCGCCACTGCAATGGTAGCGTTGGTTGCCAAAATGCTTGTCGCACCCGTACTCGGCTTATAGATCGCATATAGCGCGACATATCTGCTGACCGGAGCGGCGCCAGTGTCCGTCCCGCCGGCGCCGGTGATTGCCAGATTAATCGTCTGGCTGTAACTCGGAAGCAGATACTCCAAACCGTTGAGCGCAGTTCCGACGACGACCTGGTCAGCCGTGAACGTCGCACTTGCCGACGCGGCAGTCACCGACATTTTGGCATTGCGCATCGACCCGACAAGGCCGGTCAGCTGGCCGAATTGGATGGCATGGCCGGATTGCAAACCAGGGGCAATTTGCTGAGCACCACCTGTGCACTCCATAACGATCCAGGCACCATTGCCAGAATTGACGGTCGATGTAACGACGTACATCAGGCATGCCACGCCCTTGACGATCAATTCACCACCCTGAAGCGGCTGGAGTCCGAGACCGAGAATAGGTTTCGTGCCAAGGCCATCGACGTTTAGCGTAGATGCACCGGTATTTGCATTGACAATACCGACGTCGATGATCAGCCCGGAGACGCTCGGATAGGCCGAAAATGCAGATAAGTTTACTACAACATACGCATTGGCTGCGCCTGTATCGGTCAGGACAGGATTTTGTCGCGCCGAAACTGCAACGGCTGTTGCGAGGTTCGCAATCAATGTCGCGGTCGTGCCATCGTCAATTGCCGACTGGCCAGATTGGTTGACGATGAACTGGGCCAGAACGGCACCTATGATGGATGACTGGCGCCATGTCTTGTTCAGTTGCGCCTGATTTTAATGGATATATTGATTCCGCCCTCTCCGCCAGTACACGTAGTATCCATGCGGGTTTCAGAGCATGGGCAAGAAATCAAAGCCACCCTAATCGGTGGCTTTTTCTTTTGTGGGGGATTTTCTTGCCATCATGTTGATTTCCGGTGAATCTTCCCGACGGCAACTGTCAGCGTATCGATCGCCAGATGCTCTATCGCTGAATGCTGCGCGGGTCTTTGTGACCCAGTAGCATCTGCGCATGGCTAGCGTATTCCTGTCGTACATTTTTGACTACTGGCACGATCATCCGGGAGGCTGGGTCATCCTTGCACATGTTATGGTGCTTCCAGCCGATTGCCACTTAATGGCGCCCGTCGGCGGCGCATTTTCGTACTCACGCGGCACGTACGCTGGAATCGTTCAAGTCTTGAATGGCACGGCACGGGCAGCCCGCACCGCAGCTCCGCCATCCCCGCGAACGCGGGGATCCACGTTGCTTAATAAGCTATTGAAAATGGATTCCCGCGTTCGCGGGAATGACGGCTGCAACAAGCTCAAGCGCCCATTCCACGGCGCCGCCCAGCCGGCCTCACAACCGCCCGCCGCGTCTCAAAACGCCCACAACAGTGTTAATTCTTGCAAAATTCGCCTGCCTTGGGAATTTCCTTTTGGCAATTAAAGCCGCCAGCGGGTATGATTGAATGAGATTTTACCAACTAGTACATCAGCAAAAAATATTGTTGAAATGATATTTTGCTGCTGGCAGTTCAATTCCCGGGGGCCCCCGCATGAGTAGCTTGTTTCAATCCCTGTCCGCCTTGATCCAAGGCCGGCAGAACAACCGTATTCTTCGGCTGTCTTTCCCCCACGACGACGGCCCGCACGCCCAGCTGCTGGTGAACAAGTTCAACGCCGTCGAAAGCCTGTCGCGCGATTTTGACTACACCGTGGAATTGCTGTCCGATGACGCCGAGCTGGCCCTGAAGGATCTGCAAGGCAAGCTGTTCTGCGTGGAACTGGTGC
Organism: Collimonas humicola; assembly: GCF_018304945.1. Classification (GTDB taxonomy): domain Bacteria; phylum Pseudomonadota; class Gammaproteobacteria; order Burkholderiales; family Burkholderiaceae_D; genus Collimonas; species Collimonas humicola. The sequence goes on along the minus strand of NZ_JAGQEE010000001.1, from coordinate 1,551,425 downwards.
GTGGCGACGGCAGCCTGCGTTACTTCTCCGGCTACTGCTTCGAATTCCGCCTCGTGCGCACCGACGGCAATATCGCCTTCTACCAGGCCAAACTAGGGCCCTGGACCCACTACCTGCGCCTGCGCAAGGACAACTACATCTTCCACGGCAAGACCCTGCGCGAGCAGATCGACAGCATCTGCGCCGACTACGGCACCTTGCCGGATTGGGATTTCCGCGTCAGCAGCGCCGACCCGGTCATGACGGACGCCATCCAGTTCGACGAAAGCGACCATAACTATCTCCATCGCCGGCTGGAAGCGGCCGGCCTGCTGTACTACTACGAACATACCGACAAGGGCCATAAGCTCATCATCACCGATGACTCCACCCAGGCCGCGCCCATCGACGGCGGGGAGGAAATTCGCTTCCAGCGCCATGGCGGCGCGATAGAGGAAGACGGCATCGGCGAATTCTCCCCGGTGCGCCAGATCGTGCCCGGTTCCGTGTCGCTGTCCGGCTTCAACTTCAAGAGCCCGGTGCCGATCCATGCCGGCGTGCCGACCCTGAACAAGCAGGGCAATGTGCTCGATGTCGAATCCTACGAATATGCCGGCGCCTATGGCGTCAAGGGCGTCCAGGATGCGGACAAGCTGTCGCGCCTGCGCATGGAAGAGATCGAAGCGGCAGGCAAGCACTTTACAGCGGTAGGCAACAACCGCTACGTGCTGCCGGGACGCTGGTACCGCCTGAGCGGTCATTTTGCTTCCAGCCCGTTTGCCAGCCATGAAGACGCCGGCAAGAATGAATTCCTGATCATTTCCGTTCACCACATCGCCAGCAACAACTACCTGCAGCAGGCAAGCGAGAAGGCCGAATACCGCAACGCGCTGACCTGCCTGCGCAAGACCATCCCTTGGCGTCCGGGCCGCAATTACCATAGCGTCAACACCAAGATTCAAGCTCCGCAAACCGTCACGGTAGTCGGCCCATCCGGCCAGGGCAGCGTCCACACCGACGAATACGGCCGCATCCGGGTCCAGTTCCACTGGGACCGCATCGGCAACAACGACGAGCGCAGCTCGGCCTGGGTGCGGGTCGCCAGTTCCTGGGCCGGCGGCGAGCTGGGCGCCAAATCGATTCCGCGCGTCGGCGCGGAATGCCTGGTGCAATGGCTCGACGGCAATCCCGACCGCCCCATCGTCACCGGCAGCGTCTACAACCAGCGCAACATGCCGCCGTGGAAGCTGGCGACCCAGCAATCCTTGATGGGCTTCAGGAGCCGCGAACTGACGCCCAACGGCGGCAACCAGCCCGGCGGCAGGAGCAACCACCTGGTGCTGGACGACACCAACGGCAAGATCCAGGCGCAACTCAAAAGCGACCACCAGCACAGCCAGCTGAGCCTGGGCAGCATCAGTCGCATCGAAGACAATGCGGGGCGCAAGGATGCGCGCGGCGAAGGCTGGGAATTGCGCACGGATGGCCACGGCGTGGCGCGTGCGGCCAAGGGCATGCTGATCACCACCGAGGCACGCAGCAATGCGAGCTCGCATATCAAGGATATGGGCGAGACGGTCAGCCGGCTGACGGCTGCACGGGATCAGCATGAGTCGCTGGCCGATGCGGCGCAGCAGGCTGGGGCGCAGGAGAAGCAGGGACAACAAGCTGATGTCGCGCAAACCTTGAAGGCGCAGAATGATGCGATCAAGGGAGGTGGTGCAAGCGAGGAGGGCAGTTTCCCGGAATTGTCACAATCGCATCTCGTGCTGGCCAGCCCTGCCGGGATTGAGACTACCACCAGCGGCAGCACCCATATCGCCAGCGACCAGAACACGGCCATCACGACCGGCAAGAGTTTGTCCATTGCCAGCGGCGACAGCCTGTTCGCCAGCATCCGGAATACCTTCCGGCTGTTTGTGCAAAAGACGGGCATCAAGATGGTGGCGGCTGCCGGCGACATCGATGTCCAGGCGCTGACAGACAGCATCAACCTCCTGGCAAAACTAAATATCACACAAACTGCCAATCGCATCACGATCACCGCCAAGGAAGAAGTACTGATTAACGGCGGCGGCAGCTATGTCAAATTCAATGCCGATGGGATTGAGCATGGAACGAACGGCGCTTATGTGGCGCATGCGGCTTCGCATAGCTTACCGGGCCCGAAGAGTTTGGATCGCAAGGTACTGCTCCCAACCCAAGGCGGCCACGATCCTGACGGATCATTTATCTTTTCTGCCTAACCTGACCATTCTGACCAACGATGATCATCACTTACCCCATTCAGCTACCTTACAGCCTTGGTAAAGAGCAGCGTGTTGTGCCTGATCCGGTTTACAACAACAGTGAAATTCTCAGCGGTTCCTTCCCAATGGGGAAGAACCGGTTCTGGCATGGTGGAGTGCACATCCATCCTGCTGATAGAAACATCCCGATCCGCGCCATTGCGGATGGCGAGCTGGTTGCTTATCGCTATGATGAAGCGGATGCCAAAGACGATTTTTTTGACAAAGTGCCATATTCACGCAGCTTTGTATTGCTCAAGCACGAAACAGTAATGGGTCAAACCACTCTGGGTACTAGCAGATTGACCTTTTACTCCTTGTATATGCATTTGCAGGCATGGAATGAGGTCAAGGATAAGAAGGATGCTCAAGCGGTAAACTTTCTTAAAAAACTCGTGCCTGAACATGCGCAAACGGATAAAGATGGAAAACCTGTGCTAGACAAGCACAAGAAGCCTGTCATGGTCAAAGCTCATGTCGATATATTGAAACCCGTTGCAAACGGGGCTTGCAACGATGGGAGTGGCAATGCAAAGGTAAATCGCGGCGATATTCTCGGCTACTGCGGCGACATTCCTGACAATCTAGCTACCCCTTCGAGGGGTATTCACTTTGAGATATTGTTGAACGATGTCCAATTTTTGGATAACTCAAGCCAAACAGTTTGGGGGCAATGCATTTTGACGGACTCGTTGGAAGTGCGAGACGAATTGCTAAAGAAACAGACCTTGAGCGTAGACCCTAAGAAACCCCTTGTTCTTGACAAACGTCAAAATGGAGGTGGATATACTAAGTTGCTCAATGATAAGCATGCGCTATGGGTAAGCGACGACCAATTGACTACGGAGGAAATTGAAGTCCCTGATCCGAAGCATAAAGGAAAAAAGCTCAAGCATACGCAACATAAAGCTCGTGACAAAAACCTTCAAGTTTATGATAAAGATCCCGTAAAAAATGTGAGTACGCTTGCCAAAGGCACCCCTGTTATACCCTGGCTAGATCCGTTGTTGAAATCAGGTGAATTTCTTCAGGAAGAGCATGAAGGAAAAACTTGGGTGCCAATATTTACTCCTGATAACAACAAATTGCATTGGGCTGAAAAAACAGAAATTAAATATAGCAGCGATGCGGATTGGCCTGATTTTCAAAAAATGGAAGAGCATGGACAGTACAGTGACGATGGTTTCATTGATGATGAGGGAATGCAGAAACTCCTGGAAGCCTACGATAAAGACCGTGCCGAGGCCAGTAAAGATAAGTTGGCGCAGGACGAGAAAAAACTACAGCACCTTATTACTAAGCATCCTACTGAATGGAGTAAACAGGACATAGCCAAGCGATTTGGCCGTGTCGCGACTGATTCCTTCGGCCCGTCAAAACTGACACCAGAACAGTTCGCTAAATTGACTAAGCATATTGAGCGCCTGGCATTTTGGGAGGATGTACCTAATCTGCCGGATGCAAAGGGAGTTTGGCATGCACACCCGATAAGATTTATTGAACAACTGGCCAAATGCATGTGGTTAAGTGATCAGGAAATTTACAGATTGATGCCACAAACAAAAGCAGAAGTAGTTAGTGCCCACGCGCTTAGCCTCAATAAGACAATGCTTCAATGGGGATTTTCTGACAGATTAGAGCAAAGTCATTATTTGGCCCAGGGTGAGCATGAGTCGGGGGGGATGAGTTTGATGACAGAACTCCCGTCTAAATATGCAAGTAGTGCTTCTCACTATAAGGGCCGTGGTTTTGTACAAATTACATCTGAGGGAAATTACAAAGCATTTAACTCTTACGTGGTGAAGTACATTAGAAATGTTGATGTCGTAGCGAATCCGGAGCTTTTAGGTTCTGATTCATATCTTGCCTTTGCCGCCTCCTGCTGGTACTGGAGGTCAAACGATGTACGCCGCTCTGCGCACAAAGGCTTTACAGATGAAGTGGTCGATGAGGTAGGGCGAGTGATTAACAGAGGGCCCGGCCGACGGGATGAACCTGACTATCCCCCTGTTAATCGAGAGGATCGGCTTGATAAATTTCATCAGACAAAAGAAGTGCTATTAGATTGAGGAATGACGATGAAAGAATTGTATTTTCGAAATGTGACGGTTTTTTTTCTTCTGTATTTTTTCTCGAATTTTATTTTTGCCGTCGAAAAGAATGATGTTGAGGTCTTGCATAGCACCCTGAAAGCCGGCTACATCAAAAATGTGACGATCAAATTCGATGGAAATGTTCAGGAAATAAAGCTGCCATCTTCAGGAGCTAGGGAAAAATCCTTCTCCGTTAGCGGGTTGCGTTGGGGAGGTTCGCGAATGCTTGGGGTCACCCTTGATGATCGCGGTCAAATTCCCTCTATTGCATATTTTCAAATCGAGGGCAAGAAAAGCTGTTTTGTTGGGGAGCATTCTCTATTGAGTTTTGACAATGAAAGTAATTTTGTTGTAGAGCCAATGCATTCCAGCGCTAGCGAACAAGTCATTAACCGCTATAAATTGAAAAAATGTGAGTTGAGCTTTTATGATCAACTTGTTGATAAGGCAGTAGAGGCAGATGATCCTGACGTAATCACGAGACGAGTCATCAGAATTAAGGGAGTGGATTTGCCACGCTACGAGTGTGACTACACAATCAAGCAAGGGAAAATCCTTGACGCTGATAATTGCTTCAGGAAATAGTTCGTCGACTTCACTATCGCGCAGATATAGGCAATTTTGCGTCATTCTAGGAGTTCACATCTTTCTGGAAAGGTGTGTCTGGCTTTTTTCCTGACGATAGTGGGGCAATCATATCTGTCCTGCTGGGAGGATCACCAATTGAAATGGCTATGAAAGCCATGTTGAAATTTCCAACGTGCAATGAAAATATTGTTTTATTGTTATCCAATGTTCATTTTTATGACCAATACTAACATTTGTTAATTACATTTAAGACTAGTCCAATATATAGGGAAAGTCTTAATCAACATACTCGCTCCTATCAAATTTTCATTCAGATAGGAGCCAGTCATGAACCAAATCCATCGTGTGCTGTGGAGCGAAACCACCGGGACTTTTACTGCGGTTGCGGAAACCGCCAAGAGCAAGGGCAAGCGCTCGCTTGGCCGTATCCTGCGCCGTGCAGCTGTTGCTGGCGTACTAGTGCTGGGGGGCGGCATGACGCTGTCCAGCAGCGCCGCCGAACTGTCGCCAAACGGCGCGACAACAGCGCCATTTTGTACTACACCGGATGTGAATAATCCGGATGTTTGTCTGGATGATGGCAATCATGCCGCTTTGACCGGTGGAGGAATTGGGACGTTTGGCGGAATCGGAACCTTTGCTTTGACGCCAGGTACGGGTGGCGTGGCTGTCAGTGTCGGCAGCTACGCACAACCCGGCACTGGCAGCGTCGGCGATTTGGCAATTGGCGCCACTGCGGTAGCCGATTCTTCCGGCGTCGGAGCGCCCGGTGATCACGCCTCGATAGCAATGGGGTTTGGCGCAAATGCCACGGCGTTTCGCGGTATTGCCACGGGTATGTATGCCAAGGCATCTACGACAGATACCATTGCAACGGGGTACCTGGCAAACGCATCGCAAGTTTCTGCCATTGCTATCGGCGCTAACGCGAATGCCAGCGCGGTCAATGCGGTGGCGCTGGGTGCCGGCTCGGCGACCGGCGCGCGCGCCAATGTGGTCGCGGTCGGTTCAGCAGGCAGCGGTCGTCAGATCATCAACATGGCTGCGGGTACCGCCGGCACCGACGCAGTCAACGTTAACCAGCTCGCGCCTGCCGTGGCAGCCCTGGGCGGCGGTGCGCAGATAGACGCCATTACAGGTATCGTCACCGGTCCCAGCTACACGCTGGCCAACGGCGGCGTCCAGACCACCATTGGCGCCGCGCTGAGCGGTTTGGATACGGCGTTAACTGCCACCAACGCCAATGTCACCACCAACTCGACCACCATCACCAATCTCACCACCCAGCTCGCCAGCGGCGCGATTGGTCTCGTACAACAGGCTGCGACGACTGCCGACATCACCGTGGCGGCCGCTCGCGGTGGCACTGCAGTAGACTTCATGGGTACCGGCGGCACACGAACGCTCAAAGGCGTGACGGCGGGCGTCAACGATAGCGATGCCGTGAACATGAGTCAGTTGAAGGCCACTGACGCCAGCGTTGCCGCCAACGCGTCGAGCATCGCGGCAAACACAACGAGCATTGCGGCCAATGCTGCTAACATCGCCACGAACACAACGAACCTCGGCAATCTCACCGGTCGTGTAGCAGTGAGCGAAGGCGATATTACTAACATCAAACAGCAATTGGTTGATATCGGCGACGGTAGCGCCGGCCTGGTGCAGCAAGACGCGACGACTAGAAATATCACTGTTGCCGCCGCAAGCGGCGGTACTGTCGTTGACTTCAGCGGCACGGACGGTGCTCGTACGTTGTCCGGCGTTGCCGCCGGCGTTGCCGACACGGACGCGGCGAACATGAGCCAGTTGAACGCCACTGACGCCAAGGTTGCCGCCAATACGACGAACATTGCGGTGAACACAGCCAATATTGCAAACAACACTAGCAACATCAGCATTCTCGATGGCCGCGTGACCGTGAGCGAAGGCGATATCAGCGGCATCAAGCAACAATTGGTGGAGATCGGCGACGGCACCATCGGCCTGGTCAAGCAGGATGCCGGCTCAGGCAATATCTCTGTGGCAGCGGCAACCGGCGGTGCGCTCGTGGACTTCAGCGGCAGCGCCGGTGTGCGGACCTTGACCGGCCTTGCCGATGGCAACATCGCAGCAGGCAGTGCCGAAGCCGTGACGGGTAATCAATTGTTTAACACCAACAATGCGGTCTCGGCTTTGGACGCCCGTGTCGGCGCCACTGAAACCAGCATCACCAGCATCAACGGTGCGCTGGCGGACCTGGGTTCGTCGATGACAGGGGCGGTGACCTATAACGCCGATCGTACGATGGTGTCTCTGGGCGGCGTTGGCGGGACTGTTATCGATAATTTGAACAGCGGCATCGTCTCGGCCTCCAGCATGCAAGCGGTCAACGGCAGCCAGTTGTTCAGCATGCAAGCGGCATGGGATCAGAAGCTGCAGGATCTGGCCGATTCGTCAGATGTTGCGCTGGCCGACCTGAAGTTGAAAGTCGACGATTTGAGCGGCACGGTAGCCGATCAAGGCAAGCAGATCGGCGATGTTAACGACCGCGTCGGCAATATTGAAACTGGCATCGCCGACGGCTCAATCGGCGGCGGTGGCGGCGATTCCGGCGTCAATCCGGCGGGCAATGCGCAGATCGGTGCTGGGGCCTCGGCGTCAGGCAGTAATTCGTCCGCCGTCGGCAGCGGCGCGGTCGCTTCCGGCGACAACAGCACAGCGGTTGGCGCTGACGCATCGGCCACCGGCGACAAGAGTACGGCGCTGGGCGCCAATGCATCGGCAACGGGCAGCAACTCAGTCGCCATCGGTGCAGGTTCGGTGGCGGATCGCGACAATAGTGTCTCGTTCGGTTCTGCAGGCAACGAGCGTCAGTTGACCAACGTGGCCGATGGCACGCAAGCTACCGATGCTGTCAACAAGCGTCAGCTGGACGGCGCCATCGCTGGCGTGAACGAGCGCATGGACGGCATGAATAGCCGTATCGACCGGCTGGACAAGCGCGTCGACGAAATGGGAGCAATGAGTACTGCCGCCGCACAGATGGCGCTTTCCACTGCCGGTCTGGCGGGCACTCATCGTCTCGGTGTCGGCATCGGTGCGCAGAATGGCCAATCAGCGCTTGCCCTGGGTTATCAGCGTGTGTTGGATAAAGGGAGGCGGACTCTGAACCTGGGCGGCTCTGCCTCGACACGCGGCACAGTATCGATTGGAGCCGGGGCGGGGTTCTCCTGGTAAGCAATCGATCATTGACGACTGATCCTTGCCGGTAGCCACGCCGCCAAATCTCGCAATGGCGAGGCGGCCATGGCGCTGCGCGCCCCGGGAAGGGAGCCTTCGCTTGCTCAGTTCGCTGAAACCGATTCGGCTTGCGCCTGGAATCTCATCGAGTTGCGCGTTTCTTTTATCCAGGACTGTTGGGGCGGGCCATTGCGACGTCAATCGGGCGTTCGGCAATCATGCTGTCACGACATCGTCCCAATCGATGCGATAGCCATGCAAGGAACCGAACATCTTTTCCGGTGTGAAGAAGGTCTTCATCGCAATCGGCATCAAAAGGCTGAACATTGCCTTGGCCACCGGCCCGGAGGCCTTTCTATTGTTGGTCCTCGCGGCGTCCGCGGCGACTTTCTCGACCCTGGGCCGGCGCAGCCGCTCGTAGGCGAGAAAGGCCGTGGCAACGTCGGGCAGGTCGCGCAGGCAGCGCGCCAGCTGGATGGCGCTCTCCATGGCGAGCGACGCGCCTTGGCCCGAACTCGACGATGGCGCATGCGCGGCATCGCCGACCAGCACCATGCGGCCACGATGCCAGCGCGGCACTGGCGGCAGTATCTCTCCCGCACCTGTGACGAGCAACTGTTCGGGACTCGTGTGGGCAAGCAACGCGCCGCCGGGAACGTCATAGCGATAGACCTCGCGCAATGTCTCCAGCCACTGTGCCGCCGGCACGGCCCTTGCCTCTGCCGCCGTCAACGGCGTCGGGTGCGGCAGATTGCCAAACCACATGGCGCTGCCGTCCGGCTCCATCCAATGGCCGAGAAATGCGTGCTTTCCATGCACGAAGTGCATGGCGCCAGGGCGGCCAATTGCATCGCTGCCCATCGCACGGCCGCCGAATCCAAGCAGGCCGGTGTACTGCGGTCCTGGCGCCTGCGGATCGATCAACATGCGGACTGCGGATCGGATCCCGTCTGCGCCTATCAGCACGTCCGCACTGGCGTTGCTGCCGTCGGAAAATCGTGCGGTAATGCCCGTAGCAGTCTGGTCGACCCCAATCACGCGCTTGCCGTATTCAACGGAGACACCATGTGCTGCTGCATGCCGGTGCAGCACGCGGCACAGCTCGGAGCGCCATATGAGCAGGCTTGGCGGCATGCCGGGCAGGCCGGGAAACTCGCCGACAGACTTGCCGCGCCCGTTTGCCATCACCATGCGCGTAATCGGCAGGCCGATGGCGCGAACAGCCTCGTCTGCACCGATGATGCGCAGTGCGTCGAGGCCGTTCGGCGCGACCATGAGGGTGCCTCCAACGCCCTGCGCCGAGCTTGGGTACGCCTCGTGGACAGTGGCTTCGATGCCTGCTTTACGCAGCGCCAGGGCCGTCACCGGCCCGGCGATGCCGCCGCCGATTATCAAGGCTGTTTTAATATTTGCCATGTTTTTCTCCAGGATGTCCGTTGAATGCGCCCGTCTGGTAACATTCATACAATTGATCGTATATTACTTAGTAACTAAGATACTTTTACTCTAAGATATTTGGGGCGACTATGTCAAGCGTCAAAACAAGGAAGGCTGCCTTGCTGCAGGCATTAGGGCTGGAGGTTCGCCGCATGAGCGCGCAGGGCGTATTGTTGAGCGGCGCGGTGGCCGAGCGGGTGGGGGTGTCCAGCACAGACCTGGAATGTCTGGACTTCATCGTGATGGCTGGCGCTGATGCGTTGACGCCGAGCCAGCTGGCGACAGCGACCGGACTGACGACGGGCGCCATCACCGGGCTGGTCGACCGGCTGGAAAAGGCCGGCTTCGTCAGGCGCGAAGCCGACCCCACCGACCGCCGCAAGGTGCGCGTCGTTGCCTGCGAAGAGCGTGTGCGTCAGATGGGTATCTACTATGAGCGGCTGGCTCGGCGTACCGAAGCCGTATGGGCGCAGTTCAATGAAGAACAGTTGCGCACGGTGCTGGAATTCGCGCGCCGTTCCAGCGAGGTATCGATGGAGGAGGTGGCGTACATCCGCACCTTGCCGGTCTTGAAGGCGATCGATACAGCGCGCAAGCTTAAACCGAAGGATTGATTCGGCGGCATGTCAGCCTGGACGGATAAGCCTATGCGCTCCAGGAAACGTCATCGTTGCAGCGGGCCACAATCCTATTCAATACAGTGAGCAGGACTAATGTTCAATCGTCCGGATATTCTGCCAGGCCGTAATTGAAGCGCATATATCGGGCCTGTCGCTCGGCTGAATCAGGCCGGATTTTTCATGCGCAGGTCAATAGCTTGGACCTTGCTCGTGAGATGGCGCGGCCTTTCAGGCGAATGCTTGAAACAGGGCATGTCAGTGCTGGTCGGCGATCATGAAAAGGATGCGGCCCAACTGAAAGCGACCTCGCCCCTCGCAAATGCCGCGCGTATCACACAACCTTTACTTTTAGCATGCGGTGGATCCGACTTGCGGGTCCCTATCATACGCGGCGCGAAGTTCCGTGATGCGGTCAGGGCAACCAATCCAAATGTGGAATGGGTTCAGTATCCCGAAGAGCGGCATGGTTGGCGACTGAAGAAAAACAACGTCGATTTCTGGACTCGCGTCGAAAAATTTCTGGATAGAAACTTCGGCAAATCGTGATTGCGTCATAAGCGCCCAGTACTTCAGCGCATTCAGCGCATTTTGGATGACGCCCGTTTTATGCATGTTCCCAAGTCGAACATTGATTCTCTGTGCCCAGCGTATACCTACGCCAACTCGCAGACTGGCGGCAGGGATGACTCAACAGCCCGTTAGGCGGCTTAATCAATTCCATTTCTAATTTTTGCGCTCCCTCTTGACAGTTCATTTCGCACGATGTATTAATGTCGACATCTGACATATCAGTTGACGACAAGGTGGCGACAAATGGAAAAAATGGCGGTTGACGTTAGAACGGTTGAAGATCTCCAATGTGATGTGCTGGTTATCGGTGGTGGGGCAGCTGGAGTTGCCACGGCAATAACGGCCCGGCGACAGGGATTGCATGTGGTGCTGCTAGAACGCTATGGATTTTGTGGCGGCGGCGCTGTAGCTGGGCTGTCAGGCACTGTCTGTGGACTGTATCTTGCAACCGACCGCGCTGGCGCGAAACCGGAGCAGGTTGTTTTCGGGTTTGCGGAGGAATTTTGCAAGGCGTTGGAAGCACGGGGAGGCCTTGGCGCACCATTGCGCTACGGAAAAACTTGGACGCGCGTTCATGATCCTTTGATATGGCGCGATGCCGCAGACGCTTTGTTGATTGAAAATGGCGTCCAGGTGATCTACCACGCTGTTGCAACAGGAACCCTTCTCGACGGCAAAGAGCGGGTCGAAGGTGTCCAGGCATGGACCAAACAAGGACCTCTGACGATTCGAGCCAAGATCACTGTAGATGCCAGTGGAGATGCCGATCTGGTGGCAATGGCTGGACTGGATAGTTTCGTCGGCGACAAGGGCCGTGTGCAGAATCCGACCATGATCTTTCGCCTGCAGGGGGTCGACGTCGAACGCTTCACTGCCGCTTATGGCGACGACACGATCATGGGCGAAGCCGTATCAGCCCTGATACGCGAACGCCAGTCCGCTGGCGACGATCTCCCACGGACAAAAATCTGGCTTTTCCCAACAACCCGCGCCGGAGAGCTGCTGTGCAATTGCACTCGGATAACCGGTACAGACGGGCGCGAGCTCAATCCTCTTTTATATCGCGACTTCACTGAAGCCGAGTTGAATGGCCGGCGCCAGGTGCACGCGTATGCTCGCTTTTTTAGAGAGTATGTGACTGGATGCGAAAACGCCTTCATAAATGACACCGGCGTTCAGGTCGGCGTGCGTCAGACACGGCAGGTCGAAGGTGTTGCAAAGCTCATGAATAACGATGTGGTCACGGCCCGTAAGTTTTCCGACGGCATTGCACGCTCGCCTTGGCCAATTGAATTGCATAGCGGCGCCAGGCCAAAAGTAGAGTGGATTCTGGACGACTACTACGAAGTGCCGTACTCGTGCTTCGTGCCGACGCATGGCGAGGGCTTGCTGGTTGCCGGCCGATGCCTCTCTGCCGAACATGAAGCGGTTGCTTCGGCGCGGGTTACAGCTCAGTGCTTTTCATACGGTCATGCGATAGGACACGCGGCGACCATTGCAATTCGTCATGGATTGGAGCCGCGTGAGGTAGACCCGCAGGAAATACGTGCAGCACTTGAGCGAGATGGTGCGCATTTATTGTAAGACGAATTATTTGATGAACGACAAAAGGAGAAATTGTTAATGATCATTGAAAACATAGGTCAGGTTCGGCATCTGACATTAAATCGACCTGCGCGCCGTAACGCTCTGGATAGCAAATCAATCGAAGAACTCGCACAAGCGTTGCAAGACGCCGATCGGGATCCGGCGGTCCGAGCCATCGTCCTGTCCGGCGCGGCGCCGGCTTTCTGCTCCGGCAGCGATCTGAAAGAGCTCAGCGCAATGTCGATCCAAGAAATGTGCGACTCCGAATTAGAGACCGCGCAAGTGGCGCGATCAATTGCCGGCCTGTCCAAGCCGGTGATTGCGTCGGTGGAAGGTTTCGCGCTTGGAGGAGGATTTGTTCTCGCAATTTCTTGCGATATCGTCGTTACCGCCTCAAATGTACGTTGGCATCTTCCTGAAGTCCCGAATGGCTGGTTGCCGCCATGGGGATTGCAGGCGCTGCTAGCTCGCGTCGGTCCGGTTCGTGCACGGATCCTGACTTGGGCCGCGGACGTCATCAATGGCATTGAAGCGCATCGCCTGGGCGTTGCGGACTACTTGACCGAGCCTGCATGCGCCAACCAGGAAGCCCTCGCGCTGGCGCAACGACTTGCCGCCTTGCCGCCCGAAGCCATCACTTCCACCAAGCGTTTCTTCGAACCTTTCGTCACATACGATGGCGAGCGACTCGACCGTGTGGCCACCCAGCACTTTGCCAGCAATTGCGAAGGTGGGACCGCGCAAGCACTTTTATCAAAATTCAAGGTGAAATCGTGACAAAAATTATCTCTGCAGAACAAGCCGTAGCGTCAATCAAGGACGGGCAAACCGTTGCCTCAGTCGGGGTGATCGGCTGGACGGTGCCAGACGCTACGCTTGAGGCGCTAGGCAAGCGTTTTCGCGAAACGGGCGCGCCACGCAATCTGACGTTTTATTTTCCTTGCGGTACAGGGGATGCTGTCGGCATACGCGGGATGGACCACGTTGCGCAGGAAGGACTGATGAAACGCATTGTTTCGGGGTCTTACATCAATCCGGTGAATCCACATACCGGCAAACGTCCGGACCTGATGCAACTGATTCAAGAGAACCGGATTGAGGCATATTCCTGGCCGATAGGCGCATCCATGCATTGGCTGCGCGAAGTCGCGCACAAGAGTCCAGGTTATATCACGCGGGTTGGAATCGGCACGTACGCCGATCCGGACAACGGCGGAGGAAAGTTCACTAACCGTTGCCAGGATGATTTGATCCAGAAAATATGCCTGAACGACGAAGAATTCCTGTTCTACCCGACCTGGCCAATTGATGTTGCAATTATTCGCGCCAGCAGCGCCGACGAGTTTGGCAATCTTTCATTCGAAGATGAGCCGTTGGTGTCATCAGGCCTGGCGCTGGCATTGGCGGCAAAGGCAAGCGGCGGCCGGGTGATTGTGCAGGTCAGAAGAATCGTTTCGCGCGGGGAACGATTGGCGACCTCGGTCCGATTGCCGGGCATGTTTGTTGACGCATTGGTTGTTGAGCCTGACATGATGATGAGCACCGATACGCCATATGACGAAGCGTATTTGCGTCCAGGTGCCGGCTACGTTCATTTGCCGGACATTCCCTTCGGCCCGGATAAAGTCATCGCTCGACGCGCTGCGTTGGAAGTGCGTAAGCATGAACTGTCCATCTTCGGTTTTGGCGCCGCGGCTGATGTTCCACTGGTGATGGCAGAACAGGGACTGATCGATCCAGAAACCGGTTCAGACGACTACTGGTTCACCACCGAGCACGGTTCCTATGGAGGCATTGTGATGAACGGCTGGCAGTTCTCGGCAAATCTTCATCCGCAGGCGCTTCTCGACGGCGTTACTCAGTTTGATGTGATTGACGGTGGATTGTGTCGCTTCGCCGCGCTGGCATTTGCCGAGTACGATTCTCATGGCACCGTTAACGTCAGCAAGTTCGGAAAAGTGAATCCCGGTTCCGGCGGCTTCATCGATATTGCAATGAATGCGCAGCGTCTGGTGTTTACCGGCTCGTTTACCACCGGCGGGCTCGATATCGCTTATGACGGCGGGCGCATGACGATTCTGAAAGAGGGGAAAGTAAGTAAATTCGTCAACACGGCCCAAAGCATTACGTATTCGGTCGGAAAGGGAGTAGCCGGCGGGCAAAGCGCATTGATCATCACTGAACGCGCCGTTTTCGAAGCGACCTCGCAGGGATTGGTGCTGATCGAAATTGCTCCTGGCGTGGATTTGCAGCGCGATATCCTTGCGCATATGGCGTTTGCACCGCATCGCATTCTCGACCCATTGCCGCTAATGGAGGCATCGCTGTTTGATCCAAGGCCGGGTCGGGGTTTTCAGCCACCGTTTTTCAGTAAAAAAATGGATGTGATCGAGAAGGATTCATCTATGGCGTGAAACAGCGCATGAGGCAGGTTGCTCGTCAATCGGGAAAGTGACGACAAGCGAAATCCTACTTGACGGCGTACCGTGGGGAGATCGCCCGATTATTGCTTCCTTAGTTCATCTAATGCGCGTATCTAGATCTAGGTCTAGATCGCGCAGATAAAAATATTCCAGCCTGCAATGGTTTGGACGGAGACAATCATGAAATTTCGTTGGTTCATTGTTTTTATGCTGTTTCTTGCGTGTGTGATCAGTTATCTTGATCGTGCGGCACTGTCAGTTGCAGCACCTTTAATCGCCAAGGATTTTAATTTGGATCCGGCGCATCTGGGAATCGTTTTTAGTGCATTTTTCGTCGGCTATTCATTGTTCTGTTTTATCGGAGGATATGCAGCCGATCGCTTTGGCGCAAGACGGGTTCTGATTGTGGCCATTGCATTCTGGTCTATATTCTGTAGCCTGACTGCAGTTGCTTCCGGCCTGATTAGCCTGCTGATCATTCGGGTTGTTTTTGGGGCCGGGGAAGGTCCCTTGGCAACCTGTACCAATAAGATCGTCAGTGGCTGGTTCGACAGAAGGGAGCAGACTACCGCTGTTGGATTCGCCAATTCGGGTCTGCAGTTGGGGGCAGCTCTTGCCGGGCCGGTAATCGGGCTGATGGCGGTCAAATGGGGGTGGCGGGTTCCATTTGTCGTTATCGGTATCGTAGGGATGCTGTGGGTGCTTATGTGGTCGATCTTCTCCAGCGACCGGCCAGAGGGGAATCGATGGATTCGCGGGACGATGAAGCTGCCGGTTTCGGACGACGCTGCTAGTGGGAAAGTAGCAGAGGTGCTTCCCCGCAAGCCATTGAGCGCTTATCTCAAGAGCCCTATAATTTTGGCTACCTCGCTGGCATATTTTGGCTATGCCTACATCCTGTATTTTTTCCTTTCCTGGTTTCCCAGCTACCTGATGATGGAGCGGCACTTGAGTCTTGCCTCAATGAGCATCGTCAACGTCATACCCTGGGTTCTCGGTTTTATGGGGATAGCATTAGGGGGCTTTACTTCCGATCTGATTTTTCGGTGGACCGGAAATGCCCTGAAATCGCGCAAAATTGTAATTGTCGTTGGGTTGCTGGTTGCTGCCGCATGTGTTGCATTGGCCGGAATTGCAAACAGTGTCGGCATGGCAGTTGCATTGATGAGCATCACAGTATTTTTCATGAACCTGACGCTCAGCGTGTATTGGGCCATCATTCTGGATACGGTCGAGCCGGCACGCATGGGCGGTGTGGGCGGATTCATGCACCTGCTTGCTAACACCGCAGGTATTCTTGCCCCAATATTGACGGGCTTCCTTGTACAGTGGACCAAAGTTTTTACAAGCGCGTTTTTCTTCGCCGGGGGAATTTCGCTGGCTGGCGCGCTTGCGGTGGCTTTTTTTGTGCGACTGCCACGAAAATCTTCCGCATCTGTTGATAATCTGAATGTGGAGACCGCACATGCGCTAACGGACTAGAGCGTGGGGGCGAGGCGGTCAGAATATTTGGCCGCCTCGGCAAAATCCATTCTTTAGTGCTCGGAATTTAGCAGCAGATGTTAGATATTTACACACGTTGCCAAGCGTGGAGCGGGGATAATGTCCCCCTTTTTTTTAATAAAATTTCAATAAAATTCTTCCAGATTGCACTTGCCAATATCAACGTTGCTTCATATTTATATAGCAATATTTGGTTTCTACGTATATTTCAAAGCATTTTTGTATGCCTCTTCAATGGATGCTGAGTATTCGTTTGGCCAGCCCTGCATTTGTTATCGATCTTCCACGCACTCGAAATTAAAAGAATGAATTTGATTCAATGTAAAATGTCGTCATGAATAATAGTCTTCTTGCTAACGATGCTTCCAAGCCTGAGCTCATGAATGCGCCGGAACAACTGCTGACCGATGTGGCATTCAATCAAATCGAGGAAATGATTATCACGCGTCGCCTTCCTCCCGGATCAATGATTTCGGAGGTGCAACTTTCTGTTGAATTAGGGATGGGACGCACGCCAATCCGAGAGGCGCTTCAGAGATTGCGACAAATTGGGTTTGTCGAGATGCTGCCGCGTCGTGGCACTCTTGTTTCAGGAATCGACATTCGTCAACAACTGGAACTGCTGGAGGTTAGACGTCCGCTCGAGGAACTGGTGGTTAGATGCGCCACTTTGCGTGCGACATCGGAAGAGAGAGCGCATCTGCAAATACTCGCTCAGCGGATGATCAAAGCCGCCGAAGAAGAAAATATGGATGATTGGATTCGAGTCGGCCGTGAGATTCACGAAGCTGAAGTTCTGGCGACTCACAACAGCATGCTGATTACCAGCATGCAGTCGATCCACGCGCAATCAAGACGATTCTGGTACTACCATATTGGACATAATCGGGCCTACGTCGAAGGTGCGCAATTGCACGCCAGCGTATTGAATGCCATTGCCAATGAAGATAGCGATGCTGCGGTGTCAGCGGCGCACGAATTGATGCAGTTTATTGAACGTTTTACTCGCTCCGCACTTGATACTTTTTAATGGCGCCGCCAAGATTTTTCTGCGGACATTGTAAATGCCGGATAGCTACATTGCCGCGAGCAACGGAGACTCACGGCGCGATTAGATTGTACTTGCTGGCTGCATGGCGGTAGTAGAGCGCCAGCCCATAGCCGAACGCTCCACCTATCAGAAATGCCATAGTCACGGCAAACATGATAGGTGCTCCAACCGGGGACAAAAGAGAATACCAAGTAAAGGTCCCCCACGCCGCGCCGAACCATATCGCAAAAAAAAGGAAATTGAATCTGGCGCTAGCAAGATGCGGAGGAGGCACTGGAATGCCCACGCACCATAGCAAACGATGTGGAGGCGGGGCGTAGTTGAAGCGCGCAATTCCGGTCGCCTCTAATAAGCTTAATGATGTTTTGATTGCTGCTGGATACGACATAAGGGAGCGCCTCGCGTTGTGGTGTCAATATGCAGTTATCGTTACGAACGATGCCCCGAATTTTCTACGGAACGAAAAATCAAGGCGCCTCAATAACGATCAACGACGCCGCATAGTTGAGGGTCTTTCTGTAATCCGGAAGGCTTGGATGCGTGAGATGGCCCAAGGTCAGCAATTTATTTTTGAAAGCCAATAGATTGCATTCGGGATCTCCTGATTTTTTCAGAATCAGATAGCGGCAAACCTCATTGATCGCGACATGCACCTGGCCGACGACGTTCATGCCGTAAAGCGTAAGCGTTGCCAAGTTTGAGATTTTATCGATGCATTCATCGAGCACTTTGTCGCCAGAGATCATTTTCATATAATTTATGCCGCAGGATGATTAAGGAATCATCCTAGACATCAGGCCGCCATCAGTCCATTGCTTTGTGCGATCTTTCACAATGCTTATCAATTCCAATCTTATTCGGTAATACTTGGTTCTTACGGGCAAGCATTCGACGTGTCTTTTTTTGCGAGTGCTACGCGCACTGCGCTGAAGACGAAACTCCATCATTGCTTACGCTTTCTTGAGGATCTGGCACGGTCCAGCTGAACCCTTCAATAACTGCTGCGTGTTTTTGCGTACGGCAAGTTATCCAGAAACACTCGCCAGCGGCTTATGTCGCCGAAAAATCCTGCCACGCATTTTAATTTTGGCCAGCATCTACTCGCGACTGGCACAGTCGCTGAGGTCGTTGCGGCGTTCCGCTCTGCCATTGAATTGAACCCCCTTTCGCAGGAACAAACAATCATGCATGCGCGGTCCCTGGCCGCTGCCGGCGCCATCTCCTATGTTCTCGCGCAATGCGGTGACAGGGGCGGCGCATTAGAGCTGACTACCCTACAGGCAACGGCCGGCGTCAACATTCGCATAACGCATCTGGCGGTGATTGCCCTGGATCTGCTTGACGAAGCGGTGCTCAAGGTGAAGAGGGTGTGCATGTGGGGTATGGCAATTTCTGATGGAAGTCCTTGCCCTTCTCGTTAGATTTTGATGTGAAAACAACAAATCCTTACGGCTTCATGATGGTTTGGTGAACGATTGTTGAAGTTCCTTTTTTCAATGAACTTGGCATCTATATTTGCAAATATCCAAAGTGGGGCGCCGATGAAATGCAGATTAATTTCATCCAAATAAGTTTGCAGAAGCCAGATCACCGAGTCTATCAAATTCACTAAGAGTGAAACTCAGGAACTAGTTTGATCGATTCTGGAATGTCGACCCGAGGCGCTTGGATGTTTGCGGACGCTGGAACATCGTTGCCGAGCGCGGGAATGTCGGATTACAGAAAAAATCGAAACTAAAGAGAAATATCGTGAATAAAAACTATCGGAGCATCTGGAATGAAGCTACAGGCGTGTGGACCGCCGTATCTGAAAATTCGACTGCTCGCGGAAAGTCAAAAAAAAGGGTTGTCCTGGGAGCTCTCGCAGCTGTGGTAATGCTATGCGAGGGAGGGGCTGAGGCTGCTGGATATGGCGTGGCTGGGGGCAATGCCACGACTACCGCTTCAATTGCAATTGGAGATAACAATGTAGCCCCCACAGCAACTGGAGCTGGTGCGATTGCTATTGGTGATAACACTACAGCTAATGGCTCAGTTACTACAGCCGTGGGGGCTAGCGCTAATGCTACCGGCACCAATGCAACGGCCTTTGGCGAGTACACCACTGCGGTTGGTAATGCTACTGCGATTGGTGGCGGTGCGAACGCATCAGGCTCTAGTGCTACTGCGGTTGGCTATAGTTCCAACGCAGCGGGTGGTTATTCTGTTGCAGTTGGAAATTTTGCCAATGCTTCCGGAGCCGGCGCTATTGCGATAGGTGATAACGCCACTACCGCTGCAGTTTCGGCAGCCTCGGATGGGATAGCTCTAGGTGGCCAGTCTTCTGTGTCGGCTACCAGCACTTCGGGTATTGCCATCGGACGTGGGGCAGGGGTCACAGCGGCTTATGGCATTGCCGAAGGTGATGGCGCTGTATCAAGCGTCATTGGTTCGGTAGCGATTGGCAAAGGGGCTACGACGACCGGAACGTTATCGGCCGCGACAGGCGGTACAACCAGTATAAGTACTGCTCCGATAGGAACTGCCACTTATAGCGGATTCGCTGGCGCCAGTGCCGCGGCAGGCGTAGTGAGCGTAGGCGCGTCTGGAACAGAGCGTCGGATTCAGAATGTCGCCGCTGGGCTGATT
Organism: Collimonas humicola; assembly: GCF_018304945.1. Taxonomy (GTDB): domain Bacteria; phylum Pseudomonadota; class Gammaproteobacteria; order Burkholderiales; family Burkholderiaceae_D; genus Collimonas; species Collimonas humicola. The sequence continues at coordinate 1,531,439 of NZ_JAGQEE010000001.1, read as the reverse complement.
ACTGCCGGTAGTACAGACGCTATTAACGGGAGCCAATTGTATAGCGTGGCAAGCACGCTGGGTTCCAATATCACCTCTTTGTCGACATCGACGTCAACAGGGTTGAGTACAGCAACAAGTGGAATTGCATCGCTGTCGACTGGCCTGAGCACAACCAACAGCAACGTATCTTCGTTGTCGACTTCGACCTCAACCGGATTGAGCACGACCAACAGCAGTGTGTCGTCATTGTCGACGTCAGCATCGACGGGTATTAGTACGGCGCAAAGCGGCGTGAATTCGCTTTCCACTGGTCTGAGTACAACGAATAGCAATGTGGGTTCGTTGTCGACTGGCCTGAGCACAACCAACAGCAACGTATCTTCGTTGTCGACTTCGACCTCAACCGGATTGAGCACGACCAATAGCAGTGTGTCGTCATTGTCGACGTCAGCATCGACGGGTATTAGTACGGCGCAAAGCGGCGTGAATTCGCTGTCCACTGGTTTGAGTACAACGAATAGCAATGTGGGTTCGTTGTCGACTGGCCTGAGCACAACCAACAGCAACGTATCTTCGTTGTCGACTTCGACCTCAACCGGATTGAGCACGACTAATAGCAGTGTGTCGTCATTGTCGACGTCGGCATCGACGGGTATTAGTACGGCGCAAAGCGGCGTGAATTCGCTTTCCACTGGTTTGAGTACCGCGAATAGCAATGTGGGTTCGCTGTCGACAGGGCTGAGCGCAATCAACAGTAACGTGACCTCGCTGTCGACCTCGACCTCGACGGGTATCAGTACAGCGCAAAGCGGCGTGAATTCGCTTTCCACTGGCTTGAGTACCACGAATAGCAATGTGGGTTCGCTGTCGACAGGGCTGAGCGCAATCAACAGCAACGTGACGTCGCTGTCCACCTCGACCTCGACGGGCATCAGTACGGCGCAAAGCGGCGTGAATTCGCTGTCCACTGGCCTGAGTACCACGAATAGCAACGTGGGTTCGTTGTCGACAGGGCTGAGTACGACCAACAGCAACGTGACGTCGCTGTCCACCTCGACCTCGACGGGCATCAGTACGGCGCAAAGCGGCGTGAATTCGCTTTCCACTGGACTGAGCACAACGAATAGCAATGTGGGTTCGTTATCGACAGGCTTGAGTTCAACTAACAGTAACGTGACTTCGCTGTCGACCTCGACATCGACGGGTATCAGCACGGCACAAAGTGGTGTGAATTCACTGTCCACAGGCTTGAGTACGACGAATAGCAATGTGGGGTCGTTGTCGACTGGCTTAAGCTCCACCAACAGCAGTGTGACGTCGCTGTCGACGTCGACTTCGACCGGCATCAGCACCAATGCCAGCAACATTGGTTCATTGTCGACCGGCTTGAGCACGACCAACAGCAACGTGACGTCGTTGTCAACCTCGACTTCGACCGGTATCAGCACGAACGCCAGCAACATCGGTTCCTTGTCGACAGGTCTGAGCACGACCAACAGCAACGTGACCTCGTTGTCGACTTCGACCTCGACGGGCATCAGTACGGCGCAAAGTGGCGTCAATTCATTGTCGACAGGCCTGAGTACAACGAATAGCAATGTGGGGTCGTTGTCGACAGGCTTGAGCTCCACCAACAGCAGTGTGACTTCGTTGTCGACTTCGGCTTCGACGGGCATCAGCACAGCGCAGAGCGGCGTGAATTCGCTGTCCACCGGTCTGAGCACAACGAATAGCAATGTGGGTTCGTTGTCGACAGGCTTGAGCACAACCAACAGCAACGTGACGTCGTTGTCGACCTCGACTTCGACCGGCATTAGTACCAATGCCAGCAACATCGGCTCCCTATCGACCGGGTTGAGCACGACCAATAGCAACGTGACCTCGTTGTCGACCTCGACCTCAACCGGTATCAGCACAGCGCAGAGCGGCGTGAATTCACTGTCCACCGGCCTGAGTACAACGAATAGCAATGTAGGTTCGTTATCGACCGGCTTAAGCTCCACCAACAGCAATGTGACTTCGCTGTCGACCTCGACCTCGACTGGTATCAGCACGGCGCAAAGCGGTGTGAATTCGCTGTCCACTGGTCTGAGCACAACGAATAGCAATGTGGGTTCGTTGTCGACTGGCTTGAGCTCCACCAACAGCAACGTGACTTCGCTGTCGACGTCGACCTCGACCGGCATCAGCACGAACGCCAGCAACATTGGTTCCTTGTCGACCGGGCTGAGCACAACGAATAGCAATGTGGGTTCGCTGTCGACTGGGCTGAGTACGACCAACAGCAACGTGACTTCGCTGTCGACCTCGACCTCGACTGGCATTAGCACGAACGCCAGCAATATTGGTTCGCTGTCAACAGGGCTGAGCACAACCAACAGCAACGTGACTTCGCTCTCGACCTCGACTTCGACAGGCATCAGCACGAACGCCAGCAACATTGGTTCGTTGTCGACCGGCTTGAGCACGACCAACAGCAACGTGACCTCGCTGTCGACCTCGACTTCGACTGGCATCAGCACGAACGCCAGCAACATCGGTTCGCTATCGACCGGGCTGAGCACGACCAATAGCAACGTGACGTCGCTGTCGACGTCGACCTCGACCGGGATCAGCACCAACGCCAGCAATATCGGCTCGCTGTCGACAGGTCTGAGCACAACCAACAGCAATGTGACCTCGCTGTCTACTTCGACCTCGACCGGCATCAGCACCAACGCTAGCAATATCGGTTCATTGTCGACTGGGTTGAGTACAACTAACAGCAATGTTGGTTCCTTGTCGACAGGTCTGAGCACGACCAACAGCAACGTGACCTCGCTGTCGACCTCGACTTCGACCGGCATCAGCACCAATGCCAGCAACATTGGCTCGCTGTCGACAGGTCTGAGCACTACCAATAGCAATGTGACATCGTTGTCGACGTCGACTTCGACTGGTATCAGCACCAACGCCAGCAACATCGGTTCCTTGTCGACAGGGCTGAGCACAACCAACAGCAACGTGACGTCGCTGTCGACTTCGACTTCGACTGGCATCAGCACGAACGCCAGCAACATCGGTTCACTGTCGACCGGCTTGAGCACGACCAACAGCAATGTGACTTCGCTGTCGACGTCGACCTCGACCGGCATCAGCACGAACGCCAGCAATATCGGTTCCTTGTCGACTGGTCTGAGCACGACCAATAGCAACGTGACTTCGCTGTCGACGTCGACCTCGACAGGCATCAGCACGAACGCCAGCAATATCGGTTCCTTGTCGACCGGCCTGAGTACGACCAACAGCAATGTGACCTCGCTGTCGACGTCGACCTCGACTGGCATCAGTACGAACGCCAGCAACATCGGCTCGTTGTCGACCGGTCTGAGCACTACCAATAGCAATGTGACATCGTTGTCGACCTCGACTTCGACCGGCATCAGCACCAACGCCAGCAACATCGGTTCGCTGTCGACAGGGCTGAGCACAACCAATAGCAACGTGACGTCGCTGTCGACGTCGACCTCGACTGGCATCAGTACCAATGCCAGCAACATTGGTTCGTTGTCGACCGGCTTGAGCACGACCAACAGCAACGTGACCTCGCTGTCGACCTCGACTTCGACTGGCATCAGCACGAATGCCAGCAATATTGGCTCACTGTCGACAGGGCTGAGCACGACCAACAGCAACGTGACTTCGCTGTCGACTTCAACCTCAACCGGCATCAGCACGAACGCCAGCAATATTGGCTCGCTGTCTACTTCGACCTCGACCGGCATCAGCACCAACGCCAGCAACATTGGTTCGTTGTCGACCGGCTTGAGCACGACCAACAGCAATGTGACGTCACTGTCGACGTCGACTTCGACCGGCATCAGCACGAACGCCAGCAACATCGGTTCGCTGTCGACAGGGCTGAGCACAACCAATAGCAACGTGACTTCGCTGTCGACCTCGACTTCGACCGGCATTAGTACCAACGCCAGCAATATCGGTTCGCTGTCGACTGGGTTGAGCACGACCAACAGCAACGTGACCTCGCTGTCGACCTCGACTTCGACTGGCATCAGCACGAACGCCAGCAATATCGGCTCGTTGTCGACCGGTCTGAGCACAACCAACAGCAATGTGACCTCGTTGTCTACTTCGACCTCGACTGGCATCAGTACGAACGCTAGCAACATCGGCTCGTTGTCGACCGGTCTGAGCACTACCAATAGCAATGTGACATCGCTGTCGACGTCGACTTCGACCGGCATCAGCACGAACGCCAGCAACATCGGTTCGCTGTCGACGGGGCTGAGCACGACCAACAGCAACGTAACCTCGTTGTCGACCTCGACCTCGACCGGCATCAGCACGAACGCTAGCAACATCGGTTCGCTGTCGACGGGGTTGAGCACGACCAACAGCAACGTAACCTCGTTGTCGACCTCGACCTCGACTGGCATCAGTACGAACGCCAGCAACATCGGCTCGCTGTCGACTGGCCTGAGCACGACCAACAGCAACGTGACCTCGCTGTCGACTTCGACTTCGACCGGGATCAGCACCAACGCCAGCAACATCGGCTCGTTGTCGACAGGGCTGAGCACGACCAACAGCAACGTGACGTCGTTGTCAACGTCGACTTCGACCGGCATCAGCACGAACGCCAGCAACATTGGTTCGTTGTCGACCGGCCTGAGCACGACCAACAGCAACGTGACTTCGCTGTCGACATCGACCTCGACCGGCATCAGCACGAACGCCAGCAACATCGGCTCGCTGTCGACCGGCTTGAGCTCCACCAACAGCAACGTGACGTCGTTGTCAACTTCGACCTCGACCGGGCTGAGCACGACCAACAGCAACGTGACGTCGCTGTCGACGTCGACCTCGACTGGCATCAGTACGAACGCCAGCAACATCGGCTCGTTGTCGACTGGTCTGAACACTACCAATAGCAATGTGACATCGCTGTCGACTTCGACTTCGACTGGTATCAGCACCAACGCCAGCAATATCGGCTCGCTGTCGACTGGATTGAGCTCCACCAATAGTAATGTGACGTCGTTGTCGACTTCAACCTCGACGGGCATCAGCACAGCGCAAAGCGGAGTGAATTCACTGTCCACTGGCCTGAGTACGACGAATAGCAATGTGGGTTCGTTGTCGACCGGCTTGAGCACGACCAACAGCAATGTGACCTCGCTGTCGACGTCGACCTCGACTGGCATCAGTACCAATGCCAGCAACATTGGTTCGCTGTCGACTGGCCTGAGCACAACGAATAGCAATGTGACTTCGCTGTCGACGTCGACCTCGACCGGCATCAGCACGAACGCCAGCAACATTGGTTCCTTGTCGACCGGGCTGAGTACGACCAACAGCAATGTGACTTCGCTGTCGACGTCGACTTCGACCGGCATCAGCACCAACGCCAGCAACATCGGTTCGCTGTCGACAGGTCTGAGTACAACCAACAGCAATGTGACCTCGCTGTCAACGTCGACCTCGACAGGCATCAGCACCAACGCCAGCAACATCGGTTCGCTGTCGACTGGCCTGAGCACGACCAACAGCAACGTGACGTCGCTGTCGACGTCGACCTCGACTGGCATCAGTACGAACGCTAGCAACATCGGCTCGTTGTCGACCGGTCTGAGCACTACCAATAGCAATGTGACATCGCTGTCGACGTCGACCTCGACTGGCATCAGTACGAACGCCAGCAACATCGGCTCGTTGTCGACAGGCTTGAGCACAACCAACAGCAACGTGACGTCGCTGTCGACCTCGACTTCGACCGGCATCAGCACCAACGCCAGCAACATCGGTTCGTTGTCGACCGGGCTGAGCACAATCAACAGCAACGTGACGTCGCTGTCGACCTCGACTTCGACCGGCATCAGCACCAACGCCAGCAACATCGGTTCGTTGTCGACCGGTCTGAGCACTACCAATAGCAATGTGACATCGCTGTCGACTTCGACTTCGACTGGCATCAGCACCAACGCCAGCAACATCGGCTCGCTGTCGACTGGCCTGAGCACGACCAACAGCAACGTGACGTCGCTGTCGACTTCAACCTCAACCGGCATCAGCACGAACGCCAGCAATATCGGCTCGCTGTCGACTGGGTTGAGCACGACCAACAGCAACGTGACTTCGCTGTCGACCTCGACATCGACCGGCATCAGTACGAACGCTAGCAACATTGGTTCGCTGTCGACAGGCCTGAGCACAACCAACAGCAATGTGACCTCGCTGTCGACTTCGACTTCGACCGGCATCAGCACCAACGCCAGCAATATTGGCTCGCTGTCGACTGGACTGAGCACAACCAACAGCAATGTGACCTCGCTGTCGACCTCGACTTCGACCGGCATCAGCACCAACGCCAGCAATATTGGCTCGCTGTCGACCGGGCTGAGTACAACCAATAGCAACGTGACGTCGCTGTCGACTTCAACCTCGACCGGCATCAGCACGAACGCCAGCAACATCGGTTCATTGTCGACTGGTCTGAGCACGACCAACAGCAACGTGATTTCGTTGTCGACTTCGACCTCGACCGGCATCAGCACGAACGCTAGCAACATCGGTTCGCTGTCGACGGGGTTGAGCACGACCAACAGCAACGTAACCTCGTTGTCGACTTCGACCTCGACCGGCATCAGTACGAACGCTAGCAACATTGGTTCGCTGTCGACTGGGCTGAGCGCGACCAACAGCAACGTGACCTCGTTGTCGACTGGCCTGAGCACGACCAATAACAATGTGTCGTCGCTGTCGACAGGGGTTGCCAACTCGCTTCAATATGACAACCCTGGTCACACCAGCGTTACTTTGGGAGGCGTTGGCGCGACAACGCCGGTGACGCTGACCAATGTGGCTGCCGGTGTGAGGCCAACGGATGCTGTGAACTTCAGCCAGTTATCGTCTTTGTCCACTTCGACGTCGGCCGGCATCAATTCGCTGTCAACCGGCTTGAGCTCGACTAACAGCAACGTGACATCGCTGTCGACCTCGACGTCGACAGGGATCAGTACGGCGCAGAGCGGCGTAAATTCGCTGTCGACGGGGCTGAGTACGACCAACAGCAATGTGTCGGCGTTATCGACATCGACTTCGACAGGCTTGAGCACGGCGGCAAGCGGCATCAGTTCGCTGTCCACCGGCCTGAGCACCACCAACAGCAGCGTATCGTCGCTGTCGACCTCAACTTCAAGCGGCTTGAGCGTGGCGACGAGTGGCATCAATTCCTTGTCAACCGGCGTTGCGTCGATATCAACCGGGCTGGGGCAACTGACGTCGCTGACGACCAGCATGACGGGGGTCAGTTCATTGTCGACGTCGTTGAAACCGATCGCGGATGCATCAAGTGGTGCGGCAGCTAACGGTTCGACGATTGGCGTTACCACGATCGGCGGCGCCAACAGCGACGGCACGGTACAGACGCGCGGCACCAACGGTACGGTGATCAGCAATGTGGCGCCGGCAACGTGCAGCACGGTGAAGGGCATCGATGCGACCGGTTCCGGCTTGTGCGTGCAGGCGACGAAAGATGGCGCAACGGCATTCGGTTCCAACGCACAGGCAACCGATGCCAATACCACGGCTGTCGGCTACCGCGCCTTGGCGTCGCAGGCCGGATCGGTGGCGATAGGCAATAACGCCCAGGCGACTGGCGATCCTACTGTCGCGATTGGGCAGAATTCGCTGGCCTCGGGCAATAACTCTGTCGCCACCGGGGCTGGGGCGCAAGCTACCGGGAACAATGCCGTCGCAATCGGTGCGGCAGCCCAAGCGACCGGGACCAATTCAGTGGCATTGGGCGCAGGTTCGATAGCGGATCAAGCCAATACCGTATCGATGGGAGCTCCTGGCAGCGAGCGCCGGATCACTAACGTGGCGCCGGGTATCAATCCGACCGATGCGGTAAATGTTTCACAGTTGAACGCCGTGCAAAATCAGATTGGTGATGTACAGCGAATCGCTTATTCCGGTATCGCCATGAGTATGGCATTGACGGGAGCCGTCATGCCAGCTTTGGACGCCGGAGAGAAGGGGGTTGGCGTAGGTATCGGTTCATACCAAGGATATGGGGCGTTAGCATTGCAATTTAAGTCCATCAGCAAGACAGGCAATAGTGCTTGGGGAGCCGGAATCAGCACAACGGGCAAAAACACAGGTTTTACCATCGGCTATGGCTTTAAGTGGAAGTAATTCTGTCATGGAAATTAACGCGATATTAATGCTGTCTTAATGCTGTCTTAATGTTATTGAATTGATCTCGCTTTATACTGGCGCCGTCATGCTATGACGGTATTCCCATCCCTGATGTACCTTTTGCCCGCAACTGAGAAGTTGGCGGGCATTTTTTTGAAAGGAATTTTGATGCTCAGATCTGCAATCGCTGCGCTAGTCGTGCTTGGGCTGACGGCATGCGCCGCAGATCCATATTCCGGCGGTTACAGCCAGTATTCCAGTTCGGGCAACTACGGCTATACGCCGGCGCCAGTTCCGGCATATGGCGGCGGCTATGGCAGGGACTACTCGCGCGGCGACGACGATTGGGCACCTCCAGGCAGTTATCGGCAGTCTTGCCGCGATATCATCGTGCGGCGCGGCGTGCTGGAAGCCACCTGCGGCAACGGTAATGGCAGCGTGCGTACATCGACGGCGCTGTATTCGTGCCGAAGCGGGAATTTTGAAAATATCAACGGCAACTTGCAATGTGCCGGCGGCCGTGACCATGGCCGCAACAACAGGGATTTGCCGCCGGGGAGCTATCTGCAGTCTTGCAGCGATATTGGCGTACGTAACGGCGTACTGGAAGCCAGCTGCGGCGGCAGCGGCAACCGCAGGGTACAGTCATCCGTCTCGATTTCTTCCTGCAGAAGCGGAAGCTTCAGCAACATCAACGGTTATCTGCAGTGCGACCGCTAGGTTTGACGAGCAAGGAATCGCTCTTCCGATTTGAGAAATCCGTTTCCAGATTTCGCCCAGCCAGCGAGCGGTATGGAAAGCGGATGACGCGGACCGCTCTGAGTTGAGCGTGACCGTATCCCGAAATGAGTATCACGGCATTGCAAGAATGGCTGCAGCACGTTTTTCGGCGTATCCGGCATTTTCCTCTCGTCCGGTCTGGCGATATACCAAGGCCAGCTGGCTGAGCGTGTTGGCGATATCTCGATGGTCCTTACCAAGTATCAGCTCCTTTATCGCCAGCACGCGCTTGAGAAGCGGCTCTGCCAGTGCATATTGTTTTTGGGTAGAGTATAGCCACGCAAGATTACTCATTATTCCCGCAACATCCAGAGGCAGCGAGGCGGCTGTTCCCTGGATGACTTGGAGAGCGGCCTTCTCTGCGATGATGGCGGCGGTAAACTGTCCTTGCTGGCTCAGCGCCACAGCCTGGTTGTTCAAGCTGCCCCAGTTATCTTCTTCCGCATGTGCCAGCTGATTTCCGCCAAATGCCAGCACAAGCAACAGCAATGGTTTCGTCAATATTTTCATGAATTTGTCAGCCTCTTCTATATCGAATGATTCCAAACGGTTCATATCTTTGATAGTCCCGCCAGGACTGATCTTGAAGCCCAGGAATAGCTGATTTCTACCGCACTCCGGTAAGTCGGCCTCGTATAGTTCATTGAAAACAATTGCGGTGCAGCGGGAGCGGCTGGCGATCCCCGCACCGCGGCTTGACCTGGTTTCTGCGGTGTGGGCATATTTTCCGTCTTCGATGTTTTCATATCAGTTGTAGTTTCTGAGTCATTGCTTGATAAAAGGACGCTCAAACTAGACGTTTGCAACGTCCAAACGGGTCATGGCTATGAAGAATCGGGGGATTGTTGCTTGCATTTGCCGCGGCAATTTCAGCCAAGACTTCTTTTATCGTCGTTACGGAAACGCCATACCGGTTGGATAGCATCCGGGTAGGCGCAATGCTGCCGGCATTGATCAGCGCCATGTGTTCGGCTTTCAACGCCGCGTGGTTCCATGTTCCGTCTTGGTTCTTGGCTGCGCCGGGATTTTTTGCGATTGGCATATTGGGTGGGTTTCTGTGTCGCGCTCTAGTGTTCCAAGGCGCCAGCCTGACCAGGAAGGCGACTTTGTTCTTCGCTGTTCATCGCCATGGCGACGTCATTTTCTTGGCGAGACGATAGGGCGGTTTGCGGCCTATCGTTTTGGATGGCTCTGGCCAGCGTAGCGCTGCCCGATCTGGTCCCCCTGGAGAATGTGATGAACAGGGCATAGGGTCAATGACGTCTGTCTGAATTCTTGTGAGCGGGGAGCCGCTTGAAAAAGACACGATGCCTGAACATTTTTCTCAGGATGATGATGCCCGCCGCGAAAGCTCCTATCCCCACACCCCACGCGACGAATGCCAGTTCGCCGGGAACGATATTTGATATTTTGTATTCCAGGGCCACGCTTAACGTGGCAACTGTGACATATACGACCAATGGCATGCCGTACTCGACTTCGGCTGCGCAGCCTCGGCAAACATTAGCGCCGCGTATGATCAATCTGCGGCAGTGAGGGCATGCAATATATTTCAATTTAACTATCCTGTGCTCGCTGGATGGCGGACTTGAGAAATGAGCGGGCCGATACCGCAGGAAAAAAAACTCACAGGCGGCGATATTCAAGAGAGTGGGTCCACGTCAATCTAAAACTTTCGATTGTAGGAAAATAGAAGCCCGGCTATCCCAAGCAAGGAAACATCGACTGCATCCCTTGACGTTATTTTCCAACCCACAGCAGGCACCAGGATCGGCGATAACCCGTTGTAATTAAGCGGGACTTTATCTTTGTACTTCCCCACATACCCGTACATTAGTCCAACTCCCAATTTGGCATAAAGGGCGGACTGTCCAAATAGTCGATCCCATGTGTAGCCCATATACGCGGTACCTGTCGGTTGTCCAAAGGAGTTGGAGAACAGCGCTCCCCCGATGAACCATTGATCACTTCGATGATGTTCTATGCCGATCAAAACCACATCTTTATGTTCGGGACTGTATTGATAATGATAGGTATACGGAGAAATCTTCAGTTCCCAATAATCATTGCTTGTGGATGTCAGCATTTCCTCTGCATGCAATGGAAGGGAGATAAACAACGAGCCAATCATTAAAATTGCTGCTGGAAAATTTACAAAAAACATTGCGTCCCATCTCATTTTTATTTCGACATTGCAAAGCACCTGGCAACGCCATACGAAGAAGTAGCGAGGACAGTCAGCAACTGGTCAGGCCTTATGAATGGCAATCAGCCAAGCTGCGTATTCCAAGGTCGATTTGTAACCCGACATGCTGGGATGTGTGTGTTTGGCCGCAGTGCTTAATTGGTCTTTTAACGCCAGCAAATACGCTTTAGGGTTGTCGGCGTTGTTCCTGGCAAAGTGGCAAATATCCTTGACGATGTGATGTGTCGCGATTTTGACGTTTTGACCGTAGAGCGACAGGGCTGCCAGCGTTTCAATTTTTTTGAAATACTCATCGTCCAAATAATTTTCGAGCTGAGCGCCCATTACCTGCTCCAGAAAACAGAACTGCCATAGATATAGTTAAGAGGATATTAGGGATAGATAGACTGTCTGTCTATTCGCTTGGGCGGCATTTCACAAGAGTTTTCAAATTCATCATGAATAGAAAATGATGTGTGTCTTTTGACGCGCAATCAACGCATATGGAATGCAGAATCGCGCGGTTTGCCGTTGCCGAACAGACGTGGATTCGCCGTGTCTCGTTGCGTCTTCTGAAGAATTATCTGAAACAATCGCGTTTCATGATTGCTTGCCTACCTGCCTGGAGAGGCGCGACTCCTTGCTCGCGGAAAAGAAATCGCAACGGCTGGCAATCCGATCCGGCATCGGCTTTAGTGCGTGATTTTCAGCGAATCGCGGTGCTGGCGAATGCCAGCCAGATCGCGGCCGCTGCGGTTTCCTTACACCTTATTGGTATAAGGTTGCCCGGTAGGATCCGAATCGAAGACGCGCTTTCCCGATTCATATTCAATAGGACGTGTCCGTTCGCGCTTTTCGATAACCAGCATGCTGTCGTAAAAGTGCAGTGAATGCATATGCCGAGTCTGCTCATTGACCGCGAAGCTCTCCGCATCTTTTGAATGCCATGCATTGAGTTGGTCGATTAAATCTTTTGACATTTCTATGAAAGTATCCCGCTTGCGGTAGCCGCCGCCATGGCTGGTCCAGTAGCTGGTGTGCAGATCTTCACATACATATATGCCGCCATCTTTGAGATGTGGGAACAAGACGTCGAAGGACTTTATTTGCTGATGCATGAAATGTCCGCCGTCGTCAATAATAATGTCGAGTGGAGGCAATTGCGAGACAAGCCGATTCAGGAAATTGTCATCGCCTTGGTCGCCGATATAGATCGACACATCCGCTTCCTCTAATTGTTTGCATCGGACATCGATATCTACCCCATGCACATGGATCTGTGGACCAAAATAGTGCCGCCACATCTGTAGGGATCCACCGTGATAGCAGCCAATTTCGAGGATATGAAGCGGCTTGCCTTTGAATCGTTGGAAATGCCATTCGTACGCTTCGAAATAATGCGACCATTTCCGCATATAACGTCCTTGATTGCCGTAAAAATATTCGGCCAATTCATTGTCAGCGATAGGCATTATAAATACTCCACTCTTAAATGATTTAGGTTGTCGCTATTTGCTTGATGCGTGTTTTCTTCAAGCTGGTTGTGATTGTTTTTGATCATTTCTGATGTTGGCATGTCGATGGAAATCAAATAAGAAATGATCAAAAATATTTGCAACGAACGGTGCAGATGCGTCATTGAAGCTCTTGATAGAACAAACGGTCCAGAGCAGCTATATCCTTGACATCCAGATATTTGGCGTGACTCCATTCGGCACGCCGTTGGTTCAGCAACGATACCAGGCAGGCCTTGGTTTCTTCAACGTCCAGTCCCCAGCGCGGGTCAATTTCGCGCAAGGCAACTGCTACGGCTCGATGTAAAGCGCCCAATGATTCCAATTCGAGCGGCGCATCGAATCTGTACTTGTACAGCAGCATCAGGTGACGTATGTCATGTCCGCTAAGCCGGGGGAAGAAGGCGGGCAACATGCGCGCATACAGCCGCTCTTTGCCTTGATATAGAAGGTTCGCATTCAGGTTGAGTGAGGTCATGCCGCCATGAATGCGGTATGAGGTCAATGCACCAGGTAAATTGGCAAACCGCGCTCCCAGCAGCAGGCAATCAAACCAAAAACCCAGATCGTCTGTTATATAAAGATTCGGGTCGTACCTGAGCGCATGGCTTTGGACGAAATCGCGGCGAAACATGACGCTGGGATTGGCAAGATATGCATTACCACTGATGAAACGGGCCTTGATACGCCCATCATCAAGCGGGAAATCACTGCGTCCTTCTTCGAGCCCAAAATGCTGGATCTGGCTGCCGACAACCGTGACATCAAGATGTGTGTCAAGAAACCGTGTCTGCTGGAGCAAACGCTCGGGGTCCGCAAGATCGTCGTGATCCAGGCGAGCGATATACTCACCGCGCGCTAAGTCGAAAGCGCGATTGGCGTTGGCTATGCGGCCCTGATTATTTTCATGGCGATAAATTCGGACCCGCTTGTCTCCAACCGCCCCGATTAGATCAAGCGTGTTATCGGTACTTGCGTCATCTAGTATCAGTACTTCGAAATCGACGTCTTTTTGCGCGAGTATTGAATTTAATGTCGCCTGAATGTGGAGGTGCGCATTAAATGTCGGTATGACTACTGATACTTTTGGCATGGATGTTTTTCCTGCTAGATTCTACGAGGCGGTGCTAGGGTCCTGGGCGATCGATTTGACGAAACGGGTGCTCTCTGCAATTTCGGTCAGGTCGACATAGTGCGAATCGGCGGCCTTGGCCCTTGCTGCGATGACCGGTGCCAGGAAATAAGGGCAGGCCGGCAGGGCGGCGTTGCGGATCGCGGTCAGCCATGGTCGGGAAACAGTCGTCGCTGCGCGACAGCAGCTTGAGTATGCCGTTACCGATGCTGCCGGCGCCAGTAAGAATTAATTGAATAGTCATTTAGCCGTGGAGTTTGCCGGCTTGGCGGCAAAGCTCGCCTATTACAACGTGCATGTGGCCTATAGCATTCTCACCTAAAGGCGCCGCTGTTCATTTTCATGTGATTCATGATGCTTGCCAACTAAGGAAGTAATCTTAGAGATCAAGCTGCCATCGGTCCATAGCTTTCGGAGAGTTTTTACAATGATTATCAATTGCATCATTGTTTGCGAATAATTTGCATGCTTTCAGGAGGAGTGCCAGGCACTAGCCAAGCTCCGATAGCGTCAAGTCAAGCTATCCGGATCGGGCCGGACGCATTGAAATTTGAAGCTGCATATGCAATGACTTTTGCCACAGCCCATCTGCAAGTCCGCTTCCAAATAATCCCGGCAATCCGTTTCAATGTGCCGTTCCCAGCGCATTAGGCCTTGCTCGGCTGAAGCGCTTTTTTAGCCATACTAACATTCGCATTGCATGTAAAGACAATGGGGAAATTGCGGCTGTCCATCCGGGGGAGATACTTCAGAGGAGACCTTGTTATCATGCAAATCCCTTGGGAAAGCGTAACAATCGGCATTGAATAGTAGATAGAATATGAATGATGCAAATTTGGTTGTCGATGATTGTAAAGATCGCATGAAATGATTCGGATCGCTGGAAATGCATAACTCATCAGACGCACTTGCCGATATAGATCCTGCATCCGCCGGGTTCGATGTAGACCGGGATGGTTTTGTTTCTTACAAAAATTCACTTCTCTTTCTGCCTCCCAAGGAACGCGGGGCCTTTCGTTTGCTGCTCAATGCGTGGCCGAAAGTCGTTTCAAAGGAAGATTTTTCAAAAAATGTCTGGGCTGGGCGCATGTCGGATGAAAGTTTGGCCCGCTGCATCGCGCAGCTGCGCCGGGCCCTCTCCAATCTAGGCGTGGTGGAGATCGATGCCTTTTATGGCCAAGGTTATCGTCTGACGATTTTATCGGATAAAGTGCGGCGGTTATCACCTGCGCCGGCGGCGGTTCATTCCCGCAAATCCGATGTGGCAAAGCCCCATGCCGCATTAGTCGAGGCTTGCATCCACGCCCGGCAATTGCTTGAACGCCGTTCTCTGGATGCCTTTTCCCAGGCTGAATCGATACTCAAAAATGTGATCTCCAAGGCCCCCGACTATATGGTGGCGAAGCTGTTGCTCGCACAATACGTGGCCGACAGAGCCTTTTTCGATGGGAACATACAGCGCTCGCAAATCGACGATGCTCTTGGCGAGTTAAGATCCGTTCAAGATGCCGAGCCATATTTGCAAGGCCTGCAATCACAGATCGGCTACCTCCTCGATTGCAAGTGGCATTTCGATGACGCCAAGGGCGCGCACGAACAGGCGCTGCAAATGTCGCCTGATGATGACGTCGCCTATTATCGTTATGGCTTTCACCTGCTGACCAGCAATGCTCCGTCCGAGGCCGTCAGCGCTTTGCGTTCTGCCGTTCAACTCAATCCATTCTCGCCGAATATGGCGGTCGGACTGGTGCGTGCCTACGCTTGCGCAAACATGGATCCCGCCGACGTGCTTGTTCATGCGCGAAGCGCATATTCAGCTCATCCGGATAGTCCTTCAGCTTATGTGAATCTGCTCTACACGCTGGCCTGGGTAGATCCGCAGCCGGAAATCGCCCATGCGGCGCGGCATTTCGTGCAAAAGAACCGCTATGCGCACGCCCTTTCGTCGAGGGCCGTAGCATACGTACTTGCGCGTTGCGGCGATCATGCGGGGGCGCTGGAAATCATTGAGAAGCATAGCAGCACCCATGGAATACATCTGGCGGCGTTAGTCGCCATGGGAATGCTCGACGAGGCGATGGAGAAAGTGAATGCCGCTGCTGAAACCGGGTTCGGCGTCTTGCCTTTTTCAATCAGCGTTCCGGAATGCGACGCGTTGAAACAGCATCCGGATTATCCCCGGGTGCACGCCAAGGTATTTTCCAGGATGCCCGGAAAATAAATTTAACGGCAATCTCAATATAACGTCTTTCGTGGTCAAATGCATATTGATCTGCGTCAGGAAATTCGGATCAACCGGAGAGCGAGTTTTTCTGCAAACTATCTTTTTAACGAAAGAGGTTTTCCAGGAGAGAGGAAGCATTTTTCAGTTGAGCAAATTCAATGGGAAAGAGACACAATCGGTATCGAATAATAGATAGAATTTGCGTGATGCGAATTTGGCTATCGATGATTGTAAAGATGGCATGAAATACTTTGGGCCACTGGAAATGCAAAATTCATCAGGCGCACTTGCCGATATAGATCCTGTATCCGCCGGGTTCGATATAGACCGGGATGGTTTTGTTTCTTACAAAGACTCACTTCTCTTTTTGCCTCCAAAAGAACGCGGAGCCTTCCGTCTGTTGCTGAATGCGTGGCCGAAAGTCGTTTCAAAGGAAGATTTTTCAAAAAAAGTATGGGCCGGGCGCATGTCGGACGAAAGTTTGGCCCGCTGCATTACGCAACTGCGCCGGGCTCTCTCCAATCTTGGCGTCGTGCAGATCGATTCCCTATATGGCCAAGGTTATCGCCTGGCGATTTTGTCGGATAAAGTGCGGCGATTGTCCGCCGTGCCGGCGATTGCGCATTCCCCCCCAAAATCCGATGCGGCAAAGCCCCATGCTGCGCTAATCGAGGCTTGCATCCACGCCCGGCAATTACTTGAACGCCGTTCGCAGGATGCCTTTTCCCAAGCTGAATCAATACTCAGAAATGTCGTGTCCAAGGCTCCCGACTATATGATGGCCAAGCTGTTGCTCGCGCAATACGTCGCCGAGAGGGGGTTTTTTGATGCGAATATACAGCGCTCGCAAATCGACGATGCGCTTGACCAACTAAGAATCGTCCAGGATAGCGAGCCCTATCTGCAAGGCTTGCAATCGCTGACCGGCCATCTTCTCGATTGCAAATGGCATTTCGATGAGGCCAGGGGCGCGCACGAACGGGCCTTGCAAATGTCTCCCGACGATGACGTCGCTTATTATCGCTATGGATATCATCTGATCTACGCCAATGCCGGATCCGAGGCCGTTAACGCTTTCCGTTTCGCGGCGCAACTCAATCCGTTTTCAGCGAACATCGCCACTATGCTGGTGCGCGCCTGCGCTTGCGCAAACATGGATCCGGCCGAAGTACTGGCGCAAGCACGAAGCGCCTATCTCTCTCATCCGGATAGTCCTTGGGCTTATGTGGTTTTGCTCTATACCTTGGCCTGGGTGGATCCGCAGCCGGAACTCGCCCACGCCGCACGTCATTTCGTGGAAAAGAACCGCTATGCGCACGCCCTCACGTCCAGGGGCGTGGCATACATACTTGCGCGTTGCGGCGATCATGCGGGAGCGCGGGAAATCATTGCAGAGCATAGCAGCGTTCACGGCATACATCTGGCGGCCTTAATTGCCATGGGAATGCTTGACGAGGCGATGGCAAAAGTGAAGGCTGCGGCCGAAACCGGATTTGGCGTCCTGCCTTTTTTACTCAACGTGCCAGAAAACGCTGCCTTGAAACAGCATCCGGATTACGCCCAGGTGCATGCCAAGGTGTTTTCCCGCATGCCGCCGGAATGAGCGATGCCGGCGGGAGAAATATTCTATGTTTCATTACTGCTTTTTTTGATCAAAGCGCTCGCAGAACAACACAATCTGATTCAAAAGGAATTGCAGTTCTTGATCTTCAATCTGATTGCTTGCCAAGGAGCGCCAGATTTTGCGCTGATGCCAGTCGAGCAAGCGGAGGTAATGGGCAGGCCATTTTCCAAATCTGGAGGGCAGGTTGCGCCATGATTCATGATTCAGCACTACCCACAATACTGCCTCAATGAACAAACGATTATCTTTTCTGAAATGATGCGCACCTTTGGGAAGCGACAAAATGAAGTTTAATTTTTCCCAGTGACCATCAGTTAGTTTTTCGCCGTATATCGACATCTCCGATCCCGCAATAATTTAAGTCTGGCTAATCGACTGCTGCCGCCCAAAGCGGCACACCCCATTGATCGCGACATGCACCTGGCCGATAGCATTCATGCCGTAAAGCGTAAGCGCTGCCAGGTTTGAGATTTTATCGATGCATGCATCGAGTATTTTGTCCTCGGTGATCATTTCCATATAGCTTGTAACGCGTGGTAATCAAGCCTGACATCCTAGAGAGCAATCTGCCGGCAGTCCATTCCTTTACGCGGGCTTTCACAATGGTTGTCAATTTCCATATCGTTTGGTAAAGCTTTTTCTCGCCAGCATGCATTTCATTCTCTTCACTGCGCTTCGTAAGTGATCTTTGTATCGCATCATCTTCAAGTGAATAGACGCCACAAATGATTACGTCTTCTTGATGATTTCGTTAATCATTGTCTTTGTATGTCACACGGAGAGGGGAATCACATATATTGCATTCTGTGCCGACCACGTTGCGGTTGCCTTATATCTCTTACTTAGTGGGTGCCAGTCATGATTCTTCGAGATGATCAATGGGAAAAATTGGAGCCGCTACTGCTTGGCAGGCCAGGTGCTCCTGGCGCAAGCGGGCGCAATAATCGCTTATTTATCGAGGCAGTCCTTCTGCATGTATCCGGACGCTGCTGCTGGCGCGAGTTGCCATCTCAATTCGGAGGATGGAATGCCATTTATATGCGGTTCAGGCGCTGGAATCAGAGCGGCTGCTGGCACCAGATCGTGCAAGATCTGGGCGGAGAGAAGGAGCTGCGCGCCGCGATGGAGAAGGTTGCCGAATATGCTGATCAGCAGACGGAAAGCGCCGTCAGAAGAAAAACCAGAAGAGTCGAGCGTCAAATTTATACCGCCTCTGTAACTCCGTTCAGAAACGGCGCGGAGCAAAATAGGGAAAGCGAGGCGGATGTGAACTGGCTGTCATTGGTAGGGGCGACTTAAGTAGCTGGGGCGTGAAATTTCTGGATGCAGGCGGAAGAATTTGTGCGTGCGTCTGATTTGAACAGATCCGGGAGAAATTGATGGCTGAATTTCAGAGTGCCGATGAAGGACGCGACACGAATATTTTTGAACATCCGACTGAAGAAACGTTCGTGGCAATTGCGAGAAGAAAGGTCGAGGTGCGCCGAATGCTCGAGGACGTGCTGGAAGAAAACAGGCAACGCCGCGCCGAGTGGAGCGGTATGTCAGAGTCATGACGGCAGTGGCCTGATTGCAACCAATAATTACGTCTTTATGATGATTTGGCAAGCTAAGGCGTATTGTCGTTACAACGCTTCAAAGTGCAGATAGCATGAGAAGAGCCCAGGAAGAATTTGGAAGAAAACGATATTTTTTCCAAGTGAAATCAGCTGGAGAAATTACTGAATATAAAACGGCTTTCAATATTATTTAATTGAATTCCATGTCGTTGACTGTGGCGCTGATCGCAGACGAGAAATGTCAGACAGTAAGAGATAAAGCAATAGTTGTTTTCGAATATTACAAGAAAAGAAAATGCAGCCCTGGCATCGGAAAATTTCGGGCATTGCTCCCGCATCTGTTGGATTTACGGTCGATCAACATGGATTTGTGGCTTATAAAAACGCGATACTGGATCTGCCGCCCAAAGAGAGGGGAGCATTAAGTCTGTTGCTTCACGCATGGCCGAAATCGGTTTCAAAAAAGGATTTTGCCCAGCATGTATGGAATGGGCGGATGTCTAATGAAAGTCTTGCGCGCTGCATGGCGCAACTGCGGCGGGTGCTGTCCCATATTGGTATGATAAAAATCGATTCATTGTATGGGCTCGGATATCGCCTGACCATCCAGCCAGAGGAAGCCGATGCATCGGTCCTGGTGTCATCGGATCGCGGCCGTCAATCCGGTACGGTCAAGGTGCATCCTTCGGTAACGGCTGCATGTTTCTATGCGCAGCAAGTGCTGCAGAACCATTCACCGGCGGCTTATGACCGAGCGGGATCGATTATCAACGATGTCATCTCTCAAGCGCCTGATTACATTCCGGCGAAACTGGTATTGGCCCAATGCATGGCTAGTCGAGCGATCAACGGAGTGCCATGCGGTCTGCAAATGATTGACGAAGCGCAGAATATACTGAGGTCTATCGAGCGCACCGAGCCTGGCGCATTGGGTTTGCAGTCGCAAAAGGCCAATCTTCTCGATGGCAAATGGCAGTTTAATGAAGCTCGCTTCATGCATAAGCAAGCGTTGCTTCTGTCGCCGGAAAATCCTGTCACGCATTTCAATTACGGCTTGCATCTGCTGGCGACGGGCGCAGCTGCCGATGCCGTCGCGGCGTTCTCCTCCGCCATCGAATTGAATCCCTTCTCGCCTGAACAATCGATCATGCATGCACGGTCCCTGGCCGCTGCCGGCGCAAGCGCCATCGATATTGTCGAGCACGCGCGCGAGGCATATCGCATCCATCCAGACAGCCAGCAAGTCTATCTGTATTTGCTGGGCATGCTGGCGTTTGCGGATCCGCAGCCGGAACTGGCGCACGCCGCACGGCAAATAACGTTAAGCCGCTCTTCCTGGATCTACGCTGCCGGCATCATCTCCTATGTTCTCGCGCAATGCGGCGACAGGGACAGCGCCTTGGAGCTGATTGCCGCACAGGCAACGGCCAACGTCAACATCCGCATAACGCACCTGGCGGCCTTGATTGCCATGGATCTGGTTGACGAAGCGGTGCTTAGAGTGAAAGAGGCCGTGCGCGCGGGGTATGGCCATTTGCCGATTTTGTTGAGCTTCGTTGAAAATTCCGCGCTTAAGCAGCATCCGGAATACCCGGCCATTCTTGCGCACATATTTTCTCGTTAGTCACCATCCAATGCGTGATTCATGGATCGTCCGTGATTGCCGGGACCACGCCAAATTTCCTGCGGGTGGCCATTTTTGTCGATATCAAGAATATTTCGCCGTTGATGGCTAGGCGCTTTATAGCTTGACGCTAGCGGTCTCCTCGCGTCCTTCCGTAAATTCAAAACAATTCTTTTGGGCAATTAATCCGGGTTCGCTTTCGACAAAAGGGCATTTGCTTTTTGCATTGCATTTTCAATGCCATGGCTTTTTCAGCGGGTCATTTTTTATTTAATTCGATGCAAAAACAACAAATGCTTACGGCTTCCTGATGGTTTCGTTAAGCATTGTTTGGTGAGGTCGCAACTCATAAAAATCCATCTACATTAGTAAATATCAAATTCGTTGTCAGCGATTTCGCGGCGGCGGAGGCGGCTGTTTCTGTTTCAGCGAAGCCCATATGGATTGGAAGAGCAGATTTGGCCTGTTAGTTGAAAATTTCTGGGGATATAAAAATGAATAAGGTTTACCGAGTCATCTGGAATAAAACCTCTGGTGATTATTGCGTAGTGGGGGAATTGGCAAAAAATGCTTGCAAGGGGAAGGGCAATGTCTCGGTGTCACAGGTCACCGAAGCAGAGGGGCGGAATTTTTCTGCAAAGACTATTGCTAAAAACATTGCTGCTATTTTTTTATTGGGATTTTTTACAGATATAGCGTGGGCTGGGTATATAGGAAATTGTGCCGGCCCGACCCTTAACTCTTGGACTTTGGTAGGGGTAACATCGACGGGTTGGCAGGGTATGAATGATGCAGGGGCAGCTGGGGAAGGAAATTGCGGTCCTTCGGCTACACAAGGAACGGGGGTAGTAATATCAGAAAATAATTCGGGAAACGGTGGGACGGCTAGTGCTACGTCGGCGTACATGTATATTGGTGGTACAGGAAACAATCCAGCTGGAAGTATTATGCTTTACGGCCCTACAGGTATAAATCTAAAGGGCAATAGCGCCGTAACTGGGACATTTTCCAGTAGCGGTCTTGCGACATTTTCCGGCGGAGCCAGCTTGGCTGGAAATAAGCTTACTAATGTCGCGGCAGGTACAGTAGCAACTGACGGAGTGAATTTCAGTCAACTCAGTTCGTTGTCGACTTCAACATCTACAGGCCTAAGCACAACCAACAGCAGTGTGACATCGTTATCGACCTCGACCTCAACAGGTCTGAGCACTACCAACAGCAACGTGACATCGTTGTCGACTTCGACCTCAACCGGTCTGAGCACGACCAATAGCAGTGTGTCATCGTTGTCAACCTCGACTTCGACGGGCATCAGCACAGCACAGAGCGGCGTGAATTCGCTATCGACAGGCCTGAGCACAACCAACAGCAACGTGTCGTCGCTGTCAACTTCGAGCTCGACGGGTTTGAGTACGACCAATAGCAGCGTGTCATCGTTGTCAACCTCGACTTCGACGGGTATCAGCACAGCGCAAAGTGGCGTGAATTCGCTATCGACAGGCCTGAGCACAACCAACAGCAACGTGTCGTCGCTGTCAACTTCGACCTCGACGGGTTTGAGTACGACCAATAGCAGCGTGTCATCGTTGTCAACCTCGGCTTCGACGGGCATCAGCACAGCACAGAGCGGCGTGAATTCGCTATCGACAGGTCTGAGCACAACCAACAGCAACGTGTCGTCGCTGTCAACTTCGACCTCGACGGGTTTGAGTACGACCAATAGCAGCGTATCATCGTTGTCAACCTCGACTTCGACGGGCATCAGCACGGCACAAAGCGGAGTGAATTCACTGTCTACTGGTCTGAGTACAACGAATAGCAATGTGGGTTCGTTGTCGACCGGCTTGAGCTCCACCAACAGCAATGTGACTTCGCTGTCGACTTCGACCTCGGCTGGTATCAGCACGGCACAAAGCGGTGTGAATTCGCTGTCCACTGGGCTGAGCACCACGAATAGTAATGTAGGGTCGCTATCGACAGGGCTGAGCTCCACCAACAGCAATGTGACTTCGCTGTCGACTTCGACCTCGACTGGTATCAGCACGGCACAAAGCGGTGTGAATTCGCTGTCCACTGGACTGAGTACAACGAATAGCAATGTGGGTTCGCTGTCGACCGGGCTGAGTACGACCAACAGCAACGTGACCTCGCTGTCGACGTCGACTTCAACCGGCATCAGCACGGCACAAAGCGGTGTGAATTCGCTGTCCACAGGTTTGAGTACAACGAATAGCAATGTGGGCTCTTTGTCGACTGGCCTGAGCACGACCAACAGCAATGTGACATCGCTGTCGACGTCAGCCTCGACCGGCATCAGCACGGCACAAAGCGGTGTGAATTCGCTATCTACTGGCCTGAGTACAACGAACAGCAATGTTGGCTCTTTGTCGACTGGCCTGAGCACGACCAACAGCAATGTGACTTCGCTGTCGACGTCAGCCTCGACCGGCATCAGCACGGCACAAAGCGGTGTGAATTCGCTTTCCACTGGGCTGAGTACGACGAATAGCAATGTGGGCTCGCTGTCGACTGGCCTAAGCACGACCAACAGCAACGTGACGTCATTGTCGACGTCGACCTCGACTGGCATCAGTACCAATGCCAGCAACATTGGTTCGCTGTCAACAGGGCTGAGCACAACCAACAGCAATGTAGGTTCATTGTCGACTGGCCTGAGCACGACCAATAGCAACGTGACGTCGTTGTCGACGTCGACCTC
The DNA here is from genome assembly GCF_018304945.1 of Collimonas humicola. GTDB lineage: Bacteria > Pseudomonadota > Gammaproteobacteria > Burkholderiales > Burkholderiaceae_D > Collimonas > Collimonas humicola. Next base: position 1,507,897 of record NZ_JAGQEE010000001.1, on the reverse strand, counting down.
GACTGGCATCAGTACCAATGCCAGCAACATTGGTTCGCTGTCAACAGGGCTGAGCACAACCAACAGCAATGTAGGTTCATTGTCGACTGGCCTGAGCACGACCAATAGCAACGTGACCTCGCTGTCGACGTCGACCTCGACAGGCATTAGCACGAACGCCAGCAATATTGGCTCGCTGTCAACAGGGCTGAGCACAACCAATAGCAACGTGACGTCGCTGTCGACTTCGACTTCGAGCGGCATCAGCACGAACGCCAGCAATATTGGCTCGCTGTCGACCGGCTTGAGCTCCACCGACAGTAATGTGACGTCGCTGTCGACTTCGACTTCGACAGGCATCAGCACCAACGCCAGCAACATCGGTTCGCTGTCGACCGGGCTGAGTACGACCAACAGCAATGTGACTTCGCTGTCGACGTCGACCTCGACCGGCATCAGCACCAACGCCAGCAATATCGGTTCCTTGTCGACTGGCCTGAGCACGACCAACAGCAACGTGACATCGTTGTCGACTTCGACCTCGACCGGCATCAGCACCAATGCCAGCAATATCGGTTCGCTGTCGACTGGCCTGAGCACGACCAACAGCAATGTGACTTCGCTGTCGACGTCGACCTCGACCGGCATCAGCACCAACGCCAGCAACATTGGTTCGTTGTCGACCGGCTTGAGCACGACCAACAGCAACGTGACGTCGTTGTCGACGTCGACCTCGACTGGCATCAGTACCAATGCCAGCAACATCGGTTCGCTGTCGACTGGCCTGAGCACAACCAACAGCAATGTGACCTCGCTGTCGACCTCGACTTCGACCGGCATCAGCACCAACGCCAGCAATATCGGTTCGCTGTCGACAGGGCTGAGTACAACCAATAGCAACGTGACCTCGCTGTCAACCTCGACTTCGACCGGTATCAGTACAGCACAAAGCGGCGTGAATTCGTTGTCCACCGGTCTGAGCACAACGAACAGCAATGTGGGCTCGCTGTCGACTGGCCTGAGCACGACCAACAGCAACGTGACGTCGCTGTCGACGTCGACTTCGACCGGCATCAGCACCAATGCCAGCAACATTGGTTCATTGTCGACCGGCTTGAGCACGACCAACAGCAATGTGACCTCGTTGTCGACCTCGACCTCGACCGGCATCAGCACGAATGCCAGCAATATTGGTTCACTGTCGACAGGGCTGAGCACGACAAACAGTAACGTGACATCGCTGTCGACCTCGACCTCAACGGGCATCAGCACCAACGCCAGCAATATCGGCTCGCTGTCGACTGGCCTGAGCACGACCAACAGCAATGTGACTTCGTTGTCGACGTCGACCTCGACCGGCATCAGCACGAACGCCAGCAATATCGGCTCGCTGTCGACAGGTCTGAGCACAACCAACAGCAATGTGACCTCGCTGTCGACGTCGACCTCGACTGGCATCAGTACGAACGCTAGCAACATCGGCTCATTGTCGACCGGTCTGAGCACTACCAATAGCAACGTGACGTCGTTGTCAACGTCGACTTCGACCGGCATCAGCACGAATGCCAGCAACATTGGTTCGTTGTCAACCGGCTTGAGCACGACCAACAGCAACGTAACGTCGTTGTCAACGTCGACCTCGACCGGCATCAGCACCAACGCCAGCAACATCGGTTCGCTGTCGACTGGCCTGAGCACGACCAACAGCAATGTGACCTCGCTGTCAACGTCGACTTCGACCGGTATCAGCACCAACGCAAGCAACATCGGTTCGCTGTCGACCGGGCTGAGCACAACCAACAGCAACGTGACATCGCTGTCGACCTCGACCTCGACCGGCATCAGCACCAACGCCAGCAATATCGGCTCGTTGTCGACTGGTCTGAGCACAACCAATAGCAACGTGACGTCGCTGTCAACGTCGACCTCGACCGGCATCAGCACGAATGCCAGCAATATTGGTTCACTGTCGACAGGGCTGAGCACGACAAACAGTAACGTGACATCGTTGTCGACTTCGACCTCAACGGGCATCAGCACCAACGCCAGCAATATCGGCTCGCTGTCGACTGGGTTGAGCACGACCAACAGCAACGTGACTTCGTTGTCGACGTCGACCTCGACCGGCATCAGCACCAACGCTAGCAACATTGGTTCGTTGTCGACTGGGTTGAGTACAACTAACAGCAATGTTGGCTCCTTGTCGACAGGCCTGAGCACAACCAACAGCAACGTGACTTCGCTGTCGACTTCAACCTCGACCGGCATCAGCACCAACGCTAGCAATATCGGTTCGCTGTCAACGGGGCTCAGTACCACCAACAGCAACGTGACATCGCTGTCGACCTCGACCTCGACAGGCATCAGCACGGCACAAAGCGGTGTAAATTCGCTGTCCACTGGCCTGAGTACAACGAATAGCAATGTGGGTTCCTTGTCGACAGGGGTTGCCAACTCGGTTCAATATGACAACCCTGGCCACACCAGCGTTACTTTGGGAGGAGTTGGCGCGACAACGCCGGTGACGCTGACCAATGTGGCTGCCGGTGTGAAGCCAACCGATGCTGTGAACTTCAGTCAGTTATCGTCTTTGTCCACTTCGACGTCGGCCGGCATCAATTCGCTGTCAACCGGCTTGAGCTCGACTAACAGCAACGTGACATCGCTGTCGACCTCGACGTCGACAGGGATCAGTACGGCGCAGAGCGGCGTAAATTCGCTGTCAACGGGGCTGAGTACGACCAACAGCAATGTGTCGGCGTTATCGACATCGACTTCGACGGGCTTGAGCACGGCGGCAAGCGGCATCAGTTCGCTGTCCACCGGCCTGAGCACCACGAACAGCAATGTATCGTCGCTGTCGACCTCAACTTCAAGCGGCTTGAGCACCGCGGCGAGTGGCATCAATTCCTTGTCAACCGGCGTTGCGTCGATATCAACCGGGCTGGGACAACTGACCACGCTCTCAACAAGCCTGGTCGGTGTCGGCTCATTGTCGACGTCGCTGAAACCGCTGGCGGACGCCTCTGCTGCCGCTGCTGCGAATGGTTCGACGATCGGTTCCACTACGATCGGCGGCGCCAACAGCGATGGCACGGTGCAGACGCGTGGAACCAGCGGTGCGGTGATCAACAATGTGACGCCGGCAACCTGTACCACAGTGAAGGGTGTCGATGCGACCGGTTCCGGCTTGTGTGCGCAGGCCACCAAAGACGGCGCAACGGCATTCGGTTCCAACGCGCAGGCAACCGACGCCAATACCACTGCCGTGGGCTTCCGCGCCTTGGCGTCGCAGGCCGGATCGGTGGCGATTGGTAACAATGCCCAGGCGACTGGCGATCCTACTGTCGCGATTGGGCAGAATTCGCTGGCCTCGGGGAATAACTCCGTGGCGACAGGGGCGGGGGCGCAAGCCACCGGGAACAATGCGGTGGCCTTGGGCGCCGGTTCGATAGCGGATCAAGCCAATACCGTATCTGTCGGAGCTCCTGGCAGCGAGCGCCGGATCACCAATGTGGCGGCCGGCGTCGATCCAACCGATGCGGTGAATGTCTCGCAATTGTCGGCCGTGCAAAACCAGGTCGGGGATGTTCAGCGCATCGCCTTTAGCGGCGTGGCGATGGCTGGGGCCTTGGCCGGTCTTCCGCAAGTCGATAGCGGCAAGACATTTGCGTTGGGCGCCGGCATCGGCAGTTATGCTGGTTACACGGCTCTGGCCCTCGGCGCCAGTGCTCGCGTCAATCCGAATACTGTCATCAAGTTCGGCGTCAGCACAACTTCCGGTACGCGCACATTAATCAATGCTGGAGTTGGCTTTTCATGGTAACGGTAAGCTAGCTTTTTAATTGTGCTTCGAATGAGCGTCCTTGGACGCTCATTTTTTTTAATAAGCATGATTCTAATGAGACATGAAATTGATGATCCGGACCTTGGCGCTTGTCGTCCCAATCCATTTTCCGTTTGCTCGCGTCCTGGGATCACGTTTGTCATCTGTTTAAACCCAGGAAAGCGGCGAGAACAGCAATCGGCGCCGCTTTCGGCAGCAATAGCTTGTATTTTTACCAGTATGAAGTGTCTGTTTGACATGGTAGATTTTCCTTTTGAAAACTATCTACGGGAAATACATGCCGCAATTCGAGACGGAGCATAAAGGAAGTGTGATCAAAGTCACCAGCACGATTGCCCGAGGCGGGAAGTATTGCTGGGCCGTTTTGATAGACGGGGTATTGCAGCAAGCGCCGGTGCTCGATCCGTCCAATACATGGCGCGACGCCCGCGATCAAGGATTGGCGTTCGCAAAACATCTGATCGACACCGGTAAATGATTCCATGCTGTCATCACGATCTTGCAAGGCTGGCTGTGCACGTACTCTTTTCCGGGTAGCATGGCGAACATGACGCATCAATTTGAATACAAAGGCATCCATTATTCGATTGATGTTTTGGAAGTGAGAAATGGCGGATGGACCTGGTCATATCAAATTCAGGATGGGCCGGTCCGCAAGTGCAAGGACCTGCTCCTGGACAGCGAAGAGACAGCGTTTAGCGAAGCTAAGCGCAAGGTCAAATGGATGATTGACCACCGCAAATGACTTGCTCTCCACGATGGATAACCTATCCGGTTGTCTTTATGCAGCGGCTCTTGCAGGACGGGCGCTGGGGAGTCGCGGGCGTTTCAGGTGCGCCCGCCGCACAATTGCGAACCCGTATTCTCTATCTGGCCGCCATCACCGCATACTCAGAGTCCCGCGCTTCCAGGCCGGATCCTGCCACCGATAAAACAGGCTCAGCGAACGCGGATTGTCGGCCTGTTTTTCGACATCCATGGTATCCATCCGTATCACTTCAAAGCTGCGCTTGAAACGCCCGTCCACGCGCGCTTCGCGCACCGCCAGCATCTTGGCGCTGCCTGGCACCCAGCCGGCAAATTCCAGGTAGCCGACATCGGGCGCGTTGGCGGCCGGCGGCAGGATGTCGATGGTCCAGCCTTTTTCTCCCTGATGGAATACCCACAGCTCGCGCCATGAATCGAGCGGCTGCACGGCCAGCGCCAGCGCGCTTTGCTGGGCGTTGACGCTGGCCGAAGCTTTCCAGACCAGGCCGTAGGTGCAGCGCTTGACGAGCGGATTTTTTTGATCGTGCTTGGCGTCTATCAGCGCGACGCAGGTTTCGCCGCTTTCACCGGGCGTGGTGACGACGGCCAGGCCGTTGCCGGCGCTGACGGGTTCAGGTTCCGCCGCCCAGCGCGAGGCGGCGACGCGCACAGCGGCGTCGGTATAAGCGGCCGCGTCCGGTTCGGCGATTTCTTCCTTGTTGACGCCAGCCAGTTCCTGCAAGGCGCGGTTGGCGGCTTCCTGCGCCGGCTGATGCTGCCTGGTGCGCTCGAAGGCGATGCTGGCCCAGACGCTGGCGCGGCGCAGGCGCAGGCGGTTTTTCTCGTATTCGGGCAAGTTGGTCAGTTGCACACGGTCGAGGACGTCGGCGCGCCAGGCGTCGAGGCTGTTGCGCTCGGTGGGTGTGATGTTCGGGTCTACGCATTCGGGCCGGGTCAGCGCCAGGGCGGCGCGGGCGCGCTGGCCGTCGTTCGATTTCATGGCCAGCACGCGGCGGAAGGCTTCGCCGTTGTAGCACAACTGCACGCGACCGTCGCGCTCGAAGCCCTGCATGCCGATGCCATAGCTGGAGGCCACTTCAAGATGGGCCGACAATACGGTGTCGTCGGCCTTGCCCCTTTTGGCGGAAGCACGGCGCGCCAGGCGGTCCGCCATGGTCCCCAGCGCATCGAACGGTTCAGGGCCGATGGCTTCGGCCGGCGCCGCTTTCAGGTAGGCCGCCGCGTAGCTGATGCCGAGCGCCTCGGCGCCCGGCGTGTCGCGCAGGAAGCGCACGACGGCCAGCAGGTCGGGCGCGTCCTTAGGTTCCAGGGACTGGGTGCGCACTTGCGAGGCGCGGATATAGCCGCCGTGTTCGCGGCGGTGGTCGTAGACCTGCAGGTAATCCATCTTCTCGCCGCGCACTTCAAGGCTGTCGCCTTGCCACAGCACGGCCTGCTGCTGGGCGGATTCGCGCGGCGCGGCGCGCAGGGCGGCGTTATCCTGGGTGACGATGGCGACCAGGGCCAGGGCGGCGAGCATCATTGTTGTGTCTCCTCAGCAGCGGCAGCGCTGGTTTGCGGGTTTTGGGAGGCGGTTGCCTGCGTGCTGCCGAGCAGGGCCGAGCCGATGAAGCCGCCGCTGGCTGGGGGCGGAGCGATGATTACCGAAATCTTGTCGGACAGCTTGTCGGCCATGGTTTTCTGGATCAGCAAGGGATTCTTGGTGATCAGCGCGCCATCGCGTTCCAGCTGGGCGCTGGTGACCTTGCCGACCGTTTCCAGGCGATAGGCTTCGACGTCGGCCAGTTTGCGGCGCGAATCGGCTTCGCCGGTGGCCTCGATGCGGCGCGCTTCTGCGCTGCCTTCGGCGGTCTTGATGCGCGATACCTTTTCTGCTTCGGCTTCATACTGGCGCTGCTCGATCTGCTTTTGCTTGAACGGCAGCACGTGTTTCATGGCTTCTTCCTGGGCCTTGGCGGCGATGATTTGCTCGTTGCCGGCCGCTTCGGCCGATTTTTCGCGCTTGACCTTCTCGGCTTCAGCTTCCAGTTCGGTTTGCTGGACTTGCTTGCTCTTGAGCTCCAGCGTGTATTTCATTTTTTCGCTTTCCAGCTCTTCGGCCAGCAATTTTTCCATGCCCTGGCGGTATTCCGGCGGCAGGTCGACCTGACCCATCTGCACGCCGCGCAGGATGATGCCGTCGGCCGCCAGTTTCGGTTTCAACTCGTTTTCTATTTCTTTCTGGATTTCACCGCGCTTGGTGGAAAAGATGTCGCGCACCGAATAGCGGGTGAAAGACTTGTAGATCACGCCTTGCACCATGGGCTCGACGATCTCGCCGTTGATGTCGGCAGGCAGTTCCTTGGCGATGCCGGCCAGCCTGGCCGGATCGATGGCATAGCGTATGGTCAGGTCGACGCCCAGCGACAGGCCCTCGATCGACTGGAACGGCGCTTCGCCATTGGCCTTGCTGCTGCGCACCGGGCGATACACCTGGTCCAGCAGCGAGTAGCGCCGCAATTCATGCAGGCCGGGGATGACTACGACCAGGCCGTCTTTGACCTCGGCGGTGCCGCCGGTGAGCTTGTTGGAGCGGATGCCGACCTCGCCGGGCTCCAGGGTCTTGAACGGCGGATGGGTGATCAGTTCGTAGCCGGCGCCGCCTATCAGCCCGATTGCCAGCAACAGCATCCAGGCGCGCCGCGCGGCACGGCCCAGGCCGGCCAGCGTGGCGCCGATTGCAGAAATGGTTGTGGTGAGCAGTGCAAGCAGACCTTGCAGCAGTGATTCGAGCCGTTCAGACATGATATTTCCCCTGGTTGATGTGGTAATCCGATGGTCGGGAGCGGCATGCAGTGCTTTTCCCTGGGAAGAATCTTGCGCTCCAGGCGGCGGAAGTAACAATGGGCAGGCAGGGGCAGTCGCGTTATCCGGGGGTGGTGAATGCTCCGCAACGTCGCAGTCCGGTAAGCCGTGTGAAGAAATACTCACAGCGCGGCGCAGACTTTTCATGGGAAAGCGTGGATACTTTCATGAATCCTTACTCTTGCAAGCAGGTTCTTCTCATTGCAGGTGCGTCATCGATAGTGGAAGCAGCGGAGAAAAAATGTCAAAGCAGGCACAAAAAGTAGCGGTGATCGAAGACGACATCCCGACCAGCAACCAGCTCAAGGGCTGGATCGAGGCGGCCAAGCCCGGCATCCACGTCGACCAGTGGTACACGCGCGATGACGCCGAGGCGGCGCTGGCGCGTGAAAATTACGACCTGGTGGTGCTCGACATCGAGCTGGGCCGCGAACGGCATGCCGGCGTCGCCATCATCAATGCCATCAACAAGGGCCAGGCGACGCCGGTGCTGGTGGTGTCGGCCATGCCGGCCACCATCTACCGCAGCATCATGAAGGCCTTGGACGCTTGGGATTACCTGCAAAAGGCGACCTTCGAGGAATCCGATTTCATCGATACCTTCCTGGAGATCCTGCGCGCCGCCAAGGACCGCAACGGCGCGAAGGAGAGCATGCCCACGGCCAGCAGCAATGAACTGTCGATCGACCCGCTGCGCCAGAAGACCCCGATCTGGCGCGCGCAACGCATCAACCTGCCGCTGACGGCGCAACGCCTGCTGGCGGCGCTGTACGAGCACCGCGGCCAGGTGGTGACCTACGAGCAGCTGTTCCAGGTGGTCAAGAGCGGGCGCAACCGCGACAATATCCGCAAGCATGTCAGCACCATCCGCGATGCGTTTCGCGAGGTCGATGCCGAGTTCTCCTGCATTGAAAATATCCCGATGCGCGGCTTTCGCTGGGTCGACCAGGAAAAATGATGCGCGGCCACTTCGACAGCGGGAATGACTGCCCATGAAGATCAGCTTTCCGAATCTCGCCCAATACCGCCTGCGCATCCTGTTCCGGGGCGCCTTCCTGCTGCTGGCGGTGGCTACGGTGGCGCTGGCGCTGTATGTGCTGCAGCAGGAAAAGCAGCTGAGTTACAAGAATTACCAGGCCAGCTTCCGCAAGACCAGCGACCAGATCCTGGCCACCTTGCGTCATCCCGCCGGGCAATTGGCGCTGCTGAATCCGCGCGCCGAAAATGGCGGCGCAGCCGCGCTGCATCCGGTATTGCTGCCGTTTCCCTCGCTCGATTTCGACGACCAGAACAAGGTGCGGCAGGCCATCACCATGTCCGGCTGCCTGGTGCAGTATGGGGATGACGGCGCGCTCTGCGTGGCCGTCGGCAACAACCCTTGGGCCGGCGGCTTCATTTATGCGGCCGGCAGTTTTGTCAGCGATGAACTGGTGCCGCACCAGCGCGGCGAACAGGATATCGGCGACGCGCATCGCCTGCGGGTGACGGTAACGCTGCGCGGACAGACCTACCGCTGGATTGCACCGTTCGAAAAGAACGGCGATCCGAATGCCGTGCAAACGCGTGGCGCGCATGGCCGCCTGACCGGTTTTCTCGATGACGATAGCGGCCGGGTGGGAGCCAGGCCGGTCAAGGATTTCCGCGGCTGGATCTGGCAAAGCACCTTATGCAGCAAGCCCGGGCAGGGCGATGCCGATTGCCCGCGCAGTTCGTTTTTCTCGTTGCGCCTGCCGATAGGCGTCCTGCAGGATGCCCTGTTCCAGGAAAAAAATCCGGTTTGGCCGCCCGCCGACCTGGACAAGATCGAGGTGCGCATCGAGGTCTTGCCTCCGGGCGACGGCCCGCTGCTTCTTGACAGCAAAAGCGCGAGCGCAGCGCGGGCATTTGCCGTGAGCGACCTTGCTTCGCTGCTGTTGCCGGGCGAGAGCTTGCGCATCAGGAAGCGCGGCGCGGCAGGCGGCGCTGACCTGGTCAGCCTGAGCGGGGCCGAAGATCATCCGGACGACAGCTCGCGCCTGCTAAGCCGCCTGGTGCGCCGCCTGCCGGTGGACGAAGTCGGTCCGCCGAACGACAGCCGGGAATCTGTGGTGACGGCAGCGGGAATCTATGATGTGACCTTGACGGGCGACGAGCGCAGCGTCAACCGCAGCCTGGGCGTGGTGGCTGCGCGGGTATCGTGGTTTGTCGGCGCCATGCTGCTGGCCTTGTTCGTCGCCTGGCTGATCATCGAGATCGGCATCATTCGCCGCATCACATTGCTGACCCGGCGCGCCGCCAAGGTGTCCAAGATCGTCAAGGGTTCGGGCGGGCTCGACCAGTTCGACCTGACCGACCTGCGCGGCGCCGACGAGCTTGGCGTACTGGCAAGCTGCCTGCACGACCTGCTCAGGCGCGTCAAGGAAGACCTCGAGCGGGAGGAAATCCGCGCCGAGCAGGAAAAGGAAATGTGGCATGCGGTGGGCCATGAAATCATGTCGCCGCTGCAGTCTTTGATGGCCCTGCACGGCGCCGCCGAAAGCCAGAGCAGCCGCTACATCAACCGCATGCAGCAAGCGGTGCGGGTGCTGTATGGCAGCGCCTCTCCCAGCGAGGCGTTCCAGTCCACGGTGCTGCAGGTGACGGCCATCGACATCGGTGCTTTTCTCGGCAACGTCGCGGACAATGCGCCGCTGGTCGGCATCGCGGACGTCAGCTTCTCCGGCGGGCAGCAGGGCGTGATGGTCAGGGCGGATGATTATTCGCTGGAGGATGTGGTAACTCACGTCCTGCGCAATGCCGATCGTTGCCGCCTGCCGGGCACCATGATTTCCATCGACCTGAAAACCACTGAAACCGCGGCCACCATCGCCATTCATAATTACGGGCCGAATATCGCTGGTGAACTGATCGACAAGATTTTCGAATACGGCGTGTCCGACCAGCTTGACGCCGGCGCCAACGGCAGCCGGGGGCAGGGGCTGTTTGTCGCCAAGACTTATATGGCCAAGATGGGCGGCACCATCACCGCGCAAAATGTGGCGGATGGGGTGGTGTTTTCACTGGGGTTGCAGCGGGTGTGATTGGACGCAGGCTGGAGCAAGGGATGCGGCAGAACGTTGCTCAACCATTGCTCTCAACACCCGCGCGGATTTTTTCAATGTCTACGGCATCCATGTATTTCGGAATGTTTTTCCACAGCGAGTGGTATCCGTAGCCGCCGTCAGTCAGCTCTTCCAGCGCCTTTTGCTTGCTCCAGTCCTGGAATACGACGCGGTACATCGCGGTGACCAGGCCGGTCCGGTCGGCGCCATGCCAGCAATGTAGCAAGACCGGGCCTTCCTTGGCGCCGGCGCGTATCGCGCGCAAGGCATCGATCACGTTCTGATCGTTGATTTCCCAGGTGTTGATGCCGACATGCACGGCCTTGATGCCGGTATCTTTCAGCAAACCGTCATCCGAGTGGAATGAGCGCAGGTTGACCACTGTTCTGATGCCCAGCTGGTTGAGCGTCTTGATATCCTGTGGCCGCAAGGCGGCGCTGCGATAGAAATTCTTGTCGACCAAATAAAGATTGGCCGAGGTGTCCACGGCCTGAGCCCATTCTGGCTTGCGGACGGCCATTTGGCCTGTATCCGCTTGCGCATGTGGTGTAAAGGCGAATTGGATCAGCAGGGCTGATTGGGCCAGGCGTTTCAGGAGATGAGATGTCATTGTTTGCTGTCGCTAGTTACCGGAGTTTTCTTGATGCGGTCGGGAATCGCCTGATGCTGCTGGTCCGCCAGGCCAGCCAGCAAGGCTGTGCCATCGCGCGCTACGCGGAAGATTGCGTAGCGGGCCAGGGCGAAGCGGGCGCCTTCGCCCTCGGCGAAGAAATAACTGCTGCTCGGCAGGTGTGCGCCATTGTCTTCCCATTTCAGGCGCACCAGGGTTTCGCCGGCTTGCGGTTGTTCGCCGGCCTGGGCCATCCGCAGAAATTGCGCAACGCCGTCAGCGTCGGTGCCGAGTATTACGCCGAGCGCCTGACCTGGCGCCGGGGGTGTTTTGGCAGCGACCAGCTGCTTAGTCAGCTGTTGCGTCAGTTGATAGTCAAGCGCCATGTAATCGCCCTGCATCAGCGAACGCGGATCGACCGGACGCAGCGGCAGCAGTATCGCGCGGCCCTGCGCCAGGGTTTGTTCGTGCCGCCAGACGATGCCGTTCAGGAACAGCAGGGTGATCAGCGCAGCGATGATGAAAAGAGGCAGGCGCCACCGCATCATGTTGCTCTCCTCGACATGGACAGCCACATCAGCAACAGTGCGATGCCGCTCGCCATCAGCAGCAGTCCCTTGTACAGCAGGGGCCAGTTCAAGTTGTAATAGAAAGCGCCGAAGCCGGCCAGTGCAGCGGCAATGCCGAGCGCCGTCAGATAGCTGCGGCCTTCGGCCAGGCCGATCCAAAGCACCAGCGCCGCCGTCGCTAACGCCGGCGACAAGACGCAGAGCGGCAACAGCACCGCCAGCGGCAAGATCCTGGCGGCCAATCCGGGGTTACGGCGCAGCGTCATGAATACGGCAACCAGTAACGGCAGCAGGTCTAGCAGCCGGTAGGCAAGCCAGAGGCCATTTGGCGCCAGCCATTGATCGGCATCGGACGGCGCCACGAATAATTCGTGCCAGCCAATGGCCTGCCATACCTGCGCGCCAAGCCAGAACCACAGCAGGGCATGGCGCACCGGTTGCCAGACCGCCGGACCGAGGCCGGACAGTTTCAGCGGGTGAGTCCACAGCCACCACAGCGCCAGCGAAAACAGCAGATTGCGCAGCGGCGCCAGTTGCCACATCCACGTGGCGTGCTCTCGCAGGCCGTAGTTGTAACGCCCCAGCCATGGCGTCATCCAGTACCACAGCACCGCCAGCATGACGCCGGCCGCAATGAAGCGCAGCAGGCGGTGTCCGGACAGTGCGAACAGTATCAGCGCCAGCACGAAGGCCGGCAGTTCCCACGAATCCGGCTTCAGGCCGGCGCCGACCAGCACGGCGCCGGCAATCGCTACCGGCACCGCCATCTGCGGCAGGAAAAACGATTGCCGATTGAGCCGCATCACGGCTGTCGCAACGGCTATCAGCAGCACGCCGCAAACGATCCAGGCGCTTTCGTTGCTGGCGATGAAGGCCGGCACTACCACTGCCGCCACCAGCAAGGCAGCGGCAATCCAGGCGGCGATGGTTTGCAGGATCATGACCGACCAGGGCAGGGCATCATCGCGCCCGGGCAAGGCAGCGTCCTGGCGCAGCGCGCCGCTCTCGCGCAAGCCGGCGATCACGCCGTCCCAGTCGGCAATCTGGTTGCTTGGCTGGCTCATTGCGCCGCCTCCATTAATGCCGGCTGCGACGCGGCTTGCCATTGCTGGTGGCGGGCGTGCAGCCACCAGCCGATGGCGCCGAGGCCGCCGATCGCCAGTATGGAAACCGGATACAGCCAGTTGTCGCCATGGGCGGAACCGATCACCCAGGCCAGCACGGCGACCCAGACAGAAAACAAAGGCAGCGCCAGCAGCAACAGATCGCGCCGCTGTAAATAAAAATAGAGCGCTGCAACCACGCAGGCTAGCCACAAGATCAGGATTACAGGGTTGCTGCTGGCTGCCGAAAGCCCGAAAACATGCTGATGCGCGCCGGCCAGCACCATGCTGGCCTGGATCGTCAGCAGCAGCGCCAATCCCAGTCCCAGCAGGCGTGGCAGGATGCGCGCGGTCCATGGCGCCGCCGCGCTTTGCAGCCGTTCGGCCAGGGCCAGCGCCGCCAGCCAGAAGCCGATCAAGGGCAGGTTGGCTTCATCGAACAGGCCCCAGGACGACAGCGCCGGACGCCACGGCGCATGCGGCAGCCACAGCTGCAGCGCCAGCGATGCAATGACGATCCACAAGCCCCACAGCGGCGCGAAATCGGCCAGCAGCGCCCATGGCAAGGCCAGCGCCGCCCATAGCGCAAACAGCTGCCAGGCATCGGCGCCGGTCTGGTAGGTTTGCCCGATCACCGCCAGCCAGATGCCGGACATGGCAGCCACGGCAAACAGCGCCCAGCGCCGGCCGTCGCTGTCAGGCCGGGCCAGGAAAGCCCATGCCAGCAGCGCCAGCCAGCCGGCTTCGGCGACGCCGACCCGCGCCAGGCGCGGCCAGGTCAGCCAATTGGAAGCGAATACCATCACTGTGCCGGCCAGCAGGCACAAGGCGCCGCTGATCAACAGCAGCAATGCCGCCAGCCGGCGCCAGCGCTCGGCGTCAGGCGCCAGATGCAAAGCCAGCAGCGCGCGCCGATAGCCCGGCTGGTCGAGCGCGCCGCTGTCCTGCCAGTGATCAAGAATGCTGCGTGCATTCATCGTCGGACTCCATTTTGGGATGATTGGTGGCGGGGTAGCATGTGTTAGCAGAGCAGTCGGTCACCGGGAACCGGCCACGATTGGCAATATATTAAGCCATTTATTTTTACTTATTGCTTTTTATAAACGAGGGCTTCATCAAAACTTTATCTTGATGAAGCGCAGTCTCAGGACGGTGTGGACAATTTTTGGAGAATGGTCAGGGTTTTGACGGCGACGTCGCTCAGTAGTGCAAGGCGTAGGCATAGAATCCGATAACTTCCCGGGCCAGCGAATATATGTCACGCCATTCAAAAAAAACAGGATGGGCGTTGTAAAGGCGCGATATGCCGCATTGCTTAAAGGCGAGGCGCGCCCGCGCAATGTGAAAATACTGGGACACAAGCAAAGCGCTCTTGTAGCCATGCAGATGCATCAACGCAGTGCTGTTTTTTGCTGTGTCAGCCGTTGTGTCGCCATGGCTGTCAACCAATATCGATGCAGCCGGCACTTGCCGCGCAACGAGATAGTTTTTCATGGCGACTGCTTCATCCACGCCTTCCTTGCCGGTGCCGCCGCTGACGATTAAATGCGTAATTACTCCTGACTTGTACAATTCGCCAGCCTTGTCCAGGCGTGCAGCCAGGCGCGGAGAGGCGGTGCCGTCGGGGTTGACCTTGGAGCCGAAGACAATTGCTACATCACTTGCCTCAATACGGTCGGAAAGTCCGACAGCGGCGATCGTCACGGCCGTCAGCAAACCCAGGCTGAATATTCCCAGCAATCCGAATTTGAAAAACATGCTGGCAGTCTTGCAGAATTTGCGATGTTGCATCTCGGTCCGGGAATAATTGAAAAAGCTGGTTTGTGATGAGCGCCATCAGGTCACGGAAACTACCCGGAGCCCCTGCAGCGCACGCGCAGCCGAAACAATATCAGAGAAACGCAGCCGTTCATTGCCAAAACACAGGCCGATCAGACATAAGCGTCTGTCGGCATGCATGGTCTGATCCTGCACCGGCGTCATGGCGCTGACTGCCTTGAAGTGATGCCGCAGCGACGACACGCTCATGCCTGCGCGTTGCGCCAGTTCCGCCATGCGCAGCTGCTCGCCGTAGTTGGATTTGAGCCAGGTGATGAACGCGCTGGCCGATTCACCGGCGCTCGCCATGGCTGCCATGCCCCGGATAGGATTTATTTGCACTGCCAAGTTTACTTTTTTATGTTATAAACTACACTGTGTAGTGTAATATATTTCAGTTTTCAGCAGAAATCATCAAATAACCGATATCCGGACAGGACAACCAGCATGGCAAGCGAAACCCTCGAGGCTTTTGATACGGCTCTCCCCATCCAATATTCAATGCGGCGCGACGGCAAGTTCAGGAACCGCCAGCCGATGCACAAGAACGGCTTGCGCAAGACCTTGCAAGTGTTGTGGCGTTTCATTTTCGACAAGCCGGCTGGAACGGTGCCGGCGCGGCCGATCCCGGTGCAGGCGATCAGCACGGCGCAGCTGCTGGCGGCGCCCGACCGTTCGCTGTTCCGCCTCGGCCATTCAACTATGCTGCTGAAGCTGCGCGGCGCATTCTGGCTGACCGATCCGGTGTTTTCCGAGCGCGCTTCGCCGCTGCAGTGGATCGGTCCCAAGCGCTTCCACCAGCCGCCGATCGGCATCGCCGATTTGCCGCCTATCGAGGGTGTGATCCTGTCGCATGACCATTACGATCATCTGGATCACGCTGCGATCCTGCAGCTGGCCGGCAAGGTAAAGCACTTCCTGACGCCGCTGGGCGTGGGCGACACGCTGATCAAGTGGGGCATTCCGGCGGAGAAGGTGCAGCAGCTGGACTGGTGGCAAAGCACCCGGGTCGGCGGCTTGCAGCTGGCGGCGACGCCGGCGCGCCATTTTTCCGGACGCGGCCTGACTGACGGCAACCGTACGCTGTGGGCCTCCTGGGTGATCATCGATGACGATCTGCGCCTGTTCTTCAGCGGCGACAGCGGCTATTTCGACGGCTTCAAGGAGATCGGCCGGCGCTACGGCCCATTCGACCTGACCATGATAGAAACCGGCGCCTACGACCATGACTGGCCGGACGTCCACATGCAGCCGGAACAGACGCTGCAAGCCCACCTGGACCTGGGCGGCAAGCATTTGCTGCCGGTGCATAACGGCACCTTCGACCTTGCCCTGCATCTGTGGCAAGACCCGTTCGAGCGCATCGTCGCGCTCGCTGGGGAGCAGGGAGTTCCGGTCAGCACGCCGCAGATGGGTGAAATGCTGAGCGTCGCCGCGCCCCAGGCCGGGCGGCGCTGGTGGCGCGAGCAGGACGCCTGACGCTCAAGTCTGTCTGCCAGGGCAGGAAAATCGAAGTGCGATTATGCCGGAGGAAGAAATGGATACACCTGTCATTTGCGAAAAGGAATATCTGCGCATCGTGGCTGAGTTTGATTTCTTATGGGGGCGGAGAACCACCATGCGGGAGCGGGCCCGCATGGATTATCTGATCACCTTGATCAATGTGTTCGACGCCGCTTTGGCAGCTGAGCCGGCAGAAAATTGAGCGCCGCTTTCTAAAAGCTCCGTCTAGGCGCAAGGTGGAGGCGCGAATGACAGAACAGAACTATGTGAGCAGCCCTAGCCGCTCATGCCAATCCGCCAATGACTCATGCGGGAATTCGGCGAACTGCTGGTCTTTACGGCCGGCCTTGACTTCCACCCAGGGCGCCTTGTAGGCGAGCAGCAGATGGGTGTGTTCAGGCGGCGTCGGCAGCGGCGTGTCAATGGCTGAGGCAAACGGATGCACCAGCTCCGGCCATTCCGGACTGAACAGCCACAAGGCGCTGCCGCAGCGCCGGCAGAAATGCCGTTGCGCGGTGCTGGTATGGACCCGGCGCTCGCCCTTGCGCTTGAGCTTGGCGTGGTAGACGCTGACGTCGTCACGGCCGGTGACCTTGAGGGTGCCGGCGTCGCCGCCGATATTGATGGTGTAGCCGCCACCGCCCTGGGTCTTGCGGCAGATCGAGCAGTAGCAGCGCTGGTAAGGGTAGGGCGTAGCGCTTTCCAGGCTGAAGCGGACGGCGCCGCAATGGCAGGATCCCTTGAGTTTCATCGCTATCTCCTGATGGTGATGCTGCATCGACATCGACATCAACTAGCCCCGGATCTGCGCATCGCGCCCGGGCCGGTCACGGCCCAGGCGTCCCCAGGCTTACTTCATGGTCCAGTTGGTCACCTTGACCACGTCCGCATCGGCATTCTTGAGGTCGGTTTCTCCCAGGCCCAGCAGGGTGCTCCATTCTTTCACCCGGTTCTTGCCGTTAGGCGGCTGGTTGTACTGATTGGTATCGACGATCTTGCTGCGTTGCGCGTAGAAACTGGTCATGAAGGTTTTTTCATCGGTGCTCTTGCCCGAACGCGACAGCACGCCTTCCAGCGTGCCGGAATCGCCGCTGGCGCCCTGGTTCAGCGCCGTATCGACAAACGAGCCGATGGTCAGCGCCGAGGTGAAGCCGCGCTGGCGCGCCTGCTGCAGGCTGTACTTGATATAGACATTATAAAAAGTATGCCACATGGCTTCGCGCCATGCCGGGTTGTTTTGCAGCGCCCCGATCTTCTTGTAGAAATCCGCCTTGCTATCGGTGATCTTCAGGATCGCGCCTTGCATGTTGCCATGCGCGCCGGCGCGCGCCAGGCCGCCTGCGATCGAAGGGTTGGCGGCGCCGCTGGCGGCGTCGAATTCCTTGAACAGCGCCGGACCGTCCGGACCTTCATCGTTGGGGCCGCCAGTGGTGGCGCCGAAAATCCCGATGGTGTAGCCGCGGTCGTCATTGATGTTTTCGCAGTAGCCGTAGTATTTGGTCCAGTTGAGCGAATCCTGTTCCGGCTTGTTGATCAGCTTCATGATGTTGTCCCACTGCTCGCCGTCCAGGCCGGTATTGGCTTTCAGGAATTGCAGCGTGGCCGGAGAGAAATTCGCATCATGGTCGTTGGCTGCCGCCTTGGCCTGCTGGCAGCTGGCGCCGCTGATCCATGGCTGCGCCGTTGCAATGGCGCCGCTGCTGCTGGCCGGATTGTTCCCCTGGGTCCAGTAGACAGCGCTGTAGTTGACGCCGCCGTAGCTGACCTTGTCGCCAGCGGTGTAAACGGCGCCGTCGACCCAGGCAGCGTCGCAGGGGGCGACCCTGGCGTCCAGCCTGGCCTGGCTGCCGGCCGCCAGGCCGTGCGCCCCGGCGTTCAGGGACAAGGCCAGCAGGCCGCAGGAAAGCAGCAGGGCTTTCGATATTGTCTTCATGGGTAAATTAGGCAAAGTATTCTCCAGAATGAATGATGTCGTGGTTGATTAATTTGTAAGCCAAACATTTGTCAACTAGAACAATTCCCGAGCAGGTAAGCCTGCGTATCTTTATTTCGCCAGCCTGACTACGCTGGAGCCGGCGTTGGCGCTATTGCCATACTGGTTGATGACGTGCGTGATCTCACCGACGCCGCCCAGCGAGACCGTCGTCATGTTATGGAACATGGCGCCGTTCAAGCCGGAGGCCGGCGCTTCGATCGCGCTCGATACCTTGACGCTGCTGTTGCTGCTGAAGTAGCAGTAGATGCCGACTCCCCATGCCTGGTGGCTGGCGACCGAGTCGGCTACCTTGTAGGAGGCGTAGCCGTTCTTGCCGCCGTTCATCCAGCTGCCCTGGTCCGGCACATCGTAGGGCAGTTCGCTCTGGTAGAAATAGACACGGCCGCCGTTGCCGTTCCAGAGCGTCTGGTATTGCTGGAAGTGCTCGACAAACAAGCCGTAGATAGTGACATTGGCGCCGTTCACGATGAGGCCGTTGGTGGCGGTGTTGCTGCTCCAGCCGACGCCGTAGGTATGGTCGGCGCGCCAGATCCAGAAATCGTCGCCGATGACGTCGCTGCTGTTGATTTTCAGGCCGACCGCGGCCTTGCCCACGGTTGCGCCGCCGATGCGGAAGAACAGGTCGTGCAGGGAGGTCGGATTGGCGGCATGGCTGGCGCTGCTTCCTGTCGGTCCGACTTCCAGCAGGACAGGCGAGCTGAGCGGACCGGCATCGAACAGGATGCCGGCGATCTTGACGCCGTCGACGTCGGCCACCGACATGGCGGCCACGCCGTTATCGGGCAGCAGCGTCGCCAGGCCGAGGCCCAGCACCACGGTGTTGGCGCGGGCGATGCGCAGGGTGTCGTTGAGATGGTAGACGCCCGGCGTCAGGATCAGGTTCTTGCCCTGGCTCAGGGCGGCGTTGATGCTGGCGGCGGTATCAACGCCTTCCTTGGCGATATAGAAACTGCTGATGGAGAGCGATTGGCCGGCTGCGGCGCCGCTGGTCCAGCTGACGCCGTGATTGTTGCTGGCGAGCGCGGGAACGAAGACGTTATAGTTGCCGCCGGCGTCGATGGTGAGGAAAGGCTTTTCCCGCACCAGCGGCGTGGTCGCCAGCACAGTGTCGGGAGGATTCGGCCAGACCACGCCGCCGGGCGCGCCGTCGACCCCGGCGAACACCATGTTCCAGTTGGCGCCGCTCCAGCTGCCGATTTGCGAATCGCGGGTGAACCATTGCTGCTGGCCGCCGGACTGGACCTGGCCGTCGACCTTGGAGTCTGCCAGGAAGCCGCCGCTGGACCAGCCGCCGTCATCCAGCGCCAGGTTGCCCTTGATATGCATGCGGCGCAATGGCGAGCCCTGCGATACCGCCCAGCGGTCCAGGCTGCCGCTCGGATTGACCGCCATGTTTTCGGCGCCGCGCCAGAAATTCTGCGTCGCGTTGCCGTTGTCCCAGTCGGCTTCGACGTGCACCGCGCCGGTGATGTTGACGTCGTCGGGCGAATTTCCCAAGCCGAGCACCTGGGTATAGAAACCGACATTGACGTCGACGTTATAAGCGCCGGGTTTGAACAGCAGTGCATAGCGGGCGTTGCCGAACTGGTTGCTTTGCTGCTGGCTGAACACTGTATTGAGCCGGCCCTGGATGGCGGCGGCCGACATGCCGGGATCGAAGATCAGCACATTGGGACCGAAGTCGGGCGCGGCGCCGGCGCTGCTGACGACAAGCCAGTTGAAGTTGCCGACCGCACCGCTGCTGCCGGCGCTATCCATGTACAGCTGGATGACGTGCTGGCCGGCCGTCAGGCTGATGCTGGAGGAGAGCGTCTGCCAGTTCTGCCAGCCCTGGGTGTCCGGGATGGTCAGCTGCGAAGTCGCCGCCGTCCCGTCCACATTGACATGGAAATTGCCGCCCTGGCCCAGGCTGGCGACCCGCACTTGCAGCGTGTAGCTGCCGGTCGCCGCGACGTTGACCGTGTAGTTGAGCCATTCTCCGGCCGTAGTCCAGCCGACGTCGTAGCCGGCGCCGCTGTCGCTGGAGGCTTCGATGCCGACGCCCTCGGCGCTGCGATACTGGCCGCCCTGGTTGGTGTTGGCGGCGTTGTAGTAGCCGACACTTTGTCCTCCGTTGTCGAAATTTTCCGCCTGGATTGTTCCTGGCAGCGGCCATGGCGTGCCGCCGTAAGGAGAGCCGGCAGTAGCGGCGGCCGCGCTTTTCGCGCTGCTGGCGGCGCTGCCTGGGCTGGCGCTGCCGCCGTCGCCGCAGGCGCACAGGATGCTGGCGCTGGCAAGGGCCAGCGTGAAGTTCTTGAATAAGTATCCGAGGGCGTCAGTGTTCAACATGTTCTCCAGTCGGTTTTGTGGCGCGCGGCGAGAAGTTACAACACGCATGCTCCATGCGTAACTGCCGCGGCGGGTGTTATTTCGCGGGGCTGCCGCCATGCGTCAGGGTTTCCAGGATGACGTCGTGCAAATCGTCCGGACTGGCTTTTGGCCTGACGTCGTTGACCAGGTGCTTCAGGGTCTGCGGCAATGCAACGCCCAAACGATTGTGATAGGCGTTATAGCCCCGTTCCATGGTGCCTTTCAGCACAGGGATATAGTTGCCGTCGCATAGTCCGGGGAAGCCGGCGGGGATGGGGACGCTGTCGGTCTGCGAGGTGTTGCGCACGCCTTGCAGCATGCGTGCATGGTATTCCAGCGTCGTGGTCAGGCGCGCCTGCATAGGCGTGTACAGGTCGGTGCCCTGGATATAGGCGGTCTCGGCGCCATTGAAGGTGGCCGCCATGCCGAGCTGCACGTGCTGGGTGTCGCGGCAAGTCTCTTGCGATACGCCGCTGGTGGCTGCGTTGAAGACGGTCTGGCCGTTCCAGCTGCTCGGGCTGCCGCTGAATTTCACCGGCGCGCTGCCGTCTTGCGCATGGTTGTAGAAATAAGCGGGCACCCATTTCTTCCACAAGCTGGTTGCCGCAGCGAACAGCGCCTTGTCTTCGGTGAATACGGCAATGCCGAGCATGCCGTCGATCATGCTCAGTTCCCAGTTGCCGTTCTTGCCCGCGCCCTGGTTGTTGTTGATGTAGGGTAGGTACTGGGTAGTCAGCATTTTTTGAAACGCCGTGACGTCGGCAGCCGCCCAGCCGCTATAGGTGTAGCGGATGATTTCCGCCGCTGCAGGCCATTTTTCCGCTGTCCATGCCGATTGCAGGGGAGCGTTGGAACCGGTATGCCCGCCGCTCAGGTTGCGCGCATAGGTGTTCATGATGGCGATCGCATTCTTGGCGTAGGTGGCGTTGCCCGAAATGAACCACAGCAGCGCCTGGGTATAGGCGGCTGCGGCGTCGCTGTCTTCGGTCGAACAGCCGTGATCCGGCACCGATCCGGAGCCGCATTCGATCACGTGGCTGGCGGGCGGTCCTTGCACCCGGTAGCTGAGCGATCCTTGCGTCGTGCTTTTGGCCGCTTCATAGGCCGAGGCAAAAGGCTCGGCGCCGGCATTGACCTGGCTCTTGATGTAGTTGAGGCGCGCAAGGTCGACCAGCACGCCGGGATGCTTGAAGCCGGCGGCCCAGCTGCAGCCGCTCAGGACTACCGCATTGGCGAGGGAAAAGGCGGCGCTGACGGCGAGATATTTAACGGAGGGAGTTTTCAAGGTCGTTCCAGTCCAGTAGAAAGTGTGCTTCACGTATCAGAGAAGCGTTGCGGGGAGCCGCGCGCAAACAAGGGGTGCCATTCCCGGCTTGCTGCCGGGTATGGACGCGCTGGTGCTATCGATGAATGCGCTGCCTAGAAGCCGAGCGCCGAGAGGAACTTGTTGGTGTAGCCCAGGGTTCCGGCCTTGCCGTAGTTATTGCAGGTGTCGGAGGAGTTGTTGTCCGACGTCGCCGGAGCGCAGTCGCGGTCGCGCGCGAAAGCCCAGAAATGCACGCCGCCCAGTTTCTTCGACAAGGCATAGTTGGAAACGGTGACGGCATCGGCCAGGGTGAAGGTTTCGTCTATGCTGTCGTTGCCGCCTATCATAGGCGTGACCTCGATCTGGCTGTATGGCACTTTCCAGTGATTGTGCAGGCTTTCGGCGGCGCTGATGGTTGACTTGCCCATATCGCATTTGCCGCTGCCGTTAAGCGTGCACAACGCGGAATTTTCCTGTCCGGAATTGGCGAAATCCATGGTCATCAGGTTGATCGTGTAATTCTTCAAGCCGTAATTCTGGATCGCCGTCATCACTTTTACGCCCATGTCCCCCAGGCTCTGGCTTTCATTGCCGCCGTCGGTCGCCAGCGTGAAGCTGTAGCGCAGCTTGGGATAGGCCGCCTGCGCCGCAGCTACGCGCGCGACCAGGTTGTTGATGTCGCTCTGGGTCTGGGTGTTCTCGATATCGAAGTCGATGCCGAGCAGGTTTGCGCTGTAGTAGGTCTTGATGAATTTGGCGAAATTGGCGTCCGAAGTGCAGGTGAAATTGGCGCCGGCGCCGCCGGTCGAGACGATGTATTTTTTGCCGGCGCTGACAAAGCTTGCCACGTTGGCCTTGGCGAACGCCGCCGCCGATACGCCATTCCAGTTTTCGCTGCCGCAGCTGCCGGTGGCAAATGCCCAGGTCACCGCCGTCAGCCTGGCGGGCATGGCCTTGAGCAAGGGTTGCGAGCTGCCGGTAACGGCCGTATTGAGCTGGTCGCCGCTGGTGTCGCCGGAGTAAAAATAAGGGCTGTAGATGAGGCCGCTTGAAGGCGCCGGCGCCGGCGAACCGCTGCAGGTGGTCGGCTGCCAGTACCAGGTGCTGATGGTCGGATCGGTGCCGTCGCTGCCGTTGCTGCCGGCGTTCACTTCTTTATAGAAAGAACCGTTGGCCGGATATTGGACGATGGCGCCTATCGCATAGTTGACGCCGGCGGTCCAGGCGCTGTACTGGCAGCTGGCTGCCGGCGCCGCATTCAATCCGGCCTGGGCGATGCCTGCACTGCCGCCGGCAGAAGCCTGCAGCCCTGCGCCATGCGCCGACAGCGCAGTGTATGAAAGACAGATTGCCAAGCTTTTTATCATCTTCAGTTTCAATTTCTTCTCCTGGATAGAGTGGCGGCTGGTGCAGCCCTGCCTGCGGCCGCGGTGTGAAATCGTGATCGAAAACTGCAGCGAACAATCGTGGGGAAACAGGGGGGGCACAATGTTCGCAAAATGTTCGATTAATGCCTGGATGCCGGTTGCCATTGATCGATGCGCTTGCTTGCAGGGCTAATAAATTTCCACATGGAAACTTCTATTGAGGGACTTTAGGGACCCGAAAAGTGGTTGTCAACCTGTATTAAAGTGGTATTGACATATAGAAATATCACTTCTGTTACGTTTTTTTAAATGCGCTCATAAACCGTTGTTTGCATTGGCTTTTATTCAAGTTGTAGGATCTGTTGTTTTTGCAGGTGGACTTATCGCTATTTTTTCGCGGTGAAGGAAAAATGGCGAAATACATGCGTATTTCCTGAACGGGATGACCTTGTGGTTTCAAAAAAGTGCGCTGGAATGGGAAATGCGAATTGTTTTTTTGGTTAGTGATCGCATGACATGTGGGCTGATTTTCGTTGGCGATGGCTGCCACGAAACTGGGAAGGAAATTGGTTTACTTTATGTCTGGTGAAATTCCGGATAGGGAATTTATGTACGGAAAATAAGTCGCTTTCCGCAGCATACAAAATGTTCCTTCGAGCTTAGTTCTCTATATAACGCTAGTGCCGATGATCGGTATCTACTTGCCGCGTTGACATGAATGCCATTCGTAATTCAAATTTGGCAATTTTTATCGGCAACACACAATAGATATATTGCAAAATGTTGTTATTTGAATGTCTACGAATGTGCAGTGGAATAAATAGTGATTTCTGGATTTCTGGATTGCTGGAATTGCTTTCCCGTAATACATTTGCGTTCCCGTATGTAACTTAATGTGCGGTGAGCATGATTGAGTCCGGGAAAACATGGCTAGCTCAAGGAAAGAGGATCTTGTTCCTGGATCTGCCATAGCTTCTTAGTTGCGTAAAAAGAAATTGCGCATTTAAGGACTGATGACAGTGCGGCACAGGAGTTTAGTTTCGGGCGTACAAAAGGGATCGAAATGACGGAAGTGAAAAGTACGAGTGTTGTGTCGATGCAGTCAACCATGGCAAAACTGATTGATATAGAAATGAGCAATGGCTCAACTTCGAATGATTTGAACCTTGTTATATTGAGAAATCGACCAAAGCGGATTTTTGTTGGACTCGTAATCGCGTCAGCAATTCTGTTAGAACATAAAGCGAGTCATGCTGCTGGTTATACTTGGTCAGGGGGATTTCCCGATGCAATTGCTGCGTGTAAGTACTATGTAGGAAATTTGACTGGTACTTTTGCTGTTTTACCTTGGGGCATTGGTGATCCAGGTCCGATGACGTGCTATGTAGATGGGAGAGCTGCTGGTGTTGTTGTGTCGCCCGAAGGTTCATGTGGCGTGCCCAATCTAGTTAGCGCTATTGGTGCTTGTGGTGCTCCGCCGCCTCCCGATTCTTCGTGCAAACCGGAGCCCAACAACCCCAACAGCTGCCAATACAATTCCGGCACAGCGCCGAACGACAAAAATACCGGTAAACCTCCCGCCAGTTGCAAAGCCAGAATCTCGATCGAGAACGGCAATCCGATCAATCACGGCAACGGCAACAAACGACAACTGGAATCCGACTATCTGAGTATTGCAGGCGGTGGTGTGCAATTACAGCGCACCTATAACAGCAACAGTATTCGCAATAGTCGCTACGGTGCCCGCTGGAGCAGCAACTACGAACGAATGATATGGTCCGACGCCGCATATCCGAACAATATCGGCGTCCAACGTGATGACGGCAAAATGCTGACCTTCACCTTGGTCAATGGTAGATATCAACCAGATGCAGATATCACGGATAGCTTGACGCGCCTGACCTACAACGGTGTCTATACCACCGGCTGGCAATACCGTGTCGCTGCTGACCAATCGCAAGAAAGCTATGATGCCTACGGAAAGCTGCTGAGTATTACCAGCCGCGACGGCTCGGTGCAAACGCTGAGTTATTCCGACGCGACTACGCCCGCGGCGGTCGCACCGCAGCCAGGATTGCTGTTACGTGTCACCGACCAATTCGGTCGTCAGCTCAATTTCACCTACGACAGCAATAGCCGTGTGAGCCAGATGACGGATCCGAGCGGCAAAACAGTCAGTTATAGCTACGACAGCAATAACAATCTCGTCAGCGTGACCTATCAGGACGGCAAGACACGCACCTATGTCTATAACGAGCCGGCCTATACCGCCGGTGCAAACTTGCCGACTGCACTGACCGGTATCGTTGACGAAAACAATGTGCGCTTTGCCACCTTCAATTACGACAGCAGTGGCCGAGGAATTTCGACCGAGCATGCCGGCGGCGTGGAGAAATATAGTATCGGCTACACGCAGCCAGGCAGCCAAAGCACCGTCACCGATCCCTTGGGGACGGTCCGCACTTACGCATTTCAAACCTTGCTCAACACGATCAAGAGTACCGGTCAAAACCAACCGGGCGGCGCCGGTTGCGGTGCAGCGTCGTCGGCCGTCACGTATGACGCCAACGGCAATGTCGCAACGCGTACCGATTTCAATGGCACCGTCACCACGTACAGCTATGATCTGACGCGCAACCTAGAAACCAGCCGTGTGGAAGCATCCGGCACGTCGCAGGCCAGAACGATCACAACGGCTTGGCATGCCACCTACAGTTTGCCATTGCAGATCGCTGAGCCGAAACTGTTGACGACCTACGCCTACGACACCTCCGGCAATCTGCTCAGCAAGACGGTGCAAGCCACCAGCGATGCTACCGGCGGCCAAGGCTTGTCGCCAACGCTGGTCGGCACAGCGCGCACCTGGAGCTATACCTACAACACGATCGGCCAGGTCTTGACCGCCACCGGCCCGAGGATCGATGTGGCAGACAAGACCACCTATACCTACGACAGCAGCGGCAACCTGAGCACAATCACCAACGCCATTGGTCAAGTCACGACCCTGTCGAACTACGACGCCAACGGCCGGGTAGGACTGATCACCGATGCCAATGGCGCGACGACTGCCTTGACCTACAGCCCACGCGGCTGGCTGACCGGCAAGACGGTGACCTCTGGCGGTACGATAGAAACCACCATGTATGGCTACGACGGCGTCGGCCAGTTGACGCTGGTCACGCTGCCCAATACCGCCACGGTCAGCTACACCTACGACCCCGCCCATCGCCTGACCAACATCGCCGACAGCCTTGGCAACAGCATCGCCTATACCCTGGACAACATGGGTAACCGGATCAGTGAGCAAGTCAAAGATCCAAGCGGCGCCTTGGCGCGTCAGACCAGCCGTGTCGTCGATGCCTTAAATCGCATACAACAAATCACGGGAGCAGTGCAATGAGAGGGAGTTTCATGGGGAAACAAGCGGGTATCAAGACCCTGGCCAGTGCGGTCCTGTTCACGCTGGCCTACAGCCCGCTGCTGGGCAGTGTGAATGGCACGACAGCACTGGCGCAAGCGGTCCAGAACACGACTACCAGCTATGAATACGATGCCATGGGCAATCGGACCAAGATCACCGATCCCCTGGGGAACATCACCACCCAAAGCTACGATCCGCTGGGACGCCTGATCCAGCAGGTTCAACCGGTGCCGGCCGCAGGCGGCGCCAGCCCCACCGTCAGTTTTACCTATGACGGCCAGGACCAGCTCAGCACCGTCACCGATCCGAGAAATCTGGTAACCAGCTATACCGTCGATGGCCTGGGTAACCAGAACGCGCTCACCAGCCCCGATACCGGCAGCACCAGTAAAACCTATGATGCCGCCGGCAACCTGAAGACCCGTACCGATGCCCGCGGCAAGACCACCAGCTACAGCTACGATGCCCTCAACCGTCTTACCCAGATCAGCTATGCCAGCGGTACTGCCACCCAGTTTGAATACGATGGGGGAACAACAGGTGCCCCGAACGCTATCGGCCACCTGACCCGGATGATCGACGGCTCCGGTCAGACCACCTATGCCTATGACGGCTTTGGCCGCTTGCTGACTAAGGTGCAGACACTGAGCAGCACCGGCACCAGCAGCACGATCAGCTACGCCTATGGCAGCAGCGGCAACACCACCGGTAAATTAGTCAGCACGACTTACCCAAGTGGTAACCGGATCAACTACGGCTATGATGCTGCAGGCAGGATCAACAGCCTGACCCTGAACCCGACCAATACTACTGGCGGCGGCACCAATACCGGCATCAGCATCCCCTTACTCACCGGTATCGGCTACCAAGCCTTTGGCCTGGTCAATGCCTGGACCTGGGGCAATAGCAGCAGTACCAGCACGAACACCTATGCCAGGGGCATTGATCTGGATGGCCGTGTCACCAGCTATCCACTGGGCAATGCCTTGAGCAACGGCACTAACCGGACCATCAGCTACGATGCGGCCAGCAGGATCACGGCGAGTAGCCACAGCGGTACGGGCACCGGCAACAGCGCACCGGCCAACTTCAATCAAAGCTACGGCTATGACAATCTGGACCGGCTCAACAGTGTCACCGGCAGCAGCAGTACCAGCAACCAGAGCTTCCAGTACGACCAGAATGGCAACCGAACTCAAGCGACTTTCGGCAGTGGCAGCTACACCAACACGATTGCTGCGAACAGCAATCAGCTGACGGCCACGACTGGACCGACACCGGCGAAGAGCAACACCTATGACACGGCAGGCAATCTGACCAGCGACGGCACCATCAGCTATACCTATAGCGATCGTGGAAGAATGGTCAGTGCGACGAACGCAGGAAATACCATCACCTACAGCCACAACGGCATTGATCAGCGGGTACAGAAGCAAGGCCCGATCAGCATCGTCGCCACTGGTAGCAACAGTTATGTGTATGACGAGCAAGGTCATTTGATTGGCGAATACGACGCTAATCAGCAGGCAATTGAAGAGACGGTGTATTTGGGGGACTTGCCGGTGGCAGTACTGAAGCAAACCGTAACAGGAACCGGAACAAGCCAGACCACCGCGACCAATGTCTATTACGTTTACGCAGATCACATCAACTCGCCACGGGTGATTACGCAAGCGACCGATAATCAGATGGTCTGGCGTTGGGATAATGCCGATCCATTTGGGCTCCAACCGCCGGATGAGAACCCGAGCAGTTTGGGCGCTTTCACCTACAACCAACGTTTCCCGGGACAGCTGTACGATAAAGAGACAAACAACTTCTACAACATCAACCGGGACTATGATCCGCAGCAAGGGCGATATGTTCAATCGGACCCGATTGGGCTAGGCGGAGGAACAAATACGTATAGCTATGCCATGGGCAACCCGATCAGTAATATAGACCCGACAGGATTGATATGCTTTAATTTTGATCAGTTTGCAAATGATGTTGCTGAAAATAGGTTTGATTTGGGTACTACATTGGGCACCCTTACTGGAGATCTCGCTGTTGGGACAATGCCAAAAGTGCCAGGGGAACTTAGAGGTCTGGGAGTGCCAAAAAATGAGCTGAATCCCATCACTAGTCAATTAAGTCGTTGGTCTGGAAGGCTGGGGATTAGGGCGTTGCGAGAATTGGGGCGAAGTGCTGCGGGCATGGCGGTGGGAGCAGTGGCTACAGGAGCAGTGGTTTTTGAGGGTTTTTATGATTGGTCAGTTATTGCCCAAGCTGCGGTAAAGGCAACTACGGCAGACGATTGTTCCTGCAAAAAATAAGGAGGTACTCATGAATGTGTCTGAGAAAATAATACGTGAGCGAGCGTTTGCGCGAATCGCTGAAATATTCAACGTCCCTATCGGACTATTACGTCAGGATGCTAAATTTGGAGAAGACCTGAAGGCAAGCTTTGTTTCAGACTTTAGACACAACGAATTTGATAGAGTTGATCAGGACATTCACGACGTTGCTGATCGAAAAATCACTAAGGAACTCAGCAAAGGAATTGTGATAATTCGAACAGTGGAGGAATATTGCGATCACATGGTTCGGTGTCATGAAACTAAACCGGAAGATGTTAATAGAATATTGCGACTACTTTAGCGGGTAGAGGGCCGACGGATCGTGCTAAATCATAGAGGCCGAAAAGAGTGCTCTCGGATGGCCATGGATCCGCACACGATGTATTGCAGTTATATCGGGCGTACCAGTGCGGTGTGAAGCGACAATTCATTCGGCCAGGAAAGCCTATCGAAAATGCCTACATCGAGAGCTTTAATGGTCGATTGCGCGAAGAATGTTTAAACCAGCATGCGTTTCGCAGCCTGCAAGAGGCTCGTGAGCGCATCGAAGTATGGCGAATTGATTACAACTCGGTTCGCCCGCATAGCGCCCTTGGGCAAATGGCAACGGATTCTATGACCAGACGCGCAGCGCTTTCACTGTGTTAACCGGTCGTCATATCCAGTTCGGCCTCATATAAACCTTTACGCCTGCGTTGTTGCTATTGAAATCAATTAATATGTATTCGTTCTGTGCCTGGCATCGTTGGATGCCGGTTTGTTGTCGATTCTGTATTTTTAATTGAGGAATGTGCGATGGATTTAGGTGTGCTGGTGTATGTCGACAACAGGGAAGAGACGATCGAGGAATTTCATTGGCTCTACAAGAGCATGATTTATTCCAATCTGTTTGCCCGCGCAGAGATTATCGCCGTGTGCCATCCGGACGCCATCAGCGCGCTGCCGGCAGATGCGCGGATCAAGCTGCTGCCAAGCGCGCCTTATGCGGACAGCCATAGCGAATGGACCGGGTACGGCTACATCAATTCGGTTGCAAATCTGTGCCAGCCGGAAGTCCTCGATCTGTGCAAAACGTATCAATACATCCTGAAGACCGATTGCGACACCTTCGTCACCTCCGCGATGGCTGATTTCCGTCCGAGCGGATTGTGTTTCGGATTTGGCGCCTACGCCTATACCGAAGAGGTCCGCAAGAAATTGGTCGAGTGCAGCCTGCGCTGGGGATTTCCGCATTCCGGCGTGCATAATGTCGGCGCTTCGCTGCTTGGACCAAGCGAATTCGTGGGCAATTTCGTTATCGCCCAGATGGACTATTGCCAGAAACTTCTGGACGAAGAATTCCGCGACTTCGAGGGCGCGTGGCCCGGCTGGTGCAAGAATGTCCTGACCATGTACGCCGGAGAGCTGGCGCTGCGCCGCACTTATCCGCAGCGCTGTTCGCAGGGCTTTCTCGATCATTTCCCGCATGCGGGCCGCGCATTGGGCAGCGACGTCTTGCATATCCATGCATGGCATACCGAGGAGTATTGGTCCAAGCGCGATTTCCGTGCCGGCAAATACGACCACATGCCGCTTGCCGAAATCGACCGCAATACGCTTGCCGGTTACTGCCACTGGCTGGCGGCAGCCGATATCGAGCAGGTGCAAGCCAGCGTTTCCTCAGTTTCCCGCTGAGCTGCCGCGATACATTTTCAGCGTAATGCTACGCAATCCGATAATTGATTTTATTTAGCCAGGATACCGATCATGCCGTTTTCCGCGAGTTCATTTGACGAAGTTACCGGCGCGCTGCTTGGTGCGCTTGCCCCGGAGCGCATCCTGGATATCGGTTGCGGCGAAGGGAAGTACGGCCGCCTGGCGAGACAGGTTTTGCCGCATGCAATCGTGGAAGGCGTGGAAATAGAGCGCAGCTACGTTGAGAGATTCGGCTTGCAGAATATTTACTCGCCGCTGCATGTGATGAGCGCGGTCGACATTCCTTCCACGATGACCGATGAAATGTTCGACTTGACCGTTATCGGCGACTGCATCGAGCATTTGCCGAAATCGGCGGGCCTGGATTTGCTGAATTTCCTTACCTATCGCTCTGCTTACACGGTAGTGGTCTTGCCTGAGGCGGCGATTCAGAATTCGGTCGAGAATGTGCGTTCCGAGGCGCATGTATCGGTATGGTCGGAACGTGATTTTTCCTGGCATGACAACTGGGCGTGGGCTCAGGTGTGGCAGATGCAATACTACATTTTGCGCGGCTATGCGCCGGCGAAAATCAGCCTTGCCGATCTGATCGCCAGCCTGCATGCCCGCCAGTTCATGCTGCATTACGATACCGTCCAGGTTCCTCTGGCGTTCAACCATGTGAATCACACCAAGCTGTATCCGGGCGCCGGCGGCGGCAGTGTTTATTGGCGCCAGCAATAGCCGGATTGATGCCGGCGACGTCGCCGGCCTGCTTTATCGGAGTGATGAAGACAGCGAGTCCAATCCGCTATCCCGTATCGCGTCCTGAGCTGCCGGGGAAGCCAGGTAGCGAATCAGCTTTCTGCCGGCCTCGGGATGCCGGGCATTGCTGGGAACGCCGGCGGCAAAGGTAGTGATGCTTTGCGCCTGCTCCGGAATCTTGCCGGCAAAATCGACGCCGCTCACCGGCAGCAATTCGCTGACTTGCTGGAATCCCAGTTCATATTCTCCTTGAGCGACCAGGCTGGCGACCGGGATCTTTTGAATCATGCGGGCCTTGCCCTTGACCTGGTCTTCGATGCCGAGCAGCTTGAACAGCTTGCTTTCTATGTAGACGCCGCTGGCGCTGTCCGAATAGGCGATCGATCTTGCGTTCAGCAAGGCTTGGCGCAAGCCGTCCATGGTGCTGATGTCCGGCTTTGCGGCGCCGCTCTTGACCACCATCCCGATCCGTGAGTCCGCCAGGTCCTGGCGGCTGTCGGCGCTTACTTTTCCTTGCCGGATCAGATCATCCAGGGCATAGCCGACCATGATCACCACGTCGGCCGCTTCGCCGCGCTGCAGCCGGTTGGGAATCGCCTCGGGCGAGGCGCCCATGGACGGGCCCCAGGCGGTGTTCAGGGTATCGCCGCTGGCCTGTTCGAAGCCGGGCGCGAGCGCCTTGTAGGCTGCGCTGAAGCCGCCGGAATTCATGACGTTGATTTGTTCTGCGCGGGCGCCGCCGGAAAACAGGGCGATGACGAGCATAGCGGATGTCAGGCAGCGGGCGAAATGCATTTTGCGTTGCATAGCGAATTCCTGTTTGTTGTTGCAGGCCAGTAAAATATTTTTCAAAGGTAATGTGAAGATATATCATTCGGGAGCCGTCCGGACACACTACAGGGTCCCGCAAAAAAATTCCAGGAAAACCAAAACCAAGGAGAATTCATGTCCACGCATATCGCCACCGTCGCATGGGAACGGGGCGCTGCCGCCTTCGTCGATAACCGCTACAGCCGCGCCCATCAGTGGCAGTTCGACGGCGGCGCGGTGGTGCCGGCCTCCAGCTCGCCGCACGTGGTCAGGGCGCCTTTGTCTGATCCGGCCAACGTCGATCCCGAAGAAGCCTATGTCGCCGCGCTGTCCAGCTGCCACATGCTGTGGTTCCTGGACATCGCCAGGAGCGCCGGCTACCTGGTCGAGCGCTATGTCGATAACGCCCAGGGCCATATGCGGCGCGGCGCCGACGGCAAAAGCTGGGTGGCGCTGGTGGAGCTGCTGCCGGCAGTGACTTTCGGCGGCGCCAAAGTGCCGGACGACGCGGTGCTGGAACATCTGCACCACAAGGCGCATGAAGAATGCTTCCTGGCCAGGTCGGTCAAGAGCGAGATCACGATCCAGGGCAGCTGGAGCCATCAGGCCGGGTGAAATTCAAGAACTCAAGAACTCAAGAAAGGGAATGGCCATGCTGTTGTTGAAACCGAATTGCGAATGCTGCGACCGCGACCTGCCGCCGGACTCGGCGGACGCGCGCATCTGCACCTTTGAATGCACGTTCTGCGTGGATTGCGCCGACCAGCAGCTCAAGGGTGTATGCCCCAATTGCGGCGGCAATTTCGCCGCCCGCCCGATCCGGCCGCCGGCCATGCTGGCGCGCCATCCTGCTTCGACTGAAAGATATCTGCGCGAGCAGCCTTGTCAAAGTCCATCCTGACGCATTTGCAGTCCAGTTGTCCGCAGGCGAGTAAAATACCGGCGGCAGAGAACTTGCCGCCGGCGCCTGGTCGCTGGCGGGTTTGTTGTCAAACTGCTACAACATGATGGTTTTGACTGGAAAAATAATGGCAAAGAAGAATGAAGAGCTGGATCCGGAAACGCTGGCTCTGATCAACTGGTGTATCGAAGTAGAAGGTTTCCTGGTCGCCGGCGGCGCGACGCTGGAGCAGGCGCAGGAACATATCGAAGAGCAGGTGGAATGGTTCACCGACCAGTTTTATGACGGCTTGACGCCGGAACAGGCTGCCAAAGAAGCGTTGGCCGATTGAAAGCCGCGGCCCAGCCGGCCACTTTGACTCTGAGCCGGATGCCATGAGCCAGCATGAAATAGGGCGCGGCATCAGCCTCTCGGTTGGCGCATCGATGCTGTTCGCCTTGCTGTCCGGCTATACCAGGCTGCTGGCGCCGCTCGACGGCCTGGATATCTTTGCCTGGCGTGTGGTGTGGACCTTGCCCGGCGCGCTGGCGCTGCTGTTCCTGCGGCGGCGCTGGCCGCAGGCGCGCGAGCTGCTGCAGCGCCTGCGGCGCGAACCACTGACCTGCCTGATGCTGGTGGTGGTGGCGTCCCTGCTCGGGGTGCAACTCTGGATTTTCCTGTGGGCGCCGCTGCATGGGCGCGCGCTGGAAGTGTCGCTCGGCTATTTCCTGCTGCCCTTGAGCATGGTGCTGGTCGGCCGCTTCTATTATCACGAACGGCTGGATATCTTCCAATGGCTGGCGGTCGCCTGCGCCCTGGTCGGCGTGCTGCATGAGCTGTGGATGACGCGCAGCTTTGCCTGGCCGACGCTGGTGGTGGCGCTCGGCTATCCTCCTTACTTTATCTTGCGGCGCAAGATCAATGCCGATCCGGTGGCGGGCTTCGTCCTCGAAATCGCTTTGCTGCTGCCGTTTGCCGCCGCCATGCTGTATGCGCGCGATTCCCTGGCGGTGGTTGCGCAGCAGTCCGGCATGTGGCTGTTGCTGCTGCCCGGCCTCGGTTTGCTCAGCACGGTGGCGCTCGGCCTTTACCTGGGCGCCAGCCGGCTGCTGCCGATGGCCTTGTTCGGCATCCTCGGCTATGTCGAACCGGTGCTGCTGGTCGCCGTCGCGCTGCTGTTCCTGGGCGAGGCGTTGGCGCCGGGCCAGTTGCTGACCTATATTCCGATCTGGTGCGCAGTGGCGCTGACCGCGGTGCATAGCGTGCGCCTGCTGCAGAAAGAACGGGCGCTGCGGAGCTCCTGACGCGGTTCAGTATCGGATTGTGCTAGCCCGCGCCATTGCCGCCATGGCGCTGCGCCAGCGCGTTCAATGCCGCCACCGCCTCGCCGGCGCGCGCGGCCGGCACGAAGATGTGATCATGAAAACAGGCGGCCAGCACATTGGCGCTGATGCCGGCCCTGGTCAGTTCAGCCGCCACCGCGGCGGTCAGCCCTACCGCCGCCAGGCTGGAATGGACGCTCAGCGTAATCATGGCGAACACTCCCTCGTAGGCCAGTCTGGCGCGGTCGGCTGCCGGCTGCGGCAGGATCAGTGTCAAACCTTCCTTTTCCTGGAACGAAGCGAGCGGCGCCAGGTCCGCATGCGCACCGTAGCGGCCGTCGGCAATGCAGCAGAAGACGAACAGGCCGTCGCTGGCGAGCGGGCTCATGGAGCCGAGCAGGGTGTCGAGATCGGTGATGGCGCTCATGGTCGGAGATGGCTGGTTGGCGAGCCGCTATCATACCTGACAGGTGGGCGGCCGAAGTCATCGTCCTGTCATACGGCTGCTATATGTTGGCGTCAAGAACGGCTGTGAAAGCCCTGGTTCTCCCTGACGGATAGACAATGTATAAAAACAGCAAGCGATTAATCATTCTCGATGCAGACGGCACCACCATCGACGCCTACAGCGCCATCGACAAGACCTTTTCCCGCCACGGCATGGAGATCGGCGATGAAGAAAGATTCCAGAAGCGGCGCCGCCTGTTCAAATACCTGGGCGGCTTGAAAGAATTCCCAGCCAATCTGAAAAAGCAGATCGGCAAGCAGAACCGCAAGCAGCTGATCGCTACCCTGACCGAGGTCTACCGGGAAGAAGCCCGGCTCTATCCCGGCATCGCCGAACTGGTGCAAAGCCTGGTCGCCGCGCCCGACATCGCGGTCGGCCTGGTGACGCGCAACATGACCAACGACCCGGAGCACACGCTGCGGCTGCTGTTCCGGCGCCACGATATCGATATCGACAGCTTCGATTTTTTCGCCCACGTGCCGCTGCACCTGGAAAAGATGCAGGAATTCCGTTCCATCCGGGAACGCATGGACATCAACCCGGCGCGCGGCTACATCTGCGGCGACGAGCACAAGGATTACCTGGCGGCGATCGGCTCCGGCATGCACCCCTTCATGGTGTCCTACGGTTTTGAGAGCCACAAGCGGCTGATCAAGAAATTCAGCGTGCCGGAAGAAATCATTTCCCGTTCGCCGGACGAGTTTTGCGGGCGGGTGCGGCATGCGCTGGGCCTGGAGGTTCCGCGGCCGGCTGCAATCCCGGCGACATGACAGCTTCACTCCCTGTTAGAATTTATCTTCCAAAAGATAGAACGGCGGGGTTGCATGTACACACTCTATGGCTTCAAGGGCTGCGGCTCTGCCGTGGTGGAAATCGCGCTGGAGATGGCCGGGCAGGGCTATCGGCTGGTTGATGCGGCCTCCTGGGAGCCGGGTTCGGCAGTCGACGCGCTGCAGCAATGCAACCCTCTCAGGCAAATCCCCACTTTGCAGCTGCCGGATGGCAGCGTGCTCACCGAAAGCGCTGCGATCCTGCTGCATCTCGGATTGACCCACCCGTCCGCCCGATTGTTACCCGACAACGAAATGCAGCGTGCCCAGGCCATCCGCGGCCTGGTGTTCATCGCGGCCAACTGCTATGCGGCCATCGGCGTGATCGACTATCCCGAACGCTGGTGCCTCAACGCCGACGAGGCGATCAAGGAGCAGATCCGGCAAGGTGCGCGCGAACGCTTGTACCGTTATTGGGAAATCTTTGCCGATACTTATGCCGCAAGCCCATTCCTGAGCGGCGCCGAGCCCGGCGCGCTCGACCTGCTGGCGGCGGTGGTGAGCAAATGGTCGGGCGCACGGGGACACCTGGGAAAAGCCCGGCCGGATTTCCTGGCGCTGCTCGACAATATAGAAATCCATCCCAAGGTAGCACCCATATGGCAGCGTCACTGGCCAGACTGATTTCGCAGCAGATGTTTGCAGCACCTCATCCGTCGCCACAGACGACGGACTCACACAAGAAAACGGAGACCCATCGTGCAGTCAAATACAGAGATGTCTGAAGACCAGTTGATGAAGAAAGTAGCGTGGCGCCTGATGCCATTGCTGATCGTGATGTTCCTGGTGTCCTTCATCGACCGTCAGAACGTCGGCTTCGCCAAGCTGGACATGGTGCATGCCTTGCACATGAGCGAGGCCGCCTACGGCCTGGGCGCCTCCCTGTTTTTCATCGGCTACCTGCTGTTTGAAATCCCCAGCACGCTGGCCTTGCACAAGTACGGCGCCCGGGTCTGGCTGGCGCGCATCATGTTCACCTGGGGCGCGGTGACGATCTTGCTGGGCTTTACCACCTCGCTGCCGATGTTCTATGTGCTGCGCTTCATGCTGGGCGTGGCCGAAGCCGGCTTCTATCCCGGCGTGATCTATTACCTCACGCTGTGGTTTCCGCAGGCATACCGGACCCGGGTGCTGGGCGTGTTTACGCTCGGCAGCGCGCTGGCCAACATGCTGGGCGCGCTGGTCGGCGGCTTGCTGCTGAACCTGAACGGCACGCTGGGGCTGGCGGGCTGGCAATGGGTGTTCATCGCCACCGGCGCGCCGGCGGTGCTGCTGACGCTGGTGGTGATGGGATATCTGCCGGGTTCCATCGCTGAAGCCAGGTTCCTGTCGGCGGCGCAGAAGATCAAGCTGAACGACATGATGCGGCGCGACACGCCGGCCAACGTCACCCGCGGCAATCCACTGGCGGCCCTGTGGGATCTGCGCGTGCTGATGTTTGCCGCCACCTACATGCTGATGTCGACCTCGCTGTACGGCGTTACCTACTGGCTGCCGACGCTGGTCAAGGGCTTCGGCGTCAGTTCTACCATCAACGGCTTGCTCAACATGATGCCGTGGGGCCTGGCGGTCTTGCTGCTGCTGTGGCTGCCGGGGAAATTGCGGCACGACCGCGTGGTGTACAAGGCGATCGCCGTGATCGGCCTGCTGGGGTTGGCATGCTTTGCTTCCAGCGCGCTGCTCGATTCCAATGTGCTGCGCTTCGGCGCGCTGGTGGTCGGCGGCGCCTGCATCACCTTGCTGTATCCCTGTTTCTGGTCCTTGCCGCCCAAGTTCTTCCAGGGCGCGCGCGCGGCGGCCAGCATCGCCGCCATCAATTCGATCGGCAATCTGGGCGGCTTCTTCGGCCAGAACCTGATGCCCTATGTCGGCAAGCTGACCAATAGCAATGTAACGCCGATGCTGGTGCCGGCAGCCTGCCTGGCGGTGCTGGGCGTGGGCGGGCTGGCGGCGGTGAACTGGCAGCGCAAGCGCGACCTGGCGCATGAAGAAGGCTTGCAGCGCGCAGTGGCGGTGCAGGAAGACGGCAGCGAAGATCCGGGCGCCGGCATCGACCTGATGCTCGACGCGCATCCCGACCATATGCACATGCCGCAGCAAAAATAGCGCGCCTTCGCTTCAATGAAAGTCGCGGCTGCTGGTATCGAGCCTGCCTAGCAGCGGCGACAGGTCGACCAGCCGTTTTGCCACCAGGTGGCTGACGTCGTCATGGGTTTGCCAGACGCCATACACGCCCATCAAGGCCGCTCCCCGCAATTCCTTGCGCTGGCGGTCCACCAGGTCCGGCCAGACGATCACGTTGACGGTGCCGGTTTCATCTTCCAGGGTGACGAACACCACGCCCTTGGCCGTGCCGGGGCGCTGGCGCACCGTGACGATGCCGCAGGCGCGCGCCAGCTGGCCGTCGGCAAAGGTGTTCAGCACATCGGCCGGCAGGAAGCGCCTGGCGCTCAGGGTCGTCCGCAGCAACGCCAGCGGATGGCGGCCCAGGGTCAGGCCCAGCGTGTGGTAATCGTGCAGGATGTTCTCCGCTTCTCCCGGCGGCGCCAGCAGCAGTTCTTCCTCGTCGACCTGGGCTGGCCTGAGCAAGCCTTTTTCTGGGGCGCTGACCAAGGCTTGCCACAAGACCTGGCGGCGGTTGCCGGAGAGCGGCGCGAGCGAGCCGGCGGCGGCCAGCGCCTGCAGCTGGTCGCGCCTGAGGCCGGTGCGCAAAGCCATGTCCTTGAGGTCGCTGAAGGGGCGTACCGCGCGCGCGGCTTCGATTGCTTCGGCATTGTCGAAACTCAGGCCGCGCACCAGGCTGAGTCCCAGCCTGACTGCCGGCCGCGCCGATGCGGTGGGCTCCAGCGCGGCTTCCCAGTTGCTGCGGTTGATATCCACCGGCAGCACTTCGACGCCATGCCGGCGCGCATCCTGCACCAGCTGCGAGGGCGAATAAAAACCCATCGGCTGGCTGTTCAGCAGCGCCGCCAGGAAGGCTTCCGGTTCGTGGCATTTGAGCCAGGAGCTGGCGTAGGCCAGCAAGGCGAAACTGGCGGCGTGGCTTTCCGGGAAGCCGTATTCGCCGAAGCCTTGGATCTGCTTGAAGATGGCTTCGGCGAAATCTTTTTTATACTCTTTTGCGACCATGCCGTCGATCAGCTTGCGCTCGAATTTTTCCAGTCCGCCTTTACGCTTCCAGGCCGCCATCGAACGGCGCAGATCGTCCGCTTCGCCCTGGGTGAAGCCGGCGGCGATGACGGCGATTTGCATCACCTGCTCCTGGAAAATCGGTATTCCCAAGGTGCGCTTCAAGGCTACTTTTAATTCCTCGCTGGGGTAATCGATTTCCTCCGGCTTCTTTTTCCGGTTTTTCAGGTAAGGATGCACCATGCCGCCCTGGATCGGCCCGGGCCGGACAATGGCGACCTGGATCACCAGGTCATAGAACTCCTTTGGCTTGAGGCGCGGCAGCATGCTCATCTGGGCCCGGCTTTCGATCTGGAACACGCCTATGGTATCGGCCTGGCGAATCATCTCGTAGGTGGCCGGATCTTCGCGCGGGATATCCTGCATTTCAAAGGACGCGCCGCGCTGGCGCGAGACCATCGCCAGCGCCCGCTGCAGCATCGACAGCATGCCCAGCGCCAGCACATCGACCTTGAGGATGCGCAGCGCATCGAGGTCGTCCTTGTCCCATTGCACCACGCTGCGGTTCGGCATCGCCGCGTTCTCGATAGGCACCAGCCGCGAGAGCTTGCCGCGCGAGATGACGAAGCCGCCCGGGTGCTGCGACAGGTGGCGCGGAAAACCCATCAGCGTATGCGACAGCCCGGCCCAGTGCTCGGCAATCGGCGTATCGGGGTCTATGCCCAGTTCGCTGAAGTTCTGCTGCAGCTGCTGCTTGTCGTCCCACCAGCGCTGCGATTTGGCGACCTGGTCGACCATGCCGGGATCGACCCCGAGCGCCTTGCCGACATCGCGCAGCACGCTGCGCGGCCGGTAGCTGATCACCACGGCGGTCAGGGCGGCGCGGCGGCGGCCGTATTTTTCATAGATGTACTGGATCACTTCTTCGCGCCGCTGGTGCTCGAAATCGACATCGATGTCGGGCGGCTCGTCGCGCTCCTTGCTGATGAAACGGCCGAACAGCAAGGTGCTGCGCGAGGGATCGACTTCGGTGATGCCGAGGCAGTAGCACACCGCCGAATTGGCGGCCGAGCCGCGGCCCTGACACAGGATCTCCTTGCTGCGGGCGAACTGGACGATGTCGTACACCGTCAGGAAATAGGATTCGTACTTCAGCGCATGGATGATCTCCAGCTCGTCTTCCAGCTGGTTCTGCACAACCGCCGGGATCTCATCGGCGTAGCGCCGCCGCGCGCCGAGATAGGTTTGCTGGCGCAGGTAACTGGCGGCGCTATGGCCGGCCGGCACCACTTCATCCGGATATTCATAGCGCAGTTCATCCAGCGAGAAGCGGCACTTGCTGGCAATCTCGACGCTGGACGCCAGCGCCGCCGCCGGATACAGGTTGGCCAGCCGCAGCCGGGCGCGCAGATGCTGTTCGGCGTTGGGCGCCAGCGCATAGCCGCAGTTGGCGACCGGCTTGCCGATGCGGATCGCCGTCATCGTATCCTGCAGCGGCTTGCGCGAACGCCGGTGCATGCAGACATCGCCGGTCGCCACCACCGGCAAGCCTTGCGCCTGCGCGACCTGCTCGACGACAGCGCGTTGCCGTTCGTCGCCGGCCTGATGCAGCAAGGTCAGGCCGAGCCAGCAGCGGCCGGGGAAATTGGCGTGCAGCCAGGCCGCCTGCTGCATCAGCGTGGCGCTGCCTATGCCATGCGCGGGCAGCAGGATCAGCAGGCAGTCGGGCAGCTGGCGCAGATGGGCGTTGTCGGCCTCGGGGTTGTCCAGGTCTTGCGGCGTCAGCAGGTAATGGCCTTTGCCGGCGCGGCTGCGCGCCAGCGTGATCAGTTCCGACAGGTTGCCGTAGCCTTCGCGGTTCTGCGCCAGTGCAATCAATGAAAAGGCCGGGCTGCCGTCGGCTTCATGCAGCTGGAACTGGCTGCCGATCAGCAGCTGCAGGTGATGTGCCTTGGCTGCCACATGGGCGCGCACGACGCCGGCCAGCGAGCATTCATCGGTCAGCGCCAGCGCCCGGTAATCGAGCTGGGCCGCGCGTTCCACCAGTTCCTCGGGATGCGAAGCGCCGCGCAGGAAGCTGAAGTTGGAAACGCATTGCAGCTCTGCGTATTCCGGCAGCGAGCCCGGAACGATATCTGAGAGCGAGGGATTGGGCTTGATCTCATCCATGGCTTATTCCTTGGCGTCAGGCGAACAAGCCATGCAGGAACCAGTGGACTTCATCGCCGCTGCGCTGCCGGTAGATCCAGTAGCAAGCGGCGTCTTCGCCTTCCGCGACGAAATAATCGCGCATCGCCGCCACGCCGTCCCACCAGCTGCATTCGATGCGCTCAGGACCGGCCAGCAACCGCAAAGGGGAGCTGTAGAAGGGGCGGTGATTGCGTACCGTCAAGGCCAGCGGCGCCTGCAACAGCCAGAACGGACGCGCGGGCGGGAGTGCGCGTCTGTTCTCGTCTGGCGTCCGGCGGCCTTGGGCGGTAGCGGCTTGCCAGGCATTCGCCACTTCCGGCCGGTGATCGGCTTGGGCCGCAGGCTGCAGCACATTTTCGCTGCCCAGCCGCGCGCTTAGCAGTTCCAGCAAGCGGGCGTAGGCGCCGGGCGTGCCGCCCGGTTCGGGAAACAGCGAGGCGGTCGGCGGCAGCATGGGAGCTACCTGCGTGGCTTGCAAGCGCAAGGCGATCACCGGCGCCTCCAGCTGCAATCGGCCCAGTCGTTCTTTCAGCAAGCGCAGCAGATGTTCTTCATGCCAGGCGGCTTCGGCCAGGGAAATTTCCAGCGGCGTCGGCGCAATCGCCTGGCGGCCGCGTTCATGTTCCAGCGACAGCAGGAAACAGGAGACCGCCAGCTGCTGCGCCACCAGCCAGCCGGTCATCTGCAGCACCAAGCGGCGCGCGGCGAACAGCACTGCCTCGGCATGCTCGACGCGGTCCGGCAGTTCCAGCCAGGCGGAAAAAGCCGGCGGCGGTTGCACCCAGTCGAAGATTTCCGGCGCTGTGCCGTAGGCGCGGTCCAGGCTGGCCAGCAGCTGCTGGTCGCTGCGCCGCTGCAAGCCGGCGCGCGGCAGCTTGCGCAGATCGGCCAAGGTCTGGCAGCCGATGCCGGCCAGCCATTCCTGGTAGGGGCGGGCCGCCGGCAGGATCACGAACGGCAGCGCATCCAGCCGGCGCTGCATGCTGGCCATGCCCAGGCTGCGCCGTTGCCGCGGCAAGGGAGGATTGCGATGGCGGCGCCGAAAGCGCGCCAGCAGCCATGCTCCCTGGGCGGTCGGCGCCATGCTGAGCCGGGGACTGAAGCCGAGTGCCTGGATGCTGTCGCGGATGCGGCGGCACAGCGCCAGGCGGCCGCCGAAAGCGCTCAAGCTGGCGCTGACGTCGAGCAGCAGCGAGTCCTCTTCGGCATGCGCGACTTCCGGCGTGTATTGCAGCAGGGTCAGCGCGATATCGTCGCGCGCGCCTTGTTCACGGATCATTGCGCGCTCGCACAGCAAGGCTTCCGGCGCCAGCGCCAGCACGCCGCCGCGGCGCATGCCCGGCCGCACGCCGGCGGCGGCCGCGCTGGCGCTCATGGCCAGTACCTGCTCATGTTCCAGCACCGCGAACATGCAAGGCTTAGACCAGCGCGGGCGCAAGGTTTCCAGCGCCAACAGCGGGAGATGTATGCCTATCCAGAGTGCCATGATGAGGTGTTGCCGGAGGGTTTAACAAAGTAGGCGCAGCCGCGCCGATTTCGGGAACGATGGGCGGCAGCGGCAAGTAGAAAGCGTGTTCATGCTGAGGGCCTTTACGCTTGAGCAGCTGGATCTCGACGCCATTGCGCGCCGGCAGCAAGGACAGGCGCAAGGGCGAGGGCGACGACTCATGGGCGGCGCTGAGCGGACGGATCATCCACAACACGGTGTCGCTGGCCTGCGCCGCCAGATGCAGGCGGCGCAAGGCCTCGCCACGGATATGCGACTGCCACATCAGCAGCGCGCCGCAGCTGCCGTTGCGCAAGACCTGTTCCGCCGACCATAGCGCATCGGTGCTGCGAGCGGTCTTAATCCAAAGCAATTTCTCGCTGGCCAGCCCGGCGCCTTCCCAGGCCGCCAGCTGCGGCAAATGCGGCGGCTGCAGCAGCACGATCCGCCGCTGTTGCGCAATTTGCAGCAAAGCCGGCTGAAGCAGCCGCATCTCGCCGCAGCCGCTCTGATGCAGCAGCAGTTCGATCAGCGCCGAATGCGGCCAGCCCCCATTCGGCAATTCCCGGTCCAGCGCCGCATAACCGGAAGCCGTAACCACCCC
Source organism: Collimonas humicola (assembly GCF_018304945.1). Taxonomy (GTDB): domain Bacteria; phylum Pseudomonadota; class Gammaproteobacteria; order Burkholderiales; family Burkholderiaceae_D; genus Collimonas; species Collimonas humicola. The sequence goes on along the minus strand of NZ_JAGQEE010000001.1, from coordinate 1,464,800 downwards.
CTGATAATTCCCCATCTGATCCGCCCGCCACAAGGCATGCGGCAAAGTCGAAACAACCGACTGAACCGCAGCGGCAAGGTTGGATGAAGCGCTGGCAGAGAGAGGCATGACTAAATGGAGGTAAGGAAAAACTTAAGAGAGAAGATATTATACTGTATGTATGTACAGTATAAATTCAATCTGGATTTAGTCAATTCGGCTAATATTTCATTTTCTTTGCGGGTGATTGTGTTGCTTATTCTTGCGTTTTATCTAAAAAGCAATGGCAATGCTCGATTAGCTTAGCCAAGGTCGCGGTGTCGATTTTGCTGTTGCTTTTGAAGTTGCAGTTGCAGTTGCAGTTGCTTTTGACGTGTTCCGCATTGAGACGTTGCCAAATCCGACGCGTGTCAGCCGGGAATTGTGAGGGGCATGTTTGAGCCGAAGGCGAGTTTTGCCCCTCACCCGACTGGCGCGCGCCGGATTTGGGAACCCTCCCGAAGGGAGGGCAACGGCTTTGCGGTCGCCTTTTCTTTGCTTACTTTCTTTTGGCGAAGCAAAAGAAAGTGAGCGGCTGCCGGGCCGCTCCCGGCAAGCATCCACGGAGTAGCAACCGGTTTAGTTACGCACGAACCGTGAGTCGAATGTCGCCGCATGTACTCCGTAGCCCGTTAATTAGGGTCAGAGTAATTTTCGCAAAAGGCCGCGAAAAAAAACTCTGACCCTAATTAACTAAGCGAAGAGGGGGTAAAACGGAAATCACGCAACGGCCGTAAATCGCGGTGGTAAATAATCCCGATAAAAATATCCGACCGAATACCACGAAGCCACAGCCACAATCAGATAGCGGCAGCCTGAGTTATCCGCATATCCCGCGCCGGGCGGAAATAGGCAGCCACCCAATGCGCAAACCACCCCAGCCCCGAACACAACAGAAAATAAATCAAGCCGATAAACATGAATATCTCCGCCGGATAAATCATCACCCGGCTGTTGACCTGCGCCGCCACGAACGACAACTCGCCGACCCCGACGATATACGCCAGCGAACTATCCTTGATCAAGGTCACCCATTGATTAATGAAAGACGGCAGCATCATCTGCAAAGCCTGCGGCAGCACGATATGCCGCAACACCGCCACCCGCGTCATCCCCAGCGACAGCCCCGCATCCCACTGCCCGCAGCCGATGCCGCTGATCCCCGCATGCACCGAATGCGCCAGATAAGCGCCGCCGACCAGCGCCAGGGCGCACATCACCGACAACACCCCCGGCACATCGATATGAAACACAACCGGCAACAGAAAATAGGTCCAGAAAATCAGCATCAGCACCGGAATGGCCCGGAAGAATCCGATCACCGCAGTCAGCAGAAAATTAGGGAAGCCGCGCGACATCGACAAGCCTATCCCCAGCAGCAACCCCAGCCCTGCCGACGCCAGCGCCGAGCCCAGGCTCAGCAATACGGTCAAGGCAGCGCCGCCCAGCGGCCCGTCGGGATAAGCGCCCCACAGTAGGTAAGGCAGGTTGTCCGTCAAGATGCTGAATTGCATGCTCATCGCCGCGCGTTCCCGGTCATGGCCAGGCGCCGGCGCCGCTGCAGCAATTGCCCGGTCATTTCCAGCACGGCGATCACCGCGATATAAAACAAGGTCGCCACGCCAAAGGCCTGGAAGGTCTTGAAGGTCTGCGCCTCCACCTGGCGCGAGACATAGGACAGCTCGGCCAGGCCGATCGCCATGGTCAGCGAGGTGTTCTTGATGATATTCATGTACTGACCCAGCAGCGGCGGCAGGGCGATCCGCATCGCCTGCGGCAGGATTACGTAGCGCAGCACCTGCCAGCGCGTCAGGCCGAGCGCAGCGCCGGCCAGTTGCTGGGCTGCCGCCACGCCGCGCATGCCGGCGCGGATTTCTTCGCTGACGTAGGCGGCGCAATACAGGCTCAGGCCGATCACGGCGCAGAGCAGCTCGAAGGATGGCCAGCTTAGCGTCAGGTAGCTGCCGAGAGCCAGGCTATGCGCCGTATTCAGCCATTCTCCCGAACCTTCCGGCAGCAGGCTGGCGACGCCGAAGTACCAGAAAAACAATTGCACCAGCAGCGGCGTATTGCGGAATGCCGCAAGAAAAGCAGCAGCCGGCAGCGCCAGCCAGCGGCGTCCGTTGGAGCGCGCTGCGGCGATCGCGATGCCCAGCAAGGTAGAAAGCAGGGCGACCACGGCGGAAACGTGCAATGTCATCCACAAGCCGTCCGCCAGCCAGCCCAGGTATTCGGGGGCCAGCGCCTGCCCCAGCAGCGATTGAAATTCAGTCATTTTTACTTCACAGCCAACCACGGGCCTGAACGGCCGCAAACAAAAAAACACTGGCAACCCGCAAGGATGGCCAGTGCAAGACAGACATCAGGAGAACAGGAGAAAAGCGCAGGAGAAAATCGCAGGAGATCGGTCAGTTCTGGCTCAGCCTGGTGTCGCCGATCTTGAACAGGCGCGGCAGCGGGGATTTGCTGTCGGGGCCGAACCATTTGTCATAGATCTTGAGGGCGGTGCCATCTTTTTCAAATCCACGGAGGGTGTCGTTGAGCGTATTCACCAGCCGGGTTTCGCCCTTGGGCACGCCGACGCCCTCGTATTCTTCAGAAATGGCGAAGGCCGGGATTTCATATTTTTCCTTGTCCGGGATGTTGGCCAGCAGCGCAATCAGCTTGGAGCCATCCTGGGTGATCGCCTGCACGTTGCCATTGCGCAGGGCGGCCAGGGCGAACGGCGTATCGTCGTACAGCACGACCTTGGCAGCCGGATATTTCTCGCGCAAGGTGGTTTCCATGGTGGTGCCCTTGTCGGTGCCTATGCGCAGCTCGGGAATCTGGGAAGCCGTTTTGAGCACGCCTTTCTTGCTCAAGAACTGCTGGCCGGAGGCGAAATAGGGGATGCTGAAATCGATCACCTGGGCGCGCTCGGGATTGATGGTGAAATTGGCGAATACCAGGTCGACTTTGCCCGATGTCAGCAAGGGAATCCGGTTAGCCGGATTGGTCGGCACCAGTTCGACCTTGACGCCGAGTTTCCTGGCGACGGCGTTGGCGTAGTCGACGTCCAGGCCGATGATTGTATTGGTCTTCTGGTCGACAAAGCCGAACGGCGGATTGCCGTCGAAAGTGGCGACGCGCAGCACGCCGGCTTTCTTGATGTCGTCCAGTTTGTCGGCATGGGCCAGGCCAGACAGCAGCGTCAGGCCGGCGAATAAGATGGCAGTTGATTTCATATTGTTGTGGTCCCTGGTTGATGTTTCCGTTTGTTCCCGTTGTTCAGGCCGCTCGAAAAATCGCGCGCCATGCAGGGCAGATTAACAAAACAAAATCACTGAGTGAACGACCAAAGTCGCATTTGATTATTACAAGTTTGCAAGCGATGCCGGGGCGGGCGACAGGCTTGAGGCGAAACATCGTTAGAATAAGGAAAACAACCACCCAGGAGCATGGAAATGGCAGTCAGCAAGAAAGTCGCATTAGTCACCGGCGCCGGTTCCGGCATCGGTAAGCACATCGCCCTGGCGCTGCTGCGCAACGATTACAGCGTGGTGCTGGCGGGGCGGCGCATTGCGGCGCTGGAGGAGACGATGGCGGCCGCCGGCGCGCTGGCGGCGCATGCCTTGCCGGTATCGGCGGATGTCAGCGATCCGGCATCGGTCAAGGCGTTGTTTGCCAAGGCCGGCGAACAGTTCGGCCGCCTGGATCTGCTGTTCAACAATGCCGGCATCTTCACCAAATCGGCGTCGTTGGAGGAAGTTGATTTCGCCCAGTGGAAGGCATCGGTCGACGTCAACCTGACTGGCGCCTTCCTGTGCACGCAGGAAGCGTTCAAGATCATGAAGGCGCAAACGCCTGGCGGCGGCCGCATCATCAACAACGGCTCGATCGCCGCGCATGTGCCGCGGCCGAATTCGGTGGCCTATACCGCCACCAAGCACGCCATCACCGGCCTGACCAAGTCGACGTCGCTGGATGGCCGCAAATACAATATCGCCTGCGGCCAGATCGACATCGGCAATGCCGCTACCGACATGACGGAACGGATGGAGCAGGGCATCCTGCAAGCCAATGGCCAGGTGGCGGTGGAGCCGACCATGTCGGTGGAAAACGTCGCCAATGCGGTGCTCTACATGGCGAGCCTGCCGCTGGATGCGAACGTTCAGTTCATGACGGTGATGGCGACCAATATGCCGTTCATCGGCCGCGGCTAAGCTCAGTACGCGCAGTCGCAGGCTTGCCGCGAATTGAATCCTCGCTACGGCTTCAGCTGTACGTTGAACGCCTCGCCGGTGGCAAAGAAGGCGCCGCCGGACAGGTAGTGTACGGAATGCCGGTCTGCGCTGGGGAAGTGCCAGCGGCCTTCCGAGAACGCCTCAGCATCGGCCCAGGCGGCTACCACCTCGGCGATGAACAGGTCGTAGCGCTGCTCATTATGCGGCTCCGGAATGATCTTGCATTCCAGCCACGCCAGGCAGCCGGACATCAGCGGCGCGCCGATTTTCTGCGATGGAAAAGTCGCAATATCCAACGCCGTGAACTTGTCGCCATCGCGCCCCGAGCTGGACCCGACCGCCAGCGTCTGCTCGGCCTGCGCCCGGGTAGGAATGTTCAGCGCAAACTCGCCCGAGGCTTCCACCAGTTCACGCGTCAGCGTGCTTTTGTCGATCACCACCAGCACTTTGGGCGGATCGAAATCGAGCGCCATGGCCCACGCCGCCGCCATCACGTTGCTGGCGCCGGCATGGGCGCTGGTGACGATGGTGGTAGGACCGTGGTTCAACAGGCGATAGGCTTTGGCCAGTTCTACAGCTTGGATGTTTTGCATGATGATTTCGGAAGTGGGATACAGCCGGACAGTTTATCCGACTGCCGGATTTTTAGTGCGATGGGCTGGATTGCCACAGCCGGAGCCATGTTTCAGGCAGCGCGCGATTTTTGAAATAGCCGGATTTATGCTTGACATGGCTATTCTTTCATCGATAAACTTCGGGCATTGCATTATATGGAGGTCCACTGTGGACTCTGGTTCTAATAGTAGAAGTGGATGGGCGATCAGCCCGGCACAGCACGCATAGCAGTAGCAGACCTCCCTCCGCTACGACTCTGCGTACGCCGAGTTGTAGATGCGATCAGCAAGACCGCACTTTAAATCCCCATCCAGTCGTTTAATCCATTTGTTCCGGATATTCCGGTTGTTCCGCCGTTTCTGCCATGCAGCGGCGAGATTTTTCGCGCCCGCCCTTGCGGTTGTGTCCGCGCCGACTGATCACGTCCTCGCTGTTGCCTGATGCCGGATCCAGGAGATTGGCATGGTTTATTTTTCCAGGCACGTCGTTGCCGCTCCACGCTGCATGAGCGCTATCGTTCCGCAGTCCGCCCACCAGCTGCCGGCCGCTCTGGCTGCCGCTCCAGCGCGTTTATAAAGGAATGTTGACATGGACTGTCCCCCCAGTTGCCCCTTACGTAAAACATCTTTAATACGCAAGCGGGGCGCGCAAATTTCCGGTCTTTGCCCGTTGCATAGCCAACGGCCCTAGTCCGCCGCCCCAGCTCGCCTTCGATCACGGCTCCTCATATGCAGAGCCGCTATGCAAACACGTCTATCGAGGCTCATCATGACTATCGCATCAATCATCAACGCGCAAAAAATCCGCGTCGCGGAAACATCGGCCAAGGGTTGGACTTTTGGCTGGACTTCCTCCCAGGCTGCCAGCCTTGCCAGCCTTGCCCGTCATGCCTGTAATGCGCGCTCCGAAAAATCCCGTCAGCCGGCACAGAGCTGCGGCATGTACGGCACGTTGATCGGCGGCAGCGGCCGCTAAGGAAGCAGCATGCATCAGCACTTTTTAAGCGCAAGAAATGCGGTGCTGCTGGCGTTGCTTGCAGCGTTGGCCTGGCTGTTCATCCTGCTGAGCCTGTTGCCGCCGCTGGCGGCGCACAGCAAGCCGCAGGTGCACGCGGCGCCCATTTTCATGCCGCAGTAAAAATCCGCTCCCGTCTCTTTGCGGGGCACCCACTCAACCACTTTTCATTGCAAGGAAGCACATGGAAGACGACAGCGAAGGTGGCGATAGGCCGCCCGCTTGGATAGTCAGCACGATAACCACAGCGGGCGACCTTCGTCCCGAATTTTTGACCAACCGAACACGCTTAGCCGTGGCGCGGCAGGGGATAGTATTGTCTGAATGAAGACAGGATTTTCCCGTGCCGTCCATGCGGCACAGGAAAATCATATGAACCAGACAGCCAAGAACAAAGCGGGCAAGCCCAAGCAGAAGCAGAAAGGATTCATCTCCGGATCCTCTGCGCCGGAACAGAAAATCTCGATGCGCGTCGTCGAAGAGTCCGGCAAGCCTATTCAATCGACCTTCAACCGCACCAAAACCTCGCCTTTCGGCCTGTTCAACCATGACGCCGCCGAACGCCTGCAGCGTTCCGGCCCCAATGAGGTAGCGCACGACAAGGCGCCGCACGCCCTGGTGCAGCTGGTCCTGTCTTTCAAGAATCCCTTCGTGATCGTGCTGCTGATACTGGCCACCATCAGCTATATCCTCGATGTCCACCTGGCCGAGCCGGACGAGCGCAGCTGGAAAGGGGTGATCATCCTGGTGACGATGGTGACCATCAGCAGCCTGCTGCGCTTCTTCCAGGAATACCGTTCTAACAAGGCAGCCGAACGGTTGAAATCGATGGTGCGCACCACTGCCACCGTGCTGCGCCGGACCAATGACGCCGCCAATCCCCAGCGCCAGGAAATTCCGATGCGCGAACTGGTGGTGGGCGATATCGTCAGCCTGCAGGCCGGCGACATGATCCCGGCCGATATCCGCCTGTTCGCCTCGCGCGACCTGTTCATCAGCCAGGCCGTGCTGACCGGGGAAGCGCTGCCGGTGGAGAAATACGACACGCTGGGCGCGGTGGCGCAGAAGTCCGCCGACGCCAATCCTGCAGCCGACAGCCAGGCCGACTTGCTCGACCTGTCCGATATCTGCTTCATGGGGACCAATGTCGTCAGCGGCACCGCCACTGCGGTGGTGGTGGCCACCGGCGCCAATACCTATTTCGGTTCGCTGGCCAAGAATGTGGTCAGCCACAAGCGCATCGAAACCAGTTTCGACCGCGGCGTCAGCAGCGTTTCCTGGCTGCTGATCCGCTTCATGCTGGTGATGGTGCCTATCGTCTTCATGATCAACGGCGTCACCAAGGGCGACTGGATGTCGGCCCTGACCTTCGCGCTGGCGGTGGCGGTCGGGCTGACGCCGGAAATGCTGCCGATGATCGTTTCGGCCAACCTGGCCAAAGGAGCGATGGCGATGGCGCGCCGCAAGGTGGTGGTAAAGCGCTTGAACTCGGTGCAGAACTTCGGCGCCATGGATGTGCTGTGCACCGACAAGACCGGCACCCTGACGCAAGACAAGATCATCCTGGAACGCCATCTCGACATCAGCGGCAACAAGGATGAAAGCATCCTGCAGCTGGCGTGGCTGAACAGTTTTCACCAGAGCGGGCAAAAGAACCTGATGGATATCGCCATCGTCAGCCATGCCGACGAGCGCGGTGCGGCCGCCAAGCTGCTGCAATACAGCAAGATCGATGAAATGCCTTTCGATTTCGTGCGCCGCCGTTTGTCGGTGATCGTCGAGGACCAGGGCGGTGCGCAGCTGATGGTGTCGAAAGGCGCGGTGGAAGAAATGCTGGCGGTCTGCAGCCATACCCAGCAGGGCGATGCGGTGCAGGTATTGGATGCCAAGGCCCGCACAGCGCTGCTGGAAAAGGCGCGCGAATACAATGAAGAAGGTTATCGCGTATTGATCGTCGCCACACGCGAAATCGACCCGGCGCACGCCAAAACGCAGTACAAGACCGAGGATGAAGCGCAGCTGGTGGTACGCGGCTTCCTCACTTTCTTCGATCCGCCCAAGGATTCAGCGGCGCCGGCCATCCGCGCCCTGCAGGAATACGGCGTGGCAGTCAAGGTGCTGACCGGCGATAACGCCATCGTCACGCTCAAGGTCTGCCGCGACGTCGGCCTCGATCCTGGCACGCCGCTGACCGGCCAGGAAATCGAAGCCATGTCCGAGCAGCAGCTCAACGAGGCAGTGAAATACACCACCGTGTTCGCCAAGCTGACGCCGCTGCAGAAATCGCGCGTGGTCAAGGCGCTGCAGGCCAATGGCCACACCGTCGGCTTCCTCGGCGACGGCATCAACGACGCGCCAGCCTTGCGCGACGCCGATGTCGGCATTTCGGTCGACAGCGGCGCCGATATCGCCAAGGAAACCGCCGACATCATCTTGCTGGAAAAGAGCCTGATGGTGCTGGAAGAGGGCGTGGTCAAAGGCCGTGAGACCTTCGGCAATATCCTCAAGTACCTGAACATGACGGCCAGCTCCAACTTCGGTAATGTGTTTTCGGTGCTGGTGGCTTCTGCCTGGCTGCCGTGGGAGCCGATGCTGGCGGTGCATCTGCTGATCCAGAACCTGATCTATGACATCTCGCAGATGATGCTGCCCTGGGACAAGATGGATGAAGACTTCCTCAAGAAGCCGCGCAAATGGGATGCCGGCAATATCCGCCGCTTCATGATCTGGATCGGCCCGACTTCATCGGTGTTCGATATCACCACTTATATCCTGATGTGGACCGTGTTCGGCGCCGGCGCGATGTATGCGGCGGATGGCGGCAGCGCCGGACAGAGCATCATGAATTCCGGCTGGTTCATTGAAGGCCTGGTGTCGCAGACGCTGGTGGTGCACATGCTGCGCACCCGCAAGATCCCGTTCATCCAAAGCACGGCGGCGCTGCCGGTGCTGCTGTCGACCGGCATCGCGATTGCGATCGGCTGCTACCTGCCGTTCTCGCCGCTGGCGGAATCGATCGGTTTCGTGGCGCTGGATAAATCGTACTTCTACTGGCTGGTCGCCACCATGGTCGGCTACATGATCCTGGCGCAAACCGTGAAGACCATCTACATCCGCCGTTACGGCCAGTGGTTCTGAACCTGCATTGATACCTGCTTGGACAGCAAGCCGCTGCCGGACGCAACACCTCCGGCAGCAGGTTTGCGGCATATGAAAACTGTGGAACAAATTATCGGAATACATTATGAAAATTTTATTGAGCATCATCGGCGGCAGCTGTGCATTGGCGTTTTCTCCTGCAATCCAGGCCCAAACGGAAATCCCTGCAGTCGGAAAAAGGACCGCTGCGCCAAGCTCCGTAGTGTTTTATGGCGTGCTCGATGCTGGCGTCACCTTGGTCAATAATGACGACGGGCATGGCAACGCCAAGCTGGATACCGGCGTGATGGAAGCGAATCGCTGGGGCATCAAGGGTGTTGAAGACCTTGGCGGCGGCCTGAACGCGGTGTTTCAGCTGGAAAGCAGCTTCAACCTGGACGACGGTTCCTTGTCTTCGCCTGGCACGATGTTCGACCGAGTGGCGATGGTCGGTTTGGCCGGCCGCTACGGACAAGTTACCTTTGGCACCCAGTACGATCTGATCAACGACTATGTCACGCCCTTCAACATCAGCGCCGGCGCCAGCGGCTACGCTGCGCACCAGGGGAATTTCGACCGCATTGCCGGCAACGCCATCCAGCGATCGATCAAGTTCGCCAGCGCCGATTTCAACGGGCTGACCTTTGGCGCGCTGTATTCATTTGCCGACAAGAGCCTGCATCCGGACGAGAATGACAGCGAGGGCGCCGGCAGCGGCACGGCCTGGAATATCGGCGCCCATTACGCATACGGCCCATTTTCCGCCGGCGCCGCTTACATGCGCTTGAACACGCCGCGCGGCACCCAGGCGATTGGACCTTATCCAAGCCTGGGCCTGACGCATTTCCTCGGCCAGCCTACCTTTGCCATCGATGCCGGCAGCGGCGAACGCGTTCCGCTCAAGAACATGGCGATCGACAGCCAGAAGATCTTCGCCATCGGCGCCGCCTATGAAATCGGCAACCTGACCGCCATGGCGAATTTTGCGGATATCGAGTTTCGCGGCTATGGCCAGGCATCGGATCTGCGCCTGATCGAGGTCGGCGGCCGCTATCATCTCAGCGCGGCGCTGGACGGCACGCTGGGCTACCAGCGCATGCATTTTGAAGGCACCAGGGCGAACCAGTTGTCGCTGGGGCTGGATTACCATCTGTCCAAGCGCAGCGATCTGTATGTGTCAGCCGATTACCGGCGGGCGTCGCGCGGCGTGAATGGCGTCATCGGCAATTCATTTGCGCCGTCCAGCAACAGCGCGCAGGGATTGCTGCGGATGGGGATGCGGCATGTGTTTTAATGCGCCAACCCGGACGTAGTCATCTGGGGTCAGAGTGAAGTTTCTGCAAAAAGCGCGCAGAAAATTCAATCCAACCCCAGTTAGCTGCGTGTATCGGGCGCGATGTAGTCATCTGGGGTCAGAGTCGACTTTCGCGGCGCTTTTTCGCGAAACTCGACTCTGACCTCACATGACGGATTCGGAGAAAGAACGAGCGTGTTACGTTTTTTTGCCAGTGCAGGAGCATGCGCTCCGTGGCCCGCTAAGTGGGGTCGGAGTGAAGTTTCTGCAAAAAGCGCGCAGAAAATTCACTCCGACCCCAGTTAGCTGCGCGTATCCGGCGCGATGTAGTCATCTGGGGTCAGAGTCGACTTTCGAGTCATCTGGGGTCAGAGTCGACTTTCGCGGCGCTTTTTCGCGAAACTCGACTCTGACCTCACATGACGGATTCGGAGAAAGAACGGGCGTGTTACGTTTTTTTTTGCCAGTGCAGGAGCATGCGCTCCGTGGCCCGCTAAGTGGGGTCGGAGTGAATTTTCTGCAAAAAGCGCGCAGAAAATTCACTCCGACCCCAGTTAGCTGCGCGGCTTAAGCGCGACGAAAAGCGGGTGACGGTTTTGTCGCGCCTTACGAATTATCAACAAGCCTTACTGCGTCTTCGTCACTTTACTCAAATGCCGCGGCTGGTCGGGATCCATGCCGCGTGCTACCGACAGCTGCGCCGCCATCACATAGAAAGCCTGGATCGCCACGATCGGATCGAGGTCCGGCGTAGCGGCTACAGGCAATGTCAGGTCGCGCGCCGCCACATCGTCGGGTGCGGCCAGCAGCACCTTGGCGCCGCGGCCGCGCATTTCGTCGGCCAGCTTGAGCAAGCCGGCCTGGGTCGGTCCGCGTGTGGCGAAGATCAGCAGCGGATAACCTTCGTCGATCAGGGCCATCGGGCCGTGCTTGATTTCGGCGCCGCTGAAGGCTTCCGCCTGGATCGCCGAGGTTTCCTTGAATTTCAATGCCGATTCCAGCGCCAGCGGCAAGCTGATGCCGCGGCCGACCACCATGATGCGGGAAGAGGGCGCCAGCACCTCGATGGCCGCGCTCCAGTCGAGCTCGGTGGCGGCGCTCAAGGCTTGCGGCAGGGCTTCGATGGCGGCCAGGAAGGCGGCGTCGTCCTGCCAGCATGCGGTGAGGCGGGCGGCGGCCACCAGGCTGGTGATGAAACTCTTGGTGGCGGCCACGCTCAGCTCCGCGCCGGCATGCAAGGGCAGCGCCCATTCGGCGGCGCCGGCCAGCGGCGACGCGGCGTCATTCACCAGCGCCACCGTAGCGGCGCCGCTGTCGCGGAAATAACGGATCGGTTCAATCACGTCCGGGCTTTGGCCCGATTGCGAAATCGCGATGGCGAGCGCATCGCGGGCGATCAGCGGCGCCTTGTTGAGCGTCACCAGCGACAACGGCAGCGAAGCGACGATGCGGCCCAGGCGCGCCATGATCAGGTAGGCGCAATAGTTGGCGGCATGGTCGGAACTGCCGCGCGCCACGGTCAGGATGCTCGATGGCGGCGCGGCGCGCAGGCGCTGGCCGAGCTCGGCATAGCGCTCGCGGTCGCAGCTGAGCTGCAAGGCGACATGTTCTGCCGCCGAGCGGGCTTCTTTAAGCATCAACGAGGTCAATTCTTTCTCCTTCTACATAGACGGCTTTGAGTTTGAGCTGGCGGTCGAGCACCAGGATATCGGCGAAACAGCCTTCTTTCAGGCGTCCGCGTTCGTGCATGCCGAGGTAGTCGGCCGGATAGGTGGAGACCCGCAACGAGGCTTCGGCGATTTCCAGTCCCAGCGACACCAGGTTGCGCAGCGCCTGGTCCATGGTCAGCGTGCTGCCGGCCAGGGTGCCGTTGTCCAGCCGCACGCCGCCCAGGCATTTGTGCACCACCTGGCGGCCCAGCATGTAGTCGCCGTCCGGCATGCCGGAGGCGGCGGTCGAATCGGTGACGCAGAACAGGCGCGGGATCGCCCGCAACGCGGTCTTGATGGCGCCCGGGTGGACGTGGAGCAGGTCCGGGATCAGCTCGGCATATTCGGCATGCGCCAGGGCGGCGCCCGCCATGCCCGGCTGCCGGTGATGGAACGAGCTCATTGCATTGAACAGGTGGGTAAAGCCGGCCGCGCCGTTTTTCAGGGCGGCGACGCCGTCCTCATAAGTACCCAGGGTATGGCCGATCTGCACCCGCATGCCCAGTTTCGACAGTGTCTTGACCAGCGCCATGTGGCCGTTGATTTCCGGCGCGATGGTGATCAGCTTCAAGGGCGCGAAGCTGCGCAGCCAGTCGATCTGCTCGACCGTGGCGGCAATCGCGAAATCGGGCTGGGCGCCGAGCTTGCCCGGATTGATGTAGGGACCTTCCAGATGCGCTCCCAGCACCCGCGCGCTGCCGGCGCGGCGGCCGCGGCAAGCCTTGCCGATCGCGCCCAGTGCCGCTTCCAGCTCTTCCAGCGGCGCCGTCATGGTGGTGGCCAGCATGCTGGTGGTGCCGTGCTGGGCGTGCAGGCGCGAGACCACATGGACGGCGTCGCCGGCCTCCATGATGTCCTTGCCGCCGCCGCCATGCACGTGCAGGTCGATGAAACCGGGCAGGATATAGTCGCCTTGCTCCGGCGGCTGTTCCAGCGCCTCGCCGCTGATCTCGGCGATCATGTCGCTGAAGCCGATGCTGCCGGCGACCCAGCCCTCGGTGGTCAGGACATTGCCATGCAGTTGCGTCAGGTTGCTGGTGGTGTTCATGCTTGTTCTCCTGCAGGTTCGGCGGCGGTTGCGAGTTGACGGCGCAGCAGCAGCAGTGCACCGGCCGCAGCGCCGGCGCGCGGCGTGATCGCGCGTGATTTCAATGGTTCTGGCAGATACGCCTGGAGCGGCACAGCCAGGCCGCCGCATAGCGCAATCGGCAACTGCTGCGATGGATCCAGCGCCAGCGCGATCTGGTCGATTTCGGCGCCGGCCTTGCGCAAGATGGCCTGCGCCGCCTGGTCCTCACCGGCATGGGCCACTACCAGCGGCGCCAGCTGCGCGAAGATGCTCTGGTTGGCGCTGTTGACCCAGGCGATCACCCGTTCCCGGTTCTGGCTGTTGCTGAAGTCGTCGGCGCCGCCGCAGAAACGGACGATGGCCCTGGCCAGCGGCCCGGCGGTGGCGCGGCCGTCCAGCGCCCGTTCAACGTGGTTGGCGGCGCGCAGGCCGATCCAGCCGCCGCTGGCTTCATCGCCGGTCTGGAAACCCCAGCCGCCGACTTCCCGGCGGCTGCCGTCGGCCAGCAAGACTTCGCCGACGCTGCCGGTGCCGATCGCCACCACCACGCCGGGCTGGGCCAGGTGGGCGCCCAGCAGGGTGGTGAAGGCGTCGGTGCCGATGGCCAGCGCGCCGAAGCCCGGATTCTGCTCGGTGAACTGATGCGCCCACTGCGGATTGTTCACCCCGGACAAGCCGCAGCCGGCGGCAATCGCCGCATACGGCGGGCGCGCGATGCCGGCCGCCAGGAAGGCGTTGTCCAGCGCCGTGACGATGGCGCACCAGGACTTGCTGGTGCCATGCATCAAGGCCGACGGTCCGCTGCTGCCGTCGGCGACATGGCTGCCGTCCGGGCGCTCCACCCGGACCACGGTCTTGGTGCCGCCGCCATCGACCCCGATCAGATATTCGAATGCTGTTTTCAACTCAACTCCCACGCCTTTTTGAAGGCGCATAGTGTATCCATTTATTCATCCATTTCTATTGTTTGGATGAAATCATATTTCCCGGCTTCAGTCTTTCCAGGGCGAGGCCCTGGGCGTCGAACACGTGGAAGGCGCTGCTCGGCGCCGACAAGGTGACGCTGTCGCCGATATGCACCGGATTGTTGCCGTCGCCGCGCACCAGCAGGTCCTGGCCGTCCTGCAGGGTGACATAGATGAAATTCGCTTCGCCCAGGTGTTCGACGATGCTGACCTTGCCGTTGAATACTTCTCCACTATGCGCGTTTTCCAGGATATGTTCAGGGCGCAGGCCAACCGTGACCGCATCGCCGGCCTTGGCTGTGCCGGCGGCGACGTCGGCGCGGATTTCCTGGCCGTTGCCGAGCTTGATGTGCAAACAGTCGGCTGCCACCGCGCTGACCGTGCCGGTGAACAGGTTCATCTTCGGTGAGCCGATAAAGGTCGCGACAAACAGGTTTTTCGGACGCTGGTACAGCTCCAGCGGCGAGCCGGCCTGCTGGATGAAGCCGTCGTTCATCACCACGATCTTGTCGCCCAGGGTCATGGCCTCGACCTGGTCATGGGTGACGTAGACAATGGTGGCTTCGAGCTGCTTGTGCAGCTTGGCGATTTCCAGCCGGGTCTGCACCCGCAGGGCGGCATCCAGGTTGGACAGCGGCTCGTCGAACAGGAACAGTTTCGGCTTGCGCACGATGGCGCGGCCGATGGCGACGCGCTGGCGCTGGCCGCCCGAGAGCTCGCGCGGCAGGCGCTCCAGCAGATGGTCGATCTTGAGGATGCCGGCGGCGTGGCGGATGCGCTGGTCGATGGCGGCCTTGTCGGCGCCGGCGATCTTCAGGCCGAACGCCATGTTCTTGTACACCGTCATATGCGGATACAGGGCGTAGCTCTGGAACACCATGGCGATGCCGCGTTCGGCCGGCGGCAGGTGGTTGACCACGCGGTCGCCGATAGACAGTTCGCCGCTGGTGATCGATTCCAGGCCGCACAGCATGCGCAGCAGGGTCGACTTGCCGCAGCCGGAAGGGCCGACCAGCACGACGAATTCGCCGTCCTTGATTTCCAGGTTGAGGTCGGCCAGCACGTTCTGCTTGCCGTCGTACGATTTAGTGATTTGCTTAACGCTTACGTTTGCCATAGGAGGTCTCGTTTTCTGCTTTGTCTATTACTTGACCGCGCCGGAAGTCAGGCCGCGTATCAGTTGCCGGGAGAAGATGACGTACATGATCAGGATCGGGATCACCGCTAGCGAGAGCGCCGCCAGCACCGAATTCCAGTCGGTCACGTACTGGCCGATGAATTGCTGCACGCCGAGCGTGACGGTCTTGGTTTCATCCGAAGGCGCCAGGATCAGGGGGAACCAGAGATCGTTCCAGGCCGGGATCATGGTGAACACCGCTACCGTAGCGATGGCCGGGCGGATCAGCGGCAGGATGATCTGGAAGAAGATCTTGAATTCGCCGACGCCGTCGCAGCGCGCCGCATCCTTCAGTTCCTTGGGGATCTGGCGGATGAATTCAGACAAGAT
Organism: Collimonas humicola; assembly: GCF_018304945.1. Classification (GTDB taxonomy): domain Bacteria; phylum Pseudomonadota; class Gammaproteobacteria; order Burkholderiales; family Burkholderiaceae_D; genus Collimonas; species Collimonas humicola. Next base: position 1,449,248 of record NZ_JAGQEE010000001.1, on the reverse strand, counting down.
CATCACCGCCAGCGGCAAGCCCTGCGCGGTGTAGACCAGGATCAGCGCGGTCCGGGTGTTGATCAGGTCGAGGCTGACCACCAGCTGCAGGATGGAGACGGTGCCGAGCCGGATCGGGATCATGATGCCGAGCGCCAGGTACAGCGCCATCAAGCGGTTGCCGCGGAACTTGTACTCCGACAGCGCCCAGCCGGCCATGGCGCCGAACAGCACGATGAGGGCTAGGGAGCCGAGCGTGACTACCAGGCTGTTGCCGAAGTAGAGCATGAAGTTGGTGTTGTGCAGCACCTTTTCAAAGCCGATCAGCGAGAACGAGTCCGGCGTCGGAAACGCCAGCGGGTTGTCGAAGATGGCGTCGCGCGACTTGATCGAATTGATCAGGATCAGGGCGATCGGGAACAGCGCGATCACGGCGTAGGCGCACAGCACCAGGTGGACCCAGATGCGGCCGAGGTTGGCGAAGCGGCTGCGGGCGACGACTGGCGCAGGCGCCGGCGTCGCGGATGCGGCGGAAGAGAGCGAGGAGATGGATGTCATGATAAGTCCTCGTTACAGTTCGTAGCGTGTCAGCTTGCGCTGCACAAGATAGAAATAGCCGGCGACGCCGAGCAGGATCACCAGGAACATCAAGGTGGCGACCGCCGCGCCCATGGTCGGGCTGCCGATCTGCGCCTGGTAGCCGAAGAAGGTACGGTAGAAGAAAGTGCCCAGGATGTCGGTGCTGTAGTTCGGTCCGGCCAGCGCGCCCTTGACCGAATAGATCAGGTCGAAGGCATTGAAATTGGCGACGAAGGTCAGGATCGTCACCAGGCCCAGGGTCGGCAGGATCAGCGGCAGCTTGATTTGCCAGAAGATGCGGAACGCGCTGGCGCCTTCCGCGTAGGCGGCTTCCAGCACTTCTTCCGGCACCGCCAGCAGCGCCGCATAGATCAGCATCATGGGGATGCCGACGTATTGCCAGACCGAGATCAGGCCGAGCGTCAGCAGGGCGCTGCTTTCCTGGCCCAGCCATGGCGCAAAGTAGTCGTCCAGGCCGATGTGCTGCATCAAGCCCTCGCCGACGCCCCACAAGGGCGACAGGATCAGCTGCCAGATAAAGCCGATGATCACCACCGACAGCAGCGTAGGCAGGAAAATCAGGGTACGGTAGGTGCGCGCGCCGCGCAGCCCCTTGAGGCTGAACAAGGTGGCCAGCAGCAAGCCGATCGGATTCTGCAGCAGCATGTGGATGGCGAAGAATTTCAGGTTGTTCAGCATGGCGTTCCAGAACGCCTTGGACCAGTCCGAATCGAACAGGATGGTATGGTAATTGGCGAGGCCGACGAAGCTGTGGACGCCGGCATCGTTGCTGGTATAGAAACCGAGGCGCAGGGTGTCCAGCAAAGGCAGGGCGCTGAACATGGAATAGATGATGACCGCTGGCGCCAGGAACACCACGATGTGCCAGGGGAAGGTCTTTTTTTGAAGATTCATTCTGGTTTTCTTTGAATGCAAGTTCACCCGCAGGCGCAGCAATCTCACGGGGGAGAACGTGAAGACGACTCCTGCCCGCAGAGCGAACTCTGAAATACGGACGTGATGGCGGCTTATTGTTGTGCGGATGCCGTTCTTCACGGGCCTGACCTTAGCGGGCTGTAACCGCTGCTGGCAAGCCTTGGATGCTAGTGTAGTACTTCTTGAGTAGTGTTTCTGGCGAAGCGCTACGCTAGCTGGCTTGTCGGCAAAGGATGGGGGCTATCTTAATCCCATCCATTGCCAGACGATAGCATTCATGCAATAAAGGCTTATTGCTGCGGCTTGTACCATTTGGCAAAACCGGTCTGTATCTGCGCTGCAGCTTCCTTAGGCGCCAGCTTGCCGTTCAGCACTTGCGCATTGACGTTCCACAGCTGGTTTTCCATGCTCGGTTCGCCGCGGTTCAGGATCTGCGCATTCAGGCGGATGGTCGAGGAGCAGGACTTGCGCCAGTCGATCATCTGCTTGGCGACCGGATCCTTGACCGAGATCAGGTGATCCGACAGCGAGAAGAAGCCGGTGACCTTGTTGGTGTAGATGTCGGCAAACTCTTGCGAGCCGAGCCAGGCCAGGAACTTGTAAGCATCTTCCTTGTTCTTGGACTTTTTGTTGACGCCCATGCCGATATCGTTGTGATCCGAGATGTAGCACTTGTCGCCTGCCTTGGGCACCGGCGGCGGGAAGGCGCCCATCGAGATCTTGGAGTTGTCGTTGAAATAGGCGATATCCCAGGAACCGGCAGGATAGATCGCTGCCTTGCCCAGGGCGAACTGGTTCTGGCTGTCGCCATAGGTTTGCGAGCTGGCGCCCTTGGACAGGTACTTGCCGAGCTTGGCTTCGTATTCAAAAGCGTTGACGAAGTTAGGATCGGTGAATTTTTCCTTGCCGGCGATCAGCGCCTTGCGGCCTTCTTCGCCCTTCCAGTAGTTAGGACCCACGCCGGTGAAGATGATCTGGCTGGATTCCCACTGGTCGTTGGTGCCCAGCGCCAGCGGCGCGTATTTGCCGTTGCTCTTGATGGTGTCGAGCACCTTGAAGAATTCAGCTTCGGTCTTGGGCGGTTGCAGGTTCAGGTCTTTGAAGATCTTCTGGTTGTACAGGAAGCCGTGGATCACGGAAGCGATCGGCATGCAGAAAGTGTCTTTGCCGTCATCGCTCTGCCACGCGGTTTTGGCGGAAGCAGGGAAGTGTTCCATGCCTGGCTTGCCGTCCAGCTTTTCCAGGTTGCCCTTCTTGTACAGGGACAGCGAGACGTCGAACGGACGGCAGGCGATCAGGTCGCCGGCAGTGCCGCCGGCCAGCCGCGCGGAGAGGCTGGAATCGTATTCGGTTGGCGCGGTAGGTGCAAATTTGACTTCGATGCCCGGATTTTTTTTCTGGAAAGCCGGGATCAGCACGGTTTCCCACAGGGTCTTGTCGTCGACGCGCCAGCTTTCGATGGTCAGCGTGCCGGCTTGTGCCGTGCCGCAGGCCGCCAGGGCGATCAGTACGGCGTTGCGGATAGTGCGAATTCGGTTGACCGTTTGCATCTAAGTCTCCTCTTGGATTTTTATCGGATTGGATTTTGCGGCTCTCCATGCAGAGCAAACCGCCGCGAACAGACATTAGCACCATAAAAATTGTGCCGCCATCTTTCACATCGATCGGCCGCATGATTTTCATAAGCTATTGATTTTATTGATGAAAGGCGAAGTTGGCAGCTTTTGGCGATTACATATCTTTACAGTATGGCCAATGAAATTTTATGCTCCCATACGGCAATTATCCAGAATACTTGCGCTAATGCGATGCTGATTGAAAAGATAACTTTACGAAAACTTACGTTTCTTTACAAAACGAGAAGAGCGCTAACGTTGCGTGCAGGAGTTGCGCTATAGTCACACGCGTTGTGGGGAGACCAGGTAGTGTTCATAAAAAATATCAACAAGGCACACATGATTGATAAACGACTCCTTGAACGGCTCTGGGGGAGATGCAAGGATGACAGGGGAAGGTGGCTGACAGCATATCGCAGCTGGTTGGCGCTGCTGGGGCTTGGCTTTCTGCTGAACTGTGCGATCGGCGCGGCAGGCGCAGCCGGCCTGGCGCCTGCCGTCAACGCCGGCCAGCCGCCGGCTTCCTTGCAGGTGCTGCACTGGTGGACCTCGGCCGGCGAGCGCAAGGCGGTCGATGTCCTTGCCGGCAAGCTGGCGGAAGAAAACATCCAGTGGCGCGACGCCGCCGTTCCCGGCGGCGCCGGCCTCGGCGCCAGCAAGGTGCTGAAGAGCATGGTGCTGGCCGGTAAAGCGCCGGAAGCGACCCAGCTCAACGGCATCGTGTTCGGCGAGTGGGCCGATCTCGGCTTGCTGCTGGAGCTGGACGATGTCGCCACGCCCGGCAACTGGCAAAAGCTGCTGTTCCCTACCGTCTGGTCGCTGGTGCTCAACCGCGGCCATGTGGTGGCCGCGCCCCTGGGAATTCATCGCATCAACAACCTGTTCTATAACAAGAAGATCTTCGATCGCCTGAACCTGGCGCCGCCCAAGACCTGGGCCGACTTCAGCCGCGCCGCCGACAAGCTCAGGCAAGCCGGCATCACGCCGCTGGCGCAAAGCAGCGAAGCTTGGCAGGTCGCCACCTTGTTCGAAACGCTGGTGCTGGCGGAAAGCGGCCCGGCTTATTACCGCTCGCTGTTCGTCGATCTCAATCCGCTGGCCTTTGGCGACCAGCGCATGACCCATGCGCTCAAACGCTTGCGCGCGCTCAAGGAATGGATGCCGGCGCCGCTCAAGGAGAGGCCCTGGCCCGAGATGACGCGCCAGCTGGCCAGCGGCGAGGCCGCCATGTTCGTGATGGGCGACTGGGCCAAGGGCGAGCTGCTGGCCTGGGGGCTGAACACCGACCGGGACTTTGCCTGCAGCACAGTGCCCGGCACCGCCGACTACCATCTGTATAGTGTCGATACCCTGGCCATGTTCGCCGGCGACTATTCGCACCAGCCGGCGCAGGAAAAGCTGGCGCAGATCATCATGTCGCCGCCGGTGCAAACCGCATACAATCAGGTCAAGGGCGCGATCCCGGTGTGGCGTGCGCCGGATCTGTCGAAGATGGACAGCTGCGCGCGCGCCTCATGGGCCGCGTTCAGCAAGGGCAGCGCCTACCAGGCGCCGAGCCTGGTGCACCGCATGGCCGCCGACGAAACCGCCAAGGACGCCATCGTCGCCGAAGTGCATCGTTACTTCATCGACGACAAGATGTCCGAGAGCGATGTCCAGCGCAAGCTCGCCAGCATTGCGCGGACCGTGACGAAAACAGGAAAGTTGGAATAATGCGCAAGATACTCATAGTCGACGATGACCAGAAGACCCGGACGCTGCTGAAAGCCTACCTGGAAAAGAACCAGTACGAAGTGCGCCTGGCGCATAACGGCGAAGCCTTCCTGGCCGAGTTCCAGCGCTACGCGGAAGAACTGTCGCTGGTGATCCTGGATGTGATGCTGCCGGATACCGACGGCTTCGCCCTGTGCAAGACGGTCCGGCGCAAGTCGAACGTGCCGATCATCATGCTCACCGCCAGCTCCGACGAGACCGATCGCGTGGTCGGCCTGGAGCTGGGCGCCGACGACTATATCGCCAAGCCCTACAGCCCGCGCGAGCTGCTGGCGCGCATCAAGGCCATCCACCGCCGCAGCGGCATCGACAGCGCGGTGGCGCCGCGCTACTACCGTTTCGTCGGCTTCACCCTCGATACGGTGGAGCGCACCCTGAGCGACCCGGAAGGCCAGCTGGTGGCGCTGACCGGCCTCGATTACCAGTTGCTGAAGTATTTTGTCGAGCATCCGGGCGATGTGCTCGACCGCGGCGTCTTGTGCGAGGAAACCCGCGGCCGCGATGTCGGCCCGCTGGACCGTTCGCTGGATGTGCAGATCAGCAAATTGCGCCTGCGCCTCAACGACGGCGGCAAGGACCCGCACCTGATCAAGACCGTGCGCGGCGTCGGCTATGTGTTCTCGGCCGACGTGGCGGCCGCGCATAGCTGAAGCCATGTCGCGAGCGACCTGGTCGGCCGGCTACAACCGGCTGCTGTCATGGCTGCTGCCGCATACGCTGCTGGGCCGGCTGTCGGTGGTGATGGTGTTCGGCGTGCTGGTGACGCAGCTGGCCGGCGGCCTGATCTGGTCGGCGCAGCTGCGCAGCAAGGCCGAAGTCGAGACCAGGACCGCTTCCCAGCACCTGGCCCACAGCGCCGCCAGCGCCATCCGCTTCTTCATGAGCCTGCCGGCCAATTACCGGCCTATCCTGATCCAGCAGCTGCGCGAAATGGGCGGCACGCGCTTCTTCGTCAACGCCAACGACGGTCCGGTCACCATCCGCAAGATCGCCGACAATCCGCTGGCCGACATGGCGCTGGGCGAGATCGGCGCGACCCTGAAAACCGACCTGCCTTTCCTGCCCGGCTTCCGCCTGGCGTTTGCCTGGCCCGAGGACCTGACGGTGTCGACCGACGGCCTGAAGGTGGCGGACTTGCCGGACAGCTGGGTCCAGCATACCTTGCTGATCAAGCCCAATCCGGCGCCGGTGCTGGTGATCCAGACGGAACTGGAGCCTGGCACCTGGCTGTATCTGGCAGCCCTGATGCCCAATCCGTATTTCCTCGACAGCGATAACCCGCTGTCGGCCGGACGCCTGCTGCTGCAAGGCGTGTCGCTGGCGACCGTGCTGCTGCTGTCGATCCTGGTGGTGCGCTGGACCACGCGCCCGCTGGCGGCGCTGTCGGACGCTGCCGACGCCTTCGGCAAGGGCGAGGCGCCGCCGGAACTGCCGGAAACCGGCAGCCGCGAATTCATCAAGACAGCGCGCGCCTTCCGCGCCATGCGCGAGCGCATCAAGCGCTACCTGGACGACCGCGAACGGCTGTTCGTCTCGATTTCGCACGATTTGCGGACTCCGATCACCCGCTTGAAACTGCGCACCGAACTGCTGGACGACGAAGAGCTGCGCGGCGAATTTCACGAGGACCTGGACGAGCTCGACATGATGGTCAAAGGCGCCTTGCAGTCGGTCAAGGATAGCGATATCCATGAAAACCGCACCGAGGTACGGCTTGACGCCCTGATCTTGCGCATGATCCGCGACGCCCGCATGGCGGGGCACGAGGTGGCGTTCAGCGAAACCGGGCTGACAGTGATGGCCAAGCCGCTGGCGCTCAAGCGCGCCATCGGCAACCTGTTCGACAATGCCCTGCATTACGGCCACAAGGTGGAAATCTCGGTGGCCAGCCTGATCAATGAGTCCGGCGCCAATATCCAGATCCAGATCCGCGACCATGGCCCCGGCGTGCCGGAAGAAGCCTTGCTCAGCCTGTTCGATCCCTACACCCGGCTGGAGCACGGGCGCGACCAGAATGCCGGCGGCATGGGACTGGGGCTGGGGATTGCACGCAATATCGTGCAGGCGCATGGCGGCGAACTGCTATTGCGCAACCACCCCGACGGCGGCCTGGTGGCGACCATTGTCTTGCCGCAGACTTGAGCGGATCGCGCCTCTCAGTCGGGCGTATGTTCTTAGCCGTCCTTGGGAGCGAGCCGGTCGATGAGCTGAGCGTGTTCCGGGTTGTTGCGCCGGAACGCGCTTAACTCTTCCTGGCCGGCGATCTTGAATTTGGCGAATTCAAACGGTCCTCTGCATTCGCAGGTAACCAGTCCATATTCTCCGCTCGGATAGGCGCCGAACCAGTCGCCGAATCCGGCGGCATTTTTTTCGATGACGACGTCGTTGTCGTCAGTCACCGTTTCCGCCGGTTTCCAGCTGCCGTCGCTTCCGATTTTGGGAATGACCAGCGCGTCGCCCGAAATCAGCTTGAATCTCTCTTCGGTGTCTTGCAGGCTGTGCCAGCTGGAAATCGCCTGCTCCGGCAGCAGATAGAAAATCACGGTGTACGCCTGGTTGCGGATGAATTCGCGGTAGAAGCCGCCTTCCGGATGGACTTCCAGCGCCAGGCCGTGCCGGATATGTGCGGCAGTCAGGCGCTGCTGCGCGGGCAGGGCGTGCAGCGTCTCCAGGTAATGCTTGATGTTGAGCGCCTCGGCCGGCAAACCGCCGGCGCCGGCCGTAATGAGCTGCTCCAGTTCTGCAAGATAAGCGCTTAAATGCCGGATCAGTCTGGCAGGCGTGTACATGCGGTTTCCTTTTTTACAGGCCGAAGGAGTAGTTTTTTGCCACGTGCAGCGCGGCTTCGCGCAGATCGTGGGCAAGCTCCGAGCGGATGCCGCCGCTCGGGTAGGCCAGCACATACTTGTAGGTGATGTCGGCCTTGAACGGCCGCGTGACGACGCCGTGCGGGCGCCAGATCTTGGCCGCGAACGGTTCCACGATGGCGACGCCGAAACCGTTGGCCACCATCGCATAGCGGGTATGCGAGGTGTGCGTCTGGATCGTGTAGTTGGGGCGGATCGCCGCCGAATTCAGGGTCGACAGCTCGCGGTCGTAGGATTGCGCGCTGTTGGGCATCCAGCCGATGACGTTTTCGCCGTCCAGGTCTTCCGGCAAGACGATCTCCTTTTGCGCCAGCGGATGGGTGGCCAGCATCGCGCACAGCACGGTCGCTTCCATGATCGGTTCGACCTCGATGCCGGCGAACGGCGGGAACGCCAGGCTGAGCGCCATGTCGACCTTGAGATCCTGCAGGCTGACCAGGATTTCCGGCACGGTGCAGCTGTCGATCTTGACCGAGACATCCGGATGCTGCTTGAAGAAGCGTTGCAGTACTTCCGGCAGCAGGGTGGTGGACAGCACCGGCAGGCAGGCGACGGTCAAGCCTTCCGGCGCTTCATGGCGGATGTTGCCGGCCACTTGCATCAGCCGCTCCAGGCCCAGGAAGTTTTCCTCCACCGCCTTGTAGAAGCGCACCCCGGCGTTGGTCGGCTCAAGCCTGCCCTTGGCGCGGTTGAACAGGCGGAAGCCGAGATCGGCTTCAAGGTCGGCGATCAGGCGGCTGATGGCCGGCTGGGTGACGTGCATGCGGCGGGCAGCGGAGACGCTGGTGCCGGAGATCATCAGTGAACGGAAAGCTTCGATTTGGCGGAAACGAATCATGATGTGGTGTCAATGCAAGAGTGCGGTCTCGTGTGTGCATGGAGCTGCTAAGGCTTCGTCAGGCAATAAGCGCTGCAACAAAAACCGTCGGAGACAGCGGCAGCAACCGCTATAACAAACAGCTATGGCACATACAAATTTGTGAGTGGACATGATATTCCATTCTTGTAACACTGTGTGCACTGAAAATGTTGTTGTGCACCACAGCAATCGACGTTTGTCACATGGATTTTTTGATTGAACCGCGGTTCAATGATTGCTCCGGCCGATGTGCTGCCAGTTTTGCGCCGCCGGCGGAGTTGAAGATTTCTGGTTATGTCCAGATTTGCCCACAAGGCGCCCTGTTTTTAGAGATTTCGAGGCCCTCACAAGGTGGCTTTCGGATCCTGGGGTTGCATCAGCCCCAGCCCGCGCCTGTACTGCTGCCGATATCCCTGCTTTTATACTCCTTTTCCCACTCCCTGTTTTTTCGCCTGCGTTTACTTTCGCCATCAGCGGATGAAATAGCCTGAGACTTTCCAGCTGCCATCCTTTTCACGCATGGGCGTGATCGTTTCGAGCGCAGCTTTTTTGTTTTCGAACTGGGTCTCGTACTGGATCACCACGTATTCGCCGTCAGGCGCGCCGGGCAGGGTAGTCGCATATTCTGTGCTTTTGAGTTCGCGCGCCTTGACGCTGCCAAGCGGCGCCCGCAACGAGCGCACGCCGGTTTCCCAGGTGCTCTTGGAAATGCCCGTCTTGAAAAACGTGCCGGCGCGTTCCCAGCTCTCGCCGTATTTGCCGGCATCGGTCAGCGCGATCCATGCCTTGGCTGCGGTTTCGGCTTGCTTGATGATTTCTGCTTGCGGCTCGGCGGCGAAAGAAGGGGCTGCGTTCATCAGCAGCACTGCGGCTAGCGCCAATATGGTTTTCATTTCCGTTTCCCCCTGGATGAAGTTTCCTTAGGTCGCGCAGATGGATGCATGCCGTTCCGATACGTTCAGATCATAGGGGTTGCGGCAGCTATTTGCAATGCAGCCGTATTGTCGATGCCGTCTGGTAATGAGCCGCGGCAGCGAAACTGAAAAACAACATTTCCAGGGTTTGCATTGACACATATAATGAGAATCATTATTGTTTCGACCTTTGCAAACTCACCGCCAGCCAGTATCTTCCGTTTCCGACCACGTCGCGTAGCAATAGAACAGCCAGTGCAAACATGACGCGTATCAGGAGAATAAACCGCATGGCTGTCCTCGAACTTCCCCAGACTCTGAACACCCCGCGCTTGAAGTGCTCCGCTGCCGTCGCCCTGGCGCTGGCAGTGCTGGCCTTGCCGGCGACGTTGCATGCGCAGCAGGTTGACTCCAGCGCTGCGGCCGAAGAGCATGCGCTGGAGTCGATCCAGGTCAGCGGCGACTGGCTCGGCACCGGCCTGCAAAACAGCGTCAAGCGCTATCCCGGCGCGCGCACGGTGGTCAAGAAAGAAGATATCGAAAATTCCGGCGCCGCCAGCATCGGCGACGTCATGCGCCGCATTCCTGGCGTACAGGTGAGCGACAATTCCAGTTCCGCCGGCAGCTCGGTTTCGCTGAATATCGGCGTGCGCGGCCTGGCGGGGCGCTTCTCGCCGCGTTCCACCGTGCTGCTCGACGGCATTCCGCTGGCGGTCGCGCCGTATGGCCAGCCGCAGCTGTCGTTTGCCCCGGTCAGCCTCAACAACATCGAGGCGATCGACGTCGTACGCGGCGCCGGCTCGGTCCGTTTCGGTCCGCAGAATGTCGGCGGCATCATCAATTTCAAGACCCGCTCGATTCCGACCGAGCCGGGCTTCAACGGCGACGCCAGCGTGCGCACCAATAACGCCACCGAGGCTGGCGGCGCCAACCGCCAGTACAGCGCCTTCGTCGGCAGCCAGCTCGATAACGGCCTCGGCCTGGCGGTACTGTATTCCGGCGTCGACGGCTCCGGCTGGCGCGCCGACAGCGGCGAAACGGTCAACGATTTTGCCTTGAAATACCGCTACCAGCTGACCTCGGGTTCAGAGATCTACGGCAAGCTGTCCTATTACGACGTGCGCTCGCAGACGCCGGGCGGCCTGAGCGCTGCGCAATACGCTGCCAATCCGTTCCAGAATACCCGGCCCACCGACTTCTGGAGCGGCACCCGCAAGGGCGCCGACGTCGGCTACCTGAATACGATTTCCGATACCCAGGAATTCGAGATCCGCACTTATTACAACGAGAGTTTCCGCCAGAGCACGCTGATCAGCGGCAAAGTCCTCGGCCATCAGCCGCGCACTTACCAGACGCTGGGAATCGAGCCGCGCTATACGCAGCGCTTCAATCTCGGCGGCAGCGTCAACGATGTGACAGTCGGTTACCGCTATATCCGCGAAACCGGCAATGACCTGGTGTACAACAGCGCGCTGGCGACCGGCATCGCAGCGCCGCCATCGAGCTCTTTCGATAATTTCACCGGCGCCCATGCGGTCTATATCGACGACAAGATCGCACTGGGAGACTGGCGCATTACGCCTGGCATCCGCTACGAGCATATCCGTTCGACCCGCACCGATGTCCTCAACGGTCCGGTATTCCCGGTAGCTAACAACAAGGCCTTGCCGTCGCTCAGCGTAGCCTATCTGCTGAGCCAGAACCTGACGCTGTTCAGCAATTACAGCACTTCGTTCGGTCCGGTCCAGAATACCCAGCTCAATGCGGCGATCGCCGGCAACCCGCTGGTGCCTGAAGTGGCCAAGACCGCCGAAATCGGCGCGCGCTGGAAGAGCCGCCAGCTGTCGGCTGAGATCACCGCTTTCGACATCCGTTTCGACAACCAGATCCAGCAGGTGGCAGGCAGTTCGCCGGCGGTGTTCCAGAATATCGGCGCCACCCGCCATGACGGCATCGAGACGGCGATCGACTATGCCTTCGACAAGGCCGGCGCGCTGGCCGGCCTGAATCTCTACGCCAACTACACCTACACCCGCGCGCTGCAGAAATCCGGCCCGACTGCTGGCCTCGATGTGCCGTTCTACTCGCGCAATACCGACACCATCGGCGCCCGTTACACCGTCGGCGCCTGGGGTTTCGATATGTCGAGCACGCATCAAAGCCGGCAGTTTGCCGACAACGCCAACACCATCGCCGAAAGCGCGAACGGCGGCAACGGCGAGATTCCCGGTTTCCGCACCTGGAATGCGCAAGCCAGCTGGAAGGTGCCGGGCCTGAAGGGCGCCGAACTGCTGGCCGGCGTCAACAACCTCGCCGACAAGCGGTATTTCACCCGCACCACCGATTCGAATATCGGCAAGCTGGTGGGCGCACCGCGCACGGTGTACCTGCAGGGACGCATCGCTTTCTGAACGCAGGGAGGTATCGTACGGGAAGAAGAATGGAAGCCAGTTGCCGATGGCTTCCATTTTTTATTGCAGCTACCAGGAGAAGCTGCCGCTGCCCTGGATCGCCACCTGACCGCCGTTGGCGGCGCTGGCGCCAAAAGCCAGCTGGGTATGCTGGGAAATGCTGGAAGCGAAAGCGATGCCGAGCGCGCCGTAGCCGCCGTAGCTGGCGGTGCCCAGCGCCACGCCGCTGCTGTCGCCGCGCGCGATGTACACGTGCGGGATCGCCATCGCCTGGGCGGTGGCGCGGGCTGCGTAGCTCTTGCTTTGGTTCAGCGTATCCTGTGCCGATGCCTGCATCTGGTTCAGGTTGACGGCGTCGGTGCCAGCCGTGCCGGGAGCGACATTGGCGATCTGCCGTTCGCCGCCGGCATAGCCGACCGATACGGTATTGGCGCGCGTCGCCACCGAACCTTGTCCCAGCGCCACCGAGTTGGAGGCCGAGGCCACCGCATTGGCGCCCACGGCTACTGAGTTATTGCCGCTGGCGATCGCATTGTTGCCGATGGCCGTGGCCGGGTCGGCAATCGCTTGCGCGCCGGCGCCTATCGCCACCGAGCCGTTGAAGCTGGCCGTGGCGCCGGCGCCCAATGCCACCGTGTTGTCGCCATTGGCGCTGGCGTTGGTGCCCTGGGCGATGGCGTTCGCGCCCTTGGCCGAGACGCCGTTGCCGCAAGCGACGCTGCCGCCGGCGCCGATCTTGCAGGCGCCGCTGTTGAACAGCGAGACCAGGGCCTTTTGCATCTCCGTCAGCTGCCCCACATTGGCGGCATCGGTGGCGGCAACGCCGGCAGCCACATTGTTGATGACGGTGCCGGCGCCGTTGTTGGCGTTCAGCACCAGCGCGGTGCCGCCATTGCCGTACTGGGCCGAGTTGCTGGCGCTGGCGGTGGTGGCGCTGGTGGCGGTCACTGCGGTCTGTTCCAGCTTGGCGGCGCGGGCATCGATGCCGACCACACGCGTATCCAGGCTGGTGAGCGAGGAGCGCATGCCGGTCATCCAGATATCCACGGCTGAGAATGCATCGCCGACCTTGGCAGAGCTGACGCCCTGGATCACATAGGAAGGCGCCGTCAGCGCGCCGGCTGCGTTGACCGAGGCATTGCCGCCCAGCGCCGTCACCAGGCCGCGGTATTGGGCAAGGTTGGTGGCGTCGTTGTCCTGCGTGCCCGCGGCGACATTGATGATCTGGCGCTGGAACGGCGCCGTGACGTTGCCGTCGCTGTCGGTCACGCTTTGCACGCTGCCGACGGATACGGTGTTGGCGCGGTCAGCCACCGAGTTGGCGCCCAGCGCCACGCTGTTGTCGGTGCTGGCGCGGCTCAGCCGCCCCAGTGCGGTGCTGTTCTTGCCATTGACCAGCGCCGATTCGCCCACCACCGTGGCGTTGACGCTGAAGGCATTGGCATTCGCGCCGACTGCGGTGCTGCCGGCCTCGCCGGCAAAACTGTTGGCGCCGACAGCCGAGGCATTGGCTTTGACGGCCGCGGCATAGGCGCCTACCGCAGTGGTGTTCTGGTCAACGGCCTGGGTGCCGCTGCCCAAGGCCGTCGCCAGTGCGCCCGAGGCGACGCTGGTATTGCCGGCGGCTACCGCGTCGACGCCTGCGGCCTTGGCGTTGTCGCTGCCGTCCTTCAAGCCGTTGGCATCAAAGTAGGAAGGTGCAGCCTGGGCGCCGGCGTCGGCCGGCAGCCAGCCCAGTGCGGCGATGCACAGGCTCATTTGCAACAGCGAAAAACCGGATACGCCATCTCTTGTGCGGCTATTCTTCATCGAAATTCCCTAAGGTAAGGTAATGAACAGAAGTAATGGACAGAAGCAGTTCAATGCCATGCCGCATATTGCGCATCAGCCTTGCTGCCGACCAGGCACATCTTCAGGCTCTGCGCCTGCGCCGGCTTGAACAGCTTGGCCTCCAGCCGCGACTGGATGTAGCGGCCGGTGCAGTCGCGGTAATCGCCGACCGTGGCTGAGGTCTTGGCGCACAGTTTGAGATTGGTCACCGCGTTGGCGCCGGGGATCAGGCCGCCCGGAGAGGAGACCGGCACGCTGGTATTGCAGTCCAGCAGGCTCAGGTTGCCGCGGTTGACGCCCCAGCCGATATCCATGAACAGTGCGGGCGTCAGGTCGAGGTCGGCCTGGGCGATCACGGTGGAACTGGCGCTCGGCGCCATCAGCGGCGTCGGCAAGAGATTCTGGTCGAAATGCGAGAACGTCGATCCCGGCAGGAACCCTGGCGGAGCATTGATCTTGGCGCGCCGGATCGCTGCGCCGGCAGGATCCGCGCCATCCGCAAGCACGCCGGCCAGGCGGCGGTCCGCATAGGGACCGATGCCGCCGGCCGCCAGGCCTTGCAGGTTGGCGCGGAGCTGCTTGCCGAACGCCTGCGGCACCAGTATCGAAGGGATGGTGACCTGGTCCGAACCATTGCCGGTGCCCATCAGGCCGACAGTCGAGCCGCCGTTGTCGGCGATGATCGCCGCCACTGCGCCGGCCTGCTGGGCATACAGGACTTTTTGCGAAAAATTGCATGAGCCGCGATCAATCAGCGCTATCCGCTGCGTCAGTGCGGCGGCGTTGGTGAAGGGCTGGCAGCCGTCGGTATGCACGACATTGCCAGCATCCGTGTAGACAGCCTGCACCACAGCGCCGGTGAAGGCGGCGGCAGTCGCCGGCGAACCGAAATCGGCGATGACGAATGCGCTGTAGCCGGCCGCCGCTGCCGGCGCCGTGATCTGAAAGGCCGGTTCTGGTTTTAGCTTGATCGGCACCTCGGCGGTAACCTGCGGGCCGGTCCATACCAGATGGTCGCCGATCCGGGCCGCGGCCCGCTCGGCGTTGCTCATCGCATTCCAATCGGCGCCGCCGGCGCTGCGGACAAAGCGATTGTAGATATTGCTGGGATCGGCGGCTGTGCGGTCGGTAGCGCTGTTGCCGGCAAAACCCAGGCCGTGCCCGATTTCGTGGGTGACGACGTCGAGGAAATTGGTTTGGCCTTTTGGCGTGCGTCCATCCAGGCCGTAGTACCAGCCCTTGGCCGCGCCGCCGACATCGATGTCGGTGGTGAATTCGGAATGGATATCGTCCGATTGCGGATTGTTGTCCACGCCG
Organism: Collimonas humicola; assembly: GCF_018304945.1. GTDB lineage: Bacteria > Pseudomonadota > Gammaproteobacteria > Burkholderiales > Burkholderiaceae_D > Collimonas > Collimonas humicola. Next base: position 1,434,167 of record NZ_JAGQEE010000001.1, on the reverse strand, counting down.
CGCAGTGAATTGGCGAGCGCCTTGCTGTACCAGGTGTTGGGGAGCGGGGCGTTGGCGAAATCCCGAAAGGTATAGATCGCGTAGGCCTGGCCTAGGATGTCATTGCCGGCCGAGTTTTTGCCCAGCGATTTGAAGGAGGCCTGGACCCTGATCGGCACCGCGCTGTTCAGCAGCGCGCCATACATATTGAGCGCGAATTGATAGACCAGGCGGCGCTGCTCGCCCAGGGTTGCGCCGGGATTGCCGCCCACCGGCGCGGCGGCGGTGAGGTCATTCAGGCCGGCTCCGGCGGGATCCTGGTTGACCAGGACCAGTTCGGCGGATTGTGCTGCCTGTATGCCGTACAGCAAGGCCAGTATTCCTGCGCAATGAATAAGGCGTTTCATCAGCGCACCTCTGCTTTCTTCTGAGGCGCCGAGATCTCGGCCGAGTGCTGCACTACAATAGTGCCGTCGGCGGCCTTTACAGCGACCAGCGGCGGCATCGCTTCAGCTTTCATCGCCACGCCGTCCCCCGGGCGCGCACCCTGGCGAGCGGCGCTATCGCCGGCAGTAGTTTGGGGAGTTTTATTTGGCGCGGGAGACGGTTCGGCTGCAGAGGCGGCCATCGGCGCCGCTACGCCAAGGACGAGCGACAGGGCGTGCGCGCCCTTGCACAAATTCCTGATAGGGTTGTTCATGGTTTGAGCTCCTCTATGACACGCTGCCGGTTGCAGCGGATCGTTATTGGTATGGGATTGAACGGACGGATTTCATCCTGGACAGCAGCTGCAACGACACGACTCTCGTGCATGGAGTCTTATCTGTTATGCCCGGCGAGATGGAAAAAGGGGACACGAAGCGAGCAATTATTTATACAAATTCTTGCCGCTGATGGAGGAAAGGGGGGGATTGGCGATAGATTGGGATTGGCGCGGCCGATCAACGCCAGCGATGCCGGGGCGCGCATTCGACCGGCCGCCGGCTGGTGCTGCAGGTGTGCGGCGTTGTCTCAGCCGCACTCGTTCTAGTTGGCGAAGGCCGCGATCCCGGTCTGGGCCCGGCCTAGGATCAGGGCATGGACGTCATGCGTGCCCTCATAGGTATTCACCACTTCCAGGTTCACCAGATGGCGGATCACGCCAAACTCGTCGGAAATGCCGTTGCCGCCCAGCATGTCGCGCGCCATGCGGGCAATATCCAGTGCCTTGCCGCAGGAATTGCGCTTCATGATGGAAGTGATTTCCACCGAGGCGCTGCCTTCTTCCTTCATGCGGCCCAGCCGCAAACAGCCTTGCAGCGCCATGGTGATCTCGGTCTGCATGTTGACCAGCTTGAGCTGCACCAGCTGGTTGGCGGCCAGCGGCCGGCCGAACTGCTTGCGCTCCATGGTGTAGCTGCGCGCCGCATGCCAGCAGAATTCGGCGGCGCCGAGCGCGCCCCAGGCAATCCCGAAACGCGCCGAATTGAGGCAGGTGAACGGACCCTTCAGGCCACGGACGTCGGGGAAGGCGTTTTCTTCCGGGCAGAACACCTGGTCCATGACGATCTCGCCGGTGATCGAAGTGCGCAGGCCGACCTTGCCGTGGATCGCCGGCGTCGACAGGCCCGGCCAGCCTTTCTCCAGGACGAAGCCGCGGATCGCGCCCTCGTCGTCCTTGGCCCAGACCACGAAGACGTCAGCGATCGGGCTGTTGGTGATCCACATCTTGCTGCCGCTCAGCGCGTAGCCGCCGTCGACCTTGCGCGCGCGCGTGACCATGCTGCCGGGGTCGGAGCCATGGTCCGGCTCGGTCAGGCCGAAGCAGCCGATGAATTCGCCGCTGGCCAGCTTGGGCAGGTATTTCTGCCTGGTGGCCAGGTTGCCGAATTCGAAGATCGGCAGCATCACCAGCGAGCTTTGCACGCTCATCATGGAGCGGTAGCCGGAATCGATGCGTTCGATTTCACGCGCGATCAGGCCGTAGCTGACGTAGTTGAGGCCGGCGCCGCCGTATTCTTCGGGAATGGTCGCGCCGAGCAGGCCGAGCGCACCCATCTCGCGGAAGATTTCGATGTCGGTGCGCTCATTGCGGAAGGACAGCAGCACGCGCGGCGCCAGTTTGTCCTGTGCGTAGGCGGCGGCGCTGTCGCGCACCATGCGCTCCTCGCTGCTGAGCTGCTGCTCCAGCAACAGCGGGTCGTCCCAGTGGAAGCTGGCGTGTGATGAGGACATGCGTTTTCTCCAGAAATCAGTTGTCTGCGATCTACCTGTCCGGCAGGTAGATATTAGCTTTGCAATTCGCTTTACCGCTTGCCATTATCGTACTAAAGTTCCGCTCATGTTAAGCGATTAACCGATGATGCTTGCCGGGCGAGCGGTCGCTCGTTATTGAGGCGGAAATCGGCCCGGACCATTACAACAATATTGACATGGCAGGAGGCCAGCATGGAATTCAATCAAGGCGGCAACGCACGCCGCAGGTTTTTGCAACAGGCCGGATTCGCCGCCACCTCGCTGGCGCTGGCGCCCATGCAGAGTTTTGCGGCGGCGACCGCCAGCATCCCGGTGGACAACGGCGAGCGCGAGCTGGTCGCTTATCCGCAAAAGCGGCCGCTGATGCGCATCACCACGCGCCCGCCGCACCTGGAAACGCCGTTCAGCGTTTTCAATGAAGGGCCGATCACCGCCAACGATGCGTTTTTCGTGCGCTATCACCTGGCCAATATACCGACCTCCATCGACGCCGACAGCTACCGGCTGAAGATCGCTGGCCGCGTGACGCGCGAGCTGTCCTTGTCGCTGGCTGAACTGAAGGCGCTGGCGCCGGCGGTGGAGGTGGTGGCGGTCAACCAGTGTTCCGGCAACAGCCGCGCGTTTTCGACGCCGCGGGTGTTCGGCGCCCAGCTGGGCAATGGTTCCATGGGCAATGCGCGCTGGGTCGGCGTGCCCTTGAAGGCGGTGCTGGAACATGCGGGCGTGCTGGGCGATGCGCGCCAGGTCAGCTTCAACGGCCTCGACGAGCCGGTGCTGCCGACTACGCCGGATTTCATCAAGGCGCTCGATATCGACCATGCGCTGAGCGGCGAACCGATCATCGCCTGGTCGATGAATGGAACGGATATTCCCTTCCTGAACGGTTATCCGCTCAAACTGATCGTGCCGGGGTATTTCGGCACTTACTGGGTCAAGCACCTGAACCAGATCGAGGTGCTGGACCATGTCTTCGACGGCTTTTTCATGAAGACGGCGTACCGGGTGCCGGATAACGATTGCATGTGCGTGGAGCCGGGGACGGCTGCGGCCAAGACGCGGCCGATTGCGCGTTTGAAGACGCGTTCGTTCATCACCAGCCTGCATGACGGTTCGGTGGTGCATGCGGGGCGGCGGCTGGAATTGAAGGGGATTGCCTTTGATGGCGGCACGGGGATCAGGGCAGTGGATATTTCGGTCGATGGCGGGCAGAGCTGGAAGAGTGCGGTGCTGGGCAAGGATCTGGGCAAGTATTCTTTCCGCGAATGGCGCTTTGGCATGACGCCGTTGCACAAAGGGGAGTTGCCGCTGATGGTGAGGGCGACCTCTAACGGCGGCGAGGTGCAGCCGCTGGAGGCTACCTGGAATCCGGCGGGCTATGCGCGCAATGTGATTGAAACCACCAAGATCAATGTCGCTTAGGGGATGGCCATGAAATATCTGAATTCGACGGTGGGCGGGGTTTTGCTTGGCGTGGTGCTTGGGGCGTCGGCTGCGCCGGTGACGATTGCCTTGCCGCAGGAGACGGCGCAGTTGCGGCCTTCTACCCATCCGGGCTATGTGATTGCGACGCAGATGTGTGCGATTTGCCATTCTGCTGACTATATCAATCAGCAGCCTGGAAAGATGACGCTGACGCAGTGGACGGCGGAGGTGGCCAAGATGCAGCACGCGTATGGCGCGCCGTTGAGCGACGACCAGGTTAAGCAAATCGGGGAGTACCTGGCGATCACCTATGGCAGCGAGAAGCCGGCGTCGCAATAGTCAATTCTGGCGCAGGGTTTGCGGTCCAGATTCAGGTCGCGCAGTCAAATGGGGTCAGAGTTTTTTTACGACAGTTTTATCGTCGTAAATTACTCTGACCCCATTTGACGTTCTACGGAGTACATGTCTTGGCGCACTAAGAACGGTCCACGGGTTGTTAACATCGTAGCTACTCCGTGGATACAAGCCGGGAGCGGCCCGGCAGCCGCTCACTTTCTTTTGCTTGCCTACGCGGCCTTGCCAAAAGAAAGAGGTAACTGGGGTCAGAGTTTTTTTTCGCGGCTTTTTGCGAAAATTACTCTGACCCCAGTTACCGGGTTACGGAGTGAGTGCGGTGGCATGCTAAGAACGGTCTGCGGGTTACTAAAACATTTGCTACTCCGTGGATGCTTGCCGGGGGTGGCCCGGCAACCAGTCACTTTTTCTTGCTTCGCCAAGAAAAAGTAACCAAAAAGAAGGCGACCGCAAAGCCGTTGCCCTCCCTTCGGTCGGGTCCCCAAATCCGGCGCGCGCCAGCCGGGTGAGGGGCAAAACTCGCCTTCGGCTCAAACATGCCCCTCACAATTCCCGGCTGACACGCGCCGGATTTGGCAACGTCTCCATGCGGAATTCAAAACCAACTTCAAAAGCAACCCAACGTCAAAAACAACCCCAAAAACAACGTCAACGTCAAAACCCATGGCTCGCAATTTTCGCGGGCTTCGCAAATCTCCAGGCGAAAAAAATCCCGCTTGCCGTAAAGTGGTGGTGCGCAAGCGGGATTGGAGAAGGCTTTGCTTCGGCTTATGCTTCGGTCAGCGCCGGGTAGTCGGTGTAGCCGTGCTCACCTGTGCCGCCGTAGAGCGGGGCGTCGCTGAAGGGGACGTTGAGGGGCAGGTTGTGCTGCAGGCGCTGCACCAGGTCGGGGTTGGTGATGAAGGCGCGGCCGAAGGCTACCAGGTCGCCGTGGCCGCTGGCGATGGCTTCGCGCGCCATCATGCGGTCATAGCCGTTGTTGACCAGCCAGGCGCCGTCGAAGCGCTGGTGCAGCGCTTCGTAGTCGAACGGGGCGTTGTCGCGCGGGCCGCCGGTGTGGCCTTCCACTACGTGCAGGTAGGCCAGGCCGAATTTGTTCAGCTGTTCCACTACATAGTTGAACAGCGGCTGCGGCTGGCTTTCGCTGGAGTCGTTGACGGGCGATACTGGCGACAGCCGCACGCCTACGCGGCCGCCGCCGATTTCGGCGGTGGTGGCGGCGACCACTTCCAGCAGCAGGCGGGCGCGGTTTTCGATGCTGCCGCCGTAGTTGTCGGTGCGGTGGTTGGAGCCGTCGCGCAGGAAGCTGTCCAGCAGATAGCCGTGGGCGCCGTGGATTTCAATACCGTCGAAGCCGGCTTCCAGGGCACGTCTTGCGGTCTGGCGGAAGTCGTCCACCACGCCCGGGATTTCGGCCAAGGTCAGTTCGCGCGGCACCGAGGTGTCGACGAAGCCTTCGCCGACCACAAAGGTCTTGGCGTCGGCGCGGATAGCCGATGGCGCTACCGGCGCCTTGCCGTCCGGCTGGAACGACACGTGCGACATGCGCCCGGTGTGCCAGATCTGCACCACGATGCGGCCGCCTTTTTCATGCACGGCGTCGGTGATTTTCTTCCAGGCGGCGACTTGTTCCGGCGTATGCAGGCCGGGCGTGTTGGCATAGCCTTGTGCCTGGGCAGACACCTGGGTCGCCTCGGTCACGATCAGGCCGGCCGAGGCGCGCTGGGCGTAGTACTTCAGGTTCAGTTCGTTCGGTACATTGCCCTCGCCGGCGCGGTTGCGGGTCAGCGGCGCCATGACGATCCGGTTGGCCAGCTCGATGTCGCCGATGCGGGCGGGCTGGAACAGGCTGTCTTCGGTGCGGGCTTCTTTGGTGTGGCTCATGTTGATTCCTTCTTCATTAAAACGCGCTCAGGCGCTGGGTGGTTAGGATTACGGCAGGCAATGCAATTCAATATGCTTTAAATGACCGGTCGTCTCAAATTTGTTTTAAAAAATCCCGTTCAAATTCCCTGCAGTCTTCATGGCGCCGGCTGCAGGGGACAACTGTTTACTGCGGCAAGAAAAAATGATCAAACATCAGGTTGACGCATGCCCGCACCGGTGCTGTCGAGCGCTCGATCTTCATGCGCAGCAATGCGCCTTCCCAGGCATTCCAGAAAAAATCGGCAAGCTGTTCGGCGCTGAGGTCGGTGCGCACAGTGCCATCGGCCTGGGCTTTGCGCAGATAGCTGACGAAGCGTTTGCGCCAGCCGCTGACGACTTCTTGCAGGGTGACCCGACACACTTCGCTGGATTCCGACATTTCCGCGGCAAAATTGCCCAGCAGGCAGCCGGCTTTCACTTCGCACTGCTCGTGGTAGCCGATGATGCGTTCGTAGGTATAGCGCAAGGCGGCCAGCGGCTGCTCCGGGCCTTCAGCAAAATACTTCGACCAGGTCGCGGCGAAACCGTCGGCGTAATGCGAGATGACTTCGCCGCCGAAATCTTCCTTGCTCTTGAAGTAGTTGTAGAACGAACCCTTGGGCACGCCGGCGGCATCGACGATTTCCTTGATGCCGGTGCCGTTGTAGCCTTGCTCGACAAACAGCTTGAGCCCGGTTTCCAGCAGCGTCGCGCGGGTGTCGTTGGGAGTGTGAGCTTTATCCATGCCGCCATTATATGACCAGTCGTCTCAAAATGTTTGACGACTTTGATTGATTAAATCAATGGCAACAATAGCGTTGTTCCCCCATGTTGATAAATCGCGCTTTGGACAGGAGCCGGGCAGGCGTCTCCCAGGTGTCTCATTCAAGACAAAAACCGCTTATTTATTGATGGAAATACGTAAAAGCGGCAGGCAAACGGGTATCATTTGCATAAGCTTTTTATCCAAAGCTTTGCGCGCCGCACTCGCATATTTCGCTCACTTACCCAGTTTGCCGCCTTCAAAGAGTTGCCATCATTTTTAATGCCTTCCGTCTATTTTTCATGCGCAAGCTGTCGGCCGATCCGATGCTGCGCCACCACGATTTCCGCCGTTTCTGGCTGACCACCACCATCGCCAGCTTCGGCGAACAGATCAGCAGCCTGGCCATCCCGCTGACGGCGGTGCTGCTGCTGCACGCCACTCCGGCCCAGATGGGGACGCTGATTGCCCTGCAAACCTTGCCGTTCGCCTTGTTTTCACTGCCGGCCGGGGTCTGGCTGGACCGCCGCAGCAAGTATCCGGTGCTGCTGTGGTCGGAATTCCTGTTCGGCTGCGTGCTGGTGATGATTCCTATCAGTTACTGGCTGGGCCTGCTGTCCATGCATGTGCTCTATACGGTGGGTTTCCTGATGGGCGTCGGCTTCGTGGTCGGCGGCAGCGCGGCCCAGGTATTCCTCGCGCAGCTGGTCGGCCGCGAGCATCTGCTCGATGCGCAAAGCAAGTTCGCCGCTACCGATTCCATGGCGCGCCTGATCGGTCCGGGCATCGCCGGCATGCTGGTGCAGCTGCTGACGGCGCCGGTGGCGGTGCTGGTCAATGCCCTCAGCTTTCTGTCGTCATGGTGGAACCTGCGTTACCTGCGCAAGCGCGATCCTTATCCGGCGCCGTCCAACCGCCATCCGTTCCGCGAAATGGTGGACGGCATCAAGATGGTCAGGAATCACGAAGTGCTGTGGGCCCTGGCCTGGGGCACCGCGCTGTGGCAGATACTGTTCAACGGTTATCTGGCGTTGCAGATCCTGTTCGCCACGCGGCAGCTGGGCATGTCGCCTGGTGTGCTGGGCGCCGCGCAAACGCTGGGCGGCTTCGGCGTGCTGGTCAGCTCGATGCTGCTCAAGCCATTGTCGCGGCGCTTCGGCAGCGGCCGCACGATCCTGATCGGCCTCGGCGGCACCGCGGCCGCCTGGCTGCTGCTGGCGGCGATTCCGCCCGCCATCTTCGGCTCGTCCCTGCTGAGCGCACTGGCTTATGGCGTAGTGGTGTTTGTGTTCGATTGCAGCGCCATGCTGTACTTCATGCCTTACCTGGCCTTGCGCCTGAAGCTGACGCCGGATGCCTTCCACGGCCGTATGGTGTCGACCATGCGCTTCATGACGGTGGCGGCAGCGCCGCTGGGGGCCTTGTCGGCCGGCTGGATTGCAGAACACCTGGGCGTGCGCAGCGGCCTGATCGCCATCGCGGCGGGCGGCAGCCTGCTGACTTTCGGGCTGATCAAGGCCTCCCCTTTGCGCGATATCCGTGACTGATTTGCTGCCGTTGCAGCGTTCGGTGACTAGCTGCGCTTGAGCTGGGCGGGAATGCCGAGACCGTCCCGCTCATCTTCCCAGGCCAGCGACACCATCTTCCAGCCGTCTGCCATGCGTATCAGCTGCAGGGTCTTGACGCCGTAGGCGTGAAACGCCTTGCCGTCCAGTATGCCGCTCTTTTCATAGACGCTGTAACGTTGCGCAATGCCGCCGAAGATATCCGTGCGCGCCGACACTTCCTGTTCCTGGAAGTCCACCAGCTGGCCGCCGGTCAGCAGCTTCAGGCGCGGCGCGATGAATTGCTGGAGCGTATAGATCTCGCGCTCGGCGCCGTTGCATTTGATGATCAGTCCCTGGGGAATGAACATGCGATGGATGGCGTCGACATCCGGCCGGGCGCCGTTCTTGTTGGTGAACACGGAAAAGAAGGCGCGCACCAGCGCGTCGATTTCGGATTGGTCGGCGGAAGGCGCAAGAGTCGGCATGGTCAGAGAGGCGGGTGGGCGAAGTGAAAAGATTAAGCTGCCCGCAATCGTTGCGCAAGCTCTATCTTGACGAAAAAAATGGCGATGCCGGCAGCACTGCCAGGCATCGCCATTTTCATGCGGACAGATTCGCTTACCGGGCCGCCAGCGCGGCAGGCGTTGCGGCAGCGGCAGAAGTGCCCCAGCCGCCGCCGAGCGCCCGTATCAGGCCCACCGACGCCACCGCCCGCTGGCCGACGCTCTGGCTCTTGGCGCGTTGTGCGGAGAGGCTGGAGCGCTGGGCGTCGATCACTTCAAAATAGCTGGTCGAGCCGTTGCGGTAGCGCGAATCGGCCAGGCGTGCGGCCAGCTGCGCCGATTTCACGGCGTCTTCCTGGAAGCGGATCTGGTTATCCAGCGTACGCATCGCGCTCAGGTTGTCCTCCACATCCTGGAAGCCGACCAGTACCTGCTGCCTGTAATTGGCCACTACCGATTCATAGTTAGCATCGGCCTTGGCCAGGTTAGCCTTGTTGCGGCCGCCATCGAGCAGGGGCAGGTTCAGCACGCTGCCCACCAGCGGGCCCAGCATCCAGCTGCGGCTGGACCACTGGAACAGGTTGTGCAGCGCATCCGAGGCGAAGCCGCCGGAAGCGGTCAGCACCAGGCTCGGGAAAAAGCCGGCCTTGGCGACGCCGATGCGGGCGCTGGCGGCCGCCAGCTGGCGCTGCGCCTGGGCGATATCCGGGCGCCGTTCCAGCAGGTCGGATGGCAGGCCGGGCGGCACGCTGACCGTTACCGGCTGCAACGGCGCAGTGGCCAGGGTGAACTGGGCCGGCGCCTTGCCGAGCAGGATCGCCAACGCATGGTCGCGCTGGGCGCGGCTGCGGCTGACGCCTTCCTGTTCAGCCTGGGTCACCGACAGCTCGGTCTGGGCTTGCGCCACATCCAGTTCGCTGGTGTCGCCGGCATCGTAGCGATGCTGCACCAGTCGCAGGTTTTCCTGGCGCAGCTTGATGGTTTGCTGCAGCACGTCGAGTTCCGAATCGAGCGAGCGGATCGCGAAATACTGCTGGGCGACGTCGGCCTGCAGCGCCAGCAGCACCGAGCGATACGCTGCTTCCTGCCCTTCGGCATCGAGGCGGGCGGCGCGGCTGCTGTCCGACAGGCGGCCGAACAGGTCGACCTCATAGGAGGCGCCCAGCTGCGCCTGCCATTGGGTGGAGGTGGCGCTGGCGGTGCCCTGGCGGGTCGGGCCGAAGGCGGCGCCCAGATGGAAGGCGCGATCGGCATCGGCCAGGCCGGCGGTGGCGCGCGCTTCCTTGACGCGCGCCAGGGCCATGACCAGGGTCGGGCTGGACTGGGTAGCGTCGGTGATCAGCTTGCTGAGTTCGGCATCGCCGAACACCGACCACCAGGCGCCGCGGTCGGCGGCGTCGGCGGGTTGCGCCACTTTCCAGCTGCCGTCCAGCGCTGCCGCTTCGCGATACTGGGCCGGCATGTCGACCGCGACCTGTTCCGGCGGTTTGGTGGTGGAGCAGCCGGCCAGCACCAGCGCCGCCATCATTGCAGTCAGTTTCAAGTTAAAGCTTTTCATGTTCAGATTCCTTCAATTTGCGCGGTGCTGGCAATCGCAGGCGTGACGCTGCCGTGCGGAGCAGGGGCCGGGCCGGTGTAGGCTTCGGATTCATGCTTGCCGGTTGTCCAGCGCGATGCCAGGGTGCGCAACAGTACGTAAAAGATCGGCGTCAGGAACAGGCCGAAAGCCGTCACCCCGATCATTCCCGAGAACACCGCCACGCCCATCGCATGGCGCATTTCGGCGCCCGCACCGGAAGACAGGATCAGCGGCACGACACCGGCGATAAAGGCGATCGAGGTCATCAGGATAGGCCGCAGGCGCAGGCGGGCAGCTTCGATCGCCGCTGCGTAGATGGAACGGCCCTGCAGCTCCAGCTCATGGGCGAACTCGACAATCAGGATGGCGTTCTTGCACGCCAGCCCGACCAGCACGATCAAGCTGATCTGGGTGAAGATGTTGTTGTCGCCCCGTGTCAGCCAGACGCCGGCAATCGCCGACAGGATCCCCATCGGCACGATCAGCAGCACCGCCAGCGGCAAGGTCAGGCTTTCATACTGCGCTGCGAGCACGAAGAACACCAGCAGGATCGACAGCGGCAAGATGATGAACAGGGTATTGCCGGCGATCTTGTCCTGGTAAGTGATTTCGGTCCATTCGTAGCTGATGCCGCGCGGCAGGGTCTCGGCCGCGATGCGTTCCACCACCGCCTGCGCCTGGCCGGTGCTGTAGCCTGGCGCCGGGCCGCCGTTGACGTCGGCCGAGGGGAAGGCGTTGTAGCGCACTGCCTGGTCGGGGCCGTAGCTTTGCGTCATTTTCAGCAACGAGGACAGCGGCACCATTTCGCCCTTGTCGTTGCGCGCTTTCAGCAAGCCGATATCTTCGGCATGGGCGCGGAACGGCGCATCAGCCTGGACCCGTACCTGGAAGGTGCGGCCGAACTTGTTGAAATCGTTCACGTACAAGGAGCCCAGGTAGATCTGCAAGGTATCGAACACCGAAGGGATGGACACCCCCAGCTGCTGGGCGCGGACACGGTCGACGTCGGCGTACAGCTGCGGCACGTTGATCTGGAAACTGGAGAACATGCCAGCCAGTTCCGGCGCCTGGTGCGCTTTCGCCATGAAGGCTTGCAGGGCATCGTTCAAGGCCTGGTTGCCCAGCGCGCCACGGTCTTCGATCTGCAGCTTGAAGCCGCCGATGGTGCCCAGCCCCTGTACCGGCGGCGGTGGGAACACGGCGATGAAGGCGCCCTGGATGGCCGAGAATTTCTGGTTCAGCTGCTGCGCAATCGCTTCGCCGCTTTGGTCGGCGCTGCGGCGTTCGTCGAACGGCTTCAGCGTGGTGAACACGATGCCGGAGTTCGGGCTGTTGACGAAACCGTTGATCGACAGGCCGGGGAAGGCCACGGCCGATTCCACGCCAGGCTGTTTCAGCGCGATCTCGGACATCTTGCGCATCACGTCCTCGGTGCGGTCGAGCGAGGCAGCGTCCGGCAGCTGGGCGAAGCCGACCAGGTACTGCTTGTCCTGCGCCGGGATGAAGCCGTTCGGCACGGTGTGGAACAGCAGCATGGTCAGGCCGATCAGCACGGCATACACGCCGAGTGCCGCGGTCTTGCGTTTCAGGATGCCGGTGACGCCTTCGCCGTACGAGGTCGAGCCGCGGTGGAAGACCTTGTTGAACACCGAAAAGAAGCCGCCGAAGACACGGTCGATAGCGCGCTGGAAGCCGTCCTTCTTGGCGCCGTGGCCTTTCAGCAGCAGCGCGGCCAGGGCAGGCGACAGGGTCAGCGAGTTGAAGGCCGAGATCACGGTCGAGATGGCGATGGTCAGGGCGAACTGCTTGAAGAATTCGCCGGTGAGGCCGCTGACGAAAGCCAAAGGCACAAACACCGCGCACAGGGTCAGGGCAATCGCCACGATCGGTCCCGATACTTCGCGCATCGCCTTGTAGGTGGCTTCCTTGGCGGACAAGCCGTTTTCGATATTGCGCTCGACGTTTTCCACCACCACGATGGCGTCATCGACCACGATCCCGATCGCCAGCACCAGCCCGAACAGGCTCAGCGCGTTGATCGAAAAGCCCAGGCCCATCATCACCGCAAACGTGCCGATGACCGAGACCGGCACCGCCAGCAGCGGGATGATCGAGGCGCGCCAGGTCTGCAGGAAGATGATGACCACGATCACCACCAGCAGGATCGCTTCCAGCAGGGTATGCACCACGGCTTCGATAGAAGAACGGACGAACTGGGTCGGATCGTAGACGATCTTGTAGTCGACGCCTTCCGGCATGTCTTTCTTCAGCTCGGCCATGGTGGCGCGGACGTTGTCGGAAATTTCCAGGGCGTTGGAGCCGGGCGCCTGGAAAATCGGAATTGCGACCGCCTGCTTGTTGTCGAGCAGCGAGCGCAAGGCGTATTCGCTGGCGCCGAGCTCGATGCGCGCCACGTCTTTCAGATAGGTCACCACGCCGTCGGGCGAGGTGCGGATGACGATGTTGCCGAACTCTTCTTCATTGGCCAGGCGGCCGCGGGCGTTCACCGAGATCTGGTAATTGACGCCAGGGACGGCAGGCGAGGCGCCGATCACGCCGGCGGCGACATTGACGTTCTGCTCGCGGATGGCGTTCACCACATCGGTGGCGGCCAGGCCGCGCTCAGCCACCTTGCGCGGATCGAGCCAGACCCGCATCGAATAGTCGCCGGAGCCGAACAGTTGCACCGAGCCGATCCCGGGCAGGCGCGCCAGCCGGTCCTTGACGTTCAGCACCGCGTAGTTGCGCAGGTAGGCCATGTCGTAGCGGTCGTTGGGCGACAGCAAGTGCACCACCATGGTCAGGTTGGGCGAGCTCTTGACGGTGGTCACGCCCAGCCGCTGCACCACATCCGGCAAGCGCGGCAGCGCCTGGTTGACGCGGTTCTGCACCAGCTGTTGCGCCAGGTCGGGCGAGGTGCCGAGCTTGAAGGTAATGGTCAGCGTCATCAGGCCGTCGGATGTGGCCTGCGAAGACATGTAGAGCATGCCTTCGACGCCGTTGATCTGCTCTTCGATCGGCGTGGCGACGGTTTCCGCGATGGTTTGCGGATTGGCGCCCGGATACTGCGCCTTGACGATGACGGATGGCGGAATCACTTCCGGGTACTCGGAAATCGGCAGGCTGAGCATGGAAATGAGGCCGCCGATCAGGATGATCGCAGATAGCACGCCCGCAAAGATCGGGCGGTCGATAAAGAATTTAGAAATATTCATGGTGTTGGGCTCTGCTGTGTTTTGGCGTCGCTGCGATGTGCGATCGTTCTGATATCGCTCTGGAAATCGTCGGCGCCCTTGTTATTTAGCTGCGGCCACGGCCAGTGCATTCTTCGCTGGCGCGAGTAACTCACCGTCCATGGCCACCGTCACCGGTGTGACTGTGTCGTTCGGCCGGATCCGCTGCAGGCCGTTGACGACGATCCGTTCATCCTTCTTGAGGCCGGAGCGCACGATCCGCAGGCCGTCGACGATCGGGCCCAGCTTGATCGTGCGATAAGAGACCTTGTTGTCGGCGCCCAGCACCATGACGTACTTCTTGTCCTGGTCGGTGCCGACCGCCTTGTCGTCGATCAGCACGGCGGTCTCTGCCGCCGCGCCGCCGGTGCGCACGCGGGCGTACATGCCGGGCGTCAGGGTGCCGTTCGGGTTATCGAACACTGCGCGCACCCGCATCGTGCCGGAGGCGGTATCGAGGCGGTTATCGAAAGCCTTGATCTGGCCCTGGTGCGGATAGCCGTCTTCGCTCGCCAGGCCGATGGACACCGGCAGGTTCTTGACGCCGGAATTGCCGACCGCGCCGTTGGCGGCGTAGCGGATATAGGTCTGCTCATCGACCTCAAAGTTGACGTATACCGGCGATACCGACACCACGGTGGTCAGGGCAGGGGAGCTGACGCCGGCCCCGACCAGGTTGCCGACCGTGATCTCGGCGCGCGAGACGCGGCCGCTGACCGGCGCCGTGATCGCCGTGTACTGCAGGTTCAGGCGCGCGCTCAGCACCGCCGCTTCCGCCGCTTTCAGGCTGGCGTCGGCTTCCAGCAGGGCGTTGTTGCGCTGGTCCAGTTCACGCTGCGCTACCGCGTGTTCTTCGATCAGGCGGCTGGTGCGCGCCAGTTCGGTCTTGGCCAAGGACAAGCCGGCCTGGGCGCCGGCCTGGGTCGCCACCGCACGCGCCAGTTCGGCTTGATAAGGGCGCGGGTCGATGGTGAACAGCAGGTCGCCTTTCTTGACCAGCTGGCCTTCCTGGAAATGCACGGCGTCGATGGTGCCGGAGATGCGCGGACGTATTTCCACGCGCTCGATGGCTTCCACCCGTCCGGAAAAATCATCCCATTCGGTGACTGATTTTTCCAGCACCGAGGCTACCGAAACCGATGCCGCTGCCTGCGGCGGGCTGGCCGGCTTGGCGGCGCGGCTGGTGAGGGTGACAGTGCCCGCAGCGGCGAGGATGACAATGCCGACGGCGATGGCAATGGCTTTGCGAGAGAGTAAAGGTGTCGAAGTGTGCATTTGGGGCCCCTGGTAACGATAAACGAGACGAAAAAATAAACTGCAAAAAAGAAAGCTGGTAAAGAAAGCAGGGTGAGCCGCGATCTGGAATCGATAGCCTGCTTGGCTGCTACTGCATTCCGGCCGGATTCGGGAAGAGGTGGTTGGGAAGATCAGAGCAATTGCTGTAAATCACGATTAGCAATATAGAGGTGGCGAGCCGTCGGCCGATAGCCGCTTACTGCACACTTCTTGTCTGATCCTCCAAATCCATCCTGCAATCTCTGTCCAAAGGCAAAAAGCGGCCGGGCAATACGCCAAACTTGATTCTGTGAGACACTAAAATTTCCATGTAGCCACATTTAAGGCCGGATACTCATAATTAAATAGCGATCACTACGAATTAGAGTGTGACTCTAGCGGGCTTGTTTTCCGCTGTCAAGTGGTTTAATATCGATCACTATGGAAATGACACAAGACAAGCCGCGCAAGAAGCCCGGCCGCCCTTTATCCTTCGATAGGGAGCAGGCGCTGGAAAGCGCGATGCTGGTTTTCTGGCGCTACGGCTACGAGGCGACCTCGCTCAACGATCTCACTAGCGCCATGGGAATCACCCCGCCCAGCCTGTACACGGCTTTCGGCGACAAGGAACGCTTGTTCCTGGAAGCGGTGGAATATTATCTGCAGAAGAAACCCTGCTTTTTCGCCTCGATCGCGGCCGAAGCCCTGACCGCCAAGGAAAGCATTCGCAGTTACCTGGAAGTGATCGCCGTCTCGCAAAGCGACCCCAATCAGCCGCCCGGCTGCATGGTGGTCACCTCGGCCACCAATTGCACTGCGGCCTCGTCCCATGTGCAGGAAGTGCTGGCGGAATACCGCATGCAGATGGAGAGCGGCATCAAGGTACGCCTGGATCGCGGCATCAGCGAAGGCGACCTGGCGGCCGATACCGATACCGCCGCGCTGGCCAGCTTTTTCGTGACCGTCATCCACGGCATGTCGACCCAGGCGCGCGACAACGCCAGCCGCGAGAAGCTGCTGGCAATCGGCGCGCAGGCGATGCGCGCCTGGCCGGATCCGGCTTGAGCGCGGTTTGCATCAGATCCTGACAGCAGGCCCGGTACTTTCCCTTCCATCCGGTCATGGCTTGCGCCTGGCCGTGACTCGCTGCGCTGCGCGTGGCGTTTTCAGCCCTCCTGGCGGCTCCTGCCGGCGGCTTTTCCCCGCACCTCGCTGATCGTTGAATCCCCCAGTCTCGCGGCTGATGCCGGCGGCGGCACGTGCTGACGTGACGCTTGCATTTTCAGACCGGTCCTACATTAATTGATATGACGGGTGGCTAGAATGATAAGCCTGGGTCTCAGTCGTATCGCTATGCAGTTTGTCTCCCTGGCGGCAGAACTAGTCGCTATCGATGGCAGATTGAAGCGATCACGAAAAGAGGCGTTTTGCGCAAGCAAGAATTTTTCTAGAGGCTGTCATGATGAATCAGGTGCAAAGACATGAAATCAAACTTCGGGATGGTCAATGGCAAAAGCTGGAGCCGCTGCTTACCGGCAAGTCGACCGACCCCGGAGCCCGCGCAAAAAACAACCGGCTGTTCATCGAAGCTGTGCTCTGGATCGTGCTGAACAAAAGCCTGTGGCGCAATCTGCCGCAGCGGTTCGGCAATTCCAGTACGGCGTACATGCGCTTCCGGCGCTGGACCGAATGCGATTTCTGGCGCCAGCTGACGCGCAGCAGGCTGGAAGACGAGGAGCTGCTGCAGATGCTGGAGCAGATTGCCGAGTACGGCGATATGTATACGCAGCGCATCGAACAGCGTTTGGCAAGAAAAGCCAAGAAGACCATCTATAAATCCGCCATCAATGCAGCCAAGTCGATCAAGCCGAGCCAGCGCACGCAGCTTGCATCGGAGGAGTCCACCTTGCATTGGGTCGGGCTGGTGACGCCGTAGAAATCGCTCAAGATCGGCGCGGATGCTGGTTTTCGGGGTGATGGGCCTTGAATTTGGCGGCCGAAAACGGGCTCCCGCAAGGCCGGAAACAACATCATTTTTCGGCCTCGATAGAAATTTATGCGAAGAGCTAGTAAAAATAATAAACAGCAGCTATAATTCGTCCCCTGTTGGGGCGTTAGCTCAGCTGGTAGAGCAGCGGACTCTTAATCCGTAGGTCGAGTGTTCGAATCACTCACGCCCCACCAACAGAACATTAGCAAGTGCCAGTAGATAAAAAGGGCTTCCGAAAGGAAGCCCTTTTTGCTTTGCGCGGTAGGTGCCTGGTGTGTGCCGAATAATCACCCAAGCCGGATTCATTATGTGCCCTGACTGACGGCTTCAAGCACTCCTGCCAATTCGTGCAGCCCTGCGGCAGACACGTGAACATGCTTCATTGCGGCGGCGCTTCAACTTCAATTGAAATGATGCCTGCGGATCGTGCATCTGCTTGCCGCCGCATTAGTTCCTATCGCGCCACTCTATAAGAGTCCCATTACCACAGCCATCACTACCGCCGCGGTCCTGTTGGTCACATTGAGTTTCGTAATTGCATTTTTGATATGGAAATTGACGGTGTGTTCCGATATGGACAAGATCAAGCCGATTTCTGCCGAAGTCTTGCCGTCCCCGATCCATTTCAGGGCCTCCGCTTCACGCGGAGTGATCGGGCTGTTTGGGCCGTTGGTCAATGTCGGCATGATATGCCGCGACATGTTCAAGTGGGCCGCTTGCGCCAGCCAATTCATTTGCGAACTCTTGTGCTGCAATTCGGCCTCGGTGAGCAATTCTGCAGAGCGAGCTAAAGTCAGTATTCCAAAGATCCCGTTCCTTTCGATGCAGGATTTCGCCCAACCGAAGCGAAGGCCGAATGATTGCGCTTCACTCCACAACTCTGGTGAATTTGCGAACATCTCATCCGACCAGACCATGGCTTGGGTCGAACTCTGTCCATGCCTGACCGTAGGGTCTTGCAGAACGTAATCCCGTTCCCTATACATGTTCTGCCAAGTCTCTGGGTAATTGTTGAGCAAGGTGGCCTGTCGATTAAACAGTGGATAGCTCACCCTCAAACCATATGCGCAGTATTCGAAACCAAGTGCACGTGCGCTTTCCGCCAATTCAGCGAAGCACTCGTTCGCGTCATGGCCGCCATTGATTAAGTTTAGAATATCTTCTTGCCAATTTTTCATTGATTGAACCAGCCTGTGCTCATAACTAAAGGGGACCCATCTATCAAGACAATTTTTCGGCGAGTTTGAGTTGTGTCCGTTTCCAATGCTGCAGCTGGTCGGCGCTGCCCCGTGATGCTATTTTTTCGCGCTGCTATATCTTTCGACGATCAGCGCCCACCGCCCACCACCAATCCCGCTGAGATAGCCGTTGGCCGGCGTCCGGTAAACAAGGGATGGGTGCGGTCGCTTTGCGTTTAGAACCCGAAGTATTGCGTCAATCCCGCCATCGGCTCATCCATGCTGGCGTAGTCTTTCAAGTGCACATCCTCGTGCTTCACGTTGCGCCACAAGCGCTCGACGAAGATGTTGTCCAAGACGCGCCCGCGCCTGTCCATGCCAATGATCACGCCTTCGCGCTTGAGCACGTCCTTAAAGGCGGTGCTCGTGAACTGCGAACTCTGTCGCTGTTGAATACCTCGGGCTTGCCATGCTCGCGCAGAGCGTCTTCAATGTCAATACCGAACCGAAAATTACCAAACTGCGCGTTAAAAGTGTACCAATCCGGATTAATAAGTGGAGTCGTTGAGGCCTGGATTCTTCTCTTTTCAATTCACATTTCAATACCGTCTGCCTCTATTAGCGCTTGATAGCGCTAACATGTGTCGCAAAAAAATTCCATCGCGTTGCAGGCACGAGACATGCTCCCAAGTCAGGCTGCAAGATTGCGCAGGCCGACCACGTGCATGATGACATTCTGAGGACGCCTGTGCATGGGATTTCTCCTTGGCGCTTATGTGCTGGCGTGATCCCGGATTTGCTTCTGGCACTGCCTTGCCATGCCTTTGTTAGCGTCAGATCTCCGCTCCGTGGATAGCAAAAAAACTGATTCGTTAGCGCCTCCTTCCCGTGCATTCATTTTCTTTCCCATCGATTGCAATCGCTTCACGCCTGACATCTTGAGACGCATTGTGCGCCCTCCAAAATTTGGTAGCTATCGCTGCCGACGCTAATCGTTGAAGATCGCCCTGTTCCCGATTTAAGGAAGTCGCTGTTAGGGAGTTTCATTGGACGGGCATATGCAGAAATACGCCCAGGTACAGCTCGCTGAACCTGGGTGAGTTGAGTCCAATTGAATCCTGCTTGCGTCGCGATGGATGGATTTCTTTCTCAATGCCTGTTGAATTGTTCAGCGCAGCCGCCTTCCATTGACGACGCCACAAATTGATGCTCGCAACAGCATCGAAAGAGGTTGCGACTGTGCCCTTTCGGCCAGATAAGAATTGAGTTGTCCCCTTCAGTGACAAGGTCGCTGGGCAAGGCATCTATTTGGGATGCTGTGACATATGGAGAATGTTAATGACAGACGGTGATATCAAATCTAATCCTGTTGCTCTGGTGAGCGGCGGATCGCGTGGAATAGGAAAGGCAATTTGCATCGCGCTGGCGCAAGCCGGCTACAACATCGCATATTGCTACCGCACTGCCGGAGACGCGGCGCTGGAGACGCAACGTCAATGCGAGCAATTCGGCGTGCAGGTATCGGCCACGCAATGTGACGTTTCCGATGGAAGTGCTTGCAACGATTGGCTCAAGTTGACGACCGCTCGTTTCGGCAAGATCGACGTGCTGGTCAACAGCGCGGGCATCAATCGAGATGTCGGCTTGGTGAGCATGTCTCCGAACGACTGGTCAGAGGTCATCAATATCAATTTGAACGGCGTGTTCAATTTGAGCAGGGCGGCGATATTCCATTTCATCAAGAACCGCGCCGGTACGATCGTCAATATTTCATCGGTATCGGGTGTATACGGCAATGCCACGCAGACCAATTACTCCGCGGCCAAAGCTGGAATCATCGGTTTTTCAAAAGCACTGGCGAAGGAAGTTGCCGGTTACGGCATCCGGGTCAATGTGGTTGCTCCCGGTTTCATCGAAACCGATATGACCGCGGCGTTGTCCGAAAAAGCCGCTGCCGCCATGCTGCTCCGTATTCCATTGAAACGATTCGGTCGATCCGAGGAAGTTGCATCCATGGTCCGGTTCCTGGCGTCAGAGCACGCTGCCTATGTCACGGGCCAGGTATTCCAGGTGGATGGCGGGATCACCATCTGATCGGAACTGACGCATGACGACGACAAAATCATTCCATCAAGCCCGCGCGATTCGCACATTCGAGCAATGGCATTGCCATGCCGACGGCGATTGGGAGTTTGAATGGAAATTCAAGCCGGATGACGTGGCCTTTCAAGGTCATTTCCCGCAGCAGTCACTGCTCCCAGGCGTATTCCTGCTGGAGATGTCGCAACGCGCCGCCGAATTTGCGCTGCTTCGGAATGGTTTCGTACGCCCCAGGCTGCTGCGCGTTGAACGCTTTCGTTTTTTTCAGCCGATCATGCCGGGCGACGTCTGTGTGCTGAAACTAGATTGGGAATCGTCTTTGCTAAATCACTCCATCCAGGTTGGATTGCTCTTCGAAAAACTTGGAGAGCGCGTGGCGCAGGGCCGAGTCACCATGGTGTGCGGAGGAGCAGTCGATGAACTTTGATGCGGCGCATATCCTGCATGTCATGCCACAGCGTTATCCGATGCTGCTGATAGATCGCTTCGAGGCGCTGCCGGATCCCGAGCGCGGACTGGCGTTCAAGAATATTACGTTGAACGAACCCTGCTATCAGCACGTCCAGGGCACGCCTGTCGCCGACGAGATGCTGGCCTATCCCTTGGCATTGCTGCTCGAGTCGTTCGGCCAGGGAGTGGGTTTGCTGCTGTCGCAACAAGGGTTCCTGGCGCAGACGCAAGAACAGTGGGCGGTGGTATTCGGTGAATTCATCGGTGTTGAGGTCAAGGGCGAGGCTTACCCTGGCGATCGCCTGCGCCACGAAATCAAGCTGGACCTGGTCAGCGCGACAATGGCCGTGGCCAGCGGCGAGACCAGGGTTGGCGAGCGCAGTATCGTTTCCTATCGCAGCGTCAAGGTGTTTCGCGTACCCCATGCGACGCTGGTCAGGGAGCTCAGCGATGCGTGAGGCCTCCCAGTTGCATGATCTTGTTTCGACGGAACCGCTGGCGATGGTGGTCGGGCTGGGCGCTGTGTCGCCCATTGGAGACTGCGTTGCCGAATTCTGGGATGCGCTGTTCCAGCAGCCTGCAGATCCCACTGTCGAGGCCATTGCCGGCTTTCCCGAACAAGACCAGACGCCGCGCCATGCCTACGCCATGCCGGCCCATCACGTCGGATGCGAAGTACGCGGCTGCCAAGCCAGCCGCTTCGAGAGCATTGTGGCGGGTGCGATCGAAGAGGCCTTGGCCGATGCCGGATGGGACGATGTGGCAGATGAGGACTTGGTGCTTGGTTTTGTCCTTGGCACCGCTGCCGGCGATACCGAAATTGCGGAGAGCCTGCGCTGCGGGGGCGGCGTGCCACGCTTCGCAGAGCACAACAGCTATCGCTTGCTGGATCGCGTGGGCGAATTGACCGGCCGTGATTTTTCGGGACCGATGTTTGCGATGAGCAACGCTTGTTCCGCCGGCTTGTATGCCTTGACGCAGGCAGCCGAACTGATCGCTAGCGGATCTGTCGACGCCATGTGCGTGGTCAGCGCCGACGTGCTTTCCCGCGTGACCCAGGCCAGCTTCCATCGCATGACGGCATTGGACCCTGAGCGCTGCCGGCCGTTTGATGCGGACCGGCAGGGCACGGTGTTCGGCGAAGGTGCGGCGGCAATGCTGTTGGTGTCGCCTGCCGTGGCCAAGCGCCTGGAGCGCCGTGCATATTGCCAGGTACGCGCATACGGCGCCAGTTGCGATGCGTTTCATCCGACCTCGCCGCAGCCCCAGGGGCGCGACATCGGCTTGGCGATCAAGCGTGCGCTCGAGAACGGCCGCGTCAGCAGCGAACAGATTCAGTTGATGTTCCCGCACGGGACGGGAACTCCCATGAACGACCGCATAGAAAGCGACATGATCGAGCAGCTGTTTGATTGTTCTGCCGACGATTTTCACGTGCTGCCGATCAAGGCGCACATCGGACACTGCGCTGGCGCGTCGGGCAATTTTGCGGCGCTCGTCGCGGCCAAGGCAATCTCATTGCGTACGGCTCCGCCGACCCTGCACATACGCGTGCCTGATCCGGATTTGCCGCTGCCGTTTCCAAAGACCGCAATCAGCCTGGCGCAAGCGCCGGCGGTGCGGGTCCTGGTCAACGCCTATGCCTTTGGCGGAAGCAATATTTCAATATTGCTGGAGGCGCCTGGCCATGGCTGATGTTTATTTCGGATCCATGGCGGTGCTGGCTCCCGGCGTCTCGCATAACTGGAGTGCAGGGCAGGCCATGCTCAGCTTCGACCGGCCGGCCGCGCCGTGGAGCGCGGCTTGGTTCGATGCCAAGCAGCAGCTGCCCGGTGTCAAGCATCGCTATTTGAATGACGCCTCGCGCTATAGCCTCGCTGCCTCCCTGTCTTGTCTGCGGTCCAGTCCGTCACTCGAGTGGCATGGGGCCGCGGAAGAGCGCCGTGGCGTGATCGTTGGAACCGCCGTGGCTGATTACGCGGTGCGCGAGCACTATGACAGCAGTGTGCTGAGCGGGGAGACCGATGGGCTCAACGCGATATCGTCGCCCAACGTCTCCGCCAATATTGCGTCCGCCCACGTTTCGATTGCATGCCATGCGCGGGCGTTCGCCACTACGCTTACTTCGCCCTTCCTGGCGGGCTTTGAAAGCTTGGCGGTCGGCTTTATGGCAGTGCGCTCCGGCCGCGCCGACGCCGTGCTGGCCATCGCGGCGGAGGAAGCCCTGCCTGCTGCCGATGACCAGCGGATTACCCCGGGCGCGATCGCCTGCGGCTTGCAGCGCCAACCGTCGACGGCTGGCCGCCGTCTTGTCGATGTCTGCTGGGGGCGTCATCAGCCATCCTCGGCGCGCCTGGCGAAGGATGCGGAGCGCTTCCTCGCTGCGATCGCGGCTGACGGGACGCAGGTGCCGGATTGGATTGTGATACGAGACAGATCAACACCAGCTGCGAACACTGCTCGCACCTGGCTGCAGCATGCGCGACGCGCCGGAGTAGCCGTCACGCCGCGCGAGCTGCTGATTGAAGAAGCAGGAACCGTTGGACCGTTGCTCGCGGCGATCAGCATGATCACCGACGGCAAGCAAGTAGTTTTGTCAGTGATTTACCAGAGCCGTTATGTCGTACTTTTCATAGCCTAATTAACCACCATCAAAGAAGGAATATGCACATGAATACTATGGTTACCAAACAAGAGCGTCTCACTATCATCAAGAATATCGTCTCCGAAATCCTGGAGATCGAACCAAGTGAAATGACTGAAACAAGTCTGTTCAAGGAAGAGCACGACGCCGATTCGTTGCGGGCGATCGAAATCCTCGCCACCCTCGAAAAGGCGTTCGGCGTCGAAATCTCTCAGGAAGCCCTGGCACGCATGGTGAATCTGGCCGGCGTCTACGACGTGGTACGGGAAGCGGCCCACTGGCAGGACTAAGACCCGGAAACCACTGCGCGATGACCAATGGGAGAAATTATCTCCGCTTTTACCGGGCAAGCCGAGCGACCTTGGGGCGGCCGCACTGGATAACAGCCTGTTTTTGGAGGCTGTGCCGTGGATCGTGCGTACCGGCTCACCGTGGCGGGACTTGCCTGCTGAATTGGGTAATCGGCGCACGGCATGCACCCGGTTCAAGCGCTGGGGCAAAACCGGTGTATGGCTGCGAGTCGTCGAAGTTTAGTGATGACCGGCGTCTGTATAAGGACCGCAATCTGGTCGAACGTTTTTTTATTGGATCAAGCAATTCCGACGAATCGCAACACGTTATGAAAAGCCGGCGCGCAACTGCCTGCCGTTTCTTAATGCCGTCTGCGCTGACATCGGGATTGCTTGAATGTAGGCAGGCCTTAGTTCGACCATTATTTTTTTAGGAGAATAGAGCATGCGACGAGTCGTCGTGACCGGCATCGGTGCCGTCAGTAGTGTGGGTATGGGTGTCAAAGCGTTTGCTCAAGCGCTCAAGGATGGCGTTTCCGGTGTTTCCGAAATCAGGTCCTTCGATACAACGGGTTTCGCTTCCAACAAAGGGTGTGAAGTTCAGGGGTTCGAGCCTGAACAGTGGATGCAGCGGGTTGAGCCTGGCACTCTCGGGCGCAGTGCGCAGTTTGCCGTGGCGGCTGCCAAGATGGCGGTCGCGGACGCCGGTGTCGATCCGCGAGAATTATCAAGCAGCCGCTGCGGCGTATCGATCGGCACCACCGACGGCGAGTCGCAAGTCATAGACAAACTGACCGAACAGGCTGTCCGTTCCGGTTATGCGTCGATTGATTATGAGCTGACCCGGCAGGTGCCGTCGCATCGTCTTTCCTTCGCCATTGCGCGCGAGCTGGATCTGCGCGGCGGTGCGGTGACGATTCCTACCGCATGCTCGGCCGGCAATTATGCGATCGGATATGCCTATGACAGCATTGTTCTCGGCGATACCAATTTCATGTTGTGCGGCGGCGCCGACTCGATTTGCCGGAAGACTTTCGCCGGCTTCTATCGGCTGGGTACGATCGCGCCTGAAGTTTGCCAGCCCTTCGATGCCCACCGCAAAGGCATACTGACCGGCGAAGGAGCAGGCGTCCTGCTGCTGGAGTCCCTGGACAGCGCATTGGCGCGCGGCGCCAAGATCTACGCTGAAGTTCTTGGCTACGGCCTGACCTGCGATGCGGACCATATGGTCGCACCGAACCGCGCCAGCATCGCTCGATGCATCCGCCTGGCTCACCAGAACGCCGGCGTTCAGGCACAGGACATCGACTATATTTGCGCTCATGGAACCGGTACGGTGGCTAACGACATTACCGAAGCCGGCGCCATCCATGAAGTATTTGGCGACGGCAAGCCGCCGGTCTCGTCGATCAAGTCGATGATCGGCCATACCATGGGCGCCGCCAGCGCGCTGGCCAGCATCGCCTGCGCGGTGGCAATCAAGGACGGCTTCATTCCTCCAACCATCAATCATCGCGAAACCGACCCGAACTGCAATCTGGATTGCGTTCCCAACCACTCGCGCAAGGCCAGCTTGCGTGTTGTGCAGAACAACGGTTTCGCGTTCGGCGGCAACAACGCCATCACTATCTATGCACACTACGACCGTTAAGAGGAGGACATCATGGCATCGTTAGGAATCGCCGTAACCGGTTGGGAGGCAATATCGCCGTTGGGCATCGGCGCGGGGGCTTTGTCCGCGCCGCAGCTATCCGCCGCCGTTGCTGCGCCACCCATGCATGTGGACCGAGAACATTTTCCGGGAGATATCCACTATCGCACCGCGGATTTTGATGTGGCTGGCATATTGGGCGCCAAAGGCATCCGCACGATGGATCGGACCACCGCCCTGGCCGTGTCCACATCCAAGCTGTTGCATGACAAAATCGCCTATCAGCAATTCATTCCGTCGGAGCGTGTCGGCTTCGTCGTCGGCACCAGCACCGGCAGTATCCGCAGCACTAGCGACTTCACGCGCGATTCGCTGGTGCAGGAAAGGCCTTTCCTGGTCAATCCTGCGCTGTTCCCCAATACCGTGATGAACTGTGCGGCTGGGCAATGCGGCATCTGGTTCAAGGCTCGCTCGGTCAATGCCACCATTTCCGGCGGACGTCTGTCAGGATTGCTGGCTTTCAAATATGCATTGCAGATGCTGCGCCGCCGCTATGCCGATCTGTTGTTCACCGGCAGCGTGGAGGAACTGTGTCCGCAAACCGCGTGGGCATATCGTCAACTGATACACCATGAGCGCAGGCGCCCGGCGCCGCTGGGAGAAGGGTGCGGCATGTTCGCGCTTTCGCGCTCCGCCGATGTAGTGGTCGGAGCCGGACCGGCGGTTGCGGAGATTCTGGCTCTGCAATACGGACGTTATTTCCAGGATTTACGGACGGATCCTGCTGCTGCGCCGGACGGTGTGCGGCAATGCCTGGCCGAAGCGCTCGACCAGGCCGGCATCGGGCCGGAGCAAATCGAACGCTGCATCCTGTGCGGCGCGGCGGACATCGGCAATGACGAGCTGGAGCGTCAGGCGGTGGCGCGCATGTTCGGCAGCGATATGCCGGTCCATGGAAGCGAGCTGCTCGAGCAGTTCGGCGATACCTACAGCGCCACTTTCGCCCTCAATCTCGGCTGGCTGCTTGCCCGCCTTGGCCAGTCGAAGGAGCAAGGTCCGCGCTACGGCCTCTTGCTGACGACCAGCAAAGATGGTCACGTAGGCTGCCTCGTCGTGCGCGTTTCCGGGGAGGCATCATGAAACTTGCCATCACTGGTTCCGCAATGATCACCTGCGTCGGCAACGACAAGGCGGCAAGCTTCGCCGCGCTTTGCCGCGGCGAGTCGGGGCGCAAGGCGTTGCAATCCTTCCCGGCCGACAAGTTCAACGTAAAGCATGCTTACGAAATCGCCGACCGGCCGGCTGGCCGCGACCGCACGCTGCGCACCAGCGAGTTGCTGGCCAAAGCTGTGGCTGCCGCTGCAGCGGAGGCAAAACTGACGTCCGCCGATACGC
This sequence comes from Collimonas humicola, assembly GCF_018304945.1. Taxonomy (GTDB): domain Bacteria; phylum Pseudomonadota; class Gammaproteobacteria; order Burkholderiales; family Burkholderiaceae_D; genus Collimonas; species Collimonas humicola. Next base: position 1,407,674 of record NZ_JAGQEE010000001.1, on the reverse strand, counting down.
GCTGCGTGGTCGTCGTCGGCACGGGACTGCGCGAGCTGCGTTCGCTCGAGCTGTTCTGGACCGAGGGACAGCAGGTATCGCTGGACCAGATGCACTTTGAGCGCACTTTGAATGAAATCCTCGGTTATGCGCTGCCGGTCATCACAATCTGCAATGCCTGCTCGGCATCGAATTTTGCGCTGGCCCTGGCGGAGGACTTCATCCAGGAGGGCAGCTACGACCGTGTGATAGTCGCCGGTTGCGACACCATCACCGAGAGCATGTTCGGCCTCCTGGACCGGGTCAACCCCTTGCACCCGGACATGGTGCAACCGTTTGAACGTGACCGCAAAGGGGTCCTGATGGGGGACGGCGCTGCTGCCGTGGTGCTTGAAGCGCCAGATCGGGTACGCGACCGGAAGGCCGAGCCGCTGGCCCTGCTGGCGGGCGTCGGCACCAGCTGCGACGCTAACCATGAGACCGCGCCCAACGCCGACGGCATCGTGCGTGCGATCGAGGACGCCTACCGGCGCGCGGCTGTTCAAGCGTCGGATCTCGACCTGCTTATGGTGCATGGCACGGGCACGGCATTGAATGACAAGACCGAGGCCATCGCCCTGCACCAGGCCATGGGCGCCGCGGCATGCACGATTCCCGTGTCGGCGATCAAGTCCATGACCGGCCACACATCGGGGGCGTCGGGCCTGATCGGCGTCGTTGCGGCGATTGAAACTTTGCGCCAAGGACGCTTGCCGCCCACCGCAGGTTTTTTCCATCCCATGGAGGAAGCAGCTCACATGAATATCGTCAACGTCCGGGCGCTTGATCTTCCGTCCGCACGTTTGGCCCAGATCAATGCCTTTGGATTCGGCGGCGTCAATGCCGTAGCAATCGTGGAGAAACTGAATTGAGTAATGCAACTCGTACCCCTGTGGCAATTACGGGCTATGGTTGGGAATTGCCGTCGCTGGGCAATCCCCGCAACCTGGCGGATGTGTTGTGTCAGCCTGTCGCAAGTGCAATTCCTTTCGCGCCTGAGGACAAGCTGGGCAAGAAGGGCCTGCGCTACAAGGAGCGCGCAACGCTGCTGGCGTTGTGTGCTGCCAAGAGTGCGTTGCAGCACGCGGGCTGGCTCGATGACACAACGGAAAAACTGGAAGCCCCGGACTTCGGCGTCGTCGTCGCCTCCAACACCGGCAACTTCGATACGGTGTGCGGAGCGGCTGACACCATCAGGCGCGAACATGTTGACGCTACCAGCTCGATGGACCTGCCCAATGCCTCGAGCAACGTCATAGCGTCGACGATTGCCATTCGCTTCGGTCTCCAGGCCATTAACCTGATGGTGTGCTCGGGCTCGTCAGCTGCGCTCGATGCATTGGTCCTGGCGGCCAATACGATCCGCAACGGACGCGCAAAGCGCATGCTGGTGGTTGCGGTGGAGAGCGATGGCGTCGCCTTGCGCAGCCTGCTTGCGCAGCAGCGCCTCACCGCCTTGGAGGAGGAAGCGCCGATACTGGAAGGTGCTTGCGCAGTCGTGCTGGAAGCCGCCGAGGAGACACTTGCCAGCCACGCCAACGTCTACGGCTTGCTGACCGACTACGCCTATGTGCACGCTGACGCGCCCGATGCGCATCCGATCTACAACTTGCTGGATCGACATCAACGCAAGATCAAATACCTGTCCGGCGCGTCTTTCGCCAAGGCACTGTACGAACGAGGGTTCGGTGCTGCGGACGACACCGTGATCGACCTGGGAGATCACGTGCTGCGCAGTTACGGATCGGCCGCGTTGCTGCAGCTGCTGCACTATTGCGAGCAACAGGGCGGCGTCACGGCTACAGCGAAGGAAACCGGCGGGCATGGCGCTGTCATCATGGCCGGCGGCGTCTGGGCGGACCGCCGCGCCGGCGCCGTCGTGGTCCTGGCGCCGCCGGCGGCTGGCGAGGGAGCTGCGCTGTGACGAGCCAATCCGTACGCCTGGACGGTTATACGCTGTCGGCCCACTGGAGCGGCGCCGCCGACGATGATGCGCCGCTTGTTGTCCTGCTGCACGGATTGCTGGAGCCCGCAATGGTGTGGGCTCCGGTCATCGCCAAATTGCCGTCTTACTGCCGTTACGTGGTGCTGGACATGCCGTGGAATGGCCAGCAAGGCGGTCACTGGGGCATGCGGCGCCGGCCGGAGTCATGGATGGACGCCGCAATGAAGGCGTTCGAATTGCAACCCGATGCCTTCGTCGCGCATTCATTTGGCGCGAGCACGCTGTTGAGTTATCTGGCGAGCGATGCCGCGGCCGGCTTGCGCCACGGCGCGACGATACTTGTTTCGCCGTTTTACAAGAGGCGTCACGCCGAATTCGACTGGGATCTGTTCCGGCGTTACGTCGCCCATTTTCCTCTATTCGTGGAGGAAAGCGTCAGCCAACGCTCTGGCGGCCGGACCATCGATCGTGATTTGATGTCGCGCATGGTTGAGACCGGCTGCGAAACCTTCGGAGTCTACAACTGGATGGAATTCTGGCAGTTGTTTTCTCGCATGCCGTCGCTGGACTTGCAGCGGCTGACGCAGCCCGTATTGCTGATTAGCGGGGCCGACGATTTCTCGGCGCCGCCGGCGGACCTGCGTGCCCTGGCTGCGGCGTTGCCGCAGTGCAGTACCGAAATATTGCCGCAGACCGGCCATTTTCTGCTCGACAGCCGCCATGCAACGCTTGCCAGCTATATCGGCCGTTTCCTTGGCGCCCATTTTCATGCACTTCCATGAGCGGCTCCCTCGGCGCTCATGCTTAAGCGAGAAATGAAGGGAAGGCGCGCGCCAACCTCCTGCTTTCGTGATCCATCAACTTTAAAGCAATCATTCTGAAAGGTAACGCAATGAATAAACCGCAATCCCTGGAACCGATTCTGATGAATCGCACTACCGCCGTGCTGAAGCCTCGTTTCGAGGGATCGAATATCTGTACCTGGATCGGCTTCAAGCATGTGATGTATGTCGTCGAGGAAGCTGTGCTGGAACACTTCCGGACGCAGGACCTGGCGCCGCGGCAGTTATATGAAGAAGCGGGACTGTGCCTTGAGATCGTTAATTCCAACGTCCGCGTCCTGCATGCGCTGCACATGGATGACAGCGTGCACGTCAATGTCATACCGGTTACCAAATCTACCGATACCGAGATGGTCATGCACATCGAGGTCATGGTGCGCCGCGACGACAAGGAACTGAAGGCTGTGACGGGTACGGTGAATGTTTTGTTCCGCCTCGATGACAGCGTGGTGACGGCGCACGCCGGCTCTGCTGAACGCGATCCGCGCATCGACCGCTACACGCACACGCGGATCCTGCGCGGAGACCGCAAGTCGATCAGCGGCCTGAACCTGGCGCGATCCCCAGGCGTGGTCGCCCCCGATGTGCTTGCCGCGCTGGGCGCCGACAAGACCAATTCCTTCGTGTGGAAGTGGCATGTGCCGTACTTTTACTGCCATTTCAACGATCGCATGCAGCATTCCGGCTATCTGCGCCTGATGGAAGAGGTGCTTGATCTGTTTGTCGCCGATCGTGGCATTTCGATCCGCACCTTGCTTGAGAACAAGCGCTGGATACCTGTGGTTCCCGCAGCCAATCTGCAGATCCTCGATGAGGCGATGATGGAGGACACCATCTACACAGTGTTTACCGTCGAAGATATCTTCAAGGACACTACCTACAAGTCGCGCATGGATTGTTATGTGGAACGGCATGGCGGACTGGTGCATACCGCCACCGGCCACATCACTCACGGCTATGCAGTGGTCGACAGCAGGCGCGACTGGTCGCTGGTGCAGTTTGACGCGGAAGTCGTGGCGGCGTTGAGTGGAAAGACGAAAGCCGGCAACGCATGAAAACCCCCGTGCCGACGTTCTACTTCTCGTTGCGGAGTCCTTATTCATGGCTGGCCTGGCACGACTTGAAGACTTTGTACCCGAAGTTGCTGCAACGGCTACGCCTGGTGCCGTTCTGGGAGCCGGACTCGGCTTACCGGGACGCGCTGGGAGAAAAAGGCGAAGTCTTTCTGTACAGCGCGATGTCCCGTGAAAAGCATCTGTACATCTTGTCCGATGTCAGGCGCCTGAGCCAACGACGTGGTTTGCCGGTGCGTTGGCCGGTCGACCGCGATCCGCAGTGGGAGGTGCCTCATCTGGCCTACCTGGCAGCGGACAGAGCGGGAAAGGGCAGGGACTTCATTGATGTCATCACCCGCTTGCGGTGGCAGGAAGGGGCCGATATCTGCGACCCCGAAACTGTCGCTGCGGCGGCTGTGGAGCTGGCTCTCGATCCTGGATTGCTGAGCAATGCCCATCGCGATCCGGGCTTGCGCGAGCAAGGTCTCTTGCCGCTGCGGGCCTGCATTGCCGATGGCGTATTCGGGGTCCCCATGTTCAATGTCGGCCGCGACAAATTTTGGGGCATTGACAGATTGCCGGATTTCATCGCGGCGGTGGCCGGCGCGGCAGTGTCGGCGGCGCCGGACGAAACGCCGCTGGGACGTCCGGTGCAAGCTTTGTTTGACCACGCCGGCGGTTGTGGCTGAAAAGGAGAGATCAATGACTGTGATGGCTGAAGAGGGCGCCCCGACCGGCGTGGCGCGCCTGCTCATGGTGGAAACCCGTTCGCCCTGGGAGTCCGGCGATGTTGCCGACTTCCTGGGCCTGGTCGACAGCCTTTTGCGCAGCGGCGCCGAGGTGCATTTGCACTTGATCCAGAACGGCGTGCTATGGCTGCAGCGCGATGCCGCTGCCCTGAGCCGGCGCAAGCAGGAATTCGGGGAGCGGCTGCGTTTGAGCTGCGACGATTTGTCGCTGGATTTGCGCGGGATTCCGCACGCCGAAATGGCGCAGCACGTAGAAGTTCAAGGTATCGACGAACTGATGTGCAGGATGCTCAACGCGTCGGTCAAGACGATTTGGCATTCTTGAAACAGGAGATTGGATGCGATGACTGAAATACATGAACACCTTGCTCGGCCTCCCGCATCAAGGCAGGCTTTATCGAAGGACCAGGATACGCCGCAGCCGGAGGGAGGCAAGCCCAGCCTGTTTTTTGGCATGATGGGCACGCCGTTCCAAACGGAGACGACGACTTCGCTGTTCCGCATGGTTGAGTCGGCGCTGTCGAAAGGACATCGTGTAACGGTATGGAATTGCGGTTATGCGACAGGACTGTCGCAGAGTTCGCTGGTCCGTCCGCGCGATTCTTTTGCCGGCCCGGAAGACCAGACCCATAACCCGACCACGGCTGAGTTGATTCAGGGGCTGATGCGCCGCTATGGCGGGGGAGGGCAGATGCTGGACTGGCTGGTGTGCCGCTATTGCATGGAAGAGCGCGGGGCGACGCAGCAGATACCCGAAGCCAAGGTGAAGATTCCCTTTACCTTCCAGCATTACCTGAGCGAGGCTGATGTGTCGCTGGTGCTGGGAGTCAAATCATGAGCGCGGTTTCCGCCACTATTGCTCCCCGCACCAGGCGGCGTTCAAAGAGTTCGCTGGCCATCGTGGAGCGGGCTTTCCGCGGGAGCCTGGAGGAACAGTACGGCCATATCGTCTGGCTGAGCCGGGTCATGCGCCGGATGGGCGCAAATACCGGATTGCTGCTGAAAGGCGATGCCGTGATGTTCGGCCGGTGCCGGCAAGAGCGTGTCGCGCTATCCCTAGGCGATCTGCGGATCGACGATATCTCTCATTACGAGACCACCTTGCAGCATCTGCTGCAAGACGGGGTCCCGGTCTACGCCTGGCAAGCGGACTGCGAACGGCTCCAGCTGATGCCGGAGAACCTGATGAAACAAATACGGCTGGTGCAGGATGACGACATGCCCGGATTGATCCAACAATATGACTGTGTCTGGTACTGGTGAACCAACTATGAACGATATTATGAGAACAGCCGCGCTGCCTGCCGACAATACTGCGGCAGACTCCGAAATGCGAACCCATCTGTTCGTCAGTGGTAGCGATATCTTTGCCCTCGGCCACTATCCGAACAACCCGATCTATCCCGGGGTCTTGATTGCAGAGCAGTTTCTCCGCCTGGCCGAGGCCGTTGCCGGGAAAGTGTTCGGCGGCCCTGCGACAGTCGCCGCGATCAAGCGCATTCAATACCTTGACGCAGTTGTTCCCGGCGATGTGCTCGAACTGGTGGCGTCGGTGAAAAAGAGCAGCCAGGACGGGCTTGAAATCGCGCTGCAGGCCCGGGCCGGCGAGACGGTAAAGACCAGGGCCACCCTGTTGTGCAAGCCCGGAATGCGCCCCGCCAGCGAAGTTACGGCGCCGGCGCTGCCTGCGGCGCCAGGCGAGCGGACCATCGGTCACCGCGCATTGACAGAGATCCTGCCCCACCGCTATCCATTCCTGCTGGTCGACGTCATAGAGGATTTTCAAGCCGGGGACTGGCTGCGCGCGCGCAAAGTGGTCAATCGCGCCTCGCCCCTGTTTCTTGATGGCTTCCCGTCCAGCTATCCGCATGGACTGGTGCTCGAATCGATCGGGCAGGCAGGCATCGCATTGTATTTCTTGTCGCGCGACGGCAGCCAGGCCGTGGACATCGTGCTGGGGTCGATTTGCGATGCCGAGCTGATCAGCGACATCCCGTTCGATGCGGTGCTTACGATCGAGGCACGCATCGAGCGGCAATTGGCAAACGGCGTGGTGCTCAGTGGAGAGGCAAGGATCGGTCAGCAGGTGGTAAGTCGCGTCGGCAACTTGATCGCAATGGTGGATCCGCGCTAGGGCGGACAGTTTTCGGCATCGTTTTTAATTTTTACAAGGATTCAAAATGCGTATAGATGGAATTTCCTTCTTGCCGGCGTCGCGCGAGATGAGTAATCAGGATGTGCTGGACGAAATCCGCAAGCATAGTGCGGATCGCTTCGACGGCGACCTTGACCGAGCGTTGACATACATCAACGGGATGATGGAGAGTACGCAGCTGCAGAAACGATATTGGTTCGCCGAGGACGAGCGTCCCCTGGACCTGATGGTCAAGGCGGCGCACAAGGCAATGGCGCAGGCCGGCTGCAAGGCGGAAGACATCGATTTGCTGATATACGCCGGCAACTGCCGCGGTTTCATCGAACCGGGCGACGCCTATTTCGTGGCGCAGGCGCTGGGCATGGACGGCGTCGATTGTTTTGACGTGCTTGATGCCTGCATGGCCTGGACGCGCAGCTGCGATATCGTGCAGAGCCACTTTGCGGCCGGCCGCTACAAAAAGGCATTGATCGTCAACGCCGAGTCCTATTACGTTCCGGGCGGCGTGTCCTATCCCAGCAATTTTCAGCTCACCGGTTTGCGCGATATCGCCCACTGCTTCTCAGCCTATTGCGGCGGCGATGGCGCGTCCGCCACCGTGCTTGCAGCGGATGGCGGCGATGACTGGGAATTCAATTTCTCGTCGGTAAAGAGCGGCGCCGACCTCTGCACGATTCCCTTGGGCGGCTACGAATCCCGTTCCATGCCGAGCAAGCGGATCGGCCTCAACGGGTTAGGCGCGTTCACCTCGTTCAGCTCTCAAGTATTCAATATCGCCGGCGAACATATGGTGGCGAGCTTGAGCAAGCTTGCGCCGCAGCGCGACCAGATCAAGATCGTTTTCCCTCACTCCGGAGGATCGGTCGGCGAGTATCGGAAATGGGCTGAGCAGGCAGGGTTCGGCGATGTCGTCAAATTCATCTATCCGCAATTCGGCAACGTCGGTTCTGCCTCGATTCCTGCCTCGATTCCTGCCGCGATAGCCTTGCATGTCGAGAGCGGCGAGGTCTGCCGCGGAGACCGCATCGGATTCTGGCTCGGCAGTTCCGGCATGTCGTTCGTTGCTGCGACGCTCTGCTATTGAAATGGCCCGCCGGATGACGTCGTTTCGGACCCGCCGCCGGCGGGAAGCCGGACGGCGCTTGTCTTGGCGCGGCATCAACGCCTAGTTTTTTATCGGTCGAAGGACGGATGAGCTGTTACAAGGAGATTGGTTATGAAGCGCAATGATTTTGCCGGCCATGTCGCGCTGGTGACGGGAGCTTCTTCAGGATTGGGGGCGGAATTCGCCAGGCAGTTGCATGGCATGGGCGCCGACCTGATTATTGTCGCCAGGCGCCAGGCGCTGTTGCATGAGCTGCAATCTGAATTGGAGCAAAGGCGCGCCAATTCGGTTCGTACGCTGACGATTGACCTGGTGGACGGCGAACAGCTTGCTGGATTGATCCGGATGGTGAAGCAGGAGCGCATCGATATCCTGATCAACAACGCGGGCAAAGGTTGTTTCAATGCGTTTTCCGAATCGCCGGAGCTGGCGCAATCCGAGATGATCGACCTCAACATGCGCGCTCCCACGATGCTGCTGCATGCGGTCTTGCCGCAGATGGCGCAACGGCGGCAGGGCTTTGTCGTCAACGTTGCGTCGATTGCCGCGTTTTCTCCTTCCCCCTATCTTGCTGTCTATTCGGCCAGCAAGGCGTATTTGCTGTCGTTGACAATATCGCTGCGGCATGAATTGCGCGATAAGGGAATCAGGATGACCGCGCTGTGCGCCGGCGCCACGGAAACCGAGTTCACCGCAGCGGCCGGCGTTCCGCGCCAGGCAGTGGAGAAAGTGCCGCATCTTTCTCCTCGATTCGTGGTTGGGCAGTGTCTCGATGCCTTGCAAGACAACCAGGCGCGCGTCACGCCGGGAGCCATGAACCGCATTGTGGGATGGTTGCAGCGCGCGCTGCCGGCGACCTGGTCCGCCAGCGTATTCGGCGCATTCCTGGGTAAATTTGCCGGACGAACGGACAAGACAGCCTAGCAGGCGCCGCGCTTGCCAGCCAGTTCATTCAATAGAAATAGGAAATCGACAATGTTCGCGAACTCTCTCATCATCAGCGCTGGCGCCGCCAGCGTACTGATTGCGTTGCTCCACGTGTATGTGATCTTGAAAGGCCCTGTCGCCTATCGCCAGTTCGGCGCCGGCGAGCGTCTTGCCTCAATGGCTGAGCGCGGTTCGTGGCTGCCGGCCCTGCTGACCTCTGGCATTACCATCACTTTCCTGATTTTCGCCTACTACTACATTGCCGCCGGCGGATGGGTGCCGATCCCGCCATTTTTGCAGGTGGGGCTGCTCGCCATTGCAGCGCTGTATACCGTGCGCGGAGTGATGATCGTGCCATTGCTGGTGGGCGGCAGGACGTTGACGCGATTTGAATGGGGATCGTCGCTGCTGTCGCTGCTGATCGGTCTGCTTCATTTCGCTGCAACTTCGCTTTACCTGCAGCATTCGGCGGCACTTGCGTAAGCGAGCGTAGTCAGCGTGCGTAGTAAGCATGCATATTCAGCAGTGCCTTATATATCCCGTATCTGAGGAGCATTTCACATCATGAATAAGAGAGTCGCCTATGTATTCCCAGGGCAAGGTTCGCAAAGTATCCGCATGCTGGATGCATGGTCTGGCGAGCCGACGGTCCGGAACACCGTTGCCGAAGCGTCGGACGCGCTGGGATTGGATTTATGGAAGCTGATCGAGTGCGGGTCGGCGGAGACGCTCAACAGTACCGACAATACCCAGCCGGCGCTGGTCGCGGTGTCCGTTGCCTTGTTCCGGGCCTGGCAAGAACGCGTGCCGATGTCGCCTGTCGCGGCAGCCGGACACAGCGTAGGAGAATATTCCGCGCTGGTCGCCAGCGGCGCGATGACGCTGGCCGATGCGATCCGTGTTGTGCGCTTTCGCGGCCAGGCCATGGCCAAGGCAGTGCCGCCGGGCAGCGGCGGGATGGCGGCCGTCCTTGGCCTGGGTGACGAGGCGGTGGAGCAGCTGTGCATCGATTGCGCTGGCGATGACCTCCTGCAGCCGGCCAACTATAACGCACCGGGACAGGTGGTGGTGGCGGGGCACCTGGCTGCGATCGAAAGGATCAAGAGCAAGGCAAAGGAAGCCGGCGCCAAGATGGTATTTGTCTTGCCTGTCAGCGGACCGTTTCACTCCGCGCTGATGCAATCCGCCGCGGATAGCCTGGGTGCGCGCCTGCAATCCCTGTCGGTGGAACAGCCGGCATTCGATGTGCTCCAGAACAGCGACATGCGCGTAGCGCATCAGTGGTTCATCAAGGAAGCGTTGGTAGCGCAGCTCACACGGCCAGTCAGATGGGTCGAGACCATCCGTCGCTTCGAGCAAGTCGGCATTACGCACCTCGTCGAAATCGGGCCGGGCGAGGTGTTGACTAACCTTACTAAAAGAATTGCGCCGGCAATACAGTGCATGCCGATCAATTCGCCAGTCTTGCTGGAGTCCGCCGTCGAAGCAGTGGAGAAAAGTCAGCCAATCGCGGCATGACAAGGCTAACCGCGGCGCAGATTGGACGGCGTTGGATAAAGGACGATATGAAACAAATCGAAAATTGCTGCCAATGGCAAAAAAAACCAGGCGCAAATGCAGATGGGTGCAAATATCGAAAGCGCACCTCGCATGAGCCATGCATGGCCGGAGCCGATCAAAACATGAGAGAAATTGATGCGTAAATTTACTGAAACGATTATTCGGTTTCGCTGGCTATCCATCGTAGCGACGCTGTTGCTGACGGTGGTCCTGGCGTACTTTGCCTCCGGACTGCGCGTTGTCATTGATCCGACGGCGCTGAATCCGCAAAGCCATCCGTTTACCCAGTCCACCAAGTTGATCGACAAGGTGTTTGGATCGGAGTATCTGGTCCTGATCGGTGTCACGGCCACGGAGGGAGACATTTTTCAACCGGCGGTATTGCAGCGCGTAAAGCAAATTACCGATGAGCTGGAGGCCACCCCAGGCGTGGTGAAAAGCACGCTGGTCAGCCTTGCCGCGCCGCAGGCGAAAAACATCCATGGCACGTCGGAAGGGTTCGAGGCCCGTCCGCTGCTGGGCAAGACCGACCTCAGCGAGCAGGAGCAGAAAGACCTGAGGGCGGCATTGAAGGCCAACCCGGTTTACATGAATACCATTGTTTCGCCGGACTTCAAGACCGCCGCGATACTGGTGGAATTGAAGGAGAGATCGGATGGATTCGCCAAGATGGTCGCGCCGGTCAAGGCGATTGTCGATGCGCAGGCAGGCCCCGAAGTGAAGTTGACCATGGGCGGGAATTCGGTTTATCTGGATAAGTCGGAGGAATTCGCCGGCCGCATGGGCTACCTCTTTCCCATCGCCGTGTTGGTGATCGGTTTGCTGCATTTTGAAGCGTTTCGCAGCAAACAGGGGCTGATATTACCGTTGGTTACCGCAATTCTCGGGGTGATCTGGGGGCTGGGAATCATGGGGGCTCTTGGCCAGCAGCTCGATATCTTCAATTCGCCCACGCCTATCCTGATCCTTGCCATCGCCGCCGGGCATGCGGTTCAATTATTGAAGCGCTATTACGAAGAGTACGAGCGGCTGCGCCAGACCACCTCGCTTGCGCCGCAGGAGGCCAACAAGGAAGCCGTGATACGTTCCATGGTCGGCGTGGGGCCGGTGATGCTGATTGCAGGCGGCATAGCGGCAATCAGTTTTTTCTCGCTCCAGATATTCGATTTATCGTCCGTGCGCGCCTTCGGTCTGTTTACAGGAATTGGCATCGTGAGCGCGGTAATGCTCGAGATGACTTTCATCCCTGCAGTGAGGTCGCTGTTGCGCGCGCCAAATGACAAGGAACGCGCGATTGAAGCCAAACTCAGGATCTGGGACCGGATCCCGCGCTGGATCGGCAGGCAGGTGCTCAGCAAGAAGCGCCGAAAGATCATCGGCCTTTGCTGCGTGCTTCTGGTCGCGACGAGCGCCTTCGGCATATCGCATATCGTGGTCAACAATGCCAGCAGGATTTACTTCGCCGACGATTTGAAAATCCGCCAGGATGACGATTTTTTGAATCGCCAGATCGGCGGCACCAACAGCCTGTATCTGATGATTGACGCGGGCGCAGCGGACGGCATCAAAGATCCGGCCATCCTGCGCGGGATGGACAGGCTGCAGCAATTTGTGGCAAGCCAGCCCAATGTCGGCAAGATCGTCTCGATCGTGGACTACATAAAACGGATGAACCAAGCCATGCATGCCGATGCTGCCGATGAATATCGCATTCCGGCTTCGCGTGAACTGGTGTCGCAGTACCTGTTGCTGTATTCCATGTCAGGGCAACCGGACGATTTCAATGCCTATGTGGATTACAACTATTCATCGGCAAAGATGACGGTCCTCCTCAAGACTGGCAATACGGATTACCTCAAGCAGCTTATCGGATCGATCCAGGCAAAGGCGGCGGATGAGTTCGGCGACCGCGCGAAGCTGATGGTAGGCGGCGACGTGGCCTTGAATATTGCATTGACCGACACCATGGTGAACGGCAAGACCAAGAACATCATACAGATTGCCATTGTGATCTTCCTGGTGTCTGCGCTCGTTTTCCGTTCATTGACCGTGGGGCTGATTGTACTGGCGCCGCTATTCGTCACCATCTTGGTGATCTTCGGCACGATGGGTCTGTTTGGCATCCCGATGAATATCCCGAACTCGCTGTTCGCCGCGATGGCGGTCGGTATCGGCGCCGACTATGCGATATATCTGCTTTATCGATTCCGCGAACAAATCAAGTCGGGTGAAGATATCGATGGAGCGATCCAGCACACGCTGGCGTCGGCTGGCAAGGCGATACTATTTGTGGCCACTGCAGTTGCCGGGGGTTACAGCGTTCTCTCGTTGTCCATTGGTTACCTGCCGCACCTCTGGCTGGCGATTTTCATCGTGCTCGGCATGTTTGTCAGCGCGTTCGCTTCGCTGTTCCTGGTGCCGACGCTCATCATCAGTCTGCGCCCGAAATTCATCTACACCCAAACCTTGCCTGCCGATCTTGAAGAAAGGGCCGCAACATGATATCGACCACTATTATCGGCCGGCTGGCCAGCGTGCTGACCTTGGGCATTGCGCTGCAGATGCCGGCAATGGCTGCGGAAGACACAGCGTTGAGCATCATGCAGAAGAGCGCTGCCGCGATCAAGCTGAAGGACTCGGTGTTCAAGGCAACGTTCACATTGATCAACCGGGACGGCAGCACCAGGATCCGGCAAACTTCGGCCTATACCCGCCTGCAGGGCGATAGTGCGGACAACATGCGGCTGGTGCGTTTCCTTGCCCCGGCCGATATCAAGGGCACGGCAACGCTGCTGATCGAGCATACCGCCAGCGATGACGACATGTGGATCTACCTGCCTGCGCTGGGCAAGGTCAGGCGCTTGTCAGCCTCCAACAAGAAAGACAGTTTCGTGGGGACCGATTTCAGCTATGGCGACGTGATCGGCTACAAGCCCGAGGAATGGTCCCATCGGCAACTGCGCGAGGAAAACGAGGGCAGCCAGCCGTGCTACGTGATCGAATCGCTGCCAGCCACCGATGCGGTGAAACAAAACTCCGGTCAAAGCAAGCGCGTCACATGGGTGCGCAAGGACAATTTCGTGGCCGTTAAGTCCGAGGCCTGGGACACTTCCGGGCAACTGGCCAAGCGCATTACGCTCAGCGACGTCCGTCCGGTCGGCAGCAACGGACGCTGGCAGGCCATGGTGTCCGAAGCCCAAAACCTTTTGACTGAGCACAAGACCACGATCAAGTACGAGGAATTTCAGGTTGATCAGAATGTCCCGGAGAAAATGTTCAACCCGCGCGAACTGGATAGATGAGTCGAATCGATAGCCGGCTGAGGAGGCGGTTTCTGCAGGTTGCCGGCTTGCTGACGATGGCGTTGATACGGGTACCGGTGTTTGCAGGCGATGTGGCGCCGCCGTTGGCGTTGGATGGCACACTGTCGCTGCGTAGCGACGTCTGGCAGCACTCGCGCGATCTGGATCTGCGCGGCCCGATTGCAACAAGTTCGGCCTGGGCTCGCTTCAAGGTCGATCTGGACAGCGCCGGCGATGTGCTTGGAAGCGGCTGGTTGCGTGGAGAAACCGGCAGTGGAAAGTCCGGCGAGACAAGCGGCTTGGTCCGTGAACTCTACTGGAGGCGCAATCTGGGCCCGGCGGAATTGCGCCTGGGACGGCAAATGGTGGTCTGGGGGCGTGCCGATGCAATCAATCCGACGGATAACTTGTCGCCCAGGGACTATACGTTGCTGGTGCCGGAAGATGCCGACCAGCGCTACGGCAACACAGGCGCCCAGGTGAGCGTCGACGGCAACCTTGGGACTTTCTATGGCTTGTGGTTTCCGTCGATGGCTTCGCACAACCTGCCGCTGCCGATCAATCCGGCGCTGCACTATGACCGCGCGCCATTGCGATATCATCCGCAGCTGGCGTTGAAATGGGAGGGCCGTGGCGACAACGTTGACGGTTCCATATCGTATTTCCACGGCACGGACCTCACGCCGGATCTCTATTTCGGCGGCATGCTCGGCGACCAGTTCAAGGTCCAGGTCAAGAATCGACGCCTGGACGTGATTGGCGCTGACATCAGCATGAGCCGCAACCAGACCGTATGGCGCGCCGAGGCGGCTTACACGTTTACCGACAGCAGCGGCGAACGGGACTTCTCGCACAAGAAATCGCAGTTCAAGCTGGTCGCCGGCGGCGAATGGCGGCTGAGCGAGGCAACCAGCCTGGGATTGCAGGCCGTGGTGCGGCGAGTGTCACGATTCTCCAGTCCCGATACGATCGATGATCCGGCGATGCGGGCAATAGCGTGGGCCCAGGCCGACCTCAGCGACCAGGCTTCACGCTGGCAGCGCGGTTTGGTTTGGCGGCTGGCCGGCAATTGGTGGAACGATACATTGCAGATGGAATTCTCCGGCCTGCAGGTATGGCCGGGCAAAAGCGGCGCGTTGCGCACAAAGATAGCCTACGCAATCAATGACCGTTGGCACGTGCGGGCAGGCAGCGACTATTATTTTGGCGCGGATCACAGCTTCTGGGGGCAATTGAAAGGCAACCGCAACATATATGTTCAGTTGCGCTATACATTGTGATGACAAATAGGTAGACATTTGGCGGCAGGCAAAAGTACACTGAGTTGTTTTGTGGCAATATTCGGCCGCCAATGTACCGGCCATCGGGATGCAGGCGTATTGCAAGGACGGCGGCTGTATGCGCCGGCAGTTTTGACCCGGCTGCCATGAAAACCTGCACCGCTGACTACTTCGACCAATCCTCTCCGCCAAGCCGCAATGCAGCCAATCACGCAAGTCCTGCCAAGCAAGTCCCATCGAAACAATGGCCTGGACACGCTGCGCGCAGCGGCCATCATCCTGGTGTTCATGTATCACTACATGTGTTTCGTCAGTCAGGAAGCGACCTTCGGCTGGGCCAGCAAGATAGGCTGGGTCGGGGTCGACCTGTTCTTTGTGCTGAGCGGCTATCTGATCAGCAACCAGATCTTTGCTGGTATCGCCCGAGGGCAGCGGCTTTCACTCACGAATTTCTACGCGCGCAGATTCCTGCGCACTTTGCCTAATTTCTATGTCGTGCTGGGTTTGTATTTTCTCTTTCCTGTCCTCATGGGGGGAAACACGCCACCGCCGCTCTGGCGCTTCCTCACGTTTACGCAGAATCTCTGGCTGCAGCCGGGTACGGCGTTCTCGCACGCGTGGTCGTTGTGCATCGAGGAACAGTTTTATCTTTTGCTGCCCGCAGTGGTGATCATTGCGGCGCGCTATGGCAAGTCGATCCGGCTGGCCTGGATTGCGCTCTTTGTGCTGGTGCTGGCCGGAATCGCGCTGCGCAGCCTGTTATGGCTGCAATATGGGCGGCAAGCGGGTGGGGCGATCGGCGGCTACTATCCAAACGTCTACTACTCAAGCTTTTGCCGCTTTGATGAATTCCTGCCAGGAATTGCGGTGGCGCTTCTCAAGAATTTTCACCCGCAGGCCTGGCAAAAAATCCTGCGCCGCGGACAGGCGCTGCTGCTTGCGGGAGCAGCGGCGACGGCGCTGCTGTTCTACCTGGCCGTCAACTATTACATGATCGACGGCTATGGTTACGGCTATTTCATGACCGGCTTCGGCTATTCGCTGCTGGCCGTCGCTTTTGCGCTGCTGGTGACGGCGGCGCTCAGTCCGGCCAGCTATCTGCATCGCTGGCGGATTCCTGGCGCCGCGCAGCTGGCCGCCTGGTCGTATGCGATCTATCTGGCGCACAAGCCGTTGTCCATGATCGCGCACAAGATGCTGCGCGGCTCCGGTCTCAATGCCGTTGCCGAGGCAAGTTTGATCATTGCGTTGAGCGTCGCCGCCGGGTGGCTGCTTTACCTGCTGGTAGAAACGCCTTTCATGAAACTGCGCGACACCCGCTATCCGAGCAATTTCATGGCGGATGCCGGGCCGTCTTTGGCAGCCAAGGCGGCTGCCTAGACCTATCTTTCCTGCCCGCCGGCCTCGATGCGCTTATAGAAGATGGTCGTCGCACACAGGCCGCCTTGCGGCAGCAGGGCATAGTCCGGAATCACGCCGGACGCTTGCCAGCCGAGGCGTTTGTACAGCCGTTCCGCGCTGTCGCTGGCGGTATCGAGCACCAGCACGTTCTTGCCGGCGCCGGCGGCGGCTTGTTCCGCGGCGATCATCAGTTTCTCTCCCAGCCCTTGCTTGCGCGCCTTGCGATGCACCAGCAGCTTGGCGACATCGGCCCGGTGCGGCTGGTTCTCCGGCTGGCTCAGCACGACTTGCACGGTGCCGAGGACGGCGCCATGCCAGTCTTGCGCCGTCAGTAATATGCGTTCGCCGGCAGCGACGCTGGCGGCAAGGCTGCGCCAGAAATTTTCTGCGCGGGCTTGCGACAGGGGCTGCATGAAACTGACGGATGCGCCGCCTTCCACGCAATCGACCAGCAGTTCGCCCAGGCCGCCAAGCAATGCTGGATCTTCAAGCGCGGATACGCGATGGATTTGTATATTGGTTTGCATGCTTGCGTCCTTGTCATTGTGCGGGTTCGGTGCTGGTGACCACCGCGTAGCGCGCCGCCTTACGGTGGGGGTTATGGAAAGCGGTAGGGCAGTCCAGCTGAAACGCCAGGCAGTCGCCGGGTTCCAGCGCGTACCGGCTGGTGCCGACGGTGATGTCGATGCCGCCTTCCAGCACCCAGATTTGCTGATGCACGCGGGCGTCGCGGGCGGCGGTTTCATAAGTCACTTGGGCGCCGGCAGGAAACTCCACTTCGACTATCCGTATCGGCGTTTGCGGATTGGGCGGCGAGATATTGCGGCGCAGGTATCCCGATTGCGGATCGCGCCACTCCGGCTGCTCGGCCCGGCGCATCAGCGGGGCGACGGCGGCCGGCGCTTCTTCGAACAGCGCCAGCAGCAGCACGCCGAGTCCAGCCGCCAGCTTTTCCAGGACGACAGCGGTAGCATTGCTCTGGCCGCGTTCAATCAGCGAAATCATGGAGCGGCTGACGTCGCACCGGGCCGCCAGCGCGTCCAGCGACAAGCCGCGTTGCTGGCGCAGGAAACGTACGCGGGAGGCGATGCGGGCATTGATATCCATCCGGGCGAGTCTTTCGATATCCATAATATTGGAATTATTATCCAGTATATTAGATTGACGAGTCAAGTCGCTTGCGGGGCTCAATTGCCATGAAGAAGCTGGACATTGTTCGATGTATGATTCAAGCGCAACAGGAACACTGCTTTGCAGGCAGGATGGTTGCCGCGACCAGGGACAGCTTTGCAGCAAAAATTAATTGACAGATACGATGCAGACAAGCGCTTCGATTGAAGATATTTACCGTAGCGAATCGCGCCGCGTATTCGCTACGCTGGTGCGCCTGCTGGGCGACTTCGACCTGGCTGAAGAAGCCCTGCAGGAGGCCTTCAAGGCAGCGGTCGAGCAGTGGCCGCGCGATGGCATTCCGGCACAGCCGGTGGCCTGGCTGGTCTCCGCCGGCCGCTTCAAGGCGATCGACACCATACGGCGGCGGGCAAGGTTTACCTCCTATGAAGATGTCGCCGAGATAGTCGATGAGATGGCCGAAGAGGCGCCGGACCAGCACGAGCATCTCGAAGACGACCGCCTGCGCCTGATTTTTACCTGCTGCCATCCCTCGCTGGCGCCCGACGCCCAGATCGCCCTGACCTTGCGCGAAGTCTGCGGGCTCAGCACCGAAGAGATCGCCCACGCTTTCCTCACCCCGGCGCCGACGCTGGCGCAGCGCATCGTGCGCGCCAAGGCGAAGATACGCGACGCCCGCATTCCTTACCAGGTTCCCGAGCGCGATGAATTGGCGGTGCGCCTGCACAGCGTGCTGCGCGTTATCTACCTGGTGTTCAACGAAGGTTATTCGGCGTCGTCGGGAGCGTCGCTGACCCGGCACGATCTGTCGCAGGAAGCGATCCGCCTGGCGCGCCTGCTGCTGGAGCTGCTGCCGGAACCCGATGTGGCGGGCCTGCTGGCCCTGATGCTGCTGCATGAGTCGCGCCGCGGCGCGCGCAGTACTGCGGATGGCGACCTGGTGCCGCTGGATGAGCAGGACCGGAGTTTATGGAATGCGCAGTATATTGTCGAAGGATCGGCCCTGGTGGAGCGCGCCTTTTCGTCGGGGCGCATTGGCGCCTACACGCTGCAGGCGGCAATTTCCGCGGTGCATGCCCAGGCCGCCAGCGCCGACGCCACCGACTGGCAGCAGATCGTCGGCCTGTACGACGCTTTGCTGCGGCTGGAGCCGACCCCGGTGATCGAGCTCAATCGCGCGGTAGCCGTGGCCATGCATCAGGGACCGCAAGCCGGGCTGGCGCTGGTGGAAAAACTGATTGCCGACGGCCAGTTGCAAAACTACCATCTGGCCTACGCGGCGCAGGCCGATTTCCATCGGCGCCTCGGACATGTCGCGGAAGCGCGCGCCGCGTATGGCAAGGCGCTGGCGTTGACGCAGCAGGAACCGGAACAGCGCTTCCTGAACCGGCGCCTGGCGGCTTTGCCGCAATAACAAACTCGGGAAGCAGTTTGTTTTCAAAGTATTAACGCCGGTTTCGCCAACACAAAATTTTTTGGCCAGCTGTCGATTACGCCGTTTGCCGTTCGATTAGCTAGTGTAAGTCAGGCAGTCGTTACTCAATATCCTCTATCGGAGACCACCATGAATTATCTATGCCTCGTCTATCTCGCGCATGACCAGCTGCACGCTTGTCCGGATAACGTGTGTTTTGCTTTTGGCCAGGAATTGCGTGAGAGCGGCCACTATGTCGCCGCCCAGGCGCTCAAGCCGGTCGACAGCGCCACCACCGTGCGGATACGCAACGGCCAGATGTCGCTGACCGACGGCCCGTTTGCCGAAACCAAGGAGCAGCTGGCGGGCTTCTATCTGATCGACGCCAAGGACTTGAACGAAGCGATCCACTGGGCATCGAAAATTCCGCCGGCGCGTTTTGGCAGCATCGAAGTGCGGCCGGTGCGAGAGCTTGAGCTCACCGACCTGCCGTCCATGTCCGCCACCGTCTGAGAATACGTCGCTTACCTGAAAGGCCATATCATGCACAAGCAAATCTATGTCAACCTGCCGGTCAAAGACCTGCCCAGGTCCATGGCTTTCTTCAAGAGCCTTGGCTATACCTTCAATGCAAAATTCACCAATGAGCAGGCCGCCTGCATGGAGTTGGGCGAGAATCTGTACGTCATGCTGCTGGTGGAAAAATTTTTCGAGGGCTTTGCAAAAAAGCCTGTCAGCGATGCCACCAGGCAGACCGAAGTGCTGCTTTGCGTTTCTTGCGACAGCCGCCAGCATGTGGACAAGCTGGTGGCGCTTGCCATGGCGGCGGGCGCACAGCAGATGGAAGAACCGAAGGACTATGGCTTCATGTATGGCAACAGTTTCCACGATCTCGACGGCCACGCGTGGGAAATGATGTACATGGAGCCGGAAGCGGCCGGGCAAGCAGCGTCTGCAGGCAGCGAAAAGCACAGCGCAACGGTGTAATCGTCTTCATTTTCCCGGGAATGCTTCGGGGGAATGCTTCAATCTTCCCGGGGCTTAGAGGAGCAAGCCAAAATGCAAAAAATCTCTCCGTTCTTATGGTTCGATGGCCGCGCCGAAGAGGCCATGAATTTTTATACCTCGGTTTTCAAGGACGCCAAGATTGGCGACGTCCAGCGCTATGGCGATGCAGGTCCTGGGCCGAAGGGCTCGGTCATGTCGGCCACCTTCCAGCTGCATGGCCAGGATTTCATCGCGCTCAACGGCGGCCCGCAATTCAGTTTCACGCCGGCCATCTCCTTTTTCGTGAATTGCGAAAACCAGGAGGAAGTGGATGCGCTGTGGAACAAGTTCCTGGACGGCGGCGAGCCGCAGGGCTGCGGCTGGATCAAGGACAAGTTCGGGCTGTCCTGGCAGATCATCCCGACCGCCCTGGGCAGGATGCTGCAGGATAAGGATCGGCAAAAATCCCAGCGGGTCATGCAGGCCATGCTGAAAATGACCAAGATCGATGTCGCGCTGCTGACCCAGGCTTACGAGCAGCAGTAAGGCGCCGGGCGGGCCGCCGAAGGAATGCCGTCCAAATCCTGACTGAACGGCATTGCCGACAGGGTTATTTGGCCTGCGCCCGCCATTTTTTCAGATACGCGTCAATCGTTGCCGTGTGATACATCTGCGGTTCGGAATGCAGTATTTCGCCATCCTCGTCCTTGAGCTTGGTATCGTCTGTTTCCCAGGTGGTGACCAGCGCCTTCGCCTTGTCGAAGGCTTCGCTGAACGAAGCGCTGTCCGGCAAGGACTTCTGGAAAAACGCTCTGCCGAAATAGGTGAAGTCATTGTCGTCGGCGCAGCCGAAGGAGGTGCGGTCGCGGCGCGCGGCGGCAATCACCATGGTGTGCGCATTCTTTAGCGGATCGATGAAGCCGCCGGCATAGCAGGCGGATACAACCACTACCTTCCAGCGTATCCCGGTTTCCTCCAGCAGTTTCGCCAGTTCCTTTGCCTCCAGGTTACGCAGGCTCATGCCGTTTTGCGCCAGCGACAGCTCATGGCTTTGCGATCCGTGGCTGGTCAGGTAGAGGAACAGAATATCGTTCTCCTTATCCATTTTCCCGGCGATCGCGCCCAGGCTCTCGCGGATGCTGGTGATCGTCGCCATCGGCTGCTCGGCCACGGTATTGCGGCTGTTAACCAGCGCCATCGATCGCCCTTGAGTGCCGAAATCGCGATCGAACTGTTTGCGGACAAATTCGGTTTCGCGGCGAAATACCTCTTGCGAGCCGTCGCCGGCAACTGCCAGCAGATAGAGATTGATTTTTCCCGGTGCATGCGGCGCAAGCGCCGCCAGGCTTTTGTCGAGCAATGCGCGCTGGCCGTACAGCGCGGTTTCGATATTGATTTTTGTTTGTCGCTCTGCGGCCTTGTCCACCAGCTTGCCGTAACGCCAGACGCCGATGTCCTTGCTGCGGCCGTCTTTCTGCGGCGATGCGTAGATCAGGATGCCGCCGCCGTTGAACAGGTCGTACGCAAGGCTGCCCTTGTACTCGTCGCCGTCGGCGTTGCGGTAAATCCCCATGCCGTCGAATTTTCCATCCTTGAAATCGCCCAGGTAGCGGCTGCCGTCCTTGCCGGCGAAGCGCCCTGGCCGATTCAGCTCGCCAGCCTCAAATACGCCTTCATAGGTATTGCCGGCGGCGTCGGTAAAGCGGCCGGGGCCGTCGGGCAGCCATTTCTTGAAGGCGCCGACATGGCGCGAGCCGTTCTGTGCCTGGTAAATGCCGTGCCCGGTGAAATCGTTATTGCTGAATTCGCCTTCGTAATATTCGCCGGCCCGGACCTCGTATCGCCCTTTGCCCTGAAAGCGGCCGCTGGCGAAATCGCCCTTGTATTTGCGTCCGTTCTTGTACTTTATTTCGCCTTTTCCGGAAAATAATCCCTGTTCAAAATTACCCTCATAGATATCGCCGTTCGCCCAGCTTATTTTGCCCTTGCCCTGCAGTTTGCCGTCTACCAGCGCCCCGTGATATTGGCCGCCATCCGGCGTTATCGCGTCCACGGCCGGAGCTGCGGCCGTGGACGCGCCGATGGCCAGCCCGGCAAGGACCGCAAATAGGGCGGCATGGCGCACGAACGTGCGGCGGCAAGCGCCTGGGACGAGTCCGGGTTTGGTCCTGTACATGTACTTTCCTGTCTACTGGGTTTTTAATCTGAGTAAGTTGCAATTTGGAAATTTAACACGAGATATTGCTATTTCATATAGAGACGTTTGATGCGCACAGCGAATTTGCATGTGCCTGCGTGACTGATACTGCCAGCCTGCGGCAGGTTCGCTGAACTTCCGGGCATCGTGCCGGATTATTGCTATGTGCGCTGGCAGACAGTCTGCCGGCAGGGCTTCATGCACACTGACAGTGCTACCCGACATTGCATTCGTCAATAACGCAATTTCTATCTGCCGTCTTGTTTCAGATAGAGCAGCTATATACCGGAGAACCAGTTTGGGCATCGTCGAGAACCATCTTGTCGAGTTGCTTCCGCATAGGGAGCGTTCGCGTTTGCTTGCAGCTTGCGAGACCATCCGGCTGACGTCCGGCGAAGTGCTGTGCGAACCCGGCAAGGCAATCACCCATGCCTATTTTCCGCTGGAGGCTTCGATTTCATTGCTTGCCCTGATCGACGGCAGACCAGGGGTGGAAATCGCCATGGTGGGAAGCGAAGGGATGCTGGGCGTGCAATTGGCCCTCGGAGTGACTGCCGCATCCGTGCATGCGCTGGTTCAAAGTCCCGGCGCGGCGCTGCGCATCGCCGCCGTCGCATTTCGCAATGAACTGGCGCACAGTCCGGCTTTATTGCGCAGCATGCATCATTATCTTTATGTTCGCATGGCGCAGATGGAGACTTCGGCCGCCTGCCTGCGTTTTCATTTGATCGGGCCGCGGCTGGCGCGCTGGCTGCTGATGAGCCAGGACCGGATTCACGCCGACAGTTTCCATGTCACGCACGAGTTCCTGGCCGCCATGCTCGGCGTACGGCGCGAAGGCATTACAGCTGCGGCGAGCGCACTGCAACGGAGCGGTTTGATCGCCTACCGGCGTGGAAACCTGACTGTGCTTGACCGGCAGGGACTGGAAGCGGCTGCCTGCGGTTGTTATGCGGCAGAACGCGAGGCCTATGACGCCTTGCTGTGCTGATGGCAGAGGGGGAAGAGCAGGTCGTTCGCAGATGTGCCAAACGCATCGACGCGCCTGCCTGCTGCTGGCGGCGGCGTCGAATTTTTTCTATTTCCAGGCCGTGCCGGAAGCAGCTTAGCGCTTGCCGGCCTGGTTGCCGATCACGCCGCCTACCGCTGCGCCGCCCACGGTGCCCAGGGCGCTGCCATTGGTTAACACAGCGCCGCCGACCGCGCCTATGCCGGCGCCGATGGCTGTGTCTGCGCCGCGCCGGGACATGCCGTCGCAAGCGCTCAAGCCAAGCGCCATCATCAAGGTAATCGCACTGATTGCCAGTCTTTGAGTCGTTTTCATTGGAACACCTCTTTGTGAAAAATTCCTGTTATAGGGGGAATGCCTGCACCCTGGCTTCCAAAGTAGTCTCAAAAGCGCAGGGCGTCAGTGCGGTAGCGCACCTAAGGCTGCTTTGCGTCGATTGTCTTGTCTCCCCGATAACGCTGCTTTCTGCGCGGTAAATTTCCGGGCGGTTGCCACCGCCTTGCATTCGTGGCAGCATAAACAGCGTAACTTCACGCCGTTCGCAGTCATCACCGGGAGTATCGGGCTATGAATATCGACGAACTGAAATCGGTTGCACGCGCCATCGTGGCGGATCAAAAGGGCATTCTTGCCGCGGACGAAAGCGGACCGACGATCAAGAAACGCTTCGATGCAATCAAGCTGGAGTGCAGCGAAGAAAACCGCCGCCGCTATCGCGAAATCCTGTTCACTACCGTGGGAGCCGAGCGCTATCTGGGCGGCGTCATCCTCTACGATGAAACCTTGCGCCAGAGTAGTACCGAAGGAACTCCCTTCGCCGAGCTGCTGGGCGGCCGCGGCATTATCCCTGGCATCAAGGTCGACGGCGGCGCCAAGCCGCTGGCGCTGCACGCCGGAGAAAAGATCACCGAAGGGCTGGACGGCTTGCGCGAACGCCTGCAGGAATACGGACAGCTGGGGGCGAAGTTCGCCAAATGGCGCGGGGTGATAGAGATCGATGCCGCCGCGCTGCCGAGCAGCTATGCGGTCCGCGCCAATGCGCACGCCCTGGCGCGATATGCCGCCCTGTGCCAGGAAGCCGGCATCGTCCCCATCGTCGAGCCCGAAGTGCTGATGGATGGCGCGCACAGCCTGGAACGCTGCGAAGCCGTCAGCGCGCAAGTGCTGGAAGCGGTGTTCGAAGAGCTGGCGGCGCATGGCGTTGCGCTGGAAGGCATGCTGCTCAAGCCGAACATGATCATCGCCGGCATGAAATCGCCGCAGCAGGCTGGTATTGGGCAGGTGGCCGCGGCCACCATGCGTTGCCTGGCGCGCCATGTGCCGCCGGCCGTGCCGGGCATCGTCTTCCTGTCAGGCGGCCAGGGCGCGGAGGACGCCACCGCGCACCTGAGCGCCATGAACCAGCTCGGTCCGTTTCCCTGGCAGGTGAGTTTTTCCTACGGGCGGGCGCTGCAGGCGCCGGTGCTGGACAGCTGGAAAGGCGTGGAGCAGAACGTGGCGGAAGCGCAAAAGATTTTCTTGCGGCGCTGCCGGCTGAACAGCCTGGCGTGCGCAGGCAATTACGACAGCAGCATGGAGAGCGGCGCTTAGCGGCTGTCATCCGCTCTCATGAAAATGCCGGGCAAATTGGATTGCCGGCACGGCTTCCTGCGGCAGCGGATTCAGCCCGCTTGATTGCGTATCTTGGCGACGGCTTCCGCGCGCAGGCGAAAGCCATCCGGCATGCCGGATCCCAGCAAGGGCCGCAGATACTGGTGGAAGGCGTCGCTGACGTCGGTGCCGCTGGCGGCGATCAGCTCGTCTTCCATGACGCGGGTTTTGCCTGCCACCACATCCAGCGCCAGCAATTCGTAATTGACCGAATAGGCGCCGCTGCGCTTGATGGCGACGGTGCCGTTGCTTGCCCTTTGCACGGCAAACTGCAGCGCCTTCTCGCCCACCTCGCGCGCTTCGCGCTGGTCGACATCCGAGACGCAGCCGGCAAATGAACGCTGCAAGTAGCCAAAGGTATCGCCGCGCACACGCTTGATGTTCAGCTTGGCCTTGATCTCTTCGCACAACAGGTCTGCCAGCGCGCCGTTGCCGGACAGCTGCACATTGCCATGCGCATCGCGCTCGACCGTCTCGGTCAGCAGGCTGGCGATAGGCGTGCCGGATTCATCGTGTATGCCTTCCGAAACCGCGATCACGCAGCGGCCCAGGCGTTGATATACCTCCTTCACGTCGGCCAGGAATTTTTCCAGCACGAAGCTGCGCTCAGGCAGGTAGATCAAATGGGGGCCGTCGTCGGGAAATTTCCGGGCCAGCGCCGAAGCCGCCGTCAGGAAGCCGGCATGGCGCCCCATCACCACGCCGACGTAGACGCCGGGCAGGGCTGCATTGTCCAGGTTGGCGCCGGCAAACGCCTGCGCGACGAAGCGCGCGGCCGACGGAAATCCCGGCGTGTGATCATTGCCCACCAGGTCGTTGTCTATGGTCTTGGGGATGTGGATGCAGCGCAGCGGGAAGGCCAGCTTTTCCGCTTCCAGGCTGAGGATGCGCAGCGTATCGGAAGAGTCGTTGCCGCCGATATAAAAGAAGTGGTTGATCTGGTGCGCTTGCAATACCTGGATGATTTCCTGGCAATACTTGAGATCGGGTTTGTCGCGTGTCGATCCCAGTGCGGAGGAGGGGGTGCGCGCCACCAGTTCCAGGTTGTGGCTGGTTTCCTGCGCCAGGTCGAGGAAGTCTTCATTGACGATGCCGCGCACGCCGTTGCGGGCGCCGTAGACCAGTTCGACATCGCGCATGCCGCGTGCCGCCAGCACCACGCCCACCAGCGACTGGTTGATCACCGCGGTGGGGCCGCCGCCTTGCGCAATAAGGATTCGTCTCGCTTGCATTTGCCTGCTCCTTGATCCATCGTTGTAAGGGCCGTCACCTGATTCTACCCCGATAGCCTGGCGGCGCCAGTCCAATACGCATGCCAGCCGCGGCGCGCGGACTTATCTTCCCCAGATTTTTTTATACTCGGCGCGGTAGCCGTTGTTCGGCTCAAAAGTGTTCTTGTCGCCGCCGTGAAAAGCGATGTTCTGTTCCGTCACCAGGTAGGCCGGCGTGGTATAGGCGCTGGCCTTTTCGCCGGAAAACGCGCGATTGAGTTCGTCGATGATCTGCCATCCCTGCTGGCCGAAAGGCTCCGGCACGGTGGCGATCTGCAGGCTCTTGCTGCGGATCCGCTGGTAGGCCGATTCGGAACCTTCGCCTGCCGACAGCGTCTGGATCTTGCTGCTGGCGAGCAGGCTCATCGAGGCCGGCGTCGTCAGCAGGTCGAGGTAGCTGTCGTTGACGCCGATGATGTGCGTCCATTTCTTGCCGAAGCGCTGCTGCAATGCCGCCAGCAAGGCCGGCATCTTCTCGGGCGAGGTGGTGATAGGCAGGGCTTCGACGCTAAGCAGGCTGCAGGTGCGGCATTGCTTGATCACCGCCACCACTTCATTCGATTTGGCCTGCGAATACAGGCTGGCCGGATCGGTGAACACCACCACGCCGGCCTTGCCGTTGGAATCGACCACGCCCAGCAGGCTGGCGATCAGCGCTTCTTCTTTCGGATCGGCGGTGACGTTGGAAAACAGGCCGTCGCTAGGACCGACCCGGGTCGAGGCATGCCAGCCGACCACCGGGACATTCTGTGCATTGGCGGCGTTCATCTCCTTCGGCTGTTCGTTGGCGTCGATGCCGGCCAGCACGATGCCGTTGGGTTTCAGCGCCAGCGCGCGGCTGAAGGCTTCGGCGTGCTTGTTGTCGACGCCCCAGCAATCGATCACGAAGACTTCCCAGCCGGCTACCGCGGCGGCCTCCTGGACCCCCTTGGAAACGCGCAGGACGCTATTGTTCTTGAGATTGGAAGCGATGACGACGATGAGTTTTTTTTGCGCTGCGATCTTGGGGCCGCTGGTAGGGCCGTCCCAGTTGTTCTTGAAAGCCATCGCCTTGGCGATCTTGGCATTGGCCCGATTCAAGAACAAAGTCGGATCTTCCTGCGCAAATGCTGAACTGATAAGGCCGAAGACAAGTGCCACCGTTACAAAATTTAAATTTGTAAATTTCATTATTTTTTATCCGGATTTTGACTGCGTATGGTCGGAGCGGATTTCCCGCTTGTCTTTTATTGCAAACGAATGCAAATTATTATTTGACAACAACTCCCTGCACTGCAATTTCCACCATCTCCCTTAGCCAGTACCGGCGCCGCTTTCCGTTAATTCTGTCTCCTGCTGAAAGGGCCCCGGACCTGGCTCGCCTTAGCTTACGCAAAGGTTAAATAATTGTCTATTGGAAATCAAGCCCAGGCCTGATGTAAAGCACTTTTTGCGCCAGGCCAAGAAAGCTCTTTCAGCGCCGCACTGCACCATGGGAGGGCTTTTCCGCGCAAAAGTGCAGGCGAACAAAAGAACAAAAAAACAAAAGGGCTACCGGCCGTGGCGGCGGGTAGCCCTTCTTGGCGTTGCTGCGGATTGCTGCTGCAATACGCGGAAAGCCGTCGCTTCAGGTCAGCGCGGAGGTCACTTTCAAGACTTCTTCCACCGTGGTGACGCCTTCCAGGACTTTCAATGCACCAGCAAGCCGCAAAGGTTTCATGCCGTCGGCGATGCTTTGCTTTTTCAGTGCATGGATGTCGGTTTCGGCCTGGATCATTTTTGAGAATGGCTGTGTGATGGTCAGCAGTTCGTACAGGCCGGTGCGTCCGCGGTAGCCGGTCTGGCGGCACTCGGGGCAGCCGACCGGATGGTAGACGGCGGCCGGCTTGGGCAGGTTCCAGTTTTCCGCCAGCGTTGCCCAGACTTCGTCGGCGACCTGGCCGTCGGCGCTCTTGCAATGCGTGCAAAGCGTGCGCACCAGGCGCTGCGCCATGATGCCGATCAGCGTGGTTTCCAGCAGGTAGTAAGGCACCCCCAGTTCGAGCAGGCGCATGACGGCGGACGGCGCATCGTTGGTGTGCAGGGTAGAGAGCACCAGATGGCCGGTGAGGGCGGCCTGGATCGCCATCTCGGCGGTTTCCAGGTCGCGGATTTCACCCACCATGATGATGTCGGGGTCCTGCCGCATCAAGGCCCGCACGCCGTCGGCAAAGGTCAGGTCGATGCCATGGTTCACCTGCATCTGGTTGAACGATGCTTCCACCATTTCGATCGGATCCTCGACCGAGCAGACATTCACTTCGGAAGTGGCGAGCGCCTTCAGCGTGGTATATAAAGTGGTGGTCTTGCCGGAGCCGGTCGGGCCGGTCACCAGGATGATGCCGTGCGGGCGTTTGGTCAGCGCATCCCAGCGCAACGCGTCGTCGGTGGGAAAGCCGAGTTCTGGCAAGGTCTTGACCACCACGTCCGGATCGAAAATCCGCATCACCAGCTTCTCGCCGAAGGCGGTCGGCAAGGTCGACAGGCGCAGCTCGATTTCCTGGCCGCCGGCGGTGCGGGTCTTGATGCGGCCATCCTGCGGCCGGCGTTTTTCGATCACGTCCATCCGTCCCAGCAGCTTGATGCGCGCGGTCATGGCGATCATGACCACCGCCGGCACCTGGTACACCTGGTGCAGCACGCCGTCGATGCGGAAGCGGATCGCGCTGAAATCGCGCTTCGGCTCCATATGGATATCCGAGGCGCGCTGTTCAAACGCATATTGCCACAGCCAGTCGACGATGTTGACGATGTGCTGGTCGTTGGCGTCGACCTGCTTGTTGGTTTTGCCGAGTTCGACCAGCTGCTCGAAATTATTCCTCAGCGCCAGCTCCTGGCCGCCCGATTTATGCGCGCTCTTGATCGATTTCGCCAGCGTGAAGAACTGTGTGATGTATTGCGTGATGTCGAGCGGATTGGAAATCACCAGGCGGATGTTACGGCGCGTGATCTTGGAGATTTCCGCTTGCCATTCAGTGCGGAACGGCTCGGCGGTGGCGATCACCAGTTCGGTCGCGCTCAGTTCGACAGGCAGGATGTTGAAGCGGGTGGCGTAGCTGGCCGACATGACGTCGGCGACCTTGGCGAAGTCGATCTTGAGCGGGTCGATCCGATAGAACGGCATGTGGACCTGGCGCGCCAGCCATTCGGTCAGCCAGTCCAGCGTCAGGACCCGATGCGGCGGCAAGGCCGACTGCCGCTTGCATTGGGCGACGGCGCTAAGCGGATGGATCGCGATCGCGGCGTTGCGGAATATCCCCTGGGCCTGGGTGTAGAAAGCTTTTATTTCATTCTTGTCGACCGTGCCGTCGTTCAGCAGCCAGGTGAAGATCTGCTGCAGGTCGAGTGTTTTGGGCGCTGCACTGTTCATTGCATTGTTCATCGCGATGGGCGGTTGGATTGGTAAGGCCGGCGCTGGCCGGCACGATGTTCAGCGTAGCCGTTCATTGCGGCGAATGCCAGGCCTTGAGGCCGTTGACCCAGGATTTGGCGGGCAGTTTGGTCGCTGCGGTAATTTCCGCCGCGCGTTCGTACCAGGCGCTGAAATCGGCTGGCGGGGCTTGCTTGAAAGCGATGGCGATGACGTTGCCCTCGTGGACTTCCGGCAGGCACCAGACGTCGTCGAAGGCGAACCGCATGGCTTTCAGGTTCTTGGCATAGCTCGGATGGTCGCCGAACAGGTTGACGGTCATGATGCCGTCGTCCTTCAGGCAGGCCGCGCAAGCGCTGTAGAACTCTGGCGTGTCCAGCACCGGCCCGCGCGCGGTGGCGTCGTACAGATCGACTTGCAGGGCGTCGATGCTGTCGTGGTTGACCGGATCGAGGACGAAGTCCATGGCGTCCATTTCGACCACCGACAGCCGTTCATCGTCGGGCGGCAGCTTGAACATGGAAGTGCAGATTGCCAGCACCGAAGGGTTCAGCTCGATCGCGGTAACCCGGGCTTGCGGAAACTGGCGATAGCTGAACTTGGTCAGCGCCGCGGTGCCCAGGCCCAGCTGGACGATATGCTGCGGCTGTGGATTGAACAGCATCCACGCCATCATTTGCTGGGCGTACTCAAGCTCCGGCCAGTCCGGCTTGCGCAGCCGCATGGCGCCTTGCACCCATTCGGTGCCGAAGTGCAGATAGCGGACCCCGTCCTGTTCCGACAGGGTGACGGGGGCGAATTTCGGTTTGCGGGCGGGTTTGGGAGTGTCTTTTTTTGCAACGGCGGCGCGCTTGCGCGGGCCTTCCATGCGGTTGGCGTCGGCTTCTATGGATTTGCGTTTGATCAGCATCAGGTGAATTAATTAGGCAAAAAAGCGGGTAAAAATGGATATGCAGCAATGATACCGCGCCACAGCTGCTGATTTAGCCTAAATATTGTTGCATCTCGCTTGCTGTCCTCGCTTGCCAGCCCTGGCCATTGCCGTTATCCATAGCTGTAGCGGCAGCCTATGAACATGGATTTTTTGCGGGTATCGCGGCCGGGGCCGGATCGCGGGCCGCGCTCCTGGTCGTAGACGAAATAGCCGTCGCGGCCGCACAGTTCGGCGGCTTTCTTGTAGCAGGCGCGCCAGGATTGTTCGGCATCGGTGCATTCGACCAGGAAGGCGTCGCGGCCATCCGGGCCGGGGATGCTTTCGGCGGTGACGCAGCCGCCAAGCGCCAGCAGCACAGGCAGGCTCAGCGCGAGCAGGTAAGGCTGCGGAAAGCGCCGCGGCAGGGAGAGTGTCTTCATATGGCTTGTGCTCCGGCTTAAAGGCTGAGGCCAAGAGAGACGCATGCCGACAGCGACGCCAGCAAAGCCAGTGCGACGGTATAGCGTAAAAGATTCTTCAGCAGTGACGACATGTTCATTCCTTGAGAGATGGGAGCTGCTCATTCTAGGGAGCCGGCGCCGCTCAAGGTTTGTCGATTTGTGGAGAAAGTGTGAGTGTTTTGTAATCGGCTGTCAGCGCTCTTGCAGAACGATCCAGGCCGCCAGTTTTTCCGCGTAGGGCCGGGTGTAGGCCGGGCTGCTGGAAGGCAGCAGGAGGATGCGATAACGGCCGGCCTGTTCTCCCAATGCCTTCAGTCCCAGTTTGGCGGCAGTGCCGCCATTGAAGGCGATGGTGTGCAATTGCGGCAGCCTGGCGATCAGGCCGGTCAGGTCGTTATGCGCGTGGTCGCGGATATTGCTGTCCAGGCTGCCGTCGCGGCGCGCCTCGGCGACCACGTCCCACAAGCCGATGCCGTGCGCCAGCAGCACCGGCAGCCGCTCGGCATAGGGCAGCGCCGGCAAGTCGACGCCGACGACTTCCGCCAGCAGTTTCCAGAAACGGTTTTGCGGATGGGCGTAATACTGGCTGTGCGCCAGCGATTGGACGCCAGGAAGGCTGCCGAGGATCAGCGTGCGGACTTGCTGATCGACGACCGGTGGGAAGCTACGCTTGCGGTTCATTTTTTCTTGCAAAATGCGCCCTGATATTTTCGTGATATGGATCTGGAATGTGCAACTCTGGCATGACTCGCCAGTCAAATGCGGTTAATCGCAGCCTGATTATAATGGGCCGGGATTAGCGGCAATCGGCGGGGCCGGGAGGGCGAGTGCGCCGCCCTTGCCTTGATGCGTAAAAAATGAGGAAGCAAGCATGTCGAAACCAGTCATGATCGTTACCGGCGGCGGCCGCGGCATCGGCGCCGCCACCGCGTTATTGGCCGCTGCGCGCGGCTATGCTGTTTGCGTCAACTATGTCCACAGCCGCAGCGCTGCCGAGTCGGTGGCGGCGGCTATCCGCGGCAGTGGCGGCGAAGCGCTGGCGGTGGCCGGCGATGTCGCAGTCGAAGCCGATGTCATGGCCCTGTTCCAGGCTGTCGACGGTCAGTTGGGCAAAGTGACAGCGCTGGTCAACAACGCCGGCATCCTGGAGCGCCAGATGCGCGTGGAAGAAATGGACGTGGCGCGTTTGCAGCGGGTGCTGAACACCAATGTCGTCGGCAGTTTCCTGTGCGCGCGCGAAGCGGTGCGGCGCATGTCGACCCGCTTCGGCGGCGAAGGCGGCGCCATCGTCAATCTGTCGTCGATGGCGGCCAAGCTGGGCGGTCCGGGCGAATACGTCGATTACGCCGCCTCCAAGGGAGCGATCGACGCCATGACCATTGGCCTGGCGAAGGAAGTGGCCGACCAGGGCATCCGCGTCAACGCCGTCCGTCCAGGCGTCATTTACACTGAGATACATGCCAGCGGCGGCGAGCCGGACCGGGTCGAGCGGGTCAAAGACAGCGTGCCGATGCGGCGCGGCGGCAGCGCCGAAGAAGTGGCGCGCGCAGTGCTGTGGCTGCTGTCGGAGGAAGCGTCGTATTGCACCGGGACCATTATCGACGTCTCCGGCGGACGCTGAGACCTGATCCATGGTTAAACAGGCAAGCAAGCTGGTCTTTTTGGCAAAAAAACGGCGGTTTTGAAAACATTGCTAGAATGCGCGTTGCTGGCGAATAGGTTTGGCAAGTATCGCGCATGTAAAAAGTTTCCGTGTTGCACTATAATTGATTTAGCAACCCCTCTGCTGGTGCGCTGACCGAGTTATCCGGGTGCGGCAATTTTAATGTATGAGCAATTTACGATGGAGTTATCAAGAATGAAGAATCTGATTATTGTTGCCGCCTTGGTGGCGCTGGGCGGTTGCGCCGTGCCTCCGAATTCCGCCAATGTGTATGGCACCAGTCAGGCGCAGGGCGAGCAATCGGTGCGTATGGGCGTGGTGGATTCGGTGCGTCCTGTGACGATTGATAAGAGCCGCGGCGGCAACGAAGCTGGCACCCTGGCTGGCGGCGCGCTCGGCGCGGTTGCGGCCGGCTCGACCATCGGCAAGGGCAATGGCTCGCTGGCGGCCGGCGTGGTTGGCGCGGTGCTGGGCGGCATCGTCGGCAACCAGGTGCAAAACAATCTGAACCAGCGTCCGGGCCTGGAAATCACCGTGCGCCTGAGCAGCGGCGAATTGCGCGCTATTACCCAGGATGCCGACGAGCGCTTCAACGTCGGCGACCGCGTTCGCCTGCTGTCTTCCGGCGGCGTCACCCGCGTCACGCATTAATTGCCGTAGCGGCTGGCAGCCTGGCTGCCGGCGGCAAAAGCCAAGGGGTGGAACAGCGATCGCAATCGCTGTTCCCCCCCTTTTTTATGGAGCTGCCGGGCAGTTGCGGTTCGTTACGGTCCGTTGTGGATCACCACCAGCAAGGCGGTGGCGGTGCTTTTGCCGACATTCTTGATGTAATGAGGGCGGTCGGCGGCATATCTTGCCGTTTCGCCAACCTTGATTTTGCTCAGGTTGCTGCCGCTCTGGACTTCCAATGTACCGGACAGGACGGTCAGGTGTTCGCGCGAAGCCGGCTCATGCGCTTCCGAATCGAGGCAGCCGCCCGGCTCCAGCGACAGTTCATACCATTCGAACTGGCCGGCCAGCTCGATCGGGCCGAGGATGCGCAACTCGCAATGACCATCCCGCGAACGCAGCGACGGCGTGGCGTGGCTGGCCACGGTTTCAATCGAGGCCGGGACTACCTGATTGCCATCCACCAGCAAAGAGATAGGCACGCCCAGCGCATTGGCCAGGCGCCACACCACGGCCACCGTCGGATTGGCCTGGTTGCGCTCGATTTGCGACAGCATCGACTTCGATACGCCGGCGCGCTTGGACAGGGCGTCCAGCGACAGGCCGTCGGCCTGGCGCAGCCTGACCAATGTGTCGCCGACTTTTGGCGGCGCGTCTTCCAGCATCTTATCTGCCATGCTTATTTTCCATGTTATTCCCGCTGTTTTTTTTCGCTGAATTGCCGTGCATCCGGTTGACAGTCTGGTTATTGTGCATTATCGTGGAATTTGTGTTCGATATATCGAATTAAAACAATATATTATATAAGATCGAGGCTCGCAATGACCGTGACGCAAGAGAATACCCAAAACCATGGCGCTCCGCAGTTCTACAGCCACCTGCGCGACGAATTGAGCGCAATCGAAGCTGCCGGCCTGCTGAAATCGGAGCGCCTGATCCTTGGCCCGCAGGGCGGCAAGATCAGCACCGAAAGCGGCGAACTGATCAATTTGTGCGCCAACAACTACCTGGGATTGTCTTCCCATCCGGCCTTGATCAAGGCTGCGCATGATGCCCTCGATTCGCACGGCTTCGGCCTGAGCTCGGTGCGCTTCATCTGCGGCACGCAGGATATCCATCGCCAGCTGGAGCAGCGCCTGTCGGCTTTCCTCGGCACCGAGGATTGCATCCTGTATGCAGCGGCTTTCGATGCCAACGGCGGCTTGTTCGAACCTTTGCTGGGCGAGCAGGACGCGATCATCAGCGACGCCCTCAACCATGCTTCGATCATCGACGGCGTGCGCTTGTGCAAGGCGAAGCGCTATCGCTATGCGCATAACGACATGGAAGACCTGGAGCGTTGCCTGAAGCAGGCCAAGGCCGACAACGCCCGTTTTTCCATGGTGTTTACCGACGGCGTGTTTTCGATGGACGGCACGGTGGCGCAGCTGGATGTCATCCGTCAGTTGTGCGACAAGTACGGCGCGCTGCTGGGCGTCGACGATTGCCATGCTACCGGCTTCATGGGCGCAAAAGGACGCGGCACGCATGAGGCGCGCGGCATCTTCGGCAAGGTCGACGTCATCACCGGCACGCTGGGCAAAGCCTTGGGCGGCGCCAGCGGCGGCTTTACAGCCGGGCGGCGCGAGGTGATCGACCTGTTGCGGCAACGTTCGCGGCCTTATCTGTTCTCGAATACCTTGATGCCGGCGATTGTCGGCGCCTCGATCGCCGCGCTCGATCTGCTGGAAGCATCGACTGAACTGCGCGACCGCCTGGAGCGCAACACGGTCTACTTCCGCAAGGCGATCACTGACGCCGGCTTTGAAATCAAGCCGGGCACCCATCCTATCGTGCCGCTGATGGTGTACGACGCCGTGGTCGCGCAAAAATTGTCGCGCCGCCTGTATGAGCTGGGCGTATATGCGGTCGGCTTCTTCTATCCCGTGGTGCCGCAAGGCCAGGCGCGGATCCGGGTGCAGATGTCCGCCGTCCATGATGAGGCAACCTTGCAGCGCGCAGTGGCCATTTTCCGGCAAGCCGGCGAAGAACTCGGCCTGGTGAAAAACTGAAGAAGAACTGAAGAAGAACGGTAAAGAGACTAAGATGAAAAAAGTATTGGTAATCGGCGCAAACGGACAGATCGGCACCGAACTGGCGACGGCGCTCGTCAAACTGCACGGCGCAAGGCAAGTGGTCGCAAGCGATATCCAGCCTGCCGGCAAGCATCCGGAGCTGGCGTATGAAACACTGGACGTCACCGATGCGAAGCGCCTGGCCGAAGTGGTCAGCCGACACGACATCGGGGAAATCTATCACCTGGCGGCAGCGCTCTCGGCAAAAGGCGAAGAGCACCCCGAGTGGGCCTGGAACCTCAACATGACGGGCCTGCTGAACGTGCTGGAAGTGGCGCGTCAGGCCAAGCTGTCCAAGGTGTTCTGGCCTAGCTCGATTGCGGCATTCGGCCCCTCGACCCCGCGCGACAATGCGCCCCAGGTCGGCGCCATGGATCCCAAGACCGTCTACGGCATCTCGAAGCTGGCAGGCGAACACTGGTGCACCTGGTACGCGGAGAAGTACGGCATGGATATCCGCAGCCTGCGTTACCCGGGTCTCATCAGCTACTCGGCGGAACCCGGCGGCGGCACTACCGATTACGCCATCCAAGCATTGTTCGCGGCAGCTGACGGCAGCGCTTTCACCAGTTTCCTGGGAGAAGAAAGCACATTGCCGATGATGTACATGCCTGACGCCGTGCGCGCCACTATCGAACTGATGAGTGCGCCGAAAGAAAATCTCAAGACGGCCGGTTCATACAACCTGGCCGCATGGAGCTTTTCTCCGCGCGAGCTGGTGGCCATCATCCAGCAGCGCTGCCCATCTTTCCAGGCAACTTACAAGCCGGATTTCCGCCAGGCGATCGCCGACGCCTGGCCGCGCTCGATCGACGATTCCAGTGCGCGTCAAGACTGGGCATGGCGTCCTGCGTATAGCCTGAGCGAGATGGTTGACGACATGTTGAAGCACCTCGCCGGGCGCAAATCGGCGAGCCAGGAAAAGCAAGTTGCCTAAGTTTGCGGCCGTTGTCGTTGTCATTGTTTAGATAAGATAAGCGCTTAAGACTGCGCAAGTCAGCGAAAAGGCCGGAGATGAAATGTCTTCCGGCCTTTTTTTATAATTATAAGAATCCAGTTAGTTTCCCCGAAAGCTCGGGAGACGGCACTGGCATGGTCTGCCCCTTTTTCTATTTCTTCAGCAATCTGATTTGCGCGTTCAATTTTTCCGGTACCGGATAGTCCGGATAGGCGCGCTTGAACTTCTCCCACTCTTCCAGCGCATCTTGGCGCAGGCCGGCCTTGAGCATCTCATCGATCGCCGACAGCCATGCTTCTGCTCTTGGCGTCGATTCCGCTTTTCCCGACGGTGCGACGACGGGCGCCATTTCCGATTGCGTTGGTAACGCCCTTGCTCCGGCGCCGGAAGCAAGGGCCGGAGCTGGGGCGGACGAGTACGTCGGCGCAGGGGCGGCAGCTGCCGGTGCTGGGGGGGGCGAATAGTTTGCATCGGGAGCAGGAGCTACCGGCGCAGGAACGTCTGCAACCGGAGCGGCCGGCATGATGATTGCCCGCGCTCTCGACGCGGAGCTTTCCGGGCTTGCAGGCTGCGATGGCGAGGCCGCGTAGTTTTGCCTTGATAGAGCGGAGGGCGGCGCAGGTGCGGGCGCCGGCGCCGGAGCATATGCAGGTGTCGCTTGCATATCCTGGATATTGAGCGGCGCCGATGATTTCGCTTCAGATGTCGTTGTTGTTGGAGGGGACGCCTTGCGGGCGGCAGTTTTTGGCTGCGGCAATTGCGGCTTTGCCTGCGGTTCCATGTCAACTGCTGCTGTTGCTGCTGCTGGCGGCGCCGCAATTGGCGCAGCAGGCTGCGCAGCCGGTTCGGCCTGGGGCGCGGCATCGTACGGCTGCACTGCCGGCTCTGCCTGCCAGCGCAGCGTCGCCAGAACCGCCAGCACCGTGCAGGCGGCCATTGCCAGCTGGGTGGACCAGCGCATCAAGAAATGTGGCTTGCCTGGCTTTGCGGCTTTGCCCGATAACGCATCGTTAGCGGCCTGCGGAGCTGGCGCTTCGGCTTTGGCCAAGGCATCGGCCTGCGCCAGGATGGCGGCGTCCAGCGCAGCCGAAGGCGATGGCTGCGGCAGTCCCCGTAACTGGCGCGCCAGTTCGCCTTCGCCCTGCAGGAAGGCCTCAAACTCGGCGTCGTCCAGGCGATTGCTGTCTTCGGAAGTCATGCTGCCTCCTCGCTGGAATCCAGGTCTTGCGCCAGGTGCTGCCGCAATTTGCGCATGGCGTAGCGCAGCCGGCTCTTGATGGTTTCTTCCGGCACAGCGACGATCAGGGCGATCTCTGCAAGACTCATTCCGTTAAATTGCTGCAAAATCAAAGCCTCTTTCTGTTCCCCGGGCAGCAACCGTATCGCCGCGTGCAGCCTGGCGATGCGCTGGCGGTTTTCCAGCGCGGCTTCGGGCGACAGCGTTTCCTGCGCTGTTTCGGCCAGGTAGTCGAACGCCGCCTGTTCCTCATTTCCTTGGCCGATCTCGCTGGCCAGCAAAGCCTGCTGCTGGCGCAGCAGATCAATCAGGCGATTGCGCGCAATCTGGAACAGATAAGTCCGGAACAGCGATTCCGGCTGATAGCGGGCGCGTGCATGATGCAGGCCTGCCCAGCTGTCTTGCGCGATTTCGTCGACCCAGTCGCGGCGCGGCGAGCGCCAGGCGATGAACTTGTATAAGCCTTGGCTATGGCGCCGGTACAGCTCCCTGAACGCGCCAAGATCGCCGTCACGGTAATTGAGCATCAGCGATTCATCGGAGGGTTCGGCGGGCATGGCGGATTGGCGGCTGCTTCTTTACCCGGCAGGGCGGTAGCGGCGATTGTGACGCCTGCCGTGCAAGAAAGCAATACGCCGATGCATGCTCGCCTGTCAGCCGTTCTGTACTGCATCAGAAATTTTTTTTGCCAATTTAACCCTCCAGCCGACACGGAGCCGTTTCATATCACAAGCCGGCGTATCGGCATAAACGGAGAATAATATGTTACGAGGCTTGTTTGGCGCGCTTTGCGCGCTGCTCCTTTTGCTTCCCGCGGCAGAGGCAAGGACGGTGATGCCGCCCAGATTGATTATCGCCAACGGCGCCGAAGAACCGATCGTGCTGCAAAGCCTGCACGTCAGCGGCGAAATCAGCGGCGGCATGGCGCAGACTACAGTGCAGATGGTGTTCTTCAATCCCAACCGGCGCCTGCTTGAGGGGCAGCTGCAATTTCCCTTGCTGGATGGCCAGCAGATCATCGCATTCTCGCTCGATATAGAAGGACGGCAGCGGCCCGCCGTGCCGGTCGAAAAGGCCAAGGGACGCCAGATATTCGAAGCAATCGAACGGCGCCGGGTCGATCCCGGCTTGCTGGAAGCCACCCAGGGCAACAATTTCAAGTTGAGGATCTACCCGATCCCGGCCAACGGCACGCGCACCGTTGAAATCACATACGTGGAGCCGCTGGCGCGCCAGGGCAAGAACTGGCTGTATCGTTTGCCGCTGGCTTACGGCGACCGCATGCGCGACTTCGATCTGACGCTGAACGTGCATGGCGCCGCAGCCATGCCGCAGCTCAGCGGCACGCTGGGCGCCGTCGGCCTGGTGCGGACTGGCGAACAGTACCAGATGCATGTCAATAAAAGCGGATTCGCCGCGGCCGGCATGCTCAGTCTGCTGATACCTGCCAATGAAAAGCCGCAGACTTACACCCAGGTGCGCGATGACGGCACCTGGTTTGTCACCGAAATTCCGGTGGCCGAGACACGTACCGCGCGTAACTTGCCTAAGGTGATCGGTTTGCTGTGGGATAGTTCGGGCTCCGGAGCCGGACGCGACCATGACGCTGAGTTTGCCGTTCTCGATCGCTACTTCAAGGCGGCCGGCAACGCGGAAGTACGTTTGACCCGCTTGCGCGACAGGCCGGAGCCGGGCCAGTCATTCCACGTTGCTAACGGCAACTGGAACGCCTTGCGCCAAGCCTTGCAAAACACGGCCTATGACGGCGCCAGCGCGCTGGGCGACTGGCAGCCGGAGGCCGGTGTCGGCGAATACCTGCTGGTGAGCGATGGCCTGAGCAACTACGGCAATGCGGCTTTCCCCAAGCTTGCGGTAGCGCAGCGCCTGTACGCCTTGAACTCGGCGCTGGCGGCGGATGCCGGCTTGCTGTCCGCCTGGGCGGAAAACACCGGCGGCCGTTTGATACAGGTTTCGGCGCAATCGGTGGCGGCAGCAACGCAAGCCTTGCTGACCGAAGCGACCCATGTAGAAGCATTGACCGCGACGGGCGCCAGCGATCTGCAGATCGAATCGCATGATGCCAAGAACGGCATCCTCCGCATTGCCGGGCGCTTGCGCGGCCAGGACGCCCAGCTCACGCTCACCACGCGGCAAAACGGCCGGCTGGCTACGACGACGATTCCGGTTTCGGCCGCGGCGCCCGGGCATCCGCTGGCAGCCTACCTGTGGGCCGGATATCGCTTGCATGAACTGGAAGCGAACCGCGACCTGCATCGCGCAGAGATTCGCCGCATCGGACAGCAGTTCGGCCTGGCGACCCGTGAGACCTCGCTGATCGTGCTTGAACGCCTTGACGATTATGTACGCTACGATGTCGCCCCGCCGCAGGAATATCAGGCGGCGTTCAACCAGTTGAAGAAGCTGCGTGACGACGATCTCAGGCAGACGCGTAGCCGGCATATGGAAAATGTGCTGCGGCAGTTTCAGGGCAAGATTGCCTGGTGGGAGAAGGATTTCTCTAAGGACGGCGTGCCGAGGCCTAAAAAAGCCATGCCTGACGCCCTCAACGGCGCCGGCCTGGCGCGTTCGATCATTCAGCCGCCGACCATGCCTGCCCAGGAGTTGGCGGCGCCTGCTCCTGTTTCGGTAGCTCCGATAATAGCGCCTCCCGCAGCAACTGAACCACGACCAGCGCCGTCTCCGGCCCCGGTTGCCAGCCGCCAGCGCTTCTCTGAAGGGAATGCAAATTACGCGGCAAAATCCGCGGCAACAAGCGATGCCGCGCCCGCAACGCCGGAAATCAGCGTAGCGCTGCAGAAATGGAGCGCCAATGCGCCCTATATCAACCGTCTCAAGGCCGCGACGGCGGATAACGCCTATGCCATCTATCTCGACGAAAAGCCGGGCTACGCAAACAGCAGCGCTTTCTTTCTCGATGCCGCCGATATCCTGCTGGAGAAAGGGCAGCGCGACCTGGCCCTGCGTGTCTTGTCCAACCTGGCCGAGATGGACCTGGAAAACCGCGCCGTATTGCGCATACTGGGCTACCGCCTGCTGCAGGCCGGGGCCCCGGCGCTGGCCATCCCTGTCTTTGAAAAGGTAAAACAGCTGGCCGAGGAAGAGCCGCAATCGTTCCGCGATCTCGGCCTGGCTTATGCCGCCAACAAGCAGTACCAGCAAGCTATCGATCAGTTGTACGAAGTGGTGCTGCGGCCATGGGACGTACGCTTTCCGGAAATCGAAACGATCGTCCTGGCGGAACTGAACCAGATCGTGGCGACCGCCGGCGTTCCGCTTGACACCAGCCGGATCGATCCGCGTTTTCTGAAAAACATGCCGCTCGATTTGCGCGTCGTGATGACCTGGGATGCGGATAACTCCGATATGGATCTGTGGGTGACCGATCCGAATGGCGAAAAATGCTTCTACGGTTATCCGCTGACGCACCAGGGAGGCCGCATGTCGCGCGATTTCACGCAGGGCTACGGGCCGGAGGAATTTTCGCTGCGCAAGGCCAAGCCGGGCAAGTACAAGATCGAGGCCAATTACTACGGCAACAGCCAGCAGCTGATTGCCGGCGACACCACCTTGCAGGTCAAGCTGACGACCGCGTTCGGCACCGCCCGGCAAAAGGAGCAGATGGTGACCTTGCGCCTGAAGGATCGGCAGGACACGGTCTTTGTCGGTGAATTCGACGTTGCGCCATAACCCCGCAGGCCGCCGGCCATAAAGAAAAGGGCTGCCAGACAATCCGTCTGGCGGCCCTTGATTGCTTGCCTGCGGAACAGGCGGCAAACCGGTTTCGGCTTACTTGCCGGCCATGCCCAACAGCATTTCATTCAAGCGCTTGACGAAACCGGCCGGATCCGCCAGGGCGCCGCCTTCGGCCAGCAAGGCCTGGTCGAACAGGATGTGCGACCAGTCGCCGAACTTGGCTTCTTCGTATTTCAGGCGCTGCACCAGCGGATGGTCCGGATTGATTTCCAGGATAGGCTTGGAGTCCGGCGCTTCCTGGCCGGCAGCCTTGAGCATGCGCAGCAGGTTGCCCGACAGTTCGTTTTCATCGGCCACCAGGCAGGCTGGCGAATTGGTCAGGCGGAAGGTGACGCGCACATCCTTGGCTTTGTCGGCCAAGGCGGTTTTCATCTTTTCGACCAGATCCTTGAACTGGGTTTCGGTTTCTTCGTGCTGCTTCTTCTCGGCTTCGTCTTCCAGTGTGCCGAGATCGAGGCCGCCCTTGGCTACCGATGCCAGTTCCTTGCCTTCGAAATCCTGCAGGAAAGACAGCATCCATTCGTCGACGCGGTCGGTCAGCAGCAGCACTTCCACGCCTTTCTTGCGGAAGATTTCCAGGTGCGGGCTGTTCTTGGCGGCGGCAAAGGTTTCGCCGGTGGCGTAATAGATCTTGTCCTGGCCTTCTTTCATGCGGCCGATGTAGTCGGCGAAGGACACGGTCTGCATATCGCCGTCATTGCTGGTGGAGGCAAAGCGCAGCAGCTTGGCGATGCGGTCCTTGTTGGTCGCATCTTCCCCGATACCTTCTTTCAGCACCTGGCCGAATTCTTTCCAGAAGGTCGCGTACTTGTCCTTTTGCGCCTGGTCGTCGCTGTTGGCCAGCTCTTCCAGCAAGCCCAGCACGCGCTTGGTCGAACCTTCGCGGATCACGCGCACATCGCGCGATTCCTGCAGGATTTCACGCGATACGTTGAGCGGCAGGTCGCTGGAGTCGATCACGCCCTTGACGAAGCGCAGGTAGACCGGCATCAGCTGCTCGGCATCGTCCATGATGAAGACGCGCTTGATGTACAGCTTGATGCCGCCGCGCTTGTTGCGGTCCCACAGGTCGAACGGTGCACGGCTGGGCACATACAGCAGCTGGGTGTATTCGCTGCGGCCTTCGACCCGGTTGTGGGTGTAGGTCAGCGGCGCTTCGAAATCGTGCGAGACATGCTTGTAGAACTCGGTGTACTGTTCTTCCGTGATATCGGACTTGCTGCGTGCCCACAGCGCGCTGGCCTGGTTGACGGTTTCGTATTCGTCCTTGACGACGGTTTCCTTCTTTTCTTCGTCCCATTCTTCTTTCTGCATCACGATCGGCAGCGAGATATGGTCGGAATATTTGCGGATGATGGATTTCAGCTTCCAGGCCGACAGGTATTCGTCTTCGCCTTCGCGCAGGTGCAGCGTAATGTCGGTGCCGCGTGAAGCCTTGTCGAT
This sequence comes from Collimonas humicola, assembly GCF_018304945.1. Classification (GTDB taxonomy): domain Bacteria; phylum Pseudomonadota; class Gammaproteobacteria; order Burkholderiales; family Burkholderiaceae_D; genus Collimonas; species Collimonas humicola. The sequence continues at coordinate 1,365,056 of NZ_JAGQEE010000001.1, read as the reverse complement.
CGCTTCGATGCTGAAATCGCCGGCGCCGGCGGATTCCCAGCGCACGCCTTCGGTGGCGCTGGCGCCTGCGCGGCGGGTGTCGACCGTGATCTTGTCGGCGATGATGAAAGCGGAGTAGAAGCCGACGCCGAACTGGCCGATCAGCGCCGCATCCTTTTGCTGGTCGCCGGACAGTTTCGAGAAGAATTCCTTGGTGCCGGACTTGGCGATGGTGCCGAGGTGCGAGATGGCTTCATCGCGGCTCATGCCGATGCCGTTGTCCGAAATCGTGATGGTGCGTGCAGCCTTGTCGAATGCGACCTTGATCTTCAGCTCAGGATCGTTCTCGAACAGGGCGCCGTTGTTGATCGCTTCAAAGCGCAGCTTGTCGGCGGCATCGGATGCATTGGACACCAGCTCGCGCAGGAAAATTTCCTTGTTGGAGTACAGCGAGTGGATCATCAATTGCAGCAGCTGCTTTACTTCTGCCTGAAAACCAAGGGTTTGCTTTTCGGATACGGCCATTGTTTCCTCTATGTGTAAATTAAATAAGCGTAGAAAAAGTGATGTGAAAGTGATACGAGCGCGATAAAAACGGCAAAGCGGCCGGCATAGCGCCGCTTTCGTCCTGTGTATTTGTCAAAAAATGGGGAGCAATCCGGATTTTACAAGAGCGGATTGCGAGAGGATTGCTTAACTTGCTTATTTGTCATTTTCATTTGCCACATTCCTGTTCCAGGAAGCGCCAGATGGCCGGGTCAGACATCGCCGCCACATTGATCCGCATGCGCGAGGAGGGCAGCTGGCTGGGCGAGAACAGGGCGCCGGGCGCGAGCAGGAAGCCCTCGGCCAGGGCCTTTTCCGCCATCACATTGGTGTCGTGGCCGGTATCGGCCCAGACAAAGATGCCGGCCGGGGTGCTGATGTCGACCGTCATGCCTATCCTCTCCATCTGCCGGATGGTGCGGTCGCGCACGCTGTCGAGCTTGCTGCGCAAGCGGTCGAGGTGCTTGCGGTAGTGGCCTTCAGACAGGATTTTATAGACCACCCGTTCGCTGACTTCGGCGCTGGTCAGGTTGGTCAGCATCTTGCGGTCGGCAAAATGCTGGGCCAGTTCGGCTGAGGTGGCGATGAAGCCGGAGCGCAGGTTGGGCGAGAGCGTCTTCGAAAATCCGCCCATGTAGATAACGCGGTTGAGCTGGTCGAGCGATGCGATGCGGGTCGCCGGCTGGATTGCCGAGCCGGGATGCATGTCGCAATAGATATCGTCCTCGACAATCATGAAGTCATGCTCCTCGGCCAGCTTGAGGATCTGGAATGCCTTGGCTGCGGAAAGCGAGGTCGAGGTCGGATTGTGCAGCACCGACACCAGCACATACAGCTTGGGCTTGTGCAGCGCCACTAGTTCCGCCAGCTTGGCCATGTCGGGGCCGTCAGCCAGGCGCGGCACGCCGACCACCTTGGCGCCCAGCGCCGCAAAGGAGGCGAACATCAGGAACCAGGAAGGGTCGTCCACCAGGATGACGTCGCCGGGTTGGGTAAAGTGGCGCGCCACCAGGTCCAGCGCCTGGGTGACGCCGGTGGTGGTGACGAACTGTTCCGGCGTGGCGGCGATTTCCAGCTCGGCCATTTTCAGCTGCAGTTGCTGGCGCAGCGGCAAGAAGCCTTGCGGAATCCCATATGAAAGCAATTGCGCCGGATTCTGCCGGCTGATGCTGCGCAGGGCGTTGGCGATCAGGTCGGCATCCAGCCATTCGCTGGGAAACATGCCGGAGCCGGGCATTTTCTTGTTCGGCGCCTGCTGGTGCATATTGCGCACCAGCCAGACCACGTCGATCAGTTGCGGCTGTTTGTCGCTGGCCGGGTTGCTGCCGCGTTCTGCCAGCAGCGGCGAGCGTTCGCGCACATAAAAACCTGAGCCGCGGCGCGATTCCAGGCAGCCCTTGGCTACCAGCCGGTCGTAGGCTTCCACCACCGTGAAGCGCGACACGCTGTGGCTGTCGGCGAACTGGCGGATCGACGGCATGCGGGCGCCGCTGCGCAGCAGGCGGTCGCTGATGCGGGTTTCGATGCTGCGCACGATCTGTTCGACCAATGAAGTGTCGCTGTCGCGCGACAGCAGTTGCGGGGCGGATGGCAGCTGGCTGCTGCTCAGCTTGCGGGGCGGGACTGTGTTGGTCACTGTGATGGTTACTGTATTGGTAATTCAGCCGGGACAATGTCAGAAACTACTTGTTTAACTGTATTGGTACTGTATTGGTTTATTGGCTTAGCATAGACCTAAATCCTTAATGCTGCAAATCCGGAAGAGAGTGCGCCATGCAAACACTATTCAAACAACAATCTCATACCTTGGCGGGCGGCAGCGTGCTGTCCGGCGTGACCGAACAGCACTTGATCCTGAAGGTGGTCAGCGGCCGCGTCTGGGTGACTTTCGAAGGGCAGCCGGAAGACCACTGGCTGCACGCCGGCCGCTCGCTGACCTTGCTGCCAGGGCGGGTAGTGGTGGTTGAAGCCGATCCCGGCAGCAGCCGCATCAGCCTGAGCGGCTTGCCGCAACGCGGGACGCCGGGCATCCTGCGGGCGCTGCTGGCACGCTTGCGCGGCCCGGGCTTCCATCCTGCCACCAGCGTGTCATGATGCTGGCGTCCTTGCTGCCGCTCGCCGTGTTCGCCTTCGTGTCGTCGATCACGCCGGGGCCCAACAACATCATGCTGACCTCGTCCGGCATCATGTTCGGCTTCAACCGCACGATTCCGCACATGCTGGGCGTCACCTTCGGTTTCGGCGTGATGCTGGTGCTGTGCGCAGCCGGCATCGGCAGCCTGGTGCTGGCCTTGCCGGCTATCCATGTCATTCTCAAAACCCTGGGCTCGGCTTATTTGCTGTACCTGGCCTGGAAGCTGCGCAAGATGTCCTTCAAGTCCGAGCTGGAGAGCGGCCACCGGCCGATGACTTTCCTTGGCGCGGCAATTTTCCAGGCCGCCAATCCCAAGGCCTGGATCATGGCCGTCACCAGCGCCTCGGCTTTCCTGCCGCCGCTGCAGCCGATCTGGCTGTCGATTGGCCTGTATTGCCTGATTTTCTCGGTGATCAACCTGCCATGCGTCAGCGTCTGGGCCGCCGCCGGTTCGGGACTGCGGCGCCATCTGGCGCGGCCGCTGTGGCAGCGCGTGTTTTGCGCGGTCATGGTGCTGCTGACCATCTATTCAGCGATCTCGATCTGGCTGTGAGTGCGGGACTGCTCCGATTCAATTCAAGCAATCAATAATGGAAGACTGGCGACATGACAGATGAATCGAAGGGCATGTGGCTGGGGCTGGCTGGGGTGGCGATATTCAGCCTGACCTTGCCGTTCACGCGGATGGCGGTGGCGGAGCTCAATCCGGTGCTGGTCGCCTTCGGCCGGGCGGTGGTGGCGGCCTTATGTTCAGTACCGTTGCTGTGGAAGCTGAAAGCCGCCTGGCCGCGTGGCGCGCAATGGAAAGCGCTGGCGTTGACGGCGCTGGGCGTGGTGGTCGGCTTTCCCTTGTTCTCTTCGGTGGCGATGCGCTACGTGCCGGCTTCGCACGGCGCCATCGTGCTCGGCATCTTGCCGCTGGCGACCGCCATGTTCGGCGCGCTGCGCTTTGGCGAGCGGCCATCGGCCGGTTTCTGGATCGCAGCCCTGGCGGGTAGCGGCCTTGTCCTTGCTTTTGCACTCAGCCAAGGCGGCGGCCTGCAGCTGGCTGACCTGGCGCTGCTGGCGGCCGTCGTGGCTGCCGCCATGGGTTATGCCGAAGGCGGGCGCCTGTCGCAAACCATGGGCGGACAGCAGGTGATCGCCTGGGCCTTGCTGCTGTCGTTGCCCGTCCTGCTGCCGATTACCGTCTGGCTTGGCTGGCGCTACGGCGCAAGCGCCTCGCCCAAGGCCTGGCTCGGCTTTGCCTACGTCTCGCTGTTCTCCATGTTTATCGGCTTCTTCTTCTGGTACAAGGGGCTGGCCCTGGGTGGTATCGCTCGTGTTGGGCAGGTGCAACTGTTGCAGCCGTTCATGACCCTGCTGGGAGCGGCGCTGCTGCTGGGCGAGACGCTGGTAACCAGCAACATGCTGTTTGCCCTGGCAGTGCTGGTGGTCGTCGGCTTTGGCCGCAAAACGGCGATACGGCGTCAGCCTGCCTGATATTCCGCAAAAATTGGATGGCAAAATATAACGCCGCACTGGTCGCCAACTCGGCGCTGGGGTGAGATAATTGTTGGCTTCCCGGGCTTGGAAGAATGGCCATGGCCCGGCGTTATCCCATTTACCCTGTCATTGCTGCTGGCGTCACAAGCGTTGGCAAATGATTATATTTTTCGGAGTATCTGATGTCTGTATATGAAAAGTTGCAAGCCCTGAATATCACTTTGCCTGCGGTCGCTGCGCCTGCGGCTGCCTATGTGATGTATGCCCAAAGCGGCAATACGGTCTACCTGTCCGGCCATCTGTCCAAGAAAGACGGCAAGATCTGGGTCGGGCAACTCGGCAAGGACATCACGACCGAAGAAGCCAAGCTAGCCGCACGCGGTATTGCGGTTGACCTGATCGCTACCTTGCAAGCCGCTTGCGGCGGCGATCTGTTGCGCGTCAAACGGGTCGTCAAGCTGATGAGCCTGGTGAACTCGACGCCTGACTTTACGGAGCAGCACCTGGTCACCAACGGCGCCTCCGAACTGATCGGCGAAGTGTTTGGCGAGCAGGGCAAGCATGCCCGTTCCGCATTCGGTGTGGCACAGCTGCCGCTGGGCGCCTGCGTAGAAATTGAAATGATTGCTGAAATCGAATAAACCTCGCAGTTCTGGTAGCGCTAACCGCACTTGGCGCTACCGGCCCAGGAGACGGCAGATCATAAAAACCTTGGGCTGTTGCGCATCGGATCCGGCTATGACAGTTCACCAGCCGCGGCGATCGACAGCAGCCTTTTAAAATAAGATCACTTGAAGAGAATCGTATGAAAATCGAAAACCCAACCCCGCTGCAATGGCGTTTCTCGGAACGTGCACAGAAGCTGCAAAGCTCTGCCATCCGTGAAATCCTCAAGATCACCATGCGTCCGGAAATCATTTCCTTCGCCGGTGGCCTGCCGTCGCCGGCGACGTTCCCGGTCGAGCGCCTTAAGATCGCCTTCGACAAGGTGTTGTCGGATCAAGGCAAGGTCGCGCTGCAATACGGGCCGACCGACGGTTATGGTCCGTTGCGCGAGTGGGTGGCCAATTCACTGTCGACCGACGGCGCCAAGATCATGGCCAACCAGGTCATGATGACCTCCGGTTCGCAGCAAGGCCTGGACCTGCTGGGCAAGGTGCTGATCGATGAAGGCAGCAAAGTGCTGGTTGAAACCCCGAGCTACCTGGGCGCCTTGCAGGCGTTCTCCCTGTACGGTCCGGAATTCGTTTCCGTGCCTAGCGACGATGGCGGCCTGATGCCGGAAACCGTGGCGACCCTGGGCCAGGGCGCGCGCATGCTGTACGCCTTGCCGAATTTCCAGAACCCGACCGGCCGCACCTTGTCGGTCGAGCGCCGCCAGGCCCTGGTGAATATCTGCGCCCAGCTTGGCCTGCCGCTGATCGAGGACGATCCTTACGGCGCCCTCAGCTATCGCGCCGAGCCGCTGCCGAAGATGCTCAGCATGAATCCGGGCGGCGTGATCTACATGGGGTCCTTCTCCAAGATCCTGACGCCAGGCATACGCCTCGGTTACGTCGTCGCTCCGCGCGCGCTGATCGAGAAGATGGAGCAGGCCAAGCAAGCGACCGATCTGCACACTTCGCAGCTGACGCAGATGGTGGTGTACGAAACCATCAAGGACGGTTTCCTCGACCAGCATATCCCGACCATCCGCAAGCTGTATTCGGACCAGTGCGACGCCATGCTCGATGCGCTGCAAACCTATTTCCCAAGCGGCGTCAGCTGGACCCGGCCGGAAGGCGGCATGTTCATCTGGGTGACCCTGCCTAAGCATATCGACAGCACCAAGCTGCTGGCGGAAGCAGTAGAGCAGCACGTGGCCTTCGTGCCCGGCGGCCCGTTCTACGGCAATACGCCGGAACAGCATACCCTGCGCCTGAGCTTCGTTACCGTACCGCCAGCCAAGATCCGCGACGGCATCGAAAAACTGGGCAAGCTGATTGCTGCGAAACTCTAAGGACCCGATTGCCTATGGAACCGCTCGTGCCGTCGTCGTTGCCGCCGTCTTTGCAGCATTTTGCCTCCGATAACCAGGCCGGCATCTGCCCCGAAGCGCTTGAATATCTGCTCAAGAGCAACGGCAGCGGTCACGAGCCATCCTATGGCGACGACACCTGGACCCAGCGCGTATGTGACCGCATGCGCGATCTGTTCCAGACCGATTGCGACGTCTTCTTCGTGTTCAACGGCACCGCCGCCAACTCGCTGGCGCTGGCATCCTTGTGCCAGTCTTATCACTCAGTGATCTGCCATGAGCTGGCGCATATCGAAACCGATGAATGCGGCGGTCCCGAGTTCTTTTCCAACGGCTCGAAGCTGCTGACAGTCAAGGGTGAAAACGGCAAGCTGACGCCGGATGCGATCGAGGCGCTGGTGACCAAGCGCGCCGATATCCATTACCCGCGGCCGAAAGTGGTGAGCATCACGCAATCGACCGAAGTCGGCACCGTCTACACGGTTGAAGAAGTGCGCGCCATCGCCGCGATCGCCAAGCGCCGCCAGCTGCGGGTGCATATGGACGGCGCGCGTTTCGCCAACGCCGTAGCGGCGCTGGATGTGCATCCTTCTGAAATCACCTGGCGTGCCGGCGTCGACGTGCTGTGCTTCGGCGGCACCAAGAACGGCTTGCCGGTCGGCGAAGTGGTGGTGTTCTTCGATAAGAAGCTGGCCGAGGATTTCGCCTATCGCGTCAAACAGGCCGGCCAGCTGGCCTCCAAGATGCGGTTCATATCCGCGCCATGGCTGGGTTTGCTCGACAACGACGTCTGGCTGCGCAATGCGCGCCACGCCAATGCCATGGCCGCGCTGCTGCACCAGCGCCTGCTCGACATCGCCGGCGTCAAGGTGCTGTTTGAACCGCAGGGGAATGCCGTCTTTGCCGAACTGCCGGACCACGCCGCCAAGGCCATGCGCGCGCGCGGCTGGAAGTTCTATCAATTTATCGGCGCCGGCGGCTGCCGCTTGATGTGCGCCTGGGATACACAGCAAGAGACGGTAGAGCGGTTTGCCGCTGAGCTGCGCAGCTTGTGCGTCTGAGTATCTAATCCAACTCTCGATATCACGCAGAAATAAAATGGGGTCAGAATAAAATGGGGTCAGAGTCGAATTTAATAATTCGACTCTGACCCCATTTTTGCTGACCCCATTTTTGTGCGGGAGCCGGAAATCGGCTGCCTTGTCAGGATTGGGCTATGGCGTCACGGGCGTGAGAGTGAGCGGTTTCAGTTTCGATTCCAGCAGTTTCCCCTTGCGGGCGCGTTTGCCGATATGCGGCGCCAGGCCGGATGCCGACAACGCTACCTGCTGGGCTTTGCCGCCGCGGCCGACGCCGGTCACCAGCACGCCGCGCTGGCTGATCGGTTGCGCTGCCAGCAGCTTCTCGTTGGCCTCCAGTTCCATCAGGATCACGCCGCGGCCGCCATTGCTGAGCGTCTTGCATTCATCCAGTCCAAACACCAGCAAACGGCCTTTTTCCGACAGGCAGGCGATGGCGCTGGCGGTGCTGCTCAGCGCTTGCGGCGGCAGCGGCAGGTCGCCGTCGTCCAGCGTGACGTAGGCTTTGCCGGCCTTGACCCGGCTGAGCATGTCGCCGAGCTTGGCGGTGAAGCCGTAACCGCCGGAGCTGGCCAGCAGCAAGACGGTGTCCAGCGGACCGGCGAAGTAGTGCAGGATGCTGCTGCCGTTGGCGAGGTCGATCAGGGTGGTGATCGGGACGCCGTCGCCGCGCGCGTTCGGCAGGGTCGCGACCGACACCGAATAGATGCGGCCGTTGGAACCGAAGGCCAGCAGGTTGTCGACTGTGCGGCATTCGAATGCGCCGTACAAGGCGTCGCCGGCCTTGAAGCCGAACTGGCTGGCGTCATGGCCGTGGCCGGTGCGTGCCCGCACCCAGCCCTTTTGCGAAATGATGACGGTCACCGGCTCGTCGACGATCTTGGTTTCGACTACCGCTTTTTCGGCCGCTTCGATCAGGGTGCGGCGGGCATCGCCGAACTGTTTCTGGTCGGCTTCGATTTCCTTGATGATCAGGCGCTTCATCGATGCCGGATTGTCGAGCAGGTCTTGCAGCGTGGCTTTTTCGCTGCGCAGCTCGGCCAGTTCCTGCTGGATCTTGATTGCTTCCAGGCGCGCCAGCTGGCGCAGGCGGATTTCAAGGATGTCTTCCGCCTGGCGGTCCGACAGGTTGAAGGCGGCGATCAGCGCCGGCTTCGGCTCATCCGATTCGCGGATCAGCTTGATCACCTTGTCGATATTGAGCAGGATCGCTTCGCGGCCTTCCAGGATGTGGATACGGTCGTCGATCTTTTGCAGCTTGAATTGCGAACGCCGCGTGACAGTGACGAAGCGGAAGCTGATCCACTCGCGCAGGATCACGCCCAGGCCCTTCTGGCGCGGCCGGCCATCGCCGCCTATCATCACCAGGTTGATCGAGGCGCTGCTTTCCAGCGAGGTGTGGGCCAGCAGCATGTTGGTGAATTCGGTCTGGTCCAGGTTCTTCGACTTCGGCTCGAACACCAGGCGCACCGGCGCATCGCGGCCCGATTCGTCGCGCACCGTGTCCAGCACCGACAGGATGGAAGTCTTGAGCGCGATCTGGTCAGGCGTCAGGGTTTTCTTGCCGAGCTTGATTTTCGGATTGGTCAGTTCCTCGATTTCTTCCAGGATCTTTTGCGATGACGCGCCCGGCGGCAATTCGGTAACGACTGCCTGCCACTGGCCGCGCGCCAGGTCTTCGATTTTCCAGGTGGCGCGCACTTTCAGGCTGCCGCGGCCGCTTTCGTACATCTCGGAAATCGCCGTCGCCGAGGTGATGATCTGGCCGCCGCCCGGAAAGTCCGGGCCTGGGATGATTTGCATCAGTTCGGCATGGCTCAGCGCCGGATTGCGGATCAGGGCAACCGCGGCCTTGGCCACTTCCTGCAAATTGTGCGATGGAATTTCCGTGGCCAGGCCCACCGCGATACCCGAGGCGCCGTTCAGCAGGACGAAGGGCAGGCGTGCCGGCAGCAGTTTCGGTTCTTCGGTGGAGCCGTCGTAGTTAGGCTGGAAATCGACCGTGCCCATGTCGATTTCTTCCAGCAGCAGCCGGGCGATCGGCGTCAGGCGTGCTTCGGTATAACGCATCGCCGCCGCGCCGTCGCCATCGCGCGAGCCGAAATTGCCCTGGCCGTCGACCAATGGGTAGCGCAGCGAGAAATCCTGGGTCATGCGCACCAGCGCGTCATACACCGACTGGTCGCCGTGCGGATGCAGCTTGCCCAGTACGTCGCCCACCACCAACGCCGATTTACGCGGCTTGGCGGCGGCGTTCAGGCCGAGTTCGCTCATCGCGTACAGGATGCGGCGCTGCACCGGTTTCTGGCCGTCGGAGACGTCCGGCAAGGCGCGGCCTTTGACTACCGAAATGGCGTAGTCGAGATAGGCGCGTTCGGCAAAGGTGGCAAGGGTTAAAGATTCAGCGTCCGGAGTTGGTGCATCTGGTGTTGCAAACAGATCGTTTTGGTCGGTCATGGAGAGTCGTGAATGATTCGGGCTGTTATTCGGGCAGTTATTCGATGAAAGGGGTTGGCGCTGCAGGCAGCGCCGCGGCTGGCGGAATCAGGCTGGCGGCAGGCGCCGGCGCGATGTCGGCCGGCATGCTGCGGCGGCCGGGAATCACCAGCTGGATACGTTTCAGGCCGTTGCCGCCATTGCCGCCAGATCTGGCCAGGGCTGGCTGGTACAGCTGATAAAACTGCCGCACCAGCTGCACGTAATTGCGGGTTTCCGGATAGGGGGGCACCTGGTTCTTGTACTTTTGCACCGCGCCTTCGCCGGCATTATAAGAGGCGATGACCAGCTCTTGCTGGGCCGGATAGAGCTTGAGCAGGTCGCGCAGATAGCGCGCGCCCAGGCGGATATTAGTGCGCGGGTCGGTGAGTTTCTGCTCGACCGGCTTTTTCTTGTCGCCGGTGAGGCCGTAGCGTTCGGCGGTGGACGGCATGATCTGCATCAGGCCGATTGCGCCTTTGGGCGATACGGCGCCGGGGTTGAATCCAGACTCGGCTGCCATCACCGCCTTCAGCAAGGCAGGATCGAGGGCAAACTCTTGCGCTGCCTGGTTCACCAGCGGTTCGTATTTTTTCAGGTTGGGATGCTGCGACAGATAACGGAACAGGGCGCTGTCGCGCACTGCCGGATCGAGCGGCTTCTGGCCCTTGCCGCTGAGCTGGGAGGAATCGAAAGCGCCGTCGCCGCGCATGAACAGCTGGTAGCGCTCATCCAGTTTTTCAGTCGAAAAATGGCCCATGCCTTCGGCATCGATATAGCCGAAAATATCCGCGCGCGCGCTGGTGACCGAGGTCAGCATTGCGAACGTCAGCAAAGTGGCGGCGAGGAGCCGGCCCAAACGATGGCGAAGCAGGTTCATCTATGACTGCTGGCCAAGTTTCGGGCGTACGGCATGACGGCGTTTCATTAAAAGCAATATCCTTTGTGTTGGCAAGTTCATGTGTGAACTGCGGTAAAACTCACGCGCATGGACAAGGCGGCTGCCCATGCTGCTGCAGGGACGCGACTACATGGAAGATCGGTTGAGCGCTGGCGCCCCGGCGCGCCGGGGCGTGGCTAATGAATCTCAAAACAGTGCCCATGATAATACGTTTCGCCGTTACCGATGGCCGACGGTAAAATTGTTACCAATTTTGCCATCTCCTGACATCCGTAGCATCCGTAACATATCTTGCGGCTGCACTCAGATATCTGCCTCGGCCTCGTTCCCGTGTTCTTCAATCCAGGCGCGCCGGGCTGCCGCTTCGCCTTTGCCCATCAGCATGTTGAAGCGGTTTTCCGATGCGTCCAGGTCGAAATTGCCGAGCGAGACCGGCAACAGGCGACGCGTGTCCGGATTCATCGTGGTTTCCCACAGCTGCTCGGCGTTCATCTCACCCAGGCCTTTGAAGCGCGAGATCGACCAGGCCGTATCCTTGACGCCATCCTTGCGCAATTTATCTTCGATGGCCTCCAGTTCGCCGTCATCCAGGGCGTAGATCTTTTGCGCCGGCTTCTTGCCGCGCGCCGGGGCATCGACCCGGTACAGCGGCGGCCGCGCGATGCAGATGTTGCCGCGGTCGATCAGTTGCGGGAAATGGCGGAAGAACAGGGTCAGCAGCAGCACCTGGATGTGCGAGCCGTCGACGTCGGCATCGGACAGGATGCAGATCTTGCCGTAACGCAGGCCGCTGAAATCGATGGTGTCGCCCTTGCTGTGCGGATCGACGCCGATGGCGACCGCGATGTCATGGATTTCATTGTTGGCGAACAAGCGGTCGCGTTCGGTTTCCCAGGAGTTCAAGACCTTGCCGCGCAAGGGCAGGATCGCCTGGAATTCCTTGTCGCGGCCCATTTTCGCCGAGCCGCCGGCGGAATCGCCCTCGACCAGGAACAGTTCATTGCGGGTGATGTCGCTGGATTCGCAATCGGTCAGCTTGCCCGGCAAGACGGCGACGCCGGAAGATTTCTTCTTCTCGACTTTTTGCGCCGAGCGCAGGCGGTTCTGAGCCTGTTTGATGACCAGGTCGGCCAGCTTCTTGCCGTATTCGACGTGCTGGTTCAGCCATAGCTCCAGCGCCGGCCGGGTATAGGTCGAGACCAGCCGCACTGCATCGCGAGAATTGAGGCGTTCCTTGATCTGGCCCTGGAACTGCGGGTCCAGCACCTTGGCCGACAAGACGAAGGAGACGCGCGCAAACACGTCTTCCGGCAACAGCTTGACACCCTTGGGCAGCAGCGAGTGCATTTCGACGAAGCTCTTGACGGCGCCGAACAAGCCTTCGCGCAAGCCGGATTCGTGCGTGCCGCCGGCCGAGGTAGGGATCAGGTTGACATAGGATTCACGCACGATGGCGCCGTCTTCGGTCCAGGCCACCACCCATGCCGCGCCTTCACCCTCGGCGAAGCCTTCGGCGTCGGCATTGGCGTATTGCTCGCCTTCGAACAGCGGAATCAGCGGCTCGGCATTCGAGGATTGCGCCAGCGATTCCATCAGGTAGCCGCGCAAGCCCTGGTCGTATTGCCAGGTCTGGCTGTCGCCAGTCTTGGCGTTCAGCAGCGTCACCTTGACGCCCGGCAGCAGCACTGCCTTGGAGCGCAGCAGGCGCTGCAGTTCCGGCTGCGAGATGGCCGGCGAATCGAAGTATTTCGGATTCGGCCAGGCGGTGACGCGGGTGCCGGATTTCTTGTCGTCGCGGCCGAGCGGGCGAGACTTGAGCTTCTCAATCACGTCGCCATCGGCAAACACCATGTGGTGCACGCCCGCTTCACGCCACACCGTAATCTCCAAGCGCGAGGAGAGGGCGTTGGTGACCGAGACGCCGACGCCATGCAGGCCGCCGGAAAAGGAGTAGGCGCCGCCGCTGCCCTTGTCGAACTTGCCGCCGGCGTGCAGGCGGGTGAACACGATTTCCACCGTCGGCACTTTCTCTTCCGGATGCATGCCGACCGGGATGCCGCGGCCATCGTCCTCGACGCTGACGCTGCCGTCGGTATTCAGGGTCACCAGGATATTCTTGCAATATCCGCCGAGCGCTTCGTCCGAGGCATTGTCGATCACTTCCTGAATGATATGCAGCGGATTTTCGGTGCGGGTGTACATGCCCGGGCGTTGCTTGACCGGTTCCAGGCCCTTCAGTACACGGATCGATGATTCGCTATAGTCAGATTGCGATGATTTTTTGGTTGCCATTCAGTCGGTTCAGGTAAATGTAAAATATTGTTAATTTGCAACTAAATTCGGGATTGCTGGTTAATATCCTGACCGCATTCTAATGAAAAAGCAGCCGGGGCGGGCACAATGTGCGCTTGCAATAAACGTATGGGTGGTCCGGCATGGGAGTTGCATGCTGTCGTGCATCATCCCGCGGCAGCCAAGTAGAGGCCTGCGCCTGGGCCTAGCGCCAATTTTGTTGGTGTCTGGAAATGGAATGTTGTTGTTTTTGTACAGTATGTTGATAAAAATAAAAGCTAAATAAAGACGCTGCTATGATGATCTGTCGTGATTCGCGCAACAGGGGGGCATACAAAAATGAAAAATCATAACGCACCATTCGCCATTCGCTTCATCGGCTTTTCCGCGCGCGAAATTAATATTTTCGATGCCACATTCTCGGTCGAGCAAAATCGCCAGAAGCAGTATTTTCGCTTATTCGCAGACAGCCTGCAGGAGCCGGACCTGTATCTGGTCAATTCCGACGATCTGAAAGCGCTGGCGATGCTGGCCGACATGGAGCCGAACAATTTGCGGCCGGCGCTGCTGGTCGGCACGCCGCATGTGGATCTGCCGTTTGCCAATGTCGAGCGGCCGATCCGCTGGCTCAAGCTGTTCGACGCGCTGGATATCCTGATGGAGCGGCGCCTGATCATGCTGGCCAAGCAGAATCCTGCCGATGCCGCGCTGGTGAACAACGTGCCTGAGCGGCGCCGGCGCGAACGTCTCGACCTCGACCTGACAGATCCGCAGGAATACGAGCGCATGCGCAACAAGGCGCCGCAAAGCGACCGCATCCTGGTGATCGATAATCAATCGACCTTTCGCGATGACCTGGCGATGGCTATGGCGCATCACGTGGTGCCGGTGGAGTGGGCCGGCAGCCTGGATGCCGCGGAGGAGGTTTACACGCGGCTCAGCATTTCCGTGGTGCTGATCAACCCCAGGCTGGCGCAGATCGATCCCTACGAGCTGTGCAGCACGATCAAGCGTCAGCATGAGAATACGCGGATAGCCGTGGTTTTTCTGAGCGATAAAGATTTCGCCTACGATCAGGTGCGGGCCAGCGAGGCGGGATGCGACGGCTTTCTGAACCGCCACCTGGAGCAGCCGCAAATCCTGCTGGCGCTGGGCAAGTTCCTGTCGATGCGGGACCGAGTTTAAGAGGCAGCACAGGGAAAACCGCCGGCGGGGCGATTTTCACCTGCTTATCTGTTTATTGGCTCATTTGCTTAGCAGTCGCATGCCGCGTTCCAGGCCGTCCATGGTCACCGGAAACATGCGGTTGCTCATCAACTGCCGGATCACTTCCACCGATTGCCGGTACTGCCACAAGCCTTCAGGCTCGGGATTGAGCCAGATGAACTTGGGGAAGGCGCGGGTGAAGCGCTGCAGCCACTCGGCGCCGGCTTCCTCGTTGTTGTATTCGACCGAGCCGCCGGGCTGCAGGATTTCGTAAGGACTCATGGTGGCGTCGCCGACAAAGATCAGCTTGGTGTCCGGCGTGTACTTGCGCAGGATGTCCCAGGTCGGGAAACGTTCGGCATGGCGGCGCTGGTTGTTTTTCCACACGTAGTCATAAACGCAATTGTGGAAATAGAAGAATTCCATGTTCTTGAATTCGGCCTTGGCCGCGCTGAACAGTTCTTCGGTGCGGGCGATGTGGTCGTCCATGGTGCCGCCGACGTCCAGCAGCATCAGCACCTTGATGTTGTTCTTGCGCTCCGGCCGCATCTTGATATCGAGGTAGCCGGCGTTGTTGGCAGTGGCGCGGATGGTGTCGTCCAGCGCCAGTTCTTCGGCGATGCCTTCGCGCGCGAACTTGCGCAGGCGGCGCAGGGCGACCTTAATGTTGCGCGTGCCCAGCTCGCGCTCATCGTCATAGTCGCGATAGGCGCGCGCATCCCACACCTTGACCGCGGTGCGGTTGCCGCCGCTGCCGCCGATGCGGATCCCTTCGGGATTGGCGCCGCCGTGGCCGAACGGCGATGTGCCGCCGGTGCCTATCCATTTGTTGCCGCCTTCGTGCCGGCCTTTTTGCTCTTCCAACAACTCCTTGAGGCGGTCCATCAGCTTGTCGTAGCCGAATTTTTCCAGCTGCGCCAGCTGTTCCGGCGACAGCTCGCGCTTCATGCGCTGCACCAGCCAGTCCAGCGGGATTTCGGCGTTCTTTTCAAAGATGGTCTGGATGCCTTTGAAATAGCGGCCGAAAGCCTGGTCGAACTTGTCGAAGTGGGCTTCGTCCTTGACCAGCGTAGTGCGCGCCAGATAATAGAAATTATCCAGCGTCGGTGAAATGACCTTCTTTTGCAGTGCTTCCAGAAGGATCAGGAATTCCTTGATCGACACCGGAATCCTGGCGTCTTTCAAGGTGAAGAAGAAATCGATCAGCATCTTGGTTGTTCGCGCTTATCCATCCGATTACCGGTTCTTTCTTGCCATGAAAACCAGGCGCTCGAACAGATGCACATCTTGTTCGTTCTTCAGCAGGGCGCCATGCAAGGGCGGCACCACGGCCTTGGCGTCGCTGCTGTGCAGCGCTTCCGGCGGAATGTCTTCCGCCAGCAGCAGCTTGAGCCAGTCGAGCAGTTCGGAGGTGGACGGCTTCTTTTTCAGGCCGGCCACATCGCGCACCTGGTAAAAGGTCTCCAGCGCCTGCGCCAGCAAATCCTTTTTCAGATGCGGGAAGTGTACATTGACGATCTCCTGCATGGTCGCCTTGTCCGGAAACTTGATGTAATGGAAAAAACAGCGGCGCAGGAAGGCGTCCGGCAGTTCTTTTTCATTGTTGGAGGTGATGATCACCAGCGGCCGATGCTTGGCGCGCACCATTTCACGTGTTTCGTAGACGTAAAATTCCATACGGTCGAGCTCGCGCAACAAATCGTTGGGGAACTCGATGTCCGCTTTGTCTATCTCATCAATCAGCAGCACCACTTGTTCGTCTGCGTTGAACGCCTGCCACAGGACGCCCTTGACGATGTAGTTGTGGATGTCCTTGACCCTGGCGTCGCCCAGCTGGGAATCGCGCAGGCGCGACACGGCATCGTATTCGTACAGGCCTTGCTGGGCTTTCGTGGTCGATTTGATATGCCATTGCATCAAAGGCATGTCGAGCGCGGCGGCCACTTCTTCCGCCAGCATGGTTTTGCCGGTGCCCGGCTCGCCCTTGATCAGCAACGGCCTTTGCAGCGTCAGCGCGGCGTTAACGGCTAGTTTCAGGTCGTCGGTGGCAACGTAGCTGGCGGAACTTTCAAAACGTGTCTCAGGTCGCATTATGGATAGTCATGTGTAAGCAAATAAAGCCGAGTATAAACGAGATGGCCAATTGGCTGGCCCCGACGGCTCCAATCGTGACAGCGATAAAACGTTGTCATCGCAATCAGGCAACTTGCCTTCACCGTCACCTAGATAGCCAATGAGCGATAGCCAATGAAATTTCTTCTTCTTCGCCTGCGGGTGATGTGGCGCCGCTTCCGGCATGGCGAGCAGCGCCAGGCCGACAACCGGCATTACACCCGGCAGGTCGACGCATTGATGCGTCGCGCCAACCCCTTTTCTGCCTGGCAGGAACGTGCCGACTGGATCATCGACGTGGTCCACTGGCTGCGCCATGTGCCCAGGGTATCGATGCTGGACGAGGACGGCCGGGTGCGTTTCAGGCAGGAGCGCCTGCATTTCCTGCTGCGCTGGCTGGACAGCAACCGCGATCTGCGCCGGGTAGTACAGGCGACCTTGCAGAAAACCTTGCGCGAAGCTGCCGGGCCGGAACTGTTTTGCGCCACCGGCCTGCCGCATGAGCCGGCGTTCTTCAGCGAACTGTCCGAGCATATCGTCAAGCTGGCATTGCCGAAGCCGCCGTTCGAAGCGGACTTGTCGGCGCTATTCACTGTGCTGTTTCCGACCCCGGAAGATGCCGGCTGGCTGCTGGCGCTGGACCGCCACAGCGTGGCGCAGCTGTGGAAGCTGATGGCCGACGACGGTATCGCCCATAACTACCAGCAGCAGATCGATGAAGCGCTGATCTATCTCGCCACCATGGTGCTGGCGGACGGCATCAGCAAGGCGTTCCGGCAGAAGCTGGACCCCAAGATGCCGCTGCAGGCAACGCCGTTCATGGTGCTGCGGCGCGAGCTGGAAACCTATTTGTACGTCAACCCGCGCGATGAGGCGGCCCTGCGCAGCGTGCGCATGCTGATCGCCGTCTGCCAGGCGCAGACCGACCGCATCTACGCCCACCTGGATGAACACGGCGTGTCGGTCAGCCTGGTCTACCGGGTCGAGCGCATGCGCGCCCAGCTCACGCGCATGGCGCTGCTGACCGATCTGCGTTCCGTGATCTACAGCAACGGCAACGGCGGCCGGCAGGACGGGCAGGGCGCCGGCCAGGTGCAGGCCTTGCTGGGCGACCTGATCGCGGCGCATCACCAGCGCTCTTCGGTGCGCGGTTTGATACAGCGCAGCTTCTCTCTGCTGGCGCGCAAGATGGTCGAGCGCAATGCCGACCACGGCGAGCGCTACATCGCGCGCGACAGCAAGGAATACCGGGCGATGCTGAAAGCCGCCGGCCGCGGCGGCGTCATCACGGCATTTACCGTGCTCGGCAAATCCATGGTGACAGCGCTCGGCGCCGCCCGTTTTTTCGAGGGCATTTTTGCATCGCTGAATTATGCTGTCAGCTTCATGGCGATTTCCGCCGTCGGCGGCGTCCTGGCTACCAAGCAGCCGGCGGTGACGGCGCCGGTGCTGGCTTCCAAGATGGGGCAGCTGGATACGGTCGAAGGCCTGCGTGCCTTGCTGACTGAAATCGCGCAGCTGCTGCGCTCGCAGGCGGCGGCCGTATTCGGCAACCTGATCGGCGTGATCCCGGCGATGCTGCTGATGTCGGGCCTTATCCTGCTGGCCACCGATGCTCCCATGATGACGGCGGAACATGCCCGCGCCAGCCTGCACAGCTTGTCGGTGATCGGGCCGACGCCCCTGTTCGCCGCCTTCACCGGCATCCTGCTATGGCTGTCGAGCCTGGCCTCCGGCTTTGCCGACAACTGGTTTGCCTTGCGCCGCCTGCGCGAAGCGCTGGCGCACCAGCGCCGCCTGGTGTATGTACTGGGCGCGATGCGGGCGGAGCGCTGGGCTGATTGGCTGGACCGCAATGTGGCGCAGATTGCCGGCAACGTCTCGCTCGGCCTGCTGCTGGGGATGACGCCGGTGCTGGCGCAGTTCTTCGGCCTGCCGCTGGATGTGCGGCACGTGACGCTGGCTACCGGCAGCCTCACTGCCGCCGCCGGCAGCCTCGGCTGGGAAGTGCTGGCGGCGCCGCAGTTCTGGCTCGCGGTGGCCGGGATTGCCAGTATCGGCGTCTTGAATGTCGGCGTCTCATTCGCCTGTGCGCTGACCCTCGCCTTGCGCGCGCGCGATGTGCCGGCACGGATCAGGCGGCTGGTGTTCCGGGCGGTGCTGCGCCGTTTCAGCGCCTCGCCGCGTTCCTTCCTGTTCCCTGAAGCGGCCATGGCTGCGGCCAAACCGGGGGCGCAGGCAGAATCGGATGCCGCCGATACGACTTTCGGCGACACGCGGCAAGCGGACGCGGGGCAGTCGTCGGATTCAGCGCCGCCGGACAGGCATCCCGGCAGCCGTCACGGCTGACGCGGCTTGCCTGCTTGCTGCCAAAAGAGCCGGTAGCGGACAACTTCCGCCAAAAGCCGGTAATTCCATGGAAATACGGGGTTTCCGGCGGAGGCCGAGGCTGCCCCGCCGATGCTGCCTGGTTGGCATCGGCGGGCGTGGACTATGCATGTTTCTTGGGGTAAAATTAGCCGGTTTTGGTGTAGGGTGGCGACGGCGGTCGGCGTCAGGCAGGGCTACCTTATTCCTTGCCTGCGCAGTATATGCAACGCAGCATAGGCCGTATATGGTTTGCTTGCGCTGTATGTCTCCGGGCATTTGAGGCAGTATTCGTGGCAGTTTCGAATAAACGTTTTCGCTACAATTACCCAGCTACTATGAAAAAACTAATTGCACTTCTCGCGCTTGCGGGTCTTGCCAACATGGCCGCGGCAGCGGACGTGGTCGGCAACGCTAAGGCAGCGGAAAACAAGATATCGATGTGTATCGGCTGCCATGGCATTCCCGGCTATAAGGCCACCTTCCCGGAAGTCTATCAAGTGCCCATGCTAGGCGGGCAATCGGCGAAATACATTGAAAATGCACTGATCGCCTATAAAAAGGGCGACCGCAAGATGCCGACCATGCGTGGCATCGCGGCCAGCCTGTCCGACCAGGACATGGCGGATATTGCGGCTTACTATTCGCAGCAAAAATAAGGGACCCACACAATGAAAAAGACTCTTGCTGGCGTGGCGTTCCTGCTTTCCACCAGTGCGTTCGTGAGTGCCCATGCTGCCGGCAATATCGCAGCCGGCGAAGCGGCGACGAAAAAATATGCCTGCGCCTCCTGCCACGGCGCCGATTTCCACAGCCCGATCGATCCCAGCTATCCCAAGCTGGCGGGCCAGCCGCAGGATTACCTGCAGCACGCCCTGATCGCTTATCAGCGCGGCAGCGATGGTCCTAACGGCCGCAGCAACGCCATCATGAGCGGCCAGGCCAAGGCCTTGTCGCATCAGGACGTGCAAGACATTGCAGCCTACCTGCACAGCCTGCCGACGACGCTGGTGCTGCGCAAGTAAACGCAAGTAAAGCAAGCCGGACCCGGCGCAGGGATGGAATAAAAACCACGCAATCGTTCCTGCGTGGTTTTTTTATGCCTGAGGGTTGGGGAAATACAGGGTAAACACGGTCAGCTGGTCTGCCGAGCGGCTGAGTTCAACCCGGCCGCCGTGCAGTTTCATGATCGATTGCACGATGGCCAAGCCGAGGCCGGCCGAAGAGGCCGAATCGCTGCGGGCAGGGTCGGCGCGGTAGAAACGGTCAAACAGGCGCGGAATGGCGGACTCGGCAATCTGCGTTCCCGGATTGCCGATCCGGATGTTGGTGCCGTGGGCTTGCGGCTGCGCTTCCAGCAGGATGGCCTGGCCCGCCGCCGTGTAGCGGATCGCGTTGGCGACCAGATTGCCGATGGCGCGCCGCAACAGCATCGGATCTGCATGCACTGTGCCGGTTGCCGCAATACTCAGGCGCACGCCGCTATCCTCTGCCACACCTTCAAAATAATCGGCGATGCGTTGCAATTCCTGACGGCAGTCGAGCTGCTCGCAGGCGGCAGCCACATGCGCATTGTCGGCACGCGCCAGGAACAGCATATTGTCCAGCATGCGCGCCAGCCGTTCGTACTCCTCGACATTGGATACCAATAGTCCCTGGTATTCTTCCGCGTTCCTGGGCTGCGCCAGTGCCACCTGGGTTTGCACCATCAGGTTGTTGATAGGCGTGCGCAAGTCGTGCGCCAGGTCGGCGGAAAACTGCGACAGCCGCTGAAAGCTGTCGTGCAGGCGGTCCAGCATGCCGTTGAAAGCCGCCACCAGCTGCTGCAATTCGTACGGCGCGCTGGCGACGTCGAGGCCGCGGTCAAGACGCTGGGCGGTGATCGAATGCGCCTGCTGGGCGATCAAGCGGGTAGTGCGCAAGCCGCGGCGCACCAGCACATATCCCAGCAAAGCCGCCAGCAGGGCGCCGCACAATGCGGCCCCGATGATCTGCTTGCGATAGCTGTCAAGCATGATCAGGCTATCGCTGACATTGTGAGCGACAATGATTTGCACCTGCTCGCCGCTGCGGTCGATCCGGCCCCACAGCGCCGTGGCGCGCACCGGCATGCCGGTTGAGGTGCGCAGGTTCTTCCTGGCTTGCTGGTCCGGGGTCTGGCCGATGGCGCTGAGCGGCAGGGCGGGCAAGCTGCCGGCGGCGGGTTGCGTATCGAGCAGCGGCGCGCCGTCCGCGCTGCGCAGTACCAATAGCAGGTCGTTGTGGCCGAGTGCGGCATCCATGAACAGGTGCGGATCGTCGCGGATCGCCTGCACCGAATCGGCCTTGCCGACCAGGTGCCGCATCAGCTGGATCTTGCCCAGCAATTCCTGGTCGTCATGGCTCTCCAGCTGGCGCGCCAATGAATAGTACAGATAGCTGCCGACCAGGGTGAACGTGAGCAAGGTCGCCAGCGCAAACAGCAGCGCCAGGCGTACCGTCAGCGAGCGCGGCGCCGATGGCTTCAAGCGCGGTCCTCCAGCACGTAGCCCATGCCGCGCACGGTATGTATCAGGGGGCGGGCGTAGGGTTCGTCGATCTTGATGCGCAGGCGGCGGATGGCGACATCGACCACATTGGTGTCGCTGTCGAAATTCATGTCCCAGACCTGCGAGGCAATCAGCGAGCGCGACAAAACCTCGGTCTGGCGCTTGGCCATCAGATACAGCAAGGAAAATTCCTTGGTGGTGAGGTCGATCCGTTCGCCGTTGCGGGTGACGCGACGCTTCATGACGTCGATTTCCATGTCGGCGATCTGCAGCGTGTCCGATTCGCGGATCGGACCGCGCCGCAGCAGCGTGCGGATGCGGGCCACCAGTTCGGCAAAGGCAAAGGGCTTGACCAGGTAGTCGTCCGCGCCCAGTTCCAGTCCCTTGATGCGGTCGTCGACTTCGTCGCGTGCGGTAAGAAACAATACCGGCGTCGAATGGGTCTTGCGCAATTCGCGGATCACCAGCCAGCCGTCCATGCCGGGCAGCATGACGTCCAGCACGATCAGGTCGTAGCCTTCCGTGGTGGCGCAATGCAGGCCGTCGGCGCCGGATTGCACCCAGTCGACCACATAACCGGATTCGGTCAATCCTTTGCGCAGGTATTCGCCAGCTTTTGGTTCATCTTCTACCAGCAGGATACGCATGTTTCATCCTTCTGTTGTCCGGGTTGAGCCCTGATTATCTTCCATAAAGCCGTGGCGGTGGATTACAAAACCGTAATCCCGCCGTCACCATCCCGTTTCCGTCTCCTTTCTACACTTTGCTTCAACGATGTGGCCCAGGCAAGGGCTGCCCGTTGAAACCCTTTCATTTTTGGAGATTGACATGAACGCTAAACAACTATTTTCCATCGTCGCACTGTTGTCTGCTTCGGGTATCGCGATGGCGCAAGCCCCGGTTGCTGAAAAGCCGGCGGGTGCAGTCGTCCAGAACGCCGGCGCAGAAACAAAAAACCTCCAGGACAAAAAACAGGCCCAGGCGGACGGCAAGCCGGCGAAGCCTTCTGCACATGACCATAAGGAAGACGGTCCGAAAAAGACGATTCACTCGGGCGCCTGAACGACGTATCCAATAACCAGCTTTCCAGTGTCTTGGATTGATCCGACTTACTCAGGGGCTGGTTGATGAAGGCGATTCCATGGCGCGGCGCAAACCAGCCACGCCATGCAGTCCGAGCCATCCCGGCTTTTTTTGGAGTAGGCTATGCACAAGTTTTTCTTGCCGCTCGGTTTCGCGGTATTGGTATGCCAATTGTCATTGGCGCAGGATGCTGCTCCAGCATCGGCGCCGATAACTGGCCAGCAGCCGGTTATCAACTACAAGCTGCCGCCCCTTGGCAGCGATGAACTGGCGGCGCCGCTGACGCTGCGGCAAGCGTTGCTGCAGGCTTTCAAGAGCAACCCCGAGCTGGCAGCCGCAGCGCTCGAAGTCAAGGCGGTCGAGGCGTCGATTCTGCAGGCCGGCGCCAGGCCCAACCCACAAGTCTCGGCCCTGCTGGAAGATACCCGCAAGGCGACCAGGACCACCACCGTACAGTTGAACCAGACCTTGGAACTCGGCGGCAAGCGCGACGCCCGCATCAAGGCGGCTGAAAAGGGGCGTGACGCGGCCCAAGCCGATTATCTGACCAAGCGCGCCGATGTCCAGGGCGCCGTGGTGAGCGCTTATTTTTCTGCGCTGGAAGCGCAGGAGAACCTGCAATTGCTGCAAAATTCCTTGCAACTGGCACAACGCGCGAGCGAAATGACGGCCAAGCGCGTCGCTGCCGGCAAGGTGGCGCCGATCGAAGCCACCAAGGCACGCGTCGCCGAGGCAGGTGTGCGGGTGGAGCTGCAGCAAGCGAGCAGCAGCCTGAATATCGCGCGGCGGACGCTGGCGGCAACCTGGGGCGATATAGTGCCGGCCTTTTCTACAGTCGATGGCCATATCAATGAGCTGCCCGCCTTGCCCGATCTGGCAGTCGCGCTGGAGCGCTTGCAGAACTCCCCGGCCTTTGTGAAGACCCGGGTGGAAGTCGAGCGTCGCCAGGCGCTGGTCCAGCTTGAGCGCAGCCGCCGCATCCCCGATGTTACCGTCAGCTTTGGCGGCAAGCGGGTAGAAGAAAACCGGCAAAACCAGATGATCTTCGGCTTGTCGATGCCTATCCCCGTGTTCGACCGCAATCAAGGCAACCTGCAGGAAGCCTTGCAGCGCGCGGACAAGGCGCGCGATGAGCTGCGCGGCGCCCAGCTGAAGCTGGATGGCGAGCTGCGCGACGCTTATGAGCGGCTCAAGCTGGGGCGGCAACAGGTGGCCGCCTTCCAGGGCGAGATCCTGCCGGCCGCACAGAACACCTATGAGACTGCAACCAAGGGCTTTGAACTCGGCAAGTTCAGCTTCCTGGAAGTGCTGGATGCCCAGCGTGTGCTGTTCCAGGCCAAATCGCAGGCGCTGCGCGCACTCGCGGAAACCCATCGTGCCGCCACCGAGATAGAGCGCGTGGCAGGCGCTTTCCCGTCAACCGACTCTTTGTAAACAGCCGACATGAAAATCAATTTGAGCAAAAGCAAAGCTATCGCAACTGCGACGGCCATTCTTCTCCTGATGGCAGGCGGACTGTATTTCAGCAGCGCCAACGAGTCCAGCCAGGAGGCCAAGGAAGAGGTGCACCGCGATGCGGTTGCCCATGGCGACGGCGAACACCACGGCGAGACGGCGACCGAAAAACACGGCCATGCCAATCAGCATGCGGACGGCGAGCACCATCGGAAATCAGAGGCAGCCAGCAAGGGACCGCACGGCGGCAGAATGTTTACCGAGGATGGGCTGGCGCTGGAAGTGAGTATGGAGGAAGCGGCGGGAGAGGCGCACTTTCAGGCCTGGCTGTTCAACGGCGGCAAGGCGTTGGCGCCGGATGGCGCTACATTGACGCTGCAACTGGTGCGGCCCGGCGGCGAGGTTGAGAACATCGTCTTCGTGCCGGAAAGCGGCTCTCTCCGCAGCAGCGTGGCGATTGCGGAACCGCATGTGTTCGATGCCAGGTTCCGGCTGCAATATGGCGGGCAGAAGCTGCAGGCGGCATTCGCACAGGAAGAAGGAAAGATCGAACTGAGCGAGGCGCAGGTGGCGGCGTCCGGCGTCAAGCTGGGAAGCGCCGGCGCTGCGCGAGTCAAGACAGCCATCACGCTGCCGGGGGAAATCCGCTTCAATGAAGACAAGACCGCGCACGTAGTGCCGCGCCTGGCGGGCGTCGTCGAGCAGGTAGCCGTCAGCCTGGGGCAGCAGGTCAAGCAGGGACAGCTGCTTGCGGTGGTCGCCAGCACAAGTCTGGCGGAGCAGCGCAGCGAACTGCTGGCGGCGCAGAAGCGTTTCACCTTTGCCCGTACTACCTATGAACGTGAAAAGAAACTGTGGGAAGAAAAGATCTCGGCCGAACAGGATTACCAGCAGGCGCGCCAGGTCATGAACGAAGCGGAAATCGCGCTGCAGAATGCGCGGCAGAAATTGAATGTGCTGGGCGCCGGCGCCGGCAGCGGCGGCGCCTTGAACCGTTATGAAATCCGGGCGCCGTTCAGCGGCCTGGTGACCGAGAAGCATATCGCCCTGGGCGAAGCGGTAGCAGCCGATGCCAGCATTTTCACCATTTCCGACCTGAGCACCGTTTGGGCCGAGATCATCGTGCCGGCCAAGGACCTGAACCTGGTGCGGCTGGGTGAGAAAGTCCAGATCAATGCCACCGCCTTCGAGTCGAGCGCGAGCGGCAGTATTTCCTACGTCGGCGCGCTGCTGGGCGAGCAGACCCGCACCGCCAAGGCCCGCGTCACCCTGGCGAATCCGGACATGGCTTGGCGGCCGGGCTTGTTCGTCAATGTCGACGTGGTTTCCAGCGATGTCGAGGTAGCAGTGGCGGTGCCGCCGCAAGCGATACAGACGCTGGACGGCAAGCAGGTGGTGTTTGTCCGCATCGCCGACGGCTTCATGGTGCAGCCGGTCAGCACCGGGCGCGCCGACAGCAGGCAGGTGGAGATCGTCAAGGGGCTCAAGGCAGGCACGCGTTATGCGGCCGAGGGCAGTTTCGTTCTCAAATCGGAACTCGGCAAGAGCAGCGCCGAACACGCACACTAAGCGCATACCAAGGACCGGATCCCATGTTTGAACGCATCATACGATTCTCGATCGAGCAGCGCTGGCTGATCATGCTGGCCGTGTTCGCGATGGCGGCACTCGGCATCTACAACTACCAGAAGCTGCCTATCGATGCAGTGCCGGACATCACCAATGTGCAGGTGCAGATCAATACCGCCGCGCCGGGCTATTCGCCGCTGGAAACCGAACAGCGGGTTACCTTCCCGATAGAGACGGTCATGTCAGGCTTGCCGCATCTGCAGCAGACCCGCTCCCTGTCGCGTTACGGCCTGTCCCAGGTGACGGTGATTTTCAAGGACGGCACCGACATCTACTTCGCCCGCCAGCTGGTCAATGAGCGGATCCAGGAAGCCAGAGGCAAGCTGCCGGCCGGAGTGGCGCCAGCCATGGGACCGATCTCCAGCGGCCTCGGCGAAATCTATCTGTGGACGGTGGAAGCCAAAGACGGCGCAAGGAAGCCTGACGGCAGCGCTTACACGGCCACCGACCTGCGAGAAATACAGGACTGGATCATCAAGCCGCAATTGCGCAATGTCAGCGGCGTTACTGAAATCAATTCGATCGGCGGTTTCGCCAAGGAATACCAGGTGGCGCCGCAGCCGGAAAAGCTGGCGTCGTACGGCCTGACCCTGCAAGATATCGTGACGGCGCTGGACCGCAACAACAGCAATGTCGGCGCCGGCTATATCGAAAAGCGCGGCGAGCAGCTGCTGATCCGGGCGCCGGGCCAGGTCAGTTCGATGGACGACATACGCAACATCATCCTTGGCAATGTGCAGGGCGTGCCGATCCGCATCCGCGATGTCGGCGACGTCGCTATCGGCCGTGAACTGCGTACCGGCGCCGCCACCGAGAACGGCAGGGAAGTGGTGCTGGGGACGGTTTTCATGCTGATCGGCGAGAACAGCCGGGCTGTGTCGCAGGCAGTCGACCGCAAGATGGTGGAAATCAACCGCAGCCTGCCTGCCGGCGTCGAGGCTGTCACCGTATATGACCGCACGGTGCTGGTCGACAAGGCGATCAATACCGTCAAGAAGAATCTGCTGGAAGGCGCCATCCTGGTGATCGCCATCCTCTTCATGTTCCTCGGGAATATGCGCGCCGCGATCATCACCGCGATGGTGATCCCGCTGTCGATGCTGTTCACGTTCACCGGCATGGTGCAATACAAGGTGAGCGCCAACCTGCTCAGCCTGGGTGCGCTCGACTTCGGCATCATCATCGACGGTGCGGTGGTGATCGTGGAAAACTGCGTGCGGCGGCTGGCCCATGCGCAGGCGCATCACGGCCGTCCCCTGACTCGTAGCGAGCGCTTCCATGAAGTCTTTGCGGCATCCAAGGAGGCGCGCCGGCCCTTGCTGTTCGGCCAGGTCATCATCATGGTGGTCTACCTGCCGATCTTCGCCCTGACCGGTGTCGAGGGCAAGATGTTCAATCCGATGGCCTTGACGGTAGTGATCGCCTTGGTCGGTGCAATGATCTTGTCGATTACCTTTATCCCGGCGGCGGTAGCCTTGTTCATCGGCAAGCGCGTATCGGAAACGGAAAATTTCCTGATGCGCAGCGCCAAGCGCTTCTATGCGCCGGTGCTGGAATGGGTCATGCAACGCAAAACCCTGGTGCTGGGCAGCGCGCTTGCCGTGCTGCTGCTGTCCGGGGTGCTGGCGACGCGCCTTGGCAGCGAATTCGTGCCGAGCCTGAATGAGGGCGATATCGCGATCCAGGCCTTGCGCATCCCCGGCACCAGCCTGACACAGTCGCTGGAAATGCAAAAGCAGCTCGAAAGCACGCTGAAGCGGCAGTTCCCGGAAATCGAACGCGTGTTCGCTCGCAGCGGAACGGCGGAAATCGCTTCCGATCCAATGCCGCCGAATATTTCCGACGGCTACATCATGCTCAAGCCGGAAGCCAGCTGGCCTAAGCCGAAGAAGACAAGGCCGGAACTGCTGGCAGCGATCCAGGAAGCAGCCAGCAATGTGCCGGGAAATAACTATGAGTTTTCCCAGCCTATCCAGCTGCGCTTCAACGAACTGATTTCGGGCGTGCGCAGCGATGTCGCGGTCAAGATTTTCGGCGACGACATGACTGTCCTGAACGACACCGCCGACAAGGTCTCGGCGGTGCTGGGCAAGATCACCGGCGCGGCAGAAGTGAAAATCGAACAGACTTCCGGCCTGCCCATGCTGACCGTGAACATCGACCGCGACAAGACCGCGCGCTACGGTCTTAACGTGGCCGACGTGCAGGATGTGGTCGCTACCGCCATCGGCGGCAAGGAAGCCGGCACGCTGTTCCAGGGCGACCGCCGCTTCGATATCGTGGTGCGCCTGCCGGAAGAGCTGCGCAGCGACCTGGAAGCGTTCAAGCGCCTGCCGATCTCCTTGCCGCGCGGTGCGGACGGAGCAGGACGCACCAGCTACATTCCGCTGGGCGAAGTAGCGAGCCTGGAACTGGCGCCAGGGCCTAACCAGATCAGCCGCGAAAACGGCAAGCGGCGGATTGTGGTGAGCGCGAATGTGCGCGGCCGCGATATCGGCTCGTTTGTGAGCGAGGCCGAGGCCAGGCTGCAACAGCAGGTCAAGATTCCGTCCGGCTACTGGACCAGCTGGGGCGGCCAGTTCGAGCAGCTGCAATCGGCCACGCAACGGCTGCAGATCGTGATCCCGGTAGCCCTGCTGCTGGTGTTCACGCTGCTGTTTGCGATGTTCGGCAACGTCAAGGACGGCCTGCTGGTATTCAGCGGCATTCCATTCGCGCTGACCGGCGGCATCGTCGCCCTGTGGCTGCGCGGGATTCCCCTGTCGATATCGGCGGCGGTCGGCTTCATTGCGCTGTGCGGGGTGGCGGTGCTGAACGGACTGGTGATGATTGCTTTCATCCGCAGCCTGCGCGAGGAGGGCCGTGCTCTCGGCCAGGCGATACGGGAAGGCGCGCTGACCCGCTTGCGGCCGGTGCTGATGACGGCGCTGGTGGCTTCGCTAGGCTTCGTGCCGATGGCGATCGCCACCGGCACCGGCGCCGAGGTGCAGCGGCCGCTGGCGACAGTGGTGATCGGCGGAATTTTGTCGTCCACGATCCTGACCTTGCTGGTGCTGCCGATCTTGTATCAGCTGTTCCATCGGCGCGATGAAGACGCCGCGCGGCCGATAGCTGAGGATGCGGCCGTCCGGCATTGATCTGCTGAAGAGAGTCTTTCTCGCCCAAGCGTCCCCTTGGGTTTGTGCGCCCGGAGACTTGCCAGTGTCCGGGCGTTTTTTTACAGGCGCTTTTTCACGCACTCGATATAGGCGGCGCCATCCGGCGGCAAGCCGCTGCGCTGCGAATTCCAGATCATCTCGCCCAGGCATTCCATGATGTGGTGATGCGCCTCGTGCTCCGATTGCAGCCTTTGAGTCAGGGCAGTGGCGGCGGCCTTGATCCCCGGCGGCTGGTCGATCGAGATCTGCTCGGCGATCGACAGATGCATGGACAGGTGCAGGAAGGGGTTGGTCTGGCCGTTCTCCACCGAGTAGTCGGCGCCGAGCGCGGCGTCGACATCTTTCAGGTCGGCGGCATATTCGGGATGTTGCGCCAGCCAGTCGCTGGCGATGGCTTCCAGCGGCGTCAGGATTTCCCCGGCGCGATGCTTGCGGTAGGTCTCGCAGAAAAAACGGCGGACATCGTCTTGGGATGGATTGAACATGAAGTAAGTCTTAAAGCCTTTGTTGATGCGGGTTTGCGAAGATTGTCCAAAATTCTTCCGAAATGAATATCGCTATTTTACAGAGACTTCCTGATAAGCGTTCCCGGTAGGTCGTCATAGACGACCGTTGTTTTAGCTTCTTCGTGTCCCACTATTGCTTGCGCGAAGTCGGCGCATATTGTTCTTTGTGCAATCTCTCGGCTAAATGATTGGTGAAGGTCGCACGATCTAGCTTGTTTCCTCGGTAGGCTCAAATAACGTTTTTGAGGCTGCAGCAGGTTGAATGCCGATGACGCGGCCTTGGTCAGTGAACTCGCTCAACGAAAAGAAAACAATTGCAAAATCCGTCCCTTTTCAACGACATGACAATCATTAACATTTTTTTTTGGACTAGAGTTGGGCTGCCATAGAGCGCATAAAAATGGAGCAAAAGTGACCCCTGGATTTCGGGCACTTTCGTCTGTTAGGCAGTAAATAACTTGAAAGGAAATTTTATGGGGTTTATAGCGTGGTTAATTGTTGGCGCGATTGCCGGCTGGCTGGCGGGAGTTGTTGTGAAGGGCGGGGGCTTTGGTGTGTTGGTTGACATCATCGTCGGCATTGTTGGCGGCTTCATCGGCGGTTGGCTGGCGGGGGTGCTTGGCATTCATATCGGCAGCGGCATTATCGCGTCGATTGTGACCGCCACTGCTGGCGCGGTGATATTGCTCTTCATTCTGCGACTGATCAAACGCACTTGATGTTTTTAGATCATGAACAACGGACTTGAAATTCCCGCTTAAATGCGGGTTTTTTTCGCCAGCGGAATTTTATGACAATCGTTAACAGTAGTGCCGTCATTTAATCCGCAGTTTCGGCATCCGCTGGGAATGTCAGAGCAGTTTTTTAAGTTGATCGCCGCAGGGAATCGACACATTTTTAGCTCTAAATTGATGTACTTGATCGCCGTTGCAATGGCGCGCCATGTACACGCAATACGCATAACTCATTACATGGAGAAAGACTATGCTGAATCCAAGCAAAATTAACCTGGCAGTTTTTACCCTGTTCGCAGCATCTGCGCTCAATGCATCTGCGCAAAGCGCTCCCGTTGCTGCCTATAACCCATCCTGGTATGTCGCACCAAGCATTAATCTGCTTGACCCCGATGCCCGCTTCCTCAGCGGGAATGACAAAAATGGTCCTGGTGTAGGTTTGCGGTTTGGCCGTGCTGTTTCACAGGATTGGGATGTTCAATTGGGCGGAACCTACGGGCGCGCCAAAGACAAAGACATGGGGATCACCTATCGGCAAAGTACATTGGGCGCCGACGCACTCTATATGTTTTCACGTAGCGCATTCCAACCATTCCTGTTGGCCGGTGCAGGCGTCGAATACGACAAGGTCACCAACGCTGGCGGCAATGCCTCCAAGACTGCTCCTTACATCAATATTGGCGCCGGCTTGCGCTATGCCCTCAATGATCAGTGGAGTATGCAGGCGGATGTGCGGCGTTCGGTTGGTTTCCTTGGGAATAACAGTGATTTCGGTTTCAAGAGAGACAACAACACGACATTCGGCCTCGGCCTGATCTATACCTTCGACAAGCCGCCGGCACCGATGGCGGCGGCGCGGCCGGCACCGGAGCCGGTTCCGGCGCCGGTCGTCCCACAAGCGGCCCCTCAGCGCTTCGAGAAAGTCACGTTGTCGTCGACCCAGCTATTTGGCTTTGACAGTGCGACGCTGCGCATGCCGCAGCCGAAGCTCGATGAAATCGCGAGCGTGCTGGCGGCAAATACTCAGGTGAACAATATCGTCGTCAGCGGCTACACCGACCGTCTCGGCTCTGATCAGTACAACCAAAAACTGTCGCAGCGCAGGGCAGAGGCTGTCAAGAACTATCTGGTCAATAAAGGTGTTGAGGCGAACCGTTTGACTTCGGTAGGAAAAGGAAAAGCCAATCCAGTAGTTGAATGCAATCAGAAAAAGAAAATTGAACTGATCAAATGCCTGGAGCCGAATCGCCGCGTCGAGGTGGAGCAGGTCACTTTTGAGAAGCCGGTACGCTAGATCGGGCAGTAAGTGCCGGAGGCGAGTATGGACGGCTTTTCCGCCGTCGTTGTCAGCGGACTATCGAGGCTGGAGTCGTCTTATCTTTTTGGGGAGAAAATATATGAGCATCAATCTTTTGCAACTTGCGCAAACGACCCTTGGCGGACAGGTTGTTCAACTCGCGAGTACCCACTTTGGCATTGACGCAAGCAAGGCAAAGGCAGTTTTTGAAACCTTGACGCCAAGCTTAATTGCTTCTTTGCTCAAGAAGGCTGATACCCCTGATGGGGCTCGCGCATTGTATGCATCCATCATGTCGCATAAAGTTGACGCGAACATCGGTGCAAATCTGGTTAGTCTGCTTGACAATCCGGTGTCGGCGGGAAATTTGATCAAAGCTGGCGGTGAGCAGGCTGTGGCCCTGCTCGGTGATAAAGCGCAAGACCAGTTGACGAATGTGGTGGCTCAGCACACTGGCACAGCGGTCGGCGCTGTCACGGCAATGACAGGAGTGGTCACAGCCACCCTGTTCGGTTTAATCAAAAACCACCTGCAAACAAGCAAAGGCCAACAGCACACCTTGATTTCGACATTGGCGCATCAAGTGTCTTTCATTCAGGGGAAAGTGCCTGAGAGTGTGGGGGCGGCTTTGGGAGCGGGGACGGCGTGGGAGTTTTTTGACGGCATAGGCAACAAGCTCAAGGCGGCACTATCGGCCTTCCACGTGGAGTCGCCGCCAGCCGCGCATACAGGCTTCAATCCTGTGTCCAAGGAAAAGACGGGTATAGGAAAATGGTGGTGGCTGTTGGCGCTGTTAGCTTTGGCCGCGTTGCTGTTCTTTTTGCGCAGCTGCAATAAGGAACCGGCATCTGCGTCGACGCCGGCTACAGCATCAGAGGCATCGACTGCCTCAGCAGTGCTTAGCAAGGAGCCGACGCTGTCGTTGACGACAGATAAAGACGGTAAGGCTGCCGTTGTTGCTACCGTAGGCAGTGAAATGGATAAATCAGCCATTCTGGAGGATTTGAAAAAAAACTATGGCGATGCGGTTAATGCGGATATCAAGGTTGACGCGGCGACCAAGCCAGCCGGTTGGATTGGAGAATTGCCTGACTTGCTGACAAGCCTCAAGTTGTCGAATGCCGAATTGACGATCAAGGGCAACAATATAGAAATCGGTGGGGCGGCGACGGATCCAAAGCTGCAGTTGCTAGACAAGACGAAAGCGCTTTTTGGCGCTGGATACGCTGTATCTTTGTTTGATCTTTCCGAAGCAATGGCCAGCAGCAAGAAGAAATTTGAAGACGCGTTAGCCGCGCTCAAACCAGGCTCTTGCACTACGGCCGACGTTGTGAGCGCCATGAATACCTATTCGTTCAATTTTTCTTCCGGTGCCTTTGATATTCCCAAGGAAGACGTGCTGGAGTTCGGCAGGGCGGCAACCGCGATCAAGGACTGCGCCAAGGATGCAAAACTTGAAATCGGTGGGCATACCGATAACCAGGGAACGTCTGCGGTCAACATGGAATTGTCGCAAAAACGAGCTGATGCGGTGCGCGACTTCTTTGTATCAAAAGGTATTGCTGCAGCTACTTTTACGACCAAGGCATACGGTGATTCCCAACCCATAGGCGACAACGATATCGCGAGCGGCCGTTTCAAAAATCGTCGTATTGAATTTAGTGAACAAAAATAGTCATTTATGGATATGGATTCAACCCGCGCCGAAAGGTCAGCGGGTTTTTTGAGGAACAAGAAAGCTTGAATATCTCCTCTTTGTTGGGGCCTTCTTTATAAAATAAAAGCCACATTTTTTACCTCTCTTTAAGATAAGTTTTCGCATCGCAGGTTCTATAGGAGCACACGATGGATGCTCATATCGAAGAAAAATTGATTAGCGAGTACGTAGAAAAAATCCACCTGCTTGGCATCAAAGCGCTTTACGGAGATGAGGTCGGTACTGCCGTTTACAACACAGTCAATGAAGCATGCTATTTCATGATTATGTTGAACAACTGTAGTCCGACAGTCAATTTACGATCGTTCAGAAAAGGCTTGCAACAACTAGCTGACACTGGGCATGAAAACTCTACAGAGTACGAACAAGTCTTAAACAATGCCATCTTCCTTGTTACCTTGTACGTGCATCAAAGACGTCATTTAGCTAATCGATGCTACCCGGTCGCTGCTGCAAAATCCCATGGCCCCCGACATCGGTGATGCTTGCATTGGCAAGATGCGCGAGGACGTGCCTGCGCTGGAGGCGATGCCGGCTGGCGTCGTGAATGGGCGGTGATGGTTTTAACCTGGTTAACAAAATTTAACCAAGGTTCAAAGAATGAATATGTGCATCCGGATTGCCGAGAACGATAGTGAGAGAGTGCTACCGTCGACGATGCTCAGTATTAGCTAAGTTTGATTCCGTAGATTCTCCATTACGCAAATGTCTGCGTTCTTTGGGAGAAGAATATGTCCAGTTACACCAAGCTTTCCATCCTTGCTATCGTGCTCGCGGTTGTTGGCATTTCTGCCTACGCGGAAAAAAATAAAGATAGTGATGCTCTTGCCGTCACTCAAGCCAAAACATCTTTGACACAAGCGATTGCCACGGCCGAACAGCATGTCAATGGCAAGGCATCGCATGCCGAGTACGAGCATTCTAAAAAAGGATGGGTCTATGAAGTGGATGTCGTCAGCGGCAGTAAATTATTCGAAGTCAAGATAGATGCCGATACCGGTGCAGTCATTGCATCCAAAGAAGCGAAGGTCGATGATGAACATGAAGAAAAAGAGTGATTTTTCCATCGATATGTCGTATCCCTTGTCGATGGGATGATGTGATTTCGAGGCCGTTTCAGACGGGAGCGGGCTGCCTGCCTGCGCCCGTCGTTCGGCGTCGCTGCCGCCTATCTGGCAAAGGCCTTGTTGCATAAATCAGGCAACGCGATGCTCAGTGGCTCCATCAGGCAAGCTGAAAGTGCGAACGAACCTGCTTCATTGTGATGCCGAACGACGAATTCCAGGGAGTGCGACGCAGCGCTCAAGGCATGTGGCTCGCTCTGGACAACGGGATACATATCATGTGCATCGAACTGGCTCTTGCTCTCATAGCCTGCGCAGAGCAAGGGTGGGTATTTTTGATTTTGGCCCGATTCTCTGATTGCAATTTAACTGAAACTTCCCGCAAATTGATAACGATGTCCAGGGTGCCACATGATAGCTACTGAGGCTACGCCACCGACTGAGACAGTTTTACGCTTAAGGACAAGGCAAGGGTCCTTAGGTTTGATCGCCAGCATCTCGGCAATATCCTTTGGCGCTATACATGCTTCAATGCGGTAGTCAGCGCCCTGCAGTGGTGCTGCGGTCATTAAGTATTCGTTAGGTGTCGTTGTAGAGAAATCCAATCCCATGTAGTCCGGCGCAAGGTCGGGGTTGACCCAGCGATCTTCAACCTGAATCGGGGTATCGTTTTCGAAATGGACTATGACCGAATGGAACAATGGGTGTCCGTGGCGAAGTTCAAACTGATTGGCTAACGACTCGCTCGCCTTACTGCGTTCAAGGCAATAGAGTTTGCTGCTATGAATGTGACCGCGGCCCCTGATTTCATCGGCAATATTTTTAACCTGCAACAGCGCGGCCTGATATTTTTGTTGTGCGACATAGGTCCCTGAACCCTGAACGCGGTTCAATATCTGTTCGGACGTCAGCTCCCGCAATGCGCGATTGACCGTCATGCGCGACACCTCGAATTGCTTGGACAGTGCATATTCTGTCGGAATTACATCTCCCTCCCGCCAGTGCCCCAAGTGAATCTCATTCAGGATGTATTCCTTGATGCGCTGGAAAATCGGGGTATCGGTTCGCTCGCCTTGTCTTGCCAAAATACTCTCCTTTTTGCCCCCTACCTGGAGCGATTAACGCAATTGCAACTAGATATTTTATCACCGGCAACAAATGCTTCATCAACTAAAATAATTATTGACTTAGTTGTATATACAAATTAGGATTTGATCACTGTCCTGTTTTATTTTTTTGCGTCGCTTATTCTCAGCCTGCTTTTATCTTGAAGGAAGAAACTTGCCATGAACACTTCATCGGAAAATCTACAGTTGGATCATGATCCTCGCTACGATGCCAGTCGTATCGTTTGCGCACCGCGCGGTGCCGAAAAGGTGTGTAAAAGCTGGCAGACGGAAGCGGCCTATCGGATGCTGCAAAACAATCTCGACCCGGAAGTGGCGGAAAACCCTAAGCACCTGGTGGTATATGGCGGCATTGGTCGCGCCGCTCGTAATTGGGGGTGCTTCGATAAAATCCTGGCTGTACTGAAAGATCTGAACGACGACGAGACCCTGCTGGTGCAATCTGGCAAGCCGGTAGGCGTGTTCAAGACTCATGCCGATGCGCCGCGGGTGCTGATCGCCAATTCGAACCTTGTGCCTAAATGGGCAAATTGGGAGCACTTCAATGAACTCGATCGCAAAGGTCTGTTCATGTACGGCCAAATGACGGCCGGTAGCTGGATCTACATAGGCAGCCAAGGAATTGTGCAGGGAACCTACGAAACTTTCGTCGAAGCCGGCAAGCAGCACTTCAACGATGATTGGCGCGGTCGCTGGATCCTGACTGCGGGCCTGGGTGGCATGGGAGGCGCGCAGCCACTGGCTGCAACCTTGGCTGGAGCGGTGTCGCTGAACATCGAGTGCCAGCAAAGCAGTATCGATTTCCGTCTGCGCACCCGCTATGTCGATAAGCAGGCTAAAGACATCGATGACGCCATTGCACTGATTCAATATCATTGTGAGCGCAAGGAAGCGATCTCGATTGGTTTGTTGGGCAATGCTGCAGACATCCTGCCGGAACTGGTTAAGCGCGCCAAGGCGGGAGGAATTCGGCCGGACCTGGTCACCGATCAAACCTCGGCACATGATCTGATCAATGGCTATTTGCCATCCGGCTGGAGTGTCGCTGAATGGAGAGCAGCGCAGCAAGACATCAGTCAGCATGTCCGTCTGACGCAGGACGCAGCCGCTTCTTGCGCGAAACATGTGCAAGCGATGCTCGATTTTCATGCAATGGGCATTCCAACCGTCGACTACGGCAACAACATTCGCCAGGTTGCCTTTGATCAGGGGGTGCAGGATGCGTTCGCTTTTCCTGGTTTTGTACCTGCTTATATCCGTCCAATGTTTTGTGAAGGCAAAGGGCCGTTCAGGTGGGTGGCGCTGTCGGGCGATCCGGAAGATATCTACAAAACAGATGCCAAGATCAAGGAGCTGTTTCCAAATAATAAGCACGTCCACAATTGGCTGGACATGGCGCACGATCGCATTGCCTTTCAAGGTTTGCCTGCGCGAATTTGCTGGCTTGGTCTGGGCGAACGTCATATAGCCGGCCTCGCATTCAACGAGATGGTGCGCACAGGTGAGCTGAAAGCACCGATCGTCATTGGCCGCGATCATCTGGATACCGGATCGGTGGCCAGTCCCAATCGTGAAACAGAAGGCATGAAGGACGGCACCGACGCGGTGTCCGATTGGCCACTCCTGAATGCGCTGCTAAATACCGCGGGCGGCGCCAGCTGGGTATCGCTGCACCATGGCGGCGGTGTTGGCATGGGCTACTCGCAACATTCGGGCATGGTGATCGTCGCCGATGGGACTGACGCCGCTGCTAAACGACTCGGGCGCGTATTGATCAACGACTGCGGCTCTGGCGTGATGCGCCATGCGGATGCCGGATACGACGCCGCTGTTGACTGCGCGAAGCGCAATCACTTGCATTTGCCGATGATTGATTGAACGTCATTACATTTCAGCCAACCGAACTTAACAAAGACATTCATGACACAGCCAACATTAACATTAGAGCCGGGCCAATTTTCACTGGCGGATCTCCGTAACATCTGGGAGAAGCCACTGCAAGTGAGGCTGGCGGCTTCAGCTTATCCCGGCATTCATGCATCGGCAGATGCGGTACAGCGTATCGTCGCGCGCGGCGATGCAGCTTATGGCATTAATACCGGTTTCGGCATTCTTGCAAAAACCCGTATTCCGGATGCGCAACTAGAGCAATTGCAGCGCAACTTGATTCTGTCGCATTCGGTAGGAACCGGCGAGCTATTGAGTGATTCTGTAGTACGCCTGATCATGCTGATGAAGATCGGCAGTCTGGCGCGTGGTTTTTCGGGTATCCGGGCGTTGGTCATCGATAGCCTTATTGCCTTAGTGAACGCGGGAATCATGCCTGCTATTCCTGCGAAAGGATCGGTGGGCGCCTCAGGCGATTTGGCGCCGTTGTCCCACATGACGCTGGCCCTGCTTGGCGAGGGAAATGTGCGCGTAAATGGGGAAATCGTGGCGGCGCGAGACGCACTGGAACAGGCTGGCATAGCGCCCGTGGTGCTGGCTGCGAAAGAAGGTTTGGCACTGATCAACGGCACCCAGGTGTCTACCGCCTTGGCGCTGCACGGCTTGTTCATGACAGAGCGCATGTTGGAAGCTGGTACCGTGGTTGGCGCATTGTCGGTTGATGCGGCCAAAGGCAGCGACGCGCCGTTCGACCCGCGTGTGCACGAAGTGCGGGGGCAACTTGGCCAAATAGCCTCAGCAAAGATCTATCGTCAATTGCTGACAGGTAGCGCTATCCGAAAATCGCATTTTGTGGACGATGAACGTGTACAGGATCCATACAGTCTGCGTTGCCAGCCCCAAGTCATGGGCGCGTGTATCGATATTATCAATAACGCTGCGCGCACCTTGCTCAGAGAAGCCAATGCGGTTACCGACAACCCATTGATTTTTGCCGATGCTGAGCGCAGCACCGTTATTTCGGGGGGGAATTTTCATGCGGAACCGGTTGCATTTGCCGCAGACACGCTGGCACTGGCGATTGCTGAAATTGGTGCTTTGTCGGAGCGTCGGATTGCTTTGCTGATCGATGCCTCGCTGTCTGGCTTGCCGCCGTTCCT
Source organism: Collimonas humicola (assembly GCF_018304945.1). Taxonomy (GTDB): domain Bacteria; phylum Pseudomonadota; class Gammaproteobacteria; order Burkholderiales; family Burkholderiaceae_D; genus Collimonas; species Collimonas humicola. Next base: position 1,327,118 of record NZ_JAGQEE010000001.1, on the reverse strand, counting down.
GGTCAAGGACCCCGGCGTCAATTCGGGGTTCATGATCGCCCATGTGACCGCCGCCGCCCTGGCTTCGGAGAACAAATCAATGGCGCATCCGGCCAGCGTTGACAGTCTGCCGACGTCAGCCAACCAGGAAGATCACGTGAGCATGGCAACTTTTGCTGCAAGGCGTTTGCATGAGATGGCCCACAACACCGCGGTGATTGTCGGTATCGAATTGCTGGCTGCTGCACAAGGGCTTGATTTTCACCGGCCACTGACAAGTTCTTCAGCACTGGAGCAGGTGCATAAAGTAGTACGTGAGCAAGTCCCGTACTATGCCTCAGACCGTTTCTTCGCCCCTGATATCGAGGTGGCGAAACAGCTGGTGCTCAACGGTACGCTAAGTGAATCCTGCAAGGAGTTGTTCGTGCCTTTATTTGCGTAAAAAATTGGTGCGTGTTGCGCATTAACCTAGATGCGCATTTTGATTTGCGGCTGAGTGATCGCGCCAGTTCAGGTACGCCATTTCGCCAGGTCGCCGAAGATTGTGCTGCCAGAGGCTGGCCATTTCATTACTGTTGTCTAGGTGTGAGCGGGCTTGCTAATACTGCAGCCTTGTTCGAGCGAGCGGAGCAATTGGGCGTTGTCTGACGGCTTGATGAAGGTATGGGGGGCGGACAATATCTCGGAAACTGCAGCAACATTGCTGCAGTTCCTGGAGGAGGTCGATGACGTTTATTTCACTATCTGCCTGGACGTTTTTCCCGCTTCGGTGATGCCCGGCGTCAGCGCACCCGCTGTGTATGGCGTCGCGTTAGAGGCGGTCGAGTCTTTGTTGGATATCGTGACTGCTTCCGGTAAATTGCGGCTCGCCGATGTGGCCGAATTGAATCCAGCACTTGATATTGACAACCGTAGCGCGCGTATCGCGGCCCGTCTGGTGGCGCGGATCGCCAACAACATGGCGGCTTGAATGGCGCATGGACTGGGGAAGCCGGCGGTGAATCCGATCATGAATCCGTTTATGGCCTAGTGCGCCAAAAAAATAACTTGGCGCGATGATTGAATCAACAGTGCGTCAGGAAGCTTCAATCCGCATATCGGCAGCGCCATGCCGCGATGTTCGCTTACTTATCTGGCCCTGTCGGCCATTCTCAAAACATCCAATGAGCGTGGAGCTTCCACGCAGTCAAATCGGCGTTTGACGACATCCCATTTTCTGTTGTCGTTTTGGCGTTTTCCACAATGATTTCGATAATGCTTCGACTCATTGCCTGGAGCCACTCTTCCCGTTCTTCGTATCAATCGAATGTGGCCTGATGGCCATTATTTTTATTTTTAGTTTGATTTTTGTTGTATATACCTTTATTTTGATTTAATCTCATATTTGTATACTCAAATACTGAAAATTACCTGTAAAGATATAGGCAATTCAGTTAATGCACCAAGGCGACGCCGGAGCGTTTCATTGGCAAGGCGGTAAAGCAGGGTTGCGTAAAAGAAATCAAAAGATGGCCGGATAAATTTCCTTTATGGCAATGGTTCCTTAATAAGAGACGGATCGTAATCCGCACACGTTTGAAGTACAAAAAGTACTCATCAGTAAAACATCCAATTGGAGGACACATGAAGACGATCAAATTCTTAGTAACGGCGATGGCAAGTCTGGTGGTGTGTGCGGCCGTGCAGGCGCGCTCATTCGAGGATATTAAAAAGGATGGAAAAATTGTCATTGCCACAGAGGGCACATATCCGCCATTTAGTTATTTTCAAGGTTCCAAACTAACCGGCTTAGACATCGAGCTTGGCGAGGCGATTGCAAAAAAAATGGGCGTGGGCGTGGAATGGAAAGCTTTGTCATTCGACGCGCTTCTGTCGGGTCTGCGTCAAGATCGTTGGGACATGGTGATGGATTCCATCGGCATTACGGAAGAGCGCGCCAAGGCAGTCTCATTTAGCAATCCGATTTATTGCAGTGGCGGCGTCATTGTTTCCAAGGACGCCGCCATACATACGGTCGAATCCTTAAACGGCAAAACGGTCGCTGTGCTGACCGGTACGACCTACATGGATAGCCTCAGAAAGCTTCCTGCCATTAAAGAAGTAAAAAATTTCCCGCAGGATCCGGATGCGCGTTCTGCCTTGATGAATGGCCGCGTTGATGCGTGGGTGAGCGATCGATTTGCTGTCAAGGCCGCACTGGAAGCCAGTCCGAATTCCGGACTGAAAAAAGGGGATTACCTTTTTGTCGAAAAAATTGCGGCAGCCATCAAAAAGGGAAATCACTCTCTTGATGCGGCGATCAATAAGGCACTGGCAGAAATCATGCTTGATGGGACATATCACGCCATCACTGAAAAATATATGCATGAAGATATTCAATGCCACTAATCGGCTTGACAGCCAAGTAGCACTGCCTTGTTGCACAGTTCAGATATAGGAGAGTCAATTGAGAGCCGCAATCACACTTTTGCCTGTCGCCTGGTCGCGCGAACGGCGTAGCGCCATTACCATTGCCTTGGTGACCGCGGGCATGGTCGCATTTTTATGGCTAATGACCATTCCGCTCAGCTGGATGCCAGAGCCTATCAAATCGGCGGCGATTCAATTCGCTGAAGGCGCTCGAGTCACGATGGGGCTTACTGTCGTCTCCGGCGCAATCGGTATCTTGCTCGGCATACTTGCCGCGTTGGCTAAGCTATCCAAGTTCCTGCCATTTCGATGGGTGGCCAATTTTTATGTTTGGGCCATCCGCGGCACACCATTGCTTGTCCAGGTGCTGTTTGTCTTCCTCGCCTTGCCAGGTTTGGTGCCGGGCCTAGAGTTATCGGATTTCAATTCGGCGGTGGTGGCACTGGCTTTAAACGCCGGCGCCTACAACGCGGAGGCCATCCGTGCCGGCATCCTGGCGATCAACAAGGGGCAGACCGAAGCAGCGCGTTCATTGGGCTTGAGTCCATTCCAAACCTTTCGCGATGTAATTTTTCCGCAGAGCTTCCGGATTGCGCTGCCGCCTTTGGTCAACAATTTCGTGTCGTTGCTGAAAGACTCCAGCCTGGCCTACGTGATCGGCGTCGTGGAATTGTCGAATATCGGCAATCGCATCCAGTCCGTCACGTTCCAGCCGATTCCTGTTTTTATCACGACTGCCTCCATTTACTTGATCCTGACAACTGCGCTCACGCAGATTTCGGGGGCTATTGAGCGGCAATTAGATGTGGAGCGTCATCAATGATCGAGGACAAAACAATGAATCCGGCAGACCGTGCGCTACAGCCAAGCGAAAAAGCGCCATTGATTACTGCAGATAAGGTGAACAAGCACTTTGGCAGCTTCCATGTCATCAAGGATGTGTCTACCGCATTTTATCAAGGAGAGGTGACGGTCATTATTGGCGCTTCGGGGTCGGGGAAATCCACTTTCCTGCGGATGTTGAACCGGCTGGAAACTCATGACACCGGCAACATCGTAATCGATGGCATTGAACTTAATGCTGATCTTAAGCACATCGACGCTGTACGACGCGAAGTGGGCATGGTGTTCCAGAGTTTTAATCTGTTCCCACATTTGACGGTATTGGACAACGTCACTCTGGCGCCGCGTCGTTTGCGTGATGTCACGCGTGCCCAGGCTGAAGTAGCTGCCCGGGAGCTGCTGGCGAAAGTGGGGCTGGCTGACCATGCGCACAAATATCCGCATCAGATTTCTGGCGGACAAGCGCAGCGCGTAGCGATTGCCCGGGCGCTGGCGATGCAGCCAAAAGTGATGCTATTTGACGAGCCAACCAGCGCACTCGATCCAGAGATGATCAAGGAGGTGCTCGACGTGATGAAAGATTTGGCACGTTCCGGCATGACCATGATCGTCGTCACTCACGAAATGGGCTTTGCGCGCGAAGTGGCGGATCGTGTCATTTTCTTCGAGAAAGGCCAAATTCTCGAAGAGGCGCCGCCTGCAGAATTTTTCAGCAATGCGCGCAACGAGCGGATCCGCGCATTCGTAGGAAAAATTAGTTAGCAACGAAAATAAAACAATTCATCGGGGACAAAAATGAAATTGAAACACGCATGCCTGAGTACGTCTATCGTATTCATTTTCTCTGGCGCCGCTATTCCGTCTTATGCGCAGACGGCACAAGACTTTGAACAAATGCGCGCGGAAATCAAACGCCTGAGCGAGCAATTGAACCAGCTCACAAAGGCCAAATCGGCAGCGCCACAGCAGGATTTAGTCGATCGGATAGAGCAGGTCGAATTGAGCAGCAAGGATGCAGTGGTAGCCGGCGATATTCCCGGCTCTTTCCGCCTGCCTAATTCCGAAACCTCTGTGCATCTTTATGGATTTGGCGAGCTCAACTGGGTGCATGAGATGCGCGGCGACAATTCCAGCAACGACTATTCCACTTTTTTGGCGTATGCGCCGCTACGCGGTGTCGCGGCAGGGCCGAATGACCCGTCGATTCCAGCGAATAAAACCGGCCGCGATTATTTGACGGCACGCACATCTCGCTTCGGCATTGAGACCAGCACGCCAAGTTCTTATGGCCCGATCAGCATCAAGGTCGAAGGCGATTTCAACAACGACCCACGCACCGGCAATTCTGCGGTATCGGGCACCGCAGCGAATATTTATACGCAGCAGTCAACCAATAGCTACAATTTCCGTCTGCGCGAGGCTTATGGCCAATTCAATGGCTTCCTCATCGGTCAGACCTGGTCGACTTTCATGGACGTTGATAATGCCCCTGAGACTGTCGATTTCAATGGACCCATTGGTTCAACATTCATCCGTCAGCCGCAAATTCGCTACTCCTATCCAACCAAGGATTTTGGCAAGTTCAGCGTAGCTTTGGAAAATTCGGTGAGTTATGTGCTGGACAGAACCGGGGCAGTCGATACCAATGGCTTTTCGCATGTGCCGGATCTGGTCGGGCGTTGGGACAAGACGTTCGATTGGGGCGCAGTGAGCTTGCGCGGAGTGACGCAAGACAATCGCGTCAATGACGGCGCTGGCGCTTCCTTGTCGCGTCGCGGCTATGGCCTGGCTGCCAGCGGCACTTACAAAACCTGGGGTGACGATTCCATGAACTGGGCGATTACCGGCGGTACCGGTATTGGCCGCTACTTCAACTATATCGAGGGTGCTTTCTTCGACGATGTCAATCACAAATTATTGCTGGAGAAAGTAGTGGGTGTTGTACTCGGTTATCAGCATAAGCCGTCTGCCACCCTGCGCTTCAATGGGTCGATCGGATTTCAGCGCAATTTCAACAACGACTACACTGCTTTCGCTATGGCCAACGGCCTGGGCAGCGGCAACGGCGCTTTGGGTAATTTTGCGATCAATCGTGAACTTCTGCAGTCGCATCTGGGCTTCATCTGGAATCCGGTTGCGAATGTTGATATTGGTGCCGAGTATATCTTTGGTCGGCGTAAAACCTTGGCCGATGAGACGGCTTATATGAGTCGGGTTGATCTGTCGGCCAAATATCATTTTTAGCGTATTCAAAACAAAAAAGCTTCAGAGATGGGGCTTTTTTGTGGCCCTCATTCACCTGCCAATGATTGTAATGCGATGGAGAGTATTTCCACGGCAAGTTGCCATTTTTGATGTTTGTTGCAATTCACCTTGGTAGATGGCTACGGCGGATACGGGCGGACCCTATGAAAATTGCTGTTCTTTATGACGAATCCAGTCAAACTGAATCAGTTTGCCAGGTACTCACGTCCGCCGGGCATCTCTGTCATGCGTATCAAAGCAGTGAAGAAATGTTGAGACAGCTGCATAGAGAGGGCTGCGATATGCTGATTCTAGCTTGGCTAGAGCCGGATTTCAGTGGAATCGAGGTATTGCGCTGGGTAAGAGACAAATTTCCCAGGATTTTCCCAGTCTTGTTTATCGCCAGTCGTGCAAGTGAGGACGGCGTCGTCGCAGCCCTGGCGGCGGGGGCTGACGACTGCATGATCAAACCGATCCGTCATGGTGAACTGATTGCGCGCGCTCAAGCCTTGTTGCGACGTGCCTATCCAATTCAAGATTCGAGTCATAAACTCGTGTTTGGCGATTATCTATTCGAAACACGTGCCGGTCGCTTGATCTTGGCAGGCAAACTCATCGAGATTACGCAAAAGGAATTTGAGCTTGCATTGCTGTTTTTTAGAAATCTGGATCACGCGCTTTCACGCACCTATATCCTCGAGGCGGTCTGGTCCCGCAACATAGCCATTCCATCCCGGACCATCGATACGCACGTTTCCCGCTTGCGAACTAAATTGCAACTACGGCCAGAAAGCGACTATAGGCTCGTCCCTGTCCATTCCTACGGCTACCGACTAGAGAAAATGAATCCTGATAACAAGTAGCGCAAAAAGTAGTACAAAATTTTAATGTCATGACCGTATCCAATCCCGCTTGGTCGCTCGTGTCCAGCTGCCGCGCCATCTTATATGCTGTCATCGCTTGTTTCTAGTCGATAGCCCTGGCCGTAGACGGTTTGCAGGCGCAAGCCGCGGGCCGCGTATAAGCCCAGTTTTGCGCGCAGGCCAGTTCGCCGTCGTGTCCCATGCTTTCCATCAGATAAGCGCGGGATACCGCCTGGCCGAGTTTGCGGAACAGGGCAAGGGCCAGCCTGAATTCGCGTTCGGTGAGTTCGAAGCGCTGCTTTTCGCCATCCTGTTCCACGCTGATGCTGGACGAGGGCCGGTCGAACACCCAGTTGCCGTAGCGTTCCAGCGATTTCGACGCAGCAGGACGATTGCGCTGCAACAGGCGCCGCACCCGCGTCGCCAGCTCCAGCGGCCGCAGCGGCTTGACGATATAGTCGTCGGCGCCGATGCCAAGCCAGGCGCGCAGACGGCCATTACAATATTTAATTCATTTTTGCAACTAAATTTGATCATAAAGCGGAATGCAATTCTGATGAATTCTCGCGGAATGATTTCGGCCGATTTTTTTTCAATATCATCGCTCCATGCAAACTCAAGACAAGGCGGCTAGCGGTTTCGTCGGGCTGAAAGTGTCAGGGCTAGTGGGGCAATTTCAGGAGATGGAATCATGGTTCAAGCAGCTCGGGCTGTAATCCTGCGGACGGCGACGAAGTCCATATTGCTGTCGATGGCCACTGCGGGTGTTGTCCTGCTCGGCGGCTGTGCCGGCATGTCGCGAGAACGAGCCAGTCTTGCGGCGCCGCAGGATAGGGATTTTCCGAATCCGAGTTCTTCCATATTGCGGCAAGGTACGGTCCCCACCACCGAAGCGTTGCGCCTGATGCGCATCGGCATGGATAAGGATCAGGTGCGCCAGCTGCTGGGTCCGCCGCATTTCAGCGAAGGAGTATTTGGCGTCCGCGAATGGAATTACCTGTTCCGCCTTCGTGGCAGCAAGGAAACGGAGGATGTGGTTTGCCAGTACATGGTGCGTTTCGACGGCAGTGTGCGCGTCAACGGCATGTACTGGCGCGACCCGGATTGCGCATTGCTGGTCGAACCGCCGCCGGTTGAAGCGGTCCAGGCGAAGGCCGCAATGACGCCGCAAAAACTGACCTTGAGCACGGACAGCTTGTTCGGCGCGCAGGGCAAGGAATTAAAGGACATGCCGCCGGAAGGCCGCTTGAGAATCGAACATCTGGCAAACGACATCAAGCGTAATTTCAGGCGCATCTATTACGTGGTCGTGACGGGGCATACCGACCGTCTCGGCTCCGAGGCGGACAAGATGGCGCTGTCGCTGGCCCGGGCCGATGCGGTAAGCAAGCTGCTGGCGCAGCAAGGCATCGACGCCAAGGTCATCCGCGTTGCCGGCATGGGCGACCGGCAGCCGCTGGCGCAGTGTCCAGGCACGGTGCAGACGGCGGTATTGCAGGATTGCCTGCGCGCCAACCGCCGCATCGAGATTGAAGTGGTCGGGGAAGAATGAGTTGGGTGCTTTTCTGGATAACGACAGTGCGATGCATGTGCGCCAAGCCGTCGGTGCTTTATTGCCGGGATAAATTTTCAGTAGAGCTTGTTCATGGATGAGATGGATAAATACGAGATGAAACTGCGCGACGATCAATGGCTGCAACTGGAGCCGCTCATGATCGGCAAGGCCAGCGATCCTGGCATGTGCGGCAGGAATAATCGCCTGTTCATGGAGGCAATCCTGTGGATGGTGGAGAACAAGGGTTTATGGCACCGGATACCTGCTGAGTTTGGTAATTGGAACGCGACTTATATGCGGTTCCGGCGCTGGACCGAGAGCAATTTCTGGCGCTTCCTGGCGCAAAGCGGAATAGAAGATCCTGGCTTGCGGCTGATGCTGGGGGAGATTGCCGACTACGCTGATTTATACACCCGGCGCAGGGAATTGCGGCGGGTCAGGAAAAACTACAAGAAGCTTTATATGGCGGAGTAGGTACAGCGAAAGGCGTCGGCCGCCCCGGATTTGGGGTAGTCGCTTATCGATTCTAATTGTTAACAAATGTTACTCTATGGCAAGTTAAGAAGACGACGAAATCAAATCCCACGCTAGTTGCGAACGGTTCAGGGCGCATACGGCAAATTCGGTTTTGAGTTGATCACGCTATCTGCCTTGGTCAGGCACTGTGCGAATGGGGGCGTGCGGTTTGAGAAAAATGATGTCCGCCAATCGTCTTGGTAATTGAGGTGCGGCAACATTGTCGCCAACAGTTGTTCGGTAAATTTCCCGCGAGAAATTTATATGTCAACCAATGTTAAAAATCACTCTTGATTGCAAACAATTGTTAAATAAGAATAACTTTGAAGAAGGAAAGTGCTAGCTTTTATCAAAGCCAAAAACGATTGAGATCGTGCGCGAAGTCGGTGGTGAAGTGATGCTGAAAGACAATGTTTCCATAATTTTTTTGGAAGCATCGAAATACGGAGGAGACATGAAAAAAATACTTGAGGCTATAAGCATCGGGATAAATGCGGACCGAGGTATGGCATCAGGATCCAATACGGTATCTGTCATTGCCAAGCTAATCATCCTGTGCCTGAGTATGTCGTTGGCACTGCATGCTGTAGCGCAACCGCCATCCGCCGATGCTGCCATTGACTCCGCTCTGCAGTGGCTGAAATTAGCCGACTCCGGGCAGGTTGAAAAGATGTGGGAACAAAGTGACCCATTGATGAAAAAGCAGTTGGAACAGACGGCCTGGGTCAAATATGTCGGGAATATGCGCAGCCAGTTAGGCCCCCCACCCGAACGGCGCATCTGGCAATCGATGTGGCATCAGATCGACAACCCTAATTTGCCTCGGGGCGAATTCACCAGCGTTACTTTTCTATCCAGCTATTCCAATGCGCCGGCTTGGGAAAGGGTTTCCCTTGTCTGGTCGAACGAACACTGGACGCCTGTCGGATATCAGTCTGGTCTGATTGCGGCAACAGCCAAACAATAAATTATCCGCTTCGGAACTTTCTTCAGCTTTCTTCAGTTTTTTGCGCTACTGCGATTAAACCGATTGACGTTTAAAAGTTGTGTTTGTAGTAATTTTTGGCTGGGAGCCAATCATGAATAAAATTTACCGCACCGTCTATAGTCAAGCACTTGGCGCCTCTGTTGTTGTGTCAGAAATAACCAATAACAAGAGCAAGTCGAATCGCTCATCGATTCTCACGCGAGGCAAAGGGAAGTCTGGCCGTTCTGCGAAAGCCGCAGTGCTAACTACATTGCTTGCTGGTGCGACGGTTCTAATCGGCATGCCAGAAGCCGCTCTAGCGGCACCGACTCTCGGTGGCACCAATCAAGGTTTTACTATCGGCTCTGCCACAGCCGGCAATGCAGCTTGTATCGCCATCGGCGGTAGCGGCAGCTTTACCGCCACGGCCACTTGTGGTGGTGTAGATTCGTTAGCGGTCGGTAATGGTACTGTGGCGAATGGGCAAGCTGCGACTGCGCTGGGCGTGTCGGCCAATGCTACGGGGGTAGCTACGGTAGCTGTCGGCTCCGGTTCGATAGCGTCGAATACATCAGCCACCGCGGTCGGGACCGGCGCAAATGCTAGCGGCACGAATGCTGCCGCGTTTGGCAGCTTGAGTAATGCGGCCGGAGGCGGGGCGGGAACCATTGTTGATAACTGGCTGGCAGGGAGCACTCAACGGTCAGTGAGTTATGTGGCCGGCAGTACGGCGATTGGAGCTAGTGCGGTCAGTAACAATAACGGCACGGCTGTTGGTAATTCAGCGCAAGCCAACGGCGCTTCAGCATTTGCGGGAGCCTCGGGCGCAAATGCCAGCGGACGCACTGCGATTTCCATCGGCGCCGGTAGTCTCTCATCCAATGATGCAACGGTGGCAATCGGCAATACCGCTACTGCTTCCGGTACGCAAGCCGTCGCGGTAGGCGCAGGGGCCGAGGCAACAGCTGCGGGAGCGGCATCGTTTGGATTTGCGGCCTTTGCCACCGGCGCCAATTCGACGGCTCTCGGCGTCTCGAGCAATGCGGGGGGGGGCAGCGCTGTCGCGATTGGAAATATAGCCAACGCCGGCGGGCCCAGTGCTATCGCGATTGGAACTACAGCTAACGCCGGCGGGAACAGTGCTATCGCGATTGGAAATCAAGCTAACACCTCCACGGGCACCAACAACATCGCGATTGGATCTGCATCCAACTCGACCGGCATCAATTCAATTGCTTTAGGCAATCGCAGCAGCGCTACGGCGAATTACGCGACCGCATTGGGCGGTACTGGCACCACGGCCACTACAGCTTCCGGTGTCGGCGCCACGGCAATCGGCTCGAATGCGACCGCAGGCGCAGCAGCCGCGGCACAGGATGCAATCGCCATCGGCGGCCAGTCAGCTGTCGGCGCGGCGAATACTTCAGGCATTGCGATAGGACGCGGCGCCACAGTCAACGGCGCCTTTGGCATTGCGCAGGGGGATGGCATCATCAGCGGCGCAACCGGCCAGAACGTCGCGATTGGCTCTTCCGGCACGACTGCAAATTCCGGTACGGCAGCCGGCGGGGCAGTAGCAATTGGACGTGGACAGAGTGCCACCGGCAACGGTGCGGTGGCGATAGGTGATCCGAACGTATCGAACGGCACCGGCGCGGTGACACTGGGGGCGAATAATACTGCGGCAGGCAATGCCGCCGGCACTACTGCTGCCAATGGCGCGGTGGCGATTGGTAATTCTAATAGCGCTATCGGGCAAGGAGCGGTTGCACTTGGCAATAGCTCCGCTGCAGCAGGCGCCTCTGGTGTGGCGTTAGGCGATACGGCGAATGCCTACAATAACGAAGACATAGCAATTGGTCTCCACGCGACGGCGGGCGTTTCGGGTTCCGTCAGCGCTGTCAACACACGCGACACTGCCATTGGCAGCAATGCTTCGGCAACCGGCGGCAATTCTACCGCCGTAGGCGATTTCAGCAATGCGTCCGGCAATTTCGCCACGGCTGTGGGTGAGGGCGCGACTGCTTCAGCTGCCAGCAGTGCTGCCTTGGGTGTGGGCGCGACTGCCAGCGTAGCCGGCTCGGTGGCGTTAGGTTCCGGCGCAACCACAACCAGCGCGGCATCGGCAGCTACCGGCGGCACCGGTAGCGTGACCAATGCGACGATAGGCAGCACGACCTTTGGTCCATTCGCGGGCGCCAGTTCGAACGCAGGCGTGGTAAGCGTCGGTGCGCCGGGTACTGAACGCCGGATCCAGAATGTCGCCGCCGGACTGATTGGCGCCAGCAGCACGGATGCGATCAATGGCAGCCAGTTGTACACCGTGGCAAGCACCGTCGGTTCCAACATAAGCAGCTTGTCGACCTCGACGTCAACCGGTTTGAGCACGACCAACAGCAGTGTGGCTTCGCTGTCGACGTCAACCTCGACCGGTCTGAGCACGACCAACAGCAGTGTGGCGTCGTTGTCGACGTCAACTTCGACTGGCCTGAGCACAACCAACAGCAGCGTGGCATCGCTGTCGACCTCAACCTCGACGGGCCTGAGCACGACCAACAGCAGTGTCGCGTCGTTGTCGACGTCAACTTCAACGGGCTTGAGCACGACCAACAGTAGCGTGGCATCTTTGTCGACCTCAACCTCGACAGGGTTGAGCACGACCAATAGCAGTGTAGCTTCGCTGTCGACATCAACCTCGACTGGTCTGAGTACGACCAACAGTAGCGTGGCGTCCTTGTCGACATCAACATCGACTGGTTTGAGTACGACCAACAGCAGTGTCGCTTCGTTGTCGACGTCGACCTCGACTGGCCTGAGTACGACCAACAGCAGCGTGGCATCACTGTCGACCTCCACTTCCACCTCGGTCGTTTCGCTGTCCACTGGTATCAGCACGGTGCAAGCCCATACGGACAATCTCGGGAACAGCACCGCGAGCACGCTGGGCGGGGGCGCCACTTACAATCCGGCGACCGGCACGATCAGCGGCTTCAGCCAGCCGATCAACACCGTGAGTGCTACCGGCGCCGTGACTGGGCCGACGGCGCAGACCACGGTTGCAGGCGCTCTGACTGCATTGAATACCAACATCGACAACACCGCCAATATCGCGGTCAAGTACGATGCGGTCGGCGGCAACAAGATCACCCTGGGCGCCACCGGCGGCGCCGGTGCGGGCGCGCCGGTGACGATCACCAACCTGGCCCCGGCAGCCTTGAACGCGACCAGCACCGATGCCGTGAATGGTTCGCAGCTGTTTGCGACAAATAGCTTGATTAACAACATCAACAACGGCGCAGGCATCAAGTATTTCCACACCAATTCGGTCCTGGCGGACAGCTCGCCGACCGGTACCGATGCGATCGCCGTGGGACCGGCAGCCAGTGCTTTCGGCAATGACTCGATAGCACAGGGCTTGAATGCGGTCGCTGGCGTCAGCGGCACGCCGGCAACGGCGAACGATATTGCCTTGGGCAATGCTGCGAAGGCAACGGGCGGCAATTCGATCGCCCTCGGCGCCGGGGCCAACGCTAGCGTTGCTGGTTCCATTGCATTAGGTCAATCATCAACCACGACCAGCACGGCATCGGCAGCTACCGGCGGCACGGGTAGCGTGACCAATGCCACGATCGGCAGCACAACCTTTGGACCGTTCGCCGGCGCCAGTTCGGGCGCCGGCGTGGTAAGCGTCGGTGCGCCGGGTTCTGAACGCCGGATCCAGAATGTCGCTGCCGGACTGATTGGCGCCAGCAGCACGGATGCGATCAATGGCAGCCAGTTGTACACCGTGGCAAGCACTGTCGGTTCCAATATCAGCAGCTTGTCGACCTCGACCTCAACCGGTTTGAGCACGACTAACAGCAGTGTGGCGTCGTTGTCGACATCGACCTCGACTGGTCTGAGCACGACCAATAGCAATGTGGCCTCACTGTCGACATCAACGTCGACGGGCTTGAGCACGACCAATAGCAATGTGGCTTCGCTGTCGACGTCGACCTCGACTGGCCTGAGCACAACCAACAGCAACGTGGCATCGCTGTCGACATCAACCTCGACTGGTCTGAGCACGACTAACAGCAGTGTGGCGTCGCTGTCGACATCAACATCGACGGGCTTGAGCACAACCAACAGCAGTGTGGCTTCGCTGTCGACGTCAACATCGACTGGCCTGAGTACGACCAACAGCAGCGTGGCTTCGCTGTCGACATCAACCTCGACTGGTCTGAGTACGACCAACAGTAGCGTGGCGTCCTTGTCGACATCAACGTCGACAGGCTTGAGCACGACCAACAGCAGTGTGGCTTCGCTGTCGACCTCAACCTCGACAGGGTTGAGCACGACCAATAGCAGTGTAGCTTCGCTGTCGACATCAACCTCGACTGGCTTGAGCACGACCAATAGCAGTGTGGCTTCGTTGTCGACCTCAACGTCGACTGGCTTGAGCACGACTAACAGCAGTGTGGCATCGCTGTCGACGTCAACCTCAACGGGCTTGAGCACGACCAACAGCAGTGTCGCTTCGTTGTCGACATCAACTTCGACGGGCCTGAGCACAACCAACAGCAGCGTGGCATCACTGTCGACCTCCACTTCCACCTCGGTCGTTTCGCTGTCCACTGGTATCAGCACGGTGCAAGCCCATACGGACAATCTCGGGAACAGCACCGCGAGCACGCTGGGCGGCGGCGCCACTTACAATCCGGCGACCGGCACGATCAGCGGCTTCAGCCAGCCGATCAACACCGTCAGTGCCACTGGAGCAGTGACGGGACCGACGGCGCAGACGACGGTTGCCGGTGCTCTGACTGCATTGAATACCAACATCGACAACACCGCCAATATCGCGGTCAAGTACGATGCGGTCGGCGGCAACAAGATCACCCTGGGCGCCACCGGCGGCGCCGGTGCGGGCGCGCCGGTGACGATCACCAACCTGGCGCCGGCGGCCTTGAACGCGACCAGCACCGATGCCGTCAATGGTTCGCAGCTGTATGCGGTTACCAGCGGCAAGGCGGGTCCTTTTGTATCGGACAATAGCGTGACGGCGGTGCAGCCGGTGTCGAGCGGCGCCAATGCCAGTGCCGGCGGCTTCGGCGCCACGGCAACCGGCGCTGCTTCCACGGTGCTGGGCAACCAGTCCACCGACAACGGCAACGCCAATGCGACGGTACTGGGCCAGGGCGCCAGCATCGCGGCTGGCACGGCCGGCAGCAATGTGGCGCTGGGCCAGGGCAGCACGGTGGCCGCAGCTGCGGTACCGACAGCGGGTGCGACCATAGGCGGCACGGCCTATACCTTTGCCGGCGGCGCGCCGACCGGCGTGGTGAGCGTGGGCAGCGCCGGCTCTCCACGTCAGGTGACGAATGTGGCGGCAGGGCAGTTGAGCGGAACCAGCACCGATGCGGTGAATGGTTCGCAATTGTTTGCCACCAATACAGCCATCAACAACATCAACAATGGCGGTGGCATCAAGTACTTCCACGCCAACTCGGTCCTGGCGGATAGTTCGCCGACGGGCACCGATGCGATTGCTGTCGGGCCTGTAGCCAATGCTTTCGGCAATGATTCGATAGCACAGGGCTTGAATGCGGTCGCTGGCGTTAATGGCACGCCGGCGACGGCCAACGATATTGCCTTGGGCAATGGCGCGCAAGCGACCGGCGGCAATTCGATTGCGCAAGGGACCGGAGCGATAGCCAATTCCGCCGGCGCCATCGCCATCGGCCAGACGGCTACTGCAACCGGCGGCAAGGCGGTTTCGATCGGTGTCGGTAACACGGCCAGCGGCAATGGTGCGGTAGCCATCGGCGATCCAAACTCAGCCACCGGCACCGGCGCCGTGGCGCTGGGCGCCAACAATACTTCCAACGGCCAGGGTGCGATAGCGCTCGGCAATGCCAACACGGCGACCGGCCGGGGCTCGGTGGCGCTGGGCAACGCCAGCACTGCGGCAGCGGCGGGTGGGGTAGCGTTGGGCGATACGGCGGTAGCTAGTAATACCAACGATGTCGCCTTGGGTTCGCATTCAAGCACAGCGGCGCCGCACACCGGCACGACAGCCCAATTTGGCGGTACCGCCGCAGGCGTGGAAGCGGGGGCTTCGACCAACGGCGTTGTTTCGGTGGGGGCTGCGGGTACTGAGCGTCAGATCCAGAATGTGGCCGCCGGCGTGATTTCGGCCACCAGCACCGATGCGATCAATGGTTCGCAGCTGAACTCGGTCGTCACCGGCGTCAACAACCTGGGCGCCACGACGGCGAGCACGCTGGGCGGCGGCGCGGCCTATGACCCTGCCACAGGCAACATCACTGGTTTCAGCCAGCCGATCAACACCGTGAGTGCCACCGGTGCCGTGACGGGACCGACGGCGCAGACGACGGTTGCAGGGGCATTGACAGCCCTTAACACCAATGTCGACAACACCGCCAATATCGCGGTCAAGTACGATGCGGTGGGAGGCAGCAAGATTACCTTGGGCGCCACTGGCGGCGCCGGTGCGGGTGCGCCGGTGACGATCACCAACCTGGCGCCGGCGGCACTGAATGCGACCAGCACCGATGCCGTCAATGGTTCGCAACTGTATGCGGTTACCAGCGGCAAGGCAGGTCCTTTTGTCTCGGACAATAGCGTGACGGCGGTGCAACCGGTCTCGAGCGGCGCCAATGCCAGCGCCGGCGGCTTCGGTGCAACGGCAACCGGCGCTGCTTCCACGGTGCTGGGCAACCAGTCCACCGACAACGGCAATGCCAATGCGACGGTACTGGGCCAGGGCGCCAGCATCGCGGCTGGCACGGCCGGCAGCAATGTGGCGCTGGGCCAGGGCAGCACGGTGGCTGCTGCTGCTGTGCCGACCGCGGGTGCAACGATTGGCGGCACGGCTTATACCTTTGCCGGCGGTGCGCCGACCGGCGTTGTGAGCGTCGGCAGCGCCGGCTCTCCACGTCAGGTGACCAATGTGGCGGCGGGCCAGCTGAGCGGGACCAGCACCGATGCGGTGAATGGTTCGCAATTGTTTGCCACCAATACAGCCATCAACACCATCAACAATGGCGGTGGCATCAAGTACTTCCACACCAACTCGGTCCTGGCGGATAGTTCGCCGACGGGCACCGATGCGATCGCCGTCGGGCCAGCAGCCAATGCTTTCGGCAATGACTCGATAGCACAGGGCTTGAATGCGGTCGCTGGCGTTAGCGGCACGCCGGCAACGGCGAACGACATTGCCTTGGGCAACGCTGCCCAAGCGACTGGCGGCAATTCGATCGCCCTTGGCGCCGGGGCCAACGCTAGCGTTGCTGGTTCCATTGCATTGGGTCAATCGTCAACCACGACCAGCACGGCATCGGCAGCTACCGGCGGCACCGGCAGCGTGACCAATGCCACGATCGGCAGTACAACCTTTGGTCCGTTCGCCGGCGCCAGTTCGGGCGCAGGCGTGGTAAGCGTCGGTGCGCCGGGTACTGAGCGCCGGATCCAGAATGTCGCTGCTGGACTGATTGGCGCCAGCAGCACGGATGCGATCAATGGCAGCCAGCTGTACACCGTGGCAAGCACCGTCGGTTCCAACATCAGCAGCTTGTCGACCTCGACCTCAACCGGTTTGAGCACGACTAACAGCAGTGTGGCTTCGCTGTCGACATCGACCTCGACCGGCCTGAGCACGACCAACAGCAGTGTGGCTTCGCTGTCGACCTCAACCTCGACCGGCCTAAGCACGACCAATAGCAGTGTCGCTTCGTTGTCGACATCGACCTCGACTGGCCTGAGCACGACCAACAGCAGCGTGGCATCATTGTCGACCTCCACCTCCACCTCGGTCGTTTCGCTGTCCACCGGCATCAGCACGGTGCAAGCCCATACGGACAATCTCGGGAACAGCACCGCGAGCACGCTGGGCGGGGGCGCCACTTACAATCCGGCCACCGGCACGATCAGCGGCTTCAGCCAGCCGATCAACACCGTGAGTGCTACGGGCGCCGTGACTGGTCCGACGGCACAGACCACGGTTGCAGGGGCTCTGACTGCATTGAATACGAATATCGACAACACGGCCAATATCGCGGTCAAGTACGATGCGGTGGGAGGCAGCAAGATTACCTTGGGCGCCACTGGCGGCGCCGGTGCGGGTGCGCCGGTGACGATCACCAACCTGGCGCCGGCGGCCTTGAACGCGACCAGCACGGATGCCGTGAATGGTTCGCAACTGTATGCGGTCACCAGCGGCAAGGTGGGTCCTTTTGTCTCGGACAACAGCGTGACGGCGGTGCAGCCGGTGTCGAGCGGCGCCAATGCCAGCGCCGGCGGTTTCGGCGCAACGGCGACGGGGGCGGCCTCGACGGTGCTGGGCAACCAGTCCACCGACAACGGCAACGCCAATGCCACGGTACTGGGCCAGGGCGCCAGCATCGCGGCTGGCACGGCCGGCAGCAATGTGGCGCTGGGCCAGGGCAGCACGGTGGCAGCCGCAGCAGTGCCGACAGCGGGTGCGACGATTGGCGGCACGGCCTATACCTTTGCCGGCGGCGCGCCGACCGGCGTTGTGAGTGTCGGCAGCGCCGGCTCTCCACGTCAGGTGACCAATGTGGCAGCCGGTCAGCTGAGCGGAACCAGCACCGATGCGGTGAATGGTTCGCAGCTGTTTGCCACCAATACAGCCATCAACTCCATCAACAATGGCGGCGGCATCAAGTATTTCCACACCAATTCGGTCCTGGCGGATAGTTCGCCGACGGGCACTGATGCGATTGCTGTCGGGCCTGCCGCCAATGCTTTCGGCAATGATTCGATAGCACAGGGCTTGAATGCGGTCGCTGGCGTCAGCGGTACGCCGGCAACGGCGAACGATATTGCCTTGGGCAACGCTGCCAGCGCGACTGGCGGCAATTCGATCGCCCTCGGCGCCGGGGCCAACGCTAGCGTCGCTGGTTCCATTGCATTAGGTCAATCGTCAACCACGACCAGTGCGGCATCGGCAGCTACCGGCGGCACGGGTAGCGTGACCAATGCCACGATAGGCAGTACAACCTTTGGTCCGTTCGCCGGCGCCAGTTCGGGCGCCGGCGTGGTAAGCGTCGGTGCGCCGGGTACTGAACGCCGGATCCAGAATGTCGCCGCCGGACTGATTGGCGCCAGCAGCACGGATGCGATCAATGGCAGCCAACTGTACACCGTGGCGAGCACTGTCGGTTCCAATATCAGCAGCTTGTCGACCTCGACCTCAACCGGTTTGAGCACGACTAACAGCAGTGTGGCGTCGTTGTCGACCTCGACCTCGACCGGCCTGAGTACAACCAACAGCAGTGTGGCATCGCTGTCGACATCAACGTCAACGGGTCTGAGCACGACCAACAGCAGTGTCGCTTCGCTGTCGACCTCGACCTCGACTGGTCTGAGTACGACCAACAGCAGCGTGGCGTCGTTGTCGACCTCAACCTCGACTGGTCTGAGTACGACCAACAGTAGTGTGGCGTCCTTGTCGACATCAACATCGACTGGTTTGAGTACGACCAACAGCAGCGTCGCATCTTTGTCGACCTCAACCTCGACAGGGTTGAGCACGACCAATAGCAGTGTAGCTTCGTTGTCGACGTCAACTTCGACAGGGTTGAGTACGACCAACAGTAGCGTGGCGTCCTTGTCGACATCAACCTCGACTGGTCTGAGTACGACCAACAGTAGCGTGGCGTCCTTGTCGACATCAACGTCGACTGGTCTAAGCACAACCAACAGCAGCGTGGCATCGCTGTCGACCTCCACTTCCACCTCGGTCGTTTCGCTGTCCACCGGCATCAGCACGGTGCAAGCCCATACGGACAATCTCGGGAACAGCACCGCGAGCACGCTGGGCGGCGGCGCCACTTACAATCCGGCGACCGGCGCGATCAGCGGCTTCAGCCAGCCGATCAACACCGTGAGCGCTACCGGTGCCGTGACGGGACCAACTGCGCAGACGACGGTTGCCGGTGCTCTGACTGCATTGAATACCAACATCGACAACACCGCCAATATCGCGGTCAAGTACGATGCGGTCGGCGGCAACAAGATCACCCTGGGCGCCACCGGCGGCGCCGGTGCGGGCGCGCCGGTGACGATCACCAACCTGGCGCCGGCGGCCTTGAATGCGACCAGCACCGATGCCGTGAATGGTTCGCAGCTGTATGCGGTCACCAGCGGCAAGGTAGGTCCTTTTGTCTCGGACAATAGCGTGACCGCAGTGCAGCCGGTGTCGAGCGGCGCCAATGCCAGCGCCGGCGGTTTCGGCGCAACGGCGACGGGTGCGGCGTCGACAGTGCTGGGTAACCAGTCCACCGACAACGGCAACGCCAATGCGACGGTATTGGGCCAGGGCGCCAGCATCGCGGCTGGCACCGCCGGCAGCAATGTGGCGCTGGGCCAGGGCAGCACGGTGGCAGCGGCTGCGGTGCCAACTGCCGGAGCAACGATTGGCGGCACGGCCTATACCTTTGCCGGCGGCGCGCCTACCGGCGTGGTGAGCGTCGGCAGCGCCGGATCTCCACGTCAGGTGACCAATGTGGCAGCCGGTCAGCTGAGCGGGACCAGCACCGATGCGGTGAATGGTTCGCAATTGTTTGCCACCAATACAGCCATCAACACCATCAACAATGGCGGCGGCATCAAGTATTTCCACACCAATTCGACGCTGGCCGACAGCAACGCGGCGGGTACCGACAGCATCGCCGTCGGACCGGTCGCCAACGCCTACGGCAATGATTCGATCGCCCAGGGCCTGAATGCGGTGGCAGGCGTCAACGGCACGCCGGCGACCGCCAACGACATCGCGCTGGGCAATGGCGCGCAAGCGACAGGCGGCAATTCGATTGCGCAAGGGACCGGAGCGATAGCCAATTCCGCCGGCGCCATCGCCATCGGCCAGACGGCCACGGCAACCGGCGGCAAGGCGGTATCGATAGGCGTGGGCAATACTGCCAGCGGCGACGGCGCGGTAGCGATCGGCGATCCGAACACTGCGACCGGCACGGGCGCGGTCGCATTGGGCGCCAACAACACCGCTAACGGCCAAGGCGCCTTGGCGCTGGGGAATGCCAATACGGCGACCGGCCAGGGCGCGGTAGCGCTGGGCAATGCATCGCAGGCGAACAATGCCGGCGCCATTGCATTGGGCGATACCGCGACGGTGTCGGCTGCAGCGACGCAAGGGATTGCCATCGGTGCCGGCGCGTCTTCCAGCAATGCCGGCGCAGTCGCTTTGGGCGCAGGAAGCACCACGGCGGCGGCAATTGCAACAACGGGCGGGACCATCAACGGCACTGCCTACAATTTTGCCGGCACCACGCCGGCGAGCACGGTGAGCGTCGGTAGCGCCGGCAATGAACGCACCATCACCAACGTTGCTGCCGGTCAGGTCAGTGCGACCAGCACGGATGCGATGAATGGTTCGCAACTGTTTGCCACCAATACGGCGATCAACACCCTGGGTACGACGGTCACGAATATCACGAACGGCAAGGCCGGCCCATTCGTGTCGGACAGCAGCGTGACTGCGGCGCAGCCGGTCTCGAGCGGCGCCAATGCCAGCGCCGGCGGCTTCGGCGCGGTGGCGTCGGGAACCAACAGCACGGCCTTGGGCAATGGCGCTCAGGCTACCGTTGCCAATAGCACCGCCGTTGGTCAAGGGGCGACGGCCAGTACGGCCAACAGCGTGGCACTGGGCAATGGTTCGACCACCGGAGCAGCGGTTGCGACGACTGGCACCACGATCAAGGGCACCAGTTATACCTTTGCCGGAGCAGCCCCAGTAGGGGTGGTCAGCGTGGGCAGCGCCGGCAGCGAGCGGCAGGTCACCAACGTGGCGGCCGGCCAGCTGACCGCCAGCAGCACCGATGCCGTGAACGGCAGCCAGCTGTTCGCAACCAATACCGCGATCAATAACCTGACCTCGGTGGTGGCGCTGGGCCAGACCAAGTACTACAGCGTCAATTCGACTGGCGGCAGCAATGTCAACAACGATGGCGCCACGGGAATAGATGCAATTGCTTCTGGCAAGAGCGCCAGCGCAACCAGCATGAATGCGGTCGCCATTGGCTCTGGTGCAAGTTCGACGGTGAGCGGCGGTGTGGCGCTGGGTAGCGGTGCGACGGCTGACCGTGCCGGCATGAACGGCGGCAAGGAGCAATTCTCCAATACCGCGGTGGCGTCCACCCAAGGTGCGGTTTCAGTGGGTAGCGCCGGCAACGAGCGCCAGATCACCAACGTGGCGGGCGGTACGCAGGCAACCGACGCGGTCAACGTGCGCCAGTTGCAAGCGGTGCAGTCAGGCGGCGTGCGCTACGACACCAATCCTGACGGTACGACCAACTACAGCAGCGTCACCATGGGCAACGGCAGCTCAGCTGGCCCGGTCACCATCCATAACGTCGCATCGGGGACTGCGCCGACGGATGCCGTCAACGTTTCGCAACTCAATACCGGCATGGGGGCAGCGGTGCAGCAAGCCAACCAGTACACAGATAGCAGGGCGCAAGCTTTGCAGAACTCGGTCAATTCCAACCGGCATGATGCTGATGGCGGCTCCGCGGCGGCGATGGCGGTAGGTGGATTGCCGCAGCCGTCAGCACCCGGGAAGAGCATGGTGGCGATTGCCGGAAGCACGTTCCAAGGGCAAACCGGATTAGCGTTAGGGATTTCGACGATCTCCGAAAACGGACGTTGGGTCTACAAGGCTGCCGCGACATCGAGTAGCCGAGGTCAAACAGGCGGTGTGGTATCCGCTGGCTTCCAGTGGTAATGAAGCCGGCCATGAGGGATGCGAGCATCCCTCATGGGGCTAATATCCTGAACGTCTAACGGAGGAAGAAAATATGAAACGGTCAATAATGAAGCTGAACAATCTGTGGGCGGCCGTCTATGCCGGCGTACTGCTGCTTGTCGCTGGTTCGGCCCTGGCGGAGGATCCGCCGGAAAAATTCCCGGATCGCGACTCTTCCTACATGCAAGAAGGGACCTTCGTTTCGACTGAAAACCTGCGCAACATGGGGCCTGGCCTAAGCAAGACCCAGGTCTACGACTTGCTGGGCGTGCCGCATTTCCACGAAGGCGTCTTTAACGTGAGAGTTTGGAATTATATTTTCAATTTCCGTACGGGTAAAAACAACGAATATGTGACTTGTCAGTTCATGGTCAACTATGACTCGAACTATCATGTCGCCTCTACTCGCTGGAAAGACCCGGATTGCCAGAAATACGTCAATCCGCCTGGCTCGACGACGGTTCTGGCAGACCAGCCTTACCATCAGCGCGTCACCCTTGCCGCCGACGGCTTGTTTGCCTTCGGTAAATCCGGCCTGGCCGACCTGACCGGGCCGGGCCGCGAAAAAATCGACAGCCTGGTGAGCCAGCTCAAGCAGGATGGCGTCAAGCTCACTTCCGTGGTTGTGACAGGCCACACCGACCGGATCGGCACCGAAACCGCCAATTTCACCTTGTCCAAGGCGCGGGCTGAAACCATCCGCAGCTACCTGGTGCAGCAAGGCTTGGACGACAAGGCGATCAAGGCCTATGGCGCAGGACTGTCGCAGCCGCTGGTCCAGTGCGAGGGCGAAGCCGTGACGCCGCAGCTGGTGCAGTGTTTGCAGCCGAACAGGCGTGTCGAGATTGAAGTCTTGGGAGAGAAGTAGAGGGCTGGCATGAGCCTGCTGGAGAATGCGCAGCGGCCTGGCCTCGATTCGATTGGGAGAGACAAATGATTTCATTGTTTAAAAAAGCCGCCGGTATCTGGGCGATCGCGGTGATCGGCCTGGTCTTGGCCAATCCGGCGTCGGCCCAGATAGACGGCTCGATCGACAGCGCCGTCGTCACTGCGACCCAGTGGGCGGCGATGGCCGATGCCGGCCAGGCCGACCGCATGTGGGACCAGAGCGGTCCTGCCATGCAGAAAAACATCAGCAAGGATGGATGGGTCAAGTACCTGGGGGCGGTGAAAAAGGACCTGGGCACTATCGGCGGACGTCAATGGGTGCAGATAGTGCGCATCACCGATCCGCCTAGCTTGCCGCCGGGCGAGTACATCAATATCGCATTTTCATCGCGCTTTGCAAAAGGCATGGCGGTGGAAAAAATCTCGATGCTGCAGACGACGGGGCAATGGATTCCTGTCGGTTACATCATCACGAAAATCGACGCCGGGGCGGCAGCGCCGAATGCGGCCAAGACGAAATGAACCGGCAATCATATGTATGAATATAAGTGGGAATGAGGCAGGCAAAAATATGCGGAAGAATATTTCAAAGCACTTTTGACGGCTAACCGTGTGCCAGAAAAACACGGAATATTGCCGGTCAACATTGAATTTGATAACTCTTGTGAAATGCCGTGAACCCCAATGGACATGCGGCTCGCCACTCACTAAGATTATTCTTAACGCAATTTTCCGCAATGCTGTTTCTGGAGTACGTAATGGACATCCATATCGAACACTGTTTTATCGATGAATGCGTAGACAAAATTCAAACGCTGGCAGCGCTGTCCCTCTACGGCGATAGCGTGGAGCTGGAAATCCTGGTCGTCATCCACGATGCCTGCCGTTATCTCATCCTGAGCAAGCCGGGCGATCCCGAGCTTAATTTGCTGGCGTTCAAAGAGCGGCTTGCCAAGCTGGCGGCGCATACGCATCGCAGCCTGCCGCATTACAAGAAAACGCTGGCGTACGCAGCCTCGCTCATCGTGATTCATCAGGTCTGAGAGCCTGATCTGCTTTATGCAAGGCTACTAAAATCGTCAAATATACCGCTGGTAAGGCATTCAAAGGCGGGATCAACAAAAAAAGAAATTTGCAAGTCTCGCGTTCGAGTTGATTTCGATGCGCGAATGTGGGCCGCTGCATCGACGCACGGCGCTTATTAGATAAGGTTTGCCAGAGTATTCGAAAGAGGTAACGGTCGTCAAATCGCATCACAACGTTTGAGGGAGCACAAAATGGATTTATCCAGTTTTTTTATCTCGCTGCAAAACACGTTGGGAGCCTATCTGCCAAAGATCGCCGGCGCGCTTGGCATTCTGATCGTCGGTTGGCTGATTGCTGTTGTTGCCCGGGCCGCCGCTCGCAAATTATTGAATGCACTGAAAGTCGATCAGCGTATCACCGAGAGCACCGGGCAGGGCGCCCGCATCGAGGGCATGATCGCAAGCGGGCTATTCTGGCTGATCCTTCTCATTACCGCCGTGGGCATCTTCAATGTCCTGAACCTGTATGCGGTCTCCAACCCATTCGCGCAACTCATTACGAGGATCATCAACTATCTGCCGAACCTGATCGGCGGAGCGGTGCTGGCGCTGGTTGCCTGGCTGATTGCATCGTTACTGCGCAGCATCGCAGACAAGGCGCTGCGCTCCAGTCAATTGGATGACAAGCTGGCCGAAGCTGCCGACATGCAGCCTATGAGCGGCTATCTGGGTAATGTGCTGTTCTGGTTGGTTATCCTGATGTTCATTCCCGCCATTCTGGCCGTGTTCAATTTGAACGGCCTGTTGACGCCGGTGCAAGGCATGACTGACAAGTTGCTGGCGTTTGTGCCCAACATCTTTGCCGCGGCTGTGATTGCGTTAGTCGGTTGGATTCTTGCCAAGATCCTGCGCGGTCTGGTTGTCAATCTGCTGGTAGCCGCTGGCGCGGACAAACTGGCGCAAGGGACGGAGAGCGCTACGCCGGTCAAGCTGTCCAGTCTGGCTGGCACGATAGTGTATATCTTCGTTTTCGTGCCGACGCTGATTTCGGCCCTGGATGCGCTCAAAATTGAAGCAATTTCCCGCCCAGCCACCAATCTGCTCGACCAGTTCCTTGGCGCCGTACCTAATATCGTCGCCGCTGTCGTCATCCTGCTGGTCACTTTTTATGCTGCGCGCTTTGTCGGCGCATTGTTGCAAAAGCTGCTGGTAGCCGCGGGGGCCGACAGTCTGCCGTCACTGCTCGGCCTCGAAAAAGTGTTCACCAGCTCTCTGCAGCCGTCGACGCTGGCGGGGCGTTTGGTGGTTTTCTTCGCCATGCTATTCGCGGTCGTGGAAGCGGCCAATCGGCTTGGCTTTTCGCAGGTGCGGGATGTCGTGACGCTGTTCATTGAATTTGGTGCGCACATCCTGATGGGCAGCGTCATTCTGATGATTGGTTTCTGGCTGGCCGGACTGGCGCGTCGTGTCATCCAGCAGGCGGATAACGACAACAGCAATTTGCTCGCACGCATTGCTCAGTTTGCCATTCTCGGACTGGTATTCGCGATGGGCTTGCGTGCAATGGGAATTGCCAATGAGATTGTGCAAATTGCCTTCGGTTTAGTCTTGGGTGCGATTGCGGTGGCGATTGCATTAGCCTTTGGACTAGGTGGGCGCGAGGCGGCCGGCAAATTGCTGGAGCGCTGGTTCAACGGTCGTTCCGGAAAAGACTGACGACTGACGGCCGCACTTTTAGTAAGGTCAATCTCTCAACTAGTTATGTGTGAAGCGGTTGGGTATTTTTACACTGACGGCTTCACAACAGGAGCTTACGGCAGCTGAAGATGCAACTGCAATTTTCCAGTGATTGAATGCAGAGGGGAGGGCTGACCCGCTCCCGATAAGCAGATCAAGCAATTGAAGTCATTTCGCCCCCAGGGTGCTAGGTGTCTTCCCAATTCTCAACGCTCGCGCCGGCCAGCGAGCGCACTCTTGCTTCATCGCTTGCAAATTCTTTGGCGGCGCCCTGAAAAACGACGCGGCCGTCATCAAGCACGCAGGCGCTGTCTGCGATCTCGACCGCGGCACGTACGTTTTGCTCCACCAGCAGTATCGAAATACCTTCATCGCGCATTGTTCCAATCACGTCAAATACCTCTTGAACGAGGAGCGGCGCCAATCCTTGCGAAGGTTCATCCAGCAGCAATAGCTTGGGATTGAGCATGAGCGCGCGTGCAATCGCCAGCATCTCTTGCTCTCCGCCAGATAGTTGCCGCCCCTTGTTCGTGCTGCGCTCCTTCAGGCGCGGAAACAGCTTATAGATCCGTTCGATCGTCCATGGGCCGCTCCGTTCGAGCGGCACTAAGAGATTTTCTTCCAGGGTCAGATTTTGGAAGACGCACCGTCCTTCGGGGACATAGCCAACGCCGAGCGCGGCGATACGATACGGGGGCCAAGCAGTGGTCGTTTTACCCAAGATGCGTACATGACCCTGGCTGGCCTGCGTCAATCCCATCAGGCTGCGCAGCGTGGTAGTCTTTCCTGCGCCGTTGCGGCCCAGGAGGGCAACGATTTCTCCTTCTCGGACGCAGAGTGACACCGCGTGCAGAATATGGCTCTTGCCATAAAATGTATGCAAGCCTTCGGCGTCCAAGACATTC
This sequence comes from Collimonas humicola, assembly GCF_018304945.1. Taxonomy (GTDB): domain Bacteria; phylum Pseudomonadota; class Gammaproteobacteria; order Burkholderiales; family Burkholderiaceae_D; genus Collimonas; species Collimonas humicola. The sequence goes on along the minus strand of NZ_JAGQEE010000001.1, from coordinate 1,300,400 downwards.
ATTTTGTTTTTCCCAGGTAAGCGGCTTGTACCTCTTCATTTGCTGCGATTTCACCTGGCGTGCCATCAGCCAGTACCTGTCCTTCAGACAGTACCGTGATGCGTTGGGCCAAGCGAAATATGACACGCATATCGTGCTCGATAAGAATCATTGAAAGTGCGTGATCCTTATGCAGGTTTCGTATCAATTGAGTGATATCGTAAGTTTCCTGGTCGCCCATGCCGGCAGTCGGTTCGTCAAGCAGCAGAAGGCGAGGCTTGAGCGCAAGGGACATAATGATCTCGACGGTGCGCTGGTCGCCTGGCGACAATTCTCCGACCAGCCGGTCAGCCTTGGCATTCAGGCCGCCCATAGCGATCAGCTCATCAACGCGTTCGCTTACCCTCATCGTTGCGGCCCGCGACAGCCACGGGCTCAGTCGGTGGCCCGCGACGATTTCGGCCGGAATTCGCAGATTGTCGCGCACCGATAGCTCAGGAAATACTTCGGTAATCTGAAAAGTGCGAGCCATGCCCATTGTCACGCGTTGATGGGGCGGCATTGCGGTGACGTCTTGCCCATCGAACAGAATGCGTCCTGCCGTGGGGGGAAACAAGCCGCTGATCAGATTGAAGAAGGTTGTTTTGCCGGCGCCATTGGGGCCGATTACGGCCCGTAGTTCGCCCGGTTCGATAGTCATCGATATTTCGTTGACCGCCCGCAAGCTGCCGAAATGGCAGGAAACGTTTTCAACCGTCAGCAAGCTCATGAATTCTCTTTTCTGCGGACGATACCGAGGACGCCACGCGGGAAAAACAGCACGACGAGAATGAACAGCAGGCCGATGAATGACATCCAGTTCTCGGTTCGACTGGAAATATAGTCCTGTAAAACGACAAAGATTGCCGCGCCAATCAACGGCCCCCATAGCGAACGCATGCCGCCGAGCACTGTCATGATGACGAAGTCTCCGGATTGATCCCAGCGCAGGCCATGCGGGTCAGCGAAATTGTTGAGCAACGCATAAAGCGTGCCGGCCAAGCTCACGAATAGGCAGGAAATCACGAAAGACAACCAGATGTGGCGCTCTATCGGGATACCGAGAAAGCGCGCCCGGCGTTCATTCTCGCGGATCGCCAGGAGGGTGCGTCCAAACGGCGAACGCAGCAGGGCCGCCATGATGGCGACGGCGACGGCGAAGCAGATCAGCACAAGATAATAGAACGCTTTGTCGCTGCCCAGGATGTCGATGGTCCGAAAGCCCAGGTTGATAGGCATGCGATGCCAGCCGGAAAGACCATCGTCACCGCCTGTGACGTCATTCCAGCGAAATGCGATGAAATAGAACACCTGCCCGAAAGCGATTGTCGCCATGGCAAAATAAACGCCCCGCAGCTTGACGATCAACGCGCCGATGACGGCGGCAGCGGCGGTGCCGATTGCCACTCCGACCAGGATGCCAAGAGCCGTGCTGGGCGCCAGGTACTTGATCGTCATGCCTACGCCGTAGGCTCCCAGGCCGAAATAGGCTGCGTGACCGAAGGACAGCACGCCGGTAAACCCCAGCAGGAAATTGAGCGACATGGCGGCCAGCGCCATGACCAGGACGCGGCTACCCAATGCGGGATAACCGCCAATCCAGTGCATCCAGAACGGCATGGTGAGCAAGGCGGCCCAGATCACGAGGTCGCCGGTGAACCGATAGCGGCTGTTCATCGCAGCCTCCCTTCTTCTCCCAGCAAGCCTCGCGGGCGCAGCAGCAGCACGAGCGCCATCATTACGTACATTACTGCCTCAGTTGCCGATGGAAAAAATACCGAGGTCACGCTAGACGCGACTCCGATTAAAATCCCGGCCAGCAACGTGCCGGGCAGGCTGCCCAGGCCGCCGACGATGATGGTAACGAAGCTTGGCATGATCAAGGAGTCGCCTATGGTCGGCTGCAAGCCGAGCATGCCGGCGGCCAGCACGCCCGCCAGTCCGGCCAGATAGATGCCTAGGCCGAAATTGAGGTTGCGCAGTATCCGGACATTGATTCCCAGCGCGGACACCATGTTGAGATCGGCAGTCCCGGCGCGGATCCGTATGCCAAGTCGCGTGTGATTGAGGATAAGGAACAGTCCGATCACTGTGGCCAAGACCAGCAGCATCATAAGCAATCGATATCCCGTCAGGAAAAACAAGGTCGAGTTCAGCGGTGTGGCCAGCGCAGCAGGTATTTCATAGGGAAGGGTCTGTGGCCCCCAGATGTAGCGGGTGCCGTCTTGAAATATGAATGCCAGTCCGAATGTCAGCAGCAGGCTGTACAAAGGATCCCGTGCATACAGCCGGCGGATCAAGATGCGTTCCACGACTAAACCAAGCATGGCAGTGAGCATTGGCGCGAACAGCAAGGCCAGCCAGAAACCCGTGTAGGGGATCAGCATATAGGCCAGGTAGGCGCCCGTTGCCAGGAAACCGCCATGCGCAAAATTGATGATGCCGCTAAGGTTGAGGATAAGCGAAAGGCCGAGCGCCATCAGCGCGTAGAATGCGCCGATGATGATCCCGTTGAAGATGTTGAAGAGGATGAGCTCGGTCATGCTGCTTTCGCCGAGGCCGCCCGGTACCTGATCCTGTGGGCAGCTCAATCTGATTCGGCGACTCCTTCCTGTCCGCTGGTTGTGCACCAGATGTTGCTCGGCGCGCATCAGTCAGTCGTTTTAACCAAGTGCGCAAACCCTGTGGCGAGCTGGCAATCGGGTACTTATGGCCGGTACTTATGGCCGGTACTTATGCCCGGTACTTATGTCCGGTACTTATGTCCGGTACTTATGTCCCGTATTTATGTCCCGTATTTATGTCCACTTCATGCTGCAACCCGTCTGTGCGACCGGCAGCGCCACATCGACGCCTTTGACCACGGCGTCCACATGAAAAAGATCTTCTGGCAGCGCTCCCTTCTCGACGGCATGTCCGACGTACAGGTTCGGCATCAGTTGATGATCGCCAGCGCGGAAGAACGGGGTGTCTGGCATCAGGGCCACTTCGGGCGGCAACTTGAAGCCCTCCAGCGCCTTGGCCAGCTTGACTGCGTCCAGAGTCTTCTCCTGATTGGCGACGAGCGCGAGAGTCCATGCCGAAACGTAGCCGAACCAGTGACGCGCCGTTGGCACTCGACCTGTTTTCTTCTTGATTGCCGCGACGAATTCGCTCACATGCGGGACGTTAGGTTGATTCCAGTACCATTCAAACACCCAGGTGCCAATACGGGCATTGGCGGGAAGTCCTTCCAGTACTTCAAGTTCCTGTTGGGCGCCCGCTATATGAAAACGCTTGTCCAAGCCGAATTGCACAGCCTGCTTGAGAGAGTTGACCGAGTCATCTCCTGCAGTCAGGAAGAGGACTACGTCTGGATTTGCTGCCTGTGCCTTGATCAGGTAAGGCGAATAATCGGTCGTCCCGAGCGGGGCCAATGCGGCGCCGACCTCTGTTCCTCCGAATGTCTTGAGACTGGCTTCAAAGCCTAGCTGCAAGGTGTGTCCGAAGGCATAATCCGGTGTGATGAAAAACCATTTTTTACCGTACTTGTCGAACAGGATTTTGGACACGGAATTGGTTTCCATGCGCGTGGTATTGCAGACCCGGAACACATTCCAGTGACAGTCAGAACCCGTGACGGCGTCGGTGTGTCCGCCGGTGACGATGTGCAAGACCTTAAGTTCGTTGGAGACTTGGCCGATCGCCAGGGCCATCGCCGAATTGACGTTGCCAAGTAGAAAATCCACCTTGTCGCGCATGATTAATTTTCGGGCTTTCTGCACGGCGGTACCAGTGTCAGCGCTCGTGGAGTCTTCTACCACCAGTTGCACCGGGCGCCCGAGAATGCCTCCCTTGGAATTGATTTCCTGAATGGCTAGCTCACATCCTGTCTGCTCGTTTTTCCCGAGTTCTGCGTAAGTACCTGTAAGGGGGTCATTGAGTCCGAATTTTATCGGCGACTCCGCTCCGTAGGCCTTCGCGATGAACGGCGCAGTAGCTTGCAAAACGCCGACTGCGGCTACGGCCTTCAGAACCTTCCTGCGCTGCTGATTGCGGATAGCTGTGCGATTGTCCATTTTTTTCTCCTTCTATGGCCAATGATCATGCTAGCTAAGGCTCGGCAGTAGGTCTCCTGAGAGCGAAGTTCGCCTTGGAACTGGCTACTGCTGCACAGGCCAATCCATGCGTAGTTCAGCACGCCAACATTTTTTGCCGAGTCGACAAATGTACTTGCGTACTGATTAACAACTTCGCTGATTTGAATATAGGACACGATCTAGTCCAGAACAAGTGCCTGGATGGTGCTGTGTCGACGGCTTCCTGCGCACAGGAATGCTGGAGTCGGCGCTTTTTGGCAATGCTTTTTGCTTTTCCGCTTTTGCCAAGAATTACTGAAGCAGCGCACGATAAATGCGTCTTGTTCGTTTGCTGAGTCGGGCCCGCCCGCCAGATTCTCGCGAACGCTGCGCTCCTGTCATAAGAGCCCTCAAAACCCAATTGCCGGATTAAACCTGGGTAGTCAACTGATCAGTCTGGCGATGGAAAAGGCTGCTGCGGCGGCCAGGCCGCCCACCATCAAGGTTTGCAGCGCCGACTTGAAAGCGCCGGTGCCGGTGACACTGCCTTTCAGGAAGCCGAAGATAAACAAGGCCAGCAGGGTGACGACGGTGGAAACCGCCAGCGCTTGCGGAATCGAATGCATCAGCATATACGGCGCCAGCGGAATCAGGCCGCCCACCAGGTAGGAGAGGGCAATGGTGATGGCGCTTTTCCTGGCGGCGCCGGCTTGCGGTTCTTCCAGCCCCAGTTCAAAGCGCATCATGAAATCGCGCCAGGCTATCGGGTTGCGTTCCAGCCCGGCCAGCATCGGTTCGCACTCCTGCTTGGTGACGCCGTATTGCGCCATGATGTCGATCACTTCCTTGCGCTCGCGATGCGGCACCTTGAGGATTTCCTGCTCTTCGCGCTCGCGCTCGGCGTAGTAGTGCTGGCGCTGGGTGCGCCCCGCCAGGTAGCCGCCCAGGCCCATGGCAATCGAGCCGGCGGCGATTTCCGCGACGCCGGCGGTGACCACGATATCGATGCCGACCGCCGCGCCGCTGATGCCGGCCGCCAGCGCGAACGGCACGGTGAGGCCGTCGGCCATGCCGATCACGATATCGCGTACCGTGTCGCTGGCTTCAAAGTGATGTTCGGTGTGCGGATGAGAATGTGGCATGAGGTCAGATCCCTTTTTCCGGCAGCGGTGTCTTGGCCTTGAAGTCGCACAAGTCGGCGATGCTGCAATTCCAGCAGAGGGGCTTGCGCGCGATGCAGGTATAGCGGCCATGCAGGATCAGCCAGTGGTGGGCGTCCAGCAGGAACTCGGAGGGCACCAGCTTCATCAGCTTGTGTTCTACCGCGTCGACATCCTTGCCCGGTGCGATACCCGTGCGGTTGGAGACCCTGAAAATATGCGTGTCGACGGCAATCGTCGGCACGCCGAAAGCGGTATTGAGCACCACGTTGGCAGTCTTGCGGCCGACTCCGGGCAGCGCTTCCAGTTGTTCGCGGGTGCGCGGCACCTGGCCGCCGTGCAGTTCCACCAGCATGCGGCAGGTTTCGATCACATTCTTGGCCTTGGTCCGGTACAGGCCGATGGTCTGGATGTACGGGATCAGGCCGTCGACGCCGAGCGCATGGATTTGCGCCGGCGTATTGGCGACCGGGTACAGCTTGCGGGTTGCCTTGTTGACCGAGACGTCGGTCGCCTGCGCCGACAGGATCACCGAGATCAGCAATTCGAAAGGCGAGGTGTATTCCAGTTCGGTGGTCGGATGCGGCAGCGCTGCGCGCAGGCGGGTGAATATTTCCCGGCGTTTTTCGGCGTTCATGGAGAGTCCTTGGCAGCCTGTCCGGCTTGTTGTTCTTTCTTCAGGCGGGCGCGTTCGATGGCGGCCTGGATGATGGCTTTCTTGCGCTGCAGCTCGGCTTGCTGTTCCGGGGTAGCGGCCGCCGCGGCGGCGACGGCCTTTAGTTTTTCTGCCGCCTTGGCCGCCAGCCGGTCATCATTTTCCTGTTTCTCGCGGCGCAGCCGGAAGCTATGGAAGTCATGGCGCGCTCGCGCAGCGTCGGCCTGCAGCTGGGTCCATGCATCCCAGCCGGTTTGCCCGGCGCTGACATCGACCATCGCAATGCAGTCGACCGGGCAAGGAGCCACGCACAGGTCGCAGCCGGTGCAGAGCTCGGCAATCACCGTATGCATCTGCTTGGCGGCGCCGGCGATGGCATCGACCGGACAAGCCTGGATGCAGAGCGTACAGCCGATGCAGGCGGCTTCATCGATGACCGCTACCGGCCGCGCCCGCTCGGCGCCGTTCAGAGGATTGAGCGGGATGACCGGCCGTTGCAGCAGTTGCGCCAGGCGGGCCACGCCTTCCTTGCCGCCTGGCGGACACTGGTTATAACCGGCGCTGCCGTCAGCGACAGCTTCGGCATACGGCCGGCAGGCAGGATAGCCGCACTTGGTGCATTGCGTCTGCGGCAGCAGCGCTTCGATGCGGTCGGCGAGGGAGGGCGAGGATGGCGCGGGCACTTGTGGCGGGAGGCTGGGTGATGACAACATGGCTCGTATTATACCGGGGCTGCAATGCCGGCGCTGCATGGCGGCGCCACGTCAAATGAAAAAGGCCGTTCCTGTGCAATGCACTGTATTTTTCTTCAAAATCAATTGGGTTAACTAATTTTCCGCAGCGATGTCGCACATGACGCGCTGTCATCGTTGATGTGGAATACCCCAATTGATCTTGTGCCGCTGACATGCCGCTGCTCTCTTCTTTATTTGCCTTGGGATCGTCTCCAGTTAAAAAAAATAGCAAGTTCCGTCGTGTAGAATAGTGTTTCTAAGACATTTCTAGGCAACACTATGCTTTCCCCAGCCTTCTTATTTCTGCTCTTGTGGATTCCCCAGATCATTGTGCATTATTTTTGGGCAGAATCCTTTGATCCATTTTTGAATGAGGCATGGATAATTGTTGCTATCGCAATTACTGGATTTCTCATTGGGACATCTGGAGCGGGGCGTCTCAAGCTCCCTGGAAAACCATTTCGCATCAGATACGTTTCTCCAAAATGGGTAAAACGCTTTATCTATTTTGCGCCATTCCTATTTGTAGGCATAATTTATTGGTTCGTAGTGAATGCCGATTCAACTTCTCCTATAGCGATACGCCTGGCAATCATCAATGCAAAATTTGCTGGCCTGCAGACCTATGAAATAGCCATCAAATTATTGATTATTTATTCTGCCTTTTGCCTTTATTTTCTTTGCTATGTAGAGAACTTGAATCGTAGATTGATAACGTTATTGCTGCTTGTCGGTACGATCGCTTCGATATTGACGACAGGACGCCTTCAATTGCTCGTGTTTACGATCGCTGCTATCGCAATTCTGAAGCGTCGTGGAGCAATTAAGACTCGGCATATGTTAATTTTTGCCGCCCTATTCGTAGTGCTCTTTTTTGGAATTGCCGTAGTTCTTGGCAAAGGTGAGGGTGATGATGGATTGATGGAGCAGATCGGTTGGAATCTGCAGGTCTATTTATTCAGCAGCCTGTCATGCTTCAATAATTTCTTGAGCACTGGAAGTCCCGCAGTCGATAGTCTCGCAATGATGCCGTCATTCTTGCGGCCGGTGTTCGACATGTTGCCACGCGATCCAGTCAATGAATTTGCTCAGATCCCGTTCAATTGCAACACATATACGGCACTGTTTCCAGTGACCCATGATTTCGGTTCGATCGGCGTTTTATGCCTTTTTATTTTCCTGGGCATATTTCACCAACGTCTTTATATGCGTTACCTCCAGTGGGGAACACCTCTCTCGATATATCTCTATGCCTTATCCCTGTACCCACTCATGATGACGGTTTTCGAAGATGCTTATTTCTCGTCATATGGTATCTGGCTGATGTTCTGGCTTCCTGTGATTGCTCATTCAATATTCTCAAGAATAGGATTTCGAGCAAGGAGAACTATTCCAATTGCCAAACCTGAAGCTGTATAACAACTTCAGCGAGTAGACCAGGTAATCCGCCTGGCGATGTCTGCAGCACCGGCATTGGAGTGGAAGAAATTGGTTTTTTGCGGAAAAGATTGCCGTTTGCGGAAATCTTATTTTTTATAAATACGCCGCACGGCCTTATATAAAAAGACTTTGCCGAATATTGCGAAAATTATAGCCGTTCCTGTGCAAGGAACGGCTTCATTACTGCGGTTCGAGGCGATAGCGCTAACGCTCAGGCGTTGGCCTTGATGAACGCGGTGATCTTCGGGCAAATGATCTCGCGCCAGCGGCGGCCGGAGAAGATGCCGAAATGGCCGCATTTTTCAGCAGTGAAATGCTGCTTCTTGGCTTTCGGGATGGCGCTGCACAGGTCGTGGGCCGCCTGGGTTTGCCCCGGGCCTGAAATGTCGTCCAGTTCGCCTTCGATGGTGAACAGCGCCACCGTCTTGATATCCTGCGGACGGACCAGCTTGCCTTCGATTTCCCAGGTGCCTTGCGGCAGGCTGAAATCCTGGAACACCGTCTTGATGGTTTCCAGATAGTATTCGGCCGGCATGTCCAGCACCGCATTGTATTCGTTGTAGAACTTGCGATGGCTTTCCGCGGATTCGTTGTCGCCCTCGCGCAGATGCATGTAGAAATCCCAGTGGCTCTGGGCATGGCGGCTGCGGTTCATCGCGACAAAGCCGGCGTGCTGCAGGAAGCCCGGGTAGACCTTGCGGCCGAAGCCAGGGTAGTTGGCCGGCACGCTATAGATGACGGTATTCTCGAACCAGCTGAACGGCTTGTCCGTGGCCAGATTGTTGACTTCGGTCGGCGATTTGCGCGGATCGATCGGGCCGCCCATCATGGTCATGCTTTTCGGCAGGTGGCTGTCTTTTTCCGTCGCCATCAGCGAAATCGCCGCCAGTACCGGCACGGTCGGCTGGCAGACGGAGATCACGTGCAGGTCCGGGCCCAGCAGGCGGATGAACGCCTGCACGTAATATATATAGTCATGCAGGTGGAAAGCGCCGGCGCTGGCCGGGACCATGCGGGCATCTGTCCAGTCGGTGATGTAGACATCGTGTTCCGTCAACAGGCCGCGCACGGTATCGCGCAGCAGCGTCGAATGGTGGCCGGACAGCGGCGCAACCAGCAGCACGGTCGGCTGTTTCAGGGCGGCGCTTTCCTTATTGCTCAAATTTTTCTTAAAATGCAACAATCGGCAAAACGGCAGGGAGGTGACGACTTCTTCGGTAATCCCGACTTCCTTATCCTTGACCAGCGTATTGACGATGTCGAATGTCGGCTTTTCATATTCCTTGCCGATGCGGTACATCAGTTCGTAACCGGCGGCGATACGTTGCGCAAACGGCGTGTGGGCAAGCGGCGAGATTGGATCGGTGAAGAGTCGGGTGCCTGCATCTGCCCATTGCACCAGCGGATGCAGCAGAGAGCGGTTGAATTCGTGGAATTGATAGAGCATGCCTTACCTCTTGGGTGGTCCAGTACAACGGGATCGGCAGTTGCAAATTATGCAATGCAAGTCCCATTTTATCTTATGCACAGAAATGCCGCAAAAATCCTGTAGTTTAACAACAACCGTATAAATCGAAATACTTTTAAACGGCTGGCCGCAAATATACCACCTGCCAGCGCGCTATGCAGGTTTTCGAACAGGCTTCTATTTGGCGATCAGGTCCGGCGACATGACCGCCTTGAGGAAGTTGGTCGTGATGTCGCCGCGCTCGCGTTGGGCAATCCACCAGATGCTGCCTTTTCGGATAGACCATTCCTGCATCTGGCCGGCTACCAGCAAGGCCGCGGCCTGGCCCAGCGTCGGCTGGTGGCCGATGATCAGCACCGGTTCGCGGTTGTTGGGCCAGTTGGCGACGGCCAGCAATTGCTCGGCGCTGCAGTCGGGGGCGAGGTCGGGATGGATCTTAAATTTGCGGCCGAGCGCCTCGGCGGTCTGCAGCGTGCGGGTAGCCGGGCTGCTGATGATCTTGCAGCTGTGCGGCAGGTTGCGGTCCAGCCAGTCAGCCATTTTCCACGCCTGCTTGTGGCCTTTGCCGGTCAGGGCGCGGCCTTCGTCCGGTTCGCCGATTTCCGCCTCAGCGTGACGCCATAGGATCAATTCCATGTTTTTTCCTTGCTCACTTGTTGGCAGGACGGGAGGGCGACTGCGAGGGAGAAAGTGCACCCAGCGCCAGCATCAGGTGGCGTTGCGCATTGTATTGTTTTTGCCGCCGATGTTGCCTGGGTTTGTTCCAGTTGCCGTCGGAACCGAGGTTCCAGGCGTTGGTGTTGTCTTTCAGGTAAGGCGTCAGGCCTTCGTTGATGACTCGCCGCTTGAGTAATTTGTCGAGTACCGGGAAGCCGACCTCGACGCGCCGGAACAGATTGCGGTTCATCCAGTCGGCGCTCGCCAGATAGACGTCATGCTGCAGATTGTTGCGGAAGTAATAGATGCGGCTGTGCTCAAGGAAACGGCCGATGACGGAGCGCACGTGGATATTCTCGGACAGGCCGGGAACGCCGGGCCTGAGCGCGCAGGCGCCGCGCACGATCAGCTCGATCTTGACGCCGTCGGCCGAGGCTTGGTAGAGGGCGCGGATGACCGATTCGTCCAGCAGCGCATTCATCTTGGCGACGATGCGCGCCGGCCGGCCCTTGCGGGCAATCTCGGCTTCATTGTGAATGGCCCGGATGATTTCCTTTTGCAACAGGAAGGGCGCCAGCCACAGGTAATCCATTTTCTTGGGCTTGGTCAGGCTGGTCAGGTGCATGAAGACTTCATTGACTTCGGTCGCCAGCTTCTGGTTCGAGGTGAGCAGGCCGAAGTCGGTATACAGTTTAGTGGTGGTCGGATGGTAGTTGCCGGTGCCGAGATGCGCGTAATAGCGCAGCTCGCCGTTGCCGTCCTTGTCGCGCTCGCGGCGGATCACCAGCGACAGCTTGGCGTGGGTCTTGAGGCCGACTACGCCGTATACCACCTGGGCGCCGGCGCGTTCCAGCCTGTCGGCCCAGTTGATATTGGCCTCTTCGTCGAAGCGCGCCATCAGTTCCACCACCACGGTGACTTCCTTGCCGCGTTGCGCCGCCAGGATCAGCGCTTCCATCAGGTCGGAGTTCATGCCGGTACGGTAAATGGTCTGCTTGATTGCGACGACATTGCCGTCGAAAGCCGCCGAGCGGACGAAATCGACTACCGGCTGGAATGACTGGAAAGGGTGGTGCAGCAGGATATCTTTCTGCTTCAGCTGTTCGAAAATGTCGCCGCCCGAGTCCAGCTGCGGCGGCAGGCCGGCAGCGAAGGGCGGGAAGCGCAGCTCGGGAACGTTGATCTGATCGATCATTTCCGACAGCCGCACCATATTGACCGGGCCGTCCACGGCGTACAAGCGGTTGGGGGCGATGGCAAACTGTTCGAGCAGGAAATGCGCCAGATGGTGCGGACAGTTGCGCGCCACCTCCAGCCTTACGGCGACGCCGAACTGGCGGCTTTGCAATTCGCTTTGCAGGGCTTGCCGCAGGTTTTTTACTTCTTCTTCATCCACCCAGAGATCGCTGTTGCGGGTGACCCGGAATTGCGAATAGGCCAATATCTCCCGCCCGCTGAACAGATCGCCTATATGGGCATGGATGATCGACGACAGCAGGCAGAACGAGGCGCCGCTGGGCGACAGCACATCCGGCAGCCGGATCACGCGCGGCAGCACGCGCGGCGCCTTGATGATGGCGATCGAGGTGCTGCGGCCGAAGGCATCCTTGCCTGCCATTTCGACAATGAAATTGAGGCTTTTGTTGACTACCTGGGGGAAGGGGTGGGCTGGATCCAGCCCTATGGGGGTCAGCAGCGGCCGGATTTCCTGGTCAAAGAAGGCTTTTACCCAAGCCCGCTGCTCTTCGTTGCGGTCGCTGTGCCGCAGCAGGTGGATGCCGCTGGCCGATAGCTGCGGCAGGATGGTCTGGTTGAGGATGGCGTACTGGCGGTCGACAATCTGGTGGCATTCGATGCTGGTGCGTTCCAGCGCGGCTATCAGGGCCGGCGGATCGGCGCTTACTCCTTCAATCTGGCTGTTGGCCAGCAGGCTGGCGATGCGGACTTCAAAGAATTCGTCGAGGTTGTTGCTGACTATGCATAAGTATCGCAATCGTTCCAGCAGCGGTATATGGCGGTCTTCAGCCTGGGCCATGACGCGGCGATTGAAGGCAAGCTGCGACAATTCGCGATTTAAAAAGCTGGGGTTGGCGCCTAACCGGGCGCTAAGTTGCTTCGTATTATCGTCCGACTTGGTTTTTTTGTTCATGAATCAGGCAGCTGGTCTCATGGTTAGGGCGAAGTGTATGTAGTGAATATGACAGCTTGATGAAGAAAATGGAAGAGCTTGAGAGGTTAGGCAATGTTATCTGGCGTGAGGCGGACCCACCCGGCAAGCCTAGTATAGCCATCTTTAATTGCGGTGCAGCAATTGTTATTTTACTGACAATCAAATGCCTTTAACATTCATTTTTTCTTCGTCATAAAGCTGTCATAAATCTTGGTTAGAGTTCGCCCTGTCTTAGGGGCTGTTGTGAAACTGGCTTCACTGCAAAGAGAACAATTTCACAACAGTCTCGACCTGGGCACACCACATTTACAGTCAACAAGGGAGTAATAAATGCGATTGAATTACCTCGTTAAAGCCGCCATTCTCGCAATGGGTTCGACACTGGCGGTTTCTTCAGTCATGGCTGCCGAAATCACCGGCGCCGGCGCTTCTTTTCCTTATCCTATTTACTCGAAGTGGGCTGAAGCCTACAAGGACGCAACCGGCAACAGCCTGAACTACCAGTCGATCGGTTCTGGCGGCGGCATCAAACAGATCAAGGCCAAGACCGTGGACTTCGGCGCTTCCGACATGCCACTGAAGGTGGAAGACCTGAATGCTGACAACCTGGCGCAGTTCCCTGCGATCATGGGCGGCGTGGTGCCTGTCGTCAACCTGGACGGCGTGACTCCAGGCCAAGTCAAGCTGACCGGCCCTGTTCTGGCCGACATCTACCTGGGCAAGATCACCAAGTGGAATGCACCTGAAATCACCGCGCTCAATCCAGGCGTCAAGCTGCCTGCGGCCGACATCACCGTGGTGTACCGCGCCGACGGTTCGGGCACGTCCTTCGTGTTCACCAGCTACCTGTCGAAGACCAGCCCTGACTTCAAGAGCGGCGTCGGCGCCGGCACTGCTGTCAAATGGCCAGTCGGCGTAGGCGGCAAGGGCAATGAAGGCGTTTCCGCCAACGTGCAAAAGATCAAGGGTTCGATCGGCTATGTTGAATATGCCTACGCCAAGAAAAACAAGCTGCTGCACACGCAGCTGAAGAATCGCGACGGCGGCTTCGTGCAGCCGGACGACGAAACTTTCAAGGCGGCCGCAGCCGGCGCCGACTGGGCCAAGACACCGGGTTTCGCAGTCGATTTCACGGACGCAGCCGGCAAGACCAGCTGGCCTATCACCAGCGCTTCGTTCATCCTGATCCACAAAACCCAGCCTGATGCAGCCAAGGGCAAGGAAGTCTTGAAATTCTTTGAATGGGCTTACAAGAACGGCGGCACTGCAGCCACCGAACTTGACTACGTTGCCATCCCGGCATCGGTCGTGAAGCTGGTGGAAGAGTCCTGGAAGTCGCAAATCAAGGACAACGCCGGCAAGGCAGTCTGGTAATTGTTGCAAGCCGCCGCCAGTCCGGTTTTGCCTGGCGGCGGCAATGTTTGCCGATGCAGATGGTTCAGAAGTACAGCGGGCAGCAGCTCAGGGAAGATTGAGCACTGCCCGTGTCGTTGATATTGTTTAGTCGCAAAATAGTCTCCACGCGAAACATCTCCAGGTCGAGCGCGGTCCGGCTGCTGGATGTTTTTGCCGCCGCATCTTATTCTTCATCGGATATCGCTACTCATGAGTGCAAATATTCCTGTCATGGCACAATCGATCTCTCCCCAGGCAAGCACCGCTGAACAGGCGGGCATATCGCACCAGACCTTGCTGGCGACCATGCGCAAGCAACGGATTCAGGATTTCCTGTTCCACAAGGTCACGCTGCTGTTTTCGCTGATCGTGCTGTTCGTCCTGCTGGGGATCATCGTCTGCCTGGCGATCGGCGCCTGGCCGGTATTCCGCGAATTCGGACCTTCCTTTATCACCACCGTCGAATGGGATCCGGTCAACGACCATTACGGCGCCATGATCGCCATCGTCGGCACCCTGGTGACTTCCTTCATTGCACTGGTGATTGCATTCCCGGTCAGTTTCGGCATTGCCCTGTTCCTGACTGAAATCTGCCCGGCCAAATTGCGCCGGCCGCTCGGCACCGCCGTAGAACTGCTGGCCGGCGTGCCAAGCATCATCTACGGCATGTGGGGCTTGTTCGTGTTTGCGCCGCTGTTTGCCGAATACGGCCAGCCTTTCCTCGCTTCCACGCTGGGCAACGTGCCGTTCATCGGCGTCTTTTTCAGCGGCCCGAAAATGGGCATCGGCCTGCTGACCGCCGGCCTGATCCTGGCGGTCATGATCATTCCCTTCATTTCCTCGGTGATGCGCGACGTCTTTGAAGTCGTCCCTGCGGTATTGAAAGAATCGGCCTACGGCCTTGGCTGCACCCGCTGGGAAGTGGTGCGCAAAGTGGTGCTGCCGTATGCCAAGACCGGTGTCGTCGGCGGCGTCATGCTTGGACTGGGACGAGCCCTGGGCGAGACCATGGCGGTGACTTTCGTGATCGGCAATGCGCAGCGCCTGTCGTGGTCGCTGTTCGCCTCCGGCAACAGTATCGCCTCCACCCTGGCCAACGAAATCGCCGAAGCTTCCACCACGCTCCACGTATCGGCCTTGTTTGCGCTGGGCCTGATCCTGTTCGTGATCACCTTCATCGTCTTGTCGATCGCCAAAATCATGTTGATGGGCATGTCCCGTAAAGAAGGTGCCAAATAATGAACTCTCCGCAAACCAACATCGACGTCCTGGCCACGCCGCTGGTCAACCCGGTCTACCGCAAGCGCCTGCTGATGCACCGTTTCGGCATGGTGCTGTCGTTTCTGGCGATGGCGCTGGGACTGGCCGTGCTGGCATGGATCCTGGCGACCCTGGTGATCAAGGGCTTCGGCGCCCTCAACATGGGCATCCTGACGCAAAACACCCCGGCGCCAGGTTCCGGCTCCGGCGGCTTGCTCAATCCGATCATCGGCAGCCTGATGCTGGTCGGCCTGGCAACGGTGTTCAGCACCCCGATCGGCATCCTGGCCGGCATCTACCTGGCCGAATACGGCGAGGAAAGCAAGCTGGCGCAGGTGACGCGCTTCGTGACCGACATCATGCTGTCGGCGCCATCGATCGTCATCGGCCTGTTCGTGTACGCGATCTACGTCGCCAAGGTAGGCCATTTTTCAGGCTGGGCCGGTTCCTTCGCGCTGTCGCTGATTGCGGTGCCGGTGGTGGTGCGCACGACCGACAATATGCTGAAACTGGTGCCGGGCAATCTGCGCGAAGCGGCTTTCGCACTCGGTGCGCCGCGCTGGAAGGTTGCATTGCTGGTGCGCCTGCGTGCGGTCAAGGCTGGTGTCGTCACCGGCGTGCTGCTGGCGGTGGCGCGTATCGCCGGCGAAACCGCGCCGCTGCTGTTCACGGCGTTGAACAACCAGTTCTTCAGCACCAACATGAACAAGCCGATCGCCAACCTGCCGGTCGTCATCAGCCAGTTTGCCATGAGCCCGTTTGACAACTGGGTGCCGCTGGCTTGGGGCGGGGCGTTGCTGATCACCTTCAGCGTGCTGGCCTTGAACATCGTATCGCGGTCATTATTCAGCCAGAAGATTCCAGGTTAATTTCCAGGCTAATTTCAGGCTCATGTATTCACTTAGATTGCCATCCCTATCATGCAAACCTCAATGAAACCGAATCAACTCGATATGACTTCGATAAAGGCGCCAATGAAGCAGCCGACCATAGAAATCTCGCAGCTGAATTTCTTTTACGGTAATTTCCAGGGCTTGAAGAATATCAATCTGCAAGTGAATGAAAAGAAGGTGACGGCATTCATCGGTCCTTCGGGTTGCGGCAAGTCGACCTTGCTGCGTACGCTCAACCGCATGTACGACCTGTATCCGGGCCAGCGCGCCGAAGGCAAGATCATCTACGCCGGCCGCAATATCCTGGAGCCGGGGCAGGATCTGAACATGCTGCGCGCCAAGGTCGGCATGGTGTTCCAGAAACCGACGCCGTTCCCAATGTCGATCTACGACAACATCGCTTTCGGCATCCGCCTCTACGAAAACCTGCCTAAGGGCGAAATGGACGAGCGCGTCGAATGGGCGCTGTCGAAAGCCGCCTTGTGGGGCGAAGTCAAGGACAAGCTGAACAAGAGCGGCCTGAGCCTCTCGGGCGGCCAGCAGCAGCGCCTGTGCATCGCCCGCAGCGTCGCGGTGCGTCCCGACGTGCTGCTGCTCGATGAGCCGACTTCGGCGCTGGACCCGATCTCGACCGCCAAGGTGGAAGAACTGATCAGCGAGCTGAAGCAGGACTACACGATCGCCATCGTCACCCACAACATGCAGCAGGCCGCGCGCTGCTCGGACTATACCGCCTATATGTACCTGGGCGAGCTGGTGGAGTTCGGCGAGACCGACCAGATTTTCATGAACCCGGCGCGCAAGGAAACCCAGGACTACATCACTGGCCGTTTTGGTTGATGCGATCTCAGGTTAAGAATACACACCGCAAAGCACAGAAAGAAATCAGATGACAGGCGAACACTCTTCAAAGCAGTACGACACCGACCTGGAAACCATTCGCTCCAAGGTATTGCTCATGGGCGGCCTGGTGGAGCGGCAGTTTCAGGAAGCGATCAACGTTTTCCGCAACGGCAACCTGGATGCGGCCGAGCGCGTGATCAAGGATGACGATCAGGTCAACCGCCTGGAAGTCGAACTGGACGATGCCTGCAGCCACCTGATCGTGCGCCGCCAGCCGACCGCCAACGATTTGCGCACCGTGATGGCGACCATCAAGGTGATTACCGATCTCGAGCGCATCGGCGACGAGGCCGCCAAGATCGCCCGTACCGCGATCCATTTGCACAAGCGCGGCATCGGCACCATCGACCATACCGAAACGGTGCGCGTGATCGCCAGCGGCGCCGCCGACCTGCTGCACGATGCGCTGGACGCGCTGGCGCGGCTGGACGAAAAGCAGGCGATGCGGCTGATTGCCCAGGACGCCGTGATCGACCGCGATTTCCGCTCGATCATGCGCAACCTGATCACTTTCATGATGGAAGATCCGCGCACCATTTCGGCCTCCATGGATACCCTGTGGGTGGCAAAGGCGGTCGAACGCATTGGCGACCACGCCAAGAATATTGCCGAATACGTGATCTATATTGTCGAAGGCAAGGATATCCGCCACACCGATTATGCGACCAGCCAGCTCGACGACGAAGTTTAATGTTTTTGATGAATATTAACTACGCATTGAAAAATGGCCGCCGATAAAACCTCTATCCTGATTATCGAAGATGAGCCGGCAATTGCCGAATTGATAGGCTTCACCATCAAGGAAGCAGGCTGGACCCCGTCCATCGTTCATACCGCTGCCGACGGCTGGGAATTCGTCCAGCGCCGCATGCCGCACCTGGTGCTGCTGGACTGGATGCTGCCCGACCAGAGCGGCTTGCGCCTGCTGTCGCAAATGCGCGCCGACCGCCAGCTGCAATCGATGCTGGTGATGATGCTGACCGCGAAAAGCATGGAAGAGGATAAGGTCCAAGGCCTGGACAACGGCGCCGACGACTACATGACCAAGCCGTTCTCGCCGCGCGAGCTGACCTCGCGGGTGAAGGCGCTGCTGCGGCGCAAGGGCGGCGATGAGGCGCCAGGCATGATGTCGGCCGGCGCGGTGTCGCTCGATCCGGCCAGCTGCTCGGTATGCCTGGAGAACCAGAAGATCGATATCGGCCATGCCGAGTATCGCCTGCTGAAATTTTTCATGGCGAATCCGGACCGGGTGTTTTCCCGCAGCCAGCTGCTGGACAAGGTATGGGGCGACCACGTAGTGATCGAAGAGCGTACCGTCGACGTCCACGTGCTGCGTCTGCGCAAGGCGCTGCGGGAATCTGAGCACCTGATCCGCACAGTGCGCAGCGTCGGCTACATGCTTTCGGCAAAGTAGCGCAAAATACAAGCCAGCCAGGTCCTGGCAGATCGCCGGCGGGGTTCGTCCTGCCGGTGGCTTAACCGATGCTTCCATCGCAAAATAGTGATTTATGAATCCACAGATGCTGTTCTGGATCCCGGCCTTGCTGCGGATCCTGTTGATCTTTGTCGTCTCAGGCGTGATCTGGGCCTTGTTCGGCGCCACCCCCGGCCTGCTGCTGGGACTCGCCCTGATGTCGGTGGCGGTGGTGGTGCAGCTGCATTACCTGTTCCGTCTCAGCGGCTGGCTGGACAATCCGCGCAGCGAGAAGCTGCCGGACGGCTGGGGCGCCTGGACCGATATTTTTTCGCGGCTTTACAGATTGCGGCGCGACGACGAAAAGCACCAGACCGAGCTGAGCGAATGGCTGGCGCGCTTCCGCCAGGCCATGCATCTGCTGCCGGACGGCGTCGTCATCATGGACGACGTGCTGTTCCTGGAGTGGTGCAATCCGGCCGCTGAACGGCATCTGGGCCTGCAGCACGGGCGCGATAAAGGGATGCGTGTTACCAACCTGATCCGCACCCCGGATTTCATCGACTACATCATCCTCGGCCGTTACGACCAGCCGCTGACGCTGAGCTTGCGCGAACGCAAGCTGATCGTGCAGATCATTCCGTTCGAAAACCGCCGCCAGATCCTGGTGACGCACGACGCCACCGAATCCGAGCGGATCGACATGATGCGGCGCGACTTCATCGCCAATGCCTCGCACGAGCTGCGCACGCCGCTGACCGTCATCAACGGCTTCCTGGAGATCGCCCAGGCACAGCCCGACCTCGATCAGAAAACCCGCTCCGCGCATTTGCAGCTGATGACAGAACAGGGCCATCGCATGCAAAGCCTGATCGGCGACATGCTCACCCTGACCCGGCTGGAGTCGGTCGATTATCCCTTGCGGCCGGAGCGCGTGAATATCGACGCCATGCTGCACAACCTGCTGCTGGAGGCGGAAATCCTCTCAGCCGGCAAGCATGTGCTGTCGCTGACGGTCGACGGCCCGGACATCAATGGCAGCAGCGACGAGCTGCGCAGCGCCTTCAGCAACCTGATTTCCAACGCGGTGCGCTACACGCCGGCCGGCGGCAAGATCCAGATCGCCTGGCAAAACAGCAAGGCCGGTCCGCAGCTGGTAGTCAGGGATTCGGGCATCGGCATCAGCAGCGAGCATATTTCCCGCCTGACCGAGCGTTTTTACCGGGTCGACAAGAGCCGTTCGCGGGAAACCCAGGGCACCGGCCTCGGCCTGGCGATCGTCAAGCATGTCCTGCTGCGCCATCACGGCACCCTGGGCGTGGAGTCGCGGCCGGGCGAGGGCAGCGTCTTCACCGTCAGGCTGCCGGCAAGTTCGATTGTTGCTGAAGAGGAAGTTTAAGCGTCCGCGGCACGGGCTGAAATCGTCAACATCGGCTACAATTCTGCGGCGACAGCCTGTCGCCTATTTGCCCGCCAACCTGCAGACCGCCATGCCATCTTTGCACCTATCCCCGCGTTTCGCCATTAGCCTTGCCCTGTGCGCCGTTCTATCCGCGTGCGGCGGCGGCCAGACCACATCGCCGACGCAGCCGGCGCCGGTTGTGCCAACGGTGCAGCCGAAAATCAGCAAGCCGGTCAAGATCGGCCTGGCGCTAGGTGGAGGCGCTGCGCGCGGCTTTGCCCATGTCGGTGTGATCAAGGCGTTGGAGTCGCAAGGCATCGTGCCTGACATTGTTGTGGGCACCAGCGCCGGCAGTGTCGTCGGCGCGCTGTACGCAGCCGGCAACAACGGCTTCGCCCTGCAAAAGATTGCGCTGCAGATGGACGAGGCGGCGATTTCAGACTGGTCGGTGCCATTTTTTGCCAAGGTCAGCGGCGTGCTGAAGGGCGAGGCGATCCAGAACTACGTCAACAAGACTATCCACAATGTACCGATTGAAAAACTGAAGATCCCGTTCGGCGCTGTGGCGACCGACCTGAACAGCGGTGCGCCGATATTGTTCCGACGTGGCAATACAGGGACCGCCGTGCGTGCTTCTTCGGCCGTTCCTGGCGTATTCCAGTCAGTGCTTGTCGGCGGCCGGCAATATGTCGATGGCGGCCTGGTGTCGTCGGTGCCGGTGCGCTTTGCCCATGAAATGGGGGCGGATTTCGTGATCGCCGTGAATATTTCCGCATCGCCGGAAGCGCAGGCCGCTTCCAGCTCGGTCGATGTGCTGCTGCAGACGTTCGCCATCATGGGCCAAAGCATCAATAGCTATGAATTGAAAGATGCGGACATCGTCATCCGTCCTGAGCTGGGGGCGATGAAGGGTAATGATTTTGCCGCGCGCAATACCGCGATCCTGGCGGGCGAGCAGGCGGCCATGGCCCAAATGGCCGTCATCAAGAAGAAGCTGAAGGACAAGCGCGAAGAATGACCGGGGGTATTGCAATCCCGTTGGCGCTGCGGGTAGCTGTATCGCCACCGGCAGGGGATTTTTTGCGCCAATTGCGATTGAGCGCTGCTTACTGCTTATTGTTTATTGCTGATTGTCGCTGCCCGGCTCGGGGTCGTTGATGCGGCGCGCACCATTGAAGCGCGATTTCCAGTAGGCCAGGTCCATGCTCTCGATACGCACCTTGCCGCCGCTGGACGGGGCGTGGATGAATTTGTTGTCGCCGAGGTAGATGCCGACGTGAGAGAAGCTGCGGCGCAAAGTGTTATAAAACACCAGGTCGCCCGGCTTCAAATCCTGCTTGTCGATTTTTTCGCCGCTGCGGCTCAGCTCCGCCGCCGTGCGTGGCACATTCACGCCCCAGGCGTCTTTGAATACATAGCGTACCAAACCGCTGCAATCGAGGCCGTTTTCCGGGTTGTTGCCACCGTATTTGTAATGAATTCCGATCATGCCCATCGCGCTCACTGCCAAGTCCGAGGCGCGGTCCGTGAACTGCTGGAGTTTGCTGCGGGTGGTGAGAGGCTGGGGTTGCGGTTCAAAGACGGTAATGTCGGAAGCCCGCGCGGAGCTGCACAGCCACAAACTGGCGATCAGCGTGCAAGCCAGGACCAAGGTCTGGAAATGAGGGACGGCTTCTTTAATCGTCATCGTGTTAGATGGGCTCTGTGACATTACGACCGCATGAATGTAAGTGAATAAGACCCGCCTGTCAAACCGGAGAGGCGAAAGGCAGCTACTTTACCATGACAATATTGCAATTAATATCGGACTAATCAGAAAGATGGTCGGCATGCTGCGATTTTCATGGTTTCTGCAAAGCAAATATCGCGCCAGAAATTATCTGGGCGAGGAATGTTGCTGGTTGATGTCTATTGCGAGGCACTAAAGTACAATAATCAGTTATTTTCACAAGGAGCAAAAATGAAATCGAAACAAGTGTTGACACTCGATGATGTCAAGAAAATTGCCGCTGCAGCAGAGGCGGAAGCGCTGGCGAATCACTGGGCGGTGACGATTTCCATCGTCGACGACGGTGGTCACCTGCTGTGGCTGCAGCGCATGGACGGTGCAGCGCCGATTTCGGCGCACATTTCGCCGGCCAAGGCCAAGACTTCCGCTTTGGGTCAGCGCGAATCGAAGATTTACGAAGACATGATCAATAACGGGCGTTTTTCGTTCATTACTGCACCAAACCTGGAAGGCCTGCTCGAAGGCGGTGTGCCTATCGTTGTCGGCGGTGAGTATCTGGGTGCGGTTGGTGTATCCGGCGTGAAGTCGACTGAAGACGTGCAAATCGCCAAGGCTGGTATTGCCGCCCTGGGCCTGTAAGCGGAAAGCGCGGCATGCAGTTGCGGAGAGGGGCGCGATTGCCGTCCCGGCAATCTGCAACTGTGTGTGTGTGTGTGTGTCCGTGTTTGAATGCCAAACCGGCAAGCTGACAATTATTGGCAGATGTGACGGTTTGGCAGGTATTGGCAGGCATCGTTGGTCAGGTTTGTTGTCGCTGCATCAACGGCAATCGTCTTGCATAATTATTTATACAAAAATCCTCGGTATGGCATCGGTTCAGATTGCCGGGCAGGTGGTTGTCGGCTATAATTGCAGGGTTTAGCCCAATTTACTCCGCCGTAGCGCATACCACCTTCCATTTCGTCCCAAAAAGACTGATAAACCGTCAAATCAACGCTGTTCGGGCGCTGTTTGGGGATTCATAGCGGTCGTTTGGCGCAGCGCAGCGGCGGTAACAACATCAGGAGTTACCCCTTGCAGCCATTTTTTTCTGGCCTCACCGTACCGGCCATCCTCGCGCTAGCAGATGGGACGATTTTCCAAGGTATTTCCATTGGCGCCGTTGGGCATACGACAGGTGAAGTCGTATTCAACACCGCCATGACCGGCTACCAGGAAATCCTCACCGATCCAAGCTACAGCCGCCAGATCGTCACTCTCACTTATCCGCATATCGGCAATACCGGCGTCAATAAAGAGGATATCGAATCCTCCCAAATCCACGCCGCCGGCCTGATCATCCGTGATCTGCCGCGCCTGGTATCGAATTTCCGCTCCACCCAAAGCCTCGATGCCTACCTGCAGGAGTCGAACATCGTCGCCATCGCCGGCATCGATACCCGCATGCTGACCCGCATCCTGCGCGAAAAAGGTGCGCAGGGCGGCGCCATCGTCGCCGGCGAGCCGGACATTGCCGCCGCAACCGCGAAAGCGCTGGAACTGGCGCGCGGCTTCCCCGGCCTGGCCGGCATGGACCTGGCCAAAGTTGTGTCGACTACCAAGGCTTACAGCTGGAGCGAGACGGAATGGCGTCTCGGCCGTGGCTACGACCAGCAGATCACCCCGAAGTACCACGTGGTGGCGTTCGACTACGGCGTCAAGTTCAACATCCTGCGCATGCTGGCGCAACGCGGCTGCAAGATCACTGTATTGCCGGCGCAAGCTTCGGCTGCCGATGCACTGGCGCTCAATCCGGACGGCATTTTCCTGTCGAATGGCCCTGGCGACCCGGAGCCGTGCGACTACGCGATTGCCGCTACCAAGGAACTGATCGAGCGCGGCGTGCCGACTTTCGGCATCTGCCTCGGCCATCAGATCATGGCGCTGGCTTCCGGCGCCAAGACGCTCAAGATGAAGTTCGGTCACCACGGCGCCAATCACCCGGTGCAGGACCTGGACAGCAAGCAAGTGCTGATCACCTCGCAAAACCACGGTTTCGCAGTGGATGGCGCGACCCTGCCGGCCAATTGCCGCGTCACCCACGTATCGTTGTTCGACGGTTCGCTGCAAGGCTTCGCCCGCACCGACAAGCCGGCGTTCTGCTTCCAGGGCCACCCGGAAGCGTCGCCCGGCCCGCATGACATCGCCCCCTTGTTCGATCGTTTCATTCAATTGATGAATCAAACGATGTTGGAGAAAAATAAAAATGCCTAAGCGTAGTGATTTAAAAAGTATTCTGATCATCGGCGCCGGCCCGATCATCATCGGCCAGGCTTGCGAGTTCGACTATTCCGGCGCCCAGGCTTGCAAGGCGTTGCGCGAAGAGGGTTACAAGGTCATCCTCGTCAACAGCAACCCTGCGACCATCATGACCGACCCGGAAATGGCCGACGTCACCTACATCGAGCCGATCACCTGGCAGGCGGTGGAACGCATCATCGCCAAGGAAAAGCCGGACGCGATCCTGCCGACCATGGGTGGCCAGACTGCGCTGAACTGCGCGCTGGACCTGCATCGCCACGGCATCCTGGAAAAGTATAAGGTTGAACTGATCGGCGCCTCGCCGGAAGCCATCGACAAGGCCGAAGACCGTTCCAAGTTCAAGGAAGCGATGACCAAGATCGGCCTCGGCTCGGCACGTTCCGGCGTCGCCCATACCATGGACGAGTCCTGGGCTGTGCAGAAGGAGCTTGGCTTCCCAGTGATC
Source organism: Collimonas humicola (assembly GCF_018304945.1). Taxonomy (GTDB): domain Bacteria; phylum Pseudomonadota; class Gammaproteobacteria; order Burkholderiales; family Burkholderiaceae_D; genus Collimonas; species Collimonas humicola. The sequence continues at coordinate 1,276,298 of NZ_JAGQEE010000001.1, read as the reverse complement.
ATCCGTCCTTCGTTCACCATGGGCGGCACCGGCGGCGGCATTGCTTACAACGCCGAAGAATTCGAAACCATCTGCAAGCGCGGCCTGGAAGCATCGCCGACCAAGGAACTGCTGATCGAAGAATCGCTGATCGGCTGGAAAGAGTACGAGATGGAAGTGGTGCGCGACAAGGCGGACAACTGCATCATCGTCTGCTCGATCGAAAACCTGGATCCGATGGGCGTGCATACCGGCGACTCGATCACGGTCGCGCCGGCGCAGACGCTGACCGACAAGGAATACCAGATCATGCGTAACGCCTCGCTGGCGGTATTGCGTGAGATCGGTGTCGATACCGGCGGCTCCAACGTGCAGTTCTCGGTCAATCCGGCCGATGGCCGCATGATCGTCATCGAAATGAATCCGCGCGTATCGCGTTCTTCGGCGCTGGCGTCGAAGGCGACCGGTTTCCCGATCGCCAAGATCGCGGCGAAACTGGCGGTGGGCTTTACGCTGGATGAGTTGCGCAATGAAATCACCGGCGGCGCGACACCGGCGTCGTTCGAGCCTTCGATCGATTACGTGGTCACCAAGATCCCGCGTTTTGCGTTTGAAAAATTCCCGACTGCCGACGATCACCTGACCACTCAGATGAAATCGGTGGGCGAGGTGATGGCGATCGGCCGCACCTTCCAGGAATCGTTCCAGAAAGCGTTGCGCGGCCTCGAAGTCGGCGTCGACGGCATGAACGAAAAGACGCAAGACCGCGAAGTGATCGAAGAAGAACTCGGCGAGCCGGGTCCGGACCGTATCTGGTATGTCGGCGACGCGTTCGCCCAAGGTTTCACGCTGGAAGAGGTGCATCAGCTGACCCATATCGATCCGTGGTTCCTGTCGCAAATCAAGGAAATCGTCGATATCGAACTGTGGCTGGAAAAAAACCAGACGCTGGAAGCGCTGGACCGCGACACGCTGTTCCGCCTGAAGCAAAAGGGCTTTGGCGACCGCCGCCTGGCCAAGCTGCTGAAGACCACGGATACGGCAGTGCGCCTGAAGCGCCTGGCCTTGAATATCCGTCCGGTCTACAAGCGGGTGGATACCTGTGCCGGCGAATTTTCGACCAACACGGCCTACATGTACTCGACCTACGAGGAAGAGTGCGAATCGAATCCGACCGACAAGAAGAAGATCATGGTGCTGGGCGGCGGTCCTAACCGTATCGGCCAGGGTATCGAATTCGATTATTGCTGCGTGCATGCAGCGCTGGCGATGCGTGAAGACGGCTACGAGACCATCATGGTCAACTGCAATCCGGAAACCGTCTCGACCGACTACGACACCTCGGACCGCCTGTATTTCGAACCGGTGACCTTGGAAGACGTACTGGAAATCGTCGACAAGGAAAAACCGTACGGCGTAATCGTGCAGTACGGCGGCCAGACACCGCTGAAGCTGGCGCTGGATCTGGAAGCCAACGGCGTGCCTATCGTCGGTACTTCGCCGGACATGATCGACGCTGCCGAAGACCGCGAGCGTTTCCAGAAGCTGCTGCACGACCTGAACCTGCGCCAGCCGCCAAACCGCACCGCGCGTACTGAAGAAGACGCATTGCGCCTGGCGCAGGAAATCGGCTATCCGCTGGTGGTGCGTCCATCCTACGTATTGGGCGGCCGCGCGATGGAAATCGTCCACGAGCAACGCGATCTCGAACGCTACATGCGCGAAGCGGTCAAAGTCTCGCACGATTCGCCGGTATTGCTGGATCGCTTCCTGAACGATGCTATCGAAGTCGACGTCGACTGCCTGTCCGACGGCGAGCGCACCTTTATCGGCGGCGTCATGGAGCATATCGAACAGGCTGGCGTGCACTCCGGCGATTCGGCTTGTTCGCTGCCGCCTTATTCGCTGTCGCAGGCAACCATCGAAGAGATCAAGCGCCAGACATCGCTGATGGCCAAGGGTTTGAACGTGATTGGTTTGATGAACGTGCAGTTTGCGATTCAGCAGATCGATGGCAAGGACGTCGTGTTTGTGCTGGAGGTCAATCCGCGCGCCTCGCGTACCGTGCCGTTCGTATCCAAGGCGACCGGTTTGCAGCTGGCCAAGATTGCCGCCCGCTGCATGGTCGGCCAGTCGCTCGACAGCCAAGGCATCAAGGAAGAAGTCGTGCCGAAATACTTTAGCGTCAAGGAAGCGGTATTCCCGTTCGTTAAATTCCCCGGCGTCGACACCATTCTCGGACCGGAAATGAAATCGACCGGCGAAGTAATGGGCGTTGGCAAGACTTTCGGTGAGGCGTTCGTCAAGTCGCAGCTCGGCGCCGGCGTCAAGCTGCCGAGTTCCGGCAAGGTGTTCCTCAGTGTCAAGGGCAGCGACAAACCGCGTGCAGTGCAGGTTGCCAAGGATCTGGTGGCGATCGGCTTCACGGTGGTGGCGACCAAGGGTACCGCGGCGGCAATCAGCGCTGCCGGGATCCCGGTGGAAACCGTCAACAAGGTGGTCGAAGGACGTCCGCACGTGGTCGACATGATCAAGAACAATGAGATTTCATTGGTGATCAACACGGTTGAAGAAAAGCGTAGCGCGATTGTCGACTCGCGGGCGATCCGTATCTCGGCCCTGGCGGCACGCGCCACGACCTATACCACGATTGCCGGTGCAGAAGCGGCGGTCGAGGGCATGCGTCATCTGGACGAGTTGCATGTCTATGATTTACAAGGCCTGCATAAAACCTTACACTAAGGTCAGATCAGGATGTGCCTAGGCACATCCTGAATCGCTTTCGAGGCCGCATTGCTGCCTGGAAGCCGCCGAAACGTACAATTCAGCTACAGAAGTTCCTGCGGAGGTCAAAAGCGCACTGGTGCGTTTTTGACCTCCGTGACCTTTTATTGTGTACGTGATAAATCCTGCGTCATAAACCTTATTAAATATTTGTTGAATAGCATCCCTATGAGCTCAGTACCTCTTACCAAGCATGGCGCGCAATTGTTGAAAGATGAGTTGCATCATTTGAAGACCAAGGAGCGTCAAGCTGTCATCAAGGCCATTGCAGAAGCGCGCGCGCATGGCGATCTTTCCGAAAACGCGGATTATGATGCGGCGAAAGAGCGCCAGGGTTTTGTCGAAGGCCGGATTGCCGACCTGGAAGGGAAGCTGGGAGCCGCGCAGGTTATTGATCCGGCAACCCTGGATGCGGACGGGCGCGTAGTGTTTGCCTCTACGGTCGATCTGGAAGACCTGGAATCGGGCGACAAGGTGACTTATCAAATCGTCGGCACCGATGAAGCCGACATCAAGCTGTCCAAGGTTTCCGTGACTTCGCCGATCGCCCGCGCGCTGATCGGCAAGACCGCCGGCGACGTGGTCGGCGTGCAAGCGCCGTCCGGCATTCGCGAGTATGAAATCCTGGAAGTCCGCTACGTCTAAAGCGTGGCCATGATGGCGCCCGGCGGCGTCAACGCAGCATTCGATCGGAAAATCCGGGAGCAGCGATGTTTGTAGTGCGATGCAGATTGTTAGTCGCGACCTTGTGGGTCGGTAGCTTGTGGACGATAGGCGGCCTGGTTGCGCCGGTCTTGTTCGCCACCTTGGCGGACCGTGCGCTGGCCGGCACCATCGCCGGCAACCTGTTCCGCATCGAAGCCTGGCTGACGGTGGCTTGCGGCGTCCTGCTGATCTTGCTGTTCAGCTATCGCACCCATGACGATTCGGCGCCGCTGCGCAAGACCTTGCTGCGTTTCACTTTGCTGATGCTGGCTTGCACCGTGGTCGGTTATTTCTGCCTGCAGCCTTTCATGGCAAGCCTGCGTGAAGCAGCGGCTCAGGCAGGCGGCGTCATGAGTGACAGCGCCAGGACGCAGTTCGGCATCCTGCACGGGGTTTCCAGCGGGATTTACCTGATCCAGGGCTTGCTTGGGGTTGGATTGATCTTGAAATTGCGCAGCCTGCGCTAGAGACAAGGTCTCGCAGGGCATGGGGAGGGCGCTAGCAGTATGCTGGCGCCGCCGTAGCGGAATACGGCCCCCTCGGTATCGGGATGTGATGGCTGCCGAAGCGGCCGGCCCAAATTGTGGAAATTAACGGCCCAATGCTGATTTCTTGCTGCTCTTCTGGCGCGGTTTGGCGCGCTTGATGTTGCCGCCCTGGGTCACGCGCTCATTGCCTTTGACCATGACCTTGGTCACCGACGGCCGCTTGGTGCCGCTCGGGCTAGGCTTGACGATGGTGACTTCGCGCATGCCGCGGCCGCGGGTTTCGCTGCGTTCTTTGGCGGCATCTTTCTGTGGCCGGTACAAGACCAGCAGCTTGCCGATGTGCTGCACCGGCGCTGCGCCAAGTTTTTCACAAATAGTTTCGTAGATGGCAATCCGTGCCTCGCGATCATCACCGAATACACGCACTTTAATCAGACCATGCGCATTCAGGCTTAAATCGATCTCTTTCATCAGGGATGGCTTCAAGCCATCTTCGCTGATCAGGACCACTGGATCCAGACCGTGGGCCTGGGAACGGAGCTCGCTACGCTCGGCAGATGTAAGTTTCAACATAAAAATTCCTTAAAAACGGTATTCTACGCGAATGGCAAAGAAGAAATTAAACAAAAACTGGCTACACGACCACATTAACGACCCTTATGTGAAGCTGGCGCAGAAAGAAGGCTACCGTGCGCGGGCTGCCTACAAGCTGAAAGAAATCGACGAACTTGACAAGCTGATCAAGCCTGGCCAGATCATTGTCGACCTTGGCTCCACCCCCGGCAGCTGGTCGCAGTATGCCCGCAACAAGCTGGCCGGACAGGATGGCGGTGGTATCCACGGCATGATCATCGGCCTTGACATCCTGCCGATGGAACCTATCGCTGACGTTCATTTCATCCAGGGCGACTTCCGCGAAGCCGACAGCGTGCGCCAGCTGGAGCGCTTGCTGGACGGGCGCAAAGTGGACCTGGTGCTGTCCGACATGGCGCCCAACCTGTCCGGCATCGCCATATCCGATGCGGCGCGGGTCGAGGAAATTATCGATTTGGCAATTGAATTCGCGCAGATGCACATGAAACCGACTGGGGCCTTGCTGGCGAAGTGCTTCAACGGCACCGGCTACAACGAAGTATTGATGAAATTCCGCCAGGAGTTCAAAACCGTGGCGTCGAGGAAGCCCAAGGCCAGCCGCGATAAGTCGTCCGAAATCTTCCTCCTCGGAAAAATATTGAAAAATCCACGTTAATCAGCAATTTTTCCTTGAATTCCCATGGATGCGGCCGCATATGCTGCCAAAGGGACTCGTCTGGAATCCGGCAGCGGCGGCTGAAAAATATTTGTTTAGCTATTTTTTCAGCCGTGGTCCGCTAACTCAGGCGAGCCTCCTAGCAAGCTGTACCTATTCCGAGTAAAATCAAAGGAATATCTCGATGCTGTACCTATGTCAGGCGCGCAGCGCGTCCAAGGAGTTCTAGTGAACAACATGTTTTCCAAAGCCGCCATCTGGGTGGTCATCGCCCTGGTGCTTTTCACCGTATTCAAGCAGTTCGACGGGCGTGGACTGGCCAGCGGCGCAGGGCCGATTGCCTATTCCGATCTGATCACTGAAATCAGGGCAGGGCACATCACCGATGCGACGATCGAAGGCAGCAGCATTGTCGCCAGCACGTCGGACGGCAAGAAAGTGAAAACCGCCATCACCATGCTGGACCGCGGCCTGATCGGCGACTTGGTCAACAACAACGTCAAATTCGAAGTCAAGCAGCCGGAAGAGCCTTCGTTCCTGCAGCAGATCTTCATCTCCTGGTTCCCGATGATCCTGTTGCTGGGCGTCTGGATTTTCTTCATGCGCCAGATGCAGGGCGGCGGCAAGGGCGGCGCTTTCTCGTTCGGCAAGTCGAAAGCGCGCATGCTCGATGAGAACAGCAATTCCGTGACCTTTGCCGATGTCGCCGGTTGCGATGAAGCCAAGGAAGAAGTCTCCGAGCTGGTCGATTTCCTGCGCGATCCGACCAAGTTCCAGAAGCTGGGCGGCCGCATTCCCCACGGCGTACTGATGGTTGGTCCTCCAGGTACCGGCAAGACCTTGCTGGCGCGCGCCATCGCAGGCGAGGCGAAAGTGCCGTTCTTCACCATTTCCGGCTCGGATTTCGTTGAAATGTTCGTCGGCGTCGGCGCCTCCCGTGTGCGCGACATGTTTGAAAACGCCAAGAAGCACGCCCCCTGCATTATCTTCATCGATGAAATCGATGCGGTCGGCCGCCATCGCGGCGCCGGCATGGGCGGCGGCAATGACGAGCGCGAACAGACGCTGAACCAGATGCTGGTCGAGATGGACGGCTTTGAAGCCAATTCCGGCGTGATCGTGATCGCTGCTACCAACCGTTCCGATGTGCTGGACAAAGCCTTGCTGCGTCCGGGCCGTTTCGACCGCCAGGTGGTGGTCGGCTTGCCGGACATCCGCGGCCGTGAGCAGATTTTGAATGTGCACATGCGCAAGGTGCCGATTTCGACCGACGTCAAGGCCGATATCCTGGCGCGCGGCACCCCTGGTTTCTCAGGCGCCGACCTGGCCAACCTGGTCAATGAAGCAGCTCTGTTTGCAGCGCGTCGCGCCAAGCGCCTGGTGGAGATGCAGGATTTCGAAGATGCCAAGGACAAGATCGTCATGGGCCCTGAGCGCAAATCGGCGGTCATGCGTGAAGAGGAGCGACGCAACACCGCTTATCACGAATCCGGCCATGCCGTGGTCGCCAAGCTCTTGCCCAAGGCGGATCCTGTACACAAGGTCACCATCATGCCGCGCGGCTTTGCGCTCGGCCTGACCTGGCAGCTGCCTGAGCACGACCGCATCAACATGTACAAGGACAAGATGCTGGAAGAGATCGCCATCCTGTTCGGCGGCCGTATTTCCGAAGAGATTTTCATGCACCAGATGTCCACTGGCGCTTCCAACGACTTTGAGCGCGCTACCAAGCTGGCACGGGCGATGGTGACCCGTTACGGCATGTCGGAAAGCCTGGGCACCATGGTCTACGAAGATACTGAGCAAGACGCGTACTTCGGCCGCATGTCGTCCAAGACCGTGTCGGAAGTCACTCAGCAAAAGGTCGATGCCGAAATCCGCAGCATCCTCGATCAGCAGTATGCATTGTCGCGTCGCCTGCTGGAAGAAAACAAGGAAAAGGTTGAAGCCATGACCAAGGCCCTGCTGGACTGGGAAACCATCGATGCCGACCAGATCAACGACATCATGGAAGGCCTGGAGCCGCGTTTGCCGAAGGCTGGCAGCTCGGTGCGCAAGGCGTCTAGCGACAGTTCATCCGGCGGCGTGTCGCCGAGCGCCACTGCGCCGGCCTGATCCGCTTAACCACGCCTGGCCGGCGTAGCTTGTGAATGCACGATATGCCAGCAAGAATGAGCAGCAAGGGTGAGGAGCGATCCTCACCCTTTTTATTTGAGCGCCGGCTTTATGACGATGGTTGAAACTATATCGCCCACGACAAATCTGTCCGCTTCAAGCCAGCTTTTTCCAGAACCAATATAACTCTCTCACTATGCAACAATTTTTCCAATGCGGCCGCTACCGGCTGCCGGTCAATACGCCCGAGGCGCGGCCGCTGGTGATGGGCATCCTCAATGTCACGCCAGATTCGTTTTCCGATGGCGGCAAATTTCACGCACTTGAATTTGCCTTGTCGCATGCGGAGCAGATGATTGCCGATGGCGTCGATATCATCGACATCGGCGGCGAATCGAGCCGCCCCGGCAGTCCGGCGCTGTCGCTGGAGGAGGAGCTGGATCGCGTCATGCCGGCGATCTACGCCTTGCGCGATTGCGGCAAGCCGCTTTCCATCGATACCTACAAACCGGCAGTCATGCGCGAGGCGATCGCCGCCGGTGCCGACCTGATCAACGATATCAGCGGCTTTCGCGGCGCCGGCGCGCTGGAGGCGGTGAGCGAGAGCGATTGCGGCTTGTGCGTCATGCATATGCAGGCGGATCCGCAAACCATGCAGGCGAGGCCCGAATATCAGGATGTGGTGGCCGAAGTCAGCGCCTTTTTGAGCGAGCGCGTTACTGTCCTGGAGCTGGCCGGTGTTGCAAGAAATCGCATCAGCATCGATCCAGGCTTTGGCTTTGGTAAGACCTTGGCGCATAATGTTGCATTGTTGCAAAGCATAGGCGATATCCAGCACAGGCTGGACCTGCCGCTGCTGGCGGGCATCTCACGCAAGTCGATGCTGGGCGAGCTCACCGGGAAGCCGGTCGAGCGGCGCCTGGCGGGTAGCCTTGCGGCGGCGCTGGCGGCGGTGGCCCAGGGCGCCCGGATCGTGCGGGTGCACGATGTGGCGGAAACGGTCGATGCGCTCAAGGTCTGGCATGCCGCGAATATATCAAAAGCAATGTGATTGCGATTCACACGAAAACTGACAGAAGGTTGAAATGACAAGAAAATATTTTGGCACCGACGGTGTCCGTGGCCGCGTAGGCGTGGCGCCGATTACCCCTGATTTCGTCATGAAACTGGGCTACGCCGCCGGCAAGGTGCTGGCGCAGGCGAAAGCGGGCAGCAGGCCGACCGTCCTGATCGGCAAGGACACCCGGGTTTCCGGCTACATGCTGGAAGCGGCGCTGGAAGCCGGCTTTGCCGCCGCCGGCGTCGACGTCATGCTGGCCGGCCCGATGCCGACGCCGGCGATTGCCTACCTGACGCGGGCCCTGCGCCTGGCGGCCGGGGTGGTGATTTCGGCTTCGCACAATCCGTATGAAGACAACGGCATCAAGTTCTTTTCCGCACAAGGCAACAAGCTGCCGGATGCGGTGGAGACTGCGATCGAGGAGGCGTTGGAGCTGCCCATGGACTGCGTCGCCTCCGACAAGCTGGGCAAGGCCAGGCGATTGGACGACGCTGCCGGACGCTATATCGAATTCTGCAAAAGCACGTTTCCTAACGAGCTCGACTTGCGCGGCCTCACGATCGTGGTCGATAGCGCCCACGGCGCCGCCTATCATATTGCGCCGCACGTTTTCCACGAACTGGGAGCGGAAGTGATTGCCATCGGCAACCAGCCCAACGGCTTCAACATCAATGCCGGTTTTGGCGCCACCGCGCCGGATGCGCTGGCGCTGGCGGTGCGCGCCAATCGCGCCGACATTGGCATCGCGCTGGACGGCGACGCCGACCGCCTGCTGATGGTCGATGCGACGGGCCGTATCTACAACGGCGACGAGCTGCTCTACGTGATGGTCAAGGACCGCATGAAGATCGGGCCGGTGAAAGGCGCGGTCGGCACCCTGATGACGAATATGGCGCTGGAAGTAGCGTTCCGCAACATGGGCGTCGAGTTTGCGCGCGCCAATGTCGGCGACCGCTACGTGCTGGAAGTGATGAAGGAGCGCGGCTGGAATCTTGGCGGCGAGGGCTCCGGCCATCTGCTGTGCCTGGACAAGCATACCACCGGCGACGGCATCGTCTCTGCCCTGCAGGTGTTGTCGGCGCTGAAGCGCACCGGTGAAACCCTGGCGCAGCTGACGGCCGATATTGCACTCTATCCGCAGACGCTGATCAACGTCAAAGTCGCGGCGGGTTTCGACTGGAAGAAGAATCCGGCGATGGTGGCGGAGAAAGAAGCGGTGGAGCGCGAGCTGGGCGACAACGGCCGCGTGCTGATCCGCGCCTCTGGCACCGAGCCGCTGATCCGGGTCATGGTGGAAGCCAAGGGCGCCGACCTGGCGCAATCGATGGCGCGCCGTATTGCGGATAAAGTGAGCGCCTGAACTGTTGCCGAGTTGCTGAATTGCTGAATTGCTGGATTGAATAGAGTTAATGCCTGATGTCGAAATATCAAACCCACATTCTGATTGTCGAAGATGAACCAGGCATTGCCGAGCTGCTGCGCTTTACGCTCGACGACGCAGGCTTTTCCTGCGAGATTGCGTATAGCGCCGCCGAGGCGCGTCAGGCTATCGTCGGTGTCTTGCCCAAGGCGGTGTTGCTGGACTGGATGCTGCCGGATACTTCCGGCCTGGCATTGCTGCAGGAGTGGCGCGGCCAGCCGCGCAGCGCTACGCTGCCGGTCATCATGCTGACCGCCAAGGGCATGGATGAAGACAAGGTCAGGGGGCTCAACGCGGGCGCCGACGACTATGTCACCAAACCGTTTTCACCGAAGGAACTGATCGCGCGCATCCAGGCGCTGCTGCGGCGCAAAGTGCCGGAACTCGGACAAAGCCTGCTGACGCACGGCTTGATCCGCATCGATACCGACCGTTACCAGGTCACTGTCGATAACCGCGAAGTCGAGCTGGATCAGGCAGAATTCAAGCTGTTGCGTTTCCTGGTGGCGCATCCCGACCGGATTTTTTCGCGTGCGCAATTGCTCGATAAAGTCTGGGGCGACCATACTTTTATCGAGGAACGCACGGTCGACGTCCACATCATGCGCCTGCGCAAATCGCTGGGCCTGGCCGCCGATTACGTCAAGACAGTGCGCGGCGTCGGCTACAAGCTCAACGCTGAGCCGGTGGCGTGACGATGCTGGCAGCCGGCACGCGCAGCGCACGTAAATTCTGGGTGCCGGCGCTGCTCTGGTTTGGCCTCTTGTCCTTGATCGCAGTTGCGGTAGGGGCTGCCTTCGGCGCAGTCGTCGGCCTGCTGTTCTACAGCTTGTCGCTGGCGAGCCTGTTGTTCTTGCAGATGCGCTCGCTCTATCAGATCGAACAATGGCTGGACGCTCCGGTCGGCAGGCCGCGGCCGAAGACCTGGGGCTTGTGGGCGCATGCATTCGCGGCGTTGGAAGACATCCGCCATGAAGACGAGCGCTCGCGGGCCGAAATGGCGGAGTGGCTGGCGCGCTTCCGTCAAGCCATGAGCCTGCTGCCGGACGGCGTCGTGATTGTCGATGGCGTCATGCATCTGGAGTGGTGCAATCCGGCGGCGCAGAGCCATCTGGGGCTGGACCTGGAGCGCGATGAAGGACGTTTGCTGACCAATCTGATCCGCTCTCCGGATTTCGTCGACTATATGCTCTCGGGCCGGTTCGAACAGCCTTTGCCCTTCATGCACCACGACCGGAAAATACTGGTGCAACTGATTTCCTTCGAAAGCCGGCGCCAGATCCTGGTGACGCACGACGTCACGCAAAATGAAAAAATGGATACCATGCGGCGCGATTTCATCGCCAATGCATCGCATGAGCTGCGCACCCCGCTGACGGTCATCAACGGTTTTCTGGAGCATGCCCTGAGCAGCGAAATGAGCGAGGAAACCCGCCAGCGCCAGCTGCATCTGATGGCGGAGCAGGGGCAGCGCATGCAGCGGCTGGTGGCCGACATGCTGACGCTGACCAGGCTGGAATCGCTGGTGCAACCGCCCTCCGGCGACACGGTGCGCATCAAGCCTCTGCTCACCCGCATCGTAGAAGAGGCGAGGGCGCTATCGGGCGGCAAGCACAGCATCACATTGCGGCAGGTGCAGGAGGTCGACCTGAAAGGCAATCACGACGAACTGGAAAGCGCATTTGTGAATCTGCTGTCGAATGCAGTGCGCTATACGCCCGACGGTGGCCGCATCGATATCAGCTGGGCGATGGAAGACGATAGTGCGGCTTTGATCGTGGCCGACGATGGCATCGGCATCGCGGCAGAACATTTGAGCCGGCTCACCGAGCGTTTCTATCGCGTCGATAAAACCCGCTCGCGCGCGACGCAGGGAACGGGTCTCGGGCTGGCGATTGTGAAGCATGTTTTATTGCGACACCGCGGCCGCCTGGAAATTTCTTCCGAATATGGGAAAGGCAGTCGTTTCAAAGTCATTTTTCAGCGCGCGCAATTGGCCTTGCGGCAGGATTGAAATCCTGTCGGATAAATCTGTAAATGATTTTGCGCTGTCGATTTGCTTAAAACATCGGCAGCTTTTTTACAAATCTGCTGACGTATTAAGCAGAACTGAAAAAAGTTTGAATATTTGTCGAAAAAGACGTTTTTTTTATCGCATATTTTTCTGAAATCTGGTCTAATCCGTCTCTCAAGTTTTTCAGCAGATAAGTTGTTGGCGGTACCGTTATTGGGTTGGTTTTTGCAGCAAAATTTAAAAATTTTCCTGTATAAAAATTTGACAAAAATCGGAATACTGTTTATTATCTTGCTTCTCGGAGTGTAGCGCAGCCCGGTAGCGCACCTGGTTTGGGACCAGGGGGTCCAAGGTTCGAATCCTTGTACTCCGACCAATAAGTAGAAAAGGGGCTGTCTTCGGACAGCCCCTTTTTTCATTTCCGCTTGATAAAAATCAAGCACTGCAATGAGTCGATCTGACGATCGGAATCAGGCATCAAAGCGTATGAATCCGGCCGTAGCTCAACTGGATAGAGCATTCGGCTTCTACCCGAAATGTTGGGGGTTCGATTCCCTCCGGCCGGACCAGTTTGTTGTTGTAAATCAATAACTTATGCTTGTTTTATGTTTGCTGGGGGATGGTTTAGGGATATTCCCCTGAATTTGAGCCTCGGTCTTGTCCAGTTCTGCAGCGTTTGCTTGTCATTTTCCACGTTGCATAGTTCTTAAAAAAATACCCCCTACGCCATTGCCCGAGCGTCCCCGCGATAGACCGCCGGCTGGCGCTTGGCATCCCGTCATTTGCTGTGTCGGTGCTGCCTATGCAGCATGTCCAAGATGCCCCTTTACTTGCTGAATTGAGCCTCGCCAACTGATCCAGTCGGCATCTGCAGCGAGTAAGAATTTCACTTATCACTATTGCAGAAATCAACGGCTGCCGGCATTGGCCTGGATTGACGCAAGATCCTCCACTGCTGTTTGACAGGTCCGTGTCTTGATAGCGCGGTGCTTGTTGCACGATTGATTTTTCAGATGTCAATATTGACAGGTGTAGAAAAGGGGATTTGAGGATAGCCTCAAGTAATCGAATCGGATAGGACGCATCAACGTCAGTTACCACCCCAAGGAGTTAGTCATTTACGGCGTGTCAGGAATTTCCAACTTTGAATGAAAGCATTTCAAAATGGCTCGCAATAAAACACATTATCTTTGCAGCGACGCTGAGAGAACTCGGGAGTGGACCGTCGACTCGGATGGATTTGTCAGAGAAACCTATAAGGTGGAACAAACTCGCACGAGTTTTACTATTAGCCCCGACAGCAACGCAACCATCAAATTCGGAGCAAACGACGCGGCTTATCTGGCGGCGACGCATGCGTACAACACCGACAGCCGGACCTCCCATACAGATACTACTAACGAAATGAGCTGCGCTACCTCACAAAGCGCAGTGAATGCGATTGCAAGTTGTACGCCAGAATAATTTTGGCAGTGGCTTCCCTTGTGTCTGGCAAATCATTGGGAGGTGACGCTTTTCGTGCCGGGGGCGAAGGCCGCTTTAATTGATATGCATTGTTCTTCACCGGGATCGGCAATCAACTCAAGGGGAGCTCTCAAATGCTTGAAAAGAAAATGACGTCACTGTTGGTTGTCGTTACTTTGATTCTTGCAGCTTGCGGAGGCGGCGGCGACGGATCGGCTCCAGTAACGCCCATAACAACCACGACTGCTGCAGGGAAGGCGGTAGACGGTTATTTGACCGGAGCTTCGGTTCTCTGCGATACCAATAACAATGGTGCAGCCGATGTGGGTGAAGCAGTTGTCGCGACTGATGGCCAAGGCAATTTTGCATTTGCGCCCGCATGCTCGAGCACGATAGTGGTGAGCGGCGGAACCAGCATCGATACCGGCTTGCCATTCGCGGGGACCCTGAAGGCGCCGGCCGGCAGCGTAGTAGCTACGCCGCTGACTACCCTGATGGCGAATTCCGGCATGACCGCTTCCCAGATTGCCATTGCCATGAATCTGCCGGCTGGTACTGACGTCAGTAAGACTGATCCGATGACCAATGCTGATCTCCATAAAAAGACTTTGGCAATGCAGCAAATTGTCCAGCAAATCACTAATACGCTTGGAGCTCTGGCGCAAGACTCCAGTCCGGCGACTATCCAGGCAATTTATTCGCAAGTGGCAAAGGCGGTCGTGACAACGCTGACGGCAAATCCTGCCGCCGCTCTGGTTGGCGCCGACAACAGCGTCGATGCTTCGCTAGTGTCCGGCGTGGTGCAGCAGTCGGTAAAAAATATTGCTGCCGCCAATGACGCGCCGCTGGCGGCAGCCAAGACTGGTCTGGGCGGCTTTAGTGCGAACAGCGTGGCTGTACTTATCTCGAGCGCTGTCGCCGGCCAAGCAGCGGCATTGACTACAGCCAGCGACGCCAACCTGCTCAGCCAAACGCAGTCGCTTCAATCCAATCCTACGATCGCAAACGCTGCCTATGGGGTCGCAAGCTTGCTGAGTAGCGCTGTCGCCAGCAGAGTGGATTTAACGACGTTGGGGCGCGCGCTCTCGCAATTGAATGACAACAATGCAGCGGCAGGCGCCGCGGTGTTGTCGGCTATTGCGACGCAGGCCCAGCTTGCCGGGATTCCAGTCCCGGTAGTCGGCATCAGCGACTGGTCGCAGCCTTCCAACTACCTTGCGATTCAAAAAGACAGTATCGCCATCAACGGCAATCCCTATACCTTGGATCAGTTCTTGAGCGGTGTGACGCTGCCCGGCAAGCCGACGTCTGCCGACACGCTCAGCCTGGCCTACGCAGTGGTGGGTAATCCGATCCCCAAGAATGCCAGCGGCGTCATGACGACGCGAGTGAGCCTGGGTGCGGAGATGACCGACACCGGCAGCAGCGGGCTGGTATTGCAATTAATTGTGGATCAAGCTGATCTGTCGCTGGACGGCAATCGTCAATTGTCTATTTCGGTGCCGGCAGGCGCCAGCATGTATGTGTTTGTCAAGGCGGGCAGCAGTGCCGGCGCCAATTTTACACTTGCCAAGATTTCAGAAAACCAGTTCATTGAGATCACCAACAATAATTTGACAGTCAACACGGGTACGGTGCTGAAGCACATACTCAGCCAACTCGGCGGACAGTCTGTGGCCTTGCTTGCCGGCCTGAAAAATCTCAGCGGGACATTTAACATGAAATTTGTTGTATCCAACTTGAACGTCAGGAGCGAGACGAACAAATCTGCCGTGAAAGGCTTATCTGTTCTGGTCACAGGATCCGGCCAGCCCGCGGTGAGTGGCCTTGGCATCCAAGGGATTTTCACCATCCCATAGGCACAGGATTTAATGGCCAGCCGTATTGAATAGCTGTGTATCTTCAATAAGCCATCAAGCGGTACTAGCAAGAGAGTGTCGCCGGGAAAAGCGACATGCGTATTTGCAAGGTATGGAGCGAACGGGTATGACGCACCAAAATGTCAATCGGGAGATCTTCTATGAAAAAATGTGTGCGGAACGGTATTTTCATCATCGCATCGGCAATTGTTTATAGTAGTGCGTCAGCGGGTACTGGCACCGCCACCATGACCAATACGGTCACCATTGCTAATAACTGCAGCATTTCCACGCTCGGCTTCACAACGAGCTATGACCCGATCGTCACCAATGCCACGGCCAACCAGACCGCGACCGCCAGCGTTACCACCACCTGCACCACAGGCGACAATCCTGTCATTACGCTTGGGCAGGGCGCTAACGCCAATACCGGATCCACTAACGCAGTACCGTTGAGGCGACTCTCCAGCGGCGGAGGTACGCCGACATATCTCAATTACGGCTTATTTTCAGACAGTGGTTATACCGTGACATGGGGGAATACAGCGGCAACCTCGCCGTCCGCCGTCACTGCAAACGGCACCCCTACGGCAATCACCATTTACGCCAGCGTTCCGGCAGGCCAGATTTCGGCAATTGCCGCCACCTACACTGATACTGTCGTCGCCACCGTCACTTTTTAAGGCGAATGAATGCGGCGCCTTAATGCGATGCGCCGAGCGTCAAGGTGGGCGCCGGTAAATCTTCAAGCAAGTTAGGTGCACACTTAGAGCGGCTCTCTTCTGACCGACATTATGATTGTGTTATTGACATCTCTTTGATGTCAAATATCTGGCGCCGCATATCTGCCGCGGCGCCTTCATGGTCATCTGTCATCGAGGAGAATTGCATGCACGCTTTAGCCAATCTGTTCGCAACCAAAAAATTGGGTGCTTCGCATCGCGTCGGGAATGATTGTAAGAACGCCCTGCGCGGCAGTTTTTTTCCTATAGCATTGGCGCCGATCGTTTTTGCGCTGGGTCTCGGCGCTGCGCCTGCCATGGCAACACCGGAATATGTCGATGCGGTCAACTATCCCGACCAGGAGCAGGGCTGGGACGCATTTCATGGCCTTGAGCGGCGCCTGGTGAAGGATTTCGACGACATCTGCGGCGACACCTTCTGCGAAGGCGAATTCAGCAACTTGCAGGCTTTGCGCTACCGCTGTTCGGTGCGGCAGGCCGACAGCATCATCGGTGAATGCATCTGGACTTTTGCGGGCAGCAATGCAGCGATCGATAGCGCTACCGGCAAGGTGATGGTCGATGCGCGGACCTGGGCATGCCGTACGCCACTGGCGCCGCAAACTCCGATAGCGACGTTCTACAGTGCGTTGTCGGTTGCAAATCCGATGCGGGCGACGCTGCCGGCCACGACAACGACCATCCATGAGGGCTTGTCGAATTGTTTGAATTGATTGAAACAAAATATCCGGGCGCTGTATTCGCGGCGGACGGCGTTCAGGATGGGAGGGGAGGAACTGCATGGCCGGCTTCGCCGGAGGTAGGGGTTGATCAGGTCTGGACTGCTGGTCCGGCCCGATCGTCATGCACTATCTTTTATGCGGGATCCTGCCGGTGGCGCCGCTAACAGCGGCACCACCGGTTTACCTGGATTCAGCTGGTTTAACGGCCGCGTCCGCCGGAGCGGCGTGGCGCCGCCGGGCGTGCCTGTGAACCGTTGCCGCCGCCATGACCGCGCGATGGCCCCTGGGCCGGCTTGGCGCCGCCTGGCGCGCCGCCGGGCGAACGGCCGCGGCCACCGCCGCCACCGGCACGTTGGCCGCCACCGCCGCCGCTACGCAGTTGGATAGGCTGGGCGCGGGCGTTGGGATCCGGCTCAAAGCCGGCAATCACTTCTTTCGGCAGTTCGCGCTTGATCAGCTTCTCGATGTCTTTCAACATCTGGTGTTCGTCCACGCATACCAGCGATACGGCTTCGCCGGTGGCGCCGGCACGGCCGGTACGGCCGATCCGGTGCACATAGTCTTCCGGCACGTTAGGCAGGTCGTAATTGACCACGTGCGGCAACTGGTCGATATCGATGCCGCGGGCGGCGATGTCGGTCGCTACCAACACTTGCAGGCTGCCGTCCTTGAACTCGGCCAGCGCGCGGGTGCGGGCAGACTGGCTTTTGTTGCCGTGGATCGCCATGCCGCTGATGCCGTCTTTTTCCAGCTGCTCGACCAGTTTGTTGGCGCCGTGCTTGGTGCGGGTGAACACCAGCACCTGCGACCATTGATGGGCCTTGATCAGATGCGCCAGCAACGGGTGCTTGCGGTCGCGGTCCACCGGATGGATCTTTTGCTGGATCACTTCCACGGTCGAATTGCGGCGCGCCACTTCGATCATGGCCGGCGAGTTCAGAAGATTGTCGGCGAGGATCTTGATTTCGTCGGAGAAGGTGGCGGAGAACAGCAAGTTCTGGCGCTTCTTCGGCAGCACCGCGAGAATCTTCTTGATGTCGCGGATGAAGCCCATGTCCAGCATGCGGTCGGCTTCGTCGAGAATCAGGATTTCTACATGGTTCAGATTGACGGTGCCTTGCTGCATGTGGTCCAGCAGACGGCCCGGGGTACACACCAGGATATCGACGCCATGCTTGAGCAGTTTGATTTGCGGATTGATGCCGACGCCGCCGAAAATCACGGCCGAGGTCAGCTTCAGGTATTTGCCATACAGGCGCACGCTTTCCTCGACCTGGGCTGCCAGCTCGCGGGTCGGGGTCAGCACCAGCGCGCGGATCGGGCGCTGGCTGCCGGTCGGATTGGTGGCCGAGGTCGACAGGCGGTGCAGCACAGGCAAGGTGAAGCCGGCGGTCTTGCCGGTGCCGGTCTGGGCGCCGGCCAGCAAATCGCCGCCGGCCAGAACTGCAGGAATCGCCTGCGTCTGGATCGGGGTAGGGGTAGTGTATCCGTGTTCGGTTACGGCACGAACGATGGCTTCGGACAAGCCGAGTTCAGAAAAAGACATGACAACTCAATAGAATAATATCGGCCTGTCGCCTTTTGTGAGGCGCCAGTCGCAGGCAAACGGGATTAGAGGAGATTGGAGCCACCCTGACCGAGGGATACGCTCCCGGGTCCGATAACATCCTTGACAGCAGTATTTGACTGGAGAATTTGCTGTGTCGCCGCAGAGTATAACAACGGCGCGCTACAGGCAAGCGTTTCCGCTGCATTCAGCGAGGTGCGACGCAAAATGACCGCCGGCGCGCCTGGCGGTCGGTAGAAACTTATTTCATTGCAGCCGCGGAACGTTCACGCAACTCTTCTTCCGAGTAATCGGCGATATGGGTGCTGACGGTCCAGACGTGGCCGAACGGATCCCTGAGGGTAGCGGAGCGGTCGCCATAGAACTGATCTTGCAGCGCCCTGATTTCTATCCCGCCGGCAGCAATTGCCTGGGCGTAGGTGACATCGACATTGTCGACGTAAAGCACGATGCTCATGCCAGCAGCGCCAAGCGACTTGGGGCTGCGGATCAGCATTTCCGGAGATTCATCCGCCAGCATGATGCGCGCGTTGCCGATCTGTATTTCCGCGTGGCCGATTTTTTTGTCGGGGCCTTCCATGCGCAGTATTTCTACAGCATTGAATGCTTTTTTATAGTATTCGAGTGCTGCGGCTGCGCCGTCGATGGCGAGATAGGGAGTGACGCTGGTGTAGCCTTCGGGGATAGCTTTGACTGCCATGTTGCTCTCCTGCGCGTTGAGAGATGGTCGTTAAAAGTGTCCAATGATGTCGTTGCGCATGCATTGTAATCCCTCAGCCGCGCAGTTGAACTGACAAAAGTGCCAGTTTCCAGAATGACAGCAAGGTCTGGCATTTCTTGCTGTCATTGCAAGCTCTTATTTTGTTGCGTATGGCGACAGCAGGCTGACCATTTGTGCGAACACCTTAGGGCTGCCGGCCAGCACGTCGCCCTTGTACAGGTAATCGGACTCGCCGGTGAAGTCGCCGATGATGCCGCCAGATTCGCTGATCAACAGGGAGCCCGCAGCGATGTCCCAAGGTTTCAGTCCTTTTTCAAAGAAGCCATCCAGGCGGCCCGCCGCCAAGTAGGCCAGGTCGAGTGCAGCGGAGCCGGGACGGCGCAGGCCGGCGCAGTTCTGGGTCATGACGCGGAACATCTTGATGTACTCGTCCATGACCGGGCCTTCGGTTTCGCGGAACGGGAAGCCGGTGCCGATGAGAGCATCAGCGATCTTGTCGCGCTTGCCGACACGGATCCGCTTGTCGTTCAGGTAGGCGCCGGAGCCCTTGGTGGCGGTGAACAGGTCGTTGCGGGTTGGATCGTAGACCACGGCCTGGGTGATCTGGCCGCGATGTTGCAAGGCGATAGAGACGCAATACTGCGGGAAGCCGTGGATGAAGTTGGTGGTGCCGTCGAGCGGATCGATGATCCAGACGTTTTCGTTGTCGTCGTGCAAGTTGGCGGAAGCACCCGATTCTTCCGCCAGGATGGCGTGGTCGGGATAGGCATTTTTCAATACGTCAATAATCGCGGCTTCGGCAGCCTGGTCGACTTCGGTGACGAAATCGTTGTGCTGCTTTTTGGTGACTTTCAGCAAGTCGAGGTCGAAAGAGGCGCGCGAGATAACCGCGGCGCCGCGACGTGCGGCCTTGATGGCCGTATTGAGCATTGGATGCATGATCGGGTTCCGTTAAAATGGCGGCACTGTGCCAACCGGGAACAGAACCGCCTATTGATTGATAATAATGAACGATGCGAATTTTCCGGCGCCTATTGACGCTTATTTTGATAAATAAGCAGCTTTTAGTCGCAGAAATCCGCGTTATGGCGCTATTTTAAACCTAGATTGCATAATTGATTGCTTACTTTTACCCGAAAGGCCAGATGAACACAGATTTTCTTTCATTTGATAGCGCTCGTCGCTTGAGTGGGGAGCACAAATGAACACGGCGAAAATCAATACGTCTCTTTTTCAGCGGCTGCGCTTCGTGCTGGTCGAAACCAGCAGCCCCGGCAATGTCGGCGCTGCCGCCCGCGCGATAAAAACCATGGGATTTTCCGAGCTGGTCCTGGTCAATCCGCGTTTCCCTGACGTCTTGCAGCGCGAAGAAGCGATAGCGTTCGCCAGCGGCGCACAGGATATCCTGGCTTCGGCGCGAATCGTCGACAGCGTAGAGCAAGCCTTGGAGGGGTGCAATTTTGCGGCGGCCCTGAGCGCCCGCTTGCGCGAATTCTCGCCGCCCCTGACTGCGCCGCGCGCGTTGGCGGCGCAGCTCGCAGGCGACGTCAGCCTCAATGCCGCGGTATTGTTTGGCAGCGAACGTTACGGTTTGCCCAATGAGGTGGTGGAGAAGTGCAATGTCCTGCTGAATATCCCGGCCAATCCGGAATACTCATCGCTGAATCTGGCGCAGGCGGTGCAGGTGCTGGCCTATGAATGCCGGGTTGCTGCCAGCGAGGATTTGTCGCCCGCAGGCGCCGGCGAGATCGGTTTCCAGGGCAACGCGGCCAGCCTGAGCGACATCGACGGCATGTTTACGCATCTGGAACAGGCTTTGATCGAAATTGAATTTCTCGATCCCGCCAGCCCGAAAAAATTGATGCCGCGCCTGAAGCGGCTGTTTTCGCGGGCCCAGCTGGAAACCGAAGAGGTCAACATTCTGCGCGGCATCGCCAGCCAGATATTGACCAAGCGGCGCCGGCTCGACCGCTCCTGACGGCGGTCTGCCGTTGCGGCAGGTAGGACCGTGTTTTTTTTGGGGGGGCTCCTTAGTTCCAGCTGCGCAGCAGGCCGACCGCAAGGCCTTCCAGGGCGAAGTCTTCCTGAGCGTTGACAACGATGGGCTCAAAATCGGGATTTTCGGGAAGCAGCTGGATCACTGAACCGGATTTCTGATAGCGCTTGACGGTGACGTCATCACCCAATCGTGCCACGACGATCTGGCCGTTCCTGGCGCTATCGGCTTTCTTTACTGCCAGCAAATCGCCATCCAGGATGCCGGCGTCGCGCATCGACATGCCGCGCACTTTTAGCAGATAGTCCGGCTTGGCGCTGAATAGCGCCGGGTCGACGTTGTAGCTGGCCTGGATGTGTTCCTGCGCCAGGATAGGCGAGCCGGCGGCAACGCGGCCGACCAGCGGCAGGCTGAGCTGCATCAGGGCCGGGTGGGGCAGCGCCAGTTGCGTGCCCTGGCTGCGCAGCGTAGTTTCCGTCAGGCGGATGCCGCGCGAGGTGCCGGGGGCGATCACGATGGCGCCCTTGCGCGCCAGCGCCTGCAAATGCTCTTCTGCCGCATTCGCCGAACGGAAGCCGAGTTCGGTCGCGATTTCCGCACGCGTCGGCGGGAAGCCGGTGTTTTCGATGGCGTCCTTGATCAGGTCGAGGATTTGCTGTTGGCGGGCGGTCAGTTTAATCATAAGTGTTTGAAGGCAAGGTTTGACAGCCGAGGCTATCCAGTTCATTCGGATAGACGCGCAAAGCGACATGGGTGCGTTGCGCTGCATTTGTGCTGTGTATATCAACAGTCTGTATTTTTGTACAGTATTTGTGCAAATGCAAGATAAATTGATGCAGATTAGCCACTTCCTTATGCTTAGGCGGTCGCAGGCGCCTGAAAACATTGAGTTTTTTCGCAATTGCGCGTACTATTGCTGGTTTTCCTCTTCCCACACTCGTCTTGACGCCGAGGTGGGCGATTCTTCAATCAGTCCAAAAGGAGCTTACATGCGTCATTATGAAATCGTATTTATCGTCCATCCAGATCAAAGCGAGCAAGTGCCTGCAATGATCGAACGCTACAAAGGTATCGTCACTACACGTGGCGGCACTGTGCATCGCGTGGAAGACTGGGGCCGTCGTCAACTGGCATACCTGATCCAGAAACTGGCGAAAGCGCATTACGTTTGCCTGAACATCGAGTGCGACAGCGAAACTCTGGCTGAAATCGAAACCGGCTTCAAGTTCAATGATGCAGTATTGCGTCATCTGACCGTCAAGCTGAAGAAGGCCGAAACCGGTCCTTCGCCAATGATGAAGGCTGTGCAGAAGGAAGATGCTGCCAAGAGCCATCGCACTGAAGCGCCGGCAGCCTAAATTGCCCGGCCTGCCAGCATTCTTATAGCCATCGAGTCCATCTGGAGTGAGCCAAGCCAATAACGTGTTTCAGCTGGTTGCCGAAATTGCCGAACGTGAAGTCATACGTTATACACCGGCAGGCATTCCGATCGTATCTGCAAGCCTGCAGCACCGTTCGGAGCCGATTGAAGCGGGAATAAAGCGTTTGATCGAATTCGAAATCGCCGCGCTAGCCGTCGGCGAGATTTCAGGAAGATTCAGTCAGGCGCCGTTGGGCGGCACCTTCTGGTTTACAGGTTTCATGGCGCGCAAGAGTCGCAATGGCAGGAGTCTGGTATTTCACATCACGGATTTCGCTGCAATGGAAGCGGATGGTTCCCAGAGAACATAGCGGAAATTGCAGATTAATTATTTTAGATACAGGAGCCAAAAATGGCATTCGGTAAAAAGTTCGATAAAAGCAAACTGAAAAACAAGCGTCAACAACAAAACCCGCTGTTCAAGCGCAAGAAATTCTGCCGTTTCACCGCTGCACACGTTGCCAGCGTTGACTACAAGGATGTCGACACGCTCAAGGATTTTGTCCAGGAAAACGGCAAGATCATGCCAGCACGTCTGACCGGCACCAAGGCAATCTATCAACGTCAAGTGGACACTGCGATCAAGCGCGCACGTTTCCTGGCGCTGCTGCCATACACCGATCTGCACAACGCTTAATTGACGACTTGAAATAGGAGAAAAATATGCAAGTTATTCTGTTGGAAAAAGTCGTTAATCTCGGCAACCTGGGTGAAGTTGTTCGCGTCAAGGACGGTTACGCACGTAACTTCCTGATCCCGCAACGCATGGCGCGTCGTGCTACCACTACCGCTATCGCTGAATTCGAAGCGAAGCGCGCTGACCTGGAAACAGCAGCGGCAGCCAAGCTGGCTGTGGCGCAAGGCCAGGGCGAAAAACTGAACGGCCTGACTGTTCAGATCTCGCAAAAGTCGGGCGTTGACGGCCGTCTGTTCGGTTCCGTGACCAACTTCGATATCGCTGAAGCGCTGACCAAGCAAGGCTTCCCAGTTGAAAAAGCACAAGTGCGCCTGCCGAACGGCCCGCTGAAGACCACTGGCGAACACGCTGTTGCGGTTGCTCTGCACACCGACGTCGTGGTTGACATCGTCATCGCAGTGATCGGCGAGCACGTTTAATACGCTGTTGCCAAAAAATCATTGCAGTCAAAAAAAGCCGGGTTTTCCCGGCTTTTTTTACGCCCTTTTTCTGGCAGTGCAGCAAGACGCTTATAAGAAGCAGGTATAATTCGCGCCATGAAAGCACCTTCTAAAGCACCGTCCGATCCGCAGTTAGATTCCCTCCGCGTACCACCCCATTCTATCGAAGCAGAACAGTCCGTTTTAGGCGGATTGTTGCTGGACAATGCGGCGTGGGACAAGATCGCGGACTTCGTCAATGCTGACGATTTCTATCGCTACGATCATCGGATCATCTTCCAGCACATGGTCAAGCTGATCAACGGCAGCAGGCCTGCCGACGTGATCACGGTCTATGAATCGCTGAGCGGCACCGGCAAGGCGGAAGAAGTCGGCGGCCTGAGCTACCTGAATGCGCTGGCGCAAAATACGCCATCGGCGGCCAACATCCGGCGCTACGCCGAGATCGTGCGCGATCGCGGCGTCTTGCGCAAACTGATTACCGTCGCCGACGAAATTTCCGGCCAGGCTTTCAGCCCGCAAGGCAAGGAAGTCAAGCAGATGCTGGACGAAGCGGAATCGAAGATTTTCGCGATTGCCGAAGAGGGTGCGCGCGGCGCCCAGGGCTTCCAGGAAATCCAGCCGCTGCTGACGCAGGTGGTGGAGCGCATCGATGAGCTTTACAACCGCGACAACCAGAGCGATATCACCGGCGTTTCGACCGGCTTCATCGATCTCGACAAGATGACTTCCGGCCTGCAAAAGGGCGACCTGGTGATCGTGGCGGGACGGCCGTCCATGGGCAAGACCGCGTTCTCGGTCAACATCGGTGAGAACGTGGCGATCGACAGCGGCTTGCCGGTGGCGATCTTTTCGATGGAAATGGGCGGCGCCCAGCTCGCTATGCGTATGCTGGGTTCGGTCGGCAAGCTTGATCAGCACCGCCTGCGCACCGGCCGCCTCAACGACGAGGACTGGCCGCGCCTGACCCACGCGATCCAGAAGATGAACGATGCCCAGCTGTTCATCGATGAAACCCCGGCGCTCAGCTCGATCGAACTGCGCGCCCGCGCGCGCCGCCTGTCGCGCCAGTGCGGCACGCTGGGACTGATCATCATCGACTACCTGCAGCTGATGTCAGCCAATAACGCCGGTGAAAACCGCGCCACCGAAATTTCCGAAATCTCGCGTAACCTGAAGGGCCTGGCCAAAGAGCTGCAGTGCCCGGTGATCGCACTGTCGCAGCTGAACCGCTCGCTGGAACAACGCCCCAACAAACGTCCGGTCATGTCCGACCTGCGCGAATCCGGCGCTATCGAGCAGGATGCCGACGTCATCCTGTTCATTTACCGCGACGAGGTATACAACCCCGATTCGCAGGAAAAGGGCACCGCGGAAATCATTATCGGCAAGCAGCGTAACGGTCCGATCGGCAGCGTGCGCCTCAGCTTCCTCGGGCAATACACCAAGTTCGACAACTATGTCGGCAATCTGGACGCGCCGTACGGCGGCGATTGATTACTGCTGCTGATTTTGTTGCATTAACGAAAAATTTACAAAAACCTGCTAAGCGCTGGTTGAGCGAGCCTGATATATTTCAGTTTCGTGACATTGTTTGCTTTAAATTAATATCCTTGGTTTAAATGTAAACGTAGTTGTAGTTTTAGATTTAGCTTAACCCTCAATAGAGAGAATAAAACATGTTTGGACGATTGATGCCCACCGAGGGCAAATTCTTTGAGCTCTTTAATCAGCATGCAGAGTTATGCGTCAAGGGCGCCAAAGAAATGGTGGCGTTGATGACTAATTTCGACGATCTGGAAATCCGCGTGCACGCGATCGAAGGCATTGAGAAGCAGGCCGACCAGGTCACGCATCACGCGATCGACATGCTGCACAAGACCTTCATTACGCCCATCGACCGCGACGACATCCACCAGCTGATCACCCGCATGGATGACATTCTCGACCTGCTCGAAGATGCGGCGC
The DNA here is from genome assembly GCF_018304945.1 of Collimonas humicola. GTDB lineage: Bacteria > Pseudomonadota > Gammaproteobacteria > Burkholderiales > Burkholderiaceae_D > Collimonas > Collimonas humicola. The sequence continues at coordinate 1,250,887 of NZ_JAGQEE010000001.1, read as the reverse complement.
AGACCATCTCGCTGTACGACATCAAGGCCATCACGCCTGAAGCCAAGCGCCTGGCCGAGCTGTGCCTGGGCTGCGCCGAGAAGGTCAAGGCCGCGGTAGGCTTGCTGCACAATATGGACAACTCGCGCGAGATCCTGGCCATCTGCGTCGAGATCGACCGCCTGGAATCGGATGCCGATCACGTGATGCGCGCTGCCATGTCGAAACTGTTCCGCGACGAGCCTGATGTGCGCACCCTGATCAAGCTCAAGGCAATTTACGAAATCCTGGAAACAGTGACCGACCGCTGTGAAGATGTGGCCAACATCATCGAAGGCATCATCGTCGAAAATGCCTGATGCAGAGTAGGGCGACGGCGGCCGCTGGCCGCTGCCGCATCGATGTAATCCTAAAAAAAAACCACTCTGGCTACTCATGCACACTCTTCAAATCAGTATTTACGCTCTCGTCTTCCTCATTGCACTGGCGCTGGTGTTCGATTTCATGAACGGCTTCCATGACGCCGCCAATGCAATCGCTACCGTGGTTTCCACCGGCGTCCTCAAGCCGCAGCAGGCGGTGGCCATGGCTGCGCTGTTCAACTTCATCGCGATTGCGGTATTCCAGCTGCATGTCGCCGCTACCGTCGGCAAGGGCACCATCGATCCGAACGTGGTCGATCATTACGTCGTCTTCGGCGCGCTGGTCGGGGCCATCTGCTGGAACATCTTGACATGGTACTACGGCATTCCCTCGTCATCCTCGCATGCCCTGATCGGCGGCCTGGTCGGCGCCGCGGTGGCCAAGGCCGGCACCGGATCGCTGATCTCGGCCGGCCTCATCAAGACGATCGCCTTCATCGTGCTGTCGCCGTTGCTGGGCTTCGTGTTCGGCTCTATCATGATGGTCCTGGTGTCGTGGATTTTCGTGCGTTCGACGCCGCGCAAGGTCGATAAATGGTTCCGCCGCCTGCAACTGGTGTCGGCGTCCATGTATAGCCTGGGGCACGGCGGCAATGATGCGCAAAAGACCATCGGCATCATTTGGATGCTGCTGATCGCCACCGGATTTTCGCAAGCCAGCGACGCCCTGCCGCCATGGTGGGTGATCATTTCCTGCTATAGCGCGATCAGCCTTGGCACCTTGTTCGGCGGCTGGCGCATCGTCAAGACCATGGGCCAGAAAATCACCAAGCTGAAACCGGTGGGCGGCTTCTGCGCCGAGACCGGCGGCGCCATCACGCTGTTCCTGGCGACCATGCTCGGCGTGCCGGTATCGACTACCCATACCATCACCGGCGCCATCGTCGGCGTCGGCGCCGCGCGCCGCGTTTCAGCGGTGCGCTGGGGCGTTGCCGGCAATATCGTCTGGGCCTGGGTGCTGACGATTCCAGCGTCGGCTTTCATGGCGGCGATAGCCTGGTGGATAGGCAAGCATATCTTGTAAATGATGTACAGGGCTGGCTGGGTGAAGCGGTCTTCCAAAGCAAAACGGGCGGTGCATAGTGAATATGCACCGCCCGTTTTTTTATCGGCCCCGCTATCGGGGCGGCCCTGCGTTTATGGCTTAGTGCGCGCCGCCGGCATCCACAGGCAGGCTGGAACGCTGCGGCTTGGTCAGCCATACCAGTGCAATCAGCATCAGGAACAATACCGCCGAGAGCCAGAAGATATCGGTTGCTCCCTGGGTGGCTGCCTTGACCGAGATCAGGCGGTCGACAGTGGCCCAGGCTGCCGGCTCAGGCATGCCCTGTACTGTCAGATTATTCACTGCCTCGGTGAATGCCGGGCTGTGCGGGCCGGTAAACTCTGTCAGCTGCGAATGGTGCAGGGAGGTGCGGCGGTCCCACAAGGTGCTGGTGATCGAAGTGCCCATGCCGCCGAACATGATCCGCACGAAGTTGGACAGGCCCGCGGCCGAAGGAATCTTGTCGGGCGGCTGGCCGGACAGGATGATCGACGTCAGCGGGATAAAGAACATGGCCATCGCCGCACCCTGGATGATGGTCGGGATCATCAACGTGAAGGTGTCGACGTTCTCGGTGAACTGCGAACGCAGGTAGAACACTATCGCAAAGATGAAGAAGGCGGTGCTGGCGACCCAGCGGGCATCGATCTTGGGCAGCAGCTTGCCGATGACGGGCGACAGGATGATCGCAAAGATCCCCACCGGCGCCATCACTTCGCCGGCCAGCGTTGCCGTGTAGCCGAGCGTGGTCTGCAGCCACAAGGGCAAGATCACCAGGCCGCCGAACATCAGGCCGTAGCCGACCGAGATGGCGATCACGCCGCCGCTGAAATTGCGGCCCTTGAACAGCCTGAGGTCGACCACCGGGTGGTCGTCGCCGAGTTCCCAGATGATGAAGTAGATAAAGGCGACCAGCGCCACCGCGCCCAGTATCACGATGGTCGAAGAATTGAACCAGTCGAGTTCCTTGCCCTTGTCCAGCATGATCTGCAGCGAACCGACCCAGATCACCAGCAAGGCCAGGCCGACTTTGTCGATCGGCAGCTTGTAGGTGACGGATTCGCGCTTATGGTAGATCGACCAGGTGGCCCAGGCGGCGAACACGCCGACCGGGATGTTGATGTAGAAAATCCATGGCCAGGTGTAGTTATCCGAGATCCAGCCGCCCAGCAGCGGCCCCATGACCGGCGCCACCAGCGTGGTCATGCCCCAGAACGACAGGGCCATGCCGCTCTTGGAGGGCGTATAACTGGATAGCAGCAGCGACTGCGACAAGGGAATCATCGGCCCTGCGACGGCGCCTTGCAGCACGCGGGCGGCGATCAGCACTTCCATGCTGGGGGCCAGTCCGCACAGGATCGAGGACAGCACGAACAGGATGATCGAGGTAACGAACAGCCGCACCTGGCCGAAGCGCTGGGTCAGCCAGCCGGTCAATGGCACCGAGATGGCGTTGGCCACCGCGAACGAGGTGATGACCCAGGTTCCTTGCTGCGGCGAGACGCCGAGGTCGCCGGAAATGGCGGGGATGGAAACGTTGGCAATCGACGAATCGAGGACGTTCATGAACACGGCGAGCGACAAGGCTACCGTACCCATGACGAGCTTGCCGCCGGTCAGCGGCGGCAGCGGTTGCGAAGGCGGCCGCGGCGGCGGCGCTGGTTTTGGGGAACTCATGAAGGCATTCCGGTAAGGGTTATTGCATATCCGCTGCCGTGAGCGCAGCCGCCGGGAAGGCGGCATCCGCGACGGCAGGCGCCGGCAAACTGCAGGTTATCAGTGCGCTGCCGCTGCATTGTTGTTGGCAGCGATGATGCTAGCGATACGCGCATCGGCCTCCTGGCCGCTCTTGTCGAATACATCGGTGGTGTAGGCCGGTGCGGTGCGCGCCGTGCCTGCCGTCAGCGACGTGCCTTCGGTCTGGGCGATGTCGACGCTGGCGTCCATCGATACGCCTATGCGCAGCGGATGGGTCTCCAGGTCTTTCGGATCCAGCGAGATGCGCACGGGGATGCGCTGTACGATCTTGATCCAGTTGCCGCTGGCGTTTTGCGCCGGCAGCAGAGCGAACGCAGAACCGGTGCCGGCTGCCAGGCCGACCACCTTGCCGTGGTATTCGATCTTGGAGCCGTACAGGTCGGACTTCAAGGTCACCGGTTGGCCGATGCGCATATTGTTGATCTGCACTTCCTTGAAGTTGGCATCCACCCACAGGGCATTCAACGGCACGATCGACAGCAGCGGGCTGCCGGCGGCGACGCGCTGGCCAACCTGCACCGACCGCTTGGCGACATAGCCGGTGGTCGGCGCCAGCAGGGTGGTGCGGGCCAGGTTGATATAGGCATTGCGCACCTGGGCGGCGGCGTTCTGCACGTTTGGATGCTGCTCAACCGAGGTGCGGTCGGTCAGCACCTTGTTGGAGGCCAGCTGCTCGCGCGCCGATTGTAAGGCCGCTTCCGCGCCCTGTACCGCAACCTTGGCGTGATCCAGTTCTTCCTTGGAGACGGCGCCGGTGCTGATCAGCTGCTGGCGGCGCGCGAGGTCGGCGCGGGCGCGTTCCAGTTCAGCGCTGCGGGCAGTGACGGCGGAAGTGAGGGTGTTATTGTTGACGAACAGCGTGCGCACCTGGCGCACGGTCTGGGCCAGCTGGGCCTCTGCCTGGTCCAGCGCGACCTTGGCGTCGGCCTTGTCCAGCTCCACCAGCGGCTTGCCGGCCTGCACCAGTTCGGTATCGTCGGCATTGATCGCCAGCACCGTGCCGCCGACCTGCGGCGTCACTTGCACCACATTGCCGCCGACGTATGCATCGTCGGTGCCTTCGTAGTGGCGGGCGTAGATGAACCACCAGATGCCATAGGCGATCAGGACAATGATCAGGGCAATGGTGACGCCGATCAGCAAGCCACGGCGCTTGCCATTACCGTTGCTGGCAGCGGCAGCCGGCTGCGCTGTTGCTTCTTGTGGGTTTTGATTTGATGTTGTCATGGCGCGGATTTCGCAATAAGTGAACGGTTGTTTTAGTTAATCAGTTAGCGGCGCTGGTTTGCGGATTGCTGGCGGCAGCCGTCGCTGCAGGGCCCAGGCCGGCGGCGTCTGCGTCAAAGCCGCCGCCCAGCGACTTGATCAGGTTGACGCGCAGGTCGGCCCGGCGCGCGCGCGTATCGAGCTCAAGCTTGCGCTGCGCCAGCCAGCTGATCTGGCTGCTCACCACCTGCAGCATGTTGGCGGTGCCGACCTGTTGTCGCTGCTCGGCCAGCTTCATGCCGCGCTCGGCTGCATCTACCGCGGTCTGCTGATTCTTGCCTTGTTCTTCCGCGGCACGCAGCGACTGCACACTGTCCGCCACTTCGTGGAAGGCATCGTTCAGCGCCTGGTTGTAGGTTGCCACCGCGCCGTCATAGGCGGCGACACGTCCCTTGAGCTGGGCACGCAGTGCGCCGCCTTCAAAGATCGGCAGATGGATGGCAGGCCCGGCGCCGAGCACCTTGCTGCCGTGGTTCAGGAATTGCGAAAAGCTCAGGCTGGAAAAGCCGATCATCGCCGACAGGTTGATGTCCGGATAGAACTCAGTCTTGGCCACCTTGATATCGCTTTGCGCCGCTTCTACCTGCCAGCGCGCCGCCAGCACATCCGGCCGCCGTCCCATCAAGCCCAGCGGCAGCTGGTCGGGTAGGGCGATGGCGCTGTCCGCCGGCAGCGTCGGCTGGGCGATGGCCAGGCCGCGGTCCGGGCCCCGGCCCATCAACGCCGCGATCTGGTTGCGGGTCAGTGCGATCGCTTCCTGCCATTGCGAACGCTCAGCACGCAGGCCTGCGACTTGCTGGCGGCTCTGCTGGTTGTCGCTTTGAGTATCGAGACCGGCGGCAAAACGCTGCTGGGTCAGCTTGTCCAGCTTGTCGCGCAGCGCCAACTGCTGGTCGGTCAGGTCGAGCTGGGCATACTGGCGTCCCAATTGCAGCCAGGCTTTCGAAATGGCGGCGGTCAGCACCAGCCGCGCGGCGTAATGTTCCGCTTCAGCGGCCTTGCTTTGCGAGATGGCGGAGCGCAGCTGTTCGCTATGCTTGCCCCAGAAATCCAGGTCGTAGCTAAAGTTCAGCGCCGTTTCATAGTCGGTCACGTACATGCCGCCGAATGGCGGCGGGTAAATGCTGTTCTGGGAAAAGCGTTCCCGCGTCGCCGACAAGCTGGCGCCGACTTGCGGCTTGCTGGTGGCGCCGGCCGCTTCCACCATCGCACGCGAGGCGGCGATGCGGGCGGATGCTGCCTGCAGGTTCGGGTTGGCGGCCAGCGCTTCATCGACCAGTTGCTGCAGCTGGCTGCCGCCGATCGTGCTTACCCAGGAGCTGCTCGGCCAGGCGCCGCCCTGGCCCGGCAGGGAAGACGCGGATGCGTAGTCATCCGCGCTGTTCGAATGGGCGCTGCTGTGAATGCCGCTGAAGTTGGCGCAGGCTGCCAGCAGCAACACGGCAGCACTGATGGCAAGGCGTTGCGTTGCTAGTTTCGGCAGGTTGCGTCTGGATGAAGATGAAAGAGGGTTCATGTCGGGGTTGATTTGACGATTAGATTTAGCGGCCACGGATAAATGACTATAAGGAATACAACAACAGGGAACGACACAGGCGTTTGTTGCTTGCTTAAAAATAATACTGTATGGATAGTTCTTGCATAGTCAATGTGTTTTCTCTGCCGGCGCGTTGCTTTCCAGCAAGCGCCGCAGCATTGATTTCAAAAAGCCGATTTCTTCCGGGCTGAAATCCGAAAAGTGCTTATTCAGTACGCCGCAAAATGCTTTTGGCATTTTTTTCGACAGCTCCAGGCCGTCGGCGGTCAGGTGCAGCTTGATCAGGCGCCGGTCGTGCGCGCAGGGTACGCGTGTGATCAGGTCGCGCGCCGCCAGGCGATCGATCATGCGTTTGGTCGATGCTGCGTCGGTATACGTCTCGCGCGCCAGGTCGGCGGCAGTAGAGTATTTGCCGGTTGATAGCATCAACAGAATCGCACCCTGAGCATGGGTAATGCCATATTCCGCCAGCGATTCATCCGAACTCTTCACCAGCATGGCGCGCGAGCGCGCCAGCAGATAGCCGATGCTTTCTTCTATCTGATAGTTTTCCACGGTGAATATGGCTGCTCGCTTGCTCACGGATTGCTTGCTCTTCTTTGCTGGTACATTAACTATTTGTTATTTATTTACCACTTATTCGGGTAAATACTTGTATAGGTATTCGTTGCCTAGGCAATAATGTACTGCAAAATAAATTTCCGTGCTGGGGATGTCCTAGAACTGATGTTCAAGTTCTGTTTGCGTTGCCGGACTCTGCACAGGCTGGCAGATGCACCAGCACGGTCAGGCCGTTTTGCTGGCCGGAGGCCGCCAGCGTCACCGTGCCTTGCGCGGCGATCACGATTTCCTTGACGATGGCAAGGCCCAGGCCTGTGCCTTCCTGGCCTGGCGCAGCGTTACGGAAGAAGCGTTCGAACACACGGTCGCGCACTTCGGCCGGAATGCCGGGGCCGTTGTCGCTGACGCGGATGGCGACCTGTTCGGTGCTGGCGGCAATGCTTACGGTGACCTTGCCATGCGCCGGGGTGTAGCGGATGGCGTTGTCGACCAGGTTCATCATCATGGCGTTGAACAAGCCCTCGTTACCCATGACCCAAGCCTGTTCAAGCGCGGTGTCTAAGCCCAGGTCGATATTCTTGCGCTGCGCCAGGTCGACAATCTCTTCCAATACCGTGGCGGCCACCGCAATCAGGTTCACCGGATGGCGCAGGAAAGCGGTGGTGTTGGATGCCTCCGCCTGCGACAGCAGCAGCAGCTTGTTGGTCAGTTCGGTCATGTTGCGGCTGCTTTCCTGCAGCGCCTGCAGCACTTCGCCGCGCCGCTGTTCGTCGGTCAGGCGGCGCGCGAACTGGATCTGCGAATCGATCAAGGTCAACGGCGTACGCAGCTGATGGGCGGCGTCGGCGATAAAGCGCTTTTGCGCGGCGACCTGGGTGTTGAGGCGCTGGATGGTCTGGTTGATGGCTTCGACGATGGGGCGCAGCTCCAGCTGCAGCTGGCCGGCTTTGATCGGCGACAGCGAGGTGGCGTCGCGCAAGGCCAGCTGGTCCTTCAGATGCATCAGCGGCCGCAGCTCCATGGTCAGGCCGATCACCACCAAGGCGACGGCCAGCAACAGCATGGCGATCTGGCCATGCAGGGCAGGGCGCCACAGGTCGGCCAGCATCTGGTCGTGCGCGCGCGTGGTCTGTCCTACCAGCACGGCGATCTTGCGCAGCTGGCCGGCGTTGTACAAGATCCGCACCTGGCTCACCACGCGCAGCGCCTGGCCGTGATAATCGATGTTGCTGAATGCCGGCGCCGTTACCGGAAAGCGCAAGGCTGGCGGGAAATCGGGGCGTCCGGCCAGCAGGCTGTCATGATCGGTGATGACCTGGTAAAACACCTGGTCCTGTTCGGGCGAGACCAGCAACTCCAGCGCCGCCGGCGGCACACTGGCGTGCGGAACGCCGTCCAGCCACTGGATTTCGCCGGCGATCACCTGGGCCGCGGCCAGCAAGGCATGGTCCTGGATCAGGTCCGCAGTCTGGCGCGCGCTGCGGTACGTCAGCGTGGCGCTGATGGAGACGAATAATGTCAGCGGAATCAGCAACCACAACAGTAAGCGCAGGCGCAGGCTGATGATCAAGTGAGGTCTTTCTGTTTGAGCAGATAGCCGAGCCCGCGCAAGGTCATGATGGCGGCCTGGCAGTGTTCCATTTTCTTGCGCAAGCGATGGATATAGATTTCGATGGCGTCCGCGCTGGGTTCGTCGTCCAACCCGAACACGCCGTCCATCAGGGCCGTCTTCGAGACGGTCTTGCCTTGCTTCAGCATCAGGATTTCCAGCACGTCGTGCTCGCGGGCGGGCAGCGCCAGCAGCTGGCCGGCGATCGAGAATTGCCGGGTATTGCTGTCGTAGTGCAGGTCGGCGCAATGCATTTCCGCTGTCTTGCCGGGCGTCTGGCGGCGGATCAGGGCCTTGATCCTGGCTACCAGTTCGCGTACTTCAAACGGCTTGACCAGGTAATCGTCGGCGCCGGCGCCCAGGCAGTCGACCTTCTCGTCGACCGAACCGCTGGCCGTCAGGATCATCACCGGCACGTTGTTGTGGCGCTGGCGCAGCCGCCGCAAGACGCTCTTGCCGTTCATCTTCGGCAGCTGCAGGTCAAGCAGGACGACATCGTAGCTTTCGCTTTGCAGCAGGCTGTCAGCCATTTCGCCATCGGTGGCGAGGTCGATGGTGAACTTGTCTTCCTTGAGTATCTTGCTAAGCCACAGTGCAAGCGGCGGATTGTCTTCGATCAGGAGTAATTTCATGGAGGCTGGCTAGGTTATGTTGCACTGCAATCTAAATTGTACCGATTTGGAAAGCTGGATGAAAGTTATCGCATCCTAGAATACGCTCAAGATTGGAACAATGGCAGCCTGTCATATGTATCCAGCGATTATCCCAAAAAACAAATGGAGACAACGCAATGCATACCCTCATCCGCGGTTCATTGATTTCTGCTGTGCTGCTGTCCGGCGCGGTACTTGGCGCCAGCCAGGCCGTCGCGGCAGATTCAGGAAAAATCACCATCATGGTCGGCGGCATCACCAAGATGATCTATCTGCCGGCCAAGCTGACTGAACAGCTCGGCTATTTCAAGGAAGAAGGACTGGACGTCGAGCTGCAATCGCAACCGGCCGGCGTCGATGCGGAAAACGAATTGCTGGCCGGCGCGGTGCAGGCGGTCGTCGGCTTCTACGACCACTCCATCGATCTGCAAAGCAAGGGTAAGGAAGTCACCGCGATCACGATCTTCGGCCAGGTTCCCGGCGAAGTGGAAATGGTCTCGGCCAAGGCTGCCGCCACTATCAAGAGCATGGCCGACGTCAAGGGCAAGACCCTGGGCGTGACCGGACTCGGTTCTTCCACCAATTTCCTGACTCAGTACCTGGCGGCCAAGAACGGCATCACTTCCAACCAGTATTCAGTGCTGCCGGTCGGCGCCGACAATACCTTCATCGTGGCGATCAAGCAGGGCCGCATCGATGCCGGCATGACCACCGAACCGACAGTCTCGCAGCTGTTGAAAACCGGCGAAGCGTCGGTGCTGGTCGACATGCGCACCGTCGAAGGCACGGTCAAGGCGCTGGGCGGCTTGTATCCGGCCTCCAGCCTGTATGTTCAGCGGCCATGGCTGAACACGCACAAGGTGGAAGCGGCCAAACTGGCGCGCGCCTTTGTCAAGACGCTGAAATTCATCAACACCCACAGCGCTGCCGAGATCGCCGACAAGATGCCGAAGGACTACTACGGCAACAACAAGCCGATGTACGTGCAGGCGCTGCAGAATTCCCTGCCGATGTTTTCCGCCGACGGCACCATGCCGGCAGGCGGCCCGGAAACCGTATTGCAGGTTCTGTCGGGATTCAATCCGAACGTCAAGGGCAAGCACATCGACCTGGCTAAAACTTATACCAACGAGTTCGTCAGCGCAGCCAAATAAACGCAACGCTGAAATTGTAAAGACCGGCACATCCTGCGCTTAGGCGCAGGGCGGCCGGCAAACGGACGGCCTGGCCGGCGCGATGTTCGCGTGCGGCGGGAGTCCGGCCGTCCGGAATTAACAAGGAAACTGAAATGACCCAAACAGCATACGCCTCGGCTGCGCCAGCCTCACCCGTCAAGCTGGCGACGCCGGAACCGTCGCGCGATACGCCAGCCATCGAACTGCGCAACGTCTCCTGCCGCTTCATCTCGCCGGATGGCAAGGCGACCGTGGCCTTGCGCGACTTCACGATGAGCGTGGCGCGCGGTGAATTTGTCGCGGTGGTCGGTCCTACCGGCTGCGGCAAATCGACCACCCTGAGCATGATCACCGGTCTGCTCAAGCCGACGGTAGGCGAGGTGCGCATCATGGGCGAGCCGGTCAACGGCATCGATCCGCGCATCGGCTTTGTATTCCAGAACGACGCGGTCTTCCCGTGGCGCAGCGTGCTGCATAACGTTGCTGCGGGGCCGCTGTTCCGCGGCAAGCCGAAGGATGCTGCGTATGCCTTGGCGGAAGAATGGATACGCCGCGTCGGCCTGGAAAAATTCGGCAATCACTATCCGCACCAGTTGTCCGGCGGCATGCGCAAGCGCGTGGCGCTGGCCCAGACGTTCATCAACAGCCCTGAAATCCTGCTGATGGACGAGCCGTTCAGCGCGCTCGACATGCAGACCCGCACCCTGATGCAGGATGAGTTGCTGCAGCTGTGGTCGTCGCAAGCCGGTTCGGTGGTGTTCGTCACCCACGATCTGGAAGAAGCGATTGCGCTGGCCGACAAGGTCTATGTGCTGACCGCGCGTCCAGCCACCTTGAAGAGCGTGTATGAAATCGACCTGCCGCGGCCGCGCGTGATGTCCGAGGTGCGCTATGAACAGCGCTTCATCGATATCTCACGCAAGATCTGGGCTGACCTGCGCGAAGAAGTGCACATCAGCTGAATCGTTTTATTCCATTACACAGTGTCGCCTGCCGCTCTGGATTCCAGGGCAGGCGACGGCAAAGAGGCAAACCATGAATCAAGCACAAACCGTCGACAAGCTCAGCGCCGCCAGCCTGGCTACCGTCGAACAAGAAGCACAACGAAAAATCAAGCAGCGCTACTGGCTGGTGATGTCCTTGCGCGTCGGCATCCTGATCCTCACGCTGGGCGGCTGGGAGCTGGCGGCAAGGCTGCAATGGATAGACCCGTTTTTCTTTTCGCAACCTTCGCTGATCGTGATCCAGATCTACGACTGGATCAAGGACGGTACGTCGCAAGGGCCGCTCTGGACTCAGGTGCTGGTGACGCTGGAAGAAACCGTGCTGGGATTCCTGATCGGCTCGGTGGCGGGTGTGGTGTGCGGCATCCTGCTGGGCCGCAACAAGCTGCTGTCGGATGTCTTCAGCATCTATATCCAGGTTGCCAATTCGATTCCACGGGTAGTGCTGGGTTCGATTTTCGTGATCGCGCTGGGCCTGGGCATGGCCTCCAAAGTGGCGCTGGCGGTGGTGATGGTGTTCTTCGTGGTGTTCGGCAATGCCTTCCAGGGTGTGCGTGAAGCCGACCGTTACATGATTGCAAATGCACAAATCCTTGGCGCATCGCCGCGCCAGGTCACCATGTCGGTCGTGATTCCATCGGCGCTGAGCTGGATCCTGGCGAGCCTGCATGTCAGCTTCGGTTTTGCGCTGGTCGGCGCCGTGGTGGGCGAATTCCTCGGCTCCAAGCAGGGCATCGGCTTGCTGATTTCGACCGCGCAGGGCGCTTTCAACGCCAGCGGCGTGTTCGCCGCCATGATCGTGCTGGCTGTGGTGGCTCTGGCGGCAGATTATTTGCTCACTACGCTAGAAAAACGTTTGCTGAAATGGCGTCCTGTGGCATTCTAGTTTCCAAGTGCAATTTAGTGGCTTAAGGTTGCGGCGCATCGTAAGATGCGCCGTTTTTTTTGTAGCTATTGCTTGCCGCCGCTGCGCTCGTCATGCGAGTCAATCCCATTCGCCTTTTCGTTCTTAGGATGTACGGCGGCCTTGTGGCTTTGCTGGTTGCGCTTGATTGTTTCCCGTGATGGCGGGTAGTCCGCGTTCCTGGCCGGAATTTCACCGTCGTGCTGCGCCCGCGCCAGCTCTTGCTTGACCTCTTGCCGCGTCTTGCCCTTGGTGCTCGATGTACTTTCTGCGGCGACCGCGCCCAATGAGAAAGACGCCGCGGTCAGCGCCAGCATCAATTGATTGAATTTCATTGCAGACTCCTTTGTATTGAGAGATTGGACTACGCAAACGACACCGTTTTTTCCGGCATGCTTTCCTGTTCTGAAAGCTGCTGGTGGGAGCCGTTTTAATAAAGTCGACGGCGGCGTCAGCCGCTGTGACTTTGATGCCAAGTATGAAAAGGATGTGGCTGCGGGAAGGTGACCGCACGATTACATTTTCGCAATCTGCGGTTTTGCTCTGGAAGGAAGGTAACAATTAATTGCGCGGGCGCCAGCGGCCTGGCCGGCAGCTCAGGATGCAGCCCTTCCCGTAAGCAGCCAGCGGGCCCAGTCGTCCCGGCCGTTTCTTGCAGCCTCGGCTGCGGCTTTGTGATGGTCGTAGCCGACGCAATGGTGGCCGACGCGCCAGCCATGCATGTCTTTTTCGCAAATCGCATAACGCGCATGCGGGCTGCCGTTTTCGACGACATGAAACCAGGGCAGGTCGTCATCGTAGGCTTGCAGGCCTACGCTGCCTGGATTGACCACCAACCGTCCGCCGGAAACGGCGCAGCTGCGCGGCTTGTGGCTGTGGCCGCAGATCATCAGTTGCTGGCTGACGCCGGCGGCGTACGCTTCGATCTGCGCCGCCGGAGCCATGTGGCAGCCATGCTGGTCGACTTCTTCCAGGAAATAAATCAGATCGCTGGCCGGCGTGCCGTGGCACATGTAGACGTCGTCGGCGACAACCAGCGTGCCGGGCAATCCCTTGAGCCAGTCGCGCTGCGCCTGGGTCGTGTTTTCAAAGGCGAACTGGTCGGCCGGATGTCCGGTTTTGGTCGCGCAGGAGAGCAGCTGGCGCTCGTGGTTGCCGGCGATGGTGGGCAACTCCAGCGACATCAGCAGATCGGCCGTGGCGGCCGGCGCCAGCGGGCCGGACAGGATGTCGCCGGCATTGACGACCAGGTCCGCGCCTTGCCGCCTGATATCCGCCAGGACGGCTTCCAGCGCCCAGATATTGGCGTGGATATCGGAAAGAATGGCGAGTTTCATGATGGTATTCCTTGGCTGATGAAGTGAATATCACATCATCAAATAAAAACGGGTGTAATTCAATCAAAGCGCTTGCCGCGCCCATCGAATCACACCCGTCGGCCATCATCCCGGCGGCGCCTCGCAGCGCCGCCTTCCTGCACGATTACAGCACGTCGCTGGCGTGGTCAGCCAGGCGCGAACGCTCGCCGCGCGCCAAGGTGACATGGCCGCTGTGCGACCAGCCCTTGAAGCGATCGACCACATAAGTCAGGCCGCTGGAACCCTCGGTCAGGTACGGCGTATCGATCTGCGCGATGTTGCCCAGGCAGATGATCTTGGTGCCCGGACCGGCACGCGTCACCAGCGTCTTCATCTGCTTCGGCGTCAGGTTTTGCGCTTCGTCGATGATCAGGAACTTGTTGACGAAGGTGCGGCCGCGCATGAAGTTGAGCGACTTGATCTTGATGCGCGAACGTATCAGATCCTGGGTGGCGGCGCGACCCCATTCGCCGGCATCGGAATCGGATTTGTTGAGCACTTCCAGATTGTCGTCGAAGGCGCCCATCCACGGCCCCATCTTCTCTTCTTCGGTGCCTGGCAGGAAACCGATATCTTCACCGACCGGCACCGTGACGCGGGTCACGATGATTTCGTTGTAGGTCTTGGTTTCCAGCACTTGCGCCAAGCCGGCCGCCAGCGCCAGCAAGGTCTTGCCGGTGCCGGCCTGGCCCAGCAGGGTGACGAAGTCGCAGTCCGGATTCATCAGCAAGTTGAGCGCAAAATTCTGCTCGCGGTTGCGGGCAGTAATGCCCCACACGCTGTTCTTGGCGTGACCGTAGTCGCGCAAGGTTTGCAGCACCGCGGTCTTGCCGTTGATCTGCGTGACCTGGCCGTAGAACGCCGGTTCGCCGTTTTTCGGTTCGATGAAAACGAACTGGTTCACCAGCAGGGTCGGCACCAGCGGTCCGCTCAGGCGGTAATAGGTATAACCGGTGCCATGCTTGTTTTCTTGCCAGGATTCGATGCCCTTGCCGTGCTTGATCCAGAAATCGTCCGGCAATTGCTGGATGCCCGAGTACAGCAGGTCGGTATCTTCCAGCACGTGGTCATTGAAGTAGTCTTCCGCCGGCAAGCCCATGGCGCGCGCCTTGATGCGCATGTTGATGTCTTTCGACACCAGCACCACCGCGCGTCCCGGGGTTTCCGCTTCCAGTCCGCGCACCACTCCGAGGATCTGGTTGTCGGCTTTCCCGACCGGCAAGCCTTCCGGCAGGTCGGCGTTTTGCAGCTTGGTCTGGAAGAACAGGCGGCCCTTGGCATCCTTGTTGCCAAGTTTGGACAAGGGGATGCCGTGGTCGATCTGGTCGTCGCCGATATCGCCTACCAGCGCGTCCAGCGAACGCGATACCTGGCGGGCGTTGCGGGCGACTTCCGACATGCCCTTCTTGTGGTTGTCCAGCTCTTCCAGGGTCACCATCGGCAGATAGATGTCATGCTCTTCAAAGCGGAACAGCGAGCTTGGATCATGCATCAGCACATTGGTGTCCAGCACGAATAACTTGCTGACGCCGGATTTGTCGGCGGCGCGGCTGGTGCTCGATTTCGGGCGGATATGGCCTTCGGCCGGCTTGGCCGGCTTGTCGGCGACGCTGCGGCCATTTTCCGCCGGCGCCTTGGTCTTGCGGCTTTCCACCGGCTTGACGGCGGGCTTGGCGACGGACTTGTCGCGCGCTTGTGGTGCAATTTCCTTGTTGCGGGTAATCGGTTCAACAACAGCAATACGTGGTTTGACGGCTTTGCCGGCTTCCGCTTTTGGATAATCTTGAACGGACAGTAAAGCAGCGGGTTTGGTCGGTAATTTTGGTAGGGGCATCAGAACCTCGCTTTAAAGATGAAAAAATGTTCGCTTGGGTGAGAACGCGAACTGGACCAAACAGATGAAGCTACGGCTGGAACAACAATATGGGTAAGGAACATCAGGGAACACTCACGATAAACAGGCCCATAACACGCCATTTGGGCAGGCCTGGCCGGTTAAGCACAAATTAAAAAGTAAAAAAGCCGTTTGGGAAGGCCCTCGGGCCTTTTCCTCAAACGGCTTAACAAAATAATTTTTTGTGAATTCAATGACTTACAAACTCCAATACTTCCTCAACGTGCGCAGGCACCTTCACTCCACGCCATTCTTTCACCAATGTGCCGGCGGCGTCAATCACAAACGTGCTGCGCTCGATGCCGCGTACTTGCTTGCCGTACATGTTTTTCATTTTCATGACGTTGAACATGGCGCATAGCGTTTCATCCGGATCGGCAATCAGCTCGAAGGGGAGATCCAGCTTGGCTTTGAAACCTTCGTGCGAGCGAATGCTGTCGCGGCTGATACCGAATATGACAGTATTGTGACCCTGGAATTCCTGATACAGGTCGCGGAACTGGATGGCTTCGGTAGTGCAGCCTGGCGTGTTGTCTTTAGGGTAAAAATACAACACTATTTTCTTGCCATGATAGTCCGACAACTTGAATGTCTGTGCACCGGTCATGGCTGCAGAGAAGTCGGGCACCGTCATGTTGATGATGGAAGGATGGTCTGCCACTGTATTGTCCTGTTCATTAGAGATTATGATGAATCGGTTGCCAATCAAGGGCTTGATCCGCTGATCACGTTTCCTGCATGATCATTTCGCCTGAACGTCCCGGCAACTCCGCCCAAGTTAGCGGCGCAACTGGTAAGACCTGGTCTTTGACGTGCTGGTAATAATCTCCCATCGAAACCAGATCGTAGCCTTGCGCCCGCCAGCCCTGCAGCAACCGCTCGAATATGGGGGCGAGTTTTTGCCCTTCAAGCTCTGCGTGCAGAGTAAATACATGATCGCGCGGGGTTGCTGTCAACGCCAGGATGTGATCGGCGATATTTGCCGGCGTCAGCTCGACGCCGTTGAAGCTGCGGCCCAGCAGTTCGTCCAGCGTCGGCAGGGTGGTCGGCAGCTGGATGCATGCCAGCGTCTTGCCGTTGACCTGCAGGCGATGCGGCCCGGCGGCCTGGTCGGCCAGCGCGCCGTCGTCGCTCAGCATGGCGCGGCCATCGGAGGCATAGGCCATGCCGAATTTTTCCAGCTGCTCGAAGGCGTAGGGATTCATCTGCCAGCCGGCGGCGCCATGGGTCTGCGGCGACCGGCCGAAAATCTGGCTGAAACGGTCGAACGAACGCTGCATCTGCTGGCTGGTCCAGTCGGCGCCGCGTTGCCGCACATGGTCTTGCCAGACGCGGTGGTCCCAGGTGTGGATGCCGCATTCGAAACCAGCGGAGTCTACGGCCCGCATGTATTCGGCGCAGGTCTTGCCGATGTCCGGCGCCGGCAGCAGAACGCCGTACATCAAGGTCTTGAGGCCGTAGTGCTCGACCACCGAGGTGCGCGATACTTTCTGGAAGAAGCCAGGGCGGAACACCTGCTTCAATGCCCAGCCGGTATGGTCGTAGCCGAGGGAAAACAGAAAAGTGGCGCGCGCCTGGTATTTGCTTAGCAGGCGCACCAGGTTAGGTACCCCTTCACGGGTGCCGCGATAAGTGTCGGCGTCGATTTTTAGAGTGAGGAGGGGCAAGTTGTCTGGTCTGGCTGTAGTAAGGAAAAACAGCGTCCGCGAAAAACACAAGGCGTCTTGTGTCTCGCGCGGACCGTGGCGTAAAACTTAGTCCATCAAGGCGCGCGCTTCGGCCACCTGGCCGCGGTAGGCGTCGAAAATATTGCGCAGGGTGTCGGCCATGGTGGTGGTCGGCTGCCAGTTCAGTTCGTCGCAGGTGTTGGTGATCTTCGGCACGCGGTTCTGCACGTCCTGGTAGCCCTTGCCATAGTAAGCGGCGGAAGTGGTCTCGACCAGCTTGACCTTCTTCGCCGAGTCGGCGTACTCAGGATATTCCGCAGCCAGTTTCAGCATCATGTCGGCCAGATCGCGGATCGAGTAGTTGTTGACCGGATTGCCGATGTTGTAGATCTTGCCGCTGGCGACGCCATCCTTGTTGGCGATGATCTTGATCAGGGCGTCGATGCCGTCGTCGATATAAGTGAACGCGCGTTTTTGCTGGCCGCCGTCGACCAGCGAGATGTTCTCGCCGCGCACGATATGGCCGAAGAATTGCGTGACAACGCGCGAGCTGCCTTCTTTCGGCGTGTGGATCGAATCGAGGCCGGCGCCGATCCAGTTGAACGGACGGAACAGGGTGAAGTTCAAGCCTTCTTCCATGCCGTAGCCCCAGATCACGCGGTCCATCAGTTGCTTGGCGCAGGAGTAGATCCAGCGCGGCTTGTTGATCGGGCCGCAGATCAATTCGGACTGCTCAGGATCGAATTCCTCGTCGTGGCACATGCCGTACACTTCCGAGGTCGACGGGAACACCAGGTGCTTGCCGTATTTGGCGGCGGAACGCACGATCGGCAGGTTGGCTTCAAAGTCCAGTTCGAATACGCGCAGCGGCTGCTTGACGTAGGTCGACGGCGTGGCGATCGCCACCAGCGGCAGGATCACATCGCACTTCTTGACGTGGTACTCCACCCATTCCTTGTTGATGGTGATGTCGCCTTCGAAGAAGTGCATGCGCGATTTGTATTCTTCGTTGTCCAGCAGGTCGCGGATGCGGTCGGTCATCATGTCCATGCCGTAGACGTGCCAGTCGGTGGTCTCCAGGATGCGCTTGGAGAGGTGATGGCCGATAAAACCGTTGACGCCGAGGATAAGGACTTTTTTCATAATATTCTATTGTTGTTAGAGTAGCATTCCGCGCGGCGAAACCGCGGCGGAACATGAAGCGCTGGGGTTCCCGAAGAGCAGAGCGGCGGCAAAGGCCGTCTTGCCCGCGAAATCACGCAGCCGTTTATAAAAGGATGTTTTTCAGTGCTTCCGGCGTGACCGCCTGGTCATTCGCCAGCAATTGGTTAATCAACAACGCCCGGCCATCGCCGCAGACGCCAACAATGTGATTATCCACTACCGCCAAGCCTTGAGGCAAATTTACCAGCGCATCGGCAGCGAAGTCGGCGGGAAAGCTTGCTTTTCCAACAATGAAGGTGTGGCCTTTGGCAATGGTCCAGGCGCCGGGATAGGGCGGCGCCACTGCGCGATACAGGTTGTATACCCGCTGCGCCGGCTGGCTCCAGTCGATTTCGCCATCGGCCGGCTTGCGTCCGCCGAAGTAACTGCCCTGCGCCAGATTGTTCGGCAGCTTCGGGGTCTTACCCGCCAGCATGGACGGCAATGCGTTCCACAGCGTCTGTTCTGCCGCCACTACCACTTTGCCGAATACTTCATAAGCCGTATCGTCGGGCAGGATTGGCACCGAAGTCTGCGCCACGATATAGCCGGCGTCAGGTTTGGCGGCCATTTCATGCAAGGTGGCGCCGGTTTCGCTTTCGCCATGCAGGACCGCCCAGTTGATCGGCACGCGGCCGCGATACTTCGGCAGCAAGGAGCCGTGCATATTGAAGGCGCCGTGCCTGGCCAGCGCCAGCAGGGCGACCGGCAGCATGTGGCGATAATAGAAGCTGAAAATGAAATCAGGCGCCAAGGCAGCCACCTGCGCCAGTAATTCCGGTGCAGCCGGATTGTCCGGCGCAATCGTCGGGATGCCGTGCTGCCGGCACAGCGACGCTACCGATTCGAACCAGATGGTTTCCTGCGGATTGTCTTCGTGGGTGACCACCAGCGCCACTTCGACGCCGCGCGCCAGCAAGACCTTCAGGCAGCGTACGCCGACATTGTGATAGGCAAAGACGACGGCTTTCATGAGGCTTGCTTGTCCTCTGCAGAAGACTGCTCCAGCATGGCCTGCACCACGTAGCGCGGACGCGCGCGTACTTGCTGATAGATGCGGCCGACATATTCGCCGACCAGGCCGATGCCGAACAGGATCATGCCCATCAGGAAGAAGGCAAAGGCGAACAGAGTGAACACACCTTGCACTTCAGCGCCGAACAGGAAGCGGCGCACCACCAGCACCACGAACAGCGCGGCGGAGGCGAAAGACAGCACGATCCCTATCAGCGAGAACAGCTGCAGCGGTACGATCGAAAAGCCGGTCACCAGGTCGAAGTTCAGGCGGATCAGGCTGTACAGCGAGTATTTCGATTCGCCGGCCGAGCGTTCTTCATGCTCGACCACGATTTCCGCCTGCTTGCGGGCGAAAGTGTAGGCCAGCGCCGGCACGAAAGTATTGACTTCCTTGCACTGGTTGATCAGGTCCACCACGTTGTGGCCGTAGGCGCGCAGCATGTTGCCCTGGTCTGTCATCTTGATGCCGGTGATTTTTTCGCGCAGCAGGTTCATGGCCTTGGAGGCGACGGTGCGCCAGGCCGAATCCTGCCGCTTGCGGCGGATCGAGCCGACATAATCGTAGCCTTCGCGCATCTTGGCGACCAGGTTGCCGATTTCTTCCGGCGGGTTCTGCAGGTCGGCGTCGAGTGTCACGACGATGTCGCCGCGGGTCGCTTCAAAGCCGGCCAGGATCGCCATGTGCTGGCCGAAATTGCCGTTGAACAGGACCACGCGGGTGACGTCCGGCCGCAAGCGGAACTGTTCCGCCAGGATGGCCGCCGATTTGTCGCGGCTGCCGTCGTTGACGTACAGGATTTCATAGCTGATGCCAAGTGCATCGAGCGCCGGGTAGAGGCGCTCGAACAGTTTGGCGAGGCCCGATTCCTCGTTGTATACCGGGATGACGACGGAAAGTTCTGGTTTCATCAAGCGATAGTCAATTTATTGAAGCACGGATTTTACCGCGGACACAGCGCGTTCGACATCGCTCTTGGTCATGGCGTTGAACATAGGCAGCGAGACGATCAGGCGGCCGACCTTTTCGGCAACCGGGAACATGCCATCCTTGAAGCCGCGCGCGCGGTACATGCTCAACAGATGGATGGCCGGATAGTGATAGCCGATGCCGACGCCCAGCGCCTGCATCTGTTCCATGAAGGTGGCGCGCGCCGGCTTGCCGTCCTGGCGTTCGGGCAGCACCAGCTGGAACATGTGCCAGTTGCTGTTCTCGAAATCCGGCACCGGCAGCTGGGCGCCGTACTTTGCTTCAAAGTCGCTGCCGAAGCAGCTGAAATAATATTGCGCCAGTTCGCGCCGATGGGCGGTGATGGCTTCAATGTGGGCAAACTGGCCGAGACCGATGGCGGCGGCGACATCGGTCATGTTGAACTTGCCGCCGAGGACGTCGACGTCGAGTCCGTCGAAGCCGCTGCGGGTCACGCCTTGCAAGCGGTATTTTTCCGCCAGCCGTGCTTCTTCGGCATTGTTCAGCACTAGGCAGCCGCCTTCGGAGGAGGTGATGTTCTTGTTGGCCTGGAAGCTGAACGAGGCAAAGTCGCCGAAGGCGCCGATGCGCTGGCCGTTCCAGGTCGATCCCAATGCCTGCGCCGCATCTTCCACTACGCGCAGATTGTGTTTCTTTGCCAGCGCATATAGGCGGCCCATGTCGACCGGCAGGCCGGACAGGTAGACCGGGATGATGGCCTTGGTGCGCGGCGTGATGGCGGCTTCGACCTGGGCCAGGTCGATATTGCGCGTGACTGGGTCGATGTCGGCAAATACTGGCGTGGCGCCGGTTTCGATGATCACGTTGGCGGTAGCGACCCAGGAAATCGGCGTGGTGATCACTTCGTCGCCAGCGCCGATGCCGGCGATGCGCAGGGCGATTTCCATGGTGCAGGTGCCGGAATTGAAGGTGCGCACCGGACGGCCGCCGAAATATTCCGACAACTGCGCTTCGAATGCCTGCACCTTAGGACCGCTGGTGATCCAGCCGGAGCGCAGCACATCGCCGACTGCGGCGATGGTGGCTTCATCGATGGTGGGCTTGGCGAACGGTAGGAATGGTTGTTGGCTCATATTGTTTTATAAGTATGGATCTTGACGAGAGGGCAGCTTAATTGGAGCAGCTTAGCTGCGGGTTAGCAATACTACGCCGACTATGATGACGCCGATAGCCACCAGGCGCTGGGCGGATACTGCTTCGCCCAGGAAGTACCAGGCGCCGACGGCGCTGATGACGTAGCCGAGCGACAGCATCGGGTAGGCAATCGTGACATCGACCCGCGACAGGCCGATGATCCAGACGATCAGCGAGATCACGTAGCAGGTCAGGCCGCCCAGGATCGGCAGCTGGGTGGCCAGCTTGATGCCGGTGGCAAACCAGTTTTGCGGCGTCAGGCTGATGACGCCGATTGCGTTGGTGCCGGCTTTCAGCAGGAGCTGCGCCACGGCGTTGAGGCAGACGCCGGTGATGATAAAAGCAAATGTGGTGAGATTCATGTCGGTGCAGGGTTAGTAGGGGGCGCCGGACGTTGCCGGCGCAGGCGATTGAGCCGACGCTTCGGGGTTTGCCGCAGGAGCAGGCGGAGCCGGAACCGGAATCGGAGCAGATGCGGCGGCGGGAATGCCCTGGTTGGTCACCACCACGCGGCGCGGATCCTGGCCGATGACGCGCATCGGCACGCCTTGCTCGGCCATTTCCTTGTACTTCTCCGGACGGATGATGGCAATGTCTTTCTTGCCGGCCGCAGCATCGGCATTCCATTTGACCACAAACGCTTCAATCGTCGGAATCCATAGCTGCGGCTCTTGCCCCAGGCCGAACTCCAGTTCATCCATATGCTTGACCATGGTCATGGTGCGGCGCAGGTAGAACGGCAGCGACTGTTCATATTTGTCGACCACGTACAGCGTGGTTTGCGGCGTCATCTCGGCGTTGATCGCCGGCACCAGGTCGATGCCGGCCGAGTAGCGTCCCTGCGGATCGTGGCCGTACATCAGCAGCTGGCCGCCGATGAAGCCGGCGGCGGCGAGAGCGACGATGGCCCATTCCTTCTGGCGGCGCGCCAGCAGCAGCGCCGCGCCGGCGCCGGCAAAGGCGACCACGGAAGCGGCGAATACCCAAGGCACATGCGCCTGCAGCAGCGGCAGCGAGTAAGCATCCTTGGCCAGTGCAGGGATTTTCCAGGACAAGGCCAGGCCGGCCACCGCCGGCAACAGCAGCAGCACGGCCGAAGCGGTGACTGCCTTGCTCGACGCCTTGTCCAGATGGCAGGCAATCAGCAGCGCCAGCGCCGGGAAGATCGGCAGGATGTAGGACGGCAGCTTGGAATCCGAGATGCTGAAGAACACGAAAATGAAGATGCTCCAGATCAGCAGCATTTTCTTCGGCTGGAAGCCGGATACGGTATGGCTTTCGCGCGCGGCATTCCACAAGCTCTGGAACATGACGCCCAGCCACGGCACGATGCCGAGGATCAGGATAGGTACGAAATAGTAGGGCGGGCCATAGCGATTGTGGATCTTGCTGGTGAAGCGCTGGAACTGTTCATGGATAAAGAAGAATTGCGGGAATTCAGGATTCTTCAGCGAAATCAGCACGAACCACGGCACCGTGATGGCAAAGAACAGGATCAGTCCAAGCACCAGGTGCAGGCGCTTCCAGATCGGCCAGTCGCGTGAAAACAAGGTATACAGCACCAGCACCGCGCCGGGAATCAGCAAGCCGATCAAGCCTTTCGACAGCACCGACAAGGCCATGCCGGCCCAGCACAGCAGCATCCAGTTGCGTTGTTCACTGTTGCTGATGTCGCCGCGTTGCGCCAGCAGCAGCGCGCACAGCGCGATCGCCATCATGCCGGACAAGCCCATGTCGAGCGTGTTGATGTGGCCGAGGCCGGCCCAGAGGAAGCTGGATCCGAGCACCAGCGCCGCAAAGAAGCCGATGCGCGGCGAGAACACGCGGCTGCCGGTAAATGCAACCAGGACTACGCCCAGCAAACCGCAGAGGCCGGTCCACAAACGGGCTTGCCATTCGCCCAGCCCGAACAGCTCGAAGGTCAGGGCATTCATCCAGGTTTGCAGCGGCGGCTTTTCAAAATACTTGATGCCGTTCAGGCGCAGGGTGATCCAGTCGCCGGTGGCGACCATTTCGCGCGCCATCTCGGCATAGCGCCCCTCATCGGTCGGCACCAGCGTGCGCGCGCCCAGCATATAGCACCAGACGATACAGAACAGCAGGAACAGCAGCCAGACGAAAGTTTTTGATTTATGCAGTTCACGCATCTTGGGCGGTTTCCTTGTTGGTGTCGAAAATCAGGGCGAGGACGACTTTGCGTCCCTCAGCCATCAAAATATTGTAAGTACGGCAAGCCGCCTGGTTATCCATGCATTCGACGCCGACGCGGCGCGCAGTCAGCACGGTGGTCAGTTTCGGATGCACAAAGCGCTGCCGCACTCCGGTGCCCAGGATCACTACGTCCGGCCGGGTGCTGTCTATATGGGCAAAGTGTTCGGGGGTGAGGGCGTCGAAACTGCTGACCGGCCAGATCTCCGGCACCGATTCGGGCAGCACCAGCAGGCTGTGCTCGTAGCGGATCGCATTGATTTCCACGCCCTTGTCGTCGTAGGCAGTGACAGTCTGGTACTGCTGGGTAGAGGTGGTATGTAGCTTCATTGCTTTGTCTTTAAATAGCTGAGGGCCGAGCGCGATACCCGGTCCTGCAATTAAATTAACATGTCATGACCGGCGGGGTGACAATGGGAAAAACCAAAGGATAGACCGCAGACAGCGTGCAAATTCCCGAAAAATGGAAAATAAAGTGCTGCATTGTAGCGTTTTCCGTCCATAAGCTTGCGTTATTGATTGATAAAACCCCACGCTTTCGGCAGAATGGATGGTTCTGGCAGGGTTTTGTGCACTGCCGAAAAGCTGTCTGAAAAGTCGTGAAATGCTGGGGCGCATAGCTCCGGGGCGCCCTTACAAGGGGTAGCTGCAAGCATTTATTGCGGCGCACCTACTCCCGTGTGACGATACCCCAATTTTCCAGACAGCTTTTTAAAGCTGGATAATGTTGCGTAAAATACAAGGGATTGTGCTGTGCGACCGATTCAAAAATCGAAAAAACTGGATGACGTTTGTTATGACATTCGCGGCCCCGTGCTGGAAAAAGCGCGGCAGATGGAGGAAGAGGGCCATAAGATCATCAAGCTGAACATCGGCAACCTGGCCGTGTTCGGTTTCGAGCCGCCCGATGAAATCGTGCAGGACATGATCCTGAACATGGGCAACGCCTCCGGCTATACCGATTCCAAAGGTATGTTTGCGCCACGCAAGTCGATCATGCACTATTGCCAGCAGAAGCGGATCCAGGGCGTCACGATCGACGACATCTACCTGGGCAACGGCGCTTCCGAACTGATCGTGATGAGCATGAACGCGCTGCTCAACACCGGCGACGAGGTGCTGGTGCCGGCGCCGGACTATCCGCTCTGGACTGCTGCGGTCAGCCTGTCGGGCGGCACGCCGCGCCACTACGTCTGCGACGAGCAGGCCGGCTGGTTTCCCGATATCGAAGATATCAAGAAAAAGATCAACAGCAACACGCGGGCGATTGTCGTCATCAATCCGAACAATCCGACCGGCGCCCTCTATCCGGTCGAATTATTGCAGCAGATCGTCGACCTGGCGCGCCAGCACCAGCTGATCATCTTTGCCGACGAGATCTACGACAAAGTCTTGTACGACGGCGAAACCCACACCTCGCTGGCCGCGCTGGCCGACGATGTGCTGTTCATTACCTTCAACGGCTTGTCTAAAAATTACCGCTCCTGCGGCTACCGCGCCGGCTGGATGGTGGTGTCGGGCGAGAAAAAACATGCCAAGGGCTATATCGAAGGCTTGAACATGCTGGCCTCGATGCGCCTGTGCGCCAATGCGCCGGGACAGTATGCAATCCAGACTGCGCTGGGCGGCTATCAAAGCATCAACGACCTGGTCGGGCCGCATGGCCGCCTGACGCGCCAGCGCGATATGGCGTACAAGCTGCTGACCGATATTCCGGGGGTGACCTGCGTCAAGCCGAAGGCCGCGCTGTACATGTTTCCGCGCCTAGATCCGAAGATGTACCCGATCGCCGACGACCAGGATTTCGCCTACGAATTGCTGGCCGAGCAGCGCGTGCTGATCGTGCAAGGAACGGGCTTCAACTGCCCGACGCCGGACCACTTCCGCGTGGTGTTCTTGCCGAATACCGATGACCTGGCGGAGTCGATGGGGCGTATCGCCAGTTTCCTGGAAGGTTACCGCCGGCGTCACGGTCACGCTTAAGACAGAACTTTTACACGCCGGGCAGACGAGCTTGCCCGTCCGGCATCAGCAGATTTTTTCACAGACAACAGAGATCATGAAATCCATCAAGGTAGGTTTGCTTGGCATAGGTACGGTCGGTTCCGGCACGTTCAACGTATTGAAGCGCAATCAGCAAGAGATTGCAGCGCGCGCAGGGAGAGCTATTGAAATTACCATGGTGGCCGATCTCGATACCGAGCGCGCCAGGCAAATGACCAACGGCGACATCGCTGTGGTGAACGACGCCAAGCTGGTAGTCAACAATCCCGACATCGATATCGTGGTCGAACTGATCGGCGGCTACGGCATCGCCAAGGACCTGGTGCTGCAGGCGATCGCCAACGGCAAGCACGTGGTGACCGCCAACAAGGCGCTGATCGCCGCCCACGGCAACGAGATCTTCAAGGCGGCGCAGGAGAAGGGCGTGATCGTGGCGTTTGAAGCTGCGGTAGCCGGCGGCATCCCGATCATCAAGGCGCTGCGTGAAGGCCTGACCGCCAACAGCATCCAGTGGATCGCCGGCATCATCAACGGCACCACCAATTTCATCCTGTCCGAAATGCGCGACAAGGGCCTGGACTTTGACGTCGTGCTGAAGGAAGCCCAGCGCCTGGGCTATGCCGAAGCCGACCCGACCTTCGATATCGAAGGCGTCGACGCCGCCCACAAGCTGACCATCATGGCATCGATCGCATTCGGCATCCCGGTGCAGTTCAACAAGGCGCATGTGGAAGGCATCACCAAGCTGCAGGCCACCGACATCCGCTATGCCGAACAGCTGGGCTACCGCATCAAGCTGCTCGGCATCACCAAGCGCACTGCCGGCGGCATCGAGCTGCGCGTGCATCCGACCCTGATCCCGAGCAAGCGCCTGATCGCCAATGTCGAAGGCGCCATGAATGCGGTGCTGGTGCGCGGCGACGCCGTCGGCGACACGCTGTATTACGGCAAGGGCGCCGGCGCCGAGCCGACTGCTTCGGCCGTGATCGCCGACCTGGTCGACATCACCCGCCTGGCCACTGCCGATCCCGAACACCGTGTACCGCACCTGGCGTTCCAGCCGAACGCCATGGCCGACACGCCGATCCTGCCGATGGCGGAAATCACCACCAGCTACTATCTGCGCATGCATGTCGCCGACCAGCCGGGCGTGCTGGCCGATGTGACGCGGATCCTGGCCGATTCCTCGATCTCGATCGATGCCATGCTGCAAAAAGAGCCTGCCGCAGACGAGACCCGTACTGATATCATCATGCTTACGCACCAGACCCAGGAAAAGAATGTGGAAGCGGCGATTGCCAAGATCGAAGCATTGAGCACCGTGGTTGGCAGCGTCACCAAGATTCGCCTGGAAGAGCTGGGTTGATCGATGTACCGCTTCGCCTGTCTTGCTGGCCCGCGCTGCGCCGGGCAGAGCGGAGCGACTCCAAGGAGAGTGTATGCGTAAGATGTTGATGGCATTTTGCCTGGTGGTGCCTGCGGCAGCGTTTGCCCAGGTTGATCCATGTCTGTCGCAGAGCAATACCGTCGAAATGAATACCTGCGCCAAGGCCGCTTTCGACAAGGATGAAAAAACCTTGAACGAAACCTATCAGCAGCTGGTCAGGCAGATCACCAAGCCGGACCAGGACGGCGTGCGCTACGGCGAGGTCAAGAAAAAGCTGATCGAAGCGCAGCGCGCCTGGGTCGGTTTCCGCAAGAAGGATTGCGATGCCGTGTACACCTACAACGAAAGCGGGACCATTCGCGATATCGAATTCCTCGGATGCATGCGCGCCCACACGGAGCAACGCACGAAGGAACTCAAGAATTTCATCGTCGAGAAATAATCTGCCCGCCTTGGGTCCATGACCTGGGCAGGAGATAAAAAAGCCGCGGCAGATCGCACTGTGCCGCGGCTTTTTTATCGCCCGCACTTTTGTTCCGCAAGCGGGTGCGGCGGAATAACGTGTTTATCATGAGTTCGAGCCGCCGATGCTACGCAAGGGTATTTGGCATTGCGATATTGATAGTTATCTTTGCCTGCAAGACCGGCGGGGAATATGAGGTGTGATGTCCGGGAGGGGGAGACGGCTGCAGAAACCCGGTTTCTGCAGCGGCAAGGCAGGCAGCGGGGCTGCTTTATTCCAGGTTTTGCACCTGTTCACGCATCTGGTCGATCAACAGCTTCAGCTCCATGGAGGCGTCGGCCAGCTCCTTGATCGCCGCTTTCGAGCCCACCGTGTTGGCTTCGCGGTTGAGTTCTTGCATCATAAAATCCAGTCGCTTGCCGACCTGGCCGCCTTTTTTCAGGATGTGGCGGGTTTCATTGAGGTGGGCGGCGAGGCGCGACAGCTCTTCGGCGATATCGATGCGGATGCCGTACAGCGTGACTTCCTGGCGGATGCGGTCCAAGGCTTCTTCGCGCGACAGGCCGGCATTGCCGGCGTCCTGTTGCGCCAGGCCGAGCGCTTCCTGCATCCGTTCTATGGCTTTTTGCTGGAATTGCGCCACTACCTGTGGCACCAGCGGCGTGATCCGCTGTACGATGGCATCCATGGCGTCGATGCGGGCGATCAGCGTAGCCTGCAGCGCCGCGCCTTCGCGCGCACGCGATTCGACAAATGCTTCCAGCGCGGTGTTCATGGTGGCCTGGACATCGGCTTGCAGGGTGTCCTGGCTGATCACGGCTTCTTCGATGACGCCAGGCCAGCGCAGCAGTTCGTTGACTGTCAGCGGCGCGGCTTCGATGAATTGCTGGCGCACCGCGCTTTGGAGGTCGGCCAGGGAGGCCAGCAGCTCGATGTTCAAGGCTTGCGATGCGCCGGATGCCGCTTTGCGGCCGAAACTCAGCCGGCACTCGACCTTGCCGCGGGCAACGCGGCCGATAATGGCCTCGCGCAGCGCCGGTTCGAGCGAACGCAAGTCGTCGTTGATGCGGAATTGGAGGTCGAGAAAACGCGAATTGACGCTCTTGATCTCGATGGTAATCGTGCCTGCAGCCGTCTCGCGGTTGGCAACGGCATAACCTGTCATGCTACAGATAGTCAAAATGCTGTCCTTTGTTTCTGGTTTGCAAGGGTTTTTCTTTACAAATCAGCGATTTATCAAGACAATCCTTACACCATTTACTAGGGTAGGATCGCATGGCCGCACAAAACAATGCTCCATTGCCTGATGGGCTGAAAATTGCTGGATACCGCATTGTAAAGAAGATTGCTTCTGGCGGGTTCAGTATTGTCTATCTGGCATACGACGAGGATGGCAACGCAGTCGCCATCAAGGAATATCTGCCAAGCTCGCTGGCCTTGCGCCAGTGGGGCGAACTGGCGCCGGCAATTTCGCCGGAAAACCTGCCGACCTTCAGGATCGGCTTGAAATGCTTTTTCGAGGAAGGGCGCGCACTGGCGCGCATCGCGCATCCGAACGTGGTGAGCGTGATCAATTTCTTCCGCGCCAATGAAACCGTCTACATGGTGATGGCGTACGAGTCCGGCCGCTCCCTGCAGGAACATATCCTGCGCCGGCGCGACAAGGGCGAGAAGCCGCTGGTGTCGGAAAAATTCATCCGCAAGATGTTCCGTCACGTGATGAACGGCTTGCGCGAAGTGCATACGCACAAGCTGCTGCACCTGGACCTGAAGCCAGCCAATATCTACTTGCGCGCCGACGGCACGCCGATCCTGCTCGATTTCGGCGCCGCCCGCCAGACGCTGCGCTCGGATTCGCCCAAGCTGTATCCGATGTATACGCCGGGTTTTGCTCCGGCCGAATTGTATGAGCGCAATGGCAACCTTGGACCGTGGACCGATATCTACAGCATCGGCGCCTCGATTTTCGCTTGCATGGTCGGCGCGCCGCCGCAGCCGGTCGACCAGCGCAAGGTCAACGACAAGATGGAAGGCCATTTCCGCAAGCTGGAAGGCCTGTATTCGCCGGAGCTGATCCAGGTAGTGCGCTGGTGCCTGATGATCGATCCCCTGCAGCGGCCGCAAAGCGTGTTCGCGGTGCAGCGGGCGTTGATGGAGCCGGTGCAGGAAGAGGAAGTGAGCGTGCGCGACATGGTGACGCGCAAGATCCGCAGCGTCTTTTTCACGCATATCCAGTTCCGCCGCAAGGCCGAGAGCAATCCGGACACGACCATCCAGGAAAATACTCAGTAAGCCGTCGGCCGGGTGCTTGGCGCCCGTGCCGGCCGTGTCTTAGTCTTTTTGTTAGTAAGAACACCACATAGAGAAGTCATGCGATTTTCTGTATATCAAGAAAGCCATATCGGCGGCCGCAAGGTCAACCAGGACCGGATGGGTTATAGCTTCACGCGTGACGCCTTGCTGCTGTTGCTGACCGATGGCATGGGCGGCCACCTGCACGGCGAGATCGCCGCCAACATCGCGATGCAGACCATAGGCTCGCTGTTCCAGAAGAATGCCCAGCCGTACATCAAGAAGCCGGAGCGCTTCCTGGAAGACAGCTTCTATGCCGCGCACATGGAAATCCATCGCTACCGCGAAGTGCACAAGCTGTCGGAAACGCCGCGCACCACGGTGGTGGCCTGCCTGATCCAGCACAACAGCGCATTCTGGGCGCATTGCGGCGATTCACGCCTGTACTGGATGCGCAACGGCCAGATCCTGGCGCGCACGCGCGATCACTCGCGCATCGAAAGCCTGATCGCCCAGGGCAAGGCCGATCCCTCGGAGCGCGCCACCCATCCTGACCGCAACAAGCTGTTCAACTGCCTCGGCGCCACCAACATGCCGATCGTCGAACTGTCGCGCCGCGTCAGCCTGCAGGCCGGCGACGTCATGCTGCTGTGCTCCGACGGACTGTGGTCGATGCTGCCGGACCATGTGCTGGCGCAGCGCCTGCAAACCAGCACCATCGTCCGCGCGGTGCCGGAGCTGGTGAACAATGCGCTTGGGATTGCCGGTAAAACCAGCGATAATATTACCGCTTTGGCAATGGCCTGGGGCAGCGATCCGAATATTGACGATCCATCCAGTTCCATCGTCACGCACACGCTGCCGATCGGCAGCCTGACCACCACCATCCAGGCGCCGCGCCTGGGCGCAGTGGATGTGCCGGACGGCTTCAGCGATGCCGACATTGAACAGGCGATCGCGGAAATCCGCGGCGCCATTGAAAAGAATATTTAAGGAAGCGCATGTCTACTATTACACGTCCTAGCGGACGCGCCGCCGATGCCTTGCGCTCCGTGCGCCTGACCCGCAATTACACCAAGCACGCTGAAGGTTCTGTGCTGGTCGAGTTCGGCGACACCAAAGTGATCTGCACCGCCAGCCTGGAAGAAAAGGTTCCCGGCTTCCTCAAGGGCAAGGGGCAGGGCTGGTTGACCGCGGAATACGGCATGCTGCCGCGCTCCACGAATACTCGCATGGACCGCGAAGCCGCACGCGGCAAGCAGTCCGGCCGCACCCAGGAAATCCAGCGCCTGATCGGACGTTCCTTGCGCGCGGCTTTCGATCTGGAGGCATTTGGCGAGCGCACCCTGCACCTGGACTGCGACGTCATCCAGGCCGACGGCGGTACCCGTACTGCTGCCATCACCGGCGCCATGGTCGCCGCTTACGATGCGTTTGCCCGGCTGCTGGAAAATAAAGCGATTGCGGCGATTCCGCTCAAGCACTTTGTCGCCGCGATTTCGGTCGGCGTCTACCAGGGCGCGCCGGTGCTGGACCTGGACTATGTCGAGGATTCCGGCTGCGATACCGACATGAACGTGGTGATGGCCGATACCGGCCATTTCATCGAAGTGCAAGGCACGGCGGAAGGCGTCGCCTTCGACCGTCCTACGCTGAACAGCTTGCTTGACCTGGCGCAAGGCGGCATCAGCGAATTGATCCAGCTGCAGAAACAAGCTTTGGGCCTGGCTGAATAAATAACTTAGGGTGGACGCAAAAACGCGCCCACCCATGCCTGCATGTCATCGATGGCGTCCGCAAGCGATATAATCCTGTCCATGTATATCGATTCCCACTGCCATATCAATTTTCCGGAACTGTCCGCCAGGATGCCGGAAATCCTCGCCAAGATGGCGCAAAACCAGGTGACCCATGCACTGTGCGTATCGGTTGATCTGCCGGATTTTCCGCAGGTGCTGGCGCTGGCCGAGACCTATCCGCATATCTATGCCTCGGTCGGCGTGCATCCCGATTATGAAGATACGCCGGAACCCAGCGTCGACGACCTGATCCGCCTGTCCGACCATCCGAAGATCATCGCCATCGGTGAAACCGGCCTCGACTATTACCGCCTGCAGGGCGACCTGGAATGGCAGCGCGAGCGCTTCCGCCGCCATATCCGCGCCTCGCGCGCCACCGGCAAGCCGCTCATCATCCATACCCGCGCCGCCTCGGCAGACACCATCCGCATCATGCAGGAAGAGGGCGCCGGCACCGATGCCGGCGGCGCCGGCGGCGTCATGCATTGCTTTACCGAGTCGCTGGCGGTAGCCGAAGCGGCGATCGCGATGGGTTTCTATATTTCCTTTTCCGGCATCGTCACCTTCAAGAGCGCCAAGGAGTTGCAGGCGGTGGCGCTGGCCGTGCCTTTGAGCAGCACATTGATTGAAACCGATTCGCCCTACCTTGCGCCGGTGCCGCATCGGGGCAAGATGAACGAGCCGGGCTGGGTCATGCATGTCGGCGAATTCCTGGCCAACCTGAAAGGCGTGCCGGCGAGCCAGGTGGCGCAGCAAACCACCGATAATTTTTTCAATCTGTTCAAACTGGCAAAGGATCAGGCCCATGCTTAACTTGCAAACCCGCAGTCGTTCTTGTTTTTCCGCCGTGCTGTTGCTGCTGGCGGCGTTGGCGTGGCTGCCGTCGACCGGCCGGGCCAGCAACAGCGACGACTTTTTCAAGGCGGCCCAACTGGACGACGAGCGCAGCATGAAGGCCTTGCTGGCTGCCGGCGTCAGTCCCAACCTGGTGCGGAAAGAGCGTGGCGAAACCGGCCTGATGGTGGCTGTGCGCGAAGATTCGAAGAAGGTTTTCAATGTCTTGCTGAATGCGCGCGGCATCGACCTGAATGCGCGCGCCCGCAACGGCGATACCGCGCTGATGATCGCTGCCTACAAAGGCGACGTGGCGACGGTGAAGGCCCTGCTGGACAAGGAAGCCGAACCGAACAACACCGGCTGGACGGCGCTGCATTACGCGGCGGCGATAGGCAACGATGAAATCGTGCAGATGCTGCTGGACGCTTCCGCCTATATAGACGCCGGCTCGCCTAACAATACGACGCCGATCATGATGGCCGCGCGCGCCGGCAAGATCCAGACGGTCAAGCTGCTGCTCGACAGCGGCGCCGACGTCACCCTGAAAAACGATGTCGGCATGAATGCGATCGACCTGGCCAAGAAATTCGATCACGACGACATCGCCGACGGCTTGACGCAGCGCCTGAAAAAGGCCGGCAAGCTCTAATGAGTAGCCCGCAGGTCAGCTCAGGATCTGCGGTCCCACATCTTTAATATCCTTGGTGCCGGTCAGCGCCATGCTGACATCCAGTTCCTGCTGCAGGATCTGCAGCATGCGGGTCACGCCGGCTTCGCCCATGGCGCCGAGGCTGTAGAGGAAAGCGCGGCCGATCATGGTGCCCTTGGCGCCCAGCGCAACTGCTTTCAAGACATCCTGGCCGCTGCGGATGCCGCCGTCGAACCAGACTTCGATCTGGTCGCCGACCGCGTCGACGATCGCCGGCAAGGCTGAAATCGACGACACCGCGCCATCCAGCTGGCGGCCGCCGTGATTGCTGACAACGATGGCGTCGGCGCCGGTGGTGGCGGCGATCTTGGCGTCCTCCACATCCAGGATCCCTTTCAGGATCAGCTTGCCGCCCCATTGTTCCTTGATCCAGGCGATATCATCCCAGCACAGGGTCGGATCGAACTGGCTGGCAGTCCATTTGCTCAGGGTCATGATGCCGTCGGCGCCGGAGACGTGCCCGGCCAGGTTGCCGAAGGACTTGCGGCCACTGAGCGCGCGCAGGGCCCAGCCGGGTTTGGTGGCGAGATCCAGCAGGTTGGCGATGGTCATCTTGGGCGGCACCGACATGCCGTTCTTCAGGTCCTTGTGGCGTTGGCCGAGGATCTGCAGATCCAGCGTCAGCACCAGCGCCGAACATTTGGCGGCCTTGGCGCGTTCGATCAGCGATTTGATGAAGCCGCGGTCGCGCATCACATACAGTTGGAACCAGAACGGCTTGGTGGTCACGCTGGCGACGTCTTCGATAGAGCAGATGCTCATCGTCGACAGGGTGAACGGAATGCCGAATTTTTCGGCTGCGATGGCGCCCAGCATTTCGCCGTTGGCCCATTGCATGCCGGTCAGCCCGGTCGGCGCAATCGCCACCGGCATGGCGACCTCTTCGCCGATCATTGTGCTGCGGGTGGAGCGCTGGTCGACATTGATGGCGACCCGCTGGCGCAATTTCAGGGCTGCGAGGTCGGTGCTGTTGGCGCGATAGGTGCTCTCGGTGTAGGAGCCGCTGTCGGCGTAGTCGTAGAAGGCTTTGGGGACGCGTTTCTTGGCCAGCAGACGCAAATCTTCAACGCAGGTGATGACGGGCATGGAGTTCTCCGCAAGTCTAATATTTATAGTGTGACGCTATATTAGATGAAAAGAATGCATCCGCAATGCAATTCAATTGATGCCTGGCATGAAGCTTTTTCAACCCAGGCATCATAAAACAGGGGGCGTCGCAGCCGGCGGCGCGCCGACGCCAGCCAGGCCCCGGTCAGTCGATTTTTTCCCGGGGCTGGACAAGTTCCTGCATTAACAAGGCGGCACGCTGAGACTGCATGAGCAAAGAGTCGATTTCTACATGTTCCTGCGGAGAATGCTCGCCGCTGCCATGGGCGCCGATTCCTACCAGGCTGGTCGAGACATAGGGGGCGATATACGAGATGTCGCCACCGCCGCGCAGGTTGGCGGGCAATAGCTGCATTTCGCCGTAACCCAGTTTTTGACTGATTTGACTGTAGCGCTTGAACAGGCCCA
Source organism: Collimonas humicola (assembly GCF_018304945.1). GTDB lineage: Bacteria > Pseudomonadota > Gammaproteobacteria > Burkholderiales > Burkholderiaceae_D > Collimonas > Collimonas humicola. Next base: position 1,216,499 of record NZ_JAGQEE010000001.1, on the reverse strand, counting down.
GGCTCTTTTCCGTGGCTGGCATCGGCGGCAGTACTTCGTCCAGCTGAAAGGTGGCGCTCGTGCCCGGCAGGTTGCTGCCGACGATGGCTTCCATTTTCTTTTTTGCCAGATCTCTTTGCGCCGCCGTCAAATAGCGTATGTCGCCGTTGACAAGCGCTGTTTGCGGGATGAGATTGGTCCTGCCAAAACTATTGCCACGACCGCTGATTTTGTCATAGTCTGTTTTGGTGCCGCCGACAATGATGCCCGGATTGAATGTCAAGCCGTCCTCGCCGCCCAGTTTTTCCCGCATCTGGTTGAGGATGCGCGCCGTTTCGAAGATGGCGCCGTCGCCAGCCTCTTTGCTGAAAATGATCGAAGAATGGCCTTCGTTTCCTTTTGCTTCGATCAGCCAATGCGCGGTTCCTCTTCTGCCAACGGAGGCGTGATTGCGAATAGTCGGTTCGAAATCCAATGCAATGTCGCTTTGCTTGGCGAGCTCAATCAACGGCTGCCGAGAAATGGAAGTTGGCTTTCCATTGTTTTCCTCGTCGCCGGTCATGGCCACGGCGATGCTGGCGTCATCGAGCGCATGAGCGGCTTGCAAAGCTTTCAATGCGTAGAGAATGACAACGAGGCCTCCTTTGTTGTCGATTACACCGGGGCCGGTGGCGATATTTCCTTTTTGTTCAAATTTCTGGAACGGGCTGTCTTTTTGGAAAACCGTATCCAGGTGCGCAATCAGCAGTAGTTTTTTCCCTGCGCTGCCTTTTCGCTCGGCAATCAAAGTGGGGGCGCGCTGCATGCCGGCAGGCAGTTCCGCCCAACGTGTTTTAAATCCTAAAGCTTCAAATTCAGCTTGCAATATTTCCCCGATTTTTTTTACTCCCTCGATATTTTGAGTGCCGCTATTGATGTTGACCAGTTTTTCAAGAAAAAGAAGCTGTTCATTTTTTCTTTCCGCAAGATAATTACTCATCAGGTTTTCTTGTGCTGACAGCTGAGGTGTATTAGCTAGCAAGCTTAAGGGGAAAAGAAGTGAAGAAAGAATTAATGGCTTCAATATTGGCATGTAACTGTCCATGTGATTGTTCAAATTTCTTCGCTTGAACGGGATTGAGTGAGGCATTGCAAAAATGGCATTTTCTATTGCGAAAGCCTTATGTGCAAGCGAGAATAATTTTAGTCTCGGATAAGATAATCTAATGGCTGCGTCTTATGTGGAGGCATCGGGTGTTTTACGAAATGCATGCCTTCGGCATATGGAAGCGTCATTGCGGTTAGCCGGGAGTCCGGCCTAGGGGGGGATTGATCAAGCGGCAGGCATGGCTGTGCCCGGGCAATTCGACAGCCGCGCTTATCGTCGCCCGGGTATTTATGAGCCGAGCAGCAGGCGCGCCGCGGCCTGTCCACTGCGCACGGCAGCTTCCAGTGTTGCCGGATACTCGCTGGCGGTGTAGTCGCCGGCCAGCATCAGCCGTTCCAGGCCGCTGTCGTTGGCCGGCCGCGCCAGGCCCGGGGTGCAGGCGAAGGTGGCGCGTTTCTCTGAAATCACCTTGGTCCACAAGGGCTGCGCCAGCTGCGGCTGCTTGAATGCGGCGGCGAGCTGGGCGGCGACCGCGTTGCCGAGGGCTTGATGGCCGTCCTGGATCGCTTGGGACGATGCGCTGATGACCACCGCCAGCAAGCCGGCCTGGGCTGGGTCGAGCTGGCCACGGTCGAACACGAACTGGCCCCAGGCCGCCGCGCCGCTGGCGTTGGCCGGATCGTCGACCAGGGCGAAGAAGGGCTGCGGCAGGCGTATCGCGCCGGCATATTGCAGATAGCAGGTGGTGATCGGTTCGTAGGTGAAACTGCGCAATGTGGAAAGCAGTTCGGCATCGGCGCAGCCATCCAGCAGCGTGGCCGCGGTTTCCGGCGGCGTGGCGATGACCACGGCGTCGAAGTTCTGGCTGGCGTCGTTGCTTTGCAGTTGCCATTGCTGGCCGTCGCGCCGGACTTGCCTGACGCTGCGGCCGGATTCCAGGCTGCCGCCGCGTTCTTCAATAAAGGCGGCGGCCTGTTGCGGAAACAGGCTGCTCAGGTCGCGCCGCGGCAGCAGCATGTCGGATGCGCTTCTGCGGGCGCCGAGGCTGTCGCGCAGCACCGCCAGGAAGACCTGGGCCGAAGCCTGTTCAGGGCGGGTGTTGAGGGCGGCGATGCACAAGGGACGCCACATCAGCTGGATCAGGCGGCCGGTCTGGTCGAAGCGCTCCAGCAAGGTGCTGACGCTGCAGTCGTCGTTCAGGCGCCAGTCCATCCAGCGCGCCGCCGAGGAAAAGCGCGCCAGCGCCAGCTTGTCCTCGCGCCCCAATCCGCGCGCGCGCCACAGCGCCACCAGCAGATGCAAGGGCGCCGGCAGGCGTGGCGCTGTAAAGCTCATGCCGCCGCTGCCGGCCGGGTAGTTCATCTGCAGCGGCAGGCGCAGCATGGCTTGTTCCGGAGCTATGCCGACCTTGCGCATCATCTGCAAGCTTTGCTTGTAGGCGCCGAGCAGGATGTGCTGGCCGTTGTCGAGCACGATATCGTCGATGTCGACCCGGCGCGCGCGGCCGCCCAGCTGCCGGCTGGCTTCATACAAGGTGACCTGGTGGCCGGCTAGCGTCAGTTCGACGGCGGCGGTGCAGCCGGCCCAGCCGGCGCCGATTATCGCGATATGTCGCGAGTTAGCGGCCATTTCGCAAGCCTCGTATATCTCCCTCTGCGTCCCTGGTGGTTCCGTCTACGGCGACCCCGTCTATGGCGACCCCACCATTCCCGCGCACGCGGGAATCCATTTTGATCAGTAACTTGGATCCCCGCGTGCACGGGGATGACGGATTTTTTTGTTTAACCGTGTTAACCGCGTACATAAGTTTTCCACGCCAGCCACAATTTACGGATAGGTGTCAGCGAAATGCGCTGGTTCAGCACATGGAAGCCGTCGCGCTCGATCTCGTTGAGCAAGGCGCGGTAGATCGCTGCCATCATCAGGCCAGGGCGCTGGGCCCGGCGGTCTTGCTTGGGCAGCAGGGCAAAGGCGTCGTCGTAGGCCTGCTGGGCGCGCGCTACCTGGAAGCGCATCAGGTTGACGAAGTTCTCGCTGTAGCGGGCGTTGAGGATATCGGCGGCGGTGACATTGAACTGCTGCAGCTCGTTCACCGGCAAATAAATGCGGCCCTTGCGGCCGTCTTCGCCGACGTCGCGGATGATGTTGGTGAGCTGGAAAGCCAGGCCGAGCTTTTCGGCGAACTGCAGGGTTTGCGGCTGGCTTACGCCAAAGATGCTGGCCGAGAGGATGCCAACCACGCCGGCCACATGCCAGCAGTATTGCTTGAGGCCGGGGTAGTCCAGGTAACGGGTCTGGTTCAGATCCATTTCCATGCCGTCGATGATCGCTTGCAGGTGCTTGCCTTCCAGTCCATAGGTCTGCAAGTGCGGCTGCAGCGCCTGGGTCACCGGGTGCGACGGATTGCCGGCCAGCATGGCGGCGATTTCCTTGCGCCACCACATGAGCTTGCTGCGCGCCACGCTTTCGTCGGTGCATTCGTCGACGGTATCGTCCACTTCGCGGCAAAACGCGTACAGGGCGGTAATGGCGCGACGACGCTCGACCGGCAGGAACAGGAAGCTGTAATAGAAACTGGAGCCGCTTTGGGCGGCCTTTTGCTGGCAGTAATCGTCTGGGGACATGGATATAAAAACGGTAATGAGCGGTAAAGAATACTTAATACTTACTTGGATACTCTTGGCTGCGGACAGCTTGAAAACAACTTGCCCGAAGTATACGTAAGAAATGCTGCCTGTTTGCTGATTTTTATCATTTCATCCGCAAGGCGCGCCAGATCAACAGCAGCCAGTCGGCTTTCCCCAGTTTCGGCCGCTGGCGGAACATATCGTATTGCGCTGCTTCCAGCATTTCCAGGATGCGCAAGCCGCCTTGCACCACCAGCCGCAGCTCCCAGCCGATCCGCCCCGGCAGCCGCAGCGCCAGGCCCTGGGCGCCTGTCATCATGGTGCGTGCGCGTTGCACTTCGAATTCCATCAGGCGGCGCCAGGCATGGTCGGTGGCGCCGCCGGCGAGCTGCGCCTGCGATACGCCGAAGCGCTGCATGTCTTCCAGCGGCAGGTAAATGCGCGCCTTATCCCAGTCGATGGCGACGTCTTGCCAAAAATTGATCAGCTGCAGCGCCGAGCAGATCGCATCCGAGTCGCGCAGGTTTTGTTCGCTGGCCGCGTCATACAGGTGCAGCATCAGCGCGCCGACCGGGTTGGCCGATCGGCGGCAATAGTCGAGCAGGTCGGTAAACTGGTTGTAGCGGGTGGTGACTACATCCTGTTTGAAGGCGGACAGCAGGTCGCGAAACGGCGCCAGCGGCAAGCGATATGCCATGATGACCTCCTGCAGCGTCTGGAACAGCGGGCTTTCGGCGGCTTGCCGCTGTTCTATCCGGTCCAGCGCGGCTTCATAGGCGCCCAGCTCACGCAAACGCTGCTCGGGGCCGGCGTCGCCTTCATCGGCAATGTCGTCGGCGCTGCGGGCAAAGGCATAGATGGCCTTGACCGCGGGGCGCAAGCGGGCGGGCATGAGTATTGATGCTACCGGGAAGTTTTCGTAATGATTAGTGGACATGGGCGCGGGCCGGTAAAACATTGATTAAAAAGATACTTTCATGCCTGTTGTCGGCAGCTGCAAAAAAGCCTTGAGCAAAAGTGATCGCCCGCAATTATAATTACTGACTTTAGAGTTAGTAATTTTTTGAAGGCGGGATGAAAGCTGTCGCCGCAGCCCGTCTTTCTATAGCAATGTGTCCTGATGGCAATGCGCAAACCGACAACAGCCCAGAATAGTAAAGGAAAAAACGTGTCGACCTTGATAAATCCGCGTTCTCTCGCCCGTGCCGATGGCTTGATGAGTGCTCCCCGGCGTGTTCCCGGGCTATTGCTTGTTTGTACATTATTCTTGCTGGCGGCTTGCTCCAAGGCGCCGGAAAAGGCTGAAGATATCCGTCCGGTGCGGGTGACTGTGCTCAGTCCGGCCAACGCCGACGTCACGTCAGAGCTCCCAGGCGCAGTACAGGCGCGCTATGAATCGCAGCTGGGTTTTCGTGTCGGCGGCAAGATCATCGCCCGCCAGGTAGACCTCGGCACAGTGGTCAAGCGCGGCCAGGTGCTGATGCGGCTGGATCCGAAGGATTTGCAGCTGGCGCAGGCGCAGGCGGTGGCGGCGGTGACCTCCGCCGCCAGCAACCGCGATACGGCCAAGGCCGACTTGAAGCGCTATCAGGAGTTGCGCGATAAGAATTTCGTCAGCCAGGCGGTGCTGGATGCGAAAGACACCGCTTTCAAGGCGGCGCAAGCGACTTATGACCAGGCCGAGGCGGCGTTCAAGGGGCAGTTGAATCAAACTGCCTATGCCACGCTGGAATCCGATGTCGATGGCGTGGTGACCGCCATCAATGCTGAAGCGGGGCAGGTGGTGGCGGCCGGCACGCCGGTCGTCAGCGTGGCGCGCCAGGGCGCCAAGGAAGTCGTCGTGGGTGCGCCGGAAAACCAGGTCGATCAGTTGCGTCGCAGCAGCGACGTCCAGGTGCGCCTGTGGGCCGATCCCAAGCAGCTGATCCGCGGCACGGTGCGTGAGGTGTCGCCGATCGCCGATCCGGTGACGCGCACCTATGCCATCAAGATTGCGATTCCTGACGATACGCCCAACGTCAAGCTCGGCATGACGGCCTATGCCTCTTTCATCAGCAAGACCAGCGACGACGCCATCAAGGTGCCGCTCACCGCGCTGCTGCGCGTGCAGGAGCACAGCGTTGTGTGGGTGGTCGATGGCGGCGCTGTACATCAAGTGCGCCAGGTGCCGGTGGAAATCACCGGCCAGCATGGCAATGAGGTATGGATCCAGGGCGCGCTGAAAGCCGGCCAGCAGGTGGTCACGGCAGGCGTCAATCAATTGAAGCCCGGTCAGAAGGTTGCCATCCTGAACGCGCCGGAAGCCAGCCTGCCGGCCGCCAGGAGCGCGGCAGCCGGCGCCGCTGTCGCTGTGAGCGGAGCGGCCCGATGAGCGATGGTAAAAAGGGCGGTTTTAATCTGTCGCGCTGGGCGCTTGAACACATCCCGCTGACGCGCTACCTGATGGTGGTGCTGGTGATCGGCGGCATCCTGAGTTACGGACGGCTGGGGCAGGACGAAGACCCGCCGTTTACTTTCCGCGCCATGGTGGTGTCGGCGCAATGGCCGGGCGCCACCGCCCTGCAGATGGCCGACCAGGTGACTGACAAGCTGGAAAAGAAACTGCAGGAAACGCCGCATATAGACACTATCCGCAGCTATTCCAAGCCGGGCGAAACGCTGATCATCCTGACCTTGCAGGAATCCGCCACGCCCAAGGACACGGTGGACGCCTGGTATCAGGTGCGCAAGAAGGTCGGCGATATCAAGCTGACTTTGCCGCAGGGCGTGCTGGGCCCATTCTTCAACGATGAGTTCGGCGAAACCTACGGTTCCATCTTTGCAGTGTCCGGCGACGGTTTCAATTATGCCGATGTCAAGGATTACGCCGACTTCGTGCGCCAGCAGCTGCTGACCTTGCAGTCGGTCGCGAAAGTGGATCTGTTCGGCGTGCAGGATGAAAAGATCTTCATCGAATTTTCGCAGAAAAAATTCTCCCAGCTGGGCATCTCGGTGCAGGACATCGTCAACCAGCTGAGCGCGCAGAATGCACTGCAAGCCAACGGCATATTGGTGACTGCCAGCGACAACCTGCAGATCCGCGTGAGCGGCGCGCTAGCCTCGCCCAAGGACCTGGAAAACCTGCAGCTGCGGGCCAATAACACGACCTTCCGGCTGGGCGATTTCGCCGCCGTCAAGCGCGAGTACATCGATCCGCCGTCGCAGAAGATGCGCTACAACGGCAAGGAAGTGATCGGGCTCGGGGTCTCCATGGTGAAGGGCGGCGACATCATTGCACTGGGCAAGGATATGGCGCGCATCACTGCGGAAATCAAGGCCAAGCTGCCGGTCGGCATTAACCTGGAGCGGGTATCCAACCAGCCGAAAATCGTCGCCGAATCGGTCGATGAATTCCTCAAGACCTTGATGGAAGCGGTGCTGATCGTGCTGGCGGTGAGTTTCCTTTCGCTCGGATTCCATACCAAGCCATTCCGCATCGATGTCTGGCCGGGCCTGGTGGTGGCATTGACGATCCCGCTGGTATTGGCGGTGACTTTCCTGTTCATGCGCATCTTCAGCATCGACCTGCACAAGATCTCGCTGGGCGCGCTGATCATCGCCCTCGGCCTGCTGGTCGACGATGCCATCATCGCGGTGGAAATGATGGTGCGCAAGATGGAGGAGGGCTTGTCGCGGCTGGAAGCGGCGACCTTTGCCTACACTTCGACCGCGATGCCGATGCTGACCGGCACCCTGATCACCGCCGCCGGTTTTCTGCCGATCGGCCTGGCCAAGTCCGCTGCAGGCGAATACACGTTTTCCATGTTTTCGGTAAACGCGCTGGCGCTGCTGATTTCCTGGCTGGTGGCGGTGCTGTTCACGCCGTATATCGGCTATCTGCTGCTGAAGGTCAAGCCCGCCGCCGGCGCCGACGGCCATCACGAACTGTTCAACACGCCGTTCTATTCACGCGTGCGGCGCGCCGTCAACTGGTGCGTCGAGTGGCGCAAGATCACTATCGCCCTGACGCTGATGGTGTTTGCGCTGGGCGTGTTCGGCTTCAAGTTCATCGAAGAGCAGTTCTTTCCCGATTCCAGCCGGCCGGAACTGATGATCGAACTGTGGCTGCCGGAAGGTTCTTCGTTTGCCGCTACTGAAGCGCAGGCCAAGAAGTTCGAGGCGTTTATCCATAATGCACCGGAGCTGGAAAGCATGACCACCTATGTCGGCAGCGGCAGCCCGCGCTTTTACCTGCCGCTGGACCAGATCCTGCCGCAGACCAATGTGGCGCAGGTGGTGCTGCTGACCAAGGACCTGGCCTCGCGCGATGCCTTGCGCCTGAAGATCACCGACGCCTTCAAGCATGGTTTCCCCGAAGTGCGCGGCAGGGTCAAGCTGCTGCCGAGCGGACCGCCGGTGCCGTATGCGGTGCAGTTCCGTGTCAGCGGCACCGATGCCGCCAAGGTCAGGGTAATCGCCGACCAGGTCAAGGGCGTGATGAACGGCAATCCGAACATCATCGGCCTGAACGACAACTGGAATGAATCGGTCAAGGTGCTGCGGGTCGATCTCGACCAGGATAAATTGCGTACGCTGGGGATTGGTTCGCAAACCGTGATGCAGACCGTCAACACCCTGCTGACCGGCAGCACCATCGGCCAGTATCGCGAGCACGATCGGCTGATCGATATCGTGGTGCGCCAGCCGCTGGACGAGCGTGCCACCATCGACGCTTTGAGCCAGGCCAATATCCCGACCGCCAGCGGCAAGTCGGTGCCGCTGGCGCAGGTCGCCACGGTCAAGCTGGTATGGGAGCCAGGGGTGGTCTGGCGCGAGTGGCGCAACTGGGCAATCACCGTGCAGGCCGATGTCATCGACGGCGTGCAAGGACCTACCGTGACCGACCAGATCAATCCGCAGCTGGACAAGATCCGGGCGCAGCTGCCGCCGGGCTATGTGATCGATATCGCCGGCGCCGCCCACGACGCGGGCAAGGCGCAGGATTCGATCGCCGCCAACGTGCCGCTGGTGATTTTCATCATCTTCACTTTGCTGATGCTGCAGCTGCATAGCTTCTCGCGTTCGCTGCTGGTGTTCCTGACCGGGCCGCTGGGAATCGCTGGCGCCGCTGCCGCGCTGCTGATCCTGCACCGGCCGTTCGGCTTCGTCGCCCAGCTCGGGGTGATTGCGCTGTTCGGCATGATCATCCGCAACTCGGTGATCCTGATCGACCAGATCGAGCACGATATCGCCAGCGGCGTGGCGCCCTGGGATGCCATCGTCGAATCGGCGGTGCGCCGTTGCCGGCCTATCATGCTGACCGCGGCGGCAGCCGTGCTGGCCATGATCCCCTTGTCGCACTCTGTGTTCTGGGGGCCGATGGCGGTGGCCATCATGGGCGGCCTGATTGTCGCTACCGGCCTGACCCTGCTGTTTTTGCCGGCTTTGTATGCCGCCTGGTTCCGGGTCAAGAAACCGCAGTAGTGAAAGGATACCCGGGGATGCCCGCGAGGGCAGAATTTTGTCAGGAAAACAGTCTTGCCCCTCGCCATATCGGGCAGCTTGCAGTAGAATAGCGGGCTGCCCGATATTGCTAAACAGTGTCGGGCGGCGCGAAGCAAATGCGACCGTGGCGAAATTGGTAGACGCAACAGGTTTAGGTCCTGTCGAGAGCAATCTTGTGGAGGTTCGAGTCCTCTCGGTCGCACCAGCTCTGTCGGTATTCACTTACCGTCTGGCTGAATATTCAAGAACCCTCTGCCGAGGGTTTTTTTACGTCCCTGTATTTTGTATCGGAGGCTGCTAAAAAAGCGGCCGCTTCGGCATACAATCGGATTTTTCGAATTTCTCTTTCTTGGAATAACTATGCCTACAACATCCCGCTGCCTGGCGGCCTTGCTTGGTTTTGCTGCAGTTGCCGCGGCTTCGGCGCCGGTGCTGGCCGCATCGGAGCAGGTCGGCGAGGTCAGCACTGCCTTTCGCTGGGTCGGCCGCAACGACCGGGTCGTGGTGGAGGCGTACGACGATCCCAAGGTGCAGGGCGTGACCTGCTATGTTTCGCGCGCCCGCACCGGCGGCGTCAAGGGCACGGTGGGCCTGGCGGAAGACCGGGCCGAGGCTTCGATCGCCTGCCGCCAGGTTGCCGCCGCGGTGCAATTCACCGGTAAATTGCCATTGCAGGAAGATGTATTCACCGAGCGCATGTCGATATTGTTCAAGCGTCTACATATCGTGCGTTTGGTCGATCCGAAGCGGAATACGCTGGTTTATCTTACCTATTCGGATAAGCTGGTCGATGGCAGTCCGCAAAACAGCGTGACCGCCGTGCCGGTGCCGGCCAGCAGCCCGATTCCGCTGAAATAAGCGGGCCTGGCCGGTTTTGCCGCCTGGATAGCTATCTAAATAGCTTGCAAATACAGGCGCGCAGTGACGCGTTTTGGCGCAACCGGCTGTTTTACGTATAGAATATCGGACTTTAGCGCGACAGGGTTGGGGTGAAAATGACAACATTTAACCTGTTTACCCTGGTCGCACCACGGAATTTTTAATTTTTGGACGATCCACATGGCAACTGCAGTCGAAACTCTGGATAAACTTGAACGCCGCCTCACCCTCACTATCGCGATCAGCGAAGTACAAACCGAAGTCGAGAAACGCCTGAAGGTTCGCGCTCGCACCGCTAAAGCGCCTGGCTTCCGCCCAGGTAAAGTGCCGATGAAGATGGTCGCCGCACAATACGGCTATCAGGTGGAAACCGAAGTGTTGAACGACAAGGTCGGCAATGCTTTCAACGCTGCAGCCAACGAAAACAACCTGCGCGTCGCCGGCTATCCGAAGATCGAGCCAAAGAACAGCGAAGGCGTGGCCGAAGGCACGCTGGCTTTCGATGCTACTTTCGAAATCTACCCTGAAGTCAAGATCGGCGATCTGACCGCAGTGGAAGTCGAGCGCACCAAGGCTGAAGTCAGCGATGCGGAAATCGACAAGACCATCGACATCCTGCGCAAGCAGCGCGTGCACTACCACGTCAAGGGCGAGCAAGGCGCGCACGGCGATGGCGGCGGCGACCTGACAGCCAAGAACGGCGATCGCGTGACGGTCGACTTCGTCGGCAAGATCGACGGCGTTGAATTCCAGGGCGGCAAGGCTGACGACTACGCTTACGTTCTGGGCGAAGGCCGCATGTTGCCTGAGTTTGAAGCGGCAACCATCGGTCTGAAAGTCGGCGAAGCCAAGACCTTCGAGCTGGCTTTCCCTGCGGATTACCACGGCAAGGATGTGGCTGGTAAAACTGCCGAGTTCACCATCACCCTGAAGAAGCTGGAATGGGCACACCTGCCGGAAGTCGACGCGGAACTCGCCAAGACCCTGGGCATCGACGACGGCGACCTGACGAAAATGCGCGCTGACATCAAGCTCAACCTGGAGCGCGAAGTCGGTTCCCGCGTCAAGGCCAAGAACAAGGACAGCGTGATGGATGCGCTGATCAAGGTCAGCGAACTGGAAGTGCCTAAGGCGCTGGTTGACCAGGACGTCGAGCGCCTGGTCGAAATGACGCGCCAGGACATGGCGCAACGCGGCATGAAGGTCAATGACATGCCTTTCCCGCCTGAGCTGTTCACAGCGCAAGCGGAGCGTCGCGTCCGTCTGGGCCTGATCCTGGCCGAAGTGGTCAAGGAAAATAAATTGCAGGCGACACCGGAGCAGGTCAAGGCGCAAGTCGAAGACTTCGCTCAGAGCTACGAAGACCCGAAACAAGTCCTGAAGTATTATTTCAGCGATCGTCGCCGTCTGGCAGAGGTCGAAGCCCTTGTTTTGGAAGAAAACGTCGTTAACTACGTGTTGGGCAAATCGAAAGTGACTGAAAAGTCGGTTGCATTCGATGAATTGATGAGCAACAACGGGCAACAGGCTTAATCAGCCTGCATAACCGGAGCCAGGCCGCAAGCCTGGCCCCGGTCAGCGGATTGATTGGGTTTTGAGCGCTCTCCATAAGGAATGCTATGACAGGCTTTAATCGTAATTCGGCACTGGATACTGACATGCTCGGCATGGTGCCTATCGTGATTGAGCAAAGCGGCCGCGGTGAGCGGTCGTATGATATTTATTCGCGTTTATTGCGCGAGCGCGTAATTTTCCTGGTGGGTCCGGTCAATGACCAGACCGCTAACCTGATCGTGGCGCAATTGCTGTTCCTGGAAAGCGAAAATCCTGAGAAGGATATTTCCTTGTACATCAATTCTCCTGGCGGTTCGGTTTCAGCCGGCATGGCGATTTTTGACACCATGCAGTTCATCAAGCCGGATGTCTCGACGCTGTGCACCGGCATGGCTGCTTCGATGGGCGCTTTCCTGCTGGCCGCCGGCGCCAAGGGCAAGCGCTTCTCGCTGCCGAATTCACGCATCATGATTCACCAGCCTTTGGGCGGCGCCCAAGGACAAGCTTCGGACATCGAAATCCAGGCGCGCGAAATCCTGTATTTGCGCGAGCGCCTGAACGGTATCCTGGCCGACAAGACCGGCAGAAGCATCGAGCAGATCAGCAAGGATACGGATCGGGACAACTTCATGTCGGCGGACGCCGCCGTGGAATATGGTCTGATTGATAAAGTCCTGGCGACGCGCGCTTGATTACTGCGTAATTGAAGGAATTGCTGAGCGCCCGGCCATAAGGTACGGGCGTTTTGCTTTTCAAAAATGGCCTGCGCGTGACGAATCTTGATTTCGCGGGTAATATAAAATCAATGTTCGTCATCTGTCCCCTTTAATGCGCCACCCTAGTTTTAACTAAATACTGCCTTTATGCCTGATAAAAAATCTTCTAGCGGCGAAAAACTGCTTTACTGCTCCTTTTGCGGCAAAAGCCAGCATGAGGTGAAAAAACTCATCGCCGGGCCATCGGTATTCATCTGCGATGAATGTATCGATCTCTGCAATGACATCATTACCGATGAAGCTTCGAACGTCGAAACGCTGGATGGTCAGAAATCGGAATTGCCGACCCCGCAGGAAATCAGCGAGCTGCTCGACCAGTACGTGATCGGCCAGGAGCCGGCCAAGCGTATCTTGTCGGTGGCGGTATATAACCACTACAAGCGTCTCAAGCATCTCGGCAAGAAGGACGACATCGAGCTGGCCAAGAGCAATATCCTGCTGGTAGGCCCGACCGGTTCCGGCAAGACCTTGCTGGCGCAGACGCTGGCGCGCATGTTGAACGTGCCTTTCGTGATCGCTGATGCGACTACTCTCACTGAAGCCGGCTACGTCGGCGAGGACGTCGAGAACATCATCCAGAAGCTGCTCCAGAACTGTAATTACGAAGTCGACAAGGCGCAGCGCGGCATCGTGTATATCGATGAGATCGACAAGATCTCGCGCAAGTCCGACAATCCGTCGATCACCCGCGATGTCTCAGGCGAGGGCGTGCAGCAGGCCTTGCTGAAGCTGATCGAAGGCACCATGGCGTCGGTGCCGCCGCAGGGCGGCCGCAAGCATCCGAACCAGGACTTCGTGCAGATCGATACGACCAATATCCTGTTCATCTGCGGCGGCGCTTTCGACGGCCTGGCGAAGATCATTTCCGAGCGTTCGGAAAAGAGCGGCATTGGTTTTTCGGCAAATGTGAAGAGCCAGAGCCAGCGTACTTCCAGCGAAGTGTTGCTGGATGCCGAGCCTGAGGACCTGACGCGTTTCGGCCTGATCCCCGAACTGGTCGGCCGTTTGCCGGTGATCGCTACCCTGGCGGAGCTGAACGAAGCCGCCTTGATCGAGATCCTGATCGCGCCGAAGAACGCGCTGGTCAAGCAATATTCGAAACTGCTGCAGATGGAAGGCGCAGAGCTGGAAATTCGTCCTGCCGCCTTGCAGGCCATCGCCAAGCGTGCGCTGGCCCGTAAAACCGGCGCCCGCGGCCTGCGTTCGATCCTGGAGCACGTCCTGCTCGACGTTATGTACGATTTGCCAAGTCAGCAGAACGTTGCCAAGGTGGTGGTCGATGAAAATACCGTCAACAGCGGCGCCAAGCCCTTGTTGATTTACCATGAGCAGCCAAAGGTCTCCGGCGCGAAGTAAGCGTCAGGCTTCCGCAGGCGCTGGCCGGAGCCGATTCGGGCCGGCCGACGCCAGGCGGGCAAGACCTGCAGATTTGTAAAGCCTTGTAAAAAGCAGGGGTTTAAGCAGGATTTTGAGCCAAAAGTAGTACAATTTCCCAAAATATACGATTTGGCTTCAATCGCAAAGCCACCCGAAGTCAGCTTCGCGTGTGGCTTTTTTATTGCCCCATGCAAAAACCGGGGGCTTTCTCGAAGGCTCCCATAGAAGTGGTGATTTATTGTTGAAACCGGGGCTTGAGTTTCGGCCACTCGTGCCAACATCATTAGTAAGTTTTTTTGATAAGGCTCGCCATGACGACTTCTACATTTACTGAACAGACTCAGTTGCCTCTCTTGCCTTTGCGGGACGTGGTTGTGTTTCCGCATATGGTGATCCCATTGTTCGTCGGTCGCCCTAAATCCATCAAGGCCCTGGAAGCTGCCATGGAGCAGGGCAAGAGCATCATGCTGGCGGCGCAGAAAGCCGCCGCCAAGGATGAGCCGTCGCCGGACGACATCTATGAAATCGGCTGCGTCGCCAACATCCTGCAAATGCTGAAACTGCCTGACGGCACCGTCAAGGTATTGGTGGAAGGTGCGCAGCGCGCCCGCATCCATCACATCAGCGAACTCGACACGCATTTCGTTGCCGACCTGACGCCGCTGGAATCCGAGCTGGGCGACGAGGCTGAGGTGGAGGCGATGCGTCGCGCCATCGTCCAGCAGTTCGACCAGTATGTCAAACTCAACAAGAAAATCCCGCCGGAGATCCTGACTTCGCTGTCCGGCATCGATGACGCCGGCCGCCTGGCCGACACCATCGCCGCCCACTTGCCGCTGAAGCTGGAGCAAAAGCAGGTGATCCTGGAAATTTTCAATATCGCCAAGCGCTATGAGCATCTGCTGGGCCAGCTCGAAGGCGAACTGGATATCCTGCAGGTGGAAAAGCGCATTCGCGGCCGCGTCAAGCGCCAGATGGAAAAATCGCAGCGCGAATACTATCTGAACGAGCAGGTCAAGGCGATCCAGAAGGAGTTGGGCGAAGGCGAAGAAGGCGCCGACCTGGAAGAGCTGGAAAAGAAGATCCTGGCTGCCAAGATGCCGAAGGAAGCGCTGGAAAAAGCCCAGAGCGAACTGAAGAAGCTGAAGCTGATGTCGCCGATGTCGGCAGAAGCGACCGTGGTGCGCAACTACATCGATACGCTGGTCGGTTTGCCATGGAAGAAAAAATCCAAGGTCAACAACGAGCTCGGCAACGCTGAAAAAGTCCTGGAAGGCGATCACTATGGCCTGGACAAGGTCAAGGAACGCATCCTGGAATACCTCGCCGTGCAACAGCGCGTCGACAAGCTGAAAGCGCCGATCCTGTGTTTCGTCGGTCCTCCGGGCGTGGGTAAAACCTCGCTGGGGCAATCGATCGCCCGCGCCACCAACCGCAAATTCGTGCGCATGGCTTTGGGCGGCGTGCGCGACGAGGCCGAGATCCGCGGCCATCGCCGTACCTACATCGGTTCGATGCCTGGCAAGATCCTGCAAAGCCTGACCAAGGTCGGCGTGCGCAATCCGCTGTTCCTGCTCGACGAGATTGACAAGCTCGGCATGGATTTCCGCGGCGATCCGTCTTCGGCGCTGCTGGAAGTGCTGGACCCTGAACAGAACCATACTTTCTCGGATCACTACATCGAAGTCGATTTCGACTTGTCGGATGTGATGTTCGTGGCGACATCGAACTCCTTCAACATCCCGCCGGCATTGCTGGACCGGATGGAAGTGATTCGCTTGTCCGGCTACACCGAAGATGAAAAGACCAACATCGCGCAACGCTACCTGCTGCCCAAGCAAATCAAGAATAACGGTTTGAAGGCTGAGGAAATCACCGTGGCCGAAGGCGCGATCCGCGACATCATCCGCTACTACACGCGTGAAGCAGGGGTGCGTTCGCTGGAACGTGAAATTTCCAAGATCTGCCGCAAGGTGGTCAAGCTGCTGCTGTTGAAGAAACAAGAGAAGAAAGTGGCCGTCACCTCCAAGAACATCGACAAGTTCCTCGGTGTGCGGCGCTTCGACTACGGCGTGGCAGAGAAAGAAAACCAGATCGGCCAGGTAGTCGGCCTTGCATGGACCGAAGTCGGCGGCGAATTGCTGACCATCGAGGCAGTCAAGATGCCTGGCAAGGGCGCCATCATCCGCACCGGCACCTTGGGCGATGTGATGAAGGAATCGATCGAGGCAGCCCGCACCGTGATGCGCAGCCGCGCAGCGAAACTCGGCATCAAGGGCGAAGCTTTCGAGAAGAGCGACATCCACATCCATGTACCGGAAGGTGCGACGCCGAAGGACGGACCGTCAGCCGGCGTCGGCATGACTACGGCGCTGGTGTCTATCTTTACCGGCATCCCGGTGCGCGCCGATGTGGCGATGACGGGTGAAATCACCCTGCGCGGCGAAGTCTTGCCGATCGGCGGCTTGAAAGAAAAGCTGCTGGCGGCGCATCGCGGCGGCATCAAGACGGTGTTGATTCCAGAGCAGAACGTGAAGGACTTGGCCGAGATTCCGGACAACGTCAAGAACAAGCTGGAAATCGTGCCGGTGCGCTGGATCGACAAGGTGCTGGAAATTGCCCTGGAGCGTCAGCCGGTGCCGTTGACCGAAGAAGAAGCGGTGCTGGATGCGGCCACGGTCGCCAAGACCGGCGAGAAGAGCGATCCTAGCGTAGTCAAGCACTGAGGCTTGCTAAGCTGTTGAATTCACGGTCTTAATTTTCGTAATTTAAAAAGCGTCCGCAAGGGCGCTTTTTTTCTATGCGCGCATCTATTTGATGTTGAATCTATCAAGTTTGTAAAATCAGGTTAAACCTACCTCATATTGCCGGGAAGGCGCTTGACACAAGGCTTTGCGGCTTGTTTAATACCAGCTTGCAGATTTCTTCTGCACTCCGCCCGCGATATTTTCGCAGCCGATGCCAGCCTTGCTGCATCCCGAAAATCGCATCTCGAATTTCCATTCATATGAGGGGACCTAAGTGAATAAAACCGAATTGATCGATCATATTGCCAAGTCGGCAGACATTTCCAAGGCTGCATCCACGCGCGCACTGGATGCGATGATAGCGGCAGTAAAGACCACGCTGAAGAAGAACGGCAGCGTGACGCTGGTTGGTTTCGGCACCTTTTCGGTGGGTAAGCGTGCGGCCCGCACCGGACGTAATCCGCGCACCGGAGAAGCAATCAAGATCAAGGCAGCGAAAGTTCCTAAATTTAAGCCTGGCAAAGCTTTGAAAGATGCTGTAAACT
Organism: Collimonas humicola; assembly: GCF_018304945.1. Taxonomy (GTDB): domain Bacteria; phylum Pseudomonadota; class Gammaproteobacteria; order Burkholderiales; family Burkholderiaceae_D; genus Collimonas; species Collimonas humicola. The sequence goes on along the minus strand of NZ_JAGQEE010000001.1, from coordinate 1,199,444 downwards.
AGCGTTCTTTGGCGTTGTGACAAACGCCAAAATGTTTGACCGGTTGGTTTGTCGTGTTTTCTGCGGCATGGTCACACAAGAAAATGCGAATTTGTTTTATAAGATTTGCGAGCAGTCTCAGGAGTGGTAGTTCAGTTGGTTAGAATACCGGCCTGTCACGCCGGGGGTCGCGGGTTCGAGTCCCGTCCACTCCGCCAAAATACAAAAAAGGTGAACGAAAGTTCACCTTTTTTCTTATGTGCATTTGGTTTATATTGTTGCCTCATATGAAGTATTCCTATATGTTGCAGCTTTATTTATTAGCCGCTTGATCTCGATTGGCCGACCATGTTTGAATTTGTCCGTACCCATCAGCGCTTGATGCAGTTCTTGCTACTGCTGTTGATCATCCCTTCCTTCGCTCTAGTCGGTCTGCAAAGCTATAGCAGCTTTGGCGACAGCGCCAACACGGTAGCGAAAGTCGCCGGCCAGCCGATCACCCAGCAAGAGCTGGATGGCGCCTTGCGCCAGCAGATGGAGCGCATGCGCCAGGCCTTTGGCGACCGTTTCGATCCGAAAATGATGGAGACGCCCGAAGCCAAGCAGGGCGTGCTGGATAATCTGATTTCGCAACGAGTGCTTGCAGCAACTGCCAACAGCGAGCATTTGACAGTCGCTGACCCGGCCATACAGCAAATCATCCTCAGCCAGTTTCCAAACCTGGTTGGAGCGGACGGAAAATTCGACAGCAAGACATTCGATCAATTGCTGGCAATGCAGGGCATGACGCAGGTTTCCTACGCTGCCCGCTTGCGCCAGGATATGGCCATGCAGCAGTTGAACGGCGCCGTGCAGTCGACCGCATTCACGCCGAAGACCGTCGCCACCCGCTTGTCTGATATCAATGATCAGGAGCGCGAGGTGCAGGAACTGCTGTTCAAGGCCGCCGATTATGCTGCCCAGGTCAAGGTTACGGACGCCATGCTGCAGGACTATTACAGCAAGAATCCGAAGGAGTTCGAGATTCCGGAACAGATCAAGGCTGAATATGTGGTGCTCGACAGCGCCGCCGTGGCAGGCCAGATCACGGTCAGCGATGCCGATATCAAATCCTATTACGATCAGAATGTCAGCCGCTATACCGAGGCGGAAGAGCGCCGCGCCAGCCATATCCTGATCGCGGTGAAAAAAGATGCGCCGGCTGCAGAGCAAGCTGCAGCCAAGGCCAAGGCGGAAAGCCTGCTGGCGGAAGTACGCAAGACGCCGGCCGATTTTGCGAAGGTCGCCAAGGCGAATTCGCAGGATACCGCCTCCGCTGAACTGGGCGGCGATCTCGGTTATTTCGGCGCCGGCAGCATGGTCAAGCCTTTCGAAGACGCAGCGAACAAACTGAAGCAAGGCGAGATCAGCGATCTGGTGCAATCCGATTTCGGTTACCACATCATCGAACTGACCGGCATCAAGCCAGCCAAGGTCAAGCCGCTGGATGAAGTCAAGACGGAAGTCGCCGGTGAAATCAAGAAGCAGCTGGCTGCACGCAAATTCACTGAAATGGCTGAAGCCTTCAGCAATACCGTGTATGAGCAGGCGGACAGCCTGAAGGCAGTGGCCGACAAATTGCATCTGCAAATCCAGACCGCGGAGAATCTGGGCCGCCAGCCTAACCCTGCTGCCGCGCCTACCGCTCCGTACAACAATCAAAAATTCCTGACTGCACTGTATTCGGACGAGGCGTTGAAGAACAAGCACAACACCGAGGCGATTGAGATTGCGCCGAGCACCTTTATCGCCGGCCACGTCCTCGAATACAAAGCTGTGACCAAGCGGCCGTTTGAAGAAGTCCAGGCAGTCATCCGCGACAAGGTGACGCACACTGAAGAAGCCGCGCTGGCCAAGAAAGCCGGCGAAGAGAAGCTGGCCGCCTTGAAGGCGCAAGACAACACCGGCGGTTTCGCTGCTGCGCAAACCGTATCGCGCACCAAGAGCCAGGGCGTCAATCCGCTGGCGTTTGAAGCGGTGATGAAGGCCGACGCCAATAAACTGCCTGCCTATGTCGGCGTCACGCTGCCGCAGCAAGGCTATGTCCTGTATCGCATCGGCAAGGTAGGACAGCCTGCTGCCCAGGATCAGGCGCGCCGCGTCGCTGAACAGGAGCAGATCACCGGCATCCTGGCGCAGCAGGAAATGCTGGCATACGTGGACGTCTTGAAAGAGAAGGCCAAGGTCAAGATCCTCAAGCCGATAGCCGTGGCGCCAGTGGACGGCGACGGCAGCAGCAAGTAAAGCCAGGTGCTTCGAGTGGAATAGAAAAAGCCCGTGCAACGCAAGTTGCATGGGCTTTTTGCATTTCTGCCTGGACAGCAGGGCGTGCGTGTGGAAATTAATCTTTGCTGGCCTGACGATGGCCTTGGTGCCGCCGCTTGATCGCGCGCCCAATGCAAGGAGCCAGGCCTGCTGCTATTTCATCAGCAGCGGCTTCAATCCAGACCAGACGTTGTTCAAGATGATTGGATGTGCCTGGGCAAGCGGGTGGATCCGGTCCGCCTGGAACATGTCCGCTTTGTCGGGCACGCCGTCCAGCAGGAAGGGCACCAGCGGCACCTTGGTTTGTTTCGCCACCGTAGCATATTGCGAAAAGAATTTTTCGGTGTAGTCGCGGCCGTAATTCGGCGGAATCCGCATGCCAACCAGCAGCACCCTCGACTTTGCTTGTTGCGCGGCGCTGATCATGGCCCTCAGGTTGCTTTCGGTGGCGCTCAGCTGCAGGCCGCGCAAGGCATCGTTGCCGCCCAGCTCGATGATGACGATGTCAGGCTTGTGCTGCAGCAAAGCCGGCAGGCGCGTCTTGCCGCCGCTGGTGGTCTCGCCGCTGATGCTGGCATTGGTGATGGTGGCGTCGATTTTTTCCGCCTGCAGCCGCTGCTGCAGCAACGCCACCCAGCCGCTGCCGCGCGCCAGTCCGTATTCGGCGGAAAGACTGTCGCCTAACACCAGGATCGATTTTGATGCAGAATAGGCACTGTTCGTCCATACTAGAGCCAGCAGGCCAAGCAGCAAGAGCGCCCGCCGCGAACTGCCGACAATCTTGCGGGTCATACGCCCAATCCGTTTCTGACAACCATTCCCCAACCCGGAGTCGATAATCTGCATGCCTCAGTCCTCTTCTGTTAATCCTGCAACGGCCAATGCCAGGGCGCCTGCCATCGATGTCCAGCATTTGAGCAAGCGGGTCGCCGACGCCAGCGGCGAGCTGGTGATCCTTGATGATATCAATTTTAACGTCCAGGGCGGCACCACGCTGGCGATTGTCGGCGCCTCGGGTTCCGGCAAGTCGACTTTGCTGGGCCTGCTGGCCGGCCTGGACACGCCGTCCGCGGGCACGGTATGCATCGACGGCAGCGATATTTTTTTGCTGGACGAAGACGGCCGCGCAGGATTGCGCAAGGAAAAACTTGGTTTTGTGTTCCAGTCTTTTCAGTTGCTGAGCCATCTGAGCGCGCTGGAAAACGTCATGCTGCCGCTCGAACTGCGTGGCGACAAAGATGCGCGGCAAAAGGCGCAAGCCAAGCTGGAGCGGGTAGGCCTGGGCAGCCGCTTGCAGCATTATCCTAAATACCTGTCAGGCGGCGAACAGCAGCGCGTGGCGCTGGCGCGCGCTTTCGTCACCGAGCCGCCGCTGCTGTTTGCCGACGAGCCAACCGGCAGCCTTGACGCTGCTACCGGCGATGCAGTGATCCAGCTGATGTTCGATCTGAACCAGGAACGCGGCTCTACCTTGGTGCTGGTGACGCACGATGCTTCGATTGCCGAGCTGTGCCGCCAGACCATTACCATCGCTGCCGGACGTTTGCTGCGGCCGGGCGATACGGCAGCGACGGATAAGCAGATATTTCAGTAAGCTCGGATCAACTCGGATTCGCGGTACAGAACAGGCAGGCAATTGGAGGTGATGGATGTCAGCATGGGTTTCGGTAACAAAGGCGATACTTCCGTATGTAAGCGACATTATTTCAGTGGCGGTGCCGGTATTTACTCGCCGCAAAGGGAATACGGAGGAGAGCCAGATCCAGATTTTGCAGCAGCAGGTGACAGAGTTGCAGGGAGCGTCTTTGCAGAACGCCGGCGACATCAAAGCGCTGGCGGAGCAGCTGAGCGCGGCCTTGCTGATGCTGGAGCGGGAGGTGCAGGCGGTTGACGCCAAACTGGCGCGCGCCGGCCTGCTGTGCGGCGTCAGCATCGGCGTCGCCGTGCTGGCGCTGGTGGTCAGCTTCGTGTCCCTGTTGAGTAAATGAGCGTGGCGGACAAACTTGAAGAAAATCTACGGTAAATAAGGACAATATAGATGGACCGCTTGCAATCCATGCGCGTATTTGCAAAAGTGGTGGAGCAGGGCAGCTTTGTCGCTGCCGCTCAGGTGCTGGACATGTCGAACGCGGTCGTTACGCGCCTGGTCGCCGATCTTGAAAATCATCTTGGGATCCGCTTGCTGCACCGTTCGACCCGCCGCATGGCCCTGACCGAGCCGGGCCAGGCCTATCTGGAGCGGGTGCGCCAGATCCTCGACGAAATCGACGAGGCCGAGGCCGCCGCCTCGGTGCTGTCGACCAATCCTGCCGGCACGCTGCACATCTATTCGCAGATCGGCTTTGGCCAGACGCAGCTGGCGCGCTTGCTGCCGCTGTACTCGAAGCAGTATCCGGACGTCCAGCTCGACGTGACGCTGTCGGACCGCACCGCCGATCTGATCGAAGAAGGCTTTGATGTCGGGATCTTCTCCGTCAACCAGAAATTCGATGTCAGCATGGTGGCGCGCCAGCTGGGCATCGCCGAGGTGCTGCTGTGCGCTTCGCCAGCCTATATCGCCCAGCATGGCGAGCCGCAGGCGCCGGAGGATCTGGCGCGGCATGCCTGCCTGAATTTTTCACTGGAACACTTGCGCCATCACTGGACTTTCCAGTCGGCGCAAGGCACCTCGGTGGTTCCGATTGCCAGCAAGGTGATGTCGAATAACACGGAACTGCTGCGCCATTGCCTGCTGGCGGGGATGGGAATCGCCATGCGCAGTTCGTACACGCTGGGCGACGACATGGCGGCGGGCCGGGTAGTGCGGGTGTTGCCGGACTATCAAATCAACAAGGTGGCGGTGCGCCTGGTGTATCCTAGCCGGCGGCTGCTGTCGGCCAAAGTGCGCAGTTTTGTCGACTTCATGATGGCGCAGTTTCCGCATCCGGATTGCGATCCCTGGCTGGTGTCCTGAGCAGGCTGTGTTTCAGCTGTTCGTCAGCCGCCGCAGCAGATTGCCTTCCTGTTGCCACAGGCGGCGCTCTTCGCTGCTCTGGGCTTCGCTCCGCAATTCATCCGCACTCTTGCTCATCTGCGCCAGCAGGATGCGCTCGGCCAGGCGCAAATCCATTTCAACCGGGGCCAGGAAAGTCACGATATCCCCGCGCTGGATCAGCAAGGTGGGAAAATTATCGATGTCCAGGTCGCCGACCAGTTCTGCCTGGTCTTCGATATCTATCCACGCAAACTGCACTTGCGGATGGCGCTGCGCCAGTGCCGTGAAGTTCGCGAAGTATTCCCGGCAACTGCCGCACCAGGCGGCGCACAGGCAAGCCACCACCCAGCCGTCTTCGCTGAGGATGTCGGCAAGCTGCGCGTGATTGTGGTGGTCGAGAGTGAGGATCCGCATAGCGGGTATTTTACCGTGACTGCGCTTGATTCTGGTTGAATAGCAATCCGGGCCGCGCCTGGCGCGGTAAAATACTGCCTATGCAGACCATTCTTGCCATCGAAACATCTACCGAACTGGCCTCCGCCGCCTTATTGCGGGGCGGCCAGGTGATTACCCGCGAATCGGCGGGCGTTCAAACTCATTCCCTTGCCATCCTGCCGATGGTGCAAAGCTTGCTGGCCGAAGCCGGCATCAGCCTGGCGCAATGCGACGCGCTGGCGTTCGGCGTCGGTCCCGGTTCGTTTACCGGCGTGCGTACCGCCTGCGGCATCGTCCAGGGCCTGGCGTTCGGCGCCGGCCTGCCGGTGCTGCCGGTGGTGACCCTGGCCGCCATGGCGCAAGCCTGCCGCGACCTCAACGGCGCCGACGATGTGCTAGCGGTGCTGGACGCGCGCATGGGCGAGGTCTATTGGGCGCAATATCGCTTTGCCGACGGTCAGTGGCAAGTCATCGTCGAGCCGACCTTGTCGGCGCCGGCAGCCGTGCTGCCCCTGCCTTTGAATCCCAGCGCCAAGGCTTTGCAGGCCTGCGGCAATGGTTTGTCGGCATATGCCGAGGCGTTTGCGGCGGCGCCGTTTGCCGCGGCGAGTTTGCCAGGCGTGATGCCGAATGCACGCCAGATCGCTGCTTTGGGCAGCAACGCTTTTTCTCAAGGAAAAGGCTTGAATGCGGTAGAAGCCCAGCCTTTGTATTTACGTAACAACGTCGCACTCACCACCGCCGAGCGCGCGGCCAAGGCGCAGCCATGAACGCCAGCGTGCAAGAGTCCCCGGGTTTGCGGCGGCCGCTCGCCTTCGCCGAGATGCGTGTCGAAGATCTGGATGAAGTAGTCGCGATCGAAAAGAGCGTGTATTCCCATCCATGGACCCATGGAAATTTTGTCGATTCGATCCAGAGCGGCTACCAATGCTGGGTGCTGCGCGATGCGGGCGGTGTCTTGCTGGGGTATTTTTTCATGATGGCGGCGCTTGACGAAGCACATTTGCTGAATATCAGCGTGCATGGCGACATGCACCGGCGCGGCATCGGCAAAATGATGCTGGATAAGGTCTGCATCCTGGCGCATCAGCAGCAGATGCAGTCGGTGCTGCTTGAAGTGCGGCCGTCGAATACGCGCGCGATAGAGATTTATCGGCGCTATGGTTTCGCCGAGATCGGCCGCCGCCGCGACTATTATCCGGCCGCCGACAACAAGCGCGAAGAAGCCATCGTCATGAGGCTGCCCTTATGAGCGAAATGACCCGGCGCAGCGTTTTCCTTGATGAAATCGGCTTGGGGCCGATCTGGCTGCGGCGCGAGGGCGTTGCTGCCTTGAGCGAGGATGCGCCAGAATCGATCGATGTTGCGCAGCAGGAGAATATGTCTGCGGAGATTCCGGTTTCTTTGATGAGCGATCCGGCTCCGCAAGCCGACAGCGCAGCTGCGCCGGCGACGCACGCCTTGCCGGCGCATGACGCATCCCCTTCGCCCTGGAATGACGATGACGTCGTCTCTGCGCCGCCGGTGCCAGCTGTCTCGCTACAGTCGCTAACGTCGCCGATGGCGATGGACTGGCCGCAGTTGCAGAAAGCCGTGGCGGAATGCACTGCATGCGGGCTATGCCGCGGACGCAAGAATACCGTGTTCGGCGTCGGCGACAGCAAGGCCAGATGGCTGTTTATCGGCGAAGGTCCGGGACGCAACGAGGATATCCAGGGCGAACCGTTTGTCGGCCCGGCCGGCAAGCTGCTCGACAATATCCTGCTGGCGATGGGCCTGGCGCGCGGCGAAAACGCCTACATCGCCAACATCGTCAAGTGCCGTCCGACCGATGAAAACGGCCGCGACCGGCCGCCTGCCGCCGATGAGGTGGCGGCCTGCCTGCCGTATCTGCAGCGCCAGATCGAACTGATCCAGCCCACCGTGCTGGTGGCGCTGGGCAAGACCGCTGCCCTATCACTGCTCGGACTGGATTCGTCCACGCCGGTTTCCAAGCTGCGCGGCAGCGTCCATCGCTATGCGGATCGGCCTCTGATAGTGACCTATCACCCGGCCTACCTGCTGCGGCAGCTGGCGGACAAGGGCAAGGTCTGGAGCGACCTGTGCCTGGCCATGAGCACCTATGCCAACATCCCCGAATGAGGCAGCAGGGCTTGCGGCGCTGACGCCTGGCTGCACCTGCCAGGAACAGTTTCACCGCCGCTGGAATCACTTGCGCGATCCCCACGTCCGTGCGCTGGCATGGCTGCTGGATGCTCCCGACCTGCTTGATCCGCAGGCCGCGCAATGGCAGGGCCGGATCGCCACCTATGTCGATGCGGATCTGGCGACTTGGCTCAATGAGCTGGATCAGCAGCCGCAAAAACTCCAGGATTTGCATGGGTATATAGGCAGCTTGCCCTCGACCCGCCTCGGCCTGTATGCGGAAAAACTGCTGGCGTTCTATTTCGAGCGGCGGCAACTGCTGGTGGCCCACAGCGTGCAGGTGCGGGCCAGCAAAAACGATACGGTAGGCGAATTCGATTTCCTGCTGCGTCTCAATGGCGGCCTGGTCCACTGGGAGTTCGCCAGCAAGTTCTATTTGCTGGAAACCAGCGGCGCCAGCCTGCAGGCGGACGATTTTATCGGCCGAGACATGGCCGATTCGCTGGGATCGAAAATGCAAAAGCTTTTGCAGCATCAGCTGGCTTTGTCGCAGCATCCTGCAGCCCAGGCACATCTGAGCGAAGCGGTTGTGTCGGCGCGGGTATTGATGAAGGGCTGGCTCTTTTACCAGGACCAGCGGCATCCGGCTGACGTTCCCGGCGTATCGCCAAATGCCTGCCGCGGCTATTGGTGCGCGTGGCCCGATTTGCAGCTGGATGAGACTGCCGGATACTATCTCTTGCCCCGCCAACGCTGGCTGGCTCCGGCCAAGGTGGCGTCTGAAGATGTGCGAAGCGCGGCACAAATGCAATTAGCCTTGTCGGGATATTTTTCCGGCGATGCCTCGCCAGTGCTGCTGGTCACTTTACGTCCCGAAGGCGAATTTGGCCTGGAAACCGATCGCGGTTTCGTAGTGCCATCCGACTGGGCGGCGCGTGCGGCTGTCCGGCGCCACCGACGTTAGCGATTTATTTGCTCAGCCTGACAGGCGAAGAGTTCTCCTCGCTAAAAATTTCTTTCCAGGCAATGTTGTTCCCGGCATAATGCGCATGTAATTTAATATGTCAAAATCGGCGCGTCAATAACAAGGGAATGCATGGGGAAGCTAGCAATAATCACAACAGCACTGCTTGGTGCTTTTTTTTCGTCTGCTGCTCAAGCGGAGGACATCATTTCTCGTTTTACAGTTCGGGATCAGGGACAGTTTGCCGTTGACGGCAGCTTGTCGGGCAGCCGCAGTAATTCTTCTTACAGTAGCCCTTATGCACCAGGATACTCAGCGGAACAGCATGATTACGAAAGCAGGGCAATTCTCGGTGGAAATGTCGGACTGGGCTATGGCATCGAATTGTTTGCCGATCTTCCTTATGTCCTAAGCAATCATGTTGGAATGCGTTATACCTATGCGGGTAAGAGTGCTTCCCGCGACTTTGATGGTGACAAGGGCTTCAGCGATGCGACTTTCGGTCTGAAATATCGCGCTTTTAAAAGCGCTGATGGTAGCAATGAAGTGCTGCTCAGGGCCTCCGTCTTGCATCACAGCGGTTCGTCGGGATTTGTAAATGCTGACGCAAGCTACCTGCACATATTTACTCCGGCAATCAAGACAGCTTTTTCGCTGAATTTTGAAAAAGCGCAGGGAGGGCCTGATAGTGCCGGACTGGGCGCTTTTCTCATATGGCAGGCATCGCCGCAAATTACCTTCGTGCCATATGCCCGCGTCAGTCGTATCGACGGATATCAGGGGCTTTCCAGCTATAACACGGTAGCTGGCGGCGCGCAGCTGCGCTATACGCCGGTTAAAGGCTGGAATATCACACCGGGCCTGAGCGGAACCCATACCGGCAAGCGTAGCAGCTATATCGGTACTTGGAATTCCCTTGGCGCATCGCTGACGGTACAGAAGGAGTTTTAATCATTCCGGTGATGCCGCACGATTAGAAAAAAAGCGGGCAAGCCCGCTTTTTTGTTGCCTTGTGAATATTTTGTTAGTGTTTGATTTCGCCAATCAAGGCCAGCGAATCATGCTCGCGCTGGTTGGCGGCGTGCTTGCGCATGATGAGCAGCATGATGCAGGCCACAAACGAGCCGAACATCAGGATGACGATATTTACGTCCAGATCGATCTTGATCATCAGGGCGTACAGCACCAGCATGGTCAGCACTGACAGGTTCTCGTTGAAATTCTGCACCGCGATCGAATGGCCTGCGCTCATCAGCACGTGGCCGCGATGTTGTAATAGCGCATTCATTGGCACCACGAAATAGCCTGAAAGGGCGCCGATGATGATCAGCAGCGGGTAGGCCACCCAGATTGAGTGCACCACGGTCATGGCCATCACGACTACGCCCATTACGATGCCCATCGGCATCACCGTCAGCGATTTTTTCAAGGGAATCATGCGCGCCGCGGCGCCGGCGCCGATGGCTACCCCAAACGCCACCACGCCTTGCAGGATGGCGGCCTTGTCGAGCGGCATGCCGAGCGACTTCTCCGCCCATTTCAAGACGATGAACTGCAGGGTGGCGCCGGCCCCCCAGAACAGGGTAGTGACGGCCAGCGAGATTTGTCCCAGCTTGTCTTTCCACAGGATCGCGCAGCAATTGGCGAAGTCGACGATCAGCTTGCTCGGCCTGTGCTGCTGGTGCGGGTAGCGGGCGCCGGTGTCAGGGATCTTCAGGTTGAAGATGGTGGCGATCACATACAGCGCGCCGATCACCATCAGTGCGGCATGGGTTGGGGTGTTCAGGTGCCAGTTGATGATGGGTATGTGCCACTGCAGCAGTATCGAGACTACGTGCGGGCTGACCAGGGCGCCGCCGAGGACCGTGCCGAGGATGATGGAGGCCATGGTCAGGCCTTCGATCCAGCCGTTGGCGGCAACTAGTTTCTCTGCCGGCAATAGTTCTGTCAGGATACCGTACTTGGCCGGCGAATATGCTGCCGCGCCGAAGCCGACGACTGCATAGGCAATCAATGGATGGACATCGGCGAACATCATCAGGCAGCCGGCGATCTTGATCATGTTGGTGATGAACATGACTTTGCCTTTTGGCAAAGAATCGGCGAAAGCGCCGACAAAAGCGGCTAACAGCACGTAAGACAGGACAAAAAACAACTTCAGTAAGGGAGTCATCCAGTCCGGCGAGGACATTTCCGCCAGTAAGGCGATGGCCGCTATAAGCAGGGCGTTGTCGGCTAGCGAAGAAAAAAACTGCGCTGCCATGATGGTGTAAAAACCGCGATTCATCCGCATCCCAGAATGTAACAATGTGTCCCCGGCCTGCTTTATACCATGAAAATATGACCGGTCCGTGATTATGACGGATGCAAAAGCCAAAACGTTCAGGCGGATTATTGAGAAATTGCCAAGCCTTTGCCGGACTTGCTTCCGGTAAAATAGAGTGCTCTACGAATCTTCAGCATTTCTGCCATTCATGCCCAGACCCCTCGTTGCCTCGATAGATATTTCTGCGCTGCGTCACAACCTGCGTATTGCCAAATCGCATGCTCCGCAGGCGAAAATCTGGGCGGTGGTCAAGGCCAACGCCTACGGCCATGGCCTGGAGCGCGCCATGCGCGGCTTCGCCGACGCCGATGGACTGGCCCTGATCGAACCCGAAAACGCTTTGCGTTTGCGCGAACTGGGCTGGCAAAAGCCGATTTTATTGCTGGAAGGTATTTTTGATGCCGCTGACCTGGAAACCGCGATGCAGGCCGGCCTCGATGTCGCGGTGCATTCCGCGGACCAGATCCTGCTGCTGGAACGGACCGCCTTGAAGGGCGCGCTGGACGTCCACCTGAAAATGAACAGCGGCATGAACCGCCTGGGTTTCAAGTCCGAGCTCTACCGTGCGGCCTATCAGCGGCTGCGGGCGATTCCCATCGTCCGCAAGATCACGCTGATGACGCATTTCGCCAATGCTGACGATCCGCTCAATCCCGGCTTGCCATTGCAGCAACAAGTGCAGCTGTTCGAGCAAGGCACGGCCGGCATCGAGGAAGAGCGCAGCATCGCCAATTCCGCGGCGGACCTGATGCATCCGGAGCTGAAGTCGGACTGGGTGCGGCCCGGCATCATGCTGTACGGCGCCAGCCCCGGCGGCGCCAGCGCCGAGCAGTTCGGGCTGAAGCCGGCGATGACGCTGACCAGCAAGATCATCGGCATCCAGCGCATAGGCGCGGGCGAAGCGATCGGCTACGGCAGCCGTTTTGTCGCCGCCGCGCCGATGCTGGTGGGCGCGGTGGCCTGTGGCTACGCCGACGGTTATCCGCGCCACGCCCCCAACGGCACGCCGGTGCTGGTCGATGGTGTCCGTACCGTCACTGTCGGCCGGGTGTCGATGGACATGTTCTCGGTCGACCTGACCAATGTGCCCGGCGCGGCGGTCGGCAGCAACGTGACCATGTGGGGCGCCGGCTTGCCTATAGATGAAGTGGCCCATGCTGCCGGCACGATAGGCTATGAATTGATGTGTGCTTTGGCCGCGCGGGTTAAAGTGGTGGAGTCTTGAGTGCTGGGCAATAAAAAGCCGTCCACAAAAATCGAAAAAAATGCGCCGATAAATAGGCGGACAAATTAATTATGTACGCACCTTATGAAACTATAGAAGCGAATGGCCAAAGCTAAAACCAACTACACCTGTACCGAATGCGGCGGCGTCGCAAATAAATGGACTGGCCAGTGCCCCTCGTGCGGGCAATGGAACACATTGGTGGAAACCATCGTGGAAGCAGTCGGCAACCGTTTTTCAAACCAGCACCAAGGCCTGGCGCAGACCGCGCCGGTGATGACCCTTGCAGATATCGAAGCGATCGACGTACCGCGCTTCGGCACCGGCATCGAGGAATTCGACCGTGTGCTCGGCGGCGGCCTGGTGGCCGGCGGCGTGGTGCTGATCGGCGGCGATCCGGGCATCGGCAAATCGACCTTGCTGCTGCAGGCGCTGGCCAATCTGTCGAAAGTGAAGAAGGTGCTGTACGTCAGCGGCGAAGAGTCGGGCGCACAGATCGCCTTGCGCGCCAAGCGCCTGGCGGTGGATGCCGGCGACCTGCGGCTGCAGGCCGAAATCCAGCTGGAAAAAATCCTCAACACGCTGGTCGATCACAAGCCGGAGGTGGCGGTGATCGATTCGATCCAGACCGTCTATTCAGATGCGCTCAGTTCGGCGCCGGGCTCCGTGGCGCAGGTGCGCGAATGCGCGGCGCAGCTGACGCGGGTCGCCAAGCAGTCCGGCATCACCATCATCATGGTCGGCCACGTCACCAAGGAAGGCGCGCTGGCCGGGCCGCGCGTGCTGGAGCATATCGTCGATACCGTGCTCTACTTTGAAGGCGACACCCATTCCAGTTTCCGCCTGGTGCGTGCATTCAAGAACCGCTTCGGCGCCGTCAATGAACTCGGCGTGTTCGCCATGACCGAAAAAGGTTTGAAGGGCGTGTCGAATCCGTCGGCGCTGTTCCTGTCCCAGCATGACAGCCAGGTGCCGGGCTCCTGCGTGATGGTGACGCAGGAAGGCACGCGGCCCTTGCTGGTCGAAATCCAGGCCCTGGTCGACGCCTCGCACGTGCCGAACGCGCGGCGCTTGTCGGTGGGGCTGGAACAGAACCGGCTGGCGATGCTGCTGGCGGTGCTGCACCGGCATGCCGGCATTGCAGCGTTCGACCAGGATGTGTTCATCAACGCCGTCGGCGGCGTCAAGATCACCGAACCGGCGGCCGATCTGGCGGTGCTGCTGGCGATCAATTCCTCCATGCGCAACCGGCCGCTGCCGCGCGGGCTGGTGGTGTTCGGCGAAGTCGGCCTGGCCGGCGAGATCCGGCCGGCGCCGCGCGGCCAGGAGCGTTTGCGGGAAGCCGCCAAGCTGGGCTTTTCGATCGCCATGATCCCCAAGTCGAACGCGCCGAAACAAGAGATCGAAGGCTTGAAAGTGATCCCGGTGGAGCGCATCGATGACGCCCTGAGCAAGATACGTGACGCTGAATAAATGGCAAGCCTGGTAGCTTTAGTGAATAATCCTTTAGTCCCCAATCCCAATTCCAATACATACTGAAATACCGGTAAAGGTCAATCAAATGAAAACCAAAGCAGCTATTGCATGGAAAGCCGGTCAGCCACTGACCATCGAGGAAGTCGAACTGGGCGGCCCGCGCGCCGGCGAAGTGCTGGTGGAGATCAAGGCCACCGGAATTTGCCATACCGATTACTACACCCTGTCCGGCGCCGATCCGGAAGGCATCTTCCCATCCATCCTGGGCCATGAGGGGGCGGGCGTGGTGGTCGATGTCGGCCCTGACGTCAAGAGCCTGAAAAAGAACGATCACGTGATTCCGCTCTACACGCCGGAATGCCGCCAATGCAAATTCTGCCTGTCGCAGAAAACCAATCTGTGCCAGTCGATACGCTCGACCCAGGGCCGCGGCCTGATGCCGGACGCCACCAGCCGTTTTTCCATCGACGGCAAGCCGATCTATCACTACATGGGCACCTCCACTTTTTCCAACTACATCGTGGTGCCGGAAATCGCCCTGGCCAAGATCCGCGAAGATGCGCCGTTCGACAAGGTTTGCTACATCGGCTGCGGCGTCACCACCGGCGTCGGCGCGGTGCTGTTCACCGCCAAGGTCGAGGCGGGCGCCAATGTCGTGGTGTTCGGCCTCGGCGGCATCGGCCTCAACGTGATCCAGGCGGCGCGCATGGTGGGCGCCGACAAGATTATCGGCGTCGACATCAATCCGGCGCGCGAAGCGATGGCGCGCAAGTTCGGCATGACGCATTTCATCAATCCGGCCGAAGTAGAGAACGTGGTCGACGCCATCGTGCAACTGACCGACGGCGGCGCCGACTACAGCTTCGAATGCATCGGCAACACGACTACCATGCGGCAGGCGCTGGAATGCTGCCACAAGGGCTGGGGCCAGTCGATCGTGATCGGCGTCGCCGCCGCCGGCCAGGAAATCAGCACCCGGCCATTCCAGCTGGTCACCGGCCGGGTCTGGAAGGGCTCGGCTTTCGGCGGCGCCCGCGGCCGCACCGACGTGCCGAAAATCGTCGACTGGTATATGGACGGCAAGCTGAATATCGACGACCTGATCACACACCGTCTGCCGCTGGAGCGCATCAATGAAGGCTTCGACCTGATGAAAAGCGGCGAGTCGATCCGTTCGGTGGTGATCTACTGATGGAAATCCTCAGCGAGCATGCCTGTTTCGGCGGTACGCAGGGATTCTACCGTCACGCGTCGGCCGAGATCGGCCTGCCCATGCGGTTTTCCGTGTACCAGCCGCCGCAGGCCAGGCTGGGGCCGGTGCCGCTGCTGTTTTTCCTG
Organism: Collimonas humicola; assembly: GCF_018304945.1. Taxonomy (GTDB): domain Bacteria; phylum Pseudomonadota; class Gammaproteobacteria; order Burkholderiales; family Burkholderiaceae_D; genus Collimonas; species Collimonas humicola. The sequence continues at coordinate 1,184,278 of NZ_JAGQEE010000001.1, read as the reverse complement.
GCAGGGCTGACCTGCACTGAAGAGACTTTCATGATCAAGGCCGGGGCGCAGCGCTATGCAGCGCAGCACGGCATCATGCTGGTGGCGCCGGACACCAGCCCGCGCGACACCGGCATAGACGGCGCGGGCGACAGCTGGGATTTCGGCAATGGCGCCGGCTTCTATCTGGACGCGACGCAGGCGCCGTGGGCGCAGCATTTCAGGATGTACTCCTATATATTGCATGAGCTGCGGCAAACCGTGATCCGAGAGTTTCCGGCGCAGGCCGGCAATATCGGCGTCTTTGGCCACTCGATGGGCGGCCATGGCGCGCTGGTGCTGGCCTTGCGCAATCCGGATGTGTTTCGCTCGGTGTCGGCCTTTGCGCCGATTGCCGCGCCTAGCCAATGTCCGTGGGGGAAAAAGGCATTCGGCCATTATCTGGGAGCGGACCAGGCCGGCTGGCGCGACTATGATGCGACGCAGCTGATGCTGGGTTTGCAGCGGCCGTTTCCGCAAGAGATATTGATCGATCAGGGCCTGGGAGACAAATTCCTGACCGAGCAACTGCTGCCGGAACAGTTTGAAGCAGCCTGTGCGCGGGCGGGCCAGCGCTTGATGCTGCGCCGTCATGCAGGATACGACCACGGTTACTACTTCATCTCGACCTTGATGGAGGATCATCTGGCTTTCCACCAGCGGATACTGTCGGCAGACTCCTGAGCCGAAAAAAATCCCGCCTGGTGTCCAGGCGGGATTTTCATATCGTACTTCTCTCGTACTTCTCAATTCCTGGATTTTATTCAGTGACCTTGGCGCCATCGCGTCGCTTCGAAACCATCCAGCCGCCGCCCAGCACCGCCACAAAACCCAGCACGTAAGCAGCATAGTTCAGCCCGGGCAGGCTATCCCAGAACGGTTGCAGGACCGGTTCCGTAACGATCATGTGCATCGCGGTGTAGACCAGGATCGCTGCGCCGATGAAGATCGTCAGCGGGAAGCGTTCGATCAGCTTCAGCGCCAGGGTCGAACCCCAGACCATGATAGGCACAGAAATCAGCAAGCCGATAATCACCAGCGCCATGCTGCCTTTGGCGGCGCCGGCGACACCCAGGACATTGTCGATGCCCATGACGGTGTCGGCGATGATGATGGTTTTCAATGCGGCCGCCATGGTGGTGGCTTTGACGCCATGCGCTTCGCCGTCATCCGACTGCGTCAGCAAGCGGTAAGCAATCCACAGCAAGGCCAGGCCGCCGACCAGCAGCAGGCCAGGTATCTTGAGCAGCCAGACTACGCCGATAGTCATCAGCACACGCATGACGACCGCACCCGCGGTACCCCAGATGATGGCCTTGCGGCGCAAGTGGTCGGGCAGGCTGCGCGCCGCCATCGCGATCACGATGGCGTTGTCGCCGGCCAGCACCAGGTCGATCACGACGATCGCCGCCAGTGCGGCGAAGAAGGCGCCGGCATTCCAGTCCGCCATGCCCAGCATTGAAAGTAAACCAGAAAAATCCATAAAGTAGTCTCCAACAGGGTTAACAAATAACCTCACGCATGGATAACGACAGGAGTGGCGGGAAGTAAACGCGACACATTGCCTGCATGGAATCCATGCTGACAAAGGTCTTGCCCAACAGCGCTGCTGCCAAGGTAACCGGGCGCAGGCGTTGTGCCTGTTCCGTGATGACGACTACCTTGCAGAACATTGGACAGCCAATAAGGTGCCGTGCCGATGTTCAGGAGCTACTCCCCTTTGAGAGGGTGCTGCACGCAGAATACCGTGCAACTGGGCGCCATTGTACATCAGCCCGGAAAAAAGTGGGGAGGGCGGTCAGCCGTGGCGCCAATATTCGGGCTGGGCATAGGCGCGCCGCAAGAAATCGACAAATACCCGGATCCGCAAAGGCAAATGCCGTCGTTGCGCGAAAACGGCATAGATATCGTTGCCCGGTGCGGCGAATTCATCCAGCACCGTCACCAGCTTGCCGGATTCGATCTCGCTGCCGACTTCCCACATCGAGCGCCACGCCAGTCCTTTGCCCGCCAGCGCCCAGTCGTGCAGCACCTGGCCGTCGTTGCAGACCATGTTGCCGGCTACCCTGACGGTGACGATCTTGCCGTTCTGGCGGAAGCTCCAGCCGCGCTGGCTGCCTTCGCTGCTCATCGCCAGGCAGTTGTGCTTTTGCAGGTCGTCCACGGTGAGCGGTTTGCCGTGCCGTTTGATATAGGCGGGCGAGGCCACCACGATGCGCTTGTTGTCGGCCAGCTTGGCGCCGATCAGCGAGGAATCCGACAAGGAGGCGATGCGGATGGCGACGTCGATGCCTTCGCCGATCAGGTCGACCACGCGGTCGTTCAGGTTGAGGGTCAGGGTAACGTCGCGGTGCTCGGTGAGGAAGGAGGGCATCAGCGGCGCCACATGCTGCCGTCCGAAGCCGGCCGGCGCCGAGATCAGCAGATGGCCGCTGGCGTGGGCGCTGCGCTCCGAGACCGCGGATTCGGCATTTTCCAGGTCCGACAGGATGCGCTGGCAGTCTTCAAGGAAGGCTTCGCCCTCGTTGGTCAGGGCGATCTTGCGGGTGGTGCGTTGCAAAAGCTTGACACCGAGGCGTTCCTCTAATGCATCCAGCCGCCTTCCTATCATGGCCGGGGCGATCCCCTCGGCGCGCGCGGCGGCCGACAGGCTGCCTTTGGCGGCCACTTCGACGAAGGTAGAGATCTGCTTAAACTGGTCCACTGCGTTGGTCCATTGCCTTGATTGAGTGCGCTGCCGCCTTGGGTTTGAGGAAAGGGAGCTGTGGTAAGCTCACTTGTGACTAAAACGCATAGATAAAATGATAATTCGTTCAACCTATGATGATTTAGTTTAAATATACTATATAGCGTAAAAATTAGATAATGCCATTCGGGTTTATGCATAGCCGACATGGTAAAAAGCGGAATGTAGCACTGCACCATGGCACCATGGCGCAGGCTGTAGAAGAGACCAATTCATAGAACAAACAGGAGTAGAGCATGACGCAACTGACACTGCCCGCAGGAATGGAAATCAACGGCGCGATCGAAGCCGGCTACGCCGAAATTCTGACCCCCGATGCGCTGGCCCTGGTGGCCAAGCTGAGCCGCGCTTTCGAAGCGCGCCGTCAGGAATTGCTTGCAGTGCGCGTCGAGCGCGCCAAGCGCCTGGACGCCGGCGAGCGCCCGGACTTCTTGCCGGAAACCGCGCACATCCGTAACGGCGACTGGAAGATCGCGCCGATTCCTCAGGCGCTGGAATGCCGCCGCGTCGAAATCACCGGCCCGGTCGAACGCAAGATGGTGATCAACGCCTTCAACTCCGGCGCGGACAGCTACATGACCGACTTCGAGGATTCCAACTCGCCGGTCTGGGACAACCAGATCACCGGCCAGATCAACCTGCGCGACGCGATCCGCAAAACCATTTCGCTGGAACAGAACGGCAAGTCGTACAAGCTGAACGACAAGGTCGCCACCCTGGTGGTCCGTCCACGCGGCTGGCACCTGGATGAAAAGCATGTGCTGGTCGACGGCAAGCGTGTCTCCGGCGGTATTTTCGATTTCGGCCTGTTCATGTTCCACAACGCCAAGGAACAGCTGGCGCGCGGCGCCGGTCCTTACTTCTACCTGCCGAAGATGGAATCGCACCTGGAAGCGCGCCTGTGGAACGACATCTTCGTGATGACCCAGAACGAACTCGGCCTGCCGCAAGGCACCATCAAGGCCACCGTGCTGATCGAAACCATCCTGGCCGCTTTCGAAATGGATGAAATCCTGTACGAACTGCGCGAACACAGCTCCGGTCTCAACGCCGGCCGCTGGGATTACATTTTCTCTTGCATCAAGAAGTTCAAGCTGGACAAGGACTTCTGCCTGGCCGATCGCGCCAAGGTGACGATGACTGCGCCGTTCATGCGCTCCTACGCATTGCTGCTGCTGAAGACCTGCCACAAGCGCAATGCGCCGGCAATCGGCGGCATGGCGGCACTGATCCCGATCAAGAACGATCCGGAAAAGAATGAAATCGCCATGGGCGGCGTGCGTACCGACAAGGCACGCGATGCCACCGACGGCTACGACGGCGGCTGGGTTGCCCATCCAGGCCTGGTTGAGCTGGCCATGACCGAATTCAAGAAAGTGCTGGGCGACAAGCCAAACCAGATCGGCAAGCAGCGCGAGGACGTCAGCGTCAGCGCCGCCGACCTGCTCGATTTCAAGCCGGAAGCGCCGATCACCGAAGCCGGCCTGCGCTACAACATCAACGTCGGCATCCATTACCTGGGCGCCTGGCTGGCCGGCAACGGTTGCGTGCCTATCCACAACCTGATGGAAGATGCCGCTACCGCGGAAATCAGCCGCGCGCAGGTATGGCAGTGGATCCGCTCGGCCAAGGGCGTGCTGGAAGACGGCAAGAAGGTGACTGCAGAGATGGTGGTCGCGATGATTCCGGAAGAGCTGGCCAAGGTCAAGGCGCTGGTGGGCGATGGCGCTACCTACGACCGCGCCGCCAGGATCTTTGAAGAAATGTCGACGTCGGCTTCGTTTGCCGAGTTCCTGACGTTGCCGCTGTACGAGGAAATCTAACTAAGTGTAGCTGGCGGCGGATGCGCCGCTCGCTCGCAGAAAGATAAAAAGGCCGGTCGCAAGATCGGCTTTTTTTATTCTCGCTTGCAGTTGAAGTGATAGCGGCGCCGGTGGCTGTCCGGCGCTATTCAAATCGCATAGATGCGCATGAAGGCATCGATGGCGCGCTCTGTCGATGCCTTTATCTTGTCCGGCGTCGCCCCCGTCACCACGCCCAGCATCCTGATTTCCATCCACTCGGTTTCCACCAGCCCGCGCAACTGCAAGGCAGCCACCCAAGGGTCGGCTGTGCGCAACTGCCGCTTGTCCATTGCCCGCTTCAGGAAATTGGCGACCCGGGTCCAGCCGAGTTTGGGGCCACGCTCATACAGCATCGTGCCGATATCCCAGCGCTCGGCGTGAGACAGCACCAGGCGCTTGACCGACACCACTTCCGGCATCAGGATCACTTGCAGGTACTTGGCGCCCAGGCGTTGCAGGGTCAGTCGCAGATTGTCGTTCTCGACCAGCTGCTCGAATACCGCTTCATAGTGCTGGCCGATCTGCTGGCGCATGGTTTCGACAAAGATCTCTTCTTTTGACGAAAAGTAGTTGTACAAGGTCGCCTTCGATCCCCCCAGGCGCGCCGATATCTCCGACATCGATGCTCGTTCAAATCCTATTTCATTAAAGATCGCTGCCGCGACATCGATGATGGCCTGCCGCCGTTCCTCGCTTTTCTTGCGCATGTGTCAATTTTTCCTGTTTTACGGCATCAAAAGCGCCGTATTTGTGCGTTGCTTTTTGGGTTTGTCGGCGCCTAGTTTTACTTGACGACGTTCAAAAGTCAATATTATACTGTACCGTACAGTTCAGTTATGAATGGATTTTCTCATGCAAGGATCTCGCTTTTCCCCACACTTCTCGCCGTATCTGGCGCCTGCGCTGCGCGGGATCGCCAGCCTGTGCGTGCTGGCGTTCACCCTCAGCGGCTGTGCGCAATTCTCAGAAATCGGCCCGCGTGCCGAACCGAAGGAGATCGCTGCTTACCAGGCTTCAGAGCAGCTAGCCGGCAATGCAATCGCCTGGCCGGACGACAAGTGGTGGAGCGTCTACGGCGACAAGCAGCTGGATGCGCTGATCGGCGAAGGCTTGCAAGGCGCGCCATCGCTGGCCGCGGCGCAGGCGCGGCTGCTGAAAGCGGAGGGCAGTGCGCAGCAGCAGGGCGCCGCCTTGCTGCCGCAAGTCGCCGCGAATGCCTCGGTCAACTATTTGAAGCAGAGCTACAACAATGGCGTGCCGGCAGAGTTCGTGCCACAGGGTTATAACAGCGAAGGCAGCGCCACCCTCAATTTCAGCTATGAAATCGATTTCTGGGGCAAGAACCGCGCCGCGCTGGCCGCCGCCACGTCGGAGCTGGAAGCCGCGCGCGCCGATGCAGCACAGGCCAGGATTACCTTGTCGACCTCGATTGCCGCCGCCTATGCCGAATTCGAACGGCTGCTGAGCCAGCGCGATACCGCCGAGGCGGCGTTGCAGGTGCGCCGCGAAACCTACGATCTGTTCGAGCAACGGCGTATCAATGGCCTGGAAACCCAGGGCAGCGTCAAGCAAGTACTGGCGCGGCGCGCCATGGCGGAAGCCGATTTGCTGAGCGTGACCGAATCCATCAATCTGCAACGCAACAAGCTGGCCACGCTGGTTGGCGCCGGACCGGACCGCGGCTTGCGCCTGCTGCGCCCGGAAATCGACATGTCGCATCCGTTCGGCATGCCGCAGCAGTTGCCGGTGAATCTGCTAGGCAGGCGCCCGGATGTGGTGGCGTCGCGCTTGCGGGTGGAAGCTGCGGCCAAGCAGATCAAGGTGGCTAAGGCGCAGTTTTATCCGAACGTGAACCTGACTGCCTACCTGGGTTTGCAGGCGCTGGGCCTGGGCATGCTGAGCAAGGCCGGTTCCGACGTCGGCAGCATCAGCCCGGCGATTTCGCTGCCCATCTTTGAAGGCGGCCGCCTGCGCGGCCAGTACCGTTCCGCCAGCGGCAGCTATGACGAGGCAGTTGCCAATTACGACAGTGCGGTGACGCAGGCCTTGCAGGACGTAGCCGATGTGGCGGTCAGCGAAAAAGCGTTGAACGGCCGGCTCGACAAGACGCAAGAGGCGGTCGCCGCGTCCGAGGATGCTTACCGCATCGCCCGCAACCGCTATGAAGGCGGCCTGGCTACCTATCTCGACGTGCTCAATGCACAGGACACCTTGCTGACCAACCAGCGCGAGCTGTCGACGCTGCGCTCGCGCCTGTTCGCGCTCGACGTTGCGCTGGTGCGGGCGTTGGGCGGCGGCTATCAGCACGATCAGCACAATCAGCGCGATGGGCGCAATGCACGCGTCGCCGGCTGAGCAAACATTCAAAACATATTCTAAGGATAGCAACATGTCACACAGCGATTCTCAAGTCATCAAGGACCTGGCGTCGGAAGAAGTCATCGCCAAGGCGGAAGCCAAGGCCAACAGCCAGAAACGCAAGAAGCTGTTCGGCGCGCTGGCTGGCGCGATCCTGGTTGCCGGCGTCGGCTACACAGCCTACTGGCATTTCATCGGGTCGCGCTATGTCAGCACCGACAATGCCTATACTGCAGTGGAAATCTCGCAGCTGACGCCAGCCATCAATGGCATCGTCGCCGACGTCAAGGTGGTCGATACCCAGGCAGTCAAGCAAGGGCAGGTGCTGGTGGTGATCGACGACAGCGACGCCAGGCTGGCGCTGGCACAGGCTGAAGCCGACCTGGGCCGGGCGCAGCGCCGGGTGCAAGGATATTTTGCCAATGACAGCGGGCTGGCGGCGCAGGTGCTGGCGCGCGAAGCGGAGCAGAAGCGGGCGGCGGCGCAGACCATTTCGGCGCAGGCCGACCTGCAGCGCGCCGAGCTGGATTACCGCCGGCGCGAAGCCTTGTCCAAATCGGGCTCGGTATCGGGCGAAGAACTGAGCAATGCGCGCAGCGCCTTGCTGACCATGCAAGCCAACCTGAAAGTGGCGGAAGCAGGCGAAGTGCAGGCCAAGGCCAATCGTTTCGCTACCGTGGGCGCGCAAAAAGCCAGCACGGTCCTGACCGCCGACACCACTGTCGAGACCAATCCGGAAGTGGCGCTGGCGCGCGCCAAGCGCGACCAGGCCAGGCTGGACCTGGAGCGCACCGTGTTGCGGGCGCCGGTGGACGGCGTGATCGCGCGGCGCCAGGTGCAGATCGGCCAGCGGGTGCAGGCCGGCACCGTGCTGCTATCGATTGTGCCGACCCAGTTGATGCACGTCGACGCCAATTTCAAGGAAGGCCAGTTGACCGAGGTGAAGGTCGGGCAGGCGGTCACCATGAAAGCCGATCTCTACGGCGGTTCGGTGGAATACCACGGCACGGTGCAAGGCTTGTCCGGCGGCAGCGGTTCCGCATTCGCCGTGATCCCGGCGCAGAACGCGACCGGCAACTGGATCAAGGTGGTGCAGCGGTTGCCGGTGCGGATTTCCATCGATCCCAAGCAGTTGCAGCAGCAGCCGCTGAGCGTCGGCCTGTCGATGGAAGTCGAGATCGATACCCGCGCCGGCAAGGCAGCGCCTTCCGCGACCATGTGAGAAAGCGGCATCATGTCATCCACTTCCTCTTCCGAACTGCCGGTGCAGCCGCTGCAGGGCGCGCAGCTGATCGGCGTCGGCCTGCTGCTGGCCGCCGCCAACTTCATGGCGGTGCTCGACACCACCATCGCCAACGTCTCTGTCTCCACCATCTCCGGCGCGCTGGGCGCATCCTCCAGCCAGGGCACCTACGTGATCACTTCCTACGCGGTGGCCGAGGCCATCACCGTGCCGCTCACCGGCTGGCTGGCCAACCGCTTCGGCGCGGTGCGCGTGTTCATTGCCTCGATGATCATGTTCGGCATTTTTTCCGCGCTGTGCGGGCTGGCCAATTCGCTCGGGTTGCTGATTGCCTTTCGCGTCATGCAAGGGCTGGCCGGCGGCCCGCTGATTCCTTTGTCGCAAACCTTGCTGCTGCGGATTTTCCCGAAAGAGAAAGCGCCGGCGGCGGTCGGGCTGTGGGCCATGACCACCCTGATTGCGCCGATTGCGGGGCCGATACTGGGCGGCGTACTGTGCGACCAGTACAGCTGGCCCTACATCTTCTACATCAACGTGCCGGTGGCGCTGATCTGCGGCTATATCGGCTGGAAAATGCTGAAGCGCTTCGAATCGCCGCTGGTGAAGCTGCCGATCGACAAGGTTGGACTGGCGCTGATGATCGTCTGGGTCGCCGCCTTGCAGCTGATGCTGGACAAAGGCAAGGAACTCGACTGGTTCGCCTCGACTGAAATCGTGATGCTGGCGCTGACCGCCGCCATCGGTTTCATCGCCTTCCTGATCTGGGAGCTGACCGAGCGCAATCCTATCGTCGACCTGCGCGTGTTCCGCCACCGCGGCTACTCGGCCAGCGTGACCACCATCTGCCTGGCCTTCGGCGCCTTCTTCGGCGCCACCGTGCTGACGCCGCTGTGGCTGCAGGGTTATATGGGCTACACCGCGACGCACTCGGGCCAGACCACTGCCTTGTCCGGCATCCTGGCGGTGCTGACCGCACCCTTCGTCGCCAAGCTGTCGACCAAGGTCGATCCGCGCAAGCTGGTCTGCTGCGGCGTGCTCTGGCTGGGCATGGTGACTCTGCTGCGCAGTTTCAACAGCTCGGACATGACCACCTTCCAGATCGGCTGGCCGCTGCTGATGCAGGGCATAGGCATGCCGTTGTTCTTCGTGCCGCTGACGGCGCTGGCGCTAAGCAGCGTGAATCCCTCCGAAACCGCCTCGGCGGCCGGGCTGATGAGCTTCTGCCGCACCATGTCCGGCGCGATTGCCACCTCGCTGGTCAACACCGGCTGGGAAAACAATGCCACCTACTATCACGCGGAACTGTCCGGGCTGGTGGACAAGTTCGGCGACGCTGCCAACAGTCTGGCGCAGTCAGGCATGTCGGCCGACCAGGCTAGGGCCAGCATAGAACAGACGGTGCAGTCGCAAAGCATCATGCTGTCGACCAATCATATGTTCATGATGGCGGCGCTGTCCTTCCTGCTGGGGGCGATCGCGGTGTGGTTTGCGCCCAAGCCGACGCGCGTCGCGGATACCTCCGCAGCGCACTAGGGCCTGACGACGCCGGGAAAGCCTGCTAGTAAGTGATGGTGACGGTCACCGTGTCGCTATAAGTTCCTGCCGGTTTGTTTTGCGCGCCGGGGATGCGGCCATACGGCGTGTAGTGGCGAGTCGTGGGCGTCAGCAGGATCACATAACTGTCGGATTCGGTTTGCGTGGTGCCGGAGCCGTCGCCCCAGACGATGCTGCGGGCGGTATCGGTGTAGATGTTGTAGTTGAGGGAGTTGCCGCCAGAGATTAACGCTCGATTGGCAAAAGTGCCGCTGCCCGTGCTGAGGGCGATGGTATAGCTGCCGGTGCCGATCACTAGCGTGGCAGTGCAGGTGACGGCAACGTCGCCGGTGCTGTCTGCGGTGCCGCCGCCGGGAGAGGTATAGGCAGGAAATGTGATTCCAGTAGTGCTGACGGTGCACGTTGCGAGCAGTGCATGGGCGCTCAGCGGCAGTGCCAGCACGCCTAGGGAAAGCAGCCATTGCCAGCGGCGCATCATTTCGTCTCCTGGCCGCAGGAAAACGGTCCCAGTATAGGGAAAACCTCTGCCTTGGCAGGTGCGGGAATGTCGAAACTGCACAGCGGCCGGGCCGCACTGTCGGTGACTGCAATCCTGGCCGGATACGCCATCGCCGGAATAAAGACCTGCCCGCGCAAGGCCACTTCCTGCGCCTCCGCACTGCCGTTCAAATACACCAGGCTGCCGGTCGCCAGCGGCGTTCCTTGGCCGTCCCTGAGCACCAGCGTGGCGCTCTGGTTCTGCTGGGCGCTGAATTTCAGCAGGCTGCCGCTGCGCGGCCCCGGGGTGACGGATTTCTGGTTCAGGTCCAGCGTCATCGACAAGGGCAGGCCGGCGGTATCCAGATAGACGTTATTCCGCTCGTAAGGCACCAGGCGAGGAACGAAGCCGACCCCATATTTGTCAGTCTGGCCGACCTTGACATTGTTGGCGTAGATATCGATAGGCTGGGACACCGGTACTTCCACCATGGCGAAGCTCTCGTCCATCCAGCGTGTCGCCCGGGCGTGGCCGCCAAGCAGGGCAATGCCGCCGCGTGCCTCCAGCTGCAGGTTGCTTTGGCCATCGGCATGATTCGCGCTGATCGTATATTCGCCTGTGTCGCCCAGGTAATTGACGCCGATATCTTCGCCGCCATTGTCGAAGAACGCCTTGCGCGCGCGGTAGCCCCAGCCGCCTTCCTGCGGCGCGGTTTGCTGGTATCCGGCGCTGAAGGATTTGCTGCCCGGCTGGCCAGTGGCCACCACCTGCGCGAAACTCTGGTGTTCCAGCGGAATCACCCAGACCACGTTGGCCGACAGCGGCCGGTCCTGCGTCAGCGATTTGAGGAAGCCGACGCTGACAGTGCCGTAGCCGCGCAAGTTGAAATTGATGCCGGCGTTCACGGCCCGCACATTGTCCTGGCCGCGGTTGACCTGGCTCAGGTAGCCTAATGCCAGGTTGGTGCGCGCGCCCAGCGACACATTGGCCTGGGCCTGGATCTGTTGCGCCGGCGCCAGGATATCGTCGCCCAGGCCAAGCTGCCAAAAGCGTGCGCCGGCCGTCTGTACGCGCACAGTCATGGCATATTGGCTGCCCTGGCGGTCGAACTGCAGGTATTGTAAGGTGTCGTTGCCGCGCTCCGAATTGCTGGCGGCGACGCCGCCGCTCAGCAAGCCGATATCCGTCAGCGCCACGGCGCCGCCGATGCCCAGCGACTCCCGTCCGCGCATCGCCTCGCCATGGCTTTCGACGGTGCTGCTGTTGCTGACGCCGTAGCGTACGGTGGCGGAACCGAAGGCCTGCCCATAGTCGCTGTTCCTGCTGCCGAAATTATTGCGCAAGGCTCCGACTTCATAGGAAACATCCTTGCTGCCTTGCCGCAGCAGCTGGGCGCTGGTGATATAGCTTTGGGTGTAGACCTGCTGCCGTCCCAGCACATCGTGCACTACCATCTGCACATTGCCCTGGCCGGCATACACCGGCAGGTTGTTGATGGTGAACGGGCCGGTGTCGACTGCTTGCTTGAGGCGCAGGATATTGTCGACGTAGATGTCGACCACCGATGGCGCTGCCGCCGTACCGCTGAATGCCGGCAAGGGGATCGCCTGGTAGCCGGGAATGGTGGAGAATTTGGTGTGCCATTGAATGCCGCCGAAATACACCTGGCGCGACAGGGCGCTGTTGCCGGTGACGCTGTCGCCCAGCACCAGGGTGGCTTGCTGTTCCGGGAAATCCCGGGTGTACTGGCTGTCGAGCCGGAACACCGAGCGCTTGCCGGTCAGGTCCTGGCCGACAAAGCGGCTGGTGTAGGTGCCGCCGCCGCTGAACACGCCGACTTCCGTCACCGCGGAAAGATTGTTCTGGCCCTGGCCCTTGGCGTAATTGATGTCGTAGTTCAGGAAGGCGCCGGTTTCGGAAGTCTGTTCCAGCAATTGGCGGTGATCGCCAAGATTGAATTCCGAGTCGATGAAGGCGGTTGCCTGCGCCTGGATGACCAGCGTCTGGGTGCTGCTTTCGATCTCGGCGTGGACGCCAGGCAGGGCATCGAGCGGATAGTAGTTTTCCTGATGGCTGCTGATGGCGGCAGTATTCGGCAAGCGCAAGCGGGCCTCCGTCAATAACTGCGACGGCACGATGATGCCATTTGCCGCAGTGCGCAGAATAAGCGTTGCGTCCGTCAATTTCTTGTCGTTGACGACAACGGCCAATAATATTTCCTGCTCTGCCGATGGCTTCTCCGCCGCGGCCAGCGCCGGGGTTTGGCAGGCGATCAGGCTAGCGGCTAGATACCTGGTCAGCCTCCAGCGTGAGGTGTTCTTCAATATCGCCCTTGTCTGTCTGAATGTGCAGCCGGACCGCGCCGTCACGGATTTTTCCGTTTGCCAAGGACCATTCCTTGCGCTGGCCCGGTAAAACATAAGCGGGTGTGCCGATTTGCACAGCATCCTTGTCTTCGGCGTTGCGGAGCAGGATGCGGTTAATTTTGCTGTGGACGTTGCCCTCGTTGGCGGCGCTCAGCTGCAGCGCGCCGGACACGTGCTTCAACTGCCAGGAAATCTTTTCCTGGCGGATCTTCGGACCGATGAATACCGGAATGCTGACCCTCAGCAAAGTCTTCAGGCCGGACCCTTGCAAGCCAGCTTGCGGAACTTCATCGATCAGCAGCCGATAGCTTTTCTCGCTCGGCGAGTTTTCCGGATGACGCAGGCCGAAGCGCAGGAACTGCATCCGGTCCGGCTCGATGGTGAAGATCGGCGGATTGAGCAACAGTGCATCGGTATCCCTCAGCACTTCCTGGCTGCCGTCGGTGCTCCAGTCGACTGCTTGCACCTGGATGCGCAGCGGCTGGTCGCCGGTATTCCTGATTTGCAGCACACCGGAACTGCGCTCGCTGCTGAGGTTGAAGCCGATGGGATTGACATTGAACGATGCTGCCTGCGCGTTGCCGGCCAGGACTATGCATAAGCCTGCGAGCAGACACCGCCATGTATTGAGCATGAGCGCCATTGATAGCCCCGCTTAAAACGTGACGGTGGCAACGACGGTATCGGTATAGGTTGCAGCAGGCTGGGACTGGGCGGCCGGAATGCTGGCGTAGATAGTGATCGGGGTTGCCAGGCCGGTGGCGGTGACCGCGGTAGGCGCGGTGCCGGCCGTGTTGCCCCAGGTTACGGTATGGCCGCTGTCGGAAAACAGGCCGTAGTTGAGGTAGGTCGGGCTGCCGCCGCCGCTGGACAGGCGGCGCAGCGGCACCGCGTTGGTCGACCCGGTATTGGCGTTGGCGCCCTGGCCCAGGGTAATCACCGGACTGGCGCCAACGGTGCAAGTGGTGGAGACGCTGGCGGTCGTGGTCTGGGGCGTCGAGAGGTTGGCGACAATCGGATCGTAGGTGGTGGTGAAGCCGGTCGTGGAGATGATGCAATTGTTGGAAATGGTGACCGTATTGGTCATGGTTGCCGTGGCGGTGGCTGCGGAAGCGGTGTTGGAAACGGTGTTGTATGCCGTTGCTGAAGCGATAATCAAAATGCCGTTCCGTACAAACTTTTTCATGACAAATCTCCCGATTGACATTTTTCGTTGTGGAATCCCAGGTAAACGCCTGGACATTTGTTTATGCCGCACTTCCCCAATAATGCTTTCCTTATGGAAATATTTTATTGGGCCATTATTGGCTTCATAGGGAAGCGGCGTCAAGTTACATTTTGTAGATGCATTTTGTATTTTGTTGAACATGCAAAGATCCTTTGCGTTTGCCAGTAGCGCGCTCTCGATCAGCAAATGTCATTCAGGAAGGATTGTTAAATCGGCTTATTGTTGCTTTTTAAATGCAACAATTGTATGATGAGGACATCCCGGACCCATGTTCCGCTCTCGGCAGGAAGCAAAGTCATGCAATTCACCAAATTTACAGATTTCGGCTTGCGCGTTTTGATGTATCTGGCCGCCACCCCGGAGCAGGGCGTGATTACGGTAGGCGAACTGGCGAGTCACTTCGATATCCCCAAGAATCATCTGAACAAGGTGGTCAACCGCCTGGTCAAGCTGGGCTGGATCAGCGCCACGCCGGGCCGCAATGGCGGCCTGCGGATGGCGCAGGCGCCGGCCGGCTTGCTGCTGGGCGACATCCTGAGCGCGCTGGAAGGGCACAAGGGGCTGGTGGATTGCGATGAGCCGCCATGCGCATTGCGCGGCAGCTGCCACTTGAAGCGGGTGCTGGATATCGGCCAGCGCGAATTCTATGCCGGCATGAACCGGCATAACCTGGCCGAACTGGTGATGCCGCCGACCTCGACGGTGATTGCGCGCATGCAGTTCCAGCCCATGGCCGTACACTGATTTCATCGATTGCAGGAGCGCCGCCCGTTCCTTCCCGGGCCGATATGGCGGCGCGTTTTTTTAATCTAATTGTAGTATTTAAAATGTCACAATAGGAGTTTGATATGCTTTCAGCCGCTTCCCGTCCCTACATCGCCGCTTCCGTTCCCGTCCTGCGCGAGCATGGCGTCACCATTACCCGCTGCTTCTACCAGCGCCTGTTTGCCGCGCATCCCGAACTGAAGAACATCTTCAACATGCCGAACCAGGAATCCGGCGCCCAGCAACAGGCGCTGGCCTCGGCCATCTTCGCCTATGCCGCCAACATCGATAATCCCGCCGCGCTGGCGCCGGTCATCAGCCGCATCGTGCAAAAGCACGTCAGCCTGGGAATCCGCGCCGAGCACTATCCGATCGTCGGCAAGCATCTCCTGGACGCCATCGCCGAAATCCTCGGCGCCGCAGCCACGCCGGAATTGCTGGTCGCCTGGGCTGAAGCCTATGGCTTGCTGGCCGATACCCTGATCGCGGAAGAGCGCAAGCTGTACCAGGCGCATGGCGTCGAGCCGGGCGAATATCGCGCGGTCAGGATAGTCCGCAAACAGAAGGAAAGCGATACCGTCAGTTCCTTCTATCTGCAGGCCAGCGACGGCGCCGAACTGCCGCCGTTCCAGCCGGGCCAGTACATCAGCGTGGCCGTCAATGTGGCCGAACTGTCCTTGCGCCAGCTGCGCCAATACAGCCTGTCCGGCGCGCCGGACAGCGGCTACTGGCGCATCAGCGTCAAGCGCGAGGAGGGCAGTCCGGCCGGGCTGGTGTCGAACCTGCTGCACGACCAGTTCCAGGAAGGCGACGTGCTGTGGGTCAGCCCGCCCTGCGGCGATTTCGTGCTGGCGCCGGATGACATGGATACGCCGCTGGTGCTGATCAGCGCCGGCGTCGGCGTCACGCCGATGATGAGCATGCTGCACAGCAGCCTGCAATTGAGCCCGCAGCGGCCGGTCAACTTCCTGTATGCCACGCTCGATGGCCGGCATCATCCGCTCAAGCGCGAATTGGACGGCCTGCTGCTGCGGCACAGCCGGATGCAGTCTTATGTGGCTTACGAAAGGCCGGCGGCGAATGATTGCGTGCCGCAGGATTACCAGCAGCAAGGCTACCTGCAGCTGGCGGCCGTGCCCGATGCGCTGCTGCCGCAGAACGCCGCGTATTTCCTGTGCGGCCCGGCGCCGTTCATGCGCGCCCAGCGCAATGCCTTGCTGGCGCGCGGCGTGCCGGAACGGCAGATCCAGCAAGAAGTCTTTGGTCCTTCCTTGCTCGAACACCTGCAATAGGCGATAGGCAAGCGAGGCCGCCGACGGCTGAAACGGCCATGCATTTTCCAGCCGTTTCAGCCGCTGCAAATCGTGCTCCCGATTGTCAAACAAGAGCGCAAATACAGCCGGATGAATGTCAAATAGCCGCCGCTGAATCTGACCTGCATTCCGGGTGACGATTCTCATTTCTGTGTGGTAATGTCTCACTCCTAAAAATTATTTAATGTTAGGAAGACGATGCGAATTCATTGGTTTTTTGCGGTACTGCTGGTGCCAGGCATGAGCATGGCGGCGGAGGGGATGTGGACCTTGGACAATTTGCCGAAGGCGAAGATGCAGGCCGAGTACGGATTCACCCCGAGCGACGCGTGGATCAAGCGCACCATGCTGGGGTCGGCACGGATTGCCGGCGGCTGTTCGGCATCCTTTGTTTCGAAAGACGGGCTGGTGATGACCAATCATCACTGCGCATCTGAATGCCTGGATCAGATGTCGACGGCTAAAAAGAACCTGATCAAGGACGGCTTCCTGGCCAAGAACCGCGAGCAGGAACTGAGCTGCCCGGAAATCGAACTGAACCGTCTGGAGCAGATCACCGACGTCACCAGCGAGGTCAAGAAAGCCACCGCGGGGCTGGACGGCGCCGCCTTCAAGAACGCGCAGAATGCCGTCAAGGCCAGGCTGACATCGGCCTGCGTCGGCAGCGACAAGGAAACCGTCCGTTGCGACGTCGTCGACCTGTATCACGGCGGCCAGTACCAGGTGTATAAATACCACCGCTTCCAGGACACGCGCCTGGTGTGGGCGCCGGAAAAGGCTGCCGCGTTCTTCGGCGGCGACCCGGACAACTTCAATTTCCCGCGCTACGACCTCGACATCACTTTGCTGCGCGCCTATGAAGACGGCAAGCCCGCCAAGATCGAGAACTATTTCCCGTTCAGCAAAGACGGTGCGCAAGAGGGCGAAATGGTGTTCGTCACCGGCCAGCCGGGTTCGACCCAGCGCCAGCTGACCGTCTCGCAACTGACCACCATGCGCGACCTGACCCTGGTCAACGCGCTGATCCGCTTGTCCGAATTGCGCGGCGTGCTGGAACAGTACAGCAAGAGCAGCCCGGAAGCAGCGCGCAATGCAGGACAGATGCTGTTCGGCGTGGAAAACGGCTATAAGGCCCTGCGCGGCCGCCTGAGCGCCTTGCAAGACCCGGTGCTGATGCAGCAGAAGCAGGACGATGAAACCGCCTTGCGTACATTCGTGGCGCAGACGCCGGCGCTGCAAGCCAAGGTTGGCGGCGCCTGGGATGCGATTACCGCGTCCCAGCAAGCCTATCGCCAGATCGAAGCGCCTTACGGCATGATCGAAGGCGGCCGCGGCTTCAGCAGCAAATACTTCAGCTACGCGCGCGACCTGGTGCGCGGCGCGGAAGAACGCGCCAAGCCGAACGGCGAACGGCTGCCGGAATATGCCGACGCCAAGCTGCCGGAAGTAGAGCAGGAACTGTTTTCCACGGCCCCGGTTTATCCTGATTTCGAAAAAGTGACGCTCGGACTTTCCTTCACCAAGATGCGTGAAATCCTTGGTACCGACGACGCTTTCGTCAAGCAGGTGCTGGGCAAGCAATCGCCGGATCAGCTCAGCGCTGCCTTGATCGACAACACCCGGCTGGGCGACCCGGCCGTGCGCAAGGCCTTGTGGCAGGGCGGCAAGGAAGCGATCCTGAAATCCGACGATCCGTTCATCAAGATGGAGCTGGCGCTGGACCCGGCCGCGCGCGCGATCCGCAGCCGTTATGAAAAGGAAGTGGAATCGGTTCAGCAAAAGAATTCGGAACTGATCGCCCAGGCCCGTTTTGCCCAGCAAGGCACCAGCGTCTATCCGGATGCGACTTTTACCCTGCGCTTGTCGTACGGTGAAGTGAAGGGCTGGAAAGAAGGCGACAAGCAGATTCCGCCGTTCACCACCATCGGCGGCGCCTTTGCCCGCGATACCGGCGCCGATCCGTTCGCCTTGCCGGATTCCTGGCATGCCGCCAAGAGCAAGCTGAACCTGGCGCAACGCTATAACCTGGCGACCACCAACGACATCATCGGCGGCAATTCCGGCAGCCCGATGATCAATCGCAACGGCGAAATCGTCGGCCTGATTTTCGACGGCAATATCCACTCGCTGGGCGGCGCCTTCTGGTACGACCCGCGCTACAACCGCTCGGTGGCGGTGCATAGCGGAGCGATCCTGGAAACCCTGGAAAAGGTCTATGGCGGCGGCGAGCTGGCCAAGGAAATCCTGGCCCACTAAAAAAGCACATTTCTCATATAATGAATCCCTCCCGGCGGCGACGCGGGGAGGGATTTTTCATTGCAGCTCCCGTCGATAGCTTGTCTTCAAGGAGAGTGATTTGGAAATTTTAATTCTCGGCCTGCTGCTCTTCATCGGCCTCCACCTGATTCCCACCTTACCGCCTCTGAAAGCCGGCCTGCAGCAATCGCTGGGTGAAAACCGCTACAAAGCCATGTTCGCCATCCTGGCTGCGCTTGGGCTGATCCTGATCATCGTCGGCTACGCCAAGGCGCCGGCCGAACCACGTTTTTTCAACTCGTTCGTTGGCGCGAGGCATGGCGCTCCGCTGGCCATGGCGATCAGTTTCATCCTGCTGGCGGCGGCGAACATGAAAGGCCACATCCGCGCCTGGGTCAAGCATCCCATGCTGCTGGGGGTAGGCATCTGGGCGCTGGTGCATCTGCTGGCCAACGGCCACGAAAAAGCGACCATTCTGTTTTCCGCGTTCCTGGCTTTTGTCGTGATCGATTTGATTTCGGTGCTCAGGCGCGACAGCTACAAACCGTTTGAGCCGGCGCTGAAGTACGATGTGATCGCGGTGGTGTCGGGACTGCTGCTGGCGCTGCTGGTGATGACTTTCCATCGCCAGCTGATGGGAGTGGCGGTGGTGCCTTGGGGGCGCTAACAAAGCCAGCCGCGTTGCAAATGCTCTGTTAATTTAACTCCGGATCGATATGAATTTTCTGCAATACGTGGCGACTTTTTTCGCCGGCGCGTTTCTGTGCAATTGCATCCCGCATTTGTCCTGCGGTTTGCGCGGCGAGCTTTTTCCTACGCCGTTCGCCAAGCCGCGCGGAGTGGGCGATTCGTCGCCGACCGTGAATTTCCTGTGGGGGTTGGCCAATCTCGTGGCCGGCGCTCTTTTGCATGCGGCTTATCCGCTAACGGTTGGCTTCAACCTTGGATCGGCCATGTTCTTGGCCGGCTTCGTGATCCTGGGGCTCTACCTGTCACGCCATTTCGGCGCAGTCCGCCGGAGCAAAAAATCGCAATAACGCCTGGCTGTCAGCGGTCCTGCACCAGCTGGTTCAGCAACAGCCGGACTTCCGGAATCAGCTCGCCGGCGGTCAGGCCGATCGGCCCTATACCTTGCGCAACCAGCTGATCGGCGGCGCGGCCGTGCAGCCAGGCTGCCGCCAGCGCCGTTTCCCATTGCGGCCAGCCTTGCGCCAGCAGGGCGCCGCAGATGCCGGACAAGACATCGCCGCTGCCGGCGGTAGCCAGCGCCGGATTGCCGGTGGCGTTGACCACTACAGCACCATCGGCGCGGGCGATGATGCTGCCGGCGCCCTTCAGCACTACGACCGCATTGAAGCGGCAAGCCAGCTTGCGCGCTGCCGTCACCCGGTCGGCCTGGATTTCGCTGGTGCTGAGGCCGAGCAGGCGCGCGGCTTCCAGCGGATGCGGCGTTATCAGCATGGCGTGCTGGCGCTGCGCTGCCCGGATCTGCAATTGCGGCTGGCGCGCCAGCAGATTGAGGGCGTCGGCGTCCAGCACCAGCCAGCTGAGCGCATCCAGGGCGCGCGTCAGCAAGGCCTGCGCGCTGTCGGCCATGCCCAAGCCAGGGCCGAGCACCAGCACGGCGGCGGAAAAATCCAGATCGTCGGCGTGGCGGCACATCAGTTCCGGCTGCATGCTGTCATATGCCGGCGGATTGTCCGCAAAGCCGACAAACACACGGCCGGCGCCGCATTTGACGGCGGTGCGCGCTGCCAGGATCGGCGCGCCGGCCATGCCGGGGGCGCCGCCGATCACGGCGACGTTGCCGAAACTGCCCTTGTGCGAATTGCGCCTGCGCGGCAGCAAGTAGTCGCTGAACAGATCCGGGTGATTCAGCCACATGCCCGGCGCAGGCAGGTGCTGCTCTGCAATCTCCAGCGTCGCCAGTTCGACGCTGCCGGCATAATCGGGACCGTCGCCGGTATGCAGGCCGGCTTTGTCGGCGATGAAGGTGATGGTGTGGCTGGCGGCGACGGCGATGCCGCTGGCGCCGCCGAGCACGGCGCCGGTATCGGCATCCAGGCCGCTCGGCACATCCAGCGCCAGCAGCGGGCAGGGCATGGCGTTCACCGCCTGCACCAGGCTGCGCCAGTCGCCGTCGAGCGGGCGGCTGAGGCCGATGCCGAACAAGCCGTCGATGACCAGCGTCCATTGCGCGCCGTCAATGTCGGCAAACTGTTCGGGCGGCATCAGGTGCACGCCTTGCTGCTGGGCGCGGACCAGCGCCTGGGAGGCATCGGGCGGCAATTGCGAGGGCGGGGCTGTCAGCAAAACCAGCACTTCGGCGCCGGCCTCGGCCAGGCCGGCTGCCGCTTCCATGGCGTCGCCGCCATTGTTGCCGGGACCGGCCAGCACCAGGATCGCGGCGCTGTGAGGCGGACAGGGGAGCAGGCGCAGGGCGGCTTCGGCGGCAGCCTGGCCGGCGCGTCGCATCAGGGTATAGGAGGGCAGGTTGCGCAAGGCGGCCTGCTCGATTTTCCGGATGTCGGCGATGGAGTAGATGGCGCTCATTTTGGGACCTTGTCCATTCAGTGGGGACAGAGTCATTTTACGACGATACGGCCGGCCGTAAAAAAACTCTGATCCTGGCTGCCCCAGCCGGTCATCCGCCGCGGCGTTTTTTAACGGTAACGCGCAACGGTCAGGCCGTCCAGGTCCACTTCCGGCACGCGGCCGGAGACCTGGTCGGCCAGGACCTTGGCGGCGCCCAGGGCCATGCTCCAGCCGGAACCGCCGTGGGCGATGTTGACGAACACATTGCTGGCGCCGGTCGGTCCGATCAGGGGCACTTCGTCGGCCAGCATCGGCGTGTGGCCGCACCAGAAGCTGGCGCTGTTGAAATTGGCGGCGTCGGGGAACCAGTCGTGCGCCACTTTTAGCAAGGTGCGCAGGGCCTTGTCGTCGAACGCCATGTCCTTGGCGCCGAATTCGGCGATCCCGGCCAGGCGCATGCGGGCGCCGATGCGCGCCATGGTGATCTTGTAGCTGTCGTCCAGCACCGCCATCTGCGGCGCCACTTCATAGTTCTTGACGCTGGCGGTGGCGGTATAGGTCTTGATCGCGTGCAGCGGCAAGCGCAGTCCCAGCGGCCGCAGCAGCTGCGCGCTGGCGCTGCCGGCGGCGCACACCACGGCATCGGCGTTCAAGACTTCGCCGCCTATGTGCAGGCCTACCCGGGCGCCTTGCGGATCGATGGCGGTGACCGTGCTGTCGAAATGGAACTGCACTCCCAGTCCTTGCAGGATGGCTTTCAGCTGTTTGGTGAACAGGGTGCAGTTGCCGGAACCGAGATCTGGAAAATGCAGGCCGCCGGCCAGCCTGCCGGCGCCGGCCAGGGCCGGCTCCAGCGCCCGCACCGCGTCCTGGTCCAGCAACTGGTGGGCAACTCCGCATTCGCCCAGCAGCTCACGCGTGGGCTGCAGTGCCGCCAGTTCGGCTTCGCTGCGGAACAGGCGCAGCATGCCCGGGCTTTGCTCGAAATCGAGCTGGAAGTGCTGCTGTATCTGATCGAGCAAATCCTGGCTATAGGACGCCAGGCGCTGCATCTGGTGGGTATGGGAGCGGAAGCGCTGGATCTCGGATTCCGCCATCCAGCGCCGCATCCAGCGCCACAAGGAAGGGCTGAAACGGGCGTTGAGGACGTTGGCGGCTTCCTGATTGAACATGCCTGCCAGGATTTTCTTGCGCATGCCGGGCGCGGACCAGGGCAGGGCCGAACCGGCCGACAAGATGCCGGAATTGCCCAGCGTCGACTGCTCGGCTACATTGCTGCGTTGTTCGACTACGGCGACCTGATGCCCGGCTTCGGCGAGGAAGTAGGCGCTGCAGACTCCCATCACGCCGCCGCCGATCACCACGATTTGTTTCTGTGTGTGTTGCTGTATCACTATTGTTCTCAAGGGGTTTTGCGCAGATATCCGGGCAGGTGCGGCAATTGCTCCTGGATGTTTTTCTGGTCTGCGTACTGGATGCAGCGATCAGAATCATACCTTGAATTACTTGATAATAGGACAGCACCGCAAGCATTTAGTCTTTCCGCGGCGAGCGGCCGAGGGATTGCCGATTGCCGCGGTTACAAATCAAAGGCGCCGGCGTCATAAGCCTTGCAATAGGTCTGCCAATCCTTGCGCACCTGCGCCGCGCAATTCTGGGCAGCGTCCAGCAATTGCTTTTTCCACTTCTTGCCCTGGCCGAAGGCGATCAGCTCGTCGGCGATCGCCGAGCCCTGGCGGCCGGCGCTGCGCAGCTGCGCCCAGGCGACGATGTCGCCCATGACAGTCATGACTTGCTGGATTTCGGCGGTGCTGTGACGCGGCTGCTTCAGCGCTACCCGGTCTTCGCTGGGTTGCAGGCCGCGCAGCACATACGAGGTCTTGCCCAGCATGACCGGCTGCAGGAAGGCCATGGAAACCGCCTGGCAGCGACGTTGCAGGGCTACTACGCGCTGCGCCTCGCTCTTCCATTTGGGCTGCGCCACCTTCAGGTAGGGCGTCAATGAAGAAGGCAGCGCCTGCTTCAGGTCCAGCAGGTAGTTGCCGTTGGGAGAACCCTTGCCCTCGACCAGGATCACATAGCGGTCGACGCCCAGGCTGCCGGTGCCGGCGATGCGGCGCGCCACGTCCAGCACCTTGTAGAACGCCGGATTGGGTTGTTTGCTGGCGAATTTCTGCATGAACCTGGTGACTTTGGCGCGCTGCTTGTCGGATACCGGCAGCGCTTTCTTGCCGTCCGCCCGCAGTACCCGCTGCTTGCCCTTGCGCAGGCTGCGGCTATCGAGATAAACCGAGCGCTGGCGGCCGCGCAGGCCGTTCAGCAGGTCGCCCACCATGCCGGTGGCGGTGTCGCGTTCTACCCAGCGCGGCTTGCCCAGGCTCAGTGCATTGGCATAGGCGTCGATAAAGCTGCGGCACAGCAGGCGCGTATCGGCAGGACTGGCGGAGGAACCGTCGGCCGCAATCAGCACGCTGGTCAGGAACCGGACCAGTTCCCAGCTCGCCGGCGCCAGCACAGCCTCGTCGAAATCGTTCATGTCGAAGTAGGCCAGGCGGTTGTCGCCCTTGTAGCTGCCGAAGTTTTCCAGATGCATGTCGCCGCAGATCCACGCCAGCGGCGCGCTTCGCATCAAGCCGCTGTATGGCAGGCGTTCATAGAACAGATGGCAGGTGCCGCGCAGGAAAGTGAAGGGATCGTTGCGGATATTCTTGTATTTGAGTTGCAGGCGCTGCGGATCGCGGCCGGCGTTGTACTCCTGGATGCGCTTTACTACATTCACCATGTCAGGCCTCTTGAAAGGGAAGGATTGGCTGCGCTTAACTTATTCCTAACGAGCCCTTATTGTGCAGCCAATCTTACTGCATCATCTTGACAAAATCCTGACATCTTTTGACAAAGTCGCTGACAGCGATGATGCAGCTTACCCTGAGGCGGAGGTGAATTACCAGACCCGGTAAACCTGGCCGGTCTGCGCGCCTTCGACGCTGCGGCTGTAAGCCAGCGCCACGCGGCTCGCCGGTGCTGCTTCAAAGCCGTAGAAGAACGGACCATAGCTGGCCAGCGATTCCTGCAGCACGGTCGGGCTGACGATGTTGATACGGATGCCGCGCTTGAGTTCGATGGCGGCGGCGCGCACGAAACCGTCGAGCGCGGCGTTGACCGTGCTGGCGTTGACCCCTTGCAGGATTGGTTCGTGGCTCAGGATGCCGCTGGTGAGGGTGATCGAGCCGCCGTCGTTGAGGTGGTGCTGGGCCACCAGCGCCAGGTTGATCTGGCCCATCAGCTTGTCGCGCAGTCCGACCTGGAATTTTTCCGGGGTCAATTCCTGCAGCGGGCCGAAATGCAGTTTGCCGGCGGTCGAGACGATGGCGTCGACCTTGCCGATCTGTTCGAACAGGCGTTCGACGCTGTGAATGTCGGTGATGTCGACCTGGTACTGGCCGCTGCTGTTGCCGACTTCGATGATGTCGTGGCGCGCCGCCAACTGCTGGACGACTGCCTTGCCGACTGTGCCTGTGGCACCGATAACCGCTATTTTCATGTTGCGCTCCTTAATAGGTAAGTAGGTAAGTAGGTAAGTAGGTGAGTAGGTGAGTAGGTGAGTAGGTGAGATCAGGGACCGATTATGATTGCTTCTCATTGGTGGATAAATACCTTATTATTCCTATCACTTGTAACTGGTGGTGTTTAATTGAGGGCGGACGGCAAATCATGGATAGATTGACCAGCATGCAGATTTTCGTCCGCGTGGTAGAGAAGGGCGGATTTTCCGCCGCCGCCGAGGAAGCGGGGATTTCGCCCACCATGGTCGGCAAGCATGTGCGCCAGCTGGAGGAGCAGCTTGGGGTGCGGCTGCTCAACCGCACCACGCGGCGTCAGAGCCTGACCGAGATCGGCCAGCTGTATTTCGAGCGCTGCAAGCAGGCGCTGCTGGAAATCGAGGCGGCCGACGCCTCGGTCAAGCAAATGCAGCTGCTGCCGCGCGGCGTGCTGCGGGTGACCGCGCCGGCAACGTTCGGCGGCTTGATGCTGACCGCGGTGATACGAGAATACCTGGAGCGTTATCCCGACGTTGAACTGGACCTGTCCCTGAACGACCGCGTGGTCGACCTGGTCGAAGAGGGTTTCGAGGTCGGGCTGCGGATCGGCCCCTTGCCGGATTCGAGCCTGATCGCGCGGCCTTTGCAACCGTATCGGGCCATGGTTTGCGCTTCGCCGGATTACCTGGCGCGGCATGGCGCGCCGCAAACGCCGCAGCAGCTGCTTGAACACAATTGCCTCAGCTTCGTCCATGGCAGCCGCTATAACCTGTGGCAGTTTTCCCTTGGCGGCGTACAGCATGAGATCGAGGTGCACGGCAATTTCCGCGCGAATAACGGCCTCGCCTTGCGCACCGCCGCCTTGCAAGGCATCGGCATCATCATGCAGCCGGAAGCCCTGCTGCGCGACGAGGTGGCGGCCGGACGGCTGCAGCGCCTGCTGGCTGATTACGAACTGCAGCACCGGCCGATGCACCTGGTGGTGGCCTCGAACCGCAAGATGACGCCGAAGCTGAAATCGTTCATCGATTTCGTGCTTGCGCATTTTGGACGCGACCGCATTCTGGACGACGCTGTCATGGCTCCACTGTAACGACGATGCTTTCTTCGTAGCTGCCCGGCCGTATATTCTGGCTGGCGCCAACCTTGCCAAACACGTCCAGCACCACAACCCCTGCGCCAGAGTTTGTGATAGGCGAGGTCGCCTGTGTGCCGTCGCCCCAGATCGTCGTATGGTTCCAGTCTGTATACAGCTGGTAGCCGAGCGTATCGTCGCCGCCGACCTGGTTCATCAGGCGCAGGAAATAGTTTCCGGTTCCGTTGCTGGGAGTGACGGTGGCCGTAATGGTCTGGAAACTGTCGCAATTGACCGTCATGCCCCATGAGCCATTCAGCGACGTGGCCTGGCCGGATACATACCTGCCAAACGTAAAATTATTGATTATCAGCGTGCAGGCGCCGGCAATCGCCGGCGCCTGATTGGCATTGGCCGCGCGCCCGTTTCTTGCCTTGGGCTGGGGAATCGCTAATGACGGCCCTGATCCGAGCGGCACCGCGCCGCCGCTCAATTGCGCGTGCGCCATCGGCAAGGCGCTGAGATGCAACGCCAGTGCGGCCAGCAAG
Organism: Collimonas humicola; assembly: GCF_018304945.1. Taxonomy (GTDB): domain Bacteria; phylum Pseudomonadota; class Gammaproteobacteria; order Burkholderiales; family Burkholderiaceae_D; genus Collimonas; species Collimonas humicola. The sequence continues at coordinate 1,158,412 of NZ_JAGQEE010000001.1, read as the reverse complement.
GCAAACGGCAGATGCAGGCATGGCGATCTTTTGGCGCAGGCATCATTCATCTTCACAATGCACGTCTCCCGTCTGGAATATCGCGGGCGCGTCTGGCGGCACCGCCACGGTGGCGTGGCAGCTGCCGGCGACACGCAAGCGATAACTGCCGGCGCGAATGCCGTCGAGTTCAAAGAAGCCGTCGCTGCCGGTGCGGGACATGCTTGTCTTGCCGTCCGGGCCGGTGATTTCAATGCTGCGATTTTTCACCGGGCCATCGGTTCTGCGTAAATTGCCGCTCATGGCGGCAATTTTCGGCAATGCAAACTTCAGCAATAGCCCAGCGCCATCGGCGGGCACGGCTTCCAGCTGCGGCGCGAGCAAATCGACATCCAGCGGCAGGTCGTCCGCTTCGATTGCGATCGTGGTGTCCGCATAGGGCGCCAATTGGGGGATCAGGATCGATCCGCCAGCATCCGTGCGCCCGATCATCTGGCCAGAGCGATAGACCCGGACATCGGGATATCCCACCGAGGCAACCGCAAACGCTTCACGTATGAATGGCGCCGCGCGGATTTCTCCCCCGACCGTCGCCAGCGCCCCGGAGACCTGCAGCCGCTGGGCTTCGTAGCTGGTAGAGCCGGTGTTGGCGCTGCGCGCGCTGCCGCTCAGTTCCAGCCACTTGGCCTGCCAGTTGAATTCGGCTTCTTGGTCTTTGTTGCCGGCCTGCTCGCTGCCGTACAAGCGATAGCCGAAACCGCCGTCGGAGGCGATATTCTGCGCCGCCTGCAGATAGTACTGCGGCGGGCTGTCCTGGTTTTTTCGGAGGCCGCCGTTGATATAAGAGCGTTCGCCGAGTGCAAAGCTGGCCGAGATGAACAAGGAGCGCTGCCGCGTGGTGTCGCCAAAGGTGGTCAGCGCGCCGACTTGCAAGGTGCCGCGCCCCGGGAGTTTGTGCGACCAGGAGATCGAGGCGTCGGCTTCCATCTTGCCGTCAAAGCGCCAGCGGCGCGTCGCTACCGTAGAGAAGTAGCCTAGCGCTCCTAAATTCTGGTCCCAGCCCAGCGACAGCGCGTCGTGCGCGCGAATATCCGGCAGCAGCTGGACGCCAGGCGATGCTGGCGGAGCATCGTCAAAGCCGTTCGAGGTGGCGCGCCATTGGGCACGCAGGGTGGTTCCGCGTTGTTGTGCGCTGAGATTCAGTTCCTGGGCGGAGTAACGCTGCCCGTCATGCCAGCGCGTGGCCGCGATCAATGTCGCAACGGCGACCGTCCCCAGCCGCGCTGTCAGCAATGGCGATAGCCGCTGGTCGCCCGGCACGGAATTGCCGCGCAAGCCGACGGTCATATCGTCGCTCAATCCGTAGCGATACTGGCCGCTCGCCGCCAACCCGCCGTAGCTGCCGGAACCGTAGCCCTGGCGCTGCTGGCCGGTACCGATGTCGAAATCGTCGATCCCCTTGCGCAGCAAATTGTTCGTGAAATAAAACGGCAAGGAATAGGTTTTCTGTGCGCCTGAGGCGTCGCGCACGACAACCTGGATGTTGCGCAAGCCGCCGTAATCGCGCAGATTCTGTAAATTGAATGGTCCCGCGCCCAGGTTCGTGGTGGCGGTCAACACTCCGTCCATATAGATGTCAGCTGTCGACGGAGTTGCGGCGACGCCGGACAAGGTGGCCGTCTGGTCGCTGATGAAACCCGGCTGAAGATTGTAATTGCGTTGCAGGCGCAGGCCGAAAAATGGGGTGGCGCGCCCCAGTTCCGCCGTATCGATGGTGTTGTCGCCGAGCGACAGCCGCAACGCTTGCGCCGGCCAGTCATGAAAGGCCGCGGTTTGTATGCGCTGCTTGAGAAAACCGCTGCCGCTGTTCTGGAAAACGTGATCGTCATAAAGCGACCAGCCGAACAGCCGCAGATGCGACGACAGGCTGCCTTGACGCGCGAGATTGCCGCGGGCGCGGGTCTCGCTGTAGCTGTAGTCGAAATAGGCCGACCATGGCGGTTCTGGCGACAGCGGCAATATCTTTGCCGGCGAAAGATCAATGGTTTGCGCCTTGAGCCGTTCTGGCGGCACATGCAAGTGATATTTTTGCTGATCGAAGTCGGCGTTGACTTTCGCCCCCTCAATCTGATCCGGCAGGAAATACATGCCATCGTCGAAAGGCAGCAAGGCGGGGAAGGGCGCTTGCGTGACGATGCCGGCCTCCTGCAATAGCGCCTGGGGCAGATACACCAGCTTGCCGTTGGTGCGGGCAAAGACTTCAATGTCGGGACGGCCGTTGATGTCGACCAGCCAGACCGTCGGCTCGCCGGTTTTGGGCGTGGCGGAGGCAGCCCAACTGGCGGCGGGGATCGAGTGAGAAATGCAAGCTGCGAGCAGCACGCTGCTTGCCATTGTGAAGTCATATCTTGCCATTGCGGCGGCATGTCCCGTGGCCATCCTCACTCATCTGTCTGCCGCGGCCAGCTATTTGCCGCTGCATGTCTCGACGGGCAGGGCGATGCCGACCGGGATAACGCGGCTGTCGGCGCGTACCTGCAGCGTGACCTTGCGATCGCTTGCCTGGCACAAGGCGGGCGTCACCTGGAGGCGGTAAGTACGCTCCGCGGCGGGCAACAGATACCACTGCTTGAATTGGTTCTCATCGATGCCTTCCGGCTTGGAGCGGATGGTTTCGATGCGCGCGTGTGCGCTGCCCGTGTTTTTCAGCTTGACATCCACCGTGCCGGGACTGCCAGTGACCGCTACGGCGCTGAGCGCTGGCGCGGCATTGTCTTGGCGTATGAAAACCGGCAGGCCGAAACGCACTTCCAGCTGGATGGCTTCGCCATGCTGCGCGTGCTGCGCCGGCGGCAACTCGGTGATGTAGAGACGGTAGGCGGCTTCGACGGCTGGCCGCGGTGCGCCAGGCTTGGCGCTGACCCGGATGCTGCGTTTCGCATGCGGCGCCAGGCTGAACGCCGCGGGATAAAACGCCAGCGCATCGGTTTTCTGATGTTGATCGGCCGCGGTCTCGTCTTGCGTCCAGGTCATCGCATTGACGGCCAGGTCAAGTGTGTTGTCGCTGTCGTTGCTGATAGTGACAACCGCGGATTTATTTGCCGCCAGGTCCAGCCGCAGCGGCGTCACACTCATGTTCGCCGCCATGCCCGGCCCAGCGCAGGAGATCAGCAAGCCAACAATCCCGGCCGTTGCGGCCCTCATTTTTTTATGCACGATACCCCCTGTCTTGACGATGGATTATGGTTCGATGGTAATTACCAGATTGTCGCGGTAAGCCGCTGCAGCTGCGTTCCTGACATCTTCTGCGCGGACCGTGGCGACCATCTGGAAGGTGTCTGGCGGCGTCGGTCCGTTGCCGATGTAAGGATTGCCAGGCGGTTCCTGCAAGGCGTAGGGAAGCGTGCCGCTGCCTCCTTCCTGCATCATTTGCCGCAGGCCTTTGCCAGCATCATAGTTCTCGCCGTTGCCAAGCTGAATGGTATATGGCGTGCCTTTCGCACACCAATAGCTCACTGTGCCTGTCGCCGTTGCCGGGTTGCCGCTGGCGGGATTGAGCACGCCAAAGTTGAGTTCGCCGGAATCGACGATGGTGCATCCGCCTTCGACAATCACGCGCACCAGTATGTCGCCGGTATCGGCCCGTCCGTCGCGCGCGGCCAGTTGCAGCAGGAGCAGGAAAATGCACAGGACATGGCAGCGGTAGCGTGCAGCGGGCCAAGCCGCTGGTGACTGTGTGTGGCTGCATGGCGCCATGGCGTCGCTATGGCTCGATGGTCACGATGACATTGTCCAGGTAGTTCGCGGCGGCGGCATTTTTGACGTCGGCGCTCAGTATGGTTCCTGTCAGCGTCAGCCGTTCATTGCTTGCAGGGCCAAGGCCGCTGCCGCTGTTCTTGTCCGCGGTGAGCTGATAAGGAAGCAGCGCTGCGCCCCCGTTTTGTTTCATTTGCCGGGTTGCGCTGCCCGCGTCGTAATTTTCACCATTGCCCAAGGTAATCGTGTAAGGCGTATCTTTTGTGCACCAATAAGTTACCAGGCCGTTGGCGGTGGCGGGGCTGTTGCTGGACTGGTCCAGGCCGCCAAAATCCAGTTCTCCGATACCGGCTATTGTGCAGCCCCCGGCAATCGACGCCTTTACCACCACATTTGCGCTGGCGGCCCAGGACGGGCTGGCGAACGTCGCGCATAGCATCGCGCTTGCTGACAAAACGGCTTTGAGTTTCATATTGATGTCCCTCGGCTCTGCAGCGATGAATTTACTTCTAAGGATTGATTATCAGATATGAAGGTTAAATATTTCCATGGGGATTTTTTTAAATATAGTCCCAAGCCTGGATTGCAGTCAATAAAAGTCAAATCCGCAGATTCGCGCAACCGCTTTTGTGTACTGTTTACTCCACAATATTCGACAAGTTTGGCGAGGAATTTTTTGCAGCGGGATGGCCGCGCACGTTGGAAGCTCAGCCGGGAGTGGCGATTCCAGATGCGTTTTCCAGCGCGGCAAAACGCTCGCGCAAGAACGCCAGCAAGGCGCGCAGCGACGGCGACATGCTGCTGCGGTGCGGATACACCATATTCAGCGGCGTGTCTTCGCCGCCGAACTGCTCCAGCAGGATTTCCAGCCGGCCTTCCACCACATCCTGCCGCACGTCAAGCCAGGATTTGTAGGCGATGCCGATGCCGGCGATGGCCCAGGCCCGCGCAATCGCGGCATCGTCGCTCATGCGGTCGCCGCGCACCTTGACGTCGATCGGCGTCTTGCCTGAATAGAAGCGCCAGTTGTTGAACAGGCCGTGCTGCAGGTAATACAGCAGGCAGTTGTGGCCGGCAAGCTCCTTGGGCGTCTGCGGCCGGCCGTGTTTTTCCAGATAGGACGGCGCCGCCACAGCGACGCGCCGGCTGGCTGCCAGCGCTTGCGAGACCAGCGTCGAATCGTCCAGCGGACCATAGCGGAAGGCGACGTCGACCGGATCGCGGAACAGGTCGATGACGCGGTCGGAAAACTGCAGCGACAGCGTGACTTGCGGATGGCGCGCCTGGAAGGCGTCGAGCCAGGGGAGCAGCACATTGCGGCCGACATCGGACGGCATCGACAAGCGCAAATGGCCGCTCACCGGCCCGCCGGCATGCAACAGCGCCTGCCCTTCATTCAACAGGGCCAGGGCCTGGCGGCTATATTCCAGGAACACGCTCCCTTCAGGCGTCAGGCGCATGCTGCGGGTAGAGCGCACAAACAGGCGGGCGTTGAGCTGCCGTTCCAGCCGCTTCAGGCTGGCGCTGGCGGTGGCCGGCAGCAGGTCAAGCTGACGCGCCGCATTCGACAGGCTGCCCAAGTCTGCCGTGTGGATAAAGAGCTGAAGGTCGGTCGTTGAATACATTATCAAATTTCAATTGAAAGTAAATCAAATACTGCCATGTTTATAAAATAATTCAACATTATCATAATGGCGTTCAGCTAAGCCAATCCACGACCGGATTCAGACTGAAACGGTCTCTACGCAAGGAGTTTGAACATGAAAGCCATCGCTTTAACCCGTTATCTGCCCATCGACAACCCGGAATCGCTGCTCGACATCCAGCTCGACCAGCCGGTTCCGAAAGGGCGCGACCTGCTGGTCGCCATCAAGGCCGTCGCCGTCAATCCGGTCGACGTCAAGGTGCGCGCGCCGAAAGACACTGTCGAAAAATCGCCGCGCGTGCTGGGCTGGGACGCTGCCGGCGTAGTGCAGGCGGTGGGGCCGGAGGTCAGCCGTTTCAAGGTCGGCGACCGCGTGTTCTATGCCGGCGACATTACCCGTCCGGGCAGCAACAGCGAATTCCAGCTGGTCGATGAGCGCATCGCCGGCAACATGCCGCAGACGCTGTCGTTCGAGCAGGCGGCGGCTTTGCCGCTGACCGCGATCACGGCCTGGGAAGCGCTGTTCGACCGCCTTAAGGTGCCGGCTCGCTCCGAGGCTGCCGCCAAATCGCTGCTGATCATCGGCGGCGCCGGCGGCGTCGGCTCGATCGCGATCCAGCTGGCGGTCAAGCTCGCCGGCCTGGATGTGATTGCGACCGCATCGCGTCCCGAGTCGGAACAATGGGTGCGCGAGCTGGGCGCGCAGCACGTGATCAACCATTTCGGCGACCTGCCGGCACAGCTCAAGGAGCAAGGCTTCGAGAGCGTCGACTATGTGCTGATCCTGAATGACACCGATCGCCACTTCCCGGCTGCCGCCGCGGCAGTGGCGCCGCAAGGCATGATCTGCACCATCGTCGAGAACGCCGCGCCGCTGGATGTCAGCCTGCTGAAAGCCAAGAGCGCCGGCTTTGTCTGGGAATTCATGTTTACCCGTTCGATGTTCCAGACCGCCGACATGCAGGAGCAGGGCAAGCTGCTGGACCAGGTGGCGCGGCTGATCGATCAGAAAACGCTGGTCACGACGGTAAGCCAGGTCTTGTCGCCGATTAACGCCGCCAATCTGCGGCAGGCCCATGCCATGCTGGAAACCGGGCGCGTGATCGGCAAGATCGTCTTGAAGGACTTCTAAGTAATAAATTGTTTTAAATGCAATTGCGGGCCGGGGGCTTTCCAGCTTTTCCGGTCCGCAAGGCTTTTGCGTACGCAGAAAGGGTGATTTTGTCATCACCGGCAGGGGCATGGGACAGGGCATCACTGTATAATGGCGGCTTCTGATTTAACCCGCAGCCACGCTGCATCAACTCCCCCCTCGCCATGTTGATTTTGCCCGGTTCCAACGCTCTCCCTGCCTTCCGTTCCCAACGCCTTCTGGCCCAGTTACAAGCGATCGACAGCAATGTCGTCGAAGTCAGCGGCCGTTTCGATCATTTTGTCGACGCCTCGACCCCGCTCAGCCAGGACGACATCGGCCGCCTGAACGCCTTGCTGACCTATGGCGACCCGTTCGGCGCCAGCGAAGGCGGCGAAGAATTCATCGTGATCCCTCGTTTCGGCACCATTTCGCCGTGGGCCAGCAAAGCCACCGACATCGCCCACAACTGCGGCATGGCGCATATCAAGCGCATCGAACGCGGCATTGCCTATCAGGTCAAGCTGAAGAGCGGCTTGCTGGGCGGCGCCAAGAAACTGAGCGAAGACAGCGTACGCGCCATCGCCGATGTACTGCACGACCGCATGACCGAAACCGTATTGCGCAGCGCCGAGCAGGCGGCCGACCTGTTCCGCGCGCTGGACGCCAAGCCGCTGGCCTTCGTCGACCTGCTGGCAGGCGGCAAGGCTGCGCTGGAGCACGCCAACAGCGAGCTGGGCCTGGCGCTCTCGGACGACGAAATCGATTACCTGCTGAACGCTTTCACCAGCGCCAAGCGCAATCCGACCGACGTTGAGCTGATGATGTTCGCGCAAGCCAACAGCGAGCATTGCCGCCACAAGATTTTCAACGCCGACTGGGTGATCGACGGCGCAGCGCAGGACAAGTCCTTGTTCGCCATGATCAAGAACACCCACCAGCTGGCGCCCAAGGGCACCATCGTCGCCTATAGCGACAACTCGTCGATTATCGAAGGCGCCACCGTGTCGCGCTTCTATGCGCGCGGCGCCGCCGAAGGCAATACCTACCGTGCTTCGGAAGAGCTGACGCACATCCTGATGAAGGTCGAGACGCACAACCATCCGACCGCGATTTCGCCATTCCCTGGCGCCTCCACCGGCGCCGGCGGCGAGATCCGCGACGAAGGCGCAACCGGCCGCGGCGCCAAGCCGAAGGCTGGCCTGACCGGTTTCACCGTATCCAACCTGCTGCTGCCGGATGCGCTGCAAGCCTGGGAAAATGCTGCCGATGTGACTGCCGCCGGGCAGGGCGATGCTGTCGCGTACGGCAAGCCGGAACGCATTGCTTCGGCCCTGCAGATCATGATCGACGGCCCGCTCGGCGGCGCTGCTTTCAACAACGAATTCGGCCGGCCCAACCTGGGCGGCTATTTCCGTACTTACGAACAAAACGTCGGCGGCAATGTGCAGGGCTATCACAAGCCGATCATGATCGCCGGCGGCATCGGCAGCATCTCCGACAAGCACACCAAAAAGAACGAGCTGCCGGTCGGCAGCCTGCTGGTGCAGCTGGGCGGCCCCGGCATGCGCATCGGCATGGGCGGCAGCGCGGCGTCGTCGATGGCGACCGGTTCCAACACGGCCGACCTGGATTTCGATTCGGTCCAGCGCGGCAATCCGGAAATGGAACGGCGCGCGCAGGAAGTCATCAATGCCTGCTGGGCCATGGATGACAAGAATCCTATCCTGTCCATCCATGACGTCGGCGCAGGCGGTTTGTCGAACGCCTTCCCGGAAATCACCAACGACGCCAAGCGCGGCGCGATTTTCGATTTGCGCAAGGTGCCGCTGGAAGAAAGCGGCATGGCGCCCAAGGAAATCTGGAGCAACGAATCGCAGGAACGCTATGTCCTCGCGATTGCGCCGGAAAGCCTGCCGCTGTTCGAATATTTCTGCCAGCGCGAGCGCTGCCTGTTTGCCGTGGTCGGCACCGCCACGGAAGAGCGCCAGCTGAAGGTCATCGACCCGGAGCACGACAACAATCCGGTCGACATGCCGATGGATGTCTTGCTCGGCAAGCCGCCAAAGATGCTGCGCGACGTCAAGCACCTCAATCCGGTGCTGCCGGCAGTCGACCTGACCGGCATGAACCTGCTGGACGTGTCGCAGCGCGTGCTGAAGCTGCCGACCGTGGCTGACAAATCCTTCCTGATCACCATCGGCGACCGCACCGTCGGCGCCACTTCGGTGCGCGACCAGATGGTCGGCCCTTGGCAGGTGCCGGTGGCCGACTGCGCAGTCACCAGCATGAGCTTTGAGGGTTACCTGGGCGAGGCGATGGCGATGGGCGAGCGCACGCCGCTGGCCGTCATCAATGCGCCGGCTTCCGGCCGCATGGCGGTGGGCGAAGCCTTGACCAACATTGCAGCCGCCGCGATCGCCGATATCTCCGACGTCAAGCTGTCCGCCAACTGGATGGCTGCCTGCGGCCAGCCTGGCCAGGACGCCGCCTTGTTCGATACCGTGAAAGCGGTCGGCATGGAGTTGTGCCCGGCGCTTGGCATCAGCATCCCGGTCGGCAAGGATTCGCTGTCGATGCGCACTACCTGGCAAGATCGTGATCAATCCAAGGCCGTGACTTCGCCGGTGTCGCTGATCGTCTCCGCCTTCGCGCCGGTCAGCGACGTGCGCCGTTCGCTGACGCCGCAACTGCGCAGCGATACCGGCGAAACAGCGATCATCCTGATCGACCTCGGCCGCGGCAAGAACCGCATGGGCGCCTCCGCCCTGACGCAAGTCATGCAGCAGATCGGCAATGAAACGCCGGACGTCGACAGCGCCGAAGACTTGAAGGGTTTCTTCGCAGCGATCCAGCAACTCAACCGCGAACAGAAGCTGCTGGCCTACCACGACCGTTCCGACGGCGGCCTGTTCACCACCTTGTGCGAAATGGCCTTCGCCGGCCATAGCGGCTTGTCGATCAATCTCGATATCCTGACCATGGAAAGCGAGCATGCGGCCGACTGGGGCGATTCCAAGAACTGGACCGGCCAGGTGGCCGAACGCCGCAACGAGCTGACCTTGCGCGCGCTGTTCAACGAAGAGCTGGGCGCAGTGCTGCAAGTGCGCGCCGAGCAGAAGTCGGAAGTCATGAACGTGCTGCGCAGGTTCAACCTGGGCGCTTGCAGCCACATCATCGGCAAACCAAACACGCGTGACGTCATCGAATTCAGCCGCGACGCCAAGACCATCTACAGCCAGACTCGCATCGACCTGCAGCGCCTGTGGAGCGAAACCAGCTGGCGCATCGCCCGCCTGCGCGACAATCCGGCCAGCGCCGACGCCGAATATGACCGCATCCTGGATGCCGCCGATCCCGGCATCACGCCGAAGATCCCGTTCGACATGCAAGAGAACATCGCCGCGCCTTTCCTCAACCTGGCCGCCAAGCCACGCGTGGCGATTCTGCGCGAGCAAGGCGTCAACTCGCATGTGGAAACCGCCTATGTGATGCACCAGGCCGGCTTCACCGCGGTTGACGTCCACATGAGCGACCTGATCGCCGGCCGCGCGCGCCTGGACGACTTCAAGGGTTTCATCGCCGTCGGCGGCTTCTCCTACGGCGACGTGCTGGGAGCCGGCGAGGGCTGGGCCAAGACCATCCTGTTCAACGCCAGGCTGGCGGAGCAGTTCTCCTTGTTCTTCCAGCGCGGCGACACCTTCGCGCTGGGCGTCTGCAACGGTTGCCAGATGATGAGCAACCTGAAAGCCATCATCCCCGGCGCCCAGGCATGGCCTAAATTCACCCGCAACAAGTCGGAGAAGTTCGAAGCACGCTTCTCCATGGTGCAGGTTGAATCGTCGCCGTCGATTTTCTTCCAGGACATGGCCGGCACCCAGAGCGCGATTGCCATCGCCCACGGCGAAGGCTTTGCCGATTTCTCGCAAACCGGCGATATCAAGGAAGCGCTGGTGGCCATGCGTTTCGTCGACAACAAGGGCCAGGTCAGCGAAGGCTATCCCTACAATCCGAACGGCTCACCGCAGGGCATCACTTCGGTGACGACGCCGGACGGCCGTTTCACGGTCTGCATGCCGCACGCCGAGCGCGTATTCCGCAGCGTCCAGCAATCCTGGCATCCTGAATCGTGGGGCGAGGATTCGCCGTGGATGCGCATGTTCCGCAATGCGCGCAAGTGGGTCGGCTAAGCCCGGCCGGCTGCGCGATGGCGCTTCATCATGAAGCGCCATCGGCCGTCTTGTAAGAATATGATCTGTAAATAAAAACGCAGCCGCTGATACAGGGCTGCGTTTTTATTTTGGCCCAAGCCGGTTTGCTCTCTATTCTTTGAGCGCATCGCGCCGGAAGCGCCATACAGCCAGGCCGCCGAACAGCGCGGTAAATCCCAGCAGCACCGCCATTGCCGGCAGTGCGGCGTCAAATCCCAGTCCGCGCCAGGTCATGGCATCGAGGCCATCGACCGCCCAGCGCGTCGGCACTGCCAACGTCAGCGTCTGCAACCACTGCGGAAACAGGAAAGTCGGCACCCAGGCGCCGCCCAGCATGACCATGATCAGCGTCGCGAACATGGCCAGTCCGCGCGCCGCTTCCGGGGTCTTGCCAAAGGCGGCGATCAGCAAGCCGAAACTGGCGGTGACCAGGGCGAAACAGATGCCGACGCCGATAAAGCCAGGCAGGCTGCCGGCGATCTGTACTTTCAGCGCCAGCATGGCGAACAGGAAGATCACGCACAGGAGGATAAAGGCGATGATCGCGCTGGACAGCGCGCGCGCCAGCAGCACCGTATTGAGCGTGATCGGCGCGGCCAGCAGCCGGTTCCACAGGCCCATGCGACGCCACAGCAGCACCGCGATGCCGGCGTCGATGCCCATGAACAGGATGAACTGCACGCTCATGCCGGCGAAGGCATGGGCGTAGCCATTGTATTTCTGCAGTCCGGCAGTCAGCGCCTGGTCGCTGGTGGAATAGGGAACTGACAAGCCGGCTTGCTCTGGCGTCGTTGCTTGCTGGTCGGCGCCGCTTTCTTCTTTTTTGGCGGCGCGCGACTGGTATTCCTTGATGCTGCCCAGCATTTTCAACAGATCCGGATTCTGCGAGGCATTGCGCTGCAAGGCTTCGATGCTGGTGTTCAGGTAGGAATCGGTGGCCTTGATATCGAACATCTCGGCGCTGACATTCTGCATCACGTACTGGGTCAGCATGCCTTTCACCATCGCCAGCACTGCTTGCTGCGAGGGATCGTAGTACATCGCTATCTCGGGCTTGTTGCGGCCGCTGAAGAAGGCATTCTTGGCAGCCGCGCCGAAGCCGGCCGGCAGCATCACAGCTACGCTCAGCTTGCCATGGCGGACCTTGTCCTGGGCCGCCGCCAGAGGCAGTTCCTGTACATCGAGCGTGCTTTCGCCCTTGAGTCCCGCAGCGATCTTGCGGCTGGTGCCGCTGTCGTCGAGCTGGACCAGGGCGATGTCGATCTTGCCGTTGCTGACCGCGCCGGAGCCGCCGAACAGGTAGCCGAAAAAGGTGCCCAGCACGATCGGCAACAGCAGGCTGATCAGCAGCGCACGGCGGTTGCTCAGGTACAGGATCAGGTCCTTGCGGACCAGTGCGGTCAAGGCGCTCATGGGCGATGCTCCGAAACGAGAAAAGGGGGGGGAGTGTTGGTGCTTGCCGGCGCTCAGTCGCGCAGGCTGCGTCCGGTCAGGCCGAGGAAAATGTCTTCCAGCTTGGCCTTGGCGGTCATGAAGTGCAGCGGAGGCTGGCCGCTGGCGGTGAGCCATTGCAGCAGCGGCAGCGCATCCTCCGTTGCGCGCAGTCCGATCTCCAGGCTGCTGTCTTTGCCGGCGATATCGATGACGCCCGGCTGGCGGCGGATCTGATCGAGCAGGATGGCGTCGGCCGGCGACGCCAGGTCGACCCGCAGCGCTGCCTGGGCCGGCAGCCGCCGGTACAGCGCGGCCGGGGTTTCATCGGCCAGCACCTTGCCGTGATCGATGACGACGATGTGGTCGGCCAGTCTTTCGATTTCTTCCATGTAGTGGCTGGTGTAGATCAGCGAACGGCCCTGGCGCTTGAGCTGCTCAAGGCTGTCGAAGATGGCGTTGCGGCTTTGCGGATCGACGCCGACGGTCGGTTCGTCCAGGATCAGCAGCTGCGGGTCGTGCAGCAGCGCGGCGGCGATATTGAGCCGGCGCTTCATGCCGCCGGAAAAACTGCTCGGCTTGTCGGCCGCGCGGTCGCTCAGGTTGACCAGCGCCAGCACTTCGCTGCAACGGGTCTTCAGGTGGCTGCCGCCAAGGCCGTAGAGCGCGCCGAACAACTTCAGGTTTTCGTTGGCGGACAAGTCTTCGTACAGCGCCAGGTCTTGCGGCACCAGTCCGATCTTGTGCTTGGCGGCGCTGTTGCCGGCGTTGACGGCCACCCCGTCCAGCAGGATCTCGCCGGCGTCCGGCCGCAGCAGGCCGCAGATCAGGCTGACCGTGGTCGACTTGCCGGCGCCGTTGGGGCCGATCAAGCCTAGCGTCTGCCCCTGCCGGACCTGGAACGAGATGCCGTCGACTGCCCGGCGGTCGCCGTAGGATTTGCAAAGGCTTGATACGTTGAGCAGCGTGGCGGCCATTGTGCAATCCCGAGTTTGAGTTGCCTCATTGTAATTGCTGGGTTCACTTTTCTCAACGCCGATCGCCAAGTGCGAGGGCGTAAAAAAAGCGCTCCGAAGAGCGCTTTTCTTTTTGCGGGTGTTTGACCGGCTATGCTACGCAGGTCTTATTGCACCTTGGCTTTGGCGCGCAGATCTTGCTGGTAAGCCTGCAGTTTTTTCTGTTGCAGAGCTTCAGTGATTTGCGGCTTTACTTCTGCCAGGGTAGGGATCTTGGCGGCGCGGACTTCGTCCAGCTTGATGACGTGGTAGCCGAACTGGGTCTTGACCGGTGTTTCAGTCAGTTGACCTGGCTTCAGCGCCACCAGCGCATCGGAGAATGGCTTCACGAACGAAGCTGGCGTTGCCCAGCCCAGATCGCCGCCGTTGGCTGCCGAACCTGGATCCTTCGATTGCTTGGCCAGGTCTTCAAACTTGCCGCCGGCTTTCAGCTTGGCGATGATGGCTTTGGCATCGGCTTCGTTTTCAACCAGGATATGCTGTGCGTGGTATTCCTTGTCGCCGGCCTGTGCCTTGAACTTGTCGTACTCAGCCTGGATGTCGGCATCCTTGATCGGGTTCTTCTTGATGAAGTCTGCGACCAAGGCGCGGATCAGGATCGATTGACGAGCGATGTCGGCTTGCGCCTTGACGTCAGCGTTGTTGCCCAGGCCCAGCTTGTCGGCTTCCTGGATCAGCACTTCACGGTTGATCAGTTCATCCTTGACCATGTTGCGCAGCTCTGGGGTATCAGCCTGGCCGCCTTGTGCGGACAATTGCTTGACCATCATGTCAGCGCGCGACGAAGGGATAGCCTTACCGTTCACGACTGCCAGGTTTTGGGCCATAACAGGCAATGCAGCAGCTGCAAAAAGTACCACCAGTAAACGTGAAGGTTTAAATGTCATTATCAAATCCTAAATTGGGGAGGTTGTTAATAAATTAATGCGAAACCAGGGCAGAATAACCGAAGTATATTTGAAGGACAATTAAATTATTCTTTCCGATTACATATATAAATATGTTCTACGCAGCTTTTGTTTCAGATGGTGCCAGTGCAGTGATAGCCAGTGCATGAATTTCGGCGTGCATCATTTCAGCCAGGCAATCATACACCAGCCTATGCCGTTTTAAGCGGTTTTGTCCCTCAAAAAGCGCGCAAACTATTCGCACCCGATAGTGGCCGCCGCCTGAGGCGGCACCGGCGTGTCCCACATGCAGCGCCGATTCATCCTCCACTATACATTCCAGCGGTGCCAGCGCAGCTGTCAATTTGTTACGAATGGTATCAAGCCTTGGGTTCATCGGGGTCCTTGATGTATTTGGAGAGCAGGATGCTTTGGCCTATCACGAAGGCGAACATCAGTCCCATGCCGCCGAACAGCTTGAAGTTGACCCAGGTCGCGGTCGGATAATTGAAGGCGATGTACAGGTTCAGGCAACCCATGAGGGCAAAGAAAGCGATCCAGGCAAGGCCGACGCGCATCCAGATCGGCTCAGGCAGGGCCAGCTGTTTTTCCATCATGGTGCGGACCAGGTTTTTTTTCAGCAGCAGCTGGCTGACCGTCAATGCCGCCGCAAAGGCCCAGTACAGCACGGTCGGCTTCCATTTGATGAAGGTCTCGTTATGGAAATAGATGGTAGCGCCGCCGAACACGGTGATGATCAGCAGCGAAACCCACAGCATGGCGTCGACTTTCTTGCGGCGCAGCAGCAGGTAGCCGATCTGCGCCACGGTAGCGACTATCGCCACCGCGGTCGCCAGCAGCACCGGCGCTTGCGCAGCGGTGACGACGCCGCCCGAAACGAAGCCTGACAGATACTGGCTGACCAGCGATTGCGCGGCCTCGGGACTTCCTTCGCCCCACTTGAAGATGCCGAAGAAAAGTATTACCGGGAAAAGGTCGAACAGGAACTTCATGTGTTTGCCGTGCTTTCAGTCAGGATAAATTAAGTGAGCGGTTGATAAATCAGCCCGCCGGTTCAAACCGCAGCGACGCCGAGTTGATGCAGTAGCGCAGGCCGGTAGGCGGCGGCCCGTCCGGAAACACGTGGCCGAGATGGGCGTCGCATACCTTGCATAAAATTTCAGTGCGCATCATGCCATGAGTACGGTCAACGCGCTCTTCTACATTGTCAGGATTGATGGCCTTGAAATAACTGGGCCAGCCGCAGCCGGAATCGAATTTGGCGTCCGATTCGAACAAAGGCGTGTTGCAGCACACGCAGGTGTAAATGCCATGTTCGTGATGGTCCCAGAAGCGGCCGGTGAATGCCCGTTCGGTCGCCGCATGGCGGGTCACTTCGTATTCCATGGGATCAAGCTCGGCGCGCCATTCGGCATCGGTTTTGACGATTTTGCTGCTGCTCATGTTTTAAGTTCCAATATTTAGTCTCGTATCACGCCGCTAGGACGAACAGCTCACTTCCAGTCCACGCGCCCAGTCAGGGGGCAATTCGGCGTACTTCGCGTGTTGCGGCTGTTCGTCAAACGGGTTTTCAAGAATTTCCAACAGTTTCCTGACTTCCGAGAAGTCCTTATTTTGCGCCTGTTCGATTGCGGTTTGCGCCAAATAGTTTCGTAATACGTATTTGGGGTTGCAGCCATCCATTGCAAGCTTGCGGCTGTCGTCCCGGCTATTTTCCAGTTTCAGGCGCGCCCGGTATTGTAACGCCCAGGCATCGAATGCCGCACGGTCCATGAACAAGTCGCGCAAAGGGGCATCGGCGCCGGCATCGTCCAGGCGCAGATTGCCCAGGCGGCGGAAAAACAGTGTGAAATCGACATGGCTGGCTTGCATCAGCGCAAACATGGCATCCAGCAATTTATCGTCGTCCGGCTGGTGCGTCGTCAATCCCAGCTTGGCATGCAGCAATTCGTCAAGTTTCGCCCCGTATTGCGCCTGGTAGCTGCTCAGCGCTGCTTCGGTCGCTTCGACGCTGCCGATCAGCGGCAGCATGGCCTGGCCCAGCGCAAAGCAGTTCCAATGGCCGATCTGCGGCTGCTTGTTATAGGCGTAACGGCCCTGCTGGTCGGTATGGTTGCAGATATGGCGGGGGTCGTAGGCTTCCATGAAGCCGAACGGGCCGTAGTCCAGCGTCAGCCCCAGGATAGACATATTGTCGGTATTCATGACGCCATGCATGAAGCCGACCGCCTGCCATTGCGCCATCAGATGAGCGGTGCGGCGCGTGACTTCGGCCAGCAGCGCCTGGTAAGGGTTGGCGGCCGCCAGCAATTCCGGATAAAAGCCGGCGATGACGTAGTCGGCCAGGGTTTTCAGGGTGTCGTGCTGGTTGTTGTAATACCAGTGCTCGAACGAGCCGAAGCGCACAAAGCTCGGCGCCATGCGCGTCACCACCGCCGTGGTCTCGGGCCGCTCGCGCATCGCCAGCTGGTCGGAACCGACGATCGCCAGCGCACGTGAAGTAGGAATGCCGAGCGCGGCCATCGCTTCTGAACACAGATATTCACGGATCGAGGAGCGCAGCACGGCGCGGCCGTCGCCCATGCGCGAGTAGGGCGTCGCACCGGCGCCCTTGAGCTGCAGTTCCATGCGTCCGCCATTATTGGCGGCGACGTCGCCCAGCAAGATGGCGCGGCCATCGCCTAATTGTCCTGCCCAGACGCCGAACTGGTGGCCGGAGTAGACCGCGGCCAGCGGTTGCGAGCTGGCGGCGATGCGATTGCCGCTGAGCGTCTGGATCAGGTCCGCGCTTTCAAATGCGGCGGGGTCCAGTCCGATCAGCTGCGCCGCTGAACGGCTGGCATCCACCAGGTAGGGGGATGGCAGCGGCGTCGGCGCCAGCCGCGTATAAAAGGCAGCGGGCAAATTTGCAAATGCATTGGCAAACGGCAAGTGTTCCGGCGCGGGCGTTTCTGGAATAGCCAAAGGGATGCTCATTGATTGCAGTAAAGAATAGTGGCGGTCTCCAAGTATCGCATGGACAGGACGGCCGTGAATGCAGGCACGCGCGCGTTCATGGCCGTGCAGAGAAGGCGCGGCTTGCCAGTATTCTCAAATGGTCGCGCACATCCGCTGTCCAGGTCTCGATCAACGACTCGAACCCGGCCTGGTCGCCGGCAAACAAGGCTCGCGTAGCTTCGTCGAAATTCACGCTGTTGCCAGCCATGGCCGACATGAAGCGATAGGCATATTCCTGGGCGCGGCGCAGCTGGTCGCGCTGCTCGCTGTGCCGCCGCGCGTCTTCCACCAGCTTGCGCAGGGCGACCGAGGCGCCGCCCGATTGGGCGTTGAGCCAGTCCCAGTGGCGCGGCAGCAAGGTGACTTCGCGGCCGATGACACCCAGTTTAGGGCGGCCCGGACCGCGCGCGGGCTCATGACTGCCGGAGTTCTCCCTGGGAGCGGCGGCAGGGGGCTCGTTGGCCGCCAGGCGCTGCAGCACTTGCTCTGCGCTGCCGCGGAAGTCCACTTCGACCTGCTCGCTGGTGACGTCGTCGAAAATCAGGATGGCGGCGCTGTCGTTGCGGTCTATCAGTTCTTTTGCTTTCAAGGCCACCAGCGCGAGCTGGCCGGCGGCGATACGGTGCGATCCGGCAAAGGCGATCACCGGATTGGTGGAAGTGCTCATGGCGCAATCACTCTCTTAAGTTGGTTCAGTTGGATATGTGATGCAATATTACCCCGGTTTAATTGCGGGGTCAATATTACCTTGGTAAAAATACTTGCTTATGCAACGCCATCTCTGGCCGAGCCCGCCGGCAAGCGTCCGCGCATCAGGCGAACTGGAAATCGGCTCCGGGACAAAGCGGTAGAATGCCGGACCCGGGCATCACATATCGCACAATGGAATTTACCCTCATCACTCTGCTGAACGGCCTCAGTTATGGACTGCTGCTATTCCTGCTGTCGTCAGGCCTGACGCTTATTTTCAGCATGCTGGGGGTGCTGAATTTCGCCCATGCCAGTTTCTATATGCTGGGCGCCTATTTCGCCTATGCCATCAGCATCCGGCTGGGATTCTGGCCGGCGCTGCTGCTGGCGCCGCTGCTGACCGGTTTGCTGGGCGCGCTGGTCGAGCGGGCCGGCTTGCGCCGTGTGCGGCGCCATGGGCAAGTGGCGGAACTGCTGTTCACTTTCGGTCTGTCCTATGTGATCGTCGAACTGGTGCAGCTGGCGTGGGGTAAATCGGCATTGCCGTACGCGATCCCGGCGCAGCTCGACGGCCCCTTGTTCACCTTGTATTCCACGGCCTTTCCGGCCTATCGCGGTTTCATGATGCTGCTCGCGCTGCTGATATTGCTGGCGGCGAGCTGGCTGCTGAAGCGCTCCCGCGTCGGCTTGCTGATCCAGGCGGCGCTGACCCATCCGCAGATGCTGGAAGCGCTCGGCCACAATGTGCCGCGGCTGTTTACCCTGGTGTTTGCCGCCGGCTGTGCCTTGGCCGGCCTGGCCGGCGTAGTCGGCGGCAACGCCTTCGTCACCGAGCCGGGCATGGCGGCGGGGGTGGGCAGCATCATTTTCGTGGTGGTGGTGGTCGGCGGCCTGGGTTCGCTGAAGGGCGCTTTCGTTGCCTCGCTGCTGATCGGCATTTTGCAGACCTATGCGGTGGCGCTGGATGTTTCCCTGTTGAGCAGCCTGGCGCATTGGGGCATCCGGCTGGCGCCCGACGCCGTCGGCTATCCCTTGCTGCGGCTGACGCTGGCCCAGGTGGCGCCGGTCTTGCCTTATCTGCTGCTGGTGCTGGTCATGCTGTTGCGTCCGCGCGGCTTGTTCGGGGTGCGGGATTGATGCTTTCTTCCTGGCGCGGAAAACCGGCGTGGCTGGCGTTCGCCTTGATCTTGCTGGCGGCGCCGCTGGCGTTCCCCCAAAGCGCTGCGCTCTCCATCCTGTCGCAATGCGGCTGCATGATGCTCCTGGCGTTGTCCTTCAACATGCTGCTGGGGCAGAGCGGCATGTTATCTTTCGGCCATGCCCTGTATGCAGGCCTGGCGGCTTTCGCCAGCGTGCACCTGATGAACCGGCTGTCCGGCTGCAGTGCGGCCGCGCTGTTGCTGGTGCCTTTGGCTGGCGGCGCGGCCGGCATGCTGGCCGGCGCGCTATTCGGCTATGTCACCACGCGCCGGGCGGGCACGGCGTTGTCGATGATCAGCCTGGCGCTGGTCGAGTTGATGGCCGCCGCGGCGCTGATGTTTCCCGGATGGTTCGGCGGCGAGAGCGGCGTCAGCGCCGACCGCGTGCTGGGCGCGTCCTTGCTTGGCATCGATTTTTCCTCGCAGCTGCAGGTCTACTACCTGATCGCGTTCTGGCTTTTCATCTGCACCGCGGCCATGTACGGCTTGACGCAGACACCGCTGGGCCGCATCGCCAATGCCGTGCGCGACAACCCGCAGCGCGCTGCCTTCATCGGCCACGACCCGCGCCGGGTGCGTTACCTGATGTTCATGCTGTCGGCCTTCTTCGCCGGCGTCGGCGGTGCGCTGACCGCGATCAATTTTGAAATCGTCAGCGCCGAAAACCTCGGCCTGCTGCGCTCCGCGCAAATCCTGCTGTTCACTTTCATCGGCGGCATCGGCTATTTCTTCGGGCCGATGATAGGCGCGATTGTCGGCGTGCTGTTTTCTTCTTTGCTATCGGCTTATACCCGTGGCTGGCAGTTGTACCTGGGCTTGCTGTTTGTGCTTGTCGTGCTGTTTGCGCCGGGCGGCATCGCTGGCGTCTGGATAAGTTTGCTGGCCGGCTGGCGCCGGATGACAATGCGATTTCTGCTGCGCCTGGCCGGTGCGCTGCTGATGGCCGGCGCCGCCGTGTTCCTGGTTGAAATGCTGTACCGGCGCGCGGCGGTCCTATGAGCGGAACAGTAAATCCTGCCGTTCTGGAGCTGCGCAATCTGCACAAGCAGTTCGGCGCCGCGCGCATCATCAAGGGCGCCGATTTGCAGTTGCGGCAAGGGGAGAGGCTGGCCTTGATCGGCCCCAACGGCGCCGGAAAATCGACCTTGTTCAACCTGGTCTCGGGAGGCATGGCCGCCAGCAGCGGCGAGATTCTGCTGCACGGGCGCGAGATAGGCGGCATGAGTCCGTTCCAGGTCAGTCGGCTGGGCCTTGCGCGCAGCTTCCAGATCACCAGCATTTTCCCGCGCCTGAGCGTGGCGGACAATCTGCGGGCGGCGGTATTGGCTGCGCATGGCTACCGCTATACCTTCTGGCGGCGTCTGTCCGGGATGAAGGAAGTCAATCGTCGGATCGAAGAACTGCTGCAGCAATGCGGCTTGCAGGCCAGCAGCGCCACGCCGGCCGGCGATCTCAGCTACGCTGGGCAGCGCGCGCTGGAAATCGGCATCACGATTGCCGGCGATGCCGATGTGATCTTGCTGGATGAACCGACCGCTGGCATGAACCGCGAGGAGGCTGCCGCCTCCACTGCGCTGATCCGGCGCGTGAGCGCCGGCAAGACCCTGCTGCTGATCGAGCACGATATGGACGTGGTGTTCAGCCTGGTGGACCGTATCGCGGTGCTGGTCGACGGCCGCATCATCGCCTGCGATACCCCGGCGGCGATCCGCGCCAATGGCGCTGTGCAGGCGGCCTATCTCGGCAGCCTGGAGGCGCAGCAGCCATGAGCGCCTTGCTTGAGATCCGCGGCTTGCATGCTTTTTATGAGCAAAGCCATGTATTGCATGGGGTTGATATCGATGTCGGCGCCGGAGAAATCGTCAGCCTGCTGGGTCGCAACGGCGCCGGCCGCTCCACTGCACTGAAAGCGGTCATGGGGATGCTGCGCTGTAGCGGCTCGGTGCGGCTGGGCGGTGTCCAGCTGGCCGGCCTGAAAACATTCCAGATCGCCCGCCAGGGTCTGGCCTATGTGCCGGAAGAGCGGGCCGTATTTCCGACGTTGACGGTGCAGCAGAATTTGTTGCTGGGGCAGCTGCGGCCAGAGCCGGCCGCCTTGGACGAAGTGTGGCGCCTGATGCCGCAGCTGGCCGCGCGCAAGCATGTCGCTGCCGGCCTGCTGTCCGGCGGCGAGCAGCAGATGCTCAGCCTGTGCCGCAGCCTGATGGGCAAGCCGCGGCTGCTCATGGTGGATGAACCGACCGAAGGACTGGCGCCGGAGATGGTGAGGGCGGTGGCGCAGCATTTGTCGTCGCTGCGGACGCAGGGCTTGGGTGTATTGCTGGTCGAACAAAAGCTCAGCATCGCACTGGAAATTTCCGACCGCGTGCTGGTGATGGGACACGGCCGGATTGTGTTTGCCGGGACGCCGGCGGAACTGTGCGCCAGTGCCGCCGTGCGGCAGAAATGGCTGGAAATCTAAAAAATATTTCGAGTTACCAGTAATCCTCGGTCACAAACTGCCCCGGCGCCGCCCGCCGGCAAGGCCGCAAGCCGCGCTGGTGCAGGATGTCGCGCGTTTCGGTGATCATTTCCGGATTGCCGCACATCATGATGCGCGATGCTTCCACCGTGATCGCCAGTCCGGCCGCGGCTTCCAGCGCGCCGCTGCTCAGCAGGGTAGTGATGCGTCCCTGCAGGTTGCCGGGGGCGGCTGCCGCGTCTCGCGTGGTGGCGCGGATCAGTTGCAGGCGGGCGCCGCCGGCGGCCAGTTCGGGCCGTTGCGGCAAGGATGCCAGCAGTTCCTGATAGGCCAGCTCTTCGGCGTTGCGCACGCAATGCACCAGGATCAGGTTGCGGAATTTCTGCCACACCATCGGGTCCTGCAAGATTGAAATGAAGGGGCCGAGTCCGGTGCCGGTGGCCAGCATCCACAGATCCTCGCCGTCGACGAAGCGGTCGGCCGTCATGAAGCCATAGCTGAATTTCTCCACCATCACCGGATCGCCAGGTTTCAGGCTTTTCAACTGTTCCGTGAACTGGCCGCCAGGCACTTGCACCAGGAAATACTCCAGTTCATTTTCACCGGCGGCTGAGGTGACCGAATAGGCGCGCCACAGGGTTTCTGCACCGGCCGTCACGCCGAGGCGGGCGAACTGGCCCGGCGTGAACTGATAGCCGGCCGGGCGCGTGGTGCGGAAGGAAAACAGCTTGTCGGTCCAGTTGTGCACGCTGGTGACGGTTTCCGTGCTGGCCTTGAGCGGCGAGACCGCTGGTTTTGGGGGCGTGCTGCTCATGGCAGAGGTTCCTGTAGTGGCCGATCGTGTTGATTGTGCTGGCCGGGTTGATCGTCGCGGATGGCGCCCGGCGTCGCAGTTGCCGGCGCCTTCAGGCGCAAGGCCTGGCGCACCGTGAAAAACGCCAGCAATGGCGCTGCCGCAAAACAGATGAATAGCCATTGTGCCGCATTTGCCGCTCCCGGCAAACCGCCCGGGTCGGCCAGGCCGGCCAGCGAAGTCGCCATGCCCGCGAGGGCGGCGCCGATGGCGGTCGCAAACAGTTGCACCGTGGTCAGCGAATACGCGGCCAGGCTGCCTTCGTCGGGATGCGCGCTGCTCAATATGCTGGCCATCAGATGCGGCATGCCCATGCCGATGCCGAAGCCGACCAGTATCAGTGCGATGCACAGCGGCAGCAGGCCGTAGCTGTCCAGCGCGGCGGTCGACGGCAGCATGGAGGCCAAGGCCAGCAATGCGGCGATCACCACCAGCGGTCCGGCCTTCATGACGAATTGCGCGCGGGCGCCGCTGTAGCTGGAGAACAGCAGGGCCGCCAGGGTCCAGCCGCAGGACATGATGCCGGTCAGGTAGCCGGCCAGCAGCGGCGAGTGGCCCTGGATCACCTGCAGGAAATACGGCACGTAGATTTCCGTGGTCAGTCCCAGGATCATCAGTATCATGGTGGCGTACAGGGCGCCGATGCGGCTGCGCAGGGAAAATGCGCCGCTGGGCAGCAAGCGCGTGCCGCCACGTCGCTCCAGCCAGGCGATCAGGCCGATCAAGGCAATGCCAAAGACGATGCCGCCGATATTCATTGCGGTGCTGCGGAACAGGCTGGCCGCCGACACCGACAGCACCGCAGCCGCCAGCAGCAATATCTTGGCGATGGGAACGCTGCCCGGCTTGTCTTCCGAACGCGTTTCCGCCGGAATTTTCAGCGTGAACTGCACCAGCAGCGCGAGTACGACAGCCGCCGGCAACAGCGACCAGAAGGCGCCGCGCCAGCTGCCGGCCTGGGCAAACATGCCGCCGATAGCCGGGCCGGACAGGGTGGATATGCCCCACATGCCCGACATCAACGCCATCGCGCGCGACCATAGCGGCGGTGCGAACACTACCCGGATCATGGCATAGGACAGCGCCACCAGCACGCCGCCGCCGAAGCCCTGGATAGTGCGCGCCAGCAGCAGCCACACCATGTGCGGCGCCAGCGCGCAGCCGGCCGAGCCGATGGAAAACACCAGCAAGGCCAGCAGGCAGGCGGCGCGGTAGCCCAGCCATTCCGTCAGGCGCGAAGCCAGGCCGGCGGCGATGATGGAAGCCACCACGAACAGCGAGGTGGCCCAGGCATAGTATTCCAGGCCGCCGATATCTTTCACTACCGACGGCAGGATGGTGGTGACGATATAGACGTTGGTGGCATGCATGCCGATGCCGCCGGCCAGCGTCAGGGAGCGCAGGGCGTTGCGTCCCGACAGCAGGTCGGCCCAGCTGGCCGGAGGCGGGTCGGTGTTGATAGCGGTAGGTGCAGGCGACATGGTTGAGTCTGTCCAGAGTGATGCTGATAAGTTGAAATGGGCGTGCGCAGCCGCAATCGGCGCCAGGCGCCGACGCCACGCGGTCCGCCTTGTATTAGAAGCCGCCGGTAAACTGATACCTTGAGCCGGGGTGCCACAGCGTCACCGCGGTCGCCACGGTGTCGCCCACCCAGGTGCGGCGCGACAGCAGCAGGCAGGGTTCGCCGGCTTCCATCTGCAGCTGCTTGCGCATCGCCGCCTCCGGCATCTTCGATTCGATGCTGTATTCGGCGCGGTCGAGCGGCGCGATCTGCACCATGTAGTGGTTCGGCGTCACCAGGTGGAAATCCTGCCGCAGGTAGTCGGGAAACAGTCGCGGATTGGTGTAGCGGTCTTCCAGCTGGATCGGGATGTCGTCGGCGAAATGCACGATCACCGAGTGGAACGCCGGTCCGGCATCCAGTCCCAGCGCTTTCAGCGCCACCGGCGTGGCGCTCGCTTCCAGCGTCAGCACCTGGCTGCGGTAGCGGTGGCCGCGGGCAACAAGTTCGTCATCGATACTGCGGATTTCCACCAGTGTAGACTGGTATTTTCCAGGCGCCACATAGGTGCCGGAGCCCTGGATCCGAACCAGCAGCTGGTTGTCGGTCAATTCGCGCAGGGCGCGGTTGACGGTCATGCGCGACAGGTTGAACTGCACCATCAGTTCGCGCTCGGATGGAATCAGGTCGCCCGGCTTCCATTCGCCGCTGCGGATCTGCTGCTGCACGTGGTCTTTTACCTGCTGGAATGCGGGAATTGCTTTTTTTGCTATTGCGCCATGCATATGCTGGCTCCTACTCAATAAAATTCATCACGGATACTAACTCAGTTACCAGCGCAGTTGCCGACCAGGCAAGTATGGAAGTTCAAGTGGACTTGAAGTCAACACCTTTTTTCACAGGGTAAGGGATAGCGGCTCATTCGGGATAGCGAAAAATATCTAAGGACTATGCATAAATTCGATTGACTAAGTTGTATAGGCATTATATTTTACTGGACTATACAACTTGTTGTTTATTTTCGGGCGGTCAGGATAGCAAATCGGCGCACCGATACTTTTAAGGAGATGAGCCAGCATGACTACAAACAATATCGCCAACGCCGATCCACGGCGCGACCCTAGCCGCACTATCCGCGCCGCCCGCGGCACTGCATTGACTGCCAAGAGCTGGCTGACCGAAGCGCCGCTGCGCATGCTGATGAACAACCTCGACCCGGAAGTGGCCGAACGGCCGAACGACCTGGTGGTGTATGGCGGCATCGGCCGGGCGGCGCGCGACTGGGCCTGCTTCGACAAGATCGTCGAAGCCCTGACCAACCTGAACGACAACGAAACCCTGCTGATCCAGTCCGGCAAGCCGGTCGGCGTGTTCCAGACCCATGCCGACGCGCCGCGCGTCTTGCTGGCCAATTCCAACCTGGTGCCGAAATGGGCCAACTGGGAACACTTCAACGAACTCGACCGCAAGGGTTTGTTCATGTACGGCCAGATGACCGCCGGCAGCTGGATCTACATCGGCAGCCAGGGCATCGTCCAGGGCACGTTTGAAACCTTTGCCGAAGCCGGCCGCCAGCATTTCGGCGGCGATCTCTCCGGGCGCTGGATCCTGACCGCCGGCCTCGGCGGCATGGGCGGCGCGCAGCCGCTGGCGGCGACCCTGGCCGGTGCGGCCTCGCTGACCATCGAGTGCAAGCAGTCCAGCATCGATTTCCGCCTGCGCACGCGCTATCTCGACAAGCAGGCCAAGAACCTGGACGATGCGCTTGACCTGATCAAATACCACACCGAACGCAAGGAAGCGATTTCCATCGGCCTGCTCGGCAATGCCGCGGAAGTGCTGCCGGAACTGGTCAAGCGCGCCAAGGCCGGCGGCATCAAGCCCGACCTGGTGACCGACCAGACCTCGGCGCATGACCTGATCAACGGCTACCTGCCGATCGGCTGGAGCGTCGAGCAATGGGTGGCGGCGCAAAACGATCCGTCGCAACAGGCGCGCCTGACTGCCGATGCCGCGCAGTCCTGCGCCCAGCATGTGCAGGCGATGCTGGACTTCCACGCGATGAGCATCAAGACCGTCGACTACGGCAACAACATCCGCCAGGTGGCGTTCGACCAGGGCGTCAAGAACGCCTTCGATTTCCCCGGTTTTGTGCCGGCCTACATCCGGCCGCTGTTCTGCGAAGGCAAGGGGCCGTTCCGCTGGGTCGCACTGTCCGGCGATCCGGAAGATATCTACAAGACCGACGCCAAGATCAAGGAACTGTTCCCGCACAACAAGCACGTGCACCGCTGGCTGGACATGGCGCGCGAGCGCATTTCCTTCCAGGGCCTGCCGGCGCGGATTTGCTGGCTGGGCCTGGGCGAGCGCCATATCGCCGGCCTCGCTTTCAATGAAATGGTGCGCACCGGCGAACTGAAGGCGCCGATCGTGATCGGCCGCGATCACCTCGACACCGGCTCGGTCGCCAGCCCGAACCGCGAAACCGAAAGCATGAAGGACGGCACCGATGCGGTCTCCGACTGGCCGCTGCTGAACGCTTTGCTGAACACCTCCGGCGGCGCCACCTGGGTCTCGCTGCATCACGGCGGCGGCGTCGGCATGGGCTATTCGCAGCACTCCGGCATGGTGATCGTGGCCGACGGCACCGATGCCGCCGCCAAGCGCCTGGCGCGCGTGCTGGTCAACGATTGCGCGTCCGGCGTCATGCGCCATGCCGATGCGGGCTATGAAGCGGCGATCGAATGCGCCAAGCGCCACAACCTGAACCTGCCGATGATCAAGTGACTGGCTTTGCCATAAAATCGACTTCTGCAATACGCTAATCTGAAAGAAATGAATATGAAAACATCGTTGACTCTGCAACCAGGAAAAATGACGCTGGCAGAGATCCGCAGCATCTGGGCCGCGGCCGTGCCGCTGGCCTTGCCGCCATCCGCTTACGATGCCATCAATGCCTCCGCCGCTACCGTGGCGCGTATCGTCGAGCGCGGCGATGCCGCCTACGGCATCAATACCGGTTTCGGCAAGCTGGCCAAGACCCGCATTCCGGACGAACAGCTGGAACTGCTGCAGCGTAACCTGATCCTCTCGCATTCGGTGGGCACGGGCGACCTCATCGACGACGGCGCTGTGCGTCTGATCCTGGCCATGAAAATCGCCAGCCTGGCGCGCGGTTTTTCCGGCATCCGCGCGCAAGTCATCGACACCTTGCTGGCGATCTACAATGCCGGCATCATGCCTTGCATCCCGGTCAAGGGCTCTGTCGGCGCCTCGGGCGACCTGGCGCCGCTGTCGCACATGACGCTGGCGATCCTGGGCGAAGGCCAGGTGCGCGTCGACGGCAAGCTGGTCGACGCCAAGGAAGCGCTGGCCAAGGCCGGCATCGCGCCTATCGTGCTGGCGGCCAAGGAAGGCCTGGCGCTGATCAACGGCACCCAGGTGTCGACCGCGCTGACCCTGAACGGCCTGTTCCTGGCCGAGCGCGTGCTGGAAGCAGCTACCGTCACCGGCGCGCTGGCAGTCGACGCGGCGCGCGGCAGCGATGCCCCGTTCGATCCGCGCGTGCATGAAGTGCGCGGCCAGCCGGGCCAGATCGCCACCGCCAAGATCTATCGCCAGCTGCTGAGCGGCAGCGCGATCCGGCAATCGCACCTGGTCAACGACGAGCGCGTGCAAGACCCGTACAGCCTGCGCTGCCAGCCGCAGGTGATGGGCGCCTGCGTCGACATCATCAGCAACGCCGCGCGCACCCTGCTGATCGAAGCCAATGCCGTGACCGACAATCCACTGATCTATGCCGAGCGCGATGAGGTCATCTCCGGCGGCAATTTCCACGCCGAGCCGGTCGCCTTCGCGGCCGATACCCTGGCGCTGGCGATTGCCGAGATCGGCGCCTTGTCGGAGCGCCGCATCGCGCTGCTGATCGATTCTTCGCTGTCCGGCCTGCCGCCGTTCCTGGTGCAGTCTTCCGGCCTCAATTCCGGCTTCATGATCGCGCACGTGACGGCAGCCGCGCTGGCGTCCGAGAATAAGGCGCTGGCGCATCCGGCCAGCGTCGACAGCCTGCCGACTTCCGCCAACCAGGAAGACCACGTCAGCATGGCGACTTTCGCCGGCCGCCGCCTGCATGAAATGGCGCACAATACGGCTGCCATCGTGGCGATTGAATTGCTGGCGGCAGCACAGGGCGTCGACTGCCATCAGCCGCTGACCACCTCGCCGATGCTGGCCCAGGTGCACCAGCGTTTGCGCCAGGAGGTAACGTTTTACGACAAGGACCGTTTCTTCGCGCCGGATATCGAAGCCGCCAAGCAGCTGGTGCTGCAAGGCGCGGTGAGCGATAGCTGCAAGAGCTTGTTTGCCGAGTTGTACAGCCGTTAAGCAAGAGCCGGGCTGGGTCGGCAGTTTTCATCCGGCCCGGAATGTGTCAATGAGTTTGTAGAGCGAGCCAATGAAACTGATTGAGTTTGAAGACTTGCCGGCCACGCCGTGGAAAAACGGCGGCGGCGTGACCCGTGAGCTGTATTGCCAGCCGCCGGGAGCGTCGTTCGATAATTTTTTGTGGCGCGTGAGCATCGCCGACGTCAGCCAGTCAGGCGCCTTTTCCAGCTTCGCCGGCGTCGACCGGGTCATCACCTTGCTGGAAGGCGATGGCATGGACCTGGTGTCAGACAGCGGCAATCACGTGTTGCTGTCGCACCTGCAGCCGCACCGATTTCGCGGCGAAGACAAGATCGACGCACAGCTGGAGGGCGGCGCCTGCCGGGATTTCAACCTGATGCTGAGGCGCGGCGCGGCCGCCGGCGAGGTGCAGGTGTGGTCTGTCGACCAGGACCTGGAGCAGGGCTGCAACCTGCTGTTTTGCGTGCAAGGCCGCTGGGATGTGCTGACGCAGGACGGCGAGCACGCCACCCTGGCGCCGCGCCAGAGCCTGGCATGGGATGATCGGCCGGGCAAGATGGCGCTGCGTTCCCTGAGCGCCGGCAGCGTCCTGATCGGCGTCAACGTCAATCTGAAATAGTGCAATAGGAAAACAGCATGGCGCATAGTCAATACGAGCAAGCCGATGGCATCTGGACCAACGCCAGGATCGCACCCGCCGGCGATCCGGCGCAAGTCATCCTGGACGGCGCCATGGTAGTGCGCGGCGGTTTGATTGCCTGGCTCGGCAAGGCGGCCGAATTGCCGGCTGCATACAGCAACGAAAACCTGGCGCGGCACGACGCTGGCAAGCGCTGGATCACGCCCGGCCTGATCGATTGCCACACCCATCTGGTGTATGGCGGCAACCGCGCCGATGAATTTGCCTTGCGGCTGGCAGGCGCCAGCTATGAGGAAATTGCGCGCAGCGGCGGCGGCATCGTCTCGACCGTGCGGGCGACGCGGGCGGCAGACGAGGACAGCCTGTTCCTGCAATCCGCACGGCGTCTGGAAGCCTTGCTGGCGGAAGGCGTCACCACGGTTGAAATCAAATCCGGCTATGGCCTGGACCTGGCCAGCGAGCGCAAGATGCTGCGCGTGGCGCGCTGCCTCGGCGAGCATTATCCGGTCACGGTCTACACCACCTTCCTCGGCGCCCATGCCTTGCCGCCGGAATACCAGGGCCGCGCCGACGACTACATCACGCTGGTGTGCGAAGAAATGCTGCCGGCCCTGCATGCGGAAGGCCTGGTCGATGCGGTCGACGTATTTTGCGAAAATATCGGCTTTTCAGTGGCGCAGAGCGAACGCGTGTTCGCAGCCGCCGCCAGGCTCGGGCTGCCGGTGAAAATGCATGCCGACCAGCTCTCGAATATCGGCGCCACCCAGCTGGCGGCGCGCTTCAAGGCCTTGTCGGCGGACCACCTGGAACACCTGAGCGAAGCCGATGTGCTGGCGATGAAGGAAAGCGGGACTGTGGCCGTGCTGCTGCCCGGCGCCTATTACTTCATCCGCGAAACCAAACAGCCGCCGCTGGAACTGCTGCGCCGCCATGGCATACCGATGGCTATTTCCACCGACAGCAACCCCGGCACTTCGCCGACCGCATCCTTGCTGCTGATGCTGAACATGGCATGCACGCTGTTCCGCATGACCACGGCGGAAGCCTTGCTGGGCGTCACCAGCCATGCCGCGCTGGCGCTGGGCCAGGCCGGCCGGCACGGCTTGCTGGCGGCTGGGCGCAGCGCCGACTTTGTGCTGTGGGACGTGGCGTCGCTGGCCGAACTGGCCTACTGGTCGGGACTGAATCCGTGTCACACCATCGTTCGCGGAGGCCGCTTCAGTCCGGCCGCGCCGCAGGGAATAGATCAAGGAGCCTATCCATGAAACCCGTCATCAGAGAATTGATCGCCGACCGCGCCTTGCTGCCGGACGGCTGGCGCAGCAACGTCCTGCTGGAGTGGGACGAGCAGGGCATACTCACCGCGGTGCGCCCTGACGCCGAAACCCTGGCGCTGGCGCCGCGCGCCGCCGCCACGGTATTGCCCGGCATCGTCAACCTGCACTCGCATGCGTTCCAGCGCGCCATGGCGGGACTCACCGAATACCGCTCCGATCCGAGCGACAGTTTCTGGAGCTGGCGCACCTTGATGTACCAGTTTGCGGGCAAGCTGGCGCCGGCCGACCTGAAGGCGGTGGCGCTGCAGCTGTATATAGAAATGCTGCAGGCCGGCTATACCTCGGTGTGCGAATTCCACTACCTGCATCACGACCGCGACGGCAAGCCGTACGCCAATCCGACCGAAAACCTGGCGTGCCTGATTGAGGCCGCGCAAGAAGCCGGCATCGGCCTGACCTTGCTGCCGGTGATGTACCAGCACAGCGGCTTCGGCGCCCAGGCGCCGCATGCCGGACAGGCGCGTTTCATCAATTCGCCGCAATGGATGATGGCGGCCCTGCAGCGGCTGCAGGCCGACCATCCGCAGCATGCCGGCTTGCGCTACGGCGTTGCGCCGCATTCCCTGCGCGCGGTGTCGCCGCAGTCATTGCAGCAGCTGCTGGCTGAGCTCAGGCAATGGGACGCGCAGGCGCCGGTGCACATCCACATCGCCGAGCAGCGCAAGGAAGTCGAGGATTGCAGCGCCGCCCTGGGCGCGCCGCCGGTGGCCTGGCTGCTGGACAATGTGGAAGTCGATCGCCACTGGTGCCTGGTGCACGCCACCCACATGACGGCGGCGGAAACCCTTGGAATGGCGCGTAGCGGTGCTGTCGCCGGCATTTGCCCGACTACCGAGGCCAACCTGGGCGACGGCATTTTCAATGGCGTCGAGTATGCGGCTGCGCATGGCGCCTGGGGTGTCGGCTCCGATAGCCATATCAGCACCAGCCTGAGCGAAGAATTGCGCCTTTTTGAGTACAGCCAACGGCTGCAGCATCGCCAGCGCAATGTGCTGGCCGACGACCAGGGCGCTTCGGTCGGTTCGTATTTGTACCGCAAGGCCTTGCACGGCGGCGCTGCCGCCAGCGGCCGCCAGGTGGCGGGGCTGCAGGTGGGGCAGCGCGCAGACCTGCTGGTGCTGGACCAGCAGCATGCGGACCTGGAAGGCAAGCATGGCGACCAGCTGCTGGACAGTTTCGTGTTTTCCCATCACGGGCAAACGCCGGTGCGGGATGTCATGGTGGGCGGCCATTGGGTCATCAATGACCGCAAGCATCGCCTGCAAGACGCCAGCCTTGCTGCTTATGCGGGCAGCATGAAGAGATTGTTGGCTTAACCTGAGAAATCCTACCGAGTTCAATCATGGAAAAATTCCTGTTTCATCGCGGCAACCTGCCGCTGCTGGTCTCGATGCCGCATGCGGGGGAGCATATTCCTGACGATATCCGGGCCGGCATGAGCGCGCCGGCGCTCGATATCGCCGACACCGACTGGCACCTGCCGCAGCTCTACAGCTTCCTGCAGGAACTCGGCGCCTCGGTGCTGGTGGCCACCCATTCGCGCTATGTGATCGATCTCAACCGCCCGCGCGACAACGTCAATCTCTATCCCGGCCAGGATACGACCGGCCTGTGTCCGGTCGACACCTTCCACAAGGAACCCTTGTACCAGTCAGGCAAGAATCCCGGCGACGCGGAAATACAGCGCCGCGTCGAACTCTACTGGCAGCCTTATCATCAGCAGCTGGAGCAGGAACTGCAGCGCATGCGCGCCGAGCACGGCATCGCCATGCTGTGGGATGCGCATTCCATCGCTTCGGTGGTGCCGCGCTTTTTCGAGGGACGGCTGCCGGACCTGAACCTGGGCACCGCCTCAGGCGCTTCCTGTGCGCCGGAACTGGAGCAGCAGCTGCTGCAGGTTGCGGCCCAGGCAGACGGCTATAGCCATGCCTTGAACGGGCGTTTCAAGGGCGGCCATATCACGCGCCATTACGGCAAGCCGCAGGACAACATCCATGCGGTCCAGCTGGAGCAGGCGCAAATCACTTATATGGAAGAGCAGCTGCCGTTTGCCTTCGACCCGCAACGGGCCGCCCGGGTCCAACCTGTGTTGCGCCGTTTCATGGACGCGATGCTGGCATGGGCCGCTGCGCATCGCGCCTGAGCTGCGTCTAAGTCTATCTACAGCCAGTAGCCCAGCGAGCGCGCCGCCCATTCCTTGACCCGATCGGAAAACGGCCGCTGCCGCCATTGTTCCAGCGTGATTTGCTGCGAGCCGCGCACGTCCTCGCGGAAGGCTCTTTCCATCTCGTGGCCGAACTGATCGTCGATGACAATCACGTTGGCTTCGTAGTTGTGCAGGAAGCTGCGGATATCCATGTTGGCGGAACCGACCGTGGACCAGCTGCCGTCGATGACCGCGGTCTTGGCGTGCAGCACCGAGACCTGCAACTGGTAGATGCGGATGCCGGCGCTCAGCAGCTGGGTATAGAAGGACTGGCCGGCGTGCAGCACCAGGCCGCTGTCGGTCACGCTGGGCAGGATCAGGCTGACATCGACGCCGCGTCTGGCGGCGGCGATCAGCGCGTCGGCCAGCTGGCGGTCGGGCGCGAAGTAGGGCGTGGTAATGTGGATGCTGTTGCGCGCCTGCTGTATCGCCAGGATATAGGCTTTATACAAGCTGTAGTCGCCGTCCGGCTGGCTGCCCAGCACGTGCACGGTCTTGTCGCCGGCCTGTTCCAGCTTGGGAAAATAATCCAGGTCCGGCAAATCCTCCGCATGCTGGCTGCTCCAGGTTTGCAGGAACAGCAATTGCAGCGAGGCCACCGCCGGGCCTTCTATCTGCACATGGGTATCGCGCCAGCCGACCGGGCCGGCGCTGCTCCGCAGACGTGACCGGAACAGCGAGCTGTTGGCATACGCCGCGCTGATATTGACGCCGCCGGTGAAGCCGATCTTGCCGTCCACCACCAGGATCTTGCGATGGTCGCGATGGTTCAGCTGCCAGCGGCCGAAGCGTTTCAAGGGATTGACCGGATTGAATTCGACCAGGCGGATGCCGGCGGCGCGCATGCGCTCAAAGAATTCGGCCGGGGCGCCTATGCTGCCGACGCTGTCATAGATGATGTTGACCTGCACGCCGGCGCGCTGCTTCTCAATCAAGATGTCGGCAAAGCGCTGGCCGAGCTGGTCCTGATCGAAAATATAAGTTTCAAAATTGATGGTGCTCCTGGCCTGGCCGATGGCAGCGATCATGGCCGTCATGGTCTGCGGGCCGTCGAACAGCAGGCTGACCTTGTTGCCCTTGACGAGCGGACTGCCGGTGACCGCTTCTTCCATCGCCGCCAGCGCGTCCAGGCGCGCCGGGCCAATGGCGCGGCCAGCAGCCGGCGTGGCGAGCGGCGGCAGCGAAGCGCTAAGCTTGCTGACGTCGGGCAGGGTCGAGCAGGCTGCGGCCAGGAGGCACAGCAGCACGATCGCACAAAACCGGAAAGGGCGCAGCCAGGGCAGATCATTCAGCATGTAAATTCATCTCTCGCGGCGTATTCATCGTTATTGCCGTTCGGATACTACCTTGTTGCCTCGCTTTTTGCATGCATCCGTTCGGATGCCGCGGACCGGACCGGCTGGTCCGGGTACATCCTCAGGCGTTGGGGCTTTTCTCGCTGTCCTCCGGGATGGGCATTCTCTTTGGCGGAATGAAGAAATCCTTGGGACCTTTCAAAAAGCGCGAGAACACCGCCTTGGCCAGGGTCCAGCCATGGCGGAAATGCACCTGGCGCGCGCGCAAGGCGACGAACAGCGCCAGCGAAAAGCTGACCCACAGGTTGACGGTGCCAATGCCAAGCACGCCGAGCACGGAAGCGATCGCTGTACGCCAGCTCATGTGATTATCGAGGCCGACCAGCGCCGTGGCGAAGTTGGTCGCCGAAAACGTGATGTGGCGGATATCGATAGGCAAGCCAAGCATGAAGCCGATGGTGCCGATGGTGCCGAGCAGGATGCCGAAGTAGAAATTCCCCATCAGGCCGCCCAGGTTGCGCTCCAGGTATTCGCCGAGCCTGGCCAGGCGCGGCTGGCCCATCAGCTTGCCCAGCCAGTGCGCGCGCGCCACCCGCTGCGCCATATGGGTGTAGAGCGCCTTGTTGTCGTAGTAGCCGGAAATCAGGCCGGCCAGGAACAGGCAGACGCCGGCGATCGCCGCGTGGAACAGCGCCAGGCTGGCGAACGGATCGATGTCGTGCAGCAGGTGGGCCGCCTTGTCCGGGTTCACCAGGTGGTGGCCGAACAGCGCATGGTAGCCGAGCGCGATCAGGTAGGCCACCGGGAAGGCCAGCATCAGGTTGCCGGCGACGGCGATGAACTGGGTGCGCAGCACCTTGACGATCAGTTCCACCAGGCTGTCGATGTCGATATTGCGGCCATCCCGGCTGTGCAGGCCGGAGGCGATGCGCGAGGCGGTCATGGCCGGCTGCTTGGTGGCGACCGTGAAATGCAGCACGTGGATCAGCATGAAGCCGGCGGAGTAATTCACGCTGAACAGGAAGGCTTCCACCAGCGGCGCCGCGCGCAGGTAGGAGGCCAGGATTTTGAGCAGCGACATGAAGCCGATGATGAAGCCGGCGCCGGCGGCGGAGCGGAACATGGCGCCGTACTCGCCGCGGTCTTCGGCGATATAGTGCTCGCCGGTGCGGCTGGCGTTTTCGGTGACGTTGCGCGCCAGCAGGTTGATATTGTCGGCGAACAGTTCGCGCACCGCGTACTTGCGGTTATGTCCTTCGATCAGCTCCCGTCCCAACGCCAGCGCTTGGTTGCGCTTGGCCGCGAGTTTCGCGCTGGCCTGTGCTTCCGCTTCATCGCGCGGTACCGGACCTTCCGGCTTTTCGGTATTCGGCGCGCTGATGCTGACTTCGCCGACGTCGACCAGGTTAAGCAGCTTGCGCAGGCGGGCGATGCTTTGCTCCAGCCGCACCAGCAGGTAGGTGAGCGAGACGCTGCTGCCCATGCGCAGCGCGTTCTTGCGGATCTTGAGGACGATGGTGTCGCACTGGTCCAGCATCACCGACAGGTGGCGGGCATCTTCCAGCGGCGGCAATTCGGCCAGAGGCACGGCCGAATCGGCGGCAGCCAGGTGCTGGCGGTAACTGTTCAGGTACAGATGCAGTTCGACATTCTGCATCAGGAACGGGGATTCGAATTCGTCGATGCTGGGATACAGCCTGAGCAGCGCCGGCTCCAGGCCCATGGCGCTGATGCGGTAAGACAAGGTCTGGATCGCTTCCAGCAATTCGCCGACGGTCTTATGGCGCTCGATGGCGTCGCTGGCGGCATTGTTGTCGGCGTCGGTGTAGGGCGCGGCCTGGCTCAGCAGGTCGAACAGGCTGAGCCAGTCCTCGCTGGGGACGGCGTTGATCCAGAGATAGTCGGTTTCGGCCGGCAGCAGGCGGTCCAGGCAGTCGCGCAGGTAATTTTCATCCAGCGCCGGCGGCAGCATGCGAAACGACAGGCGCTGGAACAGTTCGGTGAAAAAGCCGGCGTTGGGCAAGATGCCGGTGTCGGTATACAGGCTGATCTGGCGCCGGGTCGAAAACAGTCGTAGTACATAATGGCGCAAGGCGCTCGCCTGGTCCGGTTCGCCCTGCAGGAGCTGTGCCAGTATCCGCACATTTTCGGCAGCTTCCGCCGCCTGTTCAGGTTTGCGCGGACGCAGGGTCTCGATCAAGGCTGCCAGATGACCTATATCGTCAGTGTTGGGATCGGCGGCGATGAGTTTTAGTGTTGACAGCATGTAAGGCTTTATAGAATACGAAGTCGATAGTGTACGTTCAGTTTAGCTAAACCCGCTTTCGATGTGCTCGAATGTTGTGTGAAAATTATGTTTTTGAATGTTGAAAAAGGAAATATGAGAGTCATTGTTTGGAAGTTTCACGGCAAGTTCCTTGCCTGCCTGTCATTCTTGCTGCTGTTGGCGGCCTGTCAAAGCCTGCCGCCGGCGCCGAATCCAGCCGATGCCGCGGCCGCCGATCACCTGCTGCAGCTGATCGACCAGCGCCTGGATGCCGCTCCCATGGTTGCCAAGGCTAAATGGAATTCCGGCGGCGCCATCAACGACCCGCCGCGCGAGCAACTGATCCTGGACGCCGTGACAGCGCAAGCCGGCGACTTGGATGCGCGTTTCGTGCGGAGCTTCTTCCAGGCCCAGTTCGACGCCAGCAAGGCCTTGCAGCTTGGCCTGCATGCGCAGTGGCGGCAGCAAGGCGCCGGCAAGTTCAGCGACGCTCCCGACCTCGGACGCGATGTGCGGCCGCTGCTGGACCGGCTGACGCCGCAGCTGATTGCTTCATTGCGCCAGCTGCAGCCGCTGCTGGCCGAGCCGGGCATGCGCGCCTATATCGAAGCCCGTTCGGCCGTGCTGGTGCGGGCTGATTTTGACGGCTTGCCGCGCCGCGTGGCGGTGGCGGGGCTGTTCGCCAACTAGTTAGTCAATTGATGGATCCGCGCCGGCGCTCATCGGGCCGGACGGCCCCTGTTATGCCTGGTGGCATGGCGCATATGCCGCTGGTAGTTGGTTGACGGATTTGCAAACGCTTCCATGCCGCGCTGGTAACCATACTGCCATTGCGCTTCCACATCTTCCAGGTAGGTTTCGTAGCGGGCGGGCATCAGCAGGCTGAAACGGTTCTTGGTCCAGGATATCTTCATTTGCATGCCGCGCTTGTCGAACCGGCTGTCGACATCGGAAGCATCGATCCAGGCGTCGGCATATTGGCCATGCATGTGACGCAGCCTGTGATTGCCGTCGACGCCCAGTACAGCGCGCCAGGCCGGGATGGCGAGCGTCTGATTGAACGGCGCTTTCAATTCCATGATCACGCGCCGCCCCAGTCGCTGGGCCAGTTCGATAGGGAACAGATCCACCACGCCGCCCGTATAGTGCCCGCTTTCATGCACGTGGCAGGGGAAGTAAAACATGTCGGAAATGGAGATGCGCACCGCATCGCCAATCGGCATGGCAACGTCGGTGAGCAGCTCCCGGGCAATGGCGTTTTCGCCCCATATCGGATCGCTTAAGGGCGAATCCATGCCCTGCAGCAGCGCCGCGGTGCGCGGCTCGCCGAATACCACCTCTGAAAACAATTTTCGCTTGCTTCTGGGCTGCCCGACCTGATCTTTTGAAAACAATATCTTGCCGCCGACGATGGCGACCGCGACGGAATTTCCGGACTGCGGTCTGGGCAACGGTAATTCGGGCGGTATGTCAAAAAAGTAATCGTTGAACAGATCCGGGATCACTGGCGCCCGCCTGCTATCCAGGCGGCGTTTTGCGGCATGGATGAATGCGCGCCCGATAGCAGCCTTGGGCGTGGTTCGCAAACCGCAGAGGAACTGATACATCGCCGGCGAACTGATCCACGCCTTGCGTTGGGCGTCGTCAGGCAGGGCTTGGATGACGGCGGCCGCGATGGCGCCGCCGCAGCTGGCCAGCAGGACATCTGGCTTGTTGTTGGTTTCTACTGCTGCTGCGTACATGCCCAGGTAGTAACCAAAGCGAAAGCCTCCGCCTGCCATCACCATGCAGCATTGATATTGTTCGGTTCGATTCATAGGCTGGAATAGTGCATCACTTCCAGCACAAAAAACAAGCCCTAACAATGCGCCCAGAACATCCTGGTTTGCAGGTCGTCGCGTTCACGCCGCATGCGATCGTGCATGTAGTACAGCTGGCGGCGATGGAGCATGCCGTTCAGCCAGTCGCGGCGCCGTCCCAGGGCCGGGCAGTCGACGGTCGGTTCGGTGCTGATAGAGGTGACGGGTTCGATCACGCCGCCCGCCGGCGCAGCCTGCGCCAGTGCCGGCGGCGGCTGGCGGAAAGTTTTTTCAACCGTGGCCCGGTCGTAGCCGGGAATCACCGCGTTATCGGTAATCTGCAGCGGCTTGGCTTTGCTGCCTTGGGGGCAGCCTTTGTCGGTATAGACGATCTTGCCGTCGACATTGCATTTGGCGATAGTGTTGGCGGCTTGTGCAGGCGGCGCGGCGGCGATCAGCGGCAATGGCGATGGAGCGCTGGCGGCAGGGGGCGCCGCTGCTGCCGCTGGCGCTGTCGGAGCGGCTGCCTGCGCGACGGCGCTGCCTGCTCTGGACCGACTGGCGGCAGCGGGCTTGCCGTCGACCGGAGCGTGCGGGCGGTCGATGGCGTACAAGGCGGCGCTGAGCAGGGCGATGGCAAACAGGAATGCGGCAAAAATCCTGACGATCGGGTGCATGGCTTGGTTCAAAGAATTAATCGGGCGCCGGGATCAAGGCAGCATCTGTCCGCGGATCTCGCCGCCGGGATTGGTGGCGCTGTGGACGTTGATGTACAGGTTGCCTGCCAAGTAGCTGGCGTACTGGGCGTCGGTGAGCTTGGCGCCGGCCGGGACTTCCCAGGTGTCGTCGCCGACCTTGGTCAAGGGCACCAGAATTGGGCCGTTCTTGCCCAGCGCGCCTTCGTGGATATGCGCCACCTTTCCTTGTATGCCGCGGGTGTTGACGGTGCCGCTGACAGATTTATCCGCTGCGACCTTGATGGTGGCGCTGCCGCTCGCCGCCGAATTGGTCGGGGGCACTTCGTGCGCGCCGTCCAGGGTCACTTCGCTGGTGTGGTTTTGATCCATCGACATGCTCGAACAGGCTCCCAGCAACAAAGCCAGAGTGATAGAAGCGAACAACGACAGCCTGAAAGTTTGTAGCAGCTTGGTCATTTTTTTTCCTTGGTTTTGTTTTGGGGAGGAGCAACTATTAGTTTAGTCCGCTTTTGGCGCTGTGAAATATTTTATGTATCTGCTT
The DNA here is from genome assembly GCF_018304945.1 of Collimonas humicola. Classification (GTDB taxonomy): domain Bacteria; phylum Pseudomonadota; class Gammaproteobacteria; order Burkholderiales; family Burkholderiaceae_D; genus Collimonas; species Collimonas humicola. The sequence continues at coordinate 1,119,447 of NZ_JAGQEE010000001.1, read as the reverse complement.
GACCTTAAAGTAACTACAGGGTTTTTAATGGGGGGCATATCAATACAGCATCTCAATGCAGCACCTTAATGCGAAGGAGTATCAAATGAGTTTTCTCAAGAATTTGCTGGGCATGGGACATCACGGTGGCGGCAACCGCGGCGGCGGCAACACCTCGCACCAGCAGCGCAACAGGCATCATGGCTCTTCGCAGCCGCATGGCGGCAGCCGGTGGAACGAGTGGGGAAATGCTCAGGCAGATCAGCATAACTGCGTCAGCTGCAACGCAGGCAATCCGTCCGGCGCGCGTTTTTGCCAGCAATGCGGCAATCCGCTGACGTTGAAAAACTGCAGCGGCTGCGGCGCCGCGAAAACAGCCGGGGCGAAATTCTGCGCCAATTGCGGCGCGCCGCAATAAGGCGGTACATTACATCAATGCCAACTTTCAAGGACGATATCCATGAGCGCAGGCCATACACACGCCTTACCCAGCGGCAGCAATGAAAGATACATCTGGATTGCGCTCGGCCTGACTTCCACCTTCCTGGTGGTCGAAGTGATCGGCGGCCTGGTCACCGGCAGCCTGGCGCTGATATCCGATGCCGCCCACATGCTGACCGACACCATGGCGCTGGCGATTGCGCTGGCGGCGATCCGCATCGCCAAAAGGGCGGCCGATGCGCGCCGCACCTTCGGCTATCACCGCTTCGAAATCCTGGCGGCGGCTTTCAATGCGGTGCTGCTGTTCCTGGTGGCGCTATACATTCTGTACGAGGCCTATCAGCGCTTCCGCAGCCCGGCCGAGATCCAGTCCACCGGCATGCTGGTCATCGCCGCCATCGGCCTGGCCGTCAACCTGGTCAGCATGCGCCTGCTCAGCAGCGGCAAGGATGCCAGCCTTAACGTCAAAGGCGCTTATCTGGAAGTCTGGAGCGACATGCTGGGTTCGGTCGGCGTCATTGCCGGCGCCTTGCTGATCCGCTATACCGGCTGGACCTGGGTGGATTCGGCGGTTGCAGTCCTGATCGGCGTCTGGGTGCTGCCGCGCACCTGGGTGCTGTTGAAGGAAAGCGTCAACATCCTGCTGGAAGGGGTGCCGGAGGGCATGGACATAGAACAGGTGCAGGCGGCGATGCGCGCCGTGCCGGGCGTGGTGAGCGTGCATGACTTCCACCTGTGGGCCGTCACCAGCGGCAAGGCCAGCCTGACCGCGCACGTGGTCTACGATGCGGCCTATTCAGCGGAGCAGCAGTTGCTGCCGGCGCTCAAGGAAATCTTGGCCTCGCAGTTTGCGGTATATCACACCACCTTGCAGTTCGAGACGCTGCCGTGCGCACATACGGAGGACGGCTGCAACTACAGTGCGCCGGCAGGGCAGCATGATGAATCGCACCAGCATGCGCATGGCTAGCAGCGGCGCCTGGCTTTCCTGATGGTCCGAACGGATGCGCACATTTCAGTGCGCATTTTTTTTGCCGAGCCCTGGTTATATTTTCACGACTATCTTCGTTAAAAATTTATTGATAATAATAATCATTCGCATTACTATTCTATTTTTCTGAAAGCCTCCACTGTCCGCCGAATATTTCCTTTGCTCCGGGTGGCGTCATGCCTGCGGCTGACCGGCAGCTGCTGCGGCGCCTCGCGGGTGCGTGCAGATGGCTTTTGATAACACTGCTTGCCAGAAAACATAAATAGTTCTTCACCATAAATAGTCTCGGGGAATACAGCTTGACAACCAACATGATGCGCGCGCCCGCGTCCGTCTTTTCACGCACTCCGCTCAACCGGCCGGCTTTGAACGCCATGAGCCTGGCGGTCGCTCTGACGCTGTCGGCGACAGCGCCGCGGCTGGCGCAGGCGCAGCAGCTTGCTGCGGCCGCCAATGACGCGGCGTTGCCGGAAGTCGTGGTGACCGCCGGCAGCGACCAGCAAAGACCGAGCGAGAAAAGCGGCAGCTATACCGTGCGTAAGAGCAGTTCCGCGACCAAGATGGACATGTCGCTGCGCGAAACCCCGCAGTCGGTGTCGGTGGTCACGCGCGCCAGGATGGATGATTTCAAGCTCGACAGCGTCGACCAGGTGCTGGCCGGCGCCACTGGCGTCACCGTCGAGAAGGTCGAAACCAACCGCACTTATTTCACCGCGCGCGGCTTTGATATCACCAATTTCCAGTTCGACGGCGTCGGCATCCCGCTCACTTTCGGCCTGCAGAACGGCGATCTGGATACCGCCATCTACGACCGCGTGGAAGTGGTGCGCGGCGCCAACGGCCTGACGTCATCTACCGGCAATCCGTCGGCCACCGTCAATTTCGTGCGCAAGCGTCCAACCTACGATTTCCATGCCTCCACCGGCATCAGCTACGGCTCCTGGAACACGCGCCGCATCGACGCCGATGTCTCCGGCGCGCTCAACAGCGCCGGCACCGTGGCGGCGCGGGTGGTGGCGGCGCACGAGGACGGCAATTCCTACCTGGAGCGCTACCGGCCCGGCAAGAATGTGTTCTACGGCGTGATCGAAGCGAACCTGAGCAGCGATACCTTGCTGACCCTGGGCTACAGCTATCAAAAGAATGACGGCAAGGGCGCGCTATGGGGAGCCTTGCCGCTGTATTACACCGACGGCTCGCCGACCAGCTACGGCACGGGCGCCAGCACGGCGGCAAACTGGTCGTACTGGAACTCGGAAGAGCAGCGCGCTTTCGCCGAATTGAATCATCATTTCGGCAATGACTGGCAATGGAAGACCACGCTCAGCCGCAACAAGCTGACTACCGACGGCAAACTGTTCTACGTCTACGGCACGCCCGACCGCAGCAGCGGCGCCGGCCTGTTCAGCTATCCGTCGCGGTACAACTCAGACAACCGGCAGACCGTGATCGACAGCTACCTCAGCGGCAAGGTCATGCTGGGCGGCCGCCAGCATGACCTGACCGTCGGCGCCAGCTGGTCGCGCGCGACGCTCAATGACATATCGCATTACGGCCAGGGGATCGGCACGCCGCTGAGCGCCGGCGGAGCGTTTGATGGCAGCTATCCGGAGCCGGCTTTCGATGCTTCGATTGACGGCAGCAGCTACACCGACAAGCGCAAGACCGTGTACGGCGCGACGCGCCTGAACCTGGCCGACGATCTCAAGCTGCTGCTGGGCGCCAACCACACCAGCTCCGATACCACCGGCCTGGCTTACGGCGTCAGCCGCCAGACCAGCGCCAGCAAGGCCACGCCGTACGCGGGCCTGGTCTACGACCTCAACAGGAACGTGTCGGCGTATGCCAGCTACACCGAGATTTTCAGCCCGCAGTACCAGACCGACAGCAGCGGCGCCACCCTGAAGCCGCTGACGGGCAAGAGCTATGAACTGGGTTTGAAGAGCGAATTCTTCAACAGGAAACTGAACGCTTCGGCAGCCCTGTTCCGGGTCGAGCAAAACAATGCGGCGGAGCAGGCGGGTTATATCGGAACGAAGGCTTATTACCGCGGCATACAGGCGCATTCGGAAGGGCTGGAGCTGGACCTCTCCGGCGAACTGGCGAAGGGCTTGCAGGGCAGCGTCGGCTACACGATGATGACGATCAAGGATGCGGACGGCAATTCGGCCAAGAACTATGTGCCGAAAAAATTGCTGCGCCTGGCCGCGACTTACCAGGTCCCGCAATTTGAAAAGCTGCGTGTCGGCGCCAGTCTCAACTGGCAAGGCAAGACCAGCCGTTTGCAGACGCCCGACGTCACCACGGTGCAGCAAGGCTATGCCTTGCTCAACCTGATGGCGCGCTACGACATCAACAGGCAGCTGAGCGTCACGGCCAACCTCAACAACGTCACCAACAAGAAATACATTGCGAGCCTGTATGCCTCGCAGGCTTATTACGGTGCGCCGATCAACGGCAGCCTTGCGCTCAACTGGAAATATTAAGAGAACATCATGGTTCTGCGTCCTCTCCTGGTGATGGTGCACCGCTGGTTCGGCCTGGCTGCCGCGCTGTTCCTGTTCATCGCCGGCGCGACCGGCGCCGTCATTTCCTGGGACCATGAGCTGGACGCCTGGCTCAATCCGCAGCTGTTCCATGCCCGCAGCGCCGCGCAGCAGTCTCCCGGTCCGGTGCTGCCGGGGCTGGAGCTGGCGAACCGTGTGGAAGCGCAGGACCGGCGCTTGCGTGTCACTTACGTGATGAGCGAAAGCGAGCCTGGCCGCACCAGCAGCATGATGGTGGCAGGGCGCCTGAATCCTGCCAGCGGCCTGCCTTACGACCTTGGCTTCAACCAGATCGCCGTCGATCCGGTGACCGCGGAAATACAGGGCAGGCGCATGTGGGGCGCCTTGTCCCTGGAGCGCGAAAATCTGTTGCCATTCCTCTACAAGCTGCACTACACCATGCATTTGCCGGAGCTCGGCGGCGTCGAGCTCGGCGTCTGGCTGATGGGCATCATCGGCGTGGTGTGGACGCTCGACTGTTTCATCGCGCTCTGGCTTTCTTTCCCTAACTGGCGCAGCTGGCGCAAATCCTTCGCCTTCCGCTGGCGCCAGGGCGGCCACAAACTGAATTTCGACCTGCATCGGTCCGGCGGCGTCTGGCTCTGGATCCTGTTGCTGATCCTGGCCGTCACTTCGGTGTCGATGAATCTTGAACGGCCGCTGGTGCGTCCCATCGTGCTGGCGCTGTCGAGCCTGACCCCGAACGCGTTTGACACCCGCACGCCGCTGTCGCCGGCGCAGGCAGCCAAGGCCGAAGCCGGCGTCAGCCGTGAACAGGTGATGGCGCTGGCAGCCCAGGAGGCGCAGTGGCGCGGCTGGACCTTGCCGGCCGGCGGCGTGTTTTATTCATCAGCGTTCGGTTTGTATGGCGTCGGTTTCTTTGAAGCCGGCAACGATCATGGCGATCTCGGGCTGGGCAACGCCTGGCTGTATTTCGATGCCGCGGATGGGCATGCCGCCGGCGCCAAGATTCCAGGCACCGGCAGTGCCGGCGATCTGTTCATGCAGGTGCAGTTTCCCCTGCATTCGGGGCGCATCCTCGGCCTCGGCGGGCGCATCATGATTTCGCTGCTGGGGCTGGCGGTGGCGATATTGAGCGTGACCGGCGTCATCATCTGGGCCCGCAAGCGCCGTGCGCGCATGCTGGCGGCGCGCCATGCAGCGCCGGCAGGACGGGCGCGGGCCGCCTGAGGCAGCGCAGCCTGGGTTGCCGATCCAGGCTGCCCGCTCTTGCCGGATTTACTCCTGGGCGATCTCGACCCGGTTCTTGCCGCCGCGCTTGGCGCGGTACAGGGCCTGGTCGGCGGCTTCCACCAGCTTTTCCTGCGAACTGCCGCGTTGCGGCACCATGCTGGCGCCGCCGATGCTGATGGTGACACGGGCGTCGTTGTTGGAGGTGACGTGCGCGATGCCCAGCGCGTGCACTGCCGCCTGCAGTTTGTCGGCCTGGCCCTCCATGTTCTCGCGCGACATGGACGGCAGCACCAGCACAAATTCTTCGCCGCCGATGCGCGCCGCCAGATCGGTCGGCCGCCTGGCGAAAGTGCCTATGCTTTCCGCTACCTGCTTGAGCGCGGTGTCGCCTGCCAGGTGGCCGTAGGTATCGTTGTACAGCTTGAAATCGTCGACATCGATCATCAGCAGCGACAGCGGGCTTTGCTCGCGTTCGGCGCGCTTCCATTCGGCGCCGAAATATTCGTCGAAATAGCGGCGGTTGGCGAGCCCGGTGAGGCCGTCGGAATTGGTCAGGCGCTGCAGTTCCAGGTTGGTTTCCAGCAGCTGCTGCTGACTCTGCCGCAGCGCGCGGTAGGCTTCGTCGCGCTGCAGCAGATTGACATAGGAACGCGAGTGATAGCGGATGCGCGCCACCAGTTCGATGGTGTCGGGAAGTTTCACCAGATAGTCGTTGGCGCCGGCGGTGAACGCTGCGCTCTTGACCGCCGGGTCTTCGCGGGTCGAGAGCACGATGATAGGGACGTTGCGGGTGGCCGCATTGGCGCGATACTGGCGCACCAGGGTCAGGCCGTCGATGCCGGGCATCACCAGGTCCTGCAGGATCACCGTGGGCCGGGTTCTTTGCGCGGCTTCGATGGCTTCGTCGGGATGGGCGCAGTAATGGAAGTCGATGTTGATCTGGTTGGCCAATGCGCGCCGCACGGCTTCGCCCACCATGGCCTGATCGTCCACCAGCAGCACCATCACCGGATAGTCGTCTGGCGGCTGGTCGGTGTCGAGATTTAATTCGTTATACATGACTTGCTCCGTATCTGAACTCAGTGTTGCTCTGGTTTGTTATTGTTTGCTGTTATTGCTTGCCGCTACTGCTTGCCGATGAGACTGACCAGCTTGTCTGCAATCCTGTTCACCGGCAGGATAGCGTCGGCGGCATTGAGCTGCGCCGCCGCCTTCGGCATGCCATATACTGCGCTCGAATCGCGATCCTGGGCGATCGTGTAGTAACCCTTGTCGCGCATGGCTTTCAGGCCCAGCGCGCCATCCCGGCCCATGCCGGTCAGCAGGATGCCGATCGCCTTGCCGGCCCATGCCTCTACCACGCTCTGGAAAAATACATCGATCGAGGGCCGGTACGGATAGCCGCTCGGCTGTTCGGTGTAACCCAGCTGAAACGGCCGGGTCAGGCGCAAATGGTCGTCGGTCCCGGCCAATAATACGGTACCCGGGACAGGGCTGTCTCCCGCCAGCGCCAGCCGCACCGGCAGTTTCGACTGGCTGCCCAGCCACTCGGCCATGCCGGCCGCGAACTGGGCGTCGACATGCTGCACCACCACCAGCGCCGCCGGAAAATCCGCCGGCAGCTGCGACAGCAGGGTTGCCAGCGCCGCCGGGCCGCCGGCAGAGGCGCCGATGGCGACCAGGTACTTGGAATTTGGCGCCAGCGGCGACGGCTTGCGCGGCGCAGCGGCAGGCCTGGCCGGGGCTGCGGCCGATGTCTCCGGGGCCGCCGCGATCTCGGGCGCGGCCTGGCGCTGGTTGATCAGCTTTTCGATCGAATCGATCTTGGCCAGCAGGGAATTGACGCCGTTGCGCGGATGGCCGGCCAGGGTGCTTGGGGTGTCGATCGCATCGAGCGCGCCGTAGGCCATGGCGTCGTACACCGCCGAGACGTTGGCGCCGACGTCGCCGGTGACCACCAGGATCGCGCACGGCGTATGGGCCATGATGTGGCGGGTGGCACCCACGCCATCCAGCACCGGCATCATCAGGTCCATCAGGATCAGGTCCGGCACTTGCCAGGCGCACAACTCGATGGCGCGCCTGCCGTCCTCCGCAATCCAGATGATTTCGTGGTCCTGCCGCAGCGCCAGCGTGCGGCGCAGCGCTTCCACCGCAATCGGGGCATCGTTGACGATACCTATTTTCATTATCCAGGATTCCTTTGCTAAAAACGTGTGTCATCGCGCCGGTAAGGCTTGCTACTCAACAGGTAACATTGAATGACTGAAAATATACACGCGTTCATCAGGTTTTTTGGAGAAAAATAGGCGCTCGATGCAGCAGTCTAGGCGTCATGGGCTGCGCCGATCAGGTCCTCGACCGCCTCCAGCAAGGTCTCGTCATGGAAGCTGGCCTTGGCCAGATAGTAGTCGGCGCCGGCTTCCAGTCCGCGCTGGCGATCTTCCTGGCGGTCCTTGTAGGAAACGATCATCACCGGAATCGCTTTCAGCTGCAGGTTGCTCTTGATCAATGTTACCAATTCGATGCCGTCCATGCGCGGCATGTCGATATCGGTGATCACCAGGTCGAACGGTTCGCTGCGCAAGGCGTTCCAGCCATCCATGCCGTCCACCGCGATCCTGACCGTATAGCCGCGGCTGCTGAGCAGCTTGCGTTCCAGTTCGCGCACGGTGAGCGAGTCGTCGACCACCAGCACCCGCTTGCTGGCCTGCAGCTGCTGCTGGCTGCCGCCGTCGTGGATTTTGTCGAGCTGGCCGTGGGCGATCAGCTTGTCGACCGAATGCAGCATGTCCTCGACATCCAGTATCAATACCGGCGTGCCGTCTTCCATCAGCGCCGCCGCCGCGACATCCTTGATCTTGCCCAGCCGCGCGTCCAGCGGCTGCACCACCAGCATGTGCTCTCCCAGCAGGCGGTCGACCTGCAGGCCGTAAGTCTGGCTCATGTCGCCGATCACCACCAGCGCGATGCCGTCATCACCGGCAGCGCTCTCGCCGCTTTGCAAGATCTGGCTGGCGGCAACCAGGCCGATCTGCCGCTCCTCAAAGCTGAAGTGCTGGCGGCCTTCGAGCATTTCGATCTGCGTCTTGTCCAGCACCATGGTGCGGTTCACATAGGCCAGCGGGAAGGCGTAAGGTTCGCCGCCGATGCTGACCAGCAGGCTGCGCACCAGCGACAAGGTCAGCGGCAGCTGCAGCTGGAAACGCATGCCGCGGCCGCTTTCGCTGAAAATCTGGATGGTGCCGCGCATGCGCTTGAGCATGTTGTGCACCACATCCAGGCCGACCCCGCGTCCCGAGATTTCGGTAACCGTGTCGCGCATGCTGAAGCCGGGCAGCAGCAGGAAGTGCAGCAGTTCGGCGTCGCTCAGGCGCGCCGAGGTGGCGTTGTCGACCAGGCTGCGCGCCACAATGCTGGCGCGCAGCTGTTCAAGATCGATGCCGCCGCCGTCGTCGCTGACGGTGATCTGCAGCAGGCCGGCATGGTGGCGCGCGGTCAGGCTGATCACGCCTTCCTCGGCTTTGCCGGCAGCATGTCGCTGCTGCGCCGGCTCGATGCCGTGATCGAGCGCATTGCGCAGCAAATGCACCAGCGGCGCATCCAGCTGTTCCAGGATATCGCGGTCGACCTGGGTGGTCTCGCCGCTGATTTCCAGCCGGACCTGCTTGCCGAGACTGCGCCCGAGATCGCGCACCATGCGGTCGTAGCCGACCACGCGATCGGCGAACGGCCGCATGCGGCAGGCCAGCGCCTGGTCGTACAGCCGTTGCGCGCGGCTGCTGTTGCGGCGCTCAAAGGATTCCAGTTCGGCCAGTCGCTCCGTCAGCATTTTCTGGCAGGCGTCGACCTGCTGCCGGGAATCTTGCAAGGCCGTGAATAGGGCGGCAGCCAGGCCGTTTTCGCGCAGCGTGTCGTGCAATGCTTCCAGCGCCTGCGCCGCGCCTTGCTGCTGGCGCTTGAGGCGCAGCAAGGATTCGTTGAAGGCCGGCAGCCAGCGCGACTCCACCAGCGATTCGCCGGACAGGCTGACCAGCTGGTTCAGGTGCGCGGCGGTGACCCGCAGCATGCGGTCGGCGCTTTCGGCCTTGTCCTGCAGTTGCTGTTGCTGTTGCTGCAACTCGCCGGCAAGCGGCAGTTCGCCGGGTGCGGCCGCCGGCGCGCTTGGCGTTGCGCGGACGCTGTCGTCGGCTTGTAGCAGGCTGTTTTGCAAGCCCTGCAGAAAGGCGTCGATTTCCTTGCGGCCATCGCCGGCTTGCCACAGCTGCAGGTCTTCCGCGCTCACGGCAATCCGTTGCAGCAGGTCGACGCCGCGCAGCAACTGGTCGATGCGGCGCGGGCCGAGCTGGATCTTGCCTTGTTGCGCCGAAACGAAACAGTCTTCCATCACGTGCGTGACGTCGACGCCGGCCTGGATGCCGACAATCCGCGCCGCTCCCTTGATCGAGTGGGCGGCGCGCATGCAAGCTTCCAACTCCTGCGGCGAAGCGCTGCGTTCGATCGCCAGCAGGCCGCTGCTCATCACTTGCGCCTGGGTCTCTACCTCCAGCCGGAACAGGTCCAGCATCGAGGCATCGCGCATGTCGTCGGCGTTCATGCCAGGCTCCGATCCAACGTGTGGAACAGCAGTTCCTGGTCCAGCAGGCCGACGCTATGGCCGTTCCACTGGATCAAGGCGTAGGTGAAATGGCCGGCGGCGCGGGTCAGCGTGGTCGGCACCGGCTGCTGCTCGGAGACTGCGACGCGCAAGGTGCCATGCACTTCGTCGGCAGTGAAGGCGGTGGTCTGGCCATTGCGCCTGACGATCAGCATGCGGCGCAGCAGTTCCTGGCGCGCCGCTGTCGCGCCGTCGGCGGCGATGCCGAGCATGGCTGCCAGCGAGATGCAGGTCACCAGGGCGCCGCGGATATTGGCAATGCCGAGCACGACGGCATTCTTACGATGGGGCAGGCCATGGATGCCGCGCAATTCGGTGATTTCCTCCAGCAATGCAGTGGGCAGCGCCAGCCACTCTTCGCCAATGCGGAACAGCAGCCATGAAGTGAGGTCGGCGCTTTGCTCCTGCGCCGGCTCGGCCTGCTCGCTCCAGCCGTCCGTCATCTGTTCCACCTGCAAGCGGTCCAGCAGTTCGGCCGCGGCGCGCGCATGCACCGGACAATTGCGGCAGTCGATATGCTGCGCCAGCTTTTCGCAGGAACCGTCGCCGCGCACGCCGATGCGGTTCCAGCAATCGTCGATCACTGGCATGGCGATATCGCCGGCAGGGTGCTTTGCGGCGTTGTTCATGGCAGGCAGCGCCAATGGTAGCTGCCGCGGCTAGCGGCGGGCGCCATGGATCGGCAGCTGCGTGGCGGGGTGGGTTTCAGGGCTGGGTTCATGTCAGGACGGATTGTTTTCGGTCGAGCGCCGCGCGCGCTGCTGCAACAGCTTGGCGCCGGCGTGGTCGCCCATGGTTTGCAGCAGGGCTGCCAGGTGCGTCATGGCATCGGCGTGGCTCGGCTCCAGGTACAAGGCTTTGCGATAGCAGTCGGCGGCGGCCTGTTTGCGGTCCGCCGCGTCATGGATGACCGCCATCAGATAGTAAGCGGCGGCCGAAGCGCCGTGCTGCCTGATGAATTGTTCGCACAGGGCGGCGGCCTCGCTCAACTTGCCTTGGTCAGCCAGCAGTTGCGCCGCCGTCAGGCTCACTGGCGACTGCTGCTGGGCGGCGCTGCCGGCGGCTGGCCTGGCCTGGGCGGTCCGCGTCACCGCTGCCCTGGGCGTCCGCACTTGAGTTTGCGGAACATAGGCGGCAAGGGGCGGTGCTGCCGTCCTGGCGACTTCCGGTTTCGGCGCTCCTTGCCGGAAAGCGAAGGCCATCGGCGCCTTGATCGGCGTCAGCTCGTGCAGCATCATCAAGGCGCTTTCAGCCGGACCGACGAACACCAGGCCTTCCGGCGCGAGCCGCCGGATCAGGATGGTCACCGCCTGATGCTGGGTGGCGCGATCGAAATAGATCAGCAGATTGCGGCAAAAGATGATGTCATAAGGGGCTTGCCCGGCGAGCAGGTCGGCTGCGAACAGATTGCTTTGCGCGAACCGGACCTGCTGCCGCACCGTCTCGGACAGTGCATAGCCTTGTTCATTGAGCGCAAAGTAGCGGTCGCGGAAACTCAGGTATTCGCCGCGAAACGAATTCTTGCCGTACACGGCTTGGCGCGCCACATGCAGCGATTGCGGGCTGATGTCGATCGCATCGATCTGGAAATGCTGCGGCGGCACGCCTGCATCGAGCAGGGCCATGGCGATCGAGTACGGTTCTTCGCCGGTAGAGCAGGGCAGGCTGAGGATGCGCAGCGGCTGGCTGGCGCTGATCAGGCGCGGCCAGCGCTGCTGCAGCTGGACCATTTCCTGGAACGCTTCGCGATTGCGGAAGAACCAGGTCTCCGGCACGATCACGGATTCGATCAGCTGCAGCTGCTCCTGCTCGGACATCTGCAGCAGCAGCCAGTAGGCGTCAAGATCGGCCACGCCGCAGCTGCCTTGCCGTTCCTGCAGCGCGCGTTCGAGCATGGGCCGGCCTATGGACTGGATATCCAGGCCCATGGTGCGTTTCAGCATGGATTCGAATTTTGCCAGCGGCATTATTTCTCCATGCCTGGAAACAATTGCGCGCGCACTTCCGGCGGCAGCAGATCCTGCACCTGCACCGACTGGATCAGGCCGCGCGCATCGTCTGTGACCGGGCCCAGATAGGGGGCATCGCCATGATCCAGGCCGCTGTCGCGGAATTCCGACGGCGCGCGGCGCATGATCTCGCTGGCCTTTTCCAGCACCAGGCCGAGCAGGCGGCTATCCGGTCCCGGCGCCGGATAGTGCACCAGCACGATGCGGGTGCTCAGGCGTTGCCGCGACGGCTTGCCGATCGCCAGCTGGCTCAGGTCGATCACCGGCACCGAGCTGCCGCGAAAGGTGAACACGCCAGCCACCCACGGCGCCGTCGCCGGCATCTGTTTCAGCTTGACCAGCGGCAGCACTACCGCGACCTGGCGGGTATCCAGTGCGTAGTGGTCCTGGCCGATTTGGAACAATAAAAAAAGCATGTGGCGGGATATCTTTTCTTGGATGCGCGTGCACAAAATGTCCATCGTCGCTTGCAGCCCGGGCCCATGCTATATGAGCCTGGCGCGTCCGGCTTCAGGCTGGTTTCAGCTTGAAACGCGATACGCCGTTGCGCAAGCCGTTTGCCGTCAACGTCAATTCGTCGATCGCCTGGCTTGACTGCCGCAGCGATTCGACGCTCTGCTGGGCTGCTTCGCTCAATTGGCTCAATGCCTGGCTGATCTGTTCCGCACCTACCGCCTGCGCCTGCACGCCTTCATGTACGGACTGGAAGCGCGGCGTCAGCGCCTGCACCTGATGGATGATCTGCGACAGCTGGACGCCGACGTTCTGCACATCGGCGATGCCGCGCCGGACTTCTTCGGAAAACTTGTCCATGCCCATCACCCCGGCTGAGACCGCGGACTGGATTTCCTTGACCATCTGCTCGATGTCGTAGGTGGCGACGGCGGTCTGGTCGGCCAGGCGGCGGATTTCGATCGCCACCACGGAAAATCCGCGGCCGTATTCGCCGGCTTTTTCCGCCTCGATGGCAGCGTTCAGCGACAGCAGGTTGGTTTGACCCGCTACCTTGGTGATGGTGGTGACCACCTGGTTGATGTTGCTGGCTTTCTCGTTGAGGATGGCCAGCTTGGCGTTGACCGAGCCGGCCGCATCCATCACGTGGTGCATGGTGTCTTCCATCTGCGTCAGGCCGGCCTGGCCGGCGCCGCCCAGGCGCGCGGCTTCTTCCGCGCCGGAAGAAACTTCATTCATGGTGCTCACCAGTTCGCGCGAGGTGGAATAGATTTCGCGCGAGGTGGCGCCGATCTCGGTGGTGGTGGCGGCGGTTTCGTTGGCGGTGGCTTGCTGCTGCTTGGCGGTAGCGGCAATCTCGACCACCGAGGTGGTGACCTGGATCGCCGATTTCTGCGCCTGGCCCACCAGGCCGGTCAGCTCGTCCGACATGCGGTTCAGGCCGACTTCCAGCGCCTGGAATTCATCGTGGCGATTCAGGTTGAGGCGTTGCGACAAATCGCCTGAACGGATCACCTCCAGCGCCGCGACCAGTTCTTCCATCGGCCGCGTGATTGCGCGCAAGAGGAAGAAGCCGCAAATCAGCGCCACTATCAGGGCGATCGCCAGCGCGGCCAGCAGCGTGCTCTTGGCCACAACCACGGCGGTTTCGATCTTTTCAACTGAGCGTACCTCGGACTGCTGGTTGAAGTCGCGCAATGTGGTGGCGGCGGCGCGGCCGCGCTGCCAGGCCGGCTCCAGCTGTTCGATCAGCAGGCTGCGCGCCTGGGCATTCTTCTGGCTATCGTCCAGCCGCAGCACTTCCGCCATCAGACTGGCGTATCCAACGCGCGCTTGCTTGAAGGCGTTGAAATTGAGCCGGTCCTGCGCTTCGAAAATGGTTTTCTCATAGTCGGCGACCAGCTTGTCCATTTTCTCGTTATCGGCGAGCAGTGTCGCCAGATCCCGTTTGCGCTGCTCGGGCTGGATGTCGACGGTAATCGACTGCAGCACCAGCAGATAGCTTTGGAACCAGGTTGAGCGAATCCCCGTGCTCAGTTCCAGGCCGGGCATGGAGTCGGTCTGGAAGCTGTTGGTTTCGTGCTCGATCGCCTGGAGTTTCACGTAACTGACGGCCGCCATGAAGCCCATCAGCAGCAGGATCACGCCAAAACTGACCAGCATCCGTTGTCGAATAGTCCATTGCTTCACGTGTCATCACTCCTGTCGTTGATTGATGTTCGCAGCATTCTCATTTTGCGGCCGGGAGAATGTCTGGAAATTGCTCATGTAACAACTGCGCCGAAATGCTATCTTTCTAAGCGGATACAATAAACCAGGCGGCTCGAATGCGGGGGAAAATTCGGCGCCGGCGAGCCTAGTGTCGCGTCACGCTTACTCTATCGGCATCTTGCTTGTCCTTGACCCGTATCGCGTCGTTGCGCCTCGTCGCCATAGCCCCGCTATGTCTCCTCTGCACGCCTAGCGCTACGGGCCAAGGCCGGCGCGATATACCGGCAGGGGAGGCGTGACGCGACACTAGGCAGCGCGGGATTATTGCAGGTTTTCAGCTGCAGGTTTGTAGCAGATTGTTAAATGATTTGGGTAACAGTTAATATGTGTTGCATTGGCCGCGCAATCTGTCAAATCGCCGTGTAGTAACATTTAATTCCGGCTGAAAGAAAAGGTCAGGCGCCGCGGCCAGGAGGTATACTTGCGGGAAATATCTCGCTTGCTTCGTCAAGCGAGCCCGCAGATGATGTTTTGCAAACATCGCTCCCTGCCTCCCTCCAATACACAGATCGAGATCGCCCCATGCACTTGAATTCCACCTTGCCAGCCTCGCCGCTGGCGCATCTCGTATGACTGCCGCCGAACAGCCGTTGATCCGCTGGATCGAGAACGATCAGGAATGCTCGGCGCACTGGCGCTCGGAAAGCGGCAATCCTGCGCCGAAGCGGGTGGTGATTGCGGACGACCGCATGACTGCCGACAGCGCCTACCGCCTTGCGTGCGAAGGCACCGGCATGCTGTGGCGCGGCGATTTCCAGAATGCCAGGCAGTTGCTGCAGGCGCTGGCGCGGCGGGCCGAACCCAAGCCCAAGAAGCGTCCCAAGCTGCCGGCCTCGCCGACCGATGCCTTCAACCTGCATCGCCAGGCGCAATCGCAGCGCGCCCGTACGCTCGGCATGCTGCTGCTGCCGTTCGAGGCGGACTACAGCATTCCCTTGCGGCGCGCGCCCGACGTGCGGCTGGCCTGCAACGAAGCGTACGGTGCTGCGACAGAACCTTTCGTCGCTTCGCTGCGTGAGTTGCTGGGCCTGATCGGCGCCCACGAGTGGCGCAAGAAAGGCGTCGAGATCCCGGCGCTGGGCGAGCGCATCCATCCGCACTACGGAGTCTACTCTCCGGTGCGCGGCGAATACGTCGGACTGGTGGCTGATGCGCCGCTGCCGTCCACCAAGCTGGCTTTCGACATCGGCACCGGCACCGGCGTGCTGGCGGCCTTGCTGGCTAAGCGCGGCGTGGCCAAGATCGTGGCGACCGACATGGACCCGCGCGCGCTGTCCTGCGCCAAGGAAAACCTGCTGCGCCTGAACCTGGACGGCCAGGTGAAACTGGTGCAGGCCGACCTGTTTCCCGAGGGGCGGGCGCCGCTGGTGATCTGCAATCCGCCGTGGATTCCGGCGCGCCCCAGCTCGCCGATCGAACACGCCGTCTATGATCCTGAAAGCCGTATGCTGCGCGGTTTCCTGAGCGGCCTGACGCAGCATCTGGAGCCGGGCGGCGAAGGCTGGCTGATCCTGTCCGACCTGGCCGAACATCTGGCGCTGCGCAGCCGCGCCGAGCTGCTGGCGGCAATCGATGCGGCCGGACTGAAAGTCGTCGGGAAAATCGACGTCCGGCCGCAGCACCCGAAGGTCTCCGATGCGTCCGATCCCTTGCACGCCGCGCGCGCCGCTGAGTTGACTTCCCTGTGGCGGCTGGCGGCGGCTTGAGCATGCCGCTCCGATAACCTGGTCTCAGCGGCGCCCGATGGACGGCGCCGCCTGATTCCTGCGTTGCACTATCCTCGCCCGCCAAAACGGCTATAGTCTCTATATCGAATCCGGCCATGCAATATGGCCCGACCGGAAATCTGAAACCGATATGGAGAATGTATGGCGTCTGTTCACTTGCAAAGCGTTACCGGTTTTGCCCAACAAATCCAAGCCAGGACGCATCAGTTGCATGCCGACGAGCCGCTGGACAACGGCGGCACCGACAGCGGTCCTGCCCCTTATGAATTGCTGCTGGCCGGACTGGCTGCCTGCACTTCGCTGACTCTACGCATGTACGCCGACCGCAAGCAATGGGATCTGGGCCTGATCGATGTCCGCCTGCGCTTTTCGCGCGATGAGCAGGGGCAGGAAAAGATCGATCGCACAATCGCTTTCGGCGCCCAGCTGAGCGAGGCGCAGATCGCCAGGCTGGCTGAAATCTGCGAGAAGACGCCGGTCACCAAGACCATCCGCCAGGGCACGCCGATTGCCACCGTCTTGCAGCAGACCAAGCTTGATGCACCCAGCTAACCGTTTACGCCCAGCCAACCGTTGAGGAGAAGCACATGACGAAAATCGTCGGAGTAGCAGGAAGTTTGCGCAGCGGCTCGCTGAATGCCGCCTTGTTGCGGGCGGCGGTGGACCTGATGCCGGCCGGCGCGACGCTGGAAATCGGCACCATCAAGGGCATCCCTTTGTATGACGGCGATCTTGAGCAGGCGGAAGGAATCCCGGCGGCGGTAACGCTGCTGAAGGAACAGATCGCGGTGGCTGACGCGCTGCTGCTGGTGACCCCGGAATATAATAATTCCATGCCGGGCGTGTTCAAGAACGCGCTCGACTGGCTGTCGCGGCCGCCAGCCGACATCGCGCGTATCTTCAATGGGCGGCGGGTGGCGGTGATCGGCGCATCGCCGGGCGGCTTCGGCACCATCCTGTCGCAGAATGCCTGGCTGCCGGTGTTGCGCACGCTAGGCATGCAGCCCTGGTTTGGCGGCCGCCTGATGGTGTCGCGCGCCGGCAAGGCGTTCAATGAGAACGGCGAGCTGGTGGATGAACAGGTGCGCGACCAGTTGCGGGAATTTAATCGGAATTTCGTTGAGTTTTTGAAAAATTGAACGAAGGATGAAATGAAATTCAAAGACTACTATAGTGCCCTTGGCGTCGAGCGGACTGCCAGCGCGGCTGAAATCAAGCAAGCGTATCGCAAGCTGGCCCACAAATACCATCCGGACGTTTCCAAGGATCCGTCCGGGGAAGAAAGATTCAAGGAAATCGCCGAAGCCTATTCGACCCTGAAAGATGCCGAGAAGCGCGCCGCCTATGACCAGCTGGGCAGCCACCAGCCTGGCGAAAACGTTGAGCCGCCGCATGCCTGGCAGCAGGGTTTCAGCGATGGCGGTGCTTCCTTCGGCGATGTCGACATGGCCGACATCCTGGCGGCTTTTGCAGCATCGCGCCAGGGCGGCCGGCCGCGGCCGAGCAGGGGCGAGGACTACGAAGTGAACACGCCCATCACGCTGGAGCAGATTTACGAAGGCGGCGAAACCGATGTCCGGCTGAGCATGCCGGAGTACGATGAACACGGCAAATTGCACCGGGTGCCGCGCACCTTCCGGGTGCGCATACCGAAAGGCGCCGAAGACGGCCAGCGCCTGCGTTTGTCAGGCAAGGGCGGGCAGGGCAGCGATGGCGGCAAGCACGGCGACCTGTATGTGATGATGAAGCTGATCCCGCACCCGCTGTACCGGGTCACCGGCAAGGACCTGTATTTCGATTTGCCTCTGGCGCCGTGGGAAGCGGTGCTGGGCGCGGTGGTCCAGGTGCCTACCCTGGGCGGCAAGGTGGAACTGAACATTCCTGCCGGCACCGCCGCCAACCGCCAGTTCCGGCTGGCCAGGCGCGGGCTGCCGTCCGCCAGCGGCGAACAGGGCAATCTGTATGCGGTGATCCGGATAGAGGTGCCGAAGACTCCTACGGCGCGCGAGCGCGAGCTGTTTGAGCAGCTTGCCGCGGAATCGGCTTTCGACCCACGTCAGCATTTGCATTGAGGAGAGCGGGAATGACTAGTCTGTTGGTAGAAGCGGTCTGGCTGAACGATGCCGATGCCTGCTCGCTGGACGAGCTGGCCGAATATTCCGGACTCAGCCATGCCGAGCTGGCGGAGCTGGTGGCGCTGGGCGCCATCGAGCCGGACCGCAGCCCGGAGGCCGAATATGTATTCCGGTCGCAGACCATTGTGGTGGCCAGGACCGCGCGCCGCCTGCGCGACGATTTTGAGCTCGACACCCAGGGCCTGGCGATGGCGCTTAGCCTGCTGCAACGGATCCAGGCGCTGGAAGCGCGGCTGGCAGCGGCGGACGCCCGTCTGCCCCATCCTGTCTGACAGGCGGCGCAAGCGGGAGCAATCCTAGGCTGGGTTCGCCACGTTGGGAGTGGATTTTCCGCTCAAGGCATCCAGCAGGTTCTGCGCCGCGCACAGCGCCATGCGCTTGCGCGTTTCATGCGTGGCGGAGCCGATATGCGGCAACGCGACCACATTCGGCAAGCTCAGCAGGCGTGAATCCGCGGGCAGCGGTTCGCGCTCGAATACATCCAGTCCGGCGGCGCGCAGGCGGCCGCTTGCCAGCGCCTCGGTCAGCGCTGCTTCATCGACGATGCTGCCGCGCGAGATATTCACGAGAATGGCGCTGGAACGCATCTGCGCCAGCTCAGCCTTGCCTATCATGCCGCGGGTTTGCGGCGTCAGCGGCGCCGTGATGCAGATGAAATCGGCATTCTGCAACAACTGGCCGAGCGGGCAGAAGCGCGCCGCATAGGCGGCTTCAGCGGCAGGGTCGGGGCTGCGGTTGTTGTATAAAACCCGCATGCTGAAACCCAGCGACGCGCGCCGGGCAATCGCGCCGCCGATGCGGCCCATGCCGATAATGCCCAGGGTTTTTCCCTGGACGTCGGTGCCGAAGCAATCCTCGCCTATGCTGTGGGTCCAGCGTCCCTGCTTCACATAGCCAGCCATTTCCACTACCCGCCTTGCCGCGGCCAGTATCAGCGCAAAGCCGGTATCGGCAGTGGTCTCCGTCAAGACATCGGGCGTGTTGAGCAGCACAATGCCGCGCCGCCGCAGGTCGGCCGGGTCGAACTGGTCGACGCCGACGGAAATGGTCGAGATCGCCTTCAGCCGCGGCGCGTGGTCGAGGATTTCGGCATCGATCTTGAGGCTGGCGCCGATCAGGCCGACGGCATCCTGCAATTCGGCCATGAAGGCGGCACGGCTGCCGGCGTCGACGCCGTCGAACTGCACCACTTGGTAGTCCTGCTGCAGCATTGCCAATACATCGTCGGCGACCTTTTTGTAGAGTACGATTTTCGCTTGCATCATTGTTCCTGATCGATTGCTCATTGCGTGACCGACTGCGGCAGCGGCAGGGCTTGCGTTTCCGGCTTGACTGACATGGTCAGCACCACCGCGGCCAGCAAGCCGCCGGCCATGAACAGATAAGAGGCGAACGGGCTGCCGGTGGCGCCGTTCAGGTAGCCGACCACATAGGAGCCGAGGAAAGAACCGAGCGCGCCCATGCTGTTGATCAGCGCCATGGCGCCGCCGGCGACATTTTTCGGCAGCAGCTCGGGAACGATGGCGAAGAACGGTCCGTAAGGGGCGTACATGGCGGCGCCGGCAATCACCAGCAAACTGTAGGACAGCCAGAAATTGCTGCTGCCAAGCAGGTAGGAACCGAGGAATGCCAGGGCGGCTATCAGCAGCGCCGGCCAGACAAACAGCTTGCGGTTCTGCATCTTGTCCGAAGCCCAGGAGGTCAGCAGCATGGCGATCACCGCCGCCAGGTAGGGCAGGGAAGAGAGCCAGCCGGTTTCCACCATGCTGATGTCGGCGGCGTTCTTCAGGATGGACGGCAGCCACAGCACGAAGCCGTAGACGCCGATGCTCCAGCAGAAATACTGCGCGCACAGCTTGATCACCGCCGGCGACTTGAAGGCTTCGGCATAGTTGCGCATCGGCTTCATGCCGACCTGCTCCAGATCGAGCGCCGCCTTCAGGTCGGCCTTTTCCTGCGGTTTCAGCCAGGTCGATTGAGCCGGCTTGTCCTGCACCACGAACCACCAGATGCAGGCCCACACAATCGCCGGCACCCCTTCGGCGATCATCATGTGGCGCCAGCCGAAGCTGTTGACCAGGTAACCGGACAGCACCGACATCCACAGCACCGTGACCGGATTGCCCAGGATCAGGAAGGTGTTGGCGCGCGAGCGTTCGGTTTTGGTAAACCAGTTGCTGATGTAGATCAGCATGGCCGGCATCACCGCCGCTTCCACCACGCCCAGCGAAAAGCGGATCACCATCAGCATCGGGATATTGCTGATCACGCCGGTCAGGGCGGCGCAGCTGCCCCACAGCACCAGGCTCCAGAAGATCATCTTCTTGACGCTGCGCCGCTCCGCATAGATGGCGCCGGGAATCTGGAAGAAGAAATAGCCGAGGAAGAACAGGGCGCCGATCAGCGACGAAGTGCTTTGCGCGATGCCGAGATCGCGGTTGATGCCGGCAGCGCTGGCGAAGCCGAAATTGGCGCGGTCCAGGTAAGCCAGGCTGTAAGTGATGAAGACGATGGGCATGATGAACCACCACCGCCGCATCGCCAGTTTTCTTGTTTCCATTGCTTGTCTCCTCGTTTTGATTGTCCGCTCTTCAGGTCTGCTGCCAGCCTGTTGTTTTTTAGCGGCGTTGTTTTAGTGGATTGTTGCAGTCCACTAGCCGTTTTCGTGTTGGCAATCCTTCGCTGTCGCCGCTGACCTGGATCGCCATCGCGCCGATCAGGTTGCCGCGGGTTGCCGCAAAATGCGCGTCGCGCCCCTCCAGCAAGGCGCTGACGACGCCGACGGCAAAGCCGTCGCCGGCGCCCACGGTGTCGACCACCTTGGCGACCGGCGCGGCGGGGATAGTGGCTTCCTGGCGCGCCGTGCGCAGGTAGGCGCCGGCGCTGCCGAGCTTGACGATGACGCCGCTGGCGCCGCGTGCAAGGTAGAAGCCGGCGATGTCATGCGGGCTGGCCAGGCCGGTCAGGATGCGGCCTTCTTCCAGGCCCGGCAGCACCCAGTCGGCGTAGGAGGCCAGGGCATTGAGCCGGTCCGTCATGATTTCCCGCGAACGCCACAGGGTGGGGCGCAGATTGGGATCGAAGCTGATGCTTTTGCCGGCGGCGCGCATCTCGCCGGCGACGTGGAAGGCCAGTTCCAGCGACGAGGCGGAAATGGCCGGCGCCACGCCGGACAAATGCAGATGGCGCGCCGCCTGGAAGTATTCCGGGCGGTAGTCGGCGATCGACAGCTGGCTGGCGGCGGATCCTTGGCGGAAG
Source organism: Collimonas humicola (assembly GCF_018304945.1). GTDB lineage: Bacteria > Pseudomonadota > Gammaproteobacteria > Burkholderiales > Burkholderiaceae_D > Collimonas > Collimonas humicola. The sequence continues at coordinate 1,098,287 of NZ_JAGQEE010000001.1, read as the reverse complement.
TATTCGATTTCCGGGTCGCTGCCGTCGTCGTTGCGCGATTTGAGCTGAAATGCGGTGGGATAGCGTTCATCGACGGTGACGGCTGCGCTGTCGATGCCCTCGCTGGCAAGCGTCTCCAGCACGAAGCGGCCGAAGGAATCGCGGCCGACCCGGCTCACCCAGCCGACCCGGAATCCCAGCCGCGCCAGGCCGGTGGCGACATTCAGTTCCGCTCCCGCGGCACGCTTGACAAAGCTTTTTGCCTTGGCCAGATCGCCGCTTTCGCTGGCGACAAACATCGCCATGGCTTCGCCGTAGGTGACGACGTCAAGGGATTTTACTGGCATGTGCCTGCTCCGCAAGAAAGGGATGCCGCCGCCGCACGCAGTTGCCGCACATGGCGAGCCTGGGCTGCCGGATCGGCGGGCAAGGGATATTCGATTGCGCGCGGCACGGCGCCGGGAAGCCGGCTCAGGCAAGCGCGCCAGTCGACGCTGCCTTCGTCAAGCGCTACCGCAAAGCGCCGCATGCCGCTGCCCTGTACGTCCTTGCAATGAATATAGCGCACGTGCGGCGCCAGCGCCTGGACTGCGGCCACGGGATCCTCGCCGGCCCAGCTCCAGTTGCCGATGTCGAAAGTCATTGCCACCGGGATCGCCGGGAAGCTGGCGCTGCAGGCAGCAAAGAAACCGGCGAATTCGCTGATGCGGCAGCCGCTTTCCTGCTGGCCGTTTTCCAGCAACAGCGTTGCCGGCGACCGGCTGAGCGCGTGCTGCAGGGCAGGCGCGTCGACGCGGCCGGCATAGCCGTGCATTTGCAGCTTGAGCGTGGCGGCGCCGAGGACTTCCGCTTCATGCAGACGCGACGCCAATAGCGCCAGATCGAGATCGCCGTCTTGGCGGAACAGGGATTCCGGCGCGGAGTACATCGCTTGCAAGCCATGCGCGTCAAAGATGCTTTTTAAGCCGGCAAGCTGCAGCGCGATTTCCGCATCCGAATCGGGGAACAGTTCGCGGCGGACTTCGAGTCCGTCTGCGCCGGCATTTGCCGCCAGCGGCAGGACTGCTGCATGGCCTTGTTTCTGTACAAAATCGACACCATAGGCGGACGCCACGATGAAGATGCTCGATGGTGATTGGGGTGATTGCGTTGCTTGCAAATCTGTCTCCTGGATAAGTTTCTGCTTCGCATTTCTGGGATGCGTTTGTGTTTTGGAACCGGTTCCATAAAAGAGTTAAAAAATTGCCTGATACGCAATATCAGGCAATGCGGGAATACATTTGGAACCGGTTCCAAAGTAATCCATAAAAAATCAGCCGTCAAGCCTCCGTTACACTTTTCAGCGACTGGGTGGAGCCGCGTATCATCAATTCGCCCGGGAAGGCTTGCATGCGCGCCGGGCTGGCGATGCCGTCGATGCGCTGCACCAGAAAGTCCAGCGCGGCATGGCCGATGTCGAACGTCGGCTGCCGAATGCCGGTGATGCCGCTGCCGGCCAGCGCCGCCCAGCTTGGATCGTCAAAACCCAGCAAGCCAATATCCTCAGGCCAGCGCGCGCCCAGTTGCTGAAGGCCGAGCGCCACGTTCAGCAGCATGCGGCCGTTGCCGGCAAAAATCGCGGTGCGCTTCTTGCTTTTCAAGGCTTTCTGCAGGGCGAGGGCGAGGCCTGCTGTGTCCGCCATGTCGAGTTCCGAGGTGGTTGCCGAATACCCCTTGCCGGCTGCCGCCACCACCTGGCGCAGCGCCTGCTCGCGCTCGCTGCGGCTGCTGACCTGGCCGATCGGTTCGGTAAAAAAATGAATCGATTGAAATCCCTGCTGCAGCAAGTGCTGTGCCGCCAGGGTAGCGGCTTGCCGGTTGTCCAGGCCGACCATGTCGCACTGCAGGCGGACGGCACGGCGGTCAATGATGACCAGCGGCAGGCCGGTGTTGCTGATGGATGCCAGGTCTTCTTCAGGCAAGCCGATCGGATTGATCACCAGGCCTTCGACCCGGTAGTTGGTCAGCAAATCCAGGTAGCGCTTTTCCAGCTCCAGCTGGTTGTCCGAATTGCACACCATCAGCATGAATCCCTGTTTCTGGCAGGCCGCTTCGACGCCGCGCATGACCTCGACCGAGTAAGGATTGCTGATGTCGGCGACCACCATGCCGACCATGCGCGTGCGGCCGCGCTTGAGTCCGCGCGCCATCTGGTTGGGGCGGAAGCCGAGCGTGCTGATGGCCTGCTGGATGCGCAGCCGCAATGCGTCGGAAAGGCTGTCGAATTCGCCGTTGAGGTAGCGCGAAACGCTGGTTTTGCCTACTTTGGCTTCGCGTGCAACATCGGTGATGGTTGGCGTGCGCAGCGCATCGTGGTTGGGGGTAGGGGACATGGACGAGCCGGTAAAAATGTTGGATCAGGAAATGCATTCCTGCGCATTATTCCATGCCTGCCTTCAGGCGTAGCAGAATCTTTGCGGGCCGGTCCGGCAATGGCAAGTCGGCCGCAGGCTGGGTTGCAGGGCAATGCCCTTCAGGCAGCCGATCCGGTCCGCAAGGCAAACACATCCAGCGAGATGCGAAGCAATAACCGTCACCGGTTCTTTTGCGTCCATAAATGCACCGCTATCTCATGTCCCGAGCGACGGTTAAATGACGCCGCATCAAGGCGGATGCCCATTCCCTGTTGTCATTTTCCAGCGCTTCGATGATTTGCAAATGCTCTTTGCAGGAATCGATCTGGCGCGGCTCCCGGGAATGCGCGATACGGTCATCGAGCCGCCTTAGCTGGTTTTGCTGCTGTATCGCCTGCAGCAGGAAACGATTGTTGGAGAAGCGGGCCAGCATTTCGTGAAATGCTGCATTGACGGCAAAAAAGGCAGCGGCGGAATATTCGTCTTCCGCCTGATGCAGCAGCTTCTCATGCGCCAGGCGGCTGTTCCGCAATTGCTCGGCGTCGGCCTTGAAACTGTTTTCCAGCAGGCCGGCGCATTCCACGGCGATACGGAACTGATAGCTCTCGTTCATCAGTTCCTGCGTGCTGACGATGGGCGGGAAGTTCCAGCCCTGGCCGCGCCTTTTCTCGATCAGGCCGTCCGCCGCCATGCGCACCAGCGTTCCTCTGAGCAGGCTGCGCGATACTGCGTATTGCTCCAGGAAGTCGGTTTCCGTCATGGTGTCGGGCAGCAGATTGTGCTTGCGGTCGCGGATCATCTGTTGGTACAGGGCGTCGCCGCTGACGCCGGCGACAAGCCTGTCCGGAACCGGTTTCGGACTGATGCTGGCGCTGACGAAATAGCCGCTGTTGACGTGGTAATCAAGCAATCCCTGCTGCGCCACCAGACGCAGTGCTGCTTTGACCGGCGTGCGGGAGACATCGAAACGGCTGGCCAGGCTTTCTTCGGTCAGGTGGGTCCCGGCCGGGAGTTCACCGGTAGTGATTTGCTGGATCAAGCGATTGGCCAGATCGAGTTGCAATGGGCTGGGGCGGCTGGGGTATGTGGGTTTGCTCATTCTCTCGCCGCAGAGTAGTTGATAAAAATACATTCTAATCAATGTTAATTGATTAATATCATATGAGTAAACCTCTCGGCAAGTGACAAGGGCAGGTGGTTGGAATAAGGGGGATTTTTAAAAAATCCGTTTATTGAATTTATAAAAAAATTAATGCAATATAAAAAACTTGCGTGTTGATTAATTTTTTTGAGCGGGACGCGCTTGCGCATGCGTCAAGCAGATGCCGACCGAGTCGGCCAGGGGGCGTTTCAATATTCCTTGATCGCTTCTACGCTGATGTGCAGTGTGACGGCATCGCTGACAAAGGGGGCATAGCGCCCCAGTTTGTAATCGCTGCGCAGGATATTGGCGGAGCCGTTGGCGCCGCAGGCTTGCTTGCCGTAGATAAGCATGAAGCGGCAGCTGAAATTGCTGATCTGCAGCGTGACAGGATGGCTGATGCCCTTGATGGTCAGGTCGCCGTCTACCTGTGTCAGCAGCGGTCCTTCAAAGTGCAGGGCGGAAGATTTGAAGCTGATCTTCGGATAGTTGGCGCTGTCGAAGAAATCGCCGGAACGCATGATCTGGTTGAAGCTGTCGCTGCCGGTGCTGATCGATGCAGCGTCGATGTCGATCTCGATGCTGCCGCTCTGGCTGTCGCGGTCAAGCTCGATCGTGCCGGTAGTGATGTCGAAGCGGCTGCGCTGCATCGACAAGCCCCAGTGGCTGTATTCGAAGTAGGTATAGGTGTGCTCGCTATCGATCTGATAGCGATCGGCGGCGCTGCTGGCGTTGCCGCCCAGCGCCAGCAGCAACAGCGAAGCGCGCAGCAGCAAGCTGGCTGTCCTGGTCGCTGTGCGGGGGCTGGTGCGGTATGGTTTCATCGTCTTGGATAAATTGGCGGCTGCAATAGTCATCATGCCTTAGCCGGCATGGTTATGCCATAGCTGTACGGGTATTCTTTCCCGGAAACATATAGAATCCCATTCCGCACTGTGTAATGCAAGCATGTCTGCGCCAGTCGGATCCCGTGCACCTATTTGCGTTTAACCATAACAATTCAAAACGGAGTGTTTGCCATCATGTATGAGCTGTATATCGCCAATAAAAATTATTCGTCGTGGTCGCTGCGCCCATGGGTGCTGATGCGTGCTCTGGGGCTGGGATTCAAGGAACACCTGGTGCCGTTTTCCGACGATGGCATTGGCGCCAACTGGGACGCCTTCCGCAGTTTTTCGCCGACCGGCAAAGTGCCGGCCCTGAAAGACGGCGCAACCGCGGTCTGGGATTCGCTGGCCATAGTCGAATACCTGGCCGAGCGCCATGCAGGCGTCTGGCCAGCCGATACGCAAGCCAGGACCTGGGCCCGTTGCGCCGCCGCCGAGATGCATTCCGGCTTTGGCGCCTTGCGCGAATACTGCACCATGAACTGCGGCATCCGGGTCAGGCTGGCGCAGGTGCCAGCGGCATTGGCGCGCGATATTGCGCGGCTGGATGAATTGTGGAACGAGGGTCTGCAGCGCTTCGGCGGTCCCTTCCTGGGCGGCGCCGGTTTCAGCGCCGTCGATGCATTCTTTGCGCCGGTCGCCTTCCGGGTGCAGACTTACGGCTTGCAACTGAGTCCGGCGGCGCAGGCCTACGCCGCGCTGCTGCTGAACCTGCCGGCGATGCAGCAATGGCAGGCGGATGCGCTGGCGGAAACCTGGCGCGAGCCGGGCCATGAAGCGGAAGCCGCCGCGGCCGGCAGCGTGCTGGAGGATCTGCGCAGCCAGGGGTGACATTGCCCCTATAATAATGCGCATGTTTCCTCCTAACGACGACAAGCTGCTGCGCATTACCGACTCGCTCGCCATTCCGCTGAGCGAGATCGAGATCAGCGCCGTGCGCGCCCAAGGGCCGGGCGGTCAGAATGTCAACAAGGTGTCCTCTGCCATCCACCTGCGTTTCGATATTCCGGCATCGTCGCTCTCTGAGTTCTACAAGGAAAAGCTGCTGGCTCTGAACGACCAGCGCATCACCAAGGACGGCGTACTGATCCTCAAGGCGCAGCAGTCGCGCAGCCAGGAAAAAAATAAGAGCGAGGCCATGCTGAGGCTGCAGGAACTGCTGCTGAGCGTGACTGTGGTCCAGAAAAAAAGGCGGCCCACCGCGCCCAGCCGCAGTTCTCAGCTAAAGCGCGTCGACAGCAAGACCCGGCGCGGCAAGGACAAGGCCATGCGCGGCAAGGTCCTGCTCTAGCGCTATTTATGCGGGGACCAGCCGCAGGCGGGTAATTTCAGAAGGTGCGAAAAGACGCTTGGGCGGCCCCCAGTAACCGGTGCCGCGGCTGGTGTACACCCACAGATTGCGCAAGCGGTTCAAGCCTGCTGTGTACGGTTGCTGCAAAGGCACGAACAGGTTCCAGGGAAAGAACTGGCCGCCGTGGGTATGGCCGGACAGCTGCAGATCGAAGCCGGCATCGGCCGCCGCCGTGGCGGAGCGCGGCTGGTGCGCCAGCAGCAGCTTGACGGCGACATGCTGCGGACTTCCTGCTAGCGCTGCGCGCGGATCGCTGCGCCCGGCCTCATCGAAATGGTGGGCGCTATAGTCGGTAACCCCGGCCACCAGCAGCGAGGCCCCCTGATGCTTGAGGACCACATGCTCGTTCATCAAGACCGTCAATCCCAGGCGGCGCACCTCGGCCACCCATTCCGGCGCGTTCGAGTAATACTCATGATTGCCCGTGACAAAGTAAGCCCCGTGGCGCGATTGCAAGTTGGCCAGCGGCGCTGTGTGCGGCGCCAGTTCCTGCACGCTGCCATCCACCAGGTCGCCGGTAATGGCGATCAGGTCCGCTTTCAGGGTGTTGACCTTGTTGACGATGGCATCCAGGTAGCCGCGTTTGATGGTCGGGCCGACATGGATATCGCTGATCTGCGCGATGGTGAATCCTTGCAAGGCGGCAGGCAGGCCGCTAATGGGGATATCGATGTCCACCACGGCGGCCAGCCGGCGCGCATTGAAATAGCCGACCAGGCTGGAAACCGCGGCCAGCAGCAGTACCGCCAGCGCACTCCAGGCCGGCAGGCGCACATCGTGCACGCCAAGCCAAGGCAACACCAGCAAGCACAGCTCACGCAATAAGGTAATGACCAGCAGCGATGAAAAAACGCCCATGGCCAGCATGCCGGCCCATGCCAGCCGGTCTGACAAGGGCTGGCGCTTGATGACGCGGCCCAGCATGCCGGCCGGAATCAGCAGGAACGACAACAGCAGCCACAGGCCGAGCAGGGTTTGCAGCAGGGGCATTGCGGCCAGCGAGGGCATCAGCAGCCAGCCGATCAGGGCGTGCAAGGCGCCCAGCAAAAACAGGACGGTCAAGATAGCGGAGCGGGATGGCATGTGGAAACCCGTGAAAAGAAAGGCGGAATGTGATGGGCGGCAAAGCGAGCGCCGCGCTTCTTACCCATATCAGGGCGCACGCCCGGGCTTCAAGAGCGCGCAGCCTGGATAAAACCTCGGATGTAGCGGCTGTCCCAAGTGCTTATTCAAATATAATCGTGCGGGTCATTGTTTAATAATACCGATATCAGGTGTTTTCCTGCGACTCATGTCCCTTTTGAAGCGAAATATTGTGAATTTCCGTCTGCTACGCAGCATCTGCGTCTATTTCGGCTGCCTGCTGCTGGGCCTTGCCCATGCCGGCGCTGCAACCGCGGCGCCCGAGCTGGGAATGGATGCTGTTAAAAAAGCAAGCGACGATCCTCACGCCAGGCCGCGCATCGGCCTGGTGCTGTCCGGCGGCGGCGCCCGCGGCTATGCCCATCTGGGCGTGTTGCAGGCGCTGGAGAAAATGCATATCCCGATCGATTATGTCGCGGCCACCAGCATGGGCGCGGTGGTCGGCGGGCTGTATGCGAGCGGCCTGTCGGTTGACGAGCTGAACCATATCTTGACCGGCACCAATCTGAGCGATATTGCGTTTGACCGCAATGAGCGGGCCGACCTGCCGCAGTCGCAGCGCGAAGATGATTATCAATATCCGATCGGCCTTTCCGCCGGCTACGGCGACGGCAAGCTGAAGCTGCCGGCGGGCCTGGTGCAGGGGAACAATCTGCTGGCGCTGTTGCAGAACTGGATGCCGCAGCTGCCAGCCAATATTTCCTTTGACAAGCTGCCGACGCCATTCCGCGCGGTGGCGACCGATCTCGGCAGCGGCGAGGAAGTGATCCTCAGCCAAGGCTCCTTGCCGCGCGCAATCCGCGCCAGCATGGCGGTGCCGGGCTTGTTCGCGCCGCTCAAGCTGGACGGCCGGACGCTGGTGGACGGCGGCCTGGTGCGCAACCTGCCGGTCGACCAGGCGCGCGCAATGGGGGCCGACATCATCATTGCGGTCAATATCGCCGCTGATCTGCAAGATCCGACCACGCTCGAATCGCCCACCGCGGTGGCGCAGCAGATGGTGACCATCCTGATCCGCCAGAACGTCAAGCGGCAGGTCGATTCGCTCAATAAGGACGACATATTGATTGAGCCGGACATGGGCGACCTGGGCTTTGCCGATTTTTCGCGCGGCAACGATGGCGTCAAGGCCGGCTACGACGCTGCCGAAAGGCAGCGCGCCAAGCTGGCGCCGCTGGCCTTGCCGCCGCAGCAATGGAAGGCCTATCTGGCCGCTCGCAACGGCGGGCCGGTGCTGGCTCAGAACACGCGCATCGACGCCATAGAGATCAACAGCAAGGGGCGGGTGCCGGCAGCGGTGGTGCGGCGCTCGCTGAATGTGAAGGAAGGCGATTTCTACAACCCGATCGCGCTCAACAAGGAGATGGCGAGCTTGTCGACCAACGGCGATTTCAAAAGCGTCACGCAGGAACTTGTGACTGAAAATGGCCGCAATGTGCTGAAGGTCGACGCCGACGATAAATCATGGGGGCCGCATTTCCTGTTGTTCGGCCTGGGCGTTTCCAACAGTTTCAATGGCCGCGGCGACTTCAATCTGCAGGTGGGTCACCGCCTGCCATGGATGACCGACAGCGGCCTGGAGTGGCGCAACGACCTTGTGCTGGGCAGCAAGCAAGCCAGCCTGCATACTGAATTGCGGCAGCCGATCTGGAACACGGTCGGACTGTATGTGGCGCCCTATGCGGAGTATGCGCGCCGGCACATCGACCTGTATTCGGACGAGGGCACGGTCACTTCCAGCACCGTACCGGTGACAGCCTACCGGATAGACACCACCAAAGTCGGGGTCGATCTTGGCATGCCGATCGGCCGTTTGGGGGAGTTGCGCACGGGTGTCTATTATCAGTGGCTGGAGGCGAGGCCAACCTACAATTTGCCAATGGAATTCATCGATATCGCGCCGGAGCTGATATTCGACAGCTTTCGCGTAAAGCAGCCGGTGGTGCGCACGCAGCTTACCGTCGACCAGCTCGACGACCCGCTGTTCCCGCGCAAGGGCTACTATCTTTCCGCGGTTAGCAATGTGGCTTTCGGCGGCGCCGCCAACAGTTACAGCGATGCCCAGGGCAAGGCGCTGTGGGCGGTCAGCCGCGGCGGCAACACGCTCAACCTGGCGCTGGAAGCGGCCGGTACTTACGGCAACGAGCAGAACGGCGCCGGCGCCAATGGCGGACTGGGATTCACGCTGGGCGGATTCCAGCATTTGTCTGCCTACGCCCCCGATCAGTTTTCCGGCAACTACCTGTTATATGGGCGCATGACCTATCTGCGCGACATGCCGGGGCTGGATTTGCCTGGCTTGCGCAGTACGGTGCTGGGCACCAGCCTGGAGGTGGGCGATGTCTGGCAGAGCAGGGATGCTTTTGCGACAGGGCCGTTCAAGAAGAGCGCCAGCATGTTCTTAGGCGGCAACAGCTTCCTCGGACCTCTGTATTTTGGCGCGGCGATTGCTCCGCGCGGCGTCTGGAACCTGTATTTGCAGCTGGGACGGGTTTTCTAGGGATATGGCGCGCTAGGCGTCAAGCTTGCCGGCGCCGCGCATCCGCCGCGCCGGCGCCGGCGGATAGCCGAAGAATTCCAGCACGCTGTTGGTGACCAGGTCGCGGTCGTTGTCGACGCAAATCATGTGGTAGCTGTTCTCCAGCACCACCACCCGCACATCCGGCAACGCCGCCTGCAGGAATTCGGCCGATTTCAGGCTGGTCAGTTCATCTTCGCGCGCATGCACCACCAGCGTCGGGCAGGAGATATCGCGGGCGCCGGCCAGCACCAGGCGGCGCAGGCGGTCGACCTGGCGGATGCAGGCCAGCGGCACCCAGCGGTAATGGAAATTGTCGCCGCGCGCGAACTTGGCCTTGACGATCGCCCGCACCGTGGCGTTCTTGATGCCGAAGGGCTCGTCTTCTTCCACTTTCATCTTGTCGGACATGCCGGGGATGCAGTACACCACGTGCCGCAGCTGGCGATACCATGGGGTCGACCAGCCGTCGATGAAGACCGGCGGCGCCAGCGTCACCAGCTTGCCTTTGGCATGCTGCACGCGCTCGCACAAAGCCAGCGCCAGCAGCGAACCCAGGCACATGCCGAGCACATGGAAAGTGTCGTACTGCGGCGCCAGTTCCCGATACGCGGCGGTGACCGTGTCGAGCCAGTCTTCCATGCGCACGTCCACCAGGTCCTCCGGCTGGCCGCCATGGCCGGGCAAGGTGACGGCGTGGGTTTCCACTCCCGCGCGCTGCAACACCTTGTGCATGGAGCCCAGATCGAATTGGGTGCCGCCCAGGCCGTGAATCAGCAGGGCGCCGGTACGAACGCTCATAAAGCGGCAGACCCCTGGCGCGGTTGCCGTTCGTCTTCGCGGATATGCAGGCGCCAGGCACCGGCCACCATGGCGACCGATTCGTCGGCATCGAGCAGCACTGCGCTCATGTCGGTCATCTCGGTGGTGTGTCCGACCGGCAGCAGCAGGCGAAAACGCAGATCGGGCCGGACATCGTCGTCCATGTCGTCCAGCCAGCGGCTGCGCAATTGCTCGCGGTCGTCGGGGTGGACATGCGCCAGCACCTGGTCGAGTTCGCTGAAGGCATTGGCCGGCAGGCCCAGCAATCCTTGCAGGTCGCCGTTCCAGCACAGCTTCCTGCTATGTGGATCCATGCTGTAGACCAGCTGGCGGCTGACGGTCAGCGCCAGTTCGACATCGCTTTTCCATTGCGCGGCGTCTTCGTGCAATTGCTCGCGGGTGGTCTTGAGGGCACTGATCAGCAGGCAGAGCAGGGCGGCCACGGCCAGGTAGAGCTGGGCTTCCAGCAGCGAATGCTTGGAATAGGTGTCGGCGAAGGCAGCAAACGGCCCCTCGCCCTGCACCGTGTTCAAGAGCGCAAAGAAGGCCAGCATGGCGACTGCCAGCGAGCCGCCGCGGCCGCCCCACAGCAGGGTTACCACCGCGGCGAAAAACAGCGGTACGTAGGTCAGCGCAAAATTGACGCCGGCTGAAAAATTGCTCAGGGTGTGGCCATCGAAAATCAGGTAGGCGGTGACGCCGAGCGCAATGAAAGCCGCCAGCCCCAGCAGGAAATCGCTGCGGTCCATGCCGCCCGAACGCATGGCGTGGAAACGCGACCAGCCTGCCAGCACCGGCGTGACGATCAGGATCCCGACCAGGTCGGATGCCGCCCAGATGCGCGCGGTCGGCCAGAAAGGCACGTCCTTCACGATCAGGAACCAGGCCGCGCCGATCGCTGCGCTGACGGTGCTGCAGGCGACGCCGGCAATCAGCAGGCCGCGCACGAAATACAGGCCTTCCATCGGCAATTGCGTCATCCGCACCAGCGCCACGGCAATCGCGGCGACGCCGATCTCATCGAGGGCGAACAGCGTTACGCGCAGCAGGTCGCGATTTTCAATCCAGCCCAGCAGCAGTTGCGCCAGCGCGAAGCCGATGATCACCGGCAGCCAGCGCGCCATCCTGGTCAGCATGAACGCGGCCACCGTCACGCCGGCCGGCAGCCAGATATAGCCGGTAGCGGCGATCGGCCCGTTGAGCTGATGCGAGGTGTAGCCCATGACCAGATACAGCAAGCCCCATAGCAGGGCGATGACAGATTGGTTGGTCAGTTTCACTGTAGATATCCTTGTCGGTTTGCGGCTTCGTTCCTCTGCGCGCTTGCCAGGCGGCGCTTGAGGTGCTGCACATTATAGGATAAGTCTGACAATTATCAGACTGGCAGTGAGCATCCCGGAGCGCTCGGATCAACGGGCAGGCAACTGTAAACGTTGCCAGTTACGCAGCCCTGTCGTTGGCAGCAGAATCGACCTGCCCGCCGCAGCGATGCCGGCGGCGCATTTGTTCACTGCATGCCCGTTAGGAGAAATAATGAAACGCATATCGTCCCGTCTGACTTTAATGCTGGTGCTGGCGGCGCCGCTGGCGGCCCTGGCGCACGGCTACATCGATGCCCCCAAATCGCGCGCTTTCATGTGCAAGACGCAAGAGAATTCGGCTTGCGGCGCGATTCAGTATGAACCGCAAAGCGTAGAAGGTCCGAAGGGCTTTCCCGCAGCCGGTCCGGCCGACGGTACGATCGCGGCTGGCGGCCTGGCGCAGTTTTCCGAACTGAATGTGCAAACGCCGACGCGCTGGAAGAAAGTGGCGTTGAAGACCGGGGTCAACGATTTCAGCTGGTACTTCACCGCCGGCCACATGACGCAGGACTGGCGCTACTACATTACCAAGCAGGGCTGGGATCCGAGCCAGAAGCTGAGCCGGGACGCATTTGACTTGCAGCCGTTCTGCGTCGTCAAGGGCGGTTTCGCGCCACCCAGCAACAGCCATGCCACGCATCGTTGCACCATTCCAGCCAACCGCAGCGGCTATCACGTGATCCTGAGCACCTGGAGTATCGCCGATACCGGCAATGCCTTCTACCAGGTCATCGATGCCCAGATCCAAGCGGGAGCGACGGTGAATCCGCAGAAAGTGATGATCAATCCCTTCAAGTGAAATGATCCGGGGCGGGACTGATATCCCGCCCGGCAAAAAGCCTATTCGACAGGCGTAGCGACCCGGCCGTTGCCACAGGCTGGGTTTTGTTGCGTCTGGAGTTATTGAAGCTGGTAATATGCAGCGTGTCGGCGTCCTCGCGGGATCGTCGTAATGCGCGTACTGCAGGGAAAAGTGCTGTTGCTGGAATTTGCCAGGCACTCCCGGACGTATCGTATTGCTATGCCGGGAGGCATGGAATCTTGCGGAGAGCCAGACCCCGAAAAGGGTCTGGTCTATGGTATATGGTGCCCACGGAGGGACTCGAACCCCCACACCTTGCGGCACATGGACCTGAACCATGCGCGTCTACCAATTCCGCCACGTGGGCTTGAGAGAGCGAGATTATAAGCTAATGCGAGAATATGTCAACTACCATTTGAAAGAAGATAGAGCAGGGCAGCAAAAGCGGAAGATATAAGCTGCTTGGTTAGGAGAATGTCACAATCCTCCGTTACACTAAGCGTTGATGAATAACAACCAGTTGAAGAGCCTTTTGAGCCAATATTCCTACACAATTCCCAGCCGGGAGGAAATTCTCGGCCTTCTGCGGACCTCCTCCGAACCGCAAAACGCCGCCGCCCTGGCTGCCGCACTAAGTGTCAAGCCCGATGAAATGGAAGGTTTGACGCGCCGCCTGAATGCCATGGAACGTGACGGACAGATCAAGCCTGACCGCAGCGGCATCTACAAACTGACCAATTCCCCCGGTTTTATCGAAGGCCGCGTCAGCAGTCATCGCGACGGTTTCGGTTTCCTTATCCCCGACGAGGGCGGCGACGACGTTTTCCTGCCTGAAAAGGAAATGCAGAAAGTGCTGCACGGCGACCGCGTCCAGGCGCGCATTGTCGGCACCGACCGCCGCGGCCGTCCTGAAGGAACAATTGTCGAAGTGGTGGAGCGCGCCAATACCCACGTCATCGGCCGTCTGCTCAATGAAAACGGGGTGTGGGTGATTGCGCCCGAAGACAAGCGCATCGGCCAGGACATCATCCTGGCAGGCTCGCCGGGCAAGGCCAAGGCCGGGCAGGTGGTGAGCGTGCAACTGACCGAACAGCCTTCGCGGTTTACCCAGCCGGTCGGCAAGATTGTCGAAATCCTCGGCGATATCGACGATCCGGGCATGGAAATCGAAATCGCGGTGCGCAAGTACGGCGTGCCGCACGAATTTTCCGAAGCCGCAAAAAAACTGGCCGCCAAGCTACCGGGCGAAGTGCGTGCCGCCGACCTGGCCGACCGCGTCGATCTGCGCGACGTGCCGCTGGTCACCATCGATGGCGAAGATGCGCGCGACTTCGACGATGCCGTCTATTGCGAGCCGGTCAAGATCGGCCGCGCCAACGGTTATCGCCTGATCGTGGCGATTGCCGACGTCAGCCATTACGTCAAGCCGAACGATGCGCTGGATGTGGACGCGCTGGAGCGCAGCACCTCGGTGTATTTCCCGCGCCGCGTGATTCCGATGCTGCCCGAGAAGTTGTCCAACGGCCTGTGCTCGCTCAATCCCGATGTCGACCGCCTGACCCTGGTGTGCGATGCGGTGATCAGCGCCAAGGGCGAGATCAAGGCTTACCAGTTTTATCCGGCGGTGATCCATTCCGCCGCCCGCCTGACCTATACCGAAGTGGCGGCGATCCTGGGCAACACCAAAGGTCCTGAAGCGGCCAAGCGTCCCGGCCTGGTGCCGCACCTGCTGCATCTGTACGAAGTGTTCCATGCGCTGCTGCAGGCACGGCAGGCGCGCGGCGCCATCGATTTCGAGACCACCGAAACCTACATCGTCTGCAATGCCGCCGGCAAGATCGAGAAAATCCTGCCGCGCACCCGCAACGATGCGCACAAGGTGATCGAAGAATGCATGCTGGCGGCGAACGTGTGCGCCGCCGACCTGATGGAGCGTCACAAGCATCCGGGCCTGTTCCGCATCCATGCCCATCCGACCAAGGAAAAGCTGACGATCCTGCGTACTTTCCTCAAGCAGGTGGGTTTGAACCTGGCCGGCGGCGATACGCCTTCGGCGTCGGATTACGCCGAGCTGATGCCGAAGATCAAGGCGCGGCCCGATGCGATCCTGCTGCAGACCATGATGCTGCGTTCCATGCAGCAAGCGGTCTATAATCCGGAAAATATCGGCCACTTTGGCTTGTCGTATGAATCGTATGCGCATTTCACCAGCCCGATCCGGCGCTATCCCGATCTGCTCACGCACCGTACCATCAAGGCCATCCTGCAAGGCAAGCGCTACGATCCGAAAGGGCTCGACACCAGCGCGCTGAACACCATGCTGTCGCCGGCCGGCCGCAAGAAGCAGGCGGAAGACAAGGCGGCAGGCAAGAAGAAAAGCGAAGGCAGCCTGGCGATCTGGGAAGCCCTCGGCGTGCACTGTTCGGCCAATGAGCGGCGCGCCGACGAGGCTTCGCGCGATGTCGAAGCCTGGCTCAAGTGCTATTTCATCCGCGACAAGCTTGGCGAAGAATTCACCGGCGTGATTTCCGGCGTCGCCACCTTCGGCATCTTTGTCCAGCTTGACGCCTTGTATATCGAAGGCCTGGTGCACGTGACCGAGCTCGGCGCCGATTATTTCCAGTACGACGAAGCGCGTCACGAATTGCGCGGCGAACGCACCGGCATCCGCTACCAGCTGACCGATCGCGTCACGGTACAAGTCAGCCGGGTCGACCTGGATGCCCGCAAGATCGACCTGCGCCTGGTCAACGAGCCGGGCATCAAGACAGTGCTCAAGAACGAAGCGCGGCGCGCCGACAATGAACAAGGCCGCGGCGCCAAGCCCAAGGCTGGCGGCAAGGCTGCGCCGCAGAAAACCGCGAGGGTAACGACGGCCGCCAAGACTACGCCGGCCGGCAAGGCGGGCAAAGCCAAGAAGGCCAGCGGTTCTGCAGAGAAGGCGCGGGCGCCGAAGGGCTTCACGAAATCCAGCAAGCGCAAGCGCTAGATTGCTGTCGGCAGTTGGCAGTCAGATTGAACCAGATAGATTCAGATAGATTTAGACAGATTCAGATAGATAGAATATGAAAAGTAAAATGATTTTCGGCTTTCACGCCGTCACCGCGCGTTTGCGTCATGAAGCGTCGTCGGTGGAAGAGATTTACGTGGATGCCAGCCGCGTCGACCGCCGCATGCAGGATTTGCTGCAGGCAGCGAAAGCCGTGGGCGTGCGCGTCATCCCGGTGGATGACCAGCGCTTGTCGAATATTGTCGGCACCCGCCGCCACCAGGGCGTGGTGGCCAAGGCCGGCGAACTGTCGCTGGCGCGTAACCTGGATGAATTGCTGGACGCGATCGTCGGTCCGCCGCTGCTGCTGATCCTCGACGGCATCACCGATCCGCACAATCTCGGCGCCTGCCTGCGGGTTGCCGACGGCGCCGGCGCCCACGCCGTGATTGCACCGAAAGACCGTGCAGTAGGCCTCAATGCCACGGCCGCCAAGGTCGCCAGCGGCGCTGCGGAAACAGTTCCTTATATTACCGTCACCAACCTGGCGCGCACTTTGCGTGAGCTGAAAGAGCGTGAAATCTGGCTGATCGGCACCGATGAGGATGGCGAAAAGGGCTTGTATGAAGCCGATTTCTCGACCCCGGCCGCGATTGTGATGGGCTCCGAAGGCGAGGGCATGCGCCGCCTGACGCGTGAGACCTGCGATGTGCTGGTCAATGTGCCGATGTTCGGTTCGGTCGAAAGCCTGAACGTCTCGGTCGCCTCCGGCGTCTGCCTGTACGAAGCGCGCCGCCAGCGCATGGTCAAGGGTTGTTGATTCCACTTCCGCACTACCTGTGCTGAGCCCGATCCGCCACCTGCCGGCGGACCAGCTCCAGACACCTTTCCGGCCGCCGCCCAGTCGCTGCTTTCGCGGCGGTTCCTGAAGTCCTGCGATAAAAGACGGCCGGCGTAATTTGGAATAACATTACGCCTCCGCATTCATTCGATATCCCTATGTTCAGCAACATTCGTGAAGACATTGCCAACATCATGGCACGCGATCCCGCCGCCCGTACCCAGTGGGAAGTGCTGACCTGCTACCCGGGGCTGCATGCCATCATCCTGCACCGCTGGGCGCACCATTGCTGGCACAACGGCTTCAAATGGCCGGGGCGCTTCATTTCGCACATCGCGCGCATTTTCACCGGGATTGAAATCCATCCCGGCGCCACTATCGGCCGCCGGGTCTTCATCGACCATGGCTTCGGCGTGGTGATCGGCGAAACCGCCGAAGTCGGCGACGACTGCACCATCTACCAGGGCGTCACCCTGGGCGGCACTTCGCTCAACAAGGGCGCCAAGCGCCATCCAACCCTGGCGCGCGGCGCCATCATCGGCGCCGGCGCCAAGGTGCTGGGCGGCTTCACCGTCGGCGAGGGCGCCAAGGTCGGCTCCAATGCCGTGGTGGTCAAGGAGGTGCCGCCGGGCGCAACGGCGGTCGGCAACCCGGCCCGCATCGTGCAGAAGGAAAGCGGCAGCAGCAAGGACGAAGCAGCAGCGCGCATGTTCGCGGCCTACGGCGTTACGCCGAACGGCGACGATCCCTTGTCGAAGGCGCTGCATGGCCTGATCGACAACGCCGCTGCGCAGGAGCACCAGATCGACCGCATCATTGCGCTGCTGAAGAAATCGGGCATCGCTTGCGAGAGCTTGCCCGAGCTGGAAAAATTTGATCCGGACCAGCTCAACAAGCTGGTTGAGTAGGTCCGCGCACCAGGAGAACTGTCAATGAATCAAGACGACAACGAAATTGCCGGCGGCGAGCAGCCGCAAGCGGATGCTGTCCGCACAGACGATTTTCTCGATCCCTTTGAAATCCGCGTACTCGCGGTGCTGGCCGAGAAAGAAGCGCTGACGCCGGATAATTATCCCTTGTCGCTGAACACGCTGACCAACGGCTGCAACCAGCTGTCCAGCCGTGATCCGGTCATGTCGATCAGCGAGTCCAGCGTGCTGGATATCCTGCAGCGGCTGATGCAGCGCAAGCTGGTGGTCGAGGTCAGGCAGGCCGGCGCCAGGGTTTCCAAGTACGAGCACCGGATGCGCATCAAATGGGTGCTGGAGCAGGACAAGCTGGCGGTCTTGACGACCCTGATGCTGCGCGGCATCCAGACTGCCGGCGAGTTGCGCAGCCGCAGCGGCCGGTTGCATGAGTTCGCCAGCGTGGGCGAGGTGGAAACCGCCTTGCAGTTCCTGGTCGATAAATATCCGCCGCTGGTGGCGCGTCTGGCGAAAGCGCCGGGCACCAAGGAGCCGCGTTATGCGCACCTGCTGGCCGGCGAGGAAGCGCTTGAGCAGCAGGCCATTGCGGATGCGATGTCGGGCAGCGCTTCCGTGGTCATGGGCAGCAGCCAGGACAGGATCGCCCAGCTTGAGGAAGAGGTGTCAGGCTTGCGGCGGCAAATGGATGATCTGAGCGCGCAGTTTGCGGAGTTCAAGCGGCAATTCGATTGATTGACGCGCCGACTACGCCGGATCGTCTGGAATTTCCTGGCCGTCGTGCCCAAAGCGCCGGATCACGCCTGCGGCATCAATGGCAATCCAGCCGCCGCGCTGCGTCTTGACGTCATATTCCCAGTCCGGCAATACATAGCGTGTGCGGATGCCGTGATTGTGCGGCATCTGATGGCATGCCGGCCGATGCGTATGGCCGTGAATCAGCGTGCTGGTGGCAGTGGCGTCAAACAAGGCACTCACTGCCTCGGCGTTGACGTCCATGATTTCCATTGTTTTATGGCGCTGCTCTTCCTGGCTTTCCTTGCGTACGCCGGCGATGATCGCCTTGCGTTGCGCCAGCGGCAAGACCAGGAATTGCGTTTGCCATTGCGGTTGCCGCACCTGCGCCCGGAACGCCATATAGGCGAGGTCATCGGTGCATTGGGCGTCGCCGTGGGCAATCGCCAGGCGTCGACCCGCGACCTCAATTACTGAGGGATCCGGCAGCATGATCAAGCCGGCAGCCCGCGCGAAGCCTTCGCCGACCAGGAAATCGCGGTTGCCTGCGATCCAGAAAACCTTGACGCCGCCGGCGCTGACTTGCCGGATCGCGGCGGCGATGTCGCTGTTGTAGGGCGTTTCCAGGTCGTCGTCGCCAGCCCAGTACTCGAACAGGTCGCCCAGCAGATACAGTTGCTGCACTTGCATCGCCCTGGCTTGCAAGAAATCGAAGAAGGCTTGCGTGGTGCGCGGGTGCGCCGCCTGCAAATGCAGGTCGGAGATAAACAGCGCGACGGTAGCTGCCGGCTGGTTCGAGTCTGTAGCTGTCATGAAAGGGCTTGAGGCTTGGAATGGTGCTATTAAGCGACTACTTCAGCTTTTTCGATGATGACATCGGTTTCCGGGACGTCGGCAAACATGCCGCTGCGCGTGGTCTTGACTTTTTCGATGGCATCAACGACATCGGTGCCTTCGACTACTTTGCCGAAAACACAATAGCCCCAGCCGTCCTGGCCTGGATAGTCGAGGAAGCTGTTGTTCTTGACGTTGATGAAGAACTGCGCCGAAGCGGAATGCGGCGCCGAAGTACGTGCCATGGCCAGGGTGTAAGGCTCGTTCTTGAGACCGTTCTTGGCTTCGTTTTCGACAGGGTCGTTAGTCGGCTTTTGCTTCATGCCTGGCTCGAAGCCGCCGCCTTGCACCATGAAACCGGGAATCACGCGGTGGAAAATCGTGCCGTTGTAATGGCCGGCGTTGACATAGGCCAGGAAGTTTTCGACGCTCTTCGGCGCTTTTTCAGCATCCAGTTCGATCTTGATCTTGCCGTGGTTGGTGGTGAGGATGACAGCCATGGTATTTCCTATTAGTGGTTGGTGTGTGGATTGATAGAGAATAAATATTATTTGGTGACGGTGGCCGATTCGATGATCACCGGCGTGGTCGGCACGTCCTGGTAGGCGGTCTTCACTTTCTTGATCTTGTCGACCACGTTCATGCCCTTGATGACCTGGCCGAATACCGCATAGCCCCAGCCGTCGCGGCCAGGATAGTTGAGGAATTCATTGTTGTTCACATTGATGAAGAACTGCGCGCCGGCCGACTGCGGGTCAGCGGTGCGCGCCATGGCGACGCTGTAAGGAACGTTCTTGAGGCCGTTCTTGGCTTCGTTCTCGACCTTGTTGGGAGCCGGTTTCTCGACCATGTCCTTGCTCATGCCGCCGCCCTGGATCATGAAACTGTCGATCACGCGGTGGAAAATCGTGCCGTTATAATGCCCGCTGTTGACGTAGCCCAGAAAGTTCTTGACTGTCTTCGGCGCTTTTTCCGGATTCAGTTCGATGACGATGTCGCCCATGTTGGTTTTCAACAGAACATGCGGCTTGTCGGCAGCGCTGGCAAGCGATGGGCTAGCTGCAAAAGTGACGGCAGTTAACGCCGATGCCAATGCCAAAGTGAACTTGCGACGGGACAAACCAAGAGGTGCGGTCATAAAAATCCTTCATGTAAGGGGTGCCGTGTTCGTAATCCATGTGCTGCATTTTCGCTTTTCAGTAATGATATACTGCGGCGAAAAGCAACATTTTATCAAACTAAACACTGCAAAAGAGTTTTGACGGCCTTGTTGTATTGGCGTCGCGCACGGAAAGTGCGTGGATGCGTGGAACGGCGTGCAATATTTCTGTGCTTATTTCCTTGCCTTATTTCTGTACCTGAGCCGTAACTTCCCATGAGCGACCTGAAAATATATAACACGCTGGCGCGTGAGAAGCAGCCGTTTTCTCCGATCGAAGCGGGCAAAGTCCGCATGTATGTATGCGGCATGACGGTTTACGACTATTGCCATCTTGGCCACGGCCGCGTGATGGTGGTGTTCGACATGGTGCAGCGCTGGTTGCGGCAGTCGGGCTTTGAGGTCACTTATGTGCGCAATATCACCGATATCGACGACAAGATCATCAAGCGCGCCGTGGAAAACGGCGAAACCATCTCGCAGCTGACCGGCCGTTTCATCCAGGCCATGGATGAAGACGCGGCGGCGCTGGGCGTGCAAAAGCCGGATCACGAGCCGCGCGCCACAGCATTCGTGCCGCAGATGCTGGCTTTGATCGAAAGACTGGAACACAAAGGCCTGGCCTATCAGGGCAGCGACGGCGACGTCAATTATTCGGTGCGCGACTTCAGCGGCTACGGCAAGCTGTCGGGCAAGTCGCTGGATGACTTGCGTGCCGGCGAGCGGGTCGACGTCAACGTCGGCAAACGCGATCCGCTCGATTTCGTGCTGTGGAAGGCCGCCAAGGCCAGCGAGCCTGAAGAAGTCAAATGGACCTCGCGCTGGGGCCAAGGGCGGCCGGGGTGGCACATAGAATGCTCTGCGATGGCCGAGCAATTGCTGGGCGAGCAGTTCGACATCCACGGCGGCGGCCAAGACCTGCAGTTCCCGCATCATGAAAATGAAATCGCGCAATCGGAAGGTGCGCATGGCCACCAGTTCGTCAATTACTGGATGCACAATGGCTTTGTCCGCATCGACAATGAAAAGATGTCCAAGTCGCTGGGAAATTTTTTCACGATCCGCGACGTCTTAAAAAAATACGACGCCGAAGTGGTGCGCTTTTTCATCCTGCGCGCACATTACCGCAGCCCGCTGAATTATGCCGATACCAACCTGGACGACGCCAAGCAAAGCCTGACCCGTCTCTATACCGCCTTGAAGGAAGTGGCGGCGGACGACTTGCCGCTGGACTGGAGCGAGGCGCATGCGCAGCGCCTGGCTGCCGCCATGAATGACGATTTCAACACGCCGATGGCGATTTCCGGCTTGTTCGACCTGGCCAATGAAGTCAACAAAAGCAAGTCCGCCGCCGCCGCCCGTCAGCTGAAAAAGCTGGCCGGCGCACTTGGCCTGCTGCAGCGCGCGCCGGAAGATTTTTTGAAGGGCCGCGCCCTGGCGGGCAGCGAAATTGACGGAAATGGCATTGCGCAAGCGGCGTTGTCGGAGCAAGATATCCTACTCAAAATTCAAGCTCGTCAAGCAGCAAAAATAGCCAGGGATTTTTCTGCGGCAGACCAGATCCGCAAGGATTTGCTGGCCGAAGGCATTTTGCTGGAAGATAAGCCCGGCGGTCTCACCGAATGGCGAAGGGCGTAAACGTATGCAAAAAACGATAGCTGTCGACTCCTCTTTTTTTGTGCCTGCGTATTGGGAAGATGCGAAAAACGAGTTGATGAAGCGTGACCGTATCATGCGTAAGCTGATTCCTCAGTTTGGCGATCTGCACCTGGTCGGCCGCGGCGAAGCGTTTACCACGCTGGCGCGTTCGGTAGTCGGTCAGCAGATCACGGTCAAGGCAGCGGAGCAGGTATGGCAAAAATTTCTGCAGGTCTGTCCCAAGACTACCCCGGCCCAGGTTTTGAAAGCAGGCCCCGAACAATTAGCAGCTTGCGGATTATCGAAACGTAAAGCAGACTATATTCTTGACCTGGCCGAGCATTTCAAGGCAAAGCGGGTCGATGCCGAGCAATGGCAAGAGATGGAAGACGAGGCCGTGATTGCGGATCTGACGCAAATCCGCGGCATCGGACGCTGGACAGCGGAGATGTTTTTGATATTTAATTTGCTCCGGCCCAATATTTTGCCCCTGGATGATCCGGGCTTGCTCAAAGGCATCAGTGTCAATTATTTTTCAGGCGAGCCGGTTTCGCGCAGCGATGCGCGCGAAGTGTCGGCAAATTGGGAGCCCTGGCGTACTGTGGCAACATGGTATTTGTGGCGTAGTCTGGATCCGGTATCAACAGAATATCAAGTCGCTACTGAGTAAATAGGCAACTAATCGGACCAGGTCGTGGCCGGGCTATAACTTATTCTGATTCTGATTTGGCCGGCAGCAAATCGGCAATGACGAATTAATAAAGGGAACAATATGAGCAAAACAACATTTCTAGGTTTCGAGCAACCGATCGCCGAGCTGGACGCCAAGATCGAAGAGCTGCGTTTCGTCCAGGACGATTCGGCCGTGGATATTTCGGAAGAAATCGACCGCTTGTCCAAGAAAAGCCAGCAGCTGACCAAGGATATCTACGCCAAGCTGACGCCATGGCAGGTATCGCAGATTTCGCGCCACCCGCAACGTCCCTACACCATGGATTACGTGAATGAAATTTTCACGGATTTCCATGAGCTGCACGGCGACCGCACTTATGCCGATGACCAGTCCATCGTCGGCGGCCTGGCCCGCTTCAACGGCCAGTCTTGCATGGTGATCGGCCATCAGAAGGGACGAGACACCAAGGAGCGCGCCTTGCGCAACTTCGGCATGCCGAAACCGGAAGGCTATCGCAAAGCCCTGCGCCTGATGAAGGTCGCGGAAAAATTCGGTTTGCCGATCTTTACTTTTGTCGATACTCCCGGCGCTTTCCCCGGCATCGATGCTGAAGAGCGCGGCCAGTCGGAAGCGATCGGCCATAACCTGTACGCCATGGCGGAACTGAAAGTGCCGCTGATCGCCACCATCATCGGCGAAGGCGGTTCCGGCGGCGCATTGGCGATTGCCGTCGGCGATGCGGTGTTGATGCTGCAGTACGCGACTTATTCGGTGATTTCGCCGGAAGGCTGCGCCTCCATCCTGTGGAAGACCGCCGAGCGCGCAGCCGATGCCGCCGACGCGCTGGGCCTGACGGCGCACCGCCTGAAAGCGGTCGGCCTGATCGACAAGATCGTCAGCGAACCGCTAGGCGGCGCCCATCGCGATCCGAAGCAGATGGCTTCGCTGCTGAAGCGCGCGCTGGCCGACACTTTGCGCCAGTTCCAGGGCGTCAAGACCAAGGATTTGCTGAATGCGCGCCATGAAAAACTGATGAGCTACGGTAAATTCAAGGAAGTACTGGCTACAGAATAGGCGTGTCAAATCCTCACTCACCAAGTATCGATGCGTACTTAGAAAATACACTGGCGGCGCTGGCCGGCGCCGCTGTTTCGCCGGCGCCGGTCCGGCTGGCGATCGCTTATAGCGGCGGTCTCGATTCCACAGTCTTGCTGCATGCGGCGGCGCGCTATGCCGCCAGCCATGGCGCCAAGCTGCTGGCGTTTCATATCCATCACGGCATCAGCCCGAACGCAGACCGGTGGCAAATCCATTGCGCCGAGACCTGCGCGCAGCTGGGCGTTGAATTCCATGCCCGGCGCATCGAGCTGCGCGACGCCGAAAAGAGCGGCGTGGAAGAAGCCGCCCGCAACAGCCGCTATGCGGCGCTGGGCGACTTGTGCCGCCTGCATCAGGCGTCGCTGCTGCTGACCGCGCATCATCTGGACGACCAGGCAGAGACTGTGCTGCTGCAACTGTTGCGCGGCTCCGGCGCGGCCGGCCTGTCGGGCATGGACAGCTGGAATACAGCGCCCAGCCTGCTCGGCGACGCCAGCTTGCTGATGGTGCGCCCGCTGCTGAAAGTATCGCGTGCGGCAATGGAGCAGTATGCCGCGGCCCAGCAGCTGACCTATGTCGAAGACGAATCCAATCACGATCCGCGCTACGCCCGCAATGCCTTGCGCCAGCAGGTGATGCCGGTGCTGGCGCAGTATTTTCCTGGCTTCCAGGAGCGCTTCTCGCGCAGCGCCGGCCATATGCAGACCACGCAAAAACTGCTGGTCGCGCTGGCGGCGCAAGACATGGCGCTGTGCGCCGACGGCGCCTGCCTCAATATGGATCAGCTGCGCCTGCTCAATCCGGAACGGATCGATAACCTGCTGCGCTACTGGTTCGGCCTGCACCATCTGCGCATGCCCTCCAGCGCCTGGCTGAGCGAAATGCGGCAGCAGCTGCTGGAAGCGAAAGCCGATGCCCAGCTGTGCGTGACCCATCCGGATTGCCATATCCGGCGTCACCGCAACCGCGTGTTCTTGACGCCGCGCGACGATGTCGACCGTTCCGAAATCGAGCCGCAGGATTTTCGCTGGAATGGGGAAGCCGAAATCGCCTTTCCGGCATTCGGCGGCGTCATGCATTTCGAGCCGGCGGAGCAGGGCGTGGGCGCCGACTGGCTGCGCCAGCAAGCTTTGCAGATACAATTCCGCAGCGGCGGCGAAAAGCTCAAGCTGGCGTTCAACCGGCCCACCAAAAGCGTGAAATACCACTACCAGGCCTTTGACGTGCCGCCTTGGGAGCGCGAGCGGCTGCCGCTGGTGCGCAGCGGCAAGCAGATGGTGTTTGCGGCCGGCATCGGCTTCGATTGCCACGTGCTGGCGACCGAGCCCGGCCTGCGCATCGCCCTGCGCTGGCAGTCGGACGTGTTGCCGCTGAGTCAAGATATTCGATTTGACGCATAAGCGTTATCTGTAATTTCTGGCCAGTAATCCACTTGTCATAATGGGCTGTTGCGGGTACATTAAAGGGTTGATTTTTTATTTTTCTTGCACTAAGTCCGCTTCCCGCACCCAAAACACACCCTATGGCTTTAATCGTCCACAAATACGGCGGCACTTCGATGGGCTCGACCGAGCGCATCAAGAATGTCGCCAAGCGCGTCGCCAAATGGCATGACGCCGGCCACCAAATCGTCGTGGTGCCTTCCGCGATGTCCGGTGAAACCAACCGCCTCCTGGGCCTGGCCAAGGAAATCAGCGCCCAGCCCGATCCGCGCGAACTCGATATGCTGGCCTCCACCGGCGAGCAGGCTTCGGTAGCCCTGCTGGCGATGGCCTTGCAAGCGATCGGCAAGCAAGCGGTGTCCTACGCCGGCTGGCAAGTCGCGATCAAGACCGATTCGGCCCATACCAAGGCGCGCATCCGGTCGATTGACGACACCAAGGTGCGGCAAGACCTGGATGCCGGCAAAGTCGTGATCATCACCGGTTTCCAGGGCGTCGACGAGCACGGCAACATCACCACCCTGGGCCGCGGCGGTTCCGACACTTCCGCGGTAGCAGTGGCGGCTGCCCTGCAGGCGGCGGAATGCCTGATTTACACCGACGTCGACGGCGTCTACACCACCGACCCGCGCGTCGTCTCCGATGCGCGCCGCCTGAAGACGGTGACCTTTGAAGAAATGCTGGAGATGGCGTCGCTGGGTTCTAAAGTGCTGCAGATTCGCTCGGTCGAATTCGCCGGCAACTACAAGATGCCGACCCGCGTGCTGTCGTCGCTGACCGACCCATTAATGCCATTGGAAGAAGAAGCAATTTCCGGCACCCTGATTTCGTTTGAGGAAGATACCAAGATGGAACAAGCCACCATTACCGGCATCGCGTTTAATCGCGACGAGACCAAGATTACCGTGCTCGGCGTCCCTGACCGTCCTGGCATCGCCTACCAGATCCTGGGCGCTGTCGCCGATGCCAATATCGAAGTCGACATGATCATCCAGAACCAGTCGGTGGATGGCAAGACCGACTTTACCTTTACCGTGCCGCGCGGCGAATACACCAAGGCCATGGATGTGCTCAACGAGAAGGTCAAGACCCATGTCGGCGCAGCCAGCATCACCGGCGACGCCAAGGTGTCCAAGGTGTCGGTGGTTGGCGTCGGCATGCGGAGCCATGTCGGCATCGCTTCGCAAATGTTCCGTACCTTGTCGGAAGAGGGCATCAATATCCAGATGATCTCGACTTCTGAAATCAAGATCTCGGTGCTGATCGACGAGAAGTACATGGAGCTGGCGGTACGCGCCCTGCACAAGGCTTTTGGCCTGGAAAGCGCCTGATAAGCGCCTGATTCGGCGCAAATCTCTCAAAACCGCGGTCCCGCTGCGCTGATTTGGCCCGGGGCCGGCCGGCGCAGCAGGTTTTCAGCGGGTTTTCAAAAAATTTTCAAAAAAAACTGTTAATTTGGCATAGCGTTATTGACCGATGCCCTATGAAAAGTTATTATTCGTGTCCTTAACGCGGCGTTGCTAAAAGCCGTTTAAGCTTGGAGGCGTGGCCGAGTGGTCGAAGGCACTTCCCTGCTAAGGAAGCATACGGGCTTAAACCTGTATCGTGGGTTCGACTCCCACCGCCTCCTCCAAGAACATGTTGCGGTTCATTCCGGAACGTACAAAAAGCCGCTCCCAGCCTCGTGCTGGAGCGGTTTTTTTGTTTCCGCCCGCAATTTCTTTGCCGGTTTATTACTTGCCGTCACGAACCTTGCTTTGTAAACTGGCTCTTACCAGGTGGTTAAGCAACTTCCGCTTTCCGTGCCCGAGGCGTGGACGGATTAATTAAGGTCACATGGCAAGTCATTCTTCCCCGTCAAAAACAGACAAGACAATCGCCGGCGCGAATCCCGCCGCCGCGCAAAAGACCGGCATCAGCTGGCGTGCATGGGCCACGGCGCTGCTGGTGCTGATTCTCGGCGCGCTGGTGTTCAAGTCGCTGCATGCCTTGCTGGCGGATGTGCATTACCGCAGCATTGTCCACGCGGTCAGGCATACCCCTGTGAGCAACCTGCTGCTGGCGGTGCTGGCGACCGCCGTCAGTTACCTGTCGCTGGCCGGCTACGATGTCTCCAGCTTGCGCTACGTCGGCGCCAAGGTGAAAGGGAGCACCATCGGCCTTACTTCATTCATCGCTTACGCGCTTGGCAACACGGTCGGCCTCGGCGTGCTGACCGGCGGCACGGTACGCATGCGCCTGTACACGGCAAGCGGCGTTGAAGCATCCCAGGTGGCGCAGGCGGTCGCCTTCAATGCCAGCGCGTTCGGCTTGGGCATGAGTACCTTCGGCGCGCTCGGTCTCCTGTGGGGCGCGCCGCAGATCGAGGCGCTGGCGCATATTCCGAGCTGGCTGCTGCGCGCGCTGGCGAGCCTGCTGCTGCTTGGCGTGGCCGGGTTCATGGTCTTGTGCAAAGTGCGCCGCGAGGTAATGCTGTTCGGGCGCTGGAACCTGCGCTTGCCGGAAGTCGGGCTGGCGCTGCGCCAGCTGCTGATTTCGGCCGTCGACCTGAGCGCGGCCGCGGCTACCTTATGGTTCCTGCTGCCGGGCGGCGTCATCGATCTGCCGACTTTCGTCGCTTTTTACGCTATCGCCATGGCGCTCGGCGTGATCAGCCATGTGCCGGGCGGCGTCGGCGTGTTCGAGGCGGTGATTTTGCTGGCTTGCGCCAATCACGCGCCGACCAGCGGCATCGCCGCGGCCTTGCTGCTCTACCGCAGCATCTATTTTCTATTGCCCTTGCTGCTGGCGACGATCCTGCTCGCCGCGATTGAAATACGCGCGGGCACCGGCGCACCGGTGGCGCGCGCGGCGGTGCGTTTGTCGCCCTGGCTGCTGACCGCGCTAACCCTTGTCACCGGCACCATGCTGCTGGTATCCGGGGTGACGCCGGCCACCCGCCATGCTGAGGAATTGCTGCGGCTGCACGTGCCGCTGTTCGTGGTGGAGGCCTCGCACCTGATCGGCAGCGTGGCCGGACTGGCGATGCTGTTCCTGGCGCGCGGCCTGCTGCACAGGCTAGACGCGGCATGGTGGGCGTCGCTGGTGCTGACCATCATTGCCGGCATCCTGGCGCTCCCCAAGGGGATCGCGGTGAACGAATTCATCGTACTGTTCCTGCTGGCTTCGCTGCTGGTAATTTCACGCAAGCAGTTTGACCGCCGTTCCTCGCTGTTTTCCCAGACCTTTGAACCGGGCTGGCTGATTGCGGTCGCCTGCGTGCTGGCGGCTTGCGGCTGGATACTGCTGTTCGCCTATCGCGATATCGATTTTGCCGACCGCATGTGGTGGCAATTCGCTTTTGACGATTACGCACCGCGCTCGATGCGAACCCTGATGGTGGTGGCGATCATGGCGCTCGGCCTCGGCCTGTGGCAGCTGTTCCGCCGTTCCACCGGCGTCGCCGAGCGTCCCGGCGAGGAGGAGCTGCAGCGCGCCGCCGGGATCCTGCGCAAGCAGCCGGCGGCGGATGCCTGCCTGGCGCTGATGGGCGATAAAAGCCTGCTGTTTTCAGCCTCTGGCAACAGCTTCATCATGTACGCCAAGCACAATCGCTCCTGGGTAGCGCTGTCCGATCCGGTCGGCGAGCAGCAGGAATGGTCGGAATTGATCTGGCGTTTTATCGAACTGGCCGACGGCTACGGCGGCCGCGCCGCGTTCTACAAAGTGCGGCCGCAATCCTTGCCGCTGTATCTCGATGCCGGCCTGCGGGTCTATAAGCTGGGCGAAGAAGCCTATGTGCCGCTGGACCAGTTCAGCCTGCAAGGGCCGCGCCGCGCCAATCTGCGGCATGGCGTCAACCGCGCTGAGCGCGAGGGCTTGAGCTTCGAGATCGTCGCACCGGCGCAGCTGTCGTCCGTGATGGCTGAACTGAAGACTGTCTCGGACGCCTGGCTGGCCGATCAGGACACGCGCGAAAAGGGTTTTTCGCTGGGCGGCTTTGACCAGGCTTATATCCTGCGCCAGCCGGTCGCGGTGATTCGCCGTGCACAGAAGATCATCGCTTTCGCCAGCCTCATGTGTCCGGATGTGTCGCGGGTCGAGGCCGCTATCGACCTGATGCGGCAACTGCCGGATGCGCCGCCCGGCACCATGGATTTCCTGTTCTCCAGCCTGATGCTGCATTTCAAGGAACAGGGTTTCCAGCGTTTCGGGCTGGGCATGGCGCCGATGTCAGGCATGAAAGACCATCAGCTGGCTTCGCGCTGGCACCGCTTCGGCCGCATCCTGTTCATGCATGGCGGTCGCTTTTACAATTTCCGCGGCTTGCGCAATTTCAAGGACAAGTTCGATCCGGTGTGGGAAGCGCGCTACCTGGTGAGCAAGGGCGGCCTGGCGCCGATTTTCACATTTACCGATACCGCTGCACTGATCAGCGGCGGTCTCAAGGGGGCGGTCAGCAAATGAAAAAAGTATCAGCGGTGTGGGCGGCCTGCCTGGCGGGCGCTGTGTTGGCCGGCGGCACCGTCGCGGCCGAGGAATCGCATCAGCGCCTGAGCCATGGCCGTTTCAAGAGTATCGAAATCTATAAGCCGAGCGGCGCCATGAACGGTGTCGTCCTGTTGCTGTCCGGTGATGCCGGCTGGGACAAGAGCGCGGCTGAAAAAGCGAAGGCACTGGCGGCGCAAGGCGCTTTGGTGGCGGGGATCGGCACGCCGCAGC
The DNA here is from genome assembly GCF_018304945.1 of Collimonas humicola. GTDB lineage: Bacteria > Pseudomonadota > Gammaproteobacteria > Burkholderiales > Burkholderiaceae_D > Collimonas > Collimonas humicola. The sequence continues at coordinate 1,068,857 of NZ_JAGQEE010000001.1, read as the reverse complement.
TGTTCGCCAGCCTCAACGCCGACGGCGGCGACTGCGCCTTTCCCGACGGCGATCTGGAGAACCTGAGCCGCTTCGTGCAAGCCTACGAAAAGGTGCCGGGATATTTTCCGCCGCTGCTGGTGGGCCAGGGCGCCGGCGCCACTTTGTCGTACGCCATGCTGGCGCAAGCGCCCGCGAACACTTTCAGCGGCGCCCTGACGCTGGGATTCTGTCCGGCCCTGGCCTTGCGCAAGCCGCTATGCAAAGGCGAGGGCGTGCATTTCAAGGCGCGCGCCAAAGGCGAAGGTGTCGAGCTGCTGCCTGTCTCTAAATTACCTGCTGCATGGCATGTCCTGCAAAATACGCAGGCCCCGAATGACGGACTGTGCAGCGCCGGCGTTACCCAGGCGTTTGTCGCCGGCGTTGCCGGCGCCGCGCTGATCAATGTGGACGGCGCCGGACAAAACCAGGCGGCTGCGCTGGCTGCGGCCTACGCCAGCTTCGCGGCCAGGCAGCCGCTGGCGCTGCCGGCGCCGCCGGCAGCGGTATCGGACCTGCCGGTGGTCGAGGTCGCCGCCATCGCGCAATCACAGCCGCCGCGCGATGCCGACACCATGGCGCTCCTGATCAGCGGCGACGGCGGCTGGGCCGGCATCGATCGCGATGTCGCGGCTGCGCTTGCCAAGCGCGGCGTGCCGGTAGTCGGCGTCGATTCTCTGCGCTATTTCTGGAGCGCCCGCACGCCGGTCTCGACCGCCAGGGATGTCGAGCGCCTGGCGCAGTTCTATATGGCGCGCTGGAAGAAAAACAAGGTGCTGCTGATCGGCTATTCGCAAGGAGCCGACGTCTTGCCTTTTGTGGTCAACCGGCTGTCGCCGGCAATGCTCTCATCGGTTCCGCTGGTCGCCATGATGGGCCTGGGTAAAAAAGCAGACTTCCAGTTTCATATGACCAACTGGGTCAGTTCCAGCAACGATGGCTTGCCGATAGCGCCGGAAGTCGCCAGGTTGCCGGCAGGTTTGGGAATGTGCATCTACGGCAGCGAAGAGACGGACACTTCCTGTCCCAGCCTCGATGCCAGCCGTGTCAAGCTGTTGAAGCTCACTGGCGGTCATCATTTCGACGGCAACTACGAAGGCCTGGCCGGCTTGATTCTTGATGCGGCGCGCAAATAACCGCATGCTAGTATTTTCCTGGTGAATATCAGGTATCACAACAATCAAGCAGACGGATATGCTGCGCTGCGATATAGTGCACCTGTCTCCTCCAACACCTCATAAGGTTTGGATTCAGCCCGCAACGAAAGTTAGCGGGCTTTTTTTTGTCCGAACCAGGGCGCCGAACTGCCGGCGGCCCTCAGCGCATGCCACGGAACAGATACCGAAATGCGTATCTGAAGGGCGAAAAATTTCATTGGATAGTCTCCTGCTTCCCTCCTAGTATGGTGCGCGCACATCCCCCAAAAATCTTTTTTACAGTAAAAAAATAATACCGGAGGGATGGCTTTGTCGCGCCGGTCAGGCCAGCGATCTGCGTTGCGAAAAATGCCGATAAATTAACGGAGACAAGCAATGAAAATGACACGCAGAACGGTACTGAACGCAGCTCTTTGCCTGGGATTGGGATTCGGAATCGCTTCCGGCGCCAGCGCCGAGAAGGCCTTGGTCCTGGGATTTTCGCAGGTCGGCGCGGAGAGCGAGTGGCGTACCGCGAATACCGTATCGATCAAGGATGCGGCGAAACAGGCCGGTGTCACACTGAAATTCGCCGACGCCCAGCAAAAGCAGGAAAACCAGGTGAAGGCGATCCGTTCCTTCATCGCGCAAAAAGTCGACGTGATCGCCTTTTCGCCGGTGGTCGAGTCCGGCTGGGATACTGTGCTGGGCGAAGCGAAAGCCGCCAAGATCCCGGTGATCCTGACCGACCGCGCGGTCGACGCCAAGGACAAGTCGCTGTACGTGACGTTCATCGGTTCCGATTTCGTTGAAGAAGGCCGTCGCGCCGGCCGTTGGCTGCTGGAGCGCGCCAAGAGCATGCCTGCCGGCGATATCAATATCGTCGAACTGCAAGGCACGGTCGGTTCGGCGCCGGCGATCGACCGCAAGACCGGCTTCGCCGAGACTATCGCCGCCAATCCGCATCTGAAGGTCATCCGCTCGCAATCCGGCGACTTCACCCGCGCCAAGGGCAAGGAAGTGATGGAAGCCTTCCTCAAGACCGACGGCAAGAAAATCAATGTGCTGTACGCCCACAACGACGACATGGCGATAGGCGCGATCCAGGCCATTGAAGAAGCCGGCCTGAAGCCCGGCAAGGATATCCTGGTGATCTCGGTGGATGGCGTCAAAGGCGCATTTGAAGCGATGATGGCCGGCAAGCTCAACGTCACGGTAGAGTGCAGTCCCTTGCTCGGGCCGCAGCTGATGAAAGTGGCGAAGCAGGTGGTCGCCGGCGAGACCGTGCCCAAGCGCATCACGACCGAGGAGAGCGTATTCCCGGCGGAAGTCGCCGCCAAGGAATTCCCGAACCGCAAATATTGAAGACCGATCCGGATGGCGATGCGATTTCCGCATCGCCACGTTTATCGTGATGGTGCGCCGGACGTACCATCTTGCATGAAAACCTCGGGATCGCAGGCGGATGACTAAAACGGTAACAGGCACTACCGGCGAGGCGCAGGACAGCGGCGCTCCAACCCTTGCCCTGAGCGGCATATGCAAGACATTTGGCGGCGTGACGGCGCTCAGCGATGTGGCCTTGCGGCTGTACCCGGGTGAGGTCCACACGTTGATGGGCCAGAACGGCGCAGGCAAATCGACGCTCATCAAGGTATTGACCGGCGTCTATGCGCCTGACAGCGGCCGCATGCTCTTGCATGGCCAGCCGGTGCAGCCGCGCTCGACGCTGGAGGCGCAGGGCCTGGGCATCAGCACCGTGTACCAGGAGGTCAATCTCTGCCCGAACCTGTCGGTGGCTGAAAACATCTTCATCGGCCGTTACCCGAAAAAATACGGTGCGATCGACTGGAAAACCATGCAGCTGCAAGCGCAGCGCCTGCTGAGCGAGCTCCATGTCAGGATCGATGTGGCGACGCCGCTTTCCAGGTTTCCCCTGGCGATCCAGCAAATGGTGGCGATTTCCCGCGCCTTGAGCATCTCCGCCAAAGTGCTGATCCTGGATGAGCCGACCTCCAGCCTTGACGACGCCGAGGTCAAGCTGCTGTTCGAGGTCTTGCGCAAGCTGCGCGGACGGGGCATGGCAATCCTGTTCGTCACCCATTTCCTGGAACAGACCTACGAAATCTCCGACCGCATCACAGTGCTGCGCAACGGCGTGCGCGAGGGCGAATACCTGGCCAGCCAGCTCAGCCGGCTGGATCTGGTGAACAAGATGGTCGGCATGCAAGCCTCATCGCCGTCCGATGCGGATGCCGGCAGCGAGCGCACTGAAGCATTGGCTGGCGATGGCCGGCACGCCGTGCTGCAGGCCCGGGGAGTGGGACGGAACGGCATACTGGCGCCTCTCGATCTCGATTTGCGTGGCGGCGAGGTGCTCGGCCTGTGCGGCTTGCTCGGTTCCGGCAGGACCGAAACGGCGCGCCTGCTGTTCGGCGCCGACAAGCCCGACAGCGGGACCATACAGGTACGAGGGAAAGCCGAAAAATTCCATTCGCCGCGCGATGCGATCGCTGCCGGCGTCGGCTTCTGCTCGGAAGACCGGAAAAAGGAAGGCGCGATACTGGAATTGTCGGTCCGGGAAAACATCATCCTGGCCTTGCAGGCAAGGGCCGGCTTGCTGCGCGTGATTCCGTACAAGCGGCAGCAGTCGCTGGCCAGCGACTACATCAAATGGCTGGGCATCAAAACCCCGGATATGGAAACCCCGATCGGTGCACTGTCCGGCGGCAACCAGCAGAAAGCCTTGCTGGCGCGCTGGCTGGCCACCGATCCCGCCATGCTGATTCTCGACGAACCGACGCGCGGCATCGATGTGCGCGCCAAGCAGGAAATCATGGACCACGTGATCGCCCTGTGCCGCAAGGGCATGGCGATTCTGTTCATCTCATCTGAAATTTCCGAAGTGCTGCGGGTCAGCGACCGCATGCTGGTGCTGCGCGATCGCAAGGCTTGCGGCGAGTACCGGCGCGGCGAGCTGGATGACGATTCGGTGCTGCAGGTGATTGCAGGGGAGTGCGGATGAACATTCCATTGAACCCGGATGCCGGCAAGCAAGCCGGGCAGGCGGCGTCCCCACCTTACACTCCCATGGAACAGTTATCGGGTTTTGTGCAGCATCCTCTGTTCCGGCCTGTGGCGGCCCTGGCGCTGCTGCTGGCCGTGGACTTTTTCATGATCCCGGGCTTTTTCCGGCTGGAGTGGAAAGACGGCCATCTCTACGGCAGCCTGATCGATATCGTCAACCGCGCCGCGCCCTTGATACTTACCGCGCTCGGCATGACCCTGGTGATTGCGACGCGCGGCATCGATATCTCGGTCGGTGCGGTAGTGGCGATCTCTGGCACCGTCGCCGCCTTGCTGATCGGCGGCACGCTGCAGATGCATGGCGGCGTGCCGGAGTACGCCAGCCGCATCCCGATGGCATGGGCAATCGCGGCGGCCTTGGGGGCAGCGCTCCTGTGCGGCGTCTGGAACGGTTTCCTGGTTTCCTCCCTGGGCCTGCAGCCGATCATCGCCACCTTGATACTGATGGTCGGCGGGCGCGGCCTGGCGCAGCTGCTGACCGACGGCCAGATCATCACGGTCTACTACAAACCGTTTTTCTATATCGGCAGCGGCTATCTGCTCGGCTTGCCGTTTTCCTTGTTCATCGCCCTTGGCGTTTTTCTAGCGGTGGCTGTTCTCATGCGCAAAACGGCGCTGGGCTTGTTCATCCAGGCGGTCGGCATCAATCCGGTGGCGTCACGGCTGGCCGGCATCCGCACCGCGGCGCTGATCTTTTTCGTCTATATGTTTTGCAGCGCCTGCGCCGGCGCCGCCGGGCTGATGATCAGTTCCAACATCAAGAGCGCGGACGCCAACAACGCCGGCCTGCTGATGGAACTGGACGCCATCCTGGCGGTGACCCTCGGCGGCACTTCTTTAGGCGGCGGCAAGTTCAGCCTGGCCGGCAGCGTGGTCGGCGCGTTGATCATCCAGGCGCTGACCTATACGATCTATTCGATGGGCGTACCGCCCGAAGTCAATATGGTGGTGAAGGCAGTCGTGGTGTTCGCGGTATGCCTGTCGCAATCGAAGGAGTTCCGCCATCTGATGCCGCGCTTGTCTGGCGGCGCTTCCCGGATGCGCAGCTCGGCCGGGGACAAATGATGAAAATATTCCGCTCGCTGCTGGCGTCTCCCTATTTCACTTCCATGGTGACGGTGGCATTGCTGCTGCTGACATTCGGCCTCGGTTCTGTCGCTTATACCGGCTTCTTTTCCTTGCAGGTGGTGCTTAATCTGCTGATCGACAACGCCTTCCTGCTGGTGATCGCGATAGGCATGACTTTTGTGATCTTGTCGGGCGGGATCGATCTCTCGGTCGGCTCGGTGCTGGCGCTGACCACCATGATCTCGGCTTACCTGCTGCAATACTGGCACTGGCCGCCGCTGCTGGTGATTGCCTGCGTGCTCCTGATCGGCGGCGGCTTCGGCGCCTGCATGGGAGCGCTGATCCATTTTTTCAAGCTGCAGGCGTTCATTGTCACGCTGGCGGGAATGTTTCTGGCGCGCGGCCTGTGCTACCTGATCAGCATCAATTCCATCACCATCGACCAGCCCTTGTATGTGACGCTGTCGCAGGCCAGGATCGGCGTGTTGGGCGCTTTCGTCTCTCCCAGCGTGCTGATCGCCATGATGATGCTGGCGCTGGCCATCTATCTTGCGCACTACACCCGGTTCGGGCGCGCTGTCTATGCCATCGGCGGCAATGAGCAATCGGCCCTGCTGATGGGCTTGGCGGTAGGGCGCACCAAGGTGCTGGTTTACGCCTTCAGCGGTTTCTGCGCGGCGCTGGCCGGCGTCTTGTTTTCATTCTATATGCTGTCCGGCTACGGTTTGCATGCGCAGGGCACCGAGCTGGATGCGATCGCCGCGGTGGTGATCGGCGGCACTTTGCTGACCGGCGGTTACGGTTATGTCGCCGGCACCCTGAGCGGCGTGCTGATCCTGGGCCTGATCCAGACCTTGATCGCCTTCGACGGCACACTCAGCTCCTGGTGGACCAAAATCGTGATCGGCGTGCTGCTGTTCGTTTTTTGCATGGCGCAACGCCTGATGTCTTTGGGCGCAACGAGGAACGGGGCGGCTGCCGCGGCAGCTGCTTGACCGACGTCCTGGGTCCGATTCACGCGTTTTGCGCGCTCTGATCGTCTATCTATCGGTGAAATGCGAACAGGTACATGCCGCAAAGGAAGAGCGTCGGGCAGTTCGCGCGAGGGGACAATTTGTGTCGGACATGTAGGTTGCGTTCATGAGGCGTAGTCCCATGAAGCGTTCGGCAAAGCCAATGCGTCGAACGGCAATGTCCCATGGTCTGACTGGCGTTCTGTCCTCCTCATCCTTTCAACGATCAAAGAAACCCAAGAAGCGCATCAAAATCCGTCATAAGCCTTTGACCAAGATACACGCCTCCGCGCGCGACCAGGAAGGCACATTGCGCTTTCCCGGCGTTTGTAACTATCACACCGATACGACGGTTCTTTGCCATTCCAATTTGCTGGAGGACGGCAAGGGCTATGGCATCAAGGCGCCAGATGAGAAGGGCGCCTATGGGGTGAGCGCCGATTACCTGCTGGGGCTCTCCAATGAGCCGGAGCGGGATCCGCGCACGGCAGAGCAGGTGGCCGTGTTGCGGTCGGTACAGGGTGCCGTCGAGCAAAACGTCGCCGCAATGGTCACTGTCTTGCTCAAGAATGCTGGGGAGGTGGCGCCATTACGTTCGCACCTGGAGAGCCTAACTCAGCGAATCAGCCAGCTGCAGGAAGCGTACGACAAGGTATGCCGCAAGAACGAGGAATTCCAGAATGATGTTCTGGCAGGTTCGATCCTGGAGAGCGCTGTTGATGCCGCCGGCGACGCTGCGTGTAAGGCAAAGCAGTTTGTGGAACGTCGATCAATGATTGCCGAATTTTGCGTGAAAGCGGCAACGGACGATGGTAGCTATCCATTATTTGTGTTGGCTCAAATTTGACCCGGCATAGGCCTCAGCCTGTCTTAATGTTATTGCATTGATTTCGTTTTATATTGCCCCGGTCGTTCGTCATTACAGTAACCTGCATCTTTGGATGGGGCATTCAAGATTTTACCGACGCAGTAAGTCATCTCAAAGCTGTCCAAAGAACTCCTGGTAATTTTGTATCAGGGGAGGACGATAGAGCGCCATTTGGCCACATCACATCTTTTCTATTTTCAAAAAAATATGCTACGTCTTGAACCTTTGGCACCTGATGACTTTAGAGATTACATGACTCGATCTACTCAGCAGTATGCGGAAGATATCGTCCAAAGTAGTGGTTGCTCTTATTCCGTGGCATACGCCAAGGGGGAAGATAGCGTGCATCAATTGCTGCCACACGGCATGGCAACTGAAGGTCAATACATCCTAAGAATTATCTCTGAAACAGAAGGTGGTCCGGTTGGGATTGTTTGGTATGGTATCGATGACTCCGTCGCATTCATATATGACTTTGAGATTTATTCGAAATTTCGTGGTCAAGGTTACGCAAAACAAGCGCTCGAATTGTTAGAGAATATAGCGCGCGAATTGAAATTGTCACGATTAGAGCTAAATGTCTTTGCACATAATGTTGTGGCCCGAACTTTATATGAGCGTGCCGGATTTCAGCCTGCCGAAATAACGATGCTGAAAAAAATCGTGTGATAGTGCCAGAGTAACTGAACCAGGACCAATTGTTACCCGCTATGACAAGCTGGGCTCGCGCATCGAGCCGTTCCTAATCATTGCCGCTTCGAGGTTGTAGCTGAAGTATTGTAGATACACTCTAGCGGTCGCACTGCAGATAGTCGTTGTTTTTGTAAGGTCTGCTTCCGGCCAGGAACGGTCAGTCGAGGGTAACCTTCAATTATTAGTTTAAGCACTGGGAAATTGGGTATATGAAACAAATCGGATTGCTCTTGGCTGTAGCAGCCATATTTAGTTTTTTTGCGAGCGCCAATACATCGTTCGCCAAAGATAATTCTGGAATTTCATCAAACCAACAAGAATTGGAAGAATTCAAGGCGGCTCTCATTAAGATTCCAAAATTTCCCAATACGGGAGGCGCCTTGCAGGAGAGGCTGTTAAAAATAACGGCAGGCGCAGAAAAAGAGGTTAATCCAAATTTTGTTGATGATATTTTCGATGTTTCTGCGTGGCCATGGAAAGAGCGTCGGTCTATTGACGGTGGACTTTTGCGAATAGACTACGGAGTGATTCCCATTGAAGGGGATTTGTATATTCACTTGAGAGAAATTGATAAAAAGCCCATGTGGGCATTTCAAATGATGCTGATGCACTTGAGTTTTGATAATGCATTGGTTGGGATTGACCCTATGGCAGCACCGAAAGTAATGTGTGTTTCAGACAAAAACATAATAGCTGCTGTGCTTCAGCAAGGCTGGAAATTGGAAACAAACTTGCAACGGACTCCTCAAGAGTTGTGGGTGGGGACTTATGGATTCACCAAAAAAGGTGGGTATTCCATCATCATGAAATTTACGGAGCCAAAACAAAACAATGATTCATGTTTGACTTATATGAGCGTTAATTAATGGGTGTCCGTTATTAGGAAGTAGCTATGTCCGCTTCGGGTCGAATTGAGGCTGTCGCGACCGGCTCAAATCGGTCTGGAGCTGCCGGTTGCCGTGATGTCCCATTACGGTCACTCAGCAGCGCTATATAACTAAGGATCAGACCTGCATGAATCAGTTATTTTTTTCGCTAGTTGTGACTATGCTTTTGATCGTCGCCCCAGTCGCCGAAGCCCATCATCCGTGTTTTCACTTTAGCTGTAAGGATCTACAAGAATGCAAAGAGGCTGCCGAATGGATTGTTGAAGCGACTGTCGTCGACATCACTCACACAGGAGGTCAGAAAGAGTGTGAAACTGGCCCATATGGCCCGCTGTGCGGTTATGTCGAGAATCCGGAAGTTTTGATTCTTGCTAACGCACAAGTCATCAAAGGTAAATTCGACTTAAGACAGAACGGCGAAGCCTCAGTTTCGCGTAAAGATTCGTGTTTTTCTGGAGCATTGGCGTCAATGAATGACAAACCTGAACTGGGAACTCAGGGCGACAGAATTCGTCTGTATGGCGACAATTTAAACAGACCACCGTTCATTCATCCCGGCTATTTTTTTGTCGAATCTATCGAGAGCCGTCGTGTACCTTAAAGCTGCTATCGGCCAGAAGCGGCCGGTCAGACTGTCTAAAGGCTATGCGAATTAAATTTTTATAATTTTTCACTGGAACGTCCATGACGATTTTTTACCACGATGTCGATTCTCTAGCTTTGATGCCTTTTCATAGGGACTGAATAGTGGTATTTCAAATCCATTTACCAGCAACACTTAATCCGATGACGTTAACTATGCGGCAAGATGATCATGCTTATGGGCTACTTTCTCTAGCGATGGCGCGAGCTGCGCACAATTGCGCCGAGAACGATACAGCAGTGGCCGAATTCGTTGCACGTGAATTTGATGTCCATCAACTCGTCTTTTATCACCATCATCTATCCAATCTTGAAAATATTGCTCAATCTCTGACCGAACTACAGGTGTTGAAAGAGGTGGCGGATAGTGGTTGTTATTTCACATTCGCACATGAAGTGACGGAGGTCGCCAAAGTGGCTGTTTCTCATCGAGAGGAAGGTCCAGACTTTCAGCATATGCTGCATTATTTTTGCTACCACTTTTCCAATTACGGCACAGATTATTATGGCTTGAATTTCCACATCGATACACCCTTCTGCCCACAACGCGGCATGGAAGAAGTGGTTGATGCGCTGGCAGAGCTTGGGTATGCACGCAGGCTGGGAGTGGGTTCAGTCGTTCCGGTTGAAAATCTCGGCTTATCTCGGAGGCCGGAAAGACTGCAGTTCCTGAAGGGTATGGGCAAGCCGTGCTTCATCTGGTCCGAGCGGATGCAGGCCATAGCTGCGGATGGAGTGGTTTGGGATGAGCTTGAAGATTTAAGTGATCGTATCTAAAAGGCCCACAGTAACGGGAACATTTTTCTTTTGTTCCACAATCGGCCATGAGAAGACGGTAATAGCATTAATGATGCACTCGTATCTTTCACGTTAGGACTCACAGATGGGCATCTTCGGATTTGGCAAAAAACCTCAGCCAGTTGACCGCTATGCTGGAAAGCCATTCCTTAAGCTTGTTGACTCATTCGTATTGAAGTCTATTGGCGAGCTAGACTCATACCAAGAATCGCTTCTTGTACGCATGACTCCCACATTTCAAAAAACTTTTTCCTCCAGTGGTACTTGGGAAGAAATTGTCATGGCCTAGCCTCCTACAGCAAATCCATTCATGCAATTGAATTCAATTTCACGGACTAAAGCACTAATAAAATGACACCACCAATTGCTTTCATATTTACGGCGTTATTGCTTGAGTCTGCTCAAGCTGAATCTCCTTTGAACGTCGAGGGACGCTTTAATGCAGATGTTCATTTTGAACGCACGGCAACAACGCCATCTGCAAGCGAATTACAACGTTTCACTGACACTATCAACAGAGTAAGAAAATCCGAGTTTTGTCCATTAGAGGTCGTGATTGCCGTCGGTCATGCTGAAGCAAGCGAAGGAAATCAGCAAGAAACTCAAGAGCTTTCAATGAAGCGAGCTCAGTATATCGACCACATTCTGAAAGCTGAGGGAATCCCCTCAAGCGCTATCATGGTTGAACATAAGGGCGCCACTCAACCAATCGTTTCCGCACCCGATCAGCGGAACGCTCGTGTCGAATTGGAATTTATTGGATCTGCGTATCCAAGTTCGCCTTGCACAATTCCTGTCGGTGCCAAAGGATTCCGACTAAGAACGCCATGAGAAAAGAACCGCAAATTTTCGGGGTGATGGCAAACCAACGATAGGTACGTGATTACCATCACAACTGAATGTCTGGTTTCGGTAAACTCCAACTTCCGCTTTGGGTCGCAAGCAGCCTGTCACCAGTGGCAGCAATCGCCCATATGCGGCCAATGGGCGTGCCCGTATATATCGCTTACAATTCCAGTTATCGCTTAATTACCTCTAGGGAAGGTACTCAAATGATCGACCATGTCTACATCTCTGTCACTGACATCGACAAGTCACTGGCCTTCTACTCTGAAACGTTGAAGCCACTCGGTTGGAGCATATTCGGCAACTACGAATCCGCTTCGGGCCCCGACGGTGTCCCTGATCTTTACGGCATCGGTGACGATGTGTACGGAAAGGGAAAGGCGGTTGGGTCAAGCATCTGGCTACGTCAACGCAAGCCTGGCGAGACCGGGCTGTACCTCGGGATTGTCTGCGACACCAATGAACTGGTCGACGTCGCCTACGCAGCTGCAATCAAAGCCGGTGGCACCGACGAGGGGAAGCCAGCAGATCGCACCCACTTTGCCCCCGGCTACTATGCCGCCAATGTCTCCGACTTCGACGGCAACCGCCTTGAATTCGTACACAAAGCATGGAACCCCAAGCGGCACTAATAGCAATCTCTGGGCTGTACTACAGCGAGTAAATGGCTGTTTTGCGGAAGTGCGATTGCCCGAAACGGGGCGATTTGAGCTTTTTGCGACAAGCTCAAAACGGCTAGAAGCAGACACGCAATAAAAACACGCAGATAGAGGGAATAGTTATGTGGCCATCTAGGAGAGAGTCGGAAATGTTCAAGATATCTGCTCCGCAGCCGTTTATAGACTTGGGTCAGCGCTGGGGTAAAAAGGTAAATATTAAAAAAATACTCGCGCTAACGCTATCCACATTATTGTTTTCTGGCTGCGATGTCGAGTTCGGGCATTTTGCCAAGGATAGACAAGCCGCAGAAGCTGGTGTTGTGGAGTTTCGGCGTCTTTACGCTGAGGGAAATTTCCTTGGCTTGTACCAGCTGGGGTCAGAGGAGATGCAACGAAATGTCTCACAAAAGAATTTCGTGGACGCAGCTCAGAGCAGTATCAACGCGTTTGGCGCATTGAAGACTGCAAGACAGGTTGCAGCATCATGCTTTCCAAATCAGGTTCGTTTCGTTTATCTTGCCGAATATGAAAAGGGACAGGCAACGGAGATGATGGCGTGGACTGTCCACCATGGGAAAGCCTCTTTAGCGATGTACAGCGTTTCGCCTGGCTATGTAGAAGTAAAAAACAATGAGAACGCTAAGTGTCAATCGTAGCCTTATCCGTTAGAGAAAAATATCCATCGCAGCAGTCCGTAATCGGCCATCTCCGGCCGCTGATGCGACTCCTCCCACGCTCGAATTTACGTCCGGTTTACGTGCGACACCTGCTGTTCGATTGGTCCTGAAACTCACGATAGAGATGGGTGAAGCAGCGCCGGATGCCGGGTCCGCGTCAATGAGCCGTGTGCAGGTCGAATCCATACTTTTCCAACTGAGCCTCGCGCTGCAGGGTAATTACATTCGATGTAATTGCCGTACAGCGCAGCCGCCTCTATTCTTTGGCTGTCGCGCCACCAATTCGGTGGCGCTCACCGTCAAGGAGATACCATGCCCAGCTATCCCGTTCACACGATCGAATCCGCGCCCGAGCAATCGAAGCCCGTGCTCCAGCAACTGCAACAGGCGTTCGGCCTGATCCCTAACATCGCGGCCACGATGGCCGCTTCACCGGTGCTAATCAACGGTTTCATCGGCCTGTTCGAGCGCGTGCATGCGAGCAGCCTGACGGAGCAGCAGATCCAGACGGTGTTGCTGACCAACGCCATCACAAACGCCAGTCAGTGGCCGGTCGCGTTTCACACTGCGCTTGCGCTGAAGGAGGGCGTGCGTCCCGCTGATGTTGACGCAATCCGCCACGGCGGCCTGCCTGGTGACGCCAGACTCGCCGCGCTGTCAACGCTGGCGCGTACGCTGATCGAAAAGCGCGGCCGCCTTGCTGAATCGGACCAGAGACGCTTCCTCGAAGCTGGGTTCAGCTCCGAGCAGATACTTGAGGTCATTGCGGTGGTTGCAGCATCTACTATTACGAACTACACCGGTAGCGTTACACAGCCGGCACTCGAAGCGACGTTCGAGGAATTTGCCTGGCATTCGCCCGCCGCCTGAGTCCGCTATAATCAGCCGTCTCGAATAGGGAAATCCGATGAACGTCACTAGTCCCGACCCGAAAATTCCGCCGAGTGAACTTGGTAGTTTGTTGCGCTATTGGCGAGACGTGCGTGGCGTGAGTCAACTCGATCTGTCGCTCGAGGCCGGGGTCTCGCAGCGCCAGATCAGCTTCATTGAAAGCGGACGCAGCGTGCCGGGTCGGGACACGCTATTGACCCTCGCGCAGACGCTTGATGTGCCGCTGCGTGAGCGTAATGTATTGCTGCTCGCCGCTGGCTACGCACCCGTGTATTCGGAGGCGCCGTGGAACGCACAGGAGATGCACAGTGTCGTTCGCGCGCTCGAACGTGTCGTTCGCCAGCACGAACCGTTTCCGGCGATCGTGATGGATCGCCACTGGAACGTGCTGATGACCAACGACGCAGCACCGCGCTTTTTCAACTGTTTCATCGACATGGCCTTGCGCGAAGGTCCACGCAACATGCTGCATCTGATCTTCGATCCGAAGGGGATGCGCCCGTTTGTAGCCGATTGGGACAACGTCTCGCGAAGCCTGCTGCAACGGGTGTATCGCGAATCGGTCGGCCACGTGATTGATGATCGCACCAAAGGTCTGCTCGATGAACTGCTTGCGTATCCCGACGTGCCGCGCGACTGGAAGACGTATCATGCGCCGTCCGTGGCGCCCGCGATGCCGGTTATTCCGCTTGGTTTTATCAGCGAGGGTGTGGTTCTTCGTTATTTTTCGATGGTAACGAGCGTTGGAACACCGCAAAATATTGCTGCGCAGGAGCTACGCCTGGAATGCATGTTCCCTGCCGACGATGCAACCGAAGCACGTCATCAGCAACTGCTTGCAACGCATTCAACGGAACGCTGAACGCCTTCTGGATGTCCTGTCGTGTTCTCCTGCCGGGGCCGAGACCGTCAGTTAGAACAGCCACACCGCCGTCCTTTGGGTGTCTGATTGACCTCCTAGACCGTCATTCAACAGGTCCGGCATCGTACGGCTGAAACGGGTCGCAAGCTGCCTATCGTCCGTGGCTGTAATCGACCAGTTGCGAACGGTCGAAAGTGTCTTCCAATTGATGGTGATTCAGCAGCTGTAGAGCGCCGTTCGATGATTGCGGATTTTCGCGCGAAGGCGGCAACGGACGATGGCAGCTATCCATTATTTACTTAGTTGAGTAGTGCCCACTTAATCTGATATCAAATGTCAGGTCACCCATTAAACGACCGATTTTCTGAATTGACCTTAGGTGTACGCAAACGGTATAAGAGGGCCGCGGGTTCGATTCCCGCTGCCTTCACCAATATATCGTCTTAAATCGAAGCTTAAAAATATAACGCTGTCATTAATTGGGCTACTTTGGGGCGGTTTAGACTCCTGAATGACAACACAATGGCAGCATTTATTTTCCCCTCTGTTGAAGCGAATTTGATTCACTCCTCTTCTAACGCTGGACGTCTATCGAGATCTTTCTAGGCACGAAAATTGAGAATTGCCGCAGCAGCACACTAATGTAATGTCTGCCGGTAAAATCTACCAGGTGAATCCGTATCCAATCTGCAGAACTGTGTTTTGACCGGTAGTGCTGACACCTGCTCCCCAGGCGCTATTGCCGCTAGTGCTTACCTGTTTGAACTGCAATGCAAGCGCGTTATAGCCCTGGTACGAGCCCAATCCCACTCCTAACCCTCTTTTTCCAGGATTCACAGTAGGCATCACCACACCTGAAAGAGCTGCGCCCATAGCAACACCGGAGTAGGCAATGCGTTTGACGTCACCAACCTGGTTTTGCACATTTTGTAGCTGAGACACATTTACCGCGTCAGTAGGATTGATCCCTGGCGCCACATTGGTAATCCGGCGTTCATTACCTGTCGAACCCACCGACAATGTGTTTGCCTCATTGGCCACGGAATTTGCGCCGACCGCTACCGAATTGTTTCCTGTCGCCTGGGCGTTGGTACCAATTGCCACGGAATTTACCCCACCTGCTTGCGCCGTTGCACCCACGGCTACTGCATTATTGCCGGAAGCCAGTGAGTTTTGACCAATCGCGACAGTAGGGTCTCCGGTTGCTTGGGCATTATTGCCTATTGCCACTGAACCGGCTTGTGAGGCCAACGCTCGAAAGCCTACCGCTGTAGTGTTGAAATCAGTTGCTTGGGCGTTTGAACCAAGCGCCGTCGCCCCATCTTTTGTTGCTTGCGCACATAGGCCGGAACCAGTGGCATCAACGCCACTGACATGACTACATGTTGCCGCCGTAACATTAATGATTGCGGTACCCGCAGTACTGCGAGTTTGCACGGTACCATCGGCGTTGGCACCACCCATTGTGGTGCCCCCTAGCGCAGCTCCATTTGCAATCGCGTTATTTGAAGCAGCGGCCAACGGAGTCAACGCAGCATTAGCAGTTGAAATTCCTGTAATTTGGCCCAGTCCCGTCGACAATGATGACAGTCCAGTCGACAACGACATGACATTGTTGTTTGTCGTGCTCAAGCCCGTCGACAACGATGTGATGTTGCTGTTGGTGGTGCTCAAGCCTGTCGAAGTCGATGTGGATAACGATGACAGAGCATTGTTCGTCGTACTCAAACCTGTCGACAGTGAATTTACCCCACTTTGTGCCGTGCTAATCCCTGTCGATGTCGATGTCGACAGCGATGACACGTTGCTGTTCGTCGTGCTCAAACCAGTTGACAGCGACGTGATGCCCGTCGATGCCGACGTAGACAAAGATGATAACTGGCTGTAATTCACCGCATCAGTTGGATTCACGCCTGCGGCTACATTCGTGAGAGTCACTGGTGTCGTAGCACCAACTCCCCCCAAAGTAACTCTAGTGTGGCCTGGATTGTCATACTGAACAGAATTAGCAACCCCGGTCGACAAGGAGGAAATGCCCGTCGACAGCGACGTCACATTGCTGTTGGTTGTGCTCAGACCAGTAGACAACGATCCGATGTTGCTGGTGTTAGTGCTGATGCCCGTCGAAGTCGAGGTCGACAACGAAGATACGTTGCTATTTGTTGTGCTCAGACCCGTCGACAACGATCCGATGTTGCTGGCGTTCGTGCTGATGCCGGTCGAGGTTGACGTCGACAACGAGGTCACATTGCTGTTGGTCGTGCTCAGACCTGTTGACAGCGAACCAATGTTGCTGGCATTGGTACTGATGCCAGTCGAGGTCGACGTCGACAGCGATGTCACATTGCTGTTGGTCGTACTCAGACCCGTCGACAACGATCCGATGTTGCTGGCATTGGTACTGATGCCGGTCGAGGTCGACGTCGACAGCGATGTCACATTGCTGTTGGTCGTACTCAGACCTGTCGACAGCGAACCAATGTTGCTGGCATTGGTACTGATGCCGGTCGAGGTCGACGTCGACAGCGATGTCACGTTGCTGTTGGTCGTGCTCAGGCCGGTGGACAAGGAACCCACATTGCTATTTGTTGTGCTCAGGCCCGTGGAAAGCGAATTGACGCCGCTTTGCGCCGTGCTAATACCCGTCGATGTTGACGTCGACAATGACGATATGCTGCTATTTGTTGTGCTCAGGCCGGTGGACAAGGAGCCTACATTGCTATTTGTTGTGCTCAGGCCCGTGGAAAGCGAATTGACGCCGCTTTGCGCCGTGCTAATACCCGTCGATGTTGACGTCGACAATGACGATACGCTGCTATTGGTTGTGCTCAAACCAGTTGAAGCCGAGGTCGACAGCGAAGTCACGTTACTGTTGGTCGTGCTCAGGCCAGTCGACAGCGAACCGATGTTGCTGGCGTTGGTGCTGATGCCGGTCGAGGTCGACGTCGACAGCGATGTCACATTGCTGTTGGTCGTGCTCAACCCGGTCGACAGCGAACCAATGTTGCTGGCATTGGTACTGATGCCGGTCGAGGTCGACGTCGACAGCGACGTCACGTTGCTGTTGGTTGTGCTCAGCCCTGTCGACAGCGAACCGATGTTGCTGGCGTTCGTGCTGATACCAGTCGAAGTCGAGGTCGACAACGAAGATACGCTGCTATTTGTTGTGCTCAATCCCGTGGACAGTGAAGTGATACCTGTCGAAGCAGATGTAGACAGTGAGGTTACGCTGCTGTTCGTGGTACTTAAGCCCGTCGACGTTGAGGTCGACAGCGAAGCCACATTGCTATTCGTTGTACTCAGGCCGGTGGACAGCGAATTTACACCGCTTTGCGCCGTGCTAATACCCGTCGATGTTGACGTGGACAATGACGATACGCTGCTATTGGTTGTGCTCAAACCAGTTGAAGCCGAGGTCGACAGCGAAGTCACGTTGCTGTTGGTTGTGCTCAGGCCGGTGGACAAAGAACCCACATTGCTATTTGTTGTACTCAGGCCCGTGGATAGCGAATTGACTCCGCTTTGCGCCGTGCTAATACCCGTCGATGTTGACGTGGACAATGACGATACGCTGCTATTGGTTGTGCTCAAACCAGTTGAAGCCGAGGTCGACAGCGAAGTCACATTGCTGTTGGTTGTGCTCAGGCCGGTGGACAAAGAACCCACATTGCTATTTGTTGTACTCAGGCCCGTGGATAGCGAATTGACTCCGCTTTGCGCCGTACTAATACCCGTCGATGTTGACGTGGACAATGACGATACGCTGCTATTGGTTGTGCTCAAACCAGTTGAGGCCGACGTCGACAGCGAAGTCACATTGCTGTTGGTCGTGCTCAAGCCAGTCGATGTCGACGTCGATAACGAGCTCAACTGGCTGAAATTCACCCCGTCAGTCGGGGCTGTACCTGCAGCGACATTGGTAAGCTGATTTCCTGCCAGACTGGCTCCGCTGGAAAATGTCGCAAGACCGCTACTGGAAAAAGTACCGGTCACAGCTGTGTTGCCTTTTAGGTTTATACCAGATGGCCCATAAAGCGTAATGGCCCCAGTAGCATTATTTCCGGTAGCGCCAATCCACATATATGCACTAGTACCAGCCACCCCGCCGCTCGCATTATTGTTTTCTGAAATAATCACACCGGTACCAGTACCGCAATTCCCCTCGCCGCCAGACCAATTGGATGTCTGCCAAGGACCACCACCAGAAACAGTACTACCATAATCTCCGGTGCTAGTACCGTTACAATTACCAATTGCGCCAGCCCACGCGGCATCCGCCGCAACCATCATAAAGAAGATAGTAGCAACGCCTCTAACGATCGGCTTCAGAAGAAAACTTCGCCCTATTGCATCAGATAGCTTGGTGCTCCGCTTCGCAGAAACAGTAGTCGTTCCTCTCCGATTGCTCTTCGCCAGCTCGCCAACCACGCAATAGTCACCCGTGACTTTGCTCCAAATAATTCGATAAATTTTGTTCATTTTTATTTCCCTTTAAAATTGCGATCAATTTAAATTAGAGAAAAAGCGCACAAAAAATCGGTCGGGAGAATATTTGTGTTGATCTGTATTGAGTTCTGGATGGCAGCGTCGAGAAAGGGCTAGCTGATTTCATTGGTCATAAAATTGCCCACAAGATACTAACGTTACATGATTGGCTGATTTTCTTTAAATAGCCATTTTATTTAACAATGAGTAACATTCGTATCAATGTAATATGAATATTTGTTTGCGCGCAGACAATGTTGCGTGTGGGAAATTTAACGTATTTGCATAGAGAAATCTTGATCAAAAAATGATATTTATTTTTTATTCAAGAACTCATTTCCTAATCAATTCCAGTGTTGTCTGCCGCGTGTCACTACGCTCATATCTCAAGGCTTGCGTTACAGCCATCTGGCTCCGAATTTTCTTGATGTTGATGTGCCGGATCCCATCACAACACCGCAGCCCAAAGGCAGAGCAGGCGTATGAAATACTTTCCCCTGCCTGGTCCAATCGCAAGGACTCAGTTCAAGGAACCTAGATGAACTTGGGAAGCTTTGGCTTTTAGCTGCTAAATTGGAGGCTTGTTCTCTAGTCTCAATCGTAGGTGCCAACATCAATCACGACACCGGGCGATAGGTCTTTTAGATATTGGTGCTAGCTGTAAGAATGAAGCGTTCCAGAACGATGCCCTGGACGGCTTGATCCTGGAGGGAGCTGTGAACGCCGCCGGCGATACCGCGTGCAAGGCAAAGCAGTTTGTAGAGCGCCTGTCGATGGTTGCCGATTTTCACGAGAAGGCTGCAATGGACGATGACAGCTATCCATTATTTACGAAAGAAGGTCATGCGTAAAAGGGGCGGGTGGGTACACTGATATAGTGTCAGGATCAGATATGGCTGTAAGCCGAACTGACGAACGTTGAACAGCAGGTCATGCTGGAAGTCTGGAAAAGTAACTAGGCGCTGCGTACCGAAGCGGAGAACCTGAAAAGTACCGACATCCTGTTGCGGCAGCGCTCGGCAATCCTTCGAGGTGGCAAACGGGCGCTATAAGGCCGGCGTGGGTAATATTTCGGAGTTGCTCAAGGCGCAAAGCGACTTAGCTGGAGCGCAACAGCAGCGCATCCTTTCGTTGACCAACTGGCAAACCGTAAGACTACGACTGGCCACCAGCTTGGGGCGATTGCGAACGAATGGGATTTAGGAAGTGTTGTGTGGTTAGTGGTATGAGCAGAATTTGCAGTTAAGGCCTTATGTTTTTAATTAGAAGTGCAATTTTTACAAAGTTGCACTTCTAATTTGAATTCAGATTACTGAAAACCTATTGATCCTGTTGCGAGAAACGCATACGGATCTTGGGGTTTCCATTGCTGCGCGATAGAGCCATTGAAGGGATAAGCCCAGAGCGGATTGCCTGGGGTGGTGCCCCTGACTTTGTCATCGATGACCAGAGAAGTGTTCGCCAACGACGTGATGTAGCCCTTCCGCGCAGTAAAGCTCCATTGCTGCGATTTCGTTGGCGCCCCATTGTAGACGGAGAGAACAATCGGCACTTCGGCGGCAACCCGCCCATCTTTGAAGTCAACCGCCAATGTTTGTCCGCCGGCCTCGAGGAGGATCACGTTCTTGATGAGATCGATGTTCCATACCAAATTTGCCCCCGATGCTCCGAGAGGATATAGTCCCAGTGCCGCGCCGGCGATTTGATCCTCCACTCCCATGCCAAAAAAAGTGTTCGCCTGCCATTGAATGAATTTCTCAGACATTTTCAACTCCTTTTCAAGTGGTTAATAGTTTCGCGCCCGTTGTTTCCTTGAGCTTATTTTCGGCCTGGCCAGGACCATCAATGGTTCCGAAACGGCGCCAGACCATCTTAGTATCCACACATTGTGATTAATAGCTGTAAAACTTGACAGCCCTAAAGGGGGGCACTTCTCAATTCAGGAGATAAGAATGCTTGCGCAGCGGAAGGACTTGAAGCCCTGAGCGGGGCGCGCGCCGAGTTTGATCGGACGGGGAAAGTCGCATGCTCCGTTCTTAGGGGGCGGCGGCGCAGCAATGCGCTGTTGTTACCCGACGTGCAGGTCCTAGCCGACAGCTTTTTTCATAGCAAGGCAACAATGTCGGGACGTAAAAAAGCCGCGTGAAGCGGCTTCAGACGCTGCCGTAACAACATGCCGGCGGCAGGTATACCGTCAGCGCCCGGCGCGCCTGAGCGCCTCCTGTTCCTTCTGGCAGTCGTCGCGCAAAGCGGCGGGATCATCAGCTGCTATGCCTGGTGCGCTCGGCGGCACGTTTGGCTGGTTTGAATTGGACAGGTTTGATTAACACGCCGGTAGCGTAGAGGGCAATGTCTGTAAAAGCCTCTGTCAGGAAGTCGGGAGCTACATCAGAAAATGGAAAACCGCAAAGAGGGCTGGTTTTTTATGCATTCTAATAGTGGTTCGCCTAGAGGTGCAGTGGCCCTTGATTACCTTAAAATACCTCGCAACAGAGGTTCATGGCCGATCAAAGGCTAAATGGGCAAACGGTGCAAGCGAGGGTTTTGCGGAAAAAATCCCGAATTGCGGAAATAATGAAAAAAGGCCCCCATCGCTGAGAGCCTTATATTCATTGGTGCCCGAGGCCGGACTTGAACCGGCACACCCTTACGAGCGAGAGATTTTAAGTCTGCTGGTTATTTTATATAAATCAATGACTTAGGATCTATGCCGCTCCGCAATTGTATAAATGCAGTCGGCTTGAAACCCAATGAACTCGCGGGGCGATTTTCGTTTGCGGAGCAGAAATCTGGCTATTTTGTGGGGCTGACAAGCTTACCGCGGCGGTGCCGGACATAATGCGATGTCATTACGGGGGTGGAGTGTCCGAGCTGGGCCTGAGCCTTTTCCATGCCACCGCTTTCTTCTTTATCCGTGCCGGCCTTGGCACGCAAGTCGCGGATCTGAAATGCTCGGATTTCCTTTTCACGGTCGGGATTTGCCAGAACAGCAGCGTCCCGTGCACGATCAAATGCTCCACGGATCATAGAATAGGTCATTGGCTCGCCGTCTTCATTGTTGATCAGCATCATACCTATGACCTTGCGGCTGTTGAGGCGTTCGATGATAGCACCAAGTTCGCCATCAAGAGATATGCGCAGTTTGGTTTCTCCCTTGTTTTGCTTTATGTGCAGCGCTCCGTCCTTGATGTCAGCACGGGATAGTTTGCGCACGTCGGCGGGGCGTTGGCCGGTGAGGTAGGCGATGTCCAGGGCATCACGCAATGGTGTTTCAGCGGCCTCCCATACCATTCTGTAGATGTCGTCATCGATGTAGATGTCGCGGCCTTTCTCTTTGTATCGCTTCACGCCGGTGCATGGATTGGCTTTGCTGATAAGTCCTTTGTCACGGCCGAAATTCCAGACATTGCTGAAGAGTGCAACTTCTCTATTTGCTCGAACTTTTGCTGATTTGCGCCAATCGAGATATTGACGAATATGGATTGGCTCCGTGCTTTCCATAGCTGCTTCCGGATCTTCAAAAAACTTGAAGAGCTGTTTAAATTCGCGTAGGTATATACCCTGCGTAGCCGATCCCTTAGTAGGTAAAAATTCTTTCTGAAAGCGCTCGGCGACATAACGGAAGGTGATCAATGCTCCTCTAGGCGCAACGCTCGCAGTCAGCTCAGCCCATTTTTTGACAGCCAGTGTGTAATCCGATCCGAGCGGAATTTCCGTGCGTGGTAAGGCACCCGTATCCAGGTAGTAGTAGATCTTGCCGCTGCGTTGCTTACGCTTGCGCATTCCGCGCGGCAAATTCAAATTCTTTGTCGGCTTCCTTCCCATTATCCTGCCGTCCTTAGCATGCGCGGCACCCAGGCGGCTTTAGGCGTGTCATCTTTTCGGCCTTCAATAGCAGATCTGGTTACTATCGCGTGGCCAGTTGCATTTATGAAAAATGGTATTCCCATTTGGCGAAGTGCGACAATCTGGCGAGTTTTCATCTTTCGGCCAGTCAACTCGGAGACCTCATTCTGATCTAGAAATATTCCCATCATTTCGCCTCAATCATAATTTTTCGACTCATGGCTGTTCGATTTTTTGGTGTTCAAGGGCATGCGCGATGTGTCGTGCATATGTCGATACGGCGCGCCAATATGCTGCCATCGGCCCCTTTCGTTTCGCCCATGATTTCTCGGCTTCGGTGTTGGCCTGGCGTCGCAGGGCGCGCATTACCTTGGCGATGCGAATGCGATCCTCCGCCGGAAGCTGCAGCAAATCTCGGCCGGCTGGAAGTTGAAGCAGCGGGTTCAAATAGCCCATTACGTTGCTCCCTGGGATTGCATGGCTGCATCGATCGCTTTGCGCAGAGAGATTCCCTCACCAAGTGAAATCCGGTTACGATCGTAAAGGGATGTTTTGATCGGCGTGCCGCGACCGCCGGTCTGCCACTGCAGTGCATGGATGTGGTCTTGAGCATCAAGCCAGTCCATGCGCAGCGTGTCACCGTGATTTTGTGTGATAGCTGCGGCGTATGCTGCCTTAAGGGCGCCGTGATCCTCGTGCCGGCAGAAGAGCATCATCGCGAAGTTCGCGACGTCGATGGGATCGCCTTTGGCGACCGCTTTTAGGAGCAGTTGCGCCAGGTGCTCTCCAGTGCGCTGGCCCATGTCGTTCCAGCCGGCGCTACCTTTCTCGCGCTTCAACTGAAGTTTTTTCTTCATCGCGTTAGCCAGCAGATCGACCGCATGGTCGTCCAGCACCGCCGCTTCATCGTGACACTTGAATGGGTTTGTGGTCATGGTAGGATTGCCTTTTGATGTAGGAGATCGCTATGGCTGAACGCGTGAATGTTCTTTACAGCGGATTCGAGATTTCGGTGCTCCCGGTTTTGGAGTACGGACCGCCTCCTCCAAATCCAAATTATTCGTATACAGCCTTCATTTGCCGGCCGGGGGATGTGGATTCGAAAGGGGCCGGAATGAAAATTCTGTATTCGCAGGTACTTCCTGTGTATTCGAATGAAGCGGCCGCAGTCGCTGCCGGACTTCAGCAAGGAAAATTGATCGTCGACGGCGCAGACCCACATCATTCGATTAAAGGGCTGTAGATTCATGCGGCCCTCGCAATCTCGCGCTCATGGGCGAAGTTCAAGGCGTTGTGAATGCGGCGGCCTAACCACAGCATGCAAGTGACGGCCATCGAGTTGCCTAACGCTTTATAGCGCGGCCCATCCGGCGCCATTTGCTTCGCTTCCATCCGAGTGATATGTGGATACTCAGCGCGTAGGTACACGATCCATTCTTCCATCTCGTGGGGTTTGACGGACGAACCGCGTGCGGTCGGGATTAGTGTGTAATCGTCTGGGAATCCCTGCAGGCGTTCGCACTCACGCGGCGTAAGGCGACGAACTGCCATCCCGATCATTGCCATCGGAATACCTTGTCCAGGCTTGCCGCCACCCGTTGATAGCGCCCCAGTACGGCTGCCATCACCACCCTCTATACGAATCTCCGAACGGCTGTTTTCGGCGAAGGCCGCTACAATCGGTTGGCCGCGCCCAGTTCCATCTTCGCTGGCATCAAATCCTTCAGCCTTCAGTGTGTGCGTCAGGTCGCCAGTGACACAAACCGCCTGCGCCTGTGGGCTTGAACCACCCAAGGCCCCGAACACATGATCGTTACTAATCGGATCCTGGCGACAATCGAATGCTATTGCCGGCTGCTGGCCGCCATTGGCATGACTCTTATCGTGGTTACCAGATCGCAGGGTTGGCGAAAGGTCGACACAGGTATCGCGACCGTTGTCTTTGCTGCTGAATGCGATAGGGGCAGCCGCGCTGTATGCTGGCACCAGCATGCCGCACTCTGCATCCTGTTGAGTCGCGCTTCCGGCGGCCTTGCCATTTGACAGCAACGTTCCTGAGACATGCTGAATTAGGAACGTTTCAGTTTCGAAGTCCATTCTTCCGCTGGCACTGCCGCATGCGTTGCGCGCTGTGGCGACATCTATGCATCCACTCGTGTTATTTCCACCGAAGGCTACTGGTTGCAATCCTTCGGCGCATTCGAAATCTGTGCCAAATCCGCCACCGCCTGAAGAGCGGCTGCTAATTGTGCCGGTAATGCCTTGCCCCTTTTCACGGCTCGGCGGAGTATCCCGGCGCATGCCTTCGAACTCAAAAAGTACCTCTGTGGGATCGAAGTCGTCTCTAGCACTTGCGACAACGAACACACGGCGGCGTCGTTGGGCCACTCCTGTGTATTGGGCATCGATGACCCTCCATGCGATTGTGCGCTTGGGTCCATAAACACAACCAGCGTTCGGCCATGACTTTCGCCGACGCTTGTGGTCCCTTGGAGGTTCGAGCTCGCAAGCTTCGCCGGCAAGCCCACCCAAAAAGCAGCCGAACGCATTCGTTTTATCTGAGAGGACGCCGGGGACATTCTCCCAAACGAGAATAGCGGGTTGCTCTCCGCGAAGAGATCGAGTTGTGTCAATTGCATCTGCGAGATTTACGTAAGAAATTGTAAGTTGACCACGAGCGTCATTAAGGCCATTGCGCAGGCCGGCTACCGAGTATGCTTGGCACGGTGTACCGCCAACTAAAACGTCGGGAGGTACGACGTCGCCGGCACGCACCATTGCTTCTATCTTCGTCATGTCGCCCAGGTTAGAAATTTTTGGATAGTGATACGCTAGGATGTTGCAGGGAAAATTTTCAATTTCAGCGAACCATGCCGGTTGCCAGCCCAGTTGATGCCAGGCTACGGTCGCCGCTTCAATACCGCTGCATACAGATCCATACTGCAGTGGCGGAATGATGGGATTGTCACTTTTCATTGAGTTGCGAGTCCCGCCAACGCTTTGATTTCCTTGGTGGTTATACCGGTGGCCTCGTGCAGCTTTACCAGCAGCGTGGAGCCAAGCGGTTGCACGCCGTTGCGCACTTTGCTGATAACAGGTGGAGCGACTTCGAGTGCCCGAGAAAGGGCAGCGTCGTTCTTCAGCTGCAGTAGCTCCAACACGGTATCGAGCATGTGAGCGACGGAGTTCGTTGATTCGTTGGTTTTCATTGCGGTCCTTATAGGTAGATTCGTTAAAATGGGGGGATTCGGTTTGATTACTGCATCTTCTGTTCGCCGCGGCGGTTCGCTTGATGCGTCCGCCATGCTTCAATCGTTGCTTGCGCCGCGACCATCTTCCAGCGGTGGACTTCATCTAGTTCAATCGCGGTGCGCATGGCTTCGAGGTGCGCGATATATTCGGGACTGGAGTAGGCGTCGCGCTCCTGGGCTGTGAGGGTCTTCTCGGAACTAGCGGCCATACAGTTGGCCTTGATCGTTTTCCGAAACTCTTCCATGTAGATGCGATTGGCGCGGGAGATCGCGGCCTCGCCGGCCTGGAAACGTAGGAAGTCGAGCGCTTTCTGAGCGGCTTCATCGCTGAAGTGGTCTATCCTGGTTTCGGTCATAATATGTTCCTATCTAAATACCGGATTACTTGCGGCGGGCGGTGATGCCGGCCTGCGGGAAGGCGCGAACGCCATCAATCTTCATGTTCGCTTTCAGCGAGGTCGCCATCTGCTTGATTGGCGTCATGTTTGCTTGCAAGAACGTGATGTACTGAGGATTGGCAGCCACATACTTAACCAGCGTTAGCAGGTCGGTGACTTCAGCAGTCCAACGCTCTGAAGTGGATACGCCGGCAATCTTTGGCGCCGCGCTGGCGACGACCGGGGCGGTCATGACGCTGGCGATGGTTTGATTGAGCGTGACGCGAGCGTGGGCTACTTCGGCATCTGCTTGGGCGGCGGCCTGCATTTGGGTAGCGGCTAGTGCTTCGGCGCTGGCTTTGTTTGCTGCTTCAGTGTCGCCGGCTGCGGTTGCTTCCTCGGCGACCTTGGTAGCGGCTGCCGCTTTCTCCGCCGCAGCCTGGGCTTCCCGAACCTTCTGATCTGCTGCCGCTTGCTGATCGCGGGCTTCCTTCTCCAGGCGCAAACGTTCTTGGCGGGCCTGTTCGTCGGCGATGCGCTGGGATTCCGCAGCTCTTTTCTTCTCGGCGGTCACATAGTCGAGCATGAGCTTCTTCAGAAACGCGATGCCGGCTTCGCAGCGTTCAATCGGGCCACGGAACAGGTCCATGACTTCCTTCTTCGACGCATCCATCGGGCGGGTGATCTTGAAGCGTTGTTCTGTCAGGTCGTCGACCTTACGCTGGAGCTCCGTCAGCTCTTCGACCGCAATCTCATACATGGCCGGCGAATTGATCGTGATTGAATTCGCGACGGCATTCACGCTATCTGCGACTTTCTCCAATGCCGCCTTCTGAGGCAGAGCGGGGAGGGTGGCGGGGCGGATGTCCTCAACTAATTCCATGTCTTTGTTTCCATTTCCGTAAAGTTAAAAGTGAAATAAATGCTGCAAAATCTGTTGGGTCGGTATAGGGAACCAGTCGGTACGTTCCATCGGGGCGCAATCCCAAGGCGTAGCGGTCGACAATCGCCGCGCCTTCCAAGTTGTGGGTGGCCTGGTAGGCGGCGAGCTGCGGCCCGATCACTGGCCCCAGCGTCATCATCTTCTTGATGTCGAGGACAGCGCGCCGGCCACGCACCGCGCCGGTCCGGTCAGATGTGCCGCAGTAGCCATGAAGCGGGTGATACATGCGCTTCTCGATGGTGTCTGGTACAAAGCCGGTATCGGCGCGAAATGTCTTCCAGCCGGCCAGGTAAGGCAACATCTCCGGAGCCAGGCTGTCTTCATCCAGATCGTCCAGGTCGTGCAACTCGGTCATGCGGTGGACTGCCTGACCTAGCAGTCGGGCGCGCTCCAATGCTTCGGGCGGCACCATCGCGTAATTAATCAAAGGGCTGAGAATCTGCGTCACACTTGGCACAACTTCGCCGTGCCAGCGATATACGTGGCTGGGTTCATCGAAAGTAAGCATCAGGCCGCCGGATTCTTGATCCAGGTCAGAACGTCATTGAAATTGGCGTTCGTAATATCAGCCATGGCAAAGCCAAACTGCCTCTGAATGTCAGTCGAGCTCAGGGCCGCCGTTTCCAGCTTCATCTTGAGGTAGTCAAACTGCGCCTCGGAAAGCGGCGATTCGTTCTTTGGCTCTTGCAGCGGCAGCTCATCCTTTTTTTGCGGTGCAGCGCTTTCGGCCGCTTTGACCGGTTCTGCCGCTTTTGCCGACTTAGATTGAGGCATCTTTGGCGGCGCGGCAGGAAGGTCCACATTCGCGAAAGCTTGTTCCGGTGTGGTGTCGCCTTCTTTAATAGCGGTCAGGATGCCGCGCAAGGTCACGAGCTTTTCCAGGCCAATGTCGTCCGTGCCGGACACGCCCAGCGTTGAGCAGATTTGTTCTTGCGTCACGCCGTAGGACTGAAACGCCTTGATGGCATCGGCGCGTCGATTCGCCAAGGTCTTGAAGTCGCCCATGACAGTAGCGCGCGCCGCGTCGTACATATCAGCCCAGAATGCCTTCGGCACGCCCTTCAAAATAGCGTTGCGAAGCGCGATA
Organism: Collimonas humicola; assembly: GCF_018304945.1. Lineage (GTDB taxonomy): Bacteria > Pseudomonadota > Gammaproteobacteria > Burkholderiales > Burkholderiaceae_D > Collimonas > Collimonas humicola. Next base: position 1,040,723 of record NZ_JAGQEE010000001.1, on the reverse strand, counting down.
GAGCAGGCGGCATTCGCTGTGACGCCGATCATGTCAGCGTTGTAGCGCTTCCCACGGCTGTCCGTAATACGCCGTTGCACCTCATAGGTAATTGCAACGTTCTTCTCCAAATCATGGAAAACGCCCTGTGTCGTCACAAACTCGCCCTGGTCACTAACGACACGTGCGCCGGCGCGGCTATTGCCCCATGCTGACGCGATGACTTCGGCAAAGCGGGCACTCGGGCCTTCGATAGTCTTCCCGGCGCGAGGCAGGGAATAGATACACTCGCCAGCCACTTTTTCAGTCAGAGTCACCATTTGCATGGCTTCGTCGCGAAATCTTTTGATGGAGCGCGGGAATTTGTGTGCGGTCGTGACCTGCTGTTCGATTTCCGACTTGTTCAGCAGCGCAATCGTGCCACTTTCGATCGTCATGATGTCTTGGACTTCCATGTGATTACCCTCAATGTGTTGAATTTGTGACGCCAGAGCGTCGTAGAGTGAACGGGCGCTGCTAATGGCCGTGCTTCAGTTCGGCGTGGCATGCGCGACGAAACGCCAATTTGCTGTTTTCATCGTCCGGCCAGCCGTGCGCTTCGCAGAGATCTTTCAATGTTGGGGCTGCGTAGCTGTCGGTGTCAGTGCAGATTGCATAGGCCGAGAACACGAGCAGAAAAAAGCAAACGGCGAGCAGCCATGAGGACAATGTGGCTCGCGTCATTGCCGCACCATTACAGTTACACCAAGTGCGCCGGCGTCGTAGGCAGCGTCCATCAGCGCATTGCGATCACCGATGTCGGAGTAGGTTTCAGTGCCGCCGTCCTGCGTCTTGATCGTGATTTGAAAGCTCATGCCGGCACCTTGTGCGCATCGCGCATGTGGTCTGGCAATCCTGTTGGCTTAACCTTGCGACCGCATACAGTGCATTTGGCTTTTGGTTTCGGCGGCTGATAGGCTGCTGCTTTGGCCTTCTTTTCCTCGGCCCTGCAATTGCGGCAGCTGCATGGAAAGCCAGGCGCATCTTCGTTAAGAAATACGCCACAACCTTGGCAAAGTGTTCCGTCCAGCATCATGTCTGACATATCACCCATTCCAGTTCCTTTTAGTAAGAATGGAAGAATGTTAAAGTTTAACTTGTAATAAATCAAGTTAAACTTGTAATTAATTTAAACTATATTTCTACGGAGCAATTAGGGGAGAATGTGAAATTGCAGTGAGTGCATTGGAGAGTGGTAGCGTTAATGAATAACAGTTAACAATATTTGCAAACATGCGAAGGATATTTACGATGAAGCTAGCCGAAGTACGAATCCGTAATTTCAGATGCTACAGAGACGAATTTTCCATCTCGTTTGACGCGCTAACTTGCATCATCGCAAAAAATGACGTTGGGAAATCGAGTGTACTTGAAGCTCTTGATGCTTTTTTTAATCTCGAAAAGCTTGATGGCGAAGATCGTGCAATCGGCGTGCGCAACACAGAAGCAATTGAGATCACCTGCGTATTCGACAATATCCCAACTGAATTAGTGGTCGATACAGATGCTGTGATTGCACCGCAAAGCGAGTATTTGCTAAATCACGATGGCCGCTTAGCGATAAGAAAACGCTTCTCTGGTGCGGCCTTGAAATGCGAAGAAATATATGTCGAAGCTCGCCATCCAACTGCTCCAAATTATAGTGATCTATTTAGTCTAACAATTGCGGCTCTTCGGGAACGTGCGCAGGTGCTTGGCGTAGATTTAGGCGGCGTGAATCAAACGGTAAAATCGGCGATCCGTCATGCCATTTGGTCAAGCGTACCGTTGGAAAGCCTCCAGCTTGACGATGTGTCGGTGGAGATAAAAGCGACGATCTGGAAGCCGCTTCAGAATGCGCTTCCGTTATATCAGCTCTTTCGCGCTGATCGTCCAAGTTCTGATCAAGATTCTGAAGCACAAGACCCGATAAAATTCGCGATCAAGGAGGCACTTACAGGAAAGAGTGCTGAATTGGAAGCCGTGGGAGCCTATGTCATGGAACAAGTCGAACAAGTCACGCGCGCGACGATTGAAAAAATACGAGAAATGGATCCAACTCTGGCCGGTGAGCTTAATCCGATTTTTTCATCATTCAATTGGAGCAAGGTTTTCTCCGTTTCCCTTACTGGCGAAGGCCAAGTGCCTTTAAACAAACGGGGTAGTGGAGTAAGGCGTCTTTTCCTAATTAATTTTTTCCGTGCGAAGGCGGAGCAGCTATCAAGTGGGCGCGGAGCTCCAGATATTATTCTCGCCATTGAAGAGCCGGAGACGTCCCAACACCCAAATAACCAGCTACTCCTATTGGAAGCCCTACAAGAACTATCACTGGACTTTGCCAATCAAATTGTATTTACAACTCATAATCCATTGTTGGCTCGGAAAATTGATAGAAACTGCGTGCGTTTTCTCGGCAAGAATGACGTCGGCACACGTTCCGTAGCGCCGAACGACGACGCTACTGCCGCTCTCATCCGCGACACGCTTGGAATACTGCCCAATCACAACATTCGTGTATTCGTTGGCGTTGAAGGCCCGAACGATGTGGAATTCCTGAACCGCATTTCAGAAATATTGTCGACAACTGAAGCCGATATTCCGAATTTATCGGCAGCTGAAAACGCCGGCCAGCTTGTATATATACCCATGGGCGGTTCAACATTGGAACTTTGGACGAACCGCCTTGAAGGGCTTAACCTGCCAGAGATCCATATTATGGATCGCGACGTGGCGCCCCCAGCACCGCCGAAGTATCAAGATGCAGCGAACCGCGTGAATGCGCGCGGGGGAAATTGTCGTGCATTTACAACCACATGTAGGGAAATGGAAAACCTCATTCATGCTGACGCCATCAATGAAGAATTCGGTATAGCACTTGCACCTGTGCGCGACTTTGATGATGTTCCTTTCCTTGTCGCGGAATTAGTGCACGCCTCATCAGGCTCACCAAACGCCTGGGCAGATCTCGACGACGAGAAGCAATCAAGAAAGGCAAGCAACGCAAAGCGCCGCTTAAATCGCGGCGCCATAAGTCGTATGAATTCGGTTCGACTCGATCATTCCGACCAGAGCGGGCAAATACGCGAGTGGCTGAGAATTATTGGGGCACAACTACAATAATTGATAACATTGCTATATATCTTTGATTTTGTAAGCATAGATGAGTAAGTATATATAGGGCAACGATCCGTGACCGCTCGTTGATTGATGGCTACTTTGACATACAAATTGGTGGCTGTTTTCACGCGCGGAACGGTCGCTGCTTTAATGCAAATATGCACGCAGACGTTTGCACGACAGTTGCTCTCGAAAAAAGCGTATGAGGGACACAAGAAATGACGCGCTATGATTTCAAATCATTATCGCCCCAGGATTTCGAAGAGCTAACTCGTGATCTTCTTCAAGCAGAATGGGGCGTAACCGTAGAGGCATTCAAGACAGGGCGCGATCAGGGGATAGACCTGCGGTACAGCTCGCTCGACGGTGGAACTACGATTGTTCAATGCAAGCACTTCGCTGCATCGACCTTCAGTAACCTGCAATCGCAGCTCCGCAATTCTGAGTTGCCAAAGGTTCAGCGACTGCAACCAACGCGATACCTGATCGTGACATCGCTCGGCCTTTCTCCGGCCGACAAAGACAAAGTCGTTGAGACCATGCGCCCATTTATCCTCCGTGCATCGGATGTCATAGGCGCGGGTGATCTGGATGGCCTTCTCGCGCGACATCCCGAGATTGAGCGAGCAAACTTCAAGCTTTGGCTCACGAGCACCTCTGTCATAGAACGCGTTCTCCATAATGCTGAAATCTGCCACACGCAGTTTGAGGTTGAGCGTATACGGAAAAAACTTCCGGTTTTCGTGCAGAACAAGGCGTACCCCCGCGCGCAACAGATCCTGGATGAACAGCGTGTGGCAATTATCTCTGGCGTTCCTGGAATCGGCAAAACAACCCTAGCTGAAATGCTGCTCTATGCGCATCTCGACGATGGCTATGAGCCGATCGTGGTGCAAAGCGACATTTCCGAGGGCAAGAAGCTATTCCGCTCGCAGAGCAAGCAGATCTTCTACTATGACGATTTTTTAGGCCAGACCTTCCTTGGTGATCAGCGTTCCTACCTCAATATGAACCAAGATGTGGCGCTACTCTCTTTTATGGAAATGGTCCGTAGCACCCCACACAGCCGCTTCGTACTGACAACGCGCGAGCATGTACTGCGGCAAGCCTTTCAGATGTCTGAGCGGTTTTTTCAAAGCACTCTGCTGGCTCATAAATGTGTTCTCGAACTTGGCGACTACTCATTCGCGCAGCGCGCACGGATTCTCTACAACCATCTCTACTTCAGCAGTCTGCCGCAAGTGTACAAGGACGTTGTACTCGAGGACGACTTCTTCCTGGAAATCATCAAGCACGAGCATTTCAATCCACGCCTGATCGAATGGCTCTCATCGCTTACGCGATTGCAGTCGCCTCGGTACGACCAGTACAAGCAGAGCATCACCGATTTGTTGCAGTCACCCGAGCGTCTCTGGTCACATGCATTCGAGACACAAATTTCTGATCCAGCACGCAATCTTCTTTTGACACTTTATTCTATCGGAGACCTGGTAGACATAGTCGACCTTGAGCCGGCATTCGAGGCGATCCATCAGGGCGCTTGCGACCGATACCATCGTCCTCGCAGCGCAGAAGATTTTCGCATAGCGCTCAATGAACTTGACGGTGCGTTTCTGAGCTTTCGCTTTGGGCGCGCGAGGTTCCTGAATCCGTCGATTCGTGATTTTACAGCCGGGGTGCTTTGTAGAACTCCAGCTAGAGCGCTCGACATGGTGATCGATGCGACGCGCTTCAAGCAACTGAGGAATATATGGGATTTGGCAACGAAGCGCCAAGATCAGCCTCTGCTAGCGGTTCTTTGTGCCAACGCATCTTTATTGCGAACGCACATAGAGCGCCTTATGTACTGTGAGTCATTGACATGGGAGGACACGCCCAAGGGGCCACGAGGCCGCTATGTTGACTCCGAGGAAGAGACTCGCTTAGCTGTCATAATGGAACTCGCTGAAAGTCTTCACGATTTGATCTTCGTAGACGTGGCCCATATATACGCCGCATTTCTTGTTTCGTATTGGGAGAAGCGGCCTGTATATGTCGGCGCCGCCGTCCGGACTCTTCGCACGATGAAGGAGAGTGTTTGGTTCTGGGCTCAGGGCGGTCAATCGATCTATCGAGTTGTCATCGATGGACTGCTTGCTAACATAAATTCGGTAGGGGCACAGGATTGGATAACACTACTTGAGTTCCCAGACAATGCGCCGGAATGGACTGAAAATGACGAAGAGCGGTTGGGCGAGGGACTTGAGTACTATCGCCGCGACGGTGTGGATTATGATCGTGACAATTGCTCCGACGTCAGCGATCTGGAGGCGTTGAATGTATCACTTAAGGAGCTCAATGAGCGCTTCGGAGTTGACTTCGCACGAACCATCAAATCGATCGAATCTGAGATAGCTGAGCGCGAAGAACGCACTCGTGATGATGATGTCGAAGGAGGCGGATTCTCACGCGGGGCCGACACGTCGCCAGCCGATTTCGTCACGGAGGAGGATGTTCGGGAGATGTTTAAGACCCTTAGAGAGTAAACGCATGGGGACTCAAATGATTACAGCAGGAGAGATTCTAGAAATCTGTACTGCACCAAACTTTAAGAACTCGAGCTAGGACCTCAAAATCCATTTCTGGTTTGATGGTCCATTCTTTGTATGCTTTGTTCTCTGATATAGCGATAATTCCTTCACCCGGTATTCGTTGCAGTCGCTTGATAAAACCTTCGTCACCAACTCTAAAAAAATAAACAGAATCGAACTCAACGGTTTGCACACCTCGATCCACAAGAAGTGGGTCACCTGGATTAAACATGCCTCGCATGGAATCGCCAAATCCGGTGACGATGGCTAAATTATCTACTCCTGTGTGTTGCTTTACGTTCTTTTGAATCCATTCTGGACTTACGTGCCAACTTTGAATTACCCCTGGCTGATCGCGCAATAAAACGCCATGGCCCATCGCCCCACCTGTGTTGTATTGCCGAATTTCTATTTCCTTCGATTTTTCTTTTTGGTCGTGATGAGAGATCACGACGGAAGTCCCTAAGTTTGCGGGGGCTTCTCCTCCGTACATCAGATCAGATTCGGAAATGCCAAAATATTGAGCAATTGACTCCAATCGTTTCTTGCGCGGCATCAGACCTTTCATTACCCATTGTTGGACAGCTTGTGGCGAGACGCCACAATGCGTCGCCAGCGCAGTCATATTTCCGCTGTCTTTTGCATCCAACAATTGTTTGAGCCGATGTTTGAATTCCATGGATAGAAGTGTACAAGCGTACCTTGTAAATAGCATCTAAAGAAATACTTGTATCAATACAAGTTAAACTTTAAAATGATGCGATGAAAACTTCAATTGAGAAGGCTTGCCACATCGCGGGCGGCCAAACGTCACTGGCGCGAATGCTTGGAGTAAGTCCTCAAGCTGTTCAGCAATGGGTTGCAAGAGGGAAGCCGCCTTCGGGTCGTTGTATTCCAATCGAGAATGCTGTTGAAATGGAAATAACTCGTTTTGATCTGCGGCCGGACATATTCGGTAACTCCTTTCAGGGAAGTGCTACCGGCCGGCATGCAATCAAGCTACGAAAATTTTCAGCGTTCTCAGAATTTTGTGACTGATTTCTCATGGCAGAACTATAGCCATAGTTGCTCCAAATAATAACCACCACAAAGAGGGAATGTAGGGATGAATTTACGTCAGTCGTATTTAGGCATGATCAAGGCATTTTCGGGCGGATGGGATGCGATGTGCGGCGCCCTTGGGTACTCGCGAGATGCGTTGGAAAACCGTATATACGAAAAGAAGGGCCAATCACTATGGGTTGAGACTGCATTGCAGATGCAGTCATTGTCGGGAACGACGCTGTTCGCGGAGGCGGTCGCAACTGCAAGCGGTGGTGTGTTTGTGATGTTGCCGGCGTCAAGTGAAATTGACAATGAGGCACTGCTGAGCAAGTTCAACAAGCTGCACACTCATATTGGTCTGTTGTCACGCCGCTTCAACGAGGCAACGGAAGACGGAGAGATCGACAAGCGGGAACGTGCTGACTTGGCTGCCATTGGTGACGAAATCCACAAGCATACCCAGGAATTGCTTGCACTGACCTTCCGCATCTACTGCCGCGGCGAGGAAGAGAAGGTGGCAGCGTGAGCGAACCAATTATATCCATCGCCGGCATCATCCAGCACGCGCATGAAGCGGCGGAGCAGGGCAGGCCGGTGAGCGTCTGCCGGTATCCATTCAATTCTGAAGCAGCAGAGCGTTGGCATGTTGCGTATCACGCGCGCCAGAAGGAGCTACGTGAAATGGCGGCTACATGATTCCTGTGTCTGTAGGTGAACCACGGCATGCGGCAGATCGCTATGCCGAACGCACGGCGAAGATGGTTATTTTCAATCATGCCCAGCGAGTCTGCAAAGGGGCATGCCGCAAGAGGAAGAGTGTGGGGCAGTTCGCACGCGGGGACGATCTATGCAGGATGTGTAGGTTGCGCGCATGACAGTACCATCCCGTCCTGTTTTACGATACCACGGCGGAAAATTCCGCTTGGCACCTTGGTTGATCAATTTTTTTCCTGCGCATCGCGTGTATATAGAGCCCTTCGGTGGGGCTGCGTCTGTGTTGCTGCAGAAGGAGCGCAGCTATGCCGAGGTTTACAACGATTTGGATGGCGAAATCGTCAATCTGTTTAGGGTGTTGCAGAACCCAGGTCAAAGCGCCCAATTGGTCAAGCTTTTATGCCTAACGCCATACGCGCGTGCGGAGTTCGACCTGGCTTGGCAGCCTGCTGCAGATCCGGTTGAGATAGCGCGTCGCACCGTTATCCGCGCTCAAATGGGCTTTGGGTCTGCTGGCGCCACGAAGGGAAGTTCTGGATTCCGTATTGATACCGCTCGGAAGTATTGTACGGCGATGATGGACTGGGAGCGCTACCCGGTGTGTCTACCGCCGATCATTGAGCGCTTGAAAGGCGTACAGCTAGAAAATCGTCCTGCGCTGGACGTGATTCGCAGTCAGGATAAAGAGGATGCCCTGTTTTATGTGGATCCGCCATACCTGCACGATACTCGCGTGATGAACGGTAGTACACGCTATTACCGGCACGAAATGACCAATGATGATCACATCGAATTGCTGGCGCTTCTATCTGAGGTGCGGGGAATGGTGGTTCTCAACGGCTATCCAAGTCGTCTTTATGACGATGCGTTGCCAGGTTGGGTCAAACGTTCCGTTTCAGCGAGAGCTAGCGCAAATCGGGGAACCGCCATTCGTACGGAGGTCGTTTGGCTGAATCCGGCGTGTGTTGCAGCGCTTGCCGCCGAAGAGTCGCAGCAGCGGATGTTCGCATGAAGCGAAGTCCTATGAAACCCTCCGCAAAGCCAATGCGTCGTACTGCCATGTCGCGCGGTCTGACCGGTGTACTGTCTTGCTCCTCCTTTCAGCGATCCACGAAGCCGAAGAAACCTATCAAGGCTCGACGCAAGCCTTTGACCAAGATACGCGCCTCCGCGCGCGACAAGGAATGCACGCTGCGATTTCCGGGCGTTTGCAACTACCGTACCGACACGACTGTTCTCTGTCATTCCAATTTTCTGGCGGACGGGAAGGGCTATGGCATCAAGGCGCCAGACGAGAAGGCGGCATATGGCTGCTGTCGATGTCACGACGTCTTGGATGGCCGCGCAAAGCGCCCCGTTGGCATGAGCTACGAGGTGATGATCGATTTATTTTATAACGGCGTCGCGCGGACGAATGCGATTTTGCGCGGCCTGGGACTGATGGAGGCAATTTAGTGAGTGTTCGTATTATGTCGATGGTGTTTGAGCGCTATCAAAACGGCGGTGGTGAGATGCTGCTGGCCCTTGCACTAGCTGATCATGCCCATGATGACGGGACCAGTATCTATCCGTCCATTGAGCAATTGGCCTATAAAACGCGCCAGTCGGAACGTACCGTGCAATACCAGTTACGGGCGATGGAGAAGAGCGGATGGTTGATCCTGGTCAACTTTGGGAATGGTGGTCGTGGTGCCCGCCGCGAGTATCGTATTTCTACTGATTGGCTGAAGGGTGCAAATATTGCACCCTTATCCAAAATTCCCATAGGAGAGATTTCTGTAAAGGGTGCAGAAATTGCACCCCAAGAAAATAAGGGTGCAACTGACGGTCAAAAGGGTGCAGCCCCAGGCAGAAAGGGTGCAACTGACGACGCAAAGGGTGCAAAGCTTTTGCACCCACATATAACCGTCACTAATCATCATGAACCATCAGAGAATCGTCAGGACGCTCGCGGCAAGCGCTTGCCGAAAGACTGGACCTTGTCGAAAGCTTTGGGGGATTGGGCGCTGGAAGAGCAGCCGACCTGGACGCCGGAACATGTTCGTCGCGTTGCTGACAAATTCCGAGACTACTGGGTAGCCGTTGCCGGCAAGGCCGCCAAGAAGACGGATTGGCCGGCGACCTGGCGCAACTGGTGCCGCAACGAGAAGCCACTGGTGGCGGGCAAGCCAGCAGGGCAAGGGGCGTGGTGGGCAACTGATGATTCTGTGATGGCCAAGGGTGCTGAGTTCGGACTCAAGCCGCTGGCAGGAGAGTCGATGCCGGCCTTCAAGGGGCGCGTGCAGGCGACGATCGATAACGGCGGCCAGGTGCCACTTCCGCCGCCAAGCAGAATCGCGGCTGTCCGTAAAAAAACCGACGATGAGCGCGGCACCAAGCCGAATGGATTGAATTTGAAGGCATTGATTAAACAGAAAGGCCGGCTAGATGATTTGCACTGAAGGTGCCAAATTGGAGTTGGGGGCATCAAGTCCACCTGTGGCTGTAATCAATTTCGTCGTGGACGGCCAGCCGGTGGCGAAAGGCCGCCCGCGCTTTGCTCGCGTAGGGAAGGGCGTCAAGGCATACACCCCGGCTAAGACGGCAGCTTACGAGCAGCGGGTGAGCTGGGCGGCAAAGGCGGCGATGCGTGGCGCCAGCCCGTTGGCTGGACCCGTTGAGCTGTACGTCGCCCTGTACATGCAGGTCCCTGCCAGTTATTCCAAGGGGAAGCGTGCCCTGGCGATTGCCGGCGAGCTGCGACCAACTAGCAAGCCTGACTTGGACAACGTGGTCAAGGGTATCAAGGACGCGTGCAACAACATTGTTTGGGGTGATGACTCGCAGGTAGTTCGGATAGTCGCGAGCAAGCATTACGCCGCGCGCGCGTCTGCCACCGTTATCGCGACCCCTGTGGAGGGGAATTCGTAATGGCTGGCACTAAGAGACCCCGCAAAGCATATAAGCCGAGAGGAGCATTCGTTCCGATGATGCGATGCACCCGCAACGACCTGGCGCTGGAGCTGCGACTTGCAATCGAGCTGCTGATTGCCGAACCAAGTCCGGATGCGTACAACCAGCTATCGAAGATGCTCCTGGCGATGGGGAATACCGGCGCCCGCGGCGAGTCGCTGGCGAGAGCTAACAGCACCATGCTGGAAATCTGCGATCGCTTCGATAGGGTTGGCAAGGTTGGCCTATCTGCTGATGAGGCTGCATCGCTGCGTTGCGCCGCCGGCGGACTGGATGAAATGCTCAGTCACATTCCTATCAACGTATTTAGCGCTGCAGTCGCCGTAGTGACTGCGCAGTGTCTGGAGCTGGGCGTATGAACGATTTGGAAAAGCGAAATGAAAATGGAGGGGCATGATGGGATACGTTAATGACATTGCGGCGTTTTCGGCGTCAGTGGATCGGCGTGCTGGCGCAGGCGCCCAGGTTGGCGATAGAGGCGAGGAGATTTGCCGCCGGCTCATTCTGGCCAGAAAACTCAACCATCTGGATCAGCGGGAAGCGGCGAAGACTTTAGGCTATAGCAATTCGTCGCAGTTATCCAAGATTGAAGCCGGTCAGGCCAGCGTATCGCGAGAGTTCATTGTGCGTGCGGCCATCGCCTATGGGGTGAGTGCCGATTACCTCCTGGGGCTGTCAAATGAACCAGAGCGGGATCCGCGCACAGCCGAGCAAGTGGCAGTGCTGCGGTCGGTGCAGGGAGCGGTCGAGCAGAACGTTGCGGCGATGGTCACGGTCCTGCTGAAGAACGCGGGGGAGGTGGCGCCATTGCGTTCGCATCTGGAGAGCTTGACCCTGCGAATCAGCCACTTGCAGGAAGCGTACGATAGGGTGTGCCGCAAGAACGAGGCATTCCAGAACGATGTCCTGGCGGGTTCGATCCTGGAGAGTGCCGTGGATGCCGCCGGCGACGCCGCGTGCAACGCCAAGCAGTTTGTAGAACGTCGTTCGATGATTGCCGATTTCCGTGCGAAGGCGGCAACAGACGACGGCAGCTATCCGTTATTTACTTAGACGGGTTTTGGCGAAGAGGGTGGGCGCCGTGCATCTAAACTGTCGGGAAGCATGGTATCGATACAATCGGCCAATGCTTCAACTCTCTCGCCCAGAACTCTTCCTCGTGGAGTCAAGGAATATTCCACGTGGGGCGGTACGGTCCCATAAGACTTCCGATGAACCAACCCGTGTGCTTCCAGGCGTTTCAAGGTTTGCGATAACATTTTTTCACTCACACCTCCGACCATTCTGCGCAGCTCGCTGAAACGTCGAACTTCGCCCATCAGCACAATAAGCAGCAATATGCCCCAAGGACTGGTGACGTCTTTAAGCATCTCACGACACGGGCATTCAGTTGATGGGAGCCCCTCGCGTCGGACTTGTGCGGAAAAGGAGTCGGGTGCGATCAGTTTGGTTTGCGTTGCCATCTCTACACTAACCTTTCGGTGCGTACTTATGGAAAGTAAGGTAATGCCTTATTGTAAGTGCCTTACTCAACCAAACCAAGGAATTTGTCATGATAGTTGTTACAGGAGCCACAGGTCAGCTCGGTCGTCTGGTAATTGAAAACCTTTTACGCTCGGAACCCGCATCAAGCATCGTCGCTGTAGTTCGCGATCCAGCGAAGGCGGCCGACCTATCGAATCGCGGCGTTCAAGTCCGTCAGGCTGATTACACACAGCCGGCGTCGCTTAGGGTAGCGTTTGCTGGTGCGGATAAGCTACTGCTTATATCTTCGAGCGAGCTCGAGCCCGGACAGCGCGCCTCTCACCATCGCGCCGTAATTGACGCGGCGATTGATTGTGAAGTCAAGTTGATCGGATACACGAGCGTTCTACGCGCCAACACGACTCCTTTGGGGTTGGCGGCTGACCACGTTCAAACCGAGGCGATGCTTAAAGCTTCAGCCATCCCATTCGTTGTGTTGCGCAATGGTTGGTACACCGAAAACTACACCATCTCAATTCCAACGGTGCTGGCTCACGGTGCGCTGATGGGTAGCGCCGGCGACGGAGGAATTGCTTCGGCTTCGCGGGCTGACTATGCCGCTGCGGCTGCTCTGGCGATGACACTTCCCGATCAAGCCGGACGGGTCTACGAACTGGCGGGGGATACTGCCTACACCTTGTCGGAGTTCGCGGCCGAAATCTCGCGGCAGTCCGGCAAGACGGTCAATTACATGAACCTGCCGCGTGAGGAATACAAATCGGCGCTCGTGGGCTTTGGTCTGCCCGAACCAGTCGCGGATCTGCTCGCAGATTCTGACAGCGGCGCGTCACAAGGTGGCCTTTTCGATGATAAGCGCCAGCTTAGTGCACTGATCGGTCGACCGACAACGCCTATGGCTGAGACGATTGCAACGGAAATTAAGGCGTAGATAACTGTTGGTGCTGTCGCCAAATCAATGCATTGTCAACCAAGGTGACGCGTCGCATTGTGCTGAGCTGTTGATTGCACTCAGCCACTGCAGCTTGGCCGCTGATCAACTGATTGATTTCGCTGGTAGTGTCAACGATCAGTTTTTTGTTTTCACAGGAGGATTCAATGGGTATTCGATTTCTCAAGATCGCAGTGATCTATCTATTCGTCGGTGCGCTATTTGGTGGCTTTATGGGGGCGACCGACAACTTTGTTTTGGCTCCAGTCCATGCGCATCTCGCTTTGCTAGGATGGGCTTCGCTCGCGCTTGCGGGTTTGATTTATCACCTTTACCCGGCCGCGGCATTGACGCTCCTCGCGCGAATTCATTTTTGGTTGCACAACATCGGCCTGCCATTTTTCATGCTCGGTCTCGGCTTGGTGCTTACCGGTCATACATCTGCAGTTCCCATCGTATCCATCTCTGCCGGTAGCGTCACTATTGGCCTGGCAGCGTTCACCGCAAACGTTCTGACGAACGTGAAAACTAATGCCGGTCGAAAGTAATCTGGTAGAGAAGCTGACAAGTTGGTTGTAGTCGGCCAACTCCGCTCATTCATCGCGCATCTTTTTTTTGGGGAGGGGAGTGGAAGCCGCCTGTGAGGTCGCGCGCAAGGCAAAGCAGTTTGTAGAGCGCCGGTCGATGATTGCCGATTTCCTCCGCGCGAAAGCGGCAACGGACGATGGTAGCTATCCATTATTTGCTTTGGTTCAAACTTGACCTGACATCTCCCGGGCCTGCCTTAATGCCATCTTAATGTTATCTTAATGCTATCGGATTGATTTTGCTTTATATTTGGTCCGTCATTCTTCATGACAGTAAGTCTCCTAATCCCTAATGGACTTTAATGTGCCTGCAACCGATAGGTTGCGGGCATTTTTTTGAAAGAAATTGTGAGGGTCAACTAAGGTGGGTCGGCCGTGTCAGGTGTTTGTAGTCTCTAGGCGGCTCGGCGATAAATGACACCTAGCTCTTCCATGAAGTGGTCCGCTCATTTGAAACGCTAAACGTTCGGCCACAGAGCTGCAATATAGGATAACTCTGCATCAACAATGAGCTTTGAGCAGTAAGACTGAAATCGTACGACGCAGCATTCCATAAAGGCATATATTTTGTTCGCGAAAATCCGCATTAAACATCTTCTCTATTTATTGATCGGCACAGGACTAGTGCTATTCGTAGCGAGCTGTGGACGGCTTGATCCTCAGAAAGAAGCGCAATTACTCACGTCAAAAATTAGTACACATGCGATTATTATTCCGGTAACTATTTCGAATAAAACATACCATTTCCTCTTGGATACAGGCGCCAGCTATACGGTGATTGACAATCATCTGGCAAAAACGCTCACACAAAAAGCAACAGAAACTCAGATTTCTGCTGTGGTCCACGATATGGTGAATAAAGGCCTAAAAAGCGTCGATAGTCGTCTGCAAAAAAATGAACTGACTTTTTGGCAGCCTCGCCCAATTGTGATAGGCGACTATGTGATCCCGGAATCCGATCCCTGGTTGGGACTGGACTTGGATGCGCCCAGTCAAGCCGTTGGCGTAAAGATAGATGGCCTTATTGGTGCCGAAATTTTCCGCCAGTTGAATTGGGCAGTCGATAACCGTAGCAATTCATTGACGGTTTGGAGGCATGCCCCCTCCACTCTCGGCTACCAGCAGTGCATTCCCTACAGAGACCAATATGGCAGCTCCCCTGAGCTGCAAATGGACTATAAGTCCCACGCGATTTTTCTCAACGTAGATACCGGTGCGGATATCAGTTATATGTCCGACGAATTTATGAAATTTCTTAAAGGCGAAGATCAAGAAAATGTAACGCCAGATATAAAGAGCGGCCGCCAAATTTCCGCCACTGGCTTATACGATGGAGACGATTATTTCATTAACGGCTTATATTTTAATGATATGTCTGTAGGGCGTATGAAGGTTGGCGAGAACAAGCAAGGGATGTACGGTATTGGCATGAATTTTCTTTCCAGATTTGATAATTACCTATTTATTCCAAGCAAAATGTTGTTTTGTTATAACGCCAGTAATTTCACCCGCCATGATAAGGAGTCATTGCGTAAGATCAGTGTGCGCTATTTTGCACAACACGTTGAAGTGTTCTATAACAAGTCGGAGGATATCGCTCGATTCGGCCTGATGAATGGGGATGTACTATTAACTGTCAACGGCCAAAAAATAACTCCAGCGAAGATTGACGATCTACGCCAACTACTTTCATATACACCATCCGGCGCACTGACATTGATTCTTGAACGTAACGGCAAGCAACAGATGATTAAGTTTTAAATTTTCAGAGTCGATTTACGGCAACGACGGGCTCACTACAAAACATTTTCCTACTGAGTACGTTCGCCTTACGCCTATCCAGGCGTATCTAACACCTCTTGTATATTTGAACGGTCGGTTTCGAGAAATATCTATGTCGCCTTTGGATCGAAATCGACCTGTTGTGGCCGGCTCAAAACGGCCACAAGCTGACGTTCAAGCCAAGTTCTTAAAATCAACCATTGCAAATTCTCAACCTGTCTTAGATGGCTTTATGCTTCGGGGTGCCGTTCATTCGCTCCAGCACCTCAAATATCGCCATACCCGCCAGCATCGCAAGGAAGAACAGCCATGGTTTAGCATCACCTTGTGCAAGCAAGGCCAAGACTGGCCCTGGGCAATAGCCTGCCAAGCCCCAGCCAACACCAAAGGTCACGCCACCCAGTGCCAGCCGCAGGTCTATTTTCGTGGCCGTTGGCAAACGCATGGCGTCGCCTAAGAAAGCCTTCGGTCGTTTTGCCGCAAAGGGAAAGACGAACGAGCCAATCAGAACCGCACCACCCATTACGAACGCTAAAGATGGGTCCCAGTTTCCAGCCAGGTCGAGAAAGCCTAATACTTTGGACGGGTCAGTCATGCCCGAGAGAATCAGTCCCAAACCAAATACCAAGCCGGACAAAAGTGCCATAACAAGGCGCATCATCTACTCCTCAACTCAAAACGTGGCGAACGACGAACACGGTCGCGAAGCCGGCAAACATGAAAGCAATTGTTGCGACGGCAGAACGAGGTGACCGACGGGACAAGCCGCAGACGCCGTGGCCACTAGTACAGCCCGCGCCGTAACGCGTACCAATGCCAACCAGCAGCCCGGCAATCACTAAAGTGAGCGTTCCCGCCTCAATCTGCACGTTCGGGAGCGGCAATACAATCCCGAACACGAGTGGCGAAACCATAAGGCCAATTACGAAGGCAATCCGCCAGGTGATATCACCGCTGACCGGGCGTAAAAGCCCCCCCCACAATGCCGCTGATGCCGGCAATACGCCCGTTAAATAAGAGAAATATTGCTGTCGCAAGGCCAATCAACAGGCCGCCGGCCAACGACAACCAAGGAGTAAAGTTTGACCAATTGATTATCATGTCATGCCTCCTTTTCCTTGGGGCAATACAGGGCATACAGCACTTCCAATACCGCCATCGCTTCCTTGCTGGCGATGCTGTAGAAAATCTGCTTGCCTTCACGCCGGGTGTTGACCAGTTCCTCTTCGCGTAACACGGTTAGTTGCTGGGACAAGGTCGGTTGCCGTATTCCCGTCATCGTTTCCAGCTCGCTTACGCAAAACTCGCCCTGCGTCATCTGGCAGAGCAGAAGCAAACGGTCGGGATTGGCTAGTGTCTTCAGCAGGCCGTATGCCCGTCCGGCGGCGGCCTGTAGCACGGCGGGGTTTATCTGATAGGGTGCATTCATCTTGGTGGTTGCTGTCTAGTGCGAGGCATTACTATATCACAGTATAATATATAATATTATATATTGAGTTGCGAAAGCTATAGTTAATTTGTCGATACTTACCAGTAAGGGGGTACCATGATTTTCCGGCAACTATACGAACCGGTGTCCAGCACTTACACCTATCTGATTGGATGCGAAGAAACTGGCCACGCTATCCTTATCGACCCAGTGATTGCCTCCATGGAGCGTGACTTGGCTGAAATGAAGCGTCTAGGCCTCACACTAGCCTACACCGTCGATACTCATATCCATGCCGACCACATCACGGCTGCCTTGGAAATGAAGAGTGCGATTGGCAGCAAGATTGCCGCACCGGCTTACGACCACCTTCCGTGTACTGATGTTGGAATCGAAGAAGGCAAACCGTTCCAGGTGGGCAGCATCACGTTACAGCCACTTCATACACCCGGGCACACCGATGGACATTTTGCGTATCTCTTTAATGACCGCGTCTTCACCGGTGACGCCTTGCTGATTGACGGATGCGGACGAACTGACTTCCAGAACGGCGCTGCGGATGCCCTGTATAGCGGTGTGCGGAAAAAGTTGTTTACGCTGTTGCCGAGTGAATGCAATTTGGTCCTTCGAAAATCGTTCAGGAAGGCGAAGTCCGCCCTCAATCTGGGCTGTTCCAAAGAGCCTGAATTCCTTCCTCATTATGGAGGATGCCGGACTGATATTGGGTATATGAAACCACGGTCGCAACGGTAATTAAAGCGAAGGCGATAACGTTCCAAAGTGCTAATTTCATTTCCGCCTCATCTCGTTCGGCTGATGGTTTATATTACGCCCACTTGGCAAAGCTCGTATGCCCGCACTAAAATGAGCTTCGATGCTAGTGTCAGGTCGTTCCGCCAATATAGAATGGCGCAATGCCAATTTCAAAAGGAACTGGCCTCGACAAGCAATGCTGACGATGTAATTCAAAAGGCTTGTGAAGCAGAATTAAATTCAACGCGTGTCGAACGGCTGAAGGCGGAGATGTGGCGATTTAATTAGCGCATACTTTTTGTGGTCGGCAATCGTCGGCCAGCAGCGGACGCTGAAACATCTACTAGAAAGCTTTTATATGGCCGGACTTGGTTCGTTCGAAAGAGTTTATGTCGAAAATGAATGGTACGACGGACCACGAGTGGGTCTTGCCGACATCCATGGCGTCCCTCATCGATTCAATTCGCTGTTTGACGAAAGGGAGGACGAGTATCTTTCAACCTTTGAAGTGTGGCCAATTAGTCGCGAAGAACTTGAACTCGAAATCGAGCAATGGTGCATTTTTGTTGAGTGGAATACCAGATATGAATCAGGCGAAGCCGATACTGACTCGCATCCTGGACACGGGGGACTCAGCGAGCGCTGGGACGAGATTGAGTCGCTCGTTAAGAAAAGCCGGACCAATGTGCCCTTAAATGCAAGGCGAGCTAGAGCCCAGCTAGCGTCTGCCAACAGAGAGCATCGATATGAAGTAACTGGACCAAACTATTTGATGTGCTGGGAATTCCAATAACGGTCAGATGCGGACATATGAACCCTGACATCAAATGAACTGCATCGACGTACGCTGACGGCACGAAAACGAATTGGACCCAATTAGGTTAGTGTCCGAGCTTGATGCAGACAATTTTGAAACGAGAAAGTTGGAATTTTTCGTGTTGGAAGCGTTGGCTTTGCCAGCAAATTTGGAGCTTCGCGTGGCGTTGAGCTCGGCGTAGTAGCAGTGCCGTCGCTGGAGGATATTAACAGTGATGAGCAGTTCAACGGAGTCGAAATCAGTAGGGCCGATTTCGAAATGCTGACCGTGACTGCGACAAACTTGCGTCGCAATCCGGTTCGTTTGTTGTGTTCTCTGCGTCGGCGTTGTAGTCGGGCATATTCTCCTGCCAGGCGGGATTCAACTGGATGGGGAATATTGCTCGTGCTTGCTCCGCTTGTCTTCTCGCACATCTTGCAAGCGAGCGTTTTCCAGCGTCAGTTCAGCCACAATTTGTTTCAGCTTGGCGTTTTCTTCCTGCAGGCATTTCAGGTCTTGC
The DNA here is from genome assembly GCF_018304945.1 of Collimonas humicola. Taxonomy (GTDB): domain Bacteria; phylum Pseudomonadota; class Gammaproteobacteria; order Burkholderiales; family Burkholderiaceae_D; genus Collimonas; species Collimonas humicola. The sequence goes on along the minus strand of NZ_JAGQEE010000001.1, from coordinate 1,022,049 downwards.
GTATAGTCAGGCAGGCCTCCGTATTGCCGCTTCCAGTTAAGGAAGGTGCGTTCCGTGATTCCTGCTTGCTTGATGACGTCGGCCAACGGCATGCCCAGTTCCTCCTGCTTCAGGGCTGCAGCGATCTGGTCGCTGGAGAATGGCGAGCGCTTCATGGCATGGCCTCGCATTCTTTTTAGCGATTTTTTAAGGCGGACAAATCCGGCATTTTGCTATCCAGGCCAAGACGGGCTCGAATCAATGGGTCTTTATATTGATCGCCGATGTTCATCAGGTTCTGGCTGACGGCATTGTTTTCAGCGGAAGGCGCGGCCGGGGCAGCAGGTGCGGCGGCTCTTTCCATGCCAGGGCAGGAGCGTCCGGTCGATTCAACCGCCTTGCGGTTGGCTTCGCTTTGGCAGAGTAGAGCAAGCGCTACATCGTTCAGGCCCATGGCGCGAAATTCCCTGGAATCCAGGCGCCGTACGCATGCCTGGTCGACCATGGTGGTGCCGCCGGTGGCGCCGAAACCTGTGAACGACAAGCCGAACGATGCTGAGCCCATGCAGGTGTCGGACAGAGTTGTCGTCAGCGATGGCGCAACGATATTTGGCACGGTCTTGATGGAATACGTGCCGCCGTAGTCGACCGTGGTCTTGGTGTTGTTGGGGCTGCTGCCTGGATCACCCGCGGCGGCGCTGCTGGCTCCTGCTCCTGCAGACGTCCCTGTGCCTGATGTTCCGGTCCCCGATGTGGTTGGTAGGGAAACCGATACGCTCACACTTGAATTGCCGCCGGTGCCCGAGCCGCCGGTTGCGCTGCCGCCATTGGTGGCCGATGCGCCATATGTTCCTGAAATCGTATTGGAAGCGGTGCCGCCTGCTGCGGTGCCTCCTGCTGCCGAGCCGCCGGTGCCGCCCGCACCGCCAGTCGCTGTGGCTGTCGATGTGGAGGTAGGTGTTGTCTGCGCTAGCGCTGGTACTGTGAAGATCGAGGCTACCAGGATACCTATAAGTATGCGCTTCATAGCTTCTCCATCGTAATGGTTGGTTTTATAAACGGGAGGGGAAAATTGCTTTTCCCTCCCGCAACTCATAGCTAGCCGAGACGTTGCTTGCTGTTGCTATTAAAATCCAGCGATTGCTTTCGATGCTGCGCTGCCGCCGTTACCGCCATTCCCAGCATAAGCACTGCCAGATGTGGCGCCGCCGGCGAACACGAAGTTGCTAGCCGAGCCGCCGACATTGGTGGCGCCGATCGAGGCGTCAGAGTAGCCGGTGTGGGAGCTGGCCGATCCACCGCCTGCCAGTGCATTGCCGTTATAGGCTTGTGTACTGCCAGTGGTGCTTGGCATGCCGCCTGCACCGCCAGTCGAGCCGCCATGCATGGTATTGCCGGCATTGCCGCCGCTGGCGCCGCCGCCGGTCGTTCCGCCACTGGCTGTAGTAGCGCCGCCAGTTGCGGAGCCGCCGCCAGCGCCGGTCCAGTTATTGCCGCTGGTTGCTGAGCCGCCGGTAATGGTTTGAGATGCATTGCCACCTGTTGATGAGCCGCCGGAGGCTGTGCCGCCGATTGCGCCGCCTGAAGTTGCCGAGCCGCCTGCACCGCCTGCGCCACCGACCGAAGCCGCAGTTGCAACGCTAGTGAAAGTGGCTGTGGTAGTGGTAGTGGTGGTGCCCGAAGATTGATGAGCGAATGCAGAGACGGCGAAGAGTGAAACTATGGATGCGGCGATAATTTGCTTTTTCATTTCTGTTTCTCCTTGGAGTGGGGGGCATCATTCACCAGATTGTCTTGCCCATGCGCCCCAGGCCATCGGCAAGCGTTACCACGAATAAAGATCATGCCGGGAGCATGCTGCGCATAAGAAGTGCGCTGAATTAGAGTGAGCTTCTTGTGTGGCAACAATCGTTGCGAATATCTCACTCATTTAAATTGAAATGCCTGTTTTCGATAAGGTAGAGCACGACCGAAACACTGTGGTCTGGATGCAATCTGCGCAGGACTCATCAAGCGACTGCATTCACGATAATAGAAGTGCAAAACCCAGTGTCCACGACAAAATCTTGTCAGCTTCGGACAGGTAGGTTGGCCGATTTGGCCAATGCTTTTCCGTGCTGCATCTTGGGTGCGCTAACAAAAAAATATAAAAACCAATTCATTCTTGCGCCTGAAATGGTCTAGCGGAGAAAAATGACGCACGGGAAAACTGTTGAGAGAACGCGATGTCCGTTTTTGACAAGGTGCAAAACAACATATACAGATGCCGGATTGTTGCGGCGGGCTGTGCATCGAGGAAATGCGTGAATTTTTTACGCGGTGGCGATTATCGGATAGGTGGGGGAGACGACTGCGAGTCGGATACTGGATCGGGAAATGGAAAAGCCGCAGAGGAGCACGGTTTTTTTGGGATTCTAATAGTGGTCCGTCCAACTCTTATGATGCCTCAGAATGTCCCATCCTCAAATTACGTCTGTTAAGTCATCGATTGAACGCTTGCCTGTCGTCATGGCAAGAACCGGAAGAAGTCGCGCTTCGATCTATCTCGACATGAAGAAGGGCATCTTTCCGCAGTGCTTTAAGGTCGGAATCCGAGCTGTCGGCTGGCTGTCTAGCGACATTGATGCGTGGATTGGAGTCCGTGCTCAGGCTGGCCGAGCCGGACATGTAGGCGTGGGAAATGTGAATGGCTAAGGTAACTACGCCCGGACCTCCGGCGCGCAAGGCAACCAAGAGGGGGGTAAAAGATTCTACGAAAGATGTTACGCGTGACGTCGCTGACCAGCTGCCGGTGGCTGAGAGTGCAGAACAGGCCCGGTTCCGTCGCGCGCAGGAGATCGTAAATGGCTTTGATCTTCCACCTCGTATCAAGCTCTTCGTGGTGGAGTACACCAAGGACATGAATGGAACGCAGGCTGCTATCCGTGCGGGATATTCGGCAAAGACTGCCCAGGAGCAGTCGTCGCAACACTTATCAAAACTTATGGTCAAGCAAGCTGTGGATGCGGTAGTGAACGATCGCATCGAGCAGGGCATCTTCGACGGCGACATGGTGATTTCCCGGTGGGTGGAGATCTCGCAGGCCAATCCGAACAGCTTGACGCAGTATCGCCGTGTGAATTGCCGCTACTGCTGGGGCGAGGGTCACCGCTATCAATTCACGCCGGCAGAGATGGAGGATGCCAAGCAGGCGCTGGATGATAGCAATGCCAAACGCGCGCTGGACGAGCTCCCTGAACTGGAGTGGGACAATAAGGGCGGCCTGGGCTTCGTTGGCAATCGTGATCCGCATCCTGAGTGCCCGGAATGTTGGGGCGAGGGTGTTGGGCGCCCGTTCTTCACGGATACGCGCAAGCTTGGTCGTGAGAGCCTGCCGCTATACGCCGGGGTGAAGCAGACCAAGGAAGGCCTGGAGATCCAGATGCACAACCAGACCGATGCCCTGGATAAGCTGGCCCGCCACTTCGGCCTATATAAAGACAAGCTGGCCGATGCGGTAGAGAAGAGCTATACGCGGGAAGCGCTGGAAGAGCGGTTCGCCGGCGCCATGCAGCGCGCCCAGGAGCGTCAGCGTCAGGTCGATGAAGAGCGCGGAACGGTCGTGAATGGCTAAGAAGCGCCTGCTGGATGACCCGCGCTACCCAGAGTTCGTAGAGCGGTATCAGTTTGACCCGCTGCGCTTCGCTGTCGAGGTATGTGGCGTGTCGCCCAGCGCGGACCAGATTGATCTGTACCAGGCCATGGAGCCTATGGACGCCAAGGTCAGCGTGGTGTCCGGTACGTCCACGGGCAAGACCAACTCGTTCGGTCGTATCGCGCTCTGGCATCTACTGTGCTATCCCTATGCGGTCTACGACGGCAAGCTGGAGATTGGCTCGAATACCTATATCGGCGCGCCGAACCTGCAGCAGGTGGCGGACGGCGTGTGGAAGGAAATGCAGGACTCGAAGATTGCCATGGCGAACGGCCCGCATGCCTGGCTGTGCGATTATTTCGTCATCACCAAGACCCGGGTGTATGTGACTGGTTTCGAAGAGCAGTGGTTTGTTGGCCGCGTCGCGCTTGCCAAAGGGCAGTCTGTCGGTATCGCCGGTAAGCACCGATGGGCGCAGCTGATCATCGTCGATGAGGCCGCCGGCGTGAGCGACGACCACTTCGACGTGATCGATGGTACGCAGACGCAGCCTTGCAACCGCACGCTGATCGCTTCCCAGGGCGTCCGCAGCAGCGGCCGGCATCACGCCTCTCATCACAAGCTGTCGGCGCGCAATGGCGGCTCATGGCATTCGCTGCGCTTCAACTCCGAGCGCTCGCCGTTCGCGACGACCAAATGGCTCAAGGAGCGCGAGAAAGAGAGCGGCGGCAGGGATTCGGTCGAATATCAGATCCGTGTACTGGGTCTGTTCCCCGAGCAGTCAGAGCGCTTCCTGCTAGGCCGCAGCCAGGTGGAGAAACTCGTTGGCGCCGAGCGCACCATTAGCGCCGGTGAACCCTATGGCAACCTATTCATCATCGACGTCGCGGCCGGCGTGTTCCGGGACAAGACCGTCGGCACCTATGCGCGGGTGATCGGCAACGGCGACCGCATCGACGCCGACCCGCGCCGCGTGGACATCATGGATGTGCCCATCTTTTCGAACGCCCTGGATTGGCAGCACATCGCCGGCGAGGTGTTCCACTACACGCAGCGCCTATCCAACTGCACCATTCTGGTCGACGTCGGCGGGCAGGGTATCCAGTTCGCCAAGATGCTAGAAAACCTCGGCTGTCCGAACGTCGTCAAGATCAACTGGGGCAACCCATGCTTCAAGAAAAAGAATAAGGATCGCTTCTTCAACCTGCGTGCGCAGTGTTCCGTGCTGGCCGCCGAGGCCGTGAAGGACGCTCGAATCACGTTTTCCAACCAGCACGTCCAAGACCTGCTAGACCAGGCGTCCAAGATTCCGTATTTCTTCGATGAGAAGGCCAGGTATCACATCGAGCCCAAGGACAAAATGAAGGAAGAGGGCATTCCATCGCCGGACCTGTGGGACACCGTGTGCATGGCCTTCCTTGAGAATGCGCATTACATAGTGTCGGCGGACTACGACTCTCGCTATTGTGGCTTGGATGCGGCGTGGCGGGCTGCTGAGGACGCATTTGTTAATGCTTGAGTTAGAGATTTCGATGCAGTGACCATCGTATCTATTCATTAGTTCTCGCGATGGAGAAAGGCTGAAGGCACGTCCAAATTTCGCTTTTATTGATTCAGTCAATCTTTTATAAATTCGTAAATCGATACAGCTCCTATGACGGTTGTTTTTTTGTGACATTTCATGCGTATTTATCGGCTAATAGGGAATATTTTGAATGGATGACACTCATTAACACCTTTTTGCAATGAATAACATTTTTCTTTGCGCTATTGTTCGAATGATGGTGCTAAAAAGTCTTGCAAGTGTCTTGATCAATGCACGTTCAAACGTTCATCGTGGCGAAAGGTGGAAGCAACCAAATCCCGAAAACAGTCCCGCAGTTTGAAACAGATCTATATGGATTTGCGTGAGTCGCGCTTTGACGAGATCTAAGGTTGAATTGTTGCTTTTGTGTGGCAATAACGACTGGATCGGTGGATTGGAGCCATGTGCGCACATCCTAAACGTACATTTTTTGTTTCGCCTATTCTTCTTTTTGTATGGCCGGCCAAGTATGGCGTTCAGAATATTCTTGTCTTAATTTAATTGAGGTGGCCTGACATTTTCGAACACGCCCGTTTGATAAATTTATTAAGGCGAGTGATAAAAGGACCAAGTCCATAAAACACCGGCCTAATTATAAGGGAGTTAGTTCCGTATTTTTCTCCAAATAAAAATAGGAGTAGTCAATGCAACCACCACTAGATTTATCGAAAGCTCGGCGTATTGTCGTTCTCGGTGCTGGTACAGCAGGACTATTTGCGGCCTTGGAGATGCGGCGTATTTTCGGCCCATCTGCTGATATAACGGTTATAGAGTCGCCCAATGCGCCGATCGTAGGGGTCGGGGAAGGCGGCATATTAAATCTGCCACAGACCTTGCGACGCTTGAATATAGATGAACGCGACTTCGCCGAGAAGACTGGTGCCGTCATCAAATTGGGCTTTGCTTACCTCGGATGGAAAAATGGTCAAAGCGACGACATATTTTTTCACATGTTTCATGAGGGGAGGACGGGAGCACCTCAGGCGCCTATTTATGCGGGTTTTGCTCCAAATTGGTCCGGGATGCTGGCTAACAAGGTTCCGTTGCATTACGCGATGACTAATTATGAATTGATCGAAGCAGGTCGGTCGCAAGAAGATGTCTGGCGCGCTCTTGCAGAGAATCCAGGAAAATATTCCTATTCGTTTCATTTTGCCGCGGAACGAGTCGCTGAATATCTCCGTTCAATCGCCATCAAACGTGGCATCCGTTGCTTGAAGCGGGAAGTGGTCGACTTTAAAATTGATTCTTTCTCCGGTCATGTTCGGGCTCTTAAGTTTGCCGATGCCGGGGATCTAGAGGAAGTTGATTTTTTGATCGACGCGTCGGGATTTGCGCGTCTTGTTATCGGCAAACTGTATAAAACCCCTTGGCGCAGCTTCAGAGACCATCTTCTGCTCGATCGCGCTATTCCTTTCCACATGCCTCACCAAACGCCTCACCCAGCCTTGGCAACTCGCGCATTGGCGATGCGAGCGGGATGGATGTGGCAAATACCGGTTCGCGAGCGAATTGGAGCGGGTTATGTTTATTCCAGTCGCCATCTGACGGATGACGATGCGCTACGTGAGATTGAAACGACGCTTGGTTTTCCCATTGAGCCGATGCGAACGTTGCGCTTTGAGCCCGGACATTTTGAGGTGATCTGGCGCGGTAATGTACTGGCCGTAGGTCTCGCATCCGGCTTTGTAGAGCCTTTAGAGGCAACGTCGATCGGCGTGATGCTCGACCAAATTTGGTCCTTTGGCTTTGACATTGAAAACTGTGGAAAGATTGTACCCCAAACTACAATAGATTTATTCAATGCCCGTAGCGTATCTACCTGGAGTCAAATTCGAGATTTTCTTATTCTTCATTATGATTCTCAGCGTCGTGATACCGTCTTTTGGCGCGACATAGCCAATTTAACTCGACCAACTGAATATAGCGCTCTCATGACGACATGGGGCTTGAGAACGCCGCGCCCAGGCGACGTTGCGTCATACAGCTTTTCCCATAGTCTTATCTTCGATTGGCCCAGCTGGCTTATGGTAGGGCAAGGGGTAGGCGCGATTGCTCCTTCTTCTGCTGCGACGGAACTAGCGATCTTGCCTTCCAGCGTACGCCATGATGTCGGACGCTTTCTTAACTCACTTCATTCATCGCATCGTGTACCTCCCACAAGCGATTTAGATGAATTAAAGGAGGCCGCGGTCCACTCCGAACTGGTTGGGGGCGCGAATCGGGAAGCTGAGCATAAGGTGAATATCGGTGTTCAACAATTGAGTCAGGGGCAATTGACTGCGGCGATGAACAGTTTCAATCAGGCGGCCCAGATAGATCCATATCTTTGGCAGGCACAACTTAATCTCGGTCGGCTCCTGAGAATTAATCGTTCATACAATGAGGCAGAGGCCAAGCTACGCACAGCAGTGAAGCTCCGTCCGAAAAACGAAGCGCCCTGGAGAGAATTGGCGATACTATTGCACGAAACTGGGCGCCTTTTCGACGCCAAAGCTGCTTTTCAAGAAGCGATTAGCCTTGATCCGTCCGCTATTGCGATGCGATTTGGATTGGCGCTCTTGTTGCAAGAGCTTGGCGATCAGCCTGGCTGGACGGAGCAGCTCAGACTTGCCACTGAAATTGCTCCAAAGTCGGCAGAAGTTTGGCGACGGGCCGCCGAGCTTCAAGCCAGCGGCGGAGAGGTGGAGTCCGCAATCTCGGCATTCTGCCGAGCTGTTGATCTAGCAGGCGAATATCCGGTTTCTACCGATTTTTATAATATTGCTAGACTTCGTTTTACTCAAGGTCGATTTAGAGAGGCTAAATCGAACTATGAAAGCGCTATCCATATTTCTCCTAATCTCGCCGAGGCTCGTGTCCATTTGGGTAATCTACTCGTCAATCAGAAATTGGGTCTGGAGAGTGAGGCGGAAATGCATTATCTTGCGGCGTTGGCTGTAAAGCCCGATCTCGTAGAAGCGCATTACGCAATCGGCCTTTTATACCGCAGATGGGGGGACGTGGCGCCTTCCAAGGCGTACATTGAAGCGGCGTTTCATCTCGATCCGCAATTGGCGAAATCGCTGGAGGCCGCCGAGAGCAAAAAATGACCTTACTGCTGGAGATTGGATTGTGGGCGCTCAAGCTGGGTCAATATCTATCTTGCCGGGGTCATATAGAACCTCCAGCCGTACTCTCTGTTGTGTCAAGCGCTCAGCATCTCGCACGCTGAAAGTCGTATTGCAAGTTGAGCAAATTAGTCTACGTCCACGGTGGTCGGAGCCGCCAAGGAATTGCTTCTCACCTTCAGCGCCGCAACGTGGGCACTGGATGTGAGCGCGAGTCTTTATCCCCAGGCGGACCTTGGCCTCCCACCGGCCTGATGGGTCTAGCTGCAGCAGCCACAATCTAATTTTCTTCGCCCAATTTGCAATAGTTTTGTAATCTACGCCGAGCCGCCTGCATGCTTCTTCATATGGTATTTGTTGCGACAGTAAGCGTATAAATGCCGGCATTACTTCCGTGTGCCGTAGTCGCGCCAGTGGCGTGGCAGTCAATCGATTGAATCGTTTATCACATTTCCCACAATAAAACGCTGGTCTCGGCAAGCGGGCATGCGGTTTAGCGGCCAAGGCCGTATGCCGGGAATGACAATACGGGCAAGCAATAGGCTTTAGGTCGAGAGAGTAAACTTCGGCCAAAGCCCTTTCCAAGAAGGCCGTCAATGCTTTGTCCTCTGTATCAGGATAGGATGCGCCCGTACGTCGGTACTGCGGCTGATCAACGAGGAAACGTCTTTTCGTCGGAGCGGCAGCTGGTTCTGGGGGAACGGGCGAGGGCTGTGTTTTAGCAATAATGCTACTGAGCTGTTCTGAGCGAGGTCTTGCTGGCGCGATGTTCAACTGGCGCCGGCGCCAGCTCACTTGCCAAACAGTGACACCAAATTTTTGTGCAATGACGGTATCAAGAACCCTGCCTAGATGCGACTCCATTTCTGCAGTCCACGCCAAGGCCGCGGTACCAAAAGGAGCAATTCCCAATTCATGCCGGCGACGTGTAACAGTAACGTGGCTAACTTTTAATCGTGCAGCGATCGAACGATCTGAGGCCGTACCTAGTAACGCCTCTGTTGCTGCAGTCCAGATTCTGCGACGCGGACTGTCATCGCGATTCGACGGAAAATGTTTTTTTGGAGTGAAGGCAGTCATGATTGCTTTTGCGGCATTAAGACTAAATTTTACAATGATGTTCTAGGCTGGAAGGGACTCATGTGTCATAAGCCGAGCCATGGTGGTTGCTTTTATCAAGAGGACGATTTTTCTAGAATCGATCTGAAGCCTACTGGCACAGCTCCAGTCGGTTATTCGCGCGAGTCACGAAATTGGTAGCGCTTGACGTGAAAAAGACACTTGTTCGACATGGCATCTTTGTTTTTGAAAACAATCGTTAAATGCTGCAATTGCCAATGGACAAGTTGCACACGAGTACCTAGGATGACTTCCATGGTCTACTACAACGCTGCCCGCAATAGGACTTATGAAAACCTACTCCAACGATCCATTTCTGAAGAACAGTCTCGACAAAATCTTGGGACTGGCGACACTGACGCTATATGGTGTCAATGTTCAACTTGCTGTTGACGGTGTCATCGACGGCGTTTTTCATTACCTGACCACGAACAAGCCACGCGATCCTGATGCTTTTCTGCTGGCATTCAAAAGCGGTTTGACGACGCTGGCCGACCGTGCGGACGAGAGTATGACGTCTTACAGAAAGACATTGCATGATGCGGCGTTGCTTATACGAATGACGCGCATTCCTCCTCATATGAAGTCTGTCGACTCAACACAAATCGCTAGTCTGTTCCAGAAGTTTCAACTGAAGATGGGGCATTCTTAGCCTCAGTCTCTATGTTGTATCCGTAAAGAAGGATGTTGTTCTGATTTCTTTGACGGGGAGATGATGGCACTGGCCCGCGATCGATTGTATCAACGAGCTTCTTCAAGCCAAGGTTTCAGTCAGCCGCAAATCTTTCGCGATGGCCGTTAAATATTCTTTGATTTGGGATGATAGTCACCCATACGAAATTTTGCCCGATGGTCTCCCATCAAGGCACGCAATTCTTTGATTGGGAGATCGCTGATTTCTTCCATTCGGACCAGAAGGGATGCGCCAACAGGCAAACGATGATGTCGGATCTTGCTGACGACCGGCGGTGCAACTTCGAGCTCGCGCGCCAGCGCCGCATCATTTTTCAAATGCAATTTCTCGATCAAAGAATCTAGCAGGTGATTCGGATCATAGGTCGCTTGCTCATTAAGCTTGTTGCGGCTTGGGGCGACTGGGGGAAGGGTAGTACTCATGTCAAATTAACTCCTTAAGTTGCTTTCGAGAATTGTCATTTTTAACATAGAGACAATAGTCAATATAGCAAAATTATTTTCAATTTGACATATCTATATTGTTGTTGTTTTACTAAATATTCACATTTGATTTCCCCAAAAAACATTGCGATATGTCTAAATATTTTTAGACGAGACAAAATGCAGAGGCGGTCTTGGCGCGTGAAATTTGCGAGACATTGAATTGCTATAAATGAATGGCAGGGGAATCCTGTCGCTCCTTTCTATGCCGTCTCAAAACTCCAACAGCAGAAGTGTGAATTCTTGCAAAATTATCCACGCAGGAGGTGTTTCTAACTAGCAACTAAAGATGCGGGTCGTTATAATTTAATAGAATATTTATCAAGTAGAATGATCGGTCTGTTTTGCTGAAAAATTGTGTATTAATGACGGTTCAATTTCGAGGAACCCCGCATGAGTAGTTTGCTTCAATCCTTATCGGCCTTGATACAAGGGCGACAGAACAGCCGTATTCTGCGCTTGTCGTTTCCCCATGACGATGGGCCGCAAGCTCAGCTCCTGGTCAACAAGCTCGATGCAATCGAAAGCCTGTCGCGGGATTTTGAATTTTCTCTTGAGTTGCTGTCCGACGATGCCGGCCTGGCGCTCAAAGAACTGCAAGGCAAGCTGCTTTGCGTGGAGCTTGTCAGGGCTGACGGCAGCCTCCGCTATTTTTCCGGTTACTGTTTCGAGTTCAGATTGACTCGCACAGATGGGGCGATCACCTTCTACCAGGCCAAACTAGGGCCGTGGACACAGTACCTGCGTCTGCGTAAGGACAACTACATTTTTCACGGCAAGACGCTCCGCGAACAACTCGACAGCATTTTCAAAGACTACGGCACCCTGCCCGACTGGGATTTCCAAATCAGCGGCGAAGATCCAATCATGACCGACGCTTTCCAGTTTGACGAAAGTGACCACAACTACATACACAGGCGCCTGGAAAACGCCGGCTTGCTGTATCACTTCCAGCACCACGCCCAAGGCCACAAGCTGATCATCACCGACGATTCGACGCGCGCCGAACCGATAGACGGCGGCCCCGAGATCCGTTTCCAGCGCCATGGCGGCGCCACCGAAGAAGATGGCATAGGCGAATTTTCGCCAGTGCGCCAGATCGTCCCTGGCTCGGTATCAATAGGCGGCTTCAACTTCAAGAACCCTGTTCCAATCAATGCTGGCGTGCCAACCCTGAACAAGCAAGGAAGCAGCGTCCTCGATATCGAATCCTATGAATATGTGGGCGCCTACGGCGTCAAGAATACCCAAGGCGCCGACCAGCTATCGCGGCGGCGCATGGAAGAGATTGAAGCGATAGGTAAGCACTTCGAAGCGTCCGGCAATAACCGCTCGGTCATCCCCGGATGCTGGTTCCGCCTGAGCGGCCACTACGGTTATAAAGAATCGGGTAAGAATGAATTCCTGATCCTGACAGTGCGGCACGTCGCGATCAATAATTATCTACAGGAGGCCACGGAGAAATCCGCCTACGGCAATACCTTCACCTGCATCCGTAAAACCGTACCCTGGCGGCCTGGCCGCAATTTCAACAGCGTCGACACCAGGATCACGTTTCCGCAAACCGTCACGGTCGTCGGGCCATCCGGCCAGGGCAGCGTCCACACCGACGAATACGGCCGCATCCGGGTCCAGTTCCACTGGGATCGCATCGGCAACAACGACGAGCGCAGCTCGGCCTGGGTGCGCGTGGCTAGCTCCTGGGCCGGCGGCGAACTGGGCGCGAAATCCATTCCGCGCGTCGGCTCGGAATGCCTGGTGCAATGGCTAGACGGCAATCCCGACCGCCCCATCGTCACCGGCAGCGTCTACAACCAGCGCAACATGCCGCCGTGGAAGCTGGCGACCCAGCAGTCCTTGATGGGCTTCAGGAGCCGCGAACTGACGCCCAACGGCGGCAACCAGCCAGGCGGCAGGAGCAACCACCTGGTGCTGGACGACACCAACGGCAAGATCCAGGCGCAACTCAAAAGCGACCACCAGCACAGCCAGCTGAGCCTGGGCAGCATTACCCGGATTGAAGACAATGCGGGGCGGAAGGACGCTCGGGGTGACGGCTGGGAGCTACGCACCGACGGCCATGGCGTTGCGCGTTCGGCCAAGGGCATGTTGATCACTACCGAGGCCAGAAACAACGCTGCTGCGCATATCAAGGACATGGGTGAGACGGTGGGAAGGCTGACTGCTGCACGCGACCAGTACGAGTCGCTGGCCGATGCAGCGCAGCAGGCTGGGGCGCAGGAGAAGCAGGGGCAGCAGGCTGATGTCGCACAAACCTTGAAAGCGCAGAATGATGCGATCAAGGGGCAGGGCACAAGCGAGGAGGGTAGTTTCCCGGAACTGTCGCAACCTCATCTCGTTCTGGCCAGTCCTGCCGGGATTGAGACCACCACCAGCGGCAGCACCCATATTGCTAGCGGTGACCATACCGCCATTACTACCGGCAAGAGTTTGTCGATCGCCAGCAATGACAGTCTGTTTGCCAGTATTGGCAAAACTTTCCGCTTGATGGTGCAAAAAGCCGGCATGAAGATGGTCGCCGCTGCGGGCGACGTCGACGTCAAGGCTTTAAAAGACAGCATCAACCTACTCGCCAAGCTCAATATTACGCATACGGCAAACCGTATCACGATCACGGCCAAGGAAGAAGTGCTGATCAACGGCGGCGGCAGCTATGCCAAATACAATGCCAGCGGCATCGAACACGGAACAAACGGCGCCTATGTTGCACATGGCGCGACGCATAGTTTGCCAGGTCCGAGAAATATGGCAATTCCTGTTTTGCCGCAAGGAGCCCCAATGGTGCCCCTCACCACGGGCAATCATAGCGTGCAGTTCTTAATGAAATCACAAAAGGGGAAGCCGCTTGCTGAGTATCCCTATGTTATGGAAAGTAAATCCGGGCTTCGTTATGAGGGTGTAACAGATTCGCATGGGCAGACCATGCGAATTTTTACCGCTGACAAAGAAAAATTCACAGTTAAGGCCAACACCAAATTTACGGACAATGATGTCGATCTGCCGCCAGCTTCGGAGCGCTTTATATGACTGAGAAAACAGCAGCCCCCTTAGGGCAAACCGACACAAACTCGGATCACACAAGGGTTGAAGAAGTCATTGTCGAGTGTGCGTGCAACCGTGATTTGACACTGGATGAGTTACGCGCCGTTTATCCAGAGCGTGGCCAAAAGACCTTGGAAAAATATCTCGATAGTCTCAACGAAACGATGAAGAAATACGAGATTACGTCTTGTTTGCGTAAGGCCCATTTCTTGGCCCAGGTTGGTCACGAATCGTCTGAATTGCAATATGTCGCCGAGTTCCTTGATAAAGATCCTGCAAAGGACGAGAAAATTGAGAAGGAAAAATACGGTGGATATAAAGGGCGAGGATTTCTACAGATAACGACTGAGACCAATTACACAACATATGGCGACTATGTCAAAGAAGATCTAACCGACGAGAACAGAAAGAAGGTAGAGCAGCCCAAGTACGCAGCAGATAGCGCCGGCTGGTACTGGAAAGTATTTTTAGGCGAGGACCTGAGCGCGTCTGCAGATCAGAATGATTTGTTGTATATCACAGCAAAAGTGAACGGCGGCTATAACGGGTATGAAGGGCAATCAACGTCTCGTCTGAAATTGTTAAAAAACGCTGCGACTGCGTTACACGTGACGATGTGCCCGCAATTAGATGCGCTGTTCAAGGCATTCCCCGAATTTGAAAAATTCACCTACGATTCATATACATTGGAAAAAAGTAAGGCATACGATACACCTGACATGTCGTTTGCCTGGGGACTTTGGCATGATCCAAAATCCAAGCAAAAAGGTACAAACAAAGACGGTGTGCAAGCTAAGCTTGGTTATAGTCGATATGCGGAATTTGTGAATAACAAAACTGTGAAAAGCAAGAAAAAACGGTTCAACATGACACGAGAAGAAATGGCAGCTCTTGCCGAAAAGCGGGTAAAAGAACTTTAAATATTTTGGTGAAAAGAATGAAAATTAAATACTTAACTCCTTTCCTATTAGTCTTTAGCATTGCACATGCACACGATACAGATTTTAAAAAAGAAGTAACTGATAAAGTCAATGCGAAAAGTTTCGTGACGATGATCCTGCCTCAGAAAATTGATGGCCAGATTTATACTCCTCTTGCCGCACAATATTTCCAGGGTAACGATTTCATGCCGAGTTGCTCCTTGTTTAATCGAGAGGATGTCCAAAAACAATTGGAATTGATAGCTCCCTCAGAGGGGCAATTCGGAAACTGTCACCAGGTTATAACTAAGCCAACTGTAAGTAAGATTAACGCAGATTATTACGCGACTTATCGTTATGTAGTGGAAGATCCAAGAAACGAATTTACTCCAACATATCAGTTGGTGAAATTGACCAAGGATGGTTTTTACAAGTGCAAAGAGGATTCAGCAATTAATAAAAGTATTGACCTGTCTATTAAGAAAAAAATAAGCGTAGATGGTGCCGTGAAATCTGCTATCAAGAAAATCGGCTGTACTGTTGATGAAAAGACGTTCGACTAGACCCGCGGTGTAAGTCGAGAACTCAGGCCACTGCTCGATGCCAACGGCCCGCCAAAAGGAAAAATCTCTATGTTGAAGTATTTCGTTTTAATCGCATCCCTGTCGTTGCTTGCATCCATCGCCTTTGCCGAGGATGAGGACGGAGATATCGCGACACGCTTCGGTGCGCTACGAATAAACGATGAGAACGTGCTTCTGTATAAAAACAAGCCATTGAATCCTTCGATTCGCGGGAACAGTAGTCTTCAGGAAGTCGGCACCTATCAACTCGGAAAAAATGATGTCGTTCTCATCCAAGACAACGGTGGGAGTGCCTGTCCTGTTCAGCTTTATTTCGTTACCGTTTCGGCTTCAGGTGTGAAAGCAACTCCTCCATTCGGAACTTGCACCGATTATTTTGATGTAAAAAAAATGGCAGATTCGATTTCAGTAACAATGCCGGCATGGATCGGGTTAATGGCATCAGAATCCTTGCAACGAAAGGTCGCAAAGGAAAAAGACCATGTTTTCCTTTTTAAAAGTGGCGTAGTGACTGAGAACGGGAAACCGGTTCAAGCGAGATAGCGATTGCAGGCTGCTTGGCAGCAGACACTTACGGCCACCGCTCAGGTGGCCTTTTCTTATTCTCCGATGGTTGGGATCTGATACAGGAAAACCTCCGTTTTTCACCAATGGCGATGGCTCTATCATCATCGCCATGAAACCGACGATCACCGCCCAAGACATTCAATCCATGGTCAGCCACTGGCTGAGTACGCCACCTAACGGCTATCTCGGCTCGGATTACGGCGCTGATCCCCAATCGTTGCTGCAAAATCCCATGGCCGCCGGCATCGGCGATGCGTTCATCGGCAAGATGCGCGAGGACGTGCCGGCGTTGGAGGCAATGCCGGCTGGCGCCGTGAATGTTTTCTATGTCGATGCCTTGCCGGATCGCCGCGAATTGATTGTTGACGTCGCCGGCTGGCAGGAGCGGGTGAGCTGACATGGCCTATTCCAAGGAAGACTTTGATCGGGTGATCGTCAATTCGGTCTCGCAATTTCCCGAGCTAGCCGCGCTGTACCAGGTAGGCGATCCGCGGCTGCTGCAGGCGCAGTCCGCCATTGCCCAAATGATGGCGATGATGTCGCAGCAGATCGAGCTCGGCGCGATGGAACCCTTCGACAAGGTAAGGGATTCGACGGTGCTGGCCGATGCCTCGCTGAAGGGACTGATGCCGATGGCGACGCCGGCACGGGTGCGGGTGAGAGTCGACAATCCAACGAATCTTCCCTTTGCCATTGGCGCCGGTCGCGGCCTGCTGGATTCCAGCGGGCGCATGTACGTTACCGATTCGCCGGTAACGGTTCCTGCCGGCGGCGTGGGGCATGCTGAGCTGCTGCAGAAGCAGGTTCGCGCCATTGAGCACACTGTGACCGTCTCGCAGCCGTTCTATAAGATTGAGGTGCCGCAGCCCAGCGACGGGCGCTTTATCAGCGGTATCTCCGTAGTCGACTCTGCTGGCACACCGTATACATATAGTGTGGAATTTACGAATGTTGCCAATGGCGACAAGGTATTCCATGTGGAATGCGACGAATACCGGCGCTTGTTCGTCGTGTTCGGCTATACCGGTTATGTGGGTTATCAGCCCAACGTCGGCGAGGCTCTCACCCTGACCGTATATGAGACCACAGGGGACGTGCGGCCGGACGCCGGCAGCCCCTTCGCCCTGGATTATGCGATAGCGCCGCAAGACGGCCTGATCAAGATCACGATGGATTCGTTGCTAATTCCTGGTGCTGCGCCTATTGATATCGCGACGCTGCGGGAACTCTGCAAATACCCATCCGCCTATGACCAGACAGCGGTGTATCTGGGCGAGTTCGACTTCCTGGTTCGCCGTAATATCGCCGGACTGAAATTTCTCTCCATTTGGAATGAAACGATTGAAGAGCTGGTGCGCGGGCCGAGCCTAGATAATATCAACCGACTGTTCGTCTCCTTTGTACCGCCCGATGGCGCCACGCGTGAATCGATCGAACAGGAGATTGTGCGGGTGATCAAAGCCGCCGACGACTCCTATCGGATTGTGTTCACCACGCCAGCCATTCTTGCCATTGGCATAACAATCGTTGCCGAGGTGGCGCGTATTCACGACGCCGCGGCTGTCAAAAAGCAGATTCTCGATGTGCTGCTCAAGGAATACGGCGAGAAGGCCGTGCCGATCCGCGCCGGCATGCTGGTGGTGAAATACAAGGCGATCTACGCGCTGTTGAAGAACAATGTCCAAGCGCTGCAGGATTCGGGTAGTGACTTTTCAGTGACGATCGCACCTATGCAAGGCAAGCAATTGCCGGAGCATTTCCGCTATATGACGTTGGATAGCGTGCATGTCTCCGTGACCCTGGCCAATTACAACCTGGGTTCCTGGGGGCAGTAATGGGCGCAGATAGCAAAATCCCATCGCTTGGCCCGCTCCAGCACAGCCACGACGCCAACGCGCTGGAAGCTGAGCTAAAGCAGCTGGTCCTGTTTTTGTTCAAGACCCACTTGCGGGACGCCGAGCGCGAACTCAACGTTTATGGCGTGCCGCACCTGGGTTCCTTGCCCTTGATCGAACGGCACGTGAAGCGGGAAGGATTGGCGTTGATTCGTACCGAAGAGCCGGCCATGCGCTATCTCTATAAAGCCTGGCGTGCGCGGAATCCCAAGCGAGGGCTGCATTTCCTGAGGATGTATCTGCAACTGCTCTGGCCGAACGGCTGGATCGTGGAGCAGCTCTGGCAGGATAAGAGCAAGCCCTATCCAACCGCCTTGAGTAGCGCCAGCGGCATCGGCAGCGCAGATCCGGGTGTCACGCATTATCTGACCAGCCGGATCCGGGTGTCGATCGATGATGAGGGAGAAATGGGGATGAACATTCCAATGGTAGCGCCCGCGTTGCGCGCGGTGATCGCTGCCAAGTATGTGCTGCAGCTATCGCTGCTGAAGCGCTTTGAGAACGAAATCGGTCTTTTTAATGGCGCCATGGCGCAGCAGTTTTATCGGGCTGAGGGCGAGGCGATGCTGCCTTCACCGCACTAGACAGGAGAGAGTAGGATGCGAACAGGTGTGATTCAGTACAACCTCAATGATCGCGGTCGCGAACTGACGGGGAAGCCGCGGCATTTTAATATCGACAAGGTCGCCGCGTTTATCAATGGCGCCAGGACGCAGGAGCGCATTCAAAAGCGCGATATGTTCGGCTATTACGGCCATTGGCCGCGCGTTAAATTCGGCATGATGCCGCCGGAGGGTGGAATTTACCAAGGCAAGCTGGTCAAGTTGGAGCCGGCGATCTCAACCATCCATTTGAAGGCGTACCCAGACGGCACCATCGAGCACGAGGAAGAATTTCTGGCGACCGATGCCGGCCGTACTGCGCAAAAGATGTTTGAGAGTAAAAAGGGCGGCTTCTCGTCGGCGCTCAGCGAGGTTGAAGGGCGCTTCTTTGGTTTCGATTACGTTAATGAGCCCAACTTTGATGACAACCGCGGTTATGTGCTGGATGCGGCTAGCGCAGATGACGGCGGTGTGGTGCTAGATGATGCGGTGATTGCCGACTACAACCAGAATTTGCATGGCATGCTGGCGCTGCTGGATAGCGCCCAGGCTAGCCTCGGGGATGCCCGGGCCGATCATGAGCGTGCGCTGACGGTGATTGCCAGGCTGGAGGAAGAAAACGAACAATACCTAGCGATGCTGGCTAGCAGGCAGGTCTCGCTGGATTCGGCGGGAGCACTCCCTATGGTCGTTAGCAAGAGCACATTGAACTCGATGCGTGCGGGTGCGGCTGAATTTAAGCGCGCGATCTTGCCGGGTATCGTTGTACCGGACCAGCCAGAAAGTCGGTGCGTCGACAACCTGGTCAATCGCCTTCTGCGCCGCTGAGGATCCCATGCTTGAATTGAAAGAGGCCTTTGGCCGCTATATGGGGCGCTATTACGCCTCCCTCACGCCGACCACTAGGGCGATGAAGTCGTTTGTCGAGCGCGGGATCAGTCAAAGCATCGTATGGGCGCCGGATCGAATGATTGACCAGGTGCAGGATATGCTGGCCGCATGGCGCAAGAATGACAATGACGACGGTCCGGGCAGCAGCGCGTATTTGCCGGTCATGATTGTGGCGACCGGCAAGGATTATTCGCCGGTGCTGGGGGATTTTTCTCGGCAGGTGCCGGAGCCGGAATGGGTGACGTTGCCGGGCGATCCGCTGAACCGGATTTTTCAGCTACGGCAGATGCAGGGAGAACGCCGCGCGCAGATCGTCATTTGCGCCGCCGAGGATGAGACGGCGCGCAGCATGGCAGCCCAATTCACCTTATTTATTGCGGCGATCGTCAATCGTCGGTTTGATGCGACATACCGCTTTGCTGGCATCAACCATCACTGGCCGGTGATGCTGGAGGCTACTGACGTGCCGGCGATGAATGTCGACTCTGGGCAGAAGAACTTGACGATCTTGGCGATCGATCTGACGCTGAGAGAGACGATTCCCTTGTTCTCAGGACCGAAGGCGGGCGAACAGAACGACGGGAAGGGCGATGGCAGCGCCGATAATCCGCATGGCTATCCGGCAGTGGGACAAGTGATCTCGCACGACCTGGTGCAAAACGTCCATAGTCATGTCGTTGACGGGGCTCCAGATGTGCCATGGCTTCAGGGTGTGCCGGAGCTATGAAAATCCAAGCCTCGATCTCCGGCTACGGCATGATGCCGGCGACGGTGTATTCCTACTACGAGGCGGAATCCGACATTCTGCTGGTCAGCAAAGAGGCGGTCTTTCGCGCCGACCGCTTCAGCGACGCGATTCTGATCGGCGGCGTCGGCCTGGCCGAACGGGACTGCCTGTTCACCGATGTCGATTTCATGGACGCCATCGAGGAGTTCTTCATTCGTTCCAACAGTAAGACGCTGATGATTGATGATAAGGCCGCGCGTTGTGACCCGCGCCAGAAGCTGGAGCCGGATGGCATGAGCGACTTTGGCAAGCGGCTGTATCGGGTGTCGCCGGACATCACTTGCGGGCAGGTGGCGGTGCTGGCGACGGCGTTGTATGTCAAGAAGGCGCTGGGAATTGGCAGCGCGATGGAAATGCAGGACTGGTTTCTCGATGCTGGTCAGGGCGGGTTCGTGACGATCTGAATGGAAAATGTCATCATTTGCAGGGAATGGCGTAGCAGAAAATAGCAGCTATATTTTCAGCTACGGCGGCCAGACCCGCTGCCCTCCATGTGATGAGCCCCCCAGTCAAGACGCAACCAAGAACAATTAGTCCGATCCTCACCGGGGCCGGCGTGATGGCCGCGATCAATGTCCCAAAAACCGGGATTGAGGTGGCTGTTACCCGTATTGCTTTCGGTACAGGTAAATACAGGCCAAATGGCACCGAAACTAGCCTGCAGCATGAAATGATGTGGGTCACCATTGCAGGTGGCGGCAAGGTGTCCCCGACGCAGGTTCAGGTGCATGCTGAAGCGATCGCACCCGTTGGATCGCCATTCTGGTGTAGCGAAATTGGCTTTTACGCTGGCGACACCCTGTTCGCGATCTACAGCAAGCCCGATCAGCCCATCCTGTATTTTGCAGATGACAGCGTGACCACCGTCTCTTACACGCTGGGCTTAACTGCGCTACCGGCCGATTCGGTAACGGTGTTGGTGGATCCGAACGTCAATACGGCGATCCAGCTCATCGGTGCGCATGAAACTGCTGGCGATTCGCATCCGCAGTATTTGACCGAGCCACGTGGGGACGCGTTCTACGTCAAAAAAGCGGGTGATGTCATGGGACCGCTTTCGGTTGCTGCTGGCAAGGCTGATCCGGCGCGCACATCATTCGCGCTGGAAATCCGCGAGGCAACACGAGCCACCGACACCAATGGGCGAGACATTAGTTACGCCCCCAAAATGGTGTTCCATTGGGGAGGTGTCTGCGTGTCTCAGCTCCGACTGACTGCTGACAATGTTTTAGAAGTGGTTGCGGGCGACGGTGCGTCATACGGTGCATTGCAGGTTGGCAGCATCAATGTCACGTCAGCGATGACCATCGGCGGCCAGTCTGTGTGGCATCAGGGTAACTTTGATCCTAGCAGCAAGCAGAATACCATCGGTTATGTCCCCGCTAGGGCAGCGGCCACCAGCAGTTACGGTATTGGCGTGGATGTTTCTGACCGTGAGAGAAATGTCCTTCCCAAAGATCGTGACTTCGGTTTGTATCCCGATTTTGCCAATAATAGTGCTGATGGCCTCAATGATGGCGGTATCACGCATGGCCGGTTGACGTTCCGTCAGTATGGTGATGGAACCGATTTTTCTGGCGGCCCGGCGCACCAGCTTGGCTTTTCCGTCAACGGCAATCTTTGGTATCGCAACGGAACCGGTGTCACCTGGAACGGTTGGAACAAATTCTGGCATTCCGGGAATTTCGATCCAGCGTCGAAACAAAACAAGCTTGACTACACGCCTGTCCAGCAAGGCACCGGCATCGGCCAGCTCTCTAATTTGGTAAAAATTGGCTGGGCAAATGACGGTCTGAAAGCCACCGTCGACGT
Source organism: Collimonas humicola (assembly GCF_018304945.1). Lineage (GTDB taxonomy): Bacteria > Pseudomonadota > Gammaproteobacteria > Burkholderiales > Burkholderiaceae_D > Collimonas > Collimonas humicola. The sequence goes on along the minus strand of NZ_JAGQEE010000001.1, from coordinate 1,000,325 downwards.
CACCGACCTGGGTTATGTTGTGTTTGGTGACCGACCCATGCGCATGCGCTGGGCGGGTCAACCTGGTCAGCCGCCGTGGTTGTTGGGTGGCAGCGGCCCAGGCGATATTTGTGCCTTCAATCCAGCTGAACTCAGTGTTAAAAACGCCACCAATGCCGGCGGCGCACAGACTGCGGAAAAAATCAGCAATAGCAACAGCTATATGCAGCTTCAGTGGTCGGACCCCGGCGGCCAGCCCGCGTATCTGTGGGGCAGCGATGGGCCAACCGCTGCGCGTCTCGCTGCCATCAGCAATCTCAGCGTCGGCAATGCACGCACCTGGAGTGGTATGCCGCTGCGGTATGCCGAGAACCCGCTAGCCAATCAACCTTATTACATACTTGGTATCGAGGCCGGTCACAGTGAGTTCTCCATCTACAACCGTACTGCGCTGGCCGTGGGATCGTGCGTGGCCGCCATGTACGCCAATCAACTTTCCGGTCAAGGCTTACAGCATGGCGGCGTCGGCGGTTACATATTGAACAAAAGAAAAGATGGTACAGGCCTTGCAGGTATCTGGGAGCAGCGCGGTCAGGTGTACGACTACGGATCGGGGGCAGTGGAAGGTAATGAATCGAGTTCAGTTTTATGGCAGAGGGTGGCGTAATGGAAACCAAGAAAAGCACACGAACGACGGACGTGGATGTTGGGAATATTGAAGAACAAGCGTCTGCGCCTGTATTCGATCTGCCGGAGCTAGCGCCTCCCGTTTTGATGGTACCGCAGCCTGCGCCGACCTTGGTGCCGTCCGAGCTGCCTGACCGGGTAGATCCGTTTGCCTATTCCGACGTCAAGACCGTTGTGCGTATGCCGAACGGTTTTCAGTGTTCCGTCAAATTTGATGCTTGGGACGACTATCGGACCTTCCTGGCGTGCGCCGACGATATTGAAGCCCATGGACGCGCAATATACGCCGAATGCAAGTCAGGTAAGCGTGGACCCACGCCGGATTATTTGCCGACCCAAGCCGAGCTACGGGATGCGGCGCAAGCGCGTATTGCACGCGAACTGCGCCGCGCCAATAGCGAGGTGACGAAATATCAGGATCGCGTCGACGTGGATGAGGCCAGTGATGCGGATGTTGCTCAGGTCAAAGCTTGGAAGAAATATCGGGTGAACTTGAACCGCGTCCCCGAACAAGCGCATTTCCCGCATCCCATCGTCTGGCCGGTGGCGCCTGATGACGTCAGCACAGCATTGGTTTCAGCATGAGCGCCAACAAGAACACAGCATCGACCGCGATCTTTTATCGTCAGGTGCGTGACTTTGTGGAAAAGACGCCGGTGTGGGGAATGGCGATTCGCTATCAAACCAAGCCGGATGAGCGCTTTGATATGACCTTGATCTCTCGGCGCGTCTATGGGCGCCCGGATGAATTCCTGGTGGTGATGGCTGCAGCCGGCTTGGATTCTGTCGAGCAGGAACTGCCGGAGCAATTGCTGGTGCTGCCGACGGAGTCTCAGTTGCTGACGCTCAAGACGACCGCGCGCTTTGGGAACTTTGGATAATGACAAATATCAATAGCGCAAAATTGGCAGCCGTGCTGGGTATCCGTGGTTCAGCAAAGGCCGTCGATCAACTCCGGAAGGCCGATGCAGAGCGACGCGCTAAGGCAGTCAATCTGTTACGTCCGCACGAAGTCAAAGGGGAATACAGCGCTGAACGCTTGTTGCTGACCTCCTTGGGCGGCGAGGTTCGCCTGATTACCAACGATGACCTGGTGGTTTTCAGGAAGAACGCCAAGGCACTCGGTAGCAAACTAAAGCCTGGGCTAACCGCGCAGCAAATTATTAATCTGTCTTTGCCGGAAGATCGCGAACGCGCCAATGAGCAGATCCGAATGGCTGTGCCGGCGGGAACGAATCGGGGGGACATTCGCTTTGTGACAGATGCCTCGGCTGATTCGGACGTGACCCGCCACTATGTGTCGGTGGAAATTATGAATTTCGATGCGGCGGTCGCATCGCCGACAGATCCCAAAGCACTGGCTAAGTGGCTGGTCAAAGACAGCCCTTTAAAATTTGAATGCGACTGCGGCCGTTTTACTTACTGGTATCGCTATATCGCCACCGTAGGGGGCTTTGTTAAAGGGCGGCAGGAAGCCGCGTATCCAAAGTTGCGCAATCCCAGACTCAGCGGGGTGGCCTGCAAGCACGCATTACGCGTGATGAAGGAATTCAGCAGTAGCCTGGCCGTGCGCGGCATTGTGGCCGGCATGGTCGAGCGTGGGCAAAAGGGCGCCATCAAACAGTCAGCGGTGATTGCGCAGGCCAAGGCGCGCGAAATCGCCGCGGCACAAGCGCGTAAAAATCGTGGCATCAGTGTCAAGAAGCCAAATAAATCGGCGGCGAGCCTCAAAAATGCTGTGCTGGCTGCAGCCAAGAAGGCGGATAAGGTGGCAGGTATGGCGGTCATTGAAGCGCAAAAGACATTACAAAAACTCAAAGATGCCGGCCAGCTCTCCCAGGCGGAATTTGACGTGATCACAATGAAACTGAAGGATTAATGATGCTGCACTCTGTACCAACGCAAATCAACAAGGCGGCGCGTAGTGTCACGTTGCGCCATCCGAATGGCATTCCATGCCATGCTTTCCGGCAGCGGTTATTGCGCCAGGCTGACGGCAGCATGGGCGGCATGCCGACGCTGGGCGGTCTTGGTGTCTTGGATTCCTCGGATGAGCCGGACGTCGAGTGGGAACTGCTGGGGGACGCTAAGCTACTGATCGTGGAGAATTTTCAGGCATCCACGGTTGTTGATCGTGGTGACGCGTTAGACAACGCCGAGCCGCAAATCCTCGCACTGATCGAGGCAACTATTCCGGTAGAGGATCATGCGCACTTTACGGCGAAGACAAAAGATGTGCTGTACATGCTGCTGCATGCCGACGTGAAGATCGCCTACGAGGTTGTGGCGATCGACGGTAGCATCAATATTGCCCCGTATAGCAGACGGTACATATTACAGAAGCGTGATGACCTGACACACATCGAAGGATTTAAGGAGTGAACTGTCGATACGGATCGTCGGACGAGTTTTCTTTAGATCGTTTGTTCGGAACTCTAGCTAACCAGAAACTCCAAAAAATCTGCGTCTTCATTGCCAATAAAATCTATAGCGATGCTGATGGAACCTATCAATTTTGACAGGTTAAGCTTTCTCGTTGGAAGTATATAATTTTTAACGACCATTTGGCAGAGAGGTCATATAGGCGATTGAAGTTTTCTTTCGCCTGTTTTTGATCCTGGTCGTTTCCCATGGAGAAAAAATATGTGCGGATTCACGAGAACTGAGCAACACGGCGGTAGTGGTGGTGGTGCATTTTCTACTGATCTAACCGAGACTTGCCAATTGGTAGGTATTAATATTCGCCATGGTTCTGGGGTGGATGCTATTCAAGCCGTCTGGAGCACCCCATCGGGAAGCCGCACTACTGGTGCGTGGTACGGTGGAGACGGCGGTGAATTGAGTAGCATCAATTTGGCCGCCAATGAGTATATAACTCGGGTCGAAGGACGGTCTGGCTCAGGGGTCGATCAACTGAAATTTATAACAAGCACGGGAGCCGCATATGGTCCGTTTGGCGGTGGTGGCGGTGATCCTTTTCTTCTGACGAATTTGCAGGATGTCCGCGGATTATTTGGCCGAAGCGGGAGCGGATTGGACGCGATAGGTTTCTTTGTCCCAGCGAAATGTTAAGAGAGACAGCAAGTCCGTAATCCTGCTTGCAGCAGGGTAAAAGGTGGAGCTTCTTGGCTCCTCTTTTTTTTTTGAGAAAATTCAAAGTCGCTCCAGTTCTACCAGCAGGAAAACACCTCTCAAATTGTGCTCCCGTTCCCCCTATCATTTGCTGCAATGAAGGGGATACATGGACGAATACACACGCATCGAAGCCGATGCCCATCGTGGCGCAATGGGCCACAACAATCTGTCGGAGCCGACTCAGGCCCAGAAGCTGGCAGGTAATTACAAAGTAGGCAGAACGACCCTTCACGGCATGGCAATCGCCATTGAGCAGCCGCGCGGCTCGTTTCGGTCCGGCGTCGATGCGGCCGGCCGCCTATGGCAAAACAGGATGTCGGCGCATTACGGCCATCTCGTTGGCACGATCGGCAATGATGGCGACGCGCTGGATGTCTTCATCGGCTACTACCCAGAATCCCGAGCTGCTTTTGTGATTAACCAGGTCGATCAGCAGACCGGTGCGTTTGACGAGCACAAAATCATGCTGGGATTTCCGGATGTGCAAGCGGCATCCTGTGCCTATCTGGAAAGCTATCACCGAGGCTGGCGGGGGCTGGGCGACATCGCCCCGATTTCAATTCCTCAACTCATATGGTGGGCCAAGCACGGCAATCACACCAAGCCGATCAACGCGGCGACTCTTCCAATTTTAGGGTACGACAACATGAAAAAAGTAATGTGGGACGGCGAGTCCCTCATTGGCAAGACATATGACGGTCTGCTGTACGACATTCGGCGTCACGATGAAGGCGGGTTGATGTACGACCCGTTGAGCGTGACGGATATTCTGGATGACGCAGAATGTGTCTATACCTTCGATGCGCTGGTGACGCCATTTTCGAAGCTTGAACGCAAGATGCAGATCATGCAGAGCGTCATGGAGCGCACTGGCGGCACCGTCAAGCCAGTCGCCATGCAGATTACGGAGCCATTCAAACAGCGGGGAACGGCCAATGTAGCGGTGGTCTACGAACTGTCGGACGGACAGACGCTCAGTATCTACTTTCACAATCCGGATGTGACGCCGCAAAAAATCGCACCAGCGGACGATCTGATTTCGTGGAAATGGATGCTCAATAAAAAGGACGTAACGATTGTTGCTGCCCCTGAGCGCGGTGTTGATCTCAATGTGCGAGAGGTGGCGAATCGCCTGATGCGCCTAGCCGAACGGAATTCGGCCACGTTCCAGCGCGCCAATGCGAAGCGCTCTGCGCGCATGCGGGCGATTGAAGCATTGAAGACAGCGATCACGGAAAAGGAGGCAACCCTGGCACGGTTGCGGCGCGAGTTGGAAGTCAGGCGCGTCGAGAAGGAGTCTACGCCCAGTGTTCCCGATAGTATCGGCACCGCGCCGACGGCACCTATCTCTGAGCCTGTCGCCGAGCCGGTCGCTGAACCGGCTCCTGAACCAACCCCAGAACCAGTCCTGGAACCAATCGCCGCAGTCACCATACCATCGGAACCTGTCGCGGATCCTGTTTCCACCGAGGCGGGTGAAGTTGTACCGGACGAGATCGTGACGCCAGAGGTCATTGAAACACCCGAGGGTAGCAATCCAATCTCTGAAGGTGGGATGCCGCTGATGGCCGCTGACCTTGTTTCTGTCACCCCTGCTGGCGTGACCGTTGATCCGGTTGTCGAAGCTAGTCCGGTTATTGTGGAGCCGATGGCAATGACGGATCCCGTCGTGGATCCTGTGAGCGAGCTAACGCCAGTTTCAGAACCGCAGCCGACGACCGAATCGCCAATCGTTGCCGAAGCCGACGTCATTCCTGCACCGGCGGAAGTTACCCAAGAGGTCGTTGCTGAAACTACCGTGGCGAGTGAGCCGACACCGGTTGAACAATCCGCGCCCGCTATTCCTGAGTCGCCTGCAATGACAGCAGACGAGGTGTTCCTGCAGTCGGTAATCGACGGCCAGGTCGACATCTTTGATCCGGCGCTGTCGACCAATATCGAGACGGTCCTGACTCGCAATCCCAACAACGCCGAGATCCTTGCGAAATGGCAGCGTGCCGTTTCCATCTATACCGCCGCCATGATGGCAGCAGCTTCCCAAACATTGAGTAATTGAACACCATGAACGAAGTATTAACTGTACGTGCTATAGAAACAAGTGAAATTCCCGATGTACCTGTGGTTCTTGATACGGCGTTTCAGCAAGCCTGGGAGGGGCAGCGTAGCGTTGTTCCCGTGGACGCCGAATTCGTCACCCAGTTTATCTCCGGCCGGCAGATCCAATATCGCAATGCGCCAGCGGCAGACGCTCCCTATGAATACGCAAGCTATGCGTTTCGCGATGGCAGTGGATTTGTCACCGTTCAGGACGCATCCGGCGGCGAGCTGTCGACCATTGAGGTGCGCGCCGTCGACGTACCAGAATACCTCCAGGGTCTGACCGATCCGAGTTTAGTGGAAGGCGCGCAACTGGATGACGCCGGCTCGCTTGCTACGTTACGCCTGACCGCCGAGCTGGGCAGCCTTGTGGTGCAGTACAGCAAGCTCAAGGGCAGCGACCAGGTAGCGGATCAGCTTGCGATGTTGAAGCTGGCTGCGCGCGTGAGCGAAATTATGGCGCTCTTGGGGCGGGCGCAGTTATCCGACGCCGCGGCGAGTATCGACACATCGTCCTATTTTGAGTTCGATGAGAACATCAAGCCGTCCGCGCGTCAGAAGAAGAACAAGGCCGCCATGGCGCTGCTCAAGCAGATTGACGCCGGTCAGATCGATGCCGAGGCATTGAGCGCGGAACAAAAGACCGTCCTGGCCGGATATTCCGGCAATGGTGGCGGCATGACGGGCGCGGACGGCAAGACCGGGAGCCAATACGAGTATTACACCCCGAAGCCGCTGGCCGAGGGTGTCTGGTCCTTGATGGCCGACATGGGTTTTACGGGCGGCAAGGTGCTTGATCCTGCCGCTGGTACTGGCATTTTCGGCGCAACCTCGCCGCAACATGCGGTGATTGATGCGGTGGAGCTGGATACAACCTCCGGTCGCGTCAATCAGCTGGTCAATGGCAGCGCGCGCAATCACGTCACCGTCAGCGCCTTTGAAGCGGTGGCCGCTAATACGCCAGACGAGATCTATGATGCCGTCGTCACCAATGTGCCGTTTGGCGACAACGCCGCGCGCGGTAAAGAGAAACTCAAGGATCCGCGCTATCAAAGCGAATCGCTGGAAGCCTATTTTATCTTGCGTTCCCTGGAGAAATTGCGCCCGCGCGGCTTGGCCTGCTTTATCACCAGCAAAGCCTTCGTCAGCAGCGTCAATGAGCAGAAGCTGCGTTACAAGGCGTCGCTGAAGGCCGAATTCATGGGTGCATATCGCTTGCCGAACAAGATGTTCGATGCGACGGGCGCCGATGTGACCACGGACGTGATTGTGTTTCGCAAGTACAGCAGCGAGGCCGCCGAGAAGATCGAGGAATTACAGCAGCAGGATCCCGACAAGTTGCATGTGGCTGGCGTTCTATGGGACGAATTTCTGGCCGGCGGCTATTTTAAGGGTACTGGCCGGCGTTTTATGCTGGGCGAAACCACCATGGACAAGGGCCGCTTCGGCGAGGTCGAGAAAGTAATTAGTGACAACAGCATCGGCAACATCTCGAAGTTGCTGCGGCGTTTTGGCGAGTCGCGCATCGATTGGGACAGCTTGAACGCCGCGCCGACGCTGCCGATCAGCTATAGCGAAGGCGATGCGATTGCGGTCGCCGGCTGCACGATGGTCTATCAGAATGGCGTGTTTACGCCTGTAAAACAGTCGCCGGCGGATGCCGAGATGATCGATATAGCCGATCGTCTGTATTCGCCACTGCGCGCAGTCAACCAGGCCGCCACATGGAGCGACGCGAACCGTCTATATGCCTACATGATCGAGAAGGCGGATTATCAGGGTATGCCGGCGTGGGTCAAGGATTGTGTCGTCGGCATCGACAATGCGGTCAATCTGAGCGACCAGGCGGCAGTGTTCGATGTCCTTAAAACCGCGCTAGCACTGCGGGATGTCGTCAATCAGCATGCGCCGGAAGAGCCGTTTAGCTATGCTGAGGTCTACCCGCAACTTGGGGATGCGATCAAAGGTCAAGTCAAGGGCGTCAAGGCTGTGCCATCTAGCATGCCGAAAGCCTTGCGCGATGCTGCAGCCCTCCTGGGCATTTGGTACAACGTCAAGACCCGTGCCTTCAGCAATCGCTGGATGGGCACGTCCTTGGCTGAAGTGGCGGTCGCCGAGCTGGCGCCAACCCAGAAATACGAGCGGGTCAAGTATGAGCATGCGGACGACGCCGGCTTTATCGCGCTGGCGCACCTGAAAGACGCATTGGGCAACGACTTCGACCCGATGGGCGGCGACGCCTGGTGTATTTCACGGGACGGCCAGAGCGTCATGTCCGCCGAAGATTATTACGCCGGCAACTATGCCGATTTCTTGAAGCGCAATGCGGCGGAAATCGAGGCGGTGAGCGATCCCGCCATTCGCGACAAGCTGGTGCGCCAGCGGCAAGCCGCCGATGAGCGTTTGGTGAAACCGGATGTGTCGGCGTTGACGATGAACCTGGCGACGCCGTTTGTCGAGATCGAGCGCAAGGCCGAATTCTTGCGCAAATACTTGCATCCGGGCTTTGCCGTCGTGTCCAGCGCGGATGGGCCGGTGATCGGCTTCGAGGGCACGAAGGGTAAAATGGCGGATGAAGACTTCCGCAATCTGAAGCGCTACGCCGAATACGTCAAGAGCGGGGGCCTTAGCACCCGTACCAAGCAGGAAGACAAGGCCATCGATTCGACCCTGGAGCCGGTGCGCATCGAGCGCCTAAAACAGCTCATTACCCAGACCAATCAGAAATTCGACGCCTGGACGAAAGCCAATACCAGCATCCAGGCCAGCCTGAAGTCCCAGTTCGAGCGCCCTGACAATCTGTTCTTCCGCGAGGTGGACGATACGACGCCGCTGGAAATTCCCGGCTTGAATCCCGCATTTCAGCCGCATGGCTACCAGAATGCCACGATTCGCCGGTATGCCAAGCGGATGGGCGGCATCTTGGGTTTTGATGTCGGCCTGGGTAAAACATTTACCTCATTGACGACCGTGCAGCACATCCAGAGCATCGGCGTGAAGAAGAAAACCTTCTTTGTTGTCCCCAACTCGACCTTGACCAACTGGCAGAAGGAAACCAAGAGCTGCTACGCCTCGGCCGAGGATTGCCTGTTTGTCGGCCTGGAGACGGCTACCGATGGATCCACCCAGTTGAATTCCGGTAACTACGCGCGTGACCTCAATATCGTGCTGGAAAATCGTCACCGTAAAATCTTTATGACGTTGGAGGCGTTCGCCATGATTCCGATGCGTACAGCCACACTAGAAGAATACGAAAGCCATTTGAAGCAGCACGACGCTTCCTATGACGGCGATGAGACGAAGAGCAAGGCCGCCTCAATCATCAAGGAAGGCAAGCTGGCCGGCGTCACGAAGTCCGGCGGCAAGGGTTCGGCGGCGGTACCGTTCTTCGAAGACATGGGCGTGGATTCGCTGGTCTTCGATGAAGGCCACACCATGAAGAACAGCAAGACCACGGTGGATTTCAAGGGCGCCAAGTTCCTGTCGGCGCCAGTGACCTCCGACCGTGGCCTCAATGCGCAAATTAAAACTTGGTATGTGCGCGGTAAAAGCAAGCTGGGTGACGGCGTGCTGGTGCTGACGGCCACGCCGATCACCAACAGCCCGCTGGAAATCTACGCGATGTTGACGCTGGCGGTGGGTGAGCAGGAAGTCAACCGGCGTATGGGCGGCGTGCGTGGTGCAGATGCCTTTATGGAAGCATTCTGCGACATTACGGAAGAAGAAACGACCTCCCTGGCTGGGACCGAGCGGCTGTCGCGCGTCTTCCGTGGCTTGCAAAACACGGCGCTGCTGCGCGACGTGCTGGGGCAGATCGCCAATATCAAGACGGCCAAAGAGGTGGACTTGTCGATTCCGGAAGCGCAGGAACAGCCCACGGCGGTCGAGCTGCCGGAAGCGATGACGGAAGAGCTGAAGCACATGCAGCGCCTATACAGCACGGCATCGCGCCTCGTCCGCGAAAGGCCTGTGTCACCGCATGAACAGGACGAATTGTTTGCTTACCTAAAACAAAGCCGCGAAACGCCGGAGCTGGTCGCGCACCCGTTCAATTTTATCAACAAGGTCAGCAAGCTGATCGCGGATCCGGAAACTGCGCGCCAAACCTCGGTCTACTTGTTCCCAGCATCGCAAGCGGAGCTCGCCCGGCAGGCTGTCGATCAGTTCAATGCCAAGAAGGTGACGGAAGAGCGAAATCGACCTACCTTGATGCAAAGTGACGAGAGTGTCGTCAGGCGCACGATCAAGAAAGGCGGCGGTGACGGCGATGGCGCCGATGTCGAGGTGCTGACGGTCCGCGTTGTGGCGACGATCGATGGCGACAAGATCGTGATCGATACCGAGTCACAGTCTACCCAAAACGTGTTCCTCAAGATTGCGACCGCCCTCAAATTGGATTTGGATGTCACGATCCCGCCCAAGCTAGCCGCGTTCTTGGTCAACTTCCAGCAGGAGCAGGCCGCGCCCAAGGCGGGCGGCAAGGCGAAGCAGTTGGTGTTTTGTGACATGCTGGCGCTGCATAACAAGATACGCATCATGCTGGGCAAGCGCTGCGGCATTTCGTCTGGTGCGATTGCCATCGTCAATGCCGAGGCAATCAAGGACGCAGGCCAGATGCAGGATGTGCAGGACGGTTTCAATGCGGAAGGCGAGCAAAACCGCTTTACGATCGTGATCGCCAACAAGAAGGCCGAAGTCGGCATCAACCTGCAAAAGGGCACGCAGGCAATCCACCATCTGACCGTTGGCTGGACGCCAGATAGTCTGCACCAGCGCAACGGGCGCGGCGTGCGCCAGGGAAATCAGCTGCAAAGCGTGACGATTTATCATTACGACGCCGACGGCACTTTCGATGAATACAAGCGCGGCATCGTCAGCAAGAAGGCGGATTGGATCGGCGAACTGATGTCCGGCAAGGGTAACTCCGTCAAGATTGCCGGCGGCATTTCTAATCAGGATGTGGAGTTGCTGGCCGAAGCGGCCGGCAGCGCCGAGGGCATGCGCGCTGTCCGTGAAAAAATTGCCAGCCGTGAGGTGGTGGAGCGGCAACGTAGCGCCAAAGACGCGCTGACGGCCAATCTGTCGACCATGATGGCGCAGCGGGAAGTGGTGGCGCGATACCCGACTGTCGGCATCTACCTGGGTGAGCAAGTGGCCGATGCCGCAGAGGCCTATCTGAAGCTGGCAGCGGTGAAAGGCCGTTATGCACGCTACGCCGACGCCAAGGACCCGGCGCAGACCGCGCGCGCTGCAGAGCTGCTGTCGAAGGCCCAGGCGGTGTATGACCGAATCGCCAATCCGATCAAGGCCAGTATCGCAATTACCCCTGGCAGCCGCCTCAAGACGCTGGAAGAAGCGTTTGGTCAAACGAGCTGGGTCGAGACCGCGCGCGGATCGCAGGTAGTCAAGGGGATCAATCGCAACGGCATTATGAATAGCGTAGCCAGCTCTGCCGGCGGCAATTCTTATGCATCGTTTCAATTCTCCGTCATCGACGATTCGCCAATTGCGCAAAACTGGGATGCCGAGACCACGACGGCGCGCGTGCTTGCTGACGAGTCTGAAGCGAAGGCGTTGAGCCTCTGTGCTGATGCCGGCGTGTCGCTGGGCCGGATTGAACAGGCCAAAATCGGTGAGGCCAAGATTATTCGCAATCAGATCGTCGGTACGGGGGACTTCGTGATTGATCGCAAGGATCGCCTGTGGATAGTCGAAGATGGCAAGACGAGTAGCGTGCGGACGATCGACGCCGAAGCCGCGAAGGTTCAGCGCGCGGATGAAAGTATAGTCTTTAGCGGCAATATCATTACCCAGGAACACCCCGATAATGCCGTTTATCGTGCCACGGTGCTGCGGGCCGCGGCTGTCGATGACGGCATGATTGCGCGCGGTCAAGGCGGCATGAATGCCGCTGCAATCGGGCTTTTGTACTCAGCGTTAAATGCAGATGTGAAGGCGGCCTTGAAGGTGGGGCCGAGGATTAGCGCGCTTCCCGACGAAGTTGCTTTACCGGAGCCGATGTTTCCACTCGTGCTGAAACAAGGGGCTGACCAGTCTTTGCCGCTGATCAAGCGTATCGTCGCCGAACAGGAAGGGAAGGTTGAATACGTCACAGATCAGCATGGCGCCGTCCGCGTGCTGGTGCCGGATGATGCCATTGTTGAGCGTTACAGCAAACCGTCTTTAGAGAAAGCCACCAAAATGTTGGTGCGGTACGGCATCGCACGAGGGATGAAGGTGAGCGCGGCGGCGCTGAAAGCTTTGTATGACGAAGATGACGCGGACTTGGTTGCTGCGCTTGTCAGGGCAGTGAACAGTACGATTGGCACAATTGACTACGACATCATGGTTTCCGCGATAGAGGCGGCCACCACGTCGGATGAATTGGTGTGGTTGTGCAAACGGGCTTACGTGTCCTATTATGCGGCCTTGGATTGGGACGACGTAGCGATCAACGCGCATTACAGGGAGACGTTTTCGGTATTCGTGAATGCCGCTTATCGTCGTAAATCCCTGGCGCTCACGCAGCCTGCACCGACGCCAGCGGTCGAGACGCCTGCCGCGACCATTCCTGAAGTTGCATTGCCGTTGGAGAAGTACGTGGCAATCATCGGGAATACAATGGCTTTCAAGGATACGATCAAATCGGTTGCGCTGACGATGGGCTTTAAGGCCATGTTCCGAGGCAAGTGGCCGTCCAGGCAGCTACAGAGCGCGCCGGTCAATTCCTGGGTGGTGCCGCGGGAGGTTTACGAAGCGATCTTGCGTGACTATGCGGATCAGGTCCGCACCTACAATATCTCTATCGCTTAACAGGAAGTACATATGCAATTCGTCAATTATTTACCCGATCAGGTCTACCTGGCTGACAAGCTGGCAGACCATCGCGCCGAGTTTGAAAAGAACAACCCAGGTCAGTCGCATAGCGAGTTCATGGCCAGGCTTGCCAACAAGATCGTGGGCGCGGCACCGCAAAACTATCTGCGCTTCGGCCCGTACTGGTGGGCATTGAAGGCGGCGTTGATCGACCGCGGCTACGCGTATTTTGGTGAGCTTGATCCGCTGATCGCCAGCATCTACTGCGGCTTGAATGAAAAAGGGGAGCTCGATGCCGACATCACGATCGTGGCCGCCTTTGAATTTGCGGAAATGTACGACGCCACCCAATTCCAAGGAGTGCGGCAGTTCGACCTGTTCGGTAATGGCGAGTTTTACGTGTTGATGGATGAGAGCGTCGAGATGACGCCCCTGTAATTAATGCGTCACTGGCTCAAACGCCAGACCCATTTCTTCGGCGATGACCTTGAGGCGCTTGTCTCGGGTCCACAGGCGACCAGCATGGATTGCTGTGCTGGCTAGCAAGTGCGTATCGATATACCCAATGCCACGCCCCATGAGCTTGTGTTGTTCGATGAAGAACAACGTTTCCTCGTTGGTGGCGGTGGGTAATTGCGGTAGCGATTGCAATAAATTTAAGATTTCACTCCGATTGCCCAAGCTGCCGCAAGCGAGTTCACCGATGACGAAGGGGTGACAATAACCCCTTCCCATTTCTAATAGTCCAGCGAGTGCTGGGCTACCGACGCGCAAATGGTCAATCCAGATGGATGTATCGACCAAAATCATTGCGTCTCGCCTTTGCGACGTGCAATTTCCTGCAATTGTGGTTCGCTGCCGCCCAAACGCGCCAGGCGACGTGCGCTTTCACGCTGGATTAATGCGTTCAGCGCTTCCTTCAATAGGGCATTGCGTTCCTCTAAGCCGCACAATGTTTGCGCGCGGGCAAGAAGGGCATCATCCAGATTGACTGTGGTACGCATAGGGTGCTCCTTGTAAATAAGTGAATCAATTATAGCATCAAATGATGCTTAAAATGGTTCTTTATGCCTTCCCCGAGATGGAAACCGCCGAATAGTCGTGTTGATCTTTTGCCCGACAATGCTGAATACAGACGATTCAGAGCGGATATGGCAAAAGATATTGAGAAGAATGCGCCCGGCCTCTTTGGCAAAATGGGCACGTCGGCAAAAAAATGGTTTTCCGGGAACGTCGAGAAGGTGGACGACCTGGGCAAAGATGATCCCTATGCCTTTGATTTCGCGACGGCATCGCAATCTCTCTTAGGTACTGGCCGTCGCGCCGCCCGCATGCGTGCGCAGATTTATCAGAAATGGTCGTTCATGGAAGGCGACCCCATTGTGTCCGGCGCGCTGTCGCTGATCGTCACGTCTGCACTCGGTGGCCATGAGACGACCGGCAATACGGTGTTCATCGAGAAAAAAGCCGAGACGATCAAAAATATCAAGCTCGCCAAGATGGTTGATGAGATCGACGCCGCCTTGACGCCCAAGCTCAATCAAATGGCGCATTGTATGGCCTATAACGGTGCGACCTTCGGCGACAGCTACGCGCGGCCCTACGTCGATAGCAGCGGTATCCGTGAATTGTATTTCGGTGAGATTGTCCGGCCGCCTATGGTGCAAGCGTACGAGAAGGGCAACCGTACTGTCGGGTACATGGTGTATTCCGGCGCCAAGGCGATCGAGCGGCTGGATACGACGCAGTTGCTGCGCCTAAAAATGCCGCGACTGGTCTGGGTGCCGCAATTTGCGGTGCAGGACAAGGTCATCAAAATGGCATTGTCAGAAAATGACCTGGATGAATTGCCGATTCTGCCGTCGATGGTGGGCGGCTCCTTCTTGCACCAGGCGGAAGAGGCCTACGACCACCTGTACGCGTCACTGCTTGGCCTGATTGGTCAGCGCTTTGCCGATTCGATTGATGAGCGCGTGCTGGGATTCAATGGCGATGGCATGACGGCGGATCAGAAGAAGAAATTCGGCGATGGCGTCATGACCATGCTGAAGCAGGCTAAACAGCGTGCGCAGTGGGCAATTGAACATGGTCAGCCGATTCTGGAGAAATTCACTACCGTACTGCCGTACCACGGCGACAAGCAGCTCACGAATTTGTCCCAGCTGGTCGGCGATTCAGGCCGCAACGGCGAACTGTCGATCGAGGACGTGATGATGCACGCACGCTTGCTGGGCGGCGCGCTGGGGGTGGATCTGTCGATGCTGGGCTTCGCCGACCAACTATCCGGCGGCTTGGGCGATGGCGGGTTCTTCCGCGTCAGCGCTCAGGTGGCCGAAAAATCCCGCATCATTCGCGGCGCGCTGTCCGACTTCTTCAATTCCGTCATTGATTTGCACACGATGCACCGCTACGGGATTGTGTTTTCGGAAGAAGAACGCCCTTGGAACATCAATTTCTATGGTTCGATTTCTGCTATGGAAGCCGAGAAGCAGCGGACGCGCCTGGAGTCAGCGAATTCAGCGGCCATGCTGGCGCAGGTCATGTCCCAGATTAAAGAAATTGGGATGGATGAGAAGACGGTGGCCATGTTCCTGGCGAAGCAAATGCTGCTAGACGAAGATGAAGCCGCCGCCTATGCCAAGGCCATGGTCGCTAAAGCTGCCGAGGAGAGCAATATTGGGGCTGTTTGATAACGTGGCCAATAGCATCGCCTTGCCAAAGAGCGCCGGCGCCATTGCGGCCATCGGCCAGGCGAAGAAATATCTGCCGCCGCGTTTGGGCGCGCTGATCAATACGGGCTTGGGTGTCGGCAATAAGCTGCTGAGTGGTGATCTGGGTGGCGCTGCGCTCTCTGTCCTGGATTCGGGGCTACTCGCGAATTATTTCCCGCGCGTGGACGGCCTGGCCGCGTTGGCAGCGTATTGGGCCACGCCGGCGCCACTATTAGGCGGTATCACACCGGCGGAAGCCAAGGCGATTTTTGACGAATGTTCCGCAACCAGGTATGCCAAGAAAAACCTATTTCTGGTCGAAGTCACCGATCTGATGCCGTCCACCATGGAGTCCTTGGTATCGAAGCTGACGGCCGGCGATGGCGCCAGCATGTTCAATCTGTTTGCGACCGAGGTAAATTATTCACCCTGGACGATTACCGGCGACAAGGTACGGGTGGGATCGGCCTCAATCGACTCGGTGAATAGCCTGGAATCTGTCGATCTGCGATTGACCACCATGGACGATTCGGTGGGCACGCTCAAGAAATGGTTTGAATCGAAGGCGGCCGCCGCGACTAAGCGGGATGGCTGTGTCGGCGTGCCCATCGAATACCTGGTCAAGATCCGCATTTTGCATTCGTTCATTACCGAAGCCAGCAATCGCGGTGGCTACGAGAGCGTTCTATATATGCGTCCGGCCAGCATTGAATACGACCTGTCGCGGCGCGACGACACGGTGCAAGAAATTCAAATGACGTTCTCGCAGTTCGATTCCTTCTTTCCGGTAGCCTGACATGACAATTCAATCCGATCGTTTTGGCTTCCTGGTAGGCGATCCTGCTGATTGGGGCGAAGCGCTGAAATTATGGGCGGCGATTCAGGATGACGTGCGTGGCATCCGCCAGGCGATGACCTCAAGCGCTGCTGCCGTTAAACGAGCGACTCAGAGCAGCACGGCCCCAATTCTTGCGTTACCACGCCGTCAAAGTGCCGCGGTTGCCAAGATGGTACAGATAACCTCCAGGACGGTCGTGCAGCCGACGTCGTTGCTGAAGACGGCGGTTGTCAGCAAGGAGGTGCTACGGGCGGCCGTTCCTGCAACTGTGAGCCGCGACGCCAATGGTAGGTTCGTGCGGACAGCCACACCAAATGTACCGCGCGCCGGGCAAGGTCAGCAGAGGGACCACAAGGAAAAGGGCGAAAGCACTGGCAGCCGCAAGGCTGCTTCCGGAAAAATTGGCACGATGGGCGCCATGGCATCGAATGCGATTGAGCGCACGCCCGATGTGGATCCGACCATCGCTGCCGCCAAGGAGCTCAGCGCAATCGTGACGCCGGTCGGACGCGGCTTCGGCAAGATGTTTGGCCGTGAGGGGGAAGAAAAGAAGAAGGGTATTTGGTTCAAACGACTTTGGACAGAGTTACGAGGATTACGCCGAGACGAGACTGAGTTCAGTAAGGCGCAACTGCGCAAGCTTGCGGCGATTGAAAAGAAGCCCGCCGCCGCCGGCAACAGCTCAGGGGGATTGTTGAGCCGTTTGGCGCCAAAAATTCCGGGATTCGGAATGTTGGGCAATTTGCTCGGGAAGGGACTGTTCGGGATCGGCAAGGGCTTGTTCCGACGCTTACCATTGCTGAGCGCATTGCTGGCGGGCGGTTCTGCGCTGGCCGGCATGTTCGGGAACGATGATCCGGACAAAACGCCGGCTGAAAATCGAAAAGGCCGCTTTGCGGGGGGCGGCAGTGGCATCGGTGCGTTGATTGGTGGCGGTATAGGGCTGGCTTTTGGCGGTCCGATTGGTGTGATGATCGGCGGGTTCATCGGCGACAAGCTGGGTGAAGTCACCGGCGAATGGCTATCCACCTTTGACTGGAAAGAGATTGGCGACAAGATCACGGCAACTTGGGGCGCTGGCGTTCAGAAATTCAGTGACGGGTGGGATGCGATTACGGGCCTTTTTAAGGATAAATTTGAGATTGCCAGGAATGTCGCCAATGTGGTGAAGGATCTCGCCGTTCAGGCGGGAAACGCTGTTAACGAGGTCGCCAAAGAAAAAGCCGGCATCGATGTCAAGGCGAACGTGGCCAATGCTGTTACGGCAGTCAAGAATACGGCTGTCTCTGCTGTGGAGTCTGTCGATCAGCATGTCGTCAAACCAGTGACGGCCGCCGCTGGCGCTGTTGCCAATTATGGGCAAGAACGTGTTGCCAAGATGGCGACACCGATTGGCCGTGTGGTCAATGAGCGCTGGCAGGTTGCAAAGGATTATCTGGTCGGCGGAGCGAGTTCTGCTGGTGTTGATCCTGGTGTGGTGGCGCAGATCGCACATTTCGAGAGCGGTTTCAATAAGGACGCCGTCCCGATCCAGAAAAACGGCAAGAAGCTGTCGAGCGCTCACGGCTACGGCCAGTTTCTCGACGGGACTTGGACCGATATGATCAATAAGTATGGTGGCAAGTATGGCGTTGATGATGCCGGGAAATTGTCGAAACAAGATGCGGAGAAATACCGGAGCGATCCTAAAATTCAGGCTGGTATGCTAGCTGAATTTACCCGAGAGAATATTGAAAAGGGGAGGAAGTTCGGCGGAATGGACGACGCGGCGAACGTCTACGCTTATCACAATCTCGGCGACGGTGATGCTGGTCGCATCCTGAAAGCAGTGAAAAATAATCCAGAAACCACTGTGCGGGATGCGCTGATAGCTGGCCGGCAGGTCACTGACAGCGAGCGCGTGCGGATTGAGGCCGTAATTAAAAACAACAAAAGCCTCTACGGTGACGGGATGATCTCTGCTGGTGCCGCTTATCAAAACATGGGCAACAAAATGCGCATGGGCGAATTCTTCGCGCAGGATGCGAGAGCGATGCAGGTGAAGAGTGTTTTACCATCGCTGGCGGTGACGCCGCAATCGCCAGCGGTGCCGAATATCTCTGCCATCCCGAATATACCGACCGCGCCTACTATTGCGAAGATACCGGATATTCCCGAGATTGCGTCAGTATCGCCGGCGACGCAGCTCAATGGCAGGTCGTCAAGCACATCGGTGACGGTCGTGGCGCCGAAGTTTGACGTTGGCCAAGATTTGCGTGATCGGAAGATTGCTCATGTGGTGACGGGAGGTATGTCAGCGGGGAGTTAGCCACAGAGTTACTGAAAAATGGCCGATCTGGATGAAATCTAGATTGGCCATTTTCGTTCTGTGTACGACTTCAGAATCAACTGGTGACGTAGCAAAAGGCCTTGCAACGCTGCAAGGCCTTTTTTTATATCGAGGAATTTTTATCGTTATGCTGCTTTTTTCGCAGTGTCAGTAGTTGATTGCTTGTGATGCTTCTTCGCATGCTTTTTATGCGAATGGGCCTTCACTGGTTTGTCATTGACTACGGCCTTTTGTGCAGGCGCAGGAACATTTGCTGGTAAGGCGCCAGCACTCGCTGGTAAGGCTCCGATGGAGGATGTTTTGGCATCTACTTTAGCGGCAGCCGCTGACGTTACATTGTTTGCGGCATTCGTAGCTGCCGTTTTCGCGGTTGTGGTTGCAGAGGTTTTAGCTGCATCGACTGCACCATTAGCCATGGCATTAACGTCAGCTTTAGCTGGTATTTGCGCATATGCAGTACCGATGGCAAAAGTTGCGATAGCGACGGCGGAGATCAGCTTTTTCATGATGTATCTATCCTTTGAAATTTATATGCAGGCATTTCCCACATGCTCCAATAACGTGAGCAGTGAGAATGTGTTGACGCAACAATGTGAACAATTGAAAAATATGCGTTTTGATCAACGCTCTTTTATCGCATTGCAATAGACTGTGCGTCAAATCAGTTCGCTGATTCTAAAAACATAAGCCGCTCGCATTTACAATTTTTTAAAGGAAACAACGCGATGAATAAAACTGAATTGATCGACGCCATTGCCGCGGACGCAGAGATCTCGAAAGCCAGCGCGCAACGCGTACTGGAATCGGTAATTAACCATGTGGTCAAGGTAGTGACCAAAGGCGATACGGTGCAACTGATCGGATTCGGTTCATTTTCCTCAGGCAAGCGCGCCGCACGCGTTGGCCGTAACCCGCAGACAGGCGAAGAGATTAAGATTGCAGCCGCCAAAACGGTGAAGTTCGCAGCGGGCAAGGGGTTCAAAGATACCGTGAATAAAAAGAAGAAATGATGTCAGACAAGCCTCTTGATGGCACTCTAGGGGCTTGCTCGCTTTGGTCGCCACTTTTGCTCCCCAGTTATATCTTCTTATTTTTAGCAGTCTGTGCGGTTACTCAAGCTGGGGCGGATACGATTCCGGACAAATCTTCCATACATGTAGTGTCGGTGTCGGAAGATATACCGGGAGTCGACAAGTCATCTCCTGCTTCGGACATCATTCCCAATTCCTCTGTCCCCAGCGAATCGACGCCGCCATTAGCTCCTGATATACCTAATGATCAGTCCCTGAACCAAATGCAAGCAGTAACGCCCAACCAAAATCTTCATCTTGATGGGGATATGCGCTTGCGACCTGGTTTCGGCACCGTTGTTCAGCGTGGTATGGCTTCTTGGTATGGATCAGGATTTCATGGGCGAAAATCGGCGGACGGTGAACGCTTCAATATGTATTCGATGACAGCTGCGCATCCTAATTTGCCACTACATAGTTGGGTGCTGGTTCGTAATGTTCGCAACAACAAGGTAGCGTTGCTCAAGGTGACTGATCGCGGGCCGTATCGTAGCAAACGAATTCTGGATGTCTCCTACGCTGCAGCGAAGCAGTTGGATTTCATCCGTAGCGGCACCGCCCAAGTCGAAGTCCGCCAGTTGTCGCAAAGTGAGGTCAGTTGGGTGCGTCGTCAGTTAGATGAAGGAAGCGAAATGTCGGCGGAAGAGCGGGCCAGTTCATCGGTCGATGCCAGCTATGAATCAGCAGTTAAAGTGCAGCAGATAATTCGATACGACGACAAATAATCGATTTGCTCAAATCAGAAAACCCGCAGTCAAGCGGGTTTTTGAAAAAAATCAGACTTCAACTTCGTCACTAATTCAAGCGCGCTTAATAAGCCGCAGAATGAACAACAAGATAATTGCTCCTACGGTAGCAGTGATGATTGATCCGATAATACCGCTGCCGATATGAATGCCTAGTACGCCAGCTAACCAGCCGCCAATAAATGCGCCGACGATACCAACGATGATATCGATCAACACACCGAAGCCGCCACCTTTCACTACAACTCCCGCCAGCCATCCGGCGATCGCGCCAACTATCAACCAAACGATAAGACCCATGTTGTTCCTTTTTAAATTGGTTGTCGTCAAATTACGCAATAAGAGTAGCCCAAAAGAACGTTAGAAAAAAGCATATTACGGGTCGAAAACGTTAAAGATTGTGATTTCCTCCGGTACTAGTTTTGGCATGGAAAACATTCCAATTTAAGGTCGTCATGAGCCGGTAAAGTTAGGCGCATCATCTAACTTACCCGCATGAGGGCACCATGACCGTATCCAATCCCGCTTACCTGCAGAGCTTGTATAACACCACCCGGGCGATGGGTGACAAAGCTATCTCCAGCGATGCTGCCTTTGAAATTGAAGGCTTCGAGCAAATGTGGCTACTGACCAAGCAGTTTCCGTGGCCCGAGTTGTCCAGCGCCGGCGAAATTGAAATTCCCATGCCACTTGGCGCGGCCAAGTGGGAAGCGCAACAGGTCAAGATCAACCAACAAGGCCAAATCACCTTGATGGAGACCAAGGCCGGCCACGTCTCCAAAATGATGCTGAACCTGATCCGTACCGGCGGCAAGTTCAATGCCAAGGTGTACGAAGGTACACCGTCGCAGTTCTCTGTCGCCAAGCCGATTTACGATTGCTTCATCCAACTGGATAACCCGGATCGTGATTGGGAAAACCGTTCTCAGGTACTCAATATCTCGGGAACGCTGTTTTTCCACTATTTCAACGAAGAAATTCCAGGCAACATTTAAGCATCATGGCGGAGTTTTCTAAAACACTGAAAGCGCTGGCCTTGCTCTTTCTGGTAAAGGAACGCCCGGTGGGTATCGTGCTGGAGGAAGAAACGGTGCTCGCCCAGGCGCTGGCCGCCGCCAGGTATTGCGGTGGCTACGGAGCGTTTGATGCTTTGCTGCCGGCGGCTCCTGTAGCAGCGATGCCGCCTGAGATGCATGATCCCTGGGGGGCTTCGTTGTCGTATCCACGTTTTCCTGTTCCGGACAGCTTGTATCCGACGAGCGACTTTGTCGAAATCGACACGCCGCTGACGCAGAGTGAATGGGCGATTGTGCGCCCGCTGTTCATGCTCTACGTCGAGCGAGAAAACGCCGTCTATCTGGAAGCCTCGCGCTCGCTCGGCGTGGACGTCTACGGACGCTCGGCGTCCGAGATCGCTCAGGATATCGTCCAAAAGGAGACGGATGTCCAGCGCTTGATGTTCTGCATGCCTGTTGTGACGGTTTAGCGCATGCAACTGATTTTGTCCTCCGGCACGGTGCTGCACGGTGATCTGTTGCTGAGCGCTTGCCTGCATTCCGATCTGGCGCCGGTGCCGATGACACTGGAAGCGGTCGTCAGAGCGACCGATGCAACGGTCGCGGGGCTCACGCAAGGTGAAACTATCAGCGTAGCCAGTGAAGGGTACGTGTTTCGCGTCGTCCAGGTTCAGCGCAGCAAGGTGTCGGCCAATGTTCAAGGTAGCGACCAGATGGCCGCTTTACACATTGTGGCGCTGTTTGAGCCCTGCCACAAGATCGCGTTCCGCCGCAAGACCGCTGTGATTAAGGAAGGGGCGACACTAGGGAGTATCTATGGCGCGTGCGGCGCGCGCGTCAAAATTAATGCCGATTATCCGATTGCGCGCTTTGCATGTTATGCCGGTGGCGTGCCGAGCTACGAAGTTGCCAAGGTGCTGCAGGAAGAGGGCGGCGCGATTTATACCGATGGCCGTGAAGTCACGTTCATTCGCCTGCAGGATATTTTTAAGCAAGAGCCGATATTGTGCCTGGAGCAGGATACGACTGAGAATATCGATAGCGGCTTCATGGAGCGCCATGAAGTGCCGTCTTTCTTTTCGATTGATGCCGCCGGCGCATTTGTCTATGGCAATCGCGCCAAAGTGCGCGCTATTGGCTATCAGCCAAGGACAGATGCCCGCATGCTGTGGAACATGACGCGCGCCATAATTCAGAAAAAAATCTTGAAATCCGACTATCTGCCGATCATTAATGCCGGCAAGGTGATCCAGATAGAGCGCATCAACTACGCCATCATCACCGCCGCACATGCCTTCGAGAGCGGATCGGACGGCGGTGATAGTCGCCTGTATTCCAAGTTCTGGCTTGGCACGCTGGAGGAATAACTATGCTGCCTTCCCGACTTCCCGGCATTGTCCGATCCTACCTGGCAGCCTCGCGCGAATGCCGTGTCGAAATCCCTGGCCTGACAGATGGCGCCGATGTGCTGCCGTTGGCTGAGATCGAGTATCCGATTGGCGACAAGAGCCGTGCGGCCAGTCATGCTACCGAGATTGAGATCCTACCCGGTGATCTGGTGTGGCTGGCATTCGAGGGTGGCGATCCGCGCTATCCGATCATTACTGGCTTTCGTAATGCTAGGGCCGGCAACGCGATTGACTGGCGGCGCTGGCATCACGCCAACATTGAGTTGACCGCGGACGGGATATTCCGCGTCAATTGCGCGCGCTACGAGATCAATGCTAGTGAAATGGTCGACGTGAAGACGCCGCAGGCGACATTTTCCGAGAAGGTGACTTCTGTCGGCTTGCTTACCTATCAGGCAGGGCTGGCGGGATCTAATGGCAGTGGTGGGCCAGGAGCACAAATTCAAGGTGGCATCGAGAATACCGGTGGCGAGATTGTCAGCAACGGCATCGGGGTGGAATCGCACCATCACGATGAACACGACGGCCCACCTACCGGCCGGGCAAAAGCATAAACAACAATGACGAGGAACGGTATGGCAAAGAATCTCATTTTCAGTTTTGACGACATGGGTAGTAAGAAAGACGCGGCAACCCGGGCAGTCGTGCGGTATTTCGCCCGCGCAGGTTCCCATATTGTCCAGGGCGACATCTCTCCCAATATCAAGCGCTCATCCGGTGTGTCGTATCGAGAAATGGTGCTGACGTTCGCCGATAGCCAGGTGGTGACGTTTTCCATTAAACAATCGGGGGATATTTTTCAAGTGAAACTGAACGGGAAGGTTGTACCGCTCAAGTATCAGGACGATCAGGTGGCGGCCATTGGCGAGATGGTCGGAATGATGGATGCTGGTCGCTTGAAATTCCAGGCCGCCATGGCGAAGGTGCGTATCCAATTGCCGGACAGCATACGGACGGCGGCGCCAAAAATGGAGATCGCGCTACAAGAAAAATCGGCGGCACTCGATGTCGCCATTGCTGCCATCACGGAGGAAATTGCGGCATTAGCCTAAATCCCGCGAAGATGGAAAACCGCCAAAAATACCTATTCATCACCGCGTAATAATGGACTTGCACATACCGCGTGGGTACTTCACCTGCGCCGACATTGGGGCAAATCTTAATTACGATGAGGGTGACACATGCCAAAGCAACATGCGGAATATAACAACGCAAAAACAGAAAGAGTCAGTACGTTTTACACGAAGTTGAAAGAAACGGCGGTCAGCAGCACCGGCGTGTTTGATTCTGCCAGCGCCGGTGCATTCATTGCCGATGCGCAGAGCCTATCCGCATCAATTACCGGTGTCGAGGTCCCAGAGGATTTGCAGATTCTCTTTGATGAATCGGGCGATGGCCGTACCGGCATCGCTGGTGCGATTCTGGATGGTGCTGCCTTCTACGAGGCCGAACACGGCGTCGAGCCGACCGCCGACGTGTTGCAATGGGCGATTCACCAAGCCTATGCGACATCGGAAAGCGCGCGTTCCAAATACAAGCTCGACTCGGCGTCCAACCTAGCGCACGATCCGATGTCCCTGCAGCAGAACCGCGCCGTGATCTCGATTACGGCCGCCATGGCCGAGGCTATCCCGGTCGCGAACTATTTGCCCGCTGATATCGGCTCCAATGAAGCGCCGCTGGTGATTGTCTCTCATGAAGCCGGCAGCACCTTCGGCCACTATGGCGCTGGCGACCTGATGGACGGTGTCCTGAGCGGTCGGGCCTATACCTCGGCACAACGTACCCATTTGCTGAAGCGCACCGGTGACGACTTTGGCGGCAAGGTCACGCCGATTCAACTGACGGCAGATACCTGCGATCAGGATGCACCATCGGCCAAGCTGCTCAAAGGCCGCACTATCATCTACATCAACGGCTTGCCTGTGGCGAAAGAAACCAGTGCCGACGCGCCGGCTTCGGCATCGCCGATTAGCGGCTATGTCCGCCTGGGCGGTACGTTGTTCACTGTGTCCGGTTCGATGAATTCGGATACGGGCGCTGTGAAAGTGACGACTGTACCGGCCTTGCCGGCGAATACGCCGGTGATCGCTGAAGCGGTGATCGATTTCGAGAACAACAAGGGCATTATCCCGATCGTCAATACCATCGCGACGCGCTTTATCTTGCGTGCTTCGCCCTGGAAGGCCAACGCCTTTGTGTCGACCGATAGTCAAACGCAGATGGCCAATGAAATCGGCTTGAATCCCATGGGCGAATCCATGCTGGCCATTCGTAACCAATTTGCCAACGAGCGGCATTACCAGGTACTGGAGAAGGCCGCCCGCATCGGCGCCAACAATGCCATGGTCTGGGATTTCAAGTGGGACACGCAAGGCCTGGAAAAGACCCGGGCGCAGATCTGGCAGGACGGCTCGTGCATCCTCGGTGCGGCCAGCCAGCAGATGGCTGAAGACACCATGGATCACGGCATCACCCATTTGTACGTTTCCAAGAAGATGGCCGCGATGCTCCTGGGCTTGCCCAGCACGCTGTTTACGCCATCCGGCGTGACCGCGCGCCCTGGCATCTATCGCGTCGGTCGCTTGTTTGGCCTGTACGAGGTGTATTACTCACCACGCATCGTGGATGTCGATCATAAAACCTCGCGGATTATCTGCATCGGTCGCTCGACCCAGGTCGCGCGCAATCCGTTTGTCCTCGGCGACGCCGTGGCCCCCATGTTAATCAATATGAACGCCGACGAAGACCAGCGCTACAAGCAGGGTTTCTATGCGCGTAACTTCACAGCGGTCAATCCGCATCTGCCGTCCGCGATGGGATGCGCCGTCATCGACGTAATCAATCTCGACTAATCCCCCTACACCGAAGGAGCAGCACAAATGGCAGAAATACTACATTTGGGCGCTTCTTCCCTGACGGGGAAGAGCGTCAATGCACTGGTCGAGGACGCATTTGGCAAAGCCGAATTTCCTCTCGCCTTACGACTTACGAATCACACACCACGCCATCTGGTGTTTCCCGACGTTCGGGCTGAGCTGAAGCCGAATTTCAGCGTGCCAGACAATGCGGTTGAGGTCACTTTTAAGGATCATGCCCAGCTGACGCGCTTTGCGTCGGACGTGGATTCTTTGTCGGAACTGAACCAGTGGGGTGATGCAATGAGCATGAACATGTTGGACGACGGCCAACCTGATGAGGCGGTCGCCAAAATTCCCGCTGCTGGCAAAAGCCAGAAAAAGGCCGCCGCTGAACTGAAGCCGCCGGCGGATAAGGCAACGGACGACGCGGCTAATACCGACAAAAAATAAGGATCTTCTATGTCTACTGCTTTTAATCGGCAGCTTGGCTCTCAATCGGGCGTGCAATTGAATCCTTTGCGGGATATGACCGATGGCTACGCGCCGGACAATTCCGATCAGGTGTTCGGCATCGTCATGCGCGCCACGCGCGGGCGTATTGACAAGCCGTTTCGGGTCAATCGCGGCAATTTCCAAAAGAAGCTCGGCCGCGGCGAGTCCTTACGTGCTTCAGCACTGAACGAGGCACATATCCACGTCTATGAAGCGTTGCAAAAGGGCGCGGCCTCGGCGGTGGTTCAGCGTCTGACGACCAGTACCGCCGTACTGTCGACCATCATCGTGACCCAGCCGGAGGCGCCAGCGACGGATCTGCTTTTCACCGTAGCCGCCGATGTACCGACCGACAAGCCATTTTTGTTGTCGGTAAAGCATCTTGAATGCTACAACGATGGGATTGTGGTCGAGCTGCATGCTGACGCGGTGACGGAAAACGGTGTACTTGTCGCCAATCGCCAAGTGACGCTGCGCCTGCGCGACAAGGACCGCAATACGCTCTACGAATTTGTCGGATCGCTCAATCCGGATGCCGTGGACGACTATCAACAAAGCGCCTATTTGCCGGACGTGGTGGAGCGGACGACTGACAACGTTGAGGTGCTGGTGGGGCATGGCGCCCAGATTGCGCCGACCTCGAATGCTTACGGGCGGGATGCCAATGGCCGCGCCAAGGTCGCCATTTCTCCGGTGATGGCCTATTTTACCGAGGGCAGCACCGCCTATGGGGTGGCGGACTTTGCGCGTGCACGGGATTTGCTGCAGAAGACGGAACATGATTACGCCTATATCGTCAGCGGCGGCTCGCATGCGTCGGCGCTGCTATCGGCTTTGGCCCAGCTGGCCTATGACACCAATCGGCAGTTTGCTTGGGATGTCCCTGGCACGCTGTCGCCGGAGGCAGCGATTGCCTTCATGGCGCAACTGAACTTCGATTCTCACTATTGCCAGGCATTCTGGGCGCCGTTGAAGTCTGACGATCCGTTGGGCCTGAACGGAAAAGTAGTGCTCGGCACCTCGGCGTACAACGTGGCGCGCCGGTGCTTGCGCAATGCCCAGATCGATGCCAATGGCTTCGCGCCTAAAAACTATCCGATTGCTGGCAAAAACTGGCCGTTGGACAGAACAGGCATTGTGCAGATCTACTCGCCGGACGACGACTTGAGCGATCTGGCGGACGCCAAGATCAATCCGGTGATCTACGTCAAATACAACGGCGGCGGCAAATATGTGTTCAGCGATTCGCTGACTTGCGCCAAAACGGCGGTCTCCATGAAAAAGCTGATCTCGGTGGCTGATATGTCCAGTTCGATCGATGACTGGGTCACGCGCTTTGCGAAAGAGGCGTTGCAGTTGCCGATGGAAGTCTCCGTTAAAAAGACCGATGCTTTCCTCAAAAAGCTGTTCAAGGATGCCAAGACCGCTAAGTGGATCGTGCCCAGCGCTGAGATGGACGGGGAGGCGTTTCAGTATGTGGTGCAGCCCAATGCGCTGCGGCCGGCGGATCGCATGGACGTGTCCTATTCCTTGAAATACGACGGCACCAATCGCCAAACCTTTGTCACCCAAACACTATCCCGCTAATCGGGGCATACAAAATGAAAGGAAAAAGATGAGTCATCTGGCTGCAAAAGCGATTCGCCATACGCTACACGTGAAGGAAATTCCAAAGAAGCTACCGGAGGTGGTGCTCGATTCTGCCTCCGATGATGAGGAGGGCAATGCCGCGGCGGACTATGCCGCCACGCACATTGCGCTCGGTGCCGCATCGACGATCCAGGAGTGGATTGAAACCGATGATCTCGATGATGAGGAATCCCTGGCGGACCGTCTGATGGCGAATATGGTTGGCCTGGTGGATGCGAACAAGGACGGTGAGCTCAGTGACGATGAGGCCGATGTGCTGGAGACGGCTCTCGAATTTGCCTGGGACTACCTGGCCGAGAAGGGCGTCTCGGATGAAGACTGCGACAAGCTCCTGAACGATTGGGATGAAGCTGCTGCAGACCGGATCCGGGATCTGCTGGCCGCCAGTTTGCCGGATGGCGATGAGGCCTCCAGCGCGGATATCGACAATTTTGTGTTTGGCGATGAAGGCAGCGATGCAGTGCTGGATGCCACTTACAAGAAGCGCATGGTGATCCGCAATGGCAAGAAGGTGCGGATCAACAAGCGTATTGCGGGGCGCGTTCGCCTGACTGCCAAGCAGAAGGTCAGTATCCGCAAGGCACAGATGAAGGCGCACACGGCCAGTGCCACCATGCGTCGCATGAAGTCGATGCGGCTGAATCGGAAGATGGGCCTGAGCAAGTAATCGTTCCCAGTGTGAATTAACACTTCAACACAGCGGGCAGCCAGGTGAATCGGCTGCCCGCTATTTTATGCAAGGTTGAAACATGGCCGCACCAGGGCAGGGCACGACGGCAGACCAGCAGATCCTCGGTTCCCAGTGGTTAGGGCTCTCCGAGCATTTGATTGCCAAGATTTATCCGGTTGACAACAAGGGGGTGCGTGCGGGGCAAGAGCAAATCGAGGTGCATGCGCCCGTGACTGCCGGCGGCAATATGGAAGCGACGCTGAATTGGCAGTCGCCATTCGAGCAAAGCAGTCCTGACAGCAAAGCGCCGGCCTTGATTGCCATGTTGCAGTCGGGCGCGCTACTGCCTGGAATGAATGACTTTTACTCCTTCTTCGGCCGTAAATCAAAGTCGGGATCCAGTAGTGGCGAAGTCGGCGCCATAGAACGCAATATCAAGAAATTTGAAGGCCGCACTGGTATCACCAAGTTGAACTCGACCCAGATCTTTACCGGGATGCCGCCCATCAAAATCAACGTGTCCTTGGTGTTTCGTGCCTTTAGCGATCCCAAAAGGGAGGTAGCGGTACCGCTGCAGCAGCTATGGGCCTGGGCGCTGCCGCAGAAACTCAGCGGCGATAGCCTGGTCGGGCGTGCCGCGAGCGGTGGCGATGGTATTGATGGCGCCATCAACAGCATGTTCCCGTCCGTCGCGCCGCAGCTGATCGGCTTTCAGTATAAGCAGCGGACCCTGGCACCCATGGTGATCGAGACCATCGGCGAGCCGATCGATGCCCCTATCAACCAAGACGGTTATTACACCGAAATCACCATTCCCTTAACGCTGGCGACCTTGACCGCGCTGGATCGCGACGACCTGAAGAAGTTCATGGCACCAGGTTTCTATTCGTCCAATTAACTAAGGATTATCGAATCATATGATTGCTTTCTCACCCCTTAGAACACGCCGCCTCGCCGTCAAGCTGCGCGAGCTCTCCATTGTGAACGCCGGCTTGCTGGCCGCCGTGCCACCCGAGCGTTTTGAAGAATCGACCACGACGTTCCTGCAGATGGTCATCGAGTCCGCTGACGCGCCTACCGAGCGCCATGTCACCGATCCGAAAAACTGGACGGTGCAGGAGCGCATGCTGGTGGTGGGTCACTACCTGGCCCATACCACAGGAGAAGAGGGCGGCGGCGCCAATTTCATGCTCGGCGACGGCCATTACATGGACTACCTAAATGCCAGCCGTGACACACCTGATTTCCCCATCGCCCTTGGCAGCCATGGTGGCGACGAATGGCAGATCTCGCCGGTGACGGGCGCAATGGCGGAAGCCATTGAGCAATTGCACGGACACATCCCGAAGGTGGCCGGCCAATTGCATTGGATGCTGGGTGCCATGGCGGCGCAACTGTTACGTGTGGGCGAGCTTGCGCCGGATCCTGCACTGGATTCGTTGAAGTATCTGGAGTGGCTGAAAAGCCGCATGCTGGTGATCAGCGAGTACCCGGAGTCGGAATTCTTGGGGTTATATGCGATGCGCCACCGCGGTAACAAGCTGATGATGCATTTCTTCGAGACAGTCGAAATTGACGAGGGATTTGTGGCATTGCCGCATAAGGAGTCGGAGGCGAAGTCGTTGCCTCCGGCCCGATTTCCAGTTTCAGCCTGTGTCAGTGAGTTCGCGAAGAGAGTTACTGGAAAACCTACGCAATATGGCAGTTAGCTTGAGTTTATATTCAAGCACCTCGTACCCGGAGGCGATGCACATGGGGATCTCGGATGCACGGGATTTCCTGGAGTCGAAAGCGTTTGATACCTGGGTGAAGCATCGGGAGCTGGAGCAGAAGGTGCAGCTTGCCTTAGTAGGACGCCTGGATGGGGTGATCAAGGGGATAGGGGCACTAGGTAAGGCAATCAGTCGATAGGGGCAATGTGGTTCTCCTGCCGGCGCAGATCATTAATGGGAAGAGGCATGGCAGAACCAACAAGCACGCTAGCGGCGATATGGCTGGCAATCACGAAATACCTATTGCCGCTGCTGCCCGGGGCGGTGGGATCGGCGGTTGCCCTGAAATTTCTGGGGGATGGTTTGAACTGGTGGCAGAAACTGTCCAGTTTTGCCGCCGGCCTGGCGTGTGCCGTCTACATTGCTCCGGTGCTGATCGATTGGTTCGTCATCACCGGCGCGCGGACCCATTCCGGTATCGAGTTCCTGGTTGGTTTGTTTGCGCTGGCTACGGCGCGCGAAGTATTTAAGGAAATTAACGAAGCGGACATCATCGGCACGTTGAAGCGCCGCTATTTGGGAGCCAAAAATGATCCAACTAATTAATACGCTGGCTAACCTGGTGTTGCTGGTGTTTTGTTTGTGGGCGGTGCTGAACAGGCATCTGGAAACGCGGGCACTGGGTACTTCCGCACTGTCCCTGGTGGCGATCACGTCCTTTGTGAACATCATGCGGCCGGATGTCTTGGGTTTCTGGAGCGAGCAATCTGAGGTGGTGTCAAATGTGGCTGTCGCGATTCTGGCTGTCTGGTTCTGGCGCCGGTGGCGTCAATGCAACTACCTGAGGAAGCGATGAATCTCTCCGCTTTCCAGCTCTCGACTGCTTTGCTTATACCTACCGCGCGTGCCACGGATTGGGCGACACCGATCAATGCGGCAATGAGTGAGTTCGGCATCAGCACGCCGGCACGATGTGTGGCTTTCATTGCGCAGATCGGTCACGAAAGTGCTGGGCTGTCTCGCTTGTCCGAGTCGTTTGACTATTCGGTGCAGGGATTGATTGGCACCTTTGGCAAGCGCATTGCTGCCCACGCCGCCGTGCTCGGTCGCCAACCAGGAGAAAAGATGGTGCCGCTAGAACGCCAGATCCGGATCGCCAACATCGTCTACGCCAATCGCTACGGCAATGGCGACGTCGCCTCCGGCGATGGCTGGCGCTATCGAGGTGGTGGTCTGAAGCAGATCACGTTTCGCGATAACTACGCAGCGTGCGCGGCGGCACTGGGTATTGATTGTGTCGCGGCCCCGCAGCGGCTTTCCACGGACTGGGCGCTGGCGGCTCGCTCGGCGGGTTGGTTCTGGCTTTCGATTGGTGGCAATGCCTATGTCGATAGAGGGGATTTTGATGGGCTGTCGACGCGGATTAATGGTGCCGGCATCACAGCTGAGAGCCTGTCCGCGCGGCACGCGCGTTGGGTGGCGTGCAAAAGCGGCTTGGGAGTCGTATGAATCTATTGAAAGAAATATTGCCCTGGTGGGTGCGCTGGTTGGCGCTGGTTTCGGTCGCCGCCGTGTTCGGGACGATCTGCTACAACAAAGGCAAGCAACACGAGGGTGAAAAACACATTGCCTACGTCAATCAACAGGCCGAGCACTCAATCAAAATCGCCAAGGCACAGCAGATTGTCGTCACGAAAACGCAAATCAAGTACGTCGATCGCATCAAGACCATTTACATCAAAGGAGAAACCATTGAAAAACAAGTGCCGATCTATATTACGCAAACGGATAATGTTCGCTTTGCTGTTAATGCTGGCTTTGTGCGCTTGTACGACGCCGCCTGGTCAGGTGAGGATCCCGGACCTGCCGCCGATTCTGACCGAGAACCCGCCGGCGTTTCGCTTGCTCAGGTCGCTGCCGTTGAGGCCGGTAATGCCGCCAGTTGTCGTGCCTGGCGAGAGTTGGCGTTAGGGCTGCGCGAGTATTACGCACATCTGCAAGTGACTACAAATATAACCAATCAATTTTAGTGGTTGTTAGACGTAAATCGATTCCTGGAATGGCTATCAACAGGAGCGGGCGGCGACGAGGCGCTCCGGATGCGCCGATGTTTGACGCATCTGCTTCATCGCTCTTGCCACAGTCAATGCGACGTGATATGCATTGTTATACATTGTTAAGCTATTGTTAACTAGACATCTATTTCACCAAACTTTATACTGAACTGTCTGTATTTACTCTCCCGGGTTAATTTGGTCCGCTGCCACGGGTTTGCGGCTTTTTTCCTATTTACGTTCACGACTACGGTTATCCACGCCCGCCCTGGAAGTTAAATGCGCTGCTTTAACGCAGTTCGCAAAAACGTCAAGTCCTCAGCTGGCAAGGGTTCGCGAGGAAATTGGCCGCATCAACACGACGCAAAATAATGCGGTTTACATTTTAAATTGAATGTATTACATTGGTCCAACCATTAAACCAGTGCGCAAACTATCTGTTGAGTATTGGTGTTAAAAATGCAATGTTTTCGGGCAGTCATGAGTCTGGATGAAACACAAAATTTCCTTGGTATGGCAATTCATGTTTTTTGTACACATTCATAATTTTTGCTGCAGCGGGTATCGCAATAACGAAACGGGCACTTAGGACAATAACGGAAATACTCTCGCCCCCATTACTCCGACAACCGAAAAGGAGGCACAGGCCAGATTAATCCTGAATAACTTAGAAGCTGCAATTAAGAATGAGGCAGCATTCGATGCAAAATTTGGGGCAGCATATAATGCATGACGACAATATCCAAAAACTTCACCAATCAGATGTTATAACGGGATTCACGTCTAGTGGTTTTGTACGTTTACTATTTGAATATCTGGAAAAGCAAGATATAGACCCTGAGGCTCTTCTCGGCATCCCACCTCCTGAGCCACTTGATCGCGGCTTGCAGCGCTATCCGATGGTGCAATGGCGGGCGATGCTGCAACTTGCTTCCGACCGATTGGATGATCCTCTTTTAGGTCTGCGACTCGGCAAGAATATTACGACTGCTCATTTGGGAGTAATGGGATATATATTGTCATCCTGTCAGAATTTGGCTAGTGCTATGATAAGGATGAGAGAATATGAGCGTTTGATACATGAAACGAGCCAACTTCACATTAACGTTCTAGATTTTGATTTGACTCTCACATGGGGTGCAGATCGCGGCCATCATGGGCCGCTTGTAGATGAATGTGGACTCGCATCATTCATTCAGATTGTCAGGAATATCGCAATCAAGACATCTCCATCAATTCAGGTTTGTTTTACAAACAAAACTCCACCGGATATTCAGCCCTATATCGATTTTTTTGGTTGCCCAGTGCTATTTGAACAGCCAGTGACTTCTATACGAGTCGGATTATGGCAGCTGGCCACAAAGCTACGTAAGCCTGATGAAATTTTGCTACAAATGCTTGAACAGTTAGCCGACATGATGTTAGAGGAGCTACCTCAAGTCAGTAGTAACATTGAACAGTTGGTCCGACAGTCTATAGCTCGATTAATCTACAATGGGGAGCCCCAATTAGAACAAATAGCTACGGAACTGAATATAACTCCGCGTACTCTTCGACGTCGTTTAGATGAAGAGGGGCTAAATTATCGGGCATTGCTAGACGATGTACGTAAGCATCTCGCTGAACGTTATTTATTGGATCCTCGCCTACGATTGGGCGAAATTGCCCAATTGCTTGGCTATTCCGAGCAAAGTGCTTTTACTCGAGCGTTCCGTCGTTGGACGGGATACACACCTCATGAAAGGCAGCAACAACTTTTACATGGGTATAAGCGGCAGTAGTCACGATCTGATCTGACATCCCTCCAGCAGACACTGGAGGTGCTCACCGATGTATTGAGAGCCTTTGTATGGCACAGCTCGAGAGCATCCTCTGAGAAAGACGGCAATCAGCAATGCATCCATCACCAGCCGTGCCGTCATTGTCGACTGCACCGAGCAGCCTACGATATGCCTCGAATGTCAGCCCAGTACGACCGCGATAAACAGCCAGCCTTCGCCATCGTACCTATCGAAAGTGTTTGTTGCATTGGAGGCATCAGGTTCATGTGCAATTGCACAACACTGAAAGTGTCATCACACCTATCGAAAGCATCCGTCACTCTGGGAGAGGGGTGCTAGGCTAATGTGCAGCCGCACAACACTAAATGTTAAATTATGTCATATGTAGTTTTTCTACATTTTAGAGCATTATTATTTCTCTTGGGAGTCTGCCGTGGAGAATTAATGTGAAAAATATTAACTTGAAATTAAATGCTATTAAGAAACAAAATCTCCTGGTGGAGAAGAAGAGCCGCGACCAACGCTTAGCCCTTGTGTTTGAATCTGAACAATATTTGCTAGGTATCGGTGCACCTGTCAATTATTATCGCTATGGCATTCTTATGCTACAAAATGTTCCTAATGGCCAAAATAAGAGCGGGGATGAAATAATTCCTAAATCTGCCTATAATTTTAAAGATTTAGTTGCTTTTCTCGCCAAAACATAAGTTTTGGAAATTCAATTATCCATCATATATATTGAGTTTCGCGCATTAATGAATATTTTGAGAGTTTCCGATTTTTCACGCATCGGCCCAATTTGTTTTTAGGCAGGACACGGTGTTTGGCGTGGCGACATGGTAGGCCACCGACTTGCTTTGATTCTCTTCACGCTTCTCGACGCCCGGTCGTGGGTCTCCAACAGGCGCCGAAATTTCAGCAACGTCCTCGCATCAGGCACCGACTCACGATTCAGAGCGAGTCAAGCAAAGCCCCGAATGGCCTGACTGTCGCAGATCGCATCTTTCATATCCATATCGGACAGGTCGAAACACTGTCGCACCACGTACATCCACAATACCCGCGCTAGCCCAATCGGCGGCAGGTCAGCGTCTTCTGTTTTCGGCTGAAGCGGCGCAATTCCTTCCTCAGTGCCGCCCACATTTTCACAGCATCAATCTCTGCGAAGAAGTGGTCGCGCCGTATCAACTTTTTCTTCGAAACATATTCAAGATCCAAAAAACTCCTTCACATGCTCATCCTGCTTGTTGTCAATTGTAGACAATTTTTGTAGCTATTGTCCAAATTGAAAATTTGACGCTATCGGAGAAATCAGAGTCTCCCTGGGGATTTTATAAACGAACGACCGTTAGGTCAAATATGGTAATTATTTGTCCGTTAATGTCAATGTTAAAGAATGACATTTCTTTAGAATTTGTTCGCAGGGGATTCCGTTGATAAAAAATTGAATCAATTATTTAATTTCTCTGAGGAAATGAAAAAAGATGTCGGGTAATTGTGGTTCGTGCATATAGGAATATTTATGTTTATTCGAGATGACCAATGGTCGCAATTAAATCCATTGCTATTGGGAAATAAATTCAGCGGAGGAACCATTGCTAAAGATAATCGGCTTTTTGTAGAGGCCATATTGTGGCACGTCAATAATCAAAGGCGGTGGACTGATTTGCCAATTGAATATGGTAGTTGGAGTACGTGTTATGTGCGGTTTAGGCGCTGGAACGAGAGCGGTGTTTGGAAAGATTTGGTTATTGCGATGAGCGATTTTCCTGAATTGGCGCGTGAATTTCAAAAAATTGCCGATTATGGTGCTCTATATGATGCTTTGGCTATAGCAAGATTGAAGCGTAAAGAGAATCGAAAAAGACGAGTAGATCAAATTCTTTCACCAACGAAAACTAAAAAAAATACTGTCGATTGATAAATATTTTTGATTCGCCGTTGAATTAATTTATATGGAAAATTAAGAATTTAAATATTGCAACGCACTATCTTTCCCAATATAGCGACGGGTTATGGCCATTCTTTTTAGACAGAAATTTGATTTTAAAATATAAAACCGAGGATATATATTATGAATAGAATTTACCGTGTGGTCTGGAGTAAGGTAACAGGTCAGCTATGTGTGGTTGGAGAGTTGGCAAAGAATTCCGGGAAAAGTAAAAAAAATACAAGTTGCAGCATCGTGATCGCGTCGATTTCGGTTTTGATCGGCATGGGAGCGTGTCACGATGTTCTTGCCGGCATAGCTGGAACGAATTGGGGAATGACCACAACGGATGGTAATGCGAACAGTCCTTCTGTCCGCGGTTCGTCTGTCGCTTCATCGTTTAATGGCATTGCCTTATCTGGTGCGGCTGATTGCGGAACGATATCTCCCATGAACGCCGCTGCTGTTTACGGCACGGGCACAAATAATACTGGTGGTTTCTACGGTTTTGGTACACAGACTTCAGCCGCCAGTTGGGGCACCCCACAAGGTGCTGGTGCTGGTCAGCCAGCAGGTTTAGTTCCTTGGCCAGGCGGTGGTACGTTTGGGAACGTTACGGTTTCAAGCGGTGATGTCGCGGGGATTACTACGCAAGCATATGGGATGAATTCGTTTGCGACAGGATGTGGTTCGCAAGCAAACGGAATGGGCTCTACAGCGTTGGGCTGGAATGCTTCCGCCTTGGGAGCCGGTGGTATTGCAATGGGTGTGAATGCGAATGCCGCAGCGCAAGGTGGAATTGCGCTAGGGACGCAAACTACTGCGGCGGCAATGGACTCCATTGCCCTGGGAGCGCTTGCCAATTCGGCTGCAGTTTCTGCTGTTGCCATCGGTGCCCAAGCTAACGCGTTGTATGCAGGCAGCGTGGCAATAGGCTCTGGTTCGACGACCGGCGCCGCAGCACCGACAGGCGCAGGGTTTCTTACTGGTCAAGCCGCGCCGCTGTCAGAAGTGTCAGTCGGTAGTGCGACGGCGCTACGTCGCATCACC
This sequence comes from Collimonas humicola, assembly GCF_018304945.1. Lineage (GTDB taxonomy): Bacteria > Pseudomonadota > Gammaproteobacteria > Burkholderiales > Burkholderiaceae_D > Collimonas > Collimonas humicola. Next base: position 963,292 of record NZ_JAGQEE010000001.1, on the reverse strand, counting down.
AACGTGGCCGATGGTGCTGCTCCGCAAGACGTGGCGACAGTCGCGCAGTTATCAACTGGTGTGAGCACAATAAACAGCAATGTGAAATCGTTGTCAACTTCTACTTCTACTGGCCTGAGCACCGCCAACAGTAGTGTGTCCTCGTTGTCGACTTCTACCTCAACTGGTCTGAGTACAACGAAAAGCAACGTTACTTCGTTGTCTAGCGGTCTCAGTACCACCAACAGCAGCGTGTCGTCCTTGTCGACTTCGACTTCGACGGGCCTGAGCACGACGAACAGCAACGTTACGTCGTTGTCCAGCGGCCTCAGCACGACCAACAGCAGTGTGTCGTCCTTGTCGACGTCGACTTCGACTGGCCTGAGCACGACGAACAGCAACGTCACTTCGTTGTCCAGCGGTCTCAGCAGCACCAACAGCAGCGTGTCGTCCTTGTCGACCTCGACTTCGACGGGCCTGAGTACGACGAACAGCAATGTCACTTCGTTGTCCAGCGGCCTCAGCAGCACCAACAGCAGCGTGTCGTCCTTGTCGACCTCGACTTCGACGGGCCTGAGCACGACCAACAGCAACGTTACGTCGTTGTCCAGCGGCCTCAGCAGCACCAACAGCAGCCTGTCGTCCTTGTCGACGTCGACTTCGACGGGCCTGAGCACGACGAACAGCAACGTCACTTCGTTGTCCAGCGGCCTCAGCAGTACCAACAGCAGTGTGTCATCCTTGTCGACCTCGACTTCAACGGGTCTGAGCAGCACCAACAGCAACGTCACTTCGCTATCCAGCGGTCTGAGCAGCACCAACAGCAGCGTATCCTCGCTGTCGACGTCGACTTCGACAGGCCTGAGCACGACGAACAGCAACGTCACTTCGCTATCCAGCGGTCTGAGCAGCACCAACAGCAGCGTATCCTCGCTGTCGACGTCGACTTCGACAGGCCTGAGCACGACGAACAGCAACGTCACTTCGCTGTCCAGCGGCCTCAGCAGCACCAACAGCAGTGTGTCGTCATTGTCGACGTCGACTTCGACCGGTCTGAGCACAACCAACAGCAACGTTACGTCGCTGTCCAGTGGTCTTAGCACCACCAACAGCAACGTCGATTCTTTGTCGACTTCGACTTCAACTGGTCTGAGCACAACCAACAGCAACGTTACGTCGCTGTCCAGTGGTCTTAGCACCACCAACAGCAACGTCGATTCTTTGTCGACTTCGACTTCAACTGGTCTGAGTACAACAAACAGCAACGTTACTTCGCTGTCTAGTGGCCTCAGCACTACCAACAGTAACGTCACTTCGCTGTCCAGCGGTCTCAGCACCACTAACAGCAGCGTATCCTTGCTGTCGACCTCGACTTCGACGGGCCTGAGCTCGATAAACAGCAATGTTATTTCGCTGTCTAGCGGCATTAGCACCACCAACAGCAACGTCGCTTCCTTGTCGAGCGGTCTGAGTTCGACGACTAGCGGTATTGCTTCCCTGTCAACCTCGACCTCAACTGGTCTGAGCACAGTCAACAGTAGCCTGCATTCGCTGTCGGCCTCGACCTCGACTGGCCTGAGTACCACCAACAGTAACCTCACATCGTTGTCGACTTCGACCTCGACCGGCCTGAGCACTACCAACAGCAGCGTCACATCGTTGTCGACTTCGGCCTCGACGGGCCTAAGCACTACCAATAGCAACGTGACTTCGTTGTCGACCTCGACTTCGACGGGCCTGAGTACTACTAATAACAGTGTGGCTTCGTTGTCGAGTTCAACTTCAACGGGAATCTCATCGTTGTCGACGGGCTTGAGTCAATTAACATCTCTCTCCACTGGTCTGAATGGCATCCTGACATCATCAACATCTCTGAAGCCAATCGTGGATGCATCGGTAGCCGCCAGTGGAAATGGTGCGACCGTTGGAGTGACAACAATTGGCGGTGCCAACGGTGATGGTACAGTACAGACGCGTGGTGCTAGCGGCACTGGCATCAGCAGTGTAGTTGCAGCTACATGTACCACCGTCAAGGGGGTGGACGCTACTGGCTCCGGCTTGTGTGCTCAGGCGACCAAGGATGGCGCGACGGCATTTGGTTCTAATGCGCAAGCGACCGATGCCAATACCACCGCCGTCGGTTTCCGTGCTTTAGCTTCGCAGGCAGGATCAGTGGCGATTGGTAATAATGCGCAGGCTACCGGAGATCCTACTGTAGCGATTGGTCAAAATTCGCTGGCTTCAGGGAATAATTCGGTCGCGACTGGTGCGGGGGCGCAGGCCACCGCAAGCAACTCGGTAGCCCTGGGCGCCGGTTCGATAGCGGATCAAGCCAATACCATGTCTGTAGGATCTCCCGGCAGCGAGCGTCGCATCACCAACGTTGCTGCTGGTGTCAATCCGACCGATGCCGTCAATGTCTCGCAACTCAACAATGTGCAAAATCAACTGGGCAACGTTCAGCGTATCGCTTACTCCGGTGTTGCTATGGGCGCAGCGCTTTCGGGTGTGGTGATGCCGACTGTGAATCCTGGGAAAAGGGGGGTAGGGGTAGGATTGGGTTCGTATCAGGGCTATAACGCGCTTGCATTGCAATTTAAACAGGTTAGTGCAAGCGGCAATAGCGCGTGGGGAGCGGGTGTCAGTACCACAGGTCAAAACACCGTCCTCCAGGTTGGATACGGTTTCACCTGGTAAGTTTTGCCGGCAGCACATCATATTGATGTGCTGCCGCCGTTATTCTCAATTTTCGTGCTTAGATCTCGATAGACGTCGGGCGTAGAAGGCGGCGGACTCGAACTCGCGACAGCAGGAATCACAATCCTGGACTTTACAAACTGTACATGGTTTAGCGCCAGTCGCATCGGCAGCAGGTTTATGGGCGACCCGAGCGCACATGGATAAGCAACGCGAGCGACGTTTTTGCGGAGCAAACCTAGGATTGCGGAGCGCAATAAAAAAGGCTCTCATCGCTGAGAGCCTTTTAGTAATTGGTGCCCGAGGCCGGACTTGAACCGGCACACCCTTACGAGCGAGAGATTTTAAGTCTCTTGTGTCTACCGATTTCACCACTCGGGCAAGTTTGCGGGTTTGCATGAAAACCGCAAAAAGTATCGACAGAAACCGCCTGCGATACTGGGCAGGGCCGAATTTTAACAGGTTCTCCCTGCCAAGGCCATCTTCTCGTAAGCAGTTGCTTTGACAATAAATTGTCTGCCTAGCCTAGACGACGAAACTGACCTCAGCCGTCGCCACCGCCGTGATTTTCGGCCCAAAACTGTCGACGTTTTGCAATGTCGCATTTTCATGCGTGCGTATCTGCAGTCCTGTAGCGTGCGGTTTGTCATGGGTGGTGTGGGCATCGGACACCAGGGTGACCGGGTATCCCAGCGCGGCGGCGCGCCGGACGGTGGTGTCGACGCAGAATTCCGAGGCGTAGCCGCAGATCACCAGGCGATCGATGTTCCATGAGGTCAGCAGATCCTGCAACTCGGTACGGAGGAAGGAATCGCTGGTCTTCTTGCGCAGCTTGGTGTCGCCTTCTTTTATCTGCAGGCCAGCTTGCAGTTGCCAGCCCGGGGAATCGTACTCAAGCGGACTGGCGGGCTCCTCATGCTGGATAAAAACCACCGGGGCGCCGGCGGAGCGCGCCTTGGCGGCGAGGGCGTTGATACGTTCGACCACTGCATCGGCTTCAAGCGGCCGCCTGGCGCCTTCAAAAAGATCGTGCTGGACATCGATGATTAACAGAGCGGATTTCATATTGTCCTGCTGATGAAAGATGGGTGATTCCGTCAGATTTTCATTGTGCGGCATCCGCCTGGGTGGAAGGCGGGCGCCGTTGTTCGCCGGATTTTCAGGTTTCCGGCAGTGCCTGGCTGGCCGGTGCCGAACCGAATCTGTTCGGTTCTTTCGGTTCCTGGATCAGGAAGTAGATTTCGATGATCCAGCCCAGGACCGGGACAAATCCCAGCAACTGCCACCAGCCGCTACGATCTGTGTCGTGCAAGCGGCGTGTTGCCACAGCGATGGAAGGCAGCAGCGTGGCGAGCGAAAAAAGCCCGCTCAGCTTATTGCTGACGACGCCTGTGGCAACCGTCCCCAGTACGAGAAAAAGAATAAACCACCAGTATTCGGAGCGCGATGCTCTGCCATTGAAATCGACATACTTGGAAAAGCAGATCTTGATTGATTCTGTAAATGTCATGTTTATCCCCTGAAGTTGTGCCGGCATGGGCGAGACCTCCGTTTGTGACGGTGCCGATGCCCATGGAGTTCGGTAAGGTTACCGGGGAGTAATAATAACAAAAGCTGCCGCAATTCTCGTAAAAAGTTAGTTGATCGTAAATTTGGCGGCTTCGTCATATTTCATCCATTCCCCTCGTCAAGACTTCTCTCGCGCCATCTGCTTTGTGTGGTTATCTGGCCGCATAAATGTATCCATGTAGAAATATTTCTGTGAAGTAATGAAATGTAGGAAAAAGGCGCGCATACTTTAATTGCCCAATGGAAACAATGGGACTTATTACTATAGATGCACGACTGAGTATGTGAATGCAGCAGGCCGATATACCGATCGCTGATCGGGTTGAAGTTAATGCACATATATGTGGGAGGCGTTATGGGAAAAGAATTGTCTCGCCAGAATTCGCTGTCGATCATCTCGGTTGCTGTATTGCTAATGATTTCAGGTTGCGGCGGAGGCGGGGGTGGCAGCAGCAACCCGAATCCGGTCGCAACCCCCGTACCCAGCGTCCCTCCTGCTCCAAGTCCTGCGCCAGCCCCTGCTCCTACCCCGCCCGGCAATACCAGCTCCGTAACTCCACCGCCAGTCGCGCCGCCGCCAGCCATGCTGAATGTACTTGACCCCAGCAATGTCGCTGCCGCCCGCGCGCAGGGAATCACAGGCGCAGGCATTACCGTAGGGGTGATCGACACCGATTTCGATGTCAGCAATCCACAGTTTGCCGGACGCATCAGCAAGACGGTGTATAACGCCAGCGGCGCGGACGGCAATATGCACGGCACTGAAGTGGTGGAAGTGCTGGCCGGCAACACCCTGGGCGTGGCTTCCGCCGTGCGGATACAGGCAGCCGCAGCCGGCACCACGGACAATAACGTGCTGTTCAGCAGCCAGATGTACCAGGACATGTTCGCCAAGGGCGTGCGGATTTTCAACCAGTCCAGCGGCATCAGCAGCAGCGGCGCGACAGTCGGCCAGGCGCTGGCCTTGCACGCCATGTACCAGCCGCTGGTGGCGCAGCAGGGTTTGTTCGTCTGGTCCACCGGCAACGATGGCGGCGCGCAGCCGAACCTGAACGCCAGCCTGCCCAAGCTCTTTCCAGACCTGCAAGCCGGCTGGCTGGCCGTGACGGCCGTCAATGCCGCCGGCGGCAGCAACGGCTACAGCGCCAGCGATACGGTGCCGGGCATGATTTCCAGCTACGCTAACCGCTGCGGCGTCGCCGCCAATTGGTGCCTGGCGGCGCCCGGCGACTTCATTTCCAGCAGCAGCGGCGGCCGCGTCTTCGGCACCTCCTTCGCCGCACCTGCCGTGACCGGGGCGGCGGCGCTGGTGCAGCAAGCCTATCCCTGGATGAATGCCGACCTGATCCGCCAGACCATCCTGTCGACCGCGACCGACATGCACGATACCGCCACCTATGGCTGGGGCTTGCTGAACGCCAGCAAGGCGGTCAACGGCCCGGCCTTGTTTGCCCAGAGCCTGGCGCTGGGGCCCAACGTCAATGTCCAGTTCGACAGCGCCTCTTCCGTCTTCAAGAACGATATCGGCGGCGATGCCGGCCTCAACAAGAGCGGCAGCGGCCGGCTGACCCTGGCCGGCAACAATACCTATGCAGGCGACAGCAATGTGCTGGGTGGCAGCCTGAACATCACCGGCGCGGTTGCTTCCAATGTGAATGTTGCCAGCCTGGGCCGGCTCTCTGGTGTCGGCGGCACGGTACATGGCAATGTCAGCAACAGCGGCCGCCTCGACAACAGCGGTGCCGGACTGACGATCGGCGGCAACTATGTGGCCACGCCAAGCGCAATACTGGCCAACCAGCTCAACAGCACGCTGACAGTAGGCGGCGCGGCCATCCTCGGCAACTCGCACCTGATCGCCACCACGCCGGCCGGCAGCAGCGATCCGTCCGGCTATATGACGCAACAGGCGGGCGTGGCCAGGGTGCTGACGGCTGCCGGCGGCGTCAGCGGCCAGTTCGGCACGCTCAGCTTCGAAGCCGATGGCGTCAGCTTTACGCCGGGGGTGTTCATCGCTGCGAACCTGTCGTACCAGGCCAAGGAAGTTGACCTGCTCATCAGTCGCACCAATGTCGCCGCCATGGCGGCGCAGTCTTTCGCCGGCGACGCCACCCGCAACAATGCCGCCGCGGCCCTGGAGAGCGGCTTGCAGGCGGCCGACCGGATGGTCGCCAGCGGCAATGTCAGTGGCGTGAACGGGCAATTCCTGGCCAGCGCCGCCGCCGTGCAGAAGAGTGCCAGCGTGGCGGTCGCGGGACAGGTGCTGGACAGCCTGTCGGGCCAGATCCACGCCTCGGCGCAAGCCTTGACCTTCCAGCAATCGCAGGCCATCAACCGCGACCTGGCCAACCGCTTGTCGCTGCTGGGTAACCAGCCTGGCGGGCATGACGGCACAGGCCTGTGGGTCAGCGCCATCGGCGCCTCCGGCAAGCTGAGCCAGAGCGGCTACGCCAGCGGCGATACCTCCCTGTGGGGCGGCCAGTTCGGCGTCGATACCCGGCTGGGCGCCAATACCATTGTCGGCGTCGCCATCGCCTATTCGGACAGCAAGGCCAGCTTCGACCGTTTCGGCGGGCAATCGAAAAGCCGCGATACCGGCATTTCGCTATACGGCCGCCAGGCGTTTGGCGCGCAGGGCTGGTATGTCTCGGGACGGGCCGGCGTAGCGACAGTCGACAGCACGGTGACGCGCGAGGCGTTGATCGGCAGCAGCACGCAGAAGCTTGACGCCGAGCATACCGACAGCCTGTGGTCGGCCTATGCCGAAAGCGGTTATGTTTTGCCCTTATCCGGCAGCACGCGGCTGACGCCCTATGCCGGCCTCGCCTATGACCGCCTCAAGCGCGGCGGCTTTACCGAAAACGGCGGCGTGTTCGGCCTGTCAGCGGATAGCCGGGCTTACCGGCAGACGGCGGGCTTGCTCGGCGTGCGCGGCGACACCAGTTTCCAGTGGGCGGGCGGCGACAGCATGCTGCAAGCTTATGCGGCCTGGCAGCATGCCTTCAACGACGGCAATCTGGATTTCAATGCGGCTTTTGCAGGCGCGCCGGGGGCGGGCTTTACGGTGCAGGGAATAGGCTTGGCGCGCAGCAGCGGCTGGCTCGGACTGGGTTTGAATACGGCGGTGGATAAGCGCTGGGGCTGGTATTTCAACTACGATGCGCAACTGGGGGGCGGCGGCTTGCGCAATAATGTCTTTGCGCTGGGCTTGCGTTTTGCGTTGGATTGACATCAGGCGGTTGCCGTCGAAGGCGACCGCCTGATGTCAATCGCAGCCGTCAATCACATATCGCTGCCGGCGGGCGTTTCTTCAGCTGCAGGCGTCATTGCCGGCGCTTCGTCTGCCATCGCCGGGGAAGTTTTCATGACGCGCTTCTTGCCCATCAGACCCAGGTCCGCACCGGTAATGCCATATTCCTGCATCTTGGTTTTAATTTCGGTGATCACGTCAGCGATTTCGGCCTGACGCAATTCTTCTGCCTGTTTCCTCAATTGCTCGATTTGCGCTTGCAGTTCTTTGTAGGTCGTCATTTCTATTGCTTTCTTTCTGCGTTTTGGACGAGCAAGTATACCGTAAGCGGAGTGCGGCATGAAACGTCCGCCGGCGCCCGGTCTTGCCCCGTATTTTTTGCGTCCTGATACATGCTGTTGCAAACATTACTGAATTGTATCGACCATTCGGTTGCCGCAAACTATATTGAATACAGGGAGACACTGTTGTGGCGCCGCCCGGGGCGGCGGCATGGGAAGTAAGAGGTCTTGCTATGAAAAAGTTTTTGATTTTTTGGTTGGCTACGCTTGCGCTGCTCTTGTCCGGCGCCGCCGGCCCGGCGTTTGCCCGCAACGGTGACGGTTTCCATGGCGGCGGCATGCACAGCAGCGGCGAATTTCATGGCGGCTTCCATGGCAATAACGGCGGCCAATTTCATGGCAACGGCCCGCAAGCGCGCCACGGATTCCACCGGTTCAGGGATTTCCATGGCCGCGCCGTGATCGTGATCGGCGGCCCGTTCTTCTGGGGGCCTTACTACTACGATCCGGCGCTTTATCCGATGGGCACTGTCTATACTGCGCCTGACGGCAACTACAGCTACTACTGCAACGATCCTGTCGGCTACTATCCTGAGCTTTCCAGTTGCCCGAGCGGCTGGTTGCGCGTGGTTCCGGGAGAGCCTCCTGGCTATTGACGACCGGCGGCTGCCTTGAGCGCCATCGAGCAAAAAACGCTGCCCAGAAATTGGGTGGCGTTTTTTGTATGTCGAGGCAGAAAGCTTCAGCGAATTTCTCGGCGCGTATCTTGCTGCCAGCTAACATGGCAGGTAACATGAAGCTCTGAATAACCAGACCTTCTATCCCGGAGAAATACATGTCGATTCATATGATTGAAGCAGTGCGTTTTAATGTCGAAGGCGACCGGGTCGAAGAAGTGCGCTGGGGACGGGCCAAGCCGCAGGACGATGGCTCTATCGGCTGGGAACACAAGACGTCGGAGCAGGACGTCAGCCTGGTGGTCGACGCGCTGCACTTCGGCGATGAAGTGGCGACAGCATTTTCCGTGGATGGCAAGATTGTGCGTGGCCCCAGCATCGCGCTGGTGATCCATGAGCACGGCATCGAAGGCATCGGCATAGCGGAGCGCGACGCCTCCGGCCGCACCCTGGCCGATTTGCCGCGCTTTTAACCCTTGGCTGGCGGCGTCAGAAGCTGTTGGATGAGGCCGGATCCTGGCTTGTGCCGGTGTTGAGCGGATTGCCGGCGGTCGTTGCTTCACCGCGGTTTTCCCGCCACTGCTGGCGCTGCCATTCGAGTTCGCTCCACTGATCTGTGCGCCGTTTTGCCCAGTCGTTGCGTTCACGCCAGGCCGGCGCTATTCTCACCGACGGCGGCGCCATGAATAACGGCTGCACATGCATGTCCGCGCCATACGGAGGCGGCGCAAACAGCGGCGCCTGGCCCGCAATCGGCAGGCCGGTGCCATTGTCGGCAATGGCCTGGCCGGGCATGCCGGCCGCGATCCCGCCCAGGAGTAGTGCCAGCAGTATTTTTTCCATATCCTCCTCCGCTTGACCAGCCTGCATGAAACAAGCCGGCGGTAAAGTGTTGCGACCAAATCTTCAGGATTTCATTCTAGGAAACAAAGCCGCGCTAAGCTAATAGAGAATCGCTTGCTTGCCCGCTTTCCCCCCATCTTTGGCGATCGCCTGCATTGATTAGTTGCTGGTGGTAATGTTTATCGTCTGCTGTCCGTAAAAGTTGTTTTGATGTATCAATAACCGCAGGGGATTTTTCCAGGAAAAATCTTCCGGCACGATTTCATATTGGAGAGATTGAATGCCATCCCAGATCGAGAAAGCCAAGGTTTTCCAGCAGCTCCACGCGCGCGAGGGTGCTTTCATCATTCCCAATCCCTGGGATATCGGCAGCGCCAGGCTGCTGGCTTTGCTGGGATTTGAAGCACTGGCCAGCACCAGCGCCGGTTATGCGTTTTCCCGCGGATTGCTGGATGGCGCCATCGGCCGCGAGCAGATGATGGCGCACCTGACCGAACTGGCGGCGGCCACAGGTTTGCCGCTCAGCGCGGACCTGGAAAACGGCTTTGGCGATTCGCCCGCAACGGTGGCGGAAACTATCCGGCTGGCGGCGGCCACCGGCATCGTCGGCGGTTCCATCGAAGACGCCAGCGGCCGGCGCGAGGATCCGATTTACCCGCTGGCGTTTGCGGTTGAGCGGATACGCGCCGCCGCCGAGGCGGCACGCGCGCTGGATTTCCCGTTCACGCTGACCGCACGGGCAGAAAATTTCCTGGTCGGCCGCGCCGATCTGGCAGACACCATCAAACGGCTGCAAGCCTATCAGGAAGCCGGCGCCGACGTGCTGTACGCGCCCGGCCTGAAAAGCAGGGAAGATATTGCCGCCGTGGTCAGTGCGCTGGACAAGCCGGTGAATGTCGTCATGGGATTGCAAGGCGTGCAGCTCAGCTTGCAAGAGCTGGCGCAGATCGGCGTCAAGCGGGTCAGCGTCGGCGGTTCTCTGGCGCGCGCGGCGCTCGGCGCCTTCCTGCGGGCAGCCGAGGAAATGCGCGAGCATGGCACTTTCACCTACGGCAATGAAGCGGTCGGCATGCGCCAGATCAGCGAGATGCTGCAGGCCGCAGACAAGCTTTAAGCGGCAAAGAGCTTAATTAAGTTCTATGCTGGTTAGTGTAAGATCCCTGCTTTTCCGCGCCGACGAATGCCGCATCATGAAAGTCTACAATTTAGCTTGTGAACAGAATCATCGCTTCGAGGGCTGGTTCGGCTCGGAGGATGATTTTCTTTCTCAGTCGGCGCGGCAGCTGATCGTCTGTCCGATCTGCGACAGCGTCAAAGTGGGCAAGCTGCCGTCAGCGCCGCATTTGAACCTCTCTACAGCCAAGTCCGCAACCGCCGCGCGCAAGGAAGTCGGCCCGCATTCGCCGGTAGCGGCGCAGATGCAGAAACGCTTGCTGGACATGGCGCGCCATGTCATGGAAAACACGGAAGACGTAGGGGAAGGTTTTGCCGAAGAAGCGCGCCGCATCCACTACAAGGAAGTGCCTGAGCACGGGATTCGCGGCGTTGCCACGGCGGAGGAGTGCGATGAACTGGCGGACGAGGGCATCGACGTTTTCCAGCTGCCTTTGCCCGCCTTGCACAAATCGACGCTGCAATAAGCCGCCGCGGCGGCCGTATGCAGGTCCATCAGGACTATCAGTTACGGTCGCGCAAGATCCTGGTGACGCCGCGGATGCGGCGCACATTGCGCATCAGGCGCGCCAGGTGCACCCGGTCTTCTACCTGGATGGTGAACACCAGCTGCGTCATCAGCTGGTCCTTGTCATCGTCCATGTTGACATAGATGATGTTGGCGTCGGAATCGCCAATTTCAGCCGCTACCCGCGCCAGGATGCCTTTGTCGTTATGGACCAGCACCTTGATGCGGCAGTCGAAGCGGCGGTTCAGGTCCTCGCCCCACAGCACTTCAATCCAGCGGTCCGGATCCTTGTTGCGCTGGCGCTTGGCGATGTTGCAGTCCTCCGCATGCACTACCAGTCCCTGGTCGCGCTTCAGCTGGCCGGTGATGTGGTCGCCGGGAATCGGCTGGCAGCATGGCGATAGCTGCACCGAGATGCCTTCGCTGCCGTAGATCACCACCGGATCCATTTTGGCCGGCGCGCTGACGCCGTCCATGTCGAGCAGCGGCGTCTGTAAAGGTTCGTTTTCCAGCAAGCCCATGATATGGCGCGCCACCAGGGTCGCCATGCGCTTGCCGACGCCGATGTCGGCGTAGATTTCATCCAGCGATTTGGCGCTGGATTCGTTCAGCAGGCGGTCGACCACCACCGGCGCCAGCGCCGGATTGAGGTTGAGCGTGGCCAGGGCTTGCGACAGCAAGCGTTTGCCCAGTTCTACCGATTCGCCCAGGTTGATGGTGCGCAGGTGATGGCGGATGGCCGAGCGCGCCTTGCCGGTGCGTACGAAGCTGAGCCAGTTGGGGCTGGGGCGCGAGCTGGTCGAGGTGATGATTTCAACGATGTCGCCGTTATGCAGTTCGGTGCGCAGCGGCGCCGGTTCGTGGTTGATCTTGGCGGCGATGGTCTGGTCGCCTACGTCGGTATGGATGGTGTAGGCAAAATCCAGCGCGGTGGCGCCGCGCGGCAGGGCGATGATCTTCGATTTCGGCGTGAATACGTAGACCGAATCGGGGAACAGGTCGACCTTGACGTGTTCCAGGAACTCGGCCGAATCGCCGGTCTGCTTCTGGATATCCAGCAGCGACTGCAGCCAGGCGTGGGTGCGCTGCTGCAGGTCGCTCAGGTTGCCTTCTTCGTCCTTGTACAGCCAGTGCGCGGCAACCCCGGATTCAGCGACGCGGTGCATGTCCTGGGTGCGGATCTGGAATTCGACCGGCGTACCGTAAGGGCCGATCAGGGTGGTGTGCAGCGACTGGTAGCCGTTCAGTTTGGGAATCGCGATGTAATCCTTGAACTTGCCCGGCATCGGCTTGTACAGCGCGTGCAGGGTGCCGAGCGCCAGGTAGCAGTTGGCGAAGGTGTCGACCACGATGCGGAAGCCGTACACGTCCAGCACCTGGGAAAACGACAGGTGCTTGTTGTGCATCTTGCGATAGATGCCGAACAGGCTTTTCTCGCGGCCGTCTATCTGCGCGTTGATGCCGGTGGCGGCCAGCGTGGTGCTGACCGATTCCAGGATCTTGCTGACGACTTCGCGGCGGTTGCCGCGTGCCGCCTTGACCGCTTTCGCCAGGGTGCGGTGCCGCAGCGGATACAGGTGCGAGAACGCCAGTTCCTGCAGTTCGCGGTAGATATTGTTGAGCCCAAGCCGATGCGCGATCGGAATGTAGACCTCCATGGTCTCGCGCGCGATGCGGCGTTTCTTTTCCGGGATCATCACGCCCAGCGTGCGCATATTGTGCAGGCGGTCGGCCAGCTTGACCAGGATCACGCGGACGTCGCGCGCCATCGCCAGCAGCATCTTGCGGAAATTCTCGGCCTGTGCCTCGATCTGGCTCTGGAATTCGATCTTGTCCAGCTTGGAGAGGCCATCGACCAGGGTCGCCACCGGCGCGCCGAAGCGTTCGATCAGCTCGTCCTTCTTGACGTCCTGGTCTTCCATGACATCGTGCAGCAGGGCGGCCATGATGGCTTGCGCGTCCAGCTTCCAGTCGGCGCAGATTTCGGCGACGGCAATCGGGTGTGAAATATAGGGTTCGCCGGATTTGCGCATCTGACCCAGATGCATTTCATCCGAAAAGCGATAGGCTTCCTTGACCTTCTTCAGCTCGGCTGGGGTCAGGTATTCGGCAAGCTTGGTGGTCAGGTGCGTAATCGAGGCGACGCCGGGCTGGAGGGCGGGCTGAGGATCTGGCAAGGGGGGCGTATTAGCAGGTTTTCTGGCTGAGCGGGGGGAGGCCGCCCGTTTTTTTGTGGTTGCGGCTGATGACATGCTTGAATCCGGAGATGTCAGGTTCATACTTGGTCGATAGCAGCCGCATGAGTTTTATCAATTGCAGGACAGAGTCGTGAAGTCGCCAAGGCGTACCGCATCAGTTACGTAACAACGCTGCCCTCAATTCATCAAAATTAACCAGGTACCTTCTTGAGCATTTCAATGCCGATCTTGCCGGCAGCGATTTCGCGCAGGGCGATCACGGTCGGCTTGTCCTTGGCGTCGATCTTCGCTGTGTGGCCTTGCAACAGCTGGCGTGCGCGATAAGTCGCGGACAGCGTCAGTTGAAAACGGTTAGGGATCTGTTTCAGACAATCTTCGATAGTGATGCGGGCCATAAAATTCTCCAGAATGCGGTACTGCCAATTGGTGGCTTAATACCAGTTGGCTAAATATTAACTTAAATTTGCGTGGATGCCCAATTGGGCAAATAAAGACGCGTTTCGCACTGCCTGTTGCGAAAAGCGGCAGCGAGTAGCTTTGACAATCGCTGTTAATTCCGACAGAGCAGATGCAAACTCTTGATTAATAATAACATATTCAAACTCAGGGGCGTGCGCGATTTCGCCGCCGGCGGCAAGAATCCGCCGCGTGATGACCTGCGGTTCGTCCTGGCCGCGCTTTTTCAGGCGTTCTTCCAATGCCGCGATCGATGGCGGCAGGATGAAAATGCCGACCGCATGCGGGAATTGCTTCTTGACCTGCTGCGCGCCTTGCCAGTCGATCTCCAGCAAAACATCGGTGCCGGATTGCATCTGCTCGGCGATCGCCAGGCGCGAGGTGCCGTAGTAATTGGTGTGCACTTCGGCCCACTCCAGGAATTCACCCTGCTTATGGCGGGAGCGGAAGTCTTCCACCGTGGTGAAGTGGTATTCGCGGCCATCCTGTTCACCCGGGCGCGGCGGCCGCGTGGTGTAGGAGATCGATAGTTTGATCGTTTGCTCTTGCGCCAGCAGCGCATTCACCAGCGTCGATTTGCCGGCGCCGGACGGGGCGACCACCATGAACAGGCTGCCCGACATCGGGTGCTCATCGGGCATGGCCGCGCTGTTGACCAGTTCGGCTGATGGAGTAGTTAGTGGAGGTGTCATAGCAATTGAAAGATGTGCAGGCTCTCAGGCATGCAAAATGCCTGAATACTAAGTGTGACATTGTATCAGCGTGGCAATAAGGCTGCAGCGAGGATTTGTATCTTTTATGAATGGCGCGTACGCCAAGTATATTGGTGTAGTGATAACGGCCGGCCAGGGCTTGGTGTACATTTATGGGTTTCCCAAAAAGCGCAGGCATTGCTGGCGCGCTTTGATGATGTACAACAGACAAGGACCAAAGCAGTGGCGATCAAATTGCAGCAAGCGGAACAGAAAGACCTGGCCGGCGCCATTCAGCGCTACTTCAAGGAAAACATGGAAGAGCCTATCGGCGACCTGAAGGCTGCCATGCTGCTCGATTTCTGCCTGCAGGTGATCGGCCCGGCCATCTACAACCAGGCGATCGCCGATGCGCAAGCCCATATGGAAGCGAAAGTCGCCGACCTCAGCGTCGAATGCTACGAAGAGAGCGGCAACTACTGGAAGAAAAAATAAGCCCGGACTATCCCGCCTGCGCCGCCAAAGCTGACAGCAGCAGGGTAGCGGACGCTATAATGCATGCAGCAGCCCATCTTCATCCGCCAATTACCTACGCCATCCACACTATGCATTATGTTTCGACTCGCGGCCACGCAGCCGCACAAAACTTTTCCGAGATCCTGTTAGGCGGCCTGGCGCCGGATGGCGGCCTGTATCTGCCGGCCGAATATCCGCAAGTTACCTCAGCCGAACTGGACCACTGGCGCACGCTGTCCTACGCCGACCTGGCGTTCGAAGTGCTGAAGAAGTTCGCCACCGATGTGCCGCAGGCCGATCTGCGTAAGCTGGCGCACCAGACCTACACCGCCGAGGTCTACCGCAATGTGCGGGCAGGCGAGGATGCAGGGCAGATCACGCCGCTCAGCGTGCTGGAAGAAAAAGACGGCTGCAAGCTGCTGCTGCAAGCCTTGTCGAACGGCCCGACGCTGGCCTTCAAGGACATGGCGATGCAATTGCTCGGCAACCTGTTCGAATACACCCTGGCCAAGAACGACGCCAAGCTGAACATCTTCGGCGCCACTTCCGGCGATACCGGCAGCGCCGCGGAATATGCGATGCGCGGCAAAAAAGGCATCCGTGTGTTCATGCTGTCGCCGCACAAGAAGATGAGCGCATTCCAGACCGCGCAAATGTTCAGCCTGCAGGATCCGAACATTTTCAATATCGCGGTCGAAGGCGTGTTCGACGATTGCCAGGATATGGTGAAAGCGGTATCGAATGACCACGCCTTCAAGGCCAGCCAGAAAATCGGCACGGTCAATTCGATCAATTGGGCGCGCGTGGTGGCGCAGGTGGTGTACTACTTCCGCGGTTACCTCAGCGCGACCACCAGCAATGAACAGAAAGTATCGTTCACTGTCCCCTCGGGCAATTTCGGCAATATCTGCGCCGGCCACATCGCGCGCATGATGGGCCTGCCGATCGACAAGCTGGTGGCGGCCACCAACGAGAATGACGTGCTCGACGAGTTTTTCCGCACCGGCATCTACCGCGTGCGCAAGTCGGCCGAGACTTACCACACCAGCAGCCCGAGCATGGATATCAGCAAGGCCTCCAATTTCGAGCGTTTCATCCACGACCTGCTGGACGGCGACAGCGAACGCGTGCGCGCCTTGTTCCACAAGGTCGAGACCGAAGGCGGGTTCAGCCTGGCAGGCGGCCCCGGCAGCGATGGCGACGAATTCACCCGGATCGGCCGTTTCGGCTTCCAGTCCGGCAAATCCACGCACCAGGACCGGCTAGCCACCATCCGCGATATCCAGCAACGCTACAACGTCACCATCGATACCCATACCGCCGACGGCGTCAAGGTCGCGCGTGAATACATGGTGCCGGGCGTGCCGATGATTGTGCTGGAGACCGCCTTGCCGGCCAAGTTCAACGAAGCCATCCGCGAAGCATTGGGGCGCGATGCGCAACGGCCGGCCGGTTTTGAAAACATTGAAGCGCTGCCGCAGCGTTTTGAAGTGATGGCGGCCGACGTCGCCCAGGTCAAGAGCTTCATCGCCACTCACACCGGCCTGTAAGCGCAACGAAAGCGGTAGAGAAAATGATGCAAAAGCCATCGATGTTAACTGTCGCCGAAGCCCTGGCGCTGCTGCTGGCCGCCGACCGCCCGCTGCTCGACAGCGCCGCGGCCGAACTGGTGCCGACGCTGGAAGCGAACGGCCGGGTGCTGGCCGTCGCCCAGACTTCGCAGCTCAATGTGCCGCCGGCGGACAACACGCAAATGGACGGCTACGCGGTGCGCGCCGCCGATTGCGCCAGCGGCGCGGCGCGCTTGCCGGTATCGCAAAGAATTCCGGCCGGACACGTCGGCGCGCCGCTGGCGGTTGGCAGCGCGGCGCGGATCTTTACCGGCGCCATGATTCCGGCCGGCGCCGACGCCGTGGTCATGCAGGAAATGTGCGAAGCCGACGGCGATGCGGTGGTGATCAGGCACGCGCCGAAAGCCGGCGAATGGGTGCGCCGCGCCGGCGAGGATATCCGGAGCGGCAGCGTGATCCTGGCGGCCGGCACGCGCCTGCGGCCGCAGGATCTTGGCCTGGCGGCATCGGTAGGCCTGGAAAGGTTGCCGGTGCTGCGTAAGCTGCGGGTGGCGATGTTTTTCACCGGCGATGAACTGGCCATGCCCGGCCAGCCGTTGAAGCCGGGCGCTATCTATAATTCCAATCGTTTCGTCCTGCGCGGTTTGCTGGAAAATCTCGGTTGCCAGATTACCGACTACGGCATCGTGCCGGACAACCTGGAAGCTACCCGCGAAGCGTTGCGGCGCGCAGCGCAGGAACATGATCTGATCCTGACTTCGGGCGGCGTCTCGGTGGGCGAAGAAGACCATGTGAAGCCGGCGGTGGAAGCAGAAGGACGCCTTAACATGTGGCAAATCGCGATGAAGCCTGGCAAGCCGCTGGCCTTCGGCGAGGTGCGCCGCACCGCTGGCGGCAACGCTTTCTTTATCGGCTTGCCGGGCAATCCGGTTTCCAGTTTCGTCACCTTCCTGATCTTCGTGCGGCCCTTCATCTTGCGCCAGCAAGGCGTGGCGGCGGACGCTGCGGCGCCGCAGGCGCTGGCCATGCGCGCCGATTTCGACTGGCCCAAGGCCGACCGCCGCCAGGAATTCCTGCGCGCAAGAATCAATGCCAACGGCGGCCTGGATCTGTTCCCGCATCAGGGCTCCGGGGTGCTGACTTCTGCCGTCTGGAGCGATGGCCTGGTCGACAATCCGGCCGGACAAACGATTACCCGCGGCGACATGCTGCGCTTCCTGCCGTTTTCTGCTCTACTGCAATAAGCAGTTAGCCGGCTGAGACTGATCAATAACGAGAATGCAATGAAAATCGAACTGCGTTTTTTTGCCAGCCTGCGCGAGACGCTCAAGCTGTCGCAGGAAGTGCTGGAGTTGCCGGAGCCGGTGACTACCGTTGGCGCTGTGCGCGCGCATTTGCGCGCCCGCGGCGGCGTTTGGGCCGAAGCGCTGGCGGACGGCCGCGCGCTGCGGATGGCTTTCAATCAAGAGTTGGCGCACCCCGATACTGTCGTTACCGACGGTGGCGAAGTCGCATTTTTCCCGCCGGTCACCGGCGGCTGATATATTGCCGGCAATGAGGTACTGACTATGCCAATCCGCGTCCAGACTGAAGATTTCGATTTCGCCGCCGAACTGGCGCAACTGCGGCTGGGCAATCCCCGGATTGGCGCCGTTGTCAGTTTTCTGGGCACCGTGCGCGATCTGAACGACGGCAGCAGCGTCGCCCAGATGGAGCTTGAGCATTATCCCGGCATGACCGAAAAGGCGCTGGCCGCTATCGTCGCCCAGGCCAAGCAGCGCTGGGAAATTTTCGACGCGCTGGTGATACACCGCATCGGCCCCTTGCTGCCGCAGGACCAGATCGTGCTGGTGGCGGTCGCCTCGGCGCATCGCGGCGACGCCTTCGCCGCCTGCGAATTCATTATCGACTACCTCAAGACCGAAGCGCCGTTCTGGAAGAAAGAGCACACCGAGCAAGGCGCGCGCTGGGTCGACGCGCGCAGCAGCGACGACGAAGCGCTCGCCAAGTGGGAGCAGGACAGCTTGCCTTTGCCTATGCGTGAAAGCAAGAAATGAGCTGACAGGCCTGGCAGCGAGGGCGTTGGAATCGCACCCGCACTGCCTGTGGAATGGCGCTTGCCGGTGATAGCCGGCTTGCTTGGCGGCCTGATCATTTTTTCCACTTTTTCCACCTTTTCAGCCGAATCGATGGCGTTGCTGCAACATGGCGAATATGGCTGGTTCCTGGACCATACTTAGTTTGCCAGCGCGCGCTTGAAATCAGCCAGCATGTCCCAATTTTCTATCTATCAGATATTTTGGAGGAACCATGCGTTTCGATAAATTAACCACGAAGTTGCAGGAAGCGATTGCCGACGCGCAGAGCCAGGCGGTCGGTAACGATAATCAATATATAGATCCGGTGCATGCCTTGATCGCGTTGCTGAACCAGGACGATGGCAGCGCCACTTCGCTGTTGCAGCGCGCCGGCGTCAACGTGGCGGCGCTGGGCGCCGGGCTCAAGGCTGCGCTAGGCCGTCTGCCCAAGGTCAGCGGCAGCGGCGGCGAAGTGCAGATCGGCCGCGAGCTGCTGGCTTTGCTCAACCTGGCCGACAAGGAAGCGCAAAAACGCGGCGATCAGTTCATCGCCAGCGAAATGCTGCTGCTGGCCCTGCTCGACGATAAATCCGATGCAGGCCGTCTGGCGCGCGAAAACGGCCTCACGCGCAAGGCGCTGGAAGCGGCCATTACCGCAGTGCGCGGCGGCGCCAATGTCGCTTCGCAGGATGGCGAAGGGCAGCGCGAAGCCTTGAAGAAATACACGCTGGACCTGACCGAACGGGCGCGCCTCGGCAAGCTCGATCCGGTGATCGGCCGGGACGATGAAATCCGCCGCGCGATCCAGATCCTGCAGCGCCGCAGCAAGAATAATCCGGTGCTGATCGGCGAACCCGGCGTCGGCAAGACCGCGATCGTGGAAGGCCTGGCGCAACGCATTGTGAATGGCGAAGTGCCTGACAGCCTGAAATCCAAGCGCGTCTTGTCGCTCGACATGGCGTCCTTGCTGGCCGGTGCGAAATTCCGCGGCGAGTTCGAAGAACGCCTGAAAGCGGTATTGAAGGAAATTGCCAAGGACGAAGGCCAGACCATTGTCTTCATCGACGAGCTGCACACCATGGTCGGCGCCGGCAAGGCGGAAGGCGCGATGGATGCCGGCAATATGCTGAAGCCGGCGCTGGCGCGCGGCGAGCTGCATTGCGTCGGCGCCACCACCTTGGACGAGTATCGCAAATACATCGAAAAGGATGCGGCGCTGGAACGCCGTTTCCAGAAAATCCTGGTGGACGAGCCTAGCGTCGAAGCCACGATTGCGATCCTGCGCGGCTTGCAGGAAAAATACGAAGTCCATCACGGCGTGGAAATCACCGATCCGGCAATCGTCGCGGCGGCGGAATTGTCGCATCGCTACATCACCGACCGTTTCCTGCCCGACAAGGCGATCGACCTGATCGATGAAGCGGCAGCCAAGATCAAGATTGAAATCGACTCCAAGCCGGAGGTGATGGACAAGCTCGATCGGCGCTTGATCCAGCTCAAGATCGAGCGCGAGGCCGTGCGCCGCGAGAAAGACGAAGCGTCGCAAAAACGCTTCACCCTGATCGAAGAGGAAATCGAGAAGCTGTCGCGCGAATATGCCGACCTGGAAGAAATCTGGAAATCGGAGAAAGCCAACGCCCAGGGCAGCAAGCATCTGAAAGAGGAAATCGAGAAGCTGCGCCTGCAGATCGACGAGGCGACCCGCAACAGCGACTGGCAAAAGGTATCTGAGCTGAAATACGGCAAGCTCAACGAACTGGAGAAAGCGCTGGAGGCGCAGTCGAAGCAGGATGCGCTGGCTGTGCAGCACCCGGATCCCGAAGGCAAGCCGCAGCTGGTGCGGACCCAGGTCGGCGCCGACGAAATCGCCGAGATCGTATCGCGCATCACCGGCATCCCGGTGTCGAAGATGCTGCAGGGCGAGCGCGAAAAGCTGGTCAATATGGAGGCGGAACTGCATCGCCGCGTGGTTGGCCAGGACGAGGCCATCGTCGCCGTCTCGGACGCCATCCGCCGTTCGCGTGCCGGCCTGAGCGATCCTGACCGGCCCTACGGTTCCTTCATGTTCCTGGGCCCCACCGGCGTCGGCAAGACCGAGTTGTGCAAGGCGCTGGCCAGCTTCCTGTTCGACAGCGCCGATTCGATGATCCGCATCGACATGAGCGAATTCATGGAGAAGCATTCGGTGGCCCGCCTGATCGGCGCACCGCCGGGCTATGTCGGCTACGAGGAGGGCGGTTATCTGACCGAACTGGTGCGGCGCAAGCCCTACAGCGTGATCTTGCTCGATGAGATTGAAAAAGCCCATCCGGACGTGTTCAACGTGCTGCTGCAGGTATTGGACGACGGCCGTATGACCGATGGCCAAGGCCGCACCGTGGATTTCAAGAATACGGTTATCGTCATGACATCGAATCTCGGTTCGCACCGGATCCAGGCGATGGAAGGCAGCGATCCGGCGGTGGTGAAAATGGAAGTAATGGCAGAAGTAAGGAACCATTTCCGTCCGGAGTTTATCAACCGTATCGATGAAATCGTGGTGTTCCATGCGCTCGACGAGAAAAACATCGGTGCGATCGCCCTGATCCAGCTGAAGATACTGGAGCAACGCCTGGCGAAAATGGACATGGGCCTGGAAATCTCGGAAGCCGGCCTGCAGAAAATCGCCGAGGCTGGTTTCGATCCGGTGTATGGGGCGCGGCCGCTGAAGCGGGCGATTCAGCAGCAGATAGAAAACCCGCTGTCGAAATTGATCCTGGAGGGGAAATTCGGTCCTAAGGACATTGTTCATGTAAATGTTAACAATGGTGATATAGTTTTCAAAGTAACAACTTAAGCCTGAATTTCGCAGGCGCAAAAGAGTAAAATCGCAACAAGCTTCATCCTGTTGCTTTATAAAGGTCACATGGCGTCGCCGTGTGGCCTTTTTTCGGATTGATGCCGTTTACACTGCTGTCTTGGTGCTGTAATAATCGAATGTTATAAATTGTGCATCTAAATCTGCTGGAAAGCAGCATTCGTGTTGGTAACGCCAAGGTGCAGGAGTAGTTTCTTTAAGTCGGATATTGCCGATTCTTGTGTTATTTCGAGGCAATTTTGAAGCGAACTTCACTGCAACGCTTATTCATTTTGCCGTTTGCAGCGCTATTGTTATGTCTGGCCGTGTCAGTCGGCTGGCTTCTTTATCAGGCTGGCCAGGATGCTACCGATGCGTTATCGGTAAAGGTCCTGGCAGACATGATGGGAGGCATCAACAGTGCAATCAACAGGCAACTTTTCGACGCCGGCGCGGCGTTGCGGGTAGTCGCGCCCGATCAAGTCGCCGATGCCGCCGACAAGACGCCGACGCCGATTCCGTTTCCTGCCAATGTGCGCAGGCTGGAAGAACGCATGTGGATTGCCAGCGGCCTGTTTCCGGCGGTCGGCGGCTTTATCGGTTTTGCCGGCACGGACGGGCATTTCGTCGGCATCCGCCGCACTGCCGCCAATGAATTCCGGGTCCGACTGAGAGGCGCCGGCGACGAGCCCAGCCATTTATATCGCAGTCGCGGCCCGGCAGTTGAAATGACCTTCCTGGAGACGGAAGAGTACGAGCCGCGCGCGCAAAGCTGGTACCTGAATGCCGTCAGCCAGAAAAAAGATGCCTGGTCGCCGGTGTTTGTCGAGGCCGCCAGCAACGAGCCGGTCCTGATGCTGGCGCGGCCGGTGTTTGACGCCAGCCGCGATCTGATCGGCGTGGTCGCGAGGGAACTGTCGCTGAAACCGCTGCGGGAATACCTGCAGGCGCTGCCGATGGACAGGAATGGCGTGGCCTATATTGCCGAGCGCAATGGCGACCTGGTTGCCGCTTCCAATGGCGAAAATGTCT
This sequence comes from Collimonas humicola, assembly GCF_018304945.1. GTDB lineage: Bacteria > Pseudomonadota > Gammaproteobacteria > Burkholderiales > Burkholderiaceae_D > Collimonas > Collimonas humicola. Next base: position 940,936 of record NZ_JAGQEE010000001.1, on the reverse strand, counting down.
TCATCCCTGATGCCAGCGGCAAGAGCCTGCGCGTCAGGAACGGGCTCACGGGCATCGCTTCGCCGTTCATGCGCCAAAGCTGGCAGCTGGTGCAAACCTATCTGCAGAAGCACCCCGGGGTGGCGCCGATCATCGACCCGGTCATTCCCTCGACGCTCAATCCGCCCAAGCCAGGCAAGCTGATCATTGGCGCCTTTCCCAGCGCCTCCGGACAGATCGAGGTGGCCGCGCAGCTGCATCGCGATGCAGCCGGACTGGAATGGGTCGCGGTGGTGGCTTTGCCGCGCTCCGATTTCTGGGGCGCGATCAACTCCAGCGTCTACAAAAGCCTGTATCTCGGCCTGCTGGTGATCCTGCTGGCTTTGCTGGCCGGCTACGGGATCTTGCGCTGGGCCTTGCGCGATATCCGCAAGCTGACGCTGGCGGTGCGCAGCATAGGCAGCGGGCGGCCGTTTGCCAAGCTGAATATCGACCGCAAGGACGAGATCGGCGAACTGGCCGAAAGCTTTCAGGAGATGGAACGCCATCTGCGCACCGACCGCCTGACCAGCCTGCTGAACCGCGATTCGCTGATTGCGCAAATCGAATTTCGCCGCCGCACCGACGTCGAGCCGCAGCTGTTCCGGTTTGCGGTGCTGTTCGTCGACCTGGACAAGTTCAAGCAGGTCAACGATCACTATGGTCACGATGAAGGCGACCGGGTCCTGATCGAAGTCGGCCTGCGTCTGCAGAACGCCTTGCGCAAAGAGGATGAAGTAGCGCGTTTCGGCGGCGATGAATTCATCGTTTACCTGCCGGGCGTGGCGGATGAGGAATCGGCGCTGGCGATATCGGAAAAAATCTATGCGGTGCTCAACAAGCCGATCCTGATGACCAACGGCGACCACTGCCAGATCGGCGCATCCATCGGCGGTGCGCTGTATCCGGCCGACGGCCTTGATCTGGAAACCTTGTTGAAAGTCGCCGACAAGCGGATGTATAGTGTCAAGAAATTCGGCGGCCTGACATTTTCGGCCGAGCCGCCCGAAGAACCAACCTGAACAACACCGCCTGCAACGGAGATGCAATGACTTTCGCCACCTGTGATCTGTGCGACGCCAACGAAGACAAGCTCGGCAGCGCCGCCCTGGCGGTATTGCCGCCGGTGTTCATTTCTCTCGGCAAGCGCCAGGCGTTTTGCGGTCCGGCGCGCACCCTCAAGGTACATGAAGACAATGTGCTGGTGCGCAGCACGCTGGAAACCGCCGGCGACGGCCAGGTGCTGGTGGTCGACGGCGGCGGCAGCCTGCGTTGCGCGCTGGTCGGCGGCAACCTCGGCGTGCTGGCGCAGAAAAACGGCTGGGCCGGCATCATCGTCAACGGCTGCGTACGCGATTCGGCGGAGCTCAATGCCTGCGATATCGGCGTTCGCGCATTGGCGCTGCACCCGCAACGCAGTGTCCGCAAGGGAGTAGGGGAGCGCGACATCAGCGTCTCGATCGCCGGCGTGACCATCGCGCCCGGCGCCTGGATCTATGCCGATGCCGACGGCGTACTCGTGGCCGCGCAGAAACTCGACTGAACGGATAAGGTAAAACGGCCATGCGCGACAAGCCGCATGGCCGTTTTTCAAGCCGGCAGGGATCGGCTCTTGAGCCGGCCCTTGCGTCGGCTCTTGAATCAGCTCTTTTTCAGCTGGTCCCGGATCGGCAGGTTGCGGATGCGCTTGCCGGTCGCCGCGAAAATGGCGTTGCACAGGGCCGGCGCGATGGGCGGCGTGCCCGGCTCGCCGACGCCGCCGAGAGGCATGTCGTATTTGTGCGGCACCATGTGCACCCGCAGGTCGCGCGGGGCGCTAAAGGCGCGCAGCACTTCGTACTCATGGAAATTGCCTTGCTCCGCGCTGCCGTTCTTGAAGGTGATTTCCCCCGTCATCGCCAGGCTCAGGCCCATGATGCAGGCGCCTTCGACTTGCGAGCGGATGCGGTCCGGCGTGATCTGCGGGCCGCAATCGATCGCCATGTCGACCCGCGGAATGCTGATCTCGCCATCGGCGCCAACCGCCACTTCGATCACCGCAGCGACATACGACATGAAACTGTAGGCTACCGCCAGGCCCAGTCCATGCCCCTTGGGCAGCTTGCGGCCCCAGCCGGCTTCCTTGGTGGCCAGCTCCACCACCTGCCGCATGCGGCCGGTATCGAGCGGGTACAAGGCCGGCGATTCGCCATAGTTGGTGCTGTCCGACATCTCTTGCGGATTGATCTGGCGCGCCGGGCCGATCAGTTCCAGCAGGAACTCCCGGTGGTCGCGCTTGGCCGCCGCCGCCAGCTCGGCGACAAACGACTGCACCGCGAATGCGTGCGGGATGTTGTAGACCGAACGGAACCAGCCGATGCGCGTGTGGGCCTCGACTTCGGGCGCTTCGATGCGGATATTCGGAATCACGAAGGGGATATTGATCGCGCCCATGCCCAGTTCGCCCGGCTGTTCGCCCTTGGCGCCGGCGACGAAGGTGGAGGCGATGGTTGGCGCGGCAGTGCGGTGCAGCCAGGCCAGCGGCTTGCCTTTGGCGTCCAGCGTGCTTTCCAGGCGCTCCAGCGAGACGGTATGGAAATAGTCATGGCGCAAGTCGTCTTCGCGCGTCCAGGTGACCTTGACCGGCGCGCCGTCCATGGCTTGCGACAGCAGCGCCGCTTCGGCCGCGAAGTCAGGCTTGGATTTGCGGCCGAAGCCGCCTCCCAGCAAGGTCACATTGACCTTGACGGCGTCGATCTTCCAGCCCAGGCGGTCCGCCACCGTGTCGCGCGTGGCTTGCGGATCCTGCACGCAGGCCCAGACTTCGCACTTGCCGTTGGCGGTGCGGGCGGTGGCCGCAGGCGGCTCCATGGTGGCGTGCGCCAGGTGCGGGATGTAGTACTCGGCTTCGATGCGCTTGCCGGCCTGCGCCAGCGCGGCCATGGCGTCGCCGTTGCTGCGCACCACCTTGGCCGGCTTGCGCGCGGCTTCCTGCAAAGTCGTCTTGAAGGCGCTGGAATCGTAGCCGGCATGCGGGCCGTTGTCCCAGGTGATCTTCAATGCTTCGCGGCCCTTGATGGCTGCCCAGGTATTGCGGGCGATGACAGCGATGCCGCCGAGCGGATTGAACTTGGCCGGCGGCGGGCTGCCTTTCAGTTCGATCACGCGCAGCACGCCGGGGATCTTGAGCGCCTCGGCGCTATCGAAACTCGCTGTCTTGCCGCCATACACCGGCGGCCGCGCGATCACCGCATACAGCATGCCGTCGAGGCGGGTATCGATGCCGTAGTGGGTATTGCCGGTGACGATGTCATGGAAATCGACGCTGTTGAAGACGTCTTTGCCGATATAGCGGAATTGTGCCGGATCCTTGAGCTGCACCTGGGTTGCCGGCGGCACTTTCAGCTTGGCGGCGTCGGCCGCCAGTTCGCCGTAACCCAGCTTGCGGCCGCTCTTGGCGTGCCACACCTCATGGTTCTTGGTCGTGATCTCCGCTTCCGGCACGCTCCAGCGCGCCGCCGCAGCGGACACCAGCATCGCGCGCGCGGTGGCGCCGACCTGGCGCATCGGCGTGAAGAAGTGGCGCATGCTGCGCGAGCCGTCGGTATTCTGGTTGCCGTAGCGGCTTTCGTCGGCATTGGCTTGCACCACGCGTACGCGGCCCCAGTCGGCGTCGAGCTCGTCGGCCACCACCAGCGGCAGGCTGGTGCGGATGCCTTGTCCCATTTCGGAACGGTGGGCGATGATGCTGACGATGCCGTCGGCGCCGATGGCGACGAAAATCAGCGGATCGTTGACGGTGCCGCCCGGCATGCCGGCGCCGCCGTATTTTTTGGCGGGCGCGGCGGCGTCGGCGGCGCTGACCAGGCCGTTGACGCCGACCGTCAGCGCCAGTCCGGTAAACGCGCCGACGCCCTTAAGCCAGGTGCGGCGGCTCATGGAGGCGACCGCAGGCGTCTTGCCATCGCCAGCATTGGTGTTAGCGCTATCTTTATCGAAATCGAAAGCGGCGCTCATTTGGCAGCTCCTTTATCCGCGACCTGCTTGATGGCTGCGCGAATCCGGGTGTAGGTGCCGCAACGGCAGATATTGCCGCTCATAGCGTCGTCGATTTGCTTGTCGGTCGGCTTGGCGGTGGTTTTCAGCAGGGCGGTGGCGGACATGATCTGGCCGGCCTGGCAATAGCCGCATTGCGGCACGCCCAGGGCAATCCAGGCTTGCTGTACCGCATGGCCTACCTTGTCTTCGGCCATTGCTTCGATGGTTGTGACTTTTTTGCCGGCAGCGGCGCTGATCGGTGTGATGCATGAGCGGATCGGCTCGCCGTCCAGATGCACGGTGCAAGCGCCGCACAGGGCCATGCCGCAGCCGAACTTGGTGCCGGTCAGGCCGACGTGGTCGCGCAGGGTCCACAGCAGCGGGGTGTCTTCGGGCAGATCGATATCGTGTTGTTTGCCGTTGATGTTCAGGCTTGTCATGGCTTTTACCTTTCCGACTTGGGGTTGATAACCTAATTAACCTATTGAAGGATATTGAAGGACATTGAAAGAACTATTCGCTATGGCGTGGCTTTTTTGATAACGCGCATTTTTCAATCCTGAGCTGATTTTGTCTGGGCAGCTTCCTACCGGGGCATTGTAGACCGAAGTCAAATTTTTGGATGGAGAGCAACTGTTTCGAGGATAATTAGCGCATTGCAATTTTTAGTGATGGAGTTTCGATGTCCGATTTGCTTAGTAAAAATGGGCGCATAGCCGATAATGTTTCACTACCGGAATTGACGGTACGCGGCATCATCCTTGGCGCTTTGATAACCGTCGTCTTCACTGCCTCCAATGTCTACCTGGGCCTGAAAGTAGGCCTGACTTTTTCTTCCGCCATTCCCGCCGCCGTGATTTCCATGGCCGTGCTGCGCATGTTCAAGAGCGCCAACATCCTTGAAAACAATATGGTGCAGACCCAGGCTTCGGCCGCCGGCACCTTGTCTTCTATTATTTTCATCTTGCCGGGCCTGGTGATGATCGGCTACTGGCAAGGCTTCCCTTATTGGCAAACGCTGGCGATCTGCGCCGCCGGCGGCATGCTGGGCGTGATGTTTACGATTCCTTTGCGCCACGCGATGGTGGTGCAGAGCGATCTGCCCTATCCGGAAGGCGTGGCGGCGGCGGAAATCCTGCGTGTCGGCAGCGCCGATGTGGAAGCCGATGCGGCCAGCGGCAAGCCTGGCGTGAAAGCCGAAACCGGCATTGTCGACATCATGGCCGGCGGCGTGGTCGCCGCGGTCGTGACCCTGGCCTCATCCGGTTTCCGGATTTTGAGCGAGGGCATCAGCCTGTGGTTTGCGGCCGGCCCTGCCGTGCTGCGGATTTCCAGCGGATTTTCGCTGGCCTTGCTGGGCGCCGGCTACCTGATCGGCATCGTCGCCGGCATCGCCATGCTGATCGGCCTGCTGATCGCCTGGGGCATCGCCGTGCCGGTGTTGACATCAATGCATGCCATTCCGGACGGCATGACCCTGGCCAAGTACGCCACCGGCCTGTGGAGCAAGGATGTCCGTTTCATCGGCGCCGGCACCATCGGCGTGGCGGCGGTGTGGACGCTGATCACCTTGTTCAAGCCTATGCTGGAAGGCGTCAAGACTTCCTTCCGGGCCCTGAGCGGCGGCAACGGCCGCATCAACATCCCGCGCACCGAACAGGACATGTCGCCGGTGTGGATCGTCGGCATTACGCTGGTGCTGGTGGCGATCCTGGTCGTCACTTTCGGCAGCTTCCTCAGCGCCGCGCCGCTCAGCTCCGGCGTGATGTGGGGGCTGGTGGCTTACAGCGTCCTGTTCGCCGTGATTTTCGGTTTCCTGATCGCCGCCGCCTGCGGCTACATGGCTGGCCTGATCGGTTCGTCCGCCAGCCCGATTTCCGGCGTCGGTATCGTCGCCGTGGTGCTGGTGTCCTTGCTGATCCTGCTGGTCGGCAGCGCCGACGGCTTGCTGGCGACCGAGACCGGCAACAAGCTGGGCATCGCGCTGGCGATCTTCACCACTTCGGCCGTGATTGCAGTGGCCACCATTTCCAACGATAACCTGCAGGACCTGAAAACCGGCTGGCTGGTCGGCGCTACCCCTTGGCGCCAGCAAGTGGCCTTGCTGATCGGCTGCGTGGTCGGCGCAGTGGTAATTCCGCCTGTGCTGGAACTGCTGTACAACGCCTATGGCTTCGCCGGCGCCATGCCGCGCGCCGATATGGACGTTGCGCATGCCTTGTCGGCGCCGCAGGCGACCCTGATGACGGCGATCGCCACCGGCATCTTCACCCACCAGCTGAACTGGGACATGATCCTGATCGGCCTTGGCCTGGGCGTGGCGCTGGTGGTCGTCGATGAAATCCTGCGCCATCGCGGCGGCATGGCCCGCTTGCCGGTGCTGGCGGTCGGTATCGGCATCTACCTGCCGCCAACCGTGGCGTCGACTCTGGTGCTGGGCACCTTGCTGGCCTGGGGTATTGAACGCGTCCTCAAGAAGCGCGCGCAGCAGAAGGGCGTGCCTTACGAGCAGTACGCCGAGCCGTCCAACCGCCGCGGCGTGCTGCTGGCGTCCGGCCTGATCGTCGGCGAAAGCCTGGTCGGCGTGGTGCTGGCCGGGATTATCGGTTTCAGCGGCACGGACTCTCCGCTGGCGCTGGTCGGCCCGGCGTTTGAAGGCACCGCACAATGGCTGGGGCTGATCGTGTTCGTAGCGGTAGCCTGGGTCTTCGCACGCCGGGTCTTGAACGCCAAGCATCCGTAAGCGGGCGCGTTTCTCACTCTGACTGGATTGACTGTTGCAGCTAGCGGATGGCGCTGGCTGCAACAGGTTACTGCATGACCTTGTAATGCCCCTTGGGCTGCCAGATGCCCTGTCCGATCGGTTTATAACTCGTATCCGTATCCGAAGCGGTGGTCTTCTTGCCCCACAAGGCCTTGATTTTTTCGCCGAGGCCGCCTGACTGTCCCAGATTGCAGCCGTAGAGATTCACCTCGCCGCTGGCAGCAAATATTTCCTTCTTTACATTTTTCGCCTGGCTCTCTCCCCAAGTGTCCGTAGAGACCGACGGTGTTTTCGAGCTGTACTCCAAAAACAGGCCGTGGGGATTGGAGTGGCCAAAATACTCCAGTTTTTTCACCTGGCCGTTGGCGGCCGTATTCAGCAAAGGCGTCAGCTCGTCTGATTTTTTGATGATGATCAGCTGATAGCCGATTTTCTTCGCGCTTTCGCTCATTTTAGATTCGAAATAATCCTTGGATTTTCCATCGGCCACAGCTCTTTTTTGATAACTGAGATTGTCGGGCGAATACATGATGAGCGTTATTTTTGCGTCCTTGTCGGCCGTTTTGATGTTCTTGGCCCTCAGGCCGGCTGCCTGCAGGAAATTCCAGGGATCCTGGTCGTGGGCTTTGGGGTCATTGACGCTGGTGCCGCCTACCACCAGCACATAGTTGCCGGTGACATTGGCTACCGGCGCCGGCGCGGCGGGCGGTGGCGGAGCTGAGGTCGCTACCGGAGGAGGCGGTGGCGGCGGTGCAGGGGCCGGCGGCGGTGGCTGGTTGTTGTTGGAGTTGCAGCCGCTCATCGAAAAGGGGGTGAGCGCCCAGAGAATTCCGCCGATTCCTTTTAAGATTGCCATCGCGGTCGAGTCGCCGCTGGCGGCAGGAGCAGCAGGGGGCTCCGCGGTTGCTGGCGGCGGATTGTCCGGTTCGCAGGCCGCTGCTCCGGCGCCTTCGGCGCCGGCCAGCTCGGAACATTTGATGGTGCCGCTTGGATCGAAATTCTTGACCGGGTTGTTGCCGCAGTATTGGTAGACGTTGACCGCATCCTTGATGTCGAGCGGATCTGCATTCAGCCATCGCCCCAGCCACGGCAGGTAATATCTGGCGCCATGATATTCCAGGCCGCTCTCTTCATCGCGCTCCTTGCCTGTGTAGCGGTAGCGCTTCGGCGTCTTGCCCAGCAACGCCTGGTAAGAGCTGGCGCCGAAAGGGGTATATTCCTCGTACGAAATGACCTGCGCCGCGGCATCCAGCTCCAGGCTGACCGAGGCAAGATGATTGCCGCATTGATAGCGGATCAGCTGCTGCGGCGAGCCATCGTCGCCCGCGCTCCGGGTTTCCACCAGGGCCAGGCGCAGTGCGTTATCCATGATATGCAGCGTCTGCCGTTCAAGCGCGACAGTTTCGTCGTCGCCATGGTTGCCGTATTCGCGGTAGATCTCGAAGTTGCCGAGATACACGCGCTCTTTCAGGCGCATGCAGGCGTCGCCGTCGCAGGCATGGCTTTCGGTGATTTTCCGCACGCGCTTGCCATTGGCGTCATACACGTACCAGGTGGTTTCCGGCGCGCCGCGGCTGACCTGCTGCTGCGCAACCGCCTGCAGCTGGTCGCGGTAATCCCACTGCAGCATCGACAGCTGCGGCAAGCCGGTGATATCGCCATGCAAGCCGGCCGGACCCTGGTAGCGATAGTGCTCGGTGGCGGCGCCGATCTGCGTGCTGCTCAGGCGGTTGCTGGCCATGGCCGGCTGCAGCTGGCTGGCTTCCTGGTAAGCGTAAGTGCGGGTCCAGCCGGCATGGCTTGAATCGCTGCCGCGATGCTGCGCCGCCAGGATATTGCCAACGGCATCGTAGACGTATTGCTCGATGTAGCGGGCCATGGCGTTGCCGTCGCCAGGCTGCGGCAAGCCCACATGCGGCAGGTCGCTGCCGGAGTTGGGGGTCGGTGCTGCGCCGGCTTGCCCCAAATGTTCGCGGCCGCTGGCTTCGATCAGCCGATAGATGGCATCGTAGGTATAGTCGTTGTCCGGGTCGACCCGGCGGTTGCGGAAATAGACCGACTGCTGGGCGCTGTCGTGGATATGCGTGATGTTGCCGACCGGATCATAGCTATAGTGCAGGTTTTGCAGCTTGCAGCCAGGCCAGTCCGCATCCGCCAACGGCGGCGCCGGACAATCGCGCGCGAATCTGGCCGACGGACGTGCGGTCTGCAAGCACAGCAGACGGAAAGTCAGCGGGTCGTATTCATAATCGGTGCGTACGCCGTTGCCGTATTCGATCATGCTGCGCTGGCGCTTGGCGTTGTAGTCGACGGCGGCGATGAACAGCGTGGCGGCCCGGGCTCCGGCCAGGTTTGCCTCTAGCCGCTGCAGCAGGTTGATCTTGTTGTAAGCCGAGCGTATGGCGCTGCGGTCGGGACTGACATACTCGATTGCACGGTTGAGGGCGTCGTAGGCAATGCTGTTGTCGTACTCTCGCTGCTCGAGCGCAACTTCACCGGACCAGTCCAGGGTCTTCTTGTATTCGCGCGCCAGCCGATGCCGGCTGCACAGCAGGTTGCCTTTGAAATCGTAGGCACGGTTGACCGCGAGTCCGCTCTGGTCATGGATTTGCACTACCCTGCCGCGCAGGTTGGCGCTTAGCGGATCGATGCCTGGCTCCCGATTCTTATCGCCGGCCGGCGCGGCAAGGGAATCGCCGAGGGAGTCACCATACAGCGTGCGCCCGACCAGTTTTTCCGGCGCGCCGCCGTCGCTCAGATAGGTTCCGACATGTCGCCGCAAGCCATCGTAGGCGTTGCGGATATTGTGGCCGCGGCTGTCCCAGGCCCGTATCGGCTTGCCGCCGGCGTCCTCCAGCAGCCAGCGCTCGCCTGCCTCCATGCTGGCCTGGTGCAGCTGTTTGTTGGCGAGGTCATAGTCGTAGCGCATGATGACGCGGCCCTTGGCGTCGATCACCTCGCGGTGGTTGCCTTCGATGTCGAACAGGGTGCGGGTCGCGTAGAACTCGGCTTGCGGCTGCTGCCGGTCCTTATCCGCGCCGGCGGAATGGAAGCGGTTGTGGGCGATGCTCAGCACCATGCGGCCCATGACGTCGGTGAAGGCCAGGCTCGGGGTGCCGGCATGGACTGCGGCTTTGCGAGCAGCTTGCTGCTGCCACCGGCCGAGCGCTCCGGATATGCGGCTGTCATGCCAGCTCGGCAAATAGTCCGCCGGCGGCAGGCGCCGGAAAAAATCACCGAGGTCGGGATCGTCCTGCGGCTCGCTCGCCAGCACAGTGTCGTTGGCGTCCCAGATCGTCTGCCGCCAGGGATCAAATACGCTTTTCAGCCAGCTGTGGTCCGGGTTCAAGGTGCCGATGGCGCGGCCGACCGGATCGTAGAACAGAATCGGGCTGACGCCGTGCCTGTGGTCGAACCGGAAGTTGTGCGTGTCGTCGAAAAACGGCTCGTATTTGCGGACCGGCTTGCCCTTGTTGTTGAAAACCGTCCAGCCTTCGCCGATCCAGCGCGACTGGACGACTGGGCCGCCTGCCGCCAGCGGTCCCGGATCGGCCTCGGCCTTTCTTTGGACTTCGCGGGCGAAGCCGTCGGAATAACTGAAGCAGATCTGGATCTTGCTGGCTTGCCCCGGCGCCAGGTCGCTGACATGGGTTTCGCGCGCCAGCGCTGCGGCGCAGGCCGGCTGCCACAGGTCCGGGTTGGCGGGCGCGGCGGCGCGGGTCCGCGCGAAGCGGTGGATGTCATACAGCGTGCGGCTGGTGGCGTTGCCCAGCAGCGTCATGCCCGGCGCACCTTGCGGCGCATCGAAGAAGGCGTCGATTTCCGGACGCGTGAGGTCGGTGCGGAATCCCGCCAGCGAATCGCCGGCATGCTCTCCTGCCTTGCCCATGAGCGCGTTGCCGGCGACCAGTTCCAGCACATTGAAGGCCGCAGCGCTGCGATTGCCGTTCGGATCGGTCAGCATCTTGGGCTGCATGACGCGGTAGTCGTAGTCGACCGTGACGACGTTGCCGACGGCGTCCACGGTCCGGATGGTCAGCAGGTCATGGGCGTCGAAATCGACAGTGCTGGAATTGCCGAACGGGTCTTCAACCCGGCGCGGCAGGAAAAAATGCGCCGCGGCCTGTTTCAGTTCTTCATTCGAATCCGCGGATGGATCGCTGCTGTAAAACACGGTGCTGCCCGGCATCCACCAGTTGCCATCGTGATCCAGATCGAGGTAGGCGCCGCCATCCTGGGCGCGGCTGGCCAGCACCGTGGCCGGATCCGGCAGCAACGCCTGCGGCGGCTGGCCCGGGCCATGCCGCTGCAGGACCGTGGCCAGCAAGCCGGCTGTGAACGTGAGCCGATAGCTCTGGCCTGGCAATCCAAGCGATTCCAGCGAGCCCGGCGGCAACAGGCAGTCCAGGCGGTTGCTGCGATAGCGGTTGCGGTTGTGCTTGAGCAGGCGCCGATAGACGCCTGGCCCGCTCGCTCCCAGCGCCTGCCAGTCTTCGAATGGAAGGTCGTGCGCGCCGTCGCCGGCTTGCCGCACCTGCTCCAGCAGTTCATCGAACTGCAGCAGATTGGTGACGGCAGGCAGCCTGGCCGCGGGTTCCAGCCCGACCAGCTGGAACTGGCGGCTCTCGGCAGGCAAGGGCGTGCGGTAGGCGTCGCGCGCCGTCACCGCATTGGTATAGCTGTTTTCCGACAGGGTGATCAAGCTTTGCGACTGCAGCTTGCGGTCGCTCTCGAGCAGCAAGGGCGACGGCTCTGGGAACCTGCGGCCGTAGGCGATCGCGACTGACTTCAGCACATTGCCGAAATCGTCGGTTGCCAGCGTCACCTCATGCGTCACTCGCGGGTCGGCGCGCCGGCCAGCGTCGGTCGCATAGAGCTTGCGCTCGTAGTGAAAGCTGACCGCTTCGCGCGCATGCGTGAAGAACACGGCGTAGCGGTTGACCTGCCGCCGCTGCAGGATCCGGATCGTATAGTTATTCTCCGTCACGACATAGGGCCGGCACGATTCTTCCTTGCCGTCGAGCGCATAGACTTCCTGCCGCAGCATGCTGCCTTTCAGGGAGCGGCAGGCTTCGCGCGCTTCTTCCGCATGCAGATGCTGCGGCAGCACGGTATCGTTGAGCTGCATGGCCTTGAGCTGCTCTCGGCTCAGTCCGGATTCGCCGCAGCGCCTGGCGCCTTCCTGGTAGTACTCGTGCGCGAGATGGCGCGAAACATTTTCGTTGTGGAGGAAAATACCGGTGTGGAACCAGGTCTTGGTGAGTACCGGCGGCACGCTGGAGGCTGGACTGCAATTGCCGCCCGTGGGGAAGGCGCCGCTCGCGCCCAGGCTGGCGAGCTCTTCGGTATCGAGCTGCTCGACCCGGGCAAAGCCGCGGAACTCCCGTTCAACGCCGTCGTAGTAGCCGTGATGAAAAGTGTAGCTGGTGACGAAGCGGTTGCGGCTCACGTAATCGTAGGTTTCGATGCTCTTGACGACGTGGACCGGGAACGGCAGCTTGCTGATCCACGGTTTGCCTGCCGCCTTGTCGGCCAGGTAAAACTCGGTCGACGAAGCGTATTCGATGCTGGTTTCCGCGCCCAGGTTGTTGGCGACATGGCATAGCAGATGCGGCTTTTGGCCGCACATCAGGTCGACGTAGCGCAATTGCCGGCCGCCATCGCGCGGCAAGGGTGAAGACCACAGCAGGCAGGCGGTGCCGTGCCCGAGAAAGTCGGTGACGGAGACCGCCGCTGCATTGTCGATGGAAGGAAAGCCGCGCAGGTGGCGCGCGCTGCTCAAGCCGTTGCCGGCCAGGTTCAGGAAAACATGGACGCCGTCGCGCGCTAGGTAGAGCACATCGCTGGTGCCCGAGCCATCGGTGTCGGCCAGGCGGATGCGATCCTGCTCGAACAGGTCCGGCTGATCGAAGCGGGCGACATTGTCCATGCTGACCTTGGCGCCAAACCTGCCGTAGCCGAGATTGGGCCAGTAACAGACTTCACCATTGCGTATGCGCACCAGGTCGGACAGGCCGTCGCCCGACATGTCGGCCAGGTAGATCGATTGTTCGGGGTTGGCTAAGACGATGCGAGGGCCATGTTCTTCATCCAGTGCGATGCGCACCCGCAGCCCGGCGCCAAAACCCTCCGCCAGCAAGGAAGGGTGCCAGCTTATCGCTGCTTCCTCGGTCACCAGTATGTCGGCGATGCCGTCGCCGGTCAGGTCGACGAAACGCAGGTTGGGGTCCTTCCAGTCACGTACCGGCAGCGAGAGGAAGGCGCGGAAACCCTGCCAGCCCGAGTCCGCCGTGCGGGCGTGAAATCCGGCAAGCGGCGGCGAAAAATCGACCAGGCTGAGCGTGCCGTCGCCGGTCACGTCGGTGAGCAGCTGGGTGCCGGCATTCTGGTTCAAGGCGGACGCAGCGGGGAGCGACTGCACGGTTTCGGTTGCGCCGAAGCGGCCGTTGCCGTTGTTGGGCTTGTAGAACCAGGTGCCGCCCTGTTCGGTCAGCACGCCTGGAATCCCTTCTGCGTTCAGATCCAGCCAGCGATTGTTCTGGCCGTCGATGCCGCCCTGCAGATTGTCGAGGCTGTCCGGCGCCACCTCGGCCAGCTGGAATCCTTCGAAACCGGGAGTGTCAAGCGGGCTTGGGGTATAACCCAGGTCGAGCGGCGGCAAGGCTTCGCTGAGATAGCGGCCGTCATCCAGGCGTTTGTGGAAGCACTGCTCGGCGCGGCGGATAAACGATCCGCTGGCTTTTTCATCAAAGGCGAGCGCGGTGGAGCGCACCAGGCAAGGCGATCGGCCCAGCTCCTCCGGAAAGCAGTGGAACATCAATATCCGCCGGCATAGCCGGCAGGTGCGGATTTCAAAGCCGGCACGATAGGAGGAGAATGCGTCGGCGCGAGCCGGCCATGGATGCTGGCTGCCGGTGCCGGCGTCCGCCAGGATACGGCCTGCTGCGTCGGGCGGGTCTTGGCGGTAATGGCCTTCGCCGTAGTCGAATACGATTTCAAAGGCCCATGCCGCGGCATCGGGCCGGTGAAGACGGCAAGCCTGCTCGAGATGGGGGCTGCCGGCGTCGAAGAAAAGCGGCGTCAGGTTGCCGTAGCATATGCGTTTCAGATAGCGGTTGGCCGATCTTGTGCGGTGGCGTTCATTCGGCCGGGCAAGGTCGATGCCGCGCTCGTCTTCCGCGACATGGCTGTACACAATGACATTCCCCTTGTCGTCATAGCTCTGGCACATGAGCCAGCTGAAGACCTTCACAGGATCGGCCGGATCGGCAATCCGGGAAGCGCTATCTATGCCGTATAACGTCAGGACGTTGTCCTTGGAAATGCTGCGCCAATGGCTGTCGCCATCGCTCAGGCGGGTCCAGCATTCGATCCGCGCGAACAGGCCTTCGATACGGGGGCGGTAGCGCCGGATGCGGTATCCGTCTCGTACGCTGTCGTCGAAAACCTGCTGGCCGTCGCCGTTTTCCAGCCGTACCGGCACCAGGTCTTCCGACCCGGACAGCACAAAGATGTCGGACAGGGCGCCGCGCTCTTCCTGATCGTGATAGCGCGGCACGCCCTTGTCGGTGCGGCGCGTGATGGCAGGCAGCGAGAGGCTCCAGCCGAACCCGAAAATGCCGTTGCCGCCACCGGAATCGTATGACAGGGAGAGCGTCGGACCGAATCCCGATCGTCCCGCGCTGACAGCAACCGGAATATTGAGCATGCCGGTGCCTGTGGCCGGATTGGCGCTGAATTTTTCGTCTATGCCGCGGATCGCACCGCCGCCTTTGGGCAGGCTCAGTTGCGGAAGGGTCACTCCGCCCGGCTGCTGGGACGCCTTGGCGTCGTTCTTTTGAGATTCCGATTCAGCTGCCATTGAGCCTCCATCGCGTTGCGCATCGCCCGCGTGGCTGGAAATCGGCGCTTGCCTTCTTGCCAATTGCCGCGGTGATGTTGCTAGCCGTTTTCAGACAGGAAAACCATGTTCTAAAAACAAGATCCCGGAGCAAGACGCGCCGCGATTTTCACAACTGGACGTTTGATGAATCTCAGAGCCTGATTAATGCTTGCATTCCCGGGATGCAAATTCAACCTGTCAAAAATGACAGGTTGCATCAGGTGGTATTCAGTGGAAGAAGAGCTTGCCGATCCGCCGTCGTCAGCAACGCAAATAAAGCAGCCGGTTCATTGCTCTTGGCCCGGCAAATCTAGTGTTTGTGCTGATGATGGATGTCGGGATAGTGCGCATGGCTATGGCTGATCGGCAGGTGGCGGTGCGGATGGCTGTGCGGTTCGCGGCCGTCCCAGGCGAAATCGTGTTCATGCTGGTGATGCAGGTCATGGCTATGGCTGTGGCTGTGCTCGATTTCTTCGTGGGTATGCGGATGCTGGTGACGTTCCGTCAGGTGCAGCCAGATGCCCAATCCCATCAATGCGGCGGCCAGCCAGAACATGCCGCCGACAGCCTCATGCAGGACCAGCAGCGAAATCGCCGCGCCGATGAAAGGCGCCGCCGAGAAATAGGCGCCGGTGCGGGCGCTGCCAAGATGGCGCAGCGCCAGCACGAACAGCACCAGGCTGAGGCCGTAGCCGCTGAAGCCGATCAGCGCCGCGGCGCCTATCCTGGCAAGGTCCGGCAGGCTTGCCCCCAACAGCAAAGCCAGCGCCAGGTTCGCCAGGCCGGCCACCAGGCCCTTGAGCGCGGCGATCTGTACCGCATCGCTGGCGGAAATCCGCCGTGTCAGGTTATTGTCGATGGCCCAGCACAGGCACGCCGCCAGGATGGCCAGCGGCCCCCAGGGCAGGCCGAACTGCGGCATCTGTTGCCAAGACAGCAGCACGCCGGCGAGGACGATGGCAATCATGCCGAGCACGATGCGGCGGTCGAAATTTTCCTTGAACACGAACCAGGCCAGCGCGGCAGTCAGCACGCCTTCCATGTTCAGCAGCAGCGAAGCGCTGGAAGCAGGCGTCTGCGCCAGTCCGAACATCAGCAGCACCGGGCCGGCGATGCCGCCGCTGAAGATCGCTGCCGCCAGCCAGGGCAGGTCGGTTTTGCGCAAGCCGTCGGCAGCGCCCTGGCTGCCGGCGCGCAGGCGGCGCAGCCCGTACCAGAGCGAGAGGCCGACGCCGCTGCCGAGA
This sequence comes from Collimonas humicola, assembly GCF_018304945.1. Taxonomy (GTDB): domain Bacteria; phylum Pseudomonadota; class Gammaproteobacteria; order Burkholderiales; family Burkholderiaceae_D; genus Collimonas; species Collimonas humicola. The sequence goes on along the minus strand of NZ_JAGQEE010000001.1, from coordinate 925,011 downwards.
TACAGCAGGGCCGCCAGCATCACCGGCGGCACCTGGCCGACCAGCAGCTTGGCGAAGGGAGTGCTGGCGCCGAAGAAGGCGGCGGCCAGCAATGCGAACAGCACGCCTTGATGCATGGATTTGTTTCCCGATGGTTGATGGAGCCGAAACACGACGCTAGGCTTGGTCCAGCGTGATGCCGAACTCCGCCGTCAATGCGCTGCGGCCCGCTGCGGTGACGGCGACCACGCGCGAGTGCTTGCTGCGCGTCAGCCAGCCCAGTTCGATCATGCGCTTGGCCAGCGTCGCGCCCAGGGCGCCGGCCAGATGATCGCGGCGTTCGCTCCAGTCCAGGCAAGGGTAGGCGAACTGGCGCCGGCTTTTTTGCAACTCGTCGGTGTTGATGCCGAATTGCTTGAACCAGGTTTCACCGGACGCCGACAGCGCAAACAGGCCGTCATCGGCATTCAGCAAGCCGCGCGCAACCAGCGCTTCGGTCAGGCGGGTGCCCAGCTTGCCGGCCAGGTGGTCGTAGCAGAAACGCGCGGTGCAGATCGCATCGTTGCCGGTGGCCGGGCCGACCCGCTTGCGTTTCGGCGCGAACACCATCAGCGATTCAATCAGGCGCGCCACTTCCGGCGACGCCAGCCGAAAATACTTGTGCCGGCCCTGGCTGGTCATCTCCAGCAGGCGGTCTTCCATCAGCTGTTTCAGGTGGCTGGTGGCGGTCGCCGGCTTGATCTCGGTGCCGTAGGCCAGCTCCTTGGCGGTCAGGGCGCGCCCCTCCATCAGCAGCGCCAGCATCTGAATGCGGGTAGGATCGCCTATGGTGCGGGCCAGTCGGCTGAGGTCGGGTTCGTTGTCCATAGTTTGATGGTAACCGTACTGTTGTAGTGTGACAAGCGACCCGGACGCGCTCAGAATCAAGACTTGCTTACTTTGCGATTGGATGACTGCAATGACTTCTCCTCAAGCCGCGACCGCTCTCGAGCCGATGCCCGCCGTTGCGAATGAAACAACTGCTGCGGTCGGGTGGACGGTTGCCGCCAGCAGCTTCGCCTTCATCATCGTCCAGCTCGACGTCACCATCGTCAACGTCGCCTTGCCGCAGATCGGCGCCGATCTGGGCGCGCGCGTATCGGCCTTGCAATGGGTGGTCGATGCGTACACGCTGGGATTTGCGGTGTTTCTGCTGTCGGCTGGCGCCCTGGGCGACAAGTTCGGTTCCAAGCGCCTGTTTTTAGCCGGATTTCTATTGTTTGCGCTGGCTTCCATGGCCTGCGGACTGGCGCCGAACGCCGGCTTCCTGAATCTCGCCAGGGCGGTGCAGGGCATAGGCGCGGCATTGCTGGTGCCAAGTTCCCTGGCCATCCTGAATCGCGCCTGCGCCCATGACAAAAAGCTGCTCGCCAAAGCCATCGGCCTCTGGACCGCCGCCGGCGGGGTTTCTATCGCCGCCGGCCCGGTCATCGGCGGCCTGCTGCTGGCGACCGCCGGCTGGCGCAGCATCTTCCTGGTCAACCTGCCGATCTGCGCGCTCGGCTTTTTGCTGACCCTGCGCGTAGTGCCGGCGATCGCCGCCAGCGCGCATGCACGCTCCTTTGATCCGTTCGGACAACTGCTGGCGGTCATCGCGCTGACCGGGCTGGTCGGTGCGGTCATCGAATTCCATCCGCTAGGCGTGCAACATCCGCTGGTGATCGTCGGATTCTGCGTCGCCCTGGTCGCCGGCGCCGCCTTCATCATGGTTGAGCGCAAAGTGCTGCATCCCATGTTGCCGCTGAATTTTTTCCACCAAACCAGCTTTACGGCCGCGGTGCTGTTCGGCGTGCTGGTGAATTTTTCCTATTACGGCGTGATCTTCGTCATCAGCTTTTATCTGCAGAAGGTGCAGAACTACAGCGTGCTGCAAGCCGGGCTGGCGTTCCTGCCCCTGACCGGCACCTTCATTTTCTCGAACCTGGTCAGCGGCTGGCTGATCGGCAAGGCCGGCATCCGCCTGCCGATGGTGCTGGGCGGCCTGATCGGCGCCTCAGGCTATGGCTTGCTAGGCAGCATCGGCGTCGCCGAGCACGCCAGTTTCCTGCACATGCTGCCCGGTTTCGTGCTGATCCCGGCCGGGATGGGACTGGCGGTGCCGGCCATGACGACGTCGATCCTGTCGAGCGTGGGGAAGAGCAGGGCCGGCACCGCTTCGGCGGTATTGAACACCGCAAGGCAGGTCGGCGGCGCGGTCGGCGTCGCGGTATTCGGCGCGCTGGTGAGCGATGGCGCGGTCGGCGATATGAGCAGCGGGGTCAGGATCGCGCTGGCGACCGCGACTGTGCTGTTATTGATTGCGGCAGGGCTAGGTTATCTGGTCAAGCCGAAAGCTATGGCAAATTAAGCGGCTTTTGTTGCTGGCGTAATTTTTTTTCAAAAGAATGCGGTGGCTGCCCGAAAGCGCTTCTACAATTGCTGATCGCGCAATTGCCTGGATCGCGCTGTTTTCACCAAGGAGCCATGAATGAAGAAACGCCAGTTCATATCAACCGCTGCTGCCTCCATTGCCGGGGCTTTGGGAGTGTCCGCGCTGCCGGCATTCGCGGCCGCCGGCGCAGCACCGGATGCCAAAGCTTCCGGCCCGGCCGTGCTGACCATCGCCGGCGCCATCGAGCGCAGCAACCGCGGCCCGACCGATGCGGTGATCGACCAGATGCTGCACAAGCAGAACGTGCAATTCAAGCGCGCCTTCGCCTTTGACCTGGCCGCGCTCGGCAAGCTGCCCGCGGTGACCATCAATCCGACGCTGGAATACGACGGCAAGCCGCATCAGCTGCGCGGCCCGCGCCTGAGCGCGGTGCTGGACATGCTCGGCGCCAGCAAGGCGGCCGATACCCAGATCGTGTTCCATTCGGTCGACGGCTATATGCCGCAGCTCAGTTTTGCCCAGCTGCGGAAATACGACTACGTCCTGGCCACTCAGATTGACGGCATGCCGCTGTCGATAGGCGGCTTTGGCCCCATCTTCGCCATTTATGACGCCGACCGCATTCCTGAACTGGCGCAGAAGCCGCTGGCGCAGCGTTTTGCGCTCTGTCCTTGGGGTTTGTATTGCATTGAGGTTGTCGCCGGCAAGTAATGCGGCGTCTTTGCACAAGCAATATGTCATTGCAAGACGCATTCCATGGTTTTCTGTTCAACAGCATTCGACGGCGTCTGATTTGACAAATTGCCAAGGCGGGGATAGGTTGCAGGCCTTGTACCCATTTCTTTTTTCATGCAACGTAGGTTGACGGAGCAAATATGTCTGGCATCTCCTGTGGAATATTCAATGATTTGTATCTCAGGCTGGTTGAAAAAATCGCCCCTAAGACCCTGCTGGACATCGGCGCGGGACAGGGAAAATACGCCGACCTGACACGGCAGGCAGGCGTTCAGGCGCGTATGACCGCCACCGAAATCGTCCCTGACTATGTTGATCGTTTCGGATTGCGCGAAAAATACGACGAAGTCTTGATTATGGATGCCGCGCAGATGGTGATCGACAGCTCGTGCAGAAATCGTTTGTACGACGTCGTGACGATCGGCGACTGCATCGAGCATATTCCCAAATCGCAGGCGCTCGACCTGCTCAATTTCCTGGCTTACCGCAGCGCCTACACCATCGTGATAGCCCCGGAATTTCTGTACTACGATGTCAGCGGGATGGAACATTCGGAAGCGCATATCTCGGTATGGTCCGAGTACGATTTCCAGTGGCATGATCGTTGGGCGTTCATGCGCAGCGAGTTCATGCAGATATTCATATTGCGTGGCTATCAGCCTCATCCGGTATCGCTGGAGGAGCTGGTCGGAAATATCAATACCAAACCGGTTTCCGTACACAAGCAAGATGGCAGCGTGCATAAGGCCGCGCATCTTGAACTGCGGGTGCGGCAGCGCGCCGAGCTGGTCGACGGGGCGCCTTATACATTCAGGAATGCTTGAGTCAGGGGTAAGGACAGGCAAGGAGACCTGCACGGGCATTCTTTGCCGTCTCATCCGGCACGAAAGATAAATTGCGGGAGAATTGTTTTTTTCCGGTACTCGCAAGTACAAATTGCTATGATGCTGCAATATTCTTTCGATGATCTTCAATGAATCCAAGCCCCGTTTCCTTTCATTCGATCCTGCTCGCCGCCGCTTGCGATGAAATCCTGGAAAACCATCGCGCCTATTGCCGGCTGCATGGCTACGCTCATGCCACGCACGCGATCGCCAGCCCGGACAATGGCGCCCGCACGCTGCTGCTTTACAAGTACAGCCTGATCCGGAAAATCCTGGCCGCAGCGCCGGCGGACACGACCCTGGTTTTTGCCGATGAATCGGCAGCCGTGTACATGCCGCTGCCGATCCAGGAAGTGATCGGCGATGAAGCGCAGTGGTTCGCGCAGTGCGAATTCCATGATCGCCCCGAGGCCTGCTTTTTCGTGATGAAGTCCGGCCCGCAAGCGCTGCGCCTGGTCGACAGCGTCCTGGATCAGATGCGCAACATCCCGGACAAGGGCGCAGACCGCTGGAATCATTCCGAACTGGAGGGCATCTCGGCCCAGCCTTGCGATCAGCCTATCGGCGCCGTCGATCGGCCCATCCTGCTGTTCACGCCATTCGGCCATCACTTGCCAGGCCTGTCCGCCTTTGTGCTGTCATTCAATCCCAGCGTTCATCAAAACACGCACGACGCCCGTTTGGTCGCGCTATTCGTGCGTTACCTCAACGAAGTGCGGGCGCGCAATGGCGTACTGTTCGACGACATTGACGCCGACCTGCCGGTGAAGCCGGCGTACGAAGTCGTCAATCCGGGGAAGGCCGTTGCGCTGGTGACCTGCTACACGCCGAATATTGCCCGGTATGCGGTCATTTCGGAACGCAACATCACGGCATATTGCCTGCGCCACGGTTATTCGCATTACATTTACCGGGATCTGCCGCAAGACCTAGGGGCGCAGGTCAGCGGCAACTGGATCAAGGCGGCCTTGCTGTTGCGTCATTTCGACGCGCATGAACAGCTGGCCTGGGTCGATGCCGACATCCTGATACACGACCTGGCGCGGCCGCTGGCGGCTATCACGCAAGGCCGGCCGGTGACGCTGGCGCGCGATGTTTCCGGCCATGCTTTCAATAGCGGCTTCATGGTATTTGGCAATACCCCGGCCTGCCGCGCCTATCTGGAACGGGTTCAGTCATTGATAGACGCCGTGCCTGACAAGAGCGGCGTCTATGCGTCGGGCGGCGACCAGCGGTTTTTCATCTCGGCGTGGGAAGAAGCCGGCGGGGCGGCGGCCATGCCGCTGTCGGATTGCGTGTCCTTCAATTCGCACCCCGCGCTCTACGATGCCGACAGTTTCATGCTGCATTACATGGGCTACCCGGATCGCTTGCGGGCAGTGGTGATGCGCAGCGATGCCCGGCGCGCCGCCCAGCGCGCAGTCGCCGTGCAGGCATCTGGCGAGCAGTCGGTCTTCATCCAGGCGGAAGGACGGCATGGACGCTTTTTCGTCAACCGCAACGATACGCACGTGGGGCGCAGCCTGCAGATCTATGGCGAATGGTCGGAGCCGGAGGTTGCGCTGTTCCAGCAGATTATCAGGGCCGGAGACGTCGTGATTGAGGCCGGCGCCAACCTCGGCTCGCATACGATTTGCCTTTCCAGGCTGGTCGGCGATGGCGGCAGCGTCATTGCTTTCGAGCCGGCGCGCCATACCTTCCAGCTGCTGTGCGCCAATCTGGTCGCCAACGGCTGCATCAACGTCATGGCCATGCAAAAAGCCGTCAGCGCTGAAAGCGGCGAGGTCGAGTTCCCGCTGCTGGATCCACGCCAGGGATGGAATTTCGGCGGCGCCTCGCTGAAATGGCCGTGGGCGGATAAAACGGAGCGTGTATCTTGCACGACACTGGATGCGCTGGGACTGGAGCGGCTCGATTTCATCAAGGCCGACGTCGAAGGCTGCGAACTCGAACTGCTGGCCGGCGCCGGCGCATCCATCTTGCGCCACCGTCCGGTGGTGTACGTGGAAATCAACAATGCCGAGGTGCGCAATCAAACCGTCGACAAGTTCGAGAAACTGGATTACTCCTGCTGGTATTACATCACGCCTCTCCACAGCCCCGACAATTGGCGCGGACATGAGCACGATATATTGAAGGGTTACTCATTCGATATGGTTTGTGTGCCGAATGAACGGTTCGAAGTGAGCGGCATGCTGCGCGCCGGCATCGACGACGATGTTGTGAAATATCCGGAGGGGCAGATTCAATGGATCACCTCTGACTGGCGGCTGGCCCGTATTTCCCGCCGATAGCAGGCGCCGCGCCGGCTGATTTGTAAGCATGCAATCGATCGATACCTTGCCATCCTCGCGGCCGCCCACGAAAACTAATCGTCGTTGAACAGCTCTCCCTGGACAATTGCCGGAACGCTGTCAGCCAGTTCTTTCCTCGACAGCGCCGTAACCCGCACCCCCAGCAACCTTAAGCGCCGGTCCAGGGTAACCCGGCGCAGGCATTCCCCGGCGGCCTGGCGGATTGTCGCCGCATCGTCCGTCGCATCCGGCAAGGTCAGGTCGCGCGTCACGCCGCGGAAATCAGAAAACTTCAATTTGATCCCGATGGTGCGCCCGACATAACCCTTTCTTTGCAGGTCGCCGGCAAGGCGCACGCACAGATCGGTGAATATCGGCGTCAACGTATCGCGATCCAGCTTGGCATGCAGGTCGCGCTCAAAAGTCGATTCGCGGCTGATCGACTTGGTTTCCGAACTGGTGACCACCGGGCGCTCATCCTGGCCGTGGGAAATGCGCACCAGCCATTCGCTGTAGGTGCGTCCGAAATTGTCTTGCAGCAGAGCGGGGTCGGCGGCGGCCAGGTCGCCGATGGTATGCAGTCCAAGCGCGCTCAGTTTTTCCGCCGCCTTGGGGCCGATGCCGTTGACTTTTTTCGCTGCCAGCGGCCAGATGCGCGCGGGGATGTCGGCCTCGGTGATGACGGTGATGCCGTCCGGCTTTTCCAGCTCCGAGCAGATCTTGGCGAGCAGCTTGTTGGGGGCGATGCCGATCGAGCAGGACAGGCCGGTGGCAGCGCGCACGGCGTCCTTGATGCGTTGCGCCAGCGGCCGGATTTCTTCCTCGTGCTCGCTGAGGTCGATGTAGATTTCGTCGATGCCGCGGTCTTCTACCAGCGGCGCAATCGCGGCCACCGCGTTCTTGAACAGCCGCGAGTAGTGGCGGTAGGACTCGAAATCGGTAGGCAGCAGGATGGCGTCCGGCGCCAGCTTGGCGGCTTTCATCATGCCCATCGCGGAAAACACGCCGAGCGCGCGCGCTTCGTAGGTGGAGGTGGTGACGACGCCGCGGCCGACGTAGTCGCGCAGCTTATGGAATTGCAGTTTGCCGTCGGCGCCGGCAGTGGGCTGGTGGCGCGAACCGCCGCCGATGACGACCGCCTGGCCGCGCAGCTCAGGGTAGCGCAGCAGTTCCACCGACGCGTAGAAAGCGTCCATATCCAGATGTGCGATACGACGAATTGGTGCTTCCATGGGGCATATGAAATGTAATATCCGATACGGCCATAGGATAGCACTACTGTATGTAAATACAGTGCGCGAAGTCAGTTTTTTGTTCTGTTTTGATGCTGTTGCAAATACATTAACTTTAGAGCAGCGGGCTCACCAGGCGCGCCACATGGATCAGCACCCGGTACGGATAAGGCAGCCTGGCGTAATCGGCGACGTCGATTTCTACGCCCTGGGCAAAGTCGGCCAGCAGCATCGTTTCGACCTCACCGGCAAATGCGCGGTCGATGTTGAGGGAGGTGATTTCAAAATTCAGCCGTAGCGAACGGTTATCGAGGTTCATGCTGCCGATGGAGGCGGTGTCGTCATCGATCAGCATCACCTTCTGGTGCGTGAAGCCAGGCTGGTAGCGGAATACGCGCACGCCGGCGCGCACCAGTTCGTGCGCGTACAAGGTCGACGCCAGGAACACGGTGCGATGGTCGGGAATGGCGGGAATCAGGATACGTACGTCGACGCCGCGGAACACCGCCAGCTGCAAGGCGGCGTTGACTGCCGAGTCGGGCACCAGGTAGGGCGTGGTCAGCCACAGCCGGTGGCGCGCGGCGTGGATGGCCTGGATGAAGAACAGCGAACAGGTTTCCTGGGCATCGGCCGGGCCGGTAGCGGCAACCAGGCTGGTGGCCTGGCCGTCGGCCGGGCGCGGCGCCGACAGCTTGAGCGGCTGGCCGGTGATCCATTGCCAGTTTTCGTCGAACGCCAGCTGCAGGTCGGCTACCGCCGGTCCCTGCAGCTCCATATGGGTATCGCGCCAGGGCGCCAGCGGCGGCTTCTTGCCGAGATATTCCTCGCCGACATTGAGGCCGCCGACAAAGCCGCGCCAGCCGTCCACCACCACCACCTTGCGGTGATTGCGGAAGTTGAGCTGGAAGCGGTTGCGCCAGCGGCGCGTGGCGAAACGATGGATCTCGACGCCGCCGGCGCGCAGGATGGCGCCATAGGAAGCAGGCAGGTCGTGGCTGCCGACGCCGTCGTACAGCACGTACACGCGGACCCCGGCGGCGGCGCGTTCCAGCATTGCAGCCTGCAGTTTGCGGCCGAGCTCGTCGTCATGGATGATGAAAAATTGCACCAGCAGGTAGCGCTCGGCGCTGGCGATGGCGGCGAAGATCGCTTCGAAACTGGCGGCGCCGTTGACCAGCAGCCGCAGGCGATGGCCGCTCAGGAAGGGCACGCCGAGCATCTTGCTGATGGCCTGGTAGCGCTGGGCGCCGGGGTGCGGCGGATACTCCGTCGACAGGGCCAGCTGGGCCGGGTCATCCAGCTGCTGCAGGCGCGCCTGGCGCGAGTGATGCAGTTCGGCGTAGCCGGAAAAGCGTTTGCTGCCGAGGAACAGGTAAGGCAGCAGGGTGAAGTAGGGGAGCAGCACCAGGCCGAATACCCAGGCCACTGCGCCTTGCGGCGTGCGCGTATGCATCAGGGCGTGGATGGCGGCGACGATGCCGGCGGCATGCAACAGCAGAACGGTGGCGGAAATCAGTGCAAACGGCAAATGCGGCATTCAGGCGACTCCGGATTTGTGGGGCAGCTTGCATCTTAGCCAATAATTGGCGATTTGGCGCTTACGCCCTCCTTATTTCTTTGCCTGCAAGGCAATCCGCACCGCCAGGCCGGCCAGCACCGTACCCATCAGCCAGCGCTGGATCAGCAGCCAGCTAGGGCGGCTGCCGAGGAAGCCGGCAATGCTCCCGGCCGCCAGCGTCACCATCGAATTGACCGTGATGCTGATCAGGATCTGGACCACGCCCAGTCCCAGCGACTGCACCAGGATGCTGGCGCCGTTCGGATCGATGAACTGCGGCATCAGCGCCAGGTACATCAGGGCCACCTTGGGGTTGAGCAGGTTGGTGAACAAGCCCATGAAGAACAGCTTGCGGTTGCTGTCCATTGGCAGGTCGCGCACCGCGAAAGGCGAGCGGCCGCCCGGCTTGACCGCTTGCCATGCCAGGTAGAGCAGGTAGGCAGCGCCGCCGAAGCGCAACACATCGTAGGCCAGCGGCACCGCGAACAGCAGGGCAGTGATGCCGAAGGCGGCGCACAGCATGTAGAACACGAATCCGGTGGCGACCCCGGCCAGCGAAATGAAACCGGCTTTCGGTCCCTGGCAGATCGAGCGCGAGATCAGGTAGATCATGTTGGGGCCTGGCGTCAGCACCATGCCGAAGGCGACCAGCGCAAAACCCATCAGTAAATTAAGATTCGGCATAGATGATTTGAAGAGACTTGGGGTGGGGCCGATTGCGGCCAGGCCCCGTATTCTGACGTAAAACATGCGTCTCTGCATGGCCGGGGTCGATGGGGCGGCCTCTGTCTTGCCGGTGGTTTGATAGTATGATCGTTTAGCCAAGCCCAAAAAAAACACAAGGAAGCAACAGATGAAGCTATTGCGAGTAGGTCCCAAAGGGCAGGAAAAGCCGGCCATGCTGGATAGCGGCGGCAAGCTGCGCGATCTGTCCGGCGTCGTCGCGGACATCACGGCGCGGCAGCTGACGCCGGACGGCCTGGCGCAGCTGCGCGCGATCGATGCCGCCGGCCTGCCGGAAATCAGCGCGCCCGGCCGCATCGGCGCACCGTTCAGCGGTCTCGGCAAATTCATGTGCATCGGCTTGAACTATAGCGACCATGCCGCCGAATCAGGCTTGGCGGTGCCGGCCGAGCCGGTGCTGTTCAACAAGTGGAACAGCTGTTTCGGCGGTCCCAACGATCCCATCGTGATGCCGAAGAATTCGCTCAAGACCGACTGGGAAGTCGAGCTGGGGGTGGTCATCGGCAGCAAGGCGCGATACGTCGAACTGGACCAGGCCTTGTCGCATGTGGCCGGCTATTGCGTCGTCAACGATGTCTCCGAACGCGAATACCAGATCGAACGCAGCGGCACCTGGGACAAGGGCAAGGGCTGCGATACTTTCGGTCCGGTCGGCCCCTGGCTGGTGACGGCCGATGAAGTCGGCGATCCGCAAAATCTCTCCATGTGGCTGGAAGTCAACGGCAAGCGCTTCCAGAACGGCAGCACCAGGACCATGATTTTCAACGTCGCTTTCCTGGTCCACTACATCAGCCAGTTCACCACGCTATATCCGGGCGACCTCATTTCCACCGGCACGCCGCCCGGCGTCGGCATGGGCCAGAAGCCGCCGCTGTATCTGAAGCATGGCGACGTCGTCCGGCTGGGCATCGACGGCCTCGGCGAGCAGCAGCAGACGGTGCATGCCTGGGACGAGAGCCTGCTGGATTGATTTGATTGATTCATACTGCGGGCTTCACTCGTCATCGCGCTATGGCGTAAGATCTGGCGGCTGCCCATTGTTGTCCATCGCTGTCCGTCGTTGTTCGCCGTTTTTGCTCAGTAATAGTTGGTTCTAGGAGAATGCCAATGTCTTTCGATGTCGATCTGTTCGTAATTGGAGCAGGCTCCGGCGGTGTGCGCGCCGCCCGTTTTGCCGCCGGTTTCGGCGCCCGCGTCGCCGTGGCGGAAAGCCGCTACCTGGGCGGCACCTGCGTCAATGTCGGCTGCGTGCCAAAGAAATTCCTGGTGTACGGCGCCCATTTCAGCGAGGATTTTGACGTCGCCTCCAGTTTCGGCTGGACCGCCGGCAAGCCGCAGTTCGACTGGGCTACCCTGATCGCCAACAAGAACCGCGAAATCCATCGTCTCAACGAAGTCTATCGCGGCCTCCTGCTGAACAGCGGCGTCGCCCTGCATGAAGGCCACGCCAGGCTGGTGGATGCGCACACGGTGGAAATCAACGGCCAACGCATCAGCGCCGCCAACATTTTGATCGCCACCGGCGGCTGGCCGCAGGTGCCTGAGATTCCCGGCAAGGAACACGCGATCACGTCCAACGAAGCTTTCTTCCTGAAAGAGCTGCCGCGCCGCGTGCTGGTCATCGGCGGCGGCTATATCGCAGTCGAGTTCGCCTCGATTTTCCATGGCCTCGGCGCCGAGACCAGCCTGCTGTACCGCGGCGACCTGTTCTTGCGCGGCTTCGACCAGGGCGTGCGTCTGCATCTGAAACAGGAGTTCGAGAAAAAGGGCCTGGGCCTGCAGTTCAATGCCGACATTGCGCGCATCGACAGGCAGACTGACGGCAGCCTGAAGGTAACGCTGAAGGACCAGCGCGTGCTGGAAACCGACTGTGTGTTCTACGCCACCGGGCGGCGTCCGATGCTGGACAACCTGGGCCTGGAAAACGTCGATGTGGCGTTGGATGACAAAGGCTTCATCAAGGTCGACAGCGAATACCGCAGCTCCGCGCCGTCGATCCTGGCCCTGGGCGACGTGATCGGCAAGGTGCAGCTGACGCCGGTGGCGCTGGCCGAAGGCATGGCGGTGGCGCGCCGCTTGTTCCGCCCGGAGGAATATCGGCCGGTCGATTACAAGCTGATCCCGACAGCGGTGTTCAGCCTGCCGAATATCGCCACGGTCGGCCTGACGGAACAGGAAGCGCGCAGCGCCGGCCACAAGATCAAGCTGTTCGAAGCGCGCTTCCGGCCGATGAAGCTGAGCCTGGGCGACTATCATGAAAAGACCATGATGAAACTGGTGGTCGATGCCGACAGCGACAAGGTGCTCGGCTGCCACATGGTCGGCCCGGATGCCGGCGAAATCATCCAGGGCATTGCGGTGGCTTTGCGTGCTGGCGCTACCAAGCGCGTGTTCGACGACACTATCGGCATCCATCCGACCTCGGCGGAAGAGTTCGTGACCTTGCGCACGCCGCTGCCGGAAGCGCAATAAATCCAATGCAATCTTCCCCGGCCCTGACCGCCGGGCGCGCCTTCAGCGCCGCGGCGGGCCGGCTTTCAATATCTCCATCAAGAACTGTGAAACCCATCCATGAATGAAAACGACAAACCTGATTTGACCACGGAAGATGAACCAGGCGGATTTACGCGCCGCCGTTTTCTCGGTAGCGTAGTCGCAGCCGGCGCCACCCTGGCCTTGGCCGATTGCGCCAGCGACGGCAGCCAGCAGGTGGCCGACGCCAGCCAGGAAAAATTGCTGGACCAGAAGCTGCAGTCGGCGATCAGGCACGTCGTGGTGATCTATGCCGAGAACCGCAGCTTCAATAACCTGTACGGTGATTTCCCGGGTGTGCAGAAACCCTTGGCGCAAGCCATGCAAGGACGCTACACGCAGCTGGACCGCGACGGCAAGACGCCGCTGCCGCAACTGCCGAAGATCTGGGGCGGACTGGTGCCGCAGGCGCAGCAGGTAGACGGCCGGCGCTATGTCATTACGGAAGAGCAGATCAGCGGCCTGCCGAATGCGCCTTTCAAGCTGAGCGATGCGCAGGGCAAGCCCCTGCCGCAAGGCGTCATCACGCGCGACCTGTGGCACAGGTTTTACCAGAATCAGATGCAGATCAACGGCGGCAAGAACGACCAGTTCGTCGCCTGGGCCGATTCCGGCGGCCTGACCATGGGCCACTACGGCGAAACCGCCAGCAAGCTGCGCCTGTGGCAACTGGCCGAGCAATACACCTTGTGCGACAATTTTTTCATGTCGGCCTTCGGCGGTTCCTACCTCAACCATATTTTCCTGATTTCCGGACAGACCCCGTTCTATCCGGATGTGCACAACAGTCCGGCGCGCCATAATGTATCGACGGTAGAGGGCGACGATCCCAAGGGCACGCGCCTGAAACTGGATGACAAGAACCCGGCTTCGGCCATGGACGGCCCACCCAAATTCCTGCGCGACCGCGCCATCACGCCGGACGGCTACGCGGTGAACACCATGGCGCCGCCGTACCAGCCGAGCTTCGTCAAGCCGGCCAAGGACGGCGACGCCGCCTATGCCGACGCCAGCGATCCGATGGTGCTGCCGCCGCAGACCTATCCCACCATCGGCGACCGCCTGTCGGAAAAAAACGTCAGCTGGAGCTGGTACTCCGGCGCGTGGCAGGCGGCGCTGGACGGCAAGGCCAACGACGATGCGGTGCCGAATTTCCAGTACCATCACCAGCCGTTCAACTACTTCAAAAGCTTCGCCCCGGGAACAGCGGCGCGCGAGACGCATCTGAAGGACGCCGGCCTGGGCGACGATCCCGCCACCAATAAATTCCTGGCGGATGTCGACGCCGGGCGCTTGCCTCAGGTCAGCTTTTACAAGCCGCAGGGCAATCTCAACCTGCACGCCGGCTATGCCGACATCGAATCCGGCGACCGCCATATCGCCAATGTCATCGCCCATCTGCAGCGCGGGCCGCAATGGCAAAACATGATGGTGATCGTCACGCACGATGAAAACGGCGGCTGGTGGGACCACGTGGCGCCGCCCAAGGGCGATCGCTGGGGGCCGGGCTCGCGGATTCCAGCGACCGTCATTTCGCCTTACGCCAGGAAGGGTTTCGTCGATCACACCGTGTACGACACGACTTCGATCATGCGTTTCATTACGCGCCTGTATGGCTTGCGCAAGCTCGATGCGCTGGTGGCGCGCGATGCGGCCTTCCTGCAGAACCGGCAAGCGCCGCTGGGAGACTTGACCAATACCTTGAACCTGGCCTAGCCCAGATAAATCCGTTTGCCCTGAAATGTTCCGTTTGGCTGACGCAGCCGCACCAGCCAAGCGGCGTCATGTCTTGCGCCGGAAATTCAGGAAATCATCGAAAATGGGAACGATGGCCAGGCACATCAAGGTGGCGGCCAGCGGTGCGGTCGCAATGAAGCCGACATGCTTGAAGCCCATGGCCCCGATCAGGCCGCCGCTGAAAAACAGGGTCACCAGCGTCGCCAGCAGCCGCAGTTTGTCGCGGTCTCCGAGCACGTCTTGCCGGCTCTGGTGTGGCTTGAGCTTGTTCCAATAGACCAGCTTGCCAAGCTCGATGCCGATGTCGGTCACCATCCCGGTAATGTGGGTGGTGCGGATTTCCGCCTTGGAAATCTTGGTGATGATGGCGTTCTGCAAGCCCATGATGTAGCACAGCAGGATGACCGTGATCGGCACGAACAGCCATTTATGCCCCTCCAGGTTGCCGCCCAGCAGCCCGAACAGCAGTAGCAAAACCGCTTCCAGCATCAGTGGCAGCGCATATTCCGCCTGCAGCTCCTGGCGCCGGCCCCAGTTGATCAGCAGCGCCGATGTCATCGCCCCGGCCAGGAACGCCAGCAGGCAAGCCAGGCCTGCCAGCATCAGGCCGACAGATCCGAGCGCCAGGTTATCCGCCATCGATGAGACGATGCCGGACATGTGAGAGGTGTATTGCCCAACCGCCAGAAAGCCGCCGGCATTGATCGCGCCCGCGATAAAGGACAGGAAACATGCCAGGTGGCGATTTGCTCGCTGGCTGCGGTCCTTGCCGGTCAGCTTTCTCAGATAGGGAATAGGCATTGATTGCGGTTTTTGCAGGGGACAGCTTAATTGTAGCCTTCGCCGGTCACCAATGCGCAGGATCCCAACCGCTTCTTCAACTTCTTCAGCCATCAGCCGAAAAGCAAGGATATGCTGATCCGGGTCTAGTCCAACCTCGGCATTCCTGCCTCATGCCGCATGATGGATGGCAATGGCGAGCATGCCACCAAGATCTGGCCCGACATCGCCGAAACCAGGATCGGCGCCATGACCCTTAACAAGGTGCCGGACACCGGCAATCTCGATGGCAGTCGGAGCACGCTCTGACAAATGAACGGGCGGGCATGCCGCATGACATGCCCGCCCGCTGGCGATCTGAAGAATATCCGCCCGAACCTTAAGCTTGGGTCGGGCGCAAAACCACCGCTTATTTGAACGCGTAACGCATGTTCACATAAAAATAGCGGCCGACCAGGTCATTGGTGCTCTGTACGAAATTGTCTGCATACGCCGTGTTGGCATATACCGGGCCCTTGTCGAACACATTGTTGACGCCGAAATTCAAGGTCATGTTGCGGTTGACCTTGGTATTCACGTTCAAATCCCATACGGTAAAGGAACCGATGCGGGCATTGGTGACGGCAGGATCCTGGGTATGCGTCGGATCATCGATGTTGAGCGTGCTGGCCTGGGTCCGGGCCGTCAGGGCAAGTTCCGTGCCGGCGTACTCATAGGCGGTACGGAAGGAGTTGCTCCAGCGCGGATGATTGATGGAGTCCAGCCGGCTTTGCGGCGCCGTGCCCGGCGTGATGCTCTGCTTGTAGCTTAGCGTGTAGTTGTTGACTTCGCGGAACTTCAACTTGCCCCAGCCCGCCAGCGCCAGTTCGTAGGAGAGGTCGATGTCCAAGCCCTGGATGTCGGTTTTGCCGACATTGATGTAAGGGGTAGTGACGCTGTTGATGCGCCCCTTGGTCAAGCCCGGATGCCTGGCTTCCAGCGCCGGATTGCGCGGATCGCGTCCGACCAGCGCGGCGTAGCCCGGAATGATGTCTTCATTGTCAACGATGTATTGCGGGTCCAGCGCCTGGATCGTGTTGCGCTGCTTGATCGCATACCAGTCGACCGATGCCGACAAGCCTTTGAGCGGCTGCAGCACCATGCCGAGCGAGTAGTTGTTGGCTTTCTCAGCTTTCAGATCCGGATTGCCGACCGAATACTGGCGCGGGCTGTAGCTGCAGTTTGCACCGGTATAACCGAGTGGCCGGCAACGGGCCCAGTCCGCAATGCCATTGGCATAGCCGGCGGTGGTCGAGCTGATTTCCGGCAGGGTCGGCGCCTTGAACGATGTCGTGGCGGAGCCTCGCAGCAGGATTTCCTTGCTCGGACGCCATGCCAGCGCGATTTTCGGATTGAAGGAGCTGCCGAAGTCGCTGTAGTGGTCGCCGCGCAAAGCCAGCTGCATCTCTACCTGTTTCATCAATGGCACATTGAATTCGCCGTAGAGCGAATAGATCGAGCGGCTGGCATTGCTGGCGGTAGCGCCGGCGTTGACGATATTGCCGGCGACATTGAGCGGGTCAGGGCGGTCGTCGATCGATTCGTGGCTCGCTTGCGCGCCCCAGGCGAAACCGACCGGCGCGCCGTTAAAGGAAAACAGTTCCGGCGCGGCCATCTTCCAGTCCAGGGTTTCCAGGCGCGAGACCGCTACCCGTTCGGTGGTGGTCAGCATCGGATCGACGACGCTGGCTGGATTCCAGTAGGCAAACGGATCGTAGCCGCCCTTGCCGAGCAGGCCGTTTTGCAAGGAGACCGTCGAGACGTCTTTCAGGACGGAATTGGAGGCAGCGTCCTTGAGGCGGTTCTGGTTCAGGCTGATCGCGCCTTCGCTGTCCCAGTTGCCGATCTGGCCGCGCCATCCGCCTACCAGGCGAATGGTGTCGCTGGTGATCTTGTTGACGGTTGGCGGCGCTTCATAGATGGCGCGGTACACGCGCAATTGATCGCCGGGCGTGAAGCCCTGCAGGGAACCGTCCGGGCTTGGCCCCGGCAGGTTGGCCAGGCCGGGATTGGTGGAGCCGGCAGTCTTGCCAAGGAATTGCGAATCAAAGCTCGGCAAAGCATATTGCACGCTGGTTTCACTGTGATTGAAACTGGCCTCGCCGAACAGTTCGTCCTGGCCGCTGAGCCGTTTTGTAAAGATCGCAGAGATCCCGCCGCGCAAGATCTTTGGCGACAGCTGCACTGTCTGGTTGTTGAAGCAGCGTGTGTCGCCGGTGCCGCTGCTCACGCCAATCGTGCCGCGGCAGCCGGGTATGGGGAAGCCAGGTTCGCCGGTTGTATAGTCGTTGAGGCTGCCCAGGTAGCGATCGATGCTGCGCTTGTCGCTGCCGCCAAAGCGGCTGAAATCGCGGTTGGCGGTGGCGTCGTGCTTATCGCTCAGCAAAGGATTGCGGCGGAACACGTCGACCGTCAGCAACAGGTTCTGGCCATCCTTGTCGAGATCGCCCCAACCGGCTGTGACGCTGGCGCTGGCAGTGCCGCCGTCGCCTTTTTGATTGGTGCCGAGATTGGCCGTGCCTTCAACACCTTGATAGTTTCTTTTGGTCTTGAAGTTGATCACGCCGGCCACTGCATCGGATCCGTAGATCGCGGAAGCGCCGTCGCGCAGGATTTCAACCGATTCAATCGCGGCCAGCGGCAGGTTGTTCAAGTCGACGAAAGAGTTTTCAGCACCGTCGGCAAACCCGTAGTTCGCCAGGCGGCGGCCGTTCAGCAGGATCAAGGTGTATTTTGCATCGAGTCCACGCAAGCCGACCGAGGCGGCGCCCTGGGCGAAGGAGGTGCTGCTGTTGCCGTCGAGACCGACCGACACCGAAGGCAGCTTGCTCAATAGTTCGAGGACAGTGCTGGCGCCCGATTTTTCGATTTCCTCCCGTTTGATCACTTCGACCGCGGTTGGCCCTTCTTTGTTGATGCGGGAGATATTTGAGCCGGTAATCGTGATGCGTTCAAGGCTGTCGGGGGAAGGGGCGGTTTGATCTGCGCCGAAGGCGAGGGGGTTGTGAGCGAGGCAAATTGCAGCAATTGCCGATGCCAAAAACTTCTTCTTCATCTGAAAAGCTCTCCACTTTGTTTATAAGGAAATGATCAATTTCGCTTCATGCTTTCGTTACGGCCAATTCGGTAAATTCGCCGTAGAGCATGTTTCGTTGTGCATTGTCGGAGTGGGCTGTGTACGTCCAAGCGACAAACGCTGACCCGCGTTTTGCAACGGTTTCGGTCATCGCCATTTCATTCTGTATCAAGTTGCGAGCAGATGTAACACGCATGAAATATTTAACTTTTTACGACTGTTTTTCGTTGTTTTATTTTCCGCGGATCACTATTTTCCCGGAAAATGTGATAAATAAATTTCTTTTTGGCAATGATTGTCAAGTGATTTTGACTGCTGAAGACGTGTTTATGGAAGAATTTAATGATAAATAAAAGAAAATATAGATTGATGGATAGAAATGTAAGCAAAAAATCTTTTATTGCTTGTATGCCATGAATGTAAAATGGAGAATTGTCCAATACTGCAGTGATTGCTTGTATTTCTTACAGTAAAAATGCCGACGCAAGCCCGCTAAGGCTGCATATACTGTGCATATGGCGTGACGGTCGCGATCGTGCCGCCGGGTAGCTTTGCCGCTGCCCACAATTTTGTTTAACATTGGAAAACATGGAAATCGAATTAAAACTGTTGCTGGATCCGGTCGATGTAAATCGTTTCCGACGCCACCCATTATTAAAAAAACATGCGCTGGACAAGCCGCAATCGCGGCAGCTGAACAGTATTTACTTCGATACCCCTGAGCTGTACCTCAAGCAGAACCACACGGCCTTGCGCATACGCCAGGTGGGGCGACGCCTGATACAGACTTGCAAAAGCGGTGGCCGGGTGGCAGCCGGCCTGCATCAGCGCCCCGAGTGGGAGTCGGAAGTGAGCGGCGCCAAGCCCGACCTGCCGGCTTTGCTTGGACTCATCGAAGCCGGATCGGCGGTGGCCAGGCTGATGTCAGCGCCGGCCCTGGCGGAGCGCCTGCAGCCGATTTTTACGACGCAGTTCCGGCGCACCATCTGGCTGCTGCGCCTGCCATCCGGCGCTGAAATCGAACTGGCGCTGGACCAGGGGGAAGTGATCCATGGCGATAAAACAATCCCAATCAGCGAGATCGAGCTGGAACTGAAATCCGGCGATTCGGCCAGCCTGTTCGATGTCGCCCTTGAACTGCAGAACAGCCTGCCGCTGCGCGCCGCCAATGTCAGCAAGGCCGAGCGCGGCTACGGCTTGCATTCGCCGCAAACGCCGGAAGCGGTGAAGGCGCTGCCGCTCAGCCTGTCGCCGGCATTGACGCTGGAGCAGGGCTTCCAGGTGCTGATGCATAACTGCCTGGCGCAGATACAGGGCAATGAAGACGGCGTGATGCATGGCAGCGATCCGGAGCACCTGCACCAGATGCGGGTAGGGTTGCGGCGCCTGCGCGCGACGCTGAGCCTGTTCAAGAAATTCATCCAGGCGCCGCCGGAGATCGCCGTGCAGCTGCGCTGGCTGGCCGGCGTGCTGGGGCCGGCGCGCGACTGGGAGGTGCTGGCGGCATCTACCCTGAACGACGCTGCCCGGCGCCGGCCGCATGAGCCGCAACTGGAGCATTTGCGGCAGCACACTGCCGGCGTCGCAGGCAAACACCGACATGCGGCCGCAAATGCGCTCGCTTCCCGTGCATATGCAAGATTACTGCTGTCGTTGGGAAGCTGGCTGGAGGGGCGGCGCTGGCGCCAGCAGCAAGGCGCCGAGCAGATTGCCGCATTGTCGATGCCGCTGAAAAAATTTGCGCGCAGCAAACTGCTCAAGCTGCAAAAGAAGCTGCTGGAACGGGCCAAGGGCATCAAGCGCCAGGGGCCGGCAAAGCGGCATCGGCTCAGGATCGCCGCGAAGAAGGTGCGCTATGCGGCAGAGTTCTTCGAATCGTATTTTCCGTTCAAGCGCATGCGCCCCTATGTGCAAGCCCTGAGCGAGCTGCAAGACCTGTTAGGCGTTTCGAATGACCGCAATGTCGCCGGCAGCCTGCTGCAACAGATCGCCGAACAGCGCCCGGAGCTGGAGCCGCACTGCGATCTGGCGCTGAGCCTGCTGGACGAGGGCGCCAGGCTGCGCACCTCGAAAATCCGACGGATCTGGCGCAAATTCGCCGAATTGGCGCCGCCCGCCAGGCACGCCTGAGGCCGATAACTTGGTCGCCAGCTCTGTTTGATGCGAAAATACGCCCGCCCGGCTTTTCCTGTAACGCAGTGGATGAAGGAGAGCAGGGCGGGAAACACAGGAGTTAATCATGACCTACGAAGAATATCTGGATGAAGTCACCACGCTGATGGTTGAGTTCTACGACCTCAAGGATGAGGCTGCGATCAAATACGTGATGCGGGCCCAGGCCGCTGATTTTTTCACCTTGCACGACGACGACCCGGCCATGCGTACGCTGGAGCGCGCGCGGGAAGACGCCAAGACCATTTACGAACAGCGCAACAAGTCGCGTCCGGAACTGTACCGCAAATAAAGATCAAGGCACTCATACATGACTGAATCCGTTCGCCTGGCAAAACAACTCGCCGAACAGCTTTCCTGCTCACGCCGCGAAGCCGAACAATACATCGAAGGCGGCTGGGTCAAGGTCGACGGCGTGCTGGTAGAAGAGCCGGGACATCGCATCGGCATCCGGCAGCAAATCGAATTGCTGCCGGACGCCACGCTGGAACCGCAAGACCCGGTCACCATCCTGTTCCATAAGCCGGCCGGGCTGAACCTGTTCGCCGAGACGCCGATGAGCGAACTGGCGGCGCGCCTGGTGACCGCGGACAAGCGGGCCGCCGACGATCGTGCCGAACTGCGCTTCCTCAAGCGCCACCTGAGCAACCTGAATCTGATCGAGCCGCTGGAAACGCTGGCCAGCGGACTGCTTATCTTCAGCCAGGACTGGCGCGTCACGCGCAAGCTGGTCGACGACGCCGCCAAGATCGAGCACGAATTCATCGTTGAAGTCGCCGGCGACATCGTCCCGGACGGCCTGAAGCTGCTGAACCACGGTTTGAGCTTCAACCGCAAGCCGCTGCCGCCGATCAAGGTCAGCTGGCAGAATGAAAAGCGCCTGCGCTTCGCCCTCAAGGCGCCGCAGCGCGGCTTGCTGGTGCATATGTGTGAACAGGTCGGGCTGCAAGCGGTGGCGATCAAGCGCATCCGCATCGGCCGCCTGCCGATGGCTGGCCTGGCGGTCGGCGAGTGGCGCTATCTGCTGGGCTACGAACGGTTCTGAGCGCCGGCCTTGCTTAAAGATGCGGCAACCATTGCCGCAGTTGGGAAATCAGGAACAGCAGCAAGCCGATCAGGCCGCCGACGATGCTGCCGTTGATGCGTATCCATTGCAGGTCCTTGCCGATGTTCAGCTCGATCTGCTGCGCCATTTCCCGGCTGTCCCAGTTTTTGACGGTATCGCTGATATGGCGGGTCAGGAAATCGGCAAAATCGGGCGCCATATTCTTCGCCGCTTCCTCCAGGTGCTGGTTGACCGATTGCCGGAATGCGGGATCGTCCGCCAGCGTCTTTCCCAGCCAATGGCCGGCGTCGGCGATATTCCGGTGCAGCAGCGAGTCGCTCCGGCGCAGGTCTTCCTTTAGCCATGCGCGCAGCGATCCCCACAGGTCTTTCAGATAGAGGTACAGGGTGGGGTCGTTGAGCAGGTAGGTTTTGATCTGTTCTCCTTTGGCGATGAATTCCGGATCGTCCTTGAGCTGTTCGATGAAGCGCTTGGTGAAGACGTCGAACCTGCCGCGCAAGGCATGGTTTTTATCGCTGCCGATCTCCGCAATCAGATGGCTTACTGCGTTGACGGCAATGTCCGCGCCTTGCCGGCCTATCCATTCGGATGGCAGGACTTTTTCTTTCAACGGATGATCCTGCTTGAGCCAGATCACGATTTCGCCGGCGATCAGTTCTTGCGTATCAGGATTTGCCAGCAAGCCGGCGCATTGCACCAGCGCTTCGTCCAGCAAAGCCTGGTGGCGGCCGTCCTTGGTCAGCTGGTCGAGAATCACGCCTGCCGATTGCGACAGGTCCACTTTTGCCAGCGTCGCGTGCAGCGCCCTTGTCATGAAACGCTGCACCGGAGCGTCCTCGATGAAGTCCAGGATGCGCTCAGCTTCCCTCAGCAGGTGGCGGCTGAAGTTTTCGGTATTGCCGGGGGCGGTCAGCCAGGCGGAGAGCAGCTTGGCCGGGTCGTGCTTGCGGATCAGGCCGGCGATCGATTCGACGTCGAAGAATTTATCCTTGACGAACAGCGCCAGGTTGTCCGCGATCTTGTCCTTGTTTTTGGGAATGATGGCGGTATGGCGCGACAGCAGAGGAATCGGCACGCGCCGGAACAGGGCGTGCACTGCAAACCAGTCGGCCAGCGCGCCCACCATCGCCGCTTCGGAAACGGCCTTGACCAGCTCGGGCCAGAAGCCGCCGGGCAGCAGCAAGGTGATGATAAATACGATGCTGGCGGCGGCCAGGAACAGCATCGCGATATTCTTTGATTTTTCCAGTTCCCGCCGTTTGTCCGTCATGGCTGCTGACCTGTCGTATCCGGATTACGGCGTCGCATCCTCAGCCCTGGCAGGCCGGCGTGGCGCCGCTCTTGAACGTGTTGACGTTGGCGGCGATGGCGTTGACCGCATCGGCCACTGTCCGTTGCACGCCCAGCACCAGGGCATCGATGCCGGCGGCGACCGGCTCCGAGACGGTCAGCCGGCAGGCGCCGGTCTTGGCGTTGTCCGAACGGGTGATGCTCCAGCTGTAGGTGGCTTGCACTTTATCACCCGGAGCCGCATCGAATTCACGCAGTTCGATGGCGATCCGGTAGACCGGCTGGTCGGTCGGCCTGCCGCTGCGGCTGACGTCGGTTGCGCCCAGGCGGTTGGCGAGACCGCTGGCGAGCGCATCGCGCAATTCGTTGTTGAAGGGCGACGACCAGCGTTCCTGTTCCAGGATGTCAACCCGGGCGCCGGCATTGGCGCCGCTGCTGCGCACCACCAGTTGCGGCCGCGCCAGGCGCTCCGGCAGGGCGATCGGTGACACTTCGATAAACAGGCGCGCATTCTGTGCCTGCGCCGGCACCGCCGCCGGCGGCGCCGACAGGGTATAGAAGCGCGTCGGGCTGGAGGCGCATCCGGCCAGCGCCAGCGCCGTTGCCAGGGTGAAGAGAGCGCCGCGCGCGCGGCTTGCTGTGGTCTTGGTCGATATCATTTATTGCTTTCCTCTTGCTTGCCGCGGATCAGTGACTCCGGATGGCGTTCCAGGTAATCGGTCAGGATGCGCACCGAGGCCGCCGAACGCGTCAGTTCCTGCAAGGTCTGGCGGATGTCCTGCTGCAGCGGCGAATTGTCGGACAGGGTGCGGTCGGCGTTGTCCAGCGTCTTGCGCACGTCCTTCATCGCCGCCATGATTTCCGGCGCGACGTCGTTGTTCAGGCTCTTGGTCAGCTGCTCGGCGTTGAGCAGGGTGCGGTTCATGGTGCCGATGGTCTTCTGCAGGTCGGCGGCGATCTGGTCGAACGGCACCTTGCTCAGCTTCTTGGCGATCTCGGCGATCTGCGACTGGATTTCATCCAGGCTGTTCGGGATGGTCGGCAACACGATCACGGAAGTCGAGGTGTCGATTTTGACCGGCGGCGCTTTCGGGAAAAAGTCGAGCGCGATATACAACTGGCCGGTCAGCAGGTTGCCGGTCCGCAGCTGTGCGCGCAAGCCGCGGCTGACCATGTATTCCAGCCGCTGCTTGGCGGTATAGGTGGAATGACGCTCATCCTCGGCATACTTGCGCCCCAGCCGCTCCGGATAGATCTGCACCGCGACCGGCATCTGGAATTCGCGCAGCTTGGCGTCGTACTCGATGCCTATCGATTTGACTTCGCCCAGCACCACGCCGCGGAAATCGACCGTGGTGCCCGGCGTCAGGCCGCGCAGCGACTGGTTGAAATACATGACCACGGTTTCTGACGGCCCGTCCGGCTCTTTCAGGGCGGCTTCTTCGTCCGGCGCCAGGTTGAAGGTGGTGTTTTCCTTGGCTTTCATGCCCAGTTCGTCATCCGGCGACTGGAACGCGATGCCGCCCAGCACCACGGTCGCCAGCGATTGCGTGCGCAGCTTGAAGCCGCTGGCGTTGATCTGCATGTCGAAGCCGCTGGCATGCCAGAAGCGGGTATTGACGCCGATGAACTTGTCGTACGGCGCATCGATGAAAATGCGCAGCGTCACGCCTTTGCCGTCTTCGTCCAGATCGTAGGCGGCCAGCTGGCCGACCTTGATGCGGCGGAAATAGATCGGTGAACCGATATCCAGCGAGCCGATATCGGTGGCGTGCAGCATGTACTGCTTGCCGCTGGCGTCGAGCCTGACGATAGGCTGCACTTCCAGGCCGGTGAACTCGTCCTTTTTATCCTTGGCGGTGCCGGCGTCGGCGCCGATGTAGGCGCCCGACAGCAGGGTGCCCAGCCCGGAGACGCCTGAAGCCGCGACCCGCGGCCGCACCACCCAGAAGCGGGTATCGGCGGCGGTGAAGCTCTCCGCTTCCTTCGACAGCTGGACGTTGGCCAGCACGTGCGAGCGGTCCTTGCTGAGGGTGATGGTCTGCACCAGGCCGATGTCGACATCCTTGTACTTGACCTTGGTCTTGCCGGCTTCCAGGCCTTCGGCGGTGCGGAAGGTGATGGTGATCGACGGCCCGCGTTCGACCAGGATCTTGACTACCAGCGTCAGGCCGACCACGGCGGCAACGATAGGAATCAGCCAGATCAGCGACGGCAGCCAGTCGCGCCTGCGGCTCAGCTTAGGTTCCGGCAGCGGCGGCAGGGGGGCTGGCGGGGTGTTCTCTTCACTCATCATGTGCTTTCACTTAATTGCTTATTTTCCTGCTGAATGCGGTTTTCACTGTTATCCCAGGTGAGGCGCGGGTCGAAGCTGAGCGCGGCCAGCATGGTCAGCACCACCACCGAGGCGAACGCCAGCACGCCGAAGCCGGCAGTGATCTTGGCAAAACCTTCAATCTGCACCAGCCCCGCCAGCAGCGACACGACGAACACGTCCAGCATCGACCAGCGGCCTATGATTTCCACCAGCCGATACAGTTTCGCTCGCTGCAGGCGGCGCCAGCGGCTCTGTTTTTGCGCCGCCGCGGTCAGCAGGATCAGCGACGCCAGCTTGAACAGCGGCACCAGGAAACTGGCGATGAAAATGATCGCAGCCAGCTCCCAGGAGCCGGAGACCCAGAAATAGATGACGCCGCTCATGATGGTGTCCTGCTGCACGCCCAGCAAAGTCTTGGTGACCATCACCGGCATCAGGTTGGCCGGAATGTACATGATGCAGGCAGCGATCAGCAGCGCCCAGCTGCGCATGATGCTATGCGGCTTGCGCAGGTGCAGCGCGGTGCCGCAGCGCTGGCAGTCTTCATGCTCGGCCACGTCCTGCCACACCGTGCCGCAATGGTGGCAAGACATCATGCCGTGGCTGGCGGCGGTATGCACCGCCAGGTCTTCGTCGCCGGCGACGATGATCGGATTGTCGGCATAATCGACATTGTCGGCGCTGTTCATGGCGATCCTTGCTGGCTGCCGTCGGCAAACGCCATCTGCCAGAAGCGGCGCGGATTGAAGGAAACCACTGCTGTCAGCAGCACGGTCAGCACGCCGAAGGCCCAGAGCGCCACGCCGGGCAGCACCGTAGCCATGTTCGACAGCTTGACCACCGCCACCAGTACCCCCAGCAGGAATACTTCCACCATGCCCCAGGGCCGCAGGTTCTGCATGGCATGCACCAGCCAGCGGAAGCCGGGCGGACTGCGCTCGTTGTGCAGCGTCAGCAGCAGGTACAGCAGGAACAGCAGTTGCAGCAGCGGGAACAGGATGGTGGTCGCCAGCACCAGCATGGCCACCAGCGACATGCCCTCGGCGTTCAGCGAGAGCACGGCGCCGAACAGGGTGGTCTGGCTGCGCAGGCCTTGCAGCTCGATTTCAACGATCGGGAAGCAGTTGGCGATGAAAAACATGATCAGGCTGGCCACGGTCAGCGGCAGGATGCGTTCGCGCTGGCGGCCGTCGTCGCGGTCCAGCTCGGCGCCGCAGCGCGGACAATGGGCTATCTCGCCGCGGCGCAGCTGCACCTTGCGGTACAGGGCATCGCATCCTTCGCAGGCAATCAGGTCTGGGACTTCGCGCATTGATAGTCTTCATTTTGAGTAGATGAGATTCTAGCAATAAATCCCTTCAAACACCGGGCAGAGTGTTGAAAACGCCGGATTAATCCCTATTTACGAGGTAGCGAGCGATTTGCGCGAGCTGCCGTCATACGTATATTTTCGAAAAATCGTAGAATGACAGCTGCGCCGGACAATGTTAAGCCACATATTATTTGCGGGCATGTCATTTATGCAATGACATGCCTTTTATTCACTTTGAATCTATCTGATGAGCACCACTAATAATAAAGGCAATCTACCTGCCGCCTCAGTCAATCAACCGCTGGAGTATGTGACCTCGTGCGCGCTGCCGACGCCATGGGCGACTTTCCAGCTGCACGCATTCTTCGAGCACAGCACCGGCAAAGAACATCTGGCCCTGACACTGGGTGAAGTCAACGACGGCGCGCCGGTGCTGGCGCGCGTCCATTCCGAGTGCCTGACCGGCGATGCGCTGTTCAGCCAACGCTGCGATTGCGGCGCCCAGCTCGAAGGGGCCCTGCAGAAGATCGCCGCCGAAGGGCGCGGCGCCATCTTGTACCTGCGCCAGGAAGGGCGAGGCATCGGCCTGATCAACAAGCTGCGCGCTTATCATTTGCAGGATGGCGGCGCCGATACGGTGGAAGCCAACCAGCAACTGGGCTTTGCCGCGGATCTGCGCGACTACAGCCTGTGCGAAACCATGCTGGAACACCTGGACATCACCGCGCTGCGGCTGATGACAAACAATCCGCGCAAGGTGGCTGCGCTGCAGAAAATCGGCATCAACGTGGTCGAACGGATTCCGCTGATGCTCAACCGTAATCCCTTCAATGCCAAATACCTGGATACCAAAGCCGCCAAGCTCGGGCATCTGCTGCCGGTCGACGGCCTGGAGCGGGATCTCGACGAAAACGAGCTGTAAGCGCTGGCCGGGCTGAGCTGCCCGGCCGGCAGCGACTGTCAGTGCCTGGCGTTCCCTACGTGCTTGGCATTGATCACGGCGTCGGTCACATTGGCCGGCGCTTCCGCGTAGTGCTTGAACTCCATCGTGTAAGTGGCGCGGCCCTGGGTCAGCGAGCGCAGCGTGGTGGAGTAGCCGAACATTTCCGCCAGCGGCACTTCGGCGCGCACGATCTTGCCGACTCCGCCCGGGATGTCGTCCATGCTCTGGATCATGCCGCGCCGCGACGACAGGTCGCCGATGACGTCGCCCATTTTTTCTTCCGGCGTTTCCACCTCGACTGCCATCATCGGTTCCAGCAAGGCCGGGCTGGCCTGGCGGCAGCCATCCTTGAACGCCATCGAGGCCGCCATGCGATAGGCATTCTCGTTGGAATCGACATCGTGAGAGGAGCCGAAGAACAAGGTGACCTTGACGTCCACTACCGGATAGCCGGCCAGCACGCCGGTAGCCAGGGTTTCGCGTACGCCTTTTTCCACCGCCGGTATATATTCGCGCGGCACGGTACCGCCCTTGATGGCGTCGACGAATTCAAAGCCCTTGCCGGGCGTTTGCGGCTCGATCTTGATCACCACGTGGCCGTACTGGCCGCGCCCGCCCGATTGCTTGATGAACTTGCCTTCGCTCGATTCGCATACCTTGCGGATGGTTTCGCGGAATGCCACTTGCGGCTTGCCGACCGAGGCATCGACGCCGAACTCGCGGCGCATGCGTTCCACCAGCACTTCCAGGTGCAGTTCGCCCATGCCGGAAATGATGGTCTGGCCGGACTCCTCGTCGGTCTTGACGCGGAACGACGGGTCTTCTTCGGCCAGGCGGCTCAGCGCCACTCCCATCTTTTCCTGGTCGGCCTTGGTTTTCGGCTCTACCGCCTGGGAGATCACGGTATCCGGGAACACCATCTTTTCCAGGGTGATGATGCTGCCGGGATCGCACAGGGTATCGCCGGTGCTGGCTTCCTTGAGGCCGACCGCGGCGGCGATGTCGCCGGCATACACCTCGCTGATTTCGGTGCGATGGTTGGCATGCATCTGCAGCACGCGGCCTATCCTTTCCTTCTTGCCTTTGTTGGGGATGAAGACCGAATCGCCCGACACCAGCACCCCGGAATACACGCGGAAGTAGCTCAGATGGCCGACGAAGGGATCGGTCATGATCTTGAAGGTGAGGGCTGAGAATTTCTCGTCGTCGCTGGCGCGCCGCTCGACCACCAGGTCGTCGCCATCGTGCCCCTTGACCGGCGGGATATCCGTCGGCGCCGGCAGGAAGTCGATCACGGCGTCGAGCAAGGCCTGCACGCCGCGGTTCTTGAAGGCGCTGCCGCACAGCATGGGCACGATTTCGCCGGCGATCGTACGCTGCCGCAAGGCCGCCTTGATTTCCTCTTCGCTGATGTCTTCGCCTTCCAGGTATTTTTGCATCATGGCGTCGCTGGCGTCGGCCGCTGCTTCCATCATGCGGCCGCGCCACTCTTTCGCGCTTGCCTGCAGCGCCGCGGGGATGTCGATGTACTCGAACTTGACGCCCTGGGTGGCGTCGTCCCACATGATTGCCTTCATCTTGATCAGGTCGACCACGCCATGGAAGTTTTCCTCGGCGCCGACCGGGATCTGCACCAGCACCGGATTGCCCTTGAGGCGCTCGCTGATCTGCTGGTGCACGCGGAAGAAATCGGCGCCGACCCGGTCCATCTTGTTGACGAACGCCAGCCGCGGCACGCCATACTTGTTGGCCTGGCGCCAGACTGTTTCGGATTGCGGCTGGACGCCGCCGACCGCGTCGTACACCATGCAGGCGCCGTCCAGCACTCGCATCGAGCGCTCGACTTCAATCGTGAAATCGACGTGGCCCGGGGTGTCGATGATGTTGATGCGGTGAATGGGATAATTGCCGGCCATGCCCTGCCAGAAGCAGGTGGTGGCGGCCGAGGTGATCGTGATGCCGCGTTCCTGCTCCTGCTCCATCCAGTCCATGGTGGCGGTGCCGTCGTGCACTTCGCCGATCTTGTGGCTGACGCCTGAGTAAAACAGGATGCGCTCGGTAGTAGTGGTCTTGCCGGCGTCGATGTGGGCGCTGATGCCGATGTTGCGATAGCGCTCGATGGGGGTTTTGCGGCTCATGACGATTTCCTCTGTGAGAAATTATGATGATCAGAATATTTTGCAGCGGCTGTGACGTCAGAGCTTACTCGTTTTTTTGATTGTCAGTTGGGTAGGGCGCAAGGCTCCCGTTCCTGCTTGTGCAATGGTATGCTTGACAGCTTAGCGGTAAGTGACTCTCCCTAATTGAATTGTCCGAATTTCCATTCTGCCCACACTCAACGATGAACTCCAGAACCTTCTCCCAAACTACCGCCGCGCCGCGCATCCAGCTGCTGCGCGATGCCATGAAGCGCCACAATGTCGATGCTTGCCTGATTCCGTCGGCCGATCCGCATCTGTCCGAGTACCTGCCGGGACGATGGAAGGGCCGGGAATGGCTGTCGGGATTCACCGGATCGGTCGCCAACCTGATCATTACCGCCGATTTCGCCGGCCTCTGGGCTGACAGCCGTTACTGGTCGCAGGCCGAAGCCGAGCTGGCCGGGACCGAAATCGTCCTGATGAAAACGCCCACCGGCAGCAGCCTGCTGCACCTGGACTGGCTGTCGAACAACCTGCAGGCCGGCCAGACATTGGCGGTCGATGCCGCGGTGCTGGGCCTGGCCACGGCGCGCGCGCTGGAGCAGGCTTTGACCAAGGGCGGCAGCAAGCTGCGCACCGATCTCGATGTCCTCGGCGAGATCTGGAGCGAACGGCCAGGCTTGCCCATGGCTGAAATCTATCAGCACGACGCCGCCTACGCACCGCTCACGCGCGCCGCCAAGCTGGCCAACCTGCGCCAGGCCATGCAGCAGCAGGGCGCCGGCTGGCATTTCATTTCGACCCTGGACGATATCGCCTACCTGTTCAACCTGCGCGGCGCCGACGTCAATTTCAATCCGGTATTCCTGGCCCACGCACTGATCGGGCCGCAGCAAGCCACGCTGTTCGTCGCCGACGGCAAAGTCCCGGAGGCCTTGCGCGCGCTGCTCAGCCAGGACGACGTCGTGCTGGCGCCGTATGCGCAAGCCACCGAAGCTTTGGTGGCGTTGCCGGCCGATGCCGTCCTGCTGCTCGATCCGCGTCGCGTCACGCTGGGGTTGCGCCAGGCGGTCGGCGCCACGGTCAAGGTAGTGGAAGCGATCAACCCGACCACCTTCGCCAAGTCGCGCAAGAGCGCCGAAGAAGTCGTCCATGTGCGCGCTGCCATGGAGCAGGATGGCGCTGCCTTGTGCGAATTCTTCAGCTGGCTGGACCAGGCGATCGCCAGGCGCGAGCAGGAAGCCGTCACCGAGTTGATGGTCGACACCCACATAACGGCTGCGCGTGCGCGCCGGCCCGGTTTTGTCAGTCCGAGCTTTG
Organism: Collimonas humicola; assembly: GCF_018304945.1. GTDB lineage: Bacteria > Pseudomonadota > Gammaproteobacteria > Burkholderiales > Burkholderiaceae_D > Collimonas > Collimonas humicola. The sequence continues at coordinate 894,450 of NZ_JAGQEE010000001.1, read as the reverse complement.
CCACGATTGCCGGCTTCAACGCCAACGGCGCCATGCCGCATTACAAGGCAACTGCCGAATCGCACGCAACCATCAGCGGCGAGGGCCTGCTGCTGATCGATTCCGGCGGCCAGTATGTCGGCGGCACCACTGACATCACCCGCATGGTGCCGGTCGGCCAGCCCTCAGCCGCGCAGAAGCGCGATTGCACGCTGGTGCTGAAAGGTGTGATTGCGCTGTCGTCGGCGCAATTCCCGCGCTCGCTCAAATCGCCGATGCTGGACGCCATCGCGCGCGCGCCGATCTGGGCCGCCGGCATCGACTACGGCCACGGTACAGGCCACGGCGTCGGTTACTTCCTGAATGTGCATGAAGGTCCGCAGGTGATTGCCAACAGCGCGGCGCCGGAAGCGCATACCGCCATGGAGGCAGGCATGATCACCTCGATCGAGCCGGGAATATACCGTCCCGGCCGCTGGGGCGTGCGGATTGAAAACCTGGTGCTGAACCAGGAGGCGGAGAGCACGGAGTTTGGCGACTATCTGCGCTTCGAGACGCTGACCCTGTGTCCTATCGATACGCGCTGCCTCGACGCCAGCCTGTTGCGCAGCGACGAGATAATCTGGCTCAACGCTTATCACGCCGAAGTACGCTCGCGCCTGTCGCCGCATGTGCAGGGCGACGCCAAACAGTGGCTGGAAGAACGTACCCAGCCTTTGTAGAGCCGAGTGATCAGATCAGTAGTGCGGAGGCCGCTCGTTGGCGGCCTGGTTCGCATTACTGTTGTCGGCGGCATCCTTGATACGCTGCGCCAGCGCGGCGCACAGCGTTTCAAGCTGGTCTATCTTCAATTGCTGACGATATACCAGCTTGTTCAGCTCATCGAGCAGGTCGTCCTGGCGCGTCAGCTTGATTTCGATGTCGACCATGCGTTCTTCTTGAGTCATAGTGTTCCCTATAGCGCTTGCTTGATTTTTGCAGCGCAGATGGTAGCGCAATAGCGTCTGCCGTACCTGAATATTCGATTCCGGAATCAGGTCCGGCCGGGCGGAAAACCGCAAGAAGGGTAGCGGCGATTCCGGATTTCCGCACAAAATTCACCTGGCGCCCGCCATTCTGCTGAAAAAACCTTCAATAAATCAATCACTTGGCTTTTTCTGGCGGGTTGGCATGAAGTCTGCAAAGGCAACTATAAAAATATAATCCACAGGAGACAAGCATGCCTCGCAACACCGTTTTTTCGCAGCGTGCCCGTACCGGGCTCCGTCATTTGGCGCGGCGCCGACCCCAGCCGTAAATTCCCCCTTTGCTAGTTGTGCCTCCTGAATGGCATGATGTCACTTGCGCATCAGCACAAGTTGCCTCAATACGGTCGTTGCCAGGATTGTACAAAAAACATTAAAACCAGGAGATAACCATGTCCGTGCTTCATCCTTCCGATCCTGCCGCCGCCGCGGATACCCGCAAACGCATTTTCGCCATCGTGGGCGCTTCCTCCGGCAACCTGGTGGAATGGTTCGATTTCTACATCTATTCCTTCTGCGCGATCTATTTTGCGCCGATGTTTTTCCCCAGCAGCAATCCGACCACGCAACTCGCCAACAGCGCCGCCATCTTCGCGGTCGGCTTTTTCATGCGGCCCATCGGCGGCTGGCTGTTCGGCCGCATCGCCGACAAGCATGGCCGCCGCACCGCCATGATGATCTCGGTGCTGATGATGTGCGGCGGCTCGCTGATGATCGCCTGCCTGCCGACATACTCCAGCATAGGCATCGCCGCGCCCTTGCTGCTGTTGCTGGCGCGCCTGTTCCAGGGCCTGTCTGTCGGCGGCGAATACGGCACCAGCGCTACCTATATGAGCGAGGTTGCGCTGGAAGGGCGGCGCGGCTTCTTTGCCTCGTTCCAGTACGTGACGCTGATCGGCGGCCAGCTGCTGGCGGTGCTGGCGCTGGTGATCCTGCAGCAGCTGCTGACTTCGGAACAATTGCATGCCTGGGGCTGGCGCATTCCCTTCGTGCTGGGTGCGATGGCGGCGTTGGTCGCGCTGTACCTGCGCAAATCGCTGAGCGAAACCTCGACCGCCGAGACCCGCAAGAACAAGGATGCCGGCACCCTGGCTGGCTTGATGAAGCATAAACGGGCATTCCTGACGGTGGTCGGCTTCACCGCAGGCGGTTCGCTGATTTTCTACACCTTCACCACCTATATGCAAAAGTACCTGGTGAACACCGCCGGCATGAGCGCCAAGACCGCCAGCACGGTGATGACGGCGGCGCTGTTCGTCTACATGCTGATGCAGCCCTTGTTCGGCATGCTCTCCGACAAGATCGGCCGCCGCACCTCGATGCTCTGGTTCGGCGCCCTGGCCACGGTCGCCACCGTGCCTATCCTGCATGCGCTGAAAGACGTCGCCAATCCGTATGCGGCGTTCGGACTGGTGATCGTGGCGCTGTCCATCGTTAGCTTCTATACCTCCATCAGCGGCCTGATCAAGGCGGAAATGTTCCCGGCGGAAGTGCGCGCGCTGGGCGTCGGCCTGTCGTATGCGGTCGGCAATGCACTGTTCGGCGGCACCGCGGAATATGTGGCGCTGGAACTGAAGGGGATGGGTTCCGAGTCCACTTTCTACTGGTACGTATCGGTCATGTGCGCGATCGCCTTCATCGTCGCCTACAAAATGCGCGACCCGAGCAAGGAAGGCTATCTCAAGGACGTGCGGCTGGAAACCCGTCAATTTGCGCCGGACGGCGCGGCTGCGGGCCGTTAAGGGGCTGCGCGGCGACGGCTTTGCAGGCGCCGCCGCCATTGTTTGTCATGCTTGACTTGCGAATGCCGCCATGAAATCGAGAAAGCAGCTGTGGTTGCCGGCGCTGGCGCTGATTGCGGCGCTGGCCGTGCTGGCCGCCACCTACGTGCTGGCGGCCAGGAAAGCCAGCAACGATATCGGCGAAGCCAGCGAACGCCAGCTGCAGATCATCGCGCTGGACCTGGAATCGGTGCTGCAGAAATTCGAGACCTTGCCGTTCGCGCTGGGTTTTCAGTCAGACGTCCTGCGGGCGCTGGCGCAGCCTGACGACCTGCAGAACATCCAGCGCCTCAACCAGGCACTGCAACTGATACAGCGGCAGTCGAAAGTGGTGGCGATCTTCATGCTGGACCGCAAAGGCATGACGCTGGCTTCCAGCAACTGGGACAGCAGCGTCAGTTTTGTCGGCAGGGATTTCGGCTTCCGTCCGTATTTCCGGGAGGCGATCAAAGGCAATCCCGGACGCTTCTACGGCATCGGCAACGCCACCAACGTTCCCGGTTACTTCATCGCCCAGCCGATCTATGCCAGCGCTGCGGACTACGGCGCCAATGCGGTGCTGGGCGTGATGGCGATCAAGATCGACCTGACTGAGTTCGAGCATACCTGGCGCAGCAGCGAAGAGCCGATCACGCTGGTCGACAGCAGCGGCGTGGTGTTCCTCAGCAACCGGCCGGCCTGGAAGTATCACAGCCTGTATTCGCTGGACGGCCAGGTGCAGCAGAAGCTCGCCGGCACCCACCAATATGCCGACCAGGCCATCACGCCGGTGAGTTCCTTGTCGAAACAGCAAAGGACCGAGTTCGGCCAGCACGTCACGCGCAATATCGGCAGCCTCGGCTGGCAGCTGATGCTGTTTCCCTCGCAAGCGCGGATCGCCCGCATCGCCATGCTGTGGACGCTGGCGGCGGCGCTGCTGCTGGCGATCGCGGCGATTTCCCTGTGGGCTGTCTACCAGCGCCGGCGGCGCCTGGAAGAGCGCCTGACCTCGGCAGAATATCTGGACCGCACCATCGCCCAAAGAACCCAGGAGCTGATGGTGGCGAATCAAACCTTGGAAGCGAAATACGCCAAGCTGAAGGAAACCGAGCATCTGCTGCGTTCGACCCAGAACAAGCTGATCCAGGCCGGCAAGCTGGCGATGCTGGGGCAGATGGCGGCCGGCATCGCCCACGAGCTGAACCAGCCGCTGGCGGCGATCCGCGCCTTTGCCGACAACGCCATTACCTTCCTGGCGCGCGAGCAGCGCGACAAGGCGGCGGAAAACCTCGGCCACATCAGCAACGCCAGCGCGCGCATGGGCAAGATCGTCGGCCAGCTCAACGGTTTTTCCAGGAAAAGCCATGAAGCGGTGGCGGCGATCGACCTGTCGAAATCGATAGAGGCTGCCGCGCTCCTGCTGGGCAACGAATTCCAGACCCACGGCACCGAGCTGCGCATCGATATCCGCGACCCGGCCCAGGTGGTGGGCGATTCGGTGCGCACCGAGCAGGTGCTGATCAACCTGTTGCGCAATGCGCTGGACGCGGTGGATAATGCCGGGCAAAAAATCGTCTCGCTGGTGCTGGAACGCGATGCCGGCGAGGCAGTGATCCGCATCCGCGATTCCGGGCCGGGCATTCCGGCGCAGGTCGCCCTGCATCTGTTCGAGCCGTTCTTCACCACCAAGCCTTCCGGCAAGGGGCTGGGGCTGGGCCTGGCGATTTCATCCTCCATCGTGCAGGCGATGAACGGCCGCCTGGCGGCCAACAATCACAGCGAGGGCGGCGCCGAATTCGTGCTGCGCATACCTTTGCTGGAATCAGTAGAAAAAGCGATGGAAACATGATGGAAATGCAGGCGGCGGCATTGGAAGCGGTACTGATCGAGGATGAGCAATCGGTGCGCGAAGCGATCGCGCAGACGCTGGAGCTGGGCGGCTTCACCGTGCACGCCTGCGGCAGCGTGGAGCAGGCGCAGGCATGGATGACGACGGGATTTGCCGGCGTCATCGTCACCGATGTGCGCTTGCCCGGCCGTTCCGGCCTGGAATTGCTGACCCAGGTAGCAACGCTGGATCCGGACTTGCCGGTCATCGTGGTGACCGGCCACGGCGACGTCAGCATGGCAGTCGAGGCGATGCGCGCCGGCGCCTACGATTTCATCGAGAAGCCGTTCGGCGCCGAGCGCTTGCTGGAAACCGCGCACCGGGCGCAGGAAAAGCGCAGCCTGATCCTGGAGAACCGGCGGCTCAAGGCGGCCTGGGTGGCGCATCCGGACATGCCCAGCCTGATCGGGCAGTCGGCGGCGATCGAGCGGGTCCGCACCATGATCCGCAGCGTCGGCCCCACCATGGTCGATATCCTGATCAACGGCCCGACCGGCAGTGGCAAGGAAGTGGTGGCGCGCCAGCTGCACCTGGCCAGCGGCCGCCAGGGGCCGTTCGTCGCCATCAATTGCGGCGCCTTGCCGGAAGCCGTCTTCGAGAGCGAGATTTTCGGCCACGAAGCAGGGGCTTTCACCAGTGCCCAGAAACGCCGCATCGGCAAGCTGGAGTATGCCAAGGGCGGCACCGTCTTCCTCGACGAGATCGAATCCATGCCGCTGGCCCTGCAAGTGAAGCTGCTGCGCGTGCTGCAAGAGCGCAAGCTGGAGCGCCTGGGCGGCAACGAGGCGATCGCCATCGATTGCCGCATCATCGCCGCCAGCAAGGCCAACCTGCTGCAGATGAGCGCGCAGGGCAGCTTCCGCGAAGACCTGTATTACCGCATCGGCGTGGTCAGCATCGACTTGCCGCGCCTGAACGAGCGGCGTGACGATATCCCCTTGCTGCTGGCGCATTTCATCCAGGGCGCGGCGCTGCGCTATCAGCGGCCTTTGCCGCAATGGAGCCTGGCGCAGATGGCGCAATGGCAAACCCGCGACTGGCCCGGCAATGTGCGTGAGTTGCGCAATTTCGCCGATCGCCTGGTGCTGGGGGTGGCGGAAGGCGTGGCCGATCCGGTCCCGGGCGGCAGCGCCGGCTTGCCGCCTGGCGCCTCGCTGCCGCAGCAGCTGGAAGTCTATGAGCGCATGCTGATCGCCGAGATGCTGGAAGCCAGCGGCGGCAATGTCGCCAGCGCCGCCGACCGCCTCGGCTTGCCGAAGAAAACCCTGTATGACAAGATCAAGAAATACCAGCTGTCGGTGGGGAAAAGCTGACCGCGCATGATAAATATCATGTCGTCCGGTCAACTGTGTGCATTATGTCAACGCCGTCAAGTGTTACAAAACGATATTATGCTGGACAAGCGCGACTGAATCTTTATCATTGGCATCTTTTTTAACACGGATGTAATAATGAGCGTTTCACCGCAAACTGCAAGCTCATCCTCCGCGCCTGATCGCAATACCAATTTTCAATTCGGCTTCATCGATCTGCTGAAGGTAGTGGCAGCCCAGTTAATCGTTCTGCATCACCTGGCGTTCTACGGCCCGATGGCCGATTACGTGCGCCCGGTCGCGCCGACCCTGATCGGGTGGCTGGATAGCTACGCCCGCATCGCGGTGCAGGTGTTCCTGGTGGTCGGCGGCTTCCTCGCCGCCAAGTCGCTGTCGCCGCAGGGCAATTCCGGCATTGCCGATCCCATGCGCGTTTTGTGGCGGCGCTACATGAAGCTGGTGCCGCCGTTCCTGATAGCGACCGCGCTGGCTGTCGGGGCGTCAGCCTGGGCAGCTTTGTGGATGAACCATTATTCGATTTCGGCCATGCCGACGGCGCTGCAGCTGGCCGCGCACGCGCTGCTGCTGCACACGGTGCTGGGCTATGAATCGATTTCGGCCGGCGCCTGGTATGTCGCCATCGATTTCCAGCTGTACGCCTTGCTCACCGTGCTGCTGTGGTTTACCGGCAGCGTCGCCAGCCGCCGTTCCGCTTCGTGGCTGGCGCCGGTGCTGGTCGTGATCGGCGTTACCGCCTCGCTGCTGTACTTCAACCGCGACGCTGCCTGGGATGCCTGGGCGCCGTATTTCTTCGGCAGCTACGGCCTGGGCATCATCGCCTGGTGGGCGCGCGATCTTAGCCGCCGGCCGGCGATGGTGGCCTTGTTGCTGGTGGCGATCGTGGTACCGGCCTTGTGCGCGCTGGCCATCGATTTCCGTGTCCGCATCGCGGTAGCGCTGATGGTTGCCTGCGCGCTGGTGCTGGTGAGCCGACGCGGCATGCTGATGTCGCGTCAGCGCCTGTCCTGGATCCGTGCCTTCGGACGCATTTCGTATTCCATTTTCCTGGTGCATTTCCCGGTGTGCCTGGTGATCAACGCCGCCTTCGCGCGTTTTGTGCCGCCGCAGCCGCTCTACCAGGCTATCGGCATGCTGATGGCATGGGCCGCCAGCCTCGCCGCCGGCGCGATTTTCTACCGCTGGGTGGAAATTCCCTTGAGCCGCCTGTCGGCGCGCGCATCCGGCCGCAGCATGGCCTTGCCGGCGACCGCAGCGGCGTAAACCCTGCCGCCGGGGCCGCCATCAACATAGGTGGCGCCGGCAGCATGTCATCCATTACATGGCTTCTTCAGTTTCCTGCCGGTTTTCTGCCGGCTGGGATTCCGTGCGTGCATGACGTTGCCGCCGGAAGTGCAGAAACGCCAGCACCAGCGCAATCAGCTGCAGCGCCGCGCAAAAATAAAATGGCGTGCCGATGCGCCAATCGCCTTTCGGCAGGTGCGATACCGCGCCCAGCAAGGGGGCGGCGATGATAGGCGCGACCACCGCCATCAGGCTGTTCAGCGAGCTGACCGCGCCCAGCGTCTGGCCCTGGCTATGCGAATCGACCGCGCTGGAGATGATGCTCTGGATCGACGCATTGACCGTGGCGCCGAAGATATTGGCAAAGATCACCGCATACATCATCCAGCCCTGGCTGGCGGCGCCCCACAGCAGATAGGCGGCGGTGGACGACACCAGGCCGATGACCGCCAGCCGCTGCGGACTGAAACGCTTCAGCAGCGGCCCCAGCAGCACGCCTTGCACCAGCACCGACATGATGCCGACCGCGGCCAGCGACTGGCCGTTTTCCAGCGGTCCCCAGCCGAACTTGAAGGTGGTGTACAAGACCCAGATGGTGAACAGCATGAATTGCGCCAGGCCGTTGCAGGCAATCACCGCCACCAGCGGGCCGACCGTCTTCAGGCGCGACAAGGCCTGCAGTGATGTCAGCGGATTGGCGGATTTCCAGCTGAAGGCGCGGCGCCGGTCTACCGGCAGCGACTCGGGCAGGACGAAGTAACCGTAGGCCAGGTTGACCAGCGCCAGGCTGCCGGCGACGATAAAGGGCAGGCGCAGGTCGACCGCACCGAGCAAGCCCCCCATCACCGGTCCGATGATGAAGCCGACGCCGAACATGGCGCCTATCATGCCGAAGCGCTTGGCGCGCTGCTCCGGAGGAGTGATATCGGCGACATAGGCGTTGCACACTGCGGCATTGGACTGCATGGCGCCGCCGACCAGGCGCACCACGATCAGCATCCACAGGGCAGTGGCAAAAGCCGTGGCGAAGAAATTCAGCGCCAGTCCGCAAAAACCCAGCAGCAAAACCGGCCGCCGGCCATGGTTGTCGGACAGCGCGCCCAGGATGGGCGAACCGAAAAAATTGGCCAGGCCGAAGGCAAACGCCACGGCGCCGTACCAGAACGCCTGGTCGGCATGGGTGCCGGTGAACTGGCCGACCAGCGCCGGCAGGACCGGAACGATCAGGCCGATTGAAATCATGTCGATCAACACTGTCAGCATGATGAAGGGCATGGCAGCCTCGCGGGCGCGATGCTGGGGCGGGGTGGTGGTGTCGGTCACGCTGTGCTGCTCCGGTAGGTAGTGTTGGGTCGTTGCGGGCTCAGTGAATGCCAGGCTGCCAACCGTCATCATATCCAAAATAAGGCGTTGCAGCCCGCATTGCCGGAAATGTTCCAAACGTCTGGCCGATGCTGTCAGATCGCTGCCGGCTTTTTTCTCAAAAAGCCGGAGAAATATGTCCTCTGAATATCAGTGATTCATGCGGGCCGGCCTGAGGAAATACTCCAATCGCAACCTTCCGAAATCAGTAGCTAGCGACCGGTTTAAGGTTCAGAATCGTTTCGTCTTCAGTGCATTTCTCCAGATATTCTGGAGTGGGCCGTTAGACATCTATCGTCGATAAAAAGGAAGGCGTATGGCTAAAGTAACTGGTTTATCCGGGAATGAAATTTTCTGCCTGGCGTTAAAGAATTATTCGGCGGGCGAAATTGTAGTAGGCAACAGCGTCAACTCGATGGGCTTCCTCGGCGGCATAGGCGCCGGCCTGAAAAACATGCTGGGCGGGGAGATCACCCAAGTCACCGCGGCGATCCATGAAGGCCGCGCCAACGCCTTCGAACGCATGAGCAAGGAGGCGATGCAGCAGGGAGCTTCCGGCGTGGCCGGGGTTTCCAGCGAACTGCGTTCGTTCAGCGGCAGCACCGAATTCCTGTTCGTGGGTTCCTGCATCCACTCGCGCGCGCTGTCCGGCCGTTTCTTCACCACTGCCGGCGATGCGCAGGAGCTGTACTGCCACATGGATGCCGGCTATATGCCGATCCAGCACGCATTCGGCAACATCGCCTATTCGATGGGTGTCGGCCGCGGCATCGTCGGGTCGCTGAAAACCCTGGTGCGCGGCGAGATCGCCGAGTACAGCAATATCTTCAACACGACCCGCCACAAGGCGCTTGAGCGGCTGGTGGCGCAGGCCAAGGCGGACGGCGCCAATGCAGTGGTCGGCATCCGCACCTCTATCCTGCCATGGATGGGCACGCACGAAATGCTGATGGCCGGCACCGCATCGCGGCACAGCGCGCTGCCCGCCGGCGCAGATGGCAATCCGGTCACCAGCGACCTTACCGGGGAAGAGCTGTGGGCCATGACCAGCCTCGGTTATGCGCCGGTCAAATTGCTGATGTCCACCTCGATCTACTCGCTGGGCGTGGTGGGCGGGGTTATGGCGGCCTTCAAATCCTTCGCCAAGGGCGAAATCAGCGACCTCACCACGCTGATCCACGACGCCCGCGAAATTGCGATCGATCGCCTGAAGAACGAAGCCGATGCGCTGGGCGCGGAAGAAGTGGTCGGGGTCAAGACCTATATCGCCGAAATCGGCAACGGCCTGGTGGAGTTCATGGCGATCGGCACCGCGGTCAAGAAAATGCCCGGCTTCTCGGTCCAGACCGCGGTGCTGCCGGCGCAGGCGGTCAGCCGCGACAAGGATACTTGGATCGACGGCGGCTTCGGCATCTCGCTGGATCGGGATCGCGGCGCAAATTCCTGACGGCGCCAGCCCCATATCGTCATAAAAAATCCCACACTTTGCTATGACACTCTGGCTGGAAAATCGCCGGCAGGCGCGTGGCGACGGGGAAAACGTAGCACTCAACAATAAAAGAAAGAAATGAAATGCTGAATCTGATCACAAGCCTGGGCTGGTTGCCCACGGCGCTTATCATTCTGGTGGCGGCGGCCATCTTGCTTGCCATATTTTTTTCGGTGTCGGGCATCATCCGATACATACCCAACGACCGGATCGGCGTGGTCGAGAAGTTGTGGAGTTCGAGCGGCTCGGTGAAAGCCGGCTTGCTGGCCTTGCATGGCGAGGCTGGCTTGCAGCCTGACCTGCGGCGCGGCGGCTTCCACTTTTTTGCGCCGTTCCAGTTCCGCGTGCACATCCATCCGATGGTATCGGTGACCCAGGGACGCATCGGCTATGTCTTTGCGCGCGACGGCATCGACCTGCCTGCGGGACAGACGCTGGCCGACAACGCCAAGGTGGAGGACTTCCGCGACGTCCGCTCCTTCCTTGAAGGCGGCGGCCAGAAAGGGCCGCAGCGCAAGATCCTGCGCGAGGGCACGCACATCATCAATCCGGCGCTGTTCGTGGTGATGACGGAAGAAGCGACTTATTCGCTGTCGCTGGATGCCCAGGAAAAGGCGTATTACGAGCAGATGCGCGGCGTGCTGGATGAGCGCAGCGGCTTTACCCCGGTGGTGCTGAAGGAAGTGGCCGGCACCCACGATTCCGACCAGCTGGCGATCGTCACTGTGCAGGACGGCCCCGGCTTGCCCAAGGACGAGCTGCTGGCGCCGGATGTCGGCGACAGCCACAACTCCTTCCAGGAACCGGAGAAATTCCTCGCCGCCGGCGGCCAGCGCGGCCGCCAGGAGCGGGTGCTGGTGGAGGGCACGTATTACATCAACCGCTTGTTTGCCACGGTTGAGCTGATCAAGAAGACCATCATTCCGGTCGGCTATGTCGGCGTGGTGGTGTCCTATACCGGGCGCAAGGGTTCCGATTTGTCCGGCAAGGAATACAGCCATGGCGAGCTGGTCGAAAGCGGTTGCCGCGGCGTCTGGCGCGATCCATTGATGCCCGGGAAGTATGCATTCAACACATACGCCGGCAAGATCGAGCTGGTGCCGACCACCAACTTCGTGCTGATGTGGAAGTCCGGCGAGAGCGGTTCCAGCTTCGACAGCAACCTGCGCGAGATCACCTTGATCACCAAGGACGCGTTTGAGCCGCAGCTGCCGTTGTCGGTGGTGGTGCATATCGACTACCGCAAAGCGCCGATGGTAGTGCAGCGTTTCGGCAATGTCGCCCAGCTGGTGGAGCAGACGCTCGATCCGATGGTGTCCTCGTATTTCAAGAACGTCTCGCAAACCAAGACCTTCATCGAACTGATCCAGTCGCGCAGCGAATTGCAGGGTAATGCTTCGGCCGACATGAAAGAGCGCTTCCAGGCCTACTCGCTGGAATTCCAGGAAGTCTTGATCGGTACGCCGAAGCCGCAGCCAGGCGACACCAAGATCGAAAATATCATGGCGCAGCTGCGTGACCGCCAGATCGCCCGCGAGCAGGTGGAAACCTTTGCGCAAAAGCAGATCGCCGCCGACAAGGAGCGCGAGCTCAACGAGGCTGAACAGCGCGCCTCCAAGCAAAAGGAACTGACCGGTTCGCTGGTGGATATCTCGATCAAGGAAAACCAGGGCTCTGCCAATGTCAAGGCGGCTGAAAAGAGGCGCCAGGAAATCGAAGCGCTGGCCCATGCGGAGAAATTCAAGCAGGAAATGGAAGGCTCCGGCCGTGCTTCCGCGATCCGGTCGGTAGGCGAGGCTGAAGCGTCGGCGATCAAGGCCAAATCGGAGGCGATGCAGGGAGAGGGCGCCGACAAGCAGCTGATGCAAACCGTGATGCTGCGCCTGGCCGAAGCGTTTGAAACGTCCAAGGTGCCTCTGGTGCCGCAGATCCAGATGGGCGGCGGTGGCGATACCAATGCGTTTAACACCTTGCTGTCGCTGATGGGCTCGCTCAAGGCTGGTGAGCTGGCGCAGTCGCTGAAACAGGACCAGGCGCCGCGCGCTTAACGTGCAATAGTTCAGACTTGACCCGACGGGAACTGTCGGGTCAAGTCTGGTCCGCAATTAAATCGCGGCGGCCAAACGTTCCCTTACCTCAGTAAGGGTTACCGCGTTGAGTAATTTTCCGTTTTCAAACACGGGAACAAATTCGCAGTTATTGACTTCATTCCAGCTCGCTTGATCCTTCAAATAAAATTCACCTCGCTCATTTTTGTATACTGCTACCAGGCCTTTGGCAGAATTCTTGGTTCCATCTCCCGTTTTGGGCGCTTTGAAAATTTCGCGATTTTCACCGGAAATTTTGGCGAAAGTCGCTTTAACGGCGAAACCATCGGTATCGCGTGTGACGTACTGATAGGTGTAACTGCCAATTCCAAAAACCACATTGGTTGAGGCAAATCCTTTGGCTTTGAGTCCTGCACAAATTGCCGTGGCGCGCTCAATAGTGATGGAGTCGCCATAAATCAATCCAACACGGGGATTCAGAATTTTGTAGCCTTGCTTAGTTTCGCTACCGCCAAACACTTCCCACAAGCATTCAATCGCGCCTTTGTATTCTGGCGAGCCGATTTCGGCATCTGCATCGCCACAAATCATTTTGACTGGGCAACCGGTATCGGGACGAAACACGACTTTCCCATCTCGCGCCAAAATCTGTTCTTTAAGTTTGACGGTAAAGTCCGTCATCACTTGCCAGAAATCCCAGGAGTCCGACACGATACTAACGATTCCAGCCGGATAGATGTCCTGAATCAAGCGCCGGAAGGTTTCAAGTTCATTGTCCATGCCGCCGGCGCACATGACTGAATGCTCCGTTGCTGCAACACTGCCGCCAACCAGCTCTAAATCGCTATTGGCTCCGTAAAAGTCTTCCAGGAAATCGATGGCAGGAATGGTGTCTGTGCCTGTAAAACTCAATAAGTGCGCAGCACCGCTCATTGTGGCAGCTTCAGCGCCATACATGCCGCGAAAACTAAAGTCGTGTCCTTGCCAATTCACGAACTCGGTGCTGCCGTCGGTTTCTAGTGCGTAAGTCGTCAGTATTTTTTTGTATTCGTGCGCTGTAGTCGCACTGGTGCACATGCCCCATACATTGGTCGAGAGGATCGTTTCTAAATAATTGGTGAGCCAAAAAAATCGCTCGTCTGTATTAAAAATCACAAGACATGGCACCCTTAGCGAGTAAACTGAACCTTCGGGCAATGCCATAATTTTTATGGGCAAGTAGCCTAGGTCGTGGAGATCCGCAATGTGCTGAGTGCCGACATTATTCGGACCCAAATAATTATTTATACGACGAGAAAAGCGACGGATGACTTCGTCTTTTGGCTGTTTAAAAAAATCTTCTTCCCAGCTTTTGATTAAAAAACTTTTTATAAAATACTGTAATCCAAAAAAAACCAGGTGATCGGTGTATTCGCGGCGAGTTGTTCTGGCAGTCAGATTGCTGAATACAACTTCAGTATTGTCGGGATATTGGCGGCGATGATCGACTTTGTAGCCATCGATCGCAGTGGCGGGATTCAAGTTCATTATTTTTCTCCTTGTGCGGGCATAAAGTGCCAGATATTTTTTACGTTTAGAAATGCCGTTGCGGCGGAGTCATGCAAGCTGTTGGTGGTGTATATCGCATCAATGCCGCTTTCCATTAATTTTTTCTCATCGGCGGTGCCTTCGTAGTGAGACACAGCCAAGATGATTTTTTTGCAGTTTTTGGCCTTTAGTTTTTTCGCCAATTCGATAAAAGTCCTACCGCCGGCACAAATGTCATCGACAATCACTGCCGTCTTCCCGCTCAAATCGTCACAATAAATCTCTGTGCCGATAATTGCTCCGTTCCGTACGTCGCGAATTTTGTCCGCCCGGATCACGGGCAATCCGCCCAGCTGACAAGATAATTCAAAGATTTTTTTATTCGAACCGGCATCCGGCGAGACCAAAATAAAATCTGATCGGATGTCATTCACGACGTCTCTGATGAATAGATGGTTTTTGACGACATGGACGTTATTCAAAAGGGCAACGACCACATCGCTGTGGGGATCAAAAACGCAAACCTTTTGATAGTGCTGTTGATTGATTAGATCGGCGTAGACCTTCACCGACAGTGGTTCGCCTGCATTGCAAACGCGGTCTTGTCTTGCACCTGGAAAATAGGGAATACATAAGTCGATCACATTTGCGCCCTGGCGGCGAAGTGCATCGGTCAGCAGCAAGAGCTGGATTAGCGATTGATCTCCGCTGTAGCGAAACATGATTTCGACGTGGGGACTGCTGGGCGCCAAAATTTGGAGGTGATTTTCACCGCTCTTAAATTGAAAATGCTTAAACGAATCTTCAGCTTGTTGATGATTTGGTAAAAAATATCGATTGTTGCTTGTAACGTGGCTGCCCATTTGCTAACCCTGTTTTGAAGTAATCAGAGCGCAGTCAATTCTTGCTCGTTTGACTATGCTTTCTTTAGTTTTATCGAGGGATGAATAAAACATGGATAGATATTAATGTCCTTGAGACATAAAGTAAAGTGAAATTTGGCAACTTTTATCAAGCTGCCATTTATGCTATAAGGAAAGTGTCCCAAAGACATAAAAAGACAAGAAAAATGAATGCCATATTGCAAATAGATAAACCCCTGTTCACTGTAGACAGCGTACTTTTCACTGTGCACGATGGCGTTTTGAAAGTGCTCATGGCCAAGCGCGCTGAATCTCCGTTTGCGGGTTATTGGGGGCTGCCAGGTGGATTTATTGATATCAGCTTGGATGAAAACACTGATATGACTGCGCGTCGAAAGTTGCTGAGCAAAACGGGGCTTGTACCGAGCTATTTAGAACAACTGCAGGTAATCTCCGGGCCTAGGCGTGACCCGCGTGGATATAGCGTGACGCTTGCCTATTATGCGCTGGTGGCGCATCAGGACGTTGAGTCCAAAATCTCGTCCGTAGAGAGCAGCTGCTGGTTGAACGTGAGTGAATTGCCCAAGCTAATGATTGCTTTCGACCATCGATACATCATTGATATGGCGCAGCAGCGACTTCAACAGAAAACGCTGTATTCGATGATTCCAGTATTTTGTTTGCCAGAAAAATTCAGCATAGGCCAATTGATCAAGGTCATTGAAGCAATCATCGAAAAGCCAATTCAAAGAAAAAGCTTGATGCGACGAATTGAGGCATCGGAAATGTTTGAAATTTCGAATGAAAAAATATCTTCAGGGGGACGATTGGCGCAGCTCTATACCCTGAAACCAGGCGTTGATATTGTTAATTTTGAACGCAATTTAAGCGTTTAACATGAGAGAAATCGTTAAGGAAAACAAGATGGCATTTAACGCGCCTGCGCCGATCACCGAATTATCAGGCACCAGTGAATTCCCAGGAATTATCGACGATCTTTCATCTTTGTCCTCAGTCGGGCAACGCGACACGATCGCGGACACTGTTTTGGCAATACTCGACAAATACGCGATAGCTCTCGATACGCAAGATTATCCAGCGAACCTCTATGCTGAATCACTGCTGTACATGGTTTATTGGTTCCATCGCCTGCGTGATCCTATTCGCAAGAATGGGATTGAGAATTGCATCGGTAAATATCTAAACGTTGATCATCAATCCGCAGTGGTGAGCGCGTTGTTGTCCGATCAAGAACTCAAAATTCAGGCAAAGCAGCGAATCGATCAGGGAGTCATGGTTCGTAAGACTGTCGACGTGCTTGTGATGC
The DNA here is from genome assembly GCF_018304945.1 of Collimonas humicola. Lineage (GTDB taxonomy): Bacteria > Pseudomonadota > Gammaproteobacteria > Burkholderiales > Burkholderiaceae_D > Collimonas > Collimonas humicola. Next base: position 878,567 of record NZ_JAGQEE010000001.1, on the reverse strand, counting down.
GAGACGGCGAGCACGGGCGGGAGTTCCTGACGGTGAACCGGACTTTTTTCCCTGAGGGCATGTCGCTGCCTGGCGGGTTACTTCGGGATGAAGATGAGCAAAACGAAATCGGAATCCCTGGCAATATTTTTGCAGCACTGAGGGTAACAGGCAGCAAAGTGTTCGGATCAGATACACCAGAATATGGCATTGCGGAATTAGACGAGCGTAAATACTATTTCGTTCGGAACGAAGCAGGAAAAGAAGCGCGAATCTATATGGATAGAACCATTTCTCACGGATATCGCGATCATCTTAAAGACATCGCTCTTCCATCAGATCCGCGCCATATCGTTGACACGATTGGATTCCTCGTAGAAATTCCCGAAACGAAAGAGATCGATGGCCGATGGCTTCCGGAGAGCGTGATTACTACGCCGAACGCGAAAGAAGGCTCCTTTATCTTCGGTCACCATAAACAGATTGCCGCTGCGCTCATTGCGAAAAATTTTACTAGAACGCTGGGAGTTTCTCATCATGAATGGATACGGGAAACTGTAAAAAAACCATTGGATGTTTACCGCGAATTGCGGACTCGGTTTGCGTCGAATAACGATAGCCTGGATACGCCAATCCTGGAGTTGTTGCCGGTGGTTGAGTACGTTCGCAGCCAGTTGCTGCTATCTGCAATAGAAGAGAAGTGCAGCGGCAATGCCGCGCTTGCGTCGATGCGCGACCAGTTGCTGCATAAGCTTCACCACGTTACGATCAAGAATGGCCCGATGTGCCCCTATGCTCCGACGCTGCGTATCTTGTTTGAAGCGGTAGGTTTCTTTGATGTGGCCTGCCGCATTGAGAAAGATTTGAGTACCCACTTTCAAAAGAAGTACTGGTACCGGTACGAGGAGCTGATGCATCGACTTCCAGAAGTGATCATCATTCCGACTTTTGACAACATTTCCGCTACTGACCTCATGAAAATCCGTGGTACTCCAATATATTTTGTAGGGGTATCAACGGAACCTGTCTATGTTGATGAGTTCTGGCAGTCCCCGCTCGAATTCCTCATTCACGACCTTAACCACGCCTGGAAGATGATGGACATGGACGACAGATTCTTGCAAATACAACCAGAGTTGAGCAGGGATGCGCTCATGAACGAATCCAACACGTTCATTCGCGAGTACTTTCCGAGTATCGCCATCCAAAAAACAGACACGGAACAACAGAGAGAAATGAAGAAGCTCAAGAAAATTCTCTTGTTTGAAGTCGGTCACGAAGACGCGAGGCCTCTGCTGCCGAACATCGTCACTGAGGCACTTCTGGAAGATGAAGGATACGAGTTTCCAGACAACGTTGTCCGTTATGATGAGGGCGTGAATCAGGCTTATCTGGAAAAGCGTACCATTGCTGGGATCACCGCTCTTTCTTATGTCAGGCACAAATTGCAACACGGTTTCTTTGACCAGACTGACTCGCAGAACATTCAAATAGTATCTCCGAAATATCGCACGGTAGAGTGGATTGTGAGAGCAACGGAAGAATTGCTGACAGAAATGCATGCGGAAATTCCTCTCGCAGTTCAAGCAGAAGGATTGACGGAGTACCTGACGCGGCAGGCCTGCTCGCGAGGCCCCACGATTCTTCACTCGCCAGAAAATTTAGATCCCGTTGTAGGAGAGTATGGAGATGGAACGATTATTCAGACGTAGTTATCTTGATTTGAATCGGCTCGTCGTTACATTTCTATCCTTGTAATTAATTAATGCATTGATTAATCTTCGATGCATGACCACGCCCACACCCGCCCGCGGCAGGCCGCTGGCGTCCGACCAGGACAGCCGGGAAAAGCTGCTCGATACGGCCACCTTGCTGTTTTCCTCGCAGGGCATCGCGGCCACGACTGTCGCCGCCGTCGCGCGCCAGGCGGGCGTCACTGCCGCCATGGTGCATTACTACTTCAAGAACCGCGACCAGCTGATCGAAGCCGTGGTCGATGAGCGGATCAGCCTGTTCATCCACAGCATCTGGGATCCGATCAGCGGCGAGCAGCCGCCGGAGCAGATGATCATGGGTATCGTCGACCGGATGATCAGCACAACCGAAAAAATGCCCTGGATGCCGGCCTTGTGGGTGCGCGAAGTACTGAGCGACGGCGGCCAGCTGCGCGAGCGCATGGTGCGGCGGGTGCCGCTGGCCAAGCTGGCGCTGTTCGCCGACAGCATCGCGCGCAGCCAGCAGGCCGGTCAGCTCAATCCGCAGCTGCAGCCCGATCTGATTTTCGTTTCTGTCATCGGCCTGACCATGCTGCCGCTGGCGATGGCGCGTACGCTGAAGGACAAGCCGTCGCTGCCGATCGCGCGCAAAGTGGCGCTGATGGACAAGGCGGTGCTGGTGCGCCATATCAAGGCGCTGCTGTTGCACGGGCTGGCCATGCCCGGCGCCGCCTTTACAGACGACTAACCGGAGACTTTCCATGCGCTACAGCCTGGCCGAGCATCTCAAGCAGTTTTCCCGCCCTGCAGCGATGGCGGCGGCAGTTGTCGGCTGGCTGGCGCTGACGGCTTGCACAGCGGCCAGCGACAACGACTGGCAGGGCTATGTCGAAGGCGAGTATGTGTACGTCGCCTCTTCCCAAAGCGGACGGCTGGATCGCCTGTCGGTGCAGCGCGGCCAGCAGGCGGCGCTGGGCGCGCCGTTGTTCGCACTGGAAGCGGGCGATGAAATCGCCGCCCGCAACCAGGCGCAGCGCCAGCTGAAAGCCGCCGAGGCGCAGCTGGTGGATATCCAGAGCGGCAGGCGGCCGCAGGAGCAGGACGTGACGCGGGCGCAACTGGCGCAAGCCCAAGCGGCGGCCAGCAAAGCCGCGCTGCAGTTACGGCGCGACGAACTGCAGTTCCAGGCCGGCGGCATCGCCCGCCAGCAGTTGGACGATTCGCGCGCGGCAGCCGAGACGGCGAGCGCCCAGGTCCGGCAGTGGCAAAGCCAGCTGACGGTGGATCGCCTGCCCAGCCGCGAGGCCCAGGTACGGGCGCAGCAGGCGCAGGTCGCCGCTGCGCAGGCAGTGCTGGACCAGGCCGACTGGAAGCTGGGACAAAAGACGATAAGCGCAACCCGTGCCGGACTGGTGTTCGACACCATGTATCGGGAAGGCGAATGGGTGGCCGCCGGCAACCCGGTACTGCGCATGCTGCCGCCGGAAAACGTCAAGATCCGCTTCTTCGTGCCTGAAACCGTGCTTGGGAAGCTCCGCATCAACCAGGCGCTGACGCTCAGCTGCGATGGCTGCCAGGCCAGCGTGGCGGCGCGCATTTCCTATATATCGACCGAATCCGAATACAACCCGCCCATCATCTACAGCAACCAGTCGCGCGCCAAGCTGGTGTACATGATCGAAGCGCGGCCGGCGCCGGCCGATGCCGTCAAGCTGCACCCGGGGCAACCCGTGGAAGTGAAGCTGCCATGACTGCCGCCAGCGAAACTCGCAGCGTCGCTGAAAGGCCCGGCGGCGACCTGGTGGTCGATGTCGACCGCATCAACAAGCACTTCGGCAGCAAGCACGTGGTGAAAGACCTGTCGCTGCAAGTCAGGCGCGGCGAGATTTTCGGCTTCCTGGGGCCGAACGGCAGCGGCAAGACGACATCGATCCGCATGATGTGCGGCTTGCTGACGCCGGATTCCGGCCATGGCACCTGCATGGGCTTCGATATCATCAAGCAGAGCTACCAGATCAAGCGGCGGGTCGGCTACATGACGCAGAAGTTCTCCTACTGGGACGACCTCAGCATCCGCGAAAACCTGGATTTCGTGGCGCGCATCTATGGCATGAAGCAGCGCAAGGAAGCGGTTGACCAGAGCCTGGAGAAACTCGGCCTGAGCAGCCGCGCCAAGCAGCTCGCCGGTTCGCTCTCGGGCGGCTGGAAGCAGCGGCTGGCGCTGGCCGCCAGCATGCTGCACCAGCCGGAGCTGCTGTTGCTGGACGAACCGACCGCCGGCGTCGATCCGGCTGCGCGGCGCGATTTCTGGGAAGAGCTGCACCGGCTGGCGGCGGAAGGCATCAGCGTGCTGGTCAGCACCCATTACATGGACGAGGCTGAGCGCTGCCACAAGCTGGCTTACCTGGCCTACGGCAAGCTGCTGGTGCAAGGCACGGCCGTTGAAGTGGCGGCGGGCCAGGGATTGACGACCTGGGCGATCTATAACGGCCGCGATAGCGACGACAACAAGCTGGTCGGCCTGTCCCGGCAGCTGCACGGGCAGCCCGGAGTCGACCAGCTGGTGGTGTTCGGCACCTCTCTGCACGTGTGCGGCAAGGACGCCGCCGTGCTGGAGCAGACCTTGCGCCGCATCACCGCCGGCCAGGGCTTGCGCATGGAACCGATCGACACCAGCCTGGAAGACGTCTTCATCTACATGATGAACCGCTCCGCCGATAATTTCGGAGACCAGCCATGAGCGGCTTCTCCTTCAGCCGCTGGTGGAGCATCGTCCTCAAGGAATTCCTGCAGCTGATGCGCGACCGCGTCACGGTGCGCATGATCACCGTGATCCCGGTGATGCAGATGGTGCTGTTCGGCTTTGCCATCAACAGCGATCCCAAGCACATGCCGACCGCGGTGATCGCCGCCGACCATAGCGAATTCACGCGTACCTTCATCGCCGCCATGAAAGCTTCCGACTATTTCGACATCGTCGCCGAACTGCCCAACGAAGCGGCGGCCCGCACTGCGCTGGCGCAAGGCAAAGTGCTGTTCGTCCTGAACATCCCGGCCAGCTTCACGCGCGACCTGCTGCGCGGCCAGCGGCCGGCCTTGCTGGTCGAGGCCGACGCCACCGATCCTACCGCCACCGGCATGGCGCTGGCGGCCTTGCCGCAGCTGGTGCAATCGGTAGCCAACAAGGACCTGAAAGGGGCGCTGGCGAAATTGAGAGGCGGCGCGCCGGCCTTCGATGTCCAAGTGCAGCGGCTGTACAACCCGGAAGGCGTGACCCAGTACAACGTCGTGCCCGGCCTGATGGGAGTGATCCTGTCGATGACCATGGTGATGATGACCGGTCTCTCGATGACCCGTGAGCGCGAGCGCGGCACCATGGAAAACCTGCTGGCGACGCCGGTCTCGCCGATCGAGGTCATGACCGGCAAGATCATGCCCTATATCGCCATCGGCCTGATCCAGGCCAGCATCATCCTGCTGGGTGCGCGCTTCATGTTCCATGTGCCGTTCGCCGGCAGCGTACCGGCGATCTACCTGGCGGCGCTGCTGTTCATCGCCGCCAGCCTGACGGTCGGCATCACCTTGTCGTCGATCGCGCAAAACCAGTTGCAGGCGATGCAGCTGACCATGTTCTACTTCTTGCCGAACATCCTGCTGTCGGGTTTCATGTTTCCGTTCCAGGGCATGCCGAAGTGGGCGCAGTTCATCGGCAACCTGCTGCCGCTGACGTATTTCAACCGCCTGATACGCGGCATCCTGCTGAAAGGCAACGGCTGGGTCGATCTGTGGCCGAACGTCTGGCCGCTGATGCTGTTTACGGTGATCGTGATGGGCATTGCGCTGCGCTTCTATCGCCGCACACTGGATTGAGGGAACCGTCATGAAACCAGCAATCATGAGAATCCGCAGGCGGCGAGCAGCAAGGCCAGCCTGGTGCCTGGCGATCTGCGCTACGCTCGGCGCCTGCGCGGTCGGACCGGATTTTCAGGCGCCGGCGGCGCCGGCAGTGGCGCAGTACACAGCCGGTGTGCAGCCGCAGGTCACGGTGGAGAGCAGTGGGGCTGGCGGCGCGGCCCAGCAGTTTGATGCCGGCATGGATATTCCGGCGCAATGGTGGCAGCTGTTTCATTGCGCGCAGCTGGATGCGCTGGTGCGCACGGCATTGGCCAACAGTCCGCAGATAGCGCAAGCAAAAGCCACCCTGCGCCAGGCCGGCGCAACGCTGGAAGCGGAAACCGGCGCGACCCGCTATCCCCGGGCCGACCTGCAACTGGGCGGCGCGCGCCAGCAGATCGACACCACTGCGCTGGGGATTCCGCATGTGCCGCCGGCCGGCCCGTTCAACCTGTACAACGCTTCGCTCAATGTGTCCTACACCGTCGACGCCTTCGGCGCCAACAGCCGCATGCTGGAAGGTTTGCAGGCGCAGGCGCAGAACCAGGCCGAGGAATTGCAGGCGGCGCGCCTGGCGCTGGCCGGCAATGTCGTCACGGCAGCGATCAGGCAAGCGGCGCTGCATGCCCAGATCGACAGCAGCGAACGGATGCTGGAACTGCAGCGCCAGCAGCTCGCCATCATGGCGCAGCGCCTGGCCGCGGGCGGCATTGCCGAGCTGGATCTGAAGAACCAGCGGACTCTGGTGGCGCAAAGCGAAGCAGGGTTGCCGGCGTTGCGGCAGCAAATGGCGCAGGTCACCCATCAGCTGGCGGTTTATCTGGGGCAGGCGCCCGGCGCGGCTGATTTGCCGCCTTTGAAACTGGATGCGCTGACCTTGCCGGAGCGGCTGCCGCTGAGCCTGCCTTCGGCACTGGCGCGCCAGCGTCCCGACATCCGCGCTGCGGAAGCGACGCTGCACCAGGCCAGCGCCCAGGTCGGCGTAGCCACCGCCGGGCTCTATCCGCAACTCACCTTGTCCGTCAGCGCCGGCGCGGAACAGACGCATATCGCCGACATCGCCGACAGCCTGAATGTCTGGAGCCTTGGCCTGAAGCTGATGCAGCCCTTGTTCCACGGTGGCGAGCTGCGCGCCAGGAAACGTTCAGCGGTCGCCGCCTACGATGCGGCCGCGGCCGGCTATCAGCAAACGGTGCTGCAGGCATTGCAGCAGGTGGCGGACAGCCTGCGTGCGCTGGAGAACGATGCGCTGGCGCTGCAGGCAAGGACGCAGGCGGCTGAGGAATCCCGCTACAGCCTGGCGGTCACCCTGAAGCAGTATCGGGCCGGGGGCGTCAGCCATCTGAGCCTGCTCGACGCCCAGCGCCAAAGCCTGCAGAACGATCTTGAGCGTACCGTGGCGCAAGCGGCGCGCTACACCGATACGGCGGCGCTATTGCAGGCGCTGGGCGGAGGCTGGTGGAATCAATCCGGCGCGGCGGCGGAGCCGCACTAGCGGCCCTTTAATGCGATATAGGCCAGCACCGGGTCCAAGCCTTCGACGCCGGGTGCGCCGGAGATCACGGCGTCGGCCGAACACCAGGGATAGGGCAGGACCGAGACCCACTGCATGACATCGCCGACAACGTCGGCCGGCAGCGTTTGCATGGCTTCTATGGTGATAGCCAGACCTTGCGCCAGATGGGACTCCTCGGCAAATGACCAGTCGTAACGGCCGCATCCCACGCGCACGGCACGGCTTTCCTTCTCCGTCATGGCCACCAGCCAGTCGCAGGAAAATGCGGATTCCTGGTTCTTCGGCGGCACCGCAAGGCAAAAAGTGTAGATATTCTCGTAAGTCTGGCCGAAGCGGCGCACCAGCACGTCGGCGATGTTGTCGCGTCCCGCAGTGGCCGGCGGGAAGGCGATGGCGCCGCCGTTGACCGCCATGGCCAGCGTGGCGTCCTCGGCAAAGGCGTACGCCATCAGGTGCGGCCGGTTGCCGTCCTTGGCCTGGATATAGGCCAGGATGGAATTGGATGGTGTGCGCATGCAAATACCTCGTATGGAGAAATCAGGCAGTGTCGATTGCCGATATTATCAGTCAGGCGCTGCCGGTGCGCTGGGCGGCCTGCATCGCATCCGGCTACGCCGCCCAAATGCCCGACTTATTTTCCAACAAGCCCTAAGCCAGCGCGGCCGGCAATTCGCTTTTGAGGAAATCCACAAATGCCCTGACCGCCGGCGCCAGGCCGCGGCGCGACGGAAACAGCACCACCATATGGCCGGCCTTGGGCCGCCATTCCGGCAGCACCACCTGCAGCGTGCCGGCAGCCAGTTCGGCAGTGCAGGCATAGCGCGGCAGGGTGGCAACGCCCATACCTGTCAGCGCCGCCTGTTTCAGCATGGATAAATTATCGCTCTGCAGCCGCAGCTTGCCGATCGGCGCCTGGTGCCGCGCCTCGTCCGGTCCCAGCAGGCGCCAGCTGGCGTCGCTGTCGCTGAGCGGCGCGTAGTACAAGGCGTCGGCGGCGGCGAGCGCAGGCAGATCGTCGATCGGCCCGCTATGGCTCAGATACAGTGGGCTGGCCACCAGCGCCCAGTGCACCGAACAGAGGCTGGCTTGCACCAGGCTTGAGGGCTCCTGCTGGGCGCCGAGCCCGCGCACCACGACATCGATGTTTTCTTCAATCAAGTCGATCTGGCGGTTGCTGGCTTGCACCATCAGGCGCACCTTGGGGTATTGCTGCATGAAGCGCGGCAGCAGGCGCGGCAAGGCAATGTCGGCGATCGCCATCGGCAGGCTGACGCGCACCGTGCCGCTGGGCTCGCCCAGGCGCTTGCGCACCGCATCTTCGCCGGCGTGGGCCTCGGCGATCATGGCCGCGCAATGTCGGTACAGTTCCTGGCCAGCCTCGGTCAGGCTCATGCGGCGCGAAGTGCGTTGCAGCAGGCGCGCGCCCAGGCGTGCTTCCAGTTGCGTGATACGGCGCGAAATGCGCGATTTCGGAATGCCCAGCGCATCGCCAGCCGCGGTAAAGCCGCGCCGCTCGACTACCTGGGCAAACAGGTAAAGGTCATTCAGGTCGATCGCCAGAGGATTCATGGAAGCGGATACCTTGTTTGTTTTTATCGTTCCATCAGCGAAACGATAGGTTGTTATTTTGCACCTTTATCCATGATCGTTGCAAGCGCATGATGGATCCCAGGCAAAGAAGGCAATTGCCGCTTATCGAAAACCGCTTCCGCAAAGGAGATTCACATGAAACGCAGCAAATTTATCCAGGCTGGCGCCATTGCCGCCTTGGCTTTCTCGTTATTCGCCGTCAACGCTGGAGCAGCCGCCCCAGCCGATGTGCGCGTCCAGGGCAGCAATGCCTATCTCGCCCCGCAATCGCGCGACGACACTGTGTTGCTGCTGGTCGATCATCAGGTCGGCCTGTTTACAGGCGTGCGCGACATGCCCGTCGCCGAGCTCAAGCACAATGTGGTGGCGCTGGCCAAGGCGGCGCAGGCATTGGGCGTGCCGGTGATCATGACGGCCACCATGCCGGACGGCATGTGGGGGCCGACCATCCCGGAGCTGCGCGCAGCCTTGCCAGGCGTGCCGGTGATCAGCCGCAACGTGGTCAATGCCTGGCAAGATCCGCAGGTGCAAGCGGCGATCCGTAAAACCGGACGCAAGCAAATCCTGATCGCCGGCGTCTCGCTGGAAGTCTGCGCCACCTTCCCGGCCTTGTCCGCCAAGGCCGCCGGCTACGACGCGCGCGTGGTGCTGGATGCCTCCGGCACATTCAATGACGCCAAGCGCACCGTCGGCTTGCAGCGGCTGGCAGGCGCCGGCGTGCCGGTGACCGACTATGCGACGGCAGCCGTGGAAATGCTGAGGGATAACACCGATCCGAAGGCGCAGGACGTCTATGCGGCGCTGGACATGCCGTTCGCCAACCTGGTCTGGCAATTGCACAGCGCATTCAGCAATAAATAAAGCCGCCATCCCTTATCCGGAACAGAGGAATTCACATGAACAAGAAATTATCCGTCTCGCCGATCGTCGCAGGGCATGAGATGCACATCGGCCAGGATTTCAAGGCCAGGCATTTTGCGGAAAATGATTTCCAGGGGCTGGTCGATCCGGTCGTCATGCTGGACCACTTCCACATGACAGCGCCAACTTTCGAGCCGCACCCGCATGCCGGCATCTCGGCGGTGACTTATGTGTTTGAAGATTCCGCCAGCCCGCACCACAACTACGATTCGCTCGGCAACCAGGGGCCGATCCATGCCGGCGACCTGCACTGGTTTGTCGCCGGGCGCGGCGCGGTGCATACCGAACAGCCGGAAGGCCAGAATCCGCATGTGCATGCCTTGCAGATTTTCGTCAACCTGCCTGCGCAGCAGAAAATGACAGCGCCGCATGCGGTGCATGTGGACGCTGCCGACATGCCTGTGTTCCGGGCGCCGGGCGTACGGGTGAGGGTGGCGGCAGGCGAATCCCAGGGCCTGCGCTCGCCGGCGCGGCTGCCGCAGCCGTTCACGCTGCTGGACGGCTTTCTCGAAGCCGGCGGGACCTTTGAGCACGCCATTCCTGCCGGCTGGAACGCCATGGTCTATGCGGTGCAGGGAACGCTCAGCCTGAGCATGGATGCGTTTGCCTGCACCCAGCAGCTGGCGGAAGGCCATGCGCTGGGAGTGGCCGAGGCAAGCACCGTCAGGTTGACGGCGGCTGGGCCTGCCCACTTCGTGATTCTGTCCGGCCCGGCGCTCAGGGAACCGATGGTCAAGCACGGGCCGCTGGTGATGAATACCGTGGAGCAGATGAATGACCGGCTGCAGGCTTACCGGCGCGGCGAGTTCGGCAGCCTGGAAATGCCTACCAGCCGTGCCGCCCATCCTTCTGCGGCAGAAGATGGGCTGTGAAGCGCGCCGCAAGGAAGTCGATAAAGGCAGTGACCTTGGCCGACAGGTTAAGACGCTCCGGGTAGACCGCGAAAATGTCGGACGGCGGCAGAGCCCATTCCTGCAGCACCTGGCGCAAGCGTCCGGAACGCAGGTAAGGGGCCGCATCCCATTCGGAGCGCATCAATATGCCATGGCCTGCCAGCGCCCAGGCCAGTACGGTTTCGCCGTCGTTGCTGCTGAGGGCGCCGCGCACCTTGACGGTTTCCTGGCGCTTGCCGCGGCTTAAGTGCCAGCTGCCGTAGGCGGCCTCGTTTTCCCGCAGCACGATGCAGGCATGGGTTTGCAGATCGCGCGGCGTGGCCGGCGCCGGATGCTGCTTCAGGTAGGCCGGCGCCGCACACAGCAGCCTGCGGTTGGCGGCGATCTTGCGCGCAATGATGCGCGCGTCCGGCAATTCGCCGATGCGGATGCCGATATCGAAAGCCTGGTCTGCCAGGTTCAGGGGGCGCTCCGACAGCAGCAGTTGCACTTCGACTTCCGGAAAGCGCTTGCTGAATTCCGATACGGCGGGGCCGATATGCCTGCGACCGAAACCGAAACTGGCGTTGACCCGCAGCAGTCCCTTGGGCAGCGCCCGGCTGCTGCCGATAGTGCGTTCCAGCGCTTCGATGTCAGCCAGGATGCGGGCGCCGTCCGCCAGGTAGATCTCACCCTCGTGCGTGACGCTCATGGTCCTGGTGGTGCGGTTCAGCAGACGCACGCCGAGCCGCTGTTCAAGGTTGGCCAGCCTTTTGGTGACAGCCGGCGGGGTGACGCCGAGTTCGCGCGCCAACGCGGCAAGGCTTCCGGTCTTAACCAGCGCGGCAAAAAATGCAAGGTCGGAAAGCGTATTCATTATTAACCTAAAAGAAATAATAGAATCAATATTAATGAATTATAAATCGAGCCGCCGGCTATACAATCTCTTCATCAAAAGGAGAGCGAGCAATGTTTCCAGGATTCGCGCATGGCGTGGCCGAAGTCAACGGCACGCAGATCAAGTACATCCGGGGCGGCGGCGGCCCGGCCTTGCTGCTGTTGCATGGCCATCCGCAGACCCACGTCATCTGGCACAAGACGGCTGAGCGGCTGGCCCGCCAGTTCACCGTCGTCGCCGCCGACCTGCGCGGCTATGGCGACAGCGGCAAGCCCGCCGGCCTGGCGGATCACAGCAACTATTCCAAGCGCACCATGGGACAGGACCAGGTCGCGCTGATGGCGCAGCTGGGATTTCCGCAATTCCTGCTGATGGGACACGACCGCGGCGGCCGCGTGGCTTACCGCATGGCGCTCGACCATCCGCAGGCGGTGCGCAAGCTGGTGCTGCTGGACATCGCGCCGACGCTGGCCATGTATGAACAGACCAGCATGGCTTTCGCCACGGCTTATTACCACTGGTTCTTCCTGATCCGCCCGGCGCCTTTCCCGGAACTGCTGATCGGCTCGCATCCAGAAGAATATCTCAGGCACACGATAGGTGGCCGCAGCGCCGGCCTGGCGCCGTTCACGCCGCAAGCTTATGCCGAATACCTGCGCTGCCTGAGCGATCCGGCTACGATCCACGGCATCTGCGAGGATTACCGCGCCAGCGCCGGCATCGACCTGGAGCACGAGCGGCTGGACCTGGCGCAAGGCAACAAGATCGAGTGCGCAACCAAGGTCTTATGGGGCGCCGACGGCGTCATCGGAAAATGCTTCGATCCGCTGCGGGAATGGGAGAAGCTGGCGACGCATCTGAGCGGCAAGGCGCTGGCCTGCGGCCATTACATTCCGGAAGAAGCGCCGGACCAGCTGCTGGCCGAAGTCCTGCCATTTCTCGCCGACTGAACGACTGAACGCCGGAGACCATACCATGCCACATCGCACGCTATATCGAAAGCTGGTCGACAGCCATACCGTCGCCGTACTGGATGAACAGCACGTGCTGCTGTATGCCGACTTGCACATCATGAACGAATACACCAGTCCGCAGGCGTTCAGCAGCTTGCGCGCCAGTCATCGGAGCGTGCTGCGGCCGCGCCAGCAGCTTGCCGTGGTGTCGCACATCATCCCGACCCATCCGGTGAGCGTGGACAACCGCGTGATCCTCGATCCGGCATCGGCGCTGCAGGCCAGCAATCTCAAGCGCAACTGCCGCGAGTTCGGCATCAAGCTGTTCGATGCCAACCATGAAGAACAAGGCATAGAACACATCGTCGCGCCCGAACACGGCTGGATCCGTCCCGGCATGGTGGTGCTGTGCGGCGACAGCCATACCACCACTTACGGCGCGCTGGGCGCGCTGGGATTCGGTGTCGGCACTTCTGAAGTGGAGCACATCCTGGCGACCCAGACCCTGGTCTACCGCCTGGCGCAGGACATGCGCGTCAGGGTCGACGGCGCGCTGCCGGCGGGCACATCGGTCAAGGACCTGATCCTGTTGATCATCGCCCGCATCGGCGCCCAGGGTGCGCGCGGCTACGCCGTCGAGTTTGCCGGCACGACGATAGCGGCGCTGTCAGCCGAGGCGCGCATGACCTTGTGCAATATGGCGGTGGAAGCGGGCGCCAGGGCGGCCTTGATCCAGCCCGATGAGACGACTTATGCCTATGTCAGGGCGAAGGCGCAGGATCTTGGCGAGCAGGATTTTGCCCGGGCGCTGGGCGACTGGCGACAGTTATATTCGGATGAAGAAGCCGTATTCGATGTCGAACATGCATTCGCCGCGCAGGAAGTCGCGCCGTTTGTCACCTGGGGCACCAGTCCCGACCAGGCGATTGCGGTCAATGCCCTGATTCCCGATCCGGCGCTGGCAGGCGACGAACAGGCAGCGGCGACGACGGCCATGGCCTTGCAATACATGGGCCTCTCGGCCGGAGCTGCAATTGCCGGCCTGCCGATAGACCGCGTCTTCATCGGTTCCTGCACCAATGGCCGCATCGAGGATTTGCGCATCGCCGCCGCCATCGTCGCCGGCAAGCGCGTCGCCGCCACGGTGCGGGCGATGGTGGTTCCCGGTTCCGGCGCAGTGCGGCGCCAGGCCGAGCAGGAAGGCCTGGCCGCCATCTTCGTCGACGCCGGTTTTGAATGGCGCCAGCCGGGCTGCTCGATGTGCCTGGCGATGAACGACGATGTGCTGGCGCCGGGCGAGCGCTGCGCCTCCACCACCAACCGCAATTTCGAGGGCCGCCAGGGCAGGGGTGGCCGAACTCATCTGATGAGTCCGGCGATGGCGGCCGCCGCCGCGCTGAGCGGCTGCATCAGCGATGTCCGCAACTTGGAGAAGCAGCATGTCTGAGCATAAACGCATCGAAGGCATCGCCGCGCCGCTGCTGATCGATAACCTCGATACCGACCAGATCATGCCCAAGCAGTTCTTGCGCACGATCACCAAGGAAGGGCTGGACCGGGGCGTGCTGTTCGACCTGCGTTTTCATCCTGACGGCAGTCCCAGGCCGGATTTTGTGCTGAACCGTCCTGAATACAAGGACGCCAGCATCCTGGTCGGAGGCTCCAACTTCGGCTGCGGTTCAAGCCGGGAGCATGCGGTATGGGGTTTGCAGCAATTGGGAGTGGGAGCCGTCATTGCGCCCAGCTTCGGCGAGATTTTTTTCAGTAATGCGTTGAATAACCGCTTGCTGCTGATCGTGCTGGAGCAAGACCGGGTTGCCTTGCTGTTGAAGACATTGAACACCAACAGGCACCGTCTGCTTATCGACCTGGAACAGATGCAGCTGTCGTGCGGATCGCTGGCATTCGCCTTTACGCTGGGCGAACGGCACAGGAAGATGATCGTCGAAGGACTGGACATGGTCGGCGCGACTTTGCAATTTCTGCCCCAGATTATCGCCTTCGAGAATCGCCATGAAGCAGCTTCTCCGTGGGCCAAGGTGCTGCCGGCAGATGAAGGCAATCATGGGCATATCGCATGATTTGCGCTAGCATCGCCTAAGAGGCGCCTCGGGGCGCCGGTTGAAAGCGAATGCTACGCGATGAAAGAAACCATGTTCAGTATCATGCCGATCCGTGCCGAGCACGCTCCGCAATTCCACCAGGTGCTGGACGCCATCGCGCGCGAACGCATTTACCTAGGACAGACAGAAGCGCGCTCGCCGGCCTGGGTCAGCAACTTTGTCGCCAACAATATCAAGAACGATTATGCACAACTCGTTGCCGTGCACGGCGAGCAGATGATCGGCTGGTGCGACATCCTGCCCCATCCCTTGCCAGGCTTCGGCCACGGCGGCACGCTCGGCATGGGCGTGCTCAAATCCTGGCGCGGCCAAGGCGTCGGCCAGGCCTTGCTGGCGGCGACTATCGAAAGCGCCCTGAGCCGCGGCATCACGCGGGTCGAGCTGGAGGTCTATGCCGGCAACGCCGCTGCGATCGGGCTTTACCGGAAACATGGCTTCGTCGTGGAGGGCGTGAAGCGGAAAGCAAGGTTTCTGGATGGGCGGTATGACGATGTCGTCATGATGGCGTTGCTGGTTGGGATGGCCTGACGCACACCAATTGATTCCGGCTGCTGCCGTCCAGTCCGCTTTATGTCCGAGCCCAGCGCAGCTTTGGCAATTTAGCTACACTGTGAGGCCAACAGCAACCAGGCTTCCAACATGCACAACACCTACCAGAACCGCCAGTGGTTTTACGTCAAGCGTCCGGATGGACGGGTCAGCAATGATCATTACGAATTGCGTGAAAGCGAACTCGACGGCAACCTGGCGACCAATGAAGTGATCCTGCGCGCCAAATTCATCAGCGTCGATCCGTATATCCGCATCCAGCAGCACGAACGCAATACCTACGATGTGCCGCATCCGCTGGGGATCGTGCAGCGCGCCGGCGTGGTCGGCGAAATCGTGGCGTCGGCCAGCCCGTTGTACCAGGCTGGCGACTGGGTATCGGCCTATAGCGGCTGGCAATTGTATGCGCGTTGCCATCACAGCGAATTGACCAAGCTCGATCCCGGCGCTGCGCCGGTTTCCACCGCGCTCGGCGTGCTGGGCATGCCGGGACGCACCGCCTGGTTCGGCCTGACCGAAGCCGGCCGTCCGCGTCCGGGCGATACCTTGCTGGTGTCGGGAGCCGCGGGTGCGGTCGGTTCGCTGGTGGCGCAGTTCGGCAAGCGGGCAGGGTGCCGCGTGATCGGCATCGCCGGCGGCGCGGAGAAGTGCCGGTTCCTGACCGAGACGCTCAAGCTGGACGGCGCCATCGACTATCGCGCGCATACAACGCCTGAAGCATTGAGCGCTGCGATCCAGGCGGCTACCGGCGGCGTCGATATCTACTTCGACAATGTCGGCGGCCCTATCACCGATGCGGTCATCCCGCTGATCAAGCGGCGCGCCCGCATCATCATCTGCGGCGCCATCAGCCAGTACGACGGCGGCCTCGATACGCCTGACCTCGGTCCGCGCTTCCTGCAGCATATGCTGTTCCAGCGCGCCACCATCCAGGGCATCCTGGCGCGCGACTACACCAGCCGCATGGATGAGATGCTGGCGGTGGTGGCGCCTTGGGTGAAAAGCGGCGAAATCGTGTTCCAGGAGACCTATGTCGACGGTTTCGAACATCTGCCGGATGCGCTCAACAGTTTGTTCGAGGGCAAGAATATCGGCAAATTGCTGGTGCGCGTCTGATAGCTTGATCCGGCGGCATTGCAATGCCCGCGGGGACGGCTAAACTCTAGTCGTCCATGCATGTCACCGGGAGGTCGCAATGGCTAATCTGGGTCTGTTCGTCAGGCTGGAAGCCCGGCCAGGAAAGGAAGCCGAGGTCGAGGAGTTTCTGCGCGACGGCTTGGCAGTTGTGCAACAAGAGCTGGCGACCACCACCTGGTACGCCATCAAGCTGGGGCCGTCTACCTACGGCATCTTCGACACTTTTCCTGACGAGGCGGGCCGCCAGGCTCATCTCAACGGGCGGGTAGCCGCCGCGCTGATAGGCAGGTCGGCCGAACTGTTTTCGCAGCCGCCGGCCATCGAAAAAATCGATATCCTGGCGTCGAAGTAATCGGGAAAACGGATTGCCGGACGGTTCGCCGCATGCACTGCGGCGCATCCTCGTTTGCCTGCGGCCAGCCTCTGCGCTGTGCACTACGGCTCAATTGAAACTTTCCTTGAAGAAATGTATTTTTGTAGTATACCTTTGAGGTGGCGGGGTCGAATCTCACTCGGTTTATTGAAGCGGTGAGAGTCGCCGGCCAGGCCGCAAGATCTTGCGGCTGCCTATCCAATCTGCATCCATCCATGAAGCACCGAAGCGGTCGCGCGGACAGAGTTCGTCTGTTCAATTGTAAAAAGGGAGAGTAGCAACAGCTTGCAGGCGGCGACCGGGAGACTACCTGGCGCAGCAAGCGATGGCGAAGTAACGGTAGCGCTTTTGTCAGTCAAGTCACCCGGTTGTGCCGCCTGGCGGCATGTCTCTAACAAGAAAGGGCAAGAGATGAAAACAGGTCGTCCCATGAATGCCAGTACTGCCCCCCGTACAATCCGAAGGACCATGCGCGCGGCGGCGCTTGCCGCAGGACTCTGCGCGATTTTTTCTACGCCGGCGGCGGCCGAAGTGTTCCCGCCCGACCAGCCCTACATGGATAACACAGCCTACGCATTCGGCCCCGCTGACGGGCTGGCGGCGTCGATTGTCAATGAGAAGGCCGCCGTCGCCTATCATCAGCTGACTTATCGCGAAAGCGGCAGGCGCGTGGACTACGCCACCACCACCGGACACCTGACCGCGACGGACGCCAACGGCAAGCCTGAGGCCTCGATGTTCTACGTTGCCTATACCGCAAAAAACCGCGGGCCGTGGCCGCGTCCTGTCACTTTTTTCTATAACGGCGGCCCCGGATCTTCGTCGATCTGGCTGCGCCTGGGTTCTTTCGCGCCGAGCCGGGTCGCCACGCCTGATCCGTACACCACCGGCTGGCCCAACTTCCCGCTGGTGGATAACCAGGAGAGCCTGATCGACACCACCGACATGGTGTTCATCGATCCGCCGGGCACCGGTTTCTCTGAGGCGGTCCTGCCGAATACCAATCAAACGTTCTGGGGCGTCGATCAGGACGCCGGCGTGATGCGCGATTTCATCCTGCGCTATCTTGCGGTCAATCCGCGCCCGCATTCGCCGATCTACCTGTACGGCGAATCGTACGGCACACCGCGTACCGATGTGCTGGCGCCGTTGCTGGAACAGGCCGGCGTACGACTGAGCGGCATCATCCTGCAGTCTTGCATCCTCGACTACAACGACCAGTATCCGAGCGCATCGGATCTGCAGCGGGCCACCGACTACCTGGTATCGCTGCTGCCAGGCTATGCCGAAGTTGCAGCATTCTTCGGCCAGGTCACGCCGCCGCCGTCCGGCGTACGCAGCTTCGCCCGCCGCATGCGCGATTTCTCGACTGATCGTTACGCGGAGTTCCTGCCTTACGGCCCGACCTTCCTGGGCCTGGCCAATCCGCCGGTATTCCCGACACCCGCCGTGTATGCGCAGATGTCGCGCCAGAGCGACATCAACGTGAGCGCTTTGCAAGCCTACCTGGGGGCGAATCCGCTCAACACCACGCTGGTGCCGGGCTACACCATCGGCGGGTATGACGGCCGCGTGTCGGCGCCGAACGACAGCCCGATGCTGGTGGGCGATTCCGATCCGTCCGATGCCTTGATCGCCAAGCCGTTCCCGGCGATTCTCAGCCAGCAGCTGCCGGACTACCTGAAGTACACGGCGCCGAACGCCACCTACGTGACCTTGAGCAATAGCGCGAACAGCAACTGGGATTTCAGCCATGGCGGGCTGCCGGTGCCGGATACGCTGCCCGACCTGCTGGCCGAAATCACGCTCAATCCGCATATCAAGGTGCTGGTTGAAAACGGCTACCACGACCTGGTCACGCCATTTTTCATGACCGAGAAAGATCTGGGACGGCTCAAGAGCGTTGCCGGCATCCGGCCTGACATCCAGGTGACGCATTATGCCGGCGGCCACATGATTTACCTGGACGACAGCTCGCGGCCGCGCATGAAGGCCGACCTGGTCGATTATTACCAGGACCGGCGGATAAGGGGCGCCATGCGGTTTGCAGAGCTGCCGGCGCCATGGTCGGATATGGGGCCCGCTGGCACGCCATAGGTACGTGAGGCAATACGCGGAACCGGCGCCGACGGCGTCCGGATCGACTATGATGAAGAAAGGCGTATAGGAAATCCTATGAAAAATACATTTTATCTAATGGTATTTGCCCTTTGTGCAACGGCAGGCCTGGCGCAGGCCAGCGATACGGCTGCGACTCCGGCCGGCATTGCGAAGCAAGGTGTGGAAGGCCCGTTCTTCCCGGCAGCGCGGCCGGCGGCGCCAGTCGCAGCGGCATCCACCGGCGACACGCTCAAGGCGCAAGCCATGAGCCGTTTGAAATCGAATTTCGATGCCGCCGATGTCGCCAAGACGGGCACGCTGACCCAACAGCAGGCGCAGAAAAGCGGCCTGGGCTACGTGGCTAACAATTTCGGCAAGATCGACGTCAACAAGTCCGGCAAGGTGACATTCGACGATGTGAAGCAATACTTGCAGTCGCAGCCGTAATGGAGAGCGGGCTCCCGGCCAGGGAGCCGACAGGAAAAGCGCAGCCGTCCGATTGGAGGGCTGCGCTTTTTTCTGCCGCCGTGTTCCGGGCGAGATTTGCGTGAGCCGAGGTAACTTAATGTGGCCTTTACAGCTGGTTACAATCGATACATCTAGGTGGTGGCAGAGGCTCATCTGAAATGCGTTAATGTAGTCAATGCGAGAGGCATTTCATTTGCTTCCAATCCTGATCATTCCTGCCGGTGCCCATCCATGAAACTGCCCATCCGCTTCGCCGTACTTACACTGCTCTCGGTCAGCGCCCTGGCGGCGATGGCCGCGCCCTTGTCCAGCGATCAACAGGCCTTGCATGTGCTGGACAGGCTGGGCTACGGTCCCAAGCCGGGCGATATCGAAAGGGTCAAGCAGATGGGCATCGAGCGTTATATCGACAGCCAGCTGCAGCCGGAAAGCATTCCCGTGCCGACGGCACTGTCTCAGCGCCTGAGTACGCTCGACGCCAGCAACGCCAGCGCCGGCGAAGTGCTGTCCGAGTTCCTGGCGGTACGCAAGGTCGCCAATGACGGCGACGACGCCGCCAAGCAAAAGCGGCGCGAGGTGGTCGGCAAGATCGTCGAGCAGAATGCCGAAGCCAGGATCGCCCGCGCCATCGACAGCCCGCGCCAGCTGGAAGAAGTGATGGTCGATTTCTGGTTCAACCACTTCAATGTGTACGGCGGCAAGGGCCTGGACCGGGCCCTGATCGGCAGCTACGAACGCGATGCGATCCGGCCTTATGTGCTGGGCTCCTTCCGCGACCTGCTGGGAGCGACCGCCAAGCATCCGGCCATGCTGTTCTACCTGGACAACTGGCTTTCCACCGGCAACGATTACCAGGCGGGGCAATTCAGAAAAGGCGCCGCCCAGGGACCCAAAGCCAAGGCCACCGGCCTCAATGAAAACTATGCGCGCGAACTGATGGAGCTGCATACGCTGGGCGTGGATGCCGGCTATACCCAGAAGGACGTGACTGAACTGGCGCGCATGCTGACCGGCTGGAGTTTCGATCCGCGCGAGCTGGCGCGCAACAACCGTACTTTCCGTTTCGACGCGCAACGCCACGACATGGGCGACAAGGAATGGCTGGGCCATCACGTCGGCGCCCAGGGCCAAGGCGAAGGGGAGTTCGCCCTGGACGTGCTGGCCATGCATCCTGCCACCGCCCGCCACTTGAGCTATCAGCTGGCGCAGTATTTTGTCCAGGACAATCCTCCGCCGCAGCTGGTGGAACGCATGTCCAAGCGCTATCTTGAAACCAGGGGCAACATCCGCGAAGTATTGCGCACCTTGTTCCACAGTCCTGAATTCATGGCTGCCGGCACTGTCGGCGCCAAGTTCAAGACGCCTTACCAGTATGTGATTTCGGCGGCGCGCGCCGGCCAGATGCCGATCGCCAATGTCCGTCCTTTGCTGGGCGCCTTGAACCAGCTCGGCATGCCGCTGTACGGCGCGCAAACGCCGGATGGCTACAAGAACACCGAAGCAGCATGGCTCAATCCGGATGCGCTGGCGCGGCGCATCACGTTTGCTGCCGCGCTGGCAGCCGGGCGACTGCCTTTGAACAAGGCCGTGGGCCAAGACAATAACGCCGCGAATACGCCCGCCGCTGCCGAGCCGCCGCTCGACGCCGACGCTTTGCTGAACACGCTCGGTCCGGCGATTTCGGCCAAGACGCGCGCCACCATCAACAATAATCCCGCCGCTTTGCGCGCGGCCATGGTGCTCGGCAGCCCGGATTTCATGCAGCGCTGAGCAGTGACCAGATTGAATGTTGGTGTAGTGCTTCGCACATAATGCCACTTAATAAACGGCGCCTTTTCGCGCCATGCGTCGTTGCAAATCCTCGCGATAGCCCACTATCGCTCCGGTTTGCGTGGGGCGGCCATCCGCCTAGCCTGACACGAAAATGCACCATTTCTTAAGCACCATTACGTACGAAACACTACACCAGGAGACCATGATGGACCGTAGAAATTTATTGAAGCTGATGGCGCTGACAGGCAGCCTGGTGATCCCGGTCGGCCGCCAGGCCTGGGCCGCGGTCGGCGACGACAGCAGCGCCACCCGGCGCAAGCTGGTGGTGGTGATGCTGCGCGGCGCGGTCGACGGCCTGAACGTGGTCGCGCCATACGGCGACGCCAACTATGCGCGCCTGCGTCCGACCATCGGCCTGGCGCGGCCCGGGCAGGACGGCGGCGCGCTGGATCTGGACGGCTACTTCGGCCTGCATCCGGCATTGGCTTCCTTGCAACCGCTGTGGGAACAGAAGAAACTGGCTTTCATCCATGCCTCGGGATCGCCCGACGCCACCCGCTCGCATTTCGATGCCCAGGATTATCTTGAATCAGGTACGCCTGGCAGGAAATCGACGCAGGACGGCTGGCTGAACCGCCTGCTGACGGTCTTGCCCGGCACGGCAACGCCGACCCGGGCGATCAGCATCGGTCCGCTGATGCCGCGCATCCTCACCGGCCGGGCGCCGGCCACTAACCTGGCGGCGGGTGCCGCAGGCACCAGGCAGTCGATACTCGACCGGCCGCAGATCGGCAGCGCTTTCGACCAGATGTATCAGGGCAGCGATAAATACGCCAGCGCCTACCAGGACGGCCGCGATGCGCACAAGGAAGTCATGACGGCTTCCATGCAAGATGAAATGAAGGCTGCTAACGGCGGCGCGCCATTGCCGAACGGCTTTCCGAACGACGCCGCGCATCTGGCCAAGCTGATGCGCAACGATCCCAAGATCCAGATCGCTTTCGTTGCGTTGGGCGGCTGGGATACGCACGCCAACCAGGGCAACGGCAAAGGCCAGCTGGCCAACCGGCTGGCGCCTCTGGGGCAGGGCCTGGCGACGTTGGCGCAAGGCCTGGGGCCGATGTTCGACGACACCGCCATCGTGGTGATGTCGGAGTTCGGCCGTACCGCGCGCCAGAACGGCAACGGCGGCACCGATCACGGCCATGGCAATGTGATGTGGGTGCTGGGCGGCGGCGTCGCCGGCGGCAAGGTGCACGGCGACTGGCAGGGCCTGGGCGAGGGCCAGCTGCATGAAGGACGCGACCTGCCGGTCAGCACGGATTTCCGCTCCGTGCTGGCGCAGGTCAGCGAACGCCATCTGCGCCTGAGCGACCAACAACTGCTTCAAGTCTTCCCGGCGATGCCCGCGGCCAATCCCGGACTCAATTTCCTGCGCAGCTGAATCGCTCCTTTCTAGTATTTCCCTTCTTTTGCTCAGGCCTCAAGCCATGCCGGCCTGAGCAAAATTGTTGCCGCCTGCTTGCTGCAGTCAATTACAATTGAAATCCGGCAATACGCAAAGAGGGAAACATGCTCGTCGTTACAACAGAAAATATCTCCGGTTATCGCGTCAAGGAAGTCAAAGGCCAGGTATTCGGGCTGGTGGTGCGCAGCCGCGGGCTGGCCGGCAACATCATGGCCGGGCTGCGCTCCATCATCGGCGGCGAAATCACGGAATACACGCAATTGCTGGAAGAAGCGCGCCGCCACGCGGTCGACCGCATGGTCAAGAACGCCCACCGGATGGGCGCCAACGCCGTGGTGATGATGCGCTTCGACTCTTCCGAAATGGGCCAGACCATGAGTGAGATCGTGGCCTACGGCACGGCCGTGATCATCGAACCCGTGGCGCCTTGACCATGTTGCGCCTGGCCTTGCTTGGATTCGCCGTGCTGCTGACCGGCGCGGGCATTTTTTGCAACTTGAGCGGCGCGCCGGCGGCGTTTCCGTTGACCACCTGGGGCTTGATTCTGGTGGTCGCGGTGCTGGCGGAGCGCTGGCGCTATAAGCGCAAGCACCTGCCTGACGACGGTTCATGGCAGGAAACCGGGGAACGCTTCGTCGATCCGGAATCAGGCCGCCTGATGGCCGTTCAATACAGCCCGAACAGCGGCGAGCGGCGCTATGTCGCCGTCGGCGAAGATTCCGGGATCGCGCCATAATAGGGCCGAACCGTGGCCGGAACCGTGACAGAAACCATGGCCGAGAGGCGGCAAGCAGCGCCGCCGCAACGTTAACCTGCATTCAGACATGACACAAATACTAGGCCCCACATTCAAGCTGGTGGAACAAATCGATGTATCGGAGCTGGCGCAAGCCGGCGGCTTTGGCAGCCGGACCCGGCCGTTATTGGTCAAAGGCGCTTTGCGCGACTGGCCGGCGCAGCAGAACTGGTCGTTTGAAAAGATGGCGCAGTTGCGCCATAAAGACGGCTCGGAGCCGGTCCGCAAGTTCCAGAACGGCTTGGTCGAACAGGGCGAAACCCAGGAACGGCCGTTGCTGCCGATTGCGCCTTATCTGCGCGAGCTGGCAGAGCTTGCCAAGGAGCCGGTAAGCGAACAGGCGGGATTGCTGCCGAAGCAGCGGTTGCGCCTGTTGCAGCCGGGCGAGGAATTCCATCTCAACTGGGCGCACATGCAATCGTTTACGCCGCACCGCAATTACCTGGCGCAGTGGAGCATCCTGGAAGATTTCCCGCAGCTGCGCAGCGATTTCGATATCCGCAGCTTGTGGCCGGGCTGGCGCTGGACCTGGGAGTCGGTATTCATGGGGCCGGCCAACACCCACACCGGACTGCACCGCGACGTTCCCAACAACTGGTTCTGCCAGGCGCGCGGGGTCAAGGAATTCGTCATGTTCCCGCCTTCGGAAGAAGCGTTCATGAGTCCGTCCAACAAATACGATTGGGGCGCCACGCTCAGCACCATCAATATCGCCCGTTTCAACGAGCATCCGGAACAGCTGCGCGCGCTGGAGCAAGCCAAGGGACTGTACGCGCGGGTGGAGCAGGGCGATGCCTTGTTCATTCCGAAACGGACCTGGCATGCCGTGGTTTCGCTGGCGCCGTCGATCAGCCTGGCGGTATTCGGCCTGACCGCGAAAGAGATCCTGCTGAGCGGCGTGCCGACGGCGACCAAGGACTTGCTGCACAATATGCATCTGTACCGCTGGGGGCATTGCATCTGCCACAAGCATATTGCCTGACCGCGTTCTCGGCATCACGAGGACGCCTACTCACAAATGATTGAATCACAAGCGCTGTCGAGGAGACCGGCATGAAGCTGTTTTATTGCGAGTTTTTGAACCCGAGAAAAGCCTGCGCAGTCGCGCGTTATCTGGAGCTGCCGGTGGAATTCGTTCGGGTCGATATCGGCAAGGGGGAAAACAAAACGCCGGAATTCCTGGCCATGAACCCGAACGGCAAGGTCCCTGTGCTGCTGGACGGCGACAGGACTCTATGGGAATCGAACGCCATCATGTGCTATCTGTCGGACCTGGCGCAAGCCGACCTGTGGCCGCACGATGCGCGGCAGATCGATGTCATGCGCTGGCTCAGCTGGGATGCGGTGCATTTTACGCGCCACGCCTCGGTCTTGTATTTTGAGTACGTCGTCAAGCCAATGTTTGGCTTGCCGCCCGCCGAAGCTGCCGAACTGGCAGAGGCAACGAAATACTTCAGGACCTATGCCCGCGTCCTCGATACTCATTTGAGCGACAGGAAATTCCTGGTGGGAGACGGCTTGACTGTCGCCGATTTCGCGGTGGCCATCAGCTTGCCTTATGCCGACAAGGCGCATTTGCCGTTGGCCGATTTTCCTGCAATCCAGCGCTGGCATGAGCGGCTCAACGAACTGCCGGCATGGCGTAAACCATTTCCCTCTTGATGCGGGACATCTCTTGAAATGACGGTCGCGTATCAGCCGGCCAGTTTTGCCCGCAGTTGCTCAAGGCGGGCATACAGCGCCTGCGCCGGCTGAAGATCTACGGACGCGCACGATTCATTCTTTTCTTCTGCAAATCCCTGTTCCGGATATTTTGCGTGAAAACGCGAACGGACTGCCATCTCCGCTGTTTCTGCTTGATCCAGGGCTACGCCCGAAAATCCGGCCAGCCGGCGCACGATGTCAATGCCGCCCTGCCTGTAGTCCAGTAGGAGTGAACGATCGTCTGTTTCGGCGATGCGCAAGAATTGCGAGTAATAATATTCCAGCACCTTGGCGATATAGCGGTCGCCGTCATAGCTTGCCGATTCCGCTTGCGACATGCCGAACAGTCCCGGTTCAAGCAGCCCTGGCACTGCCTGCATTCCGCGCCGCTTCTGATGTGAGAAAACCACTTCATCCGGGCTGCGGTACAGCAGTATGAATGGAACGTCCGGGTAGAGTCTTCTCAGCGTGCCCGCAAAGAAAACGTGCCAGCTGTCGAGCTTGATGAATAAATGCTTTTCCTGCCCAAGCCTGCGCCGTCCCAGCAAAGCAATGCTGGCTTTCAGCGCTGCTTCCGCTGCAGCAGAATCGGCCTGGTTGAGGGACATGCGCAGCAATTCATCGATCAAGGGCACTTCAGAGAGGGCGATATTTTTTTCGCTCAAGCCAAGCAGTTGCGAGACCAGGGTCGAGCCGCAGCGCGAAACATGGAAAATAAAAGCGCTGGGGGCAAGCACATCGGCCGCGGCTGTTGCGCGTGCCGTCAGGTATTCCAGCGAGCTGATGCTGGGAAAGCGCCGGTTGGCAGGGGCGCTGGCTTTGCAACGTAGAATCGTGTCGGAGAAAAACGGTTCGGCAATGCGCTTGCCTTCCAGGTCGAGCCAGAGGCAACGCCATTGCTGTTCTTGCCGCACCAACTTGTAAGGTATCCATTGTCCGGTCGAGGCCGCTACATCATCTTGCGGTATCTCTTGCTGCCTCGCCTGCCGCCTCGCTTGTTCCATTGCGCTATTCATCGCTAGCCGCCTCGGCTTCCAGCTGCCTGATCAATCGCTCTGCCGTATCGGTTTTCATTTCCGATAGCCGGGCAATCACCATGGCGCGCGTTGCGCTGTCAAGCCTGCGACTGCGCGCTTCTTCATCGAAATCGTAGCCGGCCTGGCGGAACAATGCATCTGACCAGCTATTCCTTTTGCAGTCCAGGATCAAATTGGTGCGCGCTGTGGCCTCGCAATTTTCAACACTGTGCGGCTGGCTGAAATCGGCATACCAGCATTCGCCTTCCCGCATGTCCAAAGCATGTCCGCCAACCAGGAATCGCACTTGCGTGCTGGTTTCGATCGGAATGTGTACGCGAAAGACATCAAACTGATAGCCGGTATGCACATCCCGATGTTCCTTGATGAACGCGCCGGGGGCCAGGCGCAGCAGCCTGGCCGACTCTATCTCGCATTCGAAGAGGCCAAGGACGCTGGCGATGTAGGGGCAAAGGCCGAGCACAGGCGTATCGATATGGCCGGCGCCGCCAGGATGGGAATAGATATCGTCCGCCTTGCCGGAGGCAGAGCGCAGCGCCAGGCCGGACCACAGGCCGGAATAGTCGTCGGTATGGAAATGCCGCGGCCAATCCATGGTCTCGCACGCCTGCAAATCCTTCAGCAATTCGTCGGGATCAAAGAGAAGCGGCAATTTGAGGAATTTATTCATTCGACTACCTTCAATCCAATTGATGCGTCGGTTGCCGCGTTTCTCAACTGGCCTGCGGTCCAGGCAAAAATCTTGCGCCGAGGCACTTTATTTGAGGCGCCTTCATCCGTCAAGCCAGCTTCTGTTATAAGCTGCTCCAGCAGTGTGATGTCCGCCGTAGTGACGGCCACCTTATCTATTTCAATTTCTGAGAAAACTCAGCATGCTCACTTCTTCCTCTGCCATGCCCGCCGGCATTTCCCTGCGGCCCGCCACCGCCGGCGACCAGCCCTTCCTGGCAACCCTGTATCGTTCCGCCAGGCCAGACCTGCAGTTCATCGACGGTGAACCCGAATTCATCGAAACGGTGATCGCCCAGCAATACGCCGCGCATACCCAAGGCGCCGGTGAAGAATATCCGAACGCCATGCATTTCGTCATCGAGAAAACCCAGGCCGCGGTCGGTGCGCTGGTGGTCGATTTCGGTCACAACGAAGTGCGCGTGATTTACATCGCTTTCATTGCCGCCGCCCGCGGCTTCGGCTACGGCAAGGCAGTCCTGCGCGGCGTGCAGCAAGCCGCAAGCAATGTGCAATGCCCGGTCGCGGTGGTGGTTTGGCACAACAATCCCGGCGCCAAGCGGATCTACCTGGAATTGGGATTCCAGGTGGAAGAATCGGAACTGATGGCCGATCGCATGGTGTGGTATCCAGGCAAGCAGCGCCAGTCTTGAATCGCGTCAGCTGAACACCACCTGGAAATATGCGCCGGCCGGATCGCGTCCGAGCGGCGCCAGGCGCGACACGTACACGCCTTCCAGGCGCTCGCGCTGCGGCATATCGATCGCGCATGGGCCTTCGAGAAAAGCCGTCGCTTGTTGCGCAGTCAAGGTGACGATGAACGGCAGGCGCTGCTGTTCCGGCGCATACGGATTGCGGTATTGCGCTTTCACATTCACGCTGTCGACCAGCACCGGCAAGGTGCTGCCGTCGGGCAGATGCAGCATGCAGACCTGTCCGGTCGAAGGGGCGAAATAAGCGGCGTCAACAAGTTCTAGCATCGGATTTGATCTGTCGGCAATGAAAAGACGGAAGCGAAGCTGGCCGGCTGCCGGCCAGCTCGCTGTTGCGGCCCGTTAGTCGTTAGTTACGGGACGGGAAAATACCCACCAGCGCGATGCTGAAATTCAGCGCCAGGTAGGGGTTCATGGTGCCCACGGGTGCGTTGCTGCCGGTGAGGGCGTTGGTGACGGTGCCGCCGGAACTGCCGCTGCTGCCGCCCAGGGGAATGGTGCCTGCGGCCGAACCCCAGATCGCTGCGCCTTGCGGGCCGGCAGGCGAGCCGGACAGGATGTTGTTGGTCGCCGTCGGCGCCAGCAGGTTTCCGCTGGTGTTGGTCGACACCATGTAGCTGCTGCCGCCCGACGGCGTAAACGTGGCGACGTGGGTATGGGACGGCAGATTGCTGATGGAGATCTCAATGTTTTCCGTGCCGGACGCTTCGCCGATCACACGCGGCGTCAAGCCGAGTCCGGTGCCTTGGCCAATCGGCACCCGTCCTTGCAGATTCGGCAGCTGGAAATTTTGCGTACCGTTGCCGCCATAGTTGGTGCCCAGCAGCGAGAATAGGGCTGCATATTGCTGAATGGCGAGCGTCTGGCCGTTGCATAGCTGCCAGCCGCTGGGATTAAATTGAAAACCGAAAGTCATTATGCTGCCGAGAAATGCTTCCATGGAAATCTCCCTTGTAAATGCTGCGGTTTAAGGACTAAGGACCGGTGTTATTGCGGTTTGACGCGTGGTGATTTCTGCTGCGGCGATTGTTAGTTGCGTGAAGGGAAAATACCCGTCAACGCAATGCTGAAGTTCAGCGCCAGGTACGGATTCATGATCGCTGCGGGCAGGCTGTTGCCGGTGAGGGCGTTGCTTACCGTGCCGCCGGAACCGCCGCCGCTGCCGCCCAGGGGAATCGTCGCTGGCGCCGCGCTCCAGATCGCCGCGGCTGTGATGCCGGCCGGCGATCCTGACAGGATGTTGTTGGTCGCGGAGGGCACCAGCTGATTTCCAGCCGTGTTGCCCGATACCGTGTAGCCGCTGCTGCCCGAAGGAGTAAAGGTGGCGGTGTGGGTGTGGGCCGGCAGGTTGCTGATTCCGATCGAGATGTTTTCGTTGCCGGACAACTCACCGATCACACGCGGGCTCAAACCGGCTCCGTTGCCTTGGCAAAGCGGCATTCTTCCTTGCAAATTCGGCAATAGAAAGGTTTGTACGCCGTCACCGCCAAAGGTGGTGCCCAGCAAGGCGAATAAGGCTGAATTTTGACTGATGCCGAGCGTTTGACCGTTGCATTGCTGCCAGCCGCTGGGATTGAACTGAAAACCGAAAGTCATGATGCTACCGAGAAATATGTTCATCGCATTTCCTTCAGTGAGTAGCCTGCTTTTGTACGTATCGGGTTGCTGAATGTTAACCTGCAGCAAGCCGAAGTTGAACAGGAAAACCGGAATTGGGCAATAGTATTCGGCAATACTTGCTTCAAAAAAGTCGCCGCAGGCTCACCGCATGCAGCCATCCGACGCCAAAATCCCACAGAAACAATAAAATACAATTAAGAGTAACAATTAGCTTGCGTGTAACACATTCACTTGGTTAATATTTTGCTTAAAAGAAAGTTGGATAGGGAAACCAGCTAAGTCCCCCCAGCTTGACATTGTCTGAATGTCAGCTCTCATTTTGGCGCGCCTTGCGCCAGTCGCACCCCTTTGAATCCGTTGTCGTTGTAATACGATTTACTTGAAGATCTGCCCAGCCGTACTGCTGTTTTCCGGCGTCGGGCAGCGCAAGCATAGTTTCTGCATGACGAATGCGCGGCGTCGATGCCGCACGGTTTGTTGAAGCGAGGAGCAGGTGGGCGGCCGATCATGTCTTGGCAAGCCGCGCGCATTGTTTGGTCGAGAAGTGCAGGTTCAATGAGGAAATCATCCCATGAAACGCCACGGATCTATGAACCACATCTATCGCCTGGTCTGGAGCACAGTGACCAACGGCTGGATCGCAGTAGCGGAAACAACGCGCGGACGCGGCAAAGGCGGACGCCGCAAACTGGTGGCGGCGGCATTGTCGCTGACGGCGGTTGCCGCGCAGGCGGCGCCGACCGGCGGGCAGGTTGTTGCGGGTAGCGGCAGCATCCGCCAATCCGGCGCCACCACCACGATCAGCCAGACCAGCCAGAATGCCACCTTGAACTGGAGCGGCTTCAACATCGCTCCCCAGGAAACGGTCAATTTCGTGCAGCCTTCGGTCAGCGCGATTGCCGTCAACCGCATATTCGACACCAACGGCACGCAGATCCTGGGCCATCTGAATGCCAACGGCCAGGTATTCCTGATCAACCCGAACGGCATCCTGTTCGGCTCTGGCGCGCAGGTCAATGTCGGCGGGCTGGTGGCTTCCACCCTGGATCTGCGCGACGCCAGCCTGAACGGCAATGCCCGCACTTTCAGCGGCAACGGCCCGGGCAGCGTGGTCAACCAGGGATCGATCACGGCGGCCAATGGCGGCTACGTCGCCTTGCTCGGCAACCATGTCAGCAACCAGGGCACGATCAGCGCGCAACAGGGCGCGGTGGCGCTCGGCGCCGGCAACGCCGTCACCCTCACATTCAGCGGCAACAGCCTGCTGCAGCTGCAAGTCGACCAGAGCGTGCTGAACAGCGCGGCGGAAAACGGCGGGCTGATCCGGGCCGACGGCGGCCGGGTGATCATGAGCGCGGGCGCAAAAGATGCGTTGCTGGCCAGCGTCGTCAACAACACCGGCGTGATTGAAGCGCGCACCGTGGAAAACCACGGCGGCACGATTACTTTGCTGGGCGGCATGGCAGCAGGCACCGTCAATGTCGGCGGCACGCTCGACGCCAGCGCGCCGGCCGGCGGCAACGGTGGCTTTATCGAAACCAGTGCAGCCAACGTCAAGGTAGCCAGCAGCACCCGGATCACCACTGCGGCGGCGCAGGGCCTGGCCGGCACCTGGCTGATCGATCCTACCGATTTCACGATTGCGCCCAGCGGCGGCGACCAGACCGGCGCCGCCCTCAATACGGCATTGGGCTTGGGCAATGTAACGATTTCTTCGGCCAGCGGCGGCGCCGGCACCAGCGGCAATATCAACGTCGACGACACGGTCAGCTGGAGCGGCCACAAGCTGACGCTGAACGCCAGCAACGATGTGAACATCAACGCCACGATGACGGCAAGCGGATCCGCCAGCCTGGACCTGGAGCCTGGCAGCGGCCATGTCAATGTCGCCTTGGGCAGCGCCGGATTTAACGGCCGCGTCAATTTCAGCGGCAGCGGCGTGCTGACCATGAACAATCATGTCTATACGGTCATCAACTCCCTGGGTACGGCCACCAGCAGCGGCGACGGCACCTTGCAGGGGACGCTAGGGAATCTCGCCGGCTACTATGCGCTGGGCAGCGATATCAACGCTGCCGCCACTTCGGCTTGGAACAGCGGCGCAGGCTTCACGCCGATCGGCGGCAAAGGAGTGACGGTATTGACTCCGGCGCAGGAATTTTCCGGCGTCTTCGACGGCCTGGGCCATACTGTCAGCGGCCTGACGATCAATGACGGTTCGCTTGTCGGCATCGGCATGATCGGCGCGGTGGGTGCGGCTGGCGTGGTCCGCAACGTGGGGCTGCTGGGCGGGAGCGTGGCAGTCACCTCCTCGAACTACACCGGCGCATTGGTGGGACAGAATTTCGGGAAAATCAGCAACAGCTTTTCAACCGCCACGGTGAGCGCCAGCAGCAATGCGACTTTTATCGGCGGCTTGGTGGGTGAAAACTCCGGCGGCACGATCACCAGAAGTTATGCTGGCGGAACGCTCAATGCCGGGGCTGCGGCAAGCAACGTCGGCGGTTTGCTCGGCGGCCTGCAGGGGGGCACCGTCAGCTATAGCTATGCCACCGGGAATGTCACCGGAACCAGCAATTATGTCGGTGGATTGATCGGATACAGCTACGGCGGCGGCAGCGCCGTCAGCGTGATCAGCAACAGCTATGCCACCGGCACCGTGAGCGGCTCGTCCTATGTGGGCGGCTTGCTAGGATCCAATTATGGCTTTTCCGGTCCGTCGACGATAAGCAACAGCTATGCGACGGGCGCCGTTTCCGGCACCAGCGCCATCGGCGGCCTGGTTGGCCACAATTATGGCGGTGCGGGCGGCAGCCCGGCGATCAGCAACAGCTATGCAACGGGCAGCGTAACAGGCGCCGCCGGCGCTTCCTTTGTCGGCGGACTGGTAGGCAATAATGCCGGCGCCGGGGCCCTGGGCGGCACGATCACCGACAGCTATTCGACAGGCAGCGTCAGCGCCGGCGGCGGCTCGACCTCGGTTGGCGGGCTGGTTGGCAACAACGCCGGCACCGTCACCGGCAGTTTCTGGGATAAGACAAGCTCCGGCCAGGCCACGTCCGCCGCCGGCACCGGCATGACCACTGCCAACATGCAGAATCAGGCCAACTTCACCTCCAGCACCGCGGCCAACGGCAATCTGAACCCCGCATGGGATTTCAGCAACACCTGGTTGATATCCGGCGGCTACCCGCTGCTGCTTTCCGGCATGACGGCGCTGACCGTCACTGCCAACAATGCCACCAGCATTTTCAACGGCGCGGCCTATGCCAGCAACAACGGCGTCACATACACCGGCCTCAACGGCTACAGGTATGGCGGGACGCCGGTTGGCCTGCTGGGCAGCATCAGTTATGGCGGAACGTCGCAGGCCGCGGTCAATGCCGGCACTTACACGATTACGGCGTCGGGCCTGTCTTCCACCGGCCAGCAGGGTTACATCGTGACGTTTGTCAACGGGACTTTGACGATCAATCCGCTGGCGCTCATCGGCACGCTTAGCGCCGGCAGCTCTGTCTATGGTTCAGCCCTGCTGCCGGGTACGGTGACTTTCACCAACATGGTTGCCGGCCATGTCGTCACGGCCGGGCCGGTCAGCGTGAATACAACGGGCCTGACCAGCAGCAGCGGCCACCTGACGGCCGGTACGCATAACGGCATCGAATCGGTGGGGACTGTCTTGAACGGGGCGGACGCGAGCAACTACACCTTTGCAGGCGCCACCGGCAACTACACCGTGACGCCTCTGGCCCTGACCGGTTCGATAGCGACCGGCAGCTCGACCTACGGCTCGGCCCTGGTTCCGGGTGCGGCGAACTTCACCAATGCGGTGTCGGGCGATGCGCTGGGTACGGCCACGGTTGGCGTCAACACTACGGGCCAGACCAGCAGCAGCGGACACTTGGTCGCAGGCACCCACAGCGGCATCGAATCGGTCAGCGCGCTGAGCGGGGCCGATGCCGCCAACTACACATTTACCGGGGTCACAGGCGACTACAGCGTCAATCAGCTGGCCTTGAGCGCTACGGTTGGCGCCGGCAGCTCGACCTACGGTTCAACCCTGGCGCCGGGCGCGGTGAATTTCACCAACGCCTTGAGCGGCGACGTGGTCACGCCGGGCGCTGTCACCGTGAATACGGCTGGACTGACCAGCAGCAGCGGGAATTTGACTGCCGGCACGCATAACGGCATCGAATCGGTGGGCACTGCCTTGGGTGGAGCGGACGCGGGCAACTATACCTTTGCCGGCGCCACCGGCAACTACACCGTGAGCCCGTTGGCGTTAACCGGCAGCATCGGGGCTGGCAGTTCGACCTATGGTTCGGTGCTGGCGCCGGGCGCGGCGAACTTCACCAATGCAGTGACAGGCGATGTGCTGGGCACGGCCACGGTTGGCGTCAACACCACCGGCCTGACCAGCAGCAGCGGTCATCTGATTGCCGGCACGCATAACGGCATTGAAACGGTCAGCGCCTTGAGCGGAGCCGATGCCGGCAACTACACATTTACCGGGGTCACGGGCAACTACAACGTCAACCAGCTGGCCTTGAACGGCACGCTTGCGGCGGGCAGTTCGACCTACGGCTCGACCCTGGCGCCAGGCGCGGTGAATTTCACCAACGCCGTGAGCGGTGATCTGGTCACGCCTGGGGCCGTCACGGTGAATACGACCGGGCTGACCAGCAGCAGCGGCCACCTGGTTGCCGGAACCCATACCGGCATCGAATCGGTGGGCACTGTTCTGGGTGGCGCGGACGCCGGCAACTACACCTTTGCCGGCGCCACTGGCGACTATACCGTCAGCCAACTGGCCTTGACCGGCGCGGTTGCGGCGGGCAGCTCGGTCTACGGTGCGGCGCTGGCGCCAGGGGCGGCCAGTTTCACGAATGCCGTGAGCGGCGACCTGATCACACCTGGCGCCGTCACGGTGAATACGACCGGCCTGACCAGCAGCAGCGGGAATTTGACTGCCGGCACGCATAACGGCATCGAATCGGTGGGCACTGCCTTGGGTGGAGCGGACGCAGGCAACTACACCTTTGCTGGCGCCACCGGCAACTACACCGTGAGTCCGTTGGCCTTGACGGGGTCAATAGGGGTGGGCAGCTCGATCTACGGTTCGGCGTTGACACCGGGCGCGGTGAGCTTCACCAATGCCGTGACAGGCGACGTGCTGGGCACGGCCACGGTTGGCGTCAACACCACCGGCCTGACCAGCAGCAGCGGGCATTTGATTGCGGGAACGCATAACGGCATTGAAACAGTCAGCGCCTTGAGCGGGGCCGATGCCGGCAACTACACATTTACCGGGATTACAGGCAACTACGTCGTCAACCAGTTGGCGCTGACCGGTTCGATCGGCGCCGGCAGTTCGACCTACGGTGCGGCGCTGGCGCCGGGTGTGGCGAACTTCACCAATGTGGTGACAGGCGATGTGCTGGGCACGGCCACGGTTGGCGTTAATACCACGGGCCTGACCAGCAGCAGCGGCCATCTGATTGCCGGCACCCACACCGGCATCGAATCGGTCAGTGCGCTGAGCGGCGCCGATGCCGGCAATTACACGTTTACCGGACCAAGCGGCGACTATACCGTCAGCCAGCTGGCGCTGACCGGCGCGATTGCCACCGGCAGTTCGACCTATGGCGCCGCTCTGGTCCCAGGGGCGGCGAGTTTCACCAATGCAGTGGCGGGCGATGCGCTAGGTACGGCGACGGTTGCGATCGACACGACTGGACTTACCAGCAGCAGCGGGCACCTGATTGCCGGCACGCATAACGGTATTGAATCGGTCAGCGCGCTGAGCGGTGCAGACGCCGGCAACTATACATTTGCCGGGCCGACCGGCAACTACACCGTGACGCCTCTGGCCCTGACCGGTTCGATAGCGACCGGCAGCTCGACCTACGGCTCGGCCTTGGTTCCGGGTGCGGCTAACTTCACCAATGCGGTGTCGGGCGATGCGCTGGGTACGGCCACGGTTGGCGTCAACACTACGGGCCAGACCAGCAGCAGCGGACACTTGGTCGCAGGCACCCACAGCGGCATCGAATCGGTCAGCGCGCTGAGCGGGGCCGATGCCGGCAACTACACATTTACCGGGGTCACAGGCGACTACAGCGTCAACCAGCTGGCGTTGAACGGCACGCTTGCGGCGGGCAGCTCGACCTACGGCTCGACCCTGGCGCCGGGTGCGGTGAATTTCACCAACGCCGTGAGCGGCGATCTGGTCACTCCCGGTGCAGTCACGGTGAATACGACCGGGCTGACCAGCAGCAGCGGCCACCTGGTTGCCGGCAGCCACACCGGCATCGAATCGGTGGGCACTGTTCTGGGCGGCGCGGACGCGGGCAACTATACCTTTGCCGGCGCTACAGGCGACTATACCGTCGCCCAGTTGGCCTTGACCGGCACGGTTGCGGCGGGCAGCTCGACCTACGGGGCGGCCCTGGTCCCGGGCGCTGCGAATTTCACCAACGCCGTGTCGGGCGATGCGCTGGGTACGGCGACGATTGCCATCAACACGGCGGGCCTGACCAGCAGCAGCGGGCACCTGACGGCTGGCACGCATAACGGCATTGAATCGGTTAGCGCCTTGAGCGGAGCCGACGCCGGCAACTACACATTTACCGGGGTCACGGGCAACTACACCGTCAGTCCGCTGGCGTTGAGCGCTACGGTTGGCGCGGGCAGCTCGACCTACGGCTCTGCACTGGTTCCCGGCGCGGCGAATTTCACCAACGCCGTGAGCGGTGATCTGGTCACGCCTGGGGCCGTCACGGTGAATACGGTTGGCCTGACCAGCAGCAGCGGCCACCTGATTGCCGGAACCCATACCGGCATCGAATCGGTCGGCGCTGCCTTGGGCGGCGCGGACGCCGGCAACTACACCTTTGCCGGCGCCAGCGGCGACTATACCGTCGCCCAGTTGGCCTTGACCGGCGCGGTTGCGGCGGGCAGCTCGGTCTACGGCTCGGTCCTGGCGCCGGGCGCAGCAAGTTTCACCAATGTCGTGAGCGGCGACCTTGTCACGCCTGGCGCCGTCGCGGTAAACACCACCGGCCTGACCAGCAGCAGCGGCCACTTGACGGCCGGTACGCATAACGGTATCGAATCGGTAGGCACTACCCTGGGCGGAGCGGACGCGGGCAATTACACCTTTGCCGGCGCCACCGGCAACTACACCGTGAGTCCGTTGGCCTTGACGGGGTCAATAGGGGCGGGCAGCTCAACCTACGGTTCGGCATTGACGCCGGGTGCGGTGAGCTTCACCAATGCCGTGACAGGCGACGTGCTGGGCACGGCCACGGTTGCAGTCAACACCAGCGGCCTGACCAGCAGCAGCGGACACCTGATCGCCGGCACCCACACCGGCATTGAATCGGTCAGCGCGCTGAGCGGGGCGGATGCCGGCAATTACACCTTTGCCGCGCCAACCGGCGACTATGCCGTCAGCCAGCTGGCGTTGACCGGTTCGATCGGCGCCGGCAGTTCGATCTATGGCGCTGTCTTGGCGCCGGGTGCGGCGAGCTTCACCAATGCCGTGACAGGCGACGTGCTGGGCACGGCGACGGTCGCGGTCAACACGACCGGCCTGACCAGCAGCAGCGGACACCTGATTGTCGGAACGCATAACGGCATCGAATCGGTCAGCGCCCTGAGCGGAGCCGATGCCGGCAACTACACGTTCACCGGCCCAACGGGCAACTACACTGTCAGTCCGCTGGCGCTGGCCGGTTCGATTGCCGCCGGCAGCTCGACTTACGGTGCGGCGCTGGCGCCAGGCGCACTCAGCATATCGAATGTCATCTCGGGAGACCTTGTCAGCGCACCCGGCGTTTCGGTGAATACGGCTGGGCTTACCAGCAGCAGCGGCCACCTGACTGCCGGCACCCATATCGGCATTGAATCGGCGAATGGCGCCTTGGGCGGCGCCGATGCCAGCAACTACATACTGGGCAGCATTACCGGCGACTATACGGTCAACCGGCAGTCGGTCACCGTCACTGCGAGCGGCGTCAGCAAGGTCTATGATGCAACGATTTCCGGTTCGGCGATATTGACCGGCGGCGGCCTGATAGGCGGCGATAAGGTGACCTTCACCGATACTTCGGCAAATTTTGGCGACAAAAATGCAGGCACCGGCAAGACGATCGCCATTTCAGGCATCAGCGCAAGCGGGGCCGATGCCGGCAACTATGTGGTCAGCAATACCACCGCATCCGCCACTGCCGATATCACGCCGCTGGCCATCACCGTTGCCGCCATCGGCGCCAACAAAACCTATGACGGCAATACGACGGCTACGGTGACGCTCAGCGGCGGACTGGCCGGCGATGCGGTGACGTTCAGCGACACCTCCGCCAACTTCGCCGACAAGAATGCCGGCGCCGGCAAGACCGTGACGGTGGCGGGCATCAGCGCAAGCGGCGCCGACGCCGGGAACTATACGGTGAGCGGGACGACGACGACCAGCGCCAATATTACGCCGGCGACGCTTACCTATAATGCCGCCCCGGCAAGCGGCATTGCCGGTCAAACGCCATCCGGCCTGAGCGGAACCCTGAGCGGCCTGGTGGGCGGCGACACGCTGGACAATGCTACGACTGGCAACCTGGCCTGGACAACCAATGCCCAGCCGACCAGCCAGCCCGGGCTGTATGCGATTGACGGCGGCGGCCTGAGCGCGATGAACTATGTGTTCGTGCAAGCGGCAGGGAACGCCACCGCGCTGACTCTGAAGCCGGGTGCGGCGCCCGTCCCGGTGCAGAACGTGATCACCGCCCTGGATTCGGTTTTTGCTCCGTCGCACGCGGGCATCAACCTGGCTGCGCTCGACCTGGTGCAGTTCAACATCCAGCCGCCGAACAATAAAATCGGAGACGGCATGAACGGTGTGGAATTGAAGATCACGGGCGGCGGAGTCAAGCTGCCTGACAATATTGTGAGAACGGATGAATAAGCGAGCCTCAATGAATAATAACGGTAGATTCCTAACGCCAACGAAGCCGGTCATCGCAGCCATGCTGCTCTGCTACCCATATTTTTGCGCGTTGGCGGCCGATCCGGTGACCCCGCCCAGCGCCGGCTCGATACTGCAGCAGATCCAGCCGGTCAAGCCGGCGCTTCCCTCGTCAACGGGGACCGGGCTGACCATCGAACAGGAGGGCGGCGCCCAGCAGCCGGCGGGAGCGGCCTTCAAGGTCACCAGCATACAGCTGTCCGGCAATACTGCTTTCGATACGGCCACCCTGCATGCGCTGGTGGCCGACGCCGAGGGCAAGAGCCTCACCCTGGCCCAGCTCGGCGAAGTGGTCTCGCGCATCACCGACTATTACCACAGCCACGGCTACCCGCTGGCGCGCGCCATCATCCCGGCCCAGACCGTGCAAGGCGGCGTGGTGAAGGTAACGGTGATCGAAGCCCGTTACGGCCAGGTCAAGCTGGACAACCGCAGCCGGGTGGGCGACGCCCTGCTGCAGCAAACCTTGTCTCCTTTGCAGGCCGGGCAAGTGGTTGCGCAGGCGGGGCTTGACCGCACGCTGCTGCTGGCCTCGGATATCCCGGGCGTCGCCGTCAGCGCGCTCCTGAAGCCAGGCGAAGCAGTCGGCACTTCCGACCTGCAGGTGCAAGCCGACCCGACGGCGCAGGTGGCCGGCAATGTGGCGGTGGATAATTTCGGCAACCGCTATACCGGCCGCGCCCGCCTCAGCGCCGCCGTAAATATCTTCAATCCGCTGCACCATGGCGATGTCCTCAGCCTTGGCGCCCTGACCAGCGGCAGGGACATGAATTACGGCAGCATTGCCTATGAAACCCTGCTCAATGGCCTGGGCACGCGTATGGGCGGCTCCTATTCGGCGCTGCATTACATCCTCGGCGATGCCCTGGGCGCGCTGGACGCGCGCGGCACCGCGCAAGTGGCGAGCATCTGGGTCAAGCATCCGTTCATGCGCACGCGCGAGGCCAACCTGTACGGCCAGATCCAGTACGACCGCAAGCAATTGAACGACCGCATCGGCGTCAGCAATATCAAGACCGACCGCCACCTGGACAACTGGAGCGCGAGCCTGAACGGCGACTGGCGCAACGGCGCGCTGGCCGGCGGCATCGGCACCTGGAACATAGGCATCACCGCGGGACGTGTCGGCTTCGACGACCGGGCGGCCGAACTGTCCGATTCGGTCACCGCCAAGACCAAAGGCAGCTACACGAAATGGAACGGCAATCTGGCGCAGCTGCAAAATCTGACACAGAACGATTCCCTGTATTTCACGCTGGCCGGCCAATGGGCCAACGGCAACCTGGACCCTGCCGAAAAGATGGTCGCGGGCGGTCCTTATACGGTGCGCGCCTATGACATCGGCGTGCTGTCCGGCGATACCGGGGTCTTCGGTTCGGTTGAACTGCGGCACGATCTCGGCCAGTTCGCGAGCGGGCGCTGGCAGGTGCTGGCCTTCGTCGACAGCGAACACGTAACGGTCAACAAGAATCCCTGGCTGCCGGGC
Organism: Collimonas humicola; assembly: GCF_018304945.1. Taxonomy (GTDB): domain Bacteria; phylum Pseudomonadota; class Gammaproteobacteria; order Burkholderiales; family Burkholderiaceae_D; genus Collimonas; species Collimonas humicola. Next base: position 839,131 of record NZ_JAGQEE010000001.1, on the reverse strand, counting down.
GACAACGGCGCCACGCTGAGCGGCGCCGGCGTTGGCATGAATTGGGCAGGCCCGGACCAGTGGCATGCCAAGCTCTATGTTGCGGCGCCGTTCGGCTCGACACCAAAACTGATCGGCGACAATAAATCAGTGCGCGCCTGGGCCGAGATCGGCAAGGCGTTTTAGGGACAGCTGACCCGAGGGAGCGGGCCTTACTTCTTCTGCGGATAGTAAAGCTGGTAGAACCAGGAGCAGGCAGTTTCGATCTGTGCCTGTATGCGCGGCGGGATATCGTGCCGCTTCGGCTTGCTGATCTGGCGGGCCTGCTTGTGGCTGTATTTCATGTGGTAGTGGCTGTCGCTTTCCTGGACCCCGATCGCCAGATGGTCGGGATCGATTTCGAACGGCGACAGTCCCAGCCAGGAATATAGGTGCGCCATGCAGGCCGAGGGCCGTTCCATCAAGTCTTCGAAACGGATGAAATACAGGCGTTCCTGCACATGCTTAGGCAGGTCGGCCACCGCATGCAGGGAGATCAGCGGAGCGCCGATGGCCTTGTCTTTGGCGAACAGCATGTCGGCCCGCCCGAAGCGGTCGAAATCGGCCAGGTGGTCGATGAAATCGACCAGGATCGTACGCTGGTGCTGCGCTTCGATCGAACCGTAGATTTGTCCGAGCTCGCGCAGGCACACGATCAGCTTGGCGTTCGGCTCGATATGCAGCAGCAGTTCTATCGCGTGCAGCCATGCGCGGTTCTTGTCCACCACCGCCTGCTTGCCGCAATCATGATGCCAGCCGCGCAAGAAGCCTTGCATTGCCGAGGTCAGGTGGGCATAGCTTTGTTCGAACTGAGTATCGAGCTGCGACAGGAAAAAAGTATCTTCGCTGATCATGCGGCGGATCCCCAGCAAGGTGTTGCACAGGGGAGAGCTATGTCCTTCGCAATGAATTTCTGGATGCTGGGCCAGCAGCTGGCACAGCAAGGTGGAACCCGCCCTCGGTAAACCCGTTACGCCGACGAATGCTGGAATCATCAGAATGGCCTTTGCTCTCAAATATGAATGGCTGCCCGCGACGTTTTCGGCACCCGCGGCGCCGGCAAACTGTCCAGCAAATATTACCGCATCCTGCGCCTGCGTAGCGTGGCTGACGCTTGAATCGCGGATATTGGCCGTTGCGGCCGCTGCGTTTTGAGGCATCATGTATTCCGCCGCCTGGCCGTCGCAGGGCGCCATATTCTGTGGAGCGTTGAATGCAAAAAAATCTGACCGCAGTACCCCATGCCTTGAATGCATCGCAGCGCGCGGCGCATTACGGCCACCGCGGCGCAGTCCTGTGGCTGACCGGGTTGCCCGCGTCCGGCAAATCCTCGCTCGCCATGGCCCTGGAGCATGCGCTGACGACGCAGGGATATTCCTGCTACGTGCTGGATGGAGACAATATACGCAATGGCCTGAATGCAAATCTTGGCTTCAGCCCGGCGGATAGAAGCGAGAATATCCGGCGCGTAGGCGAGGTCGCCGCATTGTTTGCCGACGCCGGCCTGATCTGCATCACGGCTTTCATTTCCCCGTACCGGGCCGACCGTGCGCGCGCCCGCCAATCCTGCGGAGAGGCGTTTCACGAAATCCATGTCGCCGCCGACCTGGCGACCTGCGAATCGCGCGACCCCAAGGGCCTGTACAAGAAAGCGCGTTCGGGCGAATTGAGCGAATTTACCGGCATCAGCGCGCCGTATGAAACACCTGAGCATCCCCAGCTTGCAATCGATAGCGGCCATGAAAGCCTCGCCGCGTGCGTGCAGCAGCTGGTGGCGTATGTGGCGCGCAATTTGCCGCTTGAGACAAAATGCGCTCCGCATGCCTGATGCCTGAATCAGAAGTTCACTTGTTTTGGCCGAATGGCCGAAACGCTGGCGGCAACCTGAACAAGGCCGTTTAGATGATGCCGCCGTTGGCGCGCAGGACCTGGCCATTGATCCAGCCGCCATCGGCGCCGGCCAGGAAGGACGCTGCGCCGGCGATATCCTGCGGCTGGGCGAGGCGCTCCAGCGGCGCCATCTTGGCAAGGCGCTCGACCAGCTCCTGCGGTTTGCCGTTGAGGAAAAGATCGGTGGCGGTCGGCCCTGGTGCGATGGCGTTGACGGTAATATTCTTGCCGCGCAGCTCCTTGGCCAGCACGCTGGTCATCGCTTCCACGCCAGCCTTGGTGGCGGCATACACGCCATAGGTAGGCTGCAGCATGCCGACCACGCTCGACGAGAAATTGATGATGCGGCCGCCATTGCGCAGGCGTTTGGCGGCTTCGCGCAGCGTATTGAAGCTGCCTTTCAGATTGATGGCGATCTGGCGGTCGAAGCCGGCATCGTCGGTTTCGGCAATGCTTGCGTTGACCATGATGCCCGCGTTGTTGACCAGCACATCGACGCCGCCAAATGCGTGTTCCGCCGCATCGAACATGGCGCGCACCGCTGCAGGATCGCTGACGTCGGCCTGTACCGCCAATGCCTGGCCGCCTTGGCCGATCAGCTGCTGCACCAGGGCTGCGGCAGCGGCAGCGCTGCCCGAATAGTTGACGATCACGGCAAAGCCGTCCTGCGCCAGGCGTTGCGCCACGGCCGCGCCGATGCCGCGCGAGGATCCGGTGACGATGGCTACTTTCTTGTCCGCGTTATTCATTTGAAGTTCCTTGAAGTTGGTTTGAGCGTTGCTTAAGCCGCCCCGCGCTATGTATTGCCGGATGTCGGTTTGCAGGGCAGTACGTGCATCATGACGATTAATTTTATTTGGATAAACTAGCTATCCATGCTTACACTGTTCCATATGAATTAATAATCAAGCTGGACGCCTCCATGGACAAATTTGAAGCCATGCGCATTTTTACGCGCATTGTCGAATTGAAAAGTTTTACCAGGGCCGCCGACGATCTCGGCTATCCGAAAGCGACCGTGACCAACGCCATCAAGCAGCTGGAAGCGCGCCTGCGCGTGCGGCTGCTGCACCGGACCACGCGCCAGGTCAGCACCACCCTGGACGGCGACGCATATTACACGCGTTGCATGCAGCTGCTGGCGGATCTGGAGGAAACCGAAAATGTGTTTTCGCAAGCCGTCGCCAACCCCTCGGGCAAGCTGAGGATAGATATGCACGGCACGCTGGGGCGCCATTTCGTGCTGCCGGTGCTCGACCAGTTCTGCAACCGTTACCCGAATATCGAACTGCAGATCGGCATGGGCGACCGCCTGGTAGACCTGGTGCGGGAGAGCATCGATTGCGTGCTGCGCGTGGGCGAATTGCGCGATTCGTCGATGGTGGGCCGGCAGGTCGCCAGCCTGGATCAGGTCACCTGCGCCAGTCCGGCCTATCTGGAAAAGCATGGCGAACCCCTGGCGGTGGACGAACTTGACAGACACCGTGCAGTCAATTTCTTTTCGCCGCAAAGCGGGAAGCTCTATCCGTTTGAATTCACGGTGAACGGGGAGGCCGGCGAATATGCGATCAACGGCAGCATATCGGTCAACAATGCCGATGCCTATGTGCAGTGCTGCAAATTGGGTTTCGGCCTGATCCAGCTGCCGCGCTATGCCGTCGCGCATCTGCTGGCCTCGGGCGAGCTGCGGGAAGTCTTGCCTGCGGCCAGGCCGCGGCCGTCGACCGTATCGGTGCTCTATCCGCATCACCGCCAGCTGTCGCCCAAGGTTCGGGTGCTGGTGGACTGGCTGGTGACTATCTTCGCCGATGCGCGCTAGGCCTTCGCACGCGCTCCGGTCTTGCAAGCAGGCCAACGGTGGCTGCCTTGACGGCGCAGGCTGGCGTGGTAAATTGATCTTTCCACTTACAAGAAAACGAAACCATGTCCAACCGCACGCTTAATCTTGACGATACGCTCTATGACTATCTGCTAAGCCACTCGCTGCGTGAACATCCGGCGCAAACCGCATTGCGCGCCGCCACCCGCAGCCATGTCCGCGGCGGCATGCAGATATCGCCGGAGCAAGGGCAATTCATGGCCCTGCTGATACGTCTGATGGGCGCCCGCCAGACGATAGAAATAGGCGTTTTTACCGGCTACAGCGCGCTGGCGGTGGCGCTGGCCTTGCCGGAAGACGGCCAGATCCTGGCTTGCGACATCAGCGACGAATATACGCGCATCGCGCGCCCTTACTGGGAGCAAGCGATGGTGGCGCACAAGATCGACCTGCAGGTGGCGCCGGCGCTGGCGACGCTCGACGCCCGGCTGGCTGCCGGTGCGGCCGGGCAATACGATTTTGCCTTTATCGATGCCGACAAGAGTGCCTATGACGGTTACTACGAACGCTGCCTGCAGCTGGTGCGGCGCGGCGGCCTGATCGCCATCGACAACGTGTTATGGGACGGCAGCGTGGCCGCTCCCGCGCAAGATGCCGATACCGCTGCCTTGCAGGCGCTTAACCTGAAACTGCATGCCGACGAGCGCATCGACCTGTCCATGCTGCCGGTCGGCGACGGCTTGACGCTGGCGCGCAAGCGCTGAGCCGCCGTCATCTGCGGCCGGCGTGCGCGCCATCGGTTTTATGCGCCTGCATAAATCGAGGTGCCGGCCTCGCTCTTACCATGCTCGTGCAATTGCGCCATCATCGGCTTGTCGCCTGGCACCGCAGGCGCGGCAATGACCGGATAGGCGGCGTCGCTTTGCAGCAGTGTTCCCTGTGCCTCAGCCTTGGCGACTTCCTGCTCGACTTGCGCCCGGGTCAGGGTCGACACGAACGCCTGTTCAGGCGGGTAGGGTGCTTCTGCGAAAGCGGATGCGGCGGCGCCGAAGGCCAAGACTGTGAAGATCGTTTTTACGGTACGCATGATTGTTTCCTTAAATGTGGAGAGGGCGACAGCGCTAACCGCCATCGCTGAACTGCAGTCTAGGCTTCGGCCTCAAACGATCTGATGACACGGGCGTGACAAATTTGTCATGCCCGCATCAAGCTCTCCACAGGAAGTTTTTCTTTGCAAATTAACAATCATTAACAATTATTAACGAAAAATTATCAAAACAATATGTAAAATCGGTCTGTATAAACGATGCATAAGCCGCGACGGCGAAATGAACCGACAAGCGCTCGGCCATCAAGACAGGCAACCCGGCAATGTCGCTGCGGCAAGCCGGTCTTCCACAGGATCCGCGGCGCGACCAACGAAAGAGAAGATCATGATTCTTCAGGATGAGCAGTGGCGAAAGCTGGAGCTGCTGCTGTCAGCCAAGAGCGGATATTCCGAGCTGCGCGCGAAAAGGAACCGCCAGTTCATAGAAGCCTTGCTATGGCTGATTGGCAGCGAGCGCGCATGGCACGAACTGCCGGCGCGCTTCGGCAAGTGGAATACGGTGTACGTGCATTTCAGGCGCTGGGATGCCGCGAATCTGTGGGCCGAACTGATGGACGATGCGTCCGGAGACGCCGAGCTGCACGCGGTGATCAAAAAAATCTGTGCCTATGGCAAGCAACGCAATCTGAGAAAAAAATATCGTTCTGGCGTCACGGCGGCGCTTGCCGCGGAGAGCGACTCTGACCTGCACTGGCTGTGGCTGGTTGACGGCAGCATGCATTAGCGCTAAAGGCATGCAGAATAAAGCTCTTTCAATTTCGCATGAGTGTGCTAAAATGCATGCATCATGAATCAAGCCAGCAAAAGCGAACTCACCTACGCCGCCATCGTCAACGCCGCTTTAGCGCTTGCCGCGGCGGAGGGCATCGGCAATCTGTCCCTCGGCGAAGTCGCGAAACAGCTGGACATCAGCAAAAGCGGGGTGTTTTCGCGGGTCGGTTCGCTTGAGGCGCTGCAGGAGGCGGTGCTGGAGGAATTTGACCGCCGCTTCAGCGCAGAAGTATTTCTGCCGTCCATGGCTTTGCCGCGCGGTTTGCCGCGCCTGAGTTCCCAGGTCAAGGCTTGGATCGGCCGCGCCAGCGATCCGCGCGAAGTGGCCGGCTGCCTGTATATCGCCGGCGCTTTTGAATACGACGACATCGATGGTCCGCTGCGCGACCGCATCCAGCGCGGGGTAATGCGCTGGCGCGCGACGATGCGGCGCACGATTATCCAGGCTATCGAAGTAGGGCATCTGCGGCCGGACAGCGATCCGGAGCAGCTGATTTTTGAAATCTACAGTTTGATCGTCGGGCTTACCCACGATATCCGCTTCATGCGGGATAACGGCGCGGTGCAGCGGGTGCATAACGCTTACAGCCGCTTGATTTCCACTTACAGGAGCTTTAACTACCAAGGTGCATAGCCGGGGTGGCTGGAGTTTTTTTTAATTCAATTTCGCACTATCGTGCGAAAAAGGAGCTGCGATGATGATTCTCTTGCTGGCCGGCCTTGTCTCCGGCGTGTTTGCCCTGGGCGGCTATCTGGCGTCGGCCTTGCGCTCCGTCCCGAACTGCAACGCCGACTTTGATTTTTCTGATGTTGGATTGGAAGAGGGGTACCTCGGCCGCAGCGGCTGGAGGGCCGAGGATTAATCTGCATGCATCCGGCACGGCATTCTGCTGCGGATGGCTTGCCCTGATCGGCAAGGCCATGCGCAGCAGCGATTCGCTTGCCTAATCGCGTATTTCCAGCGCGCGGTTCAGGCTCAGGGCCGCCAGCGAACAGGCAGCGCCCGACAGCAGGTAGAAGCTGACATAGGCAAGGCCGAAGTGGGCCGACAGGCCCAGCGCCACCAGCGGTGCGAAACCTGCGCCGACCAGCCATGACAGGTCGGAGGTCAGGGCGGCGCCGGTATAGCGATACTTGGCAGGGAAGTTGGCGGTGACCGCGCCGGCTGCCTGGCCGTAGGACAGGCCCAGCAAGCTGAAGCCCAGCAGGATGAAGATATTCTGGCCCAGCTCGCCGCCGTTCATCAGTGTCGGCACGAAGGCGCTGAGTATCGCGATCAGTATCGCGCAGCTGCCGAGCGTGGTGCGGCGGCCCAGGCGGTCGGCAATCAGGCCCGAGGCCACTACGCCCACCGCCATCAGGGCAGCGCCGACGACCTGGATGATCAGGAAGTCGTGCACCGAGCGCATCGAATACAGGCTGATCCACGACAGCGGGAACACCGTCACCAGATGGAACAGCGCATAGCTTGCCAGGGCGGCCAGCGCGCCGATTAGCAGGTTGCGGCCTTGCGAGCGCGTCATTTCGATGACCTTGGTCGGCTCCAGTTCGCGCTCATCCAGCAGGCGCGCATATTCCGGCGTCGACACCAGGCGCAGGCGAGCGAACAGCGCTACGACGTTGATGGCGAAGGCCACGTAAAACGGATAGCGCCAGCCCCAGTCGAGGAAGTCTTCCGTGGTCAGGTTGCCGAGCAGGTAGGCGAACAGGGCGCCGGCGATCATGAAGCCCACCGGTGCGCCCAGCTGCCCCAGCATGGCGTACCAGCCGCGCTTGTTTTGCGGCGCATTGAGCGCCAGCAGCGACGGCAGGCCGTCCCATGAGCCGCCGAGGGCGACGCCCTGGCCGATACGCAGCAACGAGAGCAGAAGTATCGAATAGAAGCCAAGGTGCTCATAAGTCGGCAAAAAGGCCATGCCGGCCGTGGAAATGCCCAATATGAAGAGCGCGGCAGTCAGCTTGACTTCGCGGCCGAAGCGGCGCTGGATCGCCATGAACAGAACGGTGCCGAACGGCCGGGCGAGGAAGGCGAAAGAGAAAATCACGAAGGCGTATAGCGTCCCTTCCAGTTGTTGCTCAAACGGAAAGAAAACCGCCGGGAACACCAGGACCGAGGCCATCGCATAGACGAAAAAGTCGAAGTACTCCGAGGCGCGGCCGATCACCACGCCGATGGCTATTTCGCCCGGGGCGACTTCAGGATGGTCAGACTTGGCACTGCGGACGTCTTGGGCGGACGAGAGATTAGCGGAAAGATCGCCATTATGGCTATGAGTACTGGTCATCATAATTTTGTCTCTAGTGGGTTTTAGGTCTCTACTAATTATGGCCGTGCCTGCTGGCATGGCGACCCTTCCCGACGCTTAGCGTGGCGTTTTGCGCATAATCCGAGGCTTCATTTCATGCGATTACAAGCGAAACGCTACACTGGCAAGGGTAGGACAAAACGTCCAATCGCCAACGCGCACCAGTCAGTGTACAGTACCACGATCTGATAGCTTCGACTGGACTTTTACTCCATGGTTTCCCTAATTTCTCGTCGCGGATTGCTTCTGCTGCCCGTCTTGCCTGTGCTCCTCCTGGCTGGCTGCAACACAGTAGTCATGAATCCGTCCGGCGATATCGCCTCTCAGCAGGGACGCCTGATCGTCGTCTCCACCTTACTGATGCTGCTGGTTATCGTGCCAGTGATCGCATTGACTATCTGGTTTGCCTGGCGCTACCGTAAAAACAATACCGCCGCGCGCTACGAGCCGGACTGGGACCACTCTACACAACTCGAACTGGTGATCTGGGGCGCGCCTCTGCTGATCATCATCGCCCTCGGCCTGCTGACCTGGATCAGCACCCACACCCTGGACCCGTACCGGCCGCTGTCGCGCCTCGATGCGGACCGTCCGATTCCGGCCGACGCCAAGACCCTGACGGTCGAAGTGGTGGCGCTGGACTGGAAGTGGCTGTTCATCTATCCGGAACAAGGCATCGCCACCGTTAACGAACTGGCGGCGCCGGTCGATATGCCGATCCGCTTCAAGATCACTTCGTCGACGATCATGAACTCCTTCTTCATCCCGGCGCTGGCCGGCCAGATCTACGCCATGCCCGGCATGCAGACCTCGCTCAACGCGGTGATCAACCGTCCAGGCGAGTTCGACGGCTTCTCTGCCAACTACAGCGGCGCCGGCTTTTCCGACATGCGCTTCAAGTTCCACGGCCTGACCCAGGAAAACTTCGACAAGTGGGTGCAGGCGCGCAAGGCGGCCGGCGGCCATCTGAATCGTCCTGACTACCTGCAGCTGGAAAAGCCCAGCGAAAAAGAGCCGGTGCGTTCCTACGCTTCTGTCGACCAGGACTTGTACCACGCCATTCTCAACCGCTGCATCGAACCGGGCCAGATGTGCATGGACCAGATGATGGGCGGCCACAAGATGGAACAACATCATGAATAAGGGCCTGCAAACACCGCCTGGCCAGCAACCAATGCAAGCAACGCAAGCAATGCAACACCGGCAAGCAGCGCTCCGCTCTGCAAGCAATGGCGCGCCGTCAGGCGCCATGTTTCCCTTTTTCACCGGAAAGTAATGATGCTAGACCATATCGATCTGACGAAGCTGATCTTCGGCCGTCTCACCTGGGAAGCGATTCCCTATCACGAACCGATTCTTATCGCGACCTTCCTCATGGTCGCGCTCGGCGGCGCAGCGGTGCTTGGCGCGCTGACCTATTACAAGGTCTGGGGTACGTTGTGGCGCGACTGGTTCACCAGCATCGACCATAAGAAAATCGGCATCATGTACGTCGTGCTCGGCCTGGTCATGCTGCTGCGCGGCTTTGCCGACGCCCTGATGATGCGCGCCCAGCAGGCGTTCGCGTTTGGCGGTTCGGAAGGCTTCCTGCCGCCGCATCATTACGACCAGATCTTCACGGCGCACGGCGTCATCATGATCTTCTTCGTCGCGATGCCGCTGGTGACCGGCCTGATGAACTACGTGGTGCCGCTGCAGATCGGCGCGCGCGACGTTGCTTTCCCTTTCCTCAATAACTTCAGCTTCTGGATGACCACCTTCGGCGGCGGCCTGGTGATGGCGTCGCTGTTCGTCGGCGAATTCGCGCGTACCGGCTGGCTGGCGTATCCGCCGCTGTCCGGCATTCTGGCCAGTCCGGATGTGGGGGTCGACTACTATATATGGGCGCTGCAGATTGCCGGGGTAGGGACCCTGCTGTCGGGCATCAACCTGATCGCCACCATCGTCAAGATGCGCGCGCCTGGCATGAACATGATGAAGATGCCGGTGTTCACCTGGACAGCCTTGTGCACCAACGTCCTGATCGTCGCCGCATTCCCGGTCCTGACCGCGGTACTGGGCATGCTGTCGCTGGACCGCATCTTCGGCACCAACTTCTTCACCAACGACATGGGCGGCAACGCCATGATGTACGTCAACCTGATCTGGATCTGGGGCCATCCTGAAGTCTATATCCTGATCCTGCCGGCTTTCGGCATCTTCTCTGAAGTGGTTTCCACTTTCAGCAGCAAGCGCCTGTTCGGCTACACCTCGATGGTTTACGCCACCGTGGTGATCACCATCCTGTCCTACCTGGTGTGGCTGCATCACTTCTTCACCATGGGTTCGGGGGCCAGCGTCAACTCGTTCTTCGGCATCACGACGATGATCATCTCGATCCCGACCGGCGCCAAGATCTTCAACTGGCTGTTCACCATGTACCGCGGCCGAATCCGTTTCGAGCTGCCCATGCTGTGGACCATCGGCTTCATGATCACCTTCGTCATCGGCGGCATGACCGGCGTGCTGCTGGCGGTGCCGCCAGCCGACTTCGTGCTGCATAACAGCCTGTTCCTGATCGCCCACTTCCACAACGTGATCATCGGCGGCGTGCTGTTCGGCATGTTTGCCGGCATCAATTACTGGTTCCCGAAAGCCTTCGGCTACAAGCTCGACGATTTCTGGGGCAAGTGCTGCTTCTGGTTCTGGACCATCGGTTTCTACGTCGCCTTCATGCCGCTGTATGTGCTGGGCCTGATGGGCGTGACCCGCCGCCTGGGGCACTTCGAAGATCCGTCGCTGCAGATCTGGTTCCAGATCGCTGCCTTCGGCGCCGTCCTGATCGCACTGGGCATCGCTTCCTTCGTGGTGCAGCTGGTGGTCAGCTACCGCCGCCGCGATGCACTGCGCGACACCACCGGCGATCCATGGGGCGCGCGTACGCTGGAATGGTCGACTTCGTCGCCGCCGCCAGACTACAACTTCGCCTTCACGCCGAAAGTGCATGACAACGATGCCTGGACCGACATGAAAGCCAACGGCTACACCCGTCCGCTGAAAGACTTCGTCGCCATCCACATGCCGAAGAACACCGGCGCCGGCTTCATCATCGCCGCGCTCAGCGCAGCCGTCGGCTTTGCCCTGATCTGGCACATGTGGCTGGCGGCGGTCCTCGGCTTTGCCGCGATGATGGCTGCCATCATCGTCCACACCTTCAACTACAACCGCGATTACCATATCTCGGCGGACGAAGTCGTCCGCACCGAGGGCGAACGCACACGATTGCTGGCTAGCCATGTCTGATCTCACTATGAATACCAATAGCGCCACCGGCACGGCTGACCCGAGCGCGCGCTTCTACGTCCGCGAGCACCATCCGGAAAACGGCACCTTGCTGGGTTTCTGGCTTTACCTGATGAGCGATTGCCTGATCTTCGCCTGTCTGTTTGCCACTTACGCGGTATTGGGCCGCAATTATGCAGGCGGCCCGACCGGCGCCGAGCTGTTCGACCTGCCGCTGGTCGCGGTCAATACTTCGCTGCTGCTGCTGTCGTCGATTACTTACGGTTTCGCCATGCTGGAAATGCAGCGCAAGCGCAAGGGCGCGACCCTGGCGTGGCTGGCGGTCACCGGCATCCTCGGCGCCTGCTTCATCGGCTTCGAACTGTATGAGTTCGCCCACCTGATCCACGAAGGCTACGGTCCGCAACGCAGCGGCTTCCTGACTTCCTTCTTCGCCCTGGTGGCGACCCACGGCCTGCACGTCAGCTTCGGCATCGTCTGGCTGGTCACATTGATGTTCCAGGTCAAGCGCCACGGCCTGACCCCGGAAAACGGCCGTCGCCTGATGTGCCTGTCGATGTTCTGGCACTTTCTGGACGTGGTCTGGATCGGCGTCTTCACCTTTGTCTATCTGATGGGAGTTTTGCCATGAGCGGCGGACATCAAGAACACCCGGCCCGAGTTATCGGCCATGGCCACGACGATCATCACGGCCACACGCACGCCGACCACGGCAGCCTGAAAAGCTACACCACCGGCTTCATCCTGGCGGTGATCCTCACCGCGATCCCGTTCTGGCTGGTGATGGGCAAGGTCATCGACAAGTCCAGCACGCTCGGACTGGTGCTGCTCGGCTTCGCCGCCGTGCAGATCGTGGTGCACATGGTTTACTTCCTGCACATGAACACCAAGTCCGAAGGCGGCTGGTCGATGCTGGCGCTGATTTTCACGATCATGCTGGTGTTCATCATGCTGAGCGGTTCCTTGTGGGTCATGTATCACCTGAACCACAACATGATGCCGGGCATGATGACGGATTCGTCCATGCACGAGACTGTGCCTGAGTCGATGCAGAGCATGCCAGGCATGGACATGTCGACCATGCCGAAGTCGCACAGCATGCACGATATGCCATAAAACCAGCACGATGAGACCAGAACCGCAGGGCTCGCTGAGCCCGGCAAACCAGAACGCGGCGCCGGCAACGGCGCCGCGTTCGCGCTCCAGGGCGGCAAAAACGGCGCTGCTGGCCTGCGCTGTGCTGCTGTTTGCCGCTTTTTTCTCCCTCGGCAGCTGGCAAATCAAGCGCCTGCAGTGGAAGCTGGACCTGATCCAGCGGGTCGACGCGCGAGTGCATGCGCCTGTCGCGGCCGCCCCGGGACCGGCGCTGTGGCCGCGCATCAGTGCCGAATCCGATGAATACCGCCATGTGCGCGTCAGCGGCTACTACCTGTATGCACTGACCACCCGGGTCCAGGCCTCGACCGAGCTGGGCGGCGGCTTCTGGCTGCTGACGCCTTTGCGCGGCGCCGACGGCAGCACGGTGCTGGTCAACCGCGGCTTCGTGCCGACCGCTACGCCCGAATCCGTGGTGGCGGTCGCGGAATCCGCGCCGGTCGTCGTCAACGGCCTGTTGCGCATCAGCGAGCCGGGCGGCGGCTTCCTGCGTCATAACGACCCCGCCGGCAACCGCTGGTATTCGCGCGATGTGCAAGCGATCGCGGCGGCGCGCAGCCTGGACCGGGTAGCGCCTTACTTTGTCGACGCCGAAGCCGTGCGCCAGCCTGCCGCGCAGGACATCGGCGACGGGCTGCGTCCGGTTGCCGGTTTGACAGTAATTGCCTTTCACAACAGCCACTTGGTTTATGCTCTCACTTGGTATGCTCTCGCCTTGATGGTGGCGGGCGCCTGCTACTGGGTCGTGCGCGAAGAACGAAAATCGCCGCAGAATGCCGACAGCGCGGCCGGCGAGGACCAAAGTGAAAGTAAAGATGGCAAGCAAAATTGATATTCTTACAAATACAGAAGAGTTGAAACAGCGATGGACAGTGGCGGCAGGCGTGGAAAACGCTGCCGGCCACAAGAATATGCTGCAGCTGATCCAGCTGCGCTGGATTGCCGTGATCGGCCAGATCACCACGATCGCCATCGTCATCCTCGGCTTCGGCATCCAGTTGCCCTTGCCGCACATGCTGAAGGTGCTGGCCTGCCTGGTGGCGTTCAATATCGCCAGCCACCTGCGCTGGCACGAGCGGCGCGTCGCCACCAACGGCGAACTGTTCCTGGCGCTGCTGGTCGACGTCGGCATCCTGACCGCCCAGCTATACCTGAGCGGCGGCACCACCAATCCCTTTGCCTTTCTCTTCCTGCTGCAGGTGATCCTCAGCGCTGTGCTGCTGGAAGCCTGGTCGACCTGGACCATGGTCGCCATCACCAGCCTGTGCCTGGCCGGCCTGTCGCTGTTTTCCGAACCGCTGGCGTTTCCGCCAGATCACGGCAACGCCTTGTCCAGCCTGTATGTGGAAGGCATGCTGATGTGCTTTGTGCTCAACGCCGCGCTGCTGGTGTTTTTCATCACCCGCATCAACGGCAACCTGCGCGCCGGCGACGCCCAGCTGGCCGAACTGCGCCAGCGCGCCGCCGAGGAAGACCACATCGTCCGCATGGGCCTGCTGGCGTCGGGCGCAGCGCATGAACTGGGGACGCCGCTGGCGACCTTGTCGGTGATCCTGGGCGACTGGCGGCGCATGCCCGAGTTCAGCCAAAACCACGAATTGCTGGAGGAAATCGGCGATATGCAAACCCAGCTGCAGCGCTGCAAGAGCATCGTCAGCGGCATCCTGCTGTCGGCCGGCGAGGCGCGCGGCGAATCGTCCGTGAAGACCACCATCAACACTTTCCTGAACGACCTGGCGAAGGAATGGGGCGCGACCCGGCCGGTGGTTTCGTTCGCCTACGAAAACCGCATCGAGCAAGACATCCCGGTGGCCTTCGATTCCGCGCTCAAGCAGATGATCTGCAATGTCCTCGACAATGCGCTGGAAGCCTCGCCGCAATGGGTCAGCCTGGAGGCCTCGCGCGAAGGCGACGCGCTGGTCCTGGTCGTCACCGACAGCGGCCCCGGCTTCCTGCCCGCCATCCTGGCCCAGATCGGCAAGCCCTATCAATCCAGCAAGGGACGGCCGGGCAGCGGCCTCGGGCTGTTCTTCGTGTTCAACGTCGCCCGCAAGCTGGGCGGTACTTTCAGCGCCAGCAACCGGCCGCAGGGCGGGGCGCTGGTGCAGTTGACGCTGCCGCTGGCGGCCATCCGCCTGGAAGAAGAGGAAACAGAACATGCCGGCTGATCGTCTGCTGCTGATCATTGAAGACGACGCCACTTTCGCGCGCACGCTCGGCCGTTCGTTCGAGCGGCGCGACTACAAAGTGCTGCTGGCGGCCAACCTGGATGAAGCCGCGCAACTGCTGCAGCAGCATTCGCCGGGCTATGCCGTGGTCGACCTCAAGCTGAGCGACAATACTTCCGGACTGGCTTGCGTGCAGATGCTGCACAAGCACGATCCAGCCATGCTGATCGTGGTGCTGACCGGTTTCGCCAGCATCACCACGGCGGTGGAAGCGATCAAGCTGGGCGCCTGCCAATACCTGGCGAAGCCCTCCAATACCGACGACATCGAGGCCGCTTTCGGCCACGTTGCCGGGGTGGCCGAGCTTGAACTGAGCACGCGTTCGACCTCGATCAAGACGCTGGAATGGGAGCGCATCCACGAAGTGCTGGTGGAAACCGGCTTCAATATTTCCGAGACGGCGCGCCGTTTGGGCATGCATCGCCGTACACTGGCGCGTAAGCTGGAAAAGCAGCGCATCAAGTAGTCTAGTCGTCGTTCAATCCGCATCGTAGCGCTCACAGCAAAGGCCGTCATATGGAGCAAACGCAATCTGAACTGGAGTACGTAGGATTCTGGCCACGCATGCTGGCCAGCCTGGTCGACTCGGTGTTGCAGCTGCTGGTGATCATTCCCATCATGCTGGCGGTCTACGGTCGCGCATACTGGCAGGACGACAGGCTGTTCAAGGGCTTCAGCGGTGTTCTCTTCGAGTGGGTATTTCCCCTCGCCGCCACCCTGGCGTTCTGGCTGCTGACGCAAAGCTCGCCGGGGAAAATGATGATCGGCGCGAAAATAGCTGATGCCAAGACCGGCGCGGACCCCAGGCCGTTCCAGCTGGCCGTGCGTTACATCGGCTATTTCGTCTCCGCATTTGCTCTGTGCCTGGGCTTCATATGGGTGGCCTTCGACAACAAAAAACAAGGCTGGCACGACAAGATGGCGGGCACTGTCGTGGTGCGCAGAAAAAAACGCGGTAGATAGGAAGGCTTCAGCATTACGCCGGGACGGCAGGCAGAATCGCTGATGGACAGGTTTCACGGCTCCCCCAAGGGAGCCGTTTTTACGTGTGCACTTAGAACGAGCCGTGATCAGCTTGTGTTGTAATTGCAATAACTTCCTTATGGAGACCGCAGCAAGACACATAACAACGCCAGTGCATTGCTGCGCGGTTCATCCGGCACAGGAAAACCTGAACACTACTGAATGGAGACGATGTTGCTAAAATTTTCTTTCAAAAGAATGTTGCCAGTCCTGATTCTTTGTACAAGTTTTCCGGCTCTTGCTGAAAAACCGCCTATCAAGATCGCCGTCATCGGCCCAATTACCGGGAAGTCGTCCGAAGACATCGGCGAAAGCATACGCGGCGGCGCCCGGGTTTTCCTGAGCGACATCAATCAGTTTGGCGGCGTACTGGGGCACCGCGTCGAGCTGGTCGAGCGCGACGATGAAGCCAAGCCTGAAGTCGGCGCCCGCATCGCCAGGGATCTGGTTGACAAGGAAAAAGTCGTCGCCGCGGTTGGCTTCGGCAACACCGGCGTCGCGCTGCCTTCCGCCAAAATATTCCAGGACGCCAGGATCCCCGTGATCATCAGCAGCGCCACCGGCGCCGTCATCAACGAGCAACTGATGCCGCCGGCCTCCGCCGTCAGCTATGTGTTCCGTATTTCCGCCAGCGATGCCTTGCAGCCGATCGTGATCCTGAACGACCTGATCGACCGCCGCAAGATCACCAAGATCGCGCTGCTGCATGATGAAACGCCCTATGGCCAGTCAGGCAAGCAGAGCGTGCTGGACGAGCTGACGCGCCGCCAGCTGGCGCCGGTGACGGTGGCCAGCTTCAAGGTCGGCGAGCAAGACATGAGCAGCCAGCTGGCGCAGGCGCGGGAAGCAGGCGCCCAGGCGGTGGTGCTGTACTGTCTGGCGGACGAAGGCGCGATGGTGGCGAAAAGCGCCGCCATGATGAAGCTGAAACTGCCGATTGTCGGTCCCTGGACGCTGTCGCATAAATCGTTTATCGACCTGTCCGCAGATAGCAGCGAAGGCGTGCGTACGGCGGTCACCTATATCGAAAACCACGGCGGTACGGTCAGCAACCAGTTCGCGCTGGCTTATAAGAAAACCAACAAGGTGAGCCGGATCCCGTCGGCGGTCGCTGCGGCCCAGACTTACGATGCCTTGCGCCTGATTATCCTGGCGATCCACCAGGCCCGCTCCACCGACGGCGACAAGATCCGCGCTGCCCTGGAAGACTTGCGCCAGCCCACCTTGTCGACCGTGGTTTCGCGCTACCAGCGGCCGTTTTCGCCGACCGACCATGAAGCCATCAGCCTGAACATGATCGTCATGGGCGAAATCCAAAAAGGGCAGGTGGCTTACGCTTATCCGGAAGACGCCAGCAGCGGCCTGATTACCCGCGTCAAGAAATGAGCTGTGCATGCATGCCTGTCTGCCTGGCGCTCCGCGCCTGCGGTGCGGAGCGCGGGCCTGGACTGGAATGCTCGGCGCAAGCGCTGAAGCGCCATGGCCTGCCAGGTCGGCGATTACAACAAATCGGCGTGAAATGAACGTCGTTTGAAAGCCGCTTGTAAGCTGTTTGTAAGCTTTGTAAGAGTATTGTCCTGAGAAAATAATTACAAACAGGGGGACAAGCATGAAAATGTTGATCGGCATACTCTTATTTGCATCTGTCGCGCTGGCCCAGGCGCAAGAGCGGGCGGGCCAGGAAAAAATCGTCATCGGCCAGTCGGTGGAGCTTTCGGGCGAAGCCACCGGCAAGGAAAACATGGAGGGGGCGCTGGCTTATTTCGCCTGGGTCAACGCCCAGGGCGGCGTCTATGGCCGCAAAATCGAGCTCAAGTCCTATGACGACAAGCGCAAGCCGGAGACCACCCGGCTCAATACCGAGAAGCTGCTGAAGCAGGACAACGCGCTGGCGCTGTTCGGCTACCGCAGTACGCCGACTGTGGAGGCCGTGCTGCCGCTGCTGATGAGCGAGAAGGTGCCGCTGATCGCGCCTTTTTCGGGCGGCCAGAGCTTGCATCAGCCGTTCAACCCCTATCTGTTCAATCTGCGCGCCAGCTACCAGGCTGAAACCGCGAAAATGATCGAGTTGTTTGGTTCGCTCGGCATCAAGAAGGTGGCGATCCTGTATCAGGACGACAGCTTCGGCAAGGATGGATTGGCAGGATTCCAGCGCAATCTGGCGGCGCATAAGCTGAGCCCGCTGGTCACCGCAAGCTATGACCGCAAGGACCTGAAGCTGGAGCCGGCGGTCAGCGCCATCGCCGCCGCCAATCCGCAGGCAGTCCTGATGGCGTGCACGCCGTCAGCTTGCGCCGATTTCGTCAAGCAGATGCACAAGAAGGGCGCGCATCCGGCGTTCATGATGCTCTCCAATGTCAGTTCCGAGACTTTTTTCGAATCGCTGGGCGACGACGGCCGCGGCGTCAGCGTCATGCAGGTGATGCCTTATCCCAAAGACTTTGCGGCGGCCGTGACGCGGGAGTTCCAGAGCGTCCTGAAAGGCATGGCCAAGCCGCCGCCCAGTTCCTATTCGGCGTTTGAGGGCTTCGTGGCGGCGAAACTGCTGACCGAAGGGTTGCGCCGGGCCGGGCCGAATCCAACCCGGCCGAAACTGATTGCAGCGCTGGAGACGATACGCGATTTCGACCTGGGCGGCGTGCGGGTGTCATATTCGCCGGGCAACCACGACGGTTCGAAATTTGTCGAAATGATCATGGTCGGCAAACACGGCGCCATCCTGCATTGACAACTCATCCCTAGTCTTCCCCTGTCTTCGCGGCGCCGGGCAATGCAGCTCAATCGGTAAAGCCGGCCGGGTTTTGCGACTGCCAGCGCCAGGAATCGGTGCAGATCGATTCCAGGTCTTCCTCTGCGCGCCAGCCCAGCAGTTCGGCCGCCCGTCCGGGATCGGCATAGCACGAGGCGATATCGTCCGGACGGCGCGGCGCCATATCGTAAGGCACCGGCCGGCCGCTGGCTTTTTCGTAGGCAGCGATGACTTCCAGCACGCTATAGCCGCGGCCGCTGCCGATATTCGCGGTGAAACTTTGTTGTTTGCCTTGCAGATAGTTCAGCGCCGCAAGATGCGCCTTGGCCAGGTCGACCACATGGATATAGTCGCGCACGCCGGTGCCGTCGGCGGTCGGATAGTCGCCGCCGAATACCGGCAGCCTGGCGCTGCGTCGGGCTGCCACCCGCGCGATATAAGGCATCAGGTTATCCGGATTGCCGCGCGGGTCTTCGCCGATCAAGCCGCTCTTATGCGCGCCTACCGGATTGAAATAGCGCAGATAGGCGATCTTCCAGCGCGGGTCCGACTGTTCCAGGTCGCGCAGTATCTGCTCGCCGATCAGCTTGGTCTGGCCATAGGGACTCGAGGCCGCCAGCGGAAAATGCTCGAGGATGGGCAAGGCGGCCGGATCGCCATACACCGATGCCGATGAGCTGAAAACCATTTTTTCCACGCCGGCATCGCGCATCGCCGTGCATAGCGTCAGCAGGCTGTTCAGGTTGTTGGCATAGTATTCCAGCGGCTTGGCGACCGATTCTCCTATCGATTTCAACGCCGCGAAATGGATGGTTGCGCCGATGCGGTAATCGCGGAACAAGCGTTCGGTGCCGGCGCGATCGCACAGATCCGCCTGCACGAAGACCGGGGTCTTGCCGGTGATTTTCTTGATGCGGTCCAGCACCAGCGGACTGCTGTTGGCCAGGTTGTCGACGCCGACCACCTCATGGCCGGCATCGAGCAGCTCAACCCAGGTGTGGGAACCGATGTAGCCGGTTGCCCCGGTGAGCAGGATAGCTGCGTTCATATTGTCTTTAAAGCAAAGCAAAAATGGATATAGGCAGAGAGAGTAAGTAGTTTTTTGGATCGAGGCAATCACTGTCTGCGCAAATGCCGGGAATAATCGCGCCCGCCGCGTGATAATCGTGCAATTTAAGCAAGCCCGGCAATTTCAATGGCTTGCAGCCGATTCCGGCAATGGAAAACCGGCCGTAGAGACACTTTTCCTTGCTTCCCTGCATATGGCCGCTTGCCAGCAGTAAATACAAAGCACCATTAGAATGCATGACTATCCGGATTTTAGAAGGAAGCCGAGTGCAATCCATCATTTCAGTCAACAACCTGACCAAGACCTACGCATCAGGGCACAGCGCGCTCAAAAACATCAGCCTGGAGATACGGCGCGGCGAGATATTTGCGCTGCTGGGGCCGAACGGCGCCGGCAAGACGACCCTGATCAACATCATCTGCGGCATCGTCAACCCCAGCCAGGGCCAGGTCCTGGCCGACGGCCACGACGTCGTGCGCGACTACAGGGCGGCGCGCTCGCGCATCGGCCTGGTGCCGCAGGAGCTTTCCACCGACGCCTTCGAAAGCGTGTGGGCTACGGTCTCCTTCAGCCGCGGCTTGTTCGGCAAGGCTGCGCACCCGGCGCATATCGAGAAGATATTGCGCGACCTGTCGCTGTGGGACAAGAAGGATGCCAAGATCCGCACTTTGTCAGGCGGCATGAAGCGGCGCGTGATGATCGCCAAGGCGCTCTCGCACGAGCCGCAGATCCTGTTCCTGGACGAGCCCACCGCCGGGGTCGACGTCGAACTGCGGCGCGACATGTGGCAGATGGTCCGCGGCCTGCGCGAGAACGGCGTCACCATCATCCTGACCACCCACTATATCGAGGAAGCCGAGGAAATGGCCGACCGCATCGGCGTTATCCGCAAGGGCGAGATCATCCTGGTGGAAGACAAGGCGGTGCTGATGGAAAAGCTCGGCAAGAAGCAGCTGAAGCTGCACCTGCAGCGGTCGCTGTCGCAGATTCCCGACAGCCTGGGCGGCAACCAGCTAGAACTCTCGGCCGACGGCAACGAGCTGATCTACACCTTCGACGCCCAGAGCGAACAAACCGGGATCGCCGGACTGCTGCGCCAGCTCAGCGAGCACGGCATCGATTTCAAGGACTTGCAATCGAGCCAAAGCTCACTGGAAGAAATTTTCGTCAACCTGGTGAAAGCATAAACATGAATCTTCATTCTATCCGCGCAATCTATATGTTCGAGATGGCGCGCACCGGGCGCACGCTGATGCAGAGCATCGCTTCGCCGGTGATTTCCACCGCGCTGTATTTCGTCGTGTTCGGCGCCGCCATCGGCTCGCACATGGTCAGCATCAACGGCGTCAGCTACGGCGCCTTCATCATTCCCGGCCTGATCATCATGTCGCTGATGACGCAAAGCACCGCGAACGCCTCGTTCGGCATCTACATGCCGAAATTTTCCGGCACCATTTACGAGGTGCTGTCGGCGCCGATCTCCAGCGTGGAAATCGTCGGCGGCTATGTCGGCGCAGCGGCCACCAAATCGGTCATCCTCGGCCTGCTGATCCTGGCCACGGCGCGGCTCTTCATTTCTTTCGAGATCGCCCATCCGTGGTGGATGATCGCCTTCCTGATCCTGATCGCAGTCACCTTCAGCCTGTTCGGCTTCATCATCGGCGTCTGGGCCGACGGCTTTGAAAAACTGCAGCTGATCCCGTTGATGATCGTCACGCCGCTGTCCTTCCTGGGCGGCAGCTTCTATTCGATCAATATGCTGCCGCCGTTCTGGCAAAAGATCGCCTTGTTCAATCCGGTGGTGTACCTGATCAGCGGCTTCCGCTGGAGCTTCTATGGCGTTGCCGACGTCAACGTGCTGATCAGCGCCGGCATGGCGCTGGCGTTCCTGGCGCTGTGCATGGGCGCGCTCTGGTGGATATTCAAGACCGGCTACCGCCTCAAGAGCTGATGGCCGATGGCTGACGACTGATAAATAATTGCCTGCCGGATTCATGATGGGGTCATATTCGGGATACATAATCCCGACAATGCGTTACCTGGCCGTTACATAACGCCAGAACCACGCGCCCCACATGAAGAACGCGCCATCCAAGGCGCGTTCTCTTTTCCGGAGACCGTTTGATGATCAATAAATTTGGCAAGCCGGCGCTGGCTGCCGTCGCCGCAATGACCGTGGCTGCCTGCGGCAGCAGTTCCTCCACGCTGCCGGCGCAGGTGCAGGAAGGCAGCGTACTCAAGATGGCGATTCTTGAGACCACCGACATCCATTCCAATGTGCTCGGCTATAACTACTACGCGCTGGCGCCCGACGCCAGCCTGGGCCTGGACCGCACCTCGACCCTGATCCAGGGCGCGCGCGCTGAAAATCCCAACAACGTGCTGTTCGACGACGGCGACGTCATCCAGGGCACTATGCTGGGCGACTACCAGGCGCAGGCCACGCCGGTCACCTGCAGCGGCACGCTGGCGGTGCACAAGGTGATGAATGCCCTCAAGTACGACGGCGGCGGCATCGGCAACCATGAATTCAATTACGGCCTGGGATTCCTCAGCCAGATCACCAATTCCGACCTTGGCGTGACCGGCGTCGCCAAGCCGGCCGGCACTTGCGGCGCGCCGGCGTTCCCGCTGGTGCTGTCGAACGTCAATAGCGTGGCCAGCCAGAAGCCGATTTTCAATCCCTATGCCGTGATTCCCAAGCTGTTCGCCGCCACCACGCCGGACGGCAAGACCATCGAAGTGCCGCTCAAGGTCGGCATCCTCGGCTTCGTGCCGCCGCAGATCATGGACTGGGATCAGAAGAACCTGGCCGGCAAGGTGTATGTCAACGGCGTGCAGGAAAGCGCCAACCAGTACGTGCCGCAATTGCGCAGCGCCGGCGCCGACGTCATCGTCGCGCTCTCGCACGGCGGGCTGGATGCCTCGCCCTACAGCCCGAAGATGGAAAACGGCAGCCTGTATCTCTCGACCACCGGCATCGACGCGCTGCTGGTCGGCCATTCGCACCTGATTTTCCCAGCAGCCAAGGAAGCCAAAGCGCCGGCGCTGGATGCTTCGCTGGCAGCTTTGCCCAAGAACATCGTCGACAGCAAGAACGGCTTTGTCAATAACGTGCCGACCGTGATGGCGCAAAGCTGGGGGCGGCGCCTCGGCATCATCAAGCTGACCCTGCAATACACGGGCGGCAAATGGGTGATCCAGCAACCCCTGACTACCGTCGAAGCGCGCGGCTTCAAATATGCCGACGGCGTCACCAGCGTGGCGGCCGATCCCGCCATTGCGGCGCTGGTGGACAGCGAACACAAGGCCACCATCGCCTATGCGCAGCAGCCGCTGGGCACCACTACGGATTTCGAGATGTCGTCGTACTTTGCGCTGGCGGGCGATGTCGGCGCGATCCAGATCGTCAACCAGGCGCAGATCGACTATGTCAAGAATTTCATCGGCAGTTCCACCGACGCCACGCTGGCCAGCTACAAGAACATCCCGGTGATCTCTTGCAGCGCGCCGTTCAAGGCCGGCCGCAACGGGCCGTCGGATTTCACCGATGTCGCGCCGACCGCATCCAAGGCGGCGCCATTTGCCTTGCAGGTTCGTAATCCCGGCGATCTCTACCTGTACAGCAACAACAATCTGCAGGCAGTGAAAATCAAGGGCTCGGACCTCAAAAACTGGCTGGAAACCTCCGCTTCGCAATTCGGTAAGATCGATCCCAACGCAACCGCGGAACAAGACTTGGTGCCCTCGTATTCATCCATCTACAACTACGACGTGTTCTATGCCGAAGGCAATGCGATGCAGTACCAGATTGATGTCACCCAGCCGGTCGGCAGCCGTATCGTCAACCTGACTTACCAGGGCAAACCGGTGGCCGCCACGGACGATTTCATCGTCGCCACCAATGACTACCGCGCCAGCGGCGGCGGCAATTTCCCTGGCATCGACGGCAGCAAGACCATCATCAAGTCGCCGGACGCCAGCCAGGCGGTGGTCAGCGGCTACCTGCAAAAGCTCGGCAAGGTTACGCAGGCGAACAATGGCAGCGGCCAGAGCTGGAGCTTCGTCAAGGTAGCCACCAAGGGGCCGGTGATCCTGCGTTCGACGCCGGGCAAGCTGGCCGTGGCGCAAGCGCTCGGCCTGAACCGCGTCACCGCCGAGGGCGCTCTTGATCCCAGCGGCTTTTCCAAGTACGCGATCGACTTGAGCAAGTAGGTGCGGCCGGCGTGGTGCGGCCGGCATCCTCGATTTACCAAGCCCCGGTTGCACGGGGCTTGTCTTGTTTGGTAAAGATGAAAACATATTCAAATCTGTCGGTGGCGCTGATCTTCGGACTGCTGCTTGCCGCTTGTAGCGATCAGCAGCCGGCAGCGCCAGGCAGCGCGAAGCTGGAAAGCCTGGGCGTGCTGGCCCGGCAGGGCGGGCAGGCATCTGCGGTCGATCAATTGCAGGCCTGGGCAGAGCGCGGCTCATCAATCGCGCAGCGCGAATTGGCCCTGACCTACGAAGACAAGGCAGCGAGCGAGAAAGATGCGGCTTTCTGGCTGATCAAGGCGGCCCGGGGCGGGGATAAAGAAGCTGCTTTTGTCCTGGCCGGCGCTTACTACAACGGCAAGCTGGGACTCGGCAAAGATCCTGCGGCGGCCGCGCAATGGTATGGAAAGGCGGCAGCGCAGGAGGACGAAAGAGCTGCCTTGATGCTGTCGCGCATGGCCAAGTATGGCGAAGGCATGCCGCAAGACCTGAAACAATCCGTTTCATGGCTGCAGCAAGCCAGCGCCAACGGCAGTGCGCAAGCCATGTTCCTGCTTTCCAACGCATATGCCGCGGGCGACGGCGTCCCTCAGGACCCGGTGCTGGCGCGCAGCTGGCTGGAGAAATCTGCGCAGGGGGATTTTCCGCCGGCGCTGCAGTCGCTGGCGCTAGCCATGGATGCCGGAAGTCCGGATGCAGAGAAAAATCCAGAGCGGTCCTATCATTTGCTCAAGGAAGCAACTGAAGAGCGGCGCATGCACTGGGACAAGGCGCAATAATTCCTTGCATCGCGCGCCAGCTCAACTGCCGCCATAGCCTGCGGCCGCGGCCGGAGGCGCTACGTTCTCCCGGATGCTGTTGAGCCAGGCGGTCCAGAACGCAGCCGATGCATCTTCAAAGCCGGGGCCGAACTGTTCAGTGTCGGCGCGCAGGCGTGCAGGATCGATATCCTGCGTATTGGCCGATGCAGCATCCTGAGCTCGGCGCCTATCAGCTTCCGGATATAGTGGTGCTCTTCCATATCGTCGTCTGCGCTCAAATGCTCCCAGCCGATTTCCTTACCGGCAGAACCCGGGTAGACCCGCGCATGCGAGGCTGCCGCCATCAATTGCGCGCCCAGGCAAATGCCGAGCGTCGGCAGGTCTTCCAGCGAGTTTGCGCACATCCGGGCCG
Source organism: Collimonas humicola (assembly GCF_018304945.1). Lineage (GTDB taxonomy): Bacteria > Pseudomonadota > Gammaproteobacteria > Burkholderiales > Burkholderiaceae_D > Collimonas > Collimonas humicola. The sequence goes on along the minus strand of NZ_JAGQEE010000001.1, from coordinate 814,286 downwards.
GTTTGGCCTACCTGGCGTTCGCATCTTCGCTATATATTGAAGAATATAGCGAAAACGTAATTTAGCGCCTATTCTTCCCTTGGCTTGCGGTGCAGCGGCGCTGGCCGGCCGCCAGCCTGTCTTGGTAGGAAAACCCTTATCAACGTTTTGCCCCTATGGGGAATTTGCAGCTTGCCTCAGGGGCACGCTATAAATCAACTTGGAGAATTGATGTCATATGTGCCTATTTCCATAGCAACCGAATCGCAATACCGGCAATCCCAGCAACGCCAGCAACGTGAGCAACACAGCGCGCCCGACGACAGCCCGCCGCGCGACAGCACCTTCCACCCGGAAGACTGGAAAATCCTCAGCAAATTCTGGTATCCCGTTGCATTTTCTTCCGACCTGACTGACAAGCCGATCGCCGTGCGCCTGCTCGACGAGCGCCTGGTCGCTTATCGCGCCGAGGGCAGGGTAGTGATCGCCAAGGACATGTGCGCGCATCGCGGCGTGCCGCTGAGCCTGGGCTGGGTCGAGGGTGAAAACATCGTCTGTCCGTATCACGGCTTGCGTTACGGGCCGGACGGCAAATGCCGCCATATACCGTCGCAGCCCGACGGCCACATTTCCGAGCGCCTGAAGATCTGCATGTATCCGGCGCAAGAGCGCTACGGCCTGATCTGGACCTCGCTCGGCGGCGGCCACGAAGCCTTCCCGGAATTCCCGGCCTGGGACAACCCGGATTTCCAGCAGATCTTGCCGCCCTCGATCGATATCGCTGCCTCGGCCGGACGGCAGGTCGAGGGCTTCATCGACGTCGCCCACTTCGCCTGGATCCATGAAGCCACATTCGCCGACCGCGACAATCCCTTTGTGCCGCAATATACCGCCGAACGCACCGAGCGGGGCATGCACGCCGAATACATCAGCACGGTCAGCAATTTCCCCAAGCGCATGCAGCACCGCGCGCCTGCGGACTACCTGTGGCGCCGCGTGTTCAATATCGAACTGCCGTTTACCGCCAGCCTGACGGTGGATTTCCCGGAGGGCGGCGTGCTGTCTATCCTGAACGCCGCCAGCCCGGTATCGGCCAGGTCGACGCGCCTGTTCGTACCCATCGCGCGCAATTTCGACAAAGACCAGCCCTTGCAGGAGGTCTACGACTTCAACCGGCAGATTTTCGAAGAAGACCGCGCGATCGTGGAAACCCAGCGTCCCGACGATCTGCCGCTGGACCGGGGCGTCGAGGCGCATATCCTGGCTGACCGCTCCTCGGGCGCTTACCGCCGCGCCATGAGCCTGCTCGGCCTGGGCAGCGCGTATTCGGGCTGAGTTTCCTGCAACCCCGTCCGTGTAGACAGGATCGCCGCCGACGCCCGGCCGGCGCCATCTCTCGTCGCCCTGGCCGGGCGCAGGGGGGCGGCGCCAGGGCGCCGCGGCCATCCGGATCGCGGCAAGCACCAACGTGATATCGAAGAGAACAATATGCGCAAATGGGAATGTGTAGTGTGCGGCTTCCAGTACGACGAAGCCGAAGGCATGCCGGATCATGGCATCGCGCCGGGGACCAGCTGGGAAGATGTCCCGGACACATGGTTCTGTCCTGACTGCGGCGTCGCCAAAGCAGAATTCGAAATGGCGCCGGCCTAGGCGGCATCGATAGCTCCTCATCCAACCAAGAGGTTTCAACATGGCACCAATCATCATCATCGGCAGCGGCATGGCCGGTTACACCGTGGCGCGCGAGTTCCGCAAGCTGAACCGGCAAACGCCGCTCACCATCATCAGCCGCGACTGCGGCAGCTTCTATGCGAAGCCCATGCTGTCGAACGCCTTCCAGCAGGGCAAAGACATGGCAGGGCTGGTCAATTTCACGGCGCAGCAAATGGCCGCGCAGCTGGACGCCACCATCCTCAGCCATACCGAAGTCGAGGCGATTGAGCCGAATAGCCGCAGCGTCACCGTGGCAGGTCGGCGCCTGCCCTATAGCGCACTGGTGCTGGCAGTGGGAGCAGACCAGCGCCAGCTCAGGCTGGACGGCGACGGCGCCGCCGATGTCATGACGGTCAACGACCTGGCCGATTACGGCCGCTTCCGGCAAGCCCTGGAGGGCATCCGCCGCGTCGCCATCCTTGGCGCCGGCCTGATCGGCTGCGAATTCGCCAACGACCTGGCTACCGCGCAGTTCGAGGTATCGCTGGTCGATCCGGCCGCATGGCCGCTGAGCCGCCTGCTGCCGCAGCAGGCCGGGCTGGCCATGGCGAATGCCTTGGCCGGGCTCGGGGTGGCGCTGCACCTGGGCAAGACGCCGCAATCCATCGCACGGCGCGGCGCCGGCTATACCGTGCACATGGCCGATGGCGACAGCCTGGAGGCCGACCGGGTTATAGCTGCCGTCGGCCTGGCGCCGCGGCTGGATCTGGCGCGCAAGGCCGGGCTGTTCGTCGACCGCGGGATCGTCGCCAACGCCTGGCTCTACACCAGCGCGGAACATGTGTATGCCTTGGGCGATTGCGCCGAAGTGGACGGCTTGCTGCTGCCTTACGTCATGCCGATCATGCAGGCAGCGCGGGCGCTGGCCAAAACCCTTAACGGCGAGCCGACCCGCGTGGCCTATCCCGCCATGCCGGTGGTGGTGAAAACGCCGGCGCTGCCGGCCGTGATCGTGCCGCCTATCCTGTCGGACGGCCGCTGGGAACCGGCGGAAGCCTTGCAGGCAGAGGGCATCGTCACCGGCATGCGCGCGGTGTACACCAACTGTCAGGAAGAGGTATGCGGTTTTGCCTTGCTGGGCGAATGCGTCAAGGAAAAAGGCGTGATGCTGAAAACCCTGGACCCCTGGCGCCCTTGACGCGGCAGCGAAACCGGCCTGCGCCAGGCCGGCTACCAGTCGGCCAGGCCGTCTTTCGTGTTTTGTCCGGCCCTGGCCGCGCAGATGCGGTAATCGTTTTCATCCAGGGCGGAAAAGCCGGCGATGCGCATGGCGCCCAGGCTGTCGCGCAGTTCTGGCGCTTGACAGCACATGCTCAGTGCCTGCCGCAGTTGCGCCAATGCCGTTGCAGGCGTGCTCAGCGAGGTAATCAGCGGCAGGCCGGGCATGGATTCTGTAAAACCGATGGCGGCAAGCCGTTCGAAAACAGCAGGCTCCTGTTGTCGCAGCAGGAAAGCGCTGACGCAATCGAGCGCAGCGATGTCGGCCTCGCCGCCGGCAACCATCTGCGCCGAGTGGCGATGCGCGCCGCTGAACAGTACCTTGGAAAAGAAGCGGCCGTCGCGCGCCAATGGCGCAACCGCGCTGCGCAGCGCGTGATAGCCGGACTGCGAATGCCGTTCATTGCAGACGGCGACGGCGCCGCCAAATTGCGCCAAGGATTTGCCAGCGTCTTCCCGGCGCACCAGCAGGGTGCTGCTGTAATTGCTGTGCCGGCAGCCGGGGACATCGAAATGCCAGGCCCCGACCACCTGCACCTTGCCGCGCAACAGGGTGGAAACCGGATAGCCGCACGACTGGCTCAGCAGCAGGTCGCTGCGTTGCCAATGCCGGAGCAGGTCGTCCGGCTGCGACAGCTCCAGCGGCAGCCGCTGCAGGCCGGCGCGCTGCAAGTTGTCGCGCAAGGCCGTCCAGAATACGCGCAGGCTGGCGGCCGGAAACGGATACATCGGCAGTGCGCAGATCATGCATCCCCCTGGTCCTGGGCGCCGCCTGCGGATTGCGGCGTCCAGCGGCGCGCCAGCAATTCGAACAGCTGGTCGGCCACGATCGCCAGCAGGCCGACCAGCAGCGCGCCCTGGATCACATAGGCGGTGTTGAAACCGCTGAGGCCGACAATGATCGGCAAGCCCAGGGTTTTTGCGCCTACCGTCGAGGCGATCGCTGCGGTGCCGATATTGATCACTACAGAGGTGCGCACGCCCGCCAGTATCACCGGCGCGGCCAGCGGCAGCTCGACGCGCCACAGGATCTGGCGACGGCTCATGCCGATGCCGCGCGCCACTTCCAGCACCGGCTGCGGAATGGACGACAAGCCCGTGAGCGCGCCTTGCGCCACCGGCAAAATGCCGTACATCACCAGCGCGATCAGGGCCGGCGTTTCGCCGAAGCCGACCAGCGGCACGGCCACCGCGAGCACCGCCACCGGCGGGAATGACTGGCTGATGGCCAGCATCGTTTCCAGCAGCGAGCGAAAAGCCTTGCCGGCCGGCCGGGTCACCAGCAGACCGGCGCCGACGCCGCCCAGCACGGCGATGCCGCCAGAGATGGCGACTATGCGCAGGTGCGCCAGCACCAGGGCAAGAAACGAGTCCTGCTGGTAGATGGGCCGTTCCAGCTCCGGAAAAACGGCGCTGAACAGCGGACCCGCCAGCGGCATGCCGAAGATTAGTCCCGCCAGCAGCAGGCTGCTGACAATCAGCCAGCGATGGCGGTACAGAGAATTTCGCGGTTTGACCGGCCAGTTCAAGTCCGCTCCGTCAGTAAATCTGCAAAATGCAGTACGCCGGCAGCCTGGCCGTGTTCATCCACCACCGGTAGGCTGTGCACCTTGCGCGTGATGAACGCCGAGAGCGCTTCGCGCAAGGTGCCATCGCTGCGGATCGGCTCGCCTTCAATGGCCGGCCCGGCGCGCACCCTGGCGGCGATCTTGTCCAGCCCGAGCAGGCGGATGCCGACATCGCTCTGGCCGACAAAATCGCGCACCAGGTCGCTGGCCGGCGCCAGCAGGAAATCGCGCGGCGCCCCTTGCTGCACGATACGGCCGTGATCCAGCAGCACGATACGCTCACCCAGCGCCAGCGCCTCGTCGATGTCGTGGGTGACCAGCACAATGGTCTTGCCAGAAATGGCGTGGATATTGGCGAGTTCCTGCTGCAAGCTGCTGCGGGTGACCGGATCGAGCGCGCCGAACGGTTCATCCATCAGCAGCACTTCCGGATCGGCCGCCAATGCGCGCGCCACGCCGACTCTTTGCTGCTGGCCGCCGGAGAGCTGGTGCGGATAGCGGCGCCGGAAGGTCTCAGGCGCCAGGTGCAGCAGCGTCAGCAACTCGTCGACGCGCTGCTGGATGCGCGCTTTCGGCCATTTCAGCAGGGTCGGCACGGCCGCGATATTCTGCTCCACGGTCCAGTGCGGGAACAGGCCGACCGACTGGATCGCATAGCCGATGCGGCGCCGCAGCTGTTCCGGCGAGTAGCCGGCAATGTCTTTTCCCAGCAGCCTGATATTGCCATTGCCGCTGTCCGGTTCCAGCAAGCGGTTGAACAGCTTCAGCAGCGTCGACTTGCCGGAACCGGAACTGCCGATCAGCACCGCCAGCTCGCCGGCGTTGATGGCCAGCGACACGTCGCTGAGCGCGCGGCGGCCGTCGAACGATTTGCTGATATTCTCGATTTCAATCATTGATTTTCCCGAATTGTCCTGGTGAGCAATGAAATCGCGACCTTGAACGCAGCGTCGACGCTGATCGCCAGCAGCACCACTGGAATCACCCCCAGCAGCACCAGGTCCAGCGCGCTGCTGGCCATGCCCTGGAACATCAGCGTGCCGAAACCGCCGGCGCCGATCAGCGCCGCCACTTCCACCAAACCTACCGCCTGCACGGTGGTGACGCGCACGCCGTTGAGAAAGACCGGCAGCGCCAGCGGCAGTTCGACCCGAAAGAAAATCTGCCGCGGCGACATGCCGATGCCGCGCGCCGCTTCGCGCACCGCGGCCGGCACCTGTTGCAGCCCCGCTACGGCGCTACGGGTCATCGGCAGCAGCGAGTAGAGGATCAGCGCCAGCAAGGCCGGCGCCATGCCGATGCCGCTGATGCCGGTACGCGGCAGCATCAGGCCGAGCAAGGTCAAGGGACCGATCAGCAGGCCGAACAAGGCAATCGATGGAATCGTCTGTATCACGTTCAGGACGGGAAACAACAGCCGGCCCAGGCGCGGGCTGCGGAACGAGAGGGCGCCGAAACCAGTGCCGATGACAACCGCCGGCAGCACCGAAAACAGCACCAGCTGCAGATGCCGCAGCAGCGCCTGATCGAAGCTGTCCAGATGATTGCGGTACTCCTTCAGCAACGACAGATGGTCGAGCCGGCCCGTCAGCAGCAAGCCGATTGCCGGCAAAGCCGCCAGCGCTACCACCGCGACCTGGGCCGGCAAGGACAGCCGCAGCCCGCGCAAGGCTTCGGCCAGCTGCAGCCAGGCGGCCAGCGCCAGCAGCCAGAAGGCGCCGCCGAACGAGACGCGCGCCAGCGAATCTTCCGTGCCGCTGCGCAGGCGGGCTTCCTGGCCGGCCAGCGCCAGCAGGCCGTAGCTGAACAGCGCGGCAGCCAGGATCAGCAATATCCGGCTGCCGCGGCTCGGGCGCAGCCAGGGCGCCGCCAGCAGAGGCAAGGCCGGGACCGCCAGCAGCCAATAGAGGCCGGCATGGCTGAGCAGTTCGTTGAGAAATATGCCATGGCCGCTGAGCAGCCGGTTGGGCGCAAAAGTGAGCAGCGGCAAGCCGGCGGCGGCAAGGATAGCCGTTGCCGCCAGCAGCAGGTGCACCGGATTGTGCAGTTGGATCGAGAGCGGCGCCAGTTTGCCGGAGCGCGGCGGCAGGTTCGCCAGGCGCTCTGCCGTCATCGGATAAAGCCCTTGCTGCGCAGATAATCGGCGGCGACCTTGCGGGCATCGCGGCCTTCGATGGCGATGCCGGCATTGAGCTTTTGCAGGGTCGCGCTATCGAGTGAGCTGAATACCGGTTGCAGCAAGGCGGCGATCCTCGGCTCCCTGGCCAGCGCGTCGCTGCGTATCACCGGCGCCGGCGCGTAGACCGGCTGCACGGCTTTGACGTCATCCAGCGTCGCCAGGCCCAGGGCCGCGACCGCGCCGTCGGTGCCGTAGACCATCGCGGCGTTGACGCCGGAAGTCTGTTCGGCAGCGGCCTTGATCGTGGCGGCGGTGTCGCCGCCGGCCAGGGTCAGCAGCTGGTCTTGCTTCAGCTTGAAACCATAGGCGCCTTCAAACGCCGGCAAGGCGTCCGGACGCTCGATGAACTCGGCCGAAGCGGCCAGCTTGATCTTGCCGCCCTGGCTGATCCAGCGGCCGAGGTCGGCCATGGTTTTCAGCTGGTTGGCTTGCGCGATTTCCTTGCGGATCGCAATCAGCCAGGTATTGTTGGCCGGCGAGGGCGTGAGCCATATCACGTGGTTCTTGTCGGCATCGAGCTTTTTCACCAGCTGATAGCCGGCGCCGGCATTCTTCCAGGCCGGGTTGCTGCCGTCGGCGAAGAAGAAGGCGCCGTTGCCGGTATATTCCGGATAGATGTCGATGCCGCCGGCCAGCAGTGCGCCGCGCACCACCTTGGTGGTGCCGAGCTGCTGGCGGTTGACGGTCTTGATGCCGTTGGCTTCGAGCACCAGCTCGATGACATTGCCCAGCAAGGCGCCTTCGGTGTCGATCTTGGATCCCACGCGGATCGGCTCGGCCGCCTGTGCGTAGGAAGTGAGCAGGGTAAAGGCAAACAGGGCGGTCAGTCGGCGGATGGGCAGGTTCATGTGGTCGATGTGGTCGTCAAGGTGCAGTTTCAAGGATCATGCTGCTTCAGGCAATCAGGCAAAAGGATGAACATCGGCAATTGCCGGCGTGCTGCGATAGCGCCACAGCAAGGGCAGATAACCGCGTTCGACGAACCCATCCGACGCTTCCAGGTAGCTCTCGCGCTCGGCCAGATAGGCCAGCCGCAGATGAAACCAGGGCAGTCCGGGATGAAGGTGATGTACCAAATGATAATTCAGATTCAGGAATAATAGGCGCCAGGGCCATGCAGCTTCGTTAATGACCGAGCGCCCGTGCTCGGATTCCACTGCCCGGTGCTCGAAGAGGGAACGCACCATGGTCAGGCTGAGTGCCGGATAGGCAATCGCCAGTACGTAGAACAACGGCGCTATGCCGGCGCGCTCAAGCAAGATCAGCATTGCGGCCAGCAACAGGCCGTGGCCGCCCCAGGCAAGCAGGGCTTTACGGTCGCGCGCCAGCCACGCCGCACGGATGGTATGCGACCACGCCAGCGCCGGGCCTATCAGCAAGCGGCCGGCGGAGGTGTTGCGGAAGCGGCGCAGGCGCGAGCCGCTGCCGGCACCGGCCCGGGATACGTAATAGGTTTCCGGGTCGATGCCGGGCAGGGTCAGGGTTTCGTTGTTGTGATGGGCGAGATGGCTGTCGCGGTAGACCGCATACGGATACCAGACGGCCAGCGGCAACTGGCCGAGCAGGGCGTTGAAACGGGCATTGCGGGTAGGATGCCCATGTATCAGCTCATGCTGCAGCGACATATACCAGGCCGTCAGCAGAATCAGCAGCGGTGTTCCCAGCCATGGGCCCAGCGCCCGCCAATGCAGCACACAGCCTAGCCAGCCGCCGTAGATGGCGGCAATCAGGAGCCAGGTCGGCAGCTCCAGCCGCGTCCGCCTGCTTGCTCTGGCGGCACGGAAGCGATTTGACGGCGTGTGCAGTAAAAATGGCATGGGGCGGCTCTCAATTAACGTTCCGCCAATGTATAGTGCGTCTCCGCGAGAACTGAACGAATCGTTTCGAGCATCCATATGCGGATCCTGGAGAGCCGCCGAAAACCTTTGTCGCCCACATTCTGAAGACCCGTTGCGTCGTTGGCAGCCATAAAAAACAGCTGCGCCAAGTTGTTTTTTCACCACGCATTATTGCCCTCAGACAAAACCTCGAAAGCATGCAAGAATGGCATCGGTCGGTAGTGGGAGCTGCCGATTTTGGTTTATTCAAACAAGGGGAATTAGATGCTTGATTTACAAAAGAAAAGTTTCATCAAGTTGGGTTTGACTGGATTGGGTTTATTGATCGCGGTGCTGTGGCTGTGGCCGTTCGGTTCTGTGCCGACCGGCAACCGCGGCGTGGTGACATCGTTCGGCAAGATCGTCGGCATTGAGAACGAGGGGCTGGTGATCCTGCCGCCATGGAAGAAGCTGACCATATTCAGCATCCGCGCCGAGCGAGCCGACGTTGAAGACGCCGAGGGCAGCACTTCGGATACGCAGCCGGTCAAGGTCAGCATGACGGTGCGCTATTCGATTTCGACCAACAGCGTCGCGGAAGTCTATGAGAAGTACAGCCATGACGGCGATCTGTCATCGTATGTACAGACCGCGACCCAGGAAGTGTTCAAGGCCGTCACGGCGAAATACAGCGCGCCCGACCTGATCGCCCGCCGTTCGCAGGTGAGCGCGGACATCAGCGCCTCCTTGCGCGACAAGCTGAAAATCTACGGCGCCCAGGTAATCGGCATCGATATGCGGACCTTCTCTTTCTCGCCTTCCTATATGGCGGCGATCAACGAAAAAGTCACCCAGGAACAGTTGCGCCTGGGCGCGGAAAACAAGCTCAAGACCGTGGAGGCGGAGCAAAAGCAGAAAGTGGCGGTTGCCGAAGCAGAGGCCCAGGCGATGCGTGCCAGCGCCGACGGCGAAGCCTACTCGCAATTGAAGATCGCCACTGCGCAGGCGGATGCGCTGAAGATTCAAAACGCCGCGCTGGCGCAAAACAAGGATGTGCTGGAACTGCGCCGGATTGAGGTCGACATGGTCAGGGCCAAGCAATGGAAGGGCGACGTCCCGACCACCATGTACGGCTCGGCGCCGATTCCATTCGTGACCAATAAGTAGCCGGCGCCGTGCAGGTATAGAATCTGCCGACAGGAGGCAGGCATGATTACTTTCGAATTGAGCGACAAGGCCGATGACCTTGAACAAATCGTTGAATTGCAGCGCCTGAACCGGCTGGATGCCGTGGCGGCAGAACTGCGCGGCACGGAGGGATTCGTGACCATGGAATATACCGTCGGCGAACTGCAGCTGATGCGCGGCGCTTACCGGCATGTCCTTGCAAAATGCGACGGCGCCGTCATCGGCTATGCCTTGGTCATGCTGAATGAATGCCGTGCTTCATTTCCTTTTCTCGACAATATGTTCCGAGATGTGGAGGCCGCCGTTTTCAACGGCATGCCGATGCGCGACAAAGCCTACTTCGTCATGGGACAGGTGTGCGTCGGCCAGGCATTTCGCGGCCAAGGCGTTTTCAGGAAACTGTACGAAACCTTGAGGATGCAGATGCGTGCCGACTTCGATTTCGTAGTCACAGAAGTGTCGCTGCAGAATCCGCGATCCATGCGCGCGCATCTGAGGGTCGGGTTCAGAGGCATCGCGGAGGCGGATGCCGAGCCGTCGGAATGGCGCGTGATCGTATGGGACTGGCGCTGAAAAAAACCGTAGTTGCAAGCCAAGGCATGCATCAGGCCATGGATACGGCTTGTGGCATATTTATTGCGTAATATGGCTGCGGCCCGCAATCCCGCGGATAGGGCCGCACGGCCGTCCCTGCGTTTTCCTCTTGATCCAGGTGAATCTGATGAGATTTTTCAAATTGCCGTTCCTGCTGCTTCTCAATTTGTCGGCCCTTGGCGTGCAGAGTGCGCATGCCGACGGCTTGGGCGATATCCAGAAGCGTGGCGTTCTGCGCATTGCCGTGCCCCAGGATTTTGCACCATTCGGATCCGTCACCGCGGACCTCAAGCTGCAGGGACTCGACATCGACGTTGCAACGCTGATCGCCAGGAACATGGGCCTGAAAGCGGAACTGGTGCCGGTCACCAGCGCCAACCGCATCGCCTACCTGCAGACGCACAAGGCCGACCTGGTGATTTCCACCCTGGGCAAGAATGCCGAGCGCGAGAAAGTCATTGCCTTTTCCCAGCCGTATTCGCCCTATAACAACAGCGTGTTCGGGCCGGCCTCCATCAAGGTCGCCGGCCCTGCCGACCTGGCCGGCAAAACCGTCGGCGTGGCGCGCGGAACCTTCCAGGACAGCCAGCTGACCGAAACGGCGCCGGCCAGCGCCACCATCAAGCGCTATGAGGACAACAACGGCATGATCTCGGCCTACCTGGCCGGGCAGGTGCAACTGGTCGGCACCGGCGACTTTGTTGCCGTTGCGCTGGCCGCGAAGGCCACGGGCAACAAGCCCCAGATGAAGTACATCATCCAGGAATCGGCCTGCTATGTCGGCTTGCTCAAGGAGGAGCCGGCATTGATGACAGCCGTCAATGCCGCGCTGACAAAGGCGAAGAAGGGCGATGAACTGAATGCCATCGTGAAAAAATGGCTGAATGTGCCGCTGCCGGACAAACTGGCCAGGCAGTTCGACTGAGCGCCGGGATCAGGCCGACTTGACTTCCTCGAAGCGCCGCGCCAGCTCCTGGCGCAGCTGCTTGCGCAGGATAGCGTCTTCAAAGCGCCGCTTCTCTTCCGCGCTGAACGGTCGCAGCGGCGGCACGGCGATCGGCCGCCGTTCGTGGTCCACCGCCACCATCGTGAAAAAGCAGCTGTTGACATGACGCACCACTTGGGTGCGGATATCCTCGGCCACCACCTTGATGCCGACCTCCATCGATGAAGTGCCGGTGTGATTGACGCTGGCCAGGAAACTGACCAGTTCGCCGACATGGATAGGCTGGCGGAAAGTCACCTGGTCCACGCTCAAGGTCACCACGTATTGCGCCGCATAGCGGCTGGCGCAGGCATAGGCGACCTGGTCGAGCAGCTTGAGAATGGCGCCGCCATGCACATTGCCGGAAAAATTGGCCATGTCCGGCGACATCAGTATGGTCATGGTGAGCTGGTGGGAGGGCATATCCATAGTTGACGAAATTTCTCTTTGTTCTTAAAAGGGGGGAAGGGAAGAAGAGAAGCCTATCCTAAAATACCCGCGGCGGGCAAGGCGAGCTTGGCGGGCTGTGGAGTACACGCCATGGTCCAGGCAGGGCATGCTGCCGTCGGCGCCGGAAGCGCATCGCATAAATTTCCTTGTTGAAATATTTTGCGTCAGACGCCTTAGCTGCCGGTGCATCGCTCGTCTGGCGGCGGCGCGGCGCCAAGATAGACAGGAGGCGATCTGCGCCGTCGCTGGCGGCGCAGATGCCGGGATTGCGCTTGCCTGAAATCAGGAGAAGTCAGCTTTCAGGGTCAGGAAGCCCTGGCGCGGCGGAATCGGATAGGTGTTGTAGGTGCCGCTGGCGGCGCCGACCACCACTTCCAGGGGGCCTTGGCGGTTGGCCAGGTTGGTGACGTTGAAGTTCCAGCGCGGATTTTTCAGCAGGCTGCCCATGTAGGGCAATTTCCCCGAGAGATTCAGGCCCATCAGGAAATAACTGGAGACATGCAGGTCGTTGGTATAGGTCGCATACCGCTTGCCGACGAAATCGCCGATCAGCTGGGCCTCGACGCCGCCCACGGTGGCCGTCGCCACGAACTTGTTCATCCAGGTCGGCGCGCCCGGCACGGTCTTGCCGGCGGTCTGCACCACGCTGCTGCCTGATGTGTAGTTGTCCTGGTACTGGGAACGATTGTAGGAAACGGCGTCGTAGAAGGAAACGCCGTGGCCGAAATGCAGCGTGCCGGCCAGGTCGACGCCATCGGTTTTCACGCTGCCGACGTTGGCCAGGATGGCGGTGCCGCCGACAATGGAACTGATCACAGGGGTAGGGCTGATCGACAGCAGGCGGTTGCTGAAATCGACATGGTAGAGATCGATCTGCCCATCGAAGGCCTGGACCACGCCCCAGTCCAGCTGGCGCGTATCGCGCAGGCCCAGCTCATAGGTCACCGAGGTTTCCGGCTTGGCGGTGGACTTGAAGAGGTCGAACGCCTGCTGGCTGGCCAGGCTCCATGGCGATGCGCCGCCGGCGCCATAGGTCACGAACTGGCGCATGTTTTTCTGGATATTGGCGAACACCTGATCTTGCTTCGACAGGTTCCAGCGCACCCCGACGCCCGGCAGGAACCAGCTCTTGGTGACAATCTCGCCAACCGGCAAGGCCTGCGAGCCGCTGCCGATGGCGGCCGGCGCTTCCTGCACCGGGAACTGGCCATCCGCAAATTGCAGGCTGGACTTGAAGCCGGCCTGCAGCGCCAGGTCCGGACGCAGCTTCCATTCATCCTGCAGGTGGAACTGCACCACCTTGTTGTCGATGCCGCTGCCGTACTGGGTGATCAGCGGGTTGGATGGACGGGTGTACGGTGAGCTCGGATTGTTGACGTCGAGCCCGTACCAGCGGCGGTAGGCTTCTGAGCGGTTGTGTTCAAGCCAGAAGCCCGCTTCCAGCTGATGGCTGCCGATATCCCAATGCAGCGTCGAAATATAGCCGTTGCGGTTGATGGTGTATTCCGTGGTGCGCGTAGCGTAGCCGGAATTGCCGAAGATCTGCTTCAGGTTCTGGTTCGGATAATAGACGGCGAACAAGGCAGGCAGGCCGGCGGCGCCGATCGGTCCGGCAACCACGCCGACGCCATCGTCATGATGAAAATAGATTTGATTGGTCCAGCTCAGGTCGGCGCTGAGGTTCGCTTCATATTTGGCGTAAGTCAGGAAGTCGGTACGCTGCGCATCGCTGTAATAGTTGTGGTAGTTGCTGCCGTCCGCCGCAGGGGTGGCGCCGGTCGGCGACAGATAGGCGAGCGCGCCGGCAAAATCCGGGTACAGGAACGAGCGCGTGTAAGGCGCGCTTTTCTCGCCGGCGACGTGCACAGTCGAATCTTCGTTGGGCTCTGTCTTGTCGGAATAAGCGGCATACAGGGTCAGCCTGCCGGCGCCGCCGTCGTGCACGAACTTGGCGTTGATCTGGTCGTTGCTCTGGCGGCCGTTGAAATCCCAGGCCCTGGCCTCATGGTGCAAACCTGAAATATAGGCGCTGTTACCGTTACCAAATTCGCCCGTGTCAACACGAATGAAGGTGCGCGAAGTATTGTGGCTGCCCACGGTCTGCTGCACATTGACCTTGTACTTCGCCAGTGGATCGCTGGAAAAGGTTTCAATGGCGCCGCCCAGGTTGCTGGTCGATGCCGTGCCGAGGTCGCCGGCTCCGGTGGCGAGCACCACGCTGCGCACGTTTTCGCTGGTGACCGCGCGCTGCGGCGACAAGCCATTGTAGTTGCCGTATTGCTGGTCGCCGAGCGGCACGCCGTCCATGGTGTAACCGAGCTGCTGGCCGTTGAAGCCATGCACGAACAGCGACAGGTTCTGTTCATTGTTACCCCACGGATCGGCCGTCTGGAAACTGACGCCAGGCAGCGTTTCCAGTGCTTTCAGCGGATTCACGCCAGGCAGGATTTTCTGGATTTCGCTGCCGCTCATGGACACTGTGGAACGCGTCTTGCGTGTAGAAATTTCAACGGTTGCGATCTGCCCGCCGTCGCCGGCCGTTGGCGCAGCGTCGGCGCCGGCGGCTGTTGCCGGTGCGGCGCTTTGCGCAAATGCGTGGCCGCTGGCTGCAATGGCGCACAAGGCTGAAACGGCGAGGGCGACGCAGGAGGATTTACGGCGCAACGCCGGAGACGAATGCTTGTTCATCAAAAACCTTTATAAGGACATTGGGGAAATTGTCGGCGTGCGAGAGACTAGCCTGCTGCCGTTACAGGAGAATGACGAATATCCGGTGTTGGCAAAGTGTGTGGTTTTTGCGTCACGGACTTTGCCTGGCCTTGCCTGGCATCGCGCGCGGCGGATGCGCACGGCGTGGGCATCCGATGCGGCAGCCCCGTCATCCCCGCAAACGCGGGAATGTTGGGGGCGCCTAGCTGGGGGCGCCTAGCCGGGGATGCCTAGTTGGGGGCGTCGAGCTGGAGGCGCGTAACCGAAGTCGCCGGAATGGCGTCTTGACTGAACGGCATTCCGTGCAAAGATCTTTTATTTTTCCTTAGGCGAGCGGCGGCCGGTCTTCTTCGGATCCTCTGTCTTGGCCGTCTCGACGCCTGCGGCGGCGTTTCCGTCAGCCGCATTTTCCATGACCCCGATAAAGCCGATGCCTTGCACATACAGCAACTGGTTCAGCTTAAGGCAAGGGCTGTCGGCGGCGAGGCGGTTGACGTCGGTTTCAAAGGTGGCCAGATTGACGCCTACGACGAAGCGATATTTCGGTCCGCCCGGTTTGCTGGACTTGTCGCTCATGATGGTCTCCGTTGTCTGCATCGAGGGAAGCGCGCTTAACAGCTCGCATGATCATGGCGTTCGCCAAGCGGCTGTACGGTCTCGCAACACTCGCACGCCGTTTCGTAACGACACAGCAAAAATGCGCGTTCCAGCTTGCCGACGTCGTGGCCGACAGTCAGCACCATGGTGTGGTTCTTGCGGCGCTGATCGATAGGTCCGATATCGACTTCGGCGACCCCGTGATATATCTTGGGCCATTCGCTGGTAGTGACGCAGTTGATCTCCGTTTCGGCGGCGTCGTCGCAATCGTCGTCCGCATGGTCGATGGTCACTTCGACCAGATGGGAGTCCTTTACGTCTTCCTGCGCGCAAGGACAGGCATCGATCTGCGGGCAGTCGTCGCGCTCGTCGCAGCGCTCTTCCAGCTCAAACAGCACTGCCAGCTTCGATATCCGCAGCGCCGGATCGGACGGCAGGAACGGAAACAGCTTACGGCTGAGCGGCAGGCGCATGCTGCGTTCCCTTGCCTGTTCAGCGCCGCGCCCGCCCTCGCGATGCTGGGGCGGACGGCGCTGGAACAGCTCCCAGGCGTCCGGATAATCCTTGCGCAAGTCGATCAGGATCCAGCCATTGCCCGGCAGTTTCCGACGGGCGCTGTCGCTCGCTGCCGCGCGCAGCGATGTGCCGCCTTCGCGCGCTGTGTAGTTCATATGCAGCACCAGGTCGGTCAGGCTATCCATGTCAAAGTAGTTGTTTTCCGGCGGCATTTCTATGCGCCAGCAACTGACCGCGCCGAAAAATTCAAACGGCAGGTGCCGCTCGTCGTGGAAGTTCAGCTCGAACAGGCCTGCGTCATTGCGCCCGCTGGAGGTGGCGATGGCTTCGCGCGCGCCATAATGCCGTACAGCGCGCCGGTCGTCGCCGCAGAGCGCGTAGTGCTCATGCGCGGCATGGCTGCAGCCGCAATGATTGCGCGGCCGCTCGTGACAGCACTCGGTGACCGGGCAAGGCAGGCAAGGATCAATGCGAGTCCTGCTGCTCAGCAAGGTCAGGCGGCAATGCACGCCGGTATAGGGGCCGGTGACGCAGGGGATGGTCAGGCTGACGTTCTTGATGCGGCGCATGTACTGGCCCGGATAGTCCATGTCGAACATCCATTCAGGGATTTCTATTTCGCAGCTGCCCGTGATTTTCAGGCGCAGGAACTGCAGGGGAAAATGCAGCGCCAGCGAAACATGCTTGGTCAGCTCGTATTCGCGCCGGTTGCAGGCCGCATATTCGGCATCCATCCGTTGCAGCGCCAGCTGCAGTCGTTCACCGGCCAGCAAGCCTTCATGCAGATCGTCCCAGCACTCGTTGCCGATAAACTGGCGGCCGCTGCAGCCCAGTTCAAAGTTGAAAGCCCGCTGCGCTTCCAGCGCCAGATAGCGCGCCAGTTCGAACATCTTCCAATGCAATGCGGCGGTTTCCTTTTGCAGATACAGGTACAGCTCATGGTTGGTGAATTTGTCGCGCAAGGCGTCCAGCACCTCGCGCGATTGCGCAAGCTGCGTTTGCTGCAGGTTGAGTTCTTCCAGCGCCGCGCTGCGGCGCCGTTCGGCGCCCAGTATCTGGATTTCCTCCTGCTCGATTTCGATATCCAGGATCTCCACCTGGTGCACCCAGTCGTCCAGCCGCCGCTGCCAGCTGGCCTGGGTCAGGTCGAGGCCGGCATTGACGCTGGCAATCTCTGCGAACTCATTGGTGATGCGGGCGATGGCCTGGAACATCTCGCCCAGCTTGGTGCCCAGCGGCAGCCAGGTCTCTTCGCAGGGAAAGCCGACGAACAGGTCCGGGATCAGGCGCATCGCTTCGCCCGTGGCTTCAATCGGGATCGCCGACGAGCGCAGGTCGAGCGATGAGTTGGTGTTGCTTTGATAGTTCAGCTCGCCGTTGTTCAGGCCGACATCGATCAGGTGCTTGTAATAACGCCGGTTGGTTTGACTGACTTCCTTGGTTTTCTCCAGCGCCTGCACTTGCCACTCGGCGTCGCGCCATTGGTCTTGCCGCACTTTGATGGTCAGGTCGGCCAGCTGCGTTTCATGGCGGCTGCGCATCGCCGCCAGGTATTCGGCGTCGCCATTGCTGAACGCCGACAGCAGGGCCGCACCCTGTTCGCGTACCCGGGAACTGGCCTCCTGGGCCTTCTGCAGCAGATAGACATAGCGGTAAGGACTGTGGGGGCGGCACCATTCGTCATCGTCGCAGATGGCCTCCTGCATCGCTTCGCAGCCGCAGTGCTGTTCCAGCGTGGCGCAGCGGCATGGGGCCTGGCCAAAATAAGGGGCGCTGCAGCTGCCGCAGGCATCGGCGTTGCGCAGGCGGGTATCGCTCAGGCAGCGATGCACCAGCGCCAGGCCGTCTTTGACATGGCAATACAACTCCATCAGGCGCGGATTAAGCGGCGGAATCAAGGGTTTGAAAACGGCCACCGTCTGGCTTGGCGGCGGCGCATGGTTGAGCAGCACGCGCGGACAGGGGCCGAGGATGGTCGCCGCCGTGTCCAGCACCAGCCGCGTTTGCTGCGCCGATTCGCGCGAATTCTGGCGCAGCAGGGCCTGCGACCATTCCACCAGGGTTTCCAGATAGTGCAGCAGGATCGAGCGGTCGCGCGCGACTTCGGCCGAGATATGGGTGCTGTCGCAGCACATTGCCGCCGGCGGCCTGACGCCGGCGCCGCCGGGCGTGGTGTCTGCCGCGCTCGCCTCGGCGACGGCAAGCGGAGTTGCGTCACGTGCGGGGGCGGCGGTTTCCAGCGCCGCTATGCCGGGCGCGACATCGCCAGGCGGCAGGCTGGTGACCGGCGGCACATTGGCGGGCGGCTGGCGGTCGCTATCGCCTGAGCAATGCACCCAGCTGTTGTCGACCTGCAGCGGATTGTTGACCAGCTGGTACCATTTGAGCGCCGGTTCGAAGCGGCAATGGCAACGCAGCACGCCGGCGACCGCCAGCGCCGGGCTGAACAGAGATGCCGGAAACAGGCGGTCGCCAGGCTCGACGTAGGCGAAATAGGGATAGGCCGGCAAACCTGCAGGATAGGGACTTGCCACGGCCGCCGGGTCCGCCACCAGCGGCAGCGCGAGGCAGTCGTCGTCCGCCATGTCATAGCGGAAGCCGGGAGCGTCGCTGCCGTTGTAGCCGGCCGGGACAATACCGTTGCTCACCGCGAATGTCAGTGAATCGCCGACCCGGCCGACATAGGCGAGATCCGGCTCGGTGCCGGGCGTCAGCTGTACCAGGCCGTCGCTGCGCCGAGGCTGCCTGAATTCACCGTTGTGCACGCGGCACCAGGCCAGCTGGGTGGCTGCAGCCGATTTCCAGTCGAGCAGCGTCGGCAGGGCTTGATCGTCATGCCAGCGCGGCGAGGCTTGCTGGGTCGGGTCGTAATATGCATCCTGCGGCGGCGTGTTGAAAATTTGCGCGGGGGCCAGCCAGAAATAATATTCATCCACCAGCGGCGGATGAATGCAGCCGCATTCGTTGCAGCACCCCGGCTCTTCATGAAAATCGCTGGCATGAAACTCCGCTGCGGCCGGCGGTATGCCGCCCGCCGCCAGCCGCACGAACTTGATGCCGAGGCGGATCGCCGCCTGGATCCAGAACGGCAGCTTGTCATTCAGCGTGACCGCACTGGCGCTGGCCGATACGCCTACGCCAGCGGGATTATGGTTGCCGCCGCCGGTTGGCGGCAGCGTTGCTGCCGCTCCGGTATCAGGCGCAAGCCAGCTTGGCCTGGCGTCGCGTTCCGGCGTGCCAGATACGCCCAGGCCTTCTCGCGGCGGCTGCAGCAGGCGCAATGCAGAGGCGTCGCGCTTTTGCAGGAATTTGACTGCAGGATGGGCCGGCGGCAATGTTTCCGGCCAATATTCGAGGCCGCCCGGCTCGGCGATGGTAAGCGTCGAACGGCGCAATTTCTGCTCAAGGAATTGAAAAGCCTCAATCTTGCGTGCCTGCTGCAGTTCGTCCCAGTCGATCCAGTTTTCCTTGTACAGGCTCCTGCATTTGCATTTTTCCCAGGTCCGGTACGAGGCGAATTCGTGTTTCCATAGCTGCACGAAAGCGGCGCCGGCCAGCCAGTTGCCTTCCAATCCCAGCCGCGCGCGCTGCACAAAATTCTGTACCGCTGTGACGGCTTCTTCGATGCGGCTGGCGCGTTCGCAACAGCCGCTTTCGACGTCCAGCAGCAGCAAGGCGCTCAGGTCCTTGGCGCCGCGGGCATGGTCGCCCCACGGCAGCGCTACGCGCTGCATGCCGCACAGGTAGGCCAGCAGAGCGGCGCGGGCGCGCACGCGCAGCTGGTCGTTGAGGCGCTGAAGGTCGGCATAGCGGCGCGGCTCGTGGTTTTCCAGGTAACCGTCGTCAATGAAGCGCACCAGGTTGGCGTCGCCGCTTGCGGCCTGGCCCGGCAAGGCCTGGCCGGGATCGTCGGCCGCCCACAGATCGGGTTGGGCGGCGCCGATATGACGCGGCGTGAAGTGCCGCACCAGCTGCCTGACCCAACGGTCGCCGTGCCAGACGCGCACACTCCAGCGGTCGTCCTCCAGGTCGGTGGTGCCGAGCGCGCGGACAGGCGTGGCTTGACTCTGGAAGTAGTTCAACACCAGGCTTGCATGGAGCGCATCGACGTCAAGGTGGCGCAATAGCTGGGCCGGATTGTCCGGCTGCTTTTCCAGCGCTTCTTCAAATAGCAGCCAGGCCGGCCGTTCTATGGCCTTTTCGCGCTCGTGCCGCATGCAGCTGTAATCGAACAGCCGTTCCCAGTTATCGAACCAGGCCTGTTCGCGCTGGACGCTGGGGGCAACCCGTTGATCCTGGCTGGCCGCCGGCGAGTGATAAAAGTCTTTCAGCGGTAGCAGGTTGAAGTCGAAATCGGCGGCGTGGCGCATGAACGCTCCAGCCGGCGGCGGATTGCGATAGAAGCTGACGCCGGCAAACAGCGCGGCGTGGTCCAGCATGTAGCCAAGTTCGGATTGCTGGTAGGTTTTCGAGGACCGGCCGGACAAGCCGAAGCGATGGGTAAACAGCAAGGCCTTGAAGGCGCGCTGATAGGTGCGGCGGATGTCGCGCAAGCTGCTGGCGTAGCGCAATTGCAAAAATAGCGCGGCGCTGCAGTATTTGCTGTTGTCCGGGAATTTGACCGCGTGGTCCAGGCGCTGGTCCGCCTCCTCGCGGAACAGGCGGCGTAGCGGCAGGGCTTCGGGCCGGTCATGGGTGTCGGCGCCGCAATACTTCACCTGGAAACCGGTGTGCTGGGGATGCAGGTCGTCGGCTTTAGAGAAATCCGCAGCGGGCTGGATGAATTCGACCACGATATTGTAGGCGCCGCGTTTCAGGTGCAATGCCGAATCGGCCTGGCCATGGCGCTCGTGCGGATGATGGCTGTCATGCCAGCGGTGATGCAGCACGACCCAGTTCTTCTGGCCGCGGCTGAGCGTAACCCGCCAGTGGCAGTGCTGCGCGCGTTCCAGGTCGGGCTGTTCGCCGTCCGGCGTGGGAGCGCCGGCGCTGAAGGTGTATTTGCCATCCTCGTCGACCAGCAATATGCCCGACCAGTCGACGCCGAAACTTTCCGCGCCGCCCAGGTCCCTGCCATGCTGATCCTGCACGGCGAAACCATTGCGCACCACAACATATTTCAATTGCGCAGGACTCAGATCCAGGTCCATTGCCGGCAATATGGTCGGGGCCGGCGCGTTGCGCCGATTTTTTTCATGGTCGAAAGCACTCATCGGACCGCGCATCTCGCGCCACACCGGCGGCGTGGACGGACCGTCGGCGCGCCTGAACTCGCCGAGCAGGCCGGTGCCGGTCAGGCCCAGCAAGGCGGCGAAACTGCCGCCGCTCGGCGGCGGCGTCCAGGTTACGGGCGGCGTGACGCCGCTGTCGGCTTCCCAGCTGCCCAGGGCCAGGTTGCCGTCGGCGTACAGGCGTTTCAGTATCAGCCAGGCGGCCGCCAGTCCGCTGGCCGCATCTTGCCATTCTTCGCCGGTGACCGCGGCCACATGCTGCGCCAGATGCTCGGCGATCAGGTGGCAGCGCCGGTAGGTCAGGGCGAACTGGCGCCGGAACCAGGCCCAGCGCTGCTCTTCGTCATGTTCTTCTATCAAGTGTTTTTCGGCCGCGCTGAAATCCGGGAAGAGACAGGCAAACGTCGCCAGGTCGACCCGCGGCATGTGGTACAGGTTCTGCACCGCCAATTGCTCGCTCGCCGTCAGGTCGCGCAGATGCTGCAGCTTGTCGATGACGGCCTGGTCTTGCAGCGGCAGCTGGGTCCATAATTCGGAACTGGCGCCGTCGAAGCGGAAAGGCCCGTCGGGCGGGAGATTCCACATGGCCGCGGAAGGCGCCACTAGAGGGGTGCGGTATTGGCGTTCAGCCGCCGTCACCGCGGTACCGCTGTGTTCCAGTATGCCGGGGAAGAAGTGTTGTCCCAGCGATGCCAGATAATCGGGATCGCCGGCGGCGACCTGGTAGCCGAACTCGTTGCGCAAAGCGGCCTCTATCCGATGCCAGCTCCATTTGTGCTCGTCTTCTTCGCCGATATCGGCTTCCAGCAATTTATGCCGCAGCTGCCACAGGTCGTGATGACTGTCGTCGTCAGGATATGCCAATGGCGAATCCTGCGCTTCATTGCTGTCTTGCAGGGGGAAGGGATCGTCGCCGTCGAGATGGTCGTCGGCGCTGAACAGATACAGGATTTCGCCGATGCCGAACTGCGAACCCGTGATCTTGGCCAGCACTTCGGCGAACCGCAAGGTGGCAGCCGGCTTGCTGTGCCAGGTATCGGTCGGGTTGCCGGGATCGAATCCGGCCAGCTTCGACAGCGGATCGAAATTGGCCTTCAGCAGCTTGATGAATTGCGGATCGCGCCTGTGCTTGCTGCGGTCGGCATGCGTGTAATGGCGCTTGGCGAATTGCTGGATATGCTCGACCAGCTGATCGAGCGCCCAGTTCCATTTGGCCGCGCCGCTGCCCACCCACAAGGCCAGGATATGCGTACGGTTGGCGCCATGGGCGCCGGCGGCATGGCTGCCGTCGGACAGCTTCAGGCGGAACTGGTCACGCAGTATCTGGAATGCTGTCAGCTGGCGGATGAAATCCGGATTGATCGCATTGCCGATGAACAGCTGCAGCACTTCGCAAATATCGCACAGCTGCGCAAAGCTGTAACGGGCGCCGCATACCTGTTGCAGTTTGCGCCACAAGCGCAGGAAAACCGCCAGCATGCGCAGGGCGTCCTGCTGGCTGGCCGGTTTCAGGAAATGAATCAGGTAGTGCTCCAGGCAGCAGGGCTCGCAATCCGGCAACCTGCCGCGGGCGGCCTGGTCGGGATTGACGCGTTGGCCGTCGGCGTTATTCAGGGCGCCATTGGCGCTCTGCCGGCTGCGGTCCTCAACCGCAAACGTAAAGCACATCGATTTCTGCAGTTCCACCAGTTCGCAATAGCTGAGGCCGGTGCGTTTCAGGAATTCCGGCAATTGCAGGGCGATCGCGGTCCAGGCCACGCCGCCCGGCGTGGGGGTGTCGAAACCATACAGTTCATATAGCAGCAGGCGGCCAGGCGTAGGCACCTCGGCGATATCCTGGGTGAAGAGCAGGGCATATTCCTCGGGATTGATGCCCAGGTATTCGATCGCAGTGTCGATGCGCACCGGATAGCGCCACAAATGGCTTTGGAAGGCCGGCGCAGCCAGGCTCGGGTCGAGTGCGAACTCGGTGATTTCCTGGCGGAAGGTGCGCATCGTTTCGAAACGGCAGGTGCCTGCCTGTTCCAGGTAGCTGCGACAGATATCCAATGGCTCGGAGTAGGGCAGGCCGGGCGCCGAAAAATCCAGTTTAAGTTTGTCGTAGGCGACCGGTTGAGCGACCGGCACCGCCGGCGCTGAATGTTCCGGCAAGGCCTCCAGCAACTGGCAGGCCTGGTGGCAATCGTCCTGATCATGATCCTGGCCTTGGCCGGCCGTCATGCATAACTTGTGATGGCCGAGATGGCCGCTGGCGGTGTCGTACACCGCGCCTTGCGGCGTGGCCGGGACGATGGCGGCGAGATGCTCCAGGTTTTCATTGACGATGTCGATCAAGGGCAGCTGCGTTTCGGCGTTGGCGGCGCTGACCTTCAGGCTGCCCAAGTCGCCGCGGCGGGCGGCGACAGCGTCGCCCAGCGTGATTTTCCCTTTGGGAGGCGCGGCGGCAGGATCGCGGCAAGTCGAGGCTTCGGACAGCGCCAGCAATTCATGCAGGTATTCCACCGGTCCAAGCGGCGACAGATAGCAAGGCGGAATGCAATTGACCAGGCCGCCGGGATTGACCGGCTGGAACGGTTGCGGCGCCGGCGCAGGTTGCGGGCCGACGGCGCCGGCCTTGGCGTAGATCAGCGCGGCCTGGTCGAACGCTACCGTGCCGCGCAAGGCGTCGCTGAAATCGTCCAGGCTGAGCGGCAGGACATCGTCGGCGCTGGTGAAGCCGCGCGCATACAGCGCCTCGGCCACGGAGAACGCCAGGCTGGGCGCCGGCGGCATGACATTGGAAGCCACTCCGGCCAGCTGGCACAGGCTGTTGATCACATGCACGCGCTGATTCAGCCAGGCTTGCGCCGCGGGATCGCCCGGCAAGACCAGCTGTACCGCGCCATCGACCGCAGTGTCGTCAAGCGCTGCGGCGCCGAATGTGAACGGGCCGGTCAACGCGACATACTGCACGACAAATTCGCCGATAAGATCGACCGTCGGCAATGCCAGTATCGGCGCCGCGCCCGCGGCCGCGCTCGGCATGGCGCCGAGGCTGGGGTCCATATCGAAGAATTTTTGCACGCGCCGGATAAACGCCGCTATCCGCGCCGCTGGCGTGCCGGGGGCGGTGAATGGCGGCAGCAGGGCGGT
Organism: Collimonas humicola; assembly: GCF_018304945.1. Taxonomy (GTDB): domain Bacteria; phylum Pseudomonadota; class Gammaproteobacteria; order Burkholderiales; family Burkholderiaceae_D; genus Collimonas; species Collimonas humicola. The sequence continues at coordinate 790,407 of NZ_JAGQEE010000001.1, read as the reverse complement.
ATTGCTGAACAAATTTTCCCATTGGGTTGCCGACAACGCCGCCAGGGCTGCCACCGTGGCGACCGGCAGCGCCGCGATGGCGGCCATCAGCGGCTGGAAACCGAGGGTCAGGGCGCACAGCACCAATTGCAGGTAAGGCGCCGGTTGGGCGGTCAGCTCTGGCGTCCAGAATTTGACGGCGTCGTCGCCGGGTGCGTAGTTGCGCCAGGCGGCGGCGCTGGGAAAGGCCAGCCAGTCGTTGACCAGCGGCAGTACGCTTGCATCGAGCTTGCATGACGGCGCGACCGTGCCGGACGCCGGCTGCAAGGCATCGAGCCGGCGTACCGCCTGCGCCGGGTTGATGGCGGGGGCTGGATTGACGATGCCGCTGTCGAGCGCGCTGGTGAGCACCGGCAGCAGCCGTTCCTGGTTGTCGCGCACGGCCATCAGGAAACGCTGGCTGGCGTTGAGCTGTATCGATAATTGCGCGCCCAGTACGTAGAAGTATTCCGCCGGGACCGTGAATGCCGGCACCAGCGGCCCGCTGCCGCCGCTGCCGTCGACCAGCAGCACCTGCGCAGTACTGATGGTGGTGCCGACGTGGGGGCCGCCGGGATATACCGGAAAATCCAGCATGGCCGAGGCGGCGGCGGTGCTGCTGGCTTCGCACGCGACTGCCGCGCTGAGAGCGTAGATGTAGCGGGCCAAGCTGTCGACCTTGGCGTTATGGGTGGCGTAATAGCTGTTGAGGTTGCCTTCGAACTGTTGCCGGTTTTGTTCCAGCGGATTGGTCAGTGCGCCGTCATTGGCTTCAAACGTATACATCGCGCCGATGGCATCCCAGGTCGATGGCGGAGAGAACGCGGGTATATCCGGCAACGGATCTTGCGGCCCCCAAACGATTTCGTATGCGATGTGCCTGGCTTGTTCCGGCTTGAGCGCATCCAGCGCCGGGACTGGCCCCTGATCCGCCGCCAGCACCAGGTTGACAGCATCTTTCAAGGCTTTGAAATTGGGCGGCGCACCGTCGCTGCCGATGTCTACGTTCGCCAGGCCGGCACCAATCGGATGCGGCAATTGCAGGTAGAGCGCTGCAGACATGCTGGGGAAGGCGATGGCAGGCGGCAGCGGCCCGGGGCTGGTCTGGACGTCGTAGTACAACGTGCCATCGATGACGGTGGTTGCGCCGCGCACGATTTCTATGCGCAGATCTGGCGAGACATATTCTTTGTAACCGGCAGGTTCGTTAATCTGGATGACCGCCGTTGCTACTGCTTCTGGTTGAATCAGAGGCAGCGTGGTGAAGTGCTGCACGATACCGGTGGAGGGATCTGGAATCCACGGCGGTCCCGGCGGCGCGACATACGTGGCGGAACCGATCAGTTGCCCGGTTTTCGGATCGCCGACATTGAGGTCGTACACATTGATGACCAGTCCGGCCAGCCAGCTGATGAAAGTAACCCCCTGGGTTGGTTTGTCGGGGTGAAGCCGGATGGCGATCAAGGCAGACATGACTGACTCCTTTACAGGTGTGGCGCCCAACAAATTTCTATGGCGTGCGTGGGCATTTTTCCTTCTTTTAAATAATCTTAGTGCGTTACTACTTTGACACTGTCGCCAAATGCCGGATTAAGGAAATAATGGATCACCATCCTGATCGGCACCAAGCCGGTTTCCGCCTGGAATTGCTGGCTGTAGCGGAGCGATTGTTCGGACGCCTTGGTAAGCATTCCCTGGTCCATCATGTTTCCCCAATGCGTCTTCAATTCGATTTCCAGCGGCCCGCGCACCAGGTCGATGCCCCGCGCCGCCGCGCCCATCGCGTCGTGGAAGGCGGTGCCAGCCCTGCTGGCGCTTTGCGGATCCCGGTTATTCAGAAACACGTCTTTTGCGGTTTGAGCAGCCTGCGTCTCTTGCGCCGTGAAGGTGGAACTGGATTGAATAGTCACATTGGAAAGTTGCGGCACGCTGCTGGACAGGCGCGGCGCGAGCGACTGCACCTCCTGGCTGATTACCTGGGCTTCATTTTCCAGCGCGGGACCGATGCTTTCGACGACTTCGCCAGCTTCCTGGATAAGCTGCTGCCCTGCAGGCGTATTGGCAGCGTAGCCGGCGGTGGTTGCCGCAGTGGTGAGGCCGGTTGCTTGTGCGGTTGTCAGGCCGGTGGCCGTCGTGCCTGCCACGGTGGCTTCGGTGCCGACCACTGCCGTGGTTGCTACGGTGGCTTCGGTGCCCACTACTGCGGTGGTGGCCACGGTGGCCTCTGTACCTACGACCGCAGTAGTTGCCAAGGTGGCTTCAGTGCCGACCACCGCAGTGGTTGCTACGGTAGCCTCCGTGCCACCCACCACCGCAGTGGTCGCTATGGTCGCCTCGGTGCCGCCGACAACTACCGCTGCGCCGCCGACCACTTCCAGCGCCAGGCCCGCTGTGGCAATGGTTGCCGCCCCGAGCGCGATGCCTTCTGCTACATGCTGGGCCGTCTGGAGTTTGCTGTCATCTTGCAGAATCGAGCTGCCGACGTAATCGCCATGCACCAGGTATTGCGCAAACGGCGATGACGGTCCCAGATGGCTGCTGAACCAGCCTGGTTCGTCGTCGTCCAGTCCGCTTGGATCGATCCGCCTGGTCGGAGTGTTTGAAGCATATGCATACAGATTGGGGCTCGCCGTTATGCCGGCTGGATCGCAATTTATCCAGCGCCCCAGCCATGGCGCGTAGTAACGCGCGCCATGATAATAGAAACCGTTTTCTTCGTCCCGTTCCTGGCCGGTATACCGGTAGCGTTTTGCAGTGTCTACCTGACCGCGCACCGCCAGATATGAGGAATTTCCGTAGGGCGTATATTCTTCGTAGGTGAGGATCCGAGCCTGTTGATCCAGCTCCAGGCAGGAGGAACCAAGATGATTGTTGAATTGATATCGCATCAGTTGCAGCGGAGAGCCGTCATCGCCTTGCGTCCGGCTTTCTATCAGCGCTACACGCTGCTTGTCATCCATGATATGCAAGGTTTCGCGTTCCAGGTCGATGGTGTCGCCGTCGTTTTTGTATTCCCGGTAGATTTCGAAACCGCCGAGATAAATTCTCTCTTTCCAGCGCAGCGATGGCTGCCCGGCCGGTGCGTAGCGGGTCGTCACCTTGCGTACCCGCTGTCCGCCGGCGTCGTAGACGTACCAAGTGGTCTCCGGCGCGCCGTGGTGGGCGATCTGTTGCGCGCTGGCTTGCAGCTGGTCACGGTAATCCCATTGCATCAATGGCAAATGCGGCATGGCCGTGATGTTGCCGTGCAAGCCGGCCAAACCTTCATAACGATAAGCTGCGGCCGTGCTGCCGGTTTGGGCATTTGATAGCGTGCTGCTTAAGCGGTTATTCGATTGCCCGCTTTCCAGCGGACTGCTTTCTTGGTAGGTGTAAATGCGTTTCCAGCCGGGCTGGGTGGGATCGCTGCCGTGGTGCTGCATGGCGAGGATGTTTCCCACTGCGTCGTAAAGATATTGCTCGGCATATCTTCCCATCGCGTTACCGTCGCCAGGCTGTGGCAAGCCAGAGCGCAGCCCGTCGTCATGGGAATGAAGAAAACCCTCGCCAGTTTGCCCCAGATGCTCGCGACCGCTGCCTTCGATCAGGCGGTAGATGGCATCGTAGGTGTAATCATTGCTGGGCCTGGCGACGTGATTACGGAAATAGGCGAGCTGTTGCGCATCGTCGCGAATGTGTGTGATATTTCCTGCCGGATCGAATGTGTAGTGCAATTTTTGAAGTTGGCATGCATCGCCAGGGAGAGCAGCGTCGCGCCGTGTTTGCAGCCGGGTAAGGCGGAAGCTCAGTGTGTCGTAGTCATAGGAAGTACTGGTGCCATTGCCGTATTCAATGACAGTACGCTGGCCTTTTGCGTTATACGCGATGTGCTTGACAAAAATTGTCGCCTCGGCCGATCCACGCAAACGCGCTTCGACTCTTTCGACCAGGCTGTTTTTATTGTATGCGGCGCTGACTATGCTGCCGTCCGGACTGATGAGCAAGATCGGGCGGTTGTACGCATCGTAACGTGTATGGCTGGTGTAAGCCGCCTTTTCCAGGGCGACGGCGCGATTCCAGTCCAGTGCGTTCCTGTATTCGCAGGCGAGCCGACGCCGGTTGTTCAGCAAATTACCCTTGAAATCGTAATCGTCGCTGGTAACGACGCCTGCCTGGTCGAACACTTGTACCGATCTGCCGCGCAAGTTGTGCTTGAGCGGATTGTCCCAGCTTTCGCCGTACTCGGTGCGTTCGATCAGCAACTCTTCGCCCGCGCCCTCGCGCAGGAACGAATCGGTCGGCCGTCGCAACGCATCATAGGCAGTGCGGAATTGATGGGCACGGCTGTCCCAGGCGCGTATGGCTTTGTTCGTTACATCGTTCAATAGCCAACGTTCACCCGCATCCATGCTGGCCTGATGAAGGTGATTGCCGCACAGGTCGTAGTCGTAGCGTACGACGATGCGGCCATTGGCGTCGGTGACTTCGCGCTGATTGCCCTGGATATCGAAATGGGTGCGGCTGGCGAAGAATGCCTCGATGGCTGCATCCTCCTCCGCTGACTTTTCTTTGACGGCAGTGGATAGTAATGAGGTAAATGGGGCGGGTGAGCGGTTGTGCGCAATATTAAGCATCATGCGTCCCAGGGCATCCGCGTGAGAAACCCCAGGTGTAGCGGCGTGCATGGCAGCTTTACGCGCAGCGTTTTGCTCTTCATGACCGAATGCGCCGAGGATCCGATAGTCGTACCAGCTCGGTAAATAGTCGAACTCCGGCAAGCGCTTGAAAAATGCACCGATATCAGGATCATCTTCAGGATGGCTTATCAGAACGGTGTCGTTGACGTCCCAGCTTTCCTGCCGCCAGGGATCGAATTTATTTTTTTCAAAGCTGTGATTCGGATGCAAGGTCGCCACCACCCGTTGCATCGGATCGTAGAACAGGACGGAACTCACGCCAGCCAATTTGCCAAATTTAAAACCATGGGTATCATCAAAGAAGGATTCATATTGACGAACTGGCTTGCCTTTGTTGTTAAAGATAGTCCAGCCGTCAGTTATCCAACGTGAACCGACGTCGGCTCCGCCTGCGATCACCGGCCCGTCTTCCGCCTCTATCTTTTTCTGGATCTCGCGCCCAAATCCGTCTGCATAGCTGAAGCCAACCTGCATTTGGCTCTGTTGCCCGGCTGCCAGATCGCTTGCGTGGGTCGCTCGGCTCAGGGTCGCGGAGTAGGCCGGTTGCTGGGTCCGGCAGAAACGCTCCGGATCGTAGATTGTGCGGGCGCTGGCTTCGGCAAGAATCTCGGTGGCGAATGTGCCCTTAGGGTCGGCATAAAAGCGCTCGCATTCGGCTGTGGTGAGATCAGCTTGGAAGCCAGCCAGGCTATCTCCTATATTCTCGGAAATCTTACCCATGACCGCCGCCCCCGTTACCGCACCTAGCGCGTCGAACGCAACTTCCGAGCGATTGCCGTTAGCGTCGGTTATGACCTGTGGCCGCAACACGCGATAGTCGTTTTTTGCCGACGCGATATTGCCGAGGGCATCGACGGTACGGGTCGCAAGCAAGTCGTGTGAATCGAAATCGGCAAGGCTGCTATGTCCGAAAGGATTTTCAAAGCGGCGCGGCAAAAAGAAATGTTGCCTGGCTTGTATCAACTCCGCGGCCGCGGTGGCATCAGGATCAGGGTGGAAGAAAATCTTGCCGCCCGGGATCCACCAGCAACCGTTTTTTTCTGCATCCACATACGCACCGCCGTCCGGCGCTTTGCTGCCAAGCACGGCGGCCGGCTCGGGCAGCAGCGAAGTTGGCTGTTCTCCGACGATCTGAGCCGTCGTGGGATCTGTTCTGACAGGACGTGTGAAAGTCGTTGCCAGCAAACCTGGCGTGAACGCCAATGTATAGCTTTCCCCAGGCAGCGCCAGCGACTCCAGCGTGCCGACCGGCAGCAAGCGGTCCAGCCGATTGCTGCGATACACATTGCGGCTTTGCTTGAGCAGGCGGCGATATGGCGCATCATCCTTGGCTCCCAGCGCTTGCCAGTCTTCAAACGGCAGATCGTGTTCGCCATCGCCGGCGCGTGCGACTTGCCTGGCGATTTCATCGAAACTGAAAAAATTGGTGATATCCGCAAGACAGCGTTCAGGCTTGACATTGATCAGTTCGAACAGCTGCGCTTTGCAAGGCAGGGGGGCACGATAGGCATCGGCTTCATGCACTGCATTGGTGTAGCTGTTTTCCGTGAATGTCAGGAGTATCCGCGCTTGCTTGTCGCGATCCGCCTGTGTCAATTGCGGTGACAGGTCAGGGAATCGGCGGCCATAGGCAATGGCCACCGATCTCAGCACATTGCCGTAATTGTCGACTGCAAGCGTGACGCCATGCGCAATGCGAGGGTCCGCATGCAGATTGTTATCGGTTTGATCGTCAATCCGGTACAGCTTGCGGTCATAGTTGAAGTTGAATGATTCGCGGGCGTGCGTAAAGAACACGGCATGGCGGTTGCGTTGCCTGGGCTGCACCAGGCGGATGGTGTAATTATTGTCGGTTACTGCATAGGGGCGGCTTGCGGCGGCGCTTCCGTCCAGCGCGTAGACTTCTTGCCTTAGCATCGCCCCCTTCAATGATCGGCATGCTTCGCGCGCTTCTTCCGTCGTCAGGTGCTGCGGCAGCACGGTATCGGACAGTTGCATTGCTTGCGCCTGCTGTTCGCTTAACCGTGCTTCGCCATGCATCCCGTCACCTTCCCGATAATACTCGTGCGCCAGTTGCTGCGATATATGCTTGCCGTGCAAAAAAGCGCCTGTTTGAAACCAGGTTTTGGTGAGTATCGGCGGCACATTGGAGGCCGCGTCGAGGTTGGCTGCGGCGGGAAACTGGTCGCTCTCGGTCAACGTGGCAAACTCCTCGGTGTCGCACTGGTCGACCCTGGCGAAGCCGCGAAACTCTCGTTCCACGCCATCGTAAAAGCCGTGATGATAGGAATAGCGCGATACAAAGCGGTTGCGGCTGACGTAGTCGTAGGTTTCAACCCGCTTTACCACATGCACAGGAAACGGCAGGCGGGTAATCCACGGTGTGCCGGCGCTCTTGTCGGCCAGGTAGAATTCGGTCGACGAAGCGTATTCCAGGCGCGTTTCCGCGCCAAGATTGTTATTGGCCCGCACCAGGAGATGCGGCTTTTGGCCGCACATCAGGTCGACATAGCGCAACTGTCGCCCCGCATCGTGCAGCAACGGAGAAGACCATAGCAGGCATGCCGTGCCTCGTCCAAGGAAGTCGGTGACGGTGATGGATGCAACATTATCGACCGCAGGAAAGCCGCGCAGCAGGCGTGCATCGCTCCAACTGTTGCCGGCCTGGTTGAGGAAGACTCTGACGCCGTCTTTAGCCAGGTAGAGAATGTCGGCGGTGCCGCCGCCATCGGTGTCGGCCAGGCGGATGCGGTTTTGATCGAATAAATCAGGCGTATCGAAATGCGGCGCGTTGTCCATCGTGATCTTGGCGCCGAAACGGCCGTAGCCAAGATTGGGCCAATAGCAGATATCGCCGTTGCGGATGCGGACGATGTCGGACAGGCCGTCGCCGGACATGTCGGCCAGGTAGATGGATTGTTCGAGGTCGGCAAAGACTATCCGTGGCCCGGCTTCTTCATCAAGCGGCGCCGCTATGCGCAGGCCAGGTCCGAAGCCAGACCTTTGCAGGGACGGATGCCAGGTAAATGCATTGTCTTCCGTGACCAGGACATCCGCGACGCCATCGCCGGTGAGGTCGACAAAGCGCAGGTTGGGATCTTGCCAGTCCCTGACCGGAAATGCCCGGAACGGACGGAATCCTTCCCAGCCTGCATCCATCGTCCGTCCATGAAAACCCGCCAGCCCCAGATCCGGCGGCGCCAGTGCTACCAGGTCGAGCGTGCCTTCGCCAGTGACGTCCATCAGCATCTGGCTGGTATTGCTGGCGCCGGCGGCGTCCAAGGTGGCCAGCGCCGGGCGTGCAGGCACTACCTGGGTAAGGCCGAAACGACCGTCGCCCAGGTTCGGTTTATAGAACCATGCAGCTTCCTGTGCGCTGAGCACGCCGGGGATGCCTTCGGCATCCAGATCCAGCCAGCGGTTGGCGCTGCCGTCGATGCCGCCGGCCAGGCCAAGCAGGTTGTCAGGGCTTACTTCCTGCAACCGGAATCCTTCGAATTCAGGATCTTCCAGCGGGCTCGCGGTATAGGCTAGGGTCAGAGGCGGCAGGCTGCGGGTCAGATAGCGTTGTTGCTGTGCCGGCTCTCTAGACTGCTGTTCCAGCTTGTGTCCGCATAGCTGAATCTTGGTGATGAAGGAGCCGATGGCTTTTTCGTGGTATTCGAAGCCCATGGAGCGCACCAGGCATGAGGCGACTCCCAATTCCTGCGGGAAGTGATGAAACATCAGGACGCGGCGGCACAAGTGGTATTGACGCACTTCAAAACCGGCCCGATAGCTTGAAAACGGGTCTTTGCGGATCGCTGCCGAATCGCTCGCGCTGTCGCCTGCTTGCGCAAAAATGCGGCCATCCCGATCCGGCGGCTGTTCCCGGTAATGGCCTTCGCCATAGTCGAATACCAGTTCGAACATCCAGCCGGCTGGATGAAGATCGCTGTGCTCCAGCAGCGGCACGCGGTTGCCGTAGCGGATCCGTTTGATATTGCGATTGGCCGAACGCTGCCGGTTGCGCTCATTGCTGCCGGCGACCGCGAGGTCTTCATCGACGGCCGCGTAGTCGTAGATGATAGCGTTACCTTTGTTGTCAAAGCTGCGGCAGATAAGCCAGCTGAAGATGCGTGCGGGATTGGCCGGATCGGCAATGCGAGAAGCTGGATCGATGCCATACAGCGTCAGCGTGTTGTCTTTGGAAATCGAGCGCCAATGTATGTCGCCATCTGCGATGCGGGTCCAGCGTTCTATCTGTGCAAACAAGCCTTCGATGCGCGGACGATAACGCTGGATGCAATAACCGTCGCGCTCCAGCTCGTCGGGCTGCCATCGCCCGTTGCCGTCGCATTGCAGGACCGGCACCAGGTCTTCCGCGCCCGAGAGGACGAAGATGTCCGGCTGCCGGCTCTGTCCGCACTCTGTGCCGGCGTCGGCGGCGTGCTCGTCGTGACTGTCGTAATAGCGGGGGATGCCCTTGTCCGTGCGCCTGCTGATCATCGGCAAGGATGCATTCCAGCCCATGCCGAAGCAACCGTTGCCGCTGCCGGAGTCGTAGCTCAAGGAGAGTTGCGGGCCGAAGCCGGAACGTCCCGGGCTCAGCGGAAGAGGCAAGGTCAATGAACCTGTGCCGGTGACGGGATTGGCGTTGAATTTTTCGTCGATGCCGCGGATGGCGCCGCCGCCTTTAGGGATGCTCAATTGGGGCGGCGTTATGCCAGGCTGCGGCGGGTCGGAGTCAGCTTCCCCGTCAGATGCGGCAGTGTCGGCAGCCATAGCTTCCCCCCATTCAGTTATGCTTGAGCACTACCGAATTCTGATCACGGCGCAGTAGATATTTGCCGTATAGAAATATAGGCAGCACGCCATGCTTTTACAAGATTTAAAACCAGATTTTGTGTTTCCCGCAGCGCACCGATAAAGTGCGGGAGCGGGCGCTCTTCGCACTTCCAAATGACTGCCAATGGCCGGCAGGACGATCGTTTTCTGGACCCGGCGCGGCAGCCGATTTTGGGTCCGGACGCGCCTGGGCAGAAGATGATGGAGAATGTGGCAAGCAAGCATGCCGCAATCTCAAGCTGTATCAAACCATGCACGGAGAAAACCATGAACCAGCGATACGATGCAATCATCATCGGCACCGGACAGTCCGGTCCCTCCCTGGCAGTGCGGCTGGCAAGCGCCGGCCGCAAGACCGCCATCATCGAGCGCAAGAATTTCGGCGGCACCTGCGTCAATACCGGTTGCATACCAACCAAGACCCTCATCGCCAGCGCGCGCGTGGCGCACATGGCGCGCCGCGCCGCCGAATTCGGCGTCATGATCGACAGCCCGGTGGGGGTCGACATGAGAAAGGTCAAGGCGCGCAAGGATCAGGTTGTCAGCCAGTCCAACCAGGGCGTCGCCAGCTGGCTCAGGAGCACGCCCAACCTCACGGTGATCGAAGGGCACGCGCGCTTTGAGAGTCCGCGCAGCGTCAGGGTCAATGGCGAACTGCTGGAAGCCGACGAGATTTTCATCAATGTCGGCGGCCGCGCCACGGTGCCCGACCTGCCTGGGCTGAAGGATGTCGATTTCCTCACCAATTCCAGCATGATGGAGGTCGATTTCCTGCCGCGGCACCTGGTGATAGTCGGCGGCAGCTACATCGGCCTGGAATTCGCGCAGATGTATCGCCGCTTCGGCAGCGAGGTCACAGTGATAGAAGGCGGCCCGCGCCTGATCGGACGGGAAGACGAGCAAGTGTCGGCAACGGTCAGGGAAATCCTGGAAGCGGAAGGCATTCACATCAGGCTCGCCGCCGCCATCCAGCGGGTGGAGAAGCGCGGCGATGCGGTGCTGCTCGCCGTCAGCGATAACGCGGAGTCGTACCAGATCTCCGGCTCACATCTGCTGCTGGCGGTGGGGCGGGTCCCGAACACCGGCGACCTCGGCCTCGACCAGGCCGGCATCAAGACCGACGCGCGCGGCTACATCGTGGTGGACGATCAACTGCGCACCAGCGCAGCCGGCGTCTGGGCGCTGGGCGACGTCAATGGCCGCGGCGCATTTACCCATACTTCCTACAACGACTATGAAATCGTGGCGGCCAATCTGCTCGACCATGCCCCCCGCAGCGTCGCCGACCGCATCCCGGCGTATGCGCTGTTCATCGATCCGCCGCTTGCCAGGATCGGCATGAGCGAGCGCGAAGTGCGCGCCAGCGGCCGCGCTGCACTGGTCGGCACGATGCAGATGGCAAGGGTAGGGCGCGCCCGCGAACGCAGTGAAACCCAGGGATACATGAGCGTGCTGGTGGATGCGGAATCGAAGAAGATCCTTGGCGCCATGCTGCTCGGCATCGAAGGCGATGAAGTGATCCATGCGATTCTTGACGTCATGTACGCTGGTGCGCCTTACACCGCCATCCAGCGCGCGATGCATATTCACCCGACCGTTTCCGAGCTGGTGCCGACGCTGCTGGGAGACCTGAAGCCGCTGCAGCCTTGAGCTGTTGCTGTTGATTTTGCGGCAAGCCTGATTCCGCGCTATATCCGCTCTATAAGCCTTTGTTGTCAAAGGCTTATATTCCAAGCTATGTTCAATCTGTCTGCTTTTGGCTGCTGTAGTCGTACAACGGCAAGCCAATCAGGAAGGTTGCGCCTGCGCCTGGCGCGCTATGGGCGTCGAACCAGCCCTGGTGCCGTTTGACCACTGCATGCACCACCGAGAGTCCGAGGCCGCGGCTGCGCGCCGGCAGTTGCGTATCTTCGCGCGCTGCCTCGCGCGACGGGTTGGAGCTTGACATCAGCTGCGCCAGCCTTGATGCGCTGATTCCCTCACCTTCGTCGCTGACCGCCAGCACCACTTCGGCGTTATCGGCAGCTATATTCAGGCAAAGGCTGACTGTACCTCCCACCGGACTATGGCGTATGGCATTGTTGAGCAGGTTGAGCAGGGCGCGCGTCAGCATGACCGGATCCACCCGGATCGGACAATCATCGTCGCCTAGCGTAGGCACCAGCGAGATTCCCCGTACTTTCGCGTACGGCCAAGCCTGGTCGATGGCATCGAGCATGATGGCGCCGGCCTCGGTCTCCGTGAAGCGGTAATCGCCAGATTCGGCCTCAGCCAGGTCCATGAAGCCTTCTGCCAGTCCCAGCGTGCGTTGCGCTTCGCGCCGGATATCGTGGACCAGGCGCGCCACGCCGATGCCGGAACCGGGCTGCTCGTACAGATTCAGCAGGCTCAGGATCGACACCTGCGGGCTGCGCAGGTCGTGCGAGACAAAGCTGAGCCACTGCTCGCGCTTGCGTTGGGTCAGGCGTTCGATCGTGAGATCCTGGAGCACGGCCAGCCAGGCGCGCGGGGCGCCGGCGCCGCCCTCAAGCCGGGCGCTGCGCAGCCTGAACACCTTGCCCTGCGCTGTCGTGTATTCGCCGCTGAAGGCTTGCGACCAGTGGACTGCCTGCTGCGGATGGCTGCCGGCGATCTGGTGCAGCAATGATGGCAGGCTATGTCCGCGCAGCGGATCATGCGCCACGTCGGAGGGCGGCTGCGCCGGCGCCAGCAGCAATTGCGCCGCGGCGTTGCTCTGGCTGATGCTGCCGTCGTCCTGGCAGATCAGCACGGCCACCGGCATCTGCCACAAGCCTTCGCTGAGCAAGGCTTGCATTTGAGACAGGCGGTCTATCGCGCGGTCCAATGCCAGCGTCTGGTTTTCGACGGTATGCAGCGCTGCTGGCACCGGCCCGGGCGCAGGTTCGAATGCGCCGGCAGGAATGGCGTTGAGAGTGCTGACCCGGTCTCCGAAAAACAGCAGCAGGGAATTGAGCTGGCGCCAGCTCCAGAGGAAATAGGCTAGCGCCACGCCCAGGATAGGCGCAGCCGGAGGGAGCCAGCAATGCCGCCAGAGCAGGCTGACCACGCACAAAGCGAGCCATCCCAACGCGGCGCCGCAGGCAAAGGACAAGGCGTTGCGCGCCGTATGCAGGAACAGCAGGAGCACCAGCCAGATCGGAAACGCCGTCCATGCGAACAGCAGGCGGCCCTCCGCGAAAGTGATGGCGCGGTCTTGCTGCAGCACGTCGATGGCGTTCGCATGCAGCTCCAGGCCCGGCATGCGTATCTGCGGGCCTACGCCGGCGACCGGCACGTCGTCGCCCAAGCCGGAGCCGCTGACTGCCCCGATCAGCAATGTTTTCCCTTGCAGGAATCCCGCCGGGACTTCGCCGCGCAAGACACTGACATAGGGCACGGTGCGGTAAGTCCTGGAGGCGCCGGCAAGCGCGAAGCCGAACGGTTCACGCCGCTGCCAGCCGGCGGCAGCCGACGCTTCGAGCATGGCGTGCGCAGAAACAAGTTGAGGCGAAGCGATCAGTTCGCCGACATATGGCTGCAGGTCGCCGGCGCCGCCTTCGCGGCGGAACAGCCGGCGCGCGATGCCGTCGGCGTCGGGAGTCAGCTTGGCATGGCCGAGGCCTTTGGCGTTGCGGGCAAACTGGGCCAGCGGCGGGATAAAGCTGGCAGCGCCCGGCTGGCTGCTGCCGGTTTCGGCATAGCGCAGCGGCAGGAATACCGGGAGCTTCAGCATCGCCGCCGCCAGCTCCTGGTCCGCCTCGGGCTGGGGGCCCGGCTTGTCGAGAAACAGGTCGAGCAGGACGGCGCGCGGCGCGTACGCGGACAGGCGCTCCAGCAGTTGCGCATGCACGCTGCGCGGCCACGGCCAAGGCCCCAGTTCGTTCAAGCTGCGCTCATCGATGCCGATCAGCAGGATATCGGGCGATGGTTCGTGCACGTCAAGGCTGATCAGCTTGTCGTAGATCGCCAGATCGGCTTGCGCCAGGCCAGGCTGCTGGCCGAGCCACGCCATGAGAGGCGGCAGCAGCAATGCGATCAGCGCGCATTCGATCAGGAAACGATGTTTCATCGGCGCCTCAGGGAACAGGTACTTCAAAGCTGCCGCTGAAAGACGGTGCGGCGGCCGCAGCTGCAGACGCATCCTCGGGAGCGTCGCCGATGGCAATGCTGCGCCAGTAATACTTTCCCGGTACCACGAAAGGTCCTACTGTCACGTTGGTGCCATAGAATGCCGCGTCTTCCGCCACCAGCGGACGAAATTCCGCCGTGCGCGCCAGTTCAAACCTGAATTTTTGTCCCGACCGCCCCGGCCAGCGGATCTTGTAACGGCCATTTCCCAAGCTCTCCACGCCGCTTTTCCGGGAGGCGCTGGCTGCAATGTATACAGTGCTGTCGCTGGGCAAGCCCTCAAGCTGACGGCTATCGAAAGCGGTAAGCCGCAGATGGTAGAAACCCGCGTCGAGCGTATCGGGCAGCGTAAAGCGGGGCAGGCTGGAGCGCTGCTCATGCATCAGCTGCAGGAAACGGTCATCGCGTGCGAGTTGCAGCCGGTAGCCGCTCGCCTCCGGCTGCGGCGTCAGCAGGACATCGCCGTCGACAGCGGCTTCGATGCGCTCCGGCGCCGGCAGCAGCGGGTGCGACTGCATGGCGCCGCTGCCGGCCAGCAGCGAGCCTTGCGCGACGCCGACCAGGAGCTTGCGCGGGTCTGCCGCGATCTCGTCGGCTGCGACCTTGCCTTCAATCACCTCAACCGCAATCACATCGTCTTCGTCGCGCACCCGGAAATGGGTGCCGCGCACTGCCAGTTCGGCAGACTTGGTGCGAATCTCGAAGTGCCTGCCGTTCTGCTTTTCCACATGCGATTCCAGGCGTCCGCTCAACAGCTCGAATTGCACCTGCTGGCCATTGATCACCAGCACTTTGACAGCGCTGCTCGATGGCATGACAACATGGCTGTCGTCGGCCAGGGTCATGCTCAGGAACGCGTCCTGGTCAGTCACCAGCACGTCGCCGGCCTGCACGCCGGCGCCGCGCGTCAGCGGCCGTTGCGCAGCGTTGCCGCGCTTGAGCCAGGCCGAACCGGTCAGTTCCGTCACGAGCGCCACGTCGCCGCCCAGCACCAGCACCTGGCCCAGCTTCAGGCGTTCCGGAACCCGCACCGCATTGTCCTTTTGTATCTCTTGCCAGTGCAGCGGCGATTGCTTGTACTGGCGCGAGAGATCCCACAGGGTGTCGCCGGGCCGCACCACATGGGTCTGGCCTTGCTGTGCCCATGCCGGTCCCGCCAGCGCAAGCGACAATATCAGCAGAAGATTCCGGAGGGGCGCCGGCGGCCGGCGCGGAACGGCTCCGGCGGTTGGTTCAAGCGGCGGGTGGAGCGGCATCTTGTATGTTGTCATCGGTTGTTTCTAGTCGATAGCCCTGGCCGTAGACGGTTTGCAGGCGCAAGCCGCGGGCCGCGTATAAGCCCAGTTTTGCGCGCAGGCGGTAGATCTGGCTGTCCAGTGCCCGGGTTGTCAGTTCGCCGTCATGTCCCATGCTTTCCATCAGATAAGCGCGGGATACCGCCTGGCCGAGTTTGCGGAACAGGGCAAGCGCCAGCCTGAATTCGCGTTCGGTGAGTTCGAAGCGCTGCTTTTCGCCATCCTGCTCCACGCTGATGCTGGACGAGGGGCGGTCGAACACCCAGTTGCCGTAGCGTTCCAGCGATTTCGACACAGCAGGGCGATTGCGCTGCAACAGGCGCCGCACCCGCGCGGCCAGCTCCAGCGGCCGCAGCGGCTTGACGATATAGTCGTCGGCGCCGATGCCCAGCGCATTGGCGACATCGTTCTGCGACGAGCGCGAACTGAGCATGATCACCGGCGTTTCACTCTGCTGGTACTGGCGCAGCCAGTGCAGCAAATCGACGCCATCCAGGTCCGGCACGTTCCAGTCGAGCACCAGCAGGTCGAAGGTTTCGCGCCGCAGCGCCCGCCGCAAAGCCTCGCCGCGTTCGAAAGTGACGCAGGAGACGCTCTCGTCGTCCAGCGCCAGCTGGTGTTCGAGGGTGTGGACCAGATACTCCATCTGGTTAGGTTCGTCTTCAAGTACGGCGATGCGCATTGGAGCAGCTTCGGTTAAGTGGTTGGAGAGAAACAGACGATTGCCCCGATTGTAGTCCGCAACACTGCATGAAATTTACAAATTCTTGCATGGGTCCTGGCAATCGGACAGACTGAAAGCGGGCGGACTGGTGACAGCCGACCGTCCTTGCTTCCGGTACAAGATCATACAAAACACAGCAATGCTCATGATTGTCTCGCGAGAATTCGTCAGAATCTGCTGCCCAGCCAGGCCCGCAGGCGGCCAGTACAATATTTAATTCATTTGTGCAACTAAATGTCATCATAAAGCAGAATGCAATTCTGATGAATTCTCGCAGAACGATTTCGACGGATTCTTTTTTTAATAACATCGCTCCATGCAAACTCAAGACAAGGCGGCTAGCAGTATCGTCAGGCTGAAAGTGTCAGGGCTAGTGGGGCAATTTCAGGAGATGGAATCATGGTTCAAGCAGCTCGGGCTGTAATCCTGCGGACGGCGACGAAGTCCATATTGCTGTCGGTGGCCGCTGCGGGTGTTGTCCTGCTCGGCGGCTGTGCCGATCAAGGCCTGGCCGGCATGTCGCGAGAGCGAGCCAGTCTTGCGGCGCCGCAGGATAGGGATTTTCCGAATCCGAGTTCTTCCATATTGCGGCAAGGTACGGTCCCCACCACCGAAGCGTTGCGCCTGATGCGCATCGGCATGGATAAGGATCAGGTGCGCCAGCTGCTGGGTCCGCCGCATTTCAGCGAAGGAGTATTTGGCGTCCGCGAATGGAATTATCTGTTCCGCCTGCGTGGCAGCAAGGAGACGGAGGATGTGGTTTGCCAGTACATGGTGCGTTTCGACGGCAGTGTGCGCGTCAACGGCATGTACTGGCGCGACCCGGATTGCGCATTGCTGGTCGAACCGCCGCCGGTTGAAGCGGTCCAGGCGAAGGCCGCAATGACGCCGCAAAAGCTGACCTTGAGCACGGACAGTTTGTTTGGCGCGCAGGGCAAGGAATTAAAGGACATGCCGCCGGAAGGCCGCTTGAGAATCGAACGCCTGGCAAACGACATCAAGCGCAATTTCAGGCGCATCTATTACGTGGTCGTGACGGGGCATACCGACCGTCTCGGCTCCGAGGCGGACAAGATGGCGTTGTCGCTGGCCCGGGCCGATGCGGTAAGCAAGCTGCTGGCGCAGCAAGGCATCGACGCCAAGGTCATCCGCGTTGCCGGCATGGGCGACCGGCAGCCGCTGGCGCAGTGCCCAGGCACGGTGAAGACGGCGGTATTGCAGGATTGCCTGCGCACCAACCGCCGCATCGAGATTGAAGTGGTCGGGGAAGAATGAAGTGCAAGTGTGTTTGAAGGATTTGTATCGGCCGGGTTGGATAGCGGCGGAGTGATGCATGTGCCGCCAAGCCATCGGTATGTTATTGCCGGAATAATTTTTCAGTAGAGATTCTCATGGACGAACTACATAAATGCGAACTGAAACTGCGCGACGATCAATGGCTGCAACTGGAGCCGCTCATGATCGGCAAGGCCAGCGATCCTGGCATGTGCGGCAGGAATAATCGCCTGTTCATGGAGGCAATCCTGTGGATGGTGGAGAACAAAGGTTTATGGCACCGGATACCTTCCCAGTTTGGCAAATGGAACGCGACTTATATGCGGTTCCGGCGCTGGACCGAGAGCAATTTCTGGCGCTTCCTGACGCAAAGCGGGATAGAAGATCCTGGCTTGCGGCTGATGCTGGGAGAGATTGCCGACTACGCTGATTTATACACCCGGCGCAGGGAATTGCGGCGGGTCAGGAAAAACTACAAGAAGCTTTATATGGCGGAGTAGGTACAGCGAAAGATGTCGGCCGCCCCGGATTTGGGGCGGTCGCTGATCGGTTTTAATTGTCAACAAATGTTATCTAAAGGCAAGTCAAGAAGACGACGAAGCCAAATCCCACGCTAGTTGCGAACGGTTCAGCACGCATACGGCAAGTTCGGTTTTGAGTTGATCACGCCATCGCCCTTGGTCAGGCACTGCGCGAATGGGGAGGCGTGCGTTTTGAGAAAAATGATGTCCGCCAATCGTCTTGGCAATTGAGGTGCAGCAACTTTGTCGCCAACGGCAGCCCGGTAAATTCCTCATGAGAAATTTATATGTCAATCAATGTAAAAGAATAGATTTGATTGCAAACAATTGTTAAATAAAAATAACTTTGAAGAAGGAAGGTGCTAGCTTTCGTCAAAAGCCGAAAAGGCAAGCGATGAGGCATCAGATCGACAACCCTAGTTTGCCTCGGGGTGAATCGCCAGCGTTACTTCTCTATCCAGCTATTTCAATGTGCCGGCTTGAGAAAGGGTTTCCCTGGTCTGGTCGAACGAACACTGGGTTCTTGTCGGATATCAATCAGGTCCGGTTGCGGCAACAGTCAAACAATAAATTATCCGCTCCGGTTTTTTTTCAGTTTTCTTCAGGTTTTTGCACTACTGCAACTAACCCGACTAACATTTTATAGTTGCATTTATAATAATTTTTTGGCGGGGAGCCAATCATGAATAAAGTTTTTCGTACAGTCTATAGCGAGACCCTGAATGCTTGGGTTGCAGTTTCTGAATTGGTTGCGGCTAAAGGCAAACGATCGGGATCCAGTTGCGCCGCTGGCGTGCCTGTTATGGCGAGCGGTTCTGCATGGGGAGCTTTTTTCGACGGCGGATTTTCATTAAAGACTTCGGTGATGGCGCTGATACTGGCGCTGCCATTGTCCGGGTATGCCAGCACTATCAGCAACTCCGGCGGCTCTGGTTGCAGCAACACATTCACAGGTGCAGATGGTACGGTCTTTACGGCGCCTGGCGCTGGACCTACGTATCAGACCGATGGCAATGGCTATTTTTCGACGGTTGCTGGGTGCGGTGCCACTGGGGGTAATCATCTCGCCGTAACTTTGTTCGGTGCGGGTACCCAGGTTACGGGAGACTACGGTACGGCATTGGGTTTTATGAGCCAGGCTGGAAATCTGGCAACAGCGGTAGGTACGCAGGCGATTGCCTCAGGCCAAAATTCGGTAGCTCTAGGAATCTTGGCCAATGCGTCAGGGGCTCTCGCTATCGCGATTGGGGATCGCGCTAATGCCTCCACGGGCGCCAGCGCCATCGCAATCGGTTTTAATGCGATTGCTTCGTCGCCTGTTGCAACTGCTGGCGATTCTCTTGCGATCGGAACGGGGGCGCAGGCCACAGGCCAGGACGCTACTGCAATCGGTGGGCAGACCACCGCGACTGCCACCAATGCCATTGCAATAGGCAATAACGGTACGACCGCCACCGGAGTGGGCTCCATTGTCGTCGGCGTCGGGGCCAGCTCGACAGGAATCAGTGCAACCGCCTTAGGCACTGGCAGCAGCGCCACAGCGAATTACGCGACCGCATTGGGCGGGACAGGCGCCGCCGCCACCATCGCGTCCGGCATAGGCGCCACGGCAATCGGCACGAATGCGACTGCAGGTGCAGCGGCCGCGGCGCCGAATTCGATCGCCATCGGCGGCCAGTCGTCGGTCGGCGCAGCTAATACCTCGGGCATCGCGGTCGGACGTGGCGCTACTGTCAATGGCGCATTCGGTATTGCGCAGGGGGATGGCATTGTCAGCGGCGCAACCGGCCAGAACGTGGCGATTGGCTCTTCCGGCACGACTGCAAATTCCGGCACGGCAGCTGGCGGAGCTGTCGCAATCGGACGTGGGCAGAGTGCCACCGGCAACGGTGCGGTTGCGATCGGTGATCCGAACGTATCGAACGGTACCGGCGCGGTGACACTGGGGGCGAATAACACGGCAGCTGGCAATGTTGCCGGAACTACGGCTGCCAACGGCGCCGTCGCCATAGGCAACGGGAATACCGCAATAGGGCAAGGCTCGGTGGCGCTCGGCAATGCGAGCAATGCGGCCGCGGCTGGCGGTGTGGCATTGGGCGACACTGCTGTCGCGAATAACACCAACGATGTTGCCTTGGGCTCGCACTCGGCCACGGCGGCGCCGCATACCGGCACGACAGCGCAATATGGCGGCACCGCGGCAGGCGTGGAAGCTGCGGCGTCGACCAATGGCGTGGTGTCGGTGGGGGCTGCGGGTACTGAGCGGCAGATTCAGAACGTCGCGGCAGGCGTGATTTCGGCCAGTAGT
Source organism: Collimonas humicola (assembly GCF_018304945.1). Classification (GTDB taxonomy): domain Bacteria; phylum Pseudomonadota; class Gammaproteobacteria; order Burkholderiales; family Burkholderiaceae_D; genus Collimonas; species Collimonas humicola. The sequence continues at coordinate 770,635 of NZ_JAGQEE010000001.1, read as the reverse complement.
ACCGATGCGATCAATGGTTCGCAACTGAACTCGGTCGTCACTGGCGTCAACAATCTAGGCGCCACGACGGCGAGCACGCTGGGCGGCGGCGCGACCTACAGTCCGGCGACCGGCAACATCACTGGTTTTAGCCAGCCGATCAATAGCGTCAGCGCTACCGGCGCAGTGACGGGGCCGACGGCGCAGACTACCGTCGCAGCTGCCTTGACAGCCCTTAACACCAATGTCGACAACACCGCCAATATCGCGGTCAAGTACGATGCGGCCGGCGGCAACAAGATCACACTGGGCGCCACCGGCGGCGCCGGTGCGGGTGCACCGGTGACGATCACCAACCTGGCGCCGGCGGCACTGAATGCGACCAGCACGGATGCCGTGAATGGTTCGCAGCTGTTTGCAACCAATAGCTTGATTAACAACATCAACAACGGTGCAGGCATCAAGTATTTCCACACCAACTCGGTCCTGGCGGACAGCTCGCCGACCGGCACCGACGCGATCGCCGTGGGACCGGCAGCCAGCGCTTTCGGCAATGACTCGATAGCGCAGGGTCTGAATGCAGTGGCCGGCGTCAGCGGCACACCGGCAACGGCGAACGATATTGCCTTGGGCAACGCTGCCAAAGCGACTGGCGGCAATTCGATCGCCCTCGGCGCCGGGGCCAACGCTAGCGTTGCTGGTTCCATTGCGTTGGGTCAGTCGGCAACCACGACCAGCACGGCATCGGCAGCTACCGGCGGCACCGGCAGCGTGACCAATGCCACGATCGGCAGTACAACCTTTGGTCCGTTCGCCGGCGCCAGTTCGGGCGCAGGCGTGATAAGTGTCGGTGCGTCGGGTTCTGAACGCCGGATCCAGAACGTCGCCGCCGGACTGATTGGCGTCAGCAGCACGGATGCGATCAATGGCAGCCAGCTGTACACCGTGGCAAGCACTGTCGGGTCCAACATAAGCAGCTTGTCGACCTCGACCTCAACCGGTTTGAGCACGACTAACAGCAGTGTGGCTTCGTTGTCGACATCGACCTCGACTGGTCTGAGCACGACCAATAGCAATGTGGCCTCACTGTCGACATCAACGTCGACGGGCTTGAGCACGACCAATAGCAATGTGGCTTCGCTGTCGACCTCAACGTCGACGGGCCTGAGCACAACCAACAGCAGCGTCGCGTCTTTGTCGACGTCAACCTCAACGGGCTTGAGTACAACCAACAGCAGCGTCGCATCGTTGTCGACCTCAACCTCGACCGGCCTGAGCACAACCAACAGCAGTGTGGCTTCGTTGTCGACCTCGACCTCAACCGGTCTGAGTACGACCAACAGCAGCGTGGCTTCGCTGTCGACATCAACCTCGACTGGTCTGAGTACGACCAACAGTAGCGTGGCGTCCTTGTCGACATCAACGTCGACAGGCTTGAGCACGACCAACAGCAGTGTGGCTTCGCTGTCGACGTCGACCTCGACCGGCCTGAGCACAACCAACAGCAGCGTCACATCGCTGTCGACATCGACCTCCACCTCGGTCGTTTCGCTGTCCACCGGCATCAGCACGGTGCAAGCCCATACGGACAATCTCGGGAACAGCACCGCGAGCACGCTGGGCGGGGGCGCCACTTACAATCCGGCGACCGGCGCGATCAGCGGCTTCAGCCAGCCGATCAACACCGTGAGTGCCACCGGCGCCGTGACTGGGCCGACGGCGCAGACCACGGTTGCCGGTGCTCTGACTGCATTGAATACCAACATCGACAACACCGCCAATATCGCGGTCAAGTACGATGCGGTCGGCGGCAGCAAGATCACCCTGGGCGCCACCGGCGGCGCCGGTGCGGGCGCGCCGGTGACGATCACCAACCTGGCGCCGGCGGCACTGAATGCGACCAGCACCGATGCCGTGAATGGTTCGCAGCTGTTTGCAACCAATAGCTTGATCAACAACATCAACAACGGCGCAGGCATCAAATATTTCCACACCAACTCGGTCCTGGCGGACAGCTCGCCGACCGGCACCGATGCGATCGCCGTGGGACCTGCCGCCAGTGCTTTCGGCAATGACTCGATTGCGCAGGGTCTGAATGCGGTCGCTGGCGTCAGCGGCACGCCGGCAACGGCGAACGACATTGCACTTGGCAATGCGGCTAAAGCGACTGGTGGCAGTTCGATTGCGCAGGGTACAAACGCGACTTCCTCCGGAGGCGGTGCTGTTGCAATCGGACAAAGTGCCAACGCCAGTCAGAACCAGGCATTGGCGATCGGTACTTTGGCCAATGCCTCTGGCCTACAGTCTACGGCAATCGGGACGGGGGCGGCCGCGAGTGCTGGGGATGCGGTGGCGATCGGACAAGCAGCTTCCGCACAAGGCAGTAATTCGAGCGCGCTTGGCGCGAGTTCCAGCGCTGCCGGGGTGGCGGCGACAGCCATAGGCAATGGTGCAAATGCTGCGGGGAACAATTCGGCCGCTTTCGGGGTTGGCGCGATAGCATCTACCCTGAATGCGGTCGCGCTTGGCAGCGGGGCCAATGCCGGAGCGTTGAGTAGTATTGCAATCGGCGCCGGGGCCAACGCTAGCGTTGCTGGTTCCATTGCATTGGGTCAATCGTCAACCACAACCAGCATGGCATCGGCAGCAACCGGCGGCACGGGTAGCGTGACCAATGCCACGATCGGCAGCACAACCTTTGGACCGTTCGCCGGCGCCAGTTCGGGCGCAGGCGTGGTAAGCGTCGGCGCGCCGGGCACTGAACGCCGGATCCAGAATGTCGCCGCCGGACTGATTGGCGCCAGCAGCACGGATGCGATCAATGGCAGCCAGCTGTACACCGTGGCGAGCACTGTCGGTTCCAATATAAGCAGCTTATCGACCTCGACCTCAACCGGCTTGAGCACGACCAACAGCAGTGTAGCTTCGCTGTCGACCTCGACTTCGACTGGCCTGAGCACGACCAATAGCAATGTGGCCTCGCTGTCGACATCAACGTCGACTGGCCTGAGCACGACCAACAGCAGCGTGGCGTCCTTATCGACCTCGACCTCGACCGGTCTGAGTACGACTAACAGCGATGTGGCGTCGCTGTCGACATCAACGTCGACGGGCTTGAGCACGACCAACAGCAGTGTCGCTTCGTTGTCGACCTCAACCTCGACGGGCTTGAGCACAACCAACAGCAGCGTGGCATCGCTGTCGACCTCGACTTCGACCTCGGTCGTTTCGCTGTCCACTGGGATCAGCACGGTGCAAGTCCATACGGACAATCTCGGGAACAGCACTGCGAGCACGCTGGGCGGCGGTGCGGCCTATGACCCTACCACAGGCAACATCACTGGCTTCAGCCAGCCGATCAACAGCGTCAGTGCCACCGGCGCTGTGACTGGTCCGACGGCGCAGACCACGGTTGCAGGTGCTCTGACTGCATTGAATACCAACATCGACAACACCGCCAATATCGCGGTCAAGTACGATGCGGTGGGAGGCAGCAAGATCACCCTGGGCGCCACCGGCGGCGCCGGTGCGGGTGCGCCGGTGACGATCACCAACCTGGCGCCGGCGGCCTTGAATGCGACCAGCACCGATGCCGTCAATGGTTCGCAGCTGTATGCGGTCACCAGCGGCAAGGCGGGTCCTTTTGTCTCGGACAACAGCGTGACCGCAGTGCAGCCGGTGTCGAGCGGCGCCAATGCCAGTGCCGGCGGCTTCGGCGCCACGGCAACCGGCGCTGCTTCCACGGTGCTGGGCAACCAGTCCACCGACAACGGCAACGCCAATGCGACGGTACTGGGCCAGGGCGCCAGCATCGCGGCTGGCACGGCCGGCAGCAATGTGGCGCTGGGCCAGGGCAGCACGGTGGCAGCCGCAGCAGTGCCGACAGCAGGTGCGACGATTGGCGGCACGGCCTATACCTTTGCCGGCGGCGCGCCGACCGGCGTTGTGAGCGTCGGCAGCGCCGGCTCTCCACGTCAGGTGACCAATGTGGCGGCGGGCCAGCTGAGCGGGACCAGCACCGATGCGGTGAATGGTTCGCAGCTGTTTGCCACCAATACAGCCATCAACAACATCAACAATGGCGGCGGCATCAAGTATTTCCACACCAACTCGGTCCTGGCGGATAGTTCGCCGACGGGCACTGATGCGATCGCCGTGGGGCCTGCCGCCAATGCTTTCGGCAATGATTCGATAGCACAGGGCTTGAATGCGGTTGCTGGCGTCAATGGCACGCCGGCGACGGCCAACGATATTGCCTTGGGCAATGGCGCGCAAGCGACCGGCGGCAATTCGATCGCCCTCGGCGCCGGGGCCAACGCTAGCGTCGCTGGTTCCATTGCATTGGGTCAATCGTCAACTACAACCAGCGCGGCATCGGCAGCTACCGGCGGCACCGGTAGCGTGACCAATGCCACGATAGGCGGTACAACCTTTGGTCCGTTCGCCGGCGCCAGTTCGGGCGCCGGTGTGGTAAGCGTCGGTGCGCCGGGTACTGAGCGCCGGATCCAGAATGTCGCTGCTGGACTGATTGGCGCCAGCAGCACGGATGCGATCAATGGCAGCCAGCTGTACACCGTGGCAAGCACGGTAGGCTCCAACATAAGCAGCTTGTCGACCTCGACGTCAACCGGTTTGAGCACGACTAACAGCAATGTGGCATCGCTGTCGACATCAACATCGACGGGCCTGAGCACGACCAATAGCAACGTGGCATCGCTGTCGACATCAACGTCGACGGGCCTGAGCACGACCAATAGCAGTGTGGCGTCGCTGTCGACATCAACCTCGACAGGGTTGAGCACGACCAACAGCAGTGTCGCTTCGCTGTCGACCTCGACCTCGACTGGTCTGAGTACGACCAACAGCAGTGTGGCGTCGCTGTCGACCTCAACCTCGACTGGCTTGAGCACAACCAACAGCAACGTCACTTCGCTGTCGACCTCGACGTCAACCGGTTTGAGCACAACCAACAGCAACGTGGCATCGCTGTCGACATCAACCTCGACTGGTCTGAGCACAACCAACAGTAGCGTCGCATCTTTGTCGACCTCGACCTCGACAGGGTTGAGCACGACCAACAGCAGTGTAGCATCGCTGTCGACATCAACCTCGACTGGTCTGAGCACAACCAACAGTAGCGTCGCATCTTTGTCGACCTCGACCTCGACAGGGTTGAGCACGACCAACAGCAGTGTAGCTTCGCTGTCGACGTCGACCTCGACCGGCCTGAGCACGACCAACAGCAGTGTGGCGTCGTTGTCGACCTCAACCTCGACTGGCTTGAGCACGACCAACAGCAGCGTGGCTTCGCTGTCGACGTCGACCTCGACCGGCCTGAGCACAACCAACAGCAGCGTCACATCGCTGTCGACATCGACCTCCACCTCGGTCGTTTCGCTGTCCACCGGCATCAGCACGGTGCAAGCCCATACGGACAATCTCGGGAACAGCACCGCGAGCACGCTGGGCGGCGGCGCGGCCTATGACCCTGCCACAGGCAACATCACTGGTTTCAGCCAGCCGATCAACACCGTGAGTGCCACCGGCGCCGTGACTGGGCCGACGGCGCAGACGACGGTTGCAGGCGCTCTGACTGCATTGAATACCAACATCGACAACACCGCCAATATCGCGGTCAAGTACGATGCGGTGGGAGGCAGCAAAATCACCCTGGGCGCCACCGGCGGCGCCGGTGCAGGCGCACCGGTGACGATCACCAACCTGGCGCCGGCGGCCTTGAACGCGACCAGCACGGATGCCGTCAATGGTTCGCAGCTGTATGCGGTCACCAGCGGCAAGGTGGGCCCTTTTGTCTCGGACAATAGCGTGACGACGGTGCAGCCGGTGTCGAGCGGCGCCAATGCCAGTGCCGGCGGCTTCGGCGCCACGGCAACCGGCGCTGCTTCCACGGTGCTGGGCAACCAGTCCACCGACAACGGCAACGCCAATGCCACGGTACTGGGCCAGGGCGCCAGCATCGCGGCTGGCACCGCCGGCAGCAATGTGGCGCTGGGCCAGGGCAGCACGGTGGCAGCCGCAGCAGTGCCGACAGCGGGTGCAACGATTGGCGGCACGGCCTATACCTTTGCCGGCGGCGCGCCGACCGGCGTGGTGAGCGTGGGCAGCGCCGGATCTCCACGTCAGGTGACCAATGTGGCGGCGGGCCAGCTGAGCGGGACCAGCACCGATGCGGTGAATGGTTCGCAATTGTTTGCAACCAACCAGCAGGTGACCGCCAACAGCACGGCGATCACCAACATCAACAACGGCGGCGGCATCAAGTACTTCCACGCCAATTCGACGCTGGCCGACTCAACGGCAACGGGCACCGATTCGGTCGCCGTGGGGCCTGCAGCAGTGGCAACCGGAGCAGGCAGCTTTGCCGCCGGCAATGGCGCGACGGCGAACAACGCCAATGATGTGGCATTGGGTGCCGGTTCAAGCACAGCGGCCGCAGTGGGAACGGCGAGCACAGTGATCAATGGCGCGACGTTCAATTTCGCAGGTGCTACCCCAGCATCGACGGTGAGCGTTGGCAGCGTGGGTAATGAGCGCACGATCACCAATGTGGCGGCGGGCCGTCTCAGCACCAGCAGCACCGATGCGGTGAACGGTTCGCAGCTGAACGCAACCAACACGGCGGTAACCGGCCTCGGCAATACCCTCAACAACATCAACAACGGCGGCGGCATCAAGTACTTCCACACCAATTCGACGCTGGCCGACAGCAACGCGGCGGGTACCGACAGCATCGCCGTCGGACCGGTCGCCAACGCCTACGGCAATGATTCGATCGCCCAGGGCCTGAATGCGGTGGCAGGCGTCAACGGCACGCCGGCGACCGCCAACGACATCGCGCTGGGCAATGGCGCGCAAGCGACAGGCGGCAATTCGATTGCGCAAGGGACTGGAGCGATAGCCAATTCCGCCGGCGCCATCGCCATCGGCCAGACGGCGACGGCAACCGGCGGCAAGGCGGTATCGATAGGCGTGGGCAATACTGCCAGCGGCGACGGCGCGGTAGCGATCGGCGATCCGAACACTGCGACCGGCACGGGCGCGGTCGCATTGGGCGCCAACAATACCTCTAACGGCCAAGGCGCCTTGGCGCTGGGGAATGCCAATACGGCGACCGGCCAGGGTTCGGTAGCGCTGGGCAATGCATCGCAGGCGAACAATGCCGGCGCCATTGCTTTGGGCGATACCGCGACGGTGTCGGCGGCAGCGACGCAAGGGATTGCCATCGGTGCCGGCGCGTCTTCCAGCAATGCCGGCGCAGTAGCTTTGGGCGCAGGAAGCACCACGACGGCGCCAATAGCAACAACGGGCGCGACCATCAACGGCACTGCCTACAATTTTGCCGGCATCACGCCGGCAAGTACGGTGAGCGTCGGCAGCGCCGGCAATGAGCGCACCATCACCAACGTTGCTGCCGGCCAGGTCAGTGCGACCAGCACGGATGCGATGAATGGTTCGCAACTGTTTGCAACCAATACGGCAATCAACACCCTGGGTACGACGGTCACGAATATCACCAACGGCAAGGCCGGACCATTCGTGTCGGATAACAGCGTAACGGCAGTACAGCCGGTCTCGAGCGGTGCCAATGCCAGTGCCGGCGGCTTCGGCGCGACGGCGACCGGCGCCGCGTCCACGGTGCTGGGCAATCAGGCGACGGATAACGGCAACGCCGACGCCACGGTGCTGGGACAAGGCGCGAGCATTGCGGCTGGCACAAGCGGCAGCAATGTGGCATTGGGCCAGGGCAGTTCGGTGACAAGCGCGGCGGTAGCGACCACCGGCGCGACGATCGGCGGCACTGCCTACACCTTTGCCGGCGGGGCGCCGGCAGGCGTGGTGAGCGTGGGCAGCGCGGGGGCTGAACGTCAGATCACGAACGTGGCGGCAGGGCAGTTGAGCGCGAGCAGCACCGATGCTGTGAACGGTTCGCAATTGTATGCAACCAACCAGCAGGTCACCGTCAACACCACCAACATCGCAGGCAATACGACGGCGATCAATAATCTCACTGCGGGCAAGGCTGGCCCATTCGTGTCGGACAGCAGCGTGACGGCGACGCAACCGGTCTCGAGCGGCGCCAATGCCAGCGCCGGCGGCTTCGGCGCGGTAGCGTCGGGAACCAACAGCACGGCCTTGGGCAATGGCGCTCAGGCTACCGTTGCCAATAGCACCGCCGTTGGTCAAGGGGCGACGGCCAGTACGGCCAACAGCGTGGCATTGGGCAATGGTTCGACCACCGGAGCTGCGGTTGCGACGACTGGCACCACGATCAAGGGCACCAGTTATACCTTTGCCGGAGCAGCCCCAGTAGGGGTGGTCAGCGTGGGCAGCGCTGGCAGCGAGCGGCAGGTCACCAACGTGGCGGCCGGCCAGTTGACCGCCAGCAGCACCGATGCCGTGAACGGCAGCCAGCTGTTCGCAACCAATACCGCGATCAATAACCTGACCTCGGTGGTGGCGCTGGGCCAGACCAAGTACTACAGCGTCAATTCGACTGGCGGCAGCAATGAGCATAACGAAGGAGCGACGGGACTGGACGCGATTGCTTCCGGCAAGAATGCCGCTGCGACCAGCATGAACGCGGTGGCGATCGGTGCCGGCGCCAGTGCGACAGCCAGCGGCGGCGTGGCGCTGGGCGGCGGTGCGACGGCTGACCGTGCCGGCATGAACGGCGGCAAGGAGCAATTCTCCAATACCGCGGTGGCCTCCACCCAAGGTGCGGTTTCAGTGGGCAGCGCCGGCAACGAGCGCCAGATCACCAACGTGGCGGGCGGTACGCAGGCAACCGACGCGGTCAACGTCCGCCAGCTGCAAGCGGTGCAGTCAGGCGGCGTGCGCTACGACACCAATCCTGACGGTACGACCAACTACAGCAGCGTCACCATGGGCAACGGCAGCTCAGCTGGCCCGGTCACCATCCATAACGTCGCATCGGGGACTGCGCCGACGGATGCCGTCAACGTTTCGCAACTCAATACCGGCATGGGGGCAGCGGTGCAGCAGGCTAACCAATACACTAATTCGATGACGATGCAGTTGCAGAACAACATCAACGACGTCGCGAAAAAGGCTTATGCCGGTGTTGCCGCGGCGATGTCGCTGGAAAGCGCACCATACGTGCCTGGCAAGTGGACCTATGCTGCCGGTGTTGGCTACTACCAGAACCAAAGCGCGCTCGGCATTTCCTTGCGCAAAACATCGGATAACGCGCAGTGGAGCGTCTCGGGCGGCATTTCGGGGGCAACCTATGGCGGCGTGGCGGCGCGGGTCGGGGTTGCGGGGGTGATCAATTGAGTAAAACGAAGCCCTGCACGATCGATGCACGACGCAACGCGTCCGCCAACCGATTAATTTACCGAGGAACGGTGATGCCACTCTCATTTACTACCATCAGGCGTGTCTTGAGCATACTTGCGCTTTCCTGTGCAAGTTTTGCGGCAGTCGCCGCGGAGGCCGACGAGCCGAAATTCCCGGCGCTCGACAGTTCTTACCTGAAGACCGGCGACTTTGTCGGCCCGGACCGTGTCGGGCGCGTTCGGCCGGGCCTCAACAAGGACCAGGTGCGCCTGGAGATCGGCAATCCGCATTTCAGCGAGGGGATCTTTGCGGTGCACAGCTGGAATTACGCATTCAATTTCTATACCGGCAAAGGCGACGCGTACGTGACCTGTCAGTTCATGGTCAACTATGATTCGGACGACCATGTCGCCTCTACTCGCTGGAAAGACCCGGATTGCCAGAAATACGTCAATCCGCCTGGCTCGACGACGGTTCTGGCAGACCAGCCTTACCATCAGCGCGTCACCCTTGCCGCCGACGGCTTGTTTGCCTTCGGTAAATCCGGCCTGGCCGACCTGACGGGGCCGGGCCGCGAAAAAATCGATAGCCTGGTGAGCCAGCTCAAGCAGGATGGCGTCAAGCTCACTTCCGTGGTTGTGACAGGCCACACCGACCGGATCGGCACCGAAACTGCCAATTTCACCTTATCCAAGGCGCGGGCTGAAACCATCCGCAGCTACCTAGTGCAGCAAGGCCTGGACGACAAGGCGATCAAGGCCTATGGCGCAGGACTGTCGCAGCCGCTGGTTCAGTGCGAGGGCGAAGCCGTGACGCCGCAGCTGGTGCAGTGTTTGCAGCCTAACCGCCGCGTCGAGATTGAAGTCTTGGGAGAGAAGTAGAGGGCTGGCATGAGCCTGCTGGAGAATGCGCAGCGGCCTGGCCTCGATTCGATGGGGAGAGACAAATGATTTCATTGTTTAAAAAAGCCGCCGGCATCTGGGCGATCGCCATGATCGGCTTAGCTTTGTCTAATCCGGCGTCGGCCCAGATAGACGGCTCGATCGACAGCGCCGTCGTCACTGCGACCCAGTGGGCGGCAATGGCCGATGCCGGCCAGGCCGACCGCATGTGGGACCAGAGCGGTCCTGCCATGCAGAAAAACATCAGCAAGGATGGATGGGTCAAGTACCTGGGGGCGGTGAAAAAGGACCTGGGCACTATCGGCGGACGTCAATGGGTGCAGATAGTGCGCATCACCGATCCGCCTAGCTTGCCGCCGGGCGAGTACATCAATATCGCATTTTCATCGCGCTTTGCAAAAGGCATGGCGGTGGAAAAAATCTCGATGCTGCAGACGACGGGGCAATGGATTCCTGTCGGTTACATCATCACGAAAATCGACGCCGGGGCGGCAGCGCCGAATGCGGCCAAGACGAGATGAACTGATGCTCATGCGTACGGATGAGACAGGCAAGATGCAAATTGATTGTTATCGAATGTTATGTACGTGAGGTCATTGCAAAGTGCTTTTGGCGGCTAGCGCTGTGTCAGAAAAACACGGAATATTTCCCGTCAACATTGAATTTGAAAACTCTTGTGAAATGCCGCAAACCCCAATAGACATGCGGCGCGCTACTCCCTAAGATTATTCTTAATGCAATTTTGCAGCAATGCTGTTCCTGGAGTACGTAATGGACGTTCACATCGAAAACTGTTTCATCGATGAATGCATAGAGAAAATTCAAACGCTGGCAGCGCTGTCCCTCTACGGCGATAGCGTGGAGCTGGCAATCCTGGTCGTCATCCACGAGGCATGCCGTTATCTCATCTTGAGCAAGCCGGGCGATCCCGAGCTTAATTTGCTGGCGTTCAAAGAGCGGCTTGCCAAGCTGGCGGCCCATACGCATCGCAGCCTGCCGCATTACAAGAAAACGCTGGCGTACGCAGCCTCGCTCATCGTGATTCATCAGGTCTGACTACGCGATCTTGCCTTGCTTAACGCAAGGCTCTCTTTGCTGCAACCATAACGTCGCAAAATTATCGCCAGCGACATCCAGCATTTCAATTATCACTACGGCCTCAAAGCCAGCGAAGCCGGCGCCGAGCGGGCGGCTTATGCTGGCAAATCGACCGTGAATAGCAAATTCGGCGTGCACGCTGACTATCCGCTGCCGGCTCAATCAATATCAATGCTCTTTCGACATGGTCAAAATATATGCCGTGTGGCGAAGAAACATATATATAATTTCCACGGGGAAAATCATGCCAATTGGCAACCAGGCGCTGTTCTTGGTTAAAACACCCGTCTCTCAAATATCCCCAGTCCGAGTTGATCTTGATTTAACGCAGCCGAGTGCGGCCACAAGCATTTTCGCAAGAAAACATTTTTTGGCCGGACAGTCGCGGTCCGCAAAGTAAGGTTTTTTCTTTACCCTCAAGAGGTTCAAAAATGACAATTTTTGGAGAAGAAAATGAATCGGAATCTTAGTAGATTTGGATTAATCCTCAGCTTCGCCTGCTTTACCATGGGCTCGGCTTTCGGCGCCACCGTCACAAGACAGATAGCCAGCAGCGGCACGGTGAAGATTCCAGCCACGACCGTCGGCGTCGATGGCTTGTCGTCGCCCGAAACATCGCCGGTATTTTCGAACGTGCCCAATCTCGCGGACGGCCCCACGGCTGCAGGTACCAGCGGAACGAAAAGCACCGCCAGCGTGCTCGCGCGCGTGGCGCAGTTCAAGGTCAACCGCAGTATCGCTACGGCGCGGGGAAAAGGGGAGTGGACCGAGGCATTGAACAAAGATGCGCCAGACCGCCGCGTAGAAGTCAGTTTTGACGGCGAAAACTCGCGCAACCAGCGCCTTGCAAACAACGGCAACCAGTTTTCCATAGAGCCGCCGGACCAGGGGCTGTGCGCCGGCAACGGCTACGTCATGGAATCCCTGAACGACGTCATGAAGATCTACAACCGCAAAGGCGCGGCATTGAGCGGCGATATTGCATTGAATACGTTCTATGGCTATGCGCCGGCAATCAACCGCCAGGTCACTCCGCGGGTTTTCGGGCCGTCGATTACCGATCCGGCCTGCTATTTCGATCCTGACGTCAGGCGCTGGTTTCACCTGGTGCTGACGCTGGACACCGATCCCGCTACAGGCGCGCAGACAGGCAGCAATCACCTGGACCTCGCGGTCAGCTCGTCAGCCGATCCGCTCGGGAGCTGGACCGTGTATAAGATTGCGGTACAGGATGACGGCACGCAGGGCTCGCCGCAGCATCCGAATTGCCCATGCCTGGGCGACTATCCGCACATCGGCGCCGATGCCCACGGCATCTACCTGACAACCAATGAATTTCCGTTTTCTGGGGGATTCAACAGCGCGCAGATTTATGCAATCTCGAAAAAAGCGCTGGTCAGCGGCGCTGCCTCGATTCAAGTGGTGCAACTGGACACTGCCGATTTTCTGCTCGACGGCAATCCGGGTTTCACGGTATGGCCGGCGGTATCCCCAGCCGGCGATTTTGAACGGAACAACCGAGGTACCGAATATCTCTTGAGTTCGGTGGCAGTGTTTTCCAACTCCGGCAACGATAATCGCCTGCGGGTGTGGGCGCTCGGCAATACCAAATCGCTGGACGGCGCCACGCCCGCCCTGACGCTTTTGCATAACGTCGTCAACGTCGATACCTATGGCGTGCCGCCGGCGATTCCGCAAAAACCGGGCAACGCGCCCCTGCGAGATTGCCTGAACGACCGCAGCCTGGCGACGCCTGCCGGCGTCGGCTGCTGGAACTATCTGACCGCAGTCCAGCCGGCGGTCCCGGAAACGCTGGTGGCGATCGATCCAAACGATTCGCGCATGCAGCAGGTGTTTTTCACCGGCGACCGCTTATACGGCGCACTGGACACCGTCGTCAATGTCGCGGGCCAGGAACAGACCGGGATTGCCTATTACGTGCTGAATCCGTCCGTATCGGCCAATCTTGCCGGCGCCTCGGTCGTCAGGCAGGGCCAATTGGCGATTGCCGGCAACAGCGTCACGCGGCCGGCCATCGCTGCTCTGCCTAACGGCAAGGGAGTGATCGGCTTCACCGTGGCTGGCGCAGATCATTATCCGAGCGCCGGCTATATCCACTTCAGCCGCGACCAGGGACATCGAGGCGAATCGGTCAAGGTGATTGCAAACGGACTCGGGCCCGACGACGAATTCGGCTCCTATAACGCCTTTGGAACGCCACGCAGCCGGTGGGGCGATTATGGCGCGGCAGCGGTCGACGGCAACGATATCTGGATCGCCAACGAATACATCGCGCATGCTTGCACCCTGGCGCAATACACCGATCCGGCAGCGCTGTTCAGTTGCGGCGGCAGCCGCGTCGCCCTGACGAACTGGGCAACGCGCATCAGCCGGATCGAGCCTTGAAGCCTGGACGATAGTTCAAATCATCGACGGCTCCCATGTGGAGCCGTTTTTTTCCGCGATGAACTTTAATTAATAGACCACTTGGAGCGATTCTGACCTTTTCCCAATATCCGATTATTGTTTTAGAATAATTTTTCGTGTCCAACCCTATGGAGAAGCCATGCGTAACTCTTGCTTGTTGGTGCTGTGCGTTTTAGCATTTTCTGTGAATGCCCAGACTCGTACCCAAGCCGCCGGTGCAGAACTGGTGAAGAAAAAGGAATTGGAATGTGCGCAGGAAAAGGCCAGGCTCGATGCCGCAAAACAGGATCTCGACAGCCAGAAGCGCCGCCTTGATTACGTGGAGTCTGGCCAGACTGTGTCGCCTGAGCGAACAAGGCAGGAGCGCCTGCGTTTGAATGCCCAGCAATTTCGTGATTATCAGGCCCGGTGCGTGGAACAATAACCTGCAGTGCCGGCTGGATGCGATCAATATTTATATTTCGTCAGCTAGTCACGGTCCGGAGCGCCAAGCGGAAAGAAATGGCGATACGGACGTGCCTCATCGATCGTCCGTGCGACCGACGGCCGGGCATTCAGGCGACGCCGATAGGCGCGCACGCTGGGAAAAGCAGCGCCGATGGGGTGAACCCAGTCTGCATAGAACAAGGCAGGGGCCGCAGAACAGTCGGCAAGGCTGAAACTGTCGCCGGCCGCCCACTCGCGCTTCTCCATCCGGCGCTCAAGCCAGGCATAAGCCGTGTCGAGGTTCGCGCGAGCACGCGCCACCGCATCGGCGTCGCGTTTCTCCCCGCGCAGCGCGTCGGCGACGATGGCCTGCATCGGAGTGTGAACATAGTTGTCGAAAAAGCGATCGGCAAACCGCACATCGAGCGCTGCCGCCGCATCAACCGGGAGCAGCCGCGCCGGACCCGGATGATGAAGATCCAGGTATTCGACGATGATCGTGGACTCGATGACCGTCTTCTCTCCATCAACCAGGACAGGAAACTTCTTGAAAGGCCATAGCCGTTCCAGCTCAGCCGCCGAGGCCGCATCGCCAAGGTCGACCACATGGAACGTGAACGGCGTGTCGTTCTCGTAAAGCGCAATCAAGGCCTTCCAGCAATATGAGGCGAACGGATGGGCATAGAGGGTCAGCATCATTTCAGGAGCTCCTAATTGGAATTGTGGGGAAGTGCGGAGAAAATAAAATCCATGCAATTTGCCGGTTGCGAAACGCTATAGCCGAGATAAACCGATGCAAGCGGCGTAAATCAATATCATGCCAAGTTGCCGATCGATGGCGTTGCCAACCGAGTTGCGTGATGGCCCGGAGCCGGCGACTTAGCTGGCCAGGGATCGGCCCACGCCGGGATGCGCATCAACATGTCGAGCCAGCGAACGATATGGGGAAACGCCTCCAGCGGCATTTCCGATTCGCGCCAGTAGGTCGCCATCGAGGCAAGCTGGAAGTCCGCGATCGTCAGCCTGTCACACGCCACAAAAGTACGGCCCGCCAGGTGGCCGTCCAGGACCTTTGCGAATTTCACACAATCCGCTACGCTCGCCTTCAGCGACGCGCTGTCCGGCGCGCCGAGCCCGAATGTCGCCCTGACGATATGTTCGAAATAAAACGGCGAGACGGCGGGGGACCAGTGGCAATCGTTCCAGGACAGCCAGCGTTGCACCTCGACTTGCTCAGCCGGATTGTGAGCGGGCCACATGTCCGACCCTGTCTTGATGCAAAGATAGGTCATGATGGCCGAAGACTCCCATAGCACGAAATCGCCATCGACCAGCGTAGGCGCCTTCATGTTGGGATTAAGGGCCGCATACTCGGCTGTCTTGAGCCCGCCAGCCTTGACGTCGATTTCAATAAACTCCGCCTTGGCGCCGAGATGCTTGGCCAGCGCCAGCACGCGCTGCGGCGCCTGTGCCTTGATCCAGTAGATTTTCATGTCGGTTTTCCAGTTTGAAGATTGGCAAACGCCTCGGCGATCCGCAGCGGGGCAGTGGGGCGCGCATACATTCTTTCCAGGTAAGCGCGCAGTTGAGGATGCTGGTCGATCAAATGATACTCATTGGCCCAATCCATCAGATACGCCGTCACGCAATCGGCTACGGTGATGGTATCGCCAACGATGAACTGCCGTCCCTCCATGTGCTTATCCAATATGGCCGCCATGGCAACAAACTCCTGGCTCGCGCGAGGGATTTCTTCGGGTAAGCGCTTGTCTTCCGGGTACAGCCAGCTGTGGCGCGTGATGCGCCACAACGGCTGCTCAAGTTCAGTCATGGCAAACATCACCCAGCGATACGCTTGGGCCAGCTGCTTGCGGTCGGCGGGAAGCAGCCCTTTATCAGGGTATTTTTCGGCCAGGTAGATGACAATCGCCGCGGATTCGGTCAGCACCATATCGCCATCGACCAGCACCGGCACCTTGCCGGCAGGGTTGAGGCGGAGGAACTCGGGGCGATGCTGTTCCCCGTTCAAGAGGTTGACTGGTATGAACTCGAATTCGGCATCGAGCTCGTTTAATGCCCACAGCACACGCAGTGAGCGGGTGGCGGCAAATCCATAGAGTTTCATCATGATGTTCCCTTTCAGGTTCAGCTTCAGCTTGGTTGCTGATAACTAGTCGAATGGCGACGGGCGGAATCGACACTGTCGCGAATTATTTTTTTGCGTGAATCGGCGGTTCTGGCGCGTTTCCATACTAAGTACGCGGTTGCGCTCTGGTCGGTTGCTGAGCCGGGGGCAAGCGCATAGAAGGGAAGATATGAAAACTATCAGTTCAAGGCGCGGGTGCCGTGACGCGTGCTCGTTTTGTGCTGCTGGCGTTAACAGCCTAGTCTGTACATGCGGTTTCTGACATCGAATCTGCGCAAGCGAAGCTGTTCTTGCGACCAGCCCGATTGTTTGATGTTTGAAGCTGAGTCGATTGATTTGATTTCTTCAGCGAGATAGTAGCATTGGCCTTGCGTGTTGCTCGTCAGACCGGGCGCTGACTCACCAGCCATTGCCACGAATCCCGGCGTCTTGATTTCGGCGTCGATGCGTGCGCGCGTATCAGCTATTGTGTTTTTGTCAGGACTGACAAATCCTCCGCTGGTCTCATGGATCTTCACGGTTTCCGTACGCGTCGAAGTTGGGCACGGTTTGTCGGTATATGTAGCTTTTCCATTCGATTCGCATTTTACGATTTGGCTCGGCTGCACAGTCATTGCGTCTTGCGGCGTTTCTAGCGCTGCCGCGTAATTTTCATTGGCTGGCCGCACGCTTTGCGACTCTATTTTTGCGGGACCATGAACGACCGCTACGTCAGAAGTTGAATTCGCCATCAGATAAATTCCTCCGCCCACGATGACGAGCGCCAGTGCCATTGAGACTGCCATACTGACTAGATTTCTCATGATCGCCCCCCAATATTTGTGTTGCCACTTTACAATATTTTTGGTGATTATGTTAATAAGCATGCATGGCAGCGGATTGATTATCACCCGCTGGTTTTTAGCATGATGGTCGAATCCAATGTCGCCCCCCGCAAAGAGGACATGTTCTTTGATCGCGACGAGGAGGACAGGGAGATCCTGCGCGACGCTTTGCGGCGTGCGATCCCGGCATCTCTTCTATCGAGACCTTGCGCCTGCTGGCGCATCGGCTGGTTGCGGAACCTTAGGCGATCCAAGTTTTCCGCAATCCCTTTGAAGCCGTGATCATGTAATATCTGTGGCGGATGATCGGTCACGTAAATCGATTCTTTTTCAATAGATGTCTCCAAGGAGGCGATATGAAACGTGTTGTTGGCATCGGCGGCGTGTTTTTCAAAGCAAAGAATCCCGAAAAACTGAGCGAGTGGTATCGGGATCATCTGGGTTTCAACCTGAAAGAGTGGGGTGGTGCGGTATTTCAACCGGACGCCGCCAATGGCCCCATCGACCAGGAAAAAACGGCATGGTCTCTATTTCCAAGCGACTCGGACTATTTTGCGCCGAGCACTCAAGCTTTCATGATCAATTATCGCGTAGATGATTTACATGGCTTGCTGGCGCAGTTGCGCGCGGAAGGCTGCGCTGTTGATGCCAAGGTTGACGAGTCGGAATTCGGCAAATTTGGATGGGTGATGGATCCCGAGGGTAACCGGGTCGAGCTATGGGAACCCCCAAGATTTTGAATGCAGTCGCGGACGGTTGCTGTTTTGCTGACCAGGCCGAGTTTGACGCGCCGCCTCAATCGCTCGGCCAACTCTGGCACTGACAGGCCCATATCGCAATAAATAAAAAGAGCCACGACTGCAGCGCGGCTTGGGTTTTGGTACTTGTTGTGGCTGTAGCGATACACTCATGCGACTTGCTGCATGGGAAATATGGCGGCGAGAGCCCACCGAACGTGAAAAGAATATGCTGTTAGATCTGTCTCAAATGACGGAACATCGTCCTGGACCCAACTGGCTTACGAACGAAGCAACCCAGCGCGTGCTGAACAAGATTCGTCCTAGGGCGCAGGAGCTCGCTGCGAGAAAATAAATGCGGCCAAATTGCATGCTAGTTCTGAGCTCTACTGGGATAAAAGCGACTCCTGCATCCATAAAGATTTCAGGAGTCGTTGTCTTTTAAGGTATTTGCATGGCTAGCCGCGCATGAATGCGTCATTCTTCCATTGGCTATCCACGCTTGGTGAACGCGAGAACGCGGCCACAAAAGTGGGATAACTCCTGATCATTGATCGCAGCGAGCTCATAGGCGGGATTTGTGTCATGGTGAAAGCGGTTGGCATAGGCCAGAATGGCGCGGACCTCATCGATATCGACCTGACTTAGTATTTGATTCAGTTGACCGACGCGCTGCAGGCAGATTCCGAGGAAAGGTCCGAGCAAAGTCCCTGGCGGGAACGGGGCCGGATAGGCAACTCGCATGAAGGCTTCGAGGATGTGACGCAGCGCGGCGGCAACTCGGCGCTCTGTCATCGGATCAGCCGCATGCAAATAGGCCGAAACGAGGGCATGGCGGCGGTCATGCTCGGTGATGCAGTCTTGATTGACATCCCAAGCGGCGAGATTCGATCCTGTTCCTTCGCGGTGGATCAGGATTGCTTGGCGCGCAGCCGTATCAGCTCCGTCCCACAATTGGCACAAAAACGGCTTGGAATGCGAAAGCACGATCACCTGGTGTACGCGCATCAGCAGACGACGCATTTCCTGGACCGTCGTCAGCGAGCGGTGCTCATCCAGACTTGTCATCGGATCGTCTATCACGACGATCTTTTGATCGAGCTGCGGATCTTGGTCTAGTGAAGCGAAGAAGAACGCAAGTGCCAACGTATTACGGTCGCCAGCACTAAGGGTGTTTCGGAAGGCGGGGCCGGCGTCAGCCAATAGAGCGACCGGCACATTGTTGATCACCACGTTGTAATTGCACGACGAGCCGCCACGATTGTTGACAGGATTGACCGAAGCCAGGCGGAAACCAGCATTGAACCGCTGCAAATAAGTGTTGATCGCTGCCTCGTAGGCAGGAAAGGTATTCTGGCGATAATTGTCGAGTGTGGCGCGCGCCTGGCTGCGAAGGTTCTCGGTGACCGTCTTCGCAGCTTTCTCATCTAAATAGTCTTGGCACAAGCCGCTAATTGGATCAGAGTAACGGGTTCTAATCGCTTGTAACCGTGTCAAATCCGCAGCCAGAGCGGCAAGGTTCGCAGCTGCAGCCTGCTGTTTGACGAAAGCGATGGTCGGATTGGTGGCCTGAAGCGCATTGGATAGAGCTATAACGTCGTCACGACAGGCGCCATAAGCACGAATGGCGGTAAGCGAACCCACTGAGAGCTCCATATGCTCTAACGGTGCGGCTGCCTTGGTACGCAAGGTGGTCAGAACGGCATCCCTGGCTGCGATCCAACATTCCAGAACGAACGTAGTGTCGATTAACACTTCGGGAATTTCCGTGAAGGCATTCCAGAACGCCTGGTTCTCCTTAGCGATATGCACGGCGTGCTCAAAAGTGGCGGTAATATCGCCGCCGTGCATGGTATTGATGTTCTCTCCAATTTCACTGATAGCGTTTCGTAGTCCACGGTAAGCGTCGCTGAAATAAGCTTGATAGTGGGCAATCAGATCAGAACCCGCGAGATCCTGCGCGCAGAAAGGGCAGGCACGGTGATCATGCTCATTGGAGGCTTCTTCGACGAGCCCCATGCCATCGGCAACCCAAGTCTCGCCGCCATTACCTAGGTTGCGCAGATGATTGCGGATACGTGTAGCTGCTTCAGCTTCAAGGTCAGGGAGCGTGCGAGCTAGGAGTTCATTGAGTGCATCGGGGGCAAAGGCTGGAAGCGAGAGTGCCTGGAAGGCTTCTCGCTGGCGGATGGCTTCGACCGATTGTCCGGCCGCAAGATTACGCTCGGCTGCTTCGATAGCGGCGTCGATGTCAGGATTGGTGGGTAACGCACAAAAATCGTCAACGGTCATGCCGCCACGTGCGACGGTAGGGATCGCAATGTTTTTCTGTGTGAGCGCTCGGTTATGTTCCTCAATGCGTTGCACATGCTCGCGCAGGGCCGCATTGAGTACGACGCCCTGAGAGCCGAGGATCAATTCATGTAGATTCTGGCGATGTCCTGCATCGATCTCCACACCCGAGCAAACATTGGCAGCGACGAAGGCATCGTCGAAGATAGCAATTTCTGGCATGGGTGCGGCCCACGCGCCATTCTGAAACTGCACCACACCGGCAGTTACACCAAGGACGATGTGGGGCGGATTGGC
Source organism: Collimonas humicola (assembly GCF_018304945.1). Taxonomy (GTDB): domain Bacteria; phylum Pseudomonadota; class Gammaproteobacteria; order Burkholderiales; family Burkholderiaceae_D; genus Collimonas; species Collimonas humicola. The sequence goes on along the minus strand of NZ_JAGQEE010000001.1, from coordinate 750,189 downwards.
GGTGCCTAAGCGATGGCGCTCAAAAATAAGATTCGCCGAGCCGGTCGATAGAGAACGGAGGATCGAGGCAAGTGTAGTCTTGCCGCGTCCATTTTCCGCGTAAATGAGCGTTAGCCTTGCAAATGGAAGCTGTGCGCCAGCATTCACGGAGTCGAACTGGCCTATATTTCGCAGCAACTGAATACGTTCGAGCAAAATTACCCCCGTTGTCCCATCAAGAATCAATAGGCATATGGTTATTGTTGTTATATGTTACATCCACGGCGCGTATATTGTTTCCCTCTAGAAAATGAAAAGCTGGACCAGTTATCTAACGCAATAGCTTGAATACTACTATATCTTCGCATAATTTGCGTTATGTAAAATTACGAAAATGCCATAAATCTCTTTGTTTGCAAAAGCCTACATGGCAATCTTAAAGTGGTATCTCAAAAAGCGCTCTAACCTAAAACTTAGTCCGACTCTTACCTAATCGTTGGTTCGGATTCACTTTTTGCGGTTTGTGACATCTCGGACTCACAATTAGGTAATGTCTCGTTCGGATTTATTTCGGAGGCATTCTTAGGTAAAGCCTGGCGCCCGATATCCGATGCCGTAGCGCTCGTAGCGCGGCACCAGCGGGTACGCTAACGCGAAATCCGCCAGGCTCATACACTTCTCGTGTACTCGAGCACGAAGGACAACGCACGGCGCGGATTGTCCTGGGCGATGCAGTCGCCGATGCTCTCTAGATCCCTTTCAGCCTCCACTGTGAGTCAAACGATCATGCCGCTTTATCGGCCAAGGCGCGATACTTCGCCTCAAGCCGATCGAAAACCTCTTCCGCCGGCTTCGTGTGACTGAGGTCGGCATCAGCCAGGCCGCGCGCAATCGTTGCATCTAATGCGGCGAGGCGAGCTTCTCGATCCTGCACTAGCCGCACGCCTTCGCGCAGCACTTCACTTTTTGAACCATAGCGGCCCGTCTCGACCAGGCTCGCGATGTAACCCTCGAGTTGTCGGCCCAGGTCTGCACTAATCATGATTGTCTCTTCAGAATTCGCACGAGTCCTATGCTACCAAATTGTCGGAAGTCTGATATCTCTGAACCGCGATTTTAGTTTAATCAATGAGTTACGTGACCTGCCCTCCTCTTCCAATTCCTTGAGGTACTTGTGGAGGGGCGGCCGGGATTCGTGCAGAATTTGTCAAAATCTGTCCTAACCAATTGTTTTCAAATGATTTGTGCCTTGTAATTCATCGGCGGTACTATCTGATCAAAATCTAATCCGCCGGGCAGCGCGCGACATTATCGGCGGTCGCCGGTAAAAACGCCCGCTCCACCTCAAAATGTCGGATCGCCGTTTGGTATTCTCAGACCAGATGTCCGATGGCAAAGTCGAACTCAGTTACGGCCCGTTTGGTTACGGTAGATTGCCATTCGGGACGAAGATCGGAATCTGGCACTCCCATTGTCCAACTCCCTTGACATCTAGCTTGAACCTAAACTTCACCCAGTCGCCAGCACGCACGGCATCCAACTGTTCAATCTCCTCGACGTGCAAAACACATTGAAGCTGCGTGAATCGGCGGTCATCAACAGGGTCCCGGTACGGGACGCAAGCGAAACGAATGACCTCGAGTCGTATCCATCGAGACAGCCAGGGTGAGCCTTCAAACGCGTCGAAGTATTCCTTGAACCTGGAACCCATTTTCGGATGAAACGGCGACTCGCCCAGAAGCGTTGAAAGGCTTACTCTTCAGTGAAAATCGGAATTGGCGAAGTTCATATTTAAGCGGTATTTCCATATGACTCAAGCGATGCCTGATAACTAGATTAGTGCAGCAGCTTTTGAATACTTTGTATTCGAACGCCAAATACATTTTTTGAATCGTGACTCATCGCATGCAAGACCTGCTTCAAATACAGTTTTCCCTGTTTATCGCGAGTGACCGCGTCCACTAGAAGCTCGAACAAATCGTCATCGGCCGTAACATACCCAAAGACAAGTGGTGAGAGCTCACGGCTGACAAACAAATTTGCAACCCCGTTCCTGATGCGTTGACACGGGTCCCAGTCAAACCATAAAAAAGACCACGGCAAACGTGATTCAAGTAGTCGCCAAGCCTCGATAGGTAAGCGACTAGCCGACGCTGCGGAATGTGTAGAATCGAATCCTAATTTTGCCAGCTCGGCGGCGTTGCAAGACTGCGAGCCAAGTGCGCGACTCAAAAAATAGGCATTTAGATAGAGCAACGCTTCTTCTTCTACCAAGCCAATAGCCCCCCTACTCGCAATTAACCAAGGATCAATACCGGAAATATTTGGCGCGGCATCGGGCGGCATAACTTGTGCAATAGCCACAAGCAGCGCGCGGAACTTACTTGAACTGCTAGAAAGGTACATTGCTACAGCTTCTGGATCACTCACTGAGGCCGCGATCCATTTTTTATAGTACCTATGATCGCTCTCTTGGTTGAACGCCGATTCTACCGCTTCTAGTATCCTCAGTGCCCCAAATGCGCGAGCAGTGCGTATTGCGAGATCGTCCCGCTGAGCAGAAATCAAAGCTGCCAACGCTGGTAAACAGAGTTCTTGAGAAGATGCAATGACAGCGAATGCCTCATCAATATCAATGGCTTCCCCTGACCAAAAGCTTGGTTCCGTGACTATTTCAGGGCGATGACCAAGCGCTACATGCATCAAAGCAGGTGCACGACGCAAGCCGTCAAAAAGCTCTGTGATGGACAGTGCTTCGAATGTACGTTGTGGCAGTGTGCCAAGTACCCCACCCGTCCCAGACAACGTGACTAAACGGTTAGGATCTCGGGCCCACACAGCACGACCTATACGCACGGTACCCTTTTGCAGAGTTTCCGAATCGACCAACTCCAAGTGCTGCAACAGAAAATCGAGTGCCGCATCGTCAAATTCAATGGATTGCGCAAGTGCCGCGCTGGCGACCATCGTCCGCGCAGCGCGCGCTTGTTCTGTGCCCAGCTCGTTTTGAAGCAACGCAATTGCCTCGTTGAGAGCGTCTGGTCGGCTCTTGAATCTGCCCACTAATTGATGAAGTTGACACAGAGAACGAAAGGTCTCTCGTCCGGTAGCAACGTCGGCGCCAATTTCTCGGATAAAGCTGCGTAGCCCACAGACATCTGGTCGAAGCAGGTCGGAGATCGTATCGTCGAGCCAAGATCCTTCCGAATTTTCTATGTTTTCCGCTTCGACCGCATTAGGGAAGCGCGTTCGAAGGCTTCTGTCAGTGGATGGTAATAGTTGCAAGTCAAAATTGTTTCCCTCGGTAGAACGATCCGCTGCCGACAGAGTACAAAAGCGAAATGCGCGACGTAACCGCGGCCATTGCTGAGACCATATCGCCAGTAAACTTTTTTCGATATCTACACCGACTGGTCGTGTCGCCGTAATACGGCTGCGCGGCTTTCCGTAGAGTCCCGCCAGCACTTGACGACTCCATTCTCGAGCATTATCTGGCAATGTAACGTCTATGGAATCGTCGCCAAGGGTCAACACATTTCCATAGTCTTCGAATAGGAGACTGTGCGGTCTTTGAAAAAGCGTCACAAGATTAGCCAACGACGGTAGCGTCGCTAGATCTGAAAAATCAATGAGAATCGTTTGTGTCCAAACGCAGCCTGGTCGCGGCATTTCCGGTGCGGACCAAGTGCGCGCCAATGCATATACGCCAGACTCCAATAGCGGGTATCCAGTGAGATAACCAGTTTCGTCGACGCGAGCACCGGGACCTGAGATGTCACTCAGTAAGAGCATTGTCTTGATGTCCCGCGGTTTCAATTTTATCGATGCAACAAGCTGACGATGGCCGTCGGCGTATCCATGCAACACTTGATGGATCTTTGGCTGTTCTTGACGTTTTAACCCATGAGCCATGACAGCGGCTCCGTTAAATCATGCGTCTTGGCAACGTCACCTCCAATTAGCTCAATGCGCGTCGACGGACGATCAAGGCTTCTGAGTTCTTTCGCTTCGGCCATTGGCTCAGCATCTACCTCAACCGAGTCATAATCACCACCTTGAGCGCTCAGACCATACGTGCGCCAGACCCAGCCATCGGCACCTCGTCGAAGGTATTGAGCCAAGAGGGGAAGTTTTGTGTTGAGATATTCTTGTGGGGTGAGGCCTTCACCACTTGCCTTGTCCCAAGCCGATAGCATGATTGCCAGTCTTCGAGGCCCCACATCAAGAGGTGGTGTACGAAGAAGCTGCATCAAATCAACTAGTTGCACCTGCGTCGGCGCAAGGCGCGGATGCCATTCGACCGCTTCGCCTTCTAGCACATTCAATCCGAGAGACTTAGACAATGCCACCTCATCAACTACCCATTTTGGAGGTCGGATAGTATCGGAGTGAATGAATAATAGTACGCCGCCGGCCTGTAGAATCTCGGCGATCTCCGATTCGCAGTCCCGATCTTCCCACATGCGTCGATAAGCTTCTCCTGGAACATCTGGAAACGTAACGCGCACCGGTCTATCACTTTCATCGACCAGATTCATGCTCACCAAACGGGTGCCTCCAACTGCGGTACGATCCTGCACTTTTGCGTCACGCCAGCGCGCGGCAATTTCATTTAAATGAGTGGCATCGCCAGCGCGAAGGGTGTGAAAACGCAGAATCGTTTCAACATCACGCTCCATGATAAGGTGCCAAAGCGCTGCCAGAAAAGTAGTCTTTCCTGACTCCGGCAAACCAATGATAACGATGGAGTGTTCAGACATGTATACCTCGTTTAAGTATCTCTCGCCACCAGTCGCGCAAAGGCGCGCCTAGCCGGTGCTATTGTTGTAAGACTTTGGGTCCGAGCGAACGTCGGCTTGAGCCAGAAACTAAGCAGATCGGGAATTCCCGCACCGCGCTCCAACGCATCTGTTTCCGGTGAAGCTGTGACCTTAAATGTCTCAATTACCGAGAACGCATGCCCAAAAATTCTCCTTATGTGCGCTGACAGAGAATCAAAATCTGCTGCAGCCCTTGCGTGGTGAAGTGATTCTTGCACGATGTCGATCTTCGTTAGTACCAAAGCTAACCGATGGTAGGCTTGAATGGCACCTCCATCGACGAATGCTTGGAGAATCATCGTGATTTCGCTACGCAGATTGTGCCGAGCGCCAAGATCAAGGAGGCGCTTTCCGTCAATGAGGACAGTTAAAGAATCAGCGCGCCGGATTTCTGGAAACGCATCGACCATCGAAGCGTCATCAGTTGTTTCGCGGTATTCCTCTCCGGCCCGATCACCCAATGCGAGTATAAGTTTATCACCGGCTAGACCACCGCCAAGCTCGAGATGATAGAACCGTACCTCACCTCGTGGAGTACGGTTCATATGAGGTGTGCCTCGGCGAGACGCGGCACGAGCATCATGACACGTGTGTTCAAAAGCATGCAGCGTTTGCGAGCGTGCATACTCGATTCCAGACAACGCCCCTTCCTGAAAAAGATCGTAGAGACTGGCGATCAAGCTAGTTTTGCCAGCATCGCTGGGACCGACAATCGCGATTACGCGAGCATCTCCGGTTCGCAACAATCTCGATGTTTCAGCAAGCGTTAAAGTGCCGGCACCAACTAGCGCGACTCCCAAAGGGCCGTCAACTATTTCAGTTTCGTCTGACCCGACCTCAGAGTGACTCTCTAACTCACGTCCGTAATGTGGACAAGCCGCAAGGTCAATTCCTTCTATACAACGACCGTTCTCGGCCACACGACAGCCCGGATTGGCACAAATCAACATGACGCTATCATTATCGTCTGTCATATATCACTCGAACAAAAGGAGTAGACGCTCACGATAAAAGGACATCCCAAACATGAGAGGTGAAATGGCATGTGTTGCGCTGACACCTGTTGCGGCCGCCCAACCAGGCACCCACGCCTCGCCTGCCCCCGTTTCAATCTGCCGCTGGATCGCAAAGTGCAACGGCGTAGATACGGGCGAGAGCTCTTCCTCGATAAAAGTCTTCAGCCAATCAGCGCCAGCAGCATTAATCGCAGTAGGGATCGCAATTTTTTTCCGATCTTTCAAGCCGGCTCTGGACAACAGAGCTTTGACTGAAGGCGGTCCGGGTAAAAACTGGGTGCTCTCCGCCAATTCTTTGGCGAAAGCCAGCGGCTGGAGATCAACGGGGACGGCTTCGAATGAGCAATCATGGTCCCAGCTGCGTTGCCCCATGAGCCACCAGAGCATTTGAAGTTCCTCATCCTGTATGCGCACAAGTTTGTCCATCGCCTCGATCATGGTCGATTGACGTTGAGTCATAATTTTGACAGCACTGCGTGCGGCATCGGCAGCCAACGTAAACGCTTGTGCCACGCCGTCCCAATTCGGAATCTCACGGACTTTGGCAACGGCTTTTTCAAAGTCAAATACTGGCACCGCCGTATGGCGAGTGAGCGCAGGACGCTCGCGATTCTCGGCGGATATTCGATTAATTGCGTTTTCCGCGAGTAATCGAATATCCATCGGCAGATCCGCAGTACGCGCGCCGCCGAGCGCTGTGGTCGTCACAGAGAGTGCGGTTGCCGCCCCAACATCTCCTCCCCGCTCCATCAGCACGGCCAAACAAACACTTGCAAGTACCTGCAGTTCACGATCGTTTCCAGACATTTCAAAGGTGTCGTCGGCATCTTTGAACGCTTGACGGATAGGTAGCAGCCCTTCAGCGACAGGAACTTGACGAGTCTTAAATGCAAGTCTGATAAGCACCTCTACCGTTCCACGATCCGCATCGTCGACGATCGTAGCGACCCCTTCCCATCGCGCCTTCCGTCGTGGTAGGTTCTCTTCTAACTGGATGGCGGCATGCCAGCGAGCAAAATCCGCGTGCATTGGTAGTACATCGTCGTCGGTCATTGCTACTTCTCCCGTTTTGTAATTTCGTGCGCCAATTGATCCAGTAAGTCACGTTCACCGGCGCGTAGCAACGCTCGTCCGTAACGTTCTGACTCAGGTAACTGCAGTTCATCTCCCGTAATCAATCCAAGGTGGAGCGTAATTTCTCGGCGTTGGCTTACGGTCAAATTCCAGAATCGGAATACGAGGTTCCGTGTGATCTCGTTGCTCATCGCAGCCTCCACATCAGTGTTGGCATCAACTATCGGTACTGTTTCCGGCGTGATAGTTTGAATGGGGGGAGTCAAAACCACAGGTATTACCTGGCCAGGGATCAGGATACTCTTGTGAAAGACCGCATCTCCCTGCGGAGTGACTACTGGGCGAAATTGGTCTGGATTAGACTGCCACTGCATGAGATGGGCATTAATCTCTAGTTTCCGCTCCCGCCCATTTCCGACGACGCGCAAATCGATCAAATTGTAGCCGGGGTTCCACCCTGCTTCGTGGCGGTCAGGATTAACCGCGCCAGCGCTGAACCTGACATAGCTATCGTCCCTGGTAATTCGTTGCCGGTGCTTATGCCCAAAAAGATGAATCGCAGCACGCCCACAGATGGCGTCGTCTACCTCATCTTGATCCAAGAACCAATCAGGTGGGTGATGGCACATTACTAGATTGATCACGTCATCAACGGGATCTAACACCGTTTGAAGCGGACTCAGATAGAGACTTTCACGCGTATCATCTTGACCGTCAATCCCAGAAAGCAATGTCGATGTTAGTCCGTAGATGCGCAAATGCACGCCATGCTCCAGTGGCAGGTCTTGCTTCCAGTACAAGTGCTCTGGAGGATAAATTTGGCAACTGAACAACTTGGCAAAATCGTTGTAGGCTGCAAGGGGCGCCAGTAACGCCCGCCCAGTGTCAGAATCACTGAACTGCGCGCGGAGTTCGCGCTCTCTTCTTTGTGGAGAGGCTTTCGCAATTGCCGCTTGAACATTTCTTACCGCTGGAGTTTTGATTGCGACGCCACGGTCGACATCATGGTTTCCGGGAATCACAAATACACGTTCCAAGGGGCATCCTGAAGCTTCGGCGAGTTCTTTTAACCATGCGAACGCGACTTCATATTCCCTTGGATCCCCCTTGAAGGCAATATCGCCGCCAACCAAGATCGCGCCAACTGCGCCCAGCTTGCCCGCCCGTGCACGTACATCTTGCAACATCCGTGTTCGATACGGTCGCTCAGGGTCTAGTGCAGGATTAAGGCAATCAGGCGCCCGGAAATGAATGTCGGAAATATGGAGCAGCAGCATATTATTTTGTCTTATATATACCAGTCCAAGAATGTAACATCTTCCGACGCGATGTTGCTCGAAATTAATGCCAATATGGCAAATTATTGCAACTTACGTACATGAGGTCGTGCCGAGATATGCCATAAGCGTAAAAGTAATAAGGAAGATGATTTTCATGTTGTCTCTGGCATTAACTGCTTCACAGGGTAAAGTTTGACAAGGCGCTGGGTTGCCGATTCCGCCTTTGGTTTGCGTGTCGGTCGCGTCATTTTTTGCGCAACCCGTATTTTCACAACCATGCGTCTAGCTTCTTCCGCTTGGCGTTGCCGGCTTTCCGCGTCGGTATGTGACAAGGATACTTGCGCTGTTGCTTCCGCCATTTGTTTTTGAATGTCCCTGAGTTCCATCACGGCCATATCGCGCGCTGTGATCCCGGTCAGTCACCGGTATCACATTTTCCGTACCGCTAAAATTTGATCGTTTTTGACCGACACTCCCAGAGTGCCACCCTCGTCCTATTCCAATTGCATAAACAATTCATCAGGTAGCACTAAAACCGCGTCGCCGGAACCATCGCCAGCATCGACCAGCTTTGTCTGCCAGGTCGGTGGATTCGCTTCTAGCATTTTCGTATTGGGCAGGTGTTGGAGCAAGATGTTCAGTAATTCTTTGTCGTCATCTGGCAACTGTAGCCACATTGCACAGTGGTTTTCTGAATAATCCAGCCACATGCTCACAGCCTGCAGCGGCGTCACGGTGCGCGCACTGACCAGCAGGCAGTGTTGTATGCGTGCGATGTCGTTGCCGCATTGGTTAAGTAATTCCAGACGCTCTTTCCTGGATGTCGCCATCATCAGTTCCTGTCAAATTGTGGGCTTTTCGTCCGGTTCTTCGCCCGCCAGCTTCAGCGGCGGCAGCATGCGTTCAATGCGGCTTCTATTGAACGGATCTACACCGTCGACGTAGCGCATCGCCGATTGTATATTTTTCCATCCGACATATTCCATCAATGTTTTGAGATCCCAGCCGTTCGATGTCGCCCAGTTGGCAAATCCACGACGCAGTGAATGTGCGCTGTATTGGTCGGCATCGAGAATGCCGGCTTGGTCAAAGAGCGATCGCAACAGTGGAATAATGCTGGCTGGATTCAAGCCATCCTCATTGAGCCTTCCCCAGCGAGTAATCGATCGGAAGACAGCGCCGCTCTCCAGTCCGCTTAAGTCGATCCATGTTTGATAGGCCGCGACCGGACAAAGACGGGATAAGGCCGGCGCTTTAAATGTGCTGCCTTTGAATTGGCGGTCCCCCTTGGTCTGCGGCAAGTAACACGTTATGCCTTCGCCAGGTATCGCCTCGACGTATTGCACCTCCAGTCGCGCCAGTTCATCGCCGCGAAATCCGCGCCAGAAACCGAGCAGTACGAGCGCCTTATCGCGCGCGTGGCGCAATTGCGCAATCGGATCATGCGCGGCGCCTGCGGCGGCGATGGCCGCATCAAGCCAGGTCGTCACCCGTTCAAGTTGATCCAATTGCAAGGGCTTGGCGCGTTTTTCCTGCGCGGGATGCAGTCGCTGAATGCCGCGAAAGACTTTACGGACGATCGGCGCTTTTGTTGGGTCGGGAAAGCCCTGGTCTATGTGCCATTGGCCAAGAGCCGCCAAACGCTGTCGGAGCGTATTGATCGCCAAGGTTTCCGCATGGTCGGCTAAATAGCGGGCCACGCTGTCAGCGGTGGCTGGCAGGAAACCGCCCCACTCTACTTCGAAGTGATGAATGGCTGATAGATAGCTGCGCCGCGTATTGTCCCGGGTAGCGGCCTGTACGTATCGATCAATGTTTTTCATATGAGGTAAAAACGGCGACTTTTGAAAGATGTACGGCAAATTAAAATCGATTTTAGCATTTTCCGGCATTGACATGTGATAACGGTTGATTATCAATTCTTATAAATACTGCGAACTGGTCTTGAGTTTACCTTTCAAATGGTATGTAATTACGTGGTATGTAATTACGTGGTATGTAATACATTATGTTATTTCAACCAAGGAGAAATTGTGGCCCGCACCGGACTGTATAAATCGGACGTCAAAAAGGCGCGCGATTCGCTGCTCGCTCAAGACATCAACCCGTCGGTCGATGCGGTGCGCGTCGCGCTCGGCAATACCGGCTCGAAAACGACGATCCACAAGTATCTGAAAGAACTGGACGAGGATGACGGCGGCGCCGACGGCCGGAAAACCTCGATCAGCGAAGCATTGCAAGACCTGGTGGCGCGTCTGGCGGCCCAATTGCAGGACGAAGCCAATCTCCGCATTGATGCCATCCAGACACAAAGCGTCGAGAAAGACCGTCTACATTCCGAAGCGCTGAGCGCTCCACAGAGGGAAATTGCGGCACTGCGCGCACAACTGCAACAGGCTGAAACCGCGGCACACCAGGAAGCGGCAACGCACGGTCGCACCCGCGAGACGCTGCAAAGCCAAACGATCGCCCGCCATACGGCGGAACAGCAGGTCGCCGATCTGAAGGAGCGCCTGGCTGAAAACGACGCGCATCGCCAGTCGATCGAGGAAAAACACCAGCACGCCCGTGAAGCCCTGGAACATTACCGCCAATCCGCGAAGGAGCAACGCGATCAGGATCAGCGCCGGCATGAGCAGCAAATCCAGCAACTGCAGGCGGAGATGCGTCAGCTTCAGCAAAGCCTTGTCGTCAAACAAGACGAGGTGACGCGCCTCAACCAAGAGGGAGCACGCCTAGTTGTAGATCTGTCGCATGCGCAAAAATCGCTGTATGAGCAGCAATCTCACAACCGGCAGTTAACACAAAAACTTGAAGCATTGCAGGCGATCGAGCAGCGCTGTAAGACTGTCGAGGCGCAACTGGAGGACAAAGATGTGCAGATCAAGGAACTCGATGACCAAGCTGCCGGTGCCGCAAAACAAGTCGAGGGACTCGCCAAGCGGATTCACGAACTTGAATTGACATTGGCCGCAGCGCAAGCCCGACTGGAAGCGCAACTAGTCATGAGCGAGCAACTGCGCGCGTTTATGAGGCATCAAGATACATCGGAAGCGAAGAAACCGGCGCCATGAAGACCATCTATCTGGACCACAATGTCATCTCTAGCGTGGGTGGCATTCCGGCAACGAAGGATGCAGAACGTCAACGTAACCACGCTGCGGACCTAAGAAAATGCGGCTACCGATTTGCCTTGTCTGCATGGAATATGTATGAGTTGGCGCGCTCCAACGATATAAAACATATTGAACAGTGCTGCGACTTTGTCGATGAGCTAGATCCAGTGTGGGTCAATAACAATTTTTCAGTCAAGGCGCAGGAAATCGATCGCTACCTAGCTATCGAATTTGATCGTATCGGTCCTGTGCGATCAAGACCGGTCGTCCCGTTTAGTATGACGGTCTCCGACATGTGGTCGAGTTACCGGCTGCCTTCCCACGCCGGAGATACATTTCGAGCCAGTGTGTTGGGATTTCATCGCAGTCCGAAAAATATGAGAGAGATCGAGCGCGTCGCGAATGAAATGCCGGATGCCATCCTCGTAGCGCGACGCGCTCAGCAACTTGGCACATTGGATTTTTTTGACTCCATCGTCGATCGCCAGTATTTCGCAACCATGGCGCCGAGGAGTGCGCCACCAGAGCAAATCAACTTTTTGCTGAAAACCAAAAGAGCGCTACTCGCAGCATCGCCTGCGATCGCAGTAGAAGATGCGCTGACGGAACGCCGGCTTCAGGACTCATTCACGCCCAAGCCGAATGACGCTGCGGATTTGCAGCACTCCATAGCATCATTGGCTTACTGCGATTATTTTGTGACTGGCGACAAGAAGCTCTACGAGCATTGCCGCACGACCGTCAAGCAGGCCGGCGTCGCATGTCAGCTGTATAAAAGCATGCTGGAGATCACCAGTAAGTTCGTATAACCGAGAGAGCGGGACGGTGTACTGACCACATTTCACTGACCAACAAAATCGGGAACCCGAAGAGCCAGCATAAGGAGGCTAGCGGCAGCGCGCTGCAGTGTAGCTCTTGGAGTGGATCCGTCTTCAACTAGCTTGTTGTCGAGTTGAACATCGATGCAGCGTTGAAGGTTGCCGAGGCTTGTTTGCTGTCATGGCCGATGCCGTGACGATCAGCGCAATAGCCGGAAGCATGATGGCGCAAGGCGGGTTGCCTGGCGATTAAATAAATAACAACAAATGCATGGGTCAGAGGCGTGCCACATTTCTGACGTTGGAAATTTTCACAGGAGGGACAGGTACCTTGCCGGATGCTTTCAAAAAATGAAAGCGCACCAATTTGCACGAAAAGGACGATTACCCAGAACATCAATTGTCGACAGTGACGGGGGAAACATTCCTTTTAATTCATATGGTTACATCATTTTTGAAAAATTTTACATGGATCCCGGCCGCCCCTCGGCGCGATGCGCTTGCAGCAGCTGGTTTAAGCGGCAAATGCGGCAAAGGCACCGAGAAGTCCTGACGTGCGCGCCCAACGTCACAGGGTGTCTCAAGCGAGCTGACATGCCCGCTCAGTGCCTCCGTGGCGGACACGATCCCAGGGCGCCATCGGCATCCCTTCGACCCGCAGGAAGCACACCTTCCCGTTAAACCACGCCTCATCCGGTCCCATCACCTCACCTCCCTCATGCCAGATATTTCCACGACGACTGACCATGCTGTTCCTAGCAAAGATGTAGCATTCGTCGATCCTGTGCTGATTCTTTACAGCGGATAACTCTTTGTTCCTTGCCCTGCTGACGCGGTGATACCAAGACGCGTAAATGGCCAAGAAGATGGCGCGCCATGCCAGCCGCGGCTGCCGGTCTCGAAATGTCTCCGTCTGAACAATGGGAACGTCATCAAGTTGAGCCCGATCCAGCGGGCACGTCCAGAAATCGGGAAAATCCGTATAGCGACGCTCAAGTTGCCATCGCATGCACAAGAGTGCCAACAATGCTGGCGGGTAGGCGGCGACCGCCATACCGCGGTCAACGCGCATCTCGCCCCAAAGTTGTTCGTTGCTCCAGCCAACGAATTGGGCGATCCAGCGCCCCAACAGCCGCAGCGTACAACGATAAACCGCTCCTACGGTGCGAACTCGCTTCTGCCAGTTCGACCTTTCACGAAGTGCGTGGTCGCGTGGGCCGACATGGATGCGGTATCGCCACGCCAGTTCTACGAACTCACGTTCGTTGTAGCGCGATCTGCGCACATAAGGGGGGGCTGCATCCCCCTGCAGGCCACGCCTCGTAGAAATTCTCCAATATCGCACCATGTGCTCTGGTCGCCGGAGCAGCCGTTCCTACGCAACCCTTGCACACGTGGTATCGCAATTTCGTGAATGTTATTTGACCACTCTGCATAGGGTTCAAGGGCGCGTACGAGCCCTGACTCGATCGCACGCAAAGCCAGGTGTTCGTCCAAGTTCGGCATAACGCCAGCCAATGGCCTTCCGCACACCATGCAACGATATGGGGCGGCTAGCAACTCCTTGCCGCCGATTTGCGGACTCGTCCCCGAGCACCACATACACCTGGACGACAACTCGACATGATGTAGCGGACAACACTGCAGTTGCAGACACTGAAAGAGGAAACTGTGGTAACCCGCTTCCAGACATAGCGGGCAATGGCGAAAGACCCTGGTTACCCAGTCCGTTTGAGTCCATTGCAATTCTCGCTCTACCTCGCTGCGGCCGTCGCCGATAAGATTCCAGCCCGTTTGCTCGAGAAACTCCTGGCGGTCAAGAACGATGTGGGCCTTGGACAAACTGAAATGCCGTAGGAACGCAGCGCGGTTGATGGCGTTGCGCCATGCAAAGCGCATCAGGCAGCTGATCTCGGACTCGTACGGCAGTGGCGTCAGGTCGCGGCCGGCCCAGCCTGGCTGCCCTCCCACTGCAATCGATTCATCATCTATCGTCATTTCGATGAGGCTTTCATTCGCGCTACCGCATCTTGAATGAGCGCATAACGCACAGCGTCGGACCATGCCTGCTCGGGAACTTTCATGGCAGCGCCGTCGATTCCAGACAGAGCGACTAAGAAGCTCCGGACGGCTAGAAAAACCTGCCTAGCGGGAAATTCGGCCAATTTCGACGCGTCCTTGCAAGCGGCTCGCATCGCGGCGAGGCAGCGTTGCGCTTCCTGCTCCAGTCGAAAACCTTGCCTCCAGGCAATTGGCACAAAGAATGCCGTCCAGGAGATTTCTGAACCTATCGGGTATTGGCAGCGATCGATGCCGCCTAGGATCGCCTGAAAATCCGATAGACTGTTGTAGCCACGGATGGCGTGCACGCGCATAGCGAAGCGCCCGACCAGGTCATTACGCCCCTCCGTACGGAGCATGTCGATGACGTGCAGGAGCTCCGGCGACTGCCCCATCAGGATGGTCACCATCTGAACGCCTTCGCGTACCAAATCATTAAACACGTCCTTCAGGAATAAGAAATCCGAAAGCAGCATTGCGTTGGCTTCGTCGATGAACAATACGATCAGGTTGGTGCCGGAGATGCGCGCCTGGTCGACGAGGATGTTGACTAGGCGCGTGCGCAAGTCGTAGGTCTCGCCTTTTTGCTCCTTCTTCTGCCCGACGCTCTTCAGAAAGTGTTTGAAGAACGCCCGGATGGATGGGATTTCGTGATTATGTGCGTCGTGCGTGAAGACACAAAGGCGCGGATACTGCCGCAGGAGCATGGCCTGCACCATGTCCACCGCGAAGCTCTTACCGATCCCACTCTCTCCTTGGAATACACACCCGGTCTCACGGAGGAGTACCGCCCGCTTGACGACAAGGAATACTTCGTCGATCGATGGTGTCCGCAGCATTACCGTCTCCGTGAATAAGGGATGAAACATGATTGGGTCTCCCTCGACCGGCAACGGCACATCGGCGTCCGGCGATCGTGCCCGCCGTTGGACGCCAACATGCTCCATCCCGCTCGCTTCTTGATAACGTTCCATTATTGCCCTCCTTTCTCAGTCGCGCCCATGCAAGGAATGGACAAGAAGCCAAATCTATCGACCGCTGTGGTCTGCTGAGGTGCCGCTGTCGGAAAAACAGGGGCGGCAGGCGGCAGGTTGTCGGCCGCGAGCGCGGCGACGCGGCCTCGTTGGATATCGATCTTTGCAACCTCGAGCGCAGTCCGCGACGATTTCTTACGTCGCAATAGTCGTAAGGCCGCGAGCTGCTCGACCTTCTCTTGCCGGACGGCTTCGAGCGGATCTTCGCCTTCGGCATGGTAGCGCAGTGTCATGCCTGCACGCGCCATCAGCTTCCGGTCACGCCAGGAGCAATCGCTCTTGGCCCACGGTCCGGATAGAATCATCTGGCCCAATGACTCGCCAGTGTCTTTGACCGACGCATACACAATGCGCGCCAGGCGACGGTCCACATAGACGACCAGTTGCCGCCCGATGAGCCACGGTGAGTTGGCCAACTTAACATTGGTGTGCTTGTGGCGATCCAGGTTGAAATAAGGACGTATGTTCTTCGCAACACTTCCCAGCACAGTTACCTCTTCGACATGCATCATCAGGCGCGGGTACGTCTGCACCGATCGCGGCAACGGCTGCGGATGCAGGCCGCTGGCGGATTTGGCGAGCGCCAATTGCAGACACTGTATGGGCGAGGTCCACTGCAGCCCTTCTGAAGCCACCAAGTTATGCTCGCGCAGGCAACGCTGGAATACTTGGACCAAGTCCGGTAGGCCGATCCTGAACTTCACAGCCTGGGCATTTGGATCGCTGATGCGCGTGTCGCCAGGGCCTCTTCCATGTGTGGACGGAAGCCGCTGCAACCCCCGGCGTGTAAGCTCGCCGAAAATTCTCTCGATCAGCGCGCGCCGCCACCATGCGCGCGTTGGACCAAAGTTGACGGCACAGCCGACTGTGTCGATGATGTTGTTGACCACCTCATGCGCAGCATTGGCCCATCCATTGTCGACCTTGAGCACGGCAAACGTCTGATGTGCCAGTTCCGGCATCAGTTGGTGGACGAGCACCTTACCTGCGGAAACCGTGATCGCACCGACAAAGCTACCGTAGTCAATGCCTAGGGCGCTACTTACTATCTCAAGCGTGCTGTCGCCGCTGGGTGTCAATTCCAGGGCAACGCAGTAGCCCAGCGCCGCGCCGAAGCGCTCTTCCACCATTAAACCGAAATGCCAGCGCGGGAGCGGGATCTCGAATTCGATGCCATGGTCGTTCTCCAGAACGATAACGGAGGCGCTATCAACCTTGTGAAAATCAAGCTGGACGGCGCCATAGGGACGCAGCGCCGGAAGGATCGGCAGCACGCCCGTGCCGATTGCACCTCGTCTGGCGGCATCCAGGCCTGCACGTGCGGGAGCCGCAGCTTGTGCATTTTCCTGTCTGAGACTGGTGCAGTACTTCCAGAGCGATTTGTAGCCGCAATTTGCAGTATTAAAAGGCCAGTCCATATCTGTCAAACCATGCTCGCGCAGAGCCGCCTTGAATTTGTCGTGTAAGGCCGTAATCGTGATGCGCGCTTCCGGCATGCCGCCGTGCGCCTGCTTGAAGAATTCGTCGTGCAACAGAGAGGCCACTTCTGGAAAACGCGTGAGAAGCTGGGTCATGGCGCCGCTGCAACCCCCGGAGCCGCTTCCTGGGGCGTGCAGTACGGGACTGGAGCGCTGGTATCCCTTCACAGGAGTGTGCGCCGTTAGCGCGCGGAATCCGAAGATTAAACCGTCGTCGGCGATTGCAACGCAACGGTCGAGCAGCCGCCTTACCTCGGACTTGACCTTGCCGGTAGCTTGCCGGATGTCGTCGTATGGGCGGCCGGCGGCATACATCTCCACGGCGGTACGCCGTTTAATAAAGGAGTCGAGTTGCGGACGACTCAAAACGCATGTATCCGGATGCGGCCATAAGGTAAGGTCCTGGTATTGCAACGGCACCGGGGTGCGGCGTGCTCCGCGGCTCATGATCGGCTCCGCGATAGGATGGATGAACTTCCAAAGAGTCGGTTTGTCAAGTCGGTGTGCACCTGCCCTATCCGGATGGCCTGAGCGATGACTGCCAACATGCATGCCACATCGATACCAGAGATGCTGGTTAGATTACCTACGACAAGTTCTCGCTGCGAGCGCAGGCCGTCCGTGACGATGGACAGCTCCCGCACCAGCGATTCGCTCCGGCAGCGCGTGATCGCGGCGCACAGGTGCAGCCAGTTGTCGAACAGGAGCTCCTTGCCGACAAGGTCTCGCTCGGTTTTCACGATATATGAGGCACCTGCTGCACTCGCGGCCAACGCGAGTGCAGCGTCGCATCCGATGCCGCCTGCTTGCCGCGGCCTTCCGGCACGGCGAAAGCTCCACCACTCCATGCCTCCATTGAGCCGGTAGATCGTTACCGCAGGCTGTTCGCAGACTTTGTCCTCTGGTCGTGTGAGGACGTAGCGAGCGACGCTCGTATCGCCTTCCAGTAAGACCAGATGCATGAATGCGAGATCGGATGTGATTGCCAAGCGCTCGTTGTTCTTGGGAGATTCGAAGAACCAGATGTTCGACCGGTGCTGCCGTCTGCGCTTCAAGACTGGGAAGACGTCGACGTGGTGTGATGGCCCCACCGAGCTGGGCGTGAATCGGGATGACTCGATCATGGCGCATCCATCTAAGATTGGCGCCATGCCGTGGCGCCCGAATTCGGGGGCACAGTAACCTTGCTCATGCATTAGGATGCGAGCACAATCACCGTGCTATCTATGAGTTGTAAGAAGGGGTTCGTTGTTGGCGCAACGAGCTCTTTTTATTCGTCAGGTTACATGGATATCTCCTCCTAGCAGGACGCAGAAGAGTCAAGGTTCTGAACAAGCACCATACAATTTAATCCATCGCAGCGAATTTGCAATTTCGGATTGAGGAGTGCGCAGGTCCGTTCAATGAGTTGCTAGCAAGACACGGGTTCTAGCGGCCCTCAGGGTGGCGCGCTCTACATATCGAACCAAGGCGATCGCGTGACGATTAGGCAGCCCTTACATTCGACTTGCCTCTTCCAGAGCTTATCCCGTGCCGCCAGGAAATAACATATTATTAACCTTGATCAGCGCATATCGGTTAAGAGGCGCAGATGGGAATTCGAGCGGGGTTCGACAGGTTCCTAGTGTATCTGGCCGAGCAACATGCCCCGGACGACGTTCGCAGTCTTGGAAACATTGTGCTGGCGCACCTACCACATTTGGCCGAAGTTAGTTGCGCGCGACGTGCTAGATCTTCTCGCTTAGCGCCCATCGCGATTAACGAACTGCCCGGAGGGGTAGTTGAACGGTGTAGTCGGATCACATTCACAGTCCGGCCGAATTATTAGGTAAATCGATTTTTGCGCGCAAGCCGTCTGGAACTTTAGGTAAACTGTACGTTGTGACAGGAGCCTTAGGGGTACCGTTATTTACCTAAAAGTGCTGACGTGTACTGAAGGAAAGACGCCGTAGCAGAAGGCGGCGTCGATCGCCATCGTATCGACTTTTAGGTAAGCGCGTTCAAAATTGCTTACCTTTATCAAGTGCCCCTGCGTAAGTGATCCTCCATTCACAAGGGAGAAAAATAATCACCGGTAGATTCTGGAGCTGAAAAAGGAAAACGCCCAGCTAAGGGCGCTCTCGGAAAAGCTGATGCAAACCGGCGACTTCGGGACCTCTTAATGACCCGTTGTGTCTTTAATGCTATATTGCCCATTCGCAAACCAACCTTGGGAGGCTTCATGGAATCAAGCAACACGGAAGCAACAGTCAACGACAGGCTTGTACTGTGGCTGGTGGTTAGCCATACAATCGCTTTTTTGATCGGTGCCGTCATCCATGCCTGGATCACTAGAATCTAGTTCGGCTTCAAAATCTCAACGCTAAACCGCTCCAGCTGGCTGGGTTTCAGTCGTTACCGCCAGCTGGCTACCATATACGGTCGGCAATTCCCCTACCCTCAATTCAATAATCCAAGAAGCCTTTCGGGCCATCACTGAGCCAGCTGCTGACGCTCCAGCTATCGATAGCACCCAAGACAAGAAAATCAAAATCCTTGCTCAGGTTGCGGATTCGGTGAAATTCATCGCGATTCCGTTCATGCAATAACGCAGCCCGGTCGGCTTGGGGCCATCGTCGAAGACGTGGCCGAGATGGCCGCCGCAGCGTTGGCAATGGACTTCTGTGCGCCGCATGCCAAAAGTACTGTCTTCGCGAGTGCGTACAGCGTTCTCCAGCGGCTGCCAGAAACTGGGCCAGCCGGTGTGGCTGTCGAACTTGGCTCTGGAAGAAAATAAAGGGCGGGCGCAGCCGGCGCAGGTAAACACGCCGGCGCCATGCTGTGCATTGAGCGGGCTGCTATACGGACGTTCCGTGGCCTCCTGCCGCAATACAGCGTAACTGCCGGCGCTCAGCAGACTACGCCATTCGGCGTCCGTATGCACGACGTCGAAATGTTCTTGCGTTTCGGCGGCGGTGACGCGGGAAGTCGTTGTGAGCAAGGAGCCCAGCCCGACAGACAAGCCGGCAAACAAGCCGGCGCCCAGAAAAATTCGGCGAGTAGATTTCATCGTTCATCTCCAAGATAAATGCATCTCAACCGGCCTCGCGCAATCGGCGATATGTCCGGAACAGCAATCGACCGCGCTTTGCCCGGCAAATATCGCCAGGGTATTTATTTGATGCCAAGCCAGTTATCCATGGACAGTCCGCCGCCGCCGCGCCCGACAAGATAAAGCAGCAATCCGGCCCAAGACAGATGGATGGGCCAGGCATCCGGATACACGAATACCTCGATCACCAGCGTCATGCCGAGCAGAGCCAGCGCGGCAAAGCGCGTAAACAGGCCGAGCACCAGCAGCAGCGGGAAAAGGTGTTCGGCATAGGCGGCCATATGCGCGGCGATTTCAGGCGGGATCAGCGGAATCTTGTATTCCTCGCGGAACAGGGAGTAAGTGCCTTCCGTTAAAGTCAGGAACCCCGTCACCTTGGTGCGTCCCGACAGGAAAAACATGGCAGCAATGCCGATGCGTGCGATCAGCGCCAGCAAGGAATGACTGACCAGGCCGGAAAGTCTGTCGGCGATGCTGTTCCAGCGGTGGCGCCAGCCGGTTGGGATTGCAGCGGCGGCGATGGCGGATGTGTTCATAGTGATCTCCATGGATGAATGAGTGAGTGGTTGTTATGTTGCGGAAAACGCGCCGGCGGTCATCAGGTGCGCCAGCGTACGCGCCACATCCTGGGCGGGGTCCGCTTGCGCGGCGCGGCTGGCGGCAGTTTCCAGCGGCAGGCCGGCCGCGCAGGCGTCAAGCAGCACGCAGCCTGAAAAATCCAGCGGCTGCCAGCAGACAACGCCATCACGGCGCGTCAGCAAGGCGCCTTCCGCTTGCCAGGCCAGATCGCCGGGCATCTCTTGCTGCGCCCGGTTGACGCTCCAGATGGTGTAAGCCGGATGTTCTGCGAACCACTGCCAGCGCGTGCTGGCCCGAGGCCGCAGGACGGTCTGCGCCAATGCTTGCGGCGCCAGGGCGCTAAGCACCGCGGCGTCGAGCCGGCTGTCATCCGATGCGGCATGAGATTCAATCCAGAATCGGTCCAGCCGGGCGACGCCGGCCAGATAAGGCAGCTCCGCCGCCGGTGGAAATTGCTCTAGGAACTGCGGGAAATCCGCGCCGTACTCCATCATGCTGACGGCGCGCGGCGGCGTCGCCCGCACATACAGCAGCGCGGCGGACCGAAACCATTGCTCGCCTACCAGCCGCTGTACGGTCAGGAAATTTGCCGCCAAGGTATCGATGCAGCCCTTGATCACCGTATTCCGGTAGACCGCAAAGCCGGGTTGCGCGCTCAATGCCGCCAGGTGCGGGCTTGCATCTCCTTCGCCATACAAGGCGCGGATAAAATCATCCTGGAACTGCTTAAGCAGCGCGTTCATGCGATGCTCCTTGCAGATCGAGGATGTCTTGCGCCTGCCCGCGCTCGGCCAGCAGGACGCTGAAATCAGGTAAGCGGTCATCCCGCTCAATCAGCGTGGGACGCGCGCCGATGCGCTCGACCAGGCGGCGGTACAGCTCCCATACCGCCGGCGCTACCGGGGAATCGTGCGAATCGATCAGCAAAGCCGCGCCGATATCGGCATCCGCGCTGTAGCCGGCCAAGTGAATTTCCATGATGGCGGCAGCCGGCAGGCTGTCGATATAGGCAGCGGCATCGAACTGCAGATTGTGGGCGCTGATGAAAATATTGTTGACGTCGGTCAGCAAGCCACAGCCTGTGCGGCGCGTCAGCTCGGTCAGGAAATCGACTTCGCTCCAGGCATGCTGTTCCATGCGCAGGTAATGGGTAGGGTTTTCTACAGCGATGCGGCAACCCAGGGCATCCTGGGTGCGCGCAATATTGGCGGCGATGCGCAGCAGTGCTTCGCCGGTGCGCGGCGCCGGCAGCAGGTCGGGATAGTAATTGCCGTTCCATGCCGACCACGCCAGATGCTCCGACACCAGCGCCGGCTGGAAACGCCGCACCAGCTGCGCCAGCTTGCGCAAGTGCGCCTCATCCGGCGCGGCATCGGCCGCCAGCGACAGCGAGACGCCGTGCAAGGCCAGCGGATGACGCTGGCGGATTGCTTCCAGCCAGGCCAGCCGAGGGCCGCCGGCCACCATGTAGTTTTCCGGATGGACCTCGAACCAGAGGCCGTCCCCGCTGCACTCCAGCGCATCGTCGTAGTGCTGGGGTTTCAGGCCCAAGCCTGCGCCAAGTCGGTTGTCCATGATGAGCCGGCCGCGTCTGCATCAGGCTGGAGTCAGGGAACCCATGCCATGCGGCGTCTTGATGCTGGTGCAGGTGCCGGCCGGGACGTTTTTCCAGGCATTGCCTTGATAATCGACCTTGGCGGTGCCGGCGCAGGTGGTGCCCTCGCCCGCCTTACAGTCGTTCTTGCCGGCGGCTGACACGCCGTAGCATTTTTCCACGGCCGGTTTGGCCGGCGTGGCGTGGTCTTGCGCCATGGCGACGCCGGAAGTCAGGGCTGCCAGGGTAAAAGCGGCGGTAACGAGATTACGTGCATTCATGATGTCTACTCCAGAAAAGGTGAGGTAAAAGAACCGATCGCTTGCACTGGAAACTGTGTTGTGCAAGCGATCTGTCAGGTAATTCGCCAGAGCGCGGCATCCGGTTACAGCGGCGAGCAAAAATAATTGAAAAAAATATTTTTTGCGGCCGCTGTAACCAAAGGCACGGCTGCGACGAATAACTATCCATGCGCGCCCGCGCAAGCCTGTCTGGAGAAACACCATGAATACCCCTGAACTAGTCGCCATGCTGGCGACCGGCGTGCAGCCCGCCGATCCCCATGTACTGGCCAAGCGCTTCGGCATCGCTTTGATCATGGGATTGCTGGGCGCAACCGCCCTGCTGCTGGCGATTTACGGCGTCCGCAGCGACATGCCGCAAATGCTGGCGACGCCGCTGTTCTGGCTGAAAGCGGCATTTCCGCTGGCGGTGCTGCTGGCCGCGCTGCTGATCGCCAGCCGCCTGGCGCGCCCTGGCATGGACAGCAAGCTCGGCTGGCTGATGCTGGCGTTGCCTTTGCTGGCGCTCTGGAGCGCTGCCGCCGGCTTCCTCCTGGCGACGCCGCCGGCGCTGCGGCTGGGCCTGGTGCTCGGCAGCACTTGGCGGATCTGCACCTTGAACATCGTGATCTTGTCCGCGCCGACCTTCTGCGCCGTATTCTGGGCAATGCGCGGCCTGGCGCCAACCCGGCTGCGGCTGGCCGGCGCCGGCGCGGGCTTGCTGGCGGGAGCGCAGGCGGTGCTGGTCTACACCTTGTATTGCATCGAAATGGCGCCGCCGTTCTGGGGCGTATGGTATGCGCTCGGCATGCTGATCCCGACGCTGGCGGGGGCCTGGCTCGGTCCGCGCTGGCTGCGCTGGTAAACGCCGCTACGGCGGTTTCTCTTGTCACAACGGAATAAAGCGGCGACGATGAGCTAATCTCCACTCTTGCCGGTCGCCGCGACGATCGGCAACACAAGCCTCCCTCCGACTGAATTAAGGTTCGTTTTAATCAAAATGCCATGAAGCGAATAAGCGAAACAGAAGCCATGCAGCCGATAGAAGAGCGCTTGAAAATGCTGCTGCTCGCGGGGCTGGACGGCGATGCAGCGGCATACCGCAGCTTCCTGGACGAACTGAGCAGGCGCTTGCGTGCTTTCCTGAGAAAGCGCCTATATCACCTGCAGGACGACGTGGAGGACGTGGTGCAGGAAACCTTGCTGGCGGTGCATAACGGCCGACACACCTTCCGCGCCGACCAGCCCCTGACAGCCTGGGTCTACGCGATTGCCCGCTACAAGCTGAGCGATTTCCTGCGCGCGCGGTCACGCCACGAGGCTTTGAATGAACCGCTCGACGATTACCTGGAGATTTTTACCGCCAGCGACGAACAGCCTGCAGCCGCCAAGCGCGATATCGGCAAATTGCTTGAATTATTGCCGGACCGTCAACGCCTGCCGATCGTGCACGTCAAACTGGAAGGCTTGTCAGTGGCGGAAACGGCACAGCTCACCGGCCTGTCAGAGTCCGCAGTTAAAATAGGCGTGCACCGCGGCCTGAAGGCATTAGCGGCGAAAATCAGAGGTTTGGCATGAAAACAGACGACTTTGTTTCCTTATTGGCGGCCGGCGTAGCGCCGGTGGACCGTCACGCATCTGCCAAAAGCTTCGGCCGCGCGCTGCTGCTGGGCGGCCTGGGCTCTGTCATCCTGACCGTGCTGCTTTACGGCGTGCGGCCGGATATCCACGCCATGCTCGGCACTCCCCTGTTCTGGCTCAAACTGGCCTTCCCGCTTCTGTTGGGCGCTGCCGCCCTGCTGCTGGCTTCACGCCTGGCGCGTCCCGGCCTGGCCGCGGGCCATGCCGGGCCAGCCTTGGCATTGCCGCTGCTGCTGGTGTGGAGCGCCTCCGGATTGATCCTCTGGTCGGCGCCGCCGGAGCTGCGGGCTTCCTTGCTCATGGGCGCGACCTGGCGCAGTTGTCCGTTCAATATTGCGCTGCTGTCGGCGCCCTCGCTGATCGCCGTATTCTGGGCCATGCGCAGGTTGGCGCCGACACGCTTGCGCTTGGCTGGTGCGGCCGCTGGCCTCCTGTCCGGTGCAATCGCCACCGTCGCTTACTGCCTGCACTGTCCGGAAATGGGCGTGCCGTTCTGGGGTGTCTGGTATGTGCTGGGCATGCTGATTCCGACCCTGGTCGGAGCGCTTTGCGGGCCGCGTTTCCTGCGTTGGTAGCAGCACCGCAACCGGAATGATTCCGGTTGCAGGTTGCATGCAGTTTGCAGCCTGATGCGTTAATTTGGACCATGTCCTTCCCCGATTGCTGCCCAACTACAGAATCAGACAGCTATTCCATTTTCATTCCTGCCAACTATACTGGTGTACTGAACGCACCGATCAATCTGACCAACATTGAGGGAAAGACCATGAGCCAGCAATTAAGCGAAGAAGGACTAGACCTGCTGTTTTTTAAAGCCCGCACTCATAATGCGTGGCTGGATAAGCCAGTAAGCGACGATATTCTGCGTCGTCTTTACGATGTAATGAAATGGGGGCCGACCAGCGCCAATTGTTCGCCGGCACGGATTTTGTTCTTGCGGACAGCGGAAGCCAAGGAACGGCTGCGGCCTGCGTTGGCCCCTGGAAATGTGGATAAGACCATGGCGGCGCCGGTCACGGCCATCATTGGTTACGACGGAAAATTCTATGAGCAGTTGCCCAAACTATTCCCGCATGCCGACGCACGCGCCTGGTTTGCCGATACGCCGGAGCTCGCTGGCGTCACGGCGAGGCGCAACAGTTCCCTGCAGGGAGCGTATTTCATGCTGGCGGCACGCGCCCTCGGATTGGATTGCGGACCGATGTCAGGATTCGACCAGGTGAAAGTGGATCACGAGTTTTTCCCCGATGCGACATCGTCGAACTTCGGGTATGAGTATTTCCCGGACAGTCACATTAAAACCAATTTTCTGTGCAATCTGGGTTACGGCGACCCGGACAAGCTGTTCCCGCGCAGCCCTCGCCTCGATTTCGACGAGGCATGCAAACTACTTTGATTGGCGTGCCGTAGTGTGCGTTCCGGGCCGATGTCCGCCCCCTGCTCTTCAACTTGCAGGGGGGGGCGTGACAACGGGTCGGTCAGCAGCATAAAACGGATGCCTTGCAAGACCTGGCGCTTGTTCAGCTTGGGAGTTGCCTCCTGCTTGCACTACAAGGTGCATCATCAGTGGACATCATCGACCTCTCCGGATTTCAGCCACTTCAACACCTCCTCCGGCACTCCTTTCCCGTCACTCACTTTCCGGGCGAAAGCAGCTACAAGATTTCGCTCGTCGACCTGCAACTCGGAAACAGGAACCGCTTTCATCGATTGGGCGAGTGCTGTCTGCAGCTCGTCATATTGTTCCACGCTGATTTTTGGCGCTAGAAAAGCAAGCGCCTGGTCTCCGATCTTGTAACTAAGCGCCTTTTCTCCGAGTTCAATCGAACTCAGGTAAGCAGAGCTCACGGATAAGGATGCGGCCATATCTTTCAGAGCAAGGCCTAGCTCCAATCGAATCTTTCTTACGCATAATCCATATGGCGTTAATTTCATTTTTTTCCTGATTCAATCGTTAAATAACTTAGATCCATTGAGCAAGCTGAATGGTGTGCCGGGCAATTGGCGAAAGTCCGGCTGTTTTTTTGCTCATCGAATTCTTCTTGTCGTCCCTGAAATTCAATTGAGAAATTTCAACAAGACCAGTCTCACGTAATTAAGCCCACAAAGCAGAAATTTTATTCTACTGCATCTATATACCGTTGTATGGCTGTCAAAAAGCACAGGGAGATACGTTTCGCAAGGCGGATCGCAGATTGCATCTCGATGAATCAAGCTTCGCAAAAATTCGCGGCTTGCCGAACCGCATATCCATCGGAGCTGACAACCGGATCCGGCGATCATACCGAGAAACAAGGGGTTCAACTGCCGACAAACAGACAGATCTGTATATTTTACCAGATATGGTTTTCGCCGAATTGCGGCGTATGCGCGCCTAGATTGGGGACGAATTTAATATGGGTTCTCGGCGCATTCTCTACGCCCGCTGTAACGTTGGTGCGCGGGATCACCTGCGGCTGACGTCAAGCGAGCGTGCAACCCGGAAACCCAGATCGTCGATGGCAAATGTGGGATGGCTGCGGCGGCGGTTCGTGGCCAGGCAGCCTCTTTCAAGATCGGACCAGCCACCGCCACGAAACACACGATACGAACCATAGACCTCGGGATCGTATTGATCCGCGCACCACTCCCAAACGTTGCCTAGCGTGTCGTAAAGTCCCCAGTCATTGGGCCGCTTCTGCCCTACTTCGTGCGTACGCTGCGCGGAGTTTTCTCGATACCAGGCGATATCGTCGAGTTCGCCGTACCTGGGGCCGTTTGTTCCGGCGCGGCATGCGTATTCCCACTCGGCTTCGGTCGGCAGGCGATAACCGCGGCTTTCCGCAACAAGAGAGGCTCCCGTTTCGTCATCATGGATTTTGTAGCTGTCGTCAAGGCCTGCAGCCCTTGACAGCAAGTTGCAGAAGCGGACGGCGTCAATCCAGGAGACATTCTCTACCGGACTGCGAGCGCCGGCATATGACGAAGGCCGCAACCCGGTTATCTCTGCATATTGCGCCTGGGTGACGGGATAGCGGCCAATCGCATACGGCGCCAGTTCAACCAGCCATTTGCGGCCGGTTCTGTCATCCCGCATTGCAATAGTCCCCGCGGGGATTTGTACTGTTTGCAGATCGCTTGTTTCTGATGTTTCTGATGTTTCCGATAAATGTGCGATTTTCTTCATCATGGCGGCATGGGCGGGGTTTATTGTTTTGAATGCGACATTACCTGCGCTGCTGTCGCTTTGTGCAAGGCGGCGCGCGCCAGCAACCTGGTAGTGTCCAGCGTTGGCAACGGTGAATTATGGTCGTTGATAATCAGCGGTATCTCTGTGCAGCCAAGGATGACGCTGTCGCAGCCCCGCTCTTTCAGCCCGGCGATGACGCGTTGAAAGCAGGCCACGCTGTCTGCCTTGAAGACGCCGTGCACCAGTTCATCCATGATGATGCGGCCGATCCGCACGCGTTCATCATGGCTGGGTAGCACGCAATCGAGCCCCTTCGCACTCAGAGCGTCCGGGTATACCTGGCTGTCGAGCAGCCAGCGCGTACCGGTGACGCCCACTTTCCTGAAACCCTGCGCGACAGCGGCTTCGGCGGCGACGTCGGCAATATGCAGCCATGGCAACGGAGAGCGCGGCTGGACCAGGGCGAAGGCTTGGTGGATGGTGTTGTCCGGACAGATCAAGAAGTCTGCGCCGGCCGCTGCCAGTTTTTCTGCGGACGACAGCATCAGGCTTGCCACGCCATCGAGGTCGCCGCGTTCCAGGCAATGCACGTATCCGGCCAGCGACGGTGTGTGCATCGACACTTCCGGGTGGGCATACGGCCCGAGCGCCTGAGCGCCCTCTTCACAGATAGTCCGGTAGCAGAGAGCCGCGCCCTCGGCGGAGCAACCGACGATGCCTATATGCAGTGGCATGGATGAACTCTTCCATTTTAGCGATGACGCAAGGCATGAATCTCAGCGAGGCCGCAAATTAGCCGCGAAAGCTGTTCATTCAATGCCTTGCACGACATCTGTTTTTAAAAAACCTGAGCCAAGTCAAGGCCGCATGGCCATCAACAGCGGCACTCTGAATCGTTGTACACAAAATTATTCTACAACGATGGAGACCTCATGATATTCAAATTAAAGCTGCTGCATGCCGCATTGCAGCGGCGAATCCAGCTGCACCGGCTGCAATGTTCCCGGCAGCGGCGGCGGCTCAGGGCACTACGACCTTGGCGCCGGAGGGCGCGGCGCGCAAGCTTTTATAGTAAAACCATGGCGAGCAGCGGAACTAGCCGGCGATGGATTGCACGGCGCGTATCTGCGTCAGGGATAGCCGCTGCTGCCCCTGGGCGTCGAAATTTTCCGGCGCCAGCCACGTTTCAAAGGCCGTGCGCAGCGCCGGCCATTCGCGATCGATGATGGCGAACCAGGCGGTATCGCGGTTGCGCCCCTTGTAGACCACGGCCTGGCGGAATATGCCCTCGAACTGGAAACCGAGCCGCGCGGCCGCCTGGCGCGAAGGTGCGTTCAGGCTGTCGCATTTCCATTCGTAGCGCCGGTAGCCCAGCTCATCGAACACGTGCTTCATCAGCAGGTACTGGGCTTCGCTAGAAACAGGCGTGCGCTTCAAGAGCGGCGAGAACGTGACAAACCCGACTTCGATGACGCCGTTGGCCGGGTCGATCCGCATCAGCGCCAGGGTGCCGACCGCCTTCCCGCTCTGGCGCTCGATGACGGCGTAGTGCAAGGGATCGGTGCTGGCGGCGGCGCGCTCGGCGTATTCGAGGTAGCCGGCGGCATCGGCGAACGGGCCGGTCGACAGATAGGTCCAGTCGCGCTCATCCGCCGCCTGGCTGTAGGCCTCGTACAGCTCTGCCGCATGGCGCTGCGGATCCAGCGCTTCGAGGCGGCAGTAGCGTCCTTCAATCGGCTGGCGCGGCGGCCGCGCGCGCGGGGTCCAGCCGGGTACGGCTGCGCCTATCGGTTGCTGGTACTGGTTCAAGATGCTGGTCATATGCGGTTCCTTGGCTGGTCAAGCCCGGCGTGTGCAGGGCATGTGCTAAAGTACCCGTTTCGTGGCTCCAGAAAAAGTGCCACATCAGGTATATTTCATAGTGCCACGCGATCTCGCTCAAACCCTCCCGCCTTTTCCATGACGACCTCCTCAGTTCTCGTGCCGCAAGCCTTGCTCGAAGCCCCGCTGGACAAAGACCGCGATGCAGCACCCATGCAACGGCAGCTATACCGGCGCATCAAGGAAGCCATCCTGGACGGCGGCCTGATGGCTGGAAGCCGCCTGCCGGGTTCGCGCGCCTTGGCCGAGGCGCTGTCGATTTCACGCAACACGGTAACCGCCGCCTACGATCTGCTTGCCGCCGAAGGGTATGTGCAGCCCGACCGCCAGGGAACCAGGGTCGCGGCCTTGCCGCGGCCGCCGCGGTCGCTTTCTCCGCGCAAAGCACCTGACGCGCCGCCTGCGCCCCTGATCGCGCAACGCCTGACGCGCATCCAGCCAAGTGCGCCGCGCAGCGATGCCTGCGCAATCTTACGCCCGGGAACGCCGGCCTTGCCACATTTTCCGCTGGCGGCCTGGCGCCGCGCGCTTGACCACGCGATCCAGCGCGGCGGCTCAGCAGCCCTGGGCTATGGCGATCCCCTGGGCGAGCCGGCCCTGCGCACCGCCATCGCCCGCCACCTGGGCATGGCGCGCGGCGTGCGTTGCGAGCCGGCCCAGGTGATCATTACCGAGGGCGCGCAGGAAGCACTGCTGCTGTGCGTGCGCCTGCTGAGCAATCCTGGCGATACCGGCTGGATCGAGGATCCGGGCTATCGTGGCGCCAAGGCCGCCATGCATGCGGGCGACCTGCGCATAGTCCCCATGCGGGTCGATGCGGAAGGGCTGGCCGCAACCACAGAGGACTGGACATCGCGGCCGCCGCGCCTGATCTATACCACGCCCTCGCATCAATATCCGGCCGGCGCCGTGCTGGCAGTGGCGCGCCGCCTCGACCTGATTGCGCAGGCGCGCCGCCGCCACGCCTGGATCATCGAAGACGACTACGACAGCGAATTCCGCCATGCCGGCGAATCCATCGGCGCCATGCAGGGGTTGGTGGAGCAAGCGCCGGTGCTGTACGTCGGCACTTTCAGCAAGACCATGTTCCCGTCCTTGCGGCTGGGCTTCCTGGTGCTGCCAGCCGAGCTGCTGGCCGGATTGCAGACGCCGCTGGAAGAAATGCTGCGCGGCGGCCACCGTTACGAACAGCTGGCGCTGGCGGAATTCATCGAAAGCGGCCAGTTCAGCCGCCACCTGGGACGCATGCGGCGCCTCTACCGCGACCGCCAGCAGGCGCTGCGCGAGGCCTTGGGCCGGCACCTGCAAGTGCCGCATGCTATCGAAGGCGGCTATTGCGGCCTGCATCTCACGGTACGGTTGCCGGCGTGTTATCCCGATCGCAAGATCGTGGAGGCAGCCCGGCGCTACGGCATCGCGCCCTCGCCGCTATCGGCTTTCGCGCTGCAGCCGCGTCCCGAAGACAACGGCCTGGTGCTGGGATACGGCAATACGGCGGCGGAACTGTTCGAGCCTCTGGTCAAGCGCCTGTCGCTGCTGGTCCGCGCGGCAGAATTTTCCTAGCTGACAGATTCGGCCGCAAGCCGGCCCAGGCGCTATTGATCCAGCTCATGATGCTTCAGGTACTCCATGTCTTGCAACGGCGAGGCGCCGAACAACCTGCGATATTCCCGGCTGAACTGCGACGGGCTTTCATAGCCCACCTTGAAAGCGACGGTGGCCGCTTCGATGCTGCCGCCCAGGAGCAGCTTGCGCGCTTCCAGCAAGCGTACCTGCTTTTGATATTGCAAAGGACTCATCACGGTGATGGCCTTGAAACGATGATGCAGATTGGACACGCTCATGCTGACCGTCTTGGCCAGCTTCTCGATGTGCATCGGTTCAGCGTAGTTGGTCTTGATCCAGTGGATGGCCTGGTTGACGCCCTTTTCCTGATCGTGAGCCAGCACAGTCTGGGCCAGCAGGCCGCCATTCCTGGCGCTGATGAGGCGAAACAGGATTTCCTGCTTGACCAGCGGCGCCAGGACGGCCAGGTCGCGGGGTTTCTTCAGCAGCCTTGCCAGCCGCAGGAAGGCATCCTGCAGCTCGGCGTCCGCGGCTTCCACATAAGCAGCGGCGCGCGGCTGGGAGTTCTTGGGAACCGCAAGCTTGTGTTCAATGATCTGCGCCGCAATTTCCCGGGCATCCAACGCAATCCTTACCCCCAGGTAGGGCTCGGCAAGCGAGGCGTCCGAGACCTGGCCGGAGACCGGCATATCGATGGCGGAAAGCACATAGCTGCCGCGTCCGTAGTGCGAGATCTCGCTGCCGATGAGGACCTTTTTCTTCCCTTGCAGCACCAGGCACATCGACGGCTCCAGGATGCCCCTGGTGAGTTCGGTCGGACGGGTGAAGCGGATGAACGAGAGATACGGCAGCGCCGTGCGCACATCCCTCTGGGTCTCGGGAACGCCGCCGAAATGACTGAGCGCTTCGTCCCGCAGGAGATCCAGCGCGACGGACGGGAATCCGGGGTTGTCGCCGTTACTGTGTATTTTCATTGCTCGTTTCACCGTGGCCCATGACGGCTTTGGGTTCCAGATAGGCCTCCAGTCCATAGCGGCCAAATTCGCGGCCGATGCCAGACTGCTTGAATCCGCCGAACGGCGCGCGCGGTTCATCGTACATGCCGTTGATGAACACCCGGCCGGCGACGATCTGGGCAGCCACCCGGTTCGCCCGTCCCAGGTCGGACGAACTGACGAACGCATGCAAGCCGTAAATCGTATCGTTTGCCATCTCGATAGCTTCGTCCTCGGTTTTATAGCTAAGGATCACCAGCACCGGCCCGAAAATTTCTTCCTTCGCAATCCGCATATCCATGGTGACGTTGGCGAACACGGTCGGCTTCACAAAGTAGCCGCTTTCGAGACCGGCCGGATGTCCGGGGCCTCCGGTCAGCAATTCCGCGCCTTCTTCTATGCCCAGGCGGATATAGCCTTGCACCCGATCATACTGCGTTTGCGTCACCATCGGCCCGATCGCCGTGGCGCTGTCGCGCGGATTGCCTACCCGCAAAGACTGCATCGCATCTTTCGCCAGGCGCTTGACTTCATCGAGCCGGCTTTCCGGCACGATCAGGCGCGTTCCCGCCATGCAGGCCTGGCCGCTGTTGACCGTCGCCGCTGCCACGGCCAGCGGAATGGCTGTTGCAAGATCGGCATCGTCCAGGATCAGGTTGGGCGATTTGCCGCCCAGCTCCAGCGTGACCCGCTTCATGGTATCCACCGCCCCGCGGGCGATGGTTTTCCCGACCAGCGTCGATCCCGTGAACGAAATCTTGGCGATATCGGGATGGCGAGTCATCTCTGCGCCTACCGTCGCCCCGCGTCCAGTCACGATATTGATCACGCCAGGCGGCAATCCGGCCGTATGCAGGCACTCGGTCAGCAGCTGGGTCTGGAGGGCGCTCAGCTCGCTGGGCTTGATGACGGCAGTGCTGCCGGCGGCAACCGCCATCGCCAGCTTGCTGCAGATGAAGCTGTAGCTGGCGTTCCAGGGCGTAATCAGGCCGACTACGCCCAAGGGTTCCAGCACGACTTTCGAGATGCCGACATGCTGGACGAACTCGAAAGTCTTCAACAGCTCTCTAGCCTGGAGAAAACTGTCGGCCGCGCGCTGCGTGCTCGCCCTGCTGATCCGCAGCGGACCGCCGTATTCTTCAATCATGACCTCCAGCAGTTCCTCCGAGCGTGCCGCCACGGCGTCGTGCAGGCGCTGCAAATACGCCATGCGCTGCTCTTTGCTGGTGCGCGAAAAGCTCTGGTAGGCAGCTTTTGCCGCGGCAATCGCTGCTTGCGCATCCTGCTCGTCAGCCAGCGTAACCCGGGCGATGGCAGCCCGGGTCGACGGATTGACGAGTTCGAGCACTTCCTTGCCGTGAGGTTTAATGAAGCTGCCGTTGATATAAATGTGGTCTACCGTTTTCATGGAATCTCCGCTGATGAGTGAAAGCTTGATTTCATCTTAGGCGGAAGGCCGGAAAACGGGGTAGATCAATGCTGTTCAAGGATTGCCTGATCCTGCCGAAATTGAAAAACCTCTCGACCCTGGAAACACTATCAAAAAGGCAATCTATATCGCTAGTTCAGCAAAGCCGGAATCCACAGCGAAAACCCGGGCACGAAGGTCACCAGCAGCAAGGTCAGCAACAGCGCCAGGTAAAACGGCCAGATGGTGCGCATGATCTGCCCCATGCGGATGCCGCCGATAGTGCAGCCGATGATCTGTGCTGCGCCGATAGGCGGCGCATTCAATCCCAGCGAACAGTTAATCAGCAGCATCATGCCGAACTGCACCGGCCCCATGCCGAAATGCTGGCAGATGGGCAGGAAAATCGGCGTGCAGATCAGGATGTGCGCGGCCATGTCGAGGAAAGTCCCGAACAGCAGCAAGGCCAGGTTGATCAGCAGGAAAATCACGATCGGATTGCTGCTCACCGCCATCAGCGCCGCGCCGACCGTGTCGGCCACGCTGTACAGGCTGATCAGATAGCCGAAGGCGGAGGAAATGCTGATCAGCATCAGGATCACGCCGGTGGTCTTGACCGACTTGACTGCCGCCTTCAGGAAGTTCTCCCAGCTCAGGCTGCGGTACACCAGCGTGGTCAGCAACAGCGCGTAAAACACCGCAATCGCGGCCGATTCCGTGGCGGTGAAGATGCCGGACGTGATGCCGGCGATGATGATCACCACCACCATCAAACCCGGCACCGCGCGCAGGACGCTATGCAAGGCCACCCGCCAGCCGAGGAAGGCACCGGCCGGATAGCCGCGGTGCACAGCCACCAGGTAGGCGACGGCGAGGTTGGCCAGGGTCAGGATCGCGGCCGGCAGCAGCCCGGCCAGGATCAGCGTGGTGATGGAAACGCCGCCGCCAGCCACCAGCGCGTAGATGATGATGTTGTGCGACGTCGGCATCAGCACGCCCACCAGCGAGGAATGGGTGGTGACGTTGACCGCATAGTCGGTGTCGTAGTTCTCCCGTTTCATCATCGGAATCATGACCGCTCCCATGGCCGAGATATCCGCCACCGGCGAGCCGGAAACCCCGCCGAACAAGGTGCAGGCCAGCACATTGGTCATGCCCAGGCCGCCGCGGATATGGCCGACCGCGCTGCGCGCGCACTGGATGATGCGGTCGGCGATGCCGCCGTACAGCATCAGTTCGCCGGCAAAGATGAAGAAAGGAATGGTGAGGAAGGAAAACACGCTCATGCCGGCGATCATGCGCTGGAAAATCACGGCGATCGGCAATCCTTCATAGAAGATGGCGGCAATTGCCGACAGTCCGATGGAAAACGAGATAGGTACGCCCAGCAGCAGCAATACCAGGAAACTGACGGACAGCAGGGTCAATGCCATGATGGAAGTACCTTTGTATGTTGCAGCAAGGCGATGATGTGCTCAACCGAAAACAGGACGATCAGGCATCCGGACAGCATCAGCGGCCAGTAGGTCAAGCCTTGGGAAAGCCCGAGGTTGGGGATCATGTAATCCATGATCTGGCGGCCCAGGATCCAGCCGTTCCAGATCATCAGCAACGCAAACACGATGACCAGCAGATGGATTCCTATCTTCAGCACTACCCTCGCCTTCGGCGGCAAGGCGCCGGTCAGCAGTTCGACGCCCATGTGGCGGTCGTCGCGCACGCAGACGGCGACGCCGATATTGGTCACGTACAGCACCATCAGCAGAGCGAAAGCCTCGGTCCACGAGGGGCTGCTGTTGAGGACATAGCGGCCGAAGATCTGGCCGAACACTGCCAGCGCAATCAGGATCAGGCCGGCTACCGCCAGCCTCATGCACATCAGGGAGAGCCAGGCGTTGCAGCGGGTGAGGAAGGCAAAAGGCGGCAGCAAGGCGGTCGCCGCCTTGCCGTCAATTGCATCCGCCGGGATTTTGGCATTGGTCATAAGCGGTTCCTGGATGGTTTGGAGGGCGCGCTTATTGCGTGTCCTGCATGCGCTTGAGCAAGTCTTTCATGTTCGGCGTAGTGACGAATCTGGCATACACCGGCGCCATGCTCGCCTGGAATTCAGCCTTGTTGGCGGCGGCGATATGCACCCCGGCCTTTTCGGCAATGGCGCGCGAAGAAATTTCCTGCGCGTCCCACAGCTTGCGCATGTAAGGCACGGATGCCTTGGCGCTCTGGCGTATCATTTTCTGGTCATCGGGCGACAGCTTGTCGAAGATCACTTTCGACACCAGCAGTATTTCCGGCGTCATGTCATGCTCGTCCAGCAGCACATACGGAGCTATTTCGAAGTGATGGGCGGTCTGGTAAGTCGGCCAGTTGTTTTCGGCGCCGTCGACGATGCCGCTCTTGATGCCGGTGTAGACCTCGGAAGTCGCCATCGGCGTCGCATTGGCATGCAGCGCCTGCAGCATGGCCACCGACAATTCAGACTGCGGCACGCGGATCTTCATGCCTTTCAGGTCAGCCAGGTTCCTGACCGGCTTCTTGGTATAGAAAAAGCGCGCGCCGGAATCGTAGAACGCCAGGCCGACCAGGCCGTGGGCCTCGCAAGAACGCAGGATTTCATCGCCGATCGGGCCGTCCAGCACGTGCCGCATATGTTCCTTGCTGCGGAACACGAACGGCAAGGAAGGCAGCATCGTTTCCGGACAGATGGCGTTGAGCACGCTGGCATGGGTACGGGTAAATTCAATCGCCCCCAGCTTGACCTGCTCGACCGTGTCCGGCTCGCTGCCCAATTGGCTGTTCGGATACACCTTGATGCTGTATTTGCCCTGGCTGCGCTGCTTCATCAGGTCGGACATGTAGTTGACGGCGACGACGGTCGGATAATCGGCCGGCTGGACATCGGCGTCGCGGAACTCCCTGGCATGGCCCGGCACAGCGCTCAGCGCCAGCGACGCCACACAGGCGGCGCACAGCATGGAAATAGCTTGCTTCATTGGTTTGTCTCCTGGTTTTTATGTATTCACAACCGCTGGCTGATCCACGGTAAAAGCGATTTAGTGATACGTTATCGTACAACGTTAGTTTCAGCGGTGCAATCACTTAAATATTGGCATCGCCAATTTCCTGAATTCCTGGTCAGACGGAGCCAGGATTATTCAACACGAAATGCCTCAATGCCAAGATCGTCACTCAGCTTGTATGACGTCGCATAACATCGATACTAATTATTTTGCGTCGAAGAAAGCCGTGACATCCGTTATTCCGCCATGATCGGTTTTTTCCGTTGCTGGCCATACGCACGGACGGCTGCTGAGACGGCAAACAATCTTCAAGTGAAATATTAAAAGTAAAATATCATCGTTGACGTATAAATGAATTAAATCATATAGTTATAGATTATTTTTAATAATTTACATGAATATGTTCGTTGATCCACTGCTGCCCCGCCCGGGGTTCGGCCAGACCGAACAACCGCCCGCCTGCAGCCTGGGCGCACCGACCCGGCAGCGACTTGCCATCGATTTGAATCGCCGGATCGATGATGCCGATCCGCATCACCTTCTGAGCTGAGCTGCCAGCCGGCAACGCTCATCTTGCGGCACGATTCCGGCAGCATGGCGCCGGGACGCCAGCTTGCAACTCCCCTCACCCGCATCCGCACCCGCACCCGCTGGCTTAAAGCGGGACATGCTTCCGTGCGCCATTTATTTCCAATTCAGCAAGTCATTGCACTGTAATAATTTCCCGTTAGTATTTTTCAATGCTTTTTGAATTGAGTGGAAGGCAACACGCAGAAACTCATCCGTCGTCAAACGCGGCGCTTGCGGCGCCCGTTCATCAGGTGCTCAACTGAACCAGGAGAGTCGTAATGGCGTCTGTCACAGAGCAATCGAAGCTGCTGTCCGTTACCGCCCACATCGGGGATTGCAAGACCCTGCTGGCATTCGATCTTTTCGATGCGCAAAGCGCCGTCAATCTGGCGGGTTTCACCATCCAGTGCCAGCCCGATGGCCTGCCGCCCTACTACCTGTACAACACCCTGCAGTTCGAGACCCCCGCCAGCCACGCCCAGGATCCGCACGAACCGCCGAATTCAAGCGTGAACGCGCCGGTGCACAAGTTCCGCTGGCTGCATGTTCCGGGCTCCAATCATCAGGGCACGGATCCGTTCTTCGGCGAGTACACCTATACCGTTACCCCGCGCTATTTTGACGACAAGCAGTCGCTGATCGCTCTCGACCCCGCGCAGGGAGTCGCGCTCAAGGTCTATGTGGGGCCGTTTGCAAAGAACAAGTTCAAGCTCGGCTTTACGCGCGGCTACACGCAGTCGCAGGCGTTTACCCACCATTTCGGCGTCAACGCCCTGATCCGCCCGAAGAACGAGGAGCTGCTGTTCGATACCGCGCAGGTGTCCGGCAGCGACTCCTCCGGTGCGCATTACACTTTTGCCGATGAATACGCCTGGCTGGGGCTGACGGCGCGCACGCAGATTTTTGCGCTGCTCAACGAGGTGCTGCAGGATCCGTCCCAATATCTCGATGTGTTCGCCTACGACCTCAACGAACCGGACATCTGCAAGATCCTGCTGGAGCTGGCCAGGCAAGGCCGCGTGCGCATCATCCTGGACAATGCGGCGCTTCATCACTCGGCGGCAAAGCCCACGCCCGAGGACCAGTTCGAGGC
This sequence comes from Collimonas humicola, assembly GCF_018304945.1. GTDB lineage: Bacteria > Pseudomonadota > Gammaproteobacteria > Burkholderiales > Burkholderiaceae_D > Collimonas > Collimonas humicola. Next base: position 712,628 of record NZ_JAGQEE010000001.1, on the reverse strand, counting down.
GCAGTTCCGGGCGCTGGCCAAAAGCCCAGCCGGCATCCTGCGCGGCCATTTCAAGCGCTACGCCCATGACAAGGTGTTCGTCAGCTTCAACAAGGACAGCGCGCTGAAGGTGCTGACCGGCTCGACCAATTTCTCGGTCACTGGCCTGTACGTCAATTCCAACCATGTGCTGGTATTCGACGACGCGGCCGTCGCCGCCGAATACGGGCAGTTGTTCGAAACGGTATGGCAAGGCGGCGTCAAGCTCACGCCCTACCTGCAATCGCCATTTTCCTCGGCCACCTTCTCGGTGCCGCAGGGCGCGTCGCCCGAGGCCGACATCACTTTCGCCCCGCATACGGCCGAGTTCGTCACCAAGAATCTGGGCGATATCGCCACCCGCATCCAGCAGGAAGGGTCGAAATCGGCAAAACAGGCCAGCGTGCTGTTTGCCGTCATGGAAATCGACAACGGCACCAGCCCGGTCTACACCGCCCTGAAGAACCTGCATGCCGATGAGCATATCTTCAGCTACGGCATTTCAGACAGCAGCAGCGGCATTGCGCTGTATGCCCCGGGCAAGAAGACCGGCGTGCTGGTGACCGGCAAGCCAGGAAAGACGATTCTGCCGCCGCCATTCGACCAGGTGCGCAGCATCGGCGGCATCGGCCACCAGATCCATCACAAGTTCGTGGTATGCGACTTCAACGGCAGCGATCCTGTGGTTTACTGCGGCTCGTCCAACCTCGCCCTGGGCGGCGAGCAGGCCAATGGCGACAACCTGCTGGCGATCTACGATGGCGATGTCGCCACGGCGTTCGCGATAGAAGCGGTGGGATTGGTCGATCATTTCCAGTTCCTCGACCGGATGGCTAGCGTGGCGCCGCCGGCAGCGGCTAAAATGCCTGTATCCAAGCAACAGGCTGCGGTTGCCGCGGGCTGGTTCTTGTCTACCACGGATAACTGGGCCAAGCCCTATTTCAATCCTGACGATTTTCACTACACCGATCGCTTGCTGTTTGCCTGAACAGACGGCGGCGGCTGTGGCGCTGTAGCCAGGATCCATAACCTTTCAAGGAGCCCGCATGCCGCTCGTCACAATCACCGTCCGCAAACCGAAATCCGCTGAATTCAAGGCCGGCGTTCTCGATGCAGTGCACGCCGCGCTGGTTTCAAGCGGCGTGCCGGCGACCGATAAATTCCAGCGCGTCCTGGAACTCGACGCCGAGGACTTCCGCTACGATCCCGGCTATCCGGACCTGACATCGGCGCGTAGCGAGAATTTCGTCCTGATCGAAATCCTCTGGTCGGTCGGACGCAACGTCAAGATCAAGCGCAAACTGCTGGAAGAGCTCATGGCTACCCTGGCCGGCCAGGGCCTGGACACCGAACAAGTGATGGTGTGTTTCAAGGAGACCGCCTGGGAAAACTGGTCGTTTGGCGGCGGCCGCCTGATTCACGTGTAGCTGGCAGCGCTGGACAGGCAGCTGGCCGGAATGCCCGGTGCTCAGCCTGCCAGCTCAGCGCAGGCGATCAACTGCCGCTGGCTTGCGCGGGTTTGACATAGCGCCGGTTTTTCACCCACAGGAAACGCGAAAACTGGTCGATCCGGCCAGTCGCCTTGCCGATGGTGAAGTCCGCGGCAACCATGTTCTGATACTGCTGCGGCAAAAACTCGGCCAGGAACAGGTAGCCGCTTCTGACGGTGGTGGTCGGGGCGCTGTTGCCGGCGCCGTCGCTGCCGTTGATTCTTCCCGCATAGTCCCGCGGCCCGCGCGTCACCACATCCACAAAGGTATTAGCGAACCTGGTCATCTCGGCGCTGGTGATTGCGTAGCGGCCGGTGGCATAGGCACGGTAGAAACCGGCGATGTCGAGACTGCCATGGTTGTTGTCTTCGCCGCTTTTGTCGGGCAAGGTATAGCCCCAGTCATAGACGTCGTTGCCCTTCTTGCTCTTGTACGAAGTCACGCCTGTAGCAAAAAAGGAAGCAATGCTGGCGCCGACAATCGCATTGTATTTGGCGGCGCGGGACGGATCGTCGCCGAGGATCTCGTGGCAGGCTGCCAGGTTCTGCAAGGCGTAGTTGAACATCATCTGCTGGTTCCATGGCACCGGCAGGCCCGACTTGTAGGGCGACGCGTCGGAAAAATAGTACAGGTTATTGCGGGTCAGGTTGAGCAGGGATTTGAAAATGTGGCGGTCCAGGCTGTAGTCCGCTTCCGTCACATATTTTTTTGCCCGGCTGTAGTAGTCGGCGCCGTAGTTTTTCGGATCGCCGCTGCCGACCTTCAGGTGCCAGATCGACGGCGTAGCCAGGATCAGCCTGGCGCAATAGCCGAGGTGCCCGACCGGGTCGCCCTGCTCGCCGCCGGTGCCGATCGGCGCCGTTGTCACATCGTTGGGCCAGACCGGATCTATCCTGCCGGTCCAGATCTTGTGCTGGCCGACCGGCGCCGGCGCCAGGTCGTTGCGCTCGGACAGCACGCTGTCGCAAAACACCAGCATCTTGTCGAGGATGGCGCGGTCGCCGTTGATTTCGTAGACCAGCCCCATCGCCTTGGTCTGCTCGCCGCTGGCGCCCTGGGCCCACTGGTTGCCGATGTTGTCCGTCGCCGGAACCAGTGTCTGGATATACGCCTTGAAGGAATTGATCTCCCTGCCGGTAACCGGGCCGCTGAAACTATCAACCACCATGCCGGCGCTGGCAGCGGGATTTGCGGCATTGCTTGCCACAGGAAAAATCGCGGCGCATGCAAGCAGGCCGGACAGTATGTTTTTCAGCATCGATTGTTTTCTCCGATTGTCAGCCCGGATCAGCACGACGCCGGCCAACGGGCCGGTTGCCGCTGCCGGACTGGATTCAGCTTGAGCTGCCCGCAGCGGGATGCGCCCAATAGATATTTCCAAAATACAATATTATAACAACACAAATATTGCTCAATGGAATTTTTTATGGAATGCCCGCAGGAGCAGCGATGCCCTCTTTCCGCTTAGCGTTTGCGCGCAAACGAGCCTATCAATTCATCGTGGCGCTCCTTATCGCTCTTGTGTAGGTAGATCGCAGTGGTCGAAATGTTGGCGTGGCCCGCCGTATCCTGCAGCGCCTTCAGCGAAACATCGTTGTTGGCGTGCATGGTCAGCATGGTATGCCGCAGCCAGTGCGCGGATGCCTGGCGCAAGGCCGATGCGCTATCCGGTTCGCCGGCCGCTTCGGCCAGGACTGCGGCGGCGGAAAACAAGGACTTCATGGCATTGGCAGCGGCCTCGCCGGTGATCGGGACCGGCGCCTGTCCGCGGCTGGACAGCGCCAGCGGCGTGGCATCGTCGCGCGCCGCATGGGCCGGCAGCCCAAACGCGGTACGATACTCGCGAAACGCCGCCAGCATGTCCGGCGCCACCGGCAGCCTGCGCGGCTTCGCGCCTTTGCCGACGACATCCAGCCACCAGCGCCCGTCTCCCTCGGTATACATCGCGCCCATTCTTGCCTCGGTCAGCTCGGACAGCCTGGCGCCGGTGGTGATATAGCCGAGCAGCAAAAAGCGGTCGCGCGCCCTGGCTTTCGCCTTGGCGAGAGTGGTTGCGGGCAGCTCATCCATCGCCGCGTATACATAAACTATGGCTTGGGCGCTCAAATAGCGCGTGACCCGCGCATCGCGCGCCGTCTTGACATTCTTGACCAGGGCGCCGGCGTTGCGCCGCAGATATCCTGCGTTCTTGGCAAACTCCAGCAAGGCTTTCACTACGCGGAAGGCCTGCCGCACGCTCGGCTCGGACAGCGGCCCGGAAAACGGCCGCCAGCGCGCATCTTCGCGCGGCCACTTGGTGACCGAGATCCAGGTTTCCTCCGGCTGCGGGTCTTTCAGGAAAGCCTTGTAGGCGATCAAGTCTTCGATATGCAGCTGGTACAGCATTTTGCCGTGATGCTGGCACCACAATAGAAAGCGCCCCAGGTCTTTCTTCGCGCTCTTGATCGAATTTTCGGAGAGTTCGCTGCTGTACAGGAAGGCGCGCGCCAATTCGGAGTCCGAACGCGCCGCCACCAGCGGCTCGGTCTCGCCGCTGCCGGCAAACAGGTCCAGGGTCAGCGCCGGAGCTTTAACGTTCCTGTCCGGCCGTTCCAGGTCTATTACTGCGAAGTGATCCATAAGCTGTTAACCGTTGCGGCGTTCAATAAAGGATGAAAACGGAATCTTCTCGGGAGATTGGGCAGAATATCACGATAGTTTATTTAATCGAGATTATTAACGTAATCTCGATTAAATATATAGATACGTAATTTCAATTACTTTTAATTTACGTAATTATTATTACTTTATTGCGATTTTTTAGTAAAATCCCAGCATTAAGATCCCTTTCAAGGAAAAAACATGTCCGAACGCCAGAATCTCAGCTGGACTGCCTGCGATACGCTCGCCGCCCAGGGCAAAAAGCCTTCCATCGGCCTGGTGCGCGAATGGACGATTGCCACCACCGGCGCCAAGAAAGGATCCGACGGCGACGTGCAAAAGGACATCAACGAGTGGTATGCCGACCTGCTCAAGCTGAAACGGGACAAGGGGGTCGCCGGACTGCCCGACGCCGTAGCCACCCTCACCCGCGAGCTATGGCGCTACGCCGTGGAGTCGGCCAACGACACGCTCGCCGCCGAGCGCACTGCACTTGCCGGAGAAAAGGCGGAAGCGGAAAAACTGATCGACCTGGCGCAGGAAGACACGCTGGCCGCCATCGACATCGCCAACGAACTGAAGGGGAAGCTGACCATCGCCAACGCCGACCTGCTAGGCCGCGACCAGCAGATCAAGCGCCTGGAGCAGGCATTGGCGGAACAGCGCGCCACGCTGCAGGCAAAAGACGAGCGCATCGCCGGCCTGGCTGCCGAACTGAGCCGCAAGGCTGAGGAGCATGCGGGCGGACAGGCCGAACTGGATGGACTGCGCAAGCACAGCTTGCTGGAAATCGACAGGGCGCGCGCCGAATCACGGCAATGGAAAGCCGAGTTCACGCGCATCGAGGCCGAAAGCAAATCCGCCGCGCACGCCTATCGCGAAAAGATATCGACGCTCGACAGCGAATTGTCGGGCGCAAAGGGCCGGCTGGGCGCTGTCGAGGAATCGCTGGCAGCCGCGAACAGGCGCGTGGAAATCGTGGAGGCAGAGTTGTCTGCCGCAAAGCCGCTCAATAGCGACGCCAGGCTGCGCGCCGGCAGCAGCAGGAAACCTGGCGCAGGCAGGCTTGTCCGGCGGCGCTGATGTTAAAACCGCGGCCCGGGTCCCGGCGTTAAAGGACCCACTGCGAGAGCTGCCGCGAGACCCGCTGCGTCAGCAAATCCTGAATGCCCCATCCGAAGGCGCCGGCTCTCCGACTTCCTCGACGGTCACATTACGCACCAGAGCGGCGGGCGGGCCTCGCCTTGCCCAAAGGATGATCGCCTCAAGCGCCGCCGCTTCGCCATGAACGCAGGCTTCCACAGAGCCGTCTCGCCGATTGCGCACCCAGCCGGAAAGGCCCAGGGCAACCGCCTGGTCGGCAAAGGAAGCGCGATAACCGACACCCTGTACGCGCCCTTCTATCATCAGCCGCTTAGCCATCGCCAGTCTCGCTTTGTCGAATTGAAGCAAATGCCAATTTTGACACGCTTCCTCTTTTCAGTCAGCGCGCAGCCCAACCTTCCCAAGCCGGGCACGCCGCGTGCGATACCCCCCCAAAAAAAAATGAGGCCCTTGACATCCATAACCATTTGGTTATGATTGATCGTGTGAGGCAGCACTTCACAGAAATCAAAACGAAGCTCGCATAAGCAAGGATTCACGATGCACGCAGAACCGACGGCTGTTCTAAAAATCTTGTCCGATCCAACCCGGCGCGCAATTTTCGAGCGCTTGAGCAGGGACGGTGAAATGACGGTGCATGCCTTGACCGATCCGTCCGGGGTATCGCAACCCGCCATTTCGAAGCATCTCGGCGCGCTCAAGCTAGCCGGCCTGGTGCGGGGCCGGCGCGATGGACGCGAGACGTATTACAGCGCGGAACCGAAAGCGCTGGCGCCGCTGATTGACTGGATAGATTTTTATTCAACCTTCTGGAACAGCCGATTTGACCACTTGGAAACCCTACTGAAAAGGATGGACCAATGATGCAGACCAACGACACCAAAACGCTGATTGTGGAAAGGGAAATGCCGCATTCTCTCGACAAAGTCTGGCGCGCGCTCACGCAAAGTCCTCTCATTGAAGAATGGCTGATGCAGAACGATTTCAAGCCCGTCGTGGGTCACCGTTTCGATCTTCGGGCCGACTGGGGCGTGGTCGAGTGCCTGGTTCTTGCGATCGAGCCGAACAAAACGCTGTCTTACACATGGGAAGCCCTGGGCCTCAAGAGCGTCGTCTCCTGGACTCTCACCCCGACCGGCACGGGAACCCACCTGCGCATGGAGCAATCGGGCTTCCGGCCGGACCAGCAGCAGGCCTACGCGGGCGCCAAGTACGGCTGGCAGAAATTCTTCGCAAGCCTCGAACGCGTAGCAGGAGGCCTTTCGTGAGCCGCGCCCTCGCCTCGCGCTACCAGCCCGTGCTGGTAGCGCTGCACTGGCTGCTGGCGCTGATGATCATCGGCCTTCTATGCATCGGCTTCTTCGTCCTTGCGGATATGCCCAATACCAACCCGAAGAAACTCGACATCCTCGTGTGGCACATGTCGGGCGGCATATGCGTGCTTGCATTGATGATCCTGCGCTTCCTCATCCGCATGCGGAGCGCCCGCCCGGCAACGGCGACGACCGGCTCACCCCTACTGGACCGACTGTCCTCCATTGCGCATCACGGCTTGTATTTGATCGTGCTCCTGATCGTCGCCAGCGGCTGGCTGACCGGCTGGTTCATCCGCAGCGTGTTCCAGCACCCGGGCGAACTCCTGCCCGGTAATTTCGCCATATTCCCCACGTTCCAGGTCCACGCATTCCTGGCAACCTTGCTGGCGATTCTGATCGCAACCCATGTCGCGGCCGCGCTCTTCCATCAGTTCGTGTTGAAAGACGGTCTTTTCCACCGCATGTGGTTCGGGCGGCGCACAGTCGTTCCGTCAGAAAAATAAAAAAATAGAAAGAAATGGCCGCCATCTTGCAACCGTATATATCTGCAATTTTTAGGACAAGAACATGAAAAAATCAGACACGAGCGAAAGTCAGCCGGCATCGGAACTCATCTCCAAAAGAATCGCCGAGCTGGGGGACTGGCGCGGGGAAACCCTCGGCAGAATGCGCCAGCTCATCAAGGAAGTGGATCCGGACGTCGTCGAAGAGTGGAAGTGGATGGGCACCCCGGTTTGGGCGCGCGACGGCATCATCTGCACCGGCGAATCCTACAAGGACAAAGTAAAACTTACCTTCATCAAGGGCGCGTCGCTGAAGGATCCGACTCCTCTCTTCAACTCGAGCCTTGATGGAAATGCACGTCGCGCAATCGACATTCTCGAAGGAGAAGAAGTCGACGAGTCGGCCTTCAAGGCGCTCGTCCGCCAGGCGATTGCGCTCAACAGCGCCAGCAAGTCGAAACCTTCGAAGAAAGCGAAGACTTAGGAAATTTCGCCATTGAACAGGTCCGGCATCGGGATCGCAAAGCGATGCCTGCGGCGTACGTTCACGCAACGCTCATTGGGGCGGCTCACCGTCCCATGCGACGGTGACGTTGCCGCCAAGACGCCATTCGCGGAACGGACGGCGCGGAGCCATCAGCGCGGGGACTCGGGGGTCGCGCGTGCGCGTGTAATACGGCTCCATCCACGAAAGCTCATCCTGAAATGTCCAGGGGAAGAGATTCTGTTTGACCGGGGTGATCTCGGCGAAGCTGTCGGGATTCTGCACGGCCTTGATCACCAGATCCGCCAGCCGGCCGATTGCGCCGTAATTTTCCTGGTAGAGATTCACACCTTGCCGCTCGGCCAGTTCCGCTGTGAAGACCAGCGGAATCAGCGCGAAGGTATGGTAATGCAAAGCGCGATCGCCACGCTTGATCTCACGCTCCAATTCGCCGTGCGGACCTATATCGCGGATCCCCTCCCGGGCGCGTGCAAGTCCGGCATCGATTAACTTCTGCTGCTGCGCCAGCGTGCCGATAGCGACAAGGTTCAGTCCGGCCCAATAGACCAGATTGTTGTGCAAATGGTTGATCGCATCCGCGTCCCGCGTAGCGATGGCGATGCGGGTCAGCCACGACGTAATGACGCGCAACTGGTCCGCATTAGCCTCGCTGACTTCCCGGGGCAGCCGCAGCAGCACGAGCGCGAAATCCGTCCCGGCCCAGGAACGCTCATAGTAGCCCTGGTAGCCGCTGATAGGACCCATCAAGGCATCCGCGCGGGCCCAACCATCCAAAAGCGCGAGAACGCAGTTCCATTGTTTCGATTCCGCGGCCTTGTTGAGCTGGTAGATATAGTCACGCATCGGCTTGACCGCCTGCGCATAAGCGGCCGGATCGTCGTAAAACCCGGCTGGATCGATTGATGTCACCGGGGCGGGTACGGTGCAAGCAGCGTCAGCATGGCTACTGCCAAGACCCATGAGAATCGCCGCTAATCCAACGCTCACCATTTGGATGAGTCGATTACGCATAACTACTCCTTGCCGTGCATATTCTGTGGAAGTTGAGTCGGAACTGAGGCAACAGAACAATCCCAGCGTCGTCCCCGTCCTAGCGCTCTTCTATCGAATCAACCCGCCCCGGATAAAAAGCCAGGTAATTCTTGATGTCCTTGACCGCCGCATAAGGGGCCTCGTAAGACCACACGGCATTGACCGAGCGCTCGCCGCCGGATGGGATGCTGTAGTAAGCGCAGTCGCCCTTGTACGGACAATAGGTAGCGTGCTCCGTCCGTTCCAGCAGTGCCATGTCGACATCCTCGCGCGGAATGTACTGGACAGCGGGATAAGCCGCTTCTTGCAGCGTCAAGGCCCTGCGCGTATCGGCAATGACGCGGCCGCCGAGGGTGACGACGACGCGCGCCGCGTTGGGCGTTATCGTGATGGGATGATCGGGACCAGGAATTTTGACAGCCTTGGACATCATGATTTTTCCTTTTGCGCTATGGATTCGAAATCTTGCGCCGTCGCCGGCTTGTCAACCTCGCCGGCCGCTTGCGTGACTGAGAGAATACTAGGAATCCAATAAACGCGCCGGCGCGGCAACGCAGGACGATGAAAAAATGGATGTTCTACTGCACGGACCGGACAGTGCCCTGCCCGGTCCGCCGCTCGATACCGGGGAGCCTCAGGCCGTGACGGTAAACACCACCGGCCCTGCCAATTGCTCGGCATAGCCGTCGTTGGCGAGGAACCAGGCCTTGTAGGATCCGGCCGCCAGTCCCTGCGTCTTCAGCGTCACCTGGCCGCCAAGTGCCGCCGCGTATTCATACACGCTATAAGCCTTGTAGCCGGCCTGGTCGGGGACAGTGCTGGAGGCTGGGAACACCCCGATCCAGTTGCGCGGATTCTGCTTCTGCAGCGCGGTGCTGTAGTTGAATGCGATCGCGCTGCCCCGGCGTACGATCGGCGTCGGCGTCGACAAGGTCGAAGGCGCGATGACGCCGATCTGCGGATCCGTCCAGCTGCGGGCGGCGCTCTCGACGTGGCCGGCGATGCGGCGCAGGAAGCCGGCATCGGAGTCCGCCGTCACGCTGAAGTCGTACCAGCCTTTGGCCGCGGCCAAAGGCACCATCAGGCGCAGAGACCTGCCGGCCTCGACCCGATACGGCGCCACAAAGCCGCGCGACGGACCGGCATTGGCGCTTACCGTGAAGGTGCAAGCCTTGGCGCCCGCCTCGTTGGACAAGACCAGGACGATGGCGTGGCGTTCATAGTCGTCGCGCACCAGTATTTCAGGCCGTGCCGCGGCGGCGCTGCCGGCAGCCGCAAAGCTGCCTTTGATTTCCCTGAAAAAGCCGTTCGGACCATGCACCCGCAATTCATATTGATCTGTGCTCCAGTTGCCGAGCTTGACATCGCGCAGCGCTTTCCCAGCTTCCACCGCGTAATGCCATGGGCCGTCCTGGCGCAGATTCGAATAAGCAATGAAAGCGGCGCCGGCCTTGCCGGTATTGCCCAGGCTCAGCGTCAGTTCGCGATGGCCGGCCTGGGCGGCGGCGCGGGCGTCGACATGGAACTGGTACGGCAAGCGGCAAGCCGGGCGCGGTTCGCGATTCGACTCCTGCAGCGGAAAAACCTGCTGCGCCGGCGGCGTGGCGCTGACCGGCGAATCGACCTTTTGGTAAGGCGGCGCCGGCGTGATCTGCGGCCAGGCTTTGTTGGGCGTCTTGAAATCGAAGGCGGAGGTGAGGTCGCCGCATACCGCACGGCGCCATGGCGAGATATTCTTGCAAGTGACCTTTTCGCGATCCAGCCCCTTGCCTGTCGACAGCCATTCCTCCAGGAAGCGCAGCACCGAAGTATGGTCGAACAACTGCGAACAGACCCGGCCGCCGCGGCTCCACGGCGAAATCACCAGCATCGGCACGCGCGGCCCCAGGCCCTTCGGCTGCTGCTGGTAAACCTCACCGATGCTCGGATCGGCCAGGGTGGTCATGCCCTTGTCGGCGCTCAGCGGCGGCACATTGGACGGCATATGATCGAAGAAACCGTCGTTTTCGTCATAGTTGATCAGGAACACGGTTTTCGACCAGACCTCCGGATTGCTCGCCAGCGCACCCAGCAGCCTGGATGCAATGTCTTCGCCGGCATTGGGCGACGCTTCCGGATGCTCGCAATATTCGTAAGGCGCAAAAATCCATGAAACCTGCGGCAAGGCGGTCTTGCCGTCGACGCCGTCGATGTCGCGCTTGAATGCCTTGATCAGCAAATCGCCCTTGGTGCCGGCGGCATTGTCTTTAGTGGAACCGTCCGCCAGCGCCCTGCCCTTCAGATACAAAGGCGAGCTGGTCTTGAGCCGGCTGCCGTCGCTTTCAACCCGGAAGTTCCTGAAGTAGGCCAGGTAGTTGTCGCCATAGTTGTCGAACTCCTGGTAAGCCTTCCAGCTGACGTTGTTGGCTTCCAGGACTTCGGCGTAAGTCTTCCAGTTTGGCACCGCGGCCGTGGTGGCGGCGCTGATGTCGTCGTTGTTGAGGTCGCCGTTATAGATCGGGTTGGCGTTATACAGGTTGCCGTCGTTGAGCCCGGTGATATTCTCGCCGGCGCTGCCGGACAAGGCATAGAAGCGGTTCGGATCGGTCGGGCCGAAAATCGAACAGTGATAGGCGTCGCAGATGGTGAATGCGTCTGCCACCGCGTAGTAGAACGGCAGGTCGCCGCGGTCGAAATAGCCCATGGTGTAGGCCGTCTTCTTGGGCACCCAGGCATCCCAGTTCTTCCAGGCGTCCTCTGTGCCTTTCCAGCTGTGGTTCAAGCCGACGCGCGTGGCGTTGGTGCCCTTCGCATCGAAATGATAAGGCAGCACGTAGGAGCCGCCATTCGGCTGGTACCACACCGACTGCCCGCTGGGCAGCGAGATGGCGCGCGGATCGCCGAAGCCGCGCACGCCGGCCAGCTTGCCGAAGTAATGATCGAAAGAGCGGTTTTCCTGCATGAAAATCACGACGTGCTCGACGTCTGCAATCGTGCCGGTCTTGCAGTTGGCGGGGACGGCCAGCGCTTGCCGGATGGTGTCGGGAAAGACGCCTGCGGCCGCTGCGGCGGCTGCCGTTTTCGCCGTCAAGGCCAGGAAATCACGCCTGCTCTTTTGTGTCATGTGCTTATCTCCGGAAAATACATGGTGATGGTTGAATGCGACCGACAGGCTATAGCGCTTATATGACGCCCTCATGACGCTGCGGCATGCGGCGGCGCTGGCGTACGAGATGCTTGCCAACGTAGCATCCAGGCGGAGGGGAAACTTGCGACGAGGCGACAGGAATCAGCCGCATTGCGTCTGCGGCGCGCACTTTGCGGATCTGGCGGGGGAAACTTATCCGGCGTCGGGATTGAGCAAACTGAGCCGGTAAGCGTACGGCGCCTGCCCGCTCCAGCGCCGGAATGCGCGGGTAAACGCGCTTTGCTCGGAATAGCCCAGCAACTGGGCGATTTCACCCAGCTGCAGGCGCGGGTCGGCCAGATAATCTTCGGCCAGGCGCTGGCGGATACTCTCGCGCAGCTCCCTGAAGTTGATGCCGGCGGCGGCCAGCCGGCGATGCAAGGTGCGCGCAGAAACGTGCAGCTCGTTGGCGACCAGGTCCAGCTCCGGCTGGCCTTCGCGCACCAGGCGGGCGATGCAGCGCCGCACCGCCTGTTCGAAATCGTCGCTGGGCGGCAATTGCGCCAGCAAGTCATCGGCCTGTCGTTCCAGCACATTCAGCAGGACCGTATCCGGCTGCCGCAGCGGCAATGCCAGCAGCGCTTGCGGAAAGCGGATCGAGGTTTCCGGCTGGTCGAACAATACCGGACAGCCGAACCACTCACGATATGGCTGGACGTCGGCCGGCGCCGGATTGACGAAGCGGATTTCGGTGGCTACGATGCGGCGGCCGGTGGCGTTATGGGTCAGCTGCAGCAGCGCGGTGATGGCGCACTCGTCCACCAGCGGTCCGGGACGGCCCTGGTCGACGCCCCATTCCAGCAGCAGGTCGCTGCCCTCCACGCTGCTGCGCATGGGATTGACGTCGTACAGCAGGCGCTGGTATTGCAAGGTGCGGGCCAGCGCCGCGCCGAGGCTGGGACAAGCCAGCAGCACATAGCCCATCACGCCGAAATGGGCCGGCGTAATAGTCTGGCCCAGATGCAGGCCGAGCAAGGGGTCTTGCAGGTACTCGGCGGCGCGCTGCAGCAAGGTGCGCCAGGCAGCCACCGGGTAACGCAGCGAGCCGCGGTCAGCTGCTTCCGGCGCGGCGACGCCCAGCAAGGCGGCCGCAGCCACACCTCGCTTTTCAAGATACTCATACAGCAGCCGCACATAGGTGCTGGGGACCACGCCCCGTGGAGGCTGTTCGGCTATGGTTTGGTGCATGGCGAGAATTGTCAAATAATTGTCTGTCGCGGTCAAGCCTTTAAGCTGGCCCGGCGCTAAAATCCAGCGCATCGACTACGCGCGTGGAGCAGTACATCATGATGGATCTGATTGCCTGGATGGAGAGCACTTTCGGTTCTCATATAGAGTGGAAACAGGTGGTGCTGATCGGCATGACGCCCTTGTTCCTGGTCGGCTTTGCCATCGAATGGCAGGTCATGCGCAAGCGCGGCGCGCGCCAGCAGTTCTATTGGAAAGACATCCTCACCAACCTCACCCTCGGCAGCAGCTACCAGCTGTTTGAACTGGCGGTGCACGTGCTGTTCGTCGGCGCCGCCATATTCTGGTTCTGGCATCACCGTTTCTTTACGATCCCGATCAACGGCTGGACCCTGCTGCCGATCTTCCTCGGCGTCGAATTCTGCTATTACTGGTTCCATCGCAGCAGCCATCGCGTACGCTGGTTCTGGACCGCCCACGTGGTGCACCATAGCGGCGAGCACATGAACATGACGACCGCCATGCGGCAATCGATGCTCTACCCGATCACCGGCTGGTGGCTGTTTTTCATGCCCCTGGTGCTGCTGGGCGTGCATCCGGCGGTGGTGTTCATCCTGTACGCCTGCGACCTGGTGTACCAGTTCTTCATCCACACCGAAAGCGTCGGCAAGCTGCATCCGGTGCTGGAGTACCTGTTCGACACCCCCAGCAACCACCGCGCCCATCACGGCCGCAACGACTGCTATATCGACAGGAACTACGGCGGCGTGCTGATTGTTTTCGACCGCCTGTTCGGAACTTATGTGGAAGAGCGGGAAGCCGTGGATTACGGCATCAAGCGCCAGGTCCACAGCCACAATGCGCTGACCCTCAATTTCCACGAATTCATCGCGATGTGGCGCGATGTGGCGCAGCCGGGCAGCCTGGCGCAGCGCCTGAAGCATCTGTGGGCGCCGCCGGAATACGAGCGCGCGCCCTTGCCTTGAACCTTGCCTTGAATTTTCCCTTCAGCCGCGCCTATCTCTGCATCTGGATATAGCGCTTGACGTCCTCAAAGGTCACCTTGCCGCGCTTGGCGGTATCGATCTTGCTGAAGTTGTTGCTGACAAAACCGAGCCCGGCTTTCTGCGCCTGCTCCTTGGTCAAGACGCCCTTCTTGTCGACATCGGCGGCGTCGAAATCCGCTTTCAGGCCCTGATCCACCTGCTGCTGCAGATCGGCGCCTTTGCTGATCGGGGTCGGCGCCGGCAACGGCGCTCCCGGCGGCAGCAGCGGTCCTTCCGTGCCTGCCTGGGCGATGCTCATGGCGCTGCTGAGGCCGGCGGCGCACAGCACCGCGCTGATTGAATGCCAAGAATTTTTCATGCTCGCTTCCTTTTCATCCGCATATTTCATCATAGGCGCTTTTAGCGCAGCGTTATGGCTTTCAAGCTGGCAGCGGCCGGCGTGGTGTTGTCCGGCCACGGATCCGGCAAATCGGCAAAGCCCATGGCGCCGGAAATCGGCGTTCCTTTGTAAAAACTTGCCAGGTCGGCCTTGATCAGCGGCCGCGAATCGTTGTCCAGGTAAGTCATATGGCCACCGTTGTAGTGGGTCAGCTGGATGTTGGGCGGGTTTTGCTGCAGGCTGGGGAGCGTTTTCAGGCGTCCCAGGTCCTTTTCGGTGGCAAAGAAAGGCGTCACGAAATCATGGTAGCCGTTTATTGAAAATATCTTGATTTTCGGGTTCAGCGCAATCTCCTGGGCCAGGTCGGGAATGGTATCCGGATAAGCCTTGCCGCCGTGGCTGAAATCCCAGGTCCAGCCTGGCGGCCGGCCTGAGGAATAGCTGGTGTTGGGCGCGCTGTACTTCAGGTAGTTGGGCAGCACCTGCTGGCTCTGTATATTGAAAAAACTGCTCACCAGCGAACTGGACGGATCGCCTCCCTGCGCCATGGCGCTGCCGTTGGCGGCGGCGACGCGGCCGTCATAGGAGCCGATCAGGAAACCGGGCTTGAGCTGGTCGCCGTAGCTGTTGCTGTTGGTGGCGACGGCAGTGCCGAAATACAGCTTGAGCGCTTCATTGCCCAGGCCGGACAGGCTGGCCAGGGTCGCAAACGATTGTGCCTGGCTGGCGCTGGGCGGGTCGCCATAGGTGTAATTGGCGTCGTCGGTGAAGGAGGCATACTGCTGCAGCACGACGCCGCGCATGGTCGCCATGTAGCCGGGCGTGCTGGCCGGCGCCGGCGCCACCTTGTTGTAATACGCCGCCACTGCGCCGAAAGTCGGCAAGGATGAAGCGTACTGGTCGCCGTTGCGGCCCATGTCGTTGTAATCAAGGATCGATGAATTGAGGACGATCCCGCTCAGATGCACGCCGGCGCTTTCCAGCAGATGCGACAGTACTGCCGTGCGCGGCGTGCCGTACGACTCGCCATACAGGTAGATGGGCGACGCCGAACGCTGGTTGGCCGTGATATAGCGCTGGATAAAGTCCCGCATCACGCCGGCATCCTGGTCCACGCCCCAGAACGTGGCGTTGGTGTTGGGCGCGATCGCTTCGGAATAGCCGGTGCCGGGCGGATCGATGAACACCAGGTCGGTAGTGTCGATCAGGCTCTCCTGGTTGTCGACCACCGAAAAGTTCGGATAGCCGGTCCCTAGCGGATCGGCAGTATCGACGCGGGTCGGGGCGAACGAGCCCAGCCGCAGGTAGATCGCCGGGCTGCCCGGTCCGCCGTTATAAAAAAATGTCACAGGCCGGGTCTTGGGGTCCTGGCCGTCCGCTGTGTAGGCAACATAGAAAAACGAGGCCTCCGGATTGCCTCGGGCGTCGCTGGCAGTCAAGTGCCCGGTCGTGGTCGTATAGGCAATATTGCTGCCTGCCAGGGCAAGGGTATGGTGCGCAACGGCGGCATTTTCGCTGGCGCTGGGCAAGGAATCTTTCGGATTGACTGAATAGGCCACCGGATCGGTATATGGCTGATCCACCGCCGCGTTGGCTGCGGCATTGCCGCCGCCGGAATCACTGCCGCCGCCGCAGCCGGCCAGCAGCGCTGCCATGCATGTACTGAGGACCGCCAGTTTCAATCGCCGATGAAGACTACCCATGAATTTCTCCCAGATATTTCCGTCGTGAATATTGACCCGCATGGCCTGCCTGCGCGGGCTATTGTATAGCGCTTACAGGATATGCCCGACGAAACCGCAAAAAGGGCCATCGCGGCGTCAGGCGATCTCGCTCAAAATCGCTTTGACGCGGTCCAGCGCCGGCGCGATATCCAGGGTTTCAATCGCGCCATAGCCAAAGAACAGGCCCTGCAGCGGCGGCTGCGCGTGATAAAAGACGTCGATCGGATACAGGCCGACGTCGACCCGCCGCGCCAGCTTGAGCAGCAATGGAAGATCGATCTCGCGCTTGGTCAGCGCAGTCATATGGAAGCCGGCGGTGGCGGCGATCGGCTGCAGCCAGGGCGCCAGGTCGCCGGCAAAGCGCGCCAGCATCTGCTCGCGGCGGCTGCCGTAGATCGCATGGCAGCGCCGGATGTGCTTTTGCAGATAGCCGTCGTCGATGAACTTGGCCAGCGCCCATTGCATCATGGTGGGCGCATGCCAGTCAGAGAGGTGCTTGGCGATGGCCACCGCCTCGCGGATGGCGGGCGGCGCAATCAGGTAGCCGATGCGCAGCTCCGGCTGCATGACCTTGGAAAAAGTGCCGACAAAGGCGACCAGCCCTTCCGTATCCATGCTTTGCAGGGAATCGGTGGGCCGCCCTTGGTAGCGGAACTCGCTGTCGTAGTCGTCTTCGATGATGATCGCGCCCAATCCGCCGGCGCGCTTCAGCAGCGCCTGGCGGCGCGCCAGGCTCATCGGCATGCCAAGCGGGAACTGGTGCGCGGGCGTGACATAGATCAGGCGCGTCTGCTCAGGGATCTGGTCCACCATCATGCCTTCGGCATCCACCGGAATGCAGGCAATGCGGGCGCCCTGGCTGGTGAAGGCGATGCGCGCCGACGGATAGCCCGGATCTTCGACAGCCACGGTGCAGCCCGGCTCAAGCAGGACGCGGGCGATCAGGTCGATGGCCTGCTGGGCGCCATTAGTGACCAGCACATCCGCCGGCACGCAGCGCACGCCGCGGGCAAACGAGGTATGGCGGGCGATGGCCTCGCGCAATACCGGCAAGCCTTCCGGATAGGAGTAGAAGCCGCGGTCGGCCTGGCTCTTGCGCAAGCCGTGCAGCACGCACTGGCGCCATTCGCTGATCGGGAAATGGCTTTTAGTGCCGCCGCCGACAAAATCATAGCCTGAGCGGCGGTCCGGCCCGGGCGCCGGCAAGGGAATGGAACGCCCCAGCCAGGTTTTCAGGGTGGCGCCGCCGGCCAGGTCCTTGCCGGCAAACTGGCGCGGACGCGGCTGCATTGTCGCGTTGACAAAAGTGCCGCTGCCGACCTTCCCCACCAGAAGCTGGTCGACGGTCAGGCGGGCGTAGGCTTCCGACACGGTCTTGCGCGACACCCGCAGCTGCTGCGCCAGCAGCCGCGAAGGCGGCACCTGTTCGCCGGCCGCCAGGCGTCCGGACCGGATCGCTTCCCTGATCTGCCGATAGACCTGCCCCGCCAGGTCCTTATCGCCGTCGATGACGACATGCAACTCCATAAGCGCTCCACATACGATAGATAAAACAGGCAAGAACCCGCTGTGCTGGATGCAACCCAGGCAACCCAGCGTTTTAGCATGTCCGTGCAGCCAGTGCAAACGCGCCCAGTGGCCTCCTGTTTTTTAGCGGAATTGGTTATCCGCGGATGTCTTTGGCTCCCCTATCATGCAGTCTCTTACCCACCAAGCAAATATAGGAGAATATCTTGGAAGCACGTATCGATTTCTACACGGCCTCGCCGGAAGTGATGAAAGCCATGATCGCGCTGGAAGGCGCCGTCAACAAGCTGGGCCTCGAACCGTCGCTGCTGGAGCTGGTCAAGCTGCGCGCATCGCAGCTCAACGGCTGCGCCTTTTGCATCGACATGCACACCGCCGATGCCCGCAAGGCCGGCGAAACCGAACGCCGTCTGTACGCCGTCACCGCCTGGCGCGAAGCGCCCTTCTTCAGCGACCGCGAACGCGCCGCCCTGGCCTGGACCGAAGCCGTGACGCTGATCGCCCAGACCCATGCACCGGACGCCGACTACGCGCTGCTGCGTGCCCAGTTCAACGACACCGAAATGGTCAACCTGACCCTGGCGATCAACACGATCAACAGCTGGAACCGGCTGGCAGTCGGCTTCCGCAAGATGCCGGCAGCCTGACAGCCAGCTTGCCTGTGCTGTTCGCCGTTGCGCTTGGACGACGCCGAAATCAAGGACATTGCGGCGTTCCTGAAAACGCTGGACGACGGCTATCGGCCAGGCGCAAGCCGGAGCGCTGCTGCCAAACAGGACAATATGCAATAAACTCTGCTTATTTTTTTGCAAACAGCTAGCGGCGACCGACAACCATGAGCACAGACACAGCACGCGCCAGGGCCCTTGAACTGGCGGATTACCTGGCCCCTCTCGGGGAGATTACGGTATCGCGTTTTTTCGGCGGCGCCGGGCTAAGCATCAACCAGCTGCAGTTCGGATTCGTCATCAAGGGCACGCTCTACCTGCGGGTAGACGACAGGAGCCGGCCGGTCTTCGAAAAGCTGGGTTGCGAGCCGTTTCGCTACGCGACCAAGGCCAAGACGGTGACGGTCGCCAGCTACTATCAGGTGCCGGCCGCGATGGAAGACGATCCGGAGGCGCTGCTGGACTGGGTAAGCCGCCTGCGTCGCGGCACCCTGGCCTGAGCGCCGGCCGATCAAGACCTTTTCACTTGGCCTCGGGAAATGCACGGCCAAGGCTGAAACGCAGCTTGCCGCCGACCATGCGCACACGCAGCTGGCGATACTTCATCAGGTAATGAATCCCGACCCACGCTGCCGCGAAGCCGGAAGCGGCGCCGACGCCCATTGCCCAGCGCGGGCCGAAGGTGTCTGCGACCCAGCCGACCACCGGCGCGCCGAGCGGCGTGCCGCCCAGGGCCAGCGCCAGCAGGATCGCCATCACCCGGCCGCGCATGGCGGGCTCGGTCGAGAGCTGCACCATGCTGTTCGCCGTAGTGGTGAATGTCTGGGCAGCGACGCCGATCAGCACCAGCGCGATCGCAAACAGCCCGTAGCCCGGCATCAGCGCCGCCAGCACCAGGCCGCCGCCGAAGACGCCGGCGCCCGTCAGCAGCCAGGTCATGCGCGGTTTCTCGCGGCGCGCGGCAAGCAGCGCGCCGGTCACCGATCCAAGCGCCATGATCGAGGACAGGAAGCCATACTGGTGTGCGCCGGCGTGGAAGACGCTGACCGACATGGTTGAAATGAAGATGGGAAAATTCAGTCCGAAGGTGCCGATCAGGAAAAACATCAGCAGGATGGCTTTCAGGTCGGGCCGCCTCCATATGTAACGGAAACCCGCCGCCAGGCTGCCGCGTGCAGGGGCAGCGCGAGCGCGCAGATGCAGCTCATCAAGCCGCAGCAGGCTGAGCGAGGCCAGCACCGCCGCGAACGAAGCGGCGTTGAGCAGGAATACCCAGCCGGCGCCGACCACCGCGATAAGGACGCCGGCGATGGCCGGTCCGATCATGCGCGCGGCATTGAAGGAGGTCGAATTCAACGCCACCGCATTCGACAGCTCGTGTTCCTCCACCAGTTCCGAAACGAAAGTCTGGCGCGCCGGCGCATCGAACGCAGTGACACAGCCAAGCAGCAAGGCAAACAGATAGACCTGCCACAGTTGCACCACGCCGGCCACGGTAAGAATCCCCAGTCCCAGCGCCAGCGCTCCCATCGCCGCCTGGGTGACGATCAGCAGCTTGCGGCGGTCGAAATGATCTGCTGCATAGCCGGTCAGCGGCAGCAGCAGCGCCTGCGGCCCGAACTGCAGCGCCATGACTATGCCGACGGCAGTCGCGTTATTGTGGGTCAGCTGGGTCAGGACAATCCAGTCCTGAGCGGTGCGCTGCATCCAGGTGCCGACGTTCGACACCAGCGCGCCGCCGGCCCATAGCCGGTAATTGAAATTGTTCAGCGAGCGGAAAGTACCCGTCAGCACAGCGCGCTCCCGCCTGCCATCCGGATGGCAGGCATGTTCATGGCAGGCGGCTATCCAGCAGAGCGATGATCTGCTGGCTGCTGCCGGTCTCGCCCAGGCGCGGGAAGATCCGGGCGACGCTGTTGTCGTGCGCCTCGGCGCTGGTGTCGGTCATGGCGTCCAGCGCCAGCGCGACGTTGAAGCCAAGTTCGTACGCCTGGCGCGCGGTCGACTCGACGCCGATGCTGGTGGAAACGCCGGCCAGCACCAGCTGCGTGACGCCCAGTTTTTTCAGGTACGCATCGAGCCCGGTGCCGGTAAATGCGCCCCAGGTGCGTTTGCTGACCAGATGGTCTTGCGGCTGCTGCTTCAGTTCCGGCACCAGGTCGGTCCAGCCGGCCGGCAGCGCATCGAGCTTGCGCGCCTGTTCCGCCCGCCCCGGCGCGCCGCCGGTAACGTTGACCAGCACCACCGGCAAGCCATGCCGGCGGAAGGCTTCAGCCAGCGCTGCAGCGTGCTGCACCACCTGGCCGGCCGGGTGTACGGTCGGATAAGCGACGATGCCTTTTTGCAGATCGATGACGACTAGTGCGGTGTTCGGATCCAGCGTGCTTACGGTCATGGAATGCTTTCTGTTATTCAGGTTAAGCGCCGCACGGCGCAGGATGGTTCAGGCGTCGGCCAGGCGTTTCAACAGTTCGACGCTGGCCGCCAGCTGGTCCAGCTCGTCTGCCGCGAACCTGGTCCGGATCGCGCGCAACAGCCAGTCTTCCCTTGCCGCCCGGCTGGCCCGTATCATTTCCCGGCAGGCGTCCGTCAGCGACAAAATGGTTTGCCGGCCATCGGCCGGATCCGCCGCACCGGCCACCAGCCCGGCAGCCTCAAGCACCGCGATGGTGGCGCCCATCGATTGCGGCCGTACGCCTTCCGCCTTGGCCAGGCCAGTGACAGTCGCCGGGCCGTCGCGCTCGAGCCGGATCAGCACCGACTTTTGCGAACCGGTGAAATCCCCCGCATGGGCCTGTTCGCGCAGCCGCCGGCTGAGGCGGCCGAGCACTACCCGCAGCTCTCCTGCCATGGCGGATGCGTGGGCGATATCCGGATCGTTTTGTTCATTCATGCCGCATAGTCTAGTACATATGAAGACAAACTACAAAGTTTTCCTTCATATAGTGTTTCAGGCCTTTTCGCTTGCCGCCTGATCGCCTACATTGATTCATGCCTCTGCAAGTGCAGCTGTGGCTATAATTGCAACTTCACCCACCCCACCCAAAGGAGCAGTCGACATGTCAGCTAACCAGGCAAAATTCGTGTGGTACGACGTCATGACCAGCGACACCAAGGCCGCCGAGGCTTTCTACAGCAGCGTGGTCGGCTGGAAGATGCAGGACGCCGGCATGGGCGGCCCCGCCTACACCATCCTGTCGGCGGGCGACATCATGGTCGGCGGCCTGATGGCGATTCCGGAGGAGGCGCGCGCCATGGGCGCCAAGCCTTGCTGGATGGGTTATATCGCGGTCAGCGATGTCGACGACTACGCTGCGCGGGTAACGGCCGCAGGCGGCTCGATCCGCCGCGCGCCGGCCGACATTCCCGGCGTCGGCCGCTTTGCCGTGGCGGCCGATCCGCATGGCGCCGGTTTCATCCTGTTCAAAGGCAATAGCGAGGCCCAGCCGGCGCCGCCGGCTCCCGGCACGCCCGGCCACTTCGGCTGGCATGAGCTGCATGCCGGCGATCTCGACAGCGCTTTTGCCTTCTATGCCGGCCTGTTCGGCTGGACCAAGGCAGAAGCCATCGACATAGGGCCTATGGGCGTCTACCAGACTTTCGCCACCGGCGGCGCGCCGCTCGGCGGCATGATGACCAAGACTGCCGACATGCCGGCGCCTTGCTGGCTGTACTACATCAATGTAGAAGCCATCGACGCCGCGGTTGAGCGCGTGAACGCCGGCGGCGGCAAGATCATCATGGGACCGCACCAGGTCCCGGGCGGCAGCTGGATACTGCAGGGATTTGACCCGCAAGGCGCAATGTTCTGCCTGGTGGCGGCAAAACGCTAACTCAGGTCCCCGGCCAGGCAGCCGGCGGCTGCGGACCGCATATGGATATGAGAATCCATTATTTGCCGCTGCCAGGCTTAAGCGGGTGTAATGTTGTTTTTGACAGACGCCGCCTGCGAAAACCATGCACCCGCTCCGTTACCAAAGCCATCTTATGTCTATTGCCATCGATACAGCCACTCCTCCGGGCATGCCCTCCCAGGCATTCCAGATCACGCCGATCAGTGGCCCGCTGGGCGCGGAAATCACCGGCCTCGACCTCAACTTGCCACTGTCCGGGCTGGATCTGGCGCGCATACGCATGGCCCTGGTCAAGCACGGCCTGCTGGTGTTCCGCGAGCAGCGCATCACACCCGAGCAGCACGTGGCTTTCAGCCGCTGCTTCGGTCCGCTGCAAATCCATGTGCTGAACCGTTTCCACCTGCCCGGCCATCCTGAAATCCTGATCGTTTCCAATGTCATCGAAAACGGCAAGCCGATCGGCCTGGTCGATGCCGGCGCCGACTGGCATTCCGACCTGTCGTACATGCCCAGGCCCAGCCTGGGCTCGCTGCTGCACGCGCAAGAATTGCCGGCGGAACAAGGCGACACCCTGTTCGCCAACATGTTCAGAGCCTACGACACCTTGCCGGCCGACGTCAGGCGGACGCTGGAAGGCCGGCGCGCGGTGCATTCCTATGTGTACCGCTACCGGCGCCTGCAGAAGCTGTCGCCGTGGCGCGCCGACCTCACGCAAAGGCAGATCGACGAGGTGCCGGAAGTCGAGCATCCGGTGATCCGCGTGCATCCGGAAAGCGGCCGCAAGGCGCTCTTCGTCAGCGAAGGATTTACCTCGCACATCGTCGGCCTGCCGCCGGATGAAAGCGCGGCGCTGCTGCGTTTCCTGCATGAACACACGATACGCGCCGAAAACGTCTACCGCCATCAATGGCATGCCCATGACATGGTGTTCTGGGATAACCGCAGCACCGTGCACTATGCCGCCATCACGCCCCAGCATCTGCGGCGCACCCTGTACCGGACTACGGTTGAAGGCGACGTGCCGGTCTGAGGCCCGCGCCGGCGCAAAACCGACAGGCAAGCTGGATTACAATACAAGGCCAAGTCCCTCCAGCATTCATCGACGAAGTCAGGCCAAGCATGTCCCCATCCCACAACCCCGCCAGGCTGCGCAACTTTATCCGCTCTTTGGCCGAACTGCTTGACAGCAAACCTGCCGAAAGCCGCATCCTGCAAGAAGGCGGCACCCTGCTGCGGCAACTGATCGCAAGCGACGACTGGCTGCCGGATGCTTGCGCGCAGGCGCTGCCGGAGCGCTACCAGCAATACTTGCTGCACGTCGATTCGGCCGAACGCTTTTCGATCGTCAGCTTCGTCTGGGGGCCGGGACAGGCGACGCCCATCCATGACCACACGGTATGGGGCCTGGTCGGCATGTTGCGCGGCGCCGAATACGCGCAGGCATACAAGGCCGGAGACGACGGCTGCCTGCGGCCGGACGGTGCGGCGGTCAAGCTGCTGCCCGGCATGGTCGAGGCGGTATCGCCCGCCGTCGGCGACATCCACAAGGTCTGCAATGCTTGCCCGGACCAGGCGTCGGTCAGCATCCACGTATACGGCGCCAACATCGGTGCGGTCAGGCGCTCGGTGTACGCGGAGGATGGCAGCAGCAAGCCTTTCATTTCCGGTTATTCCAACTCCCAGCTGCCGAATATCTGGGACCTTTCCAGCGAACTGAAGAATACATGACAGCCAATATTGCCGGCCATCCCGCAACAGCCATCCCCACCCTCTCATTCCAGCAAATCCGTGCCGCACTGGTGGCACGGCAAGAACTGGCCTTGCTGGACGTGCGCGAAGAAGCGCCGTTCGCCGAAGCGCATCCCCTGTTCGCCGCCAACCTGCCGCTGGGCCGCATCGAGCTGGAAGCCTATGCCCGCATTCCGCGCCGCGGCACCGCCATCGTTGTCTATGACGACGGCGAAGGACTGGCGTTGCCGGCAGCGCGGCGCCTGCTGCAGCTAGGCTATGACGCGGTGCATTTGCTGGAGGGCGGCTTGCAAGGCTGGCGCGCCGCCGGCGGCGAGATTTTCCGCGACGTCAATTCCGCCAGCAAGGCTTTCGGCGAACTGGTTGAATCGCAGCGTCATACGCCGTCTCTATCGGCGCCGGAAGTCAAGGCCTTGCTGGATGCCGGGGCGGATGTAGTGGTGCTGGATGCACGCCGCTACGACGAATACCACACCATGAGCATCCCCGGCGGCGTCAGCGTTCCCGGCGCGGAACTGGTGCTGCGCGCACGGGCGCTGGCGCCGCGCACGGAAACCAGGATCATCGTCAATTGCGCCGGCCGTACGCGCAGCATCATCGGCAGCCAGTCGCTGATCAACGCCGGCATTCCGAATCCGGTCAGCGCCCTGCGCAACGGCACGATCGGCTGGACCCTGGCCGGCCAGCAGCTGGAACATGGAAAAACGCAGAGATTCTCAGGCCATGCCGACGCGCTGAACGCGGCCGGACATCAGGAACAGGCAAAGGCCGCCAGCCGGAACGTTGCGGACCGCGCCAAAGTCGGCCGCGCCAGCCTGGCGCTGCTGCAAGGCTGGCAACAGGAAAACGGCCGCACCACTTACCGCCTGGATGTACGTACGCCGGAAGAATATATTGCCGGTCATCTGCCCGGCTTCAGCTGCGCGCCGGGCGGCCAGCTGGTGCAGGAAACCGACCATGTTGCGCCGGTGCGCGGCGCCCGCATCGTGCTGGCGGACGACGACGGCGTGCGCGCCAACATGACGGCTTCGTGGCTGGCGCAGATGGGATGGGATGTCCACGTGCTGGACGGATTGCAGCAGGCCGATTTCAGCGAGGCCGGCCAGCCGCAGCCGACGCTGCCGCCCTTGCCGCCTTCCGCTCCGGTATCTGCCGCAGAACTTGCGCAATGGCTGGACGATTCCAGCAATCAGGCAACCGTGCTGCTCGACTTCAGCAGCAGCGCCAGCTATGCCAGGCAGCATATTCCCGGCGCCCGCTTCGCCTTGCGCTCGCAGCTGGCAGCGGTATTGCAGCAAACACCGGGTGCCGCACGCTATGTCCTCGCCAGCGGCGACAGCCTGTCGGCGCATTATGCCGCCGGCGATCTGCAGCTGCTGACGGAACGCCCTGTATTCGTGCTGGCCGGCGGCACCGCCGCATGGATCGCCGCCGGGCTGCCTGCGCAGTCGGGCGAGACTGCGCTAGCCTCGCCCCGCATCGACCGTTATCGCCGCCCGTACGAAGGCACCGGCAATCCGGCCGCCGCCATGCAAGCCTACCTGGACTGGGAATACGGCCTGGTAGCGCAGCTGGCGGCAGACGGCACGCACGGGTTCTTCGTGATTTGAGCAGCCTGGATCAGCCGCGGAAATAGCGCGCCGGCGTAAACGGCATGGCCGCCACTTCGATCGGCACCGGTTTGCCGCGCACCAATGCATGCAGCTGGGTGCCGACCTTGGCGAATGCCGTCTCGACATAGCCCATTGCCACCGGCTTATCCAGCGTCGGCCCGAAGCCGCCGCTGGTGACCTTGCCGATCACCTTGCCGCCGGCATCGACCAGTTCCGCGCCTTCGCGCACCGGCATGCGTTCCAGCGGCAGCAGCCCTACTCGCTTGCGGCTGACGCCTTGTGCCAGGTGCTGCTCAATCTGCGCAGCGCCAGGATAAGCGCCGGCACGGGCGCCGCCGGGACGCCGCACCTTGGACAATGCCCAGGTCAGGCTGGCTTCGACCGGCGTGGTGGAGCCGTCCATATCGTGCCCATACAGGCACAGGCCGGCTTCCAGCCGCAGCGAATCGCGAGCGCCGAGGCCGATCGGCGCAACTTCTTCCTGCGCCAGCAGCAGCCGCGCCAACGCTTCCGCCTGAGCGTTCGGCACGGAGATTTCAAAACCGTCTTCGCCGGTATAGCCGGAACGGCTGATGAAACATTCGGCGCCGGCCAGCGTGACTTTGCCGGTCTGCATGAAGACCATCTGCGCCGTTTCCGGCGCCAGGCGCGCCAGCACCGCAGCGGCGGCCGGCCCCTGCAAGGCCAGCAGGGAACGGTCGCTCAGTTCTTCGATCTGGCAACGGCCGGCAAGATGCTGGCGCAAGTGCGCGGTATCCTGCTGCTTGCAGGCGGCGTTCACCACCAGGAACAGATGGTCGCCGCCGTTGCTGACCATCAGGTCATCCAGGATGCCGCCTTGCGGGTTGGTAAACACGGCGTAGCGCTGGCGGTTTGCCGGCAGGTCGACGATATCGACCGGCACTAGCGATTCCAGCGCAGCCGCGGCGTCCGGGCCGCTCAGGCGCAGCTGGCCCATGTGCGAAACGTCGAACAGGCCGGCCTGGGCGCGGGTGTGCTTGTGTTCCTTGAGGATGCCGCTCGGGTATTGCAGCGGCATGTCGTAGCCGGCGAACGGCACCATCTTGGCGCCGAGTTCGATATGCAGGTCGTAGAGTGCTGTGCGCGCTGAAGCGGTGGCGCTACTGGTATCAGACATGGGAATGTGTCCTTTTCATTTATACATGCGCATGATGCGCAAAAGATAGAGGGCAGACCGGCAGCCCAGTGCAAGCAGCGGGTCCGCCTGAGCGGCTCCGCTGCTTGCACTGCGCTATCCCGAACCAGGCCTCTTACTCGTAATCCGACATCGGCGGGCAGGAACAGACCAGGTTGCGGTCGCCGTAGACGTTGTCGATACGGCCGACCGGCGGCCAGTACTTGTCCTTGCGCAGCGACTTCAGCGGATACACCGCCTGCTCGCGCGAATAGACACGCGACCATTCGTCGGTCAAATCCTGCGCAGTATGCGGCGCATGTCGCAGAGCTGTCTGCTCGGCCTGGATGTCGCCGTTCTCGACTGCCCGGATTTCTTCCCGGATAGCGATCATGGCGTCGCAGAAGCGGTCCAGCTCTTCCTTGGATTCGCTTTCGGTCGGCTCGATCATCAGGGTGCCAGCCACCGGGAACGACATGGTCGGGGCATGGAAGCCGTAGTCGATCAGGCGCTTGGCGACATCTTCCACCGTGATGCCGGTCTTGTCCTTCAGCGGCCGCAGGTCGATGATGCCTTCATGCGCCACCAGGCCGTTGCTGCCGGTGTACAGGATCGGGTAATGCGGCGCCAGCCGGTGCACGATGTAGTTGGCGTTGAGGATGGCGATCTCGCTGGCCTGCTGCAAGCCCTTCGCGCCCATCAATGTGATGTAAGCCCAGGTGATAGGCAGGATGCTGGCGCTGCCCCAAGGCGCGGCAGAAACCGGCGCGATGCCGTTCTCCAGCATGCGATGGCCTGGCAGGAAAGGCGCCAGGTGGCTCTTGACGCCGATCGGGCCGACGCCTGGACCGCCGCCGCCATGCGGGATGCAGAAGGTCTTGTGCAGGTTCAGGTGCGAAACGTCGCCGCCGAATTTGCCCGGCGCGCACAAGCCGACCATGGCGTTCATGTTGGCGCCGTCGATATACACCTGGCCGCCGTGGGCATGGACGATGTCGCAGATCTCGCCGATCGCTTCTTCGAACACGCCGTGGGTCGACGGATAGGTGATCATCAGCGCCGCCAGGTCGCCGGCGTGCTCGTCAGCCTTGGCGCGCAGGTCGCCGACATTGACGTTGCCTTGCTCGTCACATTGCACCACCACCACCTGCATGCCGGCCATGTGGGCAGTGGCAGGATTGGTGCCATGCGCCGAACTCGGGATCAGGCAGATGTTGCGCTGGCCTTCGCCGCGGCTCTGATGGTAGGCGCGGATCGCCAGCAGGCCGGCGTACTCGCCTTGCGAACCGGCGTTCGGCTGCAGCGATACTGCATCGTAGCCGGTGCAGACGCACAGCATCTGCTCCAGGTCGGTCACCAGCTGCTGGTAGCCCTGGGCTTGGTTGAGCGGCGCAAACGGATGCAGCGAGCCGAACTCGGGCCAGGTCACCGGGATCATTTCCGTGGTGGCGTTAAGCTTCATGGTGCAGGAGCCGAGCGGGATCATGCTGCGGTCCAGTGCCAGGTCCTTGTCCGCCAGTGCGCGCAGATAGCGCAGCATCTGGGTTTCGGAGTGATGGCTATTGAATACCGGATGCGTCAGATAGGCGCTGCTGCGCGCCAGCGATGCCGGGATGCGCTCTGCCGCTTCGGCTTCCAGCTGGTCGAACGCCGGCAGCGCCTTGCCGACGGCAAAGATGCCCCAGAGCGCCTCGACATCGGCGCGCGTGCTGGTTTCGTCCAGCGCGATGCCGATGCTGCCGTCGTCGATCGGCCGCAGGTTGATCATCTGGCCGCGCGCCGCTGCATGGATGTCCTGGGTATGGCCGCCGGTATGCACGGTCAGGGTGTCGAAGAAGCTGGCGGTCGGCACGGCATGGTGCAGCTGGCGCAGGCCTTCCGCCAGGATCGCGGTCAGGCGGTGCACGCGCTGGGCAATCGTCTTCAGGCCTTGCGGGCCGTGATAAACCGCATACATGCTGGCGATATTGGCCAGCAGCACTTGCGCGGTGCAGACATTGCTGGTGGCTTTTTCGCGGCGGATATGCTGTTCGCGGGTTTGCATCGCCAGGCGGTAAGCGGGTTCGCCGCGGCTGTCGATGGAAACGCCCACCAGCCGTCCGGGCATGACGCGCTTGTGCGCATCGAGGGTGGCGAAATACGCTGCATGCGGGCCGCCGTAACCGAGCGGCACGCCAAAGCGCTGGGCGCTGCCGATGACGACGTCGGCGCCGAATTCGCCCGGCGGCGTCAGCAGGGTCAGCGCCAGCAGGTCGGCCGCGACCACTGCCAGCGCTTGCTTGCCATGCGCCATGCGCACGGTGTCGGCATAGTCGTGGATCTCGCCGCTCAGGGTCGGATATTGCAGCAAGACGCCGAAGCAGTCGAGCCGCTCCAGGTCCTTGCGGTGATCCCCGACCACCACCTCGACGCCGATCGGCGCGGCGCGGGTGCGCAGCACGTCGATGGTTTGCGGGTAGCAGTCTTGCGAAACGAAGAAGATCTTGCTCTTGCTCTTGGACAGGCGCTGGCAGAAGGTCATGGCCTCGGCCGCGGCAGTCGCCTCGTCCAGCAGGGACGCATTGGCGATTTCCATGCCGGTGAGATCGGTAATCATGGTCTGGAAATTCAACAGCGCTTCCAGCCGCCCCTGCGATATCTCAGGCTGGTACGGCGTGTAAGCGGTATACCAGGCCGGGTTTTCCAGCAGGTTGCGCAGGATGACGGTCGGCGTATGGCAGTTGTAATAACCCATGCCGATATGCGACTTGAACATCTGGTTCTTGCTCGCAATCTGGCGCAACGCCGCCAGTGTTTCGGCTTCGCTGCGAGGGGAGCCAAGAGCAAGCGGTTGCTTTTCCAGGATGGTGTCCGGTACTACTTTATGTATCAATGCCTCGATAGAATCGAAGCCGAGCGCCGTCAGCATGGCCTTTTGCTGGGTGTGATCCGGGCCGATGTGGCGTTCAATGAAATCGGCGTGTTGCGCCAGATCTTCAAGAGCAGGCCGTGATTGTGTCATGGATGCTTTTCCTTCTTGTGTGAACAGTAAAATTACGTGCTGCCTTTGCCGCTGCTTAAGCCTCGCCCTTGATCATGGCAGCATAAGCCGCTTCATCCATCAGACTGTTCAACTCAGTTGCATCGTTGACTTTCATCTTGAAGAACCAGCCGGCGCCCAGCGGATCTTCATTGATTGTTTCCGGCGCATCGGCCAGCGCCGCGTTGATCTCGGTGACTGTGCCTGCGACCGGCATCATGATTTCACTGGCGGCCTTGACCGATTCAATCACCGCGGCTTCATCGCCCTTGGCGAGTTCGGCGCCGACTGCAGGCAGTTGCACGAACACCAGGTCGCCCAGATGGCCCTGCGCGAAGTCGGTGATGCCGACCGTTACCACGCCATCGGCTTCAACGCGCAGCCATTCATGCTCAACCGTATATTTCACCTGACTCATGCTATCTCCTGTTAACGACAAAAATTATTAAAATCTACACAAACCGGCAGCCGCCCGGCGCCGGACAATTCGGGTAGAAACCGCCTCTGCGGCCCGCTATTCGACCATAAGTTCGGCCACTGCAACAGCGTATTTTCCCACGCCTCCGGCTGCTTTTTACAAGCTTATGATTTTAATCAGGATTTTGACCTTTCCGTGGCGCTGCATGGCTTCCAATCTTTCATTTTCCGCAAGAAAGCAAACGCTCAATCATGGTTTTTGCAGATCGAAATGCGATCTTTGATTCACGCTTCTTTCTCATTCCTGGCGAGCACCTGCGCCGCATTAACTTACAAAAAAATCACCTCAATCTTGTTTACATTGAGAAACATTTGCCATATGATCGATTCAAACATAGTATACAGACCTGTCTGTTTTTTGCCGGCGCATTCGATTTTTTGCGTTCCGGCTGAAGCAATTCGCGCGTGGCGTTATCTGACTTGCAGGAGATCGGACGGAAATTGGTCGAACTGGGATCAATGGCCGACATTAGATGCGTGGAAATCTAAGGGCCTGTACTTTATCAATCTGGAATTGGATCATCGGAACATGCAAACCTTGGCTCAGGACGTTGATGTAAATCCGGCGCGCTCTTTTTCACTGAATTCGCTGCTGCTGGTCACTGCTCAACCTGTCCTTCATCGCTTAGCCTCCTACGGCGCGCTGCCGCGGCAGATGATCCAGATCATCTCGCGCGCTTCGGTGCGGCTGCAAGATTCGGATATGCTGATTTCGCAGACGCCGCACAGCTACGAGCGCAGCGAAGAAATCCGCCAGCCTTCGGTGGCCCTGGCGCATCAGGAACATGCGATGGCCGAAAGCATGCTGGAACTGATTCGCCAGGAAGGCCTGGCGCCGCATTACAAATCCTTCATGCAGACCTTTGCCCGCATCCTGTTTTCGCTGTTCCTGACGCCCGGCCAGTACGACCGTGCCAGCGCCTGCCTCGACAGCGGCAACAACCTGCACTTCCTGATGAGCGATGGCGGCGAGCCGACCTTGAGCAGCTGGCGCACCGTGGCGCAGCCGGAAGGCGACGGCTTCAAGCTGCATATCGACAAGGTATGGGGCATGCATGCCAACCTGGACGGCATGGCAATTGTGGTAGCCCGCACTCTCGGCGCCTACTTCCCTTCCGCCTACCTGGTCTGGCCGGAGCAATACGCAACCCTCAAGCGCACTGCCTGCGGCGCGCCCTTCCTGGATGACGTGGTCCAGCTGGGCAACGTCAAGGGTACGGTGCAGGTGGCGCAAGGCGACCGCCTGCAAGCCGGCGGCTCCGCGGTGCTTAACAAATACCTGGCCACGGTCCGTCCGCTCCTGGTGCGCGCACTGATGGCGCATGTCGAATGGCTGGCTACCCAGGACCGCGTCGAGCTGACCGCTGAAGAACGTACCGCACTGGGCTTCATTACAGCCGCCGCACGCGCCGAGACCCAGTCCGGCCGCTACGACAACGAAGACGTGCACCGCGTGCTGGCGCTGAAATTTGCTTCCAATGAATTGCTGCTGCACCTGGTCAGCCGCGGCGCAGTCAGGGGATTTTCCGATCAGCGCGATCTGTTGGCATTCACGAAAATGGAAGGGAGCTCATACCGTTGCTACCACGAATTGCGTGCAAGCATGCGCGTCAGCAAGGCCGGTCTGCTGCCAGGATTTACCGGTGCAGCTGCGCGATGAAAATCCGCAGGATTTGTGGCGCACCTGAGGCGGTTAACGCGCAAGGCCGTCAACCAGAAGCTGGATTGACGGCCGCCTTGCCTGCTGCAGATTCTGGCTTTGCCGGTCAGGCCTTGGCTGCTGCCGATGCATGCGCTTGCAGCATGCCAAGCAATGCGTCGTAATAGTCCTGACAAGTATTCAGGCGCAACATGGCGCCTTGCAGGATTTCTCCGCGCGCTTCTGGGTATTTTGCGTCAAGCGGCACGATCACATTTTCCAGCCAGCCCTGCGCATGAACGACATCGATACTGATATGTTCCTTGTAGTAATCGACTTCGCCGTCCTTGCCCAGGCCGATGCGGTGGCAGCCATGCACCAGCTTTTCATACTGGCGCGGATCCAGCAGCTCAGTGATCGCCATGATGCCGATCGCCTTGAAGTAATGCTTGCGCTGCAGACAGGTCAGCATGAACAGATTGTGCCCTGCCAGGCCTTGCCAGCCGAGCGACGAGGCATGGTTGTCTTCGGCATTGTCAGCGCCGACCATGTCCAGCAGCTGGCGGAACAGATTGACGTGGCTTCGAGCGGAGTTGCCGTTGCCCGATTCATCCCACAGATTCTGCACCAGCTCCTTGCGGGTAATTTCGTCCGAGCCGACCAGTATCAATGCGATCAGGTCGAAGAAGCGGATGTTCAGCGCTGCGTCGCTGCGGAAAAATTCGATGAACTGGCCGTGGGTGGCCGTGGTTTCCAGGTAGTCGAACAAAGGATGGTTGGAGACGCTATGCTCGCTCCAGAGATGGCGCAAGGCGTCGGTGAGCGGCATGTCGGCGCTGATGCGCGCCAGCGGCGAGGAATCTCCGGACGCCAGCCAGGCTCTTTCGATTTCATTGCGCATCTGCTGCAGGTAATGATTGGATTGGTTGGCCGCCGCGAAACTGGTCGCCGACGCCACATGCATATCCAGCAGGATGAAAAGTGTCCGGTGCACCAGGCACAGCGCTTCATCGTCATCAGTCGCCAGGGCCTTGGCCAGCGTGGAGCGCACCTTGTCCATCAACAGCTCAAAGAGCTCGCGGTCGCTGTCGAAACGGCTTTCCAGCTCTGGATCGGCGACCAGCATGGACACGATGGTATCAAGGGGAAGCTCGGAATACGGCTCTCGCAGACTTTCGTAGACGTCCGGGTGAAGATCCACTGCATGAAACACTTCTGTGACTTGCGAATTCGCTACGGTCGAATAACTCATGTAACTTCCTCAAAATAGTGTTTAAACCGTGACTGCCATTGCCACCCTTTATTTTTATGCAAACGGCTGAGTTGCCCCCTGCAAATTTTTTATAATATCCTAAATTTAAACAGACAGGTCTGTCATAATATTGAAATATTAGCGCCCGGCGCGAGTGCCGGCGACAGCTGTGCAATTCCGTTTTACAACGCTTTCCAGCCAGTTTTCGCTTTCGATCGCCAACTTGCATCAGCGACAACAAATATTGAGATAATATACCGTGCTGTACACTGTACCGATTACAGCAGATCATGTCCGGCAGTCGCCTTGCGATGTTTGCGCTACCGGCCTATTGCATGTTCAACCACGTAACTTACACCTAATCAATGACGCGTATGAAAGAAAAACGACAGATACTTATTGATACGGCAACGCGGCTCTTTTCGCAAGACGGTTACCATGCGGTAGGGATAGACCGCATCCTGGCGGAAGCAGGCGTCGCCAAGATGACACTGTACAAATACTTTCCATCGAAAAAAGAGCTGGTGGTGGAAGTGCTGGAAGAACGCATGGCGATGTGCGCAAGCTCGCTCTCCCTGTTTCTCGAAAAATTCGAGACGCCGATAGACAAGCTGCATGGCGTCTTCATGTGGCACGACAAGTGGTTCCGCGAAGTGAATTTCACCGGCTGCATGTTTGCAGCGGCAGCGGCGGAATTCCACGGCACCGACAACGCCATCCTGCGCACGGCCGCCAGTCAGAAGAAAGGCCTGACCGACACTGTGAAAAATATACTGGAACCCCTGGTGGGCAAAAGCGTTGCCACCAAACTGGCGCGCCAAGTGGTCATGCTGCTCGACGGCGCCACCCTCGCCGCCCACGTCGCCGGCCGCAAGAATGCCGCCAACGATGCCTGGAGCGTCGCCCAGGAAATTGTCCTGCTGGAACATTCCAAGCTGCAGACTGCCTAGCCGCATCTCTCTCTATATATATAGAGAGAGAGAGAGCCGAACCGGAATCATCCGGCCGGCTCTCTGCCCAGCCCCTCAACTACACGAGCTTGCCGTCACCGCAGAAAGCTATTTGGCGTTTCCGACGATTTTGATGCTGCCCTTGAAGTGCACAAATTTGCCGTCGGGATAGGCGACGTTGGTATGCACCGTACCATGCTCGAAATCCTCCACGTGCACCACGTTCAGCTTGGAGTCCGGTTCATGCCAGTACACCATATAGACTTGCGGACGAATCTTGACCGCCGTGTACTGCACTGTTTCGGTAATGCCCTTGAAGATGCCGGAGCGGCAGTAGATTGACAAGGTATTAAGATCCTTGAAATTCAGGTCGATGATGGCATCGCCAAACACCACTTCCACCGCCTTGCCCGCCGCCGGAAAATCCGCCGCGCTAGGACCGACGGCGCTGTCATTCACGACGGCTGGCGCTGTCGCCTGAGCCGCCTCCTGGGCCGATGCCTGTACTGCCAGCCCCAGCTGCAATGCAGAAAAAAGTGCAATCTTTACAATTGATTTCAACAACATTTAATCCCCCGGTTTGATTGTTATGAGACATCAGGTCAAATGAGACCGAGGGAAGTATATCCAGAAACAATATGGGGATCGGGCAAAAATTTAACCGATAAGGGGGAGCTATTGCCGCCCGGCCCTTGCCAAAAGCCGCAATAAAGGCCACGGCAGCCGGCTCCAGAACATGCGCGCTGTCAACTCTGACAGCTGTTTTTACCTGCCCCAACGTCCTAGATTGGTAGCACCGTTGCCGTCTTACACATCTCTCGCCTCCCCTCCGGTTGCTTGGCCCGGGCAGCGTGTGTCCGCGCAACTCGTCGATCACGATCAAAAGGAAATTCAAAGATGCATGCTAAACCAATCGTCCAGGCTCTCTTGCTCAGCGCCGCCGTGCTGGCCATGAGCGCGCCGCTGCACGCACAATCGAACGCTGCGACCCCGCAGCAACTCCAGCAAACCGAAGGCAACGATGCCGCCGCTGCCGCCGCCCGCGGTTTCGCCGAGTTTGTGCAAAACCAGGTGCAGGCCCATGCCGGCACCCTGCCCGCAGGCTTCCCACTCGATGTGGCCGACGTCCAGGACCTCAAGGACGCCCGCATCGCCTACGGTTTCCCGGTATATACGGTCGATCCGAAAGATATCGTGGCCGGCCGCAGCGACTTCAGCGCCATGGCGAAACCGACCGGCGTCTGGCGCTTCCTAGTCAGCCGCGATAAGCGTCCGATCGGGCTGGCGACCGTGGAAAAGCTCAACGGTACATGGCAAACCATTTCCTATGGCGGCGCCGGCTTGTCCAAGGACGTCGACGCCCTGATACAGTTCCACGGCAACGCCGACCATTCCAACCTGCGGTTTATCCGCGTCTTCCAGGCCCAGTCCGATTTTCTCGAAGTCGCTTCGGGCAGCGGCGCCGCGCCTCGCTTCGCACCGCTGCAATCGGCGCGCGAATCGCTGCTGCTGCAGCAGCGCGCTAAAAAAACCGGCAGCGCCGCCGATGACGCCGCCAACGGCCTGATGGATGCCAGCCAGTTCACCGAATCCTTGCGCGCCGCCGTCAAGGCGAATATCGCCAACTACCGCTGATCGTCAACCTACTCCAGGAGTCAACGTGAATAAGACACTACGCCGCATGATTGCGGGCGCCAGCCTTGTGCTGATGGCGCCGATGGCATTGGCCGCTTCGAAAATCCTGAATGTCCCGCTGGTCACACAAGAGCATAGCCAATGGTGCTGGGCGGGTTCCAGCAAGGCGGTATTGAATTTCTACCAGAAGACGCCGAGCCAGTGCGGGATAGTCAACTGGGCGTTCGGCATCAACTACGCTTGCGGCAACAGCCGCTTCAACTGGAACAGCCAGGCCAACCAGCCCAACGGCATGTATGGCAACGGCAGCGTGCAAGACATCCTGGGCAACTGGGGCGTGCCGAATACCGCCGTCAACAACTACCTGTCGTGGGCGCACGTGGTCAGCGACATCAACGCCAATCGTCCGTTTGTCGTGCGTTACGGCTGGACCAACGGTGGCGGCCATATCATGGTCGGGCGCGGATATGAAACCGTCAACGGCGTGAATTACCTGTACATCATGAATCCCTGGCCCGGCGAAGGCATGACTTATGGCAGCTACGATTCAACCGTATCCGACTACGACCACCAGTGGACCCATACGCAGCGCATGAACATCAGCGGCTAGGATGGCGGCCGGGGTGCGCTCAGTTCCTTGTTCTTTTTGGGACGACCGCCCGACAAGCAATATCAGGCATCAAAACGGCCGTGGCGGCCAGCGCCGAGCGTGAACCTGGAAGCACCGTCTTCTCCTTCGCCGAAGACAATCGGCACGCCATGCGCGCCCTCGCGCCGCAGCGCTTCCGCCAACGGCAAATCCCATTGCTCGTACGCCGAGCTGCGATCGGTCAGCATGCATTGCTGGGGAAAGCCGGCGATCTGGCGCGCCAGGTCCTGCGCCACCAGCAAGGCGCCGCCGGGCGGCGTGCTGCGGTTGATCAAGCCCATCGCCAACGCTTCGGCGGCGGCAACCGGGCGTCCTGTCAGGATCAGGTCCAGCGCCCGCCCCATGCCGATCAGGCGCGGCAGCCTGACCGTGCCGCCGTCGATCAAGGGAACGCCCCAGCGCCGGCAAAACACGCCGAACACGGCATCTTCGTCGGCGACCCGGAGATCTGCCAGCAACGCCAGCTCCAGTCCGCCAGCGACGGCACAGCCGTTGACTGCAGCCACCAGCGGCTTGGACAACGCCATGCGGGTCGGCCCCATCGGGCCGCTGCCGCCGCCTTCGGCGTCGAGCTCGTTGCGCAAAGCCGGATCGCCGATGGCGGTGAGGTCGGCGCCGGCGCAGAAATTGCCGCCGGCGCCGGTCAGCACTGCCACCCGCAGCGCGGCATCGCTTTCGAAACGTTCAAACGCCAGATGCAGCTCATCGGCCATCAGGCGGTCGACCGCATTGCGCTTGTGCGGCCGGTTCATCGTGATGGTGCAGATGCTGCCGTCGGTCTCGAACAAAATGGAGGGCATGGCGCCGCCTTTCTATTTGCCAGTCGGCACTGGGCGGCGCAAGAACCGGCACAGCACGACCGGCTGTGCAGCTCCCACGCCTCCCAGGCGTTTCAGTTAGTCGCGGCGTCGATCGCCCGCATTTCCCGCGCCGCCACCGACAGCATGGCGAGATCCACATTGCCGCCCATCTGGAAATCGGTCAGCAGGCGGCGATAGCGCTCCAGCGGCGTCCGGCTGGCAGCCTGCCAGACGTCGATCATTTCCTGCGACTTGTCCAGCGCCGGCGACAGCTGGATCACCTTGGCTGTCAAGGCGCGCTGCAAGCCGGTCAGGTCGCTCTGCAAGGCGGTCCGCGCCAGCGTCTGCCAATGCGAATCCACCGGCAAGGCGCCGACCCGTTCGCGCATCCAGCCGAAATTCAGATTCAGGTCGAGCGCAAAATACACCGCCGCCACCAGCTCCAGGCTGCGGCCGGTGGATGCCGCCACCTCGGCGATGTCCAGCACCGCGCCGATCAGCTCGGCGCTGGCGACCCGCCGCGCCAGCTGTTCGGAGACGCCCGCCTGGATCAGCGCATCGCGCTTGGCCTTGAGCGCTTCGGCATCGCTGGCGGCCAGCAGGGAAACCAGTTGCGGCCCGAGCTGGTCGGCAGCCTGGCGGAAGCGCGCCACCGTGGCTTCGATCGAGGCTTCCTGCACGTGGCGGTGCAGGAACCAGAAGCTGGCCTGCTCGATCAGGCCGCCGACATCAACGAACATCTGCGCCTGCAATGCATCCGGCACCTGGTTGTCGAGGGCGTCGATGTCTTGCCAGATTTCCTCGAAACCGAAGACTTCGCGCGCTATCACGGTGGCGCGCACGACGTCGGCCGGACTGGCGCCGCTCTCGTCTGCCAGCTGATAGACGAAAGTAGCGCCGACGCGGTTGGTCAAGGTATTGACCAGATAGGTGGCGATGATTTCGCGCGCCAGCGGATGGCGCCGCATGGCGTCCGGATAGCGCTCGCGCAGCGGCTGCGGGAAGTAAGCCGGCAGCGAAGCAGCGATGAAGGGATCGGCCAGCAGATCCGACGCCAGCAATTCCTCATACAGCCACATCTTGTTGTAGGCCATCAGCACCGCGCGCTCCGGCGCCGCCAGGCCTTGCTTGGCGCTCTTGCGCTCGGCGCACTCCTCTTCCGACGGCAGGAATTCAACCGCGCGGTCAAGCCGGCCGGCCCGCTCCAGGCTGCGGATCAGGCGCGCTTCCGGCTCCAGCAGGCTGGCGGCGCGGCGCCCCGCCACCGACAGCGACTGCGTCTGGTAGTAGTTATCGGTCAGCACCTGCAGGCCGACTTCCTCCGTCATTTCCGCCAGCAGCTTGTTGCGCTGCTTCTCGGTCATTTCGCCTTCGCTGACGATCAGGCCGAGCATGATCTTGATATTCACTTCATGGTCGGAGCAGTCGACGCCGGCTGAATTGTCGATCGCATCGGTACAGATGCGGCCGCCCTTTTGCGCGAACTCGATGCGCCCGAACTGGGTGGCGCCGAGGTTGCCGCCTTCCGCCACCACCTTGCAGTTGAGTTCGGCGCCGTTGACGCGGATTGCGTCGTTGGCGCGGTCGCCGACCTGGGCATGGGTTTCGCGGGTGGCCTTGATATAGGTGCCGATGCCGCCGTTATAGAGCAGGTCGACTGGCGCCAGCAGGATCGCTCGTATCAGTTCGGCCGGCGCCAGCTCGCTGGCTGTCACGCCCAGCACGGCTTGCACCTGCGGCGTCAGGGGGATGGTCTTGAGGCTGCGCGCATAGACTCCGCCGCCGCTGGAAATCAGGTCGCTGTTGTAGTCCGCCCAGCTGGAGCGCGGCAAGGCGAACAAGCGCTCGCGCTCGGCAAAGCTGGCGGCCGGATCGGGCGCCGGATCGAGGAAAATGTGGCGATGGTCAAAGCCGGCCAGCAGTTTGATATGGCGCGACAGCAGCATGCCGTTGCCGAACACGTCGCCCGACATGTCGCCGATGCCGACCACCGTGAAATCCTGCTCCTGCGTATTGACGCCGGTTTCGCGGAAATGGCGCTTGACCGCTTCCCAGGCGCCGCGGGCGGTAATCCCCATCTTCTTGTGGTCATAGCCGACCGAGCCGCCGGAAGCAAAGGCGTCGCCCAGCCAGAAACCGTATTCTGCCGACACCGCGTTGGCGTAATCGGAAAAACTGGCGGTGCCTTTATCGGCCGCCACCACCAGGTATGGATCGTCCGCATCGTAGCGCACCACGTCGGCCGGCGGCACTACCTTGCCGTCGACCAGGTTGTCGGTCAGGTCGAGCAGGCCGCGCAGGAAATTCTGGTAGCAAGCCACGCCCTCGCGCAGATAGGCATCGCGCTCGCTGGCCGACGGCGCGCTTTTCAGCACAAAGCCGCCTTTGGAGCCGACCGGCACGATCACCGCATTCTTGACCATCTGCGCCTTCACCAGTCCCAGCACCTCGGTACGGAAGTCTTCGCGCCGGTCCGACCAGCGCAGGCCGCCGCGCGCAACCTTGCCGCCGCGCAGGTGGACGCCCTCGAAACGCGGCGAATACACCCAGATTTCAAACATCGGCTTGGGCGCCGGCAATCCCGGCACCTTGGATGGATCGAACTTGAACGACAGATACGGCTTGGGCTGGCCGTCGGCGCCGCGCTGGAAGTAATTGCTGCGCAAAGTGGCGCTGATGACGCCGAGGAACTGGCGCAGGATGCGGTCTTCATCCAGGTTCGGCACCTGGTCCATGGCCTCTTCGGTCTGCGCCAGCAGGGCCTGGGTGCGGGCATCCGCGCCGGGGTCTTTGGCATGCGCCGGGTCGAAACGCGCCAGGAACAGCTCGACCAGCTTGCGCGCGATCGCCGGGTTGGCGGTCAGGGCCTGCTCGATGTAGGCGTTGCTGAAGGTCGACCCCACTTGCCGCAGATAGCGCGCATAAGCGCGCAGAATCGTCACTTCGCGCCAGGTCAGGCGTGCGCGCAGCACCAGGCGGTTGAGATCGTCGTTGTCTGCTTCGCCGCTCCAGACGCGGGCGAAGGCATCCTCGAACACGCCCTTGATGCGGTCGATCTCGACTTCGCTGTCGTCCGCGGTCTGCATGCCGAAATCGTGGATCCAGGCCGGCTCGCCGTCTTGCAGTTCGATGCGGTAAGGCCGCTCCTCGTTCACTTTCACGCCCATGTGCTCCAGCATGGGCAGGCTTTGCGACAGGGCCATCGGCTTGCCGGCGCGGTATATCTTCAGCCGCAGCGAGGCCGGCGCGGCTTCCACCGGGCGATACAAGCTCATCGCCAGGCCGGCATTCTTTTGTGCGGCTTCCAGCAAGGCGATGTCGTGCACCGCCGCGCGCGCGGCGTAATCTTCGCGGAAACCGGCCGGGAACGAACCGGCATAGCGCCTCAGCAGCCGCGTGCCCTGCTCTTCGCCGCGCTGCTCCAGCAAGGCTTCCGCCATGTCGTCCTGCCAGCGCCGGGTAGCCTGCACGATGCGCGCTTCCAGCTGCTCGACGTCGATCTCGCCGACGGTGCCAGGCTCGGTGCGGACGGTGAACTGGATGCGCGCCAGCATCGATTCCGACAGCAAGGGCGTGAATTCGATGCCGGTGCCCTTGAAGGCTTCCAGCAGCAAGACCTGGATCCGTTCGCGCAGCTCGGTGTTGAAGCGGTCGCGCGGCACGAACACCAGGCAGGAAACGTAGCGGCCGAAGGCGTCGCGGCGCACGAACAGGCGCGTGCGCTGGCGTTCTTCCAGGCGCAGGATGCCGCTGGCGGTATCGAACAGTTCATCTTCGTCGATCTGGAACAGTTCATCGCGCGGGAATTGCTCCAGGATGGTGGCCAGGGTCTTGGATAAATGCCCTTTCGGCACGAAGCCGGCGCGCTCCAGCACCTTGGCCACCTTGCGCCGCACCAGCGGGATTTCATTGGTCGGCACCATATAGGCCGTGGATGTATACAGGCCGACGATGCGGCGCTCGCCGATCACCTTGCCGGCGCCGTCGTAGCGCTTGACGCCGACATAATCGAGATAGCCGGCGCGATGCACGGTGGCGCGCGAATTGGCCTTGGTGATGAAAATCGGCGACTGCGCGTCGATGATGCCCTGCGCGCTGATCGGCAGCTTGGTCATGTCGGCGCTGTCTGAGGTGCGCAGGGAATCGCGCAGGATGCCCAGGCCGGAACCGGGCACGCCTTGCAGATAATTTTCGCCGGCGTTGACGATCAGTTCGTAGTCGCGATAACCGAGGAAGGTGAAATGGTCGTTCACCATCCATTCCAGGAAAGCGCGCGCTTCAGCCACCTCGCTCTTCAATGCGGCGTCCGCGCCGTCCTGTTTTTTCAGGTCGTCGATGGCGCCGCTGGCCGCAGCCATCATCTGCCGCCAGTCTTCCACCGCGGCGCGCACGTCGCCCAGCACCTTGAGCACGCTGGCCTGGATTTCCTCCATCCGGGCGGGCTCGGTGCAGCGGTCGATTTCGATATGGATATGGGACTCCAGCCTGGCTTTTTCTCCATCCGCGCCAACTGCTTCGCTGGCGCGCTGGATTTTTTCAACCTGGCCGCCGGCATCGCGCCAGACGCGGAACACCGGATGAATCACCGCATGCAAGGTCAGGCCGAGGCGATTGATTTCAGTGCTGACCGAATCGACCAGGAACGGCATGTCGTCATTGACGATCTCGATCACGCTGTGGCCGGACTGCCAGCCATGCTCATCGATGCGCGGGTTGTAGATCCGCACGCGCGGCGCGCCCGAGCTGAAATGCCGGCCGAATTGCCAGTGCGCCATCGCGGCGCCGTACAGATCGGCGCTGTCGCGGCTCAGAATCTGCTCTTCCCCCACCTGTGAGTAATATTCGGCCAGGAACGGTTGCATGGTTGCAAACACATCCGGCGGCAAACGATCACGCGCAAATTCGACCATCTCTGCCAGCTTCTGCTGTTTTCCTGCTATTGCGGCGTTATGCATGATTTTCCTTCGAATAGCTAAATGGTTAACTTCTTCCGAACTCTACCCTCTCTGCCCTGTTTAGATTCTACCTATCGCGGGCGCAAAACCACAGGCTTTTTAAAAAAACAACCTGACGCTGGACTCCTGTCATTCTGCGGTAAAACGTTTGTGATAACTTGCCCGCCTTGAAGAAACCAAAACACCGCCAGGCATCGGCCGGGCGGCGCATCATCCGCAACGAGGAAAAGCAATGTCGCAACGATTTCATAATCCGGTCGCAATCCATTTCGGCAGCGGCTGCCTGCAAGACCTGCCGCAGCTGCTTGGCGCCGGCAAGGTGGTCCTGGCGACTTTTCCGGAAGCGCGGACGCTCGGCCTGGTGAGCCGGATGGAACAACTGCTGGGCGACCGTCTCTTATACGTCATCGACGATATCCAGCCGAATCCCGACGTCGCCGCCTTGCGCGCCACGTATGAACGGTTCTGGCGGCAGGAGGAGGCCTGCGACACCCTGGTCGCACTGGGCGGCGGCAGCGTCATCGATACCGCCAAGGCCTTGCTGGTGGGCACCGCCAGCGGCAGTTTCGCGGAATTGCTGGCATTGCTGGCCGATGGCAAGCCGTTCACGCCGCCACGGACGAAAAAACTGATCGCTATCCCGACCACGGCCGGCACCGGCAGCGAGGTCACGCCTTGGGCAACCATCTGGGATGCCGCCGGCAAGAAGAAATATTCCTTGCACCTGGATTGCACCTGGCCCGCAGCGGCTCTGGTCGACCCCGCACTGATGCTGAGCCTGCCGCGCCAGGTGACTATCTCCACCGGCCTGGACGCGCTGTCGCATGCGCTGGAATCGATCTGGAACGTCAACTCCAACCCTATCTCTGACACTTACGCGACCTCCGCAATCCAGGACATCCTGGCTTGCCTGCCGGCGCTGGCCGACGACCTGGGCAACCCGGCGTTGCGCTCGGCGATGGCGCTGGCGGCCCTGAAAGCCGGACTGGCGTTTTCCAATACCAAGACTGCGCTGGCGCACTCGATCTCCTACGAAATGACGCTGCGCCACGGACTGCCGCACGGCATCGCCTGCTCCTTCACGCTGCCGCTGGTGCTGCGCATGGCCTGGGGCGTGCATGCGGAACGCGACGTCACCCTGCAGCGCGTGTTCGGCGCCAGCCGCGATGCGGCGGAACAGCGCCTGCGCGAGTTCCTTCATCGGCTGGGCGTCAAGACCGATTTTTCCGACTATGGCGTTTCCCTCCTGGACGCCCGGCAGATGGTGAGCCAGGCGATGCAAGGTGCGCGCGGCAAAAATTTTATCGGCAAGGATAAGGTCTTCTCCTTTAGCTGAGCCCCCACCCTGAGGCGTCAAGGCCTCCGCCCCTACCCCTGGAATAAACCGCCCGGCAGCTGTTCGCCTCGCCGAGCCGCTC
This sequence comes from Collimonas humicola, assembly GCF_018304945.1. Classification (GTDB taxonomy): domain Bacteria; phylum Pseudomonadota; class Gammaproteobacteria; order Burkholderiales; family Burkholderiaceae_D; genus Collimonas; species Collimonas humicola. The sequence continues at coordinate 669,216 of NZ_JAGQEE010000001.1, read as the reverse complement.
CTGCACGTCCATACGTTCCGCCCTCTACGGGACAACGCCAGCGGCGTTCGCCGACGGCGGCGCTATATTCTTCCGAATATATATAAAAATACCAAATTCGTTAAATTCATTTTAATCATTGAATTTAACAGCCAGTCGGCTTATGATGACTCATACGTTGCCGAAAATCATTTTCTATCGCGCGCGCCGCCAATCCGCCGAGATCACGAATCTCCGGCCGATGCCGCGAGCGGACGGCCACCGGCCGCCCTTGCGGGCGTTAGTCGTGCATGCGGCATGCGTGTTCGCCCATGCAATCACATGCCTTCTTTTGGATGCTTTCTCTAAAAATCATGGCAAGTTCAAAATCCCTGATACTTTTCGAACGTGTACTCACCTTCGAATTGCCGCAATGGCTGGTAGATGCGCTGATCTTGTGCGCCACCGCCCAGCTGGCCGGCCACTTCCACTTCAATTCGGCCATGACCACCATCGCGCCGATTCATTCCGTGCTCCTGTATTTCTGCTGTGCGTTCGGCGTGCTGACATTTTCCAAGTTGAATTTGTACACATCCTGGCAAGAGTGGCCGATGCCGGCGATCTTCGCCAGGCTGGCCTGCGCATGGGGTGCCATATTGCTGGCGGGGTATTCTCTCAGCGTCATGGTGCATGGAGTCGGCGCTTTGTCGCGCCGCTGGCTGGTGTACTGGTACCTGATCAGCCTCGCCTTTCTGGCACTGTACCGCTTTCTCATCTATGCTTCGGCCTGTCACTTGCGCAAGCGCGGCATCAACACCCGGCGCATCGTGATTGTCGGCTATGGCCCCACCGGACAGGAAATGCACAAGCGCGCGCTGCACAATGCGGCTGCGGTCTATGACGTGCGCGCCGTGGCCGTCGCCGGCGAACAGGCGCACGCACTGCACGATCCGGCCATCGATCACATCGATAGCTACGATGACATCCATCACTACGTGGTGCAGCACGAGATCCATGAAATCTGGATCACCCTGCCGATGAGCGCCACGCCGCAGTTGAAACAGCTGCAGCATTGCCTGCGCAATACCCTGGTCGATATCCGCTGGGTGCCTGATACGTCGGGCATACAAATGCTGAGCAATCTGGCCGTCAATTTTCTCGGCATCCCTGCCGTGGAATTGAATCGTCCCGCGCCTAGCGGCTTCCACGCCGTCGTCAAGCACCTGCTCGACAAGCTGTTCGCACTGGCGGCGCTGACGCTGCTGGCGCCCTTGTTTGCGGTGATCGCCGTCTGCATCAAATACTCATCGCCAGGCCCCGTGTTCTTCAAGCAAGCCAGGCTGGGGCTCAACGGCAAGAAATTCATGGTCTACAAATTTCGCACCATGAAACTGCACCAGGAGCACAACAAGCTGACCCAGGCCACGCAACATGATCCGCGCATCACCCGTGTCGGGCAATTCCTGCGGCGCACCAGCCTGGATGAACTGCCGCAGTTCCTCAATGTGCTGATCGGCGACATGTCCGTGATCGGCCCCAGGCCGCATGCGCTGGAACACAACGAGCTCTACGAAAAACTGCTGGAGATGTATATGGTGCGGCACCGGGTCAAGCCCGGCATCACCGGCTGGGCGCAGATCCACGGCCACCGTGGTGAAACCGACACCGTGGATAAAATGGAGAAACGCGTCCAGTTCGACCTGTACTACATCCAGCACTGGTCGTTCCTGATGGATTTCCGCATCCTGGTCTGGACAGCCTTCAAGGGCTGGACCGGCAGCGCCGCCTATTGAGACAGCCGCCGCAGTTTAGTAGTAAAGCGTGACGGCCTGCGGCGCCGGGCCGGCCTTCAGCTCCACCGTGTCGCCGCTGCCGGGACACGCTGCATCGGTCTGCGCCGGAAGAAAGCGGCTGATGGCGCAGGCCTTGGCGCCGTTCCTGGAAAATTGATAAGTCGCCCCGGAACCGGCGGCGCTGCTCCAGACCACATACACCGTACGCTTATCCTTGGCCGCCGCCTGGCTGCCCAGGGTCAGCTGGAAGTCGCTGCCGCTGGCCTTGGCCGATACAAGCTGCGTCTGGCTAAGCCTGGAAAATAAATGCTGCAAGGCCAGCAATGCGGGCTTCGGCTGGCCGCTCAGATCAACCAGGCCGTAATTCTCCTCGATTGCAGAGGGATTGTCGCCGGCGTCCTTCCATGCATAGATATTGAGCAAGGACAGCCGCACAAATACGCTGGACAGATATTCCCGCATCACCAGCAGCGCCTGGCCATCCAGGTCGCGCGTCGGAGAAAAGCTTGAATATCCCCATTCTGAAGCAATCACCGGTGCGCTGCTCTTCTCGTATTTGCTCATTACCTGGCGGACTTCCGCAAAATCGCCGACCAGCGTTTCCGGCTTCTCGCGATAGGGATGTACAGAGATGCCGCTGAGGCAGGTTTTTAGAGAAACGTCGAGCAACTCGTCGTAGGGCGAACTGGAGAAAGCACGCGGCATTTTGGAAAAGCCGAAACCGAACACCTTGTAGGCTTTGGGGCCGGACTGGCTTTGCAAAGCGTTGCAGATTTTCTGCACCGACGGCACCAGGCCCGGACGCAACAGTTCCGGTTTCAAGAAAGTGGGGATTTCCGGCTCGTTCCACAGTTCCCACAGAATGTCGGGGTCGCGATGCTGGCCCATGAAGCCGACCGCAAAATTGGCAAAATCGCTGGCAGACTGGCTTGCCATCTGGCGGCTGGTGGCATTCGCCGTTTTCTCGCCCCATACGTCCGGCCCGCCGAACAATGTGAGAACCGGCTTTAGATGCAGGGCGCGCAGTTGCGCCAGCAATCCCGTGTAATCCGCCTTTTTCCCGGCCACGGCGGCAATTTCCGGACGCACGCCAAAGCGCACGTATTCAAAACCGGCGTTCTTTATCAGCCTCAGATCCTTTTCCGTGATCTTGACGGGGTCGATCTGGATACTGGCAGCGGTAGGATAAATCGAGGGAATGCCATCCTGTTCCAGCGCTTTCGCCTGGGAAGCGCCTAGCGCGCAGAATGCACACAACGACAGGGAAACACCAATACGCATTTTCATGCAAGCTCCTGATTATGAAATGGCAACTGAATAGCAACCGCCTACAACCGTGTGCAACCGTGTGGGATGCATCACGCAGCAAGTCAGAGAGAGCCGCGCAGCTGTCCGAACAATTTCTGGTAACTGACAACGAATTGCGCCGGCGAGAACTTCTCCACGTAGGAACGGCGCCCGGCGTGGCCGTAGCTGCGCAAGGTATTGAGGTCCATGCCATGCAATTTCTCAGCAAGGTCGGCAGCCGTGCAATTGAAGACCAGGCCATTGACTGCATGTTCGACCAGCTCGGGCAAGGCGCCGCGGTCGCTGGCGATCACCGGCACCGAACTGCGGAATGCCTCCAGCACGGTCAAACCGAATCCCTCATTGCGCGACGGCACGATGAATACATCGGCGCGGTCATAAAAGCGGTCGATCTCGGCATGATCGACCCAGCCGTAGTAATGCACGTTATCGGCAACGATTTTCTCGATCTTGAGATTGCCGAGCACTGCATCGCCGACGATATGGTAGACAAAATCCGGCCTTCTCTTTTGCAGGAGATGGATAGCTTCGACCAGGATGTCATAGCCCTTTTCCCAATCCAGGCGGGCCGCAAAGAGGATATGCAGCCGCTCATCGTCCCGGCGCGGCTCCTTCTGGCGGCTGTCGCGGTCAAGCACGGTGCTCGGGATCAGTACATTTCTCTTTGAAAACCCATGTATGCGGTTGATTTCATGCTCATGGCGGGAAATATTCACCACCGCATCAGGTATGTAGGACATGCCTCTTTCTACAATCCGGCTCAGCAGTATCACCAGCTTGCTGCGATCGCGGAAGCTGGCCCAGCCGTGCGCGCAATACATGGTCTTGGTGCCTCGGCATAGCCACGGCTTGGCCAGGCACAGGGCGACGCCGGCAAACGTGCTGTGGGCGTACACCACATCCGGCTTGTGCTGCCGCGCCAGCCGCACGATGGCCGCCGCCAGCCGCAGCGGTCCCATGCCTTTCCTGGAATAGGGATGCGGCTGGATTTGCCTGGATGCGATCTGGTCCGTTTGCGCGGCCGGGATCAGATATTCGAACTGGCAGTTGAAATCGCGGCTGTAGTGCTCCAGCGTATCGAGATAGGTCGCTATCCCGCCCTTGATAGTCTCAGCCACATTCAGGATGTGCAACGGTCGCGCGCGATTCATTCAGATCTCCTCGTCAAGGCGGTTTAATCCGGCTGTCGTCAATTCCTGCTGCTCCCCGTCGTCGTCCGGGACGATGTAGCCGATCCCGAATACGCAAAAGGCGTAGGCGCTCAAATGGCGGAAGAACGAACCCAGATCGGGTTCAAAGAAAGTCTGGACAACAAAATTGGCGGCCAGCAGCAAAAACAAGGGATGGCCGTAATTGCGCCTTTTGAACAAGACCAGGGTGAGGAACCACAGCGTCGACGAAAGGAACAGTTCCTGCACCCGCAAGGAGAACAGCGGTGCAAAATAAAAGCGGACGGCGGCAAACAGCGCGTTCGGGACAACGGTAAGCACACCGTTTGGCGCCAGCAGATTCGTGAACATGGTTTTGGAATCGGACAAGCCCTCCCGATTGGCGTTGGCCACATCGCGCGCCTGCTGCAGCTGATCCCAGAAGTCGCCCGGTATCGCGCAGCACAGCAGCAACATGCCGGCCACAAGCCAGAGACGCAACTTGCCGCGGCTGCCGGCGATCACATGAAAGGCCAGCATCAGCGCCGCGATGACGACGTAGTACACGCGGAATTTCCACGCGTACAGTAAATAAAAAACGGTAACGATCGTAATTTTCTTGCGATTCGACAGCTGCGTGGCGCACACCGCGCAAGCGATCAGATTCAGCATGATGACGATCACTTCTTTCGATAATTTAAGATTGAACAGCGCAAACGACAGCATCAGGAGAAAGGCGAACAGCAGGTCGATCAGCCGGTAGGATTTCTTGCAGACGTAGACGATCACTGCCGCCGTCGCCAGCAGCAGCAGGATCTGCGACCATTCCGGTCCGATCAGGGCATATACCATCGCAGTGCTGGTAAACGAGTCCTGCAGCGAGATGTCGAGATCGGTGTACCTGATCAGGTCGGTGATCGTCTTTTCATCAATGAAAAAATAATCCGGAAGGAAAACCCGCTGATAGAAATAGATCAGGCCGCTCAGCAGCAGCATGCATATCGCGCTGACAACCCGCATTTCGGGGTTGATGCGTGTCCTATACAATGTTTTCATAATCGACGTTGCTGCCTATCCAGCGCCGCGTTCCCGCGGTGACGCCCTGCTGGACGGACGATTCCAGCAGCGCCGACACTTCTTTCTTCAACCTCAGCGTCAGGCGAGATTTTTCTGTCCCGCACGATGCCCGCGCGTGCTTCAGCAGATCAAGCGTGCTTTCCACATCCGGTATCGGCGATGGAATGAAAAACCTGCTGCGGCCTATCAGCTCAAAGAATGACTTGACCTTGACATCCCAGTTGAGCCCGATGGCAGGTATATCCAGGGCGTAGGCAACGATGTTGGCATGCAGCCGATGGGCAATGATGTAGTCGCAAGCGCGGATGTTTTCCACCAGCTGCGCAGGCGCAGCGGCCCTGGGCACATTGACTATGCGATGGCTGTTCAGCCGGGCCGCCAGCGCATCTTTAAATACTTCGTCTTCCGGAGCGCCGTTGGTAAAGAACTTGACGACATATCCCAGTGCTGTCGCCTGCAGCGCCAGGTTCTCGAAAAATTCGGAAATTTTCGATTCATAAGCCGGCCCGCTTGTGACGCCGTGGTTGACTTCAAGCGGACAGGAGATGCAGATGCCGAGCACATTTCCGCTGTGCGCAGCGCGAGGATCCTGCGCATAAGTCTGTCGCGAATAGATCGCCGGATCAGGAGTGATGCAGACATCGCCGTCGATCGCCAGGTATTTTTTCATATGCTGCGCTGACAGCATGTCGCGCGCGCTGATCCGCACCGGCGCCATATTCTTTAATGCGCGCTGGAACAGGTTGGCGCCGACGCTGGACATCAGTTTCGACGCCCCCACGGAAAAAATGGCAACCTTGCCGGACTTGCCGATCGCTTTGATGGTCCTTGAAAGCAAAAACAGCTTGATGGGGAAATTCAGATGGGCGTCCATGAAAAGCTGCCCGCCGCCGACCACGATGAGATCGGCGTCTGCCAGCTGCTCCGCCCATTTGTGACGCCAGCGCCACCAGTACTGGAGACAAAAATAGGCGCACACAACCGATGGCCGGAGCCGTCCCGGCACCCGGTTTATCAAAGGCTTCCTGGAAACGCTGGAAACGTCATAGCCATCGCGGCCGGCGATGTCGAGCGCGCTTATCTGCGCGGCCGGCGCCAGCTCTGTCAGCAACTGCCTGATATTTTCATAGATGACGCCGTCGCCCAGGTTCGGGCTATACGGAACAGCGCAAATCACAATTTTCATAGATAAATAGCCTTTAGACTTTTCTTGATCTGGTAAAACATGATGACGGCCGCCGCTCCCAGGCCGAATACCGTGGGGATCAATACGCTGTTGATCGAACCGCGGCCGTTGAGGGAGAATGCGAGCAGGAAAAACAGGAAGCCGACGGCGACCGCCCAGCTTGCGTAGTGGGTAAGCCTGAGCGCCTTCAAGACCGTCCGGCCGCCCTGGATGGCAGCGAAGATGAATGGGAACAGGATGTAGTCGCGCATGTTCAGGCCGGCGTATTTGGCCCCGAACAGCATGCCGACCAGCGATCCTCCCGCCATCCACAGCAGCAGGCTGTACAAAAGACTGAGTCCGAGCGTGACCAGAATGAAGGTGCGCGCCATCGCCGAAAATTGCGGCGAGCGTTCCTCCGCCAGGCGCGAAAGCTTGGGCAGCTGGTAATTGGAAATAGCGATATTCAGGTACTGCGCCGGCAAGACCAGGGTCATCACGACACGGAAATTGGCAGCCAGGTCGGCCTGCTGGCGCGACATGTAGAAAATCACCAGGCCATGGGTCATGGCCCACACCAGGATCTGGCTGAACGTGTTGTTCAATCCGAAGCTCAGCCACGGAGGACTCTCCGGAGACGCTCCGCTGACCTGCCCTGTCTTGGGCGGAGTCCCCCTGGAGATCAGGGCGCTGGCAAGAAGCAGCGGCAATCCCAGGAAAATCAATACTTCATTGAGCTGATACGGACTATCCTTCGGGATCAGGGTGATCGCCAGGCAGACGCCGGCAAACTGCGCCAAGGCAGGGAGCGCCGACTTGAGGCTCTTGTTTTCAAGAATGGCAATGGAACGCACCGTCCAGTAGACGATGAAGCCGGTCAGCGCAAACACCAGCGCCAGGACGAAGTGCGGCGGCGCATTGGGAATATGCGCCACCAGGTAGATGGTGACGGGGATACTGGCCAAGGCCAGAGGCGCGTGCAGCTGCATCAGCAACGGCTTGCTGATGCCATGGTCCGATTTGGAAAACACCAGCAGCGGTTCCATCACGGTGCAGCCATGGATGATGTTTAACAGAATCACCGCCGAATACACCGCTGAAAACGACGCGAAACCTGCTACGCTCAGATACCTGGCCAGCAAGGCCTGCGTACAAAAAAAAGACAAGGTAAAGATCGCCTGTTCAGCGATGACTTGAAATAAAGCGCTGAATTTTTTCATGGCTCGGAGCTTCATTGGGTACCCACCGGTAAAGACCTGGGAGCAGGAACCGCAAAATGGCGGCCTGCCCTCGCCCTTCTCAGGTCGTATTTCAGGTTGTATTTCAGGTCGTTAAGCGTTTGCTTTTCTCGTATGAATAGGCGGTGTAGCGATAGCTGCCGTACTTGGAGCCGTAGCCGTATCTGCTCACATTGGGATCGAGGCCATTGAACAACACGCCTTTCGGATGCGCGCCGTTGTGCACCAGGCGCCTTGCCGACTCAATGATTTCGCCGATTTTTGTAAGGCCGGAACGGGCGACCAGGAAGGTGGTGCCGGAAAATTCCGCCAGGATGGCTGGATCCGCCACGGCCAGTACCGGCGGCGAATCGACGATCACGATGTCGTACTGCTCCGCCACGGTTTTCAGCACCTCGCCAACGCTGCGCGCCATCAGCAGCTCGGCCGGGTTCGGCGGCAATTTACCGGTCGCCATGAAATCCAGGCCCGGGACCACCTCCCGGTGGATCGCGGCAGCCACTTGCAGCGAACCGGATACCAGCTCAGACAGGCCGCCGTCGCGCCCGAAACCGAAATACTCGTTGAGATGCCCCTTGCGCAAGTCGGCGTCGATCAGCAGCACGCGCTTGCCCGACGACGCCACCACCGCCGCCAGATTGGCCGCGATAAAGGATTTCCCGACGGCCGGCGACGGCCCCGTCAGCAGCACGATATTATTTTTCGCCTCCAGCATGGCGAACTGCAGCGCAGTACGCAGGCTGCGCATGCTCTCGATCGCAAGGTCGTTCGATTGCGCCACGGCCAGCAGCGACACTTCGTGCACTTTCGTCCTCACCTGCCGGCTGAGCGCCAGCTGGGCATCGCTGCGCGGGATGGTTGAATAGACGCTCAAGCCGGTGTGCTGCTCGATTTCGCTGGCGTCTGTAACTCCGCTGAACAGCATGTTGCGGACAAAGGCTGCCGTGACGCTGAAGAACAAGCCCAACAGTAGCGAGACCGGCAGCACAATCAGTTTCTTCGGCTTGACCGGAAGTTCCGGCAAGGCAGCGACATCGACCAGCCGCACATTGCCGATCTTGCCGGCTTTCACCAGCTTCAATTGCTCTATATTGGTCAGCAGACCGGTATACAAGGTGGTGTTGACGGTGACATCGCGGGTCAGCCGCAGCAAATCCTGCTCGTTATTCGGGAAACGCTTGATCAGTCCGTTGACTTTCCCCTGCTCGCCATACAAGGCGCTGATTTGCTCATCAACCGCTTTCAGCGACGGATGCGAGTCCGAAAAGCGCATCGCCAGGTCTTTGCGCTTCTGCTTCAGTTCCAGCAACTGGGTCTGCGTATCTACCGCTTTTTGCAGCACCATCGCGCCTTCGTCGCTCATGCTGATGCTGCCGAGCTTGTTGCGCAAGGCATTGAGGAGATTTTCCGCCTGCTCCAGCTCGCTTTTCAGCTGCGGTATCTGGTCATTCAGGAAGTCCAGCGATTTGGCGGCCTCGGCGGACTTGCGCTCAATGTTCTGGCGCACGTACTGCTGGCCGATCTGATTCATGGTCTCGCTTACAATCCGCGCATCCGGGCTTTGCCAGGTAGCGCCGATCACCCCCGACTGCTTGCCCTTCTCGACGATCACCAGCTGGTCTTGCAGGTCGAGGATGGTTTTCAACCTGGAATTGCGGATCAATGTGAAGACGGTCCCGGGCCTGGCATCGACCTTGGCCACCCTCAGTTCGAGATTGCTATCCTCCACCGCGAATTTTTCCAGCTTGCCGATGCTGCCTTCGAACACTTCATCGAATTCTCCGCTGCTGAGGCGATAGCGCCCGTGCTCCAGCAGCTGCAGCCTGAATTTCTTTTCTTCGAGCGCCTGCGGCACGTTGAAAATATCCGCGTCCATGCTCTCATTGCCCCAGGCATAGCCGCCATAGCCAAGCAATCCCGGCACAGACAATTTTTTATTGTGGCGCGCAATCCAGCCGCCGATCAAAGGGAAATATTTTGGATTCTGCTCGATGTACAGGTGCAAGGCGTCGACTGAACGCGACACCACCAGCCGCGACCCGAGTATTTCAATTTCGGCCGCGGCGGTCGATTTCACATCAAACATGGACGACATATCAGCCAGCATGTTGCTGGCGGCGGCGCTGGCGGAGTTATCCTCGACCTGGACCAGTATGTCGGCCTGGTACACCGGCGTTCCCAGAAATGCATAGAGCGTTCCCAGCACAAAGCAGGCAATCGTGACTATGCCTATCATCTTGCGGTTGCCGATCAGTACGTCGAGCAAAGCCGTCAGATTCAACTCTTCATCCTTGCCTGCGGACATATGCAGCGGCTGCGTAAGTTTTGTCATCGTAAGATCGGCGCCTTCATTGCGTTATCTGGACCAGCTCATGGGTTGCTTTGGGCGGCGGCGATCCGCTCGCCGCTATGCGCGCGGTCCAATCGTCGACACCCTGTTCGATCAGCGCCAGGCAGCGTTCAAAATCGCTGCGCCCGCCTTGGTGAGGATCGAAGATATCGAAGCGGCCATACTCTCCAAGGCGGAACAATTTGCCGCGCGTGGTCGGATAATGCTTTTCGATAAACCGCTTCTGCGGCAGATCCATGACCAGAATCAGGTCGGCGGATGCGCATTGCCAGGCGCGCAACTGCTCTCCTCGATGCGCGCTGATATCGATATTGCGCAGACGCATCAGGTCTATCGCCAACGGATCGGCCGGCGCCCCGACCACGGCATCGATCCCGGCCGAGTTCAGCTGCACCCCAGGCAGTTTCCGGGCGAACAGCCCCAGCGCCATGGGACAGCGGCAAATATTGCCTATGCAAACGATTAGGATGGATTTGATCAATTCTTCTTGTCCACGGCATTGCGGTAATTGACCGCATTGGTCGAACTGCCTAAGAAGAGCGCCATGATGCGGCTGAAGCGCACCAGCCCCGGCGCATCGACATAGACAACATCCTTGGCTTTCAGCTCGAAGTTTTCCGCCAGCGCCAGGCCGACCGGCGACTTGCTGTCCAGATGAAAGACTTCCGGCATGGTCCCCTCAGGCGCCGCGCGCACCACATAGATCGCGCTTGGATCGCTGGTCTCCGCCAGCACGCCGCCGACCTGGCTCAGCGCATCGCTCAAGGTGAGCCGGCCGTTGCTGCGCAAGGGCACGCCACGGGGGTCCCGCACCTCGCCGGCCACCACGATCTGATTGTCGGCAAGCGGCGTGATCCGCAGCGAGTCTTCGCTCTGCAAGATCAATTTGGACGGACTGATGCCGTGCTCCGCCAGTTCGGGAATGCTGATCAGGTAGTTCCTGGCGCCGCGCGTCAACGTGATGCGGCTGGGATCGCCGGACGGACTGATGCCGCCGGCCTGGTTCAGCGCCTCCGCCAGCGACATCGGCACATCGGTCATCGGCTTGACGCCGGCGCTGCGCACCTCGCCATCCACGTAAACCTTGCGGCTGCGATAGCCGATCACGCGCAAGGTAATCTGGGGATCGCGGATATATTTCTTCAGCAGCGTCACCAGCTGCTGCTGCGCCTCGAGTTCTGTCAGGCCGCCCGCCTTGAACCTGCCGACATAGGGAAACTGCACATTGCCGTCGCTGCCGACGGCGTATCCAGGCAGCGTCTGCGCGGCCAGGCCGACATTGGATATTTCAGCGCCGCTGGCGCCGATGGTATAGGTCAGGTTCGGCACCACCAGTTCGGGGTGATCCCAGACGATGATCGACAATACGTCCGCCACGCCGATCCGGTAAGGCTCGGGCTGTGTCAGCAGTTCCTGGTAATACGATGCGCTGGCCTGCGCTTGCCGCAGGCGCTCGGCACGCTCCTGCTGCACCAGCTTGAGGGTGATCGGCTTGATCACCGGCCTGGAATCGGGGTCGCTGGCATCGACCGTCCCTTGCGGATCGAATCGCATCCCCGGTGCAAGCGCGCAGCCGCCCAGCGCCAGAGACAGGATTAACAGCACGATTGTTTTTTTCAATTTGACTCACACGTAAAAATCATCCGGCTGCCGCCGGGAAACATGCCAGGCACGGTCCAAACCGCCTCCTTGCAGTAGACGCGCCTTGGATTGCCGGCATCCCTGACCAAACCGGCTGGCAGTTCAGGCGAGAAAACATTGAATCAATAAAAACAGTAAATTCATTACATTGTTAAATATAACAAATTAAAATTGATTTTAATAGAGATTTTTGATTGCGCTGCAGCAAAGCGCCTTTAAAATGTGCGTGGATATTTCCCCGCAAAGCTGTCCGCCGTCTCTTGAAGGCTTCAATAAGGCTGTTGTCGTGGCTGCGGAAGACTTACTATGCGCAGGCAGGGAATGAAATCAGGTGCGGGCGCAGGAACAATTGCCGCTGCGGCCGCCTCCAAACCGTTGGCGCTATGGATGATCTGCATTTCATAGTTTGATAAAATACATAACTGAATCAATTACCCGATGCCAGCAGTGAAACTCAATCAAAGCGATGTCACTACGCAAGAAGCCGCCCGCCTGCTGGGGATCTCCGTCACATCGGTCCAGCAACTTGTAGAACGCGGGATTCTGGTTGCCTGGAAAACCCAGGGCGGACACCGGCGCATTCCGCGCGAAGCGGTAGAGGCGCTGAAAGCGGAACGCAGCGATCTGCTGGAAGAAAAAGGCTCTTTGTCATCGACGCTAAGCGCCCTCATCGTTGAAGACAACGCACTGCAGCGCAAGGTGTATGAGAAGCAGATAAGCTCCTGGAATATCCCGCTGGAGATCAGCTTTTGCGAGAACGGCTATCAGGCGCTGATGGAAATCGCCCAGCGCAAGTACGATATCCTGCTGCTCGATATCGTGATGGAAGGCATCGACGGCTATGAGATCGTCAAGACAGTGCTCGCCAAGCCGGAACTCAGGCATATCGACATCGCCATCCTGACCACGCTTGGCAAAGATGCGCTGGAAGCCCGCGGCGGCTTGCCTGACGAGGTGCTGTATTTTCAAAAACCTATCGTGTTCGAGGAATTGCGCGGCTTCTTGCGCGGCTGCGCCGCCCGCAAGGCGCGCCAGACCCGGCTCAGCACGGGCGCTTGAATCAACACCGCATAAAATGACAGGTGCGATGACGGGTGCGCTGCGCGCCGGCAGGATTCTGATCGCCAGAGCAGGCGTTTACCACCCCATTTCAGGTACCGGTTCCTATGCTTTCATGGATGCAAATCAGTAAGATCGGCAGCAGCAACGTCATGCTTCCGGCCGCTGTCGCCATCGCAATCTGGCTGACGGCCGGAGCAACGCGTCGCCTGTTCTTGTCCTGGTGCCTGCTGTTTGCCGGCGGACTCATGCTGGTCGCGGCGTCGAAGATTGCTTTTGTCGGCTGGGGCATCGGCATAGAGGCGCTTGATTTCACCGGCTTCAGCGGCCACGCCATGCGTTCCGCCGCGATTCTCCCGACGCTCTTCTATCTCATTTTCCGGCAACAGGCATTTGCGCTGCGCTGGTCGGCCGCGATGCTGGGAGTCGGCCTGGCGGCGCTGATCAGCCTGTCGCGGGTGCAGCTGCACTTCCATTCGGTCTCGGAAGCGCTGAGCGGCTTCCTGCTCGGCCTGGCGGTCGGCCTGTGCTTTATCTGGCATGCGGAAAATTCGCCGAAACCGAGCCTGAACCGCTCACTGGTGGTCGCCAGTTTTGTGGTGCTGCTGGTCGCCTCCTTCGCGAAACCTGTCCCGACCCAGAAGCTGATCGAAGGCACGGCGCTCTGGCTTTCCGGCCACCCCGCCGCAATCGCCGAACATCGGCTGCAAAGCGATACCAGCATTTTGCAGATAAATTGAAAACCGCCGCCAAGGCCGCCGTCAGCATCGAACAGCCGACTCTTCGCTATCCGCAAGAAAGCGCCGTACTTCTTGCATCGTCAGTTCAATTTCGACTTGCAGCTTTGAAAAACCGTCACCCCCGCACGGCAATTTTTTCCGCTTGAACTCTGCGTCGATCTGATCCAGCATCCGTACCGCCGCATGCGCTCCGGCGATCAGCAAAGAACCTTTCAGGGCGTGGCATTCGTGTGCCGCCGCAACCACATTCTGCGCCCGCACGGCGGCCTCGAGCCTGCCGAACTGCTCGCCGGCGACCAGCAGAAACAGCGCGCACAATTCGGCACAGACAGCCTTGTCTTGATAGGCATGCCTCAAAAATGTCTGGGGGCTGAAGTGATCGCAGGTCTGAAGTTGCATGTCCGGATGTATCGGCCTTGTCATGTCGCGTGCGGAAACATCGTCAATATGATCCATCGGGATCCACCGCCGCCAGAATCTGCCGGCGCGAGGCCGGCTTGACCACGATAGCATCGAAACCGGCGGCCCTGAACGAGGCCAGCTCCCCTTCCATCGCATACGCGGTATACGCCACTACGCGGGGTGCGAACGCATTCAGGCGGCTCTTGACGATATGGCAAAACTCTTTGCCGTTAATATCCCGCATGCCGATGTCAGTCAATATGACATCGACCGGGTTCTTGTTCAGGTAGTGCAAAGCATCGGAAGCGCAAGTGAGAACCTGCACCGAATGCCCGGCCCGGGTCAGGATGACCTTGGCAAGGTTGCTGTTCAGAGGATTGTCATCCACTACCAGTATGTGCTTCATCGCACCTTCGTTTCCGTGCCTGCCTTGGGGAGCGGCAGCGTAAAAGTGAATATGGAGCCGCGCTCAAGCCGCGACTGCACGCCTATCGCGCCACCCATGCATTTCACCAGCTCCTTGGCCAGCGCCAGCCCCATGCCGCTGCCCGCCTGCGCGCGCAGGTCTGATCCGTCTACCTGCGTGAATTTTTCAAAAATGGCGTCCCGAAAACCGGCAGGAATGCCTTCGCCGGTATCGATCACCTTGAATATCAAGCTGCCGCTGCCATGAAAAACCCTTACGGTTACCGCGCCCTGATTGGTATATTTCACTGCGTTATGAATCAAATTATTCAACACCCTCACCAGCTTGCTGCGGTCACAGACGACTTCGACCGGCAATCCCGGGGTCAACGCCAGGCGCAGGCCGATCTTCTTGCGCATTGCCGTCGATGCATGTCCGGCGACAATCTGCTGCATCAGCTCGCGCAGGTTTTCCACTGCCAGGAATACTTCCATTTTTCCAGCAGCAATACGCTCCAGGTCCAGCACCGAATTGACCAGCAGCAGCAGATGCGTGCCGCTGTCATGGATTGCCTGGGCAAAATGCCAGGCGTCGGTGCCGGCCAGGTCCTCTCGCAACAGTTCGGCGTAACCCAGGATGCCGTTCAAAGGCGTTCTCAGTTCATGCGACACATTGGCCAGAAACTGCGATTTCGCCTGATTGGAGAATGCTGCCGCGCGCCGCGTTTTGATCAGGCCGTCAGCCAGGAACAAAATGAGCATGGTAAGCATCAGCACCACCATCGTCGCAAACATCGCCAGCGCATAGGTCCGCCGCTTGTGCATCTGCGCATGGCCGGCGCCCGGCGGCGCATCGAGCATCGCAATCTGGCCGGCGTGGAGCAGATCGGCTTGCGCCTCCAGGATAAAAGCCCGCTGCCCGATCCCTCCCTCAGCCCCGTCATAGAGAGTCACCCCCCATATGCAGGCGATCAACGCGCCGGCAAAAAGAAAGATCGCCATGCGGACGCCCGACTTGCGCGGCGCAACAATTGCATCAGATGACCTGGCTATTTTTTTCAGTACGCTTGTAACGCTAAAAACGGCCACTGAAATTCATTTTCATAAGGAATGAAGCTTGCGCTTCCAAACGATGGCGTCACTGCGCTGGCATGCTCTGCCCTCGGAGGTCGCCGCCCGGCGGCTGATCAAGTTCAGGATCCGCTGTTAAATGCTATGCATGAGAAAATTAAATTTCCGCAATGCAATATTAGTGCAGTAGCACGTCTTTTTGTACTGTCAGATTTGCCAGTCGGCGGCAGCGATTCACGCCGCCGACGAAGAGACTTGCAATTCGAATACGAACGCGTTACTTTCTTACTAAAGCACGGCTGGAAACATTGATGCACCCGCAGGCTTGTCTGAAAGGACCGCAGATGAAAAGCGTCGCACAAATTCTTAAGACCAAGCAAAACCAGGCCGTCTACACCATCTCGCCGTCAGCCAAGGTATTCGACGCCATAAAAATGATGTCCGATCAAAGCGTCGGCGCATTGCTGGTGACGGAAGGAGAGGTCATTGTCGGCATCGTCACGGAGCGCGACTATGCCCGGAAAATGATACTCAAGGGCCGCTCGTCGACAGAAACCTCGGTGCGCGACATCATGACCTCCTCCGTCATGTACGTGCGCCCGGAAGACACCAATGAGCAGTGCATGGCGCTGATGACCGAGAATCGCCTGCGCCACCTGCCGATCCTGGACAACGGCAAGCTGATCGGCATCATTTCCATCGGCGACCTGGTGAAAGATATCATTTCCGAGCAGCAGTTCATCATCCAGCAGCTCGAACACTACATCATGGGCCGTCCGCCGGCTTGATCGAATCAGGTATATATTAGAGAGTAGAAGCACACAACGGTACCTCGACTCGAAACGGCATTTTTCGACATGGTGGCCTCAGATGAAAAACTGGGTAGTCCTGCCTTTCTGCATCATGCTCGCCGCCTGCGTCTCGGAGCCGCCGGCGCCGCGGGCGGATAACCTGTTCAACGATCAATTGTTCGCGCCCGCCTCGCAACGCATCAGCGCCGATGACGTATTTGCGCTCAGCCCACCCATGCAGCAATACCTGCACAGCGAGGAAATCGCCTACCAGATGCATGTCAAAGGCATGCAGCAAGGCCTGTTCGATGCCTTGTACAACAAAAAACAGTTGAAACTGGACTACAACTCCGAGCACACCCGCAATGCCGCGCAAACCTTTGCCGCGCGTTCCGGAAACTGCCTGTCGCTGGTGATCATGACTGCCGCTTTCGCCAAGCAGCTGGGGCTGCCGATCGAGTACCAGACGGTATTGATCGATCAGTCCTGGACCCGCAACGACGATATCTATTTTGCCAGCGGACACGTCAATATTACATTGGGTAAAAAACTGAGCGACGTCCGCACCCGGTTCGACCAGGCCAGCCTTCTTACCATCGATTTCCTGCCGCCGGAAGAGATCAGTGGGCAGAATCGCCTGGATATCGGCGAAAACACAGTCGTCGCCATGTACATGAACAACCAGGCCGCGGAAGCGCTGGCGCAGCATCAGCAGGACGATGCCTATTGGTGGGTGCGCGAAGCCATCAGGCAGGATCCCAGATTCCTGGCTTCGTACAATACGCTGGGCGTGATCTACCGGCGTCACGGCAATCCGCAGCAGGCCGAGCGTGCGTTCACGCAAGTGCTTGAGAGCGAGCCCGACAACACCGTCGTCATATTCAATCTGATCGATGTTCTCAACGAACTTGGCCAGACGGCGCGCGCCAAGGCGTTGGGCGCCAGGCTCGCGCAATTGCAGCCGGTAGCGCCGTTCCAGGCATTCAACCTGGGCATGGCGGCAATGCGGGCAGGAGATTACAAGACTGCCAAGCTGCAATTCACCAAAGAAATCGCGCGCGATCCTTACTATCACGAATTCCAGTACTGGCTCGGCATCGCCTGCCTGCGGCTGGGAGAAATCGATCAGGCAGTACAGCACCTGAGCGTCGCATTGGAGAGCAGCACTACCCGCAGCGATCATGACCTGTACGCCGCCAAGCTTGACCGCGTGAAATCTTATCGCGCGCCGCTGCTGGTGCACTGACCGGCGCGGCGCTGGCTGGACCAACGCCATTTTCAGAAAAATTGCGCAGGCAACGCCGCCGTAAATCATGGCCGGAAATTCGCGCATCAGCGCATCAATCGCATGCTTGTGTGCGGTAAGCCGCTTGCGTTTTACAAAGACCTTCTTCGCTAGTGATGCATTGTTGTTCCACGTAAATATACGCGTGGAAATCGCGCAACAATATAGTTAAATGATGTCAAATATTCGCTTTAATTGTACAGAACGATTTAAGATCAAATCGTCTCCATACGAAAGAGGTGCCGACATGGGATGGCTGAACAGATTGGCGACGAAATATATCCTGACGCCGGAAAAGCTGGCTGAGAACGAACTGCGCGACACCCGCCTGGCCTTATATCAAGCGGAACGACAGTTGCTCGAAGCAGAAATGCGGGTGGATTACTATCGCAACGTCTTGTCTTTCCTCGAGGCCATCGCCGCCGACGGCGTCGAAAAAGTGGCTGACACGCAAAGACAAAAACCATCTGTCCAGCTGCAGGGACCGCAAAGGCTTGCCCCGGAGCTCAGCTCTTACCGCGGAGCGGCCTGAGGCCTGTTAAAAGATAGACTGCAGGGCTGCCGATGATTGCGCACAGCCGCTCACTTGCGTTCGCGGCTGGCGTGGACATCGCACCGCTGCTCTAGCGCCTACTTCGGCGCGGCTGCTGCCGGAGCCGGAGCCGGAGCCGGAGCCGGAGCCGGAGCCGGAGCCGGAGCCGGCGGCACGAATTTCGTGATGACGTAGCCGACCGGGACCCATTTATCGCCGACCTGCACCAGCGACACCTTCTCTACCGTCGGCGCATTGGCGAAACGCGAGACGAAAGCGATATTCAGGTACTCGCCAGGCGGCAGATCGGCCGGATTGGTGGCATGGGCGATTTGTTCCCAGCGGCGGCTGGTCAGCGCCCCCAGTTCCGTCTTTACCGTGGTCAGGTATTTCTGCCAGTCTTCCTTGCTGGTGCTTTTTTGCATGACAGGGCCGCTCAAAGACCACATGCGGTCGGCCTGATTGCTGTCGGCCAGCGCCACCCATTGCGAAGCCGTGGCAACCGCGCTGTCGATCGATGCGGTTGACTGGGCCAGTACCGGGTTGGCGGCCAGCAGGCCAGCCACGGCAAATCCGGCAGCGCCGGAGATTTTTTTTAGCGATAGCAATGCAGTCATTTTTCTCTTTCCAATAGTCAAAACACAGATCCGAAACCGGGCACGCCTCCTTATCATAAACGAAATTGTTCCTTATTCCATCTCGCAAAATTCAGTTGCAGCCAGGGTTATCCCCCTGGCCTCGCCAGAGCGTGTTTCTGCGGACAGAAAAGCGGCCCAAACAGGGCTGTTCTTGACGCTTGCTTGCGCCGTTTATTCAGCGGTAATCGCCACTTCCACCCGGCGGTTAGGCTGCAGGCAAGCCAGCAAGGCTGGCCGCGGCCTGACGCCCGCACACGCCACCAGCTGATCCTGCAGGCCGCGCCCTTCCACGCCGATCGGCGCCGTCACGCCATGGTCCTGCAGATAACGCTTCACGGTATTGGCGCGCGCCAGGCTCAGGCGCTGGTTGTAGGCCGCGCTGCCCAGGCGGTCGGTATAGCCGGTGACCTTGATGGCGGTGACGGCTACCTTGCGCGTCGCCAGCTTCAGCGCCAGATCGTCCAGCTCGGCACGACCTTTCGGCAACAGGTCCTTGCTGTCCGATTTATCGAACTGGAACAAGGCATCTGCCGACAGCGTGATTTTTTCCGGCTGCACCGGCGGCGGCGCCGGCTTGACCGGTGCGCCGCAATTTGCTGCCGATTTTTCCGCGCCGCCGGCCAGGTCCTCCGCAATCTGGACATAAGGCTTGGCATGGCGCCAGCCGGCGTCATGGATTTCATTGCCGGCGTGGACCAGTTCCACCTCGCCGCAAGCGGTTTGCTGGGCCGCACAGGAGAATCCGGCCGACTGCTTCAAGGCGTCGTACCTGGCCCACAGATCGGGCCGCAATTTTTCCGCACGATTGACCAGCGGCGTCGCCAAGCCGGCATCCTGCCCGGCTTCCAGGGCGCCGATGATGCGCTGGCTTTCGCTCAGGGCGGCCTGCGGAAAGCCGCCGCGATCGTTGCGGCTGTATTCGTGGAAAGAGACGTCCAGCCAGCACTGCGCCTTGGACAACTGATAGTCCGCCACTCTGCGGCCGCCGTCGTTAAGCGCCTTGATGCGTTGCTGCGTCGCGCTGTATGCACCGTAGTCGCGATCGATGACGCCGTCGCTGATGCGCTCCTGCTGGGGCGCCAGGGCGCCTGGCGCGGGCGGATTCGGCGCGGTCTGGGCGCACGCGGCGAGCGCCAGCGCGATCATGGCGGCCGCGGCAGAACGGTATGGAATGAACGACGACTTCATGGTGTTCCTTTCTGTATCAAGTACAGGTGCGGGCGCAGCTTCGGGCCCTTGTCGGAATCGGCAAGCGGCGCCGTCATTTGTCGCGCGCCAGCGCCGGATTGACCGAGCCGTTCTTGCCGCCGAACAGGTCTTCGTCAAACTTGAAGCGCACCCGCAGGTAGATGCCGCGGTTGGTGTAGTCCGAGCCGGCCAGGTCGCTGGCGCTGAAGCCGCGCCAGTTGAAGCCGGCCGACAGCCACAGGTTGTCCTGCAGCTGGTAGCCGGCCTCGAAGCCCTGTGCATATTGCTTGCTGCTGCCTTGCGGGCTGTACAGCACCGAGCTCAGGGCGCTGATGTCCCAGCGCTTGGAAATGTCGTAAGTGACGCGCCCGCTCAGCAGATAGGCTTGGTAAGTGTTGCTGGTGCCGTCGAAATAGTCGCGCCGCCACTCTGCCGCAGCACGGCCATCCAGCCACCATGGGCGGCTGGGATGATAATCCGCATGCATCGAAATGATGTGCTTGTCGAAGCCCTGGCTGGCGTTCTCGTCGCTGCCGCCAATGCCACCAATGCCGCCCAGGCTGTCTGCAGTGCTGGGTGGAACGTACTGGTTCAAGCCGCTCTTGTCGCGCTGCAGCCAGTATTCGTAGCGCGCCAGCACATTCAGGCGGTTGGTGTCGGTGTCGCGGAAGGCGATGCCGGTCTGCAAGCGGTTTTCCCACAGGTTGCCGGTGTGGCCGCGATTGTCGGTATAGAGGAAATAATTTCGCCCCAGGAAAGTCCAGTCGCGGCTGATCTTGCGCGCCGCCGTCAGGGTCGACAGATAGGTATCGTTGCCGGCCAGGAAAGAGGTGGCCGGCGCCACCTGCGTGTTGGCAGTGTTGACCATGGTATAGGTCAGGTCTTGCGTGCGCCGCCACTCCAGCCTGCCGCCCAGCAGCCACAGCTCGCTGGGCCGCCATTCGACGCCGCCGGTCAAGGCATACGCGCTCTGGGTCTGGCCGCGCATGGCGTTCAGGTATTCGGCCGAGGTGGTGACCTTGAGCGTATCGCTGATATCCCAGGCATTGCGCAGGCCGTTGGCCCATTGCAGCTGGTTGCCGTCGATCGCATCGCGCATGCGGTATTCCGAAAATACGCTTTGGTTCTCCATGTATTCGTTATCGATGCCGAACACAAAGGCGTTGCTGTTATAGACGCCGTTCGTGGCCTGCGGCGAGGACAGCCCGGTCAGCCATTCGTATTTCGCGTACAGCCGCCCCGATTCGGAAAAATGATAAGCAGTGCCGAGCGCGGCGCGATGGTAGTCGTTGCCGCCGATGCCGTTCTCGTATTCGCCGGTGAGATCGACCTTCTCCGTCATCTTGTAAGTGCCGCGCAGGCGCAGGCCGGTGCTTTGGTAGCTGACGCCGGCCAGGCCGAAATTGCCGCCGTTGAGGCCGTAGCCGGTCTGCGGATTGAGCACGCCGTAGCCGGAACCGAAAGTCGATTGCGGACTGACCAGCAAGCCGCTGCCGAAACCGAGCGGCGTATTGGCGTAGCTGCCGGCATCCTCGCGCGTATGGGTCAGGCCGAGATCGACATCCAGCTTGGGCGTCACGGCGTAGCTGACGCCGGCGGCGCCGGCATCGCGCTGGGCCCCGGCCACCCGGTCCTTGCTATGGGTGCCTTCGACATAGGCGCTCCAGCGCTCGTCGATTTTCCTGGTGACCTTGAGCGCGCCCTCTTCCCGTCCTTGCGCCAGCGAAGCCGCGGGGTTGTTGAAATACGGGTCGCTGCGGCCGAAGTAGGCGCGCGCCTGCAAGCCGTCGCCCTGGTGCAAGGCTTCCACCCGCCAGGCGTTACCGGTAACGTCTTGCAGCAGGCCGCCGGCGGCTGCGCCGGACTGGCCCGCGGCCGGCTGCAGGCTGAAGGGATTGCCCAGCAGGCTGGAACCGACATCGCTGCCCAGCACGCTTTTGCTGCGCGCGTACTCAGCCACGATCGCGGTGTTTTCACCCAGCTTGACGGTGGCATTCCCGCTCATCAGGGTATACGGGGTGTAGGGATTCTTGTCTTTGACGTAGCTGCCGCCGACTTCCAGCATCTTGCCCAGCTTGAACTGACCGTCCAGGCCATACACCCAGAAAGTCTCGCCGCCGGCATCGACTTCATAAGTGATGCGCAGCGAATTCGGATTGCCGTTGGCGTCCACCGAGGGCACCGGCTGGTTCAGCAGGATGCGCCCTGAGAACGGTTCGAAGGTATAGTCGGCATAGCGCTGCAAGGGCTGCACCGCCAGGATGACGGCCGGCTGATAGCGGTCGCGGGTGACGATCTCGACCTTTTCCGAGCCCGCTACGGCGTTCGCCTTGGCCACCGAGAACGGTCCGGAGGTGCCCTGCGCCGCGAACTCCTGCACCAGCTGCACCAGCGTGTCCTTGGTGACAAAGGCGTTGGCCAGGATGCCGTCCTTATCGTAATGGCCGCGGGCGCCGTTGATGCTGCGGCTGTAATTGCCCAGGTCGCGCTTGCGCAGGTTGGCGACGCTGCCGCCGCCGGTTTGCTGGCTGAAACCGTCGCCGGTGTTGAAATCGCCGTACAGCAAATACGATTTATCTTTATCTATACGCACATACAGCTTGGATACCGACTGCGCATCGAAGCCTTTGATTGAAGCGTCGCCATATACCGGATAATAGGCATCCGGCCGGATATCCCTGAACAGCCTGGCGCTGGTGTCCTTATCGGAATCGTAGGCCATGGTCAGCAGCGCATCGCCCTTGATTTTCCCTTTCAGGAAAAAGGCCGTGCGCAAGGCCCCATAGCGCTTGCCGTCGCCGCTGCTGCGGGCCCAGCTGTTTATCTCCTGTTCGAAACCGTCGCCGCGCTGGGCGCCGGAAAGCTGCAGCGGCGACTTGCTGTCGAAATGAATGATGCCCTCGATCAGGCCGACCCCGAGCATCTCGCGCAGTTCCGGCACGAAGCTGATCACGCCCTGCGCCTGGGCGCGGCCGGCGCTGATACGCACCGTGACGTCCTGCGGCTGGTACGGCGCCAGCAGCAGCACTTCGGCCTTGCCGTCCGTTACCTTGACCTGGGTGCCGGGCGTGATGCGGTCGCGGTCGGTGCGGCCCGGGCCGAACTCGTCGGTACTGGCCCCGGGCAGCTGGATGCGGCCGCCGGACGCTTCCACGGTAATGGTGGTCTCCCCTGCGATCAGCTGCCCTTTGTAATCCAGCACGCTGATGCTCAGGTGCGCAGGAGTCTGGCCGTCGGCCGGCAAGCTGTCCTGGTCGACTTCGACCCGGATCAGGCCGACCTTGCGGTTGGCGCCATAGTTCGCGCCCTCAATCCGGTCCGGATAGATTTGCGGGCCGGTAGTCAGGTTGCTGTTGCCGCCGTTGAGCGCCGGCAGGCTCAGGCCGTTCTGATAAAAATGGCTATCGGTATTGAACACACTTGCCGGCGGACCGAAATCCTTGCGCGCGCCGTCCGCATCCTGTGCCCAGAGCGGCCAGCCATGCATCAGCGTCAGGGTCAGCACGCTCAATCTGGCGCGGCGCATGCGCCTGGCGGTCCGGCGCTGGCCGGCAATAGCGTGCTTATTGCCCATGGCGGCCTCCCTGGCTGCTCTCTTTCTGCTGCATTTCCAGCTGCTGCAAAGGCGTGTCGCGTTCACTACGGGTATCCGGCGCCGGCGGCGGATCGCCTATGCCGCCGGCGCGCGGCTTGACGATGACCTGGTTGGCGCTGTCGGTCCCTTGCTGCGGATAGTCAGGGGCCTTGCCTTCGAACTTGAGCAAGGCGCCGCGTTTTTTCTCGGTCTGCGGGGCATCGATCTCGCCCTGGCTGCGACGTGCCTTGACTTGTTCCATGACCGGATTGGAGCAGGAACCTTCGATAAAGTCGGCACGCTGCAATTCACCGTTCTTCAAGTCGAGGAACAGGCTGTTGGCGTCGCCGGCATTGCGGTTGCTGCTGACCACCAGGCGGCTGCCGCGCGGCAAGGTAGTCTGGTCCACTTTCAGCACATGGGTGCGCGGCGACAGGCCGCAGAAGCTGTATTTGCCTTCGACGTCGCTGACCAGGAAAGTGCCATCCTCCACATACAGGCGCACGCCGGGGATTCCAAGCTCTTCCTTGTCCTTGATCTGGTTGCCGTTGCAATCGACGAAAATCATCCCCGCCACGCAGGCATCATTGGTGAAGACGCCGCCGGTGACGCGTACCTTGAACCTGGATTCGTTGGCGCAATTGACCTTGCTGTTGCCCGGACAGGTCGCGGTAGCGCGGCTGACGCCATCGCCGTTCATGGCGCCCACGCCCAGCCGCACACGGGTGGAGACAGTCACGCTGGCGTGGGGATTGATGATATCCACCACCGTGGACAGCGCCGGACCCGGAGCGCCTTCCTGCTTGACCAGCGTGGCGCCGGTGACATGGGTACTGTTGTCGACGGCACGGAAGCCGTTCGGCAAGTCCAGCACGATATTCGGCTTGGGCACGGCGGCATCGCCGGTATTGGTGACATTGGTAGTGTAGGTGACCAGGTCGCCTAGTTCGGCTTCTTTCTTGTTGGCAGTCTCGACCACTACCAGCACCGTCGCGCTGACGATGCTGGTGGCGTCGCTGCTGCAGTGATCGCCGTCGTTGCATGATGTGCCCGGCGTCAGCGGCAGGAACGGATCGCCGCCGCCGGAGACGCTGGCGTAATTGGTCAGCGTGCCGTTCGCGGTGGCCGCCACATTCACGCCGTAAATCAGGCTGACGCTGGCGCCGACTGCCAGCGGCGCGGCCGGCGTAAAGTCGAACGCCACGCTCTGGCCGCTGCTGGTGACGTTGCTGACGCTGCCGCCGGTGCTGGCGACGGAGGCCGGAAGCAGGCTCATGCCGTCCGGCAGCAGGTCCTGCACATGGATGGCGCCGCTGCTGGGGCCGCCCTTCTGGTTGCTGATGGTAATAGTGTAGGTGCCGCTGGCGCCGGCGGAAAAGCTGCCGAGGTGGCTTTTGACCAGTTTCAGCGACGACGCCGGCGCAGCAATGGCGGCGACGTCGCTGCTGCAATGACTATCGGTACATGCCGCCAGCGGCGGCAGTACGGCAGTTGCATCCCCGCCGCCAGAGACACTGGCGTAATTTATCAAACTGCCGCTGGCGGTGGCGGCGACGTTGACGCTATAGGCCACGACCACAGATCCCTTGGCAGCAATCGGCGTAGCCGGGGTCAGATCAAATGTCACTGTTTGACCGCTACTGGCAACATTGCTGATAGTCCCGGCAGTGCTGGTGACAGAGTTGCCTGCCAGGCTCATTCCATTTGGCAGCACATCAATGAGATGGATGGCGCCGGTAGTGGCCACATCTCCTGCATTACTGATCGTCAACACATAATTGGCGGCTCCTCCCGCCACAACATTGCCGGTGTGGCTCTTGACCAGCTTGAGTGATGGCGCGTCGGTAATCGCTGTGGTGTCGCTGCTGCAATGCATGCTGTCGCTGCAGCCCGCCCCCGGCGGCAGGCGGCCGCTGAAACCGTCGCCGCCGTTCATGCTGACGTAATTGGTGAGAGAACCGGCGGCGCCGGCCGCCACGTTCACACCGTAGCTCAGGCTGACGCCGCCGTTCGAGGGGATCGGCGCGGCCGGCGTAAAATCGAAAGTGAGCAGCTGGCCGTTCAGCACGATATTGCTGACAGCGCCGTTGCCGCTGCTGATCGAATTAGCCTGCAAGCTGATTCCGGCCGGCAGCAGGTCACTGATGTGGATCACGCCGGTGCTGGGAGCCAGGCCGTCGTTGCTGATGGCCAGGCTGTAGCTGCCGCTGCCGCCGACGGTGAAATTGCCGCTATGGGTCTTGGTGATCTTCAGGCTGGGCGCAGCGATAGGATTGACCACCGGATTGCAGACGGTGGGATCAAGCAGCTCAGCCGGGGTTTCCTTGAGCGGATCTACCGGCAGCCGGCAATTGGCGTTGGGCGGGTTGAAGTTGCATGCGACGCTGTTGGAAGGGCTGCAGCTGGATGTGGTCGGCGTGGTGGCCACATTCACCAGGCTTTCCGTGGCAGGATTGTTGACCTTGACGTTCAATATCAGCGTGATGAATTCCGAACGCTTCAGGATGCGGGCGGACGCGGTCAGGTCCCAGATCACCTTGTTGCCGCTCAAGACGCCCGGCACATCGCTGCCTGTAGTGGAAACAAAGGTGACGCCGGCAGGCAGCGCATCGGTGACTTGCTTGACGTCGGTCGCCAGCACCAGCGGCAGGTAGCCTGGATTGGACAGCTTGATGCTATACGTCAGGTTGTCGCCGGCAGCTACCGCCTGCCCTTGCAAGGAAGCCGTGCTGCCGGTTTTCGTCACGTCCTTGTTGAGCGCCGAAATCGGCGTGATGCCCAGCACCGTGAGAGTGGCGCTGGCCGGCTGGGCGTTGCTCACGCCTTGCGTGGTCTGGACCGCATTGGCGGGAATCGTATTGATCTGGTTGCCCCGGGCCGTGCCGATCACGTCGACCGTCACCACGCAGCTGTTGCCGAAGGAAACCGTGGCGTTGCTGATGCTGATGGTTTGCGCGCCGGCGGCAGCCGTCACCGTCGGCGAACCGCAGTTCAGCTTGGTGATGTTCGGCACGAACGCCACCACCACTCCGGCCGGCAAGGCGTCGCTCAGGCTAAGGCCGGTGAAGTTGCCGGCGCTGCTGGCGTTGGGGTTGATGATTTGCAGGGTAAGGGTCGACAGCTCGCCCACGCCGGTGCCCTGGATATTGTTGTCAATCCTCCCGTTGCCGTTTTCCTGGAACACCACGATCGGGTTGAATCCTTTCGATACCTGCGGCGGCTGCACATTGGCCTTGAAAGTCAGGTTGGCGTCGACCGGGCGCACATTGGTGGCGCTGGCG
Source organism: Collimonas humicola (assembly GCF_018304945.1). Taxonomy (GTDB): domain Bacteria; phylum Pseudomonadota; class Gammaproteobacteria; order Burkholderiales; family Burkholderiaceae_D; genus Collimonas; species Collimonas humicola. Next base: position 642,572 of record NZ_JAGQEE010000001.1, on the reverse strand, counting down.
TCTGGATTGCCGCCGGCGTCAGTGGCTGTCACGGCATTGGCCGGAATGGTGTTGGTGGCGGTGGCGCCGGCCACCGCCAGCGGGCTCGACGGATCGGCCACCACATCGAAGGTGATCGTGCATTGCGGCGCCGTGGTCGTGCTATTGAAGCCAGCCAGCTGCGTCGCCTTGAACGTGAGGGTCTTGCCGCTGACCAGGAAACTCGGCGTGCCGCCGGGATTATTGGTGCACGATACCGCGGCATTCAGGGGTGTGCTGAACATCAGTCCGCCCGGCAAGGTGTCGACCGCCTGCACATTGAAGCGCGTGGTTGCCGCCGGATTCTGGATCGTGATGCTGGCCTTGGTGACGCCGTTCAGCGGCAGCGAGGTCGGATTGAAGGACTTGGCCGGGAACAGCGGCGGCGCACCGACCACCAGCGCATTGGCGGTAGAGGTCTGGCTGCCGGCCGTGCATGGCCCGGCGCCGGTACAGGCGACCACTGTATTGCTCTGCGGCGTGCCGAGCGCCGGCGGCACAAAATTATTGTCGGCTTTCAGGCGCACTTTGATGACGCAGTTGCTGGTTCCGCCCTGGGCGATCAAGCCATTGTTGAGCGTCATGGTCTGTGCGCCTGCAACGGCAGTCACCGTGCCGCCGCAGGAATTGCTCTGCAGCGCGAAAACGCGCAGGTTCGGCGCGGTTGCCGACCAGTCGTCGGCAAAGAACAAGGGCTTCAGGTCCGTGTCGACGCCGCCGCTGGGGACGATTTTATTGAGCTGTATCGTCATGTCGATCAAGCCGCCGGTCACCGTCCCAGGCGGATGCCCCGGCGGCAAAGGCGATGCCTGCGTCAGCGCCGCTTCCGTCACCAGCTGCACATAGTTTTTGGCAACGCTGACCAGGGTCGGCACCTGGCCGGCGCCCGGATTTTGCAGGATGACGGTGGCGCTGGCGGCGTTATGCACTACCGGCACGCCATTCGCGACCATCGAATTGGCAGGAATGGTATTGGTAAACGGCTGGCCGTTGGCGGCGGCCGGAACGATCACTTTGGCAGTGACCGTGCAGCTTTGGCCGGCGGCCAGCGTGGCGTTGGCCAGGCGCACCGTATTAGCGGCGGGCGAACTCACCGCGCCGCCGCTGCACGTGGTGGAAAGCCCTGGCGCGGTGGCGTATACCGTCATGTTCCCCGGCAGCACATCACTCACGCCGAGGCCGGTCCAGGCGGCGCCGGTGTCGTTGAACAGCGTCCATGTCATGGAAAATGCCTGGCCGACAAAAGCATTGGCCAGCGAAAAAGATTTGGTCAGGCGGTCGGTCGGTCGCGGCGACACCGCCAGCGTGCCGGTTGTAGCGCCGGTATTTGCCAGCGGCGGCGTGACCTGGCCGTTAAGCGAAGTCAGGTCGCCGGCCCTGATGGTGTTCGACAAGTTGATGGTGCCGGCAGAAGTAGAATCGCCGACCACTTGCATGGTCACCGTACAGGTGCCGCTGGCCGGAATGGTAGCGCCGCTCAGCGAGAACTGGCTGGCGCCGGGCGCTGCGTTCAATGTGCCGTTGCAGGTGCTGCTGGCGCCAGCGTTGGCGATGGTCATGCCGGCCGGGAAGATGTCGTTCAGGTTGGTATTGGTCAGCGGCAGGATATTCGTATTGTTCAGCGTGATCGTCATCTGCGAGGTCTGGCCGGAGACGATATTGTTAGGCACGAAGGTCTTGGCGCTGACTTGCGGCTGCGCCGTGTCGCGCCGGATGACGGTAAGCGACGCGCTGGCGGCTTGCGGGATGATCTCGCCATCGGCCAGGGGGCCGCCGGCCGGGATCGTGTTGGTGTAGATGGCGGCAGTGGTTGACACTACGTCAACCTGGAAAGTGCAGATATCGCCGAACTGGGCCGAGCCGCCGCTCACGGTCACCAGGGTGGCGCCAGGCGTGGCTGCAAGCGTGGCGCCGCAGGCATTGACGATATTCGGATTGGCCGCCACCGTCACGCCGCTGGGCAGGTTGTCGGTAAGGTTGAAATTGGTAAGCGTCTTGCCGGGGGTCTGATTGGCAATGACGATGCTCAGGTGGCTGATGTTAAATGGCGCACGGTCTTGTATCTGCACCGGGTTGAACGACTTGTTGACGCCGCTGACTTGGGCAAATGCTGCCGTACTCCACAAAACACTGCTGGCTGAAAGCAGAATCGAAATGAACAAAGAACCACATCTGCATCGCAGTGCAATCATCGTTGTCCTCGGTGTATTTAATTTGAGTCCGTGCGCGGCGACTCTTCTTATACATACATAAATACATAAACGTTCCCGTAAGCAATGCTATTTAATTTACCGACTTGGCGCAACAATAATTAACATTCATTGTGGCAAAAATGTGAAGGGCTATGCAGGCGGCCGCCGTATTTCCCAAGAGCCAGCCGGGGCGCTTAACAAGCTGCAATTGCCTGACCGACAAATCTCGGGAACCGCTGCCGGAGTTGCTGCGTTATCATTGAACCATGTACCCAACTTCATCCCGTTACCTGAAACCCGAGCAATGGGCTGTGGCCGCCATGCGCACCGTAAGCAGTTGGTGGTCCATGCTGCACCTGGCCGGCATCGCGCTGGTGATGGGGTTTTCGCCATCCACCTACCACCGCGCCAACCGCAGCACCACCTACAGATACATCTACACCAGCACCTGGCAAATCCTGCCGTGGTTCACTCTGCTGTCGACTTTGCTGAGCCTGGTGCTGATCCGCATCGTGATCATCACCGCCCTCAGCTACGGCCTGTCGCGCTACGCGCTGGAAATGGTGGTGCGGGTGCTGGCGCTGGAACTGATTCCGCTGTCTGCCGCGCTGTTCGTGGCGCTGCGCGCCGGGCTGGCCTTCAATACCGCCGGCTCGCCGCTCAGCGCCGCGATGGCCGCCCAAAACTCGGCGCAATTCGACATCGCGCAACTGCAGCTGGACCTGGTCCCTCGCGTGATTGCCAGCGCCTTCTCGGTAGCGACCCTGGCCACGGTCAGCGGCGTGATCGTGCTGCTGCTGGCCTATGTGAACGTCTATGGCCTCACTCCCTGGGGCTTGCTTGACTACACCCGCACCGTCGGCCGCGTTTTCGACCCGGTGGTCACCATCGGCTTTGCGCTGAAAACCCTGCTGTTCGGGCTGGCAGTGGCCGTGATCCCGGTGGCGGCCATCCTCGAAGGCGCGCGCCGGAATATCAACCTCTCTTCCACTTTGCAGCCCGGCGCAACGCGCTTGCTGTTCGTGCTGGTCCTGATCGAGGTCGGGGCGCTGGCAGTGAAATACATTTGATCGAAAACCATGACACCTGCCCCTGAATCTCCTGCTCCTGCTTCCTCTCCGCCGCCGGCCCACGTCGAGTTCAAGGCGTTGCTGCTGCTGATCCTGATGGGCGTCCTGGTCGCCGGCTTTGTCTTGTACGTGATGTATGCGCGCGGCGTCTTCGAAAGCACCCAGCGGCTGGTGCTGATTTCGGATGACTCCGAGGGCGTGCTGGTAGGCATGGACCTGACCTTCTCAGGCTTTCCGATCGGCCGCGTGCAGCGCATCGACCTGGGCGCGGATGGCAAGGCCCGCATCCTGATCGACGTCCCGCGCAAGGACGCCAACTGGCTGCGGACTTCCAGCGTGTTCACGCTGGAGCGCGGCCTGGTCGGCGACACCCGCATCCGTGCCTTCACCGGCGTGCTGGACGATCCTCTGCTGCCGCCGGATTCAGAGCGCAACGTGCTGCGCGGCGACACCGCCGCGGAAATTCCGCGACTGGTGGCCACTGCCCGTGAATTGCTGGAAAACCTGCAAACCATCACCGCCGCCGATTCCAGCCTGAACACCAGCCTGGCTAACGTGCAAGCCGTGACCGGGCGCCTGAACGGCCAGTACGGCGTGCTGGGCGGCGCGCTTGGCGGCGATGAAAACGCCAAGAAAATCATTGCCACCCTGGACCGCGTCAACGCCCTGCTGGCCAAGGCTGACCAGCGCGTGTTTGGCCAGCCCGGCGGCAAGCCTGGCGTGATGGACGACGCGCAAGCGGCGATTATCCAGCTCAACGGCGTCTTGAGCGACGCCCGCAGCAGCTTGAAGAAAGTCGACGCTGTGCTGGCGGAAGCGCAGGCAGTCGGCAGCAATGCCCGCATCGCGACCAATGACCTGGGCGCCCTGCGCGCCGAAGTGGACGCCAGCTTGCGCAAAGTGACGCAACTGGTGGATGAAATCAACCGCAAATGGCCCTTCGCCCGCGATACGGAACTCAAACTGCCATGAAAAAGACATCCCCTTGCCGGCCCGCCCTGCTCGGCCTGCTCACCGTGGCCCTGGCCGCCTGCAGCAGCAAGCCGCCGCAACCTGACTGGCAAGGCAATGCCTACAGTTCCCTGCAGAGTTTTTCTTCGGCCTACCTGAGCGGCGACACACGCGTTGCCGAGGTCGAGTTTGCACGCGCCCGCGATGCGGTCGCCAGCACCGGCCGTCCGGACCTGGTGGCGCGCGCCGAACTGATGCGCTGCGCCGCGCGCGTAGCCAGCCTCGAATTCGACAACTGCGCCGGCTTCCAGCCGCTGGCGCCGGATGCCGACGCCGCCGAGCGCAGCTATGCGGCCTATCTGAACGGTCAATGGCAGGGGCTGGACAGCGGCCTGCTGCCGGCCCAGCACCGCGGCGTTGTCAGCAGCGGCCGGCTGGGCGACATCCAGGATCCGCTGGCGCGGCTGGTGGCCGCCGGCGCGCTGTTGAAAAGCGGACGCTTGACGCCGGCCGATATCGCTACGGCAACCGAGACCGCCTCCGCCCAAGGCTGGCGCCGGCCCCTGCTGGCCTGGCTGGGGATACAGTCGCAGCGCGCCAAAGCCGCCGGCGACGCCGATGCGCAGGCGCGACTGCAACGGCGCATGGACCTGGTGGCCAAGCCGCAGCCCAAGCCAAACAATTAATCAGCTAGGTTTGCGGCATGGGTCAAGCCTGCATGACCCATGCCGCCGATCCACCGCAAGCTCAGGGCGGCGGCGTCAGCGCGGCGCAATTCGAAGTGATCGGCTGGCCGGCAAACAGTTTCTGCACGAAGGGCTTGGAATCCACCAGCGAGGCCAGCACCGTGCCGTCATGGTCCTGGCCGGCATAGTAATGCTGCTCGACCGTGCTGCCGGCGGCGCAGGCATCCTTGGCGAACAGGTATTGGACAGCCGTCGGGATATCCGTATCCAGGGTGCCGGTGCCGACGAACATCGGGCCGGCGAACTTGACCGTCGGATAATTGGAGTATTGCAGCACCTGGGTCGCCCAGGCGGTGACGTCAGCGCTGAATACATCCGAGGTGACCAGCTTGTTTTGGTTGATGTAGTCCACGATCGGCCCCAGGCACTGTGTCGCCACCACGGAATAAAACGCCTTGCCCTTGGCGGTCAAATGATCCGACAGCAGGAAATTCGGGATCACCCTTTCCGCCGTGCTGTAGCCAAGCCAGGCGTAGGATTCTAGCGTCCCGAGCACGGCGGTGAAGCCAGTGGTCGGCACCTGCGCCGTCAGCGCATTCAGGTAGGCCAGCACGCTTTGCAGCTGATAAGGCACGCCGGTGGCGACCGTCCCCAGCAATTTCAGTTCCGGCGCATAGGTCGGCGCGTAGCCGGCCGTGGCGATGGCTCCCTGGGCGCCCTGCGACTGGCCGACAATCACCACCGAACTGGAGAGTTGCGGGAAATTCTTGATGGCGGCGCGGATGCCATCCAGCACGCTGTAGGCTTCCGCCCGCGAGTGCAGATACGGATGCAGGCCGGGCGTACCCAGCCCCTGATAGTCGGACGACACCACGGCATAGCCTTGCGCCAGCCAGGCATCCAGATAGTCAACGTCGCGCGGGTCGCGCGTGGTCCAGGACGGCGCGCAAATGTCGGCCACGCCGACGGTGCCGTGCGCCCAGGCGATCACCGGCCAGCCGCCGGCCGGCGGCGTTCCCTTAGGCAGCTGCAGGTCGCCGGAAACATAGTTGGCGGTCTTGCCGTCGTCGCCGTCGGTGGAACTATAGAGAATGCGGATGCCTTGCGCAGCGTTGGGCAGCACCAGCGCGGCAGGCATTGCTTCCTGCTGCAGCAATACGCCGGGCGTCGCCGGAATTATTCCATCCCATCGGTAAAAGGCAGAGACGCCGCCGTCGGCGGTGAACATTTTCGATTGCGGCGCCAGTCCGTCGCCGCTGCCGCCGCCACAGGCGGCAAGCAGGAAGCACAGCAAGGTGGCGGCAAGGATTTGCAAAGGCTGCTTGAGTCCGGTAACGCGCATGGGTGTCTCCTCATTGATTTATTTTTTAATCTGATCTGAGTCCAAAACGGCCGCAACCATTATGCATCACTATCTGCGAAACTAGTTATGGATCTCTCAACGCCGCGCCTCTTGCTGCAGCCAATCACAGAAATGCCTTATCAGCGGCGATCCTGCCTGCTGCCGCGCCACGATCCACCAGTAGCTCCGGGTGCGGATCACCGGTTCGGCCAGCGGCGTCACCAGGCGGCCGCTGGCCAGCTCGTCGGCAATCAGCGGCAACGGTCCGAGCGCTACCCCGAGACCGTCGATGGCAGCCTGCAAAGCCAGGTAGAAATGGTCGAAGGATTGTTTTTTCCTGCACCGGGCCGGCGCCACGCCGGCGGCTGCCAGCCAGTTCGGCCAGGCGTCCGGCCGCGTATCGGAATGCAATAGCGTATGCGCTGCGAGGTCGCCGGCGACCCGGATCGGCGTGCGCGCCAGCAATGCCGGGCTGCACACCGGCAGTTCGCTCTCTTCCAGGAATTCTCCGTATTCGCAGTTCGGCCAGTGGCCGGGGCCGCGCCGGATCGCGACGTCGAAACGTTCTCCCGCCTCGCCCAGCGGCTGCTGCGAGGTGGAGGTAGACAACTTCAGCTCGACTCCCGGATACAGGCGCTGGAAGCCGCTCAGGCGCGGCAGCAGCCAGCGCATCGCAAACGTCGACAAAGCGTTGATGTGCAGCACGCGCACCGTGCCGGACTCGCGCAGCAGCCTGGTTGCGGCGGCTATATTATCGAAGGCCGCTTGCACCGTGAGCAGGTAGCGGCGGCCGTCGTCCGTCAGCTGCACGCGCTTGCCGATGCGATGGAATATCGGCATGCCCAGCCACGCTTCCAGCGCTGCCACCTGGCGGCTGACCGCGCCATGCGTCACATGCAGCTCTTCGGCGGCGGCCGAGAGATTTTCAAAGCGGGCGGCGGCTTCAAACGCGCGCAAGGCTTGCAACGGAGGAAGTTCTCTAGACATGCTTGTGATTATAAGTCACAAGTTGACGGTAAAAAAGTCGATTTGTAGAAGCCTGGATTGTCTGTAACATGCGTCTGTCGAATCAACATTCACCGGCACTTCGGGTATAAATGCCGATTCCGTCCGAGATCGGGCAAGACCGGTCCTGACAGGCAAGCTTGTGACAAATCCTGGGAGAAAACATGAAAATCGCCAATGATATCTGGGACGCAAAACAATATATGCTCTTCGGCAATGAGCGCCTGCGCCCTGCACTCGATCTGCTGGGCTACGTGCCTGAACAAGAACCCCGGCAGGTAGTCGACCTTGGCTGCGGCACCGGCAATGTCTCGGCGCTGTTGAAAGCGCGCTGGCCGGCGGCTGACGTACTGGGCGTCGACAGCTCCGCCAACATGCTGGAGGCCGCTGCGGCAGCGGTGCCGGAGTGCCGTTTCCTGCGCGCCGACCTCGGGCAGTGGCAAGCCGAAGGCCTGGATGTGATCTATTCCAACGCCGCCCTGCAATGGCTGCCCGACCACCCTGTCCTGATGCCGCGCCTGCTGTCTTTCCTGCGGCCCGGCGGCTGGCTGGCCGTGCAAGTGCCGGCCATGCAAGAGGCGCCGCTGCGCCAGGTACAGGCGGAACTGGCCGGCTCGCCGGCATTTGCGCCCTACATGGGCAAGCTGAAGCCGCAGCCGGGCATCCTCAGCGCGGAAAGCTACTACGACCTGCTGCGCCCGCACAGCGCCACGCTGGATATCTGGGAAACCACTTATCTGCACACCTTGAGCGGCGAGGATGCGGTCGCCAGCTGGGCTGCCGGCACCAGCCTGCGGCCCTATCTGGACGCCTTGCCCGAAGAGCAGCGCGAGAACTTCCGCGCGGCCTATGCGGCGGCGATGCGCAAAGCCTATCCGCAACGTGAAAACGGCATCACGCTGCTGCCCTTCAAGCGCCTGTTTATCGTCGCCCACGCATAACCTTCCCTGACGCAGACAATGACTACAAAAACTATCCTCAGCGACGACGGCGCCCTCAGCGCCACGCCCACCACGCGCGAATTATTCACCGGCTTTCTCTCGCTCGGCCTGATCGGTTTCGGCGGCGTGCTGCCGCTGGCGCGGCGCATGATTGTGGAGCAGCGGCGCTGGCTGGATGCCGGACAATTCACTGAAATGCTCGGTCTCTGCCAGTTCCTCCCCGGCGGCAACATCATCAACCTGGCGGTGGCTATCGGCATGCAGTTCCGCGGCCTGGCAGGCGCGCTGGCCGCGCTGCTGGGCCTGATCGCCGCGCCTTCGGCGATCGTGATCGGCCTCGGCGTGGCCTACCAGCACTTCCAGCACGACGCCCAGATCCAGCATCTGTTTGCCGGCCTGGCGGCAGCCGCTTCCGGCCTGCTGATCTCGATGGCCCTGAAGATGCTGCTGCCGCTACTGAGGAAACCGGTGCCGCTGGCGATCGCCGGGCTGTTTTTCCTTGCTATTGCGCTGCTGCGGCTGCCCTTGCTGCCGACCATGCTGGTGCTGGCCCCGCTCAGCGTGCTGCTGACCTGGAAGCTGCCGTCATGAGCGCCACCTTGATTTCCCTGGCGACGATTTTCAGCCAGCTGTCGCTATTGGCGTTCGGCGGCGGCAACACCATCCTGCCGGAAATGCAAAGGCAGGTGGTCGATATCCATCACTGGATGTCGGCGCAGGACTTCAGCGCCATGTTCGCCCTGGCGCAGGCGGCGCCGGGGCCCAACATGATGGTGGTGACGCTGGTGGGCTGGCATGTCGCCGGCTGGCCCGGGGTGCTGGTGACGACGCTGGCCAAGTTCGGTCCCTCTTCGATCCTGACCGCCGTCGTGCTGCATCTGTGGCAGCGCTTCAAGGACAAGCCCTGGCGCGCCATCGTCCAGGCCGGGCTGGTGCCGATGACAGTCGGCCTGGTGGCGGCCAGCGCCGCGCTGATCACCGAAGCCTCGGCCCACACCTGGGGCCTGGCCGCGATCGCCGGCGGCTGCGCGCTGATCACTTTCAGGAGCAAGATCCATCCGCTGTGGGTGCTGGCGGCAGGCGCCTTGCTGGGCCTGAGCGGAATCGGCCAATATTGATGTATGTCTCAAGGTATAGTTGCCCATCACTGCCAACTAAATCCTGGACTCACATGCATATCTCCGGCATCCATCACGTCGCCATCATCGCCTCGGACTACCAGCGCTCCAAGCGGTTTTACACCGAGCTGCTGGGCCTGGCGATCGTCGCCGAAACCTACCGCGCCGCGCGCGACTCCTATAAGCTCGACCTGCGCACGCCGGACGGCGTCCAGATCGAGCTGTTTTCCTTCCCGGCGCCGCCGCCGCGCCCCAGCCGGCCCGAAGCCTGCGGCTTGCGCCACCTGGCGTTCCGGGTGCCGGATGTCGACGCCGCCGCGCAGGAATTGCGCGACCGGGAGATCGCCGTGGAAGCCATCCGCATCGACGAGTTCACCGGCAAGCGCTTTACATTTTTCGCCGACCCCGACGGCCTGCCGCTTGAATTGTACGAGCAGTAGTTATTTGACAAGTAGCGCCGCGGCGCTGGTCCTATGCCGGCCCAGCTGTTAGACTTGCCTCCCTTTTAAGCAGGCGACCTCATGAAAACCTCTTCTTTCTCCAATCTGCCATTGGCGCCGGCGCTACTGAGCAACCTCGATAGCCTGGGCTACCACGAGATGACCACGATCCAGGCGCAGAGCCTGCCGGTGATCCTCGAGCGGCGCGACCTGATCGCCCAGGCCAAGACCGGCAGCGGCAAGACCGCAGCATTCGGCATCGGCATCCTGCACAAGCTCAACCCCAGTTATTTCGCGATCCAGGCGCTGGTGCTGTGCCCGACGCGCGAACTGGCCGACCAGGTGGCGAAAGAACTGCGCCGGCTGGCGCGCTTCGCCGACAACGTCAAGATCCTGACCCTGTGCGGCGGCACGCCGATGGGGCCGCAGATCGGCTCGCTGGAGCATGGCGCGCATATCATCGTCGGCACCCCGGGCCGCATTCGCGACCATATCGGCCGCGGCAGCATCAATCTCGGCACGGTGCAGACGCTGGTGCTGGACGAAGCCGACCGCATGGTCGACATGGGCTTCTACGAAGAAATCGCCGGCATCGTCAGCGCCTGCCCGGCACGCCGCCAGACCCTGCTGTTTTCCGCCACCTATCCGGACGATATCCGCAAGGCCAGCGCCGAGTTCCTGCGCGACCCGGCGGAGGTCAAGGTCGAAGCGCAGCATGACGAAGGCCGCATCGAACAGCGCTTCTACGAAGTGACCTACGAAGGCCGCAACGCCGCCGTGTCGCAGCTGCTGAACCATTACAAGCCGGTCTCTACCATCGCCTTCTGCAACACCAAGATCCATTGCCGCGAACTGGCCGACGAGCTGCGCGCCCAGGGCTTCAGCGCGCTGGCGCTGTATGGCGAGCTGGAGCAGCGCGAGCGCGACGAAATCCTGGTGCGCTTCGCCAACCAGAGCTGCTCCGTGCTGGTGGCGACCGACGTCGCCGCCCGCGGCCTGGATATCCAGACCCTCGGCGCGGTCATCAACGTCGACGTTTCCAAGGACACCGAAGTCCACATCCATCGCATCGGCCGCACCGGCCGCGGCCAGGATCGCGGACTGGCGCTGAGCTTGTGCGCGCCGAACGAAAAGAAATGGGTCAAGCTGATCGAGGACTACCAGCGGGGGCCGGTCAGCTGGTTCGACCTGGCGGAACTGGAACCGGCCTATGGCGAACCGCTGACCGCGCCGATGCTGACCTTGTGCATCATGGGCGGCAAGAAGGACAAGCTGCGCCCGGGCGATCTGCTCGGCGCCCTGACCGGCGATGTCGGCCTGAGCAAGGAACAGGTCGGCAAGATCAACGTCTTTGAATTCGTCACCTATGTCGCGCTGGACCGCCGCATCGCCAAGCAAGCGTTCGGCAAGCTCAGCAACGGCAATATCAAAGGCAAGACTTTCAAGATGCGTTTTATCTGATTTCAGGCGCCGGCGGCAGCGGCGATCCGGCCCATTTCCGCCCCATTCAGGGCGAATATGAACATATCAACAATGTTATTCGAATATACACTCGACTATTTGTCTATGTCCGTAATAGTAAAAGTATGTTAAATTTCTAAATGGAAACTTTTTTGTGGACGCGGAAATCCGAGGCCCGCGTACCACAACTGACGCCAAAAAAGGCATCCAAATGCTAGCTGAAGTGATGTTGCTGCGCCGTTTGCCGGCCCGCGATCGATATAAGCGTTAAACCTTATCCGATCAGGACTGCTGCCGGCGCTGCGGCATGAGAAAAGACTTTCCTTCCATGAAAAACACACATTTTTTACGGGAGTGCAGGTATGGTTGATTGGCAAGAACAACAAATGCAGTCACTGCTGAGCGCGAAATCCGCGCCCATTCTATTTAATTCACTGTCGGAAATCGTCAAGCGGCTGGGTTTCGATTACTGCGCTTACGATATGCGCCTGCCGTGGCCTGTGGCCCAGCCAAAGGTGATTAGCTTGAACAACTATTCTCCGGACTGGCAACAGCGCTACACCCAGGAGCACTATGAAAGGATCGACCCCACCGTCAGCCATGGCAGGAATTCCTCCTTGCCGATGATCTGGTCCGAGCAGAACGTCGCCAGCAACCGCATGTTCTGGGAAGATGCCCGCTCGCATGGCTTGCACGCCGGATGGGCGCAATCCCGCCATGACGCCAAAGGGATATGCGGCTTGCTCAATCTGTCGCGCTCGAACGACCATGTATCGCAGAAGGAGTTGCGTGAAATTTCTCATCAGCTGTCCTGGCTGGTGGATGTGGCGCACGAGGGACTGTCATTGCTGCTGATCGAGAAACACATGCCGGAAGCCGCCAGCCAGTTGACCGCGAGGGAAATCGAGGTGCTGCGCTGGACCGCGGACGGCAAGACTTCGGGCGAGGTCAGCGAGATCATGAACATTTCCGACCGCACGGTAAATTTTCATATCTCGAACACTTTAAAAAAACTTAACGCCACCAACAAGACCGCGGCAGCGATCAAGGCTGCCATGCTCGGCATCTTGTAGCCGCCTGCAGGGCAAGCGCACCTCCCACCAATCCGGCCTCGGCCGGATTTTTTTCGTCCAGCCGCTGCGCGAGCAGCCTCTTGCCCAATGCTGGCGCGCTCAATGCTGGCGCGGCATGCCTTGCGCCATATTGCCTGTCCGCACAACTGTAAACCTTTACAGTTACGCCGAGCCCCTCCGACATCTCAAAATTAGCAAATACACACACTCAAGAAGGACATCAGCGATGAAAGTCATTTCCGGGGCCGCCGATGAGCTGTCAAATGAATTATTTGCCAAAGTATGCCGCTACCGCCACAAGGTTTTCGTCGAAACCCTAGGCTGGGAGCTCGATACCGAGGAAGGCGTCGAACTGGACCAGTTCGATCATGCCGGCACAATCTACGTGGTGGCGCAGGACGAGGACGGCGAAGTGATCGGCTGCGGCCGCTTGCTGCCGACGAGCCAGCCATATCTGCTGAGCGAAGTGTTCCCGCAGTTGCTGAAAGGCGCTGCGCCGCCATGCCACTCTGACATCTGGGAATTGTCGCGCTTCGCAGCCATGGATTTCAACAAGAAGAGCGACACCGCATTGGACCAGGTGTCGTCCTCAATCGCTGTCAAGCTGCTGCAGGCTTCGATTGCCTGCGCCGCCCGCCTCGGCGCCAAGCGCCTGGTGACAGTCTCGCCGATTGGCATGGAACGCTGGCTGCGCCGCGGCGGCTTTAATGCGCAACGGCTGGCGCCGCCGATGAAGGTGGATGGCCAGACCCTGTTCGCCTGCCTGATCGAAGTACAGAAAAACGCGCCCATCCTGGTCGGCGAGCTGCCGTTTCTCAATGGCCAGGCTATCATCCGCAAGCCGGAGCAGCCGCGCTGGCCAAGCGCGCATAGTGCACAATCGGCCTTGTCGAAGGCCCGACCGGGAACGATCCACGGCAATTGACAAGCCGCTGAAGCATCCCTTATTGTGAGCGGCGACCGCTGGCGTCGGCGCCTCACAATAAAGGGAAACAGCAATGAGCATCTGGGGTAAAGCCAACTTGCTGCGGGCGCGCGACGGCCACGAGGCCAAGGTGCTGTCGGTCGAACTGTTCTTCGACCTGGTCTATGTCTTTGCCGTCACGCAGCTGTCCCATCACCTGCTGGAAAACCTGACGCCGCTAGGGGCCCTGCAAACGCTGGTGCTGTGGTTCGCGGTCTGGCTGGTCTGGCAATATACCTGCTGGGTGACCAACTGGTTCGATCCCGACGCCCTGCCGATCCGCCTGATGCTGTTCGCCGTCATGCTGACCGGCCTGGTGATGTCGGCGGTATTGCCGGATGCATTTGGCGAACGCGGTTTGATCTTTGCGGCGTGCTACGCCGCCATGCAGATCGGCCGCACGCTGTTCGTGGTGCTGCATCTGGGGAGCAACCATGCCCTCAGCAAGAATTTCCAGCGCATGCTTGGCTGGCTGTGCATCTCGGGTGCGCTGTGGATCGCCGGCGGCTTGTCCAGCGCCGAATACCGGCTGCTGTTCTGGACGGCGGCGGTGGCCTGCGAATATTTCTCCCCGATGATCGGCCTGTGGCTGCCCGGCATGGGCCGCTCCCAGACGCAAGAGTGGACCATCGAAGGCGGCCACCTGGCCGAGCGCTGCCAGCTGTTCGTGATCGTGGCGCTGGGCGAATCGATCCTGGTGACCGGCGCCACCATCGGCCACATGGCCGCCTGGGAGATGCCGACCCTGATCGCCTTCCTGGTCGCTTTCCTGGGCAGCCTGGCGATGTGGTGGCTCTACTTCGACACCAGCAGCCAGGCCGGCACCGAAGCCATCGTCACCTCCAACGATCCCGGGCGCATCGGTGCTTATTTTCACTACACCCATGTGATCATCGTCGCCGGCGTGATCATTGCCGCAGTCGGCAACGAACTGGCGATCGCGCATCCGGCCGGCCATATCGACACCAAATCGCTGGCAGTGCTGATCGGCGGCCCCATGACTTACCTGCTGGGCAACGGCATCTACAAGACCGTGGTGTACCGCCGCTTTCCGTTCTCCCACATGATCGGGCTGGCATTGCTGGCGATCCTGATCCCGTTCGCCTACCTCACCGACCAGCTGATGATTGCCGGCCTGACCACCGCGATATTGATCGCGGCGGCGATACAGGAAGCCGTTTCACGCCGCAGCGGCGCCAGGCAGCACGCAGCCGGGCACGCCGAATAAGGCGATTGCCCGGCCGGCCCTGGGCCCTAGGCTGCGCTGACCCCGGCCTGGCCGGCGCTGCGCAAGCGGGCGGCGTCGCGCGCGGGCGGTGCGCCGAACATGCGGTTGTACTCGCGGCTGAACTGCGAGGGACTTTCGTAACCGACCAGATGACCCGCAGTGGCGGCGTCGCCGACGTCGGTGAACAACAGCCGGCGCGCCTCTTGCAGCCGCAGCTGCTTCTGGAATTGCAGCGGCGTCATGGCGGTCACCGCCTTGAAATGCTGATGCAGCGAGGAAGAACTCATATTGGCTTCGCGCGCCAGGCTTTCAATGCGCAGCGGCAGCCGGTAATCGCGCTTGATCAGTTCAATGGCCTTGACCACGTGCTGCGCCTGGCTGTCGGACATGGCGATCTGCTGCAGCATGCTGCCCTGTTCTTCCTGCAACAGGCGGTACAGGATTTCGCGCATCACCAGCGGCGCCAGCACCGGGATATCCTGCGGCGCAGCCAGCAATTGCATCAGGCGCAACACCGCATCGAGCAAGCTGGTCGTGGCTTTGCTGACAAACATGCCGCGTGCCGGCGCATCGCCCTTCTTTGCCCGCATTTCAGTAGCCATCATCAGGTCGCCGATTTCTTTCGGATCAAGATCGAGCCGCAGGCACAGATACGGCAATTCCGGCGAGGCTTGCGTGACCTGCCCCGTGACCGGCAAATCGACCGACACCACCAGGTAGCTCGCGGAATTATAGACATACACTTCGTCGGCCAGTATCGCCCGCTTCTGGCCCTGGGCGATGATGCACAAGGCCGGCTTGTGCAAGGCGTGCACCGGCACCGACGGCTGCGACATGCGCACCACGTTGAGCGGCGCGATCGCCGTCTGGTGCACGCCGTCGGTGGCGGCGTATTGCGCAATCAGGCGCGCCAGCTCGATTTGCTGCAGCGACACCGCGCGTTCTGCCGAGATTGCTTCCGGATCTGTCATTTTCTGCCTCGTTTCCTGCCATTTGCAGGGTTAGCCCGAGTCTACTATTTTTCGATCCGCAGTGCCGCCGCCCACCCCCACATTTGGAGGATCGTGCAAGAAGTTGCGGGGATCCGGCTATCGGCGCCCGGCCGAGGCAGTCGCGCGGACGGTGCTGTTGCCATCGAACAGCCGGCTGACGTTGATATCGATGGGATCCTGGTGCGCCCTACCGCCAGCCTGCACTACGACGGGGAAAACCGCAGGCCGGCCTGCGCCTATGCCCGCCCCTCCCAGGGCACGTATTTGCGCTGCAGCCAGCGCAGGCCATATTCGAATGCCGAGGCGATCAGGGCGATCACCAGGATGCCCATGATGACGACGTCGGTCACCAGGAACTGCGCCGCCGACTGGATCATGAAACCGAGGCCGCGGGTGGCGGCGATCAGCTCTGCCGCCACCAGGGTCGACCAGCCCACGCCCAGGCCGATGCGAACGCCAGTCAGGATATCGGGCAAGGCCGACGGCAGGATCACGAAGCGCACCAGCTGCCAGCGCGTAGCGCCCAGCGTCTGCGCCGCCCGCAAGCGGTTCTGCTCGACCCGGCGCGCACCGTGCAAGGTGGCGATCGCCAGCGGCGCGAAGATCGCCAGGTAGATCAGCAGCACCTTCGACAGCTCGCCGATGCCGAACCAGATCACGATCAGCGGCAAGTAAGCCAGCGGCGGGATCGGCCGGTAGAACTCGATCAGGGGATCGAACACCGCTCTGGCGCGCCGGCTCAGCCCGATCAGGATGCCGACCGGGACCGCACTGACAATCGCCAGCAGCAGCGCCGCAAACACGCGGGCGACGCTGGTTGCGGCATGCTGCCACAAGGTGGCGTCGACAAAGCCTTGGAGCGCCACCGTCTTGAATTTTTGCAGCACCGCCAGCGGCGACGGCAGGAACAGCGGCGGCACCAGCGCCAGCGCGCTGACCAGCCACCAGAGGGCAAGCAAACCCAGCACGGTCAGCAGCGTGATGCCGCGGTCGGAAATGGCAAACCCGGTCCGCGGCCTGGCCACGGCAGGACTGCGGCGGCCTGTTTGCCAGGCGGCTGGATACGGCGCCAGCATTTGCGCCACCGGATCATGCGGCAGCTCAAGCGGCGCCAGGGTAACGGATAATTCGCTCATGAACAGGCTTCCTCTGATACATCAGCCGCCTGCGGATGCAACAGCTGCTCCAGGATTTCTTCGCGCAAGCTGACAAAACGCGGATCGGACTTGATGCTGCGGGCCGCTTCGCCGGCAGCAAAACGCTCGCCGAAATGCAGCCGGCGCACGCTCTCGACCCGCCCCGGCCGCGCCCGCAGCAACACCAGGTCGGTCGCCAGGAACAGGGCTTCCTCGACGCTGTGGGTAATCATGAAAATGCCTTTGCCGGTGGTTTTCCATACCTGCAGCAAATGCTCTTGCATCTGTTCCCGGGTCAGCGCGTCCAGCGCCCCCAGAGGCTCATCGAGCAGCAGGAAGCGCGGATCGACCGCCAGGGCGCGCGCCAGGCTGACGCGCTGACGCATGCCGCCGGACAGTTCCCAGATGGCGGCATCGGCATAATCCTGCAAACCGGTGAGCGCCAGGTATTCGCGCGCCTTGGCCTGGCGCTGCTGCGGCGACTGGCCGGCCAGGCGCAGACCGAAGGCGACGTTTTCCTGCACGCTCTGCCATGGCAGCAAAGTATCGCTCTGGAACACAACGCCGCGTTCGGCGCCGGGGCCGCTGACCGGCTGGCCGTCGATGCTGACGCTGCCGGCGGTCGGCGGCAGAAAGCCGGCAATCAGGTTGAGCAGAGTGGTTTTGCCGCAGCCGGAGGCGCCGATCACCACGGTAAAGCGGCCATCGTGCACATCCAGCGAAAGGTCGCGCAAGACCGGCCACGGCGCCGACGGATAGCTCACGCCGACTGCTTGCAAACGGATCATGTCAGCTCCTTATCGCGCCGCGGCCTGCCTGGCGAATGCCGGATTCACATACGGCTGGTAGTCAGGCAGCACGCGCTCGACCTTTTTCTGCTCTTGCAGGAAGCCGGAGGTGGCCGCCAGCGCCTGCACCGTCGGCCCGCTGAGCAACTGCTGCTGCTCGCTCAATGTCGGAAAGCCGCTGCCGGCCAGCAGTTCCGCGATGTCGCTCTGCTTGGCAGCCGTCAGGCGGGCAATTTTCCCGAACTGCGCTGAACCGGCTTTCCATTCGGCGCCGTGGGCGCGATAGTCGGCGTAGGCCTGGCCGGTGACTTTGACGAAAGCAGTAACGAAATCAGGATGCTTCTGCGCGAAATCCTTGCGCACGATCCAGGCGTCGAAGGTCGGCGCGCCCCACCTGGCGACTTCGGCCGAATTGGTCAGCACTTTGCCGCTCTCCTTGACCTTGCCGAGCGCCGGATCCCAGACATAGGCGGCATCAATATCGCCTCGCTGCCATGCCGCCGTGATTTCCTGCGGCCGCAGGTTCAGGATTTGCACCTTGGAAGCTGGAATGCCCCAATGCTTGAGCGCGGCCAGCAGGCTGTAATGCGTGGTCGAGACGAAAGGCACGGCGATCTTTTTGCCGATCAAGTCTTGCGCACTGGCGATGCCGCTGCCATTGCGCACCACCAAGGCCTCCGCCTGGCCGATCTGCGCTGCGACCAGGATGGTTTCTATCGGCAGTTCGCGCGTCGCCGCGGCGGCCAAGGGGCTGCTGCCGACATAGCCGACCTGGATATCGCCGGATGCCACAGCGGTGATCACATCCGCGCCGCTGTCGAATTTTTTCCAATTGATTTTCCAGCCGCTGGCTTTTTCATAGGCGCCATCGGCCTGGGCAATTTTGGCTGGTTCCACCACCGTTTGATAGGCGATGTTGACTTCCTGGCCTGCGCCCGATGCCGAACCGGCAGCGGCGGCAATGACGGCAGCTGCGGCCAGGACCGGCAAGCGTTTCAGAATATTGGTAAGCATGCTTTTCCTCGATGATTGAATGATCGGGCGCTTACAGTACTGTCAGGACAGCCAGTACTGTTACCGCTCTGTTATCCACGTTAATCGATTCAAGCGATTTGCAAAACGAAGGTTTTCGGAGATGCTTAGTTGCTTTCTGCGGGGCGGCATCATGTCGGCCGGCATGCGGCACGACACAAAAATAGCGGATGCTTTCCGCCCGCGGCGTCTCATAAATAGATATCAAACTATCTTTTTTATAGATAAAGATATTAATCTATTCTTTTTAAGAAGGAGATACTATACTATCCTTAACTAATCAATAGATAGTTTATTATCCATCATGAAAACCTTGAGCGAGCTTTCTTCCATCCTCCGCCATGCCAAGGACAGGCTGGCGCTGCCCGTAGTGGCCATGAGCCGCGACAGCGGACTGACCGCCGTCACGATACGCGGCGTGCTTGCGGGCAAGAACGATCCCCGCCTCAGCACCTTGATGACGATTGCCGACCAGTTAGGGCTGGAACTGATGCTGCTGCCGAAAACCATGGCATCGTCGATTGCCGCGCAAGCTCGCACTGAAGACGAGGTGCAAAGCCTGGTCGCTGCGGCGCTGGCGCGGCCGGGGAGCGGGCAATGAACCTGAGCGCGCTGGATATTTTCATTGGCGAACGCCAGGCCGGCATCCTGTTCCAGTATGGCGACATGCTGCGCTTCCAGGTCGATCCCGCCTATGCGCAAGACCCGCAGCGCCCTCCGCTGTCGCTCTCGATGCGTGCCGCCACGCCGCAACAGGACATGGCGCTGCTGCTCAATCCGCTGGCGGCAATCTTCAACTCGCCAGGCAAGATGCGGCTGCCGGCCTTCTTCCAGAACCTGCTGCCGGAAGGCGTGCTGCGCAAGCAGATCGCGCTGGAGCGCCAGTGCGCGGAGGACGATCATTTCGAGCTGCTGGCCGCCTGCGGCCGCGACTTGCCGGGCGCGGTGCGCGCCATTCCGACCAGGCTGACGCGGGCCATGATGACGCGCCTGGTCACTCAGGACAAGGAAGCCATCGAAGAAAGCGTGATGGCAGCGCCGCTGGTCGACGGCGTCTCGATTTCCGGCATGCAGCCGAAGCTGGCCCTGATCCTGGAAGGCGGCCGCTATGTCAGCCGCACCCGCCACAAAGACGCCCATATCATCGGCAAGCTGCCGACCGCCCAATACGATCGCTTGCCGGAAGTCGAGCACCTGTCGCTGCAACTGGCGCGCGCCGCCGGCGTGACGGTATGCGAAGCCAGCCTGCAGCCGCTGGCGGCGATCATGGCTGAACATCCCTATGCGGCGGAACACAGCCAGCAGTTCCTCGCGGTGCAGCGCTTCGACCGCGACCAGCCGGGGCGGCTGCACGTAGAGGATTTTTGCCAGATCCTCGGAGTCGATCCGGACAAGAAATATACCGGCGCCACCTATGCCGACATGGCGCTGGTGATGCAAGCCGTGCCCGACCTGGGTACAGCGGCCTGCCATGAGCTGCTGAGGCGCATTACGGTCAATGAACTGATCGGCAATTATGACGCGCACCTGAAAAATTTCGGCATCCGCTACCTGGCCGACGGCCGCATCGAATTCTCGCCCGCCTACGACATCGTGGCGTATAGCGTGTACCTGAACGGCAGCGGCCATGCGCTCAAGTTTGCCGAGGGCCAGGCCAAGCGCTCCTTCCTGTCGCCGCAAACCCTGCGCGCCTTCGCCAACCGCAGCGGCATGCTGGAGCCGCCGCTGCGCCAGGTGATCGCCGATGTCTGCAAAAAAGCCATGCAAACATGGCCCGGCCTGATCGCCGCCAGCCAGCTGCTGCCGCATCAAAAGCAGCGCCTGAACGACTACTTCATGGGGCGCGACATCATCGCCGGCTTACGCAAACGGCAGGCAAGACTGGCGACAAAAACACAGTAAACGACAGGATTTTTGCCGCCCTGGCCGGAAAGAATCATCAGAATCCGCTAATATCAACTCCCTCTTCCCTTCCCTCGCTCAAGGAAAAGCAATGCCCGCAACTGCAGATCTCGCCCAACCCGGAATCCTACAACCGCTTCCGCCACTCGGCCGCTCACTCACATTTCGCCTGGCCGGCCCCGATCCGCGGGCTGCGCTGCTGCGCTTGCGCGACACCTTCGAGGCTGACTGGGGCATCGTCGGGCTGGGTTTGCCGCTGATCCAGGCCTTGGACCAGCATGTCGCAGGCTTGCGGGCCTTCCCCGCGCTTGACGGCGTCGGCTGCAGCGCGCCGTCGACCCAGCAGGCGCTATGGATCCTGCTGCGCGGCGGCGACCGCAGCACGCTGTTCGAACGCAGCGCCCAGCTGGTCGCCCTGCTGGCTGACGCACTGGTGCTGGACAATAGCCAGGACACCTTCCGCTATCGCGACGGCCGCGACCTGACCGGCTATGAAGACGGCACCGAAAATCCGCAGGACAACGCCGCCGTGGAAGCGGCCCTGGTAGCGGAAGGCGCCGGCCGCCAGGGCGCCAGTTTTGTCGCGGTACAGCGCTGGATCCATGATCTGTCGCGTTTCCGCGGGTTTCCGGCAGCGCAGCGCGACGCCGCCATCGGCCGCCGCATCGAAGACAATGAAGAAATCGACGACGCGCCCGAATCGGCCCACGTCAAGCGCAGCGCGCAGGAGAGTTTTACCCCGGAAGCTTATATGGTGAGGCACTCCATGCCTTGGGACGACGGCATGCAGCAAGGCACCGAATTCATCGCTTTCGGCGAATCCAGCGATCGCTATGAAAACGTCTTGCGCCGCATGCTCGGCCATGAAGACAATATCGTCGACGCCCTGTTCAGCTTTTCGCAGCCGGTGACCGGCGGCTACTACTGGTGCCCGCCGCGCCTGGGCCAGCGCCTCGACCTGCAAGCGCTGGCGATCTAGGACCGCGCCGGCATGGACACCATCGAGCTCTCGCTGCCGGCAGCGCGCGCCCTGCAGCTGGCGGCGCAAGGCTTGCTGAATCCGCCGCGCCGGAAAGCCGTCAAGCAGGACGTGCTGGGCGCCATCCGCCAGATGGGCGTATTGCAGATCGATACCATCCATGTGGTGGCGCGCAGTCCTTACCTGGTGCTGTGGAGCCGCCTCGGCAGCTATCCGCAGAACTGGCTGGAAGAATTGCTGGAAGAGCGCCAGCTGTTCGAATACTGGGCGCATGAAGCCAGCTTCTTACCGATCGAGGATTACGGCCTGTTCCGGCACCGCATGATAGATCCCGGCTCGATGGGCTGGAAATATTCGGCCAAGTGGATGGAGGAGCATCGCGCCACCATTGAAAAGCTGCTGCAGCACATCCGCGAGAACGGCCCGGTGCGCTCCGCCGATTTCAAGCGCACCGACGGCAAGGGCGGCGGCTGGTGGGAATGGAAGCCGGAAAAACGTTCGCTCGAAGTGCTGTTTACCGCCGGCCGGCTGATGATCGCCAAGCGCCATAATTTCCATCGGATCTACGACCTGGCCGAGCGCATCCTGCCGGATTGGGACGATGCCCGCATGCCATCCAGCGCCGACACCCTGCGTACGCTGCAGCTGAAAGCGGTACAGGCGCTGGGCGTGGCCAGGGCCAGCTGGATAGGCGATTATTTTCGCACCGCCAAGAGCCGCCCCGATCCGGATCCGGAAACGCTGGTGGCGGACGGCAGCCTGCTGAAAGCCGGCGTGGAAGGCTGGCAGCAGCCTGTCTACATCCATCCGGCCCATCGCCAGCTGGCGCTGGACGCCGCCGCCGGCTTGCTGAAACCGACGGTCACCAGCCTGCTGTCGCCATTCGATCCGCTGGTATGGGACCGCAAGCGGACTCTGGAACTGTTCGGTTTCGATTACCGGCTGGAATGCTATACGCCCGAGGCCAAGCGCAGCTACGGTTACTTCACGCTGCCGATCCTGCATCGCGGCGCGCTGGTGGGCCGGCTCGACGCTAAAGCGCACCGCAGCCAGGGCATATTCGAAGTCAAGGCGCTGTACCTGGAAGCCAATACGCGGCAAACCCAGCGGCTGGCCAGCGAGCTGGCGGCGACCTTGCAGCGCTTCGCCGCCTGGCACGGCACGCCGCAGGTCGCGATAGGCAAGTGCACCCCGCGCACCTTCCGCAGCATTCTGAAAGCTGCGCTGGACTAAGCTTCCATTGCCAATGCCTAGCTGGCCTTCAGCAGATTCTTGTCGGTGTCTATGCCGAAGGCCTGGGGCCGGCCGATGCCGTAGCCCTGGGCAAAATCGACGCCGATCTCAGTGAGCGTACCGATGATCCGTTCATTGACGGCAAATTCGGCAATGGTCTGCTTGCCCATCAGATGGCCGATCTTGTTGATCGCCTCGACCATCGCATAGTCGGTCGGGCTGTTCAGCATGTCTTTCACAAAGCCGCCGTCGATCTTGATGAAGTCGACCGGCAGGTTTTTCAGGTAAGCGAACGAAGACATGCCGGCGCCGAAGTCGTCCAGCGCAAAACGATAGCCAACGCTTCTCAGTTCCTGGATGAAGTGGGCGGCCTTGGCGAAATTGGCGATGGCGCTGGTCTCGGTAATTTCAAAGCAGATGATTTCCGGCGCAATCCCGAACTTCACATGCTGCTCCTGCACGAAATGCAGGAAATTGTTGTCGCCTATGCTGGTGCCGGACAGGTTGATGGCGCAGGTCTGTATATCCAGCCCCTTCCCTTGTTTTTTCATCTTCGCCAGCGTGGCGAAGACGGTGGCGACCACCCAGCGGTCGACGGCGGGCATCAGGTTGTAGCGTTCCGCGGCAGGAATGAAGACCATCGGCAGCACCAGGTTGTCGTCCTTGTCCAGCATCCGCAACAGGATCTCGAAATGCATGCCGTGGCTGGGCTTCTGGCCCAGGGCCACGATTTCCTGCGAGAACAGGCAGAATTTTTCGTGCGTGAGGGCTTCGTTGATGCGCGTGATCCATTCCATCTCGCCATGCCGTATCGACAGCTCGCTGTCGTCCAGCCGGTACTCGTGCACCCGGTTGCGCCCCTTTTCCTTGGCCAGGTAGCAGGCGGCGTCGACCGCGCTCATGATCTGCCCTAGCGTATGCATTTCACCGGCCAGGTTGATCAGGCCGATGCTGACGCCGATGCTGAACGGCTTGTTGGACCAGACAAACTGGAAATCGGCGACGGTCTGCCGCAAGCCTTCGGCAATCCGCAGGGAATGCTCGACCGGGCAGTTTTCCAGCAAGACGCCGAACTCGTCGCCGCCCAGGCGCGCGATGGTGTCGGTATCGCGCAAACGCTGCTTCAGCAAGACGCTGACCTGTCGGATCAGCTCGTCGCCGGCGGCATGGCCGCAGGTATCGTTGACCACCTTGAACTGGTCCAGGTCGAGGTACAGCACGGCATGCTGGCGCTGCTGATCGCGCGAGGTGATCATCGCCACCGTCAGGCGCCGCTCGAACTCGCGGCGATTGATGAGGCCGGTCAGTTCGTCATGGCTGGCCTGGTAGGACAGCTGCGCCGCATATTCGCGGTCCTTGCTGACGTCATGCAGCACCAGCACGGTGCCGATGGTCTCGCCGCTCAGGTTGCGGATCGGTTCGGCCGACAGGTTGACCGCGACTTCGCTGCCGTCGTCGCACACCAGCAGCAGGTTGGAAGCGTTTTCGACCGGCATGCTGTTGTCGAGGATCTGGTGGATCAGGTCCGGCACCCGGTTGCCGGAGGCTTCGCCCACCACATTCAGGATTTTTTCCAGCGGCAGGCCGCGCGCTGACGCCAAAGTCCACCTGGTGAGGATTTCAGCGGTCGGGTTAAGGTATTCGACCCGGCCGTCGGTGCTGAGCGTGATCACCGCCTCGCCTATCGATTCCAGCGTGACCTGGGCCCGCTCCTTGGCTGCGTACAGCTGCTCTTCGGCGCGCTTGCGGGCGGTAATGTCGGTAAACGAACCAGCCATGCGCACCGGCTTGCCGGCGGAATTGCTGGTCGACTGCGCACAGGACCGTACCCAGCGCAATTCGCCCGACTTGGTCACCACGCGGAACTCGATGTCGCACGGCGAATTGTCGTGCAGATGCGAAGTCAGCTTGGCGCGCACCGCGTCCAGGTCCGAAGGATAGATGCAGTTCAGGAATTGCAGCGGCGTCGGCTCGTCGTCTTCCAGCGTATAGCCCAGCAACTCCTTCAGGCGCGGCGAATAGTAGATGTTGTCGGCCTGGATGTCCCAGTCCCATAGGCCGTCGTTGCTGCCCAGCATGGCTAGCTGCAGCCGTTCCTCGCTGACCTTCAGCGCCTCCTTGAACTGGTCGCTCTTGAACAGGATAAAGCGCGAAATCCAGCTGCCGAAAATCATCAGTCCGATGGCGATCGCCAGTGTTGCATACAGCAGCAGGCTCTGCACCCGGCGCGAGGATTCGCCCAGGCTGGCGGAAAAGCGCAGTTCCAGCGGCGTCAGGCGGGCGTCGATCTCACGGATGCGGGCGATGCTGGCGATCATCGCCACCGGATCGGGATTGCCGGCCGTGATCGCGGCGTGCAGGCGCTGGGCTTCGAGATCGAGTTGCTGGATCAGCTCGTCGCCGATCTTCCAGGTAGCCAGCGGTTCGCTCAGCAGGCTGAAGTTCTTGAAATTACGATACAGGCTGACGATGCCGCCGATATCGTCGGGATGATTGCCGCCATCGAGAAAACCCTGGCGCACGACGTCCATGTCCGGCCTGGGCTTGTCCAGTTCATTGCGTGCGCGCTGATCGCCCATCGGCACCGCCAGCGCCTTCAAGACTTTCTGATAGTCGGCGTCGGCCTGGGTCACCGCGTACTGGTTCAGCTGGAATACCGCCTCCTTCTGCGCTTTCGACCAAAGGCTCTCGCCGCCGACAAAAGCCCGTACCGAAGACAGTATATTCATGCTGAACGCCAGCAGCCCCACCATCAAGGCGACAATCGCCAGGAAAGGCAGGATCACCTTGATCCAGCGCATGCCGCTATCCAACGTCAAAAATTTCTTCAATCGCTGCATCGCAAGACCTCGCTGTAACAGTAGAACCGTTAGAAAGCTTGAGCCGAATGAGAGACCATGCAAAAAAAGAAACTACTTGCCTAGCCTGGTGCGAATACCCCATCATACGGCCAATAGTTTCTCATTAGCAAGTTGATCGTGAGGCAGCATGAAATGCGTCTTATGGCCAACTGCAAACACGGTAAAAACACGGCAAAGCGTCGCTAAAATAAAACGGCCCGCAACAACCTGTCCGCCAACACAAAATTGTCTGAACGTTACCTATATTCCCCGTGCTAAGATCGACGGTTTGCCATCTTTCACCCAGATTCCTCCATGACCCAGTCTTTGCTCGTCGATAGTGTGGCCGCCAGCAGTTTTTCTAGTCACCCCGACATCCTGCACGGGGCCTCACAAGCCGAACTGATACGCGATGAAGTATTGGCCGATTTGCTGGAAGCTACAGCCGCGCGCCTGCCGCACCAGGCCGCCCTGATATTCGGCGAGCGCCAGCTGTCTTATCAAGAACTTAACCAGCGCGCCGACAGGGTCGCATCCGGCCTGATCAGCGCCGGGGTGGTTCCCGGCCAGATCGTCGGACTCTGGCTGCCGCGCGGCATCGACCTGCTGGTCATGCAGGCCGGCATCGCCAAGGCCGGCGCCGCCTGGCTGCCGCTGGACGCCGATACGCCGGTCGAACGCATCGCCGTCTGCCTGGAAGACGCCAATGCGCCGGGCATCGTCAGCTGCGCGCAATTCGCGCCGCGCCTGGCCAATCTTGCATGCAAGGTATGGACCGCGGAGCAGCTGCTGGCGCCATCCGCCACCCCGCTGCTGCGCCGCCAGGGAGTTCAGCGCAGCGATCCGGCCTATGTGATCTATACCTCTGGCTCGACCGGCAAGCCGAAGGGCATTGCCATCACCCAGGGCGCCATCTGCCATTTCCTGCGCAGCGAGAATTCAGTGCTGGGCGTGAGCGAGCGCGATCGCGTCTATCAGGGATTTTCGGTCGCCTTCGACATGTCTTTCGAAGAAATCTGGATCAGTTATCTGGTGGGCGCAACGCTGTGGATCGCACCGAAAGAGATCGCCTCTGATCCGGAAGCCTTGCCGCTGGCGCTGGCCGCCAACGGCGTCACCGTGCTGCATGCGGTGCCGACGCTGCTAGCCTTGTTCAACCAGGACGTGCCGAGCTTGCGCATCATCAACCTGGGCGGCGAAATGTGCCCGGAATCGCTGGTCAGCCGCTGGGCCAGGCCGGAAGCCGGCCGTCAACTATTCAACACCTACGGCCCGACCGAGGCCACGGTATCGGCCAGCCTGGCGGAATTGCGCGCAGGCGAGCCCGTCACCATCGGCCGGCCTTTGCCCAACTACGGCCTGCTGGTGATCAACCCGGCCGTCGAGCACGGCCTGACCTTGCTGCCGCGCGGCGAAGTCGGCGAGCTGTGCATTACCGGCCCCGGCGTCGCCGAAGGCTATCTCGGCCGCCCGGAGCTGAGCGCCGAAAAATTCCTGGCCAACCCGTGGTCCGCCAGCGAACATGACCGACGCCTGTACCGTACCGGCGACCTGGCGCGGATCGAAACCGACGGCCGCGTCCAATGCCTGGGGCGTACCGACGACCAGGTCAAGATCCGCGGCTTTCGCGTCGAACTGGGTGAAATCGAAGAAGTGCTGGCGCGCCAGCCGGGCGTCGGCACCGTCGCGGTGGTGCTGCGCCAGGAAGACGGCATCGACCAGCTGATCGCATTCATCGTGCCGGAAAGCGGCGCCGACGTAGCGCCAGCCGCCTTGCGCGCTGCCCTCGGCGAACGCCTGCCGCCCTATATGGTGCCGGGCTTCTTTGAAGCGATGACGGAAATGCCGCGCCTGACCTCCGGCAAGATCGACCGCAAGGCGCTCAAGGCAAGGCCGCTGGCCGCCCCTCTGGCAGCGGGCGGCGACGCCGACGTTCCCGAAACGCCGGCCGAAATCGCCTTGTTCGCGGCATTGAACAAGCTCTTCCCCGGCCAGCCTATCCTGCGCAGCGCCGATTTTTTCAACGATCTTGGCGGCCACTCGCTGTTCGCGGCCAAGCTCGCCTCCGCCCTGCGCGCCGATCCGGCCTTCGCCCATGTGACGGTGCGCGACATCTACCTCAACCGCACCGTCGGCCGCATCGCCCAGGCACTGGCGGAGCCGCCGCTGGCCGGCATCGGCGTCGACACCAGCTGGACCGCACCCTCCGATTTCAAGCGCTGGGTATGCGGCGCGGCGCAAGCGGCCGCGGTGCCCTGGCTGGTGGCGATGCGCATGATGCAATGGCTGGCGCCATTCTTTACTTACCACTTCTTCACCGGCGATCCGGGCGATTCGATCGCGCGCGCGATCGCGGTGTCGGTGCTGGTGTTCCTGCTGGCGACCTTGTTCGAATTCGGCATTGCGATCGCCGCCAAATGGCTGATCGCCGGCCGCCTGAAACCCGGCCGCTATCCGCTCTGGGGCATGGTCTACTATCGCTGGTGGCTGGCGGACCGCCTGATCGAAGCCGCGCCGGCCTATCTGCTGAGCGGCTCGACGCTGTACAGCTGGTGGCTGCGCGCACTGGGCGCGAAGATCGGTTCGGAAGTCATCATCGGGTCCATGACCTTGCGCGCGCACGACCTGCTGGTGATCGAGGACGGCGTCAGCGTCGGCAATGCCGTCAATTTTGAAAACGCCCGGGTCGAGCATGGCGAGCTGCTGCTCGGCAGCATCACCCTGGAGCGGGAAAGCTGCGTCGGCTCGTATGTGGTGCTGGAAGGCGACACCCGGGTCGGCGCTTTCGGCCACCTGGAAGGCCAGACCGCCCTGAGCGAAGGCCAGTCGGTTCCCGCCAGGCGCATCTGGACCGGCTCGCCGGCGCGCGATGCCGGCGCTTTCGACCCGGACAGCAAGCAGCCGCGGCCGCCGGTCACGCGCCTGCGCCAGATGGGCGAGTCAGCCTTCTTCCTGTTCGGCGCCCTGCTGATCACCACCCTGTTCTTCATGCCGGTGTTCCCCAGCTTCATCCTGATCGACTGGCTGGACGACACCGAAATGTTCCCCTGGCTGCAAAGCAACAATGTTGCCTTCCAGCTGGCCAAATACTTTGTGCTGGCTTTCCCCGCGACCGCTATCCTGATCGTCTGCACCGCCCTGCTCTCGGCCGGCATCCGCTGGAGCCTGCTGCCGCGCATGCGCGCCGGCAGCTGGCCGGTGCGCAGCAATGTGTATTGCAGCAAATGGCTGGTCAACCAGATCCAGGAATCCAGCCTGAGCGTACTGCATGGCGTGTATGCGACGGTGTATGCGCCGCTCTGGTACCGCCTGCTGGGCGCGAAAATCGGCCGCCATGCCGAAATCTCGACCGCGCTCGGCGTGGTGCCTGACATGCTGACGCTGGGCGACGATACTTTCATTGCCGACGCCGTCCTGCTGGGCGACGAACAGATCGACGGCGGCTGGATCACCATGAAGCCCACCGTGATCTCGCGCCGCAGCTTCGTCGGCAACGGCGCCTACGTGCCGGATGGCACCATCCTGCCGGAAAACGTCCTGATCGGCGTGCACTCGCGGGTGCCGGACAACAACCGCATGCAGCCGGGCGACACCTGGCTCGGTTCGCCGCCGATCAACCTGCCGGCGCGCGAAGAAACCAGCGGCTTCCCCGAGCACCTGACGTTCCGGCCGTCGCGCCGGCGGCGCCTGGGGCGCGCGCTGGTCGAGGGCTTCCGCATCGTTTCGCCGCATGCCATCGTGATCGCGGTCGGCTACACCGTGGTGCTGAACCTGATGCCGCTGGCCGGCGCCGGCCAGTGGGGCGAAGTCGTTTCATTGCTGACCAGCGCCGGGCTGCTGTACGGCATCGGCACCTTCATCTTCATCGCCGCCCTCAAGTGGCTGCTGCTGGGACGCTACAAGAAACGCAGCGTGCCGATGTGGACGCCGTTCGTCTGGCTGTCGGAAGGCGTGACCAATCTGTATGAAGGGATTGCCATTCCCAATTTCATGAACTATCTGCGCGGCACGCCATGGCTGCCGCTGGCGTTCAACCTGCTGGGCTGCCGCATAGGCCGCGGCGTGTACATGAACACCACCGACATTACTGAATTCGATTGCGTCAGCATCGGCGACTACAGCGAGCTCAACGCCCAGGCCTGCCCGCAGACCCACCTGTTCGAAGACCGGGTCATGAAAATCGACCAGGTCAACATCGGCAGCCGCGTCTACATGGGCCCCCGCAGCTTTGTACTGTATGGCGCCACCGTGGGCGACAACGCCAAGCTGGGGGCGCTGACCCTGGTCATGAAGGGCGAAGCCATCCCGCCCGGCTCCAACTGGCGCGGCTGTCCAGCGGCGCCGGCCCGGATCTGACCATGGAAATCAAGCACCCGGCATTGCGGCGCCGGTGAATGGCGAACAGCTGCTGGCGCCCTTCGGCTGCCAGCAGCAAAGTTATCGGCCGGCGGTGTTTTCCACCGCGGCATCATCTCGCGACAGCCTTTGTCCGCACTCCCGCAGCAAACAATCCAGTACCCGGAAAACAAAAAAACCGCATAAACATAACTGTTTATGCGGTTTCTCTACACTTCTCACACCAGTTTCCTGGTGCCCACGGAGGGACTCGAACCCCCACACCTTGCGGCACATGGACCTGAACCATGCGCGTCTACCAATTCCGCCACGTGGGCTAAACTGCGAAGCCCCGTAAGACTTGCTGCAATCGCGAAGACAGAATCATAAGGCAACTCGATAGCTTTGGTCAATCAAAGTTTGCAAAATTATTTGACGGCAGCAATAAAAAAATAATTGGGGTCGGAGTCAAATAATAATTGGGGTCGGAATCAAATTACCGCAAGCTCCCCGCCAGCCCTGCTCCGCTCGTCATTTGACCAACATCCATTCATGCGCCGGGTCGTTTTTGAAATGCCATTCACGCTTGGGGCCGGCCATCACGTTCAGGTAATAGCTGTCGTAGCCATGCGGCGCCACCACCGGATGGTAACCGCGCGGCACCATGACCACATCGTGGTTCTCGACCGCCATCGCTTCGTCCAGCGAACGGTCGTCGGTATATACCCGCTGGAAGGCGAACCCCTGCGATGGATTGAGGCGATGGTAATAAGTCTCTTCGAGGAAGCTTTCCTGCGGCAGGTTATCGGTATCGTGCTTGTGCGGCGGATAACTGGAGGAATGCCCGGCTGGCGTCACCACCTCCACCACCAGCAAATGATCTGCTGCTTCCGTTTGCGGCAGGATATCGCAGACATAGCGCGTGTTGCTGCCGTGCCCGCGCACTGAACGCGTCGCCAAGCCCGGCTCGATCAGGCGCGCATCCCGGTCGCTGCTTCCCGGCGCGCTGCAGACAGCGATTTCAGCATCTTTATGCGCGCTGACAGTCACCACATGGCGGCGCGGCACGTACACTGAATAAGGCGAAACCGGATCAAATACGCTATCACGTTCGCCGATCTCCTTCCAGGCATGGCCGCCTGCCTGCACGCTGACAACGCCGCGCAACACCACGATGCAGATTTCGCGCTCGGCGCTATCAAGGCGGATCCGCTCTTCCGGCGCCAGCCGGTAGGCAGCGAAGCCGACGAATTTCCAGTTCGCCGATTGCGGCGTGACGCTGACGATTTCCCGCCCCTGTGGTTGCCCCTTGACCAGCAATCTCATGCGGCCTCCTGCTGCGGCCTGGCGCCGGCTTCGATCTCGCGCACCAGCGCTGCCAGATGGCGATAGCCCATGTCGGCGTATTGATAGCTTGGCGCCACCGCCGGATCCTGCTCTGCCTCCACCACCAGCCAGCCTTGATAATCATGCCGATGCAGCACTCGCAACAGGCCGTCGAAATCGATGGCGCCGTCGCCCGGCACCGTGAAGGCGCCGTTGATCACGGCTTGCAAAAAGCTCCAGTTGCCGTTGCGCGCCATCTTCACCACTGCCGGCCGCACATCCTTGCAATGCACATGCGACACGCGATCTATATGTTTTTCCAGGACGGCCAGCGGGTCGCCGCCGGCAAAGGTGATATGGCCGCTGTCGAACAGCAAGCCGACCTCAGGACCGGTCAGCGCCATCAAACGGTCGACATCGGCGGGCGTCTCGACGTAGGCGCCCATGTGATGGTGGTAAGACAGGCGCACCCCGTGCGACAAGGTAAAATGCGCAAACGCCGTCAGCTTGTCGGCGTATTGCCGCCACTCGGGCTCGCTGAGGAAGCGCGGGCGCTTGTACAGCGGGTCCGGCCGCCCCTGGATGGCATTGGCAACCTCGCCATACACCATCACCCTGGAACCGTTTTCCGCCAGCAGCCGCAGATGCGGCCCGACCGCGGCGATTTCCTCTTCCACCGTGCCGGTCCCCAGGCGGCCGGAATACCAGCCTGAGACGCATTCCAGATTATATTTGCCCAGCACCGCGGCCAATGCCGCCGGTTCCTTGGGAAACTTGTTGCCCAGTTCGAAGCCGCGATAGCCGATCTGCGCGCCCTCGGACAAGGCCGTTTCCAGCGGCGTCTCGCCGCCCAGCGACGGCAAATCGTCGTTCATCCAGGAAATCGGGTTGATGCCGATCTTTACGTTAAATGGTTTTGTCATCGTCTTCTTTCGCTGATCGTCACACTTTTATTGCTACACTTTTTGCCGCTGCCGGGCCTGCTCGTACTCTGCCCGCGCCGCTTGCACCTGCGGGCGCTGCGACACTTCCGGCACCGCCACTTCCCACCAGCAGCCGCCTTCTTCGGTGGTGCGGGCCGGATCGGTATCGATGCACACCAGGTAGGTGCGGTCGGCGGCGCGCGCCCTTTGCATGGCGGCCTCCAGCTGGGCGATGGTCTTGACGTTTTCAGCCAGCGCCCCGAGCGAACGGGCATGCGCGGCGAAATCGATGGCCGGCGCGCCCAGCGGCCCCTGCAGGCAGTCTTCCAGCATATTGTTGAACGGCGCGCCGCCGCAGGCTTGCTGCAGGCGGTTGATGCAGCCGTAGCCGCGGTTGTCCAGCACCACGATGATCAGCTTGCGGTCCAGCATGACCGAGGTGGCGATTTCCGAGTTCATCATCAGATAGCTGCCGTCGCCCACCATCACGATTACATCGCGGTCCGGCTGCGCCAGCTTGACCCCGAGGCCGCCGGCGATTTCATAACCCATGCAGGAATAGCCGTACTCGACGTGATAGCCGCCCGGCGTCGAAGTGCGCCACAACTTGTGCAATTCGGCCGGCAAGGTGCCGGCGGCGCACACCACGATGTCATGCACGGTTGAATCGATGCTGGAGCGCTGCACCGCGCCGATCACCTCGCCGTCATACGGTAGCGCCGGTGCGCTGACTTCGCGCTGGCTGGTGATCCAGTCGACCGTGCTGCGCCAGCTGTTGGCCTGTTCCAGCGCCAGCGCATGCCAGGCAGCGCTGGCGCGCCAGTCCTGCAAGCCATGCGACAAGGCCGCCAGGCCAAGGCGCGCATCGGACAGCATCGGCGTACCCTGCCATTTGATGGCGTCGACCGCATTGACGTTGATGCTGAGAAGTTTAGCCTGGCCGAACAGCGAGTGCGAGCCGGTCGTGAAATCCTGCAGCCGGGTGCCTATCGCGATCACCACGTCGGCCTTGCCGGCCAGCAGATTGGCCGCCGGCGAACCGGTGACGCCAAGCGCGCCCAGCTGCAAGGGATGGCGCCAGGCCAAGGCGCCCTTGCCGGCCTGGGTTTCCGCCACCGGCACGCCGTGCTTTTCCGCGAAACTGCGCAGCGCTTCGGTCGCTTCGCCGTACAGCACGCCGCCGCCGGCGACGATCAGCGGCTGGCGGGCGTTCTTCAGCAACGTCAGCGCCGCCTGCAATTCGTCCGCCGCCGGTGCTTGCGCACGGAACCTGACAGTCCGCGGCGCAAAGAATTCCACCGGATAATCGTAAGCCATGGCCTGGACATCCTGCGGCAGAGCCAATGTCACCGGTCCGCACTGGGCGGCATCGGTCAGCACCTGGATCGCGCGCGGCAATGCGCTCAGCAGCTGCTCCGGGTAATAGATGCGGTCGAAATAGCGCGACAGCGGCTTGAAGGCATCGTTGGCGGAAATGCCGCCATCCTGGAAATTCTCGACCTGCTGCAGCACAGGATCCGGCCGCCGCGAGACAAATATATCGCCCGGCAGCAGCAGCACCGGCAAGCGGTTGACATGCGCCAGCGCCGCCGCGGTCAACAGGTTGGTGGCGCCCGGCCCGATCGAACTGGTGACCGCCATCATGCGCCGCCGCATATGCGCCTTGGCGTAGGCAATGGCGGCGTGCGCCATGGCTTGTTCGTTATGCGCCCGATAGGTCGGCAACTGCTCCCGGTGCTGATACAGGGCCTCGCCCAGTCCCGCCACATTGCCGTGACCGAAAATCGAGAAGACGCCGCCGAACAGCGCTGCTTCGCCATCGTCGGTAGCCACGCGCAGGGCCGCCAGGTAACGCACCAGCGCTTGCGCCATGGTCAGGCGGATGGTTTTGCCGTAAGTGCTCATGCCGCCCGCTCCTGTTGATTGCCGTTGCCGCCTTTGCTGCGGCTGTCGCGCCAGACGCCGATCAGCCGCTCGAATGTGGTCCGCACTTGCTGAATCAGGGTGGCGTCATCGATCTGTCCCTGCAGCCAGAGTTTAGACGGCTCATGGAAAATCGTCCGGCCGACCATGAACCCGCGGCAAGTCTTGCTATGCCGCGAGGCGCGGAAGCCGGCAGCCAGTTCCTCGACCGGCGCCGCCAGTCCCAGCAGCACCACGCCGCGGCAATACGGATCGCGCTCGGCGATCAGGCGGTCGATCGCATCCCATTGCCCTTCCGACATCGATTCCAGTTTCCACCACTCCGGATAAATGCCCAGGTTATACAGGCGCTTGATGGCGCGCAGCACCGTATCATCTGCTTTCGGCAAATCCTTGGGCGGGATAATTTCCAGCAACAGTTCATGGCCGCTGACCTGCACCGCGTTGTACAGGGCGCGGATTTGCGCTTCCTGTTCCAGGCGCTTTTCAACCACATCGTCCGGATGGAACTGCACCAGGCATTTGACGACATGTTCCTTCGGCCAGCTCAGCAGATGCGAGCCGATCGACCTGCCGTAATCGAATTGAAGCGGATTGGAAAGCGGCAGCTCGACCGCATGGCCAACCCACCAGCCGCGCCCGCTGGCGGCATTCAAGGCGTCCTGGCCATAGCGGTCGTCCGCCAGGATGCCAATCTTCCCTTGCAGGCCCAGCGCTTGCTCGGTGGCGGCCACCGCTTGCACCAATAACTGCTTCAGCTGCGGCAGGCGCGCTTCGCTGGCGCCGCCGCCAAATTCGCGCGCCAGCTCGAAGAACTGATTGCGATGATCGAAGGCGAACACGTTGACCTCGCTCCATGCCTTGCGCGGCACGGTGACCCGGTGCAAGCGCTGCAAATGCGCATCCTGGTCGGGCCGCTGCATGCGCTCGGCGTGTTCCAGGAAATAGGCCAGCTCGACCGGCGTCGGCATCGCCGGCGCACAGGCATGGCGCGACACCACCAGCGCGCCGCACGCGTTGGCGTAGCGGCAGCAGCTTTCGTCGTCTTCGTTATTCAGCCAGCCTTTCAAAAAGCCGGAGAGAAAGGCGTCGCCGGCGCCCAGCACGTTCAGCACCTCGACTTGCACGCCTTTGTAATTGAAAGCCTGGTCCAGCGCTGCCGGGATCGCGCCATGGATTACGGCGCAGCCAAGCGGCCCGCGCTTGACCACCAGCGTCGCCTGGCTGATCGCCCGCACCGCCCGCAGCGAGGCGATGATGTCCTGGCCGCCGCCGGCGATCATGAACTCCTCTTCGGTGCCGACCACCAGGTCGAACTTCGGCAAGATGCCTTGCAAATGGGCGGTGACGCCATCATTCGCAATGAAACGGGTTTCGCCGTCGCCCTTTTGCGTCAGCCCCCACAGCACCGGGCGGTAGTCGATATCCAGTACCGTGCGGACGTCATGGCGCCGGGCGTAGTCCAATGCCAGGCTGGCGCTGCGATGCACCTGCCCGGTGGAGAAATGGGTCCCGGTAATCAGCAGCGCCTTGCTCGAGGCGATGAACGCTTCGTCGATATCCTCTTCCGCCAGCGCCATGTCGGCGCAGTTGTCGCGATAGAAAATCAAGGGGAAGGTGTCTTTATCCTTCAGGCCCAGCATCACCAGCGCCGTCAGCCGTTCCGGATCGACCGTGACATGGCTGACATCGCAACCTTCCGCCGCCAGCGCCGCGGTCAGGAACTGGCCGTTGTGTTCATCGCCGACCCGCGCCAGCATCGCCGATTTCAAGCCCAGCCGGGCGCAGCCGAATGCGATGTTGGCGGACGAGCCGCCCAGGTACTTGGCGAAGCTGGCGACATCGGCCAGCGGCGCGCCGATCTGCTGCGCATACAGGTCGACCGCCAGGCGGCCGATGCAGATGACGTCGAGCTTGCGGCCTGCGGCAAATTTGTTGTTGGTATGTTGCATGTGGTATTCCTTTAAACCTGGATGCCTTCTAACTGATTCATCAGCGTCTGCATTTCTGCGCCGCCGGCCATCATGTCCAGCACTTCATCCTTGCTGACATTGTCCTTGGTGAAGGTCCCCATCGACTTGCCGCGATTGAGCAAAGTGAAGGAATCGCCGATCGGATAGGCGTGATGCACATTGTGGGTGATGAAAATCACCGAAATGCCGCGTTCGCGCGCCTTGTGGATCAGCTTCAGCACATTGAAGGACTGCTTGACCCCCAGCGCCGCGGTCGGCTCATCGAGAATCAGCACGCGGGCGCCGAAGTGGATGGCGCGGGCGATCGCCAGGCATTGCTTTTCGCCGCCGGACATGGTGCCGATGGCGTGATGCGGATCGCGCACCATGATGCCCATTTCCGCCAGCTTGGCGCGCGCCGTCTCCGCCGCGTAATTGATATCCATGACGGTGATGCCGAACACTTTCTTGGTCGGCTCGCGGCCCATGAAGAAATTGCGCGCCACCGACAGCAAGGGCACCAGCGCCAGGTCCTGGTAGACAGTGGCGACGCCGACATCCAGCGCCTCTTTCGGCGAATTGAAGGAAACAGGCTGGCCGTCGACCAGGTACTGCCCTTCGGACGGCTTGTGCACCCCGGCCAGGGTCTTGATCAGGGTCGACTTGCCGGCGCCGTTGTCGCCCAGCAGGCAATGCACCTCGCCTTTCCGCAGACGCAAGGTGACATTCTGCAAAGCGATCACCGAGCCGAAATACTTGCTGACGTTTTCCAGCGCCAGAATAGTGTCATCCATGATTACCTCGCTTCCGTCACGCGGCGACGGACATAATTATTGAACAGCACGGCTACCAGCAGCATGACGCCGAGGAAGACGCGGAACCAGTCGGAATTGAGATTGGTGTAGGTAATGCCGATCTGCACCACGCCGAAGATCAGTGCGCCGAAGCAGGCGCCGATCACCGAACCGTAGCCGCCGGTCAGCAAGGCCCCGCCGATGACCGCGGCGATGATGGCTTCGAATTCCTTTTGCAGGCCGCGGTCAGCCGCGGCGGAGCCGACATCGGCCACCTGCAGCACCGCAAACAGGCAGGCGCAGAAAGCGGTAAATACGAACAGCGAGGTCTTGACGCGCTTGACCGGCACGCCGACGTTCTTGGCGGCATTGGCGTCGCCGCCGACGGCGAAGATCCAGTTGCCGAAACGGGTGCGCGCCAGCACGAAGCTTGCCCCCAGCGCCAGCACAAGCCACCAGACGATCACCTTGGGGATGCCGCCGACCAGCGGCTGGCCGCTGGCAGCCGTCGCAATCCAACCTTGCGTAGCCATCCAGTGGAACAAGCCGCTGCCGAGGTTGCCGGTGAACAGCCAGCTGCCCAGCCAGTCCTGCGCCGCCAGGTCGCCGACGCCGCTGACGATGGTGCGGTTGGCAAACATGATCGACAGCGCCAGCGTCAGGCCGCGCAGAATGAACATGAAGGCCAGCGTCACGATGAAAGACGGCAGCCGGGTCTTGACCACCAGGTACCCGTTCAGCCAGCCCAGCGCCATCGAACCGGCAAAGGCGAACATGACGGCCAGCCAGAACGGCCAGTGAAAATACACGGTGGGAATCGCCACCATCATGCCGGCGAAGCCGATCATGGAGCCGATCGACAAATCGAACTCGCCGGCGATCATCAGCACGCAGGCGCCGATCGATATCAGGCCGAGGTAGGCCGCCACCTGCATCCAATTGATGACGCCGTCGAGGTTGAACATGCCCGAATCGCCGGCGGCAAAACCGAAAACGATGAACACCAGGATGGCGCCGGCCAGCGAGGCAAATTCCGGCCGGCCTAGGAAGCGCTTCAAGGAACCTTCCTTGCGGACCCGCTCGTCCTGCGGAACGAGATTCTGCGGCGCCGGGCTATTGCCGTCGGCATGCAGCTTGTCAGCGTGCGCACTGCTTGAATTCATGACTATATCTCCTGCTTGTTTTGGCCAGTAGTGAAACCTCAGACTGGCGGCTCTTGTGGGGTGTTGCGGGATTCTGCGGGCGCAGCTGCGCCTGGGCCGGCCGCCCCGGAATTGCCGCCTGGCCGCCCCGGGGCAGCCAGGCAGGAAACACGATAGATTGGCTTGGCTAGCGAGATTGATTAACGATATTGGCCTGCGTATTTCAATACTTTATCCAGATTGTCCTTGGTGATGTAACCCGGGCCGGAACTGATGTGGCGCGGACCGTAGATCGGCGCCAGGCCATATTCAGCCAGGCGCGCCTGGAATTTCGGATTGGCTTTCAGCTTGGCCTGGATCGCAGCGACATCGGTAATCTTGTCCTGCGTCATGATGGCCAGCACGGCGACCGGGATATAGCCTTGCAGATAGGGTTGCTGGTCGATGGCGAACTGCACCGAGCCGTCCTTGATGCCCTTGGAGATTTCTTCGGAGAGGTCGAAGGTGGCGAACCACATCTTGCCTTTCAAGCCCATCTTTTGCAGCGCGCGCAAGCTTGGCGAGGCCGAATCAGGTCCCAGCGCCAGCACCGCCTGGGTGCCAGGGTTGTTGCGCAGATAAGCGCTGACCTTGCTTTCGATGCCGGTCGGATCCTGGCCGGCATCCAGCGTGGCTTTCTTGTAGTCGACGCCGATGGCATCGGCAAAGCCGCGGCAGCGTTCGAAGGAAGACGGGTTGGTGGCGTAATGATTGACGCACAGGAAAGATTTGATGCCTGCCGCCTTGGCTTTTTCTCCGGCGCCATGGCCCGCATCGTATTCCGGCTGGCCTACATGCATGATGGCGCCCAGCTCTTCACTTTGTTTCTGGGTGCCGGAATTGATGGTGACCAGCGGGATTTTCTTAGCCGTGACATTTTCCATGGCCTTTTTCAGCACGCTGAAATCGGCGATGCTGGCGATCACGCCATCGTAATGGCGGGCTGCAGCCTGCTCGATCAGGCGCGACATGTCGGCCAGGTCACCGTTCGGCGGATTGCGGTAATCGACAGTAACGTTGAAATCCTCGCCGGCCTGCTTGATGGCGTTCTTGATGGTGTTCCACCAGGAGTCGGAATCCGGCGCATGACTGATCAGGACAAACTTTTCATTGGCTGCATAACCGTTGCTCATCGCGCCCAAGCCCATCGCCAGCGCCGCCACCATCAAGACCTTCGACAGGCCTTTGCATCCGAGTCGTTGCATAGTCATCTCCATTGTTGTTTTATCTATGGTGAATCCAGGTTGATCCAGGCCGATCTTCAACGTCGGCAATAAACAATAGAACAAGCGGATTCAATATGCAACGTTTTTTTCAATTAAATTTAATTTAGAATTTTATTTTCATGTTTTGCATTCAACACATGAAATAACTTTATAATTGCCCGACGATATATACACAGAAAGCAAGCCATGGCAGACACCCCGACTGTCGACCAGTTGATGTTGCAAATCGCAGAACAGTACGCCACGCTCTCGCGCCAGCTGAAGCTCATCGCCACCTACGTGGAGCAGCATCGCAGCAGCCTGATGCTGGAGCGGATCAGCGACATTGCCGAGCATTGCCAGGTGCAGCCCTCCGCCATCGTACGCTTTGCCAAGCAGTTCGGCTTCAGCGGCTTCAGCGAGATGCAGGCGGTTTTCCGCGATGCCTATACGGCGCAAGCGATTCCGTCGCAAAATTACCAGCAGCGCATACGCAAGCTGATCGACGCCAAACCGACGCCGCTCACCAGCGGCTCGATGGCGCGCGAATTCATCGCTGCCAGCCGCAGCGGGCTGGACGAGCTTCTCAATGGCATGGACGACACG
Source organism: Collimonas humicola (assembly GCF_018304945.1). Lineage (GTDB taxonomy): Bacteria > Pseudomonadota > Gammaproteobacteria > Burkholderiales > Burkholderiaceae_D > Collimonas > Collimonas humicola. The sequence continues at coordinate 602,936 of NZ_JAGQEE010000001.1, read as the reverse complement.
CAGTTCGATGCAGCCGTCAAGCTGCTGCAGAAGGCGGAAAACATCTATGTGATCGGGGTGCGGCGCTCGTTCCCGATCGCCAGCTACATCGTGTACGCCTTGCAGCACACGAACAAGCGCGTGCACCTGCTGTCCGGACTGGGCGGCATGATCCGCGAACAGATCCGCAGCATCGGCAAGAATGACGTCGTGATTGCCATCAGCTTTACGCCCTATGGCAAGGAAACCCAGGCTTGCGTCCGGCTGGCCCATCATCACCAGGCCAAGTCGCTGGTGATTACCGACAGCCAGCTGAGTCCGCTGGCCAGGCACGCGTCGGTCTTGCTGACGGTGAAAGAAGGCAGCGCATTTGCGTTTCGCTCGCTGACCAATGCCATGTGCTTGTGCCAGGCCCTGTTCATTGCCCTGGCTTACAGGCTGGAGCTCAATGTCGAGGAAACCGGCGCAATCGAAGGTTACGATGAATAAATAACAAGAGGATTACAGCGCCCCGCCTCACCCTCCTGTTTTCAGCTGCCCCATCGGATAACTAATCCGACAACTAACAACTATCGCGCCTGAGCGGATGTCGCTGCAAGCGCCGCTTGCAGCGGTTTCACAGCAACACCGGCTGCTTTGACAGCAGCGATTCGCGCAAGGCAATGCCGATCCGGGTCGCCTCGGTGGCGTCGGCCAATGTCAGGTCGAGCTTGCGCCGTTGCCGTATCGCCTCCACGAAGCTGGTGATCTCGGTCAGGAAAGCATCTTCAAAGCGCTCAAAGAAGCTGGGCAGGCACTCATTGCGAACGCCATGCGCATCGGCTATTTCCAGACGGTTCCTGCGCGGATTGCTGCCTACGGTCAGGCGCCCTGCCGTACCGGTGATTTCGGTCATGGTGTCATGTCCGTGCGCCATGGTGCGCGAGGCATAGAAAGTAGCCAGCTTGCCGTTGTCGAACTCGCAGATGGCGACGCCGTTGTCGACATCCTGGAACTGTTGCAGATCCTGGTGGATGGCGCGGGTGCCGCTGGCGTAGGCCCGGACCGGCTGCGGATTGCCCAGCAACCAGCGCGCCAGGTCGATATCGTGCACGCTGCAGTCGAGGAATATGCCGCCGCTGGTAGCCGCGAACTTGACGAAGAAACCGTCCGGATCATGCTGGTCGCAGGTTTGCGAATACACCATGAACGGCGAGCCGATGGCTCCTTGCTGGATTTTCTTGTAAGCGTCCTGGTAGCTGGCGTCGAAGCGCCGCACAAAGCCGATCATGACCTGCAGTTGCGGATGCCGCGCCGCTTCAGCTTCAACGCGGCGGCAATCCTCCAGGTCGAGCGACAGCGGTTTTTCGCAAAACACGTGCTTGCCGGCCTGCAAAGCCTGGATGATCTGCTGCGGATGCAGGGATGTCGGCGTTACCAGGAACACGGCATCCAGACCTTCATGCGCCAGCAACGCCGCATAGTCTTCATATAGATAAGGCACTTGCAAGGTATCGCGCGCCCATTCGAGTTCGCTTTGCAACGGGCTGCAGGCCGCAACCAGTGTGGCGCCGGCGACGCGCGACATGAGATTTTCTGCGTGGCGGCGCCCTAGCCTGCCGAGGCCGACGATCCCGACCTTCAGTATTGGCGCATGGTGTGATGATGGGCTCATTTGCTCAGCTCGATGGTACGGTTTTCACGCCAGGACAATGTCGCCGCCTCGGCCAGTTCCAGCGCCTTGACGCCGTCTTCGATGGTGGTGCGCACCGCAACCTTGTTGACCACCGCATCAAAGAAATGGGCAATCTCGCGGGCATAGGCCGCGCGATAGCGCTCCAGGAAAAAGTGCTCCGGCTTGTCCTGGCTGACGTGGTGGCCGCTGGCGGCGATCACCTCGGTCGGCTTGTGATTGCCTGCCTGCAGCATGCCTTTGCTGCCGAGCACTTCAAAGCGCTGGTCGTAGCCATAGGCGGCGCGGCGGCTGGTGTTGATCTGGCATAAACGGCCGCGGCGGCTGCGGATGGTGACGGCGGCGCAATCGATGTCGCCGGCTTCGGCAATCGCCGGGTCGGTCAGGCAGCTGCCGGTAGCGGAAATGCTGACCGCTTCGTCTTCCAGTATCCAGCGGAAAATATCGAAATCGTGGATCAGCATGTCCTTGAAAATGCCGCCCGAGCTTTTGATGTAGGAGACTGGCGGTGCACCAGGATCGCGGCTGGTGACGATCAGCATTTCCGGATCGCCGATCTCGCCGGCCGCCAGACGCGTTTTCAGTGCATCGAAGGTAGGATCGAAACGGCGCTGGAAACCGATCATGCAAGTCACCCCGGCGTCCGCCACCGCGCGCGCGCATGCCTTGGCGCGTTCCAGCGTCAGGTCGACCGGCTTCTCGCAAAAGATCGCCTTGCCTGCCGCCGCCGCGCGCATGATCAGGTCTGCGTGGGTATCGGTGCTGGAGGCGATCAGCACCGCGCCGATGCTCGGGTCCGCCAGCGCACTGTCGATGTCGCCTACCTGCGCACCGTGCTGCGCCGCCAATTCTTGCGCTGCCTGCGCATTCACGTCGCACACATATTTCAGCCTGGCGCCGGGCTGCGACACCAGGTTGCCAGCATGGATCTTGCCGATACGGCCGGCGCCGAATACCGCTGCATTAATCATGTCTTATCTCCGTTTATGTAGATGCCGCTACTTTCTCTTTCCTTATTGTAGACATGAATCGGATAATTTAGAAACATTTTTTCGTTTATTTTTTTTATCGAATATTTTTTGCATGGCAGGCAGGCAGCACCGGCGTTGACTGCCATGCATTTCCCGGACGGGCCGCGCGGAGCGTTAGCGCAGGCGCAACTTGTAACGCGCTGCAAGCGTGGCAATCACGCTCAATAACGCGCCGCCGATGACATAGAAGGTCACCGCCAGCTTGTTCTCGGTAACGGCGATCAGCCAGGTGATCGTCATGCCGGCGAAACCGCCGAAAATCATCACCGCGATGTTGTAGCTCAGGGACATGCCGGTGCCCCGGGTCTGGACCGGGAAAATATCCGACAGCAGCGCCGGCATGGAGGCGAAATACATGGTCATCAGCAGGCCGATCGCGCCTTGCACCAGCAGCAGGTTGATGAAGCTCGGATTAAACGACAGCCAGGAGAACAAGGGATAAGTCAGCAGCACGAACAGCACGCTGCTGCCCAGCATGAAGGGAGTGCGTCCATATTTATCGGAGAGCTGGCCGACCACCGGCGAGAACAGCAGCATGATCAGGCCGGCCAGGATCGTGGCGCTGAACGAAGCGGTCGACGTCATGCCCAGCTGCTTGACCGCATAGGTCGGCATGTAGACCACCAGGTAGACCGACACGGTAGCCATGATGACGCTGCCGGAACCGATCAGCAGCCGCATCTTCTGGCTGGCCACGATGTCGCGCAGCGGCGTGCGGGTAGCGTCGGCCTGGGCGAATTCAGGCGACTCTTCCAGGTTCTTGCGGATGTAATAGCCGGCCGGCCCGATCAGCAAGCCAAAGAAAAACGGCAAGCGCCAGCCCCAGGATTCCAGCTGTTCGACGGAGAGCTGCGACGACAGCAGCGCCCCGGCCAGCGCCGCCAGCACGATGCTCAGCCCCTGGCTGGCGACCTGCCAGCTGGAAAAGAAGCCGCGCCGGTGCGGCGCGTGCTCCACCAGGAAAGCGGTCGAGCTGCCGAATTCGCCGCCGGCGGAAAAACCTTGCAGCAAGCGCGCCACGACAATGCCCGCCGGCGCCCACAAGCCGATCTGGGCATAGGTCGGCATGATGGCGATCAGCAAAGTGCCGATCATCATCAGCAGGATCGACAGCGTCAAGGCAGCCTTGCGGCCGACCCGGTCAGAATAGGCGCCGATGACCACCGCGCCCAGCGGCCGCATGAAAAACGAAACACCGAAGGTGGCAAAGGTAATCAGCAGCGAAACGGTCTGGTTCGCTGTCGGGAAAAACAGTTTGGCGATGGTGACCGCCATGGCGCTGTACAGCAAGACATCGAACCATTCCAGCGCGTTGCCGATGGACGATGAAATGACGGCGCGCCAGGTCTGCGGGTGCTGTTCGAATGGCGTTGCGACGATGCTGCGGCTTGCAATGCTGCTCATAGACATATCCTTTTTTTGTTTGTTTTGCTTGACCACGGTGATGCCCCGGTTTTGTTTCTCCAGCTTCCTTTCCTGCACTTCGGCTCTCTCCCTCCTTCTCTTTTCCAAGTTCGGCCAAGTCCGGCCAAGTCCAGTTTCGATGCTGCATCACAGCATGGATTCATCTTGCCATCCATGCAACGAGCAGGTATAAAGCAAATGTAATCGATTACATTTAAATTAGCCACAGCAAACGAATTCCCCCATGCCGCCTAAAACCACGTCCGCCTCGATCTCCGCTGTCGCCCTGCATGCCGGCGTATCGGTGGCTACCGTGTCACGCGTCATGAACGACATGGATGGCGTTCGGCCCGGGACCCGCGACAAGGTCATGGCCTCCGTGACAGCGCTGGGCTATCGCATGAACCACCTGGCGCGCAACTTGCGCACCGCCGCCAGCCGCCTGCTGCTGACCATGGTGCCGGACGTCGGCAACCCGTTTTATTCAGAGATCGTGCGCGGCATCGACTGCGTCGCGCGCGAGCACGGCTACTTCGTCATGCTGTGCGATACCGGCGCCGAAGCCGGACGTGAAAGCGCCTACTTCGACCTGTTGCGCACGCACCGCGCCGACGGCGCAATCTGCCTCGACCCCGACACCGTGCAGCATGCACTGGCCAACGAATCGAACACCCTGCCATGGGTCGCCTGCTGCGAATTCGACCCCGGAATCGCCGTGCCGTATGTCGGCGTCGACAATTACCGCGCCGCCGGCGACGCCGTACGCCACCTGATCGCCCGCGGCCACACCCGGATCGGCCTGATCAATTCGGACCAGCGCTACCGCTACGCGCGCGAGCGCCAGCGCGGTTATCTCGACGCCTTGCAGGCAGCCGGATTGCCGGCACGCCAGGAATGGCGGCGACAGGTCGACAGCCTGGACTACGACGCCGGCAAACACGCCACGCTGCAGATGATGGCGCAGCCGGAAGCGCCTAGCGCCGTCTTCGCTGTGTCGGACACGCTGGCCATCGGCGCCCTGAGCGCCCTGCGCCAGTTGAACAAACGGGTTCCGGATGATGTCGCCGTGGTGGGCTTCGACGATATCGCCATCGCCGCGCAAACCTGGCCGGCCCTGACCACCATCGCCCAGCCCATGCGCGCCCTCGGTGAAACCGCCGCGCAGCTGTTGCTGCAGCGGCTGGCGGACCCGGAGGCAATGGTGCAAGGCGTGCTGCTGCCCCACCGGCTGGTCCAGAGAGAAAGCAGCTGACCATGAGCGTCGCCGTCCGCTTCGAGAATATCCGCAAGGATTTTGGCGCGGTGCGTGTGCTGCACGGCGTCAGTTTCGACCTTGAGCTGGGCCGGGTCTACGGCTTGCTGGGCGAAAACGGCGCCGGCAAATCGACCTTGATGAAGATACTGGCCGGTTATGAAAGCATCACCGAAGGCGAACTGGTCATCGACGGCGAGAGCCGCCATTTCACCGGTTCGCGCCAGGCCGAGGATTGCGGCATCGTCCTGATCCATCAGGAATTCAACCTCGCTGAGCACCTGACCATCGCCCAGAACATTTTCCTAGGCCATGAGAAACACAAGGGCTGGCTGCTGGATGACGCCGCCATGCGCAGCGAAGCGGCGGCCTGCCTGGCCCAGGTCGGCCTCGACCTGGATCCGGACACCAAGGTCAGCGCCCTGATCGTCGCCGAAAAACAGCTGGTGGAAATTGCCAAAGCCCTGTCGCGCAAGGCGCGCCTGCTGATCATGGACGAACCCAGCGCGACCCTGACCTCGAGCGAGACGCACAGGCTGTTTGCCTTGATGGCGCAGCTCAAGCAGCAAGGCGTCACCATCATTTACATCTCGCACAAGCTCGACGAGATCGAAAAACACACGGATGAAGTCATCATCATGCGCGACGGCCGCTTCATCACCCGCGAACCGACCGCCAGCCTGGACCGCCACCAGATGGCGAACCTGATGGTAGGACGCGACGTGTCGGACATGTTCCCGCCCAAGACGCTGCCGGCGGCGGATGCGCCGGTCCTGCTCAAGGTGGAAAACCTGGCGGTGCCGGGCTGGATTCCGGACCTCGGCTTTGAAGTGCGCGCCGGCGAAATCCTCGGTTTTGCCGGGCTGGTCGGGGCCGGCCGCACCGAAGCCATGGAAGCGCTGATCGGCCTGCGCCCGCGCAGCGGCGGCCGCATCGCCATCGGCGGCGAGCAGCTGGACCTGCGCAGCCCGCGCCAAGCCATGCAGCACGGCCTGACTTACCTGAGCGAAGACCGCAAGGGCAAAGGCTTGCATGTCGATCTCGGCCTGCGCGAAAACCTCACCCTGATGACGCTGGAGCGCTACAGCCATCCCCTGCTCGACCTGCGGGCGGAAAAACAGGCGCTCGCCCGCGCCATCCAGGACTTCAGCATCCGCACCGGCAACCCGCAAGCGAAGGCGCGCATGCTGTCCGGCGGCAACCAGCAAAAGCTGGCGCTGGCCAAATACCTGCATGCCGATCCGCGCGTCGTCATCCTGGACGAGCCGACCCGCGGCGTCGACGTCGGCGCCAAGCGCGACATCTATTTCCTGATCCAGCGCCTGGCCGCCGAAGGCCGGGCGGTGATCGTCATTTCATCCGAACTGATCGAACTGATCGGCCTGTGCCATCGCGTCGCCGTCATGCGCGCGGGCGTTGTGCAAACCACGCTGGCCAGCGACCAGCTGACCGAAGAGGAGTTGATTTCCCATGCTACCGGCACCCGTTGATTTCCGCGCATCCGCCCGGTTTTTCCAGCACCTCAACCATCTGAAGGGGCTGGGCCCGGTGCTCGGGCTGGCCGGCCTGTGCATCGCCGGCACCTTGCTCAACGGCGATTTCGCCACCATCGACAACCTGATGAACGTGCTGACCCGCACCGCTTTCATCGGCATCATTGCGGTCGGCATGACGTTTGTCATCATTTCGGGCGGCATCGACCTGTCCGTCGGTTCCATGGCTGCGCTGATTGCCGGCAGCATGATTTATTTCATGAACATGCTGGTGGGCGCAGGCGTCCTCGGGCCGCTGGCCGTCGTCGCGACCGGCATCGCGATGGCGCTGCTGCTTGGCCTGGCCTTCGGCCTGCTGCACGGCTTGCTGATCACCAAGGGCAAGATCGAGGCATTCATCGTCACGCTCGGGACCTTGGGCATCTTCCGCTCGGTGCTGACTTACCTGGCCGATGGCGGTGCGCTGACGCTGGACAACCAGCTGTCGGACCTGTACAGCCCGGTCTACTACACCAACCTGCTGGGCGTCCCGATCCCGATCTGGGTGTTCCTGGCGGTGGCGCTGGGCGGCGCGCTGATCCTGAACCGCACCGCTTTCGGCCGCCACGTGCAGGCGATCGGCTCAAATGAACAGGTGGCCCGTTACGCCGCCATCCGGGTCGATTTCGTCAAGACCTGCACCTACATGCTGCTGGGCGTGTGCGTCGGCATCGCCACAGTGCTGTACGTGCCGCGCCTGGGCTCAGCGTCGCCTACCACCGGCCTGCTGTGGGAGCTGGAAGCGATTGCCGCCGTGGTGGTTGGCGGCACCGCGCTCAAGGGTGGCTCCGGCCGCATCGTCGGCACCGTGGTGGGAGCGATCCTGCTGTCCGTGATCAGCAATATCCTTAACCTGACCAGCATCATCAGCGTGTACCTGAACGCCGCGGTGCAAGGCGTCGTCATCATCGCAGTAGCTTATTTCCAGCGCGGCCGGCATTGAGGGTTCCTGCCGGCGGCGTCATGCTGTTTGTCGTTTGTAATTTCAAAACCGGATGCCGATAGCGGCGCCACCAACTGGAGGAGATACCATGCATTCGATCCATCGCATTTTCAATCGCGGCTTGCTGGCAAGCGCTGCCCTGGCGACACTGGCCGTATTTTCGTATGGCGCCGCCCTGCCCGCCTGCGCCGCCGAAAAGGTCACGCTCGGCGTCGCCATCCCCACCGCTACCCACAGTTTCACTTCCGGCATCGTGTGGTGGGCCAACGAAGCCAAGAAAGAATTGGAAAAAGCGCATCCCGACCTGAAGATCATCGTCAAGACCTCGGCTGCGGCATCGGAACAGGCCAACCAGCTGCAGGACATGCTGACCGTCAACAAAATCAACGCCCTGGTGATCTTCCCGCTGGAATCGGCTGCGCTTACCCAGCCGGTGGCGCAGGTCAAGGGCAAGGGTGTGTATGTCACGGTAGTCGACCGCGGACTGACCAATACCGCGGCCCAGGATGCCTATGTCGCCGGCGACAATACCGCCTTCGGCAAGCTGCCGGCCGAGTACCTGGCCAAGCAGCTCAACGGCAAGGGCAACATCGTGGTGCTGCGCGGCATCCCGACCACCCTGGATAACGAACGGTTCGATGCCTTCAGCGCCGTCATGAAAGGACATCCGGACATCAAGATCCTCGACGCTAAATACGGCAACTGGAACCGCGACGACGCCTTCAAAGTGATGCAGGATTACCTGACGCGCTTCCGCCAGATCGACGCAGTCTGGGCGGCGGATGACGATATGGCGGTCGGCGTGCAGAAAGCCATCGACCAGGCCAAGCGCAGCGACATCAAGGAGATTTTCGGCGGCGCCGGCGCCAAGGGAGCCGTCAAGAAAATCATCGACGGCGACAAGATGATCAAGGCGGACGTATCGTATTCGCCGAAATTCATCTACGACGCCATCAAGATGACCGCCGAAGCCCGCCTCAAGGGTGAGAAGCTGCCGGCGACCACCATCATTCCTTCGGTCCTGATCACCAACCAGAACGCCAAGCAGTTCTATTTCCCTGATTCGCCGTTTTAATTGCCGGGCCGCGCTGCCGAGCCGGCGCGGCTGACATTCCGCATGCTCTGCACGAAAGGATTGCACCGTGAAAACGATACTAGGTCCGGCCCTGTTTCTGGCCCAGTACATGGGTGACAAGGCGCCGTTCGACACCCTCGAAAACATGGCCAGGTGGGCGTCCGCGCTGGGTTACAAGGCGCTGCAGCTGCCTACCGACGCGCGCCTGTTCAACCTGGAGCTGGCGGCGCAAAGCCAGGCCTATTGCGACGATGTCGCCGGCATGCTGGCTGGCCACGGTTTGCAGGTCAGCGAACTGTCGACCCACCTGCAAGGGCAACTGATGGCGATCCATCCGGCCTACGACCTGCTGTTCGACGGCTTTGCGCCGCCGGCGCTGCGCGGCAATGCGGCGGCGCGCACTGCCTGGGCCGTGGACCAGTTGCATTGCGCAGCCATCGCCTCGCGCCGGCTCGGCTTGCGCGCGCACGTCACGTTTTCCGGCGCCCTGGCCTGGCCCTACCTGTATCCCTGGCCGCAACGTCCGGCCGGACTGGTGGAAACCGCATTCGCCGAACTGGCGCGCCGCTGGCGTCCTGTACTCGACGCGTTCGACGAGGCCGGCGTCGATCTTTGTTATGAACTGCATCCTGGCGAGGACCTGCATGACGGCGTGACTTTCGAGCGTTTCCTGGAAGCGGTCGACCACCATCCGCGCGCGAATATCTTGTACGACCCCAGCCATTTCCTGCTGCAACAGCTGGACTACCTGGCGTTCATCGACATTTATCACTCGCGCATCAAAGCCTTCCACGTCAAGGATGCCGAGTTCCGCCCCGACGGCCGGCAAGGCGTCTACGGCGGATTTTCCGACTGGCAGGAACGGGCCGGACGCTTCCGCTCCCTGGGCGACGGCCAGATCGATTTCAAGGCCATTTTTTCCAAGATGGCGCAGTACGATTTCCCCGGCTGGGCTGTGCTGGAATGGGAATGCGCGCTGAAGCATCCGGAAGACGGCGCGGCCGAGGGCGCGGAATTCATCCGCCGCCACATCATCCGCGTCAGCGAGCGCGCCTTCGACGATTTTGCCGGCAGCCAGGTGCAAGCGGCGCAGATTGCACAACTATTAGGATTGGACTAGACATGGGCATCAATCACGGCAAGCAGGAAACCAGGCTGCCACGGCGTTTGCGCCTGGGCATGGTGGGCGGCGGCGACGGCGCTTTCATCGGCGCCGTGCACCGCATGGCTGCACGGCTGGACGACCATTACGAACTGGTGGCGGGAGCGCTGTCCGGCAACCCGCTGCGAGCGGCGTCCAGCGCCGCCGCGATACGCCTGGACCGCAGCCGCAGCTATGCCGATTATCGCGACATGGCGCAGCGCGAAGCCGCCCGCCCGGACGGCATCGACGTGGTAGCCATTGTCACTCCCAATCACCTGCACGCGCCGGTCGCCACCGCTTTCCTGGAAGCCGGCATCCACGTCATCTGCGACAAGCCGCTCGCCGTTTCGCTGCAAGAGGCGCAAGCGCTGGCAGCCCTGGCGCAACGCAAGAACCTGGTGTTCGCCCTTACCCATACGTATACCGGCTACCCGATGGTGCGCCACGCCAAGGAACTGGTTGAGTCGGGCGCGCTAGGTGAATTGCGCCTGCTGCAGGTGGAGTATTCCCAAGACTGGCTGGCCGATGAAATCCCCGCCGCTGCTGCCGCCGCCGAGGACGGCACGCAAGATCCGGCGGCGCTCGGCTGGCGCTCAGATCCCGCGCGCAACGGCCCGGCAGGCACCCTGGGCGATGTCGGCAGCCACGCCTACCAGCTGGCGCAATACGTCAGCGGCGCGACGCCGACCCAGCTGCTGGCCGAACTGCATACTTTTGTGCCGGGACGCCTGGTCGATGATCATGTACAAGTGATGCTGCGTTACGCCAACGGCGCGCGCGGCACGCTGTGGGCCAGCCAGGTCGCCACCGGCTGCGAGAACGCGCTGCGGCTGCGCCTGTACGGCAGCAAGGCCAGCCTGGCGTTCGACCAGGAGCACCCGAACCAGCTGTGGCTCACGCCGCAAGGCGGCCAGGCGCAATGCCTCACGCGCGGCCGCGCACAGGGCCAGGCCGCGGCGCACGCCACCCGCGTGCCGGCCGGCCATCCGGAAGGCTATCTGGAAGCGTTTGCCCAGCTCTACGTCGACGCTGCCCAGCAGATCTCGGCACTGAACGACGGCCGATCTATCCCCGACCATAGCCGCTTCCTGACTACCGTCAAGGATGGTGTGCAAGGCATGGAATTCATCGAGGCAGTGCTGCGCAGCCATGCGCAGGATGCCAGCTGGGTCAGCCTGGGACGCTAGGCATGGGCGTAAAAAAGCCCCGTTGCATCAGCTAACGGGGCTTTTTATTCAGCACGCTCGATTACCTCGATACGCCCTTTCTACTCCATGCTTCCAGCTGATGTGGACGCAAACTGTCGTATTCTTCAAACGGCTGATGAATCCACGGATTGGTCGGCAGGTAGTCGACGTAGAAATCCGGTTTCAGCGTAGAACACGCCTTCCACCAGATCACTGCCGACTTGACCTCCGTCACCGGCGCATAGTTTTCTTTCAGGTGATGCAAGACCTTGTCCAGCGTGACGCCAGAATCGACTAGGTCGTCTACCACCAGCACGCGGCCCGCCAGGGCGCCGCGGCTCATGGTGATGTGCTTGCCGATATCAAGCTCGCTGCGCACCGTGCCGGCCTCTTCGCGGTATGAGCTGGTCGACAGGATCGCCAGCGGCACATCGAAAATACGCGAGAACACGTCGCCCGGACGCAGGCCGCCGCGCGCCAGACACAGCACCTGATCGAACTGCCAGCCGGAGGCGTGAACATTCAGGACCAGTTTTTCAATGATGCGGTGATACTCATCCCACGACACCCACAGGTGCTTGTCATCAGATTTATTCATATTGTTTTTATTTAAATGGGTGGCGCAGAACGATGGTTTCCTCACGGTCAGGACCGGTCGAGACCATATCGATAGGCACGCCTACCAATTCTTCGATACGTTTGATGTAGGCACGGGCGGTGGCAGGCAAGGCATCCATCGATTTGGCGCCGACCGTCGACTCGCTCCAGCCTGGCATTTCTTCGTAGATAGGCTGGCACAGCGCCGCTTCTTCAGCGCCGACCGGGAAAATATCCACGGTCTTGCCGTTGAGCGTGTAGCCGGTGCACAGCTTCAGTGTCTCCAGGCCATCGAGCACGTCCAGCTTGGTCAGGCACATGCCGGAAACGCCATTGATCTGCACCGAACGCTTGAGCAAGGCGGCATCGAACCAGCCGCAGCGGCGGGCGCGGCCGGTGACGGTGCCGAACTCGTGGCCGACGCTGGCCAGATGCTTGCCGACGCCCTGGTCGGTCGGCAGTTCGGACGGGAACGGACCGGAGCCGACACGCGTGGTGTACGCCTTGGTGATGCCCAGGATGTAGTGCAGCATGTTCGGACCGACGCCGCTGCCGGCAGCGGCGTTGCCGGCCACGCAGTTGCTCGATGTGACGAACGGGTAAGTGCCGTGGTCGACGTCCAGCAGGCTGCCCTGCGCGCCTTCGAACAACAGGCTGGCGCCGTTGTTGTGGGCGGCGTACAGGTCGCTCGACACGTCAGCGACCATCGGCCGCAGGCGCTCCACGGTTGCCAGGGCGTCGTCCAGCGTCTTTTGATAGTCGACAGCCGGCGCCTTCAGGTAATTGGTGAGGACGAAATTATGGTATTCCAGATTGGCTTTCAGCTTTTCTGCAAAACGCTCTTCGTTGAGCAGGTCGGCCACGCGGATGGCGCGACGGGCAACCTTGTCTTCATAGGCCGGGCCGATGCCCTTGCCGGTCGTGCCGATCTTGGCATCGCCACGCGCCGCTTCGCGCGCCGCATCGAGTGCGGTGTGGTAAGGCAGGATGATCGGGCAAGCTTCGGATATCTTCAGGCGCGACGCCACTTCGACGCCGGCGGCCTGCAGCTTGTCGATCTCGCGCAGCAGGTCAGGCACCGACAGCACCACGCCATTGCCGATGTAGCAGGCCACGCCTGGGCGCATGATGCCGGACGGGATCAGCTGCAACGCAGTCTTGTGACCGCCGATGACCAATGTATGGCCAGCGTTATGGCCGCCCTGAAAACGCACAACTGCTTGTGCGTGATCGGTCAGCCAGTCAACGATCTTGCCTTTTCCTTCGTCGCCCCATTGGGTGCCAATCACAACGACGTTTTTTGCGGTGCTTTTCTGTAACATCACTTAGTCCAAATTTTTGATAATCCAGTTTCCATTTTCGAGTACGACCGCGCGGTCGCAATCGAACTCGTCTTGATCGTTTTCATGGCCGGGCAGACTCTGGATCACAACTTCCCCAGCCTTGCGCAATTCAACGATCTTTTCCTTCAAACCTGCTTCAATTCCCCAAGGCGCATGGATCGCGCGCTTGCGGATTGCCACCGGAATCAGTCTTGCCAGCTCTCGCAAATCCATCGAGAAGCCGGTCGCCGGCCGCGAACGGCCGAATGCCGCACCAACGTCGTAGCGGCCGCCGCGCAGTATCGCGTTCGGCAAACCGGGCACATAGGCGGCGAAAATCAAACCACTTTCGTAATGATACCCGCGTAAATCGGCTAAATCGACGGTGACGCAATCTTTCCCGGCAGCTTCCGCCAGGGTTTCCAGTTCGTCAAGCGCTTTGGCGATGGCCGGCAAGGCTGGCAGCACCTGGCGCGCCTGCTGCAGCACGCTGGCGTCGCCGTATAAGCCAGGCAAGGCCAGCAAGGCGGCGCGGGTGGCCGGCTTGTAATCGACGCTGATGGTGCGCAAACCGGGCAAATCCTTGGCTTCCAGCAACGCTACCAGCGCGCTTTCATCGACCTTGGCGGCATGATCGCCGCCAATGATGGTGCGCAAGATGCCAACATGGCACAAATCCAGGCGCACCTGGGTAATCCCGGCCAGCGCCAGGGTCGCCAGCGCCAGTTCCTGGATCTCGGCATCGGCTTCGAGGCCAAGATGACCGTAGATTTCAGCGCCGATCTGCAGAGGCTCGCGGGTGGCATGCAAGCCTATCTGGCGGGCATGCAAGACGCTGCCGACATAACACAGGCGGGTCACCGACTCGCGATTGAGCAAATGCGCGTCGATGCGCGCCACCTGGGTGGTCATGTCGGCGCGGATGCCGAGGGTGCGGCCGGACAGCTGGTCAACCAGCTTGAAGGTGCGCAGATCGGTATCCTGGCCGGCGCCGGCCAGCAGCGATTCGAGGTATTCCAGCATCGGCGGCATGACCAGCTCATAGCCGTACAGACGGAAGTTGTCCAGGATCAGGCGGCGCAGATCTTCTATCTTGCGCGCCTCGGACGGCAGGACGTCGGCGATATTTTCAGGGAGAAGCCAATTTGGCATAGGAAAAATGAATCTAAGGAAGGTTACTTTTCACCGGACAGCGGACATCCGCTTGCCAGCAAAACAACATCATTAACTTTAATGGGCCTGGATCTTTGCAAGAACCATTGCGACGAATTACAGCAAAAAATTACTGCAAAGAACTGCTGCAAGTACGCCGTCGCCGAAAATAAGGAATGGCGCCTCTATCGAGGGCGCCATTCCCAGACTACTTTATCCTTGCAGCGGCTGGCTTATTTTTTTGCTGGCGCTGCCGTCCCGCCACCGGCCGGACTGCGGAAATATTTAAAGAATTCCGAGTTCGGATCGATCACCATCAAGTCCTGGCGGGTCTTGAAGCTGGCGCGATAAGCTTCAAGGCTGCGATAGAACTTGTAAAACTCCGGATTCTGGCCGAATGCCTGGGCATAGATCTGCGAAGCCTTGGCGTCGCCCTCGCCGCGCATCTTTTCAGCATCGCGATAAGCCTCCGCAAGGATCACTGTACGCTGCTTGTCGGCATCGGCACGAATCTTCTCAGAATCGGCTGAACCGGTGGAACGCAATTCATTGGCGACCCGCAAACGCTCGGATTTCATCCGGTCATAGACGGACGCATTGATCTGGTCGACGTAGTCGACACGCTTGAGGCGCACATCGATGATATCGACGCCGATCTGCTTGGCTTCTTCCGCCACCTTGGAACGAATCGAATCCATGACTTTGCCGCGCTGGCCGGAAATCACTTCGCGCACGGTGCGCTTGGTGATTTCATCGTTCAGGGCTGCCTTGACGATTTGCGACATGCGGTCTTGCGCGCGCTTTTCATCGCCGCCGAAACTGACGAAATACAGTTTCGGATCGGTAATGCGCCATTTTACAAAGGCGTCGATCAAGATGTTCATTTTTTCCGCGGTGATGAAACGGTCGGTATCCGGCGGATCGATGGTCAAGATACGCTTGTCCAGGAACAGCACGTTCTGGAACGGCGGCGGCAGCTTGAAATGCAGGCCAGGCTGGTTGATCACCTGCTTGACTTCACCGAAGGCGAACAGGATCGCATACTGGCGCTGGTCGACCACGAAGATCGTCGAAAACATCAGCCATAGCGCCAGGAAGATGCATATCAGCAATGAGATAAGGCGATTCATTATCGACCCTCCCGATCACGGGAGTCGCGACTATCGCGCGACCGCTCATCCGACTGCGGCCGCTGTTCTACCGTGCTGGCGCCGTCTTTCATCGCCGTCGACGGGATCGTGCCGGTGCTTGCGCTGGCGGCGGCCGGTGCAGTAGCGCCAGACACTGATTGCGAAATCAGTTTATCCAATGGCAAATACAATAAATTACTCCCGCTTTTAGCATCAACCATTACTTTTGTCGTATTCGCAAAAATCTGCTGCATCGTGTCCAGATACATCCGGTCCCGCGTCACCGCCGGCGCTTTCTGGTATTCGGCCAGCACCTGCTTGAAGCGTGAGGCATCGCCTTCGGCATTGGCGGTAACCCGTGCACTGTAAGCTTCCGCTTCCTGCAGCAAGCGCGATGCTGCGCCGCGCGCCTTCGGAATCACGTCGTTGGCGTAGGCCTGGCCTTCATTCTTCTGACGCTCGCGGTCCTGGCTGGCCTTGACCGCATCGTCGAACGCCGCCTGCACCTGCTCCGGCGGTTGCACGCCTTGCATGGTGACGTTGGTGATCTGCACGCCGACCTTATAGCGATCCAGGATCTGCTGCATCAGCTGGCTGGTATCGAGCGCCACTTTTTCGCGGCCTTCGTACAGCACGAAATCCATCTTGCTCTTGCCGACGACCTCGCGAATCGAGGTTTCCGCCACCTGGCGTACAGTCTCTTCCGGGTCGCGCACGTTGAAAATCCAGTCCGATGCGCTCTTCAGCGTGTACTGCACGGCAAACTGGATGTCGATGATGTTTTCATCATCGGTCAGCATCAGGGCTTCTTTCGGCTGCTTGTTCTTGGCGTTGGCGCGATAGCCCACTTCCACCGTACGCACCTGGGAAACATTGACGATTTCATGGCTTTGGATAGGATAAGGCCAGCGCCAGTTGAAACCTGGCGTGGTCGCATGGCTGTACTTGCCGAATGTCATCACAACGCCGGTCTGGCCTTCCTGCACGGTAAAGAAACCGCTTGCCAGCCACAGCAAGGCCACTACCACGGCAATCGCGCCGACGCCGACGCCGGCGCCCTTCATGCCTGGATTGAAGCCGCCACCGCTGGAATCACCACCTCCGCCGCCGCTTTTACTGCCAAGCAGGCGGGTCAAACGCTGGTTGAAGTCTTGCCACAGCTTGTCCAGATCTGGAGGGCCGTTGTTTGGCTTTTTGCCATCGTTGTTTTGCTTGTTGTCATTTTGCGAATTGCGGCCCCATTGCGGGTCGTTCAGCGAAAATTTCAAACCAAGTTTTTTGAATAGGGTACCAAGCATTCGATCGTTATCTTTAAGTAAATAAAACAAATAGGTTGGAATGCTCGTGAGAGGCGTTTGATCAACGTTGCTTACTTACAATTACCTTTACAGTTCAGTTACCTTATAAGAACTTGTAAGAATTTGTTTAAAACCGGTTCACACCTGTTTAATGTGGTTATCCTCAAGATCCGCAGCCGGCGCCGGATAGGCCGTTGCTGTTGGTACCCGGGCAACAAATTCTGTAATGGCCTGACGCAATAAGTCCAGGCCTATGCCCTTTTGCGCGCTGATAAAAACTCGCTGAATTTTATCATACTCATCACGCTCGGCCGAAGGCTCCAGTTCTGCCGCATCGATCTTATTCCACACCAGAATCTGCGGAATATGGTCGGCGCCGATTTCCTTCAACACCAGGTTTACCTGCTCGATCTGCTCCATGCGCGCCGGACTTGCCGCATCGACCACGTGCAACAACAGGTCGGCATGGATGGTCTCTTCCAGGGTAGCCCGGAATGCAGCTACCAACTGATGCGGCAATTCACGAATGAAACCAACCGTATCCGAAATCACTACACTGCCCGCCTCGCCCAGGTAAACCCGCCTGGAAGTGGTGTCCAGCGTTGCAAACAGCTGGTCCGCGGCATATACGCCGGCCTTGGCCAGCGCATTGAACAAGGTTGACTTGCCGGCATTGGTATAGCCCACCAGCGAAATCGAAATCGTCGCACTGCGGCCGCGCGCCCGCCTTTGCGTTGCGTGCTGCTTATGCAGCTTGTCCAGCCGTGCGCGCAAGGCCTTGACCCTGTCGCCCAACAAGCGGCGGTCGGTTTCCAGCTGGGTTTCACCCGGGCCGCGCAGGCCGATACCGCCCTTTTGTCGTTCCAAGTGAGTCCAGCCGCGGATCAGGCGCGTCGCCAGATGCTGCAACTGCGCAAGCTCAACCTGCACCTTACCCTCATGGCTTTTGGCTCTTTGGGCAAAGATGTCGAGGATCAGGCTGGTGCGGTCCAGGACTCTGACTTTGAGTACTCGCTCAAGATTGCGCTGCTGGGCGGGTGACAAGGCGTGGTTGAAAATGACAATTTCAAGTTCATCATCAAACACGGCGTCGGCGATTTCCTGTGCCTTGCCGGAACCGACAAACAAGGCGGCGTCCGGGCTGCTGCGCTTTCCGGTGATGGTGATCAACGGCAACGCGCCGGCAGACTTGGCCAGCAAGGAAAGCTCTTCGAGACTCGCGGCAAAGTCGCCTTTGCCGAAGTCCACGCCAACTAGCGCTGCGCGCATAGGAACAATCGAGTAGCCGCCCCGCTCTGCGACAAAGCGGCCGGCAAATGGTTATTCTGCTTCAGATTCAAGATTCAGATTGACAGCGCGAGCAGGAACTACGGTTGAGATGGCGTGTTTGTATACCATTTGGGTAACGGTATTGCGCAATAAAACGACGTATTGATCGAAGGATTCAATATGGCCCTGCAGCTTGATGCCGTTGACCAGATAGATAGAAACCGGAACATGTTCCTTGCGCAAGGCGTTCAAAAACGGGTCTTGTAACAATTGCCCTTTATTACTCATGGCTACTCCACTGTGTTGTTGTGATTAGAAGTCAAATGCAAAATGCATATTAGAACCAATATGATTCTAAGTGAATGACTCGGTGGGTGTTTTACGAATGTAAACGATTTTCAGATTTACTGCTTAGAAAAAAGTATTTTTAAAAAATTATTTTTCCTGGCGCGCGTATGGATTCCGGCTGGATCTGAATTCGATACGTAATGGAGTCCCGACCAGCGAAAAAGTTTCGCGGAAATGTTTTTCCAGATAACGTTTATAGTTATCCTCGATCGATTCCAGGGCATTGCCATGGATGACGACGATAGGCGGGTTCATGCCGCCCTGGTGGGCATAACGCAGCTTCGGACGGATCGAACCCTTGCGCCGCGGCTGCTGGTGCTCCACTGCTTCGATCAGGGCACGCGTCAGTTTTGGCGTGGTCAGATTGGACATCGCTGCCGCATAGGCGGAATCGATGGATTTCATCAAAGGCGTGATGCCGGTCGACTTCAATGCGGAAATGAAGTGGAATTTCGCAAACGACAGGAAATTCAGCTTGCGGTCCATGTCCATCTTGATTTCATCGCGACGGTCGCTGGTCAGGCCATCCCATTTGTTGACGCCGACCACCAGCGCACGGCCGGTTTCCAGCACGAAGCCGGCGATATGGGCGTCCTGCTCCGAGATATCCTGCTGCGCATCCAGCAGCAGCAAGACTACGTTGGCTTCCGAAATCGATTGCAAGGTCTTGACCACCGAAAATTTCTCGATGGCTTCAAACACCTTGCCGCGCCGGCGGATGCCGGCCGTGTCGATCAAGGTGTATTTCTTGCCGTCGCGCTCGAACGGAATCTCGATCGAATCGCGGGTCGTGCCCGGCATGTCGAACGCGATCACGCGCTCTTCGCCCAGCAAGGTGTTGACCAGGGTCGACTTGCCGACATTCGGCCGGCCGACGATGGCAATCTTGATGCCGCGATCTTCCTTGCCTTCAGGCTCCTCCACTTCCGGCGGACGCTGCGCGAACGCCAGGTCCAGCGATTCTTCCACCAGGTCGGCAACGCCGTCGCCGTGCGCAGCCGATATGACATACGGATCGCCCATGCCGAGTTCGTAGAATTCGGCGGTGACCGAGGTGTACTTCATCCCTTCGGACTTGTTCACCACCAGCATCACCGAGCGGCCCGATTTGCGCAGGAAATCGGTGATGGTCTTGTCATGCGGCGTCAGGCCCTGGCGGCCGTCGACGATAAAGATCACGACGTCGGCTTCTGCCACGGCCTGCTTGGTCTGCTTGGCCATTTCGTGCATGATGCCTTCTTTGGCCACCGGCTCGAAACCACCAGTATCAATCACCAGGAATGGCCGCTCGCCGACCCGCCCTTCGCCATAGTGGCGATCGCGAGTCAGGCCGGGCAAATCGGCGACCAACGCATCACGGGAACGCGTCAGGCGATTAAATAACGTCGATTTGCCGACATTGGGACGTCCTACAAGTGCTATTACTGGCTTCATTAAAATCTTACTCTGTCGCAATAGCGATCAATGTTCCTGCTTTGGTTTGAAAAATCACATTAGAGCCAGCTACCACCGGGTTCGGCAGTACTGCGCTGCTATCTGCACGGATCCGTGCTTTCAGTGCGCCGTCTTCGCGCGACAAGAAGTGAATATACCCTTCAAAATCGCCGACAACCACTGTGTTGCCCAATACCACCGGAGTAGTCAGGACACGGTTGGCCAACTGCTTGTTTTGCCATACTACCGCACCGCTGTCCAGAGTGAACGCGGAGATTGCGCCGCGTTCGTCAGCCGCATAGATGTTATGGCCATCGCTGCCGACCCCGACATCGCTGGAGAACGGCTTGACCCAGTGCGCGTTGCCGCTGCCGGCATCGAAACAGCCGACCCGGCCTTGATAAGCGACGGCGCAAACGTCACGGCCGACGATCACCGGCATGCCGGAAGCGTCTGCAACCCGTTCCAGCTCGGTAGTGCCGCGCGGATCGCCGATCGCCATTTCCCACCATGGGCCGCCGTTAGTCAGGTTCAAGGCCGACAAGCGGCCACCCGGCAACGACAGGAATGTTGCCTGCGGAACAACCAGGATACCAGGCGCCGAGCGCAGCGTCAGCGTCGGCAAAGTGCGCAGCACGGTCCAGCGGCGCTCGCCGGTTTCGGCGTCGAATGCGGAAATGCGATTGTCCTGGCTGCGGACGATCACCAGCCCCTGGCCTACCGCCGGCGCCGACAGGATCTCGCTGGAAGCCTGCGCCTGCCAACGCTTCTTGCCTTCGGCGTCAAACGCCAGCAGCATGCCCTTGTCGCCGGCTACGGCGACAATCGTGCCGTCCGTGCCGACGCCGCCGGTCAGCTTGCTGCCGGCGCTGATCTTCCAGGCCACCGCGCCGGTAACGGCGTCGATGCGGACCACGGTGCCGTCGGTCGCTGCTGCGTACACGCTGTTGCCGGCAACTGCCGGCGAGAATGTAAAGATGGAAGCACTGCCTATCGATTGCGTCCATGCAGGATGGACTTTCAGGCTTTGCGTAAACTCGACCAAAGGTGCCGGCGGATTACTTGGCGCCTTGCCGCTGAACAAGGAACAGCCGCCCAATATCAGCAGAGCGCCAGCACAGGCAACCTTCACCGCTCGCATAGTCATAACACGCATATTCTTCCTTTTCGAATTATCAGGCTGCCGCTTTGGCTGGAGCTCCGCCAATCGCATCCAGTTTCAATTGAATCAATTGTTTGCCGGGATTCTTGCTATCCATCTTGTCCAGCGCCAGCTGGTAAGCGGCGCGTGCTTCGTCGAGCTTGTTCTGCGCGACAAGGATGTCGCCCTTGCGGTCAGCCGCGGCGCTGGCGAAAGGTGCGGGCAAGTCGGCCGCCAGCACTTTCAAGCCATCGTCATAGGCCTTCTGGTCCAGCAAGATGCCCGCCAGGCGGATTCTGGCCAGCGCCTTGTAGTCTGCATCGTGACCATGATCGACCACCCATTGCAGCTGTTCCTTGGCGGCGTTCAGATCGTTGGCGTCGAACGCTGCCTTGGCGGCAGACATGGCGGCCATGCCGGCATAGGCGGTGCTGCCGAATTTCTGCTGGATATCGGCGGCGGCGCGCTGCACCTTGGCGTTGTCTTTCGCCGTCACAGCCTTTTGCTGCTCGTCGTAGAGCTGCGAAGCCTGCAAGGCCTGGCTGCGCTGGTAGTAGTTCCAGCCGGACCAGCCGGCATACGCCGCCAGCGCGATGATCAGCACCCAGGTGGCCAGATTGCCGTACTTGTCCCACCAGTTCTTGAGCGTTGCCAGTTGTTCCTGTTCGTCGAGATCGAATGCCATATGATTTTTAGTTGTTGATTTTAGTGATGATAATGAACGTGATCGCCATGGTCGTGACCATGATCGTCACCTGCTCCGACGATCTGATCAACCAGATAATCGCTTACCGCATCGAAAGGTACGACACTTTGATTGCCGCCGCTCGCTTTTTCGCCATCGGCCGCATGATCATGCCCCGCGTGGCTGTCGGCACGCAAGGTCTTGACAGTCGCAGTATGGTTGGCGACTTCATCGTCGCCGATGATGATGGCGTATGCCGCACCGCTGGCGTCGGCCCGTTTCATCTGCGATTTGAAGCTGCCGCCGGCATTGGACGAAGCGCAATGTAGCACAACATCCAGCCCGGCATTGCGCAGACGTTCCGCCAGCACGAACGATTGCAGCTGCGCCGCCTCGCCCTGATGCACCAGATAAACGTCGCACTCGTTGCGTTCAGCCTGTTCGCCGTTCGCCCGCATCAGTTCCAGCAGGCGTTCCACGCCCATGGCAAAGCCGCAGGCCGGGGTCGGCTTGCCGCCGAACATTTCCACCAGCGGATCGTAGCGGCCGCCGCCACA
The DNA here is from genome assembly GCF_018304945.1 of Collimonas humicola. Lineage (GTDB taxonomy): Bacteria > Pseudomonadota > Gammaproteobacteria > Burkholderiales > Burkholderiaceae_D > Collimonas > Collimonas humicola. Next base: position 580,784 of record NZ_JAGQEE010000001.1, on the reverse strand, counting down.
GACCGTCCCCTGCGAACCGAGCTGGTCGGTCACCCATTCGAACACCGTGCGGTTGTAGTAATCCATGCCGCGCACCAGGCGCGGGTTGATGGTGAAAGGAATATTGTTGTGATTCAGGATCTTCTGCACGCCTTCGAAGTGCGCCAGCGATTCCGCGCCCAGGTAGGACAGCAGCTGCGGCGCGGCATTGACCATTTCCTGCATCGCGGGATTCTTGGTGTCCAGGATGCGCAGCGGATTGGTATGCAAGCGGCGCTGGGCATCGGCGTCCAGCAATTCCTGATGCTGTTCAAAGTAAGCGATCAGGTCAGCGCGATGGCGGTTGCGCTCTTCGGCGTCGCCGATCGAATTGAGTTGCAGCTTGACGTCTTGCAAACCGAGGTCGTCCCACAGCCGCTGGCACATCATGATCAGTTCGGCATCGATATCCGGGCCGGTAAAGCCCAGCGCTTCGGCGCCGACCTGATGGAACTGCCGATAGCGTCCGCGCTGCGGCCGCTCGTGGCGGAACATCGGGCCGTTATACCAGAGCCGCTTAGGGCCGTCGTAGGTCAGGTTATGTTCGATGGCGGCGCGCACCACGCCGGCAGTGCTTTCCGGACGGAGGGTCAGGTTGTCGCCGTTCATCGAATCGGTGAAGGAATACATTTCCTTTTCGACGATATCGGTGACCGCGCCGAGGCCGCGCGCAAACAAGGCCGTCGGTTCGACGATAGGCGTACGGATCTTCTGGAAGCCGTAGCTCTTGAGCACCGATTCGACGGTGTTTTCAAACAATTCCCACAAGGCCGCATCGGCCGGCAGGATATCGTTCATTCCCTTTACGCCGACGATTTTTTCGGCTTTCTTATTTTCTGACATTCTTTTTCAATTCACTGGTAGTGATCAATTTTTCGCGACTATTTGTTGCTGTATTGCTGGCTTGGCTCAGGCTGCCTGCTTGCCGTAATGGCTCTTCACATAATCCAGCACGACTGCCTGGAATTCTTCGGCAATCCGCTCGCCGCGCAACGTCAGTTTCTTCTCGCCATCGATGAATACCGGCGCCGCAGGCGATTCGCCCGTGCCCGGCAAGCTGATACCGATATTCGCATGCTTGGACTCGCCGGGGCCATTCACGATGCAACCCATGACCGCCACATTCATGCCTTCAACGCCCGGGTAAGCTTTTTTCCAGACCGGCATCTGATCGCGCAGATAGGTCTGGATCTTGTCAGCCAGGTCCTGGAACACGGTCGACGTGGTGCGGCCGCAGCCAGGACATGCAATCACCATCGGCGCGAATTTGCGCAAGCCCATGGTCTGCAAGATTTCCTGGCCGACGATCACTTCGCGGGTGCGGTCGCCGCCCGGTTCCGGCGTCAGCGAAATCCGGATGGTGTCGCCTATGCCCTCTTGCAGCAGCACCGACAAGGCCGCGGTCGAGGCGACGATGCCCTTGCTGCCCATGCCCGCTTCGGTCAACCCCAGATGCAGAGGGTAGTCGCAGCGGCGCGCCAGTTCCCGGTATACGGCGATCAGATCCTGCACGCCGGAGACCTTGCACGACAGGATGATACGGTCGGCAGCCAAGCCGAGCTCTTCCGCTCTTTGCGCGTTTTCGATGGCCGAAGTCACCAGCGCTTCGTACATCACCGCCTGCGCCGGCCAAGGCTGGCTGCGCGCGGCGTTCTCGTCCATGATGCGCGCCAGCAGCGCCTGGTCGAGACTGCCCCAGTTGACGCCGATGCGCACCGGCTTGTTGTACTTGCAAGCGGCTTCAATCATCTGCGCAAACTGGGTGTCGCGCTTGGCGCCCTTGCCCACATTGCCCGGGTTGATGCGGTATTTCGACAAGGCCTGGGCACACTCAGGATAATCGTTCAGCAAGGTATGGCCGTTGTAGTGAAAATCGCCCACCAGCGGCACATCGATGCCCATCTTGTCCAGCTGTTCGCGGATCGCCGGCACAGCCGCCGCCGCTTCCGGATTATTCACGGTAATCCGCACCAGTTCGGAACCGGCGCGCGCCAGGTCCTTGATCTGGATCGCGGTGCCGATGGCGTCGGCGGTATCGGTATTGGTCATCGACTGCACCACCACCGGTGCGCCGCCGCCGACCATGATCTTGCGCTCGCCGTAGCTGATCACCGCGCCGCGGCTGAGACGTCGTGCAGTAGGGCCTGAGCCGATCGGAAGATTCATGAACATCTCTCTTTCAAGCTTATTTCAAGGTCAGCCGGGCGACATTGGTCTTGGACCCGGCCTTCAGGTCCAGCGGCGCGCCGCGCAAGGTAGCGTCAACCCCGGCGATATTGCCGATGATGACGTTGACCGGCTGCGACATGTCTACCGTTTCCGTGCTGCCGGCTTTCACCAGACGCGAAATCAGCACGGTGTTGTCAGCGCGCTTGATATCGACCCATGAATCCTGGCGGAAGTTCAGGCTTAGTTCGCCGCCGCCCGCCGGGCTGGCTGTCGCTGCAGTTGCTCCGCCATTGGCCGCAACAGGACTGGCCGCGGCAGCGTTAACTTCGGCGCCAGCTACCGTTGCCCCGTTCGCCGCAGGAACGGCCGCAGCCGGAGCAGCCGTCAAAGCTGCATTCGCTTCTTTATCGGCGGCCTGGGTATCCATGCTCGCAGACGAAGCGGCAGCAGCGTCTTCGCTAGTTGACGCAGCCGTTGAGGCAGTTGCCGATGCGGCAGCTTTCTCGCTCAACGACTGCAAGGTATTCTGCACCACCGGCAGCACATCGAGCCGTATCGCCACCGCCGCCAGCAACAACAGCACCGCCAGCACGACCAGCCATTTATAAGCGAATTTGCTGCGCCCCATCAAGCTGAAACGGGACTCTGAAAAAGGCGTCGACAGCTGGCCATGCGCGGTAGCGCGCACGGGTTGCACCGCGGCTGCGGGTGAAATGGCCGCCAATGCGTCGCTCACGTCGAGGTCCAGCAATTTGGCGTAGGAGCGGATAAAGCCGCGCGTCATGACCATGGTCGGCAAGGCGGAGTAATTATCGGCTTCCATTGCTTCGATCTGGCGCGGCGCCAGCTTCAGATGGCTGGCGACTTCCGCCACCGACCAGCCAAGCTGCTCGCGCCTGCCGGCCAGCTGGCTACCGAGCGTGGCCGGGCCGGCTGCGCTGTGCGCCTGCTCGGCCAGATTGTCCAAGTGCAGGACTTCGTCGGCAGCAGCCCGCTTCAACTGTTCTGGCTCACTCATTAAACGCTCCGCGCTGGTAAGCAGCGAATTCCGGGGAGCCGGCAAAACGACGGCGTAATTGCGTCACCAAACTTGCTTCTGCAGCTGTGTCACCCAACTTGCGCTCCACTTTGATTGCTGTCCATAATGCTTCCGCATTTTGCACATCTGTTTTCAATACGAGCCCAATATAAAACCGGGCCCGCTCATAGTCGTTGTGGTCATATGCCAGCTGCGCAAGCTTGGCATTGGTCAGCGGATTGCTGGCATCGAACTGGAAGGCTTGCAGCAGATAACGCTCTGCCGCCGCCGTATCGTTCAGTTTGAGGCTGCACACGCCGGCATTGGTCAGAGCCTTTGCCGGCGACTGGTAGGTACGGCTCTTCAAGGCAGTCTCGAAATAAGCCAGCGACTCCTTGGCGCGGCCGTTCTGGCACAGGAACCAGCCATAATTATTGGCAAAATCCGGATTGCTCGGCGCCAGCCGCAAGGCACGCTGGAAATTTTCGTCGGCCAGGCGATTCTCGCCCATATCCATATAAATCAGGCCGCGCACACTGTAGCCATCGGCCATCTCAGGATCAGCGGCCAGCGCCTGCTTGATCTCGTCCAGGGCGACTTCCAGCTGGCGCTGCTCGTAATAACCGACCGCCAGCTGCAAACGGATGCCGGCACGGCGTTGCGCCTCGGTCTGGTCGGAGCTGGTCGCCAGCTCGCGGGTGGATCCGCTCTGCTGCTCGCTGCTCAGCGGCGGATTGGCGCAGCCGCTCAGGCCTGCCAGTAATGACAAGGCCGTCGCGGCAAACACGATACGGCCACTCCAGCTACCCAGTTTGCTGCTCACTTGATCTGTCACTCAGACACCTCGATGATGCGGCCAAAATTCTTCCCGAATTTCTGCTGATATTCGGTCATTTTCTGCATGCGTTCCTGCACGCGCGTACGGTCTTGCACTTCCCCTGCCAGCTGGCCGCAGGCGGCATCGATATCGTCGCCGCGCGTCTTGCGCACAGTGGTGACGATGCCGGCGTCCATCAGGATCTGCGCAAAGGCCTTGATGCGCGGATTGTTGGAGCGCTTCAGGCCGGACTCAGGGAAAGGGTTAAACGGAATCAGGTTGAATTTGCACGGCACCACCGGACCGCCGCCATGGCCCTGCACCAGGGCGATCAGCTCGCGGGCGTGGGCGTCGGTATCGTTGACGTCATCCAGCATGCAGTATTCAAAGGTAATGAAATCGCGCGGCGCGAATTCCAGATAACGCTTGCAGGCCGCCATCAGCTCACGCAACGGGTATTTCTTGTTGAGCGGCACCAGGCCATCGCGCAAGGTGTCGTTGGAGGCGTGCAGCGACACCGCCATCGCCACCGCGCAGTCTTGCGACAGCTTGTCGATCATCGGCACCACGCCGCTGGTGGACAGCGTCACGCGGCGGCGCGACAGGCCGTAGGCGTTATCGTCCAGCATCAGCTTCAGCGCCGTCACCGTCGGCTCATAGTTCAGCAGAGGCTCGCCCATGCCCATCATCACCACGTTGGTGATCTGGCGCTCGCCTTTATGGCCGGGCTCGACACCCTTGGACTTGCGCAATTCGAATTCCGCCATCCACAGCTGGCCGATGATTTCACCGACCGTCAGATTGCGGCTGAAACCTTGCTTGCCGGTGGAGCAAAAGCGGCAGTTCACGGCGCAGCCGGCCTGTGTCGAAATACACAAGGTGCCGCGGTTTTCCTCGGGGATGAACACCGTCTCGACCGCATTGCCCTGGCCAACATCAAGCAGCCATTTGCGGGTGCCGTCAGTCGAGGTGTGATCGCTGATCACAGCGGGAGCGGCGATGATCGCCCGGGTCGCCAGCTTGTCACGCAATGACTTGGCGAGGTCGGTCATCGCGTCGAAATCGTGCGCGCCGAATTGATGAATCCAGCGCAATAATTGTTTGGCGCGGAATGGCTTCTCCCCCAACTCGCCGCAATACGCGGTCAGTTGTGCGGGATCCAGATCCAGCAGGTTGGTGAGAGCAGTCATGGCATTTCCAATTTTCTATATTACTCAGGGTGGCAGCGGCATCGTTCTGCCTGCCGCGTCCGCCCTGCTACAACAAAACAACTTTAGTTCAGCTTAGACCGTTGGGAAGAAATAGGCGATTTCAACCTTGCCGGCTTCCACTGCGTCCGAACCGTGCACTGCGTTAGCGTCGATCGAATCAGCGAAATCAGCACGGATCGTGCCTTTTTCCGCCTTCTTAGGATCGGTTGCGCCCATCAGGTCGCGGTGCTTCAAAACTGCGTTTTCGCCTTCCAGAGCCTGGATCATTACCGGACCGGAGATCATGAAATCAACTAGGTCCTTGAAGAAAGGACGCTCGCGGTGCACAGCGTAGAAGCCTTCGGCTTCAGCGCGTGTCAGGTGCGTCATGCGGGCAGCAACGATTTTCAAGCCAGCGTTTTCGAAACGGGTGTAGATTTGACCGATTACGTTTTTTGCGACTGCGTCTGGTTTGATAATCGACAGGGTGCGTTCAATTGCCATCTGAAAAACTCCAATAGAAAGAAAGGGTTAAGGTGCTTTATGAAAGCATTAAATGAGTGACTGGCCAATAGTTCAATCAACCTTTGATTTTAACACGAAACACCCGTATAGAATCGTCAAAACTAGCCAAAACGCAAGGTGATTACCCCGCAAAACCGATAAAAGCACCAGGAAGACGCTCCGAAACCCGCCGAGAACCACTTTGCCGGTTTACTGTCTGACGTAACGACGACGTCAGCAAGTGCTATGATCGCAACAGTTTAATACTTTTGCAATTTTCAAAGGAGTCCTTTAATGAACCCAAACCTGCAACCAACCTACTCACCAGGCAGCACAGTGCTCAGCGTTCAGCATCGCGTGCTGCGCAATACGTACTGGCTGTTGGCGCTGTCCATGCTGCCGACGATTGCCGGCGCCTGGCTTGGGGTCCAGATGGATTTCAGCTTCTTCAGGAACAGCCCGCTGATCGGCTTCATGGTCTTCATGGCGGTCGCCTTTGGTTTCTTCTATGCAATTGAAAAGACCAAGAACAGCGGCTGGGGCGTACTGCTGCTGCTTGGCTTCACCTTATTCATGGGCCTGATGCTGTCGCGCCTGATCGGCCACACGCTGGTCGGCTTCTCCAACGGCGCCACCCTGATCATGATGGCTTTCGGCGGTACCGCCAGCGTATTTGTCGTCATGGCAAGTATCGCCACGGTGAGCAAGCGCGACTTCTCGAACATGGGAAAATGGCTGTTCGCCGGCGTCGTAGTGCTGCTGCTGGCTTCGCTGGCCAATGTTTTCCTGCAGATTCCGGCGCTTTACCTGGCAGTATCAGTGATCGCGATTGCCATTTTTTCGGCCTACATCCTGTATGACGTGCAGCGCATCATCAATGGCGGCGAAACAAATTACATTTCCGCAACATTGAGCCTGTATCTGGATGTCTACAACATCTTTGTCAATCTACTGTCCTTGCTGGGCATCTTCGGCGGCAACCGCAACTAGGCAAAACCCTGCTTCAGACACAAAAAAACCGGCTCGAGGGCCGGTTTTTTTATGGGCCGTCCAGCCGCATCAGGCAGCTGAATCAAGCCAGATCGAACACCGCAATCGATTCCACGTGAGCGGTATGCGGGAACATGTTCACCACCCCGGCCTGGCTCAGACGATAGCCGCCGGCGGTCAGCAGGCCGGCATCGCGCGCCAGCGTCGACGGATTGCAAGAGACATAGACAATCCGCTGCGGCATGAAACTCTTGTCGATGGCGGCCAGCCCGACGATCGCTTCGCACACGGCCGCGGCGCCGTCGCGCGGCGGGTCAATCAGCATGCGCTCGAACTTGCCCAGGGCGATGAAATCCTGCGCGGTTGCTTCAAACAGGTTGCGGCAGTAAAACGTTGTCTTGTCCGCAAGTTGATTGACGGCGGCATTTTCACCGGCGCGGTTGATCAGGGCCTGGCTGCCTTCGATGCCGACCACTTCACGCACCTGGGTCGCCAGCGGCAAGGTGAAATTCCCCAGGCCGCAAAACAGGTCGGCCACGCGGTCCTGCGGCTGCAGGTCCAGCAGGCGCAAGGCGCGCGCCACCAGGACCCGGTTGATCTGGTGGTTGACCTGGGTGAAATCGGTAGGCTTGAACGGCATCCGCACGCCGAATTCCGGCAAGGTGTAATACAAGTCGCCTTGCGCCGGATAAAACGGATAGGCGCTGTCCGGCCCCGCGGTCTGCAGCCACCAGTTGACCTGATACTGGTCCGCGAACGCCTTCAGCTTGATCTCATCATCGCCGCTCAAGGCCGCCATGATGCGCAACACCAGCGCTGTCACCTTGCCTTGCGGCCCTTCGCCGACCGCCAGTTCGATCTGCGGAATATGGTCGATCAGGCTGAGCGAAGCGATCAGATGACGCAAAGGGACCAGCATCGCCGATACATTCGCCGGCAATATCTCGCACTGCTTCATGTCCGTGATGAAGGATGACTTGCGCTCATGGAAACCGACCAGCACCCCGCCCTTTTTTGGCACATTGCGCACCGATATGCGGGCGCGGTAGCGGTAGCCCCAGGTAGGCCCGTAAATCGGCCGCAGCATGGATTCCGCTTTGACCTTGCCGATATGCCACAGATTATCTTCCAGCACGCGCTGCTTGATCGCCACCTGCGCCGACGGCTCCAGGTGCTGCATGGCGCAGCCGCCGCAAATGCCGAACACGGGGCAATGCGGCTTGACCCGCAACACCGACTCCTTGTGCAAGGCTGTCATGCTGGCGGCTTCCCATTTGGCCTTCTTGCGATAGGACAGGAAGCTGACGCGCTCGCCCGGCAAGGCGCCTTCGACAAAGATCACCTTGCCCTGGGTGCCGTCTTCATTTTGCAAATGGCCGATCCCGCGCGCATCCATGTCGAGGGATTTGATATCGATAATGTCTTGTTGCATAGGAAGCAGTTGCAGGCCGCCGCATGCGGCAACCTGGAAAATGGAGTGAAATCAGGCCGAGATTATAGCGTCATGCAAGGCCGCTGAGGACAGCTTAACGCAATGCCTGCAGATGCGGCTGACTAAAGGAATGAATCCTTGCCAACACCCTTGGCGCCCAGCAAGCGTTTCAGCTTGAGCAAGGCTTCCTGCTGGATTTGCCGCACCCGTTCGCGCGTCACGCCGATTTCGGCGGCCAGCTCTTCCAGGGTGGACGGATCGTCATTATCCAGACCGAACCTGCGCATGATCACATTGCGCTGCTTGTCGGTCAGCTTTTCCAGCCAGACCCGCACCAGGATCGAGGTTTCTTGCTGCTCGGCGCGGGAATCGGGATTTTCTTCGGTGGCGCTGGGCAGCAAATCCATCAGGCTGGCCAGCGGATCCTGGTCCAGCGGCGCATCCAGCGAAGCTGCATGTTCGGACAGCGCCAGCACGTCTTGCACATCCTCCACTGGCCGGTCCACCAGATGGGCGATATCTTCGGCGCTGGCGTCCTTGCCGTCGTGATGCTGGGCTTCCAGATGATATTTGGCGCGCAGGATCTGGTTCAGCTCGCGCACCATGTGCACCGGCAAGCGCACGGTGCGCGCCTGGTTCATGATGGCGCGTTCGATGCTTTGACGTATCCACCAGGTGGCGTAAGTGGAGAAACGGAAACCGCGTTCCGGCTCGAACTTGTCGATCGCCCGCATCAGCCCGAGATTGCCTTCTTCGATCAGGTCGAGCAAGGCGACGCCGCGGTTGATATAGTGCTTGGCGATCGACACCACCAGCCGCAGATTGTGTTCGATCATCTTCTGCCGGGCGTCGAAATTGCCCTGCTTGGCCAAGGTGGCGAAATGCACTTCCTCGGTTACCGTCAGCAACGGCCGGGTGCCGATCTGGTTCAGGTAGTGCTGGGTGGTGTCGGTCGACAGTTCCGCCGCCAGGACCTTCTTCAGCTCCTCGACGCCGTCGACTACCACCACCACGCCGTCAACCACTACCTCGTCGTCGATATCCTGCTCGCCGGCGATAGCATCAACATCGTCGTCATCGCGCCCATCATCGGCCAGCCGCTCCGATGAGACCTCATGCTCTTCGTCTTGATGATCTGCCGGGCGTTTGCTCATTTAGCGCTCATTTAGCGGTTCGGTAGGAATTTCGATGGATCCACAGGTTTGCCTTGCTGACGAATTTCGAAATGCAACTTGACCACGTCGCTGTCCGAATTTCCCATCTCGGCAATTTTCTGGCCCTTGCTTACAGTCTGGCCTTCCTTCACCAGAATGGTCTTATTATGCGCGTAAGCGGACAACAAGTTGCTAGTATGTTTGATGATAACCAAATTACCATAGCCGCGGATACCGCTGCCGGCATACATCACCTTGCCGCCGGCTGCCGCCACCACCGATTGCCCTGATTTTCCGGCAATATCGATACCCTTTTTGCCCTGGTCGAAAGCGCCTACCTGCTTGCCTTCGGCCGGCCACATCCAGTCCACCTTGTCCTCATCGCCGGAGGCCGCTGCTGCTGACGCTGGCGTAGAAGCAGCCGGCGTGCTGGCCGCGACGGCAGCAGCAGGCGCGACAACTGCCGGCGCCACTGCCTTCGGCGCATCGCTGGAGGACGCCGCGTCAGGTTTTTGCAATTCTGCCAGCGCCGCTTCCGAATACGGCCGCTTGTCGCCGCGCGGTCCGTTCTTGTTAGCGGCGCTGCCGCCGCTTGCGGCCGCCGATGGCGCCGATCCCAGCGAGCGCACCTCGACTCCCGAACCGGTTCCTACGCTGACGGCCTGGGCGCCGCCCGCGGCGCCAGAACTGCCATCCGGCGGCTGCACGCGCAATACCTGGCCGACTTTGATGTCGTTGGCGTTTTCCAGCTTGTTCCAGGCCACGATGTCGCGATAGCTCTGACCAAATTCCAGCGCGATCCGGTACAAGGTGTCACCTTGCTTGACGGTGTAAGAACCGCGCCCTTCAACCGCACGCGGTGCATCGGCTGCGGCTGTACCTGTGGCAACGCTGCCGCCTGTGCGGCGCTCGACTACCGGAGCGGGGGTACGCGGAGTGGTGCACGCCGCCAGCGTAGCGATCATTACTCCCAAAGCGATAAAGCGAGTTTTCTTCATTCTCATTACATTGATATTAGTATGTGCGACTGGGTCGCTGATTGTTCGTCGATTTATTCGTCAATATGTTTCGCCGGCTGCGGCACAAGCTATCCTCAAACCGTGCCGGCGCGCAAAGGCACAAAATGACAGTCTTCCAGTGTGGTGCTGGTCCAATCAAATTTACTGGTTCGCTGGATGAGCTGCAGTACCTGATGACGGGAACCGACCGGAGCCACCAGGCGGCCGCCGATCGTCATTTGATCCAATAACGCCTGCGGCACTTCGAGTCCCGCCGCAGCCAGGATGATACCGTCGAATGGCGCCACCTGCGGCAGCCCAAGCATACCATCTCCGTAATGCAAACGGATGTTGGCGATCCGCAGCGGACGCAAGTTGCTGCGCGCCAGTTCATGCAAAGGCTTGATGCGCTCGATCGAATACACTTCCTTCGCCACCAGCGACAGCACCGCCGCCTGGTAGCCGCAGCCGGTGCCGATTTCCAGCACCCGGTTGAGGACGCCGCCCTGCTGGTTATCGCGCATGATCTCGATCATGCGCGCCACGATATACGGCTGCGAAATGGTCTGGTGATGGCCAATCGGCAGGGAGGCGTCGATATACGCCTGGCTCGACAAGCCAGGTTCCATGAACATATGGCGCGGCACGCTTTCCATTGCCGCCAGCACCTTGGCATCCGTCACGCCCTGTTTGGCGACGCGCGCCACCATGGCTTTGCGCACGCCGTCGGACACCATCGAATTGGAGCGCTCGACGTGGCTGGCGCTCTCGGCCGGGCGCGCCATCGGCTTGCTGGCGGCGGGCGCCGGTTTCTGCGGCTGCGCTGACGGCACGGCGCCGCTGCGCGGCGTGTTGCGGGAGTTTTCCCAGGCGGCGTTCTTGGTTGCAGTCTGCGGCGTCGCAACGCTGCGGTTGCTGCGGTCAGCGCTGGGTTTCTTGTCGACTACGGATGACAGCTGCAACGGAAAACGCTTCGCCTTGTCAGTCATGACAAGTCTTTCCTCAGGGCGGCCAGCTGGGTCGCGTGCGTCAGATCGATCTGCAAAGGCGTGATCGAGACATGGCCGTTGGCGGTAGCGTGGAAGTCGGTTCCCTCGCCAGCATCGCGCGCGCCGCCCGGCGGCCCGATCCAGTAAATGTCGCGGCCATGCGGATCCTGCGCCTTGATCACCGATTCCGACTCATGCCGCTTGCCGAGCCGCGTCGCCAGGGCCGGCTTGAGCTGATCGTAAGGCAGGTTGGGAATGTTGACATTCAGCAGATAAGGCTGCGGCAGGTTGTCAAAGCGCCGCTCGACGATATCGCGCGCCACCATGGCCGCTGCCTCAAGCTCGTCCCAGCCTTTGTGCAACTGCGAAAAAGCGATCGCCGGGATACCGAATAGATATCCCTCGGTGGCGGCCGCCACAGTGCCCGAATACAGTGTATCGTCACCCATGTTCTGGCCCTGGTTGATGCCGGAAACGATCAGGTCGGGACGGAAATTCAACAAGCCGGTCAAGGCCACGTGCACGCAGTCGGATGGCGTGCCGTTAATGAAATAGAAACCGTTTTCGGCGCGCTGGACAGACAAAGGACGGTCCAGAGTCAAGGAGTTGGACGAGCCGGAACGATTGCTGTCCGGGGCTACCACCACGATTTCCGCAATCGGCGCCAGCGCGTTCGCCAAGGCGATAATGCCCGGCGCCAAGTAACCATCGTCGTTACTGATCAAAATTTTCATATTGGGATTTTACCTGAAGCAATGTTACTGATTTATGAAGATTTGGGAAATTTAACGAACTGCCTTTATGAGACACTTTCACTCGCGGATTAGTTGCTTTTACTGCATGAAAACGAGTCAATTGCAAAATTATGTTGCAGCGCCACAAAAAAGCCCCAACCCGGGAATAAAACAGGTATTGTTAGCGCTATCAAGACTACTCGGATGAGCACATCGCCGCTTGCCGTCGTCAGACCACCAAGGAGTCACAATGAAATCGTACCGCGTCCGCAATCCTATCGCCAGCAGCCCTGACATTCTCAGCAGCCCCGCCGCCTCCATCAATGCATGGACCGACCTGATGCTGCAAACCGGAGAAATGATGAGCGCCTCGGCCCAGGTGATCGGCCACCGCACCGCGCGCATGGCCATGGCCGGACCTGCGCCCAGCCAGCGCGACCGCAAGGAATTCAACCTGATGAGCCAGGAAAAAATCGAAGCCATCACCGAATCCGCACACGCCATGGCGATCCGCATGATGAGCATGCATCAGGAAGCCGCGCGCCTGGCCATCCAGCAAATGCTGAGCGGCGCCGTCAACCTGATGTCGGTCGCCAGCAGCAGCACCCTGCACCAGTCGGGACACCGGCAAAGCAAGCTGGCACATGACACCATGCTCAATTCGGCTGAAGCGGTGTCGCAGTTCAATACATCGCTGGCGGATATTGCGCAGACGGGGTTGCAGCCGCTTCATGCGCGAGCTACTGCGAATGCGAAGCGGCTGAAGAAGCTCTAAGACTGCTTGACGAGACAGCGACTTATTTCAAGTGCTTTCATCGCGTTAGACCTAGTCTTTTCAAGGGTTAGTCAAGTCAGACAGCTTCTCGTCTGAAGCAAAATTATTTCAATAACGCTGGTCACTTTAACTAACTGCTGGGAATATTTCTGCATCTGAGACTAATGCTTGAGCACCGCTTCTTAATCTCAATCGTCAGGATTTCGATATTCCATATCAACTTTAAAACCTAAATTGCGTACATATTCCTCTGAATGCAGCCTTTTTTCAGCTTGCCGCTTACGTACATCTGGATACAGTTCTTTCCAGCGCTGCCGATTTTCATAAGCCAACTCGCTGCGCTGAAAACTCTCTTTGCTCTGCAGTTTGAGTGTGAGGAAATAGGCACCCGGTAAATTAGGATCCATTCTTTTTCTATCTCTTGTGAACTGCACGCTCATGTAGATATTATTTAGATAAAACTGCCAACCGGACATATCCTTCATCGTCATCCAGACCTCCAATGAAGGGATATAACTAGGATCAAGTGACATCAGACTGGCGACGTTTTCAACTCCCCCCATTTGATAACGTAGTGCATCGGCACCATTAAGGCGTGGCATGCCAGGAGCAATCCAACGCTTCCATCCAGCTTGCTGAATACGCTGAAGCAAAGCATAAAATTTGAGTCGAGCATCATCGTGAAGAATATTATTTCTCGGTGGCAGTCCCAGGTTGATAGAAAAATCAGATATCCCTTCGGCCGGATATGTGTCGTCGGAATCGCCGAGTATAGAGAGAACCGTCCCCATCTCAAAAGTACTGGAGCCATTTTTGACAGTTGCGGTACCAAGAGGATCGACAGACCAATTTACTCTATAAAAATGAGAACCGGGATTTCTGTCGTTTACGTCAATCATTCCCTGGTATTTTTTTGCGAAATCATTACCGGATTCACCAACCTCAACAACAATATTTTTATACATAATGGATTTCTTCTCAAATAAGTTAAATGGACTGGCTGCATTGACGTAACCGCCAAATAGTAGCCAAGACACGATAACCATCGATGCAATTAGCCAAGCGGCTAGCGCCCTAGACCGCCAACCTTCGGGGACGTTTTTTTGGATCTTCATTGAGGAGATAATTCGTCAGGGTAGATCACACCATCATGCGTACCGACCCAACCTGCCATAGTAGCCAGCTCGCCCTCCATTTGGCTTTTGAATTTAATCATTCGCTGGTGAAACTGATCCGCCACCGACGAGATCCAGTCCATCCGGCTGTCGTAGTCCTCCAATTTTGTTTCTTTGGGGGCTACATTCTTTAATTCGGGCATTTTGGTATCACATTGGCTGGTAAATACGACCTCCAAGCCAGGGCTGAAAATACTTGCAGCAACGGCAAATCCTCGAGTGGGATAGCCATAATTTTGTCGCAATTCCTTGTCATCAGCTCTTTGGATTTTGATCCACCAAGCAAAGTCAGGGTTATTGTAGATCAGGTTTTGCAATATATTTCCCTGTTCGTGCTTTGCCATTGCCAACAAGTGTTGCAATTGCAATTTTTGCTTGTCGCTGCCATCAGGCAAAGTCTCCATTTGCTTCACCAAAGCAAATCCTTCTTCAACCTCCGGCTTGACCATCAAATTATGAATTTTGGGAAGCGCATCGCTTTGCCATGGAAGCTTCTTAATCTGTTGCTTGACCTCGTCAACATAAGTGTCCGTATTGCGCGAACGGACGCAGTCATCAAATGTTGTCGGGCTGAAGCTGTAGTACCAGTGCCACGCCGCGATGTCCATAAACAACCAGAAATTGCCCTCTCCGAGTCCTTCACGTACAGTGCTTCCCATCACAAGCCGGGTATACGAAAGCTGTACGGTTTCCAACGTGCAGGCCACCGTTTTACTGGCAAACGCCCCTAGTGCCATCCAGTAGTAGCGTCCTTTCTTCTCGGGTGCACCATGCTCCTCTGTTTCCAGATACATCCGCGCATACGTCGCAGCAATGCGGCGGGCCCGAGCTGGATAAAGATTTATAAGCCGATATCCACCTTTATTTTTCTTGTTTGACAGGCGCACGTAGCAAAACTGCTGCGCCATTGACCATAAAACCGGACAATTGCAATGGACGTTAACACAACTGTCGGGCTTATCATTAGTCGTTGCTTCGATCATTACACCGTCAGCCATTTTGATCCTTTGGAATATTGTTGGTCGCGTCTTTATTCTGTTCTTCCGCAATTGATATTTCAGCCCACTGCAATGAAAATTTCAATTTCTGCGGCGCGTCTGTATGAACTCTGGGCGTATCGCCTTTGATCGTCGTTAGAGCTTCATGGCCCTCGTCATTTGCACCGGTGACTGTATATTTTATATTCGGCAAAGGGTTACCCGCCGGATCGAGCAAACGGAAAGTTTCGTTGTAGGCTTTAATGGCGGGAAGGCCACGTATGTCTACACCCATGGCTTGCGGCCCCGGCAAGCTGTGCGAAGCCGCATGCGCCACATAAGCGCCGTTAGTGCCCTTCTCGATTCCGCTTGCATTGAACTTGGTGTAACTGCCGCCGCCATTGATCACCACTTCTTCCTTGGCGGTGATCGTGATGCGATTGGCGGTTTGTGTGATGTTGAGCTTCGCCAGAATATTGAGGCTGTCTGTCAGCGCCTGGACATCGATGTCGCCGGCAGCCGCCACCATCTTGATGCCCGTCTTTTGCACAAACAAACGGAAGGTATTCCGGATGCTGGCGAACAGGCTGTCGCCGCTGGCAATGGACAAACTCTTGCCGGTCGTGATGGCCGTGTTCTGGTCGCTGGCGATATGGGTGCTGCCGCTGGTGGTAGTCTCAATCCCGGCAGGGCTGGCCAGCACGAGATGCGGTTGTGACAGTTCCGGGAAACTGCCCTCCTCGCTTGCACCACCTCCCTTGATCGCATCGTTCTGCGCCTTCAAGGTTTGTGCGACATCACTCTGCTGCCCCTGCTTCTCCTGCGCCCCCGCCTGCTGCGCCGCATCGGCCAGCGACTCATGCTGATCCCGTGCAGCCGTCAGCCGGCTGACCGTCTCGCCCATATCCTTGATATGCGAGCTCGCATTGCTGCGTGCCTCGGTGGTGATCAGCATGCCCTTGGCCGCACGCGCCACACCGTGGCCATCAGTGCGCAATTCCCACCCTTCGCCGCGCGCATCCTTGCGCCCCGCATTGTCTTCGATGCGGCTGATGCTGCCCAGGCTCAGCTGGCTGTGCTGGTGATCGCTTTTGAGTTGCGCCTGGATCTTGCCGTTGGTGTCGTCCAGCACCAGGTGGTTGCTCCTGCCGCCGGGCTGGTTGCCGCCGTTGGGCGTCAGTTCGCGGCTCCTGAAGCCCATCAAGGATTGCTGGGTCGCCAGCTTCCAGGGCGGCATGTTGCGCTGGTTGTAGACGCTGCCGGTGACGATGGGGCGGTCGGGATTGCCGTCTAGCCATTGCACCAGGCATTCCGAGCCGACGCGCGGAATCGATTTGGCGCCCAGTTCGCCGCCGGCCCAGGAGCTAGCCACGCGCACCCAAGCCGAGCTGCGCTCGTCGTTGTTGCCGATGCGGTCCCAGTGGAACTGGACGCGGATACGGCCGTATTCGTCGGTGTGGACGCTGCCCTGGCCGGATGGGCCGACGACCGTCACCGTTTGCGGCGACAGGATCTTGGTGTTGACGCTATGGTAATTGCGGCCCGGACGCCAGGGGATGGTCTTGCGCAGGCAGGTCAATTCATTACGGTACTCGGCCTTCTCGCTTGCCTGCTGCAGGTAGTTGTTGCTGGCGATGTGGTGCACCGAGATGATCAGGAATTCGTTCTTGCCGGCGTCCTCATGGCTGGCAAACGGGCTGGAAGCAAAATGGCCGCTCAGGCGGTACCAGCGTCCCGGCAGCACGTAGCGGTTGTTGCCCGCGGCTTCAAAGTGCTTGCCTGCCGCTTCGATCTCTTCCATGCGCAACCGCGACAGCTTGTCCGCATCCTGGACGCCCTTGACGCCATAGGCGCCGGCATATTCGTAGGATTCGACATCGAGCACATTGCCCTGCTTGTTCAGGGTCGGCACGCCGGCATGGATCGGCACCGGGCTCTTGAAGTTGAAGCCGGACAGCGACACGGAACCGGGCACGATCTGGCGCACCGGGGAGAATTCGCCGATGCCGTCTTCCTCTATCGCGCCGCCATGGCGCTGGAAGCGGATTTCCTCCCCGCCGTCGATGGGCGCGGCCTGGGTGGAGTCATCGGTGATGATGAGCTTATGGCCCTTGTCGGTATGTTCGTAGTAGTACAGCAGGCCAGCCGCTTCCAGCCGGCGATGGAGATAGTTATGGTCGCTTTCGTCGAACTGGATGGCGTCCGTCATGACCGGGTCGGCGCCGCCGACGCGGAAATCCCAATCCGGCAAGGTGCCGTAGTCGGCGCAGATGCTGTCGATCTGTTCGCGCAGGGTCTTGCCGTGGAAGATGTAGTTGTCCTTGCGCAGGCGCAGGTAGTGGGTCCAGGGCCCTAGCCTGGCCTGGTAGAAGGCGATATTGCCATCGGTGCGCGCGAGGCGGAATTCGAAGCAGTAGCCGGAGAAGTAACGCAGGCTGCCGTCGCCACGCACCAGTTCCACGCAGAACAGCTTGCCTTGCAGATCCTTCAGGGCCAGCTCGGCGTCATCGGACAGCAATTCCACGGTGTAGTCAAAATCGCGCGACAGGCTTTCGACGGCGTTGAGCTTGTTCACCAGCAGCTGGGCGTGCGGGCCGTCGTCGTGGGGGAAGGAGAGGCGGAGGATACGCTTGTTCTGGCGGCCGTTGACAAGGCTTTGCAAAGTCTGGATGACGTTATTGCTCATGCGGTATTCCTATGGCAGCACAATATTTCACAAGGGAAATAAACAATGTGATTTTAACAAACTTCTGCAAAATAGGAATTGCTATGTTGCATCGCCGGACGCGATGCAACAGCTCGGAACGGATCTTCTATGTGATTGGCTGATCTTTAAGCGATCAATTGCTGACGCCACGCGCAAGGCTCTGCGCCGTGCAGATGAATCTGTTCGACCGCGGCCAGTTCCTCGCGGCTGCAAAGGGAAATCGCGAAACCATGCTGCGACCAGCTCCGCGCATGCCACCCAGGCCCTGACTGCAAGCGCAAGCCGCCCGCTACAAGCTCGGGGGATACGCCATCCACACCCTGATTCGACATCAGCTTATACAGCGCTTCCTTGGCGCTCCACAGGGCATAAAACGCCTCTACCCTTTCGGCATCAGGGCGCTCGGATAACCAGTTGCTCTCTGCGACGGAAAAAGCGCTGCGGGCAAGCGCCTCAACATCGCGCCCGCCGTCCAGCGCTTCTATATCGATGCCGACAGGCGTATCGGCGCTGGTCGCACAGGCTACCCAGCCGCGGCTGTGCGACAGACTGAACTGAGGCGTCAACGGGCAAGCGGCCGGCAACCGCAGCTGCGGCGCCCTGCCTTGGCGTTCGATGACTTCGATCGCCTCGAACGCGATGCCGGCCAGCTGTGCGGCCGCGAAGCGCAGCAGGACCCGCCCCAGCAGGAATTCGCGCTGGCGCAGCGGCCGCAAAAAGCGCCGGTAGCGCAGCAGTTCAGGCTCGCTCAGGCAGGCCAGCATGCGCTCGCAGTCATCGTCAGCCAATGCATTCGCATCGAGCAGCCAAATGACGGCAGATCGCACGGCAGGCCTCAATCCAGGCGTTTGAAAATCAACGAAGTGTTGATGCCGCCAAACGCAAAATTGTTCGACATCACATACTCGCATTGCAGCGCGCGGCCCTGGTCGACAATGTAGTCCAGCTCGGCGCACAGCGGGTCGAGCTGCTGCAGGTTGATGGTCGGCGCGAACCAGCCGCTGCGCATCATCTCGATGCTGACCCAGGCTTCCAGCGCGCCGCACGCGCCCAGCGTGTGGCCGGTGTAGCTCTTGAGCGAACTGATGGCGGTGTTGCGCGCGAACACGGCGGCGGTGGCGTGCGATTCGGCGATGTCGCCCTGCTCGGTGCCGGTGCCGTGGGCATTGACATAGCCGATGGCCGAGGCCGGCAAGCCGGCATCCGCCAGCGCCAGCGTCATCGCAATCTGCATGGTGTCGGCGTTCGGATGAGTGACGTGGCAGCCGTCGCTATTGGTGCCGAAGCCGACGATTTCGGCATACATCCTGGCGCCTCTGGCGCGCGCATGTTCGAAGTCTTCCAGGATCAGCGTGCCGGCGCCCTCGCCGATCACCAGGCCGTCCCGGCTGCGGTCGAACGGGCTCGGCGTCATGGCCGGCGTATCGTTGCGGATGCTGGTGGCGAACAAGGTATCGAACACCGCGGCTTCGGTGGCGCACAATTCCTCGGCGCCGCCGGCGACCATCACTTGCTGGCGGCCGCTGCGGATCGCTTCGTAAGCATAGCCTATGCCCTGGCTGCCGGAAGTGCAGGCGCTGGAAGTAGTGATGACGCGGCCGGTGATGCCGAAAAACACGCCGATATTGACCGGCGCCGTATGCGCCATCATCTTGATATAAGTAGTGGCGTTGATGCCGCGGGTGCTGCGCTCTTCCATCATGCGGCCGAAATCGCCGATCGCCGCCGGCGTGCCGGCGGACGAACCGTAGGCGACGCCGCAGACGCCGCTTTTCAGCAAGGGATCGTCGACCAGGCCGGCATCGATCAAGGCCAGCTCGCTGGCGCGGGTTGCCATCAGCGCCACCCGCCCCATGCTGCGGGTGGTCTTGCGGTTATAGCGTTCCGACAGAGAAAACTCGGCGGCAGGCGCGCCCAGCTGGGTGTTCAGGCCATCGTAGTCGGCCCACTCATGCATGCGCACGACGGCGTTGCGATAGCTGCCGAGATGGGCGCGGATGGCATTCCAGTCGTTGCCGATCGGGCTGATGCCGGCCATGCCAGTCACCACCACCCGGCGCGCTGTTGAAACATGCGTCATGCCATGCCTCCGTTCACCGAAATGACCTGGCGCGTGATATAGGCTGCATCCGGATGCAGCAGGAAAGCCACGGTCGCCGCCACTTCCTCCGGCTTGCCGACCCGGCGCGCGGGGATCATCTTGAGCGCTTCGTCCAGCGGCACGTCATCGATCATGTCGGTTTCTATCAACCCCGGCGCCACGCAGTTGACCGTGATGCTGCGCTTGGCCAGCTCGATCGCCAGCGCTTTGGTGGCGCCGATAATGCCGGCTTTGGCGGCGCTGTAGTTGACCTGGCCGCGGTTGCCGATCAGTCCGGACACCGAGGCCAGCGTCACGATGCGGCCAGCCGCGCGGCGCTGCACCAGCGGCATCACCAGCGGGTTGAGCACGTTGTAGAAACCGTCCAGGTTGGTCTTCAGCACCAGGTCCCAGTCCTCGCCCGGCATCGCCGGGAACGCATTGTCGCGCGCCACGCCGGCATTGCACACCACGCCGTAATAACAACCGTGCTGCTCGATGTCGGCCAGCAGGATATCCGCCGTAGCCTGGCGGTCGCCTATGTCGAACTGCAATACGCGCGCCTGCACGCCCAGCTCGCGCACCGTCTGCGCCACCGCATCGGCGGCCGCGCGCTGCTGATGGCAATGCAGGACGATATCGTAACCGTCGCGCGCCAGCCGCAAAGCGATGGCCTTGCCGATGCCGCGGCTGGAGCCGGTCACCAGCACGGTTTTATTCAGCCCGGCAAGCGGGGCCGCAGCCGGACCTGCGGCAATATTCAAATCCGACATCATTCAGTACTTCCTTCTAGAAAAACAGCCGCGTCAACCGGCTGGAATACGGTAATCGTGGCGCTCGCCAGTTGCTGCATACCCGTACTGGCGCGGATATGGCATTCGAACGAGCCGATGCCGTTGTCCGCCTGCAGCAGCCTGTGCACCTGCACCTGCAATACGCTGCCTATGGCAAATTCGGCGCAGGCGGCTTCGTAGCGCCGGGTGCCCAGCAGGAAGCCGATCTTGACTTCCTCGCCGCGCTGCCTGGCGGTATAGCCGGCATAGGCGGCAATCGCCTGCGCCATGTATTCGACGCCGACCCAGGCCGGCACGCCGTGCTGCCGGCAGAACAGGCTGTCGGTGCGGATCGTCACCTCGGCCAGCAGCTCTTCAGCGCCGGCGTGCAGCAGGCGATCCAGCAGCACCATCGTGCCGGAATGCGGCAACAGGCTGCGGATATCCAGGTTTTCAAAAGCTATCGGTTCGCTCATCATTCGCGTCCCAGCAGCAGGCTGGCATTGGCGCCGCCGAAGGCAAAGGAATTGCTCAGGGCCCAGCGCAAGGGCCGGCCCAGCCTCGCGCCCGGCGGCTGCAGATTGAGCTGCGGCAGCTGCGCATCGGCCATGCCGTCCCACAAATGCGGCGGCAGGCAGCCCTGCGGATTGCTGTCCTGCATCGCCAGCCAGCACAAGCCAGCCTCCACCGCGCCGGCCGCGCCCAAGGCATGTCCGGTGAACGGTTTGGTCGAGCTGAGCGCGACCTGGTCGCCGAACAAGGCTGCGATCACACGGCCTTCCATGGCGTCGTTCTGCACCGTCGCCGTGCCATGCAAGTTGATATAGTCGCATTGCACCGGCGCCAGGCCGGCACGCGCCAGCGCCTGTTCGATGGCGCTCCTGGCGCCGTTGCCGGACGGATCGGGCGCCGAAATATGATAGCCGTCGGAGGACTCGCCCCAGCCGCGCAGGCCGACCGTCGCCTCTGCCCTGGTCATCAGGAACAGCGCGGCGCCCTCGCCGATATTGATGCCGTTGCGATTGGCGCTAAAGGGGTTGCAGCGAACGGCGCTGACCGATTCCAGCGCGGCAAAGCCGGCCACCGTAAAGGCGCACAGCGAATCGACGCCGCCGCTCAGCACAGCGTCGCAGATCCCCATGTTGAGCAGGCGGGCTGCGCTCGCCATTGCCTTGCTGCTCGATGCACAGGCGCTGGAATGCACATAGGCCGGACCGCTGACGCCCAGTTCGGCGGCCAGCATGGCTGCCGGCGACGCCATTTCCTGCTGCGCATAGCTGAAATCCGCAGGAAAGCCGCCGTTGGCCCGGCGATAGCGGAAAGCCGCCTCGGTCTGGGCGATGCCGGAAGTACTGGTGCCGAGCACGATCGCCACCCGGTGTGCGCCGAAGCGCTGTATGGCGGCGTCGACCTGCGGCCGGATCTGCGCCAGCGCGGCCAGCGCCAGCTGGTTATTGCGGCTGCGGTGATGCAGAGGCAGGCTCTCGATATCAGGCAGGACGGCGTCTACGCAACCGAGCGCCAGCTCCCGCTCCGGCGAATGGCGGCGCGTCATGGCGACGCCGCTGTGACCGGCGAACAGGCGGCGGCTGATCCCGGCGTGGGTATCGCCGAGCGCACAGATCATGCCGAGTTGATTGAGATAAACCATGTCTAAGGCGCCGCGGGAGCTGCATTAGTTACCGGACCGGCCGGCGCATCGCCGGCGGCGTCGCTGACCGAATCGATCGTCAGGCGATAGTGGTAACGCAGATTGTTCAATTCTATCTTTCCGCTCCAGGGCGCCGTCTTGCTGTCCGAACTGTAGTTGATGACCATCACCGGCTCACTCTGCAGCGACAAGGTGCGCGTCAGACCTTGCTGCTGGATGTCCCAGCCGGCCGGCAGCGCCGAACGGATTGCCGCCAGCGGCCACAGGGTCAGCTGGGTGTCTTCCAGCACATCCTCCGCACGCACCTGGGACGGCAGCATCGGATGGCGCCAGGATTGCAAGGTCTCGCCATCATAATGCAGGGTCAGGACGCGCTGGCCGAAAGCCAGTCCGACCATATTGAATTGCTGCTGGTCGATCTCCAGCGCAGCATCCAGCTGGTCGATGCGGCCGTTGCGTTCCACCGTCAGATGCTGCTGCAGGCTGATATTGGCGCCCAGCGTCGCCGGCGCCAGCTTCAGTCCAAGCCGGGCTGGGACCGGCGCCTGGCCGCCCGGCTGCGTCGCGCAGGCAGCCAGCAGCAGCGCGCTGAGCGGCAAGCCGAGCGAGCGCCAGCCGGCAAGCCGGAAGCCCCCTAGCTGCATATTTCCTCCAGCGTATTGAGGCGACGCTTGCTCTCCTTGACATAGGGATTGCTCTCGTCCCAGGCATAGCCGGCCAGGATGGCGGCGATCATGCGGCGCACCTCCGGCTGCTGCCGTTCATAGAAAATCACGTTCTGGAAGCCGCCGGAATACCAGGATTCGACAAAGGTGCGGAAAGCGTCCACGCCCTTTTTCAGGGGCAGCGCATATTCTTTCTCCCAATCGACGGCTTCGCCGGCAAACTGGCGCTGCAAGGCCGCGGCGGCCAGGCTGGCTGACTTGACGGCGATCGTCACGCCGGAAGAAAACACCGGGTCGAGGAATTCGCCGGCATTGCCTAACAGGGCATAGCCTTTGCCCCACAAGGACTTGACGTTGGCCGAGTAGCCGACAATCTGGCGCGCCGGCGTATCCCAGCGTGCATTTTTCAGCAGCGCGCGCGAAGCCGGGTCCTGCATCACCAGTTCCTGCAGGCGCTCGGTTTCGCTGCCCTTGAATTGTTCCAGGAACTTGGTTTCCGCCACCACGCCGATGGAACAGCGGCCGCCGGCAAACGGAATCAGCCAATACCAGACATTGCAATGTTCCGGATGAACCGTGATGCGGATCTTGTTGCGGTCGAATCCCCCTGCGGCGACGCCGTCCTCGATATGCGTGAAAATCGCGCCGCGCACAGGAAAATTCGACGGCGTTTCCAATTGCAGCAACTTTGGCAAGACACGGCCAAAACCGCTGGCGTCCAGCACAAAACCTGCCTCCACGATGTATTCGCTGCCGTCGGCATGACGCACGGTGACGCGCGGCTTCGCTCCTTCTTGATCGAATGCCGTGACAGTGTGCCGGTAACGCACTTCGGCGCCCTGGCGTTCAGCCTCATTCGCCAGCACCTGGTCGAAATGGGCGCGCTGCACTTGATAGGTGGTGCCCCAGCCGGCTGAATGCTTGTCGCGGAAATCGAAGTCGGTATAGCGCTCGCCACGGACAAAGGCGGCGCCGTTCTTGTACTGGAAGCCGGCTTCCACCACGGCCTGCAGCATGCCGGCTTGTTCCAGGTACTCCATGCTTTGCGGCAGCAGGCTTTCGCCGATGCTGAAACGCGGAAACTGTTCGCGCTCCAGCACCAGGACCTGGCGGCCCTGCTTCAACAGCAGGGCCGCCGCCACCGCTCCGGCCGGACCGGCGCCGATGACCAGGACATCACATTGCTCAACTCTTGTATGCATTATTGTTTTTCTTCCTTTTGTGAATCTTGGCTAAAACATGGTGCGATCATCCAGACAACCGCAATCCCGATCAACATCGTAAATCCAAAAGCATGCAGCGGCGGCGTTCCCGACAGCGCCAGCAGGCCGAACGAAAGCAAGGCGCTGGCGGCCGACAAGCCCACGGTCAGCCAGGCAAAACGATCGCGCTGCATGCTTTGTTCCTGCAGAAAAATGCCGTAGTCGACGCCCAGGCCGAGAATCAGCATCAGCGCCAGCACATGGAACAGCTGCAAGGGCTGGCCGATGACGCCCAGCAAAGCCAGGGTGGCGATGCTGGCCACGGCCGGCGGCGCCAGTACGCGCCAGGCAGCAAAGCGGTAGCGTGAAAACAGCAGCAGAAAGATCGCGGCGTAGGCCCCGGACAAGACCCAGCCCATGTACTGCCGGTAGTGCCCCAGCACCGAGGATATTTCACTGACCTTGTCGACCCACTGCACGCCGTCGAGCTGCTCGCCAGCCTGCTTGAGCAGCGGCAGATTGGCGTAATTGTTGACGCCGCGCAAAGCGACGATGCTGGCGTAGACGCTGCCTTGCGCGCTATCCACCTTGCCCAGCCACAGATGGCGCGACGGTTCGCTGGCCGCGGTTTTCAGGAACGCTTCCGGGGTCAGTGCCTGGCCGCCGTTGGCGCTGGCGGCGCCGCTCAGCGCGCGTTCGCGCATCTGCCTGATCCAGCTATCGTCCTCGCCCAGCTGCGTCGCCAGCGCCTTCAAGGGGCCGTCAGGCGCCAGCAGCGCTTGCGTCGCCAGGCTGCGGTTGGCTTGCTGCGCCTGCATCGAAGGCGTCCAGTTAGACATGGCCTGATAGCCGCTGATGATGCGGCTCGCGACCAGCGGTTCGAGTTTTTGCTTGAGGACTTCTTCGCGCTGCAGAACCTGCTCCGCGCTGGCGCCGCGCACCAGGTAGAACTGCACCGGGGTGGGCGCATCGAGCAGCTTGCCGAGCTTGATCTGGTCCGCCAGCAGCGCCTTGGGCGGGGTCTGCAATGAACGTATATCGTCATTCACTTTCAGGCGCGCAATGCCGGTGACTGCAAATGCAGCGAATAACAGAGCCGCCAGCAAGGTCGCCCGGTTCCACTGCAGCAAGGGCCAATGGCGGCGCGTCTGGCCGAGCCATGCGGCCAAGCCGGAGCCGTTCAGCGTCGAAGCGCTCACCAGTGCGGGAAACCAGAAAACCACGGTGAGCCAGGCAAACAGCAAGCCGATCACTGAAAACAGCGCCATCTGCCGCAAGCCGGGAAACGGCGTCAGCGCCAGGCCGACATAGCCGATCACGGCAGCAGTCAGCGTCAGCAGCAGGCCCGGCATCAGGCGTCGCAGCAGCTGCCAGGAATCGAGCTTGCGATCGGCCGCCGTTCGGCTGCATAGAAAGTAGATGCCATAGTCCTGCGCCACGCCGATCAGGCTGGCGCCGAACACCAGCGTCAGCAAGTGCACTTGCCCGAAGATCAGCCAGCACAGGGAAAACGCGGCCAGGCAGCCGACCGCGATCGACAGCATGATCAGCACTATCGGCCGCAGCGAACGGAAAGTCAGCCACATCAGCAGGATGATCCCGAGCAGGGAGCCGATGCCGATAGTCGACATTTCACGGCTGGCCTGGGCGCTGCCGGCGCCCGCATGCAGCACCACGCCGGCGCTGACAAGTTCCACCGACGGCACCGCCTGGCGCGCGGCGGCGCCGGCCTGCTCCAGCAAGGGCAAGATGGCGCGCTGGGTGGCCATCGAAAACGCAGGCTGTCGCAAGGTCATCAGCAGCACAATATAGGGACGGCCTTTATCTTCTACAAACAGGTAGCCGTCGCGCGGACGCACCGGGGTTTCCTGCGCGCGCGCCTGCACCCAGCCGCTGAACAAGCCGAAAGGATCGTCTTGCCAGGCCCCCAGCTTGGGACCGGAAAACGGGCTGTAGAGCTGCTGCAACGCGGTGTCGGCCCAATATTTGGAGGGCTGCTGGCGCAGCGCGGCCTGCTGCGCCGGCGTCAGCAGGCTGAGCCGCATCTGCTGCGACGGCGCCAGCCAGTCCTGCTGGCTTTGCTCCGACAGCTGCATGCCGGCTTGCAGCAAAGCGGAATGCTTGGCCAGCACGGCATTGTAGGCATCGGCGGCAGTGCGGGCATGCTCCCAGTCATCGGCGCCGACCAGCACGATGACGCGCTGCTGGGCAGCATCGACCATATGCGTGAAAGCTTGCTGCAAGACCGGATCGCGCTGCTGGACCGGCAGCAGCGCCATGATGTCGGTATCCGGCACCACGCCCTTGCCCAGCCAAAGATAGGCGTTATGCGCCAGCAGCAAGGCCACCGCCAACGCCCAAGGCAAAGCAAAAATCAGCGCCAGGCGTCTGGACCGGCTGCATGCCGGCTTCGCCTCTGTGGCGGGATTACTCAAGCGCCGCCCCTTCTTCCGCTGTCATGGCGCTGCTGCCGCTTTGCAGGCCGGAAAAGCTGATTTCAGTGCGGTCGCCGCTGGCTTCGCTGATGGTGACCGTCTTCACATAGGCGCCGCCGCTCAGCGTCAGCGTGCCGATCGCCTTGGCCAGCGCCGGCTGGCGTGCTTTCAGGGCCACGTTCCAGCTATTGCCGGTGACGCTGCCATCGAGCTCAAACAGGGTTTCCAGCTGGCTCAAGTCGCCGGCCAGCAAGGAAAACAGCACGCCGTTGATCATCTTCACCACCGGTTCCTGCTTGGCGTCCATGCGCATGGCGACGCGGTCGCCCTGCATCTGCACGATTTCGTCGCGCTTGAGCCGCAGCGTATTGGGAAACGGCTGCAAGGTGCGCCACAAGACGCCCTTGCCGTTCACCACGCAGAAACGGCCGTTGGAGAGCAGCGGCTTCTTGATGCCGACCAGCTGCTTGCTTTGATCGAAACGGCCGCACAGGACCGGCGGCCGCGCCAGCATCGCCTGGATTTTGTCGACCGGAGCGGCGGCATATGCGGAACACGCCGAAGCAGCGAGCAGGACGGCCATGAGGATGCTGCGTGCGCGACTTGATTTCATGTTGGTTCGATTCCTAGTTTTTGAAACAATACCGGCGGCGAGGCAAAGCACATTTCGCGGGTCGCCATAGACACCGCCACCTGGGTGGTGGTGCCGCGGCTCAGGCGCTGGCCGCTGGCGCTGTCGCTGATCACATACTCGATCCGCAGGCGGTTTTCCCATTCGATGATGGCGGCGCTGACCTTGATGCGCTGGCCGAAGGTCGCCGGGTGGGCATAACGCAGATGCAGGTCGATGATCGGCCAGCTGTAGCCGGACGCCTGCATCTGCGGATAGTTGTAAGCGATCGTATCGAGCAGCGCGCAACGGGCCACCTCCAGATACTTGACGTAGTTGCCGTGCCAGACGACTTCCATCGGATCGAGATCGTAGAACTGCACCTGCAATTCCACTTCGGCCGACCAGCGGCTGCGCGGTTTGTCGTTGCGTATCGTCATGGTCTTACTCGTACAGCTGCCAGTGCTGTAGGCGCAGACGTTCCAGCAAGCGGCGCAGATCCGGTTCCAGCATGCGGTCTTCCCGGATGACGTCGATATCCGCAGCCAGCAGCTCCATCATCTGCTGCAGCTTGTGTTGCGGCTGGGTCGCGCCATCCTGGCGGCTGCGCAGCCAGACGCCCTGGCGTACGCTGATCAGCATGGCCGCCGCCACCTGCTCGGTGAGTTGCAGCACGCGCAGGCAATCGCGGGCGGCGATGGTGCCCATGCTGACCTTGTCCTGGTTATGGCATTCGGTGGAACGGGAAAACACCGAGGCCGGCATGGTTTGCTTGAGCGCTTCCGCGGTCCAGGCGGAAGCGCTGATCTGCAGCGCTTTCAAGCCATGGTTGATGCTGGCGCGCGGCCCTTCCGCGCCGGACAGGTTGGCCGGCAAGCCGTGGTTGTAGCGGCTGTCGACCAGCAAGGCCATCTGCCGGTCCAGCAAATCGGCGACGTTGGCGACCGCGTTCTTCATGCTGTCCATGACGAAGGCGATATGGCCGCCGTAGAAATGGCCGCCGTGCAGCACGCGTTCGTTTTCGCCATCGATGATGGGATTGTCGTTGGCGCTGTTGAGCTCGTTTTCAATCGACTCGCGCATCCACGGCAAGGCATCCGCCAGCACGCCGATCACGTGCGGCGCGCAGCGGATCGAATAGCGGTCCTGCAGGCGCTTCTGGTTGCGCGGGGCATCGCTGGTCGGCAGATCCTGGCGCAGCCAGGCCGCCACTTGCTGCTGGCCGGCGTGCGGCTTGACCGCAAACAGGGTTTCGTCGAAATGATGGGCATTGCCGTCCAGCGCGAAGCTGGCCATGGCGGTGATGCGGGTGGCGATGCGCACCAGGTATGCAGCACGGTCATAGGCCAGGCAAGCCAGGGCTGTCATCACCGCGGTGCCGTTCATGATCGCCAGCCCTTCTTTCGGCCGCAGGCGCAGCGGCGCGATGCCGGCCGCGGCCAGGGCTTCGGCGGCGGGCACCTTGGCGCCGTCGCGCCAGACTTCGCGCTCGCCGCACAGCACGGCGGCCAGGTACGACAAGGGCGTGAGGTCGCCGCTGGCGCCGACCGAGCCTTCGGACGGAATCAGCGGCAGCAAGTCTTCTTTCAGCAGGCGCGCGATCTGCTCCAGCAAGCCGACGCTGACCCCGGAATAGCCTTTGCTGAGCGACGCCAGCCGCACCGCCATGATGGCGCGCGTCTGCGGCGGGCTGAACAGCTCGCCCAGGCCGCAGCCGTGATAGGTGTACAGGTGATGCGGCAGCTCGGGGATCAGCTCGGCCGGCACGTTGACGGTGCAGGAATCGCCATAGCCGGTGGTGACGCCATAGATGGTGCCGTCTTCGCGCAGCAGGCGGTCGAGGAAATCGGCGCCGCGGGTAATCGCGGCGCGGAACGCCGGCGCCTCGGACAAGCTCACCTGTGCGGCGCCGGAGGAAATGGCGACGATGTCTTCAATCGTCAGGCGTCCCTGGTCGAAACAGATGGCGCGGCGGCCGTCTGCAGCAGCCGGCAGAGGGAAATCTTTCAGTTCAGCGAGATGCATCTTTATATCCAGATAATTGCCAGAAATCGTAGAAATTGAACCATTGCAGCGGAGCTCTCAGGCAAAAGTGCTCCAGCCTTGCCGCGTATGCGGCCGCCAGTTCATTGAGGACCATGTCGCGCTCCTTGCGCGGCAGCCGGACGGATTCCCGGAACAATTCAAAATGGCATTCGGAATGACCGTTCTTGGTCATCGAAAACAGCAGGTAGACCGGACATTGCAGCAGGCTGGCCAGCACATAGGGCCCGACCGGGAAGGCTGCCGTTTTACCGAGGAAAGGTGCGCACGCGACGCGCGGCGCGGCCGACACCGGGATGCGGTCGCCGGCAATCGCGACGAACTCGCCGCGCCCAACCTTTTCCGCCAGGATCATGGCGGTGGCCGGCGTCATCTCGCTGACCTGCATCAGGTTAAGCTGGCTGTCCGGATCGAGTTTTGCCAGCATGCGGTTGAAGGCCTGCGCATGCTTGGTGTGCACCAGCACGGTGATCCGCAGCGCCTGCCGCTGCCTGGACAGCACCCGGCACAATTCCAGGTTGCCCAGGTGCGCGCAGATCAGCAGGCCGCCGCGCTGCGCCTGTATGTTCTCCAGCATCTGCTCGCGTCCGAATGAGACCACCTCGGCAGTCTTGAACAGGCCGCCCCAGAGCAGCATCTTGTCGAGGATGTTTTCAGCAAAGGAAGCGAAATGCTGGAACACGCCGCGCAGGCCCGGCCGGATCCGGTTGATCCTGCCGACCGCTGGATCGAAGGCGCACAAGCGCTGTAAATAAGTCATGGAGGCATGCCGCGCCGCCGGCTTGCTCAGCAAATACCAGCCCAGCACCGGATACAGGGCTATGCGGAAGGGCCAGCGGCCGGCAATGCGGTAAACCCAGAACAGCAGCCGCATGCCGCCGACAAAGCTGGCTTCGTTGATCTGCGCCCAGTGCTGCTGCGCTTGCTGTGTGCTCATGCCGCACCTCGCCTGGGCAGCAGGCGGCGCCCCAGCAAGCGCGGTGCGCGCCACAACATGCCGAAGAACAACGTCGCATGCAGGCGCGAGATCAGGAGATTATCGAGGCCGGCGCGGAAATGCGAGACGCCGTCCAGCGGATAGGCAACCCGGGTCGGCAGATTGACGATGGCGACGCCGTCCCAGTACAAGCGTACCAGCACTTCGATATCGAAATTCATGCGTTCGCCCAGCTGCCTGCGCTGCGCCAAGCGGATCAGGGACGGCAAAGGATAGACGCGGAAGCCGCACATCGAATCCTTGATATCCAGCGACAAGGTGTTGATCCAGACCCATACATGGGTCAGATAGCGGGCATACAAGCGTACGGTAGGCACGCTGTCATCGTATTGCGGACATCCGGCGATCAGGCTGTGCGGCGCGGCGGCGGCATGCTGCAGGAAACGCGGGATGTCGTCGGTGCAATGCTGGCCGTCGGCATCGATTTGCAGCGCGTGGCTGAAGCCGGCAGCGGCGGCATGCTGGACGCCGGTCAAAACCGCGCCGCCTTTGCCGCGGTTGACGGCGTGGCGCAGCAAGGTGATGCGCTGCGGATTTGCGCCGGCCAGCGCATCGAGCACCGCGGCGCATGAAGCCGAACTGGCATCGTCCACCAGCACGCACGGCAAGTCGTGGGCCAGCACCGCGGCCACTACCGCGCCGATGGCATGTTCGTGGTTGTACACCGGGATCACGGCGCAAGGCGTGAATTGTCCCGGATCGTGCCCGATACCGGGCTCAGTAAGATATTCAGCCCGCGACATGGGCGCCTCCAAAAACGATACGGCCGCCGGCATGCTGGCCGGCGGCAGAGAACATGCGGAATGACAAGCTGCTTTTTTTCAGATCGTGCTGCAGTTCCAGCTGCACCACCATGCCGGGCGTGATCACGCGCTGGAACTTCAGCGCCTGCATGCCCAGGAATTGCGGCGCCAGCGGAAAATATGCGCGGCCGTAGCTGACAGCCCAGTCGACCTGCACCACGCCAGGCAGGATAGGCGCCTCGGCGAAATGGCCGTCGAAGTACAGGAGATCGGCCGGCACCGCCAGCTCCAGCAATACCCTGAGCGGCTCCTGCTCCAGCACGCGCATGGCCGGCAGGATGGGCCGCTTGGTTGCCACCGGCGGTTCCAGCAGCGCCAGCAAATCAGCGCGGGTGGTCTTGCCCTGCGCATTGAGCGGCAAGGCTTCCAGATAGCGCCAGCTGCGTGGCAGCGCCACCGGCTCGACTGCGTGCGCCATGCCGTCGCGCAGCTGGCGGTTCAAGGCCAGCTTGCCTTGCGCCGCCAGAATCTGACTGCCGACCGCGGACAGCACCACAAAAGCGGCAATCCGCTGCCGCGGCTGGGAGGCCGATTGATCCAGCAGCAGGACTTTGGCATCGGCCACCGCGGCCTGCGCCTTGAGCTGGCGTTCCAGTGCATCCAGGGAAATGCGCTTCTCTTCGACTTTGACAATCCGGTCCACTCGTCCCTGCAGGCGGAAGCGCCGCTGGTCGAGCGCTTGCACCTGGTCGGCCATTGCGTGCCATTCCATATCCGGCAGATGCGGCGAACGGATTTCCAGCAGCTCCTGGCCGGCCGCTACGCGCCACGCGACCGCCGGCATGACCTGCCAGCTGTCATCGTCGCTGCTGCGCTGGCGCCAGGCGACGCCGCCGGTTTCCGAACTGCCATATACTTCAATCGGGACCGATCCCAGCAAACGCCCTGCTTCGGCCGCCACTTCCGGCGGCAGCGGGCCGCCGGAGGAAAAGATGGCGCGCATGGCAGCCAGCGAAGAAGCATTCTGCGCGGAAGCCAGCTCGACCGGCAGCCGCTTCAGATGGGCCGGGCTGGAAATGAGGACAAATGGACGGCCAGCCGGCCGCAGCTCTTCCAGGAAATTGATCTGCTGCGCATGTATCGCGCGCCGCTGGCTCACAGGCCACAGCACCTTGAACAGCAAGCCGTATATATGCTGGTGCGAGACTGTAGCGAAGATGCCGGCGTCGCCGATGCGTTCGCCGAACAGTTGTTCCAGGGTGGCCACTTCCGTGGCCAGCTGCGAGAGGAATTTCGGCACCGCTTGCGGTTCGCCGGTACTGCCGGAAGTGAAGATCACGAGTCCTGGAAAATCCGGCTGCAGCGCCTTGAAATCATGCTTTACGGATTGCTCGCTTGCGGCGGCGATTGTCAGCGGCGCATATTGTGCAGGAAACTCACCGAGATAACCGTCCACCAGCCTGTCCAGATTGGCGCACGTAGAGGGCAGCACGTCGCCCGGCAGATAAACCGTCTTGCCGGCCTGCCAGGCGCCAAACAGGATGCCGGCAAAATGCGCGCTGTCGCTGGAGTACAGGGCGAAGCGGCTGCCAGGCTGGCGCGCCAGCATATTGCGCCAGGCGGCGGCCTGCGCCAGAAAATAATCCCAGCTCAGCGCCCTGCCGTCGCGCCAGGCGAACGGCCGTTCATCAGCGCAGCGCGAAGACTCGCTCAGCAGCGTCAGCAGATTGCGCGGATCAGACATGCTGACCGTCCTGCCGCAGGCTGGCTTGCGCTTCAAGCCGGGAATGACGGCGCCTTACCAGGATGCGCACCAGGTATTCGCCGGCGAACAGGCAGCCCATCAGGACGTAGGCCACTACGCCGTTGTACAGGGACCAGAGCGCGGCCGAAGCCCACAACGCGGTCGCCAGCGCCAGTCCGCCATTGAGGACAAAAAAGCCGCACCATACCTGTGTCACGCGGCGCGTATAGGCAACCGCATAAGCGGGTAAAGCGGGATCGCTCAGGCGCGCCATGCGTTCGATGATCGATGGCGGCACGTACAGGCTATAGCTGAACAAGGCCAGCATGCCAAGATTGACCAGCACCGGATACAGCTTCAAGGGCAGCAAGGCATTATTCCAGATGGCGATCCCTGCCAGCAGCAAGGCGCCGGCCAGCCACCAGCGGCTGGCGCGGTTGATCTTCAGCGTAGGCAGGCGTGTTGCGGCCGCCAGCACCAGCAGCAAAGCCAGCAGGCGCGGCTCGGCATGGCCGTGCCCCAGCCAGATCGCGAGCGGATAGAGCAAGGTGACCAGCACGCTGACGGCGGTCGGCACAAGGCGCCAGAAATTCTGCACGGTATTCCCGGGCGCCTTAGCCGGCATCCTCTGCCAGCAAGGCAGCCAATGCATCGACCACGTCCTGCACCGTGCGCACCGCCTTGAACACATCCGGCTGCAGGCGCTTGCCGGTCAGCTGCTTGAGCTTGACCACCAGATCCACGGCATCGATGCTGTCGATATCCAGATCGGTATACAGATTGGCTTGCGGCGTTACCTTGTCCTTGTCGATCTCGAACATTTCATGCAACACATTCACCAGCCACAGGTAGATCTCTTCCTTGCTCATCGAATTGGTCAACATCGTCACACCGTCATTTCTTTCTATTGCTGGCGATCATCGCGGCCAGCGTGCGCACTGAAGCAAAATGATTGCGGGTCTCGGTCGAATCCGCCGACAACGAGATGCCGTATCGCTTTTGGATCGCCACGCCGAGTTCCAGCGCATCGATCGAATCGAGGCCGAGGCCGTCGACGAACAACGGCGCATCGCTGACGATGTCGGCCGGAGTGATATCTTCCAACTGCAGGACATCGATGATGACCTGCTTTACTTCTTCTTCAAGCTGCTGCATGGACTTGGCTTTCTTTCCTAAAATAATCCTGCAAATACGCGGTCAAATGCCTGGCAGCCAATACTTCGCTGCCGGATCTGGCAAGAAACTCGTGAACGTCGATATCGTCCTTTACTTCGATGCTGAAATGCGCGGCGACCGGCGGCACCTGCCACCATTTGGCGCCCTTGCCCAAGGTCGGCGGCAGGCAGCGGATCACCACCGGCGTCACGTTCGACAGGCTGCGCACCGCAATGTTGGCGGCGCCGCGCTTCAGGTTGATCTGGCCGTCGCCGGCAGTGCGCGTGCCTTCCGGAAAGATGATCAGGTTGCTGCCGCGCCGCAGGGAAGTGATGCAGCTTTCCACCAGGCCATTGCCATCGTCGTTGCTGATGTAGCCGGCGGCGCTCACCGGTCCGCGCGTGAACGGGTTGTCCCACAGCCGTCCCTTGACGATGCAGTCGGCGCGCTTGACGAAGGCCATCAGGAACACCGTATCGATCAAGGTCGGATGATTGGCCAGGATCAGCAAACCTTGCCGCTCCAGGCGCTCCAGGCCGCTGATGTCGTAATTCAGCACGCCGAGCCAGCGCATCAGGCCGACAAAGCCGCGGAACACCCAGCGAATCACCCGGCGCGCGATCAGCCGGCGCAACTGGTGCTCCCAAATGATCAGATTCAGCAGCGGAAACACCACAGCGCGCAAGATCAGGCCGCCGATGGCGAACACCACGAAACTGGCGCCGGTGGCCAGCACCCGCCAATAACGGTTCAGGCGATTAAGCATGCTGTCCCCGCAGCCGTTGCCAGCGCCAGCGTTGCTTATCCACAGTACGCAGAAGTTCGGCCTGCCGGCGCAGATAAAATGCCAGCAACTCCAGGCCGGCCGGCTGGCGCGCGTCGCCGCCATCTTCGCTGCCTGCCTCCGCCGTGCCTGACTCTGGTTTCATGACGTTTGCATCATCCTCATCCAGGCTCCCCCAGGACAGCCCGATCACATCGCTCGATTCCGCGCTCACCGCCTGCACCAGCCAGGCCCAGGCGAAGGGCTGTTCCCGGCAATCTTGAAATTCGTGAAACAACGCTGGCAACACGCCGTCGTAGACCACCAGCAGCACTTCGGAGGCGCCGTCCGCCAGCAAGCCGCAGGCTTCGATCACCGCGTGTTCGACACCTGCATGCCCGGCTGCCAGGGCAGCATGGCTGGCCTGGTCCTGGCGCGCGATCGAAAACAGGCCGGCAGCGGCATTGTGAACAGACAGGCTGAAAGAAGCGGGAGACAGAGGCTGCTCATCTGCGAGATCGGCAAGCAGCTCGACCGAGCGCATGCACTCGCCATGGCGCGAACAAAACACGGTCGGCACGCCAACCCTGCCATCGAGGCAGCGATAAGCGGTTTCCAGCGCCATTTTGCCGGTAAAACCGGCGCGCCGGCGCAGCATGGCGGGCATCGCGGCGACCGCTGCTTCGCGCTCGCCTTCAATGACATAGGGCTGTTCGGCCCATGCCATCCAGGCAATGGCCGTGTCTAGCCCCGGCGCCCATGCAGCATGCGACGCGATTGAAAATCTAACTCCCCCGAGTTCCATCTACCACTCCCCGACAACCATTGAATCGACTTTATTTTTTGCCGGCAGCCCAGGGAGCCGAACCGACGGCAATTTGTCTATTTTGCGCGGCATTATAATCCATATGCCACAGAGAAATATTACCAATTGCCTAATATCGCAAACTTTAACCATTGTTTGCAATTATTCATGAGTCTGCCTATTTTTGCGGCAAAATATACAGTAAGTTACAGTTGGCCATGCGGTTAAATTGAGCTTCACGATACGCAAGAAATCAAACAAGACTGTGCAAAACTGAGCAAGGCCGATAAATAGCGGTCATTATGATGGTCAAAAACAACACTATGATTTTCTGTGGCATGACAAACAATACAAGCACGGATCCCGGCGCAAGACGGGCGACGACAGAGAAAGCATGCAAGCCGCAGGGTAGCCGTAAGCACCCTGGCTAGCGCATCAGCCCTGGCGGCGCGGATAGCCCTCGGCGGTAATGCGCTCCCAGACCTTGGTTTTTTCCTCCTCGGTCATGAAAACCCAGTGCGCCACCTCATTCACGGTGCGGCCGCAGCCGCGGCAGACATCGTCGAAGGTGGTCGAACAGACCGCTACACAAGGGGTATCGGGACGTTGCGGGGGAGAATCTGACATGCTGACCTTTATAAAAATAAAACGCAGGAACGCTTGCCCTCAAGCGCCGCCCTGTCCCGTATTTTATAACAGCGCCTGTCCGCACCATCCCTATTTCAGGATTCGATGGCAGCCGCGGCAGGAAATCCTGACCGGATAAAATGAATGCTATTACTAGCATTTCAGCAATGCATCTACGACGATCGGCAGGAAGCAATATACAATCTTTGCTGAGCCAATTTATCAATCTGGTAAAACGGCATTGCGGACAGAACATCAGAAAGAAAACAAGTCATGGAGCAAAAGGCGCCACGTCGCACCCGCGAAAAAATCATGGATCTGTCGTTGCGGCTCTTCAATGAGTTCGGCGAACCCAACATCACCACCACCATCATCGCCGACGAGATGAAAATCTCGCCGGGCAATCTGTATTACCATTTCCGCAACAAGGACGATATCGTCAACTCGATTTTCGTGACCTTCGAGGAAGAAATCAGCCGCATGCTGGCCATGACGCAGGGGCAGCGCCCCACCATGCATGACGTCTGGCACTATCTGCACCACATGTTCCAGCTGATCTGGCGCTACCGCTTCTTTTACCGCGACCTGAACGACCTGCTGTCGCGCAACCGCACCCTAGAGCTGCACTTCAAGGAAATCTTCGGCCACAAGATCGCCGTCGTCCGCGAACTGTGCCAAGGCTTGCACGAAGACCAGGCGCTCGATGCCAGCCCGGCCGAGATCGATGCGCTGTCGTCCAACATGGTGGTGGTGGCCAGTTACTGGCTGTCTTACCAGTATGTCCTGAATCCGCGCCAGTACACGGAACAACCCGTGGTGGATCATGCCCTGGCCAGCGGCTGCTATCAGGTGCTGGCGCTGATGCAACCCTATCTGCGCGGCGAAACGCTGACCCATTTCGAAGAATTGAAAACCAAATACCTGCAAAGCAACACCTGATTGGCGGCTCGGCAGATACCAACCTGAATATCACCATGAAATCTCTCTGTATCTATTGCGGCTCTTCTCCCGGCGCCACGCCGGCCTATGCGCTGGCCGCGCGCGGCCTGGCGCAAGCCATGGCCGAGCAGGAAATCGCGCTGGTCTACGGCGGCGGCAATGTCGGCTTGATGGGCATCATTGCCGATGAAGTGATGCGCCTGGGCGGCCGGGCCACCGGCGTCATTCCCGAAGCGCTGCTGAACAAGGAACTGGGCCACAAGGGCTTGACGCAACTGCATATCGTCAAGGACATGCACGAGCGCAAGGCGATGATGGCGGAGCTGTCGGATGGCTTTATCGCCATGCCGGGCGGGATCGGCACGCTGGAGGAATTATTCGAAGTATTTACCTGGGCGCAGCTGGGCTTTCACCAGAAGCCCATCGGCCTGCTGAACGTCGACGGCTTTTATGACGGCTTGCTGCAGTTCATCCAGCACATGGTGTCGCAGCGCTTCCTCAAGGGTGAGCAGGCCGGGCTGCTGATGGCGGAAGCGCAACCTGAAGCGTTGCTGCAACGCTTCAGATCGTTCGTGCCGCTGCATGTGCCGAAGTGGCTGGACCGCACCACCATCTAAAATGCAAACGGGGCGGCTGCCTTGGCAACCGCCCCGCTCCCTTTTCTCCAACAGCTGCCGGCTCAGGCCTCTAAAGCCTGCTTGAAATCCGCCACCAGGTCGGCCGTATCTTCGATCCCGATCGAGACCCGGATCAGCGATTCGCTGATGCCCATGGCAGCGCGCCGCTCTGCTCCCATCTCGTAGAAAATAGTGTGCGCGACGGCAATCACCAGGGTCCGGTTGTCGCCCAGATGGGTGCCGGAAATCGCCAGTTTCAAGCGATTCAGGTAGTCGAAGCAATCGATTTCCGGCTTCAATTCAAAGCTGAACAGATAGCTGTTGCTGCGAAACAGCTCAGCCGCCAAGGCGTGCTGCGGATGCGACTCCAGGCCCGGGTAATGTACGGCGGCGACGCGCGGATCGGCTTCCAGCATGTTAGCCACGGCCAGCGCGCTGGCGCTGCTGCGCTCCATGCGCAAGGCGATGGTCTCCGCGCCGACAGCAATGTGATGCGCCGCTTCGGGGCCGAGCGATGCGCCGAAATCGCGCAGGCTCTTGGCGCGGATCTGCGCCAAGGCCCATTGCGCTTCCGGATTGCGCTTGTAGGCATCGTAGATATTAGGGAAACGAGTCCAGTCAAACAAGCCTGTATCGGTCAGTGCGCCGCCCAGGGCATTGCCATGGCCGCCTATCGATTTGGTCAGCGAGTTGACCACCAGGCCGGCGCCGACCGCCTTGGGCTGGAACAGGTAAGGCGAAGTCATGGTGTTGTCGACCACGAACAGGATCCCGCGCGCACGGCACAATTCGCCGATGCGCTTGAGATCGGCAATCTGCGTGCGCGGATTGGCGATGGTTTCGACGAACACCATGCGGGTCGCCGGCGTCAGCGCCGCTTCCACCTGCGCCACATCGGTGGCGTCGACCATGCTGACTTTGCCGCCCTGGCCGCCAAAGGTTTGCCACATGCTGGCAGTATTGCCAAACAAAAATACCGACGACACCACATGATCGCCCTCGCGCAGCAAGGCCTGGATCAGCGCGCCAATGGCCGCCATGCCGGAAGCGAAGCAGATAGTGGCAAGACCGCCCTCCATCTTGGTGACCTTGTCTTCCAGCGCTGCAACCGTAGGATTGCCCTGGCGGCCATAGCGGTAGCCCGACTGCTTGCCCTGGAATACCTCGGCCAGCTGGCGCGCATCGCTGTAGCCCCAGGTGACCGAGGTGTGGACCGGCTTGTGCGGCGCGCCGTGTTCGATGGTTTTCTGGCGGTCGCTGTGCAGGATGGTGGTGGTGAAACCGTATTTTTGCGTCATGTTGGATTTTTACCTGTCATGCCTTTGTCCACGAAAAACGCGAAAGGCACGAAAACCAGCCGAATGAAGGAAATCATTAACGGATATTTTCGCGCCTTTCGTGTTTTGCGTGAACCAGGTTTTTAAGCTGAATATTGCATACGTTCAGAACACAAGATCAGTCGACTTGCGCCAAGCTCAGATTCAGCTGCGAACGCACCGCATCTTCACTCTCCGGCTTCGGATTGTTGCGCGCAAACTCGATGCGGTCGAGGTAGTCGCGTGAAATATCGCCGGTGATGTAGTTGCCGTCAAAGCAGGATGCCTCGAAATTTCTCAGCAATGGATTGACGTCGGAGATCGAACGCTTGAGGGCGTCGATATCCTGGTACACCAGCGCGTCGGCGGTGATCTCGCGGCACACTTCTTCATCGCTGCGGCCGTAGGCGATCAGCTCGCCGCGGGTCGGCATGTCGATGCCGTAGACGTTCGGGAACTTGACCGGCGGCGCCGCCGAGGCAAAGATCACGCGCTTGGCGCCGGAGTCGCGCGCCATCTGCACGATTTCACGGCTGGTGGTGCCGCGCACGATCGAATCGTCGACCAGCAGCACAGTCTTGCCCTTGAATTCAGAGCCGATCGCGTTCAATTTCTGGCGCACCGATTTCTTGCGGATCGCCTGCCCCGGCATCAGGAAGGTACGGCCGATGTAACGGTTCTTGATGAAGCCTTCGCGGTATTCGATGTTCAGCTTGAGCGCCAATTGGATGGCAGCCGGACGCGACGAGTCGGGAATCGGCATGACCACGTCGATGTCGCCGCTGGAGAATTCGCGCTTGATCTTGTCGGCCAGGTACTCGCCCATTTTCAGGCGGGTGGCGTACACCGACGCGCCGTCGATGATCGAATCCGGACGGGCCAGGTAGACGAATTCAAACGCGCATGGATTCAGGGTTGGATTGTCAGCGCATTGCTGGTTATACATCTGGCCGTCGATATCGATGAAAATCGCTTCGCCTGGCATGACGTCGCGTAGGAAACGGAAGCCCAGGCCTTCCAACGCGACCGACTCGCTGGCGATGACGTATTCGGTGCCCTTGTCGGTTTCGTTGGCGCCGATGCACAGCGGACGGATGCCGTAAGGATCGCGGAAAGCCAGCAAACCGTGGCCGGCGATCTGCGCCACGACGGCGTAGGAACCGCGCACCCGCTTGTGAACATTGGCGACCGCCTTGAACAGCACGCCCGGGTCGAGCGAATAGCCGATCGTGGCTTGCTGGATTTCATGCGCCAGGACGTTCAGCAGCACTTCGGTATCGGAATCGGTATTGATGTGCCGGCGATCGTTCTTGAACATCTCGATCTTCAGTTGCTCGGCGTTGGTCAGGTTGCCGTTGTGCGCCAGGATGATGCCGAACGGGGCATTGACGTAGAACGGTTGCGCTTCTTCCGCGCTGGCAGTGCCGGCGGTCGGGTAGCGCACCTGGCCGATGCCGAAATTGCCCGGCAGCGAACGCATGTTGCGGGTACGGAAGACGTCGCGCACCAGGCCGTTGGCCTTGTGCATGAAAAATCCGTTGCCGTGGTTGGTTGCAATGCCCGCCGCATCCTGGCCGCGATGTTGCAAAAGCAACAAGGCGTCATAAATGAGTTGATTGGCGGGGTTATGGGAAGCGATGCCGACTATGCCACACATGGTGGACTCCTAAACAATAAACAATCCGATACGGCTCAATGGCACTTGCGCGCAGGTCCTGGGCGCAGGCAAGTCCAGTACAGCAAATTCAAAACTTCAAATGGCTCGCAAACTCCCCCGGCAAATAGGGGATGGCAGTTCGCGCGGCGGTTTCCGCCAGCGGGCTCAGCATCGCATCGCGCCAGAAAGGCTGTCGCGGAATTGCCGTAGCACCGCACACCAGGACCGCCGCCAGCACGATCACCAGGCCGCGCGCCAGTCCGAACACCACACCCAGCCCATGATCCACCAGCCCCAGGCCGCTGGCCTTGATCACAGCGTCGAGCGCCATGCTCAACAACATCATTAATAACCTTACGCCAATAAACAGCGCCAGGAAAGCCACGATTAACCGCGTTACATTTCCAGGAATCGCATCGGGGAGCAATTCTGCCAGATTTTGGCCGTACGCGTTGGCAACAATCAAGGCAATCACCCAGCTTGCCAGGGACAGGACTTCCTTCACCAGACCGCGCAAGGTGCTGATCACGACCGAGCAGAGCAGCACGAACAGCACCAGATAATCGAAAATTGTCACGCGGCTCGAAGGTTTCTGATCAGTAGTCTATATGGCGCAGATGACGCGGAAATCAAGCTGCCTGTATCAAGCCAGTCTATTTAACCCGGAATCAAACTGCCGTTGAGACCCAGCTTGGCCAGCTTGGCGCGGGCCTTTTCAGCTTCTTCCTTGCTGCTGAACGGACCGACCCGGATGCGGATGCGCTCACCCGCCGCGGTCGGGACCTTTTGCGTATAGGAATGGATGCCGGCTTCTTTCAGCTTGCCCTGCAGTTCATTGACCTTGTCCTGAGACGCCAGCGCAGCAACCTGCAGCACGAACTTGCCTGGCTTTTTCTCTGGAGCCGGCGCAGCGTCGCTGTGGCCGTCCAGGATCGCCAGCGCGCGCGCTGAGTCGTCGCTCTTGTCCGCCGCCGGCTCCGGCTTCGGTTTAGCTTCCGCTTTCGGCTTGGCTTCCGGCTTCGGCTTCGCTTCAGGTTTAGGCGTGGCCGCAGGCGCCACCGGCTTCGGCGCCGGCATTGGCGGTGTCACAACAGCAAGACTGTCAGGCGCCGCAGGCTTGGCGGCGGCAGTTGCCGGCGGCGTTGCGGCTGCCGGCGGTTTGACGGCCGCCGCAGGAGTAGTACTGCTGGCGGGATCGACGATTTCTTCCTGCTTATCGAGACCGCTGCTATTGACTGAGGCCGCCGCACTGGCAGAAGCGCTGGCCGCCTGCGTGTCGCGCGAGGGAATCTGGATCGCAATGTCGTCCGCCAGCGGTTTCGGTTCGGAATCGAGGATCATCGGCAGCACGATCACGACCGCCAGCACCAGCGCCACCGCCCCCACCAGGCGACGGCGGGCACGTTTCTTTTCCGGCAAGACCGGATCCACTGCTTCGTTTTGCTGATTCGACGCTTTGCCAGTCCTGGCTTTGCGGGCACGCAAAGGCAATTCCGCCTGTTCGGCGTCCGTGCCGATTCCGGTATCGGCCTTGGAACGGTAAACACCCTGGTCAGGGTCGGTTTGCTGCTTGTTTTTGCGAAGAAAAGAGAACAAACCCATGCGATATATTTTGCTAGCTAGTCAGCGGCCGGAAACCATGGCCGCCGATAAATCGTCAGTGAAATCCGGACTTTCTCGCCGCCATTACGCCAGCTACAGTCAGGAACGATCCGAAAACCACAATTCTATCATTCTCACCTGCCCTGCCTAAGGCATTTGCATAGGCTTCAGCGGGAGAATCGAAACTGCTGATGCTCGATTGCGCATCCGGTCCGGCCTCGGGATGGACACCGGCTTCCAGCAAACGTTCTTTCAATTGCTCGCCGCTGGCGGCGCGCGGCAGCGGCAAGGCGGTCAGGCACCAGTGATCGATACGGGTCTTCAGTTGCGCGACGATGCCTTCGATATCCTTGTCCAGCATGGCGCCGAACACCGCATAGGTGTAAGGGTGAAAGCCCATGTTGTCGAGATTCTGCGCCAGCGTTGCAGCCGCATGCGGGTTATGCGCCACATCCAGGATCACCAGCGGCTGGCCTGGCAGCACCTGGAAGCGGCCAGGCAGATCCATCATGACGAAGCCGCTGCGCACTTCCTGGGCGCTGACCGGCAATTGCTGCCGCAGCGCCTCCAGGGCAGCCAGCGCGGCCGAAGCATTCAGCAGCTGATTGGCGCCGCGCAGGCTGGGATAGCCCAGCGCATTGCGGCGCTGGCCGCGGCCGCCGTAGTTCCACTGCTGCTTGTCGCCGGTATAGTTGAAGTCGCGCCCCAGCAGCCAGAGATCGGCGCCAATGGCGTTGGCGTGATCGATCAGCGATTGCGGCGGCACCGGATCGCTGCAGATGGCGGCCTTGCCCGGACGGAAAATGCCAGCCTTTTCAAAGCCGATTTTCTCGCGTGTGTCGCCCAGGTATTCGGTGTGGTCGATATCCACGCTGGTGACGATGGAGACGTCGGCATCGACAATATTGACGGCGTCGAGACGGCCGCCCAGGCCGACTTCCAGGATCACCACATCGAGTCCGGCCTCTGCCAGCAGATGCATGATGGCCAGGGTAGTGAATTCAAAATAAGTCAGGGAAATATCGCCGCGCTGCGCTTCCACCGCTTCGAAGCTGGCGATCAGGGCGGCGTCCGAGGCCGATTCGCCGCCAATGCGGGCGCGTTCGTTGAAGTCGAGGAAATGCGGCTTGATGTACAGCCCGACCTTGTAGCCGGCGCGCAGCAATATCGATTCCAGCATGGCGCAAGTCGAACCCTTGCCATTGGTGCCAGCCACCATGATGACCGGACAGGCGAATTGCAGCTGAAGTCTTTGCTTCACCTGCACCACCCGGTCCAGGCCCATGTCGATGGTTTTGAAATGGCGCGACTCCAGCAGCGCGAGCCAGTCGGCAAGCGTCACAGGCTTGGCGGAAATATTTGACATTTTGACATCCAGCTAAAAACAAAAGGCCTGAACCGTCGCCGGTTCAGGCCTTGGAACAGGCTTTACATCAGGCGATGGATTCGGCCGGCTGATCTTGCAATAACGCCAACAAACGGGCAATTTCTTCACGCATCTTGCGGCGATCGACAATCATGTCGACGGCGCCCTTGGTGACCAGGAACTCGGCGCGCTGGAAGCCCTCAGGCAGCTTTTCACGCACGGTGTTCTCGATCACGCGCGGACCGGCAAAACCGATCAGCGCTTTCGGCTCGGCAATCACGACGTCGCCCATGAAGGCGAACGAAGCGGAGACGCCGCCCATGGTCGGGTCGGTCAGGACACTGATGAACGGCAGCTTCTTTTCCGACAGCTTGGTCAGCATGGA
Organism: Collimonas humicola; assembly: GCF_018304945.1. Taxonomy (GTDB): domain Bacteria; phylum Pseudomonadota; class Gammaproteobacteria; order Burkholderiales; family Burkholderiaceae_D; genus Collimonas; species Collimonas humicola. Next base: position 536,962 of record NZ_JAGQEE010000001.1, on the reverse strand, counting down.
AGTGGTCTTGGCCATCTGCATCAGCGACAGCAAGCCCTCCTGCATGCGCGCGCCGCCGGTGGCAGTAATGCAGATGAATGGCACTTTCTGCTCCAGCGCAACCTGGGCGCCGCGCACAAAGCGTTCGCCGACGACCGAGCCCATGGAGCCGCCCATGAATTCGAATTCAAACGCCGCCACCACTACCGGCAAGGTCATGATGGAACCGCCGAGCACGACCAGGGCATCGGTTTCGCCGGTGGCGTCCATCGCGGCCTTGAGGCGATCAGGGTATTTTTTGCTGTCTTTGAACTTGAGCGTATCGATCGGCAGCGCTTCCTGGCCGATTTCATAGCGGCCGCCGGCATCCAGCAGCGCGTCCAGGCGTTCGCGTGCGCGTATCCGCATGTGGTGATCGCATTTCGGGCAGACATGGATGTTCGATTCCAGGTCGGTACGATACAGCACCGCTTCGCAGGATGGGCACTTGACCCACAGGCCTTCAGGGATGGACTTGCGGGTTGCCGAGTCACTGCGCTGAATGCGCGGGGGTAGTAATTTTTCTAGCCAACTCATGGAGCGACCTCCTTCATATTTTTTTCTTGCCGAATTTTACCTTTATCCCTGCATCAGCGAAATAGCTAATCAAAGATAGATTGCGTGCCATTAATACATTAAAAATATCAAAAATCACTCATCCAGCGCTTTTCTGATCCCCGACAAGAAGCTTTCCACCGCTGCCACCGCCTGTGCAGGCGGCGTATTTTCCAGTTCCTGAATGATCCGGCTGCCGATGACGATGGCGTCCGACACCTGCGCCACGGCCTTGGCAGTGGCGGCGTCGCGGATGCCGAAACCGACGCCGATTGGCAGTTTGACATGCTTGCGGATGGCCGCTACGCGCGCCGCCACCTCTGCCGTGTCGATATTGGCGGCGCCGGTTACACCTTTCAACGACACATAATACGTGAATCCGCCGCCGACCTTGGCAACTTGCTTAATCCGCTCTTCGGTCGAGGTCGGCGCCAGCAGGAAAATCGGGTCCATGCCGTTGGCCTGCATTTTCTCGGCGAACTCTTCGCACTCTTCCGGCGGATAATCGACCACGATACTGCCATCGACACCAGCTTCTTTCGCAGCAGCGATGAAAGCGTCGACACCCATCCGCTCCAGCGGATTGGCATAGCCCATCAATACCACAGGCGTGCTGCTGTTGGTCTGGCGGAACTCGCGTACGTAGCCGAGAACATCATGCAGGCTGACGCCGAACTTGAGCGCACGCTCGCAAGCGCGCTGGATCACCGGCCCTTCCGCCATTGGATCGGAAAACGGCACACCCAGTTCCAGGATGTCGGCGCCGCCCCTGACCAGCGCGTGCATCAGCGGCACGGTCAGTTCCGGCGCCGGGTCGCCGGCGGTGATGAATGGGATCAAGCCTTTTTTATTGCTGGCCGCGAGTGCGGCCAGGGTAGTCTGGATTCGGGACATAGGATTTATCGAATTTTATCGAAATGGATTGCGTTGTGGGGAGCTTGCGCGCTTGTACCGGGCCGCGGTGATGCCGGCCCGGACCTGGTCACGGACTAGGCCAGTTTCAAGCGTTCGGCAACGGTGTGCATGTCCTTGTCGCCGCGGCCGGACAAATTGGCCAGGATGATCTTATCCTTCGGCAAGGTCGCCGCCAGCCGCGCTGCATACGCCAGCGCATGGCTCGATTCCAGCGCCGGGATGATCCCTTCGATGCGGCAGCAGGTATGGAAAGCCGCCAACGCTTCGTCATCGGTCACGGTTTCGTAAGTTGCGCGGCCGGAATCCTTGAGCCAGGCATGCTCGGGACCCACGCCCGGATAATCCAGCCCGGCCGACACCGAATGGGTCTCGATGATCTGACCGTTTTCATCTTGCAGCAGATAGGTACGGTTGCCGTGCAACACGCCCGGCGAACCCAGCGTCAGCGAAGCGGAGTGCTTGCCGCTGGCCAGTCCCTCGCCCGCCGCTTCCACCCCGACCAGCGCGACATCGTGGTGATCGATATACGGATAGAAAATCCCCATCGCGTTCGAGCCGCCGCCAACGCAGGCGACCACGTGATCAGGCTGGCGTCCGGCCATTTCCGGCATCTGCGTCAGACACTCGTTGCCGATCACCGACTGGAAATCGCGCACCATCATCGGATAAGGATGCGGGCCAGCCACCGTGCCGATGATGTAGAAAGTGTCTTCGACATTGGTGACCCAGTCGCGCATGGCTTCGTTGAGCGCGTCTTTCAGGGTCTTGGAGCCGGACTCCACCGGCACCACCTTGGCGCCCAGCAGGTTCATGCGGTAGACGTTCTGCATCTGCCGCTTGACGTCTTCGCTGCCCATGTAGACCACGCATTCAAGGCCGAAGCGGGCGCAGATGGTGGCGGTGGCGACGCCGTGCTGGCCGGCGCCGGTTTCCGCGATCACGCGCGGCTTACCCATGCGCCGGGCCAGCAAGGCCTGGCCGATCACATTATTGATCTTGTGGGCGCCCGTGTGATTCAGATCCTCGCGTTTGAAATAGATCTGCGCGCCACCCATCTGTTCCGACCAGCGCTTGGCGTGGTAAATCGGACTGGGACGGCCGACGAAGTGTTTCAGCTCGTTGTGGAATTCGGCCAGGAATTGCGGCTCGTTTTGGTATTTGGCATAAGCCTGTTGCAATTCGCTCAGGGCCAGGGTCAGCGTTTCCGAGACGAAGCTGCCGCCGTACATGCCGAAGTGGCCTTTGGCGTCCGGCAAATTGTATTGCGCGCTCTGGCGCAAGGTGCTGGCGGCGAGCGGCTGGCGCTCGGCGTATTGCTCGAGTGGGGTTAACTCTTTCATGATTTGTCTCTATAAAGGTGTGCCGGTTTGCCGATCCAAGCAATGCTGCAGCGGGCTGCGGCTATAGGCTATATCTCGCCCGGATCTGCATCCGCCTGCCGTATCGCGGCAATGAATGCGCGAATCTTGGCGGCGTCCTTGATGCCCTTTTCTTGTTCGACGCCACTGCTGATGTCGACCGCAAAGGGGCGTACGCGCCTTACCGCGTCAGTCGCATTGTGCACGCTCAAGCCACCACTTAAAACGACCTGAGGCGCGAGCTCTTTTGGGATGAGAGACCAATCAAATACCTTTCCACTGCCACCATAAGCTTCTACCAGGGTATCCAGCAGCAATCCTGCAAACAGACGGCTGCCGGCCGCGTAGGCCTGGGCATATTCTATCAAATCTGCGGCCAGGGTTGCATTTCCAATGCGCATGGCACGGACAAACGGCCGATTGACTGCCGCCGCCAGCGCCGCGCTGTGCCCTACCGTCTCATCGCCGTGGAATTGCAGCAGCGATACCGGCGCCTCGGCCACGATCTCGCGCAGCTGCGCCGCTTCGGCGTTGACGAACAAACCGACCGTGGTGACAAAAGGCGGCACCGTAGCGATCAGGGCGGCGGCCTGGCTGGGCGTGACATAGCGCGGACTCTTGGGATAGAACACGAAACCGAGCGCGTCGGCGCCGGCTTCCACGGCGGCGCGCACATCCTGCGCGCGGGTCAGGCCGCAGATCTTGATTCTGGTACGGTGGCTCATGGGCTGGTCTATTCAACAAAACATCAACAAACACACTATATCATTGTGCAGGCGTGACAAATTGACAGCCAATTTACTTCCTAACGAGGCCTTCGCTTTTACAGCCAAGGCAACAATCCCGCCGGCTGCTGCGGCAGCTGCCACTTCTGGTCGTAAGCCACTTGCGCAAGGTACAAGCCGTCCGGCATGAACGTCGGCGCGGCGCGGCTGCGGTCGCGCTGCTGCAGCAGTTCGGCGATCCACTGCGGCGGTTTGCTGCCATGGCCGGTGTAGATCAGGGAACCGACGATATTGCGCACCATGTGATGCAGGAAGGCGTTGGCGCGCAAAGTGAAGACGATCAGATCGCCGCGCCGCTCTATGCCGATCTGGTCCATGCTGCGCACCGGCGACTTGGCCTGGCACTCGATGGCGCGAAATGCGGAAAAATCGTGCGTGCCGATCAGGTGGGCAGCTGCCTGACGCATCAGCTCGACCTCCAGCGGCCGGAATACCCACCCTGCCTTGCCCTCCAGCAGCGGCGAGCGCACCGGATTATTATACAAAAGATAATGATAAGTCCTGGCGCTGGCGCTGAAGCGTGCATGAAAATTATCGTGCTCCTCGCCGCCGGCAACGATAGGCAGCTCATGCGCCCAGCGCACGGCGATGGAAGGCGGCAAAAAGGCGTTCAGGCCGCGCACCCAGGAAAATATCTCGCGCGACAAGTGGGTATCGAAATGCACCACCTGCTCCAGCGCATGCACACCCGAGTCGGTACGGCCGGCGCAGGTAGTGGCGACCGGGCTCTGGGTGAATTTTTGCAAGGCGAATTCGAGCCGGTCCTGCACAGTCATGCCGCTGGGCTGGGTCTGCCATCCTTGCCAAGGTGTGCCGTCGTACTGCACGCCGAGAACGATACGTTTCATCCAAATCCTGTTATATAAATGAAAACGGGCGCCAGCATTACGCTGCGCCCGTCCTTTGGCAAAATGCTACCGTGATTCTAGCAGTGAGTTGCTTCCTCAGTCAGGATGCAACGCACTGATTACAGTTTAGCGATCAACAGCTTCGCTGCATCCACCTGCTCTGCACTGCCGCCCTTCAATACTTCTTCCAGCAACTCACGCGCGCCTTCCTTGTCGCCGATTTCCTTGTAAGCGACAGCCAGGTCAAGCTTGGTAGCCATTTCAGGATTGGCGCTGGCCGCCGCCGACGCCACTTCAGCGACAGCCGCCACAGGAGCGCTGGCAGTTGCAGGAGGATGCGCATGGACCGCGCTGTCCAGGTCCAGGTTCATGCCGGACAGATTGAATTCCAGCGGCGCCACCATCGGCTCTGCATGCTGCGCATACGAAGGCGCTACAGGCGCTTTGACTGCCGGCTTGGTTTCAAATGGCAGGTCGATGTGAGCGTGGGCAGGCTCGTAGTTGGACGGCTGGCCGCCGGCTGGGAAATCCAGCGCGCCGAACGTCGCCGCTGCCGGCGCAGCCTTCTCTACCGCTTGAACTACGGCAGGCGCCGCGGCGGCGGGAGCCGCTGCCTTATGGTCCAGTTCGAAATCGAGCGAGTCGAGCATCGACTTGCCGGCTTCGTGCACAGGCGACAACAGCACGGTGTTCTGATTGGCGGACGCGGCGCTGCCGAGTTCTTCCAGATCAAAATCCATGTCGCTGATCTCAGCCTTAGGAGCGGCGTTGGCTTGTTTGCCCAGATCATTCTGGCTCAATGGCGCCAGCAGTTCTGCCGCAGGGGCGGCATGCACCAGCTCAGGAATCGGCGCCGGCGCAGCTTGCGGCTCGGTCGGCGCTGTCAGCGAGTTGAAATCGAGACCATCCATAGGCTGTGTCGGTGCGGTAATTGCATCGGCCTTGGCGATCACCTGCTCCTGCAACTTGCCGCCGCCATACAGTGGATTGGCCGGATCGACATTCAGGCCCAGTGCCGCTGCCTGCTGCCAGTCCTCGCCCTCGCCGCGGGTCAGGCTGTACAACTCGCTGGCCAGGATTTCAAACGAGCGCGGATCCTTGCGGTTGGCATAGATTTCCAGCAGCTTGACGCGGATTGCATTGCGGCCTGGCTGGTTGCGCAAGGCTTCTTTCAGGATTTCTTCGGCCTGGGCATCGCGTCCGTAAGCGATGTAGACGTCAGCCTCGGCGACCGGATCGACATTGGTGTCGAGATGGCTGACCGACGGCACGAAATTCGAATTGAAAATGCTGTTCTTGGTGTCGACGCTCTGACCGCCGGTCGAACCGAACAGGGAATTACCCTTCAAGCTCGAATTCGTCATTGGCGCGCCGCTGCTGTCCAGGAACGCTTGCTGGCGCGCCCGGTTGCGACGATAGCGGAACAGGCCGAGGCCGGCCAGCAAGGCCACCAGCACGCCGCCAACCGGCAACAGCAATGGATTGTCGGTCAGGCTGGCAAGCATGCTTGGTTCTGGCGCAGGCGCAGGTGCCGCTTTTGGCTTGACCACTGGCTTAGGCGCATCGGCCGCCGGAGCTGCCGGTGCTGCAGCGCTGGCATCAGCGGCGGCCGCCGCTGCGGAAGCCACAGGGGCTGCTGCTCCGGTAGCGACGATAGCAGCGCCGGCAGCCGGTGTCGCTTCTGTTGAATCAGTCTTGGCCGGAGCCGCAACCGCTGGCGCTGGCGTTGGAGCCGCTGCAACAGGGGCCGGGGTTGCAGCCACGACAGGAGCAGGCGCCGCCGCAGGAGCGGCAGGTTTCACGCTGGCGGCCTGATTCTGCAGGTCAGCCAGGTTCTTGTTCTTCAGTTCCAGCGTCTTTTGCAGATCGCTGACATTCTTTTCCAGTTCCTTGACACGCGCCTGGGCTTCGGCAGCTGCCTTTTCACGGGCGATCTTTTCTTCCGTCGCCGCAGTTGCTGCCGCCTTGGCGTCAGCAGCGCCGGCCGCAGCCGCGCCGCGCGACAGTTTCAGCTTGTCCTTGGATTCGCTAGCTGGCGTGGCCTGTTCTTCCACCTTGGCAGTGATTTTACCGCCGCTGCTTTGGCGCGGCTCCGCGGTTGCCGCCGGAGCGGCCGACTCAACCAGCCCGGCCAGCGTATTGCGATAGTTCTTGAAGTCTTTCGATTGCGCCACTACCACGTTCCGCGCTTCCGACTTGCTGACGCTGCCGGCACTGGCGGCATCAGGAATCGACAGGATCTGGCCGGAACGCAGGCGGTTCATGTTCTTGCCGACAAACGCGCCTTCATTGCTGCGGTACAAGGCCACCAGCATCTGGTCGAGCGAAACGCCGGCAGGCAGGTTTTCGCTAGCGATGCGCGCCAGTGTATCGCCCTTCTTGACGTGATAATCGCCGCCCGAGGATTCCGCCGCCGGCGCTGCCTGCGCCGCCTTGGCCGGGCTGCCCGAACCTGCCGCCTTGCCGGCTGCAGGGCTACTGCTATTGCCGCCACTGGCGACAGCCCTGGCTGCCGCAGCGCGCGTGGCATCGGAAATGGTGGAGCCGCCGCTGGCCTGCGACGATGGTGCTGCCTGGCTCGGCGCGATGCGGGCAACCGGTGCGGCGGCAGCGGCATTACGCGCCGGAGCTGCCATTTGGGCCGGCTGAGGCTGGCGCTGGCCGGCCGGATCCAGCAGCAAAGTGTATTCGCGCACCAGATGCGACTTGGTGCCGCCCAGCTCCATCAGCATGTCGACGAAAGGCTCATTGATCGGCTGGCTTGAAGTCACCCGCACGAAACGGCGGTCGCCGCGCTGGTCGATAGCAAACTGTAAAGAGAGCAAGGCCGGATTGAAATCGATATTGGCCTTCTGGTAGGTTTCAGGGCTGGCCAGCTTGGCCACCAGGCCGCCCGCCTCATCCTGGCTTACCGAGGTAAGCTCAATTTCTGCACGTAACGGTTGCCCCAGCGAGGACAGCACGGTTAATTTACCCAGCCCGGCAGCCTCAACATTAGACACCATCAGCAGGGTCGAAACCACAGCTGCAGTGAGGGTCTTTAAACCGGTGGAAATAAATTTATTCGAAGAATTCGGGTGCATGTTGTGTGGCATGAAGGACTATCCGTTGGCGTATAAGGAAACAAATCTTGCTGAAAGCAAATACTGTACCCAGTTTTTTTAAAAATCAATATGCAGATTGACATGCATGCGTATCAATATGCGATAAACACTGCCAAATAATAATAAATGCCAATCAATACCGCTAGATACATCAAACCCGCCAAGCCGTTCTCAGGAAAAGCTTAGCGGGCTTTATTGCAAGTCGGCAACAATATCACAACTAGTGCGACAAGTCAGCGGCTCAGTTATCCAGAACTATGCGCAGCATGCGGCGCAACGGTTCTGCCGCGCCCCACAGCAACTGGTCGCCGACGGTAAATGCTGACAAATAATCGCCACCCATCTGCAATTTACGCAGACGACCGACAGGAATTGTCAGGCTGCCGGTAACCGCTGCAGGGGTGAGGTCGTGCATAGATGACTCTTTGTCATTAGGCACCACCTTCACCCACTGGTTATTACTGGCGATGATGTCATTGATTTCATCGAGCGGCACATCTTTCTTCAGCTTGATGGTCAATGCCTGCGAATGGCAGCGCATGGCGCCGATGCGGATGCACAGGCCATCCACCGGGATGACCTTGCCGCCGTTGCTGAAGCCTTCGCCGCGGCCGAGAATCTTGTTGGTTTCGGCGCCGGCTTTCCATTCTTCCTTCGACAAGCCTGCACCCAGGTCCTTATCGATCCAGGGAATCAGGTTGCCGCCCAGCGGCACGCCGAACTGCTTGATTTCATCGGCTGGCATCGAATGCTGCTTGCCGAGCACCTTGCGGTCGATTTCCAGGATGGCCGATTTCGGATCGTCCAGCAGCGCCTTGACTTCGGCGTTGATGGAGCCGAACTGGGTCAGCAGCTCACGCATGTGCTGGGCGCCGCCGCCGGAAGCCGCCTGGTAGGTCATGGACGTCATCCACTCGATCATGTCGTGCTCGAATAGGCCGCCCAGGCCCATCATCATGCAGGATACGGTGCAGTTGCCGCCGATGTAGTTTTTGACGCCGCGCTTGAGGCTGTCCTTGATCACATTCAGGTTGACCGGATCGAGCACGATGATGGCGTCATCCTTCATGCGCAGGGTCGATGCGGCATCGATCCAGTAGCCGTTCCAGCCGGCCGCACGCAGCTTGGGGAAAATCTCGCTGGTGTAGTCGCCGCCCTGGCAGGTAATAATGATGTCGCATTTTTTCAGGGCTTCAATATCGCTGGCGTCTTTCAGCGTTGTTTCGTTTTTCGCCAGCGCCGGAGCTTTACCGCCGGCATTTGAAGTTGAGAAAAATACCGGTTCGATATGGGCGAAATCGCCCTCTTCCTGCATACGCTGCAACAAGACCGAACCCACCATGCCACGCCAACCGACCAAACCAACCAGTTTCATCATGATTCCCTAACAAAATCGGGGAAAAGCCCCGCACTCCACGGCAGACCCACCTGCCAAATTCTTTTAACCCAGCGCCTTGACCACCGCCGCACCCATTTCGCTGGTGCCGACCTTGGTCGTGCCCGCTTCATAAATGTCCGCAGTGCGCAAGCCTTGCGCCAGCACCTTCTTGACGGCATTGTCGATGCGATCGGCCTGTTCCGCCTTGTTGAGCGAGAAGCGCAGCATCATGGCCGCCGACAGAATCGTCGCCAGCGGATTGGCGATGTTCTTGCCGGCGATATCAGGCGCCGAACCGTGCGACGGTTCGTACAGACCCTTGTTGTTGGCGTCCAGCGAAGCCGACGGCAGCATGCCGATCGAGCCGGTCAGCATGGCGGCCTGGTCCGACAGGATGTCGCCGAACATGTTGCCGGTGACGATGACGTCGAACTTCTTCGGCGCGCGCACCAGCTGCATCGCGGCGTTGTCGATATACATGTGATCCAGCGCAACGTCAGGATATTCCTGATGCACTTCAGTGACGATGTCTCTCCAGAACTGGAAAGTTTCCAGCACATTGGCCTTGTCGACGCTGGTCAGGCGCTTGTCGCGCTTTTGCGCCGCCTGGAAGGCGACGTGGGCGATGCGGCGGATTTCCGGCTCGGCATAGCGCATGGTGTCGAAACCTTCGCGCTCGCCTTTGAAAGCGCCGTCCGGCGCGGTACGGACGCCACGCGGCTGGCCGAAATAAACGTCGCCGGTAAGTTCGCGGATGATCAGGATGTCCAGGCCGGACACCACTTCCGGCTTCAATGTCGAGGCATTGGCCAGCTCCGGGTACAGGATCGCCGGACGCAGGTTGGCGAACAGGCCGAGATGCTTGCGCAGGCCGAGGATCGCCTGTTCCGGGCGCAGCGAACGCTCCAGGCTATCGTATTGCCAGTCGCCCACGGCGCCAAACAGGATGGCGTCGGCTTCCTTTGCCAGCTTCAGTGTGTCTTCCGGCAGCGGATGGCCGTGCGCGGCATAGCCGGCGCCGCCGACCGGGGCGCTTTCCAGTTCAAATTTTTCGCCCAGCGCGTTCAACACATTGACCGCTTGCTCGACGATTTCCTGACCGATGCCATCACCTGGCAAGATTGCTATTTTCATTTTTTCCTGGATTGAATATTCAAAAATATCGCTTACTTAGATGGTGTTGCTCAGCCAAGGCTGCGCAAACAGATGACGTTCTTCGAATTCGCGGATCTTGTCAGCCTGGCGCAAGGTCAGGCCGATATCGTCAAGGCCGTTCAGCAGGCAATATTTGCGGAACTCGCCGACTTCAAACGGGAAAGCCAGGTTGCCGTTGGCCGTGCTGACCAGCTGCTTTTCCAGGTCGATCACCAGCTTGTAGCCGGGGAAGGCCTTGACTTCATCGAACAGGCGGTCGATCTGCGCCTCAGGCAGCACGATCGGCAGCAAACCGTTCTTGAAACAGTTATTGAAAAAAATATCGGCGAAGCTAGGCGCGATAACGGCACGGAAGCCGTACTGGTCCAGCGCCCATGGCGCGTGTTCGCGCGAAGAACCGCAGCCGAAATTCTTGCGCGTCAGCAAAATGGACGCGCCCTGGTAGCGTTGCTGGTTAAGGACGAAATCCGGATTCAGCGGACGCCGCGAATTATCCATGCCCGGCTCGCCATGGTCCAGGTAACGCCATTCATCGAACAGGTTGGGGCCGAAACCGGTGCGCTGGATCGACTTCAGGAACTGCTTGGGGATAATCGCATCGGTATCGACGTTGGCGCGGTCCAGCGGCGCCACCAAGCCATCCAGTACAGTAAATTTATTCATCACATATCCAATCTTGATGCGCCTTTTCTTGACGCCGTTCCGCTTGCGCGGGTGATCACTTGCCTTGAATCTTCTCGCCGACGTGTTCTACATCTTTGCCAAAACCGTGAAAGGTATTGCAAGCAGTCAGCGCATAAACAGCCGTCAGCAACACGCACAGGGTGATCATTTTCTTCATCATTGTTCTATCCTTCAATCTTATAGCGAGCGAATATCCACGAAATGGCCGGCGATCCCTGCCGCCGCGGCCATTGCCGGGCTGACCAGATGGGTGCGGCCGCCGGCGCCCTGGCGGCCTTCGAAGTTGCGGTTCGAGGTGGAAGCGCAACGTTCGCCCGGCTCCAGCCGGTCGGCGTTCATCGCCAGGCACATCGAGCAGCCCGGCTCGCGCCATTCGAAACCGGCATCCTTGAAAATCTTGTCCAGGCCTTCGCGCTCGGCCTGTTCCTTGACCAGGCCGGAGCCCGGCACCACCATCGCCAGCTTGACGTTGGAGGCCCGGAACTTGCCGCGCACCACTGCCGCCGCAGAGCGCAGATCTTCAATCCGCGAGTTGGTGCAGGAGCCGATGAAGACCTTGTCGATGCGGATATCTTCAATCGCGGTGTTCGGCTTGAGCGCCATGTAAGCCAGCGCCTTTTCCATGCCGTCGCGCTTGGTGGCGTCTTTTTCCTTGTCCGGATCCGGTACACGGCCATCCACGGCCACGACCATTTCGGGCGATGTGCCCCAGGTCACTTGCGGCTTGATCTCAGCAGCATTCAGGGTCACCACCATGTCGAATTTGGCGCCGGGGTCGGAATGCAGGGTGCGCCAGTAGGTCACGGCGCGCTCCCAATGCGGTCCTGCCGGCGAAAAAGGCCGGCCCTTGACATAGTTCAGCGTGGTGTCGTCGACGGCAATCATGCCGGCGCGGGCGCCGGCTTCAATCGCCATGTTGCACACCGTCATGCGGCCTTCCATCGACAAGGCGCGAATCGCCGTGCCGGCGAACTCAATTGCGTAGCCGGTGCCGCCGGCGGTGCCGATGCGGCCGATCACGGCCAGCACGATATCCTTGGCGGTAACACCATTGGGAATCGCGCCGTCGACCTGCACCAGCATCGATTTGGATTTCTTGGTCAGCAAGGTTTGCGTGGCCAGCACGTGCTCGACTTCCGAGGTGCCGATGCCGTGCGCCAGGCAGCCGAAGGCGCCGTGGGTGGAGGTGTGCGAATCGCCGCAGACCACGGTCATGCCCGGCAGGGTTGCGCCCTGCTCCGGCCCGATCACGTGGACGATGCCTTGGCGGTGGTCGTTCATGCCGAAATAGGTCAGGCCGTAGCTCTTGGCATTGGCATCCAGCGTTTCGACCTGCAGGCGCGATATCGGATCGGCAATGCCGTTGGCGCGGCCGGTAGTCGGCACATTATGGTCGGCCACCATCAGGTTGGCCGGCAGGCGCCATGGCTTGCGCCCGGCCAGCTTCAATCCTTCGAAGGCCTGAGGGCTGGTGACCTCGTGCAAAAGATGTCGATCGATATACAGAATCGCCGTGCCGTCCTGTTCAGTATGGACGACATGGGCATCCCAGAGTTTGTCATAGAGCGTTTTAAGCATGATCCAGGGCGGCTTCGAGACCGCGCAAAACAGTGAATTTAGCTCTTGATTATGCCATAGAAGCAGCTCGCCAATACTCTAGAACATCGTGAAAATGACATTCCCGGCCCTGTCATGTTGCTTATATTCACGCATTGCCTGGCCCCGGGATCGCCAAAGCTGGAAATTGTTTAGCTCTTATTTAGCCGCTTTGCCGCGCAGATAGGCGGACAGATCAAGCTTGCCGGTCGCCAGCGCGGTTCCCAGCAAGATGATCAGGCAGCCGAGGACCATGCCGGGGGTCACCTGCTCCTTCAGGAAAATGGCGCCCCAGATCACGCCGAAGATCGGGATCAGGAAAGTCACGGAAGCCGCATAGGCCGAGCCGACGCGGTCCAACAGGCGATAGAAGATTACATAGGCCACACCGGTGCAGAGTACGCCCAGCGCCAGCACCGAATACCAGGCGAGGCTGGACACCGGCGCCGCCGGCCAGTAGACCAACGCCAGCGGCAGCAGCACCAGGGTCGCCGCCAGCTGACTGCCGCACGCCACGACAAAAGGCGGCACGCCGACCAGGCGGGTTTTCGAATAGTTGATCGCAAAACCATAGGACAGCGTGGCCAGCAGCACCGCGCCGGTCGCCAGCCAGACTCCGGGCTGCCCCTCGCCGATCTTGTCCCACACCAGCACAATCACGCCCGCCATGCCGACCAGCATGCCGATCACCTGCGGCCGGCTCATCGGCGTTTTCAGCCAGACGAACGCGATCAGGCCGGTCCATAACGGCACGGTGGCGTTCAAGACGGCATCGAAACCGGCGTTCACATACAGGGTCGAGTAGGCAAACAGAGAAAACGGCAAGGCCGAATTGGTGACGCCGACCACCAGCATCGGCCACAACTTGCTGCGCAACTGCCCGCGCGCAACAGCCGAACGCAATACCGGCAGCAGCACCAGCGCCGCGATGCCGACGCGCAAGGCGATCAACGGCACCGGGCCGAATTCCGGCGTACCGATGCGCATGAAAAGAAACGATGCGCCCCAGATGGCCGCGAGAGAAAACAGTTCCGCAATATTCATGGCTGGCTTTTCGATGTGGATTGAGTGCCCCGGCAGCAACTCGCAGCGGGACGAAAATTAGCATGCGGCAATATATCCGATAATCGCGACCGCGTACAAAATTCACGCGATCGAGACCTCTGCCGATCGCAAAAAAAAATCAGTACGCCACGCCAATGCACAGCCCGCCACGCATAAAAATCTGCCTGCGCATCACATCAGAAAGCAGCGTCTGCATGCCATTTCAGCGAAACCGTGCGGAGTCTGCGCATGTTGTTTTACGCCTTGTCAAAAACGGACATCACATGCTCTCGACTGTTTTCCCGTACATCATTATTTATATCTGCGCCGTTTCAGGCGCCAAGAATGAAATGGCATTTTTATATTTTTTTGTTAGCGCTCCCAAGATGCAGCACGGAAAAACACTAGCCAAATCGGCCAACTTATCTGTCCGAAGCCGACAAGGTTTTGTCGTAAACACTAGGTTTCGCACTCCTATTATCAGATCAACGTAAATGCACTCGCTCGACGAGCCCTGCGTTGATCGCATCCCAAACAGCGCACTTCGGTCACGCTTTGTCCTGTCAAAAAGAGACATTTTCGTTCAGCTCGGCTGAGACATTCGCAACGCTTGTTGCTGCATAAGAATTTCGCTCTTACCCGGCACATTTCTTATGCACAGCATGCTGACGACATGTTCTTTATTTGTGGTAACACTTGCCGATGGCCAGGGGCGCATGGGCAAGACAATCTGGTGAATGATGCCCCCACTCCAAGGAGAAACAGAAATGAAAAAGCAAATTATTGCCGCATCCATAGTTTCACTGTTCGCCGTCTCTGCATTCGCTCATCAATCTTCGGGCTCAACCACCACCACTACCACAGCTACCTTCACTAGCGTCGCAACTGCGGCATCGATTGGCGGCGCAGGCGGCGCAGGCGGCTCGGCAACGTCAGGCGGCGCAACCGGCGGCACAGCCATGGGCGGCACATCAACGGGCGGCAGTGCCACTCAAACCATTACCGGCGGCGCAGCAACCAGCGGCAACAACTGGACCGGCGCTGGCGGCGGCTCTGCAACCGGCGGCGCTACTACAGCCAGCGGCGGAACCAGCGGCGGCGGCGCTGGCGGCGGCAATGCCGGCAACACCTCGCATGGCGACTCGACTGGCGGCGCAGGCGGCATGCCAAGCACCACTGGCAGTACACAAGCCTATAACGGCAATGCACTGGCAGGCGGCGGATCGGCCTATTCCCACACCGGCAGCTCTGACGCTTCGATCGGCGCCACCAATGCCGGCGGCTCGGCCGGCAACTTCGTGTTCGCCGGCGGCGCCAAATCCGGCAGTGCTTTTGCTGGCGACGGCGGCAGCGGCGGCAATGCAAAATCAACAGCAATCTCTGGGTTCTAATAACAACAACAGGCAACGGCTCGGCTAGCTATGAGTTGCGGGAGGGAAAAGCAATTTTTCCCTCCCGTTTATAAAACCAACCATTACGATGGAGAAGCCATGAAACGCATACTTATAGGTATCCTGGTCGCCTCGGCCTTCACAGTACCTGTGCTAGCGCAGACGACACCTACCACCACATCCACATCGACAGCAACTGCGGCTGGCGGCGCGGGCGGCACCGGCGGTTCGGCAGCAGGCGGCACCGCAGCAGGCGGCACCGCTTCCAATACGATTTCAGGAACATATGGCGCATCAGCCACCAATGGCGGCAGCGGGACCGGCGGTTCAGGCACCGGCGGCAATTCAACCGTGAGCGTATCCGTTTCCCTGCCAACGACATCGGGCTCAGGCGCCTCGGGCACTGGAACCTCCGCAGGAACCGGAGCCAGCAGCGCCGCGGGCGATCCAGGCAGCAGCCCCAACAACACCAAGACCACGGTCGACTACGGCGGCACGTATTCCATCAAGACCGTGCCGAATATCGTTGCGCCATCGCTGACGACAACTCTGTCCGACACCTGCATGGGTTCAGCATCGTTCGGCTTGTCGTTCACAGGTTTCGGCGCCACCGGCGGCACCACCATGGTCGACCAGGCATGCGTACGGCGCCTGGACTCCAGGGAATTCCGCGCCATGGGCCTGAACGATGTAGCGCTTGCCCTGCTCTGCCAAAGCGAAGCCAACCGCAAGGCGGTTGAATCGACCGGACGTTCCTGCCCTGGCATGGAAAGAGCCGCCGCACCTGCTGCCCCGGCCACGCCTTCCGCAGAAAACAATGCCGTCAGCCAGAACCTGATGAACATCGGCGATCAATATAAAGACCCATTGATTCGAGCCCGTCTTGGCCTGGATAGCAAAATGCCGGATTTGTCCGCCTTAAAAGATCGCTAAAAAGAATGCGAGGCCATGCCATGAAGCGCTCGCCATTCTCCAGCGACCAGATCGCTGCAGCCCTGAAGCAGGAGGAACTGGGCATGCCGTTGGCCGACGTCATCAAGCAAGCAGGAATCACGGAACGCACCTTCCTTAATTGGAAGCGGCAATACGGAGGCCTGCCTGACTATCCGCAAGACTTGAAATGCCTGCAGGAAGAAAACGCCAAGCTGAAACAAATCGTGGCTGAACTGACGCTGGAAAACGCTCGCTTGCAAGACGTGCTCGAGGATAAGCGGAGCAAGCACGAGCAGCACTACACGCCTTCCAGTTGAATGCCGTCTGGCAAGAATAGGCCGCTCGGAATAAACGATATAAATCGTAATATTATTTTTACTGAATGTGAAAAAAACGGCTTCAAATGTCAAATGAATACTCACAAGAAATTAACATTGGTGCACGAGAAAAATTTCGGCGGATTTTTTTGTTGCCTTGGAAAATCATGTGTTTATACGCCACATAAATAACGAAATTTAACAATCATTTTCTGGACAATGTCCAATTTTGTAGCAGAATGGGGAATAGTAATTTACCAATAAAAAATTGCGTTCCGGCAATGCACAACGGTAGATCAGCAGCAGGGAGAGTCTCATGGATATCGAGTGCGCAAAGACACTTGAAGTGATAGACAGCGGCAGCTCAACCAGGCATATAGGAATCATCGTTTTCGAGGGCGTCGTGCTGGCTGACGTGGTGGGCGCGGCGGACGTTTTCGGGGTCGGCGACAAGCTGATTTCCACGGTCTTTCCCGGCACCACGCGCTATGCCGTGTCCGTCCTGTCCATTGCGGGCGGCATGATCATGTCATCGGCCTCGGTGCAGATCATGACTTCGGCACTGGCGTCCTTCGACAAACATCATTTCGACACCTTGCTCATTGCCAGCGGCACCGGAAATTTCGACGCCTACCGTGATCCCGTCCTGATTGCCTGGCTGCAGCAAATGCGCGGCAACGTGCGCCGCATCGCCGCGATCTGCACCGGCGTCTTCGTGATCGGCGCCGCCGGCTTCCTCAACAACCGCCGCGCCACCACCCATTGGGCCCTGCTGGACAAGCTGGCGCGCGAATTCCCGCTGATCAAGATCGACCGCGAAGCGCAGATCAGCGAAGACGACGGCATCTTCACGTCTTGCGATGTCGGCATGGCCACCGACCTGGCATTGCGCCTGCTGGAAAACGATCTGGGGCCGGCGGTTGCGCGGCGGGTGGCGCAAAGCCTGGTCGTCTGCCAGCGCCGCCGCGACACGCCGCCTGCCAGCCAGGCGTCGCCTGCCAGCCTGCCGGTCAAGACCAGCAAGATCCAGCGCGCCTCATTATGGTTTGTGGAACATCTGGCGGAATCCATCAGCGTGGTCGACGCCGCCAATTTCGTATCCATGAGCGAGCGCAATTTTGTGCGCCAATTCAAGCGCGAAACCGGACAGACGCCGCATGATTTCCTGCTCAACCTGCGGCTGGAAGCGGTGCGCCAGCAATTGACCGAGACCGACCTGCCGGTGGACAAGATAGCCAGGCGCTGCGGCCTGTTCAGCGGCGAGCACGTCGCCAAATTGTTCCGCAAGCACATGTGGACATCTCCCACGGAATATCGCAAGGGCATAAGGCCAAACTGAGACTGTACGCACTATTGCCTGGAGCACCGATGAACACGACCATCGCGATAGCGGCCCGCCAAGTGCGCTTCAATGTCAAGCCCTTGCCTATCACTTTTCTGGCGACACTGTTCGTGGCGCTGGTATGCGTGTCGCTGCTGACGGTGGAGGCATGGCGCAGCTGGAACGCACGCATCGTCGAATTGCAAGAAGCTGAAATCGCCACGCGCAACCTGACGCGCGCGCTGTCGGAACAGGCCGACGACACGATCAAACAGGCCGATACCGTGCTGGTAGGCGTGGTTGAACGCCTTGAACTGGACGGCAGCAACAGCGCTGCGCTGGAACGCTTGCACAAGCTGCTGATCCAGCATATTGCCGAACTGCCGCAGCTGAACGACCTCTCGATCTACGATGAAACCGGGCTCTGGCTGGTCAACGCCCGCAGCGGTCCGATCCCGGTCGTCAACAATTCCGACCGCCAGTATTTTCACCATCACCGCGACGATCTCGAGCGCGGCCCCTATATCGGGCCGCCAATACGCAGCCGCTCCACGGGCGCATGGATAGTCACCGTCTCGCGCCGCTACAATCACGCCGACGGCAGTTTTGCCGGCGTCGCCCTGGCCACCATCAACATCGGTTATTTCAAGAATTTTTACGACAGCTTCGATATCGGCCACGCCGGCTCGATCTTCCTCAGCCTGAATGACGGCACGATGCTGGTCAGGAGTCCCATGCAGGACAACGCGATCGGCAAGAACCTGGCCAACTATCCGATCTACCGCGACTACGCTTCCAAGAATGCGGGCGGCACCGCCGTCATGCGCGCGGGCCAGGATGGCGTGGAACGGCTGATCGCCTTCCGCCATCTGGATCGCTATCCGCTGTTTGTCACTGTCGCCCGCTCCAAGGACGAAGTATTGGCTGACTGGCGCGCCGACACCTACCTGCATGTGCTGGGCGCCATGCTGCTGACGTTAGCCCTGGGCCTGCTCGGCTGGCGGCTGATCCATCAGATCCAGCTGCGCCTGGCGGCGGAGGCGGGCTTGCTGCAAGTTCAGGAATCGTTGCGCACCCTGAACCAGCACCTGGAACAGCTGGCGCTGCAAGACAGCCTGACCGGCCTCGCCAACCGCCGCCATTTCGACAGCACCTTGCGCGAAGAATTCAGCCGCGCCGTGCGCAATGCAACTTCGCTGGCGCTGGTGATGATCGACGTCGACTACTTCAAGCAATACAACGATATCTACGGGCATCTGGCCGGCGATGAATGCCTGCGGCAGATCAGTGAAGTCGTGAAAGCCAGCAAGAACCGGCCGGGAGACCTGGCCGCGCGTTACGGCGGCGAAGAACTGGCAGTCTTGCTGCCGGATACCAATCTGGCGGGAGCAATTGCCGTAGCAGAAAAAATCCGCCTGGCGATTTACGATTTACAGATAGATCATGCATTCGGCCCGGTCGGCATGGTCACCATCAGCGCCGGCGTCGCGGCTTTCGTGCCGCTCAGGGACGACAACATCCCTTTTGAACTGATCCAGGCCGCAGACAAGTCAATGTATGCGGCAAAGGCGGCTGGGCGCAATTGCGTGCGCTCCAGCGATGATTTGCGTTGAATCCCGGGCCTCATATGCGGCCGCGGCGCCCTCTTTCATAGACCAGGGAACCTACTGCTATCAACCGGTACAGCTCCTGCTCCGTGAGCTTGTAAGATAGCGCCGCAATCTCGCGCGCCAGCATGCCGATCAGCAAATCATTTCCCGGCACCTGCGCCTGTGGGCTGGCACATGCGATCAAATCGACTATATGTTCGGCTCTCATGATCCCACCTCGGTAGTATTAATTACTGACATTAATTACTGAACTTCAACGTTCGCCTGAACGGCTCTGTCCGCTGAAGCCGGCGCATCAGATTCAAACTATGGCGCCGGTTGTTTGCGCATTGCCGGGGAAACCGGCCATTGGATCAATGGTTCAAGCAGGAGCCAAGGGTCGCAACAGACTTTGCTCTACTTTCAATGCGGAAGCATCACCGCATTTCATCGCTGTCTCCGACCAGGCGCCGAGGCAAGGAAGGCTGGCCGATGGCCAGCGCCTCCCTGGATTAGCGCAGCACGATTATTTCTTGCCGGCTCCTAACAAGCCGCTCAGCAAACCGGTCGCAGGCGCCTGGTTATCCGTGCCGCCGGTTGTACCTTTGCCGCCGGTCAAGCCCGTCACAAGGTTGACCACAGGAGCCAGGATGCCTCCTGCCGCGCCGCCTGCACCGCCGCTCGCACCACCGGCTGCGCCGGTCAAGCCGCCTACCAGGCCGGTCACCGGCGCCAGGACGCCGCCAGCGCCACCACCGGCCGCACCGGTCACACTACCCACCAGGCCGGTCACCGGAGCCAGGACATTACCTGCACCGCCGCCGGCGCCGCCAGCTGCGCCAGTCAAGCCACCCACCAGGCCAGTAACTGGAGCAAGGATGTTGCCTGCGCCGCCGCTAGCACCACCGGATTTACCGGTCAGGCTACCCACCAGGCCGGTCACCGGCGCCAGGACGCTGCCGGCGCCGCTGCCAGCGCCGCCAGCTGCGCCAGTCAAGCCACCCACCAGACCGGTGACCGGAGCCAGGATGCTGCCTGCCCCGCCGCCGGCGCCACCAGTTGCGCCGCCCAGACCACCAAGCAAGCCGGTAACGGGCGCAAGGATGCCGCCTGCCGGGCCGCCCGTACCGCCAGCTGCACCAGCCAAGCCACCCAGCACGCCAGTGATCGGCGCCAACGGGTTGCCGCCAGCCGCACCGCCTGCCCCTCCCAGGCCGCCTATCACTCCTGCAGCTACGTTATCCAGGGGCTGCAACACGCCGCCGGTCTTGTTGCCCAGCAGAGGCTGGCCGGTGCCGACCAGAGCATTCGTACTGAGACCCGCCACGGTGCCGCCGAGATCGCTGACAACGCCTCCCAAGCTGCTGGCGCCGGGAACTTTTGCGCCGGTCAGAGTCTGGCCGATGCCGTTGACGGTTCCGCCCAGCGCCGCCAGCAGGCCGTTCACAGGCTGGTTCAGGCCGGTAGCGTTACCGACTGTCTGGGTCAAGGTTGTCACGGTACTGGTCAATGGAACGATTGCCTGGCTGACGGTTTGCGTGACCTGCTGCACCGGCCCGGTAGTCAGCAGCGTCGTCACCGGCGCCCCCAGTCCTGATACAGTCGCGCCTACCTGAGTCACCAGGTTGCCCACTGGCGCGGTCACGGCAGCCAATGGCGCCAACGGCCCGGTGCCCAGTCCGGCGACCACTTGCCCGACGCCTTGCACCGCATTACCCGCCTGGGTCACGACGCCGCCAGCGCTGCCGACAGTGGTGCCAAGCGCATTAGGATTGCTGCCGATCTGGCCCAGGCCATTGGTGACGCCGGCACCCAGCGTGCCGACAATGCCGCTGCCGCTATCGACGACGGTTGCCAGGCCGCTCTTGGATTGAGACGAGAGCAACGGCAGGTTGTTGATGGCGGTATTGGCGGCCCCGTCCAGAGCTACGCTAGCGTGGGATACCGCAGTGCCGACGTTGGTGAGAAAATTGCTCGACGCGCCGCCGCCTGTGCCGCCACCTCCACCTCCTGCGCCGCCACCTCCTGTGCCGCCACCTCCACCTCCTGTACCGCCACCTCCACCTCCTGTACCGCCACCTCCGCCTCCTGTGCCACCACCTCCGCCTCCTGTGCCACCACCTCCGCCGCCTGTACCGCCACCCCCGCCGCCTGTACCGCCACCCCCGCCGCCATCGCCGCCTGTACCACTGCCGCCGCCGTCGGTACCGCTTCCTCCACCTGCGCCGCCTCCCGCGCCAGCGCCAGCGCCGATAGCGCCGGTTCCCCGAGTCGCTCCTGCCTCTGAACCGAATGTTTTCCCGAGGTCGCCGCCACTTGAGCAACCGACCAACAAACTGGTCAACAACAATGAAGCTGCAACCAGATTCGTTTTCCGCGATGTATTCATGATGTATTTCCCCTTTGTGAAAGTTCGAACCACATGTCCCTGCTTGTTCATTTCGCAAAGAGCATGCCAGCGGGACGGAGGGGCAAATACGATCAATATTCCCATCAAGAAATCAACATAAATACTTTAAAATCAAGCACATAGATTTTCTCTTCCTCAGATCGGAAAATCTGAAATAGTCGATGGGGCAAGGCTTGATACGTTACATGTAACGTAACGCCGAGCTTGACTCGGGTACAATTAATTATCTTTACAGCATTTAAATAAGGGATTTTCCAAGCGCCTGGACCCGGCCTTTCAGCTGACGCCCGACGTAACCTGGCCGGCACGCAGAATTGCGCTATCCTCCGCCGCTGAAAAAACGGCAACAGCTTGCCGGTCACGCAACTAGTTTCGTCAAACGAGGTCAGAGGATCGCGTCAGGCTGACGGCGCCGGCGTCTATCAATCCAGGTCAGATCTATCAGAGGAATAACATTGTTGGTCCAGAATACAGAGGCATCCAGCTCGCAACATCGCGGCACACGTTCCAGCCTTCGGGGCGCGCTTTCGCGGATTATTTCCCCTGCGCTGCCGCTGGCATTCCTGCTCGCGCTAGGTGCCTGCAGCACGCCATCCGGTCCGGCCCAGCCCAGCGGCCCCGGCTATTACACGATACAAAAGGGCGACACGCTTTCCAGCATTGCCCGCAAATTCAAGCGCAGCAACAGCGAAATCATCGCCTGGAACAAGCTTTCCGATCCAAATGACATCAAGGTCGACCAGGCCCTGCGCATAGCGCCGGATGGCGCTCGCGCCAGCGGCAATCCTGTGGCAAGCCGCACTGCCCGCCCGCGCAACGATGACAGCGATGATGCCGCGGCGGCCGCCGGCGAACAAAAAGATGCGCTTGACTGGACCTGGCCGGCTGCCGGCCAATCGAGCCGCGGCACCGGCCAGGGACGGAAAGGCATAGATATCGCCGGCCAGCTGGGACAACCGGTAATGGCAGCCGCCGCAGGCAAGGTGACCTATGCCGGCAGCGGCATACGCGGCTACGGCAACCTTGTGATCATCAAGCACAGCAGCACCATGCTGTCGGTTTACGCCCATAACAAAACCATCATGGTCAAGGAGGGGCAGATGGTCAGCAAGGGTCAGGCAATCGCTGAAATGGGGAAATCCGACAGCAATACGGTCAAGCTGTACTTCGAAATCCGCCGCCAGGGAAAAGCAGTGGATCCAACGCGCTATTTGCCTAGTCGCTGAAAGCCGGATTCATGGCGCGAAAAAAAGGGGCGCACTGCGCGCCCCTTTGCATGAACATCATCTTTCGCTATTTCAATAGGCAACAAAGGGGCCGACAGTGCCGGCTGCGGTAACGCCTTCCAGCGCGGTATACACAGATTTGCCAAAGTAGAACGGCAATCCCCAATCGAAGTAGGAAGCGAAAGCCGGTCCGCCGGCCAGATTGTTGAAGGCCGTGTTGTTCGGATTCGACTGGAACAGCGAATTGGCGTTTGCCACGCTGAAGTTGACGATGTTGCTCAGGCCGTTGATGCCGGTATTCGTCGCGCTTCGGCTCAGCGTCGACAAGGGGCAGTAAAAGCCGGTGTTGTTGGTGCAGGACGGGATGGTGGAATCCGCAAAGAACAAGCCGTTCGAGCCGCTGTCAAAGAAACCCTGCATCACCTGCCCCTGATACAGCACGCTCAGGTTGCCGGAGCCGTTGAGCGTATAGACGCGGGCACTGCCAAGCCCGTTGTTTGATTGCGTACCGATGCCGAACACCAGCGAGCCGGTGACGCCTGACGCGCCGCTGGCGCCGATGCTCGGCAACTGGATGATCGTACCGTTATTGTCCTGAGCGAAAGAAGCCACCGGGTTCCCCACTTGCTTGGCCTGCGGCAGCGTGGTCGCCGTGCAATTCACGCCCCCCGGGCAGGAGTAGTACCAGCCTTCAAGCGCTTGGCCGGCGCAGGCACTGCCGCAATCCTCGATGAATGTACTGAGGCCGATCACGCCGTTGGCATGGAAGGCAGCCACGGTATTTTCCGCCACCAGGCTGCCGGAACAGCCGTTGGGCACCGAGGTGAAGGCGCTGTCGCCGATGACGTGCACTGAAATGTTGCTGGCGACTTCGCCGGCCATGCGCAGGTCGGCCTGCCGCACCGAACCCCAGCTATAACCGTCGGCAAAGCGCGCGCATTCGGCCAGCGGATTGCCGCTGGGTGCCGCCAGCGAAGGCAATGTAATGCTGGGGGACAAGACCGACGAGATGATGCGCAAGCCGCTGGATCCGGTATCGACCAGGATATGGTCGATGGTCTGGCATTGCGCGGTGCTGCCGGGCGCGCAGAGAGTGATCGAGACAAACGGTGAATTGACGGCATTGACCGACTGTCCGGAGACCGTCGGACCGCTGTCGATCACGATGGCCTGGACATTCTGGACCGGCTGCGGCTGCGGCGTCGGCGCGGGCGTGCTGTTGTCGGAACCGCCGCCACCGCCACAGGCCAGCAAGAGCGCGCTGCTGAGCAGGCAAAGCAGATAAGTCATAGAACGCATGGTCATCTCCGGTCAGCGAATGTCATTAGGGGTCACGCCTTGCGGCAGCAAGGATGGCACATAAGCGCTGCCGGCAAAGGAGCGCATATGACCGCCTGAATGCAATACCAGCTGATCCGACTGGATGGCGACCGCGCGGCGCACGGCATGGGGCGCGCTCGCGGCGCTGACATACTGGTCGGCATAGGTGCCCAGCAATTCCTGCAGGTTCGGCATGTCCGGTCCCTGCCAGCTGACCGCAAACACGATGTTGGCCGGCGAGATGTATTCCCGCACCGTGGTGCCGGACGGCTGCACCGTCTCGCTGACGGTATAGCCGTTGTAGCTGCTGACGCGGGCGGCGCTGGCCTTGGCGCGCGCACTGTCGGACTGCGCCGCGCCGTTGACCGGGGCCGGCCCGGCGGCGGCGCCAAGTGCCGCAAATGCCGGCACGGATTGCGCAAAAAGCAATGCGCAGATGACGGAAACGGGGAATCTCATGGCTCACCTCTGTTCGATTAGCAAATGTCTACGAAATGATACCCGATGCTGCACAGCAATTTACAAAGATGTTTTCATGTCCTTGTCATCACATGACAATCGAAATGTGCTAGAAATTTCCCCCGTTTGCAATGATTAAATTGCGGCTTCGTTTCACCCCGCCCAACCCGGCCCGGCTTTTCTCAGATTCTGTTCTGCAGGCGGGCGCGCACAAAGCCGATATGTTCGCGCAGCACATAGAACTGGTCGGCAAACGCCAGCGGCATTTTCATGCGGTTGACCCCCTCCTCTATGCGATCCAGGCGCTGCAGCAGGTCCGCCTGCTCTTCCTCGGTATGGGTGGCGACGGCGCGTTCCAGCGCAATCAGGGCGCCATACCAGCGGTAGATGCGCGACTTGATGCGCCAGCCGTAGAGCAGCGGCACCAGCTTGAAACCTGGTATCAATAACAGGATGATGGGCAGCAGCACCACCAGGGTCCGGTCTACCAGGCTGGCCAGCCAGAACGGCAGTCCGGAGCGGTAGAAGAAACTCTTGCCCGACTTGTAGTAGCGCGTGGCGTCTTCGCTAAGCGGATATTCGTGCGCCAGCGGCGCCGGGAATTCGCCGGCGCGCTGCAATACGTTGGCGCCGCTGTGCACTTCCTTGGCGGCGTCGATCAGCATGTCGGAGAGCGCCGGATGCAGGTCGTCGCGGGCGATCAGTTCGGCGGTCGGTGCAATCAGGCGAATGTCGCGGCTGGGGACATTCTTGCCCAGGTCGAACAAGCCTTTGGGAATCTTCAGCTCGTTCAGGTAGCTGAAACGGCGCGCATAGGCGCCGGCCTGGGAAAAATCGAGCAGACTGATGCCCGGGGTGTGCAACAGCTTGACCATGGTCGGCGGCGAGGCCGAATCGCCCATCAGGAAAGCGGCGTCGATCTTGCCGTCGGTCAGGGCTTGCGCCGCTTCGTCGCCGCCCATGTCGAGCAGCTCGGTAGTGCCGCCGAGTTCGATCTCGTTGGCTTTCAACAGCGTCAGCGCCAGCACCCGCGAACCGCTGCCAGGCACGCCGATCGCCACCCGCTTGCCGCGCAGCTCGGACAAGCGGTCCAGCCGCTCATGGCCGCGGTAGAACACCGACACCGGCACATAGGAAATGCTGCCCAGCGACACCAGGCCGGCTATCGGCATGTCGCCCGCCACCCCGCCCTGGACAAAACCGACGTCGATGCCGGAATGCGGATCGCTCAGTTTCTTCAGGTTGTCCAGCGAACCCTCCGAGCTGACAATCTTCAGCTTGATGCCGTTGCGCGCCAGGATGGTCCGGTATTTCTCCGCGATCTTCCAGAAACTGCTGTTTTCGGAACCCGTGCTGATGGTGATCGTGCTCGGCGGCGCCGGGTGGATGAACTTGATCGCCAGCCAGATCGCGAAGATGGCCAGCAAGGCAATCGGACCGAAGCTGATCGCCAGGTCGCGCCAGGAAATCGCGACGAAGCGAGTCTTGATGTTGATTGCGGATTGCTTGAGGTCGGACGGTTTGAGTGGATTAGCCATGCGTCTTATTTTATCGTTGAAGAGCGACAGTCAGCCCTTTTTCTTTGCCTTATCGCTGGCGCAAGGGCTGCAGCAAGTGCGACAAGGCATTGTGATCCAGTTCATACATCAGCGCCAGCAAACCGCCCAGCTCGCCGGCGGGAAAGCCTTCACGGGCAAACCAGGCCAGGTAATCGCCCGGCAAATCGGCGATCAGCCGCCCTTTGTATTTCCCAAACGGCATCTGGCGGGTCACCAGCAGTTGTAGATGTTCCGGGTTCATGGCGTAACAGATCCTGCTCAAGGCATTGCGTAGCAAACGCGCGTATTGTGCCAAACTTCCCGCCGCTATGCGATTTTTGCAGCAACAAGAGCCGATGCCGTCATTTTCTCTTTCTGAGTTCTCTTTCTGGGCAAGCGCCCAAACGCTGAGGGAAAATCCTCTATACACTGTCGACCACAAACCAAATTATCAATCGTCCATGCAAAGCAACAGCGAACCAAAGACATCTGCCGACACCGGCATCCCGGCACTGGAATGCCGCGGCCTGCGCAAGACCTACGGCCATGGCCGTGTGGTGCTGGCGCATCTCGACTTTACCCTGGCCACCGGCGAATACGTCGCCATCATGGGCGACTCGGGGGTCGGCAAATCGACCTTGCTGAACCTGATCGCCGGCCTCGACAACGCCAACGGCGGCGCGATACTGATCGACGGCGTCAACATCTCGAACCTGGGCGACGACGACGCTACCCGCCTGCGCCGGCAAAAGCTCGGCTTCATCTTCCAGGCCTTCCACATACTGCCGCACCTGACCTTGCAGCAGAACGTCGCCCTGCCCTTGCTGCTGAATCAAGCGCCGCAGGAACGCGCGCTGGAGCTGCTGGCGGCAGTCGGCCTGGATGGCCGCGGCAACGACTTTCCGCGCCAGCTGTCGGGCGGCGAACTGCAGCGCGTCGCCATTGCACGCGCCCTGGCGCACCGCCCCAAGCTGATCCTGGCCGACGAACCGACCGGCAACCTCGATCCGGACACTGCCCATGAAGTGCTGGCCCTGCTGCGTCAGGAAATCAAAGTCAACGGCGCTTCCGCCATCATGGTCACCCATTCCGCCGCCGCGGCTGCCAGCGCCGACCGCATCCTGATCATGAGCGCCGACGGCTTGCGCCCGCTGCCGGAAAACGCCACGCTGCCGCTGCTGCAATGAGCGCGGACGCCTCTGCCGCAATCCCGCTCCAAGGCGGCAAACCGCTGCGCACCCTGTCGCGCTGGCTGCTGCTGGGCGAATGGCGCGCGCATCCGGTGCGGGCGCTGGTAGCGATCGCCGCCATCGCGCTCGGCGTCGCCCTCGGCTACGCGGTCGACCTGATCAACGATGCTGCCTTCAACGAATTTTCCGCCGCCACCCGCAGCCTG
Organism: Collimonas humicola; assembly: GCF_018304945.1. Taxonomy (GTDB): domain Bacteria; phylum Pseudomonadota; class Gammaproteobacteria; order Burkholderiales; family Burkholderiaceae_D; genus Collimonas; species Collimonas humicola. The sequence continues at coordinate 509,622 of NZ_JAGQEE010000001.1, read as the reverse complement.
TCCGGCCAGTCCGACCTGCAGGTGCGCGGCGTCCAGGCCTGGTTCGACGAGGCGCTCTATCCGCAGCTGGCGCTGCGGCCAGGAGTGGCTGTCGCCAGCCCTGTGCTGGAACTCAACGTCACCTTGCCGGGCCAGCAAAGCGCCCTGAAAGTGCTTGGCATCGACGTCTTTCGCGCTGCGCACGTTGCGCCCGACCTGGTCGGCGTGCCGGCGCCGGAACGGCCTTTCGATACGCTTTCCGACGATGCCATTTTCCTGTCGGCGGCAGCCCAGGAATGGTTGCAGGTGCGGCCGGGAGAGCAGCTGGCGCTGCGCAACGGCACCGGCCTGGTCCATCTGCGGGTGGCCGGCGGCCTGGCAAGTGCGCGCGCCGGACAGCGCGTGGCCGTGATGGATATCGGCGCCGCGCAATGGCGCTTCGGCCGCATCGGCAAACTGTCGCACATCGATCTCAAGCTGCAGCCCGGCGTCAACCTTGCCGCATTCAGAGAGCAACTCAGCAGCCAACTGCCGGCCAGCGTGCAGGTGACGGCAAGCCAGGATCAGGACAGCCGCAACAATAATATGTCGCGCGCCTATCGCATCAACCTGAATGTGCTGGCGCTGGTGGCGCTGTTTACCGGCGCCTTCCTGGTGTTCTCGACACAGGCGCTGTCGGTCATCCGGCGCCGTCCGCAATTTGCCCTGCTGCGCGTAATGGGCTTGCGCCGGGCTCAGCTGCTGCGCCAGGTTCTGCTGGAAGGCACTCTGCTCGGCTGCCTGGGGGCGTTGCTGGGACTGGCGCTGGGATACGCTATGGCCGCGGCGGCCCTGCATTTCCTCGGCGGCGACCTCGGCGGCGGCTATTTCCGCGGTGTGCAGGCCAGCGTCCGCTTCGACCTGCCGGCGGCACTGGTTTTCTTTGCCCTGGGCAGCGGCATCGCCCTGCTCGGCAGCCTGGCGCCGGCGCTGGAAGCAGCCAGGGCAAAGCCCGCGGCAGCGCTCAAATCCGGCAGCGAGGAAAGCGCACTGGCGCGGCTGGCGACGCCCTGGCCGGCGCTGGCCTGCCTGCTGCTGGGCGCCCTGCTGACCCGCTTGCCGCCGCTGTTCGGCTTGCCGGTGTTCGGCTATCTTGCTGTGGCCCTGCTGCTGATCGGCGGCATCACGCTGATGCCGCGGCTCGCTGCACTGGCATTTTCCGCGCTGCAGAGGTTCAGCCTGGGGCGCCGCATCGGCATCGTCCAGACGCTGGTGCTGGCGCGCCTGGCCAACGTCCCGGGGCAGGCTTCGATAGCGCTCGGCGGCGTGCTGTCCAGCTTTAGCCTGATCGTGGCGATGGCCATCATGGTGTCGAGCTTCCGCGTTTCGGTCGATGACTGGATGCAGCAGTTATTGTCGGCCGACCTCTATGTACGCTCCGCCAGCAGCGGCGAAACCGGCGCCATGCGCCCTGACGAGCAGCGCCGGCTGACGGCGGCGCCCGGAGTCGCACGCGCCGATTTCCTGCGCAGCTCGCCGCTGACGCTGGATCCGGCGCGGCCGCCGGTGATACTGATCGCCCGCGGCATCGACGCTGCCGACCCCGGCCGCACCCTGCCGCTGATCGGCCCGCTGCTGCCAGCGCCGGCCGTGGCCGCGGCCATTGCCGCCAACGAGCTGCCGATATGGGTGTCGGAAGCCATGGTCGATATCTATCGCTACCGCCTGGGCCAGCGCCTCATGCTGCCGCTGGCCGGCCGCAGTTATCCGGCGGTGGTGGCCGGCATCTGGCGCGACTATGCGCGGCAATCGGGCGCGATCCAGTTGCGCCTGGCGGATTACCAGCGCCTCAGCGGCGATAGCGAGGTCACCGACGCCGCCCTCAGCCTGCAACGTGGCGTCGATCCCGAGACCGTGATCGCGGCGCTGCGCAAACTGCCGTTCGGCGCGGCGCTGGAATTTTCCCAGCCGGGAGAACTCCGTGCCCTCACCCTGAAAATTTTCGACCGCAGCTTCGCCATCACCTATCTGCTGGAAATCGTCGCCATCGTGATCGGCCTGTTCGGCGTCGCCGCTACTTTCTCGGCCCAGACCCTGGCGCGCGCCAGGGAATTCGGCATGCTGCGCCATGTCGGCGTCACCCGGCGCCAGATCCTGTCCATGCTGGCGCTGGAAGGCGGCCTGCTGACGGCCCTGGGAATGGCGGTGGGCTTCCTGCTGGGCTGGGTGATCAGCCTGATCCTGGTGTTCATCGTCAATCCGCAATCGTTTCACTGGACCATGGATTTGCATATGCCCTGGTTCGGCCTCGCCATCGTGGCGTTGCTGTTGCTGGTTTCCGCCGGCGCCACGGCTTTGCTGGCGGGCCTGCGCGCGGTGTCTATCGATGTATTGCAAGCGGTGCGGGAGGACTGGTGATGTTGCAGAGAATATTCACATGGCTGTCCGGCAGCCTTCTATGGGTCATGCTGTCGTGGGCGCCGCCGTCAGTTGCCGCCGCGCCGGAGTTTGTCCAGGTCGTCCCGGAAAAAGCGCTGGCGCTGCCGCGGGATACCGGCGCCCATCCCGATTTCCGCACCGAGTGGTGGTATGCCACCGGCTGGCTGGCGCTGCCCGACGGCAAGCCGCTCGGCTTCCAGATCACGTTCTTCCGCTCCGCCACAGAACATGACCGCGCCAATCCCAGCGCCTTTGCCCCCAGCCAATTGATCATCGCCCACGCAGCGCTGTCCGATCCAAGCCTCGGCAAACTGCTGCACGATCAGAAAAGCGCCCGTGCCGGATTCAGCCTGGCATATGCCAAAGAGGGCAACACCGACGTCGCCCTGGATGACTGGCGGCTGCTGCGCCAGGCCGACGGCCGCTACCTGGTCAGTGTCGCCGCCCGCGACTTCACGCTGGAGCTCAGCCTGGCGCCGACCCAGCCGCCCTTGCTGCAAGGCGACGGCGGCTATTCGCGCAAAGGACCGCAGGCGGCGCAAGCCAGCTACTACTACAGCGAACCGCAGCTACAGGTGAGCGGTAAAGTGAGCCGCGCCGGCCAGGCCCAGGCTGTCAGCGGCAGCGCCTGGCTGGATCACGAATGGTCAACCAGCGTGCTGGCGGCCGGCGCCGTCGGCTGGGACTGGCTGGGCGCCAACCTGGACGATGGTTCCGCGCTGATGGGATTCCAGATCCGCAACCGCAGCGGCGACAAGGTGTGGGCGCATGCGGCCTTGCGCGATGCACACGGCCAGGTCACCCAGTACGGACCGGAGCAGGTCAGCTTCGTGCCGCAGCGCAGCTGGCGTTCGCCGCGCACCGACGCCAGCTATCCGGTGCAAGCCGTCTTGCACACCGGCGCAATCGCATGGTCGCTGCAGCCATTGCAGGACGATCAGGAGCTCGATTCGCGGCTGTCGACGGGATCAGTCTATTGGGAAGGCGCGGTCACGGTAAACCGGGACGGCAAGCGCGCCGGGCGCGGCTATCTGGAGTTGACCGGCTATCTCAAGGCCTTGAAATTCTGAAGGCGAGCTATGCGGCCTGCTTACATGTCGCCATACACTTCGACGATGGCATCGGCCACGGCGCGCACCCGCGCCGTGCGGTTCAGGTCGCCATGCAGCACTAGCCAGATATCGTAGGCTTCGGCGCGCTGCGGCCAGATCCGCGCCAGCAGAGGATCATCGTCCGCCATGTGGGTCGGCAGCTCGCCGATGCCGAGCCCGGCACGCACCGCTTCTATCATCATCAGGCCGGAATTGACTTCCATCGCCACGCGCGCATTGCCGCAGGGTTCGCCGCACAAGGCTTCGCTCTGGGAAGGCGAGATGCTGCGCTGGTAGATCACCAGGTCGTGTCCCTGCAAGGCGGTATCCGGCTGCGGCTGGCCGCGCAGTTTCAGGTAGCTTTTGGAGGCATACAAGCCGACTTCGCGCCGTGTCAGGTGGCGCGATATCAGATCCGGACTGCTCGGGCGCAAGGTGCGTACCGCCAGGTCGGCTTCGCGTCGGGTCAGGTTCGAGAGCTGGGTAGAGGTGCTTAGCACTACCCGGATATCCGGATGCAAGACGTGCAGGCGCTGCATGGCGATCATCAGGAAGTGCTTGCCCATGGTGTCGGTGGCGGCCAGCCGCACTACGCCGGACAGGCGATCGTCGATGCCTTGCATCTGCCGTTGCAGCTGGTCGGCCGCCTGCTCCATCCGCTCGGCCGCGGCAAAGGCCAGCTCGCCGGCCGGCGTCGGCACATAGCCGGTGGGCGTGCGCAGGAACAGGCGCGCGCCGAGCGACTGCTCCATCGCCGCCAGGCGGCGGCCGACCGTAGCCTGGTCCAGATGCAGCAAGGCGGCAGCGCCGCGCAGCGTGCCGACACGGTAGATGCCAAGGAAAATCCTGGCGTTGTCCCAATCCATCAATCCTCGCTGTTGTTTTTAGTGATGCATTTTTGCATCAGACAAATGAAATTATACGGATTTATTACATCAACGGAGGGTACTACCATACTGGGCTATTGATAAACACAACACAGGGAAACATACCATGGCCGCTCAATGCCCCACTCCCGTCAACCTCACCGGCACGGCGCCCGGCGGCTTGCTGCCGCTGGTCACGCTGGCCATCGGCTTCGTCATGGCGATGCTGGACGTCACCGCCGTCAATGTCGCGCTGGCCGACATTTCGCACAGCCTGCGGGTGCCGCTCAGCGGCCTGGTCTGGGTGGTCGACGGCTACACCTTGACCTTTGCCGCCCTGCTGCTGGTCGGCGGCGCGCTGGCGGACCGCTATGGCGCCAAGACCGTCTACCTGAGCGGACTGGCGGTTTTCATGCTGGGCTCGGCCCTGTGCGGCGCAGCCCCGGACGGCAATACCCTGATTGCCGCCCGCATGCTGCAAGGCGTGGGCTCGGCCTTGTTCATGCCGAGCTCATTGAGCTTGCTGACCCACGCTTACCAGGATGAGCGCGTGCGCGCCCGCATGCTCGGCACCTGGTCGGCGATTGTTGCGGTCGCGGCGGCCATGGGGCCCTTGGTGGGCGGCGTGCTGGTCGACCGCTACGGCTGGCGCAGCGTGTTCCTGATCAACTTGCCGGTCGGCCTGCTCGGCCTGCTGCTGGCGCAGGGTGCGATCCCTGCGGCGCCCAGGCACTGGCGCGCACTGCCTGTATTCAGCCACGCGCTTGGCATCGGCGGCCTGGCCAGCCTGTGCTTTACCTTGATCGAAGGACCTGTGTATGGCTGGACCTCGGCGCCGATCCTGGCCAGTGCGGCGCTGTTTGCCACTGCGCTGACGCTGCTGGTGCGGCGCGAACGGCGAGGCGCTGAACCGCTGCTGCCGCGCGCCCTGTTTGACACGCCGCGCTTCGCCGCCGCCAACGCGATCGGCTTCCTGGTCAATTTCAGCGCCTTTGGCCAGTTGTTCCTGCTGAGCCTGTTTTTACAGCAGGCGCGCGGCAGCGACGCCTTGCATACCGGTTTGCAGCTGCTGCCGGTAATGGCGGTATTTTCCATCGGTAACCTGCTGTCTGGACGTATTACCGCGCATTGGGGCGCGCGTCTGCCTATGTTGGGCGGCCTGTTGCTGGCGACCGCGCTGACCGCGCTGCTGGCGGGCATGAAGCCGGATACCCCGTATCTGCTGTTGGCGCTGGCAGCGGCCGTCGCCAACTGGGGCGTCGGCATTGCGATTCCGGCGATGACCACCACCGTGATGCAGGTAGCAGGACGCAGCCATGCCAACAGCGCAGCGGCGGCCCTGAACGCCAACCGCCAGATCGGCGCCCTGGTCGGCGTCGCCATCGTCGGCAGCATCCTGCATGCCGCCGCCGGCTGGGACAGCCGCCTGCCGTTCGCCTTCGGCGCCATCAGCCTGGCCTATGGCGCCGCCGCAGTGCTGGTGTGGCGCTTCATCAGGAATCCGGTGCAATCGCACAGTGTGCGAGCCTGATGGCAATCGATCGGCCCGGCGCCTGCTCTCACTGCTGCCCGATCGGCGCCAGGTTTCCATTTCCGTCAACGCAGGCTACACTTAGAGCCGGGACCAAAAGATGATACATTTAACCTCGATAGCTTAAATTCAATTCGCAGCATTTTTTATCGGGAGACGCATGAAAAGTCCATTGACAGGTCCATTTCTCTTTCTCGCCACCATCCTCCTTGCCGGCTGCAGCATGATGCAGCCCAACGTGCGCAGCTATACGCCACCGCCGCGCAGCGCCGCGCCGGCGCCCGCACCGGTATCGCTGTCGGAATCGCTGAGCCCGTCGGAACAGATCGTCGACATGCCGCAAGCAAGCGCGGCGCCGAAACGCGGCGAATTGTCCGACGTGGTGGAACGCATGGCGCGCCGCAACGCGTGCGCGCCGGCCGCCAATGCCACGCTGATCGCCAAGACCAGCGCGGTCGAAACCTACCAGGTCAGTTGCCAGGATGGCCAGCAACAGCTGTACAAGTGTGAGTTGCGGCAGTGCCGCTTGATGAATTAAAACCAGACCGACGGGTGGTTTTCATGAAAACTGCACTAGCCGTACTTGCACTCATTTCATTGCTGGCCGGCTGCGCCTACCCGCATCTGAAATGCGACGATCCCGATGCGCGCCCTAGCTGGTGCGACGACACCGGCGGCATGCGCGGCGCCAAGCATCCTCAATAAGGCACAGCCGTTTCCTCATCTGAAAACGGCTGCCTGCACGGATGGCAATCGGCAGCTATAGCGGCGGCGCGGCGATGAACTCAGCCAGATGCTCCGCTTTTTCCGAAAACGCTTGCAGCGCCGGATAATCCGAGGCGATGACGATTTCCGGCAGCATCATCTGCGTGAAATTCCAGGCAACCGCGGTCGTCAGCCCAGCCTGGTTCATGGTCCGGCTCGTCACTTCCAGCGGCTTGTTGCGCAATTCAAGCTCCAGCGCCTGGTAAGCCGCGAACAGCTGGCCCTGGACCCGCGCCACCCACGGCTCATGTTGCTTTTCCGGCGGCCGCAAGTTGCGCTCGTAGACGATCTGCACGCTCTTCTCGCATGCCGCCAGGCCAAGGCCGATAAGCCGCAAGGCATGCAGGCGTTCGCCGATCTCTGCCGGCATCAGGCTTTTTCCCGGCGCCGCCAGTGCTTCGGCGTATTCCAGGATCAGCGTGGAATCCATCAGCACTCCGCCATCGTCGCACACCAGTGAAGGCGCCTTGACTACCGGATTGATCTGGCGGAACTGTTCAAAAGTGCTGAATACCGAAATCGATTGATGCTCGAAGGGGATGCCAAGCAATTGCAGGGAAATCGAGACACGGCGGACGTACGGTGAATCAAGCATACCGATGAGCTGCATGGTTTCTCCTGATGAGGGTGCGATAGGACCGCCGGACGCGTCCGGCAGGCCGCGTTGCGGCGGTGGAAATCGTAGCATGAAACCGCGTCAGCGCATGATGCATACCTGCGCGATGTAGACCAACTTGCTGGGATGTATGTGCCCCCGGCCGGCGCATGCCGCCGGAGGGGCTAGGATTGCGAGTCAATCCAGATCTTTGCCCATTCACTGCCGAGATATTGTGCTTCGGTCTCGCTGGCCGCCGCGATGGGGGGCTTGAAGACCACTTCGATTTCCCTGTCCGGACCTGATATCGCTACCATCAGAATCACTGCTTCGAAGCAGCCGTTGGCAAGAGCATTGATTTTCAGCGAGTACCTGAAATTACCGTATTCACGCTGTACTGCAAATAACATAAAGCCTTGATCAAGAAAAATTTCAAACGCGTTTGATGCCTGCTACTCCACAACACCATCCTCGGCCTCAGCGCCTCAAGCTTCTTCCACCTCGCGCTTGGCGGGCGTCGCATAGATGTCGATGCACTTGAAGATATCCGCATAGCGCTTCGGGTCGCCGCCGGACTCCAGGACTTTCTTGAATTCCGCCGCTTCGGCGGTACTGTCGAATTCGTAAGCCAATCCTTTAAAAATAACGGTCGCCTCATTCAGTCTAACCATTGCAATCTCCTTGGATTTTATTTGAAAGGAAGTGCCATCCTAGCATCGCCGAAAGTATCCTTTTTCCACTTATTGCAAGAAAAGGTAACGACACTTGTCTTGCCGCGCCACACTGCGGCAGGAACGCCAAAGTCAGTACCGCCGGTACCGGCGGCCTGCTTGGATCAGATTGATATTACGCTTTTGAAGTTCCCTGATGAACTGTCAATAGTGGCAGCAATTCCTATTCGCGCGGCGACGTCTTCAGGACTGGCAGACAAGGTTCCGCGCGCTGCTACCGCTCCAGACTCATTCACTGTCGTCGACGAAACGGCATCTGTCAAACAGTCAAATGTTATGGAATTGTAGATCCCCATCAAAAAATGCTAATGAACGCCCCGCCCTCCAAAAAATAATGTGCGGCAAAAGAAAAAGCCCCGACGTGATCAGGGCTAATTCTTTACCACTTGCTGCGCTGCAGCAGCACCGGTAACCGGTTACTGCATTTTTTCCGGCGTCACTTCGGGCGCGGCTACTGGCGCGGCTTCCGCCTCTTTCGGCGCCGCTTCGTCCACTATCTCATAGGAGGGGTCGTGCACCCAGCGGCTCAAGTCCTTGCCGATGGCGACTGCGCTGCGGTCAAGAATGGTGCAAGTGCCTTTGAAGGCGCCGAACATGCCGCCCATCGACCAGCGGTTGATCTTGGTATGGCGCAGCACCTTGCCGCTAGGATCCAGCAGGTCGGCGTTAACGGTGATGGCTTTCGGCCCGCTGAAAGCGCCGCCGCCGACACCCAGCACATGGGTGATCTGCAAGCGCAGCAGGGTAGCGCCAGCGCTATCGGCGCCAGCGGCAATGGTGCCATCGCCGCCCTTGTTCAGCTTGGCCAGCACCGGACCGACCCGGTGCTGCAACATGTTTTCAATCTGGCACTCTTGCTTGACTTTTTCCACCACGCCGGCCTCGGGGTGATAGGTGACGGGCACTTCCAGCAAGGTGGAGCCGGCAAAAGCCGCTGTGCCGTAGCTTAACAGGCCGATCAACAACAATTTTTTCATCAATATTTCCTGAAGGGTGAGAGAAAAGAGAACATCTTGCCGAGAAGACAGCGCCGGTATTGTACATTGTTGCAAGATGAACATTTGTTCCAAAAGGAAATAAACTTCCCCTCGCCCTTTTATTGCCTCACCATGGAGCGCACCATGCCTGCGAACTGCTCCAGGTCTTTGCCCGCCAGGTCCGACACCGTCCAGTAATTCATGCCGTCCCAGGTCCAGCGCACCATGTGGTAGCCTTGCCGGTTTTGCAACTGCGGCGCAACGTCCCTGTCCGTCGTGGGCCAGATGTACAGATTGATCGGATGCTGTGCATGCCGGTAGATCAGCGCCGCGACAGGCCGGCCGCCGAGATAGTCAAGGCGTCCGCCGATCAGTGGAAAGCCCTGCGACGCCAGGTCGACCACCGGCGGCGAAAAATTCAGCTTGCCGTTAAACCAGGGCTTGACCGTGTGCTGGTCGGTTGAAACCACGTCCGACAGATGATCGACCTGCAGCGAGCGCACATGGCTGGCGACCACTTCATCGGTGAGCTTGTCCTGGTCCGACGGCAGGTTGAGATAGAGGCCGACGCTCCAGGCCAGCGCCAGCATCGTCGCCAGCGCCGCGCCGGCATGGCGCCAGCTGATGCCCCAGTTGAAATGCCAGAAACTGGCGCTGGCGGCGTCCTGCGGCAAAGCATCGATGATGCGTTGCGTCAGATACGCCGGCGCTTCGAAATAAGCGGCGCCCTTCTTGAAGCGCGCACTGACGATGCGCTGCGCTGCGTACTCGCGCTGGCAATCGGCGCAGCCTTCCAGATGACGCTGGATCTCAAGCGTCTCGACGATGCCGAGTTCCTGGTCGGCATAGGCGGGCAACAGCTCCAGCACTTCCTGATGGTCCATCATCGCTCCTGCGGTGCCGCATCCGGCGCCAGAATCCCCGCCAGCAACTTACGGCCGCGTCCGAGACGCGACATGACGGTGCCGATCGGTATGCCGACAATGCCGGCGATTTGCTTGTAAGACAGCTCTTCCAGTTCGCGCATCACCATCACCTCTCGGAATTCCAGCGGCAAGGCTTGCAGCGCCTGTTGCAGCTGCCGTTCGCTGTCCTTGCTCATCAGCAGCGCCTCCGGATTGTTGTCGGCCGCCATCTGGCCGATGCAATCGCCGGCCTCGGCGTGATGCAGTTCCTCGTCGAACGAGGTCTCCTGGCGTAGTTTCTGGCGCTCCTGATGCCAGTTGTAAAAGGTATTGCGCACGATCGTCAGCAGCCAGGCGCGGCCGTCATCGCCGTGAAAGCCGTCGAAAAACCTGTAGGCCCGCAAATAAGCCTCTTGCACTACATCCTCCGCATCTTGGTGGTTGCGCGTCAGCCAGCACGCCAGGTTGAACGCCGAGTTCAGGTGCGGCAGCACGACAGCTTGGAATCGTTTCTTTTTTATCGAATCGCTCATTCACGCGTTTCCATGGTTCATGCAACACTAGACCGCCGATATGCAGAATATATTCCCGAAAAGACGATTAAAACAAAAAAACGGGAATAAATAACAGGGTACACCGGTATAGGATTTTGTCGATCAAGTGATCGCGACAATCACGGAGGGATCATGAAACAAGCCCATCCCGGTGCCCACCCCATCAACCGCCGCAGCTTTCTCCGGCTGGCGGGATTAGGCGGCGCCATCTATGTCTCCGGCCTGAGCGGCTGGTCCAGCGCCGCCGCCCTGCCAGGGGGCGCGAACGAAGACTTCTTTTTCATCCAGCTGTCCGATACCCACTGGGGCTTTGAGGGAGCGCCCAATCCGGATGCCCGCGGCACATTGCAAAAGGCAGTGACGGCAGTCAACAGCCTGGAGCAGATCCCGGACTTCATCGTCTTCACCGGCGACCTCACGCATACCACCGACGATCCGCAGGAACGCCGCAAGCGCCTGCGCGAATTCAAAGAGATTGCCGCGGGACTCAAGGTAAAGAATGTTCACTTCATGCCTGGCGAGCACGATGCCTCGCTGGATCACGGTGAAGCCTATCAAGAATTTTTCGGCAAGACCCACTACAGCTTTGCCCATAAAGGCGTCAACTTCATCGTCATCGACAATGTCTCCGACCCCACCGGCGCCATCGGCGAGACGCAGCTGGCGTGGCTGGCCGGGGAACTGCAGCAGCTGCCGCCGCAAGCCCGCATCGTGGTCTTCACGCACCGCCCTTTGTTCGATCTCTATCCGCAATGGGACTGGGCCACGCGCGACGGCGCCAAGGCCGTCGAGCTGCTGCAGGCACATGCCAACGTGACCGTGTTCTATGGCCATATCCATCAGGAGCATCACCACATGACCGGCCAAATCGCCCATCATGCGGCGAAATCGCTGATTTTCCCGCTGCCGGCGCCGGGTTCCCAACCCAAGCGCACGCCGCTGCCCTGGGACGACGCTTACCCCTATCGCGGCCTCGGATACCGCCAAGTGGCGGCAGAAAGCGCACGGCCGACGGACTACAAGCTGACTGAACTGCCAGTATTGAAAGGCTAATCATGGACCTCCTCTACAAACGCCGCCTGCTGCTGGCAAGCGTGGCTGCCGGCAGCCTGGCCGCAGTCACCCGGCTGGCGCTGGCGCAAACGCCGGAACGGGTCATCAAGATCGTCGCCAAGAAATTCGACTACACGCCGAGCGTGATCCGCCTGAAAAAGAATGTGCCGGTAACGCTGGAGTTCACCGCGCTGGACGCCGTCATGGGCTTCAACCTCCCTGATTTCGCCATTCGCACTGATATTCTCCCCGGCACCGCCTCGCGCCTGCGCTTCACGCCGGACAAGAGCGGTGAATTTGCCTTTCATTGCGATGTGTTCTGCGGCTCCGGCCACGAAAGCATGACCGGTTCCGTGATCGTGACCTGAAATGCGGGAGCGCTGTCAGGGATGCAGCTTCTTGCGCTCGCTCAGCATCTGGGTGAAGGCCGCGATCCGTTTGGCGCGGGTTTCGGCCTTCTTCGCGGTCTGGACCCGGAACAGGACGGCATAGCGGTTCTGGGCATCGAGCGTGGCAAAAAAATCCCGCGCCGCGGGATTGGCGTCGAGCGCCTCCTGTAGATCATCGGGGATCGCCGAGGTGCGTGCGGAATCGTAGGCGGCCTCCCAGCGGCCATCGCTTTTGGCCCTGTCCACTTCCTGCAGTCCCGCCGGCTGCATCTGGCCCGAGGCGATCAGCGCCAACGCCTTGTCCCTATTGATCTTGGACCAGATGCTGCGCGCCGAACGCGGCGTAAATCGCTGCAGCCAGTATTGTATGTCGTCGCTTTTCTTCTGGCCGTCGATCCAGCCGTAGCATAGGGCCAGTTCCAGCGCTTCCGGATGGGATATGGAGCGGCATTCGGCATTCTTCTTGGCGAACCTCAGCCATACGCCGGGTGACTTGCCGTGGTTCTTCTTCAACCATGCCGCCCAGGCCTTCCTGTCGTCAAACAGCAGTATCGATGCATCCTCAGTCGGCTTGCGATCCAGGCTCATAGGCTTTTCCGCGGCAAAAGAGAAGTACCTATTATTGCCGCTCATTTCCCTGAAAGCAATATCTTCACAAAATCCCAGCCCTGGCCAGACAAGACTTCGAGGCCTTGTTCTCGTTTCGTTACCAGTTGCGAAAATCTATGAAGAACAAAAGCACGAACGGCCATTGCGCGAATCATGATTTGCCAGCATTTCATCGGCGAGTTGCCGCGCCAGCTTGCCTTGCATGGCAACACCCGGAGCTCGACTCCGCCATGCATGTGCCTCTCCTCATTTGCTGTTGATTCCTTGCTGCATGGATCCCATTATCAACCGCAGCCAGTCTGAGCCCGCTTCAATTTTGCCGTCATACGGCTTTCCTTCGCTGCCGCTTTTCGGCGCGGGCCAGCCATGAGCTTTACGCACGCTCTTTTTGTTCGCTTTTTTCTCTGCCCGCTGCCGGATATCATCGGCTCGGGCGACAATTTTTTCGAACTGCGCCGTCAATTCAGGATCGTCCTTCACTTCTACTTTCAAGCGATGCCAGATGCCGCTCAGATTCCAGCGCCGAAAGCGCATGTACGCCGTATTCCACTTACCGAATTCAGGCGGCAGATTACGCCATTGACGTGCATCGGCATACCAGAATACCGCTTCGATGAACAGCCTGTTGTCGCGCCCCCGCATGCCTGAATCACCCTCTCTGCCAAGCAGCAGCGGCTCCAGTTTTTCCCATTGATCATCTCTAAGAATCATTTTTCACACCCGTAGTGGTTGTCAACAAAATTTCCCGGCGCCGTCACTGAGAACGCCGCCCGTGCGCGCTAGGCTATCCCTGCCCGTCCCTCTGCCCTGAGCATCTCTGCATAAGCGCCAGGGGACATTTTTTTCTGCTGGCGAAACACCCGGCAAAAATGCGACTGTTCGGCAAAACCGCAGCGCCAGCCAATCTCAGCCAAAGACATGGCTTGTGCATCTTTTTCCGCCAGCAGGCGAATCGCGGCATCCAGCCGGATATCGCGCAACATGGAATGGAAGCTGGTGTCATCGCCGGCATTCAGGAAAACATGATGAACGTTGCGCACCGACATCCGGAACACGTCAGCCACGGTTTGCGCCGTCACATTTGCATCGTGGTAGTTCTGCCTTAGCCACAACACCATGCCGCGATGCAGTTCGCCGCGCTGCCGCAGATTGCGCGCTCGGCTGTTTTCCGCTTTTGGCAGACCCGCCTCCTTGAAAGCGAAACGCATGAGGGAAGCGATATGGTCGGCGATCAATGCCTGTTCATAAAGACTTACCTCCGCTTGCAAGATCTCGGCATTGAGATTGCGGAGATAGGTGGACAACACCGCACCCCAGCCACCGCTCCCTTTCAGTACATGGGCGACGCAATGCTCGACTCGCGGAATCCAGTGATTGACGAATGCTTCGGATAAGGAAATCACTCGCGCGTCAGTCACTTGTTCTTTCACGCTGGAAGACAGCAGGTGCGAATCGATCAACACCATGTCGCCGCTGGCAATGTCGACCGTGCGGCCCAGCTGGCTCAGCACGTGCCGCCCGTCCTGCGTCAACACCAGATGGAAACGCAGCGACGGCACGTTCCGCAGTAAAGTTTCAGTCCGCGCGATGGTGACCGCCGGCCCGAAATAGCGCGTCACGGCAATCGGCCCCATCGATATCGACTCGACGCCGCCGTAAAACTCCGCCTGCTGCTGGCAACTCACTTCCACCGCGTGCAGGCGGCGGCCTAGCTCCTTGGTCCAGTATTCAAGCTTAAGATGTTCAGGCAAGTTCTCTGTCGTAAAAACATGGGTTTTTGGGTTTTCCATTTTTCCTCCAGCAATTCAGTAAAGAATTTCGGCATGGTTGATCCAGGTTGGCGGCAATCGTAAAAATGCATGGTTGTCAAACTTAAAAATACAAACTCTCCCCGGAACCTGCCCTTCATGCGCATCGACCGGAGTTGCTGCGCCAGCCAGCCGTGACGACGGGCAAACGCAGGCCGCTCCTTGAGTTGGCGCGAACAAGGAAGATCGGGCTTTGCATCCGGCAGGATTGTTCGTTATTCAGCGTGACAGGAGAGTTGCAGGAACATGGCCAGCTGTGGCTCCTGCATCAGGTAACGTGGGCGGACAAGAGTCCACCGCGTTACCGAAAATAATCCTCACACAGTTTCTGTGAGCGATACGCGAGCGAGATGAAATTTGACACTGCCCTGACAATCCACGACCAGCGAATTGCAGTGTGCTCCGCTTCCGGCCGGCAATCGATACGGAGGGATGTCATAGCTTGATCGGGTATCTGACCCTAGGTTTCGACCCAGTCCGCCAGCTGCTCCAGTCCTTGCACGACGTGATCAGGAGACTGGCCCAACTCGTCGAAGGTATTGCCTGCGCGGTTGATCCAGCACACGGGATAACCGAAATGGCGCGCTCCAGATGCATCCCAGGCGTTCGAAGAAACAAACAGGAGCTCGGAGCGGTGGCGCTGCATCTGTTGTTCGGCCAACTGGTAAACACTGTCATGCGGCTTGAAGATCCGGACGCCGTCGGCGCTGATCAGATGAGCGAAGCGATGTTCCAGCTGCGACGCCGCAACCACGCTGCGGATCGAATTGAGCGAGCCGTTGGAAAGAATCGCGAGCGGTATCGCCATCGCCTGCAGCCTGGCGAGCGCAGCCGGCACCTCGGGAAAGGGCTGGATCTTGAGATATTCCCGGCACAGCGCGGAGCAGGCCGCCTGGTCCAGAGGCAGTTTCAAGTGGCGCGACGCAAACACCAAGGCGTCATGCGTGACCTGTTCGAAATCGACATACGCCCCCATCAGGCTGCGCAGCCAGGTGTATTCAAGCTGCTTTTGCCGCCACACGGCGCTTATCTCGCGACCTCTGCCGGGATGGTAGTTGTCGCACGGCGCCGCCACCGAATGCACATCGTAAAGCGTGCCGTAGAGATCGAATACGATACCTCTTATATTTTTCATTGCCGTTCCTCTGTAAGCTCGCGTCTGACAGCAGTCCAGGCCGGCATCTCCTGCCGCCATAGAGATCACCCCTGCAGCGTAAATGAAAAAAATCTTTGCCGCTTTCCTTTTGCTCGCACCGCTGGCCGTGCATGCGCACAAGATCGTCCACATAGCCGACGGCGACAGCCTGACGCTGCAGGCCGGCCGCAAACGGCTCAAGCTGCGCCTGGCCGGCATCGACGCGCCGGAAATAAAACAGGCCTTCGGCCCGCAGGCCAGGCAATCACTGTACCAGCTATGCTGGGGCAAAGATGCGCGATACACCGCCAAAGCGATCGATCAATTCGGCCGTACCGTGGGGACGCTGCGCTGCGACGGCATTGACGTCAGCCGGGCCCAGGTGGAACGTGGCATGGCCTGGGCGGCTGCGCGCAGCGCAAACGGCAGCCGTCTGAAGAAGCTGGAGACGGCTGCCCGCAACGCAAGGACGGGACTATGGTCGGACCCGCATCCGCTCGCCCCTTGGCGCTTCCGTCACGGAACGGCCGCCGGCGCAGCCTGCCATATCGGGCCGCGCGGCGGCCGCTATCAATGGATTAACGGACGCAAGGTATACGGCTGCTAAATCATGTTAAATTTGCTTTATCTTAAATCCGAATCTCGCTCGCCGGTTTCGCCTGAGCTCAACCGATGCAAATCTCAATGCAACTACAAAAACTGTCCACCGGACTTTCCCTCTGCCTGCTTGGCCTGATGCTGGGCGGCTGCTGCAAAAACAATCAGACGGCCTCCTGCGACAACGCCGGCAGCAGCAACACCAGTGCCGGCAGCAGCGACGGCAGCGGCAATAGTGTGCGCTTTAACCAACCCACCGGGATTGCAGTCGACGCCGGCGGCAACCTGTTCGTCAGCGACACCGGCAATAACACCATCCGCAAAATCACTGCCGCCGGCGTCGCCACTACCGTCGCCGGAAGCGCAGGCAATGCCGGCAGCACGGATGGCGCCGCTCTGAGCGCGTTGTTCAACCAGCCCGGCGGCATTGCGGTCGATAGCGCGGGAAACCTGTATGTAGCAGACACCAGGAACAACACCATCCGCAAAGTGAGCCCGGCCGGCATCGTCTCGACCCTGGCCGGCAGCGCCGGACAAAGCGGCCAGGCTGACGGCATTGCGGGAAATGCCCGCTTCAACCAGCCTTGGGGCGTCGTGCTGGACCCAGCCGGCAACCTGTATGTCGCCGACACCGGCAACGATACCGTGCGCAAGGTCAGTCCGGCGGGCCAGGTCACGACGCTGGCGGGCGCTCCCGGCAGCGCCGGCAGCCAGGATGGCGCCGGCAGCAATGCCCAGTTCAATTTACCGCAAGGCATCGCCATTGACAGCGCGGCGAATCTGTATGTCACAGACACCAGCAACAACACGATCCGTAAATTGACCCAGGCCGGCGTCGTCAGCACGCTTGCCGGTACTGCCGGCAGCAGCGGCAGCAGCGACGGCAGCGGCCAGCGCGCCAGCTTCAGCCAGCCGAACGGCATCGTAGTGGATAGCTCTGGCAATATCCGCGTGGCGGACAGCGGCAACCAGCTGATACGCAGCGTCTCCGCTTCCGGCGTCGTCAGCACCCTCGCGGGGGCAGCCGACAATGCCGGCGCCACGGACGGCGGCGGCGACAAAGCCCGCTTCAGCCTGCCCAAGGGCATCGCCAGCGACACCGCCAACAACATGTATATTGCCGACACCGGCAACAACCTGCTGCGCAAGGTGACGCCGGCCGGCCAGGTCACCACCTTGCTATCAGGCGGCAACGGCTCGTCGTGCCTGTGCCTTTTCAATTTCTGATCTATATCGGCAGGCGCTGCATGCCCCGCGTCATTTTTTAAGAAAGACATCCGGCTGGATAAGCGAGCAGCCAATTGGCTAGCAATGAACGGCACCCAGATCCACCTCCTCGCCACCGGCATAGCGGTCCTGTTCATTGTTCTATTTCTGGTCAAAAGCGGCGACGGAAAGCAAGCGCATGGAATCAAGGCGCTCGCTGCGGCCATTGGCCTTTGAGCCGCCCTTGCCGACGCCGTTCTGGCATGGCTGGGAGTTTCTGACCAGGCAAGCACGCCCTTCAAAAGCACTGACCGGGCATTTCTTGTTATTCCGCTCAGTTACTTACAACAAAACCATCTATTCTGTAAATTTGTGGAAAAATTGCCAAATGAGCAGCGCAAGCTGGCGGGATTTATTGGACATTCGCTGAAATTGATGCGATAGTTGCACAATAGAAACTAATTAATTGCCCAGAAGATACAGTTGTTTGCAATTGAACATGCCAGACTGATATAAAGTCAATGTTGCATGCGTGAATTAAGCACTCAATCTGGCGCCGCTATCCAAAAATCCCGGCAGTCATTTTTGGTGACTGGAATTTTGTCCTGCGCTTGATCTTCATCAGACAGAACATTCTGTTTTAACTCGTCTGGCGGCGGCACGGCCAGCATCACTTAAGCCTCAAACTCAATAAGGGAGCATTACCATGGCAATCGACGTATACCTGCAAATCAACGGCATCAAAGGCGAATCGACAGACAGCGCCCACAAAGACTGGATCGAATGCAAATCGGTGCAATGGGAAGTGCTGCAGCCGAAGTCGGCTACGGCATCGACCGGCGGTGGCCACACAGCCGAGCGCTGCGAGCACAAGGACATCGTGATCACCAAGATCGCCGACCTGGCAACGCCTTTGCTGCTGCAGAACTGCTCGTCCGGCAAGACCATCGACAGCGCCAAGTTCGAATTCCTGCGCGCCGACGGCAAGGGCGACCGCATCAAGTACTTCGAAATCGAACTGTCGAACCTGCTGATCTCCGACGTCACGCCATCCGTTACAGAAGGCGATGTGCTGAGCGAAACGGTCAGCCTGAAGTACTCCAAGGTCAAATGGAAGTACACCCAGCAAAAAATCGGCGGCGGCTCCGGCGGCAATACTTCCGGCGGCTGGGACCTGTCGACCAACAAGATCGTGTAATTCCTGATACCGGCAAACAGAACCGCAGCATGTCGACGCTGCGGTTTTTTTTCGCCCTAGATTGCCAGACGCGCTTGCATCTCTTGCTGCCGGCAGCAACCCAGCTCCCCTATTCCAAATACGCGTAAACTGCCATCGCGAACAACTCGCGACGCGACGCTTTCCATCGATTTTATCGACACCACTATTGATAATGATTATCGTTTTCGATAAAATAACAACAATTCAACTTCACTGATTTACCCGCTTCTTGCCGGCGCTGCAGGTATCCGCCGCATCAACGCGCACTGCGCCGTTATCCGACAATGTCGCCGTTAGATAACGTGCCGCACGCACAGTGAGCATCTCGCCAGATGCTCATCTTCGATGTTCATCCAAAATCATTTTTTGCCAGCCGCACCGCCAGCAAGGACTTCACTTTGCGACACGGATCCGCGCTACGCGCGCCCTTCCCCGCAATTCATCGTTTCATTTTTACAGGGGGGATTCCCATGAGAAAACGCTTGCCTTATTTTTTCCGCACAACGTCCATTGTTGTTGCAGGATTATTCGTTGCGCCGGCATCGGCTGTCGAAACAAATCCCGAATCTTCTGACAGCGAAGACCAGGTGAAAGTGAAGCACGCTTTCGATGCCTTGCACTACTCCAAGGCAAGACACACTCTTGAGGCCTTATCGCCCATGGAACGCAAGAAACTGGTTTCGTCGCGGACTGCAAAAATTGCGCCGAAGCCGGCCAGGAGTTTTCTTCAGGGCGAGAGTGACGGCTGCATCAGCGCAGAGGACTATAGCGAGAATAGCGTCGGATTCAGAATGGGAATGAATCCTGACGGCGTGAAATTCAACGGCGGGATTTATAAAAAAAGGAATGGCGGCGAATCATTCGGCTCCCCTGCACCGGCCTCCCGCAAGCACTCCGCCTTTTGTGCATTGTCGTCTTCCGAAACAACATCGACAGGCCAGCCAGATCTGCTTGAATATCCGGGCCATGCACATAGCCTGAATACCCGGCCTCCTTTCAGCGATCGTCATTTGCCCGCTTCGGAACTGGGCGAATCACTGCGCAGGCAGCGATATGCAAACGGCCAGCCGCAACAGCTGGCGCCGCTTCCGTCGATGCCGGCGACGGTGGACACCTATCGCGAAGGCAGGTCAAGCCGCGCCCCTGGGCTGCCTGGCAGAGTGATCGTCACCACCCCCGGCGGGGGTCTGAAAATGAAGACGCAGTAGCCGCGGTCCTGCCCTCCCTTCCCGGGCCGCTTGCTTTAACAATGTTTTCACCATGTGAGGTAATTCCATGTCCAAATTCACGTCGCAATACTGGATCCATCTGCTCGGATGGCTTTTCCTGCTCGGAACCGGCAGCGCCAGGGCGAATACGATAGAGGGAAACTTCAGGCTTTGGGACGATTGCAGCAGCTATTGCCTGGTTTACGCCGCCCCTCATAAAATCTATCAGTCCCCGTTGGCCATGCAGGTTGCGCCGGATTCTCCCGGCAAGGAAGGCGTACTGCATTACTCCATGATGATGAAAGATTATGTGGGCAACGGCCAGGTCCTGGCTTTGCGCCTTGACGATGTCGCCACCGTCTTTGTCGAGCAGGAAAACCTGAGGCTGAGCCTGGTTGGCTCTGACGGCAAGCCCAGGAATTTTCAGTATGCGCGCCAAGGCGCGAAACATTGGTCGCTTAACTGGCTGGTGCCCGTTGGCGACGATGCTCCCACCAGCATCAAGGTCTTCTTCAAGAATCTTGACGGCCAGAACAAGGTCCTCTCCATCTCGCCTCTTTACAGCGTGGAAGTGGACGACAAGACACTGGCGCGCTGGCCCGCACTCGCCAACTTCTCTGTCACCCAGGAGAATATTACTCAGGGCCAGGGCTTGCTTGGAATACGACATGCAGGCGTCAGCTACGTCGCTG
Source organism: Collimonas humicola (assembly GCF_018304945.1). GTDB lineage: Bacteria > Pseudomonadota > Gammaproteobacteria > Burkholderiales > Burkholderiaceae_D > Collimonas > Collimonas humicola. The sequence continues at coordinate 489,294 of NZ_JAGQEE010000001.1, read as the reverse complement.
CTCCTGCGAGCCATGATCGTCATAAACGCTGGAGCGAGTGGCATAGCGGCAAGCTGCTCTGCCTGCTCGACCCTTTGGATGCCATTTACAACTACGTCACCCAGAACCGCTGCAGCCTGGGCGAAACCTGGGAAGGCGCAATCTATCAAACCCTTGCGGGCAAGCCTGTCGACCAGTACGCGCCACCGTCAGGCAAGCCGGTTATCGGCCAACGCATCCATTTTGCCAAGGGCAATGCTCTGGAAGCGCTGACCAGCCACCGGGTATGCGGCATACCTCTTGAGTCCTTGGCGCGCAGACGCAAGCCCAGAGGATGGGAAGAATGGTCTTCGTGCGGCAACCCCGCCGCCAATTTGATAGCCCTTTACATCGCCACCCGCTTGCCGCTCGACCAATTCCGTCAGGTGATTCATAACCTGGTTCATGGGCAAGCGGTCGCCGCGCCTGATCCGGTGCCTCTGGACGCCCTGAGAAGCGCGGTTCTTGAACGCCCGGAACTGGCCCGTCAAAGCATCGCCCAGGCCGCCGACATCTTCCGGAACTACCAGGCAGCCAATCCTGGCGCCAGTGCCGCCAACGCACAGCAGGCCGATGTGCTGGCCGTCACCTGCCCGACTGACGCGCGCCCGTGCGGTTCCGGCGCAAGCAGCGACGTGCTGGTCCAGCATGAAAACCCCACCGGAGCGCACTTTTTGAATGATGGGGAGCCGCCAAGCTTCACCGTACAAGGCACGCAAAACTGGAATTTGAACCGCCTGCAGGCTGCTCACCAGCGCCTGCTGGCGCAGGGATACGTTTTTGCGGGTTATCACGGCACCTCCCTGGAGGGCGCACAGAGTATTGTGTTTGGCGGAATCCATAACCGGCAGCAGGACCTTGAGGAAATCTGGAAAGGCCTGTACGTTGCCGGAGATCCTGCGGTTGCCTACGGCTATGCGCAGGATGCGGAAGGAGATGCGCGCGGCCGCATCCGCAACGGCACAATGCTGCGCATCTATGTCCCGCGCAGCGCTCTGCCACGGCTCTTTGCCACCAGTCTGCCGCTGGATCACCCTGGCGCTTCGCAAGAAGTTGCGCGTTTGATCGGCCATCCGCTTCCCTTGCTGTATGAATCGATCACAGGACCGGAAGCGGCAGGCGGCAATCGCCTCGAGACGATCCTGGGCTGGCAGCTCGCGGAGCAAGCGGTCGCCATTCCCTCGATGATCCCGACCGACAGCCGCACTGTCGGCAACCCCCTCGATCCCGCCACAGTCGCGCCTGAAGAAAAGCAGATCAGCAGCTTGCCGAATTACGCCACAAAGCCTGCGAAAGGCGGCAAGATGGAACTGTGAGCCTTAATACTTCACCCCCAGCTTCACCCAGGCGGTGCGGCCCTGGTCATTGATGGCGGTATTGGCTGCGTAGCCAAAGCCGGTATTGCCAGCCAGGTTGAGATGTTCCGCATACGCCTTGTTAAAAACGTTATCGATGCCGGCAACGATTTGCACCGATTTGGAAAATGCATAAGCTGCATTCATCGAAAAGACGCCAAAGCCCGCGCTCGGGCCGAAATCCTTGCCGACGACATTGCCTTCATTGATAGCGACCCGGTTTTGGGCTGACACCAGGCGCCACAGCGCGCCGAACGACCAGCGTTCGTCGTTGTAGTTCAAGGTAAGCCGCGCTTCAAGCGGCGGCATTTGCGGCAAGGCCTTGCCATCGCTGCGGTTGCGGCCCCAGGCATAGGCCAGCGAACTGTCAATCTTCCAATGCGGAGCGAAGCCATAGGACGCACCGAGCTCGCCGCCCATGATCTGCGCATCGACATTGCTGGCTTGAGATGTTGCGCCCATCGCGCCCGGCAGGTAAGAAAACAGGATGTAGTCGTTGACCACGCCGGCGTAAGCCGATGCCCAGGCCTGCCATGCGCCGGTTCTATACTGCGCGCCTATATCAAGCTGCGTGGTCTTTTCCGGACGGATGCCGGCAAAGGCATTGGGCGATCCGGCCGGCGCCATTTTCGGCGAGAACAATTCCCAGTAATCCGGAAAGCGCTCGGCATGCCCCAGTCCTGCGTAGAGGGTCCCGGCTTTCGACGGCAAATCGTATTCGTAGCGGACGAAGCCGCTCGGCAGGGTAACCCGGCGCTCCATATCGGCGGTAGGATTGGGCGCCGCCATCATGCCCTGCCCCAGCGTGCTGCGCTCATCCTTCACCGTCGCGTAATCGATGCGTGCGCCGCTGATGAGCCGCTGCCGCGGCGCCACAGACCAGGTCGCCTCGCCGAACATGCCGGCATTGCTGAACGCGGCATCCTTGTTCCACGGCTTTTGCGCATAGGTGCCGATGCCCATGCCGCTGCGCGCGCGGTGAGCGTTCTGCTGCATGTCAAAGCCCGTGACCAGGCTCAGTGCGTCGTCCCACTCCAGCGTCGCGGCGATCCTGGCGCCGACGGTGCGCCGGTCGACTTCCGACGCCATCGGCATTTTCATCATGCCGGCATTGGGATCCGGCTTGCGCAGGGTGTAGTTATCCATCAGGTGATCGGCATGGTTGTAATACGCCATCGCTTCGATCTTCGCGACGTGCTGGCTGACATTGCGCTTTTCGAACTTTGCGTTGAAACTGTGGCGCTTGAAACTGACCCCATCCATCCCGCGCCCAGCGTAAGCCGCCGAGCCGTCGCCAGCGCCGGCATTCAATTCCAGCAAGGTATCCGCATCCGGCGTAAAGCCGAGCGCAGCGTCCACATTCCATTTGTCCCAGCGCGACGCCACCGTTTGATTGTTGCCATCCTTGTAGTCGTTGGCCTTGGCATGATTGGCGATGACGCGCGTATAGACATCCGGCGTGCCGGCGGTAAGATCCGCTCTCTGCTCATTGCGGCCGTACGATCCGGCCGTCAGCCCGCCGTCAAAGCGGACAGGATTTTCGGTTTCTGAAAACCGTTCTGTCTTGCGCTCAAACAGCACCGTGCCAGCCGAAGCTCCCGGTCCCCAGATCACGCTTTGCGGCCCTTTGATAACAGTCAGCCTGTCGAAGCTTTCCGGCGAAATATAAGACGTCGGCGCATCCATGCGGCCAGGGCAAGCGCCCAGGATGGTGGTGCCGTCGTTCAGAATATTGATGCGCGAGCCGAACATGCCGCGCAGGACAGGATCGCCATTGGTGCCGCCGTTACGCACGGCGGAAAAGCCCGGGATGGTTTTCAGGTAATCGGCGCCGTCGCTGGCCGGTATCGGCTGCCGCGGCGCTTTCGGGTCGACCACGATGGTCAGAGGAGAAGTCTCCTGCGCCGCCGTGATGACGACTGTCGGCAGTACAGCTTCGTTCGTTGCCGCATCGCTGGCAATGGCGCCGGCAGTCAGCGCGCTGGAACTGACGACCGCTGCATGGATCAGCGCAGGCAGGAATTTAGGGCGGGCGTTTGGAACATAAGGCATGGGCATCCTATAAATGGCTGAGAAAAATTCCCGCCGAGTATAGAAGCGCATCCCTTCAAAAAGAATGCGGCTAATTGTCGCACCCTGTGACGCCAAGCGCGCCGTTCAAACCGGAGCAAGCTGGCGCGCCATTCAATTGATATGTGATCCCTGCCGGGCTCAAATGCCATCGGGACGTCGTTGCGGCGTTATCACCAACTCGTCGAAACCTGAAACCGCGTCCGGTTCACGGACAAAACGATGCTCCGGCAATAGCGCCACCAGCAGCTCGGCTGTCGTGCGCACAATGCATCCGGGTGCTACGTGGCCACCCAGCACGCAACCTTGCGCATCAGCTACCGTCATGTGGAGATGGGCGCCATCGACCGAGAGCGATCCGGCAAGTGTGAGTATCTCCAGGTCGCCGCGAAGTTCGGTAGCTTGTTTTGCGCCGGCAAATCGCAGCTGCGCAAGGGATAAACTGCCAATCCCCTGGAGCACAAAAGCGGCGCTGACGCCATGTTCGATCAGTACAGCTTCCAGAACCGAGCGCAGATCCTGTCCGGGAGCGAGACGTAGAGGTAGGGTTTGCATGGGACCATTACGCTTGATAGGCTTGGGAAAGATATTACATTGAATGACGCATGACCGGAGCGCCCGCAGCGCTGATCGAGCAGGAAGTGTAATATACATTCGGTCAGCAATTCCCTCCCGCCGTCCCAAGGAGACACTTCAATGAGCCCGTCAGCCGCCATCGCAGCCATTCTCGCTGCACTACTGATCGGGGCGATGAGCCCCGGCCCAAGTTTTGTGATTGTTGCCCGGCATTCAATCGGCCTGTCGCGCCGTGACGGCCTGGCCACGGCTGTCGCCATGGGGATAGGCGGCGTGTTCTTCAGCGGCATTGCCCTGGTCGGGCTCTATACCTTGCTGGCAACCGTGGGATGGCTCTATATGGGTCTCAAGATAGCCGGCGGGATTTATCTGATTTACCTGGCGTCCAAAATCTGGCGCGGTGCGGCGGCCCCGCTGGCCCTGGGCAGCAATCAGCCTGCAAGCGGCGGGAACGTGCGCAAATCTTTCTGGGTCGGCCTCAGTACGCAATTGAGCAATCCGAAGACGGCCGTTGCCTATGGCAGCATCTTTGCGGCGCTGCTTCCCCAGCACCCGCCCCTTTGGTGTTATTTCGCCCTGCCGCCGCTGGTTTTTGCCATCGAAGCCGGCTGGTACGCAGTCGTCGCCCTGTGTTTTTCCAGCAAACGGCCGCGTGAACTTTATTTGAAAGCGAAAACAAAGATCGACCGTGTCGCCGCCGGCGCCATCGCGGCTCTTGGACTCAGGCTGCTGTTTACCGCACATAGAACCGGCATTTAAGTCGCACCCATGAAAAAAAACCCGGAAACTTCCGGGTTTTCCTTGCCTGGTTCAGGGATTCTTTAATTTATCCAGCCCAAATTTCTCCAGCATCATATCCGCGGTTTGCAACGCCCCCTCGACCCAGCCCTGCGCATCGGAATAGGCCTCGCCGCAAATATACAAGGGCTGCCGGCCGATCGGCTGGATGATCTTTTGTTTCACCTCCCAGCTCTTTACGCCGATGTTCCAGCTATTCCAGCCGCCGCCAAAGGGATCATCGCCCCAATCGCGGAAACAGGCATCTTGTACCTTCGGTGTGTAACTCAAGCCATGCATGGTCGCCAACTGGCGCGCCACTTCGGTAACCATGCGATATGGCGCCTGGTGCTGGTCCCACTCCAGCTCCGGATTCGGCTTGCGGTTTTCGGCCACAAACGGTTCACTCACTTTGGCGACAGACTGCCCCCTGGCCTTGTGTTGATGCCTTTGCGGCCGCAAGCCGTCCCAGAATCCGGTATTGTCGCCATCGTCATAACTGGCCAGCAACATCGCGGGGCCGGTCTTGACGGGCGTGCCATCGCTTTTCGGCCAGTAATAGGTTTGCCTCACCGGAATATCAGTGACGCTGCGGCCGGCCTCTACCGGCACTACGCTGCCGTCAGGCTTGCTATATCCGGCTGCGCGCCACCAAGGATTGGCATAGGTGGTAAATAATTTAAACAGCGGACGCGGTGTGACGGAAGAGATCAAGCCGTTGATTTCCTGCAGGATCGGGCTGCTGTCAGCAAGCAGATCCAGCGAGCGGCGCGGCATGGCCAGGATCACGGAGCTGGCGCGGACCGACTTGCCGTCGGCCTGGAATTGAACTGCGCCATCCAGGCTTTCAAGCGCCGACACGCTGCTGTTCAAACGTACCTCGCCGCCTGCCTCGATGAATAATTTCGCCAGAACCCGGGGCACTTCCTGAAAGCCTTTGGTGAACCCCTTGTAAACCGGCTGAACTCCGAAGTCAGACAAATACCAGGGGATGGCGTCGGCGGCGTTCCAATTGCTCATGGTGGAGTCATACCCGCCCGCGTCCAACGAATATTGATACGATTCGCCGTTAATGACGCGCATCAGCACGTTCCAGAATCCCTGCTGATACAGCGGTTTTCCGGAGAAAGTGGCTTGCTGCGCCATTTCGCGACGCTGGTCTTCGGTAAGATCCGGATTGGTTATGCCCGGCACAATCTGCTCAATTGCATTAATCATGACGGAACCGGCGGTTTGCCCGTGATTCGGAAAGCCAAGCCGGTACGGAACCTTGTCCGGATTGGTAGTGAATTCGGACAGGCGCAAATAAGTGCCGCGCAGATAAGCGATGTTTTGCGGTTCGTCAACCGGGAAGGGATACAGCTTGATTTGCTCGCTATCCGGCAGCAAATGATTCAGCGCATCGATCAAGGTACTGATCAGCGGCTGTACCTTGGGCAGAATCCGCATGCCGCCCAGTTCCGCCACCATGTTGGGGATCCCGGGCGGCGTCACCGACAGCAAACGCCCGCCAATATGATCGCTGCCTTCGAACACCACGATTTTTTGTCTCGGGTTGGCTTGTTTCAACCGCCAAGCGCTATATACGCCGGAAACCCCGCCGCCAACGATGGCGATATCGATTTTTTCATCTGCCATGATGCGTAATCCCCTTTTTTTCGATTAAGTGGAAGAACGAATCCCTGGGCCCGGCCGGACAGCATGTCAAAACCCGGTTGCACCCTGGGCACCGCATTTGCCGCCAACGCTGCTTAGAAAATCACTGGTGCATTCTGATTATCGCCAGGCCCTGCGCCAGCAAGCAGCTGTCCTTGCTGGTGGAAAAAATTCAAGGCGGGTTGCACCGGCGCTCTTGCTTGCCTAGCTTGTTTGCCGGTGTCGTCATCCGTGCTGGGCGGCGGCGGCGGATTCTGGGCGGTGCGCATATCCAGAACGTAAGCTTGCTGATGCTGCAGGACATGATCCATGCCGCGCCGCACGGCTGCTTTGACGCCTTCCGGCGTGTCGACCACCTCGCCGCTTAGGCCGCCCAGCGCCTTTGCAATGGCGACAAAATCCATCACCGGACTTTGTATGCGCAGATAGGACGGGTCCGTATTGTTGTCTTTGGGATGCCATTCATAGCCGGGCGCGGTGCCATACGCCGCGACCAGCTGTTGCAAGCCGTTTTGCAGGGTGTGGTATTCGTGATTATTGGTGATGATGTACAGCACCGCCAATTTGCGATGCGCCGCGGTCCACCAGGTTTGCGGATAAAACAGCGACGAACCGTCGCCCACCGCCGCCACCACAAACTCGGCATCGATCTGCTGCCAGCCTTGCGGACTTAGCTTGATGCCGAGCGACGCCGGCATCGACCAGCCCAGCGAACCGCCGCCAACGCAGTAATAACTGATCGGCGCGGCGCCTTCCGTGCCGAACGGCAGCAGGTACTGGAACGGTGCGGGATCGGAAACCGCCTCGTGCACATAGACAAATTTCCGGTTCAGACTGCGTTGCTTGATTTCTTCACGCAAAGCCTGGGCAATGACTACCGCCAAAATATTCGGCGCCGCCAATGCTTCAACAAAATACTTATCCCACTGTACCCGCCGCTGCGCCGCCAGCACGGCCAGTTTCGCATTGCGTGCCGCGGCCGGCGCTGACGGAGCGCTGCCTACCTGCGCATTGATCAGCGGCAGCGTTGCTTTGATGTCGCCAAACACCGCCGCTTCGCCATAATAATTTTTGCCTATATCCCAAATATTATTGCTGAGATAAACCTGCCTGACAGCGGGAGGAATCAGAGCCCCATCCGAATATTTAAAAATCGTGATCTGCGCCTGGTTGCTAAAACCGCACAGAAATGCCACGTCATGATCCTTGAAGACACCTTGCACGCCGGCTTGCGTACCCGGCAGCTCACCCTGCCAATGGCTATCATCATTTGGGAAATTCGCCACGGCGCTAAAGGTTTGCAGCAATACGGGCGCCCCGATCAGCTCCGCCATTTGCTGCAGTTCCGGCCAGGCGTTGGCATAGCCGACCGCATCGCCGGCGATGATGATGGGATTTCTTGCCTCCTTGAGCGCATTGGCAACCTGGGCAATCGACTCCGGCGCGCCGGTGAAATGCGGCGAAATGCGCGTTACGCCTTTGATCTTGTCGTCAGCGCCGATTTCGCGCATGGTGAATTCCCAGGGAATCGATACGAATACCGGGCCGTTCGGCGCCGCCATCGCTTCTTTAAAGGCCCGTTGCAGTACCAGCGGAAGCTCTTCGGCAGCGCGCACTTCGTGCGCCCATTTGGTGTATTGCCTGGCCAAATCAACCAGATTGGATGCCAGCAGCGGTTCCTGGGTCACCAGTTCATTTTGCTGCTGGCAGCACAAAATCACCAGCGGCACCTGCGAGCGAGAGGCATTGAATAAATTGCCGATGCTGTGCGCAATACCCGGTGTGACGTGTACCACCAGCACCCCAGGCAATCCGGTCATGCGCGCAGACCCCATTGCCGCACCGAGTGCGATGTTTTCATGCAGGCACTCAATGTACTCCACCTTGTTTTCCGGATAGGAGGTGCCATCGATAATTGGAATCTCGTTGGTTCCCGGCACACCGAAAATATGGTGAATGCCAAGTTCGCTCAAGATGTCGAAAACATAGTCGCGCGCCCAGCGCGTCGGTGCCTGCCCAAGCTTATCCGCCATTTGTTCCCCCTATTTAGACCAAGTTATCCAGCTAAGAAATGACCGGACCGCACATGCATCTATCTCTGCCGTTCAAGCGACGACAGCCTGCTCTGCTTCTTTGTCTCAATACCGTGATGAACTGTCGGCAAAGCTCCCCGCCGATCCGCAGCCAGTGCCTACGGATATCGGCAAACGCGGTCTTCTCGTTCGCCAACTGCGCCGCTATCGCTGCGGCGATGTCGTCAAACGATGAGTGAAGGGGATGGGAAGCGATGCGGACAATTGTATGCCGGTATTTCCACAGGGAAACCTGACACAATTGATAGGTGGACAATCCTTGATATTGTGCTTCTCCGACGAGCTGCCACGCATAGGCAATGGCAGTGCCAGGTAAAAGGGCAATCGAGCCCTTAATTGAACCCTTATCTCTGCACGTTATTCAACTGCATTGTCGATTTTTCATGAAAACGGCTTGATCAAGTCGAGCACCGATCCATCCTTCTTCAGCGTCGCCAGCACGATGCTGGAATCGGTCGACATGACGCCTGGCGTTTTATGTAATTTGTGCTGCACAAAATCGGAATAATGATCGAGATTTCTGACACGAACGGTCAGCACATAGTTGGTGGTGCCAGTCACGATCCGCGCTTCCACCACCTCCGGCCAGCGGCTTAGCGAACTCACGAAATTTTCATGCCAGCGTTCAACATCATGCCGCATGGATACATTTACCAATGCCTCGAATTCCAGGCCGACTTCTTTCGACGAAATCACACATCGATACCCGGCAATGACTCCAGCATCTTCCATTAATTTCACGCGCCTGAAGCAGGCGGAGGCGGACAAATTCACTGCTTCAGCCAGCTCCTGGTTGGTGATTTTTGCATTTTGTTCCAGGTGTCGCAGGATGCGCAGATCTACGGGATCAAGATTCATATTGAAAATTCCACCGAAAAACCAACGATAAACGGAATTATTTTGCGTATTTCGCCCAATTCGCGCTGCAAAGAGGAGAAATATTAAGCGCCCTCCTTGATACCATATTTTTCAATAAAAGACATGCCTGCAGGCGGAAAAGAAGGCGATCCAGCTTAGCGGCAGACACATCCATCATCCACGGAGACCGTAAGCAATGTTCAAGCACATCCCGCCATACCCGGGCGACCCGATCATGTCCCTGTTCGAGGCGTTCCAGGCCGATCCGCGCGCCAGCAAGGTCAATCTCAGCATCGGCCTGTACTACGACAGCAGCAACAGCATCCCGGTGCTCGACAGCGTGCGCCGGGCGAAAGCCATGCTGGCGAACGAGGACAGGCCGCATACCTACCTGCCGATTGAAGGCATGGCGCAATACAGGCAGCTGTTGCAGGAAATCGTGTTCGGCAAGGATAGCCCGGCGCTGAGCGACGGGCGTGTAGCCACCATCCAGTCAGTCGGCGGCTCCGGCGCTTTACGGGTGGGCGCCGAATTCCTGAAGACCTATTTTCCCGGCAGCGCGATCTGGGTCAGCGATCCGACATGGGACAACCATCAAGTGCTGTTTGCCGGCGCCGGCCTGGAGATCCGCAGTTATCCGTACTACGACGCGCTTACCAACAGCCTCAAGTTCGAGCAGATGCTGGCCTGCATAGCGACCCTGCCGGCGCATGCCATCGTACTGCTGCAACCTTGCTGCCATAACCCGACCGGCATCGACCTCTCGCGGGAGCAATGGCAGCAATTGATCCCGCTGCTGCAACAGCGCCAGCTGATTCCTTTCGTGGACATGGCCTATCAAGGCTTCGGCGACGGTATCGAGGAAGACGCCTGGGCAATCCGGGCGATGGCAGATGCCGGCTTGTCGTTCGTGGTCAGCAATTCCTTCTCGAAGAATTTTTCCCTGTATGGCGAACGCTGCGGCGGCTTGTCCTTCGTCGCCGCCAGCGCAAGCGAAGCGGCGACCGTGCTGGGACAGCTGAAGGCAACTGTGCGCAGGATGTATTCCAGCCCGCCGCTGCATGGCGCGCGGCTGATTTCGACTGTGCTCGGCAGTCCAGGGCTGGCAGCCAACTGGAGCGCGGAAGTCGGGCAGATGCGGGCTCGCATCAAGCACATGCGGGGTCGGCTCCAGCAACTGCTGCTGCAACAGCTGCAGCCAGCCGAGGTCGCCTACCTGACTGCGCAGCGCGGCATGTTCAGCTACACCGGCCTGACGCCGGCGGAAGTCGACCTGTTGCGCGAACAGCAAGGCGTGTACCTGCTGCGTTCCGGCCGCATGTGCGTAGCCGGACTCAACGACGCCAATATCGAACATGTCGCCGCCTCGCTTGCTGATGTGCTGCTGGCACGCGGACAGCAGCGCGCGCTTGCCTGACAACGAAGCCGAAGGGAACTTACCATGCCAGACATCATTGAAACCGGCTTGCCGACACCGGCGCAGCCTTTTTCCTGGGCCACCCACGCCAATGGCGTGATGTTCACCACCCACGGCCCGGTCGACGCCGACGGCAAGATTGCCGGCGCCGACATCAGCGCGCAAACCCGGCTGACGCTGGACAATCTGGCGACCACGGTCGCGGCCGCCGGCAGCAGCCTGGAAGACGTGCTGCAAGTCCTGATCTACATGGATTGCGCGCAAGACATGCCGGTCATCGACGCCATTTATCGCGAGTATTTTTACGCCCCGCATCCGAATCGCAGCAGCATCGCGGTCAAGGGTTTCGCGCATCCAGACATGCTGATCGAAATGGTTGCCTATGTACGGATACCGGACCAGGCGGAGCCAGCGTCGCCCTGACAACACCGTTTCCGTCTCTCCACACAAAAAAACATATGGAGAGACTTCATTCGAAGTAAACCAAGGAGGAGATAAACATGAGGAAATTCCCAATGCAGCTGGCGGCAGGCATGCTGATCGCGGGCAGCGCCACAGCGCAAACGTCCGTGACCATCTACGGCATCGCCGACATGTCGCTCGACCGCTTTTCCGGTAGCAACGGCGGCTTGCAATCAAACGCCGCTGTCACCCGCCTCGATTCGAACGCCAGCAATAATTTGGCGGGCAGCCGCCTCGGCTTCAAGGGCAAGGAAGACCTGGGCGGCGGACTCAGCGCCGATTTCAAGCTGGAAATGGGGATCCGCATGGATACCGGCGCCTCTGAACAAGGCGGCGTGATGTTCGGCCGTGCTTCCAACGTCGGCTTAAACGGCGGCTTCGGCTCGGTCCATCTCGGACGCCAGGATACGCCGGCATTCGAGCTGCTCAACAACGTCGACCCGATGGGCGTCGGCCTGGCCGGCTCGGCCGGCAATATCCAGATCGGCAACAAGGCATTGTTTCCGGTCGGCGGATTGAAAGGCGTACCGGAACAAGGCTGGCTCGGCCTGGGGGCAATCCGGGCCAACAACAGCATCCGTTATGATTCGCCCAACTTCAGCGGCTTTAGCGGCAGCCTGCTGTATAGCCTGGGCGAAGTGGCCGGGTCCAGCCAAGGCAATGTCGGCGTGGCCGGCCTGAGTTACAAGCAAGGTCCGCTATACCTCGGCTACGTCCACATCACCGATCATGGCGCCGGGGTCGTCAGTCCAGGCACGCTCGGCTTCCATCAAAGGAGCGATGCCCTTGGCCTTACTTATGACTTTGGCCCCGCCAAGCTGTACACGTTGGCCGCCACCAAGACGGCTGACTCTGCCGGCATTGTCGACAAGGCCAACTATTACCTGCTAGGCGTCAGCGCTCCGCTTGGGCAGAACAGTCAAATAATGGCAAGCTGGAATCGCTCCGCCGGCCGCAACTCCAACGCGAACAGCGCCGATCAATACGGCCTGGGCTATCTGTATTCCCTGTCGAAACGGACCACCCTCTATACTTCAGTCGCCAAGATCATCAATAAAGGCAGCGCCGCCTTCGGTATCGACGGCTACGACGGTCACGATGGCGGTGCTTTCGATTATTCAACGCTGTTCAACGTAGGCATTACCCATTCTTTTTGATGTTGACGATCGAGCCGCAATGCAAGCATTTTTCAGCGGCCGGATATTTTTATAATGATCAGGAGACGTATATGCAACTCAATACAAAAATGATTTCCCTATGCGGAACGATGGCGCTTACCTTGGCCGGCATGGCGTCTGCCCAGGAACAAGTCGTCAGAATCGGGCACGTTGGCCCGCTCACCGGCGCTATTGCCCACCTGGGCAAGGACAATGAAAACGGCGCCCGCATGGCGATCGACGAATTGAACGCCAAAGGCATCGTGCTGGACGGCAAAAAAACAAAATTCGAACTGGCGTCGGAAGACGACGGCGCCGATCCCAAACAGGCAACCTCGGTGGCCCAGAAACTGGTCGACGCCCGCGTCAGCGGCGTGATCGGCCACATGACTTCGGGCACCACGATCCCGGCGTCGAAGATCTACTACGATGCCGGCATTCCCCAAATCTCGCCATCGGCAACCAATCCGAAATACACCCGGCAAGGTTTCAACACAGCCTTCCGCGTAGTCGCCAACGACGGTCAGCTGGGCGGCGCCTTGGGCCGCTATGCCGCGCAATCCCTGAAAGCCAAAAACGTGGCCGTCATCGATGACCGTACCGCCTATGGTCAAGGGGTTGCGGAAGAATTCAGCAAGGCCGCAAAAGCCGCAGGCGTAACGATCGTTACAACCCAGTTCACCAACGATAAGGCTACCGACTTTACCGCGATCCTGACCGCGATCAAAGCCAAGAATCCTGACATGGTGTTCTTCGGCGGCATGGATGCTGTCGGCGGACCGATGCTGCGTCAGATGAAACAGCTGGGCATCAAGAGCAAGTTCATGGGCGGCGACGGCTTGTGCAGCTCGGATCTGCCGAAATTGGCTGGCGACGGCCTCGAAGACGAGCAAGTCGTTTGCGCGGAGGCCGGCGGCGTGCCTGACTCCGAGAAAAAAGCCATGGATGACTTCAAGGCCGCGTACAAGAAAAAATTCAACCAGGACGTCGTGATCTACGCACCGTATGTCTACGATTCGCTGATGACCATGGCCGATGCCATGCAAAAAGCCGGTTCCGCCGATCCGAAAAAATACCTGCCGATCCTGGCCAAGCTCAGTCACAAGGGCGTCACCGGCAATATTGCCTTCGATTCAAAAGGCGATATCAAGGACGGCTCCTTGACTTTGTACACGTACAAGGGCGGCGCGCGTACCAAGATCGCCACGGTCAAGTAGGAGCTGCAAGCGGCGCTCCTGGCGCCTTCCATCCACGATGGAGCGACAGCCTGGCCGGCACGCGCAGGATGATCGGCAAGACGCCGGGAGCGGCAATATCAGGCCAGAAGACATAGATGAAAATTTGATGGGTATGTTCAGCATCCAATGCCATGGACAAGACGACATTGTGGTTCGAAATTTACCAATTGCCGCAAGGATGCGCTGATTCGGCGAACTATTACGGTCTTGAAGAATGGACCGAGCTTTTTACCGACAGTCGTCTATACGAAATCGCGCCACGTGAAAATACCGGCAGTCCCCTGCCGATCGGAGTTCTCTATTTCGACAGCCAGTGCATGCTGCGCGACCGCTTGCTATCGCTGCAGCATGCCGATCTCCATGAAGCGCACGGGAACCGCTGCCCGGCTTCAGGGTTGATGATCAATACCGCCAATGCCGGCGCCATCGATGCCGTGCCTAGCTATGTGGTGATAAAGACGCTGCAAAACGGAGAATCCTTTGTGTATAAGGCTGGACCTTACCTGGACCGGGTGGTCAAGGCCGCAGCGCAATGGCGTGGTGCAAAGCGCCGTGTGGGATACGACACGCTGCATGGGGCATCATTGAGCTGAAGCTGTCCAGTCATACACGAATGAAGAGAATCAACGATTTTCGTATCTTCCATCGTCATGCCGCTCGCCTTCACGATGGTCATGCCGGTCACCGTCCCGATAATCGTGCTCGCGGCGTTCATCGTATCGCCGATGGTCTTCGCGCCATCCGCCGGATTGCAGTACCCAGCCGTTAGGGCCTTGGCGCCATTCAGGGCGCGCATATACATAACCCGGACGAGGCTGTTCCCAATGTCCGCCAGCCCATACATGCCGGCCGTCACGCCAATCCCAAAAACCAGGAATCCACACATAGCCATATCGTGGCGGTGGAACGGATTCATATCTTGGCGGTGGCGGCGGTCTTCCGATCGTGATGTCAACCCCGATTTGCGCCACGGCCTGCGTTGATACAAACGCGCTGGCACTCATAGCGATGAGTGCAGCAGCGAACAAAGTACGTTTCATGGCTATCACCTTTTAGCGGTCGTCGCATTAGCGACCATAGTAGTAGTCGTGATGGTGATAATAACCACCGCCACCAACCGGTACGACGATACATCCGGACAATGCCGTACTGAGAACGATTCCGATTGCGACTAAACTGATGAGCTTTTTCATGCTGATCTCTTTCATTGAATGGCATGAGAACTATGCTGCCACCCAAGACGCTCTGCAGGTGATTCAGTTTTGTATCGCTTGTAAGCGTTGATTACCGAGTGAGGTGGCGATTCGTGACTCGGTTGATCGTTGTTTTGCTTGTGCCGAAGGTCAAACGACCGACTTCTTCCATACCAAATTTCCTGGACAGGATATTCGTAAAGCAACTTTGAGTGAGGCGTCCGGCTAGTCTGAGAGGCCGACGCTCGGATGCGTGGTATTGCACGCTCCGCAGGAAGGCCATGCAGACGGGATCTCGTAGGTCAGGCAATGGAATATGTGCATTCAGCTCTGAGGGATCGTACGATCGAGTTACTGCCCTTGCGCGCCAATGGCGACTGAATCAATCTGAGGGAGTCTACTGTCAATTGTGATAGTGAAATTCAGGTATCAAAACTAAAATATCGCAACACATGAGTCGCGCCATTGGCGTCGTAGTGGTGCGCCTCCTATTGAAGCTGGGGACTCTGTGCGAACAGCGAAGAGTTTTATCTGGGAGGCAGATCAAAGCCATTCGCAACCTCCTGTGCGCGACGGAACCGAGCCTCTCAGCGGCCGGAAGCTGGCCCGCAATGCCGGACGCAGAATCTTTCGCAGGATCCCTTGCCGTCCTCTTGCTTGCCTTGCGCGTCGGCGCTGCGGAATTGCTTACCTTAGTCACACACATTTCCTACGCCTGCATGGCTGCTTCGTTAAAGCGTTGCGGGAACACGCTCCAGCAGACGGGGCGCATAACGCTTGATCCGGTTGTAGCCGGAGGCGGTCAGACGTAGGTGGCCGAATGACTCGGGCCATCCCAGTCCAAGCCGAGCGAACGAGCGAACGAACGAACGAACGAACGATTGTATATAGCTATTTATTTGATGGAAATAATTAATTTCATATATCGTCGAATTGAAATTATTATGAATGCGCTATTCGATAATCTGGAGACGTCTCATGAAAAATACTCCACTTCGCAGGCGCTATATCGGGCTGCCAGTTCTATGCCTAGCGACCATCGCGGTGGCGGTCATTGCCCTTGGCAGCGGTCCAAGTATTGCAGCAGCACCCATTCGGGATAAGGGCGCAGCAATAGGCGATAATCAAAGTTTACAAACTGTTGGTCCGAGCGGCCTGATCAAAGAGATGTTGTAGTCACCTCACCTACCCACGACAAAGGAGATCCTCATGTCAACTGAAGCCAAATGTCCCTTCCATCACGCCGGCGGCGGCACAACGAACAAAGACTGGTGGCCGAACCAGCTACGCGTTGATTTGCTGAACCAGCATTCCAACAAGTCCAATCCGTTGGGTGAGAAATTTAACTACGCTGAAGAGTTCAAGAAGCTTGACTACAAGGCGCTCAAGGCAGATCTGATCAAACTCATGACCGACAGCCAGGACTGGTGGCCGGCCGATTTTGGTCACTATGGTCCGCAGTTCATCCGCATGGCCTGGCATTCGGCCGGTACCTATCGCACCCTCGACGGTCGAGGCGGCGGCGGTCGTGGACAACAGCGTTTCGCACCGCTCAATTCGTGGCCGGACAACGTCAATATTGATAAGTCGCGCCGCCTGTTGTGGCCGATCAAGCAAAAATATGGCCAGAAAATCTCCTGGGCCGACCTTTTCATCCTGGCCGGCAATGTGGCGCTGGAGTCCATGGGCTTCCGGACCTTTGGCTTTGCCGGCGGCCGTGAAGACGTGTGGGAACCGGACCTGGACGTGAACTGGGGCGGCGAGACCACCTGGCTGGGGACCGACAAGCGTTTCCATGGCGACCGCGAACTGGACAGCAACCTTGCCGCCACCCACATGGGGCTGATCTACGTGAACCCGGAAGGCCCGAACGCCAGCGGTGACTACATGGCTGCAGCCAAGGACATCCGCGCCACCTTCAATCGCATGGCCATGGACGACGAGGAGATCGTTGCCTTGATCGCCGGCGGCCACACCTTCGGCAAAGCGCACGGCGCCGCGCCCGAATCGCACAAGGGTCCCGAACCGGAAGGCGCGGGCATTGCAGCCCAGGGCCTGGGCTGGAACAGCAACTTTGGCAGCGGCCACGGTAAAGACACCGTGTCCAGCGGCCTGGAAGTGACCTGGACCAAAACCCCGGCATTGTGGAGCAACAACTTCTTCGAAAACCTGTTCAAGTACGACTGGGAGCTCACCCATTCGCCAGCTGGCGCCAAACAATGGGTGGCCAAGAATGCCGAAGACATCATTCCCGACGCGCATGTGCAAGGCAAGTTCCACAAGCCCACCATGCTGACCACCGACCTGACCCTGCGCTTCGACCCGGAGTTCGGCAAGATATCCAAGCGCTTCCATGATGACCCGCAAGCCTTTGCAGAAGCTTTTGCCCGCGCCTGGTTCAAGCTGACCCATCGCGACATGGGCCCGAAAGCACGTTACCTCGGCCCCGAAGTACCGAAGGAAGACCTGATCTGGCAAGACCCGTTGCCGGCTGCGACGCACCAGCCATCACCGGCCGACATTGCCGATATCAAGGCCAAGATCGCAGCCTCCGGTCTGTCGGTAGGCGAGTTGGTGTCGGTGGCCTGGGCTTCCGCCTCCACCTTCCGTGGCGGCGACAAACGCGGCGGCGCCAATGGCGCACGCCTGGCTCTGGCTCCTCAGAAGGACTGGGAAGTCAACGCCACGGCAGTGAGTGTTTTGCCAAAGCTGGTCGACATTCAGAAGGCTTCGGGCAAGGCCTCGCTGGCTGACGTGATTGTGCTCGCCGGCAGCGTTGGTATTGAACAGGCAGCCAAGGCGGGCGGGATCTCGATCGAAGTGCCATTCGCACCGGGCCGTACCGACGCCAAGCAGGAACAGACGGATGTCGAGGCCTTTGCCGTGCTGGAGCCAGTCGCCGACGGTTTCCGCAACTACAATAAGGGCAAGTCCAGTGCTGCGACCGAAGCGTTGCTGGTCGACCGGGCCCAGCTGCTGACGCTGACCGCACCGGAGCTCACCGCGCTGGTCGGTGGCCTGCGGGTACTCGGCGCCAACTTTGATCGCAGCAAGCACGGTGTGTTCACCGACAAGGTTGGCGTACTCAGCAATGACTTCTTCGTCAATCTTCTGGACATGGACCTGGAGTGGAAAGCCGTAGACGACCAGGCCGAATTGTTCGAAGGACGCGACCGCAAGACCGGCGCGATCAAGTACACAGGTACGCGCAACGATCTGATCTTCGGTTCCAACTCGGTGCTGCGGGCTTATGCCGAGGTCTATGCAGTCGTGGATGCCAAGGAGAAGTTCGCCAAGGACTTCGTCGCGGCTTGGGTCAAGGTCATGAACGCGGACCGCTTCGATCTCGCGTAATGCCGACTGCCAGGGCCCTGTCTGGTTCAAGGACAGACAGGGCCTGCTGCGCCAGCGTCTGCGTGGCGACGCTAGTCCTCTTTTTTGTTGCGGACTCGATCAACTTAGCCGGCCTTCAGCGAAGCGTCCCCGCTCAATGCCAATGGCAGCGCCCTGGCCCAGCGATTGGCCGAAAGCGAAAAAGTCAGCGCGCGAACCTGGTGGTACCACCCGGCTGGTACGTATAGAAGCTCACCGGGTTGCATGATGCATTCGATCATTGCCGCCTGACGGGCAAGCGGAAACTTCTCGAAATCCGGCGCCTCGGGATTAAACGGCGAGCCGAACAGGACGGCGTTTGCCTCGCGGGGATAAAGGAATTCGTCGTGGTGCGGCGGGGACAGGAAAATACGCTTGGCGCCCCAGATCTGCGCAAAAATATTATCGTCATAGTCGCAATGCAGCGGGGTTACCGTTCCCGAGGGGCCAAGCCAAAAGCGAGGCGGCCCCATTTTTTTAAGATAGGCTGGCCAGTAGCACAGCCTATTCAGTTCACGCAATTCCAGATTGCCCAGATACGGCGGCAGGTCCTGCGTGTTATCAGCGACGAGATCAAGGTAGGCCAGCAGCGACATATCCTGCATCGCCCGGTCAGGCGCGAAAGCGGTATTGACATAGTCGCCCACCCTCGCGCGCACATGCAGCTCGCCAAAGCGGTCGCGCAGCGTTTGCGGCGTAAGGATCGAAAGCGGCCAACGATTGACCAGCCCGGTGACGACAAACGGCAAGCCTTCTGCTGCACGCTTGCAAAACGCCGCGGCGTCGAGCGTACCGATGCGCGGCACTGCGGAAATAGTCGGGAGATCCCGCGCCGCACACCTGATCGCTTCACGCATTTCCTGTATTGAAGTGACGCCGCGAACCAGCGCATCCTTTCGCTCCCTGGCCCGTTTTTCGACAATAGCGTCTTCGGGCGACATGGACGCCGATGACGGCCGGGGCGGCAGCATTCGTGACGATAGGCGTGCCTCTCGCTGTTCTTGATTATCGGCTGCCGGATTTTTCATGTTTCCATAACTGTACAAACTAATGCTTCAACGTTGATTAATACCGATTTCAGACGTCTTCGATCAATCGCTCATACTGAAGACAAATATAATGAGCCCTCAATAATTGAGTCGTTACGCTGTCATTGGGAAGTGACACTTGACGCAATGCAGTCAGACCTGCGGCGCTGGAGCTCTCCTGCAGCGTCAACAACTGATCCAATGCTCGCTGAGCAGCCCCGTCCACCACACCGCGCTCCGCCTGGCGTTGCACCCAATGACGAAACTCTCGCAAAGCCCGCGGCATGATCAAAGCCGGCTTTGCAAGATCTGGGGCGGCCATTTCAGTGCGCGAGGTAAGCCGACGCAGCTTATCAAGCCATTTTGTCGCGCGGTCTGGTTCGGGAGCGGCATCGAAATAAAGACTGTCTACCGGATTTTCATCCGCGCCAGCATGTGGCCGTATCAAACTCAACGGCTCGGCAACCAGGCCATTGACGCTACCACGCATACGAGCGACAAGCATGGTGCCAGCCGGCAGCTGGCCTCGCTCAATCTGCTCTACGCGTGCAATGGCGTGTGCCGTCTGCTCGCTATAGACCAGTTCAACGCTAAGAGACTGGTCGTTCTCATCAAACAACGGCCATACCAAGGTCTGGCGCGCTTCGTCGAATTGAGGTGCGCCATATCTGGTTGGCTGTAACACAGCCCAATCCTTCATAGGCTGAGGCTCGCCCAGCAGGCTGCGGCGCGCCTGACTACGTGCTTGCATTAGTTCAGCCCAGTTCTTAGACGGCTTAAGCTGTTCGGAAAAACTGGCGCCCAATTTCGACGATTTCATCGAGGCCGAGGTGCTTTCGGCCGCGGAGAGTCTGCCGGCGGCGTTAAGCTGGGCGCCAGTCAACGTGACACACCTGCCCGTCGCCTGCGCAGGCGCCCCCAAACCACCCCAAGGTCCGACGGCCTTATACCGTGCCATGGGGTTGAAATTTCGTTGTTGCTCGGGACGCGCATCAGTACAGGATAAAAACGCCTGGTCTTGCGGCGACCAGAACATCATCGTCAGACCAACGTAGCCGGAGGCTGAGCGCCACGTGTGGGCGCCGAGCCCAAGCAACTCCAGCGTGCCGCCTCCTTCATAGCGGCTACGGGCTTGGCCGACCAAATAGCTAGGCGACATCCCCTTTGTTTGGGCTGCTTCGAGTGCATTGACCAAACCAAAGGCCAAAGCCAATTCGTCCAGCAAACGATGTTCGTCGGCAGCGCCTGCACGTTCCAGTAACAACTTCACATGGTCGGCCAGACGACGCAGCATTAGAGCGAGACGGTAATACTCGGCTCCCTGCGCCCACACAGCCAGCGTCGCGTAGCGGTCGCAAATACCTCGCGACAGGTGCGACAAGCCTAAGGCGATGCATTCCTCGATCAATTGTTTGACGCTCTCGCGTAGCCGAGTACGAGAATCTCTCAGCGCCTCTCCGATCAACTCAGCCCCGACATGATCTTTACCCAGATCCAGAGCAGCTGAACGGTCCTTGCCGACAGGTTCAGGCGCAACCAGATTGCCACCATGACTGCGCTGATATGCCAGCACTGCGGCCACGCGATATTTTTCGATCTGACTGATATCCACATCAGCAATCAAGCTATCAAGACCGCCCCCCATATACCTGAAGCTCATACGGGGATGTACGAACTGAATGACAAGATGGCGCTCGCCACTTATCTTCACCGCCTCTTCCCCGTCCAGATCATGCACAAATTGCCATGCCCAACGGTAACCGGATTTCCCCGCATATCGGCTCAATTCGCTGCTGGCTACCTGCATGAGGGCTGTGTGCAGTTGTTCCAAAGTGTCTTCAACGGGTGCGGCACTGGCGTTGGAGGCCTCGCTTGCAGTCAACTGCTGTAGTCCGATTGCAGCAGCCAAGATGTGCTGACAAACACCGGCGGCTGGGCAACTACATTGGGCCTGAGCCGGACCGTGAATATCAAAGCGGATACTGAAACTGTCAAAACCCAGTGTCAAGGCATCGGGGGATTCGTCAATTATGTTGACATGCTGTTTTTCGAGATCTTTCTTTGCGCGGCGCAACAAGCCACGGTTGGCCAGTGCAGCAAAAGCCTCGTCGTCGAAACGACTCAATTGCATTTGCAATTGCTCCCGTAACGAACTCACGAAATCACCTTGAGCAGCCAGTGTGCGAGACGTTGGGGCGTGAGTGCGGCAATTTCCATACCGCAGGCTGCCAAGCGTTCGGCCATCTGGCGGTCGTACATCGGATGCGCCTGGCCGTCGAGAGCCGCCAAACCCAGCACCTTTACCCGGGTCTCGGCAAGTTTTGCGACAGCACGCACCAATTCAGCGGGCGCAGCCCCCTCGCAAAAGTCCGTGACCAAGACCAACACCGTACGATGGGGATTCTCCACCAACTGGGAGCAATAACGTAAGGCCTGGCCAATGTCAGTACCGCCGCCGAGTTGCACCCGCATCAACATCTCGACAGGATCGTCGGCATACGCTGAGAGGTCGACCACATTAGTGTCGAATACAACGATCTTGACCCGAAAGGCCGGCAAACCTGCCAGAATGCCCGCCATCACAGCACTATGGATGACCGAGTCGGCCATGCTGCCACTCTGGTCTACGCACAGAATGATGTCCCAAGGCAGGCGTCGCGTATTGCGCTCAAAAAAACGCAATTGCTCAATGACCAGCTGCTGACGCTGCCTATCGTAGTGCTTGAGGTTTTTCCGCAGCGTACCGATAGGATCAAAATTTTGTGCAGCCGCCATCGGCGAATGCCGGAAACGATTGAGACGGCCGGATAGGGTCTGCCGCACCTCAGGTTCAAGCTTGCTGCGAATTTCATCAACTACCTGCTTGACGATGCGGCGCGCCAAATGCAGCACTTCACCGTGCAGATGGTTGCGCAAAGCAAGCAAGGTGCGCAGTAATTGCTGATTGGGTTCAAGTCGCTCCAAGGTCTGTGGGTCGGTCACCAACTCCGTCAAGCCGTAGCGGTCTAGAGCATGCTTTTCAATGATTTCCACAGTATCATTAGGGAACAGCTCCCGCACCTCCGACAACCAGGTCACGAGGGTCAGCTGTGAAGGATCGAGCGAGCCAGGAGCCAAATCATTGCGCAGTCCCCGCCCTTGATACTCGCGGCCATAAAGAAATTCCAGCGCCCGGTCCATGCGTCCGTAGGCATCAGACAATCCGCCGCCAGATCCCTGCAAACGTTGGTCGGCAAACTTTCCCAGCATCAAACGCCAGCGGTCGAGCGTACTCATGCGCCTCCCCATGCTTGCAAGCCATCTGCGGCAAGGAGCTCGGACAATGTGCCCGACAAGATCAGATTCGCCTGGACCTCCGCGGCCGACAAATCATAACGAACCAGCCGGCCGAGATCCTCGGCACCATGCAACTGCGCCACGGATTCTGCGACGCGGTCAGTTTCCTTCGGTGTCATTTCAGCAAAAGCCAAACGCAACTCAGGCAATGTAGTAACGAAAGCATTCTCATCCCATTGCTGCAATAATTGATCAAGCACCCCAAGTAAGGCGGGCTGCTGCCATGCCGCTTCGCGCGCCATGAATAAGAGCCCGCGTAAGAAGCTCACCGCCTCGGGCGGCGCAATCAAGCCGTTTACATGGCCATTCAATGCCACGCCCAATTCTGCTTCGGATAGCTTTCCTGCAGAGTACAGCAGTCCGGCGCAGGCGCCTCTTACCAATGCCGCCTGGTGATGGATATATAACGCTAAGACCATATCCCAATAAAGATTGGCATCGAGCGCGCGGCCGGCTGTACTCAGCAATAGTTCGCGCAACTGCGACAGCGCGGACAGTATCTTGCCGTCGTCACCGGGCGCGGCCGGCAGTTCTCCGCCGAGGTAGACTGCCCTCTCGTAGGCCGCCTGTAACAATGGCGGGATTTCGTCCACATCGCGCGTCTCCAGCGGTTCGCGCGACTCCAGCAACAGTTCTATGCTATTGGCGGCGGCCACAACTGAATCAAACGCCGCATCTTTGCCAATTGCTTCCCGTAGCGCCGTGACGACCCTTGGCAGATGGTCATGCAAACCCAATACGCAGGCATGCATCAGCAATGCAGCCGCAACCCGGGCATCGCGCCTCTCACACTGCGATTCCAGCCGCTCAATCCTGGCGCTAAAGCGATTGGCCACCGCCTGCGCTACCGTCACGCCGTACACTGAACTTTCGACTAGAGCGGCTTCAGTCAACGGTGTGTAAGTGTATTCCCAATGCTCCTGCAGCCTATCGAGTCCGGTGCCGTTGACAAAATCAGGTCCCGCCGTGCACACACCCATTGGCACGCCTAATAAATTGAGGCCATGCAACAAACGGCTTGTGAGCCGATGTTCGGGGCGGCGATAAATATCGAGCACGGCACGCCTCGGCTGTGAATCGTCGATTTTCAAACGCTGGCGGCGGGCGCGATATTCAAAATCCGTGACCAGCGGCGATGTGCCAGCACCGGGTGGCACCTTCCCCATTGCCTGGCCGCTAAAGACGCGTCGTGCTACCGCCAGCACAAGTGCGCCGTCGGCGTCGGCGTCGCCCTTGATGAAGCAACTGGTCACGGCATCGAGCACATCGTCGCGTGCGGGCGCCGAACGTTGCCGCAGGATGGCCAGCTGCAGTGCATGTTCGTACGCAGCAACCAGCGTCGGCATAGGCAACGCCAGTTTGTGCCGTTCGCGCAGCTCGACGGCGATCTCGAAGAGCATCATGAGTGCCGCTTCATTACGGATACGTGAAGCGTTGTCGTCGTCCGTCTTGCTGTATTTTAATGTTTGTTCCCACAACAGTTGCTGCCAGGCAGGCGATGTCATCCCCGCCGAATAACCACTCAAACGGTCAAGACGCTCGAAACTGTAGCGAATGATCGCCGAGGACTCGTCATTGATGTTGCTGCGAGAAATTGACGGACGTATCACCGTCCCAGCCAACAAGGTTGGCATGGCGACCGCATGAAAACCGCCAACGACTGCGACCACCGGACCGTCGCCAGCCTGGCGTTGACTCAGTGCTTGCTGGATATGCCACGCCATCTCAGCTTCGCGCTGCAGCGTGCCGTCTGCGCTAAGTT
Organism: Collimonas humicola; assembly: GCF_018304945.1. GTDB lineage: Bacteria > Pseudomonadota > Gammaproteobacteria > Burkholderiales > Burkholderiaceae_D > Collimonas > Collimonas humicola. The sequence goes on along the minus strand of NZ_JAGQEE010000001.1, from coordinate 464,926 downwards.
CGTCGTCACTGCATCCTATCCGGGCCAAATGACAATATGCAGCCATATCCATCACGTGCGCCTCCAAGCTACGTGTCGTCGCCGGCACTTCGAACAAATGCTCCCACAACTCCTCATGGTTACGGCAACCAAGTTGCAGCGCCAAGGCGCTCAGATAACGACTGCGCCGGAAATGATGTTCATCAAGCAAGGACTGGGTTTCTTCATCACGGCCATGTCCATCTATTTGGCATTGCTCGGCAAAATCCAGATCGATAAACCGCGCCGGCACGCCACGTTCCTGCGCCATACGCAAGGCGACGAGTTCCGGTGAATGATCGCAAAAGGGATAATAGGCGGCCCGGCGTAACGCCGATTCTCCTTCCTCGTCATCCATCCTATTATTGCGTCGCACTGCATAGGTGTATATCGCCAGCGGCATGCGCGCTTCAGCGTGGGTTAAGAGAGGCATGAGTGAAGTAAAGCTGCGCGGGCCCTCCACCAGCACGGCAGAAGGCGTGACGTCACCAAATAAACGACGCAACTGCCACGCACAGGCCGGACTGTGATGCCGCACAGGAAAGACGATCAGCTCGGCGCTAACGAGCTGGGCACCGAGGGCGCGGACGGCGTCCGAAGTCGGCAACATCTGCGAAGTATGATTCAACGATCCAACTCGCGGCGCGCATCGAACATGCGCCGCCACTGTGCGCCGCGCTGAGCGCGTTGCTTAACGACGACATCAAAGTAATGACGCAATTTCTTACCATCGTCCGGGTTGTCTTTCAACACAGTACCAATCAATTGCCGCGCGATATGCTCCCCGGCCACGGCGCCATCGCCAAAGTAATGGGCGTCCAGAGCCGCGGCATAACCCACCGATACCGCTTCTGCCGAAGACATGACGGCAGTTGGTTTCTCGACTACGACACCTTCGCCGGTGACTCCTTGGCGCAGATCGTGAAACGCCGTCACCAGCAAATCCACCACGTCCGGCTGAAAATCGACTTCAACGTGCGCACGCTTGAGTAGTGCCGCGGTCTGCTCGCGCACCAGCTGCATTTCGAGTTTGCGATCCGTAATCGGGCGTACAGTTTCAAAATTGAAGCGCCGCTTCAGGGCGCTCGACATTTCGTGTACGCCCCGGTCGCGAATATTGGCAGTCGCCAGTACATTGAAGCCCCGGGCTGCAAATACTGTGGCAGCGTCGCCATCAAGTTCTGGCACGTGCAATACCTTATCTGACAACAGGCTGATCAAACAATCCTGAATCTCCGGCTGGACCCGCGTAACTTCCTCGAAGCGGCACAGACAACCCCGTTGCATCGACTCATAAATAGGGCCACGTACCAGCGCTCGCGGCGATGGTCCTTCAGCCAATAACAAGGCGTAGTTCCATGTGTACTTGATCTGGTCTTCCGTTGTACCGGCAGTTCCCTGGATCGTACACACCGATTGCCCGGAAATTGCTGCTGTCAACAGTTCGGAGAGCATCGACTTTGCTGTCCCTGGTTCGCCTACGAGCAGCAGGCCGCGATCGCTCATCAACGTCACAATACAGCGGTCAATCAAGGCATCGTCCCCATAGAACTTACGCCTCACATTCAGCTTCTCATCACCAAGGATGAAACTACGCACCGAGCGTGGCGACAATTGCCAGCCGTTCGGGCGCGGGCCTTGGTCTTTCTCCGCCAAACGGGTCAATTCGTCGGCATGCACCTGTTCGGCGGGCGCACGTAAGATAGCGGTGTCATTTGCCATGATTTAGTACTCGCTTTTCTTTTGCCAGTCAGCGTCAAAACCCGATCCTTCTGCAGCAATCAACCGCAGATCGTTATAGCATTCGGAGAGAAGGATTTTGGGCACTTTCGACAATGGCAAACAACCACGCTGCCATGTTGTTGCGTTGGCCGTATTGGAGAACGACAGCGACAGCAATGCTACCGTACGGTTTTCTTCTGGCAGTGGATTACCCGTAAATTGGATATCTGCAAGCAGGCCCAATGTGGGAAACCGTTTTTCGAATCTGAAATACCAACCGCCATCTTCGGCAGCGCCGCGCGTATAGCCCAACTTGAGGGCGCGACCACGCAAAGCATAGGCTTCCAGTAAATGCCCCTCGAAATCCTTGATCTGCTCGGCACTAGCTTGGCCGATCGGCAATAAATAAATACCCTTGCCCATCTGCTGAAACAAAGGCGTAATCTCATAATCGGTCATATGCTGCTGCCACGCTGCAATTTCATCGGCGCTCAGCAATGAATCGTGGGCAATGCGTACTCGTGCATCGGCTGGCAGCTGCACCTCGTTGTCGTCACAATCGGTGAGCGTACCGTCGTCGAGCGGGCGGAATATTTGTACTACCTTGCCATCGACCACTTGCACCCATACCAGGCGTTGCACCAGCCGACGCACGATGGCGTGTTGATTCAGGTATAAATTCCAGTCTTCAAATGGCCAATCGCGTTCGATACACAACGTTTCGTACAAACGGTCCGTCTGCAGATCGACAATGTTCTTGATTTCCTTTTTTGCAGCGCTAAAGGATTTCTTCGCTGCCTTGGCCAATTCGACGTCGTCATCCTGGCGCGGCTCTGGCAAGCTGGCAATTTTTTTGCCGTCCGGGTTGTAGAGTTCGACCTTAAAGTCCGGCAACAACCGCACAGAGAAGCTGCGCGATCCATAACTGAGCTCCTGCGTGCCGGTCTCATCGAAGCCCGCCGATGGAATAGTCCGATCAGCCAACTCCGACAATGTCCACCCCTTGCGCTCGGCCAGCGCTTCGGCTTGCTTAGTGGCCTCCTCCTGGAAACTCTTGGTCCGGAAACGGTTGCCAATGGACAGCATCAGTTGTGTAGCGCTCGGATGCTCGATCCAGCCAAGCATGACGATAAGTGCCCTACCCTGAAATGCGCGAGAGCCGTACCATTCTTTCAAATAACGCGCCACCGGCATCGCTACGCGTTCGCCGGCGCATGCAGCTACTACAGCGAGCAAACCTTTGCTAGCGTTGACCGAACCAGCTGGTTGACGCAAAAATCCGGGCAGAAAAATTGCAACCATTTCTTCTACCGAACGTCCCAGGTGTGGGTAATTCTGGTAGTACTGAGGCGACTGCGTCATTGCTCTATGCATATCTTGCGCGTTATTCTGCGCCAGTGTCATTGCCTCATCCGGAGAAATTGGGCGTACGTCTTCGCTTAACCAAACCTCCAAAATCCATTGTCCAAATTGCTCGCGGTCTTGTGCGACGAACATGGCGCAATATTTGCGCAGGATAGCGTTGGGCTCAGGAGACTTTTGTTTGACTGCCTGCACCAGCATCCAACGCAGTACCTCAACAGGCACCGCTTCTTTGGTATCGGCCCAACGTACTTCCGGCAGTCGATTCCAGGGGAACCACTCCAATTCTTTGGGTAGCCCCTTGGCTAAGGACTTGGCGGCCTCTGCGATCAAGGCCTTGCGATCCAAGTATTTATCAACCGGCTGCCCAAGCGCTTCCAGCGCATCTAACAAGACGCCTTTAACCAGGTCATTCTTTTCCTTGATCAGCGCCTGTTCCAACGCAGGCACTGCTTCTGCATAACGCAGTCTGTTCAACCACTGTGCCGCAACGACACGTGTTTCAGCCTTACCGTCTGTCAGCGCATTGATAATCCGCCCTTCTTTGCCGGGATGAGCAGCCAAAGCCTCTTGCGCTGCCAGGCGGTCATTTTTGGTCACGCCAAGCGCCACATTGAAGAGTGCGTTGACGACTGTTGCCGGCACAAACGGCAATGTACCAATTGCCCGAAACAGTTTGCTGCGGCTAAACGTATACTCTTTTACCGTACCTTGAAAAATTGCCTGGGTCAGCGTATCTATATGCTGGGCAAAGAAAGGCCACACCGCGTCATCATTCCAGTCGTCAGCGAGCGTTTGCCCCCAGTTTTCACAGTAACTGCGAAGCAACGTTACGCCGGATTGACCGCTCTCTTCGAGCATCTGGGACAATTCAAGTAGCGTCGGCCGGCCAGTGGCGCGGTGCATGATGTTAAACGCAGCGATGACTGGATTGAACAAATCGCCACGAGGACTGTTGGCGAGATCAAAGAACAACGATATTTTCCAGATCGCTACAGGAGTCACGCCATCAGTGTTGGCGAGCTTTCGCAAGGCGGAGCCGACGAAATGCCAATTCGAACTTCTGTCGTTCGTTCTGCGCGGTATCTCTATTTGGTCGGAGGCGAGGTAGTCGCGAAGTAGCTTTAGATCCCCTACGGAATACGGGGGAATTTGATTCAACCGAACTGTGCGACCCTGTGCCAACATCCGCTCGTAGTGCTCTTGTCTTTGCTTGTTGAACTTGGCGACGCCCTCATTCAACTCTCGCCACATAGGTTCCAATTGCTGTTCTAGCGACGGAGTCAGCGAACCTGACCAATCAATTTTCGGCAGCTCGTACTCAAAACGCCGTTCACTATCGCTGTCGACGGCTTGTTTGGCCGCGTCCCACTCCCCAATCAGGCCGGACACGGACGCGGCCTTATCGGCCTGCGCGGTGTCATGCGCGAAATCCCGTAGAGCCTCATTTTTCTTGGTTTTTGCCAATGCGTAGATCAAGCGCAGGGCTTGCAGCCGTTGATCCGGCTTGCTCTTCAACGCCATTTCACACAGTGGCGGCAAGATGGCGTCGCCGCATCGATGCACTATCGCTTCGGCGACAAGGCGCACCTGCTTGCTGTTTGCCACGCTCAATTCGCACAATTCTGGCGCTAGTTTGTCGAGCGTACCGGCATTAGCTTTCTCCAACATGCTCAATACATGCAAGCGCTGAGGCACAGTTGCGGGCAGCAGCAACGGGCGCACCGCCTCGACGTGACGTTCCAGATACTCTGCATACCCCACCAAGTCACTTACCATGAGCAAGCGCTGCACAACATATCCCGCCGTGACCGGTGAAGAAAAGGAAGAAACAATCAGCCCTGAAGGAGCCAAATCGGCTTCGACCAGCAAGCGTTCCAGCATTTGCGCGGAAAGATTTCCTGCTTTCGGCCGCGGGCTAGTCCAGCCAGACAGCCCGCATCGTGCGCTGTGCATGAGCAATACCTCTGGCCAGTGCGCACCGCCAGGGATTTGCATAATGCAGCTCGCCGCACTTGTTCCGGCGCACGCTTCAAGAAAACGAGCCCAACGCAGCCCTATCGGCGCGGGAACTTCATCGAAACCAGCATATATATCAACCGTGGCATCGCCACGCCCTCGATACCCGTAACCGGTTAGCCGTAAAAATTCGCCAATACTTTTTCGCTGACTGACATCATGGAGGATGGACATCGACTCTCCATGGAGCACATAGGCCAAGATGTCTTGTGACAAACCATCGCGCCCGCCATTAGGTAGCTTATCCAAAGGTTTGATCAGTGTTTCCAGCTGAGAAGCCCATGCTTCAGGTACGTTGTCAGGTACATTTGCGGGCGCATCACCCAACACTTTATTTAGCCACTTCAGCACAGTGCCCCCTTACGGTATTAATGTTGGCAAACGTGGCATATTACCAAACAACAACTTTGCATTGGCGCTACGCCAAAAATATAAAGCTTATTGTTCCCTCATCGTGAATCAGCTTGCACGAAACGCAACCATGACCACAAAAACCATTATCCTGAGGGCAAAGTTAATAGCCGTTGAAACATCGAGGATCACAGATAATCGCGGATCTTGATGCACAAGCACAGCTTTGCATTGATGGAAATGACAACTCAAGAATTGTTGCATTTCGACATCGCGTGCTGCTTCAAATGCCGATATAATTTCTCTATGGAAATATTGTCACCACCCAAATTATGAATTGCTTGCGTTTACCTGCCCGCTAATTCGGCCAAACGGCACCGCTGAGCGCCATTGCGACCGCCTTAGAAGAAAACGTATATGACTAACGCAGCCAAGCATTTTGATCCCCAGATCGGCATCGATATCCACATGTACGAGATGCCGCCAGGGCCGCTGCCGACCGCGCATATTTCGATTGTGCTGGATCCGTTCGACTACCTGCCCTTCATCGGCGCCACGGTGCAGGTGGCCGGCGTCAAGCGCGCCACGGCAGGCACCCAAGGCTTGTCGGTCCACATCCCGCTGGGAGTGTGGATGCCGCCGTTGCGCGCTCCCGAGGGGCCGCAGTTCGACGACCAGATCTTCATGGGCAGCAAGACCGTGCTAGCCGATGGCTCGCCATTTTCACGCCTGGGCATGCCGGTGCTCGATTGCAGCGTGGTCGGCATGGTGCCGCCGTTCCGGCTCAAGAAGTCGGCCGAGCCGCATATGTCGATGACCCTGCCGACATCGGTCAACCTGGCGATACCTGACACCGTCTTCGTTGGTGGCCCGCCGAGTATCATGGAGGCACTGGAGGGAATCGCCGCCCAGCTGGCGCTGGCGGGTCTGGCTAAAGGCCTGGGCAAGGGCTTAAAGGCTTTGCGCGGGACCAAGGCTTTCAAGCGCGCCGCCGATGCCCTTAAAGCGAAATACAAGAAGCTGTTCGAGAATATGGAGTCCGGTTTCCTTAAGTGCAAAGTATTGCGCGCTGAACCTGTCGATATTCGCGATGGCAGCGTCGCCGTCTCGCACCAGGATTTCTCCATTCCGGGCCGCTTGCCGCTGAGCTGGAACCGCAACTATGCATCGGGCAACAGTCATGACGGCATGTGCGGTTATGGCTGGCAGACGCCGGCCGACTTCCGGTTGGAAATCGACGCCGACGGCACTGTCCTGTTCTTCGAAGCGAGCGGCGCTGCCGTCTTTCCGCACTTACCTGCGGCCATCGGCATCGAGCATGCTGTGACCGAATTTGTCGACGGCGCCCGCCTGATCTGGACGCAGGATGACGGCACTGACGTACTGCAAGTGTTGACCAAGGATGACCTGCGCTACGTCTTCCGCAAGCCGGTATCGAATGTGACGCCGCTGCATCGAACCCTGCATCTGCCGATTGATCGGATCGAGGATTTGTGCGGCAATCACTGGCGCTTCGAACGTGCCGACGGTCATCTGACGCGGATCGTAGAGAGCGGTATCGACGCCTTGCCGGGCCGCTTCCTGGAAGTGCATGAACGCGATGGAAAAATTCATCAATTAAGTCTGCACGATCCAGCCACCGGCCTGACCCACCCGCTGGTGGCATACAAATATCAGAACCGGGACATGGTCGCCGCGCTCGATGCGCTCAACGCCGCCCGTACTTTTGAGTACAACCGTCATCACATGGTGCGTCATGCCGACCGCCTCGGGCTGTCGTTTTACTATGCCTACGACAGCGAATGGCGGGTGGTGCACGCCTGGGGCGATCACGGGCTGCATGACTACCGCTTCGCCTACAACGAACTGCTGCGCGAGACCGAAATCACCGACTCGCTGGGCCATACCTCGCTGATCAAGTTCGACGAGAACAATCTGCCCTTGTGCGAGATCGATCCGCTGGGCGGCGTCACCATCTTCGAATATGACGAGGTGGGCCGCACCACGGCGGTAGTCGATCCGGTCGGCGCGCGCATCGAATTTGACTATGATGAACGCGGCAATCTGCTCAAGGTAGTGCAAGCCGACGGCACCGCCACCGTCACGGCCTTCGATGATGCCAACCGTATGACCGAGGTGGTCGACCCGCTCGGCCAACACTGGCGGCGCAACTGGGATGAGCGCGGCTTGCTGCTGGAACAGAGCACCCCGATGGGCGCGCGATCGCGCTTTACCTATGATACCAATGGTCAACTGGCAATCCACATCAACCCCCGTGGCGCTACAACGGCACTGGCTTTCGATCGCTACGGCAACCTGGCGCAACTGACTGACCCTCTCGGTCATCGCAACCATTTCGAGCATGACGCGCTCGGCTGCCTGAAGCGCAGCACCGACGCTGCCGGCAACGTCACCGAATATCGCTACGACGCCAAAGGCCGTCTGCTGCAGACTTGCCAGGCGGACGGCGCCAGTGTCCATTACGACTACGACGCACAAGATCATCTGATCAGCTATATCGACCAGAATGGCGTCGGAACCCATCTGGAATATGTCGGCACCGGCCAAATAGCTAAACGCGTGCAGGCCGACGGCTATAGCGTGCGATACCTGTATGACACTGAAGAGCAACTGATCGGCCTGGTCAACCAACGCAAGGAAAGCTATCAATTCCAGCGCGATGCATTGGGCCGCGTTGTTGAAGAAGTCGATTATTGGGAGCAATCGCGTCACTACCGCTACGACGCCGGCGGCAACCTGTTAAGCGCCACCGATCCGCTGGGCCGCATCATCGCCTACGCCACCGACCGCTTGGGCCGCATTACCAAAAAAACCTTGCCCGACAGCGACCATCCTGGCCAACACATCCAAGAGACGTTCAGTTACGACAAGAACGGCGCCTTGGCCGAGATGCGCAATCCGCATCGGCACATCTTGCGCAAGTTCGACGCCGACTGGCGTCTTTGTGAAGAAGTGCAGGATGGCTTCCAGATCGCCTGCCGCTTCGACGAAGTCGGCAACCGCTTGTCGCGGCAAACCAGCGCCGGCAACAAGATCGTCGCCACCTACGATCTGCGCGATCAAGTGACGAGCATCGCCATCAATGACGAGCCACCCATCCTGATCGAACGCGATGCGTTCGGACGCGCCGTCAAAGAGCAATTGAGCAGCAACGTCCAGCGTCAGCTGCGCTATGATGAGGCCGGCCGCTTGACTGCCCAGACCGTGCTGCGCGGCGAGGCACCGTTGTTCGCCACCAGCTACGAGTACGACCGCGCCGGCAACCAGACCCGGCGCAGCGACAGCGAACATGGCAGCGACCTATATCACTACGACCCGCTAGGAAACATCCTGCGTCACACCGATCCTGCCGGACGTGTAATGGAATTCCTCAACGATCCGGCTGGCGACCGCCTGCGCACGCGGATCCACCAGATGGAGATGAAACAGGCAGCCGGCGGTGAAGGCCACGCCGAAATTCTGTGGAGCCGCGAAGGCAGCCATGATGGTATGCACTATGTATTCGATCGCGCCGGCAACCTGATCCGGCGTGGCAGCAGCCCAATCGCATCGGCCAATTTATTGGCGACAGATCCCTCTTTAGAACTGCGCTGGGATGCCAACCAGCGCCTGATCGAGAGCAGTAACGCGGGCCGGACAACCCGCTACGGCTACGATCCGGTCGGACGGCGGGTATTCAAAAGCAATCCAAGCCACACCACCTGGTTCTTCTGGGATGGCGACGCCTTGCTGGGCGAAGTGACGCAAGCCAACGATACTCAGAGCGCCGACATCTGGTCGGCCGGCAATGTGGCCGATTTCATGGCGGTGCGCAAGCGGCTTGCTGCGCTGATGACGCTGCATGCACAGGCAAAGGAGTATGTGTATTACCCGGATACGTTTGTGCCGCTTGCATTGATTGATCGGCAGGCCAAAGTCGCCAAACGGCCTGCACGAGCTGCGGCAAAAAAAATGGCATCCCATCCCGTCGCGCAGAAGCCGGTAACAACTGTTCCTGTAGCAACACCGCAACCCCAGGCTTCACCAGACTCAAGGGCAGTTGCTACCGGGGATATCGACGGCATCGGTGCGTTAGGCAGTCTGGGTGGTTTAGGTGGCATGGGAGGATTGGGTGGTGTCAGGCTCGGCCAGCAGGGCGAAGCAGCTCGCTTGATGCAAGAGAACAATCATCAAGACAGTCTTGCAGGGTTGGGCACCGGGATGCAGCTGGGCAGCAGTTTCAGTGCGCCTCCACCCACGTTCACGTCGCCTGTCGTTGCGCCAGGCGCGGTGGCAAGTACCCCACCGGAGGTCACCGCCAGCGATGCGGAGCCAATCGTTGAAGAGGCCGGTAGTGGCGTCTTCCACTATCACGATGACCCCAATGGTTGTCCGACCGGATTGACGGATTGCCGCGGACAGGTAGTCTGGTCGGCTAGCTACACGGCATGGGGTGCGGTACAGCGACAGCATGTGCTAGCTGTCGACAACCCGATCCGGCTGCAGGGGCAGTATTTCGATGGTGAGACTGAACTGCATTACAACCGATACCGGTACTACGACCCCGCCATCGGACAGTTCGTCGGGCAGGATCCAATTGGTTTGGCAGGAGGCAATAACCCGTATCAATATGCCCCGTCATCTATTAGATGGTCGGATCCTCGAGGTTTAACTGCTGAGGACAATACTAAAAACGTTGTCGGAGATCTACCTCCTCACGTAAAAGGCATTCCAGCTCAAGGAAAATTTTGGATCCCCGGTGTCATGGCTCCAGATCAACAAAACATTTTTTCCTCTATAAATTCCGGCGGCACCGACATCATTGAGCCGTTTGTTAAAGGCCGCCAATCTGAGATCAGTAACAGAGCAATGGAAAAACAAGTGTTAGGTCATCTGGAAGGGCAAGCCGCTCTTTTCCTTCGCGTTTTTTCACATACATACAATGAAGGTCATATGGCCATCAACTATCTCAAGGGTCCTTGTGAAATCTGCATCCCTTATGTAGGTGGCATATTAAAAAAGGGGCAAAGGCTGTGGGTTGCATTTCCAACAGGCGCAGGAGGTGTCGACATTGGTCATTTCCATGGCCAGGAAAGTGGATTTTTCAAGAACGATGGGTGCCCGAAAGGGTGATAGCGAAACGTGTTGCCCCGTATATGCAATCAAACATCCATGGTGCAGTTTCGTTATCCGCCAACGCTGATGTATTTGCTCGAAAATATAATGAAATCCAGATATCCGGCAAGAAAAAGTACTCTGGTCATAATTCATCTTTCAAACTATTAAATGGCTGTGGCGCCGATGCCATGCAACGGCCCATCAAACAATCTATACCCCGTGCACATTCTTGCCGGTCGCGATGGCCGTGTTCTGAGTGCTGGCGATATGGGTACTGCCGCTGATGGTAGTCTCAATCCCGACAGGACCAGCCAGCACAACATGCGGTTGTGACAGTTCGGGGAAACTGCCTTCCTCGCTTGCGCCCTGCCCCTTGATCGCATCGTTCTGCGCCTTCGGGATTTGCGTGACATCACTCTGTTGCCCCTGCTTGTCCCGCGCCCCGGCCTGCTGCGATGTCTATCGCCGTCACTTTCGCGTGCTACAACGTCCCTTGTATTTGATACGGCGCAGTCACCCATTCATATCCCGTCGAGGTGCTTGCAACGTGGCCGAGGCCGGGGAACGAGATGTGCGCGCTGCCGACCAGGTAACCATTTGTCGCCGCCAAATGGAATAGGTGCTGACGCGATTTCACTGCGGCAACCGGATCAAAATCGTATGCGATCGTCACGTCCGGGTCCTTGAATTGCACGTGGCCAGCGTGAATTACGTCGCCCCACAGCAACAACTGCTTACCTCGGCTATCGATCAGGTAAGCAGAATGACCGGGAGTATGTCCGTAGGCTGGAATGCTGCTTATCCCAGGAAACAATTCTTGCGCGCCGACGAAAGGTTTCAGTTTTTTCGCGTCCATATAGGGATTGACTGTTGCGCGCGATTGGATAAAGGTCGTCCGCATTGACGACGGAGCGGCATTCGCTTTTTCTTCGCTGAGCCAATAGTCGGAATCATTCTTGTCAACATACACGTCCGCGTTCGGGAAAACGCGTTTGCCGCCTACGCTTAACCCGCCGGAATGATCGCCGTGGATGTGGGTCAGCAAGATGGCGTCAACCTGCTCAGGCTGGTAGCCGGCGGCACGCAAGTTGGTCACTAGGCGGCCACTACTGCCACCGCCAAACAGCTCACCAGCACCGGTGTCGACCAGAATCAGTTTCGATCCCGTATTGATCAGGAAGGTGTTGATTGAAAGCTCGGCCGGAAGCTCTTCGCCAATGTGGGAATAGGTTTCCCTGACTTCCTCTGGTTTGCTCATGATCTCGTCAACGTGACGCATTGCGGTGCCGTCGGACACGACGGTGACCTCGAAATCGCCAAGCATCATCCGATAAAAGCCCGGCGCCTGAAACTTCGCCATCGGTGCTTGGGCATAGGTGTTTTGTGTGACTGCAGTCATGCCGGCCAAAGCGGTCGCAACGATTATTGCAATTTTTCCGGCCTGCTTGATCAGCCTGCTTGAATCGACTTTCATGGGAGTTTCCTATTTTGAGGTTGAAATTGCGATTGGCGCAATGAAATTAGGGCTCCAGTGTAGCGAGAAATTATGATTTAATAATGCATCAATAACTTATTGCACTATGTAGCAAGGCTAATCAATGCGTGGAAATGAATTTGCGGAATTCAATGCTTTTGTAGCGATTGCCGAGCGTGAAAGCTTTGTTAAAGCAGCGGCATTTTTGGAAGTTACGCCGTCTGCGCTGAGCCAGTCGATGCGGCAGCTGGAAACGCGGCTGGGCGTGCGGCTTCTCCATCGCACCACGCGCAGCGTTTCGCTCACCGAAGCGGGTAGACAATTGTTGGACCATTTGCGTCCCGCATTGGATGGGCTGGCTAGAGCGGCGGAAACGATCAATGATTTTCGCGAAACGCCGTCCGGCACGGTACGTCTGACCGCACCGCGTGTCGCAACGGAGCTATTGATTGCACCGCGGCTTGCCGAATTCCGTAAGTACTATCCGGAGATAATCCTGGATATTTCGGTGGAAGATAAATTCGTCGACCTCGCAAAGCATGGATTCGATGCCGGAATTCGCCAAGGCGAGTTGCTGGCCAAGGACATGATTGCCAGCCGCATCGGCCGCGACCGGCGCTTTGCAGCAGTAGCGTCCCGCAGTTATCTTGCAAAACATGGCGTACCGCATTCCCCGCTCGATTTGCAAAAGCACGAATGCATACGCATCAAGCGCCCAACTACTGACGTCAACAAACCGTGGGTCTTCATGGACAAAGGACACACGCTCGAAATCTCCGTCACCGGACATTTACTCGCTAATGATGCCAATCTCGCATTGGCCGCCGCGCTAAGCGGTGCAGGTATCGCCTTGCTGGCGGAAGATCATGTGCGCCCCCATTTGCAAAGTGGCCGTCTAGTTGAAATGCTTGAAGACTACAGCTGGTCCCGCGCTGGCTTTTTCCTCTACTACTCCAGTCGCCGGAATATGAGCGCGTCCTTGCAAGCGCTAGTTTCATTCTTGCGCGAGCCGTTACGTCCGCCGGTCGCAGGCGCTCATTAAGAATTGATCCGTGCTCTTCCATCGCAGCTCCTCTCTTCAGAGATCACTAAAATTTCGCACGACCGCATTTGAATCTATATTCTGTTGATCTACACCGAAAACTGACCCACTTTTGGACGGAACCTCTCGGGCTGGGCCAAGGCCACGAGAGGAAGTGATGCGCTTGTCGAGCCTTCTCAGGAGGAGCGACATCATGTCAGCAAGAGGACCTTATTGGCGGCATAGTCCGCAATTTAAAATCCAGCTTTGCACGGGTAAACTTGGGCGCCGTGAGGCGCTCAAGACCGAGGCGGCCAAATCCCGCAAACAACGGCGCAGCCTGAAACAGCTTCACGAGGATCTGTTGGAATTGGGTTTCGAGGGATCTTACGACAGGGTGGCAGCGTTCGCCAGGCAATGGAGGAAGGGACAAACTGAGTGGGTTAATTCGGTGCGCAAACGAACAGAAACGATTGTTTTGCAAAAAATTTGCCAGAAAAGCAAAACGGCCCGTAGAGGGCCGTTTTGCTTGGATCTGGCGGAAGCGGTGAGATTCGAACTCACGAACGGGATAAACCGTCGCTAGTTTTCAAGACTAGTGCCTTCAACCACTCGGCCACACTTCCGGAAAGGACGTAATTATACCCAATTTGCAACAACTTAACGATAGCCGCCCCGCTTTTTATGCAAATTATCCTGGCTCAGCCGGGAAAACAGCTCAATCCAGCAGGAACATTTGCTGCAAATCATTCAAAAACCGCTGCCCCAGCACGGTCGGCTTGATGAGTTTGTGGTCGCGGTACAGCAAGCCCTTGGCTTCCGCCTGGTTCAGCGATTTTTCTATCGTATTCAGCGCCAGGCCGGTGCGTTCGCTAAACAGGTTGACCTCGAAGCCGCCATTCAGGCGTAGCGCATTCAGCATGAACTCGAAACCGAGGTCGTCGCGGCCGATTTCCGTTTCTTCCTGCACCACATTGCCCAGCCGGCTGTGCTCCAGATACGCCTTGGGCTGCTTGTAGCGCATCTGGCGGATCACGCGGTGCGGGAACGACAGCTTGCTGTGGGCGCCGGCGCCGATGCCGAGATAGTCGCCGAACTGCCAGTAGTTGAGATTGTGGCGCGCCTGCCGCCCGGCCTGGGCATAGGCCGATACTTCGTAGTGGCCGTAGCCGGCGGCGCCAGTGTGGGCGCTGATCATGTCTTGCATTTCGGCGCTGGCGTCGTCGTCGGGAATCACCGGCGGATACTTGGCGAAGTAGGTGTTGGGCTCCAGCGTCAGGTGGTACAGCGACAGATGCGGCGGCGCAAAGGCGATGGCGGTGGCAACGTCTTGCCGCGCCTCTTCCAGCGTTTGCGACGGCAACGCATACATCAGGTCGAGATTGAAATTGTCGAAGGTCGCGTGAGCGATCTCGACCGCGCGGCGCGCTTCGCCGTCGTCGTGGATCCGCCCCAGCGCCTGCAGGTGGCGGCCGTTGAAGCTTTGGATGCCGATCGACAAGCGGTTGATGCCGCTGTTGCGATAGGACTTGAATTTCTCGACTTCAAAGGTGCCGGGATTGGCTTCCATGGTGATTTCCGCGGCGCCGTCCAGCGGCAGCAGCGAACGCACGTCCGACATCAGGCGATCCAGTCCGGCTGCCGACATCAGGCTGGGCGTACCGCCGCCGATGAAGATGGTGTAGATCTTGCGGCCCCAGATCAGCGGCAGCGAGGCTTCCAGGTCGGCGCGCAAGGCGGCCAGGTATTCCTCTTCCGGAAAACCGCCCTTGGCTTCGTGCGAATTGAAATCGCAGTACGGACACTTCTTCACGCACCAGGGAAAATGGATGTACAGCGACAGCGGCGGCAAGGCGCTCAGGCTGAGCGCGCCCGGCTGCAAATAGGCCAATGCGGCCTGGGCGGCGGCGGAAGGCTTGTCCGCTGGCGTACTTTTGGCCTGGCCGGGCATGCCGATGGGCTTGATCGGGATCATCGCAGTTTCTCTACCAGCGCCCGCAGGGCCTGGCCGCGATGCGAGATGGCGTTCTTTTCCGCGGCGGTGAATTCCGCTGCGGTCTTGTTGTGCTCCGTGACCAGGAAGTACGGGTCGTAGCCGAAACCGCCGGCGCCGCGCGCTTCGCTGATGATCTGGCCGTTCCAGCGGCCGTCGGCGATCACCGGCTGCGGATCGTCAGCATGGCGTACAAACACCAGCACACAGTAATAATAGGCCGATTTGTCCGCATGCGGCGCCAGGTCGGCGATCAGCTTGCGGTTGTTTTCGGCATCGGACTTCGGTTCGCCGGCATAGCGCGCCGACAGTACGCCAGGGGCGCCTCCGAGGGCGTTGACGCAAACCCCGGAATCGTCGGCCAGCGCCGGCAGGCCGGTCAGGCGCGAGGCGTGGCGGGCCTTGGTCAGGGCGTTTTCGACAAATGTCAGATACGGTTCTTCCGCCTCGGGGACGTCGAATTCGCCTTGCGGACGGACGTCGAAATCGATCTGCGCCAGCAATTGGCCGAATTCTTTTAATTTTCCGGCGTTGTTGGAGGCTAGAACCAGGGTGCGTGACATAGGCAACTCAAAACAGAATAGGGGAAAACCGCTACTTTAGCAGCGGCAGGAAATTGCGTCGGACAGGGCTTAAATGCGTTTCAGGCGACGCGCTTGCCCAGGATCACCAGATCGCGCTCAATGCCATCGAGGGTGGCGACGCGCGGCATATTGGCCCAGCGCTCGAAGCCGAAGGCATCGAACAGCTTCAGGCTTGGCTGGTTATGGCCGAACACGAAGCCCAGCAAGGTGTGCACGCCGATGCTCGGGGCATGCGCAATGGCTTGCCCCAGCAGATAGCGGCCCATGCCCTTGCCGCGCGCATCTTCGTGGATGTAGATCGACAGCTCGGCAGTGCCTGCATAGGCAGGACGGCCGTAGAAATCGGAATACGACAACCATCCCAGCAGCGACTTCCGGCCATCGTCCCCCTCCTGCTCCACCACCCACAGCGGCCGGCGTTCCGGATTGTGATGGTCGAACCAGTCCTGGCGCGAAGCCACGGTGACCGGTTCGGTATCGGCCGTCACTTCGCGCGAGGCGACGGTGCTGTTGTAGATGGCGACGATCGCCGGCAAGTCCTGCTGCGTGGCGAGCCTGAAGCTGTAGTCCATATGATCCATGCTGCTGTATGTTTATTTAATAAGTATGAGTCGGACGCGCCGAACCCAGCGCCGAGCCCAGCACTTCCTCGATCCGCTTGCGCAGCCGCTGGCCGCTGTCGTCGTCAGGGAAATGCACGCCGACGCCCTGCGCCTTGTTGTTATTGGCATTCTTCGGCGTGATCCACGCCACCTTGGCGGCAATCGGGTACTTGGTGCCGTCGTCCATCAAGCTCAGGATCAGGTAGATTTCATCGCCCAGATGATAGGTCTTGTTGGTCGGCACGAAGATGCCGCCATTGGTCAGGAACGGCATGTAAGCGGCGTACAGCGCCGATTTTTCTTTGATTACCAGCGACAATACCGACGGCCGGGATAATTTGACCGGCTCGGCCGGGATTGTGGTGTTCTCTGCCATCTTGATCCTATAAGCAAAATTCAAGCAAACATGCTGGCGTAATCCAGCAGCATTTCTTCAATAAACAGGCGCGCCGAGAGCGGATGTTCGGCGACCGCGCGACGCTCGTTGCTGCTTTTCAGGGCTCGCAGCAAAGCACCGGTCTCGACTTTGGCGGCCAATCCGGCAAGCGCCTTTTCATACCGGGGATAATACCGGATTGTGCCGCACAATTTAAGCGAAAACAGATCGTACAGCCAGCGTTGTTGCCACGCCACCAGCTCGGCCACAGGGGTTTTCTGCAAGTGCTCGGCGCATTTCAGCGCGCCGTCGATGCCGGGCCGGGTCAGATGCTGCAAGAACTCGTCGACCAGCTCGCGCCCGTCGCTTTGCGACTGCGCATAGGCGGTCAGAGGCGCACCGCCCTGCTCGGCCAGCCAGACATCGGCATCCTTGACCTCCTGCTGGCGCAGCCAGGTCAGCGCCTGCTCGCGCGAAGGCAGCGGCATCGCGAACTTGCGGCAGCGCGAGAGGACGGTCGGCAGCAGCCGGTCCAGGCTATTGGAACTGAGCAGGAACACGGTATTCGGCGGCGGCTCTTCCAGTGTCTTCAGCAAGGCATTGGCGGCGGCGGTATTGAGCGCCTCGGCCGGATACAGCAGCACCACGCGCTGGCCCTGGCGATGGGTGGAAATGTTCATGAAGCCGGCCAGGGCGCGGATCTGGTCGATCTTGATTTCCTTGGACGGCGCCTTGGCCGACTTGGCGGTCTTTTTAGCGTCGCCCGCCTCGCCTTCGGCGCCATCGCCCTCGCCGGCGTCGTCACCGTCCAGGATCTCGGGCCGCACGCGGCGGTAATCGGGGTGGTTGTACTGCACGAACCAGCCGCAGGAGCCGCATGCGCCGCAGGCATGGCCATCCGGCTGCGGTGTTTCGCACAGCAGGGATTGGGCGAACTGTTCCGCAAAGGCGGTTTTGCCTATGCCTTCGGCGCCATGGAACAGGATCGCGTGCGGCAGCCGCGCGCGCATCTGCTGCAGCTGCTGCCAGATATCGCCCTGCCAGGGGAACAAGGTATCACTCATGCACGTGCCTTATCAGTCTGCGTCAAGGCTTGGCCTGTTCTGCACATAATGCTGCGATGATGCGGGTCAGCGCCTGCCGGACCTCGGCAATCGTCCGGGTAGCGTCGATGATCTGGAAGCGTTCGGGAAACTGGGCGGCGCGGCGCAGGTACTCTGCGCGCGTGGCGGCGAAGAAGTCCGATTTTTCCTGTTCGAACTTGTCCAGCGTGCGGCTGGCGTCGAGACGCTCGCGCGCCACTTCCAGCGGCACGTCGAACAGCAAGGTCAGGTCCGGCTGCAGATGCGGATGCACCCATTGCTCCAGCGCTTCCAGCTTGGCCAGCGACAATTGCCGGCCGCCGCCCTGATAGGCGAAGGTGGCGTCGCTGAAACGGTCCGAAATCACCCAGTCGCCGCGCGCCAGCGCCGGTTCGATGACTTGCGCCAGGTGTTCGCGGCGCGCCGCGAACATCAGCATGGCCTCGGTTTCCAGGTGCATTTTCTGGTGCAGCAGCACTTCGCGCAGCGCTTCGCCCAAGTCGGTGCCGCCCGGTTCGCGGCTGGTGACAACCGTCAGGCCGTGGCTGCACAGCAGATCGGCGACAAAGCCGATATGGGTCGACTTGCCGGCGCCGTCTATGCCTTCGAATGTGATGAATTTTCCTGATGCCATTGTCTTAATCTGTTTGTGAAGCTGTTTCACGCTATTGAGTTGCGCTACTGCTGCGTACTATTTTTACTATTATCGCCCATCGGCGAGAAATCTAGCGCTGATACTGATTGACCGCCTGGTTATGCTCGCCGAGGCTGCTGGAGAAATGGCTGCTGCCATCGCCGCGGGCAACGAAGTACAAGGCGTCGGTTTGCGCCGGATGCAGCGCCGCCGCGATCGACTCGGCGCCGGGCAAGGCAATCGGCGTCGGCGGCAGGCCGGCGCGCGTGTAGGTATTGTAAGGCGTGTCGGTGGTCAGGTCGCGCTTGCGGATGATGCCCTGGTACTGCTCTCCCATGCCGTAGATCACGGTGGGGTCGGTCTGCAGCAGCATGCCGATCTTCAGGCGGTTGACGAAAACGCCGGCGATCGTGCTGCGGTCGGCGCGGCGGCCGGTTTCCTTTTCCACGATGGAGGCCATGATCAGGGCTTCGTAGGGAGTCTTGTATGGCAGCGTAGCATCGCGCCCTTCCCATGCCTGGCTGAGGCGCTTGAGCAGCAAGGCATGCGCCTGCTTGTACACCTGCAGGTCGCTGGATCCCTTGGCGAACAGATAGGTGTCGGGGAAGAACAGGCCTTCCGGCATGCTGTAGTCGGGGCTGATCTTTGCCAGCAGTTCGGTATCGGACAAGTCCGCCGTATCGTGCTTGAGCGCGGCTTGCGCGGCGACCGCCTGGCGCATCTGGCGGAAAGTCCAGCCTTCGATCACGGTCAGCGATTCTTGCGCAAACTCGCCGCGCACCAGCTGCGTCAGCAGGCGCAGCGGCGTAGCGCCCGGTTTCAGCTCGTAGCTCCCGGCCTTCAGCTTGCCGCCCTTGCCGGTGACGCGCGCCAGCAATTCCAGCAGTTGCGGATTGACGCCGACGCCGGCATCGGCGATCTGTTCCACCGAAGTCGCGAGGGTGCTGCCGGGCTTGATGGCGAACGGCCGCACAGGCCCGGCGTCGAATACCGGCTGCTGGGCCCAGTAAGCCATGCCGCCGGCGGCCAGGCCGCCCAACAAGATCACCCACAACAATAGTTTTTTAAACAAGACCGGTCGCTCCGAATTTATCGCATTTATGAGCGCCTGTTAACATTTGAAAATGTTAACAGGCGCTCGTTCAAGCAGCGCAAAAACGGCTAAATCCAACGCCTTTTTTGCGACATCACTATAATCAACCCAATATGATAATCGCTGTTTTGGGAATGCCTACAATTTATGAATGAAATAACAAGTATCTGGCCGGATTTTTTACAGCAACAGACATTGGCAGCGCTGCCGCCGGCCGTGGCGGCTCAGCCGTCTTTCTTCGCCCCGCTGCCGGAACTGGGCCTGATCGCTGTCAGCGGCGAAGACGCCGCCAGTTTCCTGCATACCCAGCTCACCAACGACGTCCAGAACCTGACCGCCGCACAGGCGCGGCTGGCCGGCTATTGCTCGCCCAAGGGCCGCCTGCAGGCGACCTTCCTGATGTGGAAGAGCGGCGACAATATTTTCCTGCAGCTGCCGCGCGAGTTGCAGGCGGCGCTGCAAAAGCGCCTGCAGATGTTCGTCATGCGCGCCAAGGCCAAGCTGGCTGATGCAACCGATACGCACGCCATCCTCGGCCTGGCCGGCAATGCCGCTGCAGCAGCGCTGGCGCCATGGTTTCCGGCACTGCCGGACGCACCCTACGGCAAGATCGACAACCAGCACGGCAGCCTGATCCGCGTCGCCGACGCCGACGGCGCGCCGCGCTATCAATGGATTGCCAGCCCGGAAACCGCCATCGCCGCCTGGCCGCAGCTGAGCGGCAGCCTGCAAGCGCTAGGCGCGCAAGCCTGGCGCCTGAGCGAAATCCAGGCCGGCATCCCGCAGATCACCCTGGCTACGCAAGAACAGTTCGTACCGCAGATGGTCAACTTCGAAGTGCTTGGCGGCGTCAACTTCAAGAAAGGCTGCTACCCGGGACAGGAAATCGTCGCCCGCAGCCAATACCTGGGCAAGCTCAAGCGCCGCGCCGTGCTCGCCAGCGTGCAAGCCGTCGGCATCGCCGCCGCCACTGAAGTATTTTCCAGCAACGATCCCGAGCAGCCGTGCGGCATGATCGTCAATGCCGAGGCCGACAGCGCACACAGCAGCCGCTGCCTGCTGGAGATCAAGCTGGCCGCGCTTGAGGGCGGAGGCACCGTGCATCTGGGTTCGGCCCACGGCGCGCAACTGCAATTCCACGCGCTGCCGTATTCGATCATCGACGTCACCGACTCTGAGCTGTCGGCCTGAGCCTGCGATGAGCACCAATCTGTATATCTACTACAAGGTCGCGGCCAGCCGCGCCCAGGAGTTCGACCATGCCGCCGCGGCCATGCAGGCCGACCTGTCGCTGCAGCACCAGATCAATACCGCGCTCAAGCGCAGCGCGGAGATAAAAGATGAACACCACACCTGGATGGAAGTGTATTCTTCGGTGCCGCCGGATTTCCTGCAAGTGATCGATCAGGCGGTTGCCCGGCATGGCCTCGCAGCCCTTATCGATGGCCCTCGTCATACTGAATTTTTTGTCAATATTTCATCATGTGCTTGATTGTTTTTGCGTGGCAAGTGATTCCTGGCTCTCCCTTGATAGCCGCCGCCAACCGCGATGAATTCTATGCGCGCCCGAGCGCTGCCGCCAGCTGGTGGGAAGACCAGCCCGACATCTATGCCGGCCGCGACCTGCAGGACGGCGGCACCTGGATCGGCATCACCCGCGGCGGCCGCTTTGCCGCCATCACCAATGTCCGGGCGCCGGCGGAACGGCGGCCCGATGCGCCCAGTCGCGGCGCGCTGGTGGCCGATTTCCTGGCCAGCAGAAAATCGGCGGCGGAATATGTCGCTGAAATCGCTGTCGACGCCGCTCGCTTCAATGGCTTCAACCTGCTGGTCGGCGATGGCAGCCAGCTGATCTGGTATTCCAACAAGGGCGAGGCAGATCCGCGCAACGGCCAGCCTTTGGCGCCTGGCGTCTACGGTTTGTCGAACGCCACGCTGGACGTCTGCTGGCCCAAGGTGGTGCGCACCAAGGCGCAATTCTCCAGCCTGCTGTGCCAGGGCGCGCCCGATGCCTGTTTCTTCGACATGCTCAGCGACACCACCCGCTCCGGCGATTGCCGCCTGCCGTCCACCGGCGTCAGCATTGAGACCGAGCGCATACTGTCGGCCGTATTCATCGAATCGCCGGATTACGGCACGCGCGCTTCCACCATCGTGAGAATGAAGGCCAACGGCAGCGCCATACTGCACGAACGGATTGCGACGCCCTCGGGCGCGCCTTGCCACACGCACGCGCCATCCGGCCGCTGTACGCGCTGAAGGCGCCCCCTGCCTGCTGTCCTGCCTGTCCTGCCAGGATCAACGTCAGCTGAAAACCTGGCGCATGCAGACATGCGCAATCCCCGCTTCGTAATATTCCTCGCCATCGCGAATGAAGCCGTGGCGGCCGTAAAACGCTTCCGCCTGCGTCTGCGCATTCAGCACCACTTCGCGGTCGCCGCGCTGGCGCGCCTGCGCCATCAAGGCTTGCAGGATCGCTGCGCCTATGCCTTGCCCGCGGCCTGCCGAACGCACCGCCATGCGGCCGATATGGCCATCCGGCAGCAAGCGTCCGGTGCCGATGGCATGGCCGTTCTCGTCATAGGCGACGGCATGCACGCAATGCTCATCCATATCGTCCCACTCCAGCTCGACCGGGATTTTTTGCTCGATCACGAATACGTCGAAACGCACGGCGCGCGCGTCCGCCTTCTGCACCGCCCAGTTGTCGACTGTCAGATGAAATTTCATGTGTTCCACATTTTTCATGGTTTGCTTTCAGCCCGGCTTGATCTTGAGTGCCGCCCGGTTGTGCCTGAGATACTTGAAGGTGCCCATCGCCTTTGCCACCAGGTGGTCGCCGTGCCACAGCTCGGCGTCGCAAAAGCACATGGTGGTGGATTGATGGAAGGCCCGCCCCTTGGCCACGAGCCGCGCGCCGGTGCGCCCCGCAGGTTGCAGGAAGCTGGTTTTCATTTCCACCGTGACGGCCGCTTCGGCTTGCGGATAAAGCGAACGGCCGGCCAGCGCCATCACCACGTCCAGCATGGTCATCGACACCCCGCCATGGGTCACCTGCCAGCTGTTCATGTGATGCGGCTGCAAGGTCAGGGCCAGCTCGGCCGCGCCCTCGCCCATCTCGACGAATTCAACGCCGAGATAAGTCAGGAAGGGATTATCGATCGGGAAAACGTGGGAAGGAAACATGACGGCCGCTCAGCTCAGGTAATCCATGCATTGGCGCGCTTCGCGCACCGCGCCGAAGAAGGGCTTGATGGCGACGTGGGCCGAATGATTCTGGTAGGCGTCCAATGCCGCCTGCGACTCGAATTCGGAATTCAGCAAAACGTCATAAGTCGCTTCCAGGCCCGGCTGGGCCACGACTGCTTCGAACTTGATCATGCCAGGCACGATACCGGCGCAGCTATCCAGCAGGGCCTTGAGTTTCAGCGCATTGCTGGCCTTGTCGGCGCCTTCGGCGTGGTCTTTCAATTTCCACAATACGATGTGTTTGAGGGTCGCGCTCATGGGATCTCTGCTCTCTGTCTGATATGAATGAATGCCGTGCGCTCCTGCAACGCCGGTGCCGCGGCCAATCCGTCATTTTACATTCTTGGCGCGGCGCTGCCTCTGGCCGCAGGTTTACTCGGTCAGCAATTTATACGCAATCGTCCACATGGTAAGACCGACCACGACTTCCAATATGCGCCAGGAGACCGGCTTGGCGAAGATGGGGCGCAGCAAGGCGGCGCCGTAGCCGAGCGCAAAAAAGAACACCAGCGAAGCCAGCATGGCGCCGCCGGCGAATCCTACCTTGTCGTCCGGGAACTGGGTCGAGATGGAACCGATCAGCAATACCGTATCCAGGTAGACGTGCGGATTGAGCCAGGTCAGCGCCGCGCACGTCAGCAAGGTTGGCAGCAAGGCAGCTGCGCCATTGTCAGCCTGCTCCAGCACCGCCGAGGATTTCCAGGCGGTGTAGAAGCTTCTGGCGCCATACAGGAACAGGAAGGCCGCGCCGCCGTAGCGCATCGCGCTGGTCAGCCACGGCGCTTGCTGGATGACGATCGCCAGGCCGGTCACGCCCAGCAGTATCAGGACGGCGTCCGAAACCGCGCAAGTCAGGCAGACCCAGAACACATGCTCGCGCTTCAATCCCTGCTTGAGGACAAAGGCATTTTGCGAACCGATCGCCAGGATCAGCGACAGGGAAAGGGAAAAACCAGAAATTGCAGCAGTCATGCATCTCCAACGTCAAACATTTTCGGGCAGCGGCAGCGGCCCCGGGACAGCATTTTAAACCAGCCAGACCTTGGCCTCATCACCTGCCCTGTCCTCAATGCAGGTTTGAAGACCACTTGCCGCTTTCCGCCGTTTCGGCAGCGCCGCTGCGGCGCTCGGCGACGAAGCGCGCGACGTCCGGATCCACAATGAAACTGGCGGCGGAGCGCGCCAGCAGGATGGCGTCAGGCGATTGTGGCTTGGCCACGATAAATCCCTGCACGTAGTCGACCCCCAGCTTGGCCAGCGCTTCTATCATGGCGCAGTCTTCCACCCACTCGGCGATGCTTTTCATGCCAAGATTGCGGGCCAGCTCGACGATTGCTTCCACGATCGCTTCATTGGCGGGATGCTTGTTCATGCTTTGAATGAATGCGCCATCGATTTTCAGCGCATCCGCCGATAAGCTCTTCAGGTAGGTAAAGGAGGTATAGCCGGCGCCGAAATCGTCCAGCGCCACCTTGGCGCCCAGCGCCTGCAGCCGTTCGATGATGCGGCTGGTGTGGTCGAGATCGTGCAGCGCTACGCTTTCCGTGACTTCGATGCACAGCAAAGGCACCACCTGCAGATGCTTTTCCAGGATCACGAACAGATCCTGGATGAATTTCTCATCGTTGAGCGAAGCTCCGCTCAAATTCACGCACACGAACTTGGTCAGCGGCAGCCGTGCCTGGTGCTGGTCCAGCCACTCCAGCACGGTCGCCATGACCCAGCGGTCGATCACCGCGATGCTGCCGTTTTCCTCCGCCGCCGCGATCACCCGGGTCGCCGGCACCACCTTGTTGTCCGCATCGCGCAACCTGAGCAGGACCTCAAAATTCAGCGACTCTTCCGGGTGCTGCAGCGACATGATCGGCTGCATTTCGACAAACAGGCCGGAAGGCAGGAATTCCCCGCCCAGCCTTTCGATCAGGCTGAGCTCTTCCAGCCGCTCGCGGAACACCGGCGCGTTCTTGTGATACACCACGATATGTTCGTTATGGGCCTTCTTGGCCTCCCGGCAGGCGCGGTCGGCAGCGGAAATGGCGTCCTGCACGCGCATGCCGGCATCCACCTCGACCAGCCCGATCGAGCCCTTGACCTGGAATGCGCGTGCGCCGATGTGATAAGACTGGTAGCTGATTTTCTGGATGATGGCGGAACAGATTTCCGTAGCGGCGCCGATCCCCACATCCTGGAACAGGATGATGAATTCGTCGCCGCCGATGCGGCCGATATGGTTGCCCTCGCCCAGCGACAACTCGACCCGCTCGCACAGCTGCTTCAAGACCTCGTCGCCGGACTGATGACCGAACAGATCGTTGATCAGCTTGAAGCGGTCCAGGTCCAGATAAGCCAGGGCCAGGGGCCGGTCGTCGCACTGACGCTCGATGGCTTGCTGCAGCATGATCTCGATGCCGCGCCGGTTCAGCACGCCGGTCAGGGGATCGTGCTCGGCCAGGAAACGCAGGCGTTCTACAGCGTTGGAACGGTCGCTAATGTCTTGCAGCGAACCTTCGATACGGCCATTGGCGAAGGTAGCGGTGACCAGATAGGTGCTGGCCAGGCCGCCGGCGCCGGTAATCCCGTGCAGCTCGGTTTCATTGCCGCCCTTGCCGGACACGATATGCCACAGCTTGTTATGTGCGCCGGGTTCGAAATAGTCGTCCCATTTCTTCAGCCATGGGGTTCCGGCATCGTGGCCGAGTATTTTCTCCAGTGCCGGATTGGTGCGCACAAAGCTGCCGTCGGCCGAAAGCGTAAACAAGCCGATGGGCGTGACCTCGTAAGTGGTGCGCAATTCTGCCTGGGCCAGGGCCAGCTCGCGTTTTCCGGCGCGCATCTGTTCGGCGAAGGCAAACGACGCCATCAGGCTCGACAGCAAGGCCACGATCACGTTATTGGGGACTTCATCCAGCGTTTTGATGCCGAATGCGGCGGCGACCACCTCATCGACCCGCGTGAACAGCACGACAAACATGGATGCGCAATACCACAGCACGGCACGGGTGCGGGCTTTCCAGACGATGCGCGCCAGCAGGAAGATCAATATGAGTATGCCGACCACGGTCCAGCACCACAGCACCGGCAAGAACCGCTGGTAGGACAGCAATAAGGCGGCGACCAGCAGCAGCCCGCCAAGCCAGCGCAAGACGTTCTGCAGGAAAACGAAGCCTACCTGTTTCAACTCATTCTGGAACAGCCTGCCGAACAAAGTGAACGTCACGATGTAATAAGTGGCGAAAGTCAGTTTGCGCAGCCATGGCAGCCACTGGTTGGGAATCGTCCATATCAGCCAATGGGCGTCCCACCCCATGGCATTGGCGCCCAGCCGCAGATTGCCCAGCAGCCAGACGGCAAACAGGACATACATCCACTCGCGGTTGATCAGCGCCGCCACCAGCACGAACAGGGTCAGGGTCAGCAGGCCGCCTTCCATCAAGCCTATGCCGCGATAAAATTCCTTTTGCGATTGTTCGAAATCCGGAGCGCTCCATTGACGCACAGAAATTCGCGCCGGGCCGGAAAACACGCCACGGCACAGCACCGTCGCAGGCAGAGCCTGCGCCGCCAGCGACAAGATGAATCCGGTCTTCTCAGCCCTGACCTGGCCATCGGCACCGGAACGGCTGCCGCTCCCAAGCAAACGCCGGCCCTCGTCTTCCCAGCAGCTCACCTGCTGCGCGTGGCGCGAAGGCAGTTCTACTTCCACCGCACCGGAATCGGCGGCCGGCAGCACGACGAAGGAAAACCAGAATGGCGTTTCCAGCAATTGCGTGTTTTGATAAGTCTTTTGGGGGGCGCCTGTCAGTTTCTGCAATGCCTGTTCCGGCTGCAAGCTCTGCTCCGGGTCGCTCAGCACCCGTAACGGCGACGAAGCCGGATCCTTATGCCCGAAATGGCTATCAAGCGTCCCGAACGCAAGGATCGTCAACAAGATAACCAGAGCTGGCACCAATACAACCGAAAAATAGAAACCCAGCCAATCCCGCGGCTTAAGGTTGTCGGTATTTTTTTTCGGCGTATCGGCATGGAATAGCCACATAAACATCGCGTCCGTAGAGTGAGAGGGTTCTACTGTACTGTAAAAAAAGCCACATTATTTTTTTTCAACAACAATAACACCCTCTCATTATCATATTTTAACAATACTGAACTATATGACTATTCCAGCCCATGATTATCCCTTCCCTCTGCCGTGAAGGTCGCCGCGGCTGGGAGCAGATTGAGAGGCTGCCAGGAAATCGGGGGGTTGATCCAGCATCAAATCCGCATGGCGCATTTCAAACATCAAGGAAAACAGCGGATGGACGGCGGCGCTCCAGCGCGCCTTGGCAGTCGCGACTTCGAACGCCATGACGCGGTGAGGCAGCATGCCGACGTGCTGCATGGGGATGAACTGGCCGCCGGCAAAGACATCCTGAAACAGCAAGGCGTCATATTGCCGGTCCAGGGGCGAGCGCGCTGTGATCACCATCCAGTCGATCTCATTTTCTACACAGTACAGAAAATAAGCTTTGAACAGCAAGGTTTTCACCATCTTGCCGACCTGCCCTGGAGTTACGCCCAAACGTGTCGCTTCCGCCAGGCGCTGCCCCCGCAGCCACGCCGGCAAGGTCACCGACTGTTCCAGCACCAGGGGCTGGTCATGATTGGTCTGGATGCGCATCGTACCTAAAGACGAGCCGTCGAGCTTGGACTCCGCCAACAGGATGATCGTATCCTGAGCCAGGTCTGCCGGTTCGAACTGCGACAGGTTGCGGGCCAGTTCCGGCAGGTGGCGGCTGTAGGCCGCATGCCGGATCCTGACCGCTTTCTGCAAAGCCTGTTCGTCATTCACGATGCGGATAGTAAACGGCAAGCGCTGCTCGCGCAGCGCTGCCATTGCGGATTTTGAAGGCGATGATGGCTGCGTGCTGTAGTCGTTGACGTGGCCGGACGTGATGACTGTATGGTCGTGTTTCATGTTGAATGCTCCGAAGTAGAAAACATGGTTGGCCGTTTTATGCACGTATTGCATTACGGTATTGCCAGATTCTCACGTTCAGTGCACTGTAGAAAACTAAACCAGGTTAGTGTTCAAGCCATTAGTGGCATATAACTCACGCAAAATGACTGTCAATCAACATTAATTTCCAAGCGTCAATATATTGCACCGATTCAGTGCTGAGCGCCGCCCAGATACGCCGCCTTGACTGCAGGATCGTTCTGCAGTTTCTCGGCCGGGCCATGCACGGAAATCCGTCCATTTTCCAGCACGTAGCCGTAATCGGCGACATTCAGGGCGGCGGCTGCGAACTGCTCCACCAGCAGCATGGTGACGCCCTCCGCCTTGAGCCGGGAAATGATGCGGAACACTTCTTCCACCAGGATAGGCGCCAGCCCCATCGAAGGTTCGTCGAGCAGTATCACTTCAGGATTGAGCATGACCGCGCGCGCCATCGCCAGCATCTGCTGCTCGCCGCCGGACAAGGTGCCGGCCAGCTGGCCTTGGCGCTCTTTCAAACGCGGAAACAGTTCCAGCGCCCGCTCCAGGTCGAGCTTGATGTCGCCGCGCGGACGCATGCGGGTGAAGCGCGGAAAGGCGCCCAGCAGCAGGTTGTCGACCACGCTCATGGTGGCGAACACACGCCGCCCTTCAGGCGAATGCGCCAGGCCGGCGCGGGCGATCTTGTGCGAAGCCAGGCCGGTCACATCGACCCCAGCCAGGGTGACGCTGCCGGACTTGGCCTTGATCATGCCGGAGATGGCGCGCATGGTGGTGGTCTTGCCGGCGCCGTTGGAGCCGATCAGGGTCACCACTTTGCCTTTCGGCACATCCAGCGAAATACCGTGCAGCACTTCAACCTTGCCGTAGGCCGCATGCAAATTGGAAATCGAGAGCATCTTATATCTCCGCTGGTTTGGAAGTGGATGGCGCACCGGCTTCGGCTGCAACTGCAGCGCTGCCAGCGTCATCGCCGGCACTGCCGCCGAGATAGGCTTCGATCACCTTGGCATCGCTTTGCACCGCCGCCGGCTTGCCTTCGGCGATTTTCTGGCCGAAATCCAACACTGTTACCGTATCGGAAATCGACATCACCACATCCATATGGTGTTCGATCAGGATAATCGTGATGCCGTGCTGGCGGATCTTGTGGATGATCGCAATCAGCTCCTTGATGTCGGGCGCGGTCAGGCCGGCTGCCGGTTCATCCAGCAACAGCAGTTCCGGATTCAAGCCGAGCGCGCGGCCGATTTCCAGCAGGCGCTGCTTGCCGTAAGGCAGGTTGCGCGCCTCTTCGCCGGCCAGTTCACCGAGGCCGACGAATTCCAGGATGCTGGCGGCGCGCTGCCGCGCCTGCAGCTCTTCGCGCCGGTAGCGCGGCGTGTGGAAGATCACGTCCAGCACATTGCTGCGGAAGGTGTGATGCAGGCCGACCAGGACATTTTCGGTGGCGCTCATTTCGCCGAACAGCTGCACATTCTGGAAAGTGCGGGCGACGCCGCCCAGGGCAATCGCCGCCGGCGTGGTACCTGAAATCGTCTTGCCGTTGAACTCGACCATGCCTGCAGTCGGCTTGTAGATGCCGGTGAGGACGTTCATCATGGTGCTCTTGCCGGAACCGTTCGGCCCGATCAGGCCATGCACACTGCCTTTGACGATATCCAGGTTGACTTCATTCAAGGCCTTGAGGCCGCCGAACTGCATCAGGATTTTCCGGCCGCTAAGCAGCGTGCTGCCGACAGCGCTGCCGCCGACCATTGGCCCCCAAGCCTGTCCAGGCTGGGCGGCAACGCTGGCCGGATGGTCGTTTGCCGTCGCTTTGTACCCAAGGAGATTGCGGGCAAAGCCGACAATCCCGTCCTGCAGGTAATACACAACGAACAGCGTCATTACGCCGAAGATCGTCAAGCGCCAATCGGTGATGTTTTCCAGTCGATAGGAAAATAACGCCATGCCGACAGTCGCGGCCAGGGGCACCGCCAGTTCGCGCAAGGTCTTGCGCTTTTTCCACAGCAGGAAGGCGCTTGCCAGCACGCCGATCACGGCCGCCGCCGTAGCGATCTGGCGGAACAGTTCGATATCGGCCAGCAGGCTCGGCAGCATGACCACGATCAGCGCACCCAGCAGCGAACCGATGCGGCTCTTGCGGCCGCCCATGATCACCGCCAGCAGGAACAGGATGGTCAGCTCGAAGTTGTAGGTGTTCGGGGAGATATATTCTTCCGAATAGGCATACAGGCTGCCAGCCAGGCCGGCCAGCGCGGCGCTGATCACGAACGCGATCACTTTGTAGCGGTACACCGAGACCCCCATGCAGTCCGAAGCAATCGGGCTGTCGCGCAGCGCCTGGAAGGCGCGCCCGAGATACGATTTGACGATACGGTGGATCACGATCAGCGACAGCACCATCAGGACCGCCACCAGGTAGAAGTAACCGACTTCGCTGAGGCGGTGGCCGAAGAACTCAGGCTTGGTCAGCTTGATCCCCATCGGCCCCTCTGTCAGGAAACTCATTTCATTGATCAGGATCTGGATGATGGTGCCGAACGCCAGCGTCACCATGGCCAGGTAAGGCCCCGTTACGCGCAGCGCAGGCAAGGCCAGGATGGCGCCGAACAAGGCGGTCACGGCCAGGCTGGCCGGGGCGGCGATCAGGAACGGCCAGCCCAGCTTGAACACCAGCACGCCGGTGGTATAGGAACCGATGCCGAACAGGCCGGCATGGCCCAGCGACACCTGGCCGGTATAGCCGACCACGATATCCAGCCCGAACAGCAGGATGGCGTAGATCAGGATGGTTTCCGCCAGGTGGATGTAATACGGATTCGGGATAACTTGCGGAAACGCCAGCAGCAGCAAGATGCCCGCGATCGACAGTGCGAATAACTTTTTACTCATCTTCACACCTTCTTGATGGCAGTCTTGCCGAACAGTCCGGCCGGCTTGATCGCCAGCACCAGCAACAGCAGCACCAGGCCAGGCACTTCCTTGTAGCCGGTCGAAATATAGAATCCGGTCAGGGTCTCGGCAACGCCCAGGATCAGGCCGCCGACAATCGCCCCCATGCCGGATGTGAGGCCGCCGATGATCGCCACAGCGAACGCCTTGAGGCCGAGCGAGGTGCCCATGGTTGCCCCGGTCAGCGTCAGCGGCGCCACCAGCACGCCGGCAAAAGCCGCCGTGGCCGACGACAGCGCATAGGAAAAGGTGATCACCATGCTGGTGTTGATGCCCATCAGGCCAGCCGCATCGCGGTCGTTCGAGGTGGCCACCACCGCCTTGCCGTAAATCGATTTGCGATTGAACATTTCCACCGCCAGCATCATCGCCAGCGCGCCCAGCACCACCACGATCTGCATCGGCTGCACATTGGCGCCCAGCACCTGGAACGGCGTCGCCGACAGCGGCGTAGGAAAGGTCAGGTCGTCCTTGCCCCAGATGTTCTCCGCGACATTCTTGAAGATGATCGCCAGCGCGATGGTCGACATGATCCAGCCGAATTCGGACTTGATCTTGAGCGCCGGCCGCACCCCTATCCATTCCACCACCATGCCCTGCAGCGCACCGAACACGATCACCACCGGAATCATCAGCCAGTAGTTCAGGTACGGGCCGCCGTGGATGTTGCCGACCAGGCTGAGGCCGACCAGCGCGCCCAGCATCAAGGCTTCGCCCTGGCCGAAATTAAGGGTGCCGGAAGTGGCGAACGTGAGTTGATAACCAAAAGCGATCACCGCGTAGATCATGCCTAGCGCGATGCCGCTGAAGACGAGTTGCAGCAGAATTTCCATGATATGGGTCCAAGAGACTGCAATAGCCACGATATGGCAAAACGGCGCTGCCGTCTGACGAAACAAATCCAGCCTGTATACCTGCGCAGGCTGGACCGATGTCGCTTAAACGGATGTTTGGCGGGCGCGTAACCAGCGCCCGCCTCCTATTACTTGGCTAATACCACCCGGCCATTCTTGACCTCGCCGATCACCACCATGGCCGGCTTGATCGCTTCGTGGTCGTCATGGCTATATGGCTTGGTGTAGCTGGTGACCACGCCGTCCACGGTGCCGTTCAGGTTTTCCAGGGCCTCGCGCACTTTGACGCCGTCGGTGCTGCCGGCCTGCTTGATTGCCGCAGCCAGCAGATAGAGCGAATCATAGCCTTGCGCAGCTGACACGGGAGACGGCATGCGGTCGATCTTGTAGGCTTTCTGATAGGCTTCGATGAAGGCCTTGCGCTTGGCCGTGTTGCCATCCTGGATGAAGGTTTGCGGCATGCGCGCGCCGTCGCCGTTCTTGCCGGCGTTATCGATGAAATTCCCCATCGACAAAGTCCAGCTGCCGATGAGAGGCACTTTCCAGTTGAGTTTTTCCATGCCGTTGGCGATCTGCGCCAATTCGGGGCCGATGCCGTAAGTCAGCACCACTTCCGCGCCGCCCTGCTTGGCCTTCAGCAGCTGCGCCGTCATGTCGACGTCTTTCAGGTTGTATTTTTCAACGGCCACCGGCTTGATGCCTTTGGCGGCCAGGGCGCGTTCCAGGTCCTCGCGGCCGAGCTGGCCGTAGTTGGTGGAGTCAGCCAGGATCGCTACCTTGCTATGCTTCTGCCGCACTACCGCTTCGTCGACAATCATCGCCGATTGGATGGTGTCGTTGGCCGAGGTGCGGAAGACGTAATTATCTTTCTGGGCCGGCGCCACGAACTGCTTGGTGATGATGCTGCCGGTAGCGACGTTGTTGATGACCGGGATCTTGGCTTCCTGGTAGAAGCGCTGCGACGCCAGGGCGACGCCGGTATTGATGAAGCCGACCGTGCCGACCACTTTTTCCTTGTTGATCAGCTCTTGTGCAACCTGCACGCCGCGTTCATTCTTCGCTTCGTCGTCGCGCTCGACCAGTTGCAGCTGCCGGCCCAGCACGCCGCCGTGGGCATTGATGTCGGCTACCGCCAGCTTGACGCCGTCGCGCATGGAAACACCCATCGGCGCGGAACCGCCGGTGAAAGGACCGCTCACGCCGATCTTGATCGGTTCCGCCGCCACGCCAGCCAGCGACCAGCTAATCAGCGCTGCCGCCACACACGCTTTGCTTATGGTGTTCATGCATTCTCCTCTGTATTTTTATAAGACAAGTATCGGCATGCACAAATACCGAAGTACTCGATTAACGTAAAACCCCACCCAGCTTACTGTAAAAAAAAGTTATCTGTATACAGCAGACTTCTCCAGCATTTCAGGCCACCCTTACAGCTTCCTGACAGCAGCCTTCCTTTACGTTCTTATGGCAAATATATAGAGTATGTCGCGCGGCGCATCTACCCGCATTACGGCGCGCCGCCTGCATTTGCTGCAGACGAAAAAAATCCCCGGCGAGCCGGGGATTTTTGCGATGCTGATTCAGCGACTAATTAAATTAGATAGCTTGAATGTTCGAAGCTTGCTTACCCTTTGGGCCAGCAGTAACTTCGAAAGAAACACGTTGGTTCTCTTGCAGCGACTTGAAGCCGGAAGAATTGATTGCGGAGAAGTGCGCGAACAGATCTTCACCACCTTCGTCAGGAGTAATAAAACCAAAACCCTTCGAATCATTGAACCACTTTACGATACCAGTTGCCATTACATTTCCTATTTCAGTTAAGTTGGGCTGTCGCCCGTTAGATCGTTTGAAGCAAGAAAGAAATGACAGACTAATACTGCACTACTAGCTCGAATCTTAAACGATGCGCCATTATAACCGATAATTTTATTAAAAGCACCGGCCGGGCAAATAATTATTGCATCGGAAGAAAGAGTTGCCTTTTCGACTGCCCGCCGTCGCCTTCTGCGCTCCTTCCCCCGCCGCTTCTGCGCAAAGCGTATATAACTAAAACACATAACAAAAAGAAATTATTATGTTTTGATAATTATATGCCCGGTCATAGAATGGGAGTCAGTCTTATTTACCTCACACCGATTGGGAGATCGCATGTTTCAGCTTTCCAGAAAGAAAGTACTCGTCCTGGCTTTCGCCGGCCTGAGCGCCCTGGCCTCTTTGAATCCCGCAGCCAGCTACGCCGCAGATCTGAAGATCGGATTATATGCCGATGTCTCTACCCTGGATCCGCATTTCAACAATATCGCGCCGAATATCTCGCTTTCTTCGCATCTGTTCGATGCCCTGGTGAATGTTGATGCCAACGGCCAGCTGATTCCCGGTTTGGCGACGTCCTGGAAAGCCATCGATCCGCTGACCTGGGAGTTCAAGCTGCGGCATGGCGTCAAGTTCAGCGACGGCTCCGAGCTGACCGCGGAAGATGTTGTATTTTCGCTGGACCGGCCCGCCACCCTGACCACCAGCCCCGGCCCGTTCACCAGTTACACCAAGCAGATTATCGGCAAGCAGGTGGTCGATCCATATACAGTGCGCCTGAAAACCGCCACTCCTTACGGCCCGCTTGCGCTGGATGTCAGCACGATTTTCATCGTTTCCAAGAAAGCCGCGCAAAACGCCACGACCGAAGACTTCAACAGCGGCAAGGCGCTGGTCGGCACCGGCCCCTTCAAATTCGCCAGCTTCAAGCGCGGCGACAGTATCGAGCTGGTGCGCAACGATGCCTACTGGGGCGAGAAACCGGCCTGGGACAAAGTTACCTTCCGCATCCTGACGTCTGACGGCGCTCGCCTGGCCGCCCTGCTGGCGGGTGAAGTCGACGCTATCGAAAACGTGCCGCCTGCCGACCTGGCCAAGCTGAAGACCAATCCGAAATTCACGCTGGCGCAAAAAATCTCCTGGCGCACCATTTTCTGGACCCTGGACCAGTCGCGCGACAAGTCGCCCGACATCACCGACAAGAACGGCAAGCCGCTGGACAAGAACCCCTTGAAAGACGTGCGCGTGCGGCAAGCGATTTCCAAGGCCATCAACCGCCAGGCGCTGGTCGAACGAACGCTGGAAGGACTGGCGGTACCGGCATCGAACATCATCGCGCCAGGCATCCTGGGCTACGCCGATGCGCTCAAGGTGGAAAAATACGATCCGGAAGGCGCCAAGAA
Source organism: Collimonas humicola (assembly GCF_018304945.1). Lineage (GTDB taxonomy): Bacteria > Pseudomonadota > Gammaproteobacteria > Burkholderiales > Burkholderiaceae_D > Collimonas > Collimonas humicola. Next base: position 430,223 of record NZ_JAGQEE010000001.1, on the reverse strand, counting down.
ACTGCTGGCGGCAGCGGGTTATCCGACCGGCTTCGGCATTACGCTGCACGGCCCCAACAACCGCTACATCAACGATGAGCGCGTTGTACAGACGGTGGCGCAGTTCCTCAACCGGGTCGGCATCCAGGCCAAGGTTGAGACGCTGCCGCTGGCAGTCTATTTCGGCAAGGCGCGCGCCGGCGACTATAGCGCGGCCTTGCTGGGCTGGGGCACGCTGGCTGGCGATTTCGGCCTGCGCACCTTGCTCGGCACCACCAATCCCGACACCGGCTGGGGTTCCTGGAACTGGGGCAAGTACAGCAATCCGAAACTCGACCAGCTGGTGCAATCCTCGCTCGCTTCCGTCGACCAGAAGCAGCGCCAGGATTTTGCCCGCCAGGGCGCCGTGGTTGCACTCAGCGATTACGCTGTGATTCCGCTCTATCATCAGTACGCCACCTGGGCGCTGCGCAAAGGCTTGAAATACACGCCACGCACGGATGAGTTCACCTTTGCCTATCAGTTCCGTCCCGAATAGCCACATGCCACAAAAAAGCCGCTGAAGTTAGCGGCTTTTTTTACGGGATCGGCATATCCTATGGCCTCGCCCTGCTTCCCCGACACTGCCGCTGCATAATGACCGCCCCAGCTCCCACGCCCCCCGCCCCCGAAACCGAATCCGTCCTGCGCCATCGCCCCTTTACCCTGTTCTGGGGCGCCCGCGTTGCCTCCACCCTCGCCAACCAGATGCAGATTGTCGCTGTCGGCTGGCAGGTATATCAGCTCACCCATAGCGCTTTCGACCTCGGCATGGTCGGCCTGGTGCAATTTCTGCCGGCCCTGGTGCTGGCGCTGGTGGTCGGCCATGTCGCCGACCGCTACGACCGCCGCAAGATTGCCCGCATCTGCCTGTTCATCGAAGGCCTGGCTGCCGCCGCGCTGGCCATCGGCAGTTACCATGGCTGGCTGACCAAGGAAGTCATCTTTGCCATCGTGTTCGTGATCGGCGCCACCCGCGCCTTTGAGTCGCCCACCTTGCAGGCGCTGGTGCCGGGACTGGTGCCGCCGCGCCTGCTGCCGCGCGCGATCGCCTGGTCGGCATCGGCCACGCAAACCGCGGTGATCATCGGCCCGGCGCTGGGCGGTTTCATTTATGTACTGGGACCATGCGCGGTGTATGCCAGCAGCAGCACCCTGTTCCTGGCGGCCAGCCTGCTGGTGGCGCTGATCCGCATCGAAAGCGTGTTGCCGCGGCGCGAACCCGCCACCGTCAAATCCGTGCTGGCGGGGATTGCCTTCATCAAAAGCAGGCCGGCCATCCTGGGCGCGATTTCGCTAGACTTGTTCGCAGTCCTGCTGGGTGGCGCCACTGCCTTGCTGCCGATCTATGCGCACGACATCCTGGCCACCGGCCCGCTCGGCCTCGGCCTGCTGCGTTCGGCGCCGGCGGTCGGCGCTTTGTCCATGGCCATTTTCCTGGCGCGCAAGCCCTTGAGCCGCAAGGTCGGCCGCAGCATGTTTACTGCTGTCGCCATCTTCGGCCTGGCGACGGTGGTGTTTGCGCTGTCGCGCTCGTTTGCCTTGTCGCTGGCGGCATTGGTGGTGCTCGGCGCTTCCGACATGATCAGCGTGGTGGTGCGCTCTTCGTTTGTGCAACTGGAAACGCCAGACCATATGCGCGGCCGCGTCAGCGCCGTCAATTCTGTGTTCATCGGCACCTCCAACCAGCTGGGCGAATTCGAATCCGGCGTGACGGCGGCCTGGCTGGGACCGGTGCAAGCGGTGGTGCTGGGCGGCGTCGGCACCATCATTGTGGTGCTGCTGTGGATACGGCTGTTTCCTACCTTGTTCAAGCTTGACCGGCTGGCCGATCCGCACCTGCCGGCAGCCGGCAAAAGCGATGCGCCGGCCGCCGGCACAGCCAAGGCCGGCTGATCCCGGCTGGCCAGGAGCAGCAGCCGAACCCGCTTGCGGCTATACTCACTATCCTCTTTAAAACATGGCGCGGTTACGCTCAACGGCCATCGATGCGGGCAGGCAAGCCGTCCTGCATTTTCATACCGCATTCCATACTCATCCGGCCCGCAGCAAAGGAAACATCAATGCAATATCATGAACTGGGACACAGCAATCTGAAAGTCAGCCTGATAACACTAGGCACCATGACCTGGGGCGAACAAAACAGCGAAGCCGAAGCGCATGCGCAGATCGAGCTGGCGCTGGCGCACGGCGTCAACCTGATCGACACCGCCGAAATGTACCCGGTGCCGCCGCGCGCCGAGACCCAGGGCTTGACCGAACGGTATGTCGGCAGCTGGCTGAAAAAATCCGGCAAGCGCGACCAGGTGATGATCGCCACCAAAGCCACCGGACCTGCCCGCAAGCCGCACAATCCACGCCACGTGCGCGGCGGCATCAACAATTTCGACCGCAAAGGACTGACTGAAGCCCTCAACGGCAGCCTGGAACGGCTGCAGACGGACTATGTCGACCTGTACCAGCTGCACTGGCCGGACCGCAGCGTCAACTGCTTCGGCACGCTGAACTACAACCACATTGCCGATGAAGATACGGTGCCGATCGAAGAAACGCTGACCATCCTGGCCGACTTCATCAAGGCTGGCAAGGTGCGCCATATCGGGATATCGAATGAAACACCGTGGGGCATCGCGCAGTTCCTGCGAGCTTCGGAAAAATTCGACCTGCCGCGCGTAGTCAGCATCCAGAATCCGTACAGCCTGCTGAACCGTACTTTCGAGATCGGCCATTCGGAGTTTTCTTACCGCGAACAAGTCGGCCTGCTGGCCTATTCGCCGCTCGCCTTTGGCGTGCTGTCTGGGAAATACCTGGATGGAGCACGCCCTGCCGGCGGCCGCTTGACTTTGTTCGAACGCTTCAGCCGCTACACCAATCCGCAAGTCAACCGGGTCGTTGGCGACTATGTAGCGCTGGCGAAAAAGCACAACCTGGATCCGGCGCAAATGGCGCTGGCTTTCGTCAACAGCCGCGGCTTCCTGACCAGCAACATCATCGGCGCCACCACGCGGGAGCAACTGCAAAGCAACCTGGACAGCGTCAACCTGATGCTGGATGAAGAGATCCTGCGCGAGATCGAGGCGATTCATTCGCGTCAGCCCAACCCCGCTCCCTAAGCCTGCTGTCCGGGTGGGCCGAAGTCCAGCCCATCCGGACGGGCGATCAATCTTCCGGACTGACGTCCGGCCAGACCGGCCCCGGGGCGCCGGCCACGATCTCTACCGGCCGGCTGGCGTAGCGCCTGGCCAGTACCGCGCACACCATCAGCTGAATCTGGTGAAACAGCATCAGCGGCAAAACGATCATGCCCACGGTATGTCCGGCAAACAGGACTTTCGCCATCGGCACGCCGCTCGCCAGGCTTTTCTTCGATCCGCAAAAGACAATGGTGATCTCGTCTTCCTTGTTGAAACCCATGCGCCGGCTGGCGAAGGTGGCGATGCTCAGCATCACGAACAGCAGCAACGACACTACCAACATCAGGCCCAGCAGGGAAACCGGCGGCAACTGCTGCCACAAGCCCTGCACTACCGCTTCGCTAAAGGCCGTATACACCACCAGCAGGATCGAACCCTGGTCCACGATCTTCAAGATGATCTTGTGCTTTTCGATCCAGCCGCTGATCCAGCGCCGCGCGATCTGGCCGGCGACAAACGGCACCAGCAGCTGCAGCACGATATTCATGATGGAATCGAAAGAGCCCTTGCCCTGGCCGTGCGCCACCACCACCAGCCCGACCAGCACCGGCGTCAGGAAAATGCCCAGCAGGTTGGAAGCCGAAGCGCTGCAGACCGCCGCCGGCACATTGCCGCGCGCTACCGAAGTAAAAGCAATAGACGATTGCACGGTGGACGGCAAGGTGCATAAAAACAGGATGCCCAGATACAGATCAGGTGTGACCAGCGGCAGCAAGGCCGGCTTCAGCACCAGTCCGAGCAGCGGAAACAACACGAAAGTGGCGAGCAGCACCGTCAAGTGCAAGCGCCAGTGCAGCGCACCCTGCACCACCGCCTCGCGCGACAGCTTGGCGCCATGCAGGAAAAACAGCAGGCCGATGGCCAGCGTGGTGATCAGGTTGAAAGACTGCGCCACCTGGCCGCGGGCGGGAAAAAGACTGGCAATGAGAACGGTAGTCACCAGCAACAGCGTGAAGTTGTCGGGCAGGAAGCGGGGGCGAGCCATGATAATAGAAGGTCAGCTAAAGTTTAAAAGAGGCTTCCCGCCCGCAGCCGCGCTCCATGGACGGAAGGCAGCGCAGAAAATATGGACGGGACAACAATCTCATTTTACGCATTAACCGCGGCAAGCAACGGAGGATTTCCGTTTTCAGCGCATAACGATGGGGATGCGATGGGTATTTACCACAGCCAGAACATCAGCAGCCAGGCGAAATTGACCAGCCCCAGGCCAGCGATGACCGGCGCCATGCTCGCCAGCCGGCGTCCGAAAGACGCTGTGTAACGGCCGGTAACGCGCCACGCCAGCCAGACGCTCCACAAGGTGGTGGCGATCAGCAGGAGCGCACGCAAATCGTTGGCCCAGAATACCGGCAGATGTTCGCCGCGCAGCAGACTGATGGTGGTGGCCGACAAGCCGACAAACACGCCGCAGCCGGCCAGCGGAATGGTCGCTTGCACCAGATGGTTGAAGCGCTTGCGGTCCCAGCCGCCCAGCGCGCGGCTGCTCAGCGCGAACAGCAGGCTCAGCGCGCTGCCCAGCACCAGGCCGGTGGTCAGGATGTAGGCGATCACCAGGCCGCCGTCGAGCCAGCTGAAAACATCGTTCTGCGCCGGATAATTGGTAAACACCCACCACGGCGCATGCGTATCGAAAGGCCACATGATGTCGCGGTCGATCAGCCAGGTGGCAATGGCCTGCTTGATCTGCACAAACCAGGGACTGGCCGACCAGTGAAAAGCGCCGATGGCAATCCCCATCAGGCCATACAGCGCCAGGGCGCTTTCCCACAGGCTGTTTTGCTGCTCGCCATGGCGCACGATTTCCTCGGTCGGCGCGCGCCAGGTCAGCTCGATGGCGTCGCGGTGACCGCTGCAGCGGCCGCACATATGGCAATCGGCGGCGCCCTTCATAGCCCGCAACGGCAGCAGCGGCGCGCAGTTGACAGGAATCACGGTGCGCCCCTGCGTGTGGCTGTGGGTGCCATAAGAAGCGCGCCAGGCGGTTTCATTGACCTTGTAATGGAACGGCGCCAGCTTGGCCAGCAAGCCGAACACACCGTTCACCGGGCACAGATATTTGCACCAGACGCGCTTGTCGCGGCCATACAGATAGCCGACGATGATGGCGCCGACGGTGGAGCCGCCCAGCACCAGCAGCACCGCCTTGGGGTATTGATAGACGCTGACCATCTGGCCGTAAACCGTGGTCAGGGCAAAGGCCACGAAAGGCCAGCCGCCCCAGCGCATCCAATGCGGGATCGCCTTGCCGCGGCCGTGGCGGCTGGCGAATTCGGTCAAAGCCCCTTCCGGACACAGCACGCCGCACCAGACGCGCCCCATCAGCACCATGCTGATCAGCACGAACGGCCACCAGATGCCCCAGAAGGCAAACTGCGCGATCAGGGTCAGGTTCGACCAGATGTGCGCGGTCTCGTCCGGCAGCGGCAAAAAGATCGGCACCAGAATCAGGAAGCCGTAGACCAGCACAATCCCCCATTGCACCCAGCGAATCAGCTTCGCGTGGTCCCGCATCCAGTCAGCCGTGCGGGAAAGTCGTGTCGCCTGGGGAATTGCACAAGTAGTCATCAGATCGTTTTTGTTTTAGGACGGGCGCGTTTCAGGAACAGCAGGACACCGATCCAGTAAGCCGCATACACCAGCAAGCTCATCAGCGCAGGCTGTGCGCGATAGCCGGTCAGCGTGGATACCAGGTTGCCAAACTTGGTCGTATCATCGAGCAGGCGGGAGCTGTCCCAGACCGGATCGATCAGCGTCGGGATGATATCCAGCGACATCAGGCGCTCGATGCCGGTCAGCAGCAAGCCTGCAGCCAGGAACAACAAGATGATTTCGGTGACTTGAAAGAAGCGGCGCCAAGAGAAAATTCTACCACCGAGCTGCAGCAGATAGAAAGTCAGGAAGGCCAGCGCAAAGCCCAGCACTGCCGCCAAGATCATGGCGCCGGCGGTTTCGCCTTGCTGCGCCAGGCCGAGGCCGTACAGGAAAATCACGGTTTCGCTGCCCTCGCGCGCAATCGCCAATGCCGCCAGGGCGAATACGCCCCACCAGCTTGCCTGTTGCATGTTCTCGCTGAGCGAGGTTTCCATGTCGCGCTTAAGCGTACGGCCATGCTTTCGCATCCAGAACACCATCTGCACAATCAAGAAGGCCGCCAGGATCACCATCACGATCTGGAAGTAATCCTGTGCATCGCCCGACAGCAGTTCGCTAAAACCCAGCAGCGCTGCACCGAGGCCGATCGCGGCCAGGATGCCGACGCCGACGCCGCCCCACAGATAAGGCAGGCCGCGGCGCGCCGCGGCGCCGCCGTTCTTCAGCCACGCATGCAAAATACCCACCACCAGCAAAGCCTCGACGCTTTCGCGCCAGACAATGAATAATACCTGGCCCATTCCCAATCTCCAGTCAGTCGCGGCCGCGCCGTTCGGCACCGCCCCGCAAATATTTACAATGCAAACAATCGCAGCCTCTAGATATAGAGGCTCTTATTTGGCGACGATGACGCCCTGCGCGGTGGCATGGAAATCATCGAAAAACTTGTACTCGCCCGGCGACAGCGGCGCAATCACCACGAACGATTCCGCGCCCGGCGCCAGCACTTTTTCCTTGCGCAGCTGGACGCTTTCAAATTCCGCCGCCGACTTGCCGAGATTATGGATTTCGATTTTGATTTTTTTACCGGCCGGCACTTCGATCCGTGCCGGATTCAATACGCCATCCTTCATTTCCAACTTGAAGGTCGGCAAATCGGCGGCCATCGAAACCGCCGCCGCAAAGAATAAGCCGATACCCAGCAAGCCGCGCACTTTGGCAGACACCATGGTCATGCTCTCCGATCGAAAGTTCATGAGAGATTAATATCCGCCTTTTTTGCCGACGCCGGCGAAGGTGAATTCATTGACCACTTCAAACGGTTTGAACCAGGCGCCGACGCCGGTCTCCTTATCCACGTGACGGCCGAAGTGCGCGCCGGCATTGGCTGACGGCGGCGAGATGATCATCTTCAAGGTGTACTTGCCCGGCCCTGCCAGCTTGACGTTGTCGCCGTAATGCGGACCGTCGCTGGCCACCATCGGCATCATGTCGCCTTTGATCACCTGGTTCGAACCGGCTTTGGTGAATACGTAAGAGATGACCAGGTTCGGCATCCAGTCGCCTTCGGCAAAGCCGTTGGGATTGTTTTTGACTGCCCGGATATCCGCCTCGACATGGATGTCCGACAGCTCCGCCTTGCGCATCATGCCTTCCGGTTCCATCTTGATCGGCTGCAGGTAAACAGCGGCAATCTCCAGGCCGTTCATGATCTGCTGCTTGCCGATCGGGTACTCAGCCGCTGTCGCGGCGCCGGCAATACCAAGAGATAACGACACAGCTGCCGCAATTGCTTTTACCTTCATGTGATCAACCTTCTTTCGTAACGTAAACAACAAATGATAATGATTATTGTTTGATTATAGCACCGGGCGAATTTCCTCATTGCCCGGGCATCGCAGGCAAGCTTCAGCAAAAAAATAGCAATTAATTGCAGAAAAGGCTTCCCATTCTGCAATTGTTCAGGCATAGTAGCGGACTTGGTTGAGGGCAAGCAGAAAAAGAAGTTTAGCTCTGCAAGCGAAGCGAAATATGAAGTTTTTAAATATTTTCCTCTTCCAAAATAAACAAAGATCGTATATAATTTTGTTTTTCGCGGCTGTAGCTCAGCTGGATAGAGTACTTGGCTACGAACCAAGGGGTCGTGGGTTCGATTCCTGCCAGCCGCACCAGTAATTCAAAGGGTTGTGAGAGAAATCTCACAGCCCTTTTCTGGTTTTTGCGTGACTTTTTGCGTGACTATTTCTAATTGCCCGATGCTCTGGGCAACCTCCCTACCCGTTTACCACTCGCAGTATTGTCGGCGTATCACGCGTCGAAGCCACTAGATTCGCCATTTCAATCAGGCGCGCGATTGTCGGTGTTGCGTAGTGCTCCGACATATCGCTGGTGGCGTGCCCCATTAGAGCCTTCCTATCCTCGCTTGATACCCCGGCGGCCCTCAACCGCTGCCCAAACGTGTGCCGAAGGTCATGAACGCGCACCTGCGTGAGATTTGCGCGACTTCTTGCCTTCTGCCAGCCCGTGTTATTGATCGTATCTACACGGTCGGGTTCGTGCTGCGGCAGTTTCTTGTCCTTTACCTCTTGCTTGTAGGTAAACACAAACTCCTTATGCACGCCGCGACATGACTCCATCACGCTCATTGCAACGTCATTCAGGATGGCGACATGCGGCCGCTTCCCCTTGAACTCCGACGCGGGCACCACAAACACGCTGCGCTTGAGTTCGGGAATGTATCGCTCCCAACTCCACCGCAGGCCGCACACGTTGTCGTCACGTAGTCCGGTGTTCACGGCAAACAGCGCCATGCGCTCCAAATGTGGCGGCAATTCTGCAAACAGTCGCTTTTGCTCGTCCCAGGTAATCGGGTACGGCTGCCGCTTTGTTTGCTTCGTATCCAGCATTTCGATCAGCGGCGCGGTCGGGAGCCACGCCTTACCCTCATCAGTGCGCCACACCCTGGCGCACTTGGTCAATATTGACCTGACCACCTCCAGCGTGCGATTGACGGTCGCCGGCTTCACCTCATCATCCTGAATCCGGCTATCGCAAAACGACTCCAAGCTACCCGAGTGAACAGATTCCAGTGGCAGGAAGCCGATGTACGGCAAAATCAGCGTGATGTGGTAGGCAATCAAATCTAGTGTTCGCACACCGCGCTTCTCGCAATCGGTCAAATATTTGTCGGCTGCAAGCGCAAAATTGCGCTGCGTGCCTTGGCTACGTTTGATGTCGATTGCTGCTTGCTGATCTCGAAGCCAGGCTTCGGCTTCGTCTTGGCTGACTTCGCCAAGGCGGGCAAAGATGCGTTGCCCTTTATAGACTTTCTCGACAGTTCGGCCACCACCTTCGGCAACCTGGATGCCCTTTGTTCTTGTTCGCATGATGCTGGTACTCCTATCCTGCGACTCGAACGCCCATTGCGGTCTTTATATTCATCCGCCCATGCGTCCAAGTCAAGCCTGTCAAATGCCACGCTGCGAAGCCCGATCGGGATCTCCGTCAGCAGCGGTCGAATTTCTGCGTCAAACCTGTTGCGATCAACCCCCAAATAGGCAGGGGCGTCCCGATGTCGAATGAAGCGCGGCAGGATCGTCATGCGGCCTCCCGCGCTTCGATCGGCGTTCGCTGACACAGAAGAACCACCTTGTTGCACATCGCCACGTCGAACATGCCAATGTGGCAGTCCTTCTTTTTGATGCCGAGCTGGTCAGCGAGCCATCCGTAGGCGTCACCCCGCCGTCGTGCGCCGCCCTGCCACATCGGATCGAATGCAGCATGCGCGCGCACCTTGGCGGCTCGCAACACCACATCGGCCAAGCGACCAAGCGGGTTGAGCGTTCCCTTGTGGCAGCCTACATATGCGCCACAAGGAGCGCACAAGTAGAATCGCTTCTCGCGCAGATCGGCGCGATGCGGGTAAATCACCTCTCCGGTGACGAGGGCCGCCTGGCTCCCGCAGTAGGCGCAAACGACTTTCATTTCGACTCCTGACTCTGGATGTATGCGATCACGTTGCGTGCGAAGGCGAGTGCGAGCGGAGGTACGGGCAATGGCGGCTTTCGGGCTGCATCTGGCATCTGAACCCATGTCTCGTTGAAAATCTCCTCCAGCTTTGCATCCGTCACCGGGCGCAATTGCTCATCCATCTTCAACGACAGTTGCGCCGCCTGAAAGCCGGACAGCCAGCTGGCGAACTTATTGCGCTGATTGAATGGATCGTACGGGTTGATGTACCGACCCTTGAGGCGGGCGTCGTGCCCCTCGCTCCATATCGCAATGTCGGCCGCCTTCTCGGCGTCGGTCGACTCAACCGGTTCTTCGTTGTTCATTTTTACCCCTCCCTACTCTTAGACTGACAATCGTTGAAATTGGCCTGTTATGCACTGGCGACATCCCCCTGAAATTTCAAATACGCCTTGCGCCTATCGGTCGCGTCGTACCGTTCGCATGTGGACGCGGCGCCGCGGAACGCGCTCGCGCCAAGCGCCGCATCAAACTGGCAATGCCCAAGCCCTACCTCATAATGTTTCGGGAACCGCATCTTATCGACAGAGAAATGGCGACATGATTTGCAGGTTCTGTCTATCGCTCTCGGCTTTGCAGGCTTAAGCAAACTGTTCATGGACCGTCTCCTTCGATCGCGCTGCAATCTCGGCAATGACTACCGCGCTGTCCTCTCCGTACCGCCCAACCCGTACATGAAGTTCGTAGTCGGGGTGATGAATACAGCACGCGCTCTTGATGCGATGCTTGTAGTGGTAGCCCTCGCAGGAGCAGTAGTCATTCCGGTATTGCCGCGCCTTGTCCAAGTAGTACCGGTTGCATGCCTTGCAGTGCTTGCAAACCGGTGTGCGCTTGTACCAGTCGTAGCGGTGTTTCATGGTGTTGCGCCCCCGACATTTAGAGCATCGGTAGGCGTAGCTCATGGTTTGTCGGCCAGCCCGCGCCAACTAATGATTGTGCTGATGGCGTGCTGCTTCCTGCGTAGCGCCTGGCTCCTGGCCGTATCGGAGCGCCAGTAGGCCATGGACCAGTGCTCCCCATCCCACCAGCGAAGCGCAGTCGGGTCTTTGCCTGCACTCGCGTTGTATTCGCCAACATGAATTGGCTTCGTTTTCGGCGGGAACCACCGAGTCATCTGAGGTGTTGAATTTTTCATTTGATTGTCAGCTTGAACGTGGCCATCGATAGCTTTGCGCCAGGAACCACCACCCCATCGCGAACGTCCTCATTTAGCCTTTTCTTGTCGATCTTGGTAATCGGCTCGGGTGTGACGGTCGTTTTGTAGTCGGCCGGAATGAGCGCTTCGTCTACTATTTCCGCGGTCTGAATGTTTTTCTGCATGTTCAGGCGGAACTCAGGATACTTGCGCGGCATCGCCAAGCCGACCGCTTGAATAGAGCCTGCAACAGTCGCCAACAGCCACTCTTCCTTGCGCTGGTCGCGGGCATTCGCCGCATTCATTTTGTCCAGCACGTTCTTGGCGATGGCATCCATCATTGCCTGACGGGCTTCGCGCTCAGTGCGCAACTCCAAGGCATATGCCACCATTGAGCGGATTTTCACGTCAAGGTCGTCGGTAGTACCCTGGAAAGCTGCCATTGCCGCGTCGTGCTCGGCCTGCGCCGCCGGGTCAAGTGGTTGGCCGTCTTCGTTCAGCGGGAGGTCGCTGAGAGTGTCCATCAGCGCCCGCATGACTGCGGTGATTTCGTAAATTTTCATGGTGCAATCTCGCTTTTGTTGATGAGGCTCTTCCAGACCGGCATCGGCCGCATGTGACCTGTTTTCGACGGTGCATAGCCGTCACGCACAATCAGTCCCGCCTGAACGGCGCGTACCGTAACGTGGCCCCATGCGCGACTATCGTGCGGCGCTGCGATGCCGATCTTGGCCGCGTATTCGCGTACGTCCTCGGTCAAGAAACAGACGGTTTTCTCGGCAAACTTGCGGAAGGCGGCAAAGGCCGCTTCGCGCCAATCCTCACCTGCGTGCTCGGCCACAATCGCCATTGCGTCGTCGCGTTTCGTTCGTGCCTGGCTGTAATCGGGTGCTGTTTGCATTTTGATTTCTCCGGTATCCGCCGGCGCGATCTACGAGGCCGCGCCGGACGTTAAACTATCTATTTGGTAGCCTATATGGGCGAGTTTTTAAAACGGAATTTCGTCGTCAAAATGAGATGGCACTTCGCTGGCCGGGCGCGCGCCGGAGTGGCCGCCGTGATGCGCCGGACGGCTCGACTGTTGCTGCTGGCCGCCCTTCTCATACTTGTCCTTCAAGCTAGCTAGGATGGTATCGAGCGCAACAGCCTTCGGTGCGCGCTCCAGGATTTCCTTTGGAGTCTTGCGGCTTTGCACGTCATAGCAACCGTAGATAATCATTTTCTCCTTGGCTTCACCGAGATAGACGGAGTGTTCTTTTTGCAGCACCAAGCCAATAGGCTTGCCCATCAGATCGGGGAACACCTCAACCCTTTGCTTGGTGACGGCACGGGCTACCTTGTCCCACTTTTCCACCACGGCCAGCGCTGTGCCCATGTCCTTGATGCGGAAAAGCAGCATCAGCGCGTCCACAATGCGACGACCGGACAATTCTTTGCCGGCGCCGTTTTGCGTCCACACGGACAGGAAGGAGGCCGTCGCGCCGTCAAGCGTTTTAAAGTCAAATTCAATGCCGACCGCGCCGCTGTCGGCCAGAATTGGCTCGGCGCGTGTAATGGTGCCCTCATAGCCGCCGGTTGCGTTTACGCGGCCGGTGCCGCCGATTTTTGCCGCATTGCTATCGTTGCGAGAGTAGCTGTTCATTGGTGCGTTCATTTTTCAGGTTCCTTCAAGTGTGGGTGGGTTATGCTGCTTCGGGTTGAGACAGGTCGTAGTAACTGCAAATCGTGGCATCGACCATTGCCAGATCATTTTCAATATTGTCTTCCTCGAACATTTCCATCGGCGTTTTCACGGTGTCGCTGCCGCTGTTGTGCGTCGAGAACGTGTACTCACCGCCCTGGACAACTGTTTTCAGAACGATCGTGAACATGCCCTCAATCGTGATCTTGTCGTCCAGTAGCTTGCCAAGGCTCTTGCAGCGGGTTTTACCGAACTCGTCGCTTACGCTGTGCGATAAAATATAGACCCGCACGTCAGGCGGCAGCGCGGCGGCAGCGTTGAAAATGTCCCAGGCGTTACGGCCAATGTCGGTGAATTTCTGAAAGCCGGTTTCCTGGCTGCGGCGCATGAATTCGTCGGCCATCACATACTGGAAATCGTCCAGCACAATGACCTTGCGGCGCGTCTTATGCATGGCGGCAATGACCTGCTCGGCCACATCGGTGACGATGATATTTCCTCTGGGGTTATCCTTACTCACCAAGCCCCAACCCGGCTTTTTGAAACTGAGCGGTTTGCGAATAGCCTGGATTAAAAGGGTGCTGGATGGGTCGAGATTGCGAAGACTGGCTGTTTTTCCAGTGCCCGACTCGCCGATGATGAGGGTCGCGGTTGACATGATTTATTCTCCGATTCAAAATTTTCAAAGTGTTGTTGTGCTGCCTCTTGCTCTTGCTGCTCAAGCACGAATGCGCCGATCTTGCTCATTACTGACTCCGGTTATTGACTCGCTTGATACGCCGCTACCGGAAAGGTCAAATGCTCACCACCCTGTAGCAGCGAATCCCACTTTTGCCGCCGCTTGAATTCCGCCTTGGCGGCGGCAATAATTTCCTGCTTGCGAACGCTTTCTTTTAGCTCTGCGTCGTTGTCCAGTTGCTGTATAAATGCGTACACTAGAACCAGTGCAACAGCGCCAATCCACGGTGAAACCCTAGAAATCTGCTTTTGCATCTTGCCCACCCGTTATTACGTTTGCTTTCTAATGTGTATTCAGAATACCTATTTGGTAGCCAACTGGCAAACTGTATTTTCAATTAATTTTGTGGAAAATAAACTACAAACTCCCTATGAAAGGCAACAGTTTCCAACTGTTTAAAACAGTCAAATTCAACTGTTTTCAGGCTTCCTAGCAGGTAGCGCTTTGCAGCCCACCCGTAGGTAGTCCTGAACCGTCCGAAACGCGGCCAGCGGGCAAGTGCAAACCACTACCAACCATCCAACAGATGTTAATTTGTCAATATAGTCATCTTGCGCCTCTGTGGTCCTGCCTGTCTTGGGTCGCTTGAACTCAATAGCCAAGCCCACGAACGCGCCGCATGGCACCGGCAGCATGTAGTCGGGCACACCTGCGCGCATACCCTCTGCAAGCATCCGGGCAGCTACCGCTTTACTTCGCTTGGCCGCATTGGGTACGGCGAAACCGAGTTGCAACAGCGGCAGGTTCGTTTTTTCAGCTAGGCGGCACAGGCGGATAAATGCCGCTTGGATGTCGTGCTCATACGGCGCTGGCGCGGCCAGGCTGACCGGCTTGAGCTTGGGTAGCTTGGGCACGGTCATTGCGCCACCTCCGCAGGTAGCAGATTTTTGCGTCTCAAGATTCGACGTGTTTGGTCGCGCCCATCATTGAACAACGCCAGCATCAATTCGTAGCTGAACCCGGCCGGGCGCGGTGCCCGACCGTCCAGCACATCATGGCAGTCGACGCAGCCGTAAGCTGCTTCGGTGTCGGGTGCCTTGAGTCCGGCGCCCTTCCCGTCGGCCAATAGATTTGAGTGACAAAGCACGGTGGTGTCGGTGCGGTAGTTGCAAATTCCGAACGGGAAGCGCAAGGTGCATTCTTCGTCACGCGCCGACGCCTGAATTTTCGTCAGCGGCTTCTTGGTCGACCTCATGCGCTTGGCTGGCTTGCTGCGAACAAATGGCGTGCGCTTTAGGGGTGAGCGCTTCAATGGAACGCCCCTTCGCGTCGAGGGTTAATTTCATGCGCCAACTGTTTCTGAGCAAGATCGGGTTCGGCGAAGCCGCCATCAACGCGACCATTGCGGTAGCCGTGCCAAAACGACTTTGACTTGTCACTACCAGGCTCATCGTTGCCCTCGAAGCCATGCCAATAGCCAAGCATCATTTCGTCTTTATCCAGCATGGCGACCTCGGCTAATGTGGAAACCTTCGTGAATTCGCTCATGCCTGCACACTCTCAAGATCAGCCAGCACATCCACTATTTTTGATGCCCCGGTATATACGCCCACCAGGTCGGCACCGTGCTTGCGAAGGACGAAGGGGTAGCCTTTTTCGTCCGTGCGCATGATCCGTATATCCTTTCCGGCCGGAGCAAACACTGCAAAAGGAGTTGGGCGGCGCATAGCGCACAGAATTTGATAAGCCTGGCGGTTCTGTGTGTTTGTGCTCATACGTGGCGACTCTTAATTTTGCGAAACTCACCGCTTCCTTCGCGGCGGCCATCAAGCGAAGGCATATATTTGCTTTGGAGCGGCCGGAACACTGGCGGCGTTCGGGATGGAGCAATGGCGCTGGGGTCGACCGGCTTCGCTTTCGTATGCAACGCGTTGAAGTGGCGGCGGATGCTGTCGCAGTTGAGCAGCTGCTCACCGACACGGACGATGGTACATTCGTCCAGCATGCTTTCGATTGACGTCTCCACCGTCTTTTTCGTGAAGGCTTCGATGAAGCTCTTGAGCTGATCAGCTGTGAGCGACGTGTTCAGATAAATCAACTCGCAGATCACGTACTTGGAAGTGCCTTTGTTTGGAATTTTCATATGACCTCACAGGTTGATCGAGTAGCTGCGGTAATCTGCGAGCAGCTGCTGGTAGAGCATGCCGGCGCGGCCGGCGCTATCGAGTTCTGAGCGACTTTCCACGCCGCAGAACGACCGGACAAAATCGGCGGCCATCTTCTCCCGTGCCGCCGTGCCTTCCAACTGGTAGCCGGACTTGTACTCAACGAACTGCTGAAAGCCCAACGATTTGCACATCAGTGCCGCCTGCTGCGACAGCTTTTGCGTAACTGGCTTTTCGTCGTCGTTGATTTCGACCAGCACCGCCATGAAGCGCTGGCCAGCCATGTTTGCCTTCTTGACTGTGAGGTGGCGGAACAGGTCAAGATCGCCCTTGTCCGCCAACATGAATGTGACAGTGGCGCCGCCGGAATGTGTTTCCTTCCAATTTGCCAGCATCAGTTCCCCCTGGAACGCCGGTGTGAGTTCGCTCATTTTTCCCTTTTATTTGAGTCGTTTTACGTTGAGACCAGCAGTCACGTTGCGCGTGATGCCGATGATTGGAGCGCCGCCGCCGCAAAGAAGAACCTGCTGGCAGAGCGCCTTGTTGCCGACCAAGACGGGCGGCTGTATCGCCACTCCGCTCTGACCGTTTTGGCTATTCGCGATGCCAACCAGGACCGGCTGATAATCCGGTGTCTCGCTGCGCATGCGGTAGCCCTGGTAGCGCGTCTGGAATTCCTTGGCGATGAAAGGCCAGTCGCGCTCGTCCTTGGTGCCGAACCACACCCACCCGCCCATTTCTTCGATGACCCGGTGAATCAGCGCGTCATCGAAAACGACATCTTCCCAGGTGCCTACGCTCCGCAACGCGTGATCCACCTTCGACCAGGCCACGGCCGATTGGTCGCCGGTGCGGCCTTCCAGCATGATCGTCAGGTCGTTCACCTTTGGCATGAACGCCGCCTCTTTGTCGGCGCGGGAGATGTGGCGCTGGATGGCTGTCTCGATTGCATCGATATCGAACCGATGCAATCCCTTCCAGTAAATCTCGATCGTGAATTTCGACAGCTTGGTGCGGTAGTAGTCGGCGGTGCCGGTCAACATGGCGGCGAATTTGCCGCGGTCGGATTCGGTCATGGTGTACCACCGTCTAACCATTCCAGTGCGGCGGCGGCGGTCGCCTGGCCGGCCGGCCCAAGCCCAACGTCAACACCAACCCCGCTTGCAGGCCGATGCGGTGCCGGCGGCGGAAACAGGCCCAAATAGCTGTTCATCGTGGAGTTTTCCAGAACCGCCTGCGGATCGTGGCCGGCAGCCATGAGTTCGCCCAGTTTCTTGATCGCCAGCGGGATGCCTTGCTCGGTAACCGGTTTCTTGATTTTCTGGCGCATCGCTAGAAAGTCGTTCCACGGCTTCAAAGGCAACCAGTCGGGCAGAACATCAGGCATTGCCGAAGGCGATGCTGCCTTTGTTTTTCTAGTTCTCTTCTTTGTCTCTTCTTCTCTACTCTTCTCTAGCGTTTCAGTGCGTTCGGTTGCGTTCGGTTGCGTTCGGTTTTGTGCTTTTTGGGCTTCGCGCCACTCTTTTGAGCGACTAGCAGAGCCATCCTCCCGCAGTGGCTGGCGCTTTTCCCATCCGGCGAGGCGATCGCCGTCCAAAACCCGACCCTGCATTGCCTGGCAGATTGCCGCTACCTGATCGGTATCGATATCGAGTGCGGTGGCGACATCTTCATCGCACCAGCCTTCCGTTCGGCCGCGTTCGGTTGCGTTCGATGCGCATGTCATCATGTGCACGTACACCGCGATCACGTCTCCGATTTTTTGCTGCGAGATACGAGCGATCGTGCGCCACTTGGGATCATTTATCATTTCCGTCCATACTCTGAACCAAGGATGATTAGCCATTGGATTTGCCTTCGGCTACCGGGGTTATGCTGATTGGTGGGGAGTTGGCAGCGACTGCTTTTGCTTTTGGGCTGCGCGCTCGGCGGCGGCCTGTTGCTCAGCAATCCTCGGCGCGTTTTTTGCGATCAGGCGCGCCGCTTTGGCGGCGATGCGAACCGATTGGCGGGTGCAGGTCTCGTAATCAGGGAGGACTTCGGGGGTA
Organism: Collimonas humicola; assembly: GCF_018304945.1. GTDB lineage: Bacteria > Pseudomonadota > Gammaproteobacteria > Burkholderiales > Burkholderiaceae_D > Collimonas > Collimonas humicola. The sequence goes on along the minus strand of NZ_JAGQEE010000001.1, from coordinate 412,679 downwards.
ATTATTTTTGCTGCAGCTTCGATTTTTTCGAACGTGGTTGGTGTGCAACTTTTCGTGTAGTACGCCATCATTTTGAAGTAGGAAAACAGGATGCCGGCTTGCTTGCACACCTCTTGAACCTTTTCCGTTCCAACGATATCCCACCAGGCATGCAGGCCGAGGCTGTTGATATCGTGCGTCGTGGTCGTGGTTGCTACTTTTGCTTTTCTCATTTCTTCCCTTCGTTGATTTAACTAACTTGAAGTCCGATTTGTTTAATCGAATACCTTTATGGTAGTTCTTCAGTTTGTAACTGGCAACAACGAATCGCGACAAACGATAATTCATTCGCGTTTTATTTGTCTTAAAAGTGATTTCTGCTACTATTTAGCTAGTCAAATACGATATACGCGATAATCCATGAGAGGCGCTGAATGAACATCACCGAAATTAGATTGAGAAACCTGGGTGAGCTGATGAAACGCTTTGATCAGAAGGAAGCCGCACAGGGCCTCCCTGAACGGGGTGCGCTGGCTCGCTTTGCTGAGTCAGTAGGACTCTCACCTGCGTATCTGTCTCACATCAAAAACAAGCGTAAGTCCATGGGGCACGCGACTGCGCGCCAGCTGGAAAGCGCACTTAAGCTACCGGCCGACTGGATGGATGTTGATCACTTGTCCGGCGCCGTTCATATGGACACGGCGGCGCGTGAGTTTGGCGCCCTTGCCATGAAGTTGTATATGGATGACCCGGAGGCTGTGCGCGCGGTATTGATGCGATATATGACCGAGAGATATGTCCCCGCGTCCAAGGACGCTCCCAAAAAGGAAGCAAAGTAAGGGTCGCGGACATCTATTCGGGTGCCGGATATGAATTGTGATTGCGCTACCGAATAGGTGTGACGCGCTGCATTGGACTTCATTGGATCGGGATCGGTGCATTTCGTTGTCGGAATTCAACTATGGCCGCACAGTAACAAACCGGCAAGTGTAGAAAAGTACACTTGACAACTTTTCCCTGATGTGATGTTGGCAATTCGTCCATAGCTTCATGCTGTAGCTACATGGTGAAATGGTTCTTTCGTACACTATGTCGCATGAAGAAATACGAGCCTGTTCGCCCAAAAACAACAAACATAGTGCCCTTCGGCTTGCGGATGCAGCCTGATTTGCGGGGCATGATCGAGGCCGCGATGGAAGAGTCCGGCCGCTCAATGAACGCAGAGATTTGCGTTCGCCTACAGCAATCGTTCGGCCCGGATAAGACGGATGAAATACTTGCCGCAACGCAAAAAATACTGGAGATAGTCAGCTCGTCAAAGTAGGCCAGGGCCGCGCCGCGCTTGCGCTCACAAGGAAATAGCTTCATGCTGTAGCTGTCGCTTGTGAGTAGAGTAAATCGTGAATATCTCGGCCATCAGGATCAGCCCCGACGGATATTTCCGCTTGCAGCTTTCCGCTTTCAGGGAACTGCCCTTCAAACAGCTCATTGCGAACGCCGATGCGGACCTTCTCCGCGACCTTCTGAAACAGACCCTCCCAGCTCAACTGGCCGGCTTTTGCAAACTCGCCAGCGAAGGGGTGCCGGGCCTCGACATCGAGTTCGACTGGTACGTCCACGGCGGGACCAAGCTGATCATGATCGTGGCGCCCAGCATCAGAACAAATTTGATGCTAGTCACCGGTGCCGGGGGCGACTACGGCCTGGCGCGCACGCGCCGGCTTGTCTCCGCCTGGATCAAAACATTTTTCCGGCCGCCGCACGACAGGCTCAACGCACATTCAGAACTGTCGATCGCCAAGCGAGCGATATTGACTGACGGCGAGCGCGAGATTCTTCACTGGGCTGCCAAGGGTAAAACTGCGTGGGAAATATCGATGATCACCAACGTATCGGAACGCACGACTGCGCATCGATGGTCGAGCGTGATTAGGAAATTGGGGGCTTCTAATATGGTGCAGGCGGCCATTACGGCGCTGTCTTTGGGATTGCTCAGGTAGAGCATATGAGGAAAAAACCGCGCTCGGTTGACCTGGTGATAACCGGAGAGGAAGCTCCAGATCAATCGAGCGCGTTGTGGCATGGGTGGTTTCGACTATTAATCACCCCGCACAATGTCAAAATTTCCGTTCGAGTCGGTGGTTAGGCGAAAATGTTTGACTTCATTCTGTCGCAAAACAGTTTCTCGCTGTGTCCACCTTTCTTTATCTAGGCCGCAAAGGCCTTTTCCTTGTGGGTCGCGCCCAACCCGCAGCAGTACGTCGCCGGGAGGCAGAAGGAAGCGCGCCGTTTCGCCGCTCGCAAAACGAGCTGCCAGCGTCCCGTTTATGTGGACCGCAGAGTAGCAGGCGCTATTGATGAAACCAACGTCGCGCGTCACTACAATGGCGCCTGTTGCCGCACCTGTATTTTCTTGGAGTGCCAACAGACGATCCGCAGCGATTGGCTTTACCTCAGCCACAGGAGTTGGTGTAGTGGCGCAGCCGGACACCAGAGCAAAAAGAGCGAGCGCAAGAACGGTTTTCATCGTTAAGCCAATTTTTATTGTGGATTAACTAAGGTATCCGATTGTTTTGCTTTGCGCAAGCGCAACTATTTGGCTTACATTGTGCATGTGCGGTCGCGGCCCGCCGCGGCTTGTACCGGTCATTTCATCGTCGGCCTACCTAGGGGATCATCATGTCAGTATTTGCAATTACCGGAGTGAGGATAAATGCCCAAAACGGGCGTATCGAGCTAGTTCGTTGGGGGCAAGTCAATCCAGCCACCAACACCTGGGCCAAGGAGCCTACCGAATCTCCTGTGATCGACGTAGTGGATGCCGTCATGGGTGGCGACGATGTTTACACCATTTTCCCTGTTGGCGGTAATACGGTGTTAGGCCCGAAGGTCCAGTTGGTTGTGTACGCGCACGGCAGAGAAGGAATTGAAACCGTTGATGCTGCCTACAATGCCGGGCGCACTTTGGCCGATTTGCCACAAATTTAGTGGATCGCGCTTGCCTGGGCAGAGTTTGTTAGGGCCTGCTGCACCGCATTGATGATCCGGCAAAGGTAAGCGTAGTCTGGATTTGGCTTGGTCGGCAGTGCGTACCACCACTCGTCGCCAAAAACCTTTTGCATCAAATCAGGATCAGACCAGCCATCGTCGCCCACGACCGCATCCTCTATTTCGTCGCACAGCTCGCGCGCGTCATCCTTGCTGATATCGCGCTTCCGGCGCTCGGTGATTACCCGCTTTTTGCAGCCATCCTTAATGCTTTCGGAATCGATGATTGTTTCATCGATTCCGACATCGAGATTTTTGGCTATGTAATGCTCATTGCATGAGCAGAAGAACCGCTCAATGGTGCGCTCACCCATGCTGCCCCAGTACGCTGTCCATGACTTCGTGTAGCAGCTAATTGTGATGCGACCCTTGTTCGGCGCGATGTCCTCTAGACAGACGCGGATCGGGTCAAGCCTCTCGGCGCCGGTGATCGTTATCTGCGCGACTATTGATTTTTCAATTTGCATTTTATGCCCCCGGTATAGTGACAATTACTGTGTTGACGCCCGTGCCGGACGCCTTGAACGACCCCTCCGGCAGCGCTTCAATCTCGCCGCCGCGCTCGCGCACCAGTTCGCGGAACCCGGTCGTCAGCTTGTTGTCACGGAATGACACGCCGGCGGACATGACGGCAACCAGCAACCCGATCGGCTTGAGAAATTTCAGCGCGTGCAAAACGTGGTGAATATCGGCTTGCTTTGCAAACGGCGGATTCATCACAACGCGGTCATAGTTACGCCAGGGAGTAATGGCCAGGAAATCGCCCTGCACTATCCCGCCGTTCAAATTTCCGTCGTCGTGCATCTTCAACAGCTCGGCGTAGTTGTTGTCCAACAGTTCAATGCAATCAACATACGCGCCTTGCTTTACAACTTCGTAGGCAATTGCGCCACGACCTGCGCTCGGCTCAAGTGCCCGGTGCCTGCAGTGGATTTCGGCGCGCTGCAATAGCTTCATCACAACCGGGTACGGTGTAGGGAAATATCCGAAATCCTGCGGCACAGTTACCTCGCCAGTCAAAATGATCTGATCCATTGCGTCGGCCGCAGGAACGCTGAAGCAATGCGCCTTGGCTTTCCGGTTCCACATGCCACCCGCGGCCTCCAACACGACATTGGTGCGCAGGTACAGCTGGCGATTGAGGTAATCCGGCAGTCGCAACTGGTAGCCGTCAGAGGTGCTGTTGCTCAACACGTTGAGCACTTCATCATCAATTTTCATTTTTGGATTTTCCGTAAGCAATTTCAGCAAGTTGGGCGTAGGTCGGCGCGGGGCCGCCGTCGCGCTGGGTGGCAAGGAGTTCCTTCAACTTCTCCATACCGGCCAGCGCGCACACAATTTCAAGCAAGCCCTGGTAGTGGGCCAGCACCTTTTCGGGATCATGGTTCGGCCTGGTGTTCATGCCGCCACCCGCAGCTTCTGGATAGGAAGGATTTCGATCCTCTCGGCCAGTTCGAGGAATCGCTGGGCCTCTGGCGACATAGCAATGCCGCAGTCGTGGAATAGCGCATACATCCGGCGCCGCATTTGCGCTGCACCCTCGACCATGCCGAACGCAACCCCCTCGCGGTTTGCCTGCATTATTTTTTGGGCTTCGGTCGCCATATTCACCTCCGTGAAAGTGTTGTTGGTTGGCGCAACTCGCCCCGGCAAGCGCGTTCGTATGCTGCCTTGGCGTCCGCCGGCCAGCCGTCGGCGGCGCACAATTGCGCGCGCTGGGTCTGAATGTCGCGCTCAATGTCGGCGTCGGCCACAAGGGCGGCGCGAATGACCGTCAAGACGATGAGCGTGAATGCAGCGATGGCGGCGATGGAAAAATAAGCTCTCATGCAGCACCTTCAATGTCGTAGTGGATGCCGCGATCGCCATACAAGGAGCGCATGGACTCAGTGCTTTCACCGCGTGAGCAGTAGTCGATGCAGCTGGTGCAAAGGCCGTAACCTATGTCCCGGTTATGCCACTGGCGGCCTGTTGTGTAATTACCGCAGCAACAGCAAGTGAGGCGGCCTGGCTCGCTCAAGGTGGCGCTCATGCTTCCCCCGCTTTGGCGAGGGCAGCCATGGCTTGTGCAAAATTTGCCGAAAGCAGCGTCCCGTCGAGTCTTGACTTTGCGTATTCCGAATTGGTGTATGCCTCAAGGGCTTTGAGCAGCTCCTCATGCACGCTGACGGTGCGGCGGATGAATTCTGCTTTTTGATCCGGCTGATCAAACGTCGTCACTTCGGCTACCGATTTGCCTTCTGAATCGATTAGCTCGATCCATTCGCGTCCGTCGATCTTTCTTAGGGGAAGGCGCAATGGGACATTCATGCTCCACCCGCCTTTCCAATCGCAGTCCGTGCGTTTTCAATCATGTAGCGCGTATCGCCTTCAAGATCATCCTGGCTCAGCTCGGCGCATTCCAGCAAGCCAGTTATCGCAGCGACCAACGCGGCATTGCGCTCCGCGGCCGCCGCAAGTTCGGCCTCCACTTGCGTCAGACCGTGCTCCAACATTTCCGCATCCACTCCGCCCAAGGGCATGCGGCGCCGGCAGGCTTCACGAATCGTTACTCGTTCTTGTGTCATGTCTTTCTCCAGTATTCAGTTAGCCGGGGCGAACCCCGGCGGCCAGCCGGTTAGGCAGCGATTGCGATGTGATCCATCCATGTGATCGACGCGACCAGTTCGGCGACTGTTGTTTTGCAGTCGGCCAGGTTGTCGCCCTTGTTGTCCCAAACCGTGCCAGTGACCACGCACTTGCCTGCAATCGGGTCGTGGTGGATGTCCGGCAGGAGAAAGTAATCCTGGCCGCCGACAAAAGGCCCCTCATCGTCAATCCAGGCGGTATCGCCGTTCGGGAACGTGAGTGCGTCCACGTCGTGGCAGCCGATGTGCTTGTAGAACTGCTCCAGCTGGCTTTCGTCACTCAACAGAATGGCCGAAACAGTCCTGCCTTTTGGGTCAATCAAAAATGCCTTAAATGTTGCCATATAACTAACTCCAGTCAAATACGGTTGAAAAATGGTAAATCTGCAACGTTGTTTAAACGCCCTAAAAGGTAGCTAGGCTGGGCGCAATTTCCCCGCATAGCATCGGGTGGCGCAATGCTTGTTTCAGCGCCTTAGCGCCCCATTCCGCACCTTGCTGCGGCAGTGCCAGTTATCGGGTGGCAAGGGGCGGGTAAATAAAGCTGCGCGTTGCATAAAAACAACAATTCGTTGTTCCTGGTCGGAATGCTCAGAGCGCTTTTTGGTAGTCAATATGGGCGCAATTATTCCGCGTCCTGTTTGCCGTACTTGGCAATCTGTTCATGCACCCACGCAGCAGGATCGGACAATATCAAGTCCGACGTGGAGATTGCTGGCGGGATCACCAGCGCCTCGCCGTCGATGCCGAGGTAGCCGCAAATGCGCATGCGGTATTGCTCCTTGTTTTCCGGGAATCCCTCGGTATATCCACGCCCTGAACGGATTCCCCTGAATTCGCCGAAGTTGCCGCCGTTGCGCTGGCCGCCTATTGCCCAACACGCTCCATACATCAAGTGCCGGGCAAAGCCGACATGCGTTATGGCATATGCTGCGCTAGCGAGGTCAAGCGGCGTCGTATTCACATTTACAGCAATGATTGTGAATAGGTCATCGGTTGCTTCGCGTGGCTTGCCCTCTTGTACGTTGAGCAGCTTCAAGGTTACGGGCCGGGACGCCGACAGCGCCATCACCACAGACAGAACGGCAATCCCACGCTGCTGCATTTTCTTTGCGCTGACACTGGCGCTACATGACACGTCCACCAGAATTGTCAGCGGCGCGTTCTCCGATTCAACCAACGTTGGCTCCCGCATACTTTCCGGCTCGCCCATCAGCGCCTCCGGTACGCATGGGTAGCAGCCGGCGACGCTTGGCATGTCAACGTAGCCCGCTGAATACAACTGTTCTTCAAACTTCGCCATCATCGCCTCGGCGGCGGCGACCTGCGACGTGTCCCCTTCACGGCACATCCGGTAAGCATCGGCAGCGCCGATATCGCCGTACCAACTTGCTTTTATGCCTTGCCCCCTGCCATCTCTGTTCGCAAATGAAATATCTTTTTGCTGGCAGTAGTTACCCAGCTCTGCAACACTGTCAAAACTTTGAATATTCAATTCAGGGTGTGTGTACATTTTCGATTCTCCTGATTTTTCGATGGCGGCCAGCTCCAATAACCGGCCATGCTGAATTGACTGTTAGTAATCGGACGGCTTGACCATGTCCCATTGGGTTTCGGTCATGCCCTTTTTGAGGGTCATCGTTACCACGTCGGCATGTGCCATGCCGCTTGCCAACAGTTGCGCACCGAAGAGCGATGCGCGTGGCGTGACCATCACCTTGACACCCTTTGTTTCGACGGCTTTGCGAACCTGCTGCACATACGTGACCCACTCGTCGTTTTGGGCGATGTGCTTTTCCAGTGCCGTGTCCAACTGCCAATTCATAAATACAAAGCGGTCGAGAAAAGCGGCATCCTGTTTCATGCGGCCGACCAGCTCGGCGGTGGCGCCCTGCCCGTTGGTATTTGCTGCGGCGATGATGATGCAATCCTTGTGGCGCTTGAGCATGCCGTCAGGGAATGCCATGATGCCGTTTGCAAGGGCGCTGTTGAACGCCAGCACGGCGGATGGCACCGAACCATCGACTTCATCGAACAAGTAGACGCCGCCGCTTTCCCATGCGTCACGGAATGGCGTGGACTGGTAATTGCCGTGTGCGTCCTTGAATCCGATCAGCTCGTATTTGTTGGCGATGGAGCCATTGCAATAAAACTTCATCCCGAGCGCTTCGGCCGCATTCGCTGCCGCCCTTGTCTTGCCAGTGCCTGGCAGGCCGGTCAACCAGACGTTGAGATTGCTATTGCCAGCGGTGTCAGCCGAGCCAAGCACTTTCAAGAGCATGTCGAACTGTTTGTGCTGTCGACCTTCCAGGGTGACGGTGCCGGTCTTGCTAGTTACGTCCAGTTTGCGTGCAGGCATGTCGGAAAGTTTGGCGTCGAGCATGTCTTGCATCTGCTTGAAGACGCTAGCGACGCCGCCTTTGATTTTGTCGCCAAGCTCGTTCACCTGCTGGGTGACGATGCCGGTTGCGATCTTCGCCACGTCGTCAGAATTTATTGATACCTTATTGGTAGCCAATACCTGCGCAAGTAATGCCGCGATCTGTGCCACCTGATCCGCGTCGCCTGCGGCTGGCGCTGGCGCCGTCTTCTTCGCAGGCCATGCAGCTGCAGGGTTCAGCGCCGCCGGCGCCGGCGTCGTCTCGCCGGATTCGCCGGCCATCATCGCGCTGATCGCATCCTTGGCGCTGACCAGGGATTCGCCGCCGCCGACGCGCATGTTTTCGATATCGTCGTCGGTCGCGCCAATGGCTCGCAGCGCCTCAAGTTGCGCCTCGGCCGGATGCGTTTCGATCAGCTCGATAATTTCCTCTTTCGATACTCGCGCCCAATCGCCCTTCTCGCCCAGCTTGGCGACAACCCGGGACAGGTGCGTTTTCGTGAGTTGTTCAAAGTCGTATGTCGTGTCGCTTGTCGTGTTCATTTGGATTCCATTATCAGAGAGGTTGGTTGGGGTGTTGCAATTACATTGCGGCGGCATCGAGCCACTGTGGCCAGGACAACGCCATGTCTTTCTCGCTTGCGAAAAACTCACATTCGCAATACGTGGCCTTGTCGCCGTCGATCAGGCCAATCAAGTAACCGTCGTTGTATTCGACCGCTCGGAGGCAAATCACGCCGTATTGGTCATGGGACATAACCACCTGCTCCCGTACTACCGGGCAGCGGCCAAGCGCCTTTGCCTGCATCACGTTTGTCAGCAGCAAGTCGCCGCCGAAAACGGCGTCTGGCATTACCGGGAACTTGTGTAACGGCGTTGCTGGCGTTGCGCGCCGGGCTGGCGCTGGCTCGGCCGCCGGTGCCGCCGCCTTGCCGACAGCTGCCGTCAGCGCGTCCACAACGGCGTCCAGGGTCGAGGGTTTCAGCGCCTTGGCGATTGTGGCTACCGTTTCGGCAGTGCTGGCTTTAACAGTCGCAACAGTCGCGGCTGTTTTCGTCGTCTTGCCTTTGGTGAGGTTCGTTGCCATGGTCTAGGCTCCTGTCGCAGTGACGATCGCTGCTTCGGCCTGGTGATCGGCGCCAACGCACGCCTCAGTCATTTCGACCAGGGCCGCATAGTCGTTCGGCAAAATTTCTGCATTCAGCCGGCCGGACTCAATGCAGTCTGAAAGCGCGTCATGAAGACGACCGTATTTTTCGCGCATGGTTTTCAGCGCTGCGAGCAAGTCCGGTGCGGCCTCGATCAGCGGCGTCACCGTATCGATGTCATTGATTCGACCTTGCATGTCCTCCCGGTCGTCGTCATCGTAGTGACTTGACTCACGCCCCTCCATATTTCCCAGGTCATCGGCCAGCGTGGCGCGCAGCTCGTTGGTGACGTAGGAAACGGCTTCGCCGACGGATTCAAAGAATTCAAGTTCCATGTCAAGCCTCCGCTGTCGTGTGCAGGGCAAACTGCCATTCATTCATTTGAACGATCGCGTCATCAACAGTCGGCGCGACTTCGAGGATCTGAGCGGCCAAGATGCGGCCTTCCTGGCTCAGCACCCCGGTCACAAACGGGCCGATACGACCGTATGTGTCGAGCGAAACGGCCACTACCTTGTAGTCGCGCTTTCCGCCCTTGATATCCAGTTCAATCGCTGGATTGTTGTGGGTGAGGCACTGGAACGCCTCCGGCGCTTTATAGGTGCCGTCCAGGTTCTTTTGGGCGATACCTTGGCATGCCATACTGTAGAAAGCGTTGGGGTGATGCTGGTCAATCAACGTTGCGAGTTGTGCGGTCATGATAATTTCTCCGGTTATCAAAATGCGTAATGTGAAGTCCATCCCAGCAGCGCACGATGTATGCGCTGTAAGTGTGGGATTCGGTTAAGCGGCTTTTTTCGTTTTGCTGTCGTTGGCTGGCGTGGGTAACCCCAGCGTTTTATTCAGGTCGTTGATAGGGATCGCCAGCGACGTGCTTGCCGCCGGCGACTCGGCATCAGCTGGAGCGTATGGCTCAATTTCGGGCCACAATTCAATCAAACGTTTTGTCGTTGTGGCGCGAGCTGCAATTGCGTTGTAGTTTGCCTCGGCTGTTCTGATCTTCGTTTTCAGCGCGTCGCGATCATCAAAGAGTTGGCTGACTGTTTCCGCAATCTTCCCTGCTGGCAGAACAACAGTATTCGGTGACGCGAGGCTTTTCCCGTAGTGCAAATGTTCGTGGCCGTGCTTCTCGCATCGAACCGTCAGATAATTCTGCTTCCGAACAAAGTTTTCCGGCAGAGCATCGAGCGCAGCTAGGTGCTTGCCAGCCGCCTGCTCGCGCACTTTCGTTGCTATGTCGTTTTCGCGCTTGTTCAAGGCTTCGAGTTCGAGGCCGAGCGTTGCCTTGTAAATGCGTGCCCAGATCGTTGCGCGAATTTCTTTTGTGAGTTTCATTGTTGCTTCTCCAGTTATGAGTGAAGTCCACCCGTAAAGCACCCCTTCCGAGGCGCTATAAGTGAGGTATTCAATATTCAGTTTTGGCTTTGCGTTTTTCACCCCAAGCCATGCGTACAGGCAGCGGCAAGTGTTTGCTGCAAATCCGGTTAGGTTTGGGGCGCCGGGCTAGACCGGAAGAATGGGGGCGTTTTTGCGCTTGCCTGGCACTTTGGTTTGTCACGCGGCGTTGCCGCCTTGCGCTTTCCCTGGTGCGCTACATCCTGCTTTCCGCTTGAGGCTGTCAGTTTCAACAGTGCGTAACCCGCTACATGCACAACGACAGTTCCTTGCGAAGCCGCTCTATATGTAGCGTCAAGTTTTTAAAGAGCCGGGGAGCTATCCCTAAGAAGCCGTCGTTTTGCGGCCACTTGTTATCTATTGGTATCTATAATACCTATTTGGTAGTCATTAGAAAAGTATTTTCGGCAATTATTTTTAACTGGCTGCATATACAGTAGTTGGGCGAGCGGCCTGCAAGCCATCACAACAAGTCGCACAAACCTAGCACTGGCGCGGCCTATCAGGCATTTTTTAGGCGTGGCGGCAGAGCTTTAAGGGCGGCCAACACGTCTTTACGTTGCAACATTGCAACGTTATGGGAGGTACTATCCGGTGTAATTTCGTTAATTTTTCATCTTTTGGCTGGCATCCACTACCGTGCAATGGAGGCAAAAAGGTAGGGTGTTATCGCCAAAAATCTGCGCTATTCCATAGGAGAAATCGTATTTATGGCCACAAGAGCAATTACTTTAAAATACCTTGCCAGTCGTAAAAAATACCAATAAGGTATTACTAGCGGCAAATTGTGCCGCCATTTATCAGGGGAATGGAATGGAAGGTGCAGTACGAATAGCGCAAACCGGCGAGGAAACCATTGCCGCAGTGCGCGCCTTGTCGCCGGAAACCATTGTCTCGTTCAGCCGGGGCAAGGACAGCATTGCCGCCTACCTGGCAATCCGCGACAAGTTCGAGCGCATCGTGCCCTACACCTACTACCTGGTGCCGGGCCTGGAATTTGTCGAAGAGTCGCTGGCGTACTTCGAGCAGAAAATCGGCTGTCACATCGTCCGCTACCCGGCCGCCGCGTTCTACAAAATGCTCAACAATATGGTCTACCAGCCGAAAGAGCACATAGACGTTATCGAGCGCATGAATCTGCCAACCTTGAGCCAGGACGATCTGCAGCGCGCTCTGGTCGTGGACAACGACATTGACGAGAACGCCTACAACGCCATCGGCATGCGTTCCAAGGACAGCGTGCAGCGCGCATTCTCCATCCAGCGTAACGGCGCCATCAACCACAAGCGGCAGACCTACTACCCGGTCCACGACTGGAGCAAGCAGGATGTGATCGACTGCATCAAGAAGTCCGGTTGGAAGCTGCCAGTCGAGTACAAATATTTCGGGTCGAGCTTTGACGGCCTGTATCTGAGCTACCTGTACCCGATCAAGCTGTATTTCCCGAGGGACTACCGGCGCATCCTCGAATTTTTCCCAATGGCTGAGATGGAAGTGTTGCGGTACGAATCCGCCGTCAAGCACGGCCAGCAGCCGCCCTACCAGCGCCCCATATAACGAGAAAGCACACAATGAGCGAAAAACCCAAATTGCCGGCCCTCCCGGCGCTGCCGAAATTGGGCGGCCTGCCGGCGCTGCCCACACTGCCGAAACTGAAAACCATCGCCGAGATGGAGCGGGCGAATGAGAACCCGCTGGATCGCAACAACGAGCGCTACCTGAACGACGCTGAACACGACAGCGAGCTGGACGCCGGCGTGATTGCGGACGAGTTCGCCACCCTTCGCGCCGCGCGCAAGCAGCAGGCTGACGCTATCGAGTTGGCGAACGATTCTGAATTCTGGTTTGCCATGTACTTCCAAACCCGCGAGCAAAAAGAAGCGTTCGTTGCCGCGCTGGGTTTGAAGCAGGACAAGTACATCGACGGCCAGGAAGCGGCGCGGATTCTGGGCATCACGCTGCCGCCGCGCCCGGCGCCGTACAAGGTCGGCAAAGTCGACCGTAAGCTGGCCGCGCTCACCTAAGCCAGCACCACTGAATTTTCCACAGCCACCAACCATAGAAAGCACATCATGGAGCAATGCAAGAAAGAGCAATTCAATACGCCGCCTGCCGCCACCGGCCAAGATCAGTTGTATATCCTGCTGGACAAGGCGGCATCGCTGCTCACGGAGGCATGCCTCAGCGAGGATGGCATTGACGGCGACCAGGCAATGAAATGCGTAGAAGCCATTCGCGGCAAGTTTGCAGAAATCGGCAAAACAACAGTCGAGAGCGAGTTCGACAAGGTAATCGAAATGATTCGCGTCGCCGGCGGCGTGCCCGAGGGCGACGAATTTAGCGTTTCCGCTGTACTCAAGGAGCTGGCCGGCCGCGGCCAACAGTCGGCGCCGCTCTGCTATGTGAGAGCAACCAAGGACGGGGAAATTTGCTGGGCCGAAGACTGCCTGTCCCCCGATCCAGATTTTCCTGTTTGCTCCGATGATGTGGACGGTGATGGCGATCCAACTGTTTCTCTGGCACTCTATTCTGCTCTGCCGCCAGTGATTTATACAGATGCTGGCGCATTACATGCGCTCACGTCGGTGCGCGCGCGCCTGCAGGAAATCAACGAGGACGGCAGCGGCACAATCACCGACACGCTCTGGTACTCGCCGACCGAAACGCTGTTCGACTTCATCGATGCCGCACTGGCCGCGCCGCAGCAGGAGGCAATTGCGACTTTTATTTGCGGCGAAGTTGAAATCACGTCGCACGGTCCAAAGCAATATGACTATGATATTGACTTGAATCTCGCGGTGGCTGAAAAAATTAATGCTGCTAATCCTGGCGCAAAAATCAATCTCTACGCGGGCGCACCGCCAGCCGCTCCGGTGCTGAGTGATGATTGGATACCGGCATCAAAAGAGCCGGAGGACCATGGCGGCTACATCATCGTGCAGCCGGGCGGCTTCACGTCCTATCACGCTTATTTTGGCCATCCATACGGTGAACGGGAAACAGGTTGGTATGCAGGCGCCAGCGGCGGGCCAATCGTCAAGCCTCTTTACTGGCGCAAATTCCCGTCAATCCCGAGCGCCCCACTCGCCATGGCGGAATCATGAGCGAAGCCGAAAAATCCGATGAGGAACTGCAGGCGTTGAAGGCCGAATTCCAGCGCCTGCGCCTGCTCACCGAGAGGGCAGCGTATGCCTATTTCTGCGCCTGCCCCATTGGCGCCGAGCGGGTGCGGGCGCACGACATTTACTCAAACATCCTGTACGCCACTCGCGCAGGTTAGCCTAAACTCGGCTGCTCTGAAACAGCTCGTAGCAACGGCTCATGTTGTCGGTCCCGTAGCGCACCTTGCAATACTCGACCAAATCCTTCTTTGCGCCATCGTCCATCTTATCCAACGGCGCCATGTCGAGTCCAAACTGAGCGGGATTGCTGAAAAACACTGTCATGCTCGGCTTATGCTTAATGAACAAGTCCCAACCTCCGCCGGCCTCATGGTCACCGACGTAACGATCCAGCCCAACAAAGAGCCAGGACAAGACAAGGACAAGAACAGCTGCAACAAGATATAGTTTTTTCATGGTGGATTCAGGCTAAATGCCTTTCGCATCTGGTTAGCAACGATCATTCCGTAAACACCTGGGCAAGCACGACTCGAACCATGCGTCCGAGCAAATTCTCGATGACCGCCAAGTTTCTGGATATCAAAAAACTCCAATAGGGACTTGATCAAGGCCTCAGCTGCTGCCAGCTGCGGCTCGGTAGGCTCGTCGTGCGTCACCGCGCCTTTGTCTTTTTCTTCACCGATCCACTCTTTAATACCGGCTATGACACCGCGCTTCACGGTAACATTCCAGGCGCCGGGACCATAACGCTCCGCCTCACCTCTGACGCTCAGGTCCGCGAGGAAGACAATTCCCACTATGCCTGTGTTGCCGCCTTCAACATGGGCACCTTTAAACCGGATGTCCAGCGCCTCGAACACAACTCCCTCACAATCAACAGCATAGTGATAGCTGAGCTGGTTAAATGAGCCCATATCGATCTTCTCGACCTTCTGCATTTGCTCGACGCTGTTGGCAGAACAGCTGAAGCTATTGCCGGCGTGGTGCAATGCGATCGCTTGATAGTCCCAGTCGTTCACCGCCCTGTCCAGCTTATTTTTATGAGCGTCCCAGGCGGAGCGCTCCACAAATTTAACACCTTGCTTTTGCACCATGTCAATAATCGCCTGACGCGTTGCAGCCCGATCATTGACTGTAACGACGTGCGGCGGCTTGCACATGTAATCCTCGTCGGTATAAGCCGTGGTCCAATGCTTCGGAACGTAGTGAATATTTTTTTCCATCCTAGATCTCTCCGTTCTTCAGCTGCCGGGCGGGCGCTTTAAAAATGAGGTGCAATTGAACGACCTGACCCGCGGCCGCATCGACATTTGCATATCCCTCTCCGTCGGTGACACCGTTTTGACTCGCTCCGCCGACTTTCGCCAGGTATGCGCGATTAGCTAGCGGCTTCCCGGTTTCGCTGTCCTGAAACAGAAACCGCTTACCTTGGGGTGCTTGACCAGATGGAGAGGAGCTACTGGGCGAGGCGGCTGTAGCTGCCGTCGCGGAGTCGACCATCGGAGACGTGACGATTCCGAGGGATTCGGCCTGATCATCGTAGGTCATGGTCTGGTGCAGGTTTGCCACCAATTTCGGGTGCACCGGGCAGCCGCACAGGACGATATCGTCCTCCAGCGCGACTTCGCCCATGAAATTCATCCTGCGCGGCCCGCCTGCCTTGGCGATAATCCCAATGCTTTTGCAGGCCAGGCATGTCGCCTGGCCGCCGATCAACGCCACCTTGTGACCAGCGTCACCGACTGAAAATGTCGAGTTCGCATTCGGCTGAATCACGCCGCTGGTCGTCGTTTTATCGCCTACGACAACGATTTTCCGCATCACCATACTAATCCCTGTAAATTGCCATTCAGCTAATTTTACAGAGAATTTCTGCTGAGGCAATTTTTCCAGAACCCGAGTAACCTTACATGTTGTAAATCTGGGTACTTTTGGGAATATACGATGGACTGTTGGATCTGCGGTCAACCTGGCGACTCAGCTGAGCACTTGATGAAAGGCTCAGATATTCGCTCATCCTTTGGGCGCGTCTCACAGGATCGCCCCCTGTATGTCCACTCCAAACTAGGGAAAAATGTTCAAGTTCGCACCATTCGAGATAGCGCATTCAAATCAAAGGCATTGCTCTGCTCCCGCTGCAATAACGCGCTCACCCAGCCCTATGACCGGGCGTGGGAGAGATTGTCGGCGGCATTGAGGGGGCATCCGTCTTTGAAGCCTCGCCAGCTGATTAAGCTGAACAAGGTCTTCGAGCGTCCTCGGGAAAGCATGCTCGATGTCCATCTGTATTTCGTGAAGCTTTTCGGCTGTAGGATTGCGGAAAACAGCATTCCGATCGACATTAAGCCGTTCGCTGATGCTTTGCTCCAGCGCGCGGCCCATCCCCAAGTATTCATTGCAATAGGACCGTCGTCGTTGCTGCTACCAGGCAAAACGATCTTGGAATTTTCCGAGATCGATACATTGAAGCTGGCTGACGACCGCCATGTTTATGCGCAGTGGACCTATCGCGTAAATAATGTGACCGTTCTCATCATGTACGCCGAACCGGGCCAGCGACGGCAAGGGCTCTCCCAATCTTGGCATCCAAGCACACAGGGGCGCCTATTATCGTTGGCGCGCATCTAGCCGGCCACCGCTAGCGCGGAGCCAACACGTAATATTGTTGCGACCTCCCACCCTCCAACTACTCCTTTTTGCGCAACTCCATTCACAGTTACGGATATACTAACTACCTAAAAGGTAGTTTTTATTTCACCGACCGCTTGGGGTTCCGTACCAAGATCACCGCCGGGGGTGTGTTCTCGGACCGTTCTAAGGAGATACCAAATGGCATCTTTGCGCGCACAAGCATTTGACAAGCAATACGCCAAGACTGGCGCTATCAGTTTCAAGAAGTCGGGCCGCGACGCTGCATATCGTGGCGCGGCACGTTCCACCATGAAGTCGACCGGCAGCTCCAGCGCTGCGCACCGTGCAGGCATGGCCGCCAGCAAGTCGGCAGCTTCGCAAGGCGGCTCGATGTAATTTGCCAAAAGGCAGAAAGGAAGCCCGCGCGTAAAACCGTGGGCTTTTTTATACCATGACCATAGACCAGAACAACAATGCACCGGATGGCGAAACAGTTTCAACTGTTGAGGGAACTGTTGCGACTGTTAATCTGACCAAGCGCAAGACGCAAAAATCAGCAGCATCCACCAAGCCAGAAGCGAAGAAGCCGGTCGTAGCGAAGAAGCGCAAGAAAAGCCGGGGTGAGAGCGCAACCAGCCCGCGCCGCATCAAAGCCGTGGAGGAAAAGCAGCTCCAGGCACTCGAATACCGCAAGATGGCATACACCTACGCCCAGATTGCCGAGGTATTGGGCTACGCCACGCCACAAGGGGCATATCTCGCCATCCAATCCGCCCTCACCCGCATTATCCGGGAACCAGCGGAGGATGTGTTGAAGCTAGAACTTGAGCGCCTAGACGCTATGTTCAGCAAGCCGTACCAAGCTGCGACCAACGGCGACCTGTTGGCTGTTGGTGCCTGCCTCAACATCATGGCGCGCAAGGCTAAGTTGCTGGGACTCGACGCCCCGGCCAAGGTTGATGCAACTGTTGGCAATAAGGACGGCCAGCCGTTCAAGTCGCAAGTGGTGAGTGACGCCCAAGTTGCCGATGCCATGAAAAAGGCCGCAGACGCGTTCTGATGACCACGAACGCGCTGCCGATCGGCACGGACACCGAGCGCGCGGTTTGGGCCTCAATGGCCCGCAACAGCCTTCACTTCTACACCAAGTACACGTTTGCCCGGCGCAAGGGCTACAAGTGGAAGGACAATTGGCACCATAAGGTGATCTGCGACGCCCTGGAGGACGTGTTCTACGGACGCTGCAAGCGCCTCATCATCAACGTGCCTCCGCGGTATAGCAAGACCGAAATCGCCGTACTGAATTTCATTTCTTGGTCGCTTGGCAAGGTGCCGGATAGCGAATTCATTCACGTCAGCTATTCGTCAACACTGGCCGAAAACAACAGCGCCAACACGCAAGGCCAGGTGTCGCACGACTGTTACGCGGAGATTTTCCCGGACACTAAGTTGGCATCGTCGGCAAAAGCGCACTGGAAGACGACCGCCGGCGGCGTGGTGTACGCGACCGGCGCCGGCGGCACAATCACCGGCTTTGGCGCGGGCAAGTTGCGCGACGGGTTCGCCGGCGCCATCATCATTGATGACCCGCACAAGGCCAGCGAAGCATCAAGCGACACCGCGCGGCAGAGCGTGATCGACTGGTATCCGACTACGCTGGCCAGCCGGACCAACAATCCGGACACGCCGATCATTGTCATCATGCAGCGCTTGCATGAAGAAGACCTGAGCGGCTGGTTGATCGGCGGAGGCAGCGGCGAGGAATGGCGCGTGCTCAACATTCCGGCGATCAATGACAAGGATGAGGCGCTTTGGCCGTGGAAGCACAGCATCGAGACCCTGCGCCAGATGGAGCGGAGCAGCCCGTATGTGTTCGCCGGCCAGTACATGCAGCGCCCGGCCCCGCTTGGCGGCGGCATTTTCAAGACAGCCTGGTGGAGTTGGTACAACCCGGCGGCCGCGCCGAAGTTCAAGCGGATCATCCAGTCGTGGGACACGGCATTCAAAAACAAAGAGGCGAACGACTACTCCGTCTGTACCACATGGGGCGAAACCGATCTTGGCTACTACCTGATTGATATCTGGAAGGACAAGCTCGAATTCCCAGACCTGAAGCGCATGGTGGTATCGCTGGCGACCAAATACAAGCCGAATGCCTTGCTGGTGGAGGATAAAGCCAGCGGGCAATCTCTCATTCAGGACTTGCGCCGCGAAACTCGCCTGCCTATTATTGCGTGCGGCAAGACTACCGATAAGGTAGCATGTGCGAATCTGGTGACGCCGCTGATTGAAGCGGGCCGAGTGTTTTTACCGGAGGGTCACGCGGAGGTCGCCGGGTACGTTCACTCGCACTCGCAATTTCCGAATGGAGCGCATGACGACGATGTGGATAGCACCACGCAGGCGCTCACCTATATGTCACGCAATCAACCAATGGCAAGAATCAAGATCGGGGGTGCCTAATGGCAAACGCAACAGTCAACAATAAGACCGTCACCACGGAACACAAGGACTACACCGCCATGAAGGAGAAGTGGCAGCGTTGCCGCGATGTCGCCGCCGGCCAGGACGCCATCCGCAAGAATGGCTTGAGCTATCTGCCGCAGCTGGCCGACCAGACGCCCGAGGCATATCAAGCCTACCTGACGCGCGCCGCATTCTTCAACGCGACCTGGCGAACAATCAGCGGCCTAAGCGGCATGCTGTTTCGCAAGCCGGAGATCATCGAGGCGCCGGCCGGCATCAAGGACTATCTGGAAGACGTGACGATGGGCGGCGAGCCGCTGCACATCTTCGCCCAGGAGGTGGCGCGAGAATGCATGACTGTTGGGCGCTGCGGGCTGCTGGTCGACTTCCCCGTTGTCGACAGGGACGGCATCATCACCGTGGCGCGCGCGCAGGCAATGGGCTTGCGTCCGACGCTTCAGCGCTACACGGCGGAGTCGATCATCAACTGGCGTACCGGCGCGGTCAACAACATCACCAAGCTGTTGATGGTGGTGCTGACTGAGGAAGCAACAGTCAAGATTGACGAGTTCGCCAGCGAGGCGCAAACGCAATACCGCGTACTCGACCTGACCCAAGACCCGGCCGACGCAACAAAACTGGCCTACCGCGTTCGACTGTTCAAGATCGACAAGGCATCCGACAGCCAGGTGCAGATCGGCGAAGACCAGATTCCACTCATGAACGGCCAGCCGCTCCGCGAAATCCCGATCGCCTTCCTTGGCGTCGATTGCATCACGACCGACATACAGCTGCCGCCGCTGATTGACCTGGTGGATCTGAACATTGCCCACTTCCGCGTATCGGCCGACTACGAACACGGCTGCCACTTCACCGGCCTGCCGACACCATACGTCTGCGGCTACACGCCGTCCATTGAGGGCGAAAAGTTGTATATCGGATCGGCGTCAGCCTGGGTTTTTCAGGACGCGGCGACGCGAGTGGGCTATCTGGAGTTCGGCGGCGGCGGCCTGGGCGCGCTGGAGCGCAACCTTGATCGCAAGGAGGCGCAGATGGCGGCCATTGGCGCGCGCCTGCTGGCTGCCGACAAGCGCCTGAACGAAACGGCGACCACCGCGGCCATTCACCACGGCGGCGAGACATCTATTCTGTCGGCCATCGCGCAGGTTCTATCTCTCGGCATCACGAAGACGCTGACGATCTTCGCTGAGTGGGCCGGCGCCGCCGGCAAGGTCAGTTACGACATCAACCGCGACTTCTTCCCTGTGCCGATGGATGCGCCTACCCTGCAAGCCCTGGTCGGCGCATGGCAAGCTGGTGCAATCAGCTCTGAAGTCCTGTTCGAGAATCTGCAGGAAGGTGAAATCATCTCCAGCACGGCGACTTTTGAGAAGGAGCAGGCGAAAATTGCAAACGCACCTCCAATTTCGTCTAGAATGACTACCAATAAGGTAGCCTTAACAGCTGACGAACTACCTGCAACAAGCGGAACAGTCTCTTAAAGGGGTCAACACATGGGTAGTGCGGATAGATTCATTGCTGACTTGCTCATTGAGCATGGCGTGAATCTATTGCGCTTCGGCGCCGGCGTCCGCGCCAAGGTGCTTGCCATCTTGCAGCGCATGGAGGTTGATCTGACGGCGCGCCTAGTGTCCGACCAGTTGACCGATCTGGCGCAAGGTCGCGCGGCTTCGCTGCTCAAGGAAACGTCCGGCATCATTGGCGACTACTACGCAGAAATCGACAACGTGACGCGCGCCAAGATGGGCGGCCTGGCCAAAGTTGAAGCCGCGGCCGTCCGCGGCGCACTCAAGCAGGCAATCAAGGTCGCGCTCGATGTTGCCATGCCGACGCCGAACGTTCTGGCGACGCTTGCATCCGACGCGCTGATCCACGGCGCGCCAAGTGCCGCATGGTGGGAGCGACAGGCCGGCGACACCACGTTTCGATTCTCCAACGAGGTCCGCCAGGGCATTGCTCAAGCGGAAACGAACAGTCAGATCGTTGCCCGCATCATCGGCAAGAATGGCGCGCCCGGCGTTATGGATATCAGCCGCACCAGCGCATCGAGACTGGTACAGGCCAGCGTGCAGACCGTCGCCAATGAAGCGCGGACCATGACGTTCCAGCAGAACAAGGACATTGTGGATGGTTTACAACAGATTTCCACGCTCGACGGCCACACGTCTGACATCTGCATCGCATACAGCGGAGCGATGTGGGACATGAATTACGAGCCAATGGGCGAAACCACCCTGCCCTACAACGGCGGATGCCCGCGCCATTGGGGCTGTCGATCGCTGATGGTGCCAGTCACAAAGTCATTTAAGGACATGGGCATCGACTTGCCTGAATTCCCGATGTCCACCCGTGCCAGCCGGGACGGCCAGGTCGGCGCAAACATGACTTTCAAGGAGTGGCTTGCCGGTCGCACCGATGCCCAGCTGGATCAGCAGCTTGGCAAGGGTCGCGCGCAGCTGTATCGCGACGGAACAATCACGCTGCAACAGTTGCTGGACCAGTCTGGCAATCCGCTCTCGCTGGCTCAACTGTTGGCGAAGTATGAATCGTAGTTTTTGCAACGCCGGGCGCAGCTGATTTGTATCGGCGAATGCCTTTTTTGGGGTTTGTACCCCGCAACCATCCTTTGAAGGATACCCATCATGCCATTTGACGCAAACGACCCAGAAACCAAAGCCGCCCTTAAAGAAGCCGTCGACACAGCTGTAGCCACAGCAACCGCAAGTACAGCGGACGCCGTGGAAAAGCTGAGTGCCAACAACAAAACGCTGTTGGCGCAACTGCGCGAGGCAAAAAAAGGGAGCGAGATTGATCCGGCAAAGCATGCGGAACTCGAAGACCGGGTAGCGCAATTGCAAGACCAGCTTGGCACGCGCGACAAAGACTTCAAGAAATTGGAGAAAGAGTCGCAAACCACCCTGGCGACCCTGCAAAAGCAGCTCGAATCCGAAAGCGGCTTCACGCAAACACTGCTGGTAGAAAACGGCTTGTCCGAAGCGCTGGTGAAAGCTGGTGTTGAGCCGAACTTCCTGCCGGCCGTGAAGGCGATGTTGAAGGGTCAGGTCAAGATCGTGGCTGAAGGTGATGCACGCAAGGCGCTCGTCGGCGACAAACCGCTGGCGGACTTCGTTACCGGCTGGGCGCAGACCGACGAGGGTAAGCACTTCGTCAAGGCCCCTGCGAACGGTGGTGGCGGCGCCGGCGGCGGTCAAGGTCATGGCGGAAACGTCAAGATCATTGCCGCCGACGACAAGGCGGCGATTGGCGCGAACTTGGCGGAACTGGCCAAGGGCGTGAACGGCGCCGTGAAGATCGGTTAATTTTTTTGAAATTGTCGACTACCTTTTTGGTAGTCGCATCACCAGAGAGGACTATCCATGCCAAATAACATTTCGAGCGTAAGCACCCCACTGCTGGCACAGGGCTTAATGGCACTGCGCGGCATGAACGTGATGCCGCGCCTGGTCAACTCCGACTACCAGGGCGCCGCAGAAGAAAAGAACTCGGTCATCAACGTGCCGATCCCTTCGGCCATCCAGGCGCAAGCTGTGGTGCCTGGCGCGACCCCGCCAGCCACTGCCGACATTGGCCCGACCAGCGTGCCTATCGCACTGAATCAATGGTTCGAGGCGCCGTTCTACCTGAACGACCAGGATGTGATGCAGTCGATGAATGGCGTGATCCCGATGCAGGCGTCCGAGGCGATCAAGGCAATCGCTAACAACGTGAATGCCTACATCATGGGCCTCGGCACCAGCTTTTACAGCATGGCGGGTACGCCAGGCACTACGCCATTCGCCAGCGACACGACTGCGGCGGCCGGCGCGCGAAAACTGTTGAATAAACAGCTCGCGCCAACTGGCGACCGTCGCATCGTGCTGGACATGGACGCTGAAGGTAATGCGATCGTCCTGCCGATGTTTTCGCAAGCGCAAATGGCGGGCAACACACAAACCCTGGTCGAAGGCGTTATCGGTCGCAAGGTCGGCTTCGACTGGTATGCCGACCAGCAAGTGCCGACCTTCATTTCCACCCCGCTGTCGGCCGGCGCAGCAACGGCAGCCGCCCCTACACCGGTGGGTGCCACTTCGGTGTCAATCGCCAAGGCCACCAATGCGTCTCCGCTGGTGCAGGGCGACATCATCAGCTTCGCGGGCAGCAATCAGACTTACGTTGTGACTTCGCCGGTCACCCTGGCGGTCGGCAATACCAACGTCGGAATCTACCCGCCACTGAAGACGGCGCTGACCGGCACTGAAACGATGTCGCTCAAGGGTAGCCATGTGATGAACCTGGCCTTCCACCGTGACGCGATCGCGTTTGCGACCCGTCCACTGAAGGAGGTCACCCACCCTGCGGTCATCAGCTCTGCCCAGGTCGATCCAGTAAGCGGCCTGGGCCTGCGCTTGCAGATCACGCGCGAGTATCAACGTACCCGCTTTGCGTTCGACATCCTGTACGGCGGCGCTTGCGTCCGTCCTGAACTGGGCACTCGTATCGCGGGCTAACAGCCGTCAGTAGACAACCCGTCCTGTGAGCGCACAGGACGGGCATTTGAAGGAATTTGTCATGTGGAACGCCATCAAGAAGTTTTTCTCAACACTCTCTCAAACACAAGGAAACATCATGTCGTCTATCGTTCGCACCGTAAAAATCGTTGACCCGTCCGTCGCCCAAGGTTTCCGCACTATTGATCTGGCCGACCTGGTTATCGCCGTTACCTCCGTGCTGGACGGCCTGAACGCTGATGTTGCCGTAACGGTCGAAGATGTCGCCACCCAGGCAGCCGCCAAGATTGTCGCAGACCAAGCCGCTGCCGACAAAGCCGCCGCAGAAGCTGCCGCCGCTGCGGTCCAGGCAGCCGCCAACGAGCAGGCCGCCCGAGACGCGCAAGCCGCAGCTTTGGCGCAGGAGGCGCTGGATGAGCAGGCCCGAGTTGAGCAGCGAGCAGCCATTGCCGCGCAAGCTGCTAGCACTGGCGATGGGCCGGCGACTGTGGTTGCCGAGCCAACGGCTGTTGCAGAGACCACCGACACCCACCTGCCCGACGCCGCCGGCGGTTTGCAGGCGCCAATCGAGCCAACTGTTGCGGTTGCTGAGAATTCTCAAGCAGTCGACGCTCCAGCAGCCTAATCGACCAGTCACGCAACTCAACTACCGGAGCGCATCATGAGTAACACAATCAATCCATCGGGGCAGCTGGAAACCGTTCGCATCCGCGACAAGGATGTTGGGGGCAAGACCCGCATCATCAATCGGGACGACCTGACCGACAACGATGTTGTCGTTGATGATAAGTCGGAAGCGAAAAAACCGGAAAAGCAGTAGCAACAAGCCGGCCGGTCACGAAGCGACGTGGCCGCCGGCTCAATTCTCAGAATCTAAAGGACGTGAACATGGCACTAGTAGTCGAAGACGGAACGGGCATGCCAGCAGCCGAATCTTACATTTCGACTGCTGATGCCGATACCTATCACGCAAACCGCGGCAACGCCGCCTGGATGGCGCTTGCAACGCCGGTCAAGGAGCAAATGCTGCGCCTGGCTGCCGACTACATGACGGAGGCATACCGCGGCCGCTGGAAGGGATACCGCTCGCAGAACTTGCAGGCGCTCGACTGGCCGCGCAAGTCCGTAATTTTGACAGACATGGCGATCAACTACATGATTCAGTTCTACGTGATCCCGAACGAGGTCAAAAATGCCCAGGCCGAGCTGGCCGCCCGCGCCGCCGCACTGGGCACGCCCCTGGCGCCCGATTTGGAGCAAGGCATCATCTCCGAGAGCGTTGCAGGAGCCGTGAGCACAGTTTATGACCGCTTCAGCCCACAGCACACACGCTACAGGCAAGTGGATATGATTTTGCGTCCTCTCCTGGCGGCCAGCGGCGCAATGTCACCATTGGTGCGCACATGAACACGCGCCAACGCCCTATCGAATTGGCGGTAGGCGGAACAGTGCCGCCAGTCGGTGTGCGGGTTGAGTTATGAGTTTCGACCTCCGCATGCAGCAGACCGCGCTGCGTCTCATCAACAAGCGCGGCAAAACCATCACATACACGGCAGTCGTGCCCGGCACATACGATCGGACATCGGGCAGCGCGCCAGCCATCGAGACGGTCAGCAGCTTCCGGGCCATCGTTACACCGGGCAATGGACAAGACCTGACGGTAGGTGAGCTTGTGGTGAGAAACGACAAGAACGTGGTCATTGCAGGTCTATCGCTGCTCATCGCCCCCAAGCCAAATGACCAACTGACGGTTGACGGAGAGTCCTTTCTGGTCAATGCGGCCAATCCCGCATATGCGGGCGAGTTGGTTGCCGTTTACAAGCTAAAAGTGAGGAAAGCGTAATGGCAAACTTTGCCCTGGACCTGCGCGCCCTGATCGAAAAAACGAAGGGTCGCGCCGATGAGGTGGCCCGCAAGAGCGTAATTGCCGTTGGGACCAGTCTGGTAATGAAGTCTCCGGTCGGCGATCCGTCCCTATGGAAGGAGAAGCCGCCACCGGGATATGTTGGCGGCCGGTTTCGTGCCAACTGGCAGCATGGCCTCAATGTTGCACCAAGCGGCACTGTCAGCACCGTTGACAGCGATGGGCGAGATACCATCGACAGCATAGGCGCGCGCGTTGCCCAGGCAGAGGCAAGCGGCATTCACTACATCACCAACAGCTTGCCCTATGCACAGGCACTTGAATACGGGCACTCGACGCAGGCGCCGAACGGTATGGTCGGGATCACCGTTGTCGAATTCGAGAACTACGTCCAACAAGCCGTCGCGGAGACAAAATGAGCCTGCCAGAAATTCGCGCTGCGCTGGAAACCCAGCTGGCAACTGTTTCCCCCTTGTTGGCAACGGCTTATGAGAACATGCCATTTACACCGGTAGCCGGCGTGCCCTACCTAAAGCCAGTGCTGATGCCGGCGGAAACAACCAATCCGACATTTGGCGACAACTTCCACCGGGAATCGGGCATCTTCCAGGTGATGCTCTGCTATCCGACGCTCGCGGCCAATGGCGGCCTGCAAGGTAGCGGGGCCAGCGGACAGATGGCAAACCTCATTCGCAACGCCTTCCGGCGCGGGCAGTCGTTTTCCTATAGTGGCGTGACCGTGCAAATTGACCGGACTCCAACTGTTTCCACTGGTATGATTGTCGGAGATCGCTATTGCGTGCCGGTGCGGATTCGTTATTACGCAGACATCTACGCGTGACACTTTGTTTGTCGCGCTTTTATTTGACCTTGTAAACTACCTTTTTGGTAGTCTTTATGAAAGGATTTAATCATGACAATCGCAACCGGCATAGCCAAGCAGCTGCGCTATAAAAAGGAGCTTTCCTTCGGCGTAGTCGCCACCCCCAACCTACCGTTCGCACAATCCCTGCGTCGCGTTACCAGCAATCTCGACTTGAAAAAAGCCACCTACCAGTCGAAAGAAATCCGCCCCGACTACCAAGTGGCAAACTTCCGACATGGCATGCGCTCGGTTGACGGCACCATTTCCGGCGAGCTGTCGGTCGGCACCTACAAAGACTTCATGGCAACCATCTGCCGCACCGCATGGACGGCTGCAATAGCCAGCGCCGCGCTGACCACCGTGACCGCTGCGCAAACAGTCGGCAGCGGCGGCACATTCACTCGTTCGGCGGGATCGTGGATCACCGACGGCTTCAAGACGGGTGACGTGGTGCTGTGGACTGGTTGGCTGACAACCGCCACCGGAAACAACGCAACCAACTTTTACGTCACAAACCTGACGCCAACTGTGATGAGCGGCTTTTTCTTGAATGGCGCCGCATTTTCGCCCAAGGCGGCCGGCGATTCGGTCGTCGTCACCCAGGCCGGCAGAAAGGTGGCAATGGCTGTTTCCGGCCAGGTCAACGACTCGTACACAATCGAGCATTGGTTCTCCGATATTGGACAGTCTGAGGTGTTCACCGGCTGCCGCCTGAACCAGATGGACGTGAAGCTGCCGGCCACAGGCTTTTCCACCATCGATCTGAACTTCATGGGCAAGGATATGACGCCGGCGCAGGCCGCGTACTTCCCTACCCCGATGCCCGTTTCCAATGGCGGCTCCTTGGCGGCTGTCAACGGCGCCCTGTATCTGAATGGTGCCCAGGTCGGCCTGATTACCGGAATGAACATTCAGGCCAAGGCTGGCATGACATCCGGCGAGGTGGTTGGTCAGAACACGCGACCGGACATCTTCATGGGTGCAATGGAAGTGTCTGGTCAGATGACGATCTACTTCCAGGACAACACGATTCGCGACATCTTCGTAAACGAAACCGAGGCGTCGGCGCAGTGCGTCTTCACCACTGACAACACTCCCACGGCCAACTTCATCGCCTTCACCATGAGCCGCATCAAATGTGGCGGTGCGTCCAAAGACGACGGCGAAAAAGGTCTGGTGATGACCGTGCCTTATGTCGCGCTGCTCGACATAAACGGCGGCCCAACGTCCCCCAACAACAACACGACCCTGACGATTCAGGACTCGCTGGCGTAATTTCAACCATCCGGGCGCATGCCGCGCCTGGAGCTTATTGGAGCATGACCGCTATGGAACAAAAAAACAACACGGCTTTTGACCTGTCCACACTGGATGTGATCAAGTTCGCCAATGTCGGGACTGCCGTTGATATCCTGCATCCGGTTACAAAGGAGCCGCTGGGCTTCAGTATTACCGTGCTCGGCAGCGACGGCGCGGCTTTCAAAAAAATCTCCATCGAACAGGCCCGCCGCCGCCTGGCGAAGATGGAAAAGAACGGTGGATTCAAGCCCAGCGCCGTGTCGCAGGAAGAGCGCGAGGAAGATGCCGTTGAGCTGCTGGCGGCTTGCACTACTTCGTGGACGAAATTCAATTTGGAAGGCGCCAATCCGTCCTTCAACTTCGACAATGCCGTGGCGCTCTACTCTCGCTTTCCGTGGTTGCGCGAGCAGGTGGATCAGGCAATCGGAAATCGGGCAAATTTCATCAAGGGCTAATTGCTGACCTGCTGGCGTTCGCAAAGGGTGAATTCACCCTTGATGAGCGCCAGAGCGACGGGGCGACGCTGCGGCAGCACATAGCTATCGTGGCCAAGCAATCCGGCAAAATCCCGGAAGAGTACGTTTTCCCAGACTGCCCAGAACAGTTGCGTTACCTGTGGCAACTGTTTATAGATTTTTGCGAATCGCGCTGCAATACAGGCTACGGGATACTGCCGCTGCAATACGCGGAAATTGAAGCGTGGTCGCGATTGATGCGATGTCCGCTAACGCCCTGGGAAGTGAGCGTCATAAAGCGGATTGATGGCGCGTTCATGCAGGCCCAAATGAAGGAGAAAAAAGCATGACCGTCGATTTGGCAACAGTTGGCATCGCAGTTGACACCAGCCAGGTGAAGACCGCCGCAACCGATCTTGACAAGCTCGGGGACGCCGGTGCTCGGCTTGAGGGCGCCACCAATCGCGTCACGCAGCAAACGGCGCAAATGACTCAGGTCGTGCAGCAAAGCGCCACAGCAACGCAACAGGCCGCGGCCGCGCAGGACAAGCTCACCATCGGGCAGACTGCCTTTATAGAAAAGCTACAGCGGCAAGCAGCAGCGGCCGGGTTGAGTGGCGCAGAACTGTTGCGCCTGCAAGCGGCCGAAATGGGCCTTTCCGGCGTTACCGAGGACTTGATTGCAAAGATTGAGTCTGCCAGCCAGGCGCAATCTGGTCACACTCTCAGCATGGGTTCGTCGCTGGCAAAAATGGAAATGCTGCGCGTGGGCCATGATGCATTGATTGGCAGCTACACCCGCATGGGCAGTTCGTTGTTTGTGCTCGGCAACGCTACTGGCGCCACTACCGCGCTGTTTTCCGCTGCCGCCCTACCCGCACTTGCCCTGGCCGCCGCCATTGCCGCCATCGCCATTCCTGCGGCGGCTGTGTACACGCAAATGAACCAGATCAACCAGGCACTGAAGGAAACCGGCGACGTTTCCGGCCAGACCACGGGCGGCGTGATGGCGCTGGCACAAGCGCTTGGGAACGCCAACCACAACATTGACGCCACCAATGACATTTTAGTCGGCCTGATCAATACCGGTCATGTCACCCAAGACACCCTCAAGGAGATGGGGGCGGCGGCAACCTCGTTTGCGGTAATGACGGGCCAGAGCGCGGACGACGTTGTTAAAGAATTCGCGAAGATGGACGGCAACGTCAGCAAATTTGCATTGGATTTTGACGAGCATTACCACATGCTCGACAACGACATCTACGAGCACATCAAACAGTTGCAGCTGCAAGGCGACAAAGAACAGGCAATGAACCTGTTGTCGGCAACCATACACGCCGAAACTCAGGCTCGCATCGATGAGGCCAAGTCGAAAATTGGCGGACTGGCCAGGGTCTGGGACAGCGCGATGAATGCCGCCAAGGGTTATTGGGAAATGGCCAAATCAGCCACATCGTACAGCTTCGGCATGGCTGCGCCAGAGCAAGAGCAAGCCCTGCGCAAGCAGCGCAAGGCAAACCCCGTGAGTCGCGCCATTCTCGAAATTGAAGACCACGCAAAAGGCTATAGCGGCGACGAGCGCGACCAGCAGCTGGAAAGTCAGATTGCCAGCGAGACTGCAAAATCTCAGGCTGAAGGCCTGCACAAGCAGCAACAAACGGCTGCCAATAATGCCTCAGATGCCATCGATAAGCTGGTCACAACATACGATCGCAACGTTGCCAAGCAGCGCGCGCTGAACGATGTAAAAAAACAGTTTCAAGCGCTCGCCCTTGCCAACGATGGAAACCCCTTGATGACTGGCGTCAGCGTTGATGGAAAGGGCAACGTGTCGGGCGGCGCATACGACACGATCACCGCCGGCATTGAAAAGGAATACGCGCCGAAGGAAAAGAAGGCGCCCAAGGAGCGCGACACCGAACCCGCGCGCGTCAAGGGGCTAATGGACGCGCAGGCCCAACAGCTGGCGCTCGAAAAAGAAGGCATTGCCGAACGCACCAGGTTGCTCGATCTGGAGCATCAGCACAACCTCGTCTCAGACGCCGACTACTATGCCCAGAAGCGCTCGCTGGACGATGCGCAATCCAATGCCACCATCAACAGCTTGAAGGCGCAAATTACCGCGGAACAGTCGTTGACCGTGAAGGATGCCGCCGGCCAATCCGTGAAGGATAACCGCCTGGCATCGCTGAGAGCGCAGCTGGAATTGCAGGAGCAAATCAACAAGGATCGCAAGGAATACCTTGACCGGGAACAGGCAATACTCGCGCCAGAGCGGGAATTCGCTGATCTGCAAAAACAGGCAAGCGAACTCAAAAAGCGCGAGGGCGAGCAGGTGGCGCTAGTTCAGGCGCAGGTAAAGAGCTATCAGCTGACCTCCATTGACGGGCAGAAGGTTATCAACGGGCTGTCGCAGGACTACGCGACGCAACTGTCCGACATTCTGGCCAAGATGAAAGCGCTATCCACTGCGAATCCGCAGCTGAAAAACGCAAGCAGCGTCGAAGCAGGTCTGCAAGGTGAAATCAACAAGTCGGCGCAAAGCACCGGCGCGCCGAAGGACCCCTGGTTCGAGGCAAGGGAGTCATTGCAAAAATATGTGGACGATTCAAAGAAAGGCGGCGACACCATAGGCGGCGCACTCAATGGCGCCTTCAAGGGGGCCGAAGATGCGTTTGCCAGCTTCACCACCACCGGCAAACTCAATTTCAGCAGTCTGGCGCAGTCAATTTTGGCCGATATTGAGCGCATCCTCTTGCGAAAGGCAATTGCCGGGATGGTTGACATGGCTGTCGGCGCGTTCGGCGGCAGCGGCAGCTCATACGGCGCGGTGGACGGCGCACAAGCCGCTGTCGGCAGCGGCTTCAGTATGTCCCCATCTTTTGGCGGCGGCCGCGCGGGCGGTGGCGATGTGCAGCCCGGCATGCAATACCAGGTTGGCGAAAATGGCCCCGAAATTCTGCGCATGGGATCGGGCGGCGGAACAATCATTCCCAACAGTCAGATCGCCTCTTCCGCCACCAGCAACGGCGCTGGCGTGCAAATCATCATGAACGTTGATGTTCAGTCTGGAACAAGCGACGTTAGCAGTAAGGGAACTGACTCACAACAGGCCGTGGCCTTTACCAAGCTGCTTGGCGACAAAGTGCGCCAGATCATCTTGGACGAAAAGCGAAACGGGGGGTTGTTGGCATGAGTGCGTTTACTTTCAATCCGGCCACGGCGAACCTGGCCAAGAAGCCAAAGGTACTAGCTGCGCAATTTGGCGACGGCTACACGCAGCGCACGCCGAACGGTCTAAATCCCAATCCCGACGTGTGGAATCTCACATTTGAATTTGGCGGAAGTCCAACAGCTCACCTGCCATTCAAGAACTTTTTGGACGCGCTGGGCGGCACGCAGGCGTTCGACTGGACGCCTCCCGGCGCCGCGGCATCGCTACGCTTCGTTTGCGCCGACTATCAATGCAACGCCATGCCGGGGTACGTGTGGCAATGCACCGCCGTTTTTGAACAAGCATTCGGAGTGTAATTATGTCCAATACCGTCACAACCGAAGTCCAATCCCTCGCACCTAGCGCATTGGTTGAACTGTTTGAGCTGGACCTGTCCAAGTACGGCAGTGGAATACTGCGGTTCCACTCAGGCGTCAATGGCTTGAATACTGATGTCACCTGGCAGGGCAATGCATACACGCGGTTTCCCATCTCGGCCACTGGATTTGACAAGAGAAGCAACGGGACCATTCCCCGGCCCGTTGTGTCCGTATCCAATATTCAGGGACTGATGGCGAGCACCGCCCGCGCCAACTCGTATTTCCTTGGCTGCAAAGTCACGCGGAAGCGCACTTACGCGCGCTTCTTGGACGCAGCCAATTTCCCCTCGGGAAATCCAACAGCAGATCCGACGCAGCACTTCCCCGACGAAATGTACTTTATTGACCGCAAATCGAACGAGACACCTGTTTTGATTGAGTGGGAGCTGTCAAGCGCATTCGACATTCAGGGTGTGCAACTGCCACGCCGCCAGATCATCAAAAACAACTGCTCATGGGTCTATCGCTCTGGCGAGTGCGGTTACGCTGGCGCCCCTGTGGCTGACGCCTTCGGCAATCCAACAAGCGACCCGACCATCGACAAGTGCGGCAAGCGACTCTCTGATTGCAAGCTCAGGTACGGCGCCAACGGCCTGCTGCCATTCGGCGGGTTCCCAGGAGTTGGTCTAATTAGCTAGGGCAAATTACCGTGATTCGGCGTGCGCTTGGCGGCATAATAGACTACCATTTAGGTAGTCGCTAATTCAGCCCTCCCCATACTTGCACGGATTAACCATGACACCAGAAACGCTCCAAGCGATCCGCGACCACGCTAGAGACGACTTTCCTCGGGAGAGTTGCGGCCTCGTCCTGGTGCGCAAAGGACGCGAGCGTTATGTGCCATGCCGCAACATCGCTTCGGGGAACGACCACTTCACAATCCACCCTGCTGACTACAGCGCGGCCCAGGATGCAGGCACCATTACGTGCATCGTGCATTCACATCCCAATGTGTCCCCGCAACCAAGCGAAGCCGATCTGGTCAGCTGCGAAAAATCCGGCGTACCCTGGCTGATCGTGAACTGGCCCACCGGTGCTATTCACGAATTCGCGCCAAGTGGCTATCAGGCCCCGTTGGTTGGGCGCCAGTTTTCGTACAACGTACTCGACTGTTACAAGTTGATCCAAGACTATTACGAGAGAACGCTCTCGATAGCCCTGCCCGACTTCCCTCACCCGGATCGTTTCTGGGAAACAGGCGGCAATATGTACATGGAAAACTTCGCCAAGGCCGGCTTTGTTGGGGTAGACACCATTGAAAAACACGACGTACTGTTGATGCAAATTGGTGCCTCGACGCCAAACCACGGCGCCATCTATCTCGGGGAGAGTCGCATCTTGCAACACCTGATGCACCGACTGTCCAGCATTGACGCTTGGGGCGGGTATTGGGAGAAGTGCACGATAAAGATCATTCGTCATAAGGAGCTGCTATGCGCGAAGTGAGGCTCTACGGACATTTGCGCGAACAGTTCGGCGAGAGCTTCTTGCTCGACGTTGCCAGTCCCGCCGAGGCAGTGCGCGCATTGCGCGCAATCCACCCCGGTTTCACCGGTGCACTGGTGGGCCATGCCCCCGGATACAACGTGCTGGTTGATGACAACGGCATCGGCGTTGATGACCTCACATTTTGCGGGTCATCAGGCACGATAAAAATAGTGCCACTTGTGAGCGGCGCAAAAGCCGGAGCGCTTCAGACCATCGTCGGCGCGGTCATGATTGTCGTGGGCATGGTTGCCACGGCATATGGCTTTGGCACCGTTGGCGTACCACTCACCAACGCCGGCTACGCAATGGTGATTGGTGGTATTGCGACCATGTTGTTTTCCCCGCCGGGCACTGCCGCACCCAAAGAGCAGCCGGGCAACACGCCGTCCTATTCATTCAACGGAGCCGTGAACACAACCGCTCAGGGCAACCCTGTGCCGGTGTGCTATGGCCGCCTGATCGTAGGCTCGCAAGTCATTTCCGCCGGCCTGTCGGTCGAGCAAACCATCGCCATCCCACAGGTTGCCGCGGCGCCGGCCAGCGCTGCGACCGGCCAGCCGGCTTACGCAATATGGAGCACACCATGACAGAGGATGTCTATATTAGCGGCGCAGGCGGTGGCGGCAAAGGTGGCGGCGGCAGCCAGGCACCGGTCGAGGCACCGGACTCTCTTCGCTCGAAGCAGTACGCGCACATTCTTGATTTACTCTCCGAGGGCGAGACATTTAGTCTTGTTGATGGCGCGAAATCGGTGTATCTGGACGGAACACCCCTGCAAAATCCAGACGGCACGCTCAATTTTCAGAGCGTAAGCCTGTTCTGGTCAACCGGTACGCAATCGCAAGGAAGCAAGGACATCAGCGCCGCCCCCGTTTCGTTCGGAACGAGCGACGTGCGCTCGGAGACCGTCGTAAACGTAAGGATCAGGAACAGCACCCCTATTGTTCGCACCATAACCGATGGCAATGTGACTTACGCAGTCATTACACTCTCTGTGCCATCATTGGAAGTGCGGGACATGACCAATGGCAACCTCAGCGGCACGTCGGTTGGCATCGCCATCGACGTGCAGACCAATGGTGGCGGCTTCGTTAACCGCTTGAACGACACCATTTCCGGCAAAACTTCGTCCAAGTATCAGCGCTCATACACGGTTCCTCTGACCGGTTCGGCGCCGTGGGACATACGCGTTTCGCGGACCACGCCAGACAGCACGGTAACGACGCTGGAAAACGACACCTGGTGGGACACCTATACGAGCGTCATTCCTACGCACCTGTCGTACCCCAATTCAACAGTCGTATCGATGTCGATCGACAGTCAACAGTTTCAGAATATCCCGGCGCGGGCATACGACATCAAGGGGCTGGTGATACGCATCCCAAGCAACTATGACCCAATTGCGCGCACGTACACCGGCCTATGGGATGGAACTTTCAAGCTGGCATGGTCGGATAATCCAGCATGGTGCTACTTCGACCTGTTGACCAGTGCGCGCTACGGCCTTGGCGACTACATCGACGTTTCGCAAGTTGATAAGTGGGGGCTGTACACCATTGGCCAGTATTGCGACGGCATGGTGCCTAGCGGACTCCTGAACGTGGATGGCAGTCAGAAAATGGAGCCGCGCTTTACGTGCAACCTCTACCTGCAAACACAGGCAGAGGCATTCACAGTGATTCAAAATTTCGCCTCCATCTTCAGGGCAATTGCATTGTGGTCGGCCAGCTCGATGATGGTTGTGCAGGACGCGCCGGCGAACCCGATTGCGCTATTCACCAACGCCAACGTGATTGACGGCAATTTTGGCTACGTCGGATCATCGATCAAATCGCGACACACGACTGTTCAGGTGTCGTGGAATAACCCGGCACTGCAATACCGGCAAGACATTGAGTACGTATCAGACGACGCCGCCGTTTCCCTGTATGGCGTCAAGTCGGCGCAAATAGTGGCCTTTGGCTGCACCTCGCGCGGGCAGGCGCATCGCATCGGCCAGTGGCTACTGTACTCGGAGGGCAATGAGACGGAAGTGGTGACGTTTCGAGCTAGCCTTGAAGCGGCAATGCTGTATCCAGGCGCAATCATCAACACGTCCGACATCAACCGCTCTCAGACCCGCATGGGTGGGCGAATTAACGGCATTGCCGGCAACGTTCTCACGCTGGACGCGCCGGTCAATATCGTGTCCGGTCATACATACAGCATCAACATCATGCTGGAGAATGGCGGCGTATTTAGTAGCGCGGTCAACGCCGCAACCGGCTCCACCAACACGCTTACGCTCACGGCATCCTTACCGGCGCAGCCAGTGGCCGGCGCCATCTTCATTTTGGCGGCCGACAACTTGGTGCCGGAAATTTGGCGCGTGGTGAGCATGACTGAGGTTGAGCCGAACATAGTTGAAATCGGCGCTGTTCAGTACGATCCGAACAAGTTTGCGAAGATTGAATACGGCCTTCAGTTCGACGTGGCGCCTATTGGCGTCAATCACGGAATATCGCTGCAAGCGCCGCCAACCAACGTTGTCATCAGCTCGAACTCCTATGTTGAACAGGGAATGGCGAACACGATTATGACAATATCGTGGACACCTGTTGCTGGGGCGGTTGCGTACATTGTGGCGTGGAGGCGCAACGGGGCCTCCTATGTCGCCGCCGGCAGGGTTGGTGAGTCGAGCGTGGATGTAAATGGCATCTACGCCGGAACGTATGTTGCGTCGGTTATTGCGGTCAACGCTGGTGGATCGGCTTCCCTTCCCGCGTATTCGGTTGAGACGAAGCTACAGGGAAAAACCACACCGCCGCCGGCAATCACGTCGCTGACGACAAAATCACTGACCTTCGGCATCGAGATTGACTGGACCTTCCCGAGTGGCGGCGCGTTTGATACCCAAACGACTGAAATTTGGTATGGCAAAACACCGAATATCGGCGATGCCGTCAAGCTGACGGATATGGCCTTCCCGCAAAGCAAATACACGATGCTCGGCCTGGCCGCCGGCGCATCCCTCTATTTTTGGGGGCGCCTTGTAGACAAGAGCGGCAATATCGGCAGTTACTACCCATCCGGCGCCGGAGTGAATGGCCAGTCGAGCTCTGACGCGACTGATATTTTGACCTACTTATCTGGTCAAATTAACCAGACTCAGCTGGCTAAAGATTTGGCAGCGCAGATTGCCATTATCCCGAAGCTGGACAACACGATGTCACAGTCGAGCGACGCCCTTGCCGCCACTCAGATCATGTCCCAGATTACCGCGGACACTGCGACGGCCACACTGAGGACCGATCTGGGCGCTCAGATCAACGGCAATACCGCACTGATTCAATCCGAGCAGACGGCGAGAGCCAATGCCGACTCTGCTTTGGCCACAAGCATCACGAACATGCAGGCAACGGTAGGCGCGAACACGGCGGCAATTCAACAGGAGTCCACGGCGCGCGCCAGCGCCGATAGCGCTCAGGCGACGCTGATCAACACTGTTCAAGCCACGGCCAACGGCGCGCAGGCCGCAGCCAGCACAAACGCGACAGTCATAGCGAATATGAACGGCCAGCTGTCAGCAATGTACACGATCAAAACTCAGCTAACGGCAGATGGGAAGACTTATATAGCCGGCATCGGCGTAGGCGTGGACAATTCATCCGGCGTTACGCAGTCCCAAGTTTTGGTGACGGCAGACAGATTTGGAGTTCTCAACCAGATCGCCGGCAGCGGCGCAACAACCTTCACCTCTCCATTTGTCATTCAGGGTGGCCAGACCTTTATCAACCAGGCGCTTATAGGAACAGGCTGGATCACCAACGCGATGATTGGCAACACGATTCAGTCAACGGCAGTCAACCCCACCACGGGCCTGCCGGTATGGGTGCTGGACAAGGGCGGCACGTTTCAGATGAATGGCTCAACAGCCAACGGTGGGCGCACTACGATGAACGAAACCACAATCATCGTCTACGACGACGGGAACGTACCGCGGGTGAAACTCGGGAAGATTTCCTGATGTCCACCTACGGCTTACAGGTATTTAACGCGGACGGGAGCCTGGGATTCACAACCTCAGACCGATTGACGCGGATATTAGGAGTGTTGACTGCGAGTGCAAGTGGCTCCCTGGTGCATCCAGGTCTCTCGCAGGGAACGCCGTTTTACTTTGTCAATCCGTCTGCCATCAATTACCCGGTAGCGAACACGCAAGTGCAGTACCCAGATATATCAGTTTCCGGCAACACCCTGACCTGGACGGTCTACACAACCGGATACGTGTTTCAACTTATTTTCGGGGTCTATT
This sequence comes from Collimonas humicola, assembly GCF_018304945.1. Taxonomy (GTDB): domain Bacteria; phylum Pseudomonadota; class Gammaproteobacteria; order Burkholderiales; family Burkholderiaceae_D; genus Collimonas; species Collimonas humicola. The sequence continues at coordinate 375,495 of NZ_JAGQEE010000001.1, read as the reverse complement.
AATGTCGGATTTTGGTCTAACAGTTTATGGAGACGCTGGCCAGGTTCAGATCGACCACAACTATTTCAACTTGGCGATGACTGTCAAATCAAGCGGCTCGTTCTCGCCAAGCGATGCATCGCAGTATTCGATATTGACAGTAACAGTTCCCGCCGAAATCCCGATCATTGCCTGGGTGAGCACATTCCCCGTCGGCTTGAAATCGCAGGTGAATAACGGAAATGGTACGTGGACTTTTGTTTTGGTCTGCGCCAGCGCATACAACGGATACGGAATCACATATTTCGTGTTCGATCGGCCTGGAGGGGCTACGAGCAACTGGGGTCTGCAAGTGTTCGACGCGAATGGCAAGAAGACCTTCGACAGCGGTTACAAGTACATGAAATTCCGCGGCAATTGCCTGTATCAAGGGTACAACGCATCCAACGCTACGGCTTCGCTGACCGGGCTGCCGGCCGGCAGAACATACGCGGCGACGATGGCGAAAGGTGGCATGTCGTACTTTTCGTTCTTCCAAAATAACACCGGGAACGGAGCATCGTGGGATTGCCTGATTTGGCTGTACGCAATTATGCCCACATCCGACGGTTGCGCGATGTCGCAAATCAATGTGAGGGAATTCACAGCTGGATCAAGTCAGACATCGCCTTTTCAAACAGGCTTGGGCATGGTCATCGACGTAACGGGATATTAAAAAGGGGAAAATATGGGTTGGTATAAAACAGGAACAGTTTCAGTAAGCGTCGGCTCGGCGGTTGTTGCTGGCGTTGGCACTGACTTCGTAACGAATGTCGCGCCCGGCTTCGCTTTCATGGGGAGCGACATGGTTCCGCATGAAGTGCTGTCGGTCGACTCAGCAACGCAGATTACACTGGCCACGAACTACAGCGGCCCAGCAATGTCCGGCGCCGCTTATGGCATCTTCCAGACGCAAGGCATTATTGCCTCGCTTTCTTCTCAAGTTGCCACGCTGATTAGCTCCTTTGGGTCCATCAGGAACATTACTGACTTCATCAACGCTGGCGCCAATGCTACGGCCTCGGCAACCGCTGCTGCTGCATCACAAACCGCAGCAGCAGCAAGTGCCTCGACGGCTGGAGCGAGCGCGACAAATGCGACAGCGAGCGCTGCCACCGCAACGGCCCAGGCGGGCGTCGCAACCACGCAGGCGACCAACGCAGGCAATAGCGCTACTGCGGCATCTGCCAGCGCAACCAATGCAGCCAATTCACAATCCTCCGCTGCAACACAAGCGACGAATGCGGCTAATTCAGCATCAGCCGCGGCCACCAGTGCAACAAGTGCCGCCTCGAATGCCGGCAAGGCGTACAGCGGAATTGCTACATTCTCCACCAACACCACATTCACCACTTCAGTGCTTGGGCAACTCGTCCGAGGCACAGCGGCGAGCATCACGGGGACTTTGCCGCCAGTAGCAAGCTGCCCCAATGGCTCAAAGATAAACCTGTTCGCGGATGTTGCAACAGGAACCATCACCATCAAAGCCAACGCCTCTGAAAACATGGACTCGGGTTTTTTGTCGGCCAACGTATTTACATTGAGCGCTGGCGAGTCTGTTGAGCTGGTTTCGGACACAACCAAGTGGACAGTGAATGATTACAGCGGTATTGGGGCAATAAAATCTCAAATTGGCAATGGTGGCGCGATGGCGTTCAAGAATCGCATCATCAACGGCTCCATGAGGGTTCAGCAATACATAAACCCTAGAGTTACGGCCGATGCCATGCTCCCTATAGATCGGATGCGAGCAAGTATTTCGGGGGTAATTACAGGTGGGGTGGGCACCGGAAGCACAACCCTCCCTTCAGCGATGGGTGGGAATAATAACGTGTATATCCAGTGCGACGCGCAAAAAACATCATTGGCCGCAGGGGATTTTTTCGGAGTGGTTCAAGCAGTTGAGGGAAATAATATAGCTGATTTTTTGCTTGGCACCCCTACCGCAAAAACATTCACATTGTCGTTTTCAGCGATTGCCAGCGCCGCCGGCACAGTTGTCCCAGTGTCGTTTAGAAATGCGGCGACGAATAGAAGCTATGTAACCACAGTGACCGTAGGTACAACCGCACAAAAATTTTCTGTCACCGTTCCAGGCGATACTTCCGGCACATGGAGGAATGATAACGGCGTCGGTATGTGGGTGGGATTCTATGGGGCCGCCGGCACAACCAACAATGCTCCCTCACTAAATACTTGGGCTACCGGCGGTTATCTCAGCCACTCATCAGCATCAAATATCTTCGACACTGTGGGCAGATATGTAATATTCACAGACATTCAATTGGAGCTTGGAACTGTAGCAACCCCTTTTGAAGTGAGGTCGCCTCAACAAGAGCTGCAATTGTGCCGGCGCTACTACAACATCTGGGGGCAAGGGCAATATGCCGTAAACGGGGGCGCGAGAAGTTTGAACATCAATTTCCCGATGTCCGCCACTATGAGGGCAACCCCAAGTGTATCGAATGGCCTTGTGCCAGGCAACTACATAGGCTCTCCACCGGGAAGTGGTCAGTGGGCGTTCGTTGAGCCGGGTGTTGCGTACACAGCATACCCCGGGGCCTTTGCCACATCAGGAAATCTGGCGACGCCAGATTCCGTAAGTGTCGTTGCATACTATTCCCCTGGTTTTGGACCATACCCACCTGCCAATGCTGTTGTTGGTCCAAATCTGTACGTGACTGCCTCGGCAGAGTTCTAGGAAAGGATCATATGTACAAACTAAGTTTTTCAGGTGTCATAAGATTGAGTGACGATACTTTGATTCCTGCATGCGCAGATAATATTGATTATCAAAACTACCTGATCTGGGTTGCGGCAGGCAATACGCCGGAACCAATTTATTCTCTTGCGGAGCTGCAAGCGCAGAATTGGGCGAACATAAAAAACCTACGCTCAGTCAAACAAAATGGAGGGGTTGTAGTAGGCAAGTCATGGTTCCAAACTGACGCGAACAGTCGCATTCAATATCTTGCACTTGTAATGATGGGGGCAAATCTGCCTGCCGACATTCAGTGGAAGCTGTATGACAATTCGTTTGTCACCATGACCCAGCAGCTGGCTGCACAAGTTTTTACGGCGCTGGCCACAAGTGACCAGGCGATATTCGCGCATGCTGAACAGCTCAAGGCTTCCATGATGGCTTTGAGCGATCCAAGTAACTTCGATGCAACTCAAGGTTGGCCAAAAATCTACGGAGAATAAAAAATGACAGACAGCGTGCAGTTGTTATTCACAAGAAAGCCAGTGGTGGGTTCCAGTCTCATCCGCGCGGTCAGCTGGAGCGGCTACTCTCATGTCCAGGTCGTTGTTAATGGCGACGTTATCGGAGCGGAAATGCTGAAAGGCGTGGTTTCGGAGTCGATGAAGGAGCGGATTGACTGCTCCAGTCGCGCTGCATTAATGACCGTGCCGTGCCGTGACAGAAGATCCTTGACAGACTTCATCGTAGCCACGACCGGCGCAAGGTACGACTACCTCGGCGCGCTGGGACTGGCCTTTCACAAGGATTGGGACAGCGCAACGCGGTTCTGGTGCAGTGAATGGGTTGCTTCAGCGCTGAAGGCATCCGGCAGTCCGATCTTCAAGGACGAGTTTATCAAGCGGCTGACTCCGCAGCATATTTTCATGCTCCCGTTCCCTACTGAGTTCGTGAAGTAATTTTTTTTTCGACCTTACAAACTACCTTTTTGGTATCATTGAAAAAATAACCAAGGAAATCACTCATATGTCAGAACCCACATCCAGCTTCGCCGGAATTGCATTTTTCAAGTTCTACGGTCTCAAGGTCGGATTCGGCATGATCGGCGCAGCGCTGCTTTATTTCGTTCTCCCGCCGGTAAAAAAAGATGGGACGTTTGATCGGCGCGAGTTCGTCGCAAGGCTGGCGGTTGCCGGCCTGTTCTCAACTGTTTTTGGGGATTGGGCAGTTGCGATCCTGATGGAGTATTTCCCGCGGCTGCATGCTGACGGGCATGCCGGAGCGGTGTTTTTGCTGGTGGGCGCACCCGGCTGGTGGATATCGCGCGCCGTCGCCCTATGGTTTCAGAATCGACGCGACAAGGATATTGCCGCAATGATTAATGACGCAAAGGACACGATATGAACAAGACAGCGTTGGCCGCACAATTGAATATTGATGAAGGCCGAAAAAACAAACTGTACCGCGATACCGTCGGCAAATTGACCGGCGGCGTCGGCCACAACTTTGACGCAAAAGGCCTATCGGAAGCCGTCATAGACCTAATGCTGTCGGAGGATATTGACGACGCGTGCTCCGACCTTGACCGCTATTTGCCGTGGTGGCGAAACCTGTCAGATGCGCGGCAGCAGGTGCTGTGCAACATGACGTTCAACATGGGAATTCAGGGGGTGCTCGGATTCACCAACACACTCGCCAAGATGCGATCCGGCGACTATCAGGGTGCGGCCGACGGCATGGCTAATTCAAAGTGGGCTACGCAAGTTGGTGCGCGCGCTCAACGACTGATCGCAATGATGAGGGCTGGATAATGGACTGGAAAACTGTTCTCGGCGCACTTGCGCCAACAGCCGCAACGCTGCTTGGCGGCCCGTTCGCCGGCCTGGCCGTCAAGTTCTTGGCGCCGGCACTCGGCATGTCACCCGATGCGGTCGCTTCTACCGGGTCGGCAGTGCAAGCGATTCAGGAAGCGCTCACCAAAGGCCAGCTGAGTGCCGATCAAGTTGTGGCCATCAAGCAGGCGGAGCTGGGGTTGGCCCAACATTTGGCCGACAACAATCTGAAGCTGGCTGAACTTGATGTCGAATCAGCCAAGGTTGTCACCGCAGATCGCAGCGATGCACGGAGCCGCGAGGTACAGGTGAAGGACCGGACCCCGGCGCACCTGGCATACACGATCATAGGCGGCTTTTTCATCGTGTCCCTGGCCCAGCTGGCGGCGCTGATGGGGTGGGCCGATATGACGGCCAAAATCCCACCGCAAGGCTGGCTACTCATTGGCAATATATCGGGCTATCTGGCCGCCGAGGCGAAAGCCGCAAGCGCCTATTATTTTGGCACGACATCCGATAGCGGACGCCAGGCAGAGCTGTTGGCTCAATCCACTCCGCCAGCACAGTAATGTTCTCGCCGCTCTATTTCACTTTTTGGCTGCAATTCTGGGCGCCGAGGCCACGGCGCGATACCGGAGAAGATGACCGTGAAAAGTAAAGTCGCGCCGAAGAAGCGAAATACCGAGGGCGGGCTTGGCAAGTCCGCCCGGAAGATAATTGACGCTCGAAACGGCAAGACCGTGAAGGCCGATGAGTTCGGCGCCTTCGGTCGGCGCCGGATGGCGGCAAAGCTCCGTGAAGCTAAAGCCCGGCTCACTGACAGGCTACTGTCGATCGACTGATCGATCGGCACGGATAGCCGTCGTGCTCGCGGCGGCCTAAGTCCTCTTCTTGAAATGGTCCCAGGTGGGCATTCCATTGGCAAGCTCTTCCATCGCCGCCTTCCAATTTTTATTGACGCCGTTGTGCGGCGCGGCCGCCCGGCCGAGAATACCGAGGTTTGCCTCGATTGAGGTCAGGAGATTGATTTGGGTAAGCTGCGCTGCCATTAGCAGGTCAAACTGTTCTTCGGTCATATTCGCTCCCAAGTAGATTTGCATGCCCGTCAAACAATTGTACTACGGAAACATTGCCATCCAATTTAGTGCGTGACTTTTGCGTGACCGTCTAAAACACTCCCCTGCACTTCCCTGCAAAAACCACGCAATGGGCATTGCTAAGTCTTTGATTAATAAAGAATTGCTATTTTTCGATATGGCTACGAACCAAGGGGTCGTGGGTTCGATTCCTGCCAGCCGCACCAGTAATTCGAGGGGTTGCAAGAGAAATCTTGCAGCCCCTTTCTGGTTTACATCTCCCTATTCGCACCACCATCGCACCTCACTGCATTGGCTTCATCTGATGATTCGGTGAACACGGATCGCATCGAACAATCTGAACCGAATCAAATTTGACTAGCTACTTCGCTTCCGCCCGACGAGGCAAAGCAACCGGTACAAATACGTCCCATTTTTTGTACTGCTTGTCTACCGTCAGTTCACAAATTACCCAAACGCTTTTGCTCGATAAGCCGCGATCTTTTGGCGTCCATTTCGTTTTGAGAGGAACCGCGCATCTGGGGACCACGATCTTTAAATTAGGATCACGAATTTCCCACGCGCTGAGGTTTTGAGCATTCTCCACCGCGACAAATTTTCTCGCCTCTTCCCGGATCTCATAAAGGCCATGTCTGTCGGCGGCAGTATGGTCGTCGGGTATCCCCCGATAAGCGACACCGGCAAAACAGGAGAACGAAAAAAAAGAGGCGGAAACAAGCAGAAGCCTGATGCCGCTTCTCAGTCGCGCTTCAATCCCATCAGCTACTTGCATAGATAATTTCCATATGGGAACATACGGCCTGTGAGCATTTGCGTACAAGGACTTCAAACTTCAAACAAATGCAGCGATGACGCCGCGCGCAAAGCGGCCGCCAATAAAAAAACCGGCGACTTTCATCACCGGTTTTTGTCGCGCAAGCAGCGCATGCACTTCATGTCGAAATCAGCGCCGCTGCGGATAGATATCGCGGCCTGCCCTGTCGATCTGCTGGCGCAGGGCGCGCCGCTCATCCGGCGACATGCGGTTGCGCGCATTGCCTTCACCTGGTTCGGCGTTGCGTTCGCGGCCTTGCCACTGTTCATCTGGCGCAGGACCACGGCGTGGTTCATACTGAGAAGGCGGCATACGACGCTCGCCACGCTCCTCAGGCATCCGGTCGGAACGTGCAGAGGCGCCCATCATTGCCGACAGCAACAATAAACAAACACTGATTTTCCGAAACTTCATCATCATATGGACTTCTTTGCTGTGTGTTCAGGATAGCGGGTAAGATTAATCATCACGAATTCAGTGTAAGCTCCCCCACTAATCGCCATAAGACGTTTTTGGTAAAGTTTGTAACACTTTGTAATCCATGGGTCCTAACTGTATTTTTGATGCGCACTCTGAAGTTACCATATGACCATGAATACGATCAACACCCCAACACCAACATCCACTGTCCATCAACATAAAATCCTGGTGGTCGACGACGACATCCGCTTGCGCGATCTGCTGCGGCGCTATCTGACGGAGCAAGGCTTCCAGGTGGTCACGGCGGAGAATGCGCAGGCCATGAACAAGTTGTGGATACGCGAGCGTTACGACCTGCTGGTGCTCGACTTGATGCTGCCGGGCGAAGACGGCCTGGCCATCTGCCGCCGATTGCGCGGCGCCGGCGACCAGACGCCGATCATCATGCTGACCGCCAAGGGCGAAGACGTGGACCGTATCGTCGGCCTGGAAATGGGGGCGGACGATTATCTGCCGAAGCCGTTCAACCCGCGCGAACTGGTGGCCCGCATCGGCGCCGTATTGCGCCGCAAGGGTCCGGACGAACTGCCTGGCGCGCCGTCGGAAACGCCGCAGTCCTTCGAGTTCGGCGAATTCGTGCTGGATCTGGGGACCCGCACCTTGAAAAAGAACGGCGAATCGATTCCGCTGACTACCGGCGAATTTTCGGTGCTCAAGGTATTTGCACGCCATGCACGGCAACCGCTGTCGCGCGAAAAGCTGATGGAACTGGCGCGCGGCCGTGAATATGAAGTCTTCGACCGCAGCCTGGATGTGCAGATTTCGCGCCTGCGCAAGCTGATCGAACCGGATCCGGCCAGCCCGCTTTACATTCAAACGGTGTGGGGACTGGGCTACGTGTTCATCCCGGAAGGCCAGCCGCGCTGATGCCTGTTTGCGCAGCATGGCTCTCCAGCGAAGGTTGCACCGCGTGGTCACATGGTAGCCACTAACCGCCTGGCCTGGCTGAAAAGCGGCCTGCTATGGCGGACCTTTTTCATGCTGGCGTTCCTGATCACGGTCAGCATGGTGGCCTGGGTCGCCAGCTTCCGCATCGTCGAGCGCGGCCCGCGGGCGCAGCAGCTGGCCGCGCAGATCATCTCGATCGTCACCATCACCCGCGCCGCTCTCACCCACTCGGCGCCCGACCTGCGGCGCGAGCTGCTGTTCGACCTGGCCAGCAACGAGGGCATCCGCATCTATCCGCTGGAAGACACCGACCAGATCGATCCGCCGGTGGACGATTCCATCATGCCCGACTTGGAAAAGGAAGTGCGGGCCCGGCTCGGCAACCAGACCCGCTTTTCTTCCAAGGTCAACGAGATCGGCGGTTTCTGGGTCAGTTTCAAGATCGACGGCGATGAGTACTGGCTGGTGCTTGACCGCGAACGGGTCGAGCGCGGTTCCGGCGTGCAATGGCTGCAATGGGCCAGCGTCGCGCTGATACTGTCGCTGCTGGGCGCGATGTTCATTTCGACCCTGATCAACCAGCCGCTGTCGCGCCTGACTGCGGCGACCCGGGCGGTAGCCAAGGGCTTGCAGCCGGAACCTTTGCCGGAAACCGGGCCGACCGAAATTGAAGAAGCCAACCGCAGCTTCAACCAGATGGTCAGCGATTTGCAGCGCATCGAATCGGACCGCGCGATCATCCTGGCCGGCATTTCCCACGACCTGCGCACGCCGCTGGCGCGCATGCTGCTGGAAGTGGAAATGGCAAACCTGTCCGACGACGCCCGCAGCGGCATGCAATCCGACCTGGCGCAGATGGATGGCATCATCGGCCAGTTCCTGCATTACGCCAAGCCGACCGACACCAGCAGTTTCGAGCGGATCAACCTGAGCGAACTGATCGAGAATGTGGTGCAGGCGGCGGAACGCCAGTCCGATATCCGTATCCAGACTCAGATCGCGCCGGATATCCATGTCTCCGGCAACGAGACCGAACTGCGCCGCGTGCTGAACAATGTCATCGAAAATTCCCGCCGCTACGGCAAGAAGGACGGCGACGACTGCGTCGCCATCGATATCAGCTGCCAGGCGCGCCAGGACCGGGCTGTCGTGACCCTGGCCGACCATGGCCCCGGGATTCCCGATAGCGAAATAGACCGCTTGCTGCGGCCGTTCACCCGCCTCGATGTTGCCCGCGGCCAGGCCAACGGCTCAGGCCTGGGGCTGGCGATCGTCAGCCGCATCGTCAAGCAGCACGGCGGCAAACTGCGCGTCAGCAACCGCGAAGGCGGCGGCTTGTCGAGCCAGATTGAACTGCAGCTGGGCTAAGCTTTTGTTCAATCAGCGTGCAAACAGCAAGGCCACGGCTTCCGCCGCAATGCCTTCTTCCCGTCCCAGGTAACCCAGCTTCTCGTTGGTTTTGGCCTTGACGTTGACCTGGTTGACGGCGACGCCGCAATCTGCGGCGATGTGGGCCACCATCTGCGGGATATGCGGCGCCATTTTCGGCGCCTGGGCGATGATGGTCGAATCGATATTGCCGACCGCATAGCCGGCTTCGCCGATCAAGCGCACCGCTTCTCGCAGCAGCTTGCGCGAATCGGCGCCGGCGAACTGCGCGTCGGTATCGGAAAAATGGCGGCCGATATCGCCCAGCGCAGCGGCGCCGAACAAGGCGTCGATGATCGCATGCAGCAAGACGTCGGCATCCGAATGACCCAGCAGGCCGGTTTTATGCGGAATCGTCACGCCGCCGATGATCAATGGTCGTCCGACCTGCAAGGCGTGGCAATCATAACCCTGGCCGATGCGAAACTGCTGATTCATGCCCGCTCCTTCATACCTGCTCCTTTAAAAACATTTCTGCCAAGGCGACATCGTGCGGCAGCGTCACCTTGAAATTACGCGGACTGCCTTCGACCAGGCGCGGCCGCAGGCCCAGCAACTCGACCGCGCCGGCCTCGTCGGTAACAGCATCGGCCAGCGTCAAGGCGCGCACCAGCAGCCCATGGCGGAACATCTGCGGCGTTTGCGCCGCCCACAACCCGCTGCGCTCGACGGTTTGCGCCACGCGCGCATTGTGGTCGCCGCGCTTGAGGGTGTCGACCACCGGCAGCGCCAGCAAGCCGCCCACCCGGTCATCTTTCAATGTCGCGATCAGATGCGCGATCAAGCCTTGGGTCAGGCCAGGCCGGGCAGCGTCGTGCACCAGCACCCAGTCTTCCTCGCCCACCTGCTCCTTGATGGCCTGCAAGCCGTTCAGCACCGATGCATGGCGGCTGGCGCCTCCCTGGAACAGCACCGTCACCCGTCCCTGCAAATGGGGCGCTGCCGCCATCAGGTCGGCGATATAACCGTCATCAGGGCTGACCACTACGAATACGTGGCTGATCTCGCCGGCGGCGGCAAATGTCGTCAGGACATGCGCCAGCATGGGCCGGCCGGCCAAAGGCATATATTGTTTAGGAACCGCCGCTCCCAGCCGGGCGCCGACACCGGCAGCGGGAATCAGCGCAAAATAAGAGGATGCATTCATGCGCAATGGGCTCGCTGGAGTTGCTGAAGACATGTCATGAATAATGTAGATAAATGGCAAAAACCGCGCATAGCCTGCATTCCGTGGCGGAAATCGGCAATTGAGCCCGTGGTTTATAATGCGGCTCTGAATTTTAACTGTCAAATCAGGCGTATTGTGGCTTTTTTTGACCACGCAAGACCACCGGCAGGCCGTGCGCATCCCATCGCTTGCCTTACGTTTCATGTTAACAGGCTCTAATGTCTCTTGATCTAGAAAAATTGCTTCCCAAGCCGGCCACGCGCTTCGCCCTGCCGGCCCTGCACGGCTCGGCCGATGCCTACGCCCTGGCGCAAGCAGCGCTGGCGCTCAAGCCGCAACAGAGGATGCTGGTAGTGGTGGTGGCCGACGCCACCGCCGGCCAGCGCCTGCGAACGGAAATCCCGTGGTTCCAGGCCAGCGGCGAGCAGCCCAACGGCTTGCGCTGCCATTTGCTGCCGGACTGGGAAACCCTGCCCTACGACGCCTTTTCGCCGCACCAGGATCTGGTGTCGGAGCGCCTCGCCACGCTGTACGAGGTGCAAAGCGGGCAGTGCGACGTCTTGCTGGTGCCGGCCACCACGGCGCTGGTGCGGATGGCGCCACCCTCTTTCCTGGCCGGCTACACCTTCTTTTTCAAGCAAGGCGAGACGCTCGACGAAGCGCGCCTGAAATCGCAACTGACGCTGGCCGGCTACAGCCATGTCAACCAGGTCATGTCGCCCGGCGAGTACTCGGTGCGCGGCGGCTTGATCGACATTTTCCCGATGGGCTCGGTGCTGCCGTACCGGCTCGACCTGTTCGGCGACGCCATCGAAACCATCCGCACCTTTGATGCCGACACCCAGCGCTCGCTCTATCCGGTGAAGGAAGTGCGGCTGCTGCCGGGCCGCGAATTCCCCATGGACGAAGCCGCCCGCTCGGCCTTCCGCAGCCGCTGGCGCGAAGTCTTCGAGGGCGATCCCTCGCGTTCGGCGATCTACAAGGACATCGGCAACGGCATCGCTTCGGCCGGCATCGAGTACTACCTGCCGCTGTTCTTTGAAGATACCGCAACCCTGTTCGACTACCTGCCCGAGAACGCCACCTTCGCCCTGGTGGGCGACATCGATGGCGCCATCCAGCGCTTCTGGGGCGATACCCAGTCGCGTTATAAATTCCTGAAATCGGACCGCGAGCGGCCTCTGCTGGCGCCGGAAGCATTGTTCCTGACCGGCGAAAACTTCTTCGGCCTGGCCAAACCCTTCGGCCGCTGGGTGATCCAGCACAGCGACGCCGCCTCCGACCTGTCTGCGCCGATTCCCAATATCGCCGTCAACCGCCGCATCGACGACCCGCTGACCAACCTGCGCGCTTATCTGCTGCAGAGCGGCAGCCGCGTCATGATCTGCGCCGAAACCAACGGCCGCCGCGAGACCTTGCAGCAGTATTTCAATGAATACGACCTGCCGCTGGCCTTGTGCGACGGCTATGCCGATTTCATCACGTCGAAACACAAGCTGATGCTGGGCGTGGCGCCGCTGCACGCTGGCTTTGAGCTGCCTCAGCCCGCCTTGACCTTCATCACCGAAACCGAACTGTATGCAGGTTCCGGCCGCAGGATAGGCAAGAAAAAGCAGGAAGGCGCGACCCAGGTCGAATCGATGGTGCGCGATCTTTCCGAACTGAAGATCGGCGATCCGGTCGTGCATATCAACCACGGCATCGGCCGCTACATGGGCCTGCTCAGCATGGACCTGGGCGAAGGCGAGACCGAATTCCTGCATCTGGAATACGCCAAGGACACCAAGCTATACGTGCCGGTCTCGCAGCTGCACGTGATTTCGCGCTACTCCGGCGCCTCGCCGGAAGACGCGCCGCTGCATGCGCTCGGCTCCGGCCAGTGGGAAAAGGCCAAACGCCGCGCCGCCCAGCAAGTGCGCGATACTGCGGCCGAACTGCTTAACCTGTACGCGCGGCGCGCGGTGCGCCAGGGCCACGCCTTCGAATATTCGGCGCACGATTACGAAGCCTTCTCCGAAAGCTTCGGCTTTGAAGAGACCGCCGACCAGGCAGCCGCCATCAATGCCGTCATCAAGGACATGACCAGCGGCAAGCCGATGGACCGCCTGATTTGCGGCGATGTCGGCTTCGGCAAGACCGAAGTCGCCTTGCGCGCCGCGTTTGTCGCGGTGCTGGGCGGCAAGCAGGTGGCGATCCTGGCGCCGACCACCCTGCTGGCGGAACAGCATGCGCAGACTTTCGCCGACCGCTTCGCCGACTGGCCGGTGAAAATCGCCGAACTGTCGCGCTTCCGCTCCGGCAAGGAAATCACGCAAGCCGTCAAGGGCATGGCCGACGGCACGCTGGACATTGTGATCGGCACCCATAAACTGCTATCGGACGATATCAGGTTTTCGCGGCTGGGGCTGGTCATCATCGACGAGGAACACCGCTTTGGCGTGCGCCAGAAGGAAGCACTGAAGGCGCTGCGCTCGGAAGTCGACGTGCTGACGCTGACCGCCACGCCGATCCCGCGCACGCTCGGCATGGCGCTCGAAGGCCTGCGCGAGTTCTCCATCATCGCCACGGCGCCGCAAAAGCGCCTGGCGATCAAGACCTTCGTCCGCAGCGAAGGTGAATCGACCATCCGCGAAGCCTGCCTGCGCGAACTGAAACGCGGCGGCCAGGTCTACTTCCTGCACAATGAAGTGGAGACCATCCAGAACCGCAAGGCCATGCTGGAAGCGCTGCTGCCGGAAGCGCGCGTCGCCGTCGCCCACGGCCAGATGCATGAGCGCGACCTGGAAAAGGTGATGCGCGATTTCGTCGCCCAGCGCTTCAACATCCTGCTATGCACCACCATCATCGAAACCGGCATCGACGTGCCGACCGCCAACACCATCATCATGCACCGCGCCGACAAGTTCGGCCTGGCGCAGCTGCACCAGTTGCGCGGCCGCGTCGGCCGCTCTCACCACCAGGCCTATGCTTATCTGCTGGTGCATGACGTGCAAGGCCTGACCAAGCTGGCGCAGCGCCGCCTGGATGCGATCCAGCAGATGGAAGAACTGGGCAGCGGCTTCTACCTGGCCATGCACGACCTGGAAATCCGCGGCGCCGGCGAAGTCCTGGGCGATAACCAGTCCGGCGAGATGCACGAGATCGGCTTCCAGCTGTATTCCGACATGCTCAATGAAGCGGTGCGCTCGCTGAAGAACGGCAAGGAGCCGGACCTGGCGGCGCCGCTCGCCAGCACCACCGAGATCAACCTGCATGTGCCGGCCCTGCTGCCCAACGATTATTGCGGCGACGTCCACGAGCGGCTGTCGATCTACAAGCGCCTGGCCAACTGCAACGCGCAAGACAAGATCGACGACCTGCAGGAAGAACTGATCGACCGCTTCGGCAAGCTGCCCGATCCGGCCAAGGCCCTGATCGAAACGCACCGGCTGCGGATTTCCGCCAGGTCCATCGGCATCGTCAAGATCGACGCCCATACTGATTCGGCACTGCTGCAATTCGTGCCGAACCCGCCGATAGACGCCATGCGCATCATCGAGCTGATCCAGAAGAACCGCCACATCAAGCTCAATGGCCAGGACAAGTTGCGGATTACCGTCAGCATGCCGGACCTGGCGGCGCGCCTGACCCAGGTCAAAGCCACCATCAAAGCCCTGGCGGGATGAGTTTGTTTACCCGATTATTCCTATTTTAGTAAAGCCACAGCGAACCATGAATCTTATCTTGCAAAGCCTGGACGCAGACCGCAGCGCCATTGACCGCATCGCCAGCCTGGCCGACGCTACGGCGGAAGACATCAGCAGCGGCGGCCGCCATGCGTGGCGTTGCGCCGACGTCGCCTATTCCGCCAGCCTGAAAGCGCTGATCGAAGCCGCCTGCTACGGCGCCCGCATCGATTGCGCCTGGCTGCCGGCGACGCCGCAACCGGGCGCGAAACTGGCAGACTTTAAATTGCTGGCCATGGACATGGATTCGACCCTGATTACCATCGAATGCATCGACGAGATCGCCGACATGCAAGGCTTGAAGCCGCAAGTCGCGGCGATTACCGAAGCCGCCATGCGCGGCGAACTGGAATTCAACGAGAGCCTGACGCGGCGCGTTGCCTTGCTCAAGGGCCTGGAGGCCTCAGCCTTGCAGCGGGTGTACGACGAACGGCTGCAATTGTCGCCGGGCGCGCAAGCCATGCTGGCGGCGGTCAAGGCGGCCGGCATCAAGACCTTGCTGGTCTCGGGCGGCTTTACCTTCTTCACCGACCGCATGAAAGATGCTCTCGGCCTCGACTACGCCCATTCCAACGTGCTCGAAATCGTCGATGGCAAGCTGACCGGCAAAGTGGTCGGCGGCATCGTCAACGCCGAGGAAAAGAAAAACACGGTCGCGCGCGTCTGCGCCGAGCTGAATATTGCCGCCAGCCAGGCGATCGTCATGGGCGACGGCGCCAACGACCTCGCCATGATGAGCATCGCCGGCCTCTCGGTGGCCTTCCGAGCCAAGCCGGTGGTGAGAGAAAAAGCCAGCGTGGCCTTGAATTTTGTCGGTTTGGATGGCATCTTGCCTATATTGGCGTGACTCCTGAAGGATGCAGCGCCGACGGTAACGTTAAATCCTTAATCACATAGAAGGAAAAACATGGCCAACGAACTGGTTTTCGATAACAAGCTGCACTCCGAGAAAAATCTGGCCTGGTGGCTCTATTTCGCTCACGCCGCCAGCCTGCTGTTCTCGCTCGGGACGCTTTCCTGGATCCCCTTGATCATCAACTACGTCAAACGCCAGGATGCCGCGGACACGTTTGTGTATAGCCACCACAACTGGCAGATCCGTTCGTTCTGGTGGTATCTGCTGTGGATGTTCGTCGGCGGAGCCCTATTCCTGACGGTGATCGGGATTCCGCTGGCGCTGGCGGTGTGGGGCCTGGCCTGGCTATGGAAGGCCTACCGCCTGATCAAGGGCCTGGTCGACCTCAACGACAACAAGGCAATGCCTGCCTGAACTCGCCGCAATGCTGCCCGCGGTTGCGGGCAGCGGCGGCATCATCATTCCCTCACATAACTTTCCGGCATGAGCAACACCCTCGCTTCACCTGTCCGGCTCATGCTTGCCTGCGACATCCCGGCCGTCATGCGGATCCAGGCCGAGTGCTATCCGTCGTCGATGCAGGAAACCGAAGAGGTATTCCGCGCCCGCCTGGCGCTGACGCCGTCCACCTGCTGGATCTGGTCGCCGGCTCCTGACAACGCGGCAGCCTATCTATTCAGCTATCCGTCCCGCAAGGATGCCATCACTCCGCTCGGCGCCCAGTTCAAGCTGGCGGTGCCGCCGGATTGCCTGTACCTGCATGACCTGGCTGTTGCGCCAAGCGCCCGCGGCCAGCGTGCAGCCAATGCACTGGTCGCGGCAGCGCTCGACCATGCGCGCGCAGAAAATCTGGCATGGAGCGCGCTGGTGTCGGTGCAGCAATCGCAAGAATTCTGGGGCACGCTTGGCTACGCCGCGATCGAAGTTGAGCGCTCTCCGGCCAAAGAAAACCTCGACAGTTACCAAATGCCGGGGAGCCAGCGCGCAGCGATTTATATGCTGCAGCGCCTGATTTAACTGACCTCGCCAGCCCATAAAAAAACCGGCCTGGCGGGCCGGCTTTTAATGATACTTATACGAACGTCGTGCCAGGCATTAGCTGCTACATGGCTGCCAAGGCCTGTTCGATATCGGCAATCAGATCCTGCGGATCTTCCAGGCCGATGTTGAAGCGCACCAGGATGCCCTTGCCTTGCCAGTTCTGGCGCATGGCCTGGATGCGGTAAGGCACGCACAGGCTATTCGCGCCGCCCCAGCTGTAGCCGATCTTGAACAGCTGCAGGCTGTCGACGAAACGGTCGGTCTGCTCTTCGCTGTAACGCTCGTCGAACACCACCGAAAACAAACCCGCGGCGCCGCTGCAATCGCGCTGCCAGATGTCATGGCCAGGGCAGTCCGGGAAGGCCGGATGCAGCACCCGGCTGATCTCGGGCCGCTGCTTGAGCCAGCCCGCGATGTTGCGCGCCGCAGCGTCATGTGCTTCGAAACGCATTTTCATGGTCGGCAAGCTGCGCAGCACCAGATAAACATCGTCCATGCCGACGCCGAAGCCAAGCCGCATATGGGCGGTCTGCAGGCGCTGGTTCAAGGCGACGTCACGCGTGATGACCGCGCCCATCAGGACATCCGAGCCGCCCGACTGGTATTTGGTGAGGGCATGCATGACGATATCGACGCCAAGATCGAAAGCACGCAAGGCCAGGCCGGCCGACCAGGTATTGTCGATCGCTACCAGCACATTGCTTGCGTGGGCGGCTTGGCAGATGGCGGGAATATCCGGCATTTCCATCGACACCGAACCCGGCGCCTCGGTCCAGATCAGGCGGGTATTGGGCTGGATCAGGGCGGCAATGCCGGCACCGATCAAGGGATCGTAATAGCGCGCGCTGATGCCGAAATCGCGCGCCAGCCAGTTGCCCAGGTCGCGGTTCGGGTTATAGACATTATCCGGCAGCAGCACGTCGTCGCCGCTCTTCAGCAACGCCAGGTCGACCATCGTGATCGCCGCCAGGCCGCTGGGGGCCAGCAGGCAGTGCTGGCCGCCTTCGATTTCCGCCAGGCGCGCTTCCAGCGTGAAGGAAGTCGGAGTGCCATGCAAGCCGTAAGTGTAGCCGTTCTTTTCCTGCCAGTTGCGCGCCCGCATCGCCGCGACATTCTTGAACAGCACTGTGGATGCATGGTGTATGCCGACCGGGAAGGCGTCAAAACCTGCCGGAGCCTGGTAGTCGCTGTGGATCACCGCGGTTTGAAAATTCTTTTTTGCCATATGCCTTGGAAGAATTTCTTGAAGAATTTCTTAAAGAATTATTTGCCGAATTATTTACCCGAATGGGCAGCCTGCACCGGCGCTTGCACCACCAATACGAATGGCTTGGTCACCGCATCGTCGGTGGTCGACCAGGTGCCGCTGAAGGTGTTGCCGACCAGGGAGCCGGTCCACTCGCCGGAGACATCCTTGCCGTTGAGCGACTCTTCCATGACGACATCGGTGTTTTCCGATTCGCCGGCCAGCAGAATCTTGGTACTCTGCCCTGCAATCACGTAGCTGCCTTCGATGCCTTCGGTAGGATCCGGTTTCAATTGCAGATGCATTTCGATCCTGGCATTGCCCAGCGTGCCGCGCAAGGTCAGCGGCTTCGCGAACAGGCTGGCTGCGGCAGGCGCCGCGGCGGAAACCGTCGCCGCGCCGGCATCGCTATCGGCCAGTGCCAGGCCCGAAGCCAGCCCCAGCGATAAGGTCAGCGCAACGACAACTTTCCCTGCCGTCATGCAGCTGCCCACAGGTCATGCGCATCGGAGGCGGTGATGGTGACATCGACAAACTCGCCGACCACCAGCTTCTTGTGCGGCTCATACGGCGGCTTGACGTACACCACGCCGTCGATTTCCGGCGCATCTGCGCTGGAACGGCCGACGCCGCCGCTGCGGTCGACCGAGTCGATCAGCACCCGCATGGTCTTGCCGACCTTGGCTTGCAAACGCTTCTTGGAAATCTCTTCCTGCAGCTGCATGACGCGGCCGCGGCGCTCTTCGCGCAGTTCTTCCGGCACCGGATTATCCAGGGCGTTGGCGGTCGCGCCTTCCACAGGCGAATAGGCGAAGCAGCCGAGGCGGTCGATTTCGGCTTCCTTGAGGAAGTCCAGCAGGTATTCGAACTCGGCTTCGGTCTCGCCCGGAAAGCCGGCGATAAAGGTCGAGCGGATGGTCAGGTCCGGGCACATGGCGCGCCAGGCCTGGATGCGCTCGATATTCTTTTCGCCGCTGGCCGGGCGCTTCATGCGCTTGAGGACATCCGGATGGGCGTGCTGCAGCGGCACGTCCAGGTACGGCAGCACCTTGCCTTCGGCCATCAGCGGGATGATCTGGTCGACGTGCGGATATGGATAAACGTAGTGCAGGCGAACCCAGGCGCCGTATTGGGCGGCGATCTCGCCCAGTGCGGTGACCAGTTGCGTCATGTGGGTCTTGACCGGCTTGCCGTTCCAGAAACCCATGCGGAACTTGACGTCGACGCCGTAGGCGCTGGTGTCTTGCGAAATCACCAGCAACTCTTTGACGCCGGCCTTGAACAGGTTTTCGGCTTCCATCATGATGTCGGCGATCGGACGCGACACCAGGTCGCCGCGCATCGATGGGATGATGCAGAAACTGCAACGGTGATTGCAGCCTTCCGAAATCTTCAGGTAGGCGAAATGCTTGGGGGTGAGCTTGATGCCTTGCGGCGGCAGCAGGTCGATGAACGGCGCATGCGGCTTCGGCAGATGCTTGTGGACGGCGAACATGACTTCGCCGACAGCATGCGGGCCGGTCACTTCCAGCACTTTCGGGTGGATTTTCTGGATGATGTCGTCGCCGTCGGCGTCTTTCTTGGCGCCCAGGCAGCCGGTGACGATGACCTTGCCGTTTTCGCTCAGGGCTTCGCCGATGGCGTCCAGCGACTCTTGCACTGCGGCGTCGATAAAGCCGCAGGTATTGACGATGACCAGGTCAGCGCCTTCATAAGACTTGGCAGTTTCATAACCTTCCGCGCGCAGCTGGGTCAGGATTTGTTCGGAATCGACAAGTGCCTTGGGGCAACCAAGGGAGACGAAACCGACTTTGGGGGCGGTGGCCAGGGCGGTAGCTGGTGCAGCTGGCGCTGCGGAAATAACATTGGACATGACGGAAGGTGGGGTCAAAGCAAAGACGCTATTGTACCCCTTCCACCGCCATGGTTACCCGTGACGGACCGTAAAATCCTGTCACAGGATCAAGAACTCCTCAGGGCGTTTACTTTTTGTTCTTTTCCGCTGGCGGCGGAGGCGCAAACGGGAAGGTGCCGAACATGTTCTTGGTCTGGTTCTGCATCTGTTCCTGCATCTGGATGAACAGGCCCTTGCTCTGCTCGATGTAGTTGCTCATCATGCCCTGCATCATCGGCCCCTGGACGTTCATGAACTGGGTCCACATCTCCGGGCTGAAAGGCTTGCCTTCGTACAGGCCCTTGGAATTCTCCGCCAGCTTGTTCTGGATGTCGATGAAAGCCTGGATATTCTTTTCCAGGTAGTTGCCCATCATCCCCTGCATGGCGTGGCCGTAGTAGCGGATGATCTGCGACAGCGCCGCGCTGGAGAACATGGGCGTGCCGTTGGACTCTTCTTCCAGGATGATCTGCAGCAGGATGCTGCGCGTCAGGTCGTCGTCGGTCTTGGCGTCCAGCACCACGAACTCTTCGTTGTCCAGCACCAGCTGCTTGACGTCGGTCAGGGTGATGTAGGAGCTGGTCTGCGTATCGTACAAACGCCGATTCGGATATTTCTTGATCAAGCGTTCAGACGTCTTTTTTGTAGTAGTCATTTCTGTCCCAGGTTACTGCGCTATAACGCGCTTATAGGTGCTGAGCCGCAATCAATTTGCTGCAACACCTCATTATATTGCGCAAAACATGTGCAACCGGCTTTTATAGGGAGAATTATTGCATTGCAATATGGACAAGCAATTCAAGCTGCCCGTACGGACCTGCAATGCGGCCCGCACGGGTCCGGCAAGGGCTGGATCAGCCCATATGCAAGCCGCCGTTCAGCGAGAAGTCGGAGCCGGTGGCATAGCCGCCTTCATCCGACACGATCCAGGAGATGATGGAAGCGATTTCTTCCGGCTCGCCCAGACGCTTGACCGGAATCCCGGCCACGATCTTTTCCAGCACATCCGGCCGGATCGAACGCACCATGTCGGTCCCGACATAGCCTGGCGAGACGGTATTGACGGTCACGCCCTTGGTTGCCACTTCCTGGGCCAGCGCCATGGTGAAACCATGGATCCCGGCCTTGGCGGTCGAATAGTTGGTCTGGCCGAACTGGCCCTTCTGGCCATTCACCGATGAGATATTGACAATCCGGCCCCAGCCGCGGTCGGCCATGCCATCGATTACCTGCTTGGTGACGTTGAACAGCGAATTCAGATTGGTGTCGATCACCGCATCCCAGTCAGCCTTGGACATCTTGCGGAACTGGCCGTCGCGGGTGATGCCAGCGTTATTGATCAGGATATCGATTTCACCGATCTCGGCCTTGACCTTATCGAACGCCGTCTTGCAGGAATCCCAGTCGGATACGTTTCCTTCCGAGGCATGAATATCAAAACCCTTGGCGCGCATGTCGGCCAGCCATTTGTCCTTGCGCGTCGAATTCGGACCGCAGCCAGCGACTACGGTAAAACCATCTGTGCAAAGACGAGTACAAATTGGGGTGCCGATACCGCCCATTCCCCCGGTCACATAAACGATTCGCTTTGCCATTTCTTGTCTCCTTCAAAAAAACAATTCAATAATCGATCTGCTATTCATTTACAGCCCACTAACTGCCCTACTGCCTTCTGCACATCCGCACATTGCCATGCCTTGTTTTATTCTGCCCTGACTTTGACGTAGCTCCCCGGCGCCGCTTCGATGACGCCGTGCTTAGTATTTCCCAATTTGCGCGGCGCTGCCACTTGTTTTCCTGCATGTTCCGATAAAAATTTCGCCCATTCGGTCCACCAGCTGCCCGGATGCTCGGCGGCGCCGGCCAGCCAGGCGTCGGCATCGGCCGCCTTGCCGTCGTTGGTCCAGTAGCTGCGCTTGTTCTTGGCCGGGGGGTTAATGACGCCGGCGATATGGCCGGAGGCGCCCAGCACGAAGCGGTTCTGCTTCGTTTTTTTCGGATTCAACAGGCTCAGCGAAGCATAGGCCGAAGTCCAGGGCACGATGTGATCTTCGCGCGAGGCGTAGATGAAAGCCGGCGCGTCGATCTTGCCGAGGTCGATCTTTGTGCCGCCCACGGTCAGCTTGCCGGCGTCCTTCAGCGAATTATCCAGGTACATATTGCGCAGGTAATAACAAAACATCGGCCCCGGCAAATTGGTGCTGTCGGCGTTCCAGTACAACAAGTCGAAGGAGCTCGGCTGCTCGCCCTTGAGGTAATTCGATTCGACATAATTCCACAGCAGGTCGTTCGGCCGCAGGCTGGAAAACGCCGAGCCGAACTCACGCCCCGGCATCAGGCCGCCCTGGCCGATCGCCTGTTCGCGCATGCGGATCTGCATATCGTCGATGTAGACGTCGAGGATGCCGGTATCGCTGAAATCCAGGAAAGCGGTCAGCAAGGTCAGGCTGGCCACCGGATTGACTTTGGTCGCCGCCAGTTTCGCCAGCGCCGTCGACAGGATGGTGCCGCCGACGCAAAAGCCGAGCGCGTTGACCTTGTCCTGGCCGGAAATTTCCTGCACCAGTTCCAACGCCTTGATGGCGCCGTCGTCGATGTACTGGTCCCAGGTCGTATGCGCCAGCGACTCGTCGGCATTGCGCCAGGAAACCAGGAACACGCTGTGACCCTGCTCCAGCGCATAGCGCACCAGCGAGTTCTGCGGCTGCAGGTCGAGAATATAGAATTTGTTGATGCAAGGCGGCACGATCAGCAGCGGCCGCTGGAACACCTTGGCCGTGAGCGGCCGGTACTGGATCAGCTGAAACAGCGTGTTTTCAAATACCACCGCGCCTTCGGTCGTGGCTACATCCTTGCCGACTTCAAACGCCGTTTCATCGGTCTGCGAAACCCGGCCCTTGTGCATGTCGGCGATCAGTTGGGCGATGCCCTTGGTCAGGCTTTCACCGTTGGTCTCGACGATTTTCTGCTGCGCCGCCGGATTGGTCGCCAGGAAATTGGAGGGCGCCATGGCGTCTATCATCTGCTGCACGGTAAAGCCGATCTTGCGTTTGATCTTGGGCGGCGCTTCCAGCGCATCGACCATGGCGTTGAGGAAATGCGCATTCAGCAGGTAAGCCGCGGCATTGAAGGCATACAGCGGATTGCCATGCCAGGCGGCGGCGCTGAAACGGCGGTCAGCGATGGCCGGCAGGCGCGCCGCCAGCATGTCTTGCCACAAGGCCGACAGCTTTTGCGTGTACTCCACCTGCAGCTTTTCCAGCGCGGCCGGGTTCAGCGCAATGCCCAGTTCGCCCAGTCCCGCCGCCATTGCGGCACCCTGGCCATGCGCAGAATTGCTGAGCGCGCCAAGGAACATATTGGGATCGCCGATATGGCTGAGCTGCCGGAGAAACTGGGGATTGAAGGCTTGATTGAACTGCTGCGAGAGTTGCAGCAAGGCGGCAGGGTCGAAGACGGAAAATTGGGGCGTATTCATGCGGTAACCGTTGATTTGGCGTATTTTCGTGTATCTTTTATCGGATTGACTCTAAAGCAGGAAACACAATGTATATCGTCGCCATCGCATGGATCTACGTCGTCTTCATGATGGCAATAACGGAAGCTAACGCAGTCGCCGGTGTAATGACATTTTTGCTGTACGGAGTTTTTCCTTTGACAATTGTTTTATACCTGATGGGCACGCCGCAGCGCAAGAGAAATCGACAGCGAGCTGAAAATTCTGCCAGGTTGGCGGCGCAGGAAAAAGCCGCGGAAGCCGCTGCCACAGCGGCTCAGCAGCCAGCCCCGGAAGAAAAAGCAAAACCGTAACTTATTTCAGCCAGATCAGCGACGCCATGCGTCCGGTCACCCGGTCCCTGCGATAAGAATAACAATTCCGGTCACTCACGGTGCACAAACCACCGCCGTAAACCTGTGCCACGCCCGCCTGTTTCAATGCAATTCGCGCAAGCTGGTAGATATCCGCCAGGTATTTCCCCGGCCGCTGCGCGATGGGTACGAAACATGCCTGGATTTGCGCCGTGCGACTTGCAGCATCGGCGTCGCCAGTCTGCACCGCATCGACAAACGCCTGCAGCACATCGGCGCCGACTTCGAAACTGTCAGGACCGATAGCCGCGCCCAGCCAGGCCACGATCGTTCCGGCGCCGGCAGCCCGCATGCGCGCCACCGTATTCTGCAGCACGCCGCCCTGCAAGCCACGCCAGCCGGCATGCGCGGCGCCGACCACGCGCCCATTCACATCGGCAAACAAGACCGGCAGGCAATCGGCCGTCTGGATTGCGCAAACCACTCCCGGACGCGTGGCAATCGCCGCATCCGCTTCAATCACAGCGCCATCGGCCGCACCTGCATCAACCACATCGTGGCCATGCACTTGCGTCAGCCAAAGCGGCGACGCCGGCAGCAAGACATCCAGCAATGCGCGATTCTGCGCCACAGCTTGCGCTGCATCCCCGACGTGCGCGCCAAGGTTCAGGCCGCCGCCGCCGTTGACGTCGTCATAAGCTCCCTGGCTGACGCCGCCGCCGCGTAAAGTAGCGAAAGCGCCGATGTTGCCTGGAACGCCCGTCCAGTTCGGGATAATCAGTTGCATCTGCTTAGCATTCCCAGCTTTTCATTTTGCTCATAAAAAACAGCCGCCAGCGGCGACTGCTTTCTCCCACAAACCTGCTACTCCGGCACGCTCATGCCGGCGCGGGTCAGCAACTCGGCGAAATCCTGCGGCAACGGCGCAAACCATTCGCAAGGCTTGCCGGTAGTCGGATGGATCAATCCCAGGCGCGATGCCTGTAAGGCCTGGCGCGGGAATGCCGGCATCAGATGTTGCTTGCCGTACAAGGCGTCGCCGACCAGGGAAAAGCCGAGCGACTGCATGTGCACGCGGATCTGGTGGGTGCGCCCGGTTTCCAGGCGACAACCCATCAGGCTGACCGGACGCCGCTCCAGCAAGCCGGTTCCCAGGCGCTGGTAATGCGTAATGGCCGGCTTGGCGATCAGGCTATCGGACACCGCCATCTTGATGCGGTCGCGCGGATGGCGCGCCATCGGGCTGTCGACGGTGCCGTTCAGCTGCGGCGTGCCCCACACCAGCGCCAGATACTGGCGCTTGACGGTACGCGCCTGCAGCTGGCGCACCAGGTCGGTCTGGGCTTCCAGCGTCTTGGCGACCACCATCAGGCCGCTGGTGTCCTTGTCCAGACGGTGTACGATGCCGGCACGCGGCACCCCGGCCAGCGCCGGCCAGCGGAACAGCAGGCCGTTGAGCAAGGTGCCCGACCAGTTGCCGGCGGCCGGATGGACCACCAGGCCGGCCGGCTTGTCGATCACAATGATCGCCGCGTCTTCATAAACCACGGCGAGCGGCATGTCTTCCGGCGTGAAAGCCTGTTCGTCAGGCGCTGGCTGCGGCAGCACCACTACGGTTTCGTCGCCGTAGGTGGTCATCTTGGTGGTGGTGGCAGGCTTGCCGTCCACCGTGACGTGGCCGGCTTCTATCCATTGCTGGATACGGCTGCGCGAATACTGGGGCACCAGGCTCGAAACCACCTTATCCAGGCGCGTTCCGCACACATCAGGCGTTAATTGCAATACTATCGGCGCGCTGGCCGTAGCGGCGTCGCCGTCGTCGATATACTCGATATCGACATCTAAATCAGCTTCTGGCAGACTTTCAGCCAAATTTGGCTTGGTAAATGACATCAGAGGAAGTCCCATCGGCTATAATCGATCAATCGTTAAAGTAATTACCCAAACACAGTAACTACAGGTAAACATACGCAATCTTGCAAAAAACTATGCAAAAAAGACTCTTAAAACTAGCTGCAGCGGCATTCGTTCTATCCTTATCTGCGTGTGGCTTGCTGCCAGACAAAGTCGATGAAACCGCAAACTGGTCCGCCCCCCGATTATACTCGGAGGCCAAGGATGAAATGAACAGCGGCGGCTACGATAAGGCAATTAAGTACTTTGAAAAGCTGGAATCGCGTTATCCGTTCGGCACCTATGCGCAACAGGCGCAGATGGATATCGCCTATGCCCACTACCGCCAGGGCGAACAGCCTGAAGCGCTGGCGGCGATCGACCGCTTCATCAAGCTGCATCCGAATCACCCTAACGTCGACTATATGTACTACCTGCGCGGCCTGGTGAACTTCAACGACAAGGTCAGCATTTTCGATTTCCTGTCGAGCGAAGACGCCACCGAACGCGATCCGAAAGCCGCACGCGATGCATTCGACGCATTCAAGCAAGTTGTGGTGCGCTTCCCGAACAGCACTTATGCGCCGGACTCCTTGGACCGCATGAAGTACCTGGTGAATGCGCTGGCGCAGTATGACGTCCACGTCGCCAGCTACTACTACCGCCGCGGCGCCTATGTTGCTTCCGTCAATCGCGCCCAGAGCGCAATCTCGGAATACCGTGACGCGCCCGCAGTGGAAGAAGCGCTGCATATCATGGTGCAATCGTATGACGCCCTGGGCATGACGCAGTTGCGCGACGACTCCGAGCGCGTGCTGAAGAAAACCTACCCTAACAGCATTTATGTTGGCGGCACCGGCACCGACGGCAAAAAGGTCGTGGCCAAA
The DNA here is from genome assembly GCF_018304945.1 of Collimonas humicola. Lineage (GTDB taxonomy): Bacteria > Pseudomonadota > Gammaproteobacteria > Burkholderiales > Burkholderiaceae_D > Collimonas > Collimonas humicola. The sequence goes on along the minus strand of NZ_JAGQEE010000001.1, from coordinate 349,717 downwards.
GAACACTGGTGGAAATTCTGGTAAGTCGCTGGGAATAGATATCCTGCTTCAAGACAAAAGCCCCGCACTGCGGGGCTTTTTTCATGGCTACAGGCCGGAAGCCGGCCGCGACTGACTGGTCAGGATTTTCTTGGGGCGCGCCTTGGCGCCATGGATCAGATGCAGATGATGCTGGAACTGCAGGGTCGCTGTGTCCCACGAGTACTCCAGTGCGTGCCGCCGCACCTCGCGGCGATCAAGGCCGAGCGCCATCAGGCAAGCCGAGGTCAGGTCGTGGTCCAGTATCCCCGAACGGCCGTGCGCCACCACATCCACCGGACCCGGCACCGGGTAGGCGGCGACCGGCACGCCGCAGGCCATGGCTTCCACCATGACCAGGCCGAAGGTATCCGTATGGCTAGGGAAGACCATGACGTCGGCGCAGTTGTAGTACGAGGTCAGTTCGTGGTGCGCCTTGGCGCCCAGGAATTGCACCTGCGGATAGCGTTGCTGCAGTTCTTCGCGCTGCGGACCGTCGCCGATCACCCATTTGGTGCCAGGCAAATCGACCTGCAGGAAGGATTCGATGTTCTTTTCCACCGCAACCCGGCCGACATACAGATACAGCGGACGGACGATGCAGGCGCGGTCCTCGTCGACCGGCTTGAAGCGTTCCGTATCCACGCCCCTGCCCCACAACACCAGATGGCGGAAACCGCGCTGCTCCAGCTCCCGCATCACATGCGGGGTCGGCACCATGACAGCCTTGGAAGGGCCGTGGAACCAGCGCAGCCAGCGATAAGTGATCGCCTTGGGCAACATGGAACGCGCGCTCAGGTACTCCGGGAAACGGGTGTGGTAGGCCGTGGTGAAACCTATGCCCTGGCGCAGGCAGAAGCGCCTGGCGGCGAGCCCCATCGGACCTTCCGTGGAAATATGGATGCAATCAGGAGCAAACGCTTTCAGGCTGGCGGCGACCCTGGCATAGGGCTTGTAGGCCAGGCGAATTTCCGGATAAGTGGGACAGGCAAAGGTCTGGCAATCGTCCGGGCTGAGCAGCAATACTTCATGGCCGTTGTTGCGCAGGCCGGCGGTGGTGGCACGCAGCGTGTTGACCACGCCGTTGATCTGGGTCTGGGCGGCGTCCGTTACGATGGCAATTCGCATAAGTCTCTGATCTGATTGCTGGAAACTGCCTTTTTCTGCTGCATGATTTCTTGCCAGGTGACCAGCCGCAGTGCGCCGCTGGCCTCTTCCACCAGCGCCGACAGGCTCTCCACCCAATCGCCGTCGTTGCAATAGGTGATGCCATCGATGTCGCGGATTTCCGGCTTGTGGATGTGCCCGCAGATAACGCCGTCCAGTCCTTTCTTTTTCGCCTCGCCAGCCAATGCATCTTCAAACGAAGAGATGTAATTGACGGCGTTTTTCACCTTCAGCTTGAGGTATTGCGACAACGACCAGTAAGGCAGGCCGGCGCGCGCGCGCCAGCCGTTGAACCACTGGTTAAATTTCAGAATCACGGTGTACAGGCCATCGCCGACATACGCCAGCCACTTGGCGCAGGCGATCACGCCATCGAAGCGGTCGCCGTGCAGCACCAGCATGCGTTTGCCGTCGGCGGTGGTATGCACCAGCTCGTCACGGATGCGGATGCCGCCGAAATCGAGATCGATGAACTGCCGCACCGCTTCGTCGTGGTTGCCCGGCACGAAAATCACTTCAGTGCCCTTCTTGGCCTTTTTCAATACCGTCTGCACCACGTTGTTATGAACCTGGTCCCAGTACCAGCGCCGCTTCAACTGCCAGCCATCGATGATATCGCCGACCAGATACAAGGTATCCGATTCGGTGGCGCGCAAGAATTCCAGCAAGCGAGCAGCCTGGCAGCCGGTGGTGCCCAGATGGACATCGGAAATCCAGATCGTGCGGAAGCGGATCGGATCGCGCTTCGACGAGGTGGAGCCGGCGACCGCATTGGCGCCGAACAAAGCCGCTTCCAGAAACTGTTCGCCTGGTTTCATGTCGTCCTCGCTTCTTTCAAGTAGTGACGTGCGTAGCGCCCGTCCAGTTTCGACAAGGGCAGCAGCAGGAAAAAATCGGCGGAATGGAAATCAGGATCCCAGGCCGGATCGCCGCAGACCCAGGCGCCGCTGCGCAGATAGCCTTTCAGCAGCGGCGGCATTTGGGCCACGTGGCCGGATTCGCGCTCATGGACCGGAAACGGCACATGCGGCGTGACCCGATATTCGGCGGGCGAGAAACTGCTTTGATCGAGCGCGTGATACAAGGCTGCAGCATTGTGGCCGCCATCGGCCAGGCTGACGCTGGCGCAGCCCATCAGGTAATCGCAGCGCTCGCGCCGCATGAATGCGGCCAGGCCGGCCCACAGCAGCATGATGACGCTGCCGCTGCGGTAGTCTGGATCGATGCAGGCGCGCCCGGCTTCGGCGATGCTGCTGCGCAGGTTGTCGAGCCGGCCCAGGTCGAATTCCTGTTCGGAGTAATAGCGGCCCATGCGCCGTGCGCCGTGCGGGCTCATGAGACGATAAGTGCCGACCACGCGCAACGTCTTGGTGTCGCGTACGATCAGGTGATCGCAATAAGCGTCGAACTCGTCGCTGTCGAGTCCATCGGCATTGGCCAGCGCAGACAGGCCCATCGTCTCGATAAAAACCTTGTAGCGCAAACGCTGCACTTCGCGCACTTCTTCCTGCGTGCTGGCCAGGCTAACCGTCAACTTGGCTTCACTTGAGCTCGCTGCGCCAGCATTAGTTAGGAGTTGCATTCATCGTCCTTTCAGATTGTGACGATGACAAGCCTAACCACCGATTACTTCAAGAAAATGACAAAATTATTTCGGTTTTATGACATAGCAACAGTGGCGAAATGACAATTTTCAAGGCAAAAAAAACACGAAAAACATGGAAATAACCAGAAGGATATTTCATGTTTTTCGTGTTTATAGCGTCCTGAATCAAAACACTGGCAGTGCGCTGAGCCGCAGCGCAAGCCACGGACCTCGCTGCCTGGCAGGCCGCTGCTTACTTCTCTTTTTTCGGCCGGCCGGCCTTGACTGGCGGCAGGCTGGCCACGGCCAGCTTCAGGTTTGCCAGGTTCAGGTCGCGGATCAGGGCAACGCCGACGCGCAGCAATTCGCTCTTTTTCACTTCCAGGCCCGCCTTCAGGAAGGTCTTTTTGACGTCGCCCAGCACCTGGTATTCATCGGCCGGCATGGTGAAGCTGTCGCGTACCAGCTTGGCCTTCTTGACCTTGGCTTTGGCGTCCGGCAAAGACTTCAGGCTTGGCGCCGGCTTGACGGCCAGCGGCTTGGCAGCGATCAGCGGCTTCGGCGCGGCTTTCAATTCCGGTTTGGCTGCCGGCTTCGGACCCGGCTTGGCCGCCGCTTTCACCGATGGTTTCGCTGCAGGTTTTGCCGCAGCCTTTACCGCCGGCGCCGCCTTCGGGCTGGCCTTGACTGCCGGCCGTGCAGCCGGCTTGGCTTTGGCGGCCGCTCTGACTGCAACTACCGGCTTTTTAACAGCGCGTTTAACAATTTTACTGGCAACCATTCAATTCTCCATTAACAAATCGTATAAATAATATATACAATTCTTTGACTTTCGGCAAGAACCGCTTTATCAAGAGTTCCCTTCCCAGCCCCGCCAATACAACACCCGGACGGCGGCCGACGCCGCGATTTCATCAAGCGGTCATATTAAACAAGGACACTGCGACTCCTCCGCCACCTTATTTCAATTTTCTGATGAACTTAAACTTGAAACGCATTTTGTGCAAGTGCCTGGCTGCTTTCTCTTTGTTCCTGCCCTTGCTGACGCATGCCGCCGACACCATCGTGGTCGGCCAGGCCATCGACCTGTCCGGTCCTAACGCCGATCTTGGACGGGACTATGTGGCGGGCATAAAGACTTATTTTGACGTGCTGAACACCAAGGGCGGCATCAACGGCCGCCGTATCCAGTACCTGGTGCGCGACGACCGCGGCCAGGCCGACCTGGCTGTCAAGGCGGTGGCCGAGCTGATCGACCAGGCCCACGTCTCTTATCTGTTCGGCGGCGTCGGCGACGACGTCACGCGCGCGGTGCTCAATTCCGCCGATTTCAAGCGCAGCGGCCTGACACTATACGCGCCGCTGGCCGGCGCCGACTACCAGAAGGACGCCAGGATCCTGTTCTGGCGGCCCAGCTACCAGCAGGAAATCCGTCACATATTTTCCCATTTCGACAAGCTGGGAATCAAGGATATCGGTATCGTCTACCAGGAAACGGCCGCTACCGCCGATGCCTACCAGCGCCTGCTGGAGCAGATGAAAGAAAGCGGCATCAAGCTCAGCGGCACCGTCCACCTGAGCAAGGATGCAAATCAGATCGGCAAGGAAACCGCCGCCCTGGCGGCAGCCAAGCCCGGCTTCGTGATCATGGTGGCCGACACTGTCAACGCCGGCGTGTTCCTGAAGGAGTTCCGCAGGCTGGCGCCGCAGACTTTTGTGGCCGGTTCTTCCCTCACCAACCTGACCACCCTGCGCCAGCTGGCCGGCGGCAAAGCCGTGGAATGGACCGTGTTTTCGCAAGTGGTGCCGAATCCGGGCATCGGCAGTTCGCCTATCCAGCTTGAACACCTCAACATGATGCGCAAATACCGCGATGAACCGGTGTCAGCCCTGACGCTGGAAGGCTTTGCCGCGGCCAAGACCTGGATCCGCCTGTTGCAGCCGGGCGCCAAGCGCGTGGCCGGCCAGCCGGAATACGTCATCCCCGGCGGCGGCTTTGATATCGGTGGCTATATGATGGGTGAAACCGCCGGCAGCAACCATCTATCCAATTATGTCGACATTGCGCTGTTCAACAAGGCCAGCGGGCTGACCTATTAAGCAAACGTGGCCACAAGCGGCAACGCCGGCTCCAAAGAGGCCGGCGTTGCCGATGATGCGGACGGTTCGAGAAGAAAATCCGCTCAGGTCCGGCGGATGGCGAAATCGACACCGATCTCGCGCCACCAGTCCTGCTCCTTGGCCATCCAGTAGGTCGCGGTGGGATGATCCTCGATCCAGTCGCGCTTGATGTCGAGCTCGATCTTGCTCTTCATTTTCAGACGCAGTTCGTCAAGATCGATCTCTATGCGCGAATGCAGGAACATGACGGCCAGGCGCAGGGCCAGCACCGCCTTGGAGAAATCCGGATCGAGCAAGGCGTCGCTGATCTTGCGCAGGTTGCCCTTCTGCCCCAGGATCAGCATGCTCATCGCGCGCTGCTCGCGGGTGGTGAAACCGGACAGGTCGGCGTTTTCGATCAGGTAGGCGGCATGCTTGTGATAGCCGCTTTGCGACACTACCAGTCCGACCTCATGCAGCAAGGCGCTCCAGTGCAGATACTGGCTGAGGCCGTCGTTGGCCGGCTTGAGCATTTCAAACAGCGAGGTTGCCGTTTCCGCAACACGGCTGGCGCGCAGCTGGTCGACATGGAAACGCTGCGAAAAATCGTGCACCGACTGGTCGCGCCGGTCCAGCCGCGTGCCGCGCAGCTGCAGATCCCACATCACGCCCATGCGCAAGCCGGCTTCGATCGGCTGGATCACTTCGATGCCGAGTTCCTGCATCAGGCCGATCAGCACCGCCAGGCCGCCGACCATGACGGCAGCGCGCTCCGGCTTCATGCCGAGCAGGTCGATGCGGCTGACATGGCCGAACTCGACGAAGCGCGCGCGCAAGGCCTCCAGGCTGGTGTAAGACAGGCGATGATCGCCCAGGCCGTTCCTGTCGATGGTCTCGGCAATCGCACGGATGGTGCCGGAAGAACCGTAGGCATGGCTCCAGTTCTGCGGCCGGTACGGCGGCGCGGCATCTTCGAAATGGCTGCGCGCCGACAGCACCGCGGCATCGTAGGCGGCGGCGGTGATCTGGCCGTCGGCGAAGAACGCCAGGCTTTGGTTGACCGTGCCGATGCCGAACGATTCGACCCGTTCGATCTGCTGGCCGCGGCCCAGGATCAGTTCGGTGGAGCCGCCGCCGATGTCCAGCACCAGCCGCTTTTCGTTGGGCAGGCGCAGCATGCTGGCGACGCCCATGTAGATCAGGCGGCCTTCTTCCTCGCCCGAAATGATTTCAATCGGATAGCCGATCACCTGCTCGGCGATCGGCAGGAATTCGGCGGCGTTCTTGGCCACCCGCAGCGTGTTGGTGGCGACCACGCGCACCGCTTCCAGCTGGTAGTCGGCCAGGATATTGCGGAAGCGCGCCAGCGAATCCAGCGCCACCTGCATCGCCTGTTCGGTCAGGTAACCCTTGCTGTCGAGGCCGGCAGCCAGGCGGATCGGGTCGCGCGCACTCTTGATGACGCGGATCGCATCACCATTATATTTGCCAATATGCAAACGAAAACTGTTGGACCCCAAATCCACTGCTGCAAACATTGCTTACCTTTATCCAAACGAACGTTCGACAAAAACCCGCACCCTCAGCGCGCGGGGCCTGCGAAATGCAAGCTGCGACAATAGAGGCAGATTATTACATGCTGATGACAAGACAGAGAGGCATTCCTCAGCCCAGCTTAGCCGATCATAAGGGATCGCGCCAGCCGCGCCGTCATGGGTGAGGCAAGAACGGCCATGCCAGTTATTCGGCAACCGCGTCGCCGCGCCAGAAAGCCTTCACCGCATCCAGCTCGCGGGTGCGCTTGAACGGCGGCAGGCTTTGCCAGATGCGGCGGCCGTAGCCTTTGGAGATCAGACGCGGATCACAGATCATCAGGACCCCGCGATCGCTTTCATCGCGGATCAGGCGGCCGGCGCCCTGCTTCAGATTGATGATGGCGGCCGGCAACTGATGATGCATGAAGCCGTTCATGCCCTTGGATTCAAGCGCTTCGATGCGCGCCGCCAGCACTGGATCGTCCGGCGGCGAGAACGGCAGCTTGTCGATGATCACCAGCGACAAGGCTTCGCCGCGCACGTCGACGCCTTCCCAGAAGCTCTGGCTGCCGATCAGCACCGCATTGCCGGCGGCGCGGAAGCGGTCCAGCAGTTCGGTACGGCCGGCTTCGCCCTGCACCATCAGCGGGAAATCCAGGTGGCGCGCTTCGAATTCGGCGCGCAGGCGCTCCGCCGCGCGGTTGACGGCGCGGATGGTGGTGCACAGCAGGAAAGCGCGGCCGCCGGAGGCTTCGATCACTGGCAGCGCGGCATCGATCACGGCGTCGGTGTAGTCCGGCGAATTCGGCTGCGGCAGGTTCTGCGGCACGTATAGCAGGCCTTGCTGGCCGTAGTCGAAGGGACTGGGCCAGGATTGCGCCGGTTCGTCGTCCAGTCCCATCTGCGCCGCGTAGTGCTGGAAATCGTTCTTGACCGCCAAGGTCGCGGAGGTAAAGATCCATGAGCGCGCCACGCCTTCGCGCTGCTTGTTGAAAATCGGCGCGATCGATAATGGCGTCTGGTGCAGCTGCAGCGACGACGAGAACGCCTCCACCCACAACACGCTGCCCTCGCCTTCGTCGGCGACAAGCGCTTTGCCCGCCTTCTTGCCGCCGCCGGCTACGGGCGCGCTGTTCCAGCCGTCCAGCTTGTAGCCCAGCTCCACTGCGCGGGTGCGGCATTGTTCGATGGTTTCCGCCCGTTCGGCCTGCTTTTCCAGCACGGCGATCATGCCGTGCAGCTGGCTGCGCATGGTTTCCAGCGCCGGGAAGAAAATGCTCGATGGCGCAATCTGGTTGACCGATAGCCGCACCACGTCTTGCGGGAAAGCCAGGCGCAGGTCGCGCGCGGCCTTTTCCACCGGCAGCACGACCTGCCCCCAGTCGGCGCCGTCACGCGCATGCGACAAGCCTTCCGCCAGCACATCGCGGCACAGCTCCAGGATCTGCGAGGTAGAGACGGTATTGCCAAAGAATAGAGTAGCGACTTCGGGCAACTGGTGCGCCTCGTCGAAGATCACGGTATTAGCGGACGGCAGCAGTTCGGCGACGCCCGTATCCTTCAACGCCACATCGGCAAAGAACAGATGGTGGTTGACCACCACCACATCGGCCTGCTGCGCTTCCTTGCGCGCCTTCATGACGAAACAGTCCTGGTAATACTGGCACTCGGCGCCCATGCAGGTATCGCGGGTCGAGGTCACCAGGTTCCAGATCGGCGCGGTTTCCGGCACCATCGACAGCTCGGCCTTGTCGCCGGACGAGGTGGTTTTCATGAAGCGCGAGATTTCGCGCAGGTAGCCGACATCCTCGCGCGAGGTCATGCGGCCGTTCTGCAGCGTGCGCTCCAGATGGAAATGGCAGACGTAGTTGGCGCGCCCCTTGAGCAGTGCAATCGAGACCGGCGCGCTGAGCGCCTTGCGCACGGTCGGGATGTCGCGCAGGAACAGCTGGTCCTGCAGGTTCTTGGTGCCGGTCGAAACAATCACCTTGCCGCCCCACAGCAGCGCCGGGACCAGGTAAGCGAAGGTCTTGCCGGTGCCGGTGCCGGCTTCGGCAATCAAGGTGCGCTGCTGTGCAATCGCTTCGGCGATGGCTTTCGCCATTTCAGTCTGCGCCAGGCGCGGGCGAAAGCCGCCGACCGCCTGGCCCAGCGGGCCGGAACTGGCGAACAGGCGATCGACGTCGGCGTCGTGGACGCCGGGAGCGGGAATGTTCGCTGCGCCGGCAACGGCGATTTCGGCGGCAAGGGGGGATGTATCTTGGGTCAAGGTAACTTACTTAATAAAGCGGCGGCCGGCATAGATGCCTGTTCTACGAGCATCCTACCAGCCTCGGGGGTGAGCTATCAGGCAGGGATATCAGGAATTAATTGCATTCTTAACAGCGTAATCTGGTCCTTCAGTTGCAATTTGCGCTTTTTCAGCCGCCGCAGCTGCAATTCCTCATACAGGACCTGGTTGGTCATGGTATGAATGGCGGCATCGAGATCGCGATGTTCGACTTCAAGCTCTATAATGCGACGAAGGATTTCTTCTCGATCGATCATGGTCAGATTCTTGCGTTGGAAAATGTTAACATGTGGAAACACTTTGAAAATCATTCCTGCGTATAATATTTCCCATCAACTTCTTACCGTTCTCATCCTGGATTGGTAAGCAGGTGGCGATCAGCGACGTATTCACGCCGGATCAAGGCCCGGCAAATCCGGAATTACCGACATTGAACAGGATGCAGTTTAATCTACCCAGACGAATGAGCCAATACAAGATCGAAGCCGGCACCGGCCAGCATATAGGTGACCGCCAGGAACAGCAGGACCGCACTGCACTATTTACCGCCCCGAAAGCGCCGGGCTACATGATGGCCGTGCTGGCCGATGGCATGGGCGGCCGCAGCGGCGGCGCGCTCGCCGCCGAACAGGTGATATGCACCGCCAAGCAGATATTCGAGGGATTTTCGCCCTTGATCGACAATGTTGAAGCCATGCTGCACAACATTGCGCTGGAAACCCATACGGTGATCAAGCTGAGCGGCTTCTCCAACGACAAGGATCCGCACACCACAATGGTGATCCTGGTGCTGTCGCCGGACGGCACGGCAACCTGGGGCCATGTCGGCGATTCGCGCCTGTACCGCTTCGACGGTCCCAACTTTGCCGAACACACCATCGACCACTCCTATGTCGAAAAGCTGGTGGCGGAAGGCAAGCTGTCGCGCAGCGAAGCGAAATCGCACAACCTGTCCAACATCCTGCTCAATGCGCTTGGGTCCAGCACCGATACGCCGAAGGTGAGCATCGGCCGCCATACCGGCCTGAAAGCCGGCGACGCCTTCCTGCTGTGCTCGGACGGGCTGTGGCATTATTTCACCGAAGATGAGATGGGTGCGGCGATCGCCATGAACAAGCCGCGCGACGCGGCGGAAATGCTGATCAACAAGACGCGCAAGCGCGCCGAAGGCCACGCTGCCGACAACTGCACGTTCGCCATCGTCAAGCTGGTGGCGCCGCCCAAGGAAGCCGCCAGCTACACCGTCAAGAAGATGCGCCGCGCGGTGTAAGCCCCATTCATCTAGGCGACACAGGCCTCGTCGGCCACGTCTAGGCGACCCCGTCTAGGCGACCCCGTCATTCCCGCGTACGCGGGAATCCATTTTTGTTGCCTGACTCGGTAAAATGGGTCCCCGCATGCGCAGGAACGACGGCGCGAATGACGCGGTGTCAAGAGGACTTCTTGCTTACGGCGCTGACGCCGGCGCGGCGCCAGCCGGGGGCGTCACAGGCGGCGCTGCCGGCGCTTTGGTCTCAGCCGCCTTCTTGGCGGCCAGATCCTTGGCCTTGGCGGCCTTGTTGGCTGCTACTTCACGCTGGCGCGCTGCCGAATCCTGCGCCTTTTTCTCGAAAGCGGCTACATTCGCAGCCCGTTGCGACTCCTTGACGGCAGCGTCCTGCTTCGCCTTCAGTTCACGCGCATTGTGGTCCGCCACGCGCTTGTCGGCCTCGCCCAGATGCTTGCGGGTATTGGCTGCCACTTCTTTTTCCTTGGCCGCGCCCTGCTTGACCTTTTCGGCGTTGCTCAACTCTTTTTCCTTCTGGTCCTGGGCCTTTTGCGTTTCCTCGGCCGGACGCTTGGCTTCGTTCGCCGCCAGCGCCTTGTCGCGCTCGTCGGCGCGATCCTTGCGCAAGAAGGCGTTGGCGGTAATGTCGATCGGGCGGATCGCTTTCAATGCCAGGCGGCGCTCTTCCTTGGCGGCATCGAGGCAATGGTTGACGAAAAACTTGGTGTAGCAGACCCGGCGCTGCTCCAGATCGCGCGCCGCCACCTCGGCCTTGGCGTCGGCGACGTCGTTCAGCGCCTTGTTGGCAACGTCCACCGAATTCAGCGACTCCAGCGGGTAGCGCGCGGTCAGCTCGGCGGCCGGCTCGGCAACCGGTTTGAGCGGGACGGCGTCTGCCGCATGCGCGCCGGCGCTCAAGGCCAGCAGTGCTGCGGCCAGCGCCGGCACCAGACGCCGCGGCGCCAATTTCAAAGAGGCAAATTCCACTAGGACCTATCCATTTCTATACATTGTTTAGACACTGCCGCAGAGCCGGCTCAGACGATGGAATCGGCTTCGGAGCGCCGTTCGCTATCCATGTATTCGCGCGACTGCATTTCCATGATACGCGACACGGTACGGTGAAACTCATTGGCCAGCATGCCTTGCGTGTAGAGCTCTTCCGGCGGCACCGCCGCCGACATGATCAGCTTGATCTTGTGATCATAGAACACATCGATCAACCACGTAAACCGGCGCGCTTCGGACGACATGGCCGCCGACATCTGCGGGATACCGGACAATATCACCGTATGGAAGCGGCTGGCAATTTCGAGATAGTCATTTTGCGAGCGCGGCCCCCCGCACAAGGTATTGAAATCGAACCAGATGGCCCCGCCGGCCTTGCGCAGGGCCGTTATTTTACGCGCTTCGATATCCACCAGCGGATCTTCGTCGGCGGTTTCGGCGACGCCGGCAAACGCATGGCGCAAGGCGCGGTCGGTATCGGCGTTGAGCGGCGAGTGATAGGTTTCCACCTGCTCGAGCGCGCGCTTGCGGTAGTCGATGCCGGCGTCGATATTCATGACGTCCAGGTTGTCCTGCAACAGCTTGATGGTCGGCAGCATGCGGTCGCGGTGCAAGCCGTCCGGATACAGGGTGCTGGGCTCGTAGTTGGAGGTCATGACGAAAGACACGCCATTATCGAACAAGGCTCTCAGCAGGTTGTAGAGAATCATGGCGTCGGCGATATCGGATACATGAAACTCGTCGAAGCAGATCAGACGGTATTTCTTGGCCACCCGCTTGGCGACCTCGTCGAGCGGATCGGCCACGCCTTTCAGCTCGTCCAGCTGGCGATGCACGGCGCGCATGAATTCATGGAAGTGCAAGCGGGTCTTGCGCACCACCGGCACCACCGAATAGAAGCTGTCCATCAGGAACGATTTGCCCCGGCCGACACCGCCCCACATGTAGACGCCGCGCGGCACGTCCGGCCGGTTGATCAGGCGCTTGAAGGAGTTGGAACGCTGCGCCTTGTACTCTACCCATTCGTCGTAGGCGCGCTGCAGGCGATCGACTGCGCGCCGTTGCGCCTCGTCAGCCTGGAAGCCGCGCTGGGTCAGCGCCTGTTCGTAAAACTCTAATACATTCATGGCTTTTCAGTTCAAAAATTCACGGAGCCGATGCGCGAAGCGTCATCCGTTCCATATTTGTCAATATCGCGGCAATGACATTGACAGAAGATAAATATCTGTGGTTTTACGAGGGAAACACGACGCTCGGAGGCAGCCAAAAATAAAAATGGGCGAGCTTTCGCTCACCCACTTCAACTCAGGAACCAGCCAAGCAACTATGACCGCCCCATTTCCACCAGCACGCGGCTGGGATAGGCTTTTTCCTTGCCGCCGAAACTGAGCGGCAGGCTGACGCCGATACCGATGCCGGAGGCGCCGACGCCGCCGCTGCCGCCCGCAGCGCCGATGCCGACGCTAGGGGAGTTCAAGCCGGGCGGCGCCCGGTACACCACTTCCGAAGTGCGGTAGCCGGGCTTGTCGCACACTACGTGCAGGTCGCCGTCGGCAGCGACGATCAGGACATCGCCCGGCGTCACCACATTCCAGCGGCTGCTGTCGGTTTTCACCACGCAGCGCGCCCCTTCCAGCTGCTGGCTGTCGGAACTGGCTTCGATCAGCACGTGACCGTTCTCCGACGCAACAGTGGCGCAACCGGATAACGCAAGGCCTAGCATCAGGGTCAGCGACAGTGACAGCAACAGCTGCAGAACACGCATCTTGCTTCTTTCTTAAAAATTCAAAGACCGCTTGTCGACCGCCAGCGCTGCTTCCTTGGTCGCTTCCGACAAGGATGGGTGCGCATGGCAGATACGGGCGATGTCTTCCGCCGAGGCGCGGAATTCCATCGCCACCACGGCTTCCGAAATCAGCTCGGACGCCATCGGACCGACAATATGGACACCCAGGATTTCGTCAGTCTTGGCATCCGCCAGGAACTTGACCATGCCCGAAGTATCGCCCAAGGCGCGCGCCCGGCCATTCGCCAGGAACGGGAAGGTGCCAGCCTTGTATGCTACTCCATCTGCCTTCAGTTGTTGTTCTGTCTTGCCAACCCATGCGATTTCCGGCGAGGTGTAGATCACCCACGGAATGGTGTTGAAATTGACATGGCCATGCTGCCCGGCAATACGTTCGGCAACCGCAACGCCCTCTTCCTCAGCCTTGTGCGCCAGCATCGGGCCGCGCACCACATCGCCTACCGCCCAGACGTTCGGCAGGTTGGTCTTGCAATCGTCGTCAACCGCGATGAAACCGCGCTCGTCCAGCTTGAGGCCGACCGCTTCGCCATTCAGGCCGATCGTGTTCGGCGTGCGGCCGATCGAAACGATCAGCTTGTCGTACACGGCCTTCTGCGCGGCGCCGGTGGCGTCGACATATTCCACTGTCACATCATTCTTGCCAGTCGTGATGGCGCCGATCTTGACACCCAGGCTGACCTTCAAACCTTGCTTGGCGAAAAGTTTTCCGGCTTCCTTGGCGATCTGTTCATCGACTGCGCCGAGGAAAGTCGGCAGCGCTTCCAGCACGCTCACTTCCGCACCCAGGCGGCGCCATACGCTGCCCATTTCGAGGCCGATGACACCAGCACCGATAACACCCAGTTTAGCCGGAACCGCGTCAATTGCCAGCGCGCCGGTATTCGACAGGATCAGTTTTTCATCGAACGGCGCGCCTGGCAGTTCACGGGCGTTGGAACCGGTCGCCAGCACGATGTGCTTGGCGCTGATGGTTTCTTCCGTGGCGCCGGCAACCTTGATTTCATAACCGCCGGCATCGCCCTTGACGAAGGAGCCGCGGCCGTGGAAAAAGGACACCTTGTTTTTCTTGAACAGGTACAGGATGCCTTCGTTATTCTGTTTGACAACGCCGTCCTTGCGCGCCAGCATCTGGCCCAGGTTCAGCTCCAGGCCCTTGACATTGATGCCGTGCTCGGCGAACGCATGGCCGGCATGCTCGAAATGCTCAGACGACTGCAGCAGCGCCTTGGAAGGAATGCAGCCGACGTTGGTGCAGGTGCCGCCCGGCGCCGGGCCGTTCTTGGCGTTTTTCCATTCATCGATACAGGCAGTGCTGAAACCCAGCTGGGCGGCGCGGATTGCTGCAATGTAACCGCCAGGACCGCCACCGATCACTACGACATCAAATTGTTTGCTCATTTTCCATCCTTGGAGTTGTTGCCTTGCCATCTCGCCGCCGCTTTGCCTGCCGGCGCGGTCAATTGCCGCCGCTGCCAGCAAACGCCTGCAACAAGAGACCAGGCGCTCATCAATTACTTATCATTACTTAGCCACCTAAGCGACGCGCCCTGCTCTGCTTTCTGCACCGTCTAAAGGGCAAAAAACAGAATCAGGGCGCGCCTGCCTAGCCTTGGCGGATTTGAAGCTTACAGGTCCAGCAACAGACGGGCCGGATCTTCCAGCGCTTCTTTCATCGCCACCAGTGCCAGCACTGCTTCACGACCGTCGATGATGCGGTGATCGTAAGACATGGCCAGGTAGTTCATCGGACGCACCACGATCTGGCCGTTTTCGACCACTGCGCGGTCCTTGGTCGCATGCACGCCCAGGATCGCCGATTGCGGCGGGTTGATGATCGGCGTCGACAGCATCGAACCGAAAGTACCGCCATTGGAGATCGAGAATGTACCGCCGGTCAGGTCGTCCAGCGTCAGCTTGCCGTCCTTGGCCTTGGCGCCGAATTCGCCGATCTTCTTTTCGATGTCGGCGATCGACATTTGATCCGCATCGCGCAATACAGGCACTACCAGGCCGCGTGGCGAACCGACCGCGATACCGATGTCGAAATAACCGTGGTAGACGATGTCGTTGCCGTCTACCGAGGCGTTGACGATCGGGTATTTCTTCAGTGCGGCAACCGCAGCCTTGACGAAGAACGACATGAAGCCGAGCTTGACGCCATGCTCTTTTTCAAACTTGTCCTTGTACTTGGTGCGCAGGTCCATGACCGGCTGCATGTTGACTTCATTGAAGGTCGTCAGGATGGCGTTGGTCGATTGCGACTGCACCAGGCGCTCGGCGATACGGGCGCGCAGGCGGCTCATCGGCACGCGCTCTTCCGGACGGTCGTCCAGGTTGGCCTTGGTCGGCGCTGCAACTTGCTGCAGCAGTGCTTTGGCTGGCGCCGCTGCCAGTGGCGCCGGCGCAGGTGTTGCTGCCTTGTTGGCTACCGCGCCGATGACGTCGCCCTTGGTGACGCGGCCGTCTTTGCCGCTGCCGGCAACCTGGGTTGCCGACATATTGTTTTCCGCCAGCATTTTCGCTGCGGCCGGCATGGCGATGCCTGCTGCCGATTTCGATTGCAACTCAGGCGCTGCCACCGGCGTCGGTGCGTGGCCGGCTTGCGGCACTGGCACGGCTGCCACTTCCATCGGGCTGACCTTGGCCGACGCATCGGTATCGATGATGGCGATGACCTCGTCGGCCACCACGGTGCTGCCGTCGGTCTTGATCAGCTGCACGATGACGCCGTCGGCCGGGGCCGGCAATTCCAGTACTACTTTATCTGTTTCGATGTCGATCAGGTTTTCGTCGCGCTTGACTGCATCGCCGACTTTTTTGTGCCATGCCAACAAAGTCGCTTCGGCGACGGATTCCGACAATTGCGGAACTTTTACTTCAAGAAGTGCCATTTAATTCTCCGTAAGATGGTGCGGCGGCGGGCGGATCATCCAGACCCGCCCTATCGTCAATTATTTGGTAAGAACAAAGCCTTTGAGCTTGGAAAATGCAGTGTCCAGCAATGCTTTTTGCTGCGCATAGTGCTTGTCGTAGTAACCGACGGCTGGCGATGCGCTGGCTGGACGGCCTGCATACGCAAGCTTTTGACCATCTTCCAGGTTTTCAAAAATATTGTGCTGGATCTGCAGCCACGCGCCCTGGTTCTGCGGCTCGTCCTGCGTCCACACCAGCTCATTGAAGTTCGGGAACTGCTTCAGTTCGGCAGCGAACGCCTTGTGCGGGAATGGATACAGCTGTTCCAGACGGATAATCGCGACATCGGTCTGACCGCGCTCTTTACGGGCATTGACCAGATCGTAGTAAACCTTGCCTGAGCAAGCGATAACGCGCTTGACCTTCTTGGCTTCGATCTTCTCATCGACTTCGCCGATGACGGTCTGGAAGCTGCCCTTGCTGAAGTCGGACAATGGCGAACCGGCGTCCTTGTTACGCAACAGTGACTTCGGCGTCATGATCACCAGCGGCTTGCGGAACAGGCGGATCATCTGGCGGCGCAGCAGATGGAAGATCTGCGCTGCGGTAGTCGGCTGCACCACTTGCATGTTGTTGTCCGCGCACAGCTGCAGATAACGTTCCAGGCGCGCCGACGAGTGTTCCGGACCCTGGCCTTCATAACCGTGCGGCAGCATCATGACCAGGCCGGAAGCACGGCCCCACTTCACTTCGCCGGAGCTGATGAACTGGTCGATCACGACTTGCGCGCCGTTGGCGAAGTCGCCGAACTGGGCTTCCCAGATGGTCAGCGTGTTTGGCTCCGCGGTGGAATAACCGTATTCGAAACCGAGCACGGCTTCTTCCGACAGCACCGAGTCGATCACCTTGAACGGCGCTTGCTGTTCCGAGATGTTTTGCAGCGGAATGTAGCTGCCGGCATCCCAACGCTCGCGGTTTTGATCGTGCAGCACTGCGTGGCGATGGACGAAGGTGCCGCGGCCGGCATCCTGGCCGGTCAGGCGGATGGCGTAGCCCGACGATACCAACGATGCGTATGCCAGATGCTCGCCCATGCCCCAGTCGAGGTTGAGTTCGCCGCGGCCCATGGCGGCGCGGTCGTTCAACACCTTCTCGACCAGCGCGTGGACCTTGAAGTTTTCCGGCACGGTCGTGATACGGCCAGCCAGGCGCTTCAATTCAGTCACCGGCACCGAGGTGTCGGCGGCGTCAGTCCACTTGCGGTTCAGGAACGGCAGCCAGTCGACTGCATACTTGCTCTTGAAGTTGGAGATAACCGGATCGACCGTGTGCTTGCCGACATCCATCGCATCGCGGAAGGCCTTGACCATGGCGTCGCCTTCGTCTGCGGCGATGGCGCCTTGGGCTGCCAGCTTGTCCGCGTACAGCTTGCGGGTGCCTGGATGCTGGCCGATCTTCTTGTACATCAGCGGCTGCGTCAGCGCCGGCGTATCTTGTTCGTTGTGACCGAGTTTGCGGAAGCAGATGATATCGACCACGATATCCTTCTTGAATTCCATGCGGTAGTCGAGCGCGATCTGGGTGGCGTACACCACGGCTTCAGGATCGTCGCCGTTGACGTGCAGCACCGGCGCTTCGATCATCTTGACCACGTCCGAGCAATACAGCGTGGAACGGGAATCGCGCGGATCGGAAGTGGTGAAACCGATCTGGTTGTTGATCACGATGTGCACCGTGCCGCCTGTGCCATAGCCGCGCGTTTGCGCCAGGTTCAGGGTTTCCATGACCACGCCCTGGCCGGCGAATGCGGCATCGCCGTGCACCAGGATCGGCAGCACTTGCGAACCGTCGGTATCGCCGCGGCGTTCCATACGGGCCTTGACCGAACCTTCAACCACAGGATTGACGATTTCCAGGTGCGACGGGTTGAACGCCAACGACAGATGCACCGGGCCGCCAGGGCTGGTGATGTCGGACGAGAAACCCTGGTGGTACTTGACGTCGCCGGCCGGCAGGTCGTCGGCGTGCTTACCTTCGAATTCGGCGAACAGTTCCTGCGGCATCTTGCCCAGGGTATTGACGAGCACGTTCAGGCGGCCGCGGTGGGCCATGCCGATGACGATTTCCTGCACACCCTTTTCGCCGGCGCGCTGGATGGTCTCATCCAGGGAGACGATGAAGCTTTCGCCGCCTTCCAGCGAGAAGCGCTTCTGGCCGACATAGCGTGTATGCAGGTAGCGTTCCAGGCCTTCGGCTGCGGTCAGGCGGTCGAGGATGTGCTTTTTCTTTTCCGCGGTGAATACCGGCGCCGAGCGGGTCGACTCCAGGCGCTCTTGCATCCAACGCTTTTCGGTCGGATCGCTGATGTACATGTATTCGGTACCGATCGAACGGCAATAGGTCTCGCGCAGCGCATTCAGCAGATCGCGCAGGGTTGCCGTTTCAGGACCGAAATAGGTATTGCTGATGTTGAACACGATGTCCATGTCGGCATCGGTGAAACCGTAGAAGCTCGGCTCCAGTTCCGGCAGCGCGGAACGTTCCTGGCGCTGCAGCGGGTCCAGGTTGGCCCAGCGCGAACCCAGGTAGCGGTAGGCAGCGATAAGTTGTGTTACAGCAACACGCTTGAAGCCCATTTCAGCGTCGGCCGAAGCGGAGATGGTGCGGATTGGACCTTGCTTGGCGCGCTCGGCGAACGAGGCGATGACAGATGCGTGACCTACGTCAGGCTTGTCGGAACCGTCAACGGCAGGCACGTGCTGCATGGCGTCAAAGTATGCGCGCCAGTTGTCGGCAACTGAACCGGGATTGTCGAGGTATGACTCGTACAGCTCTTCAATGTACGGTGCATTACCTCCGAAGAGATAAGAATTAGAGCGGTATTGTTGCATCATCTTGCTCACCTTTCTTCGCGTTTCGCGAGATTAGCGGGTTAACATAACCTTCCGCGACACGGCCTGACCGGTTAGCGGATTGCACATCAAGTTGTGGGGAAGGGCTCTATTGCTGTGTTCTTTTACTGCCACTTAAAAATTCGGGTACTGCCTATGCTGCCCTTCAAAACACGCTCACCACATGTTTTTACTACGCTGCGCCCTGAAAATCGGCACAGAACAGGAGCATAGCATAACCTGCAGAAATGCAAACAGCGAATCCGTGGATTCGCTGTTTTTGTGTTGTATCAGGATGTTAATGAACCCTGCCTGCTGAGGCGGGATCAGCCGCGCTTGTCGATTGCAGGCACATCACGGGTCGGCGAACCGACGAACAACTGGCGTGGACGGCCGATTTTTTGCTCAGGATCGGAAATCATCTCGTTCCATTGCGCAATCCAGCCGACGGTACGGGCCATGGCGAAGATCCCGGTGAACAGAGAGGTCGGGATACCCAGTGCCGACTGCACGATACCGGAGTAGAAGTCGACGTTCGGATAGAGCTTGCGGGAAACGAAGTATTCGTCTTCCAGCGCCACTTTTTCCAGCGCCATCGCCAGCTTGAACAACGGGTCGTCATGCAGGCCCAGTTCGTTCAGCACTTCGTAGCAGGTTTCACGCATCAGCTTGGCGCGCGGGTCGAAATTCTTGTAGACCCGGTGACCGAAGCCCATCAGCTTGACGCCGGAATTCTTGTCTTTCACCTTGGCGATGAACTCAGGGATCTTGTCGACCGTACCGATTTCCTTCAGCATGTTGAGCGCCGCTTCGTTGGCGCCGCCGTGGGCAGGCCCCCACAGGCAGGCGATGCCGGCAGCGATACAGGCAAACGGATTGGCGCCGCTCGAACCGGCCAGGCGCACGGTCGAAGTCGAAGCATTCTGCTCGTGGTCGGCATGCAAGGTCAGGATGCGATCCAGCGCGCGCACCAGCACGTCGTTCACCTTGTACTCTTCGCACGGCGTCGAGAACATCATGTGCATGAAGTTGGCGCTGTACGACAACTCGTTGCGCGGGTAGACGAAAGGCTGGCCGACGTTGTACTTGTACGCCATGGCGACCAGGGTCGGCAGCTTGGCGATCAGGCGGATCGCCGATACTTCGCGATGGCGCGGATCGGTGATGTCCAGCGAGTCATGGTAGAACGACGACAAGGCACCGACGGTGCCGACCAGCACGGCCATCGGATGGGCGTCGCGGCGGAAACCGCGGAAGAAGAATTGCATCTGCTCGTGCACCATGGTGTGCTGGGTCACGGTGGCGTCGAATTTTTCCTTTTCGGCCGCGGTCGGCAGTTCGCCGTTCAACAGCAGGTAGCATGTTTCCAGGAAGTCGCAGTTGACCGCCAACTGCTCGATCGGGTAACCGCGGTACAGCAGTTCGCCCTTGTCGCCGTCAATGTAGGTGATCGACGAATTACATGCTGCCGTCGACATGAAACCCGGGTCGTAAGTGAATTTGCCGGTGGCGCCGTACAGCTTGCGGATATCGATGACTTCGGGGCCGACGGTGCCCTTGTAAATAGGAAATTCTACGGATGGGCTGCCATCGGAAAACGATAGCGTGGCTTTTGTATCAGCGGTGGTCATGGCTCTTCCCTCAATCAAAAGGTGACTCTAAATCAAAAAAACAAAAGACGTATTTGCAAGCTGCCCAACATCCTCTTCAGCGGCCGGCGCCGCATGCGAAGATACCAGCTTAAGCAGTGCGTATTCTGGCTAACAGGGCATGCACTTGCGGCAAATCAAGCAAGCCGTCCGGCTCTTTGCGGACTAGTAGCAAATCCATTAGTTCATTGTCTGACAATTCCATCAGCCGCGAAAAAGCGTCGACGTCGTCATCCGTCATGCTGGCTTCGTTTGCATCCAGGTAACGGGTCAGTATCAAATCGTTTTCAAGCAGACCACGTCTTGCGCGCCAGCGCAGTCGAGCTCGGTTGGCGGGGTCGGCTTGATGGGTGATAGGCATGGCAAGCACTTATTCTATTTGAAATCGCTGTTCGCCGCTGTCGACGAACAGTTCTAAAAGCAGGACAGAAAAAGATTTCCGCCCTTCTCCGACGTATCGGTAGCCCTAAGACCCGTCGCCTCAGCTATGCTGACTTGGCTCAAGGCCTGGTCGAGAAGCGCGGCTGTACTTCTTCAGTACAGCCCAGACCAGAGATTGAGTCGCGCAGTCGGGTATCAGGGCTACTTTTATACAGCGCGACGGACCATCAATTCCTTGATCTTGCCGATAGCTGCGTTAGGGTTCAGACCCTTAGGGCAGACATCGACGCAGTTCATGATCGAACGGCAGCGGAACAGGCGATACGGATCTTCCAGGTTGTCCAGGCGCGCGCCGGTGGCTTCGTCGCGGCTGTCGGCGATGAAGCGATAGGCTTGCAGCAGGCCGGCCGGACCGACGAACTTGTCCGGATTCCACCAGAACGACGGGCAGGAAGTCGAGCAGCATGCACACAGGATGCATTCATACAGGCCATCCAGCTCTTCGCGCTGTTCAGGCGATTGCAGGCGCTCTTTTTCCGGCGGGATGTTGTCGTTGATCAGGAACGGCTTGATCGACTCGTATTGCTTGAAGAACTGCGTCATGTCGACGATCAGGTCGCGAATCACCGGCAGGCCAGGCAGCGGCTTGAGGACGATAGGCTCGCTCAGCTCGTTCAGGTTGGTGGTGCAGGCCAGACCGTTCTTGCCGTTGATGTTCATGGCGTCGGAACCGCACACGCCTTCGCGGCATGAACGGCGCAGCGCCAGTGAATCGTCGACGTCGGCCTTGATGCGTTGCAGGGCATCCAGCAGCATCTTGTCGGTCGGCAGCAGCTCCACCGTCAGGTCCTGCATGTAAGGCTTGGCATCCTTATCGGGATCGTAGCGGTAGATTTTGAATTTCAAAGTACGTGATGACATGGCTATACCTTTTTATTAATTGCGCGGCAGGATCATGGAACGCTGCCCTGCCGCGGCAAATCAGAATGTGCGTGGCTTTGGCTTGAACGTATCAACTGTCAGCGGCTTGGTGACCACTGGCTTGTAGTCGAGACGATTACCTTCGGAGTACCACAAGGTGTGCTTCATCCAGTTTTCGTCATCACGCTTTTCATAATCGCGGTGCGCGTGGGCGCCGCGCGATTCCTTGCGGGCTGCAGCCGAGGTGATGGTGGCCTTGGCGGTTTCGATCAGGTTGTCCAGTTCCAGCGCTTCGACACGCGCAGTGTTGAATACCTTGGACTTGTCCTTGAACGAAACATGCTTGCGCCGCTCGTCGAGCACCATGATTTCCTTGTAGCCTTGCTGCAGCAGCTCGTCGGTGCGGAACACGCCGCAGTAGTGCTGCATGGTCTTGCGGATATCGCCGGCCACGTCTTGCACGCGCTCGGAACCGGTGCTGGTTTCCAGCTTGGCCAGGCGCGCCTGGGCGAAGTCGGCGGCATCCGCCGGCAACGGCTTGTTGCTGCGTTCCTTGAGCTTGCTGTCGACAATGTGGTTGCCGGCGGCACGGCCGAACACCACCAGGTCCAGCAGCGAGTTGGTGCCCAGGCGATTGGCGCCGTGCACCGAAACGCAGGCGCATTCGCCGATGGCGTACAAGCCATTGACCACTGCGTTCGGGATACCGTTCTTCGGCACTAC
Source organism: Collimonas humicola (assembly GCF_018304945.1). Taxonomy (GTDB): domain Bacteria; phylum Pseudomonadota; class Gammaproteobacteria; order Burkholderiales; family Burkholderiaceae_D; genus Collimonas; species Collimonas humicola. Next base: position 327,462 of record NZ_JAGQEE010000001.1, on the reverse strand, counting down.
AACCTGGCCGTAAACGTTGGTCGGGATGCCGCCCATCTGATAGTGGATGGTCGGCACAACCGGGATCGGCTCTTTCAGAGCGTCAACGTTAGCGAACTTATGGCCGATTTCCAAAATCGAAGGCAAGCGTTTCATGATGGTTTCGGCGCCGATGTGGCGCAGGTCCAGCATCACGTGATCCTTGTGCGGACCGCAGCCGCGGCCTTCCTTGATTTCCTGGTCCATCGAACGCGAAACGAAGTCGCGCGGCGCCAGGTCTTTCAGGGTTGGCGCATAGCGCTCCATGAAACGTTCGCCGTTGGCGTTAATCAGGATCCCGCCTTCGCCGCGCACGCCTTCAGTGATCAGCACGCCCGCGCCGGCCACGCCGGTCGGGTGGAACTGCCAGAATTCCATGTCTTCCAGCGGCAAACCTGCACGCGCCGCCATGCCCATGCCGTCGCCGGTATTGATAAAGGCATTGGTCGAAGCCGCCCAGATGCGCCCTGCACCGCCGGTAGCCATCACGGTGGTCTTGGCTTCCAGGATCATGACATCGCCGGTTTCCATTTCCAGCGCAACCACGCCGATGACATCGCCTTCGGCATCGCGCACCAGATCGATCGCCATCCACTCGACGAAGAAATGCGTCTTGGCGCGCACATTGCGCTGGTACAGCGTATGCAACAGCGCATGGCCGGTGCGGTCGGCAGCGGCGCAAGCGCGCGCTACCGGCTTTTCGCCGAAGTTGGCCGAGTGGCCGCCGAACGGACGCTGGTAAATGGTGCCGTCGGCGTTACGGTCGAACGGCATGCCGAAGTGTTCCAGCTCATACACAGCCTTGGGCGCTTCGCGACACATGAATTCAATCGCATCCTGGTCGCCCAGGTAATCCGAACCCTTGACGGTGTCGAACATGTGCCAGTACCAGCTGTCCTCGGACATGTTGCCGAGCGAGGCGCCAATGCCGCCCTGCGCCGCCACCGTGTGCGAACGGGTAGGAAACACCTTCGACAGCACCGCAACGTTCAAACCAGCTTCCGCCAACTGCAGCGAAGCACGCATGCCGGATCCGCCGGCGCCAACGATAACCGCATCAAAGCGGCGTGTAGGAATTGTGGATTTGATTGCTGACACGATTACACTCTCCACAAAATCTGCGCCGCCCATCCGGCACAACCGACCAGCCACAGGATTGTGGCAACTTGCAATACCAGGCGCACAGCGACCGGCTTGACGTAATCCATCCAGATATCACGCACGCCGATCCACGCATGAAAAAACAGCGCCATCAGCGCTACAAAAGTAGCCAGCTTGAACCACTGGTGAGAAAACAGGCCCGCCCAGCCTTCATAGGTGAAGTTACTGGCGGTCAGGAAAGAAACCAGCAGAATGACGGTGTAGACCGCCATGACCACGGCGGTGACGCGCTGCGCCAGCCAGTCGCGCAGGCCGTAATGGGCCCCTACCACCAGGCGCTTGGCGCCAACGTTATTGTTATCAGCCATTAGAATGCTCCGAACAGTTTCAATGCAACGACCAGCGCCAGCGGCACGCTGATGATCAGGACGCTTGCAGCAGACTTGCGTGCGCTTTCCTTGGTCAGGCCGATATGATTATCCATGACGAGGTGGCGGATGCCGGCACAGAAATGATGCAGGTAAGCCCAGGACAGGGCCAGGATGACAAGCTTGACGAACCAGCCCGACGTAAAGCCTTTGAAATATTCGAAAGAGCTTTCAGATACCAGGCTTTTATCCAGCATGAACAAGATGAAAGGCAAGAGCAAAAACATCAGCAAGCCACTAACACGATGCAAGAAAGAAACTAGGCCAGCCAATGGCAAACGATAGCTGCTTAGTTCAGTAATGTGAATATTACGAAACTGTGGCCGATTGGGCTTCGCGGCTTCAGACATAACAGGGTTCTCCTCAGTTTAAAAATTTACTGCAAGCGCAATCCCGCAATTTTCGCCGATTTTTGTGCAGCACACCAATAGTTATTATTCGTTATTGCGAATAATCGCCCTCGCCGCTCGAACTTTGCCATTTTGCCACCTCTCGGCCGCGCTCACACGCAACCGTCAATTCCGCAGCAGCCGTCAGCTCAGTTCGTTCTGATAATGATGACGGCTGGTGACATAAAACCCGCGCCGCACTTCCACCGGCTTGTCGCCGTAAGTGAAAGACACGCGCTCGACACACAACAAAGGCGATGATTTTTCCACGGCCAGCAATTCAGCAGCATCTGCATCGGCGCTGGCGGCACGAATCTGCTCGGTCGCGCGTATCATGCGTGTGCCGAATTCGGTTTCAAACAGGCCGTACATCGGGCCTTTGTACTCCGCCAGCCGCTCCAGCGTCAAAGCCTTGAACAAGGCGCCTGGCAGCCATAATTCTTCGAGTATCGTCGGCACCCCGTCGAACGCCAGCACGCGCTTGACATACACCACCGAGTCGCCCGACTTCATGCCGAGCTGGCGCGCGATATCCGCCGGCGCCCGCAGGCGTTTCAGCTCTATCACTCTTTTATCGGTAACCTGGGGTTGGTCGCTGTCCGGCATCAGGCGCAGGAAGCGAAATTGCGAGCGGGCTTCGTGATGGGTAGCGACAAAGGTGCCCTTGCCCTGGCGCCGCACCAGCAGGTTTTCCGCCGCCAGTTCGTCAATCGCCTTGCGCACGGTGCCCTGGCTCACCTTGAAACGGTTGCCAAGTTCGACTTCGCTGGGGATCAATTCACCGGACTTCCACTCGCCGGACTGCAGGCGCTGCATGATCAACGCCTTGATTTGCTGATAGAGCGGACTGAATGTCGGGGAGCTTGCCGCGGAAGCAGTCGGCGACGCTCCCGGGGCTGCCGCGCTCGGGCTGGCAGGATCACTACTCGGATTGGACGGGATGGAGCTCATAACCTTGGATTTCACCATAAAACCCCCATTGTCGTCCAGCAAAAATTGCGCAATGATATGTCTTATATAAGACATAAGATATTGATTGACATACCATGTTGCCAAGCCTAAACTCGCGGGCATTAGGACTATTTGATGGCCTGCGCCGCGCGCCAACCGGCTTTCCCGGCTGAACCAGCTGAAGCCCCTGAAGTTGCGTGCTGCAATCCCGGCGACAATTTCAAGCCGCCGGATCAACGCGAAACAAACTGACGGTTGCGCTTTTCGCCGGTATCATTAGAGGTTGCATATAGAGTCACCGCTTTTTATCTGGCTGGGACTTTTGTAATTTAACCGTCTTTTTTATTTGGATCAGACGGCCAGGGACAAGACCGCACGGAAGCGCAATCCGCCATGCTCTGCAGGCCCTTGAACGTATCCGAGCGACGCTGTTCCGCAAATATTTTTATCACCTCTCTGGAGATTCAACATGGCTAAGTCCCCTCTGCGTGTTGCCGTTACCGGCGCCGCTGGTCAAATCGGTTATTCACTGTTGTTCCGCATCGCCAACGGCGACCTGCTCGGCAAAGACCAACCGGTCATTCTGCAATTGCTGGAAATTCCTGACGAAAAAGCACAAAAAGCGCTGAAAGGCGTGATCATGGAAGTCGACGATTGCGCCTTCCCGCTGCTGGCCGGCATCACTGCCCACAGCGATCCGATGACTGCATTCAAGGATGCCGACATCGCCCTGCTGGTCGGCGCACGCCCACGCGGCCCAGGCATGGAGCGCAAGGACCTGCTGGAAGCCAATGCCCAGATCTTCACGGTGCAAGGCAAGGCGCTGGACGCCGTCGCTTCGCGCAATGTCAAGGTGCTGGTGGTCGGCAATCCAGCCAACACCAATGCTTACATCGCCATGAAATCGGCGCCTAGCCTGCCAGCCAAGAACTTCACCGCAATGCTGCGCCTGGACCACAACCGCGCCCTGTCGCAAGTTGCGGCCAAGATCGGCAAACCGGTTTCCGCTATCGAAAAACTGTGCGTATGGGGCAACCACTCGCCAACCATGTACGCCGACTATCGCTACGCCACAGCCGACGACGCATCGGTCAAGGACCTGATCAACGACCAGGTCTGGAACAAGGACGTATTCCTGCCGACAGTCGGCAAGCGTGGCGCCGCGATCATCGAAGCACGTGGCCTGTCGTCGGCAGCATCGGCAGCCAACGCAGCCATCGACCACGTGCGCGACTGGGTATTGGGCACCAACGGCAAGTGGACCACCATGGGCGTGCCATCGGACGGTTCCTACGGCATCCCTGAAGGCACCATGTTCGGCTTCCCTGTCACCACCGAAAACGGCGAGTACAAGATCGTCCAGGGCCTGGAAATCGACGCCTTCTCGCAGGAGCGCATCAACCTCACGCTGAAAGAACTGCAAGAAGAGCGTGACGGCGTGAAACACCTGGTCGGCTAAACACCGCCAGAAAGCAGCTGCATGGCGACACAGCCATTGCCATGCAGCGCTTGACCTGATTTGCTTTCCCGTTTTCGTTTGTTCTGAATTTTTTAAAAAACTTCGCAATGCACCCTACCCAGGTCTTATTCCTAGGCAAGCAACAGCCGGTCTCGCTACCGGTCTGCGATCATTACGCCGGCGCTGAAAAGCTCATGCGCAAGTCGATCGCCCTGCAGCAGGAAATGGGCCCGGTCTTCGACATCACCCTGGACTGCGAAGACGGCGCCAGCGCCGGTAATGAAGCAACACATGCAAAACTGGTTGCCAGCATCGTCGCCGGCGACGACAACCGCTTTGAACGCATCGGCGCCCGCGTGCACGATAGCGGCAGCGCTTTTTTCGAACAAGACATCAAATTCATCTGCGGCAACAGCGGCGCCGCCAGCCGGCTGGCCTACCTGATGCTGCCCAAGGCTGAAAACCTGGCAGAAGTGCGCGCTGCTATCGACCTGATCGAACACCACAGCAAGCACGCCGGCCGCGCAGACCTGCCGGTCCATGTATTGATAGAAACCCACGGCGCGCTGGCCGATGTCTTCGCCATCGCCGCGCTGCCGCAGGTGCAGTCGCTGTCGTTCGGCATCATGGATTTCGTGTCCGCCCATTTTGGTGCGATTCCCAGCGCCGCGATGCACTCGCCGGGCCAGTTCAGCCATCCGCTGGTGGCCCGCGCCAAGCTGGAAATCGCCGCCGCCTGCCATGCGCACGGCAAGGTGCCGTCGCATAACGTCACCACCGACATCAGGGACAGCGCCAGCGTTGCTGCCGATGCCGGCCGCGCCAGGGCGGAATTCGGCTATACCCGGATGTGGAGCATCCACCCGCAGCAGATCAAGCCGATCCTGAACGCATTTACCCCGCCGCAGTCCGAGATAGCCACTGCGGCACAGATTCTGCTTGCAGCCCAGCAGGCGGATTGGGGACCGATACAACACGAGGGCACGCTGCATGACCGCGCCAGTTACCGTTATTACTGGAGCGTCCTGCAGCGGGCAAAAAATAGCGGCGCCGCATTACCCGAAACCACCAGTACCTTGTTATAACCGCGCCCTGCCGCTTACTCAAGAACAGTAGCAGGATGCACTACGGAGCAATAGAAATGAGAAAGATTCTGTCCACGAGCTTGTCAACCCTGGTCTTGCTGTGCGCCAGCCTGGCGGTTACAGCACCGCAGGCGCAAGCACAGACCAGCACCAAGAAAACCACCAAGAAGGCGGCCAAGAAACCGGCAGCAAAAGCTGCGCCGGCCGAAGTGGACGACGGTGAAGACGAAGGCACGCCAGACGTCAAGACCGCCGTTTCCGTCGACTACAAGTGCGAACTGGGCAACAGCCTGACGCTATACACCAATGCAGAAGACGACAAGCATATCGCGCTGCGCTGGGGCAAGACCCTGCACCGCCTGACCCGCGTGCCGACCACCACCGGCGCCAACCGCTTCGAAAACCGCAAATACGGCCTGCTCTGGATCGGCATCCCGGCCAAGGGCATTTTGCTGGATTCAAAGACAGGACACCAGTTGGCGAACGAATGCAAATCGGCGGCGCAGGAAGAAATGCCGGCGCCGGCGCCAGTTGACCCGGCACACAGTTTGTAATTTAGTTGAAATCTCAGGAGATATCATGTCCCGTAATACATTGAACACACTCAAGGAATTCAAGATTTCCGATTCCAAGAAAGGCAAGTTCTACTCTTTGCCGGCCCTGGAGAAAAAACTCGGCGTCAACATCTCGCGCTTGCCGGTATCGATCCGCGTCGTGCTGGAATCCGTGCTGCGCAACTGCGACGGCAAAAAGGTCACTGAAGAGCACGTCAAGCAGCTCGCGAACTGGGGCGCAACCGCCGCCCGCACCGACGAAATCCCGTTCGTCGTGGCCCGCGTAGTGCTGCAAGACTTCACCGGCGTGCCGCTGCTGGCCGACCTGGCCGCAATGCGCAACGTCGCCGCCAGCCTGGGCAAGAACGCCAAGAACATCGAGCCGCTGGTGCCGGTCGACCTGGTAGTCGACCACTCGGTGCAAATCGACCATTTCCGTGAAAAGAAAGCGCTCGACCTGAACATGAAACTGGAATTCCAGCGCAACAACGAGCGCTACCAGTTCATGAAATGGGGCATGCAGGCATTCGACACTTTCGGCGTTGTTCCACCAGGCTTCGGCATCGTCCACCAGGTCAACCTGGAATACCTGGCGCGCGGCGTCCACAAGAAGGATTCAGTCTATTATCCGGACACCCTGGTCGGCACTGACTCGCACACCACCATGATCAACGGCATCGGCGTAGTCGGCTGGGGCGTTGGCGGCATCGAGGCGGAAGCCGGCATGCTGGGCCAGCCGGTCTACTTCCTGACACCTGACGTCGTCGGCGTCAACCTGACAGGCCAATTGCGTGAAGGCGTTACCGCAACCGACCTGGTGCTGACCATTACCGAACTGCTGCGCAAAGCCAAAGTGGTCGGCAAGTTTGTCGAATTCTTCGGCGAAGGCACTGCCTCGCTGAGCCTGACCGACCGCGCTACCATCGCCAACATGGCGCCTGAATACGGCGCCACCATGGGCTTCTTCCCGGTTGACGACGCAACTATCGAATACTTCGAAGGCACTGGCCGCAGCAAGGCTGAAATCGACGCGTTCGCCGGCTACTTCAAGGCACAAAACCTGTACGGCATTCCAAAGGCTGGCGACATCGACTACACCACTGTCGTCGAACTCGACCTGGCTACCGTCGCACCATCGCTGGCCGGCCCGAAGCGTCCGCAAGACCGTATCGAAATCGGCAATGTCAAAGCCAACTTCGCCGAACTGTTCAGCAAGCCAATCGCAGAAAACGGTTTCAACAAGAAAGTGGAAGACCTGGACGCGACTTACACCAACGCTGACGGCGTCAAGCTGCAAAACGGCGATGTGCTGATTGCTGCAATCACTTCTTGCACCAACACTTCCAACCCGAGCGTCATGCTGGCGGCTGGCTTGCTGGCCAAGAAAGCGGTCGAAGCCGGCCTCAAGGTACCTGCGCACATCAAGACTTCGCTGGCCCCTGGCTCGCGCGTCGTCACCGAATACCTGGAAGCGGCTGGCCTGCTGCCGTACCTGGAAAAGCTCGGCTTCGGCGTCACTGCCTACGGTTGCACCACCTGTATCGGCAACGCCGGCGACCTGACGCCAGCCATGAACGAAGCCATCGTCAAGAACGACGTGGTGGCATCGGCTGTATTGTCCGGCAACCGTAACTTCGAAGCGCGGATCCATCCGAACATCCGCTCCAACTTCCTGGCTTCGCCACCGCTGGTAGTCGCTTACGCGATCGCCGGCAACATGACCCGCGACCTGATGACCGAGCCTGTCGGCAAGGGCAAGGGAGGCAAGGACATCTACCTGGGCGACATCTGGCCAACTTCGCAAGAAGTCGCCAAGCTGATGAAGTTTGCGATGAACGCCAAGACCTTCAAAGCCAACTACGCTGACGTCAAGGGCGCACCAGGCAAGCTGTGGGAAGCCATCAAGGGCGTCGCCGGCGGCGAAGTCTACAACTGGCCTAAGTCGACTTACATCGCTGAGCCACCGTTCTTCCAGGACTTCACCATGGTGCCGAAGGCAGCTGCGACCGGCATCACCGGTGCGCGTGCACTGGGCGTGTTCGGCGATTCCATCACTACCGACCACATCTCGCCAGCCGGCTCCATCAAGGAATCCAGCCCAGCCGGTAAATGGCTGGTCGCCAACGGCGTGTTGAAGGCTGACTTCAACTCCTACGGCTCGCGTCGCGGCAATCACGAAATCATGATGCGCGGCACATTCGCCAACGTTCGTATCAAGAATCTGATGATTCCTGCTACACCGGACGGTTCGCGGGTTGAAGGCGGCATCACCCTGTTCCAGCCTACAGGCGAAGAAACCTCGATCTATGACGCAGCGATGCAGTACATCAAGGACGGCGTGCCAACCATGGTGTTTGCAGGTGAAGAATACGGTACAGGTTCGTCGCGAGACTGGGCAGCCAAGGGTACTCAGTTGCTGGGCGTGAAGGCCGTGTTTGCGCGTTCGTTCGAGCGTATCCACCGTTCCAACCTGGTCGGCATGGGCGTGCTGCCATTGCAGTTCATCGGTACCGACAGCGTGCAAACCCTGGGCATCACCGGCAACGAAACGTTCGACCTGAAGGGCATCGAAGGCGAAATCAAGCCGCAGCAAGACGCTACCCTGGTGATCCATCGTGCCAACGGCGAAACCAAGGAAGTCAAGGTTCTGCTGCGCATCGATACGCCTATCGAAGTCGACTACTACAAGCACGGCGGCATCCTGCCGTTCGTGTTGCGTCAGTTGCTGGCGGCATAAGCAACAGCAGATAGCGAGAAACAATAGCAGGCAGCAGTTTGCCTGAATGACAAACGCCGGCATTGCCGGCGTTTGTCGTTTCTGCAACCCGCATCGCCTGCCTGGCCGCCTTGAAACAGTTTTATTCCATAACCAATTAAATCCACTACAATAGAATCTTGCAGTCTTCCTGCCTCTGAGTCCCAGAAAAACTCACAGCAAACGGTCGTAGGCCAGAAGGCAGCGCAGAACAGCGGAGCATGTTCGTAAAGAATATGTGAGCATCTCGGTTGCCGGGCATTGGATGCGAGCATCCGCTACGGTCGCGCAGTAAGACATTGACCATATGTTGTCAGCCCTTACTTTAATCACTATGCGCCGTCCGTCAAAAAAACCTTCCCGTAAATTTTCCGCCGACAGCCATCGCCTGGCCGAGCTGGCGCAAGCATTGATTCAAGCCTCCAGCCGCCTTGAGGAGCGCGCATGGGAGCGCGAGATTGAAGTGTTGCTCAACAAGCATTTCAAAGCCCAGCACCAGGAACCCATCGACAGCGCCCTGGAACAGCTGTTCCCGGCCCAGCCCGACGCTTACGACGCCCTGATGGACGTGGTCGAAGCCTGCAGCGAATCCTGCAGCATCGACTACCAGGGCAAGCCGTACGATTGCCTGCTGATTGGCATTCCGCTGCTGGCATGGACCCGCTTTTCGATCGGCTCGGGACCGGTTGCGGCTGACACCATGACCGCCATCAGCGCCCACCTGCACGCCCACATCCTGGCGCCCGAGGTACTGACCGGCATCGTGCCCTCGCTGTACGCCATCGACCAGCTGCCGCGCAGCCATGCCGACATCTTCGCCCTGCTGCAGCAGTTGTCGCATGCAGCGCTCAGCGCCGCGCCAGTGCGCAGCCCGGCCAATCCGGCGCAGACAGCGCCCTACCTGGCCGATACCCGCTACCTGCTGGCGGCCCTGGTGGTGCCAAGCGGCATGCCGCTGTTCCGCTGGCAGATGACACGCGGACAAGCCGGCCACATCGCCGCTGACAAGGAACTGGCGCTGGAACAATGGCGCAAGCAGGTAACGCCCAATATGACGCGCCTGCTGCCGGGCTGCGGCGTCCAGCTGCTGCTTCCCGAGGCCTACTACGCCGCCTGCCGCGAAGCCGATCTGCAAATCCGCCCCGCCTCGCTGCGCGCCGCCAGCTACTATCTGTCGCACACGCTGGACATCGCCTCCAAGGACCTGCACGCCAGCATCGGCCGTTTCAGCGAGCAGCCGGAAAGCGGCCGCGTGGATGAATACCGCATCGGCTTCTCGCTCGGCCAGACCAACGAGATCATCTATGGAGTAGTGTGGCCGCTGTACGGCCCGGAAGAAGCCAATGAGGAAATCATCAGCCGCTCCAGCGACAGCATTGAAGCGGCGGCAGAACCGGAAACCCCGCTGGAACAGATCCTGAGCCTGCTGCGCGAATGCGGCATCGACGATATCCAGCGCCATACCGATCTGTTTGCAATGGAATTCTGCGACGACTGCGGCACGCCCTTCTATCCCGACCGCGAAGGCGATCTGGTGCACCCTGAGACGCCGGAAGATACGCCAAGCGGGTCGGCGCATTTTCATTAAGCTTTCGGTTTTCGTCGCGCTTCATATACGTAGCTAACTGGGGTCGGAGTGAACTTTCTGCGCGCTTTTTGCAGAAACTTCACTCCGACCCCACTTAGCGGCCACGGAGCGCATGCCGAAAAAAGCGCGAATTCAGCGCTGCGCCGCCACCAGCAACATCATCGGACGGTCGCGCTCCTCCTCCAGCTCCGGCCGCGCCAACAGCTGTTCAGCGTTCGGCCCCCACTCCTCGACATGGCTGATGGTGAAACCGGCAGCGATCAGCAGATTGAGCAAGGTACCGATGGTGCGATGCTGCTTGATCACGCCCTCGGCCAGCCAATTGGTGCTGCGCGGCCCCTCGATCTGATAGCTGTCGATCGGCCAGGTCTTGCGTCCCTGCGCATCGGCCACCCAGCCCGGATGTGTCGACGCCATGTAGATCGGATGTTCGATGGAGAACACCAGCCTGCCGCCTGGCGTCAGCGCACGGTAGGCAGCGGCCAGCAAACCCGCCAGGTCGACAATGTAATGCAGCGTGAGTGAACTGTAGACCAGATCGAAGCCGGCTTCCGCCAGCTCCAGCTGCTCCAGGTCGGCGCGCGCGTAACTGACGGCGGCATCGGCCGTGGTGGCGACTGCGCGCTCCAGCATTTTTTCGGAAACATCGAGACCGACAACCCGTGCGGCGCCCTGCTCGGCCGCCCAGCGGCAAAACCAGCCATAACCACAACCGAGATCAACCACTCTCTTGCCGCGCAACGGCGGCAGCATCGCCTGCAACGCCGGCCACTCAGGCGCGCCTGCCAAGCCCTGAACCGAACGTCCAAGCCGGCTATAACCTTCAAAGAAGGCCGGATCGTCATAGATGTTTTGCGTCATCGAAAAAACAATGCCTTCTTGGACCGTATTGCACCAGCATCATGGAAACGGCAGCCTCGGCTGCCGTTCATTACCGCATGATTATTCAAACGCACGCAAGATCGGCTGCAGCACCACCTCGCCGAGCCGGGCGCTGCGCGCGCCGTCCCAACCCACCTGCGCATCCGGCAGATTGGCATTGTCCTTGAACGGCAGCTCCAGCGTCAGCGAAACGCACTTGAAAGTATGGCCGATATACTTGGACGCCAAGGTCAGCACATCGCTGCTGTACTTGCTCGCGGCATAGCCGAACTCGGTCTGGAAATCCGGGCTGGCGCGCTGGAAGTCGTCGATGAACTTCTGCTGCTCCTGCGCCTGCTGCGGACTGAAATCTTCCAACATTTCCGAACCGGCCACGAAGATGTACGGCAAAGCTTCATCGCCGTGCACATCGAGGAACAGATCGCAGCCGATTTCGTGGATCTTGTTTTTCACCGCAAACACTTCCGGGCTGCGCTCCAGCGACGGCGTCATCCATTCACGGTTCAGGTTGGCGCCTGCCGCATTGGTGCGCAGATTGCCGCGCACCGAGCCGTCCGGGTTCATGTTCGGCACGATGTAGAACACCGCGTGCTGCAAGACTTTGGTGGCGAGCGGATTGGCGCTGTCCAGCAAGGCGTCGACCATACCTTCGACGAACCACTCCGCCATGGTTTCACCCGGATGCTGGCGAGCGATGACCCAGACCTTCTTGGCAGCCTCGGGATTGCCGATCACCAGCACATTCATGTCGCGGCCATCGACCGTGCTGCCGATATCAAGCACGCGCGCCAATGGCGATTGCTCAGCCTGCCCCAGCAACGCCAAATGACGCTCCCACGAATACGGCTCGAAGTAAGCGTAGTAGACGCTGTCGTAATCCGGCGTATGACTGATGGTCATGACCTGGCCGTCAAAGCTGGTCGGCACGCGGAACCAGTTTTCCCTATCGTAGCTGGCTACCGCCTCGTAATTTTCCCATCCCTTCGGATAGGTCGTGGCGCCGGCGTTCAGGAAACGGATGCTGCAATCCTCATCCCGCGCACCCTGCAGGCGGAAATAAAACCACTGCGTGAAATCGGCATGCGAATCGCTGCGGATTTTCAATTCAATCTGCTGAGGACTATCCGCGCGCACGACTTCAATTGCGGCGGCGTCGAACTGCTGGCTAATTTTTATTGACATAAGATTATTGGATGAGGATCATCAGCAAAATGCGCCGGCCAATCAAGCTGAACAATGGCGCAAGGATCGGCGGCAACACAGGCAGGATAATCGGTGGAAAAAAATTTTAGATTCTTTGCATTCCGTTGGGAACAAAGCAACTAGGCCTGATATAATAACAGGCTTGTCGGGGCGTAGCGCAGCCTGGTAGCGTACTTGCATGGGGTGCAAGGGGTCGGAAGTTCGAATCTTCTCGCCCCGACCAATTGAATCAATGACTTAGGCCAATCTTCGGATTGGCCTTTTTCATTTCTACGTTACTTCCCGCTAATCAGTGAAGAACCAAATAATTTGGGTCGAGGGGCTTACTATTCAAAACGGTATCTGACCCTGGCTTCCATGCTCAGTAGGACATCAATGCCGTCAATCAACTTCTCCACGCTTGCTTCGGTAGCCCTCTATCCAAGCTGCGTCGTAACGCTTGTCAAGTTCAAGCCGTTTGAGAATTTCTTCCCATTCAAAGGTAATTCCGTTGATATAGCCATCCCGTTTTTCAGGCTGATCCGGAAATCGCTCCAACCATGCCAACATTTCTTTATCTGGGTAATGTATCAATGCCTGTTTACAGCGAAGATAAAAAATGTTGAAGCACTCTTTATCCACGTAGCTCAACTCGATGCCATCCATGCCCCAGTCGAAGTAACACGCCTCCCTGCATGCCAACTCTGATGGCACAAAGAATGCTTCGACCCGACTAAAAATGTTGTTGAAAACTATTGACGTAGTTATCCATGACCTGTCTTCAAACACAATGGTTGCATCCGAGCTGATCCACAAATGTTTACCCATGCTTATTTCACAATCAATAGTTGCCCACGCTGCGTTGATGTCAGCATATTAATCCAATTGTTAACCGTTTGTTGATTCGTTGGAGTCAGGTTTCGGAAATCAAGAACAACAATATCGGCCTTAGTAAGGTGGGCATCCAAACTGCTCATTGTTTTTGCCCAATTTTGATCAAAGTACTTATTCATACTCGGTACTGATGTTGAGTCAGCCGTGAACATAAAATCACCAGTTTGCCCGGCATTAGGCCCAGTTTGAAACACAAAATCTGGACTCTTCGGTGTTGGAGTACCGGGAGTGCTAGGCGGCGGATCAATCATCTTTATGGTGCTACCCGTTGCATTTTCCAACTGCGCAGCAGTTTGTATTTCGCTTGCGCTAGCAGTTGTACTAGAAGACAACCGGCTAATTTGTGATCCCGATACAGAGGTTGTTGGATTGACAGCTGCGGCACCCGTTGCCGGGTCAGTGAAGGTCACAGATAGGCTGCGGCTACCGTCGCCCGCTGCTGCGCCTTCACCTGCCCCTACACTCGCATTTGCCCCAGCAGCAACAGCATCAACCTCAGTACCCCAGAGTCCCTTAATAGCGTTAGCCGCAGCGCCAACTACTTTACCAGCCACGTAGCCAAGAGCAGCGCCTAAGGCATACGAGCCAGCCGTTGTCGCCGCCACGCAAGTGGGACTTGCACAATTGGACGTTACTGAGATAACCACATGCAAACGGTCACGCTCATTCAATAACCCAATGCGATCTTGCTGAGCTTGTTCACAAGCAGCGTCATTACTGCCACCGCAAGAAGCAGCAACATTGGCACTCGCCGTCTGATAAGCTTTTTCAACTTGAGCTTGTGCTGCACGCAAGCATTGCTGATCGGTGCAATTTCTTCCTGCATTGACGATTTTTTTAATCGGATCTGATAACGAATTGTTGATCGCCTCATTGGTCGCGGCATTCGCGGCCACCGTTGCGTTTAGTCCCACGGCGTTAGCTACACCACCGCCAGCCAATGTCGCAAGCGCTATCACCGCTGCATTATTGAGAGCATTATCGTAATGCAGGGCATCGGTGCCATAAAGACCATCCCGAATCATAGGCGCGACCAACGCACTTGTCGCACCACCAATCGCCCCGGAAGCACAGCTATTGCCGCCCAAGGCAGCAGCTGCGCAACCCAGCAATGCATGCTCGCCAACATTTGCGAGTGAATAGGCCGGGGCTTGACTGCCAATGAAATTCGCGCCAGCTGCAGCTGCAGCGCCGATTAAATTATTCTTGAACGCATTCCCAAAGCTGCCGCCTTCGATGATGGTCTGTACCCCGGCACTAATGGCACTGTCGGCCACGGCCGCACCGACACGCGTTCCGAGTGTCGTCGCGGTCGAAGTACCGGCTTGCGTCACGGAGCTACCAGTCAGTCCATTTCCTACGCTTTGCGCTCCGCCCAGATTAGCTAAGCTGTTCGGATTGCTCAGGTCATTGGTGACGCCTAAAGTGCCGCCATCGTAGGTAATGCCTTGGGTCAGACCCGCAGTAATAGCGCCAACGGCACCAGCCTCAAGAGTGGTTCCGAGACTCAGGCTGCCAGTCGTGGCGAGTTGAGTAAAGGCGCTACTCGCCATCGCTCCAACCGCTGCCACCACTGCCGCACCGGCAACGCCTGTTGCTCCCAGTGCGCCGGCCAGAGCGACACCGGCAGTACCGCCGGTGACGATACTCAACGCAATCGCTGCGGCAATGATCACAATCTGCGTGGTCGGATCAGCCTTCTTGGTCTGTACCCATTCCTGCTGGATGTGGTTCTGCGCAGTACTTTGCGTGAAATCGCTGCCCAGCTGCGCCTGCAGGTTGTTCAACACAGCCTGGCTGCCAGCTTGGTTGACAGTACCGTCGGCATTAACCTGCTGGAACTGGCCGCTAATGCTGTTGACGCGATCGACGTTGAGCTGGTAATTGACGGCTGACAGGAAACCGCCCGGCTGGACTTCATCGCCGGTGACCTTGGTATAGCCCTGCTTGTCGGTACGGTAGGTCTGTACGCCGATATCGGCGTTGCGCGCCTCGTTGTTGAGCTGCTGCGCATTGATGATCAGTTGTTGGGCGCTGATGAAGCCGGTATTGGTGACCGTGCCAT
This sequence comes from Collimonas humicola, assembly GCF_018304945.1. GTDB lineage: Bacteria > Pseudomonadota > Gammaproteobacteria > Burkholderiales > Burkholderiaceae_D > Collimonas > Collimonas humicola. Next base: position 312,111 of record NZ_JAGQEE010000001.1, on the reverse strand, counting down.
TCGGATGATCGGCGTCGCCGGTGCCGGTCGCCGTCAGGGTGACCTGATTACCCTGGATCACACCGCCGGCCAGCGCGCCTTGCGTGGCTTGCGGCAAATACACTTGCGGCATCAAAGCGTTGATGGTGCCGCATTGGAAGGTGCCTGTTGCTTTGCAACTCGGATCCGGCACGGTCTGTTCGACGTACCACAGCATCGGCGCATTCAGCGCATTGATCTGCTGCTGCGACAATGCCTGGCCCAGTTGGATATGGTTCTCAGTCGCGTAGTTGATCGCGTTGCTGTACAAGACCGCTTTTTGCTGGTCGGCCAGGCTTACCTGATTCTTGCTGTCCCACTGCACGCCACTCACAAAACTGGCGTTGCCGGTCTGCGCCAGCGCTGCCTGTTGCAGCTGCTGGCCTTCAGTAAAGGGATCGAAATAGAACGGAATGTTCCCGTTCGGCTGCAATGCCGACGGCAGATTGTTCAGCAGCACCTGCGGCGTCAAGCCTCCCAGCACATTGCTGGCCGGGTTGGTGATCACGTATTTCGGATCGTTGGCGCTGCTCTGCGTCGGCAGTCCGCTCTGCCCTGCTGGCGTGCCGGCGGTAAAGTGGAAATTGCCGTTACCGACCGTGGAGGTCGGCGCGGTCGCGAAACCCTGGCTACCGACGGGCGCGATGGAGGTGGCACCGCTACCGTTGCTGGCAATGGCAATCTGATCCGGTATCAATGCCTGTGGCCCCACATTCGGATTGGCGTTGACTTGACCTGTAGCGCCGCCGCCCCCCGCGGCCTGGTTAGCGCCATTCTGGGCATTGGTCGCTGCAGTCGGCACGCCGATCGGTCCCAGCGGAATGATGTTTTTCGGGGTAGAACCCGCCGGCGTCATGACTTGCGGGTTGGTATAGCCGTTGGTGATGTTGCTGCCGGTCAGGTTGACCTGGTAGCCAGTGATGGCGCCAGTGTTTTGCAATGCGGCGTACTGGCCGCCCTGGCCGTTGACGTTCAGGCTGCCGGCGGCCTGGATGATGCTGTTGGACTGGTTCGGCGTATTGTTGTTGACCGGATCGTTCTCGCGCACATGGTCGCACGAACCCAGGCTGCAATGGTTTTCGACGTGGCTGTGGTAGCTGGTGACCGCCAGTACATCCGCATTGTTGTTCAGTGCGCTGGTGACCGTGATATTGGCGTTTTGTCCGGCATTGATCAGGCTGCCGTTGTTGTTCAAGGTTGCGCTGTTGATCGTGACATTGCGCGCGCCATTGATGACGCCCGCCTGGGTCGTTTCCGCCTGTTCCGTCACGCCGAAGAAATCCTGGTTCAGGTCAGCCACGGTTTGCCCCGCAAACGTGGTCTGGCGCGATTGCAGGCCGACGGTGCCGCCGCTGCGTCCGTTATTCAAGGTCGCTGCATTGATGCTGACGTCGCCATTGGTCGCCTGGATTGTCCCTGATTGGTTGCTGACGACACCCGGGCTGGTAATGCTGACATTGCCCAGGGCCGCCAGGTTGGCATTGTTATTGGTGAGATTGCCCGCGGTGATCGCCAGGTTACGCCCGGCCACGATGGTCGCCGGATCTTGCGTGATGGTGATGCTCTGGGACAGCGGATTGAAATTGTCGCTGGTCGAGAATGGCCCGGTCGGATTGGCTACTACGAGGCTGCCTTGCGTAATCACGTTGTAGCTGGTCTCGCCCTGATTGGTCAGGCCGGCCACGTTGAAGGTGACGTCCCGGCCGGCGACGATATTGCCGGCATTGACCAGGTTGCCGCCGCTGATGCTCAGGTCCCGGTTCGCTACGATCTGGCCGCGCACGCCCAGCGCCGTGGTAGTGCCGCCGGTGCTTGGTGCGATAACACTAGCGGTCGGCGTCGGCGTCAGTGTCGCCGGCAAGACGGTCGAGGTGCAACCGCCCTGCGCCTCGCCCGGGCACGGCGCATCGTGCTGGCCGACGATGCTGGTGCCCAGCGCATTCAACTGCGTCATGAAACTGTTGAGTTCGCCCTGGTTGACCGAAGTGGCGGTCTTGGAGGTGATGATGGTGTCGGAACGGCCGTTATTCAGACTCTGCACATTCAGCACGACGTCATTGCCGCTGATGGTGCTGCCGCGATTACTCAGGCTGTTGGCGGTGATGCTGGCCCGGTTGCCGGCGGTGATCAGCCCTTGCTGGCCATTGGTCTGGCTTTGCACCGTAGTTTGCACCGTCGGCAAGGCAAATATCTGCGTTGGCGCGCCGCTGTAGATGTAATTGGGGTTGTCGCCGGCAAAGTACCAAGTACCGTTTGGTCCTTCCAGAATGGCCTCGGTCGCCTTGATCGTGCCTGTCGTCAAATTGGGGCTCAGGTCACCCAGGGTGACGTTTTGCTGAACGTAGGTATCGGGTTGGCAATTATCGCCACTGCAGCCGCCGGAAACCAGGACCGGTTTGGTCCCCACCACAGTCGACAACAACAAGGTCGGGTCACTGATGGTCGTGGTCGTATTCTGCAGGTCCACCGGTGCAGCGCGATCATTGTTGACCGAGGCGGCGTTGATATTGACGTTGTTGGATGCCGTGATGCTGCTGCCGACGTTGGTCAGCGCGCCCGACAGTGTGGCATTCACATCATGATTGGCCGTCGTGGTGCCGCCTGTATTGTCGTAACTCGCGCCCGAGAGATTCACGTCGCGCACGGCTTCGACCTTGCCGGCGTTGGTGACTGTTCCGCCCAGATTGACGTCACGGTCGGCGTGGATCACCCCGCCGGCCTGGTTGGTGACGACACCGTTCAAGGTGACGTCGTTGCCGGCGATGACGCTGCCGCTGTTCGTGAATGAAGCGCCGCTGATCGAGATGTCGCCGGATTTCTGGATCGTGCCGGTATTGGTAAACGCGTTGGTCGCCTGCAGATTCAGGCCGGATCCCGGCAAATTCCAGTTGCCGTTCACATTGATCGTGTTCGCAATCAGGGTCAGCGTGCCGTTCAGATCGACTTTACCGAAGCTCGCCGCCGTCGGATCGATGCTCTGGTTCGGCAATTTCAACGTAACGTTGTTAGACGCGAGGATCTGGCCGCCAGTGTTATTGAAGCTGCCGGCTCCGCCATTGACGGTCAGGCTCACATTGCCAGAGCCCGGCGGCGCAGTCGATACGGCGCTGGTGTCGCCGGCAAACAGCAGGCCGCCTTGATTGGCCGCAAACGTATTGGTCGCCAGGTTCAGGTTGTCGCGCGCCAGCAATGCGCCATTGTTGTTGACGATGCTATGGGTCGCGTTGACGTTGGTGTTCACGCCATAGACCGTGCCTGCGTTGGTCAGGTCGGTGGCATTGATGGTGGTCGTGCCCAGCGATTGCAGTGCCGCACCGGCGCTATTTTGGGCCTGTTTTGTCGCGATGTTGACATCACCCGCTGCCAGCCAGTTGCCATTGTTGGTCACGCTGTTGGCGCCGTTCAAGGCCGCACTGCCTTTCACCACACCGACGTTGTCGGTCGTGACACTGTTGCTGGCGGTCGCCGTCAGGTTACCGCCGATGGCGTTCACCGGATGCGGATTGGCGGCGGTGATGCTGGTTGCGCTTGCCGCGCCACCCAGCGTGATGTCCGTAGCGGTCAGGTTGGCGTCATGGCCTACGGTCAGCAAGCCGCCTGTCAGGTTGAGGCTGTTTTGCGCGGTCGCTTGCAACTTGCCGCCGACATTCAAGTCGCCGCCGGTCGCGATGGTCGATCCGCTCAGGGTACTGTCGCCGAGGCTGGTAGTGACGCCATTCAATGCCAGCGCCTGGCCGGCGTTGGCTGTCAGATTGTTACTGGCGCCGATCGTGCCTTGCGTTGTCAAGTTGCGCCCTGCGCTGAGATTGATGTTTTGCAGGCTGTTGACGGCGCCGGCGGCCACCAGGTCGGTGCCTGCGCTGGCTTGCAGGTTGCCGCCCGTCGTCGTGGCGCCGTTCAGGGCGACATTGCCCTGCGCGGCAGCCAAGATTGCAGTGCCCATCACCGTCGTGGCGCCCATGCCCAGGTTGTTACCGGCCGTTGCGTCCAGATTGCCGCCAACCCCGACTGTGCCGGCCAGCGCGATATCCTTGCCAGCCGCTAGCTGAGCATTGTTCGTGAACTGGGTATTGCCGGCGCCAGCAATGCTGCCGCCGGCAGTCAAGGCACCAGCGCCGTGGCCGGCCAGGTTCCCCGCCAGATTCACATTGCCGTTGGTCGCCGCGATCGTCGTGTCCTTGCCGACCTGGGTATTACCGCCCAAGGTGATGCTATTCGCCGCAGTGGCTTGCAAGCTGTCTTGCGCATTGACGTCGCCGCCGACCGCCAGATTGCCGTGCTGGCTTTGCAGAACGGCTGCGTTTTTCGCATAGACTTGACCGCCAAGGGTCAAATCGCCGCCAGAGGTGGCGTTCAGTCCGGACAAGGCCAGCACGCTGCCGGTCGTGTTCAATGTGCCGGTTTGTGCGGCCAGGTTGGTGTCGCCCAGCGCAATCACCGTACCGCCGACGCCGAGGTTGCGGGTCGCGTTCAAGGTCGTTGTGCCGTTCGACAGCGTGCCGCCGGTGACGTTGATATCGCGCCCGGCGTTGACTTGCAGCTTACCCGTAGTCTGGGTCTGGCCGCCCAAGGTGGCGTCCTGGCTGGCGGCAATCGTCAAATTGCCGCCGCTGGCGTTGCCGACCGTGGTCGGACCGGACAGGCTGACGTTGGCGCCTTGCAAGGTGGCGCTGCCGCCAGTATTGCCGCCAGCGGTGAGCGCCGCCAGCGAGACATTCTGGCCGGCAGTCGCAGTCAGGTTGCCGCCCGTTTGCAGCTGGCCGCCAATCGCGATCGCCTGCCCTGCCGTCAGGGTCGTATCGGTGAGCGCCGTCAGCTTGCCGGTGCCGGTGATGTTTTGTCCTGCCTGCACTTGCGCCGCGCCGCCGGAAGTCAGGTCGCCGTTAAGGGCGACACTGCCGTTGGTCGCGCTGATGCTGGTATTGCCGCCGGACTGCGTGCTGCCGCCCAGGGTGACATTATTTGCTGCCGTCGCGTTGACCTGCTGTTGCGCCGCCAGGGAGCCGCCGACATTGACACTGCCGTTCTGGCTTTGCAGCTGAGCGCTTTGCGCCGCATAGACCTGGCCGCCCAGATTCGCATCCGTGTTGGAGAGGACGGTGACATTGCCGCTGGAACTGACCACATTGCCCGTGGTGGTGACGCTGCCTTGTTTGCCTTGCAGGCTCAAATCGCCCACCGAGCCGGCTGTGCCGTTGATGGTCAAATTGCGGGTGGCAGCCAACGCAAGCGCCGTGGCGCTGGTGATGCTGCCGTCGATCGTGATGTCGCGCGCGGCGTTCAGGGTCGTCACGTTCGGCGCCGTTACGCTGCCGCCCAGGATAATGTCGCCGGTGCCGTCATGGCCCTGCGCGGTCAGATTCAAGGCATTGCCGGCCTGGAGTTTGCCGCCCAGGTTGATCGAGTTGCCTGCCGTGGCTGTGATGCTGTTGTCCGCTATCGCGCCGCCGGCGCCGGTGATATTGCCGCCGGCCTGCAAATTGACGTTCTGACGGGACTGCAGGCTGCCATTGGTCTGCACATTGCCATTGGCGGCAATGGTCACGCCTTGCTCGCCCAGGCTATCGCCATTGGCGGTGACATTACCGGTCGAGGTTATGTCGACGGTCGTCTTGCCATACGTCGTGCCAACCCGGACATCGCCGTTTGCATCAATGGACGTTGCCCCGATGCTCGAAGTCAGCGTGCCGTCGTTACGCACCCCCAGCCCCTGGCTGGTCCCTATAATTTTGATTTGGCCTGCAGAAAGTGCACCGAAGGCAGTCGCATCAATCTGGTAGCTGTTTTGCGCGGACGTGTTGCTGGCGGTCGTATTGGCGCCATTGCTGCTGACCTGGTAATCGCTGCCCGCTCTACCCTGTCCGGATGGGGACTGCGCAACGACCTGCTGGCCGCTGATGAGATTGATCTGCTGGCCGGCGTAGAGCGGCGCGTTGACGCCGATGCTGCCCGCAATCAAGTCGATCGCCCCGACCGTTCCTTCGATGCCGGCGCCCGGTTTGCCATCGGCGCCCGGCAGACCTTCGATCTGGATATGGCCGCCTTGCACGTTATACGCCAGCGCCGCCGCATTGTCGAACGATGTCGCCGTACCGCCTGGGCCGGAAAGAAACTGCGGCGCGCCTGTCGTCAAGGTAAAGTGCGGCGCGTTCGTCACGCCGCAACTTGTGCAGTTCACACCATTTGGATTGATCACGATCACCGAGGCGGGTGCGCCAAACACTTCAATCGTGCCAAAGATATTGCTCGGACCGCCTTGCGAGGTCACCTGATTGATAATCTGGGTCGCGGTACGTCCGCCCAAGACTGGGTTGGCGTTCACATTCCCACCCAACAGACTCCCGCCCGATGTCAGGCTGTTGTTCAGGATCAAACCGACAGCATCAACATTAAAAGCGCTGTATTGATTCAACGAGATGCCGTTGGCGTTCGGCCGGGTGATATTGACCACCGGCACAGGGCCACTTGGACCGGCGCTGCTGGTGATCTGCGGCTGAAACCGGATCGGTGCATTCGGATCGGTAATGGGCGCAGCCATGGCGCTGTGCGGGCCGAATTGTACCGACGGCAAAACCGCCCCTGCCTTCGCCAGGAGCGCGCGCGTCATCCCGGGAAGCTGCTGTTCCAGCTGCGCTTGCAGCGGCGCCCAGTTGCCGCTGTGCTGTGCTGCCAGCAGGTCTTGCTTCAACTGCCCCGCAAAAAATTGCCAGTCAACCGCCTCATTCTTCGTCTGCTGCAGCTCCGCGCTGACCGCCAATTGACCCGCCGACTGCGTCGCATTCTGCCAGCTCACTTGCAAGGGCGCGAGCCACAATATCGCAGCCAGCGTCGCGGCAACCGCGCGCTGCCACGGCCGCACCTGCGGCGCACCATCCTGCGAGATGACAAGAACGCCCTGCTCCGTCTGCGTTAGTCGATTAACAGATAGCCTGCGGCCCGATGCGTTGGACAGACGCGATTGATCCAGGCGAGACAGCAATTGACGGAGCGAGCGATTCATAGTTTTTCCTGATTTATTATTTTTTTGCTGCGTTACTGCGCTTGCGCCACTGGTGTTGTCGGCAGCAGCAACAAGGCTTTTTGCTTCAGCTCATTGCTGCAATCATTGGCATATCCCAGCAAGACCTTTTTGATCCAGGCGCCTTGATCCGCCACCATCGCGTCGAAGGATTGCATTTGCTCGTTTTTTTCCGGCATGCGCTTGCAAAAACCTTCGGCCAGGACCGACTTGCGCTTGGTATCAATCAAGCGCATCCGCGCCGTATAAAGAATCCGATAACTGTCCCAGTTAACCGGGTAGTACACATAGCTCCAATTAATGGTTTTGACGTCCATCACCAGATCGCTTGCCGCGTACTGTTTGACAATCGCGTCGATGTCGTCGTCCGATAGCGCACCATCGATGGCGGCAACGGTTTTAGTTTGGTATTTATTACCAAACGCATCCGCCAGCTGCCTGCCGATATTTTCTGCAGGATCAGGAATGCTGTTGTCCTTCACAAAACTATTGCCGGCGCTGATCATGGCTACGGCGCCAAACAGGCCCAATGCCGCCTTCGCCGGCGTCATTGCCGCAAAATCAGGCGTCGCGTAACGACTCACCGCCACAGTCTTGCCGCTGACAGCATTCATTTCACTGGACGCCAACGGCTGCTCGCGCAGCGTCGTGCAAGCGCCCAAAAGGCTGATCAAAGCCATCCCCAATGCGATTTTTGTGATTACTTTCATGAGTACTCGCTCCCTGAGTTGTTATTTTTAATGCGACGTAACTGAGACCGTGCTCAGGCGGCAGATACGGCTAGCAGCCGACGCCGTCAGTACAGCCCGGACTTCTCCATCATGAGAAGCCGCTAGTTTTGAAGCGTCAGCTTTCGAGCCAGCTCGTTTAGCCGGGCGCAGCACCACTGATAAAGCGCAAGCGCCAGCAAACGCAACAGCGGGATGCACGACAAGGCGACCAAGGCGAAATAGATTCTCAATTTTTGCTCCCCTGCTGCTGGTGTTGCGCGGCATTGTTATTTCCAAGAAAACATTTTACAAAGCGCCTTCCGGCAACACGAGGGAAGTTCCGCAAAAACTGGCCGAATTTTCAATCGTTTGCAATCCGTTGCGGACGGACCACTGAGATTGATTGTCACTATTTATTAAGCAACGAAATATTCGCGAATTACTTCACCTTTACCTGCTGCGACGCAGGGGGAGGCAAAATAAAGTACAGAACGCCATAGGTCGCCAGCACCGACAACGCGATCGCGACGATTGCGATGCGAATGGTCCCGCGTGTGCGCGGCGCTGAGCCGGCACTCCGCCCTTCCCGTTCAGAACGCCGGACTGCGTCATAGGAAAAACCATTCACCCCACGCAGGCCGGTTGGATCGTCTTTCTTCATAGCGGTCATGCACCTACTCCTCCGTTACTGCTTGATCTTGGCTTGTTTCACGAGATTGCCGACGACCGCAAGCGTCGCTTTTTCCAGTGCGGCCGCTTCCTGTTGTTGCCGCAGCACCGCCTTCACATCCTCATATTTGGGCACCTGGGTCGGACGGATCTGTTCCAGCTTGAGAATGAAGTAAGCGTTGTTCCAGTTCACCGGTGTCAATGTCACCCCACCGGCCGGCAGTGCGGTCAGCGCCTGGGCGATCGGCAACGGCAGATTCTGGGTATGCCCTTCGACTGCCGGCGTTTTAAAACTGACCCAGTCCAGATCGCCGCCGCGCGCCTTGTTTTGCGCGAGGCTGACTTGCTGCGCCAGCTGGGCGAAATCGGCGCCGGCTTTCAGCTTGGCCAAAACATCGGCCGCTGCGGCAGCGTCCGCCACCTGGATCAGCCGCGACTTGTATTCCTTGTCGCCAAGGCTGGCGACGATATTGTCGAACTGCGTGCGTACCTGCTGTTCGGTGACCGGAACGGGCTTGATGGCATCACGCAGATACAGTTGGGTGATGGTCGCGTCCTTGGCCTCTTGCATGGCTTGTTTCACCTCAGGCCGGTTGTCGTAGGCGTGGGTCTTTTCCGCGTCCTGCCGGAACAGCTCGCGCGAGATCAGTTGATTTTTCAGTGCGGCACGCAGATTCGGGCTGTCAGGCAGTCCGGATTGCTGGACGGCGCGCTGCAATTGCGCCTCGGTGATGGCGACATTGTTGACCTTGGCGATCACGCCCGGACCCAGATTGGCCGCCGGTGCGGCAACGCTGACAGGCGCCGCGGCGGTTTGTGCGTAGGCGACAGGTGTCGCAGCGGCAATGCAGCATGCCACGAGCAAGGGTTGCAGTTGACGATAGGTCGATGCGTAAGACATAACGGTTCCTCTTTGCGTAAATGACAAAATCAATATGACCAGTTCAAGCTAGCCAGCAATAATGTGCTTTTGGGTGGCGAGCTGTCCGGTTGCACCAGGGCGCGTGCCAACAGCACCTCCCCCGTAAAGCGCTGTTTGCCGACGGTGGCTTGCATGCGCGCACCGAAACCGGTGCCGACCAGCTGCTGCCAGGACCCTTGCGCGATCAGCTCGGTGCGGCCGGCGTCCAGGAACACATAGGGCTCGACGTGAATGCCGGCGAACTCCGGCACATTGACCCAGGCCACGTCGTTGCGCAGCGTCATGCCGCGGTCGCCGCTGGTGCCGCTGTTATCCTGGAAGCCGCGCACTGACGACATGCCTCCGGCAAAAATCTGTTCCGAGCCGAATAACGCTTGCTTGCTCCACTGCGCGTTCAGTTGCGCGCGCCAGTTCCATGCGGTCGCCCCGAGTTTCCCAAGCGGCAGGGACAAAGTGGCCGTCGTATCGAGTTTGGTGAACTGGCTGTGGGCGTCGCCGCTGCTAATATCCGGTATGTTTGAGCTGGCATCCAAGGCGTGCAAACCCTGCGACAGGCCGATATCGAGAGTCCAGCTGGCCTGCTGCTCGTTAAAGGCGAAGCGGTGCAAGGTATTGGCGCCGATGCGCAAGACCGTCAAGCGTTGGGGATCGAGATCCAGGTCATTCACGTTGCGCGCGACCTTGCGCCGTGCCAAGGTAACGTCGAATGCATTTTTGACTGCCTGGCTGCGCGACAACACATAGTTCCAACCGAAGGTGTGGCTGGTTGTATTCCCATACAGGAGCGCTGTACTTCCGACCAGGTTCTGGTATTCGGAAATCGCCCCGGTATAACTGAAGGTGCTGTAACCGACCGGCAGTGTGACGGAACCAACCAGGGCATTGGTATCCAGGCTGCCGCTGTAGCTGATCGAAAACATTTCTTGCAGGCCGAGCAGATTGTCCGCTTCGGCGCTCAGGTTGGTGCGCACCAGGCCGGTCTGGTTGCTGCCGTAGTTGTCGACGCCAACGTTGTACCAGAAACGGTCCCCAGGCGGATTGTTCAGTGCGACGATCGAACTGCCGGGCGTGGTGCCAGGCTGGATCTGCATTTCCGCCTTGTTGCGGCGCAGGCGATTGATCTGGTCGACGCCCTGTTCCAGGTCGGTCAGATTGAGCGTCTCGCCAACGGCGGTAGGCAGCGCTAGCAATACGCCGCGGTCGGTCAGCCAGCCACCGCCCTGCAGCGGGCCGGACGCGACATAACCCTGCGCGGTCGATAATGGTTGACCGTTCAATGTGATTTTTTCGATCTTGCCGGGAATGACGGTGATGATCAATTTACCGTCCTTGAGATTCTGCTCCCCCAGATAGGCACGCGTAGTGATCAGGCCTCGCGCGACAAATGCCTCCGTCAAGCGGCGCAACAACAAGTTGATGCGGTTGCTGCCCAGGTGCTTGCCAATGAATGGCCGGGTAATCTCCTCCACTTGCACCGCCGGCAGCACAGTATTGCCGGCCAGCTCGATATGATCGATTTTAAAGGTCGGCTCCGTATCGGGCAGCGATTCGATATCGACACCGGCAGGTAGCGTTTGCGGTGGCGGCTGTTCGACCGTAATCTGCGGCGGCGACTGGTTCAAGGCGCGTTCGCGCTCGCGATCCTTCTGTTCCTGCAACAAGCGTTGCCCCGGATCTTGCTCGACGCGCGGCGTCTGCTGCGCCCAAGCCTGTTGCGTGACGGCCGAGCCGACCAGCAGCAAGGCCGTCGCCAATGTCGTGGGTCGCAAGCGTGAAATCAAACGGGTGCGCATCATGGACCTCAATGCCACAACCAACTGATCAGGCCGAGATGCCGGTTGATCGTAACCGGATCGTTTTGCGGATTTTTTAAAGTCAGCACTCCGCCGGTTGCGGTGACGCCGCCGGCGCCGCTGAAGGAGCCGCCGTCGATCACCTCTTGCCCGTTGATGACGATCTTGCCGACATTGGCCATCCAGCTGCCGCCGACATCCATCGCATACAGTTGCGCCCAGGTGTCGCCGAACCAGGATTTAAAGCCGCGCGACTGTTCATAGGCGCGGTAGCCGAGCACGCCCTGCGCCAGCACGGTCGGGGCGGTCACTGTCAGGTTTCCGGCCGCTGCCATGACGGTGCCGCCGATATTGCTGGCTGAGGTGCCGGCGGAAATAGTGATGTTGTTGCCGGCGCTGATGTTACCGCCCACGCTCTGCACCGTGCTGGACGCACTGCTGTGGCACACAATCAGACAGCTGCGCTGGAAGTTGGCTTGCCCAGAAAACAGCGCCGAATTCTGGAACGACTGGGCTGCGTTGATAGTTATATCGCCGTTATTGTTGGCCAGGATCATGCCGCCGAGATTGAACACATTGCGCCCGCTAATGGTCGTGCCAGTGCCGGAAAGCAGAACGGATAGTTGATTGGGCGCGCGATCCAATTGACCGTAGTCGACAGAGAAATTATTCGTGCTTTTAGTGAAAATCAGCCAGCGCGTACCCTGGCTCTGGCTGGTCTGTGGCTGTTCATTGTTGCTGCCGGCTCGCTTGTCGACGATGTTGCTGACGTCGCCCAGCGCAGCGATATGCAGTGCATTGTTCGTCAAGATACGACCGTAGTGGTTCTCGATATTGCCATTGGCCTGCAGGTTGACGTCGTCATTGGCACCGAATACCGCCGCCAGCGTATTGGCGTCCGGCGATTCATTGAGTATATTGCCGCCGGCGGTCAACGTAACTGCCCCCAGTGAGGCGCTATTTGCAGTACTACGCGCATTACCTTGTATCAGACTGCCGCGATTGACAATATCCGCGCTGCTATTGATGACCACACCGCCGTTATTGGCGACGACTGTCGCCCCCGCAGCGCCGTCGTTTTGCAGCGTAAAGCCGGCGCTACTGGTGGCAATATCGGTCGCCGCCAGCAGGTCCGAGCCGGAGATGCTGATCGGCCCGGTCGCTTTGACGGTCACTGCGCCACCTGTCGATTGCAAGGCAGCGCGTTGCAAAGCACTCCCATCGGGGCTGTGCAGTGCTGCCAGCGTCAGGCTTGAGACATTGACGATGCTCCCCGCCGTGCCGTTGACTTGCGCCCCGGATAGCTGCAGTGGGCCTGGTGTCGTAATGGTCACAGTACCGCCACTCGAATTGACTTGCGTGGGCGCCGTGACTTGTCCATTCCAGCCGGAAGTGAGGGCAACGCTATCGGCGTTGACCAGCACATTCTGTTGCGCATTCAGAGTGCTGGCGCCCACTTGCAGCGCGTGTCCCTGATTGAACGCGCCAATACCGCCGGTTGCCGTCAGATTGCTGTTGGCGATGGTCGTGTCAGCCGTGGATGCATTCCCCTGAACGCCGAGCAAGATGTCGCCGCCTTTCGTGATTTGCGGACTGCCGGCAGCGACAGTGGCATTCGCCAGTTGAATCGCGGCCGAACGTATATCGACGTTGCCACCTGCCGTCAGCGATGGATTGCCATTGATGCCGGCGGCGGCGCTCAGGTCGGGCGCTGCCACGATCAAGTTGCCGGCCGCGGCAATCTTGCCGCCGGCGATTTGCACATCGCCGCTGGCCGAAATCGAAAAGTCGCCGACGTTGGCCAGCATCGCGCCGGCATGATGGACGCCGGCGCCCTGGTCGGTGACGATCAGTTCGATGCGACCAGCAGTCAGACTGCCCAATGGCGTGATATCGATCGCGGTGACGGCGCTTTTGGTGTTCGGGGAAGTGGTGGTAATCCACGGGGTGATATTGTCCGTCGGCGACACGCTGCTGTCGATCTCGGCATGGCTATCGCCCACGACGGCGCGGATGCCGGCGGCACTGCCGCTGAACGAATTGACCACTGGCCCGCCCACCACCAGGTTCTTGGCGATCAGTTCCAGGTTGAGCATGGCGCCGCTCAGGCCTTCAGGGCCAATGACGATCTGGCCTTGGTTCGTATTGAGGAGAATATTGCGCTGGGTCAGGCCCGGCGCCGGGATGAAATCGTTGAACGATACGTGCCCCGTGGTCAGGGCCACGTTGCCCGTGTTGACGAACGATCCGCCATTGACCGTGATCCCATTCGGATTTGCCAAAATCACATTGGCGCGTGGTCCGAGAACGGTAATATCGCCTTGGATCAGGCTGGGATTCGTACTGGTGACCTGGTTGACGATATTACGGGCGTTGACGCCGACATTGTTAAGGCTGGCGCCAGCCCGGCCTACATTGAACTGGCTGTAGGTGTTATTCGACACGCCAGATATGGCAGGGGCAAGATTAACTGTCTGCCTGCCGTTAGCAGCGGTATTCACCGTAGTGGCTGTACCGCCATCGCTGACAATGCCCGCCGCCCCGGCCGTTGCAGACACGCCTAGCGACAAGCTGATTAACAGCGCGAGCGGTTTTTTTCGCACAGTCCCGGACTGAGGGCCGCTCGTAAATGTCGCATGCTTTCCCATCTGCTGCCTTTTTATTATTTCCCCGAGGCGCGATTTTACAAAAAGAGCATCATGTTCTCCTAAAGAAACCTTCCAAACTGATATGGTTTTTTCAATCGTTGACAAATTGTTGCAAATAAGCATCGTTAAATTCCCGTGTGGAAATTTTTAATTTGTCGTAATCGCAACTCTCCCTTGTTTGGAATGCACAAGAAAAATGTAGCCGTGCATCCGATATGCTTTTCCGGCTGGTTGCGTGCTTGTGGATTAACAACCCATTCATTGATGGCCGCCTGAAAAATAACGCCCAATTAACATCCGAATATTTCAGTGGAGCAACGTACTATTTGGTATAGTGACGAAAGAATCACAACTCTTTTCGCCCCCTCTACCCTCTAAAAACCTAGATCTTCTGCATGAGCAAGATAATTTGCGCTGGCCCGCTGAACGCCCCCTTTAAACGCTTTCGACATTTACGGACAGGCCGGCCATGAAACCAGTCATCGGCCGCACTTTGGCCTACGTACTGGCTACCGTATTTGGCATTTCACTCACACTCTCCTTTGCCCCAAGCCATGCCTGGTGGTTTACGCCGTACTGCCTGGCCAGTTTGTTCATTCTGTTAATCGGCAGCCGACCGTCACACGCTGCAGCGCTTGGGATGTGCTTCGGCATGGGCTGGTTCGGCGCCGGATTTTGGTGGGTTTTCACCGGACTGTATGCCTACTCGGACGCTGGCCTTCCGGCTTCCGCGGCATTGACCTTTGCGTTGCTGCTGTACCTCAGCATTTTCCCGGCACTTGCGGCAATGTTGATTTCTATCCTGCAAAGAGTTCAAACGGCTTCATGGCCTCAGAATGCTTTCGCCGCCCTTGCCGCCGCCGCGGCCTGGACTTTATGCGAATGGCTGCGTGGCACCCTGTTCGGCGGCTTGCCCTGGCTTGCAACCGGCTATGCCCATAGCAATGGGCCGCTGGCGGGCTTTGCGCCGCTCATTGGGGTGTATGGGCTGTGCTTTCTCAATGCGAGTGCTGCGGCCTTGTTGCAGCAATGTTTATCTGCGCTAAACATGCCGATGCAACGGCGGGCTAAGCAATTGGCAGCGCCAGCAACCATGCTGGTCTGCCTCCTTGGCTGCGGCCAATTGCTCCTGCAAGTCGGATGGACCGAGGACACTGGCCGCAAGATGACGGTTCGACTCATCCAGGGCAATCAGCCTCAGCAAGAAAAATTCTCGATTGGCGGTCTCGAGAATGCGGTCACAACCTATGTCAGCTTTGCCGCCGCAAGTCCTGCGCATCTTACGGTGCTGCCGGAAACGGCATTTCCGATGACCTGGAACAGCATGCCCGAGAATGTCAGGCAAACCTTCCAAACCATCGCCGATGAACGCGCTACCGCCATACTGATCGGCACCGCGCTGGCCTCGGACCAGTCGTCTCGCACGAAACTCCCTGATACCAACAGCGCCATTGTCCTGTCGCCGCACGCACAGTCCGAGAAGACCAGCTATCGCTACGACAAAGAGCATTTGCTGCCCTTCGGCGAGTATCTGCCCGTCGGAGCACAATGGCTAGGACCGATTCTCAACCTCCATTTCAGCGCTCTCCGCGCTGGCGGCAGCAATCAGAAAATACTCACGCTACCGCAGGGCAAGCTGGCGCTGAGCATTTGCTATGAAGACTTGTTTGACATGGCGCTGGCGCGCAAGGCGAACGATGCGGAGGCGCAACTGAATATTTCGAATTTTGCGTGGTTTGCCCACTCTTTCGCGCCGGAGCAACATCTGCAAGTTGCGCAGATGCGCGCGCTTGAAGCCGGGCGCTGGTTCATGCAGGTGTCCAATACCGGTATGACTGCCGTGATAGACAATCACGGCGCGATCCAGGATATCCTGCCGAAAAACCGGACGGATGCCCTGGATGCAGAGATTGTGCTTCGCGATGGCGCCACGCCGTTCATGCGATATGGCAACACTCCCATCCTGCTGCTGTCGCTATGCGCTGTCCTGATCGGAGGCTTGAGACGCTATCGGCAGCTTTAGCCGCCGGCGGCCTGTGCTGGTTCGAACAGCATGTGGTCCACCTTGAGCGGGCCAGCCAGCGCTGCATATTGCTGCCCGACCCGGAACCCCAGCTGCCGTGCCGCTCCTGCCCGCAACTCCAGGCAAGAGTACCCCCCTTTCCCATAGACAAAGCGCCAGGGGCCGACGCTTTCCGCTACGCGCGTTACCAGGCCTGCCCGGTCGAGAAATACGACGTCGATCGAAAAGCGCATGAACCACGTATGGATGCTAGGACAAGGAACAATCAGCAGTCCCTCATTTCCGGCCAGGCTGCGTCGACTCAACAATCCGACTGCGCGGCTAAGCAGAGTACGCGCAACAGCGATATGCAATGGCGAATTCATGCGACGCTCAAAGAATTTTGCCGGATTCTGGCGGTTCGGTCATGCGGATCACCGCCTGCGACTTGATCGGGATGCCATAAGCGCCGTCCACGCCGCTGTAGCACGCGATATCCTTGGGGTCCAGGGAAGGCAGTATAGGCAGGTCCTTGTCCAGCCCCAGCAATACGATTGACACCATCTTGTCGATGATGGGAATCGGCATCCGGTAGCAGAACCTGACTTCAATCTTGAGCAACAGCGCATCCGCCCGTGTCTGTCCGCCCAGAACCCGGTTGTCGTTCATGATATTCGTAGTCGGAATGATACGTCCGCCGCCGCCCGGTTTGGGAATGCCAAAGTTGGTGAACGAGGCTGATGTCGGATTCAATATTTCTATCGAATTCAGCAGCGGCAGCGCCATATACACGCGCGCCTTCAGGTAAGCCTCTGAAAACACGGTGGCATAGTTGCTGTTGCTCACATCTACCGTGGTATTGGCAAACAAAGGCACGACGGCCTTGGCAAAATTATTGGCCATCGCCGTCTTGTCGCCACCGGCTGCGGCGCCGGCGCGCGCAGCGGCAAAGGTGGCAAGGTTAACCGTATTCTTGGCGACGAAGAACAAGCCCAGTTGCAGCACCGCCATGACCATCGGAATGAAAACAAAAAACGACACTACATAGAATTCAACCGACGCAGCGCCATGTTGACTGCGCCATTTAAGTGACCGTTTCGTTTTCATCGCACTACCTCATGTCGTTCTTCGGCGCTTCGAACTGCGCAGTGGCGGGCTCGACGGCATGATCGACATCGACCAGCAGCTCTTTCAAGGTGGCGCGGTTGCTCTCGCTGGTCTGATCGCTGGCGACAGCCTTGTTGGCGGCCTTGCGAAATTGCGCAAGGTGAGCAATCGCCAGGTTGGACCAGGCCTTGGACATTGACGGGTCATAACGCAATGCTTCGCGATAGGCAATCACGGCCAGGTCAGGTTGGTCGTTGCGCAAGTAGGTGGTTCCCAGGCGGAACCAGACTATCGAATTATTCGGATAGGATTTGATGATCTTTGAATAGATTTCGCCGGCGCCGATAAGATTGCCGTCCGCCGCAACCCGTTCCGCCTGCCCCATCATCGACTGCATGGTAGCTTCGCTCATCTTGCCCGGCTCGGCGCCAGCCCCCAGATCAGTCGTCGCGCAACCGCTGCACAATAAACTTGCCACCATGGCGGCAAGCACCAGAATACGTTGATTCACTACCAAAATATCACCTCGTTCATTGAAATGCGTTCATCATCTTCATGGCAATCGGGAACCCCAGCACCAGGAAAGTACAGGGGAAGATGCACATAATCAAAGGTCCCAGCATCTTTACCGGCGCTTCCATTGCCAGTTTTTCCGCGCGTGCAAAACGTTCATTGGTGCGCTGCGTGGATTGCGCCCGCAGCACGGTGCCGAGGCTGGCGCCGGTCTTTTCTGCCTGCACCAGCGCAGTCGTCATCGATGTTACTGACGAAATATCCAGGCGCTCTTCCAGCGCACGCAAGGCATCGATGCGGGTGCGTCCCGAGCGGATCTCGCGCAACAGCCTGGCAAAGGCGCGCTGCAGCGGGTTATCCGGCGATTTTTCGACCGCAATATTGATGCCTACCGTCAGGTTGCAGCCGGACTCGATGGCCAGCGTCAGCATGTCTAGAAAATTGGGCAGGTTTTTCAAGACCTGGATTTCGATCAGCTTGATGCGGTCGCGCATCCACAGTTCCAGATACATAAAGCCGAAGAATCCGCCTACCAGGGTCCAGACGACGCTGTGTATGCCCATCCACAATCCCATCAGCGTGACGAACAAGCCGATCAGGAAGCCGTACACGATCTTGGAAGAGACCCATTGCTGCGGGCTCAGGGCATAATCGAGCTCGGCCTTGCGCAGGCGGCGTATGGTCTTTTCCCGATACTCGACCGTCAGGTACGGGCCAACGTAATGCGACACAATCTCCACCAGGAACCAGACCTTGCGCAGCAATCCCGGCGGCTTGTCAGCATAGGTCCGGTCCTGCTCCGGGACCGCCGAGACAATCCGGTAGGTGACAAAGCAAAGAATCACAATCGATATGGCGAATAACGCCGGCAACAGCAGTGAAATCATGGCGTCTCCAGTTTAAACATCAATGCGGACAATCTTGCGGATCAGGACAAAGCCGACCAGCTCCAGCAAAAAAATCACGAACAGCACGCCATATCCAAGCCAGCTGTTGAACAGCGGGTGCATAGCTTCCGGCTCCATCTCGGACAGCACCCACATCAGGAACAAAGGCAGGCAACCGACGATCAAGCCTTGCAGCTTGCCTTGCGATGTCAAGGCGTCGATCTTGTCTTCCATGGCCAGTTTCTTGCGCATGGTGTCGGCCAGGCGCTCCAGCGACTCAGTGAGATTGCCGCCCACTTCCCTGGCAATGCGCATGCTGGTGGTAAACATGGTGTACTCCTGCGATTCGGCGCGTACTTCCAGCTCATTGAGCACATCGTCCAGCCCCACGCCCATGCGCAGTTTGCGCACCACCAGGCCGAATTCCTGGCTGGAAGGTTTCGGCAACTGTTCCGCCAGCAAGCCGAGCGATTGCGTCAGGCTCATGCCGGAACGCAAGGCGCCTACCAGCGCATCCAGGCTGTCAGGGAGTTGCCGCACCAGCTTTTTATGGCGTTTCTTCTTGAGCCTGTTATGCACCAGGGTCGGACCGAACAGGCAAGCGGCCGCAGCCGCCAGCGCCATCAGCGGATTTCCGGTAATCAGAAAGACCAGTAGCGGCAATATCACGGTGGCGCCTATACTGATTTTCAGCAAGCGTCCGCTATCCAGGAAAATGAACAGCTCGGACAGCTGGGCGCTGGTGGAGTCCAACACCTTGTCGCGATAGCTGTCCGCCATTTGCCGGCCCGCGGCAGACACGCCAATCACCAGCAGCGCCGCCGTCAGCGCAAAGCCTAGTCCGATGATTGCGGGAATCAGCCAGTTATCCATTTACCGAATGACCTGTTGAATGACGTGCTTCAGTGCCCGGCATCGGCAGTTCTTCAAAAATCGAAAAATCCGGATCCACGCCATAGGAACGCAATTCTTCGTAGAACGTCGGGACATAGCCGCATGGCGTGAAATATCCTCTTACCTTGCCGTTTTCATCGAAACCCAGGCGCTGATAACGGAAGATTTCCTGCATCTGTATCATGCCGCGTTCCATGCCCGTCACCTCGGTAATGCTGGTGACCTTGCGGGTGCCGCATGCGAATCTGGTCTGCTGCACGATGATTTGCACGGCGGAAGCCATCTGCTCCCGGATCGCCGTGATCGGCAAATCCATGCCGGCCATCAGCACCATCACTTCAAGACGCGACAGCATGTCACGCGGAGAGTTGGCATGGCCGGTAGTCAGCGAGCCGTCATGCCCGGTGTTCATCGCCTGCAGCATGTCCAGCGCTTCGCCGCCCCGGCACTCGCCGACGATAATCCGGTCCGGCCGCATCCGCAGCGCGTTTTTCACCAGCTCGCGAATCGAAACCTGGCCGCGGCCCTCGACGTTGGCCGGGCGCGCTTCGAGCGTGACAAGATTGTCGTGATAAAGCTTCAGTTCGGCGGCATCCTCAATCGTCACGATCCGCTCGAATGGCGGGATGAGATTGGAAATCACGTTCAGCAGCGTGGTCTTGCCGGAGCCGGTGCCGCCGGAGATAACGATATTTTTTTTCTGTTCCACGCAGATCTTCAGGAACTCAACCATGGTCGCATCCACCGAGTCGTACTTGACCAGATCTTCGATCTGCAAACGGCGCTTGGCGAATTTACGAATCGAAATCGACGGCCCCTTGAGCGCAATCGGCGGAATCACGATATTCACCCGCGAGCCATCTTTGAGACGGGCATCGCAGAGCGGCGAGGACTCATCGACTCGCCGTCCGATCGGCGAAACAATCCGCTCGATCACGCCCATCAACGCCTTTTCGCTGCTGAAGGCGATATCCGAACGGCGCGTCTGGCCGGAGCGTTCGATGAAAATATCCTGTGCGCTGTTGACCATGATTTCCGTCACAGAATCATCTGACAACAGGCTTTCAAGAACGCCCAGGCCGACCGCTTCATTCAGGACGAATTCCGCCAGTTCCTCCTTATTGGTCCCGGCCGGCAGTGCGACCTTCTCCATCAACTCCCAGATCAGCTTGCTGGCCATGGTCCGCAGTTCGAGGTCGGCCATCCGGGTGACGTCCTGACGTCGCAAGTCCAGCGTCTGGATCAGTTCGTTATGCAGCAGGCCGGCTTGCTTCGACAGCGCAAGCTGGTAGCTGCGATCCTCTTCAAGCGCCCTTGATTTTGCAGTACTGACGGGTTCGGCGTCACGCTGCGGATCGAGGGTGCCAAAGGCGGCGGGCTGATGAGCGGCCGCAGCTGGACGTATCGCTTTCGGCGCTGCGGGAGGCGGTGCTGCGGCAACTGCAGCGCCCAGCGCTGCAACCGGAATTTCCGTGCCGGGCTGTGACCTGTGCGCGCCGCCGTCATTGTGCTTAATTGCACCGAGCGACTTGACGCGCAGTATCTGGCCGCAGATGCTGATCGAGTCGTCGACTCTCAACGGCCCATAGCGCACGATGCGTTCGCCGTTGACGAACACGCCTGAAGCGCAACCCATGTCAATTACGCTGACAGGGCCGTCGCCGTCGAAAGCGATCTTTGCCGCCTTGCGGCCCGCCGCAGCTGGCAGCGGAATCAGGGAATCGCCTTGGCCGCTCAGAATGACCGTAGCGCTGACGATATGATCCAGGACGCGCCCATCCGGATTTTTCGATTCGATGACCAGCATAATTCAATCCGTCACGGTTAATTTGGCAGGCAGGTTCGGCATCGGCGCGTTGTCGCGCAATTTCTTGTCGAACTGGTACAGGTTTTCCGAATTCAAATCTTTCGGCCCAGGTACGCGTGCCGGGGTTGGCGTGATCAGCCGCGGCGTGATGATGATGGCTACTTCACGCGTTTGCTTGTCGTCGTTCTTGTTGCGGAACAAGCCCCCAAGCAACGGTACGTCGCCCAGCAGCGGCACCTTCTGCGTGTCCTTCGACGCCTGGTACGAATACAAGCCATTGAGCACCACTGTCTCGCCTTCCCGGGCATTGAACTCTGCCGTGGTCTTGCGTTTCAGAAGGCCCGGAATGTCGCGAATCGTCACAGACCGGTCAATGCTGCTTACCTCGACATCAACCTTGGCATAAATGACGCCGGAGCTATCCGCAACCGGGGTTACCTCTGCAATGATTCCATACTCCTTGAATTCCACCGTGGCCTGGCCAAATGTCCCTATCACTGGCAACGGTATTTCACCACCGGCGATGAATTTTGCCGTACTGCCGCTGCGCGTCGTCAGATTTGGCGCTGCCAGCATCGTTGCCTCGCCATCCTGGACAAGTACGTTGATTTTCGACGTAATCACAGAGGCCATGGACACGAATCCCTTCGGCGGCCACACTTTTAACGGGAAGTTTTCGCCCAAGGAAACACCGGTGGTGCCCGGATCGGGGGTATAACGGAACAGCGAATTGCCTATCGGATCGGCAATCACGCCTGCAGCCGGACCGTTTATCTTGGAATCCCAGGCGATGCCCAGCGAGCTTGACCCTTTGTTGGTCAATTCAAGCACCTTGAACTCAAGATAGATCATCTTTTCCCATCCAACCTTGCCGACAAAATTCACCACTTCCTTGTACATGTCGGCAATTGCCCTGACCCGCTCCTGATTGGCGTCGCTCACCATGTCGCCTTCAAGCACAATCTTGTTGCCGGCAATCCGCGCAGTAACGTTGTCGACATGTGTCAGCAATTTGTTGATGTCGTCCAATTTCTTCTTCATGCTGGAATCGATCACATTAAAAGTACTGACTTGCTCGCTACCGTCTTTGAGCCACAGGTGCAAAGTGGACGATCCCTCTTTCTCGGCTATGACCAGCAGCTGCTTGTTGTCCATGGTCGTAACCGAAATAACACCACCGTTGCCGATGGCGATCCGACTCACGTCAATAGGAAATACCTTGGCCTCCCCTGCAAACATTTCCAGATCGGTTGGCAGCACGCCTTTGACGGCAGCAAGTGAGAATACGGGCGCAAGCGCGCAAAGAAAACATACAAGAAATCTGATCACGTCGGTCTTTCGTTCTTATCGAGGAAATAGTTTTGTAGATTTGTTTGACGAAGCTTCAGGAACCGGCGCAATGCCAAGGCGGGTCCTTACATCATAGGATCGACCGTTGCCGCCAGTCGACGCGGTGGCCGGACTGGTAGCGGCTGCCAGCATGCTTGGGCCAAACGCTTCCGCCTGCGTTTTCTGGATACCATTTCCGGTTCCGCCGGTAATGATTTCAACGAAATTGCCGCGTCCCGCGATCGGCTGGTCCGCCACTTTCTTGAAAGTCACCTCATCCAGCGGAGTGGATGAAAAGGACGCGGTATCGTCGGCATTGCGCAGTACAGCCGTCAAGTTGCCAAGTTTCTGTGCAATCAAGACTTTTTCCGCCTGGTCGGGGCTGACCTTGAGCGTCACGGTAGTGAAGTCCTGGTTCTCTTCACGTTCCTTGCCATCTTCGGTTTTCACGATGCGTTTCTTGGTCATCTTCCCTGTAGCCAGCACCGGTACCGCCTGTAGCAGCGGCCTGACATGCGTCAACTCCTTGGGGCCGGATTCGGCGCTCGGTGCAGCACCAGCGCTTGCCGATGAGGTTTGCGGCTGGTATGAGTTTTCGGTCAGCCCCTTCCCTGTGAATATCAGGTCGATAATGTCACCCGGCACCACCATGCCCGAGATCGAACTGATTTCATCCACAGGGAAAGTAATTGCCCGTTCACCTTTAGCCACGGTGGTCGACAGTGGCGGGCGGTCGGAGCGTTCCAGGGAACCGCGGTCGACCGGATCGCCCGGCTGCAATGCGGTCACCACCCTTTGTCCGCTGACCAAATCAAGGTCATTCGGCTGCAGCGCATTGCTCGACAGATAACGCACCGGGATCTTGCGCACGGCGAGATTGTCCGACGACAGCACGGTGCCAGGCGCGATATCGACCGCAGCGACGATCACCTGCTTGCTTTCATATTGCCCCGCCAGTTTCTGTTCTGCCTGGGCCAGATAGTTACGTAAATAGTACTGGGCGCCGACGAAGCACAAAACTCCGAGAGCGACCGCACCGCCGAGCAGCATAGTGTTTTTTGATATCTTCAAGGAAGCAACTTCTTTTCAATAAAAAAATTAAAGGACGGAAGTCAGGAAACTGAAACCGCGAAAAAAATTTCTAAAAGCAAAAGCTAGAACTTCAGCCGGCGTCTTGCCCACGAATTGGGGCACGCCGACATCTGGCATCGGAATGAACATCACTATCGCTACCACGGTGACAATCAATATGTATTCCATGATCGCCTGCCCGCCTTGCGCCCGCGGCGAGCAACATTTATGAAATTTCATTTCCAGTCCAATAAAAAACAGCAGTGCAACCGCCTTGCGGCGTCGCTCATCGGTCTATCGGAAACCATGCCGGCCAAGCCGCTTGCGTTCAGCGCTTTGACATGGTGACGGTATTCATCATGACGACAGCGCCACCCTCATCCGGCGTCAGCGCTGCATCGAAATCCTGGTTGCCCTTATCGGCCGCCAGGCGCGTGCCGGTTGCCGTTTTACGGCGTTCCTGGACTTTCCAGCCATTGGCGCGCAAGGTGTTTTCCAGCACGCTGGCGGTGGCGTCCACCGAGCGCTTCGATACCGCCGTCACCTGCTGCGACTGCATCTCGGGGTCCGTTGATTCAAGCACCGAAAGAGTCTGCAGCCCGGCAGGCAGGCGCAGCTGCAACACTGGCTCGCGCATGCGTTGCGGCGAGGTCAGCGCCAGGTAGCCCTCAATCTGACCATCACCCGCATTGCGCACCTGGACGCTGCGGTGCTCGTCGCCCAGTCCCTGGTTCAGCACAGTCCATGTGCCCAGCGCGCTCCTTTTTACGTTGGCGCCGCCAGGATTGCGCTCCCAGGCGTTTTGAAATTGCTTGAGCAACTGCTCGGCCGGCTGCGCGGTGATGAAGTAACGGATATTCATCGGAATGCCGTTGAGCCGCATTTCCGAGCCGACGCTTTGCAATTGCAGACTGTCGGGCGAATCCAGCCATCCGGCACGCGCCGAGCTGCAGCACAGCAGCAGGCAAAAGCAGCAACGAAGTAAGTGATTTTTCATGATCGAATCAAAAGCAACCGGCGGTCGATCTATACATCGGCAAATTGCTGGCGCCGGGTCCGACGCGATCGGCCGGGACGATATCCGGACAAATCTCTCCAGGGTCGAAATGATCGAAACTAGGTTCGATGATCGACAATGCCCATTTAAGCGGGTCAAGCACCGGCTTGATTTTTTCGAATATGGCAGTCGGGGCGAAACTGCGGGTCCGCATGGCTGCCTGCTGGGGACCGCTTGCGTCCCAGCTATCCGTGACCAAGGCGTTCGATTCGCGCAAGGTCAGGTTGAGCGTATTCAGGGGCGCAGGAAGCGAACTGACATCGGCCAGCTTGACACTTACCTGACTGGTGTAAAAGCCTCCTGTATTCAGTTTTTCGCCTCCGGTCAAGGAACCGATCGCGCCGGTCAGCGAACCGAGCACGCTGTCGACGGTCGATGCCGCCTTGCCAGGGAGAGCTCCCTGAGAAGTACTGACCGAAACGTCGCCCGGCCGGGCAATCAGCCGGCTTTGATTACGATGGTCAAGCCATTCCGAGCTTTGGCTCTGCCAGGCGGCATTGTCCGCCAGACCGTCAGTGGATTTATATGCATTACGATTCCAGCTGAAAAGACGGGCGCGCGTCTGTTGCTCTATCGTGGCGTCGGCATAGCCAGGCGGATGAACAGTACGCTCCCACGCCGCATAGCGTGCCGCTTGAATGGTCGATGCCTGGATATCATGAAACTTGCCCAGGTACCAGATGCCCAGAAACAAGGCAATCATGACTCCTGACACAACGACCATCTCTACCATCGCCTGGCCTTGCTGGCCGTTTCGGCTCCGCGTTTTCATTGTGTGTAGCTTTCAGCCTTAAAGCGTTTGGAAATGCCCTCCGTCAGCTTGCGCACCGACACCGGTTCCGTAATCACGACATACTGAAATCGCGGATCATTGCCGGCCGGCCGTGCTTTTGAATACAAGGTGATGGCTTGCTGATCGACTTCGGTCAGCACGCCGTCCTTTTCATAGACGCACATCTCCAGCAAAGAGCCGTCAGCCAGCATCGGATGGGATTTTGGCCAGCAGCGCAGGTTGACGCCGTTCACGGTGCGACGCTCGCTGAACTGCGACGTCTCGCCAGAAGCCGAAGAAGCGGCAGCAAAACCACCCGCGCCTGCAGTGTCGACAGTCGTCTTGCCATCCTCGCCGACATTGATATCTGTCTGCTTGCCGTCGTGCACCAGCGTGACGTTATATGCCTTGCTCGGCGTAATACGGTATTCGCAGCCCCGTTCCGGCGTGATCGTCGAAGTGTCGGCGCTATAAAGAGCTTCGGTTTTCCGCATGAATGATTTACCGTCAGTGACGACGGTAATTCTCTGTGTTGCATAATCGGCTGGGGCCTTGGGAAAAGGCTTGACCGGAATATGCTGCAGTTCAGCCATCGCGGCGCATAATTTGTACGCTGTTTCCTTGACTACCTGGAACGGACCGTCCGGCGGTTCCGGCCGCTCCAGCTGCACCAGCTCATAAGCACTGCCAGCCGCTACTGCAGTTTCTCCAGCAGACGACGCGCTTTGTCCGCAGCCAGCCAACACCAAGCCGAAAAGCAAGGTCGAAGCGACCAGCCTCACCCGAGGCGCTCTGTTTTTTTCACTTAACCGCATGAACCGCTCCCATCAACAATTGCCGCCACCGGCGCCAAGCCCTTCAGACCGTCGACGATGCCGCGCGACAGCGCGCTATTCGTCGCCAGCGATGCCCGCCAGTAAGGATTGAACAGACTTGGATATTCGACGCCGCCCGGGCGGTCTGCGCCATAGGGACGGGAAAAGCGCACACAAGCCGTAGAAAGCGCATATACGCCAGTATTCCCACCCGCAAAATTAGGGGCTGGATCGACAATCCTGCCGTCATGCAAGATGGCCTTGCCCTGGATAGCAGGATCATCGGAAGTTTTTATTTGTGCTTTGTTGACGACGACCTCTACCACGAAAGGCACATGCAAATCGGCGTCTTTTACCTTAGGATTCTTGATGTCCCGATAATTGGGAAACGGGCTTTGAATATTTTTTGCATTCTTGCCATTGGCTTCGGCCTGCGCAGCCCGTCCGTCAATCGAATTCCAGTCGTTGGTGTTACCGTGTATGCCAGTCTTGCTCACCTTATTCGGATTGTAGCCCTGTGCCCCTCCCCATCCCATCGGCACTGTGACCAACCAGCCTTTGGGCGTCCATCCCGTTTGCAAGCGTGAAGAATCGAGTCCCTTCCAGGCATCAAAATCAATCAGATCGGTACCGCCCTGCTTGCGAAACTCGAAGACAAGCGGAAATCCTTTGCTCCAGTCGCGCGACTGGGTAAATCCGTCGCGCGACGCCAGCGTTACTTCGCGCAATCGTGTGCGCCTATCGGAGTTGACCTTGCCGCCACGCGTACCGATATAGCTGTCGGTCAATGCTGTCCAAGCTATTGTGTTTTTAGCGAACAGCTCAATCTCTGCATTGCTCACTTGCGCACCGTTTTTCAGAGCGACATTTCTCGCAAGATCCTGCGCCACCAATGTCCCCGAGGCATTCATCGCAACTTGCGCCGGATAATAAACCTGGTTAATACCACGCAACAACGTCTCTGCCATAGGCAAACTGGACTGCACGGCTTGGTTCACGCTTTTGATCACATTGCCTACTGCATTGACTGCGGCGCCTAGATACGGCACCAGCTTCAGCAGGGCTGCCGGCCCGTTATTGATGAAATTATTAACGTAAGAAACCCACGACCGCAGGCTGACCGACTGCGCAATCGCCACTTCATTGGCGACCATCGCCCGGTTCGTATAAGCCTGGAAATTCAGGGTGCGCGCTTGCCATACTGCACCGCTATAGGCAGCTGCATCGGCAGCGTTCATGGCGCGCATTTTAGCGTTGGTGGTTTGTCCGCTATTGAAAGCAACCAGAAGCACGCTGACCAGGGCTGCGGCAAAACCAAGAAACAGCACCAGCGTCTGTCCGCGTTGCAAAAAAATCCTGATGCGCATGATTCAGTGCCTTTTTTTCAATTGACAAGAACACAAATAAACCGATGCAGCCTGAGCTGCTGGCCGCATCGGTTTCACTACGGGGGGTTTTACTTCTCGAAGGACTTCAGATCTTTCGTCTTGCTACCTTCGTTTTGAGCGGTAGTACCTGCAGTTGTCACAGTAGTACGCACTCCGGCAGCGGAACCGCCTGCCAGGGTTTGAGCTGCAGCGGCAGTCTGACCGCGGACGACACCACCGAATGCTTGATAAACGCCGATGGCGGCGATTGCAATCAGTGCAACGATAATGATGTACTCAGTCATACCTTGGCCCAACTGACGCGACAGCAATTTGCGTTGTTGCATAATTTCCCCTTGATTTTGAACTACAATAAAGTTGCTTAAAAAAAAGTTTCCCTGCGACAGCAAATGCATTTTAGCAATCATTTTTTGCGTAGTCATTACATGTGTTTACATTTTTTTACACAAAAAAACATGTTTACAGGAAACTTTTTAGGATATTTCTAGTCGATTGGAGATTGTTTTTCACTCTAGAAATTAAAGTAACTTCTTAAGAAAATAATCACCAAAATGCATTAAATATCAACTCATCATCTGTTGCAAAGCAGCAACGTAGACTATGAAATTTCTGCAATTACTGTTATCAATACGAACATGCCTCCAAATTTAAAAATCGCCCTCGCCGTCTCCTTCTGTATCTCCGTTTCCTTGTTTGGCTGCAAACGCAAAGAAGATGGCCCGCAGCCTGGAGCGGCAAATGCCGCCACCGTAGCGCCGTCACATGCAGCCAATACACAAACGGAGGCCGCCGTCGCCAAAGCCGGATTCAGCCTCGACAATGTCCCGCTTTCCAACGCCCCGCTGCCGCCATTTCCCTACCTCGACTGGCCGCAGAATCTTGCCGAAGGCGGGCGTTTCAGCGACAAATCTGATTTCGACAGGACTTATGTGGTTGCCGGCGATCAGCTGCGCGCGGTGGAAGGACGCATAGAAAGCCGCCACTTCTCCGACGCCGACGCGCAATTGACCCCGCTGGCGTCGCAGCGCAACTATGAAACAGCCATCAAGGCTCTCGGCGGCGTCAAGGTAAACTCCGTGCTGCCAAGCGATCCGGCCCTGGTCGCAGCGAATGGCGGCGATGTCGGCGACCTTATCGTCAACAAGCTGGGCCTCAAAGACTATCTCAACGCCTATGATGCTTACCTGATCAGGACGCCAGGAAAAAATGTGTGGATTACGGTGACAACCAGCAGCAATTCAACCCAGATCACCGCAATCGAAGAGAAGGCAATGCAGCAGCAGGTCGCCTATGCGACAGCCGACGCCATGCAGAGCGAACTGAATGCCAAGGGCCATGTCGCCCTCTATATCAATTTCGATACCGACAAGGCCGTAATCAAGCCAGACGGATTGACGGCCGTCGATGAGATCGGGAAGCTGCTGACGCAAGCTCCAACCCTCAAATTATCAGTAGAGGGGCATACAGACAACAGCGGCAATGCTGAGCACAACAAAACTCTTTCGCAGCAGCGTGCAGAAGCGGTTGTAACTACCTTGCTGTCCAAGGGCATCGCTAAAGATCGCCTGAGCGCCATCGGCCTGGGCGCAGATAAGCCGATTGCCGACAATAGCAGCGACGATGGCCGTGCCAAGAACCGCCGCGTGGAACTGGTCAAACAGTAATCAGCCTGTTCCGATAACGACGCCATAATCCCTGCTATATGGCGTCGTCACGCTATCCCCTTTTTTAACCAAAATGACTCTCGAAATGCACTCATACAAATTCAGCTTGCTCTGCCTGGCTATGGTCGGCGCTTTCAACTCCAGCATGGCAAGCGCACAGCAAACTTCTTTTCGCGTCAACGCTACGGAAGAAAAGAAAAATGCAATCGTGAACGTGGACAATGGCATGGTTGCAGCCCTTGGCCAAGCAACGACTCTTAACGGCATCGTCGGCACAACCAAAGACTTCAAGGGCCAGGAAATACCGGCCTATGTGGTATTCGACCGTTCGGTGCCAGAAGCCAAGCTGATGGCGCTTGCTTCTTTCCAAGGGCACCTGGCAGGATCGATGAACTGTCAGCTCATCCGCCTCGGAAGCAGCCCCGACATCCCGGCCGTCAAGGTCGCCGTGCTGGCGCAAAATTGCACGGTCAAAACGCTCAATCACTGATGCGCTTGTATTGATCCATCGGCTCCAAGCCCAGCCGCCTCGGAAACATCGTGGCGGCTTCTCCCTTCCCACATCCGCAGAATCGCCCAGCGCGCCCGGCTACCCTTGCATCAACTGCGCAACCCGTTCCGCCAGGCCGTGCTATTTCAGTAAATCTGCGCTGACCGATGCCTGCCAGCTCAAGCTCGGCCCCATGCAGCTGGCTGAAACCTGCCGCAGGCGGACAACCGCCAGCATCTGCCGATGCTCTACGAGATGCATACATTTTCCCAGAGGACGTCATGTACTCCGCAACATTCATTTTTGAGACGAAGCAGTTGGACGATGATTTTCACCGGCTCGATGGGCTGATTGCGAAGGCTGCCAAGGAGAGCATCGGTTACCTCGGCGAAGAAGCCTGGGAAGACCCGAAAACAGGACGCATCGTCAATGTGTACTACTGGGAATCGGAGCTCGGCCTGCAGCAATTAATCGCGCATCCCAATCACATTGAAGCAAAGCGGCGCTATTCTGAATGGCTTGGCGGCTACCAGGTCATTATTTCCAAAGTTATTCGAACATATGGCAACAACATGATGAACCACATTGCCGAGGGCGCGCCGACCGGCCTAGTCTAGCCATCCAATGCCGGAGTGGGAACACATCCGATATCCGCATCCATTACTTTTTCACGCTACGCCCGGCTTTCGGAGCGGCTTCTCTTTCAACAGCGCCGCGCACCTCGAACCGGACCTGGTCCAGCACCGTCTGCTTGTCATCCAACAATTCCAGCACATGCCGCCCCGGCCATGGCATCCAGTCGAATGCGAGCTGCGGGTTTTGCGTATGCGCCTGCCGGCTGTTCTTTTTCTTGCCGCCTTTAGGCATCGCTTCCGGCATGGTCAGCAGCTTGCCGTCCAGCCGCCAGACGGCATTGGGCACACCGCCCGCTTCAAACCGTATGCGCTGCCGCTCCGGCGGGATATCCGGGTCCAGCGCCACCAGCATGCCCGGCGTCGGATAGCGTATCGCAATGCCGATGTCGTCGGATTTCGCGGTCCTGATCAGCGCTTGTTCGGTGCCGGCCAGGAAATACTCCTGGCGCGGCGCTTCCAGCTTGTCTTGGTAGCTGATCTCCTGCGCCACGACGCCATCCGGCTTTTGGGGAATGGTCTGGCGCTGCTGGTCGCGCGTGTGCAGGTATTGCATGACTTCCTGCCAGATCGGCGCGGCGCCGGTGACGCCGGAGACGTCCCACATCGGCAGGCCGGAGGCGTTGCCGACCCAGACGCCGACGGTATAGCGGTCTGAATAGCCGACCGCCCAGTTGTCGCGCATGTCTTTCGAGGTACCGGTCTTGACTGCGGTCCAGACCCGCGTCGACAGTGCGTTTTCGAGGCCGAAGGTGCGGCTGCGGGCGCTGCGGTCGGACAGGATGTCGCCGATGATGAAGGCGGCGCCGGGGTCCATCGCCTTGCTCATCTTTACCGCCGGGTCGCTCAGCGAGGTCCGTATGCCGCTGTAGCGGCCCTGGTTGGCCAGCGCGCGATAGGCATTGGTGAGCGCCAGCAGGCTGACATCGGCGCTGCCCAGCGCCAGGCTGTAGCCATAGTAGTCGCCGGATTCGCGCAGCTGGAAGCCGAGGCTTTGCAGGCGCTGGAAAAAAGCCGTCGGCGTCACCGTCACCAGTGTGCGCACCGCCGGGATGTTCAGCGATGAACCGAGCGCGGTGCGCACGCTGACCAGGCCCTTGAACTGTTTGTCGTAATTTTGCGGGATATACAGGCCGCTGGCAGTCGGCAGGTTGATCGCCGCATCGTTGAGCAGCGAGGCGGCCGTCATCCATTTCTTTTCGATCGCCATCTCGTACAGGAAGGGCTTCAGGGTCGAGCCAGCCTGGCGCAAGGCCACCACGCCGTCGACCTCGGCGGCATTGGAAAAGGTGCTGCTGGAACCGACCCAGGCCAGCACGTCGCCGCTGGCGTTGTCGATGGCGAGGATGGCGCCGTCCTGGATGTTGCGGTCGGTCAGCGCCGCCAGCTGCCGCTGCAGAGCGTCGGTGGCGACGCGCTGCACGCCGCCATCCAGCGTCGAGCGCAGCGACTGTCCCGGCGTGCGCAGCAGCTTGCGCGCCAGATGCGGCGCCAGCTGCGGCGCGGTGGTGGTGACCACCACTTCGGAATTGGAGCCGGTACGCGCCAGGGCTAGCAAGGTGAAGCTTTCCAGGTCCTTGCATTCCTGGCCGGCCTGCTGTTCCTGCAGGATGCGGCAGGCGCGTTCAGTGACGCGCGCCGGGGTGGCGTTGGGGCCGCGGATCAGGGCCACGGCGATGGCTGCTTCGCGCCGGCTCAGGCCGCCCGGATGCTTGCCGAACAAGACCCGCGACAAGGCGTGGATGCCGACCAGTTCGCCGCGAAAGCTGACCAGGTTCAGATAGGCTTCCAGGATCTGGTCCTTGCGCCAGTTGCGCTCCAGCAGCTGCGCCACCATCACCTGCGACAGCTTCTGGCTGAAGGAGCGCGGCGAATTGCGGCGCCGCAGGTCGTCGTCCAGCAAACCGGCCAGCTGCATGGTAATGGTCGAAGCGCCGCGGGTGCGGCTGTTCCACAGATTGCCCCAGGCGGCGGCCGCTACCGCATTCCAGTCGACCCCGCTATGCTGGTAGAAACGCCGGTCTTCCGAGGCCACCAGGGCGCTGCGCAAGGCAGGCGAGACGTCTTCCAGCGCCACCCAGGACAAGCGCCGCTCATGCGGATTCAGGCGGATCTGCTGCAGCAGCTGGCCCTTGCGGTCGTACAGGCTGGCTTCGGAGGAGCGGAATTCCTGCTGGACGTCGGCGAATTTTTGCAGCGCATGCGCTGGCGCGGCGCTCACGGCAAGCAACAGCACGGCCGCAAGCGGCCAGCCTTTCAGAGATGAAAAACAGCCCCGGCTCCCGGGCGCCGCAAGGTTTTTGCCGCGCGCGCCAGGAACCGTGTTTTGCTTCAATTTCACTTCACCGTCCACTTCGGATTAGGGAATTCGCCAAACATTTCCGGCGCATACATCGCCTCGACCCGAGTCGGCGGCAAGCTGAACTCACCCGGATTGTTGAGGCGGAAGGTATAGGTCATGGTGAATTTACCCTTGGGCACGTATTCATAGTAGCTGCGGAAAGACTCGAAGCTGCGCTCTTCATACGCCAGCCAGGCGCTGCCGCTGGGCCGTTCGCTGCTGGTGGCAATCGCCGAATCGCGGCCCAGGCCGGAGCCCAGCAAGGTGGCGCCGGACGGAATCGGATCGGTCGCCACCACCCAGGTCATGTCGGTCTGGGCGTCGATCTCCAGGTCGACCCGGTAGATATCGCCGCGGCTGTATTTGCCCTTTTCCTTTTGCTCGACCGGCACGATGCTCTTGGCGATCCGGTAACCGCTGGAGAACGGCTTCTTCAGCACCACTGCCGCCAGGCTTTGCACGGTCACCCATGGAGCGCCGCTGCCGGCATGCGTCAGCTTGAGCTCTGCCGGCGCCGCGGTGGCAGCAGCAACAGCGGGCCATGGCAGCTGCAGCTTG
Organism: Collimonas humicola; assembly: GCF_018304945.1. Lineage (GTDB taxonomy): Bacteria > Pseudomonadota > Gammaproteobacteria > Burkholderiales > Burkholderiaceae_D > Collimonas > Collimonas humicola. The sequence continues at coordinate 279,006 of NZ_JAGQEE010000001.1, read as the reverse complement.
CCGCCTTCCGCCGTAGCCGTCGGCCAGCTGAAGCTTTGGCTGCTGGCCACGGCAGCGCCCTGCTCCAGCGAGGCCTTGGTCACGCCGGCGACTTTTTCAGCCTCGAACTTCTGGCCGAATTTCTGCATGGCCAGGCTGCCCCAGACATTGGCCGTGGTAGTCGCCCAGTGGCCGCGCGACTGCCGCTGGATGGCGCCGTTGATCAGCTTCGGCATGTCTTCCTTCCAGGCCGGATTATCGAGCATGGTCAGCACCAGCCGGGTGGCGTTGACGTCGGCGCTGGCCATCAGCCACCACCAGTAGTCGTCGGTCTCGGTGGAGAAGCCCATGCGCGTGCTTTGGTAGTTCAGGCGGGCGCGGATGATCTGGTCGGCCTCGGCCAGGCGCTTGGCGCGATCCGGGATGCTGGAGACCCGCTGCAGGATGTTGATCCAGTCCAGCACGGCGGAGGTTGGCCACAGGTTGGGCGAGAGCTGGATCGAATCGAGCATGGCCGGGCGCACCCGGTCATAGCGCGACAGCGCTTCCAGCGCGGCCAGCTTGCGCACATCCAGGTCCTTCTTGGGCGACCAGAAATCGCGCGTGATCTTGCCTTCGACGAAAGCAGCCAGGCCGTCCAGCATCTTGTCGCGGCTTTGCTGCGGAATCGCAAAGCCGGACTCTTGCGTGACTGCCAGCAGATAGGCGGTCAGGGTGTCGCTGCCGCGCCCGGCATTGCTGGCGCTGGGCGGGTAGTAGTAAGCCAGGCCGTCGCTGTCGAGATAGGTCGGCAAATCGTTGGCCACCTTCTGCCAGGCGACGTCGTCACGCAAGCCGATCGCGCGCGAGGTCTTTTGCTCCAGGCAGGAGAACGGATAGTTGACGAAATAGCGCCGCAAGCCTTCGCTGTTGCCGGCCAGCGAGGACGCCAGCGAAACCGCCAGGCCGCCGCGCCCCGGCAGGCCGTCGGCCGGCGGCGCCACCGCCATGCTGAACGGCTTGTCGAGCTGGAACATGGTGGCCTGCTGCACCGTCACCGGCACTGCCGGCACCACGCGCTGGGTAAACTTGATGGCGTCCTTGACCTTGGGGCCGCCCTGCTCCTGCGCATTGATTTCCCACACCAGCTGCTTGGCGTCTGCCGGCACGGTCACCGCCCACACCAGTTCGCGCGACTCGCCCGCCGGAATGCTCAGGTCCTTGGCTGGCAGTGGCGCAGCTGAACCTAGGCCGACGGCCTGGGCAGTGGCGTTGACCTGCATGACGCGGGTGGTGGTGTTACGCACCGTCACCATGGCGCTGAAATCGTCGCCCTCGCGCACCAGCGGCGGCAAGCCTGAGATCAGCTGCAAGTCCTGGGTGGAACGGATGCTGACGGCGCCGGTGCCGAACAGGCTGTCGCCGCTCTGCGCCACGGCGACGATCTTGAAGCTGGTCAGGGCGTCGTTGAGCGGCACATCGATCTGGGCGCGGCCATTGGCGTCCAGCACGATGGCCGGCTTCCACAGCAACAAGGTATCGAACAGTTCGCGCGTCGGCGACTTGCCGCCGCCGCCGCCGGCCGGTATCGCCTTGCGGCCGTAGTGGCGCTTGCCCACCACCTGCATCTGCGCGGTCGACGTTTCCACGCCGTAGCTGCGCCGCTGCAGCATCGCCTGCAGCAAGTCCCAGCTCTTGTTCGGCTCCAGTTCGAGCAGCGCTTCATCCACCGCGGCCAGCGCGATTTCAGCGCCGGCGGCCGGCTTGCCGCTCGGCAGGTTGACCTGAATGTTCACCTTGGCCGTCGTGCGGATGGCGTAGCTAGGCTGATCGGCCTTGACCATCACCGCCAGCTGGTTGGCGGCGCTGCCGACCGAGATTTCGGCGATGCCGAACTTGTATGCCGGCTTGGCCAGGTCGACGGTGGCGCTTGGGGCCTGGTATTCCTTGAACTCATGCCACCAGTTCAAGGGTTCTTTCCAACCCCAGGTAAAGAAGGAATACCACGGTACGTCGCGCATGCGGCCGCGCACCGCCAGCACCGAGACGAAGATGTTGGGCGCATAGCCGGCCTTGACCGGCAAGCTGAAGGTCGGATCCTGGCCGTTCAGCTGAAGCACCTGGGTTTCGACCACGCCTTCGCGCTCCACCGCCACCAGCACGGTCGCATAGCGGAACGGCATGCGCACCTGGAACTTGGCGGTTTCGCCCGGCTGGTAGCTCTTTTTCTCCGGCAGGATATCGATACGGTCCTGGTTTTCGCCATCGAACCACAGCTCGCCCTGCTTGGTCACCCATACCGAGCTGGCGGCGACCGACACCTTGCCGCTGTCGTCCTTGCCCTTGGCCGTCAGTTCGATATTGCCTGGCTCCGACAGTTCGACGGTGCAGATCATCAAGCCGCGGGCGTCGGTTTTACCCGAGCACAGCGAACCCAGGTCGGTGCCGGTGCTGGTGTTTTCATAGGCGTAGAAACCGCCGACCATGCGCTTGCGATGCGAGTTGGTGACCTTGGACGAACCGCTGATCTCAATCGGCACGCCGCTTTGCGGCTGGCCCGCGGCATTCAGGGCGACGGCAGTCAAGGTCAGCTTCTTCTTGACCGAGACCCACTCCCCGGCCTTGAGGCCGACCACCACCGCCGCCGGCCATACCGGGGTCACGCTCGACACGGTCTGGATTTCGCCATTCGGGTCGGCGAAAGTCATTTCCGTCAACAATTCCTTGGGCGCCGCAATCGCCGGCAAATCCTTGATCACCGTCTTGCCGCCGCCGTTCTTGTCCAGCGTCACCGGCAATTTGTCGGCGACGATCTTCTGCTCGTCGGCGCTGCTGTCTCCTTCGTTGCGCGCGGCAGAAAAGGAATAGCCGTCGTAGGCGGAAAAGCTCACGCCCTTGCTGCGCAACAGGCTGGTGACGTGCACCGACTGGCCGGAAGCGCCGCCGCCGTTCAGGTAGTTCAACTGCACGTCCAGCGGCACTTCCTTCGGCGCCACCAGGCTCTTCGGCGGCGTGATCCGCCCTTGCAGCAACGGCAGGCGGAATTCCTCGACCCGGAAGCTGCCTGTGCTGTAACTGCGGCGGTCGTGGCCTTCGTCGTCGCCCTCGTCGCTGCTGTTATCGCTGCCTTCATTCGCATTGCCGGCCTCGGCGACATTCTTCGGCGCCCCGCTGTCGAGCATCACTTCATAACTGCCGAGCTTGGCTTCTTTCGGAATCTCGAACACGGTTTCCGCATTTTTCTGGCCGCGCCAGGCCAAGGCAAACTGGTACTCCTGGCCGCTGCCCTGGTGGATGATGCGCACCCGGGTCGGCAGCTTGTCTTTCGCCAGCAGGCCGAAACCCTGCATGGTCTCGGTACGGATCACATGCTTCATCGACACCGTTTCGCCGGCGCGGAACAAGGTGCGGTCGAACACTGTGTGGGCGCGCACGGTGGAAGCCTTATCGGTATCGGTCGGCAGGTTGAAGCGCCAGGATTCGATGCCGTTGTTCCAGGACGTCAAGGCGAACGCCATGTCGGCGCGGCCTTTTTCATCGGTCTTGCGAGCGCTGATAAAGAAACCGGAGATTTTCCCGGACTCGCCATCGCCGCCGTTGCGGCAAGCGTCCTCCGGAAATTCCGGCACCATGACGATCCCGGTCTTGTCGGTCTTGCCGCGCCACAGCTCGGTGCCGGTGCAATCGGAAATCCGCACATCGGCATCGCTCACCGGCTTGGCGTTATCCAGCGTGGTGACCCACACCGCGCCGTTCTGGCGGCCGATCTTGACATGCACCGACAAATTCGTCACCAGCGCGCTGGTGCGCACGAACATCGGCGCGGCCTTGCCCAGCAGTGCCGCGCCCAGCTTTTGCGATTCCAGTTCGACCACATAGAAGCCAGGATCCTTGAGCGGAATGCCGATCACTTCAAACGGCCGGATGCCGTCCTTGCTTTCCGGCGGTTGCGGCAGCGCCAGGGTCTTGACGCCGGCCTGCTTGGCCAGGATGCCGATGCTGCGCGTTTCCACCGGCTTCTTGTTGATGGTGATGGTGTTCTCGTGATAACGGTTGAGCTTGGTCAGCCAGGCGATGATGCTCTGGTCGTCCGTGACTTTGAGGTTGCTGACATTGCCCGGATGGATCTTGCCGTCGGCGCTGCGCGCAACCATTCCGGCCTCGACGTTGCGCAGGGTGACCGGCAAGGTGGCGTCGGCATTGAGTTCGATGATGCCGAACGGCGCCGAGGGGAATTTCGCCAGCGGCGGATAATCCGCCATGCGGGTTTTCATCGGGAAGGCGGCGGCGTTTGACAAGGGACGGCCGTTTTCATCCTGGAAGTCTTTCGGCAGCTCGATGCTCAGTTCCGATTTTTCGGCGAAAGGCGGATTGAAGGTCAGCTGCGTCACCGTATCTTCAGTGTCGGTCTTGTCAAAGAATGGCTTGAGCTTGCCGTTGGCGCCGCTCAGCGTGACATTCTCGGCCAGCTTGCGCGGCACCGGCGCGGTAAACACCAGGCGCGCAGGCAGAATCGGCGCGCAGGCCGCATTGGCATTTTCGCGCTCGCAGCTGAAGCTGGCGGTGAAGCTCGGCCGCACCTTGAACTTGAACACCTGCGGCTGGCGGCTGGCGATGCCGGAGGGAGTCGCCACGCCCTTGTCCCAGGTCAGGCTGACCGCACTGTCGTTAGGCAGGCGCTGCTGGCACTGCAGTGTGCTGACGCGCTCGGGATTGATTTTTTCGGCAAAATGCTCGAGCAGGTCCTTGCGCACCGTGCCGGCGATCAGTTTTACAGGGATCCGTTCATGCACGCCTTCCGCTTCGCAATACACATGCTGCAAGATGCTTTCGCTGGTCGCCGCGCCGTTCTGCACCAGGATGAAGATCTGCTCTTCCTCGATGCGCTCTCCCGACGGCATGACATTGATCACGGCGGGGCCGCCGGTATTGAATTGAAAGCTGGTTTTGCCGGACACAGCGGCGCCGGACAATAACTTGAAGCCTGGCTTGAGCGTGAAGCTGCAGCGCGTGCCCGGCCCTATGTCGCGCACGAAGTCATAGATCCAGTTGCGTTCATCGGCCCAGCGGCCGCTGCCGGCTTCGGCGCAGCTGATGTCGAAGGGCATCGGCGCCTTCGGGTCGCCGAACTTGACGGCAGCCTCCGAGAAATTGACGCGCACCTGGCGCACCTGGGTGATGTCGCCCTGCGGAGAAAAGCTATTGATGCTGGCGGCATGCGCCATCTGGCTGAACAACATGGCTGCGGGCAGCGCAAGGATAAGCCGGCCGCTCGCTCGCAGGAAGCCGCGGGCGAAAAAAAACAGCCCCGGAAATTTCATGGCGCTGTTGCTTACTGCTTTACGCTCGATTGCTTGTCGCATGGACGTCCTCAGACTAGGAAAACATGAAAACGGCAGCTTGCTGTGCGCTGTGCCGCTCTATTTTTAAAACCGGCTGCCTCAGGATGAACGGCCCGCAAGCAGATTGACCAGCATGAACAGGCCGATCGCGCCGGCAATGAACGCCCAGTATTGCATCTTGATGAAGAACAAAGAATGGTCCGGCTTCAAAATCACCTCGGCGCCAGTCCGCTTGTCGAGCAAAACCCGATTCTTCTGCGGCGAATTGAATTTGTTCCCGGCCAGCCAGATGGCGCCTGCAGAAAGGATCATCCCGAGCGCACCGCCATAGGCTACGGACAAGCCGGCTTTTTCAAAAAGCACCGTCGTCAATACTACTATCAATGCCGTGATGACTATCACCAGCAACCCCCATCCCTTCCAGATCACTATCATTTCATCGTCCTGTATCAACTTTGCATTTAGGCGGATAGAAACTTCTGCCCCGAATAAGCACAACGCAAAACCAGCCCTTTGCAGGCCGGCCTCGCAGTTTTGCGCCATTAATTTTGTTGTAATTTTTTTGTTGCGATTCTACAACTAATTACATAGGATCGCGACAACTAAATTGATGAGAATCGCCCTCAAGAGAATTTACGGCCGCTATCTCTGCAAACCTGGATATTGCAGCCGATGAACAAGGCCATGACGAGCAGCATGGTCGAAGTCAAATGAATGGAAGGAATCGTTTTTTCGAGCACCGCGCTGGCGACAATGGTCACCAGGCCAAAGGCATACACTCTCATGCCGGTGGCGCCGCTGCCGAGATACACGTTGGCAATCGGGAAGCTCAGCAAAGACCAGATCCATGCCGCCACGGCAGGCACAATATAGTGCTCTGGCGTGGCCAGGGTCCCCAGGTAAAACACCAGTCCGGCGATGCCAAGCCAGGCTAGGCGAATCTTCCAGAGAGAACTGCCGGAAAAATTCGACAAGCCATAGTAGTACTCCCCGCCCCGCACCAGCATGGTCGCGATAGGCAGCGCGATCAGGCTGCACTCCCAAAATCCGAATCCCGGAAAAATGGAGAATCCAAGTCCGCCGATTCCTCCCAAGACGCTGGCCAGCAGCACAACAATAATGAAGCCGACGATATTGAGAAAGCGCCATGCTGCAAACGAGGAAAGCAGCAGACACGCGAACAAGCCCGCATCGATCAGGCCATGCGCCCACTCGCCGCGGAGATCGAACATGGCGGCGGTCGAGCACAGCACGAACAATGGCATCCAGCCGACTTGCACCCGTTTCGTCAGGTGCCTGGCGTACAGCCACTGCATTACGCGTTGCAAGATGCCCTTCTTGACCGCCAGGTAAGCCAGCCAAAGCGCGCCAGCTTCGATCAGGGCGAAACCTGCCAGCGCGACCGCATCCTGCAGTTTTTCCGGGATCAAGCTGGCGCACAAGGCCCTGAGCAAGCCGAACACCAGCGCGCCGCACAGCAAGGCAACGACGCCTGAATGCACGCTCAGTCGCGGGGTATGCACCTGCCGCTCCCACCATGCGAAGACCTCTGCATTGAGGCGGTACGCCAGCAGTTCCGAGGAGTGCCAGCGGATTCTTTGCACCAGCTCCTTCATTTCAGCCACGAATTTGCGCTCGTACAAGCGCATCGAGCGCTTGGGAACCACGGTCTGGATCAACGCCAGGGCCACCTTCGAGCCGACGATGGCAGCATTTTCCAGCCACTTGTATCCCTGGTCTGCCTGGTAGCGGGCCAGCGCGGTCCGCGCCAGCTCCGGATTGTGCTGGAACAGATGCTGCGCATTGTCAACCCAGCCGAAGTGCTCGACCATGGCGGCGCGCGCCGTCTGGTCGGCATTCTGGCTGGCGCAGTATTGCATTGCATGGAATTCGAAGGCGTCGCGGACGTCGAAATTCTCGAAATCCTCGGTCTTCACGAAATTTGCCAGGATCGCGGAGGTGTAGCGCAACTGCCCGGGTGTCATCTTCAGCATCAAGGCCTGCCACAGGGAGTCCGCCGCTGCCGCCGCATCAAACGCCGGCTGCACGGCCTCCAGCAAGCTTGCCTGGTCTTGATGCAAGGCGACGGCGCGCTTGCCGGCAGCGGGCTGGGAAAGCGCCGCGGTTTCCACTTCCGTGTGCGCTGCCGTCTGGCCTGCCGCAACCGCATCTTGCGCGGCGGCTGGCGGCTCCAGCTCTTCATCCTTGCGGGAAAACGAATGCTCGATCAGCGCCAAGGCGCGTTCATACGCCTGCCTCAAGGCCTGGAATTTTTCCGGATCGTCGTCCGGACGCACTACCTTCAAGCGCTTGGCGTAGGCGCGCTTGACGGTGCGCTCATCGTCGGAGGGCGGAATATCAAGGGCGCTCCAGATCCACTGATTCCATTCAGAGTGCATCAGATATAGCTTTCATTTTCGACGTGATCGAGATGCTTCTTCAACTCTGCGCGCGCATGCCGGATTTCATCCATCTTCTGCGATTCAAGCAGCGCCTGAAACGACGCGATGCGATGCGAAAGAAAGGTCCTTGCATCTCCCAGCGACTGCTCATACAGACGCTCCGCGCGCGCCATCAGGGCACGGTTTTCGGCCTGGCTGCGCGGGTGGATCTTGAGGTGCTCCAGCTCCTGGAAACGCTGTTCGATCTGCTCGGGCGACATGACGCCGGGATTTTCCGCAATCACAAGCTTGTGCACCTGATCGGTCCCGGCCACCGTGGCTTCGGCTTCGAGGATGCCGTTCAGATCGTAGGTGAAGCGCACATCGACCGCGATCTGGCCCGCCTTCTTCAGCGGCACCGGGAACTGGATCGTTCCAAGGTAGACGTTGTCTTTCACCAGGCGCGACTCGCCCTGGTAAATCGCCACATGCAGTTCTTTCTGGTTATCCTGGATGGTGGTGATGTTTTCCACGCGCGACACCGGCACCACCATATTGCGCTCGATGATCGGCAGGTAATGGCCGGGTATGTATTGGTTCGGGCCGACCTGGCGCGAAATCGCGATTCCCAGCGAATAAGGCGAAACGTCGGTCATGACGACCTCGTCGAGCGCCGAATCGCGCATCTTCAGGCCGGCCTGCACCGCCGCGCCCAGCGCCACTACTTCGTCCGGATTGAAATGCACCAGCGGGAAGCGGCCGAACATGCGCGACACCAGCTTGCGCACCATCGGCATGCGTGTGGCGCCGCCGGCCAGCACGATCTTGTCCAGCGTCGCGGCGCGGATGCGGGCATCGCGCAGGGCCCGTTCGATCGGGGTGCGCAAGCGCGCCAGCAACGGCTCCGCCAGCTTCGTGAAGGCTTCTTCATCGATCAGCCATTTATATTCCTGCTCGCCGTATTGCATGCGCATGGTGACGCTGGAAGCTTCCGAAAGCTGGCGCTTGACCTTCTCGGCCTCGTCGCGCAAGCGCTGGTCTTGCTGGGGCGTGCGCAGCATGCCGTCCATCGATGCCCGCAAGCCGCTTTTTTCCACAAAGGCGTCGCACAGCAAGGTGGCGAAATCTTCGCCGCCGAGGAAATTGTCTCCTGCCGATGCCCTGACCTCCATGACGCCTTCGAACATTTCCAGGATCGAGATATCGAAAGTGCCGCCGCCCAGGTCGAACACCAGGAACTTGCTTTCGGCAGCGACATCTTGCATGCCATATGCCAGCGCCGCCGCGGTAGGTTCGTTCAGCAGCCGCTCCACCTTCAAGCCCGCCAGCTGGCCGGCGACGCGGGTAGCTTTGCGCTGGGCGTCGCTGAAATAAGCGGGGACGGTGATGATCGCTTCTTCCACGGCTTCGCCGAGGAAATTCTCAGCATCCGCTTTCAGGGAGCGCAGCACCATGGACGACAGCTCTTCGGGACGGAACTCCTTGCCGGCCAGGCGGATTTTCTTTTCACTGCCCATATAGCGCTTGAAGAGGGCCGCGCTGCGGTTTGGATGCGTTTGCAAGCGCTCCCGCGCCGCCCTGCCGACCAGCACGCTGCCATCTTCATCGATGCTGACGCAAGACGGCGTCAGGTTTTCACCCAAGGCGTTGGGAATGATATGGGATTGTCCGTCGCGCCAAACTGACACCAGGCTGTTGGTGGTGCCGAGATCTATGCCAATAATCATCATTATTCGTTTCTGGTTTTGTGATTCTAGTTTTGTAATCGCTGCTGCTGTCACGCTCCCTTGGGCCAGATCCGGTTCCAACTGAAAAACCGGCGCCGACGATCAACCGTCGATTGTAAATGAAACAAGTTGGCGAATTGCAATAACGCGCGATATTCCTATGCAATCCAGGCGTTCTGTAGCGTTTTTGTCACTCTGCGCCCTGCCTGTTCTCATGAGGCTGTAAATACGCAAGACGCAAGTCTTCATGGCCAAGTGCGCCCATCCGGACCGGATGGAAATCGCACGCCATCCGCGGCAAGGCGGCGGTGGCGATGGTGGTGTCCAGGCACTCCATGAAGAAGGCGGCGACGACAATCAAAGGTAAGCAACTGATGCGCGATTTGGCTGATTCTGCCGACATGACGCCTCTCGGGAAAATGGCTGGACCATTGGCCGATTCGCTCAACGCCGGAGTTTGCAAAAACCCTTGAAACCCGCTTGCAGACTGGCGATACGGCGTGACAGCGCGTTCCAGGAAAGCGTTTTAGGGCACCAAAAACAGGTGTTTAAAAAACAGACAGGTCTTTCTTTTTTCGGTTACAACTTGTAACACTAGTTACAAAATAAAGAGCAACATATATTGCCACGCAGAAATAATTCCTTTAGTCTGAATTCCTGAGAAGACTGAAGAAAATTTTAGAAACATTGTGCATAACAGTTGCAGCAGCGGTGTTTTCCAGCGCGTGTTGCCGGCGCCATGACGAAAGCCTTAGCTGCCGATGATCCTCAAGAGGAGCGCCTTATGCCTTGCCCTGGATTCGAATCAGCCATCCTGTTTCTCCCGGAATTGTCGGCCGACGATTCCGCTCGCAGCTCCGGCCTCTGCGCCTGCCGCTTGCCGGCATCCGTCGAGGCCATGCTGCCCTCGCCCAGCTGAGGGGCGTAGCACCGCGTCACTGATCCAACCTTGATGTAGCACCAGTTCATGCGCCTGCAGGCAGCGCGCATGCAGTCTTTCTGTTCGCCGATTTTTTGTCAAGCCAGGCAGCCAGCAATCCGCCGCCGGGTGTTTGCGCCATGCCCGCTGCTTCCGCGCGGCAGGCAACAAGGCATTTCTCCGCAGCGCCTGCAGCCGGGCGCTGCGGGAAATTGCGACTTCCCTTGAGAGCTTTACATTTCAAGGGAATGCATCCACTGAGCAGATCCAGCCGACCACCGTTGGCGGGATCACTTTATCCCTTAAAAACCGGAGTAAAGTAATGACATTCAGATCCAACTTTAAACTGCTGGCGCTCGCGGGCTTGACCCTTGCCGCGTTTGCCACCACCGCCCAGGCGGAGACTTGGGCGCCAACCGCGACCAAGGCAACTGCTGTCGCAAGCACGGCGCGAACCGCTGTGACGCATATCTCGGCAATGCAGTCCGGCGCACTGACCCACGTGGTGGTGGCGCTGAAACTGCGCAACAAGCCTGAACTGGATCAGCTCACTGCCGACCTGATGTCCGGCCGCTCGCACAAAACCTTGTCCAACGCGGACTTCATGCGTCTGTATGCCCCTACCAAGGAGCAGGTGCAAGCTGTCGTCAGCCATCTGACAAAAAGCGGCTTCACCAATATCACGGTGTCTGCCAACAACCTGCTGATCAGCGCCAACGGTTCCGCCGGTTCGGTGAAGACTGCTTTCAATACCGAGCTGCATACCTATAGCGTGAACGGCCGCAACGCCTACGCCAACATCAGCGACGCTTCGGTGCCGCAGGCACTGGGCGGCATCGTGCTGGCCGTGCATGGCCTGCAAACCGTGCACCTGCATCACACCATGCTGAAGAAACAGGATGCGCGCGTGGCCGCAACAACCATGTCGGCAGTCGGCCACAACCCGACCGATTTCCCGACCATCTACAACGCCAGCAGCCTGCCTAGCGCCACCAACGCCACCATCGGCATCATCACCTCTGGCGACATGACGCAGACTATCGCGGACTTGAACACTTTCACGTCCAACTCCGGCTACCCGCAAACCAACGTCTCCACCGTGGTGGTCAACGGCGCCAGCAGCGACACTTCCGGTGTCGATGAATGGAACATGGATACGCAAAGTTCGCTGGCAGCAGCAGGCGGCACTATCAAGCAGATGATCCTGTACACCGCCAACTCCCTGAGCGATGCCGACCTGACTGCGGCCTACAACCAGGTGGTGACCGACAAGCAGGCGCAAGCCATCAATGTCTCGCTGGGCGAATGCGAGAACGACGCGCAATCGTCCGGCATCACAGCCAGTAACGACCAGATCTTCCAGACCGCCGTTGCCCAGGGACAGATGTTCTCGGTATCGTCGGGCGATTCTGGCGCGTATGAGTGCAACACCAGCACCACTGCACAGAGCTATCCGGCGGTTTCGCCGTACGTGATGTCCCTGGGCGGCACCCTGGTCAGCACCGGCTCCGGCAATAGCTGGTCCTCGGAATCGGTATGGTCCTGCACTGACTGGCAGAGCTGCCAGCAAAGCGCAAGCGGCGGCGCCGGCGGCGGTCCTAGCCTGACTGAGGCAGCACCTAGCTGGCAAGTCAGTTCCGGCGTTCTCGGTTCCTCGAGCCAACGCGGCGTTCCTGATATTTCACTGGATGCGGATCCTTCGAGCGGCGCCTTGGTCCTGATCAACGGCTCTCCTACCCAGATCGGCGGCACCAGCCTGGCTGCGCCGTTGTTCACCGGCTTCTGGGCCCGCGTGCAATCGGCCAACAACAACAGCCTGCCATTCCCTGCCGCAGCGATCTATCAGAAAGCCGCAGCCAACCCAAGCATGTTCCACGACATCACTTCGGGTAACCAAGGCTACGCGGCCAAGGCTGGCTGGGATTACGCCAGCGGCTACGGCAGCCTGAATGTCGCCAACTTTGCCTCGGTCATCGGTTCCGGCACTACGCCGCCACCACCGCCGCCAGGCAATGTCCTGAAGAGCGGCGTGCCAGTGACCGGCCTGGGCCTGCCTACCGGTTCCAGCAAGGTCTACACCATCGTGGTTCCTGCCGGCCGCACCAGCCTGAGCTTCAAGACTTCCGGCGGCCGAGGCGATGCCGATATCTATGTCAGTTTCGGCTCCGCACCGACTATCGACTCTTATCAGTACGTGTCGGATGGCTCGACAACATCGGAATCCATCACCATCCGCAATCCGAAAGCAGGCACGTATTACCTGCTGCTCAATTCCTACGCAACCTTCAGCGGCGTAACGCTGGTTGCCAACGATTGAGCAAGATTGCGCAGCATAGTTAGCAACATCCATGCTTGAACGGGCGCGCAACTGCGCCCGGGCGAGGAAACGGCGGCAACGCCGTTTCCTCCGCCAGACCGCATTACTCCCCTCTTCCGCACGCCCGCCAGAAGCCGCCAATGCAGCTCGCCTGCCGGCGCAGTTTTTCGTATCAGACAGAAACCAGCGCATTGAACCGGACGCTGGCCTTCAGGCCAGGCAAGCGGCCGGCGCGTTCCAGGTGGACTTCGGCCTGATGCTGTTCCGTGACTTGCTTGACGATCGCCAGCCCGAGTCCGCTGCCGGCTGCCTGCGGCACCAGGCAGCGGTAGAAACGGTCGAACACGCGCTGCCGCTCTTCCGGTGGAATGCCGGGCCCGCTGTCTTCGATTTCCAGGACGATTTTTTGATTGCCGGCGCGGATGGCGACGTCCACCTGGCCGCCGCTGGGCGTGTAGCGGATCGCATTATCGATCAGATTGCGGACCAGGATAGGGATGTGATATTCCGATCCCATGATGATGCCTGCATCCAGCTGCTCCACCCCGAGATTGATTTTTCGGCTGTTGGCGTAGGGGATGAAATCGATGGTCACCTGCCGCACGATTTCATGCAGCTGCAGCGGGACGTGCGGATCGTGCATGCCGCCGAACTCCAGGCGCGATGCCATCAGCAGCTGTTCGACCAGGTGGCTGCTGCGTTTCACCCCGGCTTTCAGATCGGCCAGCGCGCTGGCTTCGCGGCCGCTGCCTAGCGACTGCTCCACCAGCTGGACCTGGATTTGCAGGGTCGCCAGCGGCGTGCGCAGCTCGTGCGAGGCATCCGCGATGAATTTTTTCTGGCTTTCGAGCGCCACGCCGAGACGCTGCAGCAAGGTATCGATGGCTTGCGTCACGGGCTGGATTTCCAGCGGCTGCCCCTTGGATGTCAGCCTTTCCAGCTTGTCGGGCGTGCGCTTGGCCAGTTCTTGCGACAGGCGGGTCAAGGACTGCAGGCCAGTGCCGACGCTCCAGTGAATCAGCAAGCCCATGATCAGCAGGAAAATCAGCAGCGGCACCAGCGAGCGCAGCGCATGGTCGAGCGCGATATTGCGCCGGCCGTCCAGCGACTGCGCCACCTGGATCAGGTTCTGGTCGGTCTTGCGCACGAACAGTTTCCACTCGTTGCCATGCCATCGCACTTCACTGTATCCGGGCTTAGGAAATGGCGGCAGGGCGATGTCCGGATGCGAACGGTAAGTCTGCTTGCCGTTTTTATCCCAGATCTGCAGGATGCTGTCGTCGCCATCGTATTTCAGCGCCGGCGTGTTCTTTTCCAGGTCGCCGCCGCTGAAATTGGCGGGGATGGCGAAGGCGATCTGGTTCATCTGGTCGTCATAGATATCCGCCAGCAAGGCGCGGTCGATCAGATAGTCGGCGACCATGAAACACACGCCGAGGAAGGCAAGGCCGGACAGCAGCCAGAACAGCAGGCGATTCCTGATCGACACTATCAATAGCCCCTAACCGGCGCACAAGCTGTCGGCGCTGGAGAGCATATAGCCCAGGCCGCGGATGTTGCGGATCACGCCGGGCGCAAGTTTTTTGCGCAATGCATGGATATGCACTTCGATGGTGTTGCTCTCGACTTCATCGTTCCAGCCATATACCTTGTCGACCAGCTGCGCGCGCGACAGCACTGCGCCAGGTTTCTCGATCAGCGCCGCCAGCACCATCAGCTCACGGCTGCTAAGGCCGATATGCCTGCCCTTGTAGGCAACGGTATTGCTGGCCGGGTCGAACTGGATGTCGCCGTGCACCAGCTGCGGACTGATGCGGCCGCCGCTACGGCGCAGCAAGGCGCGCACCCGCGCCGCCAGCTCGTCCAGGTCGAAAGGCTTGTTCAGATAGTCGTCGGCGCCGGCGTCCAGCCCTTCGATACGGTTCAGCACGCGGTCGCTGGCGGACAAGATGATCACCGGCGTGCTGTTGCCGTCGGCGCGCATTTTCTTCAGCACTTCCAACCCCGATTTGCGCGGCAGTCCAAGATCGAGCAAGACAGCCGAATACGACTCCGCGGCCAGCGCCGCCTCGGCGGCGATGCCGTCCTGGGTCCAGTCGACGATGAAGCCATAGGGATAGAACCCTTTGCGGATGCTGTTGCCCAGCATGTAGTCATCTTCAATCAACAGTATGCGCATCGCGGCAAAAGCCCGGTTTAGTCGACCCTACAAAATAGCAGCCGATTATGACGAGCGCGTGAAATCAAGGCGCGATTGGCATAAATCAGACAGATTGCGCACAGCTCATTTTCGCTTAATTTTCAAAGCTTATGCTTCGCCCCGAACTCACGCCAGGCGCAGCGCAACCCAGCAGGCAAGCTGGCCGGAGCATGGCCGCCGGATATGTTTCACCGATTTTTCATAAACACGATTCGAAAAAAGGAAAACCAGCAATGAAGCGTCCAAGTTTGAAACCCGCCACCCTGCATGTCCTGCACGCCCTGGCCGTGATGTGCGTAGCCGCGCCGCAGCTCAGCCACGCCCAGCAAGCCGCCGACCTGGCCGCCTCCAGCGCCGCCGAGGCCATCAACACAGTCGAAGTGGTCGGCAGCGCTGTCAGCGCCAGCCGCAGCGCGCCGGCGCAGAGCTCGCTGTCGGCCCGTTCGGCGCAATCGATCGTCAGCGACGACTTCATCCGCAACCTGACTTCGCCGGTGGCCGATTTCAGCCAGGTGCTGCAAATGACGCCGGGCATGTACAGCTACAGCCCGAACGGCGTCGGCCTGGGCGACACCAAGACCTATTTCCGCGGTTTCGCCGACGGCGATTACACGGTCAGCTTCGACGGCATCCCGTTCCAGGACACCAACAGCCCCTCGCATCACACCTGGGCATTTTTTCCTAGCCAGTTCCTGGGCGGCGCGGTAGTCGACCGCAGCCCCGGATCGGCGGCCACCATCGGGCCGGCCAATTTCGGCGGTTCGGTCAACCTGCTGTCGCGCATCCTGGAAAACGAACAGCGCACCAGCGTCTTCGACTCCTACGGCTCGTTCAACACCAAGATCTACGGCGCCGAATTCGAGAGCGGCCAGTTCGGCGCCAACGGCAACCAGAACCTGTTGCTGAACGCGCACCAGATGACTTCAAACGGCTACCAGAGCTACAACAAGCAGACCCGCGATGCGGTGTCGCTGAAATACCAGTTCAACCTCACCGACAGCACCGCCCTGACCTTGTTCGGTTCGTATATCGACCTGAAAGCCAATACCCCCAACACCAAGGGAGCTACCCGGGCCCAGATCGCCCAGTTCGGAGACAGCTACCTGCTGAGCAACGACCCCAAGCAAGCCAACTACTATGGCTACAATTTTTACCACGTCACCTCGGATTTCGAATACGCCGGCCTGACATCCAACCTCGGCAACGGCTGGAAACTGGACGACAAGCTCTACACCTACGCCTACCATAACCAGCAGAACTACAACGGCAGCACCATCACAGCCACCAGCGCCACCGACAAGCTCAACAGCTACCGCACCTACGGCAACCTGCTGCGCTTGAGCCAGGAATCTAGCCTCGGTATCCTGCGCACCGGCCTGTGGGCGGAAAACGCCGACACCAACCGCTATCAGATTCCGTCCAATCCGCGCACCTGGGTGGACGCCGTCCTGCCGAATTTCCACGAACGCTTCAAGACCACCACCCTGCAACCGTTCGTTGAGTACGAATTCCAGGTTGCCAGCGACCTGAAGATCACGCCGGGCGTGAAGTACTCCTCGTATCGCCAGTCGCTGACGCAGTATGCGGATAACGGCAAGACCGTCGGCAACCTGGGCGGCCTGCCTAGCATCGAGCATGCAGTCACCTACAACAGCGTACTGCCGTCGCTCGACGTGCATTACATGCTGCAGCCCAACTGGTCGATATACGGCCAGTACGCCACCGGCGACGAAATTCCGCCGACCAGCGTGTTCGATGTCAAGAACGCCAACGTCACTGCCCTGCCGTCGTCGATCAAGAGCAAGACCTTCCAGATCGGCTCGGTATGGAAATCGGAACGCGTCACCTTCGATATCGATGCGTACCACATCAAGTTCGACAACGCCTATTCCTCGTTCACCGACAATGCCGGCAACACTACCTTCTTCTCGAACGGCAGTTCCACTACCCAGGGCATCGAAGCAGAAGGCAACCTGGTGCTGGGCGCCGGCTTCAGCCTGTACGCCAACGCCACCTACGGCACCGCCAAATACGGCAACGGCCAGTGGGTCGCCAGCGCGCCCAGCGATACCGAAACGCTGGGCCTGAACTACAACCGCGGCGGCTGGGACATCGGCTGGCTGAACAAGCGCGTCGGCACCATGTACAACGACAACGGCAGCGTCCACCAGGCGGTCAAGATCGCCCCGTTCACGATCTCCAACCTGTTCGTCAACTACACCATCCGGCACCCGCTGCAGTTCGTCAAGAAAGCCAAGATCCAGTTCGGCGTCAACAATCTGTTCGACAAGCACAGCATCGTCGGCGTCAATCCGGCCAGCGCCGCTACTTCGGCGCCGGCGCCCGGCGATGTGCTGACGCTGCTGCCGGCGCGCGCCTTGTCGCTGACCGTCAGCCTGGATTTCTAAGGCCGGCCGCAACCTTTATCTTGATCAGCCCCATATGAAAGTGATATCCATGCGCAAATTCATCGCTCCTTTTATCGTCATGTCCTTCCTGGCCGCCGGCGCATCCGTGCAGGCGCGCGAAGAACATCCCTTCATCACCTCCAAGGAAATCGACCTGGTCAAGCTGCTGCCGCCGCCGCCGGCCAACGATTCGCTGCAGACCAAGGCGGAGCTGAGCGAAATCCTGGCCCTGCAGGCTGCGCGCACGCCGGAAATGGTGGCGCGCTCGCAAGCCGACGCCAGTGAAGAAATCTGGCGCTTCGCCGACGTCATGGGCGTGAAATTCAAGCGCGAGCAGCTGCCGGTCTTCGCCAAGTTCTTCCAGCGCGTGGTGGATTCCGAAGGCGCGGTGGTCGACACCTACAAGGACGTCTGGAAACGTCCGCGTCCATTCATGGCAAGCGACATGGTCAAGCCTGTGGTGAAACTGTCGCGCTCCGGCGCCTATCCTTCCGGCCATGCGACCGCGGGCACGCTGATGGGCATCGTGCTGTCGAACATGGTGCCGGAAAAGCGCGCGGAAATCATGGCGCGCGCCGCCGAGTACGCCAACAACCGCATCATCGGCGGCGTCCACTATCGCTCTGACATCGAAACCGGCCGCATCACCGGCACCGTGATCGCCGCCAGGCTGCAGACCCGCGACGACTTCAACACGGGCTTCATCGCCGCCCGCGACGAGCTGCGCAGCGTGCTGGAGCTCGGCCCGGAGCCGGTTGCGGAAAAATAAGCGCCGATAAGCGAAATCGGCTGCATCCCGCCCCTGCAACGCCCTGACGCCCGTCGGGGCGTTTGCATTGGACGATCGGAATGGCGCTCAGTGACAGCTAAGTTTGCCCGGGTAAGCTTTCCCCTGTCCCAAGGATGGTGCTGCGCTTTCCTGCTCGTTTCCCCCTTGGAAAGGGGTTCTCCATCAAATTCACGCATAGGAGTTTTTATGACTATTGCAACTATCAGAGCCGGCCACGGCTGGATCAACAAGGTGCCTGAAGCCACGCTCCTGTTCTGGATCATCAAGATGATGTCCACCACGGTGGGCGAGACCGGCGCCGATTACCTGGCGACCGACCTGCATTTCGGCCTGGTCGGCACCTCGCTCACGACCGGGCTGCTGCTGGCCTGCGCATTGCTGTTCCAGCTGCGCGCCAAGCGCTACGTGCCGGCGCTGTACTGGATCTGCGTGGTGCTGGTCAGTATATTCGGCACCCTGGTCACCGACATGCTGAGCGACCTGGCAGGCGTGCCGCTGGCATTCTCGACCGCGGCCTTCAGCATTGCCATGATTGCCACATTCGCCGCCTGGCATGCCCGCGAAAAGACATTGTCGATCGCAGCCATCGACAGTCCCAGGCGCGAGCTGTTCTACTGGACCGTGATCCTGTTCACCTTTGCGCTTGGCACCGCCGCCGGCGACTGGGTCGCGGAAGGCCTGAGCCTGGGCTACGCCAATTCGGCCCTGCTGTTCGGCGGCCTGATCGCGCTGGTCGCCGTGGCCCGCTATGCATTCAAGATCAACGCCACTGCCTGCTTCTGGATTGCCTACGTATTGACGCGCCCTTTCGGCGCCTCCTGCGGCGACCTGCTGTCCCAGCCGGCCGGCAACGGCGGCCTCGGTTTTGGTACGATAGCGACCAGCGCCCTGTTTTTGGCAGTTATCGTGAGCCTGGTCAGTTATCTCTCCTTTACTCAAAAACGTTTGACGGCGCTAGGCGCCTGATGCACCTGATGAGCCTGATGAAATAGGAAACAAAAATGAATAAAACAATGCAGCTGGCGGTAAGCAAGGTGCCTGAAGTCACCCTGATGTTCTGGATCATCAAGATCGCCGCCACCACCCTGGGCGAAACCGGCGGCGATGCGGTTTCCATGTCGATGAACCTGGGCTACCTGGTCGGCAGCGTCATCTTCGGCGTGATCTTCCTGGTCGCGGTCGCCGCCCAGATCCGCGCCACGCGCTTCAAGCCTTTCCTCTACTGGACCACCGTGATCGCCACCACCACCGTCGGCACCACGCTGGCCGACTTTGCCGACCGCTCGCTCGGCATCGGCTATCCGGGCGGCGCATCGCTGCTGTTTGCGCTGTTGCTGATTTCCCTGTTTGTCTGGTACCGGACCATGGGATCGGTAGCCGTCGACAGTGTCCATTCACCGGCAGCAGAGATGTTCTACTGGGTCACGATCATGTTTTCGCAAACGCTGGGCACCGCGCTGGGCGACTGGGCGGCCGATACCGCCGGCCTCGGCTATGGCGGCGGCGCCATCCTGTTCGGCGCCCTGCTGGCGCTGGTGGCGCTGGCCTACTACCGCACCAGGATTTCGCGGACGCTGCTGTTCTGGGCCGCATTCATCCTGACCCGCCCGCTGGGCGCCGTGGTCGGCGACTTTCTCGACAAGCCGCTCAACGCCGGCGGCCTGGCGTTGAGCCGCTATTCGGCGTCGGCGGCGCTGCTGTTCTTTATCATTGCCTGCATCCTGCTGTTCCGCCAGCAGGCGGCGCAGGCCTTGAAGCGTGAGAGTATACGGGTGGAGCGCACGACCGAAACCATCAATCAATAGCGTAATCACGGAGGATGCATGCGGGTATTGCTGGCTGAAGACGATCCGATGATCGGAGAGGCCATCCAGGCGGCGTTGAAAGACGCCTCCTACGCCGTCGACTGGGTAAGGAACGGCAAGACAGCGCTGGATACGCTGTCTTGCCAGCACTACGACTTGCTGCTGCTCGATCTCGGCTTGCCCGGGAAAGACGGCTTCGAGGTGATGGATGCCATCCGGCGCCAGGACAATCCCCTGCCCTTGCTCATCATCACGGCGCGCGACGGCCTGGAGCACCGCTTGCGCGGACTCGATGGCGGCGCCGACGACTATATCCTGAAACCGTTCGACATGGCCGAACTGCTGGCGCGGGCGCGCGCCGTGCTGCGCCGCAAAGGCGGCAGCGCCACGCCATTGCTGAGCAACGGCGTACTCTCGCTCGACCCGTCCACGCGCCTCGCCAGCAGCCAGGACCAGCCGCCCCAGCAACTGTCGAACCGCGAATTCGCCTTGCTGCAGGCGCTGATGCTCAGGCCGGGAGCGATCCTGTCGCGCAGCGAGCTGGAGGAACGGATCTACGGCTGGGGCGAGGAAGTGGAAAGCAACGCCGTCGAATTCCTGATCCACGCCCTGCGCAAGAAACTGGGCAGCGCAGCCATCAAAAATGTCAGGGGCGTGGGATGGATGGTTTCCAAAGGAAGTTGAAAAATTCGATCCAGTTCCGCCTGTCGCTCTGGCTGTCGCTGGCGATCCTGGCAGTGGCCCTGCTGGCCGGGGTGTTCGCCTTTATCTCCGGTTTCGACGAAGCGCATGAATTCCAGGACGACATGCTGCGCCAGGTGGCCGCCTTGTTCGACCAGGAGCATATTCCGGTTCCGCCGCAGCGGGATGCCGCCAAGGTAGCCATCGGCGACGAGGAGACGCGCGTCATCGTGCAGTATCTGGACGACGGCAACGACAGCGCGAGCTCATCCTCGGCGAAAGAACTGAAGCTGCCGGCGACCCTGCCGGACGGCATGCAGACTTTGCAGTCAGGCCATCATCGCTACCGGGTGCTAGTAAAAACCCTGGCGTCGCAGCAGCGCATCGCCGTCGCCCAGGAAACCGAGGTGCGCGATGAAATCGCCCGCGACAGCGGCTTGCGCACGCTGATGCCCTTCCTGATCCTGATTCCGCTGCTGCTGGTGCTGGTGGCCCACCTGGTGCGCAAGATGTTCCAGCCTATCGCCAGGCTGTCGGCCGAGATCGACGGCCGCAACGAACAAGAACTGCATGCGCTGGCGGCGGAACCGCTGCCGGTCGAGGTGCGGCCGTTCGTGGTCGCCATCAACCGCCTGCTGGAGCGCGTGGCGCAAGCCATGGAAGCCCAGCGCCGCTTCGTCGCCGATGCCGCCCACGAATTGCGTTCGCCTCTCACCGCGCTGTCGCTGCAGGCCGAGCGGCTGGCCGACGCCGAGATGCCGGACGCCGCGCGCCAGCGGCTGGCGACGCTGCGGCAAGGGATTGAACGCGGACGGCGCTTGCTGGATCAGCTGCTGACACTGGCGCGGGCGCAGTCTGCGCCGCTGGCGCCCAGCGACACGGTAGCCGTCATGCAGGTCTATCGGCGCGTGCTGGAAGACCTGATGCCGCTGGCCGACGCCAAACAGATCGACATCGGCGTCGAAGGCGAAGCCGGCCTGCGGGTGCCGGTAGCCGAAGTCGACCTCATTACCATCGTGAGGAACCTGGTCGACAACGCCATCCGCTATACGCCACCGGGCGGACGCATCAACCTGTCCATGCACAGCAGCGCCGGCGCCGTCAGCTTGCAAGTGGACGATACAGGACCAGGCATCGCGCCGGAAGAACAAGCGCGCGTGTTCGATCCCTTCTACCGCGTCCTCGGCAACGACGCCACCGGATCGGGACTGGGCCTGTCCATCGTCCAGACTATCGCCAGCCGCATCGGCGCCCGCGTCACGCTCGCGCATGCCGACCGGAAAACACAGACGGGATTGTGCGTCACTGTGTTCATTCCCCTGACCCCGGCTAAAATAGGCGCCTGATTTGCAGTTCTTCAATTGAAATCATCACTTCCGGGCCCTTGCGCGCAACAGGATATCTGCGGGCGTCGCTGCGTGACGTAAGCGCCGGAACAGAGGAAACCATATGAAAATCCGCGCCGCCGTACTGCGCCAGGCCGGCTTGCCGCATCCCTATCGGGAATCCAAGCCGCTGGCGATCGAAGAACTCGAACTGGCGCCGCCTGGGCGCGACGAAGTACTGGTGCGCATCCGCGCCGCCGGCCTGTGCCACTCCGACCTGTCAGTCATCAATGGCGACCGCCCGCGGCCGCTGCCGATGGCGCTCGGCCACGAGGCCGCCGGCGAAGTCGCGGCGCTGGGAGACGGCGTCACCGACCTGCAGCTTGGCGATCACGTGGCGCTGGTGTTCGTCCCCAGCTGCGGCCATTGCCTGCCCTGCTGCGAAGGCCGCCCCGCCCTGTGCGAGCCCGGCGCCCAGGCCAACGGCAACGGCACCTTGCTGTCCGGCGCCCGCCTGCTTGAAAGCGCGCATGGCGAAGCGGTCAACCATCATCTTGGCTGCTCGGCGTTCGCCGAGTACGCCGTCGTTTCACGCCATTCACTCGTCAAGATCGACCCTGCTCTGCCGTTTGACGAAGCCGCGCTGTTCGGCTGCGCGGTCCTGACCGGCGTCGGCGCGGTAGTCAATACGGCCCAGGTACGAGCCGGCCAGTCGGTGGCGGTAGTAGGCCTGGGAGGCGTCGGGCTGGCCGCAGTGATAGGCGCGCTGGCCGCCGGCGCAAGCGAAGTGATCGCCATCGACCTCGCCGCAAGCAAGCGCGAACTCGCTACCCGGCTGGGCGCGACCATGAGCTTTGACGGCACCGACCCGAACTGCGTAGAAGCGGTCAGGGATGCCACCGGCGGCGGCGCCGACCATGTATTCGAATTCGCCGGTTCCATCCAGGCCTTCGAAACCGCCTACCGCATCACACGCCGCGGCGGCACCACCACCACCGCAGGCCTGCCGCCCGCCGCCGCCCGGTTCGGACTGCCGCTGGTCAACCTGGTAGGCGAGGAACGCACGGTCAAGGGCAGCTATATCGGCAGCTGCGTGCCAGTGCGGGATCTGCCGAGATACATCAGCCTGTACCGCGGCGGACGGCTGCCGGTCAACCTGCTGCTGTCGCACCGTTTGCGGCTGGAAGATATCAATAAGGGCTTTGACCGCCTGCATGCTGGGGAGGCGGTGCGGCAGGTGGTTATGTTTGACTGATGGCCGTTATCGACCCTTTGCTGTCATTCGGATTTCCCGACAGCAGACGTTGGTAACAGCTACCTACATCTTTTTTTTCAGTACCCATCAGGCAATGTCGCAAAGGACAACTCCACTCCAACTTCATCTAGCTGCTGCTGAGCCGCTCTCAAGAAACTAGCGGCGGATTCATTCGGTTTGAATTTGCAGAAAATACTTATTCGAATTGCGCGGCCTTCTGCTTGCGGAATAGATTCGAGCAATTGACCGCTTTGAATGAAATCTAGATACTTGTCGATTTTTCTTTCGAGAAAGCGAAAATGCTCAGGTTCACTATGCCAAGATAAATGGTCAGAAATCGTAAGCACGACTTCGCCACTGTCCTTAGCAATACCCGCTGCATCAATAACGCCGGCGTTCTCTACAGTCATAATGAGTGTCCAATAGATTGTGAATATTGAATGCCAATGGCCTATTCTGTCCGATGGCAGGTAATCGTGAATACCCCTACCGGCTGAGTTTGCCTGTGGATTCAACCGGTGGATGCAATAGATTGATGAAATCGCTACGGCTTCGGAATGCTTTTTCTTAACCTCTGCCACTCTTGCCAAGCATTATTCGGATTTATATCGTCGTAAGCACGGACAGACGAGTCGGCACTATGGTCCGACGTCGGCGTGACCGTAACCGTCGCTGCATCGCGTACCACTTTTACCTCAGTTTCAGTAAGAGGTCGGCCCAGTTTTATCTCTTTCTCAGCCAAGAGAGCGGACAACGATGGGATGAATACGATTTCGTTTGCATGGGGATTCGGCCGGGAGGCCAATTCGCTGTATGCCCCCACCTCCATTACTTCCAGTGTATCGGTTTGTGCTGCCATGCAGACTCCTGAAGCAAGAAGAAGTGCGATTGATAAATGGTGGGACATTGCTTATTCAATTCCAGCGAAAGTTGTTTGAAGAATGCTGCAAAATGTCCGCAATTGGCCGTTCTCGGACGATTCCACGTCTAGCGTTGTACATCAAGGAATCTTGACGCGCAGCCGCTCTGTCATTATGAGGTTGTAGAGGTCCGCAGCCGCGACCTTGTCCGGACCGTAGGTAAGAGAAAAGTTGAAGACCTTTCTCGATGTGACATAGCCTAGATACAAGTAGGTACTGCCGGGAATCTGAGCCGAGTAGCTCATCTCTAGTCCGCTACCTCCGGAGTACGGCTTGATGCTTCGAGATAGAACCGTTACTTGACCTGGTGCTCGTACTTCCATTGCTTCATGCCGCGCCTTCAAACATACTTCAGCCAGTTTAAGAGATTTTTCGTCTGGTATTTCATAGAAATCACAACTTACGGTAATTGCCGCGCCAACAACATCCGATTGCCAATTCAGCATATTGCCATCGGCTGTCGCAATTTGCTGCCAATGCTCGGGCAGGTCAAGAAGAAACTCGTTGTAAGAATACTCAGCGAGCTTCTCGGGTGGCTTTTTGAGTGGCGGGGCCGGAGGCGTAATGCTAAACGAGTAACTGAATTTCATATCTCACTCTTAAACCTGTGTTCAAAAAAAGGAAGTGGAAGATAGCGTCCGCTTCTGGCCGAAAGCACGCACCGGCGAATGACGGCGTTAAGGCAAACTCCGTACATGAAGCTTCGCGGCAATCGCCAGCAACTCACGGTCATTTTGTTGCCCAAGAAATGGCTCAATTCTTATGTGATTCCGCGGTTGGCGGCTAATCTTCTCGGGAGAGTCATCAATAATCGTGATTTGGTCAAGGGAGTACCCCTGGCTCTGAATCTTCCGAAGGTCTTTAATGTAGACGTAACCGTTAGACCGATTGTCTATACGCTGAACACATTTCTCTACTGCCCAAGCAAATTTCACATCAAATTTTTGCCCGAACACCTGGGTAACGACTGTATCCACATAAACTCTCGATGACGATGACCACACAGCCAGATCATAGAGTGGCGCCACCGCCGTTAGTAAATCGCTGAAGAATGGCCGCTTGTAGACGAAGTATGGCGGAAGCACAAAATCCGCAGCGCGCGACAATTCAGTCGTCGTCGCATGCACCAACGTTTCATCAAGGTCGAAAATTAGAAGGCGACGTTTCATGAGTGGTCTGTGAAATGATTTGTTATGTGTCCGTTACGAGGAAATGCCTGACCGTCTTCTTCTAGCCGATACCAGGCGTAGATGAATGGATATCTAACTACCAGTTTGTCCACTATCAGCATGTGAGGTTTTGTATATGACGCCGAGCGCAATCCAAAATAAGGTTCCCAACAGAGAAACAAAAGTTAAAAGGAGCATGCCAAGTGCAAAATATATGTAATGTCTAGGCGCGTGCATTGCCCCCATTCCCGCGAAGACTCCTACCGCTCCTGCGATGACAGTGCCAGCAAGAAACTTGGCCACGCGTGACCATGAATGTGACGACAGCGCCCACGCCACGATAGCGAACGTGACGCCCGAAATACCCGATTCTATCAATATCATTTTTACCGGATAGGCTTGCGGAGTGGTAATACCACGAACATAAATCAAATATTCGTCCGGTAGAAAGCCGACCGATATGTAAAGAGCGGTTAAGCTAAACCACGCCACTACTAACGGCCAGGTAGCCGCACGCAGCGGCCTTGTGAATATGCGCATGAGCATTTATCCGAAATAAGACGTTTTATATTGACACGATTCATTTGGCAGAACAACATCAGATTGGAGCGTGGCGTGAACGTCCGCAGTTGGCCGGATGCAGACATCGCCTAGAGACGGCGATGAAATAATCATTGCCCACGTAAGCGTCTGGCATATGCTTGCGCGGCTTCATACCATTCATCAAAATCAGCATAAGAATACCGACGCCCAGGATAATCAAATTTATCAAAATGATTCTTGATCAATACTTTGGGATTTCCACCGATATCATCCCCATCAAAGCAAGCAATATCATTGTCATCGTCATCACATTTTGCAAACGGAACCAGATTTCTGCCATCCGACTCCCTCAACTTATAAGCAAGTCCCCCATTCTGCACGTTGTAGAACCACCAAGGAATAATCTCTTGGAAGGCACCATGCGCAGCAATTTTCTTCAGAGATTCGGGATACTGAAACCCAGATGGCAACAGTTCGTTCGGATATAAATCAAATGGCTTTTTCATAGATTTTGAACTTCCATGCTGAATCACAACTAGTCCCAATAGGTGAGTCGCCATGAGTTTGACAGACACTTTCGACCGTCAGCAATTGGCCGTTTCCGGACTCAATAGTGACATCAATCCAAGTTCGGATTTCTGTATTTCTCAAGCTTACCGTGGCTATGATAATTTAAGAAATCAGACATAGCCGGGTTCAGTTCCGCTTGAGCAGCGATGTTCCAGAATCGTCGTTCGCCAAGCACAGGAACAAGACCTTCAATAAGCCCTTGACTACAATTATGTGCCCCCAGAGATAGCCAGTAGCGAAGCATTCGCGCGATTTCATCAGTTGGCAACCGGGAGGACCTCACGAGCGCGAGAGCATATCTGTAGTTGTGTGGGAATAGTTTGTTTATAAAGTCCACGCGTTCCGACATAACTTGAGAACGCAACCATCTCCGAAGCTCCACATCAATTTGGGCGGTACCTGAGTAATGCACGAACTGTTCTGGCGTAAAAAGTGGAGCGTCCATATTCATTTCGGGTTTGTTGATATTAGTCTTCGAAACCGTCCGCTTTTGGCCGGAACTAGCCGGTTAGAGCCGAATGGTTCTTTCAGCTTACGGTTCCGCGTTTCAGCAAAATTTCACGCACAACCCTATATTCTTCAACTCGAGCGAAATCACGGGCCGACGGGTTCTGAATACGAGTTAGGTCCATGTTCTCCGCGTTATCTGCCAGTTTCACTTCGCGTCCAATTAAGTTGATAGATGCTCTTCGCGCAGCCTGCACGCGTGATTCGCCAGGTCGCTTAGTTAGTGCATCGGCCGCGATGACCTGCGGCGGAAATCCTTCAGCAATGAGCTGCTGCAGCGACACGCCTGTGTCCTCGACGACGTCGTGAAGCACTGCTGCCATTCGCTCATGCTCCGATGTAACACGTAACATCACCCGTAGCGGATGCAAGATATAAGGTTGTCCCGCCTTGTCTACCTGTCCTGCGTGAGCCGCTGCTGCAATTGCAATTGCGCGTTCCAACGTTGCCATAATTGGATCCTCAAAAAAATGGAATTGGCGGCTTTTGGCCGAATTGAGCCCGTCACGATAGACTCGACTCGCCCCCAAGCCGCCGGTCGAATTTCTCCAAAGCAGACATCCGTTGCACGGAAAAACGAGAGTGGATATTAGTAGGTAGAGTCGAATTTGTATTGCACTTATACTTTCCAACTGGTTTATTCAACTAGTAAGCTCTCTCCGTTGAGATCCAATCCGAGAAGAAAATCAATTTCCGCAGAATCTTCACATCGAACTTTAATTTTAATGTGTCGATCTGCAATAACTTCAATACCATCGACTGGTATCGTCATATCGATTCCAGCGCTAAACGGCAAGCTCACGTTCGCACCGATCTGCACTGCGCCATTGACTACTTGACACTGCATTATAAGAAATAGGCCCGCCTCAGTATTCTCAGCGAAAATATTTTCTATATGTATTTCAGAGTGCATGAAGATTTTCTTTTTTGTGGTTGAGCCAGCTTCTTAGAAATATAGACAAAATACCCCACCGTCTCCTTTTGGCCGTGTTGAGCCGGTCGTGATAGGTCGATTTCGCCCCGTTGCGAACGGTCGCGCTTCGCGACAGCGGACATTCATGAAGGTACATAAGCTCAAGCGAAAATTGTCGCGATGCCTCGCCATTCACTTCTGAATTCTGCAGCCAATCGCGGCTCGCCGCGACTGGCTGGTGCAATGATGGTTCAGCCCGCCAACTTGCGCCCTGCTGGGTGCATCATTGACGCTTGCAGACGGCATCTGTGCGTGACGTGGAGATTACCTACCGAATCGCCTCCTCAGTGATTCGAATGTGGGCGTCGGTTACGTGTATTCCATAAGTCTCGATGTCGCATAGGCATTCGTTCGCGTCCACACCAGGCGTATGTTGGCCCTTGAGAAGTTCAACGGTCCTAAATTCTAGCCACGGTGCATACTTCTGCGGCAGATTTTGACCTGATGGGTGAGCGGTAAAGCCAAAAATACGGCCAGGACCTCTGAAGATATGTACTTGCATGTGTTTTTCCAATTCTTGTGATTCGGTTGTTTGATGTTCGAAGCATTTACACATTCCTCCTTTCCATAGTTCATAAAGTGATGTTGCTGGAGCCGTGCCCCAAGCCTATCTATTTGGAATTTGACATCCGATTTGCCGGTAGCTGAGCAACTCCGGCGACCGGTCGGTGTTGGCCGACTTCTGCCGGTAAAAATATCGCAGTAGATATCAAAGTCCGGTGTTGTCGCCTGCCGACGCGCTACCTGAAACGGTAAGCCAGTAATGATACTCGTCGCTGATTGCCCCTTTGAATTCGTCGGCGTGCGGCACCAGCCTCGTTCGCTTAAATCCTAACCTTTCGATTAAAGTGATCGACGCTGTGTTCCGAGTGTCGATCTCTGCGTCCACACGTGTCAGTTGGAAACTGGCCACGACTTCTGACAGCGCTGCTCCAACGGCTTCGTTCGCGATTCCTTGTTTGCGATGAGATGCGAAGACGAAATAAGCGATGAGCGCTCGTTGTTCGAAGGGCTTCACCGTGAATTGCACGTAGCCAACCAGTTGTTGCGTAGCCGCAGATTCGATCACCCAATTTAGCCAAACCTCTCGCCCGTCGGGTGATCGACGGCGTTCCAGTCGCGCATAGCGCTCGGCGAGTGCCGCCACATCCCTGTACGGCAAATCGGGCGTGAAATCATAGCTGCCTAAATCGCTCAACCCGTGAAACATATGCTCAGCGTGCGATACGTTCAGTGGGTACAGGACCAAGCGCTCGGTGCTGATAATCTTTTCATCAAGTTGGTTCATTGGCGTTGACGTTTTATGTTGTATTTCCATACGACACACTCAACCTGAGTGCCGCGAAACGCATGTTCGAATGTCTGCAACTGGCCGGAATGAGTCATTTGCTAGTCTTGCGCCATTGTACGTCGACGGATCCATTCGTCCACAACGTCGCCCATGTTCTTCTCATCATCGTTTCGTATCCATGCCATCAGATCGCGGTCAAATTTGAACTCCGGTCCACACTGATGTGAAAGAAAGCGCCGAACGTTCTGCGTATTTTTGTAGGCGGAATCGACCAACGTTGTCCGTAAAATTACTCCGCCGTGCCAATCAAATTTCATGATCAAATTCCTCCAGCATCGTCATCAGTTTAGCGGACGTCTTCGACCGTCCGATTTTGGAATTGCGTCATTCGTGAAGCTCAGAACTGCCCTCCTTGCGAACATCCTCTTATTCGTCGCCAATCGAACGAATTATTTGCGCCGGATTTCCGCCTACAAGAGTATTCGGGGGAACTTCCTTGGTGACTACCGAACCTGCCGCGACGACCGAATTCTCGCCTACTGTTACGCCACCGATGATGGTCGCGCCGGCTGCGATCCACACGTTTTTCTCAATCACGATAGGCTTTCCGATTGTGGTGCTGCGTCGCCGCGATGGTTCAAGGGGATGACCCGCCGTGATGATACTCACGTTCGGCCCGATCATCACGTCGTCTGCGATGTCGAGGCCGCCAAGATCATAGAAAGTGCAGTTTTGATTTACGAAGACATTATGCCCGACGCGGATTTCGTTCCCACCGGCGGTATAAAATGGAGGGATCAATAAAAAGCTCTCGTCTACTTTTTTACCGATAAGTTCGCTGAACAAAGCCCGAACTTCGTCCGCATCGTTGAACGTCAAACGATTAAGTCTGGCAGTGATCGTCATCGCTCGCTTGATGTTTGCCAACATGGCCGCTGACTCCGGTGTCCTGCTGTTAATTATCTTGGTGCGATCGTCATTCGGCATTCGTTATTTTCCTTGGATTAGCATGCGACGATGGCGTCAGATATCTGCTCTGAACCGGATTCGTCAGTGACTGCTGCTGGCCGTTTTGAACCGGTCGCGACGGGTTGATTTCGACCCAGAGCCGACCTAGAGGCCGCCACAATGCGGTCATTCAAAGGTGGACGTCTGGCTGCCAGACTCGCCGGCGACTTGATGACCCGCAAACTAGCGACTGTGGCGCGAACGCAGCGTAGGGGAAATTACTCGCGTCTAAAACTGAGAATAGCCCGTCCTATTGGATTTCCTGATACTAACGGATTCGGCATCCAGGCCGTAAAGACGTCGAGCGTGTCTCCATCAAGCTTGTAGAATCGTTCCTGCTCACTGCCGTTCCAGGCCTCATTCCAAGATGAGTCAACCTTTGTGATGAACCTATCTCCATCTATCCGGTATCGTCCTGTATAGGCCATCACGGTACGGAAAAGTGCCACCAGTTTCTCATCTGTATTCCCAGGCTCCCGCGCCTGTGCGGTAACTAGTACCATCATTCGCCCGTCAGAGCCGAAAATAAGATACCCATTGGGGTCGGCGCCCCACGGTTGAGTGCGCTCCTTTGACTCCTGAAGCTCAGTATCAAGAGAAACCAACCGCCAGCAACCGTGGAGCTTAGCGTCGCGCTCAGACATATTCCCTCCTGTAGTAGTTCACCTAAACGTACCCACCTGTCGAATGCTGGGTAAGCTGCCATGGAAATTGTAAAAACACCCTCAAATTCGCGGGATGCACCGCAGACCGCTCCTGACCGATAGTAACTGTCCGCACTCAAACATTGACGGCGGGCTTGACCCAAAGCGGAGAAGCCAGGACCTATGCCAAAGAGGTCGACCGGACTAACGTTGACGACCGGACCCGCGATTGAACTTTGGACTGGAATGTACCTCTCCGCGGCAATCCGTGCTCTACCTGGAATGAATCAACCCCGTCTTGTAGCGTCTGCATCAACATTAGAAATTGCTCCTCGTGGCAGGTGATTTCGAGAGTGATTTGTGCATTGTCTTGGCCGCAGGACCTGAGCGCAGGGCTTCCCTATGAACGTCGCCAATATCTGTGCGCAAGCTCAGTATTTTTCCATATCGGAGCCAAGAAGATAGCCGGTGCGTACTGTCCGCCGGCATCTTCGTCGCGACAAACTGGCTTCGACCTTTTGCGGATAGTCATTCGACGCTCAGGAATGCTTGGTAGACTGCACATGGAACGTTGTAGTGGGTTTCAATGCCGCGATACCGCATGCCAAGCCGCTTCATCACCGCGATGGAGGCAGTGTTGCCGGGATTTGCCACGGCCACTACTTCTGGAATGCCCAGTTCCTTTGCGAACAAAACGATCCGTTCGGCAGCTTCGGTCGCATAGCCCTTCCCCCAACAGTCCCGCCTCAGCCGCCAGCCGATTTCCGGGACGGCGCCTGCCTGGGCAGCCAATGGTTGCAATGTCGCTGCGCCAATCATCAGATTGTCGTCTTTACGGAACACACCCCACCACGAGAATCCGTGCGAGGTCCACCTTGGTTTTACGCGATCGATCATTGCTTGGCTTTCAGCCTCGGACATTGGGGCGCCGTTGCCGATGTAAGCCATGACCTCTGGGTCGCTATTAATCGCTGTTAAGCCAGCAAGGTGTTCGTCAGAAAGTGGAATCAGCTTTAACCGCTGCGTTTCGAGAATAGTCATGATTATTCAGGTTTGAGCGAAGACTTGCGACGGGCTGCTTCTGGCCGCGATGCGTCGGCCATTCATCCGTTCACAGGTTTTCGCCTGGTGTTTTTTTCCCGGAAATAAATGTTACTTTGGCGATTTTTCCATCGTGAACTTCATAAATTGCAATCGCCTCCATGACGCCCGGCCCTTCCGGCAGCGTGACGCGAACGCGCTCATGGTCGATGACGGTATTTCCCATGACAATGCGCTTTACGATGATGCAATGCAAAAGCGTGTCGCTGAAGCGCACCGTATATCTCTTGCGCATTTCCTCCTTTCCCTTCGCCGATGGTGTATTCGGAAATCCAAAAAGCTCGGCCTCGTCCGCATACGTGGCAAGGAAGGCATCCATGTCGCGCGCATTGTAGGCGTCGAGCTGTTTCTGGACGATGTCCTCGGCAGAGTCCGTCTTGACAGCCGATGCGGACTGAGGCATCGCTAAAGCGCGAAAAATCAATGCGGGGGAGATGACTGATTTGAATATATCTTTCATGCGGGATTCCGTCTCGGGGTAAGTTGACCATCAATTGTGGGTGTTGTCGTCGCCAAGCTGCAAGCCATATTCAATCTACGGCTTCCACACCGTCAGATTCCAGCGCGTGCCTGATCGTCGCTTCAGCTATATTCATAAATCATCTTACTTTCATATCAGCCGCCCAGTCCTTTCTGCACCCGCCACGACAATGGCAATGTGAACAGCAAGATCGCTGCCAACGTTATCACTGCAACGGGGACTCCAGCGACGTCGCCTAGCCGGCCGAACAACACAGGTGAGAGCGCCCCGCCGCCTATGGTGCCGGTATAGAACAGCGCGAAGGTTTGCTCGCGTTTGCCTGCGCCGGCCAGTTCTGGCACCGCGCCGTACAGTACCGACGACGTCCCGTTCAAGGCAAGTCCCAGCAGCGGCAGCATTGCCATCATTGCGGAAAGCGGCAACCACACCGCCAGCAGGATCAGCAGTGAGGTGGCGGACTCTGTGAGCCACACCGTTTTCATCATGCCGATGCGCGCGCCCAGGTAACCGCACAACAGCTTGCCGAACGCCCCGCCAACAAACAACAGCGACAGCGCCAAACCGATGCCAGCCGTGCCGGCGCCTTTGCTTTTCAACAGGAATGGCAGGAAGGTTAGAAATCCCATCCGGACCGCGCTGTCCAAAGTTCCTGTCAGCAGCAGCGCACGCAACCCGCTGGCCGAGCCGGTTCTGGTGATTGCCTTGCTCGCTTTCTTCTCGGATACCGCTTCAAGCCGTGTCGGAATAAGCCACCACAGCAGGCCGGCTGCGGCCAGGCCCAGCAGCCCCATCAACGTAACGCTGGTCTGCCAGCTGACGACAACGAGCGACAAGCCCACCAGCCCCGGGATCAGAGTCTTGCCGACGTCGCCGGCAAAATTGTATTGCGCCAGCGCCTCTTTGACTCCACCGCCCGCTTCGTGAGTATCCGTGACGATTGAAGACGCCAGCGGGTGCTGCGTGCTGGCTCCCAAGCCTCCCAGCAAAAGCGCGATCAGCAGCATCGCCAGGCCGCCGGCCTGGCCGGCCACCAGGTATGCGACGCCGGCCAGCGCCGTCCCTCCCGCCAGCATGCGGTGCCGCCCCCAGCGCTTTGCCAGCCGGCTGGCCAGCAGCTGAAAGCCGGCCATCACGCCCGAATAGGATCCGCGCAACAGCCCCACCAATGCGTAGCTGATGGAAAATTGCGTCTGCCAGATCGGCAACAACACGTAGATGAGGTCTGTCAGGCCGTCATGTATTGCGTGGGCGCCGCAGGCGGCCATCAGGGAACGGCGGCGGATGGAAATATCGGTGAAGTCTGAGTCACTGGAAGCTGATGCAATTTTCAGATTATTCATTGTTCTGGGTGGCGGAAAATCGAGTGCGGCTAGCTTACTACCGTATGCCGGCCGCCTTTACTTGCTGTTGCTTGCTGTTGCTTGCCGTTGCTTGCCGTTGCGTACCGTTGCTTAGCGTTGTTGTCCGGCTTCAGGCTGGAGCATCCGGCCCATCAATTCGTGGATTTTATTGACAGCCTTTAGCGGGCGG
Source organism: Collimonas humicola (assembly GCF_018304945.1). Lineage (GTDB taxonomy): Bacteria > Pseudomonadota > Gammaproteobacteria > Burkholderiales > Burkholderiaceae_D > Collimonas > Collimonas humicola. The sequence continues at coordinate 245,161 of NZ_JAGQEE010000001.1, read as the reverse complement.
ATCATCACCTTAAAGTGAGTGATCAGGCCCTCGTCGTTCCACGTGATCATGTCCACGCCGTTGATCAGGATGCCGTCGCAGCTTGACTGGAACTCCAGCACGGCCGAATGCGGTCCGCGCCATTCATTCACATATTGGAAGCTGCCGTTATTCAAGACATGCAAGCCGGCAGCAAGGTATTTGACTGTGATCGCATTGCCGCTTTGAGGCGTGTGAACAACCGGAGATTCGAAGACCACGTCGTCGGCGAGCAATGCTTTCAAGGCAGCGATGTCGCGCGACTTGACTATCTCGTGCCAGCGTTCAATTGTGGAATGTGCCATGGCTGTTGCTCCCGTATCCAGGACGGTGGTTTATGGTTAAAGGCTCAAGAACATGCCTTAAATTAAAGCTGATTTCACTGCTGGGTCAGTCCGGCGCCAGCCGCAACAACGTCCCGTTCCGATCCTCGGTAATCACCAGGCTCCCGTCGTCCAGCGTAGCCAGCGCCACCGGCGCGCCCATCGGATAGCCGCCGTGCCGGTAGTTCCATCCCGCCACCAGATCGCGCGGCTCGCCCACCGGCTGATAAGCCGCATCCAGAGCCAGGCTGACCAGCCGGTGGCCGGCGGCGCGGTAGCCGTGATAGCCGATGATCAGATGGCCGTTCAGCGCCGGCAGGCTCTTGCCGTTATAGATCAGCATGCCCAGCGGCGCTGCATGCGGCGGCAGAAGACGGCCGGGCGGTGTTTTGGCGCGGCAGTCGAATTCTGGATATTCCGGGCTGGCCCTGAGCTTGTCGAAGCAATAGGGCCAACCGTAGTCGGCGCCGGCGCTGAGCCAGCTGAGAGTGTCGTGCGGCAGCTCAGCGTCGGACAGCTTGGGATCGGCGACATTGATGTTGTCGCGCGAATTGGTGGCGGCAACCAGCGTGCCGTTGGCAGTGAGCGCCAGCGCCATGCTGTTGCGCAAGCCGCGCGCGTGCACCGGCAGCGTGCGCGCATCCAGCGGCAGGTGAGCGTTTGCCAGGCTGGCGCGCAGCACGCTGGCGCGCGGCGGCATCTCCTTGATTTCGGGGCAAGGCGAATCCGCCTTGCCGGGCTGGTCGGGCCGGCTTTCGCAATTGTCGGTGGCGGAACCGACATTGATGTACAGCGCACCGTCGTCGCCGAGCACCATCGCCGTCAGCGGATGGCGGCCGGTAGTCGGCAGGTTGACTACGATATCCTGGGCGCTGCCAAGCAGGTTCTTGGCGGCAGGATCGATGCGGACGATGCGGCCGTGCATGCCGATCAGCAGCTTCTTGTCCGGGGTAGCGACGATCCCATTGGGCATGTCAAGCTGGCTCAGCAGCACTTCCGGCTGGCCCTTCTGCTTCAGGTTCAGGTGCAGCAGGCGGCCGCGCTTGCTGGCCCAGCCGCCCATGTCCAGCACATAGATATCCTGACCGATCGCGGCTACCCCGCGCACAAAGCCGAGGTGATCGGCGACCAGCCCCATGCACATGCCCTTGGCCACCTTCAGGTCGAGACGCGGAAAGCCGTCGCAGCTGCCGGCGGTGCGGTAAGTGCTTTGCGCCGACGCTGCTGCGCAAGCGAGCAGGAACAGCGCGCCAAGGAGATTGCGGAGAAAAGATGCTGCTCGCATGAAAGAAACCTTCTGTTCTGTAAGACGATGGACTCAGCCCTGCCGCGTCAACGAGCCGATTGAGAAATATGTCAGCAGGGAAATATCCGGCATATTGCCACACTCCGTCCCTGGCGGATTGTTTTCATGACTGGCATCGCCTGCCCGGCAAGAATCCTCTGCAAAAGCACCAAGACCACATGCAAAAAAATGGAAAAGTGGTATTACACCTGTCTATCGCCTGACAGACGCGCACTTTCTCCGCCAGCACAGCACCCCCTCAAGAAAATTATCAAGAAGGTATTTTCACAAAAACTAATTCATTGCCACAGGGAAATAACATCGCCTCGCCCGGCGTGCTATCTGTGACTTAAATCGCCACCCGCGGCAAATGAAAGTCAATACCGCTTTGCAACTGGTATGGTCGCTGTAAAAAACCGTGCAAACCACTTGACGCCCAATTTCGCTGCCCTCATCCTCGGCCCGGATTAGTTGGCGTGCGGAAACTATCTGGTTTCACGCACTTCCCCATTCAATACAGGAGATATGCATGAAAACAAGAATAGTCAGCACCGTGCTGTGCACCGCGATCGGCAGCATGCTGGCAGGTTGCGGCGACGGCGGCTCGAGCGATGCGGGCAGCGCCAGCCAGAAGCAGATTGCCGCCACCGGCAAGGCCAGCGCGCCGGCCTGCGCGCCTGCCTGGAACGCCAGCACCGTCTATGTCGGCGGCAACAGCGCCAGCGCCAACAGCACCAACTACACCGCCAACTGGTGGACCCAGGGCAACGACCCGGTTACCGACAGCGGCGGCAGCGGCAGCGGCAAACCATGGACTTCCAACGGCGTATGCGGCAGCGGCACGCCCACCCCGCCGCCAGTCACGCCGCCTCCGGTGAATCCGCCGCCCGCCACGCCTGGCAGCACCACCGGCACCATCAGCTATCACCTGCTGCTGGGCGCCGGCAGCGCCCAGGACCAGCTGGTGCTGGATGGCGGCAACTACAACGACCTGATCATGTCGAACATCATCGCCGGCGTCATGTATGGCCACCTGGTGCAACAATATTATCCAGGCATGCAGTTCCAGAAGGATTACATGTACGGCTCGATCATGGGCCAGCTGCTGCAGGAAAACATCGAGACCGGGCTGTACGCCAGCAGCGGCAGCCTGATCGATCCCTCGCCGGACCAGCAAGCCGTGATGGGCGCCGGCCAGGGCGGCCCCTACCAGATCAACAACTACGCCGCCGACATGGTTTCCGGCTCCTATGCGCCGGCCGGCCATTCGCTGATCAACTACGTCGCCATCCAGAAAAACATCGGCTACACCATGGCCACCGCGGCCCAGCAGTACACCAAGGTGACGCCGCCCTCGTTCAACAATAAATACTACGGGCCGATGCTGACCGCGTATTTCCATTACAACGATTTCGTCGCCCTGATCCTCACCGGCAAGGGCGCCGGCGGCTGGACGACGCCGTGGCAGCCTTACTATGACAATACGCTGGCCAACTTCACCAAGCTGCCTGGCAATTTCCTGGACGTCTTGCTGAATGTCGCCTACAACCAGGGTTACTACGGCCCCCTGATGACCAGCTACAGCAAACTGGGAGCGACGGCGACCGCAGCGACGGTCAGCAGCGTCAACGCCTACAGCTCGGTGTGGGGCGCGACCGACACTTACCAGCAATATCCGTATCAGGTGCGCTACTACCTCGACCAGCTGTACGGCAACCCGATCCCGACCACCAGCCCCACTACCTTCACGACGCCGGCCAACCATGTCGCCTTCGGCATGCCGGCGCTGGAAACCGTGTTCTCGAACGTGTTCCAGACGCTAGCGTATGTCAACGGCACAGGAACCTCGGTCTACATTTCGGCGGCGCAGGCGCAAACCGCGTTCAACAGCGCCCTGGCCAGCGTCGGCGTGACCGCCAGCGCCACGCTGGACTTGAGCAACGCCGCCGACCGGGCGCAAATCTTCAGCATCCTGGAAAAAGCCATCGGCAACCTGGAAACCAACCTGAACACCAAGTTCAGCGCTACTACCAGCGTGCAGCTGTAATCGGAGTCATCTGGGGGCAGTCATCTGGGGTCGGAGTCAAATTTCGCGGTGTTTTATCGCGAAACTTGACTCCGACCCCACATGACGGATTCGGAGAAAGGCAGAGCGCGCTGCATGTTTTTTCAACGGCGAGGCATGCACTCCGTAACCCGCTAAGTGGGGTCAGAGTGCAGTTTCTGCAAAAAGCGCGCAGAAAATTTACTCTGACCCCACTTAGCTATGTAGCTTAAGCGCAGCGAAAACCGGCTTACGATTTTGCTCAGAACAAGGGATTGGAACGCAAATATTCCAGCCCGGTGAGCTGCATCTGCGCGCCTTCCGGCGCGCCTATCGCGTAAGGCAAGGAAGTACGCAGGGAATTGGCGAAATCGCCCGTGTACAGCTTGGAGCCCTGGTGGCTCAGGTTGGAATTGGCGTCGATATAGATGGACTCGCCCAGCCCTGACCATAGGCGGCAGAAACCATAGTCTTCCGACAGATAGCGGCGCGTCTCCGGATCGACCATGACGTCGAAAAAGCGGTAGTGCAGCCCCTGGTCGGGAACGCCGATGCTGTCGGGCACATAGTTGAGCTCAGGGTAGCTGGCGATCAGCCGCTCGAACACGCTGCGCTTGATCACCATGAAGCCGGTCGGCGCTTCTTCCATGCGCATGAAACCGTCGGCCTGCACTTCCAGGTTGACCTGCTTGCTGCCGTCGGCAACCTTGGCGTTGACGGTGTAACGGGCATAGGTCGCTTCGAATTGCTGCCGGGTCGTGCCCTGCGGCAGGCCTTCCTGAGGCCAGGTTTCGTGCTTGAGCGGATAGACGCCGGCGGCGATATCGTAGCCTGAACGCAGCAAGCGGAACGCCGCCTCGGCGGAAAAACCGATGTCGGCGTCGATCCAGAACAGGTGCGTCCATTGCGGATTGGCGAGAAAATCGGCGACGCAGTTGTTGCGCGCCCGCGTCACCAGGCTTTCGCCTTGATGCATGACCACTTGCATCGGCATGCCGCAGCGTGCGGCCTCCACCGTAAAATTCAATAGGGACATCACATAGTTGCGGAAAAATTTCCCGTCATGGCTAGGCGTCATGATCACCGGACAGATGCGGGTAAGGTCGACTGCTTCAGGCATTTTGCTTTCCTTATTGATCGGTATGTAGTGCAAAGCGGCAGATGCGAGATTGTAACAAGGCGGCGCGCCGGCAGGAGCTACCAGGCCGCGATGCAGCCGTCAGTGCGCGGCTCGGTGCCGCCGCACAGCACGCCGTGGCTGTCGCGCCAGATGATCTGGCCGCGCCCGAAACCGAGCTGGCTGGCCGACCACGACGCCTCGTGCCCGAGACCGCGCAAGCCGCGCAGCAGATGCTCGGCGGTGGTATGTTCGATGCTGACGTTATTGCCGCTCTCCCATTCCCAGCGCGGCGCATCCAGCGACGATTGCGGATTGAGTCCGAAATCTACCGTGTTCATGATCATCTGCACATGCCCTTGCGGCTGCATGAAGCCGCCCATCACGCCAAACGGGCCGACCGCTGCGCCGCCCCTGGTCAGGAATCCGGGAATGATCGTGTGATACGGCCGCTTGCCCGGCGCCAGGCAGTTGGGATGGAATGCATCCAGCGTGAAATTGTTGCCGCGGTTATGCAGCGCAATGCCGGTTCCCGGCACCACCAGGCCCGAGCCGAAGCCCATGTAGTTGCTCTGGATGAAGGACACCATGTTGCCCTGGTCGTCGGCAGTGCTGAGGTAGACGGTGCCGCCGCGCGGCGGCTGCCCGGACTGCGGCCATGCCGCCCGCTCGCCGATCAGCTTGCGGCGTTCGTCGGCATAGGCTGCCGACAGCAGATCCTGCACCGAAACCCGCATGTGGCCGCTGTCGGCGATATGCGCCAGGCCATCGGCATAAGCCAGCTTGATCGCTTCGATCTGGCGGTGGTAAGTCAGCAGGCTGTCGCGCTGGCTGAAGTCGAAGCCTTGCAGGATATTCAAGGCCAGCAAGGCCACCAGGCCATGGCCGTTAGGCGGAATTTCCCAGACATCGTAGCCGCGATAGTTGCAGCTGATGGGATCAACCCACTGCGGCCGGTACGCCGCCAGGTCGGCAACATCAAGGCAGCCGCCGGCGGCGCGCACGAAGGCCGCGGTCTGGTCCGCCAGGGCGCCGCGGTAAAAGCCGGCGGCGCCGTCAGCCGCGATGGCGCGCAGCGTATCGGCATGTCCCTGCGAGCGCCAGATTTCGCCGGCACGCGGCGCCCTGCCCTCGATGCTGAAAGTGTCGAACCAGGATTGAAAGTGCGGCTCCTTGAACTCCCGCCGGAACAAGGCGTGGGCCTGCTGCCAGGCAAAGGCGACCACCGGCGATACCGGATAGCCGTCCTGCGCCAGCGCAATCGCGCCAGCCATGGACTGCGGCAAGGGCAAGCTGCCGAAGCGCTCGGCCATGCTGGCCCATGCGCCCGGCGCACCAGGCACGGTGACCGGCAGCGCACCGTACTTCGGCATGCTTTGATGGCCCGCGGCGCTGAGCCTGGCGATCGAGATCGCCTGCGGCGCGGCGCCGCTGGCGTTCAAGCCGTGCAGCTTGCCTTGGTGCCAGATCAGCGCAAAAGCGTCGCCGCCGATGCCGTTGGCGGTCGGCTCGACCACGGTCAGCGCAGCGGCGGCAGCGATCGCCGCATCGATGGCGTTGCCGCCGGCCTGCAGTACTGCCAGCCCGGCTTGCGCCGCCAGCGGCTGCGAGGTCGCCACCATGCCGCGCCTGGCGTAGACCGCACTGCGGCGGGAAGCATAGGGATAGTGATTGGGATCGAAATTGAACATGGCTTTTCCCTGGCGCATCGGATACAGCGGACAACGGCGTTTCACGCCGCCCGCCATGCGGCGTGAGGAATATGATGTCGCAAGTCCAACTCCATGTATACAAGAAAGTTGGCAAGGATCGGATACGCCCGATGCCTGTCATGCAAGGCATTGCAGATCGCCCGGCCGGCGCCATGAAAAAAGCCGGCTCTTGCGAGCCGGCTTGATGACAAGGCAAGCAGCAGCGGATCAGAGGCCGAGATCCGAGATGAAGCGGTTGGTGTAACTCATGCCGGTGTCGCGGTCGAACGACCAGTGGTGCAGGCCGGCGATGCCGTTGGCCTTGGACCAGGCCGACAAGGTATCGGTATCGGCCAGGGTGAAAGTTTCACCGGGGGTGTCGTTGGCGCCTATCATCGGCGTCAGCTCGATCTGGCTGTACGGCACATTGTAGAAGCCGCGGAAATCCATCGCCGCCTGGATCGCCGACTGCCCCATCTGGCAAACGCCGCCGCTGATCACGCAGTTGACCGCGGTAGCCGAGCCGTAATCCATCACCATCAGGTTGACATAGTAGTTCTTGAGGCCTGCGGACTGGATCGCCTGCATCACCGCTATCCCCATCGAACCCAGCGGATTAGGCGAAGCCGAGCCCATGTCCACCGCCACCGAGGAACCGCTCTGGCTGGTCGCCAGCGTGGCGATGGTGAAGCTGAAGCGCAGGTTCGGATACTTGACCTGGGCCGCCTGGACCCGCGCCACCAGGTTGTTGATGTCAGACTGGCTCTGGCCGTTTTCGATATCGAAATCGATGCCGATCAGGTTGGCCGAGTTATACGTGTTGATGAAGGCGTCGAAGCCGGCATCCGAGGTACAGGTGAACGACCCTGCCGCTCCGCCGGTTGAAACGATGTATTTCTTGCCTGCGGCCACGAAGGACTGGACGTTGGTGGCAATCATCGCCGGCGTGATGCCGGCCCAGGTCTCGGAACCGCAGCCGCCGGTGGCGAAGGCCCAGGTCAGCACGCTGTTATGCGCCGGCATGGCGGTAGTGACCGGCAAGGAGGTGCCGGTTGCCGTGCTCTGCATGGCGCCGGTGTTCCAGTTGGCGTCGGCGGTGACGTCCTTGTATGCGCTGAACACAAAACCTGGCGTTGGCGTTGGCGTCGGAGTCGGTGTTGGAGTAGGCGTCGGAGTTGGCGTCGGAGTTGGCGTCGGGGTCGGGGTCGGTGTGGGAGTCGGGGTTGGCGTAGGAGTCGGCGTTGTACTGCAGGCGCCGTTCGAAGTCCACGGCTGTCCGCTGCCGCTGCCGCCATTGTTGGTCGATGGATTATTCCCCTGAGTCCACCAGTTGGCCGTGTAGTTCACGCTGCTGTAGCTGGCTTGGTTGCCGCCGGTGTAGACGGCGGAAGCGCTCCAGGCGGGAGCGCAGACCGGCACGCTCGATTTCACGGTGGCAGAAACCTGCTTTTGGCTGACGGCCGCGGCACCTGCCGATCCGCCGTCGCTACAGCCTGCCAGCAGGCCGCCTATCAATCCCATCAACAAGGTATTGCATACAGTTGTTCTCATGCGCCACTCCTCCTCTATCAAATGACAATGTGCGAGAAGCAGGTCGATCCGACCGGCGCCTGCGCACTCCCTAAGCTGAATCCGTTATATGTTTAACTGGCAGCTGGACTGAGAATGGAGGCCTGAAAAATCAACGTCAAGTGGTTTAAAAATTTGACGGCATATGCCATACCACTTGCAAACAACTCGGAATTTCGAATCGGAAAATTCTATGGTTTTCCATAATCGAAAAGAAATTTTCATTTGCAATACAATGCCTTGCGGCAATAAAAAACTTCTAAAGATCCCTGTTTTTCTCATATGAAGAAAGCACAATCCGCCGCTGCCGGAAAATCGGCGGAAAAAAGTGTGACAATCGGTGCGATACCACTTCCGCAGATGTATGCATGTGGTCTTAGAGATCCGAACGCCATCTTTACGGTTTTGCGGCGCCAACCTGAAAAATCACGCCGGCAAACAGCCCGGATCAGGCTGTGCACGGCATCAGGATCGGCGCGGATTTTCGATATCAGGCAGAGCTACGGCAACAGCCGGCGCCTGGCTACAGTTCGTCGTAGGTCGAATAGAAGGCGCCGAAATTATTGTCCGGCTGGAAGTTGATCAGCGACACGGTGATGCTTGCCTCCAGCCCTTCCACGTAGTGCCAGCAGCCGACCGGCAGGAACAGCAGTTCGCCTGCGGCCAGTTCGCATTCGAGCAGCTGCGCATTGCGCATCAGCGGAAAACGCTCGTAGTCGATGGCGGCGCCGTCGACCGGCGAATAGCAATGATGGTGGTTATAGACATACGCCAGTTCGCAGGCGGGAATCAGCCTGACGCGCTTGCGGCCGGCCACCTGCGCCATGAAGTTATTGGTCAGGTCGTGGTGGAACGGCGTACGCGTGCCTTTCGGCCCCAGCCAGAGAAAACCGTCGTCCACCGAATCCGGGTTCAGGTATTCCGGCAGGCGGCCGATGTCCTGCCACAACTCCGCCAGCGCCTGGCGATTGGACGACGAGTTGTTCGCCGTCATGTAGAAATCGTTGCTCTCCTGCGCGCCCTCGATCATGTCCAGATAGCTTGCCAGCGGCATCTTGCGCTTGTGCTGGCTGGAATTGATTTCATAGTTGGCGTCCTGCGAACGCCCCATCTGCACTTCGACTTCGCGCGCGCCGAAGTGCGCACGCAGGAAATCGAAATTCCATTTCCTCAGCGCCGGCCAGTCATCCAGCATGCCAGTGATGATCACCGGCTTGTTCAACAGATAATACTGGCGATAGAACTCCTCGCGCGACAGCCGGTGACGGCGTTCAATCACGCTGCTGCCAGCAGTCTGCCGGTTCAGGGTGCGGTAGATGTCGAGCACCCAGTCATGCTTCTTCAGGCGGTTCTTGAGGCGCTGGCCGGCCTGGCGCGCGCCCAGCAGGTAGGGGCTGGCCAGCGCGGCCTGCACTTCGCGCTGCGCCTCGCCCGCGGCCACGCCTTGCGCGACCAGGACGTTGAACAGGTCTTGCGGAGCGGCGTCGAGCGCCAGGTTTTCGCCTATCCAGCGGCGCCAGTCGTCGTTGATGATGATGCTTGCATTCTGCTTCGCTTGCGCCATGACTCGTCTCCATATGCCGCGCGCCGGTTAGTATTGTCAATCACGCTGCCGCCGCTCCCTGCTGTCGGGCAGCAGAGAGCAACATTGGGATAATACGGATCAAATTGCAAGTGGTTTTGAATTTGGAGGCACGACGCCGCGGCGGTGCTGGCGCAGTCCCGCAGTGGTATTGATACCGGCTGCGCCTAGCGCGCCTGGCCGCAAATCAACTCGACGCCGGCTGCGGCGGTCGCCTCCAGCGATGCGCGGCTGTCGCCCGCGCGCGAACGCAGCGCCAGGGTATGCAGGATCGCCGACGCCATCTTTGCCAGCAGCGCCGGCTCCAGTGCGGCATTCAATTCGCCCTGCTCCACGGCGCGCTGGAAGCGCTCCTCAAAGACCTGGTCGAAACAGCGCAAGCCATCGCCGAGGCGCGCGCGCACCTCCACATCGACCACCGCCTGGGTGGCGGCGGTGCCGATCAGCAGGCAGCCGCGCGCGGCGCTGCCGGACGGCAGATACATGCCCAGCGCCAGCTGGTATACCCGCAGCAGCGCCTGCGCCAGCGGCAGATCGCCGGCCATCGCCTCGATCATCCCGAGGCGGCCGAGCTCGATGTAGCGCTCCAGCGTTTGCAGGTAGAGCGCATGCTTGTCGCCGAAGGCGGCATACAGGCTGGGCCGGTTCATGCCGGTGGCCGCGCTGAGGTCGTCCAGCGAGCTGCTGCCATAGCCCAGCCGCCAGAAGACATCGCGCGCATTGTCCAGCGCCTGCTCCGGATCGTAGGCGCGCGGCCGGCCGCGGGCTCGCTTGTTTTCTTTTTGTTCCATACAGTATAAAAATGTTGACCGAGGTATTTTTGTACATTATAGTACAAAAACAAACCACCCATGGAGATTCCAGATGAAACTGTATTTTTCCCCGCTGGCCTGTTCGCTCGCCACCCGCATCGCCCTGTACGAAGCCGGCGCCGAGGCTGACTATATCCAGGTCGACACCAAGTCGAAAAAATTGCAGGACGGCGCCGACTTCTACCCTGTCAGCGCACTGGGACAAGTGCCGGTATTGCATACCGACGATGGCTATCTGCTGACTGAAAACACCGCCATCCTGCCCTATGTTGCGGACCTGTTCCCGCAAGCGCAGCTGGCGCCGACGGATCGTCCGCAGCGCGCCAGGATGCAGCAATGGCTGGGCTTCGTCAGCACGGAACTGCACAAGGCACTGTTCGTGCCGCTGCTCGATGCGCACGCCGCCGACGCGGTAAAAGCCTATGCGCGCGACAAGGCGGCATCGCGCCTCGGCCTTCTGGAAAACCATTTCGCCAGCCACGAATTCCTGCTGGACCGCTTCAGCGTGGCCGATGCCTATCTGGCCACTGTGCTCAACTGGGCCGCGTATGGCGGCATCGATCTGGCGCAATGGCCGCGGGTCAAGGAATACCATGGCCGGCAGCTGCAGCGCCCGAGCATGGCGAAAGCATTGGCCGAAGAACTGGCGCTGTATCGGGCGCAATCCTGAAAAAGAGGGGAAAAGCTGCCAGCGGCTAAGCGGACGGCAGCCAGCCGCCTGTAAAGCCTGCGCATTTCAGCCCATTGACGATATACGGACAGTTGCGCATCAGGCGCCACAGCATTTCGCTGCGGTAGTTCTCGATCATCAAAATGATCGGCCCCTGGTCGATGCCAAAATGCCAGGGCGAGACCCAGCCGTAAGGGTTATCGCAGTTGCAGGGAAAACTCGGATTGAAGGTGGACTTGAAGCCATACGGATTGCCAGCCTTCAATCCGACCTGGTGGATAAAGAAATCGATGGTCGGCAGCACGATTTCCGGCGCGAACGGCAGCGACGACACGACCACCCACGGCGCGATGGTGCCGTCGTCGGGGCCAAGCGGCACGCCACGCGCCACATAGTCGTAGAACTCGCGCCGGCTGCCGTTGACCTCCAGCACGGCGGGTCCCGGCCCGTCGCTGGCGGTGATGCCCCAGCACAGGGCGCTGTAGCCGGCGAAGCCGCGGGGATTGTCTATCGCATATCGCTGCTGCACCAGGGTGGCGCGGCGGCTGTTCTCGAAATAATCGAGGCCCTTGGCGCGCATGGCGCTGTCCTGGATGCCGCGAAAATCGATCCAGATATGCGACAGCTGATGGGTGAACAGCGAGCCGGCGTAGACGTATTCGATGCCGTAGCTCTGCTGCCACCGGTAAGCCGCGGCCCAGTCGCCATAGCTGTCCTGGGCCAGCGGATGCGAAGGCGAACCAAGTCCCAGCACATACAGCAGCAAGGCCTCGTCGTAACCATTCCAGCGATTCGGCAAGAAGCCGGACTCCGGCTTCCAGCCCATGGAAACCGCGCCGCCGCCATCCTGCGCCCAGGCCCAGTCGACGCGCAGGTACAACGCGTCGGCCAGCCGGCGGCACTCGGCCTCGTCGGCGCCCGGCCCATCGAAATAGCAGCCGGCAGTCAGCGCGCCGGCCAGGAAAAACGTGGTGTCGATGGTGGACAGCTCGCACTGCCAGGCGCGGCGCCCGCTTTGCATGTCGAGGAAGTGATAGTAGAAACCCCGATAACCGCTGGCGTCAGGTTCCGGCCCCTGCGGGCTGTTCCAGAAAAACCGCAAGGCAGCCAGCACCCGCTTGAGCGCCGCAGCGCGCGTGATGAAACCGCGCTCTATCGCCACCGGATAGGCTGCCAGCGCCAGCCCCACGGCGGCGATGCTGGCCGGCCAGTCGGGCGCGGTCTTATCGATCACCAGGCCGTTGCGCGGATTGGTTTCATGCATGAAGTAGCTGAACGACTCGCATTGCAGCAGGTCCAGTTCAGCCGTTTCGCTCAGCGCCCTGCGACTCATTTTGCGGCTGCGCCTGGCGATTGCGGCATAGCGGCCAGGGCAGCGTCGACAATCGCCTGCGCCTCCTGCACGATGCGCTGCAAGTGTCCGGCGCCCTGAAAACTCTCCGCGTAGATCTTGTAGATGTCTTCCGTGCCGGAGGGCCGCGCCGCAAACCAGCCGCTGTCCGTCGCCACCCGGACGCCGCCGATGGGCGCATCGTTGCCGGGCGCCTTGCTGATGATGCTGCGGATCTTTTCGCCGGCCAGCTCGGTGCTTTGGATCTGTTGCGGCGACAAGGCGGCCAGCAGCTTCTTTTGCGCCGGCGTGGCGCTCGCCTCTACCCGGGTCGCCAGCGGATCGCCCAGCTCGCCGGCCAGCCGGCGATACGCTTCGCCGGGATCGCGGCCGCCGCGGGCGGTGATCTCGGCCGCCAGCAAAGCCGGCGCCAGGCCATCCTTGTCGGTAGTCCAGGCCGAGCCGTCCAGGCGCAGGAAGGCAGCGCCGGCGCTCTCCTCGCCGCCGAAGCCGAGCGAACCGTCGCTCAGGCCCGGCGCGAACCATTTGAAGCCGGCCGGCACTTCGTACAGCCTGCGCTTGAGCCTGGCGGCGATGCGGTCGATGATCTGGCTGCTGACCACGGTCTTGCCGATGCCTGCCGCCTGCGGCCACTGGCTGCGGTGCTGGAACAGATAATCGATGGCTGCCGCCAGGTAGTGATTGGCCGGCAGCAGGCCGGCGCTCCGCGTAACGATGCCGTGGCGGTCGTGGTCGGTGTCGCAGGCGAAGGCGATGTCGTAGCGATCCTTCATTGCCAGCAGGCGCTGCATGGCGTAGGACGATGAGGGATCCATGCGGATGCGGCCATCCCAGTCGGCCGTCATGAAGCGGAAGGCCGGATCGACCTCCGCGCTGACCACGCTCAGGTTCAGCCGGTAGCGCTCGCCGATGCGCCGCCAATAGTGGACCCCGGCGCCGCCCAGCGGATCGACGCCGAGATGGATGCCGGCGTCGCGGATCGCTGCCATGTCGATCACCTGGTCGAGTTCATTGACGTAGGTATTCAGATAATCGTAGCGGTGCGTGCTGTCCTGCCGCAAGGCCTTCTGCAGCGGCACTCTCTTGACCTCCTTGAGGCCGCCGCGCAGCAGCGCGTTGGCAGCGGCCTCGATCCAGCCGGTGACAGCGGTATCCGCCGCGCCGCCATTGGGCGGGTTGTACTTGAAGCCGCCGTCTTCCGGCGGATTGTGCGAAGGTGTGATGACGATGCCGTCCGCCAGGCCGCTCTTGCGGCCGCGGTTGTATTTGACGATAGCATGCGATACCGCCGGCGTCGGCGTGTATTCGTCGCCTTCGGCCAGCATGATGTCGACGCCGTTGGCCGCCAGCACTTCGACCGCGCTGGCGCAGGCAGGCACCGACAAGGCATGGGTATCGATGCCGATGAACAGCGGCCCGCTGATGCCCTGCTTGCCGCGGTAAGCGCAAATCGCCTGGCTGATGGCCAGCACATGCGCTTCGTTAAAGCTGCAGTCGAAGGATGAACCGCGATGGCCGGAGGTGCCGAAAGCCACCCGCTGCTCGGCCACCTCCGGATCGGGAATATTGCTGTAGTAGGCCGAGACCAGCTTCGGCACATCCACCAGCGATGCCGATGGCGCCGGCTGACCGGCCAGAGGACTGATTTTCATGATAGGGCTCCTGGCGGATCGGCCGTGCGCAGTCGTTAATCGCCCTGCGGCTTGACCGGTTTTTCTACATGGCCGCCGAATCCTTGCCGCATGGCCGACAGCACTTTGTTGGAAAAATCGTCCTCGCCGCGTGAACTGAAGCGCGCAAACAAGGCGGCGCTCAGGATAGGCACCGGGACCGCTTCGTCGACCGCGGCATTGATGGTCCACCTGCCCTCGCCCGAATCGGCGACATGGCCGGCGTAGTGTTCCAGCGCCGGATCTTTCTGCAGCGCGCCGGCGGTCAGGTCCAGCAGCCACGAACCGATCACGCTGCCGCGCCGCCACAGTTCGGTAATCTCCGGCAGATCGAGGTCGTACTGATAGTGCTCAGGATGGCGCAGCGGCGTGGTTTCGGCGTCAGCCACGCTGCCCTGCTTACCGACATTGGCGTGGCGCAGGATATTCAAGCCTTCGGCATAAGCGCCCATGATGCCGTACTCGATGCCGTTGTGAACCATCTTGACGAAATGCCCGGCGCCATGCGGGCCGCAATGCAGATAGCCTTGTTCGGCGCTGCTGCTCACGGTGCGGCCGGGAGTCGGCGCTGCGGCGCCAGCGCCGGGCGCCAGCGTGGCGAAAATCGGCGCCAGATGGTCCACCACTTCCTTTTCGCCGCCTATCATCAGGCAATAGCCGCGGTCAAAGCCGGCGACGCCGCCGCTGGTGCCGACATCGACGTAATGCAGCTGGCGCGCTTTCAGTTCGGCGCCGCGGCGGATATCGTCGTGGTAATAGGAGTTGCCGCCATCGATCACGATGTCGCCGGCTTCCAGCAAAGGCAGCAGCAGCGCCAGGTTTTCATCGACCACCGCAGCCGGCAGCATCAGCCACAGCACGCGTGGCGCGCGCAGCTGGCTGACCAGGTCCTGCAGGGATGAAGCGCCGGTCGCGCCCGGATGCACCGCGGCCTTGACAGCGTCCGGGTGCAAGTCATAAACCACGCACTGGTGATCGCCATTGGTCAGACGCCTGACCATATTGGCGCCCATGCGCCCCAATCCAATCATGCCAAGCTGCATCCTGTTCTCCTCGCTGAATAAATATGACAACGACAGCCATGTTACCCGCTGCCGTTTTTTTATGTTTTTTTAATGTCTTTTATTCCGTCGATCGCAACGTTTGCCTTGATTAATGCACTGCTTTCTTGCGGCCTTTTTCTATGAGCGCGATGGCGCAGGCGCGGGCCTCGGCCTCCGCTTCCTGCTCGCTGGCGAAGACCGTGTCGACCGCCACCCGCTGCGACGGGAAGATATCGTTTCTATGCATGGGATTGCAAGAAGGCGCGTAGATCACCAGGTTGGCGACCCAGCCTTCGCTGTCAGGCAATTGCAGCCCGGAACATTCTATTTCGTAGTCACCAATTGTTTCTGAATGCATGGCAGTCTCCAGACGGTAGCAGGGGAAATCCGGGCGGCAGATAAACACCAAAGCGCTTCCGATCAGATCACGTTTTTCCAGTTTTCAACACTGTAAACAATTGCAGCGCCATCGCGTGTCCGACAACCCCGCATTTGAAAGTAGGAAAAGCGAACCCGCGCGCCGATCTTCCAAAGAATTCCTTTGCTCCTCGGCCAGTGTATATGAACTCGGGACCGGCGTGTGCGGCCTCCGGTTCGCCGCACCGGGCAGCGGCGTCTCCGGCCTGAACGTCGTCATCCTGACAGCGACGCTGCTCGCCGGCCACGATGCCGCGCCTGATCACCAGCGCCGCCGTCATGACTGCGGCGGTGCTGACCATGCTCATGACACTTGGATAATAATGCGACTCCCCTACGCAGCGACGGCACAAAGCAAAATCCCCCGCGCTCAAATGGGCGCGGAGAATTTCTTCAGGCTTGCTGCTGAAATGCACTTGGCTGTATTTGTCAGTTACCCAACAACATCTGCAAGATGATGCCTGTGGATATCGCCACCAGCACATAGTCGCCGCCGGTCTGCACCCAATGATAGCCGCGCGGCGGCGCATTCAGGTGGTGAGCGCGCCAGTCGTCGACCACGTACTGGCGGCCGCGGTATTCTGGCGGCAGCCGCTGGCCCCGATAGAACGCGTGGTCGGGACCGGCTCCGCGCTCGTCGCGGCGCTGGTCACCGTAATCGCGGCGATCCGGCTGACGACGCTGATCGTTGTAATTGCCACGATCCGGCTGGCGGCGCTGGTCATTGTAATCCCGGCGATCCGGCTGCCGGTCCTGATCGTTACGTTGCTGATCATCGTTGCGCTGCTGCTGATCGTAGCGCTGCGCCGGCCTGTCACGTTCCTGGCCGAACGCCAGGCCGCTCGTGAGCAGCGACATCGCCATGATGGCGGAGACAACTGTTTTCGTTTTCATGCTGGGCTCCAGTATGTGCGACTGTTCAATATTCTTGCGCCTGCTGCCGATGCACTGTCGGCTATATGCAGGATAGCCCCGCAAATGCCCGCATTCCGTACGGCAGCGCACACAAGCATCTGCCCGCCCGCAAATAGGCTTGCTGTTCCCGCAAGACATCATGCTGCCAAGCGATGTGCCTCAGCGCACCAGAGCGCCAGGTCCTGCCATTCCTCCGGGCGCTTGGCTTGGAGCTTCGTCCGAGAATCTGCTAATCTGTAAAACGTAGGACGGTCCGCAGGTCAGCAATCCGCGCTGCCGGCGCCAGTACTGTCACGTATCTCCTGCGGGCCGCATTTCTACCGTCCCCTGTCGAACGTCTTCTCCTGACGCGGCGCCCTTCCGCTTGCCAGAAGCGATATCCAGCAGGGCCAGAATCTGATCACTGCAAACTCTTCCGCGCCCTGCGATCCGGTTCTTTTTCGTTATAAAAATAGAAATACCAGAATTGAAAACAGACCACAAATCCGTATTCGATTACCTGCTCGGCATTAAAACCGCGCTACGCTCGGATAATGGCGGCGGCCGGGACGATGACGAGCTTCCCTTGCGCGCCGAATTGTTCAGCGCCCTGCAAATGGAGCAGCACGGCCGCATCCTGGCCAATGCGCACAAGCTCAGCCCGGAACGCGGCCGCGACCAGCTGCTGGCGCGCCTGGCCGAAAACGAAAGCGTCATCATCGATGCCTGCAGCCAGCTGACCGAGGCCATCAAAATCGGCCGCCAGGTAACGCCGGCGGCGGAATGGCTGCTCGACAATTTTTACCTGATCGAAGAACAGATCCGCACCGCCAAACGGCACCTGCCGAAAAACTACAGCCGCGCATTGCCGCGCCTGCTGCGCGGCAATTCCGCCGGCCGCCCGCGCGTGTACGATATCGCGCTGGAAACCATTTCACACGGCGACGGCCGCGTCGATCCGGAAAACCTGAGCCGCTTCGTCGCTGCCTACCAGCAGGTGGCGCCGCTGACGCTGGGCGAGCTGTGGGCGATTCCCATCATGCTGCGCCTGGCCTTGATCGAGAACCTGCGGCGGGTCGCCGCCCACTTGGCGCAGACCCGCCTCAACCGCAACCTGGCAGAATCCTGGGCCGACGCGATGGCGGAAAGCGCCGAAAACGATCCCAGCAACCTGATCCTGCTGGTGGCTGACATGGCACGCTCCAATCCACCGCTCGACAGCTCCTTCGTAGCCGAGCTGGTGCGGCGCCTGCAAGGACAGAGCCCGGCGCTGACGCTGCCCATGACCTGGCTGTCTCAGCGCCTGAACGAATCCGGCCACACCATTGAACAGCTGGTCCAGTCCGAAACCCAGCAACAGGCCGCCGACCAGGTCTCCATCAGCAACAGCATCGGCAGCCTGCGCTTCCTGGGCGCCATGGACTGGCGCGAATTCGTCGAAACCATGAGCATGGTCGACCATACCTTGCGCAAGGACCCGGGCGATGTCTATGCGCGCATGGATTTCGCCACGCGCGACTGCTACCGCCATGTGGTTGAAAAGCTCGCCAAGCACAGCCGCATGTCCGAAATCGAAGTAGCGCAGCAGGCGCTGCGGCTGGCGGCAGCCAATATGCAGCCGGGCGACAACGAAACGCGCAGCAGCCATGTCGGCTATTACCTGATTGGCAAAGGCTTGCCGCAGCTGGAGGCGGCAACCGCTTACAGGCCGCCGTTGCCGGAACGGCTGCGCAGCGCCGGCCGCGATTCGCCGCTGGCGGCGTACCTCGCCAGCATCTTGCTGCTGAGCCTGCTGGTGGCCGGCCTGATGCTTGCCAGGACTTATGCCGACGGCGCCGGCGACTGGCAGCTGGCGGGGCTGGCAATCGTCGCGCTGCTCGCCGCCAGCCAGCTGGCGCTGGCCATGGTCAACTGGTTCGCCACGCTGATCACGGTGCCGCGGCCGCTGCCGCGCATGGATTTCTCGGAAGGCATACCGCGTGAGTCGCGTACGCTGGTAGTGGTGCCCACCATGCTGTTCACCCGGCAAAACATCGACGAGCTGACCGAAACGCTGGAGGTGCGCTACCTCGCCAACCGCGATGACAACCTGCGCTTCTGCCTGCTCACCGATTTCGCGGATGCCGACAGCGAAAACCTGGCCGGCGAAGACAGCCTGCTGGAACATATCAATAATAATATTACCGAACTGAACCAGAAATACCGCCAGGAATACAGCAAGGCCCATGACGACCGTTTCCTGCTGCTGCATCGTCCGCGGCGCTGGAACCCGCAGGAAAAAACATGGATGGGGTACGAACGCAAGCGCGGCAAGCTGGCCGACCTGAACGCCTTCCTGCGCGGCGGCGAAGCAGATGCCTATTCGCTGATTGCCGGCGATACCGACAGCCTCAGCAACGTCCGCTACGTCATCACGCTGGATACCGATACGGAATTGCCGCGCGACGCCGCCAGGCAGTTCGTCGCCACCATGGCCCATCCGCTGAACCGGCCGCAGTATGACGCCAGCCGCGAACGCGTGGTCGACGGCTACGGCATCCTGCAGCCGCGAGTGGCGGTCAGCCTGCCGAGCGCCTCGGCGTCGCGCTATGAACTGCTGTGCGGCGGCGAGATCGGCATCGATCCCTACACCCGCACCGTCTCGGATGTATACCAGGACGTGTTCGGCGAAGGTTCTTTCGTCGGCAAGGGGATCTACGACATCGATGCCTTCGAGCAGGTGCTGGGCAAGCGCATGCCGGAAAACCGGGTGCTCAGCCACGATCTGCTGGAAGGCTGCTATGCCCGCGCCGGCCTGCTGAGCGACGTCCAGCTGTATGAGCAGTATCCGTCCCGCTACAGCGCCGACGTCCGCCGCCGCCATCGCTGGATACGCGGCGACTGGCAGATCGCTTCCTGGCTGCTGCCCAGCGTGCCGGGCGCGCGCGATCCGGCGAGCGGCAAGATCCTGCGCCACCGCAATCCGCTGTCCGCCTTGTCGCGCTGGAAGCTGTTCGACAACCTGCGCCGCAGCATGGCGCCGTTTGCGCTGACGGCCTTGCTGCTGGCCGGCTGGCTGCTGCCATCGGCCTGGTTCTGGAGCGGCGCGGTGCTGGCGATCATCCTGATTCCATCGATCTGCGCCAGCATCGTCAGCCTGCTGCGCAAGCCTGCCGACGTCTTGCTGCGCCAGCATTTCTCAGCCACCCTGAAAGCCGCCGGCCAGCATTTCAGCCATGCGGCGCTGACGCTGATTTTTCTGCCCTATGAAGCCGCCGTCAATCTGGACGCCGTGATCCGCACCCAGTGGCGGATACTGGTCACGCACAGGAAACTGCTGGAATGGCAACCCTCCAGCGAAACCAGCCGCCAGTCCGGCAACGGCCTGCTGTCCTATTTTCGCGACATGTGGATCGCCCCCGCCATCGCCGCCGCGGCAACCGCCTGCCTGAGCGTCGCCCAGCCGCCGGCGCTGCCAGCCGCCGCTCCTATCCTGCTGCTATGGCTGGCGTCGCCCTTCATCGCCTGGTGGATCAGCCAGCCTGTCGTCCGCCGCCAGGCGCAGCTGACTAGCGAGCAAACGCAATTCCTGCGTTCGCTGTCGCGCAAGATATGGCTCTTCTTTGAAACCTATGTCGGTCCGGAAGACAACTGGCTGCCGCTGGACAATGTCCAGGAACACCCTGTCGCCGTGGTGGCGCGGCGTACCTCGCCGACCAATATCGGCCTGTCGCTGCTGGCCAATCTGGCAGCCTACGACTTTGGCTACATCCCGGCGGGGCAACTGATCATACGCACCCAGAACACCTTTCAGACCCTCGCCGCCCTGGAACGCTACCAGGGCCATTTCTACAACTGGTACGACACCCAGTACCTGAGACCGCTGCACCCCATCTATGTCTCGACCGTGGACAGCGGCAACCTGGCCGGGCATCTGCTGACGCTGCGCCCCGGCCTGGAAGGCTTGCTGGACAGCGCCATCATCGGCGCGCGCGTCTTTCCGGGCTTGCGCGACACTTACGAAATCCTGCGCGACACCGCCGGCGGCGGCCCGCTGGCCAAGCTGGTCCAGTTCGAAAAAGATCTCGATTCGGCCTGCCAGTCCACGCCTGCCACCTTGACCGTGGCCCACGATTTCCTGCAACGCCTGAGCCATTGTGCGACCAGCTTTGTTGCCGGGCTTGACGCCGTGCCCGATACCCAGCTCAACGTCTGGGCGCGCGCGCTCGCCAGCCAGTGCCGGGAAGCGCAGGAAGAACTCGATCAGCTGGCGCCATGGGGCCGGATGCTGGCGCCGGCGGACTGGCTGGACGACTTTCCCGAGCTCGACCAGATCCCGACCTTGCGCCAGCTCGCGCGCCTGCATACGGAGTTGACCGGGAAATTTGAAAGAAAGCTGGCCGAGCAAGGCAATGTACCGCAGATCGAACGCCTGTCCACGCTGCAGCGCCTGCTGGCCGAAGGCAGCAGGCGCGCCAGTGAAAACATCCTGCTGATCGAGCAGCTGGCGACCCAGGCCGAAGAGTTCGCCAGGATGGAGTACGGTTTCCTGTACGATCCCGCCACCCATCTGCTGGCGATCGGCTACAACGTCAGCGAACGCCGGCGCGACCTCAGCTTCTACGATCTGCTGGCCTCGGAAGCCCGCATGACGACCTTCATCGCCATCGCCCAGGGCCAGCTGCCGCAGGAAAGCTGGTTCGCCCTCGGCCGCCAGCTGACCATCGCCGGCGGCGAGCCGATCCTGCTGTCGTGGAGCGGGTCGATGTTCGAATACCTGATGCCGCTGCTGGTGATGCCGACTTTCGCCAATACCCTGCTGGACCAGACCTACGACTCCGCCATCAAGCGCCAGATCGAGTACGGCGCCCAGCGCAACGTGCCGTGGGGCATTTCAGAATCGGGCTACCACACCTTCGATGCCAGCCTCAATTATCAATACCGCGCGTTCGGCGTGCCGGGCCTGGGCTTCAAGCGCGGCCTGGGCGACGACCTGGTGATCGCTCCCTACGCCTCGATGATGGCCCTGATGGTGGCGCCGGAACAGGCGTGCAGCAACCTGCAGCAACTGGCGGCGGAAGGGTTCGAAGGCGAGTACGGCTTCTTTGAAGCCATCGACTACACGCCATCGCGCCTGCCGCGCGGACAGAACAATGCCGTGATCCGCTCCTTCATGGCGCATCACCAGGGCATGGGACTCCTGGCGCTGGCCTACCTGCTGCTCGACCGCCCCATGCAAAAGCGCTTCGAATCCGATCCCCTGTTCCAGGCCACCATGTCCCTGCTGCACGAGCGCGTGCCCAAAGCCAGCGCGACTTATTCCAACACCTCCGACCTGGCCGATATCCGCACCGCGGGCGGCGACCAGGGCATACAGATGCGCGTCTTGCAGCGCACCGATCCGCGTACGCCGGAAATCCAGCTGCTGTCGAACGGCCGCTACCATGTGATGGTCACCAGCGCCGGCGGCGGCCACAGCCGCTGGAACGACCTGGCGGTCACCCGCTGGCGCGAAGACAGCACGCGCGACAACTGGGGCGCCTTCTGCTACGTGCGCGACGTCGACGAAAGCAGCAACGAAGACAGCGCCTACTTCTGGTCGACCGCTTACCAGCCGACACTGGCGCCGCCCAGGAATTACGAGGTGATCTTTTCCGAAGGCCGGGCGGAATTCCGCCGGCGCGACAACAATCTCGACATGCACACCGAGATCGTGGTGTCGCAGGAGGACGATATCGAATTGCGCCGGACCCGCATCATCAACCGCTCGCGCACGCACAGGACCATCGACATCACCAGCTATGCCGAGGTGGTGCTGGCGCCTGCGCCGGCCGACGCCACCCACCCGGCCTTCAGCAACCTGTTCGTGCAGACCGAGATCCTCGGTCCGCAACGCGCCATCCTGTGCACCCGCCGGCCGCGTTCGATGAACGAGAAAATGCCCTGGATGTTCCATCTGATGGCGATCCACGGCGCGGAACTGGATGCGGTATCGTACGAGACCGACCGCATGGAATTCCTCGGCCGCGGCAACACCGTCGCGGCGCCGCAAGCCATGCGCAAGCCCGGCCCCCTCGGCGGCAGCGCCGGGCCGGTGCTCGATCCGATCGTGGCGATCCGCTGCCAGATCACGCTGGAGCCGGAACAGGTGGTCACCATCGACATGGTGACCGGCATCGCCGACTCGCGCGATATCTGCCTCGGCCTGATCGAAAAATACCAGGACCGCCATCTGGCCGACCGCGTGGTCGAACTGTCCTGGCCGCATAGCCAGGTGGTGCTGCGCCAGCTTAACGCCAGCGAGGCCGACGCCCAGCTGTATGGCCGCCTGGCGAATTCGGTGATCTTTGTCAACCCGCTGCTGCGCGCCGACGCCAGCGTGCTGATCCGCAACCATCGCGGGCAGTCGGGCCTGTGGGGCTACGCCATTTCCGGCGACCTGCCGATCGTGCTGGTGCAGATCAAGAGCAAGGAGAATATCGAACTGGTGCGGCAACTGGTGCAAGCCCATGCCTACTGGCGCTCGAAAGGGCTGGCGGTCGACCTGGTGATCTGGAACGAAGACCATGCCGGCTACCGCCAGCTGTTGCAGGAACAGATCATGGGCTTGATTTCCTCGGTCACCGGCGCCAATGCAATCGACCGCCCGGGCGGCATTTTCCTGCGGCTGGTGGACCAGATTTCCGACGAAGACCGGATCCTGTTCAAGGCTGTGGCGCGGGTGATCCTGACCGACAGCCGCGGCACGCTGGCCGAACAGATCAACCGCCGCGACCTGATGGAGATCCGGGTGCCGCGCCTGACGCCGACACTCCGGCCGCAAGCATTCAGCGTGCCCGACGGGCTGGCCCTGGCCAGCCGACAGCTGCTGATGGCAAACGGCCTGGGCGGCTTCAGCGCCGACGGCCGCGAATATGTCATCGCCACCTCGCCCACGCAAACCACGCCGGCGCCATGGAGCAACGTGATCGCCAATCCGCAGTTCGGCACGGTCGTTTCCGAAAGCGGACAAGCCTACACCTGGGGCGAGAACGCCCACGAATTCCGCCTGACTCCCTGGGCCAACGATCCGGTCAGCGATAGCGGCGGCGAAGCCTTCTACCTGCGCGACGAAGAAAGCGGCCGCTATTGGTCGCCGGCGCCATTGCCGCGCCGCGGCGCCGGCGGCTATGTGACGCGCCACGGTTTCGGCTACAGCGTCTTCGAGCATATCGAGGAAGGCATCGTCTCTGAACTGACGGTCTATGTCGCTATCGATGCCCCGGTCAAATACTCCGTGCTGCGCGTGCGCAACGAATCGGATGGGGTGCGCAAGCTGTCCGCCACCGGCTATGCCGAATGGGTGCTGGGCGAATTGCGCCCAAAGTCGGTGATGCATATCGTCACTGAAATCGATCCTGCCAGCGGCGCCCTGCTGGCGCGCAATCGCTACAACACCGAATTCCCCGACCGCACCGCCTTCTTCGATGTCGACGCTAGTGTCCGCAGCGTCAGCGGCGACCGCTACGAATTCATCGGCCGCAACGGTTCCCTGCAAAGCCCGGCGGCGATGGAACGGATACGCTTGTCGGGCAAGGTCGGCGCCGGACTCGATCCTTGCGCCGCGATCCAGCAGAAGTTCGAACTCAGTCCCGGCCAGCAGCGAGAAATCGTGTTCATGCTCGGCGTCGCCGATAGCCATCACGACAACCTGGGCGAGCTGCTGCAACGTCGCCGCGGCGCAGCTGCGGCGCAAACGGCGTTGCAAGCGGTCCATGCGTTCTGGGAGCGTACCCTGGGTGCAATACAGATAGAAACGCCGGACCCGGCGCTGAACCTGCTGGCCAACGGCTGGCTGATGTATCAGGTGATTTCTTGCCGCATGTGGGCGCGCAGCGGCTACTACCAGTCGGGCGGCGCGTTCGGCTTCCGCGACCAGCTGCAGGACGCCATGGCCCTGGTGCATAGCCAGCCGCAGCTGCTGCGCGAGCATCTGCTGCTGTGCGCCGCCCACCAGTTCATCGAAGGCGATGTCCAGCACTGGTGGCATCCGCCCACCGACCGCGGCGTCCGCACCCATTGTTCCGACGATTTCCTGTGGCTGCCGCTGGCGGTGCATCGCTATGTCAGCACCACCGGTGACATTACCGTGCTGGACGAAACCGCGCACTTCCTGGAAGGACGGGCAGTGAACCCGGATGAAGATTCCTACTACGACCTGCCGGGCCGCTCCAGCGAGGTGGCGACGCTGTATGCCCATTGCGTGCGCGCCATCGAACACGGCTTGCGCTTCGGTGCGCATGGGCTATCGCTGATGGGTTCGTGCGACTGGAACGACGGCATGGACAAGGTCGGCGAAAAGGGCAAAGGCGAAAGCGTCTGGCTCAGCTTCTTCCTGTACGAGGTCCTGACCAGTTTTACCGAAATCGCCGCCGGCCGCCAGGACCAGGCCTTCGCCGAGCGTTGCCGGGCTGAGGCCGCGAAGCTGAAGAAAAACATCGCCGCCAACGGCTGGGACGGCGCCTGGTACCGGCGCGCCTATTTCGACGACGGCACGCCGCTCGGCTCTGCCAAGAATGTCGAATGCCAGATCGATTCGATTTCGCAAAGCTGGTCGGTGCTGTCCGGCGGCGGCGATCCCCAGCGCAGCCTGATGGCGATGCAGGCGGTGGATGAACGCCTGGTGCGGCGCAAGGACGGCATCATCCAGCTGCTCGATCCGCCGTTCGACAAATCCGACCAGAACCCCGGCTACATCCGCGGCTACGTACCCGGCGTGCGTGAGAACGGCGGCCAGTACACCCACGCGGCAATCTGGACCGTGATGGCTTTCGCCAAGCTGGGCGACCAGAAACGCGCCTGGGAACTGATGCGGCTGATCAATCCGCTCGGCCACGGCAAGACTGCAAGCAAGATCGCCAGGTACAAGGTCGAGCCCTACGTGGTCGCCGCCGACGTCTATGCCGGCGTACCGCACGTCGGCCGCGGCGGCTGGACCTGGTATACCGGATCGGCTGGATGGATGTATCGCCTGATCGTCGAATCGCTGCTCGGCCTGCGCCTGGCCGGCGATAAGCTGTACGTAGCGCCCTGCTTGCCGGACAACTGGACATCCTGCCGCCTGGCCTACCGCTATCGCGACACCACCTATCAGATAGTGCTGCACCAGGGTGTCGCCGATGGCGTCGCCAGCTACATCAAGGTCGACGGCGCGATGCAGACGGACGCCGCGATTGCGCTGATCGACGACAAGCGCGAGCATGCGGTGGAGATATTGCTGCCGGCTCGGCCGGCAGCAGCTACATAGCCTCGATGCAGCAGGTGGGAAATTCAGGCAGCGGGACGCATGGCTGCGACAATCGGCTGGTAATATCCAGTCGCAGCCGGTGGCAGGATTTGCACTTGCTTAAAGCCCGCCTTGCTCGCATGAGCAGCCACTTCCTGCGGCGTAATCGCGCGATAACGACCGGCAAAGTGGCTGGTCTGCCATGCCATGTCCGGCATCTGGCGCGTGATATACAGATGGACCATGTAACGGCGCTCATCCAGCCAGTCCCAGACCTGATGCACGATACGGCGGCGGCCGTCGTCCATGAACATCGCCGGCGGCATCATTTCCGGCCGCTGCTCCATCAACGGCCCGTAGTCACGCAGGCTGAGCATGAGCCTGCCGCCGGGCCGCAGCCTCTGGTACATCGCCGCCAGCGCCTGGTCGATATCTTCTTCGCTATCGAGATGCGGCAAGGCGTTATCGAAAGCCAGCACCACGCCGTATTCACCGGAAGCCGAGGTGTCCAGCAGGCGCATGTCATCCGTGCGGAATGGAATAGACAGACCACGCTTGCCTGCTTCCAGCCTAGCGCGCTCGATCTCGGCCCAGGAAAGATCGCTGCCTTCGACCTGATAACCGCGGCCTGCCAGTCCCAGCGCCTGGGTGCCGATGCCGCAGGCGCAATCCAGCACCTTGCCGACCGCCGCCGGCGCCGGCAGCAACGCGGACAAAATCATTCCCTGCTGTTCTATCGTTGCAGCCCAGTCGGCGAAAATCAGATGATAGGCGGAGGCCATGTCATCGTAGAAGGTATCGGCAATCTGCATCAAGGACCCGCCTTCTCGGCGGGCAAGACAGGCAACAATGGGCGCATCGGCATTCCCCTTTTGGTCTGGTGACGTCGAGGTAATTTAACACGGATAAACGGCATGGATGACAGTTTGCCGTCCATGCCGTCGACGTGACTTTGCTGCCGCAGCGATTCGTCAAGACCTAGAAGTTCGCCCCATTGGCGCGCATATAAGCCTTGACGTTGTCGAAGGTGACCCTGCCGGCGTGATTGACATCGATCTGCTCGAAATTGTTGGCGACAAAGCCGAAGCCCGCCTGCTGCGCCTGGGCCTTGGTGACGGAACCGCTGTTGCTGCTGTCGGCTTCGCTGAATTTCGCTTGCAGCTTCTGCAGGGCCCGTTCTTGCAGCGAGGCGCCAGCCGCGGCCGGCCTGGCGGCGATGCGGGCGGCGGCCTTGACGTGCGCCGGCACGTAAGGATCGCCCAGCTGCGCCATGCCCTGGCGCGCGGGCGTGGTGGTGGCGTTGACGGTGCTTTGCGCCAGCGCCGCAGCAGGCAGGATGATGGCGAGAGACGAGACCGCCAAAAGTGTCAGGAATGATTTCATATCAGCTCCAGTACCTATCGGGTTGAATGGCCAGCAGGATGTGCGAAATATCCGCGCGCATCATGAGCGGCTGCCGTAATACCGCACCAGATCGTCTTTCATCATCAGGCGCGACGGATCGAACAGGTAAATCATGTGGCCGCCGCGATAATGCGTGATCTGCAAGCCGGAAATCGGCCCCAGGCGGCCCAGGTCCAGCTCCGTATTGTAGAAAGGCGTGGCGAGGTCATGGTAGCCGTTCGCCGACAATACCTTGAGCTTGGGATTCTGATAGATGGCTGCCGCCAGGTCGGGAATCGTATCCGGCAGAGGCAGGCCATCGTGGGTCCAGACCCAGTTCTGGATGGTGTCGCCGTTTTCTATGTTGTAGGCCGAGACCGCGGTGTATTTCAAACCGTGCGGCAGATAGTCATTCATGCGGTCGGTGAACGGCTGTGTGATCA
Source organism: Collimonas humicola (assembly GCF_018304945.1). Taxonomy (GTDB): domain Bacteria; phylum Pseudomonadota; class Gammaproteobacteria; order Burkholderiales; family Burkholderiaceae_D; genus Collimonas; species Collimonas humicola. The sequence goes on along the minus strand of NZ_JAGQEE010000001.1, from coordinate 217,605 downwards.
GGGTGCTGGAAGGGTCGCCATCGGCCGCCAGCGGGCTGCCGTTGACCGCCACCACCCGGCCGTCATAGCGGCCGATCACGGAACCGGGAATCAGGTTGGCGCGGAAAGTGGTTTCGTCCAGGTTGAAATCGGCCTTCCATTGCGGCACGGTATAACCGCTGTTGAAGAACAGCTGGTTCAGCAGGTCGGCCGAGGGTTGCGTATTCGAAGCCAGGAAGGCATCCACCGCTGGCTCATAGCTGCCGGCCACGAAAGTGCGCATCTGCTTGGCGAACTTGGTGAGATTGGCCGGCGCCGGCGTCACCAGGTTGAAATAGGCTCCCACTGCTGCATAGCCTGGGAAGTACGGTCCATACGAGCCGCCGTTAAAGTCGGCGTTCGAGTTGTAGTTCAGGATGGCCGATTGCAGCACCACGCCAGTCAGCTTGGTGCCGGCCATTTCCAGCAGGTTGGCGAGGACGTCGGTGCGCGGCGTGCCATACGATTCGCCAAACAGGTACTTGGGCGATTCCAGCCGGTGATTGGCATTGAGGTAGCGCGTGACGAAATCCCGGAACACCGCCGCATCGCTGTCCACACCCCAGAAAGTCTGGTTGGTGTTGGGGCTGATGGCTTCGGAGAAGCCGGTGCCGACCGCATCGACGAACACCATGTCAGTGGTGTCGATCAGGCTTTGCTTGTTGTCGACAAACGGGAATGGCAGCGGCTCCGTGGTGGCCGGATCGCCGGTCACGATGCGCTTGGGGCTGAAGGAGCCGAGGTGCAGCCATACCGACGACGAGCCCGGGCCGCCATTATAGAAAAAGGTGACCGGCCGCTTGCCGGCGTCCTGTTTGTCAGCGGTATAGGCAACGTAGAAAATCGAGGCCTCCGGCTTGCCTGTTTTCGGATCGGCGGCGGTCAGATGGCCTGCGGTCGCGGTGTAGCGGATGGTCCTGCCGTTGATCGAAATGCTGTTGTGGGTGACCGCGGCGTTTTCCGTCACCTGCGCGGCAGTAAGCGCATCGCCGGCGCCGAAGCCGTACAGCGTCTTGTCGTTATAAGGCTGGTCGGCCGGCAGCCGCGCCGCCACCGCCTCGCCTTGCAGCGTCTCCTGCGCCAGCGCCTGATGGGCGGCAAATGCCAGCGCACATAATTGTAGGGAAACGGCCAGGCCAAACAAAAGTTTTCGTTTAATCGACATGTAGTCCTCGCAAGTTGTATTCACCGATGCTGCCGGCGGCAAACAATAAAAATCCCACCTGCGACAGGCAGCTGATGCTTGTCACGGGAATTCGACATCGACTCATGACCAGGGCCTGAGTCAGTCATGCATATGCAAGATGTATTTTTACGGACTGAAAGGAAGTGGTGAAACGGGTGAAAATTTGTTGTCGTATGACAATATATGCAAAGAACGCGAGGTATTCAAGGTGGCGGCCAGCAAGTTCGTGAAATTTATTTCCTGCCGCCGCACAGCCATATACAGACCTGTATGTACTGATACCCTATGCGCAAATATTACCAGTTGCGCGGGCAGGCTTGCATGCGATTTTCGGCGCAGCCGCTGAAGGCAAGCCGCCGTCAGCAGCAAGAGCTTTGACGAGGATCAAGGGTCGCCCTGCTTCGATCCGTCGACGGCAGGCGGGACCTCGGCGGAGCCGCTCCGCCGCGCAAAGGTTAAATTGGCGAAAATGCTGATCGCGACGCCGCTCGCGCCGATCACAATGAGTAAAATTTCGGACATGAGATTCCCCTGATCGTCCTGGTGAAAGCACCAGCGATTTTTATGTTGACCACCTCGAAAAGCCAAGGTAAAACAGCGTGGCGGCAACGCGCCGAACACGATATCGGCAAGCGCCGCATGCCTTCACTGTAGCGTTACAGGCAAGGCCAGCGCCAATACCGAATATGGCGGCCATCTATCTCGAAACGGCATAGCAATGACTTCACAATGATTTCACTCAGACAGCTCAAGTATTTCGTCGAAATTGTCGACGCCGGCAGCTATACCCGCGCCGCCGAACACCTGTTCATCGCGCAGTCGGCCTTGAGCCGCCAGATGAAGGAACTGGAAATCGACATGCAGGTCAGCCTGCTGCAGCGCGATTCGCGCCATATCGAGCTGACCGAGGCGGGGCAACTGTTCTATGAAAGAAGCAAACGGATCCTGGAAGATATCGAAGACGCCATTGTCCAGGCGCATCAGGTCGGCAAGGGCGAACAGGGCCGCATCCGCGTACTGCATTCGAGTTCGGTCACCTTGTCCGCCGCCATGGGCAATATTTTCAATACGCTGCTGACGCAGTTTCCCGGCGTATCGCTGGATTTTTCCCGCGCGCCCTCAGAGCACCAGGCGCTGGACATCGACGAAGGCCGCGCCGATTTCGGCCTGGTGCGGCTGCCGATATTGCGCCAGCTGCCGAACATCCAGGTCAAGAAAATATTTTCTGAAAAACTGGTGGTGGCGCTGTCCAAGGATCATCGCTTTGCCCACAGAAGCACGATCGGCATCGCCGAGCTGCGCGACGAACACTTTGTATCGGTGCCGCACAAGGACCGCGGCGGCCTCAGCAACCTGGTGGCGGCGCTGTGCATGCGGCATGATTTCTTCCCCAAGGCTTCGCGCGCCACCTCGCGCAAGGCCTCGCTGCTGAATCTGATTGAAGCCAACCTGGGGATTGCGATCGTGCCGGAAAGCATGCAAGAGATCGCGCCGGCGGGGATCCGTTTCCTGCAACTGCCGCCGCAGGATGCGCAATCCGACGTTGCCGTGATTTACCGGCGCGATGCCGCACCCATGGTAGCCGCCTTTATCGCCGCATTCCTGCTGCTGATGCCGCATGCGGAGCAAGCCTGAGCGGCCTGGCCGTCACAAGCGCTGCAGCCAGTTGACAATGCCCTGCAGCGAACGGAACTCGCTCGCCGAGCGGCATGCGATATGAGGATGGCGCGCCGCCAGCATGCGCGACAGCGCTGCCCCCGGCCCCAGTTCCAGCGCTGCCGTAATGCCGCGCTCGGCGCAGGCATCCATGCATGCGTTCCAGCGGATGGTGTGCGCCAGCTGCCGCGACAGCGTCTCTATCGCTTGTTCTTTTCGTGTCAGGATACGGGCATCAAGGCCGGACAGCAGCGGCAGCGAGGGATCGCGCGACAATTGCTGCTTGAGCTGCTGCGCAAACGGCGCGACCGCGGCTGCCATCAAGGGAGTATGCGAAGCCACCGTCACCGGCAGCAGCGTTATTCTTCCGCCCTGCCTTTCGATTTCGGCGGCAGCGCCCGGCAAATCCTGCTGCAGGCCGCCCGCGATGCAGCTGTCGGCATCGGTTTCTATCGCCACGTGCAGCTGCTGCGACGCCAGCAAGGCTGCCAGCGGCCGCAAGGCGATGCCGCTGACGGCAAACAAGACTTGCGGCGATCCCGGCAGCAGGCATGCGTCCATCAGCTGCGCCCGCGCCTGCGCCAGGGCGATCGCCTGCGGCGCGGACATGGCGCCGGCGACATGCCAGGCCGCCAGCTCGCCGATGCTGTATCCGGCCACCAGCTCCGGCGGCGGCAATTGCGCCTGCAATGCGGACCAGATCGCGGCCGTAGCAGCTACGATCAGCGGTTGCGCCAGGCGGTTGGAGAACAGCAGATCCTGGTCCTGCAGGACCTCTGGCAGCGACAGGCCCGGCAGCGTTGCAGCCAGCCAAGGATCGAGCAACTGCGCCAGCAACCCCGCGCTTGCGGGATCGCTGCGCGCCAACTCGAACATCGACGCATGCTGCCCGCCCTGCCCTGAGCACAGCAGCGCCAGCCGCGGCGTCATGGCTGACTCGCCGCGGTTTGCTGCGATTGCGGCTTAGCGCAGTACGTAGCCATCCTTGCCGATCACGGTCAACTCAATGAAATTCAAGCCGTCGCGGCTGTTCGGGCCATACTTGAGGGCCATGCCGCCGATATCGTAACCGCCCATGCTTTCCAGGCCGCTGACCAGGCTGTCGCGGGTCGGCTTGTTGCCGGCGCGGCGCAAGCCTTCCACCAGCACCTTGGCCGAGATGAAGCCTTCCAGCGTCGGGTAGGAATCGGACAATTCGCTGCGGGTCTTCAGCGCAGTCATGAATTCCTTGGAAATCTGCGTGCTGGAGCTTCTTGGATTCGGAAACACTTGCGTCATGCCCAGGCCGCGCGCGTCTTTCCCCAGGCCTTGCAGGAACACCTGCGAGCTGACGTTGGACAAGGTGATCAGCTGCTGCTGGCCGCCGGCTTCGCGATACTGCTTGATGAAGGCAGCGCACGGCTTGGCGGTGCAAATCATCAGGACTGCCTGTGGCTTGGCATCGAAGATCTTCTTGACCGCGCCCTCCACCGCCACGGTGTTGCGTTCATAGTTGGCGACTAACGGCTCCGGCAATTTATTCTTCTTGATCGCTTGCTTCAAGCCTTCCAGCGCGTCATTGCCGAAGGAATCGTTGGAGACCAGCACCGCATAGCGCTGCAGGCCCATGCCGGACAGCTGCTCGATCGCGGTGCCGACTTCGTCGCGATACTTGGAACGCACATTGAACAGATAGTGCTGCATAGGCTCGTGCAGCGAGGTCGCGCCGCTGACCGGTGCAATCAGCGGCACCTTAGCGTCGTTGATGGCGCCCAGGATGGATTCGGTGGTCGGGGTGCCGCGATACAGGAACAGCGCGAACGCATTCTTTTCATTGAGCAGCTTGCGGGTATTTTCGACGGTGCGCTTCGGCTCGAAACCGTCGTCCAGCGACTCCAGCACGATCTTGCGGCCGAACACGCCGCCTTGCTTGTTGACGATATCGAAATACAGCTGGGCGCCTGCCGTGGCTTGCTTCACTTCTTCCGCCGTGGTGCCTGTAAAACCGGCAGACTGGCCGATCACGATGGTGTTGCTGGTGATGCCCGGTTCCGCGATAGCGCTACCAGCCGCAAGCAAGCCAAACAGGCCCAACGCGCTGATGCTGACAGCCAAAGACAACTTCTGATGCACTTTCATTTGTTCTCCAGAGATATTCGTCGACGCAGTATCCGCATGGAAGGCCGCCCGCGCAGAACCTGTTCACGATCTCTAACGAGCCCGCGTGACCTGGCGCTAAACGGCGCAGAAAAACCGGAGTGTACTTTTTTTTGTACACCGTGGTTTTGAGCACCGTTTAGCGCCAGGTCACGCGGGCGCAGTAAGATCGTGGACAGATTCTCAGCGCAGGTAACTTAATCCATGCAGCAAATAAGTGGCGGCCAATAAATCGGCAGCGCCACCGGGCGACAGCTTATCCTGAATAAATACTTTATGGCAACTAATTGCTTGTTCACGCCAATCTTTTATCGCACTGCCTCCCATTTCCAGGAAAGCCCGCGCGCATGCTTTCACCTTGTCGGCCGCCGCCGGGCCGCCCCGGTGGTAGAGATTGGTGTCGCTGATGCTCGCCATGAGGACGAACAAGGCGTCCACCGCGGCGGCGTCGTAGCCGCGGCCTGCTCCCAGCGTCGACAGGAAGCGCGGCAAAGCCGCTTCGAATAGCGATGGAAATCCCAGCGCCGCTTCTTCGCTGGCGCCGCTGACCGCATATTTTTCCGCCGCCAGCCGCCCATGCGAAGGTTCGGCGCAATGCGTGCTCGCCGCTCTTTCCTGCATATGCCGGGTCAAGGCATCGCCCCACTGTATCAGCAATGTGGCGCGGATGGCCGGCGCCGACAAGGACATGCCGCGGCCATGGCAATAGCCGGCCGCCGCGCACAACAGGCCGAGGCAAAAAATCGCGCCGCGGTGAGTGTTGACGCCGGCGGTCGCCTTCAGCATGGTCTGTTCAGCGCCAATGCCGAGTTGCCGCAATACGGCGAATTCCTTGCCTGCCACGCCAGCTTGCGTGATGCGAGCGAAATAATGACGCAGCGAAAACAGGCTGCGCATGAATGTGCCGGCATCCATGTCGCTGTGGCTGCCGTTATCAACCAGGGACACCAGGCCGGGTTTCGGATACAACTGCAATTCGCGATACAGACTGCGCAAGGCGAGCCGTGCGACTTGCAGGCAGAAGACTTGCTGCTGACGTGCGCTTTGTTGCGGCAGGCTGTGCCGGCGCAACTGCGGCGAGGCCGGAGGATGCAAGGGGGGATGGCAGGCTGCGCGTGTCATGTCGGCTCTCATGGCGGCTCTCGCGTCGATCCTCATGCCGGCTCCAGGCTGGAGATCAGGCTGGCCAGCGCGCTCAGCTGCACCGCGGCTGCCGTCTTCACCAGCACGCGCGCAGCAGTGCCGCCTTCGGCGCCGGCCTGCATGGCTTGCCAGCACTCCTTCCAGGCTACGGCCCGGCCATCCGGAAAGATCACTTCGCCATCCAGCGGCAAGCGTGCCGCGTGCTGCGCCAGCAAGGCCATGCCGCGCGAAAATTCCGGCGCGCTCCTGGGCGCAAACAACAGGTCGATATCCGAAGCGGCGGTGACATAATTTTGGCGGGTCAGGATTTGCCAGGCCCAGGAACCGTACAAGCGCAGCGCGATGCCGCTGTGCAGGCAATCGCCGGCAAACGCGCGCAGCGGGCCGCTCCAGCCGGCCGGCATGTGCGCCAGCGCCTGGCGCAGCGTCAGCGGTGCTTCAATTCGCTGGATATCCGCCAGTTGCGCCCGCAGCGGAATCCTCAGCTTGTCGCCATTGCTGTCCGGCGGCAGCGCCAGTCCCAGGCACAACTCATGTTCCGGTGCATCCGCTTCGCGCCGCCGCAGCACCAGCGGCCAATCCTCCTGCTGCCAGCGTTCCAGCGCCGCGCGGCAATCCGCCGCCACTGCTTGCGCCGACCGCTGCCAGCCGTCGGCGCTAAGCCAGACCAGGCTATGGCGCGTCAGCATGGGCCAGCACCGCCTGCGCCACCGGAAACGCCTGGCTGCGGCCGCCGCGCTGCAAGCCTGCGGCGCTGCGCCGGTCCTGCGGGTTGGCGTCGCGCAAGGCCTGCGCCATCTGCAAGGCCAGATCGCCATCCCAGATCGCTTCGATGCCGCCCATGTGCAGGTAATTCACCGGTCCCGGCGCAAACACCGGATTGCTCTTGGCTAGTTCCGTCAGGCGCTCCAGCGGCACCTTGGTGATGCGCGCCATGGCCGGCAAGCCCATCACGCGGATGGTCGCCTGCGGCAGGGCAAAACAGGCGTCGGCCATCAGGCCGCTGGTGATGAAGCCGCCCGACAGCGCCTGGTCGTACACCAGGCCGATGATCTTGTGTCCCTGGCTGCGCGCCAGCGCGATGCATTTTCCCAGATGCGCCATATAGCTGTTAATGCCTAGCATTTCATCGCGATGCCGCAGGCGCTGGCCTTGAGTATCGACCAGGATGACGATAGGCCGCTGCGGGAAGTTGCGCACCGTGGCCAGCACCGCCTGCGCCTGCAGCAAGGCGATTTCGACGCCGATCGGCGCGTGGCCGCTGCTGCCGATCACGTTCACCGTGGCGCCGTCGACTTGCGCGGTGCCGGTCAGGAAATTATCCTGCTCGACGATGGTATGGCCTTGCGGGAACAGCTGCCCTGCCAGTGAAATCCAATCCATTCACGGCCTCCGTCGCAGTTGCGCTGTGGCGGCGACAAAGACGTCGGCTTCCAGCATGGGTAGATTGACCGCATCGGCGACGCCGATTTTTTGCCAGATGTCGAGCGGGTCGACGGCAGCGCCGAAGGCATCGACACGGTCCTGCAAGAACTGCTGTTCGGCCTCCAGCGCTTCCAGCGTCAAGGCGATAGCGTCGACGCCGGCATGGCATTCCTGCATCAAGGCAAAGGCTGCCTGCCGGAACACGGCGCTGTCGTCGGCCACCAGCATCTGGCAATCGCCCAGCAGGTAGCGGTGCTTGCCGCCGGTGGTGCGCCAGACCAGCGCGCGGTCGCGCGCGTCGAATTCTTCGACGCCGTTGGCGGTTTCTATCACTTCCGGCCCGGACATCGCCAGCCGCCCTTCTTCCGACATCACGATCGCATTGGCGCAGCAGGCGACGATGCCCATGCCGCCGAAACAGCCGTTGGAACCGCCGACCAGCGCGATCACAGGGATGCCGGCGGCGCGCACCTCAAGCAGGGCGCGCATCACTTCGGATACTGCAATCAGGCCGGCATTGGCTTCGTGCAGGCGCACGCCGCCGCTTTCCAGCAGCAGCAGCACCGCATACGGACGCTCCAGCAGCGCGCGCTGCAGCAGGCCTGTCAGCTTGGCGCCGTGCACCTCGCCCACCGCGCCGCCCATGAAACCGCCCTCTTGCGCCGCCACCAGTATCGGCTCGCCGAACAGCCGCCCGGCGCCGATGGCGACGCCGTCGTCGAACGACACCGGCGCATCCAGCTGGCCCAGATGCGGGCTGACGATGCGCAGCGACGGCGGCAGGAATTCGCGGAAACTGCCGGCATCCAGCACCGCATCGAGGCGCTCGCGCGCATGCGCTTCCAGATAACTGTTCATGGCTGACCTCCCAGCGCCGCTTCCACCGCCTGGTCCAGGCGCAGGCTGACCACTGCCGGCGTGGCGCCCATGTCGTTGATGGCGATGCGCGTATCGGCCAGCTGCCAGCGCTGCTGGAAATCGCTCAGCACCGCTTGCCAGATCTTGCCGAAGCCGCGCGCGGCGGTCCTGATTTCAATCGTGCAGGCGCCGTTCAGCGGCGCCGATTCGATCAGCACCTCCAGGTTGCCCGAGCTGACCACGCCCGACAGCTGCGCGGTCGCGGGCAGCTGGCGCTGGCCATGTTCAAAACGAAAATTCAAGGTTTCCATCGCAACGCCCTATCACCTTTGCCAGTTCGGTTCACCAGTTCCTGAAACGCTTCGGCGGCTGGTACAAGCCGCCCGAGGCGCGCACCAGGTCTTTCATGTTCTTGGCTGCCAGCAGGTCGCGCGTGGCCAGCCGCTTGTCGATGCCCAGGTCTTCCGGGCGCCGGATGATGCCGCGGTCGCGCAGGTTTTCGACCATGCGCTTGTCGCGTCCCAGGCCGATGGCGGTGTAGCCGGCGACGCCGCGCACGGCCTGCTCGCGTTCTTCGTCGCTGCGGCACAGCAGCAGGTTGGCCAGCCCTTCCTCGGTCAGGATATGGCTGACGTCTTCGCCGTAGATCATCACCGGCGGAATCGCCATGCCGGCCTGCTCGGCCAGCTCCCAGGCATCCAGTTTTTCGACGAAGGCCGGTTGCATGTGTTCGCGGAAGGTCTCGACTATCTGCACCACCAGCTTTTGCCCGCGCGGAATCAGGTTCCTGCCGTCGCGTGCCTGCTTGCCGGCCTTCAGCCAAGCCAGGCTGGCGTGGCGCCGCCCGCGCGCATCGGCGCCCATGTTGGGCGCGCCGCCGAAACCGGCAATGCGGCCGGCGGTAGCGGTAGACGAATTACCCTGCAAGTCGATCTGCAAGGTGGAGCCGATGAACATGTCGCAGGCGTAGTGGCCGGCCATCTGGCTGAAGGCGCGGTTGCTGCGCATCGAGCCGTCGGCGCCGACGAAAAATACGTCGGAGCGCGCCCGGATATAGTCTTCCATGCCAAGTTCGGAACCGAAGGAATGGATGGACTCGACAAAGCCGGCCTCGATCGCCGGGATCAGCGCCGGATGCGGATTGAGCGCCCAGTGCTGGCAGATCTTGCCTTTCAGTCCCAGCGACGCGGCGTAGGTCGGCAGCAGCAGCTCGATCGCTGCGGTATCAAAGCCGATGCCGTGGTTGAGCCGCTGGATTGCATACTCGGCGTAGATGCCTTTGATGGCCATCATCGCCATCAGCACCTGGATGTCGGAGATCTGCGCCGGATCGCGCGTGAACAGCGGCTCGATATAGTGCGGCGTCGGCGCCTGCACCACGAAGCCGACCCAGTCCGCCGGGATATCCACCCGCGGCAGGACATCGACGATCTCATTGACCTGGGCGATCACGATGCCGCCGCTGAAGGCCGTGGCTTCGACGATCGCCGGCGTGTCTTCGGTATTCGGCCCGGTGTACAGGTTGCCGTGGCGGTCCGCCGCCTGCGCCGCCACCAGCGCCACGCGCGGCGTCAGGTCGACAAAGTAGCGGCCGAACAGTTCAAGATAGGTATGGATGGCGCCGATGTTCAGCTTGCCGGCCGCGACCAGCCCCGCCAGGCGCCCCGCCTGCGGACCGGAGAAAGAAAAGTCCAGACGGGCGGCGACGCCGTTTTCAAAGATATCCAGGTGCTCCGGCAAGGCCAGCACCGACAGCAGCATGTGCAGGCCGCTGATGCGCGCCGGATCGAGCCGGGCCAGCGCCTTGGCGAGGAAATCGGCCTGCTTCTGGTTATTCCCTTCCAGGCAGACTTTGTCACCCGCTTCCAGCACGCTGTACAACAGGTCCTGGATGCGCCCGGTTTCCACTATCTTGCCCTGGCAGCCGCTGCCGAGCATCTCGGCGGCGCGCCGCAGGCGCTGCTCGCGATTGGCGTTGCGCAAGTCCCAGCGGCGGCCTTCCATGTTATCTGGCTCCCATCAAGATATCCGGCAAGCCGGTGACGATGCCCGGAAACAGGCACAGGAGGATGATCGCCGCGAACATCAGCAGCAGGAACGGCAGCGTGCCCTTGATCACGTCGGACAGCGGAATGTCGGGCGCGATGTTCTTGATCACGAACAGGTTCAGGCCGACCGGCGGATGGATCAGGCCCATCTCCATCACCACCGTCATCACCACGCCGAACCAGATCAGGTCGAAGCCGGCTTCGCGCAGCGGCGGCAGGATGATCGGCGCGGTCATCAGGATGATCGACACCGGCGGCAGGAAGAAGCCGAGCACGATCACCATCAGCAGGATCACCGCCAGCAGCAGCCATTTCGACAGATGCAGGGCAACCACCCATTGCGCCGCCGACTGGCTGATGTGCAGATAGCTCATCACATACGAATACAGCAGCGACATGCCGATGATCAGCAGCAGCATGCAGGATTCCTTGATGGTCGAGTTCAGGAACGGCATCAGGTCGCGCGGCCGCCACATGCGGTAGACCACGGCGATCAGCACGATCGCCAGCAAGGCGCCGAGGCCGGCAGTCTCCGACGGCGTGGCGAAGCCGCCGTACAAGGCAATCATGACGCCGATCAGCAGGATCAGGAACGGCAGCACGCGCGGCAGCATCTCGACCTTCTGGGCAAGCGTGAAATGTTCGTCATCCAGGTAGGCCGACTTGACGCCGCCCTGGCGATAGATCTCGTGCGCCAGCCGGTATTCCTTGCGGGCGCGGTAGACGGCGTAGCCGGCGAACATGACTACCAGCAGGACGCCGGGGCCGATGCCGGCCAGGAACAGGCGTCCCAGCGATTGTTCCGACGCCACCGCATACAGGATCATGGTGATCGATGGCGGCAGCAGGATCCCCAGCGTGCCGCCGGCGGCGATGATGCCGGCCGCGAATCCCGGCGAGTAGCCGCGCCGCCGCATCTCCGGGATGCCGGCGGAACCGATCGCTGAACAGGTCGCCGGCGAGGAGCCTGCCATCGCCGCAAACAAGGCGCAGGCAAAGACGTTGGCGATGCCGAGGCCGCCCGGAACCCGGCTCAGCCAGGCGTGGATCGCCGAGTACAGGTCGCGCCCGGCCGGCGATTTGCCGATGGCCGCCCCCTTCAGGATGAACAGAGGGATGGAGAGCAAGGTGACGGAGGCGATTTCCTCGTAGACGTTCTGGGTGACGGTATCCAGCGAGGAAGCCGGCATGAAGAAATACATGAAACTGGTGGCGACCACACCGAGTGCAAACGCAATCGGCATGCCGGAACACATCACGACAATCGTGACGATGCCATACAGGGCACCAAGGGCAAGCGGACTCATTACACTCCCGTGACGGTTGGATGGTTGGCGCCGCGATCGGTCAGGCGCGCCAGCACCTGCGCCAGGATCTGCAAGGTCAGCACGGTCATGCCGAGCGCCATCAAGGAATAAGGGATCCACAGCGGCGGCGCGAACGTGGACGAGGTAGTCTGTCCTTCGGACCAGGCCTCATGGAACAAGGTCCATGACTTCCACGAAAAGAAACCGCAGAACAGGAAAGACACCACGTCGACCAGCAGCAGCCGCATCCTGTTCACGCCAGCCGGCAAGATCGACGACAGGGCTTCGATGCCGATATGGCCGCGATACGATTGCGCGTAGCCGGCGCACAGGAAGATCACGCCGACCAGCATGAAGACGGTGGCGTCGTCCTGCCAGTCGGTCGGCACGTGGAAGAAATAGCGCGCCACCACGGAATACGTCATGATCAACGCCGTCAGCATTAGCGCTACCATCGACAGGTAAAGGGCAAGTTGATTGAAGCGCGCAAGTGCGCCGGCCAGCACCGCCACTACCGGATTATCCGGCATGGCAGGCAAGTCGGCAGCGGTCGGCTTCGCGTCGAAGCCGTGGCTCATAGGAGTTTCTCAGCCAGTTTCAGCAGCTTGGCGCAATTCTCGTTCTTGGCCGCATAGTCTTTCCAGGCGGTGTTGCGCGCAATGTCCTGCCATTTCTTGACGGTGGCGGCGTTCAGGTCGACCACTTTGGCGCCGGCCTTCATGTACACCGCGGCGACGCCGGAATCGTCCAGCCGCGCCGCGCTTTCGGCGAATTTTTCCATGTCGGCGCCGACCGCCATCACCGCCGCCTGCTGCTCCTTGGTCAGGCGGTCGAAGGTGGCTTTCGAGATCATCAGCGGTTCCAGCATGTACCAATAGGCCTTGTCGCGGCCGCTGGTCAGGCTCTTCGAGACTTCCTCCAGGCGGAAGGAAATCAGCGAGGTCGACGACGTCATGGCGGCGTCCATCGCGCCGGTCTGCATCGCCGCATAGATTTCATTGGACGGCAGCGTCACCACGGCGGCGCCGGCTTCCTTCAGGATCAGGTCCATCTCGCGCGAACCGCCGCGTATCTTCAAGCCCTTGGCGTCGGCAGGATCGACGATCGGCTTGGTGCGGGAAGCAACGCCGCCCGCCTGCCAGATCCAGCTGACGATGATCACGCCCTTGTCCAGCAGGATGCGCGACAGTTCCTTGCCGACTTCCGCATTCTTCCAGGCCGCGCCTTGTTCGTACGAAGTCACCAGGCCAGGCATCAGGCCGATATTGACTTCCGGCACTTCGCCGCCGGCGTAGTTGAGCGGCACCAGCGAGAAATCCAGCGCCCCCTTGCGCAGCGCGGAGAACTGGGAGTTGGTTTTCATCAGGGAGGAGCCCGGATAAATCTCGAATTTCAGGCTGCCGTTGGTGCGCTTGCCGACTTCTGCGGCAAACATGCGGGTCAGGCGGTCGCGGAAGTCGCCTTCGCTGATGCTACCGCCGGGAAACTGATGGGATATCTTAAGGGCGCTGGATTGCGCCCAGACTGACGACATGGACCAGAACGGCGTGCTCGCAAGTGCGCCCAGCACCGTTCTTCTGCTGACTAAAGACATATCCCCTCTCCTCTGGTGGAAAAACTATCGATACAATTTTCGGGAATCTCTAGAAACCGTAGCGAGCGGCCCAAGGTCTGGTTGAGAAGCGCAGCTGTACGAGAGTGTACAGCGAGCATCGCAGACCAGAGATTGGGTCGCGCAGTAGGTTTATTGATGTTCCTGTTAGCTACTTTTCATGCGTTTATTGCTGAAGATAGATGCTATGTATTCTTATTACATTTCCTTGTATACACAATATTCCATAAAACATTTTTATGTCAACGAATAAATACGCCTTACAATCAAATCTGGAATACACATAATCCCAGAAACGGCCAAATTATGCTCACGACAAAAAATCGCTCGGAATCGCTACGCGAAACCATCGAAGAGATGATCGCGGTTGGTGAGTTTCGCCCAGGCCAGCATCTTGATGAAACCGACCTGGCTATCAAGTTCGGCGTGTCCCGCACGCCGGTGCGCGAAGCCTTGATCCAGCTGGCTTCCATGGGCATCGTGGTGACGCGGCCGCGGCGCGGCACCGTGGTCGCCGAAATCGGTCCGCGCCAGCTGGTGGAAATGTTCGAGGTGATGGCAGAGCTGGAAGCGATGTGCGGACGCCTGGCGGCGCGCAGGATGTCCGGCGAGGAGCATGCGCGCCTGCTGGCGGCGCACCAGGCATGCATGGAAGCGCGCGATGCGCACGATCCGGACAGTTATTTCTACAAGAATGAAGCCTTCCATGACGCCATCTATGAAGGCAGCCACAATGCCTTCCTGGCGACCCAGGCGCGCTCGCTGCAGCGCCGCCTGCGACCCTACCGGCGGCTGCAGCTGCGGGTGCGCGACCGCCTCAATGTCTCTTACCAGGAGCATGACGGCGTGGTGCAAGCCATCATCGCCGGCAACAGCGATCAGACCGCCGACCTGCTGCGCCAGCACGTCACGGTGCAGGGGCAGCGCTTCGCCGACCTGATTGCCTCGCTGCAGCAGCTGACTGCAATGCCGGAGCCGCAGTACACCTATAACTGAACGCCGCCGGCAGCGACGGCTCAGACAGCCGGGCGGCGCGGCACGGCTTGCCCCACCCCGCTGCCTGCTTTCTGCTTAGTGCGCAGCGGGCGCCAAATTCACGCTCAAGGTCCCCTGGTCATTGCCGGAAACCCAGCCCACGCGGCCGGCGTTGGGGCCGCCCGTGAAGCGCAGCAGCGGCAGATCGGCGATGAATTCGATGCCCGGCACCGGATTTGAAAGCACCAGCGGATTCAAGCTGGCGTCGAGCTGAATGAAATGCCACTCGATCGCACGGTTGGTGCGGTTGCTCGAATTCCACAGGCCGTAGGACACCACAAAGCCGCTGCCGTAGGCTTCCAGCTTAGGCATGATGGCTTGCGTATTGGCGGCGTTGCTGGTCAGCCAGGCGCTGGAACGCACGCTGCCGTCGGCGCCGCTGACCAGGCTGATGCGCACATCGCGGGCGGCGCGGCCTTGCGAGGTCGCGTGCACGATCGCGAAATCGCCGCTGCTCAGCTTGATGAACTGGCCGGTCTCGGCGTTGGTGGTATTGTCGCCCTCGGCGCCGTCGATGGCTTGGTATGGCTTATCGAAAACGGTGCCGTCGCTGCCGAGATAGCTGGCCAAGGTACGCGCCGACAAGCCCAGCTGACGCGGATAGGCGTCGCCATGCGCCAGCGTGTAGGCGACGCCGTTGTCGATCAGCAGGCGCTGGTTGAAATTGTGCGAATAGAACCAGGCAGAGCCCATGTTCATCGAATTGCCGGCAGGCGCAACGACGTTTCCGGTAGCGGCATCGAAGTAGCGGAAATAGCCGGCCTGGTGACGCGTGCCGTTATCGCCCCAAGCCATCTGATGCGCAACGTACAGCACCAGCTTCTGGTTCACCGCGTCGTAGCTCAAGACGCCGCCTCCTGCCGTGCCGGGGTTGCCCTTGCTCTTGTCCTTGCTGTTGTCCTGGTTGCCGAACACCAGGGTATCCCACGCCGTCGCCGTGAAGCCGGCGCTGGAAGCCTTGGCGATATGCAGCTCGTTGCCGTTGACGTTGTTGACGTCGCCCGCGACCGCGTTGCGGTACGGATGGTCGACGTTATAGGCTATATAGAAGGCGCCGACAGCATCCTTGGCAAAGCCCAGCAGTTTGTATGAGCGCAGGCTGGTCGCCGTTGTGGCGCCGGTGCTGAGATCAGGGTTAACGTGGGTGATGCTGATCGTGGCAGGCGTTCCCAGGCCGGAAACCGAAGACTGGGTCGCGCCGGAATAATCCAGCCATGCCACATCCAGGCTGCCATCCGCGTTGACCACCGGGATGACCGGATTGGGAAAGCCGTAGTTCGACATCGGGCTCGGCGGCACCAGGCCGTCATTGAAAAAATTGGCTTTCAGGCCAAAGACCTTGCCCGTTGCGCCAGTGGCGATCACCTGCGTCGTCACCTTGAAATCCGCGACAGGGACCGATGCCGGAGCCGTGGCCGGCGGAGCTGCCGGCGGAGCTGCCGGCGTGGCGGTCGTCGGCGGCGCCGTGGCTGGCGCCACAGTCGATGGCGATACCTGGCTGGCAGACGAATCGGACGAACCGCCGCCGCAGGCCGCAAGCAGCAAAGGCAAGGAAAGCAGCAGCGGCAATACGAACGGAGGGCTCCGGTCAGATGATTTCGGAGAATAGCTAAATGAAGACATTGTTTTAATCTTTGCTGTAGATGCGCGAACCCATTGTTCACGCCGTATCGCAGGCTCCGGAATGAAGCGCGCCCGCGGATCTGGCGAGGTATCGCAAACATCGTGCCACCGCATTACAGCAAGACAGGCGGGCATTAGCGTCTAGCGCTTGCCTCGATGCTGACCAAGAGGGTCAGCCGGGTGACATTCTTGGTCAGCCGGCCCCGGCTGTGACGCCAAGGCTGGGGCTGGGACTGCGACACAAATGCAGCTAGGCCGCTTTGCCCTCGCCCGGCGCGGCGGCGCGCACCGGCATGCTCTGCAAGATGCCGAACACGATTTCCATCGCCGTGAAAGCCAGGATGATCACGCTGGCGCCATGGACTACGGCGTATATCTGCCACACCGCAAACAAAAAGCGCGCGGCAGCGTCGTAACGGCCGAATTGCAGTTGCGGATCGCGGATGCGCAGCAACGCCCATATCGTCACCACCGAACCGAGCAGGTTTGCCATCAGCACATGCGCCGGCGCGAACGCCGGAAATATTCCCGCCAGCTGCCATCTCTGCGTCAGCCACAGCAAGCCAGCGTGAATGGCGGCGAAACTCCACGGGGTGGCGAAGCCGATGGTCGCCAGCAGGTCATACCAGGCGCTGGCGCGGATGATGCGGCGGTATTACTTGGGATCGAACATGTTTACCCTCTCTTCAAAAAAATATCGACGAGCAAGCAAGGTAAAGCCTCGGGTACACTCCAAGGTCAAGCAAAAAAACGGGGGAAACATGCGCATCGGAAGCCTGGCCGAAGCCAGCGGCCTGAGCCGCGACACCTTGCGCTTCTACGAGGAGCGCGGACTGATACGTTCAGCGCGCGGCAGCAACGGCTATCGCATCTACCAGCCCGAGACGCTGCAGCTGCTGGGCTACATCCGCAGCGCGCAAAAGCTCGGCTTCAGCCTGAACGAAATCGGCGCCAGCCTGCCGGCCTTGTGGGATGCGCCCGAGCCGGACCAGGCGGTAGCGGCGCTGCTGCGCGAGAAGGCGGCAATCATCGATCAAAAAATCGCCGAACTGGTCCAGCTCAAGCAAGAGCTGCTGCAGCGTGCCGCGGCGGCCTGCCCGCTGACAAATGTCCGGCCGTGAAAATAAGCGAGCGGCTTGTACTCGCCCTCTGCCAGCATGGCCTTGATCTTGGAAGTACTGGGGCCGCTGCCTGGATAGATGAATGAATTCCGATTTTTACAGCAGCGCTGGACGGCTTGGGCCTGTGTCGCCTTGTTGCGTCAGATGACAAGCCCTGAACTTGGACGGCGACATCTGCTTTTTCTGCAGGAACTGATGATTGAAGTGCGAGACATTATTGAACCCCACCCGGTAGCAGATATCGGTCACCGACAGCCCGCTGTTCATCAGCAGCTCGCAGGCGCGGTTGAGCCGCAGGTGGTTGACGTACTGGACGAAGGTCACGCCGGTGCGCTTGCGGAAAAAGCGCGAAAAGGCGGCGCCGGCCATGCCAGCCAGTTCGGCAACCTCGGCTTCCCTCAGGTTGGCGGTATAGTTTTCCAGGATATAGGCCAGCACTTGGTTGATGACAGCGTTGCGGCGCTGGTCGGCGCTGGCATCGTAGCTGGGGCTGGCCAGCCGCACGCGCGGCGCATGCGACAGGTAGTCCAGCAAGTCCAGGAACAGGATCACGCGCCGGGCGTCGCTGGCGCCGAGCATGGCGCTCAAGGTCTCATGCGCCCGCGGCTCGGCTTCTTTGCCGAACTGTACGCCAAAGCGCGCCTCGTCGAGCAGTTTCTGCACCTGGCCGAATTCGGGAAACAGCCGCATGCAATCCTGCATGAACTCGGCGCCGAACTGCAGCACCAGGTCGCGCTCCGCCACGCTGGCGCCGGGCGTCAGTTCGCTCACCCAGTTGTGCGGGATATTGGGGCCGGTGAACACAAGGTTGCCAGGTCCGCAATCGCCGATGTAGTCGCCGACAAACATCTTGCCGCGGGTCTCGCGCAAATAATGCAGCTCGTACTCGGGATGGTAATGCCAGCGCGCCACCTGGTGCGGATAGCCGTGGGACCAGACGCGGAACGACTGGTATTGCACTTTCTGGATAAGCTCAAGGTCCGGCCGCATGATGTCGCCTCCTGTTGTTGCCTGGGCTTAAATAGATGTCAATGACGCAACACCAGGCTGCGACCTGTCTCTGCATCGAACACATGCAGGTCGTTCATCAAGGCATTAAAGCATACTTGGTCCCCTACCCGCGGGCAACGGCTGGCCGGCACCAGCGCAGTGATTTCGCGCTCGGCATGCAACAGGCTGACCAGTGATTCGGCCCCCAGCAGTTCCACCAGGTCGATCCGGCCCAGTATTTCAATCTGCCGGTCGCCGGTGCTGGAGGTGAGCATGTGATTGGGCCTTACTCCCAGCACGACGGACTGGCCGTCGCCGATGGCGAACAAGGATTGCGGCAAACGCCACCTGGCCTGGCCGCTGTCCAGCACTGTCATTCCATCCTCATGGCTGGCGGTGCAATCGATGAAATTCATGGCCGGGGTGCCGATGAATCCTGCGGCGAACTTGGATACCGGGTGGTTGTAAATTTCCGCCGGCGTGCCGACCTGTTCGATCCGTCCCGCTTTCAGGAGCACGATGCGGTCGGCCAGCGTCATCGCTTCCAGCTGGTCGTGGGTAACATAGACCGACGTGGTCGCCAGTTGCCGGTGCAGGCGCTTGATGTCGCCGCGCAGCTGGGCGCGCAGCTTGGCATCCAGGTTGGAGAGCGGCTCGTCGAACAAGAATACCGCCGGCGTCTTGATCATGGCGCGGCCGATCGCCACCCGCTGCTGCTGGCCGCCTGACATCTGCTTTGGCTTGCGCTGCAGCAGCGGCTCCAGGTTGAGCATCTGCGCCACCTGTCCGACCCGCCGGCCGATCTCGCTCTCCGGCGTCTTCAGGCGGCGCAGGCCGAAGGCCATGTTGTCGTACACCGTCATGTGCGGATACAGGGCGTAATTCTGGAACACCATGGCGATATCGCGCTCGCGCGGCGGCAAGTCATTCACCTGACGGGCGCCGATATGCAGGGCGCCGCCGCTGATTTCTTCCAGCCCGGCCATCATGCGCAGGATGGTCGATTTGCCGCAGCCGGAGGGGCCGAGCAGCACGATGAATTCCGCGTCCGCGATCTCCATGCTGAAATCGTGGACTACCGGGTTGCCTTCATAATGTTTTACCAACTTATCGCAAACAATGCTGGCCATGGCGCTTACTCCAATTCGATCTGGATCTTGACATCGTGCGGATTGCTGCTGGCCGCCGCATCGAAAGCGGCGACGCCGTCGGCGAATTTGAACGAGCGCGAAATGAAGGGCTTGACGTCGATCTTGCCGGAGGCGATCAGGGCCAGCGCGCGCGGAAAGATATTGGCATAGCGGAATACCGATTCGATGCGGATTTCCTTGGCTTGGATTGCAACGATATCGATGGCCACCTTGGCGGCCGGCATGCCCACCAGCACCAGGCAGCCGCCCGGGCACAGCAGGTCGAAGATGCCATCGTAAGCCTTGTCGCTGCCGCTGGCTTCGAACACGATGTCGGCGCCCCACTCGCCGCTCAGGCCAATCACGGTTTCCAGCAGCGATTGCCGGCGCAGGTTGACGGTGGTGATGCCGGGATAGGCATGGATCAGGTCCAGCTTTTCCTGCATCAGGTCGCAGATCACCACCCGGCTGCAGCCGCCGGCCAGCGCCGCCAGCGCCGTCATCATGCCGATCGTGCCGGCGCCCATCACGACTGCCAGGTCGCCCGGCTTGATCCTGGCCTTGGTGGCAGCCTGCAAGCCGATCGCCAGCGGCTCGACGATTGCGCCTTCGGCGAAGCTGACGTTATCCGGCAGCTTGAACGTGAAAGCGGCCGGATGCGAGACGAACGGCGTCAGGCATCCATGGACCGGCGGTGTCGCCCAGAAGCGCACCGCCGGATCGAGGTTGTACAAGCCGAGCCGGGCCGCCCTCGATTCAAAATCCGGCACCCCTGGCTCCATGCAGACGCGGTCGCCCACCTGCAGGTGACGGACCGCGGCGCCGACTTCGGCCACCACGCCGGCGGCCTCATGCCCTAGCACCATCGGCTCGTGCACCACGAAGGAACCGATATTGCCGTGCTGGTAGTAATGCACATCGCTGCCGCAGACGCCGACCGTATGGATCTTGATCTTGACGTCGCGCGGACCGATCGCCAGCGGCAAATCAATCTCTCGCAACTGGATGTCATGCTGTTTTTCGAGAACCAGGGCTTTCATCATCTACTCCATTATCTTGTTAGTGCAGCGGGACGGCGCTGCTCCGTTTTTTTGTCTTACACAACACTCAGCGATGCTTCAGCATGGAATTGAGCAACTGACTGAGCAATCCCAGGAACACCAGCGGCGGCAAGGCCAGCAGCACGGTGGAGGCGTTGACCACGCCCCACGGCACTTCCTGCCCCATCGAGGTGAACGTGGCGGCAATCACCGGCAAGGTGGCGGCCTGCTGCGAAGTCAGGGTCAGCGCCATCATCAGTTCGTTCCAGACCAGCACGAAGCTGAATACAACGCCGCCCAGCAAGGTCTTGGACGCAATCGGCAAGGCGATGCGCCAGAACACTGCATACGGACCGTAGCCATCGATGGTTGCAGCTTCCTCGACTTCGCGCGGGACCCGCTGGAAGGCTGGGATGGAAAGCCAGATAATGGTCGACAAGGTGGTCAGCAGATAAGTCACGATCAGCGAAAAGCGGGTGTCGTAGACGCCAAGGTCGATCCAGGTCGCCATCAGCGGAATCGCCACCGCCACCGGCGGCAGGAAGCGCAGCGACAGCACGAAGAACTGGACGTCGTCGCGCCGGCGGAAGGGATAGCGGGCGATAGCGTAAGCGGCGGGCACGCCCAGCAGCGCGCCCAGCGCGACCGCCGAACCGACCACCAGGATGCTGTTGTACAGGCCGGACAAAACTTCCGGCGTGTGCAGCACCTGCCGATAGTTGTCCAGGGTCGGCCGGAACAGGAAACGCGGCGTCGGCGAGACGATGTCCATCAATTCCTTGAGCGAATTGAGCAGCGCCCACAGCACCGGGAACAGGGCCACCGTCACCAGCAGCGCCAAGCCCAGCCAGCTGAAGGCCTTGGATAATCCGCGCACGAGGCTGCCCCGAGCGGCAGCTTTGCGGGGCGCTGCCAGTTGCATCTTGCCCCCTGCCGGCAGGCCTGCAATTATTCTTGCCATTTTTTTGCTCGCTTCCAAATGATTGTGAACAACGCGGTGGTCAGCACCATCATCAGGACCGCCATCGCCGAGGCGTAGGAGATATCGCCGGACAAACCGATGCCCTGCGAATAGGCATACATGTCCAGCGTTTCGGTGGCGATGCCGGGACCGCCCTTGGTCATGACATAGATCAGGTCGAAAGAACGCAGCGACTCGATCATCTTGATCAGCGCCAGGCTGACCAGCGGCGCCCGCAGCATCGGCAACGCCACCAGTGCATACACCTCCCAGCTGCGGGCATAGTCGATGCGCGCCGCCTCCAGCGGTTCCGGCGGCAAGGTCTCCAGCAGCTTGAGCACGATCACGGCAAAGAACAAGCCCCATTGCCAGACGTCGACAAAGGCCACCGCCAGCAACGCCAGGGCGGGATCTGACAGGAAGGCGATGTTGCCCAGGCCGACAAAACCCAGCAGCCAGCTGACGATGCCCAGCAAGGGCGAGAACATGAATTTCCACAGGAAGGCCGCCGACACCCGCGGCAGCAGCACCGGAATGATCAGCAGCACCGACAGCAGATTGCGGGTGCGAGGCGAAGTCTTCTCGAACAGCCAGACCGCGAGCAGCACGCCCACCACCAGGGTGCCGAGCACGGTGACGGCTTCCCATTGCGCCGAGACCTTGATGGCGTTGAGGAAGCGGCGGTCCGCCGCCAGCCGGGAAAAATTCTCGAACCAGACGAAATGGCTGTCGGCGTATTGCAGCATGCGGTCACGCAGCGCCAGGTAGATCGCGCCGACGGTGGGCACCAGCGCCAGTACGGCCAGGATCAGCAAAGGCGGCAGCAGGAACACATAGGGCAAGGAGGTGCTATGGCGTTTATTCATTGTCGTTTCTCGAAAGGCTGCGCCAGGCGGCGCCGGACCGGGGCCGCCTGGCAATCCTGAGTGACGTTCAGTTGCGGCGGCCGGCGCGGGCGATGACGGCGTCGGTGTACTTGGCGGCGTCGTCCAGCGCGGCCTTGGCGTCGGTGCGGGTGCCGGTGAACAGTTCTTCCAGCACAACGCCAAGGTTGTCGCCGACCTGCGGCCACAGCGGCGACGACCAGATATTCAGCCTGGTGGTATCGGTGATCGCGTTCAGGCCGGCGACGATCCCCGGCTTCACATGCTGCTGGAAGTACGGGCTGCCGATCGTGCTGCTGCGGTTATAGTCGCTGAACACGCCATCCTTGAGGCGCGCCTGCTCCTGTTCCTTGCTGCTGGCCCAGGCGATGAATTTGCCGGCCGCCTGGCGCGTGCATTCATCCTTGCTGCCGTAGGCGGCAATCGCAAAGCCGTGGCCGAAACCTGCCGAAGACAGCGGCGCCGGCGGCCGCGCGTAGCCGACCTTGTCCACGATTGACGATTTGGTCGGGTCTTCCATCCAGTCGGCGAACGGCGTCGACTCGATCATGAAGGCGACCTTGCCGGCACGAAAACTTTCGACAGCATTGCTCCAGTCGTAGGTGGCGGAGCCGGGCGGCGCATACTTCAACAGATCCATATAGGTTTGCGTGGCTTTCACTCCGGACGCGGAATTGAAGCCGGCCTTGCCGTCCTTGCCGACCCATGCGCCGCCCATGGCGGTAAAGAAAGGCGACCAGCGCCACACGTTCATGCCCGAACCGCGCTGGCCGCGCGCCACCCAGCCGTAGACGGAGGGCGGATTGTGCAGCTTCCTGATGGCGGCCTGCAGTTCTTCCAGCGTTTTCGGCACGGCGATGTGCGCCTTGTCGAGCAAGTCCTTGCGGTAATAAAGAAAGTCGCCGCCGCCGTACAGCGGCGCAAAGTAAGCGACATCCTTGTAACTGGCGACGGCGCGGCGGCCGGGCAGGAAATCGCTGAAATCGTATTCCTTCGGATAATATTTCAGCAAGGGCAGGATCCAGCCGGCGGCGGCGAATTCCGCCACATTGGCTTCGTCCACGTAGTAGACCTGGTAGGCCCCGGCCTTGGTGGAAGCATCCAGGCGCGACTTGCCGCGGCGATCGTTCTCGCCGAAATACACCAGGTCGACCTGGGTGCCGCTGGCCTTGCGATAATCGGCCAGCGACTTTTCGAGCGTGGTGAGACCCAGGGTTTTCTGGGCCAGTACTTTCAATTGCGGAACGCTGCAGGAATCGGCCGCGGAAGCGGCCGGCATCAGGAACACCAGGCCGGCAAGCGCACCGGCATAGGCGAGTTTGTTCATCACTATTGTCTCCTCTGTTTTTTGAGCACCCCAGCGAAGTGCAAGCCGCCGGCGATTACCATGGACCGGCTGCACCGGCCGCGTCTTTGTGACGCAGGGAGACTATAGGATTGCCGGCCTGAAGGGCGCTACCACAAAAGCCAGGGCCGGCTTGTACTATTTTCACACAAGGGCAGTTCTGCAGAATTGCTGCAAGCCACCCTCTCGCCGGCCTGGCGGCTTACGGTCTTGTGCTCATCCGGGCCTCCCCCTATAATCGACGGGCTTTGCCGCACAGCATCCTCCCGCAAGCCTTCGTTAGCTATCCATGTTCCGCATCCGCCGCCAAAAAATTGTTGTCTGGAGCTGCCTGTTTGCCATCTGGCTAGGCATCCTGATGCCGACAGTTTCGCAGTCGCTCAAGGCGAGCGGCGCGATCCAGGCTTACAACCAGATATACAACGAGATCTGCACCTCGGCCGGGCTGGTCCAGGACCATGGCGGCAGCGGCAAATCGTCCATGCCGGCCGGTGACCACTGGAATGCCTGCGGCTACTGCTCGCTGCTGGCCAACAGCCCGCCGCCGACGGCGTCTTTCGATCTCCTTCTGGCGACTTCGGCGACGCTGTCGCATGCCAGCCCGCTGCTGTACGACTACATTCCGCCACGGCCGTTTCGCGGCCGCACCCATCCGCTGGATCCGCCTCCTGCCCTCTCCTGACCAGCCGTCTGGCGGCAGCTGAGCTGCCGCGAATCCCCTGTTGCCGCGGCAATACGGGGATGCTTATCCATTGAAGTCCAGGGGAGTTTTATGCTTGATTTGCTCACGCAAACTGAGGGCGCCTTGTCGCGCCCTCGCCAGTCGCCGCCGCCTTTTTCTTTACGCCGTTCATGCGCACTATCGGCAGCGTTGCTGCCGCTGTCATTCAGCTTGCCCATATTTGCGCAAAGCGCCCACGCCGCCGACGACGTGCACGCGGTGCCGGAAGTATTCGTCACCGGCGCCCGCGAAAAGCGGGTGCTCGATCCCAACCTGCCGGCCAGCAGCGAGCGCATCACTGCCGAGCAGTTGCAAAACCTGAACGTCGTCAACACCGAAGACGCCTTGAAATACATGCCGAACATGGCGATCCGCAAGCGCTTCATCGGCGATGAAAACGCCACCATGTCGGTGCGCGGCAACGGCACTTCGCAGACTGCGCGCGGCCTGGTGTACGCCGACGGCCTGCTGCTCAGCAACCTGCTAGGCAATACCCACAGCTTTCCGCCGCGCTGGTCCATGGTTTTTCCGGAAGATATTGCGCAGGTAGATGTGGTCTACGGCCCGTTCTCCGCCCTGTATCCGGGCAATTCGATGGGTGCGACCGTCGCCATCACTACCAAAATGCCGACCAGGCTGGAGGCGATGCTGAAGACACAGGTATTCAGCCAGCAATTCAAGCTGTTCGGCGTCGACGGCCATTTCGACGGCAACAAAAGCACCGCGGCGATCGGCAACAAAGTCGGCGACCTCTCCTTCCTGCTCGGCATCGATCACCTGAGCAACGCCGGCCAGCCCTTCGTCTATGCCAGCCAGCCGCGCTCGACGCAGGCTGCCGGGGCTGCGGCAATTCCTGTCACCGGGGCTTATTCCTATACCGATCCGAACGGCGCCCCGGCCACCATCTTCGGCGTCAACGCCGAAGGCGCCGAACGCGCGCTGCAGGACCAGTTCAAGTTCAAGGCTGCCTACGACATCACACCCACCTTGCAAGCCGGCTTCACCTTCGGCTACTGGCGCCAGCAAGTCAGCAACAGCACCCAGACTTTCCTGCGCGACGCCAAGGGCAATCCGGTCTATTCAGGGCTGGTGAACATCGGCGGCTACCAGTACAAGCTGCCGGAGTCGTTCTTTGCTCCGGCGGCCAGCGAGAGCGAAAACCAGCTGTACGGACTGACGCTGAAAAGCCGCAACGCCAGCGGCTGGAACTATTCAGCAATCGCCTCATATTTCGATGTCGCAAAAAGCATCTCCCGCTCCGCCAACAGCGCGCTGGCCGGCAATCCGGGCGGCGTGGCCACCTTCGGCGACGGCTCCGGCTGGAAAACGCTGGACCTGGCCGCCGACTACAAACCCGCAGCCGTTGCCGCCGGCAGCCACTGGCCGACCTTCGGCTATCACTACGACAATTATTTTCTTGAAAACACGACCTATAACTTGAGCAACTGGCGCCGCAGCGACGGCAGCGACAGCTTCAACAACGCCTTTGCCGGCAAGACCGAAACACAGGCGCTGTTTGCCCAGGATGCCTGGCAGCTGAACCAGTTATGGAAACTGACTTACGGCCTGCGCTACGAAGACTGGCGCGCCTACGACGGCGCCCGCGCCGTCACCGGATCGGCCCGGCGCTACGCCGACCGCAGTCTCTCTTACTGGTCGCCCAAGGTAGCGCTCTCCTACAAGGCCGGTTCCGACCTGACCCTGCGCTTTTCAAGCGGCCGCGCCTATCGTTTTCCGACCGTCAGCGAACTGTTCCAGGGCAGCCTGACCGGCTCGACGCTGGTCAACAACGATCCCAACCTGAAACCGGAAAACGACCTGGCCAAGGAACTGAGCGCTGAGTGGGCGCATTTCAACGGCCTGCTGCGCATGTCGCTGTTTGAAGACGACGTCAAGAACACCTTGTTCAGCCAGACCAACACCACGGTATTTCCCAACGTGAGCAGCATCCAGAACATCGACCGCGTCAGGTCGCGCGGCATCGAGCTCAGCTATGCCGCCGAGGATGTCCTGCTGCGCGGCCTGGATCTCAGCGCCAGCGTCGGCTATACCCGTTCCATCATCCTTGAGAACAGCAAGAACCCGGCGACGGTCGGCAAGAATTTCTACCGCATCCCTCTCTGGCGCAGCAACCTGGTCGGCAGCTACCGCATCAGCGAGCAGGCCACGGCGACGCTGGCCGGACGTTATTCCGGCCGCCAGTACAACACCCTGACCAACAGCGATGTCAACCCGGACACCTTCGGCGGCACCAGTTCCTTCCTGGTGTTCGACAGCAAGCTCACGTTCAGGCCAGACAGGCATACCGAGCTTGGCATCGGCGTCGACAACCTGACCAACCGCCGCTACTACGTCTACTACCCCTACCCTGGCCGGACCTTCTACCTGGAAGCCAAGGTCAGCCTGTGAGCCGTCGGTCCATTCAAGCCGATTATTTTCAGCAAGGAAAAATCATGCAAGCCGCATCTCAAGCCGCATCTCAAGCCGCATCTCAAGCCGCATCTCAAGCCGCATCTAAAACCGCTTCTCAAACCCTACCTCAGCAAGCGACGCCAGACGACAGCAGTTCAGTCGCATCGCGCAACTACCGCATCCTGTGGCGCTGGCATTTCTATGCCGGCCTGTTTGTCATGCCCTTCCTGATGGTGCTGGCGATCACCGGGGCCATCTATGTCTTCAAGCCGCAGATCGAAAACTTCTTGTATGGCGACATGCTGCACGTCGCCGCCGGCGGCCAGCCGCGGCTGGCCTACGGCAAGCTGCTCGGAATTGCCGCCGGCGCCCTGCCCGCAGACGCCGCGCCAACGTCGGTTTCGGTCAGCGCCGATCCATCGCGCAGCACCGAAGCAGTGTTCCGCCTGCCGTCCGGCGACAGCACCAGCGTCTACCTCGATCCGTACAGCGGCCGGCTGCTCGGCACGCTCAGCGTCGAGCACCGCTTGATGAAGCAGGTACGGCAAATCCATCGCGACCTGCTGCTGGGACGCTGGGGCGGCTGGCTGATGGAACTGGCTGCCTGCTGGACCTTGATCATGGTCGGCACCGGCATCGCCTTATGGTGGCCGCGCAAGCGGTTTTCCATATGGGGCACGCTGCTGCCGCGGCTCGGTCTGCGCGGCCGCGCAATCTGGCGCGAACTCCATCTGGTGGCCGGCATCTGGGTGTCGATAGGCGCGCTGTTTTTCATCCTGAGCGGCATGCCGTGGTCCAGCTTCTGGGGCAAGAATTTCCAGGCCGTGGTGACCTGGGCCGGCGCCAGCCAACCCAAAGTTGTCGCGCAAGCGCCGCCTGCGCATGACATGGCCGCCATGGACGACATGCCTTCCATGAAAATGCAGGATCTGCCGCTGGCGAACGTTCCGTGGGCGGTAGGCGCAACGCCGGTGCCGCAGTCGCGCCGCATACCGCGGCAAGCCCTGGACATCGATCAGGCAGTGGAAATCGCCGCGCGCAACGGCATGGCGACTTATCAGCTGGCGCTGCCGGGCAAGAGTTCCGGCGTGTTCACGGCGTCCTACGCCCCCGGCGCCGGCGAGTTTGTACGTTCCGACCTGGACCGCCAGCGCACCCTGCATATCGACCAGTACAGCGGCAACATCGTCAAGGACCTGCGCTTTGCCGACTATAACCCGGTCTCGAAACTGGTGACGCTAGGGGTGGCGCTGCACATGGGGGAATATTTCGGCCTGGCCAACCAGCTGCTGTGCGCGGCGGTTTCGTTGGCGCTGCTGGGCATGGCCGTCACCGGCTTCGTGATGTGGTGGCTGCGCCGCCCGCAAGATTCGCTAGGCGCACCCAAGCGGGTATCGCAGCCGCCGCCGTCCATCGTGCGCTGGAAAAGCTATATGGCGCTGCTCGGCATCATCTTCCCGCTGATGGGCGCGAGCATGATCGCGGTATGGCTGGGCGACACGCTGTTTTTCAGGAAACGGGCCTGAGCTGCATCAGGCAATCACTTCGACGCCTGCCACGCCCGCCGTCATCTCGCCGATGACGGCGGCATCGGCAAAGCCTTCGCGCCGGAACAACGCCAGCACTTCGTCAACCGCGCCGGCGCCGCAAGACACCAGCAGGCCGCCCGAGGTTTGCGGATCGGTCAGCAGGCTGCGCTGGACATCTGTAATGGCCGCGGCCAGCGTCACTTCATGGCCGTAGCCATCCCAGTTGCGCGGCGAGGCGCCGGTGACGCAGCCTTGCTCCGCCAACTGCTGCACTCCCGGCAGCAAGGGCACCGCGCCCATGCTGAGCCGGGCGCACAGCTTGGCCGCGCGCGCCAGTTCCAGCGTATGGCCGAGCAGGCCGAAGCCGGTGACGTCGGTCAGCGCGTGTACGGCTTCCATCTCCGACAGCAGCTTGCCTGGCTTGTTCAGCTTGGTGGTGTTGTCTATCAGCGCCGCATAGCCTGCCGCATCCAGCGCTTCTTTTTTAAGAGCGGCGGAGAGCACACCGACGCCGATCGGCTTGCCCAGGATCAGCTTGTCGCCGGCCTTGGCGCCGGCATTGCGCTTGACCTTGGAAGGATGGACCAGGCCCAGCACCACCAGGCCGTAGATAGGCTCGACCGAATCGATGGTGTGGCCGCCGGCAATCGGAATCCCGGCCTGCGCGCAGACCGACTCGCCGCCCTTGAGGATGCTGGCGATCACTTCCAGCGGCAGTTTGTTGACCGGCATGCCGACCAGCGCCAGCGCCATGATCGGCGTGCCGCCCATGGCGTAGACATCGGAAATGGCGTTGGTGGCGGCGATGCGGCCGAAGTCGAAGGGATCGTCGACGATGGGCATGAAGAAGTCGGTGGTGGCGATCAGCGCCTGCTCTTCATTGAGCTGGTAGACGGCGGCGTCGTCGGCGGTTTCAATCCCGACCAGCAATTCCTTGGGCACAGGAAAGCCGCTGGAGCCCTTGAGGATCTGCGCCAGCACGCCGGGCGCGATCTTGCAGCCGCAGCCGCCGCCGTGGGAAAAGGAAGTGAGTTTGATGCTGTTTGCGGAGAGATCTGACATACGATTCCTGGGGATAAAGGTGGCCTGGAACAAGCGTCGGTTGGCGGCCGGCAAGCGCCTGGCCGCCCGGTTATTTATCTTGATGCAACTGCCTTGCAGCCTGCAAAAAAGCCTCTGGTGAAATATCCGCCAGATCGAGTATCTGCGCCGTCGAGAACTGGCCGAAATTGCGCTTGATCGATTGCGCATAGGCCGGATCATAGTGCTTCAGCAACAGCTCATCAACCAGCGGCTCGACCTGCCCGGCCGTGGCCATCTGCTGCCATTCGCCGACCTTCTCGCGGCCATGCTGGTAGCTCAGGCAAGCCAGTTGCGTATTCAGCAAGGCCGGGTCGGCGACGAAATGCGCATAGTCATCCATCAGCAGCCGGACCCGCTCGGTACGCGGCAGCGTCAGCGCGATGCAGGCCGACTTGCGGATCTGTTCCATCAATGCCTCCGGCACCCGCAGGTTGCCGATCTTCTTGCTTTCCGATTCGACAAATACCGGGTAGCGCAGATCGAAGTATTGCAGCTTGTCCCAGATCCTGCTTTCAAACGCCTTCTGCGACGGCTGCGCTTCCTGCGGCAGATTGCCCAGCACCGAACCGCGGTGGGCCGCGATCCGCTCCAGGTCGAGCACCTGCGCGCCCTGCTGCTCCAGCACCTGCAGCAGGCGGCTCTTGCCGCTGCCGGTAGGTCCGCAAATCACCTTGAAGGCGAATTGCTGCGGCAGCTGCGCCAGGCTGCCGATCACATAGCGGCGGAATTCCTTGTAGCCGCCATCCAGCTGCACCACCGGCCAGCCGATCCTGGCCATGATATGCGCCATCGCGCCGCTGCGGTTGCCGCCGCGCCAGCAATAGATCAGCGGCGTCCATTCACGCGGCTTGCCGATGAACTGGGTTTCGATATGCTGCGCAATATTGCGCGCGACCAGCACCGCCCCCAGCTTCTTCGCTTCAAACGCGCTGACCTGCTTGTACAGCGTGCCGACCTGCACGCGCTCGGCGTCGCTCAGCACCGGGCAATTGATGGCGCCCGGAATCCGGTCTTCGGCAAACTCCGCAGGCGTGCGGGCATCGATGATGGTATCGAACTGCCTGATCTGGGGGAACACTTCTTCAAAGGAAAGCAATGCGGGGTATTTCATGTACGTTTCTGTTGGTTGGGGCCACACCGGAACCGTCATTATCCGGTATTTCGCGGGCAGTCCGGCAATCTGCTTAAAAATCGGGCGCGCGCGCCAGCATGCCCCAGGCCAGTTGCACCAGTTCGTCTTCAAATTCGATGCTGCCCAGCAGCGGCGACTTCTCCAGCGAGGCGCTGCGGATGGCGCCGATCACCGCGCGCGTCACCACGAACATCATGGCCGGCGTCGGCGGCCGCAGGTTGGGGTGATGGATGCGCTGCATGCTGATGGCGATCCGTTCCGCCGTCTCGCGCAAGGCCTGGGTGATGTCTTCGTGGTGATCGTGCTGCCAGGCAAAGCGGATCATCGCCCGCTTGGCGCTCCTGCCGCTGCCCAGGCCCTCGATATTGATGCGGATGAACTGGCGCAGAAAGGCTTTCGGGTCGAGCTGGTCGATCTGGGTCTCGGCGCTTTCCATCAAGGCGTCCAGCTCATCCATCACGCGCCGCCGCTCGCGGGCGATCAAGGCCGACAGGATGGCATCCTTGCTGGGAAAATATTGATACAGGGTGCCGATCGAAAAACCGGCTTTTTCCGACACCTTGTTGGTGGTCAGGCCGGCCGCGCCTTCGCTTTCCAAAATCTGAGCAGTGGTCTCGAAAATGGTTTCTATGGTGCGCTGCGCCCGCTCCTGGGTCGGCAATTTTCGCATTGTTTCAGAGGAGGAACCGGGAATTTTCTTGGTCATGCTGGCGCCTTTGAAAAACTGAGCAAGTTGCGAGTTTAAAAACTGAATAATGCTCAGTATACTGATTCCATCGTCAATCGCCAGAGGCAAGCCCGTGAATACATCCAGTCCCTTGTTGGTAAGAAAACTACTCATCGACCTGTCACAAGGCTTTCCCCGCCACTGGCTGGCCGGCAAAGCCTTCCGCACCCAGTTTTTCAATGCCTTGTCGATGAGCTTCCCGGTCGGCGAGCAAGATTTCATCGATTCCGTGCGCGAAGCCGCGCTGGCCTTGCCGGACGGCGCCGAACACGCGCAGTTGCAGGCGACCATCCGCGATTTCATCGGCCAGGAAGCGACTCACCGCCGGGTCCATACGCTGTATAACGCCGAGCTGGAAAAACAAGGCCTGGTCAATCACTGGCAATACTGGGCAGCCGATTTGATCGAACTGGGGCGCCAGCGCGGCGTGTCTCCCATGAGCAGGCTGGCGGTTACCGCCGCCTTCGAGCACTACACCGCGGTGCTGGCCGACCTGACGCTGCGCCACCCGGAAATCATGCAAGGCGCCGAGCCGATGCTGCAGACGCTGTGGCGCTGGCACGCGGTGGAGGAAACCGAACACAAGGCGGTCGCCTTCGATCTGTACCGGACCCTGGAGGGCAGCTACAAGGCGCGGGTGCGCTGGTTCCTGTTCGCCATGCTGCGCTTTACCGTGATGGCCACCAAGCAGACCGTCAACAACCTGTGGCATGACCGGGTCTTGTTCAAGCCCAGCACCTGGCTCGATGCGGCCAGCTTCTTTTTCGGCCGCCACGGCCTGGTCTGGCTCAGCACCCGGCCATTGCTCAGCTACCTGAAACGCGACTTTCATCCATGGCAGCATGACAACCGTGAACTGGCGGAGCAATGGCTGGCCGCCAATGCCGCCCAGTACAGCATCGTGCGCGGCTTGAAAGGCGCGTAGGCAAGCTCTCATGCAACGAAACTCCGCTGCTTCTGTCGGATAGACTAAAATGCGATCCGCCGCATTCATTTCGCCGATTCAAGGAGTTTTCGTTCATGTCCAGGATGTTCCGCTTTTCGCCTGCCCTGCTGCTGGCCCTGCTGGCCGGCACGATCGCCGGCTGCTCGACCACCAAGCCTAACGTCTACCAGGGCGAGGAATTCAGCGACACCAGCACCTTTTCCCACGATTTCGCCACCTCCAGCTCGGCCACCTGCGAAGCCGCGCGCCGCACCTTGCTGAGCCAGGGCTATATCATCAAGCAGGCCAAGGCCGCGCTGGTGGACGGCCACAAGCACTTCCAGCCCGATCCGGACACGCATGTCGAAATCGAATTCCATGTGGTGTGCGCGCCCAACGGCAAGGACGACAAAAGCAGCACCTTGTTCGTCAGCGCCACCCAGGACCGCTACGCACTGAAGAAAACCAACAATTCCGCCAGCGTCGGCCTGAGCGTATTGGGTTCAGTGTCGCTGCCGATCGGCAGCACCTCCGACTCGCTGGTCAAGGTCGCCAGCGAGACGATTCCCGCCGGCCTGTTCTACGACCGCTTCTTCGGCCTGATCGAACACTACCTCGGCCTCGACAGCGGCTTGCCGGTGGCGGATTTCGACGACAAGCCGGCATTGCCGACCAAGCCGGCGGCAAAAACCGAAGAATAATGAATCCGCTGCAATTGAAAAAGCCGCCGGTGCATGTTGCACCGGCGGCTTTTTTAATCCGGCCGCAGTGTACGGACGCCTTTGCGCCCTCCTGGATTTAAAACGCTTTTTTCAAACCCAGCTGGAACGAATTGGTCTTGTTGCCGCCCGCGAACTGGCCGTTATAGCTGGCATAGGCAGTGAAATCCTTCGCCAGAGCAACGCTGGCGCCGAGTTCCAGCCTGGCGCTGTTGCTTGGCCCCTGGTACGCAGGCAAGCCGAAGCTGCCGGCCATGCCGACCAGGTTGGCGCGGACATCGCGCTCGCTGTCTTCAAACTCTTTTTCCCAGGCCAGCTTGGCAAACGGCTGCACCGCATAGCTGCCCAGCGTCAGCTTGCTGGTGACTTGCGCGCCCAGGCTGGAAACCAGCGAATTGCGCCGCTGCGAGTTGAAGTTCATGGCGCTGCTGTCGTTGCCGTTTTCCGCATAGCCGCCGACATTGACTTGTTGCCAGGTCAGGCTGGCGACCGGGCTGAGCGTTGCCGCGCCGAGGTCGAAGTCGTACTGGCCGCCGAGACGGAACAGGAACTGATGGCCATTGGCGTTGCCGCTTTCATTGCGGGTAGCGGCGCCCAGCACGATGTTGCGGGTAACGTCCTTGTACTGCAGCGAGCCGACCATGCCGATGGCGTTGAGCGCCCAGGCGCCGTCGCGGTACTGGGTGTACGCCGACAGCATGGCCTGGTCCAGCTTGAAGCCGCCGGTGTCATTGCCGAAATTCGCCCGGTTATGGGCAAAGCCGAAAGCGCCGCCGACCGTCACATTCTGGTTGACCGCATAGTCGGCGCCTACCGTCAGGCTGTTGGCCGAACCGTCCAGGCCCGGGTTGTTGCCATTGTGGTCCAGGCTTTGATGGGTATTGTCGTAGGCTGCATAGGCTTCGACCTGGCCGGCGCGCGGCGTCAGGCGCAGGCGGTCATCGATGGCGCGGGTAAAGCTCTGGGCGCTGGCCAGCGGCGCTTCCGCCAGCAGGCCGATCTGGCCTGGCGCCTGCAATACCGATTCAATGTATTGCGCCAGGACGGCATGGCCGGCGCCGGTCGGATGGACGCCGTCGGCAAACAGATAGGTGAGATTAGCGCCCGGAGCGACCAGGGTCGACGTCGTGCAGTTGCCCGAAGACGAGGTGGTGCAAGCCGGCGTGGTGACGTTGGTGAAACCGTACAGGCCCGGATTGGCGATCACTTCGCGCAGCAAGCCGAAGGCGTTGATCGCCACGATATTGCCGCCCAGTCCGCCCAAACCGTTGTTCAGCGCAGTGTTGAAGCTGCTGGAGGAAGCCGTCCACAAAGTGGCCAGCGCCGGAATCGCCGAACCTTCCGGCGTCTTGCCGACATCCGGCAGGTTGACCACGATCACGGTGCCGGCGCCGGCCTGCTGCAACTGCCGCACCAATCCCACCACGTTGGTGGCCTCGCCGGTCACCAGCTGGATCACCTGGGCGGCGGTGGCGGCTTGCGTCGCCGGATTAAGCAGAGCGCCGGCGTTGCTGCTGGTGTAGCCGAAAACATCGTTGGCGCCGGCCCATACCGCATACAAACCCTTGCCGTCGAGCCGCGGATTGGCCGCGAGGTAGCCGTTGACCTGGCTGGTGACGGTCGGCACCAGAGGCGCTGTCGCCGCATCGGGCCAGCCGTTCTGCGCGGTGACGCGGGCGCCGCCGACCGCATAGTCGGTGCCGCCGGCCGCCTGCACCCCGCTCGGCGTCAGGATCGCGGCAGGATTGGCGGCGTTGCCGTATTTGTGCGCCAGCAGCAGCGCCCAGACCGGATCGGGATTGGTGGTGAACGAACGCTGCTGGCCGACGCCGGTAAAATAACCGCTGTCGGTCAGCGAATCGCCGAAGAACACCATCTGGGAAAAATTCGCCGCGCTGGCCGGCGCGCTGAAAATTAAGCCGGCGCCGATCAGTGCAGCGGTGCGGCTTGCCAGGGTCAGCGCCCGCGACATCGGGCTCAGGCGGAATGATTTGGGTAAAGATATACGCAATTATGTCTCCTTCTTGTATTTATAGATTTGCGCCCTTAATATCGGCCACCCGGCCGGCAAAGTCAATCAAGTACATAGGCAAAACACTCGAAAATCACACCGGCGGCGCGACTGGCGCTACACTCGTTGCTGCCGGCGCGCAGCTGCGACAGCGGCAGCGGCCAGCCCTTCTCCTTACTCAAGCCGACCATGGATAAAATAGATAAACAGATTCTCGCCATCCTGCAGGAAGACGCCAGCACGCCGGTGGCGGAAATCGCCGAGAAGGTCAATCTGTCGTCGACGCCATGCTGGCGCCGCATCCAGAAGCTGGAAGAAGACGGCGTGATATTGCGCCGCGTGGCGCTGCTGGACGCCGACAAGCTCAATGTCGGCGTGACGGTATTCGTCTCGATCAAGACCAGTCAGCACAACGCCGGCTGGTATGCGCAATTCAGCAATACCGTCAAACTGATTCCCGAAGTGGTCGAGTTCTACCGCATGAGCGGCAATATCGATTATCTGCTGCGGGTAGTGGTGCCGAACATCGCAGCCTACGATGCGGTGTACCAGAAGCTGACGCAGTCGAACGCCCTGTTCGACGTCAACGCCAGCTTCGCCATGGAGCAGATCAAGCACACCACGGCGCTGCCGCTTGACTATGCCGGACTGGATTGACCCTACAGCGCCTGTTCCATGCGCTGGAACGCCGAGCCCATATCGGCGATCAGGTCGTCGATATTTTCCAGCCCGACATGAATCCTCACCAGCGGATTCGGATAAGTGATCTTCGATGCTACCCGGGTCGGCGGTTTGTCCAGCGGCAAAGCCAGGCTTTCAAAGCCGCCCCAGGACAAGCCGATGCCGAACAATTGCAAGCCGTCGAAGAATTTGGACAGCGCCGGACGGCCGACCTCCTTCAGCGCAATCGTAAACAAACCGCTGGCGCCAAGGAAATCGCGCTGCCACAGCTTGTGGCCCGGATCGGACGGCAAGGCCGGATGCAGCACCCGCTCCACCAGCGGCTGGCTCTGCAGGTATTCGGCCAGCTGGATGCCGCTCTCCGAGTGCTGGCGCAACCGCACCGCCATGCTGCGCATGCCGCGCAAGGCCAGGTAGATATCGTCGGGGCCGGCGGTCTGGCCGAAATCGTGGGCGCCGTTCTTGAGGATGTTCCAGGCGCGCTCATTGGCGCTGGCCACGCCCAGCAAGGCGTCGGAATGGCCGACGATGTACTTGGTGGCGGCGTGGATGGAAACGTCGACGCCATGCTCGAAGGGCTTGAAGAACAAGGGCGTGGCCCAGGTATTGTCGAGCAGGACGTAGGCCCCGGCTTTATGCGCCTCTTCCGCGATAGCAGGAATATCTTGCACCTCGAAAGTCCAGGAACCGGGCGATTCGACAAACACCACGCTGGTGTTCGGCCGCATCAGCTGCCCGATGTCGCCGCCGATCAGCGGATCGAAATATTCCACCTCGACGCCCATGCGGCGCAGCACGCGGTCGGCGAAGGTGCGGGTCGGGCCGTACACGCTGTCGGTGATCAGGATGTGGTCACCGCTTTTGACGAAAGCCAAGATGCTATGGGTGCAGGCCGACAGGCCGGACGGGAACACCAGGCAGTTATGGCCGCCTTCCAGCGTCACGATCGCCTGCTCGAAGGAGCGCGTGGTCGGGGTGCCGAAGCGGCCGTAGTTGGACATCGGATTGTCGATCTGGCGGCTGGCTTCCCAGTCTTCCAGGTTGTTGGCGATGATGGTCGAGCCGCGGAACACCGGCGTGTTCACCATCCCCGCAAAGCGCGCAGGCTCGCGGCCGCAATGGACCAGCTGGGTATCGACATGCGTGGCGGGAGAACTGGAAGAATGATCGGTAGACATAGGGACTCCAAAAAAAACTGTACGGCGGGATTACCTGTGTCTATTGTAGGATTGTGAGCGTGGAAAATTATTGCAACGAATTGCTCAAAAATAGAAATTATTGGAATAATTTTCTATTATTTATTCAATTATTAGAAAATTAAAAACAAGATAACATCATTGGATAGTAAATAATCGACAAATGCCTCCGCCTCGATATATATCCAGATCATATTAATAGAGCATAAATCATATATTTGACACAGCCTTATGGGCAAGGCACTCTATCGTCAGCCCTGAAGCCACTTTCCCGGAGAAGCAAATCATGCCGCAATATCGTTCCCGCACCACCACCCATGGCCGCAACATGGCCGGCGCCCGCGCCCTGTGGCGCGCCACAGGCATGAAAGACGGCGATTTCGACAAGCCGATCATTGCGGTGGTCAACTCCTTCACCCAGTTCGTCCCCGGCCACGTCCACCTGAAGGACCTGGGCCAGATGGTCGCGCGCGAGATCGAAGCGGCCGGCGGCGTCGCCAAGGAATTCAATACGATTGCAGTCGACGACGGCATCGCCATGGGCCATGGCGGCATGCTGTATTCGCTGCCGTCGCGCGAATTGATCGCCGATTCGGTCGAGTACATGGTCAATGCCCACTGCGCCGATGCCATGGTGTGCATCTCCAATTGCGACAAGATCACCCCCGGCATGCTGATGGCTGCGATGCGCCTGAACATCCCGGTAGTATTCGTTTCCGGCGGCCCGATGGAAGCCGGCAAGGTGGTGGAAAAGCTGCCGGGCGTGGCCGTCATCGACCAGAAGATTTTCAAGATCGACCTTGTGGACGCCATGATCAAGGCGGGCGACGCCTCCGTCAGCGACGCCGATATCGCTGAAATCGAACGCTCGGCCTGCCCGACCTGCGGTTCCTGTTCCGGCATGTTTACCGCCAACTCGATGAACTGCCTGACCGAAGCGCTGGGCCTGGCGCTGCCCGGCAACGGCACCATCCTCGCCACCCACGCCGACCGCAAGGAACTGTTCCTGCGCGCCGGCCGCCTGATCGTCGAACTGGCCAAACGCCATTACGAGCAAGACGACTACTCGGTGCTGCCGCGCTCCATCGCCACCAAGGCCTCGTTTGAAAACGCCATGACGCTGGACGTCGCCATGGGCGGCTCGACCAACACTGTGCTGCACTTGCTGGCGGCGGCGCAGGAGGCCGAAGTCGATTTCAAGATGGCCGACATCGATCGCATCTCGCGCCATGTGCCCTGCCTGTGCAAGGTGGCGCCGATGACTGACAAATACCATATCGAAGACGTGCACCGCGCCGGCGGCATCGTCAGCATCCTCGGTGAACTGGCGCGCGCCGGCTTGCTCGATACCAGCCGCCCGACGATTCATAGCAAAACACTGGGCGACGCCATCGCCAACAACGACATCACGCAAACCCAGGACCCCGCCGTGCACAAGCTGTTCAGCGCGGCGCCGGGCGGCGTGCCGACCCAGGTCGCGTTTTCGCAGGAGAAGCGTTTCACCAGCCTCGACACCGACCGCGACAACGGTTGCATCCGCAACAAGGCGCACGCTTATTCGCAAGACGGCGGGCTGGCGGTCTTGTACGGCAACCTGGCGGAAAACGGCTGCATCGTCAAAACCGCCGGCGTCGATGAAAGCATCCTCAAGTTCAGCGGCCGCGCGCGCGTCTTTGAAAGCCAGGACGATGCGGTGGAAGCGATTCTCGGCGATACGGTCCATGCCGGCGACGTCGTCATCATCCGCTACGAAGGACCGAAAGGCGGCCCTGGCATGCAGGAAATGCTATATCCGACTTCGTACATCAAATCCAAGGGCCTGGGCAAATCCTGCGCGCTGTTCACCGACGGCCGCTTCTCCGGCGGCTCGTCCGGCCTGGTGATCGGCCATGCCTCGCCGGAAGCGGCCGAAGGCGGCGCCATCGGCCTGGTGGAAGAAGGCGACATCATCGAGATCGACATTCCGGAACGCCGCATGCACCTGAAAATCAGCGACAGCGAACTGGCGCAGCGGCGCGCGGCGATGGACGCCAAGGGCAAGGATGCCTGGAAGCCGGTCAACCGCCAGCGTTATGTATCGCAGGCATTGCAAGCCTATGCCGCCATGGCAACCTCGGCCGACCGCGGCGCGGTGCGCGATATCAGCCAGCTGAAGCGTTAAGCCCGGGGCGATATTCGCTATTGTTTCCCAGCGTTTATCTGGCAAGAAAAATGTAACTCTCTGTAAAGGAGGCTCGTGCAAACGGGCCTCTTTTTTTTGCCGTGATTTGTTATCGTTCTGAAAAAATATGTCTACGGAAAACACGAAATCCGCGAAAAAGGACGGAGATCGACGGCTGCCGATGCTTTTTTTGGTGTTTTCCGGGTTTTCCGCAGACAAAGCCCCCTGTGAATCCTGCGCGGAAATCCCGTCTTCGCGCTGCATCCCGCGCTTGCGCCATGCCTAAACCAGGCGCTCCATATGGTAAAGTTGCAAACCCTGCCGGACCGGCTTTGCGTCCGACAGTTTCCCGGCTATAGATGACTTCGTTGAATAATCCCGAAATACAAACAGCAGCAACTCGCGCTACCAGGCATGCCGTCATTATCGGCGGCGGCCCTGCCGGACTGATGGCGGCCGAAGTGCTGGCCGCCGACGGTGTCCAGGTCGATGTCTACGACGCCATGCCGTCGGTCGGCCGCAAATTCCTGCTGGCCGGCAAAGGCGGCATGAACCTGACGCATTCCGAACCCTACGAAGCCTTTCTCTCGCGCTACGGCACGCGCCGCGCGCAGATCTCGCCGATGCTCGACCAATTCGGCCCGGATGCGCTGCGGGCATGGGTGCAAGGGCTGGGCATAGCCACTTTCGTCGGCTCCTCCGGCCGCGTGTTCCCGACCGACATGAAAGCCGCGCCGCTGCTGCGCGCCTGGCTGCATCGCCTGCGCCAGGCCGGCGTACAGTTCCACATGCGCCATCGCTGGCTGGGCTGGGACCAGCACGACGCCCTCAGTTTCGAGACGCCGCAAGGCAACATCGCCGTCAAGGCCGATGCGGTAGTGCTGGCGCTCGGCGGCGGCAGCTGGGCGCGGCTCGGCTCCGACGCCAGATGGCTGCCGCTGCTGACGCAACGCGCAGTGCCGGTGGCGCCGCTACGGCCATCCAATTGCGGCTTCGACGTCGGCTGGAGCGAATATTTCCGCGACCGCTTTGCCGGCCAGCACCTGAAGTCGGTAGCCATCCTGACCGGCGCCGGCGACATTGAGCCGCCGGCGCGCAAGCAGGGAGAATTTATCATCACCGCCGATGGCGTCGAGGGCAGCCTGATCTATGCCCTGTCGGCCGGATTGCGCGACCGCATCGCCGACAGCAGCGAAGGCACGACGATCCGGATCGACCTGCTGCCGGACTGGCCGCTGCAAAAAGTGATCGATGAAGTAGCGCGGCCGCGCGGCGCCCGCTCCTGGTCCAGCCACCTGCAAAGCCGGCTGGGACTGAAAGGCGTCAAGACCGGCTTGCTGCGGGAACTGGTGCCGCCTGCGGATTTTATCGATCCGCTGCGGCTGGCGCATGCCATCAAGGCGCTGCCGCTGACCTTGCTGGCGCCGCGCCCTATCGATG
The DNA here is from genome assembly GCF_018304945.1 of Collimonas humicola. Lineage (GTDB taxonomy): Bacteria > Pseudomonadota > Gammaproteobacteria > Burkholderiales > Burkholderiaceae_D > Collimonas > Collimonas humicola. The sequence goes on along the minus strand of NZ_JAGQEE010000001.1, from coordinate 177,350 downwards.
AAGCCATCAGCAGCGCCGGCGGCGTGGCGTTTGACGGCTTGAACGGGCAGCTGATGCTGAAGGCTTTGCCCGGCGTGTTTTGCGCCGGTGAAATGCTTGACTGGGAAGCCCCCACCGGCGGCTATCTGCTGACCGCCTGCCTGGCTTCCGGCCGGGCCGCCGGCCATGGCGTTTTGAACTGGTTACCGTAAAATGAGCAATTTACGTACAGGCACTTTACTCATGAACCACGCGGCTGCGCACGGCGCCGCCAGCAGACTTGCATGCAAGTCGACCAAACAAGGCTGAACCGATGAAGGAAGGGAGTGTAAAACCGGGCAAATTGTCGTGGATAGACAAACGGCGCGCCAATCAGCAACGCATCCCCAAGATCGTCGGCGTGCTGATTTCCATCCTGTTCCACGTTGTAGGCATCTGGTATCTGCTGACTCAGCTGCCGGTCGAAATCCAGTCGCCGGCGCAAGGCAACATGGGCGCGGTCAGCATCACCCTGGCGCCGGCGCCCGCCAGCACGCCGCAGCCGGCGGTCAAGACCCCGGCTCCGCCAGCCAAGCCCAAGACCGCGCCGGCGCCGGCCAAGCCGCGCCGCGCGCCCCCGAAAGTGGCGCAGGAGCGCATGCCGATCACGCCGGAAGCGCCGCGCACCGTGGTCACGCCGCAGCCGGACGCTCCAAAGTACGAGCAATCGGTGCAGGAAGATTTTTCCGCGCATATCCAGGCGCGGCGCGAGCAGCGTGAAGCCACCCAGGCGCAGGAGCGCGCCCTGGCGGGCGAAGATTCGCCTAGCGAGGAAGCGCCGCAGTCGCCCAACGATATCGCGCGCGCCAACATCCAGGCGCAACGAGGCTGGATGGGCATAGACAAGGCGAAAAACGGCGGCATCTTCGAGGTGCGCGACAAGACGCCGTTCCGCGCCAACCTGGTGTTCCACGGCTGGAGCACCGACAACAACCGCAGCGCCACGCAATACATCCCGGTCGAGCGCGGCGGCGAAATCAGCATCGAAGCCGCCGTCGTCAGCAAGATGATCGACATGATCCGCAAAAAAACCCAGACCGACATCCCCTGGCGCTCGCAACGCCTGGGCCGCGTGATCACGCTCAGCGCGCGCCTGAAGGATACCGATGAACTGCAGCAGTTCCTGATGCGGGAAATGTTCTACCAGGACAGCGCGCCGCCGCGCTGAAATCCGGGCACCGCCGCAGCGCCTGTCCGCTGCTTGTCCAAACCGCAAAGAAATGGCGGCCGGACCGGCTTCCGCTTACAATATCGGCTAGTGGACTGTCACAGCCAAATCGAGAGTGAAGGACGCGTATCCGACGCGCAGGGCAAGGCGCACAGCGGAGCAATAGCGAGACTATTGCGAGCATGCGCAACGCTGCCATGCGCGTCGGATACGTGGCAGGCACTCTTGATTTGGTTGTGACAGTCCACCAGACCCCAATACCCTAGCAGTCGGGCGCCAGCGGCGCCTGGGAAAGAACCCATTTAATGCACTCAGTTTTTCATCAGCGGGCCGCCCAATGACGGTAGCGGCGCAAAAAGTCTCACCAGGCATGCAGCAATATCTCGGCATCAAGGCCGACTATCCGGACACGCTCGTGTTCTATCGGATGGGAGATTTCTACGAACTGTTTTTCGAGGATGCGGAAAAGGCCACGCGCCTGCTCGGCATCACGCTGACTTCGCGCGGCACCTACAACAACGCACCGATCAAGATGTGCGGCGTGCCCTTCCATTCGGCCGACCAGTACCTGGCCAAGCTGATCAAGCTGGGCGAATCGGTAGCGCTGTGCGAACAGATCGGCGACCCGGCCACCAGCAAGGGGCCGGTCGACCGCAAGGTGCTGCGCGTGATCACGCCCGGCACCCTGACCGACTCCAACCTGCTGCCGGAAAAATCCGACCAGCCGCTGCTGGCCCTGTTCGTCACCCAGCAGCGCAAGACGCTCAAGGTCGGCATGGCTTGGCTGTCGCTCGCCAGCGGCGCGCTGAAGATGATGGAATTCGCTTGCGAAGCGGCGACCCTGGACACCCTGCTGAAGCAGGAACTGGAACGCATCGCGCCGGCTGAAGTGCTGGTCGCCGACATGGTTGCGAATTTATCAAACTCGATGTTGACCAAGGGCGTGGTCGACAAGGCCACCAACGTGCCGGAATGGCATTTCGATATCGCCCACGGCCAGAAAGCGCTGCTGGACCAGCTCGCCGTCAGCACCCTGAGCGGTTTCGGCGCCGAGGGCCTGAGCGCCGCCATCGGTGCGGCCGGCGCCTTGCTGCGCTACGCCCAGTCGACCCAGGGCAAGGGCTTGCAGCACGTGCGCACGCTCACGGTTGAAACCGAAAACGAATTCATCGGCCTGGACGCCGCCACCCGCCGCAACCTGGAACTGACGGAAACCATCCGCGGCCAGGATGCGGCGTCCGGCGCGCCGACCCTGTTCTCGCTGCTGGACCACTGCCGCACCGCGATGGGTTCGCGCCTGCTGCGCCACTGGCTGCATCACGCCAAGCGCGAACAGACGGTGGCGCGCGGCCGCCACGCCGCGATCGGCGCCCTGATGGCGGCGGATGCCGGCGGCGCTATTTCCAGCACCCTCAGCGCGGTGCCGGATATCGAACGCATTACCGCCCGCATCGCCCTGCTTTCGGCCCGGCCGCGCGACCTGGCCGGTCTGCGCGACGGCCTGCTGCAGCTAGATGCGCTGCGCGCCGACATCGCCATGTGCGGCAGCGAAAGCGAGGCGCCTCTGCTGCGCGAGCTGCAAACGGCGCTGGCAACTCCGATCGACTGCCTGCAGCTGCTGCAAAGCGCGATTGCCGCGGAACCGTCGACCATGGTGCGCGACGGCGGCGTCATCGCCGCCGGCTTCGACGCCGAACTGGACGAACTGCGCGGCCTGTCGGAAAACGCCGGCCAGTTCCTGGTCGACCTGGAGACGCGCGAACGGGCCCGCACCGGCATCGCCAACCTGCGGGTCGAGTACAACAAGGTGCATGGCTTCTACATCGAAGTCACGCACGGCCAGACCGACAAGGTGCCGGACGACTACCGCCGCCGCCAGACCCTGAAGAACGCCGAACGCTACATCACGCCGGAGCTGAAGGCGTTTGAAGACAAGGCGCTGTCGGCGCAGGAACGGGCCCTGGTCCGCGAAAAAATGCTGTACGACCAGATCCTGCAAGACCTGGCGCCGCATATCGGCACCCTGCAGAATATCGCCCATGCGCTGGCCCAGCTCGACACCCTGGTGGCGCTGGCGGACCACGCCGCGCGCCATGACTGGTGCCTGCCGCAGCTGGTGGCGGAACCGGCGATCCAGATCGTGCAGGGCCGCCATCCGGTGGTTGAAAAGCAGATCGAACGCTTCATCGCCAACGACTGCCAGCTGTCGACAGAACGCAAGCTGCTGCTGATCACCGGCCCCAACATGGGCGGTAAATCGACCTTCATGCGCCAGGTGGCGCTGATTACCCTGCTGGCTTACGTCGGCAGCTATGTGCCGGCCGACAGCGCTGTGCTGGGACCTATCGACCGCATCTTCACCCGTATCGGCGCTGCCGACGACCTGGCCGGCGGCCGCTCCACCTTCATGGTGGAGATGACCGAATCGGCCGCCATCCTCAACGGCGCCACTGAAAATTCGCTGGTGCTGATGGATGAAGTGGGCCGCGGCACGTCAACCTTCGACGGCCTGGCGCTGGCCTGGGCGATCGCCCGCCACCTGATCGACGTCAGCCGCAGCTTCACCCTGTTTGCCACGCACTACTTTGAACTGACCCAGCTGCCGGACCTGCATCCGTCGGCCGCCAACGTGCATCTGTCGGCAGTCGAGCATAAGGACAGCATTGTTTTCCTGCACGCGGTCCAGGCCGGCCCCGCGTCGCAAAGCTATGGCTTGCAGGTGGCGCAGCTGGCTGGCGTGCCGTCGCCGGTGATCCGCGCCGCGCGCAAGCATCTGGCCCTGCTGGAGTCGCAATCGATGCAGGCGACGCCGCAGTTCGATCTGTTTGCACAAGCGGCCAGCATGGACACGCACGAGGAAGCCGATGCCGCCAATGTCAGCGACGCCTTGGGCAGCGAGCTGATCGCGACCCTGGACGGCATCGACCCCGATGCCCTGACGCCGCGTGAAGCGCTGGAGCAGCTGTACCGCCTGAAGCATCTGACGACGGCGCAAAAAAACTGATGAACGCCGCGCTGCTACGCAAACCATCGGCAGCCTTGCCGTCGAGGCTGGCGCTTCTGCTCAGCCTGGCGGCGGCGCTGACGGTCAATTGCGGCGCGGCGCTGGCCGACACCACCAGCTTCAGCTTTGCCGTGATCGCCCATGCTTTCCGCAGCAATTCCGACGAAACCACGCTGCGCAACGCCATCGCCGAAACCGATGCCGACAACCTGGCGTTTGTGGTGGCGAACGGCATCAAAGCCAGCACCGAGCCTTGCTCGGACAAGTTGTACAGCCAGCGCAAGGCTTTGTTAAGCAGCGCCAAAAACGGCTTGATCGTGTCGCTCTCGGCCAGCGACTGGGTGACCTGCCGCACCGCGGCCGACCGCTCGGCCGCGATCGAGCGCCTGAACCGGGTGCGCGACCTGTTTTTCTCCGACGAATTCTCTTTCGGCGACAGCAAGATCCCCCTGATCAGGCAATCGACCTCGCCAAAATTCCACAGCTACGTGGAAAACGCCAGGTGGGAGATCGGCAACGTGATCTTCGCCACCATCAATCTGCCGGCCAGCAACAACCACTATCTGGCGGAAGGCGGCCGCAACAGCGAATTCGAAGACAGGCAGATCGCCAACCGCGAATGGCTGCAGCGGATTTTCCTGAATGCGGCGCAAAAAAAATCGGATGCGGTCGTCTTGTTTTGCGATGGCGATCCGTTGGCGACCCAGCGCCACCGAGTATTCGACTTCAACGTCAAGCGCGACGGCTTCGCCGAAATCCGCCAGCGCATCAGCGTCCACGCCAGCCAGTTCGGCGGCAAGGTGCTGATCATCCACGGCCCGCATGGCGCCGACGCGCCCACCTCGACCTCTATCGTCTGGCAACGCAACCTGGGCGACCTGGAAGTCAGCGGCAGCTGGCTGAAAGTCAATTTCGACCCGGCCAACCCCAAGCTGTTCGATCTTGGCAAGAACGCCGATCAGGCAAGGCTGACGCGCCGCTAAGTACTCCCCCGCCCGAGCAGCTGCGCTCTAAGGACGCGCCTGAGTTTCGCATTGGTTAATAGAATAGCTATTTTGGGGACGCGCTCTTTTGCGGAGATGGCTGTTTGGCATCTGGCCGATGTCTTTACATGGCTGGCATGGAAAGGCGGCTATCAATTGGAAAAGAATGGTTGCGGTGGCAAAGGCGGCCAAGCAGATCAATCTGGCCAGGGAGGCTGGCCAGCTGACTCTGGAAATGCGGCGCGAAGTGCAAGCCTTGTTCGCCTAGGCCCCGGATAACAGGCCCCGGCATTTCCTGGGAAGGGCATCGCATGGGCGGCAGCAACCGCCCTGCGATTTAGTGGATAGGATGACTGCGGAAATGATCGTCCGCGCCATCTTCGTCCTGGTCGTCGTGATGATGGCCGTGTGCGCCGTGGACATGCTGATGCGCGATTTCTTCTTCTGTCGCGGCGCGGACTTCCGTCACGTTCAGATCGAAACGCAAGGCGATGCCGGCCAGCGGGTGATTACCGTCGAGCACGACCTTGTCGTCGGCAATATCCGTCACCGTGAAAATCAGGGCTTGCTCTTCCTCATCTTCATTGTCTGGCGTGCCTTCAAATTGCATGCCGACTTCGAGCGGTGTCGGCAAACGGTTGCGCGGCTCTATCTTGACCAGGTTCGAATCGTATTCGCCAAAGGCGTCGTCCGGCTCGACCTGCAGCTCGGTGTGATAGCCGGTTTCCTTGCCATCCAGTGCTTCTTCGATTTTCGGCAACGTGTTTTCATAGCCGCCGTGCAAATACACCATCGGCTCGCTGCTTTCTTCGATCAGATTGCCTTGGGCATCTGACAATTTGTAGCGTACAGTCACTACCGTATTTTTGGCAATCTTCATGATCATTCCTTTCATTTAACATGCGTTGGGATTATACCCGCCGGAATGGCTCAGCCTTGCCGGGAACGCAAAATTTACTCGCTCAAAATGCCGGTAATGCACGGAATCCATAGTCCTGCCTAATTTTACGGCATGCAACCCGATATAATACGCGCATGAAAAATTCCACACTCCTGGGCGGAATGACGCCCGCACAATTCCTGCGCGACTACTGGCATAAAAAGCCGCTGCTGATTCGTCAAGCCTTGCCCGGCTTCAAACCGCTGCTGTCGCCGGAGGCGCTGTTTGAACTGGCCCGGCGCGATGACGTCGAATCGCGGCTGGTCACGCATTTCAAACAGCAATGGCAAGTCAGCAACGGCCCGGTCACCGATTTGCCGACGGCCGCGCAGAACGACTGGACCTTGCTGGTGCAAGGCGTCAACCTGCATGACGACAACGCCGACGCCCTGCTGCGCCAGTTCCGCTTCATTCCCGACGCCCGCCTGGACGATCTGATGATCAGCTACGCCACCGACACCGGCGGCGTCGGTCCGCACTTCGATTCTTACGACGTCTTCCTGCTGCAGGCGCATGGCCAGCGCCGTTGGAAAATCGGCGCCACCCAGGACCTGACCCTGGTGGAAGGCAGCGCCTTGAAGATCCTCAAGAATTTCAAGCCCGAAGACGAGTTCGTGCTCGAACCCGGCGACATGCTCTACTTGCCGCCGCAATATGCGCACGACGGCGTCGCCATCGGCGAATGCATGACCTATTCGATCGGCTTCCGCGCACCGCCGTTCCAGGAACTGGGCGAAGCCTTCCTGCAGTTCATGGCCGACTCGATCGACCTGCCCGGCCGCTATGCCGATCCGCAGCTGGAAGCCAGCAAGCATCCGGCGGAAATCAGCGTCAGCATGCTGACGCAGATTGCGGACGAGCTGAATAAAGTGCGCTTCACCGATGACGACATCGCCATCTTCGTCGGCCAGTACCTGTCGGAGCCAAAGGCCAGCGTATTCTTCGACTCGCCGGCCAAACCCTTGACGCTGGCGCGCTTTACCGCCTCACTCGGCAAGCGCGGCGTAGCGCTGTCGCGCAAGACCCAGATGCTGTACCGCGGCAAGCACGTATTCATCAATGGCGAATCGTTTTCCATCGGCCGTGCCGACAAGGCGTCACTGACGTTGCTGGCCGATGAGCGCCGCCTGGATAGCGCAGCAGCCGCAAAAGTATCGACCGACGTGCTGGAAGCGCTGTATACCTGGTACGAAGACGGTTGGGTTACGCTGGGCTGATTGTGGCGGGATGTTTTTGGAATAGTGAATTTTCCGGGAACATCCGCTTTCCGTCCCGAAAAAGTAAGGTGGCGATTTTATTATCTGCTTACGATATTTGAATATCTGCCAAAGGCTGAAACACGTGCTGCATAAAAACCGCGCATAAAGCAAATAGAAATTCGTTAAATGTAATTAATAATAAAACAAACCTCGAATTAATATTTACCACCGGTTTGCTTAAATATTATTCACGATTGACAGTATTTAACAAATTCGAAGCCAATCCGACAGTCAACAGCACCTGCCATCGCACTGCTCCAACGGCAATTGTTTTGCACTTTTTAACAGTAATTCTGATGGCCGTCAGTACTCCCGCATCGTTCATAAAATTGAAGCGGCTTCCATAAGATAGAAAAGCGCTGTTGCGTTGATACAAATTCTTACCAAATAGCAAACCGTCAATGTCATATTTAACAAATTCCGGCTATAATCCTGAGCTGGAAAGTTTTTGTTGCATCGCGATGCGCAGTCCCGGCAAAGCACTGCGAAAACATCCTGTAGAGCGATAATTACCGGTAATTATTCATCGCAAAAATTTTGATTACTACTGAAGGAACATTCATGAAAAAAACACTGTTGATCGCATCCCTGTTGGCTCTGACTCTGGCTGCTTGCGGCAAAAAAGACGAAGCTCCTGCTGCTGACGCTTCGGCTCCAGCACCAATGGCTGCTCCAGCACCTGCTGCTGCTGACGCTGCTGCTTCCGCTGCATCCGACGCTGCTGCTGCTGCAACTGCCGCTGGTTCCGCTGCTGCTGACGCTGCAACTGCTGCCGGTACTGCCGCTGCTGCTGCTGGCTCCGCTGCTGCTGATGCTGCTCACACAGCTGTTGACGCTGCTGCTGACGCTGCTAAAGCTGCTGCCGCACCTGCTGCTTCCAAGTAATCATTGGTTGCGTAGAAAAAGCCGACCTCTGGTCGGCTTTTTTATTGCCTGCGCTTCTGCGCCAGGCCACCCTTCTCACCTTCTCCTCCCGCATCTGCGGCAGCTCAAATCTCGATCCAGTTGAAACCTTCCTCCTGGCAGGCGATCGTGATCTCCACCAGTTCATTGTGACGCGCGTCGGACAACGCCGCGTAGGCCAGCTCCGGCAAATTATTGCGAGCACTCAGATGCGCACCCACCACCTTGCGCAATCTCGACTGGTCCAAAGCCTTCAGAATCTCACACGCCGCCTGGTTCGACAAATGGCCGTACTCGCCGCCGATACGACGCTTGAGCGACGGCGGATAGGCCGAGTTGCGCAGCATCTCCCGATCATGGTTACACTCCAGCACCAGCGCATCGCTGCCGCCCAAGGCTTGCACCAGGTGATCGGTCAGCTTGCCGGCATCGGTCAGCACGCCCAGCTTATGCTTGCCGTCGGTGGCGACGTACTGCACCGGCTCGCGTGCGTCATGCGGGACTGTATAGGGAGTTAATTGCAGATCGCCGATGGCGAGGATTTCGCCGTCGCGGCAAAAGCCGACCGTCACGCCGGAGCAGTCCTGGCGCAGCGCCTGGAAGGTGCCGTAGGTAAGCCAGACCGGCAAGCGATGACGGCGGGCGAACTTAAAAACGCCGCCGATGTGGTCCTGATGTTCGTGGGTGACGACAATTGCAGAGAGGGAGGCGCCATCCAGGCCCAGGCGGGCCAGACGCCTTTCGGTTTCGCGTATGCCGAAACCGCAGTCGAGCATCACATTGGTCGTGCCGCTAGCGGAAGCGGCCGATATCAGCAGCGCGTTGCCTTCACTACCACTACCCAAGCTTGCGAATTTCAAGGATAGATCCCATAGCTCAAGAAACGCACTGCAGCCTTACTGCAGTGCCAGACGAACGAATTTATTTCAGCTGCTCATTCAGCAATGCCAGGATCTTGTCGGAAGTTTTCGACAGTTCAGGCTTGCCATCCTTGTTCAGCACAGTGACTTGGCTGCCGGTGTCCGAACCCTTGACTGCGATGCGGTAGCTGGCTGCATTTTTCGCCTTGTCGCTGTCGGAGCTGCTGAATATCTTGGCGAAGAAACCCTTGTCCGATTTCTTGTCCTTGGCATCCGCATCCTGATCAACATAGCGCACGAAGTACACGCCTTGCGTACGGTCACGGTCTTCCACGGTAAAGCCGACACGGTCCAGCGCCAGGCCGACGCGGCGCCATGCGCGGTCGAAGCCTTCATCTACCTGGACGAAGTCGCCGGCGGCATTCTTGACCAGCTTGGAACGCGCCTGCAGCGACGGCGTATTGGCCACGGCAGCCTTGGCCTTCACTTCATCGGCGCCCAGGCGGCCCATCAGGCGCGACAGGAATTCTGCTTCCAGCTGCGGATCGGCGGGACGCGCGGTCCAGATGCTGGATTCTTTTTGCGCACCGGACAAGACTTCTTCGGCGCCGCGGTGGCTGATGTAGATTTCGGTGGTGCCGTTCGGACCACGCTCCAGACGGGTGCGGAACTTGTCGCGCTCACCTGTCGAATACAGCGAATCGAATACCTTGCCCAGGGTGTTGCGGACGAAATCCTGCGGGATCTTGGCGCGGTTTTCAGCCCAGTCGGTTTCCATCACGCCGGTTTCCGGATTTTCGATATTGATCAGGAAACCTGAATCCTGCCAGAAATCCTTGACCTTGGGCCACAGGTTTTCAGGCGTTGAACTGACCACCAGCCAGCGCTGCGAACCATCGCGCTCGATGTGCATGTCGGGCGCTGCATTCGGCGCGACCGCCGCTGCCGCTGCCGCCGGACGCGCACCTTGCTCCAGGTTGTAGCCGGAGGCAGTGGCTGTACCTGCATTCGTCTCGGGAATGGCATAACGATTTTCACGCTGCAGCTGGGTCAGGTCGGGCGGGATGTCCAGCTTCGGCGCCGTTACCTTGCCTGCGCTTTTGTAATCGATGCGATCCGGCTCAAGCACCGAATTGATCGAAGAGCATCCTGCCAGACCGGCCAGCGCCAAAGCGATAACAATGCCACGTTGTGGGAGACTGAATTGAGTCGATGGAATGTTCTTGCGAATAGTCATGTGGATACAGGATCAAAAAGACGAAGGAAATTTTAGGGTAGCGTTTCGCACATCATGAAACTCTACCCTAGGGAAAACGCCTGTCAGCGCCGCTTATTGTAATACACCCGCTTCACGCAACGCCGCGCGGACGGTTTCATGATACTCGGCTGCCAGCGGCACCAGCGGCAGACGGATGCCGTCCGCCATCATGCCCATCTCGGTGAGCGCCCATTTCACGGGCAAGGGATTCGGCTCCACAAACAGCTTGTTATGCAAAGGCAAAAGCTTGTTGTTCAATTTGACCGCTTTCGCCACGTTTCCGTTCATTGCCGCCACGCACAGCAGGTGCATGTCGCGCGGCGCGACGTTCGCGGTCACGGAAATATTGCCCTTGCCGCCGCAGAACATGAGCGCCATCGCGGTGGCGTCGTCGCCGGAATAGACGGCAAATTCAGGCGGCGCCAGGCGAATCAGGTCGGAGCCGCGGCCGATATTGCCGGTAGCGTCCTTGACGCCGATGATTCCCGGCACCTGCGCCAGGCGCAAGATGGTTTCGTTGCTCATATCGGCAACGGTGCGGCCAGGGACGTTGTACAGGATGACAGGCAGATCGACCGACTCCGCGATCTTCTTGAAATGCTGGTACATGCCCTCTTGGGTCGGCCGGTTGTAGTAAGGCACGACCTGCAGCGATGCATCGGCGCCGGCTTCCTTGGCGAAGCGGGTCAGCTGGATCGCTTCCGCAGTGGAATTGCCGCCGCTGCCGGCGATGATGGGAATACGCTTGGCGGCGTGATCGACCGCCAGCTTGATCAGGGCGCAATGCTCTTCAACCGTGACGGTCGGCGACTCGCCTGAAGTGCCGACGATGACGATCGCATCGGTGCCTTCGGCAATGTGCCAGTCAATCAGTTTGCGCAAACCCGGCAAGTCGAGACTGCCGTCGGTATGCATGGGAGTAACGATTGCAACAATGCTGCCCTTGATCATGATCGTGAATGCGAAAAAATAAAAGACTGATTGTAGCGGATCGCAGTGGCTGTGGGGCATTTCCGCTTGTAAAACAAGGTACAAATACAATTACCTTGAAGCAACTCTGCCAGCGACGCCAACCATGTTTTCAGGCGATGCGCCGCGCAGACGCTACGCCGCCAGGCTGCTTGATGGCGCACAGCCGCTGCACCATGGCCGCCTTCGGCTGCTCCACGTAGCCGTCCTCGAAGGCCAGCACATGCCAGCGGCTGGCGCTGTCAGCCGCCAGCAAGGCCAGCAATTCGCCCGGCTGCAGCAGGAAATCGGGATTGGAAGGCTTGCCAAAGTGTTCATTACCGGCTGCAAATGTTTCGTAGAGCAAAACACCTTGGGCCGCGATGCTGTCCAGGATCAGTGGGAACAAGGGGCGATGCAGGTAATTGGTGACCACGACGCCGCTAAACCGATGAGGCCGGAACAGCTGCGCCAGCGCCTCGGCATCGCCGTTTTCCAGCTCGACCTGACGGGTGGCGACGCCAACCGCATCTATTTCAGCCAGCGCAGCCGGATCGCGGTCGACCGCCAGCACGCTGAGGTTCTGACTCAAGCTGGCCAGCCACAAGGCGTGGCGGCCCCTGCCGCAAGCCAGGTCCAATACTGCGCCGGCCGGTATCAGGCGGCCGAAGCGGCTGATCCAGGGCGAGACAGGATTCGATGCAGGACTGGTCGCAGCGGTCATAGGAGAATTAGCTATAGCCCAGGCCCATGGCTTCGCGCACGTCGCGCATCGTGTCCTGCGCCAGCTTGCGTGCGTGGTCGCAGCCATCCGCCACGATCGCCCGCACCAGCGACGGATCGTCAAGATATTGCTGGGCCCGCTCGTGCATCGGCTCCTGCTCGCGGATGATGGCGTCGATCACCGGCTGCTTGCATTCAAGGCAGCCAATGCCGGCGCTGCGGCAGCCCTTGGCGGCCCATTCGCGGGTGGCGTCGTCGGAATAGACGACGTGGAACTGCCATACCGGGCATTTGTCCGGGTCGCCAGGATCGGTGCGGCGTACCCGCGCCGGGTCGGTCGGCATGGTGCGCACTTTCTTGCTGACCACGTCCTTGTCCTCGCGCAAGGCGATGGCGTTGCCATAACTCTTGGACATCTTCTGCCCATCCAGCCCCGGCAGGCGCGACGCCTCGGTCAACAGCGCCTGCGGCTCCGACAGGATCAGCTTGCGGCTGCCTTCAAGGAAACCGAACAGGCGCTCGCGGTCTATCATGGACAGGTTCTGGGCATCGTCCAGCATGGCCTTGGCCTGTTCCAGCGCGTTCTCGCTGCCTTGCTGCTGGAACTGGGTGCGCAGCTCGTTGTACAGCTTGGCGCGCTTGCTGCCGAGCTTCTTGACCGCTTCCTGGGCCTTTTCCTCAAAGCCCTTTTCCTTGCCGTACAGATGATTGAAGCGGCGCGCGATTTCGCGCATCATTTCGATGTGCGGCACCTGGTCGTCGCCCACCGGCACCTGGCTGGCGCGATAGATCAGGACGTCGGCCGCCTGCAGCAGCGGATAGCCGAGGAAACCGTAGGTGGCCAAATCGCGGTCGGCCAGTTTTTCCTGCTGGTCCTTGTAGGTCGGCACCCGCTCCAGCCAGCCCAGCGGCGTGGCCATCGACAGCAGCAGATGCAACTCGGCGTGTTCCGGCACCTTGGACTGGATGAACAAGGTCGCCTGCGACGGGTCGACGCCGGCGGCGAGCCAGTCGATCAGCATGTCCCAGACGCTGGTTTCGATCACGCTAGGGTCGTCGTAATGCGTGGTCAGCGCATGCCAGTCGGCGACGAAAAACAGGCAGGGCAATTCGGATTGCAGCCTTACCCAGTTTTTCAGCGCGCCGTGATAATGGCCAAGATGCAAGGCGCCGGTCGGGCGCATGCCAGAGACAACACGATCAGGATACATGGTTGATTTAGTTATCGTAATAAAAAGGAAAGTGGCAAGGTAATGAATTGCAGCACGTCCAGCGCAAATGAGCGAACCGGACTGACCCAAAAGTACAGCAACGGCACACCGCCAATTTTAATGAAAAGGAATGCCAGCACAACAAAGAAACCGTAGGGTTCGATTTTCGCAAACTGATAGGCATACTTGGTCGGCAGCAAACTCGTCAGGATGCGGCCGCCATCCAGCGGTGGAATCGGAAACAGATTAAAGGCAAACAACGCCAGATTAACCAGGATACCGGCCCTGGCCATCAGCACAAAAAATTCTTGCGCTCCGAAAGATTGCCCCAGCACCTGGTACAGCACAAGCCAGATCAGCGCCATGAACAGATTCGCCGCAGGCCCGGCCAGCGCCACCCAAGCCGAATCGCGTCTGGGCTTGCGCAACTGGCCGAAATTGATCGGTACCGGCTTGGCGTAACCGAACAGGAAGGCGCCACCGGTCGACAAATACAACGCTATTGGAATCAGTATGGTCCCGAACGGATCGATGTGCTTGATCGGATTGAGGCTCATGCGGCCCAGCATGTAGGCGGTGGGATCGCCGAAATACTTGGCGGCGTAGGCATGCGCGGCTTCGTGCAGCGTAATGGCGAACAACATGGGCAGCGCATACACTGCGACGGTTTGGATTAGATCATTCATGGGCGGGATTCTATCAGAGCAGCGTTGCCATCCGGTGCGGGGAACCGTAAAAGATCGGCGCTCGGGATGGCTTGGATCATAGGGAATTACAAAAAGACAATATGGACGCCGCAAGCGGCGCCCTCGCGGCCGGGGTCAGAATCCAAACAAGCCGGCGTCGCCGCGTCCCTGGCGTATCAGTTGCGGCTCGTCGCCGCTGAGGTCGATCACGGTGGTCGGCTCCAGGCTGCAGGCGCCGCCGTCGATCACCAGTTCGATCTGCTTCTCCAGCTGGTCGCGCACTTCTTCCGGATCGGTCAAAGCCTGGTCCGCTCCCGGCAAGATCAAAGTAGCGCCGATCAGCGGCTGGCCCAGCTCTTCCAGCACCGCGCTGACGATACTGTGCTGCGGCACGCGCAGGCCGATGGTCTTGCGCGCCGGATGGCTGAGGCGGCGCGGCACTTCCTTGGTGGCTTCGAGAATGAAGGTATAAGCGCCAGGCGTCGCGCTTTTCAGCAGCCGGAACTGGCGGTTGTCGACCTTGGCGTACAGCGAGATTTCGCTCAGGTCGCGGCACAGCATGGTCAGGTGGTGCTTGTCGTCGACGCCGCGGATGCGCCTGACCCGGTCCACCGCGTCCTTGTTGTCCAGCTGGCAGACCAGCGCATAGCAGCAATCGGTAGGCAAGGCGACGATGCCGCCGGCCTGGATGATTTGCACTGCCTGCTTGATCAGGCGCAGTTGCGGATTGTCCGGGTGGATCTGGAAAAACTGGCTCATGGCTGTTCGGCTCTAAAAATGAAAAACGGCGCTAACCCGAAGGTCAGCGCCGTCGAATCAAGAAAAATTACAGGGCAGTGACTTGCGGATTACGCAAGGCTGCAATGCGTTGTTCGATCGGCGGATGGCTGGAAAACAGCGCCATGAAACCGGGCTTGTCGTTGATGCCCAGGGCCGCCATCGATTCCGGCAGGGTCGCGGGCTCAATCCCGCCCAGGCGCGCCAGCGCATTCTGCATCGGCAAGGCGCTGCCCAGCAGCTTGGCGGAGCCGGCGTCGGCGCGGAATTCGCGATGGCGCGAGAACCAGGCCACGATCAGCGACGCGCCTATGCCCAGCACAATCTGCGATACCAGCACAGTCGCCATATAGCCGATGCCGGGACCATCATTATTGCCACGCGACAAGGCGCGGTCGACAGCATAACCGATGACGCGCGACAGGAACACCACAAAAGTGTTCACCACGCCTTGGATCAGGGTCATGGTCACCATGTCGCCATTGGCGATGTGGGCGATTTCATGCCCCAAAACCGCTTCAACTTCTTCCTTGGTCATGCTTTCCAGCAGACCGGTCGATACCGCAACCAGCGCCGAATTCTTGAACGCGCCGGTAGCGAAGGCATTGGCGTCGCCCTGATACACTGCCACTTCAGGCATGCCGATGCCGGCGCGCTGCGCCAGCTTGCCGACCGTATCCACCAGCCACATCTCGGTCGAATTCGAAGGCGAGGCAATCACGCGGGCGCCGGTCGACCATTTCGCCATCTGCTTGCTGATCAGCAGCGAGAAAATCGATCCGGTGAAACCGACCACCAGCGAAAACACCATCAGCATCGGCAGGTTGAGGCCGGCGCGAGTCAGGAAACGGTCCACGCCCAACAGCGACAGCACGACGCTCATGACAAGCATCACTGCGATATTGGTGGCAAGGAACAAGAAAATACGTTTCATGTGGAAAACTCCAAAATGGGGAAAGAAGTGTCTTTAAGATAAGGTCGCCGACCCAGATTTCAAGAGTGCGGCGGCCAATTATGCCAGACTGCCCTCGGCAGAAAACAAAGCAATTAAACAATATTCACACCTGACGCCGCCGAACTCGGTTATCCCCTCCCATTCTTCCACAAAATCTGCCCGCCGTTCCTGTACGGCTGCTTGACGCAACTGCTGTTGCCTGCAGCAATCCTGTCCTCGTTCGTATCGCCCATTCCGCCCGCAAAATCACTTTTGCATCACGGACTGGAATAGCGGCGACGCAAGCAGTCCGTCCAGCCAGCCGGCCAGGCTCTGGTAGCGGCTGGCATAAAACCACGCCGGGTCGACCGCCACGAATTGCCGCACGAACGGGACAATCGCCATGTCGGCCAAGCCCCTCTTGTTCCCCGTCAGGAAACCGTGGGCGGCAATGCGCGCATCCAGCCGCGCCAGGATAGCTTCTCCCTGCACGCGGTAATAGACGGCCGGATGTTCCGGAAAGCGCTCCGCATATTTGTAGCGATCCAGCAAACCCTTGAAAGCGCCATCGTTTTGCGCGATCAGTTCCCGCACCTGCCGCACCACTTCCGGATTCGTGCTCAGCCATTGCTCCGGGTCGTTCTGCGCCAGCGCCCAGTGCATGATGTCGAGGCTTTGCTCAAGCACGGCGCCGCCAGGCAACGCCAGCACCGGCACCGTGCCCTTGGGAGAACAGTCCAGCATGGCTTGCGGTTTGTTCCTCAGACTGACCTCATGCATCACCACGTCGACGCCGCTGATCTTGACAGCAAGGCGCGCGCGGATGGCGTACGGGCAGCGACGAAAAGTAAATAAAATGGGCTTCAAGTCAATCAACCTGCAAAAAATAATGCCAACAAAATAACACAGGTGCGTCCGCACCGTTACTCGCGCGGCGGCCGCGTGAAGATACGCTGAATTCTGCTATCTTTGCTGCACGGAAATTATTGGAGCACCTATGCATTGTTCAACACCGCCGCCTGCCATGCATGCGGCCGACCATCCATGACGCGGCGCCTGGCGTCGGTCGATGCCTTGCGCGGCTGTACCGTCGCAGCGATGCTGCTGGTGAACGACCCGGGCGACTGGGGCCATGTCTACGCCCCGCTGGAGCATTCTGCCTGGCACGGCTGCACGCCGACCGACCTGGTGTTTCCGTTTTTCCTGTTCGTGGTCGGCCTCTCCACCGCCCTCGGCATCGAAGCGCGCGCGGCGCAAGGCGGCGACCGCGCAGCGCTGACGCGGGCCGCCTTGCTGCGGGCCTTGCGGATCGTGGCGCTGGGCCTGGCGATCAATCTGCTGGCCTGGCTGATCATGCCTGGCGCGCATTTGCGCGCGCCGGGGGTGCTGCAGCGGATCGGGCTGTGCTTTGCCGCCACCGCACTGTTTGCGATCCACACCCGGCCGCGCACGCAATGGGGCGCGATCATCGCCATCCTGCTCGGTTACTGGGGCTTGCTGGCGCTCGGCGGTTCGCTGGAGCCTTGGGTCAACCTGGTCAGCCGCAGCGACAGCGCCATCTTCGGCAAACTGGTGTATCAAACCGATCCGCTCAGCGGCCGCGGCCACGATCCGGAAGGCTTGCTTGCCACGCTGCCGTCCCTGGCCACCTGCCTGCTCGGCCTGTGCGCCGGCCGCTGGCTGCGCGCAGACCGGCTGAAAGCGCTGCTCATCGCCGCCATCGGCGCGCTGGCCTTGGGTGCGCTGTGGTCGCTGGCGCTGCCGTTCAACAAGAATCTGTGGACGCCATCGTTCGTGCTCTGGTGCGCCGGCTTGGCCACGCTGGCGATGCTGCTGTTGCATTGGCTGATCGACCGGCGCGGCTGGCCGGCGCTGGGGCGCCGCTTCGGCGTCAATGCCATTGCCGCCTATGCAGGGTCGGAACTGATGCAGATCCTGCTTCCCGGCCTGGGTTGGCAAGAGCCGCTTTATCAGCACTTGTTCGCCGGATGGATCGCGCCGCTGGCCGGAGCGCAGCTCGCTTCGCTGGCGTTTGCCGCAGCCTTCGTGTTCCTGTGGTGGCTGATCGTCTTCGTGATGGACAGCCGGCGCTGGCATATCAAACTATAGCCCTCAGCGGAAGAACAGCAGCCTGGTCAGGAACGTATAGTCGGCCTCGGTCGCCATCAAGCCCACCAGCACCAGCAAGCAAAGCGGCGGCACCAGGATGGCGAACACCAGCGCCAGCCGTTCCCACGCCATGTGCATGAAAAAGGCGATGATCAGTCCTGCCTTCATCAGCATCAGGACGATGATCAGGGTCCAGCGCAGATAGCTGTGGAAATTGAAGTAATCGACCAGGTAAGACAGCGTGCTGAGCACAAACAGCAGGCCCCAGATCTTGAGGTAGAGGCTGATCGGATGTTGTTGTCCTGTGGCGGAAGTCATGAGCGCACCTACCAGAGATAGAACAAGGCAAAAATGAAAACCCAGACCAGGTCGACGAAGTGCCAGTACAGGCCGGCGATTTCAACGATCTGGTAATTGCCGCCCGTGCCTCCCTTGCCGCCGGGACCGTCATAACGGCCTTTCAGCAAGCGCACCGCGACGGTAATCAGGTAAATCACGCCGGCGCTCACATGCAAGCCGTGGAAGCCGGTGATCATGAAAAAAGTCGAGCCGAACTGCGGGGCGCCCATCGGGTTGCCCCAGGGCCGCACCCCCTCCTGCAAAATCAGCTTGCTCCATTCGAACACCTGCATGCTGACGAAACAGACGCCAAAAGCGGCGGTGACAAACATCAGGACCGCCGCCCGCACGCGCTCGCGGCGATAGGCGAAATTGACCGCCATCGCCATGGTGCCGCTGCTGCTGATGAGGACGAAAGTCATGATGGCGATCAGCAGCAGCGGCACCTCGGCGGCGCCTATCTTCAGGCCGAACACCACGCTCGGATTGGGCCAGGGAATGGTGCTGGAAATGCGCACCGTCATGTACCCGGTCAGGAAGCAGCTGAAGATGAAGGTGTCGGACAGCAGGAAAATCCACATCATCGCCTTGCCCCAGGATACCTGGAACGCGCGCTGGTCGGACGACCAGTCAGCCACCAGCTGGCGCCAGCGGCCGTGGCCGGATGCTTCTGCCGAGCTTGCCGGCGGAGTTGCGACGCTCATATATCCCCCTTCAACGGGTACCGCACACCATGCGCACAAAGTCCGGCGTCAGCCAGCCCAGCGCGGCAAACAGCAACAGCCAGACCGCCAGCAGGAAGTGCCAGTAACGCGCGCACAGTCGGATACGCCAGGCCAGCCGGCGCGGCTGCTGGCGCCAGGAGCCGGCGGCAGCCATGCCCCAGCCAACCAGGCCGCCCATCACATGCAGGGCGTGCATGGCGGTCAGCAAGTAAAAGAAACTGCCGGCCGGATTGCCGGTGGCCGTCACGTGGATCGCCCGCAACGCCTGCCATCCCCAGAGCTGGGCGGCCAGGAAGGCCATGCTGCAGACGCCCGCCAGCAGCAGCAGGTTGTGGGCGCGCTCCATTTGATGGTTGTTGGCGGTAGCGGCCGCAAGCTGCAAAACAACGCTGGCGATCGCCAGTATCGAGGTGCTCAGCCAGAGCTGCCAAGGCATCGCCAGCGGCGACCAGTCGGCGGCATCCATGCGCATGATGCAGGCCGCGATGAACAGCAGGAACAAGGCGCTGGCGACCGCCATGAACAGCCACAGGGCGACGCTGATGGCGGCATAGCGGCGCTCAAGCGGGTTGTCCGCGGCCGGCTTGCCGTAGCCGCTGCCCGTTGATTTCAAGATGGCAGCGTAGCTCATGCCAGCACCTCCTTATCGACCGCCAGGCGCGACTCGGCGTCGCCGGGAACCGGCGGCGCGTTCTGGGCGATAAAATCTTCCTGCGCCCCGGGTACGCTATACGTGTAGGCGCCGCGGTACACCACCGGCAGATGCGGCCCCCAGTTGCCATGGCCGGGCGGCGTTTGCGGCGTCTGCCATTCCAGCGATGCCGCGCGCCAAGGATTGGCGCTGGCGCGCTTGCCGTGAAAAACGCTCCACACCATATTGAAAATGAAGATCAGCTGCGCCGTCGCCACGATCAGGGCGACTACGGTAATGAAGGCGTTCATGGTCTGCGCCGAATCGGGAATGAACTTATAGCCTTCGAAAACATAGTAGCGGCGCGGCATGCCGAGGATGCCGAGATAATGCATGGGAAAAAAGATGGCATACGTGCCGAGGAAAGTTACCCAGAAATGCAGCTTCCCGAGGCCGTCGTGCAGCATGCGGCCGCTGATCTTGGGATACCAGTGATAGATGGCGCCGAAAATCACCAGCAGCGGCGACACTCCCATCACCATGTGAAAATGCGCCACCACGAAATAGGTGTTGGAGAGCGGAATATCGACGCTGACATTGCCGAGGAACAGGCCGGTCAGGCCGCCGATCAGGAAGGTGCTGACAAAGGCCAGCGCAAACAGCATCGGCACCGACAGGTGAATATCGCCCTTCCACAATGTCAGCACCCAGTTATATACCTTGAGGGCGGTCGGAACGGCGATGACCAGGGTAGTGGTGGCGAAGAAAAAGCCGAAATACGGATTCATGCCGCTGACGAACATATGATGCGCCCACACCACCACGCTGAGCACGCCAATCGCAATGATCGCCCACACCATGGTGCGGTAGCCGAAGATGCTCTTGCGCGCGTGCACGCTGATCAGGTCGGAGACGATGCCGAACGCCGGCAAGGCCACGATATACACTTCGGGATGGCCGAAAAACCAGAACAGGTGCTGGAACAGCAAGGGACTTCCGCCCTTGTAGCCGCTGATCTGCCCCATCGACACCAGCGCCGGCATGAAGAAGCTGGTGCCCAGGGTGCGGTCCAGCAGCATCATGACGCCGCTCACGAACAGCGCCGGAAACGCCATCAAGGCCAGGATGGTGGCGACGAAAATGCCCCACACCGTCAGCGGCATGCGCAGCAGGGTCATGCCCTCGGTGCGCGCCTGCAGCACCGTGGTGACATAGTTCAAGCCGCCCATGGTGGCGGCGACGATGAAGATCAGCAGCGACACCAGCATCAGGATGATGCCCCACTCGTAGCCAGGCGTTCCCGGCAGGATCGCCTGCGGCGGGTACAGCGTCCAGCCGGCGCCGGTCGGCCCGCCCGGCACGAAGAAACTTGCCATCAGCACGATCACCGACAGCAGGTAGACCCAGAAACTCAGCATGTTCAGGTAAGGAAACACCATGTCGCGCGCGCCCACCATCAGCGGAATCAGGTAATTGCCGAAGCCGCCAAGGAACAGCGCTGTCAAGAGATAGATCACCATGATCATGCCGTGCATGGTCATGAACTGGTAATAGTGCGCCGCATCGATGAAGGCGAACTTGCCGGGAAATCCCAGCTGCAGGCGCATCAGGTTCGACAGCCCTACCCCCACCAGCCCGGCCAGGATGGCGACGCTGGCATACTGGATCGCAATCACCTTGTGATCCTGGCTCCAGACGTATTTGCGGAAGAAACCTTGCGGTAAATGATCCTGATGCGGGTCTTGATGCAGGTCTTGGTGCAGGTCTTGATTCGTACGGTCGTCAGTGTAGGCCATGGCTTTCCTTGCTTAGCGGGTGACGGTTATTGCTGCGCCTGCTGCTTCGGTGCGGCCGCCGGCGCCGCGCCTACCGATTTGATGTAAGCCACCAAGGCTGCCAGCTCGGCGTCGCTCATGTCGATTTTCGGCATCATCGGCGCGAAGCCTTTCACCACGCGCGCCTGCGGATCGCGGATGAACGCTTTCAGATAAGCCTCGTCCACCAGCGCCGTGGCGCCGTTTTCCATGGTTTCGGTTTTGCCGTACAAGCCTTTCCAGGTCGGACCGACGCGCGGCGTGCCGTCCACCGTATGGCAGGCCACGCAAGCCTTGGATTCCGCCAGCGCCTTGCCCTGCGCAGCCAGCACATCGCCGGCTGCTGCCACCGCGGCGCCGGCAGCAGCGCTGGCGGTCGCCGCCGGGGGCGCCATGCTCTGGGCGAAGGTCGGCTGCGCCTTCAGCCACTTCTGGTAGCTGGCGGCGTCTTCCACTACCACATAGCCGCGCATGCCGGCATGGCCGACGCCGCACAGCTGCGCGCACAAGACTTCATAGCGGCCGACCTTGTCCGGCGTGAACCAGAACGAGGTCACCATGCCGGGCACCATGTTCATGCGGGCACGGAACGGCGGCACGTAGAAATCGTGCAGCACATCCATCGAACGCAGCAGCATCCGCACCGGCTGGCCAAGCTGCAGATGCAGTTCATTGTTGTTGATAAGGATATTGTCCTGGCCGGCCGGATCGGCTGGATCCAGCCCGAAAGGATTAGAGGCGCTGATCAGCGCCACGCTGGAACGCCCCAGTTTGCCGCTCGGGCCCGGATAGCGGAAACGCCATTGCCATTGCTGGCCGACCACTTCGACATCGCGCACATTCGCCGGCACGGTGACGTAGGCGGCATACACGAACAGCCCCGGCGCCAGCAAGCCCATGATGGCAATGCTGGTGCCGACGATCAGCCAGCGTTCCAGCTTGAGGTTCTCCGGCCGATAGGCGGCCTGGCGGCCTTCGCGGTGGCGAAAACGCAGCAAGGTATACACGATGAACAGATTGATGACGACGAAGAAGATGCCGGTGATGATCAGGGTGATGGTCAGCGTATCGTCCATTTGCCGCCAGTTCGATGCCAGCGGGGTTGCCCACCACGGGCTGAAGAAATGAAACAGCACCGAAGCGACGACGATCAGGATGAGTGCGACTGCCATGGCCATAGCTACCCTCTTTCCTGCGGAGCGCTCCGCGGAAGTGATGCAAATGCAATGAAGTACTCTCTGAATGCTTGCAACGGCAGCCGCAGCCATGCTCCGGCATACCGTGTTAATGCGGATCGGTACGCGAACGGATCAGGACTGAAGTCCTGATCCGTCGGCACTCGCGGCAAATGATGGTCAAGCGGAAAACGAAGCGCGCGCCGCTATTGTCCCAAAGGCCGTTCCAGCTTCCAGTAGATGATCGCCGCCGACATACCGAATACCAGGTGGGCGGCCAGCGTCGCCCAGCCGCGCATATCAGCAAACCACGAGAAGAAGCGGACCATGCCATAAAAATTGAACAGATAGACAACCAGGCCGAACACAGCGCCGGTCAGCAAGACCATGCCGACGCTGGAGTCAAAGTGGAAAGGCGCAATGATGGCAGCCAGGATCAGGGCCAGTACAATTCCCAGCACATAATGGGTGCCCAGGGCCACGGCGACCACGCCGATGTCGAAGGTAGTTGATTGCAAGGTATCCGGTCCCATCACGATGGCGGCAATCATGTGCGATGTAGCCCAAGGGCTGGTGTCCTGGAAGATGGACGACCACAGCAGTTCCAGCACCATCACGACCGCACCGGCGGCAAAACCGGAGACAGCTGCCGCCGGCCAGTCCGGCAGGCGACGCTCCAAGTGATGCGAATGCATGTGAAGTTCCATGATGATCTCCTGAAAGCGATGACAAGCAGCTACGCCGCCGCAACAATAGCAGCGGCGCCGGCCCGCCGCGCAGACGCCGCGCCGGACTCTCTTTCAGAGTAGTACAGAATCATAGACATGCAAAGGCAGTAACTATGCTGCGACGCAGCAGCGATACCGGCCTGCAGCCGGCTGACATAGCGTTACCAGTTATGCCAGACCGGGGTAACGCTATCAGGCAAAGGCGGCAAGGCGCCGAGGTCGACCCGCGATTCGGCCGGACTGTGGAAATCGGAACCGCGCGAAGCCAGGAAACCGTACCTGGCGGCAACCTTGGCGTAATAGTCATACTGATCCGGCGTGTGGCTGCCGGTCATGACTTCGATCGCGGCGCCGCCCAGCTGCTTGAACTCGCTGAAGAAGGCGTCAAAGGCCAGGTCGCTCAGCTTGTAGCGCCCCGGATGCGCCACCACGGCGATGCCGCCGGCGTCGCGTATCCATTGCACCGATTGCGCCAGCGTGGCCCAGCGGTGCGGCACATAGCCCGGATTGCCTTCGGTAAGGTAGTTGCGGAATACTTCGCTGGTGTCGGCGCAACGGCCGATCTCCACCAGGTAGCGGGCGAAATGGGTGCGCGAAATCAGGTCGGGATTGCCGACATGCTTCAAGGCGCCTTCGAAAGCGTCGGGAATGCCCACCGTCGCCAGCTGCGCCGCCATTTCATGCGCGCGCCGCTCGCGGCCGCCACGGGTTGCCGCCAGGCCCTGCACCAGCTGCGGATTGGTTTCGTCGATTTGCAAACCGACGATATGAATGGTGTGGTTAGCCCAGGTAATCGAAATTTCCACGCCCGCGACGTACGGCAGGTCCAGCGCCGCAGCCGCCGCCCGGGCTTCAGCGATACCGTCGATTTCGTCGTGATCGGTCAGCGCCCACATGTCCACCCCATTCGCCTTGGCGCGCGCCGCCACCGCCATCGGCGTCAGCGTACCGTCGGAAACATTGGAGTGGCAATGGAGATCAACATTCAACATCATTAGTCCTACAGGGGGAGTGCGGTAAAAATCCGGCTAGCCGCCTGGCAGCGGCCTCATGTCAGGATTGTACGCCTCTTGGCCGGCATATGCTGCAAGCGCACATTTCCCCCGCTGCAGCGCTGCCTCACGCTGCGCCCTGCTCCTGCAGGAATTCCTCGATCAGTTGCGCCAGCGCCTGCGGCTGGTCGTGATGCAGCATGTGGCCAGCTTCCGCAATGAACGCCATCCTGGCGTGCGGCAAAACCGCGATGCGGCGGTCGACTTCCTCGCGCATGGTTTCCTGGCCGCCCATCCATTGCCACATATTGGTTTGCGCCGCTTCCACGCACAGCACCGGCGCCGTGGTGCTGCGCCAGCAGGCCAGCATTTCCTCCACCCGCGGCAATACCGGATTGATGATCTTGTGCGCCGGATCGGCCAGGATTTCCCAGCGGCCGAGATCGTTCTGGCGCGCCCAGTGCTGCGCCAGGAAGGCCGCCCGGCTGTCGCTCAGGCGCGGATTGGTTTTCTGCAGGCGGGCTGCGACCGCCGCCAGGTCCGGATAGCTTTGCAGGGACGCCGATTCGATCAGCTGATCCAGCCATTTGGCGTAGCGTGTCGGCGCCAGGTCAGCTGCCAGATGGGCGCCGCCGAAACCCTCCAGGTTGATCAGCGCCTTGATCCGCCGCGGCCGCGCGCCCGCATACAAGCCGACGGCATAGCCGCCCATGCTGTGGCCGAGCAGGTTGACCGCCTCATCCGCTGCATAGTGCTGCAGGATGGCGTCGAGGTCGGCCAGGTAATCGGGAAACCAGTAGCTGTCCACCGGCGGCCCCTCGGTCAAGCCGAAACCGCGCCAGTCCGGGGCAATCACATGCCAGTCGCGCTGCAGGCAGTCCACCACGAACTGGAACGAGGCGGAGACATCCATCCAGCCGTGCATCATGAAGATTTTCGGGGTGCCGGCGCGGCCCCAGTGGCGCACGTGATAGCGCAAGCCGCGCAAGGGAATGAATTCTGAACGGGATAGTTTCATCGACATAGGACTTGATAGGACTTGTAGAGTTTGCGTAATTAGATGCGTGCTATGCCAGGAACTGGCCGAGATCGAAATTGGATTTCAGCTCGCCGCCGGAAAATTCTTCCTGCAGCCAGTGCTCCGCGCGCGTCCGTCCGGCATCGCGCAAGGCATGGATGAAGGACGCTTTGGTGTTGAGCTTGCTGGCCACGCTCAGCTGGCTCATCAGGGCGTCGGAATCGATCACGTGGATCTGCAGTTCCATCAGGCGGTCATGCATTTTCCCGCGTGCTTCGGGATCGGCCTCGGTTTCGCGCTTGGCCAGCGCCAGCCCGCCCAGCTCGGTGAAAAAAGTCGAACTGAAACTGATTTCGCTCAGGCGCTGGCCGATCTCTTCTGTGCTGGTCGGCGTCAGCGGCCGCCGGAACGGATGCAGCAGCACCGCCAGCACATCCGGCGAGGTGCACAGGTGCAGCAAGGGAAAAATCGGCGGGTTGGCGGTCAGGCCGCCATCCCAGTAGGCTTCGCCGTCGATCTCGACCGCATGGTGCATCGACGGCAGGCAGGCCGAGGCCAGCAAGGCGTCTTGCGTCAGGTCCTCATTGCGGAAGATGCGCAGGCGGCCGGTGCTGACCTGGGTAGCGGCAATGAACAGCTTGATCTTGCCCTCTGCCCGCAGGCGCTCGAAATCGATCTGCTTTTCAAGGATGTCGCGCAATGGATTCAGGTCGAAGGGATTGAGCTGGTATGGCGAGAACATGCGGGTCACCGAAAACATATGCTTGAGCAGCGCCGAAGAAGTCGCCTGCGAGGCAATGCCCGCTTCGCTCAAGGCATCCGGCCGCATGAAGCTGTACAGGTCGCGGGTGCTGACGCTGTCCCAGAAATCCGCCAGCGCCTGGCGTGCGCCGTCGCGGCCGCCGGTCGCCATGCCGTAGCTCATCACCACTGCATTCATGGCGCCGGCGCTGGCGCCGCTGATGCCTTCGATATCGATGCGCGGTTCTTCCAGCAGGCGGTCCAGCGCACCCCAGGTAAACGCGCCGTGCGAACCGCCGCCCTGCAGGGCCAGCGTGATTATCTTGTTTTGCATGAATAGTTCCTGAAGATGGTTATCTGCGGCATGTCGTCATGCACCGAAATTCGGTCGCATGGAGCACAGCCTATTGCAGCGTCTGCCCATACCCTCCCACATATTTCAGTAATTTACCAATCTTTCGCGTAAAGCGTTTTCCTGGAATCAGTTTCATGCCATCTTGTCGACTTGCTTTCCGGGCAGCCGCCAACGCATTGCGCATCGCAACGGCACGCATTTTGCTTTTCAGCATTCAAGATCGGGCTAGCGGACGCATCGCTCGCGCCATTGCACCGCTTTCTTGCGCCGGCGAACCAAAGCGGCGCAGCGCCGCGCTGCAATCGGGCAATAGATTTTTCTTTGTATTTCCGTGCAGCTGAAACCATTTCGTGGAGAAGAATCATGAATGCAAATACCGGCGCCCCAGCCTTGAAGCAGACCCTGGGCACGATACAGCTGTGGGGCATTGCGGTCGGCCTGGTCATATCGGGCGAGTATTTCGGCTGGAGCTACGGCTGGGCCTCGGCCGGCACGCTGGGGTTTACCGTGACGGCGCTGTTTATCGCCGCCATGTACACCGCCTTCATCTTCAGCTTCACGGAATTGACTACCTCGATCCCGCATGCCGGCGGCCCTTTCGCCTACAGCAAGAAAGCCTTCGGGCCGCTGGGCGGCTACATCGCCGGCGCCGCCACCCTGATCGAATTCGTGTTTGCACCGCCGGCGATTGCGCTGGCGATCGGCGCCTATCTGAACGTCCAGTTTCCCTCGCTCGATCCTAAAGCCGCCGCAGTCGGCGCCTACCTGGTGTTCATGACGCTCAATATCGTCGGCGTGCAGATCGCCGCCACGTTTGAGCTGTGCGTGACCTTGCTGGCGATTTTCGAGCTGCTGGTGTTCATGGGCGTGGTCTCGCCGGGCTTTTCGATTGCGCATTTCGTCAAGGGTGGCTGGTCCGGCCAAGACCATTTCAGCCTGGCCTCGATTCCCGGCATGTTTGCGGCCATTCCCTTCGCCATCTGGTTTTTCCTGGCCATCGAAGGCGTGGCGATGGCGGCCGAGGAAGCCAGGAATCCGCAGCGCTCCATCCCGATCGCCTACATCACCGGCATCATCACGCTGGTGCTGCTGGCGATCGGCGTCATGGTGTTTGCCGGCGGCGCCGGCGACTGGACCAAGCTGGCCAACATCAACGATCCGCTGCCGCAAGCCATGAAACTGATCGTCGGCGAACACAGCGGCTGGCTGCACATGCTGGTGTGGCTCGGCCTGTTCGGCCTGATCGCCTCCTTCCACGGCATCATCCTCGGCTATTCACGGCAGATTTTCGCACTGGCGCGGGATGGCTACCTGCCCGGCTATTTCGCCAAGATCCATGCGCGCTTCAACACCCCGCACCGGGCGATCCTGGCCGGCGGCGCGATCGGCATCGCCGCCATCTACAGCGACGAACTGATCACGCTCGGCGGCCAGACCCTGACCGCCAACATCGTCACCATGTCGGTCTTCGGCGCCATCACCATGTACATCATCAGCATGCTCGCTCTGTTCCGCCTGCGCCGCAGCGCGCCCGACATGCTGCGGCCGTTCCGCGCGCCGCTGTATCCGTGGCTGCCGGCGTTTGCGCTCGTTGGCGCCTGCGTCTGCATGGCCACCATGATTTATTACAACCTGCTGATCTTCAGCGTGTTCGCGGCCTTCCTGGCCTGCGGCTATGTGGTGTTCCTGATGACCAAGAATAGTCGTACACTGGAGCCTAGTGCCCTGACGTAAGCCAATCAGAAAACCGCATGGAGGACCGCATCAGTGGGCAATAGCAAGCATCCGTTCAGCCATATGGTCGGCGCCAGGACTTACATTTTCCGCGACCTGAAAGACTTGATGGCCAAGGCCACGCCGCTGCGCTCCGGCGATTGCCTGGCGGGCCTGGCCGCCGCCAGCGCGGAGGAACGGGTGGCGGCGCAGATGACCCTGGCCGCCGTGCCGCTGGCCACCTTCCTCAGCAATTTGCTGATCCCTTACGAACAGGATGAAATCAGCCGCCTGATCGTCGACGATCACGACGCCGCCGCCTTTTCCCGCATCAGCCATCTGACCGTGGGCGACTTTCGCAACTGGCTGCTGAGCGATGCGGTGGACGAACAGATGCTGACTGCCGTGGCGCCCGGCATCACGCCGGAAATGGCGGCCGCCGTATCCAAGATCATGCGGGTGCAGGACCTGATCCTGGCCGCAAAAAAATGCCGGGCGGTGACCCGTTTCCGCAACACCATCGGCCTGGCCGGCAGCCTCTCGACCCGCCTGCAGCCCAACCATCCGACCGACGACGCCAGCGGCATCGCCGCCAGCATCCTCGATGGCCTTTTGTACGGCAGCGGCGATGCGGTGATCGGCATCAATCCGGCCACCGACAACGTACCGCAGGTGATCAAGATCGTCAGCATGCTCGACGACATCATCCAACGCTACCAGATTCCGACCCAGTCCTGCGTGCTGACCCACGTCACCAATACGATAGAAGCCATCAACCGCGGCGCGCCGGTGGACCTGGTGTTCCAGTCGATTGCCGGCACCGAAGCCGCCAACCTCAGCTTCGGCATCGACCTGGCGCTGCTGGCGGAAGCGCGCGACGCCGCCCTCTCGCTGCAGCGCGGCACGGTCGGCGACAATGTCATGTATTTCGAAACCGGCCAGGGCAGCGCGCTGTCGGCCAATGCCCATCATGGCATCGACCAGCAGACCTGCGAAGCGCGGGCCTATGCGGTGGCGCGCAAGTTCCAGCCGCTGCTGGTCAATTCGGTGGTCGGCTTCATTGGCCCCGAGTATCTGTACGACGGCAAGCAGATCATCCGCGCCGGGCTAGAGGACCATTTCTGCGCCAAGCTGCTGGGCCTGCCGATGGGCTGCGATGTCTGCTACACCAACCACGCCGAAGCCGACCAGGACGACATGGACGTATTGCTGACCCTGCTCGGCGCCGCAGGCTGCACCTTTGTCATGGGGATTCCAGGCTCGGACGACATCATGCTCAACTACCAGACCACCTCCTTCCACGATGCCTTGTATGTGCGGCGCTTGCTGGGATCGAAGCCGGCGCCGGAATTCGACGCCTGGCTGAAGAACATGCGGATCTTCAGCGAAGGCGAGCAGGTCAAGCTGGGCACGGCCCTGCCGGCGGTATTTCAACAAGCGCTGCTGCGCATATTCTGAGGCCCCTGCATGAACAAGCCAAATCCCACCGTAGTCAGCAATCCCTGGCAGGCGTTGCGGCGATTTACCGCCGCCCGCATCGCACTGGGCCGCAGCGGCGTCAGCCTGCCGACCTCGGCCCAGCTGGAGTTCCAACTGGCGCATGCGCGGGCGCGCGATGCAGTGCACCTGGCGCTGGACGCCAAGGCGCTGAGCAGCCGCCTGAGCGAGTCCTTTGCCGGCAGCACGCGCTGCGTCACGGTATCGAGCGCAGCCGGAAACCGCGACACCTACCTGCAGCGCCCCGACCTCGGACGGCGGCTGGACGCCGCCTCGCGCACTGTCTTGCAGGAACTGCGGCAAAGCCATGAGCCGGCGGCCAGCTACGATCTCGCCATTGTCATTGCCGACGGCTTGTCGGCGCTTGCCATCGAGCAGAATGCCCAGCCTTTCCTGGAGGCGCTGATGAAGCGCCTGGCGCCTGAGAACTGGACGCTGGCGCCGGTCGCCATCGTGCGCCAGGGACGGGTCGCGATAGGCGATGAAGTCGGCGAAATATTCGGCGCCAAGCTGGCGCTGATACTGATCGGCGAACGCCCCGGCCTGAGTTCGCCCGACAGCATGGGACTGTACCTGACCTGGGCGCCGCGCATCGGCCTGACCGATGAAAGCCGCAATTGCATTTCCAATGTGCGGCCCGCCGGCCTGTCGTATGAAGAAGCGGCGTTCAAGCTGCATTACCTGCTGACGCAAGCGCGCCAGCGGCAGCTCTCCGGCATCCGGTTAAAGGATGAAACCGGCGCCGCCGGCGGACAGTTGCCGCAGCCTTCGCGCAATTTCCTGCTGGACGAACGCTAGGACCTGCTGCCGGCGATTCGCGGAAAGCCGGCAATGAGCAGTTTGACAAGCTGTTGTTTTTTTGCGCGATTTCACAATTCCCAGCTATAGGCGCAACAGAATTCTCATCTATAATTGCAGCGCAAATTAACAGTAAATAAGAATCGATTACATAATCACTCTCGTTTACATGCGACACCATCAGCCAGCCAAACGAGATCATCCGCCGTACTAGCCAGCCAAAAAATCCGCGCGCCGCACAAGCCGGCCTGCCAAACCTTTTGCTGACGATAAAAATGAACCGCCTCAACCCGATTGCCGCTGCCCTGGTCGCAGTGTTCGCCGCCCCCCTGTCCGCGCAAGCGCAACAAGCTCCCAACCCGAAAACAAATGCCAGCCCTGCCGTGTTGCAGGAAGTCGTGGTGGAAGGCAGCCGCGGCGATTTCAACGCCAACGGCACTTCCCTCACCAAATTGCCGGCCGACCTGCATGACGTGCCGCAATCGGTCGTCGTCGTCAACAAGGCGCTGATACAATCGCAAGGCGCGAGCTCGCTGGCCGATGCCCTGCGCAACGTCGCCGGCATCACGCTGGGCGGCGCGGAAGGCGGCCAGATCGGCAACAATATCAACTTGAACGGCTTTTCGGCGCGCACCGACATCTACCTGGACGGCTTCCGCGACCGCGGCCAGTATTATCGCGACACTTTCGCCATCGATGAAGTCGAAGTGCTGATGGGACCGTCGTCGATGCTGTTCGGGCGCGGCTCCACCGGCGGCGTGATCAACCAGGTGACCAAGAAAGCCAACCTGCATGCCTCGACCGAAGTGTCGGCGTCGGCCACCACCAACGGCCTGGTGCGTACTACCGCGGACTACAATCGCCCGTTGTCGGACACTTCGGCTTTGCGCCTGTCGGCCATGGCGCAAAGCGGCAAGGCCACTACGCGCGACCAGACCGACGTCCAGGATTTCGGCTTGGCCGGCTCCTATGTGTTCGGCATCGGCACCCCGACTGAAATCACCCTGTCGGCCCTGATCCAGCACAACCACGACATGCCCGACTACGGCCTGCCGCCGCTCAACGGCCATCCGGCCAATGTCGGCCGCGATACCGCCTACGGCCTCAACAGCGACCACACCAACCA
Organism: Collimonas humicola; assembly: GCF_018304945.1. Taxonomy (GTDB): domain Bacteria; phylum Pseudomonadota; class Gammaproteobacteria; order Burkholderiales; family Burkholderiaceae_D; genus Collimonas; species Collimonas humicola. The sequence continues at coordinate 145,917 of NZ_JAGQEE010000001.1, read as the reverse complement.
GGACGTGGCGTCGCTCAACACGACCATCCGCCACAAGATCACGCCCGACATCGTGCTGCGCAACCAGACCCAGTTCAACTATGTGCGCACCAGCGCGGTAGAAACCGCGCCGAACACCATCGGCACGGTGTCCGCCGCCGGCTTCACGCCATTGCCGACTTCGGCAATCAGCTCGCTGCCGTTGAGCAGCCTGTATGTGCGCGGCCAGAGCCATGACCGCGACATCCGCGACTATTCGATTTTCAACCAGACCGAACTGTCGGCCACGCTCAGCACCGGCAGCGTCAAGCATGAGCTGCTGGCGGGCTTCGAGCTCGGCCATGACGGCTACGACAACCAGGGTTACTATCGCAACGGCAGCTGCAACGGCGTGGCCTTGAATGCGCCTTCAACGGTGGCCGGCTACAACGACTGCGTGCCATTGCTCAATCCGAGCTACAGCACGGCCGGCAGCAATGTCGTCAGCCAGGCCGGCAACCGCGCCGGCGGCTCCGCCAATACGATCGCCGCCTATCTCAACGACACCGCGACGCTCACCGATCAGTTCAAGCTGGTCGGCGGCCTGCGCTTCGACCGCTACGTCGCCAGCATCACCAACTCGCTGAACTCGACCAATGCCCCGGCCGCCGCCAAGAACACCACGCTCGCCTCGGCCCAGCAGACCGTCAATTTCACCAGCGTGCGCCTGGGCGGCATCTGGCAGCCAAGCAGCGAACAGTCTTACTACCTGTCCTACGGCACCTCGTTCAACCCCTCGCTGGAACAGCTGACCGGCACCACCGGCCAGCAAAACCTCGATCCGGAAAAGAACCGCTCCTACGAACTGGGCGGCAAATGGGATCTGCTGGGCGACAAGCTGTCGCTCAACGCCGCCATCTTCCAGATCAAGAAGGAAAATGCGCGCAGCCTGGTCAGCACCGGCGTCTATGTGCTGGACGGCACGGTAAGGGTCAACGGCGCGCGCGCGGGCGCCATCGGCCACATCACCAAGGATTGGCAGGTCGCGCTCGGCTACACCTACCTGGACGCCAAGGTGATCCAGTCTTCCAGCCTCGACGGCACGCTGGGCAAGATTCCGGTCAACACGCCCAAGAATACGCTGACCAGCTGGACCACCTACAAGGTCGCGCCGCACTGGGAAGTCGGCGGCGGCGCCAGCTACATGTCGGCGCGCTACGCCAACCCGGCCAACACGGTGCAGGCCGGCGGCTATACGCGCTGGGATGCCACGGTGGCGTATACGCAACCGAAATACGATATCCGCCTGAATCTGTTCAACCTGACCAACAAGATGTATTACGATGCCTTGATCCAGTCAGACGGCGGCCGCTCGGTGCCGGGCACCGGCCGTACCGCCATGCTGTCGCTCAACTATCGTATGTAACTTAGAAAAAAATAGAGAGACGTTCATGCTGATCGCCATTCCCAAGGTACTAGATGCACAGCAGCTGGAAGCGGTGCGCCAATTGCTGGACCACGCCGGCGCGGCGTGGGTAGACGGCCGCGTCACCGCCGGCTACCAGGGAGCGGCAGTCAAGTTCAACCAGCAGATCGATGAGCGTTCTGAAACGGCGCGGCAATGCCAGCAGGTCATCCTGGCAGCATTGGAGCGCCACCCGCGCTTCATCAGCGCGGCGCTGCCGAATACCGTCTATCCGCCGATGTTCAACCGCTACGGCGAGGGCATGACTTTCGGCGCCCACGTCGACGGCAGCGTGCGCATCGATCCGCACAGCGGCCGCAAGCTGCGCACCGACATCTCCGCCACCTTGTTCCTGTCCGATCCCGAGTCCTACGACGGCGGCGAACTGCAGATCGACGACACCTACGGGACGCATGCCGTCAAGCTGCAGGCCGGCGACATGGTGCTATACCCTGCCACCAGCCTGCACCAGGTCACGCCGATCACGCGCGGGATGCGTACCGCCTGTTTTTTCTGGGTGCAAAGCCTGGTGCGCGACGACGGCCAGCGCAGCATGCTGTTCGAAATGGATAATGCCATCCAGAAGCTCAACCAGACCAATGCCGACGAACAGGCGCGGCGCAGCCTGATCGGCTGCTACCACAACCTGATGCGGCAATGGAGCGAGACCTGAACCAGGTTTCCTGCGCACTATCCCTCCCCTCTGCCCGACGTTCGCCGGGCGCAAGTGTTACACTGGTCCGCCAGCCATGCATCCCGGGTCCGCGGACTTGATGCATGCATGGCGGCATCGTTGAAACAACGTTTCTGGAATATTGACGATTCGCAGCGAATGCACGTTTCCAGGAAGAGTTGCAGCGATGTTTTCAGAATCCTCCGAGTGCCTCAGCAAAGCGCTGCTGCTGCACATGACCGATAGCCTGACCGAGCATGGCTGGTCGCAGCAAAACATTTTCCTGCCGGCAGACCTGACCCTGGAACTGGCCGCGGAATGCCGCGCGCTGGCGCTTGGCGGCGCCTTGCATCGTGCCGCCGTCGGCCGCAGCGAGGCGCAAGCGGTGCGCAGCGATATCCGCGGCGACCGGATTCTTTGGCTCAAGGCCGGACAATCGCCGGCATGCGACCGCTATCTGCTGATCATGGAAACCTTGCGCGTGATGCTGAACCGCACCCTGTTCCTGGGACTGGACGAGTACGAAAGCCACTTCGCCTGTTACGCACCGGGCGCGTCCTACCAACCTCATCTGGACCGCTTCCGCGACGACGACAGCCGCACCGTCTCGGTGGTCATCTACCTGAACCAAGACTGGCTGCCGGAACAAGGCGGCGCCCTGCGCCTGCATCCGGCAGGACAGTCCAGCGCAGACATTGCCCCGCTGGGCAGCCGGCTGGTGCTGTTCCTGTCCGCCGACATGCTGCACGAAGTACTGCCCGCGACCCGCGAGCGCATCTCGCTTGCCGGCTGGTTCAGGCAACGGCCGGCCTGACGCAGATCAGCTTACTGCTTTGACAGCTCGCAAAAACGAATGCGGTTGCCGAACGGATCCGCGACTTCCATGTTGCGTCCCCAGGGAAAATCTTCGACGCCTGGTTTTGCATACGCGTAGTTCCTGGCCAGCAGCTCGCGCTGCAAGGCATCGATATCGCGCACCGGCACAAACATGGTCGAGCCCGGCGTCGCATCGCCATGGTGCTCGCTCAGATGAATGGTCAGGTCGTCGCGTTTTATCTGGGCATACAGCGGAAAATTTTCCTCGAAGCGGTGTTCCCAATCCAGCGTGAAGCCGAGGAAGTCGAGATAAAACTCTTTGGCCTTGGCTTCCGAAAATATGCGGATGATGGGGATGGCGTGGGATAGGTGCATGAATTTTTCTCTCCTGATCGCGGCAAACCTGGTTTAGATTAAAAGCAGATACGAATCGTGCAAACTTATGCAGAGGCCGGCCCGAAAGTCCAGGTGGCGCTGAACTCGGCATCGAAGTGCAATGCCGATCCAGCGCCAAAGCAGTAAATTTTCTCACCTTCTTTTTTCTTTAACAGATTCAGCTTGAGCGCAATCACGCCGCAAACCGAGGCGTAGCTTTGCACCAGATGGAATTTGAGTTCTTGCCCGCAAAAAGTCCTGGCCCCGCCTGCCGACGTTTCCACATATCCCAGTGCTGCCAGCTGACTGCCAAACAGTGCGAGGTCAAGCGGCGCAAGAGCCAGGGTCACCTCGCTGATATCCTTGAGATAGCGCTCCGGCCGGAAGCGTGCGGCGTTATATTGTTTGCGGCTGATGCCGTCTTGGCCGGCATTCATCCCCGGCCGGCTGAGCCTCAGGAAATCCTTGTCGTATTCCATGATGCAGGACGTAAAGGAGGCGCCGGAATCGACAAGATCCACATAGCGGAACCACGGAATTTCCTGACCGTCGAACTGACGTTTGACCAAATCGGGGCTGGGCATGTGGCCAGACTCTTGCAGGGCCGTGCAGGCGTCCTCCAAGCCGCCCGCCTGATCCACGCCAAGGCAGACGCCGGCAGCACCGCCGGACGCGTCGTCCGGCAACGGACCGAATATCTCGATGTAGGTCTGCTCGCCGTCGATATACAGGCCGCTCCAGCCGCCGCCGTCCTCAATGACGACGGTACCCGCCTCAAATGCCGCAAATTCATTTTTCAGGAAAGCCGATTGCGCGATAGCCGATCTGGTCGGCCCGTCGACATGGACGATGACGTGATTCAAATGCACTTGCGAATAAGTCATAAGTAAAGAGTCAGCAACAATGGCGGGCCAGGTTTCGCCTGGAGGCAAAATCATCGCCTTTGACAAACGTGCCGCTACGTAGAAAGAGTCATCTGGGGTCAGAGTCGACTTTCGCGGTGCTTTATCGCGAAAATCGACTCTGACCCCACATGACGAATTCGAAGAAAGACAGAGCGCATTCGTGGTTTTGTTTTCTGCCGACGATGTATGCGCTCCGTAGCCCGCTAAGTGGGGTCGGAGTGAAGTTTCTGCAAAAAGCGCGCAGAAAGTTCACTCCGACCCCAGTTAGCTACGTGCCTCAGGCGCGGCGAAAAACCAGGTTACGGTTTTGTCGCGTTTTTATGAAATTCTCAATAAGAAACAGCAATTTAGCATACCCGCCCGCCCCCGGAAGGATGTCTAAGTACAGTCCGGTCGCCTATACTGGTTAAATGACCTGCACAATGCTTGCTCAAGCCGGCTTGCCGCCCGCTTCCGCAACCCGCGCAGGCCATCCTCGACAAGGAAGGAGGCACAAAATGCCCTGGAATTTCGCCTGGTTCGGAATGGTCGCATTGATTTTCGTGGCGATCATCCTGCTGAATGCATCGATTTACATCTTCCGCGAGTATGAACGCGGCGTCGTCTTCACCCTGGGACGTTTTTCCGGCGTCAGGGGGCCGGGGCTGGTGCTGCTGATTCCGGCGATCCAGCAGCTGGTCAGGGTCGATCTGCGCACCGTGGTGCTGGAAGTGCCGACGCAGGATGTCATCTCGCGCGACAACGTCTCCGTCAGAGTCAACGCAGTGGTCTATTTCCGCGTGATCGATCCGCGCAAAGCGATCGTGGAAGTCGCCAATTTCTTCAACGCCACCAGCCAGCTGTCGCAGACCATGCTGCGCTCGGTGCTGGGCAAGCACCAGCTGGACGACATGCTGGCGGAACGGGAAAGGCTCAACCTGGATATCCAGCAAGCGCTCGACGCCCAAACCGACTCCTGGGGCATCAAGGTATCGAACGTCGAAATCAAGCAGGTCGACCTCACTGAGTCGATGATACGCGCCATCGCCAGGCAGGCCGAGGCGGAACGCGAACGGCGCGCCAAGGTGATCCATGCGGAAGGCGAGCTGCAAGCCTCGGAAAAGCTGTACCAGGCCGCCCACGTGCTGGCGCAGGAGCCGCAGGCCATCCTCTTGCGCTACCTGGAAACGCTGACAGTGATCGGCGCCGACAAAAACACCACGGTGGTGTTCCCCTTGCCGATGGACTTGCTGTCCAGATTCTTAGGCGACAAAGGAAAGACGCCCTGAGCATGGACTGAGGTTGCAGTAGACGGATGAATGCGGACAAGCGGCAAGCCGCGCACCGGATTGCACGGCTTGCCATATAATTGCCAGATTGCAATCAACACCCTCCAACTACCCTGCCATGAATCCGATCACCCTGAATACGCTGGCGGCCTTTCCGCAGCAGCTGGAGCAGCACTATGCCGCCATCCCGAACGCCTGCACGCATTGGAAACCAGCCTCCTGGGAAGGCGTGCCGAGCGAGCCGTTCAGCGCCATCGAACAGATCTGCCACGTGCGCGATATCGAGATCGACGGCTATCATCTGCGTTTCCGGCGCACCCTCGATGAACACAATCCGCTGCTGCCCTCCATCGACAGCGACCTCCTCGCCAGCGAACGCCATTACGCCAGCGCCGATCCGATAGAAGTCTTCACGTCGTTCCGCGCCGCCCGCGCCAAGACCGTCGCGCTCATCTCCAGCCTGGCGCCGGAGCAATTCGACCGCCAGGCAGAATTCGAAGGCTACGGCGCCCTGACCCTGCGCAGCCTGGTGCACTATCTGTGCAGCCACGACCAGCAGCATCTGGCCGGCCTGCAGTGGCTGCTGGGGAAAATAGAGGCGGAATCCCGCTAGCCGTAGCGCAGCCGGCCGCTCAGATCAACGCCAGGATCGCCGCCGCGAAATCGGCAGGCGCTTCCTGCGGCAGATTGTGCCCCGCTACAGGAATCACCCGGCGCTGATATGGCCCGCTGAAAAAGCGCGCATGCTGCTCCGACCCGCCGCTCAGGCTGACGCCGTCGCCGCCGCCGTCCAGTGCGATGGCCGGCACGCCTATCCTCGGCTGCGCGGCCAGCAGCAGTTCCGTGCCCTCGACCGCAGGATCGCCCGGCGCAAGCCCGAAACGATGACGATAGGAATGAATCACCACTTCGACAAAATCGGGATTGTCGAAAGCGGCGGCGCTGCGCCGGTAAGTCTCTTCATCAAACTGCCAGTTGGGCGACCACAGCCGCCACAGCAATTTGCAGAATTCGTAGCGATTCTGCGCCAGCCCCGCGCGGCCGCGCTCGCCATGGAAATAGTACTGGTACCAGTAGCGCAATTCATTTTCCGGCGACCGCGGCCTGGCGGCGCCGGCAATATCCTGGATGTTATAGCCGCCGGCCGACACCAGGCCGCGCACCCGCTGGGGCCACAAGGCGGCAACGATGCAGGCGGCGCGGCCGCCCCAGTCGTAGCCGGCCAGCAGCGCCTGCGGAATCGCCAGCGCATCCATCAGCGCCAGCAGGTCGTGAGCGAGCGCCGCCTGCTGGCCGGAGCGCGGCGTGTCCGCCGACAAGAAGCGCGTCGGTCCGTAACCGCGCAGATAGGGAACAATCACGCGGCAACCCTGCGCTGCCAGCAGCGCGGCCACTTCGTCGTAGGCATGGATATCGTAGGGAAAGCCGTGCAGCAGAAAAACCGGGAGACCGGCGGCGTCGCCGCCATCGTCATAGGTAACATTGAGAACACCTGCATCGACCTGTTTTAACACGGTACCTCCCTGTTAATTTTCCCAGTCCAAAGTGCACATCGCTAGTTAGGCGCGGGCGTCTAAAATTTTTATTGATGCTGCAACGCGATGCGTGGGTTAATAAATCCAGAATAAAAGAACGATCGTTCACTTATAAATCAGTTCGTCAGACTGGCGGCAACCCATGTGCAGCTGCAGGCGCCCAGCCAGAGACTGACCGATCACTACCATCCGCTGTTCCGCAATCCGCAGTTTCATTTAATGCAGCAATCATCATCCCGGCAACATGGTTTTCCGCGCCAGCAAGCATGCCAAACCCATGCTTACTTTGGCACAAAATAATCAACAATGTTTAGGAGAACGTCGCATGCGCATCCCGTCTTTCTTATCCCTGCCCGGCATTGCCCTGACGCTGGGCTTGAGCCTGGCGTCGGCAGCCGCCAACGCCGAACTGTGCCGCAGCGCCACCGCGGCTGAAGCGGCAAACTATTCCAGCCCCATGCAGTCGCCCGGCATCGTCTCGCCGATAGACGGCACCTGCTGGATTCCCGCCATGACCATCACCAGCTTCGACGGCACCAAGCTGGCCGCCAACCTGTTCCTGCCGAAACGCAGCAGCAGCGACCAGAAATTCCCGGCGATCGTCATGATCGCCAGCTGGGCCGCGCCCGGCCGTGTCGAATACATCGGCCAGCAGCAAAAACTGGCGCAGGACGGCTATGTGGTGGCGAGCTATACAGCGCGCGGCTTCTACCTGTCCGGCGGCCAGGTCGACGTCGCCGCGCCGGAAGACGTGCGCGATGTCTCCTCGGTGCTGGACTGGCTGCAGGCCAATGCGCCGATCGACATCAACAACGTCGCCGCCAGCGGCATCTCCTACGGCGCCGGCCTGTCGCTGATCGCGCTCGGGCAGGACGCGCGCTTCAAGACTGCCGTGGCGCTGTCCGGCTGGGCCACCCTGGCCGACCAGCTTTACACCGCAGGCTCGCCCAACCTGACCTGGGCCACCGTGCTCGGCCTGGCCGGCAGCGTCACCGGCCGTCCGGCGCCCGAGGTGAACCAGAACATACTTGCCCTGCTCGATCCGAACAGCAGCGCGGCGACCATCGCCGGCATCACGGCCTGGGCCAAGCCGCGCTCGCCATCAAGCTACGTCGCCGCCATCAACAAGCGCAACGCGCCGGTATTCCTGAGCAAGAACTACCAGGACGACATGTTCACGCCGAATTCATCGCTGGCGATGTTCTCCGCGCTCACCGGACCGAAGAAGATAGTACTCAATGCCGGCATCCATGCTTCCGCGGAACTCACCGGCGCCCTGCTGGGCGCGCCCAACTATCCCTACGACCAGGCGCATCGCTGGTTCAACCGCTGGCTGAAGGGCGAGCAGAACGGCGTCGATACCGAACCCAAGGTGACCATGCAGATCAAGTTCACCGACCGCCGCGAATCGTTTTCCAACTGGCCGGCGCCGGAGCTGACCAACCGGACTTACTACCTCGGCCCGCGCGGCCCGGTGCGCTTCGATCTCAGCTGCTTCTGCGGCAAGGGCGACAAAGGGACCATCTCCGCCGCGCTCAACCAGACCGCCGATTCCGACCTGATCCAGAATTTCTTCGACACCACCGCCACCAGCGGCCTGATCCCGATTCTCTCGACCCTGGGCGAGACCATGAACCTGCCCGTGGTCAATTCGCTGCTGACGGTCAGCCTGGCAGCCGGCGTGCGCTACGAAGCGCCAGCCTTGTCGGCGACGCAAAAGATCAGAGGGATTCCGAAACTGAATTTGCGCGTGACGCCTTCGCAGGCGCGGGCACAGGTGGTCGCCTATCTGTATGACGTCGACGCCATCGGCACCGGCATCCTGGTTACCCATGGCGCCACCACCCTGCACTGGGCAACGCCTGGCCAGACCGTCGATTTCCCTATCGAATTCTCGGCCATCGCCTATGACGTGCCGGCCGGCCATCATATCGGCGTCGTGCTGGACACTGCCGATAGCCTGTACGCCTCGCCGGTGAATCCGGGCGAGCGTTTCGGCGTGCGCTTTGAATTCAACCCGGGTCAGCAATCGACTTTGACATTGCCAACCTTATAAGTCCAATGCGGCAGCTTGCGCAATTTGCCGCGCAAGCTGTCTGCCGATACGCCTCTTGCCGCCAGCGATTACCGGCAATCACCAACAGCCACCAACAATCACGAACAAAAATAGCATTTCCATGAGGAAATTTTTGTGCTATAGATATAAGCATCGACAGGGAAACGGACTTGAATAACAAGAAGTGGCAATCGGGAGATTCGTCATGCAAAAGTCTACGCAACATGGCATTTTGATCACTGCCGTCCTCGCAGGCATGATCGCGGCAGGCAACGCCTGGGCCGGGACCGCGACGGCCACCATGACCAATACGGTCACCATCGGCAACGATTGCATCATCTCCACCACCGGCTTTACCACCACCTACGATCCGGTCGTGGTCAACGCCACTACCAACCAGGACGTCACCGCCAGCGTCACCACCACTTGCACGCCCGGCGCGACGCCCGTGATCACGCTGGGGCAAGGCGCCAACGCCAACACCGGCTCCACCGACAGCGTCCCGCTGCGCCGCCTGTCCAGCGGCGGCGGCTCGCCGACCTATCTCAACTATGCGCTGTTCTCGGATTCCGGCCGCACCACCACCTGGGGCAATACCGCGGGCACCGCGCCGGCCAGCATCACCGCCACCGGCACGGCGACGCCGCTGACCGTGTATGCGCGCGTGCCGTCCGGACAGTCAGGCCTGGCTACCACGTTTACCGATACCGTGGTCGCTACCGTCACCTTTTAAGGTCGTCTCATCCGCCGGCATTTGGTGTATCCTGCCGGCTATGAACAGCGAAACCGACATCCAACTCAGCGGCCCGTTCAGCGTCACCGACGCGGCAGGCCGCAAGCATGACATCCAAGCTATCCGCATCTTCGACGAAGGCTACGGGATTATCGACGTCTACGTCGATTTTGCCGCGGCGATCGGGAAGGAGCGCCTGTTCGAGGATACGCGGCTGATAGGCCAGATCCTCGCACGGCTGCGCCAGATCGGCTACGTCGGCCCCGACTTCGGCCACGGCGACCTTGGCCTGCAGGACGACAAGCTGATCGTGCTGGAAGCGCCGGAAGAATTCAATGCCTTCGCAGCGAGCAAAGGCTGGAAAAACCTGGCGGAAGAATTCGCCGAGGATGAACCGGAAGACTGGCACGGCGGCGGCAGTGCGCCCTCCAGTTCGAAGCTGGACGCACTCAAGAATAAATTCAAAGCCTGATCCTTGGCGCGATCGGCGTCATCAACGACGACGGCCGCGCGCATTAAGGCAAGCAAAAATTCACGGCCTGGCCGGCCGCGCCAGCATCCCGTCCTGCGCCTCCGGCGGCAAAGGTTTCTGCCCCATCCAATTGGCCAAGAGCTGATCGTAACCGGCCGCGTACGCGAGGTATTTACGGCTGCCGTCAGGCATCACGGAAAAGGAACGGATGCCGTGATCCGACTGCGGGAAAACCGCAATCTCGATATCCTTGCCGCTGCCGCGCAAAGCTTCCAGGCGGGCGATGGTCGGCGCGCTGGGCGCCACCGAATCGTCTTGCGCAAACACCCACAGTTGCGGAATGGCCAGTTGCCGCAGCACCGCCAGCGCATCGTAATGCCAGATCACTTGCGGGCTTTCGCTGCGCGCCCGCTCTACCTCGCCGCGTAGCAGTTCGCCGCTATACTGGCCGTCGATTTTCGCCAGCCAAGGCTCGCTCGCATATTTATCCCTGGCCCGCAGCAGCTGCGGCATGCCGCGCTGGAAATCCGACGCCGCGACTTTGCCGGCCAGCGCAGTCAGCGTACGCGCTTTGCCGATCACGTCTTCGCCATAACCGAGCTGGCGCAACTGGTATTCTACCTGCCACTGGTCCTGCTCGATCGGCGTGCCGATCACGCCGTACCCGACCACCAGGAAATCCACCCGCGCCTTGACCGCCGCCAGCGGCGCAACCCAGCCGCCCTGGCTGAAGCCGGCGAGCCCGATGCGGCCGACACGGCCAGCGCTCAACCTGCGGGCCTCTCCTACCGCGGCGGCAACATCATCGGCCAACAGCTCGAAATCCTGGGTATAGACGCCTCCCGAGGCGCCGGTGCCGCGTTTGTCGAACACGAATGAGGCAATGCCCTGGCTCGCCATCAGGAAGGCGTGGTTGCTGGAATCGACCGCGGCGGTCGATTCGGAGCCGTGCACCAGCACGAACAGCGGCGGCTTGTCGCCATCGGCCATCGACTCGATCGGCTCGATCAGTTCGCCGTTCAGCTGCACCGCGCCGGACATGAAACGGGTGCGGGTAATCCGCAGCGGCAAGCGCAGCCACTGTTGCGCATCGGCGCCGGAAAACTGCAAACCGACCGAACCGGCCTGACATCCCGCATAAGTCAAACGCCCAGCCAGCCTGGCCGGATTATCGGCATCCAGCGCCGCGTTCAACACGCCGTCGCCGGCCATCTCAAAGATGCCGCTGCGGCCGCTGAAATTGGTCGCCAGCAATGTCTGCGGAAATCCCGGACGCTGGGTCAGGGTGACGATCTCGCCGGTCGGCGAGCGATAGGCTCCGGTAAGGCAGGCCGGCGCCGCGGTCAGCGCGGGCGCGGCAAAAGCCGTGGCTGAAAAGCAGGCAAGCGCAAAAACGAAGCAGCGAAGATTGGCAGAGGGTCGGGTTTTGGTGGATGGCATCTGAATTCCTTGACGTAGAGGGCAAATCCTATCCGACATACTTACCCTAAGGCAACCCTATTGCATGGGCCGAGCCGGCGACGCTAGCGCAAGCCGGCGATCAAACTGCTCACCAAAGCACTGACTTCTGCCTCCGCCGCCGCAATCGATTCATCCAGGCGCGCATCGCCGAACTCGTCGTATTCGATCGCGACGCTGTGCAGGCGCTCGATGCCGATGTAGCCAAGCGCGCTGCGAATGCCCGGTTCGACATGGTTCATGGACGCCATTCTTTGGCCGGCAGCGTAGCCATAATCGCCCCTGGACGACAGCACCACCGCAAGCTTGCCGGCATCTTTCAGCATCGGCCAGTAAGGCTCGCCTTCGCGCCGGCGGTCGAAGCCGAAGGTGCGCCCTACCCTGACGATATTGTCGATCCAAGACTTGAATTGCGCCGGCACGTTGAAGTTATACATCGGCACGCCGAGCAGCAGGATATCGGCGGCCAGTATTTCATCGATCAAGCCATCGCTTTCGGCCAGCACCTCGGCCATCCACGGTTCGCGCGACCCCGGTGCGGTAAACGCGGCATGTATCCAGGCGCCGCTAACCGGCGACGGCGGGTTCAGGCCGACATCGCGCACTACGACACGGTCGCCGGGGCGCTGCTGCAACCACTGCTCGACGAAGCGGTGCGACAGCCGGCGCGTATGCGAACCGTGCTGTTGCTGGTCAGAGCGCCCGCTACGCGCGCTGGCGTCCAGATGCAATAAAGTGGTCATTTTCAGCTATCCTTCATTCATGTGAATTAATTTCATGCATCAACTTCAAGAGCCACTGTAATTCCCCCTACCGATCGAGACAAACGACAATTTTTACTGAAAATCAGAAAATAAAACTCATCTATATGGATAATGCGAAAGCGCGCCGGCTGCCGCCGCTGGCAGCCTTGAGGGCGTTCGAAGCAGCAGCGCGGCATGTGAGTATCAAGTCCGCGGCGGCGGAACTCTCGGTGACGCCGACGGCGGTAAGCCACCAGGTCCGGCGCCTGGAAGATACGCTCGGCATTGCGTTGTTCCAGCGCCAGCCGCGGCAACTGCATCTGACTGCCGCCGGCGCCGAGCTGTATGCCGCATTGCGTGACGGCTTCGACGCGTTCGCCGCTGTCATCGGCCGCATCCAGGACCGCGAGGCGCCGCGAGCGCTCACCATTTCGACCACGCCGGCATTTGCCGCACGCTGGCTGCTGCCCAGGCTGGGCGCCTTTCGCGCTGCCTATCCCAGACAGGATCTGCGGATTCACACTTCGGTGGAAATCTCGCCGCTGGACGGCCATACGGCAGACATCGCCATCCGCTACGGCCTGGGAAATTGGCCCGGGCTGGTCGCCAGAAAACTTTTCGACGACCGCATCGCGCCGGTCTGCAGCCCGCGCCTAAAGGTAAAAAAACCCGCGGATCTGTTCAAGCAAACCCTGATTCATTGCGAATGGCAAAACACGCTGCGCAAACCGTCGACCTGGCGCGCATGGGCCCGGCACGCCGGCTTGGACAAGCTCGACAGCCGCGCCGGCATGGTGTTTTCCGATGAAAGCCACGCCATCTCGGCCGCCATCGCGGGGCAAGGCGTGGCGTTGCTGAGCACTTCGCTGATCGAGCCGGAGTTGCGTGGCGGGGTCTTGCTGCAACCGTTCGGCCCCATGCTCAATACTTATGCTTTCTATCTGGTGTATCCGGAAACCAGGGAGAGCGACCCGCATGTGCAAGATGCCTGCGCCTGGATCAGCGCGCAGGCGCACGCCTCGGCCCTGCTGTGTTAAAAGCGGGCCTGGCGCATCCTGGCTTAGGGCTCAGTCGCGTAGTAAAGCAAGGCCAGGATCGGCAACGCGAAACCAACCCACGACGTGAGACTCCAGCCGCCTTGCGCGTAAGTCCAGCCGCCGACTGCGGAGCCGATGGCGCCGCCGGCGAAGAAGGTCGTCATGTACAGGCCGTTCAGGCGCGCGCGGAATTTCGCGCCATGCATGAAGATCGCTCGCTGCCCTATCGTCATGTTGGCGGCGACGCCAAAGTCCAGCAAGATCGCGGCCGCCACCAGCAAGCCAAGGGACAGCGCCGTACCCTGCTGGCCGACGTGCGTCATCAGGAAAGCGAGCGCCACCGCCAGCATCGCCATTCCGGTCGCCGGGCGGCTCCAGCCGCGGTCGGCGACCCTGCCGGCAATCGGCGCGGCGACTGAGCCGGCCACGCCCGCCAGCGCAAACAGCGCGATGCCGCCCTGCGACAGATGGAATACCGGCCCTGCCAGCAGCAGCGGCGTGGCGGTCCAGAACAGGCTGAAGGCAGCGAACAGAAAAGCGTGATACAGCGCCCGCCGGCGCAGCACGGGCGTGCGCAGCAGCAGCTGCCACATCGAAGCGAGCAGCGCGCCATAGGCCAGCTTGGCTGGCGGCATCCGCTGCGGCAAGGTGCGCGACAGCAGCAACGCCAGCAGCACCATCAGCCCGGCGGACAGGAAAAACACCACGTGCCAGGACGACATTTGCGTGATGAAACTGGATGCCGGCCGCGCCAGCATGATGCCCAGCATCAAGCCGCTCATGACATTTCCCACCATGCGCCCGCGCACCGCTTCCGGCGCCATGTGCGAAGCGTATGGCACCAGCACCTGCACCGCCACCGAACCGAGGCCGATGAACAAAGCGGCGGCCAGGAATTGCGCCGGATGAGAGGCCAGTCCCGCTCCCAGCAAAGCCAGCGTGGCCAGCCCGATCAAAACCAGGACCAGCCGCCGGTTTTCGAACAGGTCGCCAAGCGGAGTAATCAGCAGCAGGCCGGCGCCATAGCCAAGCTGCGTCAAGGTTACGATCAGGCCCGCCGCTGACGGCGGCAGCCCAAGCGTAACGGCAATCAGGCCGGCCAGCGGCTGGGCATAGTAGATATTGGCCGCGATCAAGCCGCAGGCGGTTGCCAGCAGCAAGGTGATCCACGACGAAACCGCCGGCTCTTCAGTCGCCGTACCGGCGGCAGTTGCAGTCAAATCCATTTACTTCCCCCTTATAATGGAAACGATCATTTCCTAAATTGATAAAAAAATTTACGACAGTATTTTCATGGCAGCATCGACTACCGCCAGCATTTCCTTGCGCGTCTTGCCGGTCTTGCCCACCACGCGCAGTCCTTGCAACAGGCAAAGCAACAGGCGGCCGGTGGCGGCGCTATCGATATGCGGCGGAATCGAACCGTCGCCCTTGCCTTGCCGGATCAGCTGGTTCAGCAGCGCTTCGCGCCCCTGCATCGCCAGGGCGGCGCGCACGCCGATCTCAGCATCAAGCGCCGCCAGCTCAACTGCCGTGCTGACGACCAGGCAACCTTCCCTGCCCCTGCTGCCGTGCGATAGTTCGGCGTAGAACACAAGCGCAGCCTGTACCTTGTCGCGCCCCGACTGCGCCGCTGCCAGCACCTGGGCCAGCTCGGCGCCGCGCTGCGAAGACTGGCGGTCCAGCACCGCCAGGAACACCCCGCGCTTGTCCTTGAACGCCTTGTAGATGCTGCCGACCGTCAGCTGCATGCCTTCGGCAAGGTCGTTGATCGACGTGCCGTGATAGCCGCGGCTGCAGAACACGGGGATAGCCTTATCCAGAATTTCATCCATGTCGAACTCGCGCGGGCGTCCGCGCGGAGTTGATAATTTTGCATGCGACGATTTTGCATGCGATGAAACGGTTTCGGTTTTCATGCATTGATTATGGAAGCAATCGTTTCCATAATCAAGTTTTTTTACACGCGGCAATGCCGGAAAACCCCTTGACGATTGGCGGTCATGAATTCCTGGGATACCGAGGTTTCTGCCGCGGCAGCGCTCTTATTGTATCTGCCCGCGCAGGTAGCGCAGGAAAACGGGGCTGCTGTCGAGGCGTTCCAGCACCGGCAGCACGATCTTGTAGCCGTTGTCGCTATTGGTCAGGATGACCGCGCCGTCGCGGCTGGTCCGGTTCAGATAGGCAAAGGTGAACACGCCTTCGTCCTTCCCGGTATGCATCAGCAGCGTTTCATCCTTGAATGCCAGTATCTGCCAGCCCAGTCCAAAGCCGGCGTTGGGCGGACAGTTCTCGGCCAGCTTGCCCTGACACATTTCATCCATCATGCTGACCTGGATCTTGCTCCGCTCGCGCGCGATGGCCGGACTCAGGCCCTGATCGGCCAGCACGCCGGCCATGAACAAGCCGTAGTCATAGGCGGTGGTGTACAGCAGGTCGGCTGCATTAAAACGGCTGGCAAGCTGCGGTTGCAAGGCCTTGCCGGCAGCGTTGGCGGGGACCGCGATGCGGCCCTTGAACCAGTCACGGCCGCTATAGGCGGTTTCGGTCATGGCCATCGGCTTGAACAGATAAGCCTGGGCCAGGCTTTCGAAATCCCGGCCGGTCTTGTTTTCGGCAAAATGCGCGAGATATTGATAGCCCTCGCCGGAATAGCTCCACTTGAGCCCGGGTTCGCGCAGGATCTTCAATCCCTCCTTGCTGTCGCGCCAGTTGGGGAAACCGGTGCGATGGCTGAGCGCCAGGCGCGGCGTCAGCAAGGCGTGGCGGGGGTCGGCAGCGATGTCTGGATCCAGCCAGTAGCGGTCCATCGGCTCATCCAGCGAAATTTCGCCTTTCGAGGCCAGCCGCAAGATGATTTCAGCGGTCAGCGGCTTGGTCAGCGAGGCCGCGTTGTAAAGCGTGGCAGGCGTGGCAGGCACGCCGTCGCCCTGCTCGCCATAGGCGGCGATCAGCACCACCGCGCCGCCTCTGATCTGAGCGATAGAAACGCTGGGAATCGCATTCTGCTCCAGCAGCTGCGGAATGTCCTGGTCGAGCCGCGCCTGCTGCTCGAACTCTCCCGCCGGCGGCGCCGGCGCTGCCAGCGTCAGGCTGGCAGCCAGGTTTGATAGAAGCATTAATGCCAAACGACGCATGGTGTCCCCTTGCCTTTCCAATGCCAGCCTACGCCGTTTTGCCCGAGCCTGCGATTCTCTTTGCGCAGGATGCTGTCGGGCACCGAATTGCCAAAAGTCGAGATAGTGTAATTGCGAGCTCCGCCTGGTGTCCATCGCCCGACCGGGGAGCGCATGCCGCCGCTCCCCGGCAGCGGCGGGCGGCGGGGTTTCCCGGTAAAATTGCTGCAAATTTAACATCGGAGGACCGCAATGCTGACCGATATCGCGCAACTGGAGCAAATTTACGGCACGCCTCACGAGCGTTCATTGTGGAAGGAAATCGACCACCTGAACCAGGATTACCAGGCTTTCGTCAACGCTTCGCCATTTGTGGTGCTTGCCTCTTCCGGACCGGAAGGCATGGATTGCTCGCCCAAGGGAGACCTGCCCGGTTTCGTCCAGATCCTGGATGAACGCACACTGGCGATCCCTGACCGTCCGGGCAACAACCGCATCGACACCTTGCGCAATATCCTCAGGGATGCCCGGGTCGGACTGCTGTTTATCGTACCGGGCATCGGCGAAACCTTGCGCGTCAACGGCCGCGCCGAAATCTCTGCGGAACCGGCCATGCTGGAAAAATTCGCCATCGAC
The DNA here is from genome assembly GCF_018304945.1 of Collimonas humicola. Taxonomy (GTDB): domain Bacteria; phylum Pseudomonadota; class Gammaproteobacteria; order Burkholderiales; family Burkholderiaceae_D; genus Collimonas; species Collimonas humicola. The sequence continues at coordinate 128,671 of NZ_JAGQEE010000001.1, read as the reverse complement.
GGCAAGCTGCCGCGCACAGTGATCATCGTCAAGATAGAGGCGGTCTACTTCCATTGCTCAAAGGCGCTGGTGCGCTCGAAGCTGTGGGATCCCGGACAGCAGGCCGAACCCGCCGGCTTCCCTAGTCCCGGCGCCATGCTCAAGCGCCTCAGCAGCGGCGGTTTTGACGCCGACACCTATGACCGCGAGCTGCCGGCGCGGGTGCAGGCCAGTCTCTATTAAGTGAAGAATGCACATCCGATGACAGTATTTCCTGGACGGACCATGGGCCGCAAGATTGGCGACAGCGGCATCTCAGGCAGACATCGGCCCGCACTCGCCGCTGTGCTCATCGCGCTGGCATTTTCCACGCCGGCCCATGCCGCCGAGCCATCGCCCTGCCCTCCTGACTGGGAACCGCAGATCTGCGAACTGAAGTCGGTGGTGGAAATACTCAAGAAAGATCACCTGACAGAGATCGACGTCCCCGCCTTTCTCGACGAAACCATCCGCCTGGGCGTCAAAACCCTGCCCTACGCCAAATTCATGAATGCCGAGGAACAGCAGGAGCAAGCAAAGAAGGACGAGCGCACCCGCAATGGCACGCCCGGCATCGGCATCATCTTCGAGACCCTGGCGGACGGCCTGCATATCATCGACGTGGTGCCGGACGCTCCCGCGGCCCAGGCCGGCGTGCGCACGGGCGACATCGTGGTAGCGATGGACGGCAACAGCATGGCCGGCATCAACACTACCGACATCGCAAAATATGCCGGCGGCGATGTCGGCACGCCGCTCAAGCTAACGCTGCTGCGCGGCGCAAAGCAGCAGCGGCTTGAATTCACGCTGCTGCGCGCCATCGTCAAGCAACGGCCGGCGAGCGCTAAACGGTTGCCGGGCGACGTACTGTACACGCGCATGAACGGCTTTCCGGAACCTGCCATCGGCGACTACATCGATACAGTGCAGACGGCACGGAAAAATGGCGCGCCGGTCAAGGCCGTGATCCTCGATCTGCGCCTCAACGGCGGCGGCGCCCTGAACGCCTCCATCGGCATCATCGGCCTCTTCGCCGGCCGCAACAAGACCGCAATGGTCACGCTGCTACGCGACGACAAAATCCAGCACCGCATCAGCACTAACTGGCCGGACTACGATCTGCCGGTGCTGAAAGGCCGGGATCCGCTGGCGCCGCTGGAGGCAGACGACTGGTGGCGCAGCGTGCCGCTGATCGTGCTGGTCGACGGCCAGAGCGCCTCGGCCGCCGAAGCCACGGCGGCAGCCCTGAAGGACCTCGGCCGCGCCAAGCTGCTGGGCACGCCGACCTATGGCAAAGGCATGGCGCAAACCGGCATCGGCACGCGCGACGGCACCTACCTGAACTGGACCAACGCCCGCAACCTGCGGCCGAACGGCTGTCCGATGGAAGGCTACGGCGTGGTGCCGGACTGGATCGTCGGACCGCACAAGGATGCCGACATGGAGGGCGTCCTGCTCATTTACCGCGAAGTCGACATTCCGCGCGCGCCCTATGCCAGCAAGCCCAACCCCGATCCCTTCGCCGATGTGCGCAAAGAACGCCAGCGCCAGCGCGACCAGCGCGCAAAAGCCAAGCCGGACCCGAACAAAAGCGCGCTGCCGCAAAAGGAATTCGGCGGCGCCAAGGATTGGCAGCTGCAGCAAGCCTTGAATGCACTGGCCGGCAAACCGGTGCAGGTGGCGAGCGTCAATCCGCGCTTCATGCCGGCGCAACCGGCGTGCATCAAACTGGATCAATAAATTCCGGTTCTAGCGATATCGGTGATAATGACAGCCCCATTTGCGCCTCAAGGAAACAAGAAATGTCTGGCAGTAATTCATCGGCAGCCAAAGGCCGTTACAGCGCGTTCCTGTTCGATATGGACGGCACCATCCTCAACTCCATCGCTGCGGCAGAACGCATCTGGGGCGCATGGGCGGTGCGTCACGGTCTCGATGTCGCTTCCTTTCTGCCGACCATACACGGCGCGCGGGCAGTTGACACGGTCGCCCGCCTGGCATTGCCTGGCGTTGATCCGGAACTGGAAGCGATTGGCATTACGCAGGCCGAAATTGCCGATGTAGAAGGGATTGTCGAAGTGCCCGGCGCCGCAAATTTTCTGAAATCGCTGTCAGCGGACAAGTGGGCCGTGGTGACGTCAGCCCCCAGGGATCTGGCGGCGCGCCGCATGAAAGCGGCTGGCATTCCCGTGCCGGCCGTCCTGGTGACGGCCGAGGACGTCGCGGCCGGCAAACCGCATCCTGATTGCTACCTGCTGGCGGCCAGCAGGCTGGGCGTCGATGCCGGCGACTGCCTGATATTCGAAGATGCCCCTGTCGGCATTGCTGCCGGCGAAGCGGCAGGCGCCACGGTGATGGTCGTTACGGCGACGCATCTCCATCCGATGGATACGCCTCACTCGTCTATCAAAGGCTACGAAACGATGTTCGCCAAAACGGACGGAGATGGCTTCATGCTGCTTGAAGAAAGAGGCGCCTGATCAAGGATCAGGATCTGCCAGATCCGTGCATCAGATTTTCCGGCCGCGGCAACACGGCATGTCCTTATACGGAAAACCCTTTGTTTGAGCCATAGTCATTTCTTCTCTAGGGATACGTTGCGTCCAGCACACCCTATTTTTTGTCCGGCACGGTCAGCTCCCGGCTGATGCCGCCTTCCAGCGCGCTACCGCTGGTCGTGCCTTCGCCATTCATGCGGCGCTGGCACGCATCGCGGTCGTCCACCGGAAGAGCATTGCAGCGCAACAGGGCATTTGACTGATCCGCCGCCTTGTCGTCAGTCAGGCGCCCCTTTCGCGATTCTTGCAATGCCGCTCCAGCTTCTTTCAGGCATGTCGCGCGGTCCTGGTTGGACTGGCCGCTGATGCAACGGGCGCGATCCGCCTGATAGCGTGCGTTGGCGTCTGTGGAATCGCTTGCAGCTCCTGCCGTCGCGGCGGAAAGCGACATGCTCAGGACAAGCAGCGTCAAGGCAGACAGGCAAGCGCTCTTGCAAACGGGAATATTGGGTGCTGGAGAAACGTGAATCTGGCGATTTAACATGATAGCCTCCGATTGGAGATTTAAATCTACCGTAGTGCATCGTCCGCTGTATGTACGCTAGCGCACATCGTTCGAGTCAAAATCCGCCTCCGCCCGGGAAGACAAAGTGATTTCGATGCGCTCTTTGCCCTTGCCAAGCCGCTTACGTTTTAACGTGAGCTTGCCGATTTCTGCGGTGGACCTGGGGTGGGTGCCTCCGCAACCCATGCGGGCAAAGCCCTTGACTTCCCAGTACCGGCGTTGAGACTGTTGATCGGTGAAGTCTGTTTCTATCGGCTTGCCGGCGGCGACCAGAACGCCGGCTTCCTGCTCAAGCAAGGGGAACAGCACGGCGATGCTGTCATCGCGGGCGAAGTCGATGCGCGCCTTGTCCTCGGAAATGTGGGCGCCGATGCGCTCGATGCCCGGACAATGCTGGTACACCAGCTGAAGAATCATTTCAGCCGCGAAATGCAGGCGCATCAGGCGATAGCGCCGGTCCCAGTCAATCCGCAATTCGACCGGGTCGCCTGCTTTCAAGGTGTGTTCGGGCGGCAGCGTGTAGGCGATATCCAATCCATCCTTCGCCGCGGCCAGGACCGGATAGCCGCCCAAGGTGCCGGCATCGCTTTCCTGGCCGCCCGAGAAAGCGAAGAAAATCGTTGACTGCAGATACACCTGATCGCCGCGTACAGCGGCGACAGCGGTTTTCAGCTCGGTCAGATAAGGATCTTGCCAAAAGATTTTCTGTGTCATGGTTCACATTCGTCGATTGATCTGCTGTCTTGCTCAGCTAAACAGGCGCGATGCATGCTTCGCATCGCGCTTGCCTGCATCGCGATTCCGTTCGACAACCCGGAATCTGTCAGCGTAGCTGCCACTGCCTGTATGTCAAGATCCTCTGATCATAATGGTTTTGAAACGCAGGCATGATGTTTTGGTAGAAATTCCGGTTGTTATTGAGATCCACCAAATCCTGAAAGCGATATGGCGCGGGAGCAAAGGCGGTCCGATTTCCAGCGGGGGTCGTTCCAGCGGACGGACGCGCCATTCCACGCCAGGAAATTATCGACATTGCTTCCATCGGCGACGACGATTCCCTCGGTGAAATAGACCTTGTTGCGGAATGCCGGATTGGAATACATCATCCAGAACTCCTGCCCCGTATAGCTGACGCGATTGATGCCTTCGTATGGATAACCCAAATTAAAACTGATGTCGTTGAAGCCTTGGGCGTTGTTCCGGCACTCGAGCAGAACGCACCGCACTCATCGCGACAAGCGCGAGCAGCCGTGTGATGAGCTGCGGACGGATATTGACGAACGAATGTGCGGCTATAATGAAAAGCAGGCACATTCTGGCAAAAATGCAGTTGGCATCCATCAAGCCTAGGTTAGGATACATGAAGATTTAACCGTTTCCATCGCGCAGAGTCTACCGGACCAAGCCATGCTGAGAAAGCGTCCACGTTTTGTGAAGCTCGTTATTCTCCTCGCGATCTTGCTGTTGATCGCGGTGATGATGTATTTCGTCGCCGACGAGCTACGCACCTCGAGGCTGCAAGCCAGCTATCTGGCGCGCCTGGGAAATGAGCTAAATTTTCACGCAGGACCCGGCCCGAGCCGATCGATCCTGTTCCCGAATGCGGGCCCCTATGATCAACGTCTGGGCTACACCCAATTGCAGACCTACCAGGAACGGCTGGATGGGCTTGAATATGCCGTGACTGAACAAGCTCGCCTGTCGCCGCGAATGGGCGAACTGATCAAACGCGGCTTGTACGCTCCTTATCCGGAAAAGGATCAGGCTGGCCTGACAATCTTGGACTGCAACGGACTGCCTATTTACGCCCCGGTCTTCCCGGAACGGATCTACTCAAGTTTCGCCGCCATCCCGCCCTTGCTAACCAGTTCTCTCCTGTATATTGAAAACCGGACCCTGCTCGACGCCAGCCAGCCGCAGCGTAACCCTGCTGTCGAATGGGGGCGCTTTTCCCACGCAATATGGGATCGCGCCGTGCATTTGTTCCACCCCAATTCTGAATCGCCCGGCGGCAGTACATTGGCCACCCAGATCGAGAAATATCGACATTCTCCCGACGGACGCACTGGATCCGCCACGGAAAAACTGCGCCAGATGATCTCCGCCTCAGTGCGCGCCTATCTCTATGGCGAAGACACAACCGAAGTACGCCGCCAATTGGTGACCCATTATGTGAACACCGTCCCATTAGGAGCGCGCGCCGGCTTCGGCGAAATCAACGGTGTGGGTGACGGCTTATGGGCGTGGTATGGCCGCGATTTCAAACAAGTCAATTTGTTGCTGGCCGATCATTCCCAAGCCCCTCTTTCGATGCGCGCGCTAGCCTACAAGGAAGTGCTCAGCCTGTTTATTTCGCAGCGCAGCCCGTCCTACTATCAGGCTCACATCGATGAACTGGAAACGCTCACCGACTCTCACCTGCGCCTGTTGGCCAATGCGGGAGTGATCACCACTGCGCTGCGCGACGCGGCGTTGGCGCAATCACTCAAGCCGCACAGTAAAGACCCGCGGCCATCCTGGCGGCCCGCTGAACGCAAAGGGGTCAACGCCGTACGGGGAAATCTGGCATCGCTGCTAAGCGTGCCGCGCATGTATGACCTCGATCGCCTGGATCTCGTTGTCGACAGCGCGCTAGACTCCCGATTACAACAGGACGTAACTGCTGAGCTGTATAAATTGCGCGACCCGGCAAACGCCAGGACAGCAGGCTTGATCGAACCTCAATTGCTCCAGCAAGGCGATCCGCGCGGCGTGACTTACAGTTTTACGCTGTTCGAACGCACCCCGGGGGGAAATCGCGTACGTGTGCAGACAGACAATTTCGACCAGCCGCTTGACATCAACAAAGGTATCAAGCTCGATCTCGGCTCTACAGCCAAGCTGCGCACGCTAATCACCTACCTTGAAATCGTCGCCGACCTGCACCACCGGTACGCCGCCCTCGACCGGCAAGAGCTGAAAAAAATAAGCGTGGCGCAGCAGGACCCCATCCGACGCTGGGCGCTCGATTATCTTGCACAAACACCAGAGCGCAGCCTGGCCGCAATGCTGGAAGCCTCTCTGGAGCGCAAGTACTCTGGCAATCCGGGCGAATGGTTCTCCACCGGCGGCGGCATGCAGCATTTCGAAAATTTCGAGAAATTCGAAAATGGCCAGAACTTCACTGTGCGCGAAGGGTTCCGGCATTCGGTTAATCTGGTGTTTGTACGACTGATGCGCGATATCGTGCATTTTTACATGTACCAGGTGCCGGGTTCGAGCGCACAGCTGCTGGAGAACATTGATACACCCGACCGCAAAGGATACCTGCAGCGCTTTGCCGATACCGAGGGGCGCACATTCATATCGCACTTCTACAGCAAATACCGCAACAAAAGCATTGAAGAGCAGGAACGCATCCTGATCCAGGGCATACATCCAACCCTCAAACGCCTGGCAATGATTTTCAGGACCATAGCGCCGCAGGACAGCCCTGCCCGATTCACTCAATTCGCCAACACCTACCTGCCTGCGGTCGGCCTCAGCGACGAGATGCTGAGCAAGCTCTACGATGAATCCGCTCCGCAGCGATTCGATCTCTCTGATCGCGGTTATCTGGCCGGCGTACACCCGCTGGAATTATGGATGGTCGGCTACCTGCGAAAATATCCGGACGCCACGCTCACGCAAGCTTTCGCAGCAAGCGCCGGCGAGCGGCAAGAAGTCTATAAATGGCTGTTCAAGACCCGTCATAAGAATGCGCAGGACAAACGCATAAAGCAATTGCTTGAAGTAGAAGGCTTCCAGGAAATCCACAAGGCGTGGGCACGCCTGGGGTATCCGTTCGAATCGCTGGTCCCGTCATATGGGACGGCCATCGGCGCCTCTGCGGATCGCCCGGACGCGTTGGCGGAATTGATGGGAATTATCGAGAATCAAGGCTTGCGCCTGCCAACGGTGCGCATCGAGCGCCTGCAGTTCGGCAACGGCACGCCATATGAAACAACACTGGCCCGTACCGCCAGCAGCGGCGAACGCGTCTTGACACCGGAAATCCCGCTGCTGCTGCGTCCGGTCCTGGCCGAAGTAGTCCAGATGGGAACAGCCAAGAGGCTGGCTGGAGCCTTCAAGTCAGCGAATGGAACGCAAATAACGGTAGGCGGGAAGACCGGTACAGGCGATAACCGTTATAAGACTTTCGCCAAGGGCGGCGGGCTGATTTCCGAACGAGTGGTTAGTCGTTCGGGGGTATTGGTGTTCTACATTGGCGATCAATATTTCGGCACGGTGATGGCATATGTGGCGGGGCCCAAGGCGGGGGAATACAAATTCACCAGCGCCCTGACGGTGCAGATTCTCAAAGTGCTGGCCCCGACACTGATGCATGGCCTTGGCTATAACGAGGCTGGCCGCCAGCCGCACGAATGTGCCCGGCCATAGGGGTAATCCCCCCATTTTCAGAACAGATCATTTGGCGGGGGATAATATAGTCCTGCCAAGCCAATTCTCTATGCCTATTGACAGCTTATTACAGCAGCAATTGCTCCTTACAACCAGAGAAAGAAAAAGCCCCGGGCCGACAGGGAGGCGCGAGGCTTCGATACACTTTTCATCCGGGCGTCTGGCCGTCAGACTAGCCTGTCACCTCACTCAAAGCTACTTTACGCGTATTCTGTCCGGCAGCTTTGGTATGGAAGAAATCGATCGTTTGACCCTCGGCACAGGCAAAATAACGATCAACGGAGTCAAGAGTCACCGTCGCGCCGAAGTGCTTCCCGTTTCCAAAGGATGGATCTCCACCCATGGTTGTGTTGTTGATGGTCACAATCCCTTGGTTTCGATTTATGGCCGCTTGTAGTACTTCCTGCACATTTACAACCTGACTTTGGTCTTGATTCCCACCATTGAGGGCACCATACACAGCAAATTTTACGGTAAGAACAGTCATCGCAATTTCCTCCCAGTTATTTGTCAAGTGCAGCCGCATAAAATAAATTGTCGCCGTAGCGACAGTACGAGGTCTAGCCGTTGCACCGTGATCCGATAGTCCCCGCACGACTTGAGATCGCGATTATTCGATCACGGTGGGAGATTGCAATGCGCGATGCAACCAATACAGAGTAGTTCAATAAATTGGAAAAACACCTGTTAAATATGATAGGCCGACCACACCCGCAATCTCTCCAGACTGCTGATATGTCTCGGACACAAAAACACAAAGCCTCGAACCAATGAAGGAGCGAGGCTTTGAAAACGTCTGATGCTTGAGGAGATTCACGCGTTCCAGTGCTATCTGCAAAGTGACCGCGGCGTAACAGAATCGACTCAAATATCCGCCATCAATTTTTCTAGATACAGCAATGGCGTGCATATGAAAATGGATCTTACCGCACAGTTTTGCGCGAGGGAGGTTTTTTCGATCGTGTTCGAATGATCAGCACCCATCGTCGCCCAACTCTTACCCATCGGCGTGCGCTTCATCTGCGGCTTCATCTGCAGTAAGGCCGAGGACTGCACTACCTCGGCCCGCATACCGAAAATATTCAGGAAATATTCAGGTGGAGAATGCTTTGCATTGCTTGACGCAGTTGACGCAGGAATCGGCGCAAGCCTTGCAGACAGCATGCTTCATCTCGTGCTTGCGGCATTCCGTCTCACATGCCTGACAGGCATCCATGGTCAGCGCAGCCAATGCGGCAACATGCTTGGACTGCTGATTCGCCAGGCTTTCAAGTGCTCCGCACAGCGCTAGCATCTGATTGACAGACTTGGCGCATGCGGCCATCTCCTTTTCCCCCAGACCGAGGAGGTCGAAGCAGTGGCTAATGCAAGCCTGCCCCTTAGCGACACAGTCGGCAGTCGTGTCCACCAAGGGCTGGTACAGGCCGCCTTGCATATGGTGATGATCATGAGCCATATCGTCGGCCATCGCGGCACTACTCAATCCAGCCAGCGCAATCGCGCCAGCTTTCGTAATCACGTCACGTCTGTTCATGATTGCCCCCAGGAAATTGAGGATTTGATCATATCAGAGAATTTCTCCAATCGGTTTTAGACGAAAATCAACAGCAAGCCTGCCCTCCCCCAAGGATTCATTCCACGCGGAAGTCAGTCTTCTAATAACTATTTCGTACTAACTTCTATCAACGAAAGCCAATGGGATGTCGAACCCTCCGTCAAGGAAGTAGACTCTTTCGCGTTAATTCGCGGCATTGCATGAGATATGCGATTGGTTTCTCGCTTCGCTTTCCTGGTATTTCTTTCTTCACGCATTTTTTTTTGATGATCGCAATGGGCAATAATTTTTTTCACTAACTTGCACAAGTCTTGATCGTCACGTAAATTTTCAGCCAGTTGCTGCCAGTGCCCACTTACGTACCACCGTCTAACACGCATGTAGATAGCGTTCCATTTTCCAAATTTTGGCGGCAAATCCGCCCAAACATTCGTATCAGAGACAAACCACAATACGGCTTCAATAAACAATCTGTTGTCACGAGCATGGCTCCCAGGATCTCCGATTTTTCCTAACATCAGGAGCCTCAGTTTTTCCCATTGATCGTCTCTAAGTTTGGCGCCTGATTCACATTTAGAATTAATCATTAACAATCTCATTTCCACATTTTCAAACCCACCCACCTCTTGCAATCCACTAGCCAGGAATTAACTGGCATCACAGCGCAATAATCAAAAGTCAGATTCAACAAATCGCGCTAAATTTCTGCAGTTCTTAAATGAGAAGAAATTTTTCCGGTGAAGAGGGTATAAATATGCACATAAAAGGTGGGCCCCAAAATGAAGCCCACCTTTATCATCCGCAGAAATTGATCTTTTTCAAATTACAGAATAAATTTTGCCAGGCTAGATAATTCTCAAATTCACCCTGGCTTTACCGATCCTCCAACCTGCATCTGATCAATTTAGGTCTCGCCCTACCAGGAATACCCCACACCTGCATTAATCAGTGTACGAGTACCGGAGGTTGTACTGACACCGAATTTTATGACGGTGCTTGGATTGACACGAGCACTAGCCCCGATAGCAAGCGCCGTATAACCAGCATAACTACCGATTCCTGCACCTAATGCAAATGTCTTACCATAGTCAACTTGCGGAAGACCAGCCAAAGCCCCAGCCATTGCGACTCCGCTATATGCGATGCGCTGAACGTCACCAACTTGATTTTGCACGGCATTCAATTGAGAGACATTCACGGCGTCAGTTGGATTGACACCAGCCGCCACGTTGGTGATACGACGCTCACTTCCAGGGGATCCAACAGATACTGTATTGGCTTGATCCGCTATAGAACCTGCACCCAGCGCCACCGAATTGCCCCCTGTGGCTTGGGCTCCCGCGCCGGTGGCAACAGAATTGTCCCCGGTGGCTTGAGCGCCCGCGCCGGTCGCGACAGAATTATTACCTGAAGCCAGTGAATTTTGACCTATCGCGACAGTAGGATCGCCAGTTGCCTGGGCGTTATTTCCGATCGCCACCGATCCAGCCTGCGAAGCTAAAGCGCGGAACCCTACGGCAGTGGTATTGGCATCAGTTGCCTGTGCGTTCGAACCAAATGCCGTTGCGCCGTCCTTGGTAGCCTGCGCGCACAAACCAGAACCAGTCGCATCCACCCCCTTCACCGTGCTGCAGGTCGCCGGCGTCACGTTTTTAACTACAGTCCCGTTTGCGCCACGAGTCTGTACTGTACCGTCGCTATTCGCACCGCCGATTGTCGTAGCGCCTATCGTCGCACCATTCGCTGCGGCGGCAGTTGACGCATCTGCGAGTGGCTTCAATGTTGTCGACAATGAAACGACGCCGGTCATGCTTGTTGAGAGCAAAGTCAGCTGCCCCAGCCCGGTTGATATTGATGCAACACCAGTTGACAACGAATTGATGCCACTCGTCGCCGAGCTCAAGCCGGTTGACGTTGACGTCGACAAGGATGATACGCTGCTGTTGGTGGAACTCAGGCCGGTTGACAGCGAAGTAATACCACTTGCTGCTGTGCTCAATCCCGTCGAAGTCGATGTCGATAAGGACGACACATTGCTGTTAGTCGTACTCAAACCCGTTGACAGCGAATTTACGCCGCTTTGCGCCGTACTGATCCCTGTCGATGTCGAGGTCGATAACGATGTCACGTTGCTGTTCGTCGTACTTAAACCGGTTGACAGTGAAGTGATGCCCGTCGACGCCGAAGTAGACAAAGACGATAACTGGCTGTAGTTCACGGCATCGGTTGGGTTCACGCCAGCAGCTACATTGGTGAGAGTCACGGGTGTTGTCGCACCAACCCCTCCTAACGTAACGCTAGTGTGACCAGGGTTATCATACTGAACAGAGTTGGCAACTCCAGTCGACAAAGAGGAAATACCCGTCGACAGCGAACCGATGTTGCTGGTGTTCGTGCTGATGCCAGTCGAGGTCGAAGTCGACAGCGACGATACGCTGCTGTTGGTGGTGCTCAGGCCACTGGACAGCGAAGTGACGTTACTGTTCATCGTGCTCATGCCGGTCGAAGTCGAAGTCGACAGCGAAGACACGCTGCTGTTAGTCGTGCTGAGGCCACTGGACAGCGAAGTGACGTTGCTGTTCGTCGTACTCAGGCCGGTCGAGGTCGAAGTCGACAACGACGATACGTTGCTGTTGGTGGTGCTAAGGCCGCTGGACAGCGAAGTGACGTTGCTGTTCGTCGTACTCAGGCCGGTCGAAGTCGAAGTCGACAACGAAGACACGCTGCTGTTGGTGGTGCTCAGGCCGCTGGACAGCGAAGTGACGTTGCTGTTGGTCGTGCTCAGCCCCGTCGAAGTCGAAGTCGACAACGAAGACACGCTGCTGTTGGTGGTGCTCAGGCCACTGGACAACGAAGTCACGTTGCTGTTGGTGCTGCTCAAGCCGGTCGAGGTCGACGTCGACAGTGACGATACGCTGCTGTTGGTGGTGCTCAGGCCACTGGACAGCGAAGTGACGTTGCTGTTGGTCGTGCTCAGTCCCGTCGAAGTCGAAGTCGACAACGAAGACACGCTGCTGTTGGTGGTGCTCAGGCCACTGGACAACGAAGTGACGTTGCTGTTGGTCGTACTCAGGCCGGTCGAAGTCGAAGTCGACAGCGACGATACGCTGCTGTTGGTGGTGCTCAAGCCGCTGGACAGCGAAGTGACGTTGCTGTTGGTCGTGCTCAGTCCCGTCGAAGTCGAAGTTGACAACGACGACACGCTGCTGTTGGTGGTGCTCAGGCCGCTGGACAGCGAAGTGACGTTACTGTTGGTCGTGCTCAGCCCCGTCGAAGTCGAAGTCGACAACGAAGACACGCTGCTGTTGGTGGTGCTCAGGCCGCTGGACAGCGAAGTGACGTTGCTGTTGGTCGTACTCAGACCGGTCGAAGTCGAAGTCGACAGCGACGATACGCTGCTGTTGGTGGTGCTCAAGCCGCTGGACAGCGAAGTCACGTTGCTGTTGGTGCTGCTGAGGCCACTGGACAACGAAGTGACGTTGCTGTTCGTCGAACTCAGCCCCGTCGAGGTCGAAGTCGACAGCGACGATACGCTGCTGTTGGTGGTGCTAAGGCCACTGGACAACGAAGTGACGTTGCTGTTCGTCGAACTCAGACCGGTCGAAGTCGAAGTCGACAACGACGACACGCTGCTGTTGGTGGTGCTCAGGCCGCTGGACAGCGAAGTGACGTTGCTGTTGGTCGTGCTCAAGCCGGTCGATGTCGATGTTGACAGTGACGATACGCTGCTGTTGGTCGTGCTCAGTCCGCTGGACAACGAAGTGACGTTGCTGTTGGTCGTACTCAGGCCGGTCGAAGTCGACGTTGACAGCGAAGACACGCTGCTGTTGGTAGTGCTCAGGCCGCTGGACAGCGAAGTGACGTTACTGTTCGTCGTGCTCAGGCCTGTCGAGGTCGAAGTCGACAACGACGATACGCTGCTGTTGGTGGTGCTGAGGCCACTGGACAGCGAAGCGACGTTGCTGTTGGTCGTGCTCAAGCCGGTCGATGTCGATGTTGACAGTGACGATACGCTGCTGTTGGTCGTGCTCAGACCGCTGGACAACGACGTGACGTTGCTGTTGGTCGTGCTCAAGCCGGTCGATGTCGAAGTCGACAGTGACGACACGTTGCTATTGGTGGTGCTGAGACCGCTAGACAACGACGTGACGTTGCTATTGGTCGTGCTCAGCCCCGTCGAGGTCGAAGTCGACAACGACGATACGTTGCTGTTGGTGGTGCTGAGGCCACTGGACAACGAAGTGACGTTGCTGTTGGTCGTGCTCAGCCCCGTCGAGGTCGAAGTCGACAACGACGACACGTTACTACTGGTTGTACTCAGACCGGAATACAATTCGGAACCGTTGATTGCATCAGTTGATGTCGCCGTTATCTGCCCCGCCGCCACATTTGTGATTTGCCGCTCACTGCCTGTCGCTCCAACGCTGACGACGCCTGCGGTGGCCGGCGTTGTACCGGCAAAACCGCTGTAGGTTACCCCTCCCACGCTAGCTGTCGTAGTATTCACTCCGGCTGCAACAACGCTTGCACCAGAACCTAGTGCGACACTGTTTGCAATCGAACTCGTAGCATTTGCACCGATGGCCATAGAATTCGTATTAGACGCGGCTGCGTTATTACCGATAGCTAAAGATGAGGAACCACTTGCAGACGTACCGCCCATCCCAACTGCAATCGAATCTGTGCCAGTGGCTGTGCCGGTCGCCAAACTGGTGTTCGCCACAAAGTAAGGAATCGTAAAAGCACCGGTGACCGTCAGATTATTGATCGTCGCATTCTGGAGATGCGCGGCTGTATTCACATACAATGTCCCGCCGATCGTCATGTTGGTAACATTGGACGTACCGTTGTTAGCGTATGCAAGAATTCTATTAGTTTGAGTAGATGCGTCAGTGTGACCACAAATAACACTCGATCCGTAATAACTCAAAGATGTAGAAGTGTCATCTGTGGTTCCACTATTGCCGTAGCCGCTGGCCGCCCCATAAGTTTGGTACTGGGTATCGCTACAAGCGGTACCATTGCCAACGGCAGTGAAGATCCCACCCACATAGGATTGGGCAGCGTACACTTCACTGCCAAACGCCATTCCAAATACGGCAACGGTGACCAGACTCCCCACCACCGTTGCCTTGTGTTCACTCCTTCCTTTGCCGTGATTTTTTGCCTGCTCCCCAACTACGCACCATTGCCCGGAAGCTTTGCTCCAAATAACTCTAAAGATTTTGTTCACGTTTTCACCGCTTTCTAATTGAAGTTGTTTTGTAATTCAGCTAAACGTATTCATTGGTACGTGTTGACATAGGGAGAGCATCAGTTAAATCAAACCGTGTTTTCCTGAGAAAATTTTCTATTTCATTTTCCAACTGATATTTTTCACGTACGTAGCTTTGATTAGCCGGACTCAATGCAAGTTATATCGATATCAAAGATGCATTTTTTCTTAATGGCTCGGAAATTGATCAATAAGGATTTCAAGCCTTGGCAAATGGAAAGGCACGAACACCTTTAAATTTGACTAGAAATGACATCGACTTACGAGTCGGATAGTAGGCGGGAGCAAAACGGGAAATATTGGCAGTAATGGACAATCAATTAGCATTTATGGCCACTAGCTTCCTGCTTGAAAAATTTTTCTGGCTTCCCGCAGTCGATAGATGAAGAGCGATGACTCTCGACGATCACCGAAAACTCAGGAAAAATTTATAAATAATGTCAACTGAAGGATGGAACTCATAGAGGAAATGGCGAAAATTAAGCCAGCGAATTATTTTCGAAACAATCGTTTATATCATTTCATAAAACACACTTATATTCCCGAAGGGAAACATTGGTACTCGCCAAAATCAATCGTAAACAATTGTCAAATTCGGCGAAAAGTAATTGCCTATGAGAAATTTGTTGTATTTTCAATGCGAAAATGAGCGACGATTTGATCGGTACTGATCGCGTCATATAATCCAAATCATGGGAACAACTGAATTAAATACATTTGCGCAGGGCTTTGTATCCAGTGCCTATATGCGTGTGCTTTTTGAGTATTTAAAAAATCAGGGAATTGATGCCTCAAAGCTATTAAATGAGCCGGCACCGGACGAGGTCGACCGAGTTCTAGTTCGCTACCCGCTGCAACGCTGGGTCTCTCACTTGCAATGTGCCGCAGCTCACCTGGGAGACCCCCTATTAGGATTGCACATGGGGAAAACAGTTACGCCGGGGCATTTTGGAGTCATTGGCTACATATTCGCGTCGTGCCCCACTCTTGGCGCATCGCTGTTGCGTCTGCAAGCATACGAGCGCCTTGTGCAGGAGATAGATCAACATCCCATGGAAGCTCCTATTTTTGACGGAAGCGATCTTGTGCTTAAATGGCCTGGGGGAAGTTCCGGGGGACATGGGCGACTGAACCATGAATTTGGCATTGCTACATTTCTGCAATTTTCCAAGTCCATATCCAGTCAGGATGTCAAACTAAAGCAAGTGTGTTTTATTAATCCCGAGCCGTCATCCCTAAATGCCTATAGGGATTTTTTTAATTGTGAAGTGCTTTTTAATCAAGTCGCAACTAGCGTGCGCGTACCACTGCATTCGTTGACTGTTCCCGTAAAGAAGCCAGAGCCCATATTGATAGCTCTGTTAGAGAAGCAAGCAAATGAATTCCTAAATCAGCTACCTACAGCGAACGAGTTCGTGATGTCAGTTCGACATTGCATAACAAGCTTAATTCATGAAGGCGAACCTGAGTTGGACGGTGTCGCGAGTAGACTGAACATAACGCCAAGAACATTACGCCGCCGCCTTGACCAATACGACACGAGTTTCCGAGAGCTGCTTGATGCAATTCGTCAGCACTTGGCACAACAATACTTACTAGATCCGACATTGCAACTGTCTGACGTTGCTCAGTTACTTGGCTATTCCGAGCAAAGCACATTTCAACGTGCTTTTTTGCGCTGGACAGGGTCAACGCCAAACGTATATCGACGAAGTATCCAATGCCAATTTGTCGATTTGCATCCAAAATTGACCCACTTTGGAACTGAACCCCTCGGGCTGAGCCAAGATTTATAGCTTCTTATAATCTAATCATGGAAGCAGTTAAATTAAATATATATGCACAGGGCTTTGTATCCAGCGCTTTTATGCGTGTGCTTTTTGAGTATTTAAAAAATCAGGGAGTTGATGCGTCAAAGCTATTAAATGAGCCAGCGCCTAGCGAGATCGATCGCACTCTATTTCGTTACCCAATGGAGCGCTGGATCTCCCATATGGGATGTGCTGCAGCACACCTGGGAGATCCCCTTCTGGGCTTGCACATGGGGGCAACGATTACACCCGCCCATTTTGGAGTCGTTGGATACATATTCGCGTCGTGTCCAAATCTTGGCGCATCGCTGCAACGTCTGCAGGCATACGAACGTCTTGTGATCGAAGAGAACCAGTACCCCATGGAAGCGGCTGTTGATGGAAGCGATATTGTGCTTAAATGGCCGCCAGGAGTAATTTCTGGGGAACAGAGATGGCGTGAGTTTGGTATTGCAGCACTTCACCAATTTTCCAAGTCCATATCTAGTCAAGATATAGAATGGAAGGAAGTGTGTTTTATCAGCGCGGAGCCGCTTTGTCCAGATGCCTATAGGGACTTCTTTGGATGTGATGTACTTTTTAATCAAGTCGCAACCACCGTACGCGCACCATTGTATTCGATGGCATTCTCCTTAAAGAAACCAGAACCTATATTGGTCACTCTATTAGAGAAGCAAGCAAATGAACTTCTGGATCAACTACCGAAAGCAAACGAATTCGTAATGTCGGTTCGACGTTACATCACAAACCAGATTCATGAAGGCGAGCCAGAGCTGGATAACGTCGCGAGCAAACTTAATATAACGCCTAGAACATTGCGTCGCTATTTGGACCAATACGATACTAGTTTCCGAGCGCTGCTTGAAGAAATTCGTCAGCAATTGGCGAAACAGTATTTGCTAGATCCAACATTGCAACTGTCTGACGTCGCTCAATTACTTGGCTATTCCGAGCAAAGCACATTTCAACGCGCATTTTTGCGCTGGACGGGATTAACGCCCAATACGTATAAACGAAATATTCAATCTTGAATAATAAAATTGCGTTATTTTTCGTCAATCCATTGCAGTGATTTCCACGCCAGCGGCACATAATTCCTGGAGCTGGTATTTTTTTCGAGTTGCGCTAAAAGCTCGTAAAAACACTGTCCCTTTCGGCTCAGGTACAACGCGTGACAGGGGAAATGCATCTGAATAAATCGCTGCTGGAGTTCACAAAAACAAACGAAGAAAGTGCCAATAAGGCGATAGATATTGTGATTGGCGTAGGGCTCGTACTTGGCGACTGCCCTCGTCCTTCATCTTGTCCTTGGGCTAGATGTGATCTGCTTGGATTTGTTGGGCAGCGTATTGAGCCGCTCTAATCGATAACCGTAGCAATAAACCGGCGCAAGACGGTAGCCATTTTCCGGCCGCAATTCCAGCTTGCTGCGAACGCGACAAATATGGGTGTCCAGCGTCCGAGAAGGAATCTCAATATCTCGCGCCCATATTGCCTCGATAATATAGCTTCGCGAGAGTGCTCGCCCCATGTTCTGAAAAAGTAATAATGCAAGGGAAAAATCCTTTGACGTAGTCTCAATCTTCTTTCCCGCCAAAGTCAGACAGCCAGAGTTCGTATCGAATAAATAGTCGTTAAACGCAATCTGCCCGGTTGCTTGATGATGCGGATAGGCTCGGCGCAGCAATGCTCGGACACGCGCCAGCAACTCACTGTGCTGAATTGGATTATGTATATAGTCGTCGGCACCAGCGTCAAGAATTTCAACTAAGCTACTTTCACCTGAACAACTCGAGACAAACAGAACTGGAATGGTCTTAGATAATTTTCTTCGTACCCAATCCAATATTTGGGATCCGCTAAGATCGGGCATATGCCAATTCAAAATCAGCATATCGTAACTCTCGCGCCTTAACTCCTTCAATATCTCATTACAGTTTTGGAATGGAGTGCAGATCAGACCGGTAGCGCGAAGCGCCTGGCAAATTAAATCTGTGTATTCTGGTTCGTCCTCAAGGATGGCGATTTTCATGTTTAGAATTTCCTTATGGAACAGTTTATAAAGAGCATCTATCACCTTAGATCCGCATGCACATTTACTCTAGGACATAATGTAAATTTGTCTAGCAAAATAATTAAGTAATTGGCAATTTATGCAACATCCCTGAGATTGATGTGCTTCTATTCAGCCCTTGTACCTCGCAAACCGTATGATCACGAGATAGGAGTTATGTTATGGCTGCCAGTGAAAACATGCGCGAAACCAGTACCGGTATTGGATCTGATTATGAGCAGTTGCCGTTTTTCGGTGCGGACGATCAATCGGATCCGATGCTCAAGCCAGTAACGATAGCGAGCTGTTCCATTGCGTATGGTGGTCAGGGTCGGTGTGCGCGAACACTCGACCTCGGCTGTGGAAGCGGCGCACTTCTGGAGCGAATTGGCCAGTGTTGCGAATCGGCCGAGTTAGTAGGAATCGACATCTCGTTCACTGCTTGCACGGAGGCACGTCGACGACTTGAATTGTTTGGCAATCGAGTTCAGATCATTTGTGCCGATCTGCTCGAGCTTGATCCAGCATCACTCGGTCAATTTGACATGATCTATGCAGTTGGCCTGGCGTACTGTGTCCCGTTAGCAGTTGCCGATCGCGTCTACGCCTTCATCCGGAGCTGTCTGAAGCCCGGTGGCGTCGTGGTGATAGGTCATTACACCGGATCGCGAGCAATAGCGGAGGAATCACTATTCGCGATGGTCCGAGAGAAAGTCCCATGCGATCTACCACCACACGAAGCAATCCACCAGGCGCGCCTGGTGCTGTCGGAGCTCGAGGCACGTTACCAATCAAACGCAACATCCAATATTGAAAAATATGCGTTCGAACTCGCGATGGGCCGTCACGCGGTGCTGATCTATCACGAAATCCTGAACCCTAACTGGCGGCCGCTGAAAACTGCATATCTGGAGCAGGTGCTTGCTCCTGCAGGAATAGGATTCGCATGCTCTCTTGCTCCAGAACTTATTCAGTCGGCGGCGACATCGACTGCACGAATCGCCGCTACTGAAGTACACGACGACCTTGGCGGCGGCCACAGATATTCACTATTCGTCAGATGGCAAGATCGCCAACGCCCCGACTTGTGGTCCCCTTCCCTGCAGTGGCAAACGTTCCTGTCGCCTGCGCCAACAGCTGAGGCGCCGAACAGGTATAAGCATCCAGATGTAAAGACCGGATTCGACCTCAACAATGAGATCACTCGATGCTTCGCTGAAGTAACGCGCGTTGCCCCAACTTCTCTTCTGACAATTCGTGAACTCGTGAATTTAAGCCAAATTGATCGTGAAACACTCACGAGCGATGTATTGAAATTGATTGGGTATGGGGCGATCAGACCATCTCTTCGCGCTGACACGCAAACAACATAAGTAACTCAGAAAATTCGGGCAGCAGGTCAAATAGCAGCTTTGCTTCACAAGCTTGGCCGAGAGCCAGGATCCGTTCATCAGCGACGATCTTGGCAACGTTGGGTAGATTCCAAATTGAGCCGTACGGATCTCGAGGGAGCAGGTCAATAATAATTGAACCATAGGAAATTCCATACTTAAGCTGCGACTAAGTTTATTTTTTGGGAATACGGGAAAATACTTTCTCATGCACCCAAGGATAGTCTGGGTGTTGTTGCAACTCAGAGCATTCTGGAAAACTGAGTGTCAGAGGCAAGATGCCAAATCCGGTTTCAGCCGCGGCCTTCACTTCCTTCATCGCCTCGTCAAGCATTCCCATGGCAATTAAAGCCGGCAGATATATCGCGCCGATGCTGCTATGTTTTTCGATGATTTCCAACGCTCCTGCACGATCACCACACCGCGCAAGTATGTATGCTACGACCCTCGGCTCGTTGGCGTGCGTGTAGCGGCTTTTTTGTACAAAATGACGCGCGGCATGACCGATCTCCGGTTGCGGATCCACCCAAGCTAGCGTGTAGAGTAGAGTCATATAAGACGAAGGACTATTTGGATGAGATGAGTACGCGCTTCGTGCTTGAGCAAGTACTTCAGCCGGATTTATATTTGCGCAAGCATAGGCGCGTGCTAATGCGACGGCCATATGTGGCGAGAATGGGTTGAGTTGAATGGCTGTACGGAAAGCGCTGATGGCTTCGGACGGGGAATTACTGATCAATAAATGAAAACCATAGCAATAATAGGCGACATCATCGTCAGGAGATATTTGCAATGCTTGCTCGTGCATGCCCCTAACCTCATCAAAATGCCACTTGCAATCGAGGAGATAGCCCATCTGCGATTGCAGGCCTTGCAGACACGGCTCGGCATCTTGAACGATTTTTAGTTGGTCAAGAGCGTCCTCGATTTGTGAGCGCTGTATATTCCCGTCAAAAATAGCTCTGTCGGCCACATATTGGGCGAGCAGCAGTTTGGCCACCATATATTCGGGAGCCTTGGCGATGACATTTTTGAGTATCGATTCAGCCTGGGAAAAGGCATCCAGAGAACGACGGTCAAGTAATTGCCGGGCGTGGATGCAAGCCTCGACTAATGCGGCATGGGGCTTTGCCGCATCGGATTTGTGGGAGGAATGATTCATCGCCGGCACAACCGATAATCGCTGTACCTTACCCGACAAGATCGTCAGACGATAGCCCTGGCCATAAAAGGCATCAATCTCCACCACGCCAAGATTGGAGAGAGCCCGGCGCAGTTGCGTAATGCAGCGGGCCAAACTTTCATCCGACATGCGCCCAGCCCAGACATTTTTTGAAAAATCTTCCTTTGAAACGACTTTCGGCCATGCATTGAGCAACAAACGAAAGGCCCCGCGTTCCTTTGGGGGCAAAAAGAGAAGTGAATTTTTGTAAGAAACAAAACCATCCCGGTCTATATCGAACCCCGCAGAGACTGGATCCATATCGGCAAATGCGCCTGATGAGTTATGCATTTCAGCGATCCCAAAAAAACATACGTTTTTTGCAATCAACGACAATCAAATTTGCATCACTTATATTTTGTCGGCTATTCAATTGTAGTAGTTTCGACTTGATCGGACATTCCCCATGTTTGACGTGTGCAGTTGTCAGGTCAAGTTTGAGTCGTTCCAAATAATGGATAGCGACTATCGCCCGTTGCCGCTTTTGCACGGAAATCGGCAATCGTCGAACGGCGCTCTACAAACCGCTTGGCCTTACACCCGGCTCGCAGGCAAGTTCCACCCAAAAAAATGTGCAGCGAATGACCGGAATTGGTCGACCACAACCAACTTGCCAGCTTTCCTAATAGATTACCCTCGGCCGGGATCAGATTTCACGTTCATCAGAACGTTTGCGGTGAACGCTGCCAGGCCAATAGTAACGCAGCCTGCAGAGATGGATACGATGGGAACAGCAGCTGCATGACCGGTAAGCACCAAGCCGAGACCGAGCATGAAAAATGGCAGACCGATGTTGTGCAACCAAAAATGAATTCGCGCGAGGAGCGTCAATGCTGCCGCCGGGTAAAGATGATAAATCAAACCCGCAAGCGCGAGCGAAGCCCAGCCAAGCAAAGCGAGATGTGCATGGACTGGAGCCAAAACGAAGTTGTCGGTCGCCCCCATATAGCCGCCAAGTAACGCGCCGGCGAATAGATAGATCACCGCGATCTTGAGAAATCGAATACCCATTGAAACCTCCTGTGAAAACAAACAACTATCGTTAGCGGTGTCAGCTAAATCAATCAATTGATCAGCGACCAAGCCTCGACGCTGCAGAGGCTTGGCGCAACCAACAGCTCAGCACAATGCTGACGCGTCACCTTGCTTGACAACGCCTTGATTTGGCGACAATGTCGCCAACAATTATCTATGTGTTAGTTCCGCTGCGATCGTCTCAGCCATCGGCGTTGTTGGTCGGCCGATCAATGCACTGAGCTGGCGCTTATCGTCGAAAAGGCCACCTTGCGAAGCGCCACTGTCAGAATCTGCGAGCAGATCCGCGACTGGTTCGGGCAGACCAAAGCCCACGAGCGCCGATTTGTATTCCTCACGCGGCAGGTTCATGTAGTTGACCGTCTTGCCGGACTGCCGCGAGATTTCGGCCGCGAACTCCGACAAGGTATAGGCAGTATCCCCTGCCAGTTCGTAGACCCGTCCGGCTTGATCGGGAAACGTCATCGCCAATGCAGCCGCGGCGGCATAGTCAGCCCGCGAAGCCGAAGCAATTCGTCCGTCGCCAGCGCTACCCATCAGCACACCGTGAGCCAGCGCCGTTGAAATTGAAATCGTGTAATTTTCGGTGTACCAACCATTGCGCAACACAACGAACGGGATGGCTGAAGCTTTAAGCATCGCCTCGGTTTGAACGTGGTCAGCCGCCAACCCCAACGGAGATGTGCTGGCGTGTAGAACGCTCGTGTATCCGATCAGCTTGACTTCACAATCAACCGCCGCGTCAATCACGGCGCGGTGGTGAGAGGCGCGCTGTCCGGACTCGAGCTCGCTCGACGATATCAGCAGTAGCTTATCCGCGCCAGCAAGCGCTGTCCTAAGCGACGCTGGCTGCGTGTAATCAGCCTGACGGACTTGAACGCCTAGAATCGATAGATCGGCCGCCTTCGCAGGATCGCGAACTACAGCGACGATGCTTGACGCGGGTTCCGTGCGTAAAAGGTTTTCAATGACCAGACGACCGAGCTGCCCTGTGGCCCCTGTAACAACTATCATGACAAATTCCTTGGTTTGGTTGAGTAAGGCACCTACAATAATGTATTAGCTTACTTTCCGTAAGTACGCACCGATAGGTTAGTGTAGAGATGGCCACGCAAAACAAACTGATCGCATCTGAGTCCTTTTCCGCACAAGTCAAACGCCTGGGGCTCCCATCGACTGAATGCCCATGTCGTGAGATGCTTAAAGACGTCACGAGTCCTTGGGGCATATTGCTGCTTATCGTACTGATGGGCGAAGTTCGACGTTTCAGCGAGCTGCGCAGAATGGTCGGTGGGGTGAGCGAAAAAATGTTATCGCAAACCTTGAGGCGCCTGGAAGCACACGGGTTGGTTCATCGGAAGTCTTATGGGACCGTACCGCCCCACGTGGAATATTCCTTGACTCCACGAGGAAGAATTCTGGGAGAGAGAGTTGAAGCGTTGGCCGATTGCATCGATACCATGCTTCCCGACAGTTTAGATGTACGGCGCCCCCCTTCGCCAAAACTCGTCTAAGTAATTAACGGATAGCTGACATCAGGGAGCCTTATTGGAATCCAACCTTGAAATTACCAGGCATACGCCGTCGGCGCCTGTATTGCACCAGGGCGGCATATGCAAAGGTGGGATTGATGGCGGGCGCGCGACCTGCATACATGGCGGCACAGCTTGGGCATATGGGGCGATCAGACCATCTCTTCGCGCTGACACGCAAACAACATAAGTAATTCAGAAAAATTCGGGCAGTAGGTTAGGAGCTTCAGGAATCGAGCCTATGCCTTGAGGACGACCTTCAAATGCGGAACTGGCCTTTCGGTCACTGCATTTTGCGCTGCCTCGACAGGTTTCATGGCGGCGATAATAGAGCCATCGCCAACGAGGAAATACAGGAGTTTTCCTGTTCAAAAAATAAAAAGCCCGCTCACCGTTTGGAGCGGGCATTGGCCATCTAATTAAACTTCCACTTTGTCAATTAGGTTAGATCAGTCGGTGCCGTATCTCGGTGAGTGCGGGCCATACAGTATGCCATTTGGTTGATGGGCAGACAGCAAGCGTTGACTAGTTACTCCGGCAATAACATGGCTTTTATCAGAAAGATTGTTTGCAATTTGATTTACCGCCGCAGTAACCAGCATACCTATCAACCCGCCACCACTATTTCTTCCTTCATTACTCGACGCGCTAGCCGTCCCGGACCATAGCGTTCCACCTGTTTTTAGGTCTACAAGCTTGGCATCGGCAGTCACGACCACGGCGCTGCTGAGAACCGCATAAATTGAACCGTACTTGCTAACGGTCACATACAACGCCGCATCGGCTCCGAAGATCTCATTTAGCTTGGCTGGCGCTATCGCTTGAATATCTGTGGCGTTAGTCATGCCATTTTGCTTGAGCGTTTCATCAACCAACGCGACCGGCAATACATAATAACCAGCCTCACCCAAAGGGTACGTCATTTGCGACAACATGCCATATGTCGCATTGACGTCAGGAGAGGTATTCACTGGCGGTAAAACCAGAATTGATTTAGGACGGCTTTGTTTGAACGCCGTATAGTCAACAACATGCTTAGCGCGTGTCGCACAACCAGCGGCAAGAAGGAGCAAAGATAAACAAAGAAGCGATCTAGAAATTTTCTTTAGCATATTATTTCTCTTGTTTTTTTGATTTTTTCGTCAGGAAATCCATGTAAGTGGATGACTCCGGGAACAGAGTTTTCTCAGTCTCGAATTCCTGTATTACTTGATCGTTTTTTCCAATGCTCGCATATAGCATCCCAAGATGAGCATGATACCCAGGAGGAGCCATATTTCCCGTCGCCCGGATTTTCTGTAAATCCTGTTCGAGTGCACTGATTTGTTCCTCCACGCCTTTTTGACCTTTGAAGTACTCGTATACCTGTGGCTGATAGCTCTCCCATTGATAGAGCTGCTTTGGCGCTGTATGACAACCGGTAAGCGCAATGCAACTCAATAGCGTCAATGCGCCAATATTCCCTAGCTCTAGCTTCTTCATGTTCGCTCGCCCCTCTTAGTTATTCTTATTTTCCAGGTTGCCAAGCGCCCGAATCAATAGCAGACACCAGATTGTTAATTGCTTCCCGCATCGCCAAATCAAGTACTTTTCCGTTCAGCGTGGAATCGTAATTGGCCGTACCGCCGAAACCGATGATCTCGCGATTGGATAGGTTATATTCGCCGGCCCCTTGGGTGGAAAACACCACTTCGGACGTCTTGACATTGACAATATTCAAACTCACCTTTGCATAGGCGGTCTGGATTTTTCCACGCCCCAGAATGCCGAACAGCTGTTGGTCGCCAACTTCCTTGCGACCGAACTCGGTAACATCGCCAGTCACAACATAATCAGCACCCTTAAGGCTCTGAGCTTGTTTTTGGATTGCCGCTTCCTGTTTCATCTCTTCCATATTGTCCCGGTCCAAAACATTGAAACGGTTAGTTTGTTGAAGATGACTGATCAGAATAGTCTTGGCTTGCCCACCAAGACGATCCACACCGTCAGAAAAGATACCGCGCATATAGCTGGAACGATTATCGAACTTGCCAACCGCAATTTGAGTGCGCGCGCCAGTGTATGGTTTGCCAGCGCTTTCCACTTTTTGCACTGGCAGAGAATTTGATGTTTCGGTCGCACAGCCTCCGAAAGTGCACAACAATGCGGCCATAGCCAACACTGGAATTGTTCTAGTTTTTTCCATGAGTTAATCCCAAAAAACAAAATTTTTATCGAGAAAATATTCAATAATTTTGCAGAGTGATGCAAATTTATTGCTTATTTAGCTGCCCCACTAAAGTCCCTGTATTGCCATCTGATTTAAGCAAGAACGGAATCGAACGTATGTAGCCATTATTCCCAATCAACGGCACAAACGTAATTCCTGTATTCCCTGTAAACCGAAGTCCAGCGGGAATCTGACATGCATTGGTATTACCTGCGGCGGCGGTCAAAATCATTTGATAGAGATTTTTGCTGGTGCCTGGCGATGCGAGTAACAACGTACCGCTGACATTGCAGTTTAAAAACGTACCAGTAAAAGTCCCATCGCTCCCAATCACCAACGAATCACCTGATTTCGACCACGTTCCTCCCACGCTGCTTTGATTTACGGAAAGTGCGTTGGCCGGATCGTAGGTCCAGGAAAAATTGTTAGGGTTAGCGGATGCCGTCATATAGCTACCCGCAAAGGTTTGCTTAGCAGTGTATGTGCCACTGCCAGAAGTTGTGGGACTGAACAAAAAGTTTGATGTCTCAAGACCGGATATGAGAGACCAGCCGGAAGAAGTCGTGGAAATCACTCCGAACAGATGTTTTGGCACTGCGGACGAGTTTATGTTTATTGCAGACAGATTATTCTGCGAATCAATGAAACCAATTTCAGGGAAGAAGCTACTGGCATTACTCCAGATACCCTCAACCCCATTTCCCACAGCAGCAGTTGAGCCTGGTTGGGGACTAGCGAGACTAGGCAACGCTTCTCCAATAACAGGCTTCGGCGGTGGCGTAGTTGCGGGCGGCGGTGAGGTAGCAGGTGTCGTTACGGCAGTAGGAGGCGTATTAGTCGCAGGTGGCGTATTTGTCGCAGCGTTGTCACTTCCTCCCCCACCACCGCAAGCTGCTAGCGTAAACAATGTAATTGTTAGTGCAAATTTTGTTTTCATAATCTGGTAATTGAATTATTTTTAAAGTAGGGCTAATTTCTAAATGGGGATTGACCATCTAAAAATCGTCGCATGGACTAACCAGATTCAGCAAAGGAAATACCTGAAATCCAAGGAGCCCTTTGTTCCATTTTTATGCGCTCTATGGCAGCCCGACTCTAACCAAAAACAAATTGTTAATGATTGTCATGTCATTCAAAATGGCTGGATTTTGCAATTGTTTTCTTTTCCGTTAGACAATTCATTGAGCGAGGTTGTGCCATAACAACGCCCTGCTTTGCCGTAACTTCAAAAGCGCAGGTTGAAGCCGTCGAGGAAACAGACTAGATCGCGCGACTTTCACCAATAACTTAGCTGTGCCGAGAAAATTGCACCTTAGGCTGTGGCAAACGCATCCTCCGCAACCCGTCGCGTCGCATCTAGTTCGCAATAACGGGAGTCATAGTCAGCAGATACTATGTAGTGCGCGTTCTCCAGAAAGGCCGCGCAGACTGGATCCCCCTCTTCTTTCATTTTGTCTTGGGCTCGATGTGATACCTGCCTTTCTCATCGAAGAAATAGGGAAACTTGGACGCCTGGTCTAGCAGGTCTTGGACTTGCCGATTGGAGAACGTGATGCGGGCATCCTTGACAGCCTCGGCGGCCAGCACAGAGCACTGGGCACGCAGATTGAAGAAGCGATCGTCGCTCACGCCCGCGGCTTCGTCGACAATGATCAGCTACGCCCAGCGGTGCTTACCGGCGATGCCAACCGACTGTCCTTTAGCGAGCGCGACGCGCTCCACAAACCACTGCTCCTCGAAGCTAGGCCCTATGCAATATTGTTTAGAGCCGCAACCATGCACTACAAATCAATGCGCGATCGGTAGTGCTAAAACCAGGTAAAGACCTGGCCGAATAGTGATATGCCGGCCCATTTTTGCGACCTTGTCAGTCAATCCCTCTTGGCACACGCGGACAATCCGTACCGCATCTCCAAAGAAGCCGCCCGGTTAAGCACATCTGATTTGCAATCGCGAATTGCCACGACACAAACTGCCTCGATATTTACGGGGGCTAGTTGGGGTGAGTCAGACGTAAAATTCTCGGGCGGAGCTATGAAACCAGATAGGCCCTTTCGCTAGGCTTTTTCTGCATGACGCATTCCCGATAAGGATTGGTCTCACCCTTGCGTTCCCGACAGATCCAAGTAATGTCGTTGACCATGATTTTTATAGGATTCGGCTTATCTATCGCCCGGAGATAAGTATTGGCCACCTTGATCGCCTATGGACATGCGTGCTTTTTCGGCTGCGTCGTTTTTATCTCGACGCCAAGTCCGTCCTTGATCGCCTATGGACATGCGTGCTTTTTCGGCTGCGTCGTTTTTATCTCGACGCCAAGTCCGTTCGAGGCCGATCCGCAACTGATAGTGATAGATCGGGGTTGGGCGTTCGCTGTCGTCGCAACGGAAAACGCGATGCCTGCGATGCCGATTCTAATAAGAAGAAAGAAAAAATCAGTGCTTCGCATCAGCGTCAACTTCTGAGCAGATTGACCGTGGACTATTCATTTTTTTGTTTCCAGTTAAAACTTGGTAAAGAAAATTCTGATTAAGTAAAGATATGCCCGAACTAGAATACGGATCTACGGCGCATGCCGTCAGCAGCCCCAGAACAAGCGCAGCGCTCGCAAATTTGATTGTCACAATTTCTTCAAAAAAAATGCCCGTAACCTTTCGGTTACAGGCACGTTAAAGTCCATCAGGGATTAGGAGACTTACTGTCATGATGAATGACGAAGCAAATATAAAGCGAAATCAATGCAACAATATTAAGATACCATTAAGACAACGTTAGAATCGCATTAAGGCAGTAATGGATAGCTACCATCGTCCGTTGCCGCTTTCACGCGAAATTTCGCAATCATCGACCGGCGCTCTACAAACTGCTTGGCCTTACACGCGGCGTCGCCGGCGCCCCCCCCCCTGCGCTCACCAGGATTGAACCGGCCGGGCATCGTTCTGAAACGTCTCATTCTCGCGGCACATCTTGTCGTACGCTTCCTGCAGCTGGCTGATTCGCGGGTCAAGCTATCCAGGTGCGACCGCGATAGCCTCACCTCTGCGGCGCTCTTGAGCAAGACAGTGACCATCGCGGCGACGTTCTGCCCCACTGCTCCCTGCGTCGAATGCATCGTCGGCAAGATACGCTTCATCTAATATTCATAATAGCTATATAAAATAACAATTTGTCATGCAGATTTGGCGTTTTATTTTTCGGACTGTTATGAAAAACCACTTATATCGATTTTCCCGTATCGCTTCATGGCTTGTTGTAGCAGGGAGTTTGGGGAATACCACGCTGCACGCTCAAACGAGCTCACACAACAAAGATGAAGAAAATCAATCTTCTGCAACACAGTATTTCAATCGCTTGCTGCCTGCGGAACGAAAGAAAATTCTCTTAACAGACACTGAAAAAAGAATCCCGAATATCAACGAGGACAACGCGCTGAATAAGGGGGCGGGGAAATCATTCTCTTTGGCGAAGGAGCGTTTTAAATGCGGAACGCATGAAGAGTCGAACACCGCTAGGAACAATTACAATAATCAGTACCGTGGAGGGCAAGATCCATCTCCACAACAGTCCGCAGATATGTTCAACTCGCCAAAGAGTGTTACATCAAGTGGCTGCAGGATGTCGACCGACTAAAGTCGTCGGTATTCGGCTCACGTTCCCTGGGGGACGGCAAATGTCGCAACAGCGAATCATTAATCAATGCTTGATCGGTCACACTAAAACCAAGTAAAGGCCGAGCCGGATAGTGATATGTCGGCCCTTTTTTGTGACCTTGGCGTGCTACAACGTGGAGACACAATGCCATTGTCTCTGTAGAACAAAGACCGATCATTAAATGACATGAGACGCACGTATCACGCTGGCCGGGAAACTTGCTCATTTTTCAGACGAGCCCGGACCTTCATTCTTCCTTCATATATGTTGACTATACTGCCCTAGCCTAGAAGGCAGTCAATTCGGGTTCAATCGGGAAGTCCTTGCTTACGTTGATAGCTGAAAGTTTTTTACTTTTGCATTTGATTAAATAACGCTATTTGCACCATCACTAGGTAGCTATTAGCCATTGCCCTGTAATTCGTAATTTGTCGCGAAAGATCTGATGAGAAATTCATTTCCCCTGCATGCCCCGTTAATTGTTATATGTGTACTTGTCGCCGCGCCAGCAACGGCTGTTAGCAACGATACGGACATAGATGCTGCAATTAAAGCGGTATCGCGTGATTACAGCAAATCGTTAAAAAGTAACGTAGTAAAAAATGGCAGTAACGACATATCATCAGACGTGGCAAGCTCGAATATAGCAAGGAAAAACACAAAATCGCCCGATGGGAGCAAGACCTGCCCCCCGGCCCCAAGCGGCTTGACCACCTTTGCAACAAGCATGGGAATTGGATTGCTCACTGGAAAATTTTATCCGCCATTAAGTCCCGAGCAAAGATGCGACATAATGACTTCGACCGTCAAGGATCCAAGTCCTGCTTTTCAACACAATATGCCTTTTGTGATTGTTAAGTAAGCCGGGATGGAGAGTGCCTCCAGTTCATTTTCCTAGCCTGAACTTCACCTAAAAAATAGTGCGACCCCGACTTTTCTTGCGGTTATATACTGCCACGCGGCGACGCGAGCAGTGCCTCCCACACTGTTCACGTCGCCATATTTTTTCCGTCCCCACTGAGTAAAAAACCGGTCTCTTGCTTCGAGTAATTCGTTGTGATCGTTCCGTCGACACTGCCGTTAAAGCTCAAGCGAATGTCAATATCCCTAACATTCTTCAGCGTATAAAAAGGGCAGAACAATTTGAATAAGTCGATGCTTCCTCACATCCTGCTCTGGTTAATTCGCGGTGTAAGCATGTATGCATTGCTGGGGCTAGCCCAAGTACATGCCGTGTCGCCAGCACCCAATGCCACAATCGAAGTCAGCAATACAAAGACCGACGTGCAGATTCGCCCCCGCATCGGCCTGGTCCTGTCGGGCGGCGGTGCGCGCGGTTATGCACATTTGGGAGTGTTGCAAGCGCTTGAGAAAATGCATATCCCGATTGACTATGTTGCCGCCACCAGCATGGGCGCCGTGGTCGGAGGGCTGTATGCGAGCGGCTTGTCGGTCGATGAACTGGACCGCATCCTGACCGAGACCAGTTTGAGCGATATCGCTTTCGACCGCAACGACCGGGCAGAATTGCCGCAGTCCCAGCGCGAAGACGATTATCAATATCCGATTGGCTTATCCGCGGGCTATGGCGACGGCAAGTTGAAACTACCGAAGGGCCTGGTGCAGGGTAATAATCTGCTGACCTTGCTGCAGAACTGGACGCCGCAGTTGCCGGCGAATATTTCCTTTGACAAGCTGCCGACGCCTTTCCGCGCGGTGGCGACCGATCTCGGCACCGGCGCCGAAGTCATATTGAACCAAGGCTCGTTGCCGCGCGCCATCCGCGCCAGCATGGCCGTGCCTGGCCTGTTCGCACCGCTCAAGCTGGATGGACGCACTCTGGTGGACGGCGGCCTGGTGCAGAATCTGCCGGTGTCGCTGGCGCGCAGCATGGGCGCTGACATCATTATCGCGGTCAATATTGCTACCGACCTGCAGGATCCCGCCACCCTCGATTCGCCGACGGCGGTAGCACAACAGATGGTGACTATCCTGATTCAGCAGAACGTCAAGAGACAGCTCGATTCGCTCAAGAAGGACGATATATTGATCGAGCCTGATATGGGTGATCTGGGCTTCGCCGATTTTTCCCGCGGCAAAGACGGTGTCAAGGCCGGTTACGAGGCGACTGAGCGCCAGCGCGACAAATTGGCGGCGCTGGTGCTGCCGCAGCAGCAATGGAAAGAATATCTTGCGACACGCAGCGGCGGCCCGATGCTCGCGCAGGATACCCATATCGATGAGATTCAGATCAACAACAATGGCCAGGTGCCGGCAGCGGTGGTGCGCCGTGCGTTGGACGTCAAGGAAAACGATTTCTACAATCCGGTAGCCTTGAACAAGGATGTAGCGCGGCTAGCGACCAACGGCGATTTCAAAAGCGTGACGCAGGAGCTGGTGACGGAGAACGGCCACAACGTGCTGAAGGTGGATGCAGATGAAAAATCCTGGGGCCCGAATTTTCTGCTGTTCGGCCTGGGCGTATCGAATACATTCAATGGCCGCGGAAATTTCAACTTGCAGTTGGGGCACCGTTTGCCATGGTTGACCGCAAGCGGTTTGGAGTGGCGCAACGACATCGTACTGGGCAGCGCACAAACCAGCCTGCGTAGCGAATTGCGGCAGCCGTTATGGAATACCGTCGGTCTGTATGTGGCGCCCTATGCAGAATACCAGCGCCGCCATGCTGATTTTTATGGCGGTGGCGACGATGCCAGCTCAAAAACCCTTCCACTCCTAGGCATTCAGAGCGACACGACCAAGGTCGGCATAGACATCGGCATCCCGCTGTGGCGGATCGGAGAGTTGCGTGTCGGCGCCAATTATCAGTGGCAGACAATTGCGCCGTCCTACTTGTCACCGATCGTTATCTACCCGGACGGCGCATTTTTTATGTTTGAGCGCACTCGGCAAAACCAACCCATCATTCGCTCGCAAATAACCGTCGATCAGCTCGACGATCCTTTGTTTCCGCGCAAAGGCTACTATCTTTCTGCCGTCAATAACATCGCGTTTGGCGCCACCGGAAATCGTTACAACGATGTGCAAGGCAAGGCACTGTGGGCGGTCAGCAAGGGTCCCCATACACTCAACCTGGCGTTGGAGGCCGCCGGCACCTATGCGAATGCGGGTGATGCCGCGGGCAATGGCGGCCTCGGGTTTACCTTGGGAGGTTTCCAGCACCTGTCGGCTTACAGCACGGACCAATTTAACGGGAGCTACTTGTTGTATGGTCGTGCCAGTTATCTGCGGGACATGCCAGATTTGAATTTACCTGGCTTACGCAATGTGGTGCTGGGCAGCAGCCTTGAGATTGGAGATGTCTGGTATACGCGGACTGAGTTTGGCCGCGGTCCTTACAAAAAGAACGCAAGCTTGTTTGTAGGGGGAAATAGTTTGCTCGGTCCGCTGTACTTTGGTGCAGCTGTTGCTCCACGCGGCGTCTGGAATCTGTATCTGCAGTTGGGACGGGTGTTCTGAACGGCGTTGTGGCTACACAAGCGAAAGGCTTGCTTTTTGCCGGAAAGTTGACGAACTGGACGGGTTCTTCAATCACGTCGATGAACGTCTGCTTGCAGTCATCTGCGCACCCGCCCCTCAGATACATCACTTTCTTTCGCAAATAATGGATAGCTGCCATCATTTGTCGCCGCCTTCGCGCGGAAATCGGCGATCATCGACCGGCGCTCCACAAACTGCTTTGCCTTACACGCAGCGGCGCCGGCGGCGCCCACTGTGCCCTCCAGGATCGGTCCTGCCAGGACATCGTTCTGAAATACCTCGTTTTTGCAGCATAGCTCCAATATCTGAAAGGCTCACGGCATGTGGGCCCTTTTCTTTTGCTACGCAAATTTCAATTTTCAGATGTACTTTCGTCGAAAATGAAAAGCTATTATTTTGCGAATGTTGGAAGCTGGTAAATATTACTGTTGTCCCGCTCTTCTATCTGAACTCCCCCGCCTTTCCAGCATCAGCGTAAGTTCGAAATGCGTGATGTCTTCATGTAAAACTTCCTCAAAATCGCATTTAAGAAAATTCTACTTTTAGCCGATACTTTTTTGCGGGGGGGATTACCCAGGTCAAGTTTAAGTCACTACAAATAATGGATAGCTGTTGACCTTATCCCTCCGCTCCATTTAAATTTCGGTACTCCTTGGCCTTGATAAAAAGATCAGCGCGCTCAACAACCGAGCCGAACAACGCTTTCAGCTCATTGTCATCACCGAACTTTAACGCTAAGGAATGCCAGATTTCCTCTTCACTCCAGCGACAAAAGCGAGAGTAAATAGAAGTTTTACTACCGTATTTTTCGGGCAGATAGTTCCATGCTGTGTTATTCCCTGTAACCCACAATACAGCGTCGATAAAAAGACGGACATTATGGCGGCGATAATTTTTTTTAAAGATTTCGGGGAAGGTATGTTCCAATTTTTCCCATTGATCATTCCGAAGTGTTTTTTCGAATTTAAAATTTCTACGCATGATGAAAAAATTATTTTTCTGTTTCCAATTAAAACTTCGAAATGCCCGCAACCTCTCGGTTGCAGGCACATGACAGCCCATCAGGGATTAGGAGACTTACTGTCATGATGAATGACAGAGCAAATATAAAGTGAAATCAATGCAATAGAATTAAGACATTATTAAGACAACATTAAGCTGACATTAAGGCCGGCCGAAGCAGATATCAGGTCAAGTTTGAGCCAACAAAAATAATGGGGAGCTACCATCGTCCGTTGCCGCTTTCACGCGAAATTCAGCAATCATTGATCGACGTTCTACAAACTGCTTTGCCTTACACGCAGCGTCGCCGGCGGCATCAACAGCGCTCTCCAGAATCGAACCTGCCAGAACATCATTCTGGAACACCTCATTCTTGCGGCATACCTTATCGTACGCTTCCCGCAACTGGCTGATTCGCTGGGTCAACCGACGCATCCTGCATAGATCATCCCCACGCGCGAATTGCCCGACACTCTTTCTCTTGCGGCACATTGCACATGCCATACTCAGTAGCGCCCTCAACCTTGCTGTGGCCGATGGCTTAATAACCAGTAATCCCTGCAACGCCATTGCAAGTGCCTCATGGCAGAGGAAAAAGCCCGACCCATTCAGTCTGATCGAGGCAAATAAAATCATTGCTAGTTTGTCTGAGACTGTCCGCAACAGGTCCACAATTTCTATGATTTTATGTTTTTCGGTGGTCTGCGAACGGGCGAAGGTATTGGGCTTGAATAGAAGGATGTCGACTTCAGCAATAGAACCGTCGTCGTCAAGCAGGCATTTGTCCGTGGTGAAATGGTGGATACTAAGACGTCCAGAGAGCGGACTGTCAATTTAACGACTCGTGCCTTCCAAGCCCTGAAGCGTCAAAAGGCATAGACCTACCTGGATGAAAGCGGTCGAGTCTTCCATAACCCGAACACCAATAAGCCCTGGGCCAAGGAACAAAACATCAGGGAGCCTTAGTGGAATCCAACCTTGAAATTACTAGGCATACGCCGTCGGCACCCATATAGCACGAGAGCGACATATGCAACGGTGGGATTGATGGCGGGCGCGCAACCTGCATACATGGCGGCCCAGCTTGGACATAGCCTAGACGTGTTTTACCGGGACTATGCAAAGTGGATTAGTCACCAAGACGATGACAGGGAAATGATCAAAATCGAAGCCCAGATTAATGAAAACATCCCTGAACTATCCCTGGGATTTTCACGACCGGCTTAACTTATTGATTTAAAACAGGAATCTTGGTGGGAAGTACAAGTTTCGAACTTGTGACCTATCGCGTGTGAGGCGATCGCTCTACCCCTGAGCTAACCTCCCGGAGAGGCCGCTATTATGACACAAAGTTTCTGGGAAATAAAGCAGGCGCGAAGACAAAGCTGACAGCCCTCCCCGCGCCTGCTGAGCCAGGCTTATTGGCGCTTGGCTTCCAGCACCCCTTTCACCTCGCGAATCACCGTCAGCGCCTTCTGCAGCTGGGCGGTAGAGGCGATTTCGGCGGTGAACGCCATGCGCGCATGGGCCTTCGCGCTTTGCGTGCTGACGCCGATGACGTTGATTTTCTCACGCAGGAATACTTCCGAGATATCGCGCAGCAAGCCCTGGCGGTCGCTGGCCAGCACGAAGATGTCCACCGGGTAGACGGTTTCCGCTTCCTGTGCACCCCAGGTCGTCTGGATCACCCGCTCCGGCGCCTTGATGCGCATCTCGGCGAAGTTCTTGCAGTTTTCGCGATGGATCGAGACACCCTTCCCACGCGTGATGAAGCCGACCACGGGATCAGGCGGCGCCGGCTTGCAGCACTTGGCCAGCTGCGTCATCAGGCCGTCGGTGCCGACCACCAGCACGCCGGATTTACCGCCATGCACCACACTGGAGGCGCGGCTCTTGCGGGTGATAGCGGCTTCTTCGAACTCGCTGCCGTGCTCGATCGGCTTGATGCCGTGGTCGTCGTGCAGCGCCTGCTCGACGTGGCGCAGGCTGAACTCATCCTTGCCTAACGCCAGCAGCAGATCTTCCAGCTTGGCGAATTCCAGCTTGCGCGCCAGCTCTTCCAGGTTGACCGCGGTCTTGCCTTCGCGCTGCAGGGTCTTGTCCAGCAGGCTGCGGCCGGTGGCCAGGGTCTCCTGCTGTTCGATGGCGTTGAACCAGGCGCGCACCTTGGAACGGGTGCGGGCGCTGGCGGCGTAGCCCGGCGTGAGCCAGTCGCGCGAGGGGCCGGAGCCGCCGGGGGCGTTCTTGGCCGTGATGATTTCCACCGTCTGGCCGTTCTTCAGCGGCGTGTTCAGCGGCACCATGCTGCCGTCCACCCGCGCGCCGCGGCAGCGGTGGCCGACGTCGGTGTGCAGGTAGTAGGCGAAATCGATGGGCGTGGCGCCGCTCGGCAATTCGATCACGCGCGCCTGCGGCGTCAGCACATAGATGTGGTCGTTGAGGGTAGCCTGCTTAAGTTTTTCCAGCCACTCGCGGCGGCTGTCTTCATGCTCCACCACCGCATCCACCACTTCGCTTTTCCAGGCCAGCAGCTGACGCAGCCAGGCGATCTTCTCGTCGTATTTCTGCGCCGAGAAATTGGAGCCGCCGGATTCCTTGTAGCGCCAGTGCGCCGCCACCCCGTATTCGGCGAAATGGTGCATTTCATTGGTGCGGATCTGCACTTCCAGGGCGCGATCGTCATCGGCCAGCACCACCGTATGCAGCGACTGATAGCCGTTCTGTTTCGGGCGCGAGATGTAGTCGTCGAACTCTTTCGGGATCGGCACCCAGATGTTGTGCACGATGCCCAGCACCGTGTAGCAAGTCTTGACATCGTCGACGATCACGCGGAAAGCGCGGACGTCGTACAGCTCGGAAAAATCCAGGTCCTTGCCTTGCATCTTGTTCCAGATGCTGAAGATATGCTTGGGCCGCCCCGACACTTCGGCCTTGATGTCCGCCGCCGCCAGCTCGCTGCGCAAACGCGTGATGGCGGCATCGACAAAGCCTTCACGCTCGATGCGGCGCTCTTCCAGCATCTTGGCGATGCGCTTGTAGGTGACCGGATCGATGAAACGGAACGACAGGTCTTCCAGCTCCCACTTGAGCTGCCAGATGCCGAGCCGGTTGGCTAGCGGCGCATACAGGTCCAGCGTTTCGCGCGCATACTGGCTGGTGCGCTCGTTTTCCATCTTTTGCTCGGAAAAATAGCGCAGCGCGGTGACGCGCGAAGCCAGCCGCACCAGCACCACCCGCATGTCGGTGGCCATCGCCAGCAGCATCTTGCGCAGGGTTTCGACCTGGCTGGCGGCCTGTTGCGCAGCGTTCTTGCCGCGCATGACTTCCTGCGGCAAGCCGAAGGTAAAGCCGTGCAGGCGCATCAGCTGGCGGATGCCGCTGACCAGGTCGGAGATTTCCTTGCCGAAGCGCTGCTCGATGGTGTCGGCGTAGCTGGCGTCCAGCAAGGGCAGTTCGAACAGCAAGGCGGCGATGCGGGTTTCGACATCGGTATCGAGCAAGGCCAGGATGCTGGCCACGCCTTGTGAAAAATCGAGCGTGCTCTGGCCGGTAGTGATGACGTTATCGGCGTACAGCGGCTCGACGAACGCCAGCGCGTCCAGCACGCGCGCGCTGTCCGCCGCACTCAGGCCGGCGGTGCACAGCTGGATTTGCGTAGCGCGTTGTGTTGCAGTGAGCGAAACCATGCTTGCATCTTTATTTTTGCGCGGCGACCACGATAATTTCTATCAGGATTTCAGGACGCGCGAGTTTAGCTTCTACCGTGGCCCGCGGCGGCGCATTGCCGGCGGCGACCCACTCATCCCAGACCAGGTTCATGCCATCGAAATCCTTGACGTCGGCCAGGTAGATCTGGCAAGACAGGATGTGATGCTTGTCGCTGCCGGCTTCGGCCAGCAGGCGGTCGATATGGCCGAGCGTCTCGCGCGTCTGGCCTTCGATGTTCTGGGTGGTGTCTTCGGCCAGTTGTCCGGCCAGGTACACGGTACCGTTATGGATGGCGACTTCCGAAAGTCTCTTGCCGACATGCAGGCGCTGGATAGTCATGAATCATCTCCTATAAGAATAAATGAAAGCAAATCAGCCGATCAGAAAATCGGCGACAATTTCAATCTGGTCGGTATGCAGCAAGGTAGGCGCATGGCCGACGCCGGCCAGCTCCACCAGCTTGGCCTTGGGGCCGCATTGCGTCATCAGCTGCGCCGTCTCAGGCGACAGCAAATCGGACTCGGCGCCGCGAAGCAGCAAGGTCGGGCAGCTGATCGCCTTGTAGGCGTTCCACAGCAGCGCTTCCGACAGCTTGAAGGTTTCCGGCGTGGTCGACTTGAAAGGCTCAGCCAGTTTCAGGTCGTAGTGGCGGGTCCATTCGCCACCGGCGTTCTGGTGCAGGACATCGGCCGCCAGCTTGCGCCATTCAGCATCGGTGTGCGGGCCGAACGATGCCGAGATGGCGCGCACGTAGGCCGCAGCTTCGTCAAATGTAGGGAAGCGCATGTCGGCGCCGATGTATTCGCCGATGCGTCCCATGGCATCCGCATTCAGGGTCGGACCGACATCGTTCAAGACCAGCCTGCGCAGGGGATTCTCCGGCAGCGAGGCCAGCCCGATGCCGATCAGGCCGCCCATTGAGGTGCCGACCAGGTCGACGGTTTCGGCGTTGAGCCGGGCCAGCAAGGTGACCACGTCGTTCAGGTATTGCGGCAGCACATAGTATTTCGGATCGCGCAGCCAGCCGGAACGGCCGCGCCCCACCACGTCCGGACAGACCACCCGGTAGGTATCGCACAGGGCGCGCGCCAGCTGGTCGAAATCGTCGGAGACGCGGGTGACGCCATGCAGGCACAGCAATACATTCGGATTATGCGGATCGCCCCATTCCTGGTAGGCCATTTTATGCAGGCCGGCGGGAGAAATGCATTGAACAGACTTGTGCGCGGCGATGGTCATCGATACCCCGTTTCGGTTAAGGCTTGCTGGACGGCGGCAAACAGCTGCGAGCAGCGCGTTTGCTTTGCGGATATACAACATCTTATCGCATATGGCCCTTCCCTTGCACCTTCCCTTAAACATTAGGGATGCATCCGGGACAGCACAATGAAAAAGCGGCGCCTGACAAATGTGTCAGGCGCCGCTTTTTTGGAACGCCGGCCGGGCCGGCATCTTCCCGGTCTTAGTGCAATGCGCTCAGATCCAGCGCCGTTCCGGTTTGCGCGACGATATCTTCGCGGCTGACGCCCGGCGCCAGCTCGATCACCTTCAGGCCCTGCGGCGTCACGTCCAGCACGCCCAGGTCGGTGATGATGCGGTTGACCACGCCGACGCCTGTCAGCGGCAGGTTGCAGGCTTCCAGGATCTTGTGCGAGGTCGTGCCGTCCTTGGCCTTGGCCACGTGCTCCATCAGCACCACCACGCGGCCGACGCCGGCCACCAGGTCCATCGCGCCGCCCATGCCCTTGACCAGCTTGCCCGGAATCATCCAGTTGGCCAGATCGCCATTCCTGGACACCTGCATGGCGCCCAGGATTGCGATATTGATCTTACCGCCGCGTATCATGGCGAAGGAATCGGCAGAACTGAAATAAGCCGATCCCGGCAAAGAAGTCACGGTCTGCTTGCCGGCGTTGATCAGGTCGGCGTCGACCTTGTCTTCGGTCGGAAACGGGCCGATGCCGAGCAAGCCGTTTTCCGACTGCAGCCAGACTTCGATTTCCTTAGGTACATGGTTGGCAACCAGGGTCGGCAGGCCGATGCCGAGGTTGACGTAAAAACCATCTTGCAATTCCTTTGCCGCGCGCGCGGCCATTT
Organism: Collimonas humicola; assembly: GCF_018304945.1. GTDB lineage: Bacteria > Pseudomonadota > Gammaproteobacteria > Burkholderiales > Burkholderiaceae_D > Collimonas > Collimonas humicola. Next base: position 89,108 of record NZ_JAGQEE010000001.1, on the reverse strand, counting down.
CATCACGTGTCCATGCCATTTTGTTCTCCTGGTCTGGGTTCTGTTTTCTGTTTATTCTGCAGGGCGAACGGTACGCTGTTCGATACGCTTTTCCGGGTTCGCATTGACTACGATGCGGTGCACAAAAATACCCGGCGTATGAACCTGGTCCGGATCGATCTCGCCCACCTCGACCAGGTGTTCGACTTCCACCACGGTGATTTTCCCGGCCATGGCGACGTTCGGGTTGAAGTTGCGGGCGGTCTTGTTGAACACCAGGTTGCCGCTGCGGTCAGCCTTGTAAGCCTTGACCAGGGATACGTCAGCCACGAGCGAACGCTCCATCACATACTTGGCGCCGTCGAAGTCGCGGATTTCCTTGCCTTCCGCGACCAGCGTACCGACCCCGGTCTTGGTGAAGAAAGCCGGGATGCCGGCGCCGCCGGCGCGCAGCTTTTCCGCCAGCGTGCCCTGCGGAGTGAATTCCAACTCAAGTTCGCCAGCCAGGTATTGCCGCTCGAATTCCTTGTTCTCGCCGACATACGAAGCGATCATTTTTTTGATCTGGCGGGTAGTCAGCAATTGCCCGAGGCCAAAGCCGTCGACGCCGGCGTTGTTGGAAATCGCCGTCAGCTCTTTCACGCCGGAATCGCGCAACGCCAGGATCAGCGCCTCAGGGATGCCGCACAGGCCGAAACCGCCCACGGCGATGGTCTGGCCATCTTTGACTATGCCGGCCAACGCGCTTGCCGCGTCAGGATAAACTTTGTTCATGCCTTGCCTCCTGTTTGTGTAAACTAGCTATTATTTCCTTGCTCTTGGTCTATTAGCATATGATGAAGTAACACATCCAACAATACCGTAAAACTACGAACTCAAGCTGCAGCCAGTGCCATTGCCCAATTCCGCTATCGATTACCAGACCATTTTCGCCCATGCGCCGATAGGCATGTGCGTTTCCGAACGCCGCATCATGCAGGTGTGCAACCTGGCGCTGACCCGCATGTTCGGCTACCAGCCGGAAGAATTGAACGGTCAGTCGTTCCAGCTGCTGTACCCGACCCAGGACGAGTTTGAGCGCACCGGCGCGCGCATCGTGCCGATCATGAACGCCAAAGGAATCTATTCCGACGAGCGCATCATGCGGCGCGCCAGCGGCGAGTTGTTCTGGTGCCATGTCACCGGCCATGCGCTGGTGCCGGCGGACACCCACGCGGCAGGAATCTGGACCTTTGAGGATTTGAGTGAAAAACGCCGGGCTTCGGCCGTGCTGTCGCCGCGCGAACGCGAGATCGCAGCCTTGCTGGTGGAGGGCAAGACCAGCAAGCTGATCGGCAAGCAGATCGGCCTCAGCCCGCGCACGGTGGAAATGCACAGGGCCAACCTGATGAAGAAATTTGCCGCATCGACGTCCAGCGAACTGGTGCACCGCCTGCTCGGCATTACGCAGGCGGAGCGGGTGTAGCGAACGTTCAGGCCGGCGCTGCAGGGTTAGTCAGCAATTGGCGCAGGTCATCCGGCAAAGGCATGGATTTTTCCAGGTCGAAATCGACCCAGACGATTTTCGCGCCACCTTCGGCGAACACGACATCGGGCATGTCGGCGCGGCGGATTTCGTAGCTGGCCTCGAAACTGGAGCGGCCGACGGCGCCGACATAGGATTTGACTTCGACTTCGCAGGGGTATTTCAATTGACGCAAGAAACTGCACTGCGCATTGACCAGCACCGGCCCGTGGCGGGAATCGAAATCGCTGCCGAGCTCTTGCAGCCATTCGATGCGCGCCTGCTCCATATAACGGAAATAGATCGTATTGTTGACGTGGCCAAGCGCATCCATATCGCCCCAGCGCATCGCGATCCGCGTGGTGTGGACGTGTTTTCTGGTTTCCATTATTTCAACTTTCGTGAATACTCTTGTGATCTGCCTCAGCCGGCTGCAAGCAGCATCGGCCCGTTGCGTTGCTCAACATGCGAGGAACAACACTAACCGCAGACGAAGCCTAGCATTCTGCCGCAAAATCCCCGACAATTAGCACATCCGTTCGAAAAATTAATGATAGGTAAAGAGACAATGACTCCAACCCCAGGGCAGAACCAGCAGAATCTCCTAGAACAATACGGTCCGCGCGAAGCGATGGAATACGATGTGGTGGTGGTCGGCGGCGGCCCCGCCGGCCTGGCCGCTGCGATCCGCCTCAAGCAGCAAGCCGCCGAGCAAGGACGCGAAGTGTCCGTCTGCGTATTGGAAAAAGGCAGCGAAATCGGCGCCCACATCCTGTCCGGCGCGGTGATGGACCCGCAGGCGCTGACCGAACTGCTGCCAAACTGGAAAGAACTGGGCGCGCCACTGACGACCGAAGTCAGCGAAGACCGCTTCCTGTTCCTGACCGAGAAAAAAGCCTACAAGACACCGAACTGGCTGCTGCCGGCCTGCTTCCAGAACCATGGCAATTACGTCATCTCGCTGGCCAATGTGGTGCGCTGGCTGGGCCAGCAGGCGGAACTGCTGGGCGTGGAAATATTCCCCGGCTTCCCGGCCGCCGAAGTCCTCTACAACGAGGATGGCTCGGTCAAGGGCGTCGCCACCGGCAACATGGGCGTGGACCGCCACGGCCAGCCTACCGACGCCTTCCAGCTGGGCATGGAACTGCACGCCAAGTACACCCTGTTCGCCGAAGGCGCGCGTGGCCATCTCGGCAAGCAACTGATGGCGAAATTCGATCTCAACAAAGGCAAGGATCCGCAGACCTACGCGATCGGCATCAAGGAACTGTGGGAAATCGATCCTAAGCTGCATCAACCAGGCCTGGTGGTGCATACCGCCGGCTGGCCGCTGGATACCCAGACCTATGGCGGCTCCTTCCTGTACCACCTGGAAAACAACCAGGTCGCAGTCGGCTACGTGGTCGGCCTGGCTTATGAAAACCCCTACCTGTCGCCTTACGAAGAATTCCAGCGCTACAAGACGCATCCGGAAATCAGCAAATTCTTCCAGGGCGGCAAGCGCATTTCCTACGGCGCCCGCGCGATTACCGCCGGCGGCCTGCAATCGCTGCCCAAGCTGACCTTCCCTGGCGGCGCGCTGATCGGCTGCGATGCCGGCTTTCTCAACGCCAGCCGCATCAAGGGCAGCCACGCCGCCATCAAGACCGGCATGCTGGCCGCCAATGCTGCATTCGAAGCCCTCGGCAACAACCGCCAGTTCGACGAGCTGACCGCCTACAGCCAAGCATTCGAGCAGTCCTGGCTGCATGCAGAACTGCACAAGGCGCGCAATTTCAAGCCATGGATGAGCAAGGGCCTGTACCTGGGCACCCTGATGGTCGGCATCGACCAGGTCGTGTTCGGCGGCAAGGCGCCGTGGACCCTGCGCCACTCCCACGCCGATCATGAATGCCTGAAACCGGCCGCCAACTACACGCCGATCAAGTATCCGAAGCCGGATGGCAAGCTGACTTTCGACCGCCTGTCGTCGGTGTTCATTTCCAACACCAACCACGCCGAAGACCAGCCCATCCACCTGACCCTGAAAGATCCGGGCGTGCCGGTCAACGTCAACCTGCGCGACTATGCCGGACCGGAAGCACGCTACTGCCCTGCCGGCGTGTATGAGTTCGTCACCAATGAAGACAATACCGAACGCTTGCAGATCAATGCGCAGAACTGCGTGCACTGCAAGACTTGCGACATCAAGGATCCGACGCAGAATATCGTGTGGGTGACGCCGGAAGGCGGCGGCGGGCCGAACTATCCGAATATGTAATTCCATCCCAAAGGCTGCGCATGCAGCCTTTTTCATAGCTATCCAATGACAAGCTGGCGCGGCAGACACAATTACCCGGCACGCAGGTTGAGCGAACGCACGCTCAACCTGCTGCTGCTCAATGGCCTCTTCGCCAAGTTGAGCTATCGGCTTGGCTTGCACGGCAAGCTAGGCGTATCGCACTACGCCGTGGAACTGGAACCGGGCAAAAGACTAACCACGCCGCTGCGCATAGGATTTGCATCTGATTTCCACGCTGGCCCGACTACCAGCCCGCAGATATTTGCAGATCTCTTCGATGAAATCGATCGCCAGCAGCCAGACGTACTGCTGCTAGGCGGGGATTTTGTTTCCGGGCACGCGCATTATGCGCAGGCGCTCACAGCTGGATTGGCTGCCATCCAGCCCCGCTACGGAAAATATGCGGTCATGGGGAACCACGATCTGTGGACGAACGATGCGCAGCTGTCTGCGATTCTGGACGAAGCTGGCGTAGAGGTTTTGATCAACCGTAATCGTCCGCTGCCGGCCCCCTATGAAGCCGTCTCGATCTGCGGCCTGGACGACCCCTGGACCGGTACGCCGGATATACATCAAACGGTCGGCAATGCAGGGAAAATACGCATACTGCTGATGCACGCCCCCGACGGCTTGCTGCTGCTCGACGGCCAGCGCTTCGATCTCAGCTTCGCCGGACATACGCATGGCGGCCAGGTCGCCTTCGCGGACGGCACGCCCGTCCTCGTGCCGCACGGACCGCTTTGCCGGAAGTACCACTTTGGCCATCACCAGATAGAGCACAACGGCAGCCTGATCGTGAGCCGGGGCGTAGGATGCAGCACTTTGCCGATCCGCCTGAATGCGAATCCGGAGCTGGTGATCTGTACGGCGTATTAAAGGAGACCAATGTAGGGTGAACACCTGTGCCCACGCGGATGCGGTCCGCTACCGCGTGGGCAAAAAACCTGCCCACCCTACGGTGCTTAAGGAAGCTTCCAATCGCCGGCGACGATCTTTTCAAGCCAGAAAGTGCCGATCACGGTTTTGACGTCGGTGACCTTGCCTTCCCTCACCCAGCCCAGCATATCAGCCAGCGGCGCCTTGAAGACGTCCAGGAATTCGCCGTCGTCCAGCTTGCGCTCGCCGGCCACCAGGCCGCGCGCAAGGAACAGCTCCAGGTGCTCGTCGGAATAGGCGATGGCGTTGTGGATGGTGCAGACGTGCTGCCATTCGCTGGCGGTATAGCCGGTTTCTTCCAGCAGTTCGCGCTTGGCACAGCTCAGGTGATCTTCACCTTCATCGATTTTTCCGGCGGGGTATTCAATGAACACTCGTTCCAGCGGATAGCGGTATTGCCGCTCCAGCAGCACCGTGCCGTCTTCGAACAAGGGCAGGATGACAACCGCGCCGGGATGCTTGATGTATTCGCGGGTGGTGGCTTTGCCGTCCGGCAGTTCTACCTTGTCGCGCTGTACTTTGAGGAAATCGCCGTCGTAGGCGACGGCGCTGGCGATCTGGGTTTCTTTCAAGTGACTATCCATGCAAACGCTCCGGCGAAATGGTGGCAGATGAGACAAACGGACTGATATGGGATTGTAATGCCTGAGCGCGCAGGCTGTGCCGCGCACCGGATAAGACGATGCAAGGGGAAGATGCTCCCCCGCCTTGCTTCAGCGATGCTTCTTCAGATAGCGCAGCACGTAGCCGGGATAGGCCAGCACCAGGAACATGCAGCCGGTGACCGCATAGAATTCCCAGCCTTGCGTGAAGGCGTTGCCGATATTCGCTTCCAGCACATGGGCGAGCAAGCCGACCAGCGCATACAGGGCGAGCAGCTCCAGCAGGCGCACCCAGATCGGCTTGGCTGCCGCCTGGCCGCCAGACTTGAGCGGCACCAGCGCGAACAAGCGTTCGTTAAAGAACGGCAGGTTCGCCGCCAGCAGCGCGAGCAGGATGACGAACAGGCTGGAGAGCGAAACGTTCACGCTGTTACGAGGTGACGCGGGCGATAAAACCGGCCAGTGTTCGGACGATAGCCAGGTTGCTGGCATCCATCAGCAAGCCGGGCCACAGACCCAGCACCAGCACCGCAATGCCGTTCAGGCTGAGCAGTACGCGCACATCGGCATGGGCCACGATAGGCGCGCGGTCTTGCGGCTCGTCGAAGTACATCATCTTGATCACGCGCAGGTAGTAAAAGGCGCCGACCAGCGAGAACAGCACAGCCACCACTGCCAGCCAGATCTGCTGGGTGCCGATCACGGCCTGCAACACCGACAGCTTGGCGTAGAAACCCATCAACGGCGGAATACCCGCCAGCGACAGCATCAGTACCAGCATCACGCCGGCGAACCAAGGGCTGCGCTGGTTCAGGCCTTTGAAGTCGTCCATGTTTTCCGCTTCAAAGCCGGCACGCGACAGCAGCATGATGACGCCGAAGGTGCCAACCGTGGTCATGACATAGGTGATCGCATAAAACAAGGCCGAGCTGTAGGCATTGGAGGTCGAGAACAGGTTGTTGTCGACGATGCCGCTCAACAGGCCCAGCAGCATGAAGCCCATGTGCGAGATGGTCGAGTAAGCCAGCATGCGCTTGATGTTGGTCTGGGCAATCGCGGTAATATTACCGATCGCCATCGACAGCACTGCCAGCACGGTCAGCATCTGCTGCCAGTCGACTGCCAGCGGCAGCAGCGCTTCTACCAGCAGGCGGAAGCAGATCGCAAAAGCCGCCAGCTTGGGAGCGCCGCCCAGCAGCAGGGTAACCGCGGTCGGCGCGCCTTGGTAAACGTCCGGCACCCACATATGGAATGGCACCGCGCCGAGCTTGAACGCCAGGCCGCAGACGATGAACACCACGCCGAATACCAGCACGGTATGGTTGATGTTGCCGGAATCCGCGGCGCGCGCCACTTCCACCAGGTCGAGCGAACCGGTGGCGCCGTACAGCATCGACATCCCGTACAGCAGGAAGCCGGAAGCCATCGCACCCAGCACGAAATATTTCATTGCAGCTTCAGTCGCCGAGGTGTTTTCACGACGCAGGGCCACCATCGCGTAGAGCGACAGCGACATCAGTTCCAGGCCCAGATAGATGCTCAGGAAGTTGCTGCCGGAAATCATCACCATCTGGCCCAGCAAGGTGAACAAGGCCAAAGGATAAAATTCGCCGCCCAGATGGCCGCCCACCATGGCGCGCGCGCTCACATAGCTGCGCGAGTACACCAGGGTCATCGCCACCGCCACATAGGAAACCAGTTTCAGCAGGCTGCTCAGCGGATCGGAAACGAACATGTTGTGGAAGGTATAAACCGTCTCCCCGCTTTCGAATGCGCCCAGCGTCAATACAAAGCACACGGCCAGCACGGCCAGCGTCAGGTAATAGGTGATGTGGCGCTTGGCATCCGAAACGAACATATCGATCAGCAGCACGACCGAGGTCGCGATCAGCAGAAAGATTTCCGGATAAACAGGGATCAGATTCATGTTATTCATTTATTTGCCGCTTATTTTTGTGCACTACGTAGTTCAGTTTAACTTGGTGATCGCGACATGTTTCAGCAGATCGGCCACCGATACCTGCATGGCATCGGTGAACGGCGCCGGATACAGGCCCATCGCGATGACGGCAATCGCCAGGACACCCAGCATGGCGAACTCACGCTTGTTCAGGTCCAACATTTCTTTCACATGCGAATTGGTGACAGCGCCAAACACCACGCGCTTGACCAGCCACAGCGAATAGGCTGCGCCCAGGATCAGCGCGGTCGCTGCCAGCAGGCCGATCCAGAAATTGAACTTGACCGCGCCCAGGATCACCATGAACTCGCCGACGAAGCCGGAAGTGCCTGGCAAGCCGGAATTGGCCAGCGAGAACAGCACGAACAGCGCAGCAAAACGCGGCATGACGTTGACGACGCCGCCGTAGGCCGAAATTTCACGAGTATGCATGCGGTCGTACAGCACGCCGATGCACAGGAACATGGCGCCGGAGACGAAGCCGTGAGAAATCATTTGCACGATGCCGCCCTGCACGCCGATATCGTTGAAGATAAAGAAGCCGAGCGTGACAAAGCCCATGTGCGCAATCGACGAATAGGCGATCAGCTTCTTCATGTCTTTCTGCACCAGCGCCACCAGGCCGATATAGATCACGGCGATCAGCGACAAGGTAATGACGAAGCCGGCCAGGTAGTGGCTGGCGTCAGGCGTGATCGGCAGCGAGAAACGCAGGAAGCCGTAGCCGCCCAGCTTCAGCATGATGGCCGCCAGCACCACCGAGCCGCCGGTCGGCGCTTCCACGTGGGCGTCAGGCAACCAGGTATGCACCGGCCACATCGGCACCTTGACGGCAAACGCGATCAGGAAGGCCAGGAAGATCAGGATCTGTTCCGACATATCCAGCGGCAGCTGGTGCCAGGTCAGGATTTCGAAAGTGCCGGAATGGAAGTACAGGTACAGCAAAGCCACCAGCATCAGCAGCGAGCCCATCAGCGTGTACAAGAAGAACTTGATCGCAGCATATACCCGGTTGCTGCCGCCCCAGACGCCGACGATGATGAACATCGGGATCAGGGTCGCTTCGAAGAATACATAGAACAGCATGCCGTCCAGTGTGCAGAAGACACCGATCATCAGGCCCGACAGGATCAGGAAAGCGCCCATGTACTGCGCGACTTTCTTCTCGATTACCTGCCATGCCGAGATCACCACCAGCACCGTGATGAAAGCGGTCAGCGGGATGAACCACAGCGAGATGCCGTCGATACCGAGGAAATAATTGATGTTGAAGCGGTCGATCCATACCGACTTTTCAACAAACTGCATGCCCTGGAAACCGTTGTCGAACTGGCGCACGATCGGCAAGGTGACGACGAAACTGACCGCTGCACCCAGCAGCGAAAGCCAGCGCACCAGGGTTGGATTGTCGTCGCGGCCCACTGCCAGGACGAGGATACCAAACGCGACCGGACACCAGATCGCGAGGCTGAGAAGAGGGAAAGTTGACTGCATCATATGTATTATTTATCTACCTTGCTGAGTTTGCCGAGTTAGCTTTAGCAGCTTATTTGAACGGATACGGCATGAACCAAACCAGGAAACCCAGCACGCCGATGATCATCACGAACGCATAGTGATAGATATAGCCGGATTGCCAGAGACGGGTGATCTTCGAGAACCAGTTGACCGCCTTGGCGCTGCCGTTGACGATCAGGCCGTCGATCAGGCCGCGGTCGCCGGCGTTCCACAAGCCACGACCCAGCATGCGGGCGCCGCCGGCAAAGACGATGTCGTTGAACTTGTCCATATAGTATTTGTTGTCGAGCAGCGCGAAGATCGGACCGCTCTTCTGCTTGATCGCCGCAGGCAGGCGCGGGTTGACCATATAGCAGTAGTAGGCGGCGGCGACGCCGGCTATCGCCAGCCACAGCGGGGCCGAGCTGAAAGCGTGTGCAACCATGCCGATCGGTCCGTGGAAATCGGTACGCAGCTCTTCCATCGCATGGTGGGCTTCGTTGACGAAAATCACGTCCTTGAAGAAGCTGCCGAACAGCATCGGCTCGATCGCGAAGAAACCAATGACGGCGGATGGAATCGCCAGCAAGACCAGCGGCAGGGTCACCACCCAAGGCGACTCGTGCGGCTTCTGGCCTGGCTCCAGACCGTGATGCGCATGTCCGTCTTCCGAGTCTTCATGATGATCGGCATTGGCGTCATGTGCATGATGTGCATCATGTGCCTTGCCAAAGCGCTCTTCGCCATGGAACACCATGAAGTACATGCGGAAGGAATAGAAGGCGGTCACGAAGACGCTGGCCAGTACGGCGAAATAGGCGAAACCGGAGCCGAACAGGGTCGATGCATGCGCCGCTTCGATGATGCTGTCCTTGGAATAGAAGCCGGAGAAGAACGGCGTGCCGATCAGAGCCAGCGAACCGACCAGCGAAGTGATCCAGGTGATCGGCATGTATTTGCGCAGGCCGCCCATGTTGCGCATGTCCTGGTCATGGTGCAGGCCGATGATCACGGAGCCGGCGCCGAGGAACAGCAAAGCCTTGAAGAAGGCGTGCGTCATCAGGTGGAACACCGCTACCGAGTAGGCCGAAGCGCCCAGCGCCACGGTCATGTAGCCCAGCTGCGACAAGGTCGAGTATGCAACCACGCGCTTGATGTCAGTCTGGATCACGCCGAGGAAACCCATGAACAGTGCTGTGATCGAGCCGATGATCAGGATGAAGGACAAGGCGGTATCGGACAGCTCGAACAGCGGCGACATGCGGGTCACCATGAAAATGCCGGCGGTCACCATGGTGGCCGCGTGGATCAGTGCGGAAATCGGGGTCGGGCCTTCCATCGAATCGGGCAGCCAGACGTGCAGCGGGAACTGCGCCGATTTACCCATGGCGCCGATGAACAGGCAGATGCAGGCCACGGTCAGCAGCATCCAGTCGCTGCCCGGCAGGGTCAGCTGCGCCAGGATGCCCTTTTGCGCGAACACTTCGGTGTAGTTCATCGAACCGGAATACGCCAGCAGCAAGCCGATGCCGAGGATGAAGCCGAAGTCGCCGACGCGGTTCACCAGGAAAGCTTTCATGTTGGCGAAGATCGCCGTCGGACGGGTGTACCAGAAACCGATCAGCAGATACGACACCAGGCCCACCGCTTCCCAGCCGAAGAACAGCTGCAGGAAGTTGTTGCTCATGACCAGCATCAGCATCGAGAAGGTAAACAGGGAAATGTAGGAGAAGAAGCGGTTATAGCCTTCGTCGTCCTGCATGTAGCCGATGGTGTAGATATGCACCATCAGCGAAACAAAGGTCACCACGCACATCATCATGGCGGTCAGGCTGTCGATCAGGAAACCGACCTCCAGCTTGACGCCGCCGACCGTCATCCAGGTGTACAGGGTGCCGTTGAACGTGGCGCCGTCGATCACCGCCAGCAAGGTCTGCACGGAAATGATCAGGGCGATCAGGACGCCCAGGATCGTGACCGTATGCGAGGTCTTGCGACCGACCAGGTTGCCGAAGAATTTGGTACCGAATAAGCCCGCGATCGCGGCACCAGCCAGGGGTGCCAACGGTACGGCAAGAAGTAATTGTGGGTTAAGTTGCCCCGCCATGATGAACCTTATCTTTATTCGTTATTTGTTGTCTGCGTACTCTTTACATGCCGCGCCGACTCTCGCCGGCGAGGCAAACCTCGTCAACCCTTCAGGCTATCGAGGTCCTCCACGTTGATGGTGTCCAGGTTACGGAACAACGCCACCAGAATGGCCAGGCCGATTGCCGCTTCAGCGGCCGCCACCGTGAGGATGAAGAAAACGAAAATCTGCCCTGCCGCATCACCCAGGTAATACGAAAAGGCGATGAAGTTCATGTTCACCGCCAGCAGCATCAATTCGATTGCCATCAGCAATACGATGAGGTTCTTGCGATTCAGAAAAATGCCGACGACGCCGATCGAGAACAGGATCGCGCCGAGGATCAGATAGTGAGCGAGCGAAAGTACCATGTTGCGTCCTTGTTATTTTTGTGGGGCTGGCGGCGCAGCCGGAGTGGCCGGAGCAACAGGCACGGCCGGCGCGACCGGATCCATCTTGGCTTCCGATTTCATCTTGACGATGCGCACGCGGTCAGCGCTCTTGACCTTGACCGCAGCCGAAGGCGCGAAGTACTTGCTGTCCTTGCGGCGACGCAGGGTCAGCGCAACCGCAGCCACGATCGCCACCAGCAGAATCACCGCGGCGATTTCAAAGGCGTACACGTATTCGGTGTAGATCAGCTTGCCCAGTTCCTTGGTGTTGCCGATGTTGGCGGAGATCGCCGGCACGTCGGCGTCGCCGCCCTGGAAACCGTGGAATATGACGCCGGCCATTTCCAGCACGATGATGGTGCCGACGGTGGCCCCAAGCGGGAAGTAACCCCAGAATCCCTCTCGCATCTTCTCGATATTGACATCCAGCATCATCACCACGAACAGGAACAGCACCATCACGGCGCCGACATACACCAGCACCAGCACGATAGAAAGGAATTCGGCTTTGAGCAGCATCCAGATACCGGCTGCCGAGAAGAATGCCAGCACCAGGAACAGCGCGGAGTGCACCGGATTGCGGGCGGTGATAACGCGCAAGGCGGCCAGCACCAGCACCACCGAAAACGCGTAGAACAAGAAGGTCTTAAATTCCATAATGGCCCAGAAAGTCGGCTAAAAAAGCTTCGCTAATCATCAAACACTAGCGTTGTTATCGGTATGCGGCATCCGCGGCACGCGCCGCAGCAATTTCAGGTTCGTAACGATCGCCCACCGCCAGCAGCATTTCCTTGGTGTAGTACAGATCGCCGCGTTTTTCACCGTGGTATTCCAGGATGTGAGTCTCGACGATCGAATCGACCGGGCAAGACTCTTCGCAGAAACCGCAGAAAATGCATTTGGTCAGATCGATGTCGTAGCGCGTGGTACGGCGCGAACCGTCAGCGCGCTGTTCCGATTCGATCGTGATGGCCATCGCCGGGCACACCGCTTCACACAGTTTGCAGGCGATGCAGCGCTCTTCGCCGTTCGGGTAGCGGCGCAGCGCGTGCAGGCCGCGGAAACGCGGCGACTGCGGCGTCTTCTCTTCCGGGAACAGTACCGTAATCTTGCGTGCAAACAGGTAGCGCCCGGTCAGGCGCAATCCCTTGAGCAGCTCCAGCAGCATCAGACTGCCGAAAAAATCCTTGATGGCTTCCATTTACTCTATACCTTCCATTACTTCCAGATATTCCATGGACTTTGAATCCAGGCTGCGACGATCACCAGATACACGAGAATCAGCGGGATGAATACTTTCCAGCCCAGGCGCATGATCTGGTCATAGCGATAACGCGGGAACGAGGCACGCACCCAGATGAACACCGACAGCATGAAGAAGGTCTTCGCGCCGAGCCAGATCCAGCCCGGGACCCAGTCCAGCAGCGCCAGCGGCGAGGCCCAGCCGCCCATGAACAGCAGCGCTGTCAGGATCGACACCAGGATCATGTTGGCGTATTCGGCCAGGAAGAACATCGCAAACGACATGCCCGAGTATTCGATCATGTGCCCGGCCACGATTTCCGATTCGCCTTCCACCACGTCAAACGGGTGACGGTTGGTTTCGGCGATGCCGGAGATGAAATAGATCAGGAACACGGGCAGCAGCGACAGCCAGTTCCAGGACAGGAAACCGACGCCGTGATCGAAGAAATAACCCTTGCTCTGCGCATTGACGATATCGATCAGGTTCAGGCTGCCCGACACCATCAGCAAGATCACGAGGGCGAAGCCCATCGAGATTTCGTAGGACACCATCTGCGCCGAAGCACGCATCGCGCCGAGGAAAGCGTACTTGGAGTTGGAAGCCCAGCCGGCGATGATCACGCCGTAGACTTCCATCGAAGTGATTGCCATCACGAACAGCAGGCCGGCGTTGACGTTGGCCAGCACGGTTTCCGGACCGAAAGGCACCACCGCCCAGGCCGCCAGCGCCGGCATGATGGTCATGATCGGGGCGATGAAGAACAATATCTTATTGGCGCGCGTCGGCACCGTGACTTCCTTCAGCAGCAGCTTGACGGCGTCGGCGATCGGCTGCAGCAAGCCCGCCGGACCAACCCGGTTAGGACCGACGCGGATATGCATCCAGCCGATCAGCTTGCGTTCCCAGTAAGTCATGTAAGCCACGCACAGCAGCAGCGGCACCAGCACGACGATGATCTTGACCAGGTTCCAGACCAGGGGCCAGAGGCCGCCGAGCACGTCGGCGCCGGTGGCGTTGATGGCGGCGATGAAGTGATCCATCATGCTTTCTCCACTACGATAGAACCAAACATCGCACCCAAGGCTGCGGTCGAGGCATGCGAAGCGGCTACCCGCACCACATTTTCCGGCAAGGATGCGTCAATCGCTGCCAGCAGCGAAGCGCTACCCTGCCCTTGCTTGACAGTCACGCGGTCGCCGCCGGCGATGCCCAGCTTGGCCGCCAGCGCTGCCGGCAACCATGCTTGCGGCGCCTGGCCGTCCACGGTTTCCTGCAACGATGCCGCACGCCGGACTACGGCGTCGCCAAAATAGATAGGCACATCGGCGATGCGTTCCAGCGCACCGTTGACGTCTTGCGCTGCAGCTTGCGGCTGCAGGTCGCTGATATTGTTCAGGCCGGCTGCCAGCTTGGCCGCGGCGACTTCGCCGGTGCCCAGTACTTCGTCGCGGATCGCTTCCGAAGTGTCGTAGTCGAAACCAGCCAGGCCCAGCAGGTTGCCCAGCACGCGCAACACCTTCCAGGCCGGACGGGCGTCGCCTGCAGGACGCACGGTGCCGTTGAAGCTTTGGGCGCGGCCTTCGCAGTTGACGAAGGTGCCGGAAGTTTCGGTGAACGGTGCGATCGGCAGCAGTACGTCGGCGTAATCGGCGCCATGCTTGTAAGCCGACAGCGTAACGACCATTTCAGCTTGCTTCAGAGCGGCGACGGCGACTTGCGGGTCGAAGCTGTCCAGCTCCGGCTCGGCGTTCAGCAGCACATAAGCTTTGTGCGGCTGCGCGAAAATCTGTTGCGCGTTGCGGCCGCTTTTTCCACCATTAACTGGCGCGGGCAAAGCCTTGGCCCAATAGCCGCCGACAGTGTTGCCGGCTTCAGTCATGTAACCGAACTTGGCGTCGGTCTGCTGCGCGATCCATTGCGCCACAGCGTGCAATTGCGAAGCTTGCGGATGCTGCGCCGCTGCGTTGCCCAGCAAGACAGCCTTGGCGTCGCCCGACAACAGGCTGGCCGCAGTCTGCTTGGCCTCAGCCGACGGTTCGACATTCTCGAAACCGGCCGGCGCTGCCACGCCCTTGGCTTGCGCCACGGCGACGGCGACCTGGCCCAGCGCCGCCAGCCAGGCTGACGGTGCGACGATGATCTTGTTGGCGACCGGCATCAGCAGGTCGTCGTCGGTAGCGTGCAGGATGCTCAGCTTGGCGCCGCGCTTGACGCTCAAACGCATGCGGGCCGACAGCAAAGGATGATCCTTGCGGAAGAAAGAACCGATGATGAAGGCACGGTTCAGCTGTGCGAATTCATTGATCGACATGCCCAGCCATGGCGTGACCTTGCCGTCCAGCGCGAAATCGGACTGGCGCAGGCGGAAATCGATGTTTTCGGAACCCAGGCCGCGCACCACTTTTTGCAGCAGCGACAGTTCTTCCAGCGTCGAATACGGTGTGCCGACAGCAGCGATCGCATCGGCGCCATGTTCGTGGCGGATGTTGCGCAAGCCGTGCGCGACATATTCCAGCGCGGTCTGCCATTCGACTTCCTGCCACTTGCCATCTTGCTTGAGCATCGGCTTGGTCAGGCGCTCGGCGCTATTCAAGCCTTCATAGGCGAAGCGGTCCTTGTCCGACAGCCAGCATTCGTTGACGTCGTTGTTTTCCAGCGGCAGCACGCGCATCACCTTGCCGGACTTGACTTGCACCACCAGGTTGGCGCCCAGGCCATCATGCGGGCTGACCGATTTGCGGCGCGACAACTCCCAGGTACGGGCGCTGTAGCGGAACGGCTTCGATGTCAGCGCGCCGACCGGGCACAGGTCGATCATGTTGCCGGACAATTCGGAATTGACGGTCTTGCCGACGAAAGTAGTGATTTCGGAATGCTCGCCGCGGCCGACCATGCCGAACTCCATCACGCCGGCGATTTCCTGGCCGAAGCGGACGCAGCGGGTGCACTGGATGCAACGGCTCATTTCCTGCATCGAGATCAGCGGACCGGCGTCTTTCGGCGCCACCACACGCTTTTCTTCTTCGTAGCGGGACGACGATTTGCCGTAGCCGACCGCCAGGTCCTGCAGCTGGCACTCGCCGCCCTGGTCGCAGATCGGGCAATCCAGCGGGTGGTTGATCAGCAGGAATTCCATCACGCTCTTTTGCGCGGTAGTGGCCTTGTCGCTGGCGGTGCGCACAATCATGCCGGCAGTCACCGGCGTGGCGCAAGCCGGCAGGGCCTTCGGCGCCTTTTCCACCTCGACCAGGCACATGCGGCAGTTGGCCGCGATGGAGAGTTTTTTGTGATAGCAGAAATGAGGAATGTAGGTGCCAATCTTGTTGGCAGCATCCATTACCATGCTGCCCTCTTGGACTTCCACTTTCTTGCCGTCTATTTCGATTTCAACCATGGCTTTTGCTTTTCTTGCCTAAGTGTTTTGCACGCTGCTTGCGCAGGATTAAACGTATGCCGGCACCAAGCAATGCTTATGCTCGATGTGATATTCAAATTCTTCGCGGTAGTTCTTGAGGAAACCGCGCACTGGCATCGCTGCCGCATCGCCGAGCGCGCAGATAGTGCGACCCATGATGTTGCCCGCCACCGTATCCAGCAGATCCATGTCTTCCGGACGGCCGTGCCCTGTTTCGATGCGGTGCACCAGGCGGTACAGCCAGCCGGTGCCTTCACGACATGGCGTGCACTGGCCGCAGGATTCTTCAAAGTAGAAGTACGACAGGCGCAGCAGCGATTTCACCATGCAGCGCGTTTCATCCATCACGATCACTGCGCCCGAACCCAGCATCGAGCCGGCCTTGGCGATCGAATCGTAATCGAGATCGGTGTCCATCATGACCTCGCCGCGAATCACCGGAGCGGACGAACCGCCAGGGATCACAGCCTTGATCTTCTTGCCGCCGCGCATGCCGCCGGCCAGTTCCATCAGCTTGGCGAACGGCGTGCCCAGCGGTACTTCGTAATTGCCCGGCTTTTCAACGTCGCCCGAGATCGAGAAGATCTTGGTGCCGCCATTGTTCGGCTTGCCCAGTGCAGCATAGGCTTCGCCGCCCATGTTCAGCAGGAACGGCACGGCTGCGAAGGTTTCGGTATTGTTGATCGTGGTCGGCTTGCCGTACAGGCCGAAGCTCGCAGGGAAAGGCGGCTTGAAGCGCGGCTGCCCCTTCTTGCCTTCGAGCGATTCCAGCAATGCGGTTTCTTCGCCGCAGATGTAAGCGCCGTAACCGTGGAACGCATGCAGCTGGAAGTTGAATTCGCTGCCGAAAATCTTGTCGCCCAACGCACCGGCGGCGCGCGCCTCTTCCAGCGCTTCTTCAAAGCGCTCGTAGCCGGACCAGATTTCGCCGTGGATGTAGTTGTAACCGACCGAAATGCCCATGGCGTAAGCGCCGATGGCCATGCCTTCGATCAGCGAATGCGGATTGTAGCGGATGATGTCGCGGTCTTTGAATGTGCCCGGCTCGCCTTCGTCGGTGTTGCAGACCAGGTACTTCTGGCCCGGAAACTGGCGCGGCATGAAGCTCCACTTCAGGCCGGTCGGGAAACCTGCGCCGCCGCGGCCGCGCAGCGAACCGGCTTTGAGTTCGGCGATGACTTGTTCCGGCGTGATTTTTTCAGACAGGATGCGCTTGAGGGCGGTATAGCCGCCGCGCTTGACGTAATCGGCGTAGTGCCAGTTGTTGCCGTCCAGGTCAGCCAGGATCAGCGGGTTGATGTGACGATTGTGCAGACTGGTCATTTCGGGGTTACCTCACTGAGTTCCGCTAACAAGCCGTCAATCTTTTCGTTCGACATCCAGCTACACATGCGTTTGTTATTCACCAGCAGCACCGGCGCATCGCCGCAGGCGCCCATGCATTCGCCTTCCACCAACGTGAACTGGCCATCGGCCGTGGTTTCACGGAAACCGATGCCGAGCTTGTGCTTCAGATGCTCTGCCGCACGATCGCCGCCGGACAGCTGGCATGGCAGGTTGGTGCAGATGCTGATCTTGTGCTTGCCGACCGGCTTGGTGTTGTACATATTGTAAAAGGTCGCGACTTCCTGCACCGCGATCGCCGGCATGCCCAGATAGTCTGCGACATCCTGCATGGTTTCCGGCGCCAGCCAGCCCTTTTCGTCTTGCGCGATCGCCAGCGCGGCCATCACCGCCGACTGTTTCTGGTCGGCAGGGAATTTCGCGACTTCGCGATCGATCTTTTTGTATGTATCTTGACTTAACAACATGTGTTGGCCATTCGTGCGCGGTATGTTGCGCGAGTAGTTAGTAACAAATTCCGTAGCTCTCAGCAGCTGCCATCAGGAGGCTCTGAGAACCGTAGCGAGCGGCTCAAGGTCTGGTCGAGAAGCGCAGCTGTACGAAAGTACAGTGAGCATCGCAGGCCAGAGATTGAGCCGCGCAGTAGGTTATCAGAGCCTCCTTAGCGGTCAATTTCACCGAAAACGATATCCTGCGTACCGATGATGGTGACGGCATCGGCAATCATGTGGCCCTTGGCCATTTCGTTCAAACCTTGCAGATGCGGGAAGCCAGGTGCGCGGATTTTCAGGCGGTACGGCTTGTTGGCGCCGTCGGAAACGATGTAGACGCCGAACTCGCCCTTCGGATGCTCGACTGCGGCATACGCTTCGCCCGGCGGCACGTGGAAACCTTCGGTGAAGAGCTTGAAGTGATGGATCAGCTCTTCCATGTTCGATTTCATGTCGACCCGCGGCGATGGCGCAACCTTGTGGTTGCTGGTCATCACCGGACCGCTGTTGTTGCGCAGCCATTCCACGCATTGCTTGATGATCCGGTTGGACTGGCGCATTTCTTCCATGCGCACCAGGTAGCGGTCATAGCAGTCGCCGTTCTTGCCGACCGGGATATCGAAGTCCAGCAGGTCGTACACTTCGTACGGCTGCTTCTTGCGCAGATCCCACTCCACGCCGGAACCGCGCAGCATGGCGCCGGTGAAGCCCATGGCCTTGGCGCGCTCAGGCGAGACCACGCCGATGCCGACCAGGCGCTGCTTCCAGATGCGGTTATCGGTCAGCAGCGTTTCGTATTCGTCGACGTATTTCGGGAACCGCACAGTAAAGTCTTCGATGAAATCCAGCAGGGAACCCTGGCGGTTTTCATTGAGGGCGCTGATCGCCTTGGCGTTGCGCACCAGCGACGCCTTGTGCTGCGGCATGGTGTCCGGCAGGTCGCGATAGACGCCGCCCGGACGGTAGTAAGCCGCATGCATGCGGGCGCCGGAAACGGCCTCGTAGCAATCCATCAGGTCTTCGCGTTCGCGGAATGCGTACAACAGCACCGCCATCGCGCCGACGTCCAGCGCATGCGCGCCGATCCACATCAGGTGGTTCAGCAGGCGCGTGATTTCATCGAACATGACGCGGATGTACTGGGCGCGCAGCGGCACTTCCAGGCCCAGCAGGCGTTCGATCGCCATCACGTAACCGTGCTCGTTGCACATCATCGACACGTAGTCGAGGCGGTCCATGTACGGTACGGATTGCAGGTAGGTCTTTTGTTCCGCCAGCTTTTCGGTGCCGCGGTGCAGCAGGCCGATATGCGGGTCGGCACGCTGGATCACCTCGCCGTCCAGTTCCAGCACCAGGCGTAAAACGCCGTGCGCGGCCGGATGCTGCGGACCGAAGTTCAGCGTATAGTTCTTGATTTCTGCCATTATTTGATCCCGTAGTGTTCTTCACGAATCACCCGCGGCGTGATTTCGCGCGGATCGATCGTTACGGGTTGATAAATTACGCGTTTCTGATCGGCGTCGTAACGCATTTCGACATAGCCCGATATCGGGAAGTCCTTGCGGAAAGGATGGCCGATGAAGCCGTAGTCGGTCAGGATGCGGCGCAAGTCGTTGTGGCCCTCGAACAGGATGCCGAAGAAGTCGAATGCTTCGCGCTCGTACCAGTTGGCCGAAGCCCAGATATCGGTCAGCGAGGCCAGCACCGGCATCTCGTCGTCCGGCGCGAACACACGCACCCGCAGGCGCCAGTTGTGCTCGATCGACAGCAGATGGGATACCGCGGCAAAACGCGCGCCATCCCAGGCGCCGTCGCCGTAGGTCGAATAATCGACGCCGCACAGGTCGATCAGCTCTTCAAAACGGGTATCGGCGTGATCGCGCAGGACGCGCATCGCCGACAGGTAGTTCGCCGCCTTGACGATGATGGTGATCTCGCCGAAGGCCACGGTCAGACTTTGCAGGTCGTCGCCAAGCGCATTGCGCACGGCGGCTTCCAGGGTTTCCAGTTTGGTCGTCATGGTGTTCTCTCAGCGCGCAATCGTATTGGTGCGGCGAATCTTGTTTTGCAACTGGATGATGCCGTACAACAGTGCTTCAGCAGTCGGCGGGCAGCCCGGGACATAGATATCCACCGGCACGATGCGGTCGCAGCCGCGCACCACCGAATACGAGTAATGGTAATAGCCGCCGCCGTTGGCGCAGGACCCCATCGAAATCACCCAGCGCGGTTCCGGCATCTGGTCGTAAACCTTGCGCAGTGCCGGCGCCATCTTGTTGCATAAGGTACCAGCCACGATCATCACATCGGACTGACGTGGCGACGGACGGAAAATCACACCGAAACGATCGAGATCATAACGCGAGGCGCCGGCGTGGATCATTTCGACAGCACAGCAGGCCAGACCAAACGTCATCGGCCACAGCGAGCCGGTACGGGTCCAGTTGATCAGCTTGTCAGCAGTAGTGGTGACAAAGCCTTCGTTCAATACGCCTTCAATAGACATGACTTACTCCCAATCCAGAGCGCCGCGTTTCCAGATGTACCAGAAGCCAACCGCGAATTCGGCGATAAACACCATCATCGTGACAAAGCCCTGCCATCCGAGGTCGCGCATGGCAACCCCCCACGGGAAGAAAAAAGCGGTTTCCAGATCGAACAAAATGAACAAAATGGCGACAAGGTAGTAACGCACATCGAACTTCATGCGCGCGTCTTCGAATGCCTCAAAGCCGCATTCGTAAGGAGATGTTTTTTGGGAATCGGGCCGATGCGGCCCCAGTATCCGACCCAGCAATTGCGGTGCTACACCTACCGCGATACCGATCAGAATAAACAGCAGGACGGGAAAGTAATTTTCGAGGTTCACGATTATGCGCCAGTAGTTCAAACGATTAGCAGAATGATTTGCGGATCTGACTCATCAGACCTGACGCCCCCAATCCAGCAAACCACACTACAAGTTCCTCGACAAAAAGCCAGCGCAGGGGCAACCGTTGCTGGCCTCGTATTCTTTGGTGCCGACGGCGAGACTCGAACTCGCACAGCTTTCGCCACTACCCCCTCAAGATAGCGTGTCTACCAGTTTCACCACGTCGGCATAAGAGCGTATTTTAACCTGATTTAGTACTTTTGTTCAATGCACAATCAGATTAAAAGTCAGCAATTTCACTCTAGAACAGCTACTAATTTACTGCGGGATGAAGATTTCGCCGCAATGCGGCAAAACCCACCCTTTTTCCGGCAAATATTTACTTCGGAATCTGGTTGGACTGGGCGCTGCCGGCCGCTGGCGCAGGAACCGAAGCGGCCGCGCTGGCGGAGCCGGAAGCAGCGGCAGCTGCAGGAGCCGAAGTTGCAGGAATCGCCGCCGGAGCAGATGCCGCCGCCGGCGCGGTAGCCGCCGGCAGATTATCCATCAGGCCGCCGGTAGCGGCCGAACGGTGATTGCCCAGATACACCAGGGCCAGGGTGGCAATGAAGAACAGCGCTGCTGCCGCGCCGGTCGACTTCGACAGGAAATTCGAAGAACCAGTAGCGCCGAACAGGCTGCCGGAAGCGCCGGAGCCGAAAGCGGCGCCCATATCGGCGCCCTTGCCATGCTGCAGCAGCACCAGGCCGATAATCGTCAACGCCGACAACACCTGAACGATGACAATGATATTGAATACTGTGTTCATTTAATGATTTCCAAGGAGAGTTGATTCTTTATTTACTAGATTACCGGAGACAAAATCGGCACTACCGGGCGGCCGCTGCAATCGCCAGAAAATCGGCTGCCTTCAAGGCTGCGCCGCCGATCAGGCCGCCATCGATATCCGGCATGGCCAGCAGTTCGACAGCATTGTCCGGCTTCATGCTGCCGCCATACAAAATCTTTACTTCAACCGCGGCTACCGGATTCTTCCCGGCCAGCTTGGCGCGCAAGGCCAGATGCACATCTTGCGCCATTTGCGGCGTTGCCGTCTTGCCGGTGCCGATCGCCCATACCGGCTCGTAAGCCACCACAATCTTGCCAACCTGCGCGGCATCCAGCACGTTCAGCACTGCCTGCAGCTGGCGGCCAACCACTGCATCGGTCTGGCTGGCTTCGCGCTCACCCAAGGTTTCGCCGACGCAGACAATCGGCGTAACGCCTGCCTGCAGCGCGCGCAAGGCCTTCTGCGCCACCAGCTCATCGGTCTCGCCATGATAGGCGCGCCGCTCGGAATGGCCGACGATCGCATAGCGGCAAGCAAAATCCTGCAACATGCCGACCGCGACTTCACCAGTATACGCGCCTGCCGCATGGGCCGACACGTCCTGGCTGCCCAAGGCGATTGCCGTTCCGGCAAGTTCAGCCTGGCATTGCGCAAAGTAAGGCGCCGGCACGCACACAGCCACATCGCAGGCCGCGAGCGCCATGCCAGCCTTGATTTCCGCCAGTAAAGCAGCGTTGGCAACCAGACTGCCATTCATTTTCCAGTTACCGGCTACAAGTTTACGACGCATATTTGGCAAGGCCCAGGTTTTCAATAACCCGGCATTCTAACGCGCCGGGGGGAAAGCGGTCAAACCGGCAAGAAATGTTTACCGGCTGACGCCACCCCGGCCGGTGCCGCAATGAGGGGTCTATCCGCGCCCTCGACATTACTCATCGACAACAATCCAGGGGCGAAGATATCAGGAAAATGCTTTCGCAGCAGCAACAGATTGCGAAAAAAGCGTCATATCGACATTGCCGCCGCTCACGATCACCCCTACTTTTGCCCCGGAGAATTCGATTGCCTTGTGCATTACGGCGGCAGCGGCCAGGCATCCAGCCGGTTCGACCACAATCTTCATGCGCTCGGCAAAGAAGCGCATCTGGGTGCGCAACTGATCGTCGCTGACGGTCAGGATATCCTTGACATGGGCTTGCAGAATCGGCAGGACCAGCTTGCCGATGTGTTGCGTCTGAGCACCATCGGCGATGGTATCGGGCACCGGGATGTGCACGATATTGCCACTTCGCAAAGATTGCTGAGCATCATTGCCGGTTTCCGGCTCGACCCCATACACGACGCAGCCTGGGGACAAGTGCGCGGCCGCGATGGCGCAGCCGGAGAGCAGACCGCCGCCGCCGGTGCATACGAACAGGTAATCGAGCGGGCCGACGGCGTCGAACAACTCTTTCGCAGCCGTGCCCTGCCCGGCGATCACGTCGCGATGGTCGTAGGCGGGAATCACGGCGCAACCGCGCTCCTCCGACAGGCGCGCGGCGATCCCCTCGCGGTCCTCGCGCTCACGATCGTACAAAATGATTTCGGCGCCGTATTCGCGGGTTGCAGCCAGCTTCATCGCCGGCGCATTGCTCGGCATGACGATGGTGGCATGCACGCCGAGCATGCGCGCCGCCAGCGCCATCCCTTGCGCATGATTGCCGGATGAAAAAGCCACCACGCCCTGCTGCTTCTGCTCTTCGCTCAGGCAGCTGATGGCGTTATAGGCGCCGCGGAACTTGAAGGCGCCGACGCGCTGGAAATTTTCGCACTTGAAGAAGATGCTGGCGTCCGCCTGGCTGTCGGCCTGGCTGGAAGTCAGCACCGGCGTCTTGTAGGCGACGCCCTCAAGGCGCTTGGCCGCAGCGGCGATATCCTGGTAAGCGACAGCGAGTTCGGTAGCAGCCATTTTTCATCCTTTTAATGTATGTGACACGCGCCGGGTGGCTGTCGCTTACTCTGCAAGACGGCGCCGGAACATCCAGCGGCCGCTGTCGGAATCCTGTGGAATGTATTGGTAGCCGCCGAGGTCGAAGGCTTTCAGCTGCTCTGCGTCGGTGATCTTGTTCAAGGCCGCATAACGCGCCATCAGGCCGCGTGCGCGCTTGGCGTAGAAAGAAATGATCTTGTACTTGCCGTTCTTCCAGTCCTCGAACACCGGCGTCACGATGCCGGCTTCCAGCACCGCCGGCCGCACCACCTTGAAATATTCTTCCGACGCCAGGTTGACCAGTGTCCTGGCCTTTTGCCGGCCCATCTGCCGGTTGAGCGCCTGGGTCACGGTATCGCCCCAGAACGCGTACAGATTCTTGCCGCGCGGATTGGCCAGGCTGGTGCCCATTTCCAGCCGGTAGGGCTGCATCCGGTCCAGCGGCCGCAGCACGCCATACAGCCCGGACAAGATCCGGATGCGGCTCTGCGCGTAGTTCAGCTGGGCGCTGTTCAGGGAAGGCGCATCCAACCCTTCGTAGACATCGCCGTTGAAAGCCATGACGGCTTGCTTGGAATTGGCGCTGGTGAACTGCTTCGACCACGAAGCGAAACGGGCGGTATTGAGCTGCGCCAGCGGATCGGAGATTTTCATCATGCTGCCGATCTGGTCCGGCGACAGCTTTTGCAGGACGCTGATCAGCTCGGCGGAATGGTCGATGAAATCAGGGGTGGTGTGGGTTTCTGTCGTGCTGGGGGTGCTGTAATCGAGGGATTTTGCAGGCGACAAAACAATCAGCATTGTGGAGATCCGAAATAAGCAGAAGAATGTCCGCAATGATACCGAAACAATGGCAACGCTGCTGGCGCCGCCCGTCAGTCGAAAGCGCCCCGCATCAGATCGCGCTCGAATTCGGCCACCCAGGTAGAACCGTCGCCGATGGGGTACTGCGTTTTCCGCCCGCTCGATTTTCTGCTGACGGTCACAAACCCCGTCAGCCCCAGGATCTCGTCGGTCTTGGGATCGGTGGTATCCACTTCATGCAGCTCGAAGTCGTCTGCGGCAAGATGCCGCGCCTGCAAAACCGCGTGGAAATCCTTTTTTTCGCCTGGTTCGATCAGCTTCATCATGCCTCCTGAAGTACCGTCGTCGGATTCCCACCTTAGCACAGCTAGGCGCAGTGAAAATACTCCATCAAAATTATTTGCTTATTGATAAGCATCCGCAAAAATATCTGTAATATCGCCGCGCAATTAAAATTGATAGGCAAACAGCTTGGTGTCGGAACCGTCGCCCTTCAGCTGCAGCATTTTTTCAAACTGCAAACCCATCTTTTCCAGCAGCCTGATCGAAGCATGGTTGTCCGGCGCAGTAATCGCCACCACCCGCTGCAGGCCGCAAACGCGGTTGGCATGCTGCAGCACCGCGGAGGCGGCTTCGTAGGCATAGCCCTTGCCCCAGAACTCCGGCAGGAAGGCATAGCCGATATCGACGTCCTCCAGGGTTTCCCGCTTCACCAGGCCGCAGATGCCGATCGGCAGTCCGCCCTCTTTCAACTCCGTCATGTAGAAGCTGAAGCCGTCCCGCGCCTGCGCCGCTACCGGGCCGCTCAGGATCGCGGCCTGCGCGGCCTCCACCGTCCGGATGCCGCGATCGCCGATAAACTGCAGCCAGGCAGGCTGCGTCACTAGCCGCAGGTAAAACTCGGCATCGCCGCCGTTCAAGGTCCGCAAGATGAGCCGCTCGGTTTCAAGAATTTTCATCGCAATGATTTTCCATGAATTTGACTACCCCGAAGCTTATGGACAGAATCGCCGGATGTCTAGGGCCTGTTAACTCACGATCCTCGCGCGTCGGGAAATTTATCGGCGTCCCTGAAGCTGGCGGCATTGTCGGCGAGCCATGCCCTGGCGATCTGGTCGCCAAGGTCGTCCCTGTGATGGTATGTCGGATTCAAAAACTTGACAGACGCGGCCGAGATGGTCCAGAACATGCCGCCCGGCCAGAAATTGAAGCGCAGCGCCTGGCCCAAGGTCGACCATTTGAATAGCTGCCGCGAATCGCGCAGATTCAAGAAAACCTGGATGTGCAAGTCCAGCATGAAAGTCGACAAGGCCCACACGTACCACAGCAGGCGCCGCACATAGCCACCGCCCGCCGCCTCATACAGGTCCAGCACGAAATGCCTGTGCTCAAGCTCTTCCGCTGAATGCCAGCGCCACACATTTGCCAGCCGCGCGTCGGCGCCTTCGAGCAGCCGCGGCGTGCACAGCAGCGAGGAGGACAGGTTGGCTGTCAGGTATTCATAGGCCACCGACGACGCCAGCTGGTTGATCGGCGTACCCTTGCCGCCCCACTCCATGCGTCGCTTGGCGCGCAGTTCCAGCCAGTTGCGCAGCCCCTGATGCTTGAGGTGATCATTGTATTTGCGATGCACCGAACTGTGTATCGACTCTTGCGCGATGAAATCCCTCGTGCTGCCGGCCCAGGCTGCCTTTTCTGCCGCAGGAAGGATATCGACCACTCGTCGCACGGTATCGATAATCCATTTTTCGCCAACCGGGAACAACATCGATACCGCGTTGAACAGCTGGCTTCGATAGGCATCGCCACCATTCCAGTTGATATCGAAGCCGTCGTCGATGCGTAGTTCGATACGCCTGGGGATCATTTTTTTTGCGCTGTCTGGGTTCATAAAAATCAATATCAATGCTCAATAAATACGCAATATTCGGCAAGAAATCCATTGCCGCGCAAGCACCGCGGCAGCTACCCGCCTGGCTCAGGCCGTGCCGGCCAGCGCGCCGCGCTCGGCGTGGTCCGGCGGCAAGCCTTGCTCGAATCCGAAGAAGCGCAGCATCAGCGCGCGGATCTTTTGCCGGTCGAAAATATTATCCGGAAAAACAACTTCAAAAGCCGTCCACTCGCCGATCCGGGTCGCCGACACATAGACAGACGGCATCGAGGTGCGCAGCGACGTGGCCGCCAGCCATAAGCAGGTGTGCGGCCCTTCGATGTTGCCCATGTTGGAGACGGTGAACAGCGGGTCCATCATGAGTTCGCCGGCATCTTCCAGCGCGCTGCGGCATTGCCCCCGGAACCAGCGCACCAGCTTCAGGCGATTCGGCATTACCTGTGCGAACAGCTTGCTGAAGCCGGGCGCAGCACCGCCTCGTATCCGCTTGAACAAGGCCGCCGTTTGTTCCAGCGCTGGCAACCGCCGCTCTATGTAGCCGGTTATCAGGCCGGTAAAATTGCCGACCTCGTAAAGATCGATCCCGCAATGGCGATGCAAGTCCGCGGCTACCTGCACGCCGACGCCACGCAAGGCGGGGTAATCGGCAAGGACCTGCTCGGAGAGACGCCGCGTCAACGTCTGCGTATAGCTTTCTCCCGCGGCACGGTGACGCAGAAACGCCGCGCTGACCTCTCGATCCGATAGGACAAATCTTTCTGCATGAAAGCTGAAGAGCGGTGAACGCGACTGCCGCAACAGCGGCAGCCGCATATCACTGCTTCCCCGCAGGATCCGCTTGCGGCGAAACAATGATGCGGCGGCATGCAGCAAGGCCAGGCGCAATGGCGCATCGTCGGCGATCTCTGCCTGGCCGGCGGGCGCTGGTTCGGGCGCCGCCAGCCCCTGGCTTGCCGACAGCAAGGAGAAATACCGTTCCAGCCATGCGTAGCTGCCGCGGCCGTTGGCAAAAGTATGCTCCACCCGGAACACCAGTTTCAGTTCGCTGCATTCGAACAGACGGAACGGCAGCCTGCAAGCTGGATGAAGCGCGGCCGGCGCAATGCCGGTCTCCAGCAACTCGTTCCGGATAAGCTCCCAGTCCTGCCGCCACGCCTGCTCCGGCGCAGCCAGCCATTCCCAGCTTGCCGCAGCGGGCGCCCGCGAGCGCAGCCGCTGCAGCGCCTCATGCCCGGCCAGCAATTCCTGGAACGCCTTGACAGCCGTTTCAACCGGTACAGCCCGCTTGAGATCGCAGGTGACGACGATATCGGTATTGCTCCCCAGGCTGTCCATCGCCATGAAATAGGCATTGCCTACATAGCTGCAGTAATCTTTGGCGCTTCTCATGCCTCGTCTCCATAGCTGCGGGCCAGCAGGGCGTTGCGCTTGCGCGGATCGAGATGCGCAACGGTCAGATCGCCGCGATAGTGCTGAAAGACCCGATGATCCATCAGCCGGAACCATAGCGGCGGCAGATAGGCGACCAGCATCAGCGTCACATAGCTGGCCGGCAGCTGCGGCGTTCCTTCATGATGATGCAAGGTTTGATAGCTGCGGGAAGGATGGATGTGATGGTCGGCATGCCTTTGCAGCTGGTACAGGAACAAGGTGCAAACGACATGATTGCTGACCCAGGCATGGGCCGGCGAACAGCGCTCATAGCTTCCGTCCGCCAGCTTTTTCCGCAGCAAGCCGTAGTGTTCTATATAGTTGGTCACTTCCAGCAAGACAATGCCGTAGAACGCCTGCAGCATCAGGAATACCAGCACTCCCGGTCCCAGCCACACGCTCAGTGCCGCAAACATCACGGCAGTCATGGCCCATGAATGCAGGTTTTCATTGGACCAGCTCCACACGCTGCGCCCTTCCCGCGCCAGCCGCTCGCGCTCGATGCGCCAGGCTGAGGCGACGCCGGAAACAATTGCGCGCAACAGATAGCTCCAGAACGTCTCGCCCATCATGGAACTGGTCGGATCGCCCGGCGTCGCCACATTCTTGTGGTGCCCTCGTACATGCTCCGCAAAAAAATGGCCATAAACGGTGGGCGCCAGGACCAGCTTGGCAAGCCAGCGCTCAACGGGCTGCTTCTTGTGCAGCAGGTCGTGGGCTGCAATGAACGCCAGGCCGTTGACCGTGCCGACGCTCAGCGCCATTCCCGCAACTTCCCAGGCAGCCAACGGCGTGCTGGCGTAGATCCATGCTCCGAGCACCACCACCGCTATCTGGATCGGTACAAAGGCGTACACGATGATGCGATAGAAGGCGTCGCGATCCATCCTTTCCATCTCGCCGGCTTGCGGATTGCTGGTGTCCAGGCCGCCCAGCCAGTCGCCCAGCGGCACCACGACATAGATCGCTATCAACAAGGCCCAGTACCAGATGCCATGCCCGCTATGGTGGCCGGC
Organism: Collimonas humicola; assembly: GCF_018304945.1. Taxonomy (GTDB): domain Bacteria; phylum Pseudomonadota; class Gammaproteobacteria; order Burkholderiales; family Burkholderiaceae_D; genus Collimonas; species Collimonas humicola. The sequence continues at coordinate 60,521 of NZ_JAGQEE010000001.1, read as the reverse complement.
CCATAGATAAAACAGCGCCGTCAGCGGCACCAGCGGGCTGAGCAGCCACAATAGACGCCGGAGATTCTTGTGAGACTGAACCATCGTGATTTGAGTTGTCATGTGCGTATCTGCTGATTGAAAGTTAGCGACAAGGTTGCATGATCTGATGCCCGGCCGGCGCCTGATCGACCCACGAGACAGTTAGCGCTCCGGGCCGGTGGCTCAGCAGCGCGCGAACCGGCGCGCTGCACACCACCTCGATCGAATCGAAGGCGCGGTGCGAGGCCACGCACGCGCTCTGCTCCGCGGCGCCTGGCAGATCGGCGATCCACACCGCGCCGTAGCCGGTGTCGACACGGGTCGCCGCGGTCAGAGCGCCCTGCGGCAGGCGCAAGCCATCCAGCGGCACGCTCATGAACAGGACAGGATGCAGCACAATGCCGGCCGCCCCGCCGCTAATCCGCGGCGCCATGGCTTGCCACAGGTGGACCAACAACTTTCAGGCGCGTCTTCAGCTGCTCCAGCGCGAACGCACTCAGGGCACGGTTGTCGACATCGCCGGGATGAAAGCGCGGATGCATGAATGCCAGCCAGCGCGGAAACGCAAACCAGAACAAGCCCTGCCGTCCAAAAAAATAGCGCAGGCAGCCCAGCCAGACCCTCGGATCGAACAGGCGGCCGTCGCGATACATATTGTGCGCGGTCTGTGTTGCAAAATCGGTCACGAACAGGGCCGTGCCGTAAAGCAGCCAGCCGATCTTCAAGGGATAGCCCCCCGCAGTGCCGATATACAGATCGTGCGCCAGGCATTTATGCTCCAGTTCTTCGGCGCTATGCCAGGTCCATAGCGCGCAGAACGGATCTTCGGCGTCCTTGAAAATATCGAAGCGGGACAAGGTGTGTTCGCAAATGATCGCGGTGATGTGTTCCCAGCATGCTGTCAGCGCCAGTCCGCTCAGGCGGCTCAGCCAATGCGCCTTGGACAGGCGCCATTCGCAATAGCGATGCAGGAAAAAGCGATAGCCCTGCCGTTCCAGCTCAGCATTGCATTTCGCATGTAAAAAGCTGTGCGTCGATTCCTGGCCGATGAAAGCGCGGGCTTCCGCCTTCAGGGTCTCTTCCTGCACCAGCGGCAAGCTGTCCTTGATGCAGGAGATCGCAAACCGTTCGGCCGGAACAATGCCGAACGACAGCGCGTTGAACCAATGCGTCTCAAAAGGCCGGTTCTTGAACCAGTAGCGATTGGATTTGGCCGCAAAATCGATGCTCAGCTTGCGTACCGGGTATGTGCCTTCTGATGCTGACATGGTGAAACCTCCTTCAATTCAAGATGCATGGACCACAGCTCCGGGGCGATCGCGGGGCAAGATCCCGCGCGCCGCAATCAGGGCCGCGGCTCGCGCTGTTCTTTTATGTAACTCAGCACCGCGCGCGGGATCGTCACCTTGTGCACGATGCCCAGCCTGTGCAAGACCCTGATGACCAGATAGGTGATGTCGAATTCGCCGGGCTTCAGCCCCAGGCGCGCGGAACCGGGAAACCGATGGTGATTGTTATGAAAGCCGCCGCCGCTGCTGACAAGGCCCATCAGCAGATGATTGACTGATTCGTCGTCTGTCTCAAATGAACGATAGGCTCCCGGCAAGCGCGGCGCGGCATGCGCAAACGTTGCCTGGCAGCTGATCACGTGCTGGCAAATGAATACCGGCATCACGTACAGCCATATCAGCGTCTGCCAGCCAGACGTTCCCGCCAGCCCGCTCGCCCCCAGGGAATAGCAGATTGCGGCGAGGGCAATGCTGATCAGGTAATGCCAGTTCCCAAGCCAGCGCAGCTCCGGATAAGCAAGCAGGTCGGGAATGCCGCGCTGATCGACTTCGGCGTTGCGCTTGACGACGGCCCACACCAGATGCGCATGCCAGTAGCCGCCGGCATTTTCGGCATACGGGCTGTGCGGGTCGTTGGGGGTATCGGAAAAGCGGTGATGCAGCCGATGCATGCTGGCCCACCAAAGCACGTCGCGCTGGAACGCCGCGGTCGCCCAGACCCCCAGCACGAACTGGAACACCCGGCCGGTGCGGAAGCTGCGATGTGAGAAATAACGATGGTGCCCAAGCTCCACCCCAAGAATCAGCAAAAAACCCAATATGACACAGGGCGCCAGCAGCGACAGCTGGAACGGGACGGCAAAAATGCCCAGCCACAGCCATTGGTGGACAAACAGCGCAGTAACCTTGAACGCGCGCCGCACGCGGGGAAAAGGAAGAATGGGCAGCATCATGGACAGGACGGAATCAGTCGGTCATCGACACATCGAACACACGCATATGCAGCGCCGCCGGCGATATCCGGTCGGCGGCCAAGGATCGATTGCACGGTCTCCATGGCGCCTCACCTGTCCGCATAAGAAAGCGCCATCTGATAGGCGTCGCCCAGCGCCGAGCTGATGTTGGTGCGCCTGGCTACGTCGCCTTCTGTCGCCGCCGAACCCACCACGGAGTGCCTGATCTTGGCTTTTTCAAGCAGTTCAAGCAGCTGCAGCCTGGGCTCATGGCCGACCGCCAGCACCACTGTCCTGGCCGGCACGATTTCGCTGACCTTGGTGGCGCGGTTGAATATCTCAACGCCGTCACGGGTTATGGCGATGATGTCCACCTTGTTGCGCATGCTGACATTCAGGCGTTCCATATCGGCCATCTGGATCCAGCGCGTGGTGCGGCCAAGCCTGAATGCGAACTTGCGGCTCGAACGCTGCAGCAGGGTCACCGATGCCGCGCTGCTGGTATCGGCTGCCAGATATTTGGACAGGCTGTCGTCGGCCACCTTCAAGTTCAGATAGGAATGCGCCGCGCTGCGCAGGCTATTCTTGGTTTTCATCAGATATTTCGCCACGTCGCAGGCGACTCCGCCGCCGCCGATAATCACCACCGGATGTTCGACCGGGCAGCTGTTTTCCAGCACGTCGCTGTACTGGATCACATGCGGCAGATCCGCGCCCGGCAGATTCCCGGGATGACGCGTGGCGCATCCGGTGGCGATGACGACATGATCGTAGCCCTGCGCCAGCTGCGCCGCACCGAACTCCGTACCCAGATGCAGCTTCACCCCGGCCTCGATAACGGCTTGCGTGTAATAGCGCACGGTTCCCAGAAATTCATCCTTTTCCGGAATCCTGGCCGCCAGCCTCAGCTGCCCGCCGAGCGAACTGCCGGCTTCGAAAAGATCGACGGCCGCACCGCGCCGCGCCAGGAATAGCGCCGAGCCCATGCCGGCGATGCCGCCGCCGACCACGGCGACCTTTTGCTTGCGCGGCAGAGCGGCGTAAACGCCCTCATCTGGCTGCACTGCTTCGGGATTGACACTGCAACCGACCGGCTGGCCGGAAAACACATAGTCGAGGCAGTTCTGGTTGCAGGCAATGCACGGATTGATCTGGTCGAAAGCATTCCGCCTGGCTTTGCTGACCAACGCCGCATCGGCCAGGAACGGCCTGGCCATGGCGATCACATCGGCGCCGCCGTCTATCAGCAGCGACTCCGCCACGCGCGGGTCGTTGATACGATTGCTGATGCAAATCTTCAGGTCGGGAAAGTTGTCGCGCACCAGCCGCGTCGCCGACGCAAAGCCGGCACGCGGCACCACCATCGCAATCGTCGGCACATCGGAATTGTGCCAGCCGATGCTCACGCTCAGCAGATCGACGCCGAATGGCAGCAGGCGGCGGATCAGTTCGATCGACTCGTCTTCGGTGATGCCGCCGGTCAGCAGATCCATGCAGGGAACGCGGAAAATGATGGGGTAATCCGGGCCGACCCTGGCCCGCACGCGCCTTGCAATTTCCGTGGCCAGGCGGCTGCGGTTGTCGAAACTTCCACCCCAGGCGTCTGTGCGGTTGTTGCAGGCCGGCGCCAGGAACTGATGCACCAGGAAGCCCTGCGAAAAAATCAGTTCTATCGCGTCGTAGCCGGCATCCACGGCGCGCTGCGCGCAAGCGGCAAAGGCGTCGATGATGGCAAGGATCTCAGGCTCTTCCAAGGCTTTCGGCGTAAACAGACTCGACGCCAGCTTGCGATTGGACGACGACACGATATTGCCGTGCACCGCCTCGCGGCCGAAATGCATGATCTGCAATGCGATCTTGCCGCCTTTCTGGTGCACGGCATCAGTGATGATGCGATGCGAGGCGATCTCCGCATCCTCTTTCAGGGAAAAACCCTTGACCGCGAACATGCCCGGCACATCCGGCGAGCAGCCCGAGGTGACAATCAGGCCAACGCCTTCGGCGGCGCGCTTTGCGTAAAAGTAGGCCATGCGTTCGAACTGGTCTTCGAAATCTTCCAGGTTCAAATGAATGGAGCTCATCAAGGAGCGGTTTTCCATTTCCATGCCGTTGATGCGGATCGGCGAAAAGAAACGGTTCAGCAGCGGCTTGGTATTTTTATCAACGATGCTCAGATCAGACACTTAGGCCTCCATCAACTGTAATCACCTGTCCTGTGACATAGCTCGCCGCCTTGGAACACAGGAAGCGCACCACCGAGGCGATTTCCTCAGGTTGGCCGAGCCGCCCCAAAGGAATTGCGGCCGCCGCGGTCTGCTGCAGGAATTCCTCGCCTTTTTCGCTGCTGCGCAAATCGGACAGCATTTCGGTCTCGATGAAGCCCGGCGCAACCGCATTGACCCGCACGCCATAGCGTCCAAGCTCGCGCGCCAGGCCACGGGTGAGCGCCATTACCCCGGCTTTCGAGGCAGCGTAGTTGACCTGGCCGGGCTGCGCCTTGATGCCGCTCACCGAAGCAATGTTGACGATGCGCCCGCTCTTGCGGGCAGACATGGTCGATAGCGCGGTCCGGATGCAGAAAAAGCTGCCGTCCAGGTTGGTAGCCAGGACCGAACGCCATTGCTCTATCGACATCGACGCCGCGATCGTATCGGCGACAATGCCGGCATTGTTGATCAGCGTATGCACCCAGTAACCTTGCTCCCGGATGGACAGGAACATCCGCTGCACCTGCTCATGATCCGAGACATCTGCCTGGACGGCAAATGCCTTGCCGCCGGCCGCCGCCACCACGGCGCAGGTTTCCTCTGCGGCTTGCGGGTTGCGCGCATAGTTGACGAAAACGGGCATGGCCGGATCGGCCATGGCGGCGCAGATGGCGCGGCCTATGCCGCGGCTTCCGCCGGTAACGAGGACCGCCTTTTGAGGGCGTGCAGCGATATTCATAGAAGATCTTTTTCTCGATGTTTTTTAGTTTTCCGGCAACCGCAGAACCCGGGTTCCTGCCACCGCCATCCCGGGCGCCCCAGCTGCCAGCCGTCTTACGGACGCGACAGGTGGATGGAACAGAAATTTCCGCCTGAACCGACGCCCGAGACCAAGGCGCTGCGATGCGAAATATCGTCGTCATGCAAGCGCTTGTGGAATTGCGCCGGCACGTCTTCCGCCACATTGCGCGTAGCCGGACTGCGTCCATGCTTCAAGATGAACGCCGCCATCGCCACCTGCAGCGCCGAGGCCCACGATTCACCTTCGCCGACCAGTGACCTTGGCGTATGCACCTGCGCCGCCGCGCCTGGATTTTTCTCGAAAAAGGCGTTCAGGGCGCTGCGCTCGGCCAGCTCATGCGTACGGTTGGCTCCACCCGAAGCAGCGCTGATCAGCCCCAGGCTTGCCGGCGTATTGCCGGCCCGCGCCAGCGCACGCGCCCAGCTGTCTTCGAGCGCCTGGCCGGCGGAAAAATCGGCGCCGAAGCGGCCTGCATCCCAGGCATCGACCGAGCAATACGCCGCGGCGCCGCGTGCTTCGGCATGCGCTGCCGATTCCAGCACCAGCATGCATGATCCTTCGGAAGGCACCAGATAGCCCGGCTGTGTGCCAAAAAACTGCGGCTTGCCGGCGGCAAGGTGGGACGCATACAGGCGCCGCAAAAAGTACAGCGAAAACTTGGACAAGGACTCGTAGCCGCCGACCAGCGCCACCTTGGAACGGCCGACCCGGATGTAATGGGCGGCGCGCGCCAGCGCCTCGACGGAAGCCAGCGATCCCGAGGCAAGGACGGTGCTGGGACCTTGCATGCGATAGCGGATCGCTACCTGGCCGCAGGCGACATTCCTTGCAATCTTGGGAAAATCGGCGGCATTGAGCTGCGTTTTCTGCTGCCCCAGCTGGGGCTGGATGAACTGATAGCAGGAAGGCAATTCGGCCCGCGCGGTCCCAAGGAATGTGCACGCTTCAAGGCGTTCGGCGTCGCTCAGGCCGGCGTTTTCGATCGCCAGCCCGGCAGCGGTGGATGAAAGCGCCATGGCGCGGTCCATCAACCGTATCTGGCGTTCGGTAAAAAAGCGCTTCACCGGATAGTCGGTGACCTGGGCGATCCTGGCCTGCCGGTGCGGCGGATCGATGGCTTCCGGCCAAGGTGCGAATGGCAGCGCCAGGTCGCCGGGATGATTGAAAATCGGTTCGAGTCCGGTACCATGCGGCCCGACCACGCCGATTCCTGTGATGACAACGCGCTCCATTCAGACTCCCCTATATTCCGGCTTGCTAAACACCACGCATGAACAGGCGCCGCCGAATCCGAACGATTGTGAAATGGCGTGCACCAGCTTGGCTGGCCTTGGCTGATTCTTGACAAGATCGAATGAAAGCTCAGACTCGTCTCCCGACGTAAACGGCGTCGCCGGCACTATCTGCGTTTCCAGCGCCATCACCGTGCTGATCGCCTCCATGATGCCGGCCGCCCCCATGCAATGTCCGATCAGCGGCTTGTTGGAGCTGGCCATGATGCGTTGCGCGTGCTCTCCGAAAACCTTGTTGATCGCTTTCATTTCGGAGCGGTCGTTGTGGACCGTGGCGGTGCCATGGGTATTGATATAGTCGACCTGGTGCGGCGCCAAGCCGGCGTCGTCAAGCGCGCGTTCGATCGCCAGGGCTTCGCCAACGCCGTCGTTGGACGTCGCGGTCAGGTGGAACGCCGTATTGCTCAAGCCGTAGCCGGAGATTTCTGCGTAGATCCTGGCCTGGCGCCGGGTTGCGCTCTCCAGCGATTCCAGGTACAGGATGCCGCCGCCCTCGCCGATGGCAAAGCCGTCGCGCCGGGTATCGAAGGGCCGCGGGGTGGAATTGGTGATCGAGTAAAGCGCGTTGAAGCCGGCATGGATCAGCTCTGCCAGGATATCGCCGCCGCCGACAATGACGGCATCGCATTCCTGGTGGCGGATCAGGTCCATGCCATAGCCGATAGCATCGGTAGTCGATGCGCACGCGGTCGAGACTATGCTGGTCGGTCCGGTCAGATTATGTTTCCTGGAAAGATATTCAAGCTGATAGTTGACCAGCGCTGCGTCGTACGGGAAATCGGCGGCCAGTTCCTGGCCTTCGTGGTAAGACTCTGCGACCATGATCAGGTTGTCAATCCCGGCGCACAGGGATCCCAGCACGCAGCCGACCCGCTGCTCGCTGCCAAATACAGGGCCGACGCCAGCCATGCGCAGCGCCTCGTCGACGGCAAACGAGGCGAATAGCGCGCCTTTGTCGAAAGGCTTGTTGTCCACCGCCAGCGCCGCCAGGCCTTGCACCGCCGCCGCAGGCACCTGGGCGCCAAGTACGCTGCGAAAGCGGTCGGCGGAGAATGTCGGCACCACGCCGATTTCAGTCTCGCCTTGCAGCAGGCCATTCCAATAGGCCTCAAGCCCGACGCCAAATGGGGAAACCACTCCGATGCCCGTTACTACAACGCGATTACTTGTCATGTATGTTCCTCCGAGAAGCCATCGGGCTCTCAGTGCCGATTAGGTAAGAACTGCAATGGTGATACGAAGCGTGATGGCCTTTGCGCCATCCGCGAACACGGCGACGCCGGCGGCGTCGAAGAAATTCGCGGAAACATGGCTGACCGTCAGTTCGAAACTGAGGCGGTCGCCGGGGACTACCGGTTTGTGAATCAAAACGCGCTTGACGCCGGCCAGCATGCCAAGCCCGGCCTGCTGGCGATTGCCCGCGGCAATCCAGACCCCTGCCAGCTGCGCGCCTGCCTCGATGAGGAAGACGCCCGGCACAATCGGATTTCCTGGAAAATGCCCGCTCAGATGCGGATGCGAAACCTCCCAGCCGGCGTGGCCGCTCACCTGCGCCCCATCCACCACGGCATCGGCGATGAACAGCGCATGCGAGCGGTGCGGCAATAGCGCTTCAATCTCCGCGCGGTCGAAACTCTCTGCCATTACAGCTCGTCGTCGGAGAGGGAAAGATCGAGCTCGTCGACGTTCACCGCCAGCAATTTGGCGACGCCTGCTTCGCCGAACTGCTGGATCACGTATTCGCTCAGCAGGCCAATCGAATTGCTGATCTTCGGATTGAAGGTATTCGGGATAGCCTCGCCGATAATCTCGTGCAAGGTGGCGACGGCATCAAACGCCTCGATCGAGTCCAGCCCGATCTGCTGCACCAGGTCGGCATTCACATCGAGCACGATATCGTCTTCAATCGACAGCATCTTGCGCAGGATTGCAGCAACCTTTTGTTCCACCTGTGTCTTGTTGGTAAGGCTCACTGGCTTTCTCTCTTTCTGTGTAATGAAGGGTTTTATTGGACTGATGCCGGGGTCGTGCCGCGCGTCTTTCTGGTTCGAAAGGACAGCGCATACTGCGTCGTTACCTTGATCACGCTTTCCATGCATGGAATCGAGATGCCGGCGGCTTGCAACAGCTGCTGGGTCGCGCCGCAATCGAAATCGCGCTCATAGGCCAGGTACGGCTGGTAGGTCCTAAGCAGGAGTTTTTGCGCGCTGGCGTTGTAGCGCGCCAGTTGCAGGGCTGTGGTGTCGGTTTCCAGGCGCTCAAGAGGGATGATTCTTGGGCGAGCGACGGCGACGCTTTCGTTGGCCGCACGCATGACCCCGAGGACGGCGTCGACTACCTGGTCGACCGTGATGCTGTGCCGCAGTCCGGCGACCAGATGATAAGTCTGGCCGATCGCCGCGCTCTGACGGGAAAAATGCCGTATCGCGGAACATACGTAATCCAGCGGCACCATGTCGGCGCGCATGCCGGGATCGGCCACCAGGATATCCGAACGTCCGCGCGCGGCCAGTCCGATGAATTCATAGAAACCGAAGAACTTGTTGATCTTGCCGCTGCCCGAATCTCCGACGATCTGGCTTGGACGATAGATGGTGATCGCGGTTTGCGCCTTTGCCAGCTCGACCAGTTGCTCAGCTTCCAGCTTGCTTTGCTCGTAACTATTCCAGAATTCCTGGCCGAGCCCCAGCTCGGATTCCTTGAGAAGGCCGTCGCGTTTGCCGCAGACATAGGCGGTCGAGACATAGTTGAGGCGGAATTGCGCGGCCGAGTGATATCTGCATCGGCGGGAAAAATCGAGGATTTGGATCGCGCTGTCGACGTTGGCCTGGCGCGAGACGGACAAGGGAAGATCGAAATCGACACTGGCGGCGAGATGGTAAATCTGCTCGACGCTGGATAGAATTTCGCTGTATGCCTGTGGCGCCAGCCCGAGTTGCGGGGCCGAGACGTCGCCGTGCAGCAGCTTCACCCTTGCACAGCTGTCTGCTGTCAATCCGGCGTTCGAGAGGATTGCCGCCAGTCGTTGCCGGGCGTCTTCGGCAGAATTGCCACGGACCAGGCAATATATATCGTGCTGATCGAAATCAGACAGCAGCTCTGGCAGCAGAGCGCTGCCAAGCGCACCTGTTGCTCCGGTTAAAAGAATCGATGGGCGCATAGCTTGTTTTTCTAGCTTCTTCTGATTAGGACCATAAAAATTAGGGACCCAAGCTCTCATGCGCCGTTCAGCTTGTCCCTCCCCGGAATTTCACTTGCCACTGGAAAAACTGCTTATTATTTAATTTTTCGGAGTCTAGAACCAAAAAATACAGCTGTCATCCTACTAATGTTTGTAGTTGTCCCATATGAAAATCCATGTCAGAAGATGCGCTTCCGATACTATCCATGCCTGCCTGAAGCACCGGCAGGCAAGCATTCCTGGCGATGCGGCGGAATCGCAGATGAGCGTCGCATCGCGCAGCACCGCTCCTTCAACAACCGATAGGCCATGACATTCGGCTATGATCTGAGCGATGAATCCCTCTCAAAAAACCGTGCTGATCCCGGTTCCCAATCTGGACTTCGATCCAAGCGAAGTAGCGGCCTCCTGGCGCATCCTTAGCGCGCGGGGACACCGCGTGATCTTTGCCACGCCCGACGGCCGCGCCGCCGCAGCCGATCCGCTGATGCTGTCCGGCGAAGGCCTCGACATGTGGGGCTGCATTCCCTTGCTGAAAAAGCTGAAGCTGCTCGGATTGGCGCTGCGTGCCAACGCCGCCGCCCGCGCCGACTATGCGGCGCTGCAAAGCGAGCGCGCATTTCTGGCGCCGCTGAGTTACGTCGAACTGCGGCAGGCCGACTACGATGGTCTGCTGCTGCCCGGCGGCCATCGCGCGCGCGGCATGCTGGCTTACCTGGAAAGCCAGCCGCTGCAGGATTTCGTCGGCGCCTTTTTCGACAGCGGCAAGCCGGTCGCCGCCATCTGCCACGGCGTCGTGCTGGCCGCCCGCAGCCGCTCGCCGCGCAGCGGCAAATCAGCGCTGTTCGGACGCAAGACCACTGCGCTCACATGGAAGCTGGAACGGACTGCCTGGAATCTGATGAGATTTTGCGGCCGCTGCTGGGACCCGGCCTACTACCGCACCTATGTTGAGCAAAGCGGCGAGGCGGCCGGCTACCGCAGCGTACAGGCCGAGGTCAGCCGCGCCCTGGCGCAGCCCGGCGACTTCCTCGACGCCAGCCCGGCGGCGCCGGATTTCTTCCGCAAGAGCAGCGGCCTGTTCCGCGACAGCGGCGGCGACAGCCGGCCGGCATTCGTGGTCACGGATGGCAATTACGTTTCGGCCCGCTGGCCGGGCGACGTCCACCTGTTCGCCAAGACCTTCGCCGATTTGCTGGAAGCCGCTTCAGGACGGCAGGACGCAGGGTAAAATGCGCGCAACCGATTGATGGAAACCCGCATGCACCCAGATTCACCGACCCAGACGCCCGCCTCGCAACAGCAGCCGCCGCGGCCGCGGCCGCGCATTGTCATCGACACCAATGTCTGCCTCGACCTGTTCGTCTTCCGCGACCCGCGCTGGCAAGGCTTGATGGACGCCTTGCAAAGCGGCGCAGTGGAAGCTGTGACGCGCGCCGACTGCCGCCTGGAGTGGCAGATGGTTTTGCATTACAGCCACTTGCCGATTACCGACCAGACCCGGCCCGGCTTCAACGCCGAATATGACGCCCTGATCACCTGCCTGGCGGCGGAAGAACTGACGCCACGCACCGACATCCGCCTGCCGCTGTGCACCGACCGCGACGACCAGAAGTTCCTGGAACTAGCGCTGGGCGCCCATGCCGCCATCCTGATCACCAAGGACAAGGCGCTGCTGAAGCTGGCGCGCAAGACCGCCAAGATCGGACTGTTCGCCATCATCCCGCCGCAAGCCTGGGCGCCAGCCGCCTCGTAGGCCGGATCAGCCTGCCTTATTGCGCCAACAACAGTTTGGCGCGGCGCTGTGCGGTCTGCGACAAAACGCTAAAATGCGGAATCCAGACACAAGCCCAGATAGCCAGCAAATGAAACGTGATTCAATAGATTCGACCGGCAAGGCGGCAGCACGCCGCCTCAACTCCAAACTGCCGCGCGTCGGCACCACCATTTTCACGGTGATGTCGGCCCTGGCCAGCGAAAAATCGGCGGTCAACCTGGGCCAGGGCTTCCCCGATTTCGATTGCGACCCGGCTTTGGTGGACGCCGTCAGCGGGGCCATGAAAAGCGGCTTCAACCAGTATCCGCCCATGCCCGGCGTGCCGGCCCTGCGCCAGGCCATCGCCAGCAATATAGAAACCATCTACGGCCACCGCTACGATGCCGCCAGCGACATCACGGTCACCGCTGGCGCCACCCAGGGCCTGCTGACCGCGATCATGTGCGCCGTCCATCCCGGCGACGAAGTGATCGTGATCGAGCCGGCCTACGACAGCTACGTGCCGGCCATCGAACTGGCGGGCGGCAAGCCGGTGCTGGTGCAGATGGCGGTGGGCGCGGACGGCTTCAGCATCCCCTGGGAGCGGATCGCCGCCGCGGTGACCGCGCGCACCCGCATGATCATGATCAATTCGCCGCACAACCCGACCGGCAGCGTGCTCAGCCTGGCCGACATCGAAGCGCTGAAAAACATCGTGCGCGGCACCGACATCCTGATATTGTCGGATGAAGTGTATGAACACATGGTGTTCGACGGCGCCCGCCACGAGTCGGTCTGCCGCCATCCTGAACTGGCCGAGCGCGCCTTCGTGGTCTCCAGCTTCGGCAAGACCTACCACGTCACCGGCTGGAAAATCGGCTATGTAGCGGCGCCTGCGGCGCTGTCGGCGGAGTTCCGCAAGGTCCATCAATACAATATTTTTACCGTCAACACCCCGGTACAGCACGGGATCGCGCAGTACATGCAGAATCCGGCGCCCTACCTGGAGCTGCCGGCCTTCTACCAGCGCAAGCGCGACCTGTTCCGCACCGGCCTGGAAAACACCCGCTTCAAGCTGCTGCCGGCGGACGGCACCTATTTCCTCTGCGTCGACTACTCGGCCATTTCATCGCTGAGCGAAGCCGACTTCGCCATCTGGCTGACCTCGGAAATCGGCGTCGCCGCCATCCCGGTTTCGGCTTTCTACCAGTCGCCGCGCGAATCGGGCATCGTCCGTTTCTGCTTCGCCAAACAGGACCAGACGCTGCAGCTGGCGCTGGAGCGGCTGGCCAGGATCTGAGCAAAACCCGCTTCCATTACAAGTCCTCACTCTCAACAAAAGGGAATAATCATGATCGATGTCTATAGCTGGGCCACGCCGAACGGGCACAAGATTCACATCATGCTGGAAGAGCTAGGCCTGCCGTATCGCGCGCACGCCGTCGATATCGGCGCCGGCGACCAGTTCAAGCCGGATTTCCTGTCGATTTCGCCCAACAACAAGATTCCTGCCATCGTTGACGCCGACGGTCCGGACGGCAAGCCGATTTCACTATTTGAATCGGGCGCGATCCTGGTCTACCTGGCCGGCAAGAGCGGCAAGTTCCTCGGTAATACCGAGCGCGAGAAATTCAACACCCTGCAGTGGCTGATGTTCCAGATGGGCGCCGTCGGACCGATGCTGGGCCAGACCCACCATTTCCGCATCTACGCGCCGGAAAAGATCGAATACGCCATCAACCGCTACAGCAACGAAGCCAAGCGCATCTACGGCGTGATCGACAAGCAGCTGTCGCAGCATCCGTACCTGGCCGGCAACGAATACACCATCGCCGACATCGCTACCTTCCCATGGATACGTTCATGGAAAAACCAGGGCATCGAACTGAGCGACTATCCGCATCTGCAAGCCTGGTTCGACACCATCAGCGAACGGCCGGCGGTCAAGCGCGGCGTCGAGGTACTGGCATCGCACCGCAAGCCGCTGACGGACGACAAGGCGCGCGATATCTTGTTCGGCAGCCAGCAATACCAGAGACGGTAGGATCAGTCTGGGCGCCCCCGACTACGCGTCCCGGTCATTTCCGCGAACGCGGGAATCTATGTTGTTTGCGCATAAAAACGGATTCCCCGCGTTCGCGGGGATGATGCGGCAAATAATATTGGCAGGTATTGACAGGGCAAGGAAAAATCTACGTTTCCGGGTAGCTGACCGCCAGTATTTCCAGCTCATCCAGCCCGGCCGGGGTCATGAAGGTCACCGTTTCACCTTCGTGCGCCTTGGTCAGGGCGCGCGCGACCGGTGAAATCCAGCTGATTTTTCCATGCAAGGGGTCCAGCTCGTCGATGCCGACGATGGTCACGGTGTGTTCCTCGCCGGCGGAATTCTGGTAAGTCACCGTGGCGCCGAAGAACACCTGGTCGCGGCCATGGTGGACGCTGGGGTTTACCACTTCCGCCAGATCAAGCCGCTTGGTCAGAAAGCGGATGCGGCGGTCGATTTCGCGCAGCCGGCGCTTGCCATAAATGTAATCGCCGTTTTCCGAACGGTCGCCGTTGGAGGCGGCCCAGGAAACGATGCGCACCACCTCCGGCCGGTCGACGTCGATCAGGCGCAGGAGCTCGTCTTTCATGCGCTGATAGCCGGCCGGCGTCATGTAGTTTTTTGTGCCAGGCGGGATCGGCGGCAATCCGAATTCCAGATCGTCGTCGTCGCCTTCCGATTCTTTAACAAATGCCTTGTTCATAGCAGACATTGTAATTCCAATTGCGCGCCGGCTGACGATTTTGCCCAAAACCCGGGCTTAGCCGCCATGGCGGTATGGTAAAGTCAGGCAGGTGCAATGTTGCCCGTGCTGACTCACTATCCCGCCCTATGCCTGCCAATTCCTCCCGCCCTGCCCGCTCAGATTCCGCCACGCCGTTCCGGATTGGCCTTGCCACCAGCCGCAGCCATCAGCACGGCCAGGAATCGGCGCTGGCGCAGCTGCTCAACGGCAGCCGCAAGATCATCGAACAGCAGTTGCAGCCGCAGCTGATCGTGGTGGGACGCACCCTGGACGCCATGCAGCAGCTCGGCCTGTTGCCAGACTATCCACATATCGAACGCTTTCCCTACGGCCGCCACGGCGGCCTGATGAAGCTGGTGTCGCGGGTGGTGGACGCCGACCCGGCGCGCACCCTGGACGCGGTGATCTACCTGATGGATCCGGTCGATCCATCCTCGACTTTTCCGGAAGCGGTGGCCCTGAAGCGGCAATGCGTGATCCATGGCAAGCCATTCCTGTCGACCCTGGCCGGTGCGCTTGAATGGCTGGAACTGGAAGCGGTGGCGGCCGGCGCCGCGCCGAATCCGCTGCTCGATCCGAGTTTCGACCTGGGACAGGAGGGCATCGCGCTGATCGCCCACGATGCCATGAAAGAACGCATGCTGGATATCGCGGAACGCCATTTCGCCCTGCTCGACCAGTTCGCCTTCCGCTGCGCCACCGGCACCACCGGCAGCCTGCTCAACAAGCTGGCGCAGAAAATCAAGGGAGAAGAAGCCGGCCGCAACTGGGTCAAGCCCTTCCTCAGCGGCCCGCTCGGCGGCGACGCCCAGATCGCCGAACTGATCCTCGATCGCCAGCAATGCCGGCGCGTGCTGTTCCTGGAAGACCCGCACGTGGCGCGCCAGCATGAGGCCGATATCCAGCTATTGGAGCGCGCCGCCCGCACCGTCACCGACTACGCGCTCTGCATCAGCGATGCCGAATGCGGCGAACGCTGGCTGAGTCTGCTGCAGCAGCGCGCGGCATTGGCCAGCTCCTAGGACCTGCCCTGTCGGCAGGGCTTGCCGTCATTGATATTCAATCGTGAAAGTTGCGGTGCCGTTGGCCGGCCCGGTAGTGATATTGGGTGCGGTCTGGTAGTAGCGCGCCGTGAACGGCACCACGTATTGGATGTCTGCCGATGGACCGACCGTCGCCGCGGTGCCGAACACCACCGGGTTGCTGTTCTTGTCCAGGATCTGGATGCCGACACCGGTCGCCACGCCTGTCCCTTGCGTCAACTGTGTAACTCCGGGAATCTTCGACAGGTCTGCCGTCGCCTGCATGTTCAGCAGGATAGTATTCTGGGCATTCTCGCCGCGCTGGCAATTGAGCTTGATATTGAAGGGACGGGCTCCGGCTGTCGAACCGACGCCTTTGAAGCTGCCCCTGGAAATCGAGCCGAAATTCACCACCACATTCTGCGAGCCGGTATCGACCGTGCATGAGGGCGTGATGATGGTGATGCCATTGCCCGACAGGATCGATGTGATGGCGGATTTGTTGTCGCCATTGCCGACATAAGTGGTGTAAGTGCCGGCAGCGAGCGGACCGTTGCCGGTCTTGGTGGCGATCTTGACCAGTTCGACCGTGAAATAAGACGGACTATAAAAAGCCACCGTAGTGGAAACCGACCAGCTCAGCACATGCGGGTAAAAAGTCTGGCCGATCCCGGTAATCTGGCGCGACAGGCGGATGCCTACGCCGGTAACGGCTGTGGTGTAGACATTCGGCATGCCCGGCACTGCGCTGCCCTGCAGCATGCTGCCGGTCGCCGTGCCGCCGCCGTTGCAGTTCCAGGCGGTTTCAGAAGCCCCCGAAATCGGAATCGGAAAGCTCTTGGTGGCGAATACCGCGCCGACGGCGGCGCTGTTCGGAATAACCACCGTGCCCATATCCATCTGGATGATTTTTTCGGTAGCGCCGGCCGGACGGACGCAAGCGGCCTGCGCATCGCCCATAAAGAACAAGGACAGCAGCGCCAATAGTCCCAGCGCCGCCAGCCATGCCAGGGTGTCGTTGATCTTTTCTGTAGTTGCTCGTGTTCTTTTCATGCCATTCCTCGTTTGCCGGGCTTCAGGCCGGTGCATCGGCCGGAACCGTACCGGCAGGCCGATGGCTATTGATATTCAATCGTGAAAGTTGCGGTGCCGTTGGCCGGCCCGGTAGTGATATTGGATGCGGTCTGGTAGTAGCGCGCCGTGAACGGCACCACGTATTGGATGTCTGCGGATGGACCGACCGTCGCCGCGGTGCCGAACACCACCGGGTTGCTGTTCTTGTCCAGGATCTGGATGCCGACCCCGGTCGCCACGCCTGTCCCCTGCGTCAACTGTGTAACTCCGGGAATCTTCGACAGGTCTGCCGTCGCCTGCATGTTCAGCAGGATAGTATTCTGGGCATTCTCGCCGCGCTGGCAATTGAGCTTGATATTGAAGGAACGGGCTCCGGCAGTCGAACCGACGCCTTTGAAGCTGCCCCTGGAAATCGAGCCGAAATTCACCACCACGTTCTGCGAGCCGGTATCGACCGTGCATGAGGGCGTGATGATGGTGATGCCATTGCCCGACAGGATCGATGTGATGGCGGATTTGTTGTCGCCATTGCCGACATAAGTGGTGTAAGTGCCGGCAGCGAGCGGGCCGTTGCCGGTCTTGGTCGCGGTCTTGATCAGCTCGACCGTAAAATACGACGGGCTCAGAAATACCGCGGTGCCGCTGGTGATATTGATGACGTGGGGATAATAGGTCTGCCCTATGCCGGTAATCTGACGCGACAGCCTGATTCCCACACCGGTCACGGCCGTGGTGTAAACATTCGGCATGCCGGGCACCGGCGAACCTTGCAGGATGCTGCCCGTCACATAGCCGCCGCCGGTGCAGATCCAGGACGTTTCCGACGCGCCGGCAATCGGGATGGTGAAGCTCTTGGTGGCAAAAACGGCGCCGACGGCGGCGCTGTTTGGGATAACCACCGTGCCCATATCCATCTGGATGATTTTCTCGGTAGCGCCCGCAGGCCGCACGCATGCCGCCTGCGCGCTGGCAGCGCTCAGCAAGGCAGCCGCCGCAAGCGCCGTCCATGCCAGGCAGCGCGCGATCTTGTCCCGCAGTGATTTCATGATCATTCGCATTGTCCGTTCAACTCACGGATCGGCGCCGGATTCTTATCCGCCGGGACATGGTATTTGACGCTGCACTGTTCCGTCGCGCCCTGCCCCCACTTGACGTTCAGCACGCCGCTTTCCTTCGCGCCGCTGATAAAAGTCTGGCCTTCGCTGCCGACGATCCCCATCTCCTGCCCTTGCTCGTTCTCGACCTTGGCGCCGAACGGCAGCGGCTTGCCGCTCTTGTCGCTCAGGTTCAGCATGATGCGCAGGCCGATCGAGGTTTCGAATTTCGCCAGCACCACCGCGCCGCGCGTCGGCACCACATCCAGCGCTGCATTCTTGACCTCGACGTTGTCGCCCAGGTCTTCGGTGCGCACCGCCAGGCGGTTGACGCGATATGGACTCAGGTTGGCCAGCACCGCATTGCCGCGGCTGTCGGTACGCACCCCCGGATAGACTTCAAAGCCGACATTGGCGGCATCCGGCGCTTCCACCAGCGCCATGGTTTCGCCCAGAGGCTGCGACAAGGTCACGCCGCCGCCGTGCGCCACCAGGCCGCCGGCCATGCCCAGCGTGGTCTGGCCGTAGCCGGAGCCTTGCGCGCGGCCGAAATCGACGCGGCCGTATTGCGACAGGTAGCTGGCGGAGGCGCTGCCGCTGTTGTCGTTCTGGTTCGAATGCGCAGCCGTGACGTTGTACGTCAGGCGTCCATCGTCCAGCGCTGAGCCGTAGACGCTGGCTTGCTGCGTCACTTCGCCGTTATTGCCCTTGGCCACGGTGTAGCGCGCATAGGAGCGGCTGTCGCCCAGCGGTATCGACAGGGTCGCCATCAGCTGGCGGTTCGACGGGCCGTTCAGATTGGTGCTGTAGTTATAAAAAATGCTGTAGCTGAACTGCTTGTAGAAATTCGAATAGCCGACCTGCATCAGGCGGTCTTTCTGATCGGTGCCCCAATAGCTTTGCTGCTGGATCGAAGCGTAGGCTGTGCCGCCCTTGCTGCCCAGCTGCTGCGCCAGCTCCAGCCGCACCTGGTTGCGCCGGTTGTTGAGCACCTGGCCGTTCTGCAGGTCTTGCATCTGCGCCGCTTCCTGGAAGGTGCGGAAGCCGCCGGTGGAATAACGGTAACCGGCCATGCGCACGCTGGTGCCGTAATTCTCGAACGATTTGGCGTACAGGAAGCGCAGCGACTGGCCGTCATAGTTCTGGTTGAACGGCCCCTTGGTATGCGCCTGCGAGACGTCGGCCGAAATCGCGCCGAAATCGCGCAGGTTCTTGCCGACCCCGAACAATGCCGACTGATAGATTTCAGAGCCGATCACGCCGCCGTACACCGAGTATTCCTTGCCCAAGCCGCGCGCCACCGTGCCTTGCACGAAATTCGGCTTGGCGTTGCTGGAGCCGGCGTTGATGGTGGAATAGCCGTTGCGATACTGGCCGCCCGTCACGCTGTAGCGCCAGACGCCTTCGCGCAGCAGGGTCGGCACGGCCGAAAAAGCCTGGCGGAACTTGGTTTCACGGCCATCGGCTTCGGTGATCGTCACTTCCAGGTCGCCGCTGGTGGAAGTCGGGTACAAGTCGTCCAGCACAAACGGACCGGGCGCGACATAGGTGCTGTACACCACGAAGCCGTTCTGGCGCACCGTGACGCGCGCATTGGTCTGCGCCACGCCGCGGATGGTCGGCGCATAGCCCTGCTGGCTGTCAGGCAGCATGCCGTCGTCGGATGACAGCTGCACGCCGCGGAACTGGA
The DNA here is from genome assembly GCF_018304945.1 of Collimonas humicola. Classification (GTDB taxonomy): domain Bacteria; phylum Pseudomonadota; class Gammaproteobacteria; order Burkholderiales; family Burkholderiaceae_D; genus Collimonas; species Collimonas humicola. The sequence goes on along the minus strand of NZ_JAGQEE010000001.1, from coordinate 41,351 downwards.
AAGCGTCGAAGAAATTGCCGGGAGTGGTGCTGTCGCCGATCACCAGCTGGCCGCCGAGCGAGGCGATATCGCGCTGCAGGTAGGAAGTCACCGATTGCCAATGGCCTTCGCCGTCGACGCCGCGGTTGTAGGTCGAGAAATTGCGGAAGCGCCAGTCGCCCAGGTTGAAGCCGCCGCGCAGGCCGGCGTACAAGGTATTGCGGGCTTGCGTGGTGGCGCTGGGATTGGCGTTGAATTCGGTAATGCTGCTGTTCATGGTGCTGGCGGCATTATTGCCGCCGTCATAGCGCGCCGCTGAAATCTGGTAGTCCAGCATGGCGACATTGATGCCCTTGTCCCATTTGTCTGGGCTGATGGCGCCGCGCGCCTGGCGCTTCATGGCTGCCTGCGGGATGCTCAGGGTCAGGCGCAGCTTCTCGCCGTCGTAGGAAACGCTGGAACCGGGGATGGCCTGCGCCAGGTCGACGCATTGGTCGCCGGCCGCCATCAGGACGGGAAACACTTCTACCTTGACGCCCCAGCCTTCCAGCATGGCGCGGGTGATGCAAGCCTGGGCATTCTTGCCCTCGCCCTGGTCAGTAAACACCACCTGGCTCTGGCCGACGCTGCTTTCGTTGAGGCTGACATCGACCAGGTAGCTGCCGGGCATGACCCGATTGCCGAACGCGAACAGCGACAAGTCGGCGCGGCTTTGTTCGCCGCCGATATCCAGGAACTGCTCGTTGAATACCGAGCCGCCCTGGCCTTGCGCCTGAGCCAGCTGCGACAGCACGGCCAGCGTGATCGCTGACAGCGCCAGGCGTACCGGTTTGCGTTGATGCGACAATCTGATCACAGCTTTCCCTTCCTTTGTTTCTGCCTTGCGCGGCAGACTGAATTGCCCTGACAGGATCTGGTGCTTGCTACCTGGGAGATGACGACGGCGTTACTTTCCGGTGCTGCCGGTTGCAGCCGCGGCGGCAGGCTGCACTGCAACTGCGGCGCCAACCGCCACTTTGGCCGCGACTTCCGGCGTTTCGCCGCCGTAGTCATTGATCGTGGTGTAGCTGACGTCGATCGGTTGCGGCGTGCTGATCGCGGTCAGCGGAAAATCGCTGGAACTGAACGGCAGCACCATGCCGGCCTTGGTTTGCTCTTTGTCGCCGTTGATTTTGAAACCGGTGAAGGTCAGGTTGTAGGCGCTCGGATTGCTGACCCGCAGCGCTGCGCCCTTGCCGTCCTGGCCCGGCACCACCGACAGCGCCACCAGGCTGCGCGCTTCGTCAGGCTTGCCGGCCAGCCCCGCCGGTCGGTAGAAAATCTTGATGCGGGTGCGCACGGCGACCTGCAGCACGTTGACCTGGTCCGACTTTTCTGGAATCTCTTTGACGTTGAGCCAGAACACCGTTTCGCGGTCGCTCGGCAGGTCGCCGGAAATGCGGACGATGCGCAAGATGTTTTCGGCGCCGGGATCGAGCCGCGACAAAGGCGGCGTCACCAGCAGCGGCGCCTTGTTCTTGCCTTCGCCGGCATCGACCCAGGTTTGCACCACGTACGGCGAGGTGCCGGTGTTCTTCAGCGGAATCGACGCTTGCCGGTCTTTCTCGCCAAGGATCACGCGAGTGCCGCCCAGCATGACGCTGGCGTTCGCCGCCAGCGCGCTCATCATCAGCACGCTGCCGAGAATTGCGGAAGTGATGATTCGTTTGTTCAACATGAAAAACCTCGTCTGTCAAAATGTCCTATGCACAAATTTCTAAGCAAGCACAGGCCGCTGGCGCGTGCTCACAAATTGATGCATGGGTGATGCTGGAAAATGATGGCCGGCTTGCCGCTACCGTTGCGGCTTGCCAGCCCATCCTTAAAACCTGGCCGCAGCAAGCGCCAGGCTGCCCGTCCCGCCGCAGGCGGCGCAACGAGGTAATGCCGTTTCAGGATTTTTGCGAAGCGCGCCGATTACAGGTAAGTAACGACGAACTGTGCAGTGGAGTTAGCTGGGCCGACGGTGACTGCAGGACCAGTCGAAACGTAGGTAGCCTGGAAGTTCAGAGGGTTGTTGCCCAGACCCAGAACGTAAGTGCCCGATGCCGAACCGACAGGGATCTTGGTGCCGGCAGAGTCGCCCAGCTCGATCGCCACGCCGGTTGCTGTAGTCACGCCAACCTGGCCAGCGTTAGCCAGAGCCAGATCGTCGGTGACGTTAGCATCGGTCGTGCCGGTGAAAGTCACGGTTGCGCCTTTGGCGGTTGCGCCGCAGTTGGTCAACAGGATCTGAAACTTCGATGGCGTTGCCTTCTTGCCGGCGGCGCCGTTCAGTACTGCGCGCGACACTGTGCCCATAGGAACAGTGATGTTTTGGCTGGAAGGATCGATCGAGCAAGGCGAATCAACGATCTGGCCGTTGAAATTCACGGTGCCGCCGTCAGCGAAGGCCGCTTGGGACAACAGACCTGCAGCAGCAACAGCAACCAACTTAGCGATAGTCATTTGTTTCATTTTTACCCTCAGATATAAAAGTAGATGTTCGATTCAAATTAATGAATTGCCAACACGGCGAAACAAATTGTAGGGGCAAAAGTTCACAAAATGTCATTACTGACAATGTTTAACAATTACTAACAACCACTAATTTTCCATTGGAAATAAAAGGCGCTGCCAATCTTGATTGTTAGCAAATATATAATCATTGATGACATTTAACTAAATGCAAGAAACCCGCGCCTGGCTTGCCTTTGCGGCGAGCGTTGCGCAGCGCCATCAATCTGAAAAGCAAGAGAATTGAATCCGGGAAATCCTTGAAATTCCGCCTGGAAATATGATATTTGTCGTGAGATTGCAACAAATCTTTACGAATCTTTACACGCGCGCGGCGTTGTGCCAGCAGCTTCGCATTATCTGCTTGCGCATGGGCATGGCATGCCGCCCTGCCTAAAGTGCTGCGGCAGCCGCTGGCGGATGATTCGCAGGCAGCTGCCGCCGCCAGTTGCGCAAGCCGACAAGGGCCAGCACGATGAACCCCGCATACAAGCCCGCGGTCAGGTTCAGGTCTTTATAGATGTACACGCCGACATAGATAATGTCGACCGCAATCCACAGCCACCAGTTGGCGACATATTTGCGCGCCATCCAGAATTGGGCCACCAGGCTGAAGCTGGTCAGCGCCGAATCCAGCCATGGAATATGGGCGTCGGTGAAGCTGGCCATGGCATAGCCCAACACGACGCTGCCCGCGGCGCCGGCCAGCAGGCCGGTCAGCAAACCGCGTTTCGGCAGGCGCTGCGGCTGGATATGCTGGCTATCCTGTTCCGATGCCCCGCTCTTCCATTGCCACCAGCCGTACAGCTGCATGACGGCGAAGATCAGTTGCAGCAGCAGGTCCGAATACAGCTTCGCCACCAGGAAGATGCGCGCATACAGCAGCACGGATACCAGGCCTATCGGCCAGCACCACAAATGACGGCGCGCGGTCAGCCAGACTGCCAGGGCGCTCACGATGACTGCAACGATTTCCAGGCCTGACATCAAGACTCCTGTGGTTCGGTTTTACGCTCGCAGCGGCGCTGCAGATGGTCGAGCAGATAGCGGCCGGCATCGCTGTCGAACCATACCGCATGGCCGAGAAAATAAGTGTCGTAGGCCAGCGCCGCATTGTCGGCGGAATGCTGCACGCCATGAAAATACGCCAGCTCGGACAGCGCGAACTCGATATGCACCAAGGGCAGCATGGCCGGCAATGCCGCAGCTTCCAGGGCCGACAAGGGCGTCACGGTTTCATAGGCGTCCAGCATGGCGTCCAGCTGGTCGATATGCACCAGATGGCGCTGGTCGCCGCTGGCCGAAGGCAAGGCCAGCCATTCGATCAGGTTGCGTTCAATCGCGTTGGCCAGGTCGTAGACCGCGCAAGTGCGGTCGGCCAGGCCGAAATCCAGCACTGTTTCGACGGCAGCCGGCGCCGGGGCGGCCTGCCACAGCAGATTGGAAGCGTGCCAGTCATTATGCGTCCACAACGGCGCCAAGCCATGCAGCAAGGGGCTGAGGCGGGCGTGGAACGGCAGCAGCACCCGCGCCACGTCGGCGCGCCAGTCGCGCGAGGCCAGATAATCGCTTAATGCCGGACGCTGCTGAATATAAAGCTGGATGCGCTCCAGCACTGCTTGCGGCTGTTCTGCACTCAACAAGGTAAAGCCGGAGGCGAGCAGCCTGGTGCTGCGCGCCGGCGCGTCATAGCCGCGCGCGGCCAGGTGCAGCCGGGCCAGTTCGCGGCCGGCAGCGGCGGCGTCGGCGCAACTGAGGAAAGGCGTCCATGAGGTGGCGTCGCGGTAGCGGTCGACGCCCTGCCCGACGCGCTGCACTTCGTAAGTCCAGTCGCCGTCGGCATAGGCCGTATTGCCGTCGCCGGTGCTCAGCACTTCACTGACGGCCAGTCCGTTGGCCCGCAGATGGGCCATGAAGCGGTGCTCGTCCATCAGCTCGTCGACAGTCCGTATCTCACGCAGCAAGCGTTTGATGAACAGAGGGCCGGAAACGGTGTCCGCCACGCAGGCGCTGGAAAACGGCCGCGGGCTGTGCCAGTCCAGGCGCGTCACCGCGCCCGCCTGCGGGTAGTGGCGCAGCAGGCCGGCCACTTCATCCAGCGTCAATGTGGGCCAGCTCGGCGGCACCGCGTCCATGCCCATGCCGTGGCTGAGCACGGCAGGCAGGCCGCTGACGTCGTCTGGTTTTGCATCCTTCATGCCGCTTCCATCCCGCCCTTAAAAGTCGTACTGGAGCGACAGCCGCGCGGTGCGCGGCGCCCCCAGGTGCAGGTAGCTGTCGCCGAAATATTCGCCGACGTCTTTCCAGTAGCGCTTGTCGAACAAATTATCCACGCTCAGGCGCAGCACCGCAGCATGCCCGGCCAGGCTGGTCTTGTAGCGCAGGCCGGCATCGAACACGCTATAGGCGGCGACGTTGACGTCGCCTCCACGCGTAGCCGCCTTGCTGGCGCTGTACTGCCAGCCGCCGAGCAGGCTCAGGCCGCTGACCTGCGGCAGCGCATACGACGCATACAGCGCCGTGCGCAAGCGCGGCACGTTGATGGCCTGGTGGCCGTCGTAGGCAGGCGTGCCAGTGTCGTCGGCACGCGCCTGAATCAGGGCCAGGCTGGCGGTCAGCCGCAGCTGCCGGGTGACCTGGCCGGCGGCGCTCAGCTCCAGGCCGCGGTGCGTTTCCGTACCTTGCTGGGTGTAGGTATAGCCATTCTCATCCGGCTTCGGATATTCGTAGGGCTTGGTCATCTGGAACAGCGCCGCGCTCAGGCTGAGCTGGCCGCGCCAGTCGTACTTGACGCCGGCTTCGACCTGGCGCGATACGGTCGGCGCCAGGAAGGCATAGGCATTCTCGGCCCAGAACGGCGCCTGACCGCCCATGGTCAAGCCTTTGCTGTAGCTGGTGTAGAGCGAGAGATCGGCCAGCGGCTTGTAGACCAGCGCGACTTGCGGCAGGAACAGGGACTTCTCGGTAGTGCGGGTCACAGCGCCGGTGGCGTCCAGGGCCCGTTCATTGAGCCACACCTGGCGGCCGCCGGCAATCACCTGCCATTGCGGCGTCAGGCTGATGCGGTCGACCGCAAACAGCGCCTTTTGCCGGCTGTCGAGGCGCAGAGTGGAGGCATCCGGCGACAACGGCGAAGGCGCGTAGACGATCGGATTGGGGTTATAAATATTATCGCTGCCGATCGGATCATTGACGCCATCGCTCTGCGACACGGTACGCCGGAACATGCTGGCGCCAAAAGTCAGGTCGTGGCCAATCTTGCCGGTATCCAGTTTTCCCTGCAGCACCGCTTGTAGCTGATCGTTGCGGCGGGTGTCGTCAGGAAAGCGGTAATCGTAGATATCGAAATCGCCGTTCGCGCTGAAATAGCGCTGCGGCGTTCCATCATCAACGCAGGTGCTGGGGATAGCACAATGCCCATAGGGAAACGCGGAATTGTCGTCGATCACCACACGGCTGCGGCTGGCCGCGACATAAGCGCGCCAGTCCGGCGCCAGGTCGAGATCCAGGCGCAGGTTCAGATTGACAGAGTTAATGGTGACCGGCTTGGCCCACGGCTGCGCGCCCAGCAAGGTCGAGGGCGACACATTGCTCGGGACGACAGTGCCGCCCAGCAGCTGGTAGCCCGGGGCGGAGCGCTGCTCGCGGTGCTGGTACTCGGCGTCGAACTGCAGGCGCGCCTGCGGGCTGATCACCCAGTCGGCCGCCAGCGCGGCGAAATTGCGCTCGCCGTCCGCGTTGTTGACATAGGAATGCAGACTCTCATGGGCGGCATTGATACGCAGGCCGAACTGCTTTTGCGCGCCGAACAGGGCGCCGATGTCGGTGGCCAGGTAGCGCGAGCCGCGCGAATCTGTTTCCAGCGTAATCGAACGCACATCGGCCGGCCGCTTGGTGACATAGTTGATCAGGCCGCCGGGCGGCGTCATCCCGCTTTGCAGGCCGGCCAGGCCCTTCAGGATCTCGACGCTTTCCTTGTTTTCCAGCGCGACATTCTGTTCGCCGGCGATGCTCATGCCATTGATCTGCAGGCTCGTCGCCAGGTCCAGCGGAAAGCCGCGGATGCTGAAATTTTCGTAGTAGCCGACCGGCGTGTAATTGTCGCCGACGGCAGCATCGTTGCGCACGACGTCGCTCAGCAGGCGCGCCTGCTGGTCGTCCAGCTGGGTGCGGGTAACCACGGACACCGAGGCTGGCGTATCGAGCAGCGAGGCGGCGCCGAAGCTGGCGACCGAGGCCGAGGTCTTGCGATAGCTGTCGGCGGCGGGACCGGCGCCGGTCACTGTTACGGTCGGCAGCGCGGTTTCATTCTGCGGCTGGGCGCCCTGCCCGGCGCCGGCAGCCGGCTTGCCATTTTGTTCGGGATCGCTTTGCGCATGCGCCATGCCGGCAGTCGCTGCTGCAATCAGGGTAATCAGCAATTTTCTTTTAGTCTGCAGCGCTACCCGGCCTCCGGCCGCTGGATAGGTTCTTTTCGTAGTTGTCATTGTTGTGCCGACGCCATATTAAATAGATAACGCACCCGCATTTTGCGTCTGGAAATCCGGGCGTGATTAAAACAGGATCCGCATTATCCGTCCAATTTCCAGCCGATACTTAAAAACTGCGCAATACACCTATATGGCTGACGGGCATTGACAACAGGCGGATGCTGCAAACGCCCATAAAATTCCCGAAAAGAAACATTATTTGACAATTTGCCTCTGCCTGGCTTTCGGGGCGCCTTCAGGGTGCCAGCGACCAGCAGACTGGCGCAATTCGGCGCAAACTGGGGGAAGACGCGCTGTTTGCATCCGTACGCTGGATTTCTTCGTATATTGATTACACGGAATCACGCAATACAGGCAACACGAAACTGCAGGCTGCATATGCATAGCGCAAGAACGGCCTGCGCCGGCCATCGACGAGACAAGGAGAGATTGCCATGCCAACCCGACGCACCTTGATGTTCAGGACCGGCGGCGGCCTGCTGCTGGGGAGCGTGCTGGCGACGCTGGGCTGGCGCGCCAGCGCGGCGGAGAAGTACGAAATCATGCATACAGACGCCGAATGGAAGCAGCGCCTGAACCCGACCCAGTATGCGATTTTGCGGCAGGAAGCGACCGAGCGGCCGTTTTCCAGTCCGCTGGACCATGAAAAACACGCCGGCACCTATTCTTGCGCCGGCTGCGACCTGGCGCTCTACTCCTCCAAGACCAAGTTCGACAGCGGCACCGGCTGGCCCAGCTTCTGGCAGCCGCTGCCGAACGCCGTCGCCACCCGCATCGACAGCACGCTCGGCATGAGCCGCACCGAAGTGCACTGCCGCCGCTGCGGCGGCCACCTCGGCCATGTCTTCGAGGACGGCCCGAAACCCACCGGCCTGCGTTATTGCATGAATGGCGCCGCGTTGAAATTCATGCCGGAAATCTGAGCGCAGTATCGAGACCGGTCCCGCCGGCCGCTCAGACCCGCCGGGTGCCGGTATCGACCGCCTTGGTCTGCCCCGATTCCAGCGTAAAGCCCGCCCCGGAATCGGTGCCCATCACCTTCACCAGATAGGGCATCAGTTCCTTCAGCATCGGTTCCAGCGTCCATGGCGGGTTGATCACGAACATGCCGCTGCTGTGCAAGCCGAAGCCATCCGGCGACGGTGTCTTCACCGTCAGCGTGACGTTCAGCCAGCCATTGGCTTTCATGCGCTTGAGCTTGTCCGGCAACTGGCGCGATTCCATGCGGTTCAGCAAGGGATACCAGACCGCGTAAGTGCCGGTGGAAAAACGCGTGAGCGCATCTTCGATGGTGTTCTTGACGTGACGGTAGTCCTCTTTCACTTCATACGGCGGATCGATCAGCACCAGGCCGCGGCGCGACGGCGGCGGCAGCAAGGCTTTCAGGCCGAGGAAGCCGTCGCCCAGCTGGATCATGACGCGCTTGCCGCGGCCGCTGCCGCGCGGGTTGCGCTCGGCCTCCAGGCGGCGGAAATTGTCGGTCAGGATCTTGCCGTCGCTCGGATGCAGTTCAAACAGGCGCAGGCGATCCTGCTCGCGCATGACGGCATCGGCGCAGTACGGCGAACCCGGGTAATAGCGCAGCTTGCCGTCCGGATTCAGTTGCCTGACGACGTCCACATATTCGGCTGCCGCCGGCGGCAGGTCCTTGCGGTCCCACAGGCGGCTGATGCCGGACTCGTACTCGGCATTTTTCGAGGCATAGCCGCCGTCCAGCGCGTACACGCCGGCGCCGGCGTGGGTATCGATGACCATGTAGGACGTGTCCTTCTGGCCCAGGTAGCGCAACAGCTGGATGGTGACCAAGTGCTTCAGCACATCGGCATGATTGCCCGCATGGAAGGCATGGCGGTAACTCAACATAGGGAACTCTATCGTGGTGAAGTGTGTTGCCACACTCTACATCAAAGCGCCGGCCGCGCAATGTGGTAACGCGATGGCGGGCCGGGCTGGCGTGCAGAAGTGCGGTAAAGTCGCGCGGGAGCAGCAGTTTTCCAGTATCCCGCAGCGCAAACGACCCGCATTCTAACATTGCGGCGCGGGATGGCGGAGATGGATGCGCCAGCTGTACGGCAACAGCCGGCAAACAACACCGATGCCAGACAAACAACTCACTCGCCGGCGGCTTGCATTTTCAGCATCTGCCCAGCCACTTCGACGCAAGCTTCGATATGCTTGTTGCCGATCGCCCGGAAGGCGGAAAAGCCGATCGCCGCCGACACCATCTGGCCGGCGATGGGCACCAGCCGGGTGGCGTTCTTGGAAACCACCTTGACGCCGCTGCGGGTCAGGATTTTCAGCAGCAGCTCGCGCGTCACCACCCTTCCCACCAGCGTGCTGCCAAGGCCGACGATGGTGCTGTAGGTGGCTACCCGCAGCTTGGGCTGGAGCTTTTCAATCTGCTGCGGCGTCAGGCCGAAGGCTGCATTGATGTCTTCGATCAGGCGCGACAGCAAATGGATATCGACGGCGATATCGACCCCCATGATCGGCAAGGCGGACGCGCCGGCCGACAGCAGCGCCCGCTTGGCCACCATCTGGCGGCAGCGCAGGCGCACCGCCTGCAGCGCCGTTTCGGACGCCGGCAGCAGTACGCCCGCGCTCCGCCTGGCGGGCTTGCGCCATGGCAGGCGATCCAGCATCAGCTGGCCGCCTTGCCTTTGACAAAGCCGTAGATCACCAGCAGGACGAAGGCGCCGACGATGGAGCCGATGAATCCTGCGCCCTGGCCGGCGTGATACCAGCCCAGCGCCTGGCCGACGTAGCCGGCCAGGAATGAGCCGGCGATGCCCAGCAGGGTGGTGACGATAAAGCCCATGTTCTCGCGTCCGGGATGGATCAGCTTAGCGATCACGCCGACGATGAAACCCACGATGATGGTCCCCAGAATTTCCATAGATGCTCCTCATGGTTGAGTTTGGCTGCGCAATGGCAGCACCGGTACCAAGCGCCGGTGCGGGATCCAATATAGAGCAAAGTGCGGCCATCTGCAGCGCTTGCAAGGTGAACTTATGTGAAATGTTGGCTGAACGGCATCCCGGCAACATTCAATCATGCGCGCAGCTCGTGCGAACGATCCAGCCGGAAATAGGCATCCAGCAAGGAGGTCTTGTAGACCGCGCCCAGCAGTTCCGGATCTTCATGGCTGCGCACCACCGGCAGCCGTTCGCCCTGGTGATCGAGGAAGGATTGCAAGGCATCGCCGAGCGACATGTCTGGCGTCACCACGTGCAGGAATTCGCGCCGCACGAAATCCTCGGCCACCTTGGCCTGGGTATCGGCCTTCTCCAGCAGGCAGGAAGTGATGTCTTGCAGCGCCACCACGCCGCAATAGCGGTTGCGCTGGTCGACCACATAGATGTATTTCACCGGATACTTGAGGAACAGGCCGCTGATTTCCGCAAACGATGCGTTCAGCGGCAACACCGTGTCGGCCGGCCGGATCAGCTCGCTCATATGGATGCCGCGCAGCCGCACCCGCTCCTGCGCATCGCGGTTGCGCTTGATGGTGATGTCGTACATGGAAGCGCCGTTGATGCTGCGCGCCACGAAGTAAGCCACCACGCAGGACAGCATCAGCGGCAGCACCACCTGGTAGCTCAGGGTCATCTCGAAAATCATCAGGATCGCCATCAGCGGCGCGCTGGTGGCCGCCGCCAGGAAAGCGCCCATGCCCACCATGGCATAGGCGAACGGCGCCGAAGTCATGCCCGGCAGCAGCGTGTGCAGCACCTCGCCGAACAGATAGCCGATGGCGGCGCCGACAAACAGCGTCGGCGTGAAGATGCCGCCGACCGCCCCTGAACCGGTGGTGATGCTGGTCGCCAGGACCTTGAGCACCAGCACCAGCAGCACGCTCCACCACAGCCATGGCGTGTGCAGCAGGGAATTGACCACGCTGTAGCCGTTGCCCCAGACCTCCGGCATCCAGATCGAAATCAGGCCCACCAGCAGGCCTCCCACGCCCAGCCGCAGCGGCAGCGGCATGCCGGTCTTGCTGAACGCATGCTTGGAAAGCGTCAGCAGGCGCAAAAATTGCGGCGCGGCGACGCCGGCCATGATCCCCAGCAGCACGAACCACACGATCTCAATGCCGGCCAGCGGCGGGAAGGACGGCATCTCGTAGGCCGGATGGTAGCCGGGCAGCCCGCGCATGGTGATGTTGGCAACCACAGAAGCCACCACCACCGGGCCGAAGCTTTCCATGACGATCGCGCCCAGCACGATCTCGGTGACAAAAAAAGCGCCGGCGATCGGCGCGTTGTAGGCCGAAGTAATCCCCGCCGCCGCGCCGCACGCCACCAGCAGGCGCAGCCGTGCAGGACTGAAATAGGTGAGGCGGCCGACCAGCGACGCCGCCAGCGCCGCCAGCTGCACCATCGGCCCTTCGCGCCCGATCGAACCGCCCGTCACCACCGTCGCCAGCGAAGACAGGCTGCGCAGCAGGCTTTGCCGCACCGGGATATGGCCGTCGCCGATTGCTACCGCTTCCATGTAATCCGAGGTGGCGCTGGCCGGCACCCGCTTGGCCAGCATCAGGATGGCGCCGGCGACCAGGCCGCCGGCCGCCGGCAGCAGCAGCCGCATCCACCATGGCAAGCTCTTGGCCATGGCGACGAAACTGCCGCTTTGCCCGGTCAGCAGCTGCTGCAAGCCGTACATGCATTCGCGGAACAGGATCGTCGCCAGCGCGCCGAGGAAGCCGACCACGGCCGCCCACAGCAGCATCGAATGGCTTTCAGAGAAATGAAACAAGCGCTGCAGGCGGACGCGGTAAGCAAGGAGTGTGCTGCGAAGTGTGCTGCTTGAGGGCATGGTCGGTGTCGGCAAGTTGATCGTGGGAGAAGTACGGTGCTTAAATTTGCAGGTCAGCACCGCTGCCGGCCGCCGTCATCAGCCCCGCAAAATACGCCATGTCGGCCGCCACCGCCGCTTCCGCCCGGTCCTGCATGGCTTGATAGCGCGCCAGGACTTCCTGCCCCAGCGCCGTCACCTGCGCCCCGCCGCCCTTGGCGCCGCCGGTGGCGGTCGCCACCAAGGGCTGCCGGAAGCACTGGTTCATGGCTTCCACCAGCAGCCAGGCGCGCCGGTAAGACATGCCGATCGCGCGTGCCGCCGCGGAAATCGAACCGCTTTGCTGTATCGCCAGCAGCAGCGCCGCCTTGCCGGGACCGAAGGCGATGGTCTCGCCTTGCAACACTCTGAGCCGTATCGATTTGGAATTTGCCATAGGCGCGATTGTAACAAGGAGGTCGGCAGATTACAGGCATTTTGTTGGCAACCCCCGGATTGCGCCAGCCGCAGCGCGTCCTCCAGGCCGCTTTTCAGGTTGACTCACGCTGTATCCTGCCATATATTTCGCTTTCCATTTTGTTACTTCCTGCCAGGAGATACCGCGATGTTGTGCCGCTTGAAACGCCTTGCTATTGCCAGCGCCCTCCCCCTTTTCCTGTTGACGCCGGCCGCCCATGCCGCCGACCTGGTAGTGTCGGCCGCGGCCAGCCTGACCAACGCCTTCAAGGAACTGGGACAGTCGTTTGAAGCGCAGAATCCGGACACCAAGGTGCTGCTCAACTTCGCCGCCTCCGATGTCTTGCTGCAGCAGATCATCAAGGGTGCGCCAGCCGACGTGTTTGCCTCGGCCGACCAGGAAGCCATGAACAAGGCGGAAGCGGAAAAGGCGGTGCAGCCCGCCAGCCGCAAGAATTTCGCCAGCAACCAGATCGTGCTGATCGTGCCAGCCGACAGCACGCTGCACATCGCGCAACTGCAAGACCTGACGCAGGCGGCGGTGAAGCGCGTCGCCTACGGCAATCCGGCTTCGGTGCCGGTCGGCCGCTACACCAAGGCTGCGCTGGAACACGCTAACCTGTGGGATGCTGTGGCAGCCAAGGGCGTACCGGCGCAGAACGTGCGCCAGAGCCTGGACTACGTCGCGCGCGGCGAAGTCGAAGCCGGCTTCGTTTTCTCCACCGATGCGGCGATCATGCCGGACAAGGTGAAGGTCGCCCTGCGCGTGCCGTCGCAAACGCCGGTGAGCTATCCGATCGCGGTCACCGCAAATACCAAGCAAGCCGAGATGGCTGCCAAGTTCGTCGCCTATGTACTCTCGCCTGTCGGCCAGGCGACGCTGGCGCGCTATGGTTTCTTGAAACCCTGAGCACCTGGTGGGCTGTAACAAGCGCATCAATAGTGTTATCGTCAAGTTCTTCCGCACAGGGCCAAGGGTCAGCAGTGAATAGAAAGCAGAAGTCATGAACAGCGGAGTCTGGGTTGCCCTCACGCTGTCGCTGAAAGTCGCAGGCTGGGCCACCCTACTCAACATGCTTTTCGGCGTTGCAGCCGCCTACGGCTTATCGCGCTGGCGCTCGCCGGCGCGCGATCTGGTCGACGCCGTGCTGACCTTGCCGCTGGTGCTGCCGCCGACCGTGCTCGGCTACTATCTTCTGGTGCTGCTGGGACGCCGCGGCGTGTTCGGCGCCTGGCTGGAAAAATGGGGCATCGAGCTGGTCTTTACCTGGCAAGGCGCAGTGATCGCCGCCACCATCGTCGCCTTTCCGCTGGTTCTCAAATCCGCCCGCGCGGCCTTTGAAAACGTCGATGCGCAGCTGGAAAATGCCGCCCGCGTGCTTGGCGTGTCGGAAGCCGGGGTCTTCTTCCGCGTCACCTTGCCGCTGGCCTCCAAGGGCATTGCCGCCGGCGTGCTGCTGGCTTTCGCCCGCGCCCTGGGCGAGTTCGGCGCCACCCTGATGATCGCCGGCAACCTGCCGGGCCGAACCCAGACCTTGTCGGTGGCGATCTATGAAGCGGTACAGGCCGGAGACGACCAGAGCGCCAACCTGCTGGTGCTGATCACCTCCGCCACCTGCATCGCGGTGCTGCTGATCGCCGGCCGCCTGCTGCCGAAAAGCCAGCGCCGCAGGAACTGGTGAGGACGAGGCCATGACGATTGAGATCAGCATCCGCAAGCACATGCAAGCCGACGACCGCGGCTTCAATCTGGATATCTCCCTGCGCGCCGAGAGCAACCGGGTCATGTTGTACGGTCCGTCCGGCGCCGGCAAGAGCCTGACCTTGCGCGCGATTGCCGGCCTGCTGACGCCCGACGAGGGTGTGATACGCCTCAAACACAATATCCTGTTCGACAGCACCGCGGCGATCTGCCTGCCGCCGCAGCAGCGCAAGGTGGCCTACCTGTTCCAGGACTACGCGCTGTTTCCGCACCTCACGGTGGCGCAGAACGTGGCTTTCGGCCTGCGTTCGGGCTGCACCAACATGCGTCGTCCGCACGAGCATCCGGCGGTGCGGAAATGGCTGGCTTCGTTCGAGTTGAGCGCCACCGCCAACAGCTATCCGCACCAGCTGTCGGGCGGCCAGCGCCAGCGCGTGGCCCTGGCCAGGGCGCTGGTGCTGGAACCGGACATCCTGCTGCTGGACGAACCGTTTTCCGCGCTCGACCTCCACTTGCGCGACAAAATGCGCTACGAACTGTCGGAACTGCAACGCCGGCTGAACGTGCCGATGATGGTGATCACGCACGACCCCGCCGACCTCGCCCTGCTCGGCGATGAAATCTTCGAAATCCGCGACGGCAGCATCTTTAAGACAGCCAACTGAAAACCGCAAAAAAAAGCGCGGAACCGAACCGGCCCCGCGCTTTTCATCGACTTGCCTGCAGCCGCCGCTGGCGACTGCAGCGATTCCGCTATTTAGAAAATGTGACGGATGCCAACTGCAACGCCAGTCACGCTATCCTTGCCGACCAGTTCCGACAAGGCTGCATCTTTAGCCTTGTTGTAGTCGACCGTACCGTACACCTGGGTACGCTTGGACAAAGCATATTCCGCTACGCCGACCAGCGCGTAACGGGTGCCGTCGCCCAGGTTGCCGATAGTGGCAACGGTGACGTTCTTGCTCTTGTCGTAGTAGCCGGCGGCCGACAGCGACCAGGCTGGCGTTGCCTGGAAAGTCGCGCCCAGGAAGTAAGCATTGTCCTGGCGCTCAACGCCGGCGATGCCGCCGTTGGTCGCAGCTGCGCTTCCGGAGACGCCAAAATACGCAGGCGTGGTGCCGGTGCTGTCCTTGATGCGGTAGTAGCCGCCGAACAGCTTGGCTGCGCCGATTGCGTAGGAAAGGCTCAGGTTATAGGCAGTGTCTTTCCAGTCGGTGTTGACCGAGCTGACAGTCTGCTGATAGCCGCCGCCGATGGAAAACGGACCGACCGTGTACTGGCCGGTGGCGCCGACCTGGCTGCCCGACTTGACCGATCCGGCCTTTTCGCCCGCAGCATAGCTCAGGGCGCCGGCGAAGCCGCCGAATGTGCCGGAGTACTTGATCATGTTGGAATTGCGGACCAAGGTGGCGCCGGCAGGCATCCATGCGTTCTGGTCGTAATTGCCGACGGTCAGCGGATCGAAATGATCAGCCATCAGGTCGAACAGCGGCGTTTGCTGACGGCCCAGGGTGACTTGGCCGAAGCTGCCGCTCAGGCCGACATACGACTGGCGGCTGAACAATGTGCCGGCGCTGGACAGGCTGCCGTTATCGGAATTGAAGCCGTTTTCCAAGCGGAAAATGGCTTTCAGGCCGCCGCCCAGGTCTTCAGTGCCCTTGAAACCCAGGCGGCTGTTCGAGATGGCGCCGTTGGTGACGACAAAGTTCTTTTGTCCGGCAGCGTTGTCGCTGCTGATATAACGGATGCTGGTATCGACGATACCGTAGATCGTGACCGAGGTCTGCGCCATCGCGCCGCTACTGGCCAAGCCCGCCGCTACCAGCAACAAGGAATATTTTTTCATGCACGTCTCCATAGGATTAATATTTTTTAGATTTTGTACGACAGGCTGGGAACGGCGTCATCAAATCTCCACCACGCTGCCCCCACCGTCGCTTTACCGCTACTGCCACAACGCCGCCATTCCGGCGCTGTCGCGGGCTGTAACAACCCGCTAGGGGTAAAGCTGAGCTGCCATCATAGCAGGCTAACTTTCCCCCAAGACAAGCTGTTGTGAAAACACAACTTGAATTTATTCCGCCTTCAGCACGCCGCGGCGGATCTGGTCGCGTTCGATCGATTCGAACAGGGCCTTGAAATTGCCTTCGCCAAAGCCTTCGTCGCCCTTGCGCTGGATGAATTCGAAAAATACCGGGCCCAGCGTGTTGGCCGAAAAGATTTGCAGCAGCAGGCGCTGGCCCTGGTCGTTGGAGACGCCGTCCAGCAGGATGCCGCGCATCTGCAGCTGGTCGGTCGGCTCGCCATGGCCTGGCAGGCGCCCTTCCAGCATTTCGTAGTAAGTCGCCGGCGGCGCCACCATGAATTTGGTGCCCATTTTCTTCAGCGCATCCCAGGTTTGCACCAGGTTGTCGGTCGCCAGCGCGATGTGCTGGATGCCTTCGCCGCTGAACTGCATCAGGAATTCCTCGATCTGGCCCGAGCCCTTGGACGATTCTTCGTTCAAGGGGATGCGGATCATGCCGTCCGGCGCACTCATCGCCTTCGAAGTCAGGCCGGTGTATTCGCCCTTGATGTCGAAATAGCGGATTTCGCGGAAATTGAACAGTCGCTCGTAGAACGCCGCCCAGTGCGCCATGCGGCCGCGGTAGACGTTGTGGGTCAGATGGTCGATGGTCTTGAGGCCGGCGCCGACCGGGTTGCGATCGACGCCTTCGATGAATTCGAAATCGATGTCATAGATCGACTTGCCCGGCGTGAAACGATCGATCAGGTACAGCGGCGCGCCGCCGATGCCCTTGATCGCCGGCAACCGCAGCTCCATCACGCCGGTCGCCATGTCCATCGGCTCGGCGCCCAGTTCCAGCGCACGCTGGTAAGCCTTGTGCGCATCCTTGACGCGGAACGCCATGCCGCAGGCAGACGGTCCGTGTTCGGCCGCAAAGTAATGCGCCGGGCTTTTCGGCTCATGGTTGATGATGAAATTGATATCGCCCTGGCGATACAGCGACACGTTCTTGGAGCGGTGGCGGGCAACCTTGACAAAGCCCATGGCCTCGAAGGCCGGCTCGATCACGTTGGGGATTGGCGATGCGTACTCGACGAATTCAAAGCCGCACAGGCCCATAGGGTTATCAAATAAATCAGTCATGCGCTACTCCTGGTATAGATAAAGTCTGGTGGACTGCATAAAAACGGATCAGCCGCGGGTAGCGGCGCTCTCCGATATTTCTGGCTTGATCAGCTGCTGCAAAGCGATTTCAAATGCGACCTTGGCAATCCCGGTATGGCTGGCCGAATGGCCGTGGCATTTTTCCAGCGCCGCACCGACGGTGGCGGAGACGTCGCCGAAGATCGCTTCGTCGGATACTTCGACCTGGCTCTGCATGAGGAAGGCGAAAGCGCGCGCCATGCCGCAGTTGGCGATGAAGTCAGGGATCACGGCGACGCGGTTGTCCGCATGTTCATAGATCGGACCGTAGAAGATATCGCTGTCGGCAAACGGCACGTTGGCGCCGCTGGACACCACTTGCAGGCCGTTGGCGATGAGCTGGTCGACCTGTTCCTGCTTGACCAGGCGCGAACCGGCGCATGGCAGGAAGATATCGGCGCCGACGCTCCAGATGGCGGCGTTGCACTCGTCGAAAGAGAGCATGTCGTCCGCGATCAGCTGGTTGCCCTGCTTGGCCAGGAACAAGGCATGCACTTCTTCGTAGCTGTAGCCGTCGGCCTTGATCAGGCCGCCGTTGCGGTCGATGATGCCGACCACGCGGGCGCCGGCCTTGGCCAGGTAGTAAGCCGCGGTCGAGCCGACATTGCCCCAGCCTTGCACGATCACGCGCTTGCCTTCAAGGCTGCCGCCATACAAGCGGTAGTAATGGCGCACCGATTCCGCCACGCCCCAGCCTGTGATCAGGTCCGCCACCAGGTATTTGCGGCTGGCTTGCGGCGTGTAGCGCGCATCTTCCACCACTTTCGCCACGCCCATGCGCAGCTGGCCGACCTTCTGGATGCGCTCGTTGTCGCTAGGCTCGAAATGGCCGTTGACGATGCCTTCCTGCGGATGCCACAGGCCGTAGCGCTCGGTCATCGGAATCACTTCATGCACTTCGTCGACGTTGAGGTCGCCGCCGGTGCCGTAGTAAGTCTTCAGCAAAGGCGTGACCGCCTTGTACCAGCGGCTAAGCACACCGGCCTTGCGCGGATCGGCAGGGTCGAAATCGATGCCGGACTTGGCGCCGCCGATGGCGGGCCCGGACACGGTGAACTTGACTTCCATGGTCTTCGCCAGCGACTCCACTTCGCGCCGGTCCAGCCCGCTGCGCATGCGCGTGCCGCCGCCCGCTGCGCCGCCGCGCAGCGAATTGATCACGATCCAGCCGCGCGCCGGGGTCTCGGCGTCATGCCATTCAAAGACGATTTCCGGCGCCTTGCTTTCAAACGCATTGAGTAAAGCCTTCATACTGCTCCTTCAGATTTCCATGGTTGCAACGACCCTGCTTCTGCCGGTCTGGTCAGCCCAGCAACAGCTTGTCGTCATCGATTTTTTCGCCGCGGGTGGTTTCAAACATCCGCAGCAGATCCGGCACATCCAGGCCTTGGCGCTGCTCGCCGTGCACATCCAGGATGACTTTGCCTTCGTGCAGCATCACGGTGCGCGTCCCGTAGTCCAGCGCCTGGCGCATGCTGTGGGTGACCATCATCGCCGTCAGCTTGCTGGATTCGACGATCTTTGCGGTCAGCGACAGGATAAAGGCCGCGGTCTTGGGATCCAGCGCCGCGGTATGCTCGTCCAGCAGCAGGATGCGCGAGGGCTGCAGCGAAGCCATCAGCAGGCTGACCGCCTGGCGCTGGCCGCCGGACAGCAGGCCCATGCGGTCCGACAAGCGGTTTTCCAGCCCCAGGTTGAGGATGCTGAGCTTTTCGCGGAACAGTTCGCGCAGGTTGCGGTTCAGGGAAAAACGCAGGCCGCGCTTGCTGCCGCGCTTCCAGGCCAGCGCCATGTTTTCTTCAATCGTCAGGCTTTCGCAGGTGCCCGCCATCGGGTCCTGGAACACGCGCGCCACCAGGTCGGCGCGCTGCCAGCTGGAACGCCGCGTGGCGTCGGTGCCGTCGATGGTGATGCTGCCGCTGTCGACCATCAGGTCGCCGCAGACCGCATTGAGCATGGTCGATTTGCCGGCGCCGTTGGAACCGATCACGGTGACGAACTGGCCGGAGGGAATTTCCAGCGACAGGCCGCGCAAGACCTTGTTTTCGATCGGCGTATCGGGATTGAAAGTGATTTCAAGGTTATCGAGTTTCAACATCAGTTTTCCCCTTTGCGTGCTGCCAGGCCACTGCTGATGCTGGCGGAAGGCTTGGTTTTTCCGTTGCCACGCATGCGCTTGTAACTGCGCTTGAAATTGGGAATCAGCAGCGCCAGGCCGACCAGCGCCGCCGTCACCAGATTCAGATCCTGCGCCTTGAGGCCGATGAAATCCATGTCCAGCGCCAGTGCAATGAAGAAGCGGTACAGCACCGCGCCGAAAATACAGGCCGCAGTGGTCACCACCAGGCTGCGCGCCGGCACCACGGTTTCGCCGATGATCACCGCCGCCAGGCCGATCACGATGGTGCCGATGCCCATAGAGATATCGGCGCCGCCCTGGGTCTGTACGAACAGGGCGCCGGCCAGCGCGACCAGCGCATTGGAAATCGCCAGGCCCCACACCGTTTGCCGGCTGGTGGAAATGCCCTGGGCCCGCGCCATGCGTGCATTGGCGCCGGTGGCGCGCATCGACAGGCCGGTCTCGGAAGCGAAAAAAGCGTCCAGTAAGAGCTTGGCGATCAGCACGATCACCAGCATCACCAGCGGCTGCACCCAGTAGTCCGGCAAGTCGCCGATGTTGATCATGCTGAACACTGTCGGCTCGCTGATCAGCGCCACGTTAGGTTTGCCCATGATGCGCAGGTTGACCGAATAGAGGGCAATCATCACCAGGATACTGGCCAGCAATTGCATGATCTTCAGGTAGACATTGAGGCAGGCGGTGATACAGCCGGCCAGGCCGCCGGCCAGCAGCGCGATGAAGGTCGCCAGGAAGGGATTCCAGCCAGAGACGATCAGGGTTGCGGCAACGGCGCCGCCGAGAGGGAAACTGCCGTCGACCGTGAGGTCGGGAAAATTGACGACGCGGAAAGACAAGAACACGCCAAGCGCGACCAGGCCGAAAATCAGGCCGATCTCAATAGCGCCAAGTGAAGCGATGAGCGACATATACATCCTTAAATTACGGAGCCGCGGCTAGCCGGAACAGCAGACCGAGCGCGGTTCATCAGCAAAATGCGCGGCAAAAAACACGCCAAATCAGGCAAACCAGAATCTACGAAGCAAAAGCTGGCGGATGAAGGCATGCGTCATCCGCCAGCCCTGTTTATTGTTCGACGACTTTGGCGGACTTGACCAGATCAGCCGGCAAGGTCAGGCCTTGCTTGAGCGCTGCCTTAGGATTCACGTAGAGCTCGAATGTGGTGCTGGTTTGCGAAGCAATCTTGCCTGGCGCTTCGCCCTTCAGGATGCGAACGACGATCTTGCCGGTCTGGCGGCCCAGGTCGTAGTAGTTGAGGCCGATCGCAGCAGCAGCGCCGCGCTTGACCGCGCCGGTATCGGCGGCGACCACCGGCAGCTTGGCTTGCTCGGCCACTTTGATGATGCCTTCAAGCGCTGACATGACATTGTTGTCGGTCGGCGCGTAGATGACGTCGGCCTTGCCGATCAGGCTTTGCGCGGCGCTCGGCACGTCGATGGTGCGGGCGGCGGCGGCTTCAACCAGGGTCAGGTCGGTGCCGGCCAGCAGTTTCTTGAGCGATTCGACGATGGATACCGAATTGGCCTCGCCCGGGCTGTAGATGACGCCGATGCGCTTGGCTTTCGGCGCCACCTTGCGGATCAGTTCGATCTGCTTATCCAGAGGCGACATGTCGGACACGCCGGTGACATTGGTGCCGGAAGCATCCCAGCTCTTGACCAGCTTGGCGGCGACCGGATCGGTCACGGCAGCGTAGACGATAGGCACGGTCTTGGTGGCCGACACCAGCGCCTGGGCGGAAGGGGTGGCGATCGCCACGGCGACGTCCGGCTGGCTGCCGGCATATTTGCGGGCGATCTGCGCCGCGGTGCCGGTATTGCCTTGCGCGCTTTGATATTCGAATTTCAGGTTCTTGCCAGCTTCGTAGCCGTCGGCCTTCAACTCGTCCTTGACGCCGTCGCGCACGGCATCCAGCGCCGGGTGTTCAACGATGGCAGTGACCACCACGGTTTTGTCCGCAGCATAGGCAGCGGATACGCCCGCCAGGCTCAACAGCACGACAGATGCAATAGCGGTACGCAAGAAAGGAAATTTCATGACTTTGTCTCCAAATGAGTCAGTTTGGTTGCCGGAAATCGGCTGCTTTATTATATTGCAACAAAGGATTATTCTGGCTTGCGCCCCTGCTGCTCTATATATTATTTTGAAAAAAGTATAGCTTTGAACGCTGAAAATTGGTTTGCGAGTTGCGGCCGATTTTTATACGGTTATGAAATATAATTTCGTCACAAATCCAGAAATCGAGAATAAATTGCACAAAATTGATATCGATCAAATCGACCGCAAAATGTTGACCTTCCTGCAGCAGAACGGCCGTGCATCCAATCTGGAACTGGCGGAAGCCGTCAGCCTGTCCGCCCCGCAATGCCACCGCCGCCATCGCCGGCTGGAAGAAGCCGGCTTCATCGTCGGCTATGAAACCAGGCTGAGCCCGGCCAGCCTGGGGCTGAACGTGATCGCCTTTGTCCATGTATCGATGGAGAAAGGACATATTAACGACTTATCGGGATTCAAGGCGGCCATCAACGAATGGCCGCAAATCCTGGAGTGCTACTCGATCACCGGCGATTTCGACTATGTATTGAAAGTGACCGCGCACGATCTGAAAGAACTGTCGGACTTCCTGATGGAAAAGCTGATGCGCATGCGCGGCGTCAGCGGCGTCCGCTCCAGCGTCTGCCTGGATGAAATCAAGGCGACCAATATGTTGCCGCTGCCGCCGGTCTAGTTCACATCATAAATACGCATACACGCTCAGTTTTCGCCAGGATGCTTGCTTTGTTAACGCGGCATCGATCATGCCATCGCTCAACGCATCCCTTTTGCGATATCGGATTTCAGATTTTCTGTACTAACGATTTGCTTTGCACTCGCAGCTTTTGCAATGCAGTCCAGCAATTTTTCAACAGCGACATTCGAGACGGGAGAGATATGTTGCAAAACGCCAATTTCCCGAAAAAACCCCGCATCCCCTAACGGTAAGACACGCAGCTTTTTGCTCGATGCGCTTACAGTGAGATCATAAGGGATGATGGCGACTCCGAGTCCTTTTCTGACCATCTCCATGATCACCATCGGTTCGTCCAGCTCCATCGTATCGTTCACGCCGAGGCGAGTACGCTTGAGGTAGCGCTCAACCAGCTGACCGCCGTAAGACCTTCTGCTGTAGCGCAGAAACGGATGCGCCAACAACAGGTCCTTGACCGTTGCCTGGCGCGCCGACAGCGGTGCAATTGCCACGTAGGTTTCGCGCAACATGGTGGTCCATTGCAAGCTCTTGGTCATTTTCAGATTGGGGCGAATCATGACCGCGAGCGATAAATCGTTACTGTCGATTTGCGACATGAGCTGGACCGATGTTCCTGGCACTACGTTGACCACAACCAATGGGAAGCACTTGCGAAATTCCGCCAGCGCTGCCGGCAGCAAGCCCAGCTGGACGGTGGAGATGGCGCCGATATCGATTTTTCCACGCGTGGCAGCGACTTCGGTCTGCCCCTTCATGGATTCGAAAAGCCTGATGATTTCCTCCGCGGTATGTAGCAACTGCCTGCCGTGATCACTGACAGCGACGGACTTTCCCGCGCGCGTGAAGAGTTCGCAATTCAGCTCATCCTCCAGGCGCTTGATTTGCATGCTCACCGCAGATTGCGTTAAGCCAAGCCTGGCGCCGGCGGTCGAAAACGATCCCAGTTGCGCCGCGGCTGCAAAGGTCTTCAGGTAACGTATCATGCTTATGAAATATTTGAATTAGAAGCATCAAAAACCATCATTTTACATCACAAATATATGTATATAGACTTGCTTCAAAGCTCAGCACGCACAGGAATGGCAATCACAGGCGATTCTGCTTCCCAGCCTCCTTGCGTGCTGCATAGCCGACTTACCCATCACCAATAAAGCGTTAGGAAAGAGAATCCAAGATGACACCGACACCGTTGTTCCATTTGGCATTTCCCGTCAACGACATTGCCCAGGCGCGCGCCTTTTATGGCGATCTATTGGGCTGCCATGAAGGCCGCAGCGCCGAAAAATGGGTGGACTTCAATTTCTATGGGCATCAACTTGTGGCGCACCTGGCGCCGGGCGAAACCGGTCTCAGCGCCACCAATCCAGTGGATGAGCACGATGTGCCGTCACGTCATTTCGGGGTGATCTTGTCCTTGCCAGAATGGGAGGCGCTGGCTGCGAAGCTGAAAGCCGCCGGCATCAAATTCATCATTGAACCGCATATTCGTTTCAAGGGAGAAGTCGGTGAGCAGGCCACGATGTTTTTCCTGGATCCGTCCGGCAACGCCCTCGAATTCAAATCGTTTGCGAACATGGATTACATCTTCGCCAAATAATCATTGCAATCATCATGGCGGCCAATTCTTGCCGGCGCTGTGCCACATCAGCGCTCAAGCCGCGCCATCGGGTCATGCCGAAGAGCTGAACCGGACGCTAACAGCCTGCGCATGTCTGGCGGCCATCCATGGTTCTGGTTGAATATTTTCAAGCTAGTCCGGCCAGAATATCGGCATAGAGGAAAATGAATGAAGGAAAACATGAAGCAAGCGATTGCCATTTCGCACGTCGACTTCGAGGGTCTCGGGACCTTGCGCGCATCCCTTGAGGAACGCGGTTTCGAGATTCGGCAGGTGGATGGACCGACCGCCGATTGGAATGCATTGGCGCAAGCTCCTGCCGATCTTGTCGTCATTCTCGGGGGACCGTTGGGAGTCGCCGACGAGGCCGCGTATCCCTTCCTGTCGAAGGAGCTGGCTTTCATCAAACGATGCCTTGCCGACAAGATACCGCTCATTGGTATTTGCCTTGGGGCGCAACTTATCGCCACGAGCCTGGGTGCGAGTGTTGCGCCCATGGGCGCAAAGGAAATCGGCTTCGGCCCAATCGAACTCACGCAGGCTGGGACGGCGTCAGCGCTGGCGGCGCTGACGGCTACGCCAGTTCTACATTGGCATGGCGATGCGTTCGATATCCCGCCTGGAGCATCCAATCTGGCACAGACAGCCATTGGCAAGCACCAGGCATTCGCCCTGGGAAAGCACGTGCTCGGACTGCAGTTCCACCTAGAGGTAGACGCACGATTTATCGAGCGATGGCTGGTCGGAAACGCGGGCGAGTTGGCGCAAGCGGGCATCGATCCGAAAACTCTGCGGGCAGATGCGCAACGCTACGGAGAAGAATTGGCTACGATGGCGCAGATAGTTTTCGATACCTGGCTCGATACGGCCGGCCTCTAGCAGCCTGTCGGACTTAGGGGATCGAAGCGAAAAAATAGCTGAGCGAGGACAGATTTTGCCGGATTTGCAGTGTCAATAGCTTAGGCCGGTGAAATATGGCCCGGTCCGGAGGGACCGCTCAGGTATTTTTGCAGCCGATCATCCTAAGTCCGACAGGCTGCTAGGGCATGTACTTGACGTTTGCCAAGCAGTTTCCCCGATATATTGATCGACGCCGTGCCGGGTAGACGCCAGCATGCTTGCGCGCCGGCATGGCTTGAGCGGCCGACCGCTCCTTCTTTCACGGTTTCACGGTTTCACGGTTGGCAGGATGGGGGATTCGATTGATGCAAAGCACCCACGGAAGGAATCTTATGCGCAATTTAAACGTAGCAATAACCGGGTTCGGGGGAATCGGGCGCAAGGTGGCGCATCTATTGCACGAGCGGCGGGCCGACTATAAAAAACGATATGGCTTCGACCTACGTATAGTGGGTGTTTGCACCGGGTCTGCCGGAATTATCCATGAGGATGGCCTCGACCAGGCCGCCCTGGAGGACAAGGAAGCTTATTTCAAAGGATTGTCAGGCGCAGCCTTTATCGATCATGTGCCAGCCGATGTCCTGGTCGAAGCCAGCCCAACGGACTTCCGGACCGGCGGTGCGGCACTGGCCTACATCAGGTCGGCCTTGGCCCGCAGGATGCACATTATTGCGATCTCGAAAGGCGCCCTCGCTGTCGACTACGCGGGCATCCGCGAAGAGGCGAGCCGGCAAAGGGTCGCACTCAAGCTGAGTGGCGCAGTGGGTTCTGCAATACCGACCATAGATCTGATTCAATACAATTTGGCCGGGTGTCGAGTATCGTCCGTATCGGCCATCGTCACCGGAACGACAAACGTCATCTTATCGGAGATGATGGACAAAGAGTGCTCATTTGCAGATGCGCTTGCCGCAGCACAGCGCCTAGGCATTGCGGAGTCGGATCCAACGCTCGATACGGATGGATGGGACACCGCATGCAAGATCGCCATCCTGTCCAACGCAGCGTTTGGCACTGCCATCGAGGTCGAGAAGATGTTCAGGCAAGGGATCAGCGGCGTGACCCTGGCGGATGTGCGTCAATGGCGCGCCGCTGGCCTAATGCCGCGTTTGGTAGGCCATATCGACTATATTGACGAAACATATCAGGCCTGCGTCCGCCTCGACCTGTGCGACCAGGCACACCCTTTTGCGCAGGTGCACGGCAGCACTAAGGCGGTCCGTATCACGACCGACCTCATCGGCGACTTTACGATCGTTGGCGGCGGATCTCATCCATACGGAACGGCTGCTGCCGCGCTCAAGGACCTTGAGCATATTCTCTTTATGCTTCAGCGTCCGGTGCTGTGAAAGAGGCGTTGAATAGCCTTGTACTGCTGGACTTTTTCTCGCCAGTCACCATGCGCCAGTCCTGAGCCACATTCAACGCGACGGATTCACAGTCCACCGTATTTCTAGGTAAAAAAGCCGCACCCTTGTGGGATGCGGCTTTCTGGAGCGCCGGCGAGATAACACCGGCGCCCTGCCGGCGAGCCGGCGTTCAATAAACCTGGTCGTTCTACTGAATCAATCTAATCAAGCTACCTTGGCTTCGAAGAACTGTTCATCTTCGGTCGAGCCGTGCAGCGCGGTCGTCGAGGACTGGCCTTGCTGGATGGCCTGGGTCACGGCATCGAAGTAACCGGTGCCGACTTCGCGCTGGTGCTTGACCGCGGTGAAGCCCTTGTCGGCGGCAGCGAATTCGGCTTCCTGCAGTTCGACGAATGCCGACATCTGGTTGCGTGCATAGCCGTGCGCCAGGTTGAACATCGAATAGTTCAAGGCGTGGAAGCCGGCCAACGTGATGAACTGGAACTTGTAGCCCATGGCGCCCAGTTCTTTCTGGAACTTGGCGATGGTGGCGTCGTCCAGGTTCTTTTTCCAGTTGAACGATGGCGAGCAGTTGTAGGCCAGCATCTTGCCTGGGAACTTGGCGTGCACCGCTTCTGCGAATTTCTTGGCGAACGCCAGGTCCGGCTTGCCGGTTTCGCACCACACCAGGTCGGCGTACGGCGAGTAAGCCAGCGCGCGCGAGATGGCCTGGTCGATGCCTGGGCGGGTCTTGTAGAAGCCTTCCACGGTGCGCTCGCCAGTCAGGAACGGCTTGTCGTTTTCATCGACATCGGAAGTCAGCAAGTCAGCCGCTTCAGCATCGGTACGGGCGATCACCAGCGTCGAAGTGCCGGAAACGTCGGCCGCCAGGCGCGCCGCGTTCAGCTTTTCAACCGCTTCGCGGCTTGGCACCAGCACTTTGCCGCCCATGTGGCCGCACTTCTTGACCGAAGCCAGTTGGTCTTCGAAGTGAACGCCCGCGGCGCCGGCGTCGATCATCGACTTCATCAGCTCGTAGGCATTCAGCACGCCGCCGAAACCGGCTTCGGCATCGGCCACGATAGGCGCGAAGAAATCGATGTCGTTCTTGCCTTCCGACCATTGGATCTGGTCGGCGCGCTGGAAGGTGTTGTTGATGCGCTTGACGACCAGCGGCACCGAGTTGGCAGGATACAGCGACTGGTCGGGATACATTTCACCGGCCAGGTTGGCGTCGCCGGCGACTTGCCAGCCCGACAGGTAGATCGCTTTCAGGCCAGCCTTGACTTGCTGCATTGCCTGGTTGCCGGTCAGTGCGCCGAGGGCGTTGACGAATGGCTCTTCGTGCAGCAGTGTCCACAGCTTGTCGGCGCCGCGCTTTGCCAGCGTGTGTTCGATCTGGACCGAACCGCGCAGACGCACTACGTCTTCTGCCGAGTAATTGCGGGTAACGCCCTTCCAGCGTGGATTCTCGGCCCAGTCCTTGGCCAGTGCTGCAACTTGCTGTTCACGTGTAGTCATCGTCGTTCTCCTGTTAAAAACAAAAAGTGAAATCAAATCCGATGACTAAATAGTAGGCTTATCTGTGCGCGGCAACAATGTCTTATATAAGACATATAAGTTTTTTTATTTCGTTTAAATTCAAAGACTTAATTTTAATTTTTCGCGATGTGGAATAAAATTTCTGAGAATGAAATTTTGAAATGGTGCTGTGCATTTGCATTTTTCACATTATGAAATGCAAATTGCGTATCCTGAAAAACAAAAAAAAAGCGAGGAGCAAGCTCCCCGCCTTAGCCTTGCAGCTTGAATCGCTCATCCCACCGGCATGCAGCCGGCCTCGGCTAGAACGATTTTGTCATCGACAGATAGAAACCGCGCCGCTGTCCGAACTGCGGCGCGCCGACGCCGATGCCGGAGCCGTCGCGGATTTCATACACCTTGTCGAACAGGTTGATCACGCTCAAGCGGGTCGTGACCTTGCCGATCGGGCTTTCGCTGAACACGTGGCTGGCGCCGAGGTTGACTTCGGTATACGCCGCCAGGTGGTCGGTATTGGCGAAACCGCTACGCAGGCCGCTGCCGAACAAGGCGTCGGCAGTCAAGGTGGTGCCGTGCCACACGTAGGAAACGCCGGTTGAAGCGGTGATTGCCTGGTCGTGGTCCAGATGCACCCAGTTGCTGGCGATGTAGTCGAGTTTGTCCTGCGAGAAGTTGTACTGGCCGGACACGATATTCTTGCCCAGAGCCGTCGCGCGCGCCAGGTTCAGATACGCCCCCAGGTCGCCATTACGATAGTTCAAGGTCAGCTCCAGCCCATAGACCTTGCCCTGCGCGTAGTTGAACGGCGTATACAGTAAAGCCGATCCGAACTGCCCCTCGTCCAGCAGGTTCTCCACTTTCTTGTAGTAGCCGTCCAGCCCCAGGGTCAGGTGCTGCGTCAGCTGATGATTGACGCCCAGGTCGAAATAATGCGAGCGCTCCGCCTGCACCGGGTCGTTCTGGCTGCTGGCGGACGCATTGGTGGTGCCGTTGAAGCTGGCGATGGTGCTGGAGCCGATCAGCTCGCTGGCAGGCGGCGTGAAGTACCTGGCGTAACCGGCATGGAAGGTGGTGCGCGGCGTCATCTGGTAGACCACCCCGATGCGCGGACTGAACTGGCTGGCGGTGACATAGGCGTTCACCCAGTCGGCGCGAGCGCCGTAATTGACGGTCACCTTGTCGCTGATCTTCCACTCATCCTGCAGATACAAGCCGGTCTGGTTGGTGATCTTGCGATTGCTGTCGGACAGCGCGATCGGCTGTCCGGATAATTGGGCGCCGGTGTCGTCCGCCGGGAAAGTCAGGGAATCGCTGCTGTTTTTCAGGTTCTCGCGGGTGTAGTTGATGCCGGCCCGTATCGTGTGATTGGCGTTCAGGCGATAACTGCCGTCCGCCTGCAGGCCATTCGCCAGGCCGGTGCGCAATACCCGCGAAGCGACGCCGGTATATAGCAGGTCGCCGACCTGGTCCGGCTCGAACAGCACTTTGGAATAACGGCTGAAGGCAGCCACCTGGTAGTCGATATCGGCACCGATCTTCCCTTGCAAGGCGAGGATGCCGTAGCGGTTGGTTTCATGCTGCCGTTCATTGACGCTGGCGGACGGATAGTCGGTCACGCCGTCGAGCTGGAAGCCAGGCGTCTGCCCCGGCAGGTTCGGGATCTGGAAACGGCTGTCCGAATTGCCCAGGATCAGGCTGACGCGGGTGTCCGGATCGAGCAGATAGGAAAAATAACCGAAAGCCTTGTTTTGCAAGGTGCGGTCATGCAAGGCGCTGGAAGCGCCGGTAGGATTCTCGATGCCGAGGTTGTTGGCTTCGAACGAACCGTTGATGTAATAGCTGAAGGAATCGGTGCTGCCGCTGACGTCGCCGCTGACCTGGCGCGTATTGTTGCTGCCGACCTGCACGCCGATGTTGCCGCCATTGGCCAGCTCGCCGGTCTTGGTGTGGATATCGACCACGCCGGCGGTGCGGTAGCCGTATTGCGCCGGCAAGGCGCCGGTGAGCACGCTGACGCTGTCGACAAAGCGGGTGTCCAGGGTCTGGCCGAAGCCGGAAATGCTTTCCGGCAGGATGATGCCGTTCAGGCGGTATTGCAGGTTGGCGTGATCGCCGCGCACGTGCAGCTGGCCGAAGGAATCCTGGGCGACGCCGGGCGCGCGCAGCAGCACGTCATTGAAGGCCGTATCTTCGCCTTGCGGCATGGCGGCGATTTCCTTGCGGCCGATGCGGTAGATGCTGCTGCCGGTCTCCACCTGGATGCCGTTGCGGGCGCGGTCGAGGCGGTCGGCGGTGACCACTATCGAATTGCTCGCATCGACGCTGCCGGCCTGGCTGGCTTTCAGGGTCACGTCCGCCGTCGCGCCGCTTTCGTCGGCCACGGTGACGGTGCCGTTCTCAGACTGGAAAGAAGGCTTGCCGACGCTGATGGCGTAGCTGCCGGGGGCGATGTCGCTGAACGTGAAGCGGCCTTGCTGGTCGCTCCTGGTGGTGCCTACCGCTTTGCCGGCAGCATCTTTCAGGGCAACCGTAGCGTCCGGCAAAGGATGGCCGAGGGCATCGTGGATGGCGCCGCTGATCTGTTTAGGCGCGGACTGCGCATAGGCGGCAGGAAGCGCGAAGCCATAAGCCAGCGCAATCAGGGCGCTTAATTGTAGTCGGCGCAACAAGCGTGTTTTCATACTCAAACTCCGGTAAGACGAATAACCCGGCCGGCATCTCCCGCATCGCCCCCATTAAAGATCGGGGCGCACGGAAAATCGCTATAGGCTGCTTGGTCTCAAGCAGCCTCGGGCCGAAAG
Organism: Collimonas humicola; assembly: GCF_018304945.1. Taxonomy (GTDB): domain Bacteria; phylum Pseudomonadota; class Gammaproteobacteria; order Burkholderiales; family Burkholderiaceae_D; genus Collimonas; species Collimonas humicola. The sequence continues at coordinate 11,085 of NZ_JAGQEE010000001.1, read as the reverse complement.
AAAGAACAGAACGTCAGACCAGGGAGGATGGCGGAGCTTGGGAATGCGGCGTCAGATAGTGTTTCTGCGCCGGGGTAAAGGAATATGCCGGTTCGGCGGCGCTGCTGTAGACGAATACCAGTACCGGCGTCAGCACCGGCACCGGGGTGGACGGGGCCGGCGCCGGGAAATCGGCCGCCAGATCGCAGCTGATACAGTCGGAAGATACTTCCGCCAGGCTGTGCTTGTGGAAAGCCATCCCGACCAGTTGCAGCACCAGGATCGCCAGCGCCAGCCACAGTGCGCACTGCTGCAAACGCAGCTTGAAGCGGCGCCGCGCATGGAAATGGGATTCGACGATCAGGCGCATGGCGGCGCCCCGCGCTCGACCGGCATCTCGCCCGGCCCGGCCGCACACGCCTCCAGCGCGCGTGCTGGACGCGGCGCTGGCTGGGTTGGGCTGGTGTGAGGGCGCATGCGGTGCAAACCTGTTTTTATTAGCGGGAATTCGCGGGAAATCGGAACGTCAAGCAGAGAGTGTAATCGCGAACCGGCATTGCTTGCAAGCCAATTGCAACACAGTTGCAGGGATTATCATGCGTTTCCAGGCCATCTGCGGATCGTCGCAGCCCGCCCCAAGCCATCAAAAATGTTTCTACACGGCCATGCAAGTTCCTCCATAATATGCCACAACTTTTTTCCTGACCTGTCACATTTACCAGGGCAATCATGACAAATCCTTCCCCGTCGTCGCGTTCACGTATCGGCTGGCGCAAGCCGCTTGCCCTGTTGCTGGCCATGGCGCTTGGCGGCGGCGGCTGGCTCGTCCTGCATGGCAAGAACAGCGACGCCAGACAGGCCGGCAATGGCCAGGCGGAACAGGCGAAGGCGCATGCGTTCGAGCTGGCCGCCAGCGACGTCGCGCTGATCGGCGCCAGGGAGCTGCGCATCACCCTGCCCTTGTCGGGATCGCTGATGCCGCTGGTGCAGGCCACGGTCAAATCCAAGGTCGCCGCCGAAGTCCGTGAAACCCTGGTGCGCGAAGGGATGCAGGTCAGGCGCGGCCAGGTCATGGCCCAGCTGGACACGGCGGACCTGAAGGCGCGCTACGCCAGCCAGCAGGCGACGCTGGACGAAGCCAGGGCCAAGCTGGCGCTGGCCAACAAGAACCACGACATCAACCAGATGCTGCTGAAGCAGAAATACATCTCGCAAAATGCCTTCGATACCGCCCACAACAGCGTCGAGGTAGCGGAAGCGGCGGTCAAGTCAGCCTCGTCGCAGCTGGAAATCGCACAGCGGGCGATGGATGACGCCACGATCCATGCGCCGATCGCCGGCATCGTCAGCAAGCGCGAAATCCAGCAAGGCGACAAGGTCTCGCCCGACTCGCCGCTGTTTTCCATCATGGACCTGAGCCAGATGACGCTGGAAGCCCAGGTGCCGGCCAGCGAGATCCCGCGGGTCAAGCTGGGGCAAGACGTGACGTTTGCTGTGGACGGTTTCCAGGAGCGCCGCTTCGCCGGCAAGGTGACGCGCGTCAATCCCGCTACCGAAACCGGCTCGCGCGCCATCAAGGTGTATATCGCCGTCGACAACAACGATGGCGCGCTGAAAGGCGGCATGTTCGCCAAGGGCGCCATCACCCTGCAAAAATCCGAAGTGCGGCCGTTGCTGCCGCTGGGCGCACTGCGCCGCGAAAATGGCGTCGACCTGGTCTACACGGTGCAAAACAACCTGATCGTGGCGCAGCCGGTGACGCTGGGCTTGCGCAACGACGATGAAAACCTGGCCGAAGTGACTTCCGGCCTGGCGGCAGGGGCGCATGTGATCGTGACCAGGCTGGACGGCGTCAAGCCCGGCAGCGCGGTCAAGATGGCGGAAAGCGCCGGCGCCAAGCGCAACAGCTAAGGGACACGACGCGTCATGTGGATAACCAAAATCAGTATCAACCACCCGGTGTTCGCCACCATGGTGATGGTGGCCTTGCTGGTGCTCGGCCTGTTCTCCTACCAGGAACTGGGGCTGGAACAGATGCCGGACATACAGACGCCCGGCCTGCTGATCGAGATGCGCTATCCGGGCGCATCGCCGGAAGCGGTCGAGAACGACATCACCAAGCCGATCGAAGACACCATCAATTCAGTCAGCGGCATCAAGTCCATCCTCTCCAGTTCGTATGAAGGCCGCAACTCGACCTGGGTGACCTTCGAGCTGAGCGTCAACATGGACCGCGCGGTGCAGGAAGTGCGCGACAAGATCGCCCAGATCCGCCCCGGCATGCCGAAAGAGGCCAAGGATCCTTTCATCGTCCGCGGCGACACCCTCAATACCCAGCCGCTGGCTTCGCTCAGCGTGACCTCCAGCACGCGGAGCCTGCGCGACCTCTCGACCCTGACCGAACAGATCATCGTCAAACGCCTGCAAGCGGTGGCCGGCGTCGCCAAGATCGATGTCGGCGGCAACGTCAGCCGCCAGGTGCTGGTCAATCTCAAGCCGGAGCAGATGGCAGCGCAGAAAGTCGGCGTCGACGAAGTCTTGAATGCGATCCAGAGCACCAACCAGGACATGCCGGCCGGCCTCATCACCCGCGGCGCCTCCGAGCAGCTGGTGCGGCTGGAGGGCAAGATGAAAGATCCGCGCGCCTTCGGCCAGATCATCGTCGCCCGCCGCGCCGGCACCCCGGTCTACCTGGACCAGGTGGCGCAGATCGTCGACGGCGAGCGCGAAGAAACCTCGATCTCGCGCTTCAACGGCCAGCGCGCCATCAACCTGGACATCACCAAGATCCAGGACGCCAACATCGTCGCGGTAGGCGACGGCGTGCGCAACGAAGTGGAAGTCCTAAAGACGCAGCTGCCGAAGGATGTCGAGATCAAGATCGTCCATGCCAACTCGGACAACGTCAAAAGCTCGCTCGACCGGGTCAAGGAAACCATCCTCGAAGGCGCGGTGCTGACGATCCTGATCGTGTTCCTGTTCCTGCACTCCTGGCGCAGCACCATCATTACCGGCCTGACCCTGCCGATTTCCGTGATCGCCAGCTTCATCGCCCTGCACGCCTTCGGCTTTACCCTGAACTTCATGACCCTGATGGCGCTGTCGCTGTGCATCGGCTTGCTGATCGACGACGCCATCGTGGTGCGCGAAAACATCGTGCGCCACCTGGACATGGGCAAGAGCCACGTCGCCGCGGCGCGCGACGGCACCCAGGAAATCGGCCTGGCGGTGATGGCCACCACCTTTGCAATCGTTGCCGTATTTGTGCCGGTGGCCTTCATGAAGGGCATCATCGGCCGCTTCTTCCTGCAGTTCGGCGTCACCGTCACGGTGGCGGTGCTGGTGTCCTTGTTCGTCAGCTTTACGCTGGACCCGATGCTGTCCTCGATCTGGCCCGATCCGCCGGAAAACCGCTTCCGGCGCCTGCCCTGGCTGGCGCGCCTGATGGCCGGCATCGAGCACTTGATAGAGCGCATCCACGGCGTCTACGGCCGCATCCTGCAGCGCGCCCTGGCATGGCGCAAGACCACGCTCACACTGGCGCTGGCGCTGTTCGTCGGCAGCCTGTTCCTGGCGCCGCTGGTCGGCACCGAATTCATTCCGGATACCGACCAGGGCTTCATCGCCCTCAAGCTCAAGACCCCGGTCGGCTCCAGCCTGGCGTACACCGACAGCAAGATGCGCCAGGTCGAAGACGCGCTGCGCCAGATGCCGCAGATCGAGACCATCAGCACCACCGTCGGCACCGACGACGGCCGCAATGCAGCCGACATGAACCTGACTTTGACCAACCGCAACACCAGCCATCGCATCGCGCAGAAGGAAGTGGAAAAGAATATCCGCGAACGCCTGAAATCGATTCCCGGGATTGAGCTGTCGGTCGGCTGGGACAAGCCTATCTATGTGGCGATCCTCGGCCCCGAGACCGACAAGCTGAGCGCCATCGCCGACCAGGTGATGCTGAAGATCGGCAAGATCAAGGGCATCACCGACCTCGAAAACAGCCTGACCGCGGCCAACCCGGCGGTCACCATCAAGGTCAACAACACCCTGGCCAGCGACCTCGGCCTGAGCGTGCAGCAGATCGGCGCCGCCCTGCGGCCGTTCGTCTCCGGCGACGCCAACGGCCATTGGCTGGCGGCGGACGGGCAAAACTATGAAGTCAATGTGCAGCTGCCGAAATCCGGCCGGCAGAAGATCGCCGACCTCGGCGACCTGTCGGTCGCCAGCAGCAACCTCGACAGCGACGGCAAGCCGATCATGGTGCCGCTGCGGCAGGTGGTCGAATTCGTCCACACCTCCAGCCCGCGCGTGATCAAGCGCCAGGACCTGCAGCGCCGCATCGGCATCTACGCCAACGTCGAAGGCCGTCCTTCGGGCGACGTCGGCACCGAGGTGCAGGCTGTGATCAAGCAGATCGAACTGCCGCCCGGCTATCGTTTCGATGTCGGCGGCCGCACCAAGGACATGCAGGAAGCCTTCGGCTCGGCGCTGGCGGCGCTGGGCATCGCCGTGATCTTCATCTACCTGATCCTGGCTTCGCAGTTCGGCAGCTTCCTGCAGCCGATCGCCATCATGGCCTCGCTGCCGTTTTCCCTGATCGGCGTGTTCCTGGCCTTGCTGATCACCGGCAGCACCCTGAACATCTTTTCCATCATCGGTTTCATCATGCTGATGGGGCTGGTCACCAAGAATGCGATCCTGCTGGTCGATTTCAGCAACCGCGAACAGCGCGGCGGCCGCTCGCAATACGAGGCCATCCTGGCGGCCGGCCAGGTGCGCCTGCGCCCTATCCTGATGACCACGCTGGCGATGCTGTTCGGCATGCTGCCGATGGCGCTGGGCCTGGGCGACGGCGGCGAAACCCAGGCGCCGATGGGACGCGCGGTGATCGGCGGCATCATCACCTCGACCCTGCTGACCCTGGTGGTGGTGCCGGTAGCCTATAGCTACCTGGACAGCTGGGGCAAACGGGCGCTGCGCTATTTCAAGGGCGGCCATGCCAAGGAAGCGGAGACGGCAGCGCTGCCCGACGTACAAATGCCCTTCAGTTGAATTCTCACATCCTCGGCCATGCCCCGGTCTTGGCGACCCCGTCTAGGCGACCCCGTCATTCCCGCGAACGCGGGAATGACGGCCTAAAGGGATTTTCTCCTGGCTCAGCGGCGGTCCAGCCCCTGCGCTCGCATGCGTTCGGCGGGATCGCTAAAGGTCTGGTTGCGCAAAGCCTCGATCTGCCGGTTGCGGTCTTCTTCGGCGCTGCCGCTCTGCTGGCCGATCAGGTCGGCGGCCTGGCGGTATCGGGCGTAGCGCTCCTGCCAGGCTTGCTCTTCCCGGCCAAGCTGGTCAAAGCGCTGCGCCGCCGCCGGACCGAACTGCTGCGCCATCATGTCGCGCTGCGCCTGCTGGCTGGCGCCCTGTTGCCGCAACTGGCGCAGATCGTCAAAACTCTTTTGCACAGGATCGGCCGCACTTAAGCCACTCTTGACGCCGCTGCGCAAAGCCGCCAGCATGCGTTGCGATTCCGCTTCCTCCTCGCCAAACCAGATCCTCGCCACCTCCATGCCCAGCATGTCCTGACGCAAGCGCGACAACTGCGCCAGCCAGCTTGCAACGCGTTCCACATCCAGCGGCGCCATCTTGCTGTCCGCCGTCAGCGCCGGCGGAGTTTGCCGCTCCAGCAGCGCGTCATGCGCCGCCAGGTACGCGACATAGGCGCGCGCCAGCCGTTCGCCGTCGGCGTAGGCCGGCGCCGGCAGGTTGCTCTTCAGGTAAGCCAGCAGCTGCGCCATGTGTTCGCCGCGGGAACCGGGCAAGCCGCCCAGCAGGTAATAATCGAACACATCGCGCAAGGCGCGGCTGACCAGCAGATGCTGGTCAGCGCCCACAGCCAGGCCGGGCGGCGGACTGGTGTCTCTGGCGGCCGGCGCACCGATGCCGGCGGCGTCGCTCACCCGGCCGGGGCCGATGCGACCTGCCGCGCTTGTTTGCATAACGGCTGGCGTGCCGGCGGCTGGCGCTGCCGGTTCCGCGGAACGGAACCAGAACAGCGCTGCGGCAAGCAAACCAAGCACGGCAACCGTCAGCCCCAGGCCAAAGCGGTGTCTGGTCTGCATCGCGGCCCTTACAGACCGGCGGTCTTGAGACGATTGGCCTGGGTGCGGATGGTCACCACAGGATCGGCGCTGAACAGGCCGCGCAGGCCGAACAGCTGGTTGACCTCGTCCAGGTGGTTCCAACCGTATACGCCCAGCTCACGGCCGAAGCGCGCGCTGCATACCGGCACCAGCCCATCGTTGGCGCCGCCGCCGGCAGTCTTGATGATCACGCTGCCGAGCACCATGATCGGGTCGGTGACATCGAGGACATTGGTGCCGGCCTGGTTGCCGGTCCAGGAATACAGCAGCTGGGTATTGCCGCTGCGGACCTCGGACGCGGCGCCATTCACGCCGCAGTTGGCGGGCACGCCGGCGCTGGGATAAAGACGGTTGAAGTTCGCCGCACCGGCCGTGGTCAGGCCGCTCAAGGCAGCCAGCGGATCTTGCGGCTGCGGATTGCCGACAAACAGGCTGAGCAATTGCCCGAGCACCGAGGTGCCGTCAGCCAGCAGGTTTTTCAGGGCCTGGGGCGTCATGTTGACCGTATCGGCTACCGGAGTTCCTGCATGCGGCGTGGCGATGGTGGTGACCGAGGCGATCCATTGCGGCTTGACCGCGGCAGCGTAGCGTGAAGTGGTGCCGCCCTGGCTATGCGAAATCAGGTTGACCTTGCTGGCGCCGGTAGCAGCCAGCACGCTGCTGATCTGCTTCAGCAATTCCTCGCCGCGCTGTTCGTCGCTGTTGAAGGCGGCGACATCGGCGACATACACTGTGGCGCCGTTGGCGCGCAGGTCGCTGGGAATCTGCCACCAGTAATCGACGACGCCGAAGTACTTGGAAGTGCCGGCCAGCCCGTGCACCAGCACGATCGGATACTTGGTTTGCGCGTAGGCGCTGGACGCTGAGGTCCCGAACAGGCTGAACACGGAAGCCTGGGCCTGCCCCAACGGCAGGCAACAGCAAAAGACAGAAGCAACTGCGATTCGGCGTAGCGATTTCATCATCACATCTCCTTAAATAAACGCACGGTCGTGCTCTTTTGTTATCTCAATGGTACACATATACAGACCTGTCTACAATCAATACCCATCGTGCAGAGCAGCATTCCAAAACGACCGCCCGCAGCGGTCGGCAGCAACGTTCGAGCCGGCAAGGCATAATGGCGCGGCCCGTCAAATCACCAGATCAACAGGAGAGAACATGCCCACCCGTGAAGAAACCCTGGCCCAATGGCTGGCGCAGGAAAGCGCCGTGCGCGCCAAACTGGCCGCGCCCGGCGTCGCCTCGCTGGAGCAGCTGAAGCAATGCAGCGGTGTCGAGTTTTTACAACGCATCCTGGCCGGCGAACTGCCGATACCGCCGATTGCGCAGACGCTGGATTTCACCCTGCTGGAAGCGGAGCCGGGCTGCGTGACGTTCCAAGGCACGCCGGGCATGCAGCACTACAACCCGATCGGCAGCGTGCATGGCGGCTACTTTTGCACCTTGCTGGATTCGGCGCTGGGCTGCGCGGTGCAATCCACCCTGCCGAAAGGAAGCGGCTACACCACGCTGGAACTGAAGGTCAACCTGATCCGCGCGCTGACCGACAAGACCGGCCCGGTGCGTGCCATCGGCAAGGTGATACAGGTCGGCGGCAGGGTCGGCGTGGCGGAAGCCAATATCGTCGACATCGATGGAAAAATTTATGCGCACGCCACTACCACTTGCCTGGTGTTTGCGCTACCATAGCGGTGCCGCTCCAGTGCCTGGCCCAGCGACATGCAGCAAGCGCGCCAGGCGCATCCCATGCACCGCGACACAACGTGGCTCTCCCGCAATCAGCTGGAAGCAATTCTCCCCGCCTTCGCAAAAACCGCCTAACACCGATTGCCGCTTTAAACCAGCTGTCACTTTTTATAGCTAGCAAAACGGAAAACCAGCAGCTATATTCTTTTGCGCTTGGAAACGGCAGACGCCCCGCACGCCACCCATCGCATGCAATAAATTTAACTCGTAAAGCTATCTGTTTTACGCATGCCCCAATGCAGACCGCCGAGTCATGCTGTCAGCGCACAGGCACGCAGATCATTCCCGTTTCATTCATGACATGGAGAACTGCTTGGAAATCGTCGCCCCCCCGGCCGCCGCAGCTGCGCTGACCTCTGCTCAAGCGGCAGTGTGGCTTGACATCAAATGCGCCGCGCCTGGCTACAACTTCAACCTCGCCGAAGCCGTCGACATCTTCGGCGAGATCGACCTTGCGCGGTTCCTGGCAGCCATGCAGACCGTGGCGGATGAAAGCGAACCGGCGCGCCTGCGGCTGCTCGATACCGAACACGGACCGCGCCAGATCGTGGAGCCAGGCTTCAGCGGCGAGCTGCCCTATCTCGACTTCAGCCGCGAGCGTGATCCGAAAGCCGCTGCGCAAGCCTGGATGCGCGCTGATTTCAGCCGCGCCGTCGATCTGACGCGCGGCCGGCCCTGGCTGTCGGCATTGCTGCGCACCGCCCGCGACCACTATGTCTGGTATCACCGCAGCCATCGCATCTTGCTCGACGGCTCGGACGGCGGCACGATGGCGCGCCGTCTGGCCGATGTCTATAGCGCGCTGGTCAAGAACCAGACGCTGCCGGCTGCAGCTGCCTTGCCGTCCATTGCGCAACTGCTGCAAGAAGAAAACGACTACCGCGGATCGGAGCGCTACGCGAGCGACCGCCAATACTGGATGCAACGCTTCGGCGATGCGCCGCCGCCATTGACCCTGGCGGCTCAGCCCTCGGCCGATGGCGCCGGCTTGCTGCGCCAGAGCGCCCGTTTTCCGGCTGCCGGCGTGCATGCCTTGCGCGGCATCGCGCGCAAGCTGGAGATTCCCATGCCGCAGCTGCTGATTGCGGTCACTACCGCTTTCCTGTATCGCGCTACCGGCATGGCGGACATGGTGATCGGCGTGGCGGTGCAGGCGCCTGAAATCCTGCCGCTGCGGCTGGCGCTGAGCGCGCAGCTGTCCATCGAAGAATTGATGCGAGACGTCAGCCGGCAGATGCGGCAAATCCTGCGGCACCAATCCTATCCGTACGAACAGCTGCGTAATGATTTGCACATGCTGCCCGAGAAACGGCAGCTGTTCAGCACCGTGGTCAAGGTCGAGTCTTGCCACAGCGATCTGCATTTCGGCAGCCATCCGGCCAGGCTGCGCCAGCTGTGCGGCGGCAGCGCCCAGGACCTGGCGATCTCCCTCTACGAACGCGGCGCCGGCCAGGACTTGTACATCGAGTTCGACGCCAATCCTGCGCTGCATGACGCACAGATGCTGGCCGAACATCAGCGCCGGCTGCTCACTTTCCTGGCGGCGGCGACGCATAGCCCGGCGCAGAAGATCGGCCAGCTGGAGCTGTCCGATGCGACCGGGCGCAAGCATCTGCCGGCAAACCGCAACGATGCCGAACCTGCAGCCGCGGACAGCAATCTGGCGCGCCTGATAGAAGAACAGCTCGCGCGCAACGAACACGCCGCCGTGCTGCATTTCGACGGCGAGCCGCTGCCGCGGCGCAGCGCCGAAAACACCCCTGGTTGACGATCGCCGCGGCAGCCCAGGCAAATTCTGCCTGAGCCGCCGCGCGGCATGACCCCGCTCAAAGCTGCAGAGTCGCCACCTTCCCTTCCAGCCTTGCCGGTTGCAGCGCTATATTCAGCACCTGGGCAAAGACCTCGATATGCGGCGAAATCATCATCGTCTGATGCGTTCCCGGCACCGGGAACAGCCGCAGCTGCAGCTCTGACAGCACCTCGCCCCAGCCGCGCAGCGGTTCGTTGACGGTATCGCCCACGGCGCTGTAATAGTGCACGGGAATGGCGATCGGCTGTGTTTTATATTCGCCGTAGGCGCGGATGATGGTGCGGCTGTTTTCCATCAGCTGCAGCAGGCCTTGCAGGGAAAAGCCGGCCGGGAACAGGCCGGCTCGTCTTGCCGTCTGCAGCAGGGTCTGGATATCGACCTCGTCGGCGATCGCTTTCAGCTTGTCCATCGCCGCCAGCAGCAGCGGATCATTGCCGGCGGCGGCTTCCAGCAGCTTCAGCATCAGCTGCTTGTCGCCCAGCTTCTCTTCGCGTTCATCGTCGTCGCCGAGAGTGCAATGCGTATCGAACAGGCCGACAAACTCCACCTGCTCGCCTTCCTTGAGGAACTGCTGCGCCGTCTCATAGGCCAGCATGCCGCCAAAAGACCAGCCGGCAAGGCGATACGGCCCGCTCGGCTGCACCGCGCGTATCAGCCCCAGCATGCGCGTCGCCATGCTCTCCACGCTCAGCAGCGGCGCCTCTTCCGGCGGCACCGGCGGCAAGCCGTAGACCGGGATGCCGGGATCAACGTGCTGCGCCAGCATGTGCGCATAAATCAGCAGCCCGGAACCCTCGTGCATCAGGAACAAGGGACGCTGGCGCCCGCCGGCGCGCACCAGCACCGCCGCATTCTCAGTCTTCAGCGGATTCAGCTGCGCTATATGGGCAGCCAGCGCGGCTACGGTCGGATAGGTAAACACATCGCTGGCTGAAATCCGCACGCCCTTTTTCTTCAGCAGGGTCACCACTTGCAGTATCGACAGCGAATGGCCGCCGAGCGAGAAGAAATTGTCGTGGCGGCCGATGCGGGCAACCTGCAGCAGCTCCGACCAGATCTCGGCCAGGACAACTTCGATTTCCCCCTCCGGCGCCGCGTAGCCGCCAACCGCATAAGCATCCGCTTCCGGCGCCGGCAGCTTCTTGCGGTCCACCTTGCCATTGGCCGTCAGCGGCAGCTCTGCCAGCGCAACATAAGCTGCCGGCACCATGTACTCCGGCATGCCGGCGCTCAGGTAGGCGCGCAGCGCTGCCGCGTCGATCTCTTCATTGACGACGATATAAGCCGCCAGGCGCTTGTCGCCAGGATTGTCCTCGCGCGCAATCACCACTGCCTCGCGGATCGCCGGATGCAAGGCCAGCCGCGCTTCAATCTCGCCCAATTCAATGCGGAAGCCGCGGATCTTGACCT
>NZ_JAGQEE010000019.1 GCF_018304945.1 Collimonas humicola | reverse complement strand
ATTTTAAATTGCGGGCTATGCCGCCGATAAGGTCCTCTTGCTGACATGGTGTCGCTCCTCCTGAGAAGGCTCGACAAGCGTATCACTTCCTCTCGTGGCCTTGGTCCAGCCCGAGGGGTTCAGTCCAGGTCAAGATTCAATCAGCACCAACAGACCGTGGTATGAACGGCTGATAAGGAGGCAAACCTTGCTTCTCAAGTTCCTCATTGAAAATGCTGGGGAAATCTATCCACGGTTGCGCGTTCCAGCCGAAGACCGCCCCCCCCCCCCACGTGTCCTCTATTAGCTTTCCCAATTCCTTACTAAGATGTGCCTTTACCCGAGGCGCTAACACTCGCCCGCCCGCTTCACCGGTCGCCAAACCAACGACTTCTCCTATTACCGTTCCCGCCCACCTACGAACAGCCTGTCGTGCCTCTTCTGGCCTATCCGCAATCATTGACTTCGTTATTTCAACTCCAGTAGACGTTCCGACTACAACTAGAAAGCTCGCAATCGCAAATGGCGTAGCAGCTGCGGTTGGTACTATCGACAACTGAGCCAATATTTGACCTATCATCTTTCCTGCAAATTCAAGTCGATGAAGAGTTGTCAAAGTACTCAATTCCGACTTGGAGGTTGACGTACGGTCCATCTCACGAATAAGTCTTTTTTCCATCATGGCTAAAGATTTATCCGCCTCCTTGTCGATCGTTGTTTCCGCTAACTGCTGAAGTCTGACACTTCCTCTGTTTTCGAATAAATCTTCATCTCTAACGCGGTCTCGCGTTGTCCTAAGGCTTTGCATAACCTCTGCTCCGTATTTTTTGCTGTTTTTTGGATCGTTTAAGATATTGTCACTTATCAAACCAAGAGTCTGCCGGTATACGTCTTCTGGCTGATCACTCTCGATGGATTGCGCCACCTCCAATATGTTTGACAGCTCGCGGACGTGCATTTGATCAAGCTTGTATGAGCCAGCGTGCTGAACGTCGCCAGATCGGAGAAACAGAAGATATGTGCAATTCATGTCTGGGTCATGATACAAAAGAACGTCACTCACCACTTTACTATCGCGAGTGTGGGAAACATCTGTGCCAACTGTATAAATTTTCGCCTTGCCAGCTTGATATCTCTCCCACGGATTTTCACCAGGTTTAAAAGAGCGATGTGGCCTTATTTTTTTGACGGTAGATTCAAAATTTTGCTTATATGCCTCACGATATTGATCTCGTACGCCTGGTCTAGCCAACGTGTTGCTCAATTCATCCTGATAGCTAACTGCTAAATCCTGATCAGCAAGCTCTTTATGATAAGGGCTCGGGTAGATGGTGTCATAAGTATTCAAACCGGTTATTTTTTTCTCATTGCCGAATATGAGATCACCTTCAGTGAGGGTCTTTCTCTCTTGCTTGTGCTTCACTGCTTTATGCAGAGCCTCCCCTCCCTCGATCGCGTTTATGATGTGCGCCAATGGTGACTGCAGCCTAATGTAATGCCAAGGGTTGTCATTCCAAGTGGTATATTCAATTTCAACAGGTCTGTCCAAGTCAAAGGGAGATGAATCGCCGTGCTTCTCTCTTATCTCTCTCCCCCTCCTCATTGCATAGTTTTTTGGACTTGTCAACGATGGATCGATCTGATTTTCTTTGGTATTTTTTATAAATTCATCAATTTTTTCAATTTGCTCATCTTCTTCTATTCTTTGATGACGGGGTCGAGTGGTTTCATCTCCTTGACGATCGGGTCGAGTGGTTTCATCTCCTTGACGACCGGGTCGAGTGGTTTCATCTCCTTGACGACCGGGTCGAGTGGTTTCATCTCCTTGACGACGGAGGTAGGTGTCGGTTGCATTCACGAACTCAAAATTTGCAGTTGAAACCAGGCTATTTTGTCCGGCGACAAATATATTACGACCATTCTCAGGTATGGCACCTGATTCAATAACAGGCTGAGTACTATTATAACTACTTGTTATATGAGAAATGCTAATACGTTTATCCTCCGGAAGGGTATTCATATCAGCTTCTATTTGTTCAAGAATATTTTTATGCCATACCCCTGCGCTGTTGGCATTAGCGCCACTTCCTTGTGGGAAATATGTTCTAGAAAATAAAACATTCCCTTGTTTATTCTTAAGGGTGAATAAAAATCCCTTTCCTGATGGGAAATCAGCCGGCGATCTGGGGTCACGAAGTATCCCCACCACTCTATTGTCGCTCTGAAAATTAGCGGGCCATCCCTTAAAATCGCTCACCCATTTAAAATAATCAGATCCTGAAATCATTTCATCATAAATAAAATATTGTTCAGCAAGATAAATTTTAAGGTCTGTGTCAAAATCATTTGCAAAGCTACGCGTGGAAAACCATCGATCTCTTAAATGCGGAGAGAGGGCGGCAAGCCATTTGACCAATTCATCACGCAATGCACCGGATATTTTATTACCATCAAAGGCGCTCCAGTTTCTCGAGGAGGTAATGCTCCCACCTCCTGAACTGTATAACTCCCCCTTTTCACTTTCGTCTGGTGTGGTCAGTCGTTTATCCATTACCTTATCGGTCAATCCCATTCGGCCACCTGTAGGGTCATCTGTTATCTGCAAGTTTCCTGCACCAGGGGAATAACGGATTCCTCCGCCGCTCTCGATCGGGATGCCCGACGTGTTAATGAGGCTCTCGGAAAGCCCCATTGCCTGAGTCAGAGCACTTTCATGCTCGTCGCCGAGGCCGAGCATACGTCTGATTAGATCAACTGCTTTCGACAGCCAGCTTTTCCCTTCCACCTTCAGAGTGGCCAAGTAGGCGATGAAATCGCTCTTGCCAGAGTACAGACCGGCAACGAACTCGTCAGCGTTCTTCAGGTAATACTTCGTCGTCGGGTCATCGCCTTCATAAGCGTCTTCTGCCTTTTGTCGAAGGGACTCAATCTGTGAAGCTAACTGACCGTGCGGGGTGTCAGGATTCTCCAAACCGTACTTCAGCTTGCGGGAGGTCAGGCTGTGCGCAATTTCATGCATCATTTCCCAGTCGGGAGCATCATCTCCAATGGCGATTGTATGCGTCGCTAAATCATACTGACCTCTGATAAATTTACCTGATCGCCTGATGGGCACGTCATCCACCAAATTGTCCCGCAGGTGCGCAGCGAGTGCCCGAAGCTCCGGGTCAGAAGAGGCGGCTATACGCGACAGCTCCTCTTTGGCAGTCAACGGCCTGAGCGTTTCTCCCTCTTCTTCCAGCGCGGTATCGAGCGATGCACTGACATACGCTTTCATTGCCTCTCTGCTGCCTGCACCCAGTGCGAGCCAGGGAGCCTCCCCCACAATCTCCTTCGCTATTTTTTCCGCCGCACCAATCAGCCCTCCCTCGTAA
>NZ_JAGQEE010000018.1 GCF_018304945.1 Collimonas humicola | reverse complement strand
TGTTTTATGAAATTTTCAACAAGCACTTATAAAGAACACTCGATAAATCATTTCATTTCATAAAAACATAACTAAACACTCTTTAATTTTTTTCGAAATCGCCCTTATATTCGATGCATCTGGGTTTTCTATGGGGCGCGGGTGAGTTTGTATTGTGATCGATACTTTCTACGGCGTCTAGGCGATCCCAGCTGCGCCCCCCGGGCTAGGCGCCCCAACATTCCCGCGAACGCGGGAAGCCATTTTACGCAGCAACTGGATCCCTGTGTTCGCAGGGACGACAAGAAAATAGGCGTAACTCCTGTTCATCTTTCGACCCGCATAAATATAAACATCACATTATTGTGACTACCTACCACCGGAGGCATGCCGTGCCCGTATTGACCGACAACCAGAGCGAAGATGAGATTGCTACTCTTAACGCCACTATTGATGAACATATCAAAAACTATCTGACTGGGATGTCGCTTGATCTGAGTTGGGATGCTCCTGACCCGGCTAACCCGCCAGCCGATCCGATCCTCCATCTGTTCTTATACCTCATTCATGAGGATCTGGAGTTGCGTCATGGCGATACGCCACGTTATTTGCCGGAGAGTAGGCGTTTTGAGCCGCGCCGCGCCAACGTGCGCTGCCTGTATCTGGTGACCTATTGGGAAAAGGACGGTAGCGGCGGACGTGGCGGCGGTGCTCCGGCCTCAGCGCCAGACAGCCAAGCGGTAAGAGTACTAAACCGTGTCACTAAAGCGCTGCTCAGTATGCGTACCCATCCTGATCTGCAACACTGTTCGGTGCGCGTTATTGAGCCTGAAGCGCTCAATAGTCTGGGCAACTTCTGGCAGTCGCTGGGAGATAAGCCAAAGACCATTATCAATTTTGCCGTCACGCTTCCGATCAGCTTTGAAAAGCCCACGGATGTTGAAGTACCGATAGTGTACTCAAACGACGTCCAGCTCGGCCAAGGCAGTGGTTCTTGGGAGATTCAGTTAGAACACTATTTGCTGGAGGGGTTGCGCCAAGCCTTGCGGGATAGTAGCGTGCCTGTCAATGCTATGAGTAAGGTGGTGTTGCAGGTCACGCCGGTGCTCGATGCGTCCCGTGTTGCCAGAGAAAATCCGCCAAAGAAAGCAAACATCCAGGTCACCGGCGTGGCATTGGCTTCCGTGAAGGATCTTCTCGCGCCTCTGATTGAGACTTGGCAGGGCTCGACCGTCGACTTGGCTAACGAGTCAATTACTCTGCAAGAGGTGCAAAACACGATCATCGCTATTGCCGACCCGGTCCGCCATTAACATACCGGGTCGCCTAGATGCAACAGATGGGATTCGAGATCCCCATCAACTGAACGGGATTGGGGTTAAGGGGGGCTTTCTCAGGAAGGATTTTCTATGCCGCACGATGACGCCAAGCGTTCAATCCGCATCAAGAGCACGATTTCCGGCCAACGGAAAGAAAGTATGCTGAGATTAAGCGTAGATAACGAAAAGCCACTCCCCTTGCCGCAAGCGCGGGCGCTGTCGGAAGAGGAGAACTGGTCCTGTCTGCTGGCGCAGCTGGAGCGTATCGATTTAATGGTGCAGCGCGCCCTGCATCGCTTGCAATCGCACCCGGACGACAAGCACAACATGCAGGCGCTGGTGCAGGCGCCGGAAGAGGTCGAGGCCTTGATGGCGCAACCTCAGGGCAGACCGCATTGGGCCGTGCAGGAAGATGCGGATGCTGTTGCCGATCAGGAGGAGCCGGCCATGGAGAGCGGGCCGATTGCGCGCCACAGCCGCTTGGGGCAATTGATTGAACGTTTTGGCCTTTCTCCTTTCGAGCGCGATGTTTTATTGCTGGCCTTGCTGCCGTGGTTCGATGCGCGTTATTCGGTGCTGTTTTCTTTTATCCAGGATGACACCCGAAAACGCTTGCCGACCATCGATTTTGCGCTGAACGTATTGTGCCGCGATGGCATGGAGAAAACGGCGCAACTGGTCAGTCTGATGTCGCAAGCGCCATTGGTGCGGCATGGTTTGCTGACCCTGAAAAGTAAGAGCGACGCAGCCGGCCAGTGGGCCGACACTGTCCTGCAGACCGATAAAGAGCTCTATCACTATCTGGCCGGACACGAGACGCAGCGCGCGCGCGATTGTTTGCCGCCGCTATTGGCGCAGTGCGCCCAATGGCTGAAGCCACCGGAAAATTTGCCGGATCGCTATCCCGATCTGACCGCGCGCATTGTGCAGTTTTGCTTTGCCGGCGACATCCATGTCGCCTCGCCGAAGGCAACCCCCGTGCTGCTGCTGCGCGCGCATGCGGGACGCGGCCGCGGTGTCGCGGTGGCGACAGCCGCCGCCACGGCCGATCGGCAGGTGTTGAACCTGGATCTGGAATTATTGCCGAAAGAAGATGAAGACGCCTTGCACGTATTGTCGCTGGCTCTGCGCGAGACTCGCTTGCGGGCCGGGTGCCTGGTGTTGCGCTCGCTGCCGGCGATGGCGGAAGCGCGGCGCTGGCTGTTTGCGCAGTTTTCGGCCCGCATTGTCGATCACGGTTTGCCGCTGGTGTGCCTGACCGAGCCCCATGCGCCGCAGGTGTGGCTGGGCGATCTGCCGCAGCTGTTGCTGGACATGCCGGCGCGCTCATTGGCGGCAGACGAAGCCCTGCTGCGCGCGCAACTGAAGAAAGCCGGGGCGGCCGTGTCAACGGAGGCAACGCTGGATCTCGCTGCCTTGGTCAAGCGTTTTCATCTGTCTGCGGATACGCTCACCCACACCTTGCACGAAGCCGATCTGTATCGCGCGCAGCGCTCGCCCGCGGCGCTGCTGGCGATTGAGGATCTGTATGCCGCGTTTCGCCTACGTTCGCAGCAGAATTTCGGCAAGCTGGCGCAGCGCATCGCCCCGATGCGCGACTTTGACGACCTGATCATCAGCGACGACTTGCAGCAGCAACTCAAGGAAATTCTCGCCGCCATCAAGCATAAAGACCAGGTGCTGGCGCAAGGCTTCGGCCGCAAGGTAAGCTACGGCATCGGCATCAGCGCCTTGTTCCACGGCGATTCCGGCACCGGCAAGACTATGGTGGCGGAGGTGCTGGCGGGCGCCTTGGGTGTGGATTTGATCAAGATCGATTTGTCTACGGTCGTCAATAAATACATTGGCGAAACGGAAAAAAACATCTCCCGCATCTTTGATCTGGCCGCAGCCGATGCCGGTGTGCTGTTCTTCGACGAAGCCGACGCCTTGTTCGGCAAGCGCAGCGAAACCAAGGATGCGCACGATCGCCACGCCAATATCGAAGTGTCGTATCTGCTTCAACGCCTGGAAACCTACCCTGGCCTGGTGGTGCTGGCAACCAACAATCGCAGCCACTTGGATGAGGCCTTTACGCGCCGGCTGACCTTCATCACCCGCTTCCCCTTTCCGGATGCGACGCTGCGTGAACGTATGTGGCGCAGCATCTGGCCGCCACAGGTCGCGCTGGCGGACGACATCGATTTTGCTGCGCTGGCGCGCAAGGCCATCATTACCGGTGCCAATATCAGAAATACCGCCCTGTTGGCGACCTGGCTGGCTGCTGAGGAAGGTGCGCCCTGCGTCGGCAGTGGTCATGTGGCGCGAGCGCTGCAGCGGGAATTGGTCAAGATGGGGCGTTTGGCTTTGTAAGGAAAATGGGGACGATTGCCGTTTTGCGTTAAAAGGATTTGAATGCTCC
>NZ_JAGQEE010000017.1 GCF_018304945.1 Collimonas humicola | reverse complement strand
AGGTCAAGATCCGCGGCTTCCGCATTGAATTGGGCGAGATTGAAGCGCGGCTGGCCTTGCATCCGGCGATCCGCGAGGCAGTGGTGATTGCGCGCGAGGACAATCCTGGCGACAAGCGCCTGGCGGCGTATATCGTCGTCAATGAAGAGATCGACGCGGCAGCGCTGCGCGCCTACCTGAGCGCCGGCATGCCCGAGTACATGGTGCCGGCAGCTTATGTTGCGCTGGCAGAGCTGCCGCTGACAGCCAATGGCAAGGTGGACCGCAAGAAGCTGCCGGCGCCCGAGGCGGAGGCATTTGCAGTGAGCGGCTATGCGGCGCCCGAAGGCGCAACGGAAGCTGCCATGGCGGCGATCTGGTCACAGCTGCTGCGGGTCGAGCGCATCGGCCGCTACGACAATTTTTTCTCGCTCGGCGGCCATTCGCTGGTGGCGGTGCAGATGATTTCGCGCATCCGGCAGGCGTTCGATATCGAGGTGGCGATCAGCACCTTGTTTGCGCATCCGGTGCTGCAGGACTTCTCCGCGCAGCTGCTGGCCGGCCCGTCCAGCGTCCGGCCGCCGCTGACAGCCGCCAGCGCAGCAGAGCGCGAGCAATTGTCGTTTGCGCAGCAACGCTTGTGGTTCCTGGAGCAGATGGGCGGAGTCAGCCATGCCTATCACATTCCGCTGGGCTTGCAGCTGCGCGGCGAACTTGACCGGGTGGCCCTGGTGCAGGCGCTGGAGCGGCTGGTGTTCCGCCATGAAGCATTGCGCACCAGCTTTGTCGCCAGGGAAGGCCAAGCTGCAATACAGCGCGTCGCGGCGGCGGAACTTAGTCATTTCCAGCTGCTGGAACACGATTTGCGCCATCATCCGGAACGCGAGGAGGAACGCGAGCGCCTGCTTGCCGAAGAGGCATCCAGGCCTTTCGATCTGGCTCGGGGCCCCTTGATCCGCGGCCTCCTGCTGCAAGAGACGCGGACCCAGCACACGCTGCTGATCACCACTCATCATATCGTTTCGGACGGCTGGTCGACCGGGCTGCTGCTGGATGAAATCAGCGCACTCTACAACGCCTACCTGCTGGGGCAGCATGATCCGCTGCCAGCCCTGGCGGTACAGTATCCGGATTACGCGGCATGGCAGCGGCGCTGGATGAGCGGCGCCGTGCTGGAACAGCAGGCCGCCTACTGGAAACAGAGCCTGGCAGGGGCTCCGACCCTGCTGGAACTGCCGACCGACTATCCGCGGCCGGCGCAGCAAGACTATGCCGGCGCCAGCATTGAGACAACGCTGGACGCCGCACTGACGCGCAAACTGAAGGTCCTGAGCCAGCGCCACGGCATCACCCTGTATATGACGCTGCTGAGCAGCTGGGCACTGCTGCTGGGCCGGCTGGCGGGACAGGACGATGTGGTCATCGGCACGCCGGCGGCGAATCGCAGCGTGCAGGAAGTCGAGGGCCTGATCGGCTTCTTCGTCAATACGCTGGCGCTGCGCATCCATCTGCCGGAACAGGCTACGGTGGCAGCTCTGCTGGAGCACGTGAAGCAGCAGTCGCTGGCAGCCCAGCATCATCAGGAAATCCCGTTCGAACAGGTAGTGGAACATGCCAATCCGGTGCGCAGCATGGCGCACAGCCCCTTGTTCCAGGTGATGTTCGCCTGGCAGAACGCGCCGCAAGGCAGGCTGCAGCTTTCAGGCCTGGAGCTGACGCCGCTGTCGCTCAGGCAAGTGACGGCGAAATTCGACCTCACCTTGTCGCTGGGCGAAGCGGGCGATGCGGTCGCCGGTTCGCTGGAATATGCCGCCGCCTTGTTTGAACAAGCCACTGTGGAGCGCTATCTCGGCTATTGGCGCCGTCTGCTGGAAGCGATGGTCAGCGACGATGCGCGGCAGATCGCCAGCCTGCCGCTGCTGGGCGAGACGGAACGGCAGGCGCTGGCGGCGTGGAATGCGACCGAGGTGGACTATCCGGAGCGCGAGTCCCTGCTGCATCAGCTGTGCGAAGCGCAGGCCGCGCGTACGCCGGATGCGGTGGCGGTGGAGCAGGACGGGCAACAGCTGAGCTATGCCGAACTGAACCGTCAGGCCAACCAGCTGGCGCACTACCTGCGCGGACTGGGCGTCAAGCCGGACGACAGGGTGGCGATCTGCGCCGAGCGCAGCCTGCAGATGGTGGTTGCCTTGCTGGGCGTGCTGAAGGCAGGGGCGGCCTACGTGCCGCTGGATCCGGCCTACCCGGCGGATCGCCTGGCGCACATGCTGAGCGACAGCGCGCCGCGCGTGGTGCTGACGCAGGCCGGGATTGCAGGCGGCTGGCAACAGGTGCGGGCGTCGATCGCACCGGAGTTGCCGCTGCTGGATTTGCAAGCGCCCAGCTGGGCCGCTTATCCGGAGCACAATCCCGACAGCAGCCACCTGGCGCCGTCCGACCTGGCGTACGTGATCTACACCTCCGGCTCGACCGGCAAGCCGAAAGGCGTGATGAACGAGCATCGCGGCGTGGTCAACCGCATGCTGTGGATGCAACAGGCTTATGGACTGCAGCGGGACGACGTGGTGCTGCAAAAGACGCCTTTCAGTTTCGACGTCTCGGTGTGGGAATTCTTCTGGCCGCTGATGACCGGCGCCAAGCTGGTGATGGCCAAACCGGAGGGGCACAAGGATCCGGCCTACCTGAGCGAGCTCATCCGCGCTGCCGGCGTCACCACGCTGCACTTCGTGCCCTCCATGCTGCAGGTGTTTGCCGCCCATGGCCAGGCCGCCGCCTGCCGCAGCATTGTGCGGGTGATGTGCAGCGGCGAGGCGCTGCCGGCATCGCTGGCGCAAAATTTCCATGCACTGCTGCCGCATGCCCAGCTGCATAATCTGTACGGGCCTACCGAAGCCGCAGTGGACGTGACGGCATGGACTTGCGTCGCCGGAGACGCCAGGAGCGCAATTCCTATCGGCAAGCCGATCGCCAACACCAGCATTTACGTTCTCGATGCGCTGGGCGAACCGGTGCCGCTTGGCGTCGCCGGCGAGCTGCATATCGGCGGCGTGCAGGTCGCACGCGGCTACCTGAACCAGCCGGAGCTGAGCGCGCAGCGTTTCATCGCCGACCGCTTTTCGCAAGTGCCGGGAGCGCGCTTGTACAAGACCGGCGATCTGGCGCGCTGGCAGGCCGACGGCAACCTGCTGTACCAGGGCCGCAACGACTTCCAGGTCAAGATCCGCGGCTTCCGCATCGAGCTGGGCGAGATCGAGGCGCAACTGGCGATGCACGCAGCGATCCGCGAGGCCGTGGTGATTGCGCGGGAAGACATCCCGGGCGAGAAGCGGCTGGTGGCCTATTTCGTGCGCAGTTGCGTTGACAAGGACGAAGTCGATGCGGAAATCTTGCGCGCGCATCTGAGCGTCAATCTGCCGGACTACATGGTGCCGGCGGCATACGTCGCGCTGGCGGCCTTGCCGCTGACGGCGAACGGCAAGCTGGACCGCAAGAACCTGCCGGCCCCGGATGGCGCTGCCTATGCAGCCAATGAATATGCCGCGCCGCTGGGCGAGACGGAAATCGCGCTGGCGGCGATCTGGTCGGAATTGCTGAAAATCGAGCGCGTCGGCCGTCACGACAACTTCTTCTCGCTCGGCGGCCATTCGCTGCTGGCGGTGCAGATGATCTCGCGGCTGCGGCAAGCATTCGGCGTCGAGGTGGCGCTGAGCGCCGTCTTCATGCATCCGTTCCTTGCCGACTTCGCCGCCGGTCTGTCCGGCAGCGATACCGGCATCCGGCCGCTGATCACAAGCGCCAGCGGCGCCGAACGGGAGCAGCTGTCGTTTGCCCAGCAGCGGCTATGGTTCCTGGAGCAGATGGGCGAGGTGCGCCAGGCCTATCATGTTCCGCTGGCCTTGCAGCTGCGCGGCGAGCTCGACCGGGTTGCCCTGGTGCAGGCGCTGGAGCGCCTGGTATTCCGCCACGAAGCGCTGCGCACCAGCTTTGCCGCCGCCGAAGGCAGCGATGCAATACAGCGCGTCAAGGCGGCGGACCTCAGCCATTTCCAACTGCTGGAACACGACTTGCGGCATCATCCGGAGCGCGACGCAGAGCGGGAACGCCTGATCGCGGAAGAAGCGGCGGCGCCGTTCGACCTGGCGCAAGGACCGCTGATCCGCGGCCGCCTGCTGCAGGAGACGCGCACCCGGCATACGCTGCTGATCACGATGCACCATATCGTTTCGGACGGCTGGTCGATCGCAGTGCTGCTCAATGAAATCAGCGCGCTGTACAGCGCCTACCGGCAGGGCGAGCACGATCCCTTGCCGCCGCTGGCGGTGCAGTATCCGGATTACGCTGCGTGGCAGCGGCGCTGGATGAGCGGCGCGGTGCTGGAACAGCAGACCGCGTACTGGAAAGAAAACCTGGCGGGCGCGCCGAGCTTGCTGGAATTGCCGACCGATTATTCCCGTCCGCTGCAACAGGACTATGCCGGCGCCTGGGTAGCGACGGCGCTGGATCAAGAGCTGACTAAAAAACTCAAGACCTTGAGCCATCGCCACGGCAGCACCTTGCACATGACGCTGCTGAGCAGCTGGGCCCTGCTGCTGGGGCGCCTGGCGGGACAGGACGACGTGGTCATCGGCACGCCGACGGCGAACCGCAGCCAGCAGGAAGTGGAAGGCTTGATCGGCTTCTTCGTCAACACGCTGGCGCTGCGTATCCACCTGCCGGAAAAGGCGACGGTAGGCACGTTGCTGGAACACGTCAAGCAACAGTCGCTCGCGGCACAGCAACATCAGGACATTCCGTTCGAACAGGTGGTCGAACATACCCATCCGGTGCGCAGCATGGCGCATAGTCCCTTGTTCCAGGTCATGTTTGCGTGGCAGAACGCGCCGCAAGGCAAGCTGCAGCTGCCCGGCCTGGAGCTGACGCATCTGCCTTACAAGCAAGTGACCGCCAAATTCGACCTGACCTTGTCGCTGGAAGAGTCGGGCGATGTGATTGCCGGCGTGCTTGAGTATGCCACTGCCTTGTTCGAACGCAGCACCGTCGAGCGCTACCTGGGCTATTGGCAATGCCTGCTGCAAGCAATGGTCGGCGACGACAGCCGGCAGATCGCAGATCTGCCGCTGATGAGCGCAGCAGAGCGCCACCGGATAATGAAGAGCTGGAACCAGACCGACGCCGCCAATCCGGCGCCCTTGCTGCCGCAACTGTTCGAGGCGCAGGCGGCGCGCACGCCGGACGCGGTCGCGGCGGTGCATGGCGCCCATCAGTTGAGTTATGCCGAGCTCAACCGCCAGGCCAACCAGTTGGCGCATCACCTGCGGCAGCTGGGCGTCAGGCGCAACGACCGGGTGGCGCTGCAGCTGGAGCGTAGCCTGCCGCTGATTGTCGCCGAACTGGCGATCCTCAAGTGCGGCGCCGCCTATGTGCCGCT
>NZ_JAGQEE010000016.1 GCF_018304945.1 Collimonas humicola | reverse complement strand
GTGAGTAAAAAGTTTTTCGGTAAGAAGTAAAAAAGTAGTTGACGAAAAACTTGAAACGCTACATAATCTCATCTCTCTGCTGCTGACAAACAAAACGATTTGACAGCGACGCGAGCCGGGTAACTGGTGGCGCGAAGTAGAAGGTTCTTTAACAATTAACAGTCGATAAGTGTGGGCGTTTGATGGAAGTGCAGCGCTGGTGGCGTAAGTCATTAGCGTATAACTTAAAACATTAAATGTTCACAGAAGAAGAAAATAGGCGCTTCTGCAAAGAAGCGGCCTGTCAGTATTTTGAGTGAGCGATAGCAGAGATGCTAGGCAGCAATGCCACAAAACAGAGATTGAACTGAAGAGTTTGATCCTGGCTCAGATTGAACGCTGGCGGCATGCCTTACACATGCAAGTCGAACGGTAACAGGGAGCTTGCTCCGCTGACGAGTGGCGAACGGGTGAGTAATATATCGGAACGTACCTTTGAGTGGGGGATAACTAGTCGAAAGATTAGCTAATACCGCATACGATCTACGGATGAAAGCGGGGGATCGCAAGACCTCGTGCTCATAGAGCGGCCGATATCTGATTAGCTAGTTGGTGAGGTAAAGGCTCACCAAGGCTTCGATCAGTAGCTGGTCTGAGAGGACGACCAGCCACACTGGGACTGAGACACGGCCCAGACTCCTACGGGAGGCAGCAGTGGGGAATTTTGGACAATGGGGGCAACCCTGATCCAGCAATGCCGCGTGAGTGAAGAAGGCCTTCGGGTTGTAAAGCTCTTTTGTCAGGGAAGAAACGGGATTTTCTAATACAGAGTCCTAATGACGGTACCTGAAGAATAAGCACCGGCTAACTACGTGCCAGCAGCCGCGGTAATACGTAGGGTGCAAGCGTTAATCGGAATTACTGGGCGTAAAGCGTGCGCAGGCGGTTATGTAAGACAGGTGTGAAATCCCCGGGCTTAACCTGGGAATGGCATTTGTGACTGCATAGCTAGAGTGTGTCAGAGGGGGGTAGAATTCCACGTGTAGCAGTGAAATGCGTAGAGATGTGGAGGAATACCGATGGCGAAGGCAGCCCCCTGGGATAACACTGACGCTCATGCACGAAAGCGTGGGGAGCAAACAGGATTAGATACCCTGGTAGTCCACGCCCTAAACGATGTCTACTAGTTGTCGGGTCTTAATTGACTTGGTAACGCAGCTAACGCGTGAAGTAGACCGCCTGGGGAGTACGGTCGCAAGATTAAAACTCAAAGGAATTGACGGGGACCCGCACAAGCGGTGGATGATGTGGATTAATTCGATGCAACGCGAAAAACCTTACCTACCCTTGACATGTACAGAATTCCGAAGAGATTTGGGAGTGTTCGAAAGAAAACTGTAACACAGGTGCTGCATGGCTGTCGTCAGCTCGTGTCGTGAGATGTTGGGTTAAGTCCCGCAACGAGCGCAACCCTTGTCATTAGTTGCTACGAAAGGGCACTCTAATGAGACTGCCGGTGACAAACCGGAGGAAGGTGGGGATGACGTCAAGTCCTCATGGCCCTTATGGGTAGGGCTTCACACGTCATACAATGGTACATACAGAGGGCCGCCAACCCGCGAGGGGGAGCTAATCCCAGAAAGTGTATCGTAGTCCGGATTGTAGTCTGCAACTCGACTACATGAAGTTGGAATCGCTAGTAATCGCGGATCAGCATGTCGCGGTGAATACGTTCCCGGGTCTTGTACACACCGCCCGTCACACCATGGGAGCGGGTTTTACCAGAAGTAGGTAGCCTAACCGTAAGGAGGGCGCTTACCACGGTAGGATTCGTGACTGGGGTGAAGTCGTAACAAGGTAGCCGTATCGGAAGGTGCGGCTGGATCACCTCCTTTCTAGAGTTTGCATGAAAGTTAAGCGTCCACACTTATCGTCTGTTAATAAAGAAGAACAGGTATCGGTCAAAGGCTGCGGCATGAGAGTGCTGAAGTTGATGGTAGGCTCGTACTGATCCAAGCGGGTCTGTAGCTCAGTTGGTTAGAGCACCGTGTTGATAACGCGGGGGTCGTTGGTTCGAGCCCAACCAGACCCACCACAAGTTTCGGGGGTTTAGCTCAGCTGGGAGAGCACCTGCTTTGCAAGCAGGGGGTCGTCGGTTCGATCCCGTCAACCTCCACCAAGTTTCCTTGGTGAGAAGAAGCGTGAAATATCAAACCTAAGTCGGTGCAGCGCATGTGAATGCGGGCATGCACTGGGATTTAGGTTTGGTCTTTTGAAGATCAAAGGTTTTACCGTTCTTTAACAATCTAGAAGAAGTAGTAAAGATTCGTCCATGACAAGACATTGTTGTGGATGGGTATGATTGTATCAAATCAAAAAGTATGTAAAGAGTTCTCAAAAGACTCTATGAGCGAAAGCTGCATAGAGAATGCGATAACACTTTGGATACGGCAAACGCTAAACTCATAGAAATACCTCTATAACCGCTTTTTGGGTGTGAACGCACTCAGAGGCTAAAGTTATAGGGACAAGTGAATAAGTGCACATGGTGGATGCCTTGGCGATATCAGGCGATGAAGGACGTAGTAGCTTGCGATAAGCTGCGGGGAGCTAGCAAACAAGCTTTGATCCGCAGATTTCCGAATGGGGAAACCCGGCCCTAGTGGTCATTGCACACTGAATACATAGGTGTGTAAAGCGAACGCGGCGAACTGAAACATCTAAGTAGCTGCAGGAAAAGAAATCAACCGAGATTCCCAAAGTAGTGGCGAGCGAAATGGGAACAGCCGCAAGTTTTAGCAGTGGACATAGTAGAACGACTTGGAAACGTCGGCCATAGAGGGTGATAGCCCCTTATACGAAATGATCATTGTGGAACTAAGCTTGCAACAAGTAGGGCGGGACACGTGTAATCCTGTCTGAACATGGGGGGACCATCCTCCAAGGCTAAATACTCGATATCGACCGATAGTGAACCAGTACCGTGAGGGAAAGGCGAAAAGAACCCCGGAAGGGGAGTGAAATAGATCCTGAAACCGTGTGCATACAAACAGTAGGAGCGGACTTGTTCCGTGACTGCGTACCTTTTGTATAATGGGTCAGCGACTTACATTCAGTGGCAAGCTTAACCGTATAGGGAAGGCGTAGAGAAATCGAGTCCGAATAGGGCGTTCAGTCGCTGGGTGTAGACCCGAAACCAAGTGATCTACTCATGGCCAGGATGAAGGTGCGGTAACACGCACTGGAGGTCCGAACCCACTAATGTTGAAAAATTAGGGGATGAGCTGTGGGTAGGGGTGAAAGGCTAAACAAACTTGGAAATAGCTGGTTCTCTCCGAAAACTATTTAGGTAGTGCCTCAAGTATCACCATCGGGGGTAGAGCACTGTTATGGCTAGGGGGTCATCGAGACTTACCAAACCATTGCAAACTCCGAATACCGATGAGTGCGAGCTTGGGAGACAGACGCCGGGTGCTAACGTCCGACGTCAAGAGGGAAACAACCCAGACCGCCAGCTAAGGTCCCAAAGATTGGCTAAGTGGCAAACGAAGTGGGAAGGCTAAAACAGTCAGGAGGTTGGCTTAGAAGCAGCCATCCTTTAAAGAAAGCGTAATAGCTCACTGATCGAGTCGTCCTGCGCGGAAGATGTAACGGGGCTAAGCCAGTCACCGAAGCTGCGGATATCCGTAAGGATATGGTAGGAGAGCGTTCTGTAAGCCTGCGAAGGTGTCTTGTAAAGGATGCTGGAGGTATCAGAAGTGCGAATGCTGACATGAGTAGCGATAATGGGGGTGAAAAGCCCCCACGCCGTAAGCCCAAGGTTTCCTGTTCAACGTTCATCGGAGCAGGGTGAGTCGGCCCCTAAGGCGAGGCAGAGATGCGTAGCTGATGGGAAGCAGGTTAATATTCCTGCACCGTCGTTAGATGCGATGGGGGGACGGATCGCGGAAGGTTGTCCGGGTGTTGGAAGTCCCGGTTCCTATATCAGAGAAGGCTGTTAGGCAAATCCGGCAGCGTAATTCAAGGGTATGGGACGAGCCAATTTATTGGTGAAGCAATCGGAAGTGGTTCCAAGAAAAGCCTCTAAGCTTCAGTCTAACGAGACCGTACCGCAAACCGACACAGGTGGGCGAGATGAGTATTCTAAGGCGCTTGAGAGAACTCGGGAGAAGGAACTCGGCAAATTTGTACCGTAACTTCGGGATAAGGTACGCCCCGGTAGTTTGACTGGCCTGCGCCAGAAGGACGAAAGGGCTGCAATAAAAAGGTGGCTGCGACTGTTTAATAAAAACACAGCACTCTGCAAACACGAAAGTGGACGTATAGGGTGTGACGCCTGCCCGGTGCTGGAAGATTAAATGATGGGGTGCAAGCTCTTGATTGAAGTCCCAGTAAACGGCGGCCGTAACTATAACGGTCCTAAGGTAGCGAAATTCCTTGTCGGGTAAGTTCCGACCTGCACGAATGGCGTAACGATGGCCACACTGTCTCCTCCCGAGACTCAGCGAAGTTGAAATGTTTGTGATGATGCAATCTACCCGCGGCTAGACGGAAAGACCCCATGAACCTTTACTGTAGCTTTGCATTGGACTTTGAACCAATCTGTGTAGGATAGGTGGGAGGCTTTGAAGCGGGGACGCTAGTTCTCGTGGAGCCATCCTTGAAATACCACCCTGGTTTGTTTGAGGTTCTAACCTTGGTCCGTTATCCGGATCGGGGACAGTGCATGGTAGGCAGTTTGACTGGGGCGGTCTCCTCCCAAAGTGTAACGGAGGAGTTCGAAGGTACGCTAGGTACGGTCGGACATCGTGCTAATAGTGCAATGGCATAAGCGTGCTTAACTGCGAGACTGACAAGTCGAGCAGGTACGAAAGTAGGACATAGTGATCCGGTGGTTCTGTATGGAAGGGCCATCGCTCAACGGATAAAAGGTACTCTGGGGATAACAGGCTGATTCCTCCCAAGAGTTCATATCGACGGGGGAGTTTGGCACCTCGATGTCGGCTCATCACATCCTGGGGCTGTAGCCGGTCCCAAGGGTATGGCTGTTCGCCATTTAAAGTGGTACGTGAGCTGGGTTTAAAACGTCGTGAGACAGTTTGGTCCCTATCTGCCGTGGGCGTTGGAAATTTGAAGGGGGCTGCTCCTAGTACGAGAGGACCGGAGTGGACGAACCTCTGGTGTACCGGTTGTCACGCCAGTGGCATTGCCGGGTAGCTAAGTTCGGAAGAGATAACCGCTGAAAGCATCTAAGCGGGAAACTTGCCTTAAGATGATATTTCCCGGGAACTAGATTCCCCTAAAGGGTCGTTCGAGACCAGGACGTTGATAGGTCAGGTGTGGAAGCGTAGTAATACGTTAAGCTAACTGATACTAATTGCCCGTGAGGCTTGTCCCTATAACCTTAGCAGGTTATATGATGAGCTTTTATTGTTTGCCAAGATTCGTAAGAATCGTTTGGACATTCATACCCAACCGGGTTCACTCACCCTAGTGAAC
>NZ_JAGQEE010000015.1 GCF_018304945.1 Collimonas humicola | reverse complement strand
CCTCACCCGGCTGGCGCGCGCCGGATTTGGGGACCCGACCGGAGGGAGGGCAATGGCTTTGCGGTCGCCTTTTCTTTGCTTACTTTCTTTTGGCGAAGCAAAAGAAAGTGAGCGGCTGCCGGGCCGCTCCCGGCTTGTATCCACGGAGTAGAAAACGTTTTAGCAACCCGCAGACCGTTCTTAGCATGCCACCGCACTCACTCCGTAGAACGTCAAATGGGGTCAGAGTAATTTTCGCAAAGAACCGCGAAAAAAAACTCTGACCCCATTTGACTGCATCAGCGCGAAATTTCCGACTTGCTACAGCTGCGGATTCAGTTTTTCGGACTTGGAATGCAGCTTGTTCAGCGCCGACAGATAGGCCTTGGCCGATGCCACCACGATATCCAGGTCAGCCCCAACGCCGTTGACAATCCGCCCTGACTTGGACAAACGCATGGTCACTTCACCCTGCGACTGCGTACCCGTAGTAATCGCATTCACAGAGAACAGCAACAACTCCGCCCCGCTCGCAACCTTGGTCTCGATCGCATTCACAATCGCATCCACCGGCCCGTTGCCCTCGCCAGCGCAAGCCGCTTCCTTGCCATCGATCGAAAACACCACCTGCGCGCTAGGCTTCTCGCCAGTCTCAGAATGCTGCGACAAGGACACGAAGCGATAAAACTCCTGGTCATGCGACTGCTGCTCTTCCGACACCAGCCCGATGATATCCTCGTCGAAAATCTCCGACTTGCGATCCGCCAGCTCCTTGAAACGCGCAAACGCCGCATTCACCTCGGTCTCCGACTCCAGCGCAATCCCCAGCTCCTCCAGCCGCTGCTTGAATGCGTTGCGCCCAGACAGCTTGCCCAGCACGATCTTGTTGGCGCTCCAGCCGACATCCTCGGCCCGCATGATTTCATAGGTGTCGCGCGCCTTCAGCACGCCATCCTGATGGATCCCCGAAGCATGCGCGAAGGCATTGGCCCCCACCACCGACTTGTTCGGCTGCACCGCAAAGCCGGTGATCTGCGACACCAGCTTGGAAGCCGGCACGATTTGCGTGGTATCGATGCCGATATCCAGGTTGAAGTAATCGCGCCGCGTCCGCACCGCCATCACGATTTCCTCCAGCGCCGTATTGCCGGCCCGCTCGCCCAGGCCATTGATGGTGCACTCGACCTGGCGCGCGCCGCCGATCATGACACCCGCCAGCGAATTGGCCACCGCCATGCCCAGGTCGTTGTGGCAATGCACCGACCAGATCGCCTTGTCGGAATTCGGAATCCGCTCGCGCAAGGTCTTCAGCATGTGGCCATACAGTTCCGGCACGCCGTAACCGACGGTATCGGCAAAATTGATGGTGGTGGCGCCCTCGGCAATCACCGCTTCCAGCACGCGGCACAAGAAATCCATGTCGGAACGGCTGCCGTCTTCCGGGCTGAACTCGACGTCGTCGGTGAACTTGCGGGCGAAGCGCACCGCGTTTTTGGCTTGCTCGAACACTTGGTCCGGCGTCATGCGCAGCTTTTTTTCCATGTGCAGCGGCGAAGTTGCCAGGAAGGTATGGATGCGCTTGCGTTCAGCCGGCTGCAGAGCCTCTGCTGCGCGTGCAATGTCCCTGTCGTTAGCGCGCGACAAGGAACACACCGTGGAATCCTTGATGATGCCGGCGATCGCCCTGATCGCCTCGAAATCGCCGGGTGAAGCGGCGGCAAACCCGGCTTCGATCACGTCCACTTTCATGCGCTCCAGCTGGCGGGCGATGCGGATCTTTTCATCCTTGGTCATCGAGGCGCCGGGCGATTGTTCGCCATCGCGCAAAGTGGTGTCGAAGATGATCAGTTTTTCGGGCGAGTTGGCTGCCATGCTGTGCTCCAGATTGGTCTTGTGAACCTCTAATTTTAAAGGCTTTGGCGGCTTCCGGTTTAAATTAACCGGATTGCGGGCGTAAAAAAGCCGCCCGGGGTTAAGCGGGCGGCTGCCAGGTGTTGCCGGCGGTCAGGCAAGCGGCGGAATGCGCAGCTTCTGGCCCGGGTAAATCAAGTCCACGCTTTTCAGCATCGGCTTGTTGGCTTCAAAAATCGCCTGGTACTTGTTTGGATCGCCATAGTATTGCTTGGAAATCTTCGACAGGTTGTCGCCGCTGACCACGTCATACCATTGCGATTCGTCGGCAGCTTCTGCAACGGTCAGGTTATCGTTGACATCCTTGACATCCTTGACGTTGCCGCAGCACAAAATGATTTTCTCGCGGGTTGCCTGGTCCGGCGCTTCGCCGCTGGCGGTGACGCTGGAAGAGGCGGCATCGAAGGCGATCGTCAGACCGCTGGTGTCAATCCCTTGAGTGCCGACGTAGGTCTTGATTGCGTCAGCTGCGGCATTCTGCAGTTCTTCGACATTCGGCGCTGCCGCCACTTCTTCTGGCTTGTGTCCCAGCAGCTTTTCGCCGGCATCTTTGATAAAAGAAAGTAAACCCATTTTTTTCTCCAGTAACAGTTGAAAAAGGATGATGCCACTAGCCTCGCTACCGTGCCGCTTGCAACACAAGGTTTAACAACATTTAACCTTACAAATATTTCACAGGCATTACCTTAGTCCTTATCGTCGTGCTCTAGTTCCGTCTGCACGATGCTGACCGGCTTGCCCTTGAACCAGCGCCAGAAATACACGCCGAAGCCCGACAAGGCATACAGCACGAACAGGCCGAACAACACTTTTGACGGATCGCTGAAAATCGCCACCAGCGCCAGCACCACCAGGAACGCCGCAATGAAGGGCATCGGCTTGCGCAGATTGATGTCCTTGAAACTGTAGAACGGCACGTTGCTGACCATGGTCAGGCCGGCGTACAAGGTGATTGCCCAGGCCGCCCAGCTCAACGATGTGCCCTGGAAACCGAGATCGTCCATCAGCCACACAAAACCGGCCACCAATGCCGCTGCCGCAGGACTAGGCAAGCCCTGGAAATAACGTTTATCCACCACCGCGATATTGGTGTTGAAGCGCGCCAGGCGCAAGGCGCCGCCGGCGCAATAGACGAAAGCCGCCAGCCAGCCCAGCTTGCCCATGCCGCGCAAGGACCATTCATAGACCACCAGCGCCGGTGCGGCGCCGAACGACACCATGTCGGACAGGCTGTCGTACTGGGCGCCGAATTCACTCTGGGTATTGGTCAGGCGCGCCACCCGGCCGTCGAGGCTGTCCAGCACCATCGCCACGAAGATCGCGATGGAAGCCTGGTCGAAGCGCAGGTTCATGGCCATCACGATGGCATAGAAACCGCAAAACAAAGCCGCCGTGGTGAATGCATTTGGCAGCAGGTAGATGCCGCGCCGGCGCCGCGCCGGCGGGCTGATATCGTCTTCGTCCAGATATTCGCTGCGTTCGGGATTCTTGTACGGGCGCAGCGCTTTGGGGAACTGTGCGACGTTACTCTTCGCTTTACGGCGCTTGAATGTGGCCATGTAAGTTCCGTTTCAATCAACTCAATACATACAAACAACAACTATGCAAACAATTCTGCAAGCTGCGCCTTGAAGGCGCAGCGTTTAAAACTCGGCCAGGATGGTCTCGGTAGCGGAAACCTTGTCGCCGACGGCAACCTTGGGAGTGGCCGTCAAAGGCAGATAGACATCGACGCGCGAACCGAAACGGATAAAACCGTAGCGCTGGCCACGCGCCAGGACGTCGGCGACCTTGACGTAGCAAAGGATGCGGCGCGCAATCAGGCCGGCGACCTGGACGCAAGTCACGGTCTGGCCGTTGGCGGCAGTAATCACCAGGGCGTTGCGCTCGTTCTCAACCGACGCCTTGTCGAGGTCGGCATTGACGAACTTGCCCGGGAAATATTCTGCTTTTTCAATCTTGCCGTCGACCGGCGCGCGATTCGAATGAACATTGAAGACATTCATGAAGACGCTGATTTTCAGGGCTTCGCGATTGGCGTAAGGATCCATGGTCTTTTCAACCACGACGATACGGCCGTCCGCAGGCGACAGCACCGCCGCCGGATTTTGCGGGATCACGCGGCCCGGATCACGGAAGAATTGCAATACGAACAAGGCAATAATCCAGAACGGCAGCGACCATGCAAGGGAAAAAAACGTGATCAGCAGCGCGACCGCAAAGGCGATGCCCAAAAACGGCCAACCCTCGCGGGCAATAATAGGATGGGGGTAATTATTCAACTGCACTCCGGATTATTTTGGTAAATGATGGAAATTTGAAAGCGTGGCTATTCTAGTCGTAGTCGAGCAGGAAATAAATGTAACTGCCGCATAACGACTACCGCAGGTTGGAAACCAGCCATGCCAGCCGCCGTGCCGCCTGATGCAGTACTGGATAAGGAAGCCGAATCAACGCTGCAGGCCGTCAGCATGATACTAGATGATCTTCGGCATTGTATAAAAAGACCAAGCTTCTCGCTCGATTTTATTGACGTGAGTAAATATAGTCAGAGAGGAATTGACAATACCGCAACAAATCGACAGATTGGTGCGAAATGAAAGGCCGGGCTAGCGTAGCTTGACCCGGCCTGCAACAAACATAGGCAGATAATCCCCTATCCCTGTCTATTTCTCCTGTTCCGCTTCCGCCGCGCGGTTTCTGTCTTGCGCATCCTGCAGCTGCTTCTCCACCCCTTTGGCCTTTTCCAGCGCATCGGTCTGGGCCTTGAAAATCTGCGGCGACGGCGCCGAAGGCTTGCAGCCGGCCAGCGCCAATGCGGCGGCGGCCAGGCTCAGGCCAATGACAGCGGAGCGCATCATTTGAAGCGGACCTTGCCGACCACGCGCATGTTCAGGGTGGTTTCGCCTGGCTCAAAGCTAGGCTCTTCCACAGGCGCCGCATCGTTCATAGAGGCAGCGCGCATCATCATGGCCTTCGGTGCGGCTGAAGATTCCTGGGCATAGTTGCCGGAACCCTCGAAATCCACGGTGTCCAGCACAGCGTCCGCAGGATTGCGACCCATTGCATGGGCGATCGAAGCGATCCGTTCAGTCAGGTTCTTGTAGGTGGCAGCGATACGCTGGTCGTCCAGCTTCTTGCTGGTGGCGTCGCTCAAGCCGAAATACAAGCCGTTCAGGCCCATCACGCTTTGCACCGCCGCCACGGTTTTCGGCAGGTTGTTGAGATTGGTGGTGGTGGCGTCCAGGTACTGGCCGACGCGCCATCCGGTCGGCTGGCGCGGCTTGTTGGCGTTGCCGCGCGGCTGCGGCTGGTCTTCCGGGTAGACCGGATAGGTGTAGTAGCCGCGCGTCTGCAGGATCGCCTGCGGATCCTGGCGCTTGAGGATATCGGTGCCCTGCTTCATCTTGACGTTGACGCGCGACGCCGCGGCAGCCTTGTCCTTGTCCTGCTCTTCAACGTTAAAGGTGATCCTGACCTGGTCATTGGCGTGCTTGACTTCGCCGTAGGCCGGCACGATCACAAGGGTGCCGCTGGACAGCGTCGGCGCAGGCGCCTGAGCGTGTGCGGCAAAACCGGTGGCAGCCAGCAGGGACGACAACATCAATTTGCGTGATCGCGACATATTTTTCTCCAAGAAAAAAATGGAGCGCTACAGACAGTGCGCTCCAAGGATTATGAATTACAGACCACCCTTCGATTATATTCTGTCAATTTAGTTCGCTCACAATGTTGCCTGTTGTTAGATTCAAACGCAAGGCCGCAAAAACCGGCGAGCGGCAATGCGACCTTATTTTTGAGGCGGATCGCGGTGCACATTGGGCGCCATGCGCGCCTTGAAATCCGCCAGGCTGGCGGACGGGTCGGCGCCGGCCGCAGCCGCGTCATACTGATAAGGCTCCAGCTTTTCGCCGCAATGCTTGCAGAACAGCGAATCGGCTTCGTGCCCCTCGGTCAGGCAGTGCGTACAGGTGCGCGTGGTCGGTACTCCCTTCATCATGGTCATCGCCAGCTCGACGCCGACAATGCCGGTCGGCAGCGCAATGATGCCATAGCCCAGCAGCATGGCGCAGGAAGTGATCAGCTGTCCCATCGGCGTCTTCGGATGGATATCGCCGTAACCGGTGGTGGTCAGCGTCACGATCGACCAGTACATGCCGACCGGGATGCTGGTAAAGCCGTTTTCCGGTCCTTCGATCACATACATGATGGTGCCCAGGATCACGCTCATGATCAGCACCACGCCGAGAAACACCAGGATCTTGTGGCGGCTGTTGCGCAGCGCCTGCCACAGCACCTGCGACTCGTCGAAGTAGCGCGGCAGCTTCATCACGCGGAACACGCGCAACATGCGCAGCAGACGGACGTCGATCAGGAAATGGAATTCCGGCAGCAGGATGGCCAGGTAGGTCGGCAGGATAGACAGCAGGTCGATGATGCCGAACAGGCTCATGGCATAACGCAAGGGCCGCTTGACGCACAGCAGGCGCACCACGTACTCGATGGTGAACAAGGCCGTGAAGGTCCACTCGAGGACATTCAGGACCGCATATTCACGCGCCCGCACGGCGCCGACGCTGTCGATGATGACCGTCGCCACGCTGAGGACGATAATGACCAGCAAGGCAGTGTCGAAGCGGCGTCCTGCTTCGGTATCGGCTTCGAAAATAATCGTGTACAGGCGCTCGCGCCAGCCGCGGTCAGGTTTTCCGAATTTGCTGCCTATGGTGTTTGTTGCCATATTTCCTAGAAAAATGGGGCGACTGCTGATGCCACAATCTAAACAATGTGCGAGGTCCGGTCAAGAAAGCAAAAAAGGACAGCAACGCCGTCCTTTTTTTGCTTTCGACTAAGGAAAAATTATTAATTCTTCGACTGATCGACCATCTTGTTCTTTTTGATCCATGGCAGGCCGGACGGGGTTTCGCAAAGCACCGCTTTGCGCCGTCCGGCCCAGCAAGCGCATGCAGGCGCTTGCTGCATGATGCCTGACC
>NZ_JAGQEE010000014.1 GCF_018304945.1 Collimonas humicola | reverse complement strand
AGCAGGCGGACCGGGCTTTTTACGGCACGCTTACTGGTAGTCGGCCACCAGCGAAGCGCCGCTGACAGCGCGGTAGGCATTCAACAGCAGATAGTAGGTGCCGGCGCCGAAAGCCTGATCGAGCATTCGGTCATCATGATTCAAAAGTAACGGCAAAGTAGTTAAATAGGATCGGAGTTTTTTTTCGCGGCTTTTTGCGAAAATTACTCCGACCCTATTTAACGGACTACGGAGTACGTGCGGCTGCATTCCAAGAACGGTCGGTGTGTAAGTAAGACGTTTTTTACTCCGTGGATACAAGCCGGGAGCGGCCCGGCAGCCGCTCACTTTCTTTGCTTCGCCCCTGGCCGGGCGCCGGAAAGTAAGCAAAGAAAGGCGACCGCACGGCTCATTTGGCAACGTCAGCATGCGGAATTCAAAAGCAACCCCAACGTCAACGTCAAAATCAACCCCCGCGCAGTCAACCGGGGTCGGAGTTTTTTTCGCGGCCTTTTGCGAAAATTACTCTGACCCCGCTTGACGGACTACGGAGTACTTACGGCTGCATGCCAAGAACGGTCATGCGTTGCTGCTTTACCGGCTTACTGGTAATCCGCCACCAGCGAAGCGCCGCTGACAGCGCGGTAGCCGTTCAGCAGCAGGTAGTAGGTGCCTGCGCCGGGTGCGCCGATGATGACGCTTTCGGCGTTGGTGCTGCCGTCGGATTTGGCGTCGTAGGTGCTGGTGCTAGGCGTTGCACCCAGCTTGACATAGATGTCGCCGTCACCGCTGCCGCCGGACAGCTGGAAGCTCAGGTTGCGGGCGCCGGCAGGAACCGCGATGCTGTACACATTGCTGCCGCTGCTGGCCACGCTGATGCCGTTCACCGGCACACCCTTGACCAGGACGTTGCCGCTGCTGCCGCTGCAGCTGACGCCAACGCCTTTGAAAGCGGCAGTCACGTCGGCCACCTGGTAGCCGCGGTTAGCCGCGGCTTTTTCGACGCCGCATGCGCCCTGGTTAAAGGTGCTGTTGGCGGTCCAGTACAGGTGATTGGCGTCGGCCATCACCTCGAAGGCCTTGCGGGTGCTCCAGCCGGCCGTGGTCGCCAGCAGGTAGAAGGCCTTGTTGTAGACCCCGCTGCTGTAGTGGACGTCGAGACTGCTGGTGTAGTTTTTCGCGTTATCGATCGAACGGCCGTCCTGGGTCGGATTGGCCATGTAGCGCAGCGCGCCGCTGGCCTTGAAGATGTCAGTGCCGACCAGGAAGTCGTTGGTGCCCTTCATGTAGTTTTCAGCGGCTTCGCCGGCCATGTCGGAGAAGGCTTCGTTCATGCCGCCTGACATGCCGCTATACACCAGGCCGGAATTCTGCTCGGTGAAGCCATGGCTGACTTCATGGCCGGAAACGTCCAGCGCCACCAGCGGATAGAAGGTCGAGGCGCCGTCGCCGAAATTCATCGCGCTGCCGTCCCAGAACGCATTTTCATAATTGCTGCCGTAGTGGACCTTCATGTACAGGGTCTGGCTGATAGGACGCAGGCTGAGCCAGTCGCGGTACATATTGAACACCACATTGCCAAAGTAATGGGCATCGTTGAGCGGCGAAAACGCGCCGTTGACAGCCTTGTAGGTGTTGCGCGGGCAGGTGAAATGGAAGGGCGTGCTGCCGCTGCTGCCGTTTTGCAGATCGACCGTCACTACGTTGGTGGTGACCATGTTGCAGTTGCTGTCGACAACCAGCGGGCCGTATTTGCCGCCCGGCTGGTATTCGTATTGCCCGGTCTTGGCGTTGCCGCCGGGGCCGCTGGCTTCGTAATGCGTGATGCCTTCCCATTGCTTCAGCACGGCGCCGCTGTTGGCGTCGATGATGTAGTAGGGACGGCTGGGTTTGGCGGCGCTCTTGTTGACGAACGACACCACATAGATCAGCTGCGCCACATTGTTCTGGCCCAGCTGCACGTACAGCTTGGCTTGCTCGTTTTCAGTGACGGCAGCGCGGGAGATGGCCTTGGCTTGCAGCAGCACGTCGGCGGCGGCATAGGCCGGCTTGGCGCTCGGCAGGTCGTTCGCGATATTGCGCAGCAGGACGCCGGACATCGCCGGCTGCGCCTGGCTGGCCGAGCGCTGCTCGACGATGGCCTGGTCCCATACCGGCACGCCCTGGAAAAATTGCTGATAGCGGGTGACCACCTTGCCATTGGCGTAGTTCTGGCTGCGGAGAGGCTTCAGTTCGTCGGAACTGAGCCCTAGCAAAGCCTGGACGCTGACCTGGCCGCCTTGTTTGGCGGCTTGCACTTGCGGGGTGTAGCTCTCAAGATCAATGCGGTCGGCTGCGATTGCGCTTGAGCTTGCCGCCAGCAGCAGCGACAGAAACAACGGGCCTTCGACGTGACGTAATGCTGGTTTCATGGTATCTCACTCTCTTGAAATTGATGCGTGGATAAGACATAAGGTGACCAGATACTTCGCGAACAAAAACACTACCGGCAATCCAGGGCGCCCACTGCCTCCAGCTCAAGCATTTGCTAAAACGACACCGTTGTTGCCGATGTCATTGCTGCAATCCATGCAAAGAGCTGCCGGCGGCCAGGATTCCTGCGATGGCTCTCATTTGTAACAATCACTAACATAAGTTACGTATTGTTACAAAATGAAATGCCATGTGGCAACATACTCGGATTTCTGTTGTCGAAATAGCTGTTATTTCTTACAGGAAAGAATGTTCGGGAAGCTTGCCTGCGGACGCCTGGCGGGAGGGAGGGGGTACGGGTCCCTACGAAATAGAGGGGGGAAATACCGGTAAACGCGGGGGGAGGCCCTGTTTTGCCGAAGTATAATCGTGGGATTGCAAGATGTTTCGTTGAAGGAGAAAAAATGAAAATCAAATCCATGCTGATGGTAATTGCCTGCGGCGCTTTCGCCGCCTGTGCTGCAAGTCCTTACAACGACGGTTATACCCAGTATCAGCCTGCCGCTCCCGGCTACTATGGCAATGCCCCGGTTGTCGCTTTTGGCGGCTATGGCGACTCTCCCTCGTACGGCGACCGGCGCGACGACCGCTACGGTGACCGCGACGACAACCGTTATGGCGGCGACAATTGGGCGCCGCCCGGCAGCTACCGCGATTCCTGCC
This sequence comes from Collimonas humicola, assembly GCF_018304945.1. Classification (GTDB taxonomy): domain Bacteria; phylum Pseudomonadota; class Gammaproteobacteria; order Burkholderiales; family Burkholderiaceae_D; genus Collimonas; species Collimonas humicola. The sequence goes on along the minus strand of NZ_JAGQEE010000014.1, from coordinate 15,877 downwards.
GCGATATCGTGGTGCGGCGCGGCATGCTGGAAGCCACTTGCGGCGGCGACAATGGCGGCAGAAGGACGGCCATTCCCCTGTCTTCCTGCCGCAGCGGCAGTTTTGAAAATATCAACGGCAACCTGCAGTGCATGGGCGGAGGCGGTCGTGACTATGGCGGTTCCAACAGAGATTTGCCGCCAGGAAGCTACCTCCAGTCCTGCTCGGAAATCGGGATCCGGGGCGGCGTGCTGGAAGCAACCTGCGGCGGCAGGGACAATAGCAGGATACGGTCTTCAATCTCCCTGCGCTCATGCCGAAGCGGCAGCTTCAGCAATATCAACGGCTACCTGCAGTGCGATCGCTAGCCGCTAGTCGCTAGTCGTAACCGCAGCAATCAAAGCAATTCCACGCTCAGCAGATTGACGTAGCAGCTCTCGCGCGTAGTGCTGACAAAGTCGACCAGGTAGGGCTGCTGCGACACCTCGGGCAGGCAGGCCGCATACAGGCGTCCGGTCAGGCCCTTGGCGGTGATTCTCTTGGCCAGCACATAGTCGCGCGTCAGGTAATTCTGCGCCGCCCAGATCGGCAGGGTGGCGATGCCGCGGCGGCTGGCGACCAGCTGCAGCATCGCTACCGTCAGTTCGGTGGTGCGGCGCGCGGTCTGGATGCCGGCCGGCTTGAGCACCTGCCGGACCACGTCCAGCATGTCGTCCGGCACCGGATAGGTGATCAGGGTGTCGCCGGCAAAATCTTCCGCCACCAGATATTCCTTGGCCGCCAGTGGATGGTCGTGCGCCACCAGCGCCACGATTTCAAAGCTGAACAGGGCGTGGTAATCGACTTTCTCATCGGGGTCGACTTCCGCCACGATCGCCACGTCGGCGCGATGTTCATACAGCAGCCCGACCGGATCGGCCTGGAAGCCGGAAACGATATCCAGTTCCACCTCCGGCCAGCGCTTGCGGAAGATATCCATGGCCGGCATCAGCCAGTCGAAGCAGGTATGGCATTCCACCGCGATCCGCAGCTGACCGGCCACGCCTTGCGCCATGCGCACCAGGTCGCGCTCGCTTTCCGCCACTTGCGGCAATACCGCATCGGCCAGTTTCAGCAGCCGCTCACCGGCCGGGGTAAACCGTACCGGCACCGATTTCCGCTCGAACAAGGTGGTGCCGTGATGGTCTTCCAGCTGCTTGATCTGGTGCGACAGCGCCGACTGAGTGACATTGAGCAGCGTGGCCGCGCGCAGCAGGTTGCCGGCCTCGCGCAGGGCATGCAGGGTTTTCAGGTGGCGTAATTCGAGGATGGATTGCATATGGTTGCCAATGAGGTTGCCAATATGGTTGCGAGAAGGATCAAAAAATAGCTGTATGAGTAAAATTCAAGTTGATTCTTAATATTTATCGTTTGAATCATAATCCAAGCTGGCCCAAGATGCGAGTCATCGAACATGTTTTTATTGGAGACAGAGATGGCATTGGCACACGTATTAGGGTTTCCGCGCATCGGCGCTCACCGCGAACTGAAGTTCGCCCAGGAAGCGTTCTGGAAGGGCGCATCCGACGAGGCGGCATTGCGCGCCGCCGGCGCCACCTTGCGCGCCCGCCACTGGCAAGCCCAGGCCGACGCCGGCCTCGATTTTGTCACCGTCGGCGACTTCGCCTGGTACGACCAGGTCCTCGGCACGCTGGCATTGCTGGGCGCTATCCCTAGCCGTTTCGGCTTCGATCCGAAACAGCTGACCCTGGCCGAATATTTCATCCTGGCGCGCGGCAGCAAGCAGCACTTCGCCATGGAAATGACCAAGTGGTTCGACACCAACTATCACTACCTGGTGCCGGAATGGACTGCCGACCTGCAGTTCAACGGCGGCGTCGACTGGCTGCACGATGAAATCGCGGAAGCGCGCGCCCTCGGCCACAAGGTGAAAGTAGCGCTGGTCGGGCCGCTGACTTTGCTGTACCAGGGCAAGATCAAGTCCAGCCTCAGCCACAAGCTGGATCTGCTGCCGAAAGTGGTGGCCGGCTATCAGCAGTTGCTGCAGCGTCTGCACGCCGCCGGCATCGAGTCGGTGCAGATCGATGAACCTATCCTGGCGCTGGAACTGGACGCCGCCTGGCGCAACGCTTTTGCGCCGGTCTATTCACAACTGAACAGCGCGGCGCCGGCTCTGCTGCTGACCACCTATTTCGGCGAAGTCAGCGAACACGCCGAGCTGCTGCGCTCGCTGCCGGTGGCCGGCGTCCATCTGGACCTGATGCGCGGCGCCGGCCAGCTGGAGCAGATCGCGGCCGGCTGGCCGCAAGACAAGGTGCTGTCGCTGGGCGTGGTCGACGGCCGAAACCTGTGGCGTACCGACCTTGACCAGGTGCTGACCAAACTCAAGCCGCTGCAAGCGCAACTCGGCGACCGCCTGTGGGTCGCTTCCAGCTGCTCGCTGCTGCACGTGCCGGTCGACCTCGCCAATGAATCCAAGCTCGACGATGAATTGAAAAGCTGGCTGGCGTTCGCCACCCAGAAGCTGGCGGAAATCGTCGCCCTCAAGCAGGCGCTCAACGGCAATGCCGCTGCGGTCGAAGCGCAATTCGTGGCTTCGCGTGCGGCCCAGGCCAGCCGCCGCGGCTCCAGCCGCATCCACAATCCGCTGGTGCAAAAACGCCTGGCGGCGGTGACCGCGGCCGATGCCGAGCGCTCCGCCGCCTTCGATGCCCGCATCGCCAAGCAGCAAGCGAAATGGCAGCTGCCGGCATTCCCGACCACCACCATCGGTTCTTTCCCGCAAACCGCCGAAATCCGCCAGGCGCGCGCCGCCTACAAGCGTGGCGAGATCGGCCACCTGGACTACCTCGACAAGATGCGCGAAGAAATCCGCGTCGTGGTCAAAAAACAGGAAGAGCTCGGCCTCGACGTGCTGGTGCATGGCGAGCCGGAACGTAACGACATGGTCGAGTACTTCGGCGAACAGCTGTGGGGCTACGCCTTCACCGCCAACGGCTGGGTGCAGAGCTACGGTTCGCGCTGCGTCAAGCCGCCGGTCATCTACGGCGACGTCTATCGTCCTGAAGCAATGACAGTCGGCTGGAGCCAGTTCGCCCAGACCCTGACAGCCAAGCCGATGAAGGGCATGCTGACCGGACCGGTGACGATGCTGCAATGGTCCTTCGTGCGCGACGACCAGCCGCGCGAGACCACGGCGCTGCAAATCGCCCTGGCTTTGCGCGACGAAGTCTGCGACCTGGAAAAGGCCAATATCGGCATGATCCAGATCGACGAGCCGGCGTTCCGCGAAGGCTTGCCGCTGAAATCGCGCGACTGGCCGCATTACCTCGACTGGGCGGTGCGTGCCTTCAAGATCAGCGCCGCAGGCGTCGGCGACGAAACGCAGATCCACACGCACATGTGCTATTCGGAGTTCAACGACATCCTGCCGTGGATCGCCGCCATGGATGCCGACGTCATCACCATCGAGACTTCACGCTCGGACATGGAGCTGCTGGATGGCTTCGGCGAGTTTGCCTATCCCAACGACATCGGCCCCGGCGTCTACGACATCCACTCGCCGCGCGTGCCGCAGGTCGACGAAATGGAGCGCCTGTTGCGCAAGGCGCGCGGCGTGATTCCTGATGCGCGGCTGTGGGTCAATCCGGATTGCGGCCTGAAGACGCGCGGCTGGCCGGAGACTTACGAGGCGCTGGAAAACATGGTGCTGGCGGCCAAGCGTTTGCGTGAGACGGTAGAGCTGGAACGCAAGGCGGCGTAAGCTTCAGGCATAACGAAAGAGGGGGCGAGTAAATCATTTACTCGCCCCCTCTTGCCGTTAACCGGACCTTAAGCGGTCGTCATGCCCATGCCTTGGCGCTGTCAGGCAACTTCCTTGGCGCTGACGATGGATTTCGACACCAGGCCGTATTCGATGGCTTCCGGTGCCGACATCCAGAAATCGCGGTCGATGTCTGCCGTCACTTTTTCCAGCTTCTGGCCGGTTTCCTTGGCGATCAGGGCGCCGATTCTTTCGCGCACGCGGATGATTTCACGCGCCTGGATAGCGATATCGGAAGCCTGGCCGCCGACGCCGCCGCTTGGCTGATGGATCAGGAAGCGCGTATTTTGCAGGCAGAAGCGGCGTTCTTTCGGCACCGACAGGAATACGTTGACCGCGGCGCTGCCGACCCAGCCGCTGCCGATCATGTTGACAGGAGCGTCGATGAAGCGGATCACGTCATGGATCACGTCGCCCGATTCCACATGGCCGCCCGGCGAGCAGATCAGGAAATTGATCGGATCCTTGGATTCGCCTGACAAGGCGATCAGCTGGCGGACGACATCGCGCGCCAGCGCATCGTTGATTTGTCCGAACAACAAGACTGTGCGCGACTTGAACGCTTTCTCTTCCAGGAAGGCGTCGCGCTGGGGTGCATTGGTTTCCACTTTTTCTTCCATGATGTGCCTCTAAGGTGTTGGGGAATTCTTAATTGCAAAAGAGTCAGTGTAAACCAAAAAGCCCCCGCAAATGGCGAGGGCTTGGTTTGTTATCGCTGTTTTGCAGCCATCAGAGCGATCAGAATGCCGGAACCACCGCGCCCTTGTATTTCTCTTCGATGAACTTCTTCACTTCCGCCGAATTCAGCGCTGCTGCCAGCTTCTTCACGGCAGGGCTGTCCTTGTTGTCGGCGCGCGCCACCAGCAGGTTGGCGTAAGGCGAATTGGCGTCTTCGATGAACAGCGAATCCTTGACCGGATTGAGCTTGGCTTCGATCGCGTAGTTGGTGTTGATCAGCGCCAGGTCGACCTGGTTCAGCACGCGCGGCAAGGTGGCCGCTTCCAATTCCTTGAATTTCAGGTGCTTGGGATTGTCGACGATGTCTTTCTGCGTCGCCGAAATGTTGCTTGGGTCTTTCAGCTTCAGCAGGCCCTGGCGCGACAGCAGCAGCAAGGCGCGGCCGGAATTGGACGGATCGTTAGGGATGGCGATGACAGCGCCGTCCGGCAGGTCGGCCAGCTTCTTGTACTTGCTCGAATAGCCGGCGAACGGTTCGACGTGGACCTTGGCGACCACGACTTCCAGGTCGTTCTTGTGGTTCTTCTTGAACTCGTTCAGGTAGGGCAGGTGCAGGAAGAAGTTGCCGTCTACCCGCTTCTCGTTGGTTTGCACCGCCGGCTGGATATAGTCGGTAAATACCTTGACCTGCAGGTCGACGCCTTCCTTGGCCAGGATCGGCTTGACGAACTCCAGGATTTCCGCGTGCGGCACCGGAGTGGCGGCGATCACCAGCTTGTCGGCGGCTTGCGCCGGCGCTGCGGCGATCAGGCTGAAGGTCGACAACACGGCCGCAGCCAGGCCGAGCGAAAATGAAAATTTGCGTGACATATAAACTCCCTTTTTGGATTTGAAAAAATGACTGCTTATGCAAGAACGTAGTTAATAAATGCCGTCACTCCCGCGAACGCGGGAATCCACGTTGATGAACCTGAAAATGGGTCCCCGCGTTCGCGGGGACAACGGGCTAGCGATACTTGATTGGACGGCTCATTTACGCGTGAAATGCTGCACCAGGCGGTCGCCGGAGAACTGCAGCACCTGCACCAGCACCACCAATACGGCGACGGTGGTCACCATCACCTCGGTCTGGAAGCGCTGGTAGCCGAAACGGATCGCCAGGTCGCCCAGGCCGCCGCCGCCGATCACGCCGGACATGGCGGCATACGACATCAGGGCGATCGCGGTGACGGTGGTGGCGGCAATCAGGCCGGGCAGGGCTTCCGGCAACAGGGCGCCGAAGATGATCTGGCGCTTGCTGGCGCCCATCGCCTGGCAAGCCTCGACCACGCCGCGGTCGATTTCGCGCAAGACGTTTTCCACCAGCCGCGCAAAGAACGGCGCGGTGCCCAGCACCAGCGGCGGAATCGCGCCCAGTACGCCGAGCGAGGTGCCGACCAGCAGCACCGTGACCGGGATCATCACGATCAGCAGGATCAGGAACGGTACCGAGCGCAGCACATTGACGACCAGCGACAGCACGCGGTAGATGCCGCGCTGTTCCAGCAGCTGGCGCTTGCCGGTGATGAACAGCAGGATGCCGAGCGGCAGCCCGAGCAGTATCGTGAACAGCAGGGAAAAGCCGGTCATGGCCAGGGTTTCCCAGGTGGCTTGCCAGATGTCGGCCCAATCGATGAGAGAGAAATCCATTATGCCAAGACCTCGTGACGAATATTGTGTTGATCCAGTGTCGTGAAAACCTGCGCTACATCGGCCGCTTCACCACGTATTTCCACCAGCAACTGGCCGTAGGGCGTGTCCTTGATGCGGGCGATGGTCCCTTGCAGGATGGTGATCAGGGCCGGTGTGGCGGCGGCGATGCTGCTCAGGATCGGCTGGTAGGTGATGTCGCCGACATAGGTCAGGCGCACCAGCAGGCCGCGCAGATGCGGATGGCCGGCTGCCGTCGGCGGCGGCAGCAAAGCGGCCTCGGCGGAGAATGGCGTGCTTTCGGCCACCATGCTTTGCGTCACCGCGTGCTGCGGATGGAGGAACACTTCGGCGACCTCGCCGCTCTCGACGATGCGGCCGCCTTCGATCACCGCCACGCGGTCGCAGATATTGCGGATCACCTGCATCTCGTGCGTGATCAGCACGATGGTCAGGCCCAGCTTGCGGTTGATGTCGAGCAGCAGGCGCAGGATGGCCTGGGTGGTTTCCGGATCGAGCGCCGAGGTGGCTTCGTCGCACAGCAGCAGGTGCGGCGTGTTGGCCAGGGCGCGGGCGATGCCGACACGTTGTTTCTGGCCGCCGGACAGTTGCGCCGGATACTTGTCGCGATGCTCGCTGAGGCCGACCAGCGCCAGCAGCTCGCTCACCCGGACGGCGCGTTCCTGCGGCGTGTACTTGCCGGTGATTTTCAGCGGCCAGTCGATATTGGCGGCTACGGTCTTGGCGTTGAGCAGGTTGAAATGCTGGAAAATCATGCCGATGCGCTGGCGCAGCCGGTGCAGGCCGCTGTTGTCCAGCGCGGTAATGTCTTCGCCCTCGATCGATACGCTGCCGCTGGAAGGGCGTTCCAGCATGTTGAGGGTGCGGATCAGGGTGCTTTTGCCGGCGCCGGAGCGGCCGATGATGCCGAAAATTTCGCCTTTTTTGATATGCAGATTGATATCGGACAATGCAGCGACGGGAGTGCCGGCGGTTTTGGCATTGCGTTCCAGCGGATAGGTTTTATGCAGGTTCTTGATGCGGATCACAGGTTTGCTTCACAAATTCAGTCAGGCTTGCCATTTTATCAGTGACCCTATATACGCCAAAGTTATATCTCGTTATGTAGATATAACAATCCTGTTGTTAGACAAGGCGAGCATCGCCAGAAAGTGACACTGCGGCAACATGCAAAAAATGCTTTTTTATGGCATAGTGGACACACTATGAAAGCACTCAAGAGCGCACTGGCCAAAAGAGTTCTCGCTGATCCGAGCGCGACGCTGCAGCTGCGCGCCTATCTGGCCAGCAAGAATTCCCAGCCTTCATTGTCTACCACGGTCGCCACCGACGATGTGATCAGCTTGCATTCCGCGCAAGAGGGCACCGTCCTGTACCGTCTCACCGTCGTACCCAAGGCCGCCTGAGCGGTACGATGAACGTAGCGCTACCTGCCTTAATCGTCTTCCTGCTATTGCTCCCCGGTTTCATCGCCCGTTCGCGCTTCAAGCGGGCCGAGCGCATTTCCCTCGATTATTCCCCGTTCGGACAGATTGTCACCGAAGCCATGCTGTGGAACTGCGTTTTCCATCCGCTCTGGCTGCTGGCTTCGGCATGGTTGTTCGGGCGCACCCTGCAGCCTTTGCTGCTGCTGGAGCTGCTGTCTTCCGATGCCGCCAGCCAGGCCAAGGCGATCCAGGGCATCGCCCTGCAGTTTTCCTGGATCTGCGCCTATTTCCTGAGTCTGTATGCCGGCGCCTGGATCGTGCCGAACGCTTTCCGGCTGATGATCACGCGCTATCGCCTGGACCGTTCCAACGCCGGCTGGTATGTTCCCTGGCTGCGTTTCAACCAGGCGCCCTGGTACTACCTGCTGACCGGCGCCGATTTCGACGAAGAGCAGCGGCCGGACCTGATCTCGGTATCGGCCATCGTCAACGTCGCCGGGCAGGCGGTGCTGTTCACCGGCATCCTCGACAATTTCTTTGTCGACGCCAACGGCAGCCTGGACCGCCTGATCCTGGAGAAGGTAATGCGGCGTCCGCTGTCGGCCGACAAGCCGGACGGCGCCAGCATCGCGGAAGAGCTGGAGCGTTTCTACGTGGTCGAGGGCGACTACTTCGTGCTGCGCTATAGCGAAGCGATCACCCTCAACATCGAATACATCAGGATGGACAGGCTCGCAGACGATGCTGTGCCGGAACCGGCGCCCATGATCGATGTCTTGAGCGAAGCCGACTAGCGCCGGGGTTTGTCAATTGCGCAATTGCCGCAGTTTCGGATGCAGCAGCATCAGCATGGCGAACAGCGATAGCGCCGCGCCGCCGCAGATGAATAGCTGGGATGGCGTGACGTAGCGAATCAGGTAGCCGGCAATCAAGGCAGACAGCGGCGCACTGGTGATCAGGATCAGCATCAGTATGCTGAGCACCCGGCCATGGAGCGCGCTCGGGATGCGGCGTTGTATCCATGTGAACAAGCCGACCTGAACATAGCCGGCGCCGATGCCGACCACCACCATCAGCGCCAGGCCGATCTCCAGCATATGGGTCAATCCCATGCCAAGCACGGCCATGCCGGCCAAGCCATCGATCAGGCAGACCGCAATGCCGAGATGAACGACTTTCCTGGCGCGCAGGCCGGAGAAGACGATGCCGATCAGCTGTCCCAGGCCGTTGGCCGCAATCAGTATCCCGAAGGCCGAGGCGCCGCCGCCCAGCTGGCGGTCCACCCATAGCGGCAGGCCGACCTGGACCGGGCCGGCCACCAGCAGGGTGACAACCGTCCAGTAACTGATCAGCGTCCTCAGCACGCCATCGGACCACAGCCATTTTGCCGCAGGAATGATGGTGGCAAGCAGCGGCACCTCGGTTGCCTGATGAGCCGCTTCAGCCTGCGTGCGCGGCGGCAGGCGCGGTACAGCAACCGCCGCGAGCAGGAAGCAGCCGGCATTGAGCAGGAAAACCAGCCCCAGTCCATCCGCTGAGGCCGCCAGCAGGCCGGCCAGCAGCGGTCCGCCCAGCAGCGACACCTGGGTGATCCCCATGAGCGCCGCATTCGCCGATTGCAGCTGCTGCGGGTGGATCAGCCTGGGCAGCATGGCGACCCGCGCCGGAATGGCGAATGCGCCCACCAGTCCCATGCCGCAGGCGAACAGATACATCATCCATAGCGCCAGCATGTCATACAGCAGTAATGTGCCCACTCCCGTGAGCAGGATGACGCCGCCGGCCAGCGCGCAGAGCAGCACGGCGCGCGGCGAATGGCGGTCCACCAGCACGCCGGCGATCACCAGAAACAGGATTTTCGGCAGCGCCATCAGCGCCAGCACCAGGCCCAGCGCCACGCTATCGTTGTTCAGCTTCAACACCAGCCAGGGCAGGGCCACAGTGGTCATCTGCTCCCCCAGGAAGGCAGCGAAAGAGCCTGTCATCAGCAGCAGGAAGCCGCGATGCAGCAATGCCGGCGGCCGCCCGGCCTGATCGGCGGCGGCAGTATTTCCCATCGCAAGTTCTGTGCTCATCTCGGTCATGGCTGGCGTATCTATTGTCAAACGATCGGGCGCGCCGTGGCCGCCGCTCCAGCAGGCGAGGCGAGATAAAAGACAGATCAGTCTACTTGGATTTTGCGCATTGCAACACCCTGTAAAAAGTGACAGTTTCGGCGTTTGTTGCGTTCTGTAAAGTAACTATGTTGCACCGTATCCTACCTGCAGCGCTGTGACGACTTTTACCCCGCAATCAGCAAAGTACGGCGATTGCCATATTTCTGATTGCTGCCGTCGAAGGCCGGTTGCTGCAGTGGATGTCCATAACCATCTTGTTTCCTATGCCAAGAGAATTCCATGTGCACGCCCATCCATCCGCAGCCCTGTCCATTCCGTCTCTTCAATAAAACCGTCGCTCCCGACGCTGCTTCTTAAGAGCTCGCTTCAACTTCAATTCCAGACTTAAGGCCGACTTAATGCCATATCCCGGCGCCGACAGGCGCGCGGCTTTGGGGAGCTGACTGCGCTCCTTATTTTCAATTGCTAATTGCTACCAGAGGGTTTCCATGTCGAATTCGCCTGAAACAACAGCTGTGTCAAATTCCTTGCCCAACGGCGCGTCAGCGGCCGTCCACGAACTCTCTTCCGTGCAGCAGGTGGTCTGGCTGGATCAGATGCTCAATCCTGACATCCCTTATTACAACATCGGCCTGGCGGTGCAGATCGACGCTGCCATCGATCCGCTGCTGCTGCAGCAGGCGATCCGCGATTTCGCCATGGCCAACGACGCATCCCGGCTGACCCTGGTCAAAGCCGGCGGCGTGGCGCAGCAACAGGTGTTGCCGTCGCTGGAATTCGTCTTGCCGGTGCTGGACTTATCCGGTGCAGCCGATGGCGACCAGCATGCGCGGCAACATATGGAGCGGGTATTCAAGCAAGCCTTCGATCTGTATGGCGGGCTGCTGTGGAAAATGGAATTGATACGCGTAAGTCCTGTGCGTTACTACTGGCTGCTGTGCTATCACCATCTGGTTGCCGACGGCATCAGCACCTCGCAGAGTTTTGTCAGCATCGCCAAAGCATACAATCGCTTGCTGGGGCTGGACAGCACCGTCGCGGAAACTGCGCCGTCCTACCTGGATTTCATCGCCAAGGACCAGGACTATTTCGCTTCTTCGCGTTTTGCGCTCGACAAGGAATTCTGGCGCCAGCGTTTCACGCAGCTGCCGGCGCGGCTGGTCGCCGGCGACAGTGCGCTCGCCGCAAAAACGCTGGCTCCCAGCGAACAGGTATATTGGCCCATCCAGCGTCCGCTGTTTGAAAAAATGACGGCGTTTGCATCCGGGCACGGCTTTTCCGGCTCGGATTTCATGCTGGCGCTGACCAGCATCTATTTCGCCCGCGTTGTCGACCTGGAGGAGGTGGTGATCGGCGTGCCGGTACATAATCGCAGCAATGCGCGTGAAAAAAATACCTTTGGCATGTTTTCGTCGATCATTCCGGTCGGCTTTGCGCTGGACCGGCAGCAGCCGTTCGTGCATGCGATGGCGGCGGTCGCCAAGGAAATGCGCCGCTGCTACCGCCATCAGCGCTTCCCGATCGCGGAGATAAACCGCCTGCACAACGTCGTGCAAAACGGCTATCGCCAGCTGTTCGACGTCTCGCTTTCCTTCGAGGTATTCAATACCGATTTCCCGATGGGAGCAGGGATGGCAAGCGGCGTTGAGCTGGATCATGGATTCGAGCAGACGCCGCTGGCCATATCGGTCCAGGATTTTCACAGGGACCAGGATGTGCTGGTGGTGTTCGACTACAATACGCGCCATTTCACGCGCGATGAAATCGTCCGCATGCAAAGCCGCATGGCCTTGCTGATGGATGCCGTCCTGTCAGGCGCAGACTGCCCGATTGACCAGTTGCCGCTGCTCACCGCGGCGGAGCGCCATCAGATCGTCTGCGACTGGAATGCGACCCAGGCCGGTTATCCCGCGCCTCTGCTGCAGCAGTTGTTCGAGGCCCAGGTGGAAAAGACGCCGGATGCAGTGGCGGTAGTACACGGCCAAGCGCAGCTGAGCTATGCCGAACTGAACCGGCAGGCCAATCAGCTGGCGCACTACCTGCGCGAACTCGGCGTCCAGCCTGACGACAGGGTGGCGATCTGCGTCGAGCGCGGCTTGACCATGGTGGTGGCTTTGCTGGGCGTGCTGAAGGCGGGTGCGGCTTATGTCCCTTTGGATCCGGCCTATCCGGCGGATCGCCTGGCGCACATGCTGAACGACAGCGCGCCGCGGGCCGTGCTGACACAGGAAGGGATCGAAGGCGGCTGGCTGCAGGTGAAAGCGACGATTGCCGCTGGCCTGCCGCTGCTGGACCTGCAGGCGCCGACCTGGAGCGGATACCCGAAACATAATCCCGACAGCAGCCATCTGGCGCCATCGGACATGGCGTACGTGATCTACACCTCGGGTTCGACCGGCACGCCGAAGGGCGTGATGGTCGAGCATCGCAACGTGACGCGCCTGTTTGCCGCCACCGACGCCTGGTTCCATTTCGGCAGGGAAGATGTCTGGAGCCTGTTCCATTCCTTCGCCTTCGATTTCTCGGTATGGGAAATCTGGGGCGCCTTGCTGCATGGCGGCCGCTTGGTGGTGGTGCCGCTGGAGACAGCGCGTTCGGCGGAGGATTTCTATCGCCTGCTATGCCGCGAGAAAGTCACCATCCTTAACCAGACGCCGAGCGCCTTCCGCCAGCTGATTGCGGCGCAAGGCAGCGGTGCGGAAGCACACCAGTTGCGGCATGTGATTTTCGGCGGCGAGGCGCTGGAGCCGGCGACCCTGGTCCCTTGGTATGCGCAAAACCAGGGCAGCGCCACGCGCCTGATCAATATGTACGGAATTACCGAGACCACGGTCCATGTCACTTACCAGCCGATCGACGTTGCCGATACCGTATGCGGCGGCGTCAGTCCTATCGGCGTGCGCATACCGGATCTCTCCGTGTATCTGCTGGATTCCCGAGGGCAGCCGGTGCCGGTCGGCGTGCCGGGCGAGTTGTACATCGGCGGCGCCGGCGTCGCCCGCGGTTACCTGAATCAGCCGGAACTGAGCGCGCAGCGCTTCGTGCCGGACTGTTTCTCGCAGGCGCCTGGCTCGCGCCTGTACAAGACCGGCGACCTGGCGCGCTGGCAGGCCGACGGCACGCTGACGTACCTGGGCCGCAACGATTTCCAGGTCAAGATCCGCGGCTTCCGCATCGAACTGGGCGAGATTGAAACGCAGCTGGCGGCGCATGCGGCGATCCGCGAAGCGGTGGTGATCGCGCGCGAAGACGTGCCGGGCGACAAGCGCCTGGTGGCCTATATCGTAATCAACGAGGAAGTCGATGCCGAAACCCTGCGCACGCACCTGCGCCGCAATCTGCCGGACTACATGGTGCCGGCCGCGTACGTCACGCTGGAAGCCTTGCCGCTGACGGTCAACGGCAAGCTGGACCGCAAGAACCTGCCGGCGCCGGCAAGCGATGCCTATGCGGCGAGCAGCTATGAAGCGCCGCAGGGCGAAACGGAAATCGCGTTGGCGGCGATCTGGTCGTCGCTGCTGCAGATCGAGCGCATCGGCCGCCACGACAATTTCTTTTCGCTGGGCGGCCATTCGTTGCTGGGTGTGGCCTTGATAGAGAAGATGCGCCGGCAAGGCTTGCTGGCCGAGGTGAGGGCGCTGTTCGCGACGCCGACGCTGGCCGGACTGGCGGCGTCTGTCGGCGCGGAAAGCGCGCTGGTGGCGGTGCCTGCCAACCTGATCCCATCCGGCTGTGAACGGATTACGCCGGCGATGCTGCCGCTGGTGAGCTTGAGCGAGGCGGAAATTGCGCGCGTCGTCGAACGCGTGCCTGGCGGCGCCGCCAATGTGCAGGATATCTATCCGCTAGCGCCCTTGCAGGAAGGCGTTCTGTTCCATCACCTGATGGCCAAGGAAGGCGATCCCTACCTGCTGGTGGGGATGATCGGTTTCGATACCCGGCACAGGCTGGAGAGCTATCTGTCGGCCTTGCAGGACGTGATACAGCGGCATGACGTGCTGCGCACGGCCATCATCTGGGAAGGCGTGCCGGAGCCGCTGCAAGTGGTGTGGCGCAGCGCGCCGCTGGTGCGGGAAGAATTGATCCTGGATCCGGAAGATGGCGATGTCGCCGGCCAGTTGCGGGCGCGTTTCGACCCGCGCCATATGCGTCTTGACTTGGCGCAGGCGCCCATGATGCGCTCCAGCTTTGCCTATGACGCCGCGCAGCAGCGTTGGGTGCTGCTGACTCTGCTGCATCACCTGATCAACGATCACACCACGCTGGAAGTCATCCACGCCGAGATCGGGGCGCATCTGCAGGGGCGGCAGGCGCAGCTGCCGGCGCCGCTGCAGTTCCGCAATTACGTGGCGCAAGCCAGGCTGGGCGGCAACATCGAGGTTCATGAAGCTTTCTTCCGCCAGATGCTGGGCGATGTCGACGAACCGACGGCGCCATTCGGCTTGCTGGAAGTGCACGGCGACGGCGGCGGCCTGGAAGAGAGCCATGTGCGGCTCGACGCGGCGCTGTCGCAGCGTTTGCGGCAGCAGGCGCGGCACCTGGGCGTGAGTGCGGCCAGCCTCTGCCACCTGGCCTGGGCGCTGGTGCTGGCGCGGGTTTCCAGCCGCAGCGATGTGGTGTTCGGCACGGTGCTGTTCGGCCGCATGCTGGGCGGCGAGGGCGCCGACCGCATGATGGGCCTGCTGGTCAATACCTTGCCGCTGCGGCTCAATATCGGTACGCAGGGGGCGGCGGCCAGCGTGCGGCATGCGCATGCATTGCTGGCGCAGCTGGTGGCGCATGAACATGCTTCGCTGGCGCTGGCGCAACGGGCCAGCGCGATTGCAGCGCCGCAGCCCTTGTTCTCGGCCCTGCTCAATTACCGTCACAGCGTGCTCGACCAGGCCTCACCCGAGGAACTGGCGACCTGGGAAGGGATTACCCAGATCTCGGGAGAAGAGCGCAGCAACTATCCCTTGAGCCTGTCAGTCGACGACCTGGGCGCCGATTTCGCTCTGACCGCGCAAGTTACGCCAGCGGTAGGGGCAATGCGGGTGTGCGGCTTCATGCAGACGGCGCTGGAAGGGCTGGTGACGGCGCTGGAAACGACGCCGGAATGCGCCATCAACAGCATCGATGTCATGCCGGCCGAGGAAAAACGTCAGGTCACCAAGGCCTGGCACGGCACGCAAGCGCAGTACCCGGCGCCCTTGCTGCCGCAGCTGTTCGAGGCGCAGGCGGCGCGCACGCCGGATGCGGTTGCGGCGGTGCATGGCGCCCATCAGTTGAGCTATGCCGAGCTCAACCGCCAGGCCAACCAGCTGGCGCATCACCTGCGGCAGCTGGGCGTCAGGCGCAACGACCGGGTGGCGCTGCAGCTGGAGCGTAGCCTGCCGCTGATTGTCGCCGAACTGGCGATCCTCAAGTGCGGCGCCGCCTATGTGCCGCTGGATCCGGCCTTGCCCGACGAGCGCAAGATTTTCATGGTCAAGGACAGTGGCGCGAGCGTGCTGCTGGCGCTCAGCGACAGCCGCTGGCCGGCACAGGCGGCGCTGGCCAGGGTCAACCTGGACCAGATCTCGTCCAACGCCTATGCCGCCGACAACCTGACGCCGGGCGGCGACGACGAGACGATTGCCTACATCATGTATACCTCGGGTTCGACCGGGCAGCCGAAAGGGGTGCTGGTGCCGCATCGCGGCATCAAGCGCCTGGTGCTGGAGAACGGCTACGCGGCCTTTGACGCTGGCGACCGCATCGCCTTCGCCGCCAATCCGGCGTTCGACGCCTCGACCATGGAAATCTGGGGCGCCTTGCTGAATGGCGGGCGGGTGGTCGTGATCGATAAGGAAATCTTTCTCGATCCGCTGCGCTTTGCCGACGCGCTGGAACAGCAAGGGGTCACCACGCTGTTCCTGACGACGGCGGTGTTCAATCAATGCGCGGCGATCGTACCGGATGCGTTCCGCCGCCTGCGCTTCCTGCTGACGGGAGGAGAGCGCTGCGATCCGGCCGCCTTTGCGCGCGTGCTGGCGGCAGGCAAGCCGCAGCACCTGATTCACTGCTACGGCCCGACGGAAACCACGACCTACGCCACGACTTACGAAGTGGCTGCCATCGATGCGGTTGAGGCGACCATACCGATAGGCCGGCCGATCGCCAAC
>NZ_JAGQEE010000013.1 GCF_018304945.1 Collimonas humicola | reverse complement strand
AAACCCAGATGCATCGAATATAAGGGCGATTTCGAAAAAAATTAAAGAGTGTTTAGTTATGTTTTTATGAAATGAAATGATTTATCGAGTGTTCTTTATAAGTGCTTGTTGAAAATTTCATAAAACACGAAAAAATCATAATCTAGTTTGCTTCGCACTTCACACGCGCAGCTAACTGGGGCCAGAGTGCATATCGCGTTGTTAGAAAACAAAACCATGAATGCGCTCCGTCTTTCGCCGAATCCGTCATGTCGGGTCAGATACCGTCTTGAATAGCAAGCCCGTTGGTTAAATAATTTGGATCGAAGGGCTTGCCAGTGCGAAGCACTCCGTAAATCAGATGTGTCATTTTGTGCATCACAGCTCCAATTACAGCTTTTTTCGCCATACCAGTAGCCGTTAGGTGTTCAGCAAAACGACGTAGTATCGGGTTCTGGGCATGTAAAGTGCTGATCGCATAGACGAGCGTCCTGTCCTGCACATCGTGGTGACGGCGCAACATCAATGCACGCAATACTGCAAATTCGCGTGCGATCAATTCTATCGATGCTCCATCCAGCAGCACACACTTGCTGAGGATGTCGAGTTCAATCTTGCCATGCGTCAGAAGATTATCGGCCTGCAACCCATGACGGCGTACGACGGCCCTGATACGAGCTGACATTTCTTCCAGGTAAAACGGCTTCACCAGATAGTCGTCTGCCCCCAAGTCAAGGCCAGCTATCCGGTCGGCCAAGGTGTTGCGGGCAGTAATAATGAGTACGGGCACCACATCTTTGGCAGCGCGCAAATTACGCAATAGCTGGGCGCCCGATACACCTGGCAAACCATGGTCGAGTAATACGCAGTTATAGTGGTGCGTTTGCAAAACAGTCGCTGCAGAATCGCCGCGCCGGACCCAGCCCACTGCATTGCCGTCAAGCTGGAGCCAGGATTGTACGATGGCGCCAAGCGAGGGCTCGTCTTCTACAAGGAGGAGGCGCAAGGTACGAATCCTATCATGGGCGCGCTTAAGACAATCTTAAGAAACTGCGAAGATGGCCATTTTGACATCGATAGACATAACTCGCGCGGAGATGTTGCATCAACATGCTCCGCCCAGCCTGTTAGACCACCGGTCATAGGGGATCACAATCTCGTCGCAAAAGAGACCTTCTCGACACGGCCGTTCATCATGGCATCGATTGCCCGTTTCAGCATCACATTTGATAACAACCTAGGGGCGATGCCACCGTCAAGGCTTGCGCTATGTGCGACAAAAAAAGCCCCTCGCAGGCGGCGGCAAAGGCGCTGGCACCGAGCCACCCGCCCCAGCGTGGTTGTCCGTGAACAGCGCATCTGATTTATTTCTTCACCATCTTTTTTTCTGACTGAGATGATTTCCGCTTTATCTCCTCAGCGATCAATTCGGGTATCTCTAAATGCAGTTGGTGACGGAGTCCCGTCATTTTCGATGAAGCATTGCGTCCATTACCGTGGTTGCATTCATAACACGCTATGAATACCCTCTAGATAAAATCAACCGATCTGGAATCAGAAAACGTGGCATATGCGCAGTAATATGCTGCCGCATTTTTCTTGATATTTTTTTCGGAGAAATATTTCTTGAATTCAATATGTGGATATCCTATGTTTTCATTACACCAGCTTCAATTTCCCCGCTGAGGTCATACAGTATCCTCGCCATAGCTAGCCGGCTTCAAGTAGATAAAGCAGATAGCGTTCATTGTTGGATCAACTAAAGGAGTTCGTACATGATCACCATAAAAAATCGCCTGTATGCATTGCATCTTGTTGCATCGGTCAGCTTGGGTCTGGGGATCTTACCTGCGCATGCTGCGCTCGTCGATGAAGGAACTAACTCAGGGCTACAATGTTCCGGGCGTAGCATAGACGATAGTGGTAGGGAGGTTGGCACCTGCACCAATGCTGTGGGGGCCACTGTCGCCTTTTTCGCTGGCACACCGGGGGGGAACAATCTCTATCGCCGTTAGTGTCTGGTCGCGATTGTTCTGCCGACAGAATAACCAATAGCGGCACAATCATTGGCTCCTGTCAGGATGTCAATACCGCACCACAAGCTGTGGTTTGGTCGGCTACTACCCCCGGGGGATCTGCCATCAAACTGCCGCCGCTTGCAGGAGGCGTCAAGACCTTGGCCATGGCAATCAATCAAAATGGGGTTAGTGTCGGCGTAAGTGTCGATGTCGACGATACCGCAACGCCAGTGATTTGGCTCTCCAACACTGCAGCGACGGCCCTACCGGTGGGATTATTAGGCCTAGCCAGCACCAACTGTAGTCCGACCGATGTCAGTGACACGAGCGGTTCTGCGTCCCCCATCGTCGTTGGTAATTGTCCAAATGGGCAAGGCACTGCAACGCCAGTGAAATGGATTAAAGGGTTGCTCGGCTATGCAGCAGCAACGTTTTCATTGCCGTCAAGCGCTACCAGTTGTAGTGTCAGTGAAGTGAATATGGCTGGCCAGGCTATGGGGAGTTGCCGATTTACGTCGACGTCCGATCCAAAAACCGTGTACTGGTCGGCAGCAGGTGTGCCTCAGGTCTTGGCGACTGTCGCAGGCAGCGCGGTGCGTAACATAGGCAACGACATGAATGCAAGTGGTCAAATTGCAGGGGTATATCTGACATCTGGCGATTTTGGGCAGCCGTATTTCTGGGATCCAACCACTGGCAATGATGCGATCGCCATCGCACCAATACCAGGAGGTAATCGGGCAGGTGTCGCAGGGATTGGAGATAACAGTACGGTGGTCGGTAACAGTGAAGTTGGTAATGGGGATTTCCATCCATACGCCTGGACTGCAGGCGGTGGAACGGTGGATCAGGGCACCTTAAACGGTGCCAGTGCCGCAGTAAATAGTATTGCGAAAAACGGTTGTTATATTGCAGGTACCAGCGAAGTCACCGGCGAGGCAGCGCACGCTTTTAAGGAGTCAATTTGTCGCTCTTCGATGGCAATCATGGCTAAACGAAAATTATAAAATATCGAATCCGTCGTGGCAGATACATTGCAGCCGATAACCACAGGTCCAACGCGATCTGCATGCAAGTAACCAAGTCCCCCATGGCCGGATTCAACGTTCGCAGCTCGGGTAAGACAATCATAGCTACACCACACGTGAATATCATGAATTCTAATTGAAGAGGGGGATGTAAATGAATACTCCTATTGTTCAAATTCCGACAAATCAGCAATCACCAGATGTCTGTCGCAAACCACTCGATATGTTTTTTGGCGACGTTGATGCATTGTCAAAAAAGACGACCAGCCATCTTCAAAATGGCAGAGACCGCGCCATCAGAGGCTTAGCCTTTGGCATGATGATCCTCATCGTGGCGCAACCAACGTGGGCCGCTCCCGTGGTGCAATACAACGAGCATTGGACTGACCACCAAAGTAACTCAATACTTGAAAAAATTGGTGGCGGGCTGACCACTGCGGCTAATACGGTAGGTTGTGCATTATTTAATACTGGTTGCCCAACCCGAAAGCCCGTGATACGCGAACCAACAGGTCGTTTTTGCGTAAAGCCATGGGATCCTTGCCCGGCACCTAAGTAGGCTACTTTGAAGACACCTGGTACCCAATGCTCTCGGGCGGAAGAGCACTGGAGATGGATTTGCCTACTCGTTTCCACGGACAATTTTTAACTCGGCAAATCATATCGTTAGCTGGTTCAAATCCTGTATAAATGTGCACGCTCTTGCAAGATGATTAGAGAGCGCCCGCAAGCGAAGCCTCTCTCCCGACTTCCAGGGGGCTAAAAATTCAGGTTGGCGGCGCTTTGTCGGTAAGCCTCCAGCCGTGCCACATTCTTGACGCTGTGCCTGGAGGTGAACATGTGTCCACGATAATTTCGATGGACAGTAAACGCCCGGGGGAAGCATCTCGTCCGCACCGCCTGGACGTAATTAGCTAAAGAAGCGACAGTAGTTCCCACTAAATATTTAGTGGGGACTATATTGGCTATAGAAGCGGGAATAGGCAGAAAGAAGAAGCGTCCGAATTATTCACTGGAATTCAAGAAGCGGTTGGCACGATCGGCATGCGCTCCAGGTATATCGGTGTCACAGCTAGCGCTGGAGCATGGGATCAACGTCAACATGCTGTTCAGATGGCGCAAGAAATATGAGGCGGAGTTATTCGATGACCAGCCAGAACGCGATGCTGCGCTGCTGCAAGTATCGATGATCGACACGCCGCAGGTGTTGGCGCCATATCAGGAGCCATGCCCAGCTTCGCCGGCAGTGGTGGCCGAGCAATCGCAGGGAGTCATCGAGATCAAGTTTGCCGACGCTGTGGTGCGCGTCGACGGGCATGCCGATGTGGCGACACTGCGCGCGGTATTACAGCTTTTACGCCCATGATGGGCCTGCCGGCGGGCACTCGTATTTGGATTGAGGCGGGTGTCACTGATATGCGGGCCGGTTTTAATGGCTTGGCTGGAAAGGTACAAACGGCGCTTGCCGACGACCCATTCTCAGGACATGTCTTTCTCGGGGATGCGGATAAAAACTTGGACTACTTGGAGGTAGTTCATGTATTCATACGAAGACCGCATTCGAGCGGTTAGACTCTATATCAAACTTGGGAAGCGCGTCGCTGCGACCATCCACCAATTGGGTTATCCGACAAAGAATGCTCTCAAGGGCTGGTATCGGGAATCCGAACGATGTTGCGATTTGCCTGCGGGCTACGCGCGCTCAAAGCCGAAATACTCGGTCGAGCAGAAGAAGGTGGCAGTCGAGCATTACCTGAACCATGATCGCTGCGTCGCCGCTACGGTCAAGGTATTGGGCTATCCTGGGCGAGGGACGCTGAGCGCCTGGGTTCAAGAACTGTACCCAGAAACAAGAAAGCGCGTTGTTGGCAAAGCTGTGGGGCTATTACACACCCGAGCGTTTAAACAGGGGGCGATCATTGAGCTGTGCACACGGCAAGAAAGTGCGCAAACAGTTGCGCAAAAGCTGGACGTGGACAGGACGACGTTGTACAAATGGAAGAATCAACTACTTGGCCGTGAGCCCCCTGCATCCATGAAACGCCCAAACGACTTGCCGCCAGAACCTGAGCGTGCGGAACTGGAGCGGCAGCTTGAATCGCTTCGGCGCGACATTCGTCAATTGCAGCTAGAACACGACCTCTTAAAGAAGGCCAATGAAATCATAAAAAAAGACCTAGGCGTCGATCCGCACCTTCTGAGCAACCGAGAGAAGACGATGCTGATTGATGCCCTTAGAGAGACTTATGCGCTACCAGAGCTTCTTGCCAAGCTAGACCTGGCGCGCAGTTCCTACTTTTATCATCGGGCTCGGTTACAGGTTGCGGATAAGTATATTGGTGTGCGTCGCACTATCGCCGAGATCTTCGAGTTCAATTACCGTTGCTACGGTTATCGTCGGATACAGGCGGCGCTGAGCAGGCAGCACGTCTTCATCTCAGAGAAGATTGTGCAGCGTTTGATGAAGCAAGAGCGCCTGATCGTCGCCACGCCGAAGCGGCGTCGGTACGGTTCCTACCTGGGAGAAATCAGTCCGGCGCCAGAGAATCTGATCAATCGCGATTTCCAGGCTGCAACCCCGAACGAAAAGTGGCTCACTGACATCACAGAATTCCAAATCCCGGCCGGCAAGGTGTATCTATCGCCGATGATCGATTGTTTCGACGGTCTGGTCATCAGTTGGTCAATCGGCACGCGCCCGGACGCAGAGCTTGTTAACACGATGTTGGATGCAGCCGTCGATACTGTAGCCAATAGCAATGAGCGACCCATCGTCCACTCTGATCGCGGCGCCCACTATCGCTGGCCAGGGTGGCTATCGCGGATCGGAAATGCGAAGTTGGTTCGCTCCATGTCGCGCAAAGGGTGCTCGCCTGACAATGCGGCATGTGAAGGCTTCTTCGGAAGACTGAAAACGGAGATGTTCTATCTTCGAGACTGGCAGACCACGACCATTGAACAATTCATTCAGGTGCTCGACTCCTACATCCGCTGGTACAACGAAAAGTGGATTAAAATCTCCCTGGATTCTCGCAGTCCCCTCGAATACCGAAAAAGCCTCGGATTTACGGCATAAATCAGTCCAAGTTTTACGCCCCCCCCCCCCCGTTTCTAATATAAGCACATGTCCGCCCTATTCAGCTCAATTCGCTCGATGTAATCCACTACATCCTGACTATAGCCGTCTACCAACAATTGTTCGGCCGTACGATATTGGAAGTCTGCTAGTGGCGCGTTGCGGTACCAAAATATAGTCTGCTGAATGTCGCCGCAATGATCGAAGGCCGCGCGCAGAATACGCAGCGCTTCGCGTAAAAAGCGCTGCACGCTCTCCGACCTCGGTGATCTGCTGACTGTATTGCGATGCACGTGTGCCTGCACAGCCAAGGTCTGTAGATTGATCCCCAACACATCCGCAAACCGCTTGGGAGAAAGCGCCAGCATCCCTTGCATAGGATCGCGTAGATAATCGATGAGGCCGTCAAAATCGTTAAGAATTTCTGGCGAAAACGAAATATTTGGCATGGCGCATCTTGATATTTTGAGAATTTATGGTTGTCAACTAAAGTTCGGATTCATCAATTGCCTTTTCCACTACGTATTCGGATCGACGAGTGAAGGCAATAGATGACTGAATGTTGGATACGGCCTGGTACAGATAGAAACCGAAGAGGCGAGCAATCAGGCGCCGCGCATCGTCAAGCTTGCACTTGGGCGGTTGCGCCATCTCCGTCAACACGCAAGCCCCGCATATTTCGTCCGACTCGAAAGCAATACAACCTCCAAATCAGGACAGGTTCTGACCGGCAAATTGGCCTGCGTTGCCGCCGTCTTTAGGATGCTCTCCTTCAAGCCAGTGTCATCCCACTCATCGACGACGACGTCCGCCACCTTAAGCGCAGGCAGATCAAGGATGCTGGCACAAGGGGGGAGGCCGGCCGAACGGACACCTGGAGGAAGACGCATGGATGAGCGGGACGGACGGGGACGAGAACCGGCGTGAGGACCTGACATAATCTGCTCCTAAGTAGGGCAGCATCTTCTCTTTTGCGGTCGAGACGATTCACCGATATCAGTGTGGGATATCGTCAGTGCCTCCCCCTGAGTGACGAGAAGGGCAGGCTTGACTGTGCAACAGAACGCATATATACCCAGATGAAACACCCGTGAATATGCGACATGTGCAGCCTGATATGTTCTTCAAATTAACACCTCATGCAGGAATTGATAGCTGTTAAAAATAACAGCTTGAAATTTGAAGTAATATCGACTAGTGACGCCAATTCCTTCACAAGGCGCTCCCGCTGGGTCAAGATTCAATCAGCACCAACACAACATACGAAGTAAGCACAGGATTTTGGCTAATGTCGATGTTCAATGTAGGGGATTTTCACGATTAGCTGCAGGATTCTCCATGGCCGCTCGCCGACAAAATTTCTGCCATGCTTTGGACCTTACCGGCTCACGGTATGATCTGGAATGACCAAAAGTCTACTCTGGAAATTTGTCTGGAATTTAAAAAAACAGCCCAGCTTGAGGAAGTGAAATTCATATTCAATCAAGCGGGGCGTTGTTTCTATGACGGTTTATTGATTCTGTTCGGTTCTCAAATACCGTCACGCAATATTTCTATATTCCACCTTTGACGAGCATCCACTGCATGATACCTATTAACCCAATCAGGACTGATTTGCGGCGACGGCCCGTTCAGATTTGGCATAACATCATTTGTGGATGGTGCGCCTGGATAGCTTGCCCACGGAATATTGAGCCTGTTGAAAGAATTTAGTGGAATGTCTTCAAATAGCATTGAAGTATTGGGAATTACCTTAAGCGCATCGGCGCTTGAATAGAGCCGCCAATCGCGATCGAAACGAGAATGTATGCGATCAGCTCGCCAGTCCCATTGTTGCGTATTATCGATAGCGCATGCAGTCGTCTTCAATGCTCCCGACTGAACGTCCACGGCAAGACACATACCGCTTAGTCGATTGACATATCGGCTTTCGGCGTCCAGACCCCAGAGCTGATTTTTATTTACTGGACTACAGATTTCCAGTTTAGCCTGGCCCGATTGATCAACGACGCACTTGCCGTTGCCATCGGCTGAGCGAATAAGGACCGTCATCTCGCGCGTAAGATAAGGGCTGCCGAAATCCAGCACGAAATCGGTTAGTGTGTCGAAATTATCCGTCACATATCTGCGTTTTATATCTGACCGTTCGTACCACCACTCACGTCGGTCGAGAACGTAACCGCCGCCTATTTTCAGCGTGGCCATTCCATCATAGTTCCCAGGCAACTCCCATGTCGAATAGGTTTCGAGAGAAGCCGATCTCATCATCGGCGTCATTCGGTTTTCATTCAAGATAGGAAGTCCTGCTGTCTCGCGCTCCACCAGTACATATTTAAGTTTGGGATCGATGAGCATTTCCCACCTGACTTTGCCAATGGCGGGGGCTGCCAGCAATGAATAATCTTTGAAAACATTAGTCAATGTCTTGGTGTTGGTGTAGGAGATTCCTGCATTGACATTAAAAGGGGTTTTGGCAATATATTTCCATTTGTCGGTGTGCTCCCCACCTCCTTCTGCACCAAATGAACCGCCGATTGAGAACCCTTGTGTCTTGGTCTCAGTATAGGTAAATTCGGTGCGAGAATCGCTCGGAGGATCGGAGCTGACAAGCGTCGGAGTAAGCGCGGCTCCGGTTAGTTCATGAAAAATGCTATATCGGTGAGGCAAGTATGCTCCCCAGAGATTATTGCTGGGCGCGGAGCCTATCACAACACCATTGCGCGTCGATCTGATCGTTGGCGTAGCCTTTATGACGACAAATTTCTTGTCGAGGCTCCGGGAGCTGCTTCTGATCAAATCGAGATTGACTATTGAAACCACCTGGCCGGTTGCGTCGGCGGAATTCAAATTCAGCGTGATCTTGGGAATGCCGATTGGCTCCTCTTTCGTCATCAATTTGCTCATTCTTTGGGGGAGCTGGTCATTCTTTTGTTTCATTGAACCTAGCGCTGGCACTAGTCCGCTGGGGATTTCCGTCTGGTCCTGCGCCTTTAAATTAAATACGGTCAACTTTGCTGGGCCGTCCTTATTAAGTAACATATAGCCTGAATGTATTGAAACTCCAAATACAGCAGCAATTTTCTTTCCCGCCTCAGGTTGGTTGGGATTGAGTTTAATTAAGAGAGGTACGCCGACATCGAGCAGAATCTTTGCCTTCTTCAATGTATTGGCGCTTGAAAGCACGACATTTCCGTCCAAATAGGTTAGCGCCGTATTGTGGCGGCCGCCAAAGGTGCTAGCCAAGGTATTCGCGTCTAGCGACTCCCCCTGGAAAACAGACGAGGACCATGATTGCGCTAGCTTTGGACCGATTATATCGCTTGAAGCAGCGAAACTGATAATCGATCGAATCTGGTAATTTTGCGCTTCCCCGCTGGGAATTGCGGCAGTCTGTAATGGGTGGGCACTTGCTACAGGCACGAAAACAACGCCGCTGAGGGTCAATAACATGGCGCCAGCATAGCGTGATGCCTTTTGATTTTCGTCTGACATATTTTCTCTCCTGTCTGGAAGGTTTGTTCCTGCATCTCAGGCCATCGATTTACATTAACGTTGATCACGGGTTATTGTCGTGCCGCGAGCATTTCCAACTCAGTTTATTGAGCGGTGCCGAGAGAGTTCGCTCTGTCGTTTTTAACGATCAACCAACTAAATTTCACACTTCGCTCACTTGTCCTGATGGTTCATCATCACATTATTAATGCGACGTGCGATTGGGAAAAATCCCAAATTGATGGTCGAGAGAAATGGGAGGATATTTGGCTGCGTTGTTGCGGCGACCTAGTCAGTGCCGGTGATCAACACAGTGCAGGCCGCATGTCCGCCTGGTAGGCGGAGGAAACGGGGGAGGGCAGAGGAACGGATTTGGCAACTACACGTCCCAACAGAGTGATTGCCGCGGGAGCAGCGGTCGTTTATCGGGATCGGATTGAAATGGACGCCTCCCCCGCAAGGGTGACGATGCAATGAGTCAGTCATAATGACCGGCAAAGGAAGCCGAATACGAGCCAGCGGCACCCGAGGCACAAGATCGGCCCTACCAGTTGCGCACACAACGCGATACTGCGGCCGTACAACGTTTCATCGAAAAAGCCATCAATCAAAATGACACACCCGAGAAGTGACCGTCGACGGTAGCGCGTGGGGGGGGGATGGAATTTTGTGTAAACGGGGTTTCGTTTAATTCCGCGACATCCGGTCATCAAACTGGATGGTAAAGCGGCTAAGCGCACCTTTCCAGTCCCGTATTGGCATCGTCCACTTCTTGCTGATGTTGTTGAGCGCCAGGTAAAACAGCTTGCTGACGGCTTCATCGGTGGGGAACGAGCTGCGCGTTTTGATGACCTTGCGC
Source organism: Collimonas humicola (assembly GCF_018304945.1). GTDB lineage: Bacteria > Pseudomonadota > Gammaproteobacteria > Burkholderiales > Burkholderiaceae_D > Collimonas > Collimonas humicola. Next base: position 70,282 of record NZ_JAGQEE010000013.1, on the reverse strand, counting down.
AGGCTCATGTTAATCGATTCAATGACATTCGTGGTGTAGATGACCTTGCGGATCTCCGCTGGGTAATCGAAGAACGGGATGATACGCTCCCAGTTGCGCCGCCATGATTGTCCGATGGGCAGGTATTGCTGGCCCCACTTGGCCTCGAATTGCGTGAGCATGAGGCCGGCTTCGTCGGCGGTGGCTGCGGTGTAAATAGTGCGCAGATCGGCGGCCACTTCCTTTTGGACTTTCCACGGCACGAAGTGCAAGCTGTTGCGTACCATGTGGACGATGCAGAGTTGGACAGCGGCCTTGGGGTAGACCGTTTCGATTGCATCGGGGAAGCCTTTGAGGCCGTCGACGCAGGCAATGAAGATGTCCTGTACGCCGCGATTTTTCAGCTCCGTGACGACCTGCAGCCAGAATTTGGCCCCCTCGGTCTGGGCAATCCATAGGCCCAGCACTTCCTTGTGGCCTTCCATGTTCACGCCGATGGCAAGGAACACGGCCTTATTGCGCACGGCCCCGGCATCGCGCACTTTGACGTGGATGCAATCGAGATACAGGATGGGATAAAGCGCATCGAGCGGACGGGCCTGCCAAGCCTTCACATCCTCTAGCGCGTCCAACCCGGCCACTCTCCATGGCATTAATGCCGAGCGGGAAATATTTATCGCAATCCGAAAAACAAAGTACTTCAATAACCTCGTTGAACAAGACCATCGGGCCGTCAAACGTATTGTTAATCCAATGCTCGGCTTCAAGGATTTTCGCTGTGCGGCTGTCCTCCAGGATGGCATTGAGCTGATGCACATGATTGCCAAAGGACAAACGCATTGTTCTAACCGCACAGTTAGATGCCAGGCGCAATCATGCAAACATCCATTTGCACGCGGTCTCCAGGTATTGGCCTGCTGTATCTGATCACCTGTTTTCTGAAGGCCCGTTTGCAGTTTAGCAATGGCTTTTTTAGGCGCTCCAGGACTTTATGAATGGTCGCCGTAGACAACGAGATATCATGCAAACGCTTCAATTCATTTTGGATCCGGCGATGTCCCAGTTTGCATTTGCGTAGATCCGAAATTAATTGCTCATGCGCTGGCTGCACCTTCCTCGTGGGCGACGACTTTGGTCGACGACTCTCTTCCTTAAGGCCGTCCAGTCCATGCTCTTGATGTCGAGACCACCACTTACGCAATGTCGGTCGTGATATGCCACAGCGCAGGCATACAATGCCGGCGTTGCGGAGTTCCTCGTACAACTGAACCCATCGCAGTCGCTTGCGAATTTCATCATCCATCGCTTCATTTTAGTTGAAGTGATGTCTGTGAATCACACAAATTAAGCCGCCGATTTTATCGCTGGCAGCGTAGTGAAGTATGCCTCATCCGGGGTTCGATCCGCCAGACTCGAATGAGGACGCTTTTGGTTGTACAGCATCAGGTAGTCACTGATGTAGCGACGCGCTTGGCTGACCGATTCATATCCCCGCAGATAGACCTCTTCATATTTGAGGCCGCGCCATACGCGTTCGATGAACACGTTGTCACGCCAGCTGCCTTTGCCGTCCATCGATAGCCCTACGCCACGGTCGCGCACCGCTTTGGTAAAGTCTGTCGCAGTGAACTGGCTGTCCTGGCCGGTATTGACGATCTCGGGAAGACCGTACTTCGCAAAGGCCTCTTCCAGTGCCTCGACTGCATGCACAGCCTCCAACGTGATCGCTACCCGGTAAGACTATATCTTACGGCTGGTCCAGTCCAGCACTGCCGTCAAGTACACGAAGCCCCGCGCCATGGGGACATAGGTCGTATCCAGTACCCAGATCTGGTTAGCTTTATCAATCGTCATATTGCGTAGCAGGTAAGGCCAGATCTTGCGCTTCGGGTGCCGTCGGCTCGTATTTGACTTGCAGTACAGCGCCGTGATGCCCATGCGTCGCATCAACGTGCCAACATGCCTGCGCCCGCCCCGGATGTTCTCCCGACGCAGCAATCTGACCAGCATGCGTGCGCCGGCAAATGGAAACTCCAAGTGCAATTCGTCGATACGGTGCATCAATTTCAGATCGGCCTCACTGACCGGCCGTGCCTCATAGTAAGCGCTTCAGTGGCTGATCCCGATCAGCTTAATTTGCTTACTTACTGGTAATTCATGATCTCGATCAATCATCGCACGTCGCTCAGCAGGCCGACCTTGCGGAGCGCCCCTTCCAAAAAATCATTCTCCAGCGTCAGCTGCCCGATCTTGGCGTGCAGCACCTTCACATCGACCGGAGGTGTCTTGGCCGCCGCCTTGCCAGCGCCGAACACGTCTGCCGCCTGCTCCTGCTGTTACTTCCTCCATTCAATACCCTGATTCGGATGGATCTCAAATTGCTGAGCCAATTCGGCCAAGGTCTTGTCGCCCTTTAAAGCTACCAGGGCAACCATGGCCTTGAAGGCCGGTGAGTGGGCACGTCGATTACGTTTCGTCATTTTATGGTTCCTTTGCCGGTCATTGTGACCGACTCAGGCTACAGCTTTTCCACTTATCAACTGTCCAAATTTCCGCAGCCACTTCTCTTTCTCGCGTGCTGAATTCCTTATCGCAACAGAACCCTTTAGCGCAGGGAAATTTTGGGAATATTCCCAGATAAAGGTGCGCGAAGTCCCAGCATAATTCGCTCCGTAGTTATCAAACGTTCATGTCTTTGTATGAGGCAATACGTTCCCTATACAAGAAATTGTAGTGGTTCAATTAGAGGAAGCACTATGTTTCTTTCAAATATTTCGTCTAAATTATTTATCGGCATGATGATGATGAGCGTCGGCATCGCCAATGCGGTCACGGAGCCGCTCTCAGAGGAGCAATTAAATCGTGCGCAACGTCAAGCGACACCGGAGTTCATAGTTGACAAAAACAAGCCCTTTCATCAGTACACGTGGTTGACTGCACATAATGCGTTCAACGCATCAGGTTGGCCCAATCAACAATGGTCCCTAAGGGATTTGCTAGAACGTGGAGTCCGAGGATTGATGTTTGATGTGCATTGGCATAATAACGAAGTCTACTTGTGTCATGGCACTTGTAATATTGCGGTGGGCGACGTATCAAAATTAAAAGATCGCTTTACTACGATTTCCGATTTTCTTGCTCGGAATAGAGACGCTGTAATTACCATCCATTTTGAGGACTACGTTACGAAAGCGCAAATGCAGCACGCTTTTTCAGCCAGTCCCCAAATTGCACAATATGTTTTTAATCCAAAAAAGAATTGGGCCAACCGTTATAACTGGCCTACATTGCAGGAAATGATAAATGCCAACCAGCGCTTGATTTTACTGACACAAAAAGGTGAGCTAAGCGGTGAATATAATAGTGGTGTTTACATGTTTCATGATCAGGACATTACGGTCGAAAATTATTGGTCGTTAGGCGGGACCATTGGTTCGCACGATATGTCTTGCAGAACCCGCTGGGGTCATATTCCACTTGATACTATGGCGGCATCGCAATCCGATGTTCATGGTTGGAATCGCTTATTTGTCATGAATCATTTTCACGGCGTTCCAGAGCATCTTCATAGCGGATTTGACAATCGCTGGGATTGGGTGCAGCCACGAATTGATAATAACTGCACACCAGCTGCTGGAAGGCATCCAAATTATCTAGCGGTGGACTTTGTTAATCAAGGTGATGTCCTAGAGTACGTGGAATGGAAAAATAACGGTGGGGTTATTGCGTATGAAGGTAATAATGGCACTCAAGATGTTGTGTGCGGATTTTCCACCGCCACCAGACGAGATATCCGGCTTCAAGCCAGCGATGCCGAACGTCTAGGCTGCGAAAATGATGAAATGCGTTCTCTTAAATTACGTGGCATGAAAGCAGGGCAACGTGTCACCTTTTTTGATTCTGCCAGCGGTAGCCGGGATGATGATTACAGCATTATCGACATAAAAGCTGACATTCCATTTGATCGACCCGTGACTTTATCTAGTTTTCACAACACGGTTAATACCTCTAACTACCGTCAACGCTATTCTGGTGGAAACGATCTAAACGGAAAAGTGTCCTTTATCCGAGTAGAACCTCAGCCGACAAAATTCTCCGAAGCAGCGATTGTTTTGTTGCGAGGAAATAATGCTACCCAGCGCGTTTCCTGCACAATCGGCCTTACCCAAGGAGGATTTTGGAATTTCAAAAACACATCAGGTTGTCATAATGACGATGCACGTTCTGCAAAAATCATGGCAGCCAAAGCCGGGACGAGAATTACGGTTTATGACTCCCCTAGCGGTTCGACGGGCGATGATCGCACGCTGATCACGATCCTGAAAGATTTCGAGACGCCAAAAATTATCAATAGTTTTGAAAGTAGTTTTCAAAATGAATTTATGAAAATTGAGTTCTTCCGAAAAAATGGACTAGATGGGAAAGTGTCCTCGGTGAGAGTTGAGTAATGTTGCGGAAGGACGTATCGAGTCAGCTTCCATGCATGGGAGCTACCTTCCATCTATAGAAATTAATAAATGTCATCAGCGCTTTTCCGCGATGCTGACGATTGATGGGAATAATGTACGCCTGTCATATATCCAAATTTATTTAGTTAGAAATTATAGTCAACATCATGAGGCTACTAAATGAGTAGTTTTCCACAGTTAACGGAGGCTGCTGTACTTGATTTTTTAACGAGTAAGAATAAGCAGCGGTTTACAAGTTGGCAGGTAGCGTACAAGTTCGGAGTGAGCAGAAAAGATGCCATGCCGATTTTGAAAGAGTTGGAGAAAAAGGGCAGCATCATATCGTGTGTTCCAGGAAAGGATCGAGTTTTTTTTGTGGATAACAAGACAGAGCTGGCCGTCGTAGATCATCAATCAAAAATTAGGCCATTTCGCGAATTGCGTGGTTATGCATATATGATGCGTCAAGTCGCGGAGAGGGCGCTCGCGGGGCGATGAGTGCCTCAGTTAGAGGTGGTTCAGGAAATGAGCTTCCCCTGAAATTTAGTCTTCTATCGGTACCGTAAAATAACGATACTTTGGAAGAGCTAAAAATGAAGAACATACCGAAACCGGCATACACGACTGAATTCAAGGAACTTGCTGTTAGGCGGGTACCACCGACTCGAAACATGGCTTGCCGGTGGCCGAGAATCTGCTGGTGCGAAATTTTACGCCGAATGCACCGGATCAAGTATGGACGTCGGACATTACGCATCTCTGGACCGACGAGAGGTGACTGTACCTGGCCATCGTTCTGGATCTGTTCAATCGTGAAGTCATTGGCTGGTCGCTCAAGCCTCGCATGGCGGCTGACATCGTGACGGACGCTTTGACGATGGCTTGGTTCCGCCGGTGGCCGGACCAGGGTGTCTTGCATCATTCGGACCGCCGCAGTCAACGCCAGCCATGCGTTTCAAGGCAAGCTCAAGGAATTCGGCATGATCTGTTCTATGAGCAGGAAAAGAAATTGCTGGGACACTCAGTTTAATATGATTGCGAACGCCTAGCTGGATCTGACCCGTGCTGGGATTGGCGAAGCTGTCTTTGCGTTGACCTGTCGATCTGGTCTTGGCGTTCCCCAAGCATTGCTGGGCTCGTTACTTGTGACCTAATAGGAGCTTTGTTCTGCACCGTGAGTGTCCTGTCCGGGAATCGAGGTTGGTAATGCGCCCATCTTGAAGAGGAATAACAACATGGACGAGCAATCGATACAAAACGAAGTGATTCTGGGTGTGGACACCCATTTGGATACCCACGTTGCGGCAGTCATAAGTAACGCTGGCAAACTTCTCGGAACACTTGCGACACCAACTAACGCGAACGGTTATTTGACGCTATTAACCTGGGCTCGCTCGCTGGGCTGCATTCGGCGTGCGGGCGTTGAAGGCACTGGCACGTATGGTGCAGGCCTTGCTCGCGTGTTACGTGAGCAAGGAGTTGAGGTTCTGGAAGTGAATCGTCCTAATCGCGCTAAGCGCAGGTTGCAGGGCAAGTCAGATCCCACCGATGCAGAGAATGCGGCACGTTCTGTGCTTGCTGGAGAGGCGACCGCAATTCCGAAATTTCAGTCTGGCGTTGCAGAAGCGATGCGGATCATTTCCGTTGCCAGGCGCAGCGCTGTGAAGGCTAAGACTCAAACGATCAACCAATTGCGGGCGATACTGATCAGTGCCCCTCAAGATATCCGTGAGCGACTTTGGAAAACAAAACCTGAGCAATGTATTGCCGGGTGTGCGCATCTCCGGCCTTTAGGGACGACGACACTCTTGCGGACATTAACCAGCACGCTTCGTCTGCTAGCAAAGCGCTGGCTTGTGCTAGCAGACGAATTGAAGGAGTTCGATACCCAAATGGAACAACTAACACGCCGCTCTGCACCGCATCTTCGAGAACAGTTCGGTGTGGGGTCTCAGACAGCTGCCACGTTGATTGCTGTCGCCGGCGACAACCCCGAGCGACTACGCAGTGAATCAGCACTTGCCGCGTTATGTGGCGCCAGTCCGTTACCGGCGTCATCGGGAAAAACCATACGGCATCGACTGAATCGTGGCGGTGATCGATCGGCAAACAATGCATTGTGGACCATCGCCATGGTGCGAATGCGGAGTGAGCCACGCACGCGTGCTTACGTGGTGCGTCGAACGGCGGAAGGTCTATCAGCAAAAGAAATTCAACGTTGTTTGAAGCGCTATATTATTCGTGAACTATATCCGCTCATTCTTGCCGATTTGACAGATGCGGCGAAGATTTCTTGACATAGGAGCGTCAATGCCCCTACGGAAAGTTGGTTTAACAGTTTCAAGAACATGGTCTGCGTTACGCTACGCATGCCGAAATGAAGACTGCCAGCTTCGAATTTATTGCAGTCTTTTATAATCGCAAGCGCCTCTATTCAACACTTGGCTATCGATCACCAATCCGGTACCTGCAGAGCTGGACCAGAGAGCAAAATCAAGAAAAGCAAGCTGCATAAAAACCTCCGAATGAAAGACTAAATTCCGAGGGAACCTCACAGCACCCGGATGACCAATCGAACCAAGGGCAGGACGGACGCCTCGAAGGAAACGACCATGTTTGCTTTTTCCCATTGCAACTCCTTGCTTGATAGAGGTGTTGCGACGACCGGTTAAATTCGCCCAATATGTCTCCATTCGGTACAGCGAGCGTCTGGCTGATGCAGGCATTGAACCTTCCGTTGGGAGCGTCGGTGACAGTTACGATAATGCCCTGGCCGAAACCATCAACGGCTTGTACAAAACGGAACTGATACATCGTCGTGCTCCCAGGAAGACCCGCGAAGCCGTTGAATTGGCACCTCTGGAATGGATGCCCTGGTTCAATCATCATCGGCCGCTTGAACCCATCGGCTATATACCGCCGGCTGAAGCTGAGGCACAATACTATCAACAACTTTCCGAGCAGGCCATATCGGCCTGACTCACACTAAGCACTCGCACAGGTATTCGAGCCATAGGATATTGTGTAGAGTTCAGGCATAAGGAGACTCGCTGTGAACAATAGAAATATAAGTATATTGATTGCCGACGACCACCCTATCATGGCCGCGGCGGTAAAAGAACAACTGGATCGACATCCTGGATTCAGTGCCTATCCGGTGGTTGCCAATTCCACAGAATTATTCGAGCGTCTGAATACCCTCCAGGTCGATATCCTGGTGAGTGACTATTCCATGCCAGGCGGTGTCTTTGGAGATGGCTTGACCATGCTAAAACGGGTGCGTGATAAATATCCGCATATTCGAATCGTGGTATTCACCGGGTTGAATAGCCGGGGAATCGTTACCGCGCTCGAATCTAGTGGCATCAATTCCATCATCAACAAAGGTGACGACGCGGACGAACTTATTGTTGCCATTAATCGGGCGCTGCGAGGAAATGGTTATCTTGGACGAAGTATTCAAAAAACAGCTTATCCGCCCAAGGAATTCAGCAGCGTGAAAAATAACATAACTTTATCGATACGCGAAACAGAAGTGTTGCGGCTCTATCTGGCAGGTCACAGCGTGAGCGAAATCGCTGATGCACTCAAACGGAGCGCAAAGACAGTCAATAATCAAAAGCGCGCCGCAATGGCAAAACTATCCTGCAAAACAGACGCCGAATTATTTCGACTCCAAACCATTGGCGGTGTCGGCGGAGAGTATCTAGGGTAGGAAGTCATTTGCGCACATTCATCATCTTTCCGATCTCAGTTTAGATAATCACATTGTCCTTAACGGTCGGGATAATTTTCGACAGGCCCAGTATGACAACCGAGATAACGCGTACTTCCTGATCACACTTATCGGATAAATGTTTGGCATGCAAGTCGGTAGATGCCATTGCAGCGGCAGGAAAATTTTCTTTTGCTAAACGTTGTTTCATTGCTGATATAACTGAATTTATGGGAACTAAACAATGATAGTCCATCCGGGGCTTGCAGTTTTTGGGATTTTCCCTAAATAGGCTGCCTCCGTCCTATGTATCATCGACGCTTCCCCTCCTGAATTCCCCACTAAAAATTAGCTTGCATGCTGACAAATCATGTTGAACGAGATTTTGAAATTTCGAAACACTTGCTTAACGCAGGGTCGTTCCTAGCAATTTCCCTCGTTGTCGTCGCATTTATTTCTGCGATTTCCATCCCTGCCTTCTTCGCTCTTTGGCAACGTAATTATCAGGTGGAAAATGATTTTCTGAAATTGATCACGAAATTCAATACTGAAGAAGTCTTCACGGCGGCGGCAAGAAGTTTGTCAGAAAAAATACTGCACGGTAAAAATATCGATAGCAATCAGGACGCACAAATCCCTCTATTGCTGTTGTCGTTGTTGAATGAATATAGCTCCGAAAAAGTGCTGAAAATTTCCGATACGCTCGGTACGTCGACCTTTGAGGTCATTAAATCGGGAGCCCTGCCGCCGAGTATTAACTCGGTTCAAATGGCGACCCTGGTTACTCGTCTCATGATGTTCGATTCTGCTTATTGGCATGACGGTAAAAACAAGGAGCAGACGTTCCTCGTGGCGGCCAACGGTAATTTCGCGGTGTTTTCCAAAGACATTTACGCTCCACGAAGCGCGACAATATTGCGCGACGAAATGGAAATCATTCTAGAGCATATCAAGCAAACGGCGGTCTATGCTGCAACAGCTCTCCCAAGACAGATATGGGCAAAAAGATACGTTCACCCGTTCACAGGAGAAGAGACGTTGATTTGCTTTTCCCCTGTCTATGATAAACAAGGGCACATCGCGGCCTACGTCGGCACCAACGTCAGTGCTAGACACCTTTTAGACAGCAGTAACGCCACTAGGCTGTCCAGCGAGGAAGGTATACAGTTAATCACGCAAACTGGTGTTATCGCAGCATCGTCCGGTCAAATTGGACTTAATCCATCACGACAGAGCAATGCGTTCACAGCGTCCTTTTTCGGCGGCGCGACGGTCTCCGTGAATCTAGCAGAAGCCACAATTTCGTTTGAGCGACCAGCTCACTCGCTTACATGGCGTGTCATCTATACGATCAAAATACGCAATCTCTTTAACGCGTACATCATCTTTTTTTTACTGCTTACTGCGCTGTTTCTTATCCTCACGCTTGCTATTTTCCTTGGCAACAGATTCATTCGATTGCGGATCATAGCTCCAGCGCGGCAACGTGCTGCCGCATTAGAAGAAAGCGAACAATTCGTGCGCGGTGTGCTGTCTACAGCTCCAGTGGGTTTGGCAGTGATTGATCCCGCAGTGCCAAAGTTATTGATTTCCAATCCTATGTACGATCAAGGCATAAATCTGATCAAGACATTTGGCGCAGAAAATCTCGCAAAACTGCATAGCAGCCTCAGTAATGCGTCACCTGGTCAGATATCCATTCAGCTCATACAAGAAACGCTATCTAATGACGATCAACGTTCCTATTCAGTGAGGACATCTCAACAAACGTTGCATAAGAATGTTGCCTTAATTTTTGCGGTCTCCGATATCAGCGAGCAAAAGCGTGCGGAAGCAGAACTATTAGCATCGCGTAGCGCCGTCGAATCAGCGAATAAGGCGAAGGATGTATTTCTGGCGATGGTTAGCCATGAGCTCCGTACCCCTCTCTACGGCGTTTTGACATCACTGGAGCTACTGACTACAACTTCGCTAGGTGAGTCGCAGCGATACTTTCTGGATGTAATGGAGAGTTCAACCAGAAATTTACTTGAGCTGATCAACGATCTCTTGGATTTTTCAAAAATCGACGCAAACAAATTCACATTATCCGAACGCAGTGTCCATTTGATTCCCGAACTCGAAGCCATTGGGAGAGCTTGCGCAACGCGCGCACGCCTGCAAGGTATCACTTTTGACTGGATGTTGGATCCGACACTTTCCCCTGCTGTCACGACCGATCCGGTTCGTCTCGCGCAAATTGTCACCAACCTAGTGAGTAATGCTATCAAATTTACTCCTAGCGGATTTGTGGCATTGACCGCTAAACTAGAAGGCATCTCAGACGGTCGCGGTCAAATCGCTGTCACCGTGCAGGATAGCGGTATTGGTATCGCAGCGTCGGAGTTGGAAAATTTATTCAAGCCATTTTCGCAAATAGGCAGTCATGAAGTACATGCATCTGGAACCGGCTTGGGACTTTCTATCAGCCGCAAATTAGCCGCCCTGCTTGGCGGAGAAATCTGCGTTGACAGCGAAAAAGGAAGAGGCAGTTCTTTCACCCTCAGACTGAGCTTACCTTGGGCAGAATCGGTATTGCCCCAGCACCAATCCAATGATCTCTTCGCCTACCATACGACACTCAAACGACGTCAATGGTATTTGCAATCCCTGATTCGTCAAGCTGGATTGACGCCAATCCCGGCTTCGAAGGAAGATAACGTCGGCGCGACAATCTCAGGAGTGATTGCATTTGCCGATGAAGCAGAGGAAATCGGCACTCCCTCCAGAATTGTGCTAATTGCGTCGAGTGCTCCTGAAGTTGACAATAAAGTCACCCAAATCGGAGTCCAGCACATTTGTGCGTTTAGTCAGGCACACATGATCGATTGCATTCGTGGTCAATATTTGCCTGGTGGCTTATCCCCAATACCGGACGCCGCAAGCGACTCAGCGCCATTTGCTTTCTATGTTTTGGTCATTGACGATCACTCTGTCAACGGCACGATCTTGGCATGCCAGCTTGAAGCGCTGGGCTGCCTGGTCGATGTCTACGATAATCCTGAGGAAGCACTAGCCGCCTTCGATCCAGATTCTCACCAATTGATTCTGACGGATATGAATATGCCTGGAATAACGGGCGAACAGCTCGCCGTCCGTACAAAGGAGATCGCAGTGCATGTTCCCATTATTGCGGCAACTGCCGACGTTGCCGTGGAAGTTTCCGCCAGTAACCCAATATTCGATTTCGTACTTATCAGGCCATTTAGCGCCAAACAATTGGCTGCGGCGATTAATGCACTTGTGGAAAGAGGCGTGCTGAGAGGAAATGCTAGCGCTTTTCAAGCCACGGCGCAATGCCGTATGCCTCGACCGCTCGGTTATGATTTACGGCAAAAAATGACAACCCTAACCAACGTCGATCTAGAGCGATGTTCCGTGGCCATACAGATTGCGGATACACAAGAATTATTCCGGTTAGCCCATCGCATGCGAGGTGCGTTTCTGGCAATTGACATGGCGGATCTGGCAATCCTTTGTGGACACCTGGAGCATGCAGCTTCTACCGGCTGTCTTGATCGTGCGCCTTTGCTACTAACGGAGATCAAACGAGAATGGCTTGTGGCTCAAGTCCCAAATCACGTCACATCATTACCTTAGCTGCCCACCTCATGCGCATTGGTCACAAAGCGACATTTTTGTGGCGATATGGAGTGCCTGTCTCATGTCCGTTTTAATATCTTCGACATCCTCCAAGCCAACCGAAATTCTTACCAAACCGTATGGTATGCCAATCTGTTCCAAGTCTATGGTCGCTTCTCTTGCGAAGCCACCATAGTGATAGCACAACGACTCAATATTTCCAAAGGTGGTGCCTATCCTAATCAGTCGAAGATGACGAACAAAGACCATGCCAGCTTCTTTCGATGGGAAAACCAGCGCGATGAGGCCTGTATGACACGCAGTGTCGATCCCGTTCGACTTTGCACTATTGGTAGACCATACTCCACGCCACTCTAATTCCGGAAATTCTTCATCTATCATCCTGGTAATCGCAAGTGCATTCTCGGCATGCTTTTGTAATCTCAACGGAAGTGTCCTAAGTCCGCGTATCGTAAGCCATGCCGAAAATGGGTCCAATATGAGGCCCGTGTTATTTCGATTGTGTTTCAACGCCTTGAAAATATCTGCGTCATTCGTACTGATCATGCCGCCGATTACATCGCCATGGCCATTGATATGCTTGGTGATCGAATATAAGGTAATTACCGCCCCCAAAGAAAGGGGCTTTTGGCATACCGGACTGAGGAAGGTATTGTCCACAACGAGAAGAATACTATATTTTTCACACAACTTTGCCAAGGCTCGAATATTGATATCTAAAAAAGCCGGATTGGTTGGCGCTTCTATAAATATCATCTTCGTGTTCTTACGAATCGCGGTCTCGAATACATCGGTCTCATATTCCCTGATAATCGAAATTTCTATTCCGCGATTTTTTACTTCATAGTCAAGCTGGTCAACGATTTCATAAAATATACTGTGCGGTACGATGATGTGATCGCCTGCCTTCAAGAGGGTTCGAAAAACAAGCAGGCAGGCTGTCATCCCGCTATTGACCGCCATGCTATGTGCGCATTGCTCAATTGAGCGAAATTTCGTCTCCAAAATGGAGACCGTAGGATTGGCGTAACGTTGATATGCGAAATTTTCCACATCAACGTTACTCAGCATTTCCAGACCTTCCTCCGCAGAATTGAGCAGCATAGCAGAATTGCTGACTAACGGCGGGACCGGAAATTGATCCAATCCTACCTCATGCTGTCCCAGATGGATTGCCTTTGTTGCCGGTCCCAATGGCGAGGAAAGTAAAAATTCTCTACGCGACATCCCCTCTTGCCTCGAAAAATCTTTTCCCGATGAACTCATAAATGACCTGATTGATTCAAATATTAATTATCCAAATACGTTCAGGCATATTGGAAAATGTTATTGCTCATTTCTACCACCGAGCAAGGCCACACCGTATGCGTCAAGGCGAGCCCCAACGAAACTAGCCGATACAGAAGTTAGGCTGAGCAGTTCCTTCATTGATTATTCAACTATATTGATAAGATGGGACAACCCTTCCTCCGAGCGAAACAATGGAGAATCTTTCCATTTTTGGCATGACTGCGCATGCCAAGCTGACTTGACTGTCGCTTGAATGAAGTTCCTTCAGCCAGATAGGAAAATCCGCTTTGAGGCATTCTCTTTTCAAGTGGGACAAGTGCTGGTCCAGGAACATTTCTTCTGGATCTTTAGGCATCAAGCAAAGACTTATTTTAGCGCGTTGTCTTGCATCAAACTGCAAGCGCAGGCAACGTAGCAGACGTTGATACTTGGTGAGATTTTCAATTGACCTTGACCATTCATGTGATACATGGTCAACTCCTTCCGCGACTTTATATTGTTGCACCAATTCCTTGATCGCTCTTGCTGCGGCATGACTGGGATAAAGCGAACAGCCTCCGCCAATCACATGTACATCAGAAATCCTTTTGTCTTGGCAATAAGCGATAAAGACTGGGTAATCTATCTGGCTGGTGACGTTATATACCTGAATGGAAGCGCCGATGGCGTCTTCAGCATCGCGCAAAATTTGCAATAGCGGAGCAGGCATTGAATCAGGAATAATGCTTCTCATGGGTTCTTCTACATCATAAAAGAAATGCTGTGCGATGAAGCGCCCAACACTGTGGCGTTCTACCACCTCGCTCGCCGCATGTATCGCCGCCTCGGTGAAGCCGAATCCCGCAGCAATGCCGGTGCCACACGAGTATCGCCGGGCGGCGCTATAGTCGGCATCGTCTCCGGGAAGGCAATTGTCAGCATATTGATGGTTAATCAGAAACGACGGGTAGAGGAGCCCAACGTCTCCGGACACCGCATCTGCATCGAAGGTGAGTGCAGATATCTGCGACGGTTGCGAACGACCAAGCAATCGCATCGGGAGTATACCGCTCAACGCTGGTTGCGAAGCGACGGCATCAAACAGCTGCAATGAACTGGATGCGTGAAGACAGATCGGTCCCATATAATGCTCGTAAGCCTCGTATTTTGCACCGACGCGCGCTTCCAGTTCGTACCCTTTACCGCAACCTACGCAATCTTCCATACTGCCGCAGGGAAAATGAAGCGTCGCGACCGTACTGGACAGGGGACTACCGTAACGATCGACGGTCAGTCCTATTGCTTCGTTAAAAAAATGTTTATCAATGGCGACCTCTGCGTCTTGCAACGAGAGCGATCGTTCTGGAGCAATCGTTTTCACAGGCAAAATCACTTTCACGAAAAAAATAAAAATGAGGCGGAAAAACCACCTCATTACACTTTCGTCTTTACTCGGTCAGTAGAGCCAGCTCTTCCGGAGTAAGGTCTTTTCCTGGCTGAACGGTCTCCATTTCATCATGCGTGGATTGATCGTTTTGATGAAATTCGTTGATGTACATGCAGCACCACATTCCCATGAAAATCTCCTTGAATTATTGAAAACAAACTCAGTATCGAAATAAAGTCGATGACACATACACCTCCCATCGACACTTACCGAATCCACATAGATTCAGGTAAGAATTATGTCCATAGGAAGCAATAGTTGATTTGGGAATATTCCCAAAAAGACTTTTCCTTCGAAATCAGAACGACTTGGAATTCGCGCCGTTGATCGTCCAAATTATTGATCTGGTTTAGGAGATTCTGACCAACGGGAGAGTGAGTTTTTCGGCAAACTATTTTCTTGATGCAGGAGGTTTGCCACGTGACCTGCCCCCGACATTAGCCTCATAACGTAGTAGATGTTGCGGCTGACCGAAAATTTACTCTGGGTCAAGATCAATCAGCACCAACAGTATGCCACCCGTGCCGATGCCGAATCAGCGATTAAAAGGAGTACATCGAAATTTTCTACAACCGCCAGCGGCGTCATTCGCGCCTTGGCTACATTTCACCAGCACAGTTCGTTGAGAATTTCAGAGAAACTGAACTGACTGCTTGAGACGGAAGTGTCCGTTATTGACAGTGCATCTCAAATTGAGGGGAGCAGGTCAGGGGGATTACCTAGCGGATTACTCCCCTCCCGTATACTCGATTATGTGGACAACGATGCCGCTCTGATAGTGCTGGAGAAATTAAGGAATTTTTGGGAATACTCCCAAAACAAATTGAGATGAATCCTTGCATAATTACGTCATGATATTTTCCACCTTTCGCGCACCTTCTCGAGTACTGATACGAGGCCAACGTGACGAGGTCTCACAGGAAATTGAGCGGCTCGTACAAGCTCACCCTCTTTACCCGGTCCTGAGCAGCATGCCTGAAGTCGGCGTCAGGACAGCGGCCAGACTCCTCACAGAAGTCGCCTGCAAAACCTTCGCTTCGGCATCACTTAGCCGCCTATGCCGGACTGGCGCCAATCACCCGCCGATCCGGCTCGTCTATCCGTGGAGAGCATCCTTCCAGGCGAGGAAACAAGATCCTGAAACGAGCACTATTCCTCTCTGCCTTCGCCGCGTTACGCGATCCAATCTTTCGAACTTATTACACACGAAAAATTAAGCAGGGGAAAAGACATAACCAAGCCCTCATCGCACTCGCCCGTCGACGCTCTGACGTGCTTT
The DNA here is from genome assembly GCF_018304945.1 of Collimonas humicola. Classification (GTDB taxonomy): domain Bacteria; phylum Pseudomonadota; class Gammaproteobacteria; order Burkholderiales; family Burkholderiaceae_D; genus Collimonas; species Collimonas humicola. The sequence continues at coordinate 54,503 of NZ_JAGQEE010000013.1, read as the reverse complement.
ACGCAATGATGCGTGACGGGACACTTTATTGCCCCGCACCGCTCGCAAACGCTTGACAAACCAGATAGGGACCCCCCCTTAATGAGGAAATAAATGTCGCATGACGATAACGCGTTATCTATCCGTTGGGCCGAGAAACCGGCGTTGGCAGCCCACGTTGCCGATTTTTTTTACGCCCATGCAGGCCCCTATTACATCTCCCATGCAGAACTGCAAGGTGGCCGCGCACTGGCACCAGGATGTTGGCATCCGGATATTCGGAAAATAATCCATGCACAAGCACAGCGGATTTTGAAACAGGCGACACATGATGGCACCACCGATGGCATTGCTTGTGCTTGGCTGGAGGGCAAGCTGGTCGGGATTGCGTTTGTCAGCTTTCGTGCGATCGCCCATGCCGGGCAGTTTGCGATGTTGGATGACCTGATTGTGGCGTCGACCGTCCGCAGTTTGGGTGTCGATCAGCAACTCATCGAATGGATCGCTCAGCGCGTCAAGCATTACGGCGTCAAGCGCCTGTTTCTCGCAAGCGGCTTGGCCAACGCCGGCGCTCATGGCTTTTTGCACGCGCCGGTTTTCAGCAAACGTCCGTCGTCATGATGCGCGATCTCTAGGTCCCACGTAACCTCAGGTGTTTCTATATTTGGCGATAAAGCCGTACTTCACTTGAGGTCGGTTGCGAAGTAGCCGAGCGCCTTTTTTAAGATGTCACGCTCCGTCTTATCCTTCGCTAGCTCGCGCCGCATGCGCTCGTATTCTTGGCTTGAAACCTTCTCAATCCCGCCACAGTCTGCCTGGCTCTCGCCGCTGGACTCTCTGCACCAGCGACCGAGCAAATTGGCACCGACACCTAGGTCGCGCGCGATTGCTACCTTGCTGGCGCCGGGTTGATGTGCCAATTTGAGTGCTTCGCGTTTAAACTCTTCAGAAAATAACCGTCTTTCACGTGCCATGTAATATCTCCGATAGTGTCATCATATTTATCGAAAGTGTCCGTCACGCTGGGGGAAGGCCAGTCCTTACTCTGTCAATCAACAACGTGTTCACACCAGGTATGAATATTGTTCCATCGCCGAAAACGCAATGGGGAGATATCAGGCAATCATTGGCTCGCGGCTGCGGGAGCATTGCTGCATGGGCGGCCAACATATCGTAACCGACATCGATATGATGACCTTCAATCGGACGCGGGTACGCTTAAAATCCGCTCACAATAAGCTCATTCTATTATTATCCATACACAAATATGGAGCGTTTGCACCGATTACAAGACAGTTAGTAGATCGATATGTTGCAACACACGATCGATCGTGATAGTGATAGGGTAGATATCGAAATCGCCACTCATTGATGCCACCACTTGGCGTAAAGTTCACGCCGCGAGAGCTCATCGATGTGGTCGCCAGAAGCCGTTGTGGAATGGGTTAGAGCAGGTTGTCGTCAGGGGCAACGATAGCCCGGCATATTGCGATTGTTATATGGATATATCGGAGCAGAATATCTTGCTAGTCATCAGGATTTGTTTTAATAATAAATTGGGGCACAAGCCATCGACAAATCAAGCGGTGTCCAAGAAAAAATAGTTCAAGGAGTTCGACTTCCCGGCATCCGCACTCTCTTGCATTGAGATACCCGCAGTAATTTTCCGTCAATGTTTACCCAACAATTCTTCGCCAACGTCCTACCTCTGCGCTCCTATCAGCACGATGTGAGCAAGATCGGATTGTCTTGTATTTAGGGATGGGCAATTCAGGCTTTGCAGGATCATATGCCTTATAGAGAGAGGAATCCGCGCGTCACCGAACCTTGATAACCAGGAGCAAATATATCATGTATAAAGCGGCCAGCAAGAATCAACTAGCAAAGAAACCAAGTAACCCAAGCTTACTAACTGAGGAGGGCGATACCGACTCAGAGGATGAGATAAGCGCAAATAGAAATTGGGGGTTGACAGCATCCCTCCGTCACCCAGAAAACGGTATGCAGGGCTGTGACATGCAGGCTGTACTCGCAGTTGCAGACACCTTGGATGAAGTGATTATGTTTCGTTCAACAGGTCCATGGTCTCTACGCTGGATTGAAAAGGGATTTCGGACTAAGAATTTCCATGTTAAGGGAAAAAGCTCGGATTGGGGGCCTCAAGCTGGCTTGGTACCCTACGACGGCATATATAGCAAAGTCGGCCACAACCCACAGCAAGCTGCAAACGGTACCAAAGCTAATCAAGATGGGATTAACGATAACTATGCTTCTACAACGCAATTGACTCTGTCATACGAAGATTTGCAGCGACAGCTGAATGATCGAGCAGGACAGCCTGCGCGACAAGCCATTCACAAGATGAAAGCTATTCCTGGCAGCCCCGATTATTTTTTGTTCGCTCGGCGCAGCGGCGATGGCAAAGAACTTTGTTTTCGCGCCGTTCAGAAAGGGGTCGCATATCAGATATGGGTTTATCCAGAAGAACTGGGTACAGATACGAAGATGCTAATGCAAGCGCATGATAAAGCAATACCCTTGAAAGTGATGACTTCGTCGGAAGTTGGTGCGAATAATCAACCGATGACCGGTGACTACGATCTGATGTCGATTTGCCCAAAATGGGGAAATTACGGCAGCCAGTCCACACAAGAAATTTCAAAGCAAGGCCTCGTATTTTCCGGTACGAGGGGAGCCCAGCCCGGGCAAGTGTTTGAGGCAGGTGTAGGGCTGGATAAGGTACTCGACATGAGAACCAACACAGGCGCACGCCCAGGAGGGGGAGTTACCGACGCGACATATCAAGGATTGACCAAAAAAGACGCGGGTAAGCTTCAAGAACATAATGATATGGGGAATATCACTCCTCGAATTTTACGCTGCATTAACGAATTAAATAGGGCGATGGGTGCTGTCGATGAAAACGCACCGTTTAGGCGAGTTCATCACAATGCGGAGTCGCATCGCAATCACATATTCGGCGCACTCACCAAGATGGAATTGGAGAAAGGGGAGGGGCTTCCTATTACCGTATTTCAGCCTTCATCCCTTCAGATTGCTGGTTCACCGACACAAAAATATCTGGATGTGAGTACCTTTGAAACATTCAGCGAATTTGAAGCCTACGTATCACTACTTCATGAAGCCGGGTATTATGTGCCGAAAAACTGGACTTGGGGCATGTCAATTCGAGATAAATATAAATTGTAATAGTTACCCGTATCAAAATAGGGCGGCCCTAAATGAAAACATTAACTATCCGCTTTCGGACATCAATTGTGGTAGCGGATGCAACATCGTCTGTTGACATAGAATTTTTTATAGTCTAGGTGTCGTGACCTGAATTTCAAACTGGTCCGACTTGCATTTGAGGGTTTTTTCATCCAAGAATAACTTGTAGTAGTTCCGACTTGATCGGACAGTAAGGCCTTGCCAAAGGGTGGGGTTACCCGGTTTGACAGAGGTGCTTAAACAGCTCGCCTAAGGTGCGGAGGATGCGCGTTATCGCCGTGCAGCCTTGTCGGGCGACACCATCGCCAGGTATGCTAAAAGCTACCCTTGGCCGGCGTTCCTGTAACGACGATCAGCTCGTTATTGGTTCCCGCCTGCCAGAGCTTGACTTGGGTTGGGTCATTTTCGTTGCGCACGATACATTTCCACGCGACATCTTGCATGGTGGGAAGCTCGACGCTACCTTTCCAGGTAGGATAAGCGCTGACGTCCGTCAGGCGTACAGCTTTGGCCGGATCCCAATTTCCCAATTCGCTGGCACTTCCCACCACATAAACGCTATCTCCTTGCTGGGTGATACCCTTATCGCATTGGAACTGAATCGTGGTCTTGGCGTTGGCCGGACCACTACGCCAAACGCGGATGTGGCTGCCGTCGCTACTATCGAACGTGACTGCTGGCGTCGTTACCCCGTTAGCAACCTGGCTCGGATCTGCGAGCGTTGAATCCAGAGCAATGACGAGCTGTTGTTGACTTCCCTTGACGATTGCCACTAGACCGCCGTAGCCATTGCTGAACTGGATTTCCGAGTCGGACCGAATCCCCGCTTGACGACGCGCCTGGATCAGTAGGCGCAGGTAGTCGTGTTGTGTCCCGTTATACATGTGGGGCCAATAAACCGTCGGTGTGCCGGGGCTTAACAAAATGTAGGTATAGGCCTGCTTGACCAGCTTGTCAGGCAAGACCCAATGATGTTGGCCGTTACTAGGCGGCGCCGGCGAATAGCCTGTATCGTGGTTATCGACGAACGTGACTGCCACTTCGCGCCAACGAATTTCAGGATTACCGTTCAGGCCCTGACGCCAATCGCTGATGGAACCATTTTGCATGCGCTCCTTAAGCGCAAAGTCGAAGATGCCGCAGCCGGAGTGGTCCGACCAATCTTTCAGCACATCTTGCCAACTGGCTTTGCTGCGCGGATCGCTTGTGGGGTATTCATTGGGGGCTTTCCAGAGCTCGCCGACACAGAAGCCGCTATCCAGTGTGTCGGTCATCCAGCTCTGCACATGCTCCGGTGCATAGCCGCGCACGTAGTCAAATCGAAACCCGCCTGCACCGTAGCGATCACGCAGTCGAATTAGTTCATCCTTGAACAGATTGGCGATCAACGGGTTGGCAATATTCAAGTCAGCATCCCCGCTCATGAAGGGATCACCGTCATCGCAATCGTTCGCTCCATTCGCAACGGGAGCGCAATCGCTGCGCCAGACCTTACCATCCTTGGGTAGCGCATCCATGGGGTATTGACGATCGCGGTGATTGGGAACAATGTCATAAATGATTTTGATACGCGCCGCCGTCAATGCTTGCGCCGCTTGTTGCAGTTGGAAATCCGTGCCGTAGTGGCTATTTTTGTCGAAATCACGCCAGAAATAACCTTCACCGCCGCCGGAGGCGCCGGTCTTGTCATCTTTCCAGTAGGAGTCGTCACGCCATGGCGGTGGCATCCATATTGCGGTAAATCCATCTGCGGCCACGGTTGGCGCCATCTGTTTCAAGGTGTCATACCATGGTGGTGAAGCTCGCGCGGAATTCCAATGAAATCCCTGCAAAATAATTTCATTCCCGTCGCCATATCGGACACCTCCAGGACTTTTCTCTGCGTAGGCAGTCCGTGGCGCGATTATCAGCGCGAACGACGCGATCAGAAAAAAAAACGCGCCGTTGATCAATAAGTGGCGTGAAACCATGTGACACCTCCTTATTATCCAAATAGATATTGATTCTGCATATCCATAGCTGCCAGCTGCGGAAGCCACATGTCGACGCCCCCTCTGTGCCTGCACCGAACCACGCATAGTATCTCGCTCAAGATAGGCTATTGGACAACGGATTTCTCCTGTCATTTTTAACAGGTTACAAGATTTTTCTTTAATATTACTATCATAGGCTGTGAATACCTCCTGCGGTCGAGCTGGCATTGCGGATTCTGCTGCGCGATATGAAATCGATTGCGCGTACAACCCGCTAAGGAGCAACGCGACGCCTTTCGCGACTGTCCCGATCAAGATCAAGACACACTACTCAATAGCCGCGTGTTGACATGTTATGCCCCCGCGGCATATCTGGAAAAACTGGCCTCGCGATCGATTCAGGAGACGGTGCGTATTCCATGAAACGATCACAATGCGACATTCTACGGGGTGGACCTGAGTGCGATCTACGGCGGCTTGACGGTGTTTTTCGAGGTATCGTAGGCGTTGTGCCCATCGGCGACAGCGTGTGAGTGCGCTGGGACGATTCCGGAACGCCTTTCGCTGGCGGACAGGTGAATCAAGGTGATCTGCATCAGGTGCTGTGCTTGCGTTGGTCGAAGAGGCAGTTCATGGTAGGCCGTTTCACATCGTTCTACCGCGCGCAACACCAGAGCGGCACGGCGCTGGATCCGGAGCCACGGACTACCTGGGGCAAGCTAGACCTGCCTAGTGCCTCGCATCCAGAGTCGTCCGAACATGACTATCTGGCCGAGTTGTTGGTACGTGACGATATGGCACAGGAAGGGAGCGATGCAGAACGGTCATGTAGCGGGCGGTGACACTCTGTAATATCCGACGCGGCCGCCACCAACATGGCGACGTTTGAGCGCATCGAATAGGCTAGGCGGACACCAGTTGCCGAGCCGAGGTAGGGCAGGCGGTGATTCACCGTGTCGGACATCACGCTACGACGAAGAATGCCCGTACGCGTCGGTGGGAAACGGCACTCACATGGATCGCCCCACCAATTGATCTTGCCCCTACATAGCCGGACACAGGCTAGCGCCTAAATTGCGTCATATGATCTGCTTGGATACATTCCGCTTTTCATGGTCATAGACATAACATAGAAAATACACCATTGTTTTCATACGGAAATGTACTAGGTTGGTTACGCGGGGGATGCGACGCACGTTAGATAATTCTTTTGCAATCTGTTCGAGTCGTTCTTTGGGCGCTATGGTCCCCTGATCTGTGAAAGGGGAGTGATATGAAAGAATTCCGACAACTAATCCGAAGGCGTTTCTTGTATGACGATGCTGGGAGACCAAGAAACATTCAGCGATTAATCGCGATTATTTGGTTTGGTATACTTCTAGCAAGCCTGATAGCCGGAGCAGAGCTATGGCGCGATACTCGGCGGTCGGCAGCAGAGTTTCAGGTTTTCGTGCTTGGCGCTATCGCTTGCGTCGCTATCTACTGGTTATGCATTGCAAAAGATGAACTTGTACTGGCGGGCGACGTGAAGATCATTGCTGTCATCAGCGAAAAGCATCACAAAAAACTACGACGACTGGCAAGGCAGCAGGATACAACGTTCGGCGACATCATTGAACAACTGATGGATGTCATCGTGAATGCCAGGTTTCAAGTGCTTAAATCTCCCAATGATGCATCGGTGAGGTACGATTCAACGAATCAACGTTTGGTCAGTAACGCTAAAGCCAAGTAACGGCCGGGCCGGGGTAGTGATACACCGGCTCCTTTTTTATCGACCAAGCAGATCATTCATGTCGAATCAAGCATTAGTGATGGTCCGAAAATCACCAGGCAGGTCACTATCGCCAGCGAGGAAATGCGAAGGTTTTTCTCCTCCCGATCACTACTGTGCACCCAAGGTCTACTCCCGGAATCTTAAGACGCGTTATCGTCCCGCCGCACAATCACACAAATGCGCTTGCAGCCCAGTGCTATGAACGCCGACATCAAATTACCGAACTTCAGAAAGCATGTGCAATATCTGTGGGCGCTTAACTGCCCAGTTTGCGCAGCATGAGCGACGGTGACGGTGACGGTGCGTGCTTAATTGATGCCGCCGGGCGAAGGATCTCGTCCCAGTGCGCGCGCAGGTGCTTGATATTCAGGGTACCGCCGATCATGGCTTTCAAGCCAGGATAGTCCGCTATAACGCCCGGAATATACAACTTTGTGTCGCCCAGGTCGCGGATGCGCGGAGCGAAGCGGAATCCCAGTAGGCGCATCAGAGCAAAACGTGGTCGGTGAAACCGGCAGTATCGGTGTAGTGCTATTCAATGCGTAAATCTGACTCGTGGTAGAGCAAGCTATCGAGCACATAGGTCCGGTATCGGGTTCGTCAAGCGCTTGCAAGCTGTGCGGGGAAATAATGTGTCCCGTCGCGCATCATTGCGTAAAGCACATCACAACGCCGGCGGGCAAGAGCGATCAGGACTTGATTGTGTCGTTTTCCTTGGCTGATCTTTCGGGCGTAGTCGGTACGTGAGACCGAATCGCGAAGCGCGGCGAAGGCCGAGAAGAGCAGCGTGCGTTTGAGCACTTTATTTTCACAGCGGGATGGGTGCTCGCCGCGAATCGACGAGCCGGATCGGCGCGTGACGGGCGCCAACCCTGCATAAGCCGCGAGGTGTGCGTGTGACGCAAATGCCTGGTGGCGACTTCAGTCAGGAGTCTCGTTGCCGTCCTGACGCCGACTCCTGGTATGCTGGTCAGGACCGAGTAAAGAGGGTGAGCTTGAACCAAGCCTTCAACCGCGATGGCGACTTCCTCACGTTGACCACGCAGTCCGGCAAGCTGATGCGCCAAGCGTGGCAACACAACTGTGGCGGCGTTGGTTCTTTGTACCACGACCGTTTGCTCTGAAAGTGCTTGGAATACTTCACGCGCCAAAGTTTTTCCGATGCGCGGTGCAAGCTTGCTGAGTCGGTTTGTCAGGCTCGCCTCGCTAACCGAGGCGAGCCTGGGCGGTGACGGGTATTCTCCGGACCACGTCCCTATCAGCGATCATCAGCCACCCACCAGGTCTAGTGACAACACCCTCCCGGATCATGGACGACTGGGGGCAGCAATCATGCCGGCCCTGGCTGGCCAACACCCCCGAGAATCGAGGTATGTATATTAACGAGGGCTATCTCGCTATCTCAAGACAGCATCACTTATGAAGCACTTATGAAGCACTTATAAAGAACACCAAAAAAGTCATTTGATTTCATATAAAGATATTTAAAAAATCTTTAATTTTTTTCAAAATCATCTTTAAAGTTATGCTTAACCGAGGCAAATATTTATGTCGCAAGGATGCGATGCTTCGTTGTTAAATCTAACTTTAATGTCGCGGAACACTGGTAGCGACGAAATCATCCTTTAAGAAATTTTCTGATTTTTTTAATGATATAGGTGTTTGTTGTAGCAGCTCCCTAATCGATGGCTGGTGAACCGGAAATCTGGTTGCAACGATTCTCTGATTCCTGCAGTGTCGATTTTCCTGAAACGGCCTGCTTGATAGCTCGGCCACCTGTTAAGGAGTAATAAAATGGCTGTGACGAGTGATGAAATTGCCAAGCACTATCCAATCCCTACCTATTCCTTTCGAGTGGCCGTCGGCGAAGAGATGATGGCTTTCAGCAAAGTCAGCGGCCTGAAGCATTCCCGCGACAAAATCGATTATCGTGATGGCATGGGGGGGCGTTTCCTCATGCCGGGAAAATTGGGCGACGTCGATCTCACCCTCACCCGAGGGATCGTACCCGCGCAAAGCCAGCTGTGGAAATGGCTGACAGGGGGCTCCGGCAACCTGATCGACAAAAAAGATATCTCGATCAGTTTGACCAATGAAGCCGGCACCGTCCTTTTCATGACGTGGAACGTGCGCAATTGCTTTCCGACGGCAATTTCCGCACCTAATTTAGATGCCAGCAGCAATGAAATCGCGATTGAAGAAGTGACTCTCTCGGCAGATGGATTTTCTCTGGAATGGCACTAAAAGAAAGAGTCGCTGATTCTTGGTTCCGGCGTGCAGCTTCGGCTCATGCTGTGATGACGCTAGGTTATCTACACGAACGGAGGCTGCAATGGCAGTTGAGACGAAATATCCTGGTGTTTACATCAGAGAGATAAAGAGCCAATTTTCCACGGTTGCTAGTGGTGCGACTGCGGTCCCGGTGTTTGCGCTTAACACTGCCAACGCTCCACTGATAAAAAAAACTACCAGGATTGCCGATTGGCTCTCTTTTACCAAAGCTGCGGTCGCAGCAACAGAGGAGTTCGAGTTCGACGCTGAGAACGTGCTTCATCTTTCAATGAAAACGTATTTCGACAATGGCGGCGGTTATTGCTACCTCACGCCGACAGATCGGCTACAGGACGATGTACCTGCTTTGGATGACGTAACGATGCTGGTTGCGGCCGGACAAGATATCAAAGGCGACGTAGTCATTCTTTGTCAATCCGGGAACACCCTGTTCGCAGTGCTGGACGCTCCTGACGAGGCGCTTACAGACAAATCTAGCGATTTGACAGACGGACTTGACACAAATTCGTTCGCTGCCGCTTATTACCCATGGTTAGAGGCCTCCTGGGCAGAAACAGAAATCCCCCCCAGTGCCGCTGTCGCAGGCATGATCTGCAGCGTCGACCGTCAGATCGGCGCCTGGAAAGCCCCTGCAAACGTAGTGCTGTCAGGTGGCCTCACCCCGAAGTACAAGGTCAGTGACGACGAACAGGGCCAGTACATGAACGGCAAGGCTGTCAATATGATTCGCGATTTTGGCCGCGGGCCGACGATATGGGGCGCGCGTACGCTCGATGCTGTGCCGGGCGGCGAATGGACTTACGTGCCGGTGCGGCGCCTGTTCAATGCCGTGGAAAAAGACGTCAAGCGCGCCGTTGCCTTTTCCCTGTTCGAGCCCAACACCCAGCCGACCTGGGAGCGCGTAAGGTCGGCCATCTCCAATTATCTTTATGCATTGTGGAGGCAAGGCGGCCTGTTTGGCGACAGGCCGGAGCAAGCTTATTTTGTGCAGATCGGCAAGGGTGTCACCATGACCGATGACGACATCACCAATGGCCGAATGATCGTCAAGATCGGCTTGGCGGCAATTCGACCTGCTGAATACATCATCTTGCAATTTACCCAGGATATGGTGACCGTCTGACGTGATGCAGGCCTACCGCCCCGCAGCTGGCCCGGTGTAGAAGTATCGTCCGATCGCGCACCCTATTTATTTCTGAAAGAGCCTATCATGCCAATTTCAACCTCGAATCTCAGTCCCGGCGTCTATGTCGAAGAAGTGAATAGCCTGCTGCTTTCCATACCTGCAGGCGCGACCGCCATTCCGGTATTTATTGGGCAGTTTCGCACACTGAACGGCAGTGTGGTGGATAATGCGGCATGTCTTCGCGTCGAAAACTGGCTTGACTTCACCAAGAAGTACGGCGATTCGGCGAATATGAGAGCGGTGCTGAAAGGCGGAGACCTTGAGCAGGACGTAAAATCTAAGAAGAAAGGTGGCGCGAATGCGGTAACGCGCGTTTTAGCGCCGGATGAATATACCGTCACGTATACGGCGCACCTTGGCTCCCTGTCGGTGCGTCACTATTTTGAGAATGGTGGCGGCCCATGCTACATACTGTCGGTGCATAATCGTGGAGACGACACAGAGCATCTGGCGATGGAGACCAAGATCGCTCGCTGCCCGGACATTTCCCTGATCTGTCTGTGCGAGGCGACCAGTAGCGATGAAGCTATGTATAACGCACTCAGCGGACTTCTGAATCGTGGCGAAGGCTATTTCCTGCTGGCCGATAGTATTGATGGCGAGACCCGTCCAAGCACTCCCGAGCAACACACCGCGGTTTATTTTCCTGCCTTGCAAACCGCTTACAGCCCACGCCCGGATGATAAGTACATCTATATAGGAGAAGGTCAAAACAAGACCTTATTCAGTTTGATTGAAAGTGACCCGTCAGAAGAGGAAAAGGCGGAGTACGCTGCCGTCAGCGCCGCAATTGATGCATTTGTTAAGAATGAAGCTGGACCGGTTTATTTGCGCGCTACCCCCGCCGTGGCCGGCGCCTATTGCAAGACTGACCGCGAGCGCGGCGTCTGGAAGGCGCCCGCGAATATCACCCTCAGCGGGGTGAGAGGACTTTACGATCATTCTGAAAGAGGCGGATCGACCACACCGATTGATGTTAGCAAGGGCATCAACCAGATCCGTTATTTCAGTGACCGTGGCGCCGTAATCTGGGGGGCACGCACCATGGTGCCGCAAGAAACGCCCACTTGGCTGTATATTCCGGTCCGACGCCTATTCAATGCCGCCGAACGCGATATCAAGGCCGCAATGCGCTTTGCTATTTTCGAGCCGAACAGCCAGTCGACCTGGGAAGCCGTGCGTGCAGCCGTCGACAACTATCTTTATGGCATCTGGCGCGATGGCGCACTGGCCGGTGCGACCCAGGAAGAAGCTTATTTCGTCGCCATCGGCAAAGACATCACCATGACCGACGCCGATATTGCCGAAGGAAAAATGATCGTGAAGATTGGCATGGCGGCGGTGCGCCCGGCGGAATTCATCATCCTGGAATTTACACAGGATGTGATGGTGGCCTGATCGCCGCATCGGAGTTCGCGTAAGGTCGTATGTGGTCACGTGTGGGCGGGCGCTAATTGCTGCATGCAATTAAATGAAATGCAGGCGACAGCGTCCCGACGCCAAACAATCCATTAGCGAGACGAAGATGAAACCAGGCGTAACCTATGTGGAATCGGTGTCCGAGCGAGCAGTGGTCGACGCACAAACGGCCATTCCGGTATTTGTTGGCTATAGCTGGAAAGTACCGGAAGAAATAGAGGGCAAAACAGGTGACAAAATAGCACCGGTCGTGCAACGCATAGACGTATTCACTGAGTATGAGGCAGCATTCGGCGGGCCGGTTTCGGCCGATGAGACGGGCAAAGCGAGTCGCTGTATTCTTCATGCCGCTGTTAGGCATTATTTTGACAACGAATGCGGACCCTGTTTTGTTGCTTCCGTCGGGACGTATGCGTCGTTGGCGGACGCGAGCTCGGAAGACATCGCTACCGCGTTGACGTCGACGAGCTTGTTTGCCGCCATTGCGCATGAACCATTGATTTCCCTGGTGGCGCTTCCTGATCTGGTGCTGTTTGACGAAAATGACGAAGGCGAAGTCGCAAAATTGCTGCAAGTATGGGCTGCAACGATGGCTGCGTGTGAACACTATCCCCACCTGTTTGCCTTGCTGGATCCGCCGGAAACATTGGAGGGCGCAAAACAGTGTTTGGCCTGGCTCAACACCGCTGAACTTCCTGGCGCCGGCCGCAGCGCGGCCTACTGGCCGCATCTGTCGACAGCGTTTGAAATCGATAACGTCACTGGCGTTCGTAAGGCTAAGGTGCTGCCGCCGTCAGCCGCGGTTGCCGCCGTGATCCAGCGCACTGACCGAGCACGCGGTATCTGGAAGGCTCCCGCCAACGAGGTGCTGCAACATATCATCAAGCCGATGCATTCCTCTCTGGAGGGCGACCAGCTGTTTGATAATAACCGCGTTTCCATCAACCTGATTCGCAGTTTTCCGATACGCGGCGTCAGGGTCTGGGGTTGTCGTACGCTGGAGCGGGAACCGGCGACGCCGTGGCGTTACGTCCAGGTGCGGCGCCTGGCCACCTATATCGAAACCAGCTTGGCCGAACGCGCGCGCTTTGCCGTATTCGAACCCAATAACGAAATTACCTGGTTGAAGATGAAGGGCATCTGCCACGCCTGGCTACGCAAGCTCTGGCAGAGCGGAGGTCTGTTCGGCGTCGCAGAGCAAGATGCCTTCGCGCTCTACGTTGGCCGCGGCGAAAGCATGACCGATGACGACATCGCATCAGGCAGGCTGATCATGGATATCGCCGTGGCATTGCTGTACCCAGCGGAATTCATTCATTTGCAAGTGCACTTCAACATCAACGATGGCATCGATGTAGAAGGCGAGCAACCACTATCCTTAGGCCGGAGCGTCATCATATGAGTATCTTTCAGCCTGAAGTTTCGCGGCACTTTCTGGCAACTTTCTTTTTTGAAGTGACTGCCGGCACGCCTAAGATACCCAGCATGATCGATATGCGGTTCCAGAGCATTTCCGGTCTTGGCAGAACGACCAATGTGCGCAGCGTCTACGAAGGTGGCGAAAATGTCGGCGCTCATCATCTGCCGGAGCAAATAGTGCATAACGAATTGGTTTTTACACGCGGCGTCATGTTGTTATCGCCGTTGACCATGGTATTCGGAGAAATGCTCAGTGATTTCAAGGTACGCAGAATCGACGTCGTCATCATGCTGCTCAATGCGCGTTTGCTTCCCAAGGCATGCTGGAGCATTTCAGATGCCGTGCCTAGCGGCTGGGACACCGGCGCTCTCGACGCCAATGACGACAAGGTGCTGATCAACACATTCAAGCTGAGATATCGCGACATAACACGTTTGGGGATCGTGGCATGACCATTGAAATCCGTGAACTGGTGATTGAGGCCCGCGTCACCGACGATCTGCCAGCCAAACGCGCTGACATCGGAGGAGCGCCAGTCCGCCAGCGGGCAGACGATGAACGTCTGATCGAAATAATCGTGCGGCGTGTGATGAGCCGGGTACGCGAACAGATGGAGCGATAGCCATGTCCCTGTTTGAAAGCTCCCTGTCGAAACTCACTATCGAGTCCTATAAGGACGAGAAAATGACCAAAGCCCAATATCTGGGTCGGTTCGAGGCCATGTACAACCCGGCCGCCCTTGATTTGAGCTATTCAGTGCAATACAGCGAAACGGCGTGGATCAACGACACGGAAATTACAAGCGGCTTTAACCGCGTCATTCCGGGCGACCTCAACCTCGAATTGATTCTGGACGCCACGATGCCGGGCAATAGCGCCCCCATCGACAAGCAACTGGCCAAATTGCGGCAATTGACCACGCCCCTTACCCTAAACAGCAGCGTGGTGGCAAACAATGCGGCCGATGCTGAAGGAACGCCCTATTTGAAGGTGTTATGGGGCAACATGCAATGGTACGATGACAAATATTTTGCTGGACGCCTTGCTTCGCTGGCGGTGAGTTACACCCTCTTTGACCGTGATGGTACGCCATTGCGCGCCACCGCCAGGATTGCACTGAAGGCGACCTCGAACCGCAATTCGACCGGCGTGCCGACAGCTGGTCGTGAGATTCCCGGGACCACCATTACGCTTCCATCCGCATCGAACCTGGCATTGGCTGCGATGCTAGCGGCCAGCGCCGTTTTGGGGGCCGCAGGTGCTATCGATTACCTGACTCTGGCCTTCGACAATGCACTCGATTGCCTGGATGATTTCGAACCGGGCGACGTGTTGCGTGCGGTCACTGAGGCTCCATCGACCGGGGGGGCATGATGACAAATACCGGCTCGATACTGTTTGAAGGCGCTGCACTGAAGTTTTTCTATCCACTGAAATATGACATAACGCATGCCGTCAACGACATTCCATCTGCCACGCTGCGATTCGGACTGAATGCAAACAGCTCCGATTTTGTCAAGAACCCGCAGGTAGTCGATCAGGATCTCAAGCTGTGCGCTCCTGGTAGCAACGTGACGATTCATAGCCCCGACAGAAAACTGTTGTTGTTCAAGGGCATAGTGGTGGAGCAAAGGCTCAAGATCGGCAGTCCGGAAATCAACGTTGGGGAAGATGAAGGTTTGACCCTGATCGTCAGGCATCCGCTGCAAAGTCTGCGCGCCACCCATCGCAGCCAGATATTTGCCGATAAGACCGATGCTGAGATCATCAAGGAGATCTTGCAGTCACAAAATATCAAGGTGGAAAAATGCGAAGGCCTTGATGTCAAGCATCTGCAAATGATTCAATTCATGGCGTCGGACTGGCAATTCATTCGCAGCCGTCTGGCTGCGAATGGTGTCTGGCTGGCGCCATCGACAGAGGGTGTATCTATCATCAAACCAACGCTCACCGCCAAAGCAAATCACACAGTGCTGCGGAAACGCGCAAAGAAGAGTGACGTCGCCTTGGGAACTGCCGAATGGACTTTCGTTAATGCGGAAATGCCCGCCGAGCTGACGATGACAAGCTGGGACGTCGCTAAACAAGAAATGACGAAAGAATCGAAAGCGGTAGCGGTCGGGCTGGGAAAAGACATTTTCAATTCGAAGGATGTGGTACCCCTGAACAAGACCAAATGGGAGCTGGCTTGCACAACGACCATGTCACCCGCCGAATACGAAGCGCTCGCTAAGGGGCGCCTGCTGGAGCAGCAAAACAGCGGCGTGCAGGCCAGTTTCACGGTACAGGGCGGCGCCGATTACAAGATCGGCGAGACGCTGGAAATTTCCGGTTTTGGTAAACTTGACGGCACAGGCTTGATCAACGAAGTCCAGCACAGCTTCGACCAGACCGGATCCCAGAAATGGCTGAGCACACTCTCCCTCGGTCAGCGTGTTCTGCGCGATGTAGGCGCCAGCCCGCTGCCGACCGCCGCCGGGCTGTACATAGGTGTTGTAGAGAAGTTCAAGAGCGATCCCGACAGCCTGAACCGGCTGCAGGTGAAGGTGCCGGCGCTCAAGTTCGATAACAAACCGCTCTGGGCGCGCTTTGCAGCACCCTACGCTAGCAAGGATAGCGGCCTCTGTCTGTATCCGGAAGCCGGTGACGAAGTAGTGCTGGGCTTCTTTGCCGAAGACCCGCGCTTCCCGGTCATCCTGGGCGCCATGCACAACCCTAAAAACCAAGCCCCTTTTGCGCCCAGCCACGAGAACAAGGAAAAGGGATTTGTCTATACCAGGGGTGAGCAGAAACAGCAGCTCGTTTTCAACGTCGAAGAAGTATCGGCCTTGCTGCAGAGCGGCAAAGAGACACTTGAACTCAAGAAGGGCATGGCGTTTGATTCAGCCGAAAAGGTGACCATGACCGCAGCCAAGGACATGACCTTGTCGGCCAATAAACTGGATTTGAAGGGCAAGAACACCGTCAATATCAAGGGCGCCAAAATAGATTTGACGAACTGAGAAACTGAGAAACTGAGAAACTGAGGAACTGTGCAGCTGAACGATCGAGCGTGTTATATGAGGCCGCGAAAATGCTTAACCCTACACTAAATACATCCTCCAGCACGGGGCAGGAATGGGGGGAACAACTTGTTCCTTTACCCGAGGATGTCGACAATCTTAGTCGTTTTGGTGTGGCCACAGCGCTCAGCCGTGACGGCAAGTTGCTGGCAGTGGGATCGCCACTGGCAACTACTAATGGTGAAGCGGGGAGCGTTGGTGTCGTTTATGTGTACAGGATGGTGGACGGACAGTGGGAATTATGGATGTACTTTCCCTCCGGTTCCGATTCGGATACCCAGTTTGGCGCGGCGCTCAGCCTGAGTGCAGATGGCAGCGTTCTGGCGATCGGAGCGCCGGTGGACAAGGATGGGAAAGGCAGCGTGTACGTCTTTCAATACATCGGTAATGAGTGGAGTGATCCTGAGGAGCTTCCAGCCAATCACAATGAACTATTGGATAACGCTAAATTCGGTTCCGCGCTTAGTTTGTCTGGAAATGGATCTAGACTAGTTGTAGGCGCTCCTAATACGGGGGCGTCGCATGGTCGAGTCATGGCGTTCAGGTTGACGCAGGACGGTTCGTGGATCATGGATCAATCGTGGGCCGGGACTGATAGAGCGGATGCAAGGTTTGGGGATTCTGTTAGCATTAGCGCCGACGGAAATGTACTGGTGGTAGGCGAACCAGAACGAAACAGTAGGCGCTATGGATGCGCTTTTATAGGTAGATTTAATTCTAGTTGGCCTGAAAGCATCACGATGCGCGCCCGAGGTGGTGACGGCAACGTAGATCACAGTCAATTCGGCAGCTCGGTCAGTCTGAATCAGGATGGCAGCGTTCTGGTGGTCGGCTCTCGCGAAAATCCAGGCAACACGGTGCCGGTCATTGGGGCGCTGTCCTTCTTTAAATATGCTGGTTCATCGTATGAAGATGATGAGGTCACCATTTCACAACAAGTGCCGCTTGCCCTCGGCGGCCCCGTCAGTCTCAGCAATGACGGCCTGTGGCTGGCAGTGGGCGCTCCGACTGATGAGCGCTCGTCTCCAGCAGATTATCCCAGCGCCTCTCTGTACCATGGAGAAGGCGACGAGTGGAGAGAACAAAAGAAAATCGCCCACGACGACGACGCACCGATAAATGTTCTGGGCACGTCGGTCGGCCTTTCCGGCGACGGCACAATATGCGCCATCGGCGCACCGGCAAAGACTAATGATGACGATGGCATGGTGATCGTGCTATCTCGTCCTCTCACCGAACCCAATCCCGAACCGGGCTCCGGCGGTTTTTCTAAGGTACCCGGCGTCTACGTGGAAGAAGTCAACAGTCCGCTGCTCTCGATTCCCACCGGCGCAACCGCCATCCCCGTGTTTATCGGCCGCTTCCGCACGCCAGGGGATGATCCTGTGCCCAATGATGATTGCCTGCCGGTCAAGAGCTGGCTTGACTTTACCCGCAGATACGGCGATTCAGCGCCCGTCACCGTCATCGTAACGTCTGCCGGTTTGCGTCAGGGCCGCAAGGGTGGAGGCACACTGCAAGAGACTATCGACGTCGCTCATACTAAGTACCTGAGCTCACTCTCGCTACGCCACTACTTCGAAAATGGCGGCGGCCGCTGCTATATCCTTTCTCTCCACGATCGTAGGGATCCAAATGAACGCGCGGCAATGGCCGCAAAAATTGCGCGCTGCCAGGATATTTCCCTCATCTGCCTGTGCGAGGTGACCGAACCCGAAACTGACCTGGCCCTGTATGACGCGCTGAGCAGCCTACTGAATCGCAACCTCGGCTATTTCCTGCTGGCCGACGTCGATGCCGGCCCCGACGCCGATCCCGAAGCGATCGCGCGGCCCGCTACCCCGGCGCAACATACGGCGTTGTATTATCCCGGGCTGGAAACGTCGTACAGCCTGCGGCCTGCCGATACATCCATTTTCATGGGACCGGACACAGACCAGGAACGCCTCACACTGGCAGATCTCGACGCCACCACCACGCCCACTTATGCCGCCGTCAGTGAAGCGGTAGATCATTATTTTTCTCAGGCAGGGAAGACCGCCGTCTACCTGCGCGCCACGCCCGCAGTAGCCGGCGCCTATTGCAAGACCGACCGCGAACGCGGCGTCTGGAAAGCGCCGGCCAATGTCGCGCTCGCCGGCGTCAGAAATCTGTATGTGCGCAATGGCAACCCGATGGTGCAGTTCGAGGCAAAGAGCGGCGTCAACCAGATCCGCTATTCCAGCGAGCGCGGCGCGGTGATCATGGGGGCTCGGACCATGGCGCCGCCGGAAACGCCCCCCTGGCTGTACGTGCCGGTGCGTCGCCTGTTCGATGCCGCCGAACGCGATATCAAGGCGGCCATGCGTTTCGCCATTTTCAAGCCCGCCAGCCCGCCGACATGGGAGGCAGTGCGTGCAGCCATAGACAATTATCTCTACCGTCTCTGGCGTGATGGCGCCCTCCGGCGCTACGGAAGAAGAGGCCTATTTCGTCCAGATCGGCCTCGGCGTGACCATGACCTCTGCCAACATCGCCGAGGGTTGCATGATCGCGAAGATAGGCATGGCGGCGATGCGCCCGGCGGAATTCATCCTGTTGGAATTTATGCAAGACGTGCAACCGGGGTGACGGCGGAAACAGTAGACAGTGTCAATTTTTGAGGAATCGCAATGAGCAATTATGTACCGGGAGCATATGGCCGCGGCTGGGCGTTTCCCCCCAGCTTTACGGGCGAGGGCGCCGTGATGGCGGTGGATCTGGTAGACATTCGCCAAAGCCTGCGCATTCTGTTCAGCACCCAGCCTGGCGAGCGCATCATGCGGCCAGCCTACGGCTGCGATCTGCAGTCGACCGTATTTGAAAACATTCGTCCCGACTTACTGGCCGATATTTCCGTCAAGATCAAGGACAGCGTCGAGCGTGACGAGCCGCGCGTAAAACTCGATGAAGTGGACGTCACACGCGATGCGCGGCAGCCAAGCCAGCTCAACGTGCGCGTTGCCTACCACGTCCGCGGCAGCGACGCCGGCGGCCAACTCGAAGGCAAGCTGGACACTGCCGACGGCTTCGGGACGCGCTTCGTATGAGTCGCCTCATTGTCATCGACGGCGACGCCCTGGTGTTCGACCCCATGTTCGGCAACCGCCAGGTCACGCCCACAGGCCCGGCCACCATTCGCGGTAGCGGCAAGGGCACGGTAGGCGGCAAACGCATCTGCATTCTCGGCGACGAAAAAAAGGTGCAGGTGCCGGCCATGTACGTCATTCCCGGCTACAGCCCCGGTAGCGGCACGCTCACCATCTCCCAGCTCGACCCCGGCCAGCAGGCGCCGCGCTGCACCGCAGGCGCGGCAATCATACTCAAGGGTAATCAGTTCATCGCCCGTTTTACGCCGACCCAGCCGGCCATCATGTCCAACCCTTCCGCCACGCCCGATCCCACCGCGCCCAGCATGGGCAAAGGGCGTTTCATTACCACGCAAGTATTTGCGCAGGCAGGATAACCATGGCTGATATCACACCTAACGACGCGCCTTCTCAGGAACCTTTTGTGCTGGACGACCGCAGTATGTTGGAGCGGTTGCGTTATATGCGGGAGTATGCGAACGGGATCCCTGTTGAGGAGACGCCCTATCAAGGCATGCGCGACGTCGTCGCCCCGTCTACAGACGATGTGCTGCGAAGTTTCGGACGGGCAACGGCGCTCAGCCGCGACGGCAGGATACTGGCAGTGAGCTCGCTGGGCGAGATCGACGCTGAGGGTCATGTTGGTGTGGTGCATATATTTCGCTTTGAAGGCGGTCAATGGCGACAATCGGCTTCCCTTACGATAGCCGACATGACGGCCACTTCCAAGTTTGGTGCGTCGCTCAGCCTGAATGCAGATGGCAGCGTGCTGGCGGTGGGTGCACCGGGGCGTGAAAGCAATCTTGGTGCCGCCTACCTGTTTAAATACGCCGAGAACAGCTGGAGCGATGGTACGCCGATCCTATCCAATACCCGCTTGTTGAACGATGAATTCGGTTACGCAGTCAGCCTTTCCGCAGATGGCACTTTGCTGGCGGTGGGCGCGCCGGGAGTTATCGCTAATACAGCTAGCAATGGCGCCGGCAGGGTTGAGCTGTTCAGAGAAACAGGCGACGAATATATATATGATGAAACCACTCCGGATACACCTGAAGATGACGAATGGAAAAGATGGGGAGCAGCGGTCAGCGTTAGTGGAAACGGCAGGTCGGTTGCGATTGGCATCCCCCGATGGGGAGGCACTAAGGGGGATGTCAAAGTTTTATACCGCGATGGCACCACATGGGAACTGTCTGGCCACATTGACCGACCAGGGGGTGACGTAAACAACGCTTACTTTGGCAATTCGGTCAGTTTCAATGTTGATGGCACAGTGCTGGCCATCTGCGCCTATGGACAAAACGAAGCATACGTATGCACAGGCAGCGGACTTAGCTTTCCCACGAATAACCGGAAACGTGTACAATCCTCGCCAACCGTTGGAGAATTATATGGCTACAGCATCCATATCAGCGATGACGGTCAATGGCTGGCGATAGGCTCCATATATCTGTCGAACAATCCGGGTACATCAGCCGCCTACTTGTGTCACGAAAAAGACGGAATCTGGGTAGAAAAACAGAAAATCACCCACGACGGCATAGTCAACGCTTATCTTCTGGGTTGCTCGGTTAGTCTCTCCGGTGACGGCGCGATGCTGGCCATCGGCGCTCCGGGAGTAGGCGAAAACAATGGTTTGGTAAAGATGTATGATAACCATGCGATTTCAATGGGCAAAATCCTCTTCAGCCCCACGCCAGAGCCGGCAACAAACCCTGCATCACAGAAATTTGACGTAGCAACCTTCGCCCAGCTGTATCGCCAGCCCGATCAAGCCGATGGCGCCATGTTGCCACACCAGGCCTTTATCCTGGCCTTCCAGCGCATGATGGAAACCCCGCGCGATCTGCTCAATGCCTTGCCGCGCGCGCATCGCCAGCTGTATTACCGCGGCCTGCTGGGGCTCAAGGAGCGCCCCGTCTTGCCAGACCAGGTGGCGCTGTCGATGGTGGTCGACTCGCCGCTGTCGGAACTGATGATCCCCGCCGGCACGGTCTTCGATGGCGGTCAAGACAGCGAGGGTAACCCGCGCCAGTATGCCCTGCAGCAATCGCTATTGGCCAATCCGGGGCAATGGACAGATCTGCGCTGGTGCCGCCATTCGGCCTCGGCTGGCGTCACCTGGTCGCGCGTTGTGTATGACCGGGATAAGGGCCTGCCGTGGCCGGAGCAAGGGGTGCGCCTGCTCGAGAGCAACAATGAACAGGAAACCCTGGTGCCCGACGCGCGCGTGGTGAGCTCGCCGTTGCTGGCCATGGCGGGCGGCACGCGCACGATTACGGTGGAATTTGCGAGCGGCGGCCCGACCGAATTGTTGGGTGAAGTGAGCTGCGATGGCAAATGGCTGCCGATCGCAACGGGCACCACATTGCCAGGCCGCTCTGACCTTGCGGTCGATGTTGTTAGCGAATTTACCCTCACAGTACCCGCTGACGCTGGCCCGATAGCGCCGGCGCCTGGATTGGATGGTTTCCATGAAGCTTGGCCGCTGTTGAAGCTCAGTCGCAGCGACGGTTTGAGCATGCCTCCCGTCCAACGTCTGAGTGTGACGGTGAACGACCTGCCCGACGTCCTCTTCAGCACTGATGACGGCGTAGCCAACATTGCGGGCCGCAGCCTTCCCTTTGGCATAAAACCTATCCTCGGCGCGGGTTTCAACATGGTGAGCCCAGACTGGTATGGCAAAGGCGACACGTTAACAGTCACCTTGACTCCGGAATGGATTGATTTGCCGAGCGAGCCTTTTAAAGATTGGTATGAAGGTTACGACAGTGAGATAACCAATAACACCGTTTTCAAGATTCAGCCGGCCATTGTCGCGCGTGGACAGGCTCCCAGTCCGTTAACCACCACGCCGCTCTCCATTTTTAAGTCGCCCGGCACTGGCGAGCCGGAAGGAGACACTCTCCAATTGCCACTGCCATCCCTGCAGGCTGTTGCCCCCGACAACGCCAACCCACGTGACTGGCCTGTATGGTTGCGGCTGGAACTGGCGGGAAAAGATTTTCTGCATGCCGAATACCTCCGCCTGTTGGCCAACCGACAACCAAACGCTGAAGGCACCTTGTCAGATCTGCCCAACCCGCCTTATACACCGCAATTGAATCGTATCCTGGTGAGCTATACGTGCCACGACGAAGAAATGGCAGCGCGCCCGCAGTATGTGTTGACACCGTTTGGCTATAAGAAGAGCGGCGGCGTGGAAGACATTGGCTGGCGCCAGCAATATCTGGCGCCAGCCAATGTGGGTGGTAATCCTAGTCGCTTTGGTGTGGCAACTGCGGTTAGTCGCGACGGCAAGGTGCTGGCAGTGGGATCGCCACTGGCAACTACCAACGGTGAAGCGGGGGGCGTTGGTGTCGTTGATGTCTATAGGGCAGTAGACGGGCAATGGCAAGGATGGAAATCCTTTACTTCTGGCTCACCAACAAACATTCAGTTTGGCGCGTCGCTCAGCCTGAATGCAGATGGCAGCGTGCTGGCGATTGGAGCGCCTGAGGCAGACGGGAATAAGGGCCGCGTGTACGTCTCTCAATGCATCGATGATCTCTGGGGCGACCCTGTGCAGCTTCTGATCACGGTTCCAGACACAGATTTGCCGGATGGCGCCTTATTCGGTTACGCCGTCAGTTTGTCCGGTGATGGCCGCAGGCTTGCGGTGAGCAGGTCTGGTAACAACAGTGTTAAATCCCATGGTATTTATTTATACCAGTATACGGACAGTGATGGTTGGGACATTGAAAGTACCTTTGACAATTATCCTGGTAGTCAGGATTCACTTGTTTTAAGCGTTTGTCTCAGCGCCGATGGGAGGACATTGGCTGCGGGTATGCCGCATCTCTCTACGGGGAGAGCGACGGCTTCTTTTTATAACGGAACAGGTTGGAGCGAGCACAATACAGTTCACCTTATCGGAGTCAGCACCTTCGGCAGCTCGGTCAGTCTGAATGCCGATGGCAGATGGTTAGCGATAGGATCAAAGAATAGCAATGGTGGTAAGGCGCGGATATTTAGACGTAACTCGAACACCTCCGGCTCGCTCTACGATTTCGAATCTGAACCAACTATACCTCCTACGGTTCCAGTTGAAGTATGTGGCACCTCAGTCAGCCTCAGCGATGACGGCCTATGGATGGCAGTGGGAGCCTCGCCCCATGATCAATCGTCTGCAACAACGTCCAGTGCCTACCTGTTCCATAGAGAAGGCGATGAGTGGATAGAAAAAAAGAAAATCGCCCACAACGACGGCACGCCCGTTAATTACCTGGGCACGTCAGTCAGCCTCTCCGGCGACGGCACCATATGCGCCATCGGCGCACCGGCAAAGACTGATACTGCCGTTGGCATGGTGTCCATACTGCAACCAAGCGATGCACTGTATGTGGGTTTTCGCAACATAGCGCCGCAACAGGATCTAGCGCTGCACTGGCAATTGCAAAGCCCTGGGCCGCTGCAAGTTGCATGGCAATACCTGCATCGCGACAATTATTGGGCCAGCCTGGACGCGCAGGTAGCAGACCAGACCGACGCCCTGTTCCACTCAGGCCTGTGGCGGGCGACCTTGCCGGCCGACGCCGCGGACGCAACTACTGCTGCCGCCACCATGATGCCGGCCGGGCGTGTCTGGTTGCGCGCCTTGCTCAGCCCCGATCAAATCAACACGGGAACAATAGAAGACGTCTCCGATTATCCATGGCTGTACGGGCTGTATACCAACAGCGGCATGGCGTTGCGCGTCACCGATCCGGATCAGCCATTGCAAGTGTTCGATGGCCCGTTGCCTGCCGGCGCCATCACCCAATCGGTGCAGCCGCTCACCGGCTTGGCCGGCGTGCTGCAGCCATGGCCCTCTATCGGTGGGCGGGCTGCTGAAACCGAGAACGCGTTTTTCCAACGCGTGGCGCAGCGCCTGGATCATCGTGACCGCGCCCTGACCGTGCGCGACATCAAAGCCTTGCTGCTTGACCGCTACCCCGAACTGCACGGTGTGATGGCGATTTCGCCCGAATTAGACGACCGTAGCGACGAACAAAAAATGGTAGTGGTGCCGGCCAGCGGCTGGCAAGACAATGCCGATCCGCTGCGCCCAATGTTCAATGCGGCGCGTCTGGCGGAAATGGCGCAATACATCCTGCAACGGGCTTCGCCTTGGCTCACCCTCCAACTGGTCAACCCCACCTACCGCGACGTGCTGGTGGAATACCAGATCGATTTCGATTCTGGCCTCAATGTCAGCTACGGTTACGCCCAGGTGCGGCGCGCCCTGGAGTTGGAGTACATGTCCTGGGCGTGGGACAGCGCCAGCGTGGTTCAGCTCGAACAGGGTATCGATTATTACCGCATGCTGGCCTTTATCCAGCAATTGCCCGGCGTACTGCGGGTCAACCAGCTCAGCCTGACGCCGCAAGCCTCACGCGCCGGCTCGGTGGAGGGCGCGCCGACCGACGTATTGGTGCTCGTCTGGCCCGGCGAATCTGTCCTCACCCTTAGCAGTGCCGCCAACATCGTCAACCGGGGAGATCATCAATGACCACCAATCCGCCGGTCACCGCCGAAGTCCGCGAACGCATTCATTTCGAAACCTTGCTGACGCAGGCCGAGCAGGTGCTGGCCACTTACGCCCGCAGCACCTGGACCGATACCGCCGAGCACGACCCCGGCATCACGCTGCTGCAGGCCTTGTGCTACAACACTTCCGATCTGGCCTATCGTCACCTGCTGCCGCTGGTGGACTTGCTCACGCCAGCCACGGACTCTGACCAGTACGCCGCACAGGAAGGTGTTTTCCCTGCCAGCTTCGGCCCCGGCAAGGCACTCACCAGCGGCCCCATCACAGCCGACGATTACCGGCGTAAATTGCTCGATCTTCGCGGCAGCCACAACTTCTATTTCAGGAACGCACAACTACAACCAGAGCGCGGAGCACAACAATACACCTACTACTGCGATCTTGAACGGCGGGAGTTCGTGTTTCGGGACACCCCCATGCAGGGAGAGGATGCGGCCATTATCGAGGAACTCAGGGTGGCCGGTACCTATCATCTGTATCTCGAGCCAAACCGCAACATTGCGCGCCCCCAAGCAGAAGCTGCTCTGGCCACATTCCTGGAAAATAACCGCAATCTGTGCGAAGCCGTGCGCAACATAACCTGGCTGGAATCGGAAGATGTCAACGTCTACATCACTGTTGAGGTCGACGACGACTGCATCGATCCAGCAGCAGTAATGGCGCAGATATTCGTGTTGACCGAAGCCACACTATCGTCGGCGCCCGCGCGCTTTACCGCTACGGAGCTGGCGCAACAAGGTTTGCCAAACGAAGAGATTTATAACGGCCCGCAGATGGATTATGGCCGGATACCCACGCTGCCGCCAGACACCGACTATAGCGCGCCAAGGGTGCTCAACATCAGCCTGCTGGCCAATGCGCTGCTTTCCATTGAGGCTGTCAAAAGCATTCGCCATCTCGGTTTCACTCAGGAATCGTCGGCCGATCCGGTGTGGACAAAAACGGTCGCAGCAGAAAAATATCTCCTGCTCTGGGGCGGAGATCCTTATACAACCATGCTGCAGCAGGTTAAATTGCTCAAGCGCGGCCAGGCACTGTCTGTGAGCGAGGAGGACATTGAGGACGCAGTACCGCTCCCGGAGTGGCTGCAGGAGCCGCAAGTCATCATGCCCTACGGACGGTATCGTAATCCGGACCGTTACTACTACGCTGCCCAGCGCTTGCCGCCTTGTTATGGCTTGTTGGAGCCGACGCCGGACCCACAGCAGATCCAGCTGCACCAGTTTCTGCTGCCGTTTGAACAGCAGATCGCCAATGGTTGCGATCAGTTGAGACTGCTGCCGGAATTGCTTTCTTTTATCCGCGGCATCGGAGACCCGGTGGTCTGGGGCGGAAAATGGCCGCTGCTGCCGGAAGACAGCCCTGCGGCGCATGTGCACGCGGCCTACGCCGACGATCTGGAGCGTTATGTCTTTGCAGCGATGATAGACGCCAAGAAAGAGTTAGCCATTGTCGATTACCTGCTCGGTTATTTTGGCAGCGGGCGCGCGTCGCGCACGTTGTGGGTGAAAGACGATATCGCAGCCGGATCCGAATTTCTCGAAGTGCAGCAGCGCTATCTGCAGCAAAATCCGGCGCTGGCGTATGGCCGCGCCAGCATACGCGTCGACCAGGTTTCCGCGGTCCAGCGCCGCATAGCGGCCCGGCTCGGCATCGGCGCGGAAATGTTCGCGTATCCGGAAAACGTTGACAACCTGCCGTTTTATATCGTCGAACATCGCGCCTTGCTGCCGGTGGAGCCAAATCACGACTATGACGACTACACGAATCAAACGCCGATAGCGCTGGTCGTGAACATCGACGCAGGAACGCTGACCATCACCGTCGCAGCGGATCTGGAGGTAGGGCAATTGATCGATTTGGTCATCCTGAAGGATGAAGTTGGTGCAGCGCTAAATGAGGTGAAGACTACGATTGCGGCGTTAATGGTACGCTCAGCCACACCTTGCAACGGCAGTGATAAGGTGGTGGTGTTCCATGCGGCAGACAGTCAACAACTGACCCGCAATCTGGCTGACCTGGAGGAGTTGTTTGGAGATGGCAAGGTGCGCTGGCAAAATGCGCAAGCCTGGTTGCAGTTTATGTCTTATCGCGCTGCATGGTCGGAGAATCAAAAAGATGACAGCGGCACAGAATTGCCGACTAACCAGGGGCGGCTTCAGGTGGTGCCGTTTCCAGCAAGCCTGAAAGCAGGAGATCACATTATTTTTGAGAAGGTGATATCAGCGGGCGGTGCCGAGGAAACGAATAAATTACCGACCGTGGTCGATAACGAGGCTGTCGTTACTGCGATGGAAGCACTGGAGGGTACCATTGTTGTAGAAAATGTATCGGGTGAATTTCCTGATCTTGATACTGAAAAATACATCTGGTACCAGAAAGTAGAAGCGGCGGTTGACCAGTTTTCATTCTCGGTGAGTGTGGTATTTAAACGTGAGGAATTTGACGTCGCCGAACCCGAGGTAAAACTCGCGTGGTTCGCAGAGGTTGTGCGGGAGGAGCTTCCCATGCATGTCAGGGCTTATGTACTTACTCTGAATAACGAGGCCTTCGCAGCGTTTGCCGCAAATTACGCTGCATGGCATGGTGACGGCAAAGCGTGGGGAGACCGCGCCTACGAGTTACTAGAGGCGTTGACGATTGGGAAAAGGCCATCAATGGGAGATGGGATTGGCGTGATGCGTATTGCTACCGATGCTCAGGCTGAGTACCCGTGGGACCCAGAGTATATCGCCGAAAATGAATTGTTTTATGTCCCCCCCACGTAGGACACATGTGCATGACAGGGGCAAGATTTTTTTGTTGTTTTTGAATTAAAGACATCACTAAAAATATCCATGTTTAAGGAGAAATCATGGCCACAAAGTCGAAAAAACCAACCCGTACATTGTCCCGCTCGACGGCTCCTGTTGTGAAGGGTGCGCTGCCTTCTGCTGATGAGCTTAAGGACCGCTTCGCTCCCCAGTCAGTCCCGATATCAACGGATTTTGGGAATTTGATCGATATCGCCGAAATCGGACGCCGGGCGGTGGGCCTAAGCCCAGGGCAAGATACTACGGGAAACGGACTTGAGCTCGACGGAATTGGTGATGCTGGCACGTTGAAGGTGAAGGCAGGCGCCGGCATCACAGTGGACGCGGATGGTGTCAGTGTTACTCCGACTGCCATTGCTGTCACTGGCGGACCTGGCATTACGGTCGGTACTGATCGCAAGGTGAGTGTGGCTGCGTTGGGAAATGCTAGTGGGCTTATATTCGACGGAACTGGTGATGCTGGCACGTTGAAGGTGAAGGCAGGCGCCGGCATCACGGTGGACGAGAATGGTGTCAGTGTGGATATGCATAAGATTCTTCCTATCGGTTCCATCATCATGTTTTCTGGAAGTAGTATTCCCGATGGATGGCATCCATGTGACGGTGAGAATGACACGCCAAATTTTCGATTCTCGCTTTTGATGGGAGCTATAGACCCCGAACAAACTGGCAATCCCACGATGATACCTACCGGTGAGATTGAAGCAGGTCTCCAAGCAGTATTTGTCTGCCTCATCATCAAGGTTAGATAGTAGCCTCTGATTTTTCGAATTGTAGATTTTCATCGAAACCATGAATTTTTAAGGAGCTATCATGTTCACCAAAACAATTGGTAATGCTGTCGTAGAAGGACAAGGCACGTCGACCTCTGAACCTACCTTTCTTGGTATTGCAGGCCTCATGGTAGATGTGGAGGAAATAGCGCGACGTATTCTTCCCATCGGTTCCATCATCATGTTTTCTGGAAGTAGTATTCCCGATGGATGGCTTCCATGTGACGGTAAGAATGACACGCCAAATTTTCGATTCTCGCTTTTGATGGGAGCTATAAACCCCGAACAAACTGGCAATCCCACGATGATACCTACCGGTGAGATTGAAGCAGGTCTCCAAGCAGTATTTGTCTGCCTCATCATCAAGGTTAGATAGTAGCCTCTGATTTTTCGAATTGTAGATTTTCATCGAAACCATGAATTTTTAAGGAGCTATCATGTTCACCAAAACAATTGGTAATGCTGTCGTAGAAGGACAAGGCACGTCGACCTCTGAACTTACCTTTCTTGGTATTGCAGGCCTCATGGTAGATGTGGAGGAAATAGCGCGACGTATTCTTCCCATCGGTTCCATCATCAACAATTGCGGAACTTCATGAAACAGAATCGGGATGTAGGAATTGCTGCACCACTTCAGGTCAAAGTCACCGATCTGAATGTCGTTATCTGGGGCGGGTCGTTGCTGACTTTTCCTTGCGGACAGCATATGGGTGGTAAGAGAAGTGATTTTCAAAAAAACCAGGAGATTTTCTGGGCTAACGGCTGCTGCATGCTGCTGTGCAGCAGCATGATCAAGGAAATCGGCATGCTCGATGCCAATATGTGTTTTATTAACACCTTAAAAAACCACTTCCTACGGACGTGGTCATCGCCTAATAGGCTTTGCCTGTTAGAGTGACACACCTGTTCGCTCAAGGAGGTTCGACCACTTTCTGTTGTCCCCTGGGCAAAAGAATAAGTAGACAAAAATGAGTGAGTTTGCAAACGCATCTGATATTCGTTAGTTACAACGGTATTTGCTTCGGAAACAGTCGAGTCTTACGTTGAACGTCGCGAGTCTTTGCTCCCCTATGGGGAGTTTTAGGCAAAACCACGTTCTACGAACGTGGTTTTTTACTGTTCCAATGTCGATTATTTAAGGCAAGAGCACGTCACTGGAAAGTGGCGATGGTCGCCACGGCGGTCGTGTATCGTGAAGTCCGACAATCTGTTTCAGGGGGAAGGTGACTGATATTGAGCTCGTCAAGCTTGAGGACGTAGCCTACTTTGCCCCCAAATGGCTGTCAGGCGATCTTTACCGAACCTTGGCATACGAAGGCGGCGAACTGGATGCACAGCACGTAGATACTGCAGTCGGAAACTCAAGAATCGTTGCTGATAACGCGTCATCGGCTGCACATGATGCGCGAAATGGAAAGAGTGTATGGATAATCTAACGTTACCATCGGCCGCAGCGACCCCTGAGGTGCATACCCCTTCCCCGACCCAACAAGGGCCGCACGGCATACGCTTTGACTTCAATAACGGTTTTCATCTCGTGCTGCCAGATGAGGGACCATGGTATATCCGCCTGATGGATTTCGATACCGGTTATCCGGTATTTGACGGAGAGGTGACCGGACGTGAAGTTTCCAGCACCAAGAAATATTATGTGCGTATTGCCTGTGAAGTGTGGCGGCAAGGCCAGTGCGTGTTTAGCCACGAATACAACTGCCAAGAACAGTCGGTACTTATCCGTTACCCCGACAGCAATTGTGGTTTGGGAGACGCCATCGGTTGGTTCTCCTATATTGTGAGGTTTCAGGAGAAGCACCAATGCAAACTCACCTGCGCGATGCCAGCCGCGACGATACCGTTATTTGCCCAGCGCTATCCCCATATAGTGCTGATTGCGCTGGAGGATGTACCTGCGGAAGATTTTTACGCGACTTATCGGCTATGTATCAGCTCAAATGATCCCGACGGCATTATGCAGCCGTGCGACTATCGTTTGGTGGGGACTCATCGCACAATCGGCTATATGTTGGGCGTCGATCGGGCAGAATGTCCGCCGCTGCTGGGTCTGGGCGATGCCAGCCGCCCTATCGCCGAGCTGTATGTGTGCATCGCCACACAAAGTACTGCACAACGCATGTATTGGAACCATCCGGCGGGCTGGCACGAAGTGATCGGTTTTCTGAAAGCGCAAGGCTATCGGGTGATCTGTATTGACCGCTCTCCCATTGGTGGTGCTGGCATCGTATGGAATCACATGCCACATGGCGCGGAAGATCTGACCGGTGACCGCCCCTTGCAAGAGCGAGCGCGTTGGTTACATCATGCCGATTTTTTTATTTGTTTGGCCAGTGGCTTGTCATGGCTGGCATGGGCTGCGGGGACGCCTGTGGTTATGATTAGCGGATTCAGCCATCCGCTGACAGAGTTTGCGACACCGTATCGCGTGATCAATTTTCATAGCTGCAACAGTTGTTGGAACGATGCCAGGCATCCGCCCGGCCTGAACGATTTTTTGTGGTGTCCTCGCCATCAGAATACGCCACGCCAGTTTGAATGTACGCAATCCATCACGCCGCAACAGGTGATCATGACCTTGCATCGGATACCGGCATTGGCCGCGAGATTGTCGCCGCCGCAAGGCATGAAACAGTCCGAAGTTGCTGCTGCGATTGCTGAGAATTGCACCGTTCCGCCGCCGCTAAAGAAGCCTCGGCAGCAGAGGCCGCGCCGCCGTACTGAGCCTGGCAACATCAGCTTGCCACCTATCCTGATCGACAAGGCCGCCTTGGCTGCCACACAGATCGATGCGGAGGGGATGATCGGTGCACTTGCTGTTGATTGCTCGACTAGCGATGGATAAATTTCTGAGAGGCCGGTTTGATGAATTCACATCGTATCTTGCGCCTGAAATTTTCCATGACAGTCGCCAGGCGTCACGCCACCAGCGTGCAGCATCGCTGCAGCCGCTATTATCACGAACGCTTGCCGGCGCAAATTGCTTCGTTGTTTGACCAGTTGGCCGGCGCCGGCAGGGCGGATCTCGTCATCGACCGTCTGGTGCTCGACCTGGGGGAGATGTCGATGGCGCATTTTGAGCAGCAGTTGGACGAACGCCTGCTGCCGCGTTTGGCGCAGCAGCTGGCGCTGTTGCTCGATGTTGCTTCAACGCGCGTAGTGTTGGCGGAGGAGGCGCCGACTGCCGCAACGACTTCATCGGGTCATGATAGCCAACCTGCCTGGTCGCCTGCACCTACTGAACACAAGGATGCGCAGGCGGTGCTACCCGCAAGCGGGAATGCGCCCGAAGTGGATGTCTGCGGGCAGGATATTGCAGCTTTCCTGACATTTCTGCGCATCGGCGAGATCTCGCCCCGCTTGTGGGCAGGTAAGCGGAGCGCCGATAGCTGGCTCACGAGACGCATGCAGGAAAACCCGGAACGATGGCATGTGGCGCTAGCCCGTAGCGTCTTGTTTGAGGAGGCGCGTCGTCGCTTGTCTGACACAGTTGGCGTCCAGATCCTGCGCCGCGTGGTGGCGCTGTTGCTGCAGGACGAACAGCAGTTGCGTCCTCCGGACAACGTCAGCACATTGGACTGGGTGCTTTATCTGCACGCCAGTGGCCTACTATTTTTTCAACGCCATCCGCGCCAGGGCATGCCGGCGCCAAGTGCGAATCGGTTGACGCACATGATTGCAACAGTGCTATCGCAAATTACCAATGTGCGCCAAGCAGAAGCAAAGCAGACAGCAGAAGCAAAGCAGACAGCAGAAGCAAAGCAGACAGCAGAAGCAAAGCAGACAGCAGAAGCAAAGCAGACGGCAGAAGCAAAGCAGACGGCAGAAGCAAAGCAGACGGCAGAAGCAAAGCAGACAGCAGAAGCAAAGCAAACAGCAGAAGCAAAGCAGACAGCAGAAGCAAAGCAGACAGCAGAAGCAAAGCAGACGGCAGAAGCAAAGCAGACGGCAGAAGCAAAGCAGACGGCAGAAGCAAAGCAGACAGCAGAAGCAAAGCAAACAGCAGAAGCAAAGCAAACAGCAGAAGCAAAGCAAACAGCAGAAATGTCACCGCCATTGAGGGAGATGCGCTTGCCGCAGGAAGCTGGCAATGCAGTCTCTGGCGTATTGGGCGCCGGCCGCGCCGCCATGACATCTGCTCTTGCTCCAGTCGTCGTGTGTAATGCCGGCGTCATCCTGTTGTGGCCGCTTCTGCCTGGACTGTTCGCTCGTCTTGGCCTTATTGCGGAGCAGGAATTTGAGACCGCCGAGTCGCAAATGCGGGCTGCCTGCTGTCTCAACTGGCTGGTCTGGGGTGGCGATGCGCCGCTGCAGGAACTCCCTTCACTGACCAACCTGCTGTGCAATCTGCCGCTTGACGTCGCTCTGTTTCCCTGGGCTGAGCCAGACGCGCAGGCAGTCGCGATGATGGATGATTGGCTTGCGAATTTACCGTCCCAACTCGGTCGGCTGGAACGCTGCGACGTGCAAGATCTGCGTAACTGGTTTTTCCATCGCCCGGGACAGCTGGAAAAAAAGTCTTCCGGTTGGCTGTTGCATGTCGACGAAGATGCCAGTGACGTTCTGTTGCAAGACATTCCCTGGCCCATGGACCAAGCGCTGCTGCCCTGGATGGAGAATGTATTGCTGATCGACTGGCCGTTAGACTGGTTAGGTATTGGCCTCTGACTCCATAGCATTCAGACATCGCCAAATGTACTTATTATTTGGAGTTTCAGAATTCACGACATAGTCGCAGAAAATGGGCAGAGTCATCTGGGGTCAGATACCGTCTTGAATAGCAAGCCCGTTGGTTAAATAATTTGGATCGAAGGGCTTGCCAGTGCGAAGCACTCCGTAAATCAGATGTGTCATTTTGTGCATCACAGCTCCAATTACAGCTTTTTTCGCCATGCCGGTGGCCAATAGTCGCTCAGCAAAACGACGTAGTAGCGGGTTGTGTCGACATGCTACCAAGCTAGGCATATAAAGCGCTGCCCGCATAGACATGCTTCCAACTCGGCTAATCATGGTTCGGCCTTTGATGGAGGTGCCGGAGCTGCGTTGTTTCGGGGTTACGCCGAGAAATGCGGCAAATGCCTTGGCGCTGTCAAATCGCCGGATGTCGCCCAACTGGCCTAAGATTCTCGCCACCGTGGTGGTGCCGATACCTGGGATGCTGGTGATGAGTTCGGCATCACGCTTGAGGCCGGGGTGTCGATCGATGTGATCATCGATGTCACCCTCCAACTTTTTGATTTCAGCGCTGAGCCAGGCGATGTGCTGCTTCACATGTTCGGCGACGTCGGTCATGCCGGTGAAGGTATTGGCTTCAAGCCGATTTTCTTCCTGTTGGCGAATATCCTTTAATGCTTGTACTCGCATCGACCAAGCCCGCAACTGGCGCTGTTCCAGCGGTGGCGGCGCCCAAGGTGCAGGCTTCATGGCGGCGCAATAGCGCGCAATGAGGCCGGCATCGGCGGTATCGTTCTTGTTGCGGATATTTTCACTATGACCGAAGCCTTTGATGCAGGCCGGATTGATCACGCTCACAACCACTCCTGCGTCATGCAGCGCCAATGCCACCGGTTCATAGTAAATTCCGGTGGCCTCCATACAGACATGCAACATTTCTTTCGTCACCTTCGACTTGCTTAGCCACTCCAGGAGTAATTTGTATCCCTCGGCAGAATTATCCACCACCTTGGCCTTGGTCCAGCCCGAGGGGTTCAGTCCAATACGAGAGTCAAGTTTCGCGATAAAGCACCACGAAAATTGACTCTCGTATTTTAGGAACCATCGCAGCTCTGAAGTCGTCATAGTTGGTAAGCTACCGGTTGCACCCTTACCAACTATGGCGACTCCAGAGAAAAATAAGGGGGTGTGACAGGTATAGTTGGGCAAAAGAAACCAACCAAGCGACAAACGGGCACGGAGATGTAGAAAACTTCGATGAAGATGATATCGAATATGCCCCTCGTTCGCCAGTTAGTACTATCGCCAGCTCCAATGGTAAAGGAATAACTGCGGGAGCAACATCTGCCTCATCTCAACCGCCAACGATTCTTTTTTCGAGTGAAACTGCCATTGATCGGACCACTCTCAAAGCGCTAGCCTATAAAGAACTCGGCTATGTTCATAATTTTCTTGGCGGACATATGCGTGCGCTGAAACTTCATGGGAGTGGCGGGGGAAAAGTAAAACTTGAGTTTGGTGAAAAAAAATTAATGCTCAACGCTGCTAAGACGGGCTTGGAAACGCATACCCCAGCCGCCAAGTCAATCTCTGCGACCGCGAGTGCTCTGTTACCTAATTTACGCGGAGAGCTGGGGCTCGATCTCAAATCTGAAACCCGACCTATTGTGATACTTAGCTGTTACGCAGGGGCTAATTATGGAACACAATCGACACCAAAATATTTTGCTCAGGACTTGTCCAAAGCAACCATGAGCGATGTCTGGGCTCTAAGTGAGCATCAACTGAGTGCTCCTCAAAAGCTGGGGGAAATGACTTTCCCCTCTGTTGACTATAATTGGCAGCAAAATAACGGCAAGGAAAAATCACCGATTACACAGGCGTTAAGATATTCTCCTAATGGACAAAACACGCCAGTCGAGACGATATCGTTTGATGATTTTTTAGAGCGCGCTAGGCGGCCAAGGTATTGACAAGTTAAGTTGTTGAAATATTTTTGTTGTACGTTGAGGTTGAAGATTGGTCGAAATAAAGGCGCCTCCCAGGCTCAGGACGCAACTTGGGCTTGGGTGACGCTTTGCCAAGCGAGCAAAGTCTTTTCGCGCGCAGCGCGGTAGTCGATGAGGGTGAGCAAATGACGATGGCAATGGAACAGATTGTTGATGGGACCATGAACAGATAAGAAGCGTTGCGCCAGACCGGCGGATTTGAAGCGCCGCATCTGCCTCTCCTTTTGCCGGGTAGGCTGATGCGAAACTTCCGCCCGGTTGTTCAGCCCCTTATGTTGCCGGTGTTCGACGCCGGGCATGATGTCCTTTTTCGCCGCGGCGTAGCTCTTGAGTTTATCGGTGACGATCACGCGAGGAACGTAAAGCAAACCTTTGAGCAGCTTGCGAAAGAACCGTTTGGCGGCGTTCCTGTTTCGGCGGCTTTGCGCCAGGATGTCCAGAACGTCGCCGTTCTGATCGACGGCGCGCCACAAGTAGTGAAGCTTGCCGTTCATGGTGAGATAGACTTCATCGAGATGCCACTTATCGCCTCGCTTGGGGCAGCTACGTCGCAGGGTATTGGCGAATTTCTGGCCAAATTTCAGGCACCATTGCCGGATGGTTTCGTTACTGACGATCGCACCACGTGCGGCCAGCAACTCCTCGATGTCACGAAAGCTGAGGCCAAAACGGTAGTAGAGCCAAACGGCGTGGCTGATGATTTCGGCTGGGAAGCGGTGGCGAAATTAAAGGTCGGAATCCATGCCTACATCCTATCAGACCACGCTTGCACAGTTAAGTTGTCAATGCGATTTCAGCAACTTAACTTGTCAATATCCTAGAAATCACCCTGTTTTATTTAGAATTATTGATACAATATAATTATCTGCGTAAAATAATTATTTGTACAAAATAATTATCTGTACAAAATAATTAAAAATAATCCATATGAGCAACATATATCCGCGTACCGAGCTGGCCACCCAGATGGCGAAGCAACTAATTCATCCGGGAGTCCTGGATGAAGGTCTTCGCTCAGGTTTGTTCTTATCCGGCCTCCGTAGAACCGGCAAGACAACGTTCTTGTTAAACGATCTCATCCCAGCCTTGGAAAGGGAAGGGGCATTGGTGATCTATGTTGACCTTTGGAGCGACACACAGGCGAGCCCTGCTGATTTGGTCCTTGCTGCAATCCGCAAAACGATGGAGGAATTGCAAGCTCCTGGTTCCATCTTGCTATCGAAGCTCACACGGGTGTCCGGCGTAGATATAGGCATTCTTAGTTTCAAATTTGGCTTTAAGCTTGAAAGCGTTGGAAAGCCAGGCGGAACTACGCTCGCACAGGCGTTTACCGATTTAGTCGACCAGGCCAAAACAGATGTTGTGCTGATAGTCGATGAAGTTCAACACGCGATTACTACAGACGACGGTAATCAGATGTTACTCGGGCTCAAAGCAGCACGCGATGCAATCAATCCGCGTCCATTGACACCAGGTCACTTTATTTTTATCGGGACGGGATCACATCGGGCATTAGTGAGCGAGCTTACCGCCAGGCGAAGCCAGGCGTTTGCCGGCGCTACCTCTATTCCATTTCCCGTACTAGACGAAGGATATGTACGGCAACTGATCAATAGATTAGATAATGACGGCGTAGCAATATTGCCGTCGCCGGAGGTGGCCATCGAGGCGTTCAGATCGCTCGGAAGTCGCCCAGAAGAGATAATAAAAGCGATCCGACAGCTGCAGTTGCATTTGCCAAATGGGAGCAACCCAGATGACTATCTGCCGGTGATCGCGGCAACGCTACGATCGACTGCTGCGGATATTGAACTGTCGAAAGTCGAACAACTTGGCGGCCTGGCGGTAACCATTTTTGAACGCATCGCTGCTTCCGACGGCGATGCCAAAGGTATATTTTCAGCAGATGCCGCGGCTGATTATTCTAAGGCTGTTGGTCGAGAAGTCCGCGTCGAGGAAATACAACCGGTTGTAAATGAGTTAATGGCAGCAAACATTATCATGCGGCGCGGTCATGGACTATACGGAATCACAGATCCGTTCGTACAAGAAATCTGGCGCGAGAAAATTAAGTTCAAAGGGTGACATTTCTGATCAACTGCGATGTATCCAGTAGACTGGATAACTTGAATAAATTGATGCGCAAAACAGACAATTTCCATCTAGGTTCGCTGCAAGTTACCCAAATGGTCTGGATTAACGTGACCTAATCATGACTTAATCTGACATTTCTGGTTAAATTTAGACACTAGGAATGAAGGAGAGTGAAATGAACGTCATGACGGAGCGGAAGATCATCAAGCAGTCATATTTATAGCGGCACGATCTGAAATTGTCCGCGTCCGCTGAACGTCAGATCTGAAACGACTCTGGCCTGCGCGGCAGGAAATTTTGTTTCAATTTCAACTAATACGGTTAGACGCGAGATTGGCACGCTCTGGCCGGCAAGCAATGGCCGGGCTTCAACATCTGGAGCAAGAAGGATGCGCTGGTTATTCCTGCCTATATCATCCGTCCGATTCCAGCTCACTGCCTGGCCGTCTGCCTGCGCCTGAGTTAATACCAGGGAGAAAGTACCTTGTCCATTTTCTGTAGCAAAACCTTTGTTTTCTACGGTCCCTCTGAAAACAATTCCAAAGCGAGTAGGCTCAGCACAAACCACATTCAATACGATCATTTGTTTTCCCAGCGAAAATCCGTCATGGGTATGACGCTGTCTGCTGACATCGGCCGGGCTGACACGCCCATAATCAATTTGTGTTTGACTCAGGCTAATTGTGCAAGGCTGTGCTGCGGCAAACGACGGCAACGCTACCGTCAGGTTCAATATGAAGATGACCAGCAGGCATAGCAATTTGCGTCGGCCTATATTTTTTTTCAATTCCCCGGTATTCATTCTTGTATCCATACCTTCCTTATCTGATTGAACAATATAAAACAATTGGGCTATATATCGTTGCGACAAACTGCCTCAGCATTCTCATAAAATGCGTTTTTAGGCACCTGCTCGGGCAAGATTACATTCACTATGCAACTCTGCCCCTGGCCATTCGTTACTTTTAGCGGCCCTTGCACTTGCTGCCACGACAAAAAGACGTCGCCATGGTTACCGACTGAACTAATCCATTGGTCTTGCTGGTTAAAGACAGCATTCGATTTGGTCAAAGGCTGTCCCTGTTGGTCACGCAACTTCAATAACACTCGCCGCGTCTGGATCACATCAAAATCCACTTTCCCGACCGCACCACGCCCCATTCCCAACACGTACAAACCGTTTTTAATGTCTGCATTCTTCGGCAAACTCTTCGATATCAGCTCCAGGCGCCCGTCGGCATAGGCAGGCATCGCCGGCGCGATGGCATATCCTGCAGCATCGGTCCAGACCGGGCCTTGCGGAGTTTGAATTTTTACGTCGCCGATATTAGCCACGGAAAGAACTGTGAAAGTGTCGCGTACTGGATAAGGCGACAAAGTGAACCCCTTATCATGAAGCACCGCACCACCGGTGACGCGGGCAGACATGGAAGTGCTGTTAGCACCGTAACGTGACCATCCAACGCTGCTCTGCAGATACTTCGGTAAAAGGCTGAGATTAGCGCTGGTCGCGACTTGACGACTCTGATCATCCGTTTCGGTGGCTAAGCTATATCCCAGGAAATCGCTAACACGTTCATTCATTGTCATGCCCGCGCGTTGACGCCGATTATTGCTGCTCACTGAAGCGCTTACTGATTTTGAACCAAAAGGCATGCTGAGCGCGGCGTATACAGCAGTATCGCGAGAACTCCCGCCAGCGCGCTCCACGTTTAACGAGACATGGGCATTTTTTATTGCTTTGGCCCAGCGCAAATTGACGCGGCGCGAGTTGTCGCCAGCAAAGCCCTGAAACTGACTGTAGCCCATGCTGATGCCGCCAAACAGGCGATGGTTGTAACTTAGATTAAAAGACGCTTGCTGCTGAGCACGAGCAGGCAAAATAGCTTCGTCCTGTGGATATGTGGTCGTTGCATAGCGCTTCCCGATATCTGAAAAATTACGAAATCCTTGCGTTTGTATAGCATACGAAGCATTCAGCGTCAGTACCTCGGTCATTTGGGTGCCGGTACTGAGCATCATCTGCATCCCGTTTGTATTCTCCTCGGCGGAATGTGAAAACAAGGTGCTAATACCCAGTTCAAGACCGCGCACCGGCATTCCCGTCAATTGAGTTCCAGCCGCGTAGAAACCGTTCGCCAACAGGCCAGCACCGCTGACGTTGAGTCTGCTACCCATGGGAAAATCCGCCATCGCCGTCAACAGCCAGTTGTTGCTGCCTTGCTCGCTGTCGTCGCCGTAGTTCCAAGGCTTGCCAAAGGCAAGCGAATAACCTTTTTCTTTTGGAGTAAAGCCTATCGCAAATGAACTAGCCGGCACGGTAAAGCCATGCTCGCCGCCGTTTGCCTCAAATACCGTCACCTGCAAATCTATATTCGCATTATTGAGCGCGATATCGGATAGCGAAAACGGGCCAGGAGGAACAATGGTCGAATACAGCAGGACATTATGTTGCTTCACTTCAACCCGTGCCTGGGTTTGTGCAATGCCTTCAACCTTGACACGGGTAGCAGCTTGACGTAACAACGCTCCCTCTGGAAATAGCTGAACCCCCAATAAGTTCGGGGTGGCGAACAAGCTGCCATTGACATTGATCTGCCCTATCTGAAACACGGATTTTCTTTCAATCAGCGTCTTTTGCACGTAGGCATCCAGGTGATTGAACTCCGCAACACCATTCGAATACGAGTAGTTCTGCCTACTGCGCAAAATCCAATCATTGACATTGACGCCAGCTTCAGTACTGACTTGCAGCGTATTGTTGCTACTGCCGCCATAACGGTTGGTCATATACAGCAGATCATAATTCAACAAAGCAGCTTTACCGCCGCTAGTATGGGTGCCAGCGCTGTCCGCCGCTGCGGCGGGACGCAACGCTTCCTGCGGCACAATCAATTCTACTTCTTCCTGACTGGGCCGGAGATGGATAATCGTTTGTGGAAATGCAGCTTCTAAATCGATGCAGGCGTTGGCATCAACCTTCTCCGGAATCGCGATATGCGCACGCGCCAGAAATTGCCGATCCATGCATAAGGCGCCGGACCGACTAAATTCTGCCTGGGCACGTCCAAGCCTGACGCCATTCACCATCAGCTTTATTTGCTGCGGTCCTGGCAAAAACCGTTTCCCTTCACTGAAAAGTTCTGCAACCTCTACGGCAAGACCACGCGCCCTCAACGTGTCCAGATCGAAGCCTTGCGACCCGGCCGTCGCATCAGCATAGACGCCTTGGTGCAACAAGGCAGAAATCAGGCCGGTCATCAGTTTGAGTCGCATGGCAGATACCAGATCGGTTGAATGAAGGGTTTGTCGCTCGACGTTTAAGACAGCAGGTCCCGCACCAACACACGTCGTGAGCTGGCGGCTATAGAAATTCGCGGGAAATAAAGGGAAGGCTGATCCGGCTTTGCCGCATCAGCAGATTTGACAAACGATTTACAAAAACATGACTTCCACCGTAGCGCTGCCTTGGAGGGAGACATTTTCAGAGCTTGGGATATCCGCGCTCTTGCTGATGGACGCCGCGATCACCAGCGGAAAAACATGTATTTTCCCAGGCAAGTTGAGCGAAGCGGAAGCGCCTTGCGTTGCGCCGACATATGGATACAGGCTGCTATAGGCCAGCGCTTTCGCCGATGGCGTGACATAGTTCGTCCAGCCAGTGCTCGCGTCCGGCCTCAGATTGACGGCAACACGCGTTGCCGGAGTGCCGTCAACCGTAGGCATAGCCAGGCCAAGAGCATACGCACCAACCGGCTTGCCCTCTGATGAATTACCCAGTCCCAGCA
Source organism: Collimonas humicola (assembly GCF_018304945.1). Lineage (GTDB taxonomy): Bacteria > Pseudomonadota > Gammaproteobacteria > Burkholderiales > Burkholderiaceae_D > Collimonas > Collimonas humicola. The sequence goes on along the minus strand of NZ_JAGQEE010000013.1, from coordinate 13,325 downwards.
AATTATTACCGCTATACGACGTCGCCAAAGCCGAAGCAACGCTGCCAGAAAAATCAACTGTCATGGCCGTTGCAGGCTTTTCAGCAGACTTGTTATCTGAAATCTTGATTGCTACGTAGGTCGTTTCAGTGCACGCAACTATCACGTCAATCTGCTTGTTACCGATCGCCGTCGAAGTAGTGGCACTGAGAATATTTCTTCCTATATCGCCAAAATTCGCTATGCCGCCGTCTGACAACTCAACTTTGCATCCAGGCGCCTTGATCGTGCCGGTGACATTTAAATCCTCTGAGGTGTGGGCATGTGCGGCAGCAATTGCACTTAGCGTGAAGATTGCTGCGATGCCTTGTTTTTTCAGTTTCATGAGATGAGTTTTCTTTAAAAGGTTGGTAGACAAATGTCCTGACTTACAGGTAGACCACTTCTATTGTTGATTTGCCATTGAACCTGACATCGTCCTGGCCCGGGATCTTGCTTGACATATCGAGAGACACAGCAATATCCAGTGGAAACTTGAAGTTCTCGCCGCTGAAAAACGCTGCAGCTGGCGTCAGCGCCGTAAAGTATTTGTTAGTCTGCGACAGATTGAAGGTTGCACCGCCCGTCGTAAAAGCAGTACCCGGGCCTGCGGCGTTGTATCCCAGGACAGTAACCGTTGCCGTATCGACTTTGACGTTGCCTAAGCGCATGGCATAACCGCCGATAGGCATACCGTTGCTCGATGTTCCCAGACCGAAAATATTATCGGTCGCCAAATTCACCGTGCCTGGTGTGATTTGTTCAAACCTAAAACTCATCTGGCCAGCTGGCTTATCGGCCGCTGTCAGCGTGTCGGTAGTCTTGATGGCAATATTGGTTTTGCCATTACATTGAACGTCGATGTCCAATTGCTTTGAGCCAATGCCGGTGGTTGCTGTCGGGCTTAAGGTGGAGCGCGCTATATCGCCAAAGTCGACGATCCCGCCATTGCTCAATACAACATCGCAGGCAGGAGACATGATGGTGCCAACCACCTGCAATTGATCCGTTGTCTGCGACCAGGAAGAACCAGCGGCAACGCTCATGACCGACGCCACAAATGCTTGTTTAGATAATTTCATACAATTCCTCATTTAGTTTTCAAAAAATCCGTCACGTCTCAATGCGATGCACAACGGACAAATTTCCTACATCAACAATTAGCCATTTACAATTTGGCCATTTCCTCCACCGGTGCCTCAAGGGCATCCAGTAGATATCCGTTCACCGATGCCGGTGTATAACGAATTTTTTCGGCAGCAACTGGCCCATCTGCCACCCTCAGTGTTTCGCCAGGTAATATGTAATTTTTTGGCAGAGTTATGTTGCGGCCCGCGGGCTGCGCTAACAAGTCTGGTGACATGCGAATTACATAGGGACTGGGATTTTTTACTGCAATACCGGTCGCAGTGTGCTGCCATTGCAGCAACTTCCAAGGTTCTTTATTCGGCGCCAATCCTACCGGCCGGATAATCACGGGGATATTCTGCCGCACAGTAACCCTCACTTTGTTTGGGGCGGTCTGAGGAATTCCTTCAAACGTCGCCCGTTTGAGACGCTCGGTCGTAAATTGTTGCGACTCTTTAAGAATAAAACGCACGGTCTGCTTGTCCCCAGGTTCGACCCTTGTAATAGGCGGGGTCACCAGCAACAGATCGCTTTTATCCTCTTCAATATCGAGTATTTCGGAATGCAACAGCACTGGTCCACTCGAGTTATTTCGCAAAGAAAGCACGCCCTCGCCATCGCTTTGTTGAATAATCACAACTGAAGACTCCAGTTGCAAGGAAGCATGGACAATCGGCGCCGAGAAGACCATCAGCAAAGCAAAGCATTTCTTAAAATGGGAAAATGACCGTTTCATAGTTTCTCTTTCATATGATTAAATTGGATAACATACTTTCGATATGGCACCCTGAAACTTGGCCATTTCTTATATTCTTGATGTAGCCCTCTCGTGAAAACCGCTGGGAAAATGCGGGTTACAACAAGCAATATTCTAGTAATATCCGCCTTTAGCGTATGTAGGAAAAATTCGTAAAATACCGATGAAGTGTCTGATTATTATTTTTGGTTATTGAGTGTTAAATCAAACATACTTGTTCATGATGACGAGATGCACATCACGGTTAGGAAGTTGGCGTGTCGGCATCAATGCCACTGGCCATGACGTTGACCAAAACCTGTCAGCTCAAACGAAAGAATGAAGTTTGGGTAATAGGAGACGCATCGCTCGAATGTATCGTCTGGATAATTGACTCTGCGCATGCAGCTCCCCGGCGTCCCTGGAAGATGAAGGTTTGGCCACAATAAGGATCTCTTTCAAGAGTCGCCGCGCATGGGAGTGGGGAATGAGGAGTGAGGGCGGCAGAAATCAAACCAATGGCGTCATGCATGCGCCAACACCTACTTACCCGCAAACTCCTTCATATGAAAATTCCTGGAAGAAGAATCCGGCCATATTCCACCTCTATAAGCTCCGGCGTTGACATCATGGAAAATATGAGAAAAATCCTCCGGGAGTTTTCTACTCTCTTTATGCGCCAGCCAGACTCTCAGCAAAAGCCTTTTAGAGTCAATCGAATCATCTGCATAGTGTTGTCGAGCGTGATGGCTCAGATGGCTGTTCATAATTAACATATCCCCTTTTTCAAGCTGAACATCCGCACCGATATCTTTATCCATAAACGCCGAATCTATCGCATCCAATAATTTAATTTTTTCCATAATTAACTCATCATTTTTATATTCTCGGCTATCCAATATGCTATCGATAAAATATCTTATGAAATGAGCAACAAACGTCGCCGCAGTATCCGTTGGATAAAATATTTTTGCATCATACCAGGGCAATTCATTGTGATAAATTTCGCCATGTCGGTCAAAAGGAAATTTTTCGCCCAATATCTGTATTAATCTTCCATCCAAAGCATTTAATAATTTGTTGTACAACTGAACCGAATTAACGACATGCGTTACTCCTCCCGTTAACGATTTGTTGAAACAAAATAAAATATTCCGATCGCATCGATCAGTGTGAAAGGGCATGCTTGATCTTGATTTATAGCCTATTTTTGCGGTGATATTATTGTTGTTTTCTTCATGCGTTACTTCTTCCATAAATTTCAAATTTCTTGTTTGCGAAACAGGCCATCCAAAATATTTGCAAATATAGATTAAAATCTTCCTGGCTTTCTTCAGATCATCCCCGTTATAGCAATTTCGCAACAAAACATAACCTAGCCCCTCCTCCAATTCCTGATTGATTTTCATGCACTCTCCGATCAATTGATCTGACAAACACACGTTTTTATAAAAACCAATAAAATCCTCATAAACAATTCCGTCTGTCAATTTCTCCAAATTGAAATGAGCGAAATCTACCGTCAGCATCACTAAAATCCTCAAAAAAATCACCCAAAATAATGCTCTTATCTCTACGCTTAGTTCAGTTCCGGACTGCAAGCAGACAAGTACCTGAACATAAGCTGATGTTTGATGAACACGTTTTTTCTTATTGATTTTCCGAGGCGTTGATGAATTCCGCTGTTTCTCTCGTAATGCCTACCAGCCCTCCGCTCATCATGATGTAATTAGGGTTATATGGATATATAAAACTACCAACCACTTTGACATGTTCATGGTCAATCATTTTTGTGAAATATATCTTTCCTTCCGCCTCGGAGATTTTTTCAATCAAAGTGTTCAGATAACTCTCAAGTGGCACTGAGTTTATTTTTTCGGAATCATTATTCAGGTAAGCGACAACTTCGATATTCTCTATTACTTTACTTAAATTTTGGAAAGTAAATCTGTTGTATACGGGGTGATTGTTCATTTCTCCATATGTTCTATTGTGCCAGTCTTCCATCAACTTTCTGATGGTTACATCATCTGCATTCAGAAGAGAGTGAGGATGCACTCTTCGCTGCAGCATTTCAGTCAACGCTCTTTGCATGGCGTATCTCTTATTTATAGATGTTCCCGCAGAGAATGTTCTGAATGCCGGATTCGGATGCTCCAAGTAAATAAGAAAGGTAGGAATTTTCCACCTGGTTGATGTAATATCAAGAATATATATTTTTCCCCCGAATAATTCGGAAGAGGCAATCTCATATAACTCTTTTAAATCAGGCGGCAAGCTTTCATGATTAACGATATTGCAATATTGCAATTTTTTGCATACAATAACCTTAGTCAAAAATTCTCCTACAGAATAACGCTCAATAATTTCAGATGTGCCATGTATCAGGCATTCTTCCACGCTGGAACCACTGGCGATGCCGTTTCCATTACAATATTTAATAAATTGATCGTAACAAAAATCATCGTCTTTCCTTTTTTCACTTGGGAAATTTCCCGCTGCTGGGAAACCATCTTCGGCTTCTATATAGGCAGGATTAATTAAACCAAGCGGCAAATATACCTGCTCATCGCTATATATTTTTGTATATGGGATGCATAGAATTTTTTTCTCTTGTTCACCCAAAATAGAAAAAGGAATATCCTGATACCAGGAGCTGCCGCCCAATATTTCATGGGATGATTTTATACTAAGGGAATCATTCTTAGAGCACGCATGAAAACTATAATGCTCAATCGCTTCATAGATCGCCGAAACTTTCGCCTCGAGCGTACTAACCCCTTTTCCACCACCGCTACTGATTTCAACACCATTTTTGAATAATTTGCATAGAAATGATTTTTTCGTGTCCCCATAAGATTCCAAGGAACAAGTTATTTCATTTTCCAACAAAAAATCATTTGCTTTTCTAAAAGCCACATCTAAGGGAACGGATCTTTCATATAAGATATTTTCGTATTGCATAGAATTTACCTAAAGAATTATTGAAAAGCGCACGTTGGCTGAAAAGATTTTTGGATGGGGTCAGGCCATTGGGGGCGGGTGATCAACATGACCCAGAAACCAAGTTCCAGGCCATGTTGAATTCGAAGCAATGGATTCCGATTACCGTCGATAAAATACGAAGGTATTATGCTTTTTCAACCGCCCGCTTATCACCGGAAATATTGGAATTGCCAATTTCTTGACCTGCCTGCAATTCATTGCTTTCCGCGAACTTTATCTGACTCAAAAAATATTCCTCACTTTTTGAAAAAACAGTTTTAGCCCTTTTAGCGGACAGTACTGCAATTACATAAATATCGCTTGGACATCCCATTTGAAATTCCTTGTAATATGAGTAAATGAACCACGTTTATAGAACATGGCTTTGCTTTATCCAGTTCTTGGATAATTGAACAACGTCATTCAACGCCCCAAGCCTCTCGCTGGACTAGTTATGCTCGCATTAATATTGAGATGCCTGCATGGGAAATATCCCAAATTTATGGCTGGCAAATCAGGGGGGGCACCTCGAAAAACTTCCCTCAGCATGGCATGATGTCGACACCCCGATTCTGACGTATTGCTCATGATAAAAACTAGTCTGTTTGCCGCCCAGGAACGCGAAGCCAAGCTGGGGAGCACACAGAATTCGGAAAAAATCGGGCGCTAAGTTAAATCAGGGTAGAAGGAGAAAAAGCGTACGTTAGGGATTTCTCCGGAATCCCAGCTATTTTGTGAGCTTGCTGCGAGCCAGCAGGCGCGCCACCGTGAACGGATGAATATTGAATAGGCGCGCGGAATCGGTGGCTGTTTTCTGACCGGAATCGACTAGCTGGACAATTTCCTTTTGTTGCCGTGACGTGAGCTTAGGGCGACGACCGCCGATTCGGCCTTCTCCGCGGGCGGCTAACAAGCCGCCGCGGGTTCGCTCGCGCAGCATGGCACGCTCGAACTCGGCAAACGATCCCACGATCTGCACCATCATGCATTACCCGAGCAAGCTTACATTGCGCTTACCAATACGGCCTTGGCGGCATCGGCTGGTGCGTCGCCCTCCATCACGACGATCTTGCTCGGTGTGGCCTGCTTGTCGGACAACGTCGTGGTGACTTCGCGCAGTGGTCCGATGGCCGTGCCGTTGGCGCCGCCCATCGGGTTGGTCTTGAAGCTGGCCACTGCCGCTTTCTGACCCGTCACATAGACGTTGTACACCGTTTGCGGCTTGAGCTTAAAGAGCGACACTTCCAGGGCGTCGACCACGCCCAGGTTACGCGACACGACAAATCCCTTGGCGTCGCCGGCGACAGCCTTGAGCGCGATATTGATCGGTTCGCTGTTGCCGCGCGCCGTCAGGTTGACCATGCCATCACCTTCGGGCACGGCTTTCGATACGTAGACCAACGCCTGCGGCGCCTGTCCTACGGGCGCGCGGGCGATGACCTTGTTGCTGGCGGTGTCGATCACGTCAACGGCATCGCCGTTTTCCAGTCCGACATAGATCCGGCTATTATCATCCGAGGACCAGACGCCATGTGGTAGCGCGCCTGTGGGGATCGTCGCCATCAGCTTGGGCGTGTCGTCAGTGGTGTAGACCTTCACGGCGTTTTCTCCACCAATGGTGATATACGCATACGTGCTGCCGCCGACCTTGGCGAACGCCAGATGGTTGGTAATCATGCCGGTGTCCAATACCCCCTTGACCTCCAGCTTGTCGGTGTCGATGCGCGTGACCTTGCCGACGTCCTTGTGCGTCATCCACACTTCCTTGAAGTCCGGCGAAAACTGCAGGAATGGCGAAAACGGGCTGACCACCTTGATCTGCTTGATGATCTTGTGCGACTTGACATCGATGATATCGACCACCGGATTGAAACTCGATACGACGAATGCAAGTTTGCCGTTCGGGTGGAACAACACCATGCCGGGGCCGGCGGTGGTATCGATGCGTTGCCTCTCTTTAAAGGTTGTCGGATCGATGACCGAAATATAATTTTCGCCACGCACCACCGCCCAGACTTCCCTGCCGTCGGCGGTAAAGAACCCTTCATGCGGCGAGCGGCCGATGTAGGTCACGCCTTTGACCTTGTTGGTCGCGGTGTCGATGAAGGTGACCGAATTGGAGCCATTGGCAATCGCGATCAAGGTCTTGTGATCCGGTGAAAAGCCAAGTCCGTGGACGTTGATTTCGCCCTTGTAAAGTGGCGACAAGACGTCGGGCCGCTGATTGCCGAGTTTGATCTGACCCAGCAAGGTGTTGGTGACAGGATTGATGACCGACACCGTATTGCTGTTCTGGTCCGCGGTGTAGACGCGGTCCCGACCATCGGGGGCGGCGCTGGCAGAATGGGCGAGCGCGACACTGACCGTCAATGCGCAGAGAAGGGACGAGTTTTTCATTTGTGAATTTTTCCAGAGTTGATTAGATTATTTGGATGGGGCCGGCACGCGCGGTTGCAGCGACTGGTAGCGTGTCAGCCATGCCTGCATCAGCTTGATTTCGTTCTGTTGTTCGGTCAGGATGCCTTGCGCAAGATTTTGCAACTCTGGGTCCTTGTTGTAGAGCAGCAGCGCCTTGGCCATGTCGACCGCGCCCTGATGGTGGGGAATCATCATCGTGACGAAATCATGTTCGGCCACGCCGCTCATCGGCGCGCGACGCATGCCGTCGTCCATGACCGCCATGGCATCGTTCATCAGCGTGGAAAACGGCTTGGCAGTACTGGCCACGAACGGTGGCGGTGATTTTTGTGTTGGTACCGGATGCTGATGCATATCTTGTGCAGCGGCCGGCAGCCACGAAAGGCTTAGCGAGCAGGCAATGCTGACAACCAGCAATCGACTCCGGCGGGTCCAGAGCAGGGATGCTGATTTGAATTCGGGTGATTTCATGATGGTTTTTCCAGTTGTTCGTAGACGTTCGTGGCAATGCGCGCGAGCTCGCCTTTATTGATGCCTGCGGACAGTGCATAGCCGAATTTTCCATCGATCCAGTAAAACACGTTGACCGGACCTTCCTGCGCAAACTTGAATCCGCTATTCTTGTTTAGCGCCTGCTCGGTCGAGACATACAAGGTCAGGCGCTGACCGGTCGCATCGTGATACATGAACTGTGCCACTGGTCCGCTCTGGCCCGGCAACAGGCGCCCGCCGATCAGTTCATAGCCAAGCTTGCCGAGCTTGGGTGGCCGAATCTGGGTGCCGATACGCTTCGAGAGCCACGCCACGAGCTGGTCTTCCTGGTTCGCGCCGATTTCAACCGGACGCTTTACATCGGGACTGAAAACGACATGCGCAATGGCAGCCTGACGCGCAAAGCTGGCGAACTGCTGCGTCGTAGCTGGCGTCGCGACAGTAGTGCGCGCAAGCTGGGCGTCATGCTGCCCATGCAGCGTCCAACCGGCGCCGCCGCTGGCAACGGCGATCACCAGACCGGCTGCCAGGCACTGCAGCATCCAGCCATAGTTGCGCGGCGGTGCCGACAGGCGCGCAGGAACTGGTTCGTCCAGTACCGGATCGAACAGCGCGCGCAAGCTCGCATTTTGCGCCCGAAACACCCGTACCCGCGCCAGCTCATCGGGACGTGAGGCGAGGTAGGCTTCAATTTCTGCGTGCCGCACAGCAGGCAGCAAACCATCGACATAGGCGTGCAAATCGGCTTCGGTCACAGGAAAAATAGTCATTTCACGACTTTCAATAGCGACGCGACGGTGCGACCTTCCATCACCGCGCGCAGTTTTTCGCGGGCGCGGGACAAGCGCGACATGACAGTGCCCACAGGGATCCCCAGGCTTGCTGCGACTTCGTCATAGGTCATTTCTTCCAACGCGACCAGAAGCAGGATTTCACGCTGTTCGGTCCGCAGCTGGCGCAAGGCATATTCCATATCGCGTATTTCCAATCCGTGTGTCTGCGTCGCTTTGACGTGGGGCATCGGGGTGTGATCGTCCAATTCCTCGGTCAATAGAGACGGCTTACGGATCCGGTCGACATGCATGTTGTGCATGATCCCAAAGAGCCATGCGCGCATGTTGCTATCGTGCTGGAACGTGGCCAGCTTGTGCCATCCACGTTCCAGCGTATCCTGCACCAGGTCATCGGCGCCAGTGTGATTGCCAATCAGCGCCCGTGCATAACGGCGCAGGCGAGGAATACAGGCTACCAACTGAGTACTTGCGTCTTGCATGAATGTTCCGTCACGTTGATCAAACAAACCGATGTCGATCCCAAGAAAGTTTAGACCTTAGTCCTTGACAACATGCCATACATTCTTGAAATTGTCTCCGGCGCGCTCACCTGGCTTGGTGTCGGCCACATACCGATAGAGCGGTTTGCCGTTGTAAGCAAGCTGTTTTGCGTCGTCGTCACGCGTGACGACAGAATACGGTGAAGCTACCTGCGATCCTGCAGCCACAGGGACAGGCGGCCAAATGGCTGCGCAAGGTCCGATGCAGGCGCTTTATCCGCTGTCTTGCACATCCTGGTCAAATATATACAGCGTCATGCCGGCGGTGCTGACCAGAATCCCATCCGCTTTCATGGCGGGTGCGGTTTGACTGGATGCAGCATCCGCATAAGGCATAAATGCGGCAATGGTTGGCAACGGTATGTAACAGATTTTCATCGGAGGTGCCGGTTCAATATAAACACGGGCTGAACATCAGTTGGCTTTGACGGGATGCGAGCAATTGGCATCGCATCCATCACGAGTTGTTAATACGCAGCAAATGCCAGCTTGGGATCGATCTGCCATGTTTCGCTAACCAGCTTGCCGTCGCGGTAGGTCAACACATACCGTACCTTGATTGGCATTTTCCCTTCGAACTGGACATTCGCGAGTACCGTTGCGCCTTTCGGATTGACCGATTCTTCCAGATTGTTGATCGTCACTTTCAGCGGGCCGACTGCCTTGCCAAATTTCTCCCAGGTGCCGCGAATGTTGTCCTGACTAACGTAGGTGCCATCGAGAGGGCCGCCGACCCAGTTGAGCTGGGCGCTATCAGCATAACCGCGCATGATGATTGGTATGTTGCCGGCACCGATTGCAGCGAAATGCGTCTGCGCCGCGTCAACCGCTGGACCGGCCAGGGCGCTGCCGATAGGAAGTGCGAAAAGGGATGCAGCGATAAATAATTGTTTCATGATCTTGGCTCCGAAGGGGGGAGTGTGCTTACATGAAGGTAAACGCGTTGCGTGGTGATGTATTCCATGTTTCTAAAAATAATTTTATGGTACTGTCAACTTAACGCGCCTGCGCAAGTGAATCGCCCCGGGTATCGTGGAGGCCCTTTGGTGTGAGTCAGGCCGACTTTGGTGTGAGTCAGGCCGACATGGCCTGTTCGGAAAGTTGTTGATAGTATTTTGTCTCAGCTTCAGCCGGCGGTATATAACCGAGGGGTTCGAGCAGCCGGTGATGGTTGAACCAGGCTACCCATTCCAGCGTCGCCAATTCAACGGCTTCGCGGGTCTTCCAGGGAGCACGACGATGTAGCAGTTCCGCTTTGTACAAGCCGTTGATGGTCTCGGCCAGGGCATTATCATAGCTGTCGCCGATGCTTCCCACGGAAGGGCAATGCCGGCTTCGGCCTGACGTTCGCTGTACCGAATCGACACATATTGAGACCCTCTGTCGCTATAGTGAATCAAGATTTCGTTGCGTTCCGGCCGCCGGGCATACAGTGCCTGCTCCAGGGCGTCGAGCACGAAGTCCGTGTGCATCGTGCTGCTGACACGCCAGCCGACAATGCGTCGGGCAAACACGTCGATGACGAAAGCGACATAGACGAATCCCTGCCAAGTGGAAACATACGTAAAATCGCTCACCCAGAGCTGGTTCGGCCGCTCGACACTGAATTGCCGACGGACCCGATCCAGTGGACAAGGGGCTGCCGGATTGCCTATCGTCGTGCGCACCACCTTGCCCCTGCGTACGCCGCGCAAGCCGTGGCGCCGCATGAGGCGTTCGATCGTACAACGGGCCACAACCATGCCTTCCCGGCGCAGCTGTCGCCAGACCTTATCGGCGCCGTAGACTTGCAGGTTGGCGTGCCACACCCGCTCAATGTGTGGCATCAAGGCGGTGTCGCGCTGCGCGCGCTGACTGCACAAGGCCGGATTGCGCTGTCTGGCAGCATGGCGCCAGTACCCAGACGGGGCGACCCGCAATACACCTTGCAGATCGACTCAACCCCGAACCTCTCGCGATGTTGATCGGTGAAATCTCTCATGGCTTGAAGCGGCGGTCGAGCTCCGCCTGGGCAAAAAAAGCACTCGCCAGGCGTAAAATCTCGTTCGCCTTGCGCAACTCACGCACTTCGCGTTCAAGTGCTTTGACATGTTCTTGCTCAGCCGTGCTCAGACCCTTGCGTTGGCCAGTGTTACGCTCGTGCTGGCAGATCCAGCGCCGGAGAGTTTCTGGGGCGCAGCCCATCTTGGCGGAAATGGAGAGGATCGCCGCCCATTGCGATTCGTACTCATCTTTGGATTGGAAGACCATCCGCACTGCGCGATCCCGTACTTCCGGTGAAAATTTAATCGGTTTCTGTTTGTCCATAGCCCCATTCTCTCAAATAATGGAGCCTCCTCAAAACCCGGGGCGATTCAATATGATTATCAGAACCGAAAACTTGCAGCAGTCAATTTTGGAGGCCGTCAAATCTCATAAAGCTGGACTGGAACTGGCGATGCTGTCACTTTTACTCGGCCCCTAACTTGTTTATTCATACCTTCAGGAGGATTGATTTTGGCATTCTTGTAGTCTTTTACCGTCACCTTCTTCGCATCGTACATCTTAACTATATGATCAGCGGGAACATCGCCTTTTATAACCACCTCTTGGGATCCCTTTGCGAACCCTTCTGCGGTACCGCCGCCACTTTCTCCAAATACTTTCCTTCTGTCATCCGAATTCGTAAGGTCATACGTTTCTCGCGTCTGATTTGGGTTGCGGAACTGCACTACCCGGCCGCCACCTGGGGTGGTAGTGGCCCATGCAGCGGCGGTTTTCAAACTGCGTGTAGCTGATATCCAAGGCGACTTAATTTTTGCGCTCGATCCAGCACGAATATGTGCTGCTGCACTCAGATCAGGATTGTAGTCTGGCGGAGGCTGCAAACCGTCACGATATGGGTCCTCATTTTTACGTACCGAGCGGTAGAGAACTTGTGAATCTTCACTTTCGGAGTCACCCTCGGACAGGTAATGGAGCTTCCTGGTCCGCGCTCTTTTTGTATTGGGGGCATTGGCACTGCCGGGCGAGCGCTCGCGGGGCTCATGAGATGCTTCTCCCACGATTGGCCTTTCTTGATCAAACACGGTCTGCTGTCGCGTGGAATGTTCGCCAGCTTCTCGCTCAATTTTACCCAAACTCGTACTGTTTTTGAAAGCGGGTGTCGCCATCATTGTTGGGGCGAGTCTATTCGTCTCCAATATATCGTCATCCTCGTCTGATGGCCTGTGACGACGGTTAATTAAATCATTTGCAGGTTAATATTTAAACATGATAGTCTCCATAATATTACTTACTTGACAGTATTGAATTTTTACCAAATTAAAAGAACATCTATCGCAAATAGTAATGCATCAGAACGCGGGGCAAGGCGAATGTGCAAAGTGACCTTCCCCTGAAATTTAGTCTTCCATCGGTACCGTAAAATAACGATACTTGGGGCCCCCTTTACCGTCAACAGAAAGTCGACTGATTTACTTTCCTTGTCCATGGCACGATAGAGGTATTTCCAGGCACCGTTGACTTTCGTAGTGGAAAGCAAAGTTGTCACCGCAAAAAGCGGGCTTTGACCCTGGGTGTTTGCTTGAGTTGACAAATTTACCGTCACGAAAAAGAAAACAAATCCGTCAATTCGCAGCAATGGAAAGAAAGGTTGTCAATTGGCAGCTTGGGGGGCGGCGTAAAACTTGGACTGGTTTATGCCGTAAATCCAAGGCTTTTTCGGTATTCGAGGGGACTGAGTGAGCCAAGGGATATCTTGATGCGCTTTTCGTTATACCAGCAAATGTAAGAATCAACTACCTGAATGAATTGCTCAATGGTTGTAGCCTGCCAGTCACGAGGGTAGAACAACTCCGTCTTCAGCCGCCCGAAGAAGCCCTCACACGCGGCATTGTCGAGCGAGCATCCTTTGCGGGACATCGAACGAATCAGCTTTGCGTTATGCATTCTTGAGAGCCACCCAGGCCAGCGATAGTGGGCGCCCCGATCAGAGTGAACGACAGGCCGGTCTCCGCCGTTGGCGACCGTCTCGATGGTTGCATCCAACATCGTGTTCACCAGATCGGCATCTGGACGCGTGCCGATGGACCAACTGATAACCAAGCTGTTTTATGAAATTTTCAACAAGCACTTATAAAGAACACTCGATAAATCATTTCATTTCATAAAAACATAACTAAACACTCTTTAATTTTTTTCGAAATCGCCCTTATATTCGATGCATCTGGGTTT
>NZ_JAGQEE010000012.1 GCF_018304945.1 Collimonas humicola | reverse complement strand
TCCCGAACAGGACCGTGAAACGACTTTGCGCCGATGATAGTGCTGCAACCAGTGTGAAAGTAGGTCATCGTCAGGCTTTTATTAAAAAACCCTCTAAGCTTAGCGCTTAGAGGGTTTTTGCTTTGCGAAGCCACTTCGTATTGCCCTTCAAAATGACCGCAGATATCTTCAAATCTACTTGAAAATCAACGCTGCGCTGAAATTCGCTGAAGATTCACGCCGCAGACGGCACTGCAATATGGAGAAATGCTGCCTCAGATGCTAAATCTCTCCGATATTTCCTATACCGCCCAGGGAAAATAGGCAAAAAAAAGCCAGTCAGCTTTCGCGACTGGCTTTCTTGCTTACGTATTCTGCTCTTATTTTGATCAACAATCGCCATTAGAACGGATAAGCTACCCGCAATACGGCAAAGTTTGCGCCGCTGTTCGGCTTCTTGATGCCGCCGTTGGAGAAATGCTGCAGCTTGATGCCGACATCAAGGCCGTTGCCGAATACATAGCCCGCGCCCAGGTGGTCGCCAAATTCAAATGCGGTCGAAAAACGGCGGCTGTTGTTGTCATACAGGTGCGACATCAGGTGCACGCCGATGCCGGCTTCACCGTACAGGCCTCTTTTATCGTTGCTCTGGAAGCGGAACACAGGCGTGAAGCCGATGTCAGTCAGGTTCTTCGATTGACCGGGAACATTCTGGTATTGGTTTTGACGGAATTCAGCCAGGCTCAAATCCCAGTAGCCGCCGAGTTGCGTGCTGCTGCCTTGCCACAAAGGCGAACCCCAGTTCCATTGCGCGGCAATCCGGGCCAGTTGGCTCTTGTTGCCGGTGCCGACTTCAAATGAGGCGGAGTCGACGGCGAAGCTATTTGCGTGAACGCCAGCCAGCAGGCAGGCCGCGGCTAGAATCTTGAGTCCGGTTTGTTTTTTTTGCATAAAAGACTTTCGAGCGTAAAAAATAAAAAGCGAATGAAAGGCAAGTCCTCACCCTATTCATGGAACGGTTGCGCTGGCCGACTGGCGCCGACAGGTGCGATTACTTCCCTTGCCGGACTGCCGCGGCGCGCAGCTACAGCCCTAAAGAATAGTCGAAAACGGAGATTGCTGCCGAACTACAGATAATTCCTGTCGCAAAACGGTGACCCTGTGCTTTGCAATCAGGGGATATAAAAGGGTTCTGCGCGGCCAGGCACATCCACGTGCAGCGCTAGGACACAACCTGATAGCGGATATTTTTCCAGTTCCGCCGGACTACGCTTCTCGCGCACACTGGTGATATACAGCGTACGCAGATCAGGCCCGCCAAACGCCATCATGGTCGGGCAGCGCACCGGCACGATCACCTCTTGCAGAACTTCACCTTCAGGCGACAGACGCAGCAGCCGGCCGCCTTCATACATGGCGCACCAGTAAGCGTCTTCGCTGTCGACCGCCGCGCCGTCAGGACGGCCGCCGTAATCCGGCGCATTCTTGTCCATGGCGAACTGCCTGAGCACACGGCCGGCGCCGATCTTGCCGCTGGCCAGGTCGAAGTCGTAGCTGGTGATCCTGTGCGCAGTGGTGTCGCTGTGATACAGGGTACGGCTGTCGCCGCTGAAGCCAAGGCCATTGGAGACCGTCACCGGATTTCCGGCGGCGCGCACCACGCCTTTTTCGATCGCATACAACTGGGCGCCGGCATGGTCGCGCGGCTCATAGATGGTGCCCGCCCAGAAGCGGCCCGCAGCATCGCAGCGACCGTCATTGAAGCGTGCGGTGGCCATGTCATAAGGCGCATCGGCGATGTGCGTGAGCGCGCCGGTGTTCGTATCCAGGTATGCCACGCCGGTGCGCATGGCGACGACCAGGCCGCCGCCGGCGCGCAGGCCGATGCAGCCTGGCTCGGCATCCAGCTGCCACATGGTGTGCTTGCCGTCGGCAGGATGCAGTCGATGCACCTGCATTGCTGAAATATCGACCCAGTAAAGAGACGCTTCCGCTGCATGCCAAAGCGGGCATTCACCCAGTTGCATAGGGACGTCGTACGCGACTGCGATTTGATTCATGTGTGTGACGATGTGAAAAGAGAGGGCGGAAGGAGATCAGGCGGCGGGCTGCGAAAGACAGCTGAATCGCAGTCCGCCTGATCGAATCGTTATAGCGTCGCCGGCATGGCTAGCGACGCGGCAATCATTGCTTCTTCAAATACGTCTCTGCAAGATTAACCCAGTAACTGGCGCCAATCGGCAGCAAGTCGTCGTTAAAATCGTAGCTGGCGTTGTGCAGATTGCATGGGCCGAGGCCGTGGCCGCTGTCCCGGTGGGCGCCTTCGCCATTGCCGATGAAGACATAGCAGCCCGGTTTGTTCTGCAGCATGAAGGCGAAATCTTCCGCGCCCATGGTTGGCTCAACCTCGGGATTGACGTTGTCGCTGCCAACCATCGCCTGCAGCACCTCGACCGCAAATGCAGTCTCCTTGGCATGGTTCACCAGCGGCGGATAATTACGGTGGAAACGGAACTCCACTTCAGCGCCGAAGGCAGCCGCGGTATGCTGTGCCACTTCGCGCATGCGCGCCTCGATCGTGTCCAGCACCGGCAATGAAAAAGTCCGCACCGTGCCGATCAGCGTGGCGACATCGGGAATCACATTGGTGGCGCTGCCGCTATGAATCTGCGTCACCGACAGCACTGCCGGATCGTTGGGGTTGATGTTGCGCGAAACAATGGTTTGCCAGCTCTGCGCGATCTGCACCGCGACCATGACCGGATCGATGCTTTTGTGCGGCTGCGCAGCATGCGAACCCTTGCCCTTGACGATCACTTCGAATTCATTGCTGGACGCCATCATCGGCCCGGGCGTTACGCCAAAGCTGCCGGTCGCCATGCCTGGCCAGTTATGCATGCCGAACACCGCTTCCACAGGACATTTCTCAAACAAGCCATCGTCGATCATGCGCTGCGCACCGCCGCCGCCTTCTTCCGCCGGCTGGAAAATCAGATATACAGTACCGTCGAAATTGCGGTGCCGGGACAGATGGTGCGCCGCACCAAGCAACATCGCCGTGTGGCCGTCATGCCCGCAAGCGTGCATCTTGCCCTGATGTTGGGAGGCATGTGGGAAAGTATTCAACTCCTGCACCGGCAAGGCATCCATATCGGCGCGCAAGCCGATGGCGCGGCCGCTGCTGCCGTTCTTTATGATGCCGACAACACCGGTGACTCCCATCCCGCGCAGGATCGGGATCTGCCATTCAGTCAGCTTGCGCGCCACCACGTCGGAGGTGCGCTGTTCTTCATAGTTGAGTTCGGGATGTGCGTGCAAATCACGCCGGATGGCTTGCAGTTCCGCCTGGAAGGCGATGATGGGATCGATCAAATTCATATTCGGCTCCTGATATGTGGCATGCCTCTTGCCTGTAAAAAAAGGTCGGAGGCGTAGCGTCCAGAATGTGTATATTACGCCTACACGGTCCATCGGTGTTCACTCACAGGAGAGCATTATGCGTCTGATGTCTTGGCCAGCAACCGGATTGCGTGCATTCTTCATGGCTTGTCTGCTGACGCTGGCGGCGTCTGTCCTGCCTCCCGCGGCGGCCCAGGAATTCAAGCTGGCGATGAGTTCCCCGCCGACTTCGATGGATCCCCACTTCTATAATCTATTTCCCAATATCAACGTTTCCGATCATATCTTTGAACAACTGGTGGCGATGGATGCCGACAGCCACATCATTCCAGCGCTGGCCGAATCGTGGACGCTGGTGAACAATGTGACCTGGGAATTCAAGCTGCGCAAGGGCGTCAAATTCCACGACGGTACGCCGCTGACGGCGGAAGACGTAGCCTGGTCGCTGGAACGGCCGGCAACGATTGTCGGCAGCCCGGGAAAATTCGACACCTACACCAAAGCCATCGTCAATAAAAAGATCATCGATCCTTACACGATCCAGCTTACGACCAAAGAGCCGTATCCGCTGCTGCTGGCGGACCTGACCTCGATCTACATCGTGTCGAAGAAGGCTACGCAAGGCCTGAGCAGCGACGACTTCGCCAGCGGCAAGGGCATGGTCGGCACCGGCCCCTTCCGCTTCGTCAAATTCCAGCGCGACGACAGGGTCGAACTGGAACGCAATAACGACTACTGGGGCAAGAAGCCGGCCTGGAGCAAGGTCACCCTGCGCTTCATCCCCAACGACGCGACCCGCCTGGCGGCCTTGCTGGCCGGCGACGTGCAAGCCATCGAAAATGTGCCGACGCCGGATCTGGCCAAAGTCAGGGCGGACAAGAACCTGAGTTTCTACTCCAAGGTCTCGCACCGTGTGATTTATCTATATCCGGACACGCGCCGCGAAAAAACACCGTTCGTCACCGACAAAGACGGCAAGCCGCTCGACAAGAATCCGCTGATGGATCAGCGCGTGCGCCATGCCCTGTCGATCGCCATCAACCGCGATGCGATCCGCGACCGCGTGATGGAGGGATTGTCCGAGCCGACGGTCAACCTGGTGCCGGCCGCGCTGTTTGGCCATAATCCGGATCTCAAGCCGCCCAAATACGATCCCGAGGCAGTCAGGAAGCTGCTGACCGAAGCAGGCTATCCGAACGGCTTCGACCTGACTTTGCATACCCCGAACAACCGCTACATCAACGATGAGAAAATCGCCCAGACGATTGCCCAGATGTGGTCGCGCATCGGCGTAGCCACCAAGGTCGAAGGGGCGCCGATGTCGGTCTACGCGGCACGCGGTGCCAAGAGCGAGTACTCGATCGGCCTGCTGGGCTGGGGCGCGCAGACCGGCGAAGCCTCGTCGCCGTTGCGGGCGATGGTCGCTTGCGATAATCCGGCGAAAGGCATGGGTGCGGTCAACTGGCTGAAATACTGCAATCCTAAGATGGATGCGGTGCTGGCCAAGGCACTCGCCAGCGTCGATGACAAGGAGCGTTCAGGCTTGCTGCAGCAGGCCACCGCGATCGTCATCGACGACGGCGGCGTCATCCCGATTCACCAGCAAGTAACGACATGGGCCGCAAAAAAAGGTATCGTATATATCCCGCGCACCGATGAGCGTACTCACGCTTATCAGTTCTACCCGCAATAACGAGAGGGACAAAACGCGCGCATATCCGCTCACTGCTGGTGGCGAGCGGATTTTTTATGGATTCCGGGATATTCGATGCTGGCTTTTATCATCCGCCGCGTATTGCAAAGTCTGGCCGTGCTGCTGGTCATGTCGCTGCTGGTGTTTATCGGCGTGTACGCGATCGGCAATCCGATCGATGTCCTGATCAGCCCCGATGCCGATCAGATCGAGCGCGCCAAGGTGATCGTCGCCTTTGGCCTCGACAAGCCGCTCTGGCTGCAATATTTCATTTTCCTGAAGAACGCCATCGGCGGCGACCTGGGGCGTTCATTCGCCTATTCGACCCCGGCCCTGAGCCTGATTTTCGAGCGCATGCCGGCGACGCTGGAACTGTCGACCGCGGCGATCCTGCTCTCCATCGTGCTGGGGCTGCCGCTCGGCTTGCTGGCCGGCCTGCGTCCCAACGGCATCGTCGGCAAAGCCATCATGGCGGTTTCCATCCTCGGCTTTTCGCTGCCGACATTCTGGGTCGGCCTGATGCTGATCATGGTGTTTGCGGTGCAGTTGGGATGGCTGCCCACCAGCGGCCGCGGCGAAACGCAATTGCTGCTGGGAGTGCCGGTTAGCTTCCTTGGCTGGGACGGCCTGAAACATCTTCTCATGCCGGCTTTCAACCTGGCGCTGTTCAACATCGCCCTGGTGATCCGTCTCACGCGCTCCGGCGCCCAGGAGGCGCTGATGCAGGACTATGTCAAGTTCGCCCGCGCCAAAGGCTTGCGCAACAGCCGCATCATCGGCGTCCACGTGCTGAAAAACATCTTGATTCCTATCGTCACCGTGATCGCCTTGCAGTTCGGCTCGATCATTGCGTTTTCCATCGTCACCGAAACCGTGTTCGCCTGGCCGGGCATGGGCAAGCTGATCATCGATTCGATCCGCGTGCTGGACCGGCCGGTGATCGTCGCTTATCTATTATTGATCGTCACCATCTTCATCGTCATCAACCTAGCGGTGGACATGCTGTACTCGCTGCTCGATCCGCGCGTGCGCCTGGCAGAAAGCAAAGGCTGACATGCAACCGATCCAGGCAATCGAGACCGTAGAAACACCCTGGCAGCGTTTCGTCAGGAATTATTTCAGCAGCAAGATCGCCACCATCGGCTTCGTGCTGCTGGTGCTGATCCTGCTGGCGGCCATATTTGCGCCTGCGATTTCACCGCAGGATCCCTACGACCTGGCCAAGCTGGATGTCATGGACTCGCGCCTGGAACCGGGCAAGACTTTGGTCGATGGCAGCATGACTTATCTGCTCGGCACCGACGACCAGGGGCGCGACATGCTGTCGGCGATCCTGTACGGCATCCGCATCTCCGTGACGGTCGGCGTGGTCAGCACCGTCATCGCGCTGTCGCTGGGCCTGACGCTGGGCTTGCTGGCCGGGTATGCCGGCGGCCGCACGGAAGCGTTCATCATGCGGATAGCGGATATCCAGCTGTCCTTCCCACCCATCCTGATCGCCCTGATCCTGCTGGCGCTGACCGGCCGCGGCGTGGATAAGATCATCATCGCGCTGGTGGCGGTGCAATGGGCCTACTACGCGCGCACCACGCGCAGCGCCGCGCTGGTCGAACGCAAGAAGGAATATATCGAAGCTGCCACGGCGCTTGGCCTGTCGCCCTTGCGCATCATGTTCCGCCATCTGCTGCCCAACTGCCTGCCGCCGCTGATCGTGATTGCCGCCTTGCAGGTGGCGTCGGCGATTTCGCTGGAAGCGACGCTTTCCTTCCTCGGGCTGGGCTTGCCGATCACGGAGCCGTCGCTGGGACTGCTGATCGCCAATGGCTTCCAGTATCTGCTCTCCGGGAAATACTGGATCAGCGTCTTTCCCGGCATCGCCTTGCTGCTGGCCGTGGTGACCATCAACCTGGTGGCGGACCAGCTGCGCGACGTCCTCAATCCGCGCCTGCAGACGCAATAAGGCGATGATGGATACTCCGACGACACTGGTAGTAAATAATCTGCAGACCCAGTTTGCCACCCGCGCCGGACTGGTGAAAGCGGTCGACCAGGTGTCGTTTTCCATCAAGCGCGGCGAAATCATGGGGCTGGTCGGCGAATCGGGCTCGGGAAAATCGATGACAGGCTATTCCATCATGGGCCTGATCGACGCACCCGGAAAAATCGTCGCCGGCGAGATTCTGCTGCAAGGAAATGAATTGCGCGGGCTGCCGGCGGAAGCCATGCGCAAGATCCGCGGCAACCGCATCGCCATGATTTTCCAGGATCCGATGATGACCTTGAATCCGGTGCTGCGCATCGACACCCAAATGATGGAAGCGGTGCGCGCGCATCAGGATGTCAGCAAGATGGTGGCGCGCGAAATGGCGCGCGAGGCGCTGGTGCGGGTCGGCATCCCCTCGCCGGATGAACGCCTGCAAGCGTATCCGCATCAGTTTTCAGGCGGCATGCGGCAACGGGTGGCGATCGCCATCGCCTTGCTGAACAAGCCGGACCTGATCATTTGCGACGAACCGACTACTGCGCTGGACGTGACGATACAAGGGCAGATCTTGTACGAAATGCAGAAGCTGTGCCGGGAATCAGGCACGGCGCTGATCTGGATCACGCATGACCTGTCGGTGGTGGCAGGCCTGGCCGATACCGTGGCGGTGATGTACGCCGGCCGCATCGTCGAAAGCGGCACGGTGCAGCAAGTGCTGGAACATCCGCGCCATCCCTATACCCATGGCCTGATCGCCTCGGCGCCGTCGCGCAATCCGCGCGGCCAGCCGCTGCAGCAGATTCCCGGCATGACGCCATCGCTGTTGAATCTGCCGGAAGGCTGCGCGTTCCGCACGCGCTGCACCCATGCCACGGATGCATGCCTGCAGACGCCGCCGCTGCACACGGTCGGGCAGCGCATGCTGTGTTGTTTCCACCCGCTGGAGGATAGTCTGAATGGGACAGTGCAATGAGCGCGCTTGAAGATCGCCAGGCCGGCATAGTTCCAGCTTTGCCGCCGCTGCTGGAAATGCAGGCGGTCAGCAAGCAGTTCGTCAAGGGGCTGGACAGCGCGGCGAAAATCGCCAACCTGTTCGGCGCCCGCATGCAGCAGGAAGTGGTGCATGCGGTGGACGACGTCAGCCTGAGCATCGTGCGCGGCGAAGTGGTCGGGCTGGTGGGCGAATCCGGCTGCGGCAAGTCAACCCTGGGGCGGATGGCGGTCGGCCTGCATAGCCTTAGCGCCGGCATGCGCCTGTGGAAAGGGCAGTCGCTGGAACAGCTGGCCGTGCCTGAACGGCGCAAGAAGCAGCTGGCGATCCAGATGATTTTCCAGGATCCCTATGCCTCGCTGAATCCGCGCATGCGGGTGCAGGATATCGTCGGCGAGGCGCCGCTGGTGCACGGCATGGTGAGCGCATCGCAACAGCGCGAATATGTCGAGAGCCTGCTGCAAAGGGTGGGGCTGGACGGCGGCATGCTGCGCCGTTTCCCGCACCAGTTTTCCGGCGGCCAGCGGGCGCGGGTCGGCATTGCGCGCGCCCTGGCGGTCAAGCCGGAATTCCTGGTGTGCGACGAGGCCGTGGCGGCGCTGGATGTGTCGATCCAGGCCCAGGTGCTGAACCTGTTCATCAAGCTGCGCGACGAACTCGACCTGACCTATCTGTTCATCAGCCATGACCTGGGCGTGGTGCGCCATTTGTCGGACCGGGTGCTGATCATGTATCTCGGCCGCATCGTTGAATCGGCCGCGGCCGACACCGTCTTCGCCCGCGCGAATCATCCGTACACCCAGGCCTTGCTGGCGTCGGCGCCCAAGCTGGAAGTCAGGAGAACCGAATTCTTTGCGGTGAAGGGTGAAATCCCGTCGCCGCTGCATCCGCCCGCCGGCTGTCATTTTCATCCACGCTGTCCGCATGCGATGGCGCGCTGTAAAGAGGAAAAACCGGAATTGAAAGAAATCAGCAGCAACCATTTTTCGGCCTGCCACCTGAACGACGGCTAGTTTACCGGACAAATACAGGACAAATTATGACTACCCCGCACACTACAGCACCGACACCATCAGCCGACGTCATGGCAATGATCGAACGCCTGATCGCGTTCCCGACCGTATCGCGCGATTCCAACCTGGGATTGATCGAATGGACCCGCGACTACCTGGCCGGATTCGGCGTCAAATCGCGCCTGACCTACGATGCTAGCGGCAAGAAAGCCAATCTGTTTGCGACCCTGGGCGAAGGTCCCAAGCCCGGCCTGATCCTGTCCGGCCATACCGACGTGGTGCCGGTCGAAGGCCAGGCCTGGGACAGCGATCCCTTCAAGGCCGTCGTCAAGGATGGCCTGCTGTATGGCCGCGGCTCGGCCGACATGAAGAGCTACATCGCCACCGCGCTGGCGCTGACGCCGCAATTTCTGGCAGCGAAGATGGACGCGCCGCTGCATTTCGCCCTGTCGTATGACGAAGAAGTGGGCTGCATCGGCGTGCAAGGATTGATCAAGGACCTGCAGGAACTGGGACTGAAGCCGGCGGCCTGCATCGTCGGCGAGCCGACCTCGATGCAGCCGATCATCGCGCATAAAGGCACGCATCGTTTCCGCTGCTGCGTGCGCGGCCGCGAAGCCCATTCCAGCTACACCACCATGGGTGTCAATTCGATCGAATACGCGGCCCGCGTCATCGTCTACATTCGCCAGATGGCGGACCGCTTCGCCCAGCTGGAGACGCGCGACTATGGCTTCACCGTGCCTTACACCACCATGCAGACCGGCCTGATCCACGGCGGCCTGGCAGCCAACATCGTCCCCAAGGATTGCAGGTTCGAATTCGAGGCGCGCACCATGCCGGGCATCGATGTCGAACGCCTGTATCAGGAAATCCGGGATTTCGCCGCGACCCTGCTGCCGGAAATGCAAAGGGTGGAACCGAATGCCGCCATCGACTTTGAATGGCTGGCGTCAGCGCCCGGCCTCAACATGCAGGAAAGCGATGCCGTGGTGCAGCTGGCCAAGGCGCTGGCGCGCAATAAATCGCATGGTGCGGTGTCCTACGGCACCGAAGCCGGCCTGTTCCAGCGCGCCGGCATTCCGACCGTGGTCTGCGGTCCCGGCAGCATCGAGCAGGCGCACCGGCCGAATGAGTTCGTGGCGCTGGAGCAGGTGGCGCAGTGCGAAGCCTTCATGCTGCGCCTGATGGATCCGGGGATGCAGCTGCAAGCCGGCAAATAGAAAAAAGCCATCGCGTGTCATCCTGTGCGGCTGGATTTTGCTAAAGTAGCGTATTGAAGCGCCTTGGTTCTGATGACATTATGACTACTTCCATTGTTCGTGCCGCCTGCCCGCATGACTGCCCCGATACTTGCGCGTTGCTGGTGACGGTGACCGACGGCGTCGCCACCGAAGTCCGCGGCGATCCCGACCATCCCACCACAGCCGGTGTCCTCTGCACCAAGGTCTCGCGCTACACCGAGCGGACCTATCACAAGGATCGCCTGCTGCATCCGCTCAAGCGGGTCGGCAACAAGGGCGAAGGCAAGTTCGTGCAGATCAGCTGGGATGAAGCCATCGCCACGATTGCCGAACGGCTGGGCCAGATCGCCGCGCGCAATCCGCAAGCCATCCTGCCTTACAGCTATGCAGGCACCATGGGCCTGGTGCAGGGCGAGTCGATGTCGATGCGCTTTTTCAACCGCATCGGCGCCTCGCTGCTGGACCGCACCATCTGCGCCTCGGCCGGCGGCGCCGGCTACAAGTACACCCTGGGCGCCAGGATAGGCACCGACCTCGAACAATTCCAGAACGCCAAGCTGATCCTGATCTGGGGCGGCAATCCGATTGCCTCGAACCTGCATTTCTGGATGCGCGCACAGGAAGCCAAGCGCAACGGCGCCAGGTTGATCGCCATCGATCCCTACCGTTCCCTGACCGCCGACAAATGCCATCAGCATATTGCGCTGCTGCCGGGCACCGATTCGGCGCTGGTGCTGGGCATGATGCATGTGCTGATTGCCAAAGACTTGCTGGACCACGATTACATTGCGCGCCATACGCTGGGCTTCGAGCAGCTCAAGCAGCGGGTGCTGGAATGGACGCCGCAACGGACCGCGGAAGTGTGCGGTATTACTGCCGAGGAAGTGACCGAGCTGGCGCGCGCCTATGGCGCCGCGGCCTTGCGCGGCGAAGGCGCGGCGATCCGCATCAACTACGGTTTGCAGCGCGTCCGCGGCGGCGGCATGGCGGTGCGCAATATCAGCTGCCTGCCGGCGCTGGTCGGTGCCTGGCGCCACGCTGCCGGCGGCGTCCAGCTGTCGGCGTCGGACAGCTTTCCGAAGAACAGCCAGGCTTTGCAGCGTCCCGATTTCCTGACCAGGCAAGGCGTGGCGCCGCGCACCATCAACATGAGCACCATCGGCGACGATTTGCTGCGTGAGGCCTCGCCCGAATTTGGCCCGAAAATCGAAGCGGTGATCGTGTATAACTCGAATCCTGTAGCGGTGGCGCCGGAGTCGGGCGTTGTCGCCCGCGGCTTCGCGCGCGAAGACTTGTTCACCGTGGTGCTGGAACACTTCCAGACCGATACCGCCGATTACGCCGACATCGTATTGCCGGCGACCACCCAGCTGGAACACGTCGACGCCCATTCGGCCTACGGCCACTTGTACATGCTGGCGAACAATGCGGCGATCGCGCCGCTTGGCGAAGCCAAGCCGAACACCGAGATTTTCCGCCTGCTGGCGGCGCGCATGGGATTCGACGATGCCTGCTTCCGCGAGAGCGACGACGAAATCGCAGCGCAGGCGTTCGACCGCAAGAACGTACGCGCCATCCATTTCGATTGGGATACGCTCAAGCAGAACGGCTGGCAGAAACTGAACATGCCGGATGCGCCTTTTGCTGACGGCGGCTTTCCGACGCCCTCCGGCAAATGCGAGTTCTACAGCGCGCAAATGCTGAAAGACGGCCTCGATCCTTTGCCGACGTATATTGCACCGTACGAGTCGCGCGCCAGCAATCCCGAACTGGCCAGGAAATATCCGCTGGGGATGATTTCCCCGCCCGCGCGCAACTTCCTCAACTCCAGTTTCGTCAACGTCAAGAGCCTGCGCGATACCGAAGGCGAACCGCATCTCGACATGCATCCTGCCGACGCCGCACAGCGTGGCCTGGCCACTGGCGATGCGGTCCGCATCTTCAACGACCGCGGCAGCTTCAACGCCAGGCTGAGAGTCACCGACAAGGCCAGGACCGGCCTCGTGGTGGGCTTGTCGATCTGGTGGAAAAAAATGGCCAGCGACGGCAAGAACGCCAACGAGGTGACCAGCCAGCGCCTGACCGACATGGGACGCGCACCGACCTTCTACGATGTGCTGGTGGAGGTGGAAAAATTGCAAATTGGCGGCGCCGGCGGGATGAGCGCCAACGCATGAGAACGCGCCGGCTGCTTCCGCTGCTTGCCTTGCTGCTGGTATCGGGATGCGCCCAGCTGGCCTATTACGGACAAGCCGCCAACGGCCAGTTTTCCCTGCTCGACCGCGCCCATCCGATTGACGACTGGCTGGCCGATCCGAACGCCGATACCGCTCTCAAGGCCAAGCTGAAACGCAGCAAGCAGATGCGCCGCTTTGCCGTCACCGACCTTGGCCTGCCGGACAACCGCAGCTACACCGAATATGCCGACCTGCAGCGGCCCTTCGCTTTATGGAACGTGGTGGCGGCGCCGGCGCTGTCGCTGGAACCCCGGCAATGGTGTTTTCCAATTGCCGGCTGCGTGAATTATCGCGGGTACTTCAGCAAGGAAGCGGCGCAAAAATTTGCCGCAGAGATGCGGCGGCAAGGCTACGATGTCCAGGTCAGCGGCGTGCCGGCCTATTCGACGCTGGGCTGGTTCAACGACCCGCTGCTGTCGACCTTCATCAAATATCCCGACGGTGAAGTGGCGCGCCTGATTTTCCATGAGCTGGCGCACCAGACCGTCTATGTCAAAGACGATACCCAGTTCAATGAATCGTTCGCCACCACCGTGGAACAAGCCGGCGTCGAGCGCTGGCTGCAGGCGGTCGGCGACCAGAAAATGCGCGACGCCTACGTCCAGTTCGAAGGACGCAAGCAAGAATTCCTGGCGCTCTTGCTGAAGTACCGCCAACAGCTGGCAAGCAACTATGCCAGCGATCTCAGCGATGACCGGAAGCTGCAGCAAAAGGCCGCGATCTTCGGCGCCCTGCAGGAAGACTATCAGCGGCTCAAGTCCAGCTGGGGCGGCTACACCGGCTATGACCGCTGGTTCGCCGAGCCGCTCTCGAATGCGCACCTGGCGCTGGTGGCGACCTATTACGACCTGGTGCCGGGATTCAAGGCCTTGCTGGCGCAGCAGCAGACCTTGCCGAAGTTTTATATCGCCGTCGCCAGGCTGGCCAAGCTCAGCAAGGAAGAAAGACACCGCCAGCTGGATGAACTGGCAAAAGCGCCATCCGCATAAGATGCCGGCCGGACCGTCGTATTGCGACAGGCTATTGGTTACAATGACAAGATGACCTTCAATACCGACCTGCATCGCAGCACCTTGAAACTGCCCGGCCGCCTGACGCGCGACGGCAGCTCCGCACTGGAAATGAGCGTCATCGATGCCGGTCCCGAATATGGCCGCGGCGCGCGAAACCAGCAGCCGACCATGGTGTTCATCCACGGCTTCGGCGGCCGCGCCGCCTATTGGGAATACCAGCTGGAACAGTTCCAGGCCGACTACCGCGTGATCGCCCTCGATCTGCGCGGCCACGGCTACACCGATGCGCCGGCCGAGGCCGACGGCGCGCACTACGACGTGCCGGAGCTGGTCGCCGACATTGCCGCGGCCCTTGACCTGCTGGAGCTGCCGCCGCAATTCATCCTGGTGTGCCACTCATTCGGCGGCGCGCTGTCCGCCTTCTTCCTCAAGCAGTTTCCGGAACGCGTGTCGGCATTGATCATGATCGCTTCGGCCGCGCGTTTCCGCCTGCGCTGGGCCGGCCGCACCCTGCTGCGCATGCCGCCGCCGATTTTCGGCATGGTGCGCAGGCTGATGCCGTATTTCGGCATCGCCGCCGCCCGCATCTATCCGCCGCCGCATGTGGTCTACCTGCAAAACAAGAACGCCTTGCTGCCGTGGGACGGCAGCGAATATCTGCGCGCCATCAGGGTGCCGGCGCTGGTGATTCTCGGCCATCGCGATATCCTGTTCGATGAAGCCGCCTACAAGGAAGTCGCCAGCCTGATCCCCGGCGCCGAGGAAGTGGTGGTGCCGGTCTCCGCCCATCAAGTGATGGTGGAGCGGCCGGACGCCGTCAACCGCGCCATCGAACGCTTCCTGCAGATGCAGTCCGATCCGGCCGAGCAGGCCGAGCGCCGCCGGCGGCAAAAGGCGGAACGGCGCGCCGCCCGCAAGCAGCTGGAGAGCGAACGGCCGTGGCTGAAATTCTACGATGCCCGTACTCCCTACCGCATCAAGCTGCCGACGGTGGCCTTGCCGCGCCTGCTGGAGGCGACCGCCAGGCGCTTTGCCAAGACCACCGCCTTGTCCTACCGCGGCGGCAGGATCGGCTGGCGCGAGCTGGACCGCCAGGCGAACCGTTTCGCCAACGGCCTGATCGACATGCGCATCAAGCCCGGCGAGCGGATCTTGCTGGCCATGCCGAATATCCCGTCCCTGGTGATTGCCTATTTCGGCATCTTGAAGGCCGGCGCGGTGGCGGTGCTGAGCGATGCTGCCACCCCTGCGGAAATTTTGCTGACGCGGATTGCCGATGCCGACGCAGTGATGCTGGTGACTACCACCAGCCGCTACGACGAATTGCGCGACGTCTTGCAAAGCGATCGCCGCGCCGCGGCTTTGCGGCGTGTGATATTTGCCTCGATGATCGATCACATGGGCTGGCGCGAGAAGCTCAAGTTCGCCGCCCTGCATCATGTCCAGGAAGGCCATTGGCTGCCATGGTTCCGGCAAGACAAGCAGCACCGCAAGCAGGAGCGGCGCTATCTGAAATTCAAGCAGGTGCTGGGGCGCGGCACGGTCTATCCTGCCGAGCTGACGCAAGACGTCAACGATATTGCCGTGGTGGTCTACACCTATGGCGCCAGCGGCACGCCGCTGCCGGTGGCGCTGTCGCATCGCAACCTGGCGGCGAATGCCTTGCAGCTGCGGCACTGGCTGCCGGAGTCGCGGCCCGGCGACGAACGCTTCCTGGCGCAGCAGCCTTTGTCCAGCGCCTACGGCCTGACGGGCGTATTGCACCTGGGCGTCTACCTGGGCGCCACCCTGATCCTGCTGCCGGGGGCCGAGCTGGAACCCTTGCTGAAGACCGTGAAAAAAATGCGTCCTACTTATTTCCCGACCACGCCGCGCATGGTGCGCGAGCTGGCGCATACGCAGGGAGTACGGCGCTACGGCCTGGCGTCGATCCGCGTGTGCGCCGTCAGCGGTTCGCCGCTGGCGCAGGAAATCCGCGAGGAATTTGAAAAGCTGACGCGCGGCCGCCTGGTTGAAGCCTATGGCCTTACCGAAGCCTCGCCGGCGGTGCTGGCGATGCCGCTGTCGGCGCGCCGCAACCCGGGCGTGGTCGGCGTGCCGCTGCCGGATACCGAAGTGAAAGTGGTCGACCTGGATAGCGGCGAGCCCCTACCTGTCGACACCTTGGGCGAGCTATGGGTGCGCGGGCCGCAGCTGTTCGCCGGCTACGACCAAGGCCATGCCGATGACACAGGACACGGCGCTACCGCCCTCAGCCTGATTGCCAAAAAATTAAGCAAGGAACGCCTGCATGAAGGCTGGCTGGCCACCGGCGACGTCGCTAGCATCGACGAAGACGGTTTTGTCTCCATCATCGACCGCAAGAGTAATATGTTGATACGGGGTGGCCAGCGGGTATTCCCGCGCCAGATCGAAGAAGTCTTGTTCGAGCATCCCGCAGTAGCCGTCGCCCATGTGAAATGGAGTCCGGACGAGGAGGGCGTGAAGCACTTGCGGGCAGAGGTTTTGTTGCACCACAACATGACGCTGAGTGTCGACGATTTGCTCAAATATGCGTCAAAACGCTTGCATGTCGACGCTTTGCCCGATAGCATCGCGATAGAACAAAAAAATACAACCGTGCTTTTTTAGCGGTCACCGGCAATATCCCCTTACAGGCGCGTTTTCTTCCAGTGAAACAAGCCAAAAACAATGCATTTATAACAATCAGAGACTAAAGGCAGAACATGGATAAATTTTGGCTCAAATCGTATCCTGAAGGCGTGGCCACTGAGGTCGATTACACGCAGTACCAGTCGCTGGTGCAATTGCTGGAAGAAGCGTTTCAAAAGTACGCGGCACGCAATGCCTATGCCTGCATGGGCAAATACCTGACCTACGCCGAGGTCGACCAGATGTCCCGCAAGGTCGGCGCCTGGCTGCAAGGCAAGGGTCTGCAAAAGGGCGCGCGCGTGGCCATCATGATGCCTAACGTGCTGCAATATCCGGTGGCGATTGCAGCCATCCTGCGCGCCGGCTATACCGTGGTCAACGTCAATCCGCTGTACACCCCGCGCGAACTGGAGCACCAGCTCAACGATTCCGGCGCCGAAGCCATTTTCATCCTCGAGAATTTCGCCACGACATTGCAGCAAGTGGTTGCTCGGACCAAGGTCAAGCATGTCGTTGTGGCCAGCATGGGCGATCTGATGGGCGTCAAGGGCTTGCTGGTGAACCTGGTGGTGCGCCATGTCAAGAAGATGGTGCCGAGTTTTTCCTTGCCTGGCTCGACGCCGTTCAACAGCGTGCTGTCGCAAGGCGCGGCGACGCAGTTGAAGGCAGTCACGCTGGGGCCGGAAGATGTCGCCTTCCTGCAATATACCGGTGGCACTACCGGCGTCTCCAAAGGCGCAACCCTGACCCACCGCAACGTGGTGGCCAACGTGCTGCAGGCTGAAGCCTGGCTGTCGCCCGGCCTGGCCAGCGGACCGAAAGTCGAACAGCTGGCGTTCGTCTGCGCCTTGCCGCTGTATCACATCTTTGCGCTGACGGTGTGCGGCTTGCTGGGCATGCGCGAAGGCGCCTTGAACCTGCTGATCCCGAATCCGCGCGACATCGCCGGCCTGATCAAGGAAATGTCGAAGTACCAGATCAATACTTTCCCGGCCGTGAATACCTTGTACAACGCGCTGCTGCACCACCCTGATTTCGCCAAGCTGGACTTCTCCGGCTACCGGGTCTGCGTCGGCGGCGGCATGGCGGTGCAAAAGGCGGTTGCCGACAAATGGAAGGAAGTCACCGGCTGTCCGATCATCGAAGGCTACGGCTTGTCCGAAACCTCGCCGATCGCCAGCGCCAATCCTTGCACGATCACCGAGTACAGCGGCACCATCGGCTTGCCGCTGCCATCGACCGAGATCGCCATCCTGGACGACGCCGGCCAGCCGGTGCCGCTGGGACAGCCCGGCGAAATCGCGATCCGCGGCCCGCAAGTGATGCGCGGCTACTGGAACCGCGACGATGAAACCGCCAAAGTCATGACCGCTGACGGTTTCTTCAAGTCGGGCGATATCGGCGTCATGGATGAGCGCGGCTACACCAAGATCGTCGACCGCAAGAAAGACATGATCCTGGTCTCCGGCTTCAATGTCTATCCGAACGAAGTCGAAGGCGTAGTGGTGCAGCATCCCGGCGTGCTGGAATGCGCCTGCGTCGGCGTGCCCGACGAGCATGCAGGCGAAGTCGTGAAGATTTTCGTGGTGCGCAAGGATCCGTCGCTGACGGCCGAGCAATTGATGGCTTACTGCCGCGAGCAGCTGACTGGCTACAAGCGTCCGAAGTACATCGAGTTCCGCACCGATCTGCCGAAGACCAATGTCGGCAAAATCCTGCGCCGCGAATTGCGCGACGAAAAGCCCGCGGAGCAAAAGCAGGCTGCCTGATGGTTGAAAACAGCAGCATCTTGCCGGATGCCGCCGTGACGTAGTAAATACCCCGGATCTGCTACAAGCGGATCCGGGGTTTGTTTTTCAGGGCCATGGAGACGGCCTGTTCCTTACGGCTGCATGCAGCTGCTACCACTCGGCAAAGCTGCCGTCCTTGTGGCGCCAGATCGGATTGCGCCAGCGATGGCCGATGGCGGCGCGCTCCTTGACATACTCTTCATTGATCTCGATGCCCAGTCCAGGCCCTTGCGGGATGGTGACATAGCCCTTGTCATAGGCGAATACGTCCGGCTGCGTCACATAGTCGAGCAAATCGTTGCTCTGGTTATAGTGGATGCCCAGGCTCTGTTCCTGGATGAAGGCGTTGTACGACACCGCATCGACCTGCAGGCAAGCCGCCAGCGCGATCGGGCCGAGCGGGCAGTGCAGCGCCACGGCGACGTCGTAGGCTTCCGCCATGGTGGCGATCTTGCGCGTCTCGGTGATGCCGCCTGCGTGCGAGACATCCGGCTGGATGATGTCGACATAGCCTTCGCTCAGGATGCGCTTGAAGTCCCAGCGCGAATACAGCCGTTCTCCCAGCGCGATCGGCGTGCTGGTCAGGGGCGCCAGCTCCTTCAGCGCTTCGTAGTTTTCGCTCAGCACGGGTTCTTCGATGAACATCAGCTTGTAGGGATCCAGTTCCTTGATCAGGATCTTTGCCATCGGCTTGTGCACGCGGCCATGGAAATCGACGCCGATGCCGATGTGCGGGCCGACTGCTTCGCGCACCGCGGCGACATTGGCCAAAGTGGCTTCGACCTTTTCATAGGAATCAACGAACTGCAGTTCTTCGGTGCCGTTCATCTTCACCGCGGTAAAGCCGCGCGCTACCGCATCCCTGGCTGCCGCCGCGGTATCGGCTGGGCGGTCGCCGCCTATCCATGAATAGACGCGGATGCTGTCGCGCACCGGGCCGCCCAGCAGCTGGCTCACCGAGACGCCGAGCGCCTTGCCCTTGATGTCCCACAGCGCCTGGTCGATGCCGGCCAGTGCGCTCATGTGGATGGCGCCGCCGCGATAAAAGCCGCCGCGGTACAGCACGGTCCAGTGGTCTTCGATATGGCGCGGATCCTTGCCGATCAGGTAGTCCGCCAGTTCTTCGACGGCCGCTACCACGCTGTGCGCGCGTCCTTCCACCACCGGCTCGCCCCATCCGACCACGCCTTCGTCGGTTTCTATCTTCAGAAAACACCAACGCGGCGGTACGATGTAAGTGGTCAGTTTGGTGATCTTCATTAATCCGTTCTCCTGGTTACAGG
This sequence comes from Collimonas humicola, assembly GCF_018304945.1. Classification (GTDB taxonomy): domain Bacteria; phylum Pseudomonadota; class Gammaproteobacteria; order Burkholderiales; family Burkholderiaceae_D; genus Collimonas; species Collimonas humicola. The sequence goes on along the minus strand of NZ_JAGQEE010000012.1, from coordinate 93,349 downwards.
CCGCGGCTCAGCCGCGCGCCCGGTCGACTATCTGCTGTTTTGTTCTTGTGCCGCGCACCATGCGGCGACAAACTTGTTGGCATGCTGGCCCACCTGTTCGGCGCTCAGGCCAGGCTTGTACAAAGCCGATCCCAGGCCGAAGCCGGAGGCGCCGGCATCGATGAAGGTCGCCAGGTTCTCGGGCGTGACGCCGCCCACTGGCAGCAAGGCGATCTCGCGCGGGATCACCGCGCGCCATGCCTTGACGACATGCGCTCCCAGCTGCTCGGCCGGGAACATCTTCAAGACGTCGGCGCCGGCCGCCAGCGCGGCAAACGCTTCGGTCACCGTGGCGACGCCCGGCGCGCAAGCCAGGCCGGCCTGCTTGGCGGCGGCGATCACCAGCGGATCGCTATGCGGCATGACAATGATTTCACCGCCGGCGCGCTTCACCGCCGCCACCTGGTCGGTGCTCAGGACGGTGCCGGCGCCCACCATGCAGTCCGCCGGCAGGGCGCTGCGCAACGTGCGGATGCTGTCGTAGGGCTCGGGCGAATTGAGCGGGACTTCGATGATCCTGAAGCCGGCCTCGTACAGCTTGAGCCCGATCGCCGCCGCTTCATGCGGCTTGACGCCGCGCAGGATGGCGATCAGCCCGCATTGTTTCATTGCGCTTTTTAGCATGATGTTTTCTCCGATGCCTCAGTCAGGTATGCAGCAATCCGGCGCTGAGCGCCAGTTGCCACAGTCCGCGTTCGGTGGCTTGCTGCGCCACCTCGATCTTGCCGAAGCCATAGGCGCGCAACGCCTGCGCATAGCGCTCGCACAAGCCGGCTTCGCCGACCAGCATGACCTGCGCCGGCAGCCGCTGCTGTGCCTGCAGCATGCCGCGCAAGGCGGCGATCTCATGGCCGATCAGCAGTCCCGACAGGTATTCGCGCTGGCCGGTGCCGTCCAGCACGCCGGTCAGTCCCAGGGTGCGGGTACTGAATATGGTCGACAATACACCAGCTTGTCCGGCCGCGGTTTGCGCCACCTGCAGCCCGCGTTCAAAGCTGCGCTGGGCGTCGCCCGTGTCGTTGTCGCCGGCAACCATGCCGCGGCCGAGAATGGTGTGTCCGCATAGCGCCGCATAGACTTCGCCGGTCATGAAGGTATCGAAATGCCGGACTTCGTTCTGTGTTTCCGCATGCCGGATCTGCACCCATTTGGAATGGGTGCCGGGCAGGCCGATCAGGATGTCTGCCGCTTGGCCTTGCTGCGCATGCAGTGAAAGTACGCCAACCACCTGGGTTTCTTCGCCGCGCATGACGTTGGGCAGCTGCGAGTTTTCCATCAGGCCAGGCACGATATGGATCAGCTGGCCATGGCGGTTGCGCAGGCTGGCCAGGCTGCCGCCGATCTGGCCGACGGCGAGCGGCACTTCCAGGTAGGGCGCCTCGCACCAGCCCTGGCGGCTGCCGACCATGCCTGCCGCAATCACCGGCGTGCCTGGCGCTGCTTGCAGCCAGTCGCCGCAAGCCTGCTCAAAAGCCGCTTCGAAGCCGGCATTTTCTCCATCGCCGGCATCCGGCAATTGCATTACGCCCCATGGCAAGGCACGCAGTTCCAGCCGCTGGCCCTCAGCGCCGAGGCGATAAGCGCGCAGCGACGACGTGCCCCAGTCGAGGGCGATTAAGCGCGTTTGATGCGGTGCTGGATTCATTGGCTTGGGCGGATTCCGAAATGGTTTGCTTTGCTGCCGGTTGCGTACGGGTGTAACAATCTAGTGTTGCGTACTTTATTCCGGCAGCAATGCCTTGTCAATATATGATATGCTATCCCAATATATGGGATTAAATTGTTTGAAGGATGGAGTGATGCGAAAATCGCCGGACTTGATAGCGCCGATGAAAAATGCAGGCGACGAGATCGCCGCGATGCCGACCGGCACCCAGACCCTGACGCGCGGCCTGGCCGTGCTGCAGGCGGTGGCTGGCGGCGCGCGCGATCTGAAAGACATCTCGCAGTTGCTGGGCACGACCCGCAGCACTACCCATCGCCTGGCCAGCTGCCTGGCGCAGGAGCGTTATCTGCGTTTTACGCCCGGCATCGGTTATGTGCTGGGGCCCAAGCTGATTGAACTGGGATTCCAGGCGCGCGAGGAAGTCTCTCTCAGCGTGGCGGCGCGGCCTTATCTGGAACAGCTGGCGGAACAATCCGGCGACACCATTCACCTGGCCTTGCAGGATGGCGACGACGTGCTTTACCTGGACAAGATTCCCGGCAAGAAGGGTTTGGAGATGCGCTCGCGCGTGGGACACCGCATGCCTATCGCTACCACCGGCGTCGGCAAGGCGCTGATGCTGGGAATGAGCGAGGGCGAGTGGAAAAATCTATATGAGAAGCGCAGCTCGGCCACCAGCGTCGATACTTCGCGCCTGCTGCCCAAGCGCAGCTGGACTGAGTTTCGCGACCAGATGCGTGCTTATGTCGAGGGCGGCTATGCCTTCGACCTGGAAGACAACGAGCCGTCGATACGCTGCGTGGCGGCGCCGATCTACGACGCCAGCCACGCCATCGTTGCCGCCATCAGCGTTTCCAGCACGCTGCCTTACATGCCGCTGGAACGGATGCAGTCGTTGATCCCGGTGGTGCAGGCCGCCGCTGCCGGCATCTCCGGCGAACTCGGCGCCAATCCGGAAATGATCGGCAGCAGCCTGGGCTGATCAGGGTGTCAGCGCCGGCAGCTTGCGCGGCTTGCGCTGGTCGTCGGTGGCGACATAGGTCAGCGTGGCTTCCGTCACCTTGACGATTTCGGTCTGCAGACGGTTGCGTTCCGCATAGACTTCGACATTGACCGTGATCGAGGTATTGCCGACCTTGACGATGCTGGCGTAGAACGACAGCAGGTCGCCGACGAATACCGGCTGCTTGAACAGGAAGGAATTCACGGCAATGGTGGCGACGCGGCCGTTGGCGCGGCGCGTGGCCGGCAGCGAGCCGGCAATGTCGACCTGTGCCATGATCCAGCCGCCGAAGACGTCGCCGTGGACGTTGGCGTCGGCCGGCATCGGCATCACGCGCAGTTGCGGCATGGTGTCTGGCGGTAATTGATTGTCGTTTTGATCAGCCATCTTTTATTTTCCCCGAGAGCTACAATTGATTAGTTATTTATTTCTGTAGCTTAAACCATTCTTTAAGATTGTCACCCAATGCGCCACCATTCTGCCCCACAGCCAGACGCCGCTGCCGCCGTGAACAACGGCGCCCAGCCCAAGCGCAGCGACTGGGCCACGCTCAAGACTTTGCTGCCCTATCTCTGGACTTACAAGTGGCGGGTGTCGCTGGCGCTGCTGTTCATGCTCGGCGCCAAGCTGGCCAATGTCGGCGTGCCGCTGGTCTTGAAAAAACTGATCGACAGCATGACCATCACCGCCAGCCATCCGCAGGCGATGCTGGTGCTGCCGCTGGGAATACTGGCGGCCTACGGCTTGCTGCGTCTGAGCACTACCTTGTTCACCGAGCTGCGCGAATTCGTGTTCGCCCGCGTCACCCAGCGCGCCGTGCGCACCATTGCCCTGCAGGTGTTCCGCCATTTGCATTCGCTGTCATTGCGTTTCCATTTGAACCGCCAGACCGGCGGCATGACGCGCGACATCGAACGCGGCACACGCGGCATTTCCTCGCTGGTGTCCTACGCCTTGTTCAGCATCCTGCCGACCCTGATCGAGATCTCGCTGGTGCTGGGCTACCTGGTGCTGCATTACGACATCTGGTTCGCTGGCATCACGGTGGTGGCGCTGGTCAGCTATATCTCCTTTACGGTGACGGTGACGGAATGGCGCACCCACTTCCGGCGCACCATGAATACGCTCGATTCGAGCGCCAACACCAAGGCCATCGATTCGCTGATCAACTACGAAACCGTCAAGTACTTCGGCAATGAAGAGTATGAGGCCAGGCGCTATGACGATGGCTTGATGCGTTACGAAACCGCCGCGGTGAAATCGCAGACTTCCCTGTCGCTTCTGAACACCGGACAATCGCTGATCATCGCCACCGCGGTCACCCTGATCTTGTGGCGGGCGACGCAAGGCGTAATCGACGGCAAGATGACCCTGGGCGACCTGGTGCTGGTCAATTCCTTCATGATCCAGCTGTACATTCCCTTGAATTTCCTCGGTGTGATCTATCGGGAAATCAAGCAGAGCCTGGCGGACATGGAGCGGCTGTTCCACCTGCTGGACGAGAACCGCGAAATCGCCGATGCGGATGGGGCGCGTCCGCTGCTGACCGGCGGCGCGCAGGTGCGTTTTTCGCATGTGGATTTCAGCTACGAAAGCAAGCGCCAGATCCTGTTCGACGTCGACTTCACGATCGCTGCCGGCACCACCACCGCAGTGGTCGGCCACAGCGGTTCCGGCAAGTCGACCCTGTCGCGCCTGCTGTTCCGCTTCTACGATATCAATGGCGGCCGCATCACCATCGACGGCCAGGACCTGCGCGACATCACGCAAGCTTCGCTGCGCCAGGCGATCGGCATCGTGCCTCAGGATACGGTGCTGTTCAACGACAGCATCGAATACAACATCGCCTATGGCAAACCGGGCGCCAGCAAGGCGGAAATCGTGGCGGTCGCCAAGGCCGCGCATATTCACGATTTCATCGAGTCGCTGCCGGACGGCTATGACTCGATGGTCGGCGAGCGCGGCCTGAAATTGTCCGGCGGCGAAAAGCAGCGCGTCGCCATCGCCCGCACCTTGCTGAAGAATCCCGCCGTGCTGATTTTCGACGAGGCGACGTCGGCGCTGGATTCGAAATCCGAGCAGGCGATCCAGGCGCAGCTGAAGGAAATCGCCAGGGACCGCACCACGCTGGTGATCGCTCATCGCTTGTCGACGATTGCCGACGCCGAGCAGATCCTGGTGCTCGATCACGGCCGCATCGTCGAACGCGGCACGCATGTCCAGTTGCTGGCGGCGGACGGCGCCTATGCGCAAATGTGGCTGCGCCAGCAGGCGCATCCGGAGGAAATAGGGAGCGCATCGCCGCCATTGGCCGACGCTGACGGTTACGCTGAAAATGTAATCCGGATGGTGTAACGGCACAACGCCGGCAGAGATTGTCGGCGCGCCGCGCGCCAATTTCCTGTGCCGAGATTCCAGACTCGCGTTACGATAGCGGCATGGAAAGCAAATGGCTAGAAGACTTCATTTCGTTGGCGGAAACCCATAGTTTCAGCCGTTCGGCAGAATTGCGTCACGTGACGCAACCGGCGTTTTCACGCCGCATCCAGTCGCTGGAGGCGTGGCTGGGCGCCGATCTGATCGACCGCACTTCCTATCCGACACGGCTGACCGCAGCCGGCGAAGTCTTTTACGAGCAGGCGCTGGAGATGCTCGGCCAGATCAACAACGCCCGCGCGCTGATGCGCGGCAAGCGGCCGACGGCCTTGAGCACGGTCGATTTCGCAGTGCCCCATACACTCTCGCTGACCTATGTGCCGCGCTGGATCCGGGTGCTGGAAGACGGTTTCGGTCCGCTCAATACGCGCTTGCTGGCCCTGAACGTGCACGATGCGGTGATGGCGATGGTCGACGGCGGCTGCGATCTGCTGCTGTGCTACCACCATCCGCGCCAGCCGGTGCAGCTCGATACCGGCCGCTACGATCTGATCACGCTCGGCAGCGAAGTGCTGCGCGCCTACGCCCATTGCAACAAGGCCGGCGAGCCTGACTATCGCTTCCCGGGCAGCGCCAGCGCGCCTTTGCCCTTCCTGTCGTACACCAGCAATGCCTATCTGGGGCGCATGGTGGAACTGATCCTGGCCGACGCCAAGAAGCCGCTGTATCTTGAAAAGCGCTATGAAACCGATATGGCGGAAGGCTTGAAAATGATGGCGCTGGAAGGGCATGGCGTGGCCTTCCTGCCGGAGTCCGCCGTGACCCGCGAGGTCAAGCTGAAGCAGCTTGCCAGCGTCGACCAGGCGGCGCCGGAATGGGAGGCGACCATGGAAATCCGCCTGTATCGCGAACGGCCGACCATACAAAGACCGGGCAAGCCGGTGGTCGCCAGATTGTGGGCTTATCTGCTGCAACAGCAGGAACTGGCAGCCAAGGGCGCCAAGCGCAAGACTGCCATTCCCGCCATTTCCAGCCAGCGCTGATTGCCCGCCGGTGCGTCGGCAAAAACCATATCTCCGGCACACAAATTGTTCTTTTGATATCAATGCAAAATTTGCATAGTTACATGCGCACAAAGCATTGGCAATGCCCTGTGACGTTGTCCTACGATGCGGCACTAGATCGATTTTGCTCCCGCTGCAGTCTTTCATATGGGAGCCGGTCTGCCACTTCCTGGAGCGCGCAAAAGCATGACTATCAAGCACGAAGTCCCATCTTATCTCACGCAACATGGCATCGGCCCATGGGGCGATTATCTCGAACAAATCGATCGCGTTACACCTTACCTTGGCAACCTGGCCCGCTGGGTCGAGACCATGAAGCGTCCGAAGCGCATGCTGATCGTCGACGTTCCTATCGAACGCGACGATGGCACCATTGCTCACTTCGAAGGTTACCGCGTTCAGCACAATACTTCGCGCGGCCCGGGCAAGGGCGGCGTCCGTTTCCACCAGGACGTGACACTGTCTGAAGTGATGGCGCTGTCGGCCTGGATGACGGTCAAGAACGCGGCGGTCAACGTGCCGTACGGCGGCGCCAAGGGCGGCATCCGGGTTGACCCGAAGACGCTGTCGCAAGGCGAGCTGCAGCGCATGACACGGCGCTACACCAGCGAAATCGGCATCATCATCGGCCCTAACAAGGACATTCCGGCGCCGGACGTCAACACCAACGAACAGATCATGGCGTGGATGATGGATACCTATTCCATGAACCAGGGCAGCACTGCTTCGGGCGTGGTGACCGGCAAGCCGATCTCGCTGGGCGGCAGCCTGGGACGGCGCGAAGCCACCGGCCGCGGCGTGTTCGTGGTGGGTTGCGAAGCGGCGGTCAAGCGCGGCCTGGATATCCATGGCGCCAAGGTTGCGGTGCAGGGTTTCGGTAACGTCGGCAGCATCGCGGCGCGCCTGTTCTCGGACGCCGGCGCCAAAGTGGTGGCGGTGCAGGACCATATCTCCACCGTGACGCGCTCCAGCGGCCTGGACGTGGCGGCATTGCAGGCCCACGTGCAGAAAACCGGCAGCGTGGCCGGCTTCAGCGGCGGCGAAGAAATCAGCGACCGTGCGCAGTTTTGGGGGGTGGATTGCGATATTTTGGTGCCTGCGGCGCTGGAACAGCAGATCACTGTCGAGAACGCCGGCAAGATCCGCGCCAAGATCATCCTGGAAGGCGCGAACGGTCCGACCAGCCCGGCAGCGGACGACATCCTGCATGAAAAAGGCGTGCTGGTGGTGCCTGACGTCATCGCCAACGCCGGCGGCGTGACCGTCAGCTATTTCGAATGGGTGCAGGATTTCTCCAGCTTCTTCTGGACCGAAGATGAAATCAATCTGCGCCTCACCCGCATCATGCGCGAAGCGTTCACTGCGGTGTGGCAACTGGCCGAAGAGAAAAAGGTCTCCCTGCGTACCGCGGCGTTCATCGTTGCTTGTACCCGGGTATTGCAGGCGCGCGAAATGCGCGGTTTGTATCCTTGATTGGATCGAATTGATACAGCGCGAAGTTGAGCTATAGTCGAAATGTTTTGCGCACGCGCAATTGGCGACCCAAATCGCCGCTTGCGCGTGTACTATCTGGCCCCGGTAGAATCCGGGGCGTTTGTCCATCTGGAAGCGATGAAAAACAATCGCGATGGATAAGCGAATAGCTGGCTTGAATATTGCATGTTATGCACATTCCGGACCGAAAAATAATTCGACATCATTAGCAAATATCAACAGGAGAACAGCGTGGCAATCAGGGAAATCAACAAGAATGGTACGGCCGCATGGCGCCGGACAACCAGCTTAAGCGTGGCGCTGGCGCTGAGCCTGGGTTTGAGCGCGGCTGCGGCGCAGGCGGAAGACGCGCTGGCAAGGATCCGCGACAGCAAGACCATCACGATCGGGTACAGAGAGGCATCTTTTCCTTTTTCCTTTCTGGACCAGGACAAGAAGCCGGTGGGCTATACGATCGACTTGTGTCTGAAAATTGCAGATGCCGTAAAGCAACAATTGAAATTGCCGCAATTGAATATCGCCTATGTGCCGGTGACTTCCTCCAACCGGCTTGACTTAATTGCCGGCGGCAAGGTGGACCTGGAGTGCGGATCGACCACCAACAATGCGGAACGGCGCAAGCGGGTCGACTTCACCATTGCGCATTTCATGGCATCCACGCGCATGATCGTGCGGACCAGCGACACCATCAAGAACTGGCCGGACCTGCGCAACAAGAAAGTGGTGACGACCAAGGGCACCACCAGCGTCAAGTCGCTGGATGACCGCGGCCAGGTTCGTGCGCTGAACATGACGGTGCTGGAAGGGCGCGATCACAACGAGTCGTTCAAGATGGTGGAAGACAAGGCGGCCGACGCTTTCGTGATGGACGACGTGCTGCTGTACGGCTTGAAGGCCACGGCCAAGGATCCGGCAGCGTATGCGGTGGTCGGTGATCCTTTGACAACTGAGCCGTACGCTATCATGCTGCCGAAGGGCGACCCGGCCTACAAAGGCCTGGTGGACCGCGAAATGGGCCGCATCATCCACGATGGCGAAATCCAGAAGCTGTATACAAAGTGGTTCCTGAGCGCGATACCGGCAAAAAATAATCTTACGCTAAACATGCCTATGAGCTATCTTTTCAGAGAGTCATTGCGCTTTCCATCGGATCATGTAGGAAATTGACGGTAGCAAGGTCATACCAAGAATAAAATTGGCCGTAGTTGAAAATTCATACAGGTTGGGGAGACCAGTATTTTTGGAGGAGAGCTGTAAAAATAAAAAATATGCATGGGTATAAGTCCGCTGTGCGAGCAGTGAGTTTGTTAAACTATACAGATAATCTTTAACGGGAGTTGTTATGATGTCATCGAAATTGGTCGTCGCTTTGGTTGGCCTGGGAGTGCTGGTTGGCTCCGTGCAAGCGCAAGAACTGACCGGAACACTCAAAAAAATCAAGGACACCGGCACCATCACCCTGGGTGTGCGCGATTCTTCTATCCCTTTCTCTTACCTTGATGACAAACAATCGTATCAAGGCTATTCGATCGACCTGTGCCTGAAAGCCGCTACTGCCATTCAAAAGCAGCTAGGCATGACAGCGCTCAACGTGAAGATGGTTCCGGTGACATCGGCGACCCGTATTCCGCTGATCTCCAACGGCACCATCGACCTGTCCTGCGATTCCGCCACCAACAATGCCGAGCGTCAAAAGGTTGTGTCCTTTGCGCCGACCATGTACGTGACTGCGAACCGCATCCTGGCCAAGAAGTCCTCCAACATCACGAAGCTGGACGACCTCAAGGGCAAGACCATCGTTTCCACTTCCGGCACCTCGAACCTGAAGCAAGTCACGATTCTCAATGGCGAGCGCAACCTCGGCATGAACATCCTGGCTGCCAAGGACCACGCTGAAGCGTTCCTGATGGTTGAAACCGGCCGTGCAGCTGCGTTCGTGATGGACGACATCCTGCTGGCCTCGCTGGCTGCCAGCTCGAGAGCGCCTAACGACTATGCAATCACCACCGAAGCGCTGTCGGTTGAGCCATACGGCATCATCGAGCGTAAAGACGACCCGGCATTCAAGCTGGCAGTCGACACTGCGTTGACCAACCTGTACAAATCGGGCCAGGTTAACGACATCTACGCAAAATGGTTCCTGAAGCCGATTCCACCTAAGGGCGTCAACCTGAACGTGCCGATGAGCCCGCAATTGAAGGCAGCATTTGCTCATCCGACCGATTCCGGCGATCCGGCTGCCTACGCTGCCGTGCCTGAAGCGCAAAAACAATCGTTGAAGAAAAAATAAGATTGGCGATCTAAAGAAATGAAGGGGGAGGCGCAAGCCTCCCATTTTGTTTCTGGAATCGATTTGCTGCGATGCACAATTCGTGCGCCGGACAGCGGCAGGTCCGGCGCATTCGGGTAGTTTTATGCCGCAGCAGTAAGTTAGAGAGTGAGAGGGGACTTAATATGCATTACAACTGGAACTGGGGTATCTTCTGGCAAGAGTCTCCCGACGGTGTCAGCACTTACATGGACACCTTGCTGACCGGCCTGAAATGGACGCTTGCGTTGTCTATTTCAGCCTGGATCATGGCGCTGGTCATCGGTACGGTGATCGGTACGATTCGCACCATGCCGAACAAGTGGGCAGTACGCCTGGCCAACGGCTATGTCGAATTATTTCGTAACATTCCATTAATCGTTCAGATGTTCCTCTGGTATTTCGTCATGCCGGAGATAGTACCTGCGAGCATTGGCGGCTGGCTCAAGAGCTTGCCGAATGCTTCGTTCATCACCGCCTTCCTGGCGCTGGGTTTCTTTACGTCGTCGCGGATTGCCGTACAGGTTTCCGCTGGCATCAATGCACTGCCCCGTGGCCAAAAGCTGGCGGGTACTGCACTTGGCTTGACGTTGCCACAAACATACCGCTACGTATTGCTGCCGATGTCGTTCCGGATCATCATCCCGTCCCTGACCAACGAATTTGCAGCGATCATCAAGAACAGCTCGGTCGCATTGACCATCGGCCTGGTGGAACTGACCGCCGCGACCTACTCAATGCGCGAATTTACTTTCCAGACTTTCGAAGCCCTGACCGGCGCCACGGTGATTTACGTGATCATCTCGGGTATTGCCTTGTTGCTGGCGCGCTGGCTTGAAAGAGCCATTGCGATTCCAGGATTTATTGCCTCTGGCAGTGCTAACACAGGAGGCCATTAATCATGTTTTCAAATTTCGATTTTGACGTCATCCAGCGTTCCTGGTTCTACCTGTTCACCACCGGCATGAAGTTCACGCTGACGCTGACATTGGTAGCGATGATAGGCGGCATCCTGTTCGGCACTGTGCTGGCGATGATGCGCCTGTCGCACAACAAGGCCATCTCGCTGATCGCCACCAGCTATGTCAACCTGATCCGCTCGGTGCCGCTGGTGCTGGTGATTTTCTGGTTCTACTTCCTGGTGCCGTATATCGGCGCCTGGATCATCGGTGCGCAGCAGCCGGTGCAGGTTGGGGCCTTTTCATCGGCGCTGATTACCTTCATCTTGTTTGAAGCCGCTTATTACTGCGAAATCATGCGTTCCGGAATCCAGTCGATTCCACGCGGCCAGATTTCCGCCGGCTATGCGCTCGGCATGAACTACTGGCAGATGATGGGCAATGTGGTGCTGCCGCAAGCGTTCCGCAACATGATCCCGATCCTGCTGACGCAAACCATCGTGCTGTTCCAGGACGTGTCGCTGGTCTACGTGCTGGGCTCGGTGCCGGACTTCGTTACCGTTGCTTCGAAGATCGCGCAGCGCGACGGCCGTCTGGTGGAAATGTACATGTTTGTCGCCGTGGTGTACTTCGTGATGAGCTTCGGTTTGTCGTCGCTGGTCAAGCAGCTGCAGCACAGGGTTGCGATTATTCGATAATGGACGGCGGCATGCCCTGAGCAGGGCTGCCGCCAGTTGCACAATAGAATTCAGGAATTAGGAGAAATACTCATGATTAAGCTTAACAACGTCAGCAAATGGTACGGTCAATTTCAAGTCCTGACCGATTGCACCACGCAAGTGGCCAAGGGCGACGTGGTCGTCGTGTGCGGACCGTCGGGTTCCGGCAAATCGACGCTGATCAAGACCGTCAACGGCCTTGAGCCGTTCCAGAAGGGCGAGATCATGGTCGACGGCGTGTCGGTCGGCGATCCGAAGACCAACCTGTCGAAACTGCGCGCGCGCATCGGCATGGTGTTCCAGAACTTCGAACTGTTCCCGCACATGTCGATCCGCGAAAACCTGACCATCGGCCAGGTCAAGGTGCTCGGCCGCAGCCAGGATGAAGCGAACGAGAAAGGCTTGAAATACCTCGACCGCGTCGGCCTGATCGCACAGAAAGACAAGTTCCCAGGCCAGCTGTCCGGCGGCCAGCAGCAACGTGTGGCGATTGCCCGCGCCTTGTCGATGGACCCGATCGCCATGCTGTTCGACGAGCCGACTTCGGCGCTCGATCCGGAAATGATCAACGAAGTGCTGGACGTGATGGTAGGTCTGGCGCAGGAAGGCATGACCATGATGGTGGTGACCCATGAAATGGGTTTCGCCAAGAAGGTCGCCAACCGCGTGGTGTTCATGGACAAGGGCCTGGTGGTGGAAGACTGCCGCAAGGAAGAGTTCTTCGGCGCGCCGCGTTCCGACCGCGCGCGTGACTTCCTGGCCAAGATCATCCACTGATCGCAGGATTGCCGGCAGGACAAGAAGCCGCTCCGGTGCATGCCCGAGCGGCTTTTTTCATGGCGCCCGCCGGTGCCGGCCGCGGCTGCGATTCAGGCTGGCCGCCGCGGCTGCGGTAAAATGACGCTCATTGAAGCCGTCGCCACACCATGCTCTCCATCAAACCTTATCTGCGCAGCCTGAAACTCAATCCCGACAAGGCGATTGACTACGATGCCTATCCTTTCAGCATTCCTGCCGTACGGGAGCTGGAGCAGATCGAGTTTCATCCTGAAGTGACCTTTCTGGTCGGCGAAAACGGCGCGGGCAAATCGACCTTGCTGGAAGCGATGGCGATCGCCTGGGGTTTCAATGCCGAGGGCGGCACCATGAATGCGCGCTTCTCGACCGCCGATGCACACTCCGAGCTGTACAGCTACCTGCGCACCGTGAAGAGTTTCAAGCGGCCGCGCAACGGCTATTTCCTGCGCGCCGAGAGCTTTTTCAATCTCGCCACCTACGAAGAGGAACTGGAGGAGGGCGCTGGGCGGGTCCACCATTCCTATGGCGACAAAGGGCTGCACCGGCAATCGCATGGCGAATCCTTCCTGGCGCTGCTGCAGAACAAGTTCCAGCCGGATGGCTTCTACATGCTGGACGAACCGGAAGCGGCGCTGTCGCCCAACCGGCAGCTGACAGCGCTGGCGATCATCCACAAACTGGCGCAAGATCGCTGCCAGTTCATTATCGCCACCCACTCGCCGATTTTGCTGGCCTATCCGCACGCCAGGATTTACCTGCTGGACCAGAGCGGGCTCAGCGAAACCCGCTACGAAGACACTGAACACTATACGACCACACGCCATTTCCTGAACAATCCGGCAGCCATGCTGGAACGACTTTTTGCAGAAGAGAATGAAGATGACTGATGCCTTGACCAAAACACTGACCATCACCCGTCCCGACGACTGGCATTTGCACCTGCGCGACGGCGTAGCGCTGGCCAGCGTGCTGCCGCATAGCGCGCGCCAGTTCGGCCGCGCCATCGTGATGCCCAACCTGAAGCCGCCGGTCACCACCACTGCGCAAGCCGCGGCCTACCGCGAGCGCATCCTCGCCGTGCTGCCGCCCGAACTGACGTTCGAGCCTTTGATGACGCTGTATCTGACCAACAACACGCCGCCCGACGAAATCCGCCGCGCCAAGGACAGCGGCTTCGTGCACGCGGTCAAGCTGTATCCGGCCGGCGCCACCACCAACTCCGATGCCGGCGTGACCGATCTCAGCAAGTGCTACAAGACGCTGGAAGTGATGCAAGAGCTGGGCATGCCTTTTCTGGTGCACGGCGAAGTAACCGATCCGGCCATCGATATCTTCGACCGCGAAGCCGTCTTCATCGAGCGCGTGATGCAGCCGCTGCGGCGAGACATGCCGGAATTGAAAGTGGTGTTCGAGCACATCACCACCAAGGAAGCCGCCCAGTACGTCGAGAGCGCCGAAGGTCCGGTCGCCGCCACGGTCACCGCGCACCACCTGCTGTACAACCGCAACGAAATCTTCAAAGGCGGGATCCGTCCGCACTACTATTGCCTGCCCGTGCTGAAGCGGGAAGAGCATCGCCAGGCCCTGGTGCGCGCGGCCACGTCCGGCAGCAGCCGTTTCTTCCTCGGCACCGATTCGGCGCCGCATCCCAAGGGCCTGAAGGAACACGCTTGCGGCTGTGCCGGCTGCTATACCGCGCTGCATGCGATGGAGCTGTATGCACAGGCGTTTGACCAGGCCGGGGCGCTGGATCGGCTCGAAGCATTCGCCAGCTTCAACGGCCCGGCGTTCTACAACCTGCCGCGCAACCAGGGCAGCGTGACCCTGAAGCGCCAGCCATGGACCCTGCCGGCCGAACTGCCGCTGGGCGATACCACGCTGGTGCCGCTGAACGGCGGTGAAACCATAGACTGGCAGTTGGCATAAAGTCATCCGGCCGCCGGCGCGCGGCGGCCGTTCGCATCGGCATGGTGCGATTTTTGCATGCTTGCATGGCAGCGGTGGATAAAACGCTATCCCATCCGGTCTAACCGAAGCTCAATGAGTCGTCCGCAGACGAAGGTTTCAAGCATGCAAAGTCTACGTATCGTTGTGGTCAATCCTGTCGCCATCGAGGGCGAAGACGATCCTGCGTTTGCCGCCCAGGCTGCGCGCGGCAAGGACCTGCGCATCGGTTTGCTGGAGGCCGGCTACAACATCATCGCTTCGCTTCCCGCCGACCTCTATCTCCCTGAAAGAATTGCTCAGTTGCAACCAGACATGATCATCGTCGACGCCGAATCCGATGCGCGCGACGTGCTGGAGCATGTGGTGGTGGCGACCCGCGACGCCCGCCGCCCGATCGTGCTGTTTACCGAGGATGCCAAGACCTCCAGCATGGATGCCGCCATGGCCGCCGGCGTCTCTGCCTACATCGTGGCAGGGTTGCAGCCGGCGCGCATCAAACCCGTGCTGGATGTCGCCCTGGCGCGCTTCCGCCAGGAGCAGAAATTGCTGGCGGAACTGTCCGACACCAAGCTCAAGCTGGCGGAACGCAAGGTGCTGGAGCGCGCCAAAGGCTTGCTGATGGAACATCACAAGCTGAGCGAGCAGGAGGCTTATCAAAAGCTGCGCCGGCTGGCAATGGACAAGAACCTGAAGTTATCCGAGGTAGCGCAGCGGATCATCGATGCCGCCGATTTGCTGGGCTGAGTCTCGCCTGGGCCTCGCCTGAATCTCGCCTGAATCTCGCCTGAGCCTTGCGATTGACGCAAGCCGGCACCGGCAGAAATGCCCGAAAATCGTGAGCTTCTTTGGTGCGATGCACAAAACGGGTGCGCTTTGCCGCCGGGATCCTGGCGCTGTTCTCCCTGCAACTGCTGGCACGTGGTTTGCATAGTCAATAACAGGCGCCGGCGTCGGCGCTGCTGGAATCGGCTAACGGCGGTCTTTTCCACATAAGACAAAGGTGTCTTTCCACATGACTTGTTCATTGTGGAACGACGCCTTTTTGTTTGCCGAAAACAAAGTGGAGCCATGCGATGGAATCAACAAAAGCACTGCCGCAAGATGATCTTGACCTGAGCCTGGCTGTCGACGGCAAGCGCCGCCAAATACTACAAACCGCCGCGCTCGCGGCAGGAGCCAGCATGTTGGGATTATCTAGCACCGGTGCATGGGCAGCAGGCTCGGACAAGCCGGAAAAAACCGAAGTCAAGATCGGCTTCATTCCGCTCACGGATTGCGCCTCGGTGGTGATGGCGTCGCTGCTCGGCTTCGATAAGAAATACGGCATCAAGATCGTCCTCAGCAAGGAAGCCTCCTGGGCCGGCGTGCGCGACAAGCTGGCCAACGGCGAGCTCGATGCGGCACATGTCTTGTCGGGTTTGATCTACGGCGTGCAGATGGGCATCGGCGGCCAGAAGAAGGACATGGCGATCCTGATGGGGCTCAACAACAACGGCCAAGCCATCACGCTCTCGAAGAAGCTGGCGGACAAGGGGGCGGTGGACGGTCCTTCGCTGGCGAAGCTGATGGCCAGCGACAAGCGCGAATACACCTTTGCCCAGACTTTCCCGACCGGCACCCACGCCATGTGGCTGTACTACTGGCTGGCCGCCAACGGCGTCAATCCGCTCAAGGACGCCAAGGTGATTACCGTGCCGCCGCCGCAGATGGTGGCCAATATGCGGGTCGGCAATATGGATGGCTTCTGCGTCGGCGAACCATGGGGCCACCGGGCGATAGTCGACGGCGTCGGCATCACCGCCATCACCACCCAGGAAATCTGGAAAGACCATCCGGAAAAGGTGCTCGGCACCACCGCCGAATTCGCCGCCAGGAATCCGAACACCTGCCGCGCCCTGATTGCCGCGGTGCTGGAGGCCGGCAAGTGGATCGACGCCTCGCTTGCGAACAAGAACAAGATGGCGGAAGCGATTGCCGACAAGTCCTATGTCAACACCAGCAAGGACGTGATCGACCAGCGCATCATGGGGCGCTACCAGAACGGCCTGGGCAAGACCTGGGACGATCCGAACTACATGAAGTTCTACAACGACGGCCTCGTCAATTTCCCCTACCTGTCGGACGGCATGTGGTTCATGACGCAGCACCGGCGCTGGGGTTTGCTGAAGACGGATCCCGACTACCTGGCAGTGGCCAGGTCGGTGAGCCAGATCGATCTGTACAAGGATGCCGCGGCCATGACCAAGACGCCGGTGCCTAAGGACGCGCTGCGAACCTCGAAGCTGATGGATGGCACGGTGTGGGATGGCAAGAACCCCCAAGCCTATGCCGCCTCGTTCAAGATCCGCGCATAACATGGCGCGCGCCATCCGGATGTATCGGGATCGCATTTTTTGGGAGGGCCATTATGAGTGCAATCATGGACACAGCGGTAAATGCAAATCGTCAGGCGGCGACCATGCGTGACGGCGCCGAAATGGCCGACGCGGCCAAAGCTGGCGCGCCAGCCGCAGCAAGCGGCGACGCTGTCCGGCCGCCGCCGAAAAGCAGCAGCCGGCGCAGCAGCATGCAGCCGTGGCTGCTGCAGATTGTCGCGCCGCTGCTGGGGCTGGCCTTCCTGGCGCTGGTCTGGCAGATCATCGCCATGCACAACAGCCAGTTCCCGACGCCGCTGCTGACCTTGCAGGAAGCGCTCAAGCTGTTCGCCGATCCGTTCTACCGCACCAGCCCCAACGACCAGGGCATAGGCTGGAATATCCTGGCCTCGCTGCAAAGAGTCGGCATCGGTTTCGGACTGGCGGCGCTGGCCGGCATCCCGCTGGGTTTCATGATCGGCCGTTTCAATTTCCTCTCCAGCATGTTCGGCCCCATCATCAGCTTGCTGAAGCCAGTGTCGCCGCTGGCCTGGCTGCCGATCGGCCTGCTGGTGTTCAAGTCGGCCAATCCCGCGGCGATCTGGGCGATCTTCATCTGCTCGATCTGGCCGATGGTGATCAACACCGCGGTCGGGGTGCAAAGAGTGCCGCAGGATTACATGAATGTGGCGCGCGTGCTGAACCTGTCGGAATGGAAAATCATCACCAAGATCCTGTTTCCATCGGTGCTGCCTTACATGCTGACCGGCGTGCGGCTGGCGATAGGCACTGCCTGGCTGGTGATCGTGGCGGCGGAGATGCTGACCGGCGGCGTCGGCATCGGCTTCTGGGTCTGGGACGAGTGGAACAACCTCAACGTGCCGCACATCATTATCGCGATCGTGGTGATCGGCGTGGTCGGCCTGCTGCTGGAGCAGTTGCTGGTGACGCTGGCGAAAGCGTTCACCTACGAACAAGTAGCCGGTTAATTCGATAGCGAGGACCAAACATGGAACAGCGCGACGCCAAATTCATCGACATCCACCAGGTTGAAATGCTGTTCAGCACCCGCAAAGGCCAGTTCCACGCGCTGCGCGATATCAGCCTGACGGTGCGCAAGGGCGAGTTCGTGACCCTGATCGGCCATTCCGGCTGCGGCAAGTCGACCTTGCTGAACCTGATCGCCGGCTTGCTGATGCCCAGCGATGGCGTGCTGATTTGCGCCGGCCGCGAAATCGGCGGACCGTCGCCCGAGCGCGCGGTGGTGTTCCAGAATCATTCGCTGCTGCCCTGGCTTACCTGCTTCGAGAATATCTATCTCGGCGTTGAGCGGGTGTTTTCAGCAACGGAAAACAAGAGCGCCATGAGGGAGCGCACCAAGGCGGCGCTGGCGCTGGTGGGCTTGAGCGCCGCCGGGCAGAAGCGGCCGCATGAAATTTCCGGCGGCATGAAGCAGCGCGTCGGCATCGCGCGGGCGCTGGCGATGGAGCCCAAGGTATTGCTGATGGACGAACCCTTCGGCGCGCTGGATGCGCTGACGCGTGCGCACTTGCAGGACGAGCTGCTGAAGATCGTCGCCAAGACCGGATCGACGGTGGTGATGGTGACCCATGATGTCGACGAAGCGGTGCTGCTGTCGGACCGCATCGTGATGATGACCAACGGCCCGGCCGCCACCATCGGCGAGATCGTCCAGGTCAGGCTGGCGCGGCCACGCGAGCGGCTGGCGCTGGCGCAGGACCCGCTGTATTCCGAGTACCGCACTTCGGTGCTGGAATTTTTGTATCGCAAGCAGGCGGTCGCCCATGCGGCCTGACGCCTGGCCGGGAGAATGAATATGCAGGCAGGCAAAGTGATATTGGTAGGGGCGGGGCCGGGCGATCCGGACCTGCTGACGCTGAAGGCCGTCAAGGCGATTGCCCAGGCGGACGTGCTGCTGGTGGACGATCTGGTCAATCCGGCGATCCTGCAGCATGCGCGGGAAGGCGCGCGCGTCGTCCATGTCGGCAAGCGCGGCGGCTGCCAGTCGACTTCGCAAGAATTCATCCAGCGCCTGATGGTGCTGGAAGCGCGCGGCGGCCAATGCGTGGTGCGACTGAAAGGCGGCGATCCCTATCTGTTCGGCCGCGGCGGCGAAGAGCGCGCCTATTTGCGCCAGGCTGGCGTGGCGGTAGAGGTGGTGCCTGGCATCACCAGCGGCATGGCCGCTGCCGCCAGCATCGGCATCGCACCGACCCATCGCGACCATAGCCAGGGCGTGATTTTCGTGACCGGCCACGGCAAGAACGAGGCGGCGCAGCCGCACTGGCCGGCGCTGGTGGCGTCCGGCCTGACCCTGGTGATCTATATGGGTGTAGCGCGCTGCCGCCAGTTGCAGCGGCAGCTGCTGGATGCCGGCATGGTTGCATCGATGCCGGTGGCGGTGGTGCAGTCGGCGACGCTGCCCGGGCAATCGCAATTGCTGACCAGCCTCGATCGCTTGCCGCAAGCCTTGCAGGAAAGCGGCCTTGGCAGCCCCAGCATCATTGTCATCGGCGAAGTAGTGCGCTGTGCCGATGCTTTTGCTGATATCGCGCTGGACCAGATGCAGCAGGCGCTGGCTTGAGCCGCGTGTCTGCCGCAGCGTTGGCGGGCGGCCGGGCGCGATGTAAAATGCGCGGCAAATGCCTAGTCCCGACACCCCGCCGCTCCCCGACCCCGCCGCATCGTTTCTCACAGCGATAGACTGGTCGCAACCCTGGCTGCAACCGTTGCAGCAGCTCGGCCGGCGCCTCTGCGAGGCGGCCGACTGGCGCCAGGCCTTGAACGCGGTCGCGCAGGAGCGCAATATCCGCAACTACCTGGGTTTGCCGCTGCGTTTTGTGGCGCAGGCCGAACTGCCTGCCGCCACGGCCTACGAAGCCTTCATCGGCAGCAGCGGCAAAGTGCCGACCCGCGACAATCTCCACGATTTCCTGAATGCGCTGATCTGGCTGTCCTTTCCGGCCATCAAGGCGCGCCTGAACGCGCTGCAGGCGGCCGAACTGGTCAAGGCCGGCACGCTGTCAGGCAGCAGCAAGCCGCGCGGCGCCGCGCGCGACGCCGCCACCATTTTCGATGAAAACGCGGCCCTGCTGCTGGTGCGCGACAACCTTGCGGGACAAGCGCTGATTGCAGCGTTGCGCAACCATCAGTGGAGCGACGCCTTTGTCGCGCAACGGCAATTGTTCGGCAGCGACGCCGAGGTCTGGCTGTTCGGCCATGCCTTGCTGGAAAAGCTGGTGCGTCCTTACAAGGCGATTACCGCCCATACCCTGGTAGTGAGCGCGCCTGAATCCTATTTCGCGCTCGGCGAGGATGCCAGGCGCGGCTGGATCGATGGCCACATCGCCGCCGACCTGGCGCTGCGGGGCTCGCTGGTCGGACGCCTGACGCCGCTGCCGGTGCTGGGCGTACCGGGCTGGCGCCAAGGCCAGGACGCTGATTTCTATGCCGACGCGGCCGTGTTCCGTCCGAAGCGGGCCAAATAGTGCCGGCCTGATAAAATTCGCCCATCTACCCCGATTATCTACTTTTACAGATCGCGCCAGCATGCCATTCCTAGACAAAGCCATCACCGACTTCGACAACGCCCTGCGCGTCATCACCGGGCAAGCTTCAGCTTCACGCCCGAGTCCGGCTTTGCAGGCGCCGGACGGCGTGCTGGACGCGGCCGAGCAGCGCCATAGCGCCGGCCTGATGCGCGTCAATCATGTCGGCGAAGTCTGCGCCCAGGCGCTGTACGACGCCCAGGGCCGCTTCGCCCAGGGCGCACCGATCAAGCAGCAGTTTGCCGAGGCGGGCAGGGAAGAGGAAGACCATCTGGCCTGGACTGCGGAACGCTTGCGTCAGCTGGGTTCGCATGTCAGCTTCCTGAACCCTTTGTGGTACGCCGGTTCCTACGCGTTGGGAACGCTGGCGGCGCGGCTGGGCGATACGCGCAGCCTGAGCTTTGTTTCGGAAACCGAGCGCCAAGTGGAAAAGCATCTCAACAGCCATCTGGAAAAGCTGCCGCTGCAAGACGCCAAATCGCGCGCCATCGTCGAGCAGATGCGCGACGACGAAATCGCCCACGGCGAGGCGGCGCGTGCTCTGGGAGGGGTGGCGATGCCTTTGCCGGCGCAGAAGGCGATGCAGGCGATGTCGAAAGTGATGACGACAGTCGCCTACTACATTTGAGGCAATGCGCCGAGGCAGCGGCGCCGCGGATTTATGCGCCGGCCGGGGTTTCCGCCAGGTCGTCGATGATTTCGAAGGAATGCGTCATTTCGGCGGTCTTTTCCAGCATGATCGAGGCCGAGCAGTATTTCTCGTGGGACAGCTTGATCGCGCGCTCTACCAGGTTGGGCTTCAGGTTGCGGCCGCGTACAGTGAAGTGGAAATGGATCTTGGTGAAGACCTTGGGTTCTTTCTCTGCCCGTTCCGATTTCAGCGTGACATCGCAGCCGCGCACATCCTGATGGCTTTTACGCAAGATCAGCACCACATCGTAGGCGGTGCAGCCGCCGGTGCCTGCCAGCACGACTTCCATCGGCCGCGGCGCCAGATCGCGACCGCCGCCGTCGGGCGCGCCGTCCATCGTCAAGATGTGGCCGGAGCCGGTTTCAGCTAAAAAAGTCATGCCGGACAAGCCGGTCCAGCGTACTGTGCATTCCATAGGGTCTCGCGGGCTGTTGGTGGTGGTCGCGATATTCTAACTGCTCTTGGCGGCTGCCGTTCAGGCCGGCTTTGTTGTCATTCGGAAAATTCAAGCTGGGATTTTTGGTAAAACTCCCTAATTTTCTACCTTGCGATGCACAATTCCGTTTGCTAAGATGGGTTATCGATGGCCGGAGTTGGCTTCTGGCAATCAACCCATGTCTCCTCCACCCCTCCACAGGAGTGGATTTAAACCCGACGCCCAAGTGCAGATCGGGTTTTCTTTTGTCCGGGACCGCCCTCAATCAGGAATTTGCCACCGGCTTTCCAAGCGTATTTACAACAATTCCTAGCCCAAATGCCGATTATTTTCAATCGGTTTGACGCCAAGTCCTTGAAAAGGCTATAATTTACGGCTTTTCCGTTTGCTCAGGAAAAGATAACAAGGAAGAGTCTGTCGCTGATGCGGGACGAGGATCAAGGTTAACAGCTTGGTCTCCGGTAGCGATGGAACCACCATTTGAGCGAATTAAACTAGTTAGGAAGTCAACATGAAAACTTTTTCCGCTAAGGGCCATGAAGTCCAGCGTGATTGGTTCGTGATTGACGCGACGGACAAAGTCCTCGGACGTGTTGCCAGCGAAGTGGCACTCCGACTGCGCGGCAAACACAAACCGGAATTTACTCCACACGTTGATACCGGCGATTTCATCGTCGTCATCAATGCAGGCAAACTGCGCGTCACTGGCGCCAAGGCAACCGACAAGACATATTTCCGTCACTCCGGTTACCCAGGCGGCATCTACGAAACAAATTTCCTGAAAATGCAACAGCGTTTTCCAGGTCGTGCGCTGGAAAAAGCGGTCAAGGGCATGCTGCCTAAGGGTCCGCTTGGCTACGCCATGATCAAGAAGCTCAAAGTGTACGCAGATGGCACCCATCCGCACACTGCGCAGCAACCTAAAGCACTCGAAATCTAAGGAACTGACATGATCGGTAACTACAACTACGGAACCGGCCGTCGCAAGAGTGCAGTGGCTCGCGTTTTCATCAAGTCCGGCTCGGGCCAGATCATCGTCAACGGCAAGCCAGCGAATGAATATTTTTCGCGCGAAACCGGCCTGATGGTGATTCGTCAACCGCTGGAACTGACCAACCATGTCGAAACTTTCGACATCAAGGTCAACGTCAGCGGCGGCGGCGAGTCCGGCCAGGCTGGCGCAGTTCGCCACGGTATCACTCGTGCACTGATCGACTACGATGCAACGTTGAAATCGGAGCTGTCCAAAGCCGGCTTCGTTACACGTGATGCACGTGAAGTTGAACGTAAAAAAGTTGGTCTGCGCAAGGCACGTCGCGCAAAACAATTCTCCAAGCGCTAATCTACGCTTTCAGAATATCGAAAAGCCGCCAGGTTCGCGCCTGGCGGCTTTTTGTCATTTGCTGCAGCAGAATTCCACGGGCGTAACATTGGTTGTTGGCATTGCCATGCTAATAACGGCAAATTATTGCCGTAGTGAATGTTAACAAGCTCAAACAATTGGCTGATAAAATAGTCGGCCCTATACTGTGCTACTGCAAAAAGCGGCAGCGGTGGATGGCCGGTTATCAGGTTCAGGAAGACAAAGCGCACAACGCTTCCAAGCAAGGAAAAGAAATGATCAAAGTCGGGATTGTGGGTGGTACGGGATATACCGGGGTCGAGTTGCTGCGTTTGCTGGCAACCCATCCGCAGGTGCAGTTGCAGGCAGTGACTTCGCGCAAGGAAGACGGCATGCCGGTTGCGGATATGTACCCGTCCCTGCGCGGCCGCGTTGCGCTGGCATTCTCGGCGCCTGAAAAAGCCAACCTGAGCGAATGCGATGTCGTATTTTTCGCCACCCCGCATGGCGTCGCCATGGCGCAGACGCCGGAATTGCTGGCCGCCGGCGTCAAGGTGATCGACCTGGCTGCCGATTTCCGCCTGCAGGACACCGCGGTGTTCGAAAAATGGTACAAGATGCCGCACAGCTGCCCCGAATTGCTGGAAGAAGCAGTGTACGGCTTGCCCGAACTGAATCGCGCCGCCATCAAGGATGCGCGCATCATCGGCAATCCAGGCTGTTATCCCACCACCATGCAGCTCGGCCTGGCGCCGTTGCTGAAGGCTGGGGTAGTGGATGCCGGACATCTGATCGCCGATTGCAAATCGGGCGTTTCCGGCGCCGGCCGCAAGGCTGAAGTCGCCATGCTGTTCTCAGAAGCCAGCGACAATTTCAAGGCTTACGGCGTCTCCGGCCATCGCCATTCGCCGGAAACTCTGGAGCAGCTGAGCAAGCTCTCCGAGCAGAAGGTCGGCTTGCTGTTTACGCCGCATCTGGTGCCGATGATACGCGGCATGCATTCCACCATTTACGCGCGCCTGACCAGGGAGCTCGACAATGCAGCGCTGCAAGCGCTGTTCGAGGAAGCTTACAAGAACGAACCGTTTGTCGACGTAATGCCGTTCGGCGCGCATCCGGAAACCCGGTCCACCCGCGGCTCGAACATGCTGCGCATCGCCCTGCATCGGCCGGATGACGGCGATACCCTGGTGGTGCTGGTAGTGCAGGACAACCTGGTCAAGGGTTCGGCCGGCCAGGCGGTGCAATGCATGAACTTGATGTTCGGCCTGGAAGAAACGACTGGTCTGATGCACGTGCCGGTCATGCCATGATGCTAGCGCTATCGGGGCTGGCCGCCACGCCGGCGACTGCGCGTGTGCGACGGAATCAGCCGCGATGAAGTACAAGCTGTGGGTCCGGCGCATGTCGATTTCGGCGCCGAAAATGACCGTGAAAAGCCATTTTCCATGGCCGCTGAAGGCGCTTTTCCTGATTGTGGTGCTCGGTTTCGGCGGCGCCATTGCCATGTGGATGTACGATCTGGGCCGCGATTTCACCGGCCACAGTCCGGGCGTCAGCAAGCAGCAGCTGGCTGACCTGAACGAAAAGGTGAGCAGCCTGACGGCGGAGCGCGACCGCTTTTCGACCACCGTCAACGCAGCCGAAAGCCGGATGAATATCGAGAAGGCGGCGCAAGAACAACTGGGCCAGCAGATCAAGGTGTTGGAAGCCGAAAACGCCAAGTTGAAAGAGGATTTGGCGTTCTTTGAAGGTTTGCTGCCGAATGCGACCGGCAGCCAGGGCATTACCATTCAGCGCCTGACCGCGGAAATGAAGACGCCGACGCAGCTGCGTTACCGGATGCTGATCATGCAGGGCGGCAAAGCGCCTAATTTCACCGGCGAAGTGCAATTGCTGGTGACGGCGACGGTAGCGGGAAAAAGCACGGTGCTGACTTTTCCGAGCGCCGGCGCCATGGCGGCCGACAAGGCTGCCTACAAGTTGGATTTCAAGTATTACCAGCGGGTCGAGGCCGAACTGACTTTGCCGGAAGGCGCTGTGGTCAAGGCGATTCAAGCCAAGGTCATGGACAGAGGCCAGGTGCGGGCGCAGCAAACCACTAATTTGTAAAAAAGGAAACATCATGTTCAACCGCAAAGCAAAGAGCACCATCGACAGCCTGATCGGTTCGTCGACCAGCATCCAGGGCGATGTCCATTTCAAGGGTGGTCTGCGTATCGACGGCCACGTCAAGGGCAACGTGGTGGCCGAAATCGGCCAAGCCAGCGTGCTGGTGATTTCCGAGAGCGCCAAGGTGGAAGGCGAAGTGCGGGTTGCGCACCTGGTGGTCAACGGCGAGATCAGCGGCAACGTTTTCTCGTCGGAACTGCTTGAATTGCAGCCGAAAGCCCGCATAACCGGTGATGTCAATTACAAGGCGCTGGAGATGCATAGCGGCGCCCTGGTAAGCGGCAAGCTGACCCATGAACAGAACGTGATCGAGCCGGTGTTGAAACTTGCCATGACGCAATCTGCCTGACAACCGCAAGCGGTTTCGGGCTTTGCCTGCATGAATCCGGGCAAGCGCCTATAATGCAGTATTGTATGTATTCCCCCGCAGGAGCAAAAAATGAATGCTGTCGCTGAAATCCAAGATGTAGTCGCATCCCCTATCGTGTTTACCGATAGCGCCGCCGCCAAAGTTGCGCAACTGATCGAAGAAGAAGGCAATCCCGACCTCAAGCTGCGCGTATTCGTGCAGGGTGGCGGTTGTTCCGGCTTCCAGTACGGCTTCACTTTTGACGAAATCGTCAATGAAGACGACACCACCATGAGCAAGAACGGCGTGCAGCTGCTGATCGACTCGATGAGCTACCAGTATCTGGTCGGCGCCGAAATCGATTACAAGGATGACCTGGAAGGCGCGCAATTCGTGATCAAGAATCCGAATGCAACCACCACTTGCGGTTGCGGTTCTTCGTTCTCGGCCTGATGCATCCGGCCGGATTCGAACCGGCCTGAGCAGGACGCAGCAGTAAAAAAAGACGCTGGGGAAGCCATTCCCGAGCGTCTTTTCTTTTGTATGCGGCGCCGCGCCTGTCAGGCCGGATAGAGCGCTCCCAGGATGCGTGAGCCGCGCGCTCCAGTCACCAATGGCAGATTGCCGGGCAGGCGCTGGTCGAAGCGCAGCGCCAGCCAGGCGAACGCTATCGCCTCGACATGGTTGGGGGCGATCCCCAGCGCCGCGGTCGATTGCACGTTGGCCTTCAGGCCGTGGCTTTGCAGCGCCTGCGCCAGCTGCGCCATCAGATAAGGGTTATAGGCGCCGCCGCCGCAGACATACGCCGTTTCTGTCGCCGGCGCATGGTGCGCAATCGCATCGGCGATGGTGCTGGCGGTCAGTACAGCCAATGTAGCCTGGACATCGGCCGGGCTCAGCTTCAATTGCGCCGCATGCCCCAATTGCTTGTCCAGCCAGGCCGCATGGAACAGGTCGCGGCCGGTGCTCTTGGGCGGCGCGGCGGCAAAGTACTCTTCCTTGCGCATCTGCGCCAGCAACGCCGCCGAGGGCTGGCCGCTGGCGGCCCACTTGCCGCCTTCATCGTAATCCTTGTCGTGATGACGTTTGATCCACAAGTCCATCAGGACATTGCCCGGTCCGGTGTCGAAACCGATGACGTCGCGGTTCCCGTTCTCCGCTGCAGCGCCATGCAGGACGCTGATGTTGCCGATGCCGCCGATATTCACCACCACCCGGGTTTGCGCCGGATCGGCGAACACCGCCTGGTGAAAAGCCGGCACCAGAGGCGCGCCCTGGCCGCCGGCGGCGACGTCGCGGCTGCGGAAGTCGGCGATGACGTCGATGCCGGTGAGCTCCGCCAGCAGCGAGGGGTTGTTGGCCTGGCGCGTAAAGCCAAGCTCGGGACGATGGCGGATGGTCTGCCCGTGGACGCCGATCGCGCGGATCTGGGTTGGCTGCACGCCGGCCTCCGCCAGCAGGCGCTCGACGCAGGCGGCGTAGTGCGCGGCCAGGGTATTGGCCACCAGCGCCTCGCGTTCGATCTCGTCATGGCCTGCGCTTTGCAGGGCCATCAGTTCGGCGCGCAGGCCGGCGGAAAAGGGGACGTAAGCCGAGGCGACGGTGGCGACAGCCTGTTGTGCCGGCGCGGCGGCAAAGGCGGCAATGACGCCGTCGACGCCATCCAGGCTGGTGCCGGACATCAGGCCGATATACAAATCGCTGGGGGAATGTGGAGTGGGCATAATAAAACCGTTGTCAGATCGCTTGATTTTACTAGCGCTCCGGCAACGGTTCTATGTTTATCCTGCCTTCGGGCAGAAATTTACTTTGCGGCCAGCTTGGCGACAGCCGTCGCCGGCTTTGCTTCACTGCCGCTCAGCAGGTTGAAGCGATGGGTGATATCCGCCGCCACCGTCTTGAAACGTTGCAGCTCGGCGCCGGCCAGCGGGCTGGCGGTAGGCACCACCACCGAGAGCGGATCGCGGGGCTCGTTGGCGACGCGGAATTCGTAGTGCAGATGCGGGCCGGTGGCCCAGCCGGTCATGCCGACATAGCCGATGACATCGCCCTGGCTGACTTTGCCGCCTTTACGCGAGGCCGGCGCGAAGCGGCTCATGTGCGCGTACACGGTTGAATACTTGCTGTCGTGCTTGATGATGACGACGTTGCCGTAGCCGCTTTCGACGCCGGCGAAGTCAATCACGCCATCGGCTGTTGCATGGATGGGCGTACCCGTTGCCGCGGCGAAGTCGACGCCGGTGTGCTTCTTCCACTTGCCGAGGATGGGGTGGACGCGCATCGAGAAGCCGGAAGAAATGCGGGTGAAGGTCAGCGGTGATTTCAGGAACGCCTTTTTCAGCGACTTGCCGTCGAAACCGTAGTAGCCGCCCTGGCCGCTGCTGTCCGGATCGTCGAACCAGACTGCCTGGAACGGCTTGCCGCCGTTGACGAATTCGCCAGCGAGGATGCGGCCGGCGCGCAGGAACTGGCCGTCTTGCCAGAATGTTTCGTAAGCAACATTAAAATGGTCGCCGCGTTTCAGGTCGGAGGCAAAATTGATGTTGGTGCCGAACATGGCGACAATCTGCGACGCCACGCTGTCCGGAATATCGGCCGCATCGGTGGCGGCGAACAGCGAGGAGCGGATCACGCCGGTATGCATTTCGATGCGGCGTTCGACAGTCGGTGTTTCTTCGGCAACGCTGAATTTGTCGCCATCGCGCCGGACCAGCAGGTTCTTGGGTGAATTGTCGCGACCGTCGGTGATGGTGGCGCGCAACATCTGCAATTGGCCGTCATTGCTGGTCTGCGCCTGCACCGCGGTGCCCGGTTTCAGGCGCAGCATAGCGCGCGCGCTGCTGTCGGACTTGATGAAACCGGCTGCCTCGTCGTCATCCACGCCCAGCCGCGTCAGCAAGGCCGCCAGGGTATCGCCGGCACGCATCTTGTCTTCGGCAACATACAACTGTTGCTGAGCTTCAAGCTTGGCAATCTGCTCACCCAGGCTAGGCAATTCCAGTTCCGCGGAAATCGCTCGTACAGGGACATCGTCAGGATCCGTTGGCAACGGTGCAACACCGGCCGCGCCAAAGGCAACCAGGGTCAGCAGCACGGCGGAAGCGGAGACAATACGGGTTTTACGTGAGGAATCAGTAAACAGGGCGGGTATCTGCTGGAAAAACGGCTTGATACTGGACCGCAAGTTGATGATTTTATCTTTGAGAGACATGCAATACGTTAAAATTTGCCGTTTGCTACCGATTCTTGTGTTGTTGTTTGATTGAACGACTTGCGGCGGGATTAAAAGGATCAGGGATTATACCTTAGCCCATCCAGGCAAACCGTAGGACTATCCTGAATTATCGTAACCCTATGTAGTCCTTGTATTTCCTGCCCTTGCAGCACAAGCGCTGTTTTTTAGATTTTTAGATTTCATTTTCGCTGGATTTTTATTTCCTATGGCTCACGATTCTCAAAACGCATCACCGCAAGCAGGCGCTGCTGCTGAAAACACCCCTCTGGTGCTGTCGGACCGGACCCTGGAAGCGCTGGCGATCACCAAGCGCGGCGTCGACGAACTGCTGATCGAGAGCGATTTTGCGCGCAAGCTGCAGCGCTCCGAACAAAGCGGCAAGCCGCTGCGCATCAAGCTGGGCCTGGACCCGACCGCACCCGACCTGCATCTCGGCCATACCGTGGTGCTGAACAAGATGCGCCAGCTGCAGGATCTCGGCCACAACGTGATTTTCCTGATCGGCGACTTTACCTCGATGATCGGCGATCCGTCCGGCCGCAACGTCACGCGGCCGCCGCTGACGCGCGAGCAGATCGAAGAAAACGCCAAGACCTATTTCGCCCAGGCCAGCCTGGTGCTGGACCCGGCGCGCACCGAAATCCGCTACAACTCGGAATGGTCGGACAAGCTCGGCGCGCGCGGCATGATCCAGCTGTCGGCCAAATACACGGTGGCTCGCATCCTGGAGCGGGAAGATTTCACCAAGCGCTTCAAGGCCGGCACGCCGATTTCGGTGCACGAACTGCTGTACCCGCTGATGCAGGGCTACGATTCGGTGGCGCTGGAGTCCGACCTGGAACTGGGCGGCACCGACCAGAAATTCAATCTGCTGGTGGGGCGCGAGCTGCAAAAGGATTATGGCCAGGAACCGCAATGCATCTTGACCATGCCGCTGCTGGAAGGCCTGGACGGCGTCGAGAAGATGTCCAAGTCCAAGGGCAATTACATCGGCATCACCGAGCCGGCCAACACCATGTTCGCCAAGGTCATGAGCATTTCCGACGTCATGATGTGGCGCTACTACGAACTGCTGTCGTTCAAGTCGCTGGCGCAGATCGCCGCTTACAAGACGCAGGTCGAGGGCGGCCAGAATCCGCGCGACATCAAGGTCGCGCTGGCGCAGGAAATCGTGGCGCGCTTCCATAGCCAGCAGGCGGCGGAAGATGCCCTGAGCGATTTCAACAATCGCGCCAAGGGCGGCATTCCGGACGACATTGCTGAACTGACCTTGAGCGGCGCGCCGCTTGGCATCGGCCAGTTGCTTAAGCAAGCCAATCTCTGTCCGTCGACCTCGGAAGCGTTACGCATGGTGGAGCAGGGCGGGGTGCGGATCGACGGCGCGGTGATCAGCGACAAGGGTTTGAAGGTCGATGCCGCGACCTTCGTGATACAGGTCGGCAAGCGCAAGTTCGCCCGCGTTACCCTGACCGCATGATCGCCCTGTTGCAACGGGTCAGCCACGCCAGCGTGGTAGTGGACGGCGCCACTGTCGGCGCTATCGAAGCCGGCCTGATGGTGCTGCTGTGCGCCGAGCGCGGCGACAGCGAAAAGCAGGCCGATGCCTTGCTCGCCAAGCTGCTTGCTTATCGCGTGTTCAGCGACGATGCTGGCAAGATGAACCGCAGCGTCAGCGATATCGGCGGCGGCTTGCTGCTGGTGCCGCAGTTCACGCTGGCGGCCGATACGCAGTCCGGCACCCGGCCTTCCTTCACGCCGGCAGCGGCGCCGGAAGACGGCCGCCGCCTGTTCGATTATTTTGTGAAGCAGGCCGGCAGCAGCCACGCACAAGTGCAAACCGGCCGCTTCGGCGCCGACATGAAAGTGTCGCTGACCAATGACGGCCCGGTGACTTTCTGGCTGCAGGTAAAACCGCCGCTGGCCAAAGCGTAAGGTGTTTTTGCTGTAGTCTGGCGGAATTGAAATTATCCACGGGAGCTTGCCATGAAACTCTGGAGCAATTCTTTTAAGGACGGCGCCTATATTCCTGGCGAATTCGCTTTCGCCGTGAGCCATCCGGAAACCCATATCAGCTTGTCGGCCAACCGCAATCCTCACTTTGCATGGAGCCAGTTGCCGGCCGCCACGCAATCGCTGGCGCTGATCTGTCACGATCCGGACGTGCCTTCGCGCGGCGACGACGTCAACCAGGAAGGCAAGACGGTCGCGGCGGATTTGCCGCGCGTCGACTTTTTCCACTGGCTGCTGCTGGACCTGCCGCCGGCCACCACATCGATTGCCGCCGCCGCATTCAGCAACGGCGTCACGCCGTGCGGCAAGCCCGGTCCGGAAATCGACAGCAACCCGGGCCTGCGCCACGGCTTGAATGACTATACCGGCTGGTTTGCCGGCGATGCGGCGATGAGCGGCGACTACTTCGGCTATGACGGCCCTTGCCCGCCGTGGAATGATGAAATCGTCCACCGATATATCTTCACCTTGTACGCCCTCAGCATTCCGCGCCTGGCAGTGACCGGCAAATTCACCGGCGCGCAAGTGCTGGCGGCCATGCACGGCCACATCCTGGCGGAAGAAGCCATGGTCGGCCTGTACACCTTGAATCCGGCTTTATAGCTATACCCGTACCTGCAGAAAATTTATGGCAACTACTGAAATCTTATTGATACGCCACGGCGAAACGGACTGGAACCTGGAGCGCCGCCTGCAGGGCCATCTCGACATTCCGCTTAACCAGGTCGGCGAACGCCAGGCGCTGGCGCTGGCCCGCAGCCTGGACGGCATCGCCCTCGACGCGGTCTTCAGCAGCGATCTGCAGCGCGCCCGGCAAACCGCGGCGCCGCTGACAGCTGCCCGCAACCTATCCTTGCGACTCGACGCCGGTTTGCGCGAGCGCTGCTACGGTGCGCTGGAAGGCCTGCGCTATCCGGAAGCGGCGCAGCGCTTTCCTGAGGCCTACGCGGCCCTGATGGAGCGCGCAGTCGACTATCGTTATCCGGCCGGCGTGCATGCGGCGGAAACCATGCGCGAATTTTACGAGCGGACGGTGAGCGCCTTGCTCGCTGTGCTGCGCGCCGGCGCGCTGGCGCGGATTGCGATAGTCGCCCATGGCGGCGTGCTCGACTGCATTTACCGTTTCGCCAATCAATTGCCGCTGGAGCAGCCGCGCAGCTGCGATATTTTCAACGCCAGCATCAATCGCCTGAGCTGGAATCCGGATTGGGCGCAGCCCTTGCGCGTGGATGGCTGGGCCGAAGTGGTCCATCTGGACGAGCTGGCGCTGGACGAAATCGATCGCTGACCTCGTAGACGGGCAAGTACACGAAAAATCCTCGCCAGCGCGCATTTTGTTGCTGTAGATTAATATCGTAAAACTGCTATAAATCTGTATAAGCTGCAGCCAAAACAGTTGCGATAAAGGCAGCGAGCTTGTGCTAATCTTGCCGATAAGAACTAAAACAATAGTGGGGCCGCCAGCATGAAACTTAATCTCTTCCCCTCTTGGGCGCAGCGTACTGCTGACCCCGAGCAATTCGTGGAATCGGCCACAGGGAAAAAGGCTGCCGCGGAGCCTGCAGCCCCTGCACTGAATGAAGAGCAGCTGGCGCTGGTCGGCGTCTTGCACCAGCTGCTGCAGACCCTGCCGCAAGCCTATAGCGGCCGCGAAAGCGTCAAGCGCCTGTGCCAGATGATCTTGCCGGCCAGTCAGCATATCCGGCTGGTGTGGGTCGGCTTTTGCCAGGATGACTCGGAGGCGGCGATCAAGCCGACTGCGATCGTCGGTAAGGCCCTGAGCGAATCGGATCATTGGCAGCTGTCCAAGGACTGTTTTGATTACGTTGCGCCGTTTGCCCAGGAAGCAGACTGGGAAGCCGGCCACGACAGCGACTTCCAGTCATTGTTTGCGCCTTGGCAAGCCCATCCGGAAAAATGCTCCGCCACGGCGGCGCTGGCGATACCGCTGCGCTCGGAAAAAGCCCGCATGCACGGCATGATGGTGTTTTATGCCGACCGGCATGATTATTTCGCCGACACCGGGTACGCTTCGTTCCAGGCTTTCGGCCATGTCTGCGAGGTGATCTGGAAGCAGTCCAACCTGTCGCATCTGCTGACGCGGCAAGCCCAGCTCGATTCGCTGACGGGCTTGCTGACGCGGCGCCGCATTGTCCATGTCTACGAAGAAGCGGTGGCCGCCACCGCGACCGACGAATCGCCGCTGTCGATCCTTTATTGTCAGCTGGACGAGTTTCACAAGATCAACGATCTCTACGGCTGGGCCGTGGCCGACAATATCCTGGCGGCGTTTGCCAAGGATACCGGCGGACAGCTGCGCAAGAGCGACAGCGGCGGCCGCTGGAATGCCACTGAATTCCTGTATGTGTTGCCGGCGACCGACACGGTGGATGCGGAAAACCTGGCCGCAGCCTTCCTCGGCCATTTCAAGCATCATCCGGTGAATATCGAAAACTGGTCGATCCGGCTGGCGCTCTCGGTGGGGGTGGCTACCTATGGCGCCGATGGCCGCGGGCTCGACGAACTGATCCATTACGCTACCCAGCATCTGCACAGCTCCAGTACGGTAGCCGAAGACGAGCTCTAAAGTACACACCGAGAATAACCCGCGTGCGGCGGCAATCGCGATAAAATGACGCCTTTCCCGCTGCAACTCATCTCGAGCTTTCGATACCGCCATGAATATCGGCCCTTATTTCCTGCGCAACAATGTCTTTGTGGCACCGATGGCCGGTGTCACGGACAGGCCGTTCCGACAGCTCTGCAAAGAGCTGGGCGCCGGCTATGCGGTGTCGGAAATGGCCGCCTCCAATCCGCGCCTGTGGCAGACCGAAAAGACGTCGCGCCGCATCAACCACGATGGCGAGATGGAGCCGCGGGCGGTGCAGATCGCTGGCGCCGATTCGCAGATGCTGGCGGAATGTGCAAAATACAATGTTGACCACGGTGCGCAAATCATCGATATCAACATGGGCTGCCCGGTCAAGAAAGTCTGCAACAGCTGGTGCGGTTCGGCATTGTTGCAGGACGAGCAACTGGTGGCGCGGATCCTGGAAGCGGTAGTCGGTGCGGTGGATGTCCCGGTGACGCTGAAATTTCGCACCGGCTGGGATCGCCTCAACAAGAACGCCTTGAATATCGCGCGCCTGGCCGAAGCCAGCGGCATCGCCATGCTGACTTTGCATGGGCGCACGCGCGCCGACGGCTACAGCGGCGACGCCGAATACCAGACGATTGCAGCCGTCAAGGCCGCGGTGTCCATCCCGGTAGTCGCCAACGGCGACATCACGACGCCGGAAAAGGCGCGCCAGGTGCTGGAATACACCAAGGCCGACGCCATCATGGTCGGCCGCGCGGCGCAGGGGCGGCCCTGGATTTTCCGCGAAATCGCGCACTACCTGCGCACCGGCGAATATTTGCCGGCGCCGCTGGTGGCGGAAGTGCAACAACTGATGGATGAGCATCTGCGCGCGCATTACGGCTTCTATGGGGATTACCTGGGCGTGCGCACTGCCCGCAAGCACATTGGCTGGTATGTGCGCGATTTGCCGGGCGGCGAGGCATTCCGGCAACGCATGAACCTGCTGGAAGATTGCGGCCAGCAGCTGGCTGCAGTAAATAGCTTCTTCGAATCGCAGTTTGCGTTTGGGGAGCGGTTACAATACGGGGTGGCCGAGCAGATGGCGGCCTGAATCAGATCAACAAGAAACAGGACTGGGCGGGATTTTCCGGCAAGCTGGCCGCGGCAAGAGTGTGGCAAAAGCGTGGCGCTGCAGGAGATCCGGCCCGGATCTTAAAAAAAAGAATAGTAAAAAAGAATGAGTAAAGAAAGTATCCAAGACGTGGTAAAGCAAAGCCTTGAAAAATATTTCAAGGATTTGGGCGAACAGCCGCCGTCGAATGTCTACGACATGGTGATTTCCACGGTTGAAAAACCGGTATTGGAAGCCGTGATCGCGCGCGCCGAAGGCAACCAGTCGCATGCCGCCGAGATGTTGGGCATCAATCGCAACACCCTGCGCAAGAAATTGCAGCAGCACGGCCTTTTGTAATTTGTAATTTTGTAATTTGTAGTTTTGCGTTGCCCGATGCCAGTTGCGCCGGTCACGCCCGGTCAAGCAGGTTTTAGCAACGCCAGGCTGCCAATCCCGCCATCGGGGGGGCAGCCCTGAAGCGGTTTTCCAGTAGAGCTTATCCGCAGTCCGCCTTTTCGTCATTCATCACCTTCCTGAGTTTTCACTATGATCAAACAAGCCCTCATTTCCGTATCCGATAAAACCGGGATACTCGATTTCGCAAAAGAGTTGTCGGCGCTGGGCGTGAATATTCTCTCGACCGGCGGCACCGCCAAGCTGCTGGCCGACAACGGCATCAAGGTCACGGAAGTGGCGGACTATACCGGCTTTCCGGAAATGCTCGACGGCCGCGTCAAGACCCTGCACCCGAAAGTGCACGGCGGCATCCTGGCGCGGCGCGATTTCCCAGAGCATGTGGCGGCGCTGGCGCAGCATCAGATTCCGGTGATCGACATGGTGGTGGTCAACCTGTATCCGTTCCAGCAGACCATCGCCAAGGAACAGTGCTCGCTGGAAGATGCGATCGAGAATATCGACATCGGCGGCCCCGCCATGCTGCGCTCTTCGGCCAAGAACCATAAGGACGTGATCGTCCTGTGTGATCCTAGCGACTATGCTGCCGTACTGAGCGAACTGAAAGCCAACCAGGGCGAAGTCGGCTACGGCACCAAGTTTGCGCTGGCCAAGAAGGTCTTCGCCCACACTGCGCAATACGACGGCGCGATCACCAATTACTTTACCTCGCTGGGCGAAGACAAGCAGCACACCACGCGCAGCGCCTATCCTGCGACCTTGAACCTGCATTTTGAAAAAGTGCAGGAAATGCGCTACGGCGAAAACCCGCACCAGTCGGCGGCGTTCTACCGCGACACCCGGCATGTCGAAGGCGCGCTGGCCAACTACAAGCAGTTGCAGGGCAAGGAGCTGTCCTACAACAACATCGCCGATGCTGATGCCGCCTGGGAATGCGTCAAGACCTTCAATGACACCGCCTGCGTCATCATCAAGCACGCCAATCCCTGCGGCGTCGCCATCGGCGGCAATCCGCTGGAAGCCTACAGCAAGGCGCTGCAAACCGATCCGACCTCGGCGTTTGGCGGCATCATCGCCTTCAACCAGGAGCTCGACGGCAATGCCGCCGAAGCGGTCGCCAAGCAGTTCGTCGAAGTGATCATTGCGCCATCCTTCACCGAGCAAGCCAAGCAGATCTTTGCCGCCAAGCAGAACGTGCGCCTGCTGGAAATCCCGCTGGCGCATGCGATCAACCTGCATGACTTCAAGCGCGTCGGCGGCGGTTTGCTGGTGCAGTCGCCGGATGCCCGCAATGTCGCTTTGAGCGAACTGAAAGTCGTCAGCAAGAAGCAGCCGACCCAGCAGCAGCTGCAGGACCTGATGTTTGCCTGGCGCGTCGCCAAGTTCGTCAAGTCGAATGCCATCGTGTTTTGCGGCAATGGCATGACCCTGGGTGTCGGCGCCGGCCAGATGAGCCGCGTTGACTCCGCCCGCATCGCTTCCATCAAGGCGCAGAACGCCGGTTTGTCGCTGGTCGGTTCGGCCGTGGCGTCGGACGCCTTCTTCCCGTTCCGCGACGGCTTAGACGTCGTGGTCGACGCCGGCGCCACCTGCGTGGTGCAACCGGGCGGTTCGATGCGCGACCAGGAAGTGATCGATGCCGCCGACGAGCATGGCGTAGTCATGCTGCTGACCGGCACCCGCCATTTCCGTCACTAAGTAGCTGAGCGAGGCTTTGCCGCCGCTCGCGGCAAAGCCCGTTCCAGAATATGAAAATCCTCGGTATCGACCCGGGTCTGCGGACCACCGGTTTTGGCATCATCGACAAGCAGGGCAACAAGCTCAGCTATATCGGCTCGGGCACCATCAAGACGCCGGACGCCGATCTACCGCAACGCTTGAAGGTGATCCTTGCCAGCGTGTCGGAGGTGATACGCACCTATGCGCCGGATTGCTCGGCCATCGAAAAAGTTTTCGTCAACGTCAATCCACAATCTACCTTGCTGCTGGGGCAAGCGCGCGGCGCGGCCATCTGTGCGTTAGTGAGCGCAGACTTGCCGGTGGCGGAATACACCGCCTTGCAGATCAAGCAGGCAGTCGCCGGCCATGGCAAGGCGCAAAAACAGCAGGTGCAGGACATGGTGCAGCGCTTGCTGCAACTGCCCGGCTTGCCCGGCACCGATGCCGCCGACGCGCTGGCGGTGGCGATTTGCCATGCGCACAGCGGCGATGCCCTGGCGCATCTGAGCGCGCTGGCGCCAGGCCTGGCCAAAAAAGGTTTGCGCGTGCGCGGCGGCCGGCTGGTTGGCTGATCGGGGCTAAAAAGTACGCGATTGTTTTCCATTGTTATGTCTGGATCTCCCCATAACCACTCGACCTCGCGGTTCATTCCGCGTGATCAAGCTGCCTACTCCTTTCTTTATCTGCGATTTGTGGCATTTTGGATGTCCCATGCGGCATCCAATTGTGAACCTTTGTTTCGGCAAATTTGCCGCAAACACATGTATATAGCTGAGAGCTGACATTTACAACTCTCGCTAAGTCCTTCATTTATTTAGTAATTCAATGTAAATACATTCATTGCACATTGTCAGGTATTGGCGCTAAGTCATTGACTTTACTCGAATATTTTCCAATTTCTCCCTCCTAAATGGCTTGACCTAGAATAGTGCATCCTCTAAAGTGGGTGAAAGTGTGGAAAAGTGTTTTTTTGTGGGGCATTTTTGCTGACTTGCAAAGAAAACTTTCTCAGGATTCAGCAGCAAATCGACAGGAGCGTGTGCG
Organism: Collimonas humicola; assembly: GCF_018304945.1. GTDB lineage: Bacteria > Pseudomonadota > Gammaproteobacteria > Burkholderiales > Burkholderiaceae_D > Collimonas > Collimonas humicola. Next base: position 56,006 of record NZ_JAGQEE010000012.1, on the reverse strand, counting down.
GTGTTTCAGGGTGCGTCAGCATTAAATCTCGATGCGAAAGGACGGATGGCAGTGCCATCCAAGCATCGTGACGCGCTGACCGTTCAGTGCGAGGGCCGGCTGACGCTGACCAAGCACCCGCATGGCTGCCTGTTGCTGTTCCCGCGTCCGGTGTGGGAGAGCCACCGCGAGCAGATCGCCGCCTGGCCGATGTCGGCGCGCGCCTGGCAGCGGATTTTCCTGGGCAATGCCTCTGACGTCGAACTCGATTCCGCGGGGCGGATCCTGGTGGCGCCGGAACTGCGTTCAGCGGTCGGCCTGACGCGCGAGGTAATGCTGCTGGGCATGGGAAGCCATTTCGAGATTTGGGATGCAGCCAAGCTGGCTGAGAGCGAGTCGCAAGCAGTTGCGGCTGGCATGCCCGAAGTGTTAAGCAATTTTTCGTTCTGACAGGCCCGCCATGAGTGAACCAGTGGTGCCCGAGTTCCAGCACCGCACCGTGTTATTGGATGAGGCTGTCAGTGCGCTGGCGATCGAGGGCGCGCGCGCCGACGGTATTTACGTCGACGGCACTTTCGGCCGCGGCGGCCACAGCCGCAAGATTTTACAGAGCCTGGGCGAGCGCGGCCGTCTGATCGCGTTCGACAAGGACCCGCAAGCCATCGCCACCGCCAGCACTATCGCCGATCCGCGTTTCGAGATCGTGCACGATAGTTTTGCGACGATGGCGCAGGCCTTGCGGGAAAGAGGCATACAACAAGTCGATGGCGTGCTGCTGGACCTGGGCATTTCATCGCCGCAGGTGGACGACGCCAGCCGGGGGTTCAGCTTCCGCGCCGACGGCCCGCTCGACATGCGGATGGATACGACGCGCGGCATATCGGCAGCAGAATGGCTGGCCAGCGCGGATGAACAAACAATCGGAAAGGTGGTACGTGATTATGGGGAAGAACGGTTTGCTGTTCAGATTGCAAAGGCGATTGTTGCTAGCCGGACAATCAAGCCCATTACTGGCACACGACAGCTTGCCCAGATCGTGGCAAACGCCGTCAAGACCCGCGAGAAAGGCAAAGACCCGGCCACTCGTACCTTTCAGGCTATACGGATTTTCATCAATCAAGAGCTTGAAGAACTCGAGATAGTACTGGACCAGGCATTTCGGCAGATGGGCCGGCAAGGGAGATTAGTCGTGATCAGCTTTCATTCGCTGGAAGACCGGATCGTCAAGCAGTTCCTGGCCTCGAAAGCCCGGTTGCCGCAGCCTGACCGCCGCCTGCCGATCCGCGCGGTCGACCTGCCGCAGCCGGCGTTGAAGCTGATCTCCCGCGTCAAACCATCGGATGCGGAAGTAGCGGAAAATCCGCGCGCCCGTTCCGCCATCATGCGCGTCGGCGAGCGTCTGACCGCCAACGAGGCGCAGGCATGAGCGGCCGCCTCAATTTCATCCTGGCGCTGGCGCTGGTGCTGTGCGCACTGGCGCTGGTCAATTCCCAGTACCAGGCGCGCCAGCTGTTCATCGAGCTGGAGCGGGCCGCCAGCCAGTCGCGCCAGCTGGATATCGAATGGGCGCAATTGCAGCTGGACCAGTCGACCCTGGGCAAGAACGCCAGGATTGAAGCCGCCGCCACGCGCGACCTCAACATGGTGCCGCTGACCGCCGCCCGTACCCAATATCTGACGGTGGGGGAAAAATGACGCGCAATCCCCCGCGCAGCTCGCATACCGGCCGTATCGCGGCAGGCAAAGGCGTGCCGTTTTCGGCCAGCCCGGTGCTGAAGGTCAAGCTGCCGGTATGGCGTTCGCGGGTGGTGCTGTTCGCCATGTTCGCGGCCTTCCTGGCGCTGATCGTGCGGGCTCTGTGGCTGCAAGGCATCTCCACCGATTTCCTGCAAAAGCAGGGCGCCTCGCGCTACGCCCGCACGCTTGAGCTGCCGGCCACGCGCGGCAAGATCACCGACCGCAACGGCCAGGTGCTGGCGTCGTCGGTGCCGGTCAAGGCGATCTGGGCGATTCCTGACGACGTCAAGGACGCGCCCAAGGAAAAATTGCAGGCCCTGGCCAAGCTGCTCGACATGAGCAGCGCCGAGCTGAGCAAGAAGCTCGATTCCGACCGCAATTTCGTCTACCTCAAGCGTCAGGTCGAACAGGATATCTCTGACCAGATCATCAAGCTCGGCATCGATGGCATAGAAACCCGCAAGGAATACAAGCGCTTCTATCCCGAGGGCGAGGTTGCGGCGCACGTGGTCGGCTTTACCAACGTCGAAGATGCCGGCCAGGACGGCATGGAACTGTCGCAGCAAAAAAACCTGGCGGGCGCCACCGGCAGCCGCCGCGTGATCAAGGACCGGCTCGGCCGCATCGTCGAAGATATCGAGGCGGTCAAGGAGCCGCATGACGGCAAAGACCTGGTGCTGTCGATCGACAGCAAGATCCAGTACATTGCCTTCACCCAGCTCAAGGAAGCGGTCGAGAAGTTCAAGGCCAAGGCGGGCGGCATCGTGGTGGTCGACGCCAAGAGCGGCGAAGTGCTGGCGCTGGCCAACCTGCCAAGCTATAACCCTAACGATCGCTCGGTGCTGACCGGCGCGCAGCTGCGCAACCGCGTGATGACCGATACCTTCGAGCCCGGCTCGACCTTGAAGCCGTTTACGGTCGCCCTGGCGCTGGACACCAACCGGGTGCAGGCCACCACGACTTTCCAGGTGCCGGACAAGATGACCATCGGCACCGCAACCGTGGGCGATTCCCATCCGCACCCGGTGCAGACCATGAGCGTTGCGCAGATCATCCAGAAGTCGTCGAATATCGGCACTGCCAAGATTGCGCTGCAAATGCCGGCCGAAGAGATGTGGGAGATGTTTACTACTGTAGGTCTGGGCCAGCAGCCGAAATTCGGTTTCCCTGGCGCTGTCGCCGGCCGTGTGCGGCCGTTCAAGTCATGGCGTCCGATCGAACAGGCCACCATGAGCTACGGTCACGGCATCTCCGTATCGCTGATCCAGATGGCGCACGCCTATACCATATTTGCCCGCAACGGCGACCTGATCCCGCTGTCGTTCCAGAAGGTGACCGAGCCGCCGGTCGGCCAGCGCGTGGTCTCTGAAAAGACCGCGCTCACCATGCGCGCGATGCTGGAAAGAGTCACCGCGCCTGGCGGCACCGCGCCGAAAGCGCAAGTGCCGGGCTACCGCGTCGGCGGCAAGACCGGCACCGCCTACAAGATCGAAGGCGGCAAGTACGTCAAAAAATACATTGCCGATTTCGTCGGCTTTGCGCCGGCTTCCGATCCGCGCCTGATTATTGCGGTGATGGTGGATGAACCGGCGGTCGGCTCGCACTTCGGCGGCGACGTTGCCGCGCCGGTGTTTGCGACGGTGGCGGCGAACGCCTTGCGCGCGCTGAACGTGCCGCCCGATTCCAGCGTCACTGACATCATCATCCCGACCGACGGTCCGCAGGAGGGCTTGTGATGACCTCCATAGCGAAACGACTGCAAGACATCCAGCAGTGGCTGGGCAGCGTAGCGCCGGCCGGCGCCGAACTGGTGTCGGACTCGCGCAAGGTCAAGGCCGGCGATGTGTTTTTCGCCTATCCGGGCGATGCCGCGGACGGCCGCGCCTATATTGTGCAGGCGCTGAAAAACGGCGCTTCGGCGGTACTGTACGAGAGCGAGAAATTCAGCTGGGATACGGCGTGGACGGCGGCACATCTGGCGGTAAGCGGGCTGAAGCAGCTGTCCAGCCAGATCGCCGCCGCCTACTATCAGCAGGCGGACAAGGACATGCTGGTGGTGGCCGTCACCGGCACCAATGGCAAGACTTCCTGCAGCCAGTGGCTGGGACACGCGCTGTCGCATCTGGGGCAGGCTACCGGTGTGATCGGTACGCTCGGCACGGGCGTTTATGCGCAGGGCCTGCGCGGCGAATTTGAAGAAACCGGCAACACCACCCCGGACGCGCTGTTGTTGCAGCAGACCTTGAGCGCCATGCGCAAGCAAGGCGTCAAGGCGCTGGCGATTGAAGCATCCTCGATCGGCCTCGAGCAAGGGCGCCTGAACGGCATGCATGTCGACATCGCGCTATTCACCAATTTCACTCGCGACCACCTGGATTACCACGGCGACGAGCAGCACTACGAAGCCGCCAAGCGCATATTGTTCGACTGGCCGGGCTTGCAGCAGGCGGTGATCAATCTGGATGACGACATGGGCTTGCGCCTGGTCAGCCATCTGCAGAAAAAGAAGCGGGCCATTCCCGTGATCGGCTATACCTGCGCCGAACCGGCAGCGCCGGCAGATATTGCCGTCCTGCGCGCCTCGGCGATCCGCACCAGCGCCGGCGGCACCGTTTTCCACGTCGAATCGCCATTCGGTTCCGGGCAGTTGAAGACGCAGTTGGTGGGCCAGTTCAATGTCAGCAATGCGCTGGGTATCCTGGGCGTGCTGCTGGCCCATGGCATTGAATGGAAGGCGGCGCTCGATGCGATTGAACTGTTGGTCGCCGTGCCGGGTCGAATGCAGCAATTCGGCGGCCAGGATGCGCCGCTGATCGTGATCGATTATGCCCACACGCCGGACGCGCTGGAAAAGACCTTGAGTACGCTGCGCCAGGTTGCGCAGCAACGCAATGGCGAATTGTGGTGCGTATTCGGCTGCGGCGGCGACCGCGATCCCGGCAAGCGGCCGCAGATGGGCGCAGTGGCGGAACTGGCGGATCACGTCATCGTCACCAGCGACAATCCGCGCAGCGAAGAACCGGCCGCCATCATCAGCCAGATCCTGGCCGGAATGAAGGCGCCGCAGGCAGCGCAAGCCCTGGAAGACCGCGCTGCGGCGATCCTGTGGGCAGTACGGCATGCGGCCAAGGCCGACGTCGTGCTGCTGGCAGGAAAAGGACATGAAACATATCAGGAAATCAAAGGAAAGAAATTGCCGTTTTTAGACGCCGACCATACTGCCCTGGCGCTCGCTGCGCGGGCGACGATGAAGGGCGGCAGCCTATGAATACTACATTGGCGCAACTGCAGTCGTGGCTGGGCTTGCCTGCCAGCGCCGGCGCCGCCGGCCAGGCCGTGATCAGCGGCTTGTTTACGGACAGCCGCGCAGTGACCCCCGGTTCTGTGTTCGTCGCCTTGCGCGGCGAGCGTTTTGACGCCCACGATTTCCTCGATCAGGTCATCGCCCAGGGCGCCGCCGCGGTAGTGGTCGAGCAAGCTCCCGCAGGGCTGGCGGTGCCGGCGCTGGTGGTGGCCGATACCCGCCTGGCCTTGGGCGCGATAGGGCAGCGCTGGCGCCAGCAATTCAGGCTGCCGCTGATCGCCGTCACCGGCAGCAACGGCAAGACCACTGTCAAGGAAATGATCGCCGCGATCCTGGTCGCGGCTTTTGGCGTCGACAAGTCGCTGGCGACGCGCGGCAATTTCAATAACGAGATCGGCGTGCCGCTGACCTTGCTGCGGTTGCAGGCAGAACATCAGGCTGCCGTGATTGAGCTGGGCATGAACCATCCCGGCGAAATCGCCGTGCTGACGGCACTTGCCGAACCCACTGTCGCGCTGGTCAACAATGCCCAGCGCGAACATCAAGAGTTCATGGCCAGCGTCGAAGTCGTTGCCGAGGAAAACGGCAGCGTGATCCGTGGCCTGGCAGCCGATGGCATTGCGGTCTTCCCTGCGGATGATCCGTATACCGGCCTGTGGCGCGGCTACAGCGCAGGCAAGGGCGGCAGTCTGACTTTCGGCCTGACGCCGGCGGCAGACGTCCATTGCAGCTACAGCAATGGCGCCGACGGCTTCGGCAGCGACTTGACGGTGAGCGTTCCCGGCCAGCCTTCGTTCCTGGTGCAGCTGGCGGCTGCCGGCGAGCACAATGTACGCAATGCGCTGGCGGCGATCGCCTGCACGCTGGCGATCGGCGTAGACCTCGCTGCCATCAAGCGCGGCCTGGAATCGTTCGCGCCGGTCAGCGGCCGCCTGCAGCGCAAGCTGGCAACCCGCGCAAGCTGCACCGGTGCACTGGTGATCGACGATACCTACAACGCCAATCCGGATTCGGTGCGGGCTGCGATCGACGTCCTGGCGCAGGCTGCCGCGCCGCGTCTGCTGGTGCTGGGCGAGATGGGCGAAGTCGGCAACGACGGCCGCCAGTTTCACCACGAAATCGGCGCTTACGCGCAGCAGCGCGGCATTACGCAGCTGTTCACGCTGGGCCAGATGGCGGCCGAGGCAAGTATCGCCTTCGGCCCTCAAGCCTGCCACTTTACCGACATCGCAGCGTTGCTAGCCGCGCTCGATGCCACCATGACACCTAATACGACCGTGCTGGTCAAAGGCTCGCGCTTCATGAAAATGGAGCGCGCCGTCCAGCACCTGGTTGGCACAACATCCGAGGGGATTCACTAACATGCTGCTATGGCTGGCACAAAATTTTCAGCAGGATTTCAGTTTCCTGCGCGTCTTCAACTTCATCACGTTCCGCGCGGTGTTTGCGACCCTGACGGCGCTGATGATCGGCCTGATCGCCGGACCGGGCGTGATCCGCATGCTGGCGCGCCTCAAGGTCGGCCAGGCGGTGCGTACCGACGGCCCGCAGACGCACCTCATCAAGTCCGGCACGCCAACCATGGGCGGCGTCCTGATCCTGATCGCGATCGGCATTTCGACTTTGCTGTGGAGCGATCTCGGCAACCGTTTCGTCTGGATCGTGCTGATCGTGACGCTCGGTTTCGGCACCATCGGCTGGGTCGACGACTATCGCAAGGTGGTCTACAAGGATCCGAACGGCATGCGTTCGCGCGAAAAATATTTCTGGCAATCGGTGATCGGCGTGGTCGCCGCGATCTACCTGGCGTTCTCGGTGTCCGCGCCGAACAATACCCAGGTGTGGGATTTGTTCGTGGCCTGGGTCGAGTCGGGTTTCAGCCTGGATCTGCCGCCCAAGGCCGATCTGATCGTGCCGTTCTTCAAGACCGTCAGCTATCCGCTGGGCGTGTGGGGTTTCATGGCCTTGACCTATTTCGTCATCGTCGGCACCAGCAACGCCGTCAACCTGACCGACGGCCTGGACGGCCTGGCGATCATGCCGACCGTGATGGTCGGCGCGGCGCTGGGATTGTTCGCCTACCTGACCGGCAACGTCACTTTCGCCAAATACCTGCTGATCCCGCATATCCCGGGCGCCGGCGAACTGCTGATCTTCTGCGGCGCCATGGCCGGCGCAGGACTCGCCTTCCTCTGGTACAACGCTTATCCGGCGCAGGTGTTCATGGGCGATGTCGGCGCGCTGGCCCTGGGCGGCGCCCTTGGCACGGTGGCTGTCATCGTGCGCCAGGAAATCGTGCTGTTCATTATGGGCGGTATTTTCGTGGTTGAAACTTTGTCGGTGATGTTGCAGGTAATCTATTTCAAGTACACCAAGAAGCGCTTCGGCGTTGGCCGCCGGGTGCTGCTGATGGCGCCTTTGCACCATCACTATGAACAAAAAGGCTGGAAGGAAACGCAGGTTGTGGTGCGTTTCTGGATCATCTCGATGATGCTGGTGTTGTTTGGACTTTCAACTCTGAAGTTAAGGTAGTGGGCAGTACTCATGAACTATACGGGTAAACATGTTCTGGTATTAGGGCTTGGAGAATCGGGCCTGGCATCCGCTTTGTGGCTGGCACATTGCGGTGCGACCGTGCGCGTGGCCGATACCCGCAGTGCGCCCGAAAGGCTGCCGCTGCTGCAGCAAGCCATTCCGGATGTGGAGTTTTGCGGCCCTGATGAAAATGCTGAGGCGGGCTTTGCCGTCAGCCTGCTGGACGGCATCGATTTTGCCGTCACCAGTCCGGGCCTGGCGCCGGCACGCGAGCTGAAAGACATCCTGTCCGCCGCCACCGACCGCGACATCCCGGTATGGGGCGAAATCGAAATATTCGCCCAAGCCCTGGCGGCATTGCGCGAGAGCCAGGGCTATGCGCCGAAAGTGATTGCCATCACCGGGACCAACGGCAAGACCACCGTCACCAGCCTGACCGGACTGCTGTGCGAACGCGCCGGCCTGACGGTGCAGGTAGCCGGCAATATCAGCCCGGCAGCGCTGGATGTCTTGCGCAGCGCGCTGGAGCGCGATGCCTTGCCCCAGGCCTGGGTGCTGGAATTGTCCAGCTTCCAGCTGCATGCCACCTGCGGCCTGCATGCCGACGCCGCCACCATTCTGAACATCACCCAGGATCATCTGGACTGGCATGGCGACATGGCCTCGTATGTGGCTGACAAGGCGCGCATCTTCGGCGCCAATACGGTGCGCGTGCTCAATCGCGACGATCCGTTGACGATGCAGTTCGCCAGCGGCAACAGCATCAGTTTCGGTTTCGATGAACCGCATGAAGGCGATTGCTTTGGCCTGGTCAGCGACAATGGCATGCAATGGCTGTCGGTCGCGGTCCCCGGCGACGAAGAGGAACGCGTAGAGAAGCGACGCAACAAGAAAGAACAGCTGGCCTTGCTGCCGGTGACGGTCAAGCGCCTGATGCCGGCCGACGCCTTGCGCATCCGCGGCCGCCATAATGCCGCCAATGCGCTGGCGGCGCTGGCCCTGTGCCGCGCGATCGACTTGCCGTTTGCGCCTTTGCTGCACGGCTTGCGTGAATACCACGGCGAACCGCATCGGGTCGAGCTGGTGACTACGATAGGCGGGGTTGAATACTACGACGACAGCAAGGGCACCAACGTCGGCGCCACGGTCGCGGCCCTGAACGGCCTGGGGCGTGGCTGCGACGGCGACGGCGCGGGTGCCAATCCTAGCCGCTTGCTGCTGATCGCTGGCGGCGACGGCAAAGGACAGGATTTTGCTCCGCTGGCGGCGCCGCTGGCGGCCTATGGCCGGGCGCTGCTGCTGATCGGCCGCGACGCGCAGGCAATTCGCGCCGCGGTTGAAGGCACGGCCGGCGGACTGGAGATCGTCAACTGCGCGACGCTGGAAGAAGCGGTAAGCCGCGCGGCAGAATTGGCTCATTCTGGCGACGCCGTGCTGCTGTCGCCAGCCTGCGCCAGTTTCGACATGTTCCGCAACTATGCGCACCGGGCGCAGGTGTTCGTCGATGCAGTGCGCGAACTGGCTTTGTCGCGCGGCGAGGTCGGACTATGAAATTCGCCTTTCCATCATTTTCAGGCAAGGCCGCAGACAGCTCGGTGAGCAATGCTGCGCCGCGGCCGCGCGCGCTCGACAGCCAGAAGCCCGGCGTCCAGCGTTCGAAAATGATGGAATACGACCAGCCGCTGGTGTGGGTGGTGATATTGCTGATGCTGTTCGGCCTGGTGATGGTGTATTCGGCCTCGATCGCCTTGCCGGATTCGCCCAAGTATTCGAACTACACGAATGCCCATTTCCTGGTGCGGCAAGCGATCTTCATCTGTGTCTCGCTGGTGGCCGGCCTGGTGACCTTCCGCATTCCCATCGCCACCTGGCAGCGCTGGGCGCCGTACCTGTTCGTGGTCACCCTGATCCTGCTGGCGATGGTGCTGGTGCCGGGCCTGGGGCGCGGCGTCAACGGCGCCAAGCGCTGGCTGTCGTTCCGCGTCTTCAATTTGCAGCCTTCGGAACTGATGAAGCTGTTCATCGTGCTGTACGCCGCCAACTACACGGTGCGCAAGCAGGAAGTGATGCACAAGCTGACCAAGGGGTTCCTGCCGATGACGGCGGCGGTCGGCCTGGTCGGCCTGCTGCTGATGCTGGAGCCGGACCTGGGCGCGCTCGGCGTGATCGTCTGCATCGCCATGGGGATCCTGTTCCTCGGCGGGATCAATGGCATCTGGTTTGGCGGCATCGGCGCCATGCTGGCGGGCATGTTTACCCTGGTGATCTGGTTGTCGCCCTGGCGCCGCGAGCGGATTTTTGCTTACCTGAATCCATGGGCTGAAGAGAATGCCCTGGGCAAGGCTTACCAGCTGTCGCACTCGCTGATCGCCTTTGGCCGCGGCGAGCTGTTTGGCGTCGGTCTCGGCGCCAGCGTCGAAAAACTGCACTATTTGCCGGAAGCGCATACCGACTTCCTGTTGGCGGTGATCGGTGAGGAACTGGGGTTTGCCGGCGTGCTGGTGGTGGTGATGCTGTTTTACTGGATTATCAAACGCTCCTTTGAAATCGGCCGCCAGGCGATCGCGATGGAACAGACTTTCGCCGGCCTGACAGCCAAGGGCATCGGCATCTGGATCGGCGTGCAGACTTTCATCAACATGGGCGTCAACCTGGGCTTGCTGCCGACCAAGGGTTTGACCTTGCCGCTGATGAGCTACGGCGGTTCGGGGGTGCTGATCAATTGCATCGGCCTGGCGATCCTGCTGCGCATCGATTATGAAAACCGGGTTCTGATGCGCGGAGGCCGGGCATGAGCATGCATCAAAAACGTCTCGTCATCATGGCGGCGGGCACAGGCGGCCATATATTTCCAGGCCTGGCGATTGCCGAGACCATGCGCGCGCGCGGCTGGCAGGTCAGCTGGCTGGGCACCACGCACGGCATGGAATCCGACCTGGTGCCGCAGCATGGCATCGAGATGGACAAGATTGTGTTTGCGGGTTTGCGCGGCAAAGGATTGGCGCATACCGTGCGCGGCGCCTGGCGGATGTTGCTGAGTTTCCCGGCTTGCTTCGGCATCCTGGGGCGGCGCCAGGCCGATGTCGTGCTGGGCATGGGCGGCTATGTGACGGTGCCGGGCGGCGCCATGGCGCGTTTGCGCGGTGTGCCGCTGGTGCTGGTGAACGCCGATGCGGCCTTGCTGCTGTCGAACAAAACCCTGACGCCATTGGCGCAGCGCGTGCTGTTCGGTTTCCCTGCCGATTTTGGCAAGGCGGCCAGCAAGGCGCTGGTCACCGGCAATCCGGTGCGCAAGGAAATCCTGGCGCTGCCTTTGCCGGAGCAGCGCTATAGCGGGCGCATCGGTCCCTTGCGTCTGCTGGTAGTGGGCGGCAGTCTCGGCGCCAAGGCATTGAATGATTGCCTGCCGGCGGCGCTGGCATTGATCCCCGCCGAGCTGAGGCCCAGCATCACGCATCAGTCGGGCAAACAGCATATCGAGGCCTTGCGCAATGCTTATGCGGCGGCGGGCGTGACGGCGGAGGTGGTGGCGTTCATCGACGACATGCCGCGCCGCTACGCCGATGCCGACCTGGTGATTTGCCGGGCCGGGGCGATCACGGTGTCGGAATTGACCGCTGCGGGCGTTGCCAGCGTATTGGTGCCGCTGGTGGCTTCCACCACCTCGCACCAGCGCGACAATGCGCGCTGGATGGCGACACAGAAGGCGGCGATTCATTTGCCGCAAACGGATTTGAGCAAAGAGCGCCTGGCCGCGCTGCTGACGCGGATCTCGCGCCAGGACTGCCAGACGATGGCGCAGGCAGCATATGAAAACGGCCGGCGCGATGCGAATGAAGCAATCGCGCAGGTTCTTGAAGAATTGGCAGGTGATGTATGAAACATAAAGTTAAAAATATCCATTTCGTCGGAATCGGCGGCAGCGGCATGAGCGGCATCGCCGAGGTGCTGCTCAATCTCGGCTATACCATTTCCGGTTCCGACCTCGGCGACAATGCGGCGACGCGCCGCCTGGCAGGACTGGGCGCCAAAGTCAGCCGCGGCCACGCCGCCAAGCATATCGACCAGGCCCACGCTATCGTCACATCGACCGCAGTGCAGGCAGACAATCCGGAAGTCGTCGCGGCCCGTGAAAGGCATATTCCCATCGTGCCGCGTGCGGTCATGCTGGCGGAACTGATGCGCCTCAAGCGTGGCATCGCCATTGCCGGCACCCACGGCAAGACCACCACCACCAGCCTGGTGGCCAGCGTGCTGGCGCAGGGCGGACTGGACCCGACCTTTGTGATCGGCGGCCGCCTCACCAGCGCCGGCGCCAACGCCAAGCTCGGTTCCGGCGACTTTATCGTGGCCGAAGCCGACGAATCGGATGCCTCGTTCCTGAATCTGTCGCCGGTGATCGAGGTGATCACCAATATCGACGCCGATCATATGGATACCTACGATCACGATTTCGGCAAGCTGAAACAGGCTTTCGTCGAGTTTACCCAGCGCCTGCCGTTCTACGGCGTCGCCGTGCTGTGCATGGATGACGCCAATGTGCGTGAAATCATGCCGCAGATTTCCAAGCTGATCACCACCTACGGCTTCCACGAAGAAGCCGATGTGCGCGCAATCGACGCCAAGGCGGTCGGCGGCCACATGCAGTTCACGGTGATCCAGAAAGGTTATGCGGCGATGCCGATCAGCCTGAACCAGCCTGGCATGCACAATGTGCAGAACGCCTGCGCGGCGATTGCGATTGCGCGCGAGCTGGGCGTCGCCGATAGCGCGATCCAGCAGGCGTTGACCGAGTTCAACGGCGTTGGCCGGCGCTTTACCCGCTACGGCGAAATCAAGCTGCAGGATGCCGCAGGCAAGTCCAAAGGCGAATTTGCGCTGGTCGACGATTACGGCCATCACCCGGTGGAAACCGCGGCCACCATCCAGGCGGCGCGCGGCGCCTATCCGGGTCGGCGGCTGGTGCTGGTATTCCAGCCGCATCGCTATACCCGCACCCGCGATCTGTTTGAGGATTTTGTCAAAGTGCTGTCGACCGTCGATGTGCTGGTGCTGGCTGAAGTGTACGCTGCCGGCGAAGCGCCGATTGTCGCTGCCGACGGCCGCGCGCTGGCGCATGCCTTGCGGGTGGCTGGCATGGGCGAGCTCGTGTTTGTGGAAGATATCAGTGACATGCCGGCATCGATCTTGAATATCGTCCGCGACGGCGACGTCGTGATGACCATGGGAGCCGGATCGATTAGCGGCGTGCCTGGCAAGCTGGCACAACTGGTAGAGCAATGAATATGAGTGATGCGATGAGCAAAAAAAAGACAGGTCATCAATTCGGAAAAGTCGGCGTGCTGTTCGGCGGCCGTTCGGCTGAACGCGAAGTGTCCATCATGTCCGGCAACGGCGTGCTGAAGGCATTGAAAAGCCGCGGCGTCGACGCCCATCTGTTCGATCCGGCCGAACGCAGCCTGGCGGAACTGGCGGCGGAAAAGTTCGACCGCGTGTTCATCGCCTTGCACGGCCGCTACGGTGAAGACGGCACGCTGCAAGGCGCGCTGGAACAGCTGGGCATTCCGTATACCGGCCCGGGTGTGATGGCGTCGGCGATTGCGATGGACAAGGTGATGACCAAGCGTGTCTGGCAAAGCGCGGGCTTGCCGACACCGCGCTTCCTGGTGCTCGATGCGCACGGCGCAACCCGCGAAGAGCTGCGCCAGGTGCCGGATGTGCTGGGCTTGCCGCTGATGCTGAAAGCGCCGCATGAAGGTTCGACCATCGGCATCGCCAAGGTCGCCGGCTATTCCGACATGAGCGAGGGTTTTGCCTTGTGCGCCAAGTACGACGAGGTGGTGCTGGCGGAAGAATTCATCCGCGGCCGCGAGCTGACGGTGCCGGTGCTGGGCGCCGGCCGCACAGCGCGCCCTCTGCCTATCGTCGAGATCCGCGCGCCCGAAGGCAATTACGACTATCAGCACAAGTATTTTACCGACGACACCAAGTATTTATGTCCGGCGCCGCTGGATGCTGCGCTGACCCAGCGCATCCAGGCGCTGGCGGTGCAGGCCTTCAAGGCGATCGGCTGCGAAGGCTGGGCGCGCGTCGACTTCATGCTGCGCGATGGGGATAACGAGCCGTTCCTGCTGGAGATCAATACTTCGCCGGGGATGACCGGCCATTCGCTGGTGCCGATGGCTGCCAAGGCGGACGGCGTCAGCTATGAAGATTTGTGCGTTGAAATCCTGGCCTCGGCGGCGCTCGACCTGGCGCCGACCGCGGATTGGAAACCGGAATGAGCGGCAAGCAGAGAAAGAAGATTGAAAGAAATTAATTAAAGATTTACCTAACGATCCAAGCGATAAAGTCGATAACCATGTGGCAAGACGTCAAAATGTTGAACGCGATCTCCGGCACCTTGCTAGGACTGGCAGCGCTCGCATTGCTGGCGTCCGGCATCTGGTGGCTGGCGCAGCGTCCGATGTTTACGCTGAAGACCATCCGCATCGAAGGCGTCGGCCAGAGCGAGCTGCGGCGGGTGAATCCGCTGATCGTGCGCGCTGCCGCGCTGCCGCGCATCAAGGGTAATTTCTTTACGGCGAACCTGGATACGGTGCGCACGGCATTCGAATCGGTGCCGTGGGTGCGCAAGGCGACGGTGCAGCGCGAATGGCCGAACACGCTGATCGTGACGGTTGAGGAACATGAGCCGCTGGCGACCTGGGATGACGACGGCCGCTTGATGTCGGTGCGCGGCGATTTGTTTACCGCCAACCTGGCCGAGGCGGAAGAAGACGGCGAATTGCTGCGCCTGTCCGGCCCTGCCGGCAGCGAGAAGGATGTGGTAGCGCGCCTGGCGGATTTCCGCCAGTGGTTTGCGCCGCTCAAGCTGAACCCGGTGGACGTGGCTTTATCGAGCCGCTACGCATGGACAGTCAAGCTGGACAACGGCATGACGGTGGAGCTGGGGCGGGAACAGAACAAGACCACGCTGAAAGACCGGGTGGCGCGGCTGGTGCAGATCTATCCGCAACTGCTGTCGCGTTTGCAGAACCGGATCGAGAGTGTAGATATGCGGTATCCGAATGGCTTGGCGCTGAAGGCTAGCGGCATGACGAGCGGATTGGGAAGCAAGAAAAAATAAGCGAAACATTATGACAAAAGACGCAAAAAACTTGATCGTCGGTCTCGACATCGGCACCTCGAAAGTGGTGGCGGTGGTAGCCGAGGTATTGTCGGATGGACGCCATGAAGTGATCGGCCTGGGCCAGGCTGAATCCAAGGGTTTGAAAAAAGGCGTGGTGGTGAACATCGAAGCCACCGTGGAATCCATCCAGCGCGCGCTGGAAGAGGCCGAGCTGATGGCCGACTGCAAGATCCGCAATGTCTACACCGGGATCGCCGGCAGCCATATCCGCAGCTTCAATTCCAGCGGCATGGTGGCGATCAAGGACAAGGAAGTCAGCGCAGCGGATGTCTCGCGCGTTATTGAAACGGCCAAGGCGGTCAATATTCCGACCGACCAGCAACTGCTGCACACCGTACCGCAGGAATTTATTGTCGACAGCCAGGAAGATGTGCGCGAACCAATCGGCATGAGCGGCATCCGACTTGAGGTCAAGGTGCACATCGTCACCGGCGCCGTGTCCGCGGTGCAGAACATCGTCAAGTGCATCCGCCGTTGCGGACTGGAAGTGTCGGACCTGATCCTGCAGCCGATGGCTTCGGCCGATGCGGTGCTGACGCCGGACGAGAAGGAGCTGGGCGTGGTGCTGGTGGATATCGGCGGCGGCACCACCGACGTCGCGGTGTTCACCGAAGGGGCGATCCGCCATACCGCCGTGATTCCGATTGCCGGCGACCAGATCACCAACGACATTGCGATGGCGCTGCGCACGCCTACCAATGAAGCCGAAGAGATCAAGCTGCGCTACGGCGTCGCCAAGCAGATCCTGGCCGATCCGGGCGAAACGCTGGAAGTGCCGGGCCTGGGGGACCGCAATCCGCGCACCTTGTCGCGCCAGGCATTGGCGGCGGTGATCGAGCCGCGGGTGGAGGAATTGTTCGCGCTGGTGCATCAGGTGGTGCGCGAGTCAGGTTACGAAGAAGTGCTGTCGAGCGGCGTGGTGCTGACCGGCGGTTCGGCCATGATGCCGGGCATGATCGAGCTGGCGGAAGACATCTTCCTCAAGCCGGCACGCCTGGGCACGCCGGAATACCGCGGCCAGCTGGCCGACGTGGTGCGCAGCCCGCGCTATTCGACGGTGCTGGGGCTGCTGCTGGAGGCGAAGAAGCAATACCTGCGCGGCTATATCGTGACGCGCCAGGAAGGATCGGCGAAGGCGATCTGGCAGCGGATGAAGGAATGGTTTCTGGGTAATTTTTAGTTTTTATTTCTGCGGGACAGAGTTTAAGAGTCGCCCTGGCAAGTGGATGGCGAAGCACTTTGTACTCGCAGATCACCGTGAAGTTTAATTTTAATGTTGTTTGTGCAACACGCAGTTGTCAGTTGCTAGGCCTCACACCGCGTGATGCCTATTGACTGAATGCTGCATCTTTATGAGGAAATATCATGGAAATCGATATGCTTGACAATGCAACTTTGGGCACCGTGATTAAAGTCGTCGGTGTCGGCGGCGCCGGCGGCAATGCGGTCCAACATATGATCAACAAGGGTGTGTCGGGAGTGGAGTTCATCGCTGCCAACACGGATGCACAGGCGCTCAAGCAGTCGAAGGCGCATAACGTCATCCAGATCGGCGAGACCGGCCTGGGCGCCGGCATGAAGCCGTCGGTGGGCCGCCAGCTGGCGGAAGAGTCGCGCGGCCGGATCGAAGACGCACTGCGCGGCGCGCACATGGTGTTCATTGCCGCCGGCATGGGCGGCGGCACCGGCACCGGCGCCGCGCCGGTGGTGGCGCAGATCGCCAAGGAACAGGGCGCGCTGACCGTGGCGGTGGTTTCCAAGCCATTCTCTTACGAAGGCCAGAAGTGCATGGATATCGCCGACGAAGGCCTGGAAGCGCTGTCGCAGCACGTCGATTCGCTGATCATCATTCTCAACGAAAAGCTGGAAGAGATCTATGAAGACGACAGCATGATGGAATGGCTGCAGCACGCCGACGATGTGCTCAACAATGCCGTTGCCGGCATTGCTGAAATCATCAATGTGCCTGGCCATATCAACGTCGACTTCAACGACGTCAAGACCATCATGGGCGAACAGGGCAAGGCGATGATGGGTACCGCCACCGCATCCGGCGTCGACCGCGCCCGCCTGGCGGCCGAGCAGGCAGTCGCCTCGCCGCTGCTGGACGGCATCGATCTGTCCGGCGCGCGCGGCGTGCTGGTCAACGTTACCGCCAGCCGCAGCCTGAAGGGTAAGGAAATCAAGGAAGTCATGGCGACCGTGCGCGCATTTGCGGCGCCGGATGCTTCGATTGCCCAGGGCATTGCCTACGACGAAGCGATGGGCGACGATATCCGCGTCACCGTGGTTGCTACCGGCCTCGGCCGTGCGCGCAAGGCGGTGCAGCTGGTGCAGGCGCCGATGATGCGTACCGGTACCCACAATGAGCCGCTGATGCACGGCCAGCCGTCGGTTGGCCATGGCGGTTCGTCGTTCGAAGGCATGAAGGCGCCGGCGGTATGGCGTCGCGAATCAGCTTCCGACACGGTGCGCGCACTGGAAAAGAACGGTATGGAAACTTACGACATCCCAGCTTTCCTGCGCAAGCAGGCTGACTGAGCCGGCCCGTAGTTTCCTGCACGAGCCTGGCGGCCGATAGCGGATTGATATACCCGCTATCAGCCGCCGGGCCCTGCATGAATTTGCGGAACAAGGCATACTGCGGATTCCACGCCGCGTCGCAAGGCGCGGCGTTTTCTTTTAGCATGCGCTACTATGCGCTGTCTCGGCAGATCGGTGTACGGCTCAGGCCGTGGCGCCGCTCTGGAGGCTTTATTCACTAGACAAGGACTTATCATGACCATCAAGATCGGCGATCGCCTGCCGGAAGGCAAATTAGCAGAATTCATCGAAACCGAGACCGCAGGTTGCGCGCTCGGCCCAAATACATTCAATGTCAGCGATCTGGTCAAGGGCAAGAAGATTGCCCTGTTCGCGGTTCCTGGCGCATTCACGCCGACCTGCTCGGCCAAGCATCTGCCAGGCTACATCCAGCATGCAGCAGAATTCAAGGCCAAGGGCGTTGACGAAATCTGGGCGATTTCGGTGAACGACGCTTTCGTCATGGGCGCCTGGGGCCGCGATCAGAAGGCGACCGGCATCGTGCGCCTGCTGGCTGACGGCAATGCGGATTTCGTCAAGGCGCTGGGCCTGGACGCCGATTTCGGCAAGTTCGGCATGGGTACGCGTTCGCAGCGTTTCTCGGCGCTGATCGACGACGGCGTGGTCAAGCAATTGAACGTTGAACAAGGCGGCGCATTTGAAGTATCCAATGCGGAAACACTGCTGGGCCAGCTGGCATAAGATGCAGTTTTGTCGGTAAGCAAGGCGGCGCCAAGTGCGCCGCTTTTCACATCTGCAGCCGGGAATTTCAGTGCCAGCCGATAGCTTACCGATATGCCCGCGATAGAAAAAAATAGCTTGGAAACCCAAGCGTGTTTTTTATCCCACACCGGGTACACATCGTTACAGAATAATTATCAGTCAGACTTATAATGTCATCATGTTGAAACAACGCACCATCAAGAAAATTGTCAAGACGACAGGCATTGGCGTCCATTCCGGCACCAAGGTCGAGCTGACCCTGCGCCCGGCCGCCATCGATACCGGGATTGTCTTCCGCCGGGTCGACCTTGATCCTGTTGTCGATTTCCCGGCGAAAGCCACCGAAGTCGGCGATACCCGCATGGCTTCCGTGCTGGTGAAGGACGGCGCGCGGGTGTCGACCATCGAGCATCTGATGTCGGCCTGTTCCGGACTGGGCATCGATAATCTGTATGTCGACGTCACCGCGGAAGAAATCCCGATCATGGACGGTTCGGCATCCTCCTTCGTGTTCCTGCTGCAGCAGGCGGGGCTGGAAGAACAGAACGCTGCCAAGAAATTCGTCCGCATCAAGAAAAGCGTGGAAGTGCGCGAAGGCCAGGGCGAGCGCGAAAAATGGGCGCGGCTGGATCCTTGCAACGGTTTCAAGCTCAAATTCTTTATCGAATTCAATCATCCTGCGGTCGACGGCACCGGCCAGACCGCGGAAGTCGATTTCAGCGTCGAGTCGTATGTGAAGGAAGTGGCGCGTGCGCGCACCTTCGGTTTCATGCAAGACGTGGAAACCATGCGCGGCCTGGGCCTGGCGCGCGGCGGTTCGCTGGAAAACGCGATTGTGATGGATGAATACCGGATTTTGAACAGCGACGGCTTGCGCTACGAAAACGAATTCGTGCGCCACAAGATCCTGGACGCCATTGGCGATCTGTACCTGATCGGCCATCCGCTGTTGGCCAGCTACACTGCCCACAAATCAGGGCACGGCTTGAACAACCAGCTGCTGCGCGCCTTGCTGGCGCAGCCGGATGCGTATGAAGTGGTCAGCTTCGATGAACTCGCCGAAGCGCCGGGCGCCTATCAGCGGCAAGTCGGACAAGAGTGGGCCTTGAACTAGACGCGTTCTCCTTCTCCATTAAGCGCTGCGCATCAAAGCACAAAGCAAGCGCCTATCCGGCGCTTGTTCCCTTTGCTTCATGTTCCTCATGCACCTCCAGGTGGACGCTTCCAGTGCGCTGATCGTAGTCCAGAATCTCTGCGTAGCGGCCCCAGGAAATCAGCGTGGCGAACAGGCTCTCTGGTTGATCATAGGGCAGCAAGCTCGCCAGTTGCTCCAGAATCTCATCCTCTTTTACCCGCGCCCCCGGATTTTCGTTGAGGCGCGCCGTCAGCATCTGGAACAGGCGCAAGCGCAAAATCTGCTTCCTGAACAGCGTCTTGCGCGCCGCCAGCGGCGCGGCCAGGAAATACCAGCCGAGCGTGGTCATGGTCACTTCGTGTTTCGGCGTATCCACCAAATCCAGCATTTCAGCAGCCTTGACGATCGCAATCGTTTCCCCGAAATCGGTGCCGATGCGGGTGCTCAGCTCGTAGATATTGATGGTCTCCTGATTGTTCTGGAGAATCTCCAGCAAGCCGACGATCCGCCCCACCGGTACATTAGGAATCGGTTCGACACGGCCGGCGCCTGCCTCCTGCACGGCGACCGCCTGCGCCTCCTGTTCCTGCGTTTGGTCTACGCCGGCTTCCGCCGCCTCGATTTCGTCGCCCGGTTCGTCCGGCAGCGCCAGCGCGGTGATCGCGTCGTGGATCTGGTTGACCAGGGCGGCGAATTCCTTCGACTTGACGTCGCGCGGGTAGGGCAGCGGGTTGGCGATCACATTCTTGATGCGTCCCGGATGCGATGAAATGATCACGATGCGCGAAGCCATATAGGCCGCTTCGACGATGTTGTGGGTGACGAAGAAAATGCTCTTGATGCCGGTCTCGCTGCCGTTGTTCCACAGGTCGACCACTTCGGCGCGCAGGTTCTCGGCGGTGAGCACATCGAGCGCGCTGAAGGCTTCGTCCATGCACAGCACCTCGGGCTTGGCGACGATCGCGCGCGCCAGGCCGACGCGCTGGCGCATGCCGCCGGACAGCTCCTTGGGGAAGGCATTCTCGAAACCGGACAGGCCGATCAGCGTCAGCACCTTTTCAATTTCTTCCTGTTCCTGCCGAGCGCTGAGGCGGCGCTGGGTCAGGCCGACCTGGACATTCTGCTGCACCGTCAGCCACGGATACAGGGCGAAACTCTGGAACACGATGGAGAGCTTGCGATTGATGCCCTCCAGCGCCTTGCCATGACTGAGCACGGCGCCGCTGGTGGGATCCGTGAGCCCGGCGATCAGGCGCAGGATGGTCGATTTTCCGCTGCCGGACTGCCCCAGCAGCGCCAGCATTTCGCCTTCGCGCACGGCAAGGCTGATGTCGTCGAGAATGGTGACGGGTTCGCCGCCGCCGGTGGTATAGGCTTTCGATACATGCTGCAGTTCGATCAGCGGCGCTGCAGAGCTGCGGCTGGCGCCGGCAGATGGCGGCGTGGTGGAAGCAGTGGAAACGGAGTCAGACATCGGTCACATCCTTGGAACGCTTATTGAATGCTCATTAGGTGCTTGCTGAGCAATTAATCGAGCTTGAATTTATGCTCTGCCAGCGCATACAGCCGGCGCCACAGGAAACGGTTGATCAGCACCACGAACAGCGACATCACCACGATGCTGAAATAAATGGCAGGCTTGTCGCCTTTCTCGGTGACCTGCGCGATATATGCGCCCAGGCCATCGGCCACCAGTTTGTTGTTGCCCCACGACGCAACCTCGGCCACGATGCTGGCATTCCATGCGCCGCCGGTGGCGGTGACGGCGCCGGTCACCCAGAACGGAAAAATGGCCGGAATGATCACAGTCTTCCACAGGCGCCATTTGCGCAAGCCGAAGATCTGCGCCGCCTCGCGCAGGTCGGTAGGAATCGCCATGGCGCCGGCGATGACATTAAACAGGATATACCACTGGGTGCCCAATGCCATCAGCAGGATGCTGCCGACGTTGATGGGGATATTCGCCGTGATGAAAAACACCACGATGAAGGGAAAAGTCATGTTGACCGGAAACGAGGCGGCAATCTGCGCCAACGGCTGGGCGATGCGCGCAACCCGCGGCCGCAAGCCGATCCAGACCCCGATCGGAGTCCAGATCAGGGTGGCGACGATCATCATCGCCAGCACCCGCAAGAAGGTCAGGACGGCCAGCCAGACCACGTGCAGCATCGCGGCGCCGGTCATCTCGGTCTTGATCTCGCGGGCGACGCCGAAGGCGTCGATCACCAGCCAGGCGATGCCGGCGGCGATTGCCAGCCAGAGCGCCACGCGCAAGCCCTGTTTGAAGAGTGTCGGCGCATTGCGCGTCACGCTTTCCGTGACATCGCTGGCAACCGAGGACAGGCGCTGGCTGACACGCCCGACGACGCGCCCGATGCGCTGGAACAACCAGCCGATCACGTTGGAACGCTGCAGCAGATCCAGCATCCAGGATTGCGGGCTGTCTTTCGCCTCGGTGTTTTCCAGCTTGAATTTCTCGGCCCAGGCCACCAGCGGCCGCCACACCAGCTGATCGATCAAGAGAATGGTGAAGATCATGGCGCCGATCGCGTACAGCGCGGCGCGGGTATTGCCGGCCTCGACCGCCGCCGCCATGTACGAGCCCAGCCCTGGCAGCTTGATGTTCTTGTTCAGCACCGTGATCGCTTCGCTTTGCGCGACGAAAAACCAGCCGCCGCCGAAGCTCATCATCGAGTTCCACATCAGGCCGATGGCCGATGTCGGCAGTTCCAGCGTGGTAAAGCGCTGCCAGCGGTTGAGGCGGAAGATGGACGCGGCCTCCGACAGCTCGGCCGGAATCGTCACCAGCGAATGGTAAAAGCCGAAAGTCATGTTCCAGGCTTGCGCCGTGAACACCGCAAAGATGCTGGCGCATTCGACGCCCAGCAGGCTGCCCGGGAACAGGGCCAGGAAGCCCGTCACCGTGATGGACAGGAAACCCAGCACCGGCACCGATTGCAGGATATCAAGGATCGGCAGCATGACCTTGCGCGCGCGCGGACTCTTGGCTGCGATGTAGCCCCAGATAAAGGTGAACAGCAGGGAGGCGCCGAAGGCGATGAACATCCGCAACACGGTGCGCGCGGTGTAATACGGAATCATCCCGACTTCCAGCGACAGCGGCGGCGGGTGCAGTTCGTCGAAATGCACGCGCATGTCGCCGCTGAGCGAGAACACCAGCCAGAACAGCAGCAGCATCGCCAGCACAACCAGGATGTCGACCCAGCCGAAGCGCCAGCCAGTCCGCAGCTGGGGCGCCGTGATATCGGGATATGCGCGTTTGGGCATTTTTATGTCTTATTCAGGCCAGCTGGTAAAGGCGCGGTGGGCGGCGGCAGCGTCGCTGCACGAGACCAGTCGTTCGCGGAAGCGCCGATCCTGGAACATTTCGGCGACTTCTGCCAGCAGTTTCAGATGCTGGTCGGTGGCGTGTTCGGGGATCAGGATGACGATGATGTCCGATACCGGCCGGGCGTCAGGCGCGTCGAAGGGAATCGGCGTGCATGGCCGCATATACGCCAGCACGGCCTGCGCCAGGCCGCGGATGCGCGCGTGCGGCACCGCGACGCCGGCGCCCAGCCCGGTCGAACCCAGCGCCTCGCGCTCCGTCAGCGCATTCAGCGCCTGGTTGCCGGACAGGCCATGGCGGCCGCGGAAGAGTTGCTCGGCCGCCTCGAAAACCTGTTCTTTGTGCGATACATCCAGATCAAGCAGGATATGCTCGGCAGCCAGCAGTTCACCAATACTGTTCATCAATCTGTCTATCGCGGTTCGAAGTTCAATGGAGGGCGTTGTTTCTGCCGGCAGGCAACAGGATATCCGTCTTGTCCGGCTGCAACAACGTTTTTGAAGCGAGAGAACGATTTTTGCCGCGCACTATGCATCAGCCATGCAAGGTGCTTGAATTAAGTTCGTGGATATTTTTGATGACTAAACCTGGGAGAGGGAACGGCAGCTGGCGTATAATGTTTTTTATGCAATATTTTATTGGCTTGAAGCAAAAAGAATCCAGTCTTTACGGTCAGCCTTTATTATTTTTGCTGCGATGACGATTGACCATCGCCGCGATGGCATTTTTCAGCGCTTCATTGGCGGCCGACGGCGCCAGATCTTCCATCAGTGAAGCGAATGCCAACACCGCGTTGGATGAAAGCAGGGCTTGCTTGGGCGGCGGTGCTTTGACGACGTTTTGGCTTACTTGCACTTTGATTCGGATTGCATTAATCTGCCAATTTCCTGATTGCAACTGGTTTTGCAGGCGCGGCAGTTGTTGCTTCAGTTTAGTTGCAAGAGCGGCATTAGGCGCTGACAAGACGAGTTGTCCTGCTTCACATTGCAGCACTTCGCAAGCACTGAACATGGGTGGCAATTCGGCGGCGCATTGCTTTTGCAAGGCCGCCATGCGTGTGACAGCGGGCAGTAGCGCCGCCATCCTGTCATTTCCCCGTAAAAAATCCGTGGCGTCCCTGGATGTTTTGGTTTGTGGCCTGGAGCTGATTGCCGATGGCCGGTATGAAGAAGGTGAGAGTCTACGCATGATGGTGAAACATTATCACACCTGTGATCCCGCCGGCGCATCACGGGAGCCGCAATGCAGGTAATTCTGTTGCACCCGCGCTTTAATCGCGCAAAATCCATCACGTTGGGCGCCAAGCACCTGGCATTGATGGTCGCCGCCTTCCTGTTCTCGGTATTGCTGGCGACTGCCTTGCTGTATTTCCTCACGATCCATTATTCTCTCAGCTTGCCCTTTGCCGGCAAGGCCGCGGTCAGCGCTGCGGCCGGCGGTGTGCCGGACAAGGACAAGTATCTGAAAGAAAACCTGGCGGCGATGGCGATCAAGCTGGGTGAAATGCAGGCGCAGCTGATGCGTCTCGACGCCCTGGGCGAGCGGGTGCAGGGACTGGCCGGCGTCAAGCCGGAAGAATTCAACTTCAAGGAGGCGCCGGGACGCGGCGGCGCCGAATCCAGCAGCCTGAGCGGCCGCGCTTCCCATGACATGAGCATGAGCGAGTTCCAGCAGGCGCTGGACGCCATGTCGCGCGATGTCGGCTATCGCGCCGACTACATGAACGTGGTCGAAACCGTGCTGATGAGCGACCGTATCAAGTCCAAGCTGCTGCCGACCAACCAGCCGGTCAATGTCGCCTATAACTCATCGAGTTTCGGCTGGCGCCTCGATCCCTTCACTGGCCGCAGCGCCTTCCATGAAGGACTGGACTTCCCGGCGACCGTTGGCACCGCGATCGTGGCGGCAGCGGGCGGCGTGGTCATCGACGCCGAATATCACCCGCAGTACGGCAATATGCTCGATATCGACCACGGCAACGACATCATTACCCGCTATGCGCACGCCTCGCGCCTGCTGGTCAAGGTGGGCGATATCGTGCAGCGCGGCCAGCATATTGCCGATATCGGCACCACCGGGCGTTCCACCGGACCGCATCTGCATTTCGAGGTAAGAATCAAGGGCGTGGCCCAGGATCCGCGCAAATTCCTGAATGCCGGCACCGATTTGGCCAAGATGGCGACATTGGCAAGAAAGTAACAGCTGTTGTTGTATTGACGTCGTACTGAAGTAATGCAATGTAAGCAAGATGCGCAGAAGATTAGGCGCAGGCCGTGCGAATGCGGCACAATTTGCGCAACTTGCTATTGTTTCCTGGCGCATAACCCCAATGTGTCGGGGACTGCATGATAAAATTCTCCGATTATTTAGCCACAGCCCGGATTCGTGCTCACGTGTTCATTCACAAGATGTCACGGAATGTCGCCGGCGCTCTTTTTTAGAATCCAAGCATGTCATTACTGACCCAGATTTTCGGTAGCCGCAACCAGCGCCTGCTCAAACAATATAAAAAAGTCGTCCGACAAATCAACGCACTCGAACCGGCATTCGAAAAGCTGTCCGATGCCGAGCTGCAGGCCAAGACGCCTGAGCTGAAGCAACGCATAGCCGATGGCGCCAAGCTCGATGACCTGTTGCCAGAAGCTTTCGCGGTGTGCCGCGAAGCCGGCAAGCGCGTCTTGAAAATGCGCCATTTCGATGTCCAGCTGATCGGCGGCATGGTTTTGCATTATGGCAAGATTGCCGAAATGGGCACCGGCGAAGGCAAGACGCTGATGGCGACCCTGCCGGCCTACCTGAATGCGCTGTCCGGCAAGGGCGTGCACGTGGTGACCGTCAACGATTACCTGGCGCAGCGCGATGCCGAATGGATGGGGCGCCTGTACGGCTGGCTCGGCCTGACCACCGGCGTCAACCTGTCTTCGGTCGAGCACGACGCCAAGCAAGTCGCTTATAGCGCGGACATCACCTACGGCACCAACAACGAATTCGGTTTCGATTACCTGCGCGACAACATGGTGTACGACGCCGCCGACCGCGTCCAGCGCACCTTGAACTTCGCCATCGTCGATGAAGTCGACTCGATCCTGATCGACGAAGCGCGTACCCCGCTGATCATTTCCGGCCAGGCTGAAAACCATACCGACCTGTACTACAAGATCAACGAAGTGCCGCCGCTGCTGACCCTGCAGATCGGCGAAGAAACGCCGGACGGCAAGGGCAAGATTGAATTGCCTGGCGACTACACCAAGGACGAGAAGGCGCACCAGGTCTTGCTGACCGAAGCCGGCCATGAAAAGGCTGAGCAGATCCTGACCAGCATGGGCCTGCTGGCGGAAGGCGCTTCGCTGTACGACGCCGCCAACATCAGCCTGATCCACCATCTGTACGCCGCGCTGCGCGCGCATTCGCTGTACTTCAAAGACCAGCACTACGTGGTGCAGGGCGGCGAAATCGTCATCGTCGACGAATTCACCGGCCGCATGATGACCGGCCGCCGCTGGTCGGATGGCTTGCACCAGGCGGTGGAAGCCAAGGAAGGCGTCAAGATCCAGAACGAGAACCAGACCCTGGCCTCGATCACATTCCAGAACTATTTCCGCATGTACGGCAAGCTGGCCGGCATGACCGGCACCGCCGATACCGAAGCGTACGAATTCCAGGAAATCTACGGCCTGGAAACCGTGGTGATCCCGCAAAATCGCCCGAACCAGCGTAAAGACCGCCAGGACCAGGTCTACAAGACGTCGCAGGAAAAATACAATGCGATGCTCAAGGATATCCAGGATTGCTACGAGCGCGGACAGCCGGTGCTGGTCGGCACCACCTCGATCGAAAACTCGGAACTGCTGGCCGAGATCCTGAGCAAAGCCAAGCTGCCGCACAATGTGCTGAACGCCAAGCAGCATGCGCGCGAAGCGGAAATCATTGCCCAGGCAGGCCGTCCCAAGGCGATCACGATCGCGACCAATATGGCCGGCCGCGGTACCGACATCGTGCTGGGCGGGAATGTCGAGAAGCAGATCCAGTTCATCGAAGCTGACGAAGCGCTGAGCGAAACAGAAAAGCAGCTGCGTTCCGACAAGCTGCGCGACGAGTGGCAATCGCTGCATGACCACGTGGTGCATGCCGGCGGCTTGCACATCATCGGTACCGAGCGTCACGAATCGCGCCGGGTGGATAACCAGTTGCGCGGCCGCGCCGCACGCCAGGGCGATCCGGGTTCTTCGCGTTTCTACCTGTCGCTGGACGACGCCTTGCTGCGTATCTTCGCCGGCGACCGCGTGCGCGCCATCATGGACCGCCTGAAAATGCCGGAAGGCGAGCCGATTGAAGCCGGCATCGTGTCGCGCTCGATCGAATCGGCACAGCGCAAGGTGGAAGCGCGCAACTTCGATATCCGCAAGCAATTGCTGGAATACGATGACGTCGCCAACGACCAGCGCAAGGTGATCTATCAGCAGCGAAATGAATTGCTGGAATCGCAAGGCGTTTCCGAGACCGTGGCCTCGCTGCGCGAAGGCGTGCTGGACGAGACTTTCCGCACCCACGTGCCGGCGGAGTCGCTGGAAGAGCAATGGGATATTCCAGCGCTGGAAGCGACCCTGGCCAACGAACTGCATCTGGAAGTGCCGCTGGGCGAAATGCTGAAGTCGGAACCGAACCTGACCGATGAAGAATTGCTGGAACGCGTGCTGAAGACTGCCGAAACCAGTTATGCCGCCAAGACCGAGATCGTCGGCAAGGAGTCGTTCGCCGGCTTCGAACGCAGCGTCATGCTGCAGAGCGTCGACAGCCATTGGCGCGAGCATCTGGCGGCGCTGGACCATCTGCGCCAGGGCATCCACCTGCGCGGCTACGCACAGAAGAACCCGAAGCAGGAATACAAGCGCGAAGCGTTTGAACTGTTCGGCCAGATGCTGGACCTGATCAAGAATGAAGTGGTCAAGGTAGTGATGACGGTGCGCATCGAAAACCGCGAAGAAATCGCCGCGGTGGAAGAAGAGCTGGCGCAGTCGCATGTGGAAAACGTCCATTACCAGCATGCCGACTTCGATCCGACGGCAGCGCCGGAAGCACTGCTGGCGCCGACCGCCCATCACGATGAGTCGCAGCAGCAGGTCAATGAAGTGCCTAAGGTCGGCCGCAATGATCCTTGCCCTTGCGGCAGCGGCAAGAAGTACAAGCAGTGCCATGGGCAACTGATGTAAGCGGTGGTGACCGGCGAGTGCGGCCGGCCAGCGTGATCGGCTGTAGTTGAAGCAGTGCAGGGCGGAGAAATCTCCGCCCTTTGCTTTTGTTGCGGTTGATTGCACACGGCTTGGCCTTACACCTTAAAATAGCCGTCTGGCAGTGCAGCCGACTGCTGCCGGCGTCATTCAGCGATGCTGGATCACTGTAGTTATCAACGTTAATGTTTATATTTAGTTAAGGATTCCCATGGCTGTCAATTCCCCTGTTCCAGTTGCTGCTGACCTGCTGCCCGTTGCCGGCATCGAGCTTGGCCATGCCGAAGCCGGCGTGCGCAAGGCGAACCGCAAGGATCTGCTGGTGATGAAACTGGCGCCCAGCGCCACCGTGGCCGGGGTGTTCACGCAAAACCGCTTTTGCGCCGCACCGGTACAAGTCAGCAAGGCGCACCTGGCGGCGGCGGAGATTTCCGGCGAGCCTATCCGCGCGCTGCTGATCAATACCGGCAACGCCAACGCCGGCACCGGCGAAGCCGGCCTGGCCGCTGCCAATGCGACTTGCGATGCGCTGGCGGAATTGCTGGGCTGCCACGCGGCGCAGATCTTGCCGTTTTCTACCGGCGTGATTCTGGAGCCGCTGCCGGTCGAGCGCATCATTGCCGGCTTGCCGCTGGCGCTCGGCAACCTGCAAGGCGATAACTGGTTCAATGCCGCAGAATCGATCATGACCACCGACACGCAGCCGAAAGCGGCCTCGCGCAGCATGGTTATCGCCGGTAAAACGGTCAATTTTTCCGGCATCAGCAAGGGCGCCGGCATGATCAAGCCGAACATGGCGACCATGCTGGGTTTCCTGGCAATCGATGCGAAAGTGGCGCAGCCGGTGCTGGAAAAGATGGTGCGGCAGGCGGCCGACCGCTCCTTCAATTGCATCACCATCGACGGCGATACCTCCACCAACGATTCCTTCATGCTGATCGCCACCGGCGCCGGCGAACTGGAAGTTACCAGCGTCGACAGCCCGGAATACGCGGAGCTGGCCGCTGCCGTCACCGATATTTCGCAGCATCTGGCGCAGATGATCATCCGCGACGGCGAGGGCGCGACCAAGTTCATCACGGTGACGGTAGAGCAAGGGCAGAACGTCGCCGAATGCCGCAAGATCGCTTACTCGATCGCCCATTCGCCATTGGTGAAGACGGCATTCTTTGCCTCAGATCCTAACCTGGGCCGCATCCTGGCGGCGATAGGCTACGCCGGCGTCGACGACCTGGATGTCAGCAAGCTCGACCTGTATCTGGATGATGTGCTGGTGGCCAAGAATGGCGGCCGCAATCCTGAATACCAGGAAGCGGATGGCCAGCGCGTGATGAAGCAAAGCGAAATCACGGTGCGGGTGCAGCTGGCGCGTGGCGACGCCGACGCGACCGTCTGGACTTGCGATCTGTCGCACGACTATGTCTCGATCAATGCGGACTACCGTTCCTGATATGCCGTAACAGGATTGCAGCCGGACCGACTCCGGCTGCCGTCCGGCTGGTCCTGTGCAGCCAGTGCGACGAATAATATTCATCTACTATCATTGTGCTTTACGCCAGAATGGTGGCCAGCCAGCGATCATCCGGTCGCCTGCATTCCTGATTTCTTGAGCCATGACCCAATTAGACCAGTTCCTACTCCGTGCCGAGGCCTTGCTGGGCCGTCTTGAATCGATTTTGCCAAAGGCTGATGCTGCGCCCGACTGGAACGCAGCGACAGCCTTCCGATGGCGCCATCGCGGCGGTGCGGCAGCCGGATATTTGCAGCCGGTGGGCCACATCTCGGATATCGCCCTGGCTGATTTGCACAATATCGAAGTGCAAAAGCAGCAGATCGACCAGAACACTCGCCAGTTCGTCGACGGCAGGCCGGCCAATAACGTGCTGCTGACCGGCGCCCGCGGCACCGGCAAGTCATCCTTGATCAAAGCTTGTTTGAACCAGTACGCACCCCAGGGTTTGCGCCTGATCGAGGTGGACAAGGACGATCTGGCGGCACTGCCCGATATCGTCGACCTGGTGGCGGCGCGTCCCGAGCGTTTCATCATATTCTGCGACGACCTTTCGTTTGAAGAAGGCGAGAGCGGCTACAAGGCGCTCAAGGTGGCGCTGGACGGCAGCATCGCTGCGCAGTCGGACAACGTCTTGATCTATGCCACCTCGAATCGCCGTCACTTGCTGCCGGAACGGATGTCTGACAACGCCACTTACAAGACGACTGAAGACGGCGATCTGCATCCGGGCGAAACCGTTGAGGAAAAAATTTCACTTTCGGAGCGCTTTGGCCTGTGGGTATCGTTTTATCCATTCAAGCAAGACGACTACCTGGACATTGTCAGCCATTGGCTTGGTCATTTCGGCTGCAATGCCGAGCAGATCGCCGAAGCGCGTGCCGATGCCTTGCGCTGGGCCTTGCAGCGCGCCTCGCGTTCCGGCCGGGTGGCCTGGCAGTTCGCGCGTGATTATGCCGGCCGCATGAACAGCAACGATTAAGCAGGATTTTGATGACGACAGAACAAGTATTGCCGGTCAACGTCGCCGTTGGCATTTTGATGAAACCGAATGGCGACGTGCTGCTTGGCCAGCGGCCTGAGGGCAAGCCGATGGCTGGTTATTGGGAATTTCCTGGTGGCAAGGTCGAGCCGGGAGAGTCGATTTTCGATGCGCTCAGGCGCGAACTGCTGGAAGAGCTGGGGATAGAGATCCACGCCGCCGAGCCATGGTGCGGCATCGAGCATCAATACGCTCATGCCCATGTCCGCCTGCACTTCTACATCAGCCGCGACTGGAGCGGCGAACCGCAAAGCCTGGAAGGCCAAGCCTTTTCCTGGCAGGGCAGCGTCGGCGTCGAGCCTTTGCTGCCGGCCGCCATTCCCTTGATTGAGTGGCTGGATGAATTGCGGCGGGAAATGCCAGCTTAAATCTCTATTTGTGCTGAAGTTGCGATAAATTACTGCTTCAGCTTATTATCATCGTCAATCTCGTCGGGCGGATTGACTGCCGGAATGGCATATTTTTCTTCAGCCCAGGCACCCAGGTCAATCTGCTTGCAGCGTTCCGAACAAAACGGCCGGAATTTATTCGCCGCAATCCATTCAACTTTTGTGCCGCAGGTCGGGCAATCGACGGTAGTAGTCATACAAATCTGTTCAAAAAACAATTAAAAGTTGCACAAAGTCAGCTCAAACGGCACATCGCCTTCGTAAGCTCTGGGCTTGAGGTCGCCGCCTTGCGAAGTGAAGCGCACCCACAGCATGTATTTGTTGGCGGAAATTTCGGGAATGGCCTGCAATTGCTCATCGATGATCAGGCGCAGCATCTGGTAAGACTTGCCTTGCAGCATTTGCTGATAACTGCCGTTTTGTGCGTCTATTTTTACCGAACTTCCGGTTTCCCGCAGCAATCGCAGGACGATGCTGATCGCGTCGAACAACGGGGCCAGCGGGCCGAACCAGCTGATGATGTCGGCAAAACGCTGCTCGGCAGGGTGTTGCTGCCAGGCGTAATAGGAGGGCAGGTCGAATTCGCAGGCGCCGCCTGGAATGATGGTGCGGCCGCGAATGCTCATCAGCCACTCGTTATCGCGGATATGCTGGCCGGTCTTGCCCTGGGTCGCCATCAGGGCGGTGCTGATGCGGTCGATTTCTTGCAGGATGGCATCCAGCATGTCAGGCGCTACATTCGGATTCGATTTGAAGCCGAGCAGGGTTTGTCTTTGTCGTTCCAGTTCTTGCAGCAGATCCGATTTCAAGTCGGCGCGTCCGGCGACCTCCAGCATTTCAAAAATGGTGGACAGCGCGATATGGTGCTGCAGCGGACTTTCCTGATGCACGAAGAAGCCGAATCTTTCATGCAGGTCTTCCAGCCGCAACAAGGTGCGAATGCGCTCGTTGAAAGGATATTCGTAGACGATCAAAGTGACATCCCTTAAAAATTTGAGCCAGATAAGACATGATTCTGAACGATGCGAACCGAAATTACAAATGCCCGTCTACTTTTAACGGTACCAATGGGTTCGCCCGGCAAGCACGTATGGCTTTATACCATTTATAACGATCGGCCAAATGCCTCATATAGGGCGTGCAGGCGCTCCACCTGCGGCAATAGCGCCGCCCGCTCACCGTCATTGACGATCACGTCGTCTGCGGCCTGCAAGCGCTGCTGCCTGGTCGCTTGCGTCGCCATGATGGCGCGTACCTGCGGTTCAGTCAGTGCACTACGCTGCATGACGCGCTGCAGCTGGACCTGCTCGTCGCAGTCCACCACCAGTATGCGCCCAACCCGCTGTTTCCAGTTGCCGGATTCAACTAATAGCGGTACGGCGAAAATCAGATACGAACCTGCCGCGCGCTCGCCGGCATTGACTGTCTCGGCGCGGATCAAGGGATGCAGTATCGCTTCCAGCTGTTGCTTTGCCGTCGGGTCTGAGAATACGTGGGCGCGCATCAGTTCCCTGTCCATGGCGCCGCTGGCGTCGATGAAGGCATCGCCGAAGCGGGCTCTGATCGCTTCGATGGCGATGCCGCCAGGGTTCGTCAGTTGACGGGCGATGACATCGGTGTCGATGACCGCCGCGCCACGTTCCGCGAACATGTCGGCAACCGTGCTTTTGCCGCTGCCGATGCCGCCGGTCAGGCCGACGCTGAATCTCGGCTTGGCCGGTGCAGGCTGGACGGGATTGCTGGCATCGTGCGGCTTCATGCAGTGTTAGGCAGCGAAATTGAAATAAGTTTCCATGATGGTGCGGCCGTAGAGCAGCGCCAGCAAGCCGGCCGCTGCCAGGTAGGGACCGAATGGGATGGGAATGTCGCGTCCGCGACGAGCAACGATGATCAGGACGATGCCGACCACGGCGCCGACTAGCGACGAAAACAGGATGATAATGGGGAGCATTTTCCAGCCCAGCCAGGCGCCCAGCGCCGCCAACAGCTTGAAATCGCCGTAGCCCATGCCTTCCTTGCCGGTCAGCAGTTTGAATGCCCAGTAGATCAGCCACAGGCTCAAGTAACCGGCAGCGGCGCCTATCACCGCGTCGCTGAGCGGCACAAACAGGCCGGACAGGTTCAGCAGCAAGCCCAGCCACAGCAAGGGCAGGGTCAGGTCGTCAGGCAGCAGCTGGGTATCGGCATCGATGAAGGTCATGGCGATCAGCAGGTAGGCAAAGACCAGCGTCGCCAGACCTGCCCAGCCGCTGCCGAAATGCCAGATCAGCAGCGCCGACAGGGCGCCGGTAAACGCTTCCACGATAGGATAACGCGCTGAAATTGGCGTTTTGCAGGAGGCGCATTTGCCGCGCAACGCCAGATAGCTCAGCACCGGGACGTTTTCCAGCGCGCCGATCTGGTGCTTGCATTGCGGGCAGGCCGAACGCGGCACCACCAGGTTGTAGCGCTCGGTATGCGGCAGCGGCTGGCCGCTTTCGTGGGCGACGTAGTTATCCGAGTCACGTTGCATCATGATCGGCAGCCGGTGAATCACGACATTCAGGAAGCTGCCGATCAGCAGGCCAAAGATGGCAGCGATGACGGTGGGAAGCAGGCTTCCCGCCGCCAGGAAGAAAATACCGTCCTGCATCAGACCACTGAGCCCAGTTTGAAGATAGGCAGGTACATGGCGACTACCAGGCCGCCGATCAGGACGCCTAAGATCACCATGATCAGGGGTTCCATCAGGCTGGACAGAGAAGCTACTGCATCATCCACTTCCGCTTCATAGAAGTCAGCCACTTTGCCCAGCATCTGGTCCAGGGAGCCGGATTCCTCGCCGATCGAAACCATCTGTGTCACCATGTTCGGGAACACGTTGGCGTTTTCCATTGCAGTCGTCAGACTGGTGCCTGTACTTACTTCACTTTGGATTTTCTTGGTCGCATCCAGATATACGGCATTCCCCGATGCGCCGCCGACCGAGTCGAGTGATTCGACCAAAGGCACACCCGCAGCAAACATAGTCGCCAACGTGCGAGTCCAGCGCGCAATCGTGGCTTTGCGTATGACATCACCGAAGATCGGTGCTTTCAGCAATAGTTGATCCATGAAGCGCTGTACCTTGATCGAACGTCTCCAGGATTGGAAAAACAGGTATAAACCGGCAAAGATGGTCGGGAAAATAATGTACCAGTTACCCACCATGAAATCCGAGATTGCCATGACGAAGAGAGTCGGCGCCGGCAGATCAGCCCCGAAACTCGAGAATACCTGTTTGAACGCCGGTACCACCCAGATCATGATGACCGCGGTCACGACAAACGCCACCGCCAGAATTGAAATGGGATAAAACAATGCCGATTTGATCTTGCCTTTAATGGCGAGGGTTTTTTCTTTGTAGATTGCCAGTCGTTCCAGCAAGTCTTCCAGAATACCGGCTTGCTCGCCGGCCCCGACCAGATTGCAGAACAGCGGGTCGAAATACAGCGGGAACTTGCGGAAGGCTTGGCTCAAGCTCGTGCCTGTTTCGACGTCGCCGCGAATATCATTCACCAGTTTCGAGACTGATGGATTGGCATGGCCCTTGGCCACGATATCGAAGGACTGCAGCAGCGGTACGCCTGCCTTCATCATGGTGGCCAACTGGCGCGTAAACAAGGAAATATCCTTGTCTGAGATTTTTTTCCCGCTGCGGAAGGTTTTCTTTTTGACTTTCGTAACCAGGATCCCCTGCCGACGCATGGTGACGTTGACTACCGTCTCGCTGCCGGCGCGCAGTTCGCCACGCACTACCTTGCCTTTTTTATCCTTGCCTTCCCAAAGATAAACCAATTCCTTGACCTGACGTGAGCTTGCCGCAGTTGCCATGAACTATTCCCCTAATTAGATATTGGTGCAACCGAGCACTTCTTCGAGGCTGGTCAACCCTTGTTTAACCTTCATCAGTCCCGATTGGCGTAAAGTCTTGACGCCCTCGCGCTTGGCTTGTGCTTCGATTTCCAGCGCCGTGCCATGGGCCAGAATAATGCGTTCTATTTCTTCCGTGATCGGCATGATCTGATAGATGCCGACCCGGCCCTTGTAGCCGGTGCCGTTGCAGCGTTCGCAGCCGACTGCCTTGTACGGCAGCCAGCTGCCGTCCATGTCGTCCTCGGTGAAGCCGGCTTCAGCCAGGGCCTCATCCTGTATCGTGATCGGCTGCTTGCAGCTGCACAGGCGACGCGCCAGCCGCTGCGCTGTGATCAGGATCACTGAGGATGCGATATTGAATGCCGGCACGCCCATGTTCATCAGGCGCGTCAGCGTCGACGGCGCATCGTTGGTGTGCAAGGTGGAAAACACCATATGCCCGGTTTGCGCCGCCTTGATCGAGATGTCTGCGGTTTCCAGGTCGCGGATTTCACCGACCATGATGATGTCGGGATCCTGCCGCAGGAAGGCTTTCAGCGCGACAGGGAAAGTCAGTCCGGCGCGGTCGTTGATGTTGACCTGGTTCACGCCGGGCAAATTGATTTCGGCCGGATCTTCAGCGGTGGAAATATTGATGCCGGGCTGGTTCAGGATATTCAGGCAGGTGTAGAGCGACACTGTTTTACCGGAACCTGTCGGACCGGTCACCAGCACCATGCCGTAGGGGCGCTGGATAGCGTCCATCAGGATCGCCTTCTGATCCGGATCGTAGCCCAGCGCGTCAATCCCCATCTGCGCCTGGCTTGGGTCCAGGATACGCATGACGATCTTTTCGCCGAACAGGGTAGGCAGGGTGCTGACCCGGAAATCGATCGCGCGTGTCTTGGAAACCACCAGCCGCATGCGGCCGTCCTGCGGCACCCGTTTTTCGGAAATATCCAGCTTCGAGATCACCTTGATGCGGGATGCCAGCTTTTCCTTGATCGACAGCGGTGGCTGCGCCATGTCGCGCAGCACGCCGTCGACCCGGAAACGGATCCGGTAGAATTTTTCGAACGGTTCGAAGTGCAAGTCGGATGCGCCCTGGTTGATCGCATCGGTCAGGATTTTTTGCAGGAAGCGCACCACCGGCGCGTCGTCAATATCGGCGGTGGCATCGGCAACCGATGCCGTATCCTCTTCGACGAAATTGATTTCCTGTTCGTCGCCGACCATTTCGCTCAGGCTCTGCTCGGTGGATTTGACCAGCTTCTGGATCTGCTTCACCAGCACCGGATGCTCGACGATGATCGGTTCGACCATCAGTTCAGTCTGGAACTTGATCTGGTCCAGCGCCTGGATGTTGGTCGGGTCGGACAGCGCCACGTAAATCTTGTTGCCGCGCTTCGCCAGCGGCAGCACGGAGTGGCTTTCCATCAGCTTGGCGTCGATGGCTTTTTCCGGCAGCGTGCTGAGATTGAGTACGCTCAGGTCCAGCTGCGGATAACCAAATGTCTCGGCGCAAAACAGCGCCAGCGCGCGCGCATCGAGATGGCCGCTATCCAGCAAGGCCGCGATGAACGGCGTTTGGTCGCCGCTGGCCTTCTTGTGCAAGGCTTCCATCTGCGCCGTCGACAGGCGGCCGGCTTGCAGCAATGCGCGGGCAAGTCCCGAGATCGGACCGGTGGTACTAGCGTTCGGAAATACTGCAGCCATAGGGGGATCAATATCAAAAGATGTGCGGAACCATTACAACCGGCCAATGATGCCCTACGAGAAACTCACTTGTAAAGGTTTTGTGAATAAATGTGTCGAAAAAATTGCCGCATGGCAGTTTTCTATCGTTCTTGTAGTGTATTCGGCCGCATCAGTTTAGCAACCTTGATCGCCTGGTTTTGCACCTGCACGATTTCTATGATGCATCCGGCAATTTTCAGGCTGACATTATTGTCTGGAATATCTTGCAACCATTCCAGCAGCAAGCCGTTCAGCGTCTTGGGACCGTCCAGCGGGAAATTCAGGCCGAGGCGCTTGTTGATGTCGCGCAAGGTTGTTGCGCCTTCCAGCAAACATTGGCCCTGAGCGTTCCAGGCGAAGCTGTCGGCGCGGGCGGCGCCCGGTTTCGACGTGGTGAATTCGCCAATCATTTCTTCAATGATGTCTTCCAGCGTGACCAGCCCCTGCACTTCGCCGTACTCGTCGACGATGATGCCGAGCCGCTCGTGATTTTCCTGGAAGTATTGCAGCTGCGTGAAAACGTCGGTGTCTTCCGGAATGAAATACGGCGTGCTGAGCAGCTGGCGGAAATGATCAACGGTCAGCTCGGCTTCCTGGTTGAGCAATGCCATAGCCTTGCGCACGTGCAAAATGCCGACGATCTGGTTGATTTCGCCTTCGTACACCGGCAATTTATTGTGATAGCAGGTCGTCAGCTGATGCTTGATGTCGTCCACCGAAGCCGCCAGATCCAGCGCTTCGACTTGCGCCCGCGGCGTCATGACGTCTTCCACTGAAATTTTTTCAAGATCGAACAAATTCAGCAAAATGCTTTTGTGCTTTTGCGGCATGAAATTGCCGCCTTCCAGCACGATCGAGCGCAGCTCTTCCGGCGAGACGCGCTGTTCCTGGGCGTGCTTGCCGGTTTTGATGTGCAGTACTTTAAGGATGCCCGAGACGAACAGATTGACGAACCAGACCAAGGGCTTGGCCAGCGCCATCAGCGGTTTGAGGATGAAGCTGGTCGGCAGCGCAATCCGTTCCGGATAGGTCGCGCCAATCACCTTCGGGGTGATTTCGGCAAACACGATCAGCAGGAAAGCGACGCCGGCAGTGGCAATCGTGATCACATTCTGGTGGTTGCCGAATGTCGTAATGGCAATCGCCGTCACCAGCGCGGTGGCGAGAGCATTGACCAGGGTATTGACGATCAGGATCAGCGACAGCAGCTTATCGGTGCGTTCCAATAGCCATAGGGTGGTGGCGGCGGACTTGCTGCCGCGCTTCGCCAGATGGCGCAGGCGATGCTTGTTGGCGGCAATCAAGGCAGTTTCCGCCATGGCGAAAAATGCTGAGAGGAAGATGAGTACGACTAGTGCAAGAATCTGCACCCAAATGGGCACGGCATCCAAAGGGTCACCGTAAAGAAAAGGTTAATAAACCAAGTGTTATATGGTCGGGGTGAGAGGATTCGAACCTCCGGCCTCTACGTCCCGAACGTAGCGCTCTACCAGGCTAAGCTACACCCCGATTTAGCCGTTCAATGATTTGAACAGGTTTTTTGGGCTGCCTGTCCGTACGGTGGCGGTGCGGCAGTCCCCTTGCAAATTTCTTAGTGATTGCGCTCAGTGATTGCGATCTACTGCGAATACGGATAATTGTAGCAAAGAATCTTTGAACTGACTATTTGGCAAGCCTGTAATTGCTGCCGCGGCGCGTTGTGCTGCTTTTTCGGCTTCCTGCCGGGTGTAGTCAAGGGCGCCTGAAGTGGTGATGGCCGCCAGGATTTCATCGAAATGCTGTTCGTCGCCATTCTCGATGCAGCTGCGCACCAGTTCTCTTTGTTCCGGCGTGCCGTGGCTCATCAGGTAAATCAGGGGCAGGGTCGGCTTGCCTTCGCGCAGGTCATCGCCGACGTTCTTGCCGATATCGCTGGCGTTGCCGGAATAGTCCAGCACGTCGTCGATCAGCTGGAAAGCGGTGCCCAGCGAACGGCCGTATTCGCCTGCCGCCTCAATTGCAGCCTCAGTCGCTGCGTCATCGGCGCCGGCAATCAGCACGCCCAGCTGGGCGGCCGCCTCGAACAGCTTGGCGGTCTTGGAGCGGATCACCTGCAGATAGTTTTCTTCGGAGACGTCCGGATTGTGCATGTTCAGCAACTGCAGCACCTCGCCTTCGGCGATGACGTTGGTGGCGTCGGCGACGATCTGCATCACGCGCGCGTTATCCACCGCAACCATCATCTGAAAGGCGCGCGAATACAGGAAATCGCCCACCAGCACCGAGGCGGCGTTGCCGAACAAGGCATTGGCGGTCTGCCGGCCGCGCCGCAGGGACGACTCGTCCACCACGTCATCATGCAGCAGGGTGGCCGTGTGGATGAATTCGATCACCGCCGCCAGTTCGTGATGCTTGTCGCCGGCATAACCGCAAGCGCGCGCCATCAGCAAGACCAGCACCGGGCGCAGGCGCTTGCCGCCGGCGCTGATGATGTACTCGGCAATCTGATTCACCAAGGGCACTTCCGAGTGCAATTGACGGCGAATCACCGCATTGACCGCGTCCATATCGGCCGCGATCGGGGACATCATGAATTGTGAGGATGAGGTGTTGGGAGCGGCTGACAAAATAAAACCTGTTGGAAATCGATTGTGCCGTGATTATACGATGACAAGGGGCCCGGCATTAGGTCCAGACTGATTTTGTCGGCGTGGCCTGGATTCAGCCAGCGCCAGTGAACCGGCGCCGGCTGATGGAGTTGCCTAACTGTTATCCCTTCAGCTTGGCGAAAGCCGCAGCCATGGCGTTGTTGGCCGGGGCCGGGGCAGTTTGCCGTTGCTGATGCTGGGACAGGCGCTTGGCGTCGTTGCGGTCGGCCCGCTGCTCCGGCTTGGCGCCGGCTACCGGCGCACTGTCGCTGAGGCGCATGGTGAGCGCGATGCGCTTGCGCTTTTCATCGACTTCCAGCACCTTGACCTTGACTACCTGGCCGGCCTTGACCACGCTGTGCGGATCCTTGACGAAAGTATTGGAGAGCGCAGAAATATGCACCAGGCCGTCCTGATGCACGCCGATGTCGACAAAGGCGCCGAACGCCGCCACATTGGTGACCACGCCTTCCAGGATCATGTCGGGCCGCAGGTCGCGGATTTCTTCGACGCCGTCCTTGAAGGTGGCGGTGGTGAATTCCGGACGCGGGTCGCGGCCCGGTTTTTCCAGTTCCTTGAGGATGTCGGCGATGGTCGGCACGCCGAATTTTTCATCGGCATACTTGGCAGGATTGAGCGAGGTCAGCAGCCTGCTGTCGCCGATGACGCCCTTGACGTCCTTCCTGATGTCAGCCAGGATTTTTTCCACCAGCGGGTAGGATTCCGGGTGCACCGCCGAGCCATCCAGCGGATTGTCGCTGTTCATGACGCGCAGGAAGCCGGCGGCTTGTTCAAAGGTTTTTTCACCCAGCCGCGGCACCTCGCGCAACGCCGCGCGCGAAGTAAACATGCCCTTCATGTCGCGATAGGTGACGATGCTTTGCGCGACGCTGGCATTGAGACCGGAGACGCGCGCCAACAATGGCGCCGAGGCGGTGTTGACGTCGACGCCGACCGCATTCACGCAGTCCTCTACCACCGCATCGAGCGAGCGCGCCAGCTGCGTCTGGCCGACGTCGTGCTGGTACTGGCCGACGCCGATCGATTTCGGATCGATCTTGACCAGCTCCGCCAGCGGATCCTGCAGGCGGCGCGCAATCGATACCGCACCGCGCAGCGAGACGTCCATGTCCGGCAGCTCGCGCGAAGCGAATTCGGATGCCGAGTAAACCGAGGCGCCGGCTTCCGACACCACGATCTTGGTCAGTTTCAGTTCCGGCCGCAGCTTGATCAGGTCCTGCGCCAGCTTGTCGGTTTCGCGCGAAGCGGTACCGTTGCCGATAGAGATCAGCGAGACCTGGTGCTGCTCCGCCAGCTGCGCCAAGGTATGCAGCGAACCGTCCCAGTCGTTGCGCGGCTGGTGCGGATAAATCGCAGTGGTGGCGACCACCTTGCCGGTGGCGTCGATCACCGCCACCTTGACGCCGGTGCGCAGGCCCGGATCCAGGCCCATGGTGGCGCGCGGGCCGGCCGGCGCCGCCAGCAGCAAGGCTTTCAGGTTGAGGGCGAAGACATTGATCGCTTCGACTTCGGCCTTTTCGCGCAACTTGGTCATCAGCTCGGTTTCCAGGTGCATGAAGACCTTGACGCGCCAGCTCCAGCGCACCGTGTCGCTGAGCCATTTATCGGCGCTGCGGCCCTTGTTGCTGATGCCGAAACGGGCAGCGATGCGGCCTTCGCACGGATTGTGCGGCGCATCCCACTTTGGCTTTTCCTCTTCGGTATCGAGGCGCAGCACCACGTTGAGGATTTCTTCGCGGCGACCGCGGAACAAGGCCAGCGCGCGATGCGATGGAATGGTGCCGATGGTTTCCGAGTAATCGAAGTAGTCGGCGAATTTTTCACCGGCATCCTGTTTGCCTTCCACTACTTTGGATTCGACCACGCCATGCTCGGTCAGGTATTCGCGCAGCGCCTGCAGCAGCGTTGCATCTTCGGAAAAACGCTCCATCAGGATTTGCCGCGCGCCATCCAGCGCGGCCTTGGCGTCGGCAACGCCGGGGTTGTCGCCGTTGTCAGTGCTGAAGGCCGGCTTGATATATTTCTCGGCTTCCTGTTCCGGATTCAGTTCCGGATCGGCCAGCAGCGCATCGGCCAGCACAGTCAGGCCTGCTTCCGCGGCGATCTGCGCCTTGGTGCGGCGCTTGAGTTTGTACGGCAGGTAGAGATCTTCCAGCCGGGTCTTGTCTTCCGCCAGGGTGATTGCCTGCAGCAGCACCGGCGTCATCTTGCCCTGTTCTTCGATCGAAGCCAGGATGGCGCCGCGGCGCGCTTCCAGTTCACGCAGGTAACGCAGGCGTTCTTCCAGCAGCCGCAGCTGGATATCGTCGAGGCCGCCGGTGGCTTCCTTGCGGTAGCGGGCGATAAAAGGCACGGTCGCGCCTTCGTCCAGCAGGGCGACGGCAGCGGCGACTTGCGCCGGTTTGGCGGCAAGTTCAAGGGCGAGGCGTTGTTCGATCGAAGGCAGCATGAGAATTAGTTCTTAAGAATGAAAATCAAGCGTTGGATCATACGCAATCCAGATAATTTCGCTAGTCTTGACAGTCCGAAAAGTAAGCGGCCCGGAATTCCTGCTCGCCCGAAGGCTTCGGAATTGCTTGCCATGCCGCCACAATATATTTCTCGATGGTATTATTTGTGCCGTCAGGCCTTAGGGTTTATCTAGTCTGATTAATATTATTTCTGTCATCAGAACGTAGGATTTATCCAGTCTGAGAGAGGATCGCTGGAAAAGTGAAAATTATTGTTAAATGATAATTTTTTTTCTTGTTTGTCGATGAGTCAGCAAATATGCTTGTGGCCGCATGCGACTGGGCGATGCTGTGCAACCCGCTAGCCCGTTGCCCGTTCAGGTAAATCACACAGTAGTATTTCTTCAGGAGTCAAATATGCATCTCTCTAAACGTCTGGGCGCCGAAGCACTCGGCACTTTCTGGCTGGTTCTCGGCGGTTGCGGCAGCGCAGTGCTGGCGGCTGGTTTTCCGGGCCTCGGCATCGGTTTCCACGGCGTCGCGCTGGCGTTCGGCCTGACCGTGCTGACGATGGCGTTTGCCATCGGCCATATTTCCGGTTGCCATCTGAATCCGGCAGTGACGCTGGGACTGGCTACCGCCGGCCGTTTCCCCAAGAGTGAAATCCTGCCTTACTGGGTCGCCCAGGTGGTGGGCGGCATCATTGCCGCGGGCATCCTGTACCTGATCGCCACCGGCAAACCAGGCGCGGAAATCGGCGGCTTCGCGGCCAACGGCTACGGCGAACATTCACCTGGCCTGTATTCGATGAGCGCTGCCTTGATCTGCGAAATCGTGATGACCTTCGTCTTCCTGATCGTGATCCTGGGCGCCACCGACAAGCGTGCGCCGGCCGGCTTTGCGCCAATCGCGATCGGCTTGTGCCTGACCTTGATCCACCTGATCAGCATCCCGGTCACCAACACCTCGGTCAATCCTGCGCGCAGCACCAGCCAAGCGCTGTTCGTCGGCGGCTGGGCATTGCAGCAGCTGTGGCTGTTCTGGGTAGCGCCGCTGGTTGGCGCCTTGCTTGCCGGGATTGTGTATCCGGCGATCTGGGGCGAGAAGGACTGATTCTCTGGTCCGGCAAGAAAGTAAAAAAAGCGCGGCATGCCGCGCTTTTTTATTTGCTGATCAACCTGTTGCAGGCCGCCTGCCGCCGCTGACGCGTTCAATCTCGGCCAGGTCCTGCCAGCTTTGCACAGCCTCGAACTGCTGCGCCTGCAACAAGGCGCGCACAGCGGACGCCTGATCGTAGCCGTGTTCCATCAGCAGCCAGCCGCCGTTCTTCAGATAGCGGCCGGCGCCGTCGATAATGCTGCGCAGCGCGCTCAAGCCATCCGCATGATCGGTCAAGGCATCCTGCGGTTCAAAGCGCAAATCGCCTTCGGCAAGATGCTGGTCGCCGGCGACGATATAAGGCGGATTGGCGACGATGACATCGAATTGCTGTTCGCCCAGCGCGCTGTACCAATTGCTTTGCAGAAGCCGGAATGCTCCCTGCTCATGCTGCAGATGGCGGGTCGCATTGCGGCCGGCCACCGCCAGCGCAGCGCCGCTGACGTCCAGTGCGGTCACCTCAAGATCGGGGCGGCTGTGAGCAATGGCGATGGCAATGGCGCCGGAGCCGGTGCCGAGGTCAAGCACGCTCAGCTGCTGCCGGCTATCGGACGGCAGATGCTGCAAGGCGAGGTCCACCAGCAGTTCAGTTTCGGGGCGGGGAATCAAAACGTCCGGCGTGACTTCCAGCGGCAGGCCGTAAAATTCGCGCTGGCCGATAATGTAGGCAATCGGCTCGCCGCGCAGGCGCCGGCCAAACAGGGCTGACAACTGCCGCGCCTGTTGCGCATCGATGCAGCGCTCATCTTGTGTAATCAGCTGGATGCGGGTCAGTTGCAGCGCGTGCATCAGCAGGATACGGTTTTCCAGCGGCGCCAGCGGTGCTTGCTTCAAGAGCGCGCCGATACTGCAGCCGGCTTCTACCGTGAATGTGTCGGCAATCCCTGTCATGTCAGCACCAGTCCGGGGGCAGATCAGTAGCGGCGATTGCTGCCGTTACCGCGTTTGAACAAAGTAGCCACAAGGATTACCAGCAGTATGACAAAACCCAGCAAAGACCATTGCGGTATCGACAGGCCCATGATCGGATCGTAGGCAGTGGTGCAGAGCGCAAAGGCGTCTACCTGGAATACCGATGGCAGCAAGGTCGCAGGCGGCAAGGCGTTCATCGGCGCTTCCAGTACATCGCGGCCGCAAGAGACGGCTGGATGGGCGATGATCCACAGGTGCCAGATGGCGGTGCCGGCGCCGCCCAGTGCGGCCAGGATGCCGAGACCGGCGCCGGCTTTCTGGGCGCCCGCCGGCAGGCCGGCGCAAATCAGGCAGATCAGCGCGATCACCGCGAAAGCATAGCGCTGGATCACGCACAAGGGGCAAGGCTGCATGTTCTGGTAGTGCTGCAAGTACAGGGCAGCGCCGAGGATGGCCAGGCAGATGAAAGCGACTGCAAGCAAAATGGATTTGGATGTTTTCATTTTTTATCGATGTATGGTGGTCGAAGAAGCCATGGTCATGCCGAGCATCAGATAGTGCCGCTGCTGCTTGGTTCCGGGCCAGACAGTAGCATAGGCGTTTTTTATCTGATCTGCCCCGCAATCGGCTAGATCGCATCCCCCAGCGCCGCCAGCAAGTCAGCCTGATGTTCGGCCGCCAGGGCGTTGGTCAGCTCCGTGAGATCGCCATCCATGATGAAATCGAGCTTGTACAAGGTCAGGTTGATGCGATGGTCGGTCATGCGGCCCTGCGGAAAATTGTAGGTGCGGATCCGTTCGCTGCGGTCGCCCGAGCCGATCAGGGACTTGCGGGTTGCCGCTTCCTGCGATTGCTGTGCGCGCAGCTGGCCGTCCTTGATGCGCGCCGCCAGCACCTTCAGGGCCGAGGCCTTGTTCTTGTGCTGGCTGCGGTCGTCCTGGCATTCGACCACGATGCCGGTCGGCATATGCGTGATGCGCACCGCGGAATCGGTCTTGTTGATGTGCTGGCCGCCAGCGCCCGAGGCGCGGTAGGTGTCGATGCGGATATCTGCCGGATTGATGTCGACGTCGCCGACCTCGTCCGCCTCCGGCATGATGGCCACGGTGCAGGCCGAGGTATGGATGCGGCCCTGGGTTTCGGTCGCCGGCACGCGTTGTACGCGATGGCC
The DNA here is from genome assembly GCF_018304945.1 of Collimonas humicola. Taxonomy (GTDB): domain Bacteria; phylum Pseudomonadota; class Gammaproteobacteria; order Burkholderiales; family Burkholderiaceae_D; genus Collimonas; species Collimonas humicola. The sequence goes on along the minus strand of NZ_JAGQEE010000012.1, from coordinate 11,351 downwards.
GCCGGATTCGAACTTGAGCTTGGAATAGGCGCCGAAGCCGAGCACGCGCACGATCACTTCCTTGTAGCCGCCGATTTCCGAAGCCGATTCAGACACCATTTCGACCTGCCAGCGGTTGCGTTCGGCGAAGCGGGTGTACATGCGCAGCAGGTCGCCGGCGAACAGCGCCGATTCGTCGCCGCCGGTGCCGGCGCGGATTTCCAGGAAAATATTGCGTTCGTCGTTGGGGTCTTTCGGCAGCAGCATTTTTTGCAGGTCGCCTTCCAGCTGCTCCATGCGCGCCTTGGCCGCCGTGATTTCATCCTGGGCGAATTCTTTCATGTCCGGATCGGACTGCATTTCCTGCGCCGCTTCGATGTCGCCGACGGCCTGCTGATACGATTGGTACAGTTCTACCAGCGGTCCCAGTTCAGCATGTTCGCGCGACAGCTTGCGATAGTTGTCCATGCTGGCGGTCGCATCTTCCTGCATGAGCAGGTCATTGACCTCGACCAGGCGGTTGGCGAGTTGGTCGAGTTTGGCGAGCATTGATGGTTTCATGGCGTATTTCGGTCAGAAGTAGACGGGTTGAAGCGTTGGACAGTAAAGCGCCGGCAGCTTGACACGGCGAAGCGCGTCTGTGCACGGGAGCAGCGCAGATGCGCTAACGCTTGGTGCGGAACAGTTGCGGCAGGAGGGCTGCCAGGCGCGCGCGTTCGTCGCCCTGGGCATTGTGCAAGGCCTGTTGCGGGCCGTGCATGAATTTGGCGGTGAGGCCTTTGGACAGTGCTTCCAGCACCACTTCGATGTCTTCACCCTTGGCCAGCATCTTGCGGGCGCGTTCCAGTTCCAGCCGGCGCATTGCTTCGCTCGATTCTTGCAGGTCCTGGATCACCGGCACCACGACCCGGTTATCGACCCAGTGCATGAATGACTGCACGCGGGTTTCAATGATGGCTTCCGCCTGGGCCACGGCGGCCTGGCGATTTTCCATGCCGGTTTGCACGATAGCGCCAAGGTCGTCGACGGTGTACAGGAAGATATCGTCGAGGCGGCCGATTTCCGTCTCGATATCGCGCGGTACCGCCAGGTCCAGCATGAACATCGGCTTGTGGCGGCGCGCCTTGACGGCGCGCTCGACCATGCCGAGGCCGATGATGGGCAGGCTGGATGCGGTGCAGGAAACGATGATGTCGTATTTGCCCAGCTGCGTCGGCAAATCGATCAGCCGGATCGCCTGGCCGTTGAAACGATGCGCCAGCAGCTCGGCGCGTTCCATGGTGCGGTTGGCGACCGTCAGCGATTTCGGGTTTTGCGCGGCAAAGTGGGTGGCGCACAGCTCGATCATTTCGCCGGCGCCGATGAACAGCACGTGCTGGCCGGCGACGGTATCGAAAATCCGTTCCGACATGCGCACCGCCGCCGCCGCCATGGAAACGCTGTGGGCGCCGATTTCCGTGGTGCTGCGCACTTCCTTGGCGACCGCAAAGGTGCGTTGGAACAGCTGGTGCAGATAGGTGCCGAGCCCGCCCGCCGCTTCGGCGTGACGCACCGCGTCTTTCATCTGCCCCAGGATCTGCGCCTCGCCCAGCACCATCGAATCCAGTCCGGAGGCGACGCGGAAGGCGTGGCGCACGGCATTGTCCTGCGGCAGCGTGTACAGATGCGGACGCAGGTCGGTGTAGGGCAGCTGGTGATAGTGGGCCAGGAAGTGCGCGGTGGAATCGATGGCAGCATCGACGCCATGCTGCAGGTTGCCAGCGGCATACAGCTCGGTGCGGTTGCAGGTTGACAGGATCGCCGCTTCGTCCGACATGTTGACGTCGTTGCCGCCGCTGAACCAGGCGCGCGCCGCCATCACCGCCTGACCGATCTGGTCAGCCGGGAAAGCCACCTTTTCGCGCAAGGAAACAGGCGCGGTGGTGTGGTTGAGTCCGACGGTTAGCAGGTGCATAGAGGCGGTTACGGACGGGAAGGGTGCTTATTCGGGCAACAATATTGTTAACTCGCGATTATACTCTTAGTCGCCCGGATCGAATCGCCAGGCAGCCAATACCAGCTATGCCCGCCAGTAATACAGCCGCGCCTGGCTCAGCTGATGGCTGGCAAAGTGACAATAAATGTGCTGCCTTCGCCTAAAGTGCTTTCCAGCGAGATTTCGCCGAAATGGCGTTCGACCACGGTTTTGACGAATACCAGGCCGAGGCCGGTGCCGTCCGAGTGCGGCTGGCCGGGGGCGCTGACTCTTTGATAACGCTGGAACAGCTTGACCTGGTCGTGCGGCGCAATGCCGAAGCCCTGGTCGCTGATGCGGCATATCACCTGCGGCAGCAATTTGACGTATTTCAGGCGCAGGGTGCAGGTAATCCGGGTGTCCGGCAGGCTGTAGCTGATGGCGTTGGAAATCAGGTTGCACAGCGCACGCGCCATCAGCGAACGGTCGATATTGGTCAGGAACTCCGGCCCCTCGATGTCGGTGATCAGCTCGATTTTCTTGTTGTTGGCCAGGCTCCACATTTCATCGACGGCGTCGTACAGCACGTCCTGGAAATCGACTTCTTCCAGCCGGTATTCCGACGATTCGGCGCGCGCCAGCTGGACGAAATTGTCGGCCAGCCCGAGGGTTTTGCGGGCCGCTTGCTCCAGGCGCGCGAAGAATTCCTTTTGCGGCAAGGCTGAGGCGGGGTTGCCTTGCAGTTCCAGCAAGGCCAGGATCGAAGCCTGGGGCGCGCGCATGTCGTGCGACAGGAAACGCAGGGTTTCATCGCGGCTGCGCTCGGCGGCGCGGATGATGGTGATGTCGACGATGCTGACGATCCAGCCGGTCAGCACATGGTGCGCCGAGTGGCAGGGGCCGCTCTTGATCAGCAGGTCGCGTCCCTGCTGATCCTGCACCGTAGTGCCGCTGGTGAGCGTGGAAACGTGTTCCAGGTCGATCAGGTCCCACCAGCTGAAGGTATGGTTGGCCGAAGTATTGGTCGCCTGCGGCGTGCTCATGTTGGAGAACAGGTAAGGCAGCAGCGCGCCGTCGATATTGCGGATGCCCGCGGCGGCGAAGTAGTCGCGCGCAAACTGATTGGAAACCAGCACATGGCCGTCGATGGTGGTGATCAGGGTGGCGTCCGGCAGGCTGTTGACGCTGTCGGAAATGAACTGGCGCAAATCGCGTACCCGGCGCGCCGCCACGCGCATGGCGTTGATGCGCTGCTCAAGCAAGTCTTCCACCTGCTGCGGAGCGCGCTCGGTGTTCACTTCCGGCAACAGATGCGGCTCCTGGTCGAGGAGCATGAATTCCTGCCCGAGATAGGAAATCGCCGATTCCAGGCGGATCCAGTTCCATATCGGATGCGCAATCGCCAGCGCGATCAGGGCGGCGGTCGGCGCGATCCATATCCCCAGCGTCAGCAGGAAATAGCTGACCGCCATGGTCAGCACCATCAGGGCGGCGGTAATCAGCAGCGAGATGCGCGGCGTCCACAGCAGATAGCTGGACAGTGCGATCAGTACCGGAATGATGCTGAACAGCGCCGTCTGCAAGGGACGCGCAATGCTGATGGTCTTGTGGTCAAGCAGGCCGGCCAGGATATTGGCATTGATTTCTATGCCGGGCATGACCCCGGAGGTGCCCGAGACGGGCGTTGGGAAGGTGTCCGCCATGCCAAGCGCAGTGGCGCCGATCAACACATATTTACCGGTGAAAAACTGATCGGGAACGTCGCCGCGCAACACCGAGGCATACGGCACCGAGCGGAAATGGCCGGTGCCGCCGGCGAACGGGATCTGGATCTGGTAGTCGCGCTGCCAGCTGTCCGACTTGTGCGGTTCGACCTCAGGCGGCATCGCACCCAGGCGGGCGCCGGGCAGGTTGCCGGCGGCATCGGTGATCTTTTGTCCGGCTACGCCCGCCAGCGCTACCGCAAAATGCGGCCACCACTTGCCATCCTGGCCTTCTTGCAGGAAGACGCTGCGCACCACGCCGTCCGAATCGAGTTCCAGATGGATGTGGCCGAGCGCGCGCGCGGCGTCCATGAATTCGGGAGTCGGCGGCAATGCTTTCAAGCCTGGCCCGGCGCTGGCCACCACGATCGGCAGCACGGTCAGCTTGCTCGCGGTCAGCGCTTTGGTCAGCGCGCGGTCGTCGGCGCGCTGACCCTGCGTTTGCCCCTGCTCCGCTTCCGGCATGATGACATCGAGCCCGATCGCCAGCGGATTGGCGTGCATGACGCGGTTCAGCAGCTTGGCGTGCAGGTTGCGTTCCCACGGCCAGCGCCCCAGTTTGCTGATGCTGTAGTCGTCGATGGCGACGATGATGATGTCGTCGCGCGCCGGCCGCGAGTCGGCGCGCATGAACTGGTCGTACAGGGTGGTGTCGAGCCGCCCCAGGCCATTCACATAGCCCATGCTGCCGGCCACGATCAGCATCAGTATGGTAATCGCCAGCCATTGGCGAAACGCCACCCGTTTGATGAGTGGGATCACCTGTTTGATCATGTACGCTGCGCGAATGCTTGCATGGCGGGCCCCGGTTTAATAGCCGGCCTGGGTAATGCCGCCGACGTTGAGCAAGGGCGAGCCGTCGCTGGTGACCCAGCGGCTGCCGATATACACTTTTTGCGCCGGCGAAAACGGGCTGACGTAGCCGTCGGCATCGATTGCCTTGATGCGGATGAAATAGGTGTCGCTGGCCGGACGCGGCACATTGATTTCCGGCGTCGCGGTGTCCTGCGTCAGCAGCAGGCTGGAGAAGCCGGCGTCGCGGCCGATCTCGACCACGAATTTTTGCCCTGGCTCGCCGGTCCAGCGGAACGACAGGTCGCCGTCGACCGCGTCGGCAATCTTAGGAATCTGCAAGGCGGGCAGCAGGCTGAAGCCTTGCGGGTCGCCGTAAGGCCCCTGGTCGCGGCCGCCTGCGGTTTCAACGATGGTCGCCACGCGCCAGTAGTAGGCGCCGAGGGCCAGCTTGCCTGCGTTGAACTGCGCTGCGCTCAATGCCGCTTCGTCGATGACGACGTGGCTGAACTCTGCGTCGCTGGCTACCTGCAGATGATAGGCCTGGGCATTGCCGACCTCGGCCCAGCTGAACATCAGGTTTTCGCTGCGCGATTTGTTTTTCGGTTCGATCGAGATCGGCGGTTCCGGCCGGGCCTTCAGGGTAAACGCCGCGATCAGCGGCTTGCCTTGCAAGCCGGCCTGGTCCAGCGCGGTGATGCGCACGAAATACTTGCCGTCTTCCAGTCCGTTGATCTTGATTTCAGGGCTGTCCGACTCAGCTTCGCTGATGACGTTGTTGAGGCCGGCGTCGGTGGCGACTTGCGCGCGATAGCCGCCGGCGCCGCTGACTGGATTGACGGTAAAGTGTACTGTCGGCCGTTCCTGCAGCTGCGGCCGGCTATCGGTGAACTCTGGTTGCGGCAGCAGCGCCACTGCCTTGCCAACGCCCTTGGTGCTGGTGATATTGCCTTGGCCCGCGCGCAGGGTCAGGGCGGCCGGCTTGTTCTTTTTCGCCACAGCGACGCCGCCGCTCAAGACTTCGGTCAGGACCCTGTCGCCGACCAGGTCGACGCGGAAATCGGTGCCGCGCACGCCCGCCACCGCCAGCGGCGAATGAACTTCAAAGCGGCCTTTGTTCTTTTCCAGCGGCGAGACCTTGGATTCGACGCGGCCCTTCAGCAAGGTAATCTCGGTGCGCGGACTCTTGGTATATCGCGCGCTGCGCAGTTTGCTGAGTTTCACCTGGCTGTTGGACGGGATCGCGATATGCGACTGGTCGGGCAGGCTCAGCGTCAGAAAGCTGTTGCTGCCGGTATTGATGACTGCGCCTTCGGTCAGGGTTGTGCCGATGCCGAGAGCAACCGGGCGGCCGTCGGCGCCGGTGGCGTCGATCGTGCCGGACATGGCTGCCACCTGGGCCGAGCTGGGATCGTCCGGCAGCAGCGCTACCGGGATGATGATGGCGGTGCCGATCGGAATGGTGCGGTCATTGCCGATGTGGTTCAGTTTCGCCAGCTGCACCCAGTTGCTCTTGTTGTCGGTGAGCTGGTCGGCGATGACGCTTAAGGTGTCGCCCTGTTGCGCCCGGTAGGTGATGGTGGCAGCGTCCACCTGGAGCGCTGCCGGGTCGAGTGCTGGCGGGGCGGCAAATAACAGCGAGGAAGGCGCCGACAACAGCGCCAATAGAGCCAGTTTGGTGAATGTGCTGCGCATATTTGTCTATCAGCGCAACCGCAACGCGCCTTATCCTGTTAGTTGTTCCAATCGATACCCATAGCTATAAACCGGTGCGAGCCGATAGCCGTTTTCTGGTCGTAATTGTAACTTACTCCTTACCCGCGATACGTGTGTATCCATGGTGCGGGAGGGGATGTCGACATCGCGCGACCAGACTGCCTCTAGGATATATGCACGTGAGAGGGGGCGGCCTAGGTTGCGAAAAAACAACAGGGCCAGGTCGAATTCCTTCTGGGTAATCTCGATCGGCTTGCCGGCCAAGGTCAGGCGACCCGAACGGGTTTCAAACAAATAGTCGTTGAAAACGATTTGTTCGCTGGTGTTCTGGATCGGATAGGCGCGTCGCAGCAGGGCTTGCACCCGCGCCACCAGTTCGCTGCGCCGGATCGGCTTGATCATGTAGTCATCGGCGCCGGCGGCCAGGCCTTCCACGATGTCATCCTCGCCGGAGCGGCTGGTGATGAACAGGACCGGAATGGTCCGCGGCAGTTTGTCTCTTACCCAGCGCAATACCTCGGGCCCGCTCAGATCCGGGACCTGCCAGTCCAGAACCAGCATGTCATAGCTTTCCCGCCGCAGCTGGTTCAATATTTCTTTCCCGCTTTGAAACGGGTGGCAAATATGGCCACTGGATGTGAGCACCTGGCAAACTAGATCGGTTTGACTGGGATCGTCATCAAGGACAGCAATTCTCATATTTTATATATGTTAGGTGAGCCAGGCATGGTGGGCCGGCATCGGTGTTGTGGCGTGTACTAGGAGTATATTATTCTTATTGCTACATTGCTGTAGATAAATGTTCTATATATTTCCAGTGTCTTGCAATTGCCACAAATCAATTTAAAAACAGTGTCGGATGAATTTAACAAAGCATGCGCCAAAACTCTGGATGACGCAGGGCTTGTTGGGGTCCGATTGTCATACAGTGTACGACGGGAATTGTAAAATTCCACCGTCAAGGCAGCACGCCATGGTCCGCGCCTGCAAGGGGAACAGAATCAGTCGCAGCACTTTGCTGACTATCCGGTGACCAGAATTTTGCGAAGCGCTTGGTGCGCTGCGGCGTCCAGCGCCCGCTCAGGCGTCCGGCAACACCACATTCACGTCCAGCACTTCAAGATTGCCCTGGCGATCCAGGGAAATCTTGATGTCGTCCGCATTGACCTTGGTGTACTTGGAAATCACCTCGATCAGCTCCTTGTGCAGCGCCGGCAGGAAATCGTGGCCCGAGCGGCCATTGCGTTCGCGGGCAATGATGATCTGCAGACGCTCCTTGGCGGCCGATGCGGTTTTGGGCTTGCTGTTAAACAAGAACGAGAGCAATGCCATCTTATTTCCCTCCAAAGATGCGGTGCAGGAAGCCCGGCTTTTCGTAGGAGGTAAAGCGCAGGGTGACTTCTTCGCCGAGGAAGCGCGAGACCACGTCTTCATAGGCCAGGGCGACATCGCTGCCTTTGATGTGGATTGCCGGGTTACCCTGGTTGGAGGCGTGCAGCACCGACTCCGATTCAGGGATGATGCCGACCAGCGGGATGCGCAGGATATCCTGGACATCGGTATACGACAGCATTTCGCCGGCTTCGACCCGTTTCGCCGAATAGCGGGTGATCAGCAAGTGTTCCTTGACCGGCTCGCCGCCGTTTTGCGCACGGCGCGACTTGGCCTGGATGATGCCGAGGATGCGGTCGGAGTCGCGCACCGACGATACTTCCGGATTGGTGACGACGATCGCTTCATCGGCAAAGGTCAGCGCCATCACGGCGCCGCGCTCGATGCCGGCCGGCGAGTCGCAGATGATGTATTCGAAGTCCATCTTGACCAGGTCGTTGAGAACGGTCTCGACGCCTTCTTCGGTCAAGGCATCCTTGTCGCGGGTTTGCGAGGCCGGCAGGATAAACAGGTTTTCGCAATGCTTGTCCTTGATCAGGGCCTGGGTCAGCGTGGCTTCCTTGTTGACGACATTGATCAGGTCGTACACCACGCGCCGTTCACAGCCCATGATCAGATCCAGGTTGCGCAGGCCGACGTCAAAGTCGAGCACGGCGGTTTTGTGGCCGCGCATGGCCAGACCCGATGCAAAACTGGCGCTGGAGGTGGTCTTGCCAACTCCGCCTTTGCCGGACGTAACAACGATGATTTTTGCCACGAAGAGCTCCTTTATGCATTGCGGGACAGAGTTTAAGAGGCGCCGCAGTGCGACGAATTACACTCCCCGTGCGGCTCTGTCCCCAACTGACTAGATAAAAACGTTCAAGTTACAGTGGAAGGCTGCAAAACAAGACTGCAGCGCTTCGACAAAATTTATGTGATCCCAGGCGCCATCAATTGCGCGAAGCGGAATTGAGCGATAGTACGTCAATCCGGTCGCCGCTCAGTCGAATTTGTGCGGGCTGGCCTTTTTGTTCCGGCGGCAGGCCGTTTTCAAAAGTGCGGTAGACGCCGGCGATGGACACCAGTTCGGCTTCCATGCTGGCGGCAAAGATGCGCGCCGAAATGTCTCCGCTGGCGCCTGCCAGCGCCCGCCCGCGCAAGGGAGCGTAGACGTGGATGCTGCCGTCGGCAATGATTTCGGCGCCATTGTTAACTGTGGCGGTGATGACCAGGTCGGCGTCGCGCGCATAAATGCGTTGTCCGGCACGTATCGGCGTATCGATGATCATGGTGCTGGCTGCGGCTTTGAGCGGGGCTGCGATTGGGGCGGGCGGGGGAGGCGGTGCTGCGGCGGGTTCCTGGCGCGCAGCCGCCATCTGGTCGATGCTCAGTCCGCTGGCGAGGATGCCTTCTTCCATATCGGCCGGCGCATTGCGTACTGCAACTGCGTTCAAACGGTATTTTTTCAGCAGCGAGATCAATTGCGGCCAATCTATCGGCGGCCTGTCCGTTCCCAGTGCGGCGACATCGATGACGGCAAATTCGTTGTCAAAGAAATCCGCCGTGCCTCCCGTCATTTCCTGCAAGGCTGCTTCCAGGGCCATGGGATCGGAATCATGCAAGATCGCCGAGACAGCGACCACGGTTGCAATTTTTATTTCAATCGGCTTGCGGGATTTGTTTTTGAGCATAAAGCAGTGTGGTGTATGAGCTAAACGCAGCGGAAAGCGCCGGCGATTGGCTTATAGGAACGTTTAGACGGCGATTGGTTCGTTTTAAAGGAATATAAAATATTGTCTTGGTTTGTGATCTTACCAAATCTCGGGGGGATCACAAAAAAGGATTGCCGTTTGTTGTTGCAATCTGTAGCGATGTAGGACGCCGGCAAGTCCGGCACGAGGATTGCCCTCGCTTGAAATCGTCGCGCAAACGCAAAAAGGGCTTAGCCGAAGCTAAGCCCTTTTTGATGTTTTGGTGGCCCGGGGCGGAATCGAACCACCGACACAAGGATTTTCAAGCCTCACCAAAAATCAGCTAAATCAAGAGATTAGACAAAAATTTTTCTACAAAAGGATTATACACTCCCCCTGCTAAGCCTTTATCGTAGCGATGCGATTTCGAATTGTAGAAGCAATCTTCCTTGTTGAATCAGAAAAAAATGGGGGGCAGATGAGCATAGCTATTCAGTCGATCAATCAAGCAGGGGCCACTATTGCAATTCAGCTTGTGACTCTGGTGATTATTGCGATCGGCAGTTCTATTATGAAAACGGGACTTCCTGGGGTGTCGGTGTATGACAACGCGTATCCACGCCTGGTGTATCAAAAAGTAGATGCTCTTATAGTCTGGTTCGCGCTGTCGTCGTTCGTCATCATTGTGATGTCGGAGCAGTTTCTCCCTGTCTGGAAGCCTATTATGGGGGATTTGCCAATGCGGCCAATTCTTAAGGAGTTCTCATTCCCCATATTATTTGTTCTTGATCTGGGATTCGTCGGCGTGCTTATTTTAGTCACGGGTGGCGCCAAGAGCAGCCCATTCACGTCGATACTTGGCATGTTGCCGGGACTGGCTATCTTCCTTCGCCAGCCACCGGAGTTGTTCCTTACATACGCGGTTCTTGCCGGTAGCCTGTTCTATGGCCTATCTTCGAACAAGCTTGTCGGATTTGAACAAGAGAAAAACCCAAAATATACGCTCTCATTTCGGACGGTGAATATACTTTGCTTGGTGCTTTCAACAGCTATCGGGTACGCTACCCGCCCTATTCCGGTGTAGCATGTCGTTTTTCTAGCGTTGCTTAGTTTTACGTTTATCGCCACTCAGACCCGAAGGAGATGCTGAGCAAAACTGGCTAGAAGCTAGACAACTAAAGGGCTACCGTCTAGTACAACCGTTTAGTCGAACTGAGTTACGCATGGTAAAAAAAACTAAAACTAGCGAGAAATCTCATCTTTCCTCTGAGAAGTCGCAGGCGCTCGCACGTGCTCACGCTCTGGATAAGCAACTGGAATCTGGGGGCGACTCTTTGTCTTTTGGCGTGGACACATCGGAGCCTGAGCAGGAGCTTGGACAGCGATTGCAGTTTAGTCGCGAGGCAAAGGGACTGACCCAAGGACAACTGTCTGACCTGACAAAGAGAGCAGATAAAGACGGTAAGGGGGTATCAAGAGCGGTTATTTCGCTGTACGAGGCAAATACATGTTCCTTTGCTAGCAGAATTGACCCTATCCAACTGATCCACTCGCCACTGTCGCGCAAAGGCGGCAACCCGATCGTAGGATCCCTCAAAGCCTAGCGCAGATAAATCAGCATGGATCTGTTTTAAGCTGCGCCGCTGTTTTCGAGATTTTGTCGCTTCTGTTTTAAGCCAGGACGAAAGTTTGAAGGCGTACTGATCAAGAGCGCTGGGAGTGCGTCGATCCCGATAAGCCGGCTCTACGATTTCTGAGCGTAGATAGCGTCTGACGGTGTTTCTGGAGATCCCCAAACGCCTGGCGATCTCCCTCAAGGAGACCTGGTCACGAAGGTGCCAGCGTCGAATAATGCCTAATAATGCCACGTCGATCACTCCAATCTCCCACTCACTATATTGAGTAGGATTGTGGTCTATACGTGGGTCAATTTTCGATGCAAATTATCCAGCTAATGGACTGAACCCCTCGGGCTGGACCAAGGCCACGAGAGGAAGTGATACGCTTGTCGAGCCTTCTCAGGAGGAGCGACACCATGTCAGCAAGAGGACCTTATCGGCGGCATAGCCCGCAATTTAAAAT
>NZ_JAGQEE010000011.1 GCF_018304945.1 Collimonas humicola | reverse complement strand
TTCTTCGACTGATCGACCATCTTGTTCTTTTTGATCCATGGCAGGCCGGACGGGGTTTCGCAAAGCACCGCTTTGCGCCGTCCGGCCCAGCAAGCGCATGCAGGCGCTTGCTGCATGATGCCTGACCTCAAAACAACAAAGCCCTGATTAGTTCTTCGACTGATCGACCATCTTGTTCTTTTTGATCCATGGCAGGCCGGACGGGGTTTCGCAAAGCACCGCTTTGCGCCGTCCGGCCCAGCAAGCGCATGCAGGCGCTTGCTGCATGATGCCTGACCTCAAAACAACAAAGCCCTGATTAGTTCTTCGATTGATCAACCATCTTGTTCTTTTTGATCCATGGCAGGCTGGACGGGGTTTCGCAAAGCACCGCTTTGCGCCGTCCGGCCCAGCAAGCGCATGCAGGCGCTTGCTGCATGATGCCTGACCTCAAAACTACAAAGCCCTGATTAGTTCTTCGACTGATCGACCATCTTGTTCTTTTTGATCCATGGCATCATGCCGCGCAGTTGTTCGCCAACCTGCTCGATCTGATGTTCAGCTGTGATGCGGCGGCGGGAAATCAAAGTCGGTGCGCCGGCCTTGTTTTCCAGGATGAAGCTCTTCGCGTACTCGCCGGTCTGGATGTCCTTCAGGCACTGACGCATCGCGTCCTTGGTAGCTTCTGTAACGATGCGCGGGCCGGTGACATATTCGCCGTATTCAGCGTTGTTGGAGATCGAGTAGTTCATGTTGGCGATGCCGCCTTCATAGATCAGGTCAACGATCAGCTTCAGTTCGTGCAAGCATTCGAAGTAAGCCATTTCCGGCGCATAGCCGGCTTCGACCAGGGTTTCAAAACCGGCTTTGATCAGCTCAACCGCGCCGCCGCACAAAACAGCTTGCTCGCCGAACAAGTCGGTTTCAGTTTCTTCGCGGAAGTTGGTTTCGATGATGCCGGCACGGCCGCCGCCGTTAGCGGTTGCGTACGACAGGGCGATATCGCGGGCGCTGCCGGATTTGTCTTGATAAACGGCGATCAGGTGCGGCACGCCGCCGCCTTGGGTGTAGGTCGCACGGACAGTGTGGCCTGGCGCCTTTGGCGCGATCATGATGACGTCGAGGTCGGCACGCGGCACGACTTGGCCGTAGTGCACGTTGAAGCCGTGGGCAAACGCCAGTGTCGCGCCTTGCTTGGCGAACGGTGCGACGTTTTCTGCGTAGACCTGGGCAATATTTTCGTCCGGCAGCAAGATCATGATGACGTCGGCTGCTTTCACCGCATCGTTGACTTCAGCCACGTTCAGGCCGGCGTTCTTTGCCTTGTCCCACGATGCGCCGCCTTTGCGCAGGCCGACGGTGACCTTGACGCCGGAATCGTTCAGGTTTTGCGCGTGGGCATGGCCTTGGGAACCGTAACCGATGATGGCAACATTCTTGCCTTTGATCAGGGAGAGGTCGCTGTCTTTGTCGTAGAAAACTTTCATTTTTAATCCTATATATGTAATTTGATGTTTGATGTGAATGGCGCTGAACGTCTCAGCGCGCTGTCTTATTTGTTGTCTGCTTAAACTTTGAGAATGCGCTCGCCGCGACCGATGCCGGAGCCGCCGGTACGGACGGTTTCCAGGATCGCTGCACGGTCGATCGAATCGATGAACGCATCCAGCTTGCCCTTGTTGCCTGTCAGTTCCAGGGTATAGGACTTGTCGGTGACGTCGATGATGCGGCCGCGGAAAATATCCGCGGTGCGCTTCATCTCTTCGCGTTCCTTGCCGACTGCGCGCACCTTGATCAGCATCAGCTCGCGTTCGATATGCGCGCCTTCGGTCAGGTCGACCACTTTGACGACTTCAATCAGACGGTTCAGGTGCTTGGTGATCTGTTCGATCACGTCATCCGAACCGCTTGTCACGATGGTCATGCGTGACAAGGTCGCATCTTCGGTCGGTGCGACCGTCAATGTCTCGATGTTGTAGCCGCGGGCCGAAAACAGACCAACCACGCGCGACAGCGCGCCGGCTTCATTTTCCAGCAGTACAGAAACGATATGGCGCATGATTACAGATCCTCCGAACCGAGCAGCATTTCAGTCAAGCCCTTGCCCGCCTTGACCATCGGCCAGACGTTTTCGGTTTGATCCGTGATGAAATTCATGAATACCAGCCTGTCTTTCATGCCGAATGCTTCCTTCAGTGCGCCGTCGACGTCGGCCGGATTCTCGATCTTCATGCCGACGTGGCCGAACGATTCGGCCAGCTTGGTGAAGTCCGGCAGCGAATCCATGTAGGACTCGGAATAGCGCGAACCGTAGTCGATCTGCTGCCATTGCCGGACCATGCCGAGGAAACGGTTGTTGAGCAGGATGATCTTCGGCGTCAAATGATATTGCTTGCAGGTGGCCAGTTCCTGGATGCACATCTGGATCGACGCTTCGCCGGTGATGCAGGCCACGGTCGAACCCGGATTGGCCATCTGCACGCCCATTGCGTACGGCAGGCCGACGCCCATGGTACCGAGACCGCCGGAATTGATCCAGCGGCGCGGCTTGTCGAAGCCGTAGTACTGCGCCGCCCACATCTGGTGCTGGCCGACGTCGGAAGTGATGAACGCGTCGCCGTCGGTGATCTGCCAGACCTTCTGCACCACGGACTGCGGCTTGATCACTTCTTTCGAATCGGTAAACTTGAGGCAATCGCGGCCGCGCCACTCTTCGATCTGCTTCCACCAGCTGGACAGGGCCGACGGATTTTGCCGGGTCTCCGAAGCGTCCAGCTGCGCAAGCAGTTCCTGCAGCACATCCTTGACGTTGCCGACGATAGGGATATCCACCTTGACGCGCTTGGAAATCGACGACGGGTCGATATCGATATGGATGATCTTGCGCGAGACCGAAGAGAAATTCTTCGGATTGCCGATCACGCGGTCGTCGAAACGGGCGCCGATGGCGATCAGCACGTCGCTGTTCTGCATCGCCATATTGGCTTCGTAGGTACCGTGCATGCCCGGCATGCCGACGAACTTGTCGCTCGACGACTTGTAGCCGCCCAGGCCCATCAGAGTCGTGGTGCAGGGGTAGCCGAGGCGGTCGACCAGCTTGTTCAGCTCCGGCGAAGCGTTCGCCAGGATCACGCCGCCGCCGGCGTAGATCATCGGCCGTTCCGCCGTCAGCAGCAGCTGCACCGCCTTGCGGATCTGGCCCGAATGGCCCTTGTCCACCGGCTTGTAGGAACGCATCTCGATTTCCTTCGGATACTCGAAGACGTGCCGGTGCATGGTGATGTCTTTTGGGATATCCACCAGCACGGGGCCGGGACGGCCGGTGCTGGCGATAAAGAATGCCTTCTTGATGGTGGCTGCCAAGTCCTTGACATCCTTGACCAGGAAGTTGTGCTTGACGCACGGACGCGTAATGCCGACTGTGTCGCATTCCTGGAACGCATCTTCGCCGATCGCATAAGACGGCACCTGACCAGAAATCACCACCATCGGGATCGAGTCCATATAGGCCGTGGCCAGGCCGGTCACCGCATTGGTGACGCCGGGACCGGACGTGACGATAGCCACGCCAACCTTGTTCGAACTGCGGGAATAAGCGTCGGCTGCGTGAATCGCAGCTTGCTCATGACGTACCAGGATATGCTGGAATTTTTCTTGCTGGAAAATGGCGTCGTAGATATACAGCACAGCGCCACCGGGATAACCGAACACGTGTTCGACTCCCTCTTCCGCCAGGCAGCGCACGAGAATTTCCGCGCCGGTGACAGGCAAGTTTGTGTCTTTGCTCATTTACTAGATCCTTTCAAGGTCCATTGGAAATTGATCGGATGCTCTTTCCTGACGAAATGGCGGAGCGTATCAGTGTTACGGCGTCCCTTTTTTGTGCGATCACGTCATTCCGTTGCGTAGCCGTAGATACGATTCAAAATGGCGCTAAACGCTACTCGTTCGGCCGAAATTCCTGCTTACGTTGTCGCCTGATTCTCGCGCTTGTGGCACGGGTTAGAGCAAACAGCTTACAAATATGCAGCATGCCTGTCCGTTGAACAACATCTTGGGTCGTCAACGAAAGGCCATGGTCACACCCCAGGATGCTGAGGCGGATAGCTACCATAATGCGTAGTTTCATTTCGGTCAAGCCAAATTACATGAAATCCGTTTTAAATCATGTCTTTTGCTGTAGTTTTGCCCACAACACCCTGCTTTTTTGCTAGCATTCGGCCAGTCTTGAAATTTATTGTAAGCCATTGTTTATCAAAGCGATGGCGCAAACAATTCCAGGCACAGGCCAAGGGCGGCTGGCGCAAACGAGTCAACTCCGGGGTCCGCTCCAGGCGTGACCGTTTTCCGGCAGCATGACAACACAAAGAAACAGCATCTTGAACCAAAGCAGTAGCCCGTTAATTAGCCCGTCAATGATCGAATCCGCCGCACAGCATGGCCACAGATAAAGAACTTTCCGACTTCCTCGAAAATGTCGAGCGCCGGGCTTTCAAGCAGGCAGTATACGCCGTCCGCAAAGACGAATCGGCGCTGGACATCGTCCAGGACGCCATGATCAAGCTGGCCGAAAAATACGGCGACAAGCCAGCCGCCGAGCTGCCGATGCTGTTCCAGCGCATCCTCCAGAACACCATACATGACTATTTCCGCAGAGAAAAAGTCCGCAGCACCTGGGTCAGCCTGTTTTCCAGCATGGGGCATAACAATGCCAATGATGAAGACTACGATGTGCTGGAAACCTTCGAATCGCCGGAAGATTCGCAGGCTACCGAGTCCAGCGCCAACAAGCTGGAACGTGAGCAAATCCTCAACATCATCGACCAGGAAGTACAGAAGCTGCCGGCGCGTCAACGGGAAGCCTTCCTGATGCGTTATTGGGAGGACATGGATGTTGCCGAGACCGCGGCCGCAATGGGATGCTCGGAAGGCAGCGTAAAAACGCACTGCTCTCGCGCAACGCACACTCTGGCGCTATCGCTCAAGGCCAAAGGAATCAGCTTATGAACCACAAACAAATCAACTTCGCTTTCAAGGTGCGGCATGCACTGAATGAGAACCTGGACAACCTGCCGGCGCCGGCGGTCGATCGCCTGGCCGCTGCGCGCCAGGCGGCGCTTGCGCGCAAGAAGAAAGACGCTCCGACCCGTGTCCTGGCGCGCCAGGGCGTACTGGCCGGCCATGCGGGTAATTTTTTCAATGATCCGCTGTCCTGGCTGACGCGTATCGGCGTCGCTGCGCCTATCCTAGCTGGCGTGGTGCTGTTGACAGGTTTGTATCAATTCGAGCAGCAGCACCGGATTGCCGCCGCCGCCGATATCGACGCTGCCGTGTTGTCGGATGAACTGCCGCCATCGGCCTATCTGGACCGTGGCTTCAGCGCCTATCTGGCGCAGCAGCAGGAGCCGCAGCAAGACAGCACGCAGCAAGAGCAATGACTTTGACCACTTCTCCCCATCCGAGTGAGCGCAAGGCCACGGCCGCCAAGCTGAGCGGCCGCGCCAAGCGCCTGGTCGGCGCTGCTTTTGCGTTGCTGATCACCGGCGGCGCCGTACTGGCGGTTGTCGGACCGGTGGCGCCGACCCATGCCGCCCCGCTCGCTGCCGGCGCCAACGAGGCGCACGTCAACGTCCCCAAGATGACCAAGGTGATCGGCAATGCCGTGCCCAACTGGGTCGAGCTGACTGCGGTGCAGCAGCACATCCTGGCGCCGCTGGAGCCGGACTGGGATAAGCTGAAGCCGTCCACCCGCAAGAAATGGCTGGAAATCAGCGGCCGTTACGTCAACATGACGCCGGCCGAACAGGAAAGGCTGCAAGCCCGCATGCGTGGCTGGGTCACCCTGACGCCCGAGCAACGCCGCATCGCGCGTGAAAACTATGCGCGCGCCAACAAGCTGGATACCGAACAGAGAGCCTTGCGCTGGCAGCAATACCAGCAGCTCTCCGAAGAAAAAAAGAAAGAGCTGGCCGAACAAGCCACGCCGCTGCATAAGCGCGTGACCACCATGCCGCCGGCCAATTTGAACAAGAACAAGCCGTCCGCCCCGGTCAAACTGGCGCCGCCGGCAGCTACGGATCAAACCGCGGTGATTCCGCCGACGCCAGCAACGACAACGCCGGCGGCAACCGCTGCGCCGGCGCCGGCCGTTGCGCCTGCCGCCAAATAAGCATTTTGAACGCGCCCGCTCCGCCCGCCGTCCCAGCGCCCGCCAGCGCGCAGCAGACCCCGTCATTGAAGCGCCGTTTCGGCAGCATCATGTATGAGGCCATGCTGCTGTTCGGCATCTTGTTTATTTCAGGCTGGATTTTTTCCACCCTGCTGCAGCAGCGTAACGCCCTCTATCTGCGGCATGCCCAGCAAGCCTGGCTGTTCCTGGTGCTGACTGTGTATTTCGTCTGGTGCTGGAGCCATGGCGGCCAAACCCTGGCCATGAAAACCTGGCGCATCCGGCTGGTCAAGCGCGATGGCAGCGCGGTCAAGGCCGGGCGCGCGGCGCTGCGTTTCCTGCTGAGCTGGTGCTGGTTTCTGCCAGGGCTGGCGCTGGCCTGGGCGCTAGGCGCGCACACCTGGATGCTGGTCTGGGTGCCGGCCGCCAATTTCATCCTCTGGGCCATGACGATTTACCTGGATCCCGAACGCCAGTTCTTGCACGACCGCATTGCCGGCACCAGGCTGGTGAACATGGCGGAAATCGCCGTCCCCTCCGGCAAGCACAAGTGGTATCACTAACCACAAAGTCAAAGTAGCCGTCCGCCTGGGCGGCTTTTTTATTCCTGCTGCTGCAGGGCCAGCAGTTCCTGCTCGGAAAACCCGGCCGCCCTCCTCGCCTCCAGATTGAACGGCCCGCGCAAGATCGGCGCCTTGTATTGGACCGCCAGGGCAGCGAAGGCGGCCAGCGGCTCCAGCTGGCGGCGCTGGCAAAGCCAGCCGTACCAGCGGTTGCCGATAGCCACATGGCCGATCTCGTCGCGCAGGATGATGTCGATGATCGCCGCCGCCTCTTCATCGCCGGCCTGCGCCAGCTTGGCGCGAGTGCGCGGCGAGGCATCCAGCCCGCGCGCTTCCATCATGCGCGGCACCAGCGCCATCCTGGCGACGATGTCGTCGCTGGTCTTTTCCGTCAGCTCCCACAGGCTGTTGTGCGCGGAGAAATCGCCGTAGGAATAGCCCAGGGTCTGCAAATGCCTTGCCAGCAGGCTGAAATGATAAGCTTCTTCCCGAGCCACCTTCAGCCAGTCGGCATAATAGCCGGGCGGCATGCCGGCAAAGCGCCAGATGGCGTCGAGCGCCAGGTTGATGGCGTTGAATTCGATATGCGCCAGCGCATGGATCATGGCGGCGCGCCCTTCCACTGTCGCCATGGAGCGATGCTTTACCTCGCGCGGCGGCACCAGCGCCGGCAGCGACGGCCGCCCCGGAATGGCCGCAGCGGCGCTCAGCGCTGCGTCCGCAGCCAGTATCATGCCGCCGTTGTCCCAGGCGACTGCCATCGCTTCAACCGCGGCAACCTTGGCCGCAACGTCTGCTTCGCACAGGCATTGCAGGGCAAGCATACGCAGCTCCGGCTTGGCGTGAGCGGCGATGGCGAGGCAAGAATCGGGCGGCTGGTTCATGTTGACAGCGGTAAAATGACGGTACGGTTGAAAAATCGGACTACGGACATATCTATCGAGATTAACTAACGGCAACCAGCATTTTACGGAGCGCATTTTACACATATTATGGCCATCTACCAATTGGGCGAGCATGCCCCCGACATCGCCCCATCGGCCTATATCGCGCCGTCCGCCAACCTGATCGGCAAGGTGAAGATTGAAGCCGACGCCAGCGTCTGGTTCGGCGCCACCATACGCGGCGACAATGAATTGATCACGGTCGGCCAAGGCAGCAATGTGCAGGAAAGCAGCACGCTGCATACCGACATGGGCTTCCCTTTGACGATAGGCAGGAATGTTACCATTGGCCATCAGGCAATGTTGCATGGCTGCACGATCGGCGACGGCGCCCTGATCGGCATCCAGGCAGTGATCCTGAACGGCGCCAAGATCGGCAAGAACTGCCTGGTGGGCGCCGGCGCGCTGGTCACCGAAGGCAAGGAATTCCCCGACAATTCGCTGATCATCGGTTCCCCGGCCAAAGTGGTGCGCACCCTCAGCGAACAGGATGTTGCAGCGCTGGCCGGCAACGCCAGCCACTATATCGCGCGCGGCAAGGAGTACAAGGCCGAGCTCAAGCAAATCGGATAATCCGCAAGCAATCAAGCAGTCAATCAACAGAAAAACACTGGATAAAGATATGGACGTAACAACAATGCTGGAAACAAGCGACACTGCCGGCGACTCGCTGCAGAAATTCATGGTGGAGAATGCCGCGGTGCGCGGCGAGCTGGTAGAGCTGTCCGCGACCTGGCAGCAGGTGCTGACCCATCATCATTATCCGCAGCCGGTGACGACGCTGCTAGGCGAGATGATGGCAGCTGCGGCTTTGATGTCTGCCAACCTGAAATTCAATGGCGTCATCGTCATGCAGATCCACGGCGACGGCCCGGTCCGCCTGCTGGTGGCCGAGTGCGATTCGCAGCTGCACATGCGCGCCACCGCCAAGCTGGCGCCGGATGCGGTGATCGACGACGATGCCAGCATGTCGCAGCTGGTCAACCTGAACGGCCAGGGACGTTTCGTCATTACGCTTGACCCGCAGGACAAGATGCCTGGCCAGAAGCCTTACCAGGGTATCGTGCCGCTGGATGGCGAAAGCATCGCCACCGTCATCGAAAACTACATGCTGCGTTCTGAACAGCTCGACACCAAGCTCTGGCTGGCCGCGGACAGCAAGGTGGCGCGCGGCCTGCTGCTGCAAAAACTGCCGAATCACGGCGGCATCGATGCGCCGGTCAACGACGACCTGGAAACATGGAACCGCTTCATGGCGCTGGGCGGCACCCTGCAGCCGAAAGAAATGCTGACGACCGATATCCAGACCCTGATGCGGCGCCTGTTCTGGGAAGAAAACATCCGCGTGTTCGAGCCGCAGCTGCCTAGTTTCCAATGCAACTGTTCGCGCGAGAAAGTCGGCAACATGCTGAAGATGCTGGGCAAGCCGGAAATCGAGGAAGCGCTGGCGGACCTGGGCAAGCTGGCGGTGGATTGCGATTTCTGCGGCCAGCATTATGAATTCGACAAAGTGGACTGCGCTCACCTGTTCGCTACGGAAGCGCCGGTCGAAGCGCTGCTCCCTACCGGAACCAGCAAGCACTAAAACAAAACGGCGCTGCATTATTCAACATAATGCAGCGCCGTGGCTTCATGCAGCGGGAGCTCTTGCCGATCTGCCCGCAAAATTCCATATATCTATCAGTGCTGCGGCTTCTTGCCTCGCTCATCCGGGACGGCAACCGCCACCGTCTTCTCCACCGCAGTCAGTTCCGCATTCGGCGGCGCCGGCGCATCGGCCGGATTGCCGTTAGGATCGAGGATCTGTATGAAAATCTCGTCCTGCTTGATCATGCCCAGCTCAGTGCGCGCCCGTTCTTCCACGGCGCCGGTGCCTTCTTTCAAATCATGCACTTCCGAATCCAGCTTGGCGTTGCGCGCCTTCAGCTCGTCGAGCTTGTCATGCGCGGCATGCACCTGCTGATCCATATCCCAGACGCGCAGCCAGCCACCCTTGCCTAGCCACAGTGGGTACTGGACCAGTATCAGCAAGGCAGTCAGGAAAATGGCAATCAGGCGCATCGTTTCGGGCTTGGTTCTACTGTCTTATATGTAAATCGGGGCGGACACTGATGCCCACCCCGGCTTGATTACTTCAAATTATAAAACGCGCCACGGCCAGGATAGCTGGCGACATCGCCCAGGTCTTCTTCGATGCGCAGCAGCTGGTTGTACTTGGCCATGCGGTCCGAACGCGACATCGAGCCGGTCTTGATCTGCAAGGCGTTCATGCCAACGGCGATATCCGCAATGGTCGAATCTTCAGTTTCGCCCGAACGATGCGAGATCACTGCAGTGTAGCCGGCACGCTTGGCCATTTCAATCGCAGCGAAAGTTTCGGTCAGGGTGCCGATCTGGTTGATCTTGATCAGGATCGAATTGGCGATGTCCTTGTCGATGCCTTCTTTCAGGATCTTGGTGTTGGTGACGAACAGGTCGTCGCCCACCAGCTGGATCTTCTTGCCGAGGGTTTCGGTCAGCAGTTTCCAGCCGTCCCAGTCGTTTTCCGCCATGCCATCTTCGATGCTGATGATCGGGTACTTGTCGCACCACGATGCCAGCAGGCCGGTAAACTGAGCGCCGGTCAGCGTCATGTTTTCGCCGGCCAGGACATAGCTGCCGTTCTTGTAGAATTCGCTGGCGGCGCAATCCAGGCCGAGAGCGATCTGGGTGCCTGGCTCGTAGCCGGCGGCTTCGATTGCCTGGATGATCAGCTTCAGCGCTTCTTCGTGGCTGGCCAGGTTAGGCGCAAAACCGCCTTCATCGCCGACCGCGGTCGACAGGCCCTTGTCGTGCAGGATCTTCTTCAGCGCGTGGAATACTTCGGCGCCGTAACGCAGCGCTTCACGGAAGCTCGGTGCGCCGACCGGGATGATCATGAATTCCTGGATATCCAGGTTGTTGTCGGCATGTTCGCCGCCGTTGATGACGTTCATCATCGGCACCGGCATCTGCATCGCGCCGCTGCCGCCGAAATAGCGGTACAGCGGCAGGCCGGCTTCTTCAGCGGCAGCCTTGGCCACCGCCATCGACACCGCCAGCATGGCGTTGGCGCCCAGGCGGCCCTTGTTTTCAGTGCCGTCGAGATCGATCAGGGTGCGGTCCAGGAACGCTTGTTCGCTGGCATCGAGGCCCATGATGGCTTCGGAAATTTCAGTATTGATATGCTCGCAGGCTTTCAGGACGCCCTTGCCGCCGTAACGGCTCTTGTCGCCGTCGCGCAGCTCGATCGCTTCGCGCGAACCGGTGGATGCGCCGGACGGCACAGCCGCGCGGCCCATCACGCCGGATTCCAGCAGGACGTCGCACTCTACAGTCGGATTACCGCGCGAATCAATAATTTCGCGGCCAATGATGTCAACGATTGCACTCATGTATTTCCCTATCAAATAAAAATATGCGCGATATTAAAACCATTTGCGGGGACAAGGTTCAAGCTTCACCACTTACTTGTATAGTGGCTGCGATATAGTCCCATGCAGTCCCCCCAAGCAATCAACCGAAATTGCTTTCGATAAAGCCATTCTTTTTGACGACCCGGTCCAGGTCTATCATGGTCGACAACAATTCTTTGATGCGTCCCAGCGGCACCGCATTGGGGCCGTCCGATTTGGCTTCAGCCGGATTCGGATGGGTTTCCATGAACACACCCGAGACGCCCACGGCGATGGCCGCGCGCGCCAGCACCGGCACGAATTCGCGCTGCCCGCCGGAGGTGCTGCCCTGGCCGCCCGGCAACTGCACCGAGTGGGTAGCATCGAACACCACCGGGCAACCGGTTTCGCGCATGATCGCCAGCGAGCGCATGTCGGACACCAGGTTGTTGTAGCCGAACGAGGCGCCGCGTTCGCAGGCCATGAAATTATCTTCCGGCAGGCCGGCTTCGCGCGCCGCGGCGCGAGCCTTGGCGATGACGTTGATCATGTCGTGCGGTGCCAGGAACTGGCCCTTCTTGATATTGACCGGCTTGCCGGACTGCGCGCAAGCATTGATGAAGTCGGTCTGGCGGCACAGGAAGGCGGGCGTCTGCAAGACGTCGACCACTGCCGCCACCGGTTTGATTTCATCGATTTCATGGATATCGGTCAGCACCGGCACGCCGATTTGCGCTTTGACGTCGGCCAGGATCTCCAGCCCTTTTTCCATGCCGAGGCCGCGGAACGACGAACCTGACGAGCGGTTCGCCTTGTCGAAGGACGATTTGTAGATGAAATTGATGCCCAGCGCGCTGGTGATCTCTTTCAATGTGCCGGCGGTATCGAGCGCCATCTGGCGCGATTCGATCACGCAGGGGCCGGCGATCAGGAAAAACGGCTGATCCAGACCGATGTCAAAGCCACAAAGTTTCATGTTCTTTCCTTACGCAGCTGCGGTGTTGGCTTGCTTGTGCGCCAGCGCAGCCTTGATGAACGAAATAAACAAAGGATGGCCATCGCGCGGAGTCGACTTGAATTCCGGGTGATACTGGACGCCGACATACCAAGGGTGGGCATTGTCGCCGCTGCGCGGCAGTTCCATGATTTCACACAGGTCTTCGGTCGGCGTGCGGGCCGACACCACCAGGCCGGCCGCTTCGATGCGCTCCAGGTAATGGTTGTTGGCTTCGTAGCGGTGACGATGGCGTTCAGTCACGGTCGGACCGTAGATTTCCGCGGCCAGGGTATCGGGCTTGATATCACAGGTTTGCGCGCCCAGGCGCATGGTGCCGCCCAGGTCGGAGTTGACGTCGCGCAACTCCACCTTGCCATCGTGGTTCTGCCATTCGGTGATCAGGGCCACGACCGGCTGGTCGGTCTGGGCATCGAATTCGGTCGAATTGGCGTGCGGCAGGCCAGCCTTGTTACGGGCGTATTCCAGCAGCGCGACTTGCATGCCGAGGCAGATGCCGAGGTAAGGGATCTTGTTTTCACGGGCAAAGCGGGCAGCGGCAATCTTGCCTTCCACGCCGCGCTTGCCGAAGCCGCCCGGCACCAGGATCGCATCGTACTTGGCCAGCGGAGCGGTGCCGGTGGCTTCGATTTCTTCCGAATCCAGGTATTCGATGTTGACCCGGCTGCCGGTATGGATGCCGGCGTGGCGCAAGGCTTCCGTCAACGACTTGTAGGATTCGGTCAGGTCGACGTATTTGCCGACCATGCCGATGGTGACTTCGTAGGTTGGATTTTCCAGCGCATGCACCAGCTTGGTCCAGACCGAGAGGTCGGCCGGCTTCGGCGACAGGCCCAGCTTTTCGCAGACGATCGCGTCCAGCCCCTGGTCGTGCAGCATTTGCGGGATCTTGTAGATGGTGTCAGCGTCCCACACCGAAATCACGGCGTCGCCCTGGACGTTCGAGAACAGCGAAATCTTGGCGCGTTCATCGTCAGGGATCGGACGGTCGGCGCGGCACAGCAAGGCATCGGGCGAAATACCGATTTCGCGCAGCTTTTGCACGCTGTGCTGGGTCGGCTTGGTCTTCAGCTCACCGGCCGACACCAGGTACGGCACCAGCGTCAGGTGCACGAAAGCCGCGGCCTTGCGGCCGGCGCGCAGGCTCAGCTGACGCGCCGCTTCCAGGAATGGCAGGGATTCGATATCGCCGACGGTGCCGCCGATTTCCACCAGCGCCACGTCGAAGCCTTCAGCGCCGCGGTAGATGTAATCCTGGATCTCGTTGGTGATGTGCGGAATGACCTGCACCGTCTTGCCCAGGTACTCGCCACGGCGTTCCTTGCGGATCACCGATTCGTAGATCTGGCCTGTGGTGAAATTATTCACCTTCTTCATCTTGGCCGTAATGAAGCGCTCGTAGTGGCCGAGGTCGAGGTCGGTCTCTGCGCCATCGTCGGTCACAAACACTTCGCCGTGCTGGAACGGGCTCATGGTGCCTGGATCGACGTTGATGTACGGATCGAGTTTAAGAAGGGTGACTTTAAGGCCGCGTGATTCTAAAATCGCGGCGAGTGAGGCGGCTGCAATCCCTTTACCAAGGGATGAGACAACGCCACCGGTAACAAATACAAACTTAGTCATTACAGAAGGTGCCGAACGGCACATGCGGGAAATTCGAATTATACATCAAACAGTGCTCCCGGCAGCCGCCGGTGCGCGGAAAAATAACGGCTGTTGTTGTTCGCCATCGGCAAACGGCCGGCTGGCCGCCTGCATAAAATTGCGCTTCATGTAATAATCCGCGGCTCCGGCCCTGGCCACCGATGCAGTCCCTATCCCCCCATCTTAACGTGCCGAACGTGCTTACCCCGCTCCCTCTCCCATCAAGTGTTGCGCCTGTGCCGCGCGGCCTGCCTCTATGAGCCAGCTGTTCGGCGACATGCCGGAAGACGACGGCCTGCCCGGCGCAGCCCGCCGGGTGGCCATTATCGTCATGATCCTGGGCACCAGCATGACCGTGCTGGACGGTTCCATCGTCAATGTCGCGCTGCCGATGATCGCGCGCAGCCTGGAAGTGGATCCGGCCGCCGCGGTCTGGATCGCCAATGCCTATATCCTGGCCGGCGCCATGACCATGGTGGCGTTCGCCTCGATCGGCGAAGTGTTCGGCTTCCGTCGCTTGTATATGAGCGGCATCCTGGTGTTTACCCTGGCGTCGCTGGGCTGCGCCCTGGCGCCGTCGCTGTCTATCCTCAATGGCATGCGTTTCCTGCAAGGCCTGGGCGGCGCTGCCGCCATGAGCATAGGACCGGCGCTGTACCGCAACATCTTCCCGACCCGGCTGCTGGGTACGGCGCTGGGCGTCAATGCACTGGTGGTGGCCTCCTCCACCGCCGCCGGACCGGCTATCGGCGGCTTGATGCTATCCGTACTGAGCTGGCCATGGCTGTTCGCCGTCAACGTGCCGATCGGGATTGTTACCCTGCTGCTGGCGCGGCGCGTGCTGCCGCGCGATCCCGGTCGCGGCGGCAAGTTCGATGGCAGCGGCGCACTGCTCTCGGCGCTTGCCCTGGGCACTTTCGTGATGGCGGTGGACGGCTTGTCGCGCCACGACAGCTGGACCAAGGAACTGATATTAGGCGGCATTGCGCTGACCGCGACGATCTTATTTATTATTCGACAACGAAAATATTCGGCGCCGCTGCTGCCGCTTGATATTTTTACATCACAACGCTTTTCGATGGCGGTGGCGACCTCGCTCTGTTCTTTCATCGGCCAGGGAATTGCCTTTATCGCACTGCCCTTCCTGTTCCAGGGCGCCTACGGCTTCACGCCGCTGCTCTCCGCCGCCCTGTTCACCCCCTGGCCGGTGGCCATCGCCATCACGGCGCCGATTGCCGGCCGCCTGGCCGACCGCTACTCGGCGGCGCTGCTGTCGACTTGCGGCCTGCTGGTGCTGACCATCGGCCTAGTGCTGCTGGCCTGTCTCGGCGAACACGCCTCGATCCCGGATATTTTATGGCGTGCGTTCGTCTGCGGACTCGGCTTCGGCTTCTTCCAAAGTCCCAACAACCGGGAAATGCTGAGCAACGCGCCGCGCGCCCGCAGCGGCACCGCCTCCGGCGTGCTGGCGATTGCCCGCACTTTCGGGCAGTCGCTGGGCGCGGCGCTGGTTGCGGTGGTGCTGGCCGCCACCAGCATCGCCCAAGCCAGCGCCAGCACCGCCCAGCTGGACGCCAGCGCAGTGCATCTGTCGCTCTGGCTTGCCGCCAGTGCAACCTTGCTTGCCACCATCATCAGCGCGCTGCGCATCCGTCACGGGCGCATGCAGGAAACCCCGGTGTAAGCGAAACTG
Source organism: Collimonas humicola (assembly GCF_018304945.1). Taxonomy (GTDB): domain Bacteria; phylum Pseudomonadota; class Gammaproteobacteria; order Burkholderiales; family Burkholderiaceae_D; genus Collimonas; species Collimonas humicola. The sequence goes on along the minus strand of NZ_JAGQEE010000011.1, from coordinate 100,754 downwards.
ACAGAATTGTCATATTAGTGACAGCATCGGGTACCGCAGCAGGATTTAAAGTGTCTTCACACTGTCCGATGCTGCGCGCGGCATCGGGCACTCCATTCGAAGTTCCGGACGCCAGCCTAATCAGACTCATGAATTTCCCACCTCCCTCAAGAAATCTCCCCGGCGCCATCCTGGCTGCCGCGGTCGCGCTAGCGCTGGCCGGATGCGCAGCCGGCCCAGACTATGTACGCCCTGCGATGGACCTGCCCGCCCACTACAAGGAAAGCGGCCCCTGGAAACAGGCGGAACCGCAGCAGATCGACAGCAGCCGCAACTGGTGGGAAGCGTACGGCGACAGCACGCTGAACACCCTGATGCAGCAAGCCAACCGGGCCAACCAGAATATCGCCCAGGCCGAAGCCCAGTACCGCCAGGCGCGCGCCGCGGCGGACGCCGCGCGTTCAGGCTTCTGGCCGACAGTCGGCGTCAATGCCGGCGCCAGCCGCTCGCTCAGCAACAGCAATGGCGTCCGCCTCGGCAACAACTACAGTGCCGGACTCCAAGGCAGCTGGGAACCGGATGTCTGGGGCGCCGTGCGGCGCTCCGTGGAAGCCGGCGATGCCGGCAGCCAGGCCAGCGCGGCCAACCTGGCGGCTGCCCGGCTCAGCATCCAGGCGACCCTGGCGCAAGACTATCTGCAATTGCGCATTACCGACCTGCTGAAAGACTTGTACGCGCGCACCACCGCGGCCTACGCCCGCTCGCTCAAGCTGACGCAAAGCCAGTACGCCGTCGGCGTCGCGCTGCGCTCGGATGTGGCGTTGGCGGAGAGCCAGCTGAAGACTGCCGAGGCGCAAGCCATCGATCTGCAGGCCCAGCGCAGCCAGCTGGAACATGCCATCGCCATCCTGACCGGCCAGGCGCCGGCCGGATTCACGCTGGCGCCGGCGCCGGCCGATCCGCAAATGGCGGCCAAGATGCAGGCAAGCTTGCCGGTGATTCCAGCCGGGCTGCCGTCGGACCTGCTGGAGCGGCGGCCGGATATCGCCAACGCCGAACGCAACGCGGCGGTGGCGAACGCCAATATCGGCGTCGCCAAGGCAGCATATTTCCCGGCGCTGACGCTGAGCGCCAGCGGCGGCTTCAACAGCAGCAGCCTGGCGCAATGGTTCAATACGCCAAGCCGGGTGTGGTCGCTGGGAGCGGCGCTGGCCGAAACGATTTTCGACGGCGGCCTGCGCCGCGCCCATACGGCGCAGGCGGTCGCAGTCTATGACGCAGCAGTGGCGCAGTACAAGCAAACCGTGCTGGGCGGCTTTCAGGAAGTGGAAGACAACCTGGCGACGCTGAATGTGCTCGACCAGGAATCGGTGGCCCAAGGGCAAGCCGTGAAAGCCTCGCAGCTGGCCGAGCAGCTGGCGCTCAGGCAGTATCGCGCCGGCACCGCCACCTACCTGGCGGTAGTCACCGCACAAACGCTGGCGCTGAGCAACGAGCGTACCCTGGTGCAGCTGGTGGGCCGCCAGCTGGTCGCCAGCGTGGCGCTGATCAAGGCAGTCGGCGGCGGCTGGGATGCGTCCCGGCTGAACCAGGCCGACAACGCCGCGCAAGCAAAGAACAACAGTACCGCCAATTAATTTTCCGAACCGACAACGACATGACCACCACACTTTCCAAAACCCGTTCGACGCTGCTGATCACTGCCGCGATACTGGTCCTGATCGGCGCCGCCGGCTGGAGCCTGAGCCACAAGGCCGACGCCGCCGCGCCGCCGGCCGCTGCGCCGGCGGTATCGGTGAGCACCACGCAGGTGAAACAACAAGACATGCCGATGTACCTGTCCGGCGTCGGCACCGTCACCTCCAACGCCAGCGTGACAGTCAAGGCGCGCATCGACGGCCAGCTCGACAAGGTCGGTTTCGTCGAAGGCCAGGACGTCAAGGCCGGCCAGCTGCTGGCGCAAATCGATCCGCGCACCTTGCAGGCGCAACTGGCGCAAGCGGTGGCGCAAAAGGCCAAGGATCAGGCGACGCTGGCCAACGCCAAGCTCGACCTGCAACGCTACACCACGCTGGTGCAGCAAGACGCCGCCACGCAACAGACCCTGGATGCGCAACGTGCCCAGGTCAACCAGCTGCAGGCCGCGGTGCAAGCCGACGACGCGCAAATCAGCTACGCCAAGGTGCAGCTCAGCTTCACCAGCATCGTGGCGCCGATCAGCGGACGTGTCGGGGCCCGCCTGGTCGACCCCGGCAACATCGTCCACGCTGCCGACACCAACGGCCTGGTGGTGATCAACCAGATCGATCCGATCGCGGTGGTGTTCACCTTGCCGGAAGAGAGCTTCCAGAATATCAACGCCGCCCTGCACGGCAGCCAGAAGCCGCTCGCGGTGCAGGCCTTTGCCCGCAACAGCAGCACCATGCTGTCGCAAGGCAGCCTGACCCTGCTGAACAACCAGATCGACACCAGCACCGGCACCGTGCAGCTGAAAGGGATTTTCCAGAATCAGTCGCATGTGCTGTGGCCGGGCCAGTATGTCAACGTGCGGCTGGTGCTGGGTGACCGCAAGCAAGCCTTGACGATTCCCGCCAGCGCCGTGCAGCGCAGCCAGGACGGCACTTACGCTTATGTGATTGACGCTGGCGGCAAGGCGCAGATCCAGATCATCCAGGTGGCCAATATCCAGGACGGCATCGCCGTCATCGACAAGGGCTTGAGCGCAGGACAACGGGTCGTCGTCGACGGCCAGTACAAGCTGAAGCCGGGCATCAAGGTCAGCGAGGATGCCGCAGCGCGCGGCAGCAGCAATGGCAACAGCGGCGCTTCCAGTGCGGCGGCGGCAGCATCCTCCACTAAGGGGACAAGCAATTGAGCATCTCCGCCACCTTCATTAAACGCCCTATCGGCACCACCCTGCTGGCGCTTGCGATTTTCCTGGTGGGCGCCGCGGTGTGGCCGCTGCTGCCGGTGGCGCCGCTGCCGCAGGTAGATTTCCCGACCATCCAGGTCTCCGCCAACCTGCCCGGCGGCAGTCCGGAAACCATGGCGTCGAGCGTGGCGCAGCCGCTGGAACGGCAATTCTCGCTGATCGCTGGCTTGTCGCAAATGACTTCCAGCAGCTCGCTCGGCTCCTCGCAAATCACGCTGCAGTTCGACCTCAACCGCAACATCGACGCCGCTGCCCTCGATGTCCAGGCGGCAATCACCGCCGCCAGCGGCCAGTTGCCGGCCAACCTGCCGAGTCCGCCAACCTTCCGCAAGGTCAATCCGGCCGATTCGCCTATCCTTGTGATCGCGGTGCAGTCGGATGCCCTGCCGCTGATCCAGGTGAACGATTTCGCCGACAACATCCTGGCGCAGCAGATTTCGCAGATTCCCGGCGTCGGCCTGGTCAATATCGGCGGCGTGCAAAAGCCGGCGGTGCGGATCCAGGTCGATCCGACCAAGCTGTCCGCCATCGGCATCAGCCTGGAAGATATCAGGGGCGTGATCGCCAGCACTACCGTCAACCAGCCTAAGGGTACGGTTGACGGCGCCAAGCAAAGCTTCACCGTCTACACCAATGACCAGCTGCTGAGCGCCGAGCCATGGAACGACATGGTGCTGGCCTACAAGAACGGCGCGCCGATCCGCGTGCGCGATATCGGCGTCGCGGTAGACGCGCCGGAGAACGTCAAGGTTGCGGGCTGGGCCTATGCCGGCGCCGCCGCGCCGGCCGCCAACACCATCATCAACGGCCGTTCGATCGTGCTGGCGGTCACCAAGCAGCCGGGCGCCAACGTGATCGAAACCGTGGACCGCATCAAGGCCGCCATGCCGCGCCTGCAGGCAGCAATCCCGCCGACCGTGCATATCAACACCCTGATCGACCGCACCCAGACCATCCGCGCCTCGGTGGCCGACGTCGAGTTCACGCTGGTGCTGACCATCGCGCTGGTGGTGCTGGTGATCTTTCTGTTCCTGCGCAATGTGCCGGCTACCCTGATCCCTAGCGTGACAGTGCCGCTGGCGCTGCTCGGCACCGCCGGCGTCATGTATCTGCTTGGCTTCAGCCTGGACAACCTGTCGCTGATGGCGTTGACCATTGCAGTCGGCTTCGTGGTCGACGACGCCATCGTCATGCTGGAAAATATCTACCGCTATGTGGAAGAAGGCATGTCGCCGATGGAAGCGGCCTACAAGGGCGCTGGAGAAATCAGTTTCACCATCATCTCGATCTCGGTATCGCTGGTGGCCGTGTTCATTCCATTGCTGCTGATGGGCGGCATCGTTGGCCGCCTGTTCCGTGAATTTGCGATTACCGTGACGCTGACGATCGCGGTTTCGGTGGTGATTTCATTGACCCTGACGCCAATGCTCTGCTCGCGCTTCCTCAAGCCGCACTCTGCCGAATCGCATGGCCGCTTGTACCAGCTGTTCGAGCGCGGTTTCGATGCCATGCTGAACGCCTACAAGCGCGGCTTGCATGTGGTGCTGCGCCACCAGTTCATCACCTTGATGGTGTTCTTCGCCACCATGATCGCTACCGTGGCGCTGTTCATCGTGATTCCGAAAGGCTTCTTTCCGCAGCAGGATACCGGCTTCGTTTACGGCTTTGCCGAATCGGGACAGGACTCTTCGTTTTCCGCGATGAACAAGCGCATGCTGGCGCTGGCCGATATCGTGCGCAAGGATCCGGACGTCACCGGTTTCGGCATGAGCGGCGGCCAGAATACCTTCAATACCGGCAATTTCTTCATCAGCCTGAAGCCGAAGGATGAGGGACGCACCGCCAGCGCCGACCAGATCATTACTCGCCTGCGGCCGCAGCTGGCCAAGGTGCAAGGGGTTAACCTGTTCCTCCAGGCCGGCCAGGATATCAACGTCGGCGGCCGCTTGTCGCGCACCCAGTACCAGTACACGCTGACCGACTCCAACCTGGATGAACTGAACGTCTGGGCGCCGAAACTGCTGGGCCGCTTCCGCCAGCTGCCAGAGCTGACCGATGTCGCCTCCGACCAGCAGAATGCTGCCGCTTCGGCGAGCCTGACCATCGACCGCGCGCGCGCCTCCAGCTTCGGCATCACGCCGGCGCTGATCGACGCCACCATCTACGATGCGATCGGCCAGCGCCAGGTCGCGCAGTACTTCACGCAGATCAACAGCTACCACGTGATCCTGGAAGTGACGCCCAAGCTGCAGCAGGATCCCGACCTGTTCAGCAAGCTCTACCTGACTTCGCCGGTCACCGGCCAGCAGGTGCCGCTGTCGACCTTCGTCACCATCGACACCAACAAGACTTCCTATCTGTCGATCAGCCACCAGGGCCAGTTCCCGGCGGTGACGATTTCCTTCAACCTGGCGCCTGGCGTAGCGCTGGGCGAAGCGGTCGACGCCATCACCAAGGCGCAGAACCAGATGGGCGTGCCGCAGACCCTGAGCGGCGCCTTCCAGGGCACCGCCAAGGCTTTCGGCGACTCTCTGTCGTCGCAGCCTTACCTGATCGCCGCCGCCCTGGTTGCGGTATACATTGTGCTGGGGCTGCTGTATGAAAGCTACATCCATCCGCTGACGATCCTGTCGACCCTGCCTTCGGCCGGCGTCGGCGCCCTGCTGATCCTGATGATGGGCGGTTATGACCTGAGCGTGATTGCGCTGATCGGCATCATCCTGCTGATCGGCATCGTCAAGAAGAACGGCATCATGATGATCGACTTCGCCCTTACCGCCGAACGAGAGCGAGGTCTGAAGCCGGAAGAAGCAATCTACCAGGCTTGCCTGCTGCGCTTCCGGCCGATCATGATGACCACCATGTGCGCACTGCTGAGCGGCCTGCCGCTGATGCTGGGACATGGCGCCGGTTCGGAGCTGCGCCGTCCGCTGGGCTATGCCATGGTCGGCGGCCTGGTGCTGTCGCAGGCGCTGACCTTGTTCACCACGCCGGTGGTCTATCTGTACCTGGACCGCGCCCATTACTGGTATGAGCGCCGCAAGGAAGCCCGGCGCGCGCGCAAGGCGGCACGCAAGGCTGGCACGACGGTTGCAAACGCTCCGGCCGTGATAGATTCGAAATAATCAAAACAGAAATTGCTCAATCCTGCGCAGCGCCATGTTGCTGGCGCTGCGCAGGACAGAACAGGAGACCCGCAGCACATGAAAATCCTGATCGTCGAAGATGAACTGAAGACCGCTGACTACCTATGCAAAGGACTGACCGAGCAAGGCTGCGCGGTCGACGTCGCCCATGACGGGATAGACGGCCAGCACCTGGCGCTGCAGCACGATTACGATGTGATCGTGCTGGATGTCATGCTGCCCGGCGTCGACGGCTTTTCAGTCTTGCATGCGCTGCGTGAAATCAAGCAGACCCCGGTCATCATGCTGACCGCGCGCGACCGCGTGGAGGACCGCATCAAGGGCCTGCAGGGCGGCGCGGACGATTACCTGGTCAAGCCGTTTTCATTCCTGGAACTGCTGGCGCGCCTGCAGGCGCTGACCCGGCGCGGCCGCGCGCTGGAGCCGGCGCAGCTGCGGATTGCCGATCTGCAGATCGACCTGATCAGCCGCAAGGCCTATCGCGCCAATGTCCGCATCGATCTCACCGCCAAGGAATTTTCCCTGCTGGCGGTGCTGGCGCGGCGGCAAGGCGAAATCCTGTCGAAGACAGCAATCGCCGAACTGGTATGGGACATGAACTTCGACAGCAACACCAATGTGGTCGAAGTCGCCATCAAGCGCTTGCGCGCCAAGATCGATGCGCCGTTCAGCCTCAAGCTGCTGCACACCATACGCGGCATGGGCTATGTGCTGGAACCGCGCGAGCCACGCGAAACGCACGAAGCGCACCATCACGAGAGCCAGGGATGAGACGCTCCATCAAAGTCCGCCTGGTGGCGATGTTCGCCCTGGCAGCATTGCTGATTTTCTCGCTGATCGGCAGCGCCCTGTACGGCGTGCTGCAGCGCGAACTGGCGCGCCATCAGCACGATGAGCTGAGCACCCGCTTTCTCGACACCCAGTACATGATCCAGCACAACGGCGATCCCGCGCGCTGGCCGCGGGTGCAGGCCAAGCTGGATACGCTGACGCCGGCCGACGGCAGTTTCCGCTACTGGGTACTGAGCGACGATCCGCGCTTCCAGTATGGCAAGGACCTGGCCGACATCGAAAAGATCGACCGCAATCCTGACGGCATGGGCAACCTGATGCTGCGCGGCCGCGAATATCCGCTGCATACCTTGACCAAGGCTCTGCCGCCGTTCGGCGAAAGACCTGCGGTCAGGCTGATCGTGGCGGTGGATGCGGCGCCTTACATGCATACCCTGCACGCCTTCATGATCGCACTGGTCGGCCTGTCGCTGCTGGGCGTGATGCTGGTGATGCTGCTTGGCTACTGGATTGCGCAAGTGGGATTGCGGCCGTTGAAGCAGTTGTCCAGCGCGGCGCAGTCGCTTGGTCCCAAGACGCTGTCGCAACGCTTGCAGATTGCGCCGCTGCCGGGAGAGCTGTCGGACCTGACCGCCGCGTTCAATGGCGTGCTGGAGCGCATGGAAACCGCCTACAACCAGCTGGAAGCGTTCAATGCCGACGTCGCCCACGAGCTGCGCACGCCGCTGGCCAACCTGATCGGCGAGACCCAGGTGGCCTTGTCGCGCCAGCGCACCGCGCCGCAATTCGAGGAAGTGCTGCAATCGAACCTGGAGGAGCTGGAGCGTTTGCGCTCGATCATCAACGACATGCTGTTCCTGGCCCGCGCCGATCAGGGAGAAGCCGCCACCAGCCTGGTGCGCACCTCGATAGCCCAGGAAATCAACAAGACCGTGGAGTTCTTCGAATTTGTGCTGGACGAGTCGAAAATGACGGTCAAGGTGGATGGCGACATCGGCGCCGAAGCCTCGATCGAAACCTCGCTGTTCAAGCGCGCCATGAGCAATCTGCTGCATAACGCGATCCAGCATTCGACGCCAGGTGCGGCGATTGTGGTCACCATCACGCAGCAGCCGGCAGCGATCGGGATTGCCGTTTCCAACCCCGGCAAGCCGATTGCCGAGAACCATTTGCCGCGGCTGTTCGATCGCTTCTATCGCGTCGATGCTGCCCGCAACGACAAGGATCAAAGCCAGCTGCACGGCCACGGCCTGGGGCTGGCGATCGTCAAGGCGATCGCCAAGATGCATGGCGGCGGCGTATTTGCCGACAGCGTGGCAGGCATGACGACAATCGGCTTCAGCATCCCTGCCGCGGACCCAGCGGCGCACTGAACCAGCTTGAGGCTTGCCTGGGCGACAACGGTTGCGGCTGACAGACTGGCAATCAACCGATTGGCACAACGTTGGGGAGGTGTTGCTGAGAAAAACCGTGCGGAATAATACTGAGGATAGAGGCGAGCCTTGTCTGCGGCACTTGCAGGAAATGGCTGTGGCTGCTTCGTTCCCGACCTGACCAGGTTGACCACGCCACAATGCGCAGGGGCCCGCCGGGGTGAATTGTACCGCATTGCGTCATTGCCGGCAGCGCTTTTTACAGCTTTTTGGCAAGCGCTGCCATTTTCCGCATTATTTATATAAAGCGTTTCCTATAAATCCAGATTTACAGGCCGAGCTCTTGCCAGATCTGGTCGACCCGCGTCCTCACCTCGTCCGACATGCTGATGGTGCGCCCCCACTCGCGGCTGGTTTCACCCGGCCATTTGTTGGTGGCGTCTATCCCCATCTTGCTGCCGAGGCCGCTCACCGGCGAGGCGAAATCGAGATAGTCGATCGGCGTGTTGTCCACAATGGTGGTGTCGCGGATCGGGTCCACTCGCGTAGTGATGGCCCAGATCACTTCATTCCAGTCGCGGATATTGACGTCCTCGTCGACCACCACGATGAACTTGGTATACATGAACTGGCGCAGGAAGCTCCAGACGCCGAACATTACCCGCTTGGCATGGCCGGCATAGGCCTTTTTCATCTGCACCACCGCCATGCGGTAACTGCACCCTTCCGGCGGCAGATAGAAATCGGTGATTTCGGAAAACTGCTTTTGCAGCAAGGGAATGAACACTTCGTTCAATGCCACACCCAGCACCGCCGGCTCATCCGGCGGCTTGCCTGTATACGTAGAATGATAGATGGGCGACTTGCGCATCGTGATGCGGTCGATGGTGAACACCGGGAACCAGTCCTGCTCGTTGTAATAGCCGGTGTGGTCGCCATACGGCCCTTCCAGCGCCATTTCATAGCCGGACGGATGCGAGGGGTCGGGATTGATATGCCCTTCCAGCACGATCTCGGCCGAGGCCGGCACCCGCAGCTCGCTGCCGATGGCCTTGACCAGCTCGGTGCGGCTGCCGCGCAGCAGGCCGGCGAACTGGTATTCGGACAGGCTGTCCGGCACTGGCGTCACCGCCCCTAATATAGTAGCGGGATCGGCGCCCAGCGCCACCGCCACCGGATATGGCTTGCCGCCGGTGGCGATCGCATGCTCGCGGAAATCCAGCGCGCCGCCGCGATGCGCCAGCCAGCGCATGATGACCTTGTTTCGGCCCAGTACCTGCTGGCGGTAGATGCCGAGGTTCTGGCGCTTCTTGTGCGGTCCTTTGGTGATCACCAGGCCCCAGGTGATCAGCGGCGCCACATCGCCCGGCCAGCAGTGCTGGATCGGCAGCCTGGCCAGATCGACGTCGTTGCCTTCCCAGACGATATCCTGGCATGGGGCCGAGCGCTGCTCCTTGGGCGCCATGTCCCACAATGACTTCACCAGCGTGCCAAGGCCGAGGATATCTTTAAACCCCTTCGGCGGCTCCGGTTCTTTCAGCGACGCCAGCACGTGGCCGATGCGCCGCAATTCGCTGACGTCCTCCGCTCCCATGCCTAACGCGACGCGGCGCGGCGTACCGAATAAATTGCCTAGCACAGGTATCGAATGTCCTGTCGGATTTTCAAAAAGCAGCGCCGGACCGCCGGCGCGCAAAGTGCGATCGCAGATCTCCGTCATCTCCAAATAAGGCGAAATCGGCGTCGAAATCCGTTTTAGCTCGCCAATTTGTTCCAATTTGATAACAAAATCACGTAAATCTGAATATTTCATGGATTCTTACAATCTTTATGAATGTTGATTCGACAATTAAGGCTTCCCAGCGAAGTGCTTGATTTTATTGGCTCGCAGCGGTAAACCGGCACATTCTTTATACATAAAAGTTATGTATTTTATTTTTCATAGTATTGACTTGATATAAACAGCCCCCTACAATGCGCCCAGCTTGAAGCAGTCGCAGCGCCCAAAAAGCGTTTTCATGACGGCTCTCAATACTCACGGGATCGGGGTCCCACATGACATTTTAAGGAGTGTTTTCAAAAGGCGTCAGCCTTCTCCCCCGAACAAGTTGTTTGCCAGCGGCACGGCGCATTTCTGCAGCCGACCAGCTTGGAGCCGCATAAGCGCAAACAGCAACGACGTCTGGCATGACGCACACAGCATGCGAAGCCAGGCGATATTGATTACGGTGCACGCAGCTTCAGTATCTTCGCCCCCGTTGTTCCAAGGGGCCTGCATGCACCGCGACGATTCTGGAGGTTCAATTGTTAGCAAGATCTACCAAGGTATTATCTAGCTGGGCTACGCCCGGATATTTAAGAAAACTCAGCAGCGAATCGATCAACGGCGCTATCAACAGCGCGCTGTTCGCCCGCGACACCGTCGGCGGCCTTATCGCCACCACCCGCGTCACTATCCTGTTCAGCGGCATCCTGGCCCTGATCGGACTCAGCACCATGCTGATCAAGCCGGATCTGGCCCTCAAACTGCAAAGCCTGCCGCTGTTCGCCAGCAGCGCTCCGCAGCCGGCAGCGCCGCAAGCGGATGCAGCAGTTACCGTTCAGGCAACCGCGCCAGCAGCCGGCAAGAATGTCGCCAGCCTGACCGTGCCGGTACCCAGCGCAAACATGAATCACCTGCTGCACATGGATGGCTTGCCCAAGGCAGTCAAGCCGCTCGACAACTCGCGTCAGCAGCAATGGGTCACCAACTGGCTGTCCAAGCGTTATCGCGTCGCCGGCGACGCCACCAACATGTTCGTGACGACCGCCTACAAAACCGCGCGCGAAACCAAACTGGATCCTCTCCTGATCCTGGCCGTGATGGCGATCGAGTCGGGCTTGAATCCGTTTGCCGAAAGCCCGGTTGGCGCGCAAGGCCTGATGCAGGTCATGTCAAAAGTACATGAAGACAAGTTTGAAAGCATGGGCGGCATCAAGGCCGCGCTGAATCCGACTGCCAACATCAAGGTCGGCTCCATGATTCTCAAGGACTACGTGACCCAGGGCGGCTCGGTCGAAGCTGGCCTGAAGCGCTATGTCGGCGCCGCAGCCTTCGCCAACGACGGCGGCTACGGCTACAAGGTATTGGCTGAATATCGCCGCCTGCAAGACGTCGCCACCGGCAAGAACGTGCCTTCGACCGGTTCGACAGCGCCAATCGCGACGCCTAAGGCGCGTCCGATGCAAGCGATTGCGCCTGGCGATGCCGCCACACCGGCTCCGGCCGAAGCAGCGGTCAGCGTACCGGATGCCATCGAACATCGTATCCAGCAGTCTGACAGCCAGCGCAATCCTCTGCCTCTGACCTAAGCACCGGCGACGGAAAACTTCGGCTTCCGCATCGCAAACCAAGCCCGCCTCTTCCCCAGGCGGGCTTTTTTTGTACTCCGCGTCGCCCGCCTTTCCTTCCACGATCTCGCCAGCCGGAAAACGCAGAGGCGTGTGAATAAATCGACTAACAAGAAAAAGGGGACTGGCACGAATGCCTAGTCCCCTCTATGTACAAATCGGGCAGCCAGAGCTTATTCGCCCAGATAGGCCGCCTTCACTTTAGGATCATCCAGCATATCCTTGGCGTTGCCGCTCATGGTCACCAGGCCTGAATCCATCACATAGGCGCGGTGCGCCGCTTCCAGCGCCAGCTTGGCGTTCTGCTCGACCAGCAGGATCGTGATGCCTTGCGCGGAAACGTTGCGGATGACTTCAAAGATCTTTTCCACCATGATCGGCGACAACCCCATCGACGGCTCATCCAGCAGCAACAGCTTGGGATGGCTCATCAATGCGCGCGCCATCGCCAGCATCTGCTGCTCGCCGCCGGACAAGGTGCCGGCCATTTGGGCAGCACGCTCTTTCAGGCGCGGAAAGACGGTAAACCATTTTTCGATATCGGCCGCGATGCCAGCCTTGTCGTCACGGGTATACGCACCCATCAGCAGGTTTTCCTGGATGCTCATGCGGGTGAACACGCCACGCCCTTCGGGCACCATCGCCAGCTTTTGCTTGACTAGGTTGAACGAGGTCGTGCCCTTGGTGTGCTCTCCCAGATAGTGCATCTCGCCTTCGACTTTACATTGCGGCAAAGTCCCGGTGATCGCTTTCAGGGTGGTGGTCTTGCCGGCGCCGTTGGCGCCGATCAGCGTCACCAGTTCGCCGTCATTGACGTCCAGGTTGATGCCCTTGACCGCCTGGATGCCGCCGTAGGCGACTTTCAGGTTGCTGACTTTCAGGATATTGGTTGCCATTAGTGACCACCTCCCAGATAAGCTTCAATCACGGCGGGGTTCTTCTGGATTTCGGCAGGCAATCCTTCAGCAATCGGCTTGCCGTAGTCCAGCACTGTCAGGCGGTCGCACAAGCCCATCATCAGCTTGACATCATGTTCGATCAGCAAAATGGTCTTTCCTTCATTCTTGATTTTCACCAGCAGCTCGCGCAGCGCCAGTTTTTCGGTGGCGTTCATGCCGGCTGCCGGCTCGTCCAACGCCAGCAGTTGCGGATCGGTAGCCAGCGCCCGGGCGATTTCCAGGCGACGTTGATCGCCGTAAGACAAATGCCGCGCGGTACGTTCTCCGAAGCGGCCGATACCGACGAAATCCAGGAGTTCCTGCGAACGCTTGCGGATAGCCAGCTCTTCCGTGCGCGCCGCCTTGTGGCGGAACACCGCACCGAACAGGCCCTGCTTGGTACGCACGTGGCAACCTACCATGACGTTTTCCAGCACTGTCATCTCGCCGAACAGGCGGATGTTCTGGAAAGTGCGGGCAATCCCGGCCTTGGCGACTTCATGCGGCGCCGAAGGCGAGTATGGCTTGCCGGCCAGCTCAAAGGAGCCAGTATCGGCTTGATACAGGCCGGTGATCACGTTAAAAAACGTCGTCTTGCCGGCGCCGTTCGGTCCGATCAGGCCGTAGATCTGGCCCTTCAGGATCTTGACGTTGACTTCGGACAGGGCCTGCAAACCGCCGAACCGTTTATTGACGCCGGAGATATTTAAAATAGTTTGTGCGCTCATGTGATCTCCTTAAGCCTCTACCACGCCGGTCGCCAGCGTAGGTTTATCGATATCGGCATCCGGCCGATCCTCGTGCTTAGGCGCAGGCCACAAGCCGGCTGGACGGGTCAGCATGATGACTACCATCGCCAGGCCGTACAACAACTGGCGCAGCACTTCAGCATCGATCAGCACCTTGCCGAAAACAGCCATCTGCATCGGCTCCACCGTGTGCCGCAACACTTCAGGCAATGCCGCCAGCAATATGCCGCCCAGCACCACGCCAGGGATATGCCCCATGCCGCCCAGCACCACCATCGCCAACACTGCAATCGATTCTGTCAGCGAGAACGACTCAGGCGAGACGAAACCCTGGAACGAGGCGAACATGGCGCCGGCAACGCCGCCAAACGAGGCGCCCATCGTAAAGGCCAGCAGCTTCATGTTGCGGGTATTGATGCCCATCGCCTTGGCGGCGATTTCGTCTTCACGTATCGCCACCCAGGCACGGCCCAGGCGCGAGTTCTGCAAGCGGATCGAAATGATGATGATCGCGATGCACAGAACGAGGAACAGGAAGTAGTAGGCATTGACCGATGGCAAGCTGAAACTGCCCAGCTGGACCGTCGCATTGGAACCGCGCTCCCCTGCCAGCGAAACGCCGAAGATGCGGATAGGGTCGATCAGGTTGATACCCTGCGGACCGTTGGTGATGTTCACCGGCGCATTCAGGTTGTTCATGAAAATCCGGATGATTTCACCGAAACCGAGTGTCACGATCGCCAGATAATCGCCGCGCAGCTTGAGTGTCGGAGCGCCGAGAATGGCGCCGAACATCCCTGCCAGAGCCGCTCCCAGCGGCACGATCACCCACAGCGACAGGTGGATGCCGTTCTGGACAATTTCCGGGCCGCAGATCGCCACCAGGAAATTACCGATGGCCGGATAGGTATTGACAAACGATTCCAGCACCGAAGCAAACTGCGGCGACGCCAGCAAGCCGGTCATGTAGGCACCGATCGCATAGAACGCGATATAGCCGAGATCGAGCAGGCCGGCAAAACCGACCACGATGTTCAGGCCTAGCGCCAGCATGATGTAGAGCAGCGCGAAGTCCATGATGCGGACCCAGGAATTACCGAAATTGGCGGCAATGAACGGGAAAACCACGAGCAGGATTGCGAGGGCGACCAAGCTGGTGTAGGCCTTGGTCGGGTTCTTTTTAGTATCGAAAAAATGAGCCATGTGTCCTCCTCGGATTAAGCGCGATCGGCGACACGTTCGCCCATGATGCCGGACGGCCGCAGCGTCAATACGATAATCAGCACGATGAAGGCAAAAATATCCTGGTAATTGCTACCGAAGAAGTTGCCGGTCAGGTCGCCGATATAGCCAGCTCCCAGGCTCTCGATCAGGCCCAGCAGGATTCCGCCCAGCATGGCGCCGTAGATATTGCCGATACCGCCCAGCACCGCGGCGGAGAATGCTTTCAAGCCGGGCACGAAGCCCATCGCGAACTGTGCGGACGAGTAGTTGGCTCCCCACATCACGCCGGCGACGGCAGCCAGTGCGGCGCCGATGGCAAAGGTCATGACGATGACGCGGTTGGAATCGACCCCCATCAGGCCGGCGACCCGCGGATTTTCCGCGGTGGCGCGCATGGCGCGGCCCATCTTGGTTTTTTCAACCAGCATCACCAGGCCGAACATCGATGCGGCAGCCAGCACCAGCAGCATGATCTGCGTCGGCGAGATCAGCGCGCCGAGGATATGCACCGGATCGGACGGCATGACTTGCGGCACCGGCAGCGGACTGCGGCCCCAGATCATCATGGCGAAAGTCTGCAGTAGGATGGAAACGCCGATCGCCGTGATCAGCGGCGCCAGGCGCGGCGCATTGCGCAAAGGCCGGTAGGCGACCCGCTCGATGATCAGGCTGACAATGACGCAGACCGGAATGGCGCCGATGATGGCGATCGCCAGCTGGACGATGCCAGGCAGGCCGGGAGCGACATGCTGCAGCAGCTTGAGGATGGACAAGCCAACCATCGCGCCTATCATCAGGATATCGCCGTGGGCGAAGTTAATCAGGTTCAGCACGCCATATACCATCGTATAACCGAGGGCAATCAACGCGTACATGCTTCCCAGCACCAAGCCGTTGATAACTTGTTGGATAAAGATATCCATAATTTCCTTTGTGTGTTTCGGTTCAAATCGGTCAGAACACTATTGCGACCATCTCAGAGGCTGCACAGCAAAAATCATTCCCGATACAAAAACGGCACCCTGGAGAAGTCCTGGTGCCGTGGGGATGCGCCCTTCCGCCTAGCTGGAAAGGTAATCTGGCATTGCGTGAATAGCCGGAATATGAAGGATGAACGGGGTACACATATTATTTGTCTCCTTATACGTCTTTATGTAAAAACGTTTTTATCTTAAAGCGCCTTGTCTCGGTGGACAAATGCACCATGACCGTGCAGATTATAGCTAACGTTAAGCGATAAGCAACTCCGACGGCACTACAATATTACCTCGCTGAAGGCGGTTCGGCACAGCCTTTTACAATCAAACTACAATCAAACTTCAGCGCCGCAATGATAGCGAGGAAAACAAAAAACTATCGATGGAAAAGTGGGATTTATTCGGAATATAATTTCGCGCCAGAATGAGGCATCAGGGCCTTTGCGCAACGATTTTCCAGGGGCGTTTGGCAAGGCAACAAACAGCTGCAAGGCTGCAATCGCCCATGACAATCGGCAGATTCTCATAGGCAATCATGCAAGCCGCCAGTTTCGCCTCAGACGCGCGCCAGCCCCTTGGGCATCGGAAAAGTGACATTTTCTTCCGCGCCGTCGAGCGTGCGCACGCTCTTGGCGCCATAAGCTGTCAGGCGATCGATTACCGCCTGCACCAGGATCTCGGGGGCCGAGGCGCCGGCAGTGACGCCGATACGAGTCTTCCCTTGCAGCCAGCCGGGATCGATCTGCTCGGCGTTATCCACCATGTAGGCCGTGGTGCCGCGCTTCTCGGCCACTTCGCGCAGGCGATTGGAGTTGGAGCTGTTGGGACTGCCGACCACGATCACCACGTCGACCTGCGGCGCCATGAACTTCACGGCTTGCTGACGATTGGTGGTGGCGTAGCAGATATCGCCCTTCTTCGGCTCGGTGATCAAGGGGAAGCGCTGCTTGAGGGCGGCAATCACGTCCGCCGTGTCGTCCACCGACAAAGTGGTCTGCGAGACATAGGCCAGCAGCTCAGGATTGGCCACCTGCAGCTTGTCGACATCGGCCACGGTCTCGACCAGGTGCATGCCGCCTTCGGTCTGGCCCATGGTGCCCTCGACTTCCGGATGTCCTTCGTGGCCGATCATGACGATTTCGCGGCCCTCGCGGCGCATCTTGGCGACTTCCATGTGGACCTTGGTGACCAGCGGACAAGTAGCGTCGAACACTTTCAGGCCGCGCACCTCGGCTTCTTCCTGCACCGCCTTGGAAACTCCATGGGCAGAAAAGATCACCGTATTCCCGGGCGGCACGTCGGCCAGCTCTTCGATGAAAATAGCGCCCTTGTTGCGCAAGTCCGCCACCACGTAGGCATTGTGGACGATCTCATGCCGCACATAGATCGGCGCGCCGAATTGCTCCAGCGCGCGTTCAACGATTTCGATCGCGCGGTCGACGCCGGCGCAAAAGCCGCGCGGCTGCGCCAGCAGAATTTCTTTATCCATAGTCATATCCATTCAATCGGCGTGCGTAATTACAAGATGCCGATGATTTTTACTTCAAACTTGAGCGACTGGCCGGCCAGCGGGTGATTGAAATCGAACAAGGCGCCCTGCTCGTCGATTTCCCGCAGCACGCCGGCGAACTGGCCGCCGCCCGGCGCCGCAAACTCCACCAGGTCGCCGATGCGATACTCCTCGCCCAGTTGCGAGTTCTGGCGCAGGGTAGCGCGCGAAACGCGCTGGATCAGCTCAGGATTGCGCGGGCCAAAAGCCTGCTCAGGCGGCAGGTCGAATGTTTGGTGCGTGCCTTCCGGCAAACCTAGCAGACAGGTTTCCAGGAACGGCGCCAGCTGGCCCATGCCGAACTGCAAAGTAGCCGGCGACTCCTTGAAGGTGCTGACAATGTCCTCTCCCTCTTGCGAAGCAAGACGGTAATGGAGCGTGAGGTAGGAGGCTTCGGTGACAACCGGCAGGGACAAATTAGACATAATTAGGTAAAAACACCATTAACAAAAAGGCAATCGTTCATCTGAAGATGATATTGTAAGCCACCTTGGACAAGCTGACGCGTTTAGAAGGACTAACCATGCCAATTACCGACTGGCCAGTCGATCAAAGGCCGCGCGAGCGCCTGATCAAGTTCGGGCCGCAGGCGCTTTCCGACGCCGAACTGCTGGCTGTATTCCTGCGCGTCGGCGCCGCCGGCAAAAGCGCGGTCGACTTGGGGCGTGAGATGAGCAGCCATTTCGGCTCGCTCAACCGGCTGTTCTCGGCCTCTCTGGACGAGTTCTGCGCCATCAACGGCCTCGGTCCCGCCAAATTCGCGCAGTTGCAAGCGATACTGGAACTGGGACGGCGTTCGCTGGCAGAGGAACTGCAATCCGGCACCAGCTTCGACACGCCGGCCGCGGTCAAGCAATACCTGCAGTTGTTGCTGACCAACAAGCCCTACGAGTCTTTTCTGGTATTGTTCCTCGACGTCAAGAACCGCTTGATCTGCGCCGATGAACTGTTCCGCGGTACGCTCACCCACGCCAGCGTCTACCCGCGTGAAGTGGTCAAGGCGGTGCTGATGCACAACGCCGCCAGCGTCATGCTGGCGCATAACCACCCGTCCGGCACGCTGGAACCCAGCGCCGCCGACCACAAGCTGACGCAAACCCTGAAGCAGGCGCTGGACCTGATCGGCGTCAGAGTGCTGGATCATTTCATCGTCGCCGGCACCCAGGTGCACTCGTTTGCCGAACATGGCCAGCTGTGAAATTCTTCAAAAGCGAATTGTTAAATCTACGAACGCACAGAAGACACAATTGTTTTCTGCAAGTCGTTGAAAAATCTCATTTTTTTATATATACTCTCCTTTTTTCCAGTTTCGGAAATCTTTAAGGAGTAAAAACATGGCACGTGTCTGCCAAGTCACCGGGAAGGGGCCGATGGTCGGCAACAACGTTTCCCATGCAAACAACAAGACGAAACGTCGCTTTTTGCCTAACTTGCAAAATCGCCGCATTTTCGTTGAGTCTGAAAATCGCTGGGTCTCCCTGCGCTTGTCCAACGCCGGCTTGCGCGTGATCGACAAAATCGGCATCGATGCCGTGTTGGCCGATTTGCGCGCTCGTGGCGAAAAAGTCTAACTAGCAGAATAAAGGAAGAATCATGGCGAAATCAGGCCGCGACAAAATCAAGCTGGAATCGACCGCAGGTACAGGTCATTTCTACACCACTACCAAGAACAAGCGTACAACCCCGGAAAAAATGTCGATCATGAAGTTCGACCCGAAGGTTCGTAAGCACGTTGAATACAAAGAGACCAAGATCAAGTAATTGATCCCAACTCTGAAAAGCCCCGCAAGGCATGTTCCTGCGGGGCTTTTTTACGCCCCCCCTCCCCCACACACAAACTACCTTGAACGAACGCCAAGCAGCGCATCCATGCGACACAAGGTTCGGCTGAACTTTTCCACAATTGTCAATTAGCTAAAACTTGTCAAATATGCCATGCTACGCCCGCTCGCTACAAATCTGATCCGATTGATGCGGGCGTATTTACAGTGTGGATCATACCGACGTGGGGGAACTGATTATGTGGGACCAAACACCTATATCGCGAAGAGGCATGATGGTCGGCTGCGTGAAGCTGACAGCAGGTTTGCTGCTGGCAGGCTGTCATTTCGAGGATGCGGATGACGGCGCTCCTCATGGCGTACGTGATGTGCCAGATGGTGCAAGAATGGGGGACGCGGCATGGAATGCGCTTCCGACGTCTGTCCGGCAGCATATGTTCCAGGTGTCGGAAATCTATCGTGCAGTCGGCACCGGAACGATTATGCCATATCGGAATCTTGCTCCCAGGCCTCTGTTGCTGCTGGAGCGAAAGGCGGCGGACACGGAGATTATGTCCGCATTTATGATCTCGAGCCGGACCTCGAAGCCTAGTGAAATCATCGTCGGCCCACCGCAGTGGGCGCTCGGGGAGATTCAGGTCCTGCGCGACGCAACCTCACTTGCCGAACTCGATGAGGGTATCCTGTACAAACAGCAAGAGTTCGGATTCGTAAAGTTCCGAGGACAAACATTCTGGTATGTCGTGATGCGCTCACCAGACGCTGTTGGTTTTCCACGGCCATATGGCTTCGATGGATCGACTTGGTACGCATCGGCAACTTGGTTCCACGAACACTTCCATGGGCTGCAGCCGCACGGCTACACGCTGCCGGAAGGCTGGAACCCTTCGCGAGACCGCTACGTTTACCCGGCTGCCGACGTCCACTTCGGGGGCTTGCAGTGGCTAGAGAACGTTGTGCTGGTCCATCGTTTCACCAGCGCCAACAGCGCCCGCGATGCCTTGGAGACCTTTCTCGCTATCCGCGACAAGCGGCGGACGCTATTTCCAGATATGGTCGCAACATATGAGCAGACTGAAACGCTTGAAGGGGTCGCCTCCTATGCCGAGGGGCGCTTTCTTGAAATCATTGGCCGAGAAGCAATTTCTCCAGACACCGGGAAAGTGTACTCGTTCCCGCAGAAGATTCCGGAGGACCCTGCTACCTGGCTGCCGTTCTTTTTCGGTGAATTCGAGTACTCCACCGGATGCGCGATCGCCCAAGCCCTCACCGTCCTCGTCGGCTCAGCTTGGAAGGACTCTTACTGTTCATACGCTAACGAAGAAACCGCCCCGACGCTGGTCGGCTACACGCGCCAATACGTCACCACTCCTGTCGGCGAACACGCTGAACGGCTCTATCAGGCCGCAGCGCATACCTATGGCTTGCCACGCCTGGAAACACGCATCCGGGAAGCGAACTTCGTCGCCCAATGGCGAGCTCTTGACTTCACCGAGCCGGCCGTCGTCAAGCAAGACCATTCGGCTCCTGGTTTCATCATGCATGTCACAAATAAGGATGGCACACCAGCCCGCTTCCCACGCCTGCGCCTCACTCCCAATCCCACCACCACGATAGACAGTGACGTCACAACCCTGTTCGCCAACCAGGATGGACGCGCATCCGCCGACAAGGCCATCACACTGCGCCCCGACCTCCCTCCCGGGGAACACGTCGTCGCCATCGTTGAAACCCTCGACTTCCCTAACCCACCCAGCAATCTCATCTACACGATATAAAGGCAAGACTCTGCACCGCTTTCGGACACGCCCCGGCAAGAACACCGTCTTGCGCAGGGCTAGCACAGTATGCATAAGGCATGCACTCAAAAAAAACGGCCCGATATGCTCGGGCCGTTTTTCTAGAACAGAGCCAACACCGTGCCATCCTGCGACGGTCGGCCTTCTACCTTACTCAGGAATAACTACGCAGGCGCAACGAAAAATCCTGCAAGGATTTGATGCCCGACGCTTCGGCACGTGCGCACCAGTCCTGCAATTGATGCAACAATTGATCACGCGTGAAATGCGAACGTTCCCAGATGGCACCCAGCTCAACCCGCATTTCATGCATGGTTTGCAGTGCTTTGCTATGCAAGAACAATTCAGTCAACTGCTGCTTTTGCGGCGCTTCCAGTTTGGTCGGCTCGCGTTGCAGCAATTTCTTCGATGACTTGAGGAAACCGGCGCCGAGCTTGGCCTTGTCGGTCAGGTGGCTGCGCTCTTCGTGCCAGGCGTTCTTCAACGACTTGGCATACTTGGCCATGACGTCGTAGCGGTTGGCGATCACCGATTGCAAGGTATCCAGGTCGGGCACCAGCTTGGCGTGGTTGAATTTCGGCGCCGGAGCGATCTTCTTGACCTTGGCCAGGCCGCAGATTTCCAGTATCCGGATATACATCCAGCCGATGTCGAACTCGTACCACTTCGACGACAGCTTGGCCGATGTGCCAAAAGTATGATGGTTGTTATGCAGTTCCTCACCGCCGATGATGATGCCGAACGGGATGATGTTGGTGGCGGCGTCATTGCAATCGTAGTTGCGGTAACCCCAGTAGTGGCCGATGCCGTTGATGATGCCGGCGGCGGTAATCGGAATCCACACCATCTGCACTGCCCAGACGCTCAGGCCGATGACGCCGAACAGCATCAGGTCGATGAACAGCATGGCGACAATGCCGTAGGCGCTATGTTTGGTGTACAGGTTTCTCTCGATCCAGTCGTCCGGTGTGCCATGGCCGAATTTTTCCATGGTTTCCAAGTTCTTCGATTCAGCGCGGTACAGCTCGGCGCCTTCCCAGAATACTTTCTTGATGCCGCGCGTGACCGGGCTGTGCGGATCTTCCTCGGTGTCGCATTTGGCGTGATGCTTGCGATGGATCGCCGCCCACTCCTTGGTCACCATGCCAGTCGTCAGCCACAGCCAGAAACGGAAAAAATGACTCGGGATCGCATGCAGATCCAGAGCGCGGTGCGCCTGGCCGCGATGCAGGTAAATAGTCACTGCAGCGATCGTAATGTGCGTCACGACCAGCGTGAACACGACCACCTGCCAGGCGCTTGCACCTGTTACGCCATTCGACAAGAAATCGAGAATTGCATTGAACACTATGTGTACTCCATGTGTAATGAATGATTACGCCACTGCTTGTTTTAATGTCTGATTTGCAGTGTAATGCGGGTAAGTTGACGGGTAGTTACCGACCAATTACCCGAAATTCGACTGCAATTGTACCCTGAATATCAGCCGCTTTTAGGTTTCGGCGAATCAACCGGGCCATCTAATTGCAAATCCTGTTGTGTATCTGAGTGAAAATTACTTTTACGCAACTCCTCATCGTATACCTTGATCTCGCGTTTCACATGAGCAATTTTAATTTGCTTGGCCTGCAACACGCGCCAGATCGCCCGGTTAACATCGGACAATACATTCAGGCGCCCGTTCTCGGGATCGGTGATCCAGAATCCGACCTCTAGCTCTAGCCCGTCAGGACCGATCTTCAGCAGCAAGGCTTGCGGCAACACTTCATGCGAGACGCGCTCCACCTCCAGCGCCGCCTGCTCCAGCATGGTCAGTATGCTTTCGACATCATCCTGGTAGACGATCGTCACATGGGTTGCCAGCCGCAGGATACGGTTGGTCAGCGAATAGTTCTGCACCGAATTGATCATGAAGATCTCGTTCGGAATCACTGTATCGATGCCGTCCAGCCCCTGCAGCACGGTATAGCGGCTGTTGATCTGCACTACCTTGCCGTAGAACGTGCTGACGCCGACCATGTCGCCGATCGCCAGGCTGCGCTCCAGCAGGATCACGAAGCCCGATACATAACTGCTGGCGATTTTCTGTAAACCAAGACCCAGCGCCACACCCAGCGCGCCGCCGAACACCGACAGCACGGTCAGGTCGATACCTACCAGCGAAAGACTGAGCAATATCGCAATCAGGATCAGCACCGCGCGCGCCATGCGCGCCACCACGGTGCGGATCGAGGAATGCATGGTGTTGACCCGCATCAAGCGCTCTTCAATGGTGGCGCCGGCCCACAGCGCGATCACCAGCGTCACCAGCACCGATACCAGAGCCTGGATAATGGCCAGCAGCGACACCTTGTAGCGGCCGATCGGCAGCACCGTACTCTCGAGGTAATCGAACAGGTCAGGCCACCAGCCAGTGATATACAGCAGCAGGCCAATCCAGACCAGGGCGCCGAAGCTCTTTTCAAACAGCAGCAGGAAAGTGCCGACACCGCTGTTGCGCGCAAAAACCCGGCGCAAGACGTAGAACACGAAGCGCATCAGCGCCAGGGAAGCCACCAGCGGCACCATCAGGCGCAGGATATTGACCGGCTGGTGCCACTTCTGCAAAGCCAGCTTGACCAGCAACAGCAGCAGGAAAGTCAGGATAGGCGTGAGCACCTTGACGAAGCTGCCCAGGCCGATCTGCATCGCCGGCGGCTGCACGGCGCTCAGCGTGAAAGTACGGCGCAGCAGGCGCGCCAGCACCCAGCCCACGGCTATGCAAAGCAGCAGCAATCCGACTTGCAGCGCCAACCCGGGCGCACCCAGGTTGGTCAGCAAGTCGTTGAGCAAGTCCGTGAAAATATCTGGCATTATTTAGATACGGCGTTGAGTACTTGGCGTCTCGGCATTCTGTCGTGCTGCGCACTCCGGGTCAGCTTGAAACCGCCGGCCCGGAGCAGCATGATTACTTGCGCACGAATACCGCGGCAAAGAAGCCGTCGGTCTGATGCTGATGCGGCAGCAGTTTGAGATAGTCGCCCATTTCCAGGGGGATTTTCTGCTCGGCCAGCACGTCTTTCATCGGCACCAGCGAAAAATCTTCGTGGCTGGCCAGGAATTGCGCTGCAATCGCTTCGTTTTCTTCGTCCAACAGACTGCAGGTACCGTACACCAGGCGCCCGCCGGATTTCACCAGCCGCGCCGCACTCGACAGGATCGCGATCTGCTTGGTGTTCATTTCGACGATCGCCTCCGGCGTCTGGCGCCATTTGACATCGGGATTGCGGCGCAGCGTACCGAGGCCGCTGCACGGCGCATCGACCAGCACGCGGTCGATCTTGCCCGCCAAGCGCTTGACCTTGCCGTCGTTCTCATGGGCGATCAGGACCGGATGGATATTGGACAAACCGCTGCGCGCCATGCGCGGCTTCAGTTTCGCCAGGCGCTTCTCGGAAATATCGAAAGCATACAGGCGGCCGGTATTGCGCATGGTAGCACCCAGGGCCAGCGTCTTGCCGCCGGCGCCGGCGCAGAAATCGACCACCATTTCGCCACGCTTGGCGCCGACGATTTGCGCCAGCAGCTGGCTGCCTTCGTCCTGCACTTCAATCGCACCGCTCTTGAACAGCGGCAGGTTTTGCAAGGCCGGCTTCTTGATGACGCGCAGGCCCAGCGGCGCATAAGGGGTCGGCTCGCACAGGATAGGCGCTTCCGCCAGGGCGGCGCTGACATCTTCGCGGTTCGACTTGATTGTATTGACGCGCAAGTCCAGCGGCGCCGGCTGGTTCATCGCGTACGCCAGCTCCAGCGTGGCGGCCTCGCCATCGCGCGCCACCAGCTTGTCGAACAGCCATTGCGGCAGGTTTGAGCGCATCAGCGCCGGCATCAGCGCACGGTCGATTTCGCCGACCCGCGTCAGCCATTCGGTTTCTTCTTCCGACAGACCGCCCAGCGACTCGACGCCGACCGCATCGGCCAGGCCCAGCAGGGTCATGCGGCGCATGGTCGGACCGTTGCCCGATTCGGCGAAGCTGGTGTAGATCGATTTGTTGCGCAGCAGGCCGTAAACCGCTTCAGCGACCACGCCGCGTTCGCGCGAACCCAGCTTCGGGTGCTCGCGAAAATAGTGCGACAAGGTGCCGTCGGCAGGTCCGGTAAAACGTAAAATTTCGCGCAGGACTTCTTCGGTGTGACCGATGATCGCGGGAGGCAATCTCATAATGATTCTTTCTTAAAAATCTGTTTATCGTGCCGGTACGGCAAACGATGGTGATGCGTAGTGAATCACGTAATTAAGTCACGCAACCATGTAACGCAACTAAGAATGTGAGCCAGGCTAACGCTAGACTGGCTGCGCGCTGACATGCACCCGGCCGTCCTCGATAGCCAGGCGGTCTTCGATGAACCAGCGCACCGCACGCGGATATAGCTGATGCTCTTCGACCAGCACCCGCTGCTCCAGCGACTGCTCGGTATCCCCTTCCAGCACCGGCACTGCAACCTGCGCCACGATCGGGCCATGGTCCAGCGTCGGCGTGACGAAATGCACGGTCACCCCATGCACTTTGACGCCGGCCGCCAGCGCTTGCCGGTGCGTCGCCATGCCGGTAAAGCTCGGCAGCAGCGAAGGATGGATGTTCAGCATGCGGCCGGCGTAGTGTTCCACCAGGGGCGCCGTCAGGATGCGCATGAAACCGGCCAGCACCACCAGATCCGGTGCAAAGCCGTCAATCACGACACGCAAGGCGGCATCGAACTGTTCACGATCAGGATAGTCTTTATTCGCTACCACCGCCGTTGGAATGCCCTG
The DNA here is from genome assembly GCF_018304945.1 of Collimonas humicola. Classification (GTDB taxonomy): domain Bacteria; phylum Pseudomonadota; class Gammaproteobacteria; order Burkholderiales; family Burkholderiaceae_D; genus Collimonas; species Collimonas humicola. Next base: position 75,333 of record NZ_JAGQEE010000011.1, on the reverse strand, counting down.
GGCGGCAGCAAATTTCAAACCTTCGGCATCTGCGCGGTTGCTGATCACTGCAGCGATGCGGGCAGGCCACTGTTCGGCTTGAGCGGCGCGGACGATGGCTTGCATATTGCTGCCACGCCCGGAAATCAGGATAACAATGCTTCTCATGGCGCGCATTGTACCCGTTGCAACGCAGTTTTTGAGTAAAACCGGCGGCAAATATTGTTATTGGAATGAATAAAAGACGCGGAAGGCAACTTTCTTGTCAGCCCAGAAATCGGCGCTGTCGCGGAATACGTCGAGCAGGGTTTCGCGCGCTTCCTTGTCGAATTTCTGTGTATTCGGCAGTTGCTCGATTACCACAATAAAGCCGGGTTGCGGACCGGCCTTGTGCGCCAGGTCGGTCAGGCAGTCGTGCAGCGCATCGAAATTCTTGCCGAAATGCTTGGGAAAGTGGAAAGCATTTGCGATTTTGCCCAGAACCTGCTGCTTAGTCGTCGCTTCCGCACAGTAGGCATACAGGAAATGCTGCCCCAGGCGCTGAGCTTCCGCCTGCAGGTCGGTCACACGGAAGGCGCGGATAGACTGCACTACATTTGGCGGCACGGTTTTAAACAAGCTCATTTTTCCCTCAGCTAGAGCAATGATGGGTTGCTGTTGTGGTAGTTGGTTCACTCGTCTCAGTCACTCCTGGATGCGTCTGAAGGTTTGATAATGATTGTCCGTGTAATAATATTCACCGGAAGACTGCGGATTGCCGCCCGCAATGATCCGGCGCGCGCCACGGTTGCGGGCACGCGGCGTCTTTACAGTATATTCATGGTAATAGCCACGCCGCTGCCTGGGCAACGCCCCCTCGTAATTGCCGAATATCACACCGTCCTTGGCATAAGGAAAAGGCCCGCCCTGCTTGATCAACATCAATGTCGTCTGTGCTTCCGGGGGCAGCTGGTTCAGCGCAACAGTGTCCTGCGGCAAAGATTCACGGGCAAATACCTGAAAAGACAGCAGCAAGCCGAGCAGAAACAATATGCCGTTACGCAACATCGCAGCAGCGAAACCGGCATTTAGACCAGGGAAATGGCGCTGGGTTGCGTGGCTTTTCATAAATTTCATATTTTTTGTATATGCGATACCGTAGGGTAACGTGTTGCTGAAAACGAATCAACCCGTATACTTGCGGCGCAATCAAGTGTTGCAATATTTGACAATACGGAACAACTGTCAGGCCGCGCTGCCCACCGCGGCAAGGGCAGCGTCCTCAGCGGGCCCGAAAAAAACCGCTACTTCATCGCGCCGCGCCAGGGTATCTTTCTGCCCCATGCGGATCAGCTCGCGGGTATAGCCGGATTCGAACAGCAGATACGAGGCCAGCCCTCCGCCCTGGATATCCTTGGCGCCCAGGCCGCCCAGCAAGGTGCGGATCGGCAGCGGCAGGCTGCCGAAGTGCTTGGTGGCGATATCGTCGATTTGTTCCGACGGCGAAATAATCAGCATTTCCACCGGCTTCAGCGGGGTGCGCTGGCGCTGCTCCTCGGTCAGGAAGGAAAGCGTGTGATTGATGCGTTCCAGCCGTTCGATATCCACCGCCAACCCGTCCAGGAAAATGCTGGACAACGCGTGGCTGGCGATCTGCGCCAGACTCGGATAACTGGCGAAAGTGGGAGAGTCAGCCGGCGCTTCCTGGCGGCGGCCGGCGCCGACCACCATGACTTTGCTGGCGCCAAGGTGAATCGCGGGAGAAATCGGCGCCAGCTGGCGCATCGAGCCATCGCCGAAAAACTGGCGGCGGCCTTCGCAGAAGATCGGGATCGCAGGAAAAATGAAAGGGATCGCCGAGGACGCCAGCAGATGGCCGACGCCGATCTGGTCCCGCACCGCCCGGCGCTGGCTGCGGGTCCAGCCCTGGATCTCGCTGGCGCTTTGATAAAAAGTAATGTGCTGGCCGCCGCTATACGACGATGCCGTGATCGCCAGCGCGTCCAGGCTGCCGTTGGCCAGCGCCGTGTCGAGCCGTTCCAGGTCCAGCAAGCGGTGCAGCAAGGTGATCAGGGGCGTATTGTCGAGCAGGGAATTAGGCGGATGGGCATGCCATTTGCGCAGCAGCCAGCCGAATGACAGCAACGACAGCCAGCGCGCCCCCGAGCGCAGCACGCCCAGCGAATCGGCGCGGTACACCTGCTCCACCGCGAAGTGCTCCCAGACATCCTTCAGCTTTTGCACGCCAAGGCCGAAGTTGTCGACCCGGCACGCCAGCGCCGTCGCATTGATCGCGCCGGCCGAGGTGCCGCAAATGATGTTGAAAGGATTCTGCTCCGGCGCCCAGCCCTGTTCCCGCAAAATCGACGCTACCGCGTCCATCACGCCGATCTGGTAGGCTGCGCGGGCGCCGCCGCCGGTGAGGATGAGGCCGGTTTTTTGTTTTGTCTCCATGAGACAGAAGATTACCAGCAGAAATGTATTGCTGCTCTATCCAATTGATTGCCTATCGCATGCCTGGCCCGCGAACCGGAAAGCCGAATCTTCCCGTTCGCGCACGCCGGGCAAGCGTCAAGGCAGGGTAATGGTCAGATTCGCCGCCCGCGGCGCCAGTTTGACGATGTCGCTGTAGCCGGCGATGCTTGATGCAGTGGCGCGCGACAGCATGGTGTTCAAGCCGAAATAGCCGCCCAGTCCGATCAGTGCAAATACCGAACACAGCGCCCACAACGGCACTTCATTGCGCAGCTTGTGGCTGATCTGGTCCGGCCGCTCCCAGTGCGGCGCAAAGCCGACGCTTTTGCCTTTCATGCGGGCGATTTCGTCGCCCAGGCGCGCGGTCAGGTAATTCAGTTTTTCCGGGCCTTCGATGATGTACTTACCCTGGAAACCGAGCAGCAGGCACATATGGAAAACCTCCAGTGCCTGCAGGTGCAAGGCGCCCTTCGCGCGCAAGTCTTCCAGGCGCGTGAAGAAATGTTCGCCGGCCAGCTGGTCGCCGAACAGGATCAGCTGCAGCGGCCGCCGCGCCCACGATTCGCGGATATTGAATTGCGAATGCAGGATGTTCTCGTCGACCGCCGCGCAAAACGCATACTTTGCCGCATGCACGTCTTCCGCCGAGACATCCAGCTTTTTTGCGCCGCGTTCAAAGTCGCTCAGGAAGCGCTGCATCTTGGCCGTAAAGCCGGCTTCGTCGACCGGCGAGCAACGGTTCTTCAGCAGGAACAGGGCATAGAAACCGTCGTACATCAGGTCCAGCAAGGAATTGGCCGAGCTGCTGCTGTCCGGCGCTGCATATGGGCCTTGGCCGGAAGCCATGTCGCCAAGCAGGGATGGGGCTGAAGTTCTGTTCATGATGTAACCGCTAAGAGCTCAAGTTTAAGGTCGTTGATGCCGGATGGCACATAGATCGAAATCGATTGCGCCTGCAGCATGCGGTCGTACAGGGCGCCCTTGTTTTCCAATGCAAAATAATAAGTGTCCGGCCGCACCGGCAGCGCCGCCGGGACTTGCGGCGAATGCGACAGCTTGACGCCGGGCATCGCCGACAGCACGAATTTATCGACGTCATCCGGCGCGCCGATCTTGAAGCGCAGCGGCACGATGTCGACCAGTTCGATGGCCGGCATGCTGGCGTTGACCGCCAGGTAGAACGCGGTCTTGTCGTCGATCTTGCCGGAGTCGAGCATGCCGTGATGATGCGACGGCTTGTTTTCCGACAGCGCGATGGAAAAATAACGCGACGAGATGACGGTGTCCAGCAACTCGCGGATGATGGCGTCCAGCTTGGCGAAACATGGACCCGGATCCTGATGCTGGTAAACCGGCAGGTCCGACAGCGCGTAGCTCTTGGAAAACGTCATCAGCGCACCGGCCAGGCTCAGCAGCTGCTCGTACAGGCGTTCCGGATGAAACGCCGGATTATGGAAATAGTGCGTCAGTCCGGCAAACGCCGAACTGGCCGTATGCAGCAGCCAGAATGAAGAAATATCGCCGGAACGAAATTCGATGACATTCTTGCTCGGCTCACGGTGATGGCCGTACAAGGCGCTGACCTTGGCTTGCAGCGCATCCATCAGGCGCCGCAGCTGGATATATAGCGCAGGAGCGCTGCGGATGGTCAGGCTGGGGGCCACGAAAGTCGGGTCCGGCTCAAAGCCGCCGGTAGAGATGCGGCGCAGCTTGATCAGCGGAAAACTAATGAGGGAGTCGCGCGGCTCCATTTCCGACACCAGCCGCACCGATTTCTTCAAATAGGTCAGCTCCGCTTCCGCCGCCTGCGTGAACAGGTCGGCAGTGGCTGCATTGTTCTGCGCATAACGGGTGGCGTTGCTGGTCTGGCCCAGCGGCGAGAAATTGCCGCCGAAACCCTTCATGTAAGGCAGCGCCGCGTAATAGGTAATGGTTTGCTGGGCGTGCGGGATATTGGTCAGGTCGACCACTTCCGGCAGATCGTCGGCCTCGGGCGCCTTGTAGATTTCGCCATCCTGGAAAATCACCGACAACTCTGACAGCCGCAAGGTGTTGTTAGCCAGCGCATCGCGGTCCAGTTGCACCGACAGCACGCCCCAGGCAAACGGATGCAAGGCATTGGTGGTTTCATGCAGGCGATTCTCGTGATAGCGGTCCTGCTGCTGGAAATGCTGGGGACGCAGGAACAAGCCCTCGCCCCATAAGATTTTCGATGTTCGATTCACGTATTTGACTCACATGTAAATTTATTCAAACCACCATCATGCAGTTGCCGGCCAAGCGCTAACCGCACGGAGCCGGGGTTAAAAACTTGCTGGCGCCGACGTCTTCCGCCACCGTGACGCCGGTGCCGACCGTCAGCGCGCACGCATGCGCGCCCAAGGTTATACCGGATTTCTCCGCCTGCTCCGCCGGGAAAGTCAGTTTCCAGCGCTGCGCCGCCGGTTTGCGGAACAAGGCGACAACGCCGACGAAACCGGCTTCCCGGGTGACCTTTTCGCTGACTTCATAGCGCTGTCCAGGCACCAGGGTGATTTCCTTGACTTCGATCAGATCCGCGCCCAGCACATCCTTTTCTTTCTGCGGATTAGTAAATGTATCGTAAGTTGCCTGTTGGAAAGCACCATTTTGTCTTAACTTATATACTCTGGCCACCAGCGCCAGCGGCGCACCGCCGCTATCGACATTCAGGTTGGATCCGGCGTGCAGCTTGATCGCAACGGTCCTGGGCGGCTTTTGGGCATCCGGAATTTCGGGCTTGGTGATGCCTGACATCTGCAATACCGAGCTGGCAATCGAACCGACCGCCGAGACGGCGCCGGCTGCACAGCCGGCCAGGCTCAATACGGCGGCAAGCGAAGCCAAGAGATAAAGTGGTCGCATTAACATTAATTATCGTCTTTATTTGGGTTGCAAAATGCTGGATAGATCATACTGTCTGGATTGACATTTCATCATTAATTTATACAAAACAACAACGCCGCACTAGTTGCCGCCTAGACATATAGTATGGGTCTGGACTAAACTTGTTGCAATGGTGTAACCAAAGTTAACAAATTTTGATGTAGATTGGCAATATGATATCTGCATCTGCCTGGTTTTGTTAAGATTTGGGCTATTTAAAAGTTGCCACATAGAAAGCGAGTTTAAGATGAGTCAATGGAAGAGTAAATTTATCTACGGCATGGCATTGACATGTTTGGTAAGCGCCTGTGCAACGCCGCCGCCGCCGGTAGACCCGGCCGCCAAACTTGACGCCATCGTGGCCGAAGCGGACGCGGCCCAGAAAGCCGGCCAGACCGACAAGGCCGTCAAATTGCTGAAAGACGCGACCAGCGCATTTCCAGCAGACAAGGGGCCATGGGTACGTTTGGCGCAAATCCGTTTCGATGCGGAAAATTATGGCGACGCCATTTCCTATGCGCTGGAAGGTTTGAACCGCGATCCGAAAGACAAGGTCGCCAACAGCATCGTCGCGGTGGGCGGCCTGAGATTGTCGACCAAGGCCTTGAACGACCTGCGCACGCAAAACGATTTGAACGGCAATGTCCGTACCGAAGCACAAGGCCTGGCGAAAATCCTGCGCGAAAGCCTGGGCGAGACGGTACTGGTGCCGGCCCGTCCCAAGGTGGTGGCGCGTCCTGCCGCCGCCCCCAAGAAGGGTGCCGTGGCGGCCAAACCTGGCTCCACGCCTGAACCTAGCGGCGACGGCGCCAATCCATTCGGATCGTTGCAGTAACTAAATGAATCCTGCGCCCCGCCACGGGGCCAGGGCTTGATTATCCGGTAAGCATCAGCGGGGGTTTTATGGCCAAAAAAGAGAGTACTCAAAAACGTTTGCAGAAGGTCCGTCCACCACGGGTGCAAATGACTTACGACGTTGAAATCGGCGACGCCATCGAGCAAAAGGAATTGCCGTTCGTGATGGGCGTGGTAGGCGACTTCAGCGGCAAATCAGATGTGGCCCAGGCCAAGCTGAAAGACCGCAAATTCGTCAACATCGACAACGACAACTTCGACGAAGTGATGAAGGGCATCGAGCCGAAAGCCACTTTCCGCGTACCGAATCATCTGAGCGATGGCGGCGGCGAATTCGGCGTCGAGCTGAAATTCAAGTCGATCGACGATTTCCGTCCGGAAGCCGTGGTGCAGCAGATCGAACCGCTCAAGCAGTTGCTGGAAGCCCGCACCAAACTGGCGGACCTGCGCAACAAGCTGGCCGGCAACGACAAGCTGGAAGACATCCTGAACGATGTGCTCAACAGCACCGAGAAGCTGACGGCGTTGAGCAAGCAAACCAAGAAACAAGGAGACTGAGATGTCCTTTCAGCATAACTCTGCGGCGGCAGCCAGCCCGGTGGCAGAAGAATCCGGTTTGCTCGACCAGATCGTAGAACAGAGCAAAGTCGCCAAATCCGGCGCCGAACACGACCGCGCCAAGGACATCATTTCGGAACTCGTGAACCAGGTCATGCAAGGCACCGTAGTGGTCTCGCCCAACCTGTCGGCGACCATCGATGCCCGCGTGGCTGAGCTGGACCGCCTGATTTCCGAGCAGGTCAGCGCCGTCATGCATGCGCCTGAATTCCAGAAGCTGGAAAGCAGCTGGACCGGCCTGCACTACCTGGTGTTCAACTCGACCACCGGCCAGAACATCAAGATCAAGGTCCTGAACGCCACCAAGCGCGAACTGGTAAAAGACTTCCAGGCAGCCCTGGATTTCGACCAGAGCGCCATTTTCAAGAAAGTCTACGAAGAAGAGTTCGGCACTTTCGGCGGCTCGCCGTTCGGCGCCCTGCTGGGCGATTTTGAAATCACGCGGCAACCGGAAGACATGTATTTCGTCGAGCAGATGTCGCACATCGCCGCTTCCGCCCATGCGCCTTTCATCAGTGCCGCATCGCCGGAACTGTTCGGACTAGAAACCTACAGCGAACTCGGCAAGCCGCGCGACCTGGCCAAGGTGTTCGAGACGGTCGAATACGCAAAATGGAAGTCTTTCCGCGAATCGGAAGATTCCCGCTACGTCGGGTTGACCCTGCCCCGCTTCCTGGGACGTTTGCCGTTCAATCCGAAAGACGGCCAGACTGTCGACGGCTTCAACTTCGTGGAAGATGTCGACGGCACCGATCACTCCAAATACCTGTGGTGCAACGCAGCCTATGCTTTCGGCACCAAGCTGACCAAGGCATTTGAAGACTTCGGCTGGTGCGCGGCGATCCGCGGCGTGGAAGGCGGCGGCCTGGTGGAAGACTTGCCGACCCATACCTTCAAGACCGATGAAGGCGAAGTCGCGCTCAAGTGCCCTACCGAAATCGCGATTACCGACCGCCGCGAGAAAGAGCTGAGCGACCTCGGCTTCATCTCGCTGGTACATTGCAAGAATACCGACTACGCCGCCTTCTTCGGCGCGCAATCGACCCAGAAAGCCAAGAAATACAATACCGATTCAGCCAATGCGAACTCGGTGCTGTCAGCCCAGCTGCAGTACATCTTCGCAGTATCGCGTATTGCGCATTACATGAAGTCGATGATGCGCGACAAGATCGGCAGCTTTGCTTCGGCAGGCAACGTGGAAGATTTCCTCAACCGTTGGCTGACCCAGTATGTGCTGCTTGATGACAATGCCAGCCAGGAGCAAAAGGCGCAATTCCCGTTGCGTGAAGCCTCCGTGCAGGTATCTGAAGTACCAGGACGTCCGGGTGTCTATCGTGCAGTGTCTTTCCTGCGCCCTCACTTCCAGCTTGACGAACTTTCAGTTTCACTCCGCTTGGTCGCAGAATTACCGGCGTCAACCAAGTCTTAATTTTATTGAATAAGGGGTACTACCATGGCAATCGACGTATATCTGCAAATTAACGGCATCAAGGGCGAATCGACCGACAGCGCCCACAAAGACTGGATCGAATGCAAATCGGTGCAATGGGAAGTGCTGCAGCCGAAGTCGGCTACGGCATCGACCGGCGGCGGCCACACAGCTGAGCGCTGCGAGCACAAGGACATCGTGATCACCAAGATCGCCGACCTGGCTACGCCTTTGCTGCTGCAGAACTGCTCGTCCGGCAAGACCATCGACAGCGCCAAGTTCGAATTCCTGCGCGCCGACGGCAAGGGCGATCGCATCAAGTATTTCGAAATCGAACTATCGAACCTGCTGATCTCCGACGTCACTCCTTCCGTCCAGGAAGGCGATGTGCTGAGCGAAAGCGTCAGCCTGAAGTACTCCAAGGTCAAATGGAAGTACACCCAGCAAAAAATCGGCGGCGGCTCCGGCGGCAACACTTCCGGCGGCTGGGACCTGTCGACCAATAAAGTCGTGTAATTTTTTTTGCACCAGTAATGGGAGCCGCGGCATGCTGCGGCTCTTTTTTTCTTTGAATGGTATGCGATGAAAGGTTTCACGCCAGGATTGTTTGACAGACTGATGGGCGGCGACAGTACACCTGCGCAATCCGATCTGGTGGTGCGGCTGTCCATGGATTCCCTGAAAGACGCGGTAGCCCGCGACCTGGAAGCCATGCTGAATACGCGCACCGTGATTCCTGAAGAAATACTGAAGAATTTCCCCGAATGCAGCAAGTCGATATTGACCTACGGCTTGAACGATTTTTCCGGCATGAGCCTGGCCAGCATGGATGACCGCGCGTACATCTGCGAATGCCTGGAGCAAGGCATTGCGCGTCACGAGCCGCGCCTGAGGAATGTACGGGCTTCGCTCGAACTGCGCGAAGGATCGATCAACCGCTTGAATTTTGCGATTGCAGCCATGCTGGTGGTCGGCCCGGCCAAGGAAGCCGTCAGCTTCGACGCCGTGCTGCAGCCGTCGACCTTGCAATACTCAATCAGCAAAGCACGCCGCGCAGCGCGCATGGACGGTTAACGTGGACGAATTACTCCCCTATTATGAGCGCGAGCTCGGTTTCCTGAGGCGCTATTCGCGCGAGTTTTCCGAACGATACCCGAAGATCGCCGGCCGCCTGCTGATGTCCGGCGAGGTGTCGGAAGATCCGCACATCGAGCGTATGATCCAGTCCTTTGCGCTGATCAACGCCCGCACCTCGAAGCGTCTGGACGACGACTATCCCGAATTCACCGAAGCCCTGTTCGAGGTGCTCTATCCGCACTATCTGCGCCCGTTCCCCTCCTGCTCGATCGCGCGGATGGACTATGCCGCTGCCGCCGCGCAGCTGACCATGGCCATGACGGTGCCGCGCGGCACCGAACTGACTACGCGCCAGGTCAAGGGCGTGGCCTGCAAATTCAAGACCAGCTATGACGTCACGGTAGCGCCGGTGCGGCTGTCGCATGCGATCTTCGATCCCATCATCGAACCGCCGGATGCCGTGCAGTTGCCGCCGGCCGCCAGCTCGCGCATCGGCATCACTTTTGAAAGCACCGCCGAGCAAGCCGGCTTTGCCGAACTCGGCGTCACCAGCCTTCGCGTATTCATCGACGGCGAACCGTCGTTTTGCGCGGCCTTGCGCGACACGCTTTTCATGCGCACCGTGCGTGCCTATGTGGAAGCCGGCAATAGCGGAAAATGGCATGCTGTCAGCAAGATTCCGGTGACGCCGGTCGGCTTTGAAGAAGACGAATCGCTGATCGATTTCCCGGCGCGCTCGCATCCGGCCTACCGCTTGCTGACCGAATATTTCTCCTATCCCGAGAAATTCAACTTCTTCGATGTGAATGTGGCCGACCTCACCAGGCTGCTGCCGCCGGGATGCAAGAAATTCACCCTGCACCTGGTGCTGTCGGGCCTGCGCGCCGATTCCAACACCGCGCGCATGCTGGGCACCATGTCGACCAACAACCTGCTGTTGGGCTGCACCCCGGTCATCAATCTGTTCAAGCAACGCGGCGATCCGATCCGCCTGACCCACACCAGCGCCTACTATCCGGTGGTCGGCGACTCGCGCCGTGCCTACGCCTATGAAGTGCATTCCATCGATTCCGTGCAGCTGGTGCGGCAAACGCCGGAAGGCGAATCGATTACCGAATTCCGTCCCTTCTATTCGCTGCGCCATGGCGAAAGCGCGGACAAGGCCGGCCACTACTGGGCCATGCGGCGCGACGAAATGGTGGCGGCCCGCAGTCCCGGCTACGAAACCGAGATTTCCATCGTCGACATCGACTTCGATCCGGCCGCCATAGAAACCGATACGCTGAGCATCGAGCTCACTTGCTGCAACCGCAACCTGCCCTCCTCGCTGGCCTATGGCCTGGATGGCGGCGACCTGTTCCTGGAAGGCGGCTCGCTGGTGAACGAGGTCAGTTTCCTGCGCAAGCCTTCCGAACCCTGCCGCTTCGAACGCGGCCGCGGCGCTCACTGGCGCCTGATTTCGCACCTGGCGCTGAACCATCTGTCGCTGGCCAAGGGCGGCCTGGAAGCGCTGCAGGAAACCCTCAGCCTGTACGACCTGCCGCGCTCGGCCATCTCGCAGCGCCAGATCGGCAGCGTGGTCGGCATCGATCACAAGGCAGCAACCGCATGGCTGCCGGGCAATCCGTTCGCCTCGCTGGTGCGCGGCATCGAGATCAGGGTGACGCTGGACGAGGAAGGCTTTGTAGGTAGCGGCATCCATGTGTTTGCCAACATCCTGGACCGCTTTCTCGGCCTGTATGTGCATGCCAACAGCTTTACGCAATTGGTGATAGCTTCAAAACGAACAGGTGAGGAGATACTGCGATGCTTACCGCGCAGCGGAGATTCGAACCTAGTGTAATCCAGCGCCTGCTCGACAAGCCGCATCGTTTCCAGTTTTTCCAGGCAGTGATGATGCTGGAGCTGTGGCTGAAGCAGAATGGCGTCCCGCATGAAGAGGCCGTCAGCGATTTCCTGCGTTTCCAGAACACGGTGTCGCTCAACTTTCCGCCGAGCGAGATTGAAGCGCTGCACGTGACGCCCAAGCTGACCAGCCAGACGGTGGAAGAACTGCTGGAAGCCTTGCAGAGCAACCGGCTCGACAGTATCGCGCTGACGCCGGCGTTCATCGGCTTTTTGGGCAGCAACGGCACGCTTCCCAGCCATTATTCGGAACGGATTGCCGCGCATCAGCTGTATGAAAAGGATCACGGCCCGCGCGCCTTCCTCGACGTCTTTTCGAATCGCGGCGTGGCGCTGTTCTTTAAAGCGTGGCGCAAATACCGGCTGGAGTTCAAGTACCAGATCGACGGCAAGGACAGTTTCCTGCCGCTGCTGATGGCGCTAGCCGGCCTCGGCCATCGTACCTTGCGCGACCGCATGTCAGAAGACGGTGAAGGCTTGCTGGACGAATCGATCGGCCATTTCGCCGCAGCGATCCGGCACCGGCCGCCGTCGGCCGCGTACATGCAGCGCGTGCTGTGCGAATATTTTGCGGTGCCGATCGCGATCGAGCAGTTTGTCGGCCACTGGTACGACGTTCCGCTCGACCAGCAAACCGTGTTGGGGGCCACCAACGCGACGCTGGGCAGCGTCGCCATGGTCGGCGAACGGGTGTGGCAGCGCGACTTGCGCATGCGCCTGAAGATAGGCCCGCTGCGCCGCAAGAAATTCGAAAGCTTTTTGCCGGGCGGTTCTGCCGCCGTCGGCTTGCAAAAGATACTGGCGATGTTTACCAGCGTTTTCCTGGAATACGAAGTACAGCTGATCCTGCGGGCGGACGAGGTGCGCAGCGTGACCTTGAACTCCGACCGCGAAGGCGGCCAGCTGGGCTGGGACACCTTTGTCACCAGCAAGCCGGAACAGCATGACCGCACCGACGTTTGTTACGAAATTCACTCACTTTGACCATGCATGGATGGGAAGGCTTCAATGAGCATTAATCTCAAAACCTTAATCAGCAAACTGAACGACACCTCGCGCCTGGCGGCGGAACGCGCCGCGAACATCTGCGTCGGCCGCGGCCAGTATGAAGTGGATATCGAGCATCTGTTCCTGGCCCTGCTGGAACAACCGAAGAGCGACTTTGCCGTGATCGCGCGCAAATGCGGCATCAGCATCGCGGCGCTGGAAAGCGACCTGCAGCACGAGATCGACCGCTTCAAGAACGGCAATGCCCGCACGCCGGTATTCTCCCCTCACCTGCCCAAGCTGTTCGAGCACGCCTGGCTGATCGCCTCGCTGGACAACCAGTCCGGCCGCATCCGCAGCGGCCACCTGCTGCTGGCGCTGCTGACCGAGCCGGACCTGGTGCAGCTAGCCTACCGCGGCTCCAAGCTGTTCATCAAATTCAAGCTGGACGACCTCAAGCACGACCTGGAAAAGCTGACCGAAGGCTCGCAGGAAAGCGCAGCGGTGAACGGCGGCGGCGCGGCTGCCAGCGAAGAAGAAGGCGGCGATCCGGTGCAGGACCTGACCAACAAGGACGGAACTTCGAAAACGCCGTCGCTGGATAAATTCACCACCAACCTGACGCAGCGCGCACGCGAAGGCAAGGTCGATCCGGTGATCGGCCGCGATACCGAAATCCGCCAGACCATCGACATCCTGATGCGGCGCCGGCAAAACAATCCTATCCTGACCGGCGAGGCCGGCGTCGGCAAAACCGCGGTGGTGGAAGGCCTGGCGCTGCGCATCGCGCAAAAAGACGTGCCCGACGTCTTGCAAGGCGTGGAAGTGCACACGCTCGACATGGGCCTGCTGCAAGCTGGTGCCAGCGTCAAGGGCGAGTTCGAGAACCGCCTGAAGAGCGTGATCGACGAAGTCAAGAAAAGCTCGCACGCCATCATCCTGTTCATCGACGAAGCACACACCATGATCGGCGCCGGCGGCCAGGCTGGCCAGAATGACGCCGCCAACCTGCTGAAACCGGCGCTGGCGCGCGGCGAGCTGCGCACCATCGCCGCCACCACCTGGAGCGAGTACAAGAAATACTTCGAAAAAGACGCCGCCCTGGCGCGCCGCTTCCAGGTCGTCAAAGTCGAAGAGCCGAGCGAAGAACTGGCTTGCGCCATGCTGCGCGGCATGGCGCCGCTGATGGAAAAGCACTTCGGCGTACGTGTCTTCGACGAAGCCATCACCGAAGCAGTGCGCCTGTCGCATCGCTACATCAGCGGCCGCCAGCTGCCGGACAAAGCCATCAGCGTGCTCGACACCGCCTGCGCCAAGGTCGCGCTGGGCCAGAATGCAACCCCGGCCCTGATCGAAAACATCGTCAAGAAACTGGATCGCCTGGTGGCCGAGCTGAACTCGCTGGAACGCGAATCGAACGCCGGCGGCAAGCACGCCGAGCGCCTGAAGGAATTGCGCGAACTGCAAAGCACATTGAATGCGGAACTGACGATCCACCGCGAGCGCTGGGAAAAGGAAAAAGCCCTGACCGACCGCATCAAGGCCGCGCGCACCGAACTGGAAGCGATCCCGGCTGCCGAACAAACCGCGGTGGAAGAAGGCGCCAAGCCTTCCAAGAAAGCGTCCAAGGACAGCAAGGAAAGCCAGGAACTGGCGAAGCTGATCGAAGAGCTGAAGCAGCTGCAAGGCGAAACGCCGATGGTGCCGGTGCAGGTCGACGGCCTGGTGGTGGCAGAAATCGTCGCCAGCTGGACCGGCATCCCGCTCGGCAAGATGGTCAAGGATGAAATCAAGACCGTGATCAACCTCGGCTCGCTGCTGCACGAGCGCGTGCTCGGCCAGCCGCATGCCATCGAAGCCGTGGCGCAGCGGGTGCGCACTTCGCGCGCCAACCTGGACGATCCGAACAAACCCAAGGGCGTGTTCCTGTTCGTCGGCCCGTCCGGTGTCGGCAAGACTGAAACCGCGCTGGCGCTGGCCGATGTGCTGTACGGCGGCGAACGCAAGCTGGTCACCATCAACATGAGCGAATACCAGGAAGCGCACAGCGTCTCCGGCCTGAAAGGCTCGCCGCCAGGCTATGTCGGCTACGGCGAAGGCGGCGTCCTGACCGAGGCAGTACGGCGCAATCCGTACAGCGTGGTGCTGCTCGACGAAGTGGAAAAGGCCCACCCGGACGTGCTTGAACTGTTCTTCCAGGTCTTCGACAAGGGCGTGCTGGACGACGCCGAAGGCCGCGAAATCGACTTCAAGAACACCATCATCATCCTGACCAGCAATGTCGCCTCCAGCCTGATCATGCAAAGCTGCCTGAACAAGGCGGCGGCGGAACTTCCAAGCACCGACGACCTCGAACAGGCGATCCGGCCGCAGCTGGTGAAAGCCTTCAAGCCGGCCTTCCTCGGCCGCTTGAAAGTGATTCCCTACTACCCGATCTCGGACGACGTGCTGGTGGAGATCATCAACCTCAAGCTGGGGCGCATCCAGAAGCGCATCGCCATCAACCACAAGGCCGAGTTCAGCTACGACGATCCGCTGGTCGAAGCCGTGCTGGCGCGCTGCACCGAAGTCGATTCAGGCGCCCGCAACGTCGACAATATCCTCAACGGAACGCTGTTGCCGGAGATTGCCGAAACCGTGCTGGCCAAGATGGCCGAAGGCGGCAGCATCGCCAAGATCAAGGTCACTGCCAACAAGCAGGGACAATTCAAGTACGCAATCAAATAAACCAGGAGAAATCATGGATGCAGCAACCAAACAGAAAATTCTGAAACAGTGCTATTCGAAGCGCTTCGATGAGAAATACAGCCGCAGGCACCAGTACCAGGACAAGGCTACCGACGTGCGCAACTACGTCAAGCTGACGCCGGCGGATATCGTCGATTTGCTGGATACCGCTTCGGCTGCCGCGCGCGCACCGGCGCGCCGCCTGCTGCAGCTGATGCAGGGGCGGCCTTGGCTGCCTTCAGCGACAGCGCATGAGGGTGGGACTGGGGATCAGCGTGGGGTGGATAACAATCTGCACATTACGCTGAAGGTGGGGAATACGAGCTATCACTTGCGGTGCAAGGAGCAGCCTACTTTGCATATTATCCAGATCACTGGTTAGCGACATGCCCCCTCGCTAGTGAAGACGACGTGCGAGGGTATTTGGCTACTATGCCACCTAGAGCTCACAGATTGCAGAACTGCTCTTTGACAGCATGGCCAGTTTCGAAGGTTGTTTTCCGTTCCCACATATTCGTAATACTCGCCTTCATGCACATTGAAAGGCTACCGGTGATATTTGATTAGTACCTTTCGTGCCTTCTCAAATGGCATGTCTTTCTCTATCCCAAGACCATTGGAAAAACAAATGATTGAATAGACTAGCAAGAGCGTTAAAGCCAGGTTAATTTTATTCATTTAATGACGCCGCCATTGCTCTAGATGAGTCGTCTCAAAATCTTCATACTTCATGTATGACTGCGGATATCGTTCCTCAATGCAGCTTCTCCCATGAATTGCATCCGCAGGGGCCACCGATTAGTACCGCTTTGTCGGTCTGCATTGTGAAGAATAATGCTTCCAGTCTGCAAGACTAACTTACCGCGTTATTTTGGATAAATATCACTCTCCTTGACTTTTTTTCCTGTGTTTATGAGGTCAGTAGATTTAACCATCCATGTTTCATTCTGCACAAAAACAGCACACCATCGCTCACCATCATTAGCATCCGAAAACCCCAAAATTACCCCTTCGGCATTTTCGATTTGTGTAAGAGAGCTATCTGAAGACTGCACTTTTACTACATCAAACAATTCAAACTTTTCCATTCGTCACTCAATTATTTATGGGTAATATGTCCATCCAGCGATACATTGGCATGCGAACCATCACGAGTTGCCCAACCAATTTTTTCCCTCCCTTGATGAGATAACTGCACATCCCACTCAAACGCCTGACCTGGAGTGCGAGATGGGCCTTTAACCCACTCATTACCGAATTTATCAATATATCCCTGCTTTCCCTTTGGTAAAGGCACTGTGGGCTTCCAGTTTTTAGGCGGCACATACCGAATCCTGCCTTTTGTCGGCAATCCCGCAGCTTTTATAACCCCTTTTTTGCTACAAGCGGTTTGAGCAAGGGCTTTAGCAAGCCCCCGAGGATCGATCCAAGAAATGGAATTAGGCGCATATTGATAAGGGTTATCTCCACCGTCCAATCCAATCGGATCCTGCCCAATGAACTGCCCGATAGCTGCATCGTAGTACCGATATCGGTTGTAATGCAATCCGGTTTCCGCATCAAAATATTGCCCCTGCAGCCGGATCGGGTTGTCGATAGCGCGTACATGGATTTTTTGTAGTCCCCCCCAGGCCGCATGGCTGACCGACCACACTATCTGTCCGCTGTCGTCCGTCAATCTGACAGGACAGCCGTTGGCATCATTGTGATAGTAGAAGACGTCGCTGTGGGCCGGATCGCCTATTGATTCAGCATCGCTGCTGCTTGTCTTCGCTAGACCATTTGCCGCCGCGCTTGGCACAACCACGGGTGGTGGTGCTTTGACGCTACCACCCAGCCGCATCCCGCTCCCTAGGCCGGCAAGACTGGCTTGACGATTGCCCTCTTGCGTCAACGGAGCAGGTTCGCCCTGTTGACCGAGCCGGACACTGCCTAAACCACCCATGCCGCCCATTTCACCAACAGCGGCGGCCTTGGTCAGGGGCAGCAGCTGTGCCGCAAGAGTCGGTGCCGCAGCCATCTGTGCGGCAGGAGTGGATGCCACCTTGGCCTGCCGATCGATCAATGCCAGCGGCACAAACGTGCCTGGATAATAGACATATTCCCTTGCCTCGGCATGCAGAGTCTTCAATGCGCTGAGCCGCTTGCGCGCCGCCATGAAATCGGCCACATTGCCAGTCGACCAGATGTCGGCGCTCTGGGTAACGTTGGCTTGCTGCACCTCACCCAGCAGTGCGTCGCCATCCCAGAAGAACCAGGTAGTGTGGGTCGGATTGCGTTTGAATACCCGCCGCCCGAGCGGATCGTAACCGTAGCAAGTCGTCTGCCCGGCCTGGCTACTTTCGATCAGACGCTGGTTAGCGTCCCAGCGCAGTTGCAAGGTGGCATCGGTCGCCGACGGATTGGTCGATGCCGTTGAGCTGCCGCCACGCCGGACCAGGTTGCCGGCGCGATCAAATACATAGTGCGTGCCTTCATGGCTGCCTTCGCGGCTCCACAGGACCTCGGCCTGGACTTCGCCGCCTGCCGCCTGCTGCATTTCCATCTGTCGGATCCGCGTGCGCAGGCGATCTCCAGCAGGGTCGTTGAGAAATTCCGTGACCTTGCCGGCTGGGTCGGTATAGCGCAGGAGGTTGCCCAGCGGGTCATAGTGGTACAGGTCGGCACTGTGTTCGCTGTCGCTGCGCCGAGTCTGGTTGCCGGCGCGATCGTACTCGTAGCTGGTGGCAAACAGCGGTGCCTCGCTGCGCAGTACGGTCTGGGCGGTCAGGTGGCCGGCCGCGTCATAGCGCAGCTGACGCTGGACGCTGCTGCTCAACTGCTCCTTGACGACGCGCCCAAGCGCATCGCGCTCGATCAAGATCGGCGCTGCGTCGTTAATGGCGATGCTCGCCGCTTGGTCGCGCAGATCGTAGGTGGATATGATCTTGTTGCCGGCGCTGGTTTGCCGCGACAGCTGGTTGCCGGCTTCGTCGTAGCTGTACGTGATCTGGAAGCCATCCTGCACTTCTTCGCTGAGGTGACCATCGGCGTCGAACTTGCGCAAGATGTGCCGATGCGGATTGCGCATCTCGACCAGCATGCCGTTCTTGCCGTAACCAAACGTTTCGTGGAGTTGCTGCGCCGGACGGTCGCTATCGTGCAAGGTTTTTTTTATGATGCGACCCAGCCGGTCGGTGGTGTAGGCGATGATGCGGCCCAGCGGATCGGTGGCGCTTAACAGATTGCCGCCGGCGTCGTAGCGATAGTGGCGCGACTGTTCCCAATAATCGATTTCTTCAACAACCCGGCCCAGCGCATCGCGCTTAAGCCGATAGCTTTCCTGACGCTGATTGACCACGCCGGTCAGTTGCTCTTCAGTGTCATAAAGATATTGCATGATGTGGCCGTCAGCCTGCAGACTTTTAGAAATTTGGCCTGTACCGAAGTATTCCAGCCGGGTTCGGCCACCGTTCTGGTCGGTATAGCCGATCAGTTGGTCCTCGGCGTCATAGTCGCAATGGATACTGACGCCGTCCGCCTGCCGGGTCTGTAGCAGGCGGCCTTTGGCGTCATAGCGATATTCGGTGACGTTGCCGGCAGCGTCGGTGCTGCGCTTCAGGCAGCCGAGCGCGTCGTGCTCGAAATGGCTGCGGTGGCCGAGCGGGTCGGTCAGTTGCGCCAGGTTGCCGTAACGGTCGAAGGCCAAGCTAGTAGTGGCGCCGCGCGGGTTGATGTGGGTGACCAGTTGGCCGTGGGCGTCGTAGGTAAAGCGCGAACGGGCGCCCATCGGGGTGCTTTGTTCAAGCGGCAGGCCGTGCTTATCCCAGATGCGCAGCCAGTGCTGACCGAGTGGGTCAATCACCTCGGTCATGTGGTTGGCATCGTCGAATACCGCATTTACAGCAGTCCCGTCTGGCTGCAAGAGCTTCAGCAAATTGCCACGCTCGTCATAGTCAAATTCGGTGCGCAAGCCAGCGGGGTCGACCACGGCGGTAGTGCGTCCCACCTCGTCATACTCAAATATCGTGACGCCAC
The DNA here is from genome assembly GCF_018304945.1 of Collimonas humicola. GTDB lineage: Bacteria > Pseudomonadota > Gammaproteobacteria > Burkholderiales > Burkholderiaceae_D > Collimonas > Collimonas humicola. Next base: position 56,381 of record NZ_JAGQEE010000011.1, on the reverse strand, counting down.
CCAACGGGTCGATCTCGCACAAGGGCAGATTGTTCTCGTCGAACTTGATCAGCGAGGTATGACCCAGCGAGTCGGTGACTTCAGTTTCGCGCAGCAGTTCGTTGTAGGCGAAGCGGTAGTCATGCAGCCCGTGATCGCCCCAGGCGTGCACCACCCGCCATTCGCCGTCGTAGGCATAGTAAAACGACAGGCCTAGGCGGTCAGTGTGGCGCACCATGTGATGGCGGTCGTACTCAAAAGTACGGGCGGCGTTGAGCGCATCGAGCGCGGCGACCATGTCCCGGTTCTGATATTTGTATGCCACCAGCGGGTGGGTCAGGCCGGTGGCTGGATCGTGCAGACTTAATTGATGAATTTTTCCATCGTGTTCATGGACTTCAAGGAAGCGGCCCGGCAAGGCGTCGATGCCGCTCTCTACGATCCGCGTCAGATGACCGTCGGCACGTTCGAAGCGCCAGTGATTGCCGCACAAATCCTCGATCCGATCAATCGGCAGATGCAGGGTTCGATGCAGCGGCGTCACATTCGATACCGGCTTGCGGAAGACGTAGCGCAGGTCGTCCTTGGTTAGTACTTGCAGGACGTCAGCGCCATCATCCTGCGCCCAGATCAGGCGGGCGCCATCGACAAATTCGGTCACAGCATGCTCGATACCGGTGGCCGCAGGTAAGTGCGAAAAGACAGCGGCACCGCTGGCTTCGAAGAACAGGACCGTGCCGTCGGCGTCGATTTCCAGCCGGAAGTCAGCCGGGGTCTGCCAGCCATAACCGCACATACCGTCATGACTGTTGCCCGATGCATAGTTGCGACTCCAGCTCAGCGGCAAGCGGCCCGGAATGGAGAAATCCTGGTGCGAGACGGCGACGCTGCCATCGCGAATATCGACAGGTTCAGCTCGCAATACTTTGCACTTAAGGAAGCCGGCCTCCATATTCTCGAACAGCTTCTTGTATTTCGTCTTAAGGGCGTCGGCGGCGCGCTTGAAAGCCTTGGTCCCGCGCAGAGCCTTTAAGCCCTTGCCCAGGCCTTTGGCCAGGCCAGCCAGCGCCAGCTGAGCGGCGATTCCCTCCAGTGCCTCCATGATACTCGGCGGGCCGCCGACGAAGACGGTGTCGGGTATCGCCAGGTTGACCGACGTCGGCAGGGTCATCGACATATGCGGTTCGGCCGACTTCTTGAGCCGGAACGGCGGCACCATGCCGACCACGCTGCAATCGAGCACCGGCGTGCCCAGGCGTGAAAATGGCGAGCCATCGGCCAGCACGGTCTTGCTGCCCATGAAGATCTGGTCGTCAAACTGCGGTCCCTCGGGAGCGCGCAACGGCGGCATCCACACTCCCAGGGGGATATGGACCGACAAGCCTTGGGTGCCTGCCGTGGCGCGCTTGACCCCGGCCACCTGCACCGTGGCGCCAATGAACGGCAGATAGTCGAACGGATCCAGAACAATGGAAATGTGCGCCGTCGGCAGCGGCCCTGGCGGCATCTCGTACATGTGAATATCGATACCGATCTGCGGATCGAAATGTTTGGCGGCGTTGGTCATGGACGCTTCCCTGTCAGGCTGTCGTGGCGGCGCCCTGCGGCTCGGCGACATGTGCGTTTGGATTGGCGGCTACCGGGCCGTCGATCACGCCGGAGGAGTCAGGCAGCTTGGTGAATTGCGGCGGCTCGCTCCATTGCGGCACATCCTTGTCGAGCGGATGCTTGACCTCGGGCAGCCCGTTCCAGAGCGGGTTGAGCAGCTCGCGCGCCAATGCCACCACCTTGCGGAAATATTCGTCGCCGCCGGCGATCAGTTGTTCGCGCTCCTGGCGCTGGCGCTGGAAGCTGCTTTCAAAACGTATGTGCATGGCGCTTTCGATTTTTTCCAGATCACTGGCCTGCGGTTGTGCGCCCAGCTTGGCGGCTTGCTGTTCGGCTTGCAAGTGCGCGGTGGAGATAGCGGCCTGGTAGTCTGTCGCGCTGCGCTCCAGTTTTGCGGTGCGCGCCGGGTCCTGTACCCGCAGCAGATCGTGCAGCGCCAGCGCCATGGTGGTGAGCGGACGTTCGGCCGGGCTCACAGCCTTGGCGGCGCGCAAGGCCAGTGCGCCGTGCTCGCGCGCCGGCTGTTGCTGGCCGTTCTGCGCATAGCAGTAGGCGGCCATGCGGAAGCCTTCGATTTCAAACATGGGATTCGGCACGCGCTGCGCCTGTTCCGCCGCGCTGCGATAGGCTTGCGCGGCGCGCTCGGGCTCCTTCGCCACCAGCCATACGCCGGCTTCGCCGAACCAGGTTTGCATGATCAGGTCGGCGCCCATCGGATGCTTGCTTTGCTCGGCCTGGGTTGCGCATTCGCGCGCATCGCGATAGCGCTTGATGGCGTCGGCATAGTTCTTTTCCTTGAGGTAGGCGCCGGCGACCGCCATCTGCAGCACGACCTGCTGGTCCGGCCATTGCTCGCGCTGCACAATCTCCATCGCTTTTTCGGCTCGTGCGGAGGTTTGCGCGGCGCTGCCCTTTTCCACCAGGGTGATGACGTCGGTAAGCAGCTGGCGATACGCCACGGTAGGGCCGGCGCCGCCGGCCTGGGCCACGGTTTCCCGGGCGATGTCGAACATGTCGATGGGTGCTTCGACCACGCGCACGCGGTCGCCATGGCGTTGCGCCAGCGCTTGCCAGCGCTGATCGGTGACCGTATCCACCAGCACCAGCCGCACGCCGGCGCCGTCCGCTGCCAATGCGGGGCTGCGCAACGCGGCATCCAGCCATGCTTCCCACGCCTCCTGGCTGGTGACCGGATGCGGCGCCAGCACTGCCGCCACGTAGCGCAGATGCTCCAGCTGGGCCTGATGGTAGCGTGCAAACGAAGCCAGCGTAGCCATCACGCCGGCGGCCGAATCGTGCTGCGGCGTCTGCGCAACGGACCAGTCGGTGCTCACGCCTTGCTCGCGCAGGCTGTCCTTGCTGTCGATATAGTTTTCCGCCAGCGACTGGCGCAGTGCGCGGCTGTAGCCGAAACTGGTATCGAACGCGGCATCGAAGCGCAGGAACAGGTCCGGCGTGGTCCAGTCGCCTGGGTGCTGCTGAATCTCGAAGAAAGCTTGCAGCATGCGGTCGGCATTGGCGGGGATGCGCCATACCAGCACTCGCATGCGCGGATCCTGGGTATGTTCCAGCCACAGGTCGCGCAGGGTCGCGACTCTTTTTTCGACAGGATTCTTAGCCATGCTGGCCCCTCTCAATAATGCTTAGCTGTTCAGGTTGATCTTGCTGCCGTTGATCGACACGCCGCCGCCGTTGACCTTGATGATCGAACCGCCTGCCTTGATCGTGATCTCGCCGCCATCGATGCTGATGCCGGCCTCGCCGACCACCAGCTCGACCTTGCTGGCGGAGCTCATTTTCTGATTGGCGCCGGAATACACGGTGTGGCTGCCGGAGACTTCATGCTGCATATCGCCGTCCACCGACAGCAAACGATGGCCCATATTGCTATCCTTTATCTCGCCATTGACCGTACGCTTATCGAGCCCGGTCACCGTCACTTCGCGGCCGGCATGCATGGTCTGGTTGACGGCGCCGGTGACGGTGTGCGTGAGCGTGCCGCTGATATCGTGTTTCCAGTCGCCGTTGGTATTGCCGCTATAGTTGCCGATCAGCGTGTTGCTGTGATTGCCGGTGATGTTTTCGGTATAGCCCGCTGCGGTGATGGTCCGCGTCTGGCCGGCATGATAGGTTTGCGTCACCGCACCGGTCACCGTGGCGGTCGAGGCGCCGGTCACTGTGCGGGTATCGGTGCCGGTCACCGTCGCGCCGCGGTTGCCGCCCACCGAGATATCCTGGTTGGCGCCGACATTCAGGCTGTGGTTGACGGCGACCGTGGTCGCCTTGTTGTTCTTGACGGTGCTGTTGTGATCGTTCAGCACCGTCACCGCCATATCCTTCTGGGCGTGCATGTTGAGCAGTTCGCCGCCGGCCGTGTCGTGCATGGTGACTTCGTTGAAGCCGCCGCCGCGCACGGTCTTGGAGCGCATGCCGCTGACTTCCTGGCCGAACGGCGGCATGTTGTCGGCGTTGTAGACGCGGCCGGTGATGATGGGCCGGTCCGGATTGCCGTCGAGGAAATCGACCACCACTTCCTGGCCGATGCGCGGCGCCGACACCCCGCCCATGCCGGCCCCGGCCCACGGGCTGGCGACCCGCACCCAGCAGGAGCTCTGGTCGTTGAACTGGCCCAGCCGGTCCCAGTGGAACTGCAATTTGACGCGTCCGTACTTGTCGTGCCAGATCTCTTCGCCTTTCGGTCCCACCACGGTCGCGGTCTGCGGTCCCGGCATCCTTGGCCTGACCGTATCGCGTAAGGGACGGAAAGGAATCTTGCGGCGCAAGGCGGTGACCTCGACACGGTAGATGCAATCCTGGGCGGTGCTGAAATCGCTGGCGAAATTATTCCGCGCATCATGCGCGATCTGCAAGGCGATGAAACGGTGCTCGGTGGCGTCGTCACTCTCATGTTCGAAATGGCCTTGCAGATCGAAATAACGGCCGACGACCAATTCGCGATAAGTGCCGGAACCTTCGAACAGCTTGGTCTGCCAGCCCGCCTCCTCGGCGCGCACCGCGCTCAGCTGTTCGCCGATCGCGCTATTGCCGTAGCTGGCGGAACCGTCGTAGGCATAGCGTTCGAACTGCGGCAGGTTGCCGCGCGGGACGTCGGTTTTCTGCTCCACCGCCAGCGGATTGCGCGGCTGCTTGAAATCGAAGCTCTTGATGCTGTGCACGCTGGCGCCGACCCTGCGCCGCGGCCGCCAGTCGTCCAGCACGTCGCTGGCCTGCAGTTCCTGGTTCGGCTGGAAGCGCACCGTCGCATCGTCTTGCAGCGGCAGGGATTGGGTGGAATCGTCGGCCAGCACCAGCTTATGGCCGCTCTCGCTATGCTCGAAACTATAGTAGATGCCGGCATCCTCCAGCAGCCGCGAGACGAAGCTGAAATCGGATTCGTTGTACTGCACGCAGTAAGACAGTTTCGGATAGCGGCTGGCGATCAGGTCGAAGCGATAGTCGGCCAGCTGGCCGTACTTGTGGAACACTTCCTGGGCGATGTCGAGCACCGACAGATCCTGGAACACGCGGCAGTTGCTGGCGTAATCCAGAAAGGAAAACCAGGGCGCCAGCTGCGCCTGGTAGGTGGCCATGCCGCCGTCGCTGCCGGTGCGCGCAAATTCGCGCACGAAGCCATGGAAATGGCGTTCGCCGGACTTGGTCTGCATGGTCAGCAGCAGCGGCTGGCCAACCAGCTGCTTCAGCTCAAGCTGCTCGTAGGGCGACAATAACTCCAGCGTCAGGTCGAAGGGTTTGGATAGCGCTTCCGTGCCGTGCAAGCGGTGCACCAGCAGCAGGTCGGCATCCAGCGGCGTCTTGATACGGACCAGGCGGCGATCCTGGTTGAAGCGGCCGACGCGGGCCAGCATCGCAGAAGCGTTTGGATACATTGACATTCTCCGTTTCGCAAAAGGAATGGCTCTGCTGAGGATAGCTATTCAAGCCACGATCCCGAATGAGTTAGGCGCGGACATTGGCGCGCATGGACACTTCATTGAATTACCGAGCAGCAATATTATTGCCGGAATGCAATTATATCGAGATTTAAGGACGATGCGACATTCCGCGACAATAATTTACATTGATGGAATTAACAGCGGATGACGCCGGGTAATTGCGCAGCCAGCCGGCAGCCGGCTGCGGAAGGAAGCTTGCAGGGAAGCAGCTCGGATGGCGATGCCTGGCATCGCCATGTGTGAATTACTGCAGTACGTTATTGCAGCGCACCAAACGGCTTGGCATCGCCGCCGGCGTCGGTCGGTGCTGCGGCTTTGGCGGCACGCACGACTTTCTTGCGCAATGGGCGACTGGCCTTAGGCTTGGCTTCCGCCACTGCCGACGGATCAACCACGGTTTCTCCCAGGCTTTCGCGCAGCAATTTTGTCTGGCTTTGCGCGTCCGTCAACACAGTGCCGTTCAAATCGCTTTGCGCATTCAGGTCATTGAGGGCCTTGATAGAGAGCTTGAGGCTGCCCAAGGCGACCACGCCGCGCGCATATTTGTCGGCCGGATCGCGTTGCAGCACTTCCAGTGCGTAGGCAACCGCGTCGCCATAGCTGCCGGCATCGTATTTGATCTGGGTCATGCGCAGCCATGGCGTTTTTTCGGTTGGACGGGCTTGCGCCACGTCCTTGAGCACTTTGATTTCCTGGTCGGCTGCGCTGTTCTTCTGCGCCGTATCTGCAACGGCAGGCACGGTGGCAGCGGCCGATGCGGCGAGCGGCAGCATCAGGCAGCTCATGGCAACGCTGCAGATCAGTTTGTTTTTCCAATGATTCATAGTCCCTTACTCACTTTCTTAAAAATATTAAACCGGGGCAGCACGGCACGGCCGTTTCTCACATGACAATCATAGTCGGCTATCAACCGCCGCCACGACTATTGCCGCCTAATTAACAAATAATGACAATTCACGCAGGCGAAACGACCGCTTTCTCAACATGAGGCCTCCGTTTTCACCTGCCGATAACAATCCGGGCGCCGGCATCGCATAGCGGGCAGCGGCAGCTTATCAATACATGCTCTGAGGACACATGTTACTACGGAAACATATCCTTTTCCTTTTTGACACCTGCATCGAAAGCAAACTGCAGAAAAACCACAACTGGAGGCATTGGCAATTTACCTATCGTTTGTAGAGCCCTGGGGAAACACTGGAGTATGATTGCATCAAGGAAATGCCAACATTTGTCCGGCGTTTCATGTAATGTATTGGCAAGATGTTATTTACTGTTGCGATATGTTGTCGGTCAGGGCGGCAGCGGGTTTCTCCTCGATCCTGCGACTGCGACCTTTCTTAGCTCAAATTATTTTTGTGGGTTTTCTTTTATGTTTTCTGTCGAACAATTACTTAATCCCATCAGTGACTCCGCACCTTGCGGCGCCGACCTGTCCTTTTCCAGCGACCTCGACGCCATCGCCCATGCACGCCGTTTCGACGACCCGTCGCTGGACCAGGGCGAGTGGATTACCGAACTGAAAGAGGCCGACTGGGGCTTTGTCGTCGACAATTGCGCGCGCCTGATCGAAACCCAGAGCAAGGATTTGCGCCTGGCGGTCTGGCTGAGCGAAGCCAATGCCAAGGTGCGCCATTTCCGCGGGCTGGCCGATGGCTATCTGCTGCTGGCCGGCTTGAGCGACCGCTTTTGGGACATGCTGTATCCGATACCGGACGACGACGATCAGGAACTGCGCATCGGCAATGTCGGCTGGCTGCTGTCGCGCTCGGTGCAGCTGGTGCGCGAAATCCCGCTCACCGAAGGCCGCGGCACGGCGTTTTCCACCATCGATTTCGAATCCGCGCGCATCCGCGCCGCCAATGAAGAACGCGGCAACAGCGATGGCGGCGACGGCGTCAAGCTGGCGGATGTGGAGTCGGCACGGCGCAAATCCTCTCCCGCTTACTACGAAAAACTGCTGGCCGACGCCAACGCCTGCCAGCAGGCGTTGCTGCAGCTGGAAAAGTCGATCGATTTCCGGGTCGGCCAGGACGGCCCCGCTTTTTCCTCGGTCAAGGAAGCGCTGGAAAGCGTGATTGCAACCATTACCCGTTTCGCCCAGGAAGCCGGGATCAATACCCGCCCTGCAGCGCAGGCCAATGGCGCAGACACCCATGCCAACAATGGACAAAACGCGGGACAAAGCACACCCAAGGTGCAACAGGAGGCGAACAAGGTGGAGCAGCAGGAACCGCAAGCAAGCGGCCTTAACGGCCCGATCCAGAACCGCACCCAGGCCTTGATGCAACTACGCCACGTGGCAGATTTCTTCCGCCGCACCGAGCCGCACAGCCCGGTCGCCTATCTCGCGGAAAAGGCCGCCCACTGGGGCGAGCTGCCGCTGCATCACTGGCTGCGCACGGTCATCAAGGATCCGGGATCGCTGGCGCATGTGGAAGAATTGCTGGGACTGCAGGGCGACAGCCAGTCGCACGACCAGAACTGAGGCCCCGAGCCCAGCCGCCCTACTTACTGGGAAACCCGGAACTCGATCCGGCGGTTGCGCGAGCGGCCGTCGGCGGTATCGTTGGTCATGATCGGCCGGTCCGGTCCCTGCCCCGAGGTGACGATCAGGTCGCCATTGATGCCCTTCTGCCCCAGATAATCCTTGACCGCATCGGCGCGCGCCTTGCTCAGCGCGATGTTGCGCGCGCGCAGGCCCTGGTTGTCGGTATGGCCGATCACTTCCACCTTCTTGTCCTTCAGCTTCGACAGCGCCGCCGACATTTCGTCGAGGATGCGCATGCCCGAAGGCGTCAGCGTCGCCTGTCCGCTTTCGAATTCAATGGTGCGGTTGGCCAGCGTCTGATCCAGCAATCCCTGTTCCGAAGCCGAGACCCGCAAACCGTTCTTGACCGTATAGGTCGGATTCAGGTTGCCGGCGATTTCACTGGCGATCTGCTGGCGCTGCGCTTCGTTGCTCACTTCGCCGTTGATGCTGACGGTATTGCCGTCGATTTTCAGCTGGCCGCGGCTGACCTGTTTCAGGCTGGGATTGATCAGCTTTTGCACATAGCCGTTCCAGTTGGCCGGCGCCACTACTGACCCGACCGAGATCTGGTCGACCACGCGGTCGGCGCCATACAGTTCCTGCAACTTGCTCAGCGCACTCTGTTTGCTGGCTTCGTCCGGCACGGTGCCGCTGACCAGGATCTGGCCGGGTTTCGGTGTCGCCACCGGGGGCGCCACATTTTGTGCCAGCGCCAGGTTCGACAGCAGTAACGATGTCAGGGCAATGCTCAGATAACGCATGCGTCAGGCTCCAATAAATGCTTCACGAAACGAATCATGAGCCGATTTTAACGATAAGGTGGGTTGCGCCAGGTAGCTGGCGATTTTGGTGATGCTGTAGTCCGTGCTGACCTGTTCTTCGACCCAGTTGGCGTCCTCGAAAGAGATGTGATGCTCCAGCGCCACTTGCGGATCCATGATCGCTTGCAGAGTGCGCGGCGAAGCGCCGCTGAAGCCGATCACCATCGCCGGCCGGTCGTTGATGCGGGTGACGAAAGTGGCCAGCTCGAAATTGCCGCGCAACAGGAAAGGCGTGATCAGGTGCAGCCAGTAGGACGCCACCAGGTTGCGGTACAGCGGATCCTCGGGCAAAGGCATCACCAGGCTCTTTTCCAGGCGCGAGGAAGCGCTCGCCATCACCGGCTGCAACAGGATGCCGAGCGCCAGGATCAGGTGCCGCAAGGAGCCTTTGAAGCCGGTGCTGCGCAACATGTTCTCCAGTCCGCCGACGCTCTGGATTTCCATGAAATCGGCAAACGCCGCGTGATAAGCGCCGCTGCCCAGCTGCAAAGGAATGCCGGTAGCGGTCAGGTTTTGCAAGGAAATCGCCGGATCGGTTGCCGCCACCACTTCGGAGGCCTGGCTCTCCATGCGGTTCCACAGGCGCGAAAAGGCCATCGGACTCTTCGCCGTGAAATCCTGCGGCTCGTCGATTTCCATGGTGCTGACGGCGAGGAAGGGAAAGCGCCGGTTGGCCTGGTCGTTGCTGGCGATCAGATGACCGGCGATGGCGCGCCGGCTGCGCGGGCCGATGAACGCGAAGTGCAGCGGACTGACGGCGTCGTAGGCGATCTTCCAGCGCGGCTCGGCCGACAGCAGGTCCATGGCTTGCGCCAGCCACTCGTCGAGAATCGACACCAGCGGCATGTTGTCGGTCGCCTTGATGAAATCGCCGCGGCTGGGGATTTTTCCGAAATAACCGATATTCGCCAACTTTTCTCCAACGCTCATTGTGCTGCCCCTCCCGCAGTCGCTACGCCTGCCGCAGTGGCTGCCGTTGCTGCTCCTACCGCTCCTGCCGCTCCCGCTGTTGCCGTTGCCGCCGGTGGCGCTGCAGCCGGATTGCTGGCCGGGCTGGCGGCGCTGCCGACGATGGTCTCCGGCAGTTTCAGGCCACGGAAGCCCTGTCCTTGCTGGGCGCCGCCGTCCGGCGCCTTGGCGCTGACTTGCGGGCTGCTGATGATCTTCAGGTTGATCGGCACGGTAATATTTTCATTGGTCCAGCTGAGTTCGAAGTTGCCATCCTTGCGCTTGCGCACCGCCGTGTTGATCAGGCGTTCCAGGCCGAAACGGCCAGGCTGGTTGGCGATTTCGACGGTGCGACCATCAAACGTCACCGCCGTGATGCGGGCGCCGGCCACGCCTTGCGGATTAGGCCAGACAAAGTTGGTCCACTGCGCCTGGGTATTGCGGTAGCGCAGTTGCTGGCCATCGATTTCGATGGTGTATTCGGTGGTGCCGGCTGCCGGCAGCGCCTGGATCTGGAACACGGTTTGCGCATCGGCCGCAGCCCCGCCGCCGCCAGCCGCCGCGGCGCTGCTGGCGCCCAGCGGCGCAACCCAGCGCGCGAAGCTCGACACCATGGTCGGCGACAAGGTAATGCCCATGTCAGCCCAGGTCTTGGCCGCCAGCGTGTCGCCGCGGCGTACTACCAGCGGCCCCATCGAGGCATTCACGAATTTCGCGATGCTGCCGTCCGGGCCGAAGGTCTGGCCGATCTCGGCGCTGGTCGCCTCGATCTTCGAATTGGCGGCAAACGGATATTTCTCGGCCAGGGTTTTCTCGAACGGCGCGTATACCTGCGCCGCCCAGGTGCGGTTCATCTCGGCCTCGGTCGGCTTGATGGTGACGGCGAAAGCCTGGATCAGCGGCCGCACCAGGATCGGGCGGATCGCCTGCTTCTGCGAATCGCTCATGCCGACCAACATTTGCTCATCGACATACTTGAGCGCATCCGCCAGTTCCGAACCGCTGCCGTTCAAGGTCTGCTGCATCAGCTGGTTGGCGCCCGGGCCGGTATCGCCCTGGTTCTTGATCTGGTTGAAACGGGTACGCAGTTTCGACAAGGTTTCCATGTAACCGCGCATCAGCGTGGCGTTATTGTCCTTGGCGCTCACCATGCGCGCCACGCCGGCAAATTCCTTGCCGACCGGTCCCATCGGCATTGCGGCGGCGTCGGGGCTGGCATTGACGTTGACATTCACGTTAACCCCGGACGGCGCCTGCCGCAGGATGGTTTGCTTGAACCAGGCGACCACGCCGCTTTGCGCGCGCCCCAGGCTGCTGTTGATCAGCGAAGGGTTATCCCACGAGGTCTGTTCATACACGGCGCTGACGAACTTGTTGATCGGCGAAGTGGACGGATCGCCGAAACGGTTCATGGCCTTGACCGCGTTGTCGAAACCACCGAGGTCGACGATATTCGCGCCCTGCATGAATTTCTGCCATTCCTTGGCGTACTCGGTCTTGTACTGCGTGACCAGCGCCTTTTGGATCTGCTCCGGGCTGCCCTCCAGCGTCAGGTCGTCGCTGGAAGCGGTCTTCAGCACCCAGTCCGCGCTTTGCAGTTCCTTGTTGGCGGCTTCCTTGAACGCGCCCTGGACGAACTTCTCCCAGGCATCGCGCGTGAATGTCCCTGGAATCGCGTAGCTGCCGACGATCAGTTCCTTGTCCTGGTCGCCGACGATGCTGGCCACCGTGATCGACGGGAAGCGGGTCGAGGCGCGCGCCTTGATATCGGCATACACGCGATCCCTTGCCGCCATGCCGCGCACCACGCGGCGCAGGTTGTCGCGCGACTGGTCGACCAGGGTCAGCTTGCTTTCGATGGTCGGCCAGGACGGATCGCTGATTTGCGACAGGTAGAAACTCATCAGGCGCTCGGCGCTGCGGATCATCTGTTCACGCGTCATGTTGCCGCGGTTGCTTTCCAGCCAGCCGCGCCAGAAGCGGGTCAACTGATCGTTCAGATGGCTCGACTCGGCACGCTGGCGGTCGCTCAGCATCAGATAGGTTTTCAGGGCGTTGTAGCCGTCTTCGACATTGGTCGGCGAGGAATCCTTGTATTGCTGGGTAGCGCCGCTGCTGCCTGTCGCAGCTGCTGCCTGGGCGCTGGCGCCCGGCGCGGCGGCGCCAGCCGCGGACTGGCCCGGCTGCCCGGCTGCTGCGCCCGCCGCCGGCGCCGTCGCGCCAGTCAGCTGCACCGGATGCGACATCGGCTCCAGCTGCCCGGCATGCGCATTCATTTCAGACAGGAAGGATTCGATATTCGCCGTGACGGGCTTGAGCATGATGTCCTTGACGCCGGCGAAGTATTCCTCTCGCAGCTTCTGCTGCAGCAGATCGCCCTGGTACAGCCCGAAGCCCAGCGACAGCGGACGGCCATGGTCATATTTTTGCAATTGCTCGATGCGGTCTTGCAGGATTTCCATCGCTTCAAAGCGCGATTGCAGGTCGATCCGTTTTTCCTGCAGCTTGATGGCCTTGTCCAGGTCTGCCTGGACGTTGGCGGTCAGCTGGCGGTTGCCGATGTAGGACCAGCTCCAGCCGGCCAATGCCAGGCCGACGAAGGCTGTCGCGGCGAAGAACATGGTGTAGCGCAGGCGGGTCTTGTGGCGGCTGGCGTATTGCGACACCAGGTCCTTGTCGGCAAAAATGACTTTGCGGAACAGGTTGAGCAGGAAGAAGCCGTGCTTGGAGTGGATTTCAGGGCGCTCGATTGCTTGCAGCTTGAGATCGAAACGGTCGGCGATCCGTTCCGAGGAACTGCTGATGCCGCTGCCTTCCTGCAAGGCGCTGGTGAAATAGAAGCCGCGGAACACCGGCTTGAACTGGAACGGGTTTTCTTCAAACAGGGTGGCGATGAACGCACGCAGGGAGCTCTTCACCGCAGCGAATTCGAGCGGGAAAGTCAGCACGCCCGGCGGCAGGCGGTCACCGCGGCTCAAGGCCATGTTGGCCAGGCTGATTTCCTTCAGGCCTTCAAACAATTCATCAAAGCGTTCATCGAAATGCGCCAGCACATCCTGGCTGCTGGTCTTCCTGTTGTACGGCAGCGTGGCGCCCCATACGCGGTCCTTTTCGCCGCGGTCCATGTCGACGAAGAACTCGGTAAAGCCGGTGATCAGGTCGGCCTTGGTGAACATCACGTAGACCGGCGCAAAGACTTCCAGCTTCTCGGTCAGCTCCTGCACGCGCTGGCGCAGGTTCTTGGCCAGGTTGATGCCGAACTCGGGACGGTTGCCGGCCAGCTCGGCGACGCTGACGGCGATGATGATGCCGTTGATAGGCGCGCGGCTGCGGTGTTTTTTCAGCAGGCCGAGGAAGCTGAACCACTCGGCGCGGTCTTCCTCATGGACGGAATAGCGTCCTGCGGTATCCAGCAGGATGCCGTCGGTGGTAAAGAACCAGTCGCAATTGCGGGTGCCGCCTATGCCCTGCACGATATTGCTGTTCTTGTCGGCCAGCGGAAATTGCAGGCCGGAATTGGCGACCGCCGTGCTTTTGCCGGCGGCAGGATTGCCGATGATCATGTACCACGGCAATTCATACAAGGCAGTAGCGCCGGATTTCTCACCGAGCTTGGAATTCTTGATGGTGGAAATCGCCTCCAGCATCCGCTTGCGGATGGTCTCGGTCTCGTCGCGGCCGACAACGCTAGGCTTGTCGGCGGCTTTCTCAGCCTGCCCTTCCAGCATGTCGCTCAGGTTTTGCGACGCCTTTTTAGTACGCTGCTTGCGGTACAGCCAGACCAGGCCCCAGATCAGCAGGACCGCGAGCAGGAAAATCACAACCCAGATGCCGTCGACCTGCAAGGCATCCGCTGCAAGAAAGAGAAAACAGGCCAGGGCCACAAAACCGACGATTGCCAGGGTGCGTGCATTCGTCAAAAATTGCCAAATTCGTTGCATAGGTATCAGTAATTAAGTAATTGATTCTTTTGAAAGTGATGCAAAACGGCAATTTCCACCGGCAGCCATGACGATAGCCGATTCAGCGTCACGACTGCACATTGTTGCCCTATGTTGCTTTTACACAACAAAAATCTGCCCTGTTCGACACGGACATCCGCGCCTGACTGCATCAACCTAAACGGTAAATCTGGATTGCACTGCAAACAGCTGCTTCATTTTTTCATTACCCCCGGCTTGCGGAATTCCACATGCCCCAGGTCCATCATTTTCCAGCGGCCGCCCCAGGTCAGCCCTACCGATTCAGCCACTTCGCCATACAGCTGATAACCGCGCATGGCCCACGGGTCTTTCTCCGTAATCACCAGCTTGCCGTTGCGCATGAACGCCGAATCGGCGGCCAGGCCATACTGGTGGTAACTCTGGAACGCCTTGGCATTGGTCACGCTGCCCCCCATCTGCGCCAGCGCATTCTGCCGTTCCGGACTGCGATACCCTTCGATAATCACCATGTCATAGCCATGCTGCTCTTTCATGATCTTGAAAGTCATCAGCAGGCGCTGGGTGAAATCGGCATCCAACTGCTGCCAGTTGCGGCTGGCGGTATCCAGCATCGGCCGCACCTGCGCTACCTCCTGGGTAGTAAAGACCTCAGGCGGCAATGGCGGCGGCGGTACTAATTGCTCTCCTTCCAGCAGCGCGGCAATCTGCTGGTTCACAACTTGCCCTGAATCATCATAGCTGCCCAGCATCGCTTTTCCACTCAGCATCCAGGCAATCAACGGCGGAATCAGCACAACCGCCATTCCTGCGAGCAGAATCAAATGATGTCTTTTAATAAATTGCCAAGTTGAGAGCCTCGACGCTTGCAGGTTTTGCGCAAAGGATTTTGTTGTCCTCGACCGGCGTTCTTTCCAGTTCTGGACCTGGGCGCCGAGTTGCTGCCGCCCTCTAAGCAGTGCAGAAAATACAATTTCACGGGCAGCCGGAAACAACAGCAGACCCGAGATGCCGCAGGCGAGTATGAAATAAAGAGCAACGGCTAAGACCAACGCAAATACCTTTCGTGAATATTACCAAAAAAAAATTGTATTTTTTTGGTAATATATTGCCTGTTGACATATTTAGTTGTCAGAGAGTATACCTTATCAAACTGGGCGTCACGTCGGTCTGTGTTTAATACCTGACATTTGGAGAACTGTGTCTTGCAACCATCAGAAGAAACTGCGCGCGGCTCTGTAAAACCGAATTTGCTATCAGGTTCGACATCGACAGACAATCGCAGCGGGAGCATCCTGAACGCCCTGGAGGGCAAGGACTCTTCTGCGAAAGGCATTGCGCAAAAGAAATCCGGCGTAGTGCGCGGCGCTGTCGTGCTGGCCTTGCTGGCAACGATCGGGGCTGGCGGTTTTTTTGCCTGGAATCAACGCAGCAGCCAGCTTGCCGACGCCACCGCGGCCAGCGCGCCGGCCGCGCCTACGCCGGCTGCACCTACGCCGGCCGCACCGAAAGAATTACCGTCAAGCACTCCAGCCCTCGCCGCCAATGCGTCCGCATCTGAAAAAATCGAATCGCAAGCGGCGGTCATCGAAAACGATCCGGCCATCCACACTGACAAATCCGACGCAGCTGCCGACCAGGCGCCCGCCGATCCGCGCGCCAAGCTGACCGAGAGCCTGGAAGCCGGCGTGCCGGTAACTGCCACCTCGCTCAAGAGCGCGCTGGAAGAACCGAAGCCGGCAAAGGCGAAACCTGTCGCAAAGAGCGTGAACGCGCCACTGGTCAATCGCAACGTGCCGGACAAAAAAGCAGTTGCGCAGAAGCCGGCCAAAACCGCCAGCACGCCGCCCGACAGCGACGTGAATATATTGACCGCGCTGGTGTCGCACGGCGACAGCGTGAACGAACCGGCCAAGCCTAAAGAAACTGCGAAATCCAGGCAGCAAGCCAAAAAGAAAGCCGCCGAGCCAGTGCTGGCGCAAAACAGCGCCGACGGACCGGATATCGTTGAGCGCAAAGCCGGCGACAGCACCGCCGGCCTGCTGCAGCGCTGCCGTCAGCTCGGCATGATCGAAGGCGAGCTGTGCCGCTGGCGCATTTGCTCCGGACGCTGGGATACCGATACGGCGTGCAAGGTCAACCGCTAAGCACTTGCAAACGGCATCGAAAAAAAGGACACTTTCACGGTGTCCTTTTTTATTGTGGCTATCCGGTCCTGATCCGCGTGGCGCAAGAAGTCTGCTGCGCGCATTGGAGCGGAAACCTGCATAGGAAGCTGCAAGGCGGCCTGCCGCTGCCGCTCTGCCCGATCCGGCCCCGCTTCAGCGCACGCTCACCTCGACCCGCCGCGCCTCGGCGTTGTCGCCGCTGCCGGTAGTCACCTGCGGCTTCTCCAATATGATCGCGTCTTCCGCCACGCCGCCGATCAGCAGCAGCGCCTTGACGCTCTTGGCGCGTTCCTTGGAGATTTCTTCATTCCTGGCCGCATCGCCGGTGGTGTCGTGGAAGCCGCTCACCACCACTTTGGCGTCGCTCTTGGCCTTGGCGGCTTCGATGACCGGCGCCAGCTTTTCGCTGGTGTCGGCCGGCGCCTCCGACTTGCCCGATTCGAAATAGATCACCGCGGACGGCGCTGAAGCCGGCGCAGTCGCCGCTGCTGCGGCGCTGCCGGCGCTGGCCGTTTCAGCTGCGGACGCCGTAACCGGCGCCGGCGCCAGGATCACCTCCGGCCCGGCGACCGCCTGGTTCATGCCGCTCCCCGGCAACAGCGGCACCAGCAGCAAGGCCACGATGTTGATGATCTTGATCAGCGGATTGACCGCCGGACCGGCCGTATCCTTGTAGGGATCGCCGACCGTGTCGCCGGTCACCGCCGCCTTGTGCGCCTCCGAACCCTTGCCGCCATGGTTGCCGTCCTCGATGTATTTCTTGGCATTGTCCCAGGCGCCGCCGCCGGTGGTCATGGAAATCGCCACGAACAGGCCGGTGACGATGGTGCCCATCAACAGCCCCCCCAGCGCCGCCGGACCGAGGATCAGGCCGACCAGGATCGGCACCACCACCGGCAGCAGCGACGGGATGATCATTTCCTTGATCGCCGACGAGGTCAGCATGTCGACCGCCTTGTCGTACTCCGGCTTGCCGCTGCCGTCCATGATGCCTTTGATGTCGCGGAACTGGCGCCGCACCTCGACCACCACCGCGCCAGCGGCGCGCCCCACGGCTTCCATCGCCATCGCCCCGAACAGGTAGGGGATCAGGCCGCCGATGAAGAGGCCGACGATCACCAACGGGTTGGAGAGATCGAAGACGGTGCTCTTGCCGACCGAATCGAGGGCATGGGTGTAATCGGCGAACAGCACCAGCGCCGCCAGGCCGGCCGAGCCGATGGCATAGCCCTTGGTGACCGCCTTGGTGGTATTGCCGACCGCGTCCAGCGGATCGGTAATCGCCCGCACCGAATCCGGCAAGCCCGACATTTCGGCGATGCCGCCGGCGTTATCGGTAATCGGACCGTAGGCGTCCAGCGCCACGATGATGCCGGCCATCGACAGCATGGCGGTAGCGGCGATGGCGATGCCGTACAGGCCGGCCAGCCAGTACGACGCGAGGATGGCGATGCACACCGCCAGCACAGGATAGGCAGTCGACTTCATGGAAACGCCCAGGCCGGCGATGATATTGGTGCCGTGGCCGGTGGTGGAAGCTTGCGCTATGTGGCGCACCGGCTTGAAATCGGTGCCGGTGTAATACTCGGTGATATAGACCATCAGGCCGGTGAGGACGATGCCGATGAAGGCCGAGCTCATCATTGGTATGCGCATCGGCTCCGGCAGGATCAGCCAGGTCACTGCCGCAAAGCCGAGCAGGCTCAGGATCGCCGCCCACCACAGGCCGGTATACAGCGCCGACATGATTTTCTTGCCCGGCTTGGCCTTGACCATGGAGCAACCGATGATCGAGGCCAGGATGGAGACGCCGCCCAGGGCCAGCGGATACAGCACCGCCTGCAATTCGGCGCCATGCACCAGCAGCGAACCGAGCAGCATGGTGGCGATCAAGGTCACCACATAGGTTTCGAACAGGTCGGCCGCCATGCCGGCGCAGTCGCCGACATTGTCGCCGACGTTATCGGCGATCACCGCCGGATTGCGCGGGTCGTCTTCCGGAATGCCGGCTTCCACCTTGCCCACCAGGTCGGCGCCGACATCGGCGCCCTTGGTGAAGATGCCGCCGCCGAGACGGGCGAAAATCGAAATCAGCGAAGCGCCGAAAGCCAGCCCGATCAGCGGCCGGATGACATCATGCAGCGACGCGCTGGCAACGCCGGTGAAGGCCAGCAGCCACAGGAAAAACAAGGTTACGCCGAGCAAGCCAAGGCCGACCACCAGCATCCCGGTGATGGCGCCGCCGCGGAAAGCGACGTTCAGCGCCGGCCCCATGCCCTTGGTGGCAGCCTGGGCGGTGCGCACATTGGCGCGCACCGAGACATTCATGCCGATGAAGCCGCAGGCGCCCGAGAGCACGGCGCCGATCAGGAAACCGGCGGCGGTCACCAGCCCCAGTCCCGGCAGTATCGCAATGACGATGAACAGCACCGCGCCGACGATGGCGATGGTGCGGTACTGGCGCGCCAGGTAGGCAGCGGCGCCCTGCTGGATCGCGGCGGCAATTTCCTGCATGCGCGGATTGCCGGGATCCTGCTTCAATATCCAGCTGCGTGAGACCAGCCCGTAGATCACGGCAATGATGCCGCAAGCGACGGCAAACCATAGACTTGATGCCATATTGACTCCTCCTGTTTTTCGAACGGCTGCACGACAAAATAAGACAATCACACCATTTCACCGGTCTGCGCGACGCCAACTTGGCGCCTGCGATTCCCGGCCGATACTGCGTAATGCAAAATTTTTCGTTACCCTTTTATTTTCAGTGAGATGCTTGGGCTGGCTTTGACTGCTTGCTGCCTGAAGATTGGCGCTTGGCTTTTTGAAGCTTGGATTTATTCTAAATGACTTTATCGGAAAGTATTGATTAAAAGAAAAAGCGGACCGAAGTCCGCTTTCTTTATGCTTCCAATGCCGCAAACGCGCTATCGCGTATCTGCTCGACCGGACCGACGCCGGCGATCTTGCGATACTTGGGCGCGCCCGGCAAGCCGGCCTTGGCCCAGTCGCCGTAGTAGTTGACCAGCACTTCAGTCTGTTCGTGATACACGGACAAACGCTTCTTGACGGTTTCTTCCTTGTCGTCGTCGCGCTGGATCAGGTCTTCGCCGGTGACATCGTCCTTGCCTTCCACCTTCGGCGGATTGAACTTGGCGTGGTAGGTGCGGCCCGAAGACAGATGTACGCGGCGGCCGCTCATGCGTTCGATGATGGCGCTGTCGGGGACGTCGATCTCCAGTACGTAATCAATCGACACACCCGCTTCTTTCATGGCATCGGCCTGTGGAATGGTGCGCGGGAAACCGTCGAACAGGTAGCCGTTGGCGCAATCGGACTGTTTCAGGCGGTCCTTGACCAGGCCGATGATGATGTCGTCGGAGACCAGGCCGCCTGCATCCATCACCTTCTTCGCTTCAATACCAAGCGGAGTGCCAGCCTTGACTGCTGCGCGCAACATGTCGCCCGTGGAAATCTGCGGAATGTTGAATTTCTCTTTAATGAAAGTCGCTTGCGTGCCTTTACCGGCACCAGGCGCTCCTAAAAGGATGAGGCGCATGTTAAAGTCCTAAGGTGAGTTTGTGAATTGATTGTGGCGACGGCGCACAGCGAACTGGCAGCGACGTCTCCTGAGATGCTTATTTATATCACGCTATCTTTGCATGAAACTTACCATACAATTTTACCAAACAGCGCGCTTTGCCCACGATTTGGGCACGATTTCTGTTGGTTCAACGATAATTTGCCGACGTTCCCCGGTATTTCATGCAGTGAAAAAACTGCGCACCCGCTCCAGGTCTTCCGGCGTATCGACGCCGGGCGCCGGCGCCGCGGGGGCAATATGCACCGCAATCGGGTAGCCGTGCCACAGCACTCGCAGCTGCTCCAGCGCTTCTATCTGTTCCAGCGGCGACACGGCTAAAGTCGGATAGGTTTGCAAAAAATCATTGCTGTAGGCGTACAGGCCGATATGGCGCAATGGCTGGTAGCCGGCCGGCAGGCTCTGCTGCGTTTGCGCAAAACCGTCCCGGTGCCAGGGAATCGTCGCCCGTGAAAAATACAGGGCGCGCCCGGCCTGGTTCAGGACGACCTTGACCACATTCGGATTGAATACGTCGGCGACAGCGTCGATGGCGTGCGCCGCGGTCGCCATCGGCACCTCGGCATCGATCAGGGCGGCAGCGGCCGCGATCAGGGCCGGATCGATCATCGGTTCGTCGCCCTGCACGTTGACCACCACGGCATCGGCCGCCAGGCCCAGCGCCGCCGCCACTTCCGCGATGCGGTCGGTGCCGGAGGGATGGTCGGCGCGCGTCAGGCGCGCGGCGATCCCGTGTTGCGCGCAGACCGCCAGGATTTCCGCATGGTCGGTGGCCACGATCACCTGCGCCGCCCCGGATTGCGCAGCGCGCTCGGCGGTGCGCACGATCATCGGCTTGCCGCCGATATCGGCCAGCGGCTTGTTGGGCAGGCGGGTAGAAGCCAGCCGCGCCGGGATGATGACCGTGAAAGGCTTGCTCAAGCTCACAGCGTCTCCTAGGCTGCGGGGGCCGCGCCGGCGGCCGGAGCGTTGAGGTCGCGCGCCTGGTCGGCCCACATGATGGGGATGCCGTCGCGGATCGGATAAGCCAGCTTGTCAGCGTTGCAAATCAGTTCCTGGGCTTTCTTGTCGTGATGCAGCGGCCCTTTGCAGATCGGGCAGACCAGGATGTCAAGCAGTTGAGTGTCCACGGAGTTTCTCCAGAATTTGATGGGACAGTGCGGCGTCAATCTGCGCCGTCACCGGAACGACCCAGATGCGCGGGTCGTTTTTAATAGAAGCTATTTGCCGACATTTTACTGCATCCTTTTCCGTGATCAGGATCAGCTCGGCCTGCAGGGCGGCAAACGGGTTGTCGGAAAAATCATGATGATCGGGCAAGGCCAGCGTCTCGAAGCTCAGGCCGGCGGCGCTCAGCATGCTGAAAAAGCGTTGCGGATTGCCGATGCCGGCCGCCGCGACGATCTTCGACGCCGCATCGCCCAGGCTGGCCAGCGGCCGCGCGTCAGTGGGATCGGCAAGACGTTCGGCCCGGTCGCCCGCCAGCTGCATGCGGATCGAATCGACCGGCATGGAGGCCGGAATCGCGGGGGCATTGACCACGGTAAAGTCGCGCCGGCGCGAAGCCGGTTCGCGCAAGGGCCCGGCCGGCAGCAGCCAGCCGTTGCCGGCGCCGCGGGAATCGAACAGGACGATTTCGATATCGCGCTGCAGACGGTAATGCTGCAAGCCGTCGTCGGACAGAATCAGGTTGACTTCGGGATGCGCCTGCAGCAAGGCTTGCGCCGCCGCCACCCGGTCCCGTCCGACCACTACCGGGCATTGTGCGCGGCTGGCAATCAGCAAAGGTTCGTCGCCGACCTCTGCCGCCAGCGAAGCTGCATTCACCTGCCGCACCTGCGGTTTTCCATCGGAAGATTGCGCCGCGTAGCCGCGCGAGATCACACCTGGCACGTAGCCGGCCTGGCGCAGCGCCTGCACCAGCCAGATCGTCAGCGGCGTCTTACCTGTGCCGCCGACAAAGATATTGCCGACCACGATCACCGGCACCGGCAGGCGGATGCTGGCCTGCCAGCCGGCGGCATAGAGTCGTCGGCGCAATGCCGCCAGCAAGCCGAACAGCAGCGACAGCGGCCACAGCAGGCATGCCAGCAAGCCGCGCCGCTGCCAAGCGGCGCTCAGGGTCGATTCAAGCGAGCTTTTACTTGTGGCCACTAGTCTGGGCGGCAAACGTGATCTTGTCGAAACCCGCCAAACGCGCGGCTTCCAGCACATTGATCACAGTCTGGTGGGTCGCCATGGCATCGGCATTGATGATCACCACCGGGTCGGCCTTGGACTGGCCATCGGCCTGCACCGCACTCTTCAGGTCCAGCGCCAGCGACGCCGCATCCTTGGACGACACCTGCACGTTGTTCACCGCGTACTGGCCCTGCGGATTGACGGCGACGTTGATCTCTTGCGGCTGCGTCATGGCCTTGTCGGCGTCGGCGGTCGGCAAGGTGATCTGCAGCGCGGTGAACTTGCTGTAGCTGGTGGTCACCATCAGGAAGATCACGATCACCAGCAAGACATCGATGAACGGGATCAGGTTGATTTCAGGGTCCTCGCGGCCCTTGCCTTTACGAAAATTCATTTACGGGCACCATGAACTGTATCAACGAATTTTACCGCCTGCTGCTCCATGTCGACGACGAAGCCATCCACCAAAGCGCGGAAATGACGATAGAAAATCAAGGCAGGCATGGCAATCGCCAGGCCGAAGCCGGTGTTATACAAAGCCACCGAAATGCCATGGCCCAGCTGCGTAGGATCGGCGCCGGCGCCGGTCGTCGCGCCAAAGATCTCGATCATGCCGACCACGGTGCCGAACAAGCCCATCAGCGGCGCCAGCGAGGCAATCGTGCCCAAAGTTGTCAGGAAGCGTTCGAGGTCATGCGCAGTTGCCTGGCCTGCCTCTTCGATTGATTCCTTCATCAGGTCGCGCGGCGCGTCGACATTGCGCAGGCCGGCAGCCAGCACCCGCCCCAGCGGCGAATTGGTTTCCAGATTGGTCAGGACTTCGGTATTGATCTTGCCGTTGTGATAAACCCGTATCACTTCCTGCAACAGTTGCGGCGGCAGAATCCGCGGACGGCGCAAATAAACGAGACGTTCGATAATCAATGCGGTAGCAATGACTGAGGCAGTTAACAACAACCAGATTGGCCAGCCTGCAGCTTGAATAATGGCAAACAAAAGAAACTCCTTGGTGAGGTACGAATGCAGTAGAGCGTATCGGTGAGACGGGATCGCCGAGACAAATGCAAATGCAGATGAGGGGTTCATCGGCATGGATGCAGAATGTAACTTGTTGACGGCTTGCGGGCAAGCGCGACAAGCATTGCTGAGCAGAAATTTTTATCGCAGTGTTTCCCGCTGTGTTCTATGTTGATAAAACGCTTCTCGTAGTTTCACACACATTATGTGAACAAGATTGTGGACAAGTAGCGAACTCGATATTGAAGTCCATGATTTAAAAGGAATTTTTCCCGTTGCTGCAAAAACAGGCAGGTTTTGCCGGCGCTGCGCGCGCAAAGTTCTCCACAGATTTTGGGGATAACTTTGTGCACAAGCGCACTGGATTCAGCTGAAGTCATTGATTGGAAACGCATTTTCACCAGTGTGAAGGAATGCTGCAAATGCGACTGAAACGCATATCTGCGGACGGCGAGAAGGATTTCCACCATCATCCGTGATCGTTTTGCCATGCTTGCCTGGCGCATATCCGACACGTATCCGACGCGTATCCACAAGCCGGCGGAAATCCACAGTTACCCACAGAATATGTGGATAAGCTTGTGCGCAAACCCACTGCTTTCATGACAAGCCCTTGATTTGTTTCGCTTTTCCATTGCTGTGCAGCGGCTGTGCTTTACAATGTCAGCGCTCCTGCCGCGCTCGCCGCAGCGGACCAGGTAATCATTTGAATCGAAAGCCCGCATGAATCTCTCCAGCTCTCCCGACAATCGTTCCGACGGACCGCAGATGTTGACGGTCTCCGCCTTGAATCAAGCCGTTGCGCGGATGCTGGAACGCAGCTTTCCACTGGCCTGGGTCTCGGGCGAAATCTCGAATTTCAAGAGCTACGCTTCCGGCCACTGGTACTTCACGCTGAAGGACGATGCAGCGCAAGTGCGCGGCGTGATGTTCAAGGGCCGCGCCCAGCATGCCGGCTTTACCCCGCGCGACGGCGACAAGGTGGAAGTGCGGGCCCTGGTGACCCTGTACGCCGCGCGCGGCGACTACCAGCTCAATGTCGAAGCGATCCGGCGTGCCGGCGTCGGCAATCTGTACGAAGCGTTTTTGCGCCTGAAAGAAAAACTCAACGCCGAAGGCTTATTCGACCCGGCGCGCAAACGGCCGCTGCCGCCGTTCGCCCGCACCATCGGCATCGTCACCAGCCTGCAGGCGGCGGCGCTGCGCGACATCCTGACCGCACTGGCGCGCCGTGCGCCGCATGTGCGCGTGATCCTGTATCCGACGCCGGTGCAAGGCGACGGCGCCGCGGAAAAAATCGCGCGCGCCATCAACACCGCGGCGACGCGCGCCGAATGCGAGCTGCTGCTGGTGTGCCGCGGCGGCGGCAGCATCGAAGACCTGTGGTCGTTCAATGACGAAGCAGTGGCGCGTGCGATCGTGGCGGCGCCGATGCCGGTGATTTCCGGCGTCGGCCACGAAACCGATTTCACCATTGCCGACTTTGCCGCCGACCTGCGCGCCGCCACGCCGACCGCCGCCGCCGAGCTGGCCACGGTGCCGCGCGGCGACTGGCTGGCGACGCTGGAAGCGCACGCCGACGACCTCACCCGCGCCTTGCGCCGTCAGCTGGGCGAGGCCAGCCAGACATTGGACTGGCTGGGACGCCGCCTGAGCAGCCCGGCCGCCACCATTGCCCATGAACGGGTCAAGCTGCAAAGCCTGCACAGCCGCTTGCTGCACGCCACCCGCATTCCGCTGACGCAGTCGCGCTACGCCCTGCTCAACCTGCGCACCCGCCTGGCCGCACAGATTCCCGACACTACGGCGCCACGCAGCGCACTGCTGGAGCAGAGCCGCCGCCTCGGCAGCGCGCTGGCGGCAAGCAACCGCGACCGCAGGCAGGCGCTGGCAGCGCTTCATGCGCAACTCGAACTGCTGAATCCGCAGCGCACGCTGGAACGCGGCTACGCCATCGTTTCCGATGCCAAAGGCCATGTGATCCGCACACCGCAGGCCTTGCAGCCGCGGCATTTCATCACTGTCCAACTGGCGCAAGGCAGCGCCAAGGTCGGCATAGACAGTGTGCAGGCAACACTGGATTGAGCGGCGGCTTTCGCGGATGCCGCGCGGGCCGCACAATGGATGGATAAAAAGGCGCAGGAAAGCGCAAGCTTGCTGCATGGAATAGCTAAGCGCTTTACAATAGCTCTTTCCTGGAAACTGTTCATCACTTGTACTTGACTTGTATAGGCAACAGCTTCTTTGTAATCCCAATAAAACTATAGGAAGGACGCACAACATGGCACACACTCTCCCGCCCCTGCCGTACGCTCTGGATGCATTAGCTCCACACATTTCCAAAGAGACTCTGGAATTTCACTATGGCAAGCATCACCAGACCTATGTGACCAACCTGAACAACCTGATCCCAGGCACAGAATTCGAAAACGCATCCCTGGAAGACATCGTCAAGAAATCCTCCGGCGGCATCTTCAACAACGCAGCGCAAATCTGGAACCACACGTTCTACTGGCACAGCCTGTCGCCGGTAGCACAGGGTGGCGGCAGCGCACCAACCGGCGCATTGGCAGATGCGATCAACGCCAAGTGGGGTTCGTTCGACAACTTCAAGGCTGAACTGACCAAGACCGCAGTCGGCACTTTCGGTTCCGGCTGGGCCTGGCTGGTGAAGAATGCCGACGGTTCGCTCGGCCTCGTGTCGACTTCCAACGCAGCGACTCCGCTGACTACCGACGCTAAGCCTTTGATCACCGTCGATGTCTGGGAACATGCTTACTACATCGACTACCGCAACGCCCGTCCAAAATACCTGGAAGCATTCTGGGCATTGGCGAATTGGGAATTTGCTTCGAAGAATTTCGCATAACAGACCATTTGTCCCGGCCGCTCAGGAATAAAAGACTGAGCGGCACGCATCTGAAAAGCGCTTACTTCGCGGTAAGCGCTTTTTTTTGTTAACGGCCTCTTGTCAGTCTTGCTGCCAGCTCGCCTCATAGGCATCCAGGGCCGATGGCGGGAGGTCGAAATGCGGCGGCGTCTCCGACATATGCTCCGCTGGCGCGACCGCACTGATTTCGCCATAGGAAGACGCCATCGTCTGCCGCCACTGATCGACTTCGGCCGCACCAAGATCGGCCTGCTGCAGGCCATCGGCAAGCCGTGGCATGGACTGCAGCCAGCGGCCGGTTTGCGCCAGCGATACCCGCGCCCGCCAGCCCCCGCCTTCCGTGGCCCGCCTTTGCAGCGCAGCGATGGCGCAGAAAGCAGCCAGGTAACCGGTGGCGTGGTCGAGCGCCTGGCACGGCAGCTTGCCAGGCTGGTCGCTGCCGGCGGCCCGACCCGCTTCCCAGGCGATGCCGGTAGCCGACTGCACCAGGCTGTCGAAGCCGCGCCGCTCGGCCCATGGACCGGCGTGGCCGTAGGCGGAAAGACGCACCTCGACCAAACCAGGCCGCAGCGCCTGCAATTCTTCGCTGCTAAAGCCAAGCGCGGCGAGCGCGCCGGGGCGGTATGCGTGCAGGAAAACATCGGCGCCGCGTATCAGTTCGCGCAGGCCCTGGCGCCCCGCTTCGCTGCGCAAATCCAGCTGGGCGGCGCGCTTGCCGCGCCCGTTGTCGATCACCAGCGTCGGAATGTTCGGCAAGTGCGCGGCGCCGATCGCCAGCACTTCAGCGCCATGCTGCGCCAGCGTGCGGCCCGCCACCGGCGCCGCGATCACGCGCGACAGATCGAGCACCCGCACGCCGCTGAGCGGCCGCTGCCCGGGCTGCGGCAATTCAGGAACGCTGTCGGCGACACGTTCAATCTCGAACAAGGGCAGCGAGGCAATCGCCGCCGCCTGCGGATGCGCCAGCCATTCATCGGGACTGCGCACCAGCGCTGCAACCATGCCCTCTTGCGCCAGGCGCGCATCGAGTTCGCTGGCCTGCCAGCCGGCGATGGCGGCAGCCACCGCGGCGCGGTGGCCGGCGCATTGCAGGACCCGCAGCACGCCGTCGCGGTGATGCGGGAAATTGGTATGCAGCTGTATCCAGAGGCCGTCGCCGGCCTGGTAATAGCCGGCGATAGGACTCCAGGGATCGGCCGGCGGCTTGCCGTCTATCAGCAGATAGCGTTCGCTGCGGAAGATGGCGAGCGCATGGCGCTGGTCGAGCGCCACGCTTTGCCGGCGGCCACCGCGCAAACGCCAGAACTCGGCCGCCGCCAGCGCCTGCGCGCCGATGGTGGCGGACGCCAGCGCGCCGACCTGGAACTGCGAAGGCAATTGTCGCGCCAGATTGGAAAAGCTGAGCTGCCCCAGTGCATCCGGCGCTTGGCCGGCGAGATGCCAGAGCGTGCTGATCAATTGATCGGCTGTGGTATCGGCTTGCATGATCGTCCTTATAGGAAGTAACGATTCAGTCTAGAATTTGGCTACCGGCCGCGTCAATCTTGATTGCGGCAATCGATACAAAGAAATTTCCAGATGAAGAAATTGCTAAGCGCGGCTGAAGCCGCCAGCCTGCTCGGCGTCAGCACCGCTACATTGTATTCCTATGTCAGCCGCGGCATGCTCAGTTCCCAGCCCGGCACAGGCGAGCGCAGCAAGCTGTATCCGCGCGACCAGGTGCTGCGCCTGGCGGCCAGACGCAAGGATGGACGCCAGGCCGGCCACGCCGTCGAGCAGGCGATCGACTGGGGCAAGCCGATCCTGGAATCGCGCATCGCCCTGATCGAACACGGCGTCATCCGCTACCGCGGCCATGACGCCATGAAGCTGGCGCAGGGCGCCACGCTGGAACAGGTTGCGATGATCCTGTGGGACAGCGCCTGCAAGAACTATTTCGACGCCGCAGCTCCAGCCATCGACCCGCAACGCTGGTCAGCCATGCGCCAGCCGTTTGCCGGCTGCCTGCCGCTGCAGCGCGGCGCTGCCCTGCTGGCGGCTGCCACGCCTTTGCTAAAGACATCCGATCCGCTCACGGATGGCGCGCAGCTGATGCGGCTGCTGGCGGCGGCATTGCTGGATGCCGATATCGGCAGCGCGCCCCTGCATCAGCAGTGCTGCGAGGCCTGGCGCCTCAGCGCTGAACACGCCGACCTGGTGCGGGCGGCGCTGATCGCTTGCGCCGATCATGAGTTGAATGTCTCCACCTTTACCGTACGCTGCGTGGCCTCGACCGGCGCCACGCTTCCGGCGGCGCTGCTGGCCGGCTTGTCGGCCTTGTCCGGTCCGCGCCACGGCGGCGAATCGCTGCGCGTGCGGGCCATGATCGACGCCGCCATGTCCAGCGAGGACATGCGCAGCGTGCTGCAGCAGCATTTGAGCCAGCCCGGCCTCATCCTCGGTTACGGCAGCCAATTGCCGGGCTTCGGCCATCCCCTGTATCCGGACGGCGATCCGCGCGGCCGCATGCTGATCCAGATGCTGGCGGCCCAAGCCGGCAGTGCCGATATCGCCGCCCTGCTGGCGATTGCCGACGCCGCCGGCGAGCTCACCGGCCAGGCTCCGAATATCGATTTTGCGCTGGCGGCAATCGAACATGCCTTCGGCCTGGCGCGCGGCGCTTCGCAAACCTTGTTTGCATTAGGCCGTTGCGCCGGCTGGATCGCGCACGCCAATGAACAGACGGCGGGCGGGCAGTTGATCAGGCCGCGGGCGCGCTATGTAGGATCCTTCGATTTTCTGGATTAATTCGCGGGCCTGGCGATTGCCCGCCACAACATCCTGAACAGCGCATTCGCCTGCAGCGCCAGCGGCTCTTTCTCGCCGCGCATGGTGTGCATGTGCACCAGCCGCTCGAGGATGCCGATGAAATAATCCAGCAGGATTTTTTCATCCACCTCGTCCGTCAGGACGCCTTCCGCCCTGCCGTCAGTCAAAGTCTTCATCAGGACTTCCATCATTTCCGGCTGGCGGAAAGTGCGGTCGCGGCCCCACGCGCTGATCTGCAGCGAACTCATGATGAGCTGGCTGACCTTGGGATTGCGGTCGAAAAAATCCAATACCACCCAGAAGACCTTGCGCAGCTTGTCCTGGCAGCTTTCGATGCCTTGCAGGTGATCCAGCATGCGCGAGGCCAGCGTACCCAGCCAGGTTTCCAGGCAGGCAAACAGCAGCGCCTCCTTGCCGCCGTAGTATTTATAAACGGTCTGCAGGGATACGTTCGCGGCGGCGGCGATTTCACCAAAGCTGACGCTGTGGAATTCGCGTTCCGAAAACAAATCCAGCACCGCGCTTTCTATCCTTTGCCGTATCGCCGGCTTGAGCAGGGAGCGGTCGAGGAGGATTTTCTGTTTTTCCACAGCCATGGTTTTTGTCATTTTTGTCATTTTCGTCATACGTGTAATTAAAATTACCGAAACGGCCGTCAGCACTGCAATTGCTTGATTTAGAGTGCCTTACCAATTGACGCTTGCTACTGCTTTCAATAAAGTAAGTATTCAGCTGCAATCAGACACACCCAAAGTGTAATAATTATTACGCAAACATACAAGCCGGAGACGCTATGACTGAAGCTTATATTTTCGATTCCGTGCGCACGCCGCGCGGCAAGGGCAAGAAGGACGGCAGCCTGCATCAGGTGACGCCGGTCAACCTGCTGGCGCAGCTGCTGCAGGCGCTGGAGCAACGCAACCGGCTCGATACGTCTCAAGTGGACGACGTCGTGCTCGGCTGCGTGACGCCGGTCGGCGAGCAAGGCGCCGACATCGCGCGCACCGCCGTGCTGTATGCCGGCTGGGACCAGTCGGTGGCGGGCGTGACGCAATCGCGTTTTTGCGCTTCCGGCCTGGAATCGGTCAACCTGGCGGCGATGAAGGTCATGTCCGGCCAGGAGCAGCTGGTGGTGGCCGGCGGCGTCGAGAGCATGTCGCGCTGGGCCATGGGCTCGGACGGCGGCGCCTGGTTCATGGATCCGCGCGTCAACCAGAGCACCGGCTTTGCGCCGCAGGGCATAGGCGCCGACCTGATCGCCACGCTGGAAAATTTCTCGCGCAGCGATGTCGACAACTTCGCCCTGCAATCGCAGAAAAAGGCGGCCCATGCGCGCGCCGAAGGTTACTTCAGCAAATCGCTGGTGCCGGTGACCGACCTCAACGGCCTGGTGGTGCTGGATCACGATGAATACATCCGCGCCCAGACCACCATCGAAAACCTGGCCGCCTTGAATCCGGCTTTCGAGCAGATCGGCCAGATGGGTTTTGATGCGACCGCGCTGCGCAAATACACCACGGTCGAAAAAATCAACCACGTGCATCACGCCGGCAATTCCTCCGGCATCGTCGACGGCGCCGCGCTGGTGCTGGTCGGCAGCAAGGAGATGGGCGAGAAGCTGGGATTGAAGCCGCGCGCCCGCATCGTTGCCACCGCCGTCACCGGCTCCGAGCCGACCATCATGCTGACCGGGATCGCCCCGGCGGCGCGCAAGGCGCTGGCCAAGGCAAAAATGTCGGTCAAGGATATCGACCTGTTTGAAATCAATGAGGCGTTCGCGGCCGTGGTCATGCGCGCCATCCGCGACCTCGATATCGACCCGGCGCGAGTCAATGTCAATGGCGGCGCTATCGCCATGGGCCATCCGCTGGGCGCCACCGGCGCCATGATACTCGGCACCGCGCTCGACGAACTGGAGCGCAGCGGCAAGCAGACTGCCCTGATCTCGCTGTGCGTCGGCGGCGGCATGGGCATTGCCACAATCATAGAACGTGTTTGATTCACTGACGGGATACCTATCATGAGTGTGAATTTTCAGAAAGACAGCGACAACATCGTCACCCTGACCCTGGACATGCCGGGCCGTTCGATGAATGTGCTGAACGAGGCGCTGACGGCGCCGTTCATGCAGGCGATTGCCGCCATCGAAGCGGATGCCACTATCGCCGGCGTCATCATCACCTCCGGCAAGGCCGATTTCGTGGCCGGCGCCGATATCGAAAAGCTGTACCAGATCACCGAAGCGCAAGCGGCCTTCGACCTGGTGCAGGAATTCAAAGCCTTCATGCGCCGCCTGGAGCTGTGCGGCCGGCCGGTGGTGGCAGCGCTCAACGGCACCGCGCTGGGCGGCGGCCTGGAGCTGGCGCTGGCTTGCCACTACCGCATCGCCATCAACAATCCGAAAGCCAAGTTCGGCCTGCCGGAAGTCAAGCTCGGCCTGTTGCCGGGCGGCGGCGGCACCCAGCGCCTGCCGCGCATGATCGGCATCCAGAGCGCGCTGCAGCTGATCCTGGAAGGCAAGGAACTGCGCGCGGAAGAAGCGCTGCAACAAGGCATCATCCAGGAGCTCGCCGACGACAGGCAAGACTTGCTGGCCAAGGCCAAGGCCTGGTGCCTGGCCAACCCCAAGGCCAAGCAGCCTTGGGACGACAAGAAATTCCGCTGGCCCGGCGGCGATTCGCGCAGCCCGGGCAACGGCCAGCTGTGGGCGATTGCGCCGTCGATGGCAAGCGCCAAGACTTTCGGCAACTATCCAGCCGCCACCAACATCATGAGCTGCGTGTTCGAAGGCGGCATTGTCGATTTCGATACTGCCTGCGAAATCGAATCGCGCTACTTCGTCAATTGCGCCTTGTCGCCGGTCGCCAAGAACATGATCGGCACGCTGTGGTTCCAGCTCAATGCCATCAACAAGGGCAAGTCGCGTCCGGAAGGCTTTGCGCCGTCCAAGGTCAGCAAGGTCGGCATACTGGGTGCGGGCATGATGGGCGCTGGGATTGCCTACGCATCGGCGAAAGCCGGCATCGAAGTAGTGCTGCTCGATAACAGCCTGGAAAATGCGGAAAACGGCAAGAACTACTCCGCCAAGCTGCTCGACAAATCCATCCGCCGCAAGCAGCAAACCGAAGAAGGCAAGAACGCCCTGCTGGCGCGCATCCAGCCAACCGCGGATTTCAATGACCTGGCAGGCTGCGACCTGATCATCGAGGCGGTGTTTGAAGACCGCGCCATCAAGGCCGACGTGACCCGCAAGACTGAAGCGCTGATCAGCGCCGACGCCGTCTTCGCTTCCAATACGTCAACCCTGCCGATCACCGGCCTGGCGCAGGCCAGCGTGCGGCCGGCCAATTTCATCGGCCTGCACTTCTTTTCGCCGGTAGACAAGATGCCGCTGGTGGAAATCATCGTCGGCGAACATACCAGCCAGCAAACCCTGGCGCGCGGCTTCGACTATGTGCAGCAGATCAAGAAGACGCCGATCGTGGTCAACGACTCGCGCGGCTTCTACACTTCGCGGGTGTTCGGCACCTATGTGATGGAAGGCTTGCAGCTGCTGATGGAAGGCCAGCATCCGCGCGCCATTGAAATGGCCGGCTTGCAGGCGGGCATGCCGGTAGGACCGCTGGCGGTGCACGATGAAGTCAGCCTGTCGCTGTCGCTGCACATACTGCAGCAGACCCGCAAGGATTTCGCCGAAGCCGGCAAGCCTTTTGCGGGCCACCCGGCCGATGCAGGACTGGAAAAAATGGTGACTGAGCTGGGCCGCAAAGGCAAGAAAGCCGGCAAGGGTTTCTACGATTATCCAGAAAACGAGAGCAAGCACCTGTGGCCGGGCTTGCAGCAAGCGTTTCCGTTGGCGGCCGCGCAGCTGCCGCAAAAGGATTTGATCGAACGGATGATGTTCGTGCAGGCCAATGAAGCAGCCAAATGCTACGAAGAGAAAGTCGTGCTGACCGTGGCCGACACCAACATCGGCAGCATTTTCGGCTGGGGCTTTGCACCCTTCCAGGGCGGTGCGCTACAGTACATCAACGCTTACGGCGTCGCCAATTTCGTCAAGCGGGCGCGGCAGCTGGCGGAGCAGTTCGGCAGCTACTTTACGCCGGCTGCAATCCTGGTGCAGATGGCGGAACAAGGCAAGCAGTTCGAATAAGCCTGGCGTAAAAAAACAGCCTGGATGCGCGCGACGCGATCCAGGCTGGATCCGCTCAATCCGATCAGGAAATCCTGCTGGCGTCGAACAGGGAAGGAATGCGCTGCGCCAGCATCATGTCGCCTTTGAGCTTCAGCTTGCCGCTCATGAAGGCCATGGCGCCGTTCAGCTCGCCTTTCAGCAATGCCTTCAGGTCGTCATCCGCCATTGTCAGCGCGACATCTGGCGCATCCATCACGCCTTCGTGAGCGGTACATTTTCCGTGATCGATCAGCAGGTACATCGGCTTCGATATGTCGAACTGGATGCTGTTCTTCATGTTCAGCGCGGCGGCTGCATCCAGCGCGCTCGGCATGAGCTTGATGATGTCGTTAACGGTCATTTTTATCCTCGGGTTGTTTTAAAAATCTGTTGCTGCTCTGTTTGACCTGGCTCGGGGCCGGCCTGTCATTCCCATCCGACCGCGCTGCGCACCAGCAGTTCCCGCTCCATCAGGCCGGCGTAGCGCCTTTCCACTTCGCTGCGCTTGACCTTCATGGTCGGCGTCATCAAGCCGTTGTCTATGCTCCAGGCATCTTTCAGCACCACGCACTTGGCGATCTTTTCATGCGGCTCCAGCGTCGCATTGACCAGCGCCATGTCGGCAATCAGCTGCTGCTCGACTTCGGCGCGCGGCTTGCTGCGCGCCGCCGCGGTCAGGGTTACCGCCATCACCGGCTGGTTCATGCCGCTGCCGATGAACAGCAGGTTTTCCACATCGGCATTGCGCGCCAGCGAACATTCGATGGGCGCCGGCGCCACGTATTTTCCCTTGGCGGTCTTGAAGATGTCTTTCACGCGGCCGGTAATATACAGGTAACCGTCCTCGTCCACCCTGCCCTGGTCGCCGGTGCGCAGATAGCCATCCTCGGTGAAGGCGGCGCGCGTGCTCTCCGGATCCTTGTAATAGCCCATCATCAGGCCCGGATGCTTGAACAGGATTTCGCCGTCCTCGGACAGCTTGAAGCCAGCGTTCTGCGGCGGCTTGCCGACCGAGCCGACGCGGTTCTGGTCGGGCAGGCAGGCGCTGGAATAGACCGAGGCTTCAGTGGGCGCATAACCCTGCAGCACCGTCAGGCCGAGATTGCGCTGGTACCAGTCCAGCAATGCCGCCGGTATCGGTGCCGCCCCGGACAGGCAGAAGCGCACATGCTGCAAGCCGACCGCGACCCGGATCTTGCGCCGGACGATGGTGCGCAACAGGGGTATTTTCATCAGGCGGTCCAGCTTCTGCTGCGGCATCTTGTGCAGGATGGCGGCCTGTATGCGCCCGTACACAAGCGGCACGCCGAAGAAGCGGGTGGGTGCGACCTGCGCCAGCTGCTCGCCCATCTTGTCGACGTTTTCGAGGAAATGCACTTCGCCGCCGTTGTAGCAGCTCGGCAGCGCAATCGCAAAGCGCTCGAAGGCATGCGCCAGCGGCATATACGAGAAATAGCGCTCCTGGCCGAGCGAAGGCGCCAGGTTCATGATGCTGTAAACCGCAAACTGCACGTTGCCGTAGCTGAGCATCACGCCTTTGGGCTTGCCGGTGGTGCCCGAGGTGTAGATCAGGGTCATCAGCGCCTCCGGCGGCGGCGCCTGATAGTCTTCGATTGCCATGGGCGCGTTGGCTGTGACCAATTCATCCCAGCCGAGCTGTCCTGCCGGCGCCTCCTGATACGGAAAGGAAATGGTGAGCATCGAGGCCGGGATCGCTCCGGTGAAATCGTCCGCGTCCGGCATCGGCCCGAGGAACACCGCCTTGGCTTCGCTATGCTCGAAGATGTAGCGGGTAGTGGCCGCCGCCTGTTTCGGATACATGCCGACGCTGACGTGGCCGGCCATGGAGATCGCCAGGTCGGCCATGATCCAATGCGCGGTGTTGCGGCCGGAGATGCAGATGCGGCTGCCAGGTTCCCAGTTCATCGCCTTCAGCGCTGCCGCCATGCGCCGTACCTGGTCGCTGCCCTGCGCCCAGGTAGTGACTTCCCATTCGCCGAGAACCGGCTGGAACAGCCAGGGCGCGTTGGGCTTGGCGGCGGCCCATTGCAACATCATTTGCACTGAATTCTTTTGTTCGTCCACGGGTGTCTCCTCGCACGAAGTTCAGGATGATTGCTGCCGATTTTTATATTTTCTTCGATCTTGCCGGTAATCGCCTTGCATTGATTTCGTCCATATCAGATTGCGCCGTGCGCCGCCAAGGCAGCCAGCTGCTTGTCGTCGATGCCAGCCAGCCTCGCCAGCACTGCGGCGGTATCCGCTCCCAAGGCCGGACAGGCGCCAGCCGCCGCGACAGTAGTATCGCTGAAGCGGATCGGCAGGTCGGACAAAGGCTTGCCGCCTTCCATCCGGATCAGGCCGCGGGCTCTGACCTGCGGATTGGCGAGCGCTTCGTCCGGGCTGTAGATGCCGGACACGCAGCAGTCGCGCTCCGCCAGCAGCAGCTCCCACTCATCGCGGCTGCGTGTCTTGAACAGATCGGCCAGGGCTTGGCGCAACGCTGCCCCATCCGGTCCAGTCGCCAGCGGCAAGGCGGCCAGGTCGGGCCGTCCGACTGCCTGGCAGAAATTGAAAAAGAATTTCGGTTCGAGCGCCGCCAGCGCCACGTGCTTGCCGTCGGCGCAGGCATAGATGCTGTAATTGGGCAGGCCGCCGCTCAGCACATCGCTGCCGCGCGCCTTGCTCTCGCCCAGCGTGCGGATAGCGGCCAGCGAGAGCGCCTGCAGCGCCAGCGTGCCGTCCAGCATGCCGACGTCGACCAGCGCGCCCTGCCCTGACGCGCGCGCGCCGATGACGGCGGCCAGGATGCCGAGGGCGCAAGTGAGCGCGCCGCCGGCCAGGTCGGCGCTTTGGAAATTCGATAGCACCGGCGCGCCGTCGGCAGCGCCGGTCTGGTCCAGCACGCCGGCATAGGCGCAGTAATTCATGTCGTGGCCGGCGCGGTCTTTATAGGGACCGGTCTGGCCGTAGCCGGTCAGCGCCGCATACACCAAACGCGGATTGATCTGTTTCAGAACCTGGTAACCGCAACCCAGCTTGTCCATCACGCCGGGCCGGAACGACTCGATCAGGACATCCGCCTCGGCCGCCAGCTGCTTCAGCAGCTCCACCGCCTGCGGTTGCCGCAGGTCGAGGGTGACGGATTGCTTGCCGCGGTTGACCAGCGTGAACAGTTCCGGCGCCAGCAAGCGGGCATAATCGCCGCCCTGGGGCTCTTCCAGCTTGATCACCTCGGCGCCCAGCTGCGCCAGGTAAAAACTGCAAAAAGGACCGGGCAGCAAACGGGTCAGGTCGAGCACCCGGATGCCGGACAGGAGCGGGTTAGCCATGGCTGTCAGGCTTGGGCTACTTGCTCTGGCCGAACGGCGAGTTGACGCCTTGCAGTATCGACATCAGCGATTCGCCGATGGTCTTGGGATAGGTGGCATCGCTGAAATCGCCGATCTCGGCCCATCGTTCCGCCACTTCCTCCGGACCGAAAGCCTGGCCGCGGAAATGATGGCCCTGGGTGCGCTCCCAGCGCAGCTTGGCATGAAAACCGGCGCCGACCTCGAACAGGCTGCCGCTTTCCTTGCAGCTGTCGTGGCACAGATAGGCTGCCAGCGGCGCGACGTATTCCGGCTTGAGCGCCTCCAGCATCTGCGGCGGCATCACGGTTTCGGAGATGCGCGAACCGGCCAGCGGCGCGATAGTGTTGACCAGCACATTCTTGGATGCGCCTTCCACCGCCAGCGTATTGGCCATGCCGATCAAGCCCATCTTGGCCATGCTGTAGTTGGCCTGGCCGAAATTGCCGTAGATGCCGGCGGCCGAAGTGGTCATGACGATGCGGCCGTAGCCCTTGTTGCGCATGTGCGGCCAGGCCGCGTGGGTAACGCGGAAGGCGCCCAGCACATGGACGCGGTAGATCAGGTCCCAGTCGTCCTCGCTCATCTTGGCGAAGCTGCTGTCGCGCAGGATGCCGGCATTGTTGATGACGATGTCGACGCCGCCGAAATGATCGAGCGCGGTCTGCACGATCTGGCCGCCGGCTTCCACCGAATCGTAATTGGCGACCGCCGTGCCGCCGGCGGCGATGATTTCCGCCACCACCTGGTCGGCAGCAGCGCTGGACTTGCCGCCGCCATGGACGTCGCCGCCAAGGTCGTTCACCACTACCTTGGCGCCGCGCGCCCCCAGCAGCAAGGCATGCACGCGGCCAAGACCATTGCCGGCGCCGGTGACAATCGCCACGCGGCCGTCATAGCGTAATTCATTTCGTAATTCATTTGCCATGATTTCTATCTTTATTCAATTGAAAAAAAAGCTCCGGCCACCCTGCAATCAGATGGTGCGGGAAATGATCTCTTTCATGATTTCATTGGTGCCGCCATAGATGCGCTGGGCGCGCGCATCGATAAAGGCGCGCGCAATCGGGTACTCCTGCATGAAACCATAACCGCCGTGCAGTTGCAAACATTGATCCAGCACCTTGCCCTGCAGGTCCGAGCACCAGTACTTGGCGGCCGCGGCAGCGTCCACCTGCAGTTCGCCCTTGACTTCCAGCTCGACGCAGCGGTCGACGAACACGCGGGCAATCTGCAATTCAGTCTTCATCTCGGCCAGCTTGAAGCGGGTATTCTGGAACGACGATACCGAGCGGCCGAAAGCCTGGCGCTCGCGCGTGTATTCGATGGTGACGTCGAGCATCGCTTCCGCGTTGGCCACCGAAGTGATGGCGATCAGCAGGCGCTCCCAGGCCAGCTCCTGCATCAGCATGCTGAAGCCGGCGCCGACCTCGCCGACGATATTGGCCTTCGGCACCCGCACGTTGTCAAAGAACAGTTCGCAGGTATCCTGGGCCTTCATGCCGATTTTCTTCAGCGGCTTGCCCTTGCTGAAACCGGGCCGGTCGGCCTCGATCACCAGCAGCGAGACATTCTTGGCGCCGCGCGCCTTGTCGCCTACCTTGAGCGCCACCACCGCCATGTCGCTGTTATAGCCGTTCGTGATGAAAATCTTGGAACCGTTGACGATGTAGTCGTCGCCGTCTTCGACGGCAGTAGTCTGTATCGCCTGCAGATCCGAGCCGGTGCCCGGCTCCGACATCGCAATCGCGGTAATCGCCGTGCCCGCCGCCATCTTCGGCAGCCAGGCCTGTTTCAGCTGCTCGCTGCCGTAGCGCAGCAGATAAGGCGCCACGATGTCCGAATGCAGCGGCCAGCCGATGCCGGAGGCGTTGCTGCTGGCCAGCTCTTCCAGCACGATGGTGCTGAATTTGCGGTCGACGCCGGAACCGCCGTAGTTTTCCGGCATGTTGGTGCAAAGGAAACCCAGTTCACCGGCGCGCTGCCAGATATCGCGGTCGACAAAGCCTTGCTCTTCCCAGGCAGCGTGGCGCGGCAGGACCTCGGCATGGAGGAAGCGACGCAGGTTTTGACGGAATTCTTCGTGGTCGGCATTGAACAACTGACGCGGGATCATTGAGTCTCCTGATATTTTATAGTGTGTAATTTTTTTTACACTTCGATTGATTTCTGATAAAAAAATTACCCAATCGATGGTATTTAAGGATTTATCGCTTGTCAATCTTAAAGCTAGTGCCACACCTCGACCAAAAGGTAATATTTATTACACATAGGCTTTGCCATAGCCCAAACAATGACTGGCAAAGGCTGGCGACCGAGAGCGTGCATATTCAGGCTGTCATTGCCAATGGATAAAACAAACATTGCGCGGCCCATAAAGTCACCTATAGAATCCGGCTTTGCAGAGTCCCGATCCAGGACCCGTCAGCAAAGTCATGCGGTCGTCATAACGATTCGCTACCATTAAAAATTTTACGGGGGCCCCATGAAATTCAAATTCAACGCACTAGCCATTGCCTGCGCGCTCGCGACCGTGAGCGTATCAGCGCATGCCGTTACCGAGATATCGTGGTGGCACTCGATGGCGGGCGCCCTCGGCGACCGCGTCAACGGCCTGGCCGACGAGTTCAACAAGAGCCAGACGGAATTCAAGGTAGTGCCGGTCTATAAGGGCGCCTACGACGAAGCGATGGCCGCGGCGACCGCTGCCTATCGCGCCGGCAACGCCCCCGACATCCTGCAGGTATTCGAAGTCGGCACCGCCACCATGATGTATTCCAAGGGCGCCATCAAGCCGGTCTCGGAAGTCATGAAGCTGGCCGGCGAATCTTTCGATCCGGCCTCCTACGTGCCGGCCATCGGCGGCTACTATGCCGCGCCCAAGGGCGCCGGCCTGCTGTCGCTGCCCTTCAACAGCTCGACCACGGTGATGTTCTACAACAAGGACATGTTCGCCAAGGCAGGCCTCGATCCGAACAAGCCGCCGGTCACCTGGACCGAACTGGCGGCCGATGCGGCCAAGCTGAAAGCCAACGGCGCCAAGTGCGGCTACACCACTACCTGGCAGTCATGGGTGGAGCTGGAATCGTTCTCGACCTGGCATAACGTCGAATTCGCATCGAAGAACAACGGCTTCGACGGCTTGGATACGCGCCTGAAGTTCAACAGCCCGCTGCACGTCAAGCACATCGAGAACCTCGCCAACTGGGCCAAGCAAGGCTTGTTCACCTATGCCGGCCGCAAGGACGAGGCAACCTCGAAATTCTATTCCGGCGAATGCGGCCTGCTGACCGGCTCGTCTTCCAGCTATGCGGATATCGCGAAGAATTCCAAGTTCAAGTTCGGCATCGCTACCCTGCCGTACTACAACGACGTCCCGGGCGCGCCGCAAAACACCATGATCGGCGGCGCTTCGCTGTGGGTCATGGGCGGCAAGAAGACCGAGGACTACAAGGGCGTGGCCAAGTTCTTCAAGTTCCTGTCCAAGCCTGAAGTGCAAGCCAAGTGGCATCAGGAGACCGGCTACCTGCCGACCACGCTGGCCGCTTACGACATCACCCGCAAATCCGGCTTCTATGACCGCAATCCCGGCACCGACGTCCCGGTCAAGCAGATGATCACCAAGACGACCGACAAGTCGCGCGGCATCCGCCTCGGCAACATGCCGCAGATCCGCACCATCATCGATGAAGAACTGGAAAATGTCTGGACCGGCAAGATCACGGCCAAGCAGGCGCTGGACACCGCAGTGGAACGCGGCAACCTGCTGCTGGAACGTTTTGAAAAAACCAACAAGTAACCGTCTCGCACGCTGACCCGGAGCCGCACACGGCTCCGGTTTCGGCAACATTGGAATAGTTGGTCTTTCCCGCAGCGTTCGCCTACACTGCGGGAATTGCAGCCCCGCCTTACCCTGATACCCCGCATCGCCGCGGACGATAGAAAGTCCCATCGTGGAAAAACGCGCTCGCTTCAAATCTGCCTGGCTGCCCTATGCGCTGGTAGCGCCGCAGATCATTGTCACCCTCTTGTTTTTCGTCTGGCCGGCGGTGCAAGCCCTGTACCAGTCGATGCTGCTGCAGGATGCCTTCGGCGGCTATTCGGAATTCGTCTGGTTCGACAACTTCCGCACCCTGTTCGCCGACAGCAACTACCTCGGCTCGTTCAAGACCACGGCTGTATTCTCGGTGCTGGTCGCGGTGCTCGGCCTGTCGCTGTCGCTGATCCTGGCCGCCTTTGCCGATCGCGTAGCGAAAGGCGCCGCCGTCTACAAAACCTTCCTGATCTGGCCGTATGCGGTGTCGCCGGTGGTGGTCGGCGTGCTGTGGATGTTCATGCTGAGCCCGACGCTGGGAATCGTCTCCCACTGGCTGCATTACGTCGGCATCGACTGGAATCACGTGCTGAACGGCCGCCACGCCATGATCCTGATCGTCATCGCCGCGGTCTGGAAACAGGTCAGCTACAACTTCCTGTTCTTCCTGGCCGGCTTGCAATCGATCCCGAAATCGCTGATCGAGGCTGCCGCCATCGACGGCGCCGGCCCGGTCAAGCGCTTTGCCACCATCGTTTTCCCGCTTTTGTCGCCGACCACGTTTTTCCTGCTGGTGGTCAATATCGTCTACGCCTTTTTCGATACCTTTGCGATCATCGAAGCCACCACCCAGGGCGGCCCCGGCAAGGACACCGAGATCCTGGTCTACAAGGTCTTCAACGACGGCTTCAAGGGCGGCGACCTGGGCGGCGCTGCTGCGCAGTCGGTGATCCTGATGACCATCGTCATCGTCCTCACGGTGGTGCAGTTCAAGTATGTTGAAAAGAAAGTCCAGTACGCATGAAAATTATCTTGAAAGACGCCCATGATTGAGCGCCGCCCCATTCTCGACATGGTCAGCCACCTGGTGCTGATCCTGGGCGTGATCATCATCGCCTTCCCGCTCTATGTGGCGTTCGTCGCCAGCACGCAAAGCGCGGAGCAGGCCTCTGCTGCGCCTTTGTCCCTGCTGCCCGGCAGCCACTTCATCGAAAACTACAGCGCGCTGCTGACCAAGGGCAGCTCCGGCAACGTCTCGGCGCCTCCGGTAGGCCGCATGCTGGCAGTGAGCCTGATTTCCGCGCTGGCGATCGCCATCGGCAAGATCTCGATCTCGATGTTGTCGGCGTTTGCCATGACCTACTTCCGCTTCCCGGGACGCTCGCTGTTTTTCTGGATGATTTTCATGACCCTGATGCTGCCGGTGGAGGTGCGCATCACGCCGACTTACCAGGTGGTGTCGGATTTCCACATGCTCAACACCTATGCCGGCCTGACCATTCCCCTGATCGCGTCGGCCACTGCCACCTTCCTGTTCCGCCAGTTCTTCCTGACCATTCCGGACGAACTGGCGGAAGCGGCGCGCATCGACGGCGCCGGCCCCCTGCGTTTCTTCAAGGACGTGATCTGGCCGCTGTCGCGCACCAATATCATCGCGCTGTTCGTGATCATGTTCATCTACGGCTGGAACCAGTATCTGTGGCCGCTGATGATCGCCACCAACCAGGACATGTATCCGATCGGTATCGGCATCAAGACCCTGATTGTCGGCGGCGATTCCGCGGTGGAATGGAATATGGTGATGGCCACCCTGGTGCTGGCGATGCTGCCGCCGGGTCTGGTGGTGGTCGTGATGCAAAAATGGTTTGTTAAAGGTCTGGTTGATTCCGAGAAGTGATATGGCACAAGTACATCTGAAGAACGTCAAGAAAACCTACGGCAAGGCGCCCAAGGCCGTCGATGTCATCCACGGCATCTCGATCGATATCGCCGACGGCGAATTCATCGTCATGGTCGGCCCTTCCGGCTGCGGCAAGTCGACCTTGCTGCGCATGGTGGCGGGGCTGGAAGATATCACCTCCGGCGACATCGTGATCGGCGAACGCGTGGTCAACAAGCTGGAGCCGAAGGACCGCGACATCGCCATGGTGTTCCAGAACTATGCGCTGTACCCGCACATGAGCGTCTACGAGAACATGGCTTACGGCTTGAAGATACGCGGCCTGAGCAAGGAAGATATCGAGACGCGCGTGCAAAAGGCGGCCAAGATCCTGGAACTGGGCGCGCTGCTGCAGCGTACCCCGCGCCAGCTGTCGGGCGGCCAGCGCCAGCGGGTGGCGATGGGACGCGCCATCGTGCGCGAGCCGGCGGTATTCCTGTTCGACGAGCCGCTCTCCAACCTGGACGCCAAGCTGCGCGTGCAGATGCGCCTGGAAATCCAGAAGCTGCACCGCACGCTCGGCACCACCAGCCTGTATGTGACGCACGACCAGGTCGAAGCCATGACCCTGGGCCAGCGCATGATCGTCATGAACGGCGGCCGCGCCGAGCAGATCGGCACGCCGGCGGAAGTCTATGCGCGCCCTGCCACCACCTTTGTCGCCAGCTTTATCGGCTCACCGCCGATGAACCTGCTACGCGGCCGCGTGGCGGCTGACGGCAACAGCTTCGCCATCGACAATGCAGCCGCCGTCAACCTGCCGTTCAGCTGCCATCCGATCGCCGGCCATGACTGCATCATGGGCCTGCGTCCGGAGCAGCTGATCTTCGGCCAGCCCGGCCTGAGCCTGCGGGCGGAACTGGTGGAAGCGCTGGGCGCCGATTTGCTGGTGCATGCTTCCATCGGCGACCAGTTGCTGGTAATGCGGGTGCCGGCGGCGACTGCGGTCGAAGCCGGGCAGGCAATCACGGCGGGCTTCGATGCCGCAGCCTTGCATTGGTTTAATCCTGAGACCACCCAGCGCATCGAGTTTGGCTGACAGGCGGCCCGGCCAGACACTGTCCGGGCCGCCTTCAATCCGCCGGTTGCAGGCTGATCCGCTCGACCGTGGCTTTCTCCACCGCTGCGCGCGAATATAGCAGCGGGAAATATTCGCCTTTCAGCCACTTGTCGGCCAGGTCGTGATAATGCGGGCTGTCCGGATCGCCCGACTGTCCCGGCGAGTTGACTGCGCGCGAGTTGTCCCAGTTGCCGACATCAACCACCACCCGGAACGAGGGACCGTTGGTTTGCTGGAAATCGCTGCTGCGGTAAGTCGACTGGTTGGGCGAATAGGCGCCGCCATGGGTCGGCATCGGTCCGACATTCAGCTTGGCCCGCGTCGCCTCATCCACGGCCGCCGCCAGCGGATGCTCCATCAGATTGTGGTGCAGCTTGCCCCACTGCCATTGGACGCTATCGCTGCCCTGCAATTTCTCCATTTCAGCATAGGCCGCCGCCAGGCTGGCCAGCAAAACCTGGTTGCGCTTTTGCAGCGCATCCTGGCCGAAACGCGCCTGCGGCTGCTCCAGCGTATCCAGCAGCACCGCGGTGTCCGGTGCGCCCATGGCATCTGCAGCAGCCGGACTCAGCACAGCAGCCTTGAAGGCCTTGCCCAGATGGCGCGACAGCCACACCTCGAACAAGGCGGCCTGCGCCGAATCGGCGCGCTCCACCGCATCCCAGCCGGCCAGCAGCTTGAGGGCGGCCTGGGTCTGCGCATCGCTGGATGACAAAGGCTTGAGCAAGGCGACCAGGCGCCGCGCCGGTATCGACAGGTCGTCGTTTTGCAGGCGCATGGAGTCTTCCAGCGAGACCTTGTTGAGCGATGACAGCACTTCGCTGATGCGGGTAAAACGCGCATTATTGGTCCACTCGAAACCGAGCTTGCGTTCGCGGTAAGGATAGCCGGCCGGCAGGTTCATCTGGTTGGCCGAGGCGAACCAGCCTTGCTTCGGATTGTAGCTGGAGGGCAGCTGGTCGCCCGGCCAGAAGCCGGCCCACTCATAGCGGCCATCGCCCGGCACCGGCAGCAAGCCGTCCCAGTTGGGCCGGATCGGCGCCAGGCCGCCCGGCACCCAGCCGATATTGCCCTTGGTGTCGGCATAGACCTGGTTCTCGGTCGGCGCGCCCCAATGCAGCAGCGCTTGCTTGAACTGGGCGAAGCTGGTGGCGCGCATGTATTCTATGCTGCCGAAATACGGCGCCATGCCTGGCTGCAGCCAGCCGGAGCGTACCGCGAAGGCGCGATTCTTGCCCGGTTCGACAAAGATCACCGGGCCGTGCCGGCTGAAAGTGAGCTCGACTTCGACCGGCTTGGCACCCTTGACCTCGATCTGTTCCTTGATGATATTGAACGGCTCCCACTTGTCCTTGTATTTGTACTGGTTTTCATGCTCGGGATTGAGCTGGTAAACGTATAAATCTTCCTGGTCGATATTGAAAATCGTCAGGCCGAAGGCGACGCTGCCGTTATGGCCGATCGAAATTCCCGGCAGCGCCGGTTCGCCGGCGCCGATCACGTCCAGCCCCGGCGCATGGAGATGGGCGATGTAGCGCAGGGACGGCGTCGAGTAGGCGCGGTGCGGATCGTTGGCCATGATGGCGCGGCCGGTGGCGGATTTGGCCGGCGCAATCACCCAGTTGTTGCTGCCCTCGGCGGCTTCTTCCGGATTCTCGGCGGCGGCCATGACCACC
This sequence comes from Collimonas humicola, assembly GCF_018304945.1. Lineage (GTDB taxonomy): Bacteria > Pseudomonadota > Gammaproteobacteria > Burkholderiales > Burkholderiaceae_D > Collimonas > Collimonas humicola. The sequence continues at coordinate 11,923 of NZ_JAGQEE010000011.1, read as the reverse complement.
GCATCGGCCTTGCCGCCATCGGCCAGGCTGTCCTTGCTGATCTTCACGCCCTGGGTCGCCAGCTTGAATACGTTCAGCAGATCTTTCGGCAGGCAGGGATCGAGACCGTCAGGCAGCGAGGTTTGCCACTGCGGCGTCAGGCCGACCCGGATTTCATCGGATTTGAGATCGGCCTTGCAAACGACATTGGCGCGCGCCACTTCGCTGTCCAGGTTGCGCGTCAGGCCGTGGCTGCGGATGCGCACCACGTCTTCCGCCTGCCATCTGGCCGGCGCATAGCCGAGTTTCTTGAATTCAAAGGGCAACTGGTCCGGATTAGCCTTGAGGTATGCGACATAGGCATTGATGCCGGCCACGAAGGAAGTCGCCACCTGCTGCGCATGCGGACCGTAGGACTGCCATTCGCGCTGCATGTCGCCGCGGTACAGGAACAGCCGGGTGGCGCGGTCTTGCTGCACATAGGCCGGACCGAACACCTGCGCCAGCTGGCCGAGGCCGCGGCGGCGCCATAAATCGATCTGAAACAGGCGATCGCGCGCGGCGTTGAAGCCCTGGACGAAAAAGGCATCGTCTTGATTCGCCGCATATATGTGCGGTACGCCCCATTGGTCGATCAATATTTCGGCAGGTTTTTTCAAGCCGCCGACATGGAAAGCCTGGCTGGCCGCAGGCAGCGCGGCAGGTTCCCGGGCGTAGCCGGGCGTGCCTGCCAGCACGGCCAGCAAGGCCAGTGCATAAGGGGTGTGCAAGGACAAGGCTGTTCGCATAAGCAGCTTTTATAATTTATTTATAAAATATCCATAGACCGGCAAGAGATGCACAGCGCGGCCCAGCTGCCGCTGGCCTTATCCGGTCAGGGCGACCAGGTTATCGACCTCGACCTTGGCAAATTCGACGCTGCTGTCAAACGCCGCATGCAGCGTGCTGTGCGCGCTTTCGGTATTGGTGCGGCTGGAAACGCTGGCGCCGCCCTTCAGTATCTGGTAGCCGTCATGCCACAGGTCGTCGTGGCCCTGTACCGGCTTCGGCACAATGCTATAGCCGCGATATTCGACGTTCTGGCTGCTTTGATCGCTCATACATTCACCTCGCTGCAAATAAGAGCAATGCTAGCATGAGCTGCAAATACGCACATTGCCGAAAAATCGTGTACCTTGAACCTATTGCAGAGGAATGCGTCTTACCTTCATCAGTCACAACCAACCGGAGAGATTGATCATGCACAAAGGTCGCGAAGAGAGTACGCATTGGAAAATCGCCGATCTGGATTTTTCAAAAATCGATATCGCGCAAGTACGCCCCGATGAAAACCTGTTTTACCTGGTTGCCTGCGCCTCGTTTGTGGAGAGCGGTTCAGATCTCTATACGCAGAATCTGGTTGATTATTATGGCGACGAGCCGGAAATTTCCAGCTGGCTGCGCGAACAATGGGAAGTCGAAGAACTGCAGCACGGCCAGGCGCTGCGCGCCTACGTCGAGCATATCTGGCCGGAATTCGACTGGCCGGCCGCCTACGCCAATTTCCTGAGCGAATATTCCAGCTATTGCAAGGTTGAATTGCTGGAACCCAGCAAGGGCCTGGAAATGGTGGCGCGCTGCGTGGTGGAAGCCGGCACCGCGACCTTCTACAGTGCGCTGTCGCGCAGCACCAGCGAGCCGGTATTGAAAGACCTGGCGTCGCGCATCGCCAAGGACGAAGTGAACCACTACAAGCATTTCTTCCGCTACTTCCGCCGCTTCCGCCAGAACGAGGGCTTGCGCCGGCACCGCATCTTTGGCGCCCTGCGCCGCCGCACCATGGAAATGAAAAACGAAGATGCCGCCTGCGCCCTGCGCCACGTGCTCGGCACCAGAGCGCCCTCGCATGCCGATGACCAGGACATGCTGCAGCGGATACACAGCAAGATGAACACGACCATCCGCGCCCACCTGTCCGCCGACATGACCATCAAAATGATCATGCGGCCGCTGGATTTGCCGCCAACCGTGCAGACAATGGTGGCCTACCCGGTGACGCAGATCATGAACAAAGTGTTCCTGCGCTAGCGCCGCTACAAGCGATAGAAGCGTTGTGCATTTCCTCCCATGACCTGTTGCTTTTGCCAGGGCTCCAGGCCCGCCAGCAGCGCCTCGGCAACCTCCAGCCAGCGGCCGTAGTCCGCAGCCAGGTTGAGCACCGGCCAGTCGCTGCCCCAGATCACCCGCTCCGCCCCGAAAGCTGCCAGCACATGTGCAGCATAGGGCTGCAGCTGGGATATTTGCCAGCCGGCAGCCGCCTCCGTCACCAGGCCTGATAATTTGCAGTACACCTGCGGCATGGCCGCCAGCTGGCTGATCAGCGAGCGCCACGGCTCCATCCGGCCGTCCGCGATGTGCGGCTTGGCAGCATGGTCGATGACCAGCGGCAGTTCCGGGTAGCGCTTGGCAAACGCCAGCAAGGACGGCAAATGACGCGGCAAGACCAGCGCATCCAGGCTCAGCCGATGACGATGCATGGCGGCGATCGCCGGCGCCAGCAGCGGATCGTCTATCCAGTCGTCGGCAAGGTCCTGCAGCATGGGCCGCAAGCCGCGCATTTTCGGATGGCTCGCCAGCACAGCGATCTGCTGCTCGGCATGCGTTGACTTCAAGTCGGTCCAACCGACCACGGCGCGGATAAACGGGTTCTGTTCCGCCAGGCCGATCATGAACAAGGTATCGCTCATGCTCGGCAAGGATTGCACCAGTACGCTGCCGCCTATGCCATGCTGCTGCAATAGCGGCGCCAGGTCGGACGGCAGGAAATCGCGGTGGATAGCCGCCAGCTCAGGCGGCGGCCATTGCCCTGCCCGGTTGGCCAGCAGCCAGAAATGCTGATGGGCGTCGATGCGCATGACGCCGCCGTTTTCAAGAACCATTGCGTTTTATCCTTCCTGCGACAATCAATGCAGCACGTTTCCGGCTTTCCGCCAGTAGCGGCTGGTTTGCTATATTACGCCGCTGATCGGGCTTCGTTGCGGCCGCCCAAAAGGTCTATTGGCTGGACCAATAATAGCATGCAAGATTTTGACCGGGCAATTGAAAACCGCCTGGAATACCGCTATATCTTCGCTCTGCCAAGCGGCATGCCCCGTAGCAGCAATTGCGGACTTATAATTCGCGTCATCGCATGGCGATAAACATGCAGCATCCCCTGGGCAGAAACGAATATGCGAATTTTGCTGGTAGAAGACAACAGGCCACTATCCGAATGGCTGGCGCTTACCTTGCACCGAAACAAATATGCAGTCGACTGCGTGTATAACGGCGCCGACGCCGATCACTTGCTGCTGACCCAGCAATACGAACTGGTCATTCTCGATCTGTCCCTGCCCAAGCTGCAAGGCAGCGAGGTGCTTAGGCGGCTGCGCGCGCGCCACAACAATGTGCCGGTGCTGATCCTGACCGCCAACAATTCGGTCGAAGGGCGCATCGGCAGCCTCGACAGCGGCGCCGACGACTACATGGCCAAGCCGTTCGATGTGCACGAGCTGGAGGCGCGCATCCGCGCCCTGCTGCGGCGCGCCAGCCAGCAAAAGAATCCGGTCCTGCAATGCGGTTCGCTCAGTTACGACAGCAACAGCCTGATCTTTTCGATAGACGGCGTCGCGCTCACCCTGACCCGGCGCGAGCACGCAGTGCTGGAGACGCTCATCATGAAAATGGGCAAGACCGTCAGCAAGCAAGCGCTGGCGGAAAGCCTGTACGCCATGGACGAAGAAGTGTCGCAAGACGCCATCGAAGTCTATATCCACCGCATCCGCAAGAAACTGGAGCATGGCGACGCCGCCATCATCACCTTGCGCGGACTCGGCTACCTGCTGCAGCACCAGCATGTGGTTTAACAGCCTGCGCACCCAGCTGCTGCTGTGGCTGCTGGTGCCGCTGGTGCTGTTCGTCGGCTTCAACGCCTGGGTCACTTACAACAACGCCATCGAGATGGCGACTGTGGTGCACGACCGCATGCTGCTGGGTTCGGCGCGCATCATCGCCGAACAGATACGCTATGAAGACGAGACCCTGCAGGCGACGATTCCGCCGGCGGCGCTGGAACTGTTCCAGTCCGATTCGCACGACCTCATCTATTACCGCGTGGTGACGGCGCATGGCGCACTGCTGGCCGGGCAGCCCGATTTGCCGGCGCCGCCGAAAGCCAGCCATAACGAAGAAGCCGTCTATTTCAACGCGACGTTCCGCGATGAACCGGTGCGCATCGTCGCTTTTTTCCAGCAAGTGGTCGGCAACCCGGAACGCGCGCCGGTCATCATCGAAGTCGCGCAAACCCAGCATTCCTACAAGGCGCTGTCGGACCGCATGTGGGAACACACAGTGCAGGAGCAGCTGGTCATCCTGCTGCTGGTGGGCCTGCTGCTGCTGCTCGGCCTGCGCCATGGACTGGCGCCGATGATGCGCCTGCGCGACCGCGTACAGCGCCGCAAGCCGGGGGCCCTGGAAGAGCTCGACACCGCGCCGGTGCCTTCCGAGCTGGTGCCGCTGGTGCACGCCATCAATGACTATGTACAAAGGCTGGACGAGCATATGTCGGCGCAGGGGCGCTTCCTGGCCAATGCATCGCATCAGCTGCGCACGCCGCTGACGGTGCTCAACACCCAGGTCGACTATGGCTTGCGCAGCAGCGACAGCGCCAGCAAGGATGCCGCGCTGCGCGCGATCAACAAGGGCATACAGCATGGCATCCGCCTGGTGAACCAGCTGCTGACCCTGTCCAACGCCGAAACCGGCACAGGCCATCCCTTGCGCCAAAGCGACGTCAACCTGATCGAGGTGGTGCAAAGAGTGATCGAAGAACTGGCCACCCTGGCGCAGAGCAAAAGCATCGATCTCGGTTTCGAATTCCGCGACAATCCGGTCATGGTACGGGCCACCCCATCCATGCTGGAAGAGCTGGTGGCCAATCTGCTCGACAATGCGTTGCGCTACACCCCGGTCGGCGGCATCGTGACGATTGCGGTCGACGACAGCGAGCACGGCACGCTGCTGCGGGTGGAAGACAACGGCCCCGGCATTCCCGAGGCTGAACGGGAACGTGTTTTCGAACGCTTCTATCGCCTGCAGGAAGACCGTTCCGACGGCAGCGGCCTCGGCCTGGCGATCGTCCGTGAAATTGCGGCGGCCAGCAAGGCTGAAGTTGCATTATCGACACCATCCTGCGGCGACGGCCTGATGGTGACGATCAGCTTTCCCCCCCTTGCCAGCCCTACTCCGGCGGCCGCGGGTGGATCGCAAACAACACAGTGAGCCTTTTCCGGAAGAAAACTTACAGCCAGCTTTCAAATCCGGGATATATTTGATCCCAGCTGTGGCGCGGTTTCCACAGTCGAAGCACCCTGATTTGCGCTCTGAAAGCAGTTAGTAAGCTTGCGAATTTTATAGTCTGGCGACCGATCCACGCGATCGGCAAATTTAACTATAAATATCTGGAGACACAAATGAAAAAATCGCTGCTGGCGCTGGCCGCTCTCGCGACCCTGGGATCCGTGAATGCCGCCCATGCCCAATCCAATGTCACCATCTACGGCTTGATCGACGCCACCATCAGCACTGTCAACCACGCTGACAGCCAAGGCGACCGCCTGACCGGAATTCCGGTCGCATGGTTCAGCGGCAACCGCCTCGGCTTTCGCGGCGCCGAAGATCTGGGCGGCGGCATGAAAGCCATTTTCAAGCTGGAAGCAGAGTTCGTGGTCGGCACCGGTGAGATGGATACGCCGGGCGTGCTGTTCAACCGCGACGCCTGGGTCGGCCTGCAAGACAACACCTTCGGCCAGATCACGCTGGGCCGTCAAAATACATTGGCGCGCGATTTTTCCCAGGTCTACGGCGATGCCTACGGCTCCAAGCTGGGTCTGGAAGAAGGCGGCTACACCAACAACAACAATTTCAAACAGCTGATTTTCTACTCCGGCAGCGCTACCGGCACCCGTTACGACAATGGCCTGGTCTGGAAAAAAGTGTTCAGCAACGGCGTAGTAGCCGGCCTGGGTTATCAGTTCGGGAACGTCGCCGGCCAGTTCGCGCACAATACGACCAAATCTGCAGCGATCGGCTATAACGGTTCCAACTTTATCGTTTCGGGCTTTATCAATCAGGCCGACGTCGGCAACGGAATCGACTCCAGCCTGGAAAAACACAAATCCTATTCGATCGGCGGCAGCTATATATTTGACCTGGTCCGTCTGAACGCCGGCTATTTCCATTACACCGCCGACCAGGGTGCACTGGGTCAGCGCAAGGACAATGCGTATACCGTATCGGCCAAGTTCACGCCGCAAGGTTCGTTTGACTATGAAATCGGTTACCAGGTGATGAAGGCTGACAACGCTGCCTACAACGCAGCCGGCACCAGCACCCTGAACGCCTACGCCGACGCCAGCAGCTCGACCGCCACCGGCAGCGGCAACAAGAAGACCCTGTACGGTTCAACCTTCTACCATCTGTCGAAGCGTACCGAACTGTATGTGGCTGCCGACTATATGAAACTTAGCGACGGCTATCGCGTCGGTTCGGCCAACGGCTTCAAGAACCAGACTGAATTCGCGATGGGCATGCGCACCCGTTTCTAACCCTGTTTGAACCCGGTGCAATTGGCCGGGACTGCCGTAAAACTTGAAGCTGGCAAGGACTCCACGGTCTTGCCAGCTTTTTTATTGCCGGCAACTGTTGCCGGCTTCAGGCACGATTTCCCCTAGAGAACTATCCATTCCGCCTCCTCAGCCAGCGCTAAGTATTTGCAACTATCCTGTCGTCAGCAAGTCTCAAACGACCACATTGACGCAGCGGCATCTCGCTGGATCCTGAAACTTAAAGGCCCCATGGAAGAATTCAATCAATCGCTATTCCTATTGTTCAACGCCAGCGCACATCCCCATCCGATTACCTTAAGCGCTGCGATGTTTGCCGCAGAATTGCTCATTTACCTGATTCCGGTTTCGCTGCTGGCCGGCTGGCTGCGCGGATCCGAAGCCACCCGCAAGCTGATGCTGGAAGCAGTCGCGGCCGGCATCGTCGGCCTTGCTATCAGCATGCTGTGCGGCATGCTTTGGCAGCATCCGCGGCCTTTCGCGATCGGCCTCGGCACCAACTTCCTGGCGCACAGCCCCGACTCGTCGTTTCCCAGCGATCACCTGACGCTGCAGTGGAGCGTCGCTTTCAGCTTCCTGCTGCACAAGCGCTTGCGCGCTCTCGGCCTGGCGTACAGCCTGCTCGGCTTGCCGATGGCGTGGGCACGCATGTATCTGGGCGTCCACTATCCGTTCGACATGGCAGGCGCCGCCGCGGTCGCCGCGGTCAGCGCCATCATCTGCCATCGCTGCGCGCCTTGGTTCATGCCGCCGCTGTTCCGCTGCGCTTCCGCCATCTACGGCTTCCTGTTTGCACCGTTCATCCGGCGCGGCTGGATGATGAAGTAACGATCCTGGAAGCTGGTTCCGCCATGCTCAGATCTCAGATCACGCCCTGCTCACGCAGCGCGGCGATCTGCTCCGGACTTCTGCCGATACCCGCCAATACCTCGGCGGTATGCTGGCCCAGCTCGGGGCCGACCCAGTTAGTCTGCCCCGGCGTCGCCGACAGTTTGGGCACGATGCCCGGCAGGTCGATCGGCTGGCCATCCGGCAGCGCATGCTGCTGGATCATGCCGCGCGCGCGGAAATGCGGGTCCTGGTGGATATCGGCAGCGGTATAGACTTTGCTGCTCGGCACTTCCGCCTGCTCCAGCACCTGCAGCACGTGCTCCAGCGCATGTTGTGAAGTCCATTCGGCGATGGCGGCGTCGAGCATATCGTTGTTCTGCGCGCGGCCGTCATTGCGCGCCAGGCGTGGATCTTCGGCCAGGTCGCTGCGGCCGATGGCATGCATCAGGCGCTTGAAGATGCTGTCGCCATTGCCGGCGATGATCACATAATGTTCGCCCCGCTCATCGCTCCGGCAAGGATAGGTGCTGGACGGCGAAATGCCGGGAAAGCTGGCGCCGGTCCGTTCGCGCACGAAGCCGAATTCGGCGTATTCGGGAATCAGGCTTTCCATCACGCCGAACACCGCTTCATACAGGGCGATATCGATGAACTGCCCTTTGCCGCCATTGGCCTTCAGGTGATGCATGGCCAGCAGCGCGCCGATCACGCCATACAAGGACGCCAGCGTGTCGCCGATGCTGACGCCGACCCGCACCGGCGGGCGGTCCGGATAACCGGCCAGGTTGCGCAAGCCGCCCATTGACTCGGCAATCGCGGCAAATCCCGGACGCGCATGATAGGGGCCGTCCTGGCCGTAGCCGGAAACGCGCACCATGATCAGGTTCGGGTTGATCTTCGACAGCTGCTCCCAGCCGAGGCCCCAGCCTTCCAGCGTGCCGGGGCGGAAATTCTCGATCACGATATCGGCATCCTTGACCAGGTCGCGCACGATCTGCTGACCCTGCTCCGACTTCAGGTTCAGCGTCACCGATTTCTTGTTGCGGCTCTGCGAATACCACCATAGCGAGGTACCGTTGTGCAGCTTGCGCCACTTGCGCAGCGGATCGCCGTCGCCCGGCGACTCGATCTTGATGACCTCCGCGCCGAACTGGCCCAGCAGGCTGGCGGCATAGGGGCCGGCAATCAAAGTGCCGAGTTCGATCACCTTGACGCCCTGGAGGGAGGATTGCTGTTCTGCGGATGGCTGGTTCATGTCTGTAGTCTGCTGGCTGCGGATCGCCGATTATAGAATATGTCCGCGCGTGCACGGCCAAGAACGGCGCCAGCCCTGGCTGCCGCAGGAAAATGCATGTCGCAACGCAACAATCGCGCGCATCGCCAGGCCCGCCGCGGCCGGCCGCCGCCGACGGGTTAGAATAGCATGTAGCGGCACGCAACATGTGCAACCAGAAGTAACTCCTTTTGGCTGCTGCAGTCGCCCGTTCTACTATTTAATCACTAAGAAATGCGTGGGATATATCATGAAGAAAATTGTTCTGATGGTACTGGCTGCAGCGGCCCTGATGGTGACCAGTTCGGCCAGCTTTGCATACGGCTATTACGGACATGGCGGCTTCTACGGCCCGCGTTTCGGCGTCACCATAGGCGGACCGTTGTACTGGGGCCCGCCGCCGGTGTACTACGCGCCGCCGCCGGTCTATTACGCACCGGCACCGGTGTATGTTCAGCCTGAGCCGCAAACCTATATAGAAAAAGCCCCTAACTACGCTTATTACTGCCCGAGTCCGGCGGGCTATTATCCGCAGATCCCGCGCTGCCCCAAAGGCTGGATGAAAGTATTGCCGGATGAAGCTCAACCTCGATAAGGCGGTGTGACGATGAACAGTACAACCAAGGTATTCGCGGTCTCGATGGCCGTCCTGCTGTCCGGCTGCGTCACCGCGCCGACCGGTCCCAATGTGATGGCGCTGCCTGGCGCCGGCAAGAGCTACGAACAGTTCCGCAATGACGAAGCAGCCTGCCAGCGTGCAGCGCAAGACCGCATAGGCCCGTATGCACCGCAAGCGGCGGCAGATAATGCTGTCGGCACGGCGGCAGCCGGCACCGTCATCGGCGCCGCAGCTGGCGCCCTGATCGGTGCGGCAACCGGCCGCGCCGGCGCCGGTGCGGCGATCGGCGGCGGTGTCGGTTTGCTGGCGGGCAGTTCGGTCGCCGGCGACTCGGCTGCGCGCAGCAGCTATGGCATGCAGCGTGAGTACAACAATGTGTATACCCAATGCATGTACGCCAAGGGCAACCAGGTGCCGGTCTCCGGCGGCTATGCCAACAGCCGCCGCCTGTATGCGCCGCCGCAATACGCGCCGGCGCCGCAGTACTCGGTGCCGCCCGACTACTACCCGCCGCAACGCGGCAACTACGGCCCCCCGCCAGACTACGCGCCCTACTGATCCGGGCTGATCGCAACCACGACAAAGACATGCTGCGGCATGTCTTTGTGCATTCCAGGGCGCGCATTTCTGCAGCTGCCCGCCTCGAATTCCTCCTCCAGCCGTTCTGAAGCAATACAGCTTTTGCCTTCGGCCCGGCCCCGCCGCAAGTTACAATATTAACAATGACACGCCGCCATTCAGTCCGTGGCAATATGCAATCCCGTAGCGCCGACCTGTTTCAATCCCAAGGAGATAGAGGATGAGTTTCATCGTAGTTATTCTGGCTTTGCTGTTCCTGATGTTTGTCGCTTACCGCGGCTACAGCGTTATCCTGTTTGCGCCGGTCGCCGCTCTCGGCGCAGTGCTGCTGACCGATCCCGGCATGGTGGCGCCGATGTTCACCAGCGTCTTCATGGAAAAGATGGTGGGCTTCGTCAAGCTCTACTTCCCGGTGTTCCTGCTCGGCGCAGTATTCGGCAAGGTGATTGAACTCTCCGGATTTTCCAAATCGATCGTCTCCAGCGTCATCCAGGTGGTCGGACGGCAGCGCGCCATGCTCTCCATCGTGCTGGTATGCGGACTGCTGACCTACGGCGGCGTATCGCTGTTCGTGGTGGTGTTTGCGGTCTATCCGTTTGCCGCCGAAATGTTCCGCCAGGGCGGCATCCCGAAGCGCCTGATTCCTGGCACCATCGCCCTCGGCGCCTTTACCTTCACCATGGATTCCCTGCCAGGCACGCCGCAGATCCAGAACATCATTCCGACCACCTTTTTCAATACCACCACCTGGGCCGCGCCTTGGCTGGGCGTGATCGGCGCCGTCTTCATCCTGGCCACCGGCCTGCTGTACCTGGAGTGGTGCCGCCGCAAGGCCACCGCCAACGGCGAAGGCTACGGCAACGCACTGTTGAACGAGCCGGAGCCGGTCGCCGACGGCAAGCTGCCGCATCCCCTGATCGCCCTGCTGCCGCTGGTGCTGGTAGGCGTCATGAACAAATTGTTCACCAGCTGGATCCCCACGGTGTATGGCGCCAGCCATGAAATGACGCTGGCCGGTTCCAGCAAGCCGGTCGTCACACAGGTATCCGGCGTGGTGGCGATCTGGGCGGTGGAAGCAGCTTTGCTGATCGGGATTTTTTCAGTGCTGCTGTTCGCTTTTAAAACGGTCAAGGAAAAATTCGCGGAAGGCAGCAAGGCCGCCGTCAGCGGCGCTTTGCTGGCATCGATGAACACCGCCTCCGAATACGGCTTCGGCGCCGTCATCGCCGGCCTGCCAGGCTTTGTGGTAATCGCCAACGCCTTGAAAAGCATCCCCAACCCCCTGGTCAACGAAGCCGTCACCGTCACCACCCTGGCCGGCGTCACAGGCTCCGCCTCCGGCGGCCTGAGCATCGCCCTCGCCGCCATGTCGCACACTTTCATAGAAAACGCCCAGGCCGCCGGCATCCCCATGGAAGTCCTGCACCGCGTCGCCGCCATGGCCAGCGGCGGCATGGACACCCTGCCGCACAACGGCGCAGTAATTACCCTGCTGGCAGTAACCGGGCTATCGCATCGGCAGTCATACAAGGATATTTTTGTGGTGACCCTGATCAAGACCGCAGCGGTGTTTGTGGTGATCGGGGCATACTATCTGACGGGCATAGTCTAAAAAAATGCACTGCCGCAGATGATGTTTTTCGCGTTTGGGGGTTGCCGTTGTTTTTGACTTACCGCGCAGACAAGCAAAAGAAAGTGCATACCTGCCACCGTTCTTAGCATACCGCCGCACGCACTCCGTAGCCCGTCAATTGGGGTCAGAGTAATTTTCGCAAAGAACGCGAAAAAAAACTCTGACCCCAATTGACTAGAGCGACTCCGGTTTTGACGTTGGGGTTGTTTTTGAAGTTGCTGTTGCCGTTGCTTTTGACGTACCCCGCATGGAGACGTTGCCAAATCCGGCGCGTGTCAGCCGGGAATTGTGAGGGGCATGTTTGAGCCGAAGGCGAGTTTTGCCCCTCACCCGGCTGGCGCGCGCCGGATTTGGGGACCCGACCGAAG
>NZ_JAGQEE010000010.1 GCF_018304945.1 Collimonas humicola | reverse complement strand
TCAGCAGCAGAGAGATGAGATTATGTAGCGTTTCAAGTTTTTCGTCAACTACTTTTTTACTTCTTACCGAAAAACTTTTTACTCACTACATCCACTTCAACCCGCTTTTTTCCCGCAAACTTCGCGCTCAATTCAGCACCAATTCCTTGCTGCTGTTTCGCTTCTTTCGCGTCGTTCTCAACGGGAGGCGAACTATAGCAACACCACCTCTTCCCCGCAAGTACTTTTATCCAAATTCTTTAAAATATTTCGATTTATTTGATTTAGCCGTATTACGGGGCATTCGTCGCTGCTAAATACGCTCTTATTAGTAGCAGCTTAAACATCCACCGAATTCAATACCGCCCAGCGCGCGGCGCTGACGCCCTTCTCCAGGCTGATCCGGCTGACAATCTGCTCCAGCTGCAAATGATTGCTAGGAGATGTAATCAGGTCCGCCCGCACTTCCAGCTGCGTGCCTGAAGCCAGGTCCTCGCTATGCAGCGACTGCACCACCAGGTGCGGCATGCCGTTCAGCATATGCAGCATCAAGGTGCGTACCTGCACCTCATCTTCCGGCCGGCATACTATAGAGAGACGATACACTTGCTCGGTTTCCGTCGCGCTATGCAGATCCTGGCGGTTGATCATATGGGAGACGCCGCGCAGCAGCACGTTCGCACCCAGGATGGCGGCAGCGCCGATGGCAGCTTCCAGCGCATGTCCAAGTCCGCACAGCACGCCGACCGCGGCGGAACACCACAAGGTAGCAGCTGTATTCAAACCCCGTACATTGATCCCTTCGCGCATGATGACGCCGGCGCCAAGGAAACCGATGCCGGATACGACATAAGAGGCAATCCGTGTTGCTCCCTGCGGATCCGATTCGAACGCGGAAACCATCACGAACAGCGCTGCGCCGATAGACACCAGCGCATTCGTGCGCAAGCCCGCCATGCGCTGGCGCATCTGCCGCTCGGCGCCGATCAGTGAGCCCAGGGTAAGAGCGAGCAATACGCGCAGGGTAAATATTTTCCAATCCATCTTTCGCTACCTTTCTGCATGCATCGCCATGCGCGCGGCATAACGGCATTTCATTGGCGCCCGGCGCCGCTTCAGGAGTTGAAGAACAGCCGGCCAGGCAAATCAAACAAACGGACGGAGATAAATGGTGGCGATGCAGAATCGCATCTCATTGACACTACAGCGCTTCAATTCACTGGCTGTAGCGATGAATGCTTGCTAGCAGGTGAAATGCAAAGGGTTGAGCGCCCATCCGCGAGTACTGGTGCAACTGTCCAAAATCGGGTCTCCTGCAAACATGGTCCACAGGATTCTATGTAGACCGCCTGGGCAAGTCAAGCTGCGGACACAGCATCAGCCGCCAGCTTGCGCAAGACGTGGCCGGCAGCAACCAGACCGAAAGTAGCCGTCACCACCACTGCCGAACCGTAGCCGGCGCAGTTCAGGCCGGTTACGCCCGCAGCTGTGCCGGTATCGGCATCGACCGCACACGCCTGCTCAACCAGCGGCGCGCTCAACGGCTCGGTGGAAAAGACGGCGTCGATGCCGAAACGGACTTTGTCGCCGCGCGGGAAGCGGTATTCTGATCGTAAGCGCTTGCGCACCTTGGCCAGCAGCGGCTCCTGCTCGGTTTTCGCCAAGTCGCGCACTTCGATGCAGGTGGCGTCGACCTGGCCGCCGGCGCTGCCGATGGTGATCAGGCGGATGCCCTTGTCGCGGCAATAGGCGATCAATGCCGCCTTGGCGCGCACATTATCGATAGCGTCGATCACGTAGTCATAGCGCCCGTCGCCTATCATTTCCGGCAGATTGTCGGCGCTGATGAAATCTTCCACCTCGGTGACATGGCAGTAAGGGTTGATCTGGGCAACGCGCGCTGCCAGCGCGCTCACCTTGGCCTGGCCGAGCGTATCTGTCAGAGCATGAATCTGGCGGTTGATGTTGGATTCGGCCAGATTATCGAGGTCGATCATGGTCAGATTGCCGATGGCGCTGCGCGCCAGGGCCTCGATCGCCCAGGAGCCCACTCCGCCCACACCGATCACGCACACGTGCGCTTGCAGGAAGCGGGCCAGCGCGGCTGCGCCATACAAACGGCCGATGCCGCCGAAACGGCGGTCGAAATCAATCTCGTCGAGATCAACCGTGGTGGGAACAGAGGCGCCGTAAGCGCTGGCTACAGGTGAGGACATGATAGGCAACTGAAAGTGAGACGACGGGCATTCGACAAGATAAGCCAGGATAAACTTGATGCAGATCAAACTGGATATCGCTATTGCAGCTATTTTACCGGCTCTGCATGACGGATCACTTTTGAAGTGCTTTAATATAAGAAGATAAATAGATCGTCAGCCGTCGACAAATTATCAAATAAGCATTCATCCCTGGATGAGCGCTCCCATCCAATTTCGAGATACTCACCATGCCCAACGCACTGATATCCACCGCGCCAGATTTCAGCCAGCCGATTGCAGTGCTCAAGCATTGCCACGACCGCATACGCAAGCAGCTGGAAACGCTGCAAAACCTGCTCGATCACCTGCCGCAGCATGGCAACGATGCCCAGGCCCAGCAAGCCGCGCATAGCATCATGCGTTATTTCAACCAGGCCGCTCCGCATCATCACGCGGACGAAGAAGTCGACCTGCTGCCTATGCTGAGCGTTACCGCCACTGGAGAAGACGCCGCCGTGCTGCAAAAGCTGATGCCGGAAATCATGGCCGAGCACCAGCAGATGGATGGCCTGTGGCACACACTCAACCTGCAACTGGCGCCTATCGCCGATGGCGCAACAGCCACTCCGGCAGGCCAGTTGTCGCCACAAGACGTCCAGCAATTTTCCGCCGTCTATTCCGCCCACATGGAAAAGGAAGAAACCTGGATCGCCCCGATGGCGAAGCGGCTATTCAGCGCACAGCAGATGCAACAGCTAGGATCAGCCATGCAACAACGTCGAGGTATTCCAGCATGAATATGCAAAATCAACAGATAGACAAATCGATTGCGGACCTGCGCATCGACTACAGCCAAGCCAGCCTGTCGGAAGCCGACACCGCGGCCGATCCGATTACCCAGTTCGGAAAATGGTTTGACGAAGCCATGCGCGCCGAAGTACCGGAAGCCAACGCAATGAGCCTGGCGACCGTCGGCAGCAATGGCCGCCCCTCGTCGCGCATCGTGCTGATCAAGCAGTTCGATGAACACGGCTTCATATGGTTCACCAATTTTGAAAGCCGCAAGGGCCACGACCTGGAGGAACATCCCTACGGCGCCTTGCTGTTCCACTGGGTTGAACTGGAACGCCAGGTGCGCATCGAAGGCCGCGTCGAAAAAATCAGCGACAGCGAAAGCGACGCCTACTTCAACAGCCGGCCCTTGCGCAGCCGACTCGGCGCAATCGCTTCGGCGCAAAGCGAGACCATCGCCAGCCGCGAACTGCTGGAAGCAGAGTACGCCAAGGCCGAACAAAAATTCGGCGACAATCCGCCTCGCCCAAAACATTGGGGCGGCTACAGACTTTTTCCGGATACGGTAGAATTTTGGCAAGGACGCCGGTCACGTTTACACGACCGGATTTTGTATACCTTGGACGCAGATGACAAGTGGCTGCGACAACGCCTGCAACCTTAGTCACTGTTACCGGTCGACGCTGACCGCTTGGTACAAGTATTTAATGACCGGAGGAGAAATCGTGTTCTGGGAAAAGAAGCTTGAAAACTGGGTTAATGATATTCGTCACCGAGCTGCAATACCGCTGCGGCTGGAATTATGGAATGGTCAGCGTTTCGACTTCGGCACCTACGTGTCGCCGGAGGTCACCGTGCGCGTGCCGCATGTATCGGCGCTGAGTTACCTGCTGACGCCATCGCTCGCCAATCTCGGCGAGGCTTACGTCGAAGGAAAAATCGAAGTCGAAGGAAAAATCAGGGAAGTCATCGCCGTCGGCAATGCGCTGGCGGCCAATTCACTCAAGGCGGACGGCAAGTTCGCCCGCATCACTCGCACCTTCCGTCACAACAAGGAGAAGGACGCCGAGGCGATCCGCTATCACTACGACGTCTCCAATGATTTCTACAAGCTGTGGCTGGACCAGAACATGGTGTATTCCTGCGCCTATTTCGAACATGGCGATGAAGACCTGGATACCGCGCAGCTCAAGAAAATCGATCACATCCTGACCAAGATCCAGGTCCAGCCGGGCCAGACCCTGCTCGATATCGGCTGCGGCTGGGGCGCGCTGGTGCTGCGGGCAGCGCAGAAATTCGGCGCCAGGTGCGTCGGCGTCACGCTCTCGGAAAACCAATATGCGCTGGCGCAGGAACGGGTGGCCAAGGCCGGCCTGCAGGACCAGATAGAAATCCGCTTGCAAGACTACCGCGACGTCACCGGCCGTTTCGACCGCATCACCAGCGTCGGCATGTTCGAGCATGTCGGCCTGGTGCATCTGCCCATGTATTTCTCGCGCATCCGCGAATTGCTGGCCGATGACGGCGTCGCCATGAATCACGGCATCACCACCACCGACATCGACAATGGCGAGACGCCTTACGGCGGTGGCGAATTCATCGAAAAATATGTGTTCCCGCACGGCGAACTGCCGCATATCGGCATGGTGCTGAAAACCATGCAGCAAGGCGGACTGGAAGTATTCGATGTGGAAAACCTGCGGCGCCACTACGCCAAGACCTGCGGCATCTGGGCCGACAATCTGGAAGCACATGCCGACGAAGTCAGGAAAGCAGCCGACGACCGCCGTTTCCGTATCTGGCGTATTTACCTGGCGGGGAGTTCCTACGGCTTCGAACGCGACTGGATGTCGCTGTACCAGGTGGTCTGCCGCAAAGCCGGACGCAGCGCCGGCACACTGCCCTGGTCGCGCGACTACATATACCAAGGCAAGTGAAATTAGCGCACCATCCGCTGCGTTCACCGGCGCAGCGGAGCGGGTTCAGCGAATCACTTTATCGATGAACATCTTACGCAGCTTCGCCACTTTCGGCGCCACCACGAAAGCGCAATAACCTTGCAAGGGATGCTGGCGGAAGTAATTCTGGTGGTAGTCCTCGGCCTTGTAATAGGTTTCCGCGGCGCTCAATTCGGTGACGATGGGCGCATCCCACACATTCGCCATTTCCGCGACAACCTGTTCCGCCGCCTTCTTCTGCTGCGGCGACTGGTAATAGATCGCCGAGCGGTATTGAGTACCGACGTCATTGCCCTGGCGGTTCAAGGTAGTCGGATCGTGGATCGTGAAGAAAATTTCCAGCAGCTCGCGATAGCTGATCTGCTCGGTATCGAATGTCACCGCCACGACTTCGGCATGGCCGGTCGTGCCCTCGCAGACCTGCTCATAGCTGGGATTCGCAACATGGCCGCCGGTGTAGCCAGACTCGACCTGCTCCACCCCTTTGATTTCCTGGTAAACCGCCTCCAGGCACCAAAAGCACCCGCCCCCTAATACCGCAACTTCCTTCGTCATGGCCGCTCCCCCCTGCTACAAAATCGACACTTTCACTTTAACGCAATCCGCACCGTCTTGTCGACGGAGAAATACATTATCGGCCAAGCGCTGCAACAAACAAAAAGCCCCGCAAGACCATGCCTTGCGGGGCTTTTTAAGATTAAAACTTAACCTGCGATTTAGAACTTGTAGCCGACGGTCAGCACGGAAACCAAAGGATTCAGAGTGATTTTAGTCGTGGCGTGTGTCGTGGTGCCATCGCTATGACGAGTGGACAGATCAGCCTTGGTGTCCAGCGGGACATAGGACAGGGAGAAGTTGGCGGACCAGTTCTTGTCGAAGTTATAGGCCATACCGACGTTCGCAACCGGCACAAACGAGCTGCTCAGGTCCGCGCTGGTGGAAGCGCCGGGGTCGCCGCCTGCCAGCAATCCAGTCAAGCTGTTGGTCAGCTTGATGTTCGAGTACCAGACGTAAGCAGCGCCGGCGCCGACGTAAGGACGAAACTGGCTGTTAGCATCGCCGAAGTAATACTTGGCCAATACTGCCGGGCTCCATTGTGTAGCGGTGCCGAGCTGGCCCAGACCGTTGAGCGTGCCTTGGCCAGCGAGCTTGAATTTCGGTGGGATGCCCAGATCCGCAGTGACAGCGATATTGTCGGTGAAAAAGTGCGTGAACTGCAGGATCACGGTATCCGCGTTGGAAACATGCGCGCCGCTGCCCGGAACGGTGGCGCTGCCGAGCTTCAGCGGTTCGCTGGACTGGTTCAGGCCGATATGCGCCCAACCGAAGTTCACCACATTGTCGCCCGTTTGCTGCGCCATGGCAGGCGCTGCGAATGCTGCCAGCAGGGACAGGGCCGCCAGCTTTGGCAATACGTTGAATTGTTTTTTCATATGTCTTCTCCAAGTTTCACTTCATTTTTAGTAGCGGACTTGCCTGCATCGGCTGCAGTACAAATCCATTTGCGGCACTTTGCAATTCTGGCTGGGCCAGACAGCGCTCTGTTCTTCAACTTCAACCATCGGAGCAGAAGGGATACATGATGCACACATCCCGGCCCTGCCCCATTCACGAAAAGAACGCGCGTGCTATTCTTTTTTTTACACTATGCCAGCTTTAGAATGATTTGACTATAGTTGTAGCTTTTTTACCGCAATTATTTTTTGAAACCCGTTTTAAAACCCGCCAGGACGGCAGAGGAATCATGCGCAGCGCGGCGCAGACGGTCATTAATCCCCTGCCAGGCCGGATCCGACGGCGGAGCTTCGACCACGATCAGATCAGCGGCCGCGTGATCCATGTTGCGCAACGCAGCATACAGATCGTGGGCATAAGGCTGCGGCGCCGCAGCCATGGCGCATTGCGCCGCCAGCGGCGGACCGCCGGCAGCTGCCGAATAAGAGATCAGCGCCAGGCTTTGTCCGGCCTGATGCAGTTGCAACAGCGTTGCCGCCAGTTGCGGCGGCGCCACCAGCAGCACCGGCGTGCGCGGCGCATAGTGCGATTCAAGCGTACCGGAAGCGCGCGGCGCGGCCGCATCCGCGGCTTGCACCGCAACTCCCAGCACCGCACCGATTTGCGCAGCGCTGATATGGCCGGGCCGCAGCAGCACCGGCCCGTGCGACGCCATGCGCGACAAATCGATGATGGTTGATTCGATCCCGACTTCACTCTGGCCGCCATCCAGGATGCAAGCGATGGGACTGTCGCCGTCGGTATCGAATTCGTCGCGCACGTGCTGCGCGGTAGTCGGACTGACATGGCCGAACTTGTTCGCCGAGGGGCCGGCGATGCCGCCTTTGCCGCCTTTGAATTCGCGCAGCAACGCCTGCGCCACCGGATGCGATGGACAGCGCAAGCCGACCGAACTCTGGCCGCCCGAAACCTGCGCCGGGATGTGCGCCGCACGCTCCAGGATCAGCGTCAGCGGTCCCGGCCAGAAAGCCGCGATCAGC
The DNA here is from genome assembly GCF_018304945.1 of Collimonas humicola. Lineage (GTDB taxonomy): Bacteria > Pseudomonadota > Gammaproteobacteria > Burkholderiales > Burkholderiaceae_D > Collimonas > Collimonas humicola. Next base: position 134,084 of record NZ_JAGQEE010000010.1, on the reverse strand, counting down.
GCATGCGCCTGCGGCGGAATGGCGTCGGCCCAATAACCGATGTCGGCTTCCGGAGCCACATGGACGATGACCGGGTGGTTGGAGGGACGCCCTTTGGCGGCATAGATGCTGGCAACCGCCGCCGCATTCTCGGCATCCGCTCCCAGCCCGTACACCGTTTCGGTTGGAAACGCCACCAGCTGGCCCGCTTCCAGCTTGCGCGCCGCCAGCTTGATGGCTTGCATGTCGATAGTCGCGTCCGTCATGGCATGCTTCATTCAGGCGGCAATGCCGAGAATGGCGCAGGCAGCGGCCAGCTGCTGCTGCGCTTCGGCCAGGGTCGGGGCGATAAAGGTGATATGTCCCATTTTGCGGGCGCGGCGCGCCTGCGCCTTGCCGTACAAATGCAGATGCGCCGCCGGCAGCGCCAGGATCTTGTCCCAGGCCGGTTCGCGCGTCTGGTCGCTAGCGCCGTCAAACCAGATATCGCCGAGGATGTTGAGCATCACCGCCGGCGAATGCTGGCGGGTATCGCCCAGCGGCATGCGCGCCATCGCCCGCACCTGCTGCGCAAACTGGCTGGTGACGCAGGCATCCATGGTGTAATGGCCGCTGTTATGCGGACGCGGCGCCATCTCGTTGACCACCAGCGAACCATCCTGCAAAACGAAAAATTCGATGCACAGCACGCCGACATACGCCAGCTGTTCGATAATGACCAGCGCCGCGTGCTGCGCGCGTTTAGCGGTTTCGTCGCAGACGTTCGGGCCGGGCACCGTGGTGGTGAACAGGATGCCGTCGCGATGGACGTTTTCGGCAATCGGATAGACCACCGCTTTGCCGTCGGCGCCGCGCGCCACCAGCACCGAGACTTCATACGCCAGCGGCAACATCTTTTCCAGCACGCAGGCCACCCCGTTCATGCCGGCGAACGCCGCGCGCAGCTCGTCCAAGGTACGCACCCGCGCCTGGCCCTTGCCGTCATAGCCGAGGCGGACGGTTTTCAATATACCTGGCAACAGATCGGCCTGCACCTGATCGATATCGGTTGCCGCAGCGATCAATTGATGCGGCGCCGGCAGTACCGTGGACTCCTTGGCGCAAGCAGTGAAAAACCGCTTTTCCACCATACGGTCCTGCGCCACCGAAACGCTGGCTGCAGCCGGCGCCACAAAACTGTTCTGCGCCAGCAGCGCCAGGCTGTCGGCGGCGACGTTCTCAAACTCGGTGGTCACAGCGGCGCACAGGCTGGCCATCTCGCCCAGGGCAACTGCATCGCTGTAGTCGGCCAGGAAATGGCGGTCGGCCACGTGCCCGGTCGGGCAATCCTGCTCCGGTTCCAGCACCGCCACCTTGTAGCCCATGGATTGCGCTTCATGCGCGAACATGCGGCCGAGCTGGCCGCCGCCCATCACGCCCAGCCAGGTTGGCGGCGTTGTTGCTGGAATAATCGGCGCTATGGAGTCGTGCGGTTTGTGTTCCATACTGCTCATACCGGTGGCAATTTCATATCAAGGGCAATCTGTGTCTGCTTGGCGCGAAACGCCAGCAGCTTGTCGGCCAGCGCCTGGTCGGTGGCGGCCAGCATGGCGATGGCGGACAGCGCGGCATTGGCCGCGCCGGCTTCGCCGATGGCATAGGTGGCAACCGGTATGCCCTTCGGCATCTGCACGATCGACAGCAAGGAATCTTCGCCGCGCAGGTACTTGGACGGCACCGGCACGCCCAGCACCGGCACGATGGTCTTGGCGGCGATCATGCCCGGCAGATGGGCGGCGCCGCCGGCGCCGGCGATGATCGCGCGCAGGCCGCGTTCACGCGCAGTTTCTGCATAGGCGAACATCTGGTCCGGCATGCGGTGCGCCGAAATCACCTGCGCCTCGTGGGCGACGCCAAACTCGGTGAGGATGGCGACCGCGTGCTGCATCACATCCCAGTCCGAGGAAGAGCCCATCACGATGCCGATAACCGGCTTGTCTGCCGATTGGATCGCAGTATCCTTGGTCATCTCATTAATCCTTCAGCGTTTCGCCGGTCAGGCTGAACAGGGCTTCGCGGTATTTGGCGCCGGTTTTTTCGATGACGTCATCCGGCAAAGTCGGCGCCGGCGCGGTCTTGTTCCAGCTGGTGACGGTTTCCAGGTAATCGCGCACAAACTGCTTGTCGAAGGATGGCGGCGAAATGCCCACCTGGTAGCTGGCAGCCGGCCAGAAGCGCGAGGAATCGGCGGTCAGCACTTCATCCATCAGGTGCAGGACGCCGTCCTTATCGAGGCCGAATTCAAACTTGGTGTCGGCGATGATGATGCCGCGCGTCGCCGCGTAGTCGGCCGCGGTCTTGTACAGCGCGATGCTGACGCTGCGGATTTTTTCGGCCAGTTCCTTGCCGATGCGGCTTTCCATGTCGGCAAAGCTGATGTTTTCGTCATGCTCGCCCATCTCGGCCTTGGCCGCCGGGGTGAAGATCGGCTCGGCCAGCTTGGCGGCTTGCTGCAAACCGGCAGGCAGGCTGATGCCGCAGATGGCGCCGGTGGCTTGGTAATCCTTCCAGCCGGAACCGATGATATAACCACGCACCACCGCCTCGACCATGATCGGCTGCAGGCGTTTCGCCACTACCGCGCGGCCGCGCACCTGCTCGACTTCATCGCCCGCCACGACCGATTCCGGCGCAATCCCGGTCAGGTGGTTAGGTACAATCGCCGCCAGCTTGTCGAACCAGAAATCGGACATGCGGTTCAAGACCTTGCCCTTGCCCGGGATAGGCTGGTTCATGATGACGTCGAAAGCCGACAAGCGGTCGGAGGTGACGATCAGGATCTTGTCTTCACCGACGGCATAGTTTTCGCGCACCTTGCCGCGACCCAGCAATGGCAGTGAGGTAATGGTGGATTGATAGAGGCTTGTCATGGTTATTCCAAAAGTCAGAAAACCAGGCAAAGAACGATGGAAGCATCATTCCGCACCTGGTAAATTATCGCGCCAAGCCTTGCCTGGCGCCGCTGCCACACTATTTATTACTGAACGATCTGCGCCAGCTCGCCCTTCTTGTATTTCTCAGCGATCTTTTCCAGCGACACCGGCTTGATCTTGGCAGCCTGGCCTTCGCAGCCGAACGCCAGGAAACGCGCCTTGACCACAGCCTTGGCTGCTTCGCGCGCCGGCTTGAGGTAATCGCGCGGATCGAACTTGCTTGGATTTTCCATCAGGTAGCGGCGGATCGCGCCGGTCATGGCCAGGCGGATATCGGTATCGATATTGATCTTGCGCACGCCGTGACGAATCCCTTCCTGGATTTCTTCCACCGGCACGCCGTAGGTTTCTTTCATGTCGCCGCCGAATTCGCGGATTTCCGCCAGCAGTTCCTGCGGCACCGACGAGGAGCCGTGCATCACCAGGTGGGTGTTAGGAATGCGCGTGTGGATTTCCTTGATGCGTTCGATCGCCAGGATGTCGCCGGTTGGCTTGCGCGAGAACTTGTAGGCGCCGTGCGAGGTGCCGATGGCAATCGCCAGCGCATCGCACTGGGTCAGCTTGACGAAATCGGCGGCTTGCGCGACATCGGTCAGCAGCTGCTCACGAGTCATCTTGCCGTCCGCGCCGTGGCCGTCTTCCTTGTCGCCCATCATGGTTTCCAGCGAACCGAGCACGCCCAGTTCCGCTTCCACGGTGACGCCGATGGCGTGCGAGAACTCGACCACCTTGCGTGACACTTCGACGTTGTATTCATAGCTGGCGACCGACTTGCCGTCTTCCATCAGCGAACCGTCCATCATCACCGAAGTGAAGCCGGACTTGATCGCCGCCATGCAGACTGCCGGCGACTGGCCGTGGTCCTGGTGCATGACGACCGGAATGTGCGGGAACGCTTCTACCGCGGCTTCGATCAGGTGGCGCAGGAAGGCTTCGCCGGCATATTTGCGGGCGCCGGCGGAGGCTTGCATGATGACCGGCGCGCCGACTTCATCGGCAGCCTGCATGATGGCAGTGACCTGTTCCAGGTTGTTGACGTTGAAAGCAGGCAGGCCGTAGCTGTTTTCAGCAGCATGGTCCAGCAATTGACGCATGGATACGAGAGGCATGTTGTACTCCGATAATAGAAACTTGTAGTGCTACCTGTTACCACGTCATTCCCGCGTACGCGCGGATGACGCTGTACTAAAAAATTTGCTTAAGCATCAATACTCGCCGATCTTCATGATCTTCAGCGCATTGGTGCCGCCGATCTGGCCCATAGGCTCGCCCCATGTCACCACCACCAAGTCGCCCAGCTGCACCACGCCCTTGGCCAGCAGCAGGTTCTGCGCAGCCTTCAGCACCGCTTCGCGGTCGTTCGACTTGGCCAGCTCGAAAGTCTGCACATTGCGGTACAAGGCGGCCTTGCGCTGGGTAGCGATGCTCGGGGTAATGGCAAAAATGGGGATGTCGATATTGTGGCGGCTCATCCATAGCGCGGTCGAACCCGACTCGGTCAGGGCGGCAATCGCCTTGACGCGCAGATGGTGGGCGGTAAACAAAGCGCCGTAAGCAATCGACTGGTCGACACGGGTGAAACGGACATTGAGGAAATCCGCGTCCAGCTTGCAGTCTTCCGATTTTTCCGCTTCCAGGCAGATCGCCGACATCGCTTCCACCGTCTCCACCGGATACTTGCCGGACGCGGTTTCAGCGGAAGTCATCACGGCGTCGGTGCCGTCCAGCACGGCGTTGGCGACGTCGGACACTTCGGCGCGGGTCGGCACGGCATTGACGATCATCGATTCCATCATCTGCGTTGCCGTGATGGCCAGCTTGTTGGAAACGCGCGCCATGCGGATCATGCGCTTTTGCAGCGCCGGCACGGCGGCGTTGCCGACTTCCACCGCCAGGTCGCCGCGGGCCACCATGATGCCGTCGGAAGCGTCGAGGATTTCCTGCAGGACCGGGATCGCTTCCGCGCGTTCGATCTTGGCGATCATCATCGGCTTGTGGTCGTAGGCTTCGCCGGCGACGTTGGCCAGCTGGCGCGCCATTTCCATGTCGGTGGCGTTTTTCGGGAAGGACACCGCGACATAATCGGCCTGGAAACTCATGGCGGTCTTGATGTCGTCCATGTCCTTGGCGGTCAGCGCCGGCGCCGACAAGCCGCCGCCCTGGCGGTTGATGCCCTTGTTGTTGGACAGCTCGCCGCCGATCTTGACGATGGTGTGGATTTCATTGCCGAGGATTTTCTCGACCGTCAGCACGATCAGGCCATCGTTCAGCAACAGCACATCGGCCGGCTTGAGATCGCGCGGCAAGGCCTTGTAGTCGAGACCGACGCGTTCCTGGCTGCCCATGCCGCAATCGGCGTCGAGAATGAATTTTTCGCCATTCTTCAACTCGATCTTGCCTTGCTCGAACTTGCCGACCCGGATCTTCGGTCCCTGCAAATCGGCCATGATCGCAACTTGCTTGCCGCAGGCCGCGGCCACCTCTCGCACCAGCGCGGCGCGGTCGATATGGTCTTGTGCCTTGCCATGCGAAAAATTCAGGCGCACCACATCGACGCCGGCGACGAACATGCGCGCCAGTGTGTCGGCATCGCTCGATGCAGGTCCGATGGTGGCGACGATCTTGGTAGCTCTTTGCATGGAAAACCTTTCAATACAGCATGGATGAATGTATCGCTATTCCATCCCCGTCATCCCCGCGTTCGCAGGGATGGCGGGGTGACCGGATATCCCTCTAATTAAGCAGCGCGTTGCAGCAGAATTTCAACCGCCGGCAAGGTCTTGCCTTCCAGGAATTCCAGGAACGCGCCGCCGCCAGTGGAGATGTAGCCAATCTTGTCGGTAATCTGGTACTTGGCGATCGCCGCCAGCGTATCGCCTCCGCCGGCAATCGAAAACGCCTTGGAGCCGGCAATCGCCAGCGCCAGCGTTTTGGTGCCTTCGCCGAACTGGTCGAACTCGAACACGCCGACCGGGCCGTTCCAGACCACGGTGCCGGCCTGGCCGATCTGCGCCGCCAGCGCCGCCGCTGTCTGCGGACCGATATCCAGGATCAGGTCGTCGTCTTCGACATCGCCGACTTTCTTGATTGTTGCCGCAGCGGTCGGCGAGAATTCCTTGGCGCAGACAACGTCCACCGGAATCGGCACCGAGGCGCCGCGCTTGGCCATCATGTCGATGATCGCCTTGGCTTCGTCCACCAGGTCCGGCTCGGCCAGCGATTTGCCGATCTTCAGGCCGCTTGCCAGCAGGAAGGTGTTGGCGATGCCGCCGCCGACGATCAGGTTGTCGACCTTGTCGGCCAGCGCCTTCAATATGGTCAGCTTGCTCGACACCTTGGAGCCGGCGACGATCGCCACCAGCGGCCGCGCCGGCTGGTTGAGCGCCTTGCCCAGGGCATCCAGTTCCGCCGCCAACAACGGGCCGGCGCAGGCCACAGGCGCAAATTTGGCGACGCCGTGGGTAGTCGCTTCGGCCCGGTGCGCGGTGCCGAATGCGTCGTTGACATAGATATCGCACAGCTTGGCGATCTTTTGCGCCAGCTCGTCGCTATTTTTTTTCTCGCCCTTATTGACGCGGCAGTTTTCCAGCAAGACCACCTGGCCCGGCGCCACTTCCACGCCGTCGACCCAGTTTTGGCGCAGTTCGACCGGCTGGCCCAGCAGTTCCGCCAGGCGCTTGGCGATAGGCGCCAGCGAATCTTCCGGCTTGAACTCGCCTTCGGTCGGACGGCCCAGGTGAGAAGTCACCATCACCGCGGCGCCGGCATCGAGCGCCTGGCGAATCGCCGGCACCGAAGCGCGCACGCGCGTGTCTTCAGTAATATTGCCCGCAGCATCTTGCGGCACATTGAGGTCGGCGCGGATAAAAACACGTTTGCCTTGCAGCTGGTGTTGCGCGATCAAATCGCTTAGTCGATTGAATTTCATGTCGATCAGACAATATTGGTGAGGAAAAGCCGCTATTTTACTCCAGCAGCCACTGTCAAAACACCGTTTTCGGCGGCCGACGCGGCGCAAACGACATATGGCTGAAACCAATATTCTACAGAGTAGGGCTCATTGAATCCGTTAAAATGTGACTTTACGCTCTCAGAACAGATGAAATAGTTCTGTTGCATCGCTGCCCGCTGATATCAGCGGCCGGCATGGCATTGTTATGTATTAAATAATGAATGAGCTGGTAAGACGCAACGCTCATTAATTCTGATTTCATTTATTCGATGACTGGAGATTTGAACATGTCCATGGATGACCGCGACGGCAAGATTTGGAAAGACGGCAAACTGATCGACTGGCGCGACGCCAATATCCATATCCTGACCCATTCGCTGCATTACGGCATGGCGGTGTTCGAGGGCGTGCGCGCTTACAAAACAGCACAGGGTCCGGCGATTTTCCGCCTCAAGGAACATACCCAGCGCCTGCTGAACTCGGCCAAGATTTTCCAGATGCAGGTGCCTTACGACCTGCAAACCCTGATCGACGCCCAGATCGCCGTGGTCCGCGAAAACCAGCTGGAATCCTGCTATATGCGGCCGCTGATCTGGATCGGCTCGGAAAAGCTCGGCATCGCCGCCAAGGGCAACACCATCCACGTCGCGATCGCTGCCTGGCCGTGGGGCGCCTATCTGGGCGAAGACGGTCTGGCGAAAGGCATCCGCGTCAAGACGTCCTCCTTCAGCCGCCACCATGTCAACGTCTCGCTGGTGCGCGCCAAGGCCAGCGGCTACTACATCAATTCCATCCTGGCCAACCAGGAAGCGCTGACCGACGGCTACGATGAAGCCCTGCTGCTCGATACCGACGGCTACGTTTCCGAAGGTTCCGGCGAAAACGTGTTCATCGTCAAGAACGGCAAGATCTACACGCCCGACCTGGCTTCCTGCCTGGACGGCATCACCCGCGACGCGGTGCTGACCATGGCGCGCGACAGCGGCATCGAAGTCATCGAAAAACGCATCACCCGCGATGAAATGTATTGCGCCGACGAAGCCTTCTTCACGGGCACCGCGGCGGAAATCACGCCGATCCGCGAACTCGACAACCGCAGCATCGGCGAAGGCAAGCGCGGCCCCATCACCGAAAAAATCCAGGCCATGTTTTTTGAAGTGGTGGCTGGCAACTCGGACAAATATCAACACTGGCTTACCGTGGTTGGAAAGTAAGCCGGCATCAAGCAATCAGAGCACACGTCACTAATGGAGTAGTAAATGAACACAGCAACAAGCCAGCAAGCAGTAGTTGAACTCGACGGCAAGGACTTGCCGGCGCACTGCCCTAACCCGCTGATGCCGACCTGGTCCTCGCATCCGCGCGTATTCCTCAACCTGGACAGCAGCGGCAGCGCCAAATGCCCCTACTGCGGCACGCAATACCGCCTGAAGCCGGGCGCGGTCGTCACAGGACACTGATCGAAAAGGGAGCCTGGCTCCCTTTTTTGATGCTGCCAAAGCGTTGTGCCAGTGGTTCAATCCGGGTGAGTAGGGAGGCAATATGCCGCATGTCAAATTTATGCACGGTTCAGCAGAAGAAACTGAAACCGCTTTTTACGACGCCATGAGCCGCGCCGACATCGAAGCCATGATGGCGCTCTGGGCCGATGACGACGAGATCGTCTGCGTCCATCCCAACGCGCCGCGGCTGCATGGCCATGCGGCGATCCGGGCCGCCTTCGAAGCCCTGTTTGAACGCGGCGGCGTGCATATCCGCGCGCGGCAGCTGCATGTGACCCATAATATGTCGACCAGCATTCATAACCTGGTGGAAGAGCTGCACCAGGCCAGCGACGCCGACCGCGAGATGCACATCCTGGCCACCAATGTCTACATGAAAACCCCGCGCGGCTGGCGCATCGTGCTGCATCATGCCTCGGTCGCGCCGGGGGCAGCGCCGGAAGAAACGGTATCGAGCGCCACCTTGCATTAAATAGTGGCGTTCAATCCAGTATAGGTATATAGCTTTCGTATGAGTTCTTCGATTTCCCCCGCTTCTTATCCGGCGCCGCTCTGGTTGCCGGGCGGCCATCTGCAAACCATTTACCCCGCTACCTGCATCAGCAAGCCGGCAGTCGCGTACCGCCGCGAGCGCTGGGATACGCCGGACGGCGATTTTGTCGACATCGATTTCGTCGACGGCCGACCCGGGCAACCGCTGGTGGTGCTGTTCCACGGCCTGGAAGGCTCTTCCGACAGTCACTATAGCCGCGCCCTGATGGCGCAGCTGGCCCAGCTGGGCTGGTCCGGCGCGGTGCCGCACTTCCGCGGCTGCTCGGGTGAAATCAACCAGGCGCCGCGCTTTTATCACTCGGGCGACGCAGAGGAAGTCGACTGGATCCTGCGGCGGCTGGCGGCCAGCCGCGCGGAAAAACAGTTCACCAAGTTTTACGCTACCGGCGTTTCGCTGGGCGGCAACGCGCTGCTGCGCTGGCTGGGCGAATCGCAGAATGAAGCCAAGATCGTCGACGCCGCCTGCGCCATCTCGGCGCCGCTCGACCTGGCCGGCGGCGGCGAAGCCTTGTCGCACGGCTTCAACATGGTCTACACGCGCTCGTTCCTGCGCACCATGAAGAGCAAATCGCTCGACAAGCTGCAGCAATTCCCGCGCCTGTTCGACCGCGAAAAAATGCTGCGCTCGCGCGACCTCTACGAATTCGACAACATCGTCACCGCGCCCCTGCACGGCTTCCGCGACACCGAAGACTACTGGCACCGCGCCAGCGCCAAGCTGGTGATGAACGACATTACGATACCGACGCTGGTGCTCAACGCCAAGAACGACCCTTTCCTGCCGCCGCGCCACCTGCCGCCAAAGGCCGCTCCCAGCGTCACGCTGGAATATCCGGAACAAGGCGGTCATGTCGGCTTCGCCGTCGGCAGCCCGCCCGGCCGCCTGGACTGGCTGCCGCAACGCATGTTGCGCTTTTTGCAGGAAAGCTGAATGGACCAGATCGTCCTGCAAGCCATGCAGAAATGGCCGAACGTCCCGCACTGCTACGGCTGGCTGGCGCTGGACGCCCGCGGCGCCTGGCGCATGCGCGATGAACACACCCAACGGCAAAACCTGCCCGGCGACAAGATCATGCACACCGCATTGGTCGGCTTCATCAACCGCAACTACAAGGCGGATGAGCAAGGTTGCTGGCATTTCCAGAACGGCCCGCAACGCGTCTACGTGGACCTGGCGCTGACGCCCTACATCGCCCATACCGAACCGTTGCTGGGTTTTGTCTTGCAAACCGGCGAAGCCATGTCGGCAATCGATGCCGTCATGCTGACCGAAGAAGGAAGGCTGCTGCTGGCCGCACCAGGCCAGATAGCCGCAGTCGACGACCGCGACCTGGCGCAATGCCTGGCGCAACTGCGCATGGATGGAGAAACCGTCAGCGACGAAGCCTTGCTGGAATGGCTGGCAACTCCCGCAGACCAGCGCATCCTGAGCTGGCAACAGGCAGAAGCAGCAATCCCCGTCACAAGAATCGCGAGCAAAGATATCGCTTCTGCATTTGGTTTTGAGCCCAAACCAAGACAAACGTAGTCAATCGGGGTCAGAGTTTTTTTACGACAGCCTCATCGTCGTAAATTACTCTGACCCCAATTGACGGCCTCCAAACCACAAAACAAAACACTAGCGCTCCTTGGAAGCCTTCAACTCATCCTTCCACCGCTCCTGCAACTCCCGCTCCCGCGCATCGATCATCGACTGATCATAAAACTCCGCATCCGGAGAATTCCGCGCAATCCGCAACTGATCCAGAGCCGCCGGCACACTCCCCGTCAATACATACGATTCCGCCAGCGCCATATGCTGCAAAGCCCGCTTGCCCTGCGCCGAATACGCCTGGGCCAGCAAATCCTGCACATCGGCATCCTGCCGGTACAGCTGCGCCTGCTCGCGCAGATACTTGGTCGCCTCATCCAAACGCTTGGAAGCAATCAAGACCCGCGCATACTGATGTGCAAGCCCGCGCGATAAAGGATATTGCAGCTGCGCCTGCTGCACGAGCTTCAAGGCTTCCGCCTCACGCTTGGTCGCCAGCATGATCTCAATCCCCAGGTCCGTCAGCACCAGGCTCTGCTTGGCCGGCGCCGCCGCGGCAACGGCTTCCTGCAGCAACTGCTCCGCCTGGCCATAATCCTCCCGCTTGAACGCCAGGAAAGCCATGCCATATTTAGCCGCGACGATCTGCTGCTTGGTGTTCAGCTTGAGCTGCGAATCGAAGAAGTACTGGGCCTCGCGCCGGCCCTGCTCGGTATCGTCCTGCAACACCCTTACCCGCGCCCGTATCAGCTGGAAATCCAGGCTGTCGGCATGCTGCCGGTAACGCTGCTCGCGGATTCGGGCTTCGATATCAGCGATACGCTCGCTGGTCAGCGGATGCGTCAGCAGGTACGGCGGAACGGCGTCCGAGTAATTGCGGGAAGCCGTTTGCATGCGGCCGAAAAATGCCACCATGCCGCTGGTGTCAAAGCCGCCCGCATCCAGGATCGACAAGCCGATACGGTCCGCCTCGCGCTCGGCGTCGCGGCTGAAGTTCAACTGACGCTGCATCGCCAGCCCGGTGCCGCCCATCATCACCGCCGCGCCGGCATCGCCGCTGCCGCGCATCGCCAGCGCCCCCAGCAGCATCGCCGCCAGCGCAATCATCGAATCCTGCTTCTGGCTGCCCAGCATGCGCGCGATATGGCGCTGCGCCACATGGCCGATTTCATGCGCAAGCACCGAAGCCAGCTCCGATTCACTTTGCGCTGCAAGCAGCAAGCCCGAATGCACGCCGATAAAGCCGCCCGGCAAGGCGAACGCATTCAGGACCGGATCGCGCACCGCAAAGAAAAAGAAGTCAAACCCCACCTCGCCGCGCACTTCGGGCCGCGCCGCCACCAGGGTCCAGCCGAAGGTGTTCAGGTACTCCAGCAACGGCGCATCGTTCATGTAATCCGGATCGCGCCGGATGTCGTGCATGACCTCTTCGCCCAGCTTGCGCTCCATCAGCGGCGACAGCGATTCCCGCGAGCTGTCGCCCAAAGTCGGCAGGTTTTGCACCGCCGTTGCAGGCATGGGCGGCAAGGCGCAACAGACGCTGAGCAGCGCCGCCAATAGTGTCCTCGGTGGAAATTGCAAGGGTCGCGTCATCGAGTGCTGGCTAGTGTCAAAATCACGATGCTATGATACTAACAGAGGATAATTGTTCCATATTCAGCAAGCAGCGCCGGCCTGAGAAAAATCTATGCCACGCCTGACTGCATCATCTACAGAAAATACCGCCATGACCAACAAAACCCCGGCAGCAACCAACCTGACCCACTTCGATTCAAGCGGCCAGGCGCACATGGTCGATGTCGGCAGCAAGGCCGACACGCACCGCATCGCCGTCGCCAGCGGCTGCATCCGCATGAAGGCCGAGACATTGGCGTTGATCCAGTCCGGCACGGCAAAAAAAGGCGATGTGCTGGGGATTGCCCGGATTGCCGCCATCATGGCGACCAAACGCACCAGTGACCTGATCCCGCTATGTCATCCGCTGGCGTTGACGCGGGTCACGGTGGATTTCAGCATTGATGAAGCGAATGCCAGCGTCACTTGCAATACCCAGGCGGAAACAGTGGGCAAGACTGGGGTCGAGATGGAAGCGCTGACTGCGGTGCAGATCGGCTTGCTGACTATTTATGACATGTGCAAGGCGGTGGACCGGGGGATGGTGATTACCGACGTGCGGGTGATGGAGAAGCATGGAGGCAAATCGGGGGACTGGGTGGCCGATTGATATGAAGGCCCGCAGTCAGAAATAGCCCCCCAGCCAGATCCGCGGGCGGTAGGCCGGATTCGCATAGAGATCTCTTTGCAGGCTTTGCTCTTCATACAAAGGCAGATTAAGAATTTCCGGCCACAAGCCGTTGGCGAGAAAATAGATAGCTGCCAGCATGACGATTACGCCACATGCTCTGACAGGCATGAATAGCTGCAATCTAGCCTCTGCCCGCGACGGCGTTAGCGAAACAACCCAGCCCCAGGCACAGCCGATGTACAAGGCAATCCACAATTGGCTGGTCGGCATCACGATCAAACCCGACACTAGACCATCCATCAGAATCGCCACGCCGGTGGTCAGCCATGCCGCCAACGTCAAATGATTTTTTATATCAGTCGGTGCCAGATACTGATGTATCGATAGCAGTCTTTTAAGCCCAATCGCAATCGCTGCCACCAGACAAAGTAAAGCTGGAATTCCCCATTCGCAAGCGATCTGCAGCACCCAATTGTGCGGATGCGCACCGCCTTGTATATCTCGTCCAAAATGAGCGAAGTGCAAAGGCCCCGCTCCCAACCACGGACGTGCGAGCATGATTTCCCATGCGCGCATCCACAGCGGCCAACGGCTGGAATCGGGATTCTCGATGGTGCGGCCGACTACAGAAAACAAAAAGCCGAATGGCTGCAAACCCAATGCAAGTGGTATTAATACGTAAAACAAAAGGTACACACCCAATCCAATCAACGCCGTCCATAACATCAGTCGGCACCATGGCAAAGCATCTTTCCGGAGATAAAAAAGGGCTGCGCATATACCCGCCAGCAATCCAATAGAAGTGCCGCGTCCAGCCGAAACAAAAAGAAGTGCCCACCATACCGATGTGACACCCCATGCAAATATCTTTTCCTTACCAGCATTGCTACGATATATCAGCAGCCCCAGGAGTGGCAAAGTAATGGTTTGAACATGATTGAAAAACCGGTAATTATCGAAGCCGAAAATCAGCATCTCATTCGGTGATTGATGGCCCACCACCAGTATCGCAATATAGGAAATGATTTCTATAAAAATATAAAAACCACATCCCAACCCGCACAGTCGCAATATCTGATCCAATGATGCTTCGCCCCGGATTGCGATCTCCAGTGCAATTACATAGGAAATCATGAATAACAACAGAAAATTTGCCCATTCAAAAAACGCATGTCGCGATGAATAAGCGTGGGCACTAGATATTATTCCAAGCAGGAAAAAGACTGCTAGCAACTTTATCAAAAGAGCGTTATGCAATCTGGATGCAACATCATTCCGCACCAGCCAGATTGCGATGAATATGGCGGTAAAGACCGTACAGGAGACCTCAACGACACGTTGTTTGTCGTGGAAACCTACGGCGGACATTAATGGAAAAAACCATAGAGGGCTGACAATCGCCGCAACGGCAATTAAATATGAAACTGCGATTTTTGGAGACAACCAGTGGTGTATTCGTTGCAGCATGTAATTGCACAATTCCAGTTAAACAATAGTTTCATTAAGTTTAACTATAATGGAAATTAATCTTGTTAGGCACAGCAGCCGTATCGAGTGACGCTGCTTATTGATCAAAAACAAAAAAATACGCCCCGCTAAAGGGGGCGTATTTTCTTCAATCTATGCTACCTACAGCACTATTAGGTACCGTTATTTTTTTGGATCGCGTTAATAGCAGCGGTGTTAGTAAGAGTCCCGCTTGGAGTCACTGTCCATGTGATATTTGTGGCGCCTGTTGTGACTGTAGGCACGAATGTGATAGTGCCGCCATCCACGTTTGTGCCAATACCAGTTCCCAAAGTAATCGTGATTGTCCCGCCAGTAGTAGAACCCGAAGCCACTTCCTTGGTTCTTGTAAATACTGGAACATTGCTAGTTGCAACGGAATCTGAACAATTAGTAACAACCCCTCCAGCTTCTTGCGCGCAAAGAGCAACAGCAGTCTTCACTGCATCAACCGAAGTTAATGCGTTCGCAATTTTCGCGCGAATTGTGTAGTTTTGGTACTGGGGGATCGCCACAGCAGCCAAAATACCTATAATCGCCACAACGATCATCAATTCGATCAGGGTAAAACCGCGCTGTGCACGCTTAATCATTTTCATCGATTTCATATATTTCTCCGGTTAATAAAAAGGGGCTTCACTACTTCACTACACGGGATATACAGCAATGTCTGTGCCAGTGGAAAATCTCAGGTTTTCAAAGTTCTAAACCGAGAAAAGTGAAGAAATTTGGCAGGATTTCGATGCGAAGCTGACAAAGTTTGTCACAAAGAAACTATGTATATTGGTTATTGGCAACTCAATCCGACACTTGGCATACGTGCAGCCACCAAGATGTAAAATCTTGGCTAGACATGCGCCAGTTTCAGCGACTTTCTGAAAACGGAAATTGGTATTAAGCGTGAACTCAGGGTAGTAATAGTGTGACAGGCAACACAGGCCGTCTTGAATAAACGCCATCGTGTCATTCCCGCGTTAGCGGGGACCACAGTGCTTTTGAGCTGATACCAAAGAGGCAATTGAAACCGTGCCGCACACTGACGGCAAATTGCTTAAACTTCCTTCCAAGAAAATCTCATCTGAGTCCCCGCGATATCAATTACATCCTCATCCTTGAGCGGCCGGGCGCCAGCGCTCAATGGCGTGTCATTGACCCGGGTATAAGTCTGTCCTTCAACATGCGTCAACTCATAGCCATGCGGCCGCCGCGTCACAATCGCCACCTGGATGCCGGGACGCCCAATAGTAGTCAGCACCTTGGTCAGCAACATCTCCTTGCCGGCGCTAGGCCCATCCAGTACGGTGATGGTGGCGTCCGGTCGCGGCACCGGGAACATCTTCGGCCGGTTGTCCTTGATCTCTTCATCCGTATCCACCTGGTACAGCAATTTGTACCTGGCCATCTGGATCACATCGTTGTGCTGAAGGAAATGCTTGGTGACCGGATGGCCATTGACCTGGGTGCCGTTGGTGCTGTTGAGGTCTTCCAGGAACGAATCGTTGTAGATAGTAATGATGACCGCATGCTCGCCGCTGATGGCGAGGTTGTCGATGACCAGGTCGTTGTGGGCGCGGCGGCCGATGGTGGTGCGCTCTTTGGTGAGCGTCATCTCTTGTATTACGGTGCCGCCTTTGGTCAGGATGATCTTCGCCATTCCTATCTCTCTTGGGAAACGCTATTTGTAAGTTGATTAAAACAATATCCTGGCGGCTATTGGTGCTGGCGCTGCAATTCACACATCGGGCCGTACATGTCTTCACACACCCCAGTTTAATGTTGTTTTGGGGCAATCGTACTCAAAATCCGGGATTTATGTTGCGGCCCTGGCTGTTGCGCCGCCCATGGCCTGTGCTGGCAATTTAACAACGGCACCTATTCATTCTGCGCCACCCTGATCAGTATCACCGACACATTGTCCTGCCCGCCGGACTTGTTGGCAGCATTGATAAGCATGGTACATGCCATCTTGAGGTCGCCTTGGGCGTCGCTGATGATATTGCTGATATCGCCATCGCCGATCCGGTCTGACAGACCATCTGAACAGAGCAGGTAAAGATCCCCGGCCCGTATGTCATGCTGGTGGACTTCCACCACCAGCTGGTAGTCGATGCCGACGGCGCGCGTGACGATATTGCGGTTGAGTGCAAATTGGGCATCTTCGGCGCGGATCAGGCCGGCGTCGATCTGTTCCTGCAGCAGGGAATGGTCGCGCGTCAGCTGTTCCAGCAAGCCGTCGCGGATGCGGTAAGCGCGGGAATCGCCGACGTGGGCGATGCTGACCTGGCCTTCGGGCTGGAACCAGGCCACCACAAGGGTGGTGCCCATGCCGCGGTACTCCGGCTCGCGGCGGGCGGCGTTGATGATGGTGCTGTTGGCCTGGCGCACGGCCTGCATCAGCCACAGACGAGTCGGCAGTTCTTCTTCCGGTTTTTGCAGGCGGCGGTACTCCTGCAGCTGGCTTTCGATTTCTTCCTGGATGGCGACGGTGGCGATGCTGCTGGCGACTTCGCCGGCGTTGTAGCCGCCCATGCCGTCGGCCAGGATCGCCAGCTGCAAGCCGGCATCGACGACGACGGTGTCTTCGTTTTGTACTCGCACCATACCAATATCCGTTTTGGCGGCAAACTCAAGCGGCATATGTCGAGACATGTTCGGTGAATAAAGGTGATACAGATTAGGCGGTTGCCAGATTACAAGCATTTTCCTTGGTTCTGCCGGGGACGGCAAGACATATTGCAGTCTCTCCAGGCGCCGGCTTCAGGATGCCGCATCCCCGCTGCTGACGGAATTGTGCACCACAATAAAAAAGGGAGCCGAAGCTCCCTTTCCTGTCTGGCCGGCTGATGCTGCGCCGGCCGTCCGTTTTGCTATGTGACGATTACAGCATCGCCTTCAGCAGACGCGCCATTTCCGATGGATTCTTGGTCACGGTGATGCCGCAGGCTTCCATGATGTCCAGCTTGGCTTGCGCAGTGTCGGCGCCGCCCGAGATCAGCGCGCCGGCATGGCCCATGCGCTTGCCCGGAGGAGCGGTAACGCCAGCGATGAAGCTGACCACCGGCTTCTTCATGTTGTCCTTGATCCAGTAAGCGGCATTGGCTTCGTCCGGACCGCCGATTTCGCCGATCATGATGACTGCATCGGTTTCAGGATCGTCGTTGAACATCTTCATGATGTCGATGTGCTTCAAGCCGTTGATCGGATCGCCGCCGATGCCGACTGCCGACGACTGGCCCAGGCCCAGCGCGGTCAACTGACCGACTGCTTCATAGGTCAGGGTGCCGGAGCGCGAAACCACGCCGATGCGGCCCTTCTTGTGGATATGGCCCGGCATGATGCCGATCTTGATTTCGTCCGGCGTGATCAGGCCTGGGCAGTTAGGGCCCAGCAGCAAAGTCTTGCTGCCGGCTTTTGCCATGCGGTCTTTCAATGCCAGCATATCGCGTACTGGAATGCCTTCGGTGATGCAGATGGCCAGGTCGAGTTCGGCTTCGACGGCTTCCCAGATCGCTGCTGCCGCGCCTGCTGGCGGAACATAGATCACCGAAACATTGGCGCCGGTGGCGGCCTTGGCTTCTGAAACGTTAGCGAAAATCGGGATGCCTTCGAAATCTTCACCGGCTTTTTTCGGATTCACGCCGGCGACAAATGCGTTCTTGCCGTTAGCGTAATCGCGGCAGCCGCGGGTGTGGAATTGACCGGTCTTGCCGGTGATGCCTTGGGTGACGACTTTAGTGTCTTTGTTGATCAGGATCGACATAGTTGTTCCTTGTTATTTATTACTTACCGTTAGCAGCAGCAACAACCTTCTGCGCCGCTTCTTCCATGCTGTCCGCCGAGATGATCGGCAGGCCGGAGTCGGCCAGCATTTTCTTGCCGATTTCTTCGTTGGTGCCCTTCATGCGGACCACCAGCGGCACTTTCAGCGAAACGGCCTTGGATGCGGTGATGACGCCTTCAGCGATCACGTCGCAGCGCATGATGCCGCCGAAGATGTTGACCAGGATGGCTTTCAGGCCTGGGTTCTTCAGCATGATCTTGAACGCTTCAGTCACTTTTTCAGCAGTAGCGCCGCCGCCGACGTCGAGGAAGTTGGCTGGTTCGCCGCCGAACAGCTTGATGGTGTCCATGGTGGCCATGGCCAGGCCGGCGCCGTTTACCAGGCAGCCGATGTTGCCGTCGAGCGAGATGTAAGCCAGGTCGAACTTGGAAGCTTCGATTTCAGCTGGATCTTCTTCGTCCAGGTCGCGGTAAGCGACGATTTCAGGATGGCGGAACAGGGCGTTGGAGTCGAAGTTGAACTTGGCGTCCAGGGCGATGACCTTGCCGGAACCGGTAACGATCAGCGGGTTGATTTCAGCCAGCGAGCAATCGGTATCCCAGTAAGCCTTGTACAGACCTTGCAACTGGACGCGCGCATCGGCGATCGAACCGGCAGGAACGCCGATCAGGGTGCTGATGCTGTCGGCGTCAGCATCGGTCAGGCCGGTAGCCGGGTCGATGACGACTTGATGAATTTTTTCTGGGTGGCTGGCTGCGACTTCTTCGATGTCCATGCCGCCTTCGCTCGATGCCATCAGCACCACGCGCTGGCTGACGCGGTCGGTGACCATGCTCACATACAGTTCTTGCTTGATGTCAGCGCCTTCTTCGATCAGCAGGCGACGCACTTTCTGGCCTTCAGGGCCAGTCTGATGCGTGATCAGCTGCATGCCGAGAATCTGGTTGGCGTACTCGCGCACTTGTTCCAGCGACTTGGCAACCTTGACGCCACCGCCCTTGCCGCGACCGCCGGCGTGGATCTGGGCTTTGACGACCCAAACCGAACCGCCGAGTGTTTCGGCTGCCTTGACCGCGTCATCGACGCTCAGGCACGGGATGCCACGCGGTGTTGTCACTCCGAACTGGCGGAGAATTTCTTTACCCTGATACTCATGGATTTTCATGCGAGCTTCCCTTCTGACACTTAATTAAATGAAATTGCTTGGTTGGATAAATGCGTTTGTTGGTCTACTTCGGCTGGTGGGCTGATTGCCCACTTCGGATAATATTGGGCGACGACTGCGCCGTCACTACGTAAAGCATGACAACGGTCGAGCTGGGGCGGCTTGCCCTGACCGGCGGCGGCGGCGCTGCGGTCTATCTCGCCGCCGAAGGCCTGCAAGGCGGCGGTCGGCAAGATCTGAGCCAGCTCGGTTAAATGGGTGCAACCCAGAGCGCCGCCGATGCGCTCCTTGAGCGTATAACGGAAGCTCTTGACCAGGCTCAGGCCGACCAGGGTTTTATACGCGGGGTTGATAGTATTGCAATAACCCTGATACGGCACCGCTTCCGAGTGGGCCTCGACCTCGACAATGATGAACTGGCGATCCAGCGTCAGCCGCAGCCACAGGCTGTGCAGCGGCGCGCCCGCGGGCAAGTTACCGGCAGGCAAAGAAAAGTCGAAAGGCTTGGTATCGGTCAGGTGCGCATCCAGTTCCCACAAGCCGTCATCACGCACAAATGCTTCGATGTGAATCGCGCGGGTGTGCTTCAACGCTCGGCGGGAAATAGAAGGTGTCAGAGACATAATGGTGGACTTATTTGCGTGTCGTTACCACAGTTTCTATGGTAACTGCCGCTCCTGCGGTTTGCAAAAAACCCCAAAAGTGTAGCACAGCTTCGCTGGCTTAGCGATGTTGACGGACAGTTGCAAAATAGCCATCGACGGCGTTCGCCGTGGAATCAGCTGGAGAAACAAGAAGGCGCAAGATAGAAAGCAGCTTGAGCATGCTGCCGGTTTTGTCGCATTTCAATCACATATATATAAATGGAGCGCTTCGAATTGCAGCGCTTCGTTCTTAACAATCCTCAGCGTCTTCATCCCCGCCTTTTACCGCTGCCTGTATGGCCCGATGAGAAAACCCGCGCTGCAGCAGGAACCGCATCTGCTTGGCCCGTTCGGCAGCGTCCGCCGGCGGCTGCTTGAATTTCTTGCGCCAGACCTCGCGCGCGCGCGCGACTTCGCCGCTGGCCAGGTCGGCCTTGATGTCTACCAGTGACTC
This sequence comes from Collimonas humicola, assembly GCF_018304945.1. Lineage (GTDB taxonomy): Bacteria > Pseudomonadota > Gammaproteobacteria > Burkholderiales > Burkholderiaceae_D > Collimonas > Collimonas humicola. Next base: position 113,801 of record NZ_JAGQEE010000010.1, on the reverse strand, counting down.
GGCGTCAATCCCGTGGCTTTGCAGTTCGGAGAGGATGCGGCTGTTGCCGTAGCGATGGGCGCGGCGGTGGATCAGGGATTCGGAGAAGCGCGATTGCGACAGCAGCTTGGCGGCTTCCAGCGTGTCGAGCAAGGCTTCGATGTCGTCGCCTTCCTGTGCATAGCGCGCCAGTTTGCGCGCCAGTTCCAGGCGGCTGTGTTCGCGTGCCGACAGATAGCGCAGCGCCCTGCCTTTGAGACTGATTTGCAGTTTGGCCATCTCCGCTTTCCGAATAATGCGTATTAAGTAGCGCTTGTCATGCACTGTATGTGCCGCTCGCTGCAAACAACAACGCCTTTCAAAAACCCGTTGTGCGGAATTTTATGAAAGGCGCTTTCTTGCTTTCTTAGACGGCCCGGCCTGCTTGGTTGCTGAAGCAAGGCCGGCCGGGATATCAGACCGGCTCTTCAGCCTTGGCCGCGGCCGCAGCAGCGGCTTTATTGGCCTTGGCGGCGGCTTTGTCGGCCTTGTCGCCGCCGCCATCCGCCTTGATCTCGCCCAACAGCGGCACGCCCAGCGAGGCGCGTACCTTGTTTTCGATCTCGCGCGCGAGATCCGGACGTTCTTTCAGGTAGGTGCGTGCATTGTCCTTGCCCTGGCCGATGCGTTCGCCGTTATAGCTGTACCAGGCGCCCGACTTTTCAACGATCTTGGCATCGGAACCGAGATCGAGGATTTCACCTTCGCGCGATGTGCCTTCGCCATACAGGATGTCGAAGTGCGCTTCCTTGAATGGCGGCGCGATCTTGTTCTTGACGACCTTGACCTTGGTTTCGTTGCCGATGACTTCATCGCCGGACTTGATCGAGCCGGTACGGCGGATATCCAGGCGCACCGAAGCGTAGAACTTGAGGGCATTGCCGCCGGTGGTGGTTTCCGGATTGCCGAACATGACGCCGATCTTCATGCGGATCTGGTTGATGAAGATCACCAGGGTATTGGTGCGGTTGATGCTGCCGGTCAGTTTGCGCAGGGCTTGCGACATCAGGCGCGCTTGCAGGCCTGGCAGGGAATCGCCCATGTCGCCTTCGATTTCGGCGCGTGGCGTCAAGGCCGCCACCGAGTCGACCACGATCAGGTCGACGCCGCCCGAGCGCACCAGCGCATCGGTGATTTCCAGCGCCTGTTCGCCGGTATCCGGCTGCGAGATCAGCAGTTCGGACAGGTTGATGCCCAGCTTCTGGGCATAGCCGACGTCCAGCGCGTGTTCCGCGTCGATAAAGGCGCAGGTGCCGCCCAGCTTTTGCATTTCGGCGATGGTTTGCAAGGTCAGCGTGGTCTTGCCGGACGATTCCGGACCGTAGATTTCCACGACACGGCCGCGCGGCAGGCCGCCGACGCCGAGCGCGATATCCAGGCCGAGCGAGCCGGTCGAGACCACTTGCACTTCTTCGACCACGGCGCCGTCTTCCATGCGCATGACCGAACCTTTGCCGAACTGCTTTTCGATCTGCGCCAAGGCCGCGGCGAGGGCCTTGCTTTTATCCGGGTTGGCGGCGGATTTTTTATCGTCCATGGTTGCTCTTTCGACAAAAGTGATGAGATAACGGTGATAAATTCGGGACTTCAGGTAAGCACTGTATAAAAAAACAGTGATTTATGCAAGCACTGTTATTTATTTTCAAAAAACCTGTGGCCATATTGTATGTTCGCAAGCCCCTGACTTGCATGCGGATTATCGCAAACTGCCAGACCAAGGCTTTGTTAGGGTCGAACTTATGCCCGGTCCTGGTGAATGCAGGCCACGCAGCGCGGGCGCAAATTATGCTTAATACGCATATCGTCATCCGGAAAAGTAAAAAGGACAACGGCCGGGCGGCAGCGGTGCAATAATTGTGACGCCTATTATTTGTTCATGCAGCAGGTCGGCTGCCGGTTCAAATTTATGCGCCATATTCAAAGCTAGGGGCAAACGGCTTGCCCACTAATAAAAGGGAGAAGGTATGCGTACTACTTATTGGTTGAAACCGTTGGCGGCATCGGTGCTGCTGCTGGGATTGCTGGGCAGCGTCCAGGCGGCATCCGCGCCTGCGGTCGAGGCAAAGAACGGCATGGTGGTGACTTCCCAGCACCTGGCTTCGCAGGTCGGGGTCGACATCCTCAAGATGGGCGGCAATGCGATCGATGCGGCAGTCGCGGTCGGCTATGCGCAGGCGGTGGTGAATCCCTGCTGCGGCAATATCGGCGGCGGCGGCTTCATGACCATCCACCTGGCCGATGGCCGCGATACCTTCATCAATTTCCGTGAAACCGCGCCGGCTGCGGCCAGCGCCAATATGTACCTGGATGCCAACGGCAAGGCGATCACCAACGCCAGCCTGTTCGGCTACCTGGCGGCCGGCGTACCGGGCACCGTGCTGGGACTCGACAGCGCGCAACGCAAATACGGCAAGCTGACCCGAGCACAAGTCATGCAGCCGGCAATCAAGCTGGCGCGCGACGGCTACATCCTGAACCGCGGCGACACCGACATCCTCGACACCACCATCGCCCAGTTCAAGAAAGACCCGGAAGCGGCGCGCCTGTTCCTGCGCCGCGACGGCACACCATTGCAGCCGGGCGACCGCCTGGTGCAGAAAGACCTGGCCAAGACCCTGGAAGCGATCTCGCGCAACGGCCCTGACGCTTTCTATAAAGGCGCGATTCCTGCCGCGGTGGAACGCGCCTCCAAGGCGGGCGGCGGCATCATTACCGCAGCCGACTTCGCCAGCTACAAGATCAGCGAAAGCGCGCCATTGTCGTGCAACTACCGCGGTTATGTATTCGTCTCCGCCCCGCCGCCAAGCTCCGGCGGCGCCACCATGTGCCAGATCCTCAATATCCTTGAGGGCTACGACATGAAGGGCCTCGGCTTCCACTCGGCAGCCTCGGTGCACTACATGACCGAAGCGACGCGCCATTCCTATATGGACCGCAACACTTTCCTGGGCGACCCGGCCTTCGTCAAGAATCCGCTGGACCGCTTGCTGAGCAAGGAATACGCCGCCGCTATCCGCGAAAAGATCAGCGCCGACAAGGCCACGCCGTCGGTAGAAGTGCAGCCGGGCATGGCGCCGCACGAGAAGCCTGAAACCACCCATTACTCGATCGTCGACAAGGATGGCAACGCGGTATCCACCACCTACACCATCAACGGCCGCTTCGGCGCCGTGGTGATTGCGCCGGGCACCGGCTTCTTCCTCAACGATGAGATGGATGATTTCACCGTCAAGGCCGGCGTGCAGAACCTGTTCGGCCTGGTGCAGGGTGCGACCAATTCGATCGCACCGGGCAAGCGTCCGCTGTCGTCGATGGCGCCGACGCTGGTGACCAAGGATGGCAAGACTTATATGGTGCTGGGTTCGCCGGGCGGTTCGCGGATCATCACCATCACGCTGGAAACAGCCTTGAACGTGATCGACTACGGCATGGCGCCGCAGGAAGCGGTCGATGCGCCGCGCATCCATCACCAATGGCTACCGGACGAGGTGTACTACGAAACCCGCGGCCTGTCGCCGGATACCCTGAAAATCCTCGACGGCATGGGCTACAAGATGAAAGAGCAAACCCCTTGGGGCGCGGCTGAGCTGATCATGATCGGCTTGCCGGGCGCGGCAGGCGTTGCCGGCGCCAGCTCGGGCAACGATGCAGGCGTCTCGGGCATCGTCCGTCCGGGCCTGTATTACGGCGCCAACGATACACGCCGTCCTGCCGGTGCTGCCATCGGTTATTAAATAAATAAGCCGTTTCCGATTTGTTGCGCAAAAGATGGGCATTCGTGTCCATCTTTTTTTTCGCTCGTAAAAATCAAAAATGCCGTTTCCATGAGTAAAACGCATGGCTCCAATAGTATTTATCGTTTTATCCGCGGCGCAATCAAATTTACACTGCGCCTATCCTTCTCCGATAAAGAGCGCGCATGTCCACCACCAACCTGCAATTCATGCTGGCCTCCCTGCTGGGCGCCGAGCATGCCGACCAATTATCCGATCTGCTGCAAATCCCGGCCAGCACCCTGCGTCCGCGTTCCGACACCGTATCGCGCATCGAAATCGCCCAGGCGCTGAACATGCTGCTGTTCGAGAAATTGCTGAAAGCCGTCCCGCAAGGGAACGACTACGTGCAGGATTCTGTACGCGCCGGCAACAAGATCCGCTTCGATCACGGCGCCCTGCGCACCGTGCTGGGCATCAGCACCGGCACCCTGCCGGCCGGCGAGGCAGCGTTCACGCGCATCCTGCGGCCGCTGGGCTACCGCGTGAACGGCATCTATCCGCTGCAACGGATCAGCATGACCGGCCGCGCCTATGCGCATGAGGACGATGCCGAAGAAATTGCCCAGTTCTTCCTGAGCGAACTGCATCCGCACAATTTCTCGGCCGAATTCCAGCACACCGTCAACCGGGTCCTGGCGACCTCGCAGGATCCGATCGACCCGCACTCGGCGCAGTTGCTGCAGCAGCTCGGCAAGGATAAGGTCCTGCCGATAGCCGACGCGCTGACGCTGTTGCCGGTGCTGGTCGCCTGCTTCGACCGCCAGCACGACCTGCCCAGCATCGCCGACTACCAGACCCTGCTGGCGGAATCGGCCGAGATGGCCTGGATTTCGACCGAGGGCAACGCCTTCAACCACGCCACCGACCGCGTGCCGAACGTGGAACAGGTAGCCGATGCGCAACGCGCGCTGGGCCGCGCCATCAAGGAAAAGATCGAAGTCTCGCGCAACGGACGGGTGCGCCAGACCGCCTTCCGCGCCAGTACCGTGACCCGCGCCATGCGCGATGAAAACGGCGTGCAGGTCGAGATGAAAGTACCGGGCTCGTTCTACGAATTCATTTCGCGCGACCGCTACCTGGACGCCGACAGCCAGGCCGAGAAGCTCGACCTGACCTTCGACAGCGGCAATGCCCAGGGTATTTTCAAGATGACCGCTTCCGCAGCGGCGAATCAATGATGAAGCAAAAATGACAAACGCCAGCCAGACCCTGCAAAAAATCATCGCGCTGCTCGGCCCGCAAGGCTGCCTGAGCACGCCGGAGCAGCGCCAGCCTTATGAACGCGGCGCCCGCTACGGCAGCGGCAAGAGCCTGTGCATTGCGCGTCCGGCAACCGTTGAAGAAGCAGCAGAACTGCTGCGGCTGTGCGCCAAAGACCAGATCCGCATCGTCGCCCAGGGCGCCAACACCGGGCTGGTGGGCGCATCGTCGCCCGGCCAGTCGGGCCACGACGTGGTGCTCAGCATGGAGCGCATCAAGGGCGTCATCGATATCGATCCGGTCGACCGCGTGGTGCAAGCCTATGCCGGCACGCGCCTGTCGGAGCTGAACCAGGCTCTGGAAAAGCACGACCTGTATTTCCCCATCGACCTCGGCGCCGATCCTTCGCTGGGCGGCATGCTGGCGGCCAATACCGGCGGCGCCCGCCTGATCCGCTACGGCGACGTGCGCCACAACGTCCTGGGCCTGGAGGCGCTGCTGATCGATCCGCCCGGCGAGCGCCTGGATCTGTGCAACCGGCTCCGCAAAAACAATACCGGCCCCGACTGGAAGCAATGCTTCATCGGCACCGGCGGCGCCTACGGCCTCATCACCCAGGTGGTGCTGCAGGTACATCCGCGGCCGCAGCAAAGCGCCACCGCGCTGGTCGTGCCGGCCTCGATGGCAGCGGCGGCGCTGCTGCTGCGCGACGCCGAACGCAACTTCGCCGATTTCCTCAGCGCCTTTGAAGGCATCTCGCAAAACGCCCTGCAATCCGTGCTGCAGCATGTGCCGGGCATCACGGCGCCGTTTGACCCGCTGCCGCCCTACGCCTTTTTGATCGAACTCAGCTCGGCGCGCCCGCGCAGCGCCGATTTCGACCTGGAAAAACTGTTCGGCGCCTGGCTGGAAAGCTGCTTCGGCGATCTCATCCTGGACGCCGTGATCGACAAACCCGAAGTGCTGTGGCGCATCCGCCATGCCGTCAGCGACAGCGTGCGCCAGGAAGGCAAAGTGGTGGCTTTCGACATTTCCGTGCCGCGTTCCAGGCTCGGCCAGTTCCGCCAGGATGCGGTAGCGCTGCTGGAACACAGCTACGCCGGCATCAAGGTCTTCGATTTCGGCCATTGGGGCGACGGCGGCCTGCACTTCAACCTGGCGATACCCGAGCAGCTGATCGCCGATTTCCCGCCCCTGCGCATCAACGCCCTGCGCCAGGAAATCTACGATCTCGCGGTGCGTGAATATAAAGGCAGCTTCAGCGCCGAACATGGGGTCGGGCCGTTCAACCAGCAATTCTACGAGCGTTATACGACGCCCGAACAACTGGCCTTGGCGGCGCGAATGCAAAGCGTCTTCGATCCCGAGCGGCTGCTGGGCGTCACCAGCTTTGCTTCTGCGCGGTAATGCCGCCGTCGATGCCGGTTAGCGCATATGCAAGCTAAAGGTAAAGCTGAAAAGCTGCGCGTTTGGTATAGTGCCTGCTCGATAGCAAGCACGGCAGCACATACCTACTCGGCACCACGAAAAATGCGCAGATTCATCCCCTCGACCTCCTGTCTGATCGCTTTCGACACGGCCGCACGCCACCTGTCCTTCACCAAGGCCGCCAACGAACTGCACATGACCCAGGGCGCAGTGAGCCGGCAGGCGGCGATCCTGGAGGATTATCTCGGGGTAAAACTATTCGAGCGCATCAACCGCCGCCTGATCCTGACCGCCGCCGGCGCCGAATACGCCGGCCAGGTGGCCGTCATCCTGAAAGAAATCGAGATGGCGACCTTCCAGGTCATGGCGCACAAGAACTCGGGCGGCGTGCTCAATCTGGCAACATTGCCGACTTTCGGCATCAAGTGGCTGATTCCGCGCCTGGCCAAATTCACCGCCGCGCATCCGGACGTGATCCTGAACCTGAGCACCGAGGTGCTGCCTTTCGATTTCAACAAACGCTCCGTCGACGCCGCCATCCACTTCGGCGAGCCGAACTGGCCCGGTGCGGTGATGGTGCGGCTGATGGGCGAGGAAGTGGTGCCGGTGTGCAGCCTGGCGCTGAGCAAGCAGATCAAACGCATCGAAGACCTCGGCAGCATGACCTTGTTGCAACATACCACCCGCCCGCAAGCCTGGCAGGACTGGTTCAACCATGTCGGCGTGGCCTGTCCCGACGCCCTTTCCGGTCCGCGTTTTGAGCAGCTGGCGATGGTGATCCAGGCAGCCGCCGCCGGCCTCGGCGTGGCGCTGATGCCGAAATTTCTGGTGGAAACCGAAATCGCCCTCGGCCAGCTGCACGTGCCCTTCCCCTTTGCCGTGAAAAGCCCGCAAGCCTATTACCTGACTTATCCTGAGAAAAACGCCAGCAAGGCGGCCGTGATCAAGTTCCAGGAATGGATCCTGGGCGAGCTGGCGGATGCCTGAGCCAGGCATTCAGCCCTGTGCATGATCAAAGGTAATGATGTCCTGATATTTTTTGATTTTAAGATTCCCCGATTTATTCCTTATACTCAGCTATATCACTGATATGAAACTCGCCCATTCTTGCGGCAAGCTGATAGAACTCAGAACAAGGACATCATGACGCAAATCTCATCCATCTTCGCTGAACTCGGTTTCGACTTTTCCGCCCACGCCGGCAACGACCTGCATTCGCGCTCGCCGCGCGACGGCGCTGCGATTGGCGCGCTGCGCGCCCATACCGTGGCGGAAACCGAAGCGGCCATCAAGAACGCCCATCAAGCTTATGAAAAATGGCGCGTGGTGCCGGCGCCGGTGCGCGGCGAACTGGTGCGCATCCTGGGCGAAGTGCTGCGCGAAAACCGCGAGCCGCTGGGCAAGCTGGTGACGCTGGAATCGGGCAAGATCCTGTCCGAAGGCATAGGCGAAGTGCAGGAAATGATCGATATCTGCGATTTCGCGGTCGGCCTGTCGCGCCAGCTGTACGGCCTGACCATCGCTTCCGAGCGTCCTGGCCACCGCATGATGGAAACCTGGCATCCGCTGGGCGTCTGCGGCGTCATCACCGCGTTCAATTTCCCGGTCGCGGTGTGGGCCTGGAATGCCGCGCTGGCGCTGGTGTGCGGCAATGCCGTGATCTGGAAACCATCGGAAAAAACCCCGATGGTCGCACTCGCCGTACATGCCTTGTACGAAAAAGCCGTGGCGCGTTTCTCGCAACAGCGGCCAGACCTGCTGCCGGCCAATCTGTGCCAGGTGGTATTGGGCCGTGCCGAAATCGGCGCCGCCCTGTCAGCCTCGCCGCTGGTGCCGCTGGTCAGCGCCACCGGCAGCGTGCGCATGGGCCGCAAGGTCGCCGCCACCGTGGCCGAACGCCTTGGCCGCAGCCTGCTGGAACTGGGCGGCAACAACGGCATGATCGTCACGCCGACAGCCGACCTCAGCCTGGCTTTGCGCGCCATCACCTTCTCCGCCGTCGGCACCGCCGGCCAGCGCTGCACCAGCCTGCGCCGCCTGTTCGTCCACAGCAGCATTTATGAAGATGTAGTCAGCCGCATCGAACGCATCTACGCCAGCGTCAAGGTCGGCGATCCGCTGGCTGCGGATACCCTGGTCGGCCCGCTGGTCGACCAGCAATCGTTCGAAGGCATGCAAGCCGCGCTGGCGCAGGCCAAGGCCGAAGGCGGCGTGGTGACCGGCGGCGAACGCGTGCAGGTCGGCGACAACGGCAACGCATTCTATGTGCGGCCGGCGCTGGTGCGCATGCCGCAGCAAAGCGCCATCGTGCATCACGAAACCTTTGCGCCTATCCTGTACGTGCTGTCCTACGATCATTTCGAGGATGCCGTGCACCTCAACAACGCCGTGCCGCAAGGTTTGTCGTCCGCCATCTTCACCAATGACGTGCGCGAAGCGGAAGCGTTCATGTCGGCCAGCGGCAGCGATTGCGGCCTGGCCAACGTCAACATCGGCACCAGCGGCGCAGAAATCGGCGGCGCTTTCGGCGGCGAAAAAGAGACCGGCGGCGGCCGCGAATCGGGTTCCGATTCCTGGAAGACCTATATGCGCCGGGCGACCAATACCATCAATTACAGCCGCACCTTGCCATTGGCGCAGGGCGTCAAGTTTGATATCGACTAAGCCGCAGCGAGATGGCGCGGCGTCAAGCTGCGTCGCCTGACATGCAAATGGCAGGGTGAGGTTTTTTGTCTCATCCTGCCTTTTTCTTTATATCTTCAGCAAAGTCGGTGCGCGCTGCTGCAGGATATCTTCCATCCGCACCTGGATCGCCTGCTTCATTTCCGGATGCGTCAGGATATAAAAGCGTTCCGCATCAATCGCAGCGAACACATCGTCGGCTACCTGGCTGACGGGAATGCCGTGCTCCACCGCATGCAGCACGGCCATGCCGACCTTGGCGGCCACGGGATCGATGGCGGCCGGCGCAGTTTTTTCGCCATCGCGATTGCGTTCCGAATGGCCGATGCCGGTCTTGACCCAGCCGGGGCACAGCACCGAAACCTTGATGCGCGACTGCCGCAGCGTCAGGTCATGATGCAGCCCTTCTGACAGCGTCACCACCGCATGCTTGCTGGCATTGTAGCTGGCCAGGCTGGGCTGCGAAGTAAGGCCGGCCATCGATGCCGTATTGACGATATGCCCTTCCTCCCCATGCTTGAGCATGGTCGGCACAAACGCGCGCAAGGCATGCGTGACGCCATAGAAATTGACCCCCATGACCCAGTCCCAATCCTTCTGGCTGGTTTCCCAGGCTGGCTTGGCGACCGCGACGCCTGCGTTGTTCACCAGCAGATGCACCTTGCCGAATTTGGCGAAGGCTTGCTCCGCCAGTGCATTGACCTGCTCTTCCCTGGCAACATCGGTCGGCACGCCGATAACTTCACATCCTTGCGCCTTGAACTCCGCCACCGTGGCTTCCAGCCTGGCGGCGTTGATGTCCGCCAGCACCAGTTTCATGCCTTCGGCTGCAGCGCGCACTGCGATGCCCTTGCCTATGCCTTCGGCGCCGCCGGTGATGACCGCGACCTTGCCTTGTAAGTTCTTCATGCGTATTTTCCTGTCAGTGCTTAATTCAACAAATAACCGCCATCGACATTCATGCAAACCCCGGTGGTGTAGCTTGCCGCAGGCGACACCAGGTACAGCACCGCGCCCGCCATCTCGTCCGGCTGGGCGACGCGGTTCATCGGGATGTGCTGCAGCGCCTGTTTCAGGATCGCCGGATTATCGATCAGGGCCGCCGCAAATTTGGTTTCGGTAAAGCCAGGCAGCAAGGCATTGACGCGCACGCCGCTGGCCGCGCATTCCTTGGCGAAGGCCTTGGTCATCGAAATCACCGCCGCCTTGGTGATCGAATAGATGCCCTGGAACACACCGGGCGTGACGCCGTTGACCGAGGCGACATTGACGATGGCGCCGCCGCCACCCTGCGCCATCAGCTTGACGCCATGCGAGGACATGAAAAAATAGCCGCGGATATTCACATCAACCGTTTTCTGGAAGGCCGCCAGGTCGGTGTCGACGATAGGCCCGAAATGCGGATTCGCGGCGGCGTTGTTGACCAGGATATCGAGCCGCCCGTGCCGGCTGGCGATGTTCTGGAACAGCGTTTCGATCTGCGCCATTTCGCCGATGTGGCAAGCCATGGTTTCAGCCGTGCCGCCGGCTGCCTGGATCTCGGCCACCACCTTGTCGCAGGCTTCCGCCTTGCGGCTGGAAACGATGACGTGCGCGCCATGCTGCGCCAGCGTACGCGCGATCGACGCGCCTATGCCGCGGCTGGCGCCCGTCACCAGGGCGATTTTTCCTTTCAGGTCAAACATGGTTGTGCTGGTCATGCCGTGCTCCTTTTAACTTGTCGCTGGTTGTCTATCGCTGGTTTTTATCTATAACTCACTAAGCCGGGATCGCGTGCGCCTTCAAGGTGCGCATAACTATTCATGTAGCTCAAGCTGACCCGCCCCGGGCTGTGCAACAGCTTGGTGACGCCGGTGTTGACCAGCGCCCAGTTCAGCTCGAAAATCTGGCGGTCCGGGATCGCCAGCAGCTGCTGGCAGATCACGCTGACCGGACCGCCCGAAGTAAATACCCAGACCGACTGCCCCTTGCCGGCTTGCTCCAGCAATCCAGCCAAGGCCGCCTGGCAGCGCGCCTTGAACAGCGGCCACGGCTCGCTATAGTCGCCGTCATGCTGACCGTCGACCCAGCGCGCCACTGCCCTGGCAAACACTTTCTGAAAGGCGCGCGCGGGATGCTCCTGCTGCGCCAGATAGGCTGCCAGCACGGCGGGGTCGGCAAACTCTGGCATCAGCCGCAGCAGTACTTGCCGGTGATCGAATTCGTCGAAGCCGGGATCCTGCAAAACCTGCGGCGCCCGCTCCGCTGCCTGCGGCCATGCGGCCAGGCAGGCATCGCGGCTCTGCCGATGGCGGCGATGGCTGCCGGTCACCAGCAAGGAAATATCCTGGCCGGTCTGCGCCAGCCATTGCCCCAGCAAGGTCGCCTGCCGCGCGCCCAGCTCGGAGAGCTGGTCGTAATCGGCGGCGCCGAAGCTGGCCTGGCCATGCCGCACCAGATAGATCGCGCCCATCTCAGGTTTGCTCCTGCGCTGCCGCCGTCAGCATGGTGTGGTTCATATGCTCGATTGCGCGATCAGATTCCTGCAGCGCTGGTCAAGGTAGTTGACCACGTGGCCGAACATGGCGAACTGCGGATTGGTGGTTTGTCCATGATGGAAGCGGTAGTAGATTTGCTGGATGATCACGGCCAGCCGGAACAAGCCGTAGATTTCATAGAAATCGAAATGATCGGTGCGGTAGCCGGTCTGCTCGCCGTAATAGGCGATCACTTCCTTGCGCGTCAGCATGCCCGGCAAGTGCGTCGGCTGGCGCCGCGTCTGCTGGAACTGCGGCTCGTCGTCGGCCTGCACCCAGTAGGCCAGGGTATTGCCGAGATCCATCAGCGGATCGCCCAGGGTCGCCATTTCCCAGTCCAGCACGCCGATCACCTGCAAGGGATCGTCGGCATCGAGCACCACATTATCGAAGCGGAAATCGTTGTGGATCAGGCAGGTGGCGACATCGGCTGCAGGCAGCTTGGCGGCCAGCCAGCGCATCACCTCTTCGCAATCGACCACGTCGCCGGTGCGCGCCTTGCGGAAGCGCTCGCTCCAGCCGGCAATCTGCCGCTGCACATAGCCTTCGCCCTTGCCCAAATGGGCCAGGCCGGCCGCCTGGTAATCGACCTTGTGCAGGGCGATCATCTTGTCGATCACGTTCAGGCACAGCCGGCGCGTGTCGCTCTCGCTCAGCGCCAGGCCGGGCGGCAGCTTGTTGCGCAGGATGATGCCGCGCAGCCGCTCCATCACATAGAAATCGCTATCCATCACGTCGCGGTCCTGGCAGGTCGCGAACACGCTCGGCACGTAAGGATAGACCGGCTTCAATTCAGCCATGATATTGGCTTCGCGCAGCATGTCGTGGGCCGACTTGGCCTTGGCGCCGAACGGCGGCCGGCGCAGGATCAGTTCGCGGTCGGCATAGCTCAGCAGGTAGGTCAGGTTGGAGGCGCCGCCGGGGAACTGGCTCACCGCCGGCAAGCCTTGCAGGCTGCTGTCTACTCCCTGCAGAAAGGCGGCGATCCTGGCGACATCCAGTTCTTCGCCGCTGCGCACCGCGCCGGCTTGGTCGATCAGGCTCATGCCGCGGCTCCCTGCGCCGCGGCGCGGGCGCCTTGCGCTCTCAGTTCCAGCTTGGCGACCAAGGCGCGATGCACTTCGTCCGGACCATCCGCCAAACGCAATATGCGGGCATAGACATACAGGCCGGTCAGCGACAGATCGTCGCAGACGCCGGCGCCGCCGTGCATCTGGATCGCCTGGTCGATCACCAGCTGCGCCAGGTTCGGCACCACCACCTTGATCTGGGAAATCTCGCTCATGGCCGCCTTAGCGCCGACGGTATCCATCATCCATGCGGCTTTCAAGGTCAGCAAACGCGCCTGTTCGATACGCATGCGGGCATTGGCGATGATGTCGGCATTGCCGCCGAGATCGGCCAGCGGCTTGCCGAAAGCCGTGCGCGCCAAAGCGCGCTGGCACATCATTTCCATGGCCACCTCAGCCGCGCCGAGAGCCCGCATGCAGTGATGGATGCGGCCAGGTCCCAGGCGGCCCTGGGCGATTTCAAAACCGCGTCCCGGCCCGGCGATGATATTCGACAGCGGCACCTTTACATTGGTGAAACTGACTTCACCGTGGCCGTAGGGTTCGTCGAGCGCGCCGAACACCGGCAGCATGCGTTCGACCTTGACGCCGGGCGTATCCAGCGGCACGATCACCATCGAATGGCGGGCGTGCTTGGGACCGTCGGGATAGGTCAGGCCCATGAAAATCGCGAATTTGCAGTCGGGATGGCCGATGCCAGTGCTCCACCATTTGCGGCCGTTGAGCAGCACTTCGTCGCCTTCGACAATGGCGGTGGCGCGCATATTGGTGGCGTCGCTGGAAGCGACTTCGGGTTCGGTCATGCAGAACGCCGAGCGGATTTCACCGGCCAGCAGCGGCTTGAGCCATTGTTCCTGCTGCGCCGGCGAGCCGTACTTGACCAGCACTTCCATATTGCCGGTATCCGGCGCGTTGCAGTTGAAGATTTCCGGCGCGATCTGCGAGCGCCCCATGATTTCCGCCAATGGCGCGTAATCGGTATTGCTGAGGCCGGCGCCGAATTCGGCATCCGGCAGGAACAGATTCCACAAGCCGGCTGCTTTCGCCTTGGCTTTCAGCGCCCGCATCACCGGCGGCACGTTCCATGGCCGCTCGCCGCGCTTGAGCTGGCTGAAATATTCCGCTTCGGCCGGGAGCACATGCTCGCTCATGAAAGTATTGAGCCGCTTGATGTACTGGCGGGCCTGGGGCGAATAAGCAAAATCCATGATCTTCCTCGACTGTTGGGCGATGCATGCAGTGTGCCGCAAGGACTATAATTCATCAAATGAATGATTTACATAGATAATAATTAATATCATGCATATTAGCCGCATCGACCTCAACCTGTTCGTGGTGCTCGACACCATCTACGCGGAGGGCAATATCACCCGCGCAGCCAAGGCCTTGAGCCTGACCCAGCCAGCGGTCAGCCACGCCCTGGCGCGCCTGCGCGAACTGCTGGGCGATCCCTTGTTCATCCGGCAAGGCAGCAATATGCTGCCGACGCCGATGACGCGCTCCCTGATCGGTCCCGTGCGGCAAGCCTTGCAGACGCTGGAAGTCAGCGTCAAGCACGGCAACCAGTTCGATCCGGCCAGCAGCCGCCGCAGTTTCAACCTCGGCCTGACAGGCGTGCTGGAAGCGCGGCTGCTGCCGCCGCTGATCCAGCTGCTGCAGGCACAGGCGCCGACAGTGGCGATCAATTCCGTACGGGTGGAGCGGCGCCAGCTGGCATCGGAACTGGCGGCCGGCACGCTCGACATCGCGGTTGACGTCTTGCTGCAGCGGCCGGCGGAGATCCACAGTACGCCTTTATCGCGCGATGCGCTGGTGGTGATCGCGCGCCAGGATCATCCGGCGCTGAAGAAAGGCCTGGACCTGGAAACCTATCTGGCGCAAAGCCACATTTTAGTATCTTCGCGGCGCACCGGCCCCGGCATCGAAGATGTCGAACTGGCGCGCATGGGACGCCAGCGCCAGATCGGCTTGCGCTGCCAGCACTATCACGCGGCCTGCCATGTAGTCAGCGCCTCGGACCTGCTGACCACCATGCCCGAGCACTATGCACAGATCGCCAACCTCAACCTGCCGAACCGGATCTACCCGCTGCCGCTGCCGACGCCGACCCTGGATGTATATCTGTATTGGCATGAGAATGCGGAACTTGATCCGGCCAACCGCTGGCTGCGCGGCGTGCTGGGGCAGCTGTTTCCTGAGCCGAATCGCCTGGCGGCAGCTAAATCTCCACGCAAGAAAAAATAGCTGTGGATGCGCTGCGGATGCGGCCGCTTATTTTTTCGCCGGATGGGCCGCCTGCCACTTCCTGACGCAGAACTCGATGTATTCGCCCACGCGATTCTGCTCTTCCTCCGGTATTGCCAGGAACGATTCCAGGCTGATGCTGAAAGGCCACTGGCCGGACATCTTGGTCACTATCTTCGGACTGCCGGTCCCGGTGGCCAGCCAGAATATGTCGACGCCAAGGAATTTCGCGGCGAGCGCTGAATTCTCCGCTGTCAGCGCCTTGGTTTTGCCGGCAATCACCTGTCCGACCGCCTGCACGCTCACGCCGATGGCGTCCGCGAGTTCTTGCCTGTCTTTTCGAGCTATCTGCAAAGCCTCTGCGAGTCGCGCGCCATAATTATTCACCATCGGTAAAGAATACTTTCATTCAATTAAAGCATGGTTGCAATGTGCACTAAAGAATGCTTTAATCCACGTGTAAAAACTGACAATGGTTTTAGCGACATGGACCCACTTTCCACGTATTTCCCGCTCAAAAACAAAGTCGCCCTGGTCACCGGTGCGGCGCGCGGCATAGCTTTACACATTGCCTGCGCCTTGTCTGCGGCTGGTGCACATTTGGCGATCCTGGATGAGCGGGAGCAGGAAGGAGAAGTTATTGCGGGGCTGCTGGGCAGCAAACAGAGCGAGGTCCGGTTCTGGCAACTCGATGTCAGCGACAACGATGCCGTGGAACAGGTGATGACGGCAGTTGAAGCGCATTTCGGCCGCATCGACATCCTGGTCAACAGCACCGGCGTCGATGCCAATCAGCCGTATGCGTACGGGCTGTCGCAGAAACATTGGGAAAAGGCCATGCTGGCCAACGTCAACGGCAGCATCCTGTGCAGCAAGCACGTAGCGCCCGCCATGGAACGCGCCGGCGGCGGCTCCATCGTCAATGTCCTGGCGCCCTGCGCCATGAACGGCAAGCAGCATGCAGCCGCCGACCAGGCAGCGAAAGCGACGCTGCGCATGAACAACATGAATGCCATGCGCTACGCCACGCAAAACATCCGCGTCAACGCCATCCACCCAGGCGTAATCCGTCCCCCCGCCCTGGCCGCAGCCATGCGCAAACGCGACGACCTGACCCAGGCCCTGGCCGACCGCGCCGAACTGCAAATGCAAACCAGCCGCGGCTCCGCCACCGACGTCGCCGCCGCCATCCTCTACCTGACATCAGACGCCAGCCGCTTTGTCACAGGCAGCGAACTGGTGATTGATGCCGGGCCTTGCCATAGCTGACGGCAGGGCTGTTGTGGTTGCTTTTGACGTTGCCGTTGCTTTTGCCGTTGCCGTTGCCGTTGCCGTTGCCGTTGCTTTTGACGTGCCCCGCATGGAGACGTTGCCAAATCCGGCGCGTGTCAGCCGGGAATTGTGAGGGGCATGTTTGAGCCGAAGGCGAGTTTTGCCCCTCACCCGGCTGGCGCGCGCCGGATTTGGGGACCCGACCGAAGGGAGGGCAACGGCTTTGCGGTCGCCTTTTCTTTGCTTACTTTCTTTTGGCCGGGCCGCGCAGGCAAGCAAAAGAAAGTGAGCGGCTGCCGGGCCGCTCCCGGCTTGTATCAACGGAGCAGAAAACGTTTTAGCAACCCGCAGACCGTTCTTAGCATGCCACCGCACTCACTCCGTAGAACGTCAAATGGGGTCAGAGTAATTTTCGCAAAAACTGCGAAAAAAAACTCTGACCCCATTTGACTGCGGCGGTGGTGAATTTGACTGCGGCGGCGGTGAATTTGACTGCGGCGGCGGCGAATTTGGCTGCGGCAGTCGTGAATTTGGCTGCCGCGCAGTCAATTTAGCTACGGCTGCGCTGGTTTAGAAGTAGCTCAGGCCCAGGGCCGCTTTGACTTCGTCCGCCGTTCTGGCCGCCACTTCACGCGCCTTGGCCGTGCCCTCTTTCAGGATCTGCATGACATGCCCCTTGTCCTTGGCCAGCTCCTCCCGGCGCGCCCGGATCGGCGCCAGCAAATCCTGCAGGCAAGCCTCCAGCCGCGCCTTGACCAGACTATCGCCCAAGCCCCCCCGCACATAATGCGCCTTCATCTCCGCCAGGCCAGCCTTATCCAGGTCAAACGCATCCAGATACAAAAAGGCCACGTTGCCCTCCAGATGCCCAGGATCCTGCACCCGCAAATGCAAAGGATCCGTGTAGACCTGCTTGACCGCAGCCCGGATTTCATCAGCGCTGGCGCCAAGGTTGATCGTGTTGCCCAGCGACTTGCTCATTTTCGCCTTGCCGTCGATCCCCGGCAAACGCCCGATCTCAGGCACCAGCGCCTTCGCCTCCACCAGCACATCGCGCCCGGCAGTGCGATTGAAGCGCCGCACGATCTCATTGGTCTGCTCGATCATCGGAATCTGGTCCTCGCCGACCGGCACCAGCGCCGCCTTGAAAGCCGTGATGTCCGCCGCTTGGCTGGCCGGATACGTCAGGAAACCGGCCGGAATATCGCGCTCGAAACCGCGCAGCCGGATTTCCTCCTTGACCGTAGGATTGCGCTCCAGGCGCGCCACCGTCACCAGGTTAAGGTAGTAAAAAGTCAATTCCGCCAGCTCGGGAATCTGCGACTGGATCAGGATGGTCGACTTGGCCGGATCGATGCCGACCGCCAGGTAGTCCAGCGCCACCTCCACCACATTGCGGTGCACCTTGTTGGTGTCGTCCATATTGTCCGTCAGCGCCTGGGCGTCGGCCAGCATGATGAACTGCTTGTAGGTGTGCTGATATTCGATACGATTACGCAAGCTGCCGACGAAATGGCCGAGATGCAAAGGACCGGTAGGACGATCGCCGGTCAGGATGACCGCTGATTCGGTGGACTTGGGAGACTCGTTCGTTGGCAAACTCATTAACTTTCCTTTTTTAGCGATATCCTGAAAACCCTCTATTGTGCCATCAGCGACGCCGAAGAATAAGAAAAGCCGCCGGCGATCTCTCGCCAGCGGCTTTTTTGCTGCCAACCGATGCAATCGGCGGTGCAGCGCGGCGCTAAGCCAACCCTGCCCGCCAAAACCGCTATCAGCTGCTTTTCTCTTCCTGCTCGATCCCAGCCAGGATCCAGCCGCCCTGGCCGGCAGTCGGCTTGGACAGGTTCCAGATCTCGGCAAACGGCGCGGCAGAAGCATTGGCGTCTTCCTTGATCATGCCGGTGAAGCGCACGCTCGCCAGGTAGTCGCTATCGACAGTGTCGATGCCCAGCAATTGCGCATCCAGCGACACCACGTCGGTATGATTTTCCGAAGCGCCGCGCTCCTGCAATTGCATGCGCAGTTCGGCAAACATTTCAGGCGTGGTGAATTCGCGGATATCGTTGCTGTCAGCCTTGTCCCAGGCCGCTTGCAGGCGCAGGAAGTAAGTCTTCGCGTGACGCAGGAAACCGGCGGTATCGAAATCCGCAGGCACGCCCCAGGCAGCGGCGCCGGCAACACCAGCGCCGGCAGCAGCGACCGGCGCAGCGTCAAATGCAGCACGCTGCATAGGCTGCTCGATACGCGAAGCGATTTCCGGCGTGAAGCTGGACGGCGCCGCGCTGGCGAAGGCAGGCTGCATGCCGCCGTTAGCCGAATTGCCGCCGGCCATTTTGCGGCGCACCAGCTTGTAGATGAACATGGCGGCAAACGCGAACAAGGCGATCATGATCATGTTGCTGATCATGCCGGCCATGGCGCCGCCCAGGCCCATGCTGGACAGCAGCGCGCCCAGCCCCAGGCCCAGCAAAGCGCCGCCGAGCATGCCTTTCCACATGCTTGGCTTGGCTGCCGCAGCGGCGCCGGCCGCGGCAGGTGCTGCGGCAGCCGCCGCAGGCTTGGCCGCCTGGCTTGGCGCCGGCGCGGCCTGGCGGTTCATGCTTTGCGATTTCTTGCCGAAGGAAGCGCCGCCGCCCATGCGCTTGGCTTCCACGGTTGAGATACCGGCTGAGAACGTCATGGCAACGACGATCAGCGCGACGAATAATTTCTTCATACTTTCTCCTGAGATTTGACGCCATGCAGGACATGGCTATAGGTATTGCGGATTGCCGGGAATGCTGATTCGATCTCCTCGCATTCACGGCCGATCAGACAGGCCAAGGAATTGCAGAATGAAATCTGGCAATCCGGCAAGCTAAGCGGCAAACAATGGCTACGAGGAGGGCCGGATAAAGATCCGGCGGATGGCTAGGCGCCCGCCGCCGGAAAAAATATCCATGCGGCGTGAAGGCGCTTATGCCCTGGGAGGAGGTCCGGCCGGCGGCAGGAACGGCGGCTGCCGCGCTTTGTCGTTGCTCAGCGCGGGACTGGATGCGATTGCCGTGGCGGCAAATACGAAAGGGAAAGCAGGTACGGTGTCGTCGCCGAGATCGACATGCATCTCGATTTCGTCGGCAAGGCTGTCTTGATCATCCTGCGCGTCATGACTGTCGGCCAGGTTGCATTGAGCTGCCGCATCATCCAGCTGCATCGTGTATGCCAGCGCCGCCGTCGCATCCGCCTTGGATTCGGCGATGCCTGCAAAGACTTGCATGGGCAGCAGAAACACCAGCAGAAGGATCAATAAGCGTTGCATCAAGGCAGTAAACCACATCAAGACAAAATCAAGGAGCGCTGATTATACCAAACAGCGGCAATTTCACAGTCTGTCTTGCTGACAGGAATGAAACGCCATAGACTACAAATAGTAGTTTCCATCCATCCTGAAGGGGAATACCCAGATCATGCGCATTTTGCTTGCCGAAGACGACAGTGTACTGGCCGATGGATTGACGCGTTCGCTGCGGCAGTCGGGCTATGCCACGGATTGCGTCATGAACGGGATGGAAGCGGATTCGGCCTTGTCGACCCAGGATTTCGACCTGCTGATCCTCGACCTCGGCTTGCCGAAAATGAGCGGCCTGGAAGTGCTGCGCCGTCTGCGCGCCAGAAATTCGCACCTGCCGGTGCTGATCCTGACCGCCGCCGATTCTGTCGAACAGCGTGTCAAAGGACTGGATCTGGGCGCCGACGACTACATGGCCAAGCCGTTCGAGTTGTCGGAACTGGAGGCGCGCGTGCGCGCCCTGACCCGCCGCGGCGCCGGCGGCGGCCCCACCGTCATCAGGCACGGGCCGCTGAGCTACGACCAGGTCGGGCGGATCGCCTATATCAATGAACAGATGCTGGACCTGTCGGCGCGTGAACTGGGCTTGCTGGAGGTGTTACTGCAGCGCACCGGCCGCCTCGTCTCCAAGGAACAGCTGGTCGACCACCTGTGCGAATGGGGCGAAGAGGTCAGCAACAACGCCATCGAAGTCTATGTACACCGCTTGCGCAAGAAAATCGAAATCGGCGGCGTGCGCATCGCCACGGTGCGCGGCCTCGGCTATTGCCTGGAGAAAATCAGCGAGCCTCCTCCCAATCCATTGACCGCGCTTTCCCCGCTCGATTCTTCCAGCCGCCGTTGAAGCTGAGCCATGGCCTTGTCTCCGGATACGCTGCCGACCACACATCAGCCCGCTGCGCCGCTAGCACAACAGGCTGAAGAGCGCGTCCAGCGCTCGCTGTTCGGCGAAATCCTCGACTGGATGCTGGTGCCGCTGCTGCTGCTGTGGCCGATCAGCATTGCGATTACCTATGTGGTGGCGAAAACCATCGCCAACCAGCCTTTCGACCAGGCCCTGGACGACAGCGTCATGGTGCTGTCGCAGCAGGTGATCGAAATCAATGGCAAGGTGGCGACGCGGCTCAACGGACCGGCGCGCGATTTCCTGCGCGCCGACGATATCGACAATGTCTACTACCTGATCACCGACGCGCGCGGCAATATCGTCGAAGGCGACCGCGACCTGACCATCCCGCCGGCAATCGCCCAGGAAGACACCGCTCATCCGGGCACGGTGCAGCACCGCGACGCTATCCTGCACGGCAATGACGTGCGGATTGCCTACGTCTACGTCGACCTGCGCAGCGTCGCCGAAGTCAACGCCACCGCGCCGCCGCGCACGGCGCTGGTGCAGGTTGCGGAAACGCTGGAAAAGCGCGCGCGCCTGGCGAACGCCATCATCAAGGGTGTGATCCTGCCGCAGTTCCTGATCCTGCCGATCGTGCTGGCGCTGATCTGGTTTGCGCTCTCGCGCGGGCTGTCGCCCCTATCCGAGTTGCAGCAGCGCATCCGGGCCCGGCGGCCGGACGATCTCAGCCCTATCGATTCGGGCCAGGTGCCGGAAGAAATTTCGCCGCTGGTGCGTTCCCTCAACGACATGCTGGAGCGGCTCTCGCTTTCGATACAAACCCAGAAACGCTTTATCGCCGACGCTGCGCACCAGATGAAGACGCCGCTGGCCGGCATGCGCATGCAATCGGAACTGGCCCTGCGCCAGACCCGCCAGGAGGACGTCCATCGCTCGCTGCAGCAGCTGGCCAAGAGTTCCGAGTCTGCCACCCGGCTGGTGAACCAGCTGCTGTCGCTGGCCAGGGCGGAAAACCAATCGCAGGAAAATGCCCCGTTCGTGCAGCGCGACCTGTCCGAGTTTGCGCGCGGCGTGGTGCAAGACTGGGTGCAGGCCTCTTTCACGCAACGCATCGACCTCGGTTTTGAACAGGCCGAACAGCCGCTGCCGGTCATGTGCAATCCCCTCATGCTGGGCGAGCTGCTCGGCAACCTGATCGACAATGCGCTGCATTACACGCCGGTGGAGGGCCGCGTTACGGTGCGCGTGCGCGCCGACGGCGAGCCGGGGGAGGCGCAGTTCGCCATCCTGGAAGTAGAAGACACCGGGCCCGGCATTCCGCCGGCCGAGCGCGATCATATCTTCCAGCGCTTCTACCGCATCCTCGACAACAGCCGCAGCGGCAGCGGGCTGGGGCTGGCGATCGTACGCGAGATCGCCCTGCAGCACGACGCGCACATCACGATTTCCTACAATCCCCACAGCAGCGATCCGGAACTGCCGGGCAGCCTGTTCCGCGTCAGCCTGCATTTGCTGAAAACAGCCAAGACAGATTTCCATTGAGCGTCAATCCGAGACCAGAACTATCCATGCCGACTCCCCACCCTCCCAGCCATTGGCGCAGCACCAGGCGACTGACCCTGGCGCTGCTGCTGGTCTGGTTCGTACTGACCTTCGCTGTCATCTTCTTTGCCCGGGAACTGGCAAGCATCACCTGGTTCGGCTGGCCGCTGTCGTTCTACATGGCGGCGCAAGGCCTGGCCCTGGGCTACCTGCTGATCGTTACGCTATACACCTGGCAGATGCACAAGACCGATCGCCGCCATCAGGCTGACAAGCCAGGCGACAACGCGGACAGCAGCGCGCGATGAACGACAAATCCTTTTTCTGGCGGCTGGTGCGCTACTACGGCTGGTACACCGCCGGCTTCATCGCCTTGCTGGTGGTGCTGGCGATCCTGGAACAGGAAGGCCTGCCGCGCACCTGGATCGGCTATATGTTCATGTTTGCCACCGTGGTGCTGTATGCCGGCATCGGCATCATGAGCCGCACCTCCGACGTCTCCGAATATTATGTAGCGGGACGGCGCGTGCCGGGCCTGTTCAACGGCATGGCCACCGCAGCCGACTGGATTTCCGCCGCCACCTTCATCAGCCTGGCCGGCGGCCTCTACCTGCAAGGCTTCGACGGCCTCGCCTACATCATCGGCTGGACCGGCGGCTACTGCCTGGTGGCGTTGCTGATCGCACCCTACCTGCGCAAGTTCGGGCAGTACACCATTCCGGATTTCCTGGCGGCGCGCTACCGCGGCCGCACCAGCAGCAATCCGGTGCGCATCCTGGCCGTCATCGCCACCGTGCTGATTTCCTTCATTTATGTGGTGGCGCAAATTTACGGCGTCGGCCTGATCACTTCGCGCTTTACCGGCGTCGATTTCTCGGTCGGCATTTTCCTCGGACTGGCCAGCATCCTGGTCTGCTCTTTCCTTGGCGGCATGCGGGCGATCACCTGGACCCAGGTGGCGCAGTACATCATCATCCTGTTCGCCTACCTGATCCCGGTGGTCCTGCTGTCGACCCAGCACACCCACAGCCCGCTGGCGCAGGTGTCCTACGGTACGGTGCTGACCCAGATTACCGATATCGAAAAAAAGTTCGACGCCGACCCCAAGGAAATCCAGGTGCGCGAGATCTTCAAGGCCAAGGCCGACGACTACGATGCACGCCTGCACAATCTGCCGACCTCCTGGGAGCAAGGCCGCGTAGAGGCCCAGCAGTACCTGGAAAAACTCAAGCGCAGCAACGGCTCGCTGATCGAGATCCGCGCCGCCAGCCGCGCCCTCAGCAACTATCCGAAAACGCCCGAGGAAGCCGAACGCGCCTGGCAGCAGGAAAAAGCCGGCTACCTGGCGCGCGCCGAACCGCCGATTCCGCAAGCCACGCCGTTTGCCGCCGCCAGCCCGGAAGCCTCGGACATCAAGCGCAACAACTTCCTGGCCCTGGTGTTCTGCCTGATGCTGGGCACCGCCGCGCTGCCGCATATCCTGATGCGCTACTACACCACGCCATCGGTGCACGAGACGCGCAAATCGGTATTCTGGACCTTGTTTTTCATCCTGCTGATCTACCTGACGGTGCCGGCGCTGGCGGTGCTGGTGAAATACTATATCTACACGTCGCTGGTCGGTTCCGACTACGCGCACCTGCCGGAATGGATCTCGTACTGGGCCAATATCGACAAGGCCCATCCGCTGGTCAGCATCACCGACGTCAACCACGACGGCATTGTGCAGCTGTCGGAAATCGTGCTGGACGGCGACATCATCGTGCTGGCGACGCCGGAAATCGCCAAACTGCCCTACTACATCTCCGGCCTGGTCGCCGCCGGCGGCCTCGCGGCCGCACTCTCCACCGCGGACGGCTTGCTGCTGACGATTTCCAACGCCCTCTCGCACGACGTGTACTACAAGATGATCGACCCCAACGCCTCCACCGCCAAGCGCGTCACGGTGTCCAAGCTGCTGCTGCTGGTGGTGGCGCTGCTGGCGGCCTACACCGCATCGCTCAAGCCCGGCGACATCCTGTCGATGGTAGGCGCGGCGTTTTCGCTGGCGGCCTCCGCCCTGTTCCCGGTGCTGGCGCTAGGCGTATTCTGGAAGCGCGGCAACCAGGAAGGCGCATTGGCCGCCATCGTGGTCGGCTTCGTCACCTGCGTGTACTACATGCTGCACACTTATCCCTCGCTAGGCGGCTCCGCCAACGGCCAATGGTTCCACATCGCCCCCATGGCAGCCGGCGTGTTCGGCGTACCGGCAGGTTTGCTGGCCCTGATCGTAGTCAGCCTCCTGACACCCCCGCCAGACCCCCGCGCGATGAAGCTGGTAGATCAAATCCGCGCACCTTAGCGCCGCCGAAGTTGTGTTTGACGTTGGGGTTGTTTTTGACGTTGCGGTTGCCTTTGATGTTGTGGTTGCCTTTGATGTTGCCGTTGCTTTTGACGTACCCCGCATGGAGACGTTGCCAAATCCGGCGTGCGTCGGCCGGGAATTGTGAGGGGCATGTTTGAGCCGAAGGCGAGTTTTGCCCCTCACCCGGCTGGCGCGCGCCGGATTTGGGGACCCGACCGAAGGGAGGGCAACGGCTTTGCGGTCGCCTTTTCTTTGCTTACTTTCTTTTGGCGAAGCAAAAGAAAGTAAGTAGCTGCCGGGCTACCCCCGGCTAGTATCCACGGAGCAGCAACAGTTTTAGCAACCTGCAGGCCGTTCTCAGCATGCCAAGACATGCGCTCCGTAGAACGTCAAATGGGGTCAGAGTAATTTTCGCAAAAACCGCGAAAAAAAACTCTGACCCCATTTGACTGCCGTCGTGGCAGTTTTCAGGTCGCTCAAGGCTTGCTGCTCAACGGCTCCGACAGAATACCTACCAGGCTGTTCACACCACTGATGTAATTTCCCAATCGCATATTCTCATTGGCGCTATGCTGATTGTTGTCGGCATTGACCAGCGGCACAATCACAAAAGGAACTTTCAGTGCATCGACCAGAGCACCGGTCGGAACGGTCCCGCCCATCATTCTGATCTGCACCGGCTCCTTGCCGTAAGTCTTGGTCAAAGAACGGCGCAGCCAATGACCAATTGGCGCATTCAGATCGGTACGGACAGCACTGCTGGAAGCCGACGCCGACTCGAACTCAAGCGAGGCAAGCTTAGGATAGCGGGCACGATCCGCATCGCTCGGCTCGCCATTGACCAGGTGAAAACCCTGCTTCTCCACAAATCCCTTGAGCAACGCTATCAAGGCCGCCGGCTCAGTTTCAGGTACGGTACGCAAATCCAGTTCCGCGACAGCCACCGCCGGCACGACAGTGCGAGCCTTCTCGCCAACATCTCCGGATTGCATGCCACGCACATTGAGCGACGGATATTGCATCGCTTCCTGGTAGTTTTGCCCAACCTTGTCCGCCACCGCAATCCCCAGACGCTGGCGCAATGCCGCTTCGTCGTCCGGCACAGCGCGCATGACGCGCAAGGAATCGGCGTCCAGCTTGACGCCATCGTAATAGCCCGGAACCGTAACACGGCCCTCATCGTCTTTCATCGATGCCAGCAAGCGCGCCATCAATTGCGCCGGGTTGGCGGCATAGTTACCGTAATGCCCGCTGTGGCTGTCTTGCTTCGGGCCATAAACCTTCAAAGTGCCGACAACGATACCGCGATTACCGAATACCAATGTAGGCTGATTGCTGGGATGCATCGGACCATCCAATACAACCAGCATATCGGACTTCAACAAATCCTGATTCCGCTTGACGACGCCGCCCAATGACGGCGATCCCTTTTCTTCTTCCGCGTCGAGAATGACCTTGACGTTGATCGCCGGCGTCTTGCCGCCGGCTTTGAGTGCATCGATCGCGGCCAGCAACATCATGATCGGCGCTTTATCATCCGCGGAAGCCCTGGCGAACAAACGCCATTCAGGATCGACATCCTTGGCGAACAACTTATCCAGCGGCATGGCTTCCCACCGACCGGCTGCATTGCGCTGTTTCAACACCGGCACCCATGGACTTTTCTGTTGCCACTCAGAGGGATTGACCGGTTGTCCATCCATATGTCCATAAAACAGTACTGTGGGAAGGCCAGGATCGCTCTTTGGAAACTCGGCAAACAGCAGCGGCTTGCCGTTATTGGCCAATTGCCTGGCATGAAAGCCGCGCCGCTGAAAAGCCTGTTCAAACCAGGCGGCATTGCGCTGTATATCGGCGGCCACCGCAGAGTCGTTGGGAATTGCCAGCACCTCGGCCCATTCCTTGAAGCTTGCCTGCGCAGCATTCTGCACTTGCGGCGCGATCGGCGGTTCGGCCGCATAAAGAGACGGTGTCGAAAATATGGCCATGGCGCAAGCGGCCAACTGACAGTGCTGGAATAATGTTTTCATATAAAACTCTGTCTCCATTTGACTACTGCATCGAAATTTATCGCGTGTTCCACAAAACATGCTAATTTGTGCATCCTCAATACAAATCGGTGAAGTGCTGACAAATGCGATTGATCAGGAGCAATTAGAAAAATATTTGAATATCGAATTTCCCAAACAAGCACTTGTGTATGCAATCGCCTTTTGAATATTCAGATGAATCCAGTTTATAACATCATGATTTCATCATGGCATACAAAAATTCCTGATTAAGAATATTTGAACATACAAAAAATGAACCATATGAATGCGTTGGGAGTTGAATCCGAATTATTTTTCCATCGCCTAAATGGAAATGTCAAAAAATGGGGAAAATACACTCTTATTTATACAAAAAATTGTCCAGACTCTTACTCTGGAAATTCTTTGTTACTTGAGAATAAACCTGATATCAAAAATTTCTATTTGTTCGAAGCTGATTTCGCATCCTTGATCGGCAAGCCACCAGAAATCCAGCATCGTTCATTCATCTGGCCGATGAGCATCGCCGAGAATTCTGACGCATCAGAATTTACTCATCTTGGCTACGAATATAGCGAAAATTTAGTTTTACTCGCAAAAAAGAATGACTTGATTCGGCCAACCAAAAGCAAAATCCAAATTGAGATCAAGCCATATTCTTCAAATGAAGATTGGCAAAAATGGGAGGCGATGCTGCTGCAGGACAATGCATTTCCTGCCAATGCATATCGATGCTATTTGGAATGCCAACGGCACATGTATCAATCGCTCATTAGACATGACCAAGGAAATTGGTGGGGAGCCTATATAGATGGAGAACAAGTTGCCAACCTCGGACTTTTCTTTGATGGTGAAATTGGTCGCTTCCAATCTGTATTAACCGATCCTTCATTCAGAAACCAAGGTATTTGCAAAGCACTTGTTCATCATGTTGCTGTACAAGGATTTTCCAAAGTAAGCGCTCTTTTAATGGTGGCAGAAGGAAGTCATCATGCATTGCAGCTATATCAATCCCTTGGCTTTAAGGCAGTTGAGAAATACGCGAGCTTGCTGTGGTTACCTAAGGCGAGTATTGATTAAACACGAATTGTCTGCGCAGGCAAAAATTGTAGACGCGAGGATATGACGAGCAACTGCAACCCGCCAATTTCTATTTCACCCGAAAAATTACGCCTCCATCTGATCCCAGTTCTGGAAAATCTTCATACCGCAAAACCAAATCCCGGCGCTTCATGCGCCGGCATGACAGTGACCGCGACATCCATGGTTTGCTGGCCGCCGCCGATCAATACCCCGCGCAAGGGCGAGACATCGAGAAAGTCGCGGCCCCAGCCCAAGGTGATGTGGCTGGTGTCAGGAAAAATGCCATTGGTCGGATCGGCATCGATCCAGCTGCTAGCCTGCCCATCGACGCCAGGACAATACACCGACACCCAGGCATGCGATGCATCCGCCCCGATCAAGCGCGGCTGCCCCGGCGGCGGCTCGGTCAGCAGATAACCGCTGACATAACGCGCCGCCAGCCCCAGTGAACGCAGGCAAGACAACATGAAATGCGCAAAATCCTGGCAAACCCCGCGCCGGGTAGCAAACACCTCGGTCACTGGCGTAGAAACCGTAGTGGCCAAAGGATCGAACGTAAACTCCCGGAAAATCCGCGTCATCAGAACCTGGATGCCGTCCAGCAGAGACAAGCCCGGGGTAAACGATTCCATCGCGTAAGCCAGGAACTCGCGCTTGATCCGCACATGCGCCGATTCAAACAGATAACGCGTCGCCTCCAGGTCGTCAGGCAATAAAAACTGCCCGGCCTGGTAAGACAACTTGGTCCGCGCCAGCTCCCACGGCGGCGTCGGCGGCGACAACTGCCGCTGGGTCAAGGTCACCCAGGAATCGGCGATGGCGCGCAGATCGGTATGATCGCTTTCCAGTGAAAACGACTGCATCGGATTGCCGAAGCTATCCAGCAGCAAGCGCAGGTTTTGCGGCTCTGGAGCAATCGCTATGCCGTGCGAAGTGCAGGTCTGCCATGGCAGCGAACGCGGCGTCAGGCGCAGCATCTGGTGCGATAGCCGCACCGGCTGCGAGTAGGCATAATGCGTATCGTGGCGGATGTGGTAAACGTATTCGCTCATCAGGACACCCCCTGGCTGACCGGGGCATTCAGCGGCGTGAAAAAATGCCGCGCCAGCTCATCGGACAAGGCAAAGGCGCCGGTGATCGCATCGCGCATCAGTTGCGCCAGGCGCGCATGCGCATCCGCCACGAACAGCGAATCGTGGCTGAGATCCTGCAACTCGAATTCGCGCAGCAGCGCCGACAGATGCGCCGGCGTATCCATGCTCAGCGTGCCCAGCTGCCCGGCAATATCGCTCAGGTAACGCTCCAGCATCTGGAACTGGAACGCGATGCCGTGCGGATTGCTGGCGTCGAACACCAGCAGGTGCAGGACCGGCAGCCACTCCGGCGCGCGCCGGTAGCGCACCCGATAGGTGACGACGCTGTTGGCCGACTCCAGCAGCCACGGCAAGATCTTGTTCTGCGCTTCCGCCGGCAGTCGCAGGAACTGGCCGAACAAGGTCGCCAGGTGCGTCATGCGTTCTATGTGGCGTCCCAGCATCAGGAAATGCCAGCCTTCATCGCGCGTGGTGTCGTCCAGCGCATGGCCGGCCAGGCCGACGCAAGCCTGGATCACATTGTTGAGCATGTGCAGCGCCAAGGCCGGCGTCATGCCGCCGACACCGCCGCTATCTGCCGCCAGGCCCGGCATGCGGTTGATGGCATGCCAATTGTCGAGCGAAAGATGTTCGCGTACCTGGTAGCCGCAATGATGCAAATGGCGCAGATTGGCGGCGATGCTGGCGGCGGCAGCGGGATCGGCAATCGCCGCGATCAAGGCTTGCTGCATGGCGCTGATGGTTGGCCGTCCGCTCGCCGAGAGCGCCGGCAAGGCAATCCCGAGGCCGCGGCAAATCTCGCACAACTGATAAAAATTCTCGCGCGCATCGCCCTGCAGATCGGTGCTGCGCTGCAAGGTGGCGCGCAGCAGATGCGCCAGGTTGTCGCAACGCTCGGCATAGCGGCCCATCCAGAACAGGTTTTCGCCGGCATGCGAAGAAATATCGACCGTGCTGCGGATGGTGTCCAGCGAGATGTGCAGGGCACGCTGCCGGCCGTCCTGGTTTTCAGCCGGCGCGGCTGCCCCGTCGGCAGCTTCCGGCCGCATCTGCCCCAGCACCCAGACATCCTTGCTGGCGCCGCCCTGCTGCATCGAAACGATATCCTTGCGCTGGCGCGGCGCCACCCGCGTCAGGCCGCCCGGCATCACGTGATAGCTGCCGTCGGCAGCCGCCACCACGAACACGCGCAGGCTGACGGCGCGGCTCATCAGGCGATACTCGCCGCTGCGCGACAAGACCGGCGCCTGCGACAAGCGCACCCATTCCTGCGCCACATAGGCGTGCGGCTGAGCCAGCAGGCTGTCGACCACGCGCTGGCGCGACTGCGCGTTCAGGCTGTGGCCGTAGACCGGCTGCATGCGCATCGAGGGAAAGGCCGGCATGATCACCAGCTGCTCAAGATTGGCCAGCGTATATTCCAGCGCCGGCTTTTCGCCGCACCACCAGGACGCCACCGCCGGCAACGCCAGCGGCTGGCCCAGCAGGCGCTGGCAGATGGCCGGCAGGAAGCCGTGCAAGGCGCCAGATTCCAGCACGCCGCTGCCGAGCGAATTGGCGATCAGCACATTGCCCAGGCGCGCCGCCTGCACCAGGCCCGGAATGCCCAGCGCGGAATCGGCGCGCAGTTCGAGCGGATCGCAATAGTCGTCGTCCAGCCGGCGCAGGATCGCATGCACCCGGCGCAAGCCGCTCAGGGTTTTCAGGTAGACCATGTCGCCGCGCACCATCAGGTCCGCCCCTTCCACCAGCGGGAAGCCCAGCGTATGCGCCAGGAAGGCGTGCTCCGAATAGGTTTCGTTATACGGCCCCGGCGTCAGCAGCACCACCAGCGGCGGTTCGCCGCCGGCCGGCGCCAGCTCGCTCAGGCTGTTGTGCAGGGTATGGAAAAATTTCAGCAGCGACTGGACATGCATGTCGCGCACCGTGTCCGGCATCGCGCGCGACATGATCTGGCGGTTTTGCAGAGCATAGCCGGCGCCCGAGGGACCCTGGGTGCGGTCCGAAATGACCCACCAGTGGCCATCCGGCGAACGCGCCAGGTCGATCGCATACAGGTGCAGGTGGACGCCGCCGGGCGGCTCGATGCCGCGGCAGGGCCAGAGATAGCCATGCTGGCCGAACACCAGCGCCGGCGGCAGCAAGCCTTCCGACAGCAGCGACTGCGGCCCGTAGAGATCGGCCAGCACCGCGTTCAGCAGTTTCGCGCGCTGGGTGACGGCGGCGGACAGGGTCTGCCATTCTTCGGCGGAAATGATCTGCGGCAACAGATCCAGTTCCCAGGGCCGGTTGGCGCCTTGTGGATCGGCATACACATTGTAGGTCACGCCATCGGCGGCGATGGCTTCGCGCACCTCGCGCGCGCGGCGCCGCAGCACCTCCGGCGAAAGGTCTTCCAGCTGGTCGATCAGGGTCCGCCAATGCGGCCGCAGGCGGCCGCCTGCCTCAAGCATTTCGTCATAACGATCGGCCTCAGCAGGATAACTTTCGAGTAAACGCCGGTACATGGTTGATCGCTTGCGTCACTTGTAGTGGTTAAAGACAACCTGCTGCAGCGCAGGAAAAACCAGCGGGCAACTTGGCACAAGTTGCCCTACAGCTTTACCGGCCGCCGGATGGCGAGGTTGGTCAGAAGTGACGTAAGTCTAACGTAAATGGGAACTCGACGGACGCTATCGGCAGCTTTACCTGCATCGTTCCCGGCGTGTGGTTGAGACGGAAATAACGTCCCAGGCGGCGGCTTTCCGCCTCGAACGCATTGACCGGAAAGGTATCGTAGCTGCGTCCGCCCGGATGCACCACGTGATACTGGCAACCGCCCAGGCTGCGGCTGTTCCAGGTATCGACCAGGTCGAAGGTCAGCGGCGAATCGATGCCGATGGTCGGATGCAGGGCCGACGGCGGCTGCCAGGCGCGGTAGCGGATGCCGCTGACGAACTCGCCGACGCGGCCGGTCGGCTGCAGCGGCACGGCGACGCCGTTGCAGGTGAGGACATAGCGATCCGGCGCCATGCCGCTCACCTTGACCTGCACCCGTTCCAGCGAGGAATCGACGTAGCGGGCGTTGCCGCCGGAGCGGTTTTCCTCGCCCAGCACATGCCATGGCTCAAGCGCCGTGCGCAGTTCGAGTGCGATGCCGTTGACCGCATAGTCGCCGATTTTCGGGAAGCGGAACTCGAAGTGCGGCGCGAACCATTCCGCCTTGAAGGCATAGCCGGCCTGCTGCAGATCGTCCATGACGTCGCAGAAATCCTGCCAGATGAAATGTGGCAGCAGAAAACGATCGTGCAACTCGGTGCCCCAGCGCACCAGGCGCGGCGGCTTGTACGGCGTCTTCCAGAAGCGCGCCACCAGCGCCCGCAACAGCAGTTGCTGGGTCAGGCTCATGCGTGCATGCGGCGGCATTTCAAAGGCGCGCAATTCCAGCAGGCCGAGGCGGCCGGTGCTGCTGTCCGGCGAATACAGTTTATCGATGCAGAATTCAGCGCGATGCGTGTTGCCGGTGACGTCGATCAGCAGATTGCGCAGCAGGCGGTCCACCAGCCATGGCGCGCAGTTATCCTTGGCCAGCTGCTTTTCCATTTCGGCGAAAGCCAGTTCCAATTCCACCACCGAATCGTTGCGCGCTTCATCGACCCGCGGCGCCTGCGAGGTGGGGCCGATGAACATGCCCGAGAACAGGTACGACAGCGCCGGATGGTTGTTCCAGTAACTGATCAGGCTGCGCAGCAGATCGGGACGCCGCAGGAACGGCGAATCGCCGGTGGTGGCACCGCCCAGCACCAAGTGATTGCCGCCGCCGGTGCCGGAATGGTGGCCGTCGAGCATGAATTTCTCGGTGGTCAGGCGGGTTTCGCGCGCGACATCGTAGAGATAGCTGGTGTTGGCCACCAGCTCGCTCCAGCTATGCATCGGCTGGACGTTGACTTCGATCACGCCCGGATCCGGCGTCACGCTGAATTTCTTCAGGCGCGGATCGTTAGGCGGCTCGTAGCCTTCCAGCAGCATCGGCTGCTGCAGGGTTTCGGCGGTAGCCTCGATCGCCGCCACCAGTTCCAGGTAATCTTCCAGGCGCGCCAGCGGCGGCATGAACAGATACAGCACGCCGTTGCGCACTTCGGCGCACAAGGCGGTGCGCGTGATCTTGTCGGCCGATTCCAGGGGCGCCGGTATGCTGGTGAGCTTGGCGGCAAGATTCGGATCGCTGCTGAACGCGGTGCTGTATTTCGGCGCATCGCTTGCCGCCGCCGCACTCTTGGCGTTACTTGCCGGCGCCAGCTTGTCGCGCTGCTGGCGCGCTACCGGCAGCGGCTGGAACTGCTGGGTCGGATCGGGCTGATGCACATAGGGATAATCGCCGGCCTTGACCCACGGCTGCGAATCGAGCGGCAGGCGATAGCCGAGCGGCGAATCGCCGGGCAGCAGATAACAGTGGTCGCCGCGCAGGTACCAGTTGCCGCTTTTCCAGCTGCGCTCGTCGGCGCTGCGCGCCAGCGGCAGGACATAGCCGGCGATCTTGCGCAACCCTTGCGAAAACACCCGCGCCAGGCGCGCCCGCTCCTGCTTGTCGTCCAGCCGCGAGTCGGAAGGGTCGACATTGATCGCCAGGCGGCGTTCGCGCCACAAGTAATAGTAGATGTCTTCATAGGCGGCGAAGACGTTTTGCCGTTCCAGCGTCAGCCGCGCAGCGACGCTATGCAGGAAGCGCTCGGCAACGCTGTCGTCGCTGGCCTGCTTTTTTGTTTCATCGGCGATCAGCTCAGGCGTGTTCCAGATCGGTTCGCCGTCGCGACGCCAGTAGCAATTCAGCGACCAGCGCGGCAGCTGTTCGCCCGGATACCATTTGCCCTGGCCGAAATGCGGCAAGCCTTGCGCCGCATACTGCTGGCGCAAGCGATGATACAGCTGCGCCGCCAGCGGCTTCTTGCCGGGTCCCATGGCGGCGGTGTTCCACTCGTCGCCCTCGGGATCATCGAGCGCCACGAAGGTCGGCTCGCCACCCATGGTCAGGCGCACATCGAGCGCATCGAGGTCGTCGTCGATGGCATGCCCGAGTTCTTCGATCTGCTCCCATTGCTGTTCGCTGTAAGGCTTGGTGACGCGCGGCGACTCCCAGATGCGGCGCACGCTCATGGCGTGGCCGAATTCCACTTCGCTCTGTTCCACCATGCCGCTCACCGGCGCCGCCGACGATGGCTCCGGCGTGCACGACAGCGGGATGTGCCCTTCGCCGGCCAGCAAGCCGGAAGTCGGATCGAGGCCGATCCAGCCGGCGCCCGGTAGATATACTTCGCACCAGGCGTGCAGGTCGGTGAAATCGACCTCGGTTCCGGAGGGGCCATCCAGCGATTTCTGGTCCGCCGTCAGCTGGATCAGGTAGCCGGAAACGAAGCGCGCCGCCAGCCCCAGGTGGCGCAGGATCTGCACCAGCAGCCAGGAGGAATCGCGGCAGGAGCCGGAGCCCAGGTCCAGCGTCTGTTCCGGCGTCTGCACGCCCGGCTCCATGCGGATGGTGTAGCTGATCAGCTGCGCCAGGTTCCGGTTCAGGTTGACCAGGAAATCTTCAGTACGGATCTTTTCGCGCGGCACCGTATCCAGGAATGTTTGCAGCTGCGGCGTGACCGGCAGTTTCTTGCGGTACGGCTCCAGCTCGTTGAGCAATTCCGCGGCATAGGAAAACGGCACTTTCTCGGCATACGGTTCGAGAAAGAAATCGAAAGGATTGAGCACCGACATCTCCGCCACCAGGTCGACCTCGATCTGGAATTCGGTGGTTTTTTCCGGAAACACCAGGCGCGCCAGGTAGTTGGCCTGCGGGTCTTGCTGCCAGTTGATGAAATGCGGCTGCGGCAAGATCCGCAGGGAGTAGCTCAGGATCCGGGTACGGCAATGCGGCGCCGGCCGCAGGCGGATGATCTGCGGGCCGAGGCTGATGGCCTTGTCGTAGCGGTAGGTAGTGAGATGGTTGAGTGCAACGTGAATCGACATGGCTATCCTTTGCGACAATCAACAATCAATAAATCGGCCAGCGGAAAATTCTGCTGCCGGATATTCAACGAACTGACAAAAAAACCTTGCCGCTCTACGGCTCATGGCTGTGGACGAATTCGCGCAGGCGCGGATAGATTTCATTGTCCCAGCGGCGGCCGTTGAAGACGCCATAATGCCCTACCCCGGTCTGCACATGGTGCAGCTTCATGTACGGCCGTATGCCGCTACACATGTCCTGCGCGGCCACGGTCTGCCCCACCGCGCAGATGTCATCCTTCTCTCCTTCGACCGTGAACAGCGCGGTGCGGCGGATCGCTGCCGGGTCTATGGTACGCCCTAATGCCTGCATTTCGCCAAGCGGCAACGCATGATCCTGGAACACGCTTTGCACGGTTTCCAGATAAAACTCCGCCGCCAGGTCCGACATGGCGAAATACTCGGCATAGAAGGTCTTGATGGTATTGGCTTTTTCATCCTCCCCTTCGACCAGGTAGTTGTACAGGTTCTGGAAAGCCTTAAGGTGGCGCTCCAGGTTCATGTTCATGAAGGCCGTCAGCTGCAAAAATCCAGGATAGACCTGGCGCTGGCTGCCGGCGTAGCGGACCGGAACGGTGCTCACCAGGTTTTTCTCGAACCAGGCGATAGGCTTGCTTTTCGCCAACTCGTTGACCGCGGTCGGATTGATGCGGGTATCGATCGGACCGGCCATCAGTGTCATGCTGGCCGGCTGCGCCGGATGGTGCTCGGCCGCCATCAGCGAGACCGCCGCCAGCGCCGCCACGGTTGGCTGGCAAACCGCCACCAGGTGCGTGCCGGGGCCGATTTTCTCGATGAAGCGGATCAGGTGGGCGACATATTCGTCGAAGCCGAAGCGGCCGTCGCAGAGGGCGACATCGCGCGCATTGTGCCAGTCGGTGATGTAGACATCGTGATCGCGCAACAGGGTGACGACAGTGCCTCGCAGCAAGGTGGCGAAGTGGCCCGACATCGGCGCCACCAGCAGGATACGCGGTTGCGGAACTTTGGTTTCCTTGCGGAAACGCAACAAGGTGCAGAACGGCGTCTGGTCGGCCACCTCTTCTTGCACCGAAACTGTGCGGCCGCCTTCTTCCGCGCTGTTTATCCCGAATGCCGGGCGCTGGTGCGTCAACTGGGTGCATGCAAACACTTCGCAGGCCGCCGCCAGCTTGCGCAGCGTCAGGCTCTCCGGCCAGCCCGGCCATCTGGCGCCGAACATTGGTGCAGTAGCGCCAGCCAAGATGCGCATGGGGTCGCTGAGGTCCGCATAGCCCTGATATGCCTGGTAAATTTTCGTCATGGGACTACCCTATTATTGGAATGCCGGCATTCCCTTCAGCTGCAATAACCATGCCCAAACCTCTGGCACGGTGCTTGCTCGGTAATTAACAAACGGTTTGCCAATCCAATCCCTTTCGACCCCTACGGAAGAATATTGCCATGCCTAAAACCACCTTGAGCATCACCAGCAAGAATTATTCGTCATGGTCCTTGCGCGGCTGGCTGCTGACCCGATTTTCCGGCCTGGAATTCCAGGAAAACATCATCTCGCCGGACGATCCCGACGCCCGCGCGGAAATCCTGCTGCTGTCGTCGTCGATCCTGGTGCCTTGCCTGTATCACGGCAACATCGTGGTGTGGGATACGCTGGCGATCGGCGAATACCTGCACGAGATCCGCCCCAAGGCCGGCCTGCTGCCGGCGGATCGCGCCGCCCGCGCCCACTGCCGCTCGATCTGCGGCGAAATGCATTCCGGTTTCAGCTCGCTGCGCTCGGCGCTGCCGATGAACATCAAGGCGCACTTTCCCGACTTCAAGGTGTGGTCGCGCGCCGAGGCCGACATCAAGCGCATCACCACCATCTGGAAACAGTGCCTGGCAACCTACGGCGGCCCCTTCCTGTTCGGCGAACGTTCGATGGCCGACGCCATGTACGCGCCGGTGGCGACCCGCTTCGTCACCTACGACGTCAAGCTCGATTCGGTCTGCAACGCCTATTGCAAGCGCATCATCGCCATGCCGGAGATGCAGGAATGGATCAAGGCGGCCAAGCTGGAGCCGGAAGATATCAATGAACTGGATGTGGAATTCTGACCTGGCCTTGATGAATCATGAAAGGAGTGTCCGATGGATACCGGTAAAGAAACAGGCTCGACAAATCTGTTTTCGCATGTCCGCGAAGGCGACACCGAATTCCAGTCCGGCGGCCTGCGCGATTTTTTCCTGTACCGCGATCTCGGCATCGCCGCCGCCACCGGCGGCAAGGTGGTGGCGCATCTGGTGAAGGCCAACATGGCGCCGGAAGTCGGCACCGGCTGGCATCGCCACGAAGCGGATTTCCATATCGTCTACATGCTCAAGGGCTGGGCCCGCTTCATGTACGAAGACAAGGAAACCCTGGTCAAGGCCGGCGATTGCGTGCACCAGCGCCCCGGTATCGTGCATTTTTTATTCGACTACTCGGAAGACATGGAGTATCTTGAAATCGTTAGCCCGGCAGCATTCACGTCGATCGACATGCCCGGCCCCTGCGCCGTCCCGGCGCCCAAGCCATGGGCATGAGAGCCATATGAACGCACTCTGACGAACCAGGCCATGCAGCAGCATGCACTACCTCTCACCTAAAACAAGACGGAGGCCGCCACCAGACATATGCAAAATTTGCTAAGAGTTGACGCCGCATTGTTGCAAATAAAGCCTGTTCAAGACACGAGACCACATGTTAGTCTTTGAATAAGTTAATGCTTAAACGTCAATACATAGCGTGCTACAGGCACGCTTCTTGATAGCTACTTGATAGTTCCCGATCAAACCACAGCAAAGCAAGATCATGGCAAATTTTTTCGATGAAATGTACTCCGATGGCAGCTCGTTGGTGCGTCCGCATTACAACGAATTTTCCAATTGGCTCAATGCCCAGACGGCTGAAACCATTGCGCGCAAACGCGCCGAAGCCGATCTGATCTTCCGCCGCGTCGGCATCACCTTTGCAGTCTACGGCAACGATGCCGGCACCGAACGCCTGATCCCCTTCGACATCATTCCGCGCATCATCCATGCTCAGGAATGGGCGCAGCTCGAAGCCGGCCTGATCCAGCGCGTCAAGGCGCTCAACATGTTCATCCATGATATCTATCATGAGCAGAACATCGTCAAGGCGGGCGTGATACCGGCCGAGCAGATCTTCCGCAATGCCCAGTACCGCCCTGAAATGCAAGGCATCTCGGTGGCTTCGGACATCTACGCGCACATCGCCGGGGTCGACATCGTGCGCGCCGGCGAAGGCGAGTTCTACGTGCTGGAAGATAACCTGCGGGTGCCGTCGGGCGTTTCCTACATGCTGGAAAACCGCAAGATGATGATGCGGCTGTTCCCCGAGCTGTTCCTGCGCCACAAGATCGCGCCGGTCGACCACTATCCCGACATGCTGCTGGATAACCTGCGCTCAGTGGCGCCGGTCGGCGTCACCGATCCGACCGTGGTGGTGATGACGCCGGGCATGTACAACTCAGCCTATTTCGAGCACGCTTTCCTGGCCCAGCAGATGGGCGTGGAACTGGTTGAAGGACAGGATCTGTTCGTCAACGACAACCACGTCTACATGCGCACCACGCGCGGCCCCAAGCGGGTCGACGTGATCTATCGCCGCATCGACGACGACTACCTCGACCCGCTCGCCTTCCGTCCCGATTCCTCGCTCGGCGTACCCGGCCTGCTGTCGGTGTACCGCGCCGGCAATGTGACGCTGGCGAACGCCATCGGCACCGGCGTCGCCGACGACAAGTCGGTGTATCCCTTCGTGCCGGACATGGTCAAGTTCTACCTGTCGGAAACCCCTATCCTCAACAATGTGCCGACCTTCCAGTGCCGCAAGAAGGAAGACCTGCAATACACCCTCGACAATCTCAAGGACCTGGTGGTCAAGGAAGTGCACGGCGCCGGCGGCTACGGCATGCTGGTGGGGCCGGCCTCGACCAAGCAGGAAATCGAAGACTTCCGCCAGCGCGTGATCGCCAAGCCGGATGGTTATATCTCCCAGCCGACGCTGGCGCTGTCGGCCTGCCCGACCTATGTCGAATCAGGCATCGCGCCACGCCATCTCGACCTGCGGCCGTTTGTCCTGTCCGGCAAGAACGTCTCCCTGGTGCGCGGCGGCCTGACCCGCGTCGCCCTCAAGGAAGGCTCGCTGGTGGTCAACTCGTCCCAAGGCGGCGGCACCAAAGACACCTGGATTCTGGAGAAATAACATGCTGAGCCGTACCGCTGACCATTTGTTCTGGATGTCCCGCTATACCGAGCGGGCCGAAAACACCGCGCGCATGCTGGATGTGCATGTGCAGACCGGGCTGCTGCCGCAGTCGGTCGATGATGTCGAAAAGGGCTGGCGCGCCGTGCTCGGCATTTCCGAGCTGACCCAGGCCTACGACAAGAAATACGATGTGCTGACGCAAAAGGACGTGATCGATTTCATGGTGCGCGATCCCAGCAACTCGTCCTCAATCGCCTCCTGCCTGAAGCAGGCGCGCGAGAATGCGCGCGCGGTGCGCGGCGCCCTGACCACGGAAGCCTGGGAAATCCAGAATGCGACCTGGATCAAGATGCAAGGCTATCTGCAGACCAACGCGCTGGAACAGAATCCGGCCGAGTTTTTCGAATGGGTCAAGCATCGCTCGCATCTGTCGCGCGGCGTCACCATCGGCACCATGCTGAAGGACGAGGCTTTCCACTTCATCCGCCTGGGGACTTTCCTCGAGCGCGCCGACAATACCGCGCGCATCATCGATGTCAAATTCCACGGCGCCAAGGAAAGCAGCTACATGAAGGGCCAGAACGGCCACCAGCAAAGCCAGCAGATCCGCCAGCAGCAAAGCCAGGACCAGGACGCCATCGCCGCCGATCCGCAAATCGATTTCTACTACTGGGCGGCGATCCTGCGCTCGGTGTCGGGCTTCGAGATCTACCGCAAGGTATATCGCGACGTCATCACGCCGGCGCGCGTGGCCGACCTGCTGATACTGCGGCCGGACATGCCGCGCTCGCTGCTGTCCTGCATGGAGCAGGTGGTCGGCAATCTCAAGCATGTGCACAACGATATTTCCTCCGACACCGAACGCTTCGCCGGCAAGCTGCACGCCGACCTCAAGTTCAGCAACCTGGATGAAATCCTCGACGCCGGCCTGCACGATTACCTGACCCGCTTCTTCGAGCGCATCTTCGAACTCGGCAATCGCATCAGCCGCGATTTCCTGGTGCCCCTCAATACCTGATGGCCGATTGTTCAACCTGATGCTGCTCACCATCCGCCATGAGACCGTCTATCACTACACCGCAGCCCTGACTTACACGATTCAGCAGCTGCGGCTGTGGCCGCGCGCGGAAGCGCAGCAACGCACCTTGGCATGGCATATCAGCAGTTCCGGCAGCCGCCATCCATTCGCCGATGCCTTCGGCAACCTGAGCCACATGCTGACCGTCACCAAGCCGCACCACGAGGTGCGCATCATCGCGGAAGGCACGGTGGCGGTGACGCCATTGCAGGAAGGCCGGCTGCCGCAAGCCGGAGAGTTTTCGCCGCTGGTGTTCACCGTGCCGACGGCGCTGGCTCAGCCCACTGCCGCCGTCATGGATTTCGCTTACCGCCATCTGCAGGCAGGCGCCGACAGCCGGCGGCTGCTCGACCTGGCGCAGGCGATCTGCAGCGCGGTGGCCTACCAGAGCGGCTCCACCGCCGTGACCAGCAGCGCCGACGACGCCCTGGCGCTGGGCCAGGGCGTGTGCCAGGACCATGCGCACCTGTTCCTGGCCTGCTGCCACACGCTGGGGATTCCCGCGCGCTACGTGTCCGGCTATATCGATCCCGGCAATACCAGCCATGCCGAAAGCCATGCCTGGGTCGACGTCTGGGTGCAGGAAGGCGCATTCGCCGGCTGGATCAGCATCGACGTCACCCACGCCTGCTTTGCCAGCGACAATTATTGTCGATTGGCAATTGGGCGCGACTACGAATCGGCGGCGCCGGTGCGTGGCGTGCGCCGCGGCGGCGGTGAAGAAACCATGAGCGTACAGGTGAATGTTTCCGCATTGCCATCGCAACAATGAGACGGCTCGCCGCCATGCCACAGTTTGTTGTAAATTCAACCACAAAATCTGCGTCGCGGCGGGGCAGCGGCTGCCGCTTCCTGTAGAATCTCCACTTTGTATTTTTCTTTGACATCATGACTTACTGCGTCGCACTGCGCCTGGACTCCGGTCTGGTTTTCCTCTCCGACTCCCGCACCAATGCCGGAGTGGACCACGTTGCCACCGCGCGCAAGATGAGCGTATTCGAGAACCCGGGCGAGCGCTTGATGGTGTTCATGACCGCCGGCAACCTCTCCATTTCGCAATCGATCAAGCAAGTCATCGGCGAATACGTCAACGCCGCCGGCAAGACCATCTGGACCGTGGCGACCATGTACGAAGCGGCGCAGATCGTCGGTGAAGCGGTGCGCGTGGTGTACGACCGCGAGGCGCAGAAGCTGGAAAAATTCGGCATCGAGTTCAACGTCGGCATCATCTTCGGCGGCCAGATCAAGGGCGAGGCATGCCGCTTGTTCCAGGTCTACGCAGCCGGCAATTTCATCGAATCGCTAAATGAAAACACCTATTTCCAGATCGGCGAGGCGAAGTACGGCAAGCCTATCCTGGACCGCGTGATCACCCCGGCGTCCACCCTCGACCAGGCCGCCAAGTGCGCGCTGATCTCGATGGATTCCACCATGCGCTCCAACATCTCGGTCGGCCTGCCGCTGGACCTGCTGCTGTACGGCAGCGGCACGCTGGCGGTGACCCGCTTCGTCACCATCGACGAAAAGAACCAGTACTTCCAGATGATCCACGAGAACTGGGGCAAGCAGCTGACCGCGGTGTTCAACGGCCTCGCCGATCCGGTCTGGAACGCCAATCCCGACACTGTGCCGAACGTGGTGCTGGCCAAGGGTTCGCTCAGCGAAGCGCTGGTGCTGGCGCCGCCCGTGGTCAACGCCAATCCTGCACAGCCAGTGCCGCTGCAAACCCTGGCTCAAGGCCCCGAAGGCAACGAGCAGCCCTGAAGCTTGCCGCAAGGCCCCTGCACATCCATGATTTCAAACGACTGCCTGATCCGTCTCGTCGCCGGCGCCGATCTCGAACGCTGCTACCAGATCGAATCGATTTCCTACGAGGGCGACGAAGCCGCCACGAAAGAAAAGATCGCCACCCGCATCGCCACCTGGCCGCAGGGTTTCATCGTGTATGAAATCGACGGCGTGGTGGCCGGCTTCATCAACGGCGGCGCGGCGTTCCAGGTCGAGATGTCGGACGAGGCATTCAAGGAACTGATCGGCCACGACCCGGACGGACCGCATGTGGTGATCATGTCGGTGGTGGTGCATCCGGATTTCCAGGGACGCGGCATTGCCAGGCAGCTGATGAAGGAATTCATCGCCCGCATGCGCGCCCTGCGCAAATCGAGCATCCACCTGATGTGCAAAGAGCGCCATGTGGCGCTCTACGAAAACCTCGGCTTCACCTACCTCAAGGCGTCGGAGTCCGGCCATGGCGGCATGGCCTGGCATGAAATGGCGATGCAGCTGCAGCCGCAGTAGCATCGCCGGTCATCTGCTCAGAAGCAGTGTTCCGGCGCCGGGAACGACTTGTCCTTGACCGCCCGCACATACGCCAGCACGGCAGCATCGATGCTGGTCTGGCCTTCCATGAAATCTTTCACGAAACGCGCCTTGTGACCGGGAAAAACGCCCATCAGGTCATGCATCACCAGCACCTGGCCTGAACAGTCCGGGCCGGCGCCGATGCCGATGGTAGGAATCGTCAGCAGTTCGCTGACTTCCTTGCCCAGCGCGGCCGGAATCGCTTCCAGCACCAGCAGGCTGGCGCCGGCTTCCTGCAGGGCCAGGGCGTCGGCCTTCAGCTGCTCGGCGGCGGCGCTGGTCTTGCCCTGCACTTTATAACCGCCCATCTGGTGCACCGACTGCGGCGTCAGCCCCAGGTGGCCGCATACCGGGACCGCCCGTTCGGTCAGGAAACGCACCGTCGGCGCCAGCCAGGCGCCGCCTTCTATCTTGATCATCTGCGCGCCCGCCTGGATCACCGGCACGGCGTTGGCAAACGCGCTTTCCGGCGTGGCGTAGGCGCCGAACGGCAGGTCGGCCAGCACCAGCGCCGTGCGATTGCCGCGCGCCACGCTGGCGGTGTGATAAGCGATATCCTGCACCGTCACCGGCAGGGTCGAGCTGTGGCCCTGGCACACCATGCCGAGCGAATCGCCGATCAGCAAAGTCTCGACGCCGCAGCGATCCATCAATGCCGCAAAGCTGGCGTCGTAGCAGGTCAGCATAGTGATCTTTTCACCTTTGTCGCGCAGCGCCTGCAAGGCCGGGATGGTCATCGGTTTGCTGCGCGCCGCTGTCGCGCCGCCATCTTGTAAATAAGCTGCCATTGTCATTCTCCACGATTGAAAAATTCACGCCTGCCGCGCATGCTGTCGATACGCGCCAAGAGTAAGCTGAAATCGGCATCGCTGCCGGCTAGGTCCAGATGTTCGTTGTTGACGATCAGCAAGGGCGCGTCGTCGTAATGATGAAAGAAGCGGCTGTAGCTTTCGCACAGGCGCGTCAGGTATTCCTGGGTGATCGCCGTTTCCATTTCAATGCCGCGCATCCTGATGCGTTCCATCAGGGTTTCCGGCTCGGCCTGCAGGTAGATCACCAGGTCCGGCGTAGCCGCCTGCGGCCGCAGATGATCGTACATCTGCTGGTACAGCTTGAGCTCTTCATCGGCCAGAGTCAAGCTGGCGAAAATGGCATCCTTGGCCAGCAGGAAATCGGCGACCAGGTGGTTGCGGCTGTCGAACAAATCGTTCTGCGAGGCCTCGCGCAACTGGCTGATGCGCTGGAACAGGAAAAACATCTGGGTCGACAGCGCGTAACGGGAGGCGTCCCGATAAAATTTTTCCAGGAAGGGGTTGGCCTGCGGCTGTTCCAGCAAGACCCGCGCGCCCAGATGGATTGCAATCTTGTTGGCCAGCGTGGTCTTGCCGGCGCCGATGGGGCCTTCTACGACGATGTATTTATAGCTGTCTAGATTCATGTTCAACCGTTGTTCAACCGTGAATGGCGCGTGCGCAAAGACAACAGTGTGCCAGAAGCTGCCGCATCCGGCACTTGGCCCTGGAAAGCACGCGCTCTATAGTTTGCGGATACGCTGGTCCGCCACCAGCGGGGCGAACTGATGCGCCGCGCCGTGCTTGGGAATGACGATGAAGGGATCGATCTGCAATAGCGGGATCAGGACAAAAGCGCGTTGCGTCATGCGCGGATGCGGCACCGTCAGCACATCGTCCTGGATGCTGGACTGGCCG
Source organism: Collimonas humicola (assembly GCF_018304945.1). Lineage (GTDB taxonomy): Bacteria > Pseudomonadota > Gammaproteobacteria > Burkholderiales > Burkholderiaceae_D > Collimonas > Collimonas humicola. The sequence goes on along the minus strand of NZ_JAGQEE010000010.1, from coordinate 69,915 downwards.
TACAGCAGCAGGTCCAGGTCCAGCGTGCGTGGCGCATTCGGATAGGGGCGCTCACGGCCGAAATCCTGTTCGATCTGCTGCAAGCCTCGCAGCAGTTCATGGGCGCCGAGGCGGGTTTCGATGCGCGCCACGGCATTGACGTAATCGTCGCCGCCGGCATCCAGCGGCGCCGTGCAGAACAGGCTGGACTGGCTGCCCAGGCTGGTATGCGGCAGCTTGCCGAGCTGCAGGATGGCGCGCTGCACCTGGCCGGCAGCGTCGCCCAGATTGGCGCCGATGCCGATATAGGCGGTGACCGCAGGGCCAGCCGCATTAGACGTGACCGTCGACGTCATAGGATCAGGCGCCTTGCCCATCGTCGCCGCGGCCGCCCGGGTTGACCGGCTTGGCGCCGCTGCGGGAACCGCGCCGGCGCGCACGCTTCTTGGCGGGAGCGGCCTCGGCCGCCACTCTCGGCTTTTGCGCCATCAATGCTTCGCGCTCGTCGCCGTCGCCTTCCATGAAGGCGGTCCACCATTCGCCGATTTCGCTGTCGATTTCGCCGGAAGCGCAACGCAGCAGCAGGAAATCGTAGCCGGCGCGCAGGCGCAGGTGTTCCAGCATCTTGTATGGCGCCTTGCCGGTGCGCCGCTCAAAGCGCGGCTGCATGGCCCAGATATCGCGCATGTCGGAGGCGATCTTGCGCTGCAGGGCCAGCTTGTCGGTCTGCGCTTCCAGCACGTCGTCGGCGGCCAGATGCAGCGCCGGGATTGGGAATTCGCCGGCCGCCTTGTAGGCGCTCCACTTTTCCAGCACCTGGTGCCACAGCAGCGAGGCGAACAGGAAACCCGGGGAAACCGGCTTGCCTTGCTGAACGCGCACGTCGGTATTGGCCAGCGCCAGCGTCACGAACTTCTCGCCCAGCGGCTGCTCCAGCACCACGTCCAGCAGCGGCAGCAGACCGTGATGCAAGCCTTCCTTGCGCAATTGCTGCAGGCAGGCCAGCGCGTGGCCGCTCATCAGCAGTTTCAGCATCTCATCGAACACCCGTGCCGCCGGCACATTGTCGATCAGCGCCGCCATCACCGGGATCGGCGCGCGGGTGGCGGGATCGATGGTGAATTTCAGCTTGGCGGCGAAACGCACGATGCGCAGCATGCGGACCGGATCTTCGCGATAGCGCGCTTCCGGCTCGCCGATGATGCGCAAGGTCTTGGCGCGGATGTCGGCGATGCCGCCGTGGTAGTCGAGCACGCTTTCGGTGGCCGGATCGTAGTACATCGCATTGATGGTGAAATCGCGCCGCACCGCATCTTCATGCTGCTCGCCGAAGGTATTGTCGCGCAGCACGCGGCCATGCTCGTCTTTGGGCGAGCCGTCGGAGGAAGCGCCGCGGAAGGTGGTGACTTCGATCAGTTCCTGGCCGAACATCACGTGCACGATCTGGAAGCGCTTGCCGATGATGAAGGCGCGCCGGAACAGGCGCTTGACCTGTTCCGGCGTGGCGTTGGTGGCGACGTCGAAATCCTTCGGCTTGACCCCCAGCAGCAGGTCGCGCACGGCGCCGCCGACGATAAAAGCCTTGTAGCCGTTATCCTGCAGCGTCTTGGTGACCCTGACCGCGTTGGGCGAGACCAGTTGCGGATTGATGCCGTGCTCTTTCGGGCCGAGTATCAACGGTTGGGTGGGATCTTTTTTCTTTTTCCCGAGGATGGAGCGAATCAGCTTCTTGATCATTGCGCGTCGAATAAATTCAGGATGGGCCAGCCGTGCTCACTTGCGTGGGCTTTCAACAGGGCGTTCGGGTTGGTGGCGACCGGATCGGTCACCAGCTTCATCAAGGGCAGGTCGTTGTGCGAGTCGCTATAAAAATAACTGCGCGGGAAACTGGCCAGCGTCATGTCCATGGTCGCCAGCCAGGCGCGGGTGTGGATCACTTTGCCGGGGCCGTAGGTCGGCGTGTCCGCCAGGCGGCCGGTAATCTCGCCGTCATCCGTGGTTTCCGGGTCCGAGGCGATCAGGAAATCGACGCCCAGCGCCTTGGCGATCGGCTCGGTGACGAAGCTGTTGGTGGCGGTGACGATCGCCACCAGGTCGCCGGCATCCTGGTGCTTTTGCAGCAGCGCGCGCGCCGCCGGCGTGATCGTCGGCAGGATCACTTCCTGCATGAACTGCTGGTGCCAGGCATCGAGCTGCTTGCGCGGGAACTTGGACAAGGTGCCGAAGGCAAACTCCAGGTACTTGACCGGGTCCAGCGTGCCGGCCTGGTACTGGGCGAACCACTCGGCGTTGCTCTTTTCAAAAGCGTCAGGATCGACTGCGCCGATGCGCGCCAGGAACTGCCCCCATTCATAGTCGGAGTCGACGGGCAGCAGCGTATGGTCAAGGTCGAATAAAGCCAGGTTCATAGTGAATGTTTATCTTCGGATTCGAGTTGCAACAAGCTGCGCAGCAAAGGCAGCGTTATGGGACGCTGGGTTTCCAGCGAAAAGCGGTCCAGTTCGTTCAGCATGGCTGTCAAAGACCGCATATCGCGCCGGAAATGCGTAATGAGGTAGGGTAACACGCCGCTCGACAGGTGCAGGCCGCGGACTTGCGCCGCGTGGGTCAGGGCGGCGATTTTTTCTTCGTCGCTGAGGCCATGCAGCTGGTAGATCAACCCCCAGCCAAGGCGGGTGCGAAAATCTTCGCGCACGCTCAGCTCGGACGGCGGCAGCTGGCCGCTGGTGACCAGCCAGCCGCCATGCTCGCGGATCTGGTTGAACAGAGCGAAAGCTTCGATCTGGTCGCCGGCCGACAGCTTGTCGCAATCGTCGATCAGGTAGCCGGGCACATCCGGAGAAAAATTGAAAACGTCGCCGTTATACTGGCTGCCGCGGATCAGGCGCGCGCCGGTGCTGCTGGCGAGGGCGCGCAGCACGTGGCTTTTGCCGGCGCCGGCGCCGCCCCACAGGTAGACAAAACGGTCGCCGGGCGCGGTGAGGTATGCCGCGCTAGGCGCGACCAGACGCTGCAAGAACTGTAAAGCTTCTTGATTTTGCCCGACCACGAAAGTAGCCAGGGTCTGCGGTTCTTCCGCAGTTATGTCCAGCGTTAACTGCCTCATGCTAATTTCTTCATTGTTACCTAAGGTGGTTCGACAAACCTGCAGTACGATTTTTCGAGCCCGCTTTATTTGATTACTTAGTTTTGATAAAAACTGCTGTTGAGATAATGGGCCTTCACGTGCTTGACCACCACCGACATCACCGCTGAACACGGCAGCGCCAGCAGGATGCCGACGAAGCCGAACAGCTGGCCGAAGGCCATCAGGGCAAAAATCACTACCAGCGGGTGCAAGCCTATGCGTTCGCCGACCAGGCGCGGCGTCAGGATGAAACTCTCCAGCACCTGGCCGATGCCGTACACGATGGCGACGGCGATCAAGCCATGCAGGCCGTCGAATTGCAGCATTGCCGCAATCAGCGCCAGCACCAGTCCCAGACCGAAGCCGACGTAAGGAATAAATACCAGCAAGCCGGTAATAATACCAACCGGCAAGGCCACATCAAAACCGGCAATCGCCAGCCCGGTCGAATAATAAATCGCCAGAACCAACATTACCAGCAATTGGCCGCGCAAATATTGCGCCAGCAGGCTGTCCACCTCTTGCGTCATGTTGGCAGTCTTGCCCTGCCAGCGGCGCGGCACCAGCTTGCCGACCCGGTCGACGATGGAATGCCAGTCTTGCAACAGATAAAACAACACTACCGGCACCAGCAGGATGGTGGCCAGCCAGCCCAGCACCGCGGTGCCGCCCACCTTGACCGAGGCCAGCACCGAGGCCCAGATTTCATCGCCGCTGGTGGACAGCTGCTTGGTCAGCATTTCCTTGATGCCGGTGCCGTCCAGCCGCACATTGATGCCGAAATCCTGCAGATGCGGGCCGATCAGTCCATCCAGCTTGGTCAGGAAGGTTGGAATCTGGTTTTGCAATAAAGGCAATTCCTTGCGCAATACCGGGATCACGATCAGGATCACCGCCAGGATCGCGAACACCAGCAGCAGTATCACGACCAGCACCGCCAGTGCGCGCGGGAAGGGAAACTTGCCGATGCGCCGGCGCGACAGCCAGTCCACGCCCGGATTCAGGGCGTAGGCCAGGATCGCGGAGGCGATGAAAGGGGTCAGGATCGGCCCCAAAGCCACCGTCAGCGCCACCAGCAGCAGCGCAATTCCTAGCCACAACGCAGTTTGTTTTTGTTCGTCGGTAAAAGAAAATGGCATGGAATCGAGAGTTTGGTGGATCGGTTTGATAAAATACCGCTTTTACCGCGCATTTCATCGCATATATCGTGATGTATAACAGATGCGCGGCCGAATTCCTCTATTTTACCGCCTCTGCCGCCAATCACATCATGACTTCCACTTCAAACGTTTCCAACGTGCCACTCTCTTACCGTGACGCCGGTGTCGATATCGACGCTGGCGACGCCCTGGTCGAGGCCATCAAGCCTTTCGCCAAGCGCACCATGCGTGAAGGGGTGATGGGCGGCATCGGCGGTTTCGGCGCCCTGTTCGAGATCAGCAAGAAATTCAAGGAGCCGGTGCTGGTGTCCGGCACCGACGGCGTCGGCACCAAGCTGAAGCTGGCCTTCCACCTGAAGCGCCACGACACGGTCGGCATCGACCTGGTGGCGATGAGCGTCAACGATATCCTGGTGCAAGGCGCCGAGCCGCTGTTCTTCCTCGACTACTTCGCCTGCGGCAAGCTGGACGTGCCTAGCGCCACCGATGTCATCAAGGGCATCGCCAAGGGTTGCGAACTGGCGGGCTGCGCCTTGATCGGCGGCGAAACCGCGGAAATGCCGAGCATGTACCCGGACGGCGAATACGACCTGGCGGGCTTCGCCGTCGGCGCCGTGGAAAAATCCAAGCTGATCGACGGCACCAAGATCGTGCCGGGCGACGTCGTGCTGGGCCTGGCGTCGTCGGGCGCGCATTCCAACGGCTACTCGCTGGTGCGCAAGATCATCGAAGTCGCCAAGCCGGACCTGGACGGCGACTTCCACGGCCGCAAGCTGGCCGACGTGCTGATGGAACCTACCCGCATCTACGTCAAGCCGCTGCTGGCGCTGATGGAGTCCATGGAAGTCAAAGGCATGGTGCACATCACCGGCGGCGGCCTGGTGGAGAACATCCCGCGCGTACTGCAAGACAACCTGACCGCCGTCCTGCGCAGCGATGCCTGGACCATGCCGCCGCTGTTCACCTGGCTGCAGCAGCACGGCCAGGTGGCCGATGCGGAAATGCACCGGGTGTTCAACTGCGGCATCGGCATGACCGTGATCGTCGCCAAGGAAAACGCTGCGGCGGCAGTAGCGCAGCTGACAGCCGCCGGCGAGACCGTCAACATCATCGGTGAAATCCGCGCCCGCGCCGAAGGCGAAGCGCAAACCATCGTGATCTAAGATCCGCATCCGCGAAAAAAAAGACGGCCCAGGCCGTCTTTTTTATTTCGGCAAAGCCGGAACGCCTTAATCTTCGTAGCGCTTCAAACTGGCTGCCATGCCCTTCTCCAGATCGGACATGCAGCTGACCGTCACTTCCAGATCCCGCAGCAAGCCGTCGCGCACGCCATACACCCAGCTATGGATGGTCAAGGGCTGGCCGCGATCCCAGGCGTCCCGGACGATCGTGGTGCGGCAGATATTGGCGACCTGCTCCATCGAGTTGAGCTCGCAGAGACGGTCGTGGCGCAGGCTTTCCGGCAGGGCTTCGCCCAGGTAGCGCTCATGCTTCTGATGCACGTCCTCGACATGGCGCAGCCAGTTGTCGGCCAATCCGACGCGGCGCTTGGTCAGCGCCGCATGGACGCCGGAACAGCCGTAGTGGCCGACCACGAAGACATGCTTGACCCTCAGCACGTCGACCGCGAACTGCAGCACCGACAGGCAATTCAGGTCACTGTGCGCCACCACGTTGGCGATATTGCGGTGGACGAACAGTTCACCCGGCAACAAGCCCAGCAATTCATTTGCCGGCACCCTGCTGTCGGAACATCCGATCCAGAAATACTCCGGCGCCTGCTGCGACGCCAGCTTCTTGAAAAACTCCGGATCGCGGGCGGTGATTGCCGCCGCCCACTCACGGTTTCTCTGGAATAGATCTTCTCGGGTCAGGGATTGCTTGTTGTTTGCTGTCATCGTTTTCCATTCAATAGAGTTCCGTCTGCGTGGTATTTTGACAATACCGGCACGACATCCTGGGCCTTATTTTATAGAAAACTGGCTTTCCCCATCCGCTTTTATCCAATACTGATTATGCGGATGGCACGACACTAGGCCGGCTGGCCTAGCAGCAAGGGTTTCAGGCGGCTGTCGGCCGGCTTGTCGCCGAGCCAGATTTTCAGCAGGGAGTTATAGAAAACCTGGTCGGGCAAGGTTTCCGACACCGGCTTGCCGTTGAAGTGGATTTGCGTGCCGACGCCAGGGATCCAGTCGGTAGTCAGCACATCGCCCTTTTTCAGTTCAGGGATAGAGGCAAACAGCTCACCGAATTTCAGCAGCTGGTTGATGATCTTGGCCTTGTCCGCCTTATCCACATTGTTCTGGATGCCGGTCATGAAGGCACGGCTGAAATCCTCGCTGCTGACGTCGCGCAGCATCACCAGCTCGATGCGGCGCGGCCCGTTGGCGGCCATCACATCCGGCACCGTGGTTTTCTTCTCGGTGAGATACAGCGCTGCCGTATACACCTTGAAAATGACCTTGTAGCGTATGCCGGCGCCATTGAGCTTCAGGTCCTGGTTGCCGACCTTGGCAGTCTCGTCGATCTTGACGCCGGCCAGATCCAGCGCAAATGCCGCCTGCGCCAGCATCAGTCCGGACAATACGCAAGCGCAAGCCGTTGCACGCTTTAATTGAGCAACTATCATCGTGTCTCCTCCTATGGTTTGTTGTATATGGAGTTTGTATTGATCGCAAATAAAAGAACGATCGTTTTATTATTACCATATACAGAATAGAGAGCAGCGCAAAATTATGCAATAAAGAATTTGTTAATGGACGTTGTACATGGCGCGCTGCCTGCCGCCGCACGCATAAAAAAACCGCCAACCTTGCGGATTGGCGGTTTTCCTGGAGTCAGGATGCTAACTCAGGCGCATTCTCAAACTCATTCTCACATTCACTCAAAGAACTCTTTGACCTTGTCTTTCCACGATTTGCTCTGCGGGCTGTGCTTGGCGCCGCCTTCGCTGGTCAGCTGCTCGAATTCCTGCAACAGCGCTTTCTGGCGGTCGTTCAGCTTGACCGGGGTCTCGACCACGACATGGCAGAACAGGTCGCCGGCATAGCCTGAGCGCACGCCCTTGATGCCTTTGCTGCGCAGGCGGAAGGTCTTGCCTGACTGGGTGCCGTCCGGAATCGTGAAGGAGGCTTTGCCGTTCAGCGTCGGCACTTCGATCTCGCCGCCCAGCGCTGCCTTGGCGAAGGAGATCGGCATTTCGCAATGCAGGTCGTCGCCTTCGCGCTGGAACACCGCGTGCGGCTTGATGTGGATTTCCACATACAGGTCGCCAGTCGGGCCGCCGTTCATGCCAGGCTCGCCGTTGCCGGAGGAGCGGATGCGCATGCCGTCGTCGATGCCGGACGGGATTTTCACTTCCAGCGTCTTGTTGCGCTTGATGCGGCCGGCGCCGGCGCATGATGGGCATGGTTCTGGAATGATCTTGCCGCTGCCGTGGCATTTCGGGCAAGTCTGCTGGATGCTGAAAAAGCCTTGCTGCATGCGTACCTGGCCGTGGCCGCCGCAGGTCGGGCAGGTGATCGGCTCGGTGCCGGCCTTGGCGCCGCTGCCGTGGCAAGGTTCGCACTCATCCCAGGAAGGTACCCGGATGGTGGTGTCGAAACCGTGCGCAGCCTGTTCCAGCGTGATTTCCAGGTTGTAGCGCAGATCGGCGCCGCGATACACCTGCGGTCCGCCGCCGCGGCCGCCGCGACCGCCGCCGCCGCCGAAAATATCGCCGAAGATGTCGCCGAAAGCATCGGCAAAACCGCCCGCGCCGCCGCCACCGCCGCCCATGTTGGGATCAACGCCGGCGTGGCCGTAGCGGTCGTAGGCATCCCGCTTTTGCGGATCGGACAGCATTTCGTAGGCTTCTTTCGCCTCTTTGAATTTTTCTTCCGCACCTTTGCTATCCGGATTGCGGTCCGGATGATGCTTCATTGCGAGCTTGCGGTACGCCTTCTTGATTTCATCATCAGTAGCGTTTTTCGCAACACCCAATATTTCGTAAAAATCACGCTTCGCCATCTTTTTGCACCCTGTTGTTTAAGCGAAAACGCCGAACAGGGCATCGCGAGCGATGGCATCTGTCCGGCGCGTCTTCGCGATGGCTGCAATTCCGGTCAAAACATCAGACTGGCAAGCCATCGCTGACGAAGAGCTTACTTGTCCTTCACTTCCTTGAAATCGGCGTCAACCACGTCGTCTTCCTTCGGCTTGGCTTCCGCACCGGCTGCGCCTGCTTCGGCGCCGCCGGCTGCAGCTTGCTGCGCCTGCATGTCGGCGTACATCTTTTCGCCCAGCTTTTGCGCTGCAGTGGTCAAGGCGGCTGTCTTGTTATCGATGGCGGCCTTGTCGCTGCCCTTCAATGCTTCTTCCAGTTCCTTGATGGCCGTTTCGATGCTGGCCTTCTCGCCGGCTTCCAGCTTGTCGCCGTATTCAGCCAGGGACTTCTTGGTCGAATGCACCAGCGCGTCGCCCTGGTTGCGGGCTTCGGCGGCTTCCTTCAGGCGCTTGTCTTCTTCGGCATTCGCCTCGGCGTCGCGCACCATCTTCTGGATCTCTTCTTCAGTCAAGCCGGAGTTGGCCTTGATGGTGATCTTGTTTTCCTTGCCGGTTGCCTTGTCCTTGGCGCCGACGTGCAGAATACCGTTGGCGTCGATGTCGAAAGTGACTTCGATCTGCGGCGTGCCGCGCGCTGCAGGCGGGATGCCTTCGAGATTGAATTCGCCCAGGCCCTTGTTGCCTGCAGCCATCTCGCGCTCGCCCTGGAACACCTTGATGGTCACGGCCGGCTGGTTGTCGTCGGCAGTCGAGAACACCTGGCTGAACTTGGTCGGGATGGTGGTGTTCTTCTGGATCATCTTGGTCATCACGCCGCCCATGGTTTCGATACCCAGCGACAATGGCGTCACGTCCAGCAGCAGCAAGTCCTTGCGGTCGCCCGACAGAACCGAACCCTGGATCGCTGCGCCAACGGCGACAGCTTCATCCGGATTCACGTCCTTGCGCGGATCCTTGCCAAAGAATTCCTTCACTTTTTCCTGCACCTTAGGCATACGGGTCATGCCGCCGACCAGGATGATGTCGTCGATGTCGGAAACCTTGACGCCGGCGTCCTTGATGGCGATGCGGCAAGGCTCGATGGTCTTGGCGATCAGCTCTTCCACCAGCGATTCCAGCTTGGCGCGGGTCATCTTCAGGTTCAGGTGGACCGGTGCGCCATTGGCCATGGCGATGTACGGCTCGTTGATTTCAGTCTGTTGCGAAGACGACAATTCGATCTTGGCGCGCTCGGCCGATGCCTTGATACGCTGCAGCGCAATCGCATCCTTGCCCAGGTCGATGCCGTTGATCTTCTTGAACTCGTCCAGGATGTAGTCGATGATGCGCTGGTCGAAGTCTTCGCCGCCGAGGAAAGTATCGCCGTTGGTGGACAGTACTTCGAACTGCTTTTCGCCATCGACATCGGCGATTTCAATGATGGAAACGTCGAAAGTACCGCCGCCCAGGTCATACACGGCAATCTTGCGGTCGCCCTTTTCCGCCTTGTCCAGGCCGAAAGCCAGCGCAGCCGCGGTCGGCTCGTTGATGATGCGCTTGACGTCCAGACCGGCGATGCGGCCGGCATCCTTGGTGGCTTGGCGCTGTGCGTCGTTGAAGTAAGCCGGCACGGTGATCACGGCTTCGGTGACTTCTTCGCCGAGGTAGTCTTCCGCGGTCTTCTTCATCTTGCGCAGCACTTCCGCGGCGATCTGCGGCGGCGCCAGTTTCTGCTCGCGTACGCCTACCCATGCATCGCCGTTGTCGGCCTTGATGATCTGGTAAGGCATCAGCGCGATGTCTTTCTGCACTTCTTTTTCGTCGAACTTGCGGCCGATCAGGCGCTTGGTGGCGTACAGCGTGTTGGTCGGATTGGTCACAGCCTGGCGCTTGGCAGGAGCGCCGACCAGGATTTCGCCGTCTTCTTGATAAGCGATGATGGACGGCGTGGTGCGCGCGCCTTCCGAGTTTTCGATCACTTTTGGCTGACCGTTTTCAATAACCGAAACGCAAGAATTGGTGGTGCCCAAGTCAATGCCGATAATTTTACCCATGGTGTATGTCCTTTACTGAATATCTGATGAATGTTTGGATGGTCTGAATATAGGGAGCGAAAGCGCGCTTTCAAGCGCTAAACTGCTCGCTCCTGGCGTTTTTTTTCTATTTTCCTTGCGCCACGACGACCAGGGCTGGACGCAACAGACGATCGGCAATGGTGTAGCCCTTTTGCAGCACGGTCACCACGGTATTGGCATCCTGCTCCGCAGGCACGGTCGAGATTGCCTGGTGTTTCATCGGATCGAGCTTCTCGCCGACTTCCGGCGAGATTTCCAGCAAACGGTTTCTTTCGAAGGCGGACGACAGCTGTTTGAGCGTCATTTCCACGCCTTCCTTGAGCGATTCCAGCGAAGGGGTTTCGATCTTCAGCGCCATTTCAAGATGGTCCTTGACCGGCACCAGCGCCTCGGCAAAACCCTCGATCGCAAATTTGTGTGCACGAGCAATATCGTCCTGAGCCCGGCGGCGGATGTTTTCCGACTCGGCCTTGGCGCGCAGGAAAGCGTCCTGCATTTCCGCGATCTTGGCTTGCGCCTCGGACAGCTGGACTTCCAGCGCCGACTCGGGAATCACTGTTGCATCATCGGCAACAGAGTCTTTTTCTGTTTGCGCCGTCTGTACCGGCTCGTTCTGATTTTCCATGTGTTCCATTCAAAAACCTCCAACAATCAATAACTTATTAACCTATAGCAGTCCAAATGAGGCTATGCCCTTACTTTTTCAAGGGTTAAAAGGCCGCTTGCATGAGATATCAGGCAAGAGCGCCTCCGGCAATGGATTCTGGCAACAAATTGAAACAAAATTTACCAGAACTGGGTTTGCTGCAATGCCACATAGGAGCTATGCTGAAAGCGTGGTTCAAGCAAGAACCGGCTCTTCGGAAGAGTCGCCTGCCCCACTAACAAAAAGGGGAATATCGTGAAACTGCCGTTGATTTCCGCACTTCTGATCGTGTACACCTTGCTCGCGGCTGGCATGATCAGCTATTCGCAACTGGTTGCGCTGTACTAGATTTTGCATTCCGCCCAAAGCTTCCGGACGCTTGCAGAATAAATAATATTTTATTTCTCCGCCCAGAGTTTGGGCGCTCATTATAGTTGCGCCTTGCCGCCGCGGCGCACCGCCCCCCTAAATTTCTGCTGCAAACCCGCTGATTTACTGGCTCGCCCCCAGGCCCAGCGCTTGTTTTTTTGACACCTCCGCCTGCCGTTTCAACTCTTCCCGCTCATCCTCGCTCAGATGGGTAGGCCAGCCTATCATCTGCTCTTCGACCACCGTCGCCATGGCGGCAATCCAGCCGGGCGCCTGGTTCAGGCAAGGGATGAAATGGAATTCCTTGCCGCCCGCATGCAGGAAATCCTGCTTGGCCTCGATCGCAATCTCTTCCAAGGTCTCCAAGCAATCGCTGGTGAAGCCCGGACACATGACGTCAACCCGCCTGACCCCTTGTCTGGCGAGCGCCTGCAGCGTCGGCGCGGTGTAAGGCTGCAGCCATTCCGCCTTGCCGAAGCGCGACTGGAAGGTGAGCTGGTACTGCTCCGGTCCCAGCCCCAGCTGCTGGGCCAGCAGGCGTGCTGTCTTCTGGCATTCGCAATGATAGGGATCGCCCAGCAGCAAGGTGCGCTTCGGCACGCCATGAAAACTCATGATCAGCTTGTCCGGCGCGCCGTGCATGGCCCAATAGGCCAGCACCGAATCTTTCAGGGCCTGGATGTAGGCTTCGTGATCGTGATAGTGCTTGATGAAACGCAGTTCCGGCACATTGCGCACTTGCGCATAGTGGGCGAACACGGCGTCGTAGATCGATGCGGTGGTGGTGGCCGAATACTGCGGATAGGCCGGCAGCACCAGAACGCGTTCGCAGCCATCGGCTTTCAGCTGCTCCAGCACCTCGCCTATGGCAGGACTGCCGTAGCGCATGGCGTAGGCCACCTGGACCCGATGGCCGCGCTGGCCCAGATAACCGCGCAACAGCGTCGCCTGCTTGCTGGTATGGACTTTCAACGGCGACCCGTCGTTGCTCCAGATCGAAGCATATTTATGCGCCGACTTGCTGGAACGGAACGGCAGGATCACGCTGTGCAGGATCAGCCACCAGATCGCCCGCGGGATTTCCACCACGCGCGGATCCGACAGGAATTGCTTCAGGTAGCGCCGCACCGCCTTGGTGGTAGGCGCATCCGGCGTACCCAGATTGACCAGCAGCACCGCGGTCTTGCCGGTCTTGCCATGCGTGAACGGTGGTTCTTTCAGAAATGCCATGCGGAGATATCCAGGAAAATAAGAGCGGGATCAGAGCGCCAGCAGCTCGCGCGCATGCTTGCGGGTGGTCGCTGTGATTTCCAGGCCGCCAAGCATGCGGGCGATTTCTTCAATCCGGTTCTTGGCGTCGAGGCCATCGATCGCCGACACCGTTTTATTGCCCTGGCTTTGCTTGCTGACCTGGAAGTGCTGGTTGGCCTGGCTGGCGACCTGCGGCAAATGGGTAACGCACAAGACCTGGCGGTCCTGGCCGAGGCGTTTCAGCAAACGCCCCACCACCTCGGCGACGCCGCCGCCGATGCCGCTGTCGACCTCATCGAAAATCAGGGTCGGGGTGGCAGTCGAGCTGGAGGTAATCACTGAAATCGCCAGCGCGATACGCGCCAGCTCGCCGCCGGACGCCACCTTGGCCAGCGCCCGCGGCGCCACGCCGGCGTGGCCGGCCACCAAGAATTCCACTTGCTCGACGCCGTAGCTGGCCGGCTCGCAGGGGTTCAGCGCCACCGCAAAGCGGCCGCCGCTCATGCTCAGGTCCTGCATCGCCGCCGTCACCGCCGTGCCCAAGGCCTGCGCCGCCTTGGCGCGCGCCTTCGACATCTTTTGCGCCAGCGCCAGATATGCCGCTTTCAGCTTTTCTTCCTGCGCGCGCATGGCGTCGAGGTCGCTGGCATCGGCCAGCTGGCGCAACTGGCCGGACAGCGTCTCCAGTTCCTGCGGCAGTTCGTCCGGCGCCAGGCGGAACTTGCGGCCGGCCGAATGGATCGCTTCCATGCGGTCTTCCACCTGGTGCAGGCGCGCCGGATCGAGCTCGACCCGGCTCAGGTAATCATTCAAGGCATACACCGCTTCCTGCAGCTGGATGCGGGCCGGCTCCAGCGCTTCGAGCACCGGCTTGAGGCTGCTGTCGACATCCACCAGCTTGCCGATTTTCTGGTTCAGCGCCGACAGCTGCGACAGCATCGGCGGTGTGTCGTCAGAATCGTTTTCGGAAATCACGTTGAGCGCTTCCTGCGCCCCTTCGATCAGGCTGGCGGCATGCGACAGGCGGCTGTGTTCATTGGTGATTTCATCCCACTCGCCCGGCTTCACCGCCAGCTTTTCCAGCTCGCCTACCTGCCATTCGAGCCGCTCGCGTTCCAGCAAGACATTCTTGGCATTGGTTTCAAACTCTTCGCGCTGGCGCGCCAGCGAGCGCCAGCTTTTGAAAGCAGCGGCCAGCGCCAGCAGATCGTCGGACAAGCCGGCCTGGCCATCCAGCAGCAGCCGCTGCGCATCGTTTTTCAGCAGGGACTGGTGCGCGTGCTGGCCGTGGATATCGACCAGCATTTCGCCCAGCTCGCGCAGCTGGCCGGCAGTGGCGGCAACGCCATTGATGAAGGCTTTCGAACGGCCGGCGTTATCGATCACGCGGCGCATCAGGATGATGCCGTCTTCGCTGCCGAACTCGTTGCGCTCCAGCCAGGCAATGGCTTCGGCATCAACGCCATCGGCCATGGCGAATTCGGCCGTGACGTCGGCCTTGGCGGCGCCCTCGCGCACCACGCTGGCGTCGCCGCGGCCGCCCAGCGCCAGCGCCAGGGCATCGATCAGGATCGACTTGCCGGCGCCGGTTTCGCCAGTGAATACAGTAAAGCCAGCGGCGAACTCAAGCTCGATGGCATCGACAATGACAAAATCGCGGATGGAAAGTGTGCGCAGCATGGGAGTCTGGGATGGGCTCAAAAATGGATGTCAATATAGCGCGGACCGCCATGGCACTGGCAAAGTCGCAAGGAAATACTCAATACAGAAACGGCGTGGCTTAACAGCTTACATGATAGCGATTACTTCAGTTGTCCTTCCGCCGAGGGGTACTCGTTCCAGTGCAGTTTCTGGCGCAAGGTGGCGTAGTAGCTCCAGCCGGCCGGATGCAAAAAGGTAATGGTGTGCTCGGAGCGCCGGATCAGGATGCGGTCGCCGTGCTGCAGGCTGGCCAGCGACTGCATGTCGAAATTGGCGCTCATCTCGCGGCCGTTGACGATCTCGATCACGATTTCGCTGCTGTCCGGGATCACGATGGGCCGGTTCGACAGCGCATGCGGCGCAATCGGCACCAGCACGATGCCGCCCAGCGAAGGATGCAGCAACGGCCCGCCGGCGGACAAGGCATAGGCGGTGGAGCCGGTCGGCGTTGCCACGATCAGGCCGTCGGAGCGCTGGTTGTACATGAAGCGGCCGTCGACTTCGACCATCAGCTCCGCCATGCCGGAGCCGGCGCCGCGCGTCACCACCACGTCGTTGAAGGCCAGCGCGCTGAAAATCTGCCGGCCGTCGCGCATCACCGCGCTCTGCAACAGGCTGCGCCGCTCAGACTCGACCTGGCCGTCGAGCATCTCGCCCAGCACCGGCAGCATCCGCTCCAGCGAAATATCGGTAATGAAACCCAGCCGGCCCTGGTTGATGCCGATCAGCGGCACATCATAGGGCGCCAGCTGGCGCGCAATCCCCAGCATGGTGCCGTCGCCGCCGACAATGATGGCAGCGTCAGCTTGTTCGCCGATCTGCTCGGGAGTCATGGCGGCGATGCCGGGCAAGGCGACATTCTGCGCCGTCTCCGCCTCCAGCACCACGTGATGGCCCCGTCCTTGCAGGAAATCGACGATTTCAGTCAGCGATTCGGAAATGCCGGCGGCAAAATACTTGCCGACGATCGCAATGGTCTTCGGCACAGGTTCCGGCAAATTCGCTTGAGAAGGTAATTTTATAGGCCACATGCTGGCGATTAGACCATAATTTAGGCTTGCAATGAAGGATACGCACGTGGCTCTGATGAATAATTCAACACCCTCCCCCCATTCGCGGCCGGGCAAGCCGCAGATCGTCAAAGCGGTTCTGTTCGATCTTGACGATACGCTATGGCCGATAGCGCCGGTGATCGCGCGCGCCGAACAAATCCTGTTCGAGTGGCTGCAGGCCAACGCCGAGGCGGTCACCCGCCGGTTCAGCATCGACAGCCTGCGCCAGCAGCGGCTGCAGCTGGCGGCCACCGATCCGGTGTTCCGCTTCGACCTGTGGAAGCTGCGCCATGCGGCGCTGAGCGCGGCATTGAGCAGCGTCGGCGACGATCCGGCCAAGGCGGATGCCGCCATGGCGGTGTTTTCCGAAGCGCGCCATGCGGTGACGCCGTTCGCCGACGTCCAGCCGGTACTGAGCCGGCTGCAGCGCCGCCTGCCGCTGGGTACGGTCTCGAACGGCTTTGCCGATCTTGGGAAAATCGGCCTGGCCGGCCACTTCCAGGCCTCGATCGCAGCCCACAGCTTCGGCAGCGGCAAACCCGATCCGGCGATTTTCCACGCTGCCTGCGCCGCCCTCAAGGTAGCGCCGCAGGAAGCGCTGTACGTCGGCGACGATCCCATGCTGGACGTGGTCGGCGCCCAGCAGGCCGGCTTGCAGGCGGTGTGGATCAATCGCTTTGAGCGCACGCTGCCGGACGGGGTCCGGCCGCAAGCCAGCTGCACCAGCCTGGATGAACTGGAGGCATGGCTCGAACAAACGCATTTTGCCGGCCAAAACAGTGTATAAGTGCATTTATAAGGTGCTGGCATGCAAGCACAGCGCTCGCTAAAATAGACCCATATGCAACTAGATAATCGCGCTCAAACCCTGCTCAAGGCCCTGGTCGAACGGTATATTGCCGACGGCCAGCCGGTCGGCTCGCGTGCCCTGTCCAAGATCTCGGGCCTGGAGCTGTCGCCGGCGACTATCCGCAATATCATGGCCGACCTCGAGGAAATGGGCTTCGTCGCCAGTCCCCATACTTCTGCCGGGCGGGTGCCGACGCCGCGCGGCTACCGCATGTTCGTCGATACCCTGCTGACGGTCGAGGCTATCGACGAGACCGCGCTCGAGTCGAAAATGCAAAACAGCCTGCAGCCCAGCTCGCAGCAGAAAATCATCACCAATGCGGCGCAAGTGTTGTCATCTTTATCGCATTTTGCCGGCGTCGTGCTGAGTCCGCGGCGCGAATCGATTTTCCAGCAGATCGAGTTCCTGCGGCTGTCGGAAAAACGCATCCTGCTGGTGATCGTCAGCCCCAGCGGCGACGTCCAGAACCGCCTGCTGTTGACCGATGTCGACTACAGCCCGGCGAAACTGGTGCAGGCAGCCAACTATATCAACCAGCATTACGGCGGCCTCAGCCTGGACGACGTCCGCCTGCGCCTGCAAGGCGAATTGCGCAAGCTGCGCGACGACATGACCTGGCTGATGCAGGCCGCGGTGGAAGCCGGCAGCGACGCCATGACCGACAACAGCGACGAAGTGGTGATTTCCGGCGAACGCAATCTGCTCAGCGTGACCGACCTGTCGTCCAACATGGATTCCTTGCGCAAGCTGTTCGACATGTTCGAGCAAAAAACCGGCCTGATGCAGTTGCTGGATATTTCCGGCAAGGCCACCGGCGTGCAGATCTTCATCGGCGGCGAATCGCAGCTGGTGCCGATGGATGAGATGAGCGTGGTGACGGCGCCGTATGAAGTCAACGGCAAGATCGTCGGCACGCTGGGAGTGATCGGGCCGACGCGGATGGCTTACGAACGGGTGATCCCGATCGTGAACATCACCGCCAAGCTGCTGTCGAACGCCCTCAGCCACAGCTGACCGCAAGCGCCGCCGCATGTCGCGCAACGACGCCATCATCGACTATATCCGCGAGCTGCTGGCGCCGCTTGGCGCTGTCAGCGCGCGCCGCATGTTCGGCGGCTACGGCATCTACCACGACAGCGTGATGATCGCCCTGGTGGCCGACGGCACCCTGTTTCTCAAGACCGATGAGCAGACCCGGCCGCAGTTTGCCGCTGCCGGTTGCCGGCCGTTCGTTACCGAGAGCAAGGGGAAGGCGATTGAGATGAGCTACTGGTCGGCGCCGGAAGACGCCATGGATTCGGCCGGCGCCATGACGCCGTGGGCGCGGCTCGCTTATGCGGCGGCAGTACGCAAGGCCAACGCCAAGCCGGCGCCTAAGGCAGCCAAGACACGTACGCGCTGAGCGGCAGCAAACAAGGGGTCAGGCCTTTTTCTTGCGGCAGTCGCGGCAATGGCCGTACAGGGCCAGCGCATGGTCGGCGATTTCAAAGCCGTGTTCCTTGGCGACGATTTTCTGGCGCTTTTCAATTTCTTCGTCGTAGAACTCCTCGACCAGGCCGCAATCCAGGCAGACCAGATGGTCGTGGTGCGAGCCTTCATTGAGTTCGAACACGGCCTTGCCGGTTTCAAAGTGGTTGCGTTGCAACAGGCCGGCTTGCTCAAATTGCGTGAGTACGCGGTACACAGTTGCCAGGCCGACATCAAGATTTTCGCTGAGCAAGATCTTGTAGACGTCTTCAGCGCTCAGGTGCCGCACTTCGCTGTTCTGGAAGATTTCCAGGATTTTCAGGCGTGGCAACGTGGCTTTGAGGCCGCTGGCTTTTAGTTCGGATGGATTGTTCGGCATGTTTTGGTCACAAATGGATGATCTGCTTTATCATATAGCGTTTTAGCACAGTTGCTCAATCAATTGAGATCCTTATGCGAATGTTGCTCTCCCCTGCCCGTACCTCCGCTTTGACCGCTAGCTTTGTCCTGATGGCCGCACTGGCCGGCTGCGCCTCGAAAAATCCCTTGCTGGACAGCCCTGCCGCAGCTGCGCCGGGCGACGCTGCCACTGCGACTGCCACCGCCGATACCAGCGGCGTGCAAACCGTCAAGCACCGCCGCTTTCTGGGCGTTTTTTCCCCGTATCGTATAGATATACAACAGGGAAACTTCGTTTCCAAGGAAATGCTGGCACAGGTTAAAGAAGGCATGACACGCGAACAAGTGCGTTTTGCGCTCGGCACGCCTTTGGTGACCGACATCTTCCACGATGACCGCTGGGACTATGTGTTCCGCCTGCAAAAGGGCAATGGCGAAGTCACCACCAGCCGGGTCAGCGCCTTCTTCAACGGCAACCTGCTTGCGCGCATAGAAGGCGGCAACCTGCCGACCGAGAACGACTACCTGGACCGGATCTCCGGCGGCGCGGCGGAAGCCAAGAAGAGCGTCAAGAATGTCGAAATTGCACCGACCGTGCCTAGCGCGCCCGCCCCTGCCAAAAACTAAGCGCGCATCGAGTGGAAGGCCCGCGTTGCCCAGCGGCTCGCAGCTTTCCCCTCAGCCGGCCAAGTTCAAGCAATCAAGATCCACTGTTCAGATCGCCGAATTAACATGACTCAGATGAAAATAGCCGTTGCAGGCGCCTCCGGACGTATGGGGCGCATGCTGGTCGAAGCAATCCAGAACGCCGACGACGCCGTGCTGGTGGGCGCGCTTGACGTGCCGGACGCGCCGGAGCTGGGCAGCGATGCCGCCGCCTTCCTCGGCAAGCCTGCCGGCGTCCCGATCGAAGCCGAGCTGGCCAAGGGCCTGGCGCAAGCTGCCTACCTGATCGATTTCACCCGCCCCGAAGGCACGCTGAAGCATCTCGAATACTGCGCCGCCCACGGCATCAAGATGATTATCGGCACCACCGGCTTCGATGAAGCCGGCAAGGCGGCGATCGCGGCTGCGGCAAAAAAAACTGCCATCGTGTTCGCTCCCAACATGAGCGTCGGCGTCAATGTCACCATGAAGCTGCTGGAACTGGCCGCCAAGACCTTTTCCCATGGCTACGATATCGAAATCATCGAAGCGCATCATCGGCACAAGGTCGATGCGCCTTCCGGCACGGCGCTGATGATGGGTGAAGTGATCGCCGCGGCGCAAGGGCGCAAGCTGGACGATGTCGCGGTCTATGCGCGCGAAGGCGTCACCGGCGAACGCGATCCGTCCTCGATCGGCTTTGCCGCGATCCGCGGCGGCGACATCGTCGGCGACCACACGGTACTGTTTGCCGGCATCGGCGAGCGCATCGAGATCACGCACAAGTCTTCCAGCCGCGTGACCTATGTGCACGGCAGCTTGCGCGCCGCCCGCTTCCTGAGCGACAAAAGCACCGGCCTGTACGACATGCAGGACGTGCTGGGCTTGCGCTGATTTTCCGTGCCGGCCTGGCGAGGACTGCTGTCTGCACCAGGCCGGCTGCTGCACTGCTGTGATGCTTCTGCCGTCACGGCACTAATCTTCTCGGATCGACGCCATGGATCAATCTCTCGGACTAGCCCGCTACTGGGCGCAAACTGACGCCATCTCCCACTCGGTTGCCTATGTGCTGGTAATCATGTCGGTGGTCAGCTGGTTTTATATCCTGTCGAAAGCCTGGAGTTCGTGGCGCATCCGCCGCAGCGCGGCAGCGCTCGACGATTTCTGGCAGGCGCCGACACTGGAAGTGGCGATTGCCGGCATCAAGCCTTTCGATTCCGAAAATGTCTTTTCGCCGCTGGCCAGCCAGGCAGCCGACGCCGCCGCCATCAAACCGCCCGCCCCGGGCACTCCGGCGGCGTCGCTGAATGCCGCTTCCGATCCGGGCGAACTGATCACCCGCACCTTGCGCCGTGAAATCAATCGCGTTTCATCGCGCCTGGAAAGCGGCCTGACCCTGCTCGCGTCGGTTGGCTCGACGGCGCCGTTCGTCGGCCTGTTCGGCACGGTCTGGGGCATTTACCATGCGCTGGAAGCGGTTTCGTCCAGCGGCACCATCCAGATCGACAAAGTCGCCGGTCCGGTGGGCGAAGCGCTGATCATGACCGCCCTCGGCCTGGTGGTGGCGATTCCGGCCGTGCTGGCGTATAACGCCTTTACCCGCGTCAACCGGATTACACTGTCGGAACTGGATGCATTTGCGCATGACCTGCATGCTTACCTGACTACCGGCAGCCGGGTCGGCAAGTAATCCAACGCGGCCGGATAACGGCAATCCGACAATCTATTTAACCGATTCGAGGCAAATCATGGCTTTTGGCGGCTTCAACGATAACCAGAACCAGGCGCCGATGGCGGATATCAATATCACGCCCATGGTCGACGTCATGCTGGTGCTGCTGGTGATCTTCATCATCACGGCGCCGCTGTTCACCCATGCCATCAAGGTCGACCTGCCCAGCGCACAATCGGCGCCAGCGCCGGAAAAACCCGAGACCATTTCGCTCTCCATAGACCGCAGCGGCAAAATGTTCTGGAATAACGACCAGGTGAGCGAAAACGAACTGGCCAACCGTATCGTAGCCTCGGCGCAGCGGCAGCCGCAGCCGGAACTGCAATTGCGCGCCGACAAGGATACCCGCTACGAAATCCTGGCGCAGGTGATGTCGCTGGCGCAAAACAACGGCCTGGCCAAAATTGGCTTTGTCACGGTGCCCTCCAAGAACGACGCCGCCAAGTAATTCCTCACTCCGCTTTACGCGCTGAGATCTGGCCGCCCGGCCAGATGCCTTTCCGTATCTGTTTGTATCTGTTCGTATCTGGCGCCAGTTGATTGCAGCCGTGCGTTCGGTCCTCGTGCGTGTCGTCCCGGCACCAATAATTTCCTCTTAGAAACTTAATAATTTGCCTTGAATAGCGCCGGGCAGCGCTTTTGCATGTAACATCATATTTTCATTTGTATCTTTATATATCAACAAATTACAATAACAAATGATAGTAATGAATAATTTCATTTTGATAATTATTTCCGCATTGCCTCGCCACTTTTCTGATCGCCCAAGCATATGACACTGTCCTCTTACAATCACTTGCTAGGGACGACCGGCCATCCCGGATTCATCGGCCTGCCCTTGCTGCTGGCGCTGACGATTGCCGAGTGGGGCGTGTATCTGGTGCCGACCAGCCTGCTGGCCCTGTGGATCAGCGGCGGCAGAGAAACCCGCATCACTTCCCTCAAGGCGGTAGTGACCATGGCGGCGGCCGTACTGGCCAGTAAAGCCGTTGCGCTGCTGTGGGCCGCTACGCAACCGGCGTTGGAAGACGGCGGGTATACCTACCAGCCCCAAGGCGAGCATTACCTGAGCCCAAGCGTCACGATTGCCATCATCCTGGCTACCGGCCTGACGCTCTGGACCGCACGGGCAATCAAGATCAAATGGGTCGGCGTGCTGCTGGTCGTGCTGTCGCTCGCCGTCAGCTGGGCCAAGGTATTTCTCGGCATGCACTATCCGCTGGATATCTTCGGCGCCGGCATGGTCTCGCTGGCCATGATGCTGGCCATGAATTCGAAGTACGGCAAGATGGTCAGCGACGGCGCCGTCAGATTCATCAACAGCCGCCTGCAAAGCCTGGCATTGCTGTCGGAGCTGTCGCACCTTTTCTCCATCCCGGCGACGCTGCATAAGCCTGGCCATCGCCATGGCCGGCAACGCGTTACCTTGCTCAGCTGCCTGCGGCACTCGCCGCGCGGCTTGTCCTACTACGCCAAACAGATCAAGCTGAGCGCCCGCACGCTGCTGCACTACCGGCAAACCCGGCGCTGGCTGGCCTACTGGAACGCATCGCCGATGCACGCCAGCCTGGCGCAGGCGACGCCGCGGCTGCTGCAGAAAATCTACCGGCCATATCAATCGTTGCGCCTGCGCAGCGAAGAGCGGATGGATCTCCTGGTAAGCCATTACAACTTTATTTTCCGGCAAGACCTTGCCGCTCTGGTGCTGCAAGCGGCAAAATCGCCGCTGTTGCTGGGCAGCTTCAGCGGCAAGTCCGGCGTTGTCTACGAGATCCGGCTGTCGGCGATCGCCACGCTGGACCGAGAGGGCGAACTGGCGCTGGACTTGTGCTGCGACCAAAGGCGCCTGTTCTCGGTTGCCTTCACTTTCCATGGCAGTGAACTGCGCCCGGCTATCGGCATCGGTTGCCTGCAGGGGCCGCGCGGCGATGACGCCCAGGAACGCGTGCGCCACGCCACCCGCGACATGTTCGGCATGCGGCCTAAGGGCTTGATGGTGCGCCTGGTCAGGGAAATCGGCCGCGCCTATGGCTGCCGGCAGCTGATCCTGGTGGGGAACCAGAATCGGGTGATGTTCCATCAAGTGCGCACCGGCCAGGTTTTTGCCGATTATGATGACTTTTGGCAAGAAATTGGCGCAGTGCGCCGCGCCGACGGCGAGTACCAGCTCTGCTGCGACGACATTCCGTCGCCCAACCTGCAGGAAATCCCTTCCCACAAGCGCTCGGAAGCGCGCAAGCGCATCGATCTGACGGAACGCGCGGTACAGGCCGCATTAGCCGGCTTTTCCGGTAAATTCGAGCGCGCCTAGAGCCTCATGTTCCAGCCATCGGCGTCAAGCGTTGCGCGACGCCGCGCGTCCCATGCGCTAAAGCGGCATCCGAACCAGTATAATCATCGGTTCGGGGTCGATGAGGCAATGTTTCGCGGATCGTGAAATACTGCCCCAGCCCAGCAAGTTCCCATTCCGAACCGCACCAATAACGATCAGAAGCGCTCCGTTCGTCCCGGCCTGCATTCCCGCCGACGGCGTGGCTGCTCCTGGCGCGTTTGCGGTGCGGGCGGATAACATTCACTTTTTAGCTCCCGTCATGCAAGAAAAATATAGTTCAACCGACGTCGAAAAATCAGCACAAGACTATTGGCAATCCATAGACGCCTACAAGGCTGTCGAGCACGCCAAGGACAAGAACGGCCAGGATAAAAAGAAGTTCTACGCCTGCTCCATGCTGCCTTACCCATCGGGCAAGCTGCACATGGGCCATGTGCGCAACTACACCATCAACGACGTCATGTACCGCTACCTGCGCATGAACGGCTACAACGTGCTGATGCCGATGGGCTGGGACGCTTTCGGCATGCCGGCGGAAAACGCCGCCATGGCCAACGGCGTGCCGCCGGCGCAATGGACCTACGCCAACATCGCCCACATGAAAAAGCAGTTGCAGGCGATGGGCCTGGCGATCGACTGGTCGCGCGAAATGACCGCCTGCACGCCGGAATACTATAAGTGGAACCAGTGGATGTTCCTGAAGATGCTGGAGCAAGGCATCATCTATAAAAAGACCGGCACTGTGAACTGGGATCCTGTCGACCAGACCGTGCTGGCCAACGAGCAAGTGGTCGACGGCCGCGGCTGGCGTTCCGGCGCGCTGATCGAAAAGCGCGAAATCCCGATGTACTACGCCAAGATCACCGACTACGCCGAAGAACTGCTGGAACACGTCGAAACCAAGCTGCCGGGCTGGCCGGAACGGGTGCGCCTGATGCAGGCCAACTGGATCGGCAAGTCGACCGGGGTGCGCTTCGCCTTTCCGCACAAGATAGAAGAAGACGGCAAGCTGATCCAGGACGGCAAGCTGTGGGTCTTCACTACCCGCGCCGACACGATCAAGGGCGTAACCTTCTGCGCGGTAGCGCCGGAACATGCGCTGGCGACCTTCGCCGCCAAACGCAATCCGGAACTGGCCGAGTTCATCGCCGAATGCAAAAAGGGCAGCGTCATCGAAGCCGACATGGCGACCATGGAAAAGAAGGGTATGCCGACCGGTTTGTACGTGTCGCATCCGCTGACCGGCCAGCAGATCGAAGTATGGGTCGGCAACTATGTCTTGATCACCTACGGCGACGGCGCCGTGATGGGCGTGCCGGCGCACGACGAGCGCGACTTCGCCTTCGCCCAGAAATATGTATTGCCGATCCGTCCGGTGATCGCGGTGGCAGGCAAGACCTACTCCGAGGAAAGCTGGCACGAATGGTATGGCGACAAGGAAAACGGCGTCTGCGTCGATTCCGGCAAGTACGACGGCCTCAACTACCAGCAGGCAGTCGATGCGGTAGCGGCCGACCTGGCGGCGCACGGCCTGGGTGAAAAGAAAATCACCTACCGCCTGCGCGACTGGGGCATTTCGCGCCAGCGTTACTGGGGCACGCCGATCCCGATCATCCACTGCGCCGATTGCGGCGATGTGCCGGTGCCGGAAAAAGACCTGCCGGTGATCCTGCCGGAAGACTGCGTGCCGGACGGCAGCGGCAATCCGCTCAACAAGCATGAAAAATTCCTGCACGTCGACTGCCCCAAGTGCGGCAAGCCGGCGCGCCGCGAAACCGACACCATGGACACCTTCGTCGATTCGTCCTGGTATTACATGCGCTACTGCTCGCCGAAGAGCAACGACGCCATGGTCGACTCCCGCAACGATTACTGGATGCCGATGGACCAGTACATCGGCGGCATCGAGCACGCTGTGCTGCATTTGCTGTACGCGCGCTTCTGGACCAAGGTCATGCGCGATTTCGGCCTGATCAAGTT
Source organism: Collimonas humicola (assembly GCF_018304945.1). Lineage (GTDB taxonomy): Bacteria > Pseudomonadota > Gammaproteobacteria > Burkholderiales > Burkholderiaceae_D > Collimonas > Collimonas humicola. Next base: position 45,127 of record NZ_JAGQEE010000010.1, on the reverse strand, counting down.
CGACGAGCCGTTCACCAACCTGCTGACGCAAGGCATGGTGCTGAACGAAACCTATTTCCGCGAAGACGCCAGCGGCAAGAAGACCTGGCACAATCCGGAAGACGTCGAACTGACCTTCGACGACAAAGGACGGCCGCTGACGGCGATCCTGAAATCGGACGGCCAGCCGGTGGAAATCGGCGGCACCGAAAAGATGTCGAAGTCGAAAAACAACGGCATCGACCCGCAAGCCCAGATCGACCAGTACGGCGCCGACACCGCGCGCCTGTTCACCATGTTTGCCTCGCCGCCGGAACAGACCCTGGAGTGGTCGGGCACCGGCGTCGAAGGCGCCAACCGTTTCCTGCGCCGGATCTGGGCTTTCAGCTATGCGCGTGCCGGCAGCATCGCGCCTGGCGTTGCAGCGGATTTTTCGAGCCTGAACGACGCCCAGAAAACCTTGCGCCGCGAAGTCCACAAGATCCTGCAGCAGGCCGACCACGACCTCAAGCGCATCCAGTACAACACGGTGGTTTCGGCCTGCATGAAAATGCTGAACACCCTGGAAGCGGCCAAGCTGGACCAGTCGCCGGCCAGCAATGCGGTCCTGACCGAAGGCTTGTCGATTTTCCTGCGCGTGCTCAATCCGGTTGCGCCGCACATCACCCACACCTTGTGGCAAGAGCTCGGCTTTGCCGCGGTGTACGGCGACCTGCTCGACGCCAGCTGGCCGGAAGTCGACGCCAAGGCGCTGGAGCAGAGCGAGATCGAATTGATGATCCAGGTGAACGGCAAGCTGCGCGGCAGCATTACCGTCGCCAAGGATGCCGACAAGGCCAGCATCGAGGCGGCGGCACTGGCCAATGAGAATGTGCAGAAATATCTCGAAGGCGCGCCCAAGAAAATCATCGTGGTGCCTGGAAAGCTGGTCAACATCGTCGCCTAGGCGATTGCCGGGGCCGGATCTGCGGATCCGGCCTGAAACTTGAAACAAGGAATGCCTGAATGTCGAATAGAATGCCTCTCAGAATGTCCGCTTCCCGCAATTGGCTGCGCTGGCCTGCCATGCTGCTGATCACGGCAATGTTGTGCGCCTGCGGTTTTCACCTGCGCGGCTCGGCTAACCTGCCCTTCAGTTCGCTGTACATGACTTTCGCTCCTACCTCTCCCCTGGGGATCGAGCTCAAGCGCAATATCGTCGCCAGCGGCAATACCAAGGTGCTGTCGAAACCGGAAGGCGCCGAAGCCACGCTGGGCGTGCTCAGCGAAACCCGCGAGAAAGTCATCCTGACTACCAACAGTTCTGGCCGTCCAAGCGAGTACATGCTGTACTACCGCCTGACTTTCCATGTCACTGACGCGCAAAACAAAGAATTGCTGGCGCCGACGCTGATTACGCTGAAACGCGACATCAGCTACAACTCGTCGCAGGAATTGTCCAAGGACGCGGAAGAAGTACTGCTTTACCGCGACATGCAATCCGACATGGTGCAGCAGATCCTGCGCCGCTTGGCCGCCATCAAGACGGCGCAGCCGACGCAGCCTGAAACGGCGCCGGCGGCAACGCCGGACGCAGCTCCTGCAGCTGCCCCGGCCAAATAAACAGTGCAAAGGTAAAAGTGCATGCAATTGCGGTTTGACGCGCTCGACGGCCATCTGGGGAAAACCCTGGCTCCCTTGTATGTGATCACCAGCGACGAGCATCTGCTGGCGCTGGAGGCCTCCGACAAGATACGTAAAAGCGCGCGCAGCCACGGCTGCAGCGAGCGCGATGTGCTGGTGGTCGACCGCAGCTTCAAATGGGGCGAGCTGCTGGCCGCCAACCAGTCGCAATCGCTGTTCGGCGATAAAAAGCTGATCGAATTGCGCATCCCCGGCGGCAAGCCGGGCAAGGATGGCGGCCAGGCCTTGCAAAGCTATACGGCGACGCTCAATCCGGACAACGTCACCATCATCAGCCTGCCCAAACTCGATTGGGCGACGCAAAAGGCAGCCTGGGTCGCCAGCCTGCAACAGGCTGCGGTATACATTGATATCCCGCTGGTCGAACGGGCGCAGCTGCCGAACTGGATCGGCGTCCGCCTGGCTGCGCAGCAGCAAAGCGCGGACCGCCAGTCGCTGGATTTCATCGCCGACCGGGTCGAGGGCAACCTGCTGGCGGCGCACCAGGAGATCCAGAAGCTGGCATTGCTGCATCCGCCAGGCAAGCTCAGCTTCGAACAGTGTCACGATGCAGTCCTCAACGTCGCGCGCTATGATGTCTTCAAGCTCAATGAAGCGATGCTGGTGGGCGATACCGCCCGCCTGGTGCGCATGATGGACGGTTTGAAAGGCGAAGGCGAAGCCCTGCCGCTGGTGCTGTGGGCGGTTTCGGAAGAAATCCGCACCTTGCTGAAATTGAAATCGGCCGCCGCCCAGGGGCGTCCTGTCCCGGCGCTGCTGAAGGAATATCGCATCTGGGGACCGCGCGAACGCTTGATGGAGCCGGCGCTGCGGCGCTTGAGCCTGGCGACGCTGGAAACGGCGCTGAAAGATGCGGCGCAGGTCGACAAGATGGTCAAGGGCTTGCGCGCCAAGGCGTTCAGCGGCGATGCCTGGGATGCATTGCTGCAATTGGGCTTGAAAGTTGCCCAGGGCGGTTGAACAAAATTCAAGAATGACAAAGAAGCTAAGAACATAGGCATATGGACATCCAACAATACATGACTGCGGTCGGACAACGCGCCCGCGCCGCATCGCGCGCCATGGCGCGCGCCGACACCGCCGTGAAAAACCGTGCGCTGACCTTGATTGCCGCCGCCATCCGGCGCGATGCCGAACTGCTGCGCACCGCCAATCAGGCCGACCTGGCGGCCGCCCGCGCCAACGGCCTGGCGCCCGCCATGCTGGACCGGCTGACACTGTCGGAGCAGGCCATCGCCACCATGATCGCCGGACTCGAACAGATTGTCTCTTTACCTGATCCGATCGGTGAAATTTCGAACATGAAGCACCGCCCCAGCGGCATCCAGGTCGGCCAGATGCGGGTGCCGCTGGGCGTCATCGGCATCATCTACGAAGCCCGTCCGAACGTCACGGTAGACGCCGCCGGCCTGTGCATCAAGAGCGGCAACGCCACCATCCTGCGCGGCGGCTCGGAAGCGCATCATTGCAACCAGGCGCTGGCCAGGCTGGTACAGGAAGGCCTGGCCGGCGCCGGCCTGCCGCCGGATGCGGTGCAGGTGGTCGACACCACCGACCGCGCTGCCGTCGGCGCCCTGATCACCATGCCGCAGTATGTCGACGTCATCGTGCCGCGCGGCGGCAAGGGCTTGATCGCGCGCCTGATCGAAGAAGCCACGGTGCCGATGATCAAGCATCTGGACGGTATCTGCCACGTCTACATCGACGACCAGGCGGACCTGGCGAAAGCAGCAGACATCGCCTTCAACGCCAAGTGCCATCGCTATGGCACCTGCAACACGATGGAAACCTTGCTGGTGGCGCGCAGCATTGCGCCGCAGGTCCTGCCGCGACTGGCCAGCCTGTATCAAGCAAAGCAAGTCGAATTGCGCGCTGATGCGGAAGCGCAGGCCATCCTGCAGGGTTATCCGCACCTGAGCGCCGCCACGGAAGAAGACTGGCGCACCGAATACCTGGCAGCGATCCTGGCGGTGAAGATCGTCGCCGATGTCGATGAGGCCATAGACCACATCAACACTTACTCGTCGCAGCATACCGACACCATCGTCACCGAGAATCACTCGCGGGCAATGCGCTTCCTGCGCGAAGTCGACTCCGCCTCGGTGATGATCAATGCCTCGACCCGCTTTGCCGACGGTTTCGAATTCGGCCTGGGCGCCGAAATCGGCATCTCCAACGACAAGCTGCATGCGCGCGGACCGGTCGGCCTCGACGGCCTGACTTCGCTAAAATATGTTGTGTTTGGACATGGTGAAGTGCGCCAGTAGTTTCCAAGACAGATTCACGGAAACATGAAAGGCACGAAAAATCCTGGTTCTTATTTTCGTGCCTTTCGCGTTTTCGCGGATTGCCCGATCATCAATGGTAAAAAAGGAAATCGCCCATGCTCTGGATCAAATCGCTGCATATCGTCTTCATCGCCTCCTGGTTTGCCGGCTTGTTTTACCTGCCGCGCATCCTGGTCAACCTGGCGCAGGAAACCAATCCAGCCGCCACCCAGCGGCTGCTGCTGATGGCGCGCAAGCTGTATCGCTTCACGACGATCCTGGCGTTCCCGGCGGTGTTGTTCGGTGCCTGGATGTGGCTAGGCTACGGCATCGGCAAAGGCCCCGGCAACGGCTGGATGCACGCGAAATTATTCCTGGTAATCCTGGTGATCGGCTACCACCATGCCTGCGGCAGCCTGCTGAAGAAGTTTGAAAAAGGCGCGAATACGCGCAGCCACGTATGGTTGCGCTACTTCAACGAAGTGCCGGTTCTGCTATTGCTGGCCATTGTGATCCTGGTTGTTGTCAAGCCGTTCTAACGCTACCCGAGGCCCTGTCATGAGCAAGCTTTGTGAATATTATTTCGCGCCGCATTCGCCTTTCGCCTATCTGGGCCATGCCCGCCTGGTGGCGCTGGCCAAGCAATACAATGTCAAAATCGCATTGAAGCCCTGCGACTTGTCCAAGGTGTTCAACACTTCCGGCGGCTTGCCGCTGGCCAAGCGGGCGCCTCAGCGCCAGGCCTACCGCCTGGAAGAGCTGCGACGCTGGAGCGAATATCTGCAAGTGCCGCTGAATCTGCAGCCGACTTTCTTCCCGGTGCAGAGCGACAATGCCGCAAAACTGATCATCGCCGCCCAGCTGGCGCATGGAACGGACGCAGCGCTGGCGCTGACCGGGGCTATAATGCGGGCAGTCTGGGCGGAACAGCGCAATATTGCCGACGAGGCCACGCTGGCGGCCATCGCCTCGGAACTTGGCCATGATGGCAAGATCTTGCTGAAATCGGCAGAAACCGCCAGCGTCCAGAGCGAGTTCGACCGCTTTACCGACGATGCCATTTCCGCCAATATTTTTGGCGTTCCCTGGTATGTAGTCGACGGCGAAGCATTCTGGGGCCAGGACCGGCTGGACTTCGTCGAGCGCGCGTTCGCCAGATAGTTTTTTATACAAGCAGTAAATAGAGGGGGCTCGCTGCAGTTTTGCGGGCCCCTGTCGTCATACCAACGGATAAAGGGTTCCCCACATGTCACACAAATCTACCGATAAGCACTCCTATTTCTGCCCCTGCCCGCGTGGCCTGGAAGGCGCGCTGGCCGAAGAGCTGGAGGAAATCGCCCGGTTCAGCGCTCCCGCCGTCACGCTCAAGGTGCACACCCAGGTGCCCGGCGGCGTGCATTGCTCCGGCTTGCTGAGCGACGCCTGGCGCATCAACCTGCATTCGCGCATTGCCAGCCGGGTGCTGCTGCGCCTGACGCACGGCGCCTACAAGAATGAAAACGATATCTACGACATGACGCTGGAACAGGAATGGGAAAGCTGGTTTCCGGTCAGCCATACCATCCGCGTCGACGTCACTGCCGTCAAATCGCCCCTGCGCAGCCTGCAGTTCACCACGCTCAAGATCAAGGACGGCATCTGCGACCGCTTCCGCGACCTGTGCAACGAACGGCCGTCGGTCGACACCGGCACGCCGGACATGCGTATCGTCGGCTTCCTCGATGCGCACAATTTCACGCTGTATCTGGATACTTCCGGCGAAGCCTTGTTCAAGCGCGGCTGGCGCGCCGAAACCGGCGATGCGCCGCTGCGCGAAAACCTCGCCGCCGGCCTGCTGCGTACTTCCGGCTGGAAACCGGGTACGGTATTGTTCGACCCGATGTGCGGCTCCGGCACCATCCTGATCGAAGCGGCCCAAATCCTTGCAGGCATTCCGGCCGGCGCTCGCCGCCGCTTCGCGTTCGAGAAATTCAATGATTTCGAAAGCGAGAAATGGCTGGCCATCAAGGGCAGCTTCAAGCCCCATCCCTTGCCGACCACGCCAACCATTTTCGGCAGCGACATTTCGGGCGACATGGTGCAGATCGCGCTCAACAACCTGCGCAACGCTGGCATCCTGTTCGAAGTGCCGGTCAAGCAGATCGAAGCGCAGGAAGTCAAGCCGCCTGGCGATGCTGAAGGCGGCATCATGCTGACCAACCCGCCGTATGGCGAGCGGATCGGCGTGCGCGGCGACAGCACCCTGAGCAGCGACGACCTGCTGACCGCTTTCTTCACCGCCTTCAGCACCACGCTCAAGCAGCGCTTTGCCGGCTGGAGCATCTTCCTGTTCTCGGCCGACCTCGGCTTGCCCAAGCTGCTGCGCCTGAAAGAAGCGCGCAAGACGCCGTTCTTCAACGGCGCCCTGGAATGCCGCCTGTTCCGCTTCGACATGGTGGCCGGCTTCAACCGGCGCGAAGCGGCCAAGCCCAAGGCGGAATGAGACTGGTCCCCGCCTAGGCGGCCCCACCTCGGCGGTCCCACCTGATTAGCAATTCATCATCAAACAAGCGCAATCTTTGCGCTTGTTTCACATCCAGCCTCCCCCCTTCCTCTGAGCAGCAAATCCCCCTGCCTTACCTGAAAACTACCCGATCCTGCTGCCGCCAGCCGGCTTCACCCGCCCCGCATAGCAACATTTCCGCCGAGAATCATGGCCTGCTCTTTTCCCCTATTGCCTCTCAAGCATCATTCTGTAGCGCAGCGGCACGCCACGCTAAAAGCACTTGCATTCCCCACGCAAGTAGCGAATAATACAAATACGAATTGTTCGCATTTACAGAAAGGACTATTATGAGCCACTCGATACGACGCGAAGCACATCTTGAAAAAGCCCCTGTGTCCAGCATCACGAAGTCAGTTGCATCTGCAGTCACGCGAATCAAGAGCCAGGATCTGTTCAAGCAAATGCGCGAGCTTGAAATCGATCACGGCGGCAGAATTTATAAACTCAGGCTAACCCAGCTGAACAAGTTGATCCTGACTGCTTAAGCAGCTCAACAGGCAGTCTTATTAGCCATAACTTGTGAAGCCCGCCTGCATCAACGGAAGCCAGCCAGCGAGTCACTACAGGAGTTACTTGATGCTCTCGGAGAAAATCAATCCGGCTTTCGTGGAGCCCAACGGCGCGCCGGCGCAGCCGGAACTGCTGGTCTCGGCGGTGCTGCACCTGATGTCGCAATATACGACCAGCAGCCAGGAAACCAGCGCTTGCGTCAAGCTGGCCTCGGTGATCGAACGGCATTTGAAGGCGCTGGCCGATCTGCCGAACCTGGCGCCAGTGCTGCGCGCTACCTGCCTGCAGTTGTCGGAACAATGGGGCACGGTGGTGGAAAGCACCATGCCGGCGCCGGAAAAATACAATCTGTTCAGCAGGTTGGTAGCTGCAAACCGCTTGTGTTAGAGCCTGTTCACGATCTGTAACGAGCGCCCGTCAGCTGGTGCTAAACGGCGCGGAAAAAGCGGAATGTACTTTTGAGTACATAAGGATTTTGAGCACCGTTTAGTGCCAGATCACGGGGCTCAGTAAGATCGTGAACAGGTTCTTAGAGAAATATCGATAAACCATAAGGCCGCGACGACATCTTTGCCGGCCGACTTTTATTTTTAATCTGCCTCTCACTATGGCAGTAGGATGCAAAATGATTGTTTGTGTATGCAACAACGTCTCTGATAGAAAGATCCGCCAGGCGGTAGATTCGGGCATGTCTTCCATGGCCGAGCTGCGCGAAAACCTGGGGATTGCCACCTGCTGCGGCAAGTGCCATACCTGCGCCAAAAGCGTACTGCGCGAATGCCTGGATAACAAGGCGCCCGCAGCCCTTCGTCACGTTCACGCCATGGTGTTCCAGCAAAACATACAAGCCGCTTAATGCCGGATGGAATGAGCGCAGCCATGTCGTCAGCAGCAATCAGTTACCCTGCGCTTGCATGGAAAAAAGTCAAACGCATCGGCCCCCTTGGGACGATTCTGCTGCTCCACGTCGCCTTCTTCTGGGCGCTGGAAAGCGGCCTGATTCACCAGGCTGCGCAAGCGATGCCCAAGGAAATCTTCGCCAGCTTCGTCACGCCGGAAAAGGCCCCTGAACCTACGCCTCCCAAGCCGCTGCCGGCCGCACCGAAGACCGTCGCCGTAGTAAAGAAAAGCGTCACGCCTCCGCGCCCTGCGCCGGTTGTCAACAACACTCCCTCTGAAACCGCGATTTCCGTCCCGGCGGCATCGCCACAACCACCGCAGCACGAAGAAGCCCCGGCCGCACCGGCGCCAGCTCAGGCGGCGGTCGCAGCACCGGCACAGCCGCGCACCATTACCTCCGGCGTGGAATACATCCAGCCGCCCGACGTCAAGTATCCGGCGATTTCCAAGCGCATGGGTGAAGAAGGCAAGGCCGTCATCCGCGTCCTGATCAATGACAAGGGCCGCGCCGAGCGGGTCGAAGTGCAGAAATCGTCCGGCTCCGACCGTCTCGACGATGCGGCCAAGCAAGCCGTGATGCGCGCCTTGTTCAAGCCCTATATGGAAGACGGCAAGGCGCTGCCGGTATTCGCCATCGTGCCCATCAATTTTCAGTTGTCCAATTAATCAAAGGCCCTGCCTGGCGCAGGACCGATGCAGCAGTACTTACATCACAGATACAAGGGAGTTCATCATGGAAGCAAGTCCATACGGATTAGAGGCGCTCTGGGGCCAGGGCGATTTCGTCATTAAAAGCGTGGCGGTGCTGCTGGTCGCGATGTCAATCGCATCGTGGTACGTGATACTGACCAAGGCATTGCAGATCCTGCGCTTCCAGCGCGCCGCGCATGCCGCCGGCCACCAGTTCTGGGACACCACCAGCCTGCCGGAAGGGATCGCCACGCTGGGCACCGAGAATCCGTTTGCCGAAGTAGCGCAAGCCGGCGTGTCCTCGATGCGCCATCATGCCGCGCACAAAGGCCATTTGCACGACCAGCTGTCGGTCAGCGACTGGGTCACGCTGTCGCTGCGCCAGGCGATCGACGAGGTCTCCGGCAAGCTGCAGACCGGCATGGCCGTGCTGGCCTCGGTTGGTTCGACCGCGCCGTTCGTGGGCTTGTTCGGCACCGTCTGGGGCATTTACCACGCGCTGGTGTCGATTGGCACTTCCGGCCAGGCCAGCATCGACAAGGTTGCCGGTCCGGTCGGCGAAGCGCTGATCATGACCGCGCTCGGCCTGGCGGTGGCGATTCCGGCGACCTTCGGCTATAACGCCCTGGTGCGCGGCAACAAGACGATTATCGCCAAACTGAACAAGTTCGGCTTCGACCTGCATGCGCTGTTTGTCACCGGTTCCCGCTCCAGCGGCGAGGCGGACAGCCACAGCGCTTCAGGCAATGGCGCCAAGCTGGTCGCCGTGAAAGGCGCATGATGGGCATGGGTTCCCTGTCCGATTCGGACGACGATTTCAATCCGGAGATCAACACGACGCCGCTGGTGGACGTGATGCTGGTGCTGTTGATCATCTTCATCATGACCATCCCGGTGATGAACCACGCGGTGAAGATCGACCTGCCGCGCGCGACCAACCAGCCGGACCAGACCAAGCCGGAAAACATCAATCTGTCGATCGATGCCGACGGCAAGCTGTTCTGGAACGAAGAAGCGGTTGACCGCAACGCACTGGCTGCGCGGATTGCGGCAGCGGCGCAAAAGCAGCCGCAGCCGGAGCTGCATTTGCGCGCGGCGCGCACCGTGCAGTATGAAAAAGTCGCCCAGGTGATGGCCGCCGCCCAGTCCGGCGGCCTCGGGAAAATCGGTTTCGTTACCGAGCCCGACGCCAAGTAGAGCAGCCCTGCCCGGCTGCCCGCATCCGACAGAGCCTGCCATGGTTTCATGCGCAGGCTCTATTTGCATGGGCCGCTGCCGAGAAACTGCGGACAAGCGGCTAGATGCACAAATCACAATGAAAATGATTCGCGCTATCTAATGGTGAAAAAGCTTTTTGCTTGCGCTATCATGGCTGCGATTTCGGTTGAATTTCGGTTAAACACCGCTCCGATCGCGTGAGAAGCCGGCATAAATCTCCCCTGTTATCGCCGCTCCACTCTGCCCCAACACCATAGCGAGGTCCCCATGCAAGGCGAAAAACAAATCATCACGCTGCTCAATGCGCAGCTGACCAACGAACTGACAGCTATCAACCAGTACTTCCTGCACGCCCGCATGTACAAGCACTGGGGCCTGGAAAAGCTCGGCAAGAAGGAATACGAAGAATCGATCGGCGAAATGAAGCATGCCGACAAGCTGATCGACCGCATCCTGATGCTGAACGGCTTGCCGAACCTGCAGGCGCTGCACAAGCTGATGATAGGCGAATCGACGCCGGAGATGCTGCAATGCGACCTGAAGCTGGAACAAGGCGCGCAGAAGACCGTCAAGGAAGGCATCGCCGCTTGCGAAAAAGCCGGCGACTATGTCTCGCGTGAACTGTTCACGGAAATCCTGGAAGATACCGAAGAGCATATCGACTGGCTGGAAACCCAGCTCGACCTGATCGACAAGGTCGGCCTGCAAAACTATCTGCAAAGCCAGATGGACGCCTAAATTACTTGCAGCAAATGCAAAACGGCTTCCGACACAGCGTCGGCAGCCGTTTTTTTTGGCTAAGGCGCCGCGGCCAGCAATCTGCGCACCACGGCATCGACCGTCAGTTGCGGCCCGGTCAGCTCGACCAGCTTTTTCTTGCTGGCCTGGCCGTGGGTGATGTTGATGCGGCTGCGCGGCAAGTCCAGCAGCTCCGCCAGGAAACGGACCAGGGCTTCATTCGCCTTGCCTTCAATCGGCTGCGCCTGCAGGCGCAGCTTGAGCACGTCTTCCAGCGGACCGATTACCTGGCTTTTCTTGGCATTAGGCGTCACCTGCAGCGCCAGGCGCACGCCTCCGGCTATCGGCGAGCACCAGGCAGCATCCTGCCCGGCAGGCGTGCCAGCGCTACGGCTCATGCCACTATTGAAATCAGATAAATCACCAGCTGATGCACTACCCTCAAGAGTATCAGGGCCGCCAGCGGCGACAGGTCGACGCTGCCGACCAGCGGGATAATCCGGCGCAAGGGACGCAGCAGCGGTTCATTCAGGGCCCGCACGAACGGCGCCAAGGGAGCATTCGGATTGACCCAGCTGAAAATCGCTTCGATGATCAGCAATGCAATCAAGCCGTAGAAGACCCACTGGAAAAACAGCAGTGCCGACAGGCTGAAGATCAGGGAGGCATTGAGGGCCGAGCGCACGCCCAGCTCCAGCAGGATGCAGGCGACAGCCACCAGCACCGCGCCGATCAGGCTGGCCCAGTCGTAGCCGCCAACCCCTGGCAGCAGCCGGCGCAACGGCTTTACCGCCCAGTCGGACAGCGTAAAGATGAATTGCGCAAGCTGCTGCGGAGGGCGCACACGCACCGCCTGAATCCAGAAGCGCAGCAACAGGACGCCGCCGAGGACGCTGGCGATGGTTTCGATAATCAAGCTAAAGATATTCTGCAACACGACGTGTTTCCTTTTCCAGACGATGCAATGATGTTGACTTGCTGGCGCCAGCGCGGGCTGGACCATCCAGCCAATATACTAGAACTCATTTGATAAATCTTGGCGATGTGCGTTCTCCTGAACGGTGGAAGCAGGAGAGATAATTTGCAATCGGGAAGAAGAGTGCCGCGGATCAGCGGGAAGAATACCGGCGATGGCAACCCTGGCCGCGATCGCGGTCTGCCGAAGACCAAACGGATCCTCAATTTGCGCGCATCCCGGAAAAATAAAAACCCGCTGGACAGCGCTAGGCTGTGCAGCGGGCGATGCATCCGGGTTTAATCAGATGCGCTGGCAAACCCTGATTACGGGCGTGTGCCAGTTGGGAATGGCCAGGCTGCTGCCGGGTTCAGCACCGTTGTTGCTGCTGCTGGCGCTGCTGCCGGCTTGGCTGCTGGCTTCTTGGCTGCAGGTTTCGCTGCGGCCTTTTTAACAGCTGGCTTTGCTGCAGCTGGTTTCGCTGCTGCTTTAGCTACCGGCTTTTTTGCTGCTGGCTTAGCCGCGACTTTCTTAACTGCCGGCTTTTTGGCCGCTGGTTTCGCTGCTGCCTTAGCTACCGGCTTTGCTGCTGCTTTCTTCGCTACTGGCTTTTTGGCCGCAACAGCTTTCTTGGCAACTGGCTTCTTAGCCGCTGCTGGTTTTGCTGCTGCTTTCTTAGCTACTGGCTTTTTGGCCGCGACAGCTTTCTTGGCAACCGGTTTCTTGGCTGCTGGTTTTGCTGCTGCTTTCTTAGCTACTGGCTTTTTGGCCGCGACAGCTTTCTTAGCAACTGGCTTCTTAGCCGCTGCTGGTTTTGCTGCTGCTTTCTTAGCTACTGGCTTTTTGGCCGCAACAGCTTTCTTAGCAACTGGCTTCTTAGCCGCTGCTGGTTTTGCTGCTGCTTTCGCTGCAGGCTTGGCTGCTGCTTTCTTAGCTACTGGCTTTTTGGCCGCGGCAGCTTTCTTAGCAACTGGTTTCTTAGCTGCTGGTTTTGCTGCTGCCTTAGCTGCTACTGGCTTCTTAGCCGGAGCTGCCTTCTTCGCAGCGGGTTTCTTCGCTGCGGCTTTCTTTGTTGCTGTTGCCATTTTGTTTCTCCTTCACGTGATGGAAAAAATCAAGCTCCAAGTTGGAAACCCGACGAACCCATCGCGATGGGAACGGCGGATTATTCATCGGCGCAATCAACTCTGCTTGCGCTAATGAATTCGGCACCAGCTGAACTGCTCCATCCCCTCATTGATGCAGCACTTCAGCCATTATCGGCCAGGGTCCTTTCGCCAGTTCCAAGACTGGGGGAGAAGGTCTTCGCAACACCTGCCGGCGGCGATCCCTAACCAAAAAAACGCCAGCGGCTAGGCCGGCGTCGGAATTCTGTTACAAAAATTTTTAGATTTTTCCAAAGAAAACGCCGCCAAACCCGATTGAATCGGGGTAAGCGGCGACAACAGATAAGTACGTTTCTGTCTTTGGTTGTTCATTAAGTTTGGAAATCACCTTTCAGTTTGCAGACTTTTTTATGTACTAAGCGCTGCAGGTCTCCTCACCTCATCCATCCACTACATTAATTCTTGTCCGAGATCTGAAGCCATTATTCCCAGTTCAGTGCACCGCCGGTTTGGTATTCGATTACACGAGTCTCAAAAAAGTTGCGTTCTTTTTTCAGATCGATCATCTCACTCATCCAGGGGAAGGGATTTTCTTCCTGAGGGAACATCGGGTCCAGTCCGATCTGTTGCGCGCGGCGATTTGCGATGAACCGCAAATACCCTTTGAACATCGGCGCATTCAAACCGAGCACTCCACGCGGCATTGTATCCTCTGCGTAGCGATATTCCAACTCCACCGCGCTTAAAAACAACGCTTTAATCTCGTCGCGGAATTCCGGCGTCCACAAATGCGGGTTTTCCATCTTGATCGTGTTGATCAAATCGATCCCGAAATTGCAGTGCATCGACTCGTCGCGCAGGATGTATTGATACTGTTCGGCGGCGCCCATCATCTTGTTCTGACGGCCCAGCGCAAGGATCTGCGTGAAGCCGACATAGAAGAAAAGACCTTCCATGATGCAGGCAAACACGATCAGCGAGCGCAGCAGTTTCTGATCGTTTTCAGTAGTGCCGGTCTTGAACTCAGGATCGGTCAGCGTATTGATGAAGGGGATCAGGAACTCGTCCTTGTCGCGGATCGATTTGACTTCGTGGTACGCATTGAAGATTTCTGCCTCGTCCAGGCCCAGCGATTCCACGATGTACTGGTAGGCGTGCGTGTGGATCGCTTCTTCAAACGCCTGGCGCAGCAGGTACTGGCGGCATTCCGGCGCAGTGATGTGGCGGTAGGTGCCGAGCACGATATTGTTGGCCGCCAGCGAGTCGGCGGTGACGAAGAAACCCAGGTTGCGCTTGACCAGGCGGCGTTCGTCTTCGGTCAGGCCGTTCGGGTTCTTCCACAGCTCGATATCGCGCTGCATGTTGATTTCCTGCGGCATCCAGTGGTTGGCGCAGCCGGCCAGGTACTTGTCCCAAGCCCATTTGTACTTGAACGGCACCAGCTGGTTGACGTCGGTATGGCCGTTGATGATGCGCTTGTCGGCAGCGTTGACGCGATGGGTGGTGTCGACCACAGGCGCTGCAGCCGCCTGACCCATCAATGCCGGGTTGAGAGCAGTATCGGACATCTGCGGGCGGGCCGAGGGGATAAACCCTGGCTGCGCCGGCAAGGTACGAGGAGCGGGCGCCGAACTTTTTTCTTCATCCCAGGAGAGCATTCTTTATTCCTTTATCTTTCGTAGGGTGGGCGCGGCGCCCACGCGTGACGTCAAATCCGTCGCCAGGTTTGTTTCGGTAACGCGTGGGCAAAACTTCCTGCCCACCCTACTTTCTTTGCAAATGTTTCGTTTTATCCATTCAGTTGAGGACAGAGGCGCGCGGCAAGTGCTGCACGGGTAGTGTAATTCGCCACGCTGCGGCGGCTCTTAAACACTCGCCGTGCGCCTCTGTCCCCAAATTGCTAGCTTACTGGCAAGCTTCGCATTCCTCGAATCCTGGATCGCCAGGACGCATGGTGCATGCCGGGCCGTCCAGTTCCTGCGGCGCTGCTTCCACTGCTGCAGTGCCGTAAGTCGCCGCCGCGCCGCCGCTCATGCCGCCGTCTACCGCCACCGCATTCAGTGCGCCGGTTTTCGAGGTTGACTTCTCGGTATGCGTTGCGCCGATGGTACGCAGGTAGTAGGTGGTCTTGAGGCCACGCAGCCACGCCAGCTTGTAGGTTTCATCCAGCTTCTTGCCGGATGCGCCCGCCATATAGATATTGAGCGACTGCGCCTGGTCGATCCATTTCTGGCGGCGCGATGCAGCTTCCACCAGCCAGGACGGTTCAACTTCGAAGGCCGTTGCGTAGATGTCGCGCAGATCTTGCGGAATGCGGTCGATCTTGGCCAGGCTGCCGTCAAAATACTTGAGGTCGGAGATCATGACTTCATCCCACAGACCGCGCGCTTTCAAGTCACGCACCAGATATGCATTGATTTCGGTGAACTCGCCGGACAGGTTCGATTTCACGTACAGGTTCTGGTAAGTCGGTTCGATACAAGCCGATACACCGATGATGTTCGAGATCGTCGCTGTCGGCGCAATCGCCACGCAGTTCGAGTTGCGCATGCCGAACTCCTTGATGCGGGCGCGCAGCTGGGTCCAGTCCAGCGCTTCCGACATGTCGGCTTCGAGGTAGCCGCCGCGTTCTTCCGCCAGCAATTTCAGGGAATCCTGCGGCAGGATGCCACGATCCCACAGGGAACCGCGATAGCTGCTGTAACGGCCGCGCTCTTCCGCCAGTTCGGTCGATGCCCAATAGGCGTGGTAGCAGACTGCTTCCATCGATGTATCGGCAAATTCAACCGCTGCTTTCGAGGCATAAGGCAAGCGCATCATGTGCAGGCAATCCTGGAAACCCATGATGCCGAGGCCAACCGGACGGTGCCGCAGGTTGGAATCGCGCGCCTTCTTCACTGCATAATAGTTAATATCGATCACATTATCCAGCATGCGCATCGCAGTATTGATGGTTTTCTGCAACTTGGCATGATCCAGCTGGCCGTCTTTCATGTGCGCCGGCAGGTTGACCGAGCCCAGATTGCAGACGGCGATCTCGGATTCGTTGGTGTTCAGCGTAATCTCGGTGCACAGGTTGGAGCTGTGGACCATGCCGACGTGCTGCTGCGGCGAACGGATGTTGCATGGATCCTTGAAGGTAATCCATGGGTGGCCGGTTTCAAACAGCATCGACAGCATCTTGCGCCACAGGTCGAGCGCCTGGATCTTCTTGAACAGGCGCAGCTCGCCGCGGGCAGCCTTGGCTTCGTAGCCGGTATAGGCGGCTTCGAAGGCCTTGCCGACCTTGTCATGCAGGTCCGGCGCATCGCTTGGCGAGAACAGGGTCCACTCGCCCTTTTCCATCACGCGCTTCATGAACAGGTCCGGAATCCAGTTGGCGGTGTTCATGTCGTGGGTGCGGCGGCGGTCGTCGCCGGTGTTTTTACGCAGGTCGAGGAATTCCTCGATGTCCATGTGCCAGGTTTCCAGGTAGGCGCAGACCGCGCCCTTGCGTTTGCCGCCCTGGTTGACCGCCACGGCGGTATCGTTGACGACCTTCAGGAACGGCACCACGCCTTGCGACTTGCCGTTGGTGCCCTTGATATGGGCGCCCAGCGAACGCACCGGCGTCCAGTCGTTGCCCAGGCCGCCGGCGTACTTCGCCAGCAGGGCGTTTTCCTTGATGGCTTCGTAGATGCCGTCGAGATCGTCGGCAACCGTTGTCAGGTAGCAGGACGACAGCTGCGAGCGCTGGGTGCCGGAGTTGAACAGGGTCGGCGTCGAGCTCATGAAATCGAAGCTCGACAGCAGGTTGTAGAACTCGATGGCGCGCGCTTCGCGGTTGACTTCATTCAGCGCCAGGCCCATCGCCACGCGCATGTAGAAAGCCTGCGGCATTTCGATGCGGATATCGCGCACGTGCAGGAAATAGCGGTCATACAGCGTTTGCAGGCCGAGGTAACCGAACTGCAGGTCGCGCTCGGGCTGCAGGGCTTCGCCCAGAATGGCCAGGTCGAACTGGGCCAGCTTGGCGTCCAGCAGATCGGCTTCAATACCCTTTTTAATGAATTTCGGGAAATATTCGAGATATTCCGCCGGCGCGTCGGCTTGCGCCACTTCCTTGCCGAACACTTCCTTGCGGATGGTGTGCATCAGCAGACGCGCAGTGACCGTGCTGTAGGCAGGGTCTTTTTCCATCAGCGCACGGGCAGCCAGGATCGCCGACTTGTGCAGCTCTTCCACAGGCACGCCGTCGTACAGGTTCTTGACGGTCTCGGCCAGGATGGCTTCTGCGTCGACATGCTTTTCCAGGCCGATGCAGGCAGCGGTAATCAAGTCGCGCACCTGGTTCATGTCCAGTACACGGCGCTGGCCATCTTCGGTGACGAACAGTTCGGCGCCGCCGGCCACCGACTTGGCCGCCGGCTGCTGCTGCGAACGCTCTTCCATCCGCTTGGCGCGATACAGCACATAGGCACGCGCCACATCGTGTTCGCCGGAGCGCATCAGGGACAGTTCGACCTGGTCCTGGATATCTTCGATATGGAAGGTGCCGCCGTTCGGCTGCCGGCGCACCAGGGCGGCGACAACATTGGAGGTCAGCTGCTCGACCAGTTCGCGCACCCGCGCCGAGGCCGCGCCCTGGCCGCCGTTGACGGCGAGGAAGGCCTTGGTGACGGCGATCGAGATCTTGGATGGCTCAAAGCCGACCACGGCGCCATTGCGCCGGATAATTCTGTAGTCGCCAAAACTGCTGGCTACCTTGACGGGAGAGCCGCTACCGGTTGCTGACGGAACACCAGCAACTTCGGCTGATGATTTAACGGAAATTTCTTGAGTAGATTGCACTGAGCCTCCCGAGACTGTGAAAGCAGACGAACTCATTACGCCTGCTGTTATTAATTAGAACCGTGGAACCATTGATGGTTCAGATACCGCTGCTTCTTGTTGATTCTTGCTGCTTCTTGTTGATTCTTGCTGTTTCCTGCTATTTCTACATCCCTCATTGCGTTGTCGGCGCGCTCTCCGCAGGCGTTCATGACTGATGCCCAAAACTGGATAACACGAGAAAATTTAACGTTAAAAAGGGGTACGCGATGACCAGCATTCAATGACCGACAACAAATCCAGAGGCCGCTTAGCAGCCTGTCCGACACCTGCATTCATACCGATATGAGTACAAAAACAAAACACCACAAAGTGGACAGGCCATGCAAAACAAGCCAATGAAGAGATACAAAAAAACACTACATATAGTTTTCTGGATTTGATTTTTACTAATTGTAGTACCTAGCCCCTGCCGATGCAATCCAAAAGTGGGATCTTTTTTATATTCAAAAAGAGACTATTTAATTGACTTTTTTTGCCATGGCAGGAAAGCGCAATGGCAGCTTGCCGGAGATTTCCGGCGCATGCCCGGCTAAGGCTTGCTGGTATTGGGTCCAGTCGAAAAAGGGACCGGGATCGGTCTTTCTGCCCGGCGCGACATGTTCATGTCCGGCCACCGCGGCCAGCGGATAACGACATTGCAATGCATGGGTCAGCGCAGCCAGCGCACTATATTGCGCCACGGAAAATTCTTCGAAATCGGTCCCTTCCAACTCGATCCCGATCGAGAAATCATTGCAGCGTTCACGCCCTTCGAAACTGGAAACGCCAGCGTGCCAGGCGCGCTCATTGGCGGACACGAACTGGATCACGCCGCCGTTGCGCACGATCAGGAAATGGGAAGAAACCCGCAGCGGCCGCAGCTGTTCGAAATAAGGATGCGCATCATACGCTAAACGGTTGCCGAACAGGTCGGCGATATACGGACCGCCGAACTGCCCGGGCGGCAGGCTGATGTTATGGATCAGCAGCAGGTCGATGACATTGCCGTCCGGCCGGGCATCGCAGTTAGGCGACGACTGGCGCACCACTTCATCGGGACGGCACCAGCCGTCGGCGCCGACTTCGAAGTAAGGGTGAAGCGTACTCTGCTCCGTCATTGTTACCTTGCCTTAGTCTTGCTCATGAATCGATAAACGCTGCATGCGATAACGCAGTTGCCGGAAGCTGATGCCCAGCAGATCGGCCGCCTTGGTCCGGTTAAAGTGCGTGCGCGTCAACGCCCGCCGGATGACATCGCGCTCGATATCGTCCAGGTAGTCCGGCAGCGACGGCGGCAGCTCGGAACCGCTCAGCAACACTGTCGCGGCGGCGGCAACCGGCTCGAAACCGACCGCTGCGCCGGTAGCCGGGCCGGCGACGGCATCCTCAGGATAGCCCTGATCCAGGCTTTGCGCCTCCGGCGCGCGGCCGTTGCCGCCGCCCTTGAGGCCGAGATCGGCCACTTCAATCACACCGTCGTTGGCAAACGCCAGCGCCCGCTCCAGGATATTTTCCAGCTCGCGTACATTGCCCGGGAAGGCATAGGCGCATAAAGCTTCCATGGCTTCCGGCGCCAGCGTCACCTGCCCCGCCTGCGGCGCAAACGCCGACAAGCGCGCCAGCAATGCACCGATCAGCAAGCCCAGATCATCCAGGCGTTCGCGCAAGGGCGGCAGTTTTAATTCGATAACATTCAAACGATAGTACAAATCCTGCCGAAATCTACCTGATTCGACGCACTCGGCCAGATTCTGGTGGGTGGCGCTGATCAAACGGACGTCTACCGGCTCTTCCACCGTCGCCCCGACCTTGCGCACGCGTCGCTCCTGGATCGCGCGCAACAGCTTGACCTGCATCGCCAGCGGCAGGTCGGCGACCTCATCCAGCAGCAAGGTGCCGCCATTGGCGGCCTGGAAAAATCCTTCGCGGTCATCGGCGGCGCCGGTGAACGCGCCTTTGCGGTAGCCGAAGAATTCGGCCTCCATCAAGGCTTCCGGGATAGCGCCGCAATTGACCGCGACAAAGGGCTTGTCGGCGCGCGGGCTGAGCGCATGGATATCGCGCGCCGCCAGTTCCTTGCCGCTGCCGGATTCGCCGGTAATCGCCACCGGCGCCATGCTGCGCGCCAGCCGCACAATCTGGGTGCGCAATTCCTGCATGGCGGCGGACTGGCCGATCAGGCGCAAGGCGTTGCCGTTATTGCGAGCCTTGACATCGCCGGACTGGCGCTGGTTCTCGGCCGGCTTGCCGATGCGCAGCGCCGATTGCACCATCAGGCGCAGCTGATCCAGCGCCACCGGCTTCGACAGATAGTCGAAAGCGCCGGCCTTCAAGGCCACCACGGCGTTGTCGGCGCTGCCATAGGCGGTAATCACGGCGATCGGAATCACCTTGTCGCCGCTGGTGACTTCGCGCACCAGCTCGATGCCGAGGCCGTCCGGCAGGCGCATGTCAGTCAGGATCAATGCATATTCATTGCTGGCCAGATGGCTGCGCGCAGCGGCCAGGCTATCGGCGCTGTCGACGTCGAGTCCCATCTTGACCAGTGCGATCTCGAGCAGTTCGCGCAGGTGGGCTTCGTCATCGACGACCAGAATACGGGGTGAAGTCATGGCAATGGTCTTTTTAATAGTTCTAGTCAGCTAATGACAGAGGATCACGGGGAGCAAACGCAATAACAAAACGACCACTCACATGGCTGGAATTCTGTCCTTGAACATCATGCCGGTATTCATAATCGAGTAATGCGCCGTTATTCAAACACAATTCGCGCGCCAAAAACAAGCCCAGTCCGGTGCCCTTGCTGGAAGTGGTGTAAAACGGCTCGAACAGGTGCGCCCGCACTGCCGGAGAAATCGGTTCGCCATCGTCCTGCACATGCAGCTCCAGCCGCCCGGCGACGCTGGACATGATATGCAAACGCATCCCGCCCGGCCGGCCGCTGGCGTAGCGCACCGCATTCGACAGCAGATTGGTCACCACTTCGCGCAAATGCAGCGGATCGAACCAGACGTGGTAACGGTCCGTCAGTTCGATCTGAAGGACAATGGCGCCGGGCGCCACCGCATGCGTCTGCTTGAAATCATTGACGATATCGTGCAGCAGCGGCGCCAGCTGAATCGGTTCCAGCTGGCGCTGCGCTTTGCGCGACAGCTTCAGGATATCCTCGATCATGCGGTCCAGGCGCGCCACGTTGTCTTCGACGATCGTCACCAGCCGCGCTTGCGTCTGGCTGCCCGCTTCCTCGGACAGCAAGGTGGCGGCATAGGAAATCGAGGCCAGCGGATTGCGCACTTCGTGGGCGATGCTGGCTGTCAGGCGCCCCATGGCGGCCAGCTTCAGCTGCTGCGCCTGGTTTTCGATTTCGCTGACATCCTGCAGGAAAATGACGGCGCGATACTCGCTCAGTTCGCGCATCCTGACCGCGGCAAAGCGCACTTTCAGATGCGCTGCCAGCTCGCGTCGCCCGCTCCAGTCAATCGCGGCCGCTTCCTGGCCCAGGTCGTCGGTATGCTTGATCGTGACGAATACCGCCTCGCCGACCACCGGCGCGCCGGGCCGCGGCAAGTCGCTGACCCGCGATTCCCAGGCAAACAATGCATCGGTGATCGGCGCCAGCAAGGCATAATCGCTCAGCTTATGGCGCGGCTCATCGTCCGTCATCGGGAACGACAGGCCCAGCATCCTTTCCGCAGCCGGATTGGCCATGATCAGCGTGCCGATCGGATCAACCACCAGCAAGCCGTCGCCCATGTCTTTGATGGCGATGCGGTTGATGTCCATCTGCACCCGCAAATCCCGGCCGCGCTGGGTTGCCAGCTCTTCCTGCTTGATCAGCTTGTGCGCCAGGCGGTTGATCACCAGCACGGCGAAGAAGAAGGCGCCGCCATACAAGCCGGCTTGCACGGTGGAGATATCCGGAGAGGATTGCAGAATCTGATAGCCGCTGTCCGCCAGCAGCACCATGGTCGCGACCGAGACAAAAAACAGCGCTACCAGCAAGGGCGCCAGAATGGCCGCACCGGCCAGCGGAAACAGATACAGGATCGCCAGGCCGCTTTTGGCGCCGCCGGCACCTATATACAGAATCGACACGGCGACCAGGTCCACCGTGATCGGCAGCGCGATCTGCAGCATGTAATAGCGCCGGTAGTAGGTAGTCACCAGCGTGAAGAGGATGGCGCACAACAGATAGGCGCCGCAGATTTCAGCTCCCGTGAAGAGCTGGGAAAACCATATCTCGCCTTTGCTTTGGCTGCTGACATAGGCCAGCATCACCATAGCAACCACGATCCGCGTCACGTTGAAGGTTTGCAGCGTGCGCCAGAAAGTGTCAGGCTTTTCGCTCTGCGAAGTAAGGCTGGAGCTGGTCATGCGCAAATATCCTGTCTCGCGATGAATGTTGAAATTCCGGACCAGTTGCCCTCGGCAGGCGAGCCCGGCCCGGAATGAGCGCAAATGTTCAAGTATTGAGCGCGCTAGGAAGAATGCAGGCGGCGATGTTCAGCGCTGCAGAAAGGCGCGCCGGAGGCATCGGCAATCGCTTCCGACGCCGGGAAGTGGATGCCGCAATGGACACAAGCCACCATCGCCTCAGCCTGGGCCGGTTCATTGGCGGCGGAGGCCGCACCGCCAGAAGATGGGGTTCCCGCCGAGGACGAACGATCGCGGCCGAGATTTTTCTGCAGGCGCTGCAGCCAGACGATCACGGCCAGCACAATGACAATTAAAATAATGAATTTCATACCAATACCCGATGCAACACAACTTCAAGCACGAAACGGCTCCCTACATACGCCAGTAACAAAATGGCAAACCCGGTCAAGGTAAAACTGAGCGCGGTGCGGCCGCGCCAGCCCTGCCATCGGCGGCCGGCCAGCAGCAGGCCGAACAGGGCCCATGACAGCATGGTGAAAATGGTCTTGTGATCCCATTTGAAGGCCTTGTTGAACAATTCTTCCGAAAACACCACGCCTGACAGCACGGTCAGCGTCAGCAGGAAAAATCCGAAAGCAATCAGGCGGAACAGCAGCTTTTCCATGGTCAGCAGCGCCGGCAGGCGATCCAGCGCCAGCCCGAACCAGCCGGCCTTGACGCCGCCCGGCCGGGTATGCAGGCGCGATTCCTGCAACACCATCAGTACAGCATGAAAGGCAGCAATCGTGAGCGTACTGTAAGCCAGGATGGAAATCACGATATGCCACAGGAAAACCGGCGACTTGCCGTTCAGGGGCACCATATTTCCTGGAAATACTGCCGGCAGCACCGCCGCCAGGGCTGCCATCGGCAACACCAGCACCCGCAGGCCGTCAAGGGTGTAATTGCGGTTTTCAAGCCAATAAGCCGCCACCGACACCCATAAGGTCGCCGACAGCATCATGGAAAAACCGACCCGCAACTGTTCCGGCCCGACCACGTCGGCCCACAGCACGCCGCCATGCAGCAACCAGGCGGCGGCGACGACAATCGAAATAGTCTGGCGCCGGCTCGACGGCAAAAAGGTGCAGCCTATATAGAGCAGCGCCACCAGAACGAAAAGAGATGTTTGCATCGTGTAAGTTTACAACATGTGGCGTCTGCGCGGCGTGCTCAAACAAGGCGAACATGCGTGCGGTCGAAGCCCGGCTTCATTTCTTGCAACTTGCACATCATTCCTCTCCTGCTATTTGATGCACAGGTCTTTGCCGCGCCCCTGAATGCTAGGCGTTTGCCCGGCATCAGGTAAAATGGCGGTTTACAAGCATTACTGTGACCTTTTGCAGCGCGCTGGCGCATCAGCTGCGCGCGAGCAGTGCAGTGCTTCGCATGTAAGTAAGGGCGCTTAAAAAATGGTGTATTTTCGTGCCAGGCCAGGCGCAAACCGGAGCGATAGAGGGCTATCGCGAGGATTTGCAACGGCGCATGGTGCGAAAAGATGCGGCTGGCCAGGCGCGGTCAGCTAGCCGCCGTTTATTAAGTGTCATTATGTGCAAAACACTGCGCTAGTTCACATTGACCGATTGCACCTCTTCTGGAAACGCTGCGTACCCATGCTCGACAATCTTACCCAACGCCTCGCCAAAGTCGTCAAAACCATGCGCGGCGAAGCGCGCCTCACCGAAACCAATACCGCAGAAATGCTGCGCGAAGTCCGTCTGGCTTTGCTGGAGGCCGACGTCGCCTTGCCTGCCGTGCGCGAATTCATCGCCAACGTTAAACAAAAAGCGCTGGGCGAAGAAGTCATCGCCTCGCTGACCCCGGGCCAGGCTCTGGTCGGCGTGGTGCAGCGCGAGCTGGCTTCGTTGATGGGCGCGGACCTCGGCCCGGAAGCCTCGCAGCTGAGTTTTGCCACGCAGCCGCCGGCCATCATCCTGATGGCGGGCCTGCAAGGTGCGGGTAAAACCACCACCGTCGGCAAGCTCGCCAAGTATCTGCGCGAACAAAAGAAGAAAAAAGTACTGACCGTCTCCGCCGACGTCTACCGTCCAGCCGCGATCGGCCAGCTGCAGACCGTGACGGCGCAGGTCGGCGCCGATTTCTTTCCCACCGAGATCAGCGACAAGCCGGTGGATATCGCGCTGGCCGCGCTGGACTATGCCAAGCGTCATTACCATGACGTCCTGATCATCGACACCGCCGGCCGCCTCGGCATCGACGAAGCGATGATGAAGGAAATCAGCGCCATCCATACCGCCGTCAAGCCGATCGAAACCCTGTTCGTGGTCGACGCCATGCTCGGCCAGGACGCCATCAATACCGCCAAGGCCTTCAACGACGCCTTGCCGCTGACCGGCATCGTGCTGACCAAGCTGGACGGCGATGCGCGCGGCGGCGCGGCGCTGTCGGTGCGGCATATCACCGGTAAGCCGATCAAGTTTGCCGGCACCGCTGAAAAACTGGACGGCCTGGAAGCGTTCGACCCAACCCGCATGGCCAACCGCATCCTCGGCATGGGCGACATCCTGGCGCTGGTCGAAGAAGCGCAGAAAGGCGTCGATGTAGCGGCAGCCAAGGACCTGGCGCACAAAATCAAGGGCGGCGGCAAGTTCGACCTCAACGACTTCAAGGCGCAGCTCGGCCAGATGAAGAAAATGGGCGGCCTGTCGAACCTGATGGACAAGCTGCCGGCGCAATTCCAGCAAGCCGCGGGCGGCGCCAATATGGACCAGGCGGAGAAACAGGTACGCCGGATGGAAGGCATCATCAACTCGATGACTGCCCAGGAACGGGCCAAGCCGGAGCTGATCAAGGCTTCGCGCAAGCGCCGCATCGCCGTCGGCGCCGGGGTGCAGGTGCAAGAAGTGAACCGCATGCTGTCGCAATTTGACCAAATGCAGTCGATGATGAAAAAGCTCAAGGGCGGCGGCATGATGAAAATGATGCGCGGCATGAAGGGCATGATGCCAGGCATGCGCTAAACGCTGCGCAGGCACTGCCGCAAGACCTGAAAAGCCTTGCAAGTCATTGACTTGCAAGGCTTTTCAGCAAACCGGAGCGCCCCGGGACGCTCCGCAGCGGCGGCCGGCGCCAACTGTTACCTGCCCCGAATTTCTACAGATCATCGCAAACAGCCGCGCAAGCGCGCCAGTCCGCGGTTTTTCGTGGCTCGGCAGGGCGCGCGCTTCCGTATCAAATCCCGCACAAACCCATAAAAAACGCTTGCATCGCCAAGAAAAGCGCAACACTATTAGCGATGCGTGCTTGACGCATTTTTCCCATATCCCTGAAGGAGGCTCAAAGATGGCCACAGCAGCAAAAAAACCAGCAGCGAAGAAAGCTGTCGCACCGGCGAAAGCACCGACCAAATCGGCGCCAAAGGCAGCTCCTAAAAAAGTCACTGCAACCGGTACTGTAGCGCGCAAGCCGAATGCAGCATTCATGAAACCACTGACGCCATCGGCCACGCTGGCTGCGGTCGTCGGCGCGGCCCCGCTGCCACGCACTGAAGTCACCAAGAAAGTGTGGGAGTACATCAAGAAGCACAATCTGCAAAATCCAGCAAACAAGCGCAATATTGTTGCAGATGACAAATTGAAAGCTGTCTTTGGCGGCAAAAAAGAAGTGTCGATGTTTGAAATGACAAAACTCATTTCCGATCACTTGAAATAATGCTTGGGGCTTAGCCGCAGTCGTTTGCGCCGCCCTGGGTGCCAAACAAAAACGCCCGCATCGCGCGGGCGTTTTTGTTTCCGCAGCATTTACACCGCAGCAGAAACACGGGATTTAATCGAGCAAATCCGAATAGTCGATTTCGGCATAACCAGCCAGCGTGTTCCATGGCAAGACCTTGGGCGCTTCGATCACGCTGACCAGGGTTTCGCGGCGCGCATTGCCATGCGCCTCCAGCGACTCTACCCGGCGCGGATACCGGCCGTTGACATCCCAGCTGACGCGCACCGTCAGATCGCCCCGCTTGCTTTCATACTGCTGTACGCCGTCCCTGACCGCACCCACCGCGCGCATGCTTTTCAGGCTTTGCGGATCGCTCAGGAAAAACGTGCTGCCCCAGCTGCCGTTGAAGCCGATATTGCCGTAGTACTGGGAGTCAACCTTGATGCTGCGCCGCTGATGGCGCTCGATCAGGCGCGCATCGAGCGTACCGTCGGCCAGGCGCCGTACCCACATCGGCGAGCTGCCGGCGTCCGGGTGGCTGTGGCTGCCGTGGTCGTCGCCGTGATCATGTGCGTCGGCGGACTCGCCGGCGATCAGACGTTCGGTCCAGACCTGGTCGTTGCGGCGGTACACGCGCTCGGTGAATGTGGTTTCGCGCTTGACGCCATCGCGCCCGATGGTCATCGCATAGTGCCGCACCTGCAAATTCTGATCCGGACCGCCGACGTTTTCCGCCGCCATCGCCACCGGCATCAGCGACGCCACGGCCAGTGCAGCAAGCATCAAGCCATTCCTGCATTTTTTAAAGCAAATCATTTTTCCACCAAAAAAATGCCGCCACCGGAACGATGGCGGCGTAAGTACTACTCAGGTAACCGTATTACAGGCCAAGCGCATTCTTGACCTTGCCAAACACCTTGATGTTTTCAAATGTGCCTTTGAAACTGTCGCTGCCGGCGCCGGCTGAAAACAGCATGACGTCACCGCCGCCGTGGGTTTCCGAACCGGGCGAGCCGGCAAAGCGCACGCCGACCTGCTGCAGGTAGTCGTCGGCTTCGGTATCGACATTGGTCAGGTCGCTGTCTTCCGGCCGCCGCGGCGCGCTGCCATTGCCGAATACCAGCGTGGTATAGGGCTTGCCGTCGGCCGCCAGCGCAAGTTTGCCGTCGGCATAATTGGCGACCTTCCCGAGGATGGGATTGCCGCGCTTGGGATAGCCGTTGAAGCCGATGGCGTGGTCATGATCCGCCGTGACCACGATCAAGGTGTCTTTCAAATCGACCAGTTCCAGCGCCTTCTTGATCGCCGCATCGAAGGCCAACGTATCTTCCAGCGCGCGCTTGGCATTGGTGCCGTGCAGGGCGTGGTCGATGCGGCCGCCTTCCACCATCAGGAAATAGCCGTTCGGATTTTTCTTCAGCACGCCGATGGCTTTCTCCGTCATCTCGGCCAGGCTAGGCTGGTTCAGCTTCTTCTTGACCCGGTCCAGCTCGTAATCCATGTCGCTGGCGGTAAACAAGCCGAGCAGCTTGCTGACGCTGGCCGGATTGACGCTCCTCAATTCCGTGCCGGAAGCAACGTAGGTATAGCCGGCAGCCTTGAACATGCTCAGCGGATCCAGATTATCGTTGCGCTTGCTGGCCGGATCGGATTTCGGCAAGAAGTGGCGCAGGCCGCCGCCGAGCAAGACATCGACGCCGTCCTTCAGCGCCAGGTTGTAGCGCGGCGCGCCTGGCGTCGCCTGCTCGGTGATGGTGTTGTAGGCATCGCGGTTGCAGACGTGAGCGTAGGTTGCCGCCGGCGTCGCGTGGCTGATGCGGGTGGTGCTGACGGCGCCGACCGCCTTGCCGGCGCCCTTCGATAATTCCAGCAAGGTCTGCACCGCCTGGCCATTGCCGGCGACGCAGGTCGAGTCGGCATTGTTCTGATACGGCTTGCCGTTGGCATCGAAGGCATTGGTGTCGGAAGACATCGAGATGACGTCGTTCTTCATCTTGACGCCGGTCATGTAGGCCGCCATCGACGGCGCGCTGTCGGTGGTCTGGCCATCCAGCGAGAAAGTCTTGACGCGGGCGGTGCGGTTCAGCGTCTCCATCGTCAGGCGGCCGGCTTCGCCATGCCCATAGATGCGTGCCGCCGTGACGGTCACCGGCCCCATGCCGTCACCGAGGAAAAAGATGACGTTCTTTGCTTTCGCCGGCGCCGCATCGGCGGCCAGGGCCTGCCCGCCGCACAGCAGCGCCAGCGCACACAAGGCGGCGCCCTGGCGGAGGCGATGCGGAAATTGCTTGGAAGCTGCTAGATTGATTTTCATGTCTGACCTTTGGACTCTTTGTTGCGTTTTGCTTGATGGTTGCGCGACTCAATCGTGTGGTTCGCGGGAGGCCTCACAGGCCGACGGCTTTTTTCACCAGGCCGAACACCTCGGTGTTGTCGAGCACGCCGCGGATGTTCTCGGCGCCCATGCCCTGCGCACCGATAAAGACATTGGTGCCGCCATGCGTCTCTCCGCCCGCTTCGGTCGGGATCACCGATTCTTGCAGATAGTCTTTGCCGGCCACCTGCATGTCCGACAAGGCGCCGCGCGCAGCCAGATGGTTGGGGCCGTTGCCAAAGCCGATCACGGTGTACGGATTATTGTTGATGTCGCGCTCAGGCTGGCCGGTCAGGACATTCTTCACCAGGCCGAGCACGCCCGGTTCGCTGCTGGTGGTCTTGCCGGTGCGCTTGGCGTAGCCGTTCAGCAGGATCGAATGATCATGATCGGCAGTGACCACTACCAAGGTGTTCTTCAAGCCCGGATCGACTTGCTGCATCTTGTCCAGCGCGACCTTGACGGCATCGTCGAAAGCGACGGTTTCCTGCAAGGCGCGGCGGGCGTTGGTGGCATGCAGCGCGTGATCGATGCGGCCGCCTTCCACCATCAGGAAGAAGCCGGTCTTCTTGCTGTTGAGTAGATCGATCGACTTGCCGGTCATCTGGGCCAGGCTCGGTTCCTTGGCCGCGTCGCGGTCAAGGTCGTAAGTCATGTGGTCCTTGTTGAACAGGCCCACCACTTTCGGCGCCGTGTTGCTGAGCTTGTCGAAGTCGGCGAAATTGGCTGCGTAGGCATACCCAGCGGCCTTGAATTCAGCAACCAGGTCGCGGCTGTCGCTGCGCTTGCTGTCGGCATCGGTCTTCGGCAGGAAGTGACGGCGGCCGCCGCCAAAGATCACATCGACGCCATCGCTCAGCTTGCTGTTGAAACCGGCGCCCTTGGGCGTCAGCTGCGCGGCGATATTGTTTTCGCCGTCGCGGTGGCAGATATGCGAATACGTCGCCGCCGGCGTCGCGTGGGTGATCCTGGTAGTGGTCACGACGCCGGTGCTGTAGCCCTTCGCTTTCATGATTTCCAGCAGGGTATCGGCCGGTGTGCCATTGCCGCTCGGACAGGTGCTGTCGGCGCCGCTGACATAGCTCTTGCCGCTGGCATCGCGGGCGCTGGTATTGGCTGACATCGAGATCACTTCATTATTGGCCTTGACCCCGGTCATGTAAGCCGCCATCGACGGTGCGCTGTCGGTGACCTGGGCATCGTTCGAATATGTCGTGACGAAACCGGTTTCCGGCAAGGTATCGAGAGTCAGATCGCCCTCTTCGCCTACCTTGTAAATGCGCGCCGCTGTCATGGTGGTGATGCCCATGCCGTCGCCCAGGAAGAAAATCACGTTCTTTGCCGCCGGCTTGACTTCAGGCCGCTCGACCGGCGCCTCTACCAGGGAATTGCTGGAACCGCTGCACCCCGCCAGCGCCACCGACGCCGTGGCGGCGGCAATCCATATACTTAATTTCATTCATCGCTCCGTGTTGTCAACCAGAAATATGCAAGCATTTGTAATATTTTGTTACAACTGTAACTGCATCTTGTTACAACTTGATGACGCTCAGCGATTTACGCCAAGCCTTGGAGAAATTCCTGTTGGTGCAGGAACAGCAGGCGGGCAAGCGCTGCGGCCGGACGGCAGAAAGCCGGCCCGGGCGTTGCCGGACCAGCTATCTGGATCATGCTTGAGGGGAAAACAGCAGATGGGGGCGGCGAGCGCAGGGCGCGCCGCAGTCAGAGCGACGGGTAATTACTGTTGGGCAGAGACCGTATGCAACGGTGAAGCATCCTTGTATTCCCAGCGTTTCCAGGCGGCCAGCACGGCATTGGGATATTCCGGGCGGCCGCGGCTGCCGTTATAGCGGCCCAGCGCAAGATACAGATTGCCCTTTTCCATATCGATGTACATGCGCAGGATGGAACAGCCGTAGCGCAGATTGGTTTGCATGTTGAACAGCTTGCTGCGGTCGGAATCGCCGATCACGCGGCTCCAGAACGGCATGACCTGCATGTAGCCGTGGGCGCTGACGCTGGACAAGGCATATTTGCGAAAAGCCGATTCAACCTGGATCAGGCCCAGCACCATGCCGGGATCGAGGCCGGCGCGCTTGGCTTCATACCAGGCGGTTTCCAGGAATTCGATGCGCATCTGCGCATCCGGCAGTTTTTTCTTCAGGCGTTCCGACATTTCGCCCAGCCAGTACAGGTACTGGATGCGCTGGTCGATGTCGCTGAACTGGGGTTTCGGCGGACGCGCATCATTGATGGCGCGTGACAAAGCCAGGCGCACCGAATCCGCCAGCTCTTCTTCTTTTTGATTTCCGGCATGCGCCATGCCGCTCAACAGCAGCAAGATGGACAGCACGCTCATCCAACGAGACCAGCGCAATCGATACTCCCTTAGAAACACTTTTTATTTTTCAAGGAGTATACAAAGAAAACGGCGCAAGAAACCGTTGCGCCGTGATTTTGTTGTATTTAGGAAACCTGTGTAGTATTTCGCAGATAATGACACTTCATAAACGGCGCCTGGCCGGCCGCGTCTTTTCGCGCCATGCGTCGTTGCAAATCCTCGCGATAGTCTCGCTATCGCTCCGGTTTGCGCGGGGCGGCCATCCGCCTAGCCTGACGCGAAAATCCACCATTTCTGAAGCGCCATTACCTACGAAACACTACACTAGCTTGGCTTTGATGAACGCCTCCATCTCGACCAGCGGCACCTGCGTGGCTTCGGTGTCGCGCCGCCCCTGGTACTCGATCTGGCCATCTTTCAAGCCACGGTCGCCGATCACGATGCGATGCGGTACGCCGATCAGTTCCCAGTCTGCAAACATGGCGCCCGGGCGTTCGCCGCGGTCATCCAGGATGACGTCGACGCCGGCGGCCAGCAGCGCTTCGTACAGCTTGTCGGTCTCGGCCTTTACCGCCTCGCTGCGATCGTAGCCCATCGGGCATACGACGACTTCAAACGGTGCGATCGCCGACGGCCAGATGATGCCCTTGTCGTCGAAATTCTGCTCGATCGCAGCGCCCAGGATACGGGTGATGCCGATGCCGTAGCAGCCCATCTGCAACAGTTGCGGCTTGCCACCTTCATCCAGGAAAGTCGCCTTCATCGCTTCCGAGTAGGCGGTGCCGAGCTGGAACACGTGGCCGACTTCGATACCGCGCAGAATCGCCAGCGCGCCCTTGCCGTCCGGCGATGGATCGCCTTCCACCACATTGCGGATATCGAACACCATAGGCTCAGGCAAGTCGCGGCCCCAGTTGACGCCGGTGTAGTGGAAATCGACTTCGTTGGCGCCGCTGACAAAATCGTGCATGTTTGCCACATTGACATCAGCCACCACGGTCACCGGCTTCTTGGTGTTGACCGGGCCGAGATAGCCAGGCGGCGTGCCGAAATACTCGACGATTTCCTGCTCCGTAGTGAAACGATAACCGGCCAGGCCAGGAATCTTGTTAGCCTTGATTTCGTTCAGTTCGTGGTCGCCGCGCAGCATCAGCAGCCACACTGCCTTGCTGGCAGGCTCTTTATCCGTTGCTTCTTTTTCAACGGCGAGCACGATGGACTTGATGGTTTGCGTCAAAGGCAGCTGCAGGAACTCAGCCACCGCTTCGCACTTGGCTTTGCCTGGCGTCGCCGTCTTGGTCAGCGCCTGTGCCGGCGCCGCGCGAGTCGGAATCAGCGGCAGGGATTCGGCCGCTTCCATATTGGCGGCGTAGTCCGAGTTCGGGCAGTACACGATGGCGTCTTCACCGGTAGCGGCGATGACATGGAATTCGTGCGATCCGGTGCCGCCAATGGCGCCGTTATCGGCCGCCACGGCGCGGAACTGCAAGCCGAAACGGTTGAAAATACGCACGTAGGCGTCGTACATGATCTGGTAAGACTGCTTCAGGCCGTCCAGGTCGCGGTCGAAGGAATAGGCATCCTTCATGGTGAATTCGCGGCCGCGCATCAGGCCGAAGCGTGGCCGGCGCTCATCGCGGAACTTGGTCTGGATATGGTAAAAATTCACCGGCAGCTTGCGGTAGGAGCGCAGTTCCGTACGGGCGATGTCAGTAATCACTTCTTCCGAAGTCGGCTGGATGATGAAGTCGCGGCCGTGACGGTCCTTGACGCGCATCAGTTCAGCGCCGTATTTCTGCCAGCGCCCGGTTTCCTGCCAGAGTTCGGCGGGCTGCACTACCGGCATCAGCAATTCCACCGCCCCCGAACGGTTCATTTCCTGACGCACAATATTCTCGACCTTGCGGATCACGCGCAGGCCCATCGGCATATAGGTGTAGATGCCGGAACTGATGCGCTTGATCATGCCGGCGCGCATCATCAGTTTATGGCTGACGATTTCCGCATCGGATGGGGCTTCTTTGAGCGTGGAGATAAAAAAACGGGAGGCGCGCATAACGATGAATTCTTTTTAAAAAGAGAGGGTTATAATCAACTCAATTTTAAAGGATTAGCTGGCTGATGCGCCTACTCTTTGCACATTTGATTGATGTTCTGGCCATAGGCACCCCTGGCCGGGGCAGATTGCGCGCCTAATCGGGCGAGGACAGAGTGGTTGACCGGGGCTAGACCGGCAGCTTTGTTCCGCAATGATGACAGCAAGCAAGGAATCAGGCAGGAGAACCGCCTGGCCGCAGAAAGTTTTGAGGTAACAACATGCTTGACCGTGAAGGCTTTCGCCCGAACGTCGGCATTATCTTGCTCAATACCCAGAATGAAGTCTGGTGGGGCAAGCGCGTGCGCGAACACTCGTGGCAATTTCCACAGGGCGGTATCAAATACGGTGAAACCCCGGAGCAGGCCATGTTTCGTGAACTCGAGGAAGAAATCGGGTTGAAGGCGGAACACGTCAAGATCATCGGCCGCACCCGCGACTGGCTGCGCTATGAAGTGCCCGACCATTTCATCAAGCGCGACGTGCGCGGGCATTATCGCGGGCAGAAGCAGATCTGGTTCCTGCTGCGCATGACCGGACGCGACTGCGACGTCAACCTGCGCCTGACCGAACACCCCGAATTCGACGCCTGGCGCTGGCATGACTACTGGGTGCCGCTGGATGTCGTGATCGAATTCAAGCGGGATGTCTATCAACGCGCCTTGCAAGAATTATCACGTTTCCTGACGCGTCCTTTGCAGAGCGCGCCGCATCACGCCCGTCATCTGCGCACCGGCCACGGACCGCGTGCAGCGAACCAATCCACACCCGCAGAACCCGAAAAAAAGTGAGCGCCTCCATGGCTTTTGTTTTACGCATCCCCGTTACCCAAATATCACGGCTACTGGCCGCCGGCCTGCTGTTGCTGGGCATGACCGCGCACGTGCACGCCGATTCCTTCGATCAAGGCAGCGCCATGAAATTGAATCCCGGCGATTTCGACGACGATGACGACGGCAAGTCATGGCAGGAAATCAAGACCGAGATTCCGCCGGCGCCGCAGGCGGCCAACCTGGTATCGTTCTATGTCAGCCCGACCGCCACCATGAATTTCTTCATCGACCTCAAATCGATCTCGGCGGGTAAAGACGGCGTCGTGCGCTATACACTGGTCAGCAAGAGCGAGGCCGGAGCGCAAAATGTCAGCTATGAGGGAATCCGCTGCCAGACTTATGAGAGCAAGCTGTATGCATTCGGCCAGAAGGATGGCAGCTGGTCGCGGGCGCGCCTGAACGACTGGAAGCGGATCAATGATTCGGCCGGCAACCGGCATCACGCTTCCCTGGCCAAAGACTATCTTTGCCAGGATGGCATGGTGGCAGGCAGAGTTGAAGATATCCGCAGCAGAATCACCAGCAATCGCCCGATCAAGCCAGGTAGCTGATCGCCAGCGTGACTTGATGAATGAAAAACGGCTCCTGCGTTCTGCGGAGCCGTTTTTTATTGCCTGCGGTGACCGTACTGGGCAATCCGCTCAGACCAATACCATATTGTCCCGGTGAATCAATTCCGATTCCTCGACAAAACCGAGGATGGCCTGGATTTCCGAAGATGGATGGCGCATGATGCGGCGCGCTTCGGAACTGGTGTAATTGCTGATGCCGCGCGCGATGGCATGACCATCGGCGTCGGTGCAGGTAATCACGTCGCCACGGCCAAATTCGCCAGACACTGCGGTGACGCCGATAGGCAGCAGGGATTTTCCCTCGTTGCGCAGCTTTTGCACGGCGCCGGCGTCCAGCATGACCTTGCCTGCGGTTTTCAGATGATCCGCCATCCACTGCTTGCGCGCAGTCAGTTGTCCGGTCTGCGCGAGCAGCTGCGTGCCGATGGCTTCGCCGCCGGCGAGCCGGGTCAGCACCGCATCTTCGCGGCCCCAGGCGATCACCGTATGGGCGCCGGAGCTGGCGGCACGCTTGGCGGCCAGAATCTTGGTGATCATGCCACCGCGGCCGATGCTGGTGCCGGCATCGCCTGCCATGACTTCCAGCGCCGGATCGCCGGCTTTCGCCTCATGCACGAATTCGGCATTCGGGTCCTTGCGCGGATCGGCGGTGAACAAGCCTTTCTGATCGGTCAGGATGATCAGGGCATCGCCTTCAATCAGGTTGGCGACCAGCGCACCCAGGGTATCGTTGTCGCCGAACTTGATTTCATCGGTCACCACCGTGTCATTCTCGTTGATGATCGCCACCACGCCAAAGCGCAGCAGGGTGAACAAGGTCGAGCGCGCGTTCAGGTAGCGTTCGCGGTCGGCCAGGTCGGCGTGGGTCAGCAGTACCTGCGCGGTACGGATATTGTGGGCACGGAAACTGGTTTCGTAGATCTGCGCCAGGCCCATCTGGCCGACGGCGGCGCAAGCCTGCAGTTCATCGATGCTGGTCGGCCGCTTGTCGAAGCCCAGCCTTTGCATGCCTTCAGCCACCGCACCGGAACTGACCAGCACCACTTCCTTGCCCATCGCCCGCAATTCGGCGATCTGGGTCGCCCATTTGGCGATGGCGCCGGCGTCCAGCCCCTTGCCGTCATTGGTTACCAGGGAGGATCCGACCTTGATGATGATGCGCTTGGCTTTTTGAATGACGGAATTCATGTGTTTATCTATAGCAGCTGTCCAGCCGCCAATGGTACAAGGCGACGGACAAAAACAACGGACAAAAATAAGGCCGCGATCAATGCAGGAACTTCCCCCATCGATAACGGCCGCCAACGGCTGTTTAATCCAGGATCTTGAAACGCGGATCGTCCGGATCGATAGACAGGATGGCTTGGGCTTCCACCGCCATGTGCGTCTCTTCCGAGCGGGTTTCCTGCTGGCGCTTTTCCGCCAGGTAGCCGTAGATTTCGGTCACCAGTTCCGGGCAGCCGTCGCGGTTCAGCGCGGAAATTTCAAATACCGGGCCTTTCCAGCCGAAGCGCTTGATGAAATCCTTGACGCGCTTGACGCGCTCGCCTTCCGGAATCACGTCGATCTTGTTCAGCACCAGCCAGCGCGGCTTGTCGAACAGCGACTGATCGTATTTCTTCAACTCCTTGACGATCGCCTTGGCTTCCTTGACCGGATCGACCGTGTCTTCGAACGGCGCCAGATCGACGATGTGCAGCAGCAAACCGGTGCGCTGCAAGTGCTTCAGGAACTGGATACCCAGTCCGGCGCCCTCTGCCGCGCCTTCGATCAGGCCCGGGATGTCGGCGATCACGAAACTCTTTTCGTGGCTGACACGGACCACGCCCAGGTTCGGATGCAAGGTGGTGAACGGGTAGTCAGCGATCTTCGGGCGGGCATTCGACACCGCGGTGATGAAAGTCGATTTGCCGGCATTCGGCTGTCCCAGCAGGCCGACGTCGGCCAATACCTTCAGCTCCAGCCGCAATTCACGGCGTTCGCCTTCCTTGCCGTCGCTTTTCTGGCGCGGTGCGCGGTTGGTCGATGATTTGAAGTGGATATTGCCCCAGCCGCCCTCGCCGCCCTTGGCCAGCAACACTTCTTGGCCGTGATCGGTCAGGTCGGCGATCGCTTCGCCGGTGTTGATGTCGACGATCAGGGTGCCGACCGGCATGCGCAGCTTGATATCGTCGGCGCCCTTGCCGTAGCAATCCGAGCCGCGGCCGTTTTCGCCACGGCCGGCGCGATGCATCTTGGAGAAACGATAATCGACCAGGGTGTTGATGTTACGGTCCGCGACAGCCCAGATGCTGCCGCCTACGCCGCCATCGCCACCGTCAGGGCCGCCGAACGGGCGGAATTTTTCACGGCAAAAACTCGCAACCCCATTGCCGCCATCGCCGGCAATGACTTCGATTTTTGCTTCATCTATAAACTTCATTCGAAGGTCCTAATGAGGTTGGAGGTTAAATTCTGATTGAAATGCACGGGTAACTTTACCGATTTTTGCGCATTGTTGCAGCGGCCACGCCGGCCGTCATTGCAATAGCGACAACTCTACCCGATGCAATCCACCGCTGCGGCTTGAAGTCGCCGCGCATGCTTTGCTGTCCGGGCAGTGTTTTACGACCAGAAACTAAAAAGGCTCTACCAGCGGCAGAGCCTTTCGCAGCAAGGCCAGCGGCCTCGCTTGTGTCGACGCTTAGAGTGTTGCTTAAGCTGCTACGACAGTAACGTAGTTACGCTGGGTAGCGCCCTTGGTTACGAATTGTACTTTGCCGTCGATCAGTGCGAACAGGGTGTGATCCTTGCCCATGCCAACATTTTCGCCTGGATGCGTCTTAGTGCCGCGTTGACGAACAATGATGCCGCCAGCGTTGATCGCTTGGCCACCGTAGACCTTGACGCCGAGTCGTTTTGACTCTGAGTCACGGCCGTTGCGCGTAGTGCCGCCGCCTTTTTTATGTGCCATTTAAAACTCCTGGTATCTGGTTAAGTCAATCGCCGCTGGTATTAGCCGTTGATCGAAACGATTTGAATTTCGGTGTAATTTTGACGATGGCCTTGATGCTTCTGATAATGCTTACGACGACGCATTTTGAAGATCTTGACTTTATCGTGGCGACCTTGCGCCAATACCTTAACCGACACCGTAGCACCTTCGACCAATGGCGCCCCGAATTTCAGGGAATCGCCAGCGCCAACTGCAAGCACTTGATCAATAGTGAGTTCGGTGCCAATGTCTGCAGGTATCTGTTCTATTTTGAGTTTTTCGCCGGCAACAACTTTATATTGTTTGCCACCGGTTTTTATGACCGCGTACATATGAAACCTCATCGAAATGATTGAAGACTATTAAAAAAATTTCTTTCCTAAAACACCATAATCAGCGACAAGCAAATGCAAAATCACTGGGCGGAATCGGGAGAACCTGAGATTGTACATGGACTTGGACCTTTCGTCAAAATCTCTTGACAAGTGCGGAATTCACCACACTTCCATGCTTCCCCCTGGCAACTCCGGCACTATCGAAGCCGTCGGCAGTCTCATAAGGCCAGACTCACCAGCAGCGCAGCGGCCTTTTTCATATAATGACGGTATTCTGAACTTTTTTAAGGTATTGCCATGAGCGATGTACAAGCGTGGATCAAGGAAACCGTGACCAGCAACCCGGTGGTGCTGTTCATGAAAGGAACCGCGCAGTTCCCACAATGCGGATTTTCCGGCCGCGCCATCCAGTTGTTGAAAACCAGCGGCGCTGAAAACATCGTCACCATCAATGTCCTGGAAGATCCGGTCGTGCGCCAAGGCATCAAGGATTACTCCAACTGGCCTACCATTCCGCAACTTTACGTCAACGGCGAATTCGTCGGCGGCTCGGACATCATGAATGAAATGTTCGAATCCGGCGAACTGCAAACCTTGCTGAAAGCCTGAGACCGCTCGTGGTCTCAACCAGCCCGCCGCCACGCCGCCTGATCGTCGCCATCACCGGCGCCACCGGCGTCATCTATGGCGTGCGGCTGCTGCAGCTGCTGCGTGAGCTGCCCGGCGTCGAAAGCCATCTGATGATTTCCGATGCCGGCGTGCTGAACCTGCACCAGGAACTGGAAATGCGCCGCAAGCAGGTCGAAGCGCTGGCCGACGTGGTCCACAATGTGCGCGATGTCGGCGCTTCCATCGCCAGCGGCTCGTTCCAGTCCGACGGCATGATCGTCGCGCCCTGCTCCATGAAAACCCTGGCCTCGGTCGCGCACGGCCTGTCGGACAATCTGATTGCCCGCGCCGCGGACGTGGTTCTCAAGGAACGCCGGCGTCTGGTGCTGATGGTGCGCGAAACGCCTTTCAACCTGGCGCATCTGCGCAATATGACCAGCGTCACCGAAATGGGCGGCATCATTTTCCCACCATTGCCGGGCTTCTATCACCGGCCGCAAAGCATCGCGGAAATGGTCGACCATACGCTGGGGCGGGTGCTTGACTTGTTCGCTATCGAACATGCGCTGACGCCGCGCTGGAACGGCTTGAAGGCGGAATAAAAAAAACCGGGCAGCTCAAATCTGCCCGGTTTTTTTATCTGCTGTGCATCGGCCGCTACGCACTCAACGGCTGTTGCGCCCTGCCAGCCACGCACTGCGCATTGCTGTACCGAGCGCCGG
Organism: Collimonas humicola; assembly: GCF_018304945.1. Classification (GTDB taxonomy): domain Bacteria; phylum Pseudomonadota; class Gammaproteobacteria; order Burkholderiales; family Burkholderiaceae_D; genus Collimonas; species Collimonas humicola. The sequence goes on along the minus strand of NZ_JAGQEE010000010.1, from coordinate 6,739 downwards.
CTTGGCTTCCGCATCGAGACTGACTTGCGGCGCGCTGTCGGCCAGCAGGCGGACGCTGAAAACCAGCAGCTCGTCGCGCCGGAATGCGTGGACCGTAATAGTGTCGCCAACCCGATACCGCGCCAGCAAGGTATCCAGCTTGGCCGGCACCCGGATGCCATCGATCGCCGCCAGCACATCGCCGGCCGACAAGCCGGCGCGATGGCCGGCGCCACCCTCATATACATTAGCCAGCCTGCAGTCGCCGCCGCTGTAGGCGATGCGCGCGCCCAGCGAAGGTTTGCCCGGCTTGCGCTGGTCCGCCACCACGATGCCGGTCGGTGCCAACAGTTTCGCCAACGGCAAATCGTCGGTGGCGCGCACGTAACGGTCGAAGAAACGCTTCAGCTTGAGGCCCGTGACTTCGTCGAACAAGGCTTCGACGGCGGCCTCGCTGACGCCACGGCCGCCCAAGCCATTGTCGGCATAAAAATCGCGGCCGTATTTTTGCCACAGGGCGCGCATCACATCGTCCAGCGATTTCCTGCCTTTGGTTTCCGTGCGGATGGTCAGGTCCAGCGCCAGCGCCACCAGCGAACCCTTGGTGTAATAGCTGACAATCGCATTCGGCGCGTTTTCGTCCTGACGATAATATTTAACCCAGGCGTCAAAGCTGGATTCCGCCACGCTTTGCTTGCGGCGGCCGCTGCCCAGCAGCACGCCATTGACGGTCTTTTCAACCAGCTTGAAATACGCAGCCTGGTCGATCAGGCCGCTGCGCAACAGCATCAGGTCGTCGTAATAACTGGTGACGCCTTCGAACAGCCACAGCAGCGGCGTGTAGTTTTCCACTTGCAGATCGTAAGGTGCGAAAGCTGCCGGCTTGATGCGCTTGACGTTCCAGGTATGGAAATATTCGTGGCTGCAAAGACCGAGGAAAGTACGGTAGCCGTCGCTCATTTCCGCCTGCCCCTTGACCGGCAAGTCGCTGCGCGCGCAGATCAGCGCGGTCGATGCGCGATGCTCCAGCCCGCCATAGCCGTCGCCTACCGCCATCGTCATGAATACATAGCGCTCCATCGGAGCGCGCCTGGCGAACTTGCTGCCGGCCGGTTCGAAGAAAGCAATCTGGGTTTCGCAGATCTTTTTCAGGTCCGCGCTCAGGCGCGCCAGATCGAGATTCGGCACATTGCCGGTAATCGCCATTTCATGCGGCACGCCATGCGCCTTGAAGCTGAGCAGCTGGAAAGTGCCCATTTCGACAGGGTGATCGATCAGCTCATCGTAGTTGGCGGCGGCATAGCTGCCAAACCCGCCGCGCTTGGCTTTCAGCGTCGGCAGCGCGGTGGCGATGCGCCACGCTTCGTAGGCTTCGCCTTGCGGCCGCTGGATATCCACTACGTGCGGAACATTTTCCTGGCCGACCACGCGCAGGAAGACGCTGGTGCCATTGAAAAAGGCATGGGTCTGGTCCAGATGCGCGGCACGCACCGACGGGTCCCAGGCATAAACCTGGTAATGCAAGGTCAGCGGACCGTCGCAGGGCGCGGCTTGCCAGGAGTGCTTGTCGATTTTGCGGAGAGCGATCTTGCGGCCATTCGATTCGGCGCGGATCTGCACGATGTTGCGGGCAAACTCGCGGATCATGTAGCTACCCGGGATCCATGCCGGCAAGGCGACAATCTGGCCGACCGCGGCCGGATCGGCGATCGTCAGGGTCACGGCAAACAGATGGGCGGCCGGATCGGCGGCGACGATGCTGTACGACAGAATGCCGCGGCTGGCTTTGACGCCCGATTTGCTTGTATTCTTTTTCATCTTCTTATCCTCGAACGTTACCGGCGATTACGGTCAGCATCAGAGCCGCCACCGCGACGCAGGTCAGCCTGAAACGCAATTCAATAAACCAGGACGGCAAGCCGTACCATGGGAACAGGCGCTTGTCGGCCTGGTAAGCGGCAATGAAACCGGCGATCAGCAAGGCGAAGCCGAAGCCGCCGGCCATGGTCGAGAACCAGGCGATGATGGTCGGCGCCACGCCCCAGATCAAGGCTTTGCGGGTGTGATCGGCAGACAGGTTGGCGCGCAGCACCACCGCGCCCCAATGGATCCCGCCCAGGAAAGACAGCGCGGCAATGCCGTATGCCAGCTGGCCGCGGATGAAATCGCGCAGCCAGTCGACGCTGACCAGCCAGCTCGCCAGCGTCAGCAGCACGAACGGAATCAGCCCGGCATAGCCGAGTAAATGAATAATGCGTTTGTTCAGGAAATGTGGGTTCATCTGGTCAGGATAACGTCAAATGGGCTGCCGGGGCTGCGCAAAAAGACGATAGTGTAGCGGGATTGCGCATGTTCGGCCGCTCCTAGGCAGCGCGACGCTGAAAACACCTGCTGATTTCCTGCTTCACGAGGAGGATTGTCGTATATCGGCGACGGTGTCGATGTCCTGGTGTATGCCGGGATCGTCCAGCGCCACCTCGACGACGGGAAACGATTGCAGCAGGCTGCGGGCGCCCTGGTCGCCGCGCAAGGCCAGCAGGCGCGGCAGGTGCAGGCGGCTGAAGCCGACCGGATTGCCGCGCCGCCCTTCGAAAACCGGCGCGGCGATATCGGCGCCCCGGCGCAGCGCCGCCGCCAGCGCCTGGATGGTTGCGGTTTCAACATACGGCATGTCCGCCAGCGCGATGATCCAGCCGGCAGCATCCGCGGTCCGCTGCACGCCACACGCCAGCGACGCCGCCATGCCGTCGTCGGCGTTTGCACACTGCACCCAGGGATATTCCGCAATTTGCGCGATCTGCTCCGGCACATCCGGACGCAACACAATGCAAAGAGGAAGCGCTGCGGCAAGCCTGGCGGCAGCGCTGGCGAGCACCGTCCGGCCGTCTGCCGTCGGCAGCTTTTGCAGCAGCTTGCTCCGGATGCCGGTCGGATCGAAGCGCCGGCCACGGCCGGCGGCCAGCAACAAGCCGACGATCTGGCCGCTATATCGAGAATGGCTCATAGCGGACGGTGAGTGGCAGGATCCGGCTCCAGGCCGATATCTTCATCGATGATATTGACCATGCCGGAGCCCGATGCTGTATGCCGCGAGAATAATAAACTGCGATAGACCGCGAACTATTTCAAAGTGGAGAATTTTGCTTCCATGGTCTTGGCATCGATCCAGCCCGGTACACGCGAACCGTCGGCGAAGATAATCGTCGGCGTACCGGTCACATTCAGCTTTTGGCCTAGCGCCAGGACTTTGTCGTTAGGCGCCTGGCAGGATGTCGGCGCGGCGACGGCGGCCTTGCCGTCCACCATCAGGTCGGTCCATGCCTTGTTGCGGTCGGCGCTGCACCAGACGTTGCGCGCCTTGACCGACGAGTCTTCCGCCAGGATGTTGAAAAGGAAGGTATAAACCGTGACGTTGTCGACTTCCTGCAAAGTGGTCTTGTGGAAGCGCTTGCAATAGCCGCAGTTAGGATCTTCGAACACCGCGATCACGCGCTTGCCGTTGCCCTTGACCTTCTTCATGGCCAGCTCCAGCGGCAGGTCGGCGAACTTGACCTTGTTCAACTCATCGACTCTTTCTCGCGTGAAGTCGCGCGAAGACTGGGCATCCATGATGCGGCCGACGAACACATACTTGGCTGCCGCATCGGTATAGAAAATATCGCTGCCGACGCGCACTTCAAACAAGCCGGCGTACGGCGTCTTGGTTACTTCGTCGACCTTGGCTCCCTCGCCCAGGCGCGGCTCGATCAGTTTCTTGACCGCGGCTTCCTGCAAGGTTTCGGCAGAGGCCACGCTTGCCCACAGGGCCATCAACGCCGCCAGCATCACGCTTGTTTTTTTCATCGCTATTCCAGTTATTCGCTTGTCCGACCCAAAGCGTGGGTCATCAGTTGTCTTTTTAAGACTGGTATCTTGTCCAGCAAGTTCAACCCCGCGTTGCGCAACAGCCGCAATGGGCTGAAATCGAATCCGAACAGCCGCTCCAGGCCATCGGTGGTCATCTGCATCAATAATATCTCTTCCTTGCGCGAACGGGCGTAACGCGCCAGCAGGCGCTCATCGCCGTAATCGCGATGTGCGCCGCGCTCGGCCAGCACCTGGATCAGCGCAGCGACATCACCGAAGCCCAGGTTCATGCCATGTCCGGCCAGCGGGTGCACCACGTGGCCGGCATCGCCGATCAGCGCCACCCGCGGCGCCACCAGGGCATGCGTCTTGAGCAGGGATAAAGGAAAGCCTTGCGCCAGCTCTGGCTGCAAGGGCTGCAGCTGTCCCAGCTGGTCTGCCGCCAGCAATGACAGGCGCGCCGCCACCTGCGACAAGGGTTCATCCAGCAATGAAAGCGCCAGCGCTTCCGGCGCCGACCAGACCAGCGATACGCGCTGGCCGGGCAGCGGCAGCAAAGCAACGATGCCTTCGGTTTCGGTGAACCACTGATAGGCGATACCGTGGTGCGGCCGCTCGCAGGAAAAATTGGCGACCACGCCGCGCTGCTTATAAGAGCGGTAATCGATGCCGATGCCGCACTGGCTGCGCACCCAGGACTGCGCGCCGTCGGCGCCGACGATCAGGGCCGCTGCGATGGTCTCGCCCGAATCCAGCTGCACCGTCGCAGCGGCCGCATCGACCTGCATGCTTTGCACGCGGCCGGTAATCACGCGCACGTTCGATGCAAATTTCAGGGCGGCATCCAAGGCCTGGTTAAGATTCCTGTCCTCAACAATCCATGCCAGCGCGTCGACGTGCGCACTATAAGCATCGAAGGAAAGGTTTCCCGCGCCGCTGCCGGTCCCGCCCTTGATCGCCATGCCTTCGACCGCGGCAACCCGCGCCAGGTCCAGTGCGTCCCAGACTTTGACGGTAGACAACAAAGTACGCGCGACATGGTTCAACGCATACACACGCGTGTCCCATGCATCCGGCGCGGCAGCTGCGGCAGTCCCCGGCGCCATCCCCAGCAAGGTGACGCGCAAGCCCATCTGCGCCAGGCCAAGCGCTGCCGCTTTGCCGACAGCGCCATTGCCAACGATACAAATATCGCACTGATGTTTTGCCATCGGCGATGCGCCAGCAGTTTTCGACATTGATCCGATATCTTTCATGCCGCCATTATAGCGATTACGTTCAGAAGGACCCGCGAGCACCATGAAATATGGGCTGCCAGGCCGCCGAGGCCCCGCCGGAACGGCTTGCACAGTGCCATGCAAAGTTTTTTTAAAAAAATTCAACAATGGGCTTTGCGGATTAAAAATGTTTTGCTATACTCCTGTCCCTTGGCCTGGTAGCTCAGTCGGTAGAGCAGAGGATTGAAAATCCTTGTGTCGGTGGTTCGATTCCGCCCCGGGCCACCAAGATTCAAGCGGGTTAGCGGTTAATGCTGCTGACCCGCTTTTCTACAAATAAAGCCGAATTTCTACAATTCGCGCCCAACTTTCAAGCACCCATGTTGAAAAAACTGGATTGGAAGTATCTAGTGATGCTCGCCGTAGCAGTGGCGGGAGTATTTATCCCTTGGTGGCTCAGCAAACCAGTCAACAGCGGCAAACCCCTTGTCATCCAAGTATTATCTCAATCATCGCTCCAGCTTTCGTCCACAGACTTGGTTCCTGGGTTAGAAGTATCGATAGATGGGATCGCCATTAAAGAGCCTTATTTTTCTGTCCTCAAGCTGTCCAACGACGGAGACAAAGCGGTATCCACTAAAGATTTCGAGATGCCTATCGAAATTGGTATCGCACCATCCCCTGACTCCGACCTATCATTTGAGAAAAATTTTGCGAGGCTGCTTAGAGCGGGCGAAGCACCATCCATTGTGCGAGCTCGCGTGACCTCCAAAACGCCGGAAGACGTTCAGGCTGTTATCGACGCCAGTGATACGAAAACCGTTCATATCGCACCCACGCTCCTTAACCCTAAAGACAGCATCACCATGTCCATTCTGAGTTCAGGCGGAAAACCAGCTTTTAGCTCTAGGGCTCGGATTATTGGGGTTTCCTCCATTCCGATCAACGACATCACAAAACCCAGTGAGTCACTGCTCTCTAAATGGATGAATATCTTTGGTGCCCTATTCTTCGCCATACCAACACTGGCCGTAGTTTTTCGGACCAAATTACTATCGCGTGAAAAAACTGTAATCCTACGACTTCGAACAGCCCAATTAATCTTTGCGGCAACTTGCATCGCCTCAACTACATTTATCGTCGCCGCAGGCAAAAGCTTCGGATATGCGAGTTTCTGGCAAACGTTCGCAGGTACAGTCTTGGTTTTCATCGTAGCTAGTCCGTTTGCCTGGATGTTAGAACGTCCTAGAGCGCCAGACGACAAATCTGACCCGGGCAAAGCTACAACCGTAGAGTCAACTTCGTCGGATACGCCCGAGAGGCTTCACTAAATCCCCAATTCGATCACGAGTGTAAATCTCAGTGGTAGTACGATTTTTATGTCCGAGCAATCGCTGTGCATGCGATAAGTCCTCAGTATCCGTTGCTGCCTTTGCACGTAAATCTCGGAACTGAAAGCTCACACCTGATATTGCCCTTGCCTTATCGAACCGCGAACGAAGCGCAAAATAGGTTAGCCGCTCACCGCTAGGGTCTTGCTGTTGATTTGCGCCGAAAACTGACCCACTTATGGACTGAACCCCTCGGGCTGGACCAAGGTTGAACTAGAAACTAAGCCGCTTGCGGAGCGTGTTGTGCCTCGAACTGGTTGGGTGATTGATAACCAAGCGCGGAGTGCATGCGTTTGTCGTTATAAA